>JADKGY010000035.1 GCA_016722045.1 Candidatus Opimibacter skivensis | reverse complement strand
ATAGCAATTGTATCCTGATTGACAAGCTGCATTGCGCCATTCACCCAAACTGCCGAACCGGAAAAATTAAACAGCATCGGACCTGCAGTGCTTGTGATCTCGACGGCAGGATTAGGAAATACCGGTGCATAGCCTCCTTTAAAATCAGAGAAGCCAATTAATTCAAGAGAACTGACGTCATAGAAAACCGGATGTTCATCCCAAAAATCTCAACAGCCGAAGTATCAGATTTAAACTCCACATCTACACAGTATTGATTTGTTTGATTACTTTAGAGGATTCGAAAACCGAACATTTACATTAGGCTCCTGGGCATATGTTGATATACACAGGCTGGAGAAAAATAAAGTGATGATAATAAATAAGTGTAATTTAATTTTGATCGTATGTGTGTTCATTTCAGTGGATGTTAGAATTGATTTAGAATAGAGGGTAACCACATATAGGAAGTGATTAATATCTCAGTCACAAAGATCTTAAGGTCTGCATGACTGGACGACGACATCAGTCAATACATTTCTTGATTGATATCAATGAAGCTTGATGGTGAAAATGGAAGATGACAAAAACAGATTATTCCTGAGTATTCATTTCATTTTACACAGTTTTTACATTTTAATTTTCATCTCTAATAGGACTGAAATGCTAATCGTAATCATACGGAAGGTTGACCGCCGTCATGCCTGGCAATAAGAATTTCTGGCAATTTTAATGTAGAAAAGATATCAGAAATGGCAACAATCCGGTGAAATTCTTGTCTTTAAACTGATCAATCGACCAGACAATCTTTAAAACAGAAAACCTTTGCCATGAATCATGACATAAATAGTACAGAGGAAAGTAGTGTTAGTCGCTACCATTTTATTTTAGTACCTGTTGACTTTACACGGAAAGTATTCATGCACTCCGGTATGCCCGTATGTTGGCCACGCACATGGGCATGGGTATAACGGTTGCCTACATACATCAGCCTTTATTTGACGCCGTGACAGATAGTGCTTTCGATGTCGATATGATGAATAGAAATAGAGAGCGCCTGGAGGAAATGATGATTGAGGTTGGATGGGGTCAGGGCAATGCAGGTAAACACGTGCCGGTTGACACTCATTTTGACACCGGGGATATTAAATCGCAATTGTTTCATTTGTTGGAGAATGACAAATATGAATTCGCTGTCATGAGCACCAAGGCAGAAGATTCAATGATAAGGCGTGTTTTTGGATCTGTGTCATTGAAACTAAGCCGGTCTGTCTCCAAACCTGTGATCGTTGTGCCACCGGTGCAGCAGTTAGATTTCCTGAGAAAATTGTAGTCGGTTTGACGGAGGAATTGTTGCACGAAAATGCACTGACATATATAATTGATTTTGTTTCTGATCATCACATGACGATTGATTTCATTTTCGCTACCAATGATGACAAGCAATTCACATATCTGAAAGATAGTCTGAATGAAAAGCTGATCCTTCTTAACAAAGATATGAAGGGAATAAATATTAGGTCAGTTCCGTATGTAGGAGAAGAGATTCACGAAGCAATAGCAGATTATGCTACCAGAGTTCATGCAGGTTTACTTGTTTTAGTGACAAAGCACAGGAATTTTGTAGAAGGACTGGGACACACAAGTGTTTCAAAGAAAGCTTTGCTGCACCCTGATTTGCCGGTCATGATATTGCATGCTCCTGATGATGATGGATTAGGTATCATGGGTCAATTGTATGATGTCATCAAGGAAGGATGAAAGATTATTTGAAATGCAGGGAGCAGGGAGCAGGGGACGGAGACTAGGAGAGAGGAGAATAATATACATGAGGCAATTATGGTTTAAAACTTTTGACTTTATAATTCATCCTATTGATATTGTATGTAGATAGGTGAGGGATTAAGCGCCAGTACATCTTCAGGTTTCATGACTTTAGGCCATTTTTTGTCTTCCGTATCATTTTTATAAAAGATCTTGAAACCTGTAAATTGGACGGGTTCCTTTTCGATACAAAGATTATAGGTACTTATTTTTTGGCAGGGAATCCGAAGCCATCCATGTCCATGACAATCTGTACATCAGGTAAAGTATTTATATTCTTATAATTCGTCAGCATCCCTTTGTAAATCGATGGATGACCAGGATTTTAGGCGGGAGATGATATTCAGTCGCCAATCGAGAAAGATATTCAGTTGCATAGTTGATATCCGCAGCGTCGAATGTGCCAATGGAAGTCGATGGTACCCTCCCGTTTTTCATAGAAAACTCAGGATCTATACCCAGGTGAACATTAGGCATGCTAAGGTATTTTTCAAGTTGTGGAATTTCGTCCTGAAGTGTGCTGTGTCCAACCTGGATATCAAGAAAAACGATGGCATTTATTTTCTTCGCCATTTCCAGGATTTTGTCAATCTGTGTGAAAGGCATGCGTAATCTGTATTTACTTCCTGCGCCAGGACTTGCCTGGGCTGTGACTGCGATGTAATGTAGGGCGGGTATCACCGGAGTCAATGTATCTGCCTTCTCCCATTTATGTACTTCTTTCTGAAGTTCTGCCAGCATCTGTTCAGGAGGTAGAGCGCCTAGTATACCCATACCGGTTGAATAAAGATTGCCATAATAAGCTACTATTCTGTTGAAGGGAAGTAAAGCACCTGGTGATGGCAATACTGACTGAACAGGCCACCTTTCTGAGGGATTCTGATGGACCAGCTCAAGTATTTTCTGTTGATATAGAACAGTATCAAGCACTACCGGAACACCAGGAGGCTGAGGAATAGAATCTAATGTACTGTCTATAGGAGATTGTGAATTGACAACCGGGCTTGCAACATTTTGGCATGCAGCTAAAAGCATTATGAAAGAGAAGAAAACGAAGATCTTCATTCAAAAGGATTATTAATTCTGATAAAATGATGTGCCACAGACATGATCCTGAGGTCAATATTCAGGCATCTTTAAAACCAAGACACTATAACTGATGATAATCATGAAGGGAGTTGATGGCTATCAATGAGGGTGAAGATATTTGAAATTATTTTACCCCTGCAATCGTAAATGATAAATTATCCAATCTATGCCATTTGTCATTGACTGAATTCAAAAAGCTTTATAGGAGAATAATAATGATAGGAAATCTCACTGAAACTGCAATGGATGAGGTGTTAAAGGGCAATGTTCTCGGCCGCATCGGATGCCATGAAGGCAACAAAACATACATTGTACCCATCAACTATGCATATGATGGAAAATCGATCATCGCGCATTCTGCCGAAGGATTGAAGATTGATATGATGAGAAAGAATCCGCTGGTGTGTTTTGAAATTGACCAGATGAAGAGTTTTACGGACTGGAGGAGTGTGATTTTATGGGGTCGTTTTGAGGAAATCATGGATGAAGATGATCAACGATCCGCCATGAAATTCTTTGTAGACCGAATGATGCACCTGAGATTAAGTGAAACAGCTATACCCCAGACGAAAGAAGGAACCGATTCGCTAAGACACACATCCGGACGGATCAAATCAGTCGTCTTCAGGATTGTGATTACGGAGAAGACGGGGAGGTTTGAGAAAGAGTAGAGAAAGGGCTTTGACCAGCTAAACTCATTCATATGCAATAGTTCGGCACATTCGACCAGAGCTAAGTGTACCGCCTGGATGAACTCAACCTCGTTCTACAGCGTACCCACCAATGCTTAGCAACCGGAGGAGATGGTGAGAGAGTGTTCTAAAAATGAAGTTGAGGTTGCAAATTGCAATCATTGAATTGATGCGATAATCCCTTTCAAAAATCCATCATCATCCATATAGTTTTGTGACGAACTCAACTTCACGATCACAAGATCTAGTGAAGGGATGATGAATACTTTTTGATTATCGAAACCGTCAGCCCAATACAGATCTGCCGGAGCAGACGGAAAAATACGGTCTGAAGGATTATTTTGATCGGATGCATTCAGCCAGAAATGGGCTCCGTATGGTTTGAGTTTCGCAGCAGGTGCAGGTGTAGAGGAATAACGAACCCATCCATCTGGAAGAATTCGGTCCTCGTTCCAGACCCCATCATGTAAGTTCAACAATCCAAAACGCGCCCAATCACGTGCAGTACCAAAACAAAATGAAGATCCTACGAAAGTGCCACCGGCATCAGGTTCAAGTGTTGTATTAAGCATTCCGATCTTATAAAATAATTCGAGGTAAGGAAATTTGTAATAATCGTTTGAATCGATATGATCTCTGATGATGCGGGAGATGATGTTGGATGTTCCGCTGGAGTAGGTAAATTCCTCGCCTGGTTTTTTGATGAGTTTGGAATGCAACGCAGGTCCGCTTGCATTCGCGGTTGCAAATAGAGTAGTAGTGGCACTGGATGGACCTTTGTAGTTTTCTTCCCAATCTAGGCCGCTGCTCATGTGAAGAAGATCATTTAAAGTGATCTTTGCGCGATCATCGTTTTTCCATTCTTCGACCGGTGCAGCGTCCATTACATTGAGCTTCTTTTGTTTTACAAGAATACCAACGAGAGCATTGGTTATACTTTTTGTCATTGACCATCCGGCTTGTCTGGTGCTTTTGGAAAATCCTTCGGCATATTGTTCGCCGATGATCTGTCCTTTATAAACGACGATGACGGCTCTGGTCCGTACAGGTTTTTCTTTGTTGGGTTCAAGAAAAGCTTTCTGAATGGTGGCATCGAGTTTCGGTTTATCAAATTGAGGCAAGGAACCGGATAGCAGATTGCCATCAGGCCAAGGAATAGTATCCTGATCAATAGCGGGTGGTGTCGCGATTTGATGATGTGTATCACGAAGTGTTTGCCAATCCGCACCGATGGCTAATGTGCAGCCGAGACCTTTTCTATAGACAGCATATTTCCTGGCTAAGCCAAATACACTTGACCTAACTACGGAGTCTTTAGTATTGATCTCATCCTCTCCAAGACTCAGTGGAAATGAGGTTAATTCCTGATCCTTCACACTGTCAGGTGCCCTGTTGCCCAGAAATACACAGGAGCAAATGTCTTTGGCTCTGAAAGCGGTGATGATGGGTAGTGCTTTTGAGAGATATATGATGCCCGCAATTATCGCTATGGATAAAGTGATGAGCATGATTTTGAATAAAGTGGATTTTATAGTTCGAGCCATTTGACTCAATTTAAGGAAAGTTTGTTTTCACTGTTGCGACAATTGCGAATCCCGGTTTGCCATATGAAAAGAGGGTCTTTCTGCTCAATGACCCGAGCTCCATGCTTTTTTTATATTTGCACCTTTCGGGCCCATAGCTCATTCGGTTAGAGCATTTGACTCATAATCAAGAGGTGCCTGGTTCGATTCCAGGTGGGCCCACAAAAAAAGACGGGGCTTTTTGCCCCGTTTTTATTTTTAATTATTTTTTTTCTCCCGCGACACGAAACGCTTCAATACCTTAGTTAAGCTGGTTTGAAATCTTTCAGGAATCTGCTTTTAAAATTTCTTCTTGTATATCTCCGTATCAATATAGGCACCGAAACGAATTTCTAAGGTATCCGAAGTGACTCTAATAATTTCATAGTTGTTACTGGTAGCACTGAATGGTTGTCCTTGGCTTGACCAGATACTTAATTCGTCGCAACCCTTCGTCTCCCAAAGATTGCCTACTATACTGACTCCATCATACTCATAAGTACCATCAGCATGAAAGCGGATAACAATATCACAACTATTGTTCCCTGGAATTAAAACACGGCACCAATTTCCAATCAAGGAGCGACAGTGGTTTTCACAATCCTTGTCACAAGAGAGAAACACACTGAGTGTAATTACCAAGAATAAAAAGTTGGTTAATCTCATATTATCTTAATTAAAAAGAACTGTTTGATTTATGGCATTATTCCAAGGGCAGTATCCGAACTCTCAATCTGGCTTGATCTATTACTATTATAGCACCGGCTTCAAGCTCGGGCTTATACTGGTTGACAGTCTGAACTACAAGATGCAAGATTGCATCTGGCATGATATTTTGCCCTCTTACCTGGATAACACTCGGTGTCTTTACCTGTGTAAGTGCCAAAATAGTTCCAAAGTCTAAATCATGTGTAAAAACTACATATTGATTTTTTCTGGCCCACTCCATGATTTCCTCATCACTTGCATTAGGTTTTCCAATAGAGGACCAATGTAGTGAAGCAATGCCATGCTTTTTAAGTGATTCCACCCATAGTGGAGATAAATTCATGTCAATTAATATCCTGATCTTCATTTAAGAAGCTAGCGGCACATCACGTTCCTCCATTCGCCAGGCAGCATAGGACAGGCATTCATCAATATCTTCAGATTCCAGATAGGGATAAGCTAAAAGAATATCAGCATGTGATTTCCCATTAGCTAAAAGTCCTAACACCATACCGACAGTAACTCTCAATCCTCTTATGCATGGCTTACCCCCCATGACATTTACATCATATGTGATTCGGTTAAATTTTTTCATGAACTCTCTTTTTCAATTATTGATTTCTTTTCAAGATTTAATAAAATTAAGGTTATTCCTTCTTATTTACCTTATTGAAGATAAAAAGGATCAATGAATGAAAGACTAAGGCGAAGGAAGGCAATAGGCAATAAGCAAAAAGAAAAAGACTAAGGCAAAAGAAACAGGGGATAAAACACGAAGTAAAAGGTTTACCACTTAGGCACTTAGGTCACTTAGGAGACACTGAGAAATATTGAATATCGAGTTTTGAGTTCTGATTATTGAAGGAAAATTCAACATTGAAAATGGACCATCGCAAATCGCATATCGCACGTCACGAATCGTTTCACTCTCCGATCTTAATCAACCTGATCTCCACCCGCTGATTCCTCTTCCTTCCTTCCGGTGTCTGATTAGAAGCTATAGGTTTGCGCTTGCCATAACCTTTGGAGATAACGCGACGACCTTCGATTCCTTTACTGATGAGATAATCGGCTACTGACTTTGCACGCTCGCTGCTGATACGATCACAATATTCATCTGCAGGCAGTCCATTTGTATGTCCTGATACTTCTATGATGATCGTCGGATTGTCATAAAGAAAATCATATAGCTCATCCAATGATGGCATTGCAGCAGTATCAAGTTTCACACTATCTGCCGCAAACTGAATTTTCTCCATTCGGATAGGCTCACCCGAATTGAGACGTGCTGCTGTTAATTCAGGAAGTACTTTTGGATTGACTGTATAATCAACACTTGCAGTGCATCCATTAGCATCTGTCACTAAAACTTTGCCTGTCCCTACCGGAAGCTTTACCGCTTTTTCAGTGGTCTCACCGGAGCCCCAACTGTACTTGAAAGGGGAGACACCATTTTTTATCACTATTTCACCTTTGCCATCATTCAGACGATCATTCGTAGCTGAACGAAGATTTGTAATCTCTAACGTCATTGCAGCAGGTGCTGTAACCTTAAAGTCTGCACTGCTTTTCTGACCTGATGCATCAGTTACATTCAATGTATAATTTCCGGCAGATAGATTGGAAAGATTGGTTGTAGTCTGGCCGGTATTCCAGGCATACGTATAAGGCTGTTTTCCTCCCTTCACTGTTCCTTCGATCGCAGCATCTGCATTACCGCTACAGAGTATTTCTTTTGTCTGATGAATCGACGTGGTGAGCTGAAGAATATTTTCAGGAATACTGATCACAATCTCTGCTGTACATCCTGCAGCATCTGATACAGTGACCTGATGTATACCTGGACTCAACTTGCTTGCTTTGAAAGAAGTGCTACCTGCTGGCGATACTATGTTTGTAGATGAATAGGGTGGAGTACCACCGGCTACGCTTATGGTGGCTTCACCATCTGCATTGCCTGTTGAAGCCGGCAGCATATTATCCAATGTTACTTTCAATGCTTTTGGCTCAGTGACTTCATATTGTTTTGTGACTGATCCACCGGTTGCATCTGTTACACTGAGTGTATACATTCCTGCTGAAAGATCTTTAATGGATTCCCCTTTTGCATCGATTCCGGAACCTGACCATGAATATGAGAATGGTTGTTTCCCTCCCGACACATCTGCTTTTAGTGATGCTTCGTGACTGCCATAGCAATTAATCTTTTTGTCCTGATTGATTTTGACGACAAGGGGAAGAATATTTTCAGTGATGTCGATATTGGATATTGTTGTACATCCATTTTCATCTGTCACTGTGAGCTTATGCGTACCTTCTTCAAGTTTTTCAGCTCTTGCTGTTTTCTCATTGTTATCCCATGCATATGTATATTTTCCTGTTCCACCACTTACTGTTGAAGTTGCTTTTCCATCAGTGCCTCCGGTTGAAGCGGGAGCATCAACCTTCACATCAATTTTTAAAGGTTGTGGTGCGTCCACTGTTATGACAGAAGTTGCGGTGTGACCTGTCGCATCTGTAACGGTTAAAGTGTAAAGTCCCTGGCCTATGTTTGACAATGAAGCTGAGCTTGATGCTGCATTCCATCTGTATACGAATGGTGCTTTACCTCCCTTGACTGTAGCTTCAATATTCGCATCCAATGAGCCGGAGCAAAGGATTTTTGATTTTTGTGTGATGGATATTTCCATGGCCAGAATATTTTCTGATATATCCACTACACCTGAAGTCGTACATCCCATCGCGTCAGAAATGGAAACAATGTGATTGCCAGCCGAAAGCTTTACTGCTTTATTTGACTTCTCACCATTATCCCAGTTGTATTGATAAGGTGCATTTCCACCCGTCACTTTTGCCGTTGCTTTGCCATCAATGCCACCCGATGAAGCTACGGCATCCGCAGTGACGACTACACTGATTGGATCAGGTTCGGATATCGTAAAAGAGGCAGTGGAGAGGGTACCTGCAGCATCTGTCACCGTCAATAAATAAGTACCAGCCATCAATCCGTTGACAGTAGACGAAGTCTGACCATTACTCCACAAATATTTTAATGGTGGTTTTCCTCCGTTTGCAAAAGCACTTAATGAAGCAGTCGCTGTACTATGACAACTGATCTGGCTTTGTTGTGAAACAGAAACATTGATAGGTGTGATTGTTTCTGAAACGAAAAGAGATGTTTCAGCCGTACATCCATTTGCATCTGTCACCGTTACATTATGTGATCCTGTGGATAAGTTTTTTACAATTGATATTTTTTCACCATTATTCCATGCATAAGTGAATGGACTTTTACCTCCGGTTGTTTTCACCTGGGCCTGTCCATTTGATTCATTTGCAGTGGCCGGAAATAATAATTCAATGGAAGCAGAAAATGCAGGAGGTGAGTTGAGTGTAACATTTGCTGTTGAAGTCTGGCCTGATGCATCAGTTACGGTCAATTTATAATTTCCTGGTGCAAGAGAAGTAAGTGTATTTGCAGAACCTGCATTTGTGCTCCAGTTGTATTTATACGGAGTTTTACCACCTTTCACTTCAGCTTTCAGTGATCCATTGGTTGAATAGTCACATTTATTGTCGGATACGACAGTGATCGATGCAGAAAGCGGTGTCAGATTCTCACTGATCGTAATCGTAGCTGTAGTCGAGCAACCCGATTTATCCGAGACAGTCACTGCATGCATTCCTGCTGTAAGTTTAGTAGCTGTGATATTGGGTTCATCGTTATCCCATTGATATATGTATTGACCCGAACCTCCGCTGGCTGAAATGGTAGCACTTCCATCTGCCTGACCTGATGAAGGAGAAAGTTGTGTCACTGTTGCCTTTATGGAAGGATCAAGGATCTGATACTTACCTGTTTTCACCGCGGCTTTTGCATCTGTAACAGTGAGGACATATTCACCCTTTGGTAATTTTGAAATATCAGCTGTAGTCTGACCGGTGTTCCACTTGTATGTATAAGGTGGCTGACCACCTGCAACTTTCGTTGTCAGCGATGCAATGGGTTCATTTGATCTGCAATCGAGAGGATTATCATTTTCAATGCTGATGATCAATGATGATTCCCATTGAATGAGATATAATCCTTTGTCTTTTGTGCCTGTCCATATCGAACCATCTTTATCTACATCGAGACAATTGACAAACTGACTGGTGAAATACTGACCGGGACCGAAGCGCTGATATTTGTCCGCAGCTACATCATAACCTGTCATCATGTTTGATGCAATCCATACGCGTCCTTCGTCATCGACAGCGATGTCACGTAACTGGCCTTCGACATTTTTGAGTTCGATAGCTATCGGTGACCATTTTCCTTTCGCGTCAACCTGCCATAAAAAGTCATCACCGAGTATCCACAGGTTAGTGCCCCATGCATCTACACCGACGAAATTGAGATATCGCTCTTCAAGTGTCCATTTGTCACCGGATCCGATGAGCATGCCATCATTTGTAGCGATGTAGGTAGTGCCGGTAGTTGTTACAAAGATGTCATTGATCTGATTGGAGGCGAGTTTTTTATTGTCCGTATTTAATCGCTGAACTACACGAAGAGGAGACACTGTGATCTGAAATGCGCCGGATTCTTTTGTGCCCAGCCATACTGTTTTTGTTTTCGGATCATATGATGCGCATGTAAAATTGACATTGCCGACTAGTTGTTGCATTTCACTGGTGCTCCATTCCAGCTTCGCGTTTCCTCCCCGGATAGTCAGGAGAGAAGTAGTGCCTGCCGGAATTGGAACTTTCTCCACCAGATCCAGGGAAAATACTTTGTTCAGCCCCTGGGTATTGGCGACCCATTTGATATTGTCTTCATCCACCCAGATATTGTTGATCGGGCTGGATTGGTCCAAAAGTTTGCATCGGTCCACCAGTACCTGGCCAGGTAAGCTGAGTGGCAGTTGCAGCAGCAGTAATAAAGGGAAGATGAAGGTTTTGAAAGTATGTTTGATCATAATGAAATCATAATGAATATAAGGGTCACAGCGTGTGTGGACCATCCCAAAGGGCTAAAACGCAAAGAAAAGGAAAGTTGTTGCTAAAAATGGAATTTAGAACTAAGAATGGGAAAGGAAATTCAGAGTAAGGATCAAGGAATTTAGAACAAGGAAGGAATTAAAGAATTTGAAATTGGGAAGCGAATCGTGAATAGAGAATTTGGAGCTCTGAATTGAGATCTTGAAGTAGGAATAAGGAATGGGAAATTTTATGCGCAAATCGGAAATTTGCTGGCACGAAAGCTTAGGTACAACCTAAGCTTAACAATTGGGCTCATTCCGTCGGGTCGTGTTGCACCCGCCCACGACGGAATGTGGAATGATGCTTCGACCTGCCATACTCAACCATGTGCTACAGCTAAGCAACCATTTTGCATTTCGATTCAGGAAGGAGAATTTTAATAAAGAATAAGGAAGGAATATTGAATTTGAAATGGGGAAGAGAATCGTGAATAGAGAATTTAGAGCTCTGAATTTAGAGTTTGAATTGTGAATAAGGAATTGAGAATAAGAAAGAAAATCGGAAATGAAGAATGTAGATGAGAATCGTGAACATAGAATTTTGCATTTAGATTCATGAAGGGAAATTAAAAACTCCGGATTCACAATTCTCAATTCAAGATCTTAATTCAAAATTCAAAATTCCATATTCACGATTCTCTTTTACAATTTCCTATTCGCTATTCCCAATTTTCTTTTAATGGCGCGGTCCCATCATCATGCGCATACCACCCATCGGATTATCTTGTCCGGCTCCTTTGATTGAATAAACGAATGAAAGCATGACATAACGGCCTATGGAATTGGATCTGACCTCTTCGATATAATTTATATCTGAAGTACGGGAAAGGCCACGGTTTTCATCCAGCGCATCAAAAATGGAGAGCTTGATCTGGCCTCTGTCCATCGGGAGAACGAATCTTGATATCGATGCTTTCATCAAAGGCAATGATTGATTCTGTGCGAAAGCAGCACTCGTGTAGAGATTGTAATCAAAGCTTCCTTCGAGCTTCCATTTTTTCCAGAGCGTCAATGTGGCATCGACAAATAAATGATGCAATACGGTATTTTGATTTAACGCATCACTGATTTTGTAATAGCTATCCGTAAAAGTCCAATCACCACCTATATTATATTCTAATACTTCAGAATTCATATTGGAGATAGTGAGACCTGCAGTTCTTGACCATCTGTTGAGATCGCTCAGTTCATTATTGATCAGGTTCTGCGTACTTGTCAGCGTTCCATTTAAATTGATACTAAACCGGCTATGGATGAGCTTCAGCGGTCGACCGAATGCGGTATACAGATTCATTCGTGATTCATGATCAATGTTGATTGGTTTTGATGTTTCAACAAACTGCGCGTCTGTCGTGCGCGACGTAATGATTTTATTTTTCGTCAGACCTGTTCCGGCAGAAATAAAAAAGCTGGTGGAAGAAAACTGAGAGAATAAATGGAAGTTCGCACTGAGATTGTGTATATACTCTGCATTCAGATCAGGATTACCTACATAAAGACGAAGAGGATCCGAGTTGTCAACTACAGGAGATAACTGCGTGATCGTTGGTTGAGTGATTCTTGTTGTATAGCTTATCCTTAGATTTTTTCCATTGCCGATGTCATCGCGCCAGATAATCCGGGGCAGAAAATAATTGTATGTTTTCTTTATCTCATTTTCACCCTGATTGAGATGGCCTGTAAGTTCTGATGCCTGGTATTGAAGAGCTACATTCACATTGTGCACATCACCGCTGTACCTGAAGGTCACACCCGGCTTGTGATATTGAAGAAGACTGGTATAATTACTTGACAGACCCGGATTGAGGACAGGTATTGACCCGACAATATCATTTACCTGATGATCGTAGTTGTCTTCCTGATGTGAATAGTTGTAATTGAATTCGATAAATTTCCTTCTTTTCAATGGCTCTGTATAGGAGAATTGGCCGTCTATTTTGTTGTTTTTTGAATCGGTATACTGAAGTTGATTCAGTAATTCAGGATCTCCTGTGATAAAATATTCAGTCAATGCATCCAGTTTGTTATCGGTGTTGTTGTCATTTTTTGATAATGTACTACTGACTGAAAAATTCCTTCCTTTATTTCCCAATCGTTTCATGTAGGTCGCACTACCTGAAAGCGAGAGATTGTCGCTGTTAGCATTTGTACCTGTGTTTGATTGACTGATCAGTGAGCCGAGCGGATCGCTGACCTTAAGTAAGGCCTGGTTGATAGAACTGCCGTTTCCAAGACCGGCTCTTGCCCTGATGGTTACTTGTTGTGTGGAATCAGGTTTTATATCCGAATTAAACGTGAAGGCATGATTATGATTCTTTGTGGATTGGTCAGAATTCTCATCTGTATTGAACGGCATGGCAGATAAGTTTTGTCTGAAAGCATCCTGCAACAATGATTTGTCGACACCATTATAAAAATAACTGCTTCTGAAATTAAATTTCTTGGTTTTATGCCAATTAAAATTTAGCCCACCTGCACCGGTGTTAACAAGGCCATTACTTAACCCATCATTGAATGGAATATCAGACTGAATATTAAATTCCATTGTCCGGCCGCCTCTTCCACCTCCCATACCATTCATTCCGCCGGAGAAATTCATCATGTCCTGGAATGAAAATCCCTGGTCATTGATATTATTCAACTGGCCAAGAAATGATAATTGGGCTGTCTTTGTAAATTTATTGATGGATGCTTTAGCATTATATCTTTCATCAGTACCATACCCTGCTTCGGCTGTTCCGAAAAGACCTTTTTTAAATTCTTCACGCAGCTGCAGGTCAATTGTTTTTTCACGTTCGCCATCATCTACGCCTGTGAATTCAGCCATGTCAGATTGTTTGTCATAGACTTTGACTTTTTTCACAGCACGTGCGGGGAGATTCTTTGTGGCCATTTTTGGATCTGTGCCGAAGAATTCTTTTCCATCGACCAATACTTTTTGTACGTCTTCACCTTGTGCTTTTATGGATCCATCACTGCCAACTTCGATGCCGGGTAATTTTTTGAGAAGATCTTCAACGTTGGCATTAGGTTGAGTTTTAAATGCATCAGCGTTGTAGAGGATAGTATCTTTTTTAATTTCAATCGGTATCTCATCTGCTTTTACTTCTACTTCATTCAGAATGGTATTGTGTGTCTTCATTGTGAGTTTCCCCAGGTCGATTTCTTCTGCACTTCCTGAAACAATAGATTGATAAAAGGGTGCGAGGCCGAGGAATGTGATGTTGATAAGGTAATCACCTTTAGGTACATTTTTTATCAGAAATGAACCATCAGGTTTTGAAGAACCAAATTGCGTAAGTACTGAATCTGCAGCATTGAGGATCATGATTGTCGCTCCCGGAATCGGTAGATCTGATTCATCTCTGACATTGCCTTTGAAAGAAGACTTATTTACCTGTGCAGACAATTGTGTTGTCAAACAAAGTGCAATGCTGATAATAGTAATATATTTTGAGAGACAGATATTCATTGTTGGAATTTACGATTTACAATAAAAAATTTGATGCCGTATAATAGGATACCGGATACCAGATACCAGACGCCAGACGTACGACTCACTATTTATTACTCACTACTCACTACTCACTATTCATTATTCGTTATTCGTTATTCGTTATTCGTTACTCGTTACTCGTTACTCGTTACTCGTTAGTTATGCCTGATCATGATCATCGTCCCCGGTCCTCCAGGTCCTCCTCCAGGATTATTCATGTGCATTTCTTTCATCTTCTCTTTTCTGATCTTTTCGAATTCTTCTGACGTCACTTCTTTACCTTTTGTAGGTGCGATGATAACAGAGGTATCTACATCTGCCAGTTTAATTTCAGTAGCTGTGATCATTCGTAAGCCATCATTGATGTCAACCCCAAGGATAAGTCCAGGCAGTCCCTGGTAATCAGAAGGTCCATTAGAAACCTGTATTTCAGGTGCGAACCACACGACCATCGATGTTGCGCTGTCGAGGCGGAAATCGGCTTCCATACATTTATGACCGAGTATTTCTTTTTGATTTTTGCCAATTTTCCATTTACGTGGTGTAGTGGCTCCGACGATCAGGAATTGTTTTTGCATGAATTCGCGTGATTCGATCATTGTATCGAGAGCGAGATTTTTGTATACGATCCGGTTTTCCCTGCCAAATCGCATTTGCATTTGATTGCCACCACTGTTGGAAGTAACTTCAGATTCTTCGGATTCTTTTTGAGGCTGGTAGATGGATTCGTCGCCGTTGAACGTAAGTGAAAACATGGAGGTATTGAATTCAGGGATCATATCTTTCATCTCCTGTCTGTCCGGCGGAAGATTTTTGTGCAAATTCATTTTTTCCTCATACGTAATTCTGCCGCTTCCCTGAGCAGAAGCCAATGAGGTGCTTAAAAAAGCCAGGAAGATGAATATATATTTCATGAATGATTCGTTTAGGAAGCGAAGGTAGGTTTATAAAAGGGCCCTTCTTCCTTGAATAAGGTTAATTAATGTTAACAAATCGCCCCTAAACCTCAATTCGAAACTACATTTGTAAGACAATGCGAAATAGTCCTGATATTTCCTTAGCCCGTTTTCTCATGATCGTGAGCATGGTGCTCCTGGGCATCCTGGAATATCTGTGGCTCCACAATGAATACATGAACAAATACCGTGACATGGAGACCAAGATCAACCATGTCATGTTTTCTACCGTGAGGGACGTAGAAGATTCGCTTCTTTTTTCGAAGCTGGCCAGTAAGGAGTTTATGACCATGGATGATTCTGACAGAGCCATTCGTATCACGATTAATACTGATGATTCGGTAGCTTTACGGAGGGCAAACGGTGAAGAAAGAGTAATGGCTAAGGACGGATTCAGGATAGGGCCCCATCGTGAAATGCGTGGTATGCTATTACGACATTTATCAGAGGATACTTCTTTCAATGATGCGCCTTGTAATAGCATGAGTAATATGGTCATGAGCCATATTCGCTTTACGGATAGCACGGGGGAGTTTGCAGGATATGATCTGGTCAGCTGGCAGGGTGAGGACACTGTAGTGAAGGGCCTCATGAGCCATCCGCAGATAGATGCATTTGGTGGAAAAAAGATAGCATTGACCAATCCGAATTATAAGGCCGATATCTTTCAGGGAATATTACCTCATCTCAGTTTTGCACTATTTCTATGGTTGATGGTTGGTACGGCATTTTATTATATCTGGAAAAATCTAAGAACGCAAATGCGGCTCAATGCACTGCGAGATGAATTCGTCAGTAATATCACGCATGAATTGAAAACACCGATCACAACTGTTGGCGTTGCGCTGGAGTCGTTGAATATGTCTGACAATCTTAATTCATCCAATAGCAGGCGTTACCTTGATATATGTCAGAGCGAATTGAAAAGACTTTCGATGTTAGTGGAAAGGATTCTTCACAATCATGCCCCACAGATCCATTATGAAAAAATTGATATTCAGCAGGTGCTTGATGATGTGATGCATCACATGAAGGTGCAGTTTGACAACAAGCATGCGACCATCAAAGTCAGTCAGCATGGCGAGGGATTTGTGGTCAATGGAGATAAGTCGCACATGAGCGGTGTGTTGTACAATCTTCTTGAGAATGCTTTGAAATATAGTACGGGCAATCCATATATCACCGTTGATCTTGGTCGTGAAAACGGATCGGTCAAAGTATCTGTACAGGACAATGGTATCGGTATTGATCCGGAGTATCATGATAAGATATTTGATAAGTTGTATCGGGTGCCACAGCACAACCGGCATGATGTGAAAGGACATGGTTTGGGGTTGAGTTATGTAGCGGATGTGGTGCGAAAGCATAATGGCCGGATTGATCTTGAGAGTGAAGTAGGGAAGGGGGCGAAGTTTTCGATGACGTTGCCGGCGTGGGATGCTTCGACGATGAATTAAAATCGTAAATCAAATCTTATAAGATCATAACTTTTTCTTAATAAATCCGCGTCCTTTTTCTTTTTTTATTTGTCGAAATCAGTATAATGACTAAAATACTTTATGTAGAAGATGAAGAAGTATTGGCGATGCTGGTACGGGATCATCTTGTGAAGAATGGATATGAAGTGCATTGGACAGCTAGTGGTAATGAAGCTGAAGTTCTATTTAAAAAAGTACAACCCGATCTGTGTATACTTGATGTGATGTTACCAGGTAAGAGTGGATTTGAGATCGGGCAAGTGATTCGTCAGCACAATAAGACAATACCGATCATCTTTCTCACCGCCAAAAGTGAATCAAAAGATGTAGTCGAAGGTTTCAAATCCGGTGGTAATGATTATCTTAAAAAGCCATTTAGCCTGGAAGAATTGATGGCCCGCATCGGGAATCTTCTGGCAATGTCAGGGAAATCGAAACCTGATCAGTTTAAAATAGGTGATTTGTCATTTGATCCCATTCGTATGACCATTGAAAATGGAAATGAGACAGTGACCCTATCACATCGGGAGAATGAATTATTAAAGATGTTTATTGATCGGGTGGGTTCGCCCGTGGAACGCAAAGAGATATTACTCCATGTCTGGGGAGATGATCATTTTTTTAATAGCAGGAATTTAGATGTTTATATAACACGGTTGCGAAAATATTTGAAGATGGATCCCGGGGTGCAGTTATTGACGTTGAAGGGGGTGGGGTATCAGTTGGTGGATAATTGAAAAATTAAACGTTGAAGGTTGTTAGAAGTTATACTAGTACATAGTGATTGGTTGGTAGGGTTGTGTTCATTGTTCAAATGAATTTATATATTCACTGGTACTTTTTATTTTGATTTCAATGTCTCTTGATCAAATTTCTTCACTTATCACCATTACGGCTATTGTTCTGGCTGGTGCCTGGACACTGTTTCGTTTTGGTATCTCCCGTGAACAATTTCCTAAACTACAATTTGATCTTAATCTTATTCAGTTGGGGATATCAAGAGATAAGCATATAGTAGAGCTTGTGGCAATGATCACCAACAAGGGAATCGCTCGCCAATACATTCATGATTTCAGGTTTAATATTCTCACGTTTGATGATAACACACCATTTGATACATCGGATATAAAGATTGAAAAGCGTTTGAAATTTAACAAGTTCAATATGGGAACGGGACCGGATTCGAAGGGTGAATTGAAATGGATAGACACAAAATATCCGGTTTTTGTAGATGGTGGTATTAGCCGTGAGTTCAGGTATGTTGTTGCGCTGGACTATGATGTTCGGTTTGTGATGATTTATTCCAAGTTTGATCATGAGAGTAAGCGTTGGTGGATGGACCGGTCGGAGCATTATCGGATATCGAAGACGTTTGGTATAACATAACTTTATTAGTTTAATATGTTCAATGTTTATAGGGGTTCTATCTATGCGATTTCGACAAAATCCGAATGAAAATTTCATGTAGACTTTCGTTGTTTATTCTTTATTTTTTCAAGCTCATCAAAAAAATCAAGGATATATTTTTTCGCTCTATTAATCCTCTCCCACTCGAGTTCATACACGATGTAAGGATGCTTTTCCTTGTATGAAATGAGACTAAGCTCCCTAAGCTGTTCAAGATGATCAGACATAGAAGAGGATGATATGGGATGATCTCGGGAAAAAATCTCAACGGCACTGGGTCCGTAAGATGCCAGATAAAGAATTACTAACTGCCTGGCCGGATGACCGAATGTCTTGAAGAATTTAGCTGTAATTCTACCTTTGCGACTATAAAGTCTTGCTTTTGAGAAGGCCATAATACTATTGTTTTAGAAGGTTTTCAAAGTTTTCGAAAACGGAAATGATTCATATCGCATTTCGACAAAATGCGTTTTGAAAATTTCTGTATTCATATATGTCTCGAACCCCCTGGTATGTGACCGCTTAGCCTAATATTTTTTACTTTTTTTCGCCATTTTTTTCGCCTTCTCTTTCCACCTCCATTAAACTATCTTTACCCTCCATAATGGAAGGTAAATTCAAGCGCCAACTAGCTGCCATCGTTTTCACAGACATCGTAGGCTACACTCACCTGATGCACATCAATGAAGAACGTGCACTCCTGCTACGGTCAAGACACAGAAGCATCCTTCTGGCACAGCATGAGAAATACGGCGGTGAAGTCCTACAGTTTTTCGGTGACGGTACCCTCAGTATTTTCCATAGCAGCGTCAATGCGGTGGAATGCGCTGTGGAAATGCAGATCGAATACAAGAAAGATCCCGAAGTACCTGTCCGAATAGGTATCCACGTAGGCGATATCAGCTACGATGGAACAGATGCTTTTGGTGATGGCCTCAACGTCGCAGCCCGTATCGAACCCGTCTGCGAACCCGGTGGCGTATATATCTCCGAACGCGTATTCGAGGATATCCGCAATCACGCCTGGCTCCAGGCCATGCATGTCGGTAATTATCAACTTAAGAATATCGCCGGTGACACACCTCTATATGCTATCTCGAGTAAAGGGATGGCATTGCCAGTGGTACGTAATCAGACCTACACTTCTCCCCAGGCTAAAGCGATTCAAAGCCAACCTGCCTATAATCCTACGATGGACAATACCGTCCAATTCGGGAAATCGAAAGTGGTCGCAGGCATCCTCGCGCTGACATTGGGGATGTGGGGAGCACACCGGTTTTATCTCGACAAGAAAGTTCTGGGTGTCGCCAATTTCATAGCCTTTTTTATATCACTGATGGCTATTACTGAGGGACGTTTCCCATGGTTTATGGTTGCGCTTGCGATTCTTTCTTTCATCGAAGGGATACTATTCTTCGTCATGCCCCAGGCTGAATTTAATGCCAGGTATAATAAAGGTGTAATCGCGCCTCAGCAACAACGAAGACAGGAACCCGTAAAATCCGGGACGAAAAAATCTGGCGACACACCCCAGGGACGCAAAGCCAGAGGCGGATATCTCATTAAAGATGCATTTATAGCCTATAAGTCCGGGGACTATAACCAGGCCCGGAAATACTTTGAAGACGCATTGCAGTATGACTACAATGATCCACAGACACACTTCATGCTTGCCTGTTGCTACTCATTAGCCAAGGATAATAAACAATCCTATTTCCATCTGGCCAGCGCCGTCGACTTTGGCTTCCAGGAATTCGAAGAGATCTACCACAATGAAGCTTTGACCTGGCTAAGATCTTTGCCTGATTTCGAAGCTTTTGTCCAGAATGGTTATCGCCAGGTAGCCCATCTTAATTCGCCTCAACCGGATTTACTTGAGGACAAGAGTTATTACGATCCCACTGTACTTGATAAAATCGGAGATCTGGGCGAACTTCTGGAACGTGGCGTCATCTCCAAAGATGACTTTGAGCTTCAGAAGAAAAGCCTGTTGGGATACTGAGGATCTGGTATTAAGTTGAAGGTTGAAAGAAAGTAGACTGGTCAAAAGTTGAAAGATATTGGGTACCATTCAATCCCTGAAACGATGAAAGTTGATGGTTGAAAGAAAATGGAGATGTAATAGGTTGATAGTTAAATGGTTAATTTGGGATCAAATTAATTGATCATTATTACATAAGAACTCGAACTTCCAATCTCCAATACTTAATCCACATTCCAACAACTAACAACTAGTCCACTTTCTCACAATTAACAACCAAAACCTTGAAATTCAGAATGTTGATAGTTGAAAGAAATTGGACAAGTAAAGGGTGATAGTTAAAAGGTTAATGTGGAGTCCAGTCAATTTATCTTTAATGCATTATAACTCAGTCATTCCAATCCCCAGTAACTAATGAATAGTCCACTTTCCAAGAACTAATAACCTTTCCATTTTCAAGCAACCCTCAACCAAAACCTTGAAATTCTGAATGTTGAAGGTTGAAAGAAAGTAGACTGGGTAAAAATTGAAAGATATTGGGCAAGATTCAATCCAGCTTATTGATTCTTAATGAATTATAATCACCATCCCAATCTCCAATACCTTGTCCACTTTCCACCAACTAATAACCTATCCAATTTCCAGCAACAAACAACCAGTCCACTTTCACACAACTAACAACCTAAGACTTTCTTTAACACAGTATTTACAAGCTATTGCCGATTTTTAGCAACAAAACACTACCTTTGCGGCCTGAAAGGCAAATTGCCAACAGAAAAATCACAAATATCATGAGTCTTAAAAAACAATTTTTGAAGTCAAAACCTTTATGTAAGGTGACATTTACCGTTGAACCAGAAGTGATCAATGGTGGAAAAGAAGTAGCTATCCTCGGCGAATTCAATAACTGGGATCCTTCAGAATTTACCATGCGCAAACTTAAAGATGGTTCATTTACAAAAACAATTGAACTTGAAATCGGCCACGAATACCAGTTCCGCTACTTAGTGGATGGTGAGCGTTGGATCAACGACACAGAAGCTGACAAGTACCTGCACAGTGGTGTAGCGTCAGAAAAGAACAGTGTTGTAGCCCTATAATCAGGGAATATCAACATTCATGTCTTAAAAAAAGAATGAAGGCAGACCCTTTTACCATTGGGCTGCCTTCTGTTTTAAATACAGTTTATACTTTTGTACTTTATCATCATACTGAATCAACATGAAAAAAATTGGAATTTTATTTGGTAAGGAAAATTCATTCCCTCCTGCTTTCGTCGAAAGAGTCAACAGCAAAGCTATCAAAGGAGTCGAAGCCGAATTTGTAAAAGTTGAAGAACTCATACAAGGAAAACCATCAGGCTACGCTGTCATCATCGACCGTATCAGCCAGGATGTTCCTTTCTACAGAGCCTATTTGAAAAATGCTGCTCTCACGGGTACAGCCGTTATCAACAATCCATTCTGGTGGAGCGCTGACGAAAAGTTTTTCAACAATTGCCTCTCCGAACAAATAAAAGTTCCGGTTCCAAAGACTGTTCTTCTTCCTTCACATACACGTCCCGATGATACATCTGAAATGTCTTTCCGCAATCTGAAGTTCCCTATGGATTGGGAAATGGTATCAGACTATCTCGGTGGCTTTCCAATGTACATGAAACCTCACTCCGGTGGTGGTTGGAAGAGTGTATATAAAGTCACAAGCTTTGAAGACCTTTTCGCTAAATACAATGAGACTGGCCAACTGGTCATGATGCTTCAGGAAAATATTGATTTCGATGCATATTTCCGCTGTTATTACCTCGGTGGCGATCGTGTACGTTTGATGCCTTACGAACCACGTAACCCACACCATCTTCGTTATATTGACAAGCCTGCTATTGATGATCCAAAGCTGATGAAAGAAATTCATAAGCTCGTGCTGAAAATCAATCATGCACTCGGTTATGAATTCAATACCGTTGAGTTTGCAGTTCGTGGTGGTATTCCTTATGCTATTGATTATTGCAATCCGGCTCCTGATGCAGATCTGAATAGTGTAGGTGAAGAGAATTTCGAATGGGTAGTAGAAAATGCAGCTGAGATGGCTATCGAAAAAGCACTTGAACACAAAGCGAACAAATCACATATCAACTGGGGTAATTTTATCAAGGCTTCTGTTGAAGGTAAAATGCCCAAATAATTAAAACGGTAACTTTACGCTTTCACGATATTCACTCCTGGTGCAATGAGGATTAATTATCCTGTACGAATGGCTATACTGGACATGAACAATAACTCTGAAAATATGGGTATTGCCAGTATTAAGCGGATAGCCGACCGTTTTGCCATTATAGATTATGAGGTATTTGATGTCCGTCACAAGAAGGAAGTCCCGGGGCTTGATTTTGATATATACATTTCATCCGGTGGCCCTGGAGACCCCCTCGAATTTGAAGGCGGATGGGAAGAAGAATATTTTGGCCTTATGGATCGGATATGGGAACACAATTCTTCAAATGAAATTAAAAAGTATGTGTTCTTTGTTTGTCATTCATTTCAGATGATTTGTAATCACCTCGGAATAGGTAAAATAAATCTGAGAGAAAAGAATCATTTGGTATCGTCCCGGTTGACAAAACCGATGCTGGTGAAAGTGAACCTTTGTTCATGGAGCTAAATGAACCTTTTTATGGTGCCGACTTCAGAAAATATGAAGTCATCTCTCCTGACGAAAATAAACTGACACAATTGGGTGCAGTCATCACGGCCATCGAAAGAACTGAGCCGGACAGTATAGCTGAAAAGGCACTCATGGCTATCAGGTTTTCAAAAGAATGGTTTGGGACACAATTCCATCCGGAAGCTCATCCTGATGGGATGCTCATGTATCTCCGGCGCAGAGATAAAAAAGAGATGATCCTTCGAACATATGGTTCAAACACATACGAAGAGATGATGCACAATGCCATCCATCCTGAAAGACTGACAGCTACAAGAGATCATATCCTTCCCGGATTTATCAACGGAGCCATTGACCACGTCATGGCGTTTTCGGATCCGCAACCGCTGGTAGTCAACGGATAATTTCGATTTTGGATTTAAGATTTAAGATTTGAATTTGTAGAATCTCAGATTTTTGAATTTAAAAATTTCTGACGTTCGAGTATCTCTGACCTGGAGCAAACGCAAATCATACTGACGTTTGAGTGTTTCTGACCTCTAACAAACTCAAATTATAAATCCAAAATCTTAAATCTTAAATCTTAAATCTAATTTCCCTTCATTATCTTTCGAGCTATGATCCCCGATATCCGAGACCGATACAACAAGCATTTTTCCCAGGAACGTTACCAGGCATTTTTAAAGGATTTGTATAGTCAGTTTGATCATGTCCCTGGGTTCCGGATCGCGGAGACGCCGGTATTTATTCCGGGCTATTTATCTGATAAAATATTTCAGGCTTGTAATGAGATCAAAAAAGTAATTCTCCGTCCCGACTTCAAACAGTTGACTGAACCTTCACTTTCTGATGAATACAGGGTACCTAATGAAGATGCACACACTACTTTTCTTCAGATGGATTTTGGCCTTTGTGAAGGCAAGAACGGTGATATCGTACCTAAGCTGATTGAAGTACAAGGCTTTCCGTCTTTATATTTTTATCAGCATATCGTAGCTGGTTTATACCGCAAGCATTTTGACATTCCCGAATACGTTCACCATCTTTTCAATGGATATACTCCGCAAACCTATGTTGAAACATTAAAAAATATCATCGTTGGCGATGAAGATCCAGCTAATGTTGTATTGATTGATGTGGAGCCTTTTAAACAAAATACGCAAATTGATTTTCTGGCTACGGCCAAAGTGCTTGGGATCAAAATATCATGTGTGACGGATATCCTGAAACATGGAGACAAGCTTTTTTACAAGAATGAAAAAGGAAATGAAATTCAGATCAAACGAATTTACAATCGGGTGATTTTTGATGAGTTACTTGCACGCAAAGATCTGGATATTAAATTCAATTTTACGGATGATCTTGATTTGAAATGGATAGGACATCCAAATTGGTTTTTCAGAATTTCAAAATATACAATGCCTTTTATTGAAAGTGATTTTGTACCCAAAACCGTTTTTCTCGATCAGATCGATTCTATCCCGCAGGATCTGGAGAACTATGTATTAAAACCACTTTATTCATTTTCAGGAGCCGGTGTAGTATTTCATGTCACACGTGCCGATATCGATAAAGTCGCTGACAAGTCTAAATATATACTCCAGGAGAAGGTAAAATACGTTCCTGTCATCAGGACGCCGGAAGAACCTGTGAAAGTAGAAGTCCGCATCATGCTTCTCTGGCCTGATGACGCTAAAGAACCCATCATTGTCAATAATCTTGCCCGACTAAGCAAAGGTGAGATGATCGGGGTGAAGTTTAATAAGGATAAGACGTGGGTGGGGGGATCCGTAGGATTTTATGAATAAAAAATTTTAGGACGCGGATCTTTTAAGAAAAAGTAAGATTACTTAAGATTTAATTTTCATCTGTCGAAAACAGAAATTGATCATATCAGATCATAAATTTTCCTAAAAAATCCGCGTCCTTAATTTATTCTTTGAGGGGAACTACAGTCGAATACTCCTCCCTGATAATCTGCGCATACTTCGCCAACAACTCTTCAATTCGTTTTCCGGTTTTGTGCTGGAAGATGAAACCGATGTGATGCTTCTTGTGCAGGCGCCACCAGATTTCTTCGTCGGTGAATTTTTCGTAATCAGGTTTTTCATATTTACTCAGCGTGACGATGATGCCAGCCTGAAGTTCATCGACAATGGGAAGATGATATTTTTTTCCGGTGAGTACAGCATGTTCGATATTGGCCCATTCTGTCCATAAGCTGATTCCTGTTGCTGATTCTACCATATCTGTCAGATGCGCACCACCACATCGCGCTGCTGTCTCGAGAAACAATATTTCTTTTCCACCATCACGCACGATGTATTCGGAGTGACTAGGACCATGACGCAAACCAAATGTTGACAATACTTTTTTATTGACAGCTACTAATTTTTTAGCTAATGCATCTTTCGTTCCCATCGTCTTTGACTGGAATATTCCTCCACCATGCGCTACTTCAAATGGAGCATCCAGATATTGAGAACAACGGGTAAACAATGTCTCATCTTCATAATTAAGACTATCGACATGACAGATTATACCGGGTTTGAATTCTTCAAGAAGATATTGATGCCGCTTATCACCACATTCTCCGGCCCATGTCCAGAAGTCTTCTGCAGTTTTGATTTTTCTGATCCCCAATGATCCTGCATCGCGCCTTGGTTTTGCAAGCCATGGACCGGTACTCGTCTTCAGAAATTCATGGATGATATCATCATTGAACAGGGCCGTAAATCCGGGAACAGGCAAGCCTGCATCCCTTGCTTCCATGCGCATGGAAAGTTTATCAAAAAAATGTCGCGCCGTGGTATCACCCATTCCGGGTATCCGAAAATCTTCGCGAATTCGTGCAGCTTTCCATACATCATAATCATCCAATGCGATGACCCGGTCAATTTTATGCGTACGAAATAAATGAGCTGTTCCCGCAAGGAGTTCGTTGATATCCCAGATGCGTCCATCGGTACCCGGCATGAAAAATACCTCTTCGATATCGTCATAGGGCCACGCATCTTTTCGTGTCTTTTCTGATGTCACGAGATATACCATGTGGCCAAGCCGCTTGAGTTGGCGTAAGAAAGCACCTCCTTTATAATCACTGGCGAGGCAGAGGAAGACGTATGTGCGGTCCATGATGAGAGAGAATTAGGTGGTCAATTTACGATTTTGGGATTACGATTTACGATTTTAGAAAAATTGGATGCCGGATACTGGGATACCGGAATGGGATGCCGGATACCGGACTAATGACGCTATAGGGATGCATCGTATTCATTTTTCAGGAGTACGGACAGGTCGCGACCTGTCCGTACTCCTGAAAAATGAATTTCGGAAGATTTCCATGTGCTGACCTCGAACAAACGCAATCACTTGAATAGATTAATCTCGTATCCATGTTCGAGGTCCGAGACACTCGAACGTCAGCTCGGGAATTTAGGGAATCCAGAATCTCAATAGCGTCACGAGTCCGGCATCCTTTCATCCGGTATCGAAAGAGGGCATCTAATTCAGAGGTTTACTAAGGGATGACAACCTTTTGCACCCTATATCTCTTACTATTTGGGCTCTTTTATAGAGATAGTTCTTTTTACCTATTTTGCGCCCCAGTTTTTGAGCAAAAACGAATAAAACCCGATGCGCCCATTATCTCAAATCACGCAGGCAATGCCTCATTATCCGATCATTGAGTTGATCGATAAGGATTTTGAGATACCCCAGCTGAGCAAAAAGAGACGGATTTGGGCCCTTCTTCCCCATGATTATTATGATTCGAAAAAGGAATACCCGGTTCTTTACCTGCAGGATGCTCAGAATCTGTTTGATGAAGATGCACCTTTTGGCAGCTGGTCAGTCGATCGCCACCTGATGGAGCTCTCCAAGGGCGGGCATGGTGACCTTATCGTGATCGCTATTGATCATGGCGGTAGTGAACGGATCCAGGAGTACAGCCCTTATTATCACCGGAAATTCGGCGAAGGCATGGGTAAGGACTATGCTAATTTTATCACTGAGACCCTTAAGCCTTTTATTGACTCTCATTACAGGACAAAACCTCACCGCATCTATAACGGAATAGGAGGCAGTAGCATGGGCGGTCTGATCAGTGCCTACATCGGTATCGTGCATCCTAAATTCTTCTCTAAGCTGATGATTTTCAGCCCTTCCTTCTGGTACTCAGATGAGATCTATTTTGATGCTTTCAAATACAATTACACCCTCCCGATGCGGATGTTTATCTACGCAGGGGAAAAGGAGACAAAATTCATGAGCCAGCACATCAATCAATTTGCTGAAGCAGTTTCTCATGGCTTTTTTTCAAGTAAACTCACTACTTTTAACATAGTAATTGATCCAAACGGCCAGCACCAGGAAAAATATTGGGGAGACATCTTTCCCGCGGCCGTCAAATGGCTTTTCTTTTCTGATAAAGAGGACTAAACGATGCAATTAAAAGTGCAGGCCACCCTTGAAGATCTTCTTGGCGCCGTAGATATGTTGTGTATACCCTCCTCAAAGGAGATGCTTGATAGCTTGTATCGGGATGTATTGACCTTGGTTATTCCCGCCGAAACACTTCCACCTGTAGATGAATTCGTTTCTGCAAAATCTGCTGTCAATTTATTTTTCGGCCATTGGAATGGTCGCCGCATCAAACTCCTGCTGAGCTATGAATCAGAAAAACTTACTGAAGCCAACGTTTATTCTGTATCGAAAAAATTAGCCATTCGTGCCAAAACCGAACATCCTGAGAAAGTAGGTGTACTGGTACATCATCTGATTTCGCCTGAATTGATTCAATCTGCGATGACAGGATGGACTGCAGGTCAATACGATCTGGGTATCTATAAAAAGGTTGAAGAAAATAATTCCAAAAACCATTTGTCATCTGTCTATACTTTCCTTCCTGAAGGTATGGCTCATTCAGTAGCCGAAGATGGCATCACGATTGGGATGGTGCAGCAGGAAGTAATGGAACTTGTCAACACCCCGGCTAACTACCAGTCACCGGCTATGCTTGGTGAATGGGCTGTGAAGAGTGCGGATGCCTATGGGTATAATGCGAATATTCTGGATAAAAGACAACTGACGCAATTAGGAATGCATGCTTTGCTTGCGGTCAACCGGGGAAGTGAGGAGCCTGCAATACTCATAGTGACGCATTATAAACATCATGAAGCCCGAAAGAAAATTGTGCTTATTGGTAAAGGGGTCATCTTCGATACGGGTGGTATATCCATTAAGGATTCGAAGAACATGCACTACATGAAAAGTGATATGGCCGGTGCTGCGGCTGCACTTGGTACTGTAGAAGCCTGTGCACGGCTTGGACTCAAAGTGGACGTGATGGCGATCACACCTGTGACAGATAACAGCATAGGCAGTGCGGCGCTTAAACCTGGAGATGTCATCTCCTCTTATGCAGGCAAAACGATTGAAGTCATTGATACAGATGCAGAAGGACGATTGATCCTGGCTGATGCTCTCGCTTATGCTGTCAAAGAATATAAGCCTGATGTCATGATCGATATGGCCACATTGACCGGGAGTATTATAGCGGCTATCGGTCCACATGCTGCGGGTCTCTTCACTAAAAATGATGAACTGGCTGCATCACTTACAAAAGCAGGTGAAACCTCAGGCGAACGTCTATGGCGAATGCCGATGTTCGACGATTATCACGAGGATATGCAATCGGACATCGCGGATATTAAAAACTTAAGTGATAAACCTTATGCGGGTTCTGTGACCGCGGCGAAATTTTTAGAATTCTTCACAGCCGAGCATCGGTCCTGGGCTCATCTTGACATCGCCGGTATGGGTTTCCAGCCGAATGGTTTTGGAAAAGGATATTGTGCTACGGCGTATGGGGTGAGATTGTTGGTGAAGTGGATGAAGGGGTAAAGGATTTCCTTATATGCTGAAAATTTTGTGGTTATATATTTAAATTTATAGAATGCATTTTTTGTTTAGTTATAACTAAACTATTATGACTAAATTTGGTTTGAGAAAAATTGAATCAATTCATGCTAAACAGCAATTCGATCAACTAGAAATTGACGGTTTTGGCATTTTGGATCTATTTGAAAAGAAACTCAAAGGGACTACTTACCAAAATGAATTCAAAGTAATGTTGACTTACATGGAGTACTTAGGTAATGGTGGTTTATTACCAGAAACAAAATTTAAAAATATAACTCCTGTAAAAGAAAGTGTCAATGAATATGAATTCAAGAGCAAGCACCTTCGAGTATATGCAATCCAAAAGACAGGTGGAAAAATAATTGTATTAGGAGGATTTAAGAATTCGCAAAAAAGGGATATCATCAGTTTCAGAGCAATAAAGAAAGCCTACTTGATTTCCCTAAAATATTAACCTCAATAAAGGACCTATGAAAAGAGAAGAATTAGTATCATCTAATGAATATTGGCTGACCAAAATACAATTGGATCTTTTCAATATGATCGAAACATATCGGAAAGAAAATAATCTGAACAAAACACAACTCGCTGAAAAGCTTGGTGTCACAAAAGGGTATGTTACTCAAATCCTGAATGGTGATTTCGATCACCGGGTCAGCAAATTGGTAGAGCTTGCCATCATTTTTGGAAAAGTTCCGGTATTAAATTTTATTGACGTTGAGCAATATAAATCATCTGCCGGAGATATTTCTGCTGGGAATACGAATAAGAATCGATATCCACTTAAATCAAGTGTGAAGAGTACAATGATTGCAAATGATAAAATTATAAAGAAAGAAAAGGGGAAAGAGAAAAATTAGGTAAAATGAAACAGGAAAATCAATTCATTGAAACTGGAAAGAGCATCAAAAACGCTGAACTATCTCAAATGTTCGGCAAGCCCTGTTTTAAAATCAATGGAAAAGCTTTTTGTTGTTTCTTTCAGGAATGCATGGTTTTCAAACTCGCGGGAGAAGAACATAAAGAAGCCCTGTCGTTGAAAGGATCTATTCTCTTCGATCCATCAGGAAAAGGAAGAGCGATGAAAGAATGGGTTCAGGTTCCCTATATCCACTATAAAAAGTGGGAGCACTTTGCGAAAACGGCAGCAAAGTATGTCGAAGGCTAAAACGGTTTTCTTTTTAATTACTACCCGAAAATTATCGAGCATATTAATTCAAGTCATGATCATAAATGATTTTTGTCATTTGACGTGGTTCTTTATGTAATTAGATTAGGTAATCTATTTACAAACAGGTTAAATAATCTATCATGAAAAAATATGTAGCATTAAAAACCATAGGTGTATGGATGGACCATGCTGAAGCTAAGATCATTCACCCCGGACAATCTGCTGCTGCCATAGAGGTATTTCATTCTCCGGTCCAATCGCGGATCAGGATTCCGGGTGAGGTCCCGGATGGTACAAGATTGGGTGACTACCGATCGACGAACAATGAATTCACAAAGCATCACACAACTCAAAACGAAATTCATTCGTACTACAAGCAGCTTGCACAAAAGCTTCAATCTTATGATGAGATTTTAATTTTTGGGCCCGCGCCAGCGCGAAATGAATTTCATAACTATCTCTCCAAGGAAAAAAATTTTGCAAAAAAAAGAATCCTGGTTAAGCCAGGAGATTACATCACCGACAATCAGCTGGTGGAATTTGTAAGGGAAAATCTGGTGTAATGATTCTGGTGGTTAAAACAAAGCAATTCCCTCTTTTAGGAGGCAGGGGGTAAAAAAATTGCCGTTACAAGAAGTTTGCTTTGGGGTTTAAGATTTCAATTAAAAAGCAAATTTCTGTAACGGCAACTTTATGAACGACTACTCCAGTATTACAATACCCTCTTAGTTTTCTGTGCAGCTATCTGCGGCAGATTGTTTGTTTTGGTTTGTGATATTAATATACAAACCGGTTAAGCCTAAGGGTATGATCAGAGGACTTTAATTTCCTTATGGGCTTTTGTAATTGCTAATTCCTTTTTAGGAATTGCCACAAGAAGAATTCCATTCTCATACTTCGCATCAATTTTTTCTGGCATACAATTTTCCGGAAGACGGAAGGAACGACTGAAGTTTCTGAATGAAAATTCTCTGAACGTATAGTGTTCATGTTCTTCTTTCTTTTCTTCTTTCTTTTCGGAACTGATGGTCAGCATACCATTGAGTACGCTTACTTTGAAATCTTTCTTTTCCAGACCTGGCGCTGCCATTTCGATTTTGAAGTCCTTCGTGTTTTCAATGATGTTGACAGAAGGCATGAAATTGGCAAAATCAAAATCTAATAACTCACCGTCTCTACCTAAAATGCGGGGGGCCAAAAAACCTGGTTCAAACAGGTCGCTTGTCATGGCGGGAAACAAGCTACGCCTTGATAAAGTCAGAGCTGACATATTATTTATATTTAAAAGTTAAATAATAAAATACTTGATTTTCTAAATTTAGGGCTGTACCTCTCGAAATATTCTGATGACAATCATTGCATTAAATGATATTAATCATTTTCAAAGTCATCAAATTAAATAATATGAATGTTCTCTGCTGGGGTGTGTATGAATGCAGCATGGTAATGTCTCCGGTATTGAGGTAAGTATTATTTTTTCTGTTGTAACCGAAATTTTGCGCCAACAGACCATTGAAGAGTTTACCTTTAACCATATGAAAAGACATATAGCACATGTTTCTCTGGTTGTGGATGACTATGACAAAGCCATTCGTTTTTATGTTGATAAACTAAATTTCCATGTGGTAGAAGACACAATTCTGACAGAGGATAAGCGATGGGTCCTTATAGCTCCTGGAGAAGGTGATGGTTGTCATTTGTTATTGGCAAAGGCATCGAGTGATGAGCAGAAAGCAAGTATAGGAAATCAAACAGGAGGTAGAGTGTTTTTATTTCTTCATACAGACAATTTCTGGAGGGATTATCATCAGATGATTGAGCATGATATTGAATTTATAAGGAACCCTGTCGTTGAGCCTTATGGCACAGTAGCTGTTTTCAAAGATCTGTATGGTAATCTGTGGGATATGATACAACCAGTGAATAGGTAAGCAGTATTCAGTTAGCAGTAATCAGTAGCTTAGCTCATCCATTTCGTGAGATGTGAGATGTGAGATGTGAGATGTGAGATGTGAGATGTGAGATGTGAGAAATATTGGCAATGCAAGGTACTAAATGAACTATTCAATAATAACTTGCCTCAAAATCGAAAATCGAAAATCGAAAATCCAAAATTGAAATATATAACCCGCACCATCTGGATCCTCTCACTTGTCAGTCTGTTCACAGACATGGCGAGCGAGATGTTGTATCCGGTGATGCCTATTTATTTGAAGAGCATTGGTTTTTCAATTGTGCTGATCGGAATCCTGGAGGGATTTGTTGAAGCCTTTGCCGGATTGAGTAAAGGCTATTTTGGTAAAATTTCGGATCAGACAGGTAAGCGGGTACCATTTGTACAGCTCGGTTATGGGCTTAGTGCTATTTCGAAGCCACTCATGGCATTGTTTGTATTCCCGGTATGGATATTTTTTGTCCGTGCGATAGATCGCCTGGGAAAGGGTATACGTACAGGAGCAAGAGATGCATTACTGTCGGATGAAGCCACTCCGGAGACCAAGGGAAGGATATTTGGTTTTCATCGTTCCATGGATACACTTGGTGCAGTGCTAGGTCCGGCGATAGCTTTATTATATCTGCATTTCTATCCTGAGCAATACCGTCAGATGTTTTTGATTGCGTTTATTCCTGGTGTACTTGCATTAGCATCGTCTTTTTTACTAAAGGACAAAAAGAAACCTGTTGCTAAAGAAAAGAAGGCGTCCTCTTTTTTTTCTTTTTTGATTTATTGGAAAGATAGCCCGCCGGTCTATCGTAAAGTCGTGATTGGAATATTGGTTTTTGCGCTTTTTAATAGTTCGGATGTATTCTTACTACTGAAAGCTAAGCAGGCCGGATTTAGCGATACGCTCGTGATAGGGGTGTATATTTTTTATAATCTCATTTATGCATTGAGCGCTTTTCCGCTTGGACACCTGGCGGATCGTATAGGAATGAAAAGGACGTTTATTGTAGGTCTTTGCCTGTTTACTATTGTTTATTTTGGTATGGCGTTCGAATTAAGTCCATATATGTATATACTTTTTTTCTTTTTGTATGGAATCTATGCTGCCTGTACGGAAGGGGTGGCGAAGGCGTGGATCAGCAATATATCGGATGTGAAAGACACCGCTACAGCAATAGGATTTTATACAGGATTTCAAAGTATTTGCGCATTGATCGCGAGTTCGCTTACCGGGCTCATCTGGTATTCGTATGGAGCCGGAGCAGCTTTTGTCTCAACTGCTGTTGTAACTGCAGGCGTAATCGTATATTTTTTAATGTCCAATACAAAAGCAGATGCAAGCTCAGTTTGACGGTGATACGAATAAGATGACACCTGCGGAATTATTGCCGAAATTTTATGAGAAAAATAATTTAGGTGACGATGGCGGCTTGAGTAGTCCTGTCGTGCGAATAGAAGTCAATAAGCGTTTTCATTTTTTTATGCCCAATTATGATGCACGCCGTAAAGCTGTTCTATGGCATGATATCCATCATCTGGCGACAGGGTATTCAGCGGCAACTTTTATTGGTGAATGTGAAATCAGTGCATGGGAGATAGCATCGGGTTGCGGTAAATATTGGGCAGCATTTATAATAGATACGAGTGGAGTCGTGTTAGGATGCCTTATCAATCCCCGGAAAATTATTCAGGCTTATGCAAGAGGGCGCAGGACATCAAATTTATATCATGATACGATTCCGGCAGAAACAGTGATGACGATGTCCATCGTCGATATTCAACAAGCCCTTGGACTGGATAAGGTTTCAATGGAATCGAAAGCAAGCGTAAAGGATTTATTCAATCTTGGTTTGTTTTTGATATTTGGGGGTTTGTATTCTTTGGTGTCTATTATTCAAATTCCATTGCTTGTTCTCTATAATATTTGGTATGCGGTGAAGAGGAAGATTTCCTGATTTCAGATTTTTTCTATCTTGAATCAAAATCTCCCTTATGGCCGAACTCGAAACAACATTTAAACGATCACTCACCCTGATGGATGCTACGATGATTGTGGCCGGATCTATGATTGGTTCCGGGATCTTCATCGTGAGTGCAGACATGACGCGCAATGTCGGGAGTGCGGGGTGGTTGATCATCGCATGGCTGATCACTGGATTTATGACCATTACGGCTGCAGTCAGTTATGGTGAGTTGAGTGGAATGTATCCAAAAGCCGGAGGTCAATATGTGTATCTCAAGGAAGCCTTCAATCCGTTGATCGCCTTCCTGTATGGATGGAGTTTTTTCGCGATCATCCAGACAGCGACTATTGCAGCAGTAGGCGTTGCATTTGCAAAATTCCTTGCTTATCTGGTTCCTTCCGTGAGCGAAGATTTAATAGCTCTTGATCTTGGTTTTCTCAAAATATCGCCTGCACAATTAGTGGCTATTGTACTTATACTTTTTTTGACCTTCATCAATACCAGAGGGATCAGAAGTGGTAAGATTATTCAGACCTCATTTACGGTCACAAAGCTGGCTAGTTTGTTCGGCCTTATCGTGTTCGGATTCATCATGTTCAAAGGTGATGTGTGGAAAGCGAATTGGTCAGATGCGTGGAATCTTCATGCTTTGGGCAGTACTGAGAATTATGCACTTGCTGCGGCTCTCGGTGCGATTGCTGCCGCTATGGTGGGTTCTATATTCAGCAGTGATGCATGGAACAATGTGACCTTCATAGCAGGTGAGATAAAGAATCCTCATCGGAATATTGGATTGGCTCTTTTCTTAGGCACATTGATCGTGACCATCATTTATGTTTCAACAAATTTTATGTACACCGCTGTTTTGCCGATGGAGGCTATAGCCGGAGCAGAAAAAGACAGAGTGGCTGTTGCGGCTTCTCATGTGATATTTGGTAATGTGGGCACAATCATCATCGCCCTCATGATCATGGTTTCCACATTTGGATGCAACAATGGTCTGATACTGGCAGGCGCAAGAGTCTATTATACAATGGCGAAAGATGGCTTGTTTTTTAAACCTGCCGGCGAGCTGAGTCGTTTTGCTGTGCCGGCATGGTCCTTATGGGTGCAGGGAATAATCGCTTGTCTATGGAGTATCAGCGGCAGGTATGGGCAGTTGCTGGATATGGTCTCATTCGTCGTTGTGATTTTTTATGTGTTGACGATTGTAGGAATATTTATTCTCCGGAAGAAGAGACCTGAGATAGAGCGACCTTATAAGGCATTTGGATATCCGTTTTTACCTGCTATTTATATAGTGATGGGGATTTCGTTTTGTATTTTGTTGATAATATATAAGCCACAGTTTACGTGGCCGGGGTTGATCATCACGCTGATAGGCATACCGATTTATTATATGGCGGTGATGAGGAAAAAGAGTGTGAGCGTCTAAACATCGATTTTCATGATTTGATGTATTTCCTTCATAGAGGTGGGTAAATATGTCACTTACTTCGACTAGCGCTCAGCACACCGCCTACGGAGCTTGGGAAAGATTTTTGGGATTGGTTGTTACAGATATATCGCTCCTACGGAGCTGAAGAGGGATTTAGATGTTGGTTGTTACAGATATTACGCTCCTACGGAGCTAAAGAGGGATTTAGATGTTGGTTGTTACAGATATTACGCTCCTACGGAGCTTAAAATTTCTTTCCAATCGATTATTCATCAACGTCAATCTTTGAGAGTTCAACTATCTCTTTGGCCCCCTGAGATACGGATATGTTCGACTTACTGACCTAATGAAATCTGACAACTACAATAGCTCCGTAGGAGCGAAATATCTGTAGGATTATTAGAAAATAAGATTTTGAGCTCCGTAGGAGCGGCATATTTGAATAGCAATATCTGTTGTCTAAGAAAGCGCCTTTATCTTTATTGATAATATATTTTTGTCAATATCACTCCTATAGTGTCAAAGGGTTGATAGTTCAGGCTATCCAATAATCGCTGAGCGTAATCTTCATTTGAATATCCAAAAAGGCATCGATCATTGTAAGAATTGTATATCGATGACGGAAGTATTGCATTTGGTCCTGATATAGGAAATGTTGCTGACCAGCAAACAATAAATTGGTCCTTGTTTTTGTCAAAAGTTAATAACCCTTCCTCGCTTGAGTCAATTCGGATTTCTTCATTGATTATTGTGTACCCAAGGACAGCATTAAATTCTTCATCATCAGTGAAGAAGTGGATGTTGAGTGAGTCTTTGCTTAATAATGTGATGTCTCTTACGTCAAAGGCTATCTTGGTTAATTCATTAATTTGTTCAATCAGGTCAGCTTTGTAAAATCCAAAATTTCCAATGGCTGGAGATAAAGGGATAAGCCGATGATTATTAGTGATCAGGTATTGACCTATATCTGTTTGATCTTTTTGATAGAAATTGTAAACAATAGGGTAGGATCGTTGATCTTCTTTGCTACATGCAATGCTAAAGACAATTAATAAAGAAAATAACACTGATTTCATATTTGTAAGTTTTATGCATAGCGTAAAAAATGAATTGTTATTTACAATTTAATCAAAGTATGTGTCCATAATACCTTCTGATCAGAAGTAACTTTGATCAGGTAGGTTCCTGCAGGAAAATTATTAAGATCCATGTACTCACTCCATGAGCCAGAAGGTACATTCACTTTCTGCTCAGACATCAATAGACCAGAAACAGAAAAGATCTGTAATCTTATATTTTGATCCGATAATGATTCTCCTGACAATTCGATATTGTCTTTTGTAGGATTTGGGTGCAAACGGAATTTTAATGTTTTAGTTGGGTTTCCGATTGACAATGGTGTGTCTTCCAACAGGATATTATCCAGGTACATATTATTTCCATATCCTGATTTATTCAGAAAAGAAATGGTCACATACTGACCTGCATACGCTGATAGATCAAGTGTGACGTGCCGCCATTCTTCACAATTCTGTGGAGAAAACTCTTCATATTCATAAAGACTATCTGTGCCAATTCCACTTGCAGTCGTACTCAGTTCAGCACCGCCACTTCTGAATATAACATGATAAGATTTACCACAATTATTAGTCAGCTTGACGAGAAGAGAATCAATAAAATAATTGCCATCGAAATACGGTGCATACGCTACATCAAAACTTAGAGAAGGATTTATAGCCTTCGTCAGATCCATATTAACCGGAAGTACCAATTCATCCTGACCATAACTGCCATAGATATAATTGTGGACGTAGTAGGCTGTGTCGCCAGCAGGATTACAGGAAGTTAACCGGACAGGTTCCCAGGTGATCGTATCATCCGGATTGACAATAGTAAAATAATCTGTAGTTGAAAAATCAATCAAGGGAGGAAGTTCATTTATTTCTGGAGACTGAATTTCTACCATCTCCGGAATTGTCTTTGTAGATGTGCCATTTGGATTTGTAACGGTGAGCGTCACATCGTATTTGCCTGATTGATGATAGATGACTTTAGGATTTCGCACATTGGATGTTGAAGGTTCTCCACCGGGAAATTCCCACTGCCATGTCGCTCCTGCATGAGAGAGCATCGAATAATCATCAAATTCAATAGTATCACCGGGACATGACGACAATCTTTTATTGACCATAGGTTGCGCTAAAGGTTTTGATGGAACTGCAAATGGTGCTTCCCATATTCCTTTTCCATAGGCGCCTAATCTGATTTTTCCATCGCGATAAAAAGGACGAAGGATGCATGTTGAAATCTGAACAGGCAATCCATCATTGTATGGAGTCCAGTCAGCCATTGTATTATCCTTAAACCAAATCGTACGGAATGTACCCAGATAAATTCCACCATCTGTGCCGCCCTGAGCAAGGATATAAGTGATGTGTTCACCATCTAATGCAGATGTGGTCAGATTTTGCCAGCTTTCACCTCTATTATTTGTGAAATAGATTTTCTCATTATCATTTCCATCCGGATAAGCTAACCAACATTGGTTTTCATTTTCAGGACTTAATGCAAGAACTACCCGTCTTGCATATCCCGGAGGCAAGGGCAATTGATTCCAAGTATCTCCACCATCTGTTGTTTTCCATAGCAAACCTGTATCCCATGTATAAGAGGCACGCTGAAATACATACATCACTTTTGGATCACTACGACTGATTTCAAAACTCATCGCGCGTGCAGTTATGTCTGTTCCAAATTCATGTTTGATATCCCAATTTTTTCCGCCATCTGTAGTGATCCACAATTTATTGTCATTCGTCACATAGAATGTATTCCATGATCGGGGATCCCATTCCATCTCACCACTCTCTGCATCATAATAACTTTCATTCGGTGTTTTTCCGATTTGAAAATATTCGGCATATCCATTTTCTTCTTCAGGCAGAATGACACCACCGATGTCAGAATAATATGTTTTTCGTCCTTCACCGGGATTGACATAGCCTGTAGAAGCTTCACCTCCGCCAAGACTCAGGCATTCACCCGGCAACCAGTTTTCATACCAGCCCGTGTTTCCATTGTGATATCGTCCGCCTACAAAAAGATCATCGTTCCATCCTGTACCAAAACCCCAAAAGTCCGAACCTGTGATACCTCTGTTGCGTGCATAGTGTGTTGCGAAAAAATCATTTGAATATTCAACACCACCATCACTTGTCATCCACACATCATCACCATTGATCTCAATGTCCTGGCAATCGGGATGCACATAATTAAATGGATTGCCACAATAGCCACCGAAGCACGTGAATGAAATCGCGCCATTCGTCGAATACCACAGGCTAACAAATCCAACAAGCAAATCATCAGGATTCGTATCTGATACATCGAAACCTAAATTGTAAAAGCCCTGATGGTATCCGCCAGTGTGACCGATCGTAGCCATGTCAGGATGATTCGTTTCATCCCACGGGCCACCTGCTGGAGGATTGGGTAAGGTCCATGATTCTCCCGCATCATCTGAGCGATATATGCCGATGAAACCTGCATCATCCGTTTTCGCTTCACCGATTAATACTGCGTAGATTCTGTTTGGATCAGCTTTGCTAACTGCAAGCTTCGCGCCTCCGTCATTACGACCTTCGAGATCTGAGAAGAACCATCCGTTGTCTCTCAATGTCCATGTCAAACCTGAATCATTTGATTTATAGAATCTGCATATCAATTGTGCAGGATCATTGCGAACTAAAAATGCAACTGTAGGATCATCTGTTTTCCATTCCACATCATAGCATGGTTCAGGTAATAATCTTGTCCAGATTGTGCCACCATCAGTACTCCGATATAATCCATTTTGAGTAGCAGCCAGAACGATTGAATCATTGGCCGGATTGATCAGAATTTCATTTGGATACATATTCGGATCAGTGAGCACAAGATTCCAGTTCTTACCTCCATCTTCCGTTTTCCAGATATTGGTGTTTTCACCGGCAAAAACGATATCGGGATTTGTTGGATTGATTTCGATCGCCGTCACTGCAGAAATATTGATTGCTCTGGACACACATGACCAGTTGAGTCCGTGATCTGTACTTTTGAAAATTTCTGATCCTTCAGTACCTACATAAAGTACGTCAGGGTTTGAAAGAGATTGATCAAGGCAATAGATATTCGCTTGTGAAGATTTGGCAAATGGGTTAGGGCCGGTGTTTGTATTAAATGTTTCGAATGGTCCGATATTTGTCCATTGGTTTTGACCACGTGATGAGGTGCCCAGGAGATTTTTCTTTTTGAGATTTTCAAGTCTTGTATAAAATTCCTTTGTTTCTGCAGCAGTTGGTCTTTTTTCAAAACCCTGGAGGCTGATAAAAGGGTCTACAGCGTGGCGCCATTTCTTATAATATTGAGTGTACGTAGTTTTCTCGTCAGGATGGGTTTGTCTCCAGATCCTATACAGGTCGTCTACTTGCCATATATTGGGGTGGTCGCCGTACATCATTTGAGCCCACACGGGCAATGACTCGCCAGGGACAGGGTTTACTTTATTATACTCTTGACCGAAAAGGCCAATCGAAAAAAGTAGGCAAAGAAGGAGCAGCTTGCATTTCATATTTTATCCATTGAGCGGATAAAAATATCACTATTAACTGAGATCAATGAACGGGTTGAGGATAATAAAAATGGACCTTATACTTTAAAATAGGACGCAGATAAATTATGAAAAATTAAGATTAAATAAGATCTATTCACTACTATGGTGAAAGAAAATTGTATTAATATTTAAGAGCTTTGGGGTTGTAAAAATAGATCATAATTTTTCCATTTAGATCCGTGTCCTTCTTTTTGAATGGCTCCTTGAAAAAGAAATTAACTTTGTCATTCATGAACAAAGTAGTTATCATCGGCCCCGCCCACCCACTTCGAGGAGGTCTTGCCACTTTCAATCATCGCCTCGCCAAAGAATTCATTGCACAAGGTGATGAATGTTCTATTTATTCATTTTCATTACAATACCCTTCATTTCTCTTTCCAGGCACATCACAGTATGCAACAGGTCCGGCTACAGATGATATCAAAGTTCATACAGTGATTAATTCTGTCAATCCTTTGAACTGGATTAAGGTAGGAAACAGGCTACGAAAAGAAAAGCCTGATGTGATTGTTGTCCGATATTGGATTCCATTTATGGGTCCTGCATTGGGAACGATTTTGAGAAAGGTTAGGAAAAATAAACACACGAAGATTGTATGTATAGCGGACAATATCAGTCCCCATGAAAAACGACCGGGAGACAGTGCATTCACCAAATATTTCATTAAGCCCATCGATGCTTTCATAACGATGAGTGAGAAAGTCATGCAGGATTTAAGACTGATTGAAAAAGTAAAACCTGCTCAATTGGTTTCTCATCCCTTGTATGATAATTTTGGTGAAATCGTACCGAAAGATATGGCCAGAGAAAAATTGAATATTGAAAAAGACATTCCCATTGTTTTGTTCTTTGGATTTATCAGAAAATATAAAGGCCTTGATCTGCTGTTTGAGGCAATGAGTGATGATCGAATCAGAAAGGCTGGAATTAAATTGCTTGTTGCCGGTGAATTTTATGAAGATGAAAAATCTTATCAGGAGCAAATTGATAAGCTTGGTATAAGAGACCAGTTGATACTACGCACTGCTTTTATTCCGGACCATGAAGTCCAATATTATATCAGTGCAGCGGATGCTGTGATTCAACCATACCGGAATGCAACACAAAGTGGTGTAACACCTTTAGCATACCATTTTGAGAAGCCTATGATCGTCACCAATGTAGGTGGACTTCCCTCATTAGTTCCCCATGAAAAAGTCGGTCTTGTAGCCGAACCTGAACCCAAATCGATCGCGGATGCTATCCTGAGATTTTACCAGCTCGGTGAAGATTATTTTATTCCGCATCTTCGTGTCGAGAAACAAAAATATTCCTGGAGCCAATTGGTCGAAACGATCAAAAAACTGGCTTAAGAAACAGGGCATAGGAATACAACAGGTATGATTTACAGAAGCAAGGCACCATTACGGTTAGGATTGGCGGGCGGAGGAACGGATGTCAGTCCGTATAGTGATCTGTATGGTGGAGCAATCCTCAATGCGACGATTTCATTGTACGCTTATGCATCGATTGAAAAACTTGATCGCCCCGAAATTATTTTACGAGCTATAGATCAGGACCAGGATCAGCGTTTTGAAGTACTCGATGCATTGCCTCTTGATGGCACACTTGATTTGCTCAAAGGTGTATACAACAGGATCAATAAGGATTACGGTTTGGATGGTAAAGGCCTCAGATTGTCCACCTTTGTAGAGGCACCAGCCGGATCAGGACTGGGTACGTCGTCTACATTGGTTGTTGCGGTTGTGGGAGCATTTGTTGAAATGCTGAAATTACCAATGGGCGAATATGAGATCGCTCATTATGCATATGAAATCGAACGAAAAGATTTAAATCTTGCGGGAGGAAAGCAGGATCAATATGCAGCGACATTTGGTGGTGTGAATTATATGGAGTTTTTTGCCGGTGATAAAGTGGTGGTCAATCCATTGCGTATCAAACAGGAATATCTTTTTGAACTTCAGCACAACCTGTTGTTGTATTTTACAGAGACCAGCAGAGAATCTTCAAAGATCATCGAACAACAAGCCGGGAATGTGGTTAAGAAGGACATGGAAGCCATTGAAGCAATGCATCAGTTGAAACATCAGTCTCAAATGATGAAGGAAGCATTGCTTCTTGGAAAACTAAATGAGATCGGCGAGATCCTTGATTTTGGATTTTATCAGAAGCGGAAAATGGCACAGGGAATCAGTAATGATTTTATTGAAGACATCTACGAGGAAGCTAAAAAGGCAGGTGCTACAGGAGGAAAAATTTCGGGCGCCGGAGGAGGAGGCTTTATGGTTTTTTATTGTCCCGGCAATACGAAGTATAATGTCATGGAAAGCCTGAACAGGTTCGGAGGAAAATACAGATCCTATCAGTTTGTAGAACATGGATTGACTACATGGACGGTGGTGTAATCAAGTGATCGAGTGATCAAGTGATCAAGTGATCAAGTGATCAAGTGATCAAGTGATCAAGTGAGTTTGCGGAGAAGGTATGAAAATTAAATAAAATGTAGTATTTCTTTGCGTCTTTGCGAGAGAAATAAAAGGAAATTCATTTCTGACTTTGCGGGAAATAACAAAAATATTATGGAAAATAAAATAAAAGAAATAATAAGCAATTCAATTTCAGTCAAGCAATTGATATTGCAAAATCAGGAATTATTGGATATGGTTCAGGCGGTAGTGACAGAACTTGTGTTGGCATTTAAAGCAGGAAACCGGGTATATTTTTGTGGCAATGGAGGGAGTGCGGCTGATGCACAACATCTGGCTGCGGAGTTTTCGGGGCGGTTTTATAAGGACAGACTTGCTCTGCCGGCTGAGGCTCTTCATTGTAATACATCTTATATGACTGCTGTTGCCAATGATTATGGATATGAGCATGTTTATGCAAGATTGATTGAAGGTATAGGTCAGCCTGGCGATGTGTTGGTTGGTCTGTCAACATCAGGAAATTCAATTAATATTATTGAGGCTTTTATGAAAGCAAAACGGAAAGGCATGATCAACATTGGTTTCACAGGAGACACCGGTGGGAGTATGAAAGAGCATTGTGATTTCCTGATCAATGTGCCTTCGAAGGGTACGCCGAGGATACAGGAGAGTCATATCATGCTGGGCCATATTGTATGTGAACTTGTAGAAGCGCAATATTTTGATTAAAGAAGCGATCATATTAGCAGGCGGCCTTGGTACCAGGCTACAAGAAGCGGTGCCTGATTTGCCGAAAGCAATGGCTCCGGTGGCCGGTCATCCTTTTTTGACACATGTCATTCGGTATCTGTTGGCACAGGGCATTGAGCGATTCATCTTTTCTCTGGGTTATAAACATGAAGTCATTGAAGAATATCTGGAGACGGAATTTCCTTATCTGAATTACGTCATTGTTCTGGAACAACAACCTTTAGGTACAGGAGGTGCGATTAAGTTTGCATTAGCAAGTTCGATTGAACGGGATGTGCTCATCGTCAATGGAGATACGTTGTTCAGCGTTGATATTGATGTGTTGAAGGAAAAACATATACAGGATCAATCGGAATGTACGATTGCGTTAAAGCCCATGCGCCATTTCGATCGTTATGGTGTCGTGGAGACTAATGATGACGGAAGGGTCCTTAGGTTTATAGAAAAGAAATTTGTGGAGAAGGGAAATATCAATGGTGGTATTTACATTCTGAATAAGGTAAATTTTCTGAAAAGGACATTTCCAAAAGTATTCTCATTCGAAAAAGATTACCTCGCGAAATATGTGGACGCGATTCCATTCTATGGCATCGTCGAGGATAAGTATTTTATTGATATTGGTATTCCTGCTGATTTTGAACGTGCGCAGCGTGAATTAAAACAGAGCCCTCTGAAATTGAAAGAGGTAGACGATACATGGACTCTTTTCCTGGATCGTGATGGGGTGATTAATAAAAACAAGGATGATAGTTATATATTTCATAAAGGCGAATTTCAATTTATAGATGGTGTAAAAGAAGCTCTTGCGAAATTGCATGATGTATTTGGGAAGATCATTATTATCACCAATCAGCGAGGGATAGGTAAGGGATTGATGGATGAAAAAGCGTTGGGCGAAATTCATCAACACATGCTGGATGAGATTGAGCAGGCAGGCGGGTGGATTGATGCACTTTATTATTGTGTCATCAATGATGATAAACATCATGATCGAAAGCCAAACCCGGGCATGATCCTTGAAGCCGGACGAATGTATCCTGAAATTGATTTTTCAAAATCCATTATGGTGGGGGATAAGATGAGTGATATGCAGCTAGGAAGAAATACAGGCGTGTATACGATCATGATCACCTCTTCCCAGAGTGGAGATTTACAGAGTCATCCGGATGTGGATATGAGGTTTGATTCGTTGAAGGAGTTTGCAGAAAAATTTTAATGTCAGATGAGCACATATCCGAAACAGAGACGCGATGAATCGACGTCTCTACAACCGTTGATTGCTACCTTTATCAATTAATATTAATTTCCAATCTCCAATTATATGAAAAATATCTTTCCACATTCGCTCATTTCCATCCTTTGTCTCTTTGCTATTTGCAGTTGTCAAAGGAAAATGGCTGATGCCTGTTGCGCACCGACGATGCAGGCGAAAAATAAATCCACTGTCTTGACATGTAAACTCTCCACAAAAGAATTGCAGGATAGAAAAATGACCGTTCTGGCCAGCCTCAAAAAACAAATGCTGGAAAGGAAGGAATTATCTAATGGTTATGCCTTTAAGTTTGGAGGAAGTGACAATGTCCTGAATGAACTGACTGAGTTCATTAAAAGCGAAAGGGAATGTTGCGATTTCTTCACCTTCAATCTTTCGATCAGTGGAGACAAAAGTGAAATCTGGCTCGAATTGACCGGCGTAGAAGGAGCGAAGAACTTTATTACGGATGAATTAGGTTTATGAGTAAGGAATAACGAGTAACGAATAACGAATCTTGCAATGTAAAATTCAATCAATCGGAACTGTAAAAAAGAGAGAGACAAAAAGTTTTCCTTAGTCTCAGACTAAGGAAAACTTTTTGTCTCTCTCTTTTATTGCTTATTGCTTATTGAGTGACTGTGATTTTCCTGATCAGAATTTCCTGGTTGATTCTCACCTTGAAAATATAGATCCCAGGGTTAAGATTTCCGGCATCAACACTGTGCGTGTGGGTTCCCTTCAATTCCTTCTCACTCGTCACTTCTCTTACGCGGTATCCAAAAAGATCGCACAACTCAATATTGACATCCGCATCTTCTGTCAGTTCATACTCGATGTATGTGATGGCTGAAGCAGGATTTGGATAGATGGAAATGAACTGTTCAGATCTTGTGCTTTTCTCACCCTTTGTTCTTTCCACATTGTGTGCGTCCGCAGAAGCGCCGCCTTCATGTATGCCGCCTAATTGGAAAACGTGAATAATGTGACATACATCAGATACACAATCAATTTCAGGAACTGTGATGATCAGACAGACTGTGTAATTGTCATGATGAGAATAGGTATGTACGGGGTTTTCCTCGGTGGATGTCGTGCCATCTCCAAACTGCCAGAGATAAGTTGTGTTAGGTGTCGTTCCCGTGGAGGTGTTTGTAAAAGTCACTGTAAATCCTGCAGTATCTACCATGGTAGAAAATGCAGCGTGACAGTCAGCATTATTAACATTGACAGTTACATATTGACAATATTCATCAAAACAGCCATGATTATCATGGATCACCAGGCATACATGATATGTGCCTGGACTTGCATAGGTGTGGGTCGGATTATGATCGTCCGAATTCGTGCCATCACCGAAATGCCATAACCATGATACAATTGTATCCGGACTTGTAGATGCATCTGTAAAATGAACGAGTAGTGAGCCTGGTTCGTTTTGGAACGAGAAGAGTGCATGGCATTCACCTTGCTGAACAGGATTTACAACCACGACAGTGCAATATGTATCACTACACTCATGATTGTCATGTATTGTCAGACAAACTTCGTATGTACCCGGATTCTCGTATGTATGTGTTATGTTATGATCATTTGAGGAGTGTCCATCACCAAACTCCCAATGCCATGAAGTGATATCATGTGAAGAAGATGAAGAATCAATGAAATGAATCGTGAGCGAATTCTCACCCTGGAAATAACTAAACAATGCCATGCAATCACCCTGAGCTTCAGGCTCGACTGTAATCGTTGTACAATACGTATCCGAACAGCCGGTATTATCTACAATCGTCAGGCAAACTTCATATGTACCAACAGGATAATAATGACTTGGATTTTGTCCATCACCATTATGTCCGTCTCCGAAATTCCATGAGTAGGATATTATATCGTGGGCACTGAATGATGAATCAACAAAGTGGATCGTCTGTGTACCGGATATCTGATACCATCCGAAAAGAGCATTACATTCTCCTGGTACTACAGGCTGGACAGTTATCTCAAGGCAGAAGGTATCTGTGCATCCTGAATTATCATGGATGATCAGACATACTTCGTAGGTGCCAGGATTCTCATACGTATGATGTGGATTGTGTCCATCTCCATTGTGACCGTCTCCAAAACTCCAGTTATATGAAGTGATATCATGTGAACTTGTGGATGTACTTTCAAAATTAATGGTCTGCGTGCCGGGACTTTGTTCCCATACGAATGAAGCATTGCATTCACCGGGAACGACTGGTTGCACGATAACTGGAAGACAGAATGTATCCGTACAACCGGAATTATCGTGGATGATCAGGCATACTTCATACGTACCCGGATTCTGATATTCATGAGTTGGATTTTGCCCATCACCATTATGGCCATCCCCAAAGCTCCAGATATTTGATATGATATCATGTGCGCTGGTCGAGAGATTTGTAAAATGAATATTCTGTGTGCCACTAATTTGTTCGTATGAAAACAATGCATTGCAATCACCAGGTGCTTCAGGCAGAACAGTCACTGTAGTACAATAAGTATCTGTACAGCCTGTATTGTCATGAATGGTAAGGCATACCTCATATGTGCCAACAGGGAAATAATGATTTGGATTTTGTCCATCGCCTTCATGTCCATCTCCGAAATTCCAGGAGTAAGATGTGATATCGTGAGAGCTATATGAAGAATCAACAAAATGAATGGTCTGTGTGCCCTGTATCTGATACCAGGTAAAAAGTGCTACACAATCACCTGGAGGGATCGCTGCTACTACGACTGCATGGCAGTATGTAGATGTGCAACCTGTATTATCATGGATCGTCAGGCAAACTTCATACGTGCCCGGAGCATCATAGATATGTATCGGTGCATGATTGTCTGAACTATGACCATCACCAAATGTCCACAACCAGGAAATGATATCATGGTTGCTTTCTGAGCCATCGATAAAATGAACAGATAATGTACCTGGTGTCTGCTCCCATGTGAAAAAAGCTACACAATCTCCTGGTAAAACAGGGAGAACAACAACTGACTGACAGTATGTATCATTACAATCTCCATTGTCATGAATGGTCAGACACACCTGGTATGTTCCAGGTGCTGAGTATGTGTGTGAAATGTTATGATCATTTGATGAATGCCCGTCACCAAAATCCCAATGCCAGGTTGTAATGGTATGAGAACTGGTGGAAGAATCAATAAAAGTTACATTGAGTGTGTTCGGTGTTTGCACATATCCAAAGTTCGCCATACAATCTCCGGCATTAACCGGTGCTACAATGACAGCATGGCAATAGGTAGAAGTACAACCCGTATTGTCATGGATAGTCAGGCAAACTTCATAAGTTCCCGGTGCACTATAGGTATGGATCGGTGCATGATTGTCCGAAGTTTCTCCGTCTCCAAAAGTCCAAGCCCATGAAATGATATCATGGTTGCTTTGAGAGCCGTCAGCAAAGTGGATGGTCAATGTATTGGGAGTCTGCGTATACTCAAAAAAGGCAGAACAGCTATTCGGAACCGGTGCTACAATGACGGAATGGCAATAGGTGTCATTGCAATCGTGGTTGTCGTGTATTGTGAGACAGACTTGATACGTCCCCGGTGCCGCATAGGTATGAGTAACATTATGGTCATTTGATGAGTGACCGTCTCCAAAATCCCAATGCCATGTGGTTATCTCAAACGAACTTGATGAAGAATCGTGGAAGGTCACCAATAAACTGCCCTGGGCTTGTGTGTATCCAAATAATGCATGGCAAGTTGCTTTAGCATTAGTCTGTAAAGCAAAAACAAGAAATAAGGACAGGACGCCGGTGAGAATGGTGGAAGTAAATGATCTTTTCATAGTATTTGATCTCATTTTGTTCGGTTAACTGGTTGTTAACCAAGGGTTACAAAGTTACCTCAAAATTATGAGGCATGAAAGACTGGAAATATTGAGGTAAAAGAGGGTATTTCCGGCCCGGATAAAATAATAACAACCTCAGAGATACCTGATAAATCTATGGCGCTGCCTGCTCTGCCAGATAAAATGGACTTTAGGTTAAATTTTCCCCTATGCCAATAAAATAAAGTACCTAAGATGCTATTGTCTTGTTAAAAGCTTGGTTTCAGGCCTTTTACAGTTGAGATAATCTTCACGCTTTATTTATCTTTCAGGCAGGATGAATTTGAAATCTTTTAATACGAAAATCAACTATTCGGGTAGGTTGGCCATTTTGGCTGCGGTATGCCTGTTTTTCGCCTTGGGTTGTAAAGAGCGGCCTGCGGAAACTCCTCCAACAGAAACTAAGGTATCTGTCATGGATAGCATAATGCAAAACAAGCCCAGGGGCAATGGAAATACTTATCGGATGCGCGTCCTGAGTAAACCGGATATCATCCAGGCCGGGAAACAGGTAGTATTCTCATTCACACCTCAGATAGTAGGAAAGGAAACAGAACCAGTGCCGCTGGATGTTGACCATGGATATGAGATGCACCTGATAATGATCAGTAATGATCTCAGTTGGTTTGAGCTCCGCCATCCCGGGTTATCAGATCTGGGCACGTATGAACAGAATTTTTCTTTTGAAAAAGGTGGTGTCTATAATTTATTTGCCGAATACAAACCGACCGGCTCTATAGATACAGTTCAGGTAAAAACTATAGGTGTCAATGGAGGTTCTGTGAAGTCGGTCACTTTTTCTGAGCCTAGACTTACATCAATGGCACTTCCCTATAGTGTCATTCTCTCGCCGGGAGAAGGGGGTAAATTTGAAAGTGGAAAAATGCAAACGATCCTTGCAGCCATTACAAAAAATGGTGAAGTAATAGATCCAAATACATTAGGCGATTACCTGGGAGGCAAGGGACACATGGTGATCATCAACATTTATGACAAAGCTTTTCTCCATGTCTATCCTGTAGTTGAAAATGGGAATCTGGTTTTTCACACCATGTTTGCAAAGCCGGGTTTGTATAGGGCATGGTTGCAATTCCAGACAGATAATATAGTACGTACTTCAGATTTTGTCATTCAGGTGGAAGAAACCATTGAAAAGAGTAACGAGTAACAAGTAACGAATAACGAGTAACGAGTAACGAATAACGAGTAAAGAATAACGAGTAAAGAATAACGAGTGACGAGTGAGAATAACGAGTGACGATTTTTGCAACTCCCCCTGGTTGCTGAGCTGTGGCCCAAGGAAGAGGAAAGCATGTCGAAGCATAAAGGTGGTCGGGGGGTAGAAGGGGAGTAACAAATAAAAAATAACAATTTACCAGTATTTAGAAATCAATGTTGAACAGTACACTTTCGATGGATGAGATCATGATCTTCTTGTGTGGTGTATACTGTATCGGATTCGCGATTTTTCATACACAGTTTTGGAGAATATTTAATTGGAAAACGGATTTAAATAATCTGCAACCGGCGAATAAGGCCATCATGCAAATTGCGAATGTGCGGTTAATTTATTTTTTCGTTTTTGCAGCAGCCATTTGTTTTATTTTTCCAAAGGAACTTTTAAATACGAGACTTGGGAATTTCTTTCTTGCAGGTATGTCCCTCTTCTGGTTGGGCAGAACGATTGAACAATTTGTTTTTCTGAAGATTGATCATCCGATGGTGCATCTGCTAACCTACGTGTTTATCATCGGCGCATTATTGTTTGCTATACCGATACTTATTTAAACCGTTCGGCGTCGGTTGACCGACGTCGTGGTGTCATCAAGGCTGTGCCTTGAATTCAGACAATTATTGAACTAGTGAAGGTGCTTAAAGACAACAATAAAAAAGTTATTACCACATAGAAAGCGACAATCGACATTTGTTGCTCTTTACTCGTTACTCGTTTTTCGTTACTCGTTATTCTATCGTTATCTCATGTCCGGCCAATTCATCTCCCTTGGCATTGACTATTTTGATATAAAATTTACCTGATGCTTTTGCACCATGGAAACTATGTCCCCGAAATCCTTTATCAGTATTGACAGCTGTAGTGAATTTGTCTTCCCATACTTTTTTGTTGTCAGGTCCCATTAATTTTACCAGTAGGATATCTCCACCTTTTGGGCTATTGATTCTGAACCAGTAGTGGATCATTTGTCCTTTCTTAAAGCTGTTCGTTTCCTGACCTGGAGACTCAATACTTCCTGATGCCATGGTGATGAATTTACTTGTTTCTGTCATGCTTACTTCATTGACAGCTGCTGCTTTGATCCTGAAATAATGACGGCCGACTTCCACTCCAATACTATTGAAGATCGCTACGCGATATTCTCCGGTATCCTTGATAGTGGTCGTGGCAGTGACCCATGTCTGGCTGGAATCTGACTTTACATTCAGATAATAAGGATCACCGATCACATTTCCGTTAGCTTTCATCCATTTCACCTGGATATATTCCTTTGGTTGAGGTGTATTCAGAAGTAAGACAAGATTGACATGTGATGTATTGAAGATTGAATCTTCCTTTGCCTTTTCAGCTCCCTGTTCAATATTTGCTGAGGTCAGTATCCTGATCACAGAGATATATTGCGCTGCCATTTCTGAAGCCTTCATCGTATCATTCCGAACCAGTGATTTTAGAGTGATGACCGATTTGACGAGATCCGAATACGGTAACTCTCCTTTCACGATGGAGTCCATCATTCCAAACTGCTGATCCACCTGGATCAGAATATTGGCGATAGAATCCAGTTGATGATTTGATTTTTCTTTTTCAACCTGAAGAGCTGCAGACTTTATTTCTAATTCGATTGCTTTTTTCCTGGATTGATACGCCATAAAAACAGCAATTGCGGCAAGTATACAGGCGATGGATAGCCATATACCGCGTGTTCGTGCAAGTTTCTTCTGTTGTGTTATTCGGTTTTCTGCCTGGAGCCGGTCTTTTTCTTCTGCATTTTTTCTTACTACTTCTTCTTCACATTTATCCATAAACAGGCTTATCTCTTTTGACAGGCCTAGGTGAGGAAGATATTCTTCGAATGAAGCAAGTTGTTTTTGATTCAAGAATGCTCCGGTCTTTTGATATTCTTCATATGCATTCAAAAGTCGCTTACGAACATTCTGAAGCTGTCGTTGTGATTCAGATCTTTTACCATCAATGACGAGCGCAAGACTGTCATGCGCCAGTTCAAAATTCTCATCACTACGTCGCAGGATACGATCACTCTGCAGGCTTGTAAGAATTTCTGTAAGTAATGGTGCAGGAACTTCTTTCAGCGGAGAAGCTGTATCATCAGTGAGCACGATATCATTACCTGATTGTTTGTAAGCGACCGGTCGTTTAGTACCTTCTTCACTGACAAAAATATCAAGAACTTGCTGGATGACATTCGGATTTACATTCTTAAATTTTGTGGATAGCTGACCACGCAATTCTTTAGTCTGATCATCAAGGAATCGCTCCAGGACATTGTCAATCTTTCCGATGCTTTCTATATCACTTTTAGAAATATCAATTTTTGGGAAAGCCGTTTGCTCAACAGTGCCATACTGCTTTTTGTATTTATCGCGATACAGCATATCCAGATAAACCTGGAGATAGGGTAGTGTAATGCCTGCTCTCGGATCACTGATATTATGCACCATCGCATCGAGCAATTCATCTTTCGGTTCAGCCAGATGAATGTTGAATTTTTCAAAAGAAGACTCGATCACATTTTTTATTTTCCCCGGACCCATGGGTTCTACTCTGAACCTGAAATCAAAAAGCTCAGGAATCAAGGTTTCATAATTGTACAATTGTCCGATGTATTCCTCACGCATGATCAGGATGATCTTGGATGGAAGTTGAGCATCCAGCAGTTCCCGAAGAGAGTTCATGAATGTTTTTTGTTCATCCTCATGGCCGAGAATAAATAATTCTTCAAACTGATCAAACAGAAGATAAACAGGGCGCAATGTCTTCCGTAATAAAATAGAAACATTTTCAGCAAGGGTTTCTTTAGCAAGATTACCTAATGCATGATTCATTGCAGTCGCGGTCGACATGTTGATATTGTCATTTCTGCGAATAAAAATGGGATACCAATCCGGTCCGTCAAACCTGCTGGCCAATCCGCATTGTACCAACGATGTTTTACCTGTACCACTCAAGCCGTATACAAGTAGCATTGGCGTCTTGAAGACGAGCGAATAGATGGTTTCGATTTCCTGGTCACGACCGAAGAACGAATCCTTATCCTGAAGTGTAAAGGCGTCCAGAAATTTAAAGGGGCTCTTCATAAGTTTTGCAGTGGTTGTTGAAATACAGAATTGGAGAACGCATCAAATTGATCCCTGAGGACTTTAAAGTTTTTTTGTTGTTGTATGAGTAGTGGTGCATCCAGAGGTTTGTACACATGCTTATACACATATGTACCCGAAGCTTTATCAAAGCGGTCGAAAAAATACAGCTTGGCGATACTGGCTTTATCATCAAAAGCATTTTCATCAATGATGAATGGGCTTAGATTGAGGGATAGCTTTGGTTGATCTTTTTTAATGATCAGGACAGAATTACTATCGAGTGCATCCTCTTCAATTTCCTGGTTGACTGCAAGGCCTACAAATCGTTGTTCGAGCTTGACGACATTGTGCTTGTATTTTGTTTTAAGAAACCGTTTGTATTTCAGTACATCAATATCCTTGATGGAGGCCATGATATAATTGGTGACAAAACCCAGATGTTTGAATAGTTCAGCCAGTTTCTGTTCACTGTTGATGCAGATTTCTTTTGCTTCTTCGGCAGGCAATGCTTTTTCGGCAGCTTTATTTTGAGCAAATTCAAGATAGGATACAGCATCATACAAAGGTCCTTTTGAGTCGTATGTATCGGAGAGTGCGTGTAGTTCTTCTATAAAACATTTTTTGCCTGATGCATCCATGATCTGCTTAGCCGTAGACATCAGGTCAAGGAATTTCTGTGTACTCGTACCACCGACAGAGGAGAGGAAAAATTCTTTGAGCTTTGCCTTAACTGCATCGGCGATAGTAAGCTTTTCACCATTCACCGCGATCTCCCATAAGTCGGCAAGAATGGTAAAGCCAAGTAATTCAATCAGCGTATTGTAGATGATGATGATTTGTTGCAACCGTGACAGACCTACCTGGTTGTAAAATGTCTGACCACCTGAACCGGGTTCTTCATCTACTAATAATTTTCGCAATTGTTCGCTGACAGGATGAGGGATAGCTCGTAGTATGGCTTCTCGTTTATCTAAAATACTTTTTGTTGCTCCGGCGTCTTCATCATCAACCATTTTCTTGATCTCTTCTCTGTATGGAGCGAGTGATACCATCAATGTATCGATGAGCAATTCATTGGGAACGAAATTTCCTACAGGAGTCGATTCTGCATTTGCATTGAGTTTCCATTCAAGGCTGATGGCTTTTTCAGGAAGCACGTAAAGTCCCCACAGGGATTCATCTGCTTTCGTACCGGGCTCGTCAAGGATATTGTAGATGTCTGCTTTGATATCCGGATGTCGTGTGATGAGTTCTCCTTTGGCGAGTTCGAATGCTTCTTTGATGGAGCATTGATCGTTCATCGCCTGGAAAAAACGGGAAGAGAATTCGGATGCTTTTTTGTCTTCGATCGGGGCGCTGGTGGCGATAATGACGGGGATGCCTTTTTGTAGTAAGTTATAGACCTGTCCTTTCGTGGAGCAACCATTGAGAAAGACAAGCTGGAGATTTGGGCACTGACCTAAGAGATAAGCTATGCCTGCAGCATCAGCAGATTGGCCTTCGAGGACGAGTTTATCTCTTCCGGCATGGCCGCTATACAGAAAGATCCTTAACTGATCTTTGGCCTGGGCGATTGTATTTGTTACAGTCTCAATTGATGCATACGAATCCCGCATCAGGATATAGTGTTGTTTGAGCTGACGCGGCGACAATATTTTAAACAGATTATTGTCTTCTTCCTGCAGGGTGAGAAGCGGGTTTGTCCGGTCATTGGCAAAGGCTAGGGAAATAACATCCATGGGTGAGAGGCAATTGAAAGGAGAAAATATTGAATTGGGTCCAAATTACAATTGTTCAATCTTAATTTTCAAGGAATGATTTTTTCTTTATCATCTGAAGATTAAGAAAGCAATAATCTGACTTCTCTCATGCAGAGATAATAGAATTTGTAAAAGTCGTTTATTATTTGCCTTTAGTGCATAAGCCTACTATTCGCATATATTTGATGCATATTATCGACGAAAAGACTATTTTTGTGGATAATATACCACAATTTGTAATGAGTCGTAAAAAGCAGGTATTATTTCCGAAATATCAAAAGGTATTGGAAAAGGTAGGAGAAAACATTAGGTTAGCCAGAAAACGCAGAAAATTAACCACACTGCAAGTGGCTGAACGTGCTGGTATTGATCGAACAACTCTATACAAAATTGAGAAAGGCAGCGGAACTGTTTCCGTGTCAGCCTACTTCAATACTCTTCGCGTATTAGGGTTGCAGGATGATTTTCTGAAACTGGCGGCAGATGATGAATATGGAAGAAAATTGCAGGACCTCGATTTAATTGGAAATAAATAATCATGGCACCTGTTAGGACCAGCATATTGGTATATGCGCATTGGCTAGGGATGCCGGAACCAAAATGTATTGGTGTACTCAGTGCGCAACAGGCGAAGGGTAAAAAGGCATTTAGTTTTGAGTATGATCACGAGTGGATTCATTCCAGGGAACAGCATTTACTTGATCCTGATATTGGCTGGTATTCAGGTCAACAATACCCGATGGGTAAAGAGAATTTTGGAATGTTCATGGATTCGATGCCCGATACCTGGGGAAGGACTTTAATGAAGCGTCGGGCAGCACAGATCGCCAAAGAGGCTGGTAAACCGCCACCAGTTTTACACGATATTGATTTTTTACTTGGTGTATATGACAATACCAGGATGGGTGCATTGCGATTTAAGTTGGACAAGGAAGGGCCTTTTCTGGATGACAGTCATCATATGCCTACACCACCCTGGACAAGTATTAGAGATCTGCAACATGGAGCCGAGGTGTTGGAAAGTGATGGAGACAGTGCAGAAGTAAAAAAATGGCTTGCTATATTGATGGCACCGGGTTCTTCATTGGGTGGGGCACGTCCAAAAGCAAATGTTACAAATGTCGACGGGCAGTTGTGGATTGCCAAGTTTCCATCAAAGGGTGATACAATAGACAAAGCAGCATGGGAATATTTAACAAGCAAATTGGCATTTCAATGTGGTGTATTGATGCCTGAATCGAGAATTGAAAAAGTGGCGGGAAAATTTCATACTTTTTTTTCAAGACGTTTTGACCGGCAGCAGGGTGAACGCATCCATTTTGCATCTGCGATGACGATGACAGGACATAATGAAGACACCATCAAAGACAATCCACCAGGCTATCTGGATATTGCTGAATTCATTCAGTATCATGGAGCAAGGAATAAAAAAGATTTGCACCAGCTCTGGCGTCGAATTGTTTTTCATATTTCTGTTTCCAATACAGATGATCACTTACGGAATCATGGGTTTATCCTGACAGATAAAGGCTGGATTTTATCCCCTGCTTATGATATCAATCCTTCAGTAGATAAACATGGACTTGCTTTGAATATTGATTCACATAATAATGCACTGGACTTTGATCTGGCGAAAAGTGTAGGAGAATATTTTCAACTTACAAATGCTGAGATGAATACCATCATAAAAGAAATAAAAACTACTGTGCGTGATTGGAAAAAGTTTGCAACACGGATTGGAATTTCACGAGGAGAACAAGAATTGATGAGTGCCGCATTCAGGTATTAAATGAGTTTGTAAGCTCTTATTTCTCTACCTTTAATTTTATATATTTTCTCCTCTTTCAATGCTACAGAAAATGTAATTTCCCGCCGCATTGTATCAAATCTGAATCAACATGAAAAATCTATACGTCCTTCTCGTCGGCATCAATGACTACCCCGCTCCTCTTCCGAAATTGAACGGCTGCATCAAGGATATCAACCAGATCGAAGGATACCTCAATGACTATTGTGCAAAGGATTTTAATCTCAAAATCAAAATATTGGAGAATGAAACCGCCACATATGCCAATATTATCAGTGGTTTCCGTGATCATCTCGGTGCGGCAGGTCCTGATGATGTAGCCTGGTTTCATTACAGTGGCCATGGTAGTGAGGAAAAGACAGCCCCTGAATTCCTGGCATTGGAACCCAATGGGAAAGACCAGACTTTAATCTGCATCGACAGCCGTATCGGTGGAGCCAATAATCTGGCCGATAAAGAACTGGCAGTACTGCTCAACGAACTCGCAACAAAAAACCCGGCTGGTCCTCCGCATATTGTCGTCTCTCTCGATTGTTGTCATAGCGGATCCGGCACTCGTGATGCAGGTTCGAATATTGAATGGGGCGTTCGTAATGCGCCATCCACAGGAGGCACACGTACGCTGGATTCATATGTCAATGGCTATTATGCGAAACAAAAAACACTTGAAGTACCTTCTGCAAGGCACGTGCTTCTTACTGCGTGCAAGAGTGTACAATTGGCGGGAGACCTTCCTCAGGGTGGAGCATTTACATCTGGTCTGATCAAAGCACTTGAGGCCTCAAAAGGAAATCTGAGTTACACAGATCTTTTTATTCGCGCCAGATCCACAGTCGAGCAGACGCGTGAAAATCAAACCCCACAGTTCGAAACCATTCAGAATTTTGATCCATATGTTCGATTCCTTGAAGGTTCGCCGACGGGTGAGCGTGATGTGTACGAAGTGATCGTCAAAGACGGAGACTGGTATGTCAAGTGCGGCGCTATACATGGTTTACCTACAGCACCGTCCAGTCCTATCGAACTTGATATTTATACATCACCACCCGAAAAGAAACACGTCAGTACAGCAGTCATCAAATCAGTCGGTGCTCAATTGAGCAAAATTGATATTGAAGGCAATCTGGGTGTGAGTAGTTTTTTGAAGAGTTTAGTCAGTGATAAACCAACGTATTGTGCTACGATCCGACATTTACCTGCGCCTGCTGAAATAGTGAAGTTGACAGGAGATGCTCAGATCATACAATCGATCACATCAAATGAAAGTCTGAAATCAAAAAATATACTTTGGGCTCAGAAAGATGACAAGGCCTCCATTGAAGTCATAGCCGATCAGAGCGGCATCACCGTGATGGATCTTGACAAAAACAGAAAAGCATTTGTCACGGATGGCAGCAGTCCTGAGCATATGATCACCGTGATGGATGCATTGGATAAAATAGTGCATTGGCGACGGATCATTGAATTGGAAAACAAAAGCCGCTCATCGAAAGTGGCAGATATGTGCCGATTTGAATTGCACGAAATCAATGAGGCCGGAGAGATTAAAAAACATACTGAACCTCAGGTCCGGATATTTGCAAAGAGTGAAGAACTGGAAAATCGTTTTCCTGCATTTCGTCCTGTCGTGCATCTTGAGAATATTCAACAACCTTTATATTTCTATTTACTATTTATAGCATTTGATTATTCGATTTCATGTCCGGGTGAAGAGATTGTCTACAGGGCTTTTGAATATGAGGACAAATCACATGTGGAGCTTCCGTTGTGGAAGAAGACCTTGGGTTGGGGTCCTGCAAAAAATGATGTAGAGGACACTTGTTATTTTAAATTGTTGGTCACTACCGAACCTTTGGATCATCAACAATTTCTTCAAAGTGGATTGGGCATACATCGTGATATACTTGGCGAACCTACACCTCAGAAAGTATTTGATGACTGGACATCCAAGATGATCGCAGTGACAATGGTACGCCAGGACAATACATTGAATCCTACGAATAACATATCTCTTGCTGATGGGAATATCACAATCAAAGCACATCCATCAGTGAAAGGCTCTGTCAGTATCGGACAGGCCGAATTAAATTCAAGAAGTGGTGGTCCGATCCACGCATTTGCACGATTGCAGAATGAACAGATGCAAATGGTAGATTTCAGTCCAAGCCGAAGCACACTATCACAAAATGTGATTGAGATCAATAACATCGAATTGGCAGATCCATCTTCGCTTGAAAACGAACCGCTGGAAATATCGCTTAAGCAAATCATGAATGACAATGAGGTGATCCTTCCCGTCGCTTTTGATGGTAAGTTTTTTCACGTGATCGGCGACACGGTATCGGATGAACAAGGGACACATATCAGAGTCAGAGAAATACCACAGATGGTCACTTCCGATCCCGGTGCATCTGGTGAGCGAGGCATATTTCAAACACTAAAAATGACATTGTGTAAACTCATACTGGGCCAGCAGGATGTCAATCAATTGAGGTATGTTGATAAAAAGGCGGATGGAACACTGGAACTTACTCGTGAAAGTCTTGGCCTTAAAGTATCGAAAGCGAAAAAAGTATTGTTGGTACTTCATGGCTTCGGTGGTGATGGCCTGGGTATGGTGAATGCTTTGAAAGATAATCTTCCTGCTGAAAAGATCGATGCCTATGATCTCATTCTTGTTTATGATTATGAAAGCCTTAATACACCGCTTTTAGAGACGGCTACTGCATTGAAAAAAGCACTTGAGGATCTTGGTTTTGGAAAGGATGATCGGAAGATCACGATCATCAGTCATTCGATCGGTGGATTGATAGCACGATGGATTGTCGAACAAGAAGGAGGAAATAAGTACATCGATCATTGTGTATTGGTAGGCACACCTAATAATGGATCTTCATACGGCAAGATTGATGGCTATCTGAAATGGGCGAAATCATTTTTGGATCTGGCGATTAATTTCATTCCGAAGATTGTTCCTTTTTCAGGTATACTACTTAAGTTTTTGAAAGGAGCTACAGATCTGAGCGGATCGATAGCGCAGATAGATCCGTCATCTGATTTTATCAACAGGCTCAATAGCAGCCAGGATCCCGGTGTTCGCTACACGGTGATTTCTGCCGATGCGGCAGGGTTGAATATTGAAGGAAGTGGCTTTGATGGGTTTATACAAAGTGCTCAACTCAGACTGGGGAAGGCAATGAATAATAACGAGCCAAATGATTTATTCGCGCCGGTGAAAAGTCTGCAGTGCAAAGAACTATGGGAAGGACGTAAAATGCAAAACATCATTCCGGAACCGGTATCTAATCATCACTTTGGGTATTTTATCACGCCGCATGGTACCAGGGATACACATACAGTATGGAAGATAATGTCTGAGGAATTGTGATCAACGAGAACATAAAGATTTTAATTTAAGAGTACGGACAGGTCGGAGGCACTCGAACTTCAGAAACATTAAGATTTAAATTTAAGAGTACGGACAGGTCGCGACCTGTCCGTACTCTTAAATTTAAATCTTAGTCTGACATCGGGCAAGAAAGCTATTGCGGAAGGTCGCGACCTGTCCGTACTCTTAAATTTAAATCTTAGATTGCCTCGAACAAGGATGATTTTCGGTAGTTCGAGGTCGGAGACACTCGAACGTCAGCGTATTAAATAAAAATGGACAACTGATCAGCTGTCCATTTTTATTTAACACTAAGTTGGCTCAGAATCAATCATCACCACCTGTGGCCCCCTTTCCTGGAGTCACTTCACCACCCCGGTGGCCGCTCATGCCGGTCAGATACGCTACGATGATACCGATAATGATGGTTTGTACGAGACGAAAAACATCGTCGATCAAATATTCCTGCAACGGTGCTGCAGCTATCAAAGCATACCAAAAGAACCCCATCGGGATCCAGACAAAAAGCGTAGCCCAGATACCAAAACGTGTGCCCTCTCCTACAGGAGAGCCACTACCTTGTCCCATGACGAAGACATACGCGAAAGCAATACAATAGATCAGCATCCCCAGGACAAGCCACACCATATCCGGTTCCGGTCTGGCACCAGGCATAGGGGTCATACTATCTTTCATGATAATACCGTACCAAAGTCCGTCAGTGAGAAACATAAATACGGTAGCGGCTAACGCAGCAATAGCAATTTTTCCGAGTTTCATTTTGATTAATATTTAAAGGAGTGAATTAATCGTCATCAATGTGGTGTTCAGGAGTGTAGCCTAAAAGTAATGGAACTAGTAAAAGCAGGGAATGCAAGTGCAAAAAATTCCGGATAATGAAGGAATGATTTGACATTAACAGAAAACAGATACGATCAGGGATTATAGATCTGTGCGTTAATTTCGTAAATATAATTATTTAATCCTTTATTTCAGATGTCAGGAAAATAAGCCAAATTATTATTCAATATCTTTGAAGGTATCGCGCCTAACAGAACTCAATGCAAGATAAGGAAGTAAGAAAGCTGGCTGCTGTCATGTTTACGGATATCGAGGGCTATTCTGCCATGGTGCAGCAAAACGAGAAAGGGGCTTTGACAAAAGTCTCCTCTCACCGGCAGTTTCTCGAGCAATACACAGCACAGTTTAATGGAAAGGTTGTTCAGTTTTATGGTGATGGGAGCCTTTCGATCTATGACAGTGCCGTGGATGCTGTGTACTGTGCGATAGAGATGCAAAAAGCGTATCGATCCGGGGAACCTGTGCCTGTTCGAATCGGAATACATGTGGGCGATATTGTATTTAAAGACAATACTGTTTTTGGTGATGGGGTCAATATTGCTTCTCGTATTCAGTCTACCGGTATACCCAATAGCATCTTAATATCTCATCGAGTACAAACTGAGATAGCAAATCATCCTGATATCAGGACGAAATCACTTGGGGAGGTCCGGTTGAAAAATATTTCGACGCCTATTGAAATTCTTGCTGTCACCAATGAAGGTCTGGCTGTGCCATCACAACGGAGGAAGATTAAGAATCTGAATCTTTTATTGCGCTATGCAGCCATCATTGGTCTCGCTATCGTAGTCTTTTGGTTTATTAAGCAGCAATTGCCAAAAACTACGTTGCAAAATAATTTTGAACAGGAATCTATTTCAGTGCCCGTATTTGCAAATAATACCGGCGATGCATCTTTGGATCAAATCGGTCAGATGGCCTCTCACTGGATTACAAAAGAATTGAGTGCTACACCGAAGGCACATGTTGTTTCGTATGGGTCTGCAAGCGAGATGATCAAATTGGCCGAAATAGATATTTCATCAAATAGAGGCAAAAAACAATATGCTGCGTTGACCGGTGCTGTCAATATAGTGGAGGCCGCCTATTATCTGATAGGTCCTAAACTGGACACATTATTGATGGCTGGGTTCTTCAAAAATCTTGAAACAGGTGATGTCCTTGACATTAAATTAGAAGATGTAAAATGTACATCAGCTAACCCAATGGATTGTATCAAGGCCATGTCAGATCAAATCAAAGGATACTGGGCCAGTCGTGATGATCGCATGCTGTCGGCCCCAAACTATGAAGCTTACAAGGCTTATCTCGCGGCTCGAAGTGCTTGGCGTACCAATGACAAGGAATTTGTTTTTGAGCAACTGAATAATGCAATAAAACTTGATCATAAATTTATTGATCCATACTTTTTGATGCTGGATTATTTTTTTAATGAAGGTAATAATGTTGCAGCCCAGGATACTATCAAGGCGATGCGAAAGAAATTTACAGAGCTGGATGATCGGGAGAGAAATTTACTTGATTATCATACGGCTGATGTTGAGGGAAAGAATAAGGAGGCCTATAATTATTACATGAAGGAATATGCAAAGGATTCAATGGATATGTTCACCAATAATTCAGCAATGGTGCTGGCCTTGATGTATAAAAATGATCCTGCCAAAGCCCTTGAATTTTTTAATGAGATTCCGTTTGATAGTCTTCATGTGGAAGGATGTTCGTATTGCGCGGAACGATTGGCCCTTGCGATGTGGGCAGCGCTCGAATCCGGTAATATGAAAACAGCGGATCAACTGGCTCCGAAACTTAATGGGGCTCTTTATTCACGTCTGTCCTACGGAATGATGATCATGTATGATGTCTGGAAAAGGGATACAATGCATATCAATCAATTGATAAATGAGGCCAAAGCAAAACTTCCGAAGGATGAAAGATGGGAATATCTCAATTATCTGACCGGCCGGCTGTTCCTGCTTCGGGGAGAGAAATCACTTTCATTATATTATGCTGAACGAGCCATTGCAATATATGCGATAGATCCCTCTAAAAACGGACGAATGTTAGCCAGAAGTTATTATCTCGACGATCAGTTGGAAAAGAGTTTGAAATATTATAAAACATCCATTCCTCTTACGCGCAGGGAACCCTGGCTTATCGTAGCTGAAATGGGAATGATCTATGCGCGTACGGGCAATACCACTGAGGCTTTAAAGACAATATCAAAACTGGAAAGTATGCGTGTTGATTTTGAATATGGAGCCACAGAATATTTCCAGGGTCGTATCTATGCACTACTGGGCGACAAAGAAAAGGCTATTTCCTTACTTGAAGCTTCATTGCAAAAGGGAGAGAAGTTTTTAACATGGGAAACGTTTACGCAAGATCCGGATCTGTTGTCATTGAAAGATGATCCCGCGTATAAGAAGTTGATCGGGAAATAAAAAAGATCGAGTGATCAGGTGATCAGGTGATCGAGTGATCGGTTTTTTTTCCTAAGTGACTTTCTTATGTGATCTTAAGTTCCTAAGTGGTGCAAAAAAGAGGACGCGGATTTATTAAGAAAATTTATGATTTATTAAGATAGATTTTCGTTTTATTATAATCTCAAATCTCAAATCCCAAATCAAAATTTGGTTGCAAATGCTCTCACGGGGAATGTGCCCATTCCTTTTACTTTCGGTGGCACTGCGGAAAATAAGAATTCACTTGCAGGGATCTGATCAAGGTTTGTAAGATGTTCGACGATCAGAATATTGGCGCCTAATAAAATGGAATGTACGGGTCGTCGATTACCTGAAGTGTCATCGATGTTGTGACTATCAATACCTACAAGGACAACACCATTTTCTTTCAGATAGACAGCAGCTGCTTCTGTCAGGAAGGGATGACCTGAAAAATAGTGAGTTGTGTTCCAATGCATAGACCAGCCTGTGTGTACTAATATGGCTTTGCCCGTTAAATTGAGATGGAAAAAGAATTCAGGGCCGATGGCCTGATGTCCTAAAGCATTGATGAGGATAGCAGGTAAATTGGCCACCTGATCAATATGGATTTCAGATAAATCATGGCCATCGTGATACCGATGAGAAGGGCAATCAATATACGTTCCCGTATTCGCCACCATATCAATGCGTCCGATCTGAAAGGATGTACCTTCTTCATAGAAGGATTTAGATGCTTCCCTGCTCAGGTAATCGCAAATCACGGGAGCGGGTAGTCCTTTGTACGTGATCAATCCATCAAATACGGTATGACTAAGGTCGATATATTCCATAGGTGAAAATAAGTATATTTAATTTTCAAAACAGATCGATTATGAATGTTTACAAAAACTGTCAAAGTTGTGGAATGCCATTAAAGAAAGATACTGAAGGTGGCGGCACAGAAGCAGATGGCACAAAAAGCCTGAAATATTGCAGCAAATGTTATACTGCAGGGAAATTTAATAATCCTGACATAGATACGCCTCAGAAAATGCAGGCCTTTGTAAAAGATAAGCTGAAGAGCATGGGCTTTCCGGGTTTCCTGGCGGGATTTTTTACTAAAAGTATTCCTTCCCTGGAACGATGGAGAAGTCAGACATGGTAGAATTTATTATTGGTCATCAAGATCCACCATTTTGTTTTTAAGTACGATGGCTACAGCTTCACGGCCGCTGTTGACCTGGAGTTTCGCATAGATATTTTTGAGATGACCGCGTACGGTATCGATTGAAATAAAACAATCACTGGCAATCTTTTTATAGGTGTATCCTTTGGCCAGAAGAGATACGATTTCAGTTTCGCGTTTTGACAGGTTAAATTCGGAAGATCTGTCGGCAGGTGCTTTTTTAAATCGTTCGAGCACTCTTCTTGCAATACCAGGTGTCATCGGTGCTCCACCGAGTATGACATCTTTTATCGCTTCATACAATTTCAGGGGAGGAGTATCTTTCAAAAGATATCCACTGGCACCGGCCTCAAGAGATTTATATATTTTTTCATCATCCTGAAATACGGTGAACATGATCACTTCTGTAGCCGGACGGATGTCTTTGATCCGTGTAAGTCCATACAAGCCATCATACTCCGGCATATTGATATCCATCAGGACAACGTCAGGTTTTAATGCGGAAACTTCCTTATCAACATTCTTGCAATTTGAAAAAGCACCGCATAGAAAAAGATCAGACATGCCTCCAAGCATCAATTCGAGGCTTGAGCGAAGATCAGTTCTGTCTTCATAGATGATCAGTTTGATGGGTTCCATGGTATAAGGCTTGATAGAGTTAATACTAATTTTGTTGGAGAAAACTCCAACAAAGGCGAGGGCTGTTGCCCGAAGTTTTCTCCTTCAGCAATCGGATTTTGTTGGAGAAAACTCCAACAAAGGCGAGGGCCGCTGCAAGGAGTTTTCTCCTGCAGCAATCGGAGTCGCTTAATAAAGTTTGCATGAGAATGTAATTTTTGTTCCTGCATTTATCGCGGATTGAATGTTGATGTGACCATTGATCATTTTCATTCGATCTGCCATGTTGTTTAGGCCATTTCCTCTTTCTGTTGTGTCCGGATCAAATCCTCTTCCATTATCCCTGATGCAGATCACCAACAAATTGCTTTCTTTCTTAAATGAAATTTCGGCATTTGTTGCTTTACTATGTCGAATGAGATTTGAAAGTATCTCTTTGTAGACACGAGCCAATTGCTGCCTGGAAGCTATTGCTAATTTTTCATCAGGGTCTATCGGATCAGCATGTAGTGAATATGAAATACCTGCGTCTTCAAGAATTTCTCCTGCGTATCTGCTTAGTTCGCCAACAAACATTTCAAGACGATCATTTTTTGGATGGATATTCCATACAATCTCGCGTAGTGAAGCTGTAGCCTTTTTGGTTTGTGTCCGTAATCGTGACAGCACTTCATTTTGTTGCAGTGGATCTTTATTCCGACCTGCCAGTTCTGCCAGAATTTGCAAACTTGAAAGCGATGCACCTACTTCATCATGCAGATCGGCGGCGATAGACTGACGCATTTTTTCCAGTTTCTGAAGCTGAGTAAGTCTCAATCTGAACCAAAGAAAAATAACACCGGCAATAGCCATGAGAATCAATATGGTGAACCACCATGTTTCATAATAAAAAGGTAAAATGGAAAATAGTAGAGTTGCTGGATTTCCGATGACCCCATTGGGACTGGATGCACGAACTTCAAATTGGTATTCCCCTGCACCGAGATTTGCAAATTGTACAGAAGGCGTCGATCCCAGTTCTGTCCAGATTTGATCTGACAACCTGTATTCATATCTGATATTCGATGCATACTCATACTCCGGGCAACTAAACTGAATTGAAAAATCGCGATCTGATGCAAGCAGAGATATGGCCTTAGTAATATCGGGATTTATGCCTCCATTCACTAAGGTCAGGCCAGTAATAAAAACTGAAGGCGCCTTCGAAGAAAATGCAAAATCGGATCGTCTGAATGCCAGAATTCCATTGTCCATTCCAATATACATGGAATCTGTTTTCGCGTCAAGAAAAAAACCATGAATGACTTCACCGGCTGGTAGTCCACTGATTTCATTGAAGAACCGATATTGTCCGGTTTCAACATTCAGGTAACCAATACCTGCTTTAAGTACTACCCAAAAACAATGTGGAGTAGGATCGGGGAATATTTCTTCGACGTATTGAAATGCCCTGTTGGCGATGTATAATTTTTCAGCCTTTGTCCCGGGCTTCCATTTCCAAATTCCGTTATTAAATATTGAAAAGATCAGTTCTTCTCCTCCGTTAGATACAACATTGTATGCATTACCTGCCTGATCTTCTGTTCCAGGCAACCTTGCAAGGGAACGGTCAAAAACCATTGTGTAGGGATTCCATCGATGCCATCCATCACCGCAAGTCCAGATGTATCCACTATCGGTTTCCGTTATTCCCCATGCATCATTGTACGGAAAAAAATATGTGGAATCTTTGGAAGTCCACATGAGTTTTTCGCCTGTATGGAGATCGTATCGGAGGACTCCACCATAAAATCCTGCCCATATGTGTCCCTGACGATCCTGATATTGATAAAAGGTCGCTCCACTGGGACCTATTTGTTGGGAATTCATATGGCTTGTATTCTGATTAGACATAATAAATCCCCATTGTGTTCCTGCATAAAGAGTATCAGTATTCCAATTACACAAATTCCAAATATTTTTTGAGCCCAGTGATGGTGTTGGTTTGGCGTGAATAAATTTAGTGTCAAATTCCCAAACACCCTGGTCCGTGACACCGACATAGAAATGATTTTTTATTCTGGTGATCCCACGAACATAAGACTGTATCCCATATTCATTTTTCAATGATGTAAGAGGATAGTGAAGAAAATGCTGACGGGTAAACGATTGAACTAATAATCCATATTGCGTGCCCAGCCATATTCGTTTTTCATTGTCCAGGAACACACTACGAAAGTGATAGGAAAGAAAGCGCTTGGGAGAATTAATTTTGAACGTAAGGGTATTTATATCCAGGGTCGCCAGCATAAGACCTTCAAAGTGACTTGTGATTAGAAATAACGAATCGTAGATAAGGTTATACTGAACATTCCATTGATAATCCAAGGGTCCTGCTTTCTTTATGATGGTTTTACCCAGGGTGCTTTTTTTTATATCAGCTATAGTAAAAGTGTCACCTGACGTCTCAGGATCATAGAACATGGCTATATCCTTTATCCCAATGGGTTTCATGGCGTAGGATACCCGAATGCCCATAAATGAAGTTTCGAGTTTTTCCATCCTGTGTTCATAAGTATGATACAACCAAAGTCCTTTAGCCCCTTCGATCAGGCAATTTCCATCGGAAAGTGAAAGCATCGAAATTGTAAATTGCATTCTCACCTTTCCTGCATCAGAAATCTTGTAATGAACATAGCGAAAGACCAATTTCAGATTCTGATCAAATACAAAAATTCCAACGTTACTCCCGGCTACCAGATCTCCATTTGGCAAAAGTGAAACAAATTCAAAGCTATTGGCATTCTTCGCTATTGAATCAACCCCTGGTACACGGACAGATGTGAAACTACGTTTGACAGGATCTAATAATGAAAGTCCTTGAAATGTGCCAACGTAAATTTTTCCATCCGGTCTTTTCGTCAGGTTATGGATGTAATCTGAAGGCAGAGAAGTTGACAGATCATCTGATGTATAATAATTCGTAAAATGCATTCCGTCAAAACAACTCAATCCACTGGGTGTGCCTACCCAAATATATCCCTGGTTATCCTGCGCAATTGCTCTTATTGCATTGTCAGGCAATCCGTCCTTGACAGAGTATAACACAAAATCTTCTTCTTCTGGAAATGATTGTGCAAGTCCCACATGTGGAAGCATTCCGCAAAAAATGTGGAAGCATAGCAGAATCAATTTTGAATGCGAGGTCCTCAATGAAATGAATGCATAAGGTAATATGTGATCATCATATGGTTGATGCCAAAGATAGACTCTTCATATTTTCCGCGTATAACCTATTTAGGGTGATTAGACCTCAGCTCATTCAATCCACATGTTTATGTGGGTGTGGGCACTCCGTAAAGTGTCCGATTTGCAGCCTCGAATTGAATTTTTGTCAACAGTTATGTGCTTCCACTTCAGGATAAATTAATCTGATGGCATAAAAGCCCCTAAACATGCTATTGTGGCGGAAATGAATCTGAAGGAGATTTGTGCATCAAATTAATAAGAGCATGCTAAGATTTTGTTCGATCTGTCATTAATGCTTAAACCCAAAAGAAATACGAATGAAAAAGCTTATCCTGTTTCTGTTTTGCCTGCCTTCAGCCATAAGCTTTTCTCAAAAGACCTCTATCTGGAAAGGGAATTCACCAGGACATCCAACTGACTGGCATTGGGCCGCCAACTGGAGTACGAATGCTTTGCCGGACGAATTTACAGATGTAATTATTCCATTGGACAATGGCGCTTCGATCAATTATCCACATATCTACAAGAATGATGTAGAAGTGAATTCACTTTTTATGAGTCTCGGTGCAAACCTTGTTCTGGACCGACACGAGATTCACATTCTGGATTTGCATAAAAGTTATTTCCTGAATGATCAGATCAAACACAAAGTCAGACTCAAAGGCATTGAAGAATTTATTTCTGATCAGCCATTGAATGCATCAAGATAAAATGATGGACCCTATGCTATGATTTTTTAAAAGTGTGTAATTAAGTAAGGTATTGGGGGTCTTCGTTTCTAAAAGTGACCCTCAATGCATTTTGATTTGAATTGATCATTCATAACTACGCGATAAAATAAATATGGACATGAAATATATTTTCTTTTTGGCATTTATTTTTTTGATGATGCCTCTTTTGCAGGCACAAAATGTAGGCATAGGCACCATTGATCCAAAAGCAAAACTCGATATCAATGGAGATCTGATATTGGAAAGTAAAGAATTGGTCATCCCTGATGGTACTATCTACCAACTTGATGTCAACACAAATAAATTTAACAATTACAAACTAACGGGTCCTACAAGTAATTTTCAGATAGCAGGTATCGCAGCCGCAGAACATAACAGGACGGTGGCTTTATATAATAGAACAGGTGTTTCACTTGAAGTGTACAACGATGATATCAATACACTTCCGCAGGATAGGATATTGACCGGTACCGGTGGAACATTTGCAGTATATAATGGCGGCAATGTGGTTTTGAAGTATGACACACTGATTGCGAAATGGGAAATCATTTCAGGTCATTATACAAGCCTGGACTATTTTGGCAGTGCAGCAGGAGAGTGGTCACCAAATGCAAATGATATTTATAACATAAATAGTGGTAATGTCGGGATAGGAACAAGTACACCCACTGCGAAATTAACTGTAAATGGGAACCTTGCACTTATGAGCGACACCATAAGAGTGACCTGTGGCTTTGCCTACTCGTTTATTATCATTGATAACCTGGTAAAGAACAAATCGATTCTTCACTTTGTCAACGAAGGATGCGGAGTTTCGTATACACCACCTGTTATAGCAGGTCTTTCGGGTGGTGCTGACGGGAAGATCGTAACCCTGGTAAGTCATGTAGAGGGTATGGAGATAAAACACCTGCAGGGACTGACGATCATGCCTTCTTCTGCTGACAGCCTGAATATGATTGAGCTCTATGAACCCAATAATAATGGCAGCATCAATCAGCCCTATTCCTATTTACTGAATAACGGAGGCTCGATTACATTGATATATGATGTCACACGCCATCGCTGGAAGCCATTGAGTTTGCACGGAGAAGTAAAAACGGAAATCATAGGATGGAACAGAGGAGGCAATCCTAATAATATATATAATCCGAATGCCGGTAATGTGGGGATTGGTACAGGTTCGCCGGGTGAAAAACTGGATGTAGCAGGAAATGCAAAAGTGAGGAGTAATTTATTCGTGGATGGGAATGTGGGCGTGAATATTGTGCCTTCAGAAAAATTAGACGTAAATGGAAATGCAAAGGTTAGAAAAAATTTGACAGTAGAAGGTAATGGCGTGTCAAGTGCATCATTAACTGTACAGCGCGGCACCGGTATTGATGGAACTGCTGCATTTTTGGGAACTGGCTTTCACTCCTATTTTAATCAGGGAATGGCAGAATACACCTATATAAGAGGTGGAAAAATCGACAGTAAAGTAGTTTTAAATGACCAGGGAGGTCAGGTGCTTATTGGTTCCGTTGGGGGCGCTAACGCACAACTATTTGTATCAGGCTATCAGGTAGGTGTTAATGCCAGTGGAATCAATGTGCAACAAAACATTACAAACAATGGGCAAAGTTCTTATGGATTAAAGAGTTATGTGAATGGCTCAACTGATTACAATTTTGGGATATTTTCAGAAGTAGGAGGAAGTGGGGGACATAATTACGCTGGAGTTTTCACTGCGAATCAGTCATCTACTGGTTTTGAAAATTATGCCATTTATGCAAGTGCCAGCGGTTCTCAGGATCCTAAAGCCGGAGTGTTTATTGGCGATGTTTATGTACAGGGAAATCTTTCCAAATCCAGCGGTTCATTTCTAATAGATCACCCGCAAGATCCCGCCAACAAATATCTCTACCACAGCTTTGTAGAAAGCCCGGATATGATGAATATCTACAATGGTAATATTATTACAAATACTGAAGGCGAAGCAACTGTACAGTTGCCTGATTATTTTTTTACACTCAATAAAGATTTCCGTTATCAGCTTACCGTAATGGGACAATTTGCGCAAGCGATCATTTTTGAAGAGATAAACAACAGCAACCAGTTTAAAATTAAAACAGACAAGCCCAATGTGAAGGTGAGCTGGCAGGTGACGGGCGTACGACAGGATGCGTGGGCAAATGCGCACCGCATTGTGCCTGAAGTTGAAAAAGAGGAGCGTAATAAAGGAAAATATCTTGCACCTGAAGTGTTTGGGAAACCTTTAGAAATGGGTATTCACTACGTGAAGCCACCGACGGAAAATAAATAAGATTTATGCGTTGTACGGTATGAATAGTCCCCTCCGACTATTAAGTGACTTATTTATTAAAGCATCAACTATTCAAAATAAAATTTTCACAATTAAATCTAAATAAAATGACAACTGTAAAAATTGGAATTAAAAAATTATCCGTTACCTCTGAACTTGATGATACCAGAGGTGGCCATTCTAACCTTTTTGCTTTTACACAAAATGATGCCTATTTAATATGGTTCTTCTCGCTTGTTATTGCTGACGAATCTAACGCACCGATTTTGAATTTGACATCTGCAGATTTCACGTTTAATTTTCTTAAAGCAGGTCATGTTTTTGAAATTTCAGCAGAATCTCAAGATCCAGTGCTACGTGGCGTACAACATCCTGTCCAATTCCATAATTTAGTAGGTAGGGTTCGTTTTGTTAAGATTTGGCAACTTGTCTCCAGGGTGAAGGTGATGGATAACCCTGGAACAAACGGAGGTTCTGATGACCATTATCCCGCAGATTGGTTTGAAGTTATTATCAATAGCACTTCTGCAAATGTTCATGGAAATGCTATGTTTTATCTTCACTAAAAATTATTGATACAATGTATTGACGTTGACAAAAAAAGCACAAACGCACGACAAAAGTATTGCAGCAAGTGGGGCTGGACATTGAGACAATTGGCTGTACCTCGCAATCAGCAATAGTTTGGGCTTGACGAATAAAGAGCTAATGCTGATCAAATTCAAATTTGCAAATATGTCAATGGAGTTTGGAGTCAAGATCGGATATTCACGAATATTGATTCTTTAACAGTTTCGATTTCAGGATAGCATGCGATCTTCTCCACTGCAAAAATCATGAAAGCAACACCTCAATATCGGGTTCAATTTGAAACTGTCACTGATCCGGAAAACATTTCCCAGGGGGCTATATTCACTAATTGTACTATTGATAATGGTCATTTTGTTATTTGTGCACCAACTGCACCGAATTCCGCAGGTTTGGCCTTTTTTGGTAAGATCAAAGAATAAATATTACGCACCATCGTTTCCTTAGTCGAAGATTTTTCAGCATGCATGTGCTATGGTTCAGGGTTAGTCTACCTTCCATGTGCTCTTACTGAATTTTACTACTTTGACAATTCAAAATCCAAATCAATGAAAAACTATTTGCTCCTTCTCTTTTTTGTAATCTCTTTTTTTTATACTTCTCATGCACAAATAAGTGCACGATTATTCAGGACTCCCGATGTCTCTGCCACGCAAATCGTATTCATGTATGGTGGCGATATTTGGATAGTCGACAAAGAAGGTGGCACCGCCGCCAAACTAAGCTCACCGCCAGGATCAGAATTCTTTCCACGTTTTTCACCCGATGGTACTAAAATTGCATTTTCGGGTAATTACGATGGCAATGTTGATATCTATGTGATGCCTGTATTGGGTGGTGTCCCTGATCGAATCACGTATCATGGCATGGCCGACAGAATAAATGACTGGTATCCAACCGGTGATAAACTTCTGTATACCTCATCTCGTGAAAGTGGCAAGCAACGTTTTTCACAATTTTATAAAGTTGATGCCAAAGGCGGTTTGTCAGAAAAACTTCCATTGGCCTATGGTGAATATGGATCCCTTTCTCCTGACGGAAAGCAAATCGCATTCAACGAGCGTGCAGTAGTAAATGCCACATGGAAAAGATATCGCGGTGGTATGAATGGTAATCTCTGGATCTTTGACCTGGACACGTATACATCCACTAATATTTCAAATACAGATGCAGGCGTGGAATTGCCGATGTGGCATGGCGATAAAATATATTACATGTCAGACCGCGGAAAAGACCAACGCAGCAACATATGGGTTTATGACATCAAGGCGAAAACCAATACACAGGTCACATCCTATACTGACTTTGATATTCATTGGCCTTCCATCGGTCCGGATGATATCGTGTATGAAGGCAATGGGGACATGTATTTACTGGATCTGAAAACAAATACATCAAAGATCATCAAGATCAATGTCATCAGCGATCTCATCACACTGAAACCAAGAAAAGAAGGTGTTTCGAAATATGCAAACTATTTGACCATCTCTCCTGATGGCAACAGAGCATTAGTTGAAGCAAGGGGTGAAATTTTTTCTTTGCCGTCAGAAGAAGGGTATATTCAGAATCTGACTCGTTCATCAGGAGTTGCTGAGCGATATCCGGCATGGTCACCCGATGGAAAATATGTAGCGTACTGGAGTGATAAGTCAGGCGAGTATGAACTGACTGTACGTGATCTTACTAAGGGATCTGCTGAAGAAAAACTGACCTCCATGGGCCCGGGCTACAGATACAATATCTATTGGTCACCTGACAGTAAGAAAATGGTTTTTGTAGATCAGACGATGACGATCAATATGTTCAATATGGAAACCAAAACAGTTGAGAAAATCGATCATGATCCTGCTCTTTTTGAAGGTAATCTCGAAGGATGGAAAGCCAATTGGTCCTCAGATAGTCAATGGCTCACGTACAGCCGTACCATGGACAATGGTAATGCTGCCATCTTCATCTATAATACAAAAACAAAAGCACTGAAGCAGGCTACGAGTGGTTTTTATTCTGATCGTAATCCAACATTCGATCCCGATGGAAAATATCTGTACCTCACGACCAACAGATCATTCAATCCAACATACAGTGATTTTGACAATTCATGGTCATATCCCAATTCTACTGAACTCGCAGCGATCACCCTGACAAAAGAACAGGCAAGTCCGCTCTCTACCAAAAATGATACTGTGGCTGTTGCAAAGACAGAAGAGAAAAAAGAAGAGCCTAAGGATGACAAAGCTTCAAAGACAAAAAAGGATAAGAAGACTGACGTAGCGAAAGAAGATGAGAAAAAAGATGATGAGAGTAAGCCAAAAGAAACAAAAATTGATTTTGACAATTTTGAAATGAGGCTTGTTATTCTTCCACCTGCTGCGGGAAATATAGGAAGCCTTTCTGCGGCCAGTGGTAAAGTAGCATATGAAAGAATACCGAATACTGGCTCGGGTGACGAAGATGTGCAGTTGAAATATTTTGACTTCGAAGACAGGGAAGAAAAAACGATCATGTCGAAAGTCAATGCGTATGAGATGAGTGCTGATGGTAAAAAACTATTGGTCGCGCAGGATCAGACCTGGAGCATCATTGATTTTGATAAAGATCAGACACCGGATAAGCATCTTTCACTCAATGATATGGAGATGACGATCACACCTATGGATGAGTGGAAACAGATCTTCACGGATTCATGGCGTTTCATGCGGGATTTCTTTTATGATCCTGCGATGCATGGTGTGGACTGGAATGCGATTCGGGTCCAATATGGTAATCTGATCAACAATTGTATCAGTCGTGCAGACGTCAACTTTGTCATCGGGGATATGATCGGCGAATTAAATGCTTCACATACGTATCGCTTTGGTGGTGATAGTGAGACACCAAAAGAAAGGGCTGTCGGTTATCTTGGAGTTGACTGGACAAAGAAGGACGGTTACTTTGCGATCGGTAAAGTGGTACGGGGTGCGGCATGGGACAATGAAGTGAGATCATCGCTTGACGAACCAGGTGTGAATGTGGGTGCTGGAGATTATATTCTTGCTGTCAACGGAATTGCATTGAATGAATATCCGGAACCCTGGGCTGCATTTGAAGGACTTGCAGATAAAACAGTTGAACTCACAGTCAATTCGAAACCTTCATGGGATGGTGCGAAAACGGTTGTCGTCAAAACGATGTCTGATGAAACTCGTCTGCGTAATCTTGCATGGATAGAAGAAAACCGAAAGAAAGTAGATGAAGCATCGGGTGGTAAAATCGGTTACATCTATGTGCCGGATACAGGTGTTGAAGGACAGAATGAACTGGTACGTCAGTTTTATGGCCAGTGGAATAAAGAAGGCCTGATCATTGATGAGCGATTTAATAATGGCGGGCAGATACCTGATCGTTTTATTGAATTGCTCAATCGTAAACCTCTTGCATACTGGGATGTGCGTGACGGGAAAAACTGGCAATGGCCCCCTGTAGGACATTTTGGATCTATGGCCATGTTGATCAATGGATGGTCGGGTTCAGGAGGAGATGCGTTTCCTGATTTTTTCCGCAAGGCCGGATTAGGTCCATTGATTGGTGGACGCACATGGGGTGGGTTGATCGGAATATCCGGAGCACCGCAACTTATTGATGGCGGAGCAGTGACTGTACCTACATTCCGAATGTACAATCCTGATGGCACATGGTTCCTTGAAGGACATGGAGTGGATCCGGATATAGAAGTGAAAGAAGATCCAACATTGCTTGCCAAAGGTGTTGATCCACAAATTCAGCGAGCAGTTGATGAAGTGATGAAGAGTATCCAGGCGAAAGGACCGATACAACCAAAGACACCGCAGCCGGAGAATAGGGCGAGGAACGGGAAGACGTAAGAAGGCTAAGGCAGAGGCTGAGGCGAAGGAAATATAATTTGCGCAAATCAGCTGAATTTATATCAAAAGTAGAGACGCGAACCACCGCGTCTCTACTTTTTATTTTAAGAAAGCCCACCTCAATTTATATCGCTTCACCAGAATTGAAAACAAATCTTAGATGGGCTTATTGATTGTAGAGACGCGATATTCGGTTGGTGAGCTGCAGCATGAGGATGAGTCAAGCAAGTCGAACCACCGCCTTCTACTTTATGTATTAAAAAAGCCCACCCTAGTTGAAAACAGCTAACCAACTTTTTGGATGCGGGTGGGCCATGTTTCGGCAAACTAATTATTATTCCGTTTTGGAATTTAGCGGTGGCTGAGCAAGCTAACTCACACAACGTGTGAGAGCGGTCGAAGCCAGCGCTAGTTCTTATCCGCAGGCTCAAGCTTCTTAAAATCGGACACGACGATTTCTGTTGATTGTTTTTTGATATTATCATTCGTCGTGTATTCTCTGTAGGTGAGTTTGCCTTCGATGTAGAGGCGCTGGCCTTTGTGGAAGATCTTGGCCATGTTTTCGGCGGTCTTGTCCCAGGCGGTGAGATTGTGCCAGATGGTGATGGTTTCTTTTTTGCCGTCATCAGCTTTGCGGTATTCGTGTGTGGCCATCGACATGTGGGCCTTTTTTTTGCCTTCGGCATATTCCTTGACTTCTATTTCCTGGCCAAGAAATCCGATAAGCTGTACGCGGTTGTCAACTGTTGAAAACATACTGTGATAATTTTGATTGTGAAACTGATTTTAGTTATTCCCTCCACCGTTTGAAGGGGCGTTGCAAATGTGGGGTGGTGGAAAGAAAAGATTCGTTTCGTAAACGTTTGTAAACGTATGTAAACGTTTACAAACGTTTACGAAGGGATAATCTTAATAAATTACTCCTTCTGCCTCCCCCGACTATAGAAAAGAAAAAGATGTCGTATTGAAAAGAGGCTAATTTAAGAGCTCCGAAGTTCCAGGATTTTTTTCCGGTTACAAAAAGTCGGGGCGTTTTGCAAACGCCCCGACTTTTGTAACAGACTTAGAATCAATCACACAAATATCTGATCCGTCATCTTATTCAATACCTTCTCCCGGCGTGATGAATCCTTTTCATTAAATACAAATTCCGCTTCCTTGACATACAGGTAAGCATATTCATTTTTAATCCCAAAGAATTTTTTAAAACGACTGGTCGTAAACGAATGGAAATCATCTGCAATCCGATGAAGATCGCTACAATCAACTCCATGCTGTTTGCTATGGGCATTTCCATTGACAGCTGATTCGAAGTACCCGGAAACATTCATCATGTATTTTGATCCGTTCAGTGCCAGTTGTATATCGATATCCGTGAGCAATTGCCCTTCAAGACACATGATGCGAATCGGAAATTCACTGTCCTGTGAACCCGATGAAGGAATATTTTTTACAACAGAATCAATCTGTTTGTCAGGTGTATTGATCACAGTGATCATCAGGTTCATCTTCTGATATTCCCGGTAGGCGGCAATACACTCCCGAATCCGTCTGAAGTATTTGTTGACCGTATTGCGATCGAGGTTGAGTCGGTGAGCAGCCTGCGTAGCTGTCAGCTCATCGCAAAACGATTCAATTAATTTTTTTTTCTTGTAATCACTTAACGGCTTGTTTTTCATTTTGTCATGAGGGTTGATCTGTGATACAACAAAGAGATCCACCTTCATACTATACCTGGTCTAAAAAGTATATGTAGCGATACATTGCTAAATCATTACTGTCAAACGAGATGAATCCATGTTATGCTGCCTGGATATTTTAAAGAAGCGACCATTCATTTTATTCTGATGGTGAAACGATTTATAAAATGTCGTAAACTATTCAATTTTCAATTTTAGTAAATCTTTATCTAACTCTTGTTCATTCTTTTTTTATATCCATATTCAACATTTTATCCTTTGCAAAGCACGTTTCATCGAAAAAAATATTTTTGTCAGCTACATTAGACCCATTGCACCCAACCTTTTTAAAAAAAATAAAATGAATAAGCCTTGATAAAAAATGTGGACGGACTCCGGTCAGTATTTGATTGGATACCTGTGTCATTCTCTTCTCCCGTAATTACCAAATGAGTAGCCTATAAAAAGAAAAGACGCGAATATTCGCGTCTTTTCTTTTTGAAGAAATCCTTTTTTGACCGGATCCGGTTTTAATTATTGCTTTTGCAAAATTACTGTACCGGTATCCGCGAATCCATTGGACCATGTATAGGTAATGGTACCGGCTGATGCATCATAAACGCCTTCCCCTTGCACAGCTGTGCCAAAGGGTTCCTGCGTATTGACAATAGTCACTTCATTGCAATTAAAAAGAAACTCTCCGGGAGAATCATCAGGACCTGTAATGCCATATACCGCATACCATGCAAAATACAGGCCGCCTGTAATATCAGACACACTGAAATTGGTACTGGATCCTGCCAGGCCATTAATGGCTACTATATTGCCGGAGACAGTGACAACATCGGGACAACATCCATCTGTTGACTGACCAGTGGCCGATACGACTTTATAGTTTCCTGAGATATCAACAGGTGGACAAAGTATGGCCGTTCCCTTTTGCAATGTGAATGCACCTGTGCCCACACTACCTAAAGGCCCTGTGCCGATATTGAGTATACTGTCAGTAGCCGAGGTATGTACAAAGCTTGGATAGATCCTTCCATCATCAAGTGTAACAATCGGATGGATCAAAAAATTACCTCCTCGCGAACCATCAGCAAATCCCGGTATGCCAAACCATGAAGCAAGATCGCCACCATTAAATTGACCACTTACTGAACCTGTACTGAAATCTTCCTGTGAATATCTCTTGAATAAATGATCCTGCCCTTTATAGGTGATCACGATATCTACATGATCAAGATCCTTATTCTCACTATACGCATCAAAGGCTATGAAGTCTGTCGATACAGTAGTGGAATTGATAAATGAATGGTCAGGATCCATGACGAGCCGAAGGTTTGCACCCAGTTGATATTCCGGAATGCGGACATCATCTTTACAACTCAGCCAGAATATACCGAGGCAGACCAGGGAGATTAAATATGAAATATTTTTCATGTTGTTGTTTTTCATTGGTTAGTGAATTAATTAATATCCCAGAAGATTTTGTCCGTGTATTGATTGCGTTGTGCCGGAGCATTTCCATTATTCGTCAGATCATTACCGCTGTAGGGTAATGAAACCGGATACGGATTTGTCTGAATAGAAAATTCGTTTAAGTCCTGCGCAGGGTCACACACTTGTGGATATCCTGTGCGACGGATATCGCAGTATGCTTCTGTACCTGAACCGAATTCCTGAATCCATTTCTGCGTCATGATCACTTCCAGCTTTTTATTCGCATCTCCTGCATCAAACAAGGCAAGGACAGCATCTGAATATGCGGTCACATCTGATGATGAGATAGCGGGTGCTCCTGCGATGGAAGCCGCTGCATTGACTTCAGCAAATGATTTTGAAATCGCACTGGCCAGGAGGACCCGTGCATTATCACTTGTATTTTCTGTCAATGCGAGTTCAGCACGTATATAATCCACACAAGCAGCTGTCAGTAGCCGCTGTGCTCCTGCTCCTTTCAATCCAAGGTCACCGCTGGCATCCGCGCCTGATCCATTGTCATATGCACCACCTACAGGATATAATCCAACTACGGTCTGTGATAAGGCCTGGTCAAAACCTTCATTCGGATCCCGATTGTACGATCCAAACCACATGCTCAGGAATCCGCCATCACGATAGGATTCAGGATTCTGCGCAGGTTCGCCCGGTACCAATTGATTGTAGAAGTAGTATGGAATACGTGGATCATGGATTCCGACCAGTAATGAATTCTGACAGGCTTGTTCACCTTTCATCAGAAGGTAGAAATACGGAGAGATAAAATACTGTGGATTATTCTGTGCGTATTCTCTTACAAAACCCGGATTACGATTTTCAGGAGAAATCGAAGTCGTATACCTCAATTGAAAATCTTCAGATACGGAAGAAATAAGTGGCTGAGAAAGCAAAGCAGTCACTGCTGCTGAATTGTAAAGACTGGTCAACCGGAGTTTATTATAGACACTCAACTTTACCGAATTCGCATACTTGATCCATTTTGCAGGATCACCACCGTAGATAAGATCATCAGCTCCGGGTCGCGGACCTCCTGCCTGCAAATCTGCAATAGCAGCATCGAGTTGTGTCAGCACATCTGCATAAATCGCTTCACCGGAATCATAGTGAGGAAATGGAAATTTGGAAGGATCACCTGCTTCAGAATAAGCGATATTACCCCAGAGATCTACCATGACTGAAAACATATTTGCTTTCAATGCCCTGGCTATTCCTGAATACACTGGCTTATGTTCTTCTCCGGCTTGCTTGATGATCTGATTGAGATCGGGCAGACCAACAGCATATAATTTTTCCCAGCACTGTGTCAGTGAAAATTCATTTGCCTGCACTTTGTAATCATCCTGGTTGCCACGTTGAACAATCTGATGCGTATAGACCCCGAGAATATCCGTAATGCCGGCTGTACCAAATCCAAGTGCACCAAACATATTAGCCTCGGTGTAGGGTAAGATCGTACTGAGTTCTGCTTTCGTCGGATTGTTCGGATCATCATTGATGTCCAGAAAATCTTTGCAACTCACCACAAATAAAACCATGATGAGTGCTGCTATTTTAATTTTTATGTTTTTCATTTTTGTAAATTAAAATGTGAGTTTAACATTGGCCCCAAAGCGCCTGATCGATGGAAGATTCTGAAATTCGAATCCCTGGAAATTGGCATCCCCAAACGTATTTGTCTCAGGATCGAAATGGGCATCCTTTGGAAAGTTTGGAGCTTTGTACCAAAGGTTACGACCTACAAGACTTATGGTAATGCCTTTGATCGGACTATGTCCCAGTGTCTTTGAAGAAATAGTATAGCCTAAAGAAATTTCACGTAAACGAATCACAGTGGCATCAAACACTAGCCATTCATCCTGCGCATTGGCACCAAATGATGATCCGAACCATAAGTCATTTTGTTCGACGAGTGTTTGATTTTTAATTTTATTTCCATTCTCATCCAGTATGGGTTGCAATGTGACTGCATTACCATACACTCCCGGAATGACTGCACCTAACTCACGATGATCCGCTTGGAATGCGAGTACACCACGTCCGAGTTCTTCATTGACGGATTCTGAATACAGATCACCTCCTTGTTTCCAGTCTAGTACTGCACCAAGGCTAAATCCTTTCCAGGTAAAACTATTGACAATACCCAGTGTGAAATCAGGATTTGGATTACCGATGATTTCTTCATGATTTGCATTCAACACTGTACCATTGCTTGGATCAATCAATAGATTTCCTTCATTGTCGCGTGCGCTAACTGTTCCTCTGAATACACCATATTCTTCACCAACTCTCAAGACAGGTGTAATCGATCCACCGAATAATGCGCGGATTTCAATCTCATTGACATCACCAAAAAGCTCTTCAACTGTTGTTTTGTATTTTGTAAACGCACCACTGATATTCCATTGGAAATCTTTCGAGCGAACAGGTGTGAGGCCAAGTGTGATTTCTGCACCTCGTGATCTTAAGTTTCCAAAATTAGTATAGAAAGCATCATAACCCGATGCCGTAGGAAGAGTCAGTGGAGCTAATTGATCCGTACTGACAGTTTCATACACTGCAGCATCAAGAGTTACTCTGTTATTCAGGAATGAAAGTTCAAGACCAAGTTCTTTATTTGTCGTGAACTCAGGTTTCAGATTAGGATCTTTCAATGTATTTTCCAATGTCAATCCGGCATGGCCATTAAATGGAAAATCAATATCACGAACACCTGCAGTAAGATTGTCAGGTTCTCCGAGATTGACAAAATAGATCGGATCAATACTATATGGATCAGGTGAGTGTCCAACCTTCGCCCAGTTCACTCTTAATTTGCCGCTTGATAAAAATCCTGTTGGACTCATACCAAGTGCTTCTGTAAATACAAAGGCAAGACTTGCAGAAGGGTAGAAGAATGATCGGTTGGCAACCGGTAATGTAGATGACCAGTCATTTCTTCCTGTCAGTGTGAGAAATAAATATGATTTCACATCAAACGTCAATTCACCGAATACACCGATCAATCGTTGCCTGTTGTAATTACCTCCACCGGTCACTTGTGAAATGGTATTGTCAATATCAAGGATGTTGAAATCAAGCATCTGACTTCCTACAATGTTTTGTGAATTGACAGTGCGTTGATTGATATTGTGACCCACTCTGGCCTGAATAGCAAAGTTGTCATTGAATCGCACTCTCTTGCTCAGCATGAGGATGGATTCGATTTCTTCAAATTGATTGTACCCGGAGATGACCTGGCCCAAACCATTAGCACCTCTTGAACCAGGGCGATACCATTCAAGATCATTCTGATCATAGGTGTTCAGACCGATTCTGTAATCGATATCAAAAAGTTTATCGATAGCATAGCCCGCATTCAGATTGACGATGGTGCGTGATACATCAGAATTGAATCCATTGTATTTGGATGACCATTTCGGATTGTCCGCACTACCCCGGCCTACAAAAAAGATACTTTCATGGGTGACAGGATCTTCATATGGCTGGCCTGCAATATCCCAACTACGGCCCAGGTAAAGAGATCTCGCCATGTATGATGAAGTCTGCGCTGAAGCAATAGCACCGCCTTGCAATCCTTTTTGCAATGAAGAGGTATACGATATATTAGCGCCGATCTTAAATCCACCAGCGAATTCATTGTTGCCACCCACGGATACACTTGTCTTGTCGTATGAGCTATTCGGTATGATACCATCATGATTGAGTTGAGATACCGTGGCAACGAATGCGCCATTATTTCCAAGGCTGGTGCTCAATGTGACAGAATTGTCAAGCATTGTTCCATTGTGGAAAAGTGATTTCACATTATCCGGATAGGCCTGGTAAACAACACGTGGTGTCACGCCCGGAGTACCAAGTTCTCTAAGTCGTGCATATGACGCAGGAGCAGTAGCTCTGAACCAATGGTTGATGGAGTCAATGGTAGGATAGTCCACGGCACCAGGGAATGCAGCGCCCCAGGAGCCATTCGCTCCGGAATAGCTAAATCCAGTGCCTGTACCATATTTATTCTGAAGATTAGGTATTGACGTAATGGATTCACCTGTCATGCCGGAAGAAATTTCAATATGGAGGCCATCTCTTTTTTTGTTGGAACCTGATTTCGTTGTGATGATGACTACACCACGTGAAGCGCGGCTTCCATAGAGTGCTGCAGCTGTTGCGCCTTTGAGAATCGTGATATTCTCAATATTATTCGGATCAAGATCGGCCATTCTGTTTCCATATGCACCTCCGCCTGTCAATTGGAAAGATGCTCCATAGGAAGAACCATCGAATGGAATACCATCGACTACATACAATGCCTGGTTGTCGCCAAGGAAAGATGTATTACCTCTGATGGTCAAACGAGTCGCACTGCCCGGTTGACTTGAGCTTCCGATGATATTGACACCGGCAACTTTTCCCTGTAGTGCACGCAGGACATCGTTTTCGCCTTTGAGTTGAATATCCTCACCGTCTACTTTCTCAATAGCGTACCCGAGTTCTTTTTTATCGCGGGAAATACCAAGGGCAGTGACGACTGCTGTTTCTAAGACGACACCTTCGACGAGCGTGATATCGACGATGTTAGATGCGCCCAGATTGGCTGTCTGGGTTTGATAACCTGTGTAGGCAAACTGAATCGTAGATGAACCTTGCGGGACAACGAGTTCGTATGCACCATTGAAATCTGAAACTGTACCCACCGTAGTACCGACCACCATCACACTGGCGCCGATCACGGGCTCTCCATTCGGATCAATGATCGTACCCTTGATGGTACGTTGTGCCTGCGCGAGCGTAATGCTCAACAGGAAAAAACCAATAAGCAGAATAAAATTCCTCATATCATCATGTTTAAAGATTAATGAATAATAAATGATCATGTCGATGCAAATGAAATATTGCAATCAACGTTCAAAACGAATGGTGGTGAATCGTGCTGCTTATTTTGCTTTTCAGTAGAGGTGAAATGGATTTAATAAATTATTAACTTTTGATAAATAGAAATTTGATGGTGATAAAGAAGTTTAAAAAATAAAATCAGTGAATGCATGTAAGTATCTGATTTTAAATTGAGATCAAACAAATATTTGAAATCCTTTAGTCAAGTTTTATTTTAATGCGTAGCCTTTCAATGATCATGATGAATCCACGAAAAACGATTCAATTTCATTTTTTTCATTTTATTATTTTCAGCTAACTCACTCACGTTCACATTGATAAAGCAATGATTGCATCTGCGGCTTCATCTAGCCCTTTAAAAAACAGATAATATTTTTCAGGCAACATTATTGATGGTGAAGGCGTTAATAATCCGTTATAAACAACTCATAAACAATATGTTATATTCAAATTACGGTCAACGATAACAGGCTGCTTTTGTGTTTAGTCGAGCTATGAAAAAATCACTTTAGTGGATGAATGATAAACCGGAGCAGATGAAACAAATCGTTTAATAGATGAATGAATGAGCATAAAATCTGAATCATTGTGAAATGCTGTTTAAATAAATGTCGCGTGCCAGACAATTCACTTCAGATGGAAGAAAATGACATTCAGATCTTTCGAAATGAAATAAAATATCAATGCAACCTTTGAAAATAAAATGCGTCTTATGTAAATGGTCAGGATATTCTATTGATGAAATAATTACCGACCCAACGAAGACGCAATAAATCGCGTCTCTACAACCGATCAATGTCGAAGATGTGTTCGATCATGTCCTAACGATCAAGAATATTACTATTTGGTTTTGAATTGATTTTCGCCCTGATGCAAGCGGGGCGATTTTTTTTAAATACATAATGCTGACACATTATGTATTCAAAAAAAAATTTGGAATGAGGAATAGTGAGCAAGGAATTTGGAAGGAGAATGAAAAAAGGGAATTCTGAATAAGGACCAAGGAACATGGAATTTGGAAGGAGAAGAAAGAAGGAGATTGAAGAAAGAGAAAGTGCACTGCAAATTTGTTTGATATCCTATTAAATACGGTTATCTCCACTCAAAGATGTCGCTCCTCCGGAGCTCGCAAGGTTTTTGTATTTGTCTGTTACAGAGATGTCGCTCCTCCGGAGCTCGCAAGGTTTTTGTATTTGTCAGCTACAGAGATTACGCTCCTACTGAGCTCTTGTGGTTTTCTGAATTTATCTGTTACAGAGATTACGCTCCTACTGAGCTCTTGTGGTTTTCTGAATTTATCTGTTACAGAGATTACGCTCCGATGGAGCTATTTATGCACCAGCACTTCTGTAAAAACCAGGTTTTAAAAATTTGGACTTCAAAGCTCCGTAGGAGAGTAATCTCTGTAACGGACGAAGCCAAGCGTGTTGTCTGAGCTCCGTAGGAGCGACATCTTGATCAATGTGATCATCAACAAATCCCGAAGACACTTTGATAGGAAAAATATTTTTCATTTTATTATAAAAGAATGAACATTCATTTATATTTGTCCCGATTATGAGAGTAAGGGACGAACATAAGGAAGCTACTATCCGTCAAAAGGCTATGGAAATGATCGTGGCAGAAGGCTTCCATGGATTCAGCATGCAAAGGCTGGCGAAAGCTGCAAATGTTTCACCTGCAACGATTTATATCTATTTCAAAAATAAAGAAGACCTGCTCAATAGCTTATATAATGATGTCCATCAAACCTTCGCCAGGGTAGCATTGGAGAATTTTGATCCGAATGCGTCTCTGGAAGATGGCCTTTGGCTTCAGTGGAAGAACCGGATGAAATTTATTTTTGAATACCCGTCCCATTATCGTTTCTACGACCAGTTTAGAAACTCCCCCCTGATTCATCACAAGGACATAAAGGAATCAGGTTTTAAGGAAGCGATGAAATCCTTTGTCATGAATGCCATCATCAGAGATGAAATGGCCAGGATCGAACCTGAAACTTTCTGGTCCATCGCTTACGGACCATTCTATTCACTTCTCAATTTCCATCTTATGGGCAAGAGCATGATGAGTGATCAGTATACCGTATCAGATGAAAAAATGAAACGTCTTCTCAGGTTAGTCCTGAAAGCCCTCAGGCCATAATTCAAATAGTCAAACGAAAAAACCAATCGCATGGAATACACAGATGACATCCTCATTTTCAAAACAAATGTGAAATCAGCACCTGATCAACTGCGTCTGAAGGAATTATTTGATTCTATCCCGTCGATCAATAATTGGAATGTGGATGCAGATGACATCGATTGTGTATTGCGTATCGTGACCCGACAAGTGCAGGCTGATGACATCATCAAACTTCTCACAGCAACAGGTTATCAATGCCAGGAACTAGAATGATCGAATGATCGAGTGATCAAAAGATCAGGTGATCGAGTGATCAGGTGATCGAGTGATCAGGTGATCGAGTGATCAAATAAAACAATATAGCATACGATCGTTTTATAAAATGATTCTAAATAATTTACATTATCAGCATTTAACATATTATCTAAAAAAAAACAACCGATCACAAGATCACAAGATCACCACATCACCCGATAAATTCACTTGATCACCCGATAATTTATGGAAGAACATCTCGAATCCGACTTAACTCTTGATCCGGTAAAGCACACTGTAGCATTGCCATCATTTACATCGTATCAGAAATTTGTAATCGCTATACTGGCGTTGCTCAACTTTACGATCATCCTTGATTTTATGATCATTTCTCCACTGGGGGATTTGCTGATGAAAAAACTGGTCATGAGCACATCGCAATTCGGATCAGTCGTTTCTGCATATGCGATAAGCGCAGGTGTCTCCGGATTTCTGACAGCTGGTTTTGCAGATAAGTTTGATAGAAAAAAATTATTGCTCTTTTTTTATTCGGGGTTTATCATCGGCACTGCGGTGTGTGGTTTTGCTGATAGTTATATTTCATTGCTGATTGCCCGCATCATCACTGGTGTTTTTGGTGGTGTGGTTGGGTCTATCGGGATGGCTATATTGACGGATGCGTTTACGTTTCATCAACGCGGTAGGGTGATGGGTTTTATTTCAATGGCATTTGCCGGAAGCCAGATCCTGGGGGTACCGATTGGACTTGTTTTGGCCAATCAATGGGGATGGCATTCGACATTTTTTATGGTAGCAGGACTGGCCTTTATGATTGCGATTACGGTCGTGTTGAAATTACAACCATTGACTTCGCATCTGAGTATGCAACGAGACAAGACCCCTTTACAGCATTTATGGCATACGATTCAGAAAAAAGATTACCGTATCGGATTTTATGCCACAGCGATGTTGTCCATGGGTGGTTTTATGCTTATGCCATTTACAAGTGCATTTATTGTCAATAATGTAGGTATCCCGCAAGCTAATCTTCCGATCATTTTCTTTTGTACAGGAATATCCTCTATCATCATCATGCCCATCATCGGAAGGCTGAGCGATAAGGTGGATAAGTTTAGATTATTTGCAGCCGGTTCGACAATAGCCATGGTGATGATTCTTATCTATACGCATCTTACACCAGTACCGATCTGGATAGTCATCATCATCAACATGATCCTGTTCATGGGGATCATGAGCAGGATGGTACCTGCACAGGCTTTGAATTCAGCTATCCCTGAGATGTATGACCGTGGTGCTTACATGAGTATCAATTCATCTCTTCAACAATTGGCCGGTGGATTCGCAGCTATGTTTGCAGGATTAGTAGTTGTACAAAAAACGAAAACAAGCCCGATTGAACATTTTGATTGGCTGGGGTATGTGATGGTGGGCATTATTCTATTGTGTCTATATCTGGTCTATCGGATGAGTCAGATGGTTAAAAGGAATGAACGGAAGGTTGCATAATATTTCTGAGTAGAAGAGAAGAAGAGGCAGAAAAGGCAGAAGAGGCAGAAAAGGCGGAAAGGGCGGAAAGGGCGGAAGAGGCAGAAAAGGAAGAAGAGGCAGAAAAGGCGGAAAGGGCGGAAGAGGCAGAAAAGGCAGAAAGGGCAGAAAAGGAAGAAGAGGCAGAAAAGGCGGAAAGGGCAGAAGAGGTAGAAGAGGCGGAAAGGGAAAACATTCAATTTTTCTATGTGACGTTCTATATTAACTATGTGACTATGTGGTCAATTTTTTAATTTTTCAGAATTTAATATTCCTTGTTTTGTTCAGAATTTTATGGAGGTAAAAAAAGGAGGACGCAGATTTGTTAAGAAAGGTCATGATTTATTAAGATTTGATTTGCCTATAAAAATCGAGGATTTCGACACTAAGACACTTTCGGCAGGCTCAGTGCGACGCTCCGCTCAGTGCATCGCCTGCTTTCGCTCAGGACTATAATAAACTAAGACCTACTCAAGCCTTTGTGGATCTAAAATCGAAATGTGTGAATCATGTAACTCTTTTTGAAATTATATAACAGATCTGTATTCAAACGGGCCAAACTTTGTGAGGCTCAATTCCTCATCGATAATTGAGTCAGTTAATAAAAATTTCATCCATAAAATTCGACAAAATGCAAACGCTTAAACATAATCATCTAAAGAGGAATTTTTTGATTTTAGCCCTCGGCTTGATCGCACCTTTATTTTTACAATCCTGTGCTAAGAAATATGCATTTGCTATCTCATCAATAGTGCCTGCTGCAGAAGGTTCAGTCATTGTGAAAAAAGATAAAAACAAGAATTACAATATACAGTTGAAGGTCGCAAACCTCGCAGACCCGAAAAGACTAAGCCCACCCAGGGATATGTATATCGTCTGGATGGAAACTGATCATAGCAGCAGTACGAACATCGGACAATTGAAGACATCAAGTGGTATGATGTCGAAAGCATTAAAGAGTTCATTATCTACAGTGACCTCATTTAAACCCACAGCTTTTTTTATCACTGCAGAGAATCATGCTGATATTCAATATCCGGATGGTGAAGTGGTGCTGAAGACAGGTCAGATTTCAGTGAAAAACTAAGACAATAAGCAATAGGCAATAAGCAATTGGCAAAAAGGACGCGGACGTTCGAGTGTCTCTGACCTCGAACATGAATTAATCTTCGTTTCTTTCGAACTAAGGAAGGATTTTTACTGCATTCCATCATACCTGTACATATAATTTAGCCAGTTCGAGGTCAGAGACACTCGAATGTCAGGTAAGTAGCTTTAAAATTCCTCATCCGGTATTTCATAATCTGAGATCTTTTTATGCATCTTTATTTGATGAATAAGAAGATCGAAGTCTCAACATTTGATGATATCGACGAAATCTTCCGTCTTTACCGTATTGCGTCAGACTATCAGCGGGCAAAGAAAACGGTAGTCGTCTGGCCGGAATTTGATCGTTCCCTGGTGAAGAAGGAAATTAAAGAAGGACGTCAATGGAAAATCGTCATCGATGATCAGATTGCTTGTATTTGGGCCATTACCTTCAGCGATCCGGATATATGGGAAGAAAAAAATGATGATCCGGCCATGTATATTCATCGGATTGCCACCAATCCTGACTTCAGGGGTATGAATTTTGTATCATTGATTGTTCAATGGGCGATCGGGTATGCAAAGCATAAAGAAAAAAAATTCCTTCGATTGGATACTCTTGGCCATAATGTGAAATTGATAGAGTATTACACAAATGCAGGATTTACTTTCCTTGGCATGTTTGATCTTAAGGATACATCCGCATTACCTTCACATTATCATGACACGCCATCTTGTTTGTTTGAAATGAAATTGATTTAAATTATCTTATGACAGAAGGTTTATCCAGATTCCAGATTCAGCTTGATAAGCTTGAGCAAATATTGAACACATTACCCAATACGGCGGAATGTGCTCTCACTTTTTATAAATCTTCTGCCCGTCAGTATCTTTTTTACCTCGAAGCCCTGACGCACATTTATAAAATGATGCATAATAAAAAGCGATTTGAACGAATGCGTATTTCATTCAAATCACTGGAGGATCAGCTGGGCAAAGTAGATTACTATGATGGTTTTATCAAAGAATTTTCTGTCCAGGATGGTTTTCCCCCGATTCTGTTAGACTGTTTAAAACAGCATTTCAATAAAGAACTGACGAATCTTGATGTAATGCTAAAGAAGGATGGCTGGATCAATACTGAAGAATCTAAGGTTAAAACTATCAAAAGTGAACTTTTGGATTGTGATTGGATATCAGACATAGAAGAACACAAAGCTATCGGGAAAACGATTATCGATATGATTGAAATCATCAAATCTGATTATCACACCGATAAACTCAATTTTAAAGATATTGAGAATGGCGTCCACAAATTCCGGAGAGAAGTGCGTTGGATCAGCATCTATGCCCAGGCCCTGGATGGATTGATCCAACTTAAGCCGGTGAATTCTCCTGCACCTGAACTTACAACCTATCAGACAAAGGAAGTGCTTGAAAGTCCGTTCAATGTGTTGCCGGCGTTGACAAGAGGAATTCAACCTATTTATATTGATGCACCTGTTTTTTATGCATTGAGTTGGATTATCGCTGAGAGTGGAAGACTCAAAGATTCGGGATTGCGGATCCTCATTCTTGAAGATGCTATCCGTGAGACGCATTATGTCAAAGAGAAAGAGGTAAAGGCCACGACCCGGACTCTGGCGGTGAAAAGCAATATATCACTTAAGGAAATAAAATCGACGATGAAAATTATGGCCGATAAATTTATTGATCAGGATAAAGTGCTGGATAAGATCATCAATGATATCAGGCATTCCATTGGGTAATGATTTTGATTTTTTTGGATAATGACTCGACCTGCAACTAAGGACATCCTTTTTGTAAGCGGCCAACTCCTGCTTTTCATCCTTTATGTAGTTCCGCTATTTTCATTTCCATTTCATATAAATACGGTGATCAGATATATTTCATTGATTTTAGCCATCTTTGGAGTACTCATCATGGGCCTTGCCATTTTGCAGTTGAATAAGAATCTGACACCATTTCCTACACCCAAAGAAGATGGTACCCTCATCCAAAACGGCGTTTACAAATTTATCCGCCATCCCATTTATACGGGAATCATTTTAATCGCCATAGGTTTTGGATTATTTCACCAAAGTCTTTGGGAAATATTTATTGGTATTGTGTTGTGGGTTTTATTTTATTTCAAATCCAGCTACGAAGAAAAATTACTCTCAAAGCACTTTTTAAATTACACAGCCTATACAAAGACAACAGGTAGATTTTTTCCTTTCGTCTAAATTCATTTTACTTTTCTGACATACTTTACTGAACGGCACTTTTTATATTTTCCAGTATGAGGACTATGCACTATGCTCTTCGCCCTTTGCTAGTATGTTTTCATATATTCCACTGCCGCTTCTTCAGGAGAGAAACATAGCTTACACACTCTTTTCTGCGCACTGAAATATAGCAATTCAACATCAGTGGAGATAAAACCTTCTTTTACAGGCTCTTCTTTCAGTAAATCGGTGCTTAAATATTTTTTATTGCTATCCGGAAAAACGGTGACAACGATCTTATCTTTTCCTAATTGATTTTGAGCCATAAGCGCACCTATAAAATTAGCTCCGGAAGAAATCCCCACAGCTAAACCTAACTCTGCTGCTAATTTCTGCGACATGATTATTGCATCACCATCATCGACCGAAATCACTTCATCAAGTTCCTGAAGATGTACAATTGATGGAATGAATTCATCGGATATGCCTTGTATCCTATGCTTGCCGGTTTTGTGCCCGGTGGATAATGTTGGTGAGTTAGCCGGCTCTAATGGATGAATTTTGACGGCGGGATTTCTTTCTTTTAAATATTTACCAACACCCATCACTGTTCCCCCGGAACCTACACCGGCCACAAAAGCATGCGGTGCAATATCGTTGACTTTCATTTGCCACCATATTTCAGGACCAGTAGTCAGATAATGTGCATCTGTATTGTCCTCATTTGAAAACTGGCTTGATACAAAGCCTCCTGTCAGAGCAGCTGCATTCTTTGCCATCTCAATGCTGCCTAGAAATCCTCCTTCTTCTTTGCTGACTAATGTTATTTTGGCACCAAGGCTTTTGATGAGATTGATCCGTTCCATACTCATCCAATCCGGCATAAAAATATTGACCTGGTGGCCAAAGGCTCTGCCTAAGGCCGCAACTGAAATTCCGGTGTTGCCGCTTGTGGCTTCAAAAATCTGCATGCCTGGCTGCAGTGTACCTTTTTCATAACCACTGTTGAGAATATGAAATGCCATCCGGTCTTTTATACTCCCCGTCATATTCAGACTTTCGGCTTTGGTGTAGATGACCCTATCCTCGCCTTTGTATCTGAGATGGATTTCCAAAAGTGGAGTATTTCCAATCAGACTTTTTAATTCATGTGCCTTGTTGAATTTCATAAAATATAGTTCAATACCGAAAAACACCATCACGGATTCGTGTCTAAATTATGAAGTCGCCAGGATGCACAAGTATAATGCAGGTCAGTGAGTGACCTGATTGTAGTCAGTTCAGATGGACCTTGTCAAAAAGAGGACGCGGATAAGATAAGAAAGGTTAAGATTTAATAAGATTAATTGGCATCTATTACTAAACTCATCTTTTGAACGCAGATTATCATGATCATCATGATCAGTCATGATTGATTGACGGAAAGTGAATGAATACGACTCCACTGCTCTGAGCTCTATGCTAAAAGCCTCATGTTCAGCGTAGGTTTACCTACGTTGGAGTGTCTCCAAGGCTTAGCCTTGCACATATAGTCTGTCCCAATTCCCACACGCTTCATCATCATAATTCGCCCATTCCTCGTCTATAATTTGACCGCGTGTTCATCTGGGTCTACATTTGGTTCACTCATTCACATCTAAAACAAATACGCCATGAAACGCATGCAATTAATTACATCACTGGTCATCTGCTTGTCAGTGATTTTTTCTTTAACCTCCTGTTCAAATGGCGATAATGTTAACATCACTCCGACTGTGGTTCAGAACAGTGTGCAGACCGGAGGTTGGAAAATCACATCATTTATTGACTCGGGGAAAGATGAAACAAGTCATTACAGTGGCTATACATTCACATTTCAAACTAACGGAACATTAACTGCAACAAATAGCAGTAACACGAATACAGGGACTTGGAGTATCGGTGACAATAACAGCTCAGATGACAGCGTTACTAGTCTGCATTTCAACATTGTATTCAATGCTGGGAATGATTTTGAAAAGCTCACTGAAGATTGGAATTTCATATCTCAATCATCAAGCAAGATTGAATTGATTCATGTCAGCGGTGGCAATGGAGGAACAGATTATCTGACGTTTGAAAAATCATAGTGAATCCGTTCAGCGTAGGTTTATCTACGGATTATTTTTTTCTAAGTGACTACTTAAATTAACTAAATTTCTAAGTAGTAAATAGAGCAGGGACAACAAGTATTTATAGTACTCAATCCATCCTATCTGATTTATTAAGATAATCCAGAAAGGGTGAAATTAGGTACAGTTTACAGGAGCGCTTTTCGCAAGAAGGCGCTCTTGCCTATTTAGGGCATTTGCCTCTGCTTAAGTTCGCGACTACCGATACGAATTAGATTACAATTGTGTCCGAAAATTGATCATTAATTTTCTTATTTGATCTGCGTCCTTTTTTCTTTGTTTTTGCCCCAAATTCCTCTATTTAGCACATATTAATTTTATATGGTCAACCCTCAATTGAAGGGTGATGGATAACTTTAATTATTTTAAAGCACGAATTGCTGCCATATTGGATCACCATTTGCAGTCCTTAGATATATTATCTGATAAATCGAAATCATATCCTTGAAACCTAACGATACAACCCAACGAAATCAAGGCATGCCCTTAGATCTGGACCTTATCAAAAGTATCCGGGTCAATCGTAGCGCAGTCGAACGAAGGGCCGCTGCCATGGGCGCAAGACGAAGTGTTAAAAAGGACTGGCAGGCCGCATGGTTACTTAAAGCTATAACCTGTATGGACCTGACAACCCTCGCGGGCGACGATACCCCAGGCAATGTCATACGTCTTTGTGCAAAAGCAAGACAACCTGTACGAGAAGATATTTTACAGGCCATGGATATGAATGACAGTAATATTCATGTGGCAGCAGTATGTGTTTATCACAATTTGATACATACCGCAGTTGAAGCTCTGGCCGGTTCCGGCATTCCTGTCGCCGCTGTGTCAACAGGTTTTCCTGCCGGTCAAATCACGATGGATCAAAAGCTCAGCGAAATTGAGAAATCAGTGGCTGCAGGTGCTAAGGAAATTGATATCGTCATCAGTCGTGCCAATGTCCTGCGTGGTGACTGGAATGCACTTTATACAGAAGTACAATTGTTCAGACAATCCTGCGGTGATGCACACATGAAATCAATTCTGGAGACCGGCGAACTTGTTACATTAAATAATGTCGCCAAAGCAAGTCATGTCTGTATGATGGCAGGTTCCGATTTTATCAAAACCAGTACAGGCAAAGCTGCAGTCAATGCTACACTTCCGGTAAGTCTTGTCATGGTGCGTGCCATCAGAGAATATTATGAACGAACAGGAATAAAAATTGGATTCAAACCCGCAGGCGGAATTCAGAAAGCAAAACAGGCACTCGAATGGCTCATCCTGATGAAAGAAGAATTGGGTGATGAATGGTTATCACCGGATCTGTTTCGATTTGGTGCAAGTACTTTACTAAGTGATATTGAAAGACAATTAGAACATTTTGTGACGGGAAGATACTCTGCTTCCTATCGTCATCCGATGGCTTAATAAATAATAAGACAATGAAAGTGAAGACCATATTTAATAACATGGATTATGGATACGCTCCTGAAAGTTCTTCAGCGGCAGATGAATGGTTAGATGCACACAAACGTAAGTTTACACTATACATCGATGGTAAATGGCAGGCTCCTCTGTCAAAGAAATATTTTGAAAGTGTCAATCCTGCAACTACAAAAAATCTTGCTCTCATATCTCAAGCCAATGAAAAGGATGTAGATAAAGCTGTAAAGGCTGCGAAAAAAGCATTACCAAAATGGATAAAGATCGGTGCACATGCAAGAGCACGTTATCTCTATGCGATCGCACGACAGATTCAAAAGCATTCGCGATTATTTTCGGTATTGGAGTCGATGGACAATGGAAAACCCATTCGTGAAAGTCGTGATATTGATATTCCTCTTGCAGCACGTCACTTCTATCATCATGCAGGATGGGCACAATTGCGTGATACAGAATTACAGGACTATAAAGAAGTTGGCGTCATCGCGCAGATCATCCCCTGGAATTTTCCATTGTTGATGCTTGCATGGAAAATTGCTCCAGCTCTGGCGATGGGGAATACTGTGGTGTTGAAACCAGCTGAGTTTACATCCATCACTGCTTTGTTATTTGCAGAGATCTGCGAGCAAATCGGTTTGCCTGATGGTGTAGTGAATATCATCACCGGTGATGGAAAGAGTGGGGCGGCGATGGTGGATCATCCGGATGTGGATAAGATTGCTTTCACAGGTTCTACAGATGTAGGTCGTATCATCCGGAGAGCCACAGCAGGTACAGGAAAAAAAATATCGCTTGAACTCGGTGGCAAATCTCCGTTTATCGTATTCGATGATGCAGATCTTGATAGTGTTGTTGAAGGAGTGGTGGATGCGATATGGTTTAATCAGGGACAAGTGTGTTGCGCAGGTTCAAGACTTCTTGTGCAGGAATCTGTTGCAGAAAAACTTTATGCAAAGATCAAAGCGCGGATGGAAAAACTTCGCGTCGGTAATTCATTAGATAAAAGTGTTGATATCGGAGCAATCATAGCGCCGGTTCAATTGCGCACCATTGAACAGTTGGTCGCGAAGGGAATTGAAGAAGGAGGACAAATGTGGCAACCATCATGGAGTTGTCCTACGGATGGATATTTTTATCCGCCTACCTTATTTACAGATGTGTCACCTTCATCGACGATAGCGCAATTGGAAATATTTGGTCCTGTGCTTGTAGCGATGACATTTCGGACGCATCCTGAAGCAATTAAACTAGCGAATAATACACGATATGGATTGGCGTCGAGTATCTGGACTGAGAATATCAATCTTGCCCTGGATATGGCGCCGAAAATAAAAGCAGGCACAGTGTGGATCAATTGTACGAATCTGTTTGATGCAGCCTCAGGTTTTGGTGGCTATCGCGAGTCCGGTTTCGGAAGAGAAGGTGGCAGAGAAGGATTGTATGAATATCTGAAATTAAAGTCTGATGAATTGCAAATTGCGCCAAAGAAATTAATTCAGAAAAAAAATGCAAAGGAATCACCATCATCTTTAGTTCCTGAAATTGATCGTACGATTAAATTATTTATTGGTGGCAAAGAAGCAAGGCCTGATGGAGGATATAGTAGTTCAATAAAAAATGCATCCGGAAAAATTATTGCAACAGTTAGCCAGGGCAATCGCAAGGATATACGTAATGCAGTTGAAGCCGCACATGCTGCAGAATCATGGACAGCGATGACCGGACATGCGAGAGCACAGATCTTATATTATCTCGCTGAAAATCTGGCGATACGTAAAGATGAATTTGCAGGCCGATTGATACAACTTCTGGGTGTTTCAAAATCGGATGCTGATCGTGAAGTGAGTTTGTCGATTGATCGGATCTATACCAATGCAGCTAAGGCTGATAAATATGATGGTCATGTACATCACACATTGTCACGACATGTCACGATGGCGATGCCTGAAGCACTCGGGGTGATGGGTATAGTGTGTCCGGATACGGCTCCTTTACTCGGATTTATTTCTGCAGTTATCCCTGCATTGGCGATGGGCAATCGGGTGATTGTGATACCATCGGAGACTACACCATTGTCAGCTACGGATATGTTTCAAGTATTTGAGGCATCAGATTTTCCGGGCGGTGTGATCAACATCATCACTGGAAAGCAAGATGAACTCGCAGGAGTGTTAGCCAATCATGATGATGTAGATGGATTGTGGTATTTCGGTACAAAAGAAGGAAGTAAAATGGTGGAACACGCAGCTGCAGAAAATATGAAACGCACCTGGGTTAATTTTGGAAAACAACGAGATTGGTATGAAGGTCACCAGGGTGAAGTGGAACAGTTTTTACGCAATGCGACACAGATTAAGAATATCTGGATTCCGTATGGGGAGTGATGATTAGAATATCCTTTCCAGCACCACTCCAATCAACCTATCCACATCCTTGTGATAATCCTTACTGAATTTCTTTGTGATGCGATTTGCAATAATAGTACAGCACGTGCAACAGTTATGTCCAAGAAGATTTCCCAGTCCATACAATGCCGATGTCTCCATTTCAAAATTGGTGACGCGATAATTTTTATGTGAAAAAGACTGGAGTCTTGAATTGATGTCCGGATATAATGGTTCCAATCGAAGTTTTCTTCCCTGCGGTCCATAAAATCCGGGTGATGAAGCTGTGATGCCGGGGATCATGCCTTCAGATAGTTTGTTGAAAAGTGGGGTGCTTACTTTACATACATATGGATAGGCAAGCGGTGCATTCCAATTGAGATGCTCTCTTATTTTTTTCTGTAATTCGTTTTCGAGTGCGTCATAGTGGTACTTGTAATAATGGAGTACACCATCAAAGCCAAGACCGAATTGAGAGATCACCTGCGAACCCACCTCGATATCTGCCTGCAATGTTCCGGAGGTACCAATGCGAACGATGTTCAATTTTCTCTTTACAGTTTTTTGGTGTCTTGTCTTTGGATCGATATTGATAGCAGCATCAAGTTCATTGATCGCGATGTCTATGTTGTCAGTGCCAATACCTGTTGATAACACCGTGATCCTGTTTTGGCCGATGTATCCGGTATGCGTGACAAACTCACGATTTTGAATTTGTGATTCTGTTTTATCAAAATGTTTACTGATTTGTGCGACACGCCCCTGATCACCGACGATGATGACATGATCAGCAATATGCTCCTCAAGCAGATGCAAATGGTATACACTTCCATCGGTATTGAGGATCAAATCTGTGTCTGAAAGCTGTCCGCTCATCTTTTACTTATGATATGTGTCAAATCTACTTTAAATTGTTGGCTAATAAAACGCCTATGAGCCTGCACATTCAAGCTACCCCCGGTCAGATTGCTGAAACTGTTTTGATAGCAGGTGATCCCCTTCGCGCCAAATACGTGGCCGAAAAAATCCTCACCGATGTCATATGTTACAATGAGGTGCGGGGCATGCTTGGCTTCACAGGGATGTATAATGGAAAGCGTGTGTCGGTACAGGGAACGGGTATGGGCATACCTTCAACGGCTATCTATGTGCATGAATTGATATTTGGATATGGGGTCAAAAAGATAATCCGGATTGGAACCTGTGGTGGATTGCAGTCTGATCTTGACCTTGGCATACTTATTCTGGCAGAAGCAGTGTATACGGATTCGAATACGCAGATGTTGTATTATGATAGCATGGATTATGCGCCCACAGCAGATCCGGAATTATTGAGACAGGCAAGAGAAGTGGCCGAAAAAAATTCTGTTGCCTTCAGACAAGGTAAAGTATTCAGTACGGACATATTTTATGATGAGACACCTAATCGGTGGGACCCATGGATCAAACGTGGAGTATTAGCTATTGAAATGGAAACAAGTATTCTCTATTCCCTTGCGGCTAAAAATAATATCAAAGCGCTGTCCATCCTGACCGTGAGTGATAATATCATCACAAATGAGTCTACGTCTACGAAAGATCGCGAGCATATCAGTCTTCAGATGATGCGACTGGCACTGGAAATCGCCTGACGTTTTTCTATTTACAAGAAAGTCAGAAAATACGTGTCGCAAAACCGAGTTTTGCAAACGCTCCGACGTAGGCACAGCCTACGCCGAACAAATTCTATTTTTATTTGGTCGTAGAGACGACGATTTATCGCGTATCCACCGCACAATACAACATATATAGTTGTTTGGCGTAGGCTGTGCCTACGTCAGGGTGTTTGCAAATTTCCGATTTGCGCCCGCGCTTAAATTTGCCTGAGATCTTATCACCGAAAATGGTAGATTTGAAGAAGGAGTTATAAAAACATCATACCATGGACAGAAAAGATTTTTTGAAAAATACTTTGATCATCGGTGGTGCATCCATGCTTCCTTCGAATTCAATCTTTGCTGCTTCTGTCACAGAAGGCGGTATTGACAAATTAGTGGATGCCAACGGAAATTTTATTCAGCAAACTTTGCCTTATGCTGAAAATTATTTAGAACCAGGTATGGACGCTGAGACGATGCACCTGCACTATACCTTTCATCACGGAGGAGCAGTGAAAGCAGCAAATAATGATTTGAAAAAGATAAAAGAGGCACTGGACAGCAACAATCTTGAAACGGTTGACTACTGGACGAAGAAACTCTCATTTCATTTTTCATCACACGTGCTGCATTCTATTTTCTGGACAAATCTAACCGCCAAACAAACTTCGCCCACAGGCGAATTACTCAAACGGATAGAAAAGGACTTTGGCTCTTTTGATAAATTGAAAACATACATCGCCGCCACGTCTAAAAATGTGGATGGCAATGGTTGGGGAATACTAGGCTATCAACCTTATTCCGATAGCCTCGCGGTATTGCAATGCGAGAACCATGAGAAACTTACACAATGGGGTGTTATTCCTCTATTGGTCATTGATGTTTGGGAACATGCTTACTATCTGAAATATAAAAACAAGCGCACTGATTTTGTTGATGCTTTATTTCCGATCCTCAATTGGGACAATGCGGCTATGCGTCTTGACAATGCATTAAAACTGACCAGATAATCTGAACGATTTATGCAACATCACAAGTAAAAGCGTAAGAGATGGTCATTATTGTTTTTGGACTACCCGGATCAGGGAAAAGCTATTTTGCATCAAGACTCGCTGAAAAGTTAGACGCGCTGTATGTAAGCACGGATGAGCTGAGGATGAAAATGTTTTCTGAACGAACGTATTCTGATGATGAAAAGCAGTTGGTTTATAACGCTATGCTTGCCATCATGGTTGATCATATTCCTGAGCAAATCCCAATTGTCCTGGATGGTACATTTTATAAGGCGTCCCTGCGAGATAAATTTGAACAGAAAGTAGAGGAATTAAAGGAGGAGATCAGATATATTGAAGTGACAGCCCCGGAAGACAGTATTGAGGAAAGATTAGATAAACCACGAAAAACAGTGAAGCCAATTTTGATGTGTATCTGAAGATCAGGCAAGTGACGGAGCCACTCTTGAAAGAACATCTTGTGCTGGTTTCATCAAACGATAACATTGATGCCATGCTCCGTGAAGCGATTCACTATCTTGATCTACGCAAATGAACAGCAGGCTCATTCAGACCATTTTAGAATCAGGAAAGTTTCAGCATCCTTTCACAGAGTGGAAATTGGTTGAAACCCATATTTCTTATGTTATTCTGGGCACGTCGTTTGCATATAAATTTAAGAAAGAGATAAAGTATTCTTTTCTCGATTTTTCAACATTACAATTGCGGAAATATTTTTGTGAACATGAATTGATGCTGAACAATAGGTTGACCAAAGGAATGTACCTGGACGTTGTAACTGTGCGAAAGAAAGACACGGAAATTTCTATAGACGGTACTGAAGGCGTGATTATTGATTACGCGATAAAGATGAAACGAATGCAGGATGCGAAACAAATGCATCTGATGCTCGACAAAAATCAAGTCACTCTAAAACATATTAAGGCTCTGGCGGTTCTGATCAGGAAATTTCATGAGCGAACAGAGGTGATCCATAGAAAATTTAACGAAGATCACTTTTCATCAAGATTCAATGATATTTTATCTATAGCTGATTTTGTCTTAACAACGCTCGGAGCACAGCAGGTAAAAACGATAGAAAAAGCAGTTCATGTTTCGGACAATTTCCTGGAAAACCACAGGGATCTGTTTATTCAGCGAGTTGAAAGTGGATGCGTAAGGGATTGTCATGGCGATCTTCATTCACGAAATATATTTTTATACACCAAGCCTGTCATATTCGATTGCATTGAATTCAATGATGAGTTCAGGCAAATTGATGTTTTGGATGAACTGGCTTTTTTTGCATGGACCTGGAGGCGGAAGGGTTTTATAAGTTAAGCAAAGCGTTCACAGATTATTATTTTCGAAAGCCAAAAATGAATTTGGCAAAAATGAACATTTACTTTTCACTTATTACAAATGTTATCGTGCCAATGTCAGGGCTAAAGTAAATGCATTACGTGCCATGAAAGCTGAAGGGCAGGTGCGTGAAAAAACCTGGTCGATCTGAAAAGATATCTTATATTAATGGACAAATATCTGATTTATCTTGTCTGAATTGATGACTGACAGTACAATTATTCTTTCGAACTATAACCAAAAAAATTGTGTAACGTTTATTTATTTAACTCCTCAATTCAATTTGTATGAAAAACAAAATCCCTCTTTGGATAAATCTTTCTTTTTGGTTTTTCTTATGTGCCGGTATGATTTTCGATATGTTGGTCGTGGCTGTCAATTGGAGATCAGGTGAATTGACAGATATCAAACATCTTCAGGACTTTTTTCGCATTACAAATCCTGGTGATTATTTCTACCTCAAATTCGGGGTATTGATTTTCAGTATTATTTGCCTGGTTTATTACTGGAAACCCTCAAAAACGATCCGCATGTTATTGCTCATTGCTTTATGTGTCAGCCTGGCCGATATGGTTTTTACAATGGTGCATTTTTTACCGATCAATATTTATATGGCCGGCTCAAACTTAGATGCAGTCTTAACGAAGCAAAGGGCTAATTCCTGGTTTACAGCAAATTATTTCAGAATAGCATTGGACTTTATTGGTCTATACGTATCATCGAGAGCCTTACATAAGGAATATACATTACTGCCAAATCAATAACGGGTATTCTGAAATGACAGTGCTGGGAAAAAGAAAAGCAGTGCCTTTTTCAGCACCGCTTTTCCTGCTTTACAAACTGACCTCTTTTCTATCAACCATCAATTGCGACCCGGATTCTTTTTGCCGGTATCGGTTGGCTTAGGCTGTGTTTGTTCCTTCTTAGTAGGTGGCGTTCTGGGTGGTGTTTGTTTTGATCTTTCCTTGCAGGCTCTGTCCTTGGTGGTTTTTTTGCTGATCTCTTTTGCAGGATTGGCTGAAGGGATTCTTGCCTTGGGGGCTTCCGTTGATTGTCCCAGACATTTTCATGATTTTCTTTGGCCCTGTCTATTTTTTTCTTCAGGAGTTATTTTTCCCTTGGATTATTTTGTACAGGCTTGTATTCCGGTACAGGATTCTTGTCCTGATCCTTTTTTGGTGGAGTTCTTGGACTTCCAGGTTTTTCTGTCAATACTGGTTTTAATGTCGGGTATTTGTCAGCATGTTTTTGCAGATACTCTCTTTCCGTAGGTGACTTCTCCGTTTTGACACCGACTTTTTTATCATAATCCATTTTGAATTTTCCATACTCACGTATTCTGTTCACTCTGTTTTTGTCATCATTAAACCAATTGTCGGGCAATTCTGATCTGTGGTCTTCTTCCCATCTTTTAAACACGGGTTGCATATGTGAACCTGTATGTCTTGGACCGTAGTAATGTCGAATGACCTGATCAGTGAAATGTGGATAGTGATAGAAATGACTGTCATGATAAAAATGCCAGTTAAAAAATACATTGGATGGCAACCCGATGATGACGATCACATGACCAGGACCATAATAGAATCCGGAATGATACCACCACGGATAGGGATACCAGCATTCATCGGCATACCATGAAGGCCAACCGAACCAATATTGATAGGGCCTCCATACCTCATGCACGACAACTCTCTCCGTATAACTTTCCGGCAGCGGTCCATCATACACATCATCATCATACCCACTATTATCATATGGCTCATCATTGGCAAACTCCTCAGCCGCATTTTCAAATTCTGTCATGGCAGCCGGATCATCCTCAATTTTCTGTTTCCAGTCTTTTAATTCGTTGGCTTGTTGTTCGGCGACGACTACATTGAGTGAATCAAGTGCATGCATTATTTGCACTGGCTGCTTGCCGTATAGATCGCCGAGCAGAACAGTCATCTTCATATTGTCTGTGAGGATACTTGTGACACCAGGCAACTGATCAAGTTGTCTGAATGCTTCACGCACTTTCTCAGGATAGGCCGAAAGGACAGTCTGAAAAGCTTCCTCAGCGCCCATGTAAAGATTATTGACTTCTCTGAGGAGGCCAAAATAATTTTGATTAGCAAACAAAGCGTCTGCGTGGATTCCTTCAGGATAGCTCTGGAGGATATCCGTCATCTCCGCATTCGACCTGCCATTCCCTACAACACAGATCTTTGTGATGAGATCCGGATAGCGGGACAGATTGTAAATCTTTTTTTGATCTGCCTCTGCTATGCCCGAAATGTTTTCTTTGAATTTCGTTTCAGTCGTACTGCGTATGTTTTCCATCCGTACCAGGATCTCCGGATGAAGAGATGCTTCAAGGATTGCCTCTCTTTCTTTGGTAGGATAAAGCGCTATCGCTTCAATAGCGTTTTGTTCTTCCTCAGACAATCCATTCAATATATTCTTGTCCTGAGCACTGGTTTTTGAGATGAAAAAAATCAGAAAAACCAGAACGGATAAAAGTGATGTTTTCATATCAAAATATTTGAGAAAAGCTACGGGTGTGGCACTAGGAAAACAATCGTCCACATCATCTCTCCTGCTGATATGCATCACCTGTAAGTTGACAATATTTGTATCGTTTTACATATTGATTCGTTTATGATGAAGACTCCATTTACTGTTGACCAATTCTTAGACGTCTTTAAGAACTACAATGAGGCCATCTGGCCGATGCAGGTCATTTTCTATTTGATGGGACTTGTAGTTATTTACCTGGTGTTTAAACCTGGGTCTAAGGCACAAAAGATCATAAATATTGTTCTCGCATTCCTTTGGTTGTGGATGGGAATTGTCTATCACCTTATGTTCTTTACAGCGATTAATAAGGCGGCATATTTATTTGGAGGCATATTTATCTTGCAGGGTGTATTGATTTTGTTTTATGGTGTTTTCCAAAATAAACTCTCATTTAAATTTCGATCGGGTCTCTACGGTGTGACTGGCATAGTCCTGATTTTATTTGCTTTGATTTTTTATCCTGTTTTGGGCTATTTTCTTGGACATCTTTATCCATCTTCGCCGACTTTTGGACTTCCTTGTCCGACGACGATTTTCACATTTGGTTTATTGCTTCTTACGGATAAGAAATGTCCTGTGGCTATTATGATTATTCCATTTATCTGGTCAGTCATAGGCTTTATGGCTGCCTTTAATTTTGGTATTGTGGAAGATACGGGACTTCTTGTTTCGGGTCTTTTGACATTACCAATGTTGATTATACGGAATAAAAAATACATCCGCGAAGTAAACAAGGCACAGCCTTGAATACGCCAGGACGTAGGTTAACCGCCCAACATTTGATGTACGTTAGGTAGGTTGACCTACGTCTGAGCGTCTGCAAGGCTATGCCTTGCGTAATACAGATTTGATATTCATCTGTTCCAAATCATCATTAGTCTATTAACTCAATACACTTCAATTTTTCGTTCGTTATTTTCCATCAATGAATGCATCGTAAGCATTTCATTTTTCACACTATTGAATGTATTTCAAAATGGAAAACGATGAACAGAGATAAAATCTTCAAATTCCTCACGAGCAGAATAGTTGTTATTTCTATCATCATTGGTATTATTCTGCTTTCTTATTTCAATGGAACCATTGGATACTTTACGGGATTATTATTAGCCCTGATCACATTCTGGGCGAGCCATTTCAAATGGGCAGAATTTGGTATTTCCTTACCTGACTGGAGTAAAGCAATTGGTCGGGCTATTGTATTTGCTGTGGTTCTATTTTTGGTAGTCGATATTATTTTACAACCCCTCATTGAACTTGTGTTCGGACAGGTTAACTTAAATGATTTCACAAACGTGAAGGGGAATCTGATCAATACGCTAGTGTTTATCTTTTTAATGTGGATCGCCGGAGCCATTGGAGAAGAGTTTATGTATAGAGGTTTTTTTATGAGGAGACTAGCTGTTGCGCTGGGCGACACGGACAGAAGTTGGCTGATTTCAGCCATATTGATTTCGATGATGTTTGGCTTTGCCCATTTATATCAGGGCATGTCCGGCGTGATTTCGACGGTCTGCACCGGATTTATGTTCTCCATGATTTTTTACAAGAACAGGAACAATCTCATACTGAGCATGCTCACGCACGGCTTTTATGATATGATCGGTATTGCCTTAATTTACCTCGGCAAAGAGAGATTTTTTGTGGATTGGATACATAGCTTGTTTTAAATATCTTACTTTGATGCCGTGACGCCCGTTATTCTCCTCGCATTTGCCAACGACAAACAAAATACCGGAGCAGGATACCTCAGGGGTCTCACTGCCGAACGCAATGCCATCCGCGATGCTTTATCCAAAGCTGAAGAAAACGGCCTCTGCCAGGTCCTCGTCGAACCCGATGCTACCATAGATCGCATTTTTGATTTATTCCAAAACAGTACATACCGTGACCGGATAGCCATCTTTCATTATGGCGGTCATGCGGATAGTTATTCACTTCTGCTTGAATCTGCATCCGGTGCCACCGCTGCTGCACATAGTGAAGGGTTAGTCAATTTTCTGGCAAAGCAAAAGAGTCTTAAGCTTGTTTTTCTCAACGGATGTTCTTCTCAAAAACAATCTGAAGAACTCGTGGCTGCTGGACTGCCCGCTGTGATCGGTACTTCACAATCGATCAATGATAAAGTGGCCACAGGCCTGGCGTCACGATTTTATAAAGGCATGTCGGCGGGCATGAATGTGGAAAGGGCATGGACCGATGCTGTTGACCAGATCAAAACTGAAAATGGTGCAGAAAATTCTAAAGCCCTTTTCGTTGAATCCATTCTAGGAAGTCCCGGTGAAGATCAGTTCCCATGGAAACTCTATACAGGCGAAGGAGGGACAATTTCAAAAGCATGGAATTTACCTGAAGCGGCTAATCAACCTTTATTCGGTCTTGAACTACCAAATACCTACTATAGAAAATTACCTGCCGCACCGTTTGTTGGGCTTCGAAGTTTTAAACAAGAAGAAGCCGCGATATTTTTCGGACGGGGTAATGATATTCGGAGTTTGTATACACAGTTGGGAAGAGAGCAGCCTGTTATATTGCTTTCTGGAAAAAAAGGAGTTGGCAAATCTTCTCTTTTGGCTGCAGGTTTAGCGCCGAGACTTGAATCATCATATGTTGTTTCATGCAATGATAGTTCAGAAAATAATATTTCCGATAGGTTGTCTTCTGCATTAGATCAATTGCGTGAAGAAAATGGATTGGAGAAACTTCCGCCAAAAGATAAAAGCAATCTGAATGAAAAAATCGCAGAGCTTCAAAAATTAATTTCGACTGTTACCGGATATGCGAAAGATATTCTTCAAAATGAATTACAACAACTGATCCATCTCGATGGAGTAGAGCGTCTCAACTATTATGAACAATGGATTAATATTGAAGAAAAAACAGGTAAGCCCCTCATCATTATTCTTGACGAGATATCCTCTGATCCTGCGGAGTGGAAAACATTCATTGATATTCTGGTCAGCCTATTTGAAACAAAAAAAGCACCGGTAGGAAAACTTGTATTGAGTATTGGCGAGGAGAATCATGCTTTGTTTTGTGATCTATTGCAGTCCGCACATTTTCCATACGCTGATGTATTTCTGCAGCCGCTGACGTGGGATGGACTGAATGAAGCGATAACAGGCATTACGCTTTCACCGGTCACGAAAGAATTTTATCGCCTGCAGATTGAAAATACACCTTCCAATAATTTCCCAACCACCCTTTGTGGCGATCTGTCAGATGGAGATAACACATTAGTGGCCCCGTATCTGCAGGTTATTCTGTCGGATCTTTGGTCATCCGCTGTTTTGGAAAATGCACAGATACCATCATTCACGATGCGATCGTATCAACAGGGGATTCTGTCTGGTGAGATCATGGATAGGTTTTTAAATCAGCAACTCGCAACACTTAAAGAATGGAATAGAGAATCTGTTCAATCGGGTCTTGGGCTTGACCTCCTCTACCGTCACACTTCTGCTCTTGGTAAATCTGAAATCCTTGAAGCAGTGAAACGAAAGATGATCTATCGAGATCGGGAAGAAATCATCAATAGCCTGATCAGAAAATGCAAAGAACTTTTCTTGCTGACAACTGCACATTCGGAAGGTACCAACTTAGGACACAATCTGCTTGCACTCGTTGTGATTCGTCAATACAGCATCTCTCTCAGTCCGGGTCAGCAGGCAGCTCGCATCCTGAGTGCAAAAACAGGAGAGACTGCTGAGCAGGGTAAAAATTCCTGGTTAAATGAAGCAGATCTTGACGCCGTTGAAAAAGGAATGCAGGGCATGCGCAGTCTCAGTGACAAAGAGAAAGAGCTTCTTGAATTCAGCAGAATAAAAAAAGTACAGGCACAAAAGGACAGACAACGCAATCGTATTATTCGAGGAGTATTAGGTGCAGTAGTTGTGATATTCGCAGCACTTGCCGGATGGCAATGGCATGTGGCTTCTCAACGCTATCAATACGCACGAGCCGGCGAACTGGCCTTCACGGCGAGAGAGGAGTTGAAGAAAGATAATACGCTCGCACTCGATGTGGCGTACAATGCCTATTCAACTCTTGAAGAAAATTCACCCCCGTTGTTAATCCTTGCCCTGAGTGATATATTTCACACACAGGATGAGATGCCACTGTACAAATCAAATTTTCCCCATACCAAAAAAGTTTTCACAGCAGTATTTTCTCCGGATGGAAAGCAGGTGCTGACCGCTTCTGAAGATGGCTATGCTAAATTGTGGGATATCAATGGAAAAGAAATCCTCTCACTGCCACATGAAATAGAAGTAAAGAGCGCCGCCTTTTCACCTAACGGGCAACAAATACTAACCCTTACACGAACGAATGTTTATCTGTGGGAGAAAGATGGAAGGTTGACAGACAAGGATAGTATCCCGGAATCGATGACAAGCCTGGATTCATTTTCAACGGATGGAATGAAAATTATTCGAAGCACGATTAATACAGGTGCTTATTCTTCAATGATCCGAAAGCTAAAACAGGATAATAACATTGTCATTTTTTCTCCAGCTGAAAATCTTTTACTCACCATTCAAAATGGCAATTGTACATTATTTGACAAAGAGGGTAATGCATTGAAAGATACTTTTTCTTCAGGGGTGATCAATGCTGCTTTTTCGGTAGATGGCCTACTTTTTCTGACGATTACACCTGACTCTAATTCCGCTCACATCACAGTATGGGATGATCACGGGGATTCGCTCTACAGTTTCAGATGCAAGGGCACTGAAGTGAGTGCTGTGTTTTCACCTGATGGCAAAAGTATCCTGACAGCGTCAAATGATTTCACGGCGAAACTCTGGGACTTCTCACAACCATTTCTGCATAGATTTCCAAGACAATCGCAAGCGGTCAACACCATTGATTATTTCCCTGAAGGAAACAGATATGTGACCGCTTCATTTGATTCGACTGCCAGAATATGGGATGCATCCGGGAAACTGATCGATAGTCTGAAGCACGGCAGTGTGGTGACATCTGCTTTATTTTCACCCGATGGGTTGCGCATCATCACCGCATCAAGAGATAGTACGGCTAGAATATGGGACCCGAAGGAATCACATGTCATCGTGTTGAAGCATAAAGGCGAAGTGACGAATGCGAGCTTCTCCCACAAGGGTGATCTCATATTGACCTCTTCTCTTGATAGTCTTGCCAGACTTTGGAAGGTAGATGGCCAGCTTGTTCATTCTTTTCATTTGAAAGGTGATGTACTATGGTCAGGTTTTTCGCCGGATGATACACACATACTTACGATTTCGTCAGACAGCGCAGTCACAGTTTTAGATATACAGGGGAATGTATTGCACGTGATGAAACACAAAAACAAAATTTATTCAGCTTCATTCTCTCATGACGGCCAATATCTTTTGACTTCATGTGCTGATAGCACAGTGCGTAAATATTCTGCAGCAGGAGAATTATTGTTGACTCTTCATCACAATGAAAAACCCAAACAGGCGATTTTTACACCTGATGATCATAACATTCTGACCGGAGGAAAATTGATCAAAATCTGGGCGGCAGATGGGACGATTATAGACAGCTTGCCTCATACGGCAAATGTTTCAACAGTGTCTGTTGCGCCTGATGGTCATCACATACTGACGACCTGTTATGATGGACGCGCGTATCTGTGGACGATCAATGGAGAGTTGGTTGCTACATATAGAAAACATACAGCGAAAATAAATGATGGTGTCTTCACACCTGATGGAAGTCATATACTCACTGCATCAGATGATGGATACATTTATCGGTGGCGCACACCCTGGGCGATTTATAGCGGATTGACTTCAAATCCGATTTATCAACTGTCGGAGAAAGAGAAGGAAGAGTTTGGGGTGGTGAGATAACGAGTAACGAGTAACGAATAACGAGTAACGAATAACGAGTAACGAATAACGAGTAACGAATAACGAGTAACAAGTAACGAATAATAAGTAACGAGTAACGAGTAACGAATAACGAGTAACGAATAACGAGTAACGAGTAACGAATAACGAATAACGAGTAACAAGTAACGAATAATAAGTAACGAGTAACGAATGACGCTTAACATCAAGGTTTCGCCAGAACGTCCGTCATCCGATAATAAAAGCAAAATGTTAGGTCGGTTGACCGACGTCTTGGTGTATTCAAGGCTGCGCCTTGCGTAAGGAGTTCGAGGTCGGAGACACTCGAACGTCAGGGACACTCGAACGCCAGAGAATAACGAATACTGTTTCTGTCTTCCGTGTAACTCACCCCCATCCCCTCTCTTTTTACAGTATGCGTTTAATGGGATACAAAATTCATGTGAGAGAGGGGTGATAAGATATCCCTATGAAATCATGACTAAGCAGGTGTTCCCTCTCTCAGCAAAACTTGTTTCAATTTGAAATTACTGTAAACCGACGAGGCACAGGGTAGCCGAAGATGCCAAGAAGAAAAAAATGCAGACAGCACTTATACCCTTAAATTTTCCATTTTAATAAATCGTAAAATCACAAAGACTCGCACACGTCTCCATGAGATAGAAATACATGAGTTCATCCGGTTGGTTATCGAGACCGGCCCAGTCATTGACGGTCACGATGACGGCGAGGAAATCACCATCATTGATGATCAGATCGGCATACCATCCGGACTGAACATCACCATTCTGATTACTGCCTTCTTTTTCGATATGCTCGCTGTAATACGGATTGTCTTCATCATCGGAGAAGTCATCGATATCTTCATCTTTAGGTTGCAGGATCATTCCGCTTGTCGCCATGTATGACTTGAATGCACTCATCGCCTGCAATCCGTTATCCATCGACTCGTTAGGAGAGATGTAGACAGACATCGTGATCAATCCTCCCGGACTTGACGTGGTAATCAATGTCCCGTAATCATCAGCGGTGCGTGACAACCTGCATTGGGACGGAATCATTAAGGTGATGCCTGTCACATCTTCGACATAAAGATCAATAGTCTTGTCGAGCAGGTCTTCTAGGGATATACTTTCCTCCGCATCAAGTATTTCTGTCAGATCTTGTTTCTCGTCGTCAAACAATGTTTCATACACTTCGCCGAAACTCATCCTGTAGTCGTGATAAAGTTGAATCAGTTCACCGCCACCCGTCGGAATTTTCATTGGGTTTTCAAACTGTTTTGCCTGTCTGACTTCTTCCGGACTGAGCAGGGGATTGTCAGAGCGCAGACCGCTGTACATATATTTATTTTCGATGCCTCCCTGATCACAGGATTGCATGGGCTTTGAAAGTGGTGTGCCCTGGTTGAAAAGTTTATTGAAATCAGCAGCGGGGATGGCCCATACACAAGCTTTACCATCAACAAGTTTTGCACCACCATCTACCATCCCTAATATTTTATTGTCATACGTCAGTGGAGAACCTGAATGCGCTTTACGGATATTCGGTTCTTTAAAATTGATCACTTCGGTATTCATACCGGGATAGTACTGACCGCCATCGCTGCACAATGCTTTTGAAAGACCCGTTGGATTGTTAGCGACACGGGGGCTGATCTTGGCGAGGCTTGTACGTTCTTCAAGTACAGTTGTTTTTGCGCTCATACTTGCAGTGTTGACCGGCATTTCCCAGAAATTTATATTGGTGTCGTATGGTGGTTCGCCGGAGTAGAGTGTGAGTGAAGGAATGCCGAGCGGTGTCTGTAATCTTAGCAATGCGAGGTCAGAAGGTTTGTAGATTTTTTCAATATCGGCGTATGCGCTTTTACCCTGCCATACAACCATGATGGTGCTTTTACCGGAAACGACATGGAGGGCAGTGACGATCAGATCGGGGCCTCCGCAGGCTACGCCGTACCCTGAAGCTTTGTCTGCATGAACCTGGACGATGGAGGATTTCTGGGCGGTGGCTGTAAATGGGATTGTGGCCAGAATACCTATCAGGAGAAATGAAGTGGAAAGAATGAAACGACGAATATTGAGCATGGTCTGAATTGTTGAATGGGGTAAAGGTAGGGGAGTTGAGTGTATTAAAGTAGGGGGTAGGGTGATGGTTGGCAGTATGACTCTAAAGCTATAAGGTGTCGGTAGGATCGGCTAAATAGGTTTAAAGTATTTGCTTCAGGTTATAAGTAGAAATGGAGGAAGTGAATAGCTATTTTGGGGGCATGCCTGAAGATTAATGAGATGGAGATGAGTATATTTAGATGGTATAAGCCATTTTAAGACGATTATGATAAGACAAGTGTTAACCATATTTATTTTGACAATTTTCTTTTCGTGCAGACAGAAGAGCAACAATTCTGAAAATAAATTTGACAACATAGACATTGCTTCAATTGACACTATTTCAGCACAACCCATTAACAAAAAAATCGACCAAGACAACAATTGCAGTTACGACAATCAAGAATCAAGTTTAGGAATTGGTTTGATTATTGCGCCTTTGAAATTTGAAATTTTTAATGACAGCTTACTGAAAGACAAAATCTCGAGTTGGGATATGTATGAAGACGCAAGCCAAATAAATATGTGCTCAAAATTTTTTAAACCTGACTACGGAATAATGCATTTTGTGTGTATTGCAAAAAGTGAAATGGCATATAAGGTCTTAGTAAACTTTTCCGATGTTAAATATTTACCTAATACAAAAAATTATCACTTCAAAATTTGGGACGAATACATATCTCAATCTTTCGGTATAAGCCGACTTACAAGCAAAAATGGAGACATTTCAAAAAAATGCCCACTAAGAATTAAACCCAATGACAATGCGGACACATTGATAATTTCTAATGGACACGAGTCATTTTGTCCAATGGAAATTAAAGGTGATTGGGTAAAGGTGAGATATGATTGCTTCTACAATGACGAAAATAATTCATATGTAGGTGAGCCTTGCCACAACTATATTGAAAAATGCAAAAATCCATTGACAGGTTGGTTGCGATGGCGACAAGAAAACCAATTGCTTATTGGCATATATTTAATGCCATGACAAGCAAAACGGCTTATAACATCGGCTCCTATGTAAAGTAGTTTACCCAAGCAAATTGCCATAAGTTAATATGCATTTCCTTTTTTATTTCATTTCATAAATGAAGATTTTATCAACAACCAGATCCGCATTAGCTCAGGCTCCTTAATGAAAGTGCCTTCCTGGTATTTTTAATTTTCTTGTCTGGGTGGTTGCAAAACACCCCGACAAGTGAATTAAAAAAGAACTTCTTCCGTAAATGGAAAATAATCGAGACGCAAGGACTCTAAGAGATATAATCAGTTTCAAAAAGTCGGGGCGTTTTGCAACCGCCCGGACTTTTTGAAACTGACAGAACCGAATCCAGGAAACTTATGACAGATTTGTTTTATCACCGGAAATGGGTCCATCCATAGATTGTATTGACTACATTCGTGACTGAACAGGAAGAGTTGTTTGGATCAAGAGGTTCATACACAGTTCTGTGAGAACATAGAGATGAAACTCCTTTGTGTGACTCGACTAGCGGTCATTGTGAAAGACGAACTATAAACTGACATACAAAAAAGTAACATAAATAGACAAAAATGGCAACAGACAAAATCTTAAACAAGACAATAAGCATCAACGCACTGACTTCAGAGGTTTGGAACGCTTTGACAAACCCCGACTTGATTAAAGAATGGTTATTCGGAACAAAAGTTATCTCTGACTGGAAAGTTGGAACTTCAATTCTATTCACAGGCAATTGGCAAGGGACTGACTACGCAGACAAAGGGACAATCCTAAAGTTTGACATTGAAAAAGTTTTTCAATACAACTATTGGAGTGGATTTTCAGGTTTGCCAGACACCCCCGAAAACTATTCTGTTATTACATTTGCGTTGACACCGAATGACACCGCAACAATGTTGACATTAACCCAAGGCAATTTTGCGACCGAAACGGCATATGAACATTCCGACAAAAACTGGGATGCGACATTAGCGTCAATGAAAAAAATAATTGAAAAATAAAAGCTGTCTTGATTTGTAAATAAGTTAAGCGTTGAACCAGACGGCACGACAGAAAAAGAACAACGAACCAATAAAAGCAGGCATTGTAGTTGAACACAACAAATTGACAATGACAAAGTATTAAAATTGAAAACAAAAAATATGGATGCAAAAGAATTCGCAAATACATGGATAGAATCATGGAACGCTCATGATTTGGACACCATTTTAACTCACTATTCTGATGATATTGAAATCACAACCCCAATGATAAAACTTGCAGCTGGTATTGATAGTGGTTCTTTAAGAGGGAAAGAAAATGTAAGAGAATATTGGAAAAAGGCATTAGAAAAAATACCCGATTTGCATTTTGAACTTTATGAAGTAACGTCAGGTGTAAATTCTGTAGCATTATTTTATAAATCTGTTATGAACAAAAAAGCTATTGAAGTGATGTTTTTTAATGAACAGGGAAAAGTGAGCAAAATGAATGCTTTTTATACGGAATAAAAATAATTGAATTCGTTTCGACAAACCAGTTTGACAAAGGACTAACGCAATTTCATTTCAAACAAGCAGCCAAATAAATTAAATGTGTGCTGTATATTTTGCGGGAACACCAACGAATAGCCAAGACAGTGAAAAACTAAAATGGTGGAATTGGAAAGACAAGAAATAATTGCCGCTAAAATCGTTAGCGGTCATTGTAGGGCGACTCAAATACAAAAGACGAACAGTTAAATTTATGACAGAATTCCGTTACATACCTGTCGATGAGTCCAACTGGACAGACTTGGAAAAACTTTTTGAAAGCAAAGGTGGACCACATAATTGCTGGTGTATGGTTTGGCGAAATATGAACGAAGGAACAGACCGAGCCAACAAAACAGATAAGAAAAAGTCTTTGAAAAATTATGTCACTAATCAGAATCCTGTTGGACTACTTTGTTATGACAATTCAGAAGTAGTTGCATGGTGTTCAATAGCACCACGAGAAAGCTACCGAGAATTATCTGGCGACAGTTCGCTGCACAATGTTTGGTCATTGGTTTGTTTCTTTATCAAGAGAGAATATCGACAAAAGGGAATTACCGAAGAACTAATTGAACAAGCAATAAAATACGCTAAAGATAATGGAGCAAAATATGTGGAAGCTTATCCAGTTGACCCTGAATCGCCTAGTTATAGATTTATGGGCTTCAAACCAATATTTGACAAAGCGGGTTTTGACTTTAAACACAAGGCTGGACAACGAAGATATGTAATGACAATTACGTTATGACAAAACAACTAACCGCTAACACGGGTTTTGCATTAGTGGGCTGACAGTGTGAATAGAAACATTTGAACAATGGAACTCAGAACATTTTCAAAAGGTTTGGAAAGGATATAATGCCCAAAATTCAATTAGATACAACTAAATTTAATGAAGAAGAAGAAATTGATACGAGTGATTTAGAAAACGAGACAGATAATTATGACAATCAATAACTCCACCGCAGAAAGCATTGCATTTTTAATTCTCTTGTCTGGGTTGTTGCAAAACACCCCGACAAGAGAATTAAAAAGGAACTTCTTCCGTAAATGGAAAATAATTGAGACGCCAGGACGCTAAGAGAAATAATCGGTTGCAAAACGTAGGGGCGTTTTGCAACCGCCCCTACGTTTTGCAACCGCCCAGACTTTTTGAAACTGACAGAACTGAATCCAGGAATCTGATGAAAGATTTGTTTTATCACTAGATATGGGGCCATCCATAGATTGTATTTTTGGCGTCATACTAAACGACATCAAAATTTATGAATGCACTTGTTTCACCGGGGTTTAGCCTTACCACTTCATGGGTTGAACTTTATTTAGACCCTCTCTTCCTCGGCTCACCGCTCACTAAAGTTACAGCCCCGGTCATTGCTGTTTCCGCAGATGATACCGTGTACATGGGTAGCCAGGATGTAGGGCTGTGGTCATATAGTATGACTACTGGCAGTTGGGTGTGGATCAATACGTATCAACTAAGGCCGGCGCTGCCCGTGGCCCCGGTAAATGCAAACGCAGTCTATGCAGGTATCGGTGTGCAATGGAACGGGCCAACGACGCCATTAACGATCACGTATTTCAATAACGGACAGCAAACCAACCTGCCGCTCTTGCCCAATCAGGATCAGCCACTGCAGATGGCCGCTTCCGGAGACGGTCAATTGTGGGTGCTTGGTCAGTCGGGCACCGTATACCAAATATCAGGTCAAACCTGGACGCCTGTACCAAACGGCAGCCTGGCAATACTAAAAATTACACATGGCGGACCCAAGAATACCTGGGCCATTGCCCGTATCGGAGCGGACACGCAGGTAGTTGAATATATTGCCGGCAAGGGCTGGCAGCCGGATACTACCTTCCCCGGCAAATCGCCGGAATGGATATCGGCTTGTGAAGATGGTTCGTTGTGGGTTGTAGTGGGCACCACACTTTACCTGCGCACAGCCGGGCAGAAATGGCAACTATTAACAGCCACTATTCCCCAGCCCGGCACGGTGACTGGTTTCTCCGCCTCTTCGCAGTACCGTTGCTATGTATCACTTACGGATGCGAATGGTAACCTGACGGTACAATGCCTGTCGCTGGGCGTGGTGGACCGAACACCCGTACCCTGGCCAGCCATGACAGCAGCGCAACAAAATGTTTATAATGCGATCTCCTGGTATGTGATCGGTAGCAAAGGCAGCAGCATCCGCTCCCTCTACCCGGACAAACTGGCAGACCTGGATATACTATTTACCAAACTTGAAAGCTGGACCTATACTGAATTTGTGGCCTGGTACACCGCCAATGAAAACCCGCCGGTACCTTCGCAGGCAGACTGGAGCATTGTAATCGGCCAGGTAACAACAGAACTTGCCTACGCAGCAGCTATGCGAAAACTGCAGGGGCAACTAAAGGACCTTAACAACCAGATCGCCATTGTTAATGGTGAGGTTCTGCCCACCGTATGGGGGATGGTGGGGTTGAGTGCGCCGCAGGGCCCCGACAAAGAATCTTCCATTGATCTTTGGCTGGGCAACATCGTAGAAGGGTTGGCATGGGGTATTGCCACGGTATTTACCGATGGGGCGGCCGCCTTTGCAGCAGCAGCGGTGGCTTCGCTTATGGGGTCGGGTATATCCGCCATAGAAGGCCCCGACCATAAACCTCTTCAGAATAACAATGCACTGACCATTAAGTATGCAGCCCTTGTAGATACCTTGACCCAGTTTTATCTGAATGCCAATTTACTAACTGATAAAACCACCGAAACCGTTGTACAGGATTGGGGTATGATGAGGGCCGTGGGATCGACCATCAATTCCGGCAAGTGGTTTTGGCCCGAAACAGAATCCGACTTGTTGGCAGCAGCAGCCAAGGATTCTTTTGAGGTCTCGTTCTACCAGTCGCTTATCCCTGCAAAGTGGCAGATCCTTTATACCCTTTGGGGAAATTATATTGAATATGACTGGACCTATACACCCGTCTTTACCACGTACAAAACACCCGTTACAAACACACCACCTGGCAGTTTCCCGGTTGAAAATGTATGGTTTTGCAACCTGCTGGGCAACCCAAGCCATGTATCCAGTTCCATGGATGAAGACGATTTTTCTCCTTACCCGGACCCCGGTCTTTTCAGCAGGCTCATGCAACTTGGCGTAGACCTCGATGATTTTTTCCTTGGAAATAATGGATGGGCGCTTCAGCAGGCAACGCTGGTATTTGAGTAGGCGGAAGGTGAGGCCCCTCGGCGCCTGGTGTTTAGTCGCAGGCGGTGGGATATCCTGAGCGTTGTTGTATCTCTGGAATGGGGTCCACCCATTTTGTATTAATTACATTCGTGACTGAACAGGAAGAGCTGTGTGAATCGAGAGGTTCAATCACAATTCCGTGAGAACGCAGAGGTGGAACTCCTTTGTGTGACTCGACTGCCTGCAAGCTTATGACAAGCCTCAAAAAGTTACATTTTGACAACTTTTGAGCTTAAATCCACATGTAGTCTGACCGAAAGCTTTCGGGTTTTATTAAGTCTTTGAACAGTGTTGATAGGAAGGATATTGAATACTTTAACTCGAAGACGCTCTTGTTTCGATAGCTAAAAAATAGTTTCTATTTTTTTTGTAACAAAACAAATCATTTTACGACTAACTATATAAAAGATAGACGTTGCAAAAGCATGAGGCAGAAGAGCAGTTTGAAAAGCTCTTAAGGGAACATGAATTGCTGATTTATAAAGTATGCAGGCTATATGCTTACTCGGAAGTTGATAGGCAAGACCTTTTCCAGGAGATTGTTATTCAGCTTTGGAAAGCATTTCTAAAATTCAATGGCCAGTCAAAATTCAGCACATGGTTATACCGTGTCGCTATCAATACTGCCATAACTGGTTTACGTAAGAAAAAAGATTTCATTGTCTCTTACGAACCTGCTACACTTCCTCAACACATTGACGATAATACAAGCGAAGAAGAAGAAGAGCAATTGAAAGTATTGCACAAAGCAATTGAACAATTAAACCAGGTAGAGAAAGCAATTGTAATGCTGTACATGGAAGATAAAGCGTATGAAGAGATGGAAGATATACTAGGAATTAGCCAGGGAAATTTGCGTGTAAAAATGACCAGGATAAAAGAGAAATTACGTGAAATAACAAAAAACGATTGATATGGAACTTGACGAACTAAAAAACCAATGGAAACAAACAGATAAATTACAAAAACTTAAAAATCAGAATATCATGGAACTAATCCAAAACAAAAGCAATGGGCCGATTGCTGAATTAAAAAGGTCTTTTAAGAACCAAATAATTGGAATGACTGTACTACCTATTGCAATTATCGCTGCTAACCTGGAGCATATTGATAAAACCTTTAGCAGTGCCCTCTTCTGGTTCTTCATACTGTTTTGTATAAGTGTAATAATCTTTGCCCGGCTCAATTATGCAATTGTAAAAAAAATGGAAGGAATGGACGGAAAGGTAAAATCGAATCTTGAACAGCAAATAGTTATACTGGAAACCAGGACAAGGCGGAAACTCTTTGGGATACATACCGCATGTTTATTATTTATAGTTTTACTCGAGGTATTACCCTACTTTCAGAATTTCCGGATGCTAAACAAATGGCATTCGTTATCACCTTTCATCAGGGTTGGAGGTTACATAGCTTTGTTTTTGTACCAGTATTTTATAACCCGAATGGGGAGCCGTCGAGGTTCCGAACAACATCTTGCTAACTTGAAAGAACTGGTAAAACAAATGCAGTAACTATAAAAATCCAGGAAGCCTTTAGTGTTTACTGGATTTGGATTGATATCCATATACTGTAGCTCTTACTCTGCATTTGATTAAGTCGGGACTGTTAAGTGGCGAAAGCCAGCAGGCAACATTAGGTTTGGCGTTATTGGGGCTTGACGAATATAAGCCTCAACATTTGTTCTTTATTGTGCTTCAGTTCCAGCAGGACGTTATAAATTTGGCTAATGAATAAAACATCAGCAATATTGCAATTATCAACTTCGGTTATGGGCTGACGGAACTCGAATTCCCCAACAACGCCAAGCCTTTTTCGTTAGCGGAAATTAATCAGATGGAACAAGAATTGGTAACAAAACGATTATTCAGTAATCAGCAATCAATACTATTAACTAAAGTTCAAAACTTTATCAAAAGAAGTGTATTCAAGTATTTCATTGCCAGTGTACTGTTCGCAATAGACATCAACCTATTTATTGACCCGGGTTCCAATAGGACTGCTTATTTTTCATTCGAAGAAAGAGACTTTTTTTGACTAGCCTATCACTTTTTCTTGCACCTATTGGAGAGGTTAGTTACCAAATTAGACCTAAAGTTAGTGCGTGTCTTAGATTCACTTTTAAACCTTACGGCAATTTTTATTTATATCAACTTAGAATACAGGGAAAGACTGCTGATATGCCGGATGGAAATCATATCCTGAATGATTCAAGAATCAATAATAAATTGATGTTTCTAAATTTAGGCATTTCCTACTCTCTATGATAAGCATGTTTCCAAGAAGGTCAAAAACTACAATATCAAATATGAAATCAAAAGTTACGGCATTATCAAGAAACGACTTAAAGTGGTTATAACATCGGTATATGGCGCACAACCTCCTTCAAGAAATTGATAACAAATCTTTCAGATGAAATTACCCTTCCCAATCACCGGAAATGGGTCCACCCATAGATGTATTGATTACATTCGTGACTGAACAGGAAGAGCCATGTCTCCTTCGCCAAGGCTTCGGCGACTAAAAGTGAATCGAGAGGTTCAAGCACGGTTCTGTGAGAACGCAGGGGTGAAGTTCCTTTGTGTGACTCGACTATGCGTCATGATTGGCAGCAGTTCTAATTTAAAAGTAATTGCAAAAAATCAATTTTGTAAAAAATCTAATTATGAAATATAATATAAAGAAAATAATTTTTATCGCTTTAATTATTCTTTGTTCGGCAGAATCAAAGGTGATTGCGCAAAACATCGCCCGTAATAGCGGGCTTCATCAATTATTTGAAAACTACTACGAAGACCGTTTAAAACTTTTTCCACTAGAAGCCACCGCTGCCGGGGACAATCGTTATAATAATATACTGCCAAATGATGGTTCACAGGCATTCTTAAAACAAGCACATGATTTTTATTCAAAATATCAAATAGATTTAAACGGCTACAAACCGGAAAATCTGAATTTCGAAGACCGTATTTCTCTATATATTTTAAGGGACATTCTGACCAGGGAACTCGATGCCGAACAATACCACAAAGAGTGGATGCCTTTTGCACAGTTCTTTTCATTACCTCTTAAAATGGGTCAGCTTGGGAATGGCACAGGAGATCAGTCGTTTAAAACTGTTCAGGATTATGATAACTGGTTGCAACGGATTGATGCGTTCACCGTGTGGACAGATACTACCATAGCAAACTTCCGCAAAGGCATTAAAGCAGGAATGGTGTTGCCTAAGGCATTAGTATTGAAAATGATTCCTCAAATGGAAAGCCTTGCACAAAGCGATACTTCCAAAAATGTTTTTTATGGTCCGGTTAAACGTTTCCCGGAGCAATTTTCAAATGTAGATAAAGTGCGCTTGACTAATTTATATACTCATGCCATTATTACACAATTTATTCCTGCTTATAAAAAACTAAGCACATTTTTTAGCGGGGATTATTTAAATGCTGCCCGTTCAACAAGCGGTATTAATGCCTTACCTAACGGTGAAGCTATGTATCGGTACAATATTTATTTTTTTACTACAACTCTTAAATCTCCTGAAGAAATTTACGAAACAGGTTTAAGTGAAGTGACCAGGATTACTGCAGAAATGGAACAATTAAAAAATAACATTGGTTATACCGCACTTTAAAAGAACTGTTCAACTATATGCAAACCGACAAACGGTTTATGCCTTTAAAACAATTAAGGAAGTGTTAGATAGTAACCTTGCGGTGCTGGCTAAAATACAACCACAGCTAAAAAAGCTTTTTAGTGTTGCTCCAAAAACACCTTTTGAAGTGCGAGAGGTGGAATCGTTTCGTGCCGCTGCTGCTGCTCCTCAGTATAACCGCAGTTCTGCTGATGGCAAACGCCCGGGAATTTATTACATTCCTATAATTGACCCGACAAAAATAAACGTAACAAACTGGGCACTAGAAGCAACATTTTTACACGAAGCTATTCCGGGTCATCATTATCAATTTTCATTACTACAGGAAAATACATCTCTGCCGAAATTCAGGCGATTTTCTTATTATCCTGCCTTTTCAGAAGGATGGGCACTCTATTGCGAATCTCTTGGTGAACAATTAGGATGTTACACAGACCTATATCAGAAAATGGGAGCATACGGAAATGAAATTCACAGAGCCATACGTTTAGTTGTAGATGTTGGCATACATACGGGAAAACTGACAAGAGAAGAGGCGATAAAATACATGATGGAAAATGAAGCTGTATCTGAGCAAAACGCGACAGCAGAAATTGAGCGCTATATGGCAATGCCGGGTCAGGCACTAGCCTATAAAATCGGAGAATTGAAAATTAAAGAGCTTCGGGATAAATATAAAAAGAGTTGGGTGCAAAGTTTAATCTGACAGCTTTTCATGATGCTATATTGCAGGGGGCAGTATGCCGCTAGATGTATTTGAAACGTATATGGATGAATGGGCAAAAAGAATGTAGCATGAACGCATAACAGTAAGATTAAAAGAAATAAAAAAAAGACGGGTCATGCCGTTTAGAAAATATTGGCTCATACAAATTAGCGCAAAAACTTGGATTTATACCTTCAGCAGAAATACCCTATTATAGATTAAGTAGATGAGTATGAAAATGCGGAATGCCACTTGTCGGTGATAGTTAGCTATAAAATATGGAAATCATAATACATCATACAATTTCTGACTTATATAAAACACTCGGCTTGCCCTTTAACCAGGAAATAGATTTTACCATTCTTTCTATACCTGAAATTCATCCGGAAATTCCATTTCAATCACCAACTTTACGGGCAGATTATTTCTCATTCATTTTGACGAAAGAAGGGTCCGGAATCTATTGGCTTGATGACCATAAATTCCCTTTCGATTCGCACACCATTTATTTTACGAATCCGGGACACATAAAATCTTATGAATTATATGAATCAAAGGATGCTTTCATAATAACCTTATCTGAAAAATTCCTGCGAGAAAATGTTCATCCGGAAATTTATAGAGAATTTCCATTTTTATTGGCAGAAATAGTGCCACCCCAGAAACTATTGCAAAATGATTTTGAAGAATTTGAAACTTTGTATAGTCAAATTTTAAAAGAATTTAATAAGGAATCCGAATACAAAAACAAAATCCTGGGAAATCTTTTTATGGTGATCCTGCTTAAAATAAAAGAAAGATTTTGGTCAACCTACAATCCAATAGAAGAAGGGAATAGTGATTCCCAAATTGTTAAAACATTCAAAAGGCTCTTAGAAGCAGTGTTTAAGGAAGTTTTAAAGGGTACTCAGCAGGGAGACAAATTGCAGGTACAGGATATTGCCAGGATAATGAATTTACACCCCAATTACCTGAATTCAGTTATAAAAAGTAAAACGGGAAGAACAGTGAATGATTGGATTTCGAAGCGAATCCTCTCCGTGGCCAAATCTCTTTTAATCCATACGCCTTATTCTTCGAAAGAAATCGCGTATAAATTGGGCTTTAGTGAGGCTACTCATTTTAGTCGATTTTTTAAAAAACACACCGAACTTTCCCCAAACACATTCCGAAAATCGAATAAGAAGTAATCCAGTCTTTGAAATTGGTCATTTCTTGTTTGAATATGGTTGTATTCATAGTGTCCTTAATCCTTCATCTATGTATTGGAAATTTTAAAATACAGATACAATGAAACAAACAACAACATTAGGGCACAGTACACTAAAAGTGAATAGAATAGGTCTTGGTTGTATGGGTATGTCAGAGTTTTATGGATCTTTTAATGAAAAAGAATCTATAAATACATTGCACAAAGCCATCGACTTAGGCGTCAATTTTTTCGACACAGCGGATATGTATGGTTGGGGAGCGAATGAAAGATTATTAGGAAAAGCATTTGAAGATCGATGGGATATCGTGACCGTAGCTACCAAATTTGGTGTGATGCGCGGACCCAATGGTGAATTTCTTGGACTTAACGGCAAGCCGGAATACATCAGACAAGCTTGTGACCGAAGTCTTCAAAATCTGGGTGTTGAGGCCATTGATTTGTATTTCTTGCATCGACAGGATCCTAAAGTGGAAATAGAAGAAATTGTAGGTACACTGAGTGATTTGGTCAAACAAGGAAAAGTAAAATACATAGGTCTGTCTGAAGTGAATGCAGAAACGCTTCGCAGGGCACATGCAGTTCACCCCATTACCGCTCTTCAAACCGAATATTCCTTGTGGAGTCGTGAACCAGAGCAAGAGATGTTTGATATTTGTAATGAACTCGGTATCTCCTTTGTGGCCTATAGTCCTTTGGGAAGAGGGTTCCTAACCGGAGCGATTAAAAGTCGGGCAGATTTAGAAACAAATGATTGGCGTCTTACTCTTCCTCGCTTTAAAGATGAAGCTATAAAGGAGAACTTGAAGTTTGTTGAAGTGATTGATCAAATCGCGCAAAATAAAGAAGTCACCAAAGCACAAGTTGCTCTTGCATGGGTGCTGTCTCAAAACGATGAAATCGTAACTATTCCGGGGACCAGAAACGTTCATCGTCTCGAAGAGAATTTAGGTGCATTCCAGGTGGAATTAACTAAAACTGATCTGGCTGTTATACAAAAGTCAATGCCATCAGAAACAATTGGAAAAAGGTATTAATCAAATTCTGAGTTTTGGAATCTACAAGGGTCTATCAAAGCTGACCATAATGCAGCCGGTAGGAAATGCATCTATCCAGCTTCGGCAAACGGAGAAAAAGGACACGAAGAATTGCAGCTGATAATGAAAACCGTAATGGCAAAATTTACGAATGACACAACGCTTTTAATTCAGGGAATTAAAGGTAAAATCACCGAGCAAGGTATCATTACGGACAGTAAAACAAAAGACGACCTGATAAAATTTATTGACGCATTTAAGGCGCTGACGGAAAACAATAGGAACTGATAATTCGTCATTTTGATTTGCCTAAATCACAAATCACAAATCACAAATCACAAATCACAAATATTCCAAACCTATATGAGCAATAAAAAAAATTGGCACGACCAGCATAAAGAGACATTGTCCTTTGGTAGCCGCCTCGCGGATTCTGTAGCTAAAGGAATGGGTTCCTGGAGATTTATCATCATTCAGACTATCTTAGTTATGCTATGGATGAGCTTAAATGTTCTTGCCTTCACGCACCATTGGGATGTGTATCCTTTCATTTTACTTAATCTTGTTTTTTCAACACAGGCAGCTTATGCAGCACCCATCATCATGATGGCCCAGAACAGGCAAAATGACCGGGACAGAGCACAGGCCTTATCTGATTATGAAACCAATGTGGAGGCCAAACTGGAAATAGAAGCCCTGACTATCAAATTGAACACCATTGAAACAGAGAAATTGGATAAAATAATTAAGATGTTGGAAGAAATGGAAAGTAATTCGAAGAAATAAAGTAAGCATAAAATTTTCAATGCAGGCAGGAGCCTGCTTTCACAGAATTAATAAAGACACAGAATTTTTCAGCACGTCTGGATCGCAGGTGCAACCTGCGCTCAACGATTCTATATATTTGTGGTCTGCGGCCACAAATACAGAAGGTAATTATAAGTCCCCTTCAGGGGATTTAGGGGCAAAACGAGGATTCAAGGGCAAACAGTACCATTTAATATTTCCCTACTTTTATAGTATGAAACACATCCCATTTTATTTGCTCCTCTGCATACCCCTCTTCTCCACCGCTCAGCAAACGATCAACGGTTCTATCCTCCATGATGGATTGCAACGGGATTATATACTTTATGTTCCCGCCAGTTATGTGCCCGGAACACCGGCGCCACTTGTGCTTAATTTTCATGGATATACATCGAATGCTTTCGAACAGATGTTCTACGGTGACTTCAGGCCTATAGCAGATACTGCCGGTTTCCTGATCGTACATCCTAATGGTACTGTTGATCAGTTAGGTAACACACATTGGAATGTAGGTTGGGGTACCAGCAATGTGGATGATATTGGTTTTACCAGTGATTTGATTGATTCTCTTTCAGCTCAATATGCCATCGATCAAAACAGAATATACAGCACGGGCATGTCGAATGGTGGCTTTATGAGTTATTTTCTTGCCTGCGGACTAAGTGATCGCATCGCAGCGATAGCCTCTGTCACAGGATCAATGAATGTAAATCAACTCACCACCTGCGATCCACAACATCCTATGCCTGTCATGGAAATACACGGGACATCAGATCCTACGGTGGCATATACAGGGAATATTATTTTCGCACCGATACCATCTGTTCTGGCGTATTGGGTAGCATTCAATGCATGTCATACACCTCCTGACCAGAATAGTATTCCGGACATCAATACAGGAGATGGTTGCACAGCAGAACATTATTTGTATGCCAATGGCACAAATGGTGTTGAGGTCGAACATTACAAAATAATTAATGGTGTACATGCCTGGCCTGGCTCAGCTTTTGGCGGTGTGGGGACGAATCAGGACATGAATGCGTCGAAAGAGATCTGGCGATTTTTCTCGAAATATGATATTCATGGATTGATTCAGACTACATCAACTAACGAGCATGTTGATCCTCATTTAGATCTGGTCTATCCAAATCCAGTAAATACAACTATCACCATTAAACTTGATTACGATAAACCGACACACTACATGCTCTCAACATTATTTGGACAGGTTGTGATGTCCGGGAATTCGTACTCGACTACTTATGATTTAGATGTTGCTGGATTGTCTCCTGGTATGTATGTTTTGCATGTCGGTGAGAAGAATTTCAAAATTATAAAACAATAAAAGTTTTAAGATTTTAGATTTTCAATGCAGGCAGGAGCCTGCGTTCACAGATTTATTATAGAAACAGATTTTTTCAGCCCGTCTGGATCGCAGGTACAACCTGCGCTCAACGATGCATTAATTTGTGGCCTGCGGCCACAAATTTCTTGGCATTGAAATCCATACATCTTAATTGAGCGCAGCCGAAACTTCATTTTGGTATTGCTTTGTCGGTCGTTGAGCGATAGTCGAAACGAAATAACAAACGTAATTCGGACAAAAGTGTCCGATATTTAAATATTTTACCTATCTTTGCAGGGTAAAGAGAAAAATATGTTTTCAAAAGCCTGTGAATACGGCATCAAAGCCATCATTTTTATTGCTGTCAAATCCCGACAGGATGAAAGGGTGAGCCTGAATGATATTGCGTGGGCCATTGATTCGCCGGTCTCATTTACGTCCAAAATTTTGCAGAAACTGGTCAAATGCAATCTTCTTGATTCTGTAAAAGGATCTGCAGGGGGATTTGAACTAAAAAAATCAAAGGCCGAAAAGATTAAGCTCAGCCAGATTGTATCTGCTATAGACGGCGATTCTATTTATAAAGGCTGCGGTCTTGGCTTTCATGATTGTAACGAAAAGAAACCTTGTTCACTTCATTATAAGTTTAAACTGGTCAGAGATGATCTTCGGACAATGCTGGAAAGTACATCACTTCTTGATTTGTCAAATGATATCAATAACGGCATCACTTTCTTAAAACAAAACTAAAATGCAAGCCATAGTTAAACCACAAATAAGCATCCTTGAAACAGGTAAAGAATATAAAATCCTGCGGGTGACCGGAGCAAAGGGGTGCCAAATGCCTCAGCATATAAGTACCAAAGAAGCCATCATCATTGTGTATGAAGGAGAGGCAATCTTAAAGTTGGGTAGCAGGGAGATTCCTTTACGCGTGAATGAACCTTTCATCATACCCGCATTGGCCGCTCATTCGCTTTTCATCACAGAAGACTTTGCTGCTCATGTGATCATGGCCGTCGAATCAGAAATAAAATTTATCAATAATTAAACATTCACAATATGCAAATCACCACATCACCTACCATAGGTTCATTCGTAGCCAAAGATTATCGCACAGCATCTGTTTTTCAAAAACATGGTATTGACTTCTGCTGTAAAGGAGGTAAATCGATTGACGAAGTCTGCGAAGCCAAAAGTATCAATCCCGATGCTTTGCTTGCGGAATTGGCCAATGTCTCCGGACAACCAAATACTGAGGGTATAGATTTCAGATCATGGCCTTTGGATCTGCTTGCCGACTATATTGAAAAAAAGCATCACCGGTATATTGAACAAACTACGCCTGCACTCAGGCAGTTCCTTGACAAACTATGTAAGGTTCATGGCAGCCATCATCCGGAATTATTTAGCATCGCTGAAGAATTCAATGCATCTGCCGATGAGCTGGCTGCGCATATGAAGAAAGAAGAAATGATCCTTTTTCCTTTTATCAGAAAAATGATGGCTGCTAAAATGAACAAAGAACAATTCATAAAGCCTGGATTCGGCACTGTGCAAAACCCGATTCATATGATGAGGCAGGAACATGATGTAGAAGGCGAAAGATTCAGAATGATCGCTATCCTGAGTGATCAATACAATGCACCTGCTGACGGATGCACGACGTACAGGGTTGCTTTCGCCTTGTTGAAAGAATTTGAAGCTGATTTGCATCTCCATATTCATTTGGAAAATAATATCCTGTTCCCCGGTGCCATTGATATGGAGAAGGAATTTGTGTAATCAGTGCAATCAATTTGCTGTGAAACAATTTGAAAATAACGCAGATTCGATGCATCCCGGCGGTGATGAATATTGGATTGAAACATAGTATTCATGTGCATTATTCATTAAATATTCCATACGTCTGCTATTAACTTCTGTATTGGAAAATCCAATGCCGGGAGAAGCGGGAGAGTTATTGCTTATCTTGATCGCGCTTACATGAATCATTCGATAGCGCGTTCGAACAATGCATAAAAAGAAAAGGACTTCAAATAAATTCTTAAGGTTTTGGAGATTACTTGGCCCCGGCTTAGTCACTGGGTCAAGTGACGATGATCCTTCAGGTATTGCCACCTATTCGCAGGCGGGGGCCGCATATGGACTATCAACTTTATGGACATCGATTGTGGCATTTCCGCTGATGGCTGCCATACAACAGATGTGCGCGCGTATTGGTGTAGTCACATCCCAGGGCTTGACAGGAGCACTTAAGAAACACTATCCCAGACCTGTTTTGTATTTGATGCTGATATTTAGTTTCCCGGCGATTGTGATGAATATTGGCGCTGACATTGCAGGCATGGGCGCTGTCGGAAATCTCTTGTTCCCATCGATCAGGGCCGGCTATTTCAGCGTTGTTTTTACAATCCTTCTTTTGGGTTTAATTATTTATTTGCCCTATCAAAAGATTGCGTCCATTTTGAAATATTTGTGTATTGTGATGCTCGTTTATTTTATTGTTCCTTTTTTGTATAAGCAGGATTTGGTGGAAATCTTAAAATCAACTTTTATTCCCACGATCAAATTTGACAAGGCATTTATTGCCATTCTGGTGGGCATACTGGGGACGACGATTTCACCCTACCTTTTCTTTTGGCAGGCTTCAGTAGAAGTGGAGGAAATGAGGCATAAGAAAAAACATATTATCGTCAACAAAAAGATAATTCACGAGATCGATAAGGATGTGGATTTTGGAATGACATTTTCTGGTTTGGTGATGTATTTTATTATTCTGACGACAGGGACTGTTTTGTTCAAAGGTGGCATACATCAGATTGATACTGTTGAACAGGCGGCGATGGCATTGAAACCATTGGCCGGGGACATGGCCTATCTTCTATTTGCTATCGGCGTGATCGGAACAGGACTGATCGCCATTCCTGTATTGAGCGGCTCTATTTCATACATCATCTCTGAAACTTTTGGATGGGAACAAGGACTTGATAAAAAATTTCATGAGGCAAAGGCATTTTATGTCATCATTGCCATTTCGCTTATCCTTGGCCTCTCCCTTAATTATATTGGAATATCGCCGATCAAAGCATTGATTTACACAGCTGTACTCTATGGACTCACAGCTCCGGTCCTCATAGCCATCATCCTGCATATTTCCAATAATAAAAAAATAATGGGTGAGCATGTAAATGGAAGAGTAACAAATATTCTGGGCTTTACGGCGTTTTTCATTATGACAGCTGCGGCCGGTATTTTGATTTATATGCAGTTCACCGGGGCATAACCAGATAAGTAAACTTTATTATCAAGGAATGAAGAAATCAATGAGCAAACTGACTATCCTGGTCGTTTTGGTTTTTAATTGTGCATTGTCCGTTTATGCTCAACCCAGGGACATCAGGAGAATTGCTCAGATTGATTCTGTCGTCTCCAAAGTGATGGAGGAAAATAAGATCGTAGGCCTTTCATTGGGGATTGTAAAGAATGGGGAAATATTTTATCTGAAGGGATATGGTACAAGAGAAGTCAGAAAGGAAGAACCTGTCGACAGCTTTACTAATTTTCTGACGTGCTCTATTTCAAAATTATTCACAGCGACTGCGATCATGCAGCTGGTGGAGAAAGGAAAAATTGACATTTCTAAAAAGTTAACTGAATATGTGCCGGACTTTGTCATGAAGGATCCTCGGTACAAGGACATCACGATCGAACAAATGTTGACGCATACATCAGGTCTACCCAACATCTTCAATACAAATTATATCCACCCCAAAAATGATAGTACAACTTTAACGGAATTTGCCAAAAAGCTTGCTCAGGAAAAATTAAAGTATGAACCGGGAGTCCAGTTGTCTGAAAAAACATACAGCAATACAGCTTATAATATCCTCGGCCTGGTGATTGAAAAAGTATCTCATCAAACGTACAGCCAATACATCAGCGAACATATTCTTGAACCTGTGGGCATGGACAGCAGTAGTTTTTTTTATAAAAAAATACCTGCCGCAAGAAGAAGTAAACCACATCAGAAAAACTGGCTAACAGGAAAAATCAAGAAGTCCAATTATTATCCTGATATACCACAAGACAAACCCTGTGGCAACCTGAATTCCTGCTCCTATGATTTATGCAGATGGATGCAACACAACCTCTCGATCTACAATTTGACAAATACTACGAAAGGTGTTTTGAAGAGAAAGACACTGGTGGATATGTGGACGACTAAAAAGGAAATCCCGCCATACAAGACGACAATGGGTTTAGGATGGTGGATCGTCCCATCAGAGAAGTATGGTAAGTATGTTTTTCATGTTGGAAATGATCCGGGTTTCAGTGCTACCCTCAATATTTTTCCGGGCAATGATTTCGGAATAGTTCTGCTTTGCAATGCTTTATATCCCAAAGATATCGTCTGGAACAAATTGCCTTTTGAGATTATCAGTCTTTTTTCGGAGGGATGGAAGAAATAAATTCTGACATGAATTATTTTTAAAATCAATGTTATACATCATTCTCTAATACAATGTTAACCTGGAACATTCTACAAGAAACGAACAGACAAAAATTATAGCTTTGACAAAATGAAAACAAACAATGAAAAAAATATTAACAATTGCATTAACAATTTTTACTGCCGCAATGGTTGCAGGACAATCAAATTCTTTAATAATACCGGGCAACATTTCTTTGCCAAAGGACTCAATATTAAAAAAGCAATTAATTTCTGACTTTAATGGTTTTCTGTCCCAAAAGGAAAAACCTAACAATGAAAATACTTTTGTACTCAAAGAAGACTTGTTAGAGACCTCTATTTTGCTTGATGAAATAAAGGATATGGAAAAAAATGTCAGACTCAAGGTAGATACTTTTTACAAAGCATATTTGACAAACTCCCTTAGATTGAATGATTCAACTTTTAAAGTACAATTTGCATATCTTGGAGTGGATGAAGACGTGCCAATGTTGAGAGCAAATTTTACAATCATTGCTCAAGAGAAAGGAAACCAATTTTATTTTCGTTCTCCTCTTAAACAAAATACTATTACATGGAAGAGTCAAAACATAGGAAACACAAAAGTATATTTCAAAAATAATCTGAATACGGCCAGGGCAAATGAATGTTTTAAGTTGACCGATGAATTTGATAAGAAATTAAATGCTCCAATACGCCAAACTGAATTTTATTGCTGTGATAATTTTAGCGAGGCTTTACAACTTATCGGAGTTGATTATAAAGCGGATTATAACGGAAAAAATTTCAATACGTTAACGGCAAAGGAAAATGATATTAATTTGGTGATGAACGGAACCCTTACTTCTGATTTCACCGTGTTTGACCCACATGATTTATGGCATAGCAGATTGCACAATGTTGTCTCAACATCAATAATAAACAAACCTGTTGATGAGGGAACTGCCTACTTATACGGTGGCAGTTGGGGACTTACATGGCAACAGATTTTAGATAAATTTAAAACCTATGCGGCAGCAAACCCAAATGCAGATTGGTTGGCTTTATACAATGAAGGTAAAAACTTTGACGAAGGAGCAAAGTTTCCATTAAATATTGATTATACGATCAATGCATTAATGGTGAAGAAAATTGAAAAAGAAAGAGGGTTCTCTTCTGTCATTGAACTTTTAAGTTGTGGTAAATATCAAAAGGACAACGAAAACTATTTTATAGCATTGGAGAAAATCACTGGGATTAATAAAGCTGATTTTAGTGCAAATGTTTGGACACTGATAAAAGTTAACTAAAATGCTTGAAGAAAACTTTGGTGCGAACTTCAAACAGTTGTGCCTTACACAAGGAGTAACAGTGGTGCGTTAACGAAGAGTGGTGCTTCTAACCCCTTCTTATTAAAACTTCTTTAATTCCTTCTTTAGGTATATGCAATTCACCTATTGATCTAATATTTGATAAGATCCATCCATAAAAGTGGATTTTTAAGCTAGTGATGGTTGAAAAGGTTTAAACGTCCACCTTCCTCAGCGATAATTACATAGCAGCGGAAGAAACGCTTGCAACGTTTGCCCTTTACTTTTAGACCTCGCATTCACATCAATCAATTCATTCTATTTAAAATTCCAATTCAAAATGAAAACCATTTACACTCTTCGTTGCTTACTTGCAATTGCATTTTTGGCCGTCAATCTCTCTGCATGGTCACAAGGGATTACAACCCCCAGGACGCCAAGCCCGGCCGCCACTGTATCTCAGACTATTGGGATCTCAACTATAACCGTCAGCTATTCAAGGCCATCTGTCAAAGGCCGTGTTATCTGGGGCGAACTGGTCCCCTATGGATGGAATGTGCAGAATTTCGGCAATCAGAAATCAGCCCCATGGCGCGCCGGTGCAAATGAAAACACTACGATTGAATTTTCACATGCTGCAAAAGTAGAAGGCAAGGATGTACCTGCCGGCATGTATGGAATGTTTTTCACCATCAATGGTGATGGCAGTGGTGAATTAATCTTATCAAAAGATCATAGATCATGGGGAAGTTTTTTTTATGAAGCAGACCATGATCAGTTGCGAGCCAAAATTCAGACGCGCGAGCATGCGATGACGGAGCTTCTGACTTATGATTTTATCAATCTTACCAAAAATTCAGGTGAGCTTGTTTTGAATTGGGAGAACAAACAATTTCCCGTCAAAATTGAATTTGCAGTAGATGATATCGTCATGGCCAATGCAACTGAGGAATTAAAAAATGTCATAGGTTTCAATTGGCAGGGATATGCATCTGCGGCTAATTATGCGCTTCAAAATAAAATCAACACCGATCAGGCCATCAAATGGATCGATCAGGCTATCGCCACTAATCCAAGTTTCAATACACTCAATACAAAGGCAGGATTACTTGAATTGCAGGGTAAGACAGCTGACGTGCAAAAAATGAAAGATCAGGCGATTGCGCTTGCTACTGAAAATGAACTCAACGCTTATGGATATCAGTTGCTGAATCAGGGCGACAATGATGGCGCGATCAAATATCTCAAGATGAATACAGACAGACATCCTGAAAGCGCCAATGCATGGGACAGCCTGGGTGAAGCCTATGCCATCAAAGGCGACAAAGAAAACGCGATAAAAAACTTTAAAAAATCGCTGTCACTGAATCCAACAGAAGCAACTAAAGCGAATTCGGAGAAGTATCTGAAGAAGCTGGGAGGAATGTAAAAAGGCAGAAAGGGCGGAAGAGGCAGAAAAGGCAGAAGAGGCAGAAAAGGCGGAAGAGGCAGAAAAGGGCAGGGCAGAAAAGGCAGAAAAGGCAGAAAAGGCAGAAAAGGCGGAAAAGGCAGAAAAGGCAGAAAAGGCGGAAAGGGCAGAAAAGGCGGAAAAGGCGGAAGAGGCAGAAAGGGCGGAAAAGGCGGAAAGGGAGAATGGATAGCGTTAAAACGGAGTTCGAAGTAATCGCTGCACTCGATTTGCCTATTGCAAATTGCCTTCTCCGTTAAGCTTAGGCTGTGCCTAAGCTTGTGCGTTGGTAAATTTCAGATTTGCGAAATGAAAGCATTGTGAACAACATATGCCTTTCTTCTACCCCTTCGAAATTGCAAAAAGCAATTTCTCTCCCCTGTGTGCTGCGCAACCCCGGGGTAAAAAGCCAACCGTTAAGCTTAGGCTGAGCCTAAGCTTGTGCGTCTGCAAATTTCAGATTTGCGAAATGAAAGCATTGTTCTGCAAAAGTGTATTTTAAGTTTAATAAAAAAGCATTATTACGCAAAACGGAGTTTTGCAGACGCGAAAGCTTAGGCACAGCCTAAGCTTAACGAGTACGATTCCGCGTCAGCAAATTACAGATTTGCGAAATGAAAGCATTGTTAAGTTAACCAGGAGATCAAAGTATTTTATGCGCTCGAATTGCTCATTGCTTTTTGCCAATTGCACATTGCTTATTGCTTTTTTTTCTTTACCCACGCAACCTCCGACCCCCTTCCATCGTCTATAGGGTGAATCAAGTCCATGGATCTCATTCCATCACGGTGAACGAACAAGAACTGATCAAAGGGTGTATCCGCCGCGAACGGAACGCCCAGAAAAACCTCTATGATACATTTTCCCCGAAGATGTATGCCTTGTGCTGCCGCTATGTGAAGAATCCTATGGACGCCGAAGATGTACTGGTCACGTCCTTTACAAATATCCTCAACCGCATAGAACAATTCCGGAGTGAAGGCAGCCTGGAGGGATGGATCAAACGTGCCGTCATCAATGAATGCCTCAGTTTCCTGCGCAAGAAGAAGAACATGTTTATGACAGCAGATATCAATGAAGCTGACATGGAGATGTGTACGCAAAATAGTAACGATCCTCTTGTAGCCAAAGAGCTGTTCAATATGATTGAAGAATTGCCACCCGGATACCGGATCGTATTCAATATGTATGCCATCGATGGCTATGCACATAAAGAGATCGCCGAACAACTTAACATCAGTGAAAATACATCCAAGTCCCAACTGAGCCGGGCAAGGGTATATCTGCAAAATTATTAGCTCAACGTGAACTTTCAACCCAGCGAATTCAACATGACACCACAACCAGATAAATTATTTCGGGAAGCACTCGAAGAATTCAAGAGGCCGGCACCTGCATCTGCATGGGACCGGATTGAAACCGGTTTAGCTCAGAATAAACCCATTGGTATCTGGTGGAAAATAGCAGCAGGTATGCTATTGCTGCTTGCCGCTTCATTCATTTTGTGGCCAAATCATAAGGATGCACCATCTGTAACCTTAGGCCAACAGAATCCAGTTCAGAAAGAATTAAAAAGCAATACACCCATTGCATCTGCCGCTGAAGTTCCTGATTGTTTCAGAAGCTCCTGTGCAGAAAGCTGAATTCATAGCCGATAAGAAGATCAAAACACTTTCTGTAAAAAATAGATCAATGAGTAAAGGTGATGTAGTTGATGTTGAGAATGTACCAAATGAAATCAATGAAGAGGAGTCTGTAGTGACTACATCAGCACAAATTGAAATCATTGATCCTGAACCAGAGTCCGAGGTTGCATCTGTGTCCGCTTCAACATCCGAAGATGTTACCGATGAAGCTCCGGGCCGCAATATGAAATACACGGCACAGGAAGTGAATGCAAGATTCATGAAAAAATCTGTGACACTGGAAGCAACTCCGGAAAAGAAATCAACGTCTGGAGTAAAGAAAGTCATTGATGTCGCATTGGGATTGAAAAATAATGATTCGATCATCGGTGATCTCAGACAATTGAAAAATGAATACCTGACTATAAATTTCCCGGATAAGAAACGGGATCCAACCAAATAAAAAAAAAGATGAAAAAAATAATTTTACTCACAGCCTTCATTACGTTCACGGCAGTGCAAATGGCGCAGAGTCAGAAGACGGATACTGTAGTCATTGAACTGGCGCATTCCAGCAAGGTAGTTTTTACGATAGGGGACAAGAAGGACCTGCAGCAATTGAGGCGATATGATTTCCAGGGATTGTTCAATGATATCCTTGACAATCTCGAGGACAACGATACACTCCATACCCTCCGTGCCATTAATGCTGAAGATAGCGATGTGGATGAAGAAGATGCCGACACTACTGAGATCAACAATACTGAGGATAGTGAAGATGAAGAAAACGAAGACAAAGAAGATGATGAAAACAATGAAGATTTCCGGGGCCGGAGAGACTTAGGTTCATGTAATTCCCGAACGCAGGCTTCATTCAATTTTGATTTTGGCATCAACAATTTTCTGGAGGATGGTCGATTTCCGGATGATCATGATGCGCAGTACGCAGTTCATCCCTGGGGTTCGTGGTCTGTAGGTGCCAATACGATATTGCATACAGATATCGGCAGGCATGTGTTCTTTGAATTTGGTCTGGGGGTAAGCTGGTTTAACTTCAAATTTCAGGATGACAATACGCTGATCACGAAGGGGGAGAATGGAGTAGAGTTTACGAAAGATCCGAGAACGCTTGATTTCAATGTGAGTAAATTGACGGCGATGTATCTCAATGCTTCGTTCATACCGATGTATGCGACCGGCCGTCATCATCATCACAGCCGCTGGAATTACAGCGATCATGATTCTTTCCGTATAGGCATAGGTCCGTATGCGGGATATCGATTAGAGAGTTATTCGAAACAAGGGTACACAGTTGATGGCGATAAAAAAGCGGATAAAGAACGGGACAATTTTTATCTCAACAATTTAAGGTATGGTGTGCGGTTGCAGATGGGTCTTGAGAGTGTTGATTTCTTTGCGGCGTATGATCTCAATTCATTTTTTGTGGAGGGAAAGGGGCCGAAGTTGAATGCGTTTACGATTGGGGTGGTGTTTTGATGGAATGAATACTTAGTTTAGGAAACCTGTATAAACTCATGAAAGCGGCTAACATTCGGTTTGCTGCTATGCTGGCTGAAGGAAGTGCAATGAGCTTATGTGTTACTATCTTGTACTATCTGGCAGATGTAATTCCATTGAGCTTTAGTTATTATCTTCATCATCAGTTTTTCATTCGGCTGCGGCTCCGGTTTTGATATTATTAAATATCAGCACAGCAGCAAGCCGTCCACGTTATAGCCAATGTTCAGTTGATTGTGCTTTGAATTTGGCTTATCTTTACATAAAACTTTCTGGATATGGGTGCTATTGTTATTAAGGCAGACAATCGAAGCCGTAAGATTCTTAAAGAACTCGCAGAACAACTGGGAGCTCAAGTTACAGACATCAAGGATGACCAGTACGAAGATTTTCTATTAGGCCAGATCATGGACTCTGAAAAAACGGGCAAAACTGTTTCAAGAGCAAAGATCTTTAATAAGCTTAGTTCGAAATGATTGTCGAATTTGATAAATCGTTTGAAAAATGGCTATCATATATTTCTGAGGAGATCGTCCTAAAGAAAGTCGAACAAACAATTCTAAAAGCAGAAAATGCGAAAACCATCCAAGAGATACCTTCAACGAAAAAATTAACAGGTTACAAGAATTATTACAGAATTAAGATAGGGAGATTATCGAATTGGCTTTGAAAGGATTCGTAAAACCACAATAAGATTTATTATCGTAGCGAACAGGAAAGAAATCTATCGAAGATTTCCGTGAAAATCCACTGGCTATAACATCGACTCCTAGGCATGGCGGATAACCGTTTACTGACAAAAGATTTTCGTGTAACTCACCCCCTTCCCTCTCTTACTAAAGTTATCGGAAACAGATTGTATGGGAAAGAGGGGTGATTTACTTAGTGCTCGCCGCGAATGATTTTGATTTTCCTGCTTTGCCCCCGACCCCTGCGTTCCTCCTCAACACACCCTCTTCGCGGAAACGCCGGGGCGAATGTTTTCAATTAGAAAATGTCCTCGATCATTTTGTGCTTCTATTATTTGAATTGAGTAATCGAAATTATCCTCTATGCAAAAATCATTCGCCCCGGCGTTTTCGAAATGAGATCGAATACATCTTCCATAACTGGAAATATTTAACGAATGTAGAAACGCAGGGGTCGGGGGCAAAGCAGGAAAAGTATTAAATCTAAGATTTCGAAATCATTTCACTCCCCTCTCTCCCATGAAGATCTGTCTCATTAATTTTATATCTGTATTAAGAGAGAGGATGGGGGTGAGTTACCCTGAAAATCTTAACTAGAGAATTCTTATCTTGATACAGATTAAGGCTGCTTGGCTGATTCTCCTGTAGAGCCGCCACTGCCCATAGCCTTGGTCGTTATGCGCTACCAGAGTTCTCACGATTCAAACTTTTTTTATGAATACAGAGTGGCATTTCCCTATTATGATTGTAGCCTCTCTCTTGATATTCTTTGTAATTATGAGAATCGTTTTGTCAAAAAATGATTTTAAGATCAAGCGTAATCAATTTTTTTTCTTGTCATTAATCGTTGTTGTCTTTGGTATGCTATTTGGAAAATACGGAGCAACTTATAAATTGCCTTGGTGGATATATTATCCTATTCCAATGCTAATGACTGTAATATTACCTCCGATCGTTTTGAAATTAAGTACACGTAAAACAATTCTCTATTTAGGTTTAAGTTTTCTATCTGCACCTTTTATTCATGCTATCTTTTCCTTCTTCTTAGGCTGGACAGAATATATGCCTTTTTGGAAGATTCCTTTCGTTGGAAATCTAATTTAATTCTATTTACGAAGACAGCGCATAACAAAAGCATTGGTACAATATGGGCGGATGGGGGAGTTTGTGTATCCGAAATGTGTTATTTTACATTTGTGATTAAACAAGAAGAGCCTTGGGAAGGGAGACTTTCAAGCACGGTTCTGTGAGAACGCAGGGGCGAAACTCCTTTGCGTGACTCGACTACCTGCAAGCCTATGGTGACACTGTTCAAATTTTCGGACAGACTTTTCTCAACAAATAAAACTTAAAATGAAAAAAATAATTACTATTTCCTTACTGGTTTCGTTTCTTTTGAATGGACTGATTAGCTCTGCTCAGGTTATGACCCCGGAAGAGCGAAGCAAAATGTTGTCTCGTGCGGCTGAACTGGAATTAAAGACAACCTACAAAGCACCGCCAGGTGACGAACTTTCGCACAATACTGCTGGCTATGCCAAAATAATGTGTTCTGCTGTTTTCATCACCGGGCTATCTCCTGATTTTGCTGCTGAGAATGTTGGATATTTTACAGCACCTTATTCAGAAAGAGCAAAGGTTGGGAAACCAATTATTGATTATGAAAAGAAATCCGTCTCTATTAAACTTCCCAATGGAGTAACCCGAACTGCAATTTATACTGGCGACCAAGGGTGTGTTTGTTTACCAGAAGGAAGCAGTTCATTGTACTTCAAACCTGTAAAAATTTCTCGTAATCTTCCAGATGCAGCTACCACATCATGGCCAATGGGGGATGCGTTGCCAACGACAGAAATGCCTTCTGACATAGATATGAACAAAGTAAGGCAGTCAATAGATTCTGCTTTTGCACCAACAGAAGCACTAACAGCAGCTTTTGTGGTAACGTACAAAGGAAGAATAATTGGCGAACGATACGCTAATGGCATCACTAAAAATACAGCTTTGGAAAGTTGGTCTATGGGTAAAAGCCTTTCAGCTACAATAATGGGAATACTAATTCGGCAAGGTGTATATACATTGGATCAACCTGCACCAATTCCCCAATGGCAAGGTAAAGGTGACGGGCGAGCCAAAATCCGAGTCATGGACATCATGCATATGTCAAGCGGCTTGTATTGCAGAGCGCCACAAGACCCAGATTACGACCCTGCGGTTGGATACCCAGACCATTTATATTTATATACTGGCGGAATCAATTCATTTGAGTATGCTGCTAATCTGCCTCAACAATGGCTGCCAAATACTGTGGGTCGTTATCGAAATTGTGATCCCGTACTCACAAATTATCTCAATCGCTTAGGCATAGAAAGCACAGGTAAAATTATTACACCTTTCCACAAAAGGAGTTGTTCGATAAAATTGGAATTCGTACCATGGTGATGGAAACGGATCCTTACGGTAATTTTTTAACCCAAGGCTATGAGTTTGCTTCAGCCCGTGACTGGGCAAGATTAGGCAATCTTTATTTACAAGACGGAGTATGGAATGGCGAACGAATTTTGCCCGAAGGATTTACAAAATTTGTAAGCACTCTTGCCGAGCCTTGGGTAGCAGATGGACGACCAATCTATGGTGGCTTATTTTGGATAAATGGGGACGGTCGTCTCCCCATTCCTAAAGACGCTTATATGATGCTTGGGGCGGGTGGACAATCTGTAACAATTATACCTTCGCACGATTTAGTAATTGTTCGCCTTGGTCATTACAAAGGACAACAAGCAGGTGGTAGGGCATTAGATAAAGCATATACTTTGTTAATGGAAGCAATTCCCGAAAACAAAAAATGAAGTGTACGTAACCTAATAAACGAATAGAAATAAAAGGGGCAGATATGAGTTGTGTGATGGATAAATTCAGAATGCCGAAACTTCATAAACGGCGTAAGCCCATTGGAAGCAATGGCGAAACTGCTTAATCCTATTGCAAGAGGTGTATCAGGCTATTATTGCAAAATATGGTATGGTCATACCTTCTGCTTGTGGCATGGTTTGAATCAAAGACTTTTGAAATGGGTGACGTGGGAGAAAGATCTTTATCTGCAGTCGGCTGTTCGATGGTTAAAGTTGAAATACAAAGAAAATCCGAACTTGTTTTATCACTGGAAATGGGTTCATCCATAGAATGTATTTATTACATTCGTGACTGAACAGGAAGAGCCGTGTGAATCGAGAGGTTCAAGCACGGTTCTGTGAGAACATAGAGGTGAAACTCCTTTGTGTGACTCGACTAGACGCCATTAAAAAAGTTCGGAATGAGATATAAATGTTCAATATGTGGAGCTGTTCACAATGATTGGCCCGCATTAACTTTTGATTCTCCAAGTAATTATAATGAACTTACGCAAGAAGAGAAAAATGATCTTGCTTCATTGAATTCAGATTTTTGCGTTATATCTTATCCTGATCAGACAGATCGATTTATTCGCGTTGTAATGTTTCAAAAAGTTATTGATCATCCTGAACCATTGCATTACGGAGTATGGGCTTCCTTAAGTGAAGCAAGTTTTAGTGATTATGAAGCTAACTTCGAAGACAATGCACACCTGGCTACATACTTCGGATATTTATGCAATAATATTCCCGGCTATAATGGCACTCTTTCGATTAGATCGAATGTTCAACAAATAAAAGGTAATACCAGACCAGAACTTATTCCTCATGCTGATCAAATGGAGCATTCTTTTGTTAGAGATTATTATATTGGAATAAGCATTCAAGAAGCAGAGAAGAGGATTCATCGGTCAATAGATACACGAGAAATGGGTGCCTAATATAGGCTACCCACCAGCATGGTCAAGCGTTCATTAATCATCATGTCTGATCCTTAACTTCACACCTTCCTCCAAAATACACTCTCCTCCTTGCACGAGTATAAGGAATACACCTTCCGGCACCACACAATCCGCCTGGATCCTGATCACCCCATTATGATAATATGGCGGATACCTCCCTACATTCCAATTGGCATTATTCGTCCACAAGGAATTAGCGATGGGTTGGATCTGCGCCACTCTGTTGGCTGTCACAAGTTTATGCGGTTGTGATTCCGTACCCATGATCGTATCCCCCGTTGTCTGATCTGTTGCGCAACCGCAAGCTGCTACGAGACCAGGGACCGCTGCGGCATCAGGCCACCACTGCACGAGATAACCCACGGGGTCCTGGCCGTCATCGCCCACATCCCAGAGCTGATAGGCATTTGAGGGCTCAAAATCCATTTCAATCGTGGCTACATGGTCGTCGCGCCTGATGACGACAACCGGAGGGTCAGCAACAACAGGCATCCTATAGTCCGAGGCAATTCCGGAGTTGGAAAGAAGACATAGGGTAAATACAACCCATGGAGAAGAGGTAATGTGCTTCATCACTGTGGTTAAGGTTAAGATGTGTCGGGGTGTGATGAAGGGGTGAGGAATTAAAAGTAGTGAGAATTGGGGGAAATCTGGTGGGGTGAAATTATCTATCTGGGACATAATCTGAGACAACAGACCTTTCTGAATACTTTGGCTGTTAAGAAATAATCGATATTTTAGTAGTAGCATTGATGAAGAAATGGATTGAGGGGTTGATTTTCTGAATTTTGTTACCATTACACTCTATTCATCATGGGAATTATAGTTTAAAAAATATTTTTTCGTCATGACGGACATGAAGCTTAATCATTATTAGAAAATTGAGAGAAGGTTATTGCACGAACTATCGTTATCAGCAACTCTAAGTGACAATGCTAACATGAAACTTTGCGGCATTGAATGAACATTTTTAAAACAAGAACAGACAAGACACCGCTTTGAACAGACAGCAAACGATTCGTGAATTACTTTTTTTTCCCAATAGACAAAATATTTTGAAATTCTTTGCCAACCCCTGCACACTTTCATTTTTTTTTGCAACCGCACGAAAATCCGACCCGAAAAAAATGAAAGAGTGTTTTCCCCAACGCTTTATTAAAATCTCTATCTTGTACAAATAAATTTGCTGAACTTATAAAATGACATTCAATGAAGATTCGAGAGTAAAAATCCCAGCAATCGTGCATCTGACACGGTTGGGCTTTACTTATTTGTCTAAGTCAGCAATTACGAATCTTCACACCGACACCAACATTTTCAAAGACCAGTTCAAGGCGGGACTTTCTAAAATCAACGACAAGGAATTTACCGACAACGAAATTGATTCCTTTATTCAGTTACTCAACATTCAGCTTGACAACAGCGACCTTGGCAAAAGCTTCTACAAAAGTTTGCTTGGCGATTTTGACTGCAAGTTGATTGACTTTGAAAATTTTGAAAACAACATTTTCAATGTTGTTACAGAACTCACTTACAAAAACGAGGAAGAAGAATTCAGACCCGACATTACTGTGCTGATTAACGGAATGCCGTTAGCATTTGTTGAAGTGAAGAAGCCGAACAACAGAGAAGGAATTTTAGCGGAACGCAACAGAATAAATGTTCGCTTCAAAAATCCGAAGTTCAAAAAATTCATGAACATAACGCAGTTGCTTGTGTTCTCAAACAATCAGGAGTATGACGAGGAAAGCATCACACCTATACAAGGTGCGTTTTACGCAACGCCTGACCCCGAACAGGTAAACTTCAATTGTTTCAGAGAGGAAGATAATTCCATCATTCACAATTTGCCGACAGAAGATTTAGAAATTGAAAAACAAATTTTGTTGGACAACAACATTGCTTCCATTCTTGGCAATTCTGAATACAACACTGCAAAAGAAAACAACTCCCCTACTAATCGTGTGCTGACTTCTTTATTCAGCAAACCACGATTGAAAATAATTTTGAAATATGGGTTTGCTTATGTGAACACCATTGTAAACAGCGTTCCGAAAATTGAGAAGCACATCATGCGTTACCCTCAATTGTTTGCGACATTGGCAATTGAAACGAAACTAAATCAAGGAATAAAAAAAGGAATCATTTGGCATACGCAAGGAAGCGGTAAAACCGCTTTGGCGTATTTCAATGTGAACTATTTGAAAGATTATTATCAGAAGCAAAACATCATTGCAAAATTCTATTTCATAGTTGACCGTTTGGATTTGGCAACACAAGCCAAAGATGAATTCATTGCAAGAGGTTTGAAAGTTGAAATGATTAGTTCAAAAGAAGATTTTGTAACCAACATCACAACCGCAGGAGCAACAGCAGGAAATGACGGACAGCAAACAATAACCGTAGTAAACATTCAAAAGTTTTCAGATTATTCCATTGCTCAAATTTCAGATTACAACATCAATGTAAAACGGATTTACTTTTTGGATGAAGTTCACCGCAGTTACAATCCCGAAGGAACTTTCTATGCTAAGTTGGTGAACTCTGACAGGAACGCAATTCACATCGGACTTTCGGGAACACCTTTAATCACTGGTGATTTCAAAAGCAAAGAAATTTTTGGCGACTACTTTCACAAATACTATTACAACAAATCCATTGCAGACGGTTACACTTTGAAATTGATTCGTGAAGCGATTGAAACAAAATTCAGAACCGACATCAACAAAGTATATGATGAAATTGTAAAGCAAGGTGAGTTTACAAAACGAGATGTTTTTTCTCACAAGAAATTTGTTGAGCCGTTAACAGATTACATCATTGCCGACTTCAAAAAAAGCAGAGTGATTCACAACGACAATTCCATTGGAGGAATGATTGTTTGCGATTCATCCGACCAAGCGAAAATGATTTTTGAGTTTGTGCAGAAATACAATGATGCAAAAACAAAACTTCGTCAACTAACAAGAGAACCAAACACACAATACAATCTTGCAGCAGAGCCACAAGAAGAATATCTGAATGCAGAAGATGCACCGATAACAGCCGCTTTGATTCTGCATGATGTGGACACAAAACAAATTCGCAAAGACAATCAAAGCGATTTCAAGCAAGGCAAAATTGATTTGCTGATTGTTTACAATATGCTGTTGACTGGTTTTGATGCAAAGCGTTTGAAGAAAATGTATTTGACAAGAGTGGTGAAAGAACACAACCTTTTGCAAACACTTACTAGGGTGAACCGACCTTACAAGAATTTCAAGTATGGTTATGTGGTTGACTTTGCCGACATCAGAAAAGAGTTTGACAAAACCAACAAAGAATATTTCAAGGAATTGCAAGCGGAGTTAGGCGATGAAGCAAAAGAATATTCCAACCTCTTTAAATCGTCAGAGGAAATTGATAAAGAGATTGCAGAGATAAAAGAGAAATTATTTCTCTACGATTTTTCAAACTTAGAAGAGTTTCAGAAAATCATAAGTCAGATTACCGACAAGAAAGAAATTACCGAACTGAAAAAATGTTTGGAGAACTTAAAGAGTTTATACAACATCATTAAGATGATGGGCTACACCGAACTTTTAGAGAAATTTTCCTTTGACAAAGTGAACAAGTTGTTTAATGAAGTTGCAAATCGCATTGACATCATTAACCTGAAAGAAAGTTAAGAGAACGCAAACGACAACACAAATCTGTTGAACATTGCATTGGAAAAAATGCAATTCACCTTCCGTAAAATTGCAACGCATGAATTGCAGATTGCAGACAAATTCAGAAGCGAATTAGAAAGAGCAAGAAAAGAATTGGAAGGAAACTTTGACAAGAAAGACCCGAAATTTATTTCTCTGTTTGAAGAACTGAAACGATTATTCAAAAAGAAAAACATTGAGGAATTAGATTCGGCAGAAATGGATGCAGCGATAAAAGATTTGAAAAACATTTACGAACAGGCAAACGCATTGAACAATAAAGATGCACAGCTTGCAGCCAAGTATGAGAACGATACCAAGTTTGCCAAGATTCACAAACGCATCAATGAAAATAATTTGAATGTGCTGCAAAGCGAATTCGCTTTGCAAGCCGTATTGCTCAACATCAAACACAAAACAGATATTACAGTGTTGAACAATCAAGCATTGCTTAACAATCAAGATTATTTTTCGGAAGCAACCAAACGAACAATCATTGAAACACTTGAAGAAAAAGGAATTCAGGATTTGAATGTGGTTCGCTTTATCAATACAACCTTAGTGAACGAATACTTTTATCAAAGAGCCATATAAATGACAAACCATTTAGAACATACACAGAAAACAAAAGAACTGATTGACGGCTTGAAAACCGTTTGCAGCAATTACGGATTGGCAAACACAGGTTACGAATACAAAATCATTACGGAAGGTTTTCTCTACAAATTTTTGAACGATAAATTTTTGCATGAAGCAAGAAATGCAAACAAGAAATTAAAAGACAGCAAAAACATTGAAGCCGACATTCAAAACATGTCGGACAATGATTACGAATACATGCTTGAAAAAATTGGTGAACGAAGTGCGAAGTTGAAGAAAACACATTTCATCAGTTATCTGTTCAACAAGCAGAACGAAAAAGATTTCTCCATCACATTTGACACAACGCTTACAGACATTGCTGCAACCAACATCAAAATATTTTCTGTTTCTACCATTGGCGGAGAAAAGATTCCGTTGTTTGAAGAACTATCTGAAAACATCAGAGAGAAAAACGAAAGAAGTCCGTTCTGCAAAGCCATCATCAACAAATTAGTTGCGTTCAGTTTTGAACCCGTGTTTGAGGAGAAGTATGATTTCTTCTCTACCATTTTTGAATACCTGATTAAAGATTACAACAAAGACAGCGGACAATATGCAGAGTATTACACACCACCAACCGTAGCAAAAATTATGGCAAGGATTCTTGTTCCCAAGGAAACAAAGAATGTTTTGCTTTACGACCCAGCAGCAGGTTCAGGAAGTTTGTTGTTGAGTTTGGCTCACCAAATTGGTGAGGACAAATGCACAATTTATTCGCAAGATATTTCTCAAAAGTCGTCCGAGTTTTTACGATTGAATTTAATCCTGAACAATCTTGTGCATTCATTGCACAATGTGATTAAAGGAAACTCTTTGACGATTCCCTTTCATGTGAACGATGCAAAAGACGATTTGAAAAAGTTTGATTACATCGTAAGCAATCCACCTTTCAAAACTGATTTCAGCGATGACAGGGAAACGCTTGCAAGCGACATTCACAAGAAAAGATTTTTTGCAGGTGTGCCAAGTGTGCCTGCAAAGAAGAAAGAAAGCATGGCAATTTACCAATTGTTTATTCAGCACATCATGTATTCGTTGGACACAAAAGGAAAGGCAGCCGTTGTAGTGCCGACAGGATTTTGCACCGAGAAAGCAGCGATTGGTTTTGGCATCAGAAAAAAAATAGTTGACAGCAACTGGTTACATGCAGTCGTGCAAATGCCGCCAAATATTTTTGCCAATACAGGAACAAATGTTTCAGTAGTATTTATTGACAAGAGCAAAACTACTGACAAAGTAATTTTTGTAGATGCTTCTAAGTTGGGAAAGAAAGTGAAGGAAGGCAAAAACAAAAAAACTTTATTGAGTGCTGATGATGAAAACAAAATCATCAATGCAATCAACAACAAAGAAGTGATTGAAGATTTTTCTATTGAAATTGACAACAAAAAAATAGAAGGCAAGAAATACTCTTTTGGTGCAGGACAATATTTTGAAACACGAATTGAATACTGCGAATTGACATCTTATGAGTTTGATGAGAAGATGCAAGAACATCAAAATAATTTGGCAGAATATTTCAATGATGGTAAGAAATTAGAAAAAGACATTTTAAAAAATTTCAAAATCGTGAGCTATGAGTAGTGTTCCACTTTCAGATGTTTGCGATTATTCAGAAGCAACAACTTCTGTTGATGGTTTGAAATTGAAGAATTTTATTTCAACGGATAACATGATGCCAAACAGAGGCGGCATTGTTGATGCAATCAATTTACCACCTGCTGTTTCTTGCTGCAAGTTTGATGAAGATGAAATTCTTCTTTCTAACATCCGACCTTATTTCAAAAAGATTTGGTATGCAACTTTTGAAGGCGGTTGTTCAAATGATGTTTTGGTTTTACAAACAAAGAACAAAAAAGTTTCACCCCAAGTTTGTTTACTACTGCTTGTTTCAGGATTTGTTTTTCAAGCATCAAATGACAGGTTCAAAGGGAAGCAAGATGCCAAGAGGCGACCAAGACCAAATCATGACTTTTCAAATTCCCGAATTTGAAAAACCATATCAAGTAAATATTGCTGACTACTTGACTTTGCTTGATAAAAAAATTGAACTTAATAACCGTATCAATTCTGAACTTGAACAAATGTCAAAAACCATTTACAATTATTGGTTTGTGCAGTTTGACTTTCCAAACGAAGAAGGCAAGCCTTATAAAGCAAGTGGCGGTGAAATTGTATGGAATGAGAAATTGAAAATGGAAATTCCAGTTGGTTGGACTGATGGAAAGTTGAGTGAAGTTGCAAACATTACAATGGGACAATCACCTGACGGTGATTCATACAATGAAGAAGGAAAAGGAATGGTTTTCTTTCAAGGCAGCACCGATTTCAATTTTCGTTTTCCGCTTGTGCGTATGTTCACAACAGCACCATCAAGGATTGCACATGAAGAAGATGTTTTGTTGAGTGTTCGTGCACCAGTTGGAACATTGAATGTGGCAAATGAAAAGTGTTGCATCGACGAGGACTTGCAGCATTGAACAGCAAGCATGAAGCAAATTCATTTTGCTTTACCTCATGTTTTATTTCAAAGCAATGTTTGATGTTCAGAATAGAACAGGAACAACTTTCGGTTCAATTGACAAGGACACTTTGTATGATTTGATATTTGCAAAGCCACCAGTTGAATTGCAAAAACAATTTCAAAGCATTGTCGGCAAATACGACAAAATGATTTTGACAAGAAGCAGAGAAACCCAAGAACTCATAACCCTTCGTGATTTCCTTTTACCGTTGCTGATGAACGGGCAAGTGAAGGTGAAGTAAAAAATATTTGGAGAATGATAGACGAAGTAAGAACATATCCAGAGGTTGTCAAGCATCTGAAAAACCGACAGAAGCATTTACTGTTGGGAAATGGTTTCAGCCGTTCTTATGACGATGGAATATTTTCTTACAACGCATTGAGTGAATTCATCAGCAAGCTTCTGACGATGATTTGCATAAACTATTTGAGATTGTAAACACAAACAACTTTGAGTTGCTGATGAAGCAATTGGACGATGCTGCAAAGATTGCAGAACTGTTTGGTGCTGGAAAAAAAGTAGTAGATAAAATCAAACATGCAAGCGACATTTTGAAAACAAGTTTGATTGATGCGATAAAGGAATTACACCCTGAACATGTATTTACGATTGCAGAAGAAAAGAGCCAGGCATGTGCAAAGTTTCTTGGCACATTTCTCAATCAAGACGGATTGATATTTACAACCAATTACGATTTACTTCTCTATTGGGTGCTGATGCGTAACAAACTTGAAAACGGAGGCGATGGCTTCGGCAGAGATTTAGAAGACCCAGACGAATGGAAACCCGAAGATGAAAGAGTGTATTCAGAATTGCGTTGGGGAAAATACAAAGACGAACAATCCATTTACTACTTGCACGGAGCATTGCAAATCTTTGACACAGGTGTTGAAATCGTAAAGGAAGAATACTCAAGCGAACATTACTTACTTGACAACATCAAGGCAAGAATGGAAAAGAAAGAGTATCCGATTTTTGTTACAGCGGGAAGCGGCATTGATAAACTGACACACATCGTTCACAACAAATATCTTTCATACTGTTACGAACAACTTTCTGCAATCAGCGGCTCACTGATAGTTTACGGTTTCGGTTTCGGACTTTATGACGACCACATCATCAAAGCAATTAACAAAGCAGGCAAGAAACGAAAAGATGAAAACGGAAATTGGAAACCTTTCCTGAATAGCGTTTACATCGGTGTTTATTCTGAGAACGATATACAACACTTGAAGGAGATTGAAAAGAAATTCAAAGTTCCATTGAGATTGTTTGATGCTAAGACAGTAAACATTTGGGTATAAAAAGAAAGTAAAATGAAAAGAGAAAAGCCCTCACACATAAAAATACACTTTTAAAAAACGCCCAATCGAAGCTGAAATCTATGATTTTATAAGAGATTTATTTTTCGAATCTCAGTGAGTGATTGGATTGATATCGTTTCTAATGTAAATCGATTCGGACAAAGTGTAAGTAAATTTGACAAGTCACATCTTTAGACGAAAAATAGTGGTCCTGATAACAAGGGGCTTGCGAAGGTTGGATTTCCGTGCTTCAAAGACACATTATTACAAGGTGTAAGTTCAGTTCTCTGAATGAAGTTTAGTTTAGTAGAAAACATACCTTCCATCGGAAACCTTCGATCCATCAGACTGTGCAATAACCCCACGATTCCTCAGTTTTACGTAATTTATTTTCATAATGTTTTTTCAATTTCGTAATTTAAAGAATTCATTTGAAATGCTTACTAGAAAAAAAACCTAGCCGAGACCTCAACCCCATTAGAATCTCAATCCCGGCTAAACTGTATGTTTTGATCTTACTATGTTATTCTATCACTACCCTCTTCGTGAACATTTTATCATGAGACTGTACCTGCAAATTGTTTTCCCTTCGAACTTGGGCGAACAACCCACTAGGAAAGATATCGCGACAGGCCCACATAATTTTTTAGCCGACACGGCAATAGGACGACGATTCTTTCGCAGCAAGTCAATTACAAGATATGGTGGTGTTGCCTGGGCGACTTGTTAGTTTTTCTGGTCGATTGCATCGCACACAATGACAACCAAGCCTTCGGTTGCAAAGTGAGGTGCCGGCAGAAAACGGCACGGCGTGTGGTTCCAACCAAAAGACACGGTATCCGGCAGTTGGGCATGCAAGATTTGATGTAAGTTTTCTGATTTATAATTAAAAAAAGTCTCGAGAAATTTGCTTTATTTTATCATCCCATGCCAAGACCGAAAACTTCCATACAAGTTTTGTCCACCCTAGCTCTAGCTGCTTCAGAGACAAGGGAAGACACGCTAAAATCCGTAATTCTTAATACGATATTTGAGACGACTGAGGTTACGAAATCTAATCTAATTTTAGAAATTAAGAATCTATATCATTTGAGCCATACAAGCCAGAAGTAGAATCCGTTCTTTTCCAACTAATAAATGATCATGCGGTTGTTGAGAATGAGAATAATATCTTACTTTCAGAAAATGAAAGAACAAGATTAACAAATTTAGAAAATGAAATAAATTACAATGATTCCAAGCGCTTTCAAAATTTCAAAGTCTTTATAACTGACACACTTGAAAAGGATCTTGAAATTCAGAAAATAAAACTACTCTATACTGTTTTTATTGATTATTTATACAGTGCTTTTTATGAGTTTGGGGTTGAAGCTCTACAAAATTTTTGTTTTAAATAATAGTAAGCCAGATGTTGATAACGAAGATTTTATCCAAGAATCATATAAAAAATTACGCGATTCTGATCCTTCCCTGTGTGAGATTTTTTAAACTCATAGTCGACAAGTTTCCTGACTACGTTTCAAAAGAAGACCTTAACTTTCTCAACGAAATTTCCCTAAAAACGCAGTCATTTGTTTCGCTTGGTGTAAAGCCTGAAGAGATTAAGGAGATCAGCGACATGAACCTGATTGATTGGGTGCTTTATCTTGATACAAATGTGATATATTCTTTGTTGAGCTTACACTCGCATCCTGAAAACGAAGCGTGTATAGCTCTTATAAAACTCATTAAAGACAATCCTGAAATAATAAAAAATTAAAATTCGTTATTCAGACCTTACTTTAAAAGAATTATTAAACAAGAAGAATGATTTTAATTTATTAGATGACAAGCTTTCTGATTCAGCAATAAAAGCAATGCTAAAATCAGACAAACTAGATGATTTTTCTAAGCAGTTTTATACTAATTTGCTACAAAATAGAAATGGCACACTTCATCCAGCAACAATTATTGATTTATCTGACAAAACCCTTAAAGCTGATAATGTTGAGGTTTCGCGAACAGCACAGAAGGTAGAAAAACTGGGTGAGCCTTTTCTTCAAGCTCGTACGCAAGATTATCTACGTTTTATCCAGAACAAGAACGATTTCAAGGAAATTTTCTGCAAAGAAAAACGTATTCCATTTCATCCTGCCTACCGAAGTGAAAGACAAGCCTACCATGACATTACACTCAGAGAATTAGTATTGGATTATCGTTATGCAAGTACGAAAGGTGAGTCATCACCAACATTTAATCAGGTAAAATATTTTTCGGTCACTCTAGATGATCTTTTGATTCAATTTGACCAACATTCAAGAAGAAGCCATTATGATGAAAAAGCATTTCCAATTTTTTTTAAACCGTCCTTTTTACTAAATAAACTCTCAAAGCTACTTCCCATTAAAACGGAGGATTACAAGAAAGCTTATTTTAAAGCGATCACTTCGCGAGGCTTTAATAAGGATCTTAGAAAATCCGAGGATATTCAAAAAATAGCTACGTATTTAAAGCATAAAGGAATTGATAACGACGAGGTAATTTATAATCTTATCAGTGAAGATTTATTTTTAGAAAAATATCATAAACAGTCTGAAGACAATAGTTTTAATGCTGGGCAATTTATAGAAGATGAATTAAATCGCCAATACAAAGCGAAACTAGAAGAGCTGGAGAAGAACAAAAAAGAGCTTGAGAATGTTAAAACAACAGCATTAACGGTGTCTTCTGAAAATAACGAGCTTAATAAAAAAATCAGTGATCTCTCGTCACAATTACATGTTTATTCAGTGGCTGCGGACAGACTTTCTAAAAAAGTAAAAAAACTAGAAAAACAGACTGCCCCAAAAATTGTTCATCAGTTGGGGATCAATTTTGAAGCGGCTGAGAAACAAAAGGAACTTGAATCTGTAGAAGCGGAATTAAAAGCGCAAAGAGAATTAAACAATAGGCTTGTAAATGAAAAAAGAAAACCAAAGAGAGATGAATTTATCCGTAAGAAAATGCTCTGTTGGAGGTTAAAATCATTCATATGGATCATTGTACTGCCCATACTTTTTCTCCTCAGCTACCTTGTTTTAAAAGATTCCAAGTTTTTTCCAGCAGTTCCGCCAGAGGGTTCGCTGAATGTAGTTATGACAACTCCGCCTGTAAGCGGAATTTTGATTATTGGCACCATTCTATATCAGGCAATTTTCATTTCAATTTTTTCTTCCAAGTTTTTTCAAACAAACAAGAGTAAGTTCATTGAGCAGCTTGATATTCCTGCCGATCTTCAAGATGTTAAAAATTAACTGCTTTTAATGTGTGGTGCTTAAGTACCAAGGCAGACAATTTAGATAAGCATTGTGCAGGTAGACAGTTGAGTGCTCCGAAAGGGGTATAGCGTAAATCTGCAAAGTCTTATCACCAATTTGTATTTGTTATCATTTTTTAGAAAATGGATTGCCCGATAGATCCTGGCTCACCAGTTTGGTAAACAATTCAATGCCGGCATCAGAGTGCAATTGATTGTTTTGCACAAACAACCAGCGCACATTCGGACAACCGCTCAGGGTACTAAGATCGGTGATCCGGTTGTTGGAAACATCCAGCCGTTCGACTTGCGCTCCCTGCAAATCGCTCATGTCAGCGAGTCCGCAGTCGACCAGATATAAATCGCCCAATTTTGGAAATCGCGAAAAAAGTGCCAGGTCGGGTATTTTTTTACCTGAAAAGCGGAGCGCTGTCACATGGCCTTTTTGCACACAGGTGCGAAAACCTGCAGCATCCTCCATCATGTGCCAGTGTTCCGAAAATGTCGCATCCTGTAAAGTAAGACCTGCGTCAGCAGCGATCTGCGTGAGTGCATCCTTTTCAGTTGCATCCAGCCTTGAAAAGTCGTAGTCGTACTGACCCGGTGACGCTTTACCGTGCCCTATTTCCATAGCAAAACCTAATGCATAAAAACCAATGCCCAACGTGCAAAACCCCATCGAAATGGAAGCCAGTATTTTGTGGTCGCCGAAGCCTTTGATCGCCCACCAGCCTGCCAGCAGGTACAGCACGAATACAACTCCCAATAGAGGAATAGCGCCCCAGTCGGGAAGTTTTTTAAGCAGAGAATTCGGGGTCGTGATCCCGATAGTGAATGCGTAGCCAAGGAAAAACGTCAGCGCGACAGAGAGCAGAAGGCTTTTGTAAACCATTATTAGCGTTGTAATTGAAATAACAATATCTATTTAAAAAGTAACGCCCGATTCGTTACAACTTTTACACTGTCCGTTTTTTGGAAATTTCGCCGGATCGACCCCTTCTATCCGGTGTTGCAACGTATAGGCATGTTTCGCATCGCAACTGCAACCGGCATTGCTGTTGAGTATCCGAAAGGTAGCCGGATCGGCGCCTTCAATTGGCGTACCGTTGATAAAAACCTGCCGGTTGTCTTTACCGTAAAATTCGTCGATCAGTTGAAAAGATGCCGGATCAGCGCCTGCAATTACTACAGCATTGTTAAAACAATGTTTATCGTCCTTGCTGTATGGTGCCTGGAGGATCTGAAAAGTGGCCGGATCAGCGCCTTCTATCATCTCGCTGTTCAGGTACACGTGGTGCGCATCTTTCGAATAACCCTGGGTCAGCACCTGGTAGGTAAGCTGGTCGGCGCCTTCCACCTCATTCATTTCAACGTATACGTGTTTTGCATCTGCGGCGGTGTTGGGACCAATGATATGCAGGGTGGCAGGGTCCGCGTCCTTCAGCGGATACGTATTGTACCAACCATTGCGGCTATCCTTATAGTAGTTGGAGCCTTGCTGACCGACCTCTGCAAAATGGCCAGGATCATCGGAAAACACATCGCTGCCGTAATACACATGCGTCGAATCTTTTATGAAGTCCCGACCCACTATTTCCAGATGCGCCACATCCCTGGTGAGTTCCTGCGCCATGTAATAAACGGCATTTTTATCCCTGCTATACTGGTTGCAGAGGTATTCGAAACTCGGCAGATCGACGCCTTCGATTTTTGCATCCGCCCAAAAAACGCTTTTATCATCGAAGCCGTAATAAGCGGTTGCCCCTTTGTACATCTTACTGCTCAGTTCGCGTTCTGCAAAGGTCCGGGCATCCGCACCGAACACTTCTTTAACGCTGTAATCCATGCCGGTCGAAGATCTGTACCAGACTTTTTCCTTTCCGACATGATAGCCGTTGCTGCTGAAAAGGCCTGGCTTCCCATCGCCACCGCAGCCAAAAAGTGTATATAAAAGGCCCAGGATCATTAGTTTTCGAAGCATATAAATAGTTGCGAAACGAGGATTTGGTTTGACTCACCAACTCGCCTGTCTGCAAATTAAAACCTTTGATCGAACTATTGGAAGGCGTGTCGACTTAAAAGGAAGTCAGTGTCACAAAAGATTTTCGTGTAACTCACCCCCTTCTCTCTCTTGTTACAGTATGCAGTAGTTATCAGAAGAAACAGATTGCATGGGAGAGAGGGGTGATTTACTTAGTACTAGCCGCGAATGATTTTGATTTTCGTGTTTGCCCCCGACCCCTGCGTTCCTCCTCAACACACCCTCTTCGCGGAAACGCCGGGGCGAATGTTTTCAATTAGAAAATGACCTCGATCATTTTGTGCTTCTATTATTTGAATTGAGTAATCGAAATTATCCTCTATGCGAAAATCATTCGCCCCGGCGTTTTCGAAATGAGATCGAATACATCTTCCATACCTGGAAATATTTAACGAATGCAGAAACGCAGGGGTCGGGGGCAAACACGAAAAGCATTAAATCTAAGATTTCGATATCATTTCACTCCCCTCTCTCCTAGGAAGATCTGCCTCTTTAAAATGGAAAAAGTTTCATTATGGAGAGAGGGGTGATATGATTTCATATGGATAACTTATCACCCCTCTCTCACAGAGAATGGTGTTTCAATTTGCGAGAACTGTAAAAAGAGAGGGGACGGGGGTGAGTTACCCAGAGAATTAAGAGAGGGGCCGGGGGTGAGTTACCCGAATATTTTGAGAAGAAGATTCATATATTGAAACAGATTAAGGCTACCTGGTAGATTTTCGCATTGAGCCGCCACTGCTCATAGCCTTGGTTGTTATGTGCAATTGACGTTGACGAGAGAATTGAATATCTAGAAATACTATTTGTTTTAATAAAGAGAAAATTTAATATTTTATAAAATAAAAATAGAATGAAGGCTCTAATCATTTTTTTATTGGCATGCTATTTTGCACTTTCTTATCGCCATCTTTCTGCACAGTCTGCAGGTTATACGATTGAAAGTTTTCAAGGTGTTTACACTGAACTTGAAGATTACGAATCGGTTGGCATTCTGGCTTTGGGTAGTCCTATTTGGGAGATGGAGTTTGACTTTAATTTTCAATTTCCATTTTATGGGGCTTTGTATGATAAAATGATTTATAATGCTGAAGGATGGGGGATGTTTACTGATGATGAAGACGAGTCAACATACCTGATGGATTATACAGGGTCATATGCCTGGGATGATTTAAATGATACGTCAAATATCACATCAGATGTAAGATTCTCGCATGTTACTTTCAACAACATGCAGGCTTTCGTTCTGCAATATACCAAGATGGGTTTCTTTGCTGACCCCGTTGCGAATAGCTTTGATACCTATATGAACTTCCAAATATGGTTTTTTGAAAACGGTGTTATGGAAGTTCATTTTGGGGAGATGCACATGGATGGCACCCCCATATATGAGCCAGGTAAAGGATTTTATTGTTACACTACTAGTGGAGGAGTAGACACAAATGAAGTCTGTGGTCCTCATGTTGGGATTTCCAATCCATATGATAGAGACGATGGAATTGCTGTTTCAGGTAGTTATGATGATTTTGAAATTACAAGCGACATTTATGATAATCTAACCACATTGCCTCCACCAGGTTGGATTATTAGGTTTAAACCCACGTCTGTGGGGTTATTCGATCCCGCTCCTCAAAACAATCATATTATAATAGCACCAAACCCTGCAAGTTCATATATCTTAATCCCAAATGTTGCTAGTAAAGTATTAATTTATGCTGACTCAGGGAAAATTGTATATGAAGGTGTGCCGAGTGAAAAAATATTAAGTGTATCCAATCTAACACCGGGAATTTATTTTACAAAAATAATTTCAAGTGGCCAGACTTTCATGGGGAGATTTATCAAAATATAATTGTGTCCATAAAATTTCAATAAATGAACACATTTGTTACTCCTAGACCGTAAGAATGGCTAATTGCAAGAAATGCACATAACATATGATTGGTAACAATTTTGAAATTTTATGAAATCAAGTTTCCAAATATTAGTCATTATTATAGGATTGGCTTATCCCATTTGCGCCCAACATGGGAATCTGGATAGCACCTTTAACATAAATGGAAGAGTAACCACTAATTTTCCAAATTTCGGAGCTTCTGTCAGTGCGGGTGGTTTGCAATCCGATGGTAAAATTATTGCTGCCGGGACTGTAGCATTCGGAAACAATGCCTATTTCGGAGTGGCCCGATATAATACCAATGGAACACTGGATACTACTTTTGGTCTCGAGGGAAAAGCCATCATACAAATTGGCTCTCAAAGGGATTATATGCGTGACCTGAGTATTCAGCCGGACGATAAAATTCTTATTGTCGGAATTACCCTGAAGGATACTAATAGCCACATTGCGTTACTTCGCCTTCTCCCCAATGGAGTATTGGACAGCGCTTTCGGCATAAACGGAGTAACGATTTTAGCACTTGAAGGAAGAGATAACAACGGAACATCAATAGCCTTGCAGTCCGATGGCAAAATTGTCCTCGCGGGCTTCACTTATTCTCCCAATACAGATGCTTTAGTATACCGATTTACTCCGGAAGGAATACCAGACAGCAGTTTTGGAACATTTGGGAAAATAGTCACGGTTATTCCTTTTGTCTCAAATGGTGCTAATGACATAGTCATACAACACGATGGTAAAATTGTCATCGGAGGATTCGTTGGATCCGCCCACAATAACGTGGCCGTTTACGATTTTAGCCTCATGCGATTTAATGAAAACGGAACACCTGACAGCACCTTTAATGAGGACGGGATCGTAAGGACTTCGATTAATCAGTGGGTTGATCAAATCTCTCAATTAGCCATTCAACCTGATGGGAAGATCATTGCTGCAGGATATACGAACAGTGGTGACCCTAATCATACGAATTATGAATTCGTTGTTGCACGTTATAATGAGGATGGGACTTTGGATATGGATTTTGGTACAGATGGTTTGGCAGTTATTTCATTTGGAACCGAGGATGATAGAGCTAATTCAGTTGCCATTCAATCAGACGGAAAGATTGTGGCAGTTGGGTATACTAGCTCATGGCAGGAAAGCGACTTTGCAATAGCGAGGTTTCATCCTGACGGCTCATTAGATTCAGGCTGGGGTATTGGTGGAAAACTAACTACTGATTTTAATTCAAGTCGTGATGGAGGATATTCAGTGGTCATCCAGCCTGATGGGAAAATAATAGCCTTCGGATTTACTGACAATGAGGGACCATTGAATTTTGCTTTGGTAAGATATCTTCCTGAATTATTCATGGGCGTTTTAGACTTTTCAGCTGTACATGATATCTTGATTTATCCCAATCCCATTCAGGAAAATTTCGTGTTGGAATATACACTCATAAAAGATGAAACACTAACTATTGAAATAGTAGATATGTTCGGAAGATCAATTCAGGTTTTAGCTTCCCGGGTTTCTAAATTAACAGGCCCGCACAAAGAATCTTTTCATCTTGGAAAAGAAATCCTGCCCGGTAACTATGTTGTAAGGATATCCAATCAGCATGGAAGCATAAATATTAAAGTAATAAAGGAGTAAAACTACCACCAACTATAGTTACCCAGCAGCAAGGATAACTACCTAATCAAAGATGATCTTATATTTAACAGAACACGCTCAGGCACAGATTAACGGTAGTCATCCTGCCGGCGGGTAGCCCGGACGTTATCAAGCATGAACAAGAAAAGAATTTTTTTAATCCTTGTTTTAGTAAACATTCTCAATCATGTTCAGGCTGAGATATTTCCCACATTGTCTATTGTGGAATTGTCCATAAAATCAGATAAAGTAATGGAGGCAAAATATTTGTCGACCTCCAATGGTATTTATAAGTTTTGTGGTCATGAAATAAACTCTAACAAACCTTTCCTGGATACATTTGAAATAGACGGACTCGAGAGAATATATTCCATAGAAACAGATGAATTTCAAAGGGAAACCGTCGGTTTTGATCAGGCCGAGGCTATACTAGTTTATATCAACGTTGATAAAGGAGGCAAATACAATGCTACTTTCTCTGGATTTCGGCTATTGGTAAACGGTAAAATATTAGTTCCATTTCAGTTTATGAATCCTGGAAAGTTTTCCTTTTCTCCGATAAATGATACTATAACGTGGAGTAATTTGAAGCAAAGAATAGAATCTGTGGATCATAGAATTCGTGCTATTCAAGAAATTAGAAAGCTCGACGATTCTCTTGTTCGAAATCAATTGATTTTTCAATGGCTAGCTGCAAATAGACAGGAGTTTGGTAAACGATGTGGATTAAATGAGGATTGCGGTTGGGGCTCCATCGAATATGACATATTCAAGTGGATCACTGAGGCGAATATTTCCAAAGACACATGGCTAGCCAGCAAACTCTTCCGAGAAGTTAGGTTTTCAAAAGAAGTCGACTGGATTGGATTTACCGGCATTTTGGGTGACTATGGTGGAAAGTCTTTTGCTACTTACTCAGATATCGATTTCTTAATATCTACTGCTCTCAATGAATTAAACTTAACTATAGATCGAAAACAAGCACTTTCATTTTTAGTTGGTGCTTGCAGGAAAGTATATGAAAATAACTACCCAATTCCTTCAGCATCAATGCTTAAATTTCAAAAAGCAAAGCAAAAGGAAATTAGAGATAAAATTATACCTCTACTGTCAAATGAAAACTTTAAATTATTTGCATTTGAAATAGTGAGAGCGCTCTCAAATCCAATGGATGGTATTCTAGAGCATCGAATTGACCTTGAAGCTCTGCCGTTAATAAAAAATATCTACTTAAATGAAGCCCCCTCGGAATACAGGAGTAATTTGGCATATTTTATTGTGCATAATTCCACTAGAGAAGAATGGAAAGCATTTGTGGGAAATGATTTAAGGATTTTCATGGATTTATATCAGGTTTATGTTGACACAACATTGAAGACATTGTCATTTGGAATTTATTATAATTACGGAAGAGAGACAATTAAAGATGCACCAATGATAATCATTGAAAACATAGGAAATGGTAAACAAATTCATCAAGAATTGGCATCGGATATGAGATTGCCATATGAATCTTGGAATGGTGTTCAGTATTTGAAAGTAGATATTTCCAGTTTTCCATCCGGAAACTACAAAGTCTATGTAACTGGAAAGGCAGGTGTGAATAGCGAGGGATACTGGAAGTCAGAATATGGCACATTCCAATTGAAATGATTGAACCCTGATAACATAGGCTACCCAACAGCAGGGACAAGTGCATAAGAAATGATATCCTTATATTTGAAGAGAGCTGCTCAAGCGTAAATCCTACACACGAGTGTTGCCGGCAGACAACCTAGGTCTTTATCCATAATCATGATATGAGAACATTTCTGATCAACTGCTTTAATCTACCTTCCATCGTAATTTGTCCTCCTAATAAACTACTGATGTCAGGATGTTGCCAGGAAAGGGTATATTAGACTTAGTTAAAGATTTTGAATTTATACCAACACATTACCACCAATGTTTCGACTATATCAACTTTCAATCCTCCTTCTGGGAATTTTCATTTGTTGCGGGAAAGACGATTTTAAAAAAATTGAAGAGTTTCAGGTAACCATCCAGGGGATGGATCCAATCACATTTCATAATCCGGAGTGTGAGTTTGACAATTTTGAAAAAAATCAATCACAATTTGCTGGCGGTACCGGAGCAAACTTCTTTGAGCATTTCTCACATTATTGGAATGACTACACACAGGATAGTATACAAAATCAAATCTGGGTAGATATTCGCTTCCGTAATGCAGGGTTATCTTTTGAAAAACGGTTGGAATTTATTACAAATACTCTGGATCACGAGCATGATTCAAATAACAATATTAATTTCTTTGTTACAATACAGATGGAACTTAATGGTTTGCGCTATACGAATAATTTGGTGGATCAGGATGTCAATACGCCGGGATGGGAGACGAATGATGCTTGTTATTACAGGATAAACCATTTCGATATTGATTACGTTGCCGATTGTCTGGATGAAAAATTGTTAGCTATTCAGCTTGATTTTGAGGGGAAACTCTACGCCTATAATTTCGTGACGAAGATCGATTCGATTGATGTCCGGGGCGAGAATATAAATCTGCTTTTCGCCAGAAATTAAATTAAAAGAATAGGTATAGAAAGTGATGCAGAATATCATCTGCCTGCCTTACAATCTCAACCTGTATGACAGTTGAAAATTTTACCTGAAAAAAACTTAGCCGAGACCTCAACCCCATCAAGAATCTCAATCCCGGCTAAACTGTACTACTTGAACTTAATACGTCACTCTATCACAAAACGCTTTGTGATAATCTTATCATGAGACAGTACCTGCAAAGTGTACATTCCCGGTGAAAAATGCGACACGTTAATTTGATGCCTATTGGCATTGGAAGGCAGAGCCTCAGATTGTACTAATCTGCCTAGGGCATCATACAATCTGTATCCGGTCATCATCTCATTATTCATTAGTTCAATGTTCAGTAATCCTGACGTCGGATTTGGATATAAAGCCAAAAGTTTGTTATCTACTGCCTCAGTGACGCGGGTAGCATTTCCAAAATACACGGAAGCAAATACACTAGATTGTATTCCTTTTTCAAAGGGAGAAAATAAATACAATTCAAGGTCCGGATAGGACAATGGGCTGCCGGCTGATAATTGTTTAACCTCGATGATCAGATCCTGAAGACAACTATTGTGAGGTATGTCAAATTCCTGGCCCAGGTCATTGCCATTGAGCGGAACACCAGCCGCAGAGACAACAGCACCATTAAGATTCGAGTTGGCCTTTAAGGCAAGATTGTATGTACGGTCTTATTTCGACTCATTGCAGATGTCTATTTTGAATGCACAATCCACAATTTGAAGAGTGGGATTTATACAACGGTAGAGAAAAACCTACTGAATGGTATTGCCCTAATTTGTGTCCAACACCTGCTTGTGGACCTTGTGATAAAATAGAGCAAGGTGCTAATGATCTTCATTGTCAGACAACACCCTGAACGATGGACATTAAAATCCCACTTTCTATTTATCTAGAAATTCTGCTAACTCGTTTTTGCCTTTCTCTGAGCAATACGGTAAAAGAATATTGGCTAAAAGACCAAGGTAGTGTTGTATTTGGTCAGACGGCTTTAGCTTGCCGGAAGAAATAGCAGCCTCTGAAATCCAAAAACGGGACAATAATGATAAAGCAGACAGCAGAAACTCCATTTCAGCAGAAGTCAATTTTCTCAAATATTTATTGTGCACCAGATGTTCAATATTCATCCGTGCTGTTTTTTTTCGCTGTTCCTCTGTTTTTTTGTACCGGACGGCCAGCTTAGCATACTGATTTTTCAAATGAACAAAACTCAAGAACACACACCTGAATTGATATTGACATTCAAAATGTTTGCGGGTCATTTCGAGATAAGATTTTATCGTGATGGCCTCATCGATCCGTAATATGGCGGAGTTTGCTTCGGACAGGTTTGCGGAAACCTGTAATATCAAATCTTCCTTTGTAGGAAAATAGTAGGTTATATTTCCCAATTTTGTATCCAGCGAGGCGGCAAGCTCCCGCATACCTACATATTCAATTCCTTTGTCATTAAACAATTCCAGGGCTTTGGCTGCTATTCGTTCCTGTATCGGCATAAAAAAAAATTAAAAATAATTTTGTCAATGACAAAATATAGCTATTTTTGTCATTGACAAAACTAATCATTTACTTCATAAAGGAATGAAAAACTTACATTAACTGCAGTAACCTCCTTGCTCCTGATTATGACAGGTTATGGACAATCATACAATTTAAGAACTAAAAATCAAAAAACAATGGACACAAAAGAAATCGCACAAAACATTCTCAACACGCTAGAGAAAGGCTGGAACAATGGCAACGGCGCTGAATTTGCAACGCCATTTGCTGACACATCGGAATTTGTTGACATTAGGGGAACGCTATACCCGAGTGCAACACGACAACTAATAGCCGAAGCTCATCATGGATTATTGATGAGTATTTACAAAGACAGTAAAATAGTTTATAAACTGGTTCAGGCAATGCTCATTGACCAAAACACCATTTTAGCCAACGCAAGCACAGAACTTAATGCACCGACAGGACCCCTTGCAGGGAAGAATGCTTCCACCATTACATTGGTCATCACCAAATCGGACGACACCTGGAAAATCAGGGCGTTTCACAATACATTAGTTATAAAGCAATAGGTTGCAATCTGGCTTTTATACCTGCCCGGACAATTGGTAAAGCTTCAGAATTGATCAAACTGAAGAGATTTTCGGAAAACTCACCCCCATCCCCTCTCTTACGAAATACTAAGACTTACGAAAATGATTTCCCTAAAGAGAGGGGTGTATGTTTTTCGTAGGTAAATCATGACTCCCCTCTCTCCCTTGAAGATCTGTCTCCTTAATTTTAAATCTGTACTAAGAGAGGGGCCGGGGGTGAGTTACCCTGAAGATCTTAACTCGAAGATTCTTATCTTGAAATAGATTAAGGCTATGCGACAGCTTACAGAATGAGCCGCCACTATTCATGGCCATGGTCTTGTGTGGTAATGCTTATGATAACTGATCCCTTATGATTGATAAAATAAAATACCATAAAGACAACCGAAAATATTTCAAGGTTCAAAGACAAGTTGCGCCGGGTTCTTCAAAAATAAGTTTTGGGTACATCGTGGACTTCTCCAAAGACTTTATTCTTTTACAAGAGACCGATGACTTTGATTTAAATGGATATTCAATTTTTCCAATTAAGTCAATAGCTGAGATTCAATTTAATAATAAGGACAAGTACTATGATAAGATTATGCACTTAGAAGGCTTGGTTGATAAAATTTCTTACAAGCACCAAGTTGATTTGACCAGCTGGACAACAATTTTTAAATCAATCAAATTGTTGGGATTAAACGTAGTAATAAAGAATGAAGACCCAAAAGATGAAACATTTGACATTGGACCCATAACCAAAGTAACTAAGACAGCAGTTTATATTCGATACTTTGATTCGCAAGGTTTTTTAGATATAGAGCCAACTAAAATATCCTATAAACTGATAACGATTGTAAAGTTTGACGAACATTATACAAATACTATGAGTAAATACCTACGTGAAAGAAAAACTAACACGAAACAAAAGTCTTAGCAGACTTAACCACAACCACTGATCTGTAAAACCCCAAAATCGTGCTTGTTGATCATGATCAATCTGCCGAAGAAACCAGTAAACTGGTCGAAGAGGTAAGTGCAAAAAACTTATGGGACATACCTTAGGTTTCACTAGAACAGAAATCTCATGAATTTAACCCGCCGTAAGTTCATACAAGCCTCCTCATTCATTGGCTTCGCCATAACAACAAAAAAAGGTTGGGCAAACAAGCTTGCCACACTGGCTATTGAACGCCGTGATCTCTTTCCACAAGGTGTAGCATCGGGTGATCCGACACAAAACAGCGTAATCTTGTGGACGAGACGTCCGCCTGTAAAAGATAGTGCCGCTAAAAAATTAATCGTTGAAATTTCAACGACACCTACGTTCAAAAAAATACTAGCAGGTGGTAAAACGCATATCAGTGCTGATTCAGATTGGACATGTCGTTTTTTAGCCACCGATCTCGAACCCAATCGTGAGTATTGGTACCGATTCATTGATGAGCATGGTTTCGCCAGCCGGATCGGTCGTACAATCACAGCACCCGCCGACGATTCGGATACACCCGTTCGTTTTACGTTTGTATGTTGCCAATGTCCTAACGAAGGTGCCCTGAATGCTTACCGAAAGATGATCTTTGAAGATGAAGCACGTTCGCAAGATCAACGACTTAATTTTGTGTTGCACCTGGGCGATTTTATTTACGAAGTCACCTGGTATGCAGAAGATAATCCGAATGGAAACCGTGGCCGTCGCATCAGAGATCTGTATAAGTTTCCGCAAGGTCGAAAGGTTGGTAATTTTCATCTGCCCGTTACGCTGGAAGATTATCGTACACTTTATCGGGCTTATCTTGAAGATCCCGATTTGCAGGATGCGCGGGCTCGCTGGCCATTTGTCTGTGTGTGGGATAACCACGAATTTGCATGGGCAGGATACCAAAGTCAGTATGTTGCAGGAAGTGGCTACAATGCTCCGGCACAACACCAGAAAGTATCGGCCAATCAGGCCTGGTGGGAATTCATTCCTGCACATGTTCAACAGCCTGGTAACCCCAAGCTTGAACATTTCAAAGCTCCGGCCGTGGTGGATACACCCCTGGAAAACTTCAACGAAGACGGGCTTTGCGAAGAACCTAATAACCTGAAAGCCATCAACAGCCTGAAGATCCAGCGTGTGCTGCGTTGGGGTCGGAATGTAGATTTATTGCTGACTGATCATTGGTCACACCGTTCTCCTGATATGTCGACTGATGATTTTGAGGCTCCGGAATATCCCAGGGTGTCACCGCAATTGCCTTTTGAAATAATGAATTACGGTCGTCATTATAATGGCGACAATCCACCCGATACTATTCGTTTCAACGGCAAGGACATTCCGAATCCGACCAAAGATGTTTGGGCCCAGACTTACCTGGGTCGCGATCAACGCCAGTGGTTCATGGAACAGCTCGGAGCTTCTACTGCACGCTGGAAGATCTGGGGACATTCGTTTGGCACGATGGAAGTGCGAAGCGATTATCAAAATCTGCCTGGCGAATTAGGTAGTAAGTGGCCGAAAGATGCAGGCTATGCGGTCATAGACAATCGATTCCTTCGTGATAAAGACATGATATTTGATTTCGTACGCGATCAAAAAATCGCAGGTTTTTGTGTAGTTGCGGGCGACCGTCATGCGTTTCATGCCGGCTTAGCATCGAAAGCGCTGCCGCCGAATAAATACGAACCACTGGGCGTGGAATTCATCACCGGTTCTATATCGCAACAGACTCTTTTCGAAGTGATGGAAGTAACCATGGCCAAAGATCATCCAATGCGTGTGTTGCACCTGATCGATCAGCCTGATGGTAAAGTGATCCCTTCTATGAATGTCACGCCTATGCATGGAGTGCTTTCGACATTAAAGTTGAAGGAGACGGGGGATATGAAGCAGGCCCGTGCAGTAAGGAATCCCGACGTGGCGCCGCATTTGTCATTTCTCGATTTCGGTGGCCACGGCTATGGTTTAGTAACCGCTACCTCCGATGAGCTTTCGACAGAGTTTGTGTGTATACCGCGGCCACTGGAACGCAGTGATCGTCCTGATGGTGGTCCTTTGGTCTATCGTGTTGTACATCGTACACGTTTATGGAAGGCAGGCGAGACGCCAAAGCTTGAACAGGAGGTTCTTGAAGGGGATCCGCGGTATTCCATATGAGTTATTGCCTGCGAATAACATCGTCATCTAATAGTCATAGCTTCATTTGTTGTCTAAAGTCTTGTCATGATTACCTATATTCATTGCCATGAATACAGGTAAGGTTATGCTGCTGATTGTTTTGTCAACTACGATAGGCAATAGTCAGGTGACGAACTATTTTAAAGAAGGATCTCGTTGGGTGTATTCCAGCTGGGAATCATCCGAGCCGGGACAGCAAACCGTTCACCGTTCGGAGGAACAATTTATCATTCATGGCGATACGGTCATTAGTGGAGTACCCTATGCCAAACTTTATTCTACCGTGCATCATATGTTGGACGTTTTTCACTCGTGGCCTCCACATACAGAAACCATACATACCTATGACAGTATCGGCCCCAGTTTCATTCGTTATGATACGCTTATAAATAAAGTGTTTTACCTACCATCCATTGACAGTACAGAACGCCTGATCTATGATTTTAATCTCCAGGTGGGTGACACTACGCCCTTGCAATCAATAAATCTTGAGACAACTGTGGTTCGATCTATTGATACCGTATCAGTTTTCGGGATTTCGGTCAGGCGATTTTTTATTACAGATGTTAGTCAGAACATGCCGGAATCCCTAAACTATATACTTGAAGGTATTGGCGGAAGCAATGGCCTTATTTCGAGTACTCCCGAGACTTATCCATTGGGTGGCGGTGTGTATACTACACTTCTGAGCTGCTTCCAAAATCAGGATAGTACCTACCTGGTATTCGACATTGATTGCCCGTTTATCGATTTTATATCAGACATTAAGCAAATAAGCGATAAACATGTAGTAACCATTTATCCAAACCCAACGCATGACATTGTTATTATGAATATTAGCGACGATTTATTACATGGAACATATACCCTCTTTGATTGCACAGGTCGCGTTACACAATCCTTTAAGTTAACCGAGATAAATACTTTAATCCGGCTTGACACAGCGGGTCTTTACTTCTGGGAGGTAAAAGACAAAAATAATTTAATTCAAACAGGGATAATTATTTCTCAATAGTGGTGGCTTCTTGCATATCCCATATGGTGCGAAGTTACATGTCCTTATGATTTAATTTTAAACGCAAAAGCGATTATACGATTGCTCTTCAATATTACTTCAAAGCGATTGGGCTAAGTGAAGGTATCAGGTATGAAAATGAGTAACCCTTTGTTTACAATAATATGGATGTCGATTATAAAGATCTATCGGATTATACGTTTAAGCCAATATTTTTATAAAACTAATATGCATTCTTCCTTTCTTCTCAAATTGATTTCATAGTCTTTTTCTTTTCTATAGCCGGGCGGTTGCAAAACGCCCCGACAAGAGAAAAAAACTGGATGTTGAGATTTCCGATGATGTCGTGCTACAAGTCAAAAGTCAGACAGTCTGTTTATACTGAGCTTTCCCCAATAATTTTCTTAAGCCAATTTTAAGAATGTCTCTAGGTGGTTTATATCATCATCCCTGCATCTTTGCTCTGTTCAAATGAATTTAAACCACTAAAAAAAACACTACTAATGAAAAAGACATCCATAGTGCTCATGACCGTCGCTACTTTTTTGATTGTTCTCTTCCTAGCCCTGGCAGGTAGCGCACAGGATAATAATGAAATGCAACAACCTACTGCCAATAAAGAAGTCGGGTCCAAAACCATCAGCTATGAGGATATGCAGCAAGCCTACGCCTCAGAAATAACGGCCAGCGCTAAATACGAATCCTACAGTAAAAAAGCTGAGGCAGAAGGATACCCTCAAATAGCCATGCTGTTTAAGGCCACGTCAACCGCTGAAATGGTTCATGCCATTAATCACAAAGCTGTACTTGAGGAGCAAGGACAGCCAGTACCATATATTATGCCTGAGTTTATGGTAAAATCAACAGTGGAAAATCTGAATGATGCCCTCGGGGGTGAGAGTTATGAGATCACCAATATTTATCCCGCATTTATGAGTAATGCTGACGAGGGAGGCGATCAAATGGCGTTGGTGAGTTTGGTTTATGCCTATAAGACAGAACTAAAACATAAGGTATTCTATGAAAAAGCACTGGCAGCCTTAAAAAGTAATGATGTTCAATCCTTGCCTATGGTGTATTATGTGTGCCCCACCTGCGGAAACACCTATGACACTATGCCGCCACAACGCTGTGCCATTTCACTGACCAGCACGGAGAAGTTTGTCACGATTGACGATTTGACTTTATAAACCAAGATTATATATCAGGCAGTAATTTTTAGAAGAAGAAAAGAGCTCCGGAGTCATCCGGGGCTCTTTTCTTTTGTCTACGACACAATGGGTTTGGCAAAGCAAAGCGTGCCCGATAACCACTGATCCCAAAATTATATATGCGTTCCCCAAAATAGTATAACGACAGCCCTTAGCTGAGAATATACTTTTGCCTCATCAAACAGGTATTAAAGCAAATTCAAAAAACAAAATCGAAACAACATGAAAACCAGAAAAGTGAAAATTGTACTGCTGTCGCTTATCGTATTGATGACACTGATCGTATTGAACGGTTGCCAGTCGCTTAAAACATTTTATAAAAGACCTGAACAGTATCATGGTGATACGAATTTCACCTGGCAAGCTCCTGTCATGGATACGTCTAAGAAGAATGTATTTATTGTAGCCAATCCAAAATTGACAGAGTTATTTGATATGATCGCTCCCTTTTATTTGTTCAACACCACCGGAAAAGCAAACGTATATATTGTAGCGGAAAGCAGATCTCCAATCCAGATAAAAGACAAACTCTATGTGCTCCCTCAAATTACATTTAATGAAATTGACTCCTTAAACCTGCATGCTGATGTCATCGTCATTCCTTTCTTAGGCGTAGTGGACACGAATCAAAATCCGGTGATTATCAACTGGATTAAAAATCATTATACGCAGACCACTAAAGTACTCTCCATTTGTGATGGCGCGGCGACTGCAGCAGCTACCGGTCTGTATGATGGAAAACCTCTTACATGCCATGCTTCTGATTATGCCTTAGTGACACCACACTTTAACAAACCACATTGGGTTCAGAATGTCAGTGTAACGCACAGTGGAAATTTATACAGCACTGCCGGTGTTTCAAATGCGGTCGATGGTAGTCTCATGGTCATCAATGATCTATTTGGAAGAGAAGTCATGCAGGAGGTGATGTCAAATGTTCATTACAGGTATCCCGAAATTAAATTGGACCACAATAGTATTGCTGTAAATGGCAAGTCTAAATTGACGATCTTAAAAAAGGTGTTTTTCAGAAAAAACCGTAAGGTTGGCGTACTTCTGCAGGAAGGCGCAAACGAATTTCTACTTGCAAGTATCCTCGACACCTACAGCCGTACTTTTCCTGCACGCTTTGAAGCCCATATACTTACGGGCAGTACTGTAAAAACTAAGTACGGACTAACTATAGTGTCAACACAGCAAAACGAAATTAAGACCCTGAATGAACTTCATGTTCTAAATCCGGAAGCCCTGACGAAGCAAGAATTATCATCCTGGGGAAAGGTTAATGTGATCAGCTATGCCAACGCACAAAGCGGGTATCCGATAGATGAAATCGGAAAAAGAATCGCTTCACAATATGGCAGCAAGTTTGCCAATGTGACTAAAATAATGCTGGATTATAATTAAAACGAAAAAGTAAAAACAAAAATATACAAAATGAAACCACAACTCACGTTTACTATCGCGTTGATTCTTTTTGCTTCCCGGGTTTTCAGCCAGGCAAATCTTACAGTCGCGGATAGAATATCAGGCATCTATTGGTCGCCGAAAAAGGATGCAAAAATTGAGGTCTACAAGCAGGGAAATAAATATTATGGCAAATCGATTTGGATAGCTACACCTAAAAAGGATGATAAGAATCCAAATGAATCTTTACGAAACAGGAATCTGCTGGGCATAGAATTGCTATCAGATTTTAACTTTGATCATGGTAGCTATACAAATGGGAAAATATATGATCCGGATAGTGGTAAAACTTATGATTGTACCATGAATTTAATGGGGGATGATCTAAAAGTGAGAGGATATATTGGTATTTCTCTATTTGGCAGAACGGAAATGTTTGAACGAATAAAATAAAGGAGACAGGACCCATTAAGAAAATAGTAAAGAATAAATTATTTTTAGCTTAAATTTCTTAAAAAATAATGATTATGAATGCGGCGCTTATAGGAATTGCATCGGGACTTATCGTCATCGTTGGTATTGCTTTATTTAAGCAATTGGATAAGAAAATAATATACGGTTTAGTGCTGACAGCTATTGGGTTTCTGTATGTAGGTTATACATGGACGGATATTACAGCGATCAGTATAAACGTTGTACAGGCAATATTCTTTTTGTTTCTGGCCTATTTCGGAATTAAAAAGAACATGTATTTTATAGTTGCCGGTTATTTTCTGCACGGGCTTTGGGATCTTGCGTATCACCTCTTTGCAGATCCTGGATTAATCCCGCCTCATTACGATATGTTTTGTTTATCCATTGATTTTACAATGGGAATTTATCTCTGGATTATTCAGTATCGTAGTCATTTTGCTGTAATCGACTCTCCTGTTCAGCGCTAAACAGCGAAATAAAATAGTAATGGGGATACATTGATCCTGCTCAACTCCTGGAAGCGATAGATTGCCTTCAAACCAGACTCCGGCAATTGAAATGAGTTGCGTTCAATTATTTTTTGATTGCCATTGCATCTTATTGGCTCTGCACTAGGTGGGTCTCGAAGTGGAGACAATCAGCAGCAGCAATTCTGTTGATTCTTCCATAAGGTGAAAGATTTTCGCCGGTTTAAAAGGAAATGAATCCATTTCGCATAAGGTATTAATTTTTATCTTGCGCTGCCTATATTATGATTTTCCCCTAGGAGACAGACAAAGGCAAATCAGGAAAAAATAAATAAAACTTTATCATGAAGAATATTGTAATGATTTTATGCATTGCCCTTTCTGCAGTGACCTTATCTTTCAGCCAATCGATGAATTCGAAAACCGCCAAAGTTGAAGCTCAGATTATCGCTTTAGAACAGGCAGCCTGGGAGGCATGGAAAAATAATGATGCGACATGGGTTCAGATAAATTCAGCAGAAGAGTTTCTGTCCGTCAATGCGGAAGGCGTGAGTAACAAAGCAGAAGTCCTGGCCTCGATACCAAAGGATTGTAAGGTGAAAAGTTTTTCAATGGAGGATTTTACATTTTCAATGCCAGCTAAAAACATAGCGCTCTTAACTTATATAGCGCATGAAGACGGCGTGTGTGATGGTGAGAAAATCCCTTCAAAAGTCCGCGTAGGTGTTACTTATGTCAAGCAACACGGAAAGTGGAAGGAAGCCTTTTATGTCGAAGCTACAATGGAGAAATAAATTTTCATTTATGCAGAGGCTTATCTCTCCTGCAAAACAGGGACTTTAATTGCTTTGGGCTTTTTACATGCTATCTTTCCAAAACAATTTCATTGGAGACAGGAACTAAGCTCTTTAAGTAATGTCAACAGGGAGATGATGTATATTCATACGTTCTTTATTGCATTTACACTATTGCTTGTTGGACTTTTGTGTTTGACTTCAGCCCCGGATCTAATCAGCACACCTTTTGGAAAACGGATTTCTTTAGGACTTGGAATATTCTGGTCTGTAAGGCTACTTATACAGTTTTTTGGATACTCATCACAAACGTGGAAAGGGAAAGCATTTGAGACGACATTTCACATTTTGTTTATATTATTTTGGACTTATCTATCGGTAATATTTGTCCTGATTTATTTCGCATGAGATAGATGTTTATTGATATTTGAAAAATATTCTAACTGATAGCTATCCTTTACTGTATTTCACTAAAACTTATTATGTTGCAACAAATTGGATCACCGATCAAAGTATTTCTAAATGAACTATCGTTTCTATATAGTGGCCTTTATTTTGTGTCTGCCTGTCCTTATATTCGCTTAAAGCGCAGCAGATAATTCAAGTCTTATCAATGGCCTCCCAAACTATTTTTAATTTTGTATTCATATGAAGTATTTACTTTTTTTGTTCGCTTTGATATATTTCGTTCCGGTGAAGGGTCAGCCTTATTTGAATGGGACCAGTCGTTGGAAGCAATACTATAGACATACAGCGTTTCCACCTGGACTCGCTTTTGTTGAAGATGTGCTGATACAATTGGATGGTGATACGATCATCGGCAGCACAGAATATCACCGTGTATTGAAGACAGGTTTAGCCACCACCTATTACATACAATCGGGCGACACCACTTATCATGGGTCTATCCATGAATACCTTGATCCGATCCGTGAAGCTGATCAGCTGATATATGCATATGACAGAGCCGCAGACCAAGAATACATTCTCTATGATTTTGGTGCAGCAATAGGTGACACGCTTAAATCCGGACATTGCGTCCGTGATACTGTCATCAGTATTGATACTATTTACCTTGGTGATAAACCAAGGAAACGATTTCATCTTCCACATGCAAATGCAGAAATAAGCACCTTGGTGGAAGGTGTGGGTTCGACTTTTGGCTTCTATTGGCAGACCTGCAATGTGATTCCTGATCCTCAAATCAAACTGCAATGTTTCAGCCAGGATGGAGCTTACATTCAATTTGATCCTAACTACGATTGCAGTGGTTTAATCGCAGCGAATGAGGTGATACAAAAAGATAGATTTTCTATTCATCCAAATCCTTTCACTGATGAATTTGAAATTCATTTTTCAGACGATTTACAACAGGATATTTCAATATCCATTGTAAACATGTTGGGCGCCGTTGTTTTTGAAAAACAGCTCCGGGCACCGGGACCTGTTGAACGAATTGCCACCGGGGATATTCCTGCAGGCCTATACATTATTTGCGTTCACGACAAACAAGGAATCACATCTTACAAGATGATCAAACGATAGAGGAATTAGTGAATTGTAAATAGAGCTATATGTCTACTATGCCAGAAACCATTAACGATATCTCAGGTGCCATTCAGCTGGCGCTTGGTCCTGTCTTTCTTCTCACCGGTATTGCCGGAATGCTCAATGTGATGTCGGGTCGACTATCCAGGATCATCGATCGTGGACGGGCGCTGATGGAAAATCCGGTAGTGATCGCTACGTATGATCCTGCAGGCATGCACACTGAAATGAACATGCTTGAACGCAGGCGACATATCACGAGCATCGCCATCACGATGTGTACAGTGGCCGCTTTGATGGTATGCCTGGTGATCGTTTCACTCTTCCTGGAAGTGATGTTTACTATCCCGCTTAACTGGTTTATCGGTGCACTCTTTATCCTGGCTACGCTCTCCCTTGTCATCGGTCTCAGTTATTTTTTGCGTGAAGTGCATCTGTCTTCCATTTCAGTGCGGATTAAAAGATAAGAAGGAGGAAGAAGGCGAAGGTTGAGGGAAGAAAGCTTGTTCTCGTTTAGTCAGGGGCATCAAAAGACAAAATATCGCTGACAACAAACTAATTTGGTGATTTAATCTTCATGCGCTCAGGTACAGCATTTCTTCTTCGTCTCATCATCATCGGGCTTTCGTTTTGCCCCCTGCAATCCATTGGTCAGGACAATAACTCTTCTTTTTCTTTTGATCATCTGACCGTAGATGATGGCCTTTCTTACACCACTGTACATGCTCTCCTGCAGGATCAACTAGGTATGGTCTGGGCAGGTACCCGATTCGGTTTAAACCGGTTCGACGGATATGAATTCAAAGTCTTCCTGCCTGATCCGAAAAATCCCTATGCGATCAGGAGCCAATCAATACTTTGCTTATGGAGTGATGAAGACGGAAATATCTGGATCGGCCATCTCAATGGAGGTGTCAGTGTACTGGAGCGAAGTACCGGCCGGTTTCTCCGGTTTCCTTTTAAAGAAGATACTACCGTTGACTGGAACACCGTAACTGTAAGGTCAATATTCCAGGACCATTCCGGCAATCTTTGGTTAGGTACGTATGGCGCTGGCACTATTGTTTTTGACCATAACAGAAATAAGATCGCCCATTTTTGTTCTTCCTGCAGCCCGTCTAACCGAAAACTCAACAATGATTTCGTTTTTGATTTCCAGGAAGATCCCGAAGGGCGCATCTGGATCGGTACGGCTGGAAAAGGTATCAGTGTTTTTAGTTGGAAATCCGATTCACTGTTCACAGTGCATAGTGAGCATGATGCAGATATGGATGGTTTTTCCAAATCCATTTGCCTCGGACAAAACGATAATATATGGGTCGGCACAGAAGGCAGTGGCCTTTATGAGATAGACCGAAAATCTCTTCGCGTAGTGCGCAGTTTTGAGCCATCAAATAATCCTGATGAAGGATTGAGCCATCGTATGATTACTGACGTTTTACCGGATCAACAAGGTAACCTATGGATAGCAACAGATGGTGGTGGCCTCAACCGGTTTACACCATTGACGAATGAATGGAAACATTTCAGATATCAGCCCGATTTCCCTAATTCGCTCAATTCAGACGCGCTGTACAACCTGATGTTTGATTCCGCGGACAATCTTTGGATTGGCACTTTCAATGGGGGCATTAATCTCCACAAAACAATTTTCCCTCCATTTGCGATGGACAGACAGTATGCTCTGGAAAGATCCGAAGGATTGCGCTCTGTCCTGTGCCTCGATCAGGATCAGGATGGCCATGTCTGGCTGGGCTCCGATGGTGGAGGATTGTTTCGTCTGGATGTAGAAAAGAAACCTATCAAGCTCGTTTCTCTCGAACTATCCTCCCCACACCCACCCGGACTGAAGGTGATCACAAGCCTTGTTTCTCTGCCTGATGGCAGGCTTTGGCTGGGTACTTTTACCAGGGGGCTATATCTCTATGACGAAGCGTCAGGAATTATAAATCAATTTCATAACCAACCGGGTGACAGCACCAGTCTGAGCCATGATAATGTGTGGGACCTTGAGCTCGAACCTGATGGGGGCCTCTGGGTCGGCACCCTGGGCGGTGGAGTATGTTATTTGAAACCTGGTCAAAAATCGTTTGTACGATTTCTTCCAAAGCCCGGCAATCCAAACTCAATCTCAGGTACACAGGTCATCGATATATTGCTGGATCGGAATCAGTCATGGCTTTGGGTGGCAACAGAAAATTCCGGGTTGAGCCGTATTGATTTTTCTTCTACTCCTTATATCATAAAGCAATATCATCATCTGGATAGCGATACTACAAACCTCATCAGCGATAAACTCCGGTGCTTGTTTCAGGATGATGAGGGCACGCTCTGGATCGGCACCGAAAATGCCGGGCTGAATGCCTTTCAATCTTCAACCGGACGATTTCAGGCTTATACGATGAAGGACGGACTTCCTTCCAATATGGTCAACAGTATTGTGCAGGGGTCTGAAGGTTACCTATGGATAACAACACAAGCAGGCATCGTGCGCTGGAAGAAAACAACAGGCCGCTTTATCAAAGTAGGATCTGAGCCTTTCCTTGAAAACAATCAATACAATCCAGGTGCAGCATTGAAATTGAAAGATGGAAGATTGATCCTGGGGAGTACCAATGGCTATTCGATCGTTTTGCCGGACCAGGTCCGGGAAAATTCTAATCCTCCGAAAGTGGTCTTTACAGAGTTTAGCCTGTCCAATCAATCTATCCCAATCGGCGCATTTGAAGGCAGGACTATCCTGTCCGGACCGCTCAATGATTCAACTACGGTGGTCCGCTTGAGCTATCAGGATAAGGGAATCCGGTTTGGATTTACAACTACGGATTATACACAGCCCGATAAAAATCAGTTTGCGTACAGGCTTATGGATTTTGATACTACCTGGCGGGTAGTCGGGCCGCAGCAGCGATTTGCAACCTTTTCTGCGTTGCCCGGTGGCGATTACCTATTGCAGGTAAGAGCAGCAAATAGTGACGGAGCCTGGAGTGATCAACCGCGGATACTTCACATCAAAGTCTCCCCTCCTTTTTGGAGAACCTGGTGGTTTTTGATTTCCTCCATTTGTACAGGGATATTGATAGTGTGGGGTATAATCAGGTTCCTATTGAACAGACAGAAGAGCCTCTATCAACAACATGCCCTGAAAGCTGAGCAGGAGATCCTAAGGCTCCAAAATGAAAACCTGGAGAAGGACATTTCCAATAAACAAGCTCAACTGAGTGCCTCCGTTCTCCAAAGCGCACATAAAAACCAGTTCCTCGAAGATTTGAAAGATCAGATCCGGAAAATCAAAACGGCTGAACAGCAGCCCAGAAATACAGAATTACAACATCTTACCCGGGCCATCGACAGTGAGCTGAGCCAAAAAGATTACTGGGAACAGTTTCAATTGACGTTCAACCAGGTGCATCAGGACTTTGTCCATAAGCTCCATACCCGGCACCCCCATATTTCCAATAATGACAGCCGGATTTGCTGTTTTATCCGGATGGGTTTTTCAAATGCCGAAATCGCATCCATCCTTAATATTACGGTCAATGGTGTCGAGCAAAGCAAGTACAGATTGAAGAAAAAGCTGGGCCTTGAACCCGACGCTTTGCTTAATGATTACATCACAAACCTTTGAGCTGAACCGAGATTGTTTTCTCAGGTTTTAGCCCTTTAAAGATCAACCTCCTAAACTCAGTAACATTTTTAGGGTTGTCGAGTATTTGTCAGGTATCATTTATGATCATCTTCAAATACTTTTCTCTTTATTTGTGTGCAGCTAAATTTTAAAAGTCAGATTTTAAATCTGGAAACAGCTGTGATATTTAGCGAAAATTCTGAATTTATCCAGATTTATCAACTTAAATTCTGAATCTAGGTAATGACCATCACGAAAAGCTGAAACCTGCAACATTTAAAAATGTCAGGTGGTAAAGAAGATATAACAGGATTAAGTATTAATAAATACCATACAATAACAATCGCAAAAACAAGACTTTTTATGAAGAATTTAGTTACAAATATCAGGTTGATCCTTGTATCAGCCACGTTGATGTTCATCTTTTCCTGCAAAAAGGATGAGCCTGTACCCGAGGTTATTGCAGGTTTCTCATTTCAGGTAGATGCCGCTGACTTCAAGAAAGTGACCTTCACCAATACCTCTCAGAATTATGAAACACTTACCTGGAATTTTGGTGATAACACCGCCACGTCAAGTGAGGACAACCCGGTTCATTCCTATGCTGCTGAAGGTGTCTATACAGTGACTCTGACGGCTGCTAAAGGAACAGATTCGGACATCGTAACCCGGCAGGTTACAATCGCAAATACCGATGCTAACCTGGCTATATTGGCAGGTACCGGCACTAAAACCTGGAAGTTATTGCGTACAGTAAGTCCGGGCCGCTGGCCATTGGAAGTTGGTCCTATCGACAGATCAACAGTTTGGTGGGGACTAGGCAGAGACAACCAGGATATCGTCAACCGTCCATGCACGATGAATGATGAATTCATCTTTGGACGCGATGGCAGTTATACCTACAACTCTAACGGAGACTTCTGGACTGAAGGCGGTGTATTTGATAATTCCAATCTATGTTTGGCTACTAATGCTACGAATCTGGTAGGTCCGGGTGGGATAGATCAATCGGCTTTTGGTGATGGCGTGCATACCTTTGCACTTGGCGGTACTACGCTGACAGTATCCGGTCTCGGGGCTTTTGTTGGGCTGCCCAAAATTGGCACAGATGCTGAAGTTAGCGTGCCTCAATTGTCAGTAACGCTGGACATCATCAAACTTTCAGAAGGAACCACGGATACCTTGATCCTGGAATCTAAATATAAATTTGGCGGAAACACATCTGGCAATGATGATGCGTATTGGAAAGTAACACTTGTCCATTATGACAATCCTGGTGACGAACCTCCTGTAGTTGGTTTTAAAGCAGATGTCGCTCAAAAGACTGCAACGTTTACCAATCTTTCCTATGAAGCAACTACATACCATTGGGATTTTGGAGATGGTGCGACTTCCTCTGAAGCAAACCCTGTACACACCTATACAACTTCAGGTCTGTTTACAGTAGTGCTCACAGGTAACAAAGGAAATGGTACTGCCACTTCGCAGACTCAAATCACTATATCAGGCGAGATGACACAGGCTGACCTGATCGGTGCCGCATGGAAAGTTAAAAACGGAGAGAACGCCATTTTCGTGGGACCTGCATTAGGAAGCAAAGATTGGTGGCAGGTGCCTCCGGCTTTTCTGGATGGAAGTACAACGGGAACTGATGACTGGTCATGCATCCTGAATGATGAGTTTATCTTCAATGCCGATGGATCATATCAGTACAAAACAAATGGTGATGCCCGCAATGATGGTTATATGGGTGATCCTCACGGCTGTTTTAGCGATGCTGAACTGGCAGCGAGTGGTAATGGTGCTGCATTTGGTTCCGCTACCCATACCTGGGTTTTTGTACCTGCTGCATCTTCACCCTCAGGTCGTCCTTTAATTCAAGTCACCAATGGTGCCACAGGAGCAGCCTTCATTGGATTCTATAAGGGTTATTATGGTGGAGAGAATACAGATGGTGCGAATGCACCAAATGGCGGTCTGACCACCAACCAATATGAGGTCATGAGTTATGTCAACGATGGCACATCAGAGACAATGACCATATCAGTGGATTTGTCAGCTGCCCATGATGGTTCAGCCGCATGGTCGGCTGTATTAGTACGGTAAGTATTTCATGTCAATACAGTGGTGAACTGAGCAATTCTTTCGTTCCGTTCACCACTTTTTTCTAAAGATGATGACCTGAGCGAAAACAGCGGATAACAGGAAAATCTCCATCTGGTTTCTTCCCTGCTTTCAGCAGGTTGACGACACACTTTTCAATTTAATCACGATTTTATGATCAGAATCTTATACACTCTTCTTTGCATCTCAATCGCCATCACTGTACAAGCACAGGTCACCGGAAAAGTGACGGAGTCGACAGGAGAACCAGTGATCGGAGCTGCAGTATATCTCAGAGGCACAAGTCTCGGGACAATCACCGATCCTGATGGGATGTATACGCTCAACGCTAAAGAAGGCACGATTGTATTTGCATATACAGGTCTCGAACAAGTTGAAGTAGACATTAACGGCCGATCTCAAATTGATGTCGTCATGCCAATCGCCAAGGTAGGTCTGAACGAAATGGTGATCATTGGATATGGTGTGCAGAAAAAAGCAGACCTCACTACCGCTGTAGTCTCTATCGGAGAAGAGACCATAAAGAATCGCCCGATGGTTTCCGCTGCCGAAGCCCTTCAGGGTAAAGCGGCCGGTGTACAGGTGACTCAGCCTTCAGGCAAGCCAGGTGGCGATATTGCCGTAAGAGTGAGAGGTACCACCTCGGTGTTGGCAGGTAATGAACCACTCTATGTAGTGGATGGAATTCCTACCACCGATATACGCGGATTGAATCCTTCGGATATAGCTTCAATGTCAGTGTTGAAAGATGCATCCTCCGCTGCTATATATGGAGCGCGTGCCGCTAATGGTGTGGTGCTCATCACCACCAAACGTGGAGTTGAAGGAAAATCCACCATCTCATTTAATGCCTACTATGGTGTGTCTGACATTCGCAAAACTATCCAGACACTGAGTACAAAACAATACCGTGATTTAATCAATGAGATCATTCCCGGTGCCATCGACCCATCGGCAACAGCATATACTAACTGGCAGGATGAGACTTTTGGCTATGGCACAAATCAGAGCTATCAACTTTCATTTCTTGGGGGTACATCCATCACGCGTTATCTGATTTCGGCCAATTACCTTAATCAAACTGGTATTGCAAAACCCGCCAGTTTTGATCGCTATTCATTGCGCTTAAATCTCGACAACAAGGCAACAGATTGGTTGAACCTCGGTGTCAGCCTGAACATGTTGCGCTCAAGTACAAAAGATACACCTGACAATGCCAGCAGCGGCCGCGGTGGTGTCATCATGAGCGCGCTCAACACACCTCCATTTCTCCATATCTACAGGCAAAATGGAAGCGGACAATATGATCCAAATCCATTTCAACCGTCATGGGAAAATCCAATCGCCTATATGTTCGGCCCTGATCAGGAAGCAGTAGATAACCGCTTGCTTGGAAATGTAAATGCGGAAGCGAAAATTTTCAAAGGCTTTTCTCTTAAGACCAATTTCGGAGCTGATATCAATGCGCACCAGTGGGATTATTATCTAGATCCATTCAAAACTAATTATGGCCGCAATCAAAATGGTATAGGACAAGCCGACAAATCCAATAGCATGATCTGGCTTTGGGAAAACACAGCGAACTATACGACATCTTTTAATGATCAACATCTGTCTTTTCTCGCCGGCAGCAGTATCCAAAAATCAAGATGGAGTGACTCATTCCTGTATGGTACCGATTACCCCGATGATACTTCAGTGCAAACGTTGAATGCGGCAAATGTGATCACCGGTTCCACAGATGTCCAGGAGTGGTCTTTGGCTTCCTTTTTTGGCCGCGTGATGTATGATTACAAAAGCAGGTACCTGCTCACTGCTTCACTTCGGAGAGACGGTTCGTCCAAGCTTGCAAATCCCTGGGGCACGATGCCTTCATTCTCTCTTGGTTGGCGTATCTCAGACGAGCCTTTTATGAAGTCCATCGATGCGATTTATGATATGAAGCTGCGTGTGGGATGGGGTAAGAATGGTAACCAGGAAGGTATTCCAAATTATGCCCGTTATGGCCTTGTGTCTTATTACAGACGTGCAGCTACCAACCCACTTTCCGGCCCCTCTTCAGTGCAGGTGACATATGGCAATCCCGACCTGAAATGGGAAACTACTACACAATCCAACATCGGTCTTGACATTGCGCTTTGGAAGGGACGATTCAATTTCACAGCTGATGCGTACTATAAAAAAACAAATGATGTGTTGTTGAACGTGCAGCTTTCCAATTCCCTTCCTATCACCACCATTCAGACGAACGCCGGAAAAATTGAAAACAAAGGAATCGAATTCAATGTGTCCACGATCAACACTACAGGTACTTTGCATTGGAGTACAGATTTTAATATATCATTCAATAAAAACAAAGTGCTTGCATTGGATTACACGGAAGTCTATTATTTCGGAAGGATCTACAGTAATAATCAGGATGTCGCGATTGTGCGGGAAGGAATGCCACTCGGTATATTCTATGGATATATTTCAGAGGGGGTGGATCCTGAGACAGGTAATTTGATGTACAAAGACGTGAATGGCAATGGGATGTTCGATCCGGGTGATCGCACGATCATCGGTGATGGCAATCCGGACTTCACCTATGGACTGACCAATTCACTGACATGGAAAAATTTTGGGTTGGATTTATTTTTCCAGGGCAGTCAGGGCAATGATATTTTCAACGCGACACGTATTGACCTTGAAGGTATGTTTGACAGCAAGAATCAATCTGTCGCGGTTCTCAATCGTTGGACGCCTGACAATCGCAATACGGATATACCCAGAGCGGTAGGCGGTGGAAATGTGGACAACGTGCGTAACTCAACCCGTTTTGTTGAAGATGGTTCTTACCTTCGATTGAAATCAGCAACGCTCACATACAATATCAATGCGAAAAGCCTTCGTCATTTGAAACTTCAAAAGTTATCTGTATACATAACCGGGCAGAATTTATTAACCTTTACAAAGTACAGTGGTTTTGATCCTGAGGTGAATGCCTTTGGCCAAAGCGCTACCGAACTTGGAATTGATTATGGTACCTATCCGCAATCGCGCACACTTACCTTTGGCGTCAATGTAGAATTCTAAAACATGAACACCATGAAAAAATATATACCGTTCCTTTTCTTCACGCTCCTGATCGCTTTTTATTCATGCGATTCTTTTCTTGAACTCGAGCCGCATTCACAGAGTATCGCTGTAGCCAATACCGGGGCTGATTCCGTTTATTTTAAATCTGCCTCAGAGCTCGAAGCTGCATTGGCCGGTGCATATGGAGATTTCAAGAATGAATATTATCAACTGGACTATTATGTCAATGGTGATGCACAGGCTGATGATGCTTATGCAGGAGGTGACAATCCGGACAATTTTCAAATCGATGATTACCAATTGGATGCAGTCAACCGGAATGTCAGCCGGGATTGGGCCTATCTCTATTCAACAATTGGTAAAGTGAACAACATCATCAACAATGCAGAAGAGGTGACTGATCCTGATCTCACACCCAGCCGGAAAAATGAAATTATCGGTGAGGCTTCTTTCATTCGCGCCTTCATGTATTTCCAGTTGGTTCAGTTATGGGGTGATGTGCCATTGCAATTGCAGGAGGTGACTTCGATCAGTGCCGAAAAGCTTCCGGAGATCTATGCGCAAATTTTTCCTGCACGATCATCGACAGCAGAAGTCTATGCTCAGATTATCGCCGATTTGGAAACGGCTCTCACACGTGTTCGTGTTACAGCCACAGATAAAGGATTTGCTACCGTCGGCGCGGTGAATGCAGTACTAGCCAAAGTGTATGCCACGAAAGAACCTCATGATTGGTCAAAGGTCAATCAATATTGTGATGCAGTTATCTCAGGTGGATATTCTTTACTTCCAACATTTGACAAACTGTGGGACAACTCTGTTGAAAACTCAGCTGAGTCCATTTTTGAAATCAATTACACCGGTGGCCCTTCTGATGGCAACTGGGGAGTGACGATATTCAGGGGCAAGGATTGGAAAAAATTTAATCTTCCATCCAATGACCTTGTGGCTGCTTTTGATGCGGAGAATGATGTGATTCGTAAAAATGCATCCATCTTTTTTGACAATGTTTCCGGATTGTGGTCAGATGCTCATTGGCCGCAGACCGCGTATCCGTTTATCAACAAATGGCGCAATTTCGGTGGAGATGGTGCTCAGAATTATATTTTCATTCGTTTGGCTGATATTCTTTTATTGAAAGCTGAGGCAGAGAATGAACTAGGCAATACTGGAACTGCAGCGGATTTAGTCAATCAAATCCGTGCACGTGTCCATCTGAATCCAACATCTGCCACATCGCAAGCTGATATGCGTCTGGCTATTGAAAAAGAACGTCGTCTTGAACTTGCTTTCGAAGGCATTCGTTGGTTTGACCTCAAACGGACAGGTCGTGCTATTGAAGTCATGAATAATGCAAAAGGTGTAGGAGGTGCTTCTCTCGGGTATCACCTGGATGAGAATCGACTCTTCTGGCCTATACCACAAGCGGAGTTGGATAAAAATTCAAACCTGACTCAAAATCCGGGATACTGATACACAGCGATCAGGGCATATCCCTGGGGCTGAATTAAATAATAGCTATGAAAATCAATTCCGGAATGTATATCTGTCTAGTTGCCTTACTCGTACTTGGCTTTTTCGGGTGTAACAATAACAATGATGTGAATACACCTGCTGAACTGCCGGTTCAGAATTGGGTGACATCTGCCAATGGCATCAACCTGCTGTACAACAACAAAGGATTTGATTTTGCATCTGCAAAAGACAATCGTTATCCTGTCATTGAGATTAATGCTACAGAGACTTTTCAAACTATTGAAGGATTCGGTTTCTCGCTCACGGGAGGCAGTGCCATGTTGCTGCATCAAATGGGAGCCAGTGAACGTGCAGCTTTGCTGCAGGAATTTTTTGGAAACGGAAACAATTCTATACATGTCAGTTACCTGCGCATTTCCATCGGGGCATCGGATTTGGATCCTGTCGTTTTTAGTTATGATGATTTGCCATCAGGGGTTACGGATGATCCACAGTTACAACGATTCAGTCTCGCGAGAGATACGTTGTATTTGATACCGGTGCTAAAAGAAATCCTTTCGATCAATCCTGAAATCAAAATCATGGGCTCACCATGGAGTGCACCCACATGGATGAAAAGTAACAAGAGTAGCATAGGCGGAAATCTAAAAACGCAATACTACAATACCTACGCTGATTATTTTGTGAAGTACATCCAGGCTATGAAATCACATGGCATCACTATCGATGCTGTAACGCCGCAAAATGAACCTCAACATGGTGGTAATAATCCGAGCCTTGTCATGTCGTCTGTCAATGAAAGGGATTTCGTAAAAGACTACCTGGGTCCTGCATTCCATGCCGCAGGCATCACGACAAAAATTATCATTTGGGATCACAACTGTGACAATCCCGATTATCCGATCAGCATCCTTAATGATCCGGCTGCAAAAGCATTTGTAGATGGCTCTGCCTTTCACCTGTATGGAGGAGATGTGAGTGCATTGTCCGCAGTGCATGATGCGCATCCGGACAAAGCTTTGTATTTCACTGAGCAATGGACAGGCTCGAATGAAACCTTCAGTGAAAACCTGAAATGGCACTTGAAGAATGTCATCATCGGCACGATGCGCAACTGGAGTTCGATAGCCCTCGAATGGAATCTGGCCAATGACCCGACATACAATCCGCATACACCGGGCGGATGTTCACAATGCAAAGGGCTGTCACGATTGATGGCTCGACCGGTACAAAAAACGTCAGCTATTATATCATCGGACAAGCTGCAAAATTTATTCCGCCGGGTTCGGTACGGATAGGTAGTAATGTCCCGGGACGTTATACAATGTTGCTTTTCTACTCCGGAAGGCAAAAATGTATTGATCGTACTCAATGAAAGTGCAAACCTTCAAACCTTTAACATCAATGCAGGCGATCGCTGGATCACAGCATCTTTGCATGCAGAAACGGTTGGGACTTTCATTTGGTAAAATCCTGTTTTCAGATTAGCTTTTCGCTGAAGGACTGTTTCAGACAGCTTTATGGTAAAATATATATAAATGAAATTATTCACTGTCATCATAGGATTGGTTTTTATTCTTTCCGGTTGTACAACCCAGGAGGAACATCTGGTCGCTAACAATGTGCAAACAGGGAAGGCTGTGATCTATACAACTGCCGACAGCACTGATTTACGCCTCACACCGTCAGATACCCTAGTCTTTCAGGATGCAGGTCAACCACCGGAAACAGAAGTGGCAATATTTGTTCATCCGGCTAAAACATTTCAGACGTTCGTGGGCATTGGCGGGGCTGTAACTGATGCCACAGCAGAAGTGTTTGCTACTTTGCCTGAAAGTAAGCAACAGGAGTTTTTACAATCATACTTTGATGAGGGAAAAGGCATAGGTTATACACTGATTCGTTCAACTATACACAGTTGTGATTTCAGTAAGGAGAGTTATACGTATGTATCTGATGAGGATCCAGCATTGAAAACATTTACGATCGACAAGGATACTAAATACAGGATTCCATTAATTAAAAAGATCATAGCATCGGCTGGTGGAACTATCCCTCTCTATGTAAGCCCATGGAGCCCGCCTGCATTTATGAAGAGTAATCATGATATGCTTCATGGCGGAAAATTATTACCTGAATTCTATTCCGCCTGGGCGCTATACTACACGAAGTTTATCAAGGCGTATGAATCTGCCGGTATCCCGATATGGGGCATTACGGTGCAGAACGAACCGATGGCAAAGCAGAAATGGGAGTCCTGTATTTATACAGCGGAAGATGAGCGGGATTTTCTAAAAAACTTTTTAGGCCCCACGATGAAAAAGGAAGGATTAGGGGATAAAAAAATAATTGTGTGGGATCACAACCGTGATCTGATCAACCAACGGGCCGATGTTATTTTTAGTGATCCCGATGCAGCCCGTTATGCCTGGGGGATTGGATTCCATTGGTATGAAACATGGACTGGCGGAGAGCCGATGTTCAATAATGTAAAGAGGTCAATGCGTCCTATCCGGATAAGAATCTGATTTTTACGGAAGGGTGTAATGAAAAATTTGATTCAACCAGATATCAATACTGGCCGAATGCGGAGCGCTATGGACGTTCAATGATCAACGATTTCAACCAGGGCACAGTGGCCTGGACGGATTGGAATCTGCTGCTTGATGAAACCGGTGGTCCCAATCATGTCGGTAATTTTTGTTTTGCACCAGTTCATGCAGATACACGCACAGGCCAGTTGATTTATACACCTGCTTACTATTACATCGGTCATTTCTCAAATTCATTCGCCCAAATCTCAAGGCGCGTCAGCACCGTCTCCAGCAGAAGTGCATTGCTCAGTACTTCGTTTTAAATGAGAATGGTCAGATGGCTACTATTGTGATGAATCAAACTGATCAGTCTGTTACCTATAAGCTTTATGTTGACTCAAGAGCGATTGAAACGGTGATCCTTCCGCATGCGATACAGACCATGGTGTATTGAAGCGTCCGTCACGGTACACTTAATATTATTATATTTCAAAAAAAACATGAATATGGTTTCAAAATATGAATGACAGCTGGAAAGAAAGATGGGATGAACGTTATCGTGGAGATGAATTTGCTTATGGCGAACATCCAAATAACTATTTAAAAGAGCAGCTTGAAAAATTGAGTGTAGGTGCTATCCTATTTCCCGCAGAAGGGGAGGGGCGTAATGCGGTTTTTGCGGCTAAACTTGGCTGGTCTGTTTCAGCTTTTGATATTAGCTTGGAAGGAAAAAATAAAGCCCTTCGACTTGCGGATGCGAATAATGTGACGATTGACTATCAGGTTGGCGAATTGCAGACGTTGGATTATCAGCCTGGACAATTTGATGCGATTGCTTTAATCTATGCCCACTTTCCGGCAGACATCAAATCGCATTACCACAAGACACTTGAATACTACTTGCGAAAGGGTGGATTAATTATTTTTGAAGCATTTAGTAAAAGACATATTGACTATATCTCAGGAACGAAAAGTGGGTGGGCCAAAGGATATAGATATGTTATTCTCAATTGATGAAATAAAATCTGACTTTCCGAATTACGAAATAATAGAATTAGCCGAAAGGAAATCGAATTGAACGAAGGATTATTTCACAACGGAGTAGGCTCAGTGATAAGATTCGTCGGACGAAAAAAATAAATCTAAACAACATTGCAAAGGATTAACTTTTTTCTCACTTGCTCATTATTCATAATTTCTCTTCACATGATGGCACAAGCTGATCAGCCTACACAGATTGGGGAATCTTAATAAATACGCAAACGCCAATAAAAACCTGAAGCCACCAACACTAACAGAAAAAGAATTGTGTTCATGGGCAACTCGATCACCGAATTCTGGCTGTCTTTTGATGAGTCGTTTTTGCCAACAAACCCTATATCAATCGCGGCATCGGTGGCCAGACCACTCCTCAGATGTTGATCCGGTTCCGACAGGATGTGATTGATCTCAGTCCCACTGTCGTCGTCATCCTTGCCGGCATCAATGATATCGCTGAAAACATAGGACATATCACCTAGGAACAATCATTTGGAAATATTGTCTCCATGACAGAGCTCGCTAATGCGAATAACATCAAAGTGGTCTTGTGTTCTGTACTTCCGGCATTTGATTTTCCATGGCATCCGGGTCTTGAACCCGCAGAGAAAATAGTAAAACTAAATGCGATGATCAAAGCCTATTGTATGAAAAGAAAGGATCGTCTATGTGGACTATTATTCAAACATGGTTGATGAACGAAAGGGATTGGATAAGCGATATACGGAAGACGGAGTCCATCCTATACTCACTGGATATAAAGTAATGGAGCCCTTAGTTGAAGAAGGTATTGAGCAGGCTCTACGCGGTAAATAATGATTCAAATACAATTTGCAACCTTGCTTATAACCGTATAGGGGGACATAATTTTGTTACTTTACTTCATGCCTTCTCCTCCTCAGGTTTTGAATATGACATCTTCATCAGTTATCGTCACAAAGACAATAAAAGGAGCATTGGGTCACTGAGTTTGTCAACGCATTACGAACAGAGCTTGAAGGGACATTTAAAGAAGATATTTCCATTTACTTTGACGTCAATCCTCATGACGGCCTGCTTGAGACACACAATGTTGATAAGAGCCTGGAAGGAAAACTAAAGTGTCTCATCTTCATTCCGATCATCTCCCAAACTTACTGCGATCCAAAATCATTCGCATGGCAACATGAGTTTTGTGCATTTAACAGGATGGCGAAAGATGATCAGTTTGGGAGAGATATCAGACTGAGTAGCGGAAATTTGGCAAGCCGAATTCTTCCTGTGAAAATTCATGATCTGGATACAGAAGACAAAACCACACTTGAACATGAGCTTGGCGGCGTATTGCGGCGATTGAATTTTATCTATAAAGAAGCTGCGTAAATCGACCACTTAAACCAGGGGATATTAAAAATGACAATCAAAATAAAACAGACTACCGTAATCAGGTCAATAAGATAGCCAATGCGATTAAAGAGTAATCACAGCATTGAAATATCCGGCCGCCAAAATAACGGGTACTTCCGAAGTGGCGACATCCTCTCTGGCCGCAAAAGCAAATCCATCATCAAAAAAATTAAAGACGCTTCTTTTTCCAGGAGTTATACTTCTCCTCGCCGTCATTTCATTTTTATTTATAAACAATATTCATCTCCGCCATTGGATGCGAAGCCAAAAACAATTGCCGTCATCCTTTTATCAACCTCAGCGCGGATCAGGGTGATGAATACTTTGCTGAAGGGGTGTGCAATGAAATATTGACTCAGCTAGTAGGATTGGTTCTCTGCATGTGATCTCCCGTACATCAATGCTTCAATTCAAAAGACTCTAAAAAAACCATGAAGGGAAATCAGGGCCATCATTGGAGCTGATGTATTGCTCGAAGGAAGCGTCCAGAAATCAGGTAACAAAGTGCATATTTCTGTTCAGCTTGTGAATGCAAAGATGATAGACAGTTGTGGGCGGAAACGTATGATAAAGAATTCAAAGATATTTTTCGATTCAGAGTGATGTAGCGACCAGCATTGCCTCACAGTTAAGAACGAATCTTACATCATCAGAAAAAGCGCGTATCGAAAAAAAGCCAACGACTAATATGGAGGCTTATAATCTTTACCTTAAAGGAAGTTTCGAAATTCGAAAGGTTACACCGGAAGGACTGGAAGCAGGTCTGGACATGATGAACAAGGCAATAAAACTTGACCCTGACTTTGCATTACCTTATATAGGTATAGCCTATTACTATGGCCTCGCGACAGATTTCTTCATGGCGCCCAATGTGGCGATGCCTCAATTGAAGATAGCTGCGCTGACGGCCCTGCGAAAGACAACGCACGCTGGCTGACGCATCTTATAGTATATAGATTACGAACTCTGGTATGCATGGAACTGGGAGCAAGGTAAAATCCTGAGTATAAAAGCGATTGAACTTGAACCCAATAAATACCAGGACATTTTTTCTCAGTTGGTACTATAGTTCGCAGGGAAATTTTCAGGAGGCTATTAAAGAGAGTGCACGTATGGTTGAAGTGGAACCAATGAATCCTGAAGAAGGTTCTTTCCACACGCTCATGTACTATTATGCAAGACAATATGATGAAGCATTAAAGCAACTTGATCAAATTAAGTTCGTTTGATCGAATTATCCTTTGCGCATTTTGTCCGCGGACAATGTTATAAAAAACAGGAAAATTTGATGAAGCTATTGATGAACAAAAAAGGCACATGAAATCTTTGCTGCACCGTGGTCACATGGACGTCTTGCGTATACATATGCTCGGGGGCAGGCAAAAAAAAGCAACAGGCCATTGCTATATTAGATTCGCTTAAAGTCCAATCTTCATTATGTGTCGCGTCCGATGTTGGCAGTGTGTATATGTAGCCCTTGGGGATAAGGATCATGCCTTCGAATATTTAGACAAAGCGTTGAGTGAGCGCGCCGGCTGGATGATCTGGCTTAAGGTAGATCCGATCTGGGGTCCATCCGAAAGGATGCGGTTTTCTGGCTGTGCTAAAGCAGATGGGTTTGGATGAATAGCTTTTTGAATCGTGAATCTTCAAGTGGGCGGAAAATATAACTTAATAGTTCAGATTTTTTTTTGGTTTCATGTTCAAATAGATTGATTATGGCAAGTAACAAACTATTTAAGCATTATCTCTTTACGAAATGCTTACCGACTTACTTTCAATTAAAAGAGCTAAACATTGGAAAATTATCCTCCTTCTTATTTTTTTTTCATTACTGAAACATATAAATGCTCAGGTCTGGTCGCTATCACCGGCCTTCCTACCTCTGTCGGATTAAAGACCGTCAAATTTATTGATATCTCCACCGGATGGGCTACCGGTGAGAATGGTACAATACTGAAAACGACCAATGGGGGAACGCTGGTCTTACAGACCTCTGGGACGACAAGCATAGCCCCACGAAGTATATTTTTTTAGATACTTCAAATGGATGGCTGGGCTTGGCAGCCAGGGATGAAAGGACAATCATCACTACAACCAATGGGGGGAACAACATGGACACCTCAGACATCTCCTATGGCAGTCAGTATTATGGCATCAGGTTCGTGAATACGACTAAAGGATGGGATTGCATGGGGTGCAGGCATTGTATTACTAAAAGCAGTTATTAATGGAGCCAATTGGATACAACAACAAAATCAAGGCTCTAACATCAATGTAGAAATTATGGATATGCAAGCACTACTTCAGGTTAGGTGTGTGGAGGATTTAATAATACATTCTAAAATGGCCCTTCACTTCTTAGGAACTGACAAATGGTTCAAGTTGGACATATCAAACCAATTACCAGCTTAACTTAACTTTCTCTCTTTTAATGATATTCGTTTTTCAGATGCGAATAATGGATGGCTTGTCGGTGAGAATGGTATCATCAGGCACCTCCTAATGCCGGAACACTGCATGGACAGGATGAAACCATTGGCACTCAATCAGGGTGTTGAGCGTTGATTTTCTCAATGCCTCTCTGTCAGGTATGCGTGTGGAAGAGAAGGTGTAATCATCACGACCCCAAATGGTGGCGCTACTACATGGTCAGCCCAGAGTTCATCGATTACAACAGGGACCTTGCGGAAATTGATATGAGTCAATGATACTACCGGCTGATGAGCGTATAAAGGAATATTAAAATATCATCTTTATACACCTACTCAACCGATAGTACTATTACAGCCAAATGTGGGAGGAGATATTTTTCAAATCGCTACCAAACGATTTATTATCTGGCAGACACAAGCCGGCATCAGCAATGTAAAGATTGAGTATAGTACGACCGGAAATACGGGCCCGTGGACAGCCATCACACCTTCACCACCCGCAGCTGCCGTGAGAGCTATTCATGGATGATTCCAAATACACCTTCGCTGAATTGTTTATATGAATTTCAAACACTGCGAATAGCAATGTACTCGATATCAGCGATGCGCCATTTATGAAGGGAGTACTCCTTATGGCGTGGATTATTCAAGGTAACATCGGCCACAGTGATGACCAATCCGGCGCAAATAAGCTGTTTAATGGGTGAACGATGCGAATGCTCTTTCATATTCAATAGATAAAAAATTACCTCCCGATACAAGCTGGAGTCATCTGGCATCACTTTCAGGAAGCACAAACAACTACAACGACAATGCTGTCAGTGCAGGAACTATTTATGGTCACAAGTCGTGAAAACGACTATTGAGGTGACAATTATGGATAACCATATTTAGAATTAATATGCCTGCACCTGATACGAGGAGAATTGCGCGCTTCCAGCCCCAGCTGGCGTTGGGGGAAATTTTTACTATTCCATTACTCACGGAAATTAGTCAGCACAAGAAGAGTGATCTCTACATTGGTGATGGATGGAAAGTTGTTCAGAAAAATTTTGCTTCAGTTACAAAGACAGCATCGTAAGAAATTGGGTGATCAGTCAATACAATCTGCCCGGTGCAAATGTAAAATCACTATTGATCATAGGTCATTTTGCTGGCTTCATATTCCGGCAATTTTGCACCTGATGGACATGCTGAACGGATCGGAGCACAACCGGCAGATGTGTACTATGCCGATAATGATGGTTAATGGACAGACAATACGGTAGCTACCAATAACACCGGCAATATCTATGCGCCCAATATTCCAAACGATGGTAACTGGGATCAAGGTGTCATCCCTTCATCAGCAGAGGAGGCTACCGATAGGACGTATAGATATTACGCCATAGTATGACCAGTGCATTGGTGAAGTGGATTTGATAAGACAACTTTAAATAAGAATCATACTTACCGGCATAAGACTAATTAACCCTGCCAGAGGGCTCTGCTGAATTACATCTTGATAATAGTTTTACCTCCCCCATGAGCAGTGGTACCAAGCGTAGTTGCACCGATGTTGGGTAGTACCAATATAGCTGCAATCAATACGAATGGATGCGCAG
>JADKGY010000034.1 GCA_016722045.1 Candidatus Opimibacter skivensis | reverse complement strand
GACGGCTGCTAAAGGAACAGATTCGACATTTAACCCGGCAGGTTACACTCGCAAATACCGAGCAAGTTAACTCCATTATATTGGCAGGTACCGGCACTAAAACCTGGGTTATTGCGCATAGTAAGTCCGGGCCGTTGGCCATTGGAAGTTGGTCCTACCGACAGATCAACAGTTTGGTGGGGACTAGGGCAGACAAACCAGATATCGTCAATCCGTCCACGGTCGATGAATGATGAATTCATCTTTGGATGCGGAGCGGCAGCAGTTATACCTACAATCAACGGAGACTTCCGACCGAAGGCGGGTATTTGACAATTCCAATCTATGTTTGTTACTAATGCTACGAATTTCTAGGTCCGGGTGGGATGATCAATCGGCTTTGCGGATGGCGTGCATACCTCAACTGGCGGTACTACGCTGACAGTATCCGGTCTGGGCTTTCGGTTGGCTGCCCGTGGTAATTGGCACAGATGTGCTGAAGGCGTGCCGCTCAATTGTCGCAACGCTGGACATCATCAAATCCTCAGCGGAACCACGGATACCTCGATCCTGGAATCTAAATATAAATTTGGCGGAAACACATCTGGCAATGATGATGCGTATTTTTAAGCAACACTTGGTCCAATATGACAATCCTGGTGACGAACTCCGGTAGTTGGTTTGTGCGCGATGTCGCTCAAAAGACTGCAACAGTTTACCATAATCTTCCTAAGAAGTAACCACATACCATTGATTTTGGAGATGGTGCGACTTCCTCTGAAGCAAAACCCTGTACACACCATACAACTTCAGGTCTGTTTCAGTAGTGCCTTCGGCACAGGTAACAAAGGAAATGGTACTGCCTAATTTCAGTAGACTTCAACCACTATATTTGTGGCGAGATGACACAGAGACCGACCTGATCAGGTGCCGCATGGGAAAGTCAAAAACGGAGAACGCCATTTTCGTGGACCCATTAGGAAGCAAAGATTGCAGGCTAGTTCCTCCGGCTTTTCTGGATGGAAGTACAACGGGAACTGATGACTGGTCATGCGATCCGAATGATGAGTTTATCTTTCAATGCCGATGGATCCATATCAGTACAAACAAATGAGATGCCTTTCCGCAATGATGGTTATATGGGTGATCCTCATTGGCTGCTGTTTTGATAACGTTGAACTGGCAGTGAGTGGTAATGGTGCTGCATTTGGTTCCGCTACTCATACCTGGGTTTTGTACCAGTTGCACCACCTCAGGTCGTCCTTAATTCAAGTCACCAATGAAAACACAGAGCTGCCTTCATTGATTCTATAAGGGTTATGGTGGAGAGAACAGCAGATGGTGCGAATGCACCAAATGGCGGTCTGACCACCAACCAATATGAGGTCATGAGTTATGTTAACGACGGCACATCAGAGACAATGACCATATCAGTGGATTTGTCTGCTGCCTATGATGGTTCAGCCATGGTCGGCTGTATTAGTACGGTAAGTATTTCGCGTCAATACAGCGGTGAACGGAGTACTTCTTTCGTCCGTTCACCACTTTCTTCTAAAGATGATGACCTGAGTGTAGAAAACCGGGGATAACAGGTAAATCTCCATCTGTTTTCTTCCTGCTTTCAGCAGGTTGACGATACACTTTTTCAATTTAATCACGATTTTATGATCAGAATCTTATACACTCTTCTTTGCATCTCACTCGCCATCAGTTTGCTGCTAATAGGTCACCGGGAAAAGTGACGGAGTCGACAGGAGAACCAACACTCGAGCCGCGGTATACTTCAGAGGCACAAGCCTCGGGACGACTACGCGATCCTGATGGGATGTATACGCTCAACGCTAAAGAAGGCAAGATTGTATTTGCACGTATACAGGTCTCGGAACAAGTTGTAGTAGACATTAACGGCCGATCTCAGATTGGATGTCGCCGCTGATCGCTGGGGTAGGTTCGAAAACGAAATGGTGAATTGCCGGGACAGCGGCGCAGTAAAAAAGCAGACCACTACCGCTGCAGTCTCTATCGGAGAAGAGACTATAAAGAATCGCCCGACGGTTTCCGCTGCCGAAGCCCTTCAGGGTAAAGCGTCGGTGTCCAGGTGACTCAGCTTTCAGGCAAGCCAGGCGGCGATATTGCCGTAAGAGTGAGAGGTACCAACTTGGGTGTTGGCAGGTAATGAACCACTCTCTATGTAGTGGATGGAATTCCTACCACCGATATACGCGGATTGAACTTTCGGATATAGCTTCAATGTCAGTGTTGAAAGATGCATCCTCCGCGTGTTATATACGGAGCGCGTGTCAGCTAATGGTGTGGTGCTCATCACCACCAAACGGAGTTGAAGGAAAATCCACCATCTCATTTAATGCCTATTATGGTGTATCTGATATCCGCAAAACTATCCAGACACTGAGTACAAACAATACCGTGATTTAATCAATGAGACCATTCCCGGTACCATCGACCCATCGGCAACAGCACATACTAACTGGTGGATGAGACTTTTTTGGCTATGGCACAAATCAGAGCTAACAACTTTCATTTCTTGGGGGTACATCTATCACGCGCTATCTGATTTCGCTAATTATCTGAATCAAACAGGCATTGTAAAACCCGCCAGTTTTGACCGCTATTCATTGCGCTTAAATCTCGATAACAAGGCAACAGATTGGTTGAACCTCGGTGTCAGCCTGAACATGTTGCGCCCAAGTCCAAAAGATGTCTAATCTGACAGCCTAGAAGTGTCCGCGGTGGTCATCAAGCGACCGCGCTCAACACACCCCCATTTCTCCACATCTACAGGCAAAATGGAAGCGGACAATATGATCCAATCCATTTCAACCGTCGCAAGTGGGAAAATCTAATCGCTTATATGTTCGTCCCTGATCAGGAAGCGTAGATAACCACTTGCTTGGAAAGTAAATGCGTGAAGGAAAATTTTCAAAGGCTTTTCTCTTAAGACCAATTTTGAGCTGATATCAATGCGCACCAGTGGGATTAACTAGATCCATTCAAAACTAATTATGGCTGCAATCAAACGGTATAGGTACAAGCCGACAAATCTAATAGCATGATCTGGCTTTTGGGAAAACACAGCTAATCAGTACGGATATCTTAATGATCAACATCCTGTCTTTCTCGCCGGCAGCAGGTATCCAAAAATCAAGATGGAGTGACTCATTCCTGTATGGTACCGATTACCCCTGATGATACTTCAGTGCAAACGTTGAATGCGGTAAATGTGATCACCGGGTTCCACAGACGTCCTGGAGTGGCCATTGGCCTCTTTTTGGTCGCGTGATGTAAGGTTACAAAAGCAGGTACCTGCTCACCGCTTCACTTCGGAGAGACGGTCTGTCCAAGCTCGCAAATCCCTGGGGCAAGATGCCATCATTCTCTCCTTTGGTTGGACGTATCTCAGACGAGCCTTTTGAAGTCCATCGATGCGACTTGTGACATGAAGCTGCGTGTGGGATGGGGTGCGAATGGTAACCAGGAAGGTATTCCAAATTATGCCCGTTATGGCCTTGTGGTCTTATTACAGACGTGCAGCTACCAACCCACTTTCCGGCCCCCCAGTGAAGGGACATATGGCAATCCCGACCTGAACTGGAAACTACTACACAATCCAACATCGGTCTTGACATTGTGCTTTGTAAGGGACGATTCAATTTCACAGCTGATGCGTACTATAAAAACAAATATGTGTTGCTGAACGTGCAGCTTTCCAATTCCCTTCCCATCACCACCATTCAGACGAACGCCGGAGAATTTGGAAATCAGGAATCGAATCTAATGTGTCCACGATCAACACTACAGGTACTTTGCATTGGAGTTAAGATTTTAATCATATCATTCAATAAAACAAAGCGCTTGTATTGATTACACGGAAGTCTACTATTTCGGAAGGACTCAGTAATAATCGGATAAAAGTTTCGATTGTGCGGGAAGGAACGCCAACTCGGTACATTCTATGGATATATTTCAGAGGGGTGGATCCTGAGACAGGTAATTTGATGTTCGTATGACGAATGGCACTGGGACGCCCGATCCGGTGATCGCACGATCATCGGTGATGGCAACCGGACTTCACCTATGGATCGGACTACTCCACTGACATGGAAAAATTTTGGGTTGGATTTATTTTTCCAGGGCAGTCAGGGGCAATGATATTTTCACGCGACACGTATTGACCTTGAAGGTAAGTTTGACAGTAAGAATCAATCCGTCTGCGGTCTCAATCGTTGGACGCCCGACAATCGCAATACGGATATACCCAGAGCAGGCGGCGGTAATGTGTGGAGCCAACGCGGGTAACTCAACCTCGTTTTGTTGAAGATGGTTCTTACCTTCGATTGAAATCAGCAACGCCTGCATACAATATCAATGCGAAAAGCCTTCGTCATTTGAAACTTCAAAAGTTATCTGTATACATAACAGGCAGAATTTATTAACCTTTACAAAGTACAGTGGTTTTGATCCTGAGGTGAATGCCTTTGGCCAAAGCGCTACCGAACTTGGAATTGATTATGGTACCCTATCCGCAATCGCGCACACTTACCTTTGGCGTCAATGTAGAATTTTAAAACATGAACACCATGAAAAAATATATACCGTTCCTTTTCTTCACGCTCCTGATCGCTTTTTATTCATGCGATTCTTTTCTTGAACTCGAGCCGCATTCACAGAGTATCGCTGTAGCCAATACCGGGGCTGATTCCGTTTATTTTTAAATCTGCCTCAGAGCTCGAAGCTGCATTGGCCGGTGCATGTGGAGATTTCAAGAATGAATATTATCAACTGGACTATTATGTCAATGGTGATGCACAGGCTGATGATGCTTATGCAGGAGGTGACAATCCGGACAATTTTCAAATCGATGATTACCAATTGGATGCAGTCAACCGGAATGTCAGCCGGGATTGGGCCTATCTCTATTCAACAATTGGTAAAGTGAACAACATCATCAACAATGCAGAAGAGGTGACTGATCCTGATCTGACACCCAGCCGGAAAATGAAATTATCGGTGAGGCTTCTTTCATTCGCGCCTTCATGTATTTCCAGTTGGTTCAGTTATGGGGTGATGTGCCATTGCAATTGCAGGAGGTGACTTCGATCAGTGCCGAAAAGCTTCCGGAGATCTATGCGCAAATTTTCCCGCACGATCATCGACAGCAGAAGTTTATACCCAGATTATCGCTGATTTGGAAACGGCTCTCACACGTGTTCGTGTTACGGCTACGGATAAAGGATTTGCTACCGTCGGCGCGGTGAATGCAGTACTAGCCAAAGTGTATGCCACGAAAGAACCTCATGATTGGTCAAAAGTCAATCAATATTGTGATGCAGTTATCTCAGGTGGATATTCTTTACTTCCAACATTTGACAGACTGTGGGACAACTCTGTTGAAAACTCAGCTGAGTCCATTTTGAAATCAATTACACCGGTGGCCCTTCTGATGGCAACTGGGGAGTGACGATATTCAGGGGCAAGGATTGGAAAAAATTTAATCTTCCATCCAATGACCTTGTGGCTGCTTTTGATGCGGAGAATGATGTGATCCGCAAAAATGCATCTATCTTTTTTGACAATGTATCCGGATTGTGGTCAGATGCTCATTGGCCGCAGACCGCGTATCCGTTTATCAACAAATGGCGCAATTTCGGGTGGAGATGGTGCTCAGAATTATATTTTCATTCGTTTGGCTGATATTCTTTTATTGAAAGCTGAGGCAGAGAATGAACTAGGCAATACAGGAACTGCAGCGGACTTAGTCAATCAAATCCGTACACGTGTCCATCTGCATCCAACATCTGCCACATCGCAAGCTGATATGCGTCTGGCTATTGAAAAGAACGTCGTCTTGAACTTGCTTTCGAAGGCATTCGTTGGTTTGACCTCAAACGGACAGGTCGTGCTATTGAAGTCATGAATAATGCAAAAGGTGTAGGAGGTGCTTCTCTCGGGTATCACCTGGATGAGAATCGACTCTTCTGGCCTATACCACAAGCGGAGTTGGATAAAAATTCAAACCTGACTCAAAATCCGGGATACTGATACGCGAGATCAGGGCATATCCCTGGGGCTGAATTAAATAATAGCTATGAAAATCAATTCCGGAATGTATATCTGTCTAGTTGCCTTACTCGTACTTGGCTTTTTCGGGTGTAACAAGAACAATGATGTGAATACACCTGCTGAACTGCCGGTTCAGAATTGGGTGACATCTGCCAATGGCATCAACCTGCTGTACAACAACAAAGGATTTGATTTTGCAACTGCAAAAGACAATCGTTATCCTGTCATTGAGATTAATGCTACAGAGACTTTTCAAACTATTGAAGGATTCGGTTTCTCGCTCACGGGAGGCAGTGCCATGTTGCTGCACCAAATGGGAGCCAGTGAACGTGCAGCTTTGCTGCAGGAATTTTTTGGAAACGGAAACAATTCTATACATGTCAGTTACCTGCGCATTTCCATCGGGGCATCGGATTTGGATCCTGTCGTTTTTAGTTATGATGATTTGCCATCAGGGGTTACGGATGATCCACAGTTACAACGATTCAGTCTCGCGAGAGATACGTTGTATTTGATACCGGTGCTAAAAGAAATCCTTTCGATCAACCCTGAAATCAAAATCATGGGCTCACCATGGAGTGCACCCACATGGATGAAAAGTAACAAGAGTAGCATAGGCGGAAATCTAAAAACGCAATACTACAATACCTACGCTGATTATTTTGTGAAGTACATCCAGGCTATGAAATCACATGGCATCACTATCGATGCTGTAACGCCGCAAAATGAACCTCAACATGGTGGTAATAATCCGAGCCTTGTCATGTCGTCTGTCAATGAAAGGGATTTCGTAAAAGACTACCTGGGTCCTGCATTCCATGCCGCAGGCATCACGACAAAATTATCATTTGGGATCACAACTGTGACAATCCCGATTATCCGATCAGCATCCTTAATGATCCGGCTGCAAAAGCATTTGTAGATGGCTCTGCCTTTCACCTGTATGGAGGAGATGTGAGTGCATTGTCCGCAGTGCATGATGCGCATCCGGACAAAGCTTTGTATTTCACTGAGCAATGGACAGGCTCGAATGAGACCTTCAGTGAAAACCTGAAATGGCACATGAAGAATGTCATCATCGGCACGATGCGCAACTGGAGTTCGATAGCCCTCGAATGGAATCTGGCCAATGACCCGACATACAATCCGCATACACCGGGCGGATGTTCACAATGCAAAGGAGCTGTCACAATTGATGGCTCAACCGGTACAAAAAACGTCAGCTATTATATTATCGGACAAGCTGCAAAATTTATTCCGCCGGGTTCGGTACGGATAGGTAGTAATGTCCCGGGGACGTTATACAATGTTGCTTTTCTTACTCCGGAAGGCAAAAATGTATTGATCGTACTCAATGAAAGTGCAAACCTTCAAACCTTTAACATCAATGCAGGCGATCGCTGGATCACAGCATCTTTGCATGCAGAAACGGTTGGGACTTTCATTTGGTAAAATCTTGTTTTCAGATTAGCTTTCGCTGAAGGACTGTTTCAGACAGCTTTATGGTAAAATATATATAAATGAAATTATTCACTGTCATCATAGGATTGGTTTTTATTCTTTCCGGTTGTACAACCCATGAGGAACATCTGGTCGCTAACAATGTGCAAACAGGGAAGGCTGTGATCTATACAACTGCCTGACAGCACTGATTTACGCCTCACACCTTCAGATACCCTAGTCTTTCAGGATGCAGGTCAACCACCGGAAACAGAAGTGGCGATATTTGTTCATCCGGCTAAAACATTTCAGACGTTCGTGGGCATTGGCGGGGCTGTAACTGATGCCACAGCGGAAGTGTTTGCTACTTTGCCTGAAAGTAAGCAACAGGAGTTTTTACAATCATACTTTGATGAGGGAAAAGGCATAGGTTATACACTGATTCGTTCAACTATACACAGTTGTGATTTCAGTAAGGAGAGTTACACGTATGTATCTGATGAGGATCCAGCATTGAAAACATTTGCGATCGACAAGGATACTAAATACAGGATTCCATTAATTAAAAAGATCATAGCAGCGGCTGGTGGAACTATCCCTCTCTATGTAAGCCCATGGAGCCCGCCTGCATTTATGAAGAGTAATCATGATATGCTTCATGGCGGAAAATTATTACCTGAATTCTATTCCGCCTGGGCGCTATACTACACGAAGTTTATCAAGGCGTATGAATATGCCGGTATCCTGGTATGGGGGCTTACGGTGCAGAACGAACCGATGGCAAAGCAGAAATGGGAGTCCTGTATTTATACAGCGGAAGATGAGCGGGATTTTCTAAAAAACTTTTTAGGCCCCACGATGAAAAAGGAAGGATTAGGGGATAAAAAATATTGTGTGGGATCACAACCGTGATCTGATCAACCAACGGGCCGATGTTATTTTTAGTGATCCCGATGCAGCCCGTTATGCCTGGGGGATTGGATTCCATTGGTATGAAACATGGACTGGCGGAGAGCCGATGTTCAATAATGTAAGCCAGGTCAATGCGTCCTATCCGGATAAGAATCTGATTTTTACGGAAGGGTGTAATGAAAAATTTGATTCAACCAGATATCAATACTGGCCGAATGCGGAGCGCTATGGACGTTCAATGATCAACGATTTCAACCGGGGCACAGTGGCCTGGACGGATTGGAATCTGCTGCTTGATGAAACCGGTGGTCCCAATCATGTCGGTAATTTTTGTTTTGCACCAGTACATGCAGATACACACACAGGCCAGTTGATTTATACACCTGCTTACTATTACATCGGTCATTTCTCAAAATTCATTCGCCCAAATGCCAGGCGCGTCAGCACCGTCTCCAGCAGAAGTGCATTGCTCTGTACTTCGTTTTTAAATGAGAATGGTCAGATGGCTACTATTGTGATGAATCAAACTGATCAGTCTGTTACCTATAAGCTTTATGTTGACTCAAGAGCGATTGAAACGGTGATCCTTCCGCATGCGATACAGACCATGGTGTATTGAAGCGTCCGTCACGGTACACTTAAGATTATTATATTTCAAAAAATAACATGAATATGGATTTCAAAATATGAATGACAGCTGGAAAGAAAGATGGGATGAACGTTATCGTGGAGATGAATTTGCTTATGGCGAACATCCAAACAACTATTTAAAAGAGCAGCTTGAAAAATTGAGTGAAGGTGCTATCCTATTTCCCGCAGAAGGTGAGGGGCGCAATGCCGTTTTTGCAGCCAAACTTGGCTGGTCTGTTTCAGCTTTTGATATTAGCTTGGAAGGAAAAAATAAAGCCCTTCGACTTGCGGATGCGAATAATGTGACGATTGACTATCAGGTTGGCGAATTGCAGACGTTGGATTATCAGCCTGGACAATTTGATGCGATTGCTTTAATCTATGCCCACTTTCCGGCAGACATCAAATCGCATTACCACAAGACACTTGAATACTACTTGCGAAAGGGTGGATTAATTATTTTTGAAGCATTTAGTAAAAGACATATTGACTATATCGCCAGGAACGAAAAAGTGGGTGGGCCAAAGGATATAGATATGTTATTCTCAATTGATGAAATAAAATCTGACTTTCCGAATTACGAAATAATAGAATTAGCCGAAAAGGAAATCGAATTGAACGAAGGATTATTTCACAACGGAGTAGGCTCAGTGATAAGATTCGTCGGACGAAAAAAATAAATCTAAACAACATTGCAAAGGATTAACTTTTTTCTCACTTGCTCATTATTCATAATTTCTCTTCACATGATGGCACAAGCTGATCAGCCTTCTACAGATTGGGGTAATCTTAATAAATACGCAAACGCCAATAAAAACCTGAAGCCACCAACACTAACAGAAAAAAGAATTGTGTTCATGGGCAACTCGATCACCGAATTCTGGCTGTCTTTTGATGAGTCGTTTTTTGCCAACAAACCCTATATCAATCGCGGCATCAGTGGTCAGACCACTCCTCAGATGTTGATCCGGTTTCGCCAGGATGTGATTGATCTCAGTCCCACTGTCGTCGTCATCCTTGCCGGCATCAATGATATCGCTGAAAACACAGGACATATCACCCAGGAACAATCATTTGGAAATATTGTCTCCATGACAGAGCTCGCTAATGCGAATAACATCAAAGTGGTCTTGTGTTCTGTACTTCCGGCATTTGATTTTCCATGGCATCCGGGTCTTGAACCCGCAGAGAAAATAGTAAAACTAAATGCGATGATCAAAGCCTATTGTATGAAAGAAAGGATCGTCTATGTGGACTATTATTCAAACATGGTTGATGAACGAAAAGGATTGGATAAGCGATATACGGAAGACGGAGTCCATCCTATACTCGCTGGATACAAAGTAATGGAGCCTTTAGTTGAAGAAGGCATTGAGCAGGCTCTACGCAGTAAATAATGATTCAAAGACAATTTCCAACCTTGCTTATAACCGTATAGGGGACATAATTTTGTTACTTTTACTTCATGCCTTCTCTCCTCCCAGGTTTTGAATATGACATCTTCATCAGTTATCGTCACAAAGACAATAGAGGCGAACATTGGGTCACGGAGTTTGTCACTGCATTAAAAACTGAACTCGAAGGGACATTTAAAGAAGATATTTCCATTTACTTTGACGTGAATCCTCATGACGGCCTGCTTGAGACACACAACGTAGACAAGAGCCTCGAAGGAAAACTAAAGTGCCTCATCTTCATTCCGATCATCTCTCAAACTTATTGTGATCCAAAATCATTCGCATGGCAACATGAGTTTTGTGCATTTAACAGGATGGCGAAAGAGGATCAGTTTGGGAGAGATATCAGACTGAGTAGCGGAAATGTGGCAAGCCGAATTCTTCCTGTGAAAATTCATGATCTGGATACAGAAGACAAAACCACACTTGAACATGAGCTTGGCGGCGTATTGCGGGCGATTGAATTTATCTATAAAGAGCCTGGCGTAAATCGACCACTTAAACCGGGGGATATTAAAAATGACAATCAAAATAAAACAGACTACCGTAACCAGGTCAATAAGATAGCCAATGCGATTAAAGAAGTAATCACAGCATTGAAATATCCGGCCGCCAAAATAACGGGTACTACCGAAGTGGCGACATCCTCTCTGGCCGCAAAAACAAATCCATCATCAAAAAAATTAAAGACGCTTCTTTTTCAGGAGTGATTCTTCTCCTCGCCATCATTACATTTTTTATTTATAAACGATATTCATCGCCGACACTGGATGCGAAGCCAAAAACAATTGCCGTCATCCCGTTTGTCAACCTCAGCGCGGATCAGGGTGATGAATACTTTGCTGAAGGGGTGTGCAATGAAATATTGACTCAGCTGGCCAGGATTGGTTCTCTGCATGTGATCTCCCGTACATCAATGCTTCAATTCAAAGACTCTAAAAAAACCATGAAGGAAATCGGGGCCATCATTGGAGCTGATGTATTGCTCGAAGGAAGCGTCCAGAAATCAGGTAACAAAGTGCATATTTCTGTTCAGCTTGTGAATGCAAAAGATGATAGACAGTTGTGGGCGGAAACGTATGATAAAGAATTCAAAGATATTTTTTCGATTCAGAGTGATGTAGCGACCAGCATTGCCTCACAGTTAAGAACGAATCTTACATCATCAGAAAAAGCGCGTATCGAAAAAAAGCCAACGACCAATATGGAGGCTTATAATCTTTACCTGAAAGGAAGTTTCGAAATTCGGAAAGTTACACCGGAAGGACTGGAAGCAGGTCTGGATATGATGAACAAGGCTATAAAACTAGACCCTGACTTTGCATTGCCTTATATAGGTATAGCCTATTACTATGGTCTCGCAACAGATTTCTTCATGGCGCCCAATGTGGCGATGCCTCAATTGAAGATAGCTGCGCTGACCGCCCTGGCGAAAGACAGCACGCTGGCTGACGCATATGCCTGGTATAGCAATTACGAACTCTGGTATGCATGGAACTGGGAACAGGGTAAAATCCTGAGTATAAAAGCGATTGAACTTGAACCCAATAAATACCAGGGACATTTTTTTCTCAGTTGGTACTATAGTTCGCAGGGAAATTTTGAGGAGGCTATTAAAGAAAGTGCACGTATGGTTGAAGTGGAACCAATGAATCCTGAAGAAGGTTCTTTCCACGCGCTCATGTACTATTATGCAAGACAATATGATGAAGCCTTAAAGCAACTTGATAAATTAAGTTCGTTTGATCCGAATTATCCCTTTGCTCATTTTGTCCGCGGACAATGTTATATCCAACAGGGAAAATTTGAAGAGGCCATTGATGAACAAAAGAAGGCACATGAAATATTCGCTGCACCGTGGTCACATGGACGTCTTGCGTATGCATATGCCCGGGCAGGTAAAAAACAGCAGGCTATTGCTATATTAGATTCGCTTAAAGTCCAATCTTCTTCATTATATGTTGCGTCTGATGTTGTAGCCAGTGTGTATGTAGCTCTTGGGGATAAAGATCATGCTTTCGAATATTTAGACAAAGCGTTGAGTGAGCGCGCCGGCTGGATGATCTGGCTTAAGGTAGATCCAATCTGGGATCCTATACGAAAGGATGCCCGGTTTCTGGCTGTGCTAAAGCAGATGGGTTTGGATGAATAGCTTTTTTTGAATCATGAACCTTCAAGTGGGCGGAAAATTTTAACTTTAATAGTTCAGATTTTTTTTGGTTTCCTGTTCAAATAGATTGATTATGGCAAGTAACAAACTATTTAAGCATTATCTCTTTAAGAAATGCTTACCAACTTACTTTCAATTAAAAAGAGCTAAACATTGGACACTTATCTCGCTGCTTGTTTTTATTCATTACTGAATCTTTTATACGCTCAGGTATGGTCACCCATCACCGGCCTTCCTACCTCTGTCGGATTAAAGACCGTCAAATTTATTGATATCTCCACCGGATGGGCTGCCGGTGAGAATGGTACAATACTGAAAACGACCAATGGGGGGACTAACTGGTCCTTACAAACCTCTGGAACAACAAGCACCATACGAAGTATATTTTTTTTAGATGCTTCAAATGGATGGGCTTGTGGGGATGAAGGGACAATCATCACCACAACCAATGGGGGAACAACATGGACACCTCAGACATCTCCCTATGGCAGTCAGTATTATGGCATCAGGTTCGTGAATACGACTACAGGATGGGTTGTAGGTGCAGGCAGTGTATTACTAAAAACAGTTAATGGCGGAGCCAATTGGATACAGCAACAAAATCAAGGCTCATCAATGTGGGGCCTGGATATGCAAAGCACTACTTCGGGTTGGGTGTGTGGAGGATTTAATAATACATTCGGTAGCCCTTCACTTCTTAAGACGACAAATGGTTCAAGTTGGACATATCAAACCAATTCCGGCGTAACCAGCTTTCTCTCTTTTAATGATATTCGTTTTTCAGATGCGAATAATGGATGGCTTGTCGGTGGAAATGGTATCATCAGGCACACCACCAATGCCGGAGCCACTGCATGGACAGGACAAACCAGTGGCACTCAATCAGAATTGTTAGGCGTTGATTTTCTCAATGCCTCTGTCGGGTATGCGTGTGGAAGAGAAGGTGTAATCATCACGACCGGAAATGGTGGCACTACATGGTCAGCCCAGAGTTCATCGATTACAACAGGGACCTTGTGGGAGATTGATATGGTCAATGATACTACCGGCTTTGCAGTAGGTGATATAGGAATATTAAAATATCATCTTTATACACCTACTCAACCGATAGTACTATTACAGCCAAATGTGGGAGGAGATATTTTTCAAATCGCTACCAAACGATTTATTATCTGGCAGACACAAGCCGGCATCAACAATGTAAAACTTGAGTATAGTACGACTGGAAATACGGGCCCGTGGACAACCATCACACCTTCTACACCCGCTGCTGCGGGAAGTTATTCATGGATGATTCCAAATACACCTTCGCTGAATTGTTATATAAGAATTTCAAACACTGCGAATAGCAATGTACTCGATATCAGCGATGCGCCATTTTATATACAGAGTACTCCTTATGGCGTGGATTATTCGGTATTAACATCGGCTACAGTGATGACCAATCCGGTGCAAATAACTGTTTCCTGGGTCAACGATGCGAATGCTCTTTCATATTCAATAGATAAAAAATTACCTGCCGATACGAGCTGGAGTCATCTGGCATCACTTTCAGGAAGCACAAACAACTACAACGACAATGCTGTCAGTGCAGGAACTATTTATGAATACAGAGTCGTAAAAACGACTCCTTTGGTGACAGGCTATGGATATGTGTATTCCGGAATTAATATACCTGCACCTGATACGAGAGGTACGCTATTGCTGGCGGTGGATACGATTTTTACTATTCCATTACTCACGGAAATTAGTCAACTGAAGAGTGACCTCATCGGTGATGGATGGAAAGTTGTTCAGAAAAATTTTGCTTCAGTTACAAAAGACAGCATCGTAAAAAATTGGGTGATCAGTCAATACAATCTGCCCGGTGCAAATGTAAAATCACTATTGATCATAGGTCATTTTGCTATTCCGTATTCCGGCAATTTTGCACCTGATGGACATGCTGAACGGATCGGAGCACAACCGGCAGATGTGTACTATGCCGATATTGATGGTTCCTGGACAGACAATACAGTAGCTACCAATAACACCGGCAATATCTATACGCCCAATATTCCAAACGATGGTAACTGGGATCAAAGTGTCATCCCTTCATCAGCAGAGCTACAGGTAGGACGTATAGATATGCATAGTATGACAGGCTTTGCATTGAGTGAAGTGGATTTGATAAGACAATATTTAAATAAAAATCATGCTTACCGGCATAAGATAATTAACCCTGCCAGAAGGGCTCTGCTGAATTCACATCTTGATAATAGTTTACCTCCCACTTCAGCAGTGGCCTGGCGTAGTTTTGCACCGATGTTGGGTAGTACCAATATAGCTGCAATCAATACGAATGGATGCGCAGGAAATAATACCTGCAATGTGTTTATGGATTCATTGCAAACCCATTCTTATCTGTGGACGTATATGGCCGGGGGAGGGAGCGATACCAGTTGCGCAAGTCCTGTATTTACCAGTTCCAAATGTATCAGCACGAACATCAACACAGTCTTCATGCAATTGTATGGAAGTTATTTTGTCGAATGGGCAAAAGGAGGTATCTCCACGACAACCAATCATTTGTTGAGAGCGCCACTGGCCAATGCAGGGATGCCACTGACGACGTGTTGGACAGGGGGAAGTCCGCGTTGGTATTTTCATCACATGGGTCTGGGCGAGAGTATAGGATATTCAACATTGCAGAGTCAGAACAATAAAGGTATTTACGATCCCGGCAATAATCAATTGTTGGGCGGTGTGCACATGGTACTGATGGGAGATCCATCATTGCGATTGCATATGGTTTATCCGGTTACAAATCTTACGGCCACACAGACTGAAACGAGCATACAATTAAACTGGGCTGCTTCTATTGATAACAACATCCTTGGATACAATGTGTATCGTGCAGATACAATGGTTGGAAATTTTGTCAGGCTGAATCCTTCTGTCATAGCAGCCACACAATACATCGATAGCTTTCCATCTTTATTGACCAATAATGTCTACATGGTCAGGGCATTAAAATCAGAAACGACTCCTTCGGGGAGTTATCAGAATATGAGTGAAGGAATATTTATCACCAAACCTGTCGTGACCACATTTACTTTTTCCGGTAATGGCGCGTGGAGTATATCAGGTAATTGGATCAATAGCCTTAAACCTCCTTCAACGTTGCCTGCGGGATATTCAATAGTTATTGATCCCGTGCCAGGCGGTGAATGTGTATTGGATAGCACGCAACATATTTCATCAGGTGCGCATTTTAGCATCACACCCGGGAAGTATTTTAGAATGGCAGAGTCGTTATTTTTACATTAAACAAATTTCCCTATCATTCCCTCCAAACATAATTATATGGTTGATGTCAACACTGAAATAATCATACATGCCCCACTACTCAAGGTTACAGAGTATGCCTCTGATCCTGACAATGCATCTGAATGGTATATCAACATTAAATCTGTGGAATGGAAATCACCAAAGCCATTGGCAGTGGGTTCGAAAATTGCATTTGTAGCACACTTTCTTGGACAAAAACTTGCTTATACATATGAGATAGTTGAATTGGTCAAGGAGCAAAAACTTGTGATGAGAACAGCGGAAGGCCCATTTCCAATGGAAACCACGTACACATGGAACGCCATTGATAAGGAGAATACAAAAATGACATTGCGCAACAAAGGCAACCCTTCAGGATTTTCAAAAGTTTTTGCCCCGATTATGGCTACGATGATGAAAAAAGCTAACAAAAAGGATTTGATAAACATTAAGAAAATAATTGAAAGCATGGTTTGAAACTATGTGTGATGATATCTTAAATGAAAGTTGAAGAGATAAAAATTGATCTGACAGATCAGGCAAAACTGTCTGAGACGGGTTTGAATCTATATCACCGGGAAATAACGGTGAGCGAGCATATTCAGCTTGCTCTTTTTGAAGCGACGCATACATCCCACATTACGATTGTCAATAGGTTCGACAATCCCAAGCCCCATATCGGTTTCAATTTCTGTGTAGCAGGCGCCACGAGTTTTGCGCTTACAGGAGGTTATCCGACTGCATTTGCGGATAGCAGCAAAGTAAACAACTTCCTGATGCCGACCTGTAAGGTGACGCAAGAATTGGTATTGAAACCTTCAATTTCTTTGTTGACTTTGTATGTGGACCTGCCTGCATTTCTAAAACTTATAGGAGAGAGTCTGGAGGCATTGCCTTTTCAGTTTCTGGATGCTATGCACATGTCCAACAAATGTTATTTTGAAAGCTATCAATGGCAGGCGATCATTAAAAATACATTATCCCAGATCTTTCATTCGCAGATGTCACCTTTGGCCATGCGGATTTTTATTGAAAGTAAATCGCTGGAACTTATCGCCATCATTCTTGATATTTATGCGAAAGGAAATCAGCGGCAGTTTACGATATCCAGAAGTGATATTGATAAAATACAATTCGCCAAAGATCTTCTATTGCGCGATATTGCTAATCCGCCAAGCCTGTCAAAACTGGCCAGAGAAGCCGGCACGAACGAATTCACATTAAAGAAAGGGTTTAAGGAGTTGTTTAACGTCCCTGTATTTAAGTACCTCCAGCAGATGCGACTGGCCAAAGCCTATGAACTTTTTCAGGCGACTAATCTGCAAGTCAGCGAGGTCGCCATCATCGTAGGCTACGAAAGCGTGTCTTCATTCAATCGGGCTTTTCTGCAGTTCTACGGGATGAAACCGGGGGATGTAAAAAGAATTCCGTTTAAGACAATTTAAGTTCCGTTTAGGAAAAACGGATTCGAGGTACAGATGTCAATTTTGCATCATCATTTACAATTAAAAACAAATCAAAATGACAAGCAAAATTCAGACTGTTCAGCAATGCTATGCCGAGTTTGGCAAAGGAAACCCACAGGGAGTTCTTGATCTTCTCACCGATGATGTCACCTGGACGGATCCGGGCTATCCCGAAATCCCCTATGCCGGCAAATGTAAAGGCAAAAGTGAGGTACTCCATTTCTTTACGGAGATGGGTAAAACAATTTCTTTCACTCATTTTGAACCCCAGCAATTCATGAATGACGGGAACAACGTGATCGTGAAAGGATTTTTTATAGGGAAAAGTAACCATACCGGGAAGACTTTTGAAAGTGAGTGGATGATGATATGGGAAGTGGAAAATGAAAAAGTAAAAACCTACCAGGCCTTCATCGACACATTTAAAGTTGTAGCTGCATTGAAGTGAGATGTGACTCGTGATCACGAACCGTGAATTTGTTATTTTCACGGTTCGTGTTCAATCACACTCATGCTTTTGAAACCACTAGTAAATAAGAAATATCTTCTGGAAAAATATCCGGGCAAAGGAGGCTGGACCTTTGCCCGTGTACCCGAAATACTACAAGACAGAAAAGCTCACTTTGGATGGGTGAAGGTAAAAGGCACTATCGATGGTATTGAAATAAAAAAATATCATCTCATGCCCATGGGGGATGGCCATTTGTTCCTGCCTGTCAAAGCAGAAATCAGAAAGAAAATAGGAAAAAAAGAAGGCGATCTGGTCCATGTTATTTTATATCCGGATGATGAACCATTGGAAATACCTGAAGAAATGCTCTTATGTCTTCACGAAGAACCAAAGGCTTTAAAATTTTTCCAATCTATATCGGAGAGCGAACAACATCAGTACATTCAATGGATCTATTCCGCTAAAAAGGAAGAAACTAAAATTGAGCGGATGGCCATGGCGATCCAAAGATTGTCAAAGAAGCAAAGGATGAATGATGAATGAGGCATTGCTTATCGACTCAAAATCCAACTGCATGCCAGTATCATGTTGCAAAAAATAAGGCAGTGAATATCGTCAACCGTGAAAGCTACTAAAGGGGATATTCTGGATGAAGTCTCCCATTTAGAAAGCCAAAATCTATTGATTTGGCACAAACCCAGGTTTTATTATCTTCACCAAAACCGCAGAAATCTTCCACTTCGGATAAGATTAGATTTTGCGCCAGCGTGACACATCCCATATCATTGAAAACTTTACCTGTGGCTACATACCATTTGGATTTATCATTTTCTTGCATGACAAGAGATACCATAAACTGCATATGAGCATCACGATCATCATTACTATTAGCATATTACTTCTCTTAGCTTATGCTTTCGATATCAGTTCCCGATTGACCAAAATCCCTTCTGTTTTTTTGCTCCTTCTTTTAGGTTGGAGCGCAAGACAAACCATTGACTTTTTGAAATTCTTATACCTGACCTCAATCCACTCCTGCCGATATTCGGCACTATCGGTTTAATCCTGATCGTATTGGAAGGATCATTGGATCTCGAGCTCAACAAATCCAAGCTCCCGCTTATTAAAATGTCGTCACTGCATGCACTTGTGTCCATGTTCATTTTTGCTTTTCTGTTAGCTTTTGCATTTCATTATTTCGGCCAGATTTCATTCAAAACAGCAATTTTAAATGCCATACCCTTTTGCGTGATCAGTAGTGCGATTGCGATCCCGAGTGTAAAAAATCTTACGTCCGGGCACAAGGAGTTTGTTATCTATGAAAGCAGCTTGTCCGACATCTTTGGTGTTCTGTTTTTCAATTTTATTGCCCTGAATGAATTTATCAATTTGCAATCTTTTGGTGACTTCGGGATACAAATGATCCTGATCATAATCATTTCTTTTGTTTCTGTCCTGGGCCTTTCATTTTTATTAAGCCGCATTACGCATCACATCACCTACACCCCGATCATCCTTTTGGTCATTTTAATCTATGCCCTATCAAAAGTATATCACTTGCCGGGGCTGATATTTATTCTTGTATTCGGTTTATTCCTTGGCAATCTTGATGAGATGAAACGTTTCCCCTGGATAGAGAAATTTAATCCCAAAAAATTAGATAAGGAAGTCGCTAAGTTCAAAGACATTACAGTCGAAGCTACATTTCTTATCAGAGCATTATTCTTTATGCTTTTTGGTTTTCTGATTGAAGCAAAAGAAATTATGAATACAGAAACCATTCTTTGGGCAGCGGCTATTGTGGCTACCATCATCCTGCTCCGTTGGATCATGTTGAAGATTTCCAAACTTCCGGCGTCACCACTTTTATTTGTAGCTCCCCGTGGATTGATCACCATACTTCTATTTTTAGCCATCACACCCGATCAGGCCATACCTCTTGTGAACAAAGCCCTCATCATCCAGGTCATCATCCTTTCTGTTTTAGTGATGATGATTGGATTAATGACCACAAATAAAAAAGAAACAATTCCCATTGATGAGACTCACTAAACTATTCAACGAATTTTTTGAAAGTGAAAAAGCAGGAGGTATCCTTTTGATAGGATGTACACTGGTTTCACTATTGCTGGCAAACTTTTTTCTAAAAGAAGACTATATCGGACTGTGGCAAAATCAGGTGGCAGGACAGACTATTACCTATTGGCTGAATGATGGATTGATGACCGTGTTCTTTTGCTTATTGGATTAGAACTTGAACGTGAGATTTACGTTGGTGAACTTTCCGGTATAAAAAACGCTGCGCTTCCTATGTTTGCAGCCCTTGGCGGTATGCTTGTACCTGCAGGAATATTTTTGTTTTTCAATTCTGGGACATCTACGCAATCAGGTGCCGGAATACCCATGGCGACGGATATTGCATTTGCCATCGGCATACTTTCATTATTAGGAAGTCGTGTGCCCGGGTCTCTGAAAATAGTATTGACTGCGCTAGCAGTTATTGATGACCTGGGTGCCATCCTTGTCATTGCTATCTTTTATACCACCGCATTAGCATTTACAAATTTATTTATGGCCCTTGGTATTTTTGGGGTATTGATCATCTTGAACCGATTGAAAGTCTACAATCTCATCCCCTATCTTATCGGTGGGGTGGTAATGTGGTATTTCATGCATGCCTCAGGTGTACATCCGACCATCACGGGTGTTTTGCTGGCGTTTGCGATTCCTTTTGGTGACGGAGGAGAGAGATCACCATCGTACAAATTGCAACACTGGCTTCACAAACCTGTGGCCTTTATCATTTTGCCATTATTCGCTTTAGCAAATACATGTATCCCCATTGGAGACGGTTGGCATCAGGGTTTGACACAGCCCCTTAGTATTGGAATTTTTATGGGTTTGATTATAGGCAAGCCACTCGGGATTTTCCTTTTTAGTTTTATCGTGGTTTCTCTCGGCCTTTGTGCGTTGCCGGAGGATTTGAAATGGAAACAAATTATAGGGGTTGGACTACTTGCGGGCATCGGATTTACAATGTCAATCTTTATTACCCTTCTTGCCTTTGATAAAAACGAATTGTTCGTCGAATCAAAAATTGCTATTCTGATAGCCTCATTCGTTGCCGGTATATTGGGATATGTATGGCTTCATATGACACTAAAAAAACCAAATTCTAATGCTAAAAATACACCGGAAACTGATTATGGGAAAATACGAAATTATATAAACAATGCTTTGGTCCTCTCTTTTCATCATCAGTATCGCGCAGGGCTTATTTCTGATCTCTTTGCTTGCCTTTAAGCCTACTCCAAATCGGTTGGCCTCAAGACTCTTGCAGGTAATGGTAGGATTGATGATAATGACTAATTTCAGTTATGTGGTTGTACGGACTGATCTACGGAATTATGTTCCTTTTTTATTTGGGACTTCATTCGGATTGATCTTTCTCTTTGGACCCTTAATTTATTTTTATGCAAGGGCCGTTATTGATCCTTCTTTTCAATGGCAGAAGAAATACGGTCTGCACTTCATTCCCTATGGTCTTCAGCTGTTGATCAATATTCCATTGCTGATCATGGAAAAAAGGTATTGGCTTGAATTTATAAATTCATTTCTTTCAGGAACGGCAGTCATACGGAGCATTGAAATATTCATTTTCGCTGTCCAGGATATTCATTTGTTGATCTACCTGGTGCTGACGTACATGCTGATCCGGTCAGTGAACAATCGCCAAGGCAATGGAAATGTACAATACCTCATTCCTGTATCTCTCCGATTAAACTGGCTAAAGAACCTTTTATATTCTTTCGCCTTGTTCCTGATCACTGTTTTTGGTCTTTACATTTTCATCCTTATTCGTGGGACGTATCATCCGGTCACGAATTATGTATATACCCTGATCACATCAGGGATCATTTATTTTATAGCCTATCGCATGGTTTTAAGTCCGGAGATACTAAGCCCCGATTTCGCTCAGAAATACAAAGCCTACATGCCCTTCTCCGGAGAGGAAGGGGATGTGTATATGCAAAAAATTAAATCCCTGATGCTGGACGCAAAATTGTACACCGATCCCGAATTAAAACTTTCTGCACTCGCCGAACAGATAGGGCTTCCATCACACCAGGCCTCCAAACTAATCAATGAAAAATTCGGCAAGTCATTCAACGAGCTGATCAATGAATACAGGGTAGAGGAATTTATCCGGCGCGTCAATCATGATGATTTCAAAGCCTATTCCATTTACGGGATCGCACTCGAGGTGGGCTTCAATAGCAAATCTTCGTTCAATACCGCGTTTAAAAAGATCACAGGGAAGACGCCTTCGTCTTTTAAGACCTGAAAACAGGTCCCGTCCTATAAAACAGGTCGTCAGGCCCAATGCACCGGGGTATGTTTAGGCCTCAATCGTTTGACATGATAAAAAAGGTACTACTGCTTCCCTGGTTCCTATTTCTTTTTCATTGTGCATTCACTCAGAATCCTTCTTTGCAGGATTCTACTTTGAATAATCTTGTTCATCCGGCAGGGTATAAAACCTGTACTATCGGTGAACTCGGGAATGTAAAGAAGACAGGTAAAGGGAAGCACAGCATGATCATCATCCCCGGCCTTGGCTTTGGAGGGGATAAGTATGATGAATTGATAAGACATTATAAAAAAAGATACACGGTTTATACAATTACACCTGCAGGATTTGACGGGACACCGGCTCCGCCAATGCCGGAGGCCCCTGTTAAGTATTTTTCATTGCCCTGGACGAATGGAATCGAAACAGGAATCATAAACCTGATTGAAAAAGAAAATCTCCACAAGCCGATCATCTTAGCCCATTTTGTCACTGGGACACAAGTAGCCTTGAATCTGGCGCACGATCATCCGGATCTGATCAGTTCAGCGATCATCATTGGCGGTTCACCATATCGTTATCATCCATCCCAATCGAAAGATGGCTCATGGTCTGACTGGGAGAACGAACAAAAATATACGCCGGACCAAAGAGAGAAAGTACTTGACTACTACTGGGCGCCAAAATGGTTTAAAACGGTGACCAAAAAAACATGGGATGATAATATGTGGACACCGGATGATTATTGCAAAGACAAAACAACGGGGAAAGACTTATTCGATAGTTCAGCTCGCGTTCCGATTCAGGTCATGGTTGAATACTTACTGGAATGGATGGCGTATGATCCACATGAAAAATACAAGGATATACATGTCCCTGTTTTGGTACTCGTACCTGATTTCAAGGAGCTGTTAAGTTATACGCCAAAGGACACCCTGTCATGTAAAAGTTATGCAGCAAACAATACCTGAAATACTTTCACCAGGTTTCGTGGCAAGATGCGATAGATCACGGAATTGATAACTTCACGTTTAAAACCATTTCCGATTCAAGACTTTTTACATGGATTGACAATCCCGATGTCACATACGCCTCTATCGATGATTTCATAAAGAGCAAATCAAAAATGGTTAAATCAAATCATCTTAAATAAATAAACAACCCATGTTTCAAATCGTACAAACTAACCTCACCATCATGGTCAGGAATATGGATCAGAGCATTGCCTTTTATACTGATGTATTGGGATTTAAAATTATCAGACGTTATGGAAATCACTATGCACAAATCGAAGCACCTGGCATCATCATAGGTCTGCATCCCTCGGAAAAGAAAAAAATAAGTCTGAAAATATTTCCATAGGATTTACTGTCAATCATTTTGATGAAGCAAAGATCCATTTGGTGGAATCGAATGTTGTGCACCAGGATAGAAAAGAAGAAGGCGGGAGTTTTATTCACTTCCATGATCCTGATGGGACACCATTATATTTTATTAAGCCTAAAAGTTAGAATTGTCCCGATATCCTGATCCATGACAGAATTACTAACCAATTTCATCTCGACGGTTTTACAGATCATTGTATTTGCACTTATACCTTATATCTTCTACCTGTTTCGGAAGGACAAGGGTGAAACATTTTTCCATTACATCGGTCTATACAGCTCTTCGGGTAAGTCTTTTTTCTATGTGATACTGGCGTCTTTGATTTTTATTACTGCGGGTATAGGCATGATATTTATTGATGCCAATATCAGAGCAGTTGTAATTTCACCTCCCACAGTGACCGGAAAGTTGAGACAGATGGGGTTCAACCTGAATTCAATCATCATCCTGCTCCTGATTGCCTTGTTGAAGACATCATTTTCAGAAGAGATTTTTTTTCGTGGATTTATCGCCAGACGGTTGATGTCAATATTCGGATTTCAAACGGGGAACATTCTTCAGGCTATCATCTTTGGGTTGGTTCACTTGGTGTTGTTCGGGATCATGACAAAAGCGATGTTGATGCCATTGATCTTCATATTTATTTTTTCTACAACGGCAGGTTGGGTCATCGGTTATATCAAAGAGCGATACGCTGGAGGAAGTATTATTCCGGGTTGGATCGCACATGGAGTGGGGAATGCATTGTCGTATGCCATCATTGCATTTGTGATATGAAATACATGTGGCAATAGGCAAGGGCAATTAGCAATTAGCAAAAAGAAAGGCAATAAACTACATGAATCAAATCTTAACAAATCTTAATTTTTCTTAAAATCTGCGTCCTCTTTTTTTTTGAATCACTTAAGAACATAAGTAAACTTAGAAAACCACGTAGAAAGTATGTATTCATCTAGCCTTATAAAACCAATAAACCTATAAACACATAAACCTATAAACTCATTAACTAATAAACATCTAATCATGGAAATGCTAACGAATGCAATCAAATGGGCTGAAATCCCGGTCTCTGATTTTGACAGAGCAAAGAAATTTTATAGTACGATTTATGACTTCGAAATGCCGGAGATGATGATGGGCCCGAACCGGATGGGTTTTCTATTGTTCGATCAAAACGGAGGTATCGGAGCGGCCATTCAGCATGGTCCGGGAAATACACCATCCCCCGATGGTGTTAGATTATATCTCAATGCTGGCAAAGATCTTAATGTTGTGTTACAACGTGTAGAACAAGCCGGCGGTAAAGTCCTGGTTCCCAAAATTTACATTGGTCCTGGTCTTGGCCACTTCGCGACATTTCAGGATACGGAGGGAAATCATGTGTCATTGCATTCTGATGAGTAGTGAGTAGTGTGCTTCGACATGCACCGCTCGTCCATGTGCTACAACTCAGCAACCGTAGTGAATAGTGAATAGTGAGTAGATTCTGGTATACTCGACAAATTGCTTATGGGCATTAGTTTCGTGTATTTCTCATTCAGGAATTCATTGCCTCCAATTCCGCAAATTTTCGCCTGGTAATTTCAAAATGGAAGATCATTCTCCAGAACAGAAATTAATCATTTATTTTCTTAATAGATCTGCGTCTTCTTTTATTTGAATGGTCAAACGTGGCATATTGCTAATGATCAACGTTCGCGGTAAGATGTGATGCTTCTATTTGTTTTACGCATCCTCTTGCTACGCACTGACTAGCGCTCAACACGATGAAGTTCAGTAACAAAATAGACGTCTCTGCGACCAAAAGGTTTTCAGATTGGATGAGGGGTGGATCGAGTTTGATCTGGAAAAAATAATTTTATTGATGTAATGCTTTAGTCAAATTAACAAATTATATCTTTCTGCATCAAACGAACAACGTAAGATAGACATGCAAACATTTATTTGCCTTCTTATTTCTCTTATGTTTTCTACTATTTGTAGCTGTCAGCTTCTCGATACGTCCAGATATGAAGTTAAAGTTGAATTTTCTCCGCAATGGAACGATTTTTTTAAAAAAGATTTAGTTTGGCGTGGTGCTGATGGCGCGTCTTCAATTGATCTTGAAGATGGTCATGTACTCTGGCTTTTTAGCGACAGTTTTATATGCCGTGATTCGACCGGATCACGACGCAGGTCAACATTGATCAGAAATAGCATTGCCATCCAGAATGGAGATGATCTTCACGATGCTTCGCTGAAGTATTATTGGAGTAAATTGAAAAATAAACCACAAGCCTTTTTAAAAGAGCAGGACATCATTGGATATGGACAGGACATGGGGTAATGATAAAAGATAAGCTCCTTATTTTTTTAATGAAAGTTCGTCATATAAAATCGGGGCTTGGTTTTGAAATATATGGATGGAATGTGGTATTCATTTCAAATCCACATGATCAACCGTCGGCATGGAAGATGCAGTACATCAATGGGCCAAAGACGCCTTGGGACTATTGCCGGGTCAGCTGCTATTCTGAAAGACGATCATTATCTGTATGCATTTGGAGCGGTTGAACCTACGACACATGAGGTCTATCTATTGCGCTGGGACATCAACGAAGCGTATGCAGAAATCTTGCAAATCCTCAATGGTGGATGAACGACAAATGGGCAGCAAGAAAAACGAAAAGCCCGATACCAGGCCATTATTTACAGGCAGCACAGAATATCTGATACACTTTGATTCGACTTTGAAAAATACATTCAGATTCAGGCCTTTGGTTTGAGAAGGTACGCTGGGTCTGCGTATGTCAGATTATATAGAGGGCCTGTGGACAGAAACCTTACATGTTTTATACTCCTCAATACCTGATGTTAAAAAACCGTTTATGTATTCGGCCAAAGCTCATCCCGAATTGCGTGGTGATGGAATTTATATCACATACAATGTCAATAGTTTTGATGATGATGAGTTGCTTGACAATATGGATATTTATTTTCCGAAATTTATATTAATGAAAATTGTGGAGAGAGATATCCACGATACGGATAGGAAATAGCAATGCTTATTCCTAACACTGCCTAATACTGCTATAATTCTGCAAATTTCCGTTGATTATTTCTTTAATGGAAATCAATCCGGTAGGCAAAAAATGATCTTATATTTTCATAAAAAATCCGCGTCCTCTTTTATGTTTTTTCAAATGAGGACGCGGATTTAATAAGAAAGGTTAAGATTTATTAAGATTTGATTTTCATTGCCTTCCCGCATCATTTACTTCGTAATGGAGGGATCTTCGCTGCGCTCGAATTGCTTATTGCCTATTCTTTCTCCCTGCCCCCTCTTTCATGGCCCACTGCCTTTTATTTCTCCCTGCCCCCTGCTCCCTGCCTTTTGTTACCTTCATTCAAAACTATCCGCTCCCTCATGCAAATCAAAAAATCCTCTAAGCAATACGATGTCATCATCGTCGGCTCCGGTGCCGGCGGCGGAATGGCCACGAAAATATTGTCGGAAGCAGGACTAAAAGTCGCTGTCGTAGAAGCAGGCCCTTATTTCGATCCGGGCTCGACGAAGACACAGATGAAATGGCCGTAGAATCGCCGAGACGAGGAGCAAGTCATCAAAGCCGTCCCTTTGGTGATTTCGATAGTTCGTGGAGGATGGAAATAGAAGGTGAACCTTACATCATTTACCGAGTTTTAAGTTTGACTGGTGGCGCGCACAGATGTTGGGCGGCAGGACTGACCAATCATTGGAAAGAATCTCTCTGCGATTCGGTCTGAAAGATTTTCAAACATATAAAGATGAAGATGGACTCGGTGATAACTGGCCGATTGGATATGATGATGAAACCTTACTATGACAAAGGTGGATAAACTC
>JADKGY010000033.1 GCA_016722045.1 Candidatus Opimibacter skivensis | reverse complement strand
AAATGATCCTGATCATAATCATTTCTTTTGTTTCTGTCCTGGCCTTCATTTTTATTAAGCCGCATTACGCATCACATCACCTACACCCCGATCATCCTTTTGGTCATTTTAATCTATGCCCTACCTGGGTATATCACTTGCCGGGGCTGATATTTATTCTTTTGTATTCGGTTTATTTCCTTGGCAATCTTGATGAGATGAAACGTTTCCCTGGATAGAGAAATTTAATCCCAAAAAATTAGATAAGGAAGTCCCAAGTTCAAAGACATTAAAATGAAGCTACATTTCTTATCAGAGCATTATTCTTTATGCTTTTTGGTTTTCTGATTGAAGCAAAAGAAATTCTTTGCGAATACAGAAACCATTCTTTGGGCAGCGCGGCTGCTGTGGCTACTTCATCATCCTGCTCCGTTGGATCATGCTGAAGATTTCCAAACCTCTGGCGTCACCCACTTTTATTTGTAGCTCCCCGTGGATTGATCACCATAATCCATTTTTAGCCATCACACCCGATCAGGCCATACCCTCTTGTGAACAAAGCCCCTCATCATCCAGGTCATCATCCTTTCTGTTTTAGTGATGATGATTGGATTAATGACCACAAATAAAAAGAAACAATTCTGATGAGACTCACTAAACTTTTCAACGAATTTTTGAAAGTGAAAAAGCAGGAGGTATCCTTTTGATAGGATGTACCCCGGTTTCACTATTGCTCGCAAACTTTTTCAAAAGAAGACCATCGGATTTATATGTCCCAGGTGGCGGTGGACACTTATTTGCTTTATTACTGGAATGACATTAATTAAACTCTTAATCTGACTTGATGTTGATAGAACTCTTCCGGGAAGTAAAACGCTGCGCTTCCTATGTTTGCAGTCTCTTGGCGGTATGTTTGTACCTGCAGGAATATTTTTGTTTTTCAATTCTGGGACATCTTACGCAATCCGGTGCCGGAATACCCATGGCGATTTGATATTGCATCATTTGCCATCGGCATACTTTCATTATTTTGTAGTTCAGTGTTAAGACTTGAAGAGTGCTATTAACTGCGCTAGCGGTTGGCTGATGACCTGGGCGCCATCCTTGTCATTGCTATCTTTATACCAGCGCATTAGCATTTGCAGCCGTGATTTATAGCCCTTGGTATTTTTGGGGTATTGATCATCTCAACCCGATTGAAAGTCTACAATCTCATCCTCTATCTTATCGGTGGGGTGGTAATGTAGGCGGTCATGCATGCCTCCCGTGTACATCCGATCATCACGGGTGTTTTGCTGGCGTCAGTTATTCCCTTTGGTGACGGAGGAGAGAGATCAACATCCTACAAATTGCAGCACTGGCTGCACAAACCTGTGGCCTTTATCATTTTGCCTCTTGTTTGCCTTAAAGGAATACCTGTATCCCCATTCAGGATGGATGGCATCAGGGTTTACCACACCCCTGAGTATTGGGATTCATGGGGTTGATCATTGCAAGCCACTCGGGATTTTCCCTTTAGTTTTATCGTGGTTTCTCTCGGCCTTTGTGCGTTGCCGGAGTGGATTTGAAATGGAAACAAATTATAGGGGTTGGACTACTTGCGGGCACGGATTTACAATGTCAATCTTTATTACCCTTCTTGCCTTTGATAAAACGAATTGTTCGTTGTCGAATCCAAAAAATTGCTATTCTGATACCTCATTCGTTGCCGGTATATTGGGATATGTATATTTCATATGACACTAAAAACCAAATTCTAATGCTAAAATACACCGGAAACTGGATTATGGGAAAATATTGAAATTATATAAACAATGCTTTGGTCATCTATTTTCATCATCAGTATCGCGCAGGGTTTATTTCTAATCACTCTTGCTTGCCTTTGCTTCACTCCAAATCGAGTTGGCCCCAAGACTCTTGCAGATAATGGTAGGATTGATGATAATGACTAATTTCAGTTATGTAGTTGTGCGGACGGATTCAAGTGGAATTATGTTCCTTTTTATTTGGGACTTCATTCGGATTGATCTTCTCTTTGGGCCCTTAATTTATTTTTACAGCCGTTATTGATCCTTCTTTTCAATGGCAGAAGAAATACGGTCTGCATTTCATTCCTATGGTCTTCAGCTGTTGATCAATATTCCACGTTGACTATGGAAAAAGGTATTGGCTTGAATTTATAAATTCATTTCCCTCAGGAACGGCAGTCATACGGAGCATTGAAATATCTATTTTCGCTGTCCAGGATATTCATTTGTTGATCTACCTGGTGCTGACGTACATAAGCTGATCCGGTCTGCGAACAATCGCTAAGGCAATGGAAATGTACAACACTCATTCCTGTATCTCTCTGATTAAACTGGCTAAAGAACCTTTTTGTTCTTTCGCCTTGTTCCTGATCACTGTTTTTGGTCTTTACATTTTCATCCTTATTCGTGGGATGTATCATCCGGTCACGAATTATGTATATACCCTGATCACATCAGGATCATTTATTTTATAGCCTATCGCATGGTTTTAAGTCCGGAGATACTGAGTTCCGATTTCGCTCAGAAATACAAAGCCACATGCCCTTCTCTCCGGGAGGAAGGGGATGTATATGCATAAAATTAAATCCCTGATCCAAAACACAAAATTGTACACCAATCCCGAATTAAAAACTTCTGCACTCGCCGAACAGATAGGGCTTCCATCACACCAGGCCTCCAAACTAATCAATGAAAATTGGCAAGTCATTCAACGAGCTGATCAATGAATACAGTGGTAGAGGAATTTATCCGGCGCGTCAATCATGATGATTTCAAAGCTCTATTCCACGGATGGGATCGCACTCGAGGGGGGCTTCATTAGCAAATCTTCGTTCAATACCAAGTGTTTAAAAGATCACAGGAAGACGCTACTTTTTAAAGCCTTTAAACAGGTCCAGTCTTATAAAACAGGTCGTCAGACACAATACCTGGAGGTATGTTTAGGCCTCAATTGTCTGATATGATTAAAAAGGTTCTTCTTCTTCCCTGGCTTTTACTTCTGCCCATCATGATTCACTCAGCAATCCTTCTTGCAGGATTCTACTTTTGAATAATCTTGTTCATCCGGCAGTATAAACCTGTACTATCGGTGAACTCGGGAATGTAAAGAAGACAGGTAAAGGGAAGCATTGTAGCATGACTCATCATCCCCGGCCTTGGCTTTGGAGGATAAGTATGATGAATTGATAAGACATTATAAAAAGATACACGGTTTATACAATTACACCTGCAGGATTTGACGGGACACCGGCTCCGCCAATGCCGGATATATCTGTCAAATATTCTCATTGCCCTGGACGAATGGAATCGAAACAGGAATCATAAACCTGATTGAAAAAGAAAATCTCCACAAGCCGATCATCTTAGCCCATTTTGTCACAGGGACACAAGTAGCCTTGAATCTGGCGCACGACTGGTCCGGATCTGAACAGTTCAGCGATCATCATTGGCGGTTCACCATATCGTTATCATCCATCCCAATCGAAAGATGGCTCATGGTCTGACTGGGAGAACGAACAAAAATATACGCTGACCAAAGAGAGAAAGTACGACTACTACTGGCGCTAAAATGGTTTTTAAAACGGTGACCAAAAGACATGGGATGATAATATGTGGACACCGGATGATTACTGTAAAGACAAAACAACGGGGAAAAACGTATTCGATAGTTCAGCTCGCGTTCCGATTCAGATCATGGTTGAATACTTTACTGGAATGGATGGCGTATGATCCACAGGAAAATACAAGGATATAAATGTCCCCTGTTTTGGTACTTGTACCTGATTTCATGAGCTATTAAGTTATACGCCAAAGGACACCCTGCCATGTAAAAGTTATGCAGCCAAAAATACCTGAAATATTTCTCAATTAGGTTTCGTGGCAAGACGCGATAGATCACGGAATTGATAACTTCACGTTTAAAACTATTTCCGATTCAAGACTTTTTACATGGATTGACAATCCCGATGGCACATACGCCTCTCTATCGATGATTTCATAAAGAGCAAATCAAAATGGTTAATCTCAAATCATCTTAAATAAATAAACAACCCATGTTTCAAATCGTACAAACTAACCTCACCATCTGTCAGGAATATGGATCAGAGACTTGCCTTTTATACTGATGTATTGGGATTTAAAATTATCGACGTTATGGAAATCACTATGCACAATCGAAGCACTGGTACATCATAGGTCCATCCCTCGGAAAGAGGAAAAAATAAGTCTGAAAATATTTCCATAGATTTACGGTCAATCATTTGATGAAGCGAAGATCCACCTTGTTGAATCGGGTATAGTACATATGAAAGAACTGAAGAAGGCGGAGTTTTATCCATTTCCAAGACCCTGATGGGACACCATTATATTTTTTATTAAGCCTAAAAGTTAGAATTGTCCCTACATCCTGATCCACGACAGAATTACTAAACTATTTCCATCTCGACGGTTTTACAGATTATTGTATTTGCACTTATACCTTATATCTTCTACCAGTTTCGGAAGTACTAGAGAAACATTTTTCCATTACATCGGTCTATACAGCTCTTCGGGAGTCTTTTCTATGTGATACTGGCGTGTTTGATTTTTATTACTGCGGGTATGGGCATGATATTTATTGATGCCAATATCAGAGCAGTTGTAATTCTCCCACAGTGACCGGAAAGTTGAGACAGATGGGGTTCAACCTGAATTCAATCATCATCCTGCCCTAATTGCCTTGTTGAAGACATCATCTTCAGAAGAGATTTTTTTCGTGGATTTATTGCGACGGTTGATGTCTATATTCTGATTTCAAATGGGAACATTCTTCAGGCTATCATCTTTGGGTTGGTTCACTTGGTGTTGTTCGGCATCATGACAAAGCGACGTTGATGCGTTGATCTTCATATTTATTTTTCTACAACGGCAGGTTGGGTCATCGGTTGTATCAAAGAGCGATACGCTGGAGGAAGATATTCCGGGTTGGATCGCATGGAGTAGGAATGCATTGTCATGTGTACATTGCTTTTTGATATGAAACACAATAGGCAAGGGGCAATTAGCAATTAGCAAAAAGAAAGGCAATAAACTACATGAATCAAATCTTAACAAATCTTAATTTTTATTAAAAAAATCTGCGTCCTCTTTTTTTTGAATCACTTAAGAACACAAGTAGACTTAGAAACCACGTAGAAAGTATGTATTTCATCTAGCCTTATAAAACCAATAAACCTATAAACACAAACCTATAAACTCATTAACTAATAACAATAATCATGGAAATGCTAACCAATGCACCAAAATGGGCTGAAATCGGTCTCTGATTTTGACATGAGCAAAAATTTTATAGTACGATTTATGACTTCAAATATCCGGAGATGATGTGGCCCGAACAGGATGGGTTTTCCTTGTTCGATCAAAACGGGAGGTATAGGGGCGGCCATTCACATGTTCGGAAATACACTCCCCGATGGCGGGTCTCTCTCAATGCTGGCAAAGATCTTAATGTTGTGTTACAACGTAGAACAAGCTGCGGTAAAGTCCTGGTTCCCAAAATTTACATTGGTCCTGGTCTTGACCACTAAAGCGATTTCATTTATTGAGGAAATCAGTCATTGCATTCTGATGAGAGTGAGTAGTGTGTTGACATGCACCGCTAGTCCACATGTGCTACAACTCAGCAACCGTAGTGAATAGTGAATAGTAGTGGATTCTGGTATACTCGACAAATTGTTTATGGGCATTAGTTTCGTGTATTTCTCATTCAGGAATTCATTGCCTCCAATTCCGCAAATTTTCGCCTGGGTAATTTCAAAATGGAAGATCATTCTCAGAACAGAAATTAATCATTTATTTTCTTAATAGATCTGCGTCTTCTTTTATTTGAATGGTCAAACGTGGCATATTGCTAATGATCAACGTTCGCGGTAAGATGCGATGCTTCTATTTGTTTTACGCATCCTCTTGCTACGCACTGACTAGCGCTCAACACGATGAAGTTCAGTAACAAAATAGACGTCTCTGCGACCAAAAGGTTTTCAGATTGGATGAGGTGGATCGAGTTTGATCTGGAAAAAATAATTTTATTGATGTAATGCTTTAGTCAAATTAACAAATTATATCTTTCTGCATCAAACGAACAACGTAAGATAGACATGCAAACATTTATTTGCCTTCTTATTTCTCTTATGTTTTCTACTATTTGTAGCTGTCAGCTCCTCGATACGTCCAGGTATGAAGTTAAAGTTGAATTTTCTCCGCAATGGAACGATTATTTTAATAAAGATTTAGTTTGGCGTGGTGCTGATGGCGCGTCTTCAATTGATCTTGAAGATGGTCATGTACTCCGGCTTTAGCGACAGTTTGATCATGCCGTGATTCGACCGGATCACGACGCAGGTCAACATTGATCAGAAACAGCATTGCCATCCAGAATGGATATGATCTTCAATGATGCTTCGCTGAAGTATTATTGGAGTAAATTCGAAAAATAAACCACAAGCCTTTTATAAAGAGCAGGACATCATTGATATGGACAGGACATGGGGTAATGATAAAAGATAAGCTCCTTATTTTTTTAATGAAAGTTCGTCATATAAAATCGGGGCTTGGTTTTGAATATATGGTTGGAATGTGGCATTCATTTCAATCCACATGATCAAACTGTCGGCATGGAAGATGCAGTACATCAATGGGCCAAAGACCTTGGGACTATTGCCGGGTCAGCTGCTGTTCTGAAAGACGAACATTATCTATATGCATTTGGAGCGGTTGAACCTACGACATGAGGTCTATCTATTGCGCTGGGACATCAACGAAGCGTATGCAGGAAATCTTGCAAATCCTCAATGGTGGATAAACGACAAATGGGCAGCAAGAAAAACGAAAAGTCCGATACCGAAGCCATTATTTAAAGGCAGCACAGAATATTCGATACACTATGACTCAAATTTGAAAAAATACATTCAGATTCAGGCCTTGTTTTTGGAGAAGGTAATGCTGGGTCTGCGTATGTCAGATCATAGAGGGCCCGTGGACAGAGCCTTACATGTTTTATACTCCTCAATACCCTGGTGTTAAAAAGCCGTTTATGTATTCGGCCAAAGCTCATCCCGAATTGCGCGGTGATGGAATTTATATCACATACAATGTCAATAGTTTTGATGTTGAGGAGTTGCTTGATAATATGGATATTTATTTTCCGAAATTTATTATGATGAAAATTGTGGAGAGAGATATCCACGGTACGGATAGGAAATAGCAAGTCTCACGGCTTACGAATGCGGCAGCAAGAGGGGAAACATAATCTTGATTATTTTAATATGTTCAATACCAGTATGGGTTATATCAAATGATTTCGACAAAATCCGAAAGGAAAATGTTCGCCCTTAAAAATTATTAGCAACCCTAGCCATGGATAATTCATCTCTGTCTCTGCGCACATTTCATTGTTCAAACCCCTCCTTTCACTCCTCGCGCATCACTTTTCACATAAGTTGCTGAGTTGTGGTTGCTCAGCTGCGGCAAAAGGATGAATCATGCTGATCGAATGTCGAAGTACACGGTTCACGGCACATGGTTCACGGTTCAAGAATCTGTATCGCTACATCAATCTGTTGAATAATTTTAATCCACTCACTACTGACTACTGACAACTCACTATCTTTCAATCATGCAAATCAAAAAATCCTCTAAGCAATACGATGTCATCATCGTTGGCTCCGGTGCCGCGGCGGAATGGGCCTTAAGAAAATATTGTCGGAAGCAGGACTAAAAGTCGCTGTCGTAGAAGCAGGCCCTTATTTCGATCCCGAGCTCCCGAGCAAAAGACACAGATGAAATGGCCATGGGAATCACCGAGACGAGGAGCAAGTCATCAAAGCCGTCCCTTTGGTGATTTCGATAGTTCATATGGAGGATGGGAAATAGAAGGTGAACCTTACACTCACACACCGGGTACGAAGTTTGACTGGTGGCGAGCACAGATGTTGGGCGGCAGGACCAATCACTGGGGAAGGATCTCACTACGATTCGGTCCGAAAGATTTCAAACATAAAGATGAAGATGGACTCGGTGATAACTGGCCGATTGGATATGATGATGTGAAACCTTACTATGACAAGGTGGATAAACTCATCGGTGTATTTGGCAGTAAAGAAAATCTTCCGAACGAACCGGATGGTTTTTTTCTTCCTCCGCCAAAACCCAGGTTGCATGAACTTTATTTTATCAAGGGTGCTCGTAAATTAAATATCCCTGTCATCCCTGCTCGTCTGTCGATCGTGACGAAAAAAATAAATGAAGATCGTGGAGTGTGTTTTTATTGCAGTCAGTGTAATCGGGGTTGCTCAGTACATGCCGATTTTTCTGCAGGCACGTGTCTGATATTTCCTGCACAAAAAGAGGAGGCCAGATCGATCTCTTCGTCAATTGTATGGTACGCGAGGTATTGACGGATGATGAAGGACTGGCTACCGGTGTTTCGTATATCAATAAAGATGATCGACAGGAATATGAACTTAAAGCAAAAGTTGTGGTCCTCGCAGCTTCAGCATGTAGTTCGGCACGAATACTATTGAATTCAAAGAGCAAACAACATCCTGGTGGTCTCGGCAACAGCAGTGGTGTGGTCGGGAAATACCTTCATGACAGCACAGGTGCAAGCCGCAGTGCATTCATTCCGGCGCTCATGGATCGCAAACTTTACAATGAAGATGGTACCGGTGGCATGCATATTTATTTTCCATGGTGGTTAGATAATAAGAAACTTGATTTTCCCAGGGGTTATCATATGGAAGCATGGGGTGGACTGGGTATGCCTTCATATGGATTTGGTTTTGATCCGAATGAATTGAACGTGCACATTGGAAAGAAAGTTGGCGGATATGGTGACCAACTTCGAAAAGATGTTAAATCATTTTACGGCTCCACGGTGGGAATCTCCGGTAGGGGAGAATGCATAGCACGTGAAGAAAATTATTGTGAAATCGATCCGCATGTAGTTGATGAGTTTGGTATACCTGTGCTCCGCTTCAATTATACCTGGACTGATCATGAAATGCTGCAGGGAAAACACATGCATGACACGTTTGAAGAAATACTGACAGCGATGGGTGGTGTTCTGCTCGGAACTAAGCCTGGTAAGGAAGATGATTATGGTCTTGCAGCACCTGGCCGTATCATACATGAAGTGGGTACAACACGCATGGGCAATGATAAGAAACGATCAGTAGTCAATGCGAATCAGCAATTGCATGATGCAAAAAATGTATTCATCGTCGATGGAGGACCATTTGTATCACAGGCGGATAAAAATCCGACGTGGACGATTCTGGCATTGTCATGGAGGACATGCGACTATATCATAGACCAATTGAAAAAACAAGATATTTAAGCGGACGAACATGAAAAGAAGAGAAACGATCAAATCCATGTTGGTAGGCGGTATTGCCGGACCATTGTTCATAGCCGGTTGCCAGCCAGAGCATGCGGATGTAAAAATAAAAGGAAAGGAAAGTACGCCCGGACCTTATGGTCGAACAGATAAAGAAAAGGAGCATGATGCAAAAGTGTATGCCTCCAAATTTCTGACAGAACACGAACTGGCGACCATCGCTGTTTTATGTGATCTTATTCTTCCTGCAACAGCGACTGCAGGTTCGGCTACAGATGCAGGTGTGCCTGAGTTTATGGATTTTATTGTCAAGGATATCACCTCGCACCAGTTGCCGATACGGGGCGGATTGATGTGGCTGGATCATCGTAGTGGACGTTTGTTTGATACCAATTTTATTTCCTGTAATATGCAGCAGCAAAAACAGATCCTTGATGAGATTGCATATCCCGATGATGTTGCTCCTGAGTTGGCACAGGGAGCTGAATTCTTTTCCCGCATGCGCAATCTTGTGCTGACAGGTTATTACACGACACGTATGGGTATTGATGATCTGGGTTACCAGGGGAATGTTGCAAATGTATGGGATGGAGTGCCTGAAGATGTATTGGCTAAACATGGGATGAGTTATGAGAAGGAGTGGTTGGCGAAATGCGTGGATCAGAGTAAGAGGGATGTGTTGGCGCAGTGGGATGAGGAGGGGAGGTTGGTGGAATGAACAAATGCTAAATTTCATTATAAACATATGTATATTTAAAGATTGCGAAGTGTGTGGATCAGAGTAGGTAGAATGTGTTATTGCAGTGTGATGATTAGGGATGGTCTGGGATTGAGTATCGTATATTAAAGAAGTCCAAACTTCAATTTTATTATTAAAAATCATTCACTTGAGAAATGAATATTCACTTACGAAACCTTTTGAAATTCAAAATAATTCAGTAGATTTACTTAAGAGAAAACATTCATACTAAACTAAAAGTGTTAACTTCATTGAAGCAACTTAAAAATACAATCTTATATTTGTGGTAGACTCTAATTATAATTTATTATGACGAATCTTTTTGAAAATCTTATTAATATATATAAAGCTAAGAATGATAAATATTACCTTATTCTTAACAAAAACCTCAAGGCCCCTTTGATTTTTATAAACTTTTAGAATTAAGTATCTATCCATTCCAAAGTAATCCTCCATATTATCCTACCTTATGTCTCGATTCAAATTTTGATAATTCTCCTTACAATTTCACTTCTTTAGAAATCAAATTATCAGAGAATTACAATTTAGAAGAAATAGGGAATTTGTACTTTAATAATGCTATTTCAAGCATTTTAAATGAACAATTTGAAGATATAATACCTTTAGTAACAAAAGGATTTTTATCAACCTCCTGTGATTGCTTTTTTAAAAAAGCATTTGGATTATATAAACAAATAATAAGCAAATCAATTGAAGAATGTCGTATTCAAGAGAAAGAGGAGCAATATTATTTTTTAAATTCAATTTATTACTATTACAACGAATCTAATTATCGCAAAAACCAATATAACCCCAAAATAAGTCAGTTTAGCAGTGACAATTACCAAATGGCTTTAAAATATATAAACTTATTTTTAGCAAATTCGGACCATCACTTTATTGGTTTTCACATTAAGTCCTTAATATTAATTGCTTTGGAAGATTACAATAATGGGTTAATCTCACTTGAAACATCATTAAAAATTAAGAATAATTCTCAGGGGTTATTTGAATTGGGCAAACTGAAGGAAACTAACCTTAAAGGATTTGGAATGGCTGAACTTTTTCATTCTATCTTGATGAATCCTTCAAGTAAATGTGCCCAAGAATATTTTTTCAATAGAGTAAGAATAAGGCGAATTAAATTAAAATCAAACTTAAATAATTATTTGGTGGATTTATTTAATCTACAGCACAATCAAATGTATTCGGATAGTATTCCTAGATTATTTGAAAATGGTTTTATGAACGAACGATGGCGTTATGGCTCTAAATATGAATCTATGGAAACAATATTGTTAGAATTTATTACTACTTTAATGAATGAGAGACAATTATTTGGCGTGACCAACTTGTTCGAGGAAGATTATATTAAAATTGTTGAAAAACCGAGGATTTTACCTGCGATACCACCTCCTCAGGAGAGAAAATATATTTCAAGTATTAGCGATGCTAACGAATTATATAATCCATATTACGATTCGAATTTAGATATGGATCAACAAAGTATGGAGTTTTGGAATGAGATCTAAGGGATATTGCTATTTTAATTTAATAAATTCCTTCTTAATTTAAAATATTACTGAATCTTATGTAGTTTTGATGACTAATTATAGTTTCATTTGAATTATATTGGTTGAATCAGGATATATCATATATTGAATATTTATATTAAATAATAGAAACAATGAACATTGGAATTATATTAGGTGTGAGCGAGTATTTTGGCATAGCGAATAATTTACCAGGTTGTCATTATGATGCTGAAATAATAAATGAAATTTTGGCAAAGACTAATAAATATGATGATATTTTATACATAAATGAAAAACTTGGAAGTGCTGTTGTTAAGGAGAAAATTACCGATTTTGTGTCAAGCCACAAGAATGACAATATTGACGAATTATTATTTTATTATACTGGACATGGAGAATTTTACAATGGAGAATTCTATTTCATACTTTCCGATTTTGATAATCAAAAAAGAAAACAGACGACTTTACAGAATGATGAAGTAGACAACTTAATTAAGACACTAAATCCTGGACTAGTTGTTAAGATTATTGATGCATGTCAATCTGGAAAGTCGTATGTAAAGGAAGCAAATGGTATTAACAAATATTTTGAAAAAACCCAGGGACATTTTAAAAGATGTTATTTTTTAAATTCCTCATTGAATGACCAGAATTCATTTCAATCAGACACAATAAGTGAATTTACTAAAAGCTTTATAAATTCCATAAAAAATCATAAAAGTACAGAAATTAGATATAAGGATATTATTGATTTCATTTCAGACGAATTTGAAGGCAACCCAGCTCAAACGCCATATTTCGTAATTCAAGCAGATTACACAGAGAAATTCTGCACTTTAAATAAGTCACTTAAACAATATCTTGACACAATGCAATTCAATGTGAGGTCAGATATTAAAGATTTGAACGAGAACTTTACTCTATTAGATAAAATAAAAAATCAAGCACAAGACTACAGTGGAAAGGATGAGGCTTTACAACTTATTAGTAAATTAAGAGTAGAGATTTCAAAACTTTCTCTTGACTCTGAATTGGCAAGTGTATTTGATCTTAATATTAGTTTTTATGAAGACTATGAACAAATTGAAAGGAAAAATGTGATTGGAAAGTGGTTGAATGAAAATGCACATGATTATTTTGCTGAGGCTAAATATAAAAGAGTTAGAAAAGACAGACATACAAATCCTTTTGGATCACTTCAAACAGTTCATATTTTTGGTCAGCAAAATGACAAGGAATACGAATGGATAATGAATGGTTTCGATTTGGATGTTGAAGTTCCTTATAAAACTATAGTCCTCGACTTAATTTCAAAATTTCCTAATGTTGAATCTTTCACTTTGCGAATTGTTTATCTTTTGTCAAAAAAGAAAATTGCTTTCTTTTATTTCGTTACTGACTTTGAAGAAAAAAACTGGGAGAAAGTAGAGTTAAATGCGAATATTGAATGGCTTCATATTGATTATCCAATCACAAAAGCTGATGATGTATTCTCAGGGTTAATGTCAATTTTCAATTCTTTTCAAGAAAAAATTAAAAATAATTTAAATGAAAAATTTGAAATGAAAGAATAGATGGATTAGTTAATTCTTTGATGAAGTGAATTAATTATTTTGCCGGTAGCGTATGGGGCCATAACAGGCATAGAAAGGAGATGCGATACTTCGACTTGCTTTACTGATCCCCTTTCTACATCGCAGCAACATAATCGACGTCTCTACAATTGAATATTATTTCTAGATAATAATAATTGAAGAATCATTATCAATAAAAAAAGTAATGTCAGATCCAAAAATTAAAAATGTATTTATCCTCATGCTCGAAAACCATTCGTTCGACAATGTTTTTGGGCTTTCAGGTATACCGGGTATTAATGGAGTTGTAGCAGGTAAAAACTCTAATTCATATGGTGGCAAAATCTATCCTGTAGGAAAGCCTGCACCAGATTGTATGCCCTCTGATCCCGGACATGAATTTATGGATACGCTTCAACAACTTTGCGGTCAGGATGATAAGGCTCACTTATGGAAATACGGTGACCCCTATCCGCCTCCAGGAAATACAATTGATAATTTAGGATTTGCGGCGAGTTATGCAACATCAGTTTCTGAACAAACAAAAATTATTCATTATTCGCCTCCGCCTGCAAGTGATATAGGTGATGTCATGTTGTGTTTCGATACGCAAAAACAACTGCCGGTTATGTATACATTAGCAACGCAGTTTGCCATTTGTGATAATTGGTTTTCATCTATACCCGGACCAACGTGGCCAAATCGTTTTTTCGCCTATGCAGCTTCTTCCAATGGCCTTGATGATAGCCCGACCATGGAAAACAACAAATGGTGGGTGAATTTTGAAAGGTTTTAGTTTTCCGAACGGCTCTGTGTTTGAATATTTGCATACTAACAAACTTAAGTACAGGCTGTACCAGGATCGATATTCTGAATTGAGTTTTCCGATTGTACAGTCACTTGAAGGAATTCATTGGAGTGAGATGAATGACATCAGCACATTTGCAAGTGATCTGGCTGATAATTATGATTATGCATTGACCTTGATTGAACCCAACTATGGAGATATATTTCTTGATACATACAGAGGAGGATCATCGCAGCATCCGATGGATGGCATGCAACAAGGTGAAGCTCTTATTAAAACGGTGTATGAAGCTATCCTGAACTCTCCAATCTGGGAAAATAGTTTACTCATCATAACCTATGATGAACATGGAGGGTTTTATGATCATGCAGAACCTCAAAAGGCACCACCACCTGCGGATGGAGGAACGAAGTATAGTAAACATGGATTTGATTTCACACGATATGGTGTCCGGGTTCCGGCTGTAGTGGTATCACCGTATATTCCTCCTGGTACAGTGAGTAATAAGTTGTATGATCACACATCCATGATAAAAACGGTCACAGAAAACTGTGCATTAACAGGCTTAACGGCCAGAGATAAAAATGCAAATAGTTTGAGCTCATTGCTGACATTGAATACGCCTAGGCAAAAATCTGATTGCCCTTCAGTTTTGAATGTTGCTGTTGTTCCTGAGGTTGTGCCTGCCGCTTTAACAAGTGTTGATCTTGCACAACTTAATACAATCCCTTTACCGGAGAGTGGCAATATCATCGGCTTCCTGCAGATCGCCCTTAAAACAGATTATGAAATGCGTGCGCAGACGGAGGTTGAAGCAAATGCAATGATGGATACATTTCAAAATATTCAGACACTGGGTGATGCGAGAAATTATATGATTTCGGTATTGGGGAAGATGAAATAGAAAATAAAATTAGGTTGTCAAATTCCGTTATTCTTGCAATTTTATTTTAATTCGAAACAATAAAAATAATAATGTGTATTATTATTAAATATGATACAAAAATGAAAATTAAAATAATTCTAAAATTTATTCATTTTTTAATAAAAAAGACCTACAGATCCTGAAATTATGCCCTGAAATGGAGCGAGATACAGATTAGAATCTGCGCTTAATTGCCATAGAGGCTTCCCAGTAAAAGGCTGTAATAAAATGATAAGCCCAATGACCAAAATGTATATTAGGGAAAGCCCAGTAGCTAGATTGAAAGTAAATTTATCAACCTGAATAGGGTTAATATCAGCTTGAAAAGTATTTAGTGTCATAACACCAATAATCAATGATAGTATGGGTAGCGTGCATTGTAATATCCACCCCCAGACTTCATTAATATGGCCTTCATGCTTATTCGCCAAGGTTTGTAGAAAAAGGATAGTACATAATATTAGAACTCCTATTATCCAAATTAAAGCGATTCTTCTTTTGCAGACATGTAATTCCATACTTTTTATTTTAAAATACTTATAATATTTGATTTAGTCAAATGAGTTCTTGCAGTTAATCTTATGGGAGGACTTAATAATGCCAGTTTATCGCTCTCTTTAATTTGAAATTCATAAATAAGGGCAATAACTTGATGATTTATAGTAAAAGGGTTGTTTTTGAATTCATTAGATAGGAAATAATCACCTTTTGACATCAGTTCCTTTATTTCCGTTTCCGAAACTTTATTTGCTGAAGAACCAAAAGGTTGATCAGTTATTATAAAAACAATGCTTCTGTAATAACCTGATTTACCAAAAAAAAGAGCATTGAGATAATCTCTAATATCGATTATTTTCAATAATGAGTTCATACTAAAATCATATCGATCAGGTTGATTTTTCGAACTCCCATCCTCGTTAATAACTTCAAGCTTTGTTGTGATTGCGAAGCCATTCGGGATGGAGAAATAGCGTTTTTCATAATCATTTGCACCTAAAGCGTTGTCAATAATAGAACTTACATCGCCGAATTTCTTGCAATTTGCAAAATAAGTATGATCCTCAGTTAAATTAATTTCTGCAGATGCCGGCGGGGGTGGCCATGGAAATGGAGGTGGCATTAAAATAATTGGTTTAGCTTTTGTATTTTTGTTTATGTATTCATATTTTGTATTTTTGTTTATTAATTCATATAATATCTTATTTTCAATTTCTAAATTCTCTGTATTAAGTTTAATGTATTTAATTAAGTTTTCTGATTTAGATTCAGCAACGAAAATATCATTTTGAATTTTACTTTTTATATCACCTTCAATTTTTCCAACACCAATACTATATTCAAGATTTTCATATTCTTGATGCAGATTGTTAAAATATTCGAGTTCAATATTAATTTTATCAATATTATTTTTAAACCCCCCATTCTTATTAACATATTTGTCAATGTTGAAAGAATCAGATATTTCCGAAGCCCATTGAATCCTGTCTTGAAATAAGCGATATTCAAGCATGATTTGATCTTTTGAAGTCCTTATTTTTTCTTCAATTTGACTGATATATTTTTTCGCCCCCATCATTGTTTGGGAATAAACAAGAGGAGAAGAAATATTAAGGAATATGAGTATTAAATACAATCGTCTCATAATTATATTTTTATAATACATCGGAGAATATTTAAAATAGTTAAAAAAATAAAATTTTTCTAATGAATATAATTCAAATGCATTACAAAAACAAATATATATTTGACCTCAAGTTATGTTTATTCACATATTTGATATAGTGTAATTGAATATAAGTCTTATGTAAAAAGCATGGTAAGTATTTTTGATAATGTTATTGTGTATTCAAATGCAGAAAAGCTTTTTGATTTAAAAATAATATTGTAAAATTTAATAAAGCTAATATAGAATACATTTTTGACAAAAAGGATAATTTTTGCAGAAAAATCAGAATAAGGCAATTTATTTATTCTTTACCCCTACCTCCTTTTAACTTCCCTTTTTGCCAATTGCTTATTGCCTATTGTCACCTCGCTCTCACTGGTATCGACCACAGAAAATCCGTCTTTGTGTTTTTTGAAAAAAGGATTGAATCTGCAGGATCGATATTTCCATTTGGGATATAATTGGAAGGACCCCATGCGGCCATGCGGTGACAACTCATGCAATTGGAGAAAACACCATACCAGTGGATACTGTCCCGTGCACTCACATCTTTCAGCAGAGCGCCAAAGAGATTCGTCTCGAGGTATGGATTGAAAGTGACTACAGGCTCGCCACCTTGGCGTGTACCCGGAGGTGAGACCATGTAATAGGCCATATTCATATTGTAATGATTCCATGGCGATTTCAGTGTGGCAGGTCTGTCATGACCATAGATAGGATCCTGATTATTAAAGCTCCACCAGAATGTCTGCCATGTCCAGTTGTTGATTTCTTTGCCGGTGACATGCATGGCCATAAGCATGGCGATGTTGCTGGCCTTGACCATATCTACTACAGATGTGGTATCACTCGCGTTGTGGTGGCCCACTTCATCTCCTGATGTTGCGGCAAAGACGCTGAAGGAATCAGCAATGGCTTGAGTGATTTTAAAGTGATAAAATTGATCCAATGAAACTACCGGCCATTCCTGTGCTGCTTCAGCATTGCATGACATCTTTGCGGTGGTGCCTGGTTTTAATGTGCCGGTGGGATCAACGATGACGCATTGTCTCCATGTGCCGGGTGTCGGGTTGATAAGGTTAGTAGTGCTCCATACTGTTATTCCGGCCCAATAAGGAATGGCCGTAGGCATGTCACCACTGATAAATTGAAAAACAGGTTTTAAAGCAAAGGAAGCTGCATCAACCGTGTCAATTGAAGTGGTAAGCAAACGCGCTGCAGGATTTGTTTTGGCGATGTTGAATGAATCATTTATCTGGTTGAGCTTGCTTTTCTTATAGAGGTCATGGTTGTAGATAAACTTAGCGAGGGAAGGTGAATATCGGTTAAATGAGGTAGCTTTTTCATTCGGCGAATTGGGAATGGATTTTTTGATGACAGAGGCATGAAAAAACTGTGAAGGGAATGCGAAGTCCTTAGTTCTGACACGCACTTCCAAAGGTGTGGTGTCCGCAAATATTTCGAAACCGGAAAACCAGCTTTCCCAGACAGGGATCGAATCCGGTGTGGTCGTGTTGATCGATTCCCAGATATCCCAGGCATGGGCACGCATCTGGGTATTGTCCATCGTATTGATCCAACTGTAGATCTTCTGGCTGGAAGAAGGATATGTACGAAGTGGTGGTGCCGGATAAGCACCGGAGAATGCTGCGGACGAAATGACTACATTGTCGACATTGTTATTTTTACTGCATGATACCAGACATGCGATCGTAAAGAAAGTGACTGTAATTAGAAATGAGATTTTCATGAGGTTGGTGTTCGTTTGTGCTGAAATGGTGTGTCCTGTCAAATATACTTTTTCCTGTTCTTATTTCAAAGGAGAATATATACTATTGAAAAAATGAGAGCTATCATTATGGAAAGAAAGGTTACCTTAGTTGCCTAAATATTTGAGTAAGGAAAAGTAGTGATAGAAATTCGAATTACTAATTTTAGAAAGTATACTTAAAAAATAAAGGATTATTGTTGAAATCTTAAACTATACTTGAATTGGTAGTTTAAATTGTGAAATAGTTTAAGCGTATTTTATATTGGGAATAGGATTCTAAATAATTGTTTAATAAATGAACGCTGACATTGCCTGTTGGCAACGGTGGATAAATAATTATTTGTATTTGCCTTTCCTTCTGTTTTTATTTAGTCATTTTTAAATCAATGGATATGTACATTTTTGTAAAAAAATTTAAATGGAATTTTAATTCCTTACTGATCCTATTTGCTTTAAGCAATTGCTTTACCATCACATTATTTGGACAGGAGCATGATATGCAGCATATGAAGGGCATGGCTACTGCACAGGAGATCAGGAAAATGCGACTTACTTCTATTAAGCCCGATTCTCAGGCGATCGGTAAATGGGAAAGTGTAATCCCTGAAATTGGAGGAGGAGCCATTGGTAAGTCACTCGGAATGCAGACGGTTCATACGATTATGCTGCCATCCGGGAAACTACTGTTATGCAGTGGTTCCAGTTGGCGGAATAAGGGCCCGTTGGAATATTATCCAACTTTCCCGGATCCGACAGTGGGTACAGGTTGTTTCCGCAAGGATGAAGACCCGTTTAATAATATCAGGATTTCAGATTATTACCAATTAGTCAATAATGCTGCCATCTACGATCCGGACAGTAACACCTTCTTCCGGATACCAGCACCTTACCCATCGGATGATCCGGATAATCCTGATCATTTCGAACCCAACGATTTTTTCTGCATCGGACATATGCCCCTTCCTGATGGTAACCCATTTTTTGCGGGTGGGACACAATATTATTTTCCATTTCGCACAGGTGCCAGGACCTCCTATATTTTTGACTGGCGTAAAGAGTTGACTATTTCATGGAAGAAAATTGACTGGAGGATTGACACTGCTACCGCAGGAAAACTATGGATGTCGGCAGGTTTAATGAAACGCGGTCGATGGTATCCTACTTTCGTCCCTTTGCTGGATGGACGTTTTGCTATTTTCAGTGGATTTGTCGGATTTCAAAAAGGATATCCGGAAATGTATCAGTTTGAAATAAATCATTTTGTAGAATTCTTCGACCCAAACAGATTTGACCGCAACCACCCTGAGAATGCGTGGAGATCAATTGATGTAAAAGATATAAAAGGCAGTCCTTTCGCTACAAAACTTGAATTCCCCAAAAGATTGGTAATATTTGTTATGAAATGCCCTATTTTTCAAAGCTTGGCATTAATGCATCAGCTCCCGGTTTTGTGTCACCATGCGATTGCCCGCCTGGTTCCCGTTGCTTTGAGGATAATAAATACGATGCATTCAAACTGTATCCGCATAACTACTTGCTTGCACCTGATAAAATATACATGACCAGAGAAGGCGATTGGGTGAGCCTGAGGACATCCAACACAGAATTTATGCGTCGGACATTTTCAACATATTGGATGGATGTACAGGAAGTGCAGATGATCCAAAGGTGGCTTTCAGACCAGGGCCCAACCGTCCCGATACCATTACTTCTTATGGTACGACATACCTGGATCCAAATACTGGGATGGTTACTTTGCTTGGTGGGCAACCAACATCTGCTGGTACTTTTCTGCCACTTGGTTCAGAAAAACCCAACCACTTTACCGGGGGATTAGGTTCGCGTAAAATTGAACAGTTCCACTTAACGAATATAGAAACCGGTGAAGGTAACTGGACGCTTGATCCTGATTTTATGGGTACAAATCCGCAGGATGATCGTACGATGCAATATGCTATCATACTTCCTACCCGGCAGATACTGATCATCAATGGAGGTAATTATGATTTTTATGGAGGCGTGCTTTTTCCGATCCTGTTGACTCCACGATTTGATGCAAAGGGTAAATTCCTGAAATATGATAAAGAGAGAATGGCTACTGCGGTTGAGCCAAGGTTATACCATAACACTGCAATCCTTTTAGCTGATGGAAGGATCTGGATTTCAGGAGGCAATGCAGGCCGTGCCACTGTGCGCACTGAACCCATACCCGTGATGGATTCTACTTTGAACCGTCAGCCTTTGCCCAATCCGGACCTGGTAGATCTTGATGTATTCTTTTACACAGATGGAGCAATGGCAAAACAAGAAAAGGGATCTAATGTAACTCCTGTTGAAAACTGGACTGCTGAATTCTTTTATCCTCCCTACATGTTTATCGATGGGGACCGTCAGCCTGCAATAAATGGACTAAAGGCTAAGGAAGAAAAAGGTGTGTCGTTTTCAGAAGTGATCGGGAATAAAACTTATTATTTATTGCACAGCAATCATGAATATGAAATTGAGCTGAGTGGTTTGCCGCGTGATCCTTTTACGAAAGAACAATCATTGGTGCTTTTGAAAATGCCATCCGTCACCCATGGAGGACAATGGGGTCAGCATTTTATCAAACTTAATATTTTAACCGCTAAAGGAACAACATTGCGCTTTCAGACACCTGATGCGAAGGAAGAGTTGATAGCGCCGGGATTTTATATGATGTATTATGTTGATAAAAAAGGGAAGCCATCTAAAGCACAAATGGTGAGGTTTGATGATCAGGCTGTTAAGCTTTAGATGTCAAATTTGTTCGGGGTAAGAAAAGAAAGGGCCGATATGAAAATAATTATTGCATATCTGCCCTTTCTAAATTTTCTGTAAATAATGAATTATCAAGTCTTAATTAATCATACACTGATACCTCGAACGTCATTTCAGACAATCCTATTTGTTCACTTACTCTTCTTTCCGTATTCTTGTTGGATTCCACCAATATTCAAAGCATCTTCAATTAAGAAATACTTTCAATGCAGATCATTCATAAAATTGATGACTTCCTATATACAATCTTCCCAAAAATAAAGAGGGGGGGGGTAATCAACTGGTTATCAGTGCATTAGAAAAGTTCTATACTTTCGGTCCATTTAAACCTCGTGTAACCATTGACAAAGAATGGGTTACGATTGACATTGATGCTTCGGCCATTGTATCTCAGGAAGCCGATTATAGAAAAGTAATAGCCCTGTCCGAAAAAGGGAAGTACACTGAGGCAAAGCCTATTCTCCTTAAATTAATTGATCAGAATCCAACGATCTCGGAGTACCACCGGATCATGGGTCAAATACTTTCTGAAGAAGGTGATCAGGATCAGGCCATTAATTTTCTTATCGATGCACTTCGCTGGGATTCCAAAAACGGATGGGCACTGCTGATGATGGGTAACATCTTTGCGAAATACAAAGATGATGTTCCGACTGCGATGAAGTATTACGACCAGGCATTGGTGGCCAACCCGCAGGATAATATTACCATCAATAACATCGGTGCTAACCTCATGCAACAAGGAAAAATTGAGGAAGCAAAAAAATACTTCTGGGAAGCGCTGAAGATCAACAACGATTATCCTAACACTCATTTTGCGCTAGGCATGATCGCCGAAATGGAGAATGATCTACATTCTGCATTTTTAGTACAGTTCAGGCTTTAAAACTCAATAGTAAGAAAGATGTTCTTTATGAAAATTCGGTACGGCAGGCTTTTGCCATTTCAAAAAAATAATCACGACAGCTGAGGGTAAAGAAATAGTCAAAGCGTATAAACGGAAACTTGAATTAGAAGGAGGCGCCGCAATCGATATTACAGAAGATGCTGAAATACCAACAGCGGCCAAGATTGAATTCGCTGAAAATTATGGAAGAACAAATCACATTTTAAAATATAAATCAAATTATCCTGCAGTTGAGCATTTAATCATGCACGAATTAGTTCACCTGGACTTTGTCATTGAAGCCCGTAAAGCTGAACTCAATGAACTCTTCATTTCAACACCACAGCATAAAGCTCAATTCATAAAGGGACTTGAACCCACGATTAAGAAATTCCATAAGCTGGGAATATCAGAAGCTTCTATCGCGGAATATTGTACAGGTTTATTTGAAGGAATGAACAGGCAGATGTACAATACGCCTATCGATTTGTTTATTGAAAATTTACTTTATACGGAATATGCAGAACTACGTCCTTTTCAATTTCTTTCATTGTACACCCTCATTCAGGAAGGATTGAAAGCGGTGACCGATGAAAAAAGTGTTGAACTATCGCCAAAAGATATCCTGTCTAAGAGTAAGGTATTGAATATGGTCAATGCGATTCAATTCAAAGAATTATTTGGGATTGATCTGCTCAATGACTTTAAAGCGACTAAAGATGAATTGAAGCAAGCTCATGAGTTTTATACAGAATACCTGGAGTATAAAGATGATAAAGAACCTGCTGAGGAATATGAACTTGTACAGCATTGGGCAGAAGATTTAAAACTTGACCTCTATTTTGAACTGGTCAGTGAATCAGAATTCCGGAATAAGTCATCTGACATTGATCAGCTTCTTGAATCTATAGAAAGAGATCCCTTCGATCTTGAATCCAATGATCCTTCACGGGAGAAGGACATGGATGACTTCCAAAAATCACAATCCGCTATCGGGACTAACATGGCCGTAGTCATGTTCATGGTAGATGCTCTGCAATATTTTGATGGAATGTCAAAAGGGAAGATCAAAGAGATCGCATATGAAATCGCATTGCAGGGAACACATGGATACAGGCCAGATAGTAAAGATTACAGGATCAGTTTAATACCGGGCAAGCTGTTTTCGGGGTATCATATATTGGCGTATTACTATGTGAGCTGGATGATGGCGCTGCCTGATCAGGTGGATAAGCTGGGATTGAATTATGGAGCAGAATATGAGATGGCAAAGCATATGAAAAACAAATCAGCATGAACGGAGAATCTCTAAATATTACACAAGACAATCTGGATAAACTCCGGGAAATTTTTCCTGATATATTTTCAGAGGGTAAAATTGATTTGGAGAAATTTAAAGCCACATTTACGGATGACATTAATTTCAACAACGAAAGATATGTTCTGAACTGGGCAGGCAAAGCCGAGGCTTTTAAAGTTCTGCAAATCCCAACAACAGCGACATTGAAACCGATGCCGGAGGAAAGTATCAATTTTGATACAACCCAAAATATTTTTATTGAAGGCGAAAATTTGGAAGTGCTGAAAGTTTTGCAAAAGTCATACTATGGTAAAATTAAAGTTATTGAAATAGATCCACCATACAACACAGGAAGTGATAGCTTTATATACCCAGATAGTTTTAAGGAGAACAAAGCCGACTATGAAAAACGAATTGGCGATAAAGATGAGGAAGGTTACCTAATGAAGGAAGGTTTATTCAGGAAAAACAGCAAGGACAACGGACACTACCATAGTAATTGGTTAAGTATGATGTATCCTCGTTTATTTTTAGCCAAAATCTGTTGAGTGATGATGGAGTTATTTTCGTTCACATTGATGACAATGAAGTACACAATCTTCGGTTATTGATGAATGAAATATTTGGAGAAGAGAATTTCGTTGCTCAAATTGTTTGGAAAAAGAAAACAGGTTCAGGAAGCCAGATTGGCAAAGTCTTTGATGAACATGAATATGTTTTATGCTTTGAAAAAATATTGAATAAAAGAAAATGGCGTATTAGTAATGAAGAAGATGGAAATTTTCAAAATCCCGATAATGATGACAGAGGGAATTGGGAAAGTTGCGCAATAACAGCACCTTCTAAAAATAAAAATCCAAATCAACTTTATTTGATTGAAGTCTTATTTGATCAACCCAAAATTGATGTTAATTTGACAGAAGATATAATTGACACTTTTAATTATTTGAATAATAAAATAGTTTTTAGGAAAGTTAGTGGGGAGATTGTATCAGAGGAATTATATGATGTCAATAACAATTCTGCTCGTTTTTTAGAAGATGGGCTTATATTCCAGAAACCATGAAAGGAATTTTTGGCGATAAAAGAGTTTTTTTAAAAGGTCCCAATTTGCCTCGATATAAGAAATTTGAAAATGAATATCAAGGTAAAGCTTTACGAAGTATTTATTACTCGGAATTTAGTACTCAACAAGGAAGTGAAGAATTGAGAAGTCTATTTGATGGAAAAGATATACTTGAATATCCAAAACCAAAGGAACTGATTAAAACACTAATATCAGCTACCACCGAGGATAATGATACAATACTTGATTTCTTCGCTGGCTCTGCAACAACAGCTCAAGCTGTTTTGGAGCAAAACAGTCAAGATGGAGGACATAGGAAATTTATTCTGGTTCAATTGCCTGAATTGACTGATGTGAACAGTGAGTCTTTTAAGTCAGGTTACAAAACTATAGCTGAAATAGGTAAAGCAAGAATTGAAAAAGTGATTAATAAACTGCAAAATGAAAATGAAGGAGGCACAAAATCAAAGGCCAAAGAACCTTTACGTTCTACCATCGAACCACAACCGATCCCTAATCTCGGTTTAAAAGTTTTCAAGCTCTCACCGTCCAATTTTAAAATTTGGCGAGGCAATGAAATAAACAAAGAAAATTTAGTTACCCAGTTAGATGCATTCACCAACCCAGTCAAAGAAGCAAGCAAGGCAAAGAATATGCTTTTTGAACTAATGCTCAAATCAGGGTATTGTCTTTCAGATAAGGTTGATGAAAAGGAGAACTATTATTCAGTTAAAGATGGAGAGCTGATTATTGCATTGAAAGAAATGAACCCAAAAATCATTGATAAGATTATTGCCGACCAACCCAAAAAAGTAATCACTCTTGACAATCTTTTCAAAGGCAATGATCAGTTGAAAACAAATACTGTATTACAGATGAAGGATGCTGTGATAGATTTTAAAACGATTTGATTTTTATGGCTAAGATGATTCATGACATACGCCAGAAAGTCATTGAAATTGCTGGAGTTTGCTTCTGGTACTGGGATAATTTTTATGCTTTTTTAGTGAGTTGTGGTATACAGAGAGATCACTATTTGCTATATGAAGGTGAAAATAAGTATAAGATGATGCGGAACATCATAACGGATTTAGAAGACAAGAATGATGATGAAACACTGAAGGAGATTGTCAAAAATTTGTATATATTAAAATCAATTCCTGATCCAAATGTTCCTGATACCAGAAAATCACAAAAATTATTGCAGGAACTAAAAGATATGTGTGGTCCAAATCTAATTGAAAAGGAAATTGAAGAACGAAGGAGGAAGGAACATAGTAAAATATTTACAAACGCAACTCTTACTAAAGTTCAAAGAGAGCAAAAGTTAATTGATTTAAATAATGAATTTATAAGTTTGTTTTCAAATAGTAATCATCAACAAAGAGGGTTTGAGTTGGAGAAAATAATTTACAATCTATACCATTTTTTTGAATTTGAGTTTCAGAAGCCTTACAAAACTAAAGATGAGCAAATTGATGGATGGTATAAGTATGAGAAATTTGATTATTTGCTTGAAATAAAATGGATTGACGGGAAAATACGACAAGACGACCTTGCCATTTTTGATAAAAAGATTGATAAAAAAGCAAGAAGCACAAGAGGGCATTTATTGCGATGGATGGGTTTGGTGATGATGCAATTCTATCTATCTCAGGAAAGGAGCCTCGTATAATTCTAATGGATGGAGAGGACCTGGTCTTTATATTGAATGGCACTATTTCGCTTCATGATGCGATAAAGGCAAAGGTCGATAAGCTCGTAAAGGATGGTAATACATTCTACAAGTTAAAACACTTACTTCACAAACTGTAATGCACTAAGGAATTTATAATGAAGTTTCACTTTGACAGTAATTATGACTACCAGTGGGATGCCCTCAAGTCTATCACTGACATTTTTGAAGGACAACCTTTAAGCAGTGGAGATTTTGAGTTTTCTGAAAATATAACAGAAGATTTATTTTCTGAGTATGGCTTTGGCAATAATCTTGCTTTAACAGACGAACAGATTTTTAGGAATGTAAAGGTCATCCAGATTCGTAACGAAATAAAAAACACAGTTGACGAATTCCATGGAATGAATTTTTCGGTCGAGATGGAAACAGGCACTGGAAAAACATATGTATATCTACGAACAATTTATGAGCTGAATAAAACGTATGGCTTCAAAAAATTTGTAATCGTAGTGCCTTCCGTGGCTATTCGTGAAGGAGTTTTAAAAAACCTGAAAATTACACATGAACATTTTCAATCGCTTTATGATAAGACATCAATCAATTTTGATATTTACGACAGCAAGAAAGTTTCCAATCTAAGAGGATTTTCGTCCGGTAATGCTATTCAGGTTTTAGTATTAAATATTGACTCCTTTGCTAAAGATGAAAACATAATCAACAAACCCAACGATAAACTTACAGGCAAAAAACCGATTGAGTTTATTCAAAGCACAAGACCCATTGTTATTGTGGATGAGCCACAAAATATGGAAACTGAAATCCGAAAAAGGGCAATCCAAAATTTGGAGCCGCTCTGTACTCTGCGATATTCAGCTACCCACACGAATCTGTATAATCTAATGTATTCACTCAATCCTGTCAAGGCTTATGATCTGGGATTGGTAAAACAAATAGAAGTGGACAGTGTGGTGAGTGAAAATGCAATGAATGAAGCATTTATCCAGGTAGAAAGCATAAATGCAACAGCAACAAGAGTTACTGCAAAAATTAAGATAGACTGTAACACTGTTTCGGGTGTTCAGAAGAAATCATTTACAATTCGAGCAGGTGCGGATTTGTATGAACTAAGCAATAAAAGAGAGATTTACAAGGATGGGTTTATTGTGGATGAAGTGGATGCAGGAAATCAGAGTATCTCACTCACAAATGGCGTAATACTTTCAAAGGGCGAATCACAAGGAGGTATGAATGATGAGGTGATGCGGTTTATGATTCAAAGGACAGTAGAAGAACATTTAAAAAAGGAGAAGGCCTACAAAAATAAGGGCATAAAAGTTTTATCATTATTCTTTATAGACAAGGTTAAGAATTATCGGGAGTATGGTACAGACGGCAATCCAATAAAAGGCAAGTTTGCACAATGGTTTGAAGAAATTTATCAAACAGAAATAATGAAACCGGCTTTCAAAGGGTTAATTCCTTACGCAGTTGATGAAGTACATGATGGTTACTTTTCACAGGACAATAAAGGCAGAGTAAAGGACACAGGAGGTGAAACTCAGGCAGATGATGATACATACAAACTCATCATGCAGCAAAAGGAGATACTGCTTGATCAGAAAACACCGCTTCGGTTTATATTCAGTCATTCTGCTCTTCGTGAAGGTTGGGACAACCCGAATGTATTTCAGATATGCACCTTAAACGAAACGAAAAGTGAAATTAAAAAAAGGCAGGAAATAGGGAGAGGAATGAGACTGGCAGTAAATCAGAAAGGTGATCGCATATTTGACCGTAACATCAATAAGCTTACAGTAGTAGCCAATGAGCGGTATGAGGATTTTGCAAAGGCATTACAAAAGGAAATTCAAGATGACTGTGGAGTAGATTTCTCCGGCAGAACAAAGAATAAGAATGACCGGCAAAAAAGTAAATTACAGAAAAGGATTTGAGGTAGACCCCAAGTTTTTGCAAATTTGGGAAAAGATTAAATTTCATTCTAAATATAGTGTTGATTACAAAACAGAGGAACTCATTACAGAAGCCGCAAAAGCTATGGCTGATGAATTTCAGATGCCTATGACAAGAGAATCTTCCGTAAGGTCGTCTACTTATATGTTAGATATAACAAGTGTTGGTGTTAGTGGTACTATTTCCAGAGAGGGAGGGACAACAGTGCAGCGTAGCATTATAATCCCTGATGCCATGGGATATATTCAGAGCAAAACAGAGTTGACAAGGGATACGATTCTTAAGATTCTTAAAAAGTCGGGACGTATCAATGAATTGCTTCTTAACCCGCAAATGTTTTTGGACAATGCTGTGGGCATAATCCAGGCTAAGCTTCAAGAACTGATGATCAATGGAATCCGATATGAAAAAATAGGTCATCAGTTTTATGAAATGGCCCTGTTTGATGATAGTGATTTTGAAATTTACTTCGACGAAAAATTAACTTTTGTGGTTGACGATCCATCCAAAACCATTTATGATAATTTTATTCCATTGGATTCAGAAACAGTCGAAATGCCGTTTGCCAGAGAGTGTGAATCAAGAGTGGATATAGAATTTTACTTTAAGCTTCCCAAATGGTTTAAGATTAATACTCCTATCGGAACATATAATCCTGACTGGGCCTTGGTCTTAAAGGGCGAAAAGAAAGTATATTTCATAGCTGAGACAAAAGGATACGATCAGGAGCTTCGCAAAACTGAACAAATGAAAATAAAATGCGGGGCAGCGCATTTTAAAAATTCCGAAAATGTTATCTTTAAAAAAGTTTCTTCTGTGAAGGAGGTTTTTGATAAAGCGAAGTCATAGGTGAGAGAAAATACAGAATATGCATCCACCACTAGCAGTATTTTGAACAATGAAAAGCTGGCGGATGCAGTCATCTTTAAGTATCTGGCGAAGTTTATTTATGATAGGATAAATGCGGCGTAGGGATTTCAAGGATTACATGGTAATAGAATATCTAAATATTGTACGTAAATATTTGATAATCAATATTTTAACTATTAACAAAAGGTTGGGTAAAAATTTCTATTCAAAATTGAACATAAAACCCCCATATTTACGTTAAATCATAACCAACTACCTGATATCTAAGCTACTATGTTACAAAAAAACAAGCAGGATCGTTTTAAGTCTTTCAAAGAAGGATTTAATTCTGTATTTGATGATTGGGGTGATATGATGGATTGGAAGGAGAAATCATTCCAGGATGAACTCAACGAACTTATTGAATCAAACTATAGGAAAGCTTTGAAGCAAGATTGGAATGATGTGTTTAGTGCTGTGAATGATTCAGTAAAAAGATTCACCTGTTGTGTAGAAAAACAAATTGAAGAGTCATCCTCAGAAGCGGCATAGCCAACCTTCTAAAAACCAAAGTCAACAACCAGTTTATAAGCCTCGTCCTGAGCCTGACTTACAGCTCCCGGATGAAATGGATCCCGCTATGAGGGATATGCTTCTTCAGCTTCCTGCAGATAAGCGCAAAGAAATATTAAGTTTTGTCTCTATTGCAATCACTAAATCATCTCCATTACCTGACCCGGCCACTTTTAAATCCTACAATGATATCGATCCATCGATTACAAAAGTCATCATGGAGGATTTTGAGAAAACAAGGGAGCACAGGAGAACACTTGAAGCACTATCAGTAACTGAACATGTCAAATATAAAAGGCGCGGACAATATTGTGGCGTGGCGATTGTTTTGGGATTTTTGGCCGCAGGAGCACTCGTTGCGATATTTTCAAATGTAGTGGCAGGATCTATAATAGCAGGTGCCGGCTTATACATTGCTTTAGCAAGATCCTTTTTAAGAGCAAATTTATTTGGCAAAGGAGAAGATGAAGTTGAATCAAAAACTCCTCCAAAGAAAAAGGCTGTGAAGAGCTAATGTTTAAGAAGCTCAAATCAAAATGATTGTTGAAGAAAAATAGCAGGGCAAAATTTTTAACAGTTCACTCTGCCAAATACTTTGCCTTTGATGGCCTATATTAAGATGTACTGACCAGTCATGGATTGAGTTATGAAAAGGAATGGCTTGCGAAGTGTGTTGATCAGGAGAAAAAGGGATATAAGGGCGCGATGGGATGAGGATAACAGGTTAGTGAATACATGCGGGAGTTAGTGGTTTTAATTACCTATAAAAAATGGAATGAAAAGATTTTCTGAAAGAATTGGTAAGAAACAATTTCGATCAATTGTTCAAAAGGAGGAAATAGACGAAATTCTAAAGAACTATCTTTGGAATGGACTCCTAAATTTTATTTTTAATAAATTCCAAGAAAAATATTGGCGAGATGTTGGAAGTACTCAAAGAAAATTTGGCCAACAGTTGTGGATGCATTTTTTCAATCAACGAATGGATGAATTTCCTAATAACGGGATGGAATTATTCGTAAAACTAAAAAATTTCTTTTTCCAGTGTCAATGGTTTGAGATTTATGACTTGATTGAATTTACTATTACCAAATATGAACCAGAAAAATATGAAAATGACAATAGTGTAGAACAATTAATTGCATATACCAATTATACACTTAAGCGAGAATTATCTGCTTATAGGATTGTTAACTATACTGTTACTGAAATTACTTCGGCTGAAGAAATTACTTCAATTGAAGAATCGTTACAAATTGATGATAAATATAATCCAGTTAAAGAGCATTTAAGGAGAGCACTTGAATTATATTCAGACAGGAAAAATCCAGATTATAGAAATTCTATTAAGGAGGCTATAAGTTCGATTGAATCCCTATGTTCAATTATTACAGGAAATTCAAAATCAACTTTAGGTCAAGCTCTCAAAGAAATTGAAAAATCGAATGCATTACATCCAGCGCTTAAATTAGCCTTTAGTAATCTATACGGTTATACAAGTGATGCCGATGGAATTAGACATAAATTGTTAGATGAAGATTTGATAAAACAGGAGGATGCGAAATTCATGTTAGTATCATGTAGTGCATTTGTAAATTACCTTATAGAGAAGGAATCAAATAAGCCAGTAAGCGATGGACATTCCGATCAAGCCTCCTGAAACTGTAAAGTAATAAACCCAACACTTTCCAGACAAATCTTACTTTCTTGCTGATCATAAGCAGCTACGCAAAAGAGCCAGTTATGAAATGGGAATTATGATAACTTGTAATCCTGATGAAGCATCAATTGAATTGAAAGTACATGACCAGCGAAATCCTCCTATACCAAAACCAGGACGGTAACATCAAAATAGATGTCCGTTTGGAAGAAGAAACCGTTTGGCTTACCCAGGCACAACTATGTGATCTATTTCAAAAATCAAAAGCCACCATAAGCAAACACATCAAAAATGTATTTGAGGAAAGGGAATTAGATTCTTCCGCAACTGTTCGGAAATTCCGAACAGTTCAGCAGGAAGGCAGTCGGAATGTAGAAAGAGAGCTGGAGCATTACAATCTAGATGTGATTATTTCGGTAGGCTACAGGGTAAAATCCCCCAAAGGCACCCAGTTCCGTATCTGGGCCACCCAAAGACTTAAAGAATACATTATCAAGGGTTTTGCTCTGAATGATGACCGGTTTAAGTCGGGCACTTCGATGAACTATTTCAACGAACTCGAGGAGCGCATTCGGGAAATAAGGCTTTCGGAACGCTTCTTCTATCAGAAAATCAAAGACATCTATACCACCAGTATTGACTACGACTCCAAAGATGAAAAAACGATTGCGTTTTTTAAGGTGGTGCAAAACAAACTGTTGTGGGCGATCAGCGAACAAACAGCAGCCGAACTAGTGTTTCGCAGAGTGGATGCGACCTTACCCTTGCTTGGCATGCAATCGTATGACAAGAAAAATGTGGTTCACATCAAAAAATCAGATGTAAGCATTGCAAAAAACTACCTTAACGAAGATGAAATCAAATTACTTGGTTTATTGGTTGAACAATATCTGGCCTTTGCTGAAACCATGGCACAACAGCGAACACCGATGTACATGGCCGATTGGATAAATCGATTAGATAGTATTCTACAACTCAACGGCAGAGAACTACTCAGTCATGCAGGAATGATAAGCCATGAAAATGCTTTGCAGAAATCAGAAGCAGAATTTGAAAAATATATGCTATCGCAAAAGGCCATTGAAAAAGAACAGAGCCTGAAGGAGATTGAAGAGGATATAAAAAAACTGAAGAAACCTGAATAATATCCTGATCAATTTAAATCGGATGAACCAACTCAATTCCACAACCATCCAAACGTACCTCCCGTAACCAATCCAAAGATCAGGGCATCAAACACAGACTTCCATGTCGCTCCCTAACTCTTTGAATCCCAAATCGCATCCTGGAAAAGCGCCAGTCCATAACCCATGAAAGCTGTACAACCTACCACGCGGTGAACAGTGAGGTATGCGGCATCAGGACTAAGTGTGTGGCTGCCTATGTAAGCGGAGAAAATACTCACGACAATGCAATACACAAACCACTGGATCAGATTCTTCGTCATTCCCATTCCGGTTTTGCGGACATGCATAAACATCACCGGCCCTTTCTCCATTTTGGCCTTGAAGGCATCAGTCCTGACATCTTTCATACTACTTGGTTTCGGCATGGCGTATTGACCCGGAGGGATATTGAGCCCGCGGATGGTATCCATAGCCTTGTCTTCATCAGGCAACTTTTTGAAGTCGGACGCGTGATAGCCCAATACCATATGAATGAGAGAGCTTGCGATAAAAACAAATACAGCCGACAGCAGAATCGGCATCCAGAGTGCAGAAATGAATTCCATGTTGATTTTTGTTTTGTACGATAGTAAAAATATTAATTAATCATCGAAATTTTCATAGTTTATTTTGATAATTGCTGAGCCTATTAAATAAAGCTGAATTTGAAGAAGGTTTTGCATTTCAAAGTGTATAAGATACCAGATGCCATATACCAGATGCCAGATGCTGGATACCAGATGCCACTTCCAGATACCAGATGCGATCCAGGCATTACACCATCTACGGTTCCAATACCATATCGCATATCCCAAATCACAGATCGCAGATCACAGATCACCGCTCCTGCTCCTATTTATTGTAATTTGTCCTTGCATTAAAACTATGACTATGCACAAGCTATTTCCGCTCCTGATCCTTTTATTCTGTTCACTTATCCTGGTTGCGCAGGATCCTTTACCCACCGATTATCTCACCAAAGAATTTCATGCGGGCAGGCGCGATGCGCTGAGGGCACTGATGCCGGAACATTCTGTAACCGTCATATTCGCATATCCTGAACGCGTCTTCTCCCAGGACATCAATTATGTCTATCACCCCAATCCTGATCTTTATTATTTCACCGGATATAAGGAGCCGGATGCAGTCCTTTTCGTCTTTAAGGATGATCAGTATAGAGGGGATACGATATACAATGAATTGTTTTTTATCCGGAAGAGGAATCCGCAAATGGAACAATGGACAGGCCGGCGTCTTGGCGTGGAAGGTGTGAAAGAAAAACTCGGGCTCAGTCAGGTGTACAACAGTGATGAATTCAAAAACTACGAAATTGATTTTTCGAAATTCAGCAGGATCCTGTATGATGCCTTGCCTGATGATGTCAATGGCGGAACATTAGCTTCTCTCATGCATACCTTCCGCGATAAAGCACATATCAAAGGCAATGAAAATAAATACATACGTGGGACGTACAACGCCCTGATCAATTATACCACACCGGCAAATCTTGCCCTTCGGGTAGACAGGATCAAATCAAGCATGGCTTCGATAGAAGATGAAGAGTTCAGAAATGATTCATTATTAATACGGCTTATACAACAGCCTGATTCGGCAACACTCGCAGATGTCGCACAAAAAATAATGGCTTCTCCTCCGGCCTCTTTCGAATATAATCGACTCGTAGCCTCGCTGCGTGAAATAAAAACACCTGAAGAAATGGCCTTGTTGCGGAAATCGGCCTTTCTCTCCGCCATCGCGCACAAGGAGGTCATGAAAGCCATTGAACCCACCATGTCTGAATCAGAACTTACAGGAATCTATGAATATGTGCACAGAAAATATGGTGCAGAAGCGGAAGGATATCCACCGATCGTAGGTACCGGGGCTAATGGCTGTATCCTCCATTACACCGAAAATAATGTCACCGAAGTGCGTAACCAGCTTGTCCTCATGGATGTGGCCTCTGAATACCATGGCTACTCCGCCGACATTACACGCACGGTGCCGGCAAATGGAAAATTTTCTCCCGAGCAAAAACAGGTTTACCAGTTGGTCTATGACGCGCAGGAAGCCGTATTCAAATTGTGCAGGCAGGAACTCCGTTCAGGCAATTAAATGAAAAAGCTACTGAAGTGCTGGCCAAAGGACTTGTGCAACTGGGTATCATCACTGATAAAAATGATGTCTCACGTTATTACATGCACGGATGTTCTCATCACCTTGGTCTTGATGTGCACGATAAATCGGCTTCATCGGAATTGAAAGAAAACATGGTCATCACTGTCGAACCCGGAATCTACATACCGGAAGGCAGTCCCTGCGATCCGAAATGGTGGAATATTGCTGTACGGATTGAGGATGATGTACGTGTAGGGAAAAATAAATTTGAAAATCTTTCTGCTGATGCGCCACGTACTGTAAAAGAAATCGAAAAGACTGCAATGGAGAAGAGTGTATTGAACGATATGAAGTTACCGCCCTTTCCGGTGCAGGGGAAGACGTAAACTGATTTAAGATTTAAGATTTAAGATTTAAGATTTGAGATTTTGGATTTTTGGCCTTTTCACATCGAATGTGTCGAAGTGAGGATCAGGTTATAAGTGCATCTTTAGCTAATCTAAAATCCAACACCCCGGGGTAAGCTCAACGATGCGAAGCGAGATTGAGAAACACAGGGGAGAGAATTTTTTCAGAAGAATTGAAGCTGTAGTAGGAATAGCACAGAAAAAAAATTCGAAGGGGCAGAACACGATTCACCCCATTTCGCAGACAATTCACCCGCATTTGCAGATCAATTTCTTCCGTAACATGTCAGGAGGAGACCTTTGGTCCCAATATTTTACATTAATCCACACCTAAACATGAAAGCGGTAGTTTATAAAAAATACGGAACACCAGATGTCCTTGAACTAATGGATATTGAGAAACCAGTACCTAAAGACAGTGAAGTATTGGTAAAAATACATGCCACTACTGTGACAGCAGGAGACTGGCGTATGCGTAAAGCGGATCCTTTTCTGGCCAGAATTTTTAATGGCTTATTCAAACCTACCAAAGTGAATATCCTGGGTTTTGAATTGGCTGGCGTCATAGAAGAAGTGGGCAAGGATGTGAAAAGGTTTAAAAAGGGCGATAGTGTGTTTGCCTCCTGCGGATTAACCTTCGGTGGATATGCCGAATACAAATGTCTTCCGGAAAATAATTTAATAGCACTGAAACCTACGAATATGACTTTCGAGGAAGCTGCCACTATACCCATCGGAGGTCTTACGGCATTGAGGTTTTTGAAAAAAGCAGGAATAAAAAAAGGAGACAATGTCCTCATCTATGGGGCATCAGGGAGTGTAGGCACATTTGCCGTCCAACTTGGAAAATATTTTGGAGCTCATGTCACTGCTATTTGCAGTACATCAAATGTGAACCTTGTAAAATAACTTGGGGCGGACAACGTGGTGGATTATTTGAAACAGGATTTTACAAAGATGAAACCCGGGTTCGATGTTATTTTTGATGCAGTGGCGAAGACTTCTGAATCCGCCTGTAAAAATCTGTTAAAGCCAAATGGAAAATATGTTTCCGTAAGAGGTTCTGCCAAAGAAAGTCCGGATGAATTATTATTTCTAAAAGAGTTGATTGAGGCCGGAAAGCTGACGACAGTGATCGATAAAAGATATACGCTCGAAACAATCAGAGAAGCACATACATACGTACAAGGGTACCACAAAAAGGGGAATGTGGTCGTCAATATAGTGTAATATCAGTCACAGGATTCCGTAGCGGCAGGAGCAAACTCCTGCCGCGGCAATAGTTGCCGTGGTTGGAGTTTGCTCCAACCACATTTCGGGTATCTTCAGGGCAGCAAATCCATTGCCGTGGTTGGAGTTATCTCCAACCCCAATCGAGTATATATCATGAAAAAATCATTTGTCATCTTATTGCACATTGGCTTCTGGGCATGCTATTTCCTATTGGTATTTATTGTACTGGCGATTTATTCCAAAAGCGGTCATGCAGCAGGCAGTCACGATCGTGTGATGACGGCTTTGTATAGTATTCTCCTTTTCGCCTTTATACCTTCGGTAGTCTCCTATTTTGTCTATTATTTTTTCCTTTTTCCCAGGTATCTGCAACAAAAGAAGATTGTTTTGGCTATCGTCTTTGGGCTGCTGATTTCAATAGTGGCTTCTACCCTGGCTTATATCCTGCACAGGTATTTTATTGAATCCGGCCAACTGGCAGACATGGATCAAGGTGGAAAAAACGGCAGATCGACCGCTCTCCGCACGATCACTGTGATGACATTTATTGGTGCCCTCTGCGGTACAGTGGCCCTGGTCATCAAAGGTTTTATCACCTGGTTCAATGAAATCAAACTGAAACAGGTGCTGAGAGAAAAGAACTATGAAATGGAGATGGCATTAGTCAAATCGCAACTCGACCCGCATCTGCTCTTCAACACCATCAACAATATCGATGCATTGATCCTGAAAGATTCAGTGGCCGCCTCAGATTATCTCAATAAGCTATCAGATATCATGCGCTTTATCCTTTATGAAACAAAAGGGGATAAAATATCGCTTGCCAAAGAAATTGAATACATCGATAAATATATAGCCTTACAAAAGATAAGAACTTCAAACGAAAATTATGTTCACTTAGAAGTCACCGGTACAACAGGCAGTAAAATGATCGCCCCTATGGTCTTTATCCCCTTTATTGAAAATGCTTTCAAGCATACCGGCAATAAGAAACTTGCGAATGCCATCACAATCCGTATCACGATCAACGATGAAACTGTACAACTGGTGTGTGAAAATAAATTGGACCCAAAGGCGACTGTTAAACATACTGTGGGCGGTTTAGGTAATAGCCTGATCAAAAAAGACTTGATCTTATCTATGCAGGTCTACATACATTGGAAGTACATAAAACGGATGACCTCTATAGTGTTAACCTGACAATCCCCCATGGATAAATACACCTGCATCATCATCGAAGACGAGCCCCTGGCACTCGAAAAAACAAAAGACTTTGTCAACAAGGTCCCCTTCCTTCAATTGAGCGAAACATTTGATAATGCGCTGACGGGACTTGCTTACCTCAATGCTAATAAAGTAGATATCCTTTTCCTCGATATCAATATGGATGAGCTATCAGGCATAGAACTACTCGAAAGTTCAAAAATAAACAGCCAGGTAATCCTGACCACTGCATACCAGGAATATGCGTTGAAGGGCTACGAACTGCAGATCACGGATTATCTCTTAAAGCCGTTCTCCTTCAACCGTTTTCTCCAAGCCGTCAATAAGGCACAGGACAACATCGCTCATCGGACAGCAGATGCACCACCGGACTTCATCTTCGTCAAGACCGAAAACCGCCTTGAGAAAATCATGATCAATGAAATCGTCTATATTGAAGGCATGCGGGATTACCGCAGAATCCATACGATCAATAAAAAGATCATGACCCTGCAGAATTTCAGTGATTTTGAAAAATTAATCCCTCCGAGTGTGGTATGCAGGGTGCATAAGTCATACATGGTCGCCCTCCACAAAATCGAATCTGTCGAAAGAAGCAGAATAAAGATCGCAGACCAATTGATCCCGATATCGGATACGTATAAGGATGTGTTTTTTCAGTTGATTAATTCACGTGGATGAAAAAATCGCAAAACCGAGTTTTGCAAACGCCACGACGTAGGCACAGCCTACGCCGAACAACTATGTTTTATAATATGCAGGCAAAGCCTGCATATTATAATCTTATTTTCTAAACAATTTAATTTCTATTAAAATTAGATATTGTTCGGCGTAGGCTGCGCCTACGTCGTGGCGTTTGCAAATTTCAGATTTGCGTTTGCGAAATCAAGGCTTTTTCTAAAAGCACCTTTAATGTTCCATTTTGAAGCCCCAAAACGACTCTTTGCAGACAACTTCCCCTCCTTTGCATAGTAGAATTTAGACCCCCACCGCCTGCACATACTTTTGCTGCTGTTAATCTAACTAAACAATTAAAACAACTTAATTATGAAAAATTTAATGAAAACAGTATTCGCAGCAGGTATGATTTTCCTAAGCACCTTTTCCTTCGGTCAATCCCAGGGATCAGCTACACAAATCAACAATGATGTCAAATCAGTACAGCCTACCTATTTGGACTTTTTCTTTAGTGGAGTAAGTACAACCCTCAACTATGGAAATTTAAACAAATCCCTTACAGATTTTAAGAAAGATGCCCGGGGCGTGCAAATCGGAGTGTCACTCCAGGCAGGTATTTCACATTCATTTTCTTTGGTTACGGAGTTAGCTCTCGTCATGAAGGGCGGTAAATTAAAAGAGAACAATCCATTGACGGATAAAGAATCTATCCTTCGTTTCTATGGGGTAGAAGTACCTGTTCTGGCTCGTGTGCATATAGGTAAATTTCATCTCAATGCGGGTCCGTCTGTTGCGTATACTTTTTATGGAACTCAGAAATTGGACGGAACGACTACTGATCTCTCTTTTAAGAATTCAATTGGTGACTACAAGCGATTTGAGGCTGGTGTTCAGTTCGGCGGAGGGTATACATTTCTGGTGAAACAAAAAAGAGTGAGTCTTGATGTAAGATACTGTTATGGGCTGACCAATATCTCTTACGACAAAGAAGTATATAACCGAAGCCTGGTGATCAGACTGCATATTTCTAAAAAAGCATAATGTCCATTCCGGACGATCCATCTCTATCTATTCAATACTATCTAATTAATCAATAATGAAAACGAACAGAAATAATGCAACCGGTGCAGGGATCCTATTTATCATCGCGGCGGTTGCGGCCATCATAGGTAAACTTTTATACAATCCTATTCTGCTTGATCCCGATTATATTATCAAAGGCACTTCCCACGAAACACAAGTTCTGTGGGGAGCCTTTTTTGAAATCATCACTGCTTTTGCAGTCATTGGTACTCCGATAGCACTTTATCCGATCCTGAAAAAGTACAATCAAAGTATGGCCATTGCCACAGTTAGTTTTAGGCTCCTTGAAGCCACGATGATAATAGTTGGAATTCTGAGCCTGTTGACGATCGTGACGTTAAGCCACGAATTTTCAAAAGGAGTAAATCCGGATGCTGCCTCTTATCTTATCATCGGCAAATCTTTAATCGCTTTACATGACTGGACATTTGCGTTTGGTCCAAATATTGCTCTGGGCCCAAGCACATTTTTGACAAGTTATTTATTATACAAGTCAAAACTAGTCCCACGCTTCATATCCATCCTCGGACTTATTGGAGGCCCTTTCATTTTTATATGTGGTGTTCTGGTGATGTTCGGTGTATTTCTTCAGGTTTCATTGTGGGGAATTCTGCTTGCGATACCGGTATTTCTTTATGAGATGAGTTTGGCAATCAGGTTGTTGGCGAAGGGATTTAAAACGAATGAAGTTGAGATGGTAACTGTGATGAGATAAATTTCAACCAACAAATAAACGTTTGAGTACGGTTCTCAAAACCGGGTTTTGCAAACACCCCGACATAGGCTCAGTCCATGTCGGGGTGTTTGCAAATTGTAAATTTGCCTCTACAAAATCATCCTTGACGCATAAACCTATATAAGAAATAACAGGAGCAAGAAATATTTAGTCCACTATTTTTGCAGGGGAAGAGGGTGCGTTTTTCCTTTATCTTTCTGCTATAATTTTGATTAAAATATGATTTTGAAAAAGCATACCCTATTTATTTTCTTGTTTTTCATGTTTGCTCAGAAAAGCGAGGCGCAGGACAAAAGAGCCAAGTTGGAAGAGATCATGCAATCTTACTACGATTTCAATATGTTTGATGGTAGTGTATTAGTAGCAGAGAATGGGAAGATAATTTATAAAGCAGCTTTTGGAATGGCTAATCATGAATGGAATATTCCAAATACGACCGATACAAAATTTATGTTGGGTTCAGTTTCAAAACCCATTACAGCTATCCTGATGTTGATACAAGTCCAGAAGGGTTTAGTAGATCTTGACAAACATATTATTGACTATATCCCTGAATATTCATATAAAAACGGAAGCCGGATCACCATACGCCAGTTGCTGAGTCATACTTCAGGTATGCCTAACTATGATATCATAAAGGACTTTTTCCCAAATATCAGCAGGCAGTATTTTTCAAGAGAGGAATATGTGAAACTGTACATGGATTCTTCATTGGTATTTGAACCGGGTACAAACTATTACTATAGCAGTTGGGGTTATTTTACGCTGGGCTATATTATGGAGAGAGTGACAGGTAAATCATATGCACAACTGATGAAGGAAGATATTTTTGATAAGCTGGGTATGAACGATTCGGGTTCATATGCGCATACACAGGTTGTTGAACACAGAGCTTCAGGATATGACTACAGTCTAGGTGGCTATACCAGCGCTGATTTTCGCGATCAGTCTAATACGATGGGGACGGGTGATCTGTACTCTACGGTTGAAGACCTTTTTAAATTGCATTTGGCGATAACCAACTATACGTTGATCAACAAAGAACTGACAGATGGAATGTTTACTCCGGGCATCAGACCCTGGCGATACGGATTGGGGTGGTTCAATCAGAATTTCCGGTATACGCCTACAGATAGTGTTTTTTCGAATTATCATTTGGGTACCACAGAAGGCTTCCTATCCTTTTTGATTCGTATCCCTTCGACAAACAGCTTAATCGTTTTTTTGTGCAATAGTGCACCAACACATTTTTTTGGAATAGCTACAAATCTTATGAAAGTTTTGTACGACAAGCCCGTTACTTTAAAACAGCCTGTTCATAAAATATTGGAGACCCTGCTGGCCACATCAGAAGGATCGGCCGCGGTAGAACAATACAATAAAATGAAAATGGACACCGCGCATTATTATATTGACTGGCTGGCTATGGATCAACTGGGTAATGAATTGTATAATTTGAAAAGATATGAGGACGCCAGGATTATTTTTGAAAACAATGCCGGTGAATTTCCGCAGCGGGATCTTGCGCTTTTCGATCTTGCGAAAACATATGAAAAACTGGGACGAAAAGCAGAGGCTATAGTATATTATGACAAAGTGCTCCTGCTCAATCCCGGATATGAAGAAGCAAAGAACCGACTTAAAAATCTGGAAAGCCGGAAAGATTAAGGTTGCATGACCATGTTATCTTGGTTTCTGTATAACCCGGGCATTGAAGAAACAAAAATAGTAGACCCCATTGCGCAACGATATCAATATGATAAACATGAAGCTCTTCCTGGTCCTTTTATTCATCGCCATGACATTCATCACATTTGCACAAAACAATGCCATTGAAAAAGAAAAATGGCATGGGGACCGTCCGTTAAAACAAGATACCTCTTCAGGTTACGCACAAGTGGTCAAAGTGGACAATGTCCTTTACATCTCGGGAGTTACAGCGAAAGAAGTGACACCGGAAGAAATTATAAGAGTTTATAAGGTTCTGGAAAAATCGTTAAAGAGTTTTGGTGCTACCTTTCAGAATGTAGTAAAGGAAAATTTATATACCACGGACATTGAAGCCATGAAGAAATATAACTATGCAAGAAAAACATTTTACAATAATGACTTTCCGGCAGCTACCTGGGTGCAGATATCAAGACTCTTCACGGCAGATGCAAAATTGGAAATTGAGTTAATAGCACATTTGCCAAAGTAGCCTTGTACGTTTATAAAATTATAAGATTATGGGTTTATATTTTTATATGTTTAGGTTATCTCACGTATCCCAAATTTTCAATTATATTATCTTGAAACCAAATATGTAATCGTTTACAATCGTTTCTATACGGTTCGCAAAACCGAATTTTATTCAATATTATCCGGGGATCGCTATATTGGAATCGAAAGGAATAATTATTTGCATTTTTGCATTCCTGACAACCCTATACCTTATGACCTCTCCCACACTCCTCATCAAAAACATGGTCTGTCATCGCTGCGTCCTTTCCGTCGAAGCTATATTGGATAAAGCCGCCATCCCTTTTCACAATGTAACCTTTGGGGAGATTCATTTATTGGACGAAATCTCTCCTGAGCAGATTGCGCTGCTTTCCACAAAACTTAAGGAGATAGGATTTGAACTGATCGACAATCATATGAGTGGGATTATCGAAAAGATTAAAGTGCTCGTCCTTCAGAAAGCAAGGAACGAAGTTGATAAAACAGATGCCAGGGTCAACCTTTCCTCCTATCTCTCTGAAAAGCTTCACTATGAATACACTCACCTCAGCAGTATATTCTCAGATGTAGAAGGGAGAACAATAGAAAATTTCTTCATCGAACAGCGAATAGAAAAGGCAAAGGAGCTGCTTATCTACAATCAAATGACCCTGAGTGAGATCGCCTTTGAGCTGGATTATAGCAGCACAGCACATCTTTCTGCTCAGTTCAAGAAGATCACGGGGCTTACCCCTTCACACTTCAAAGAAGTCGGCCTGGCTAAGCGCAAAGCGCTCGATAAAGTGTAAACCCAAAATTATATAAGCCATACCCAAAGTCCTATAACACCCACCCCGGGTGCCGGAAATACTTTTGTCCTATCAAATCATCAAATTCTAAAAAAATGACAAAAGCATTCAAAATGGGCCAAATCGCTCAAAACAAAATCACGGTAGTCCGTGGAAATGGAAACTGTACCTGCGCAAATTGTACCTGTGTAGTGTGTACCTGTGATACCATTCAATCCGGTCATTGCGCTTGCGGATCTTCGTGCAATACAAACGGCCATAAAGGCTAAAAATGATAAAAGCCGCTCTTGCGGGAGCGGCTTTTTCATTAAATCAAAAAACAATTCTCACAAAACACAAAACAAAAACACAATGAAAAATTTAATGCCAATCCTTCTAGTCCTTGCCTTCGTTTCCTGCCAGAAGGAAGTATTCAACCCACAGCAGACATCTGAGTTTTCAATTCACTCATCTGCAAATGGAGCCGACTATACTATAAAAGTTGCTTTGCCTCAGCATTATGATCCTGAAACAAATCAGTATGCCACAATCTATGTCCTTGACGGTGATGAGAATTTCAACTTTGTCGCAGAAAATTCTGAAAAAATCAGCACGGAATACTCCACTACAAATGTCCTGGTCGTCAGCATCGGGTATGGTAACGACAGAACTGTAGATTACACGCCTACCTCTGCAACTGAAGGGAAGGGACAAGCTGAAAAATTTATGCAGTTTATACAAGATGAATTAATCCCGAAGATGGAAACCGATTATGGCGTCGATACTGCAAGAGAAAGCAGAATTATATTGGGCCATTCATTTGGCGGATTACTGGCAGCTTATGCCTTCACTAATTTCAATACTGTATTCGGTGGCTATCTTATGCTGAGTCCATCATTATGGTACGACAATGAAATCCTTCTCAGGTATGAACAGGAAAACCGCGATATCAATAATAACCATCATCAGCTGGTGTATCTGGGCCTCGGTGAACTTGAAAAAGGTGGAAGGATGCTTGCGCCTTTTGAAGCCTTTTATCATCGTCTCGCTTTCAACTATCCCGGGATAAAACTGGGGAGACATCTTGAGCCTCATCTTGATCACGTGGGTTCGAAAAATCCGAACATTCTCGAAGGGTTACACTTCTATTTTGAAAACAGATAAATAAAACCAGGCCACGAAGATCCTCGAATATGGTTGGAGAAAACTCCAACCATGGCAAATCGAACTCCAACCAAGGCAATCAGAAAATCAATTAACAACCTTATTTCCAAACCAACTAAATAAAAACAAAATGAAAATCATCAACTATATCTCCATCTTCTTCCTGCTTTTAAACTTATCAGCAGTCAATGCACAAAATGCATCTTCCTTTAAAATACATGGAACCTATCCTGTGCGAACATTGACCCTCGAACCTGCCATCGGTCTGAACATCTGGACTATGGGTGATCTGCGCGTCAGCAATGTAGTGCAATGGAATATCAAAAAGCGTCTGAGTCTTATTTCCTATAGTGCGTATGTCTATAATAATTCGATGAGCAGGAATTTTAATTACATCAGGACTGATTATGATTATACACTCAATCAGAAATTTGGAGTAGGGACTTCTCTGTATGGGAGACATTCATCACACACATTTTCATTGTTAGCGGGCATAAAATATGATGCCATCAAAGAGACCTTAGTCAATCCTGAATTTGAGCAAGTAACAGCTTCTGTACATTCTGTCAGCCCTGACTTTGGATTGATGTATAATTTGAAGAAAGGCATAGGAAAATATTTTTTCACCTATCGGATGGTCATTCCACTTTATCCATACCCTTTTAAAAGTTTTGACATAACTTCCGTCGACGGAAACCTGGCGAATATCGCGATGGAATTTGGTGTGGGTGTTCGTTTATAAAACAAACTGCCGCGGCTGGAGTTTGCTCCTGCCGCCACGGAAGTCCGCGAGTATGGTTGGAGCAAACTTCAACCATGGCAAAATCAATCTATCTTCAACGAAAACGAAAACGAAAACGAAAATGAAAGAGCAAACTAAAGTAAACGTACCTATTTGGATGGAGAAAACTCCAACCAAGGCAATAGTAGAGTATAATCTCGAAGCAAGTGAATTCGGTTGGGAAATAGCTCCCGGTAAAATCATCCAGGCATGGGGTTTCAATGGACAGCTTCCCGGCCCGACACTAAAAGCAAACGTAGGGGATACGATGGTCATCAGAGTGACCAACCATCTTAAAGAGCCCACCATGGTTCACTGGCATGGATTGCGTATTCCGGCGGTTATGGATGGTACTGAGGTCGTGCAGAAACCAATTGAACCGGGTGAAGTATTTGAATATCGTTTTGTAGTACCTGATGCAGGGACATTTTGGTATCACTCCCATGTCAATGAAACGGAGCAAATGGAAAAAGGAATGTACGGAGCATTGATCGTTGAAGATCAAACGGATCCTGTGATGGATGGCGAAAAAATAATAGTGATCGATGACATGAAGCTATCCGCAGAAAATGAATTTACAAAACCCGGATGGTTTGCTCCCCGTATCATAGAAAGACATGACGGCCGTCAGGGAGATACATTGCTGATCAATGGCCAGGAAAATTCAATACTTGATATCCATGCCGGACAGACGGAAAGATGGCGTGTGATCAATGCCTCAAGCGCAAGATATTTTGTGTTGCACCTTGACGGCAGGGAATTTAAGATCATCGGAACAGATGGTGGACTGATTGAACATCCGCAGCTAGTGACTGAGGTATTAATTACGCCCGGAGAAAGAGTAGATATAGCCGTGGGTCCTTTTAATGAAGGCGAAACTTTCCCGCTGGAATCATTGGCGTATAACAGGAGTACATTTCTCAAGGCAAAACGTGAGACATTCGCAACTGTAAAAGTCGGAGAACAAAAGCATTCTGTGGTGTTCATTCCTGAGACATTGCGACAGATTGAACCATTAGCGAAGCAAGACGCGGCTATCACACGAAAAGTGAAATTGTCGGTAGGACCGAGTTTGAAAGACGGAATGAGTTTTCTTGTCAACAATGATGTACATGTTCACGACAAACCAGTTTTGACCGGTGAACTGCAGGTTTGGGAACTTGCTAACACCAGCCTGATGGATCATCCGTTTCACCTGCATGGACAATTCTTCCAGGTGATTGAAGAGGACGGTAAAGCGCCTGCTTACATGGCATGGAAAGACACTGTCAATTTAACGCCGCGCAGCAAAATGAAAATAGCCTGGATGCCTGATGACCGAAAAGGAATGTGGATGTATCATTGCCATATCATCGAGCATCATGCTGCTGGGATGATGGCACACTTTGAAGTGAAATGATTTCACCCCTTTGAATTTCCTTACGGAAATTCTTTCTCCTGTGTGCTTCGTAATCCCGGGGTAATTAACCCCGATTTTCAATCGCCCCGGGGTTTTTGTTGCTATGTTCCGGAGGAACGAGCTTAACAAAACACAGGGAGAGAATTTTTCACAGGAGTATTGAAGTGTAAAATGATAAATGCAGCTGAAAGAAAATTTGAAGGGGCATAAGGGGCAGAAGGAAAAATTCGTTGATTTGGGAAGATGATAAGTTGGAATGACATTTAGAAAAATGGAACAAATGAATCGCAAAACCGAGTTTTGCAAACGCTCCGACGTAGGCGCAGCCTACGCCGAACAACTACTTTTTTTAAAAATTAATTTTATTAATTATTATTCTTGTTCGGCGTAGGCTGTGCCTACGTCGTGGCGTTTGCAAATTTCAGATTTGCATCACGGAAACACCTTACCTTTACTCTTCCAAACTCTTAAATCGGGCTGCTCCTTCATGATACGTATACTCCTATTCAGCATCATTATTTTTAGCTCCGCAAGTTTCTTCGCTCAACCCACACTCCCGGATATACCAGCCTTACTGGATCAACACAAAAATGAATTCGGTTTGAGCCCGGTGGATATAGCAGAGTTTAGCATCTCCAATGCCTATATCACTGATCATCTGCAGATCACACACGTCTACCTGGAGCAGCGATATCAGGATATCAGGGTCTTCAATGGCATTCTCAATCTCAATCTCTCCGGAGACAGACTAGTGAGCTACGGTAACCGCTGGATCAATGGCCTGTATACAAGAGCACCTTCTGCAGTCCCGGATATCACTGCTCAATCTGCTGTCGCACGATCAGCCTCCGACCTGGGTCATAACTTTCCGAATGCCATTGAAATCAATAAAGAACAAAACAAAAAAGGCCAATACACAAAAGTGATTTTTAAAGGAGATGGTTTGTCCCAAACAGATATCACCGCAGAATTGATGTGGCTTGACGGCGAATCAAAAAATGTATTCCTCTGCTGGAAAGTAGAGATAGCGGAGATCGACAATGAAAATATATGGGACATCTTCATCGATGCCCATTCAGGTGCATTCATCAGAAAAGATAACATGGTGATGCATTGTTCTTTTGATCTGCCAACAGGTAATGTTCATAAGCAGGAGGATTGTACAACGGTACCGCTCCAACCTGAAAGCCCTCTAATGGTCACTCCGGATAGCAGCTACAATATATTTTCTATACCAATTGAATCTCCGAATCATGGCCCGAGATCCATTGTGACGAGACCATGGACATCATGCGGTGTCGGCAATCATGCCAGTACATTGGGTTGGCATAAAGATGGTACGACAAATTACAGGATCACACGCGGAAATAATGTCTATGCCTACGAAGACATCAATCACGACAACCTTCCGGGATACAGCCCCGATACGATTAATCTGCGTTTTGATTATCCTTATACACCTTCTATCAATGCAGCAGACAATCTTGCTTCCTGCATCACTAATCTTTTTTATTGGAACAACATCATGCATGATGTGACCTATCAATATGGATTCGATGAAGTCTCTGGTAATTTTCAAAATAATAATCTTAGCCGCGGTGGAGCTGGTGGGGATTATGTCAAAGCAGAAGCACAGGATGGCGGAGGTACTAACAATGCAAATTTTTCTACACCGGCTGACGGTTCAAGTGGACGAATGCAGATGTATCTATGGTCACCTGTTTCCGGGTCTTCGCCATTGACGATCAATAGTCCTGCTTCTATCGCAGGCTCTATATGGTCCGTTGAATCTGCTTTCAGCACGGCCAATAAGCTCGTGAATGTCGGCGCGAAGACTGGTAATCTGTTACTCGTCAATGACACTGGAGCTTCGACACATCTGGGCTGCGGTACATTGAGCAATGGTGCAAGCCTGCCCGGAAAGATCGCAGTGATAGATCGCGGCACCTGCGATTTCGTGACGAAAGTCAAGAATGCTCAGAACCTCGGAGCTATCGCCGCCATCGTGATCAACAATGTTACCGGAAGCCCATTTGCAATGAATGGAACTGATAACACGATCACTATACCGGCAGTCATGATCAGTCTTGAAGATGGCAATGCGCTCAAAGCAGTCATGATCGGCAATACGGTGAATGCTACACTGGCTCCTGTTCCACTCACTACACCTGATGGCGATTTTGATAGCGGCGTGATCTGTCATGAATATGGTCATGGTGTTTCGACAAGACTCACAGGAGGTCCTTCCAATGTGAGTTGCCTTAATAATCAGGAGCAAATGGGTGAAGGATGGAGTGACTATTTCGGCCTCATGCTCACAACGCATTGGAATACGGCAACAGCTAATGATCAACGCGGTATTGGTACCTATGTTATAGGAGAACCTCCCGGTGGTACAGGCATCAGGACATACCCATACACGAGGGATATAACAGTCAATCCATTTACATATGCTGATGTGGCAGGTGCTCCCTCAGGTAGTGTACATTATATCGGTTCGATTTGGGCTACGATGCTGTGGGATATGACCTGGAATATCATTGATATGGCAGGCGTAAGTACAGATGTGTATCATGGTACTGCTGGTAATAATATAGCGATGCAATTGGTGATGGATGGCCTGAAGCTTCAGCCGTGTAATCCTGGTTTTGTCGATGGACGCGATGCGATCCTGCTGGCTGATCAATTGAATTACGGTGGATTATATCACTGCGCGATCTGGAATGCATTTGCACGACGTGGATTGGGTGTAAGTGCAAGCCAGGGTAGTTCTAATTCGTACACAGATGGTGTCGCTGCCTATAATATTCCGGATAAAGTGACGATCAAAGGCAAACCAAATGCGAGTATAGCAGGAGAAGGACAGGATATATCCTTCTCGTTGAAAGCCACTTGTCAATGTGTGGGTAAAAGCAATCTTGACATTTCAGATGTATTGTCTGCTGATTTGAATTATATACCGGGTTCCGGAGGTACGCAGAGTGCAAATACCATTCATTTCAATCAGGATACTTTAGCGCCAAGGGATTCTGTTGAATTTACGTATCATGCTTTTGTCAATCCGTGTTCTGCGCTGCAGATAACTACACTGAATACTGAAAATGCGGAAGCCACTGCACAATATGTATCCATCAAATTGACGGGTACCGGTACAAAAGTCTGGGTGAAAAGCACTGCACAGGCTGTGAGTCCAACACATTCCTGGTATGCACAGGACTATACGTCGGTGTCAGATTATGTACTCAAGCTGATCAATCCTGTCTCGACGACGAATGGCTTGGTTGAGATCGGATTTTATCATCGGTACAATACGGAAGCGATTTATGATGGAGGTGTCGTTGAATATTCTGTCAATGGCGGGACGACATGGCTTGATGCCGGACCCTATTTTACGGAGCGTGGATATCCTTCTGCGATCACATCCGGTACAAATAGTACGATAGCAGGCCGGCCTGCATTTACGGGGAATAGCGATACACAATTTGGGGCAAGTGGATTCATACATAGTACGATTCGACTTGTCCTTGGCGGGCCTCAGTCTTTGCTGATCAGATTTCGAATGGCGACTGATGGTGGTGTTGGTGGATCAGGGATCAATGGTTGGTACATAGATGATATTGTTATAAAGCAAATCTCAGGTAGTACAAATAAGTCACGGGTAGCTGATAATGGATTGGTGATAGACAGTATGTATTATGCATTGCAGACAACACAATATGTAGGCCATAAAATATATGTTGATTCGAGTGCCGATGGAAACCTGAGCGGCACGAGCTGGCTCAATGCGATGCACTATTTGCCGATGGCCATTGGTGTTACAGGTTGCAGATTGGCAGACAGTATTTTGGTAGCGAAGGGAACATATCTCCCGGGTCTGACGAATAGCAGAACACAGTCATTCAATATTCCGGATAGTACATCTGTGTTTGGAGGTTTCCCGACTGGAGGCAGCACCTTTGCATTGCGCGATCCGGTGACGAATGTCACACAGCTTTCAGGAGATCTGGGTATTCTCAATAATAATTCGGACAATTCGTATCATGTCGTGAAGATTGATTCAGCGAAACAAAATATACTCCTCGATGGCCTCACACTTAAAAATGGAAATGCAAATGGGGTAGGGGATAACAGTAGTGGTGCAGCTGTATTTTGTCTTGGCAAGCTCACGATGCAGAATGTCACGATCAGGAACAGCGTAGGGCTAAGTGATGGGGAACTTATTCGAATACGAAATGCTGCTGCGCAATTGAAATTAAAAGACTGTACACTTCACGGACCGACTGATGGAAAGGTGAAAGTGATGAATATCAATGGAGCACAACTTGTGATACAGGGGAACACGATGATATTGGAGGAGTGAGGAAGTTAGTGTTTTGAATGAATTATAACCGAATCATAGATTTTGCTTTCAATACCTGGTGATATAAAAATCGTATACTTCGGCTAACTAGCTCAGCACAAGAGTTTGTACTAACGCAATGATGATATAGGAAGACACAATGCTAAAGGCTTGAAAATCAGTATAGTTACCTTATCTTTAAGGGCGTAGTTATAAAAGTTAGGTGCAAATTTTCAAAACATTATAGTTTCCGTAAAATGGAAACATTAATCAAAAACATTCCTTTTTTTGGAAACCTTTTTAGTATATTTGCGTTGTGTATGTTGTTGAAGTTGCCACGCAAAAAAAACACTTAATAGAAGTTCTACCTGTTGAAACAACAGACTACAATTCCTTATCAAAAGCGCGGTATTTTTTTAACTGGAAAGAAGAAAGAAAGCAGGAAGTATACAAAGTAGTACTTAAAGGGCAGAATGATATATTAGGTCTAATTTCAATAGAAAGAATTCCATCCGAGTGGAGGGTTCACATAAGGCTTCTTACTGTATCAAGAGAGAATATGGGAAACGGGAAAGTTTTCGAAAATGTTGCTGGAAACTTAATTGCTTACGTTGCCAAAATTGCAGTTATTGATTTCGGAGTATTAGCTTGTGTTTCTCTTAGGCCTAAGAGTTCAATAGCTCAACATTATATTGATAAATACAATATGAATGCTACTGGTATGACTTTGAGTTTAGAAGTTCCTGAAATAGTAAACCTGATTAATCAATATGACCATGACTAATAAGAAAAATATTATCAATGTTGATTCCGAGTATGGAGTTGACTCAAGATATAAAACGTCTAAGGAAAGAGAACATGATTCTGTGGCTCTAATGGAAGCCCGATTGGAGAGGATAAAGAAGCTACCAAGAGAACAAGTCCTTCGTACGAAGCTCCTGCAATTGAAGTTGAAAATGGAAAATTATCTAAAAGAACCTGTTTATGATAAGCAAAATCATTTTGCCAATTTCTTGGAAACTTATGTGGATACAATCTATTCGAAACGGAGCGCATTTGCAAAGGATATTAACATTACACCTGTTTTCTTAAGCAAGGTTATCAACAGTCATCGGGAGCCTAAAGAAGAGTTTATGTTAAAGCTCATGATACATTCTGAAAAAGTTTTCAAACACGTGGGGGAGTTTCATAAGGGGACTTGGTATCAGATTTATTATCACGAAAAATTATGCGATACAATGTCTAATCAGAATCAATGGAGACCTAAAATTGAAAAGCAAGTAAAACTTACTGAATCGGTTGTAAAGTAAAATTGCAGGTAGCATCGACACCATTGCGAAGGAGTCCCGTCAGCAGCCTACCAAAAGTAATATGTAGTTGCTCATTGTATTTTCTTCAGAAATCTTCAGGACTTCGGTTTATTCACACCCAGATTTTCAAGATTGTATTTTTCTGGTGCTTCGATGATTTTCGTGATCAGGGTCGCCAGGCTTTTTTGAGAAATGACTGACCCCTTTTCCGGTTGACCTTTCCTCGTCGTTTCATAATCTACCTCATCTGTCTTACGTTGAATGGTTACATTTTTCATTTTTCATCTTTCGTTTTAATGGATCCGTAAAAAAGGATTTCCACTTCGTAACGAAGTCAACATAGAATTTCACAGAGGCAAAACGCAACGATAGGCAAATCTTAAATAATCATAATTTTTCTTCTTATATCCGCGTCCTCTTTTACCACCACTTTTTCATTTTAGTTTTTCAAAGTAGCCATATCTATCACAAAGCGATATCGGACATCCCCTTTCTCCATGCGGTCATAGGCTTCGTTGATCTGCTGCATCGTGATCATCTCTATCTCTGCTGTAATATTGTGCGCAGCACAAAAGTCAAGCATCTCCTGTGTTTCTGCTATACCACCGATATTTGAGCCCGAAAAGCTCTTTCTTCCTTTAACCAGTTTAAAAGCTTCCACCGAAATGTCGTCGACAGGTAATCCAACTAACACCAGAGAGCCATCAACTTTCAACATCTTCAGGTAATCATTGACATTGTGATTGGCCGATACTGTATCCAGGATCATGTCCAGTTTAGATTGCTTTTTCATCTGTCGCGCATCGGTAGAGAGTACGACTTCATCTGCGCCCAGTCTTTCGGCATCTTCCGCTTTGGAGATTGATGTCGTAAATACGATGACATGCGCACCCATTGCTTTGGCGATTTTTATTGCAAGATGTCCCAGGCCTCCGATGCCGATGATCCCTATCTTTTTACCCGGCCCTGTTTTCCAATGTTTCAATGGTGAATAGACTGTTATGCCAGCACAAAGCAAAGGTGCAGCTGCAGCTAAATCAAGACCCGCAGGAACATGCAGAACATAGTTTTCATCAGCTACAATACTTTCCGAAAATCCGCCGAAGGTATACCCGCCCATATTTTTGTCACGTGAACCGAATACAATGGTATTTCCAGGTTCACAGAATTGTTCCATTCCTTCTTTGCAATAATCACATTCTCTGCAGGAATCTACAATGCATCCGATGGCCGCTATATCGCCAACTTTGAATTTTGTAACGTGATTACCTACATTAGTCACCCTGCCCACGATTTCATGTCCGGGTACGATAGGATATTTGGTGCCACCCCATTCATCTCTGCTGGCATGCAGGTCGGAATGACAAATACCACAATAGAGAATCTCTATTTCAACATCGTGTGGCTCGGGTACCCTTCGATTGATTTGTAAAGAATGTAATGGCTTATCTGCAGCCTCTGTACCGAAGGCTTTTATCGTTTTTGTTTCCATACTGGTAAATGCTAATTATTTATTTTGGTAATACCTCACTCAAACACCTGATGGCCATCAATGTTCTGACAATCACTGTCGTCATGGTATAATGTCAATGTGAGTGTCAGGAGCAAACTCCTGCCACGGCAGTCATATGCCATGATTGATGTTTGCTCCAGCCATCACTGAGAGTTTGTTCCAACCATCACCGAAATATTGTTTTTCTTTGGTCTGAACTAATACGACCTACATGAAATCGATGGTAAAAATTTTCAGTATTGCCTGTGGCATTAGCATACTGTGTCTGGCCTTGATGAACTGCAAAAATAGCGGCGAGTCATCACAACCTGCAACAGCAGAAGAGCTTTCACAGATGAATAGGGATTTTGCAAAAGCACTTAATAACAAAGATGCGGTGGCAGCAGCTAACCTCTACACAGAAGATGCCACCGTGCTTCCCCCAAATGAGCCACCTGTCACAGGAAGAGCCAATATTCAGAAGTATTGGGAAGGTGCTCTTGCCGCAGGCACTTTTGATGTTTCTGTGGCCACCATTTCTACTGGCAGCAATGGAGACTTAGGTTATGAAGTCGGGCGTTTTCAATTAAGTACCAAGGATTCAACCGGAAAAGTGACCACTGAAGGAGGGAAGTACATTGAACTCCTGAAACGCGGAGAAGATGGTAAATGGAAATCCACTCACGGTATATGGAATTCTGATACACTTTCATTAAAATAAAAGCCGGTATTCCTAATAAGAATATCACATCGGTATGAAGTGATTGGTTTTCCAGTGGTTAACTTCGGATATACCTACAATACATATGAAGACCTACATTGTTGATGCCTTTACAAAAGAACCTTTTAAAGGTAACCCGGCAGGTGTATGCTTGCTTAAGGAAAGTATCAGTGAAGAGAGTATGCTTAAAATAGCGCAGGAGTTCGGTTTCTCAGAAACGGCCTTTGTGCACCAAACCAATAAACAGGGAACGTATACGATCAGATATTTTTCACCAAAGAAGGAAATACCTTTATGTGGACATGCCACGCTGGCATCAGCTAAGGTTTTGTTCAGCAATACAAACGAAAAAGAAATTCATTTTCTCACGATAGAGAATTTAGATTTGTTTATTCGCTCGCGTGGTGATGAAATCATAATGGAATTTCCTGTTTATGATACAGTGGATGCAACAGTACCCTCTGCTATGCCTGAGGCATTGGGAGTAAAATCAATAGTGAACACTGCATTCAGTCCGAAAAATAAAATTATTCTTCTTGAAATTGCAGATGTGGATTTATTGGCAAATCTCCGACCTGATTATACAGCCTTGATAAATTCATACCAGGGCATTAATGGCGTTTTAGTCACTGCACCTTCAGACGGCAAAGAATATGATTATCATTATCGGTATTTCTGGCCATGGTCGGGTACAAATGAAGATCCTACCACCGGAGGTGTGCAAACCTTTCTGGCGAAATACTGGTCTGTGCGATTAAATAAAACAATCATGAAAGCTTTTCAGTCATCCGCCAGGACTGGTTATATGAATATTGAGTTACATGGTGATAAAGTACTTCTGATAAGTGAGGCTGTCATCATAGTCGAAGGTGATCTGCGTGTATTTGGTTGATTTGTATTTTATAAAATCAAATGATTGTTGCCATGTTAGTCGAAACAGTAAAGATTTTAATTGCAAGAAATCTCCATAAGTTAATAACGGAGATTGAATTATACCAGGATGAAACCAAACTTTGGTCCATCGAAAAAAATATAGCCAATTCAGGAGGAAATCTATGCCTGCATCTCATCGGAAATCTTAATACCTATATCGGCGCTGTGATCGGGAAGACAAATTACATCAGGCATAGAGACCTTGAGTTTTCACTAAAAGATATTCCGAAATCTGAGTTGATCAGCAAAATCACCGAAACGATAGCAGTTGTTGACAATGCACTTAGCAGCCTGACCGATGAAGATTTACGGATTGAATATCCTCTTTTAGTGTTGGATAAAAAAACATCAACCGGATTTTTGTTAGTACATCTGGCTACGCATTTGACGTATCACCTTGGGCAAATCAATTATCATAGGCGATTACTTCATTAGGTGGCAGGAGAATACTCCTGCCACGGCATAAAGAAAAATTCGTTCCTTTAATAAATCAGATACAAATCTCTCTCGTATGACCTCTCTCACCGGTAACATCTGTCTTGCACTGGCTGCGTTAATTTCTGTCGCTCTCCTTTCTCCTTTTTTTCAAACTAAAATATCAACAAGTAATGACCAGGGAGCAAGTGGTTATATGGTCATCATCGTCCTCTTCCTCTCTTTCCTTTTTTTAGGGCTGATGTCGATTGTATATTTTGCCATCAATAAGCAGGGAGCTTTTAACTGGGTTTCGACTACCGGCTCTGTTCGATTTCTTTTTCTTTCTATCGGGTTATTATCAGCTGTCATCATCGCAGCCATTGGTGTTATGAACAGGTTTATGCCTGTCTCCAGTTCATATATTCTTCAGTCCTTGATGAAGGCTGTACCTGTCGTTATATTTGTTGTTCTGCTTGTGACCGGTTTTATTTTGAATAATACCGGTATCCGTGAACATGTTAATTTACTTTTTTACAAATGGCCGTTATTTTTTGTGGACAGTCTTTGTCTGGCAGGTTTATTATTTATGACGGCCAGTGCATTATTTTCTCCCAAATCAAGCGTTGAAAGTTCTACCCGAAAATATGAGAGTTCAACGTCCATTGTTCAAAGCCGGCTGACGGAAATCGAAGAATCGGATGTAAAAGAAAATATGATGCGGCTTCTTGAATTCACCGGTGGTCTTTATCCAATGGAAGTCCGTGAAAAAGCATCTGAAAAAATCAAAACGAATCCGGATTGGCAGAATGAACTGATCGCTATGCTGGAAAGTGATAATGCATTGAATGCATTCAATTTTCTTCAGGCCAATGAAGTTGAGGATAAAAAATTATTTCTTCAGCCTGTCCTTACTGGTGTCATGACCGTCGCCGGATACATCAGGCATACGATACAAGGTACAAGCCCATCCGCTTTTGATGATCGAATGTTTTCAGATGAAGTGAATCGCGTATTGCGGACAGTTGAAAAATTTGAAGGGAATGGTGTTGATTATCTTCCTGCTGTGCGGGAGATGCGTGCTGCATTGGATGAGCCGGTGGGCGGAAAGAAAATCAAATTCGATTGCAGAGAAATTTTGGATAGTTGGATAGGTAAGCAATAGGCAATGAGCAATAGGCAATGGTCAATAAGCAAAATATTAATTTGCGTTAATTCGCGAAATTTGCAACAAAAGAAATGGCCAACGAGAATCAAATCTTAACCAATCTTAATTTTTCCTACCTTATGCTTCGACTTGCTATACACAACCACGTGCTACAGCTCAGCAACCGTCCGCGTCCTCTTTTTGGATAGCACATTATCAATTAGTAAAATCAAATCATGAAAATCATGATGATCATGACAATCTGCGTTCCAACATGACCGACACCTTCAATTATGACTATGTGATTATCGGCAGCGGTTTCGGCGGCTCAGTTTCTGCATTGCGTCTTTCCGAAAAGGGATACAAAGTCCTTGTCATCGAAAAAGGAAAGTGGTTCAACAATGCAGAGGATTTTCCAAAGACTAACTGGAACCTGCGCAAATGGATGTGGTTTCCGAAACTAGGCATGCAGGGCATTTTCAGATTATCATTTTACAGACACGTCGCTGTACTCAGTGGTGCAGGTGTAGGCGGCGGATCTCTCGTCTATGCTAATACATTACCTATTCCAACAATCTCGTTTTTCAATTCAGGCCATTGGAAAGGTTTGTGCGATTGGGAAAATGAATTGAAACCATTCTATGTACTCGCCCGGAAAATGTTGGGTGCAGAGAAGCATCCCTATATGAGTCGCAGTGATAAAGTGATGCAGACTTTGGCGACGGAGATGGGAGATAAAGATGCCTTTCAAAAAACAGATGTCGCTGTTTATTTTGGAAAACCCGGGGAAACTGTTACAGATCCTTATTATGATGGCATGGGTCCTGATCGGACAGGTTGCACATTGTGTGGTGGTTGTATGCTGGGCTGCAGGTACAATGCTAAAAATACCTTAGATAAAAATTATTTATATCTCGCCCAAAAATCGGGTTGTGAGATTAAAGCGGAATCAGAAGTGTATGATGTCATCCCGTTGAGTCCTGATGGAAGTGATGGCTATGAAATCAGATTCAAAGATTCATTGTCCTGGTTTCCAAAGAAAGGATCTTTAAAAACAAGATCAGTGATTTTTTCAGGAGGAGTGTTAGGGACACTGGATTTATTATTAAAACTTAAATCCACTTCATTGCCCAATCTGTCAGATGCACTCGGTAAAGGTGTGCGTACAAATTCTGAAAGTCTTATTGGTGTGACGACATTTGACAAGACCGTTTCTTTTTCAGAAGGCATCGCCATCGGTTCCATTGTCACTATCGATGAAAACCGTCACGTCGAGCCTGTGAAATATTCTGAAGGTGCCGGTTTCTGGCGCTTGTTTATGGCGCCGATGGTGCAGGGCAATTCAGTGATGAGTCGCTTATTCAAAATGATTAAAGATTGGGTAGTGCATCCGCTCGACAATTTTAAAATATATTTTGTTGATGACTGGAGCAAACGGACGCACATTCTTCTGTATATGGAAAGTATCGACTCGACATTGCGCATGGTGCGTTCGAAAATGGGTTTCCTGAAAACAAGCATTGAAGCGGGTGCTGCGCCGACTGCCTTTAATCCATTGGCTCAATCCATAGCCCGCAAAACAGAGAAAATAATAAATGGTAAGGCCATGGTCATGAGTACTGAATCTTTATTTGGTATTCCGACTACGGCACACATCCTTGGTGGAGCTTGCATGGGAGAAGATGTACAGAGTGGGGTCATTGACAAAAACAACAATGTCTTCAATTACCACAATATGATGATATGCGACGGCAGTATGATTTCAGCAAATCCCGGTGTGAATCCGGCATTGACGATAACAGCGATTACGGAGAGAGCGATGAGTATGGTGAAAAGCAATAAGCATTAGTTACCCCTTCGAATTTCGCAGAAATTTTGAAGGGGTAAAAACCCAGTTAGCAATTGGTAACGAGAATCAAATCTTAATAAATCATAACCTTTCTTACCTTTTCCGCGTCCTCTTTTATAAATCCGTAGGTAAATTCAGTAACATTATCGATCAGGAAAATCAAATCATGAAAAATCATGATAATCATGACGATCTGTGTTCAAAAATTATAGTCGTGACTCAATTTTTACCACTTAGAAACTTAAGAAAACTTAAGTAGTCACTTAGATGATTTAAATTGAGAATCAAATCTTAACCAATCTTAATTTGTCATAATTTATCCGCGTCCTCTTTTTTTACCACATAGACACATAGTCCACATAGAATGTCACATAGAAAGGAAATAATGAATAACATCTAAGTCATTATAACTATTCTGCCTTTTCTGCTCTTTCTGCCTCTTCTGCCCTTTTACGGATTTACCTTCATCACTTTACCCATTGCAGTGATCTTGTTTCTTCGATCAACTATCTGATAAATGTATACACCACTACTCAATGACTGAAGCGAAATAGTTTCACGATCTGATCCAAGTTCTTTTGATAAAACATTTTGGCCATTTGCATCAAACAATCGTAGATTGTATTTTCCGGAAGGAATATTTTTTAAATCAAATATTGCTTCGTTTGAAACCGGATTAGGTGAAACGACTACCTGATTATTTTCATCAGTTACCGGACTCACGGCACTCGTGATCCCAAGATCTTTATATTCCACTTGTGTAGCAAAAGATTGAGTAGGATCGACAGTAACGATTGCGATGGGTTCTTTAGTGGTATTACTGAGAAAATGATTTGTGATGGTTGTGTCAGTACCAAAGCCCGGAAGTTGTCCTCCGATGATCGAGCCGATATCTACCCAACCCAGAAATGTATGAACATCTACAGCGGTCGATGTAAAGTCAGTGCGCTTTTCTCTCAGTACGTCATATATACCTCCAGGTATGGCGAGGGTACCAAAACCGTCCACTACTTCAAGCCGCTTCACATTGATTCGTAAACGAATGGAGTCAAACAACCCTGAAGGTATGCCGAGACTGTCCAGAATTCCACCTGGAATAGCCGCACTTGAAATAGCAATTGAAGCATTTGATTCTGCCTGATTTATATCAAAAAACGCAGTAGGGGCGCGACGTTCCGGCAATGGCGGAGCATATTTCAAGGCTATACCATCAAGTAATCCGCCTCCAAGACCGGATCCGGTAAGACCCAGAATGGAAAAGGCGGAAGCACTCACGTCATAATAAGTTTCAGCACCTACACCACTGATCGTCACCAGCTCTGCACCCGGAAAACTAGTGAAGGCGGATCCATTTGCAGCGGGTTGGAACACGGTCACCTGACGGGTAGAAGGATTTAGCGAGGTAAAATCCCAGGTCTGTGGGCCACCCGGAGCGGTCAAGCCATTAACTGTCGGAGCCAGGTCAGTAGCGGTCTTTAAGGAATCACCAGCCGCTGGAAAAGTAGCATTAGTGATGATAATTTGAGCCGGAAGCAACACTGTCGTTGCCAGCAGGGTGATGATCACCAGGATATTCTTTTTTTGCATGATGGATTTTTAATATAGTGGTGCAAATGTAGGGTTTCAAAATGGTAGTTGTAAAAACAGGCATACAAGAAGTATCTTGACTATCAAATCCGACCCAAATTGAAGATATCAATATCGGAAACCCGTTGACAGTCTTTACTGCGGTCAAGCCCCTGAAAATGGAGTTTTGACTTTAAAAAACTAATACGTTTAGAGCATGCCATTTATTCGATTTTATTTTTTAGTTGTATTATTTGTTCTCCTCGATAGGTGTAAAGTTGTCAATGATACCGGCCATGAATCAGAGGTGTTGATCATAAGAGGAATCAATGTCATTGATGTAATAAATGGAAAAATAATCCCGGATCAGGATGTAGTCGTAAAAGACAAAAGGATATTTTTTGTTGGCCATTCATTTTCCGGAAATATTCCTGCCGCTTCAATAGCGATAGATGGGAAAAGTAAATATTTATGCCCCGGACTCTGGGATATGCATTTTCATTTATGCTGGGATAGGAATAATGATAGCCTTCTTTTTCCTATACTCCTGAAAAACGGCATCACAGGTATTCGTGATATGGGTGGCGACCTTAATATTATGCATACGTTTAGGAAAAGATTGAAGGAGGGTAGACAGGTAGGCCCAGTGATATTTGGAGCTGGTCCGATGATTGATGGCAATCCTCCGGTGTATAGAGATTTTTCATTGCCGGTTGATGGCAATACGAATATGAAAGTTGTGCTGGATAGCCTGAAAAATAGCGGGGCTGATTTTTTTAAAACATATTCATTGATCAAAGAACCTCAGTTAAAAGCCATATCGACATACTGTACAAAGAATAAAATGCGATTTGCCGGTCATCTTTCTGAATATATCGATCCGGAAATTTCAATTGCTCTGGGTCAAAAAAGTATTGAGCACCTTAACAGGCTAGACGATATTTGGACAGTGGATAGAGACAGGATCAACAGAATTGGCCGGTTGATGATTGACCATAAATCTTTTTTATGCCCCACACTGATTACCTTTCAACTAAAAACACAGGTTAGGGATTCTTCAATCGTAAAGAAGGATTACACTCAATATATTCCCGCTTCTTTACAGGAAGAGTGGGAAGTAACCTGGGCCAAAAGGAAAGAAAGACATGTGGCATTGGCAGATTGGGAGGATCTTGATAAGCTCTTTATATCGCAATTGGAATTAGTCAATCATCTCTACACAATGGGCGTGCCGATATTAGCGGGGAGTGACTTCGCAGGTATGCCCTATGTGTACCCTGGTATAAGTTTACACCAGGAGCTTAATTTATTGGTAAAGGCAGGACTGTCAAATGAAGAAGCTTTGAAGACTGCTACTATCAATCCTGTCATTTATATGGATGAGCAGGAAAACTATGGTTCGATTACAGTTGGAAAATATGGAGACATGCTAGTGCTTGGAAGTAATCCACTTGACAATATTTCGAATCTTGACAGCATAGGGCTTGTTATCGTCAAAGGAAAAATAATTGAACGTCAGCAAAGATGAAAGAATAATGTTCAACCTCCTGTCATACGTTTAAGGACATAAAAACCAGAAAGGAGGATTTAAATGCTTAAAATAACTATCCATATTCACAACATTTTGCTTCTTAAAGCATTAGCTTAAGTATAATACAATCTATACGAATAGCTTTGAGTCATTATGTCCGCAAGTTTCTAAAAATAATTCTTTGGCTTGTTGGAATTATTGTACTCCTGGTAGGATTAGCATTCCTCCTCATTCAGGTTCCTTTTATTCAAAATCTGGCTAAAAATAAAGCAGTTTCTTTTCTGCAAGACAAGCTAGGGACACCGGTTACTATCGATCATTTTAGTCTTGATTTTCCAAAACGCATTACACTCGAAGGTGTCTATTTCGAAGATCAGAAAGGGGATACTTTACTCGCCGGCGATACAATCCGAATCGATATCAGTCTTTGGAAACTTTTAAGCCACGAGGTGATGATCAATGAGATCGATCTCAGGGGTATTGCAGCGTATGTTGATAAGACACTTCCCGACAGTGCATACAATTTTGATTACATCCTAAAAGCATTTGTCAGCCAGGACACTTCTGTAGTAACCGATAGTACTTCAGGTATGCGTATTTCAGTACGTAAAATAAATCTTGACCGGATCAACGTAAAGTATAATGATGAAGCAAAAGGTAATAATGTGACAATATATCTACGTCACTTTGATACTGACATCACAGAGTTTGATTTAAAAAATCAAAAGTATACAATACCAAAAATTAATTTGTCCGGATTGAATGCCACGCTTAAGCAAACGAAAGCGATAAGTGAAAAAGCGATGACTACAGATACATTCACTGTAGCTCAGCCTTACAATTATCCGGATGTATCGGTGGAAGAAATTAATATTTCGGATATCCATATTGATTATGATAATACAATTACAGCCATTGATTCGAAAATTGAACTTGGAAGTCTGCGTGTTGAATTTGATAAACTTGATTTGCCAAACCAGGATGTAAAACTTAAGTTGGTTCACCTCCAAAACTCAAATGCATCTTTTGCACTTGGCAAATCTGCACAAAAAGCTGTTGGTGCCACGGCCACAGAAGTGAAGACGGCCATGAAAAATGGCTGGATCGTCGAGTTGACAAAACTCAATCTGGATAGTATTGATTTCAAATTTGATGATCTGACACATCAGCAGCTATCCAAAGGAATTGATTACAATTATCTCGATCTGAAAAATCTTCACGCGGAGGCTTCGGCCATTTCGTACAATGCCGACTCCATCTCGGGTAAAATAAATCAACTATCGGTCAAAGAGCATAGCGGCCTTGATCTGAAAAATGCACAAGCAGATTTTTATTATGATCAGCATAATGTTCGGTTGGACAACCTTGTACTGGAAACACCAAAGACATTCATCAGTGATCAGATACATTTAACTTATCCATCGATTGACACGATAGCCAAGGCTCCGGGTGTGCTGGGTATCAATGCACATTTTATTGATTCAAAAATAGCGGTTAGTGATCTTCTCTTGTTTGCACCCTTTCTGTCAGCTCAGGATCCTTTCCGGAAAAATCAAAATGCAGTCATCCACATCAATGGCGGTGTCGATGGCAAAGTCAGCGATCTTACATTCTCTGCGCTTGATATATCAGGACTCGGTGATCTTCGCGTGAAAGCTTCAGGAAATATCACCGGTTTGCCGGATGTCAATAAGTTGTATTTCGATTTGATGATTGATCACTTCTATTCCCGTGCGCATGATATCACAGATTTTATTCCTGCAGGGACGATTCCATCAAATATCAGGATACCCGATTTTATTGAAGCCAAAGGGAAATTTAAAGGCAGCATGAAAAGCTTCAGCACGGATATGGGTTTTAATTCGAGCTATGGAGCCGCAATGATAAATGCTACTGTCAAAAACATTACGAGCAAAGGGAATGAATCCTATAATGCAAATATTAAAACCACTCAATTTGACATAGGACGATTGATTAAACAGGAAGATAAAATCGGAAAGGTTACACTTTCAGCGTCAATCAATGGGATAGGAACAGATCCAAAAACAGCGAACGCAACATTTGAAGGCAAGATTGTCGAAGCGAAATACAATAATTACAATTACCACAATATTGCTTTGAAAGGAAGTGCAAAGAATGGCGATATTGAAATAGCAGGCAATATTATGGATCCTAACATTACACTTGACTTGCATGCTTTGGTCAATATGAATGGCCGGTATCCAAAGGTGGACCTGACACTAAATGCAGATAGTCTCAATCTGCAAAAACTTAATTTTTATTCGAAAGATCTTCGCTTCCATGGCCTTCTCATCGCTGATCTCGAAACTGCGGATCCTGATTACCTGAACGGAACCATTGAATTGTCGAAAGCAACAATTTCATTATCCGGGACGACATACAAGGTGGATACGCTGAGTATTGTTTCTGTGGCCACAGCAGGAGAAGATACACTTGATATCAGATCAGCATTCCTGACGGCCAATATGCATGGGCAATACAAGCTTACACAATTAGTGTCAGCACTGCAAAGCACAATCAGTAAATATTATAACACTCAACCGGACACAGTCATCACTTTTGATCCGCAGAAAATTGAATTCACAGCAAAACTGGTTCGCTCGCCTTTCATTGAAGCCTTATTACCTGAATTGGTTGAAATGGAAGACGCAAATCTGTCCGGTAATTTTGATAGCGAGACCGGTATGATTGAAGTGGACGGAAGCATACCCAGGTTAAAATACAGGGATTACACGATTGATAATTTTCTGTTGACTCTTAATACGGATAATAATTCTTTAAATTATGCTGTCGCTCTTGATCAGGTCAGCAGCACGCAGTTGCAGTTAACCAACTTATCACTGTCAGGGAAAGCACAAAATGATATTCTCAGTATAAATCTGAAAGAACAGGATGTTGAGAAAAAAGATCTATACAGAATATCCGGTGAATTCACTTCGGTCAATCATGTTTTTAAATTCAGTCTCCTACCTGATGGATTGTTGCTCAATAAACAATCATGGGCAGTTGCACAAGACAATGTCATTCAATTTGGTGGCGAAGGAATCATGGTCAGAAATTTCAATATTTCAAATGACGGACAATCGTTGACGATCAACAGCATTCCTCAGCAGGTTAATGCTCCACTGAATATTCAGTTTAATGATTTTAAAATTGAAACCTTTACACGTCTGGTAACCAAAGATTCATTGTTAGCCGGAGGGATCATCAATGGTAAGGCGTCATTACGTGAGCTAAACACAAACCGGGTTTTTACATCGGACCTCACGATTCAGGACTTTAGTTTTCATGGTGACACAGTCGGGAATATTTCGATGAAAGTGAATAATGAAAAGCAGGATACATACGCTGCTGAAGTTACGATCAGTGGGAGAGGAAATGATGTAAAAATGGATGGGTACTATTACAATGCAGGTGCGCAAAGTCATTTTGATCTCAATGCACATCTTGTACAACTTAGTTTGAAGAGTATAGAAGGATTCACATTGGGCGAGCTTCATGACGCATCCGGAAATATAACAGGAGACCTTGCTATCAAAGGAACAATGGCCGCACCGGAGATACGTGGAGATCTTCGATTTCAACAAGCCGGATTTAAACTGACACGATTCAATTCCTATTACAGAGCACAGGATGAACATATTCGTTTTACTCCTGACGGAATTGAACTGATCAATTTTACGCTACTTGATTCTACCGGAAATAAGGCTGTATTTGATGGCAATGTGTATACGAAAGATTTCAGGGATTACAGGTTTGGATTAATTGTGCATGCCGAGAATTTTCAGGTACTCAATTCAACACGTGAGGATAACAAGCTTTATTTCGGACGATTATTTATTGATACTAAAGTGCTTATAAAAGGGGATATCAACCATCCTGTAGTGGATGGTAGGATACGTGTCAATGATAAGACGCAATTGACTATTGTCATACCGCAGGACGATCCGGGTATTGTTGATCGTGAAGGTATCGTACAATTTGTGGACATGGACACATTTCAACTCAACACTTCTATTTCCGTTCAGGATTCTTTGACCCATACACAGATGACGGGCATGGATGTGACTGTGGCTATATCTGTTGACAAGAATGCGGTATTGAATCTGATCATCGATGAAGCCAATGGAGATTTTCTGAAAGTCAAAGGCGCCGCTAACCTCGATGGGGGCATTGATCCTAGCGGAAAAGTGACATTGACGGGGATATATGAATTGGAAGAGGGAACCTATAATTTTTCATTCAATCAACTCAGGCGAGAATTTCAGATCAGAAGGGGAAGTACGATTTCGTGGACAGGTGATCCTTACACGGCTGATGTAGATGTGACGGCTGTATATAAGGCGAATACAGCACCTCTGAGTCTTGTGCAAAATCAGATAGGAGATGCGGATCAGAACGTCATCAATACCTATAAACAAAAGCTTCCTTTTGAAATCATGCTCTACATGAAAGGGAAATTGCTGAAACCAGACGTGACATTCGATATCCAGCTTCCGGATAAAAATAATGGTGTCTCGGGTGAGGTGACGTCTACTGTCCAAACAAAACTTACACAATTGCGTACCGAGCCCTCCGAGCTCAACAAGCAGGTATTTGCTGTCTTACTGCTTAACAGATTTATTTCAGAGGATCCATTTCAAAATGCAGCGCGTGGTGGTGGTATATCATCACTGGCGAGACAAAGCGCAAGCAAGATCTTATCCGAACAGTTGAACAATCTTGTCGGGGGTATGGTCGCCGGTGTTGACCTGAGCTTTGATATCAATTCCATCGAAGATTATACAACGGGTGAATTGAAAAACAGGACTGACCTCACTGTGGGATTGACGAAGCAATTATTGAACGACAGGCTGAAAGTGAGCATCGGCAGCAATTTTGAACTTGAAGGCCTGCAGGAAGCCAATCGCAAAACTACCAACATAGCCGGGGATGTCTCTGCGGAGTATCAACTGTCAAAGGACGGAAAATATGTATTGCGGGTCTATCGTCGCGATGAATATATCATCGTGCAGGGTCAGGTCATTGAGACAGGAATAGGATTCGTGTTCACCGCTGATTATGACAAATTCAAAGATCTCTTCTCAAAAAAGACGGAAGAACAAAAGCAAGTGAAGAAAGAAATACTTGACGAGAAAAAACAAAGCAGAAGTGAATAAGATAGATGAGGACAACGCTTCAAGTATGCTTAGCTCAATCTGCTTGAATGGGATTGTGAGGCTGTGCATTGTTATGATGGTCCTATGTTCAGTTTTCTCCTGCAGTGTCACAAAAAAGCTACCTCCGAATGAAAAACTTTATATCGGAGCAAACGTAAAAATTGATGATCAGCATAAAACGGCTAAACAGAAAAAAGCATTAGGAAGTGAACTTCAGAGTTTAGTACGGCCGAAACCAAATACATCACTTTTGGGTATCCGGTACAAGCTCATGTTTTACAATCTCGTCGATTCAGTCAAAAGTAAAAAAGGTCTTAAGTATTTTATCAAACATAAGCTGGGCGAGCCTCCTGTTCTGTTCAGTGCAGTCAGCGTTGATGCTAATTCAAAAATATTATGCAATCGACTTGAAAACAGAGGTTATTTTAATTCGCGATGTACTGCTGAGGTAAAGGATAAGAACCGCAAAGTCAAAGTTATCTATACGGCTGTACCCGGTTCACAATATACTATCCGCGATGTCAAATTTCTGATCGACAGCACAGATGAAGCAGGAGATGCGGTGATGAAGACGAAAGAAGAAACGTTTTTGAAATCCGGTGACGCCTATGATCTCAATGTCATCAAAGCGGAACGTGAGCGAATTGATCTGCGACTTAAGGAGAATGGTTTTTATTTTTTCTCTCCCGATGATATTCTGGTGCTTGTCGACAGTACGATAGGAGAGCACAAAGTAGATCTCTTTGTACGGATCAAATCTTCCATACCTGATAAAGCGAAGCGTATCTACAAAATAGCTAACACGTATGTTTTTCCTGAATTTGATATTACAAATGACACCATTGATATCTCGCATGCAGTGAAGCAAAATGATTTCTATATCATCGATCCTGAGCATAAATGGAAGCCATTGACGTTTGAGCGTCTTATTCATTTTCATCCCGGCGATATATACAACCGAACAGATCATAGTGTGTCGCTCAACAGTATGGTCAGCCTTGGAGCTTTCAAATTTGTAAAAAATAAGTTTGAGGAGACAGGTGATTCTGCACGACTAAATGTCTATTATATTCTCACGCCTTATCCGAAGAAATCTATACGTCTCGAGTTATCAGGCAAAAAAACAGATGCGGACTTTACCGGAACGGAATTGACTGTCAACTGGCGAAACCGTAATTCTTTCCGTGGAGCTGAATTGCTCACCGTTTCAGCATATGGTGGTGCCGATATACAGACGGGAATAAAGGAGGGGATAGCCAATCGGAGTTACTTCAAATTGGGTGCACAGATCTCGTTGAGTGTTCCCAGGTTTATAACGCCATTTAAAATTGGAAACACAGGTCCGTTTGTACCGAAGACAAGATTTACACTTGGGTATGATTTTCTACAGAGACAAAATTCATACACACTCAATTCTATTCGAACTGTAGGCGGATATAATTGGAAAGAAACTATCAGTAAAGAACATCAGCTCAATCCGATTGAGGTCAATTATGTACATGCGTCCAGTGTTACGGATATCTACAGAATGCTGGCAGAAACCGATGCCACATTAAAAAAGGCGATCGAAGATCAGTTTACATTCGGATCAACGTATCATTACACGTATACTAATACGGCACAGACAAAAAAGGTCAATACATTCTATTATCAGGGTGGTCTTGATCTGTCCGGAAATATTTTAGGTTTAGTGACAGGTGCGGATATTAAAGCCGGAAAGGGTAAAACGCTTTTTGGGACATCATTCGCTCAATACATCAAGATAGATAATGATTTCAGATACTATTTAAAATTAGGAGCAAATTCAAAGCTTGCCAATCGAGTTTTTGCAGGATATGGATATGCATATGGCAATTCTGTGAATCTTCCTTTTGTCAAACAATTTTTTATTGGTGGAAGTAATAGTATCAGGGCCTTCAGGGCGCGCACGATAGGCCCCGGATCCTACTATGCTCCGGATGATCCAAATACTTCGAAAGGATTTACTGCGGATCAATCAGGTGATATCAAGCTTGAATTTAATTCCGAATACCGCACCAAACTTGCAGGCTTCATCAATGGAGCCATCTTTGTTGATGCAGGCAATATCTGGTTATTGCACGATGACCTTGATCCGGCGGCGAGGAAAGAGGGATCATTATTTACGAATCATTTTCTGAAAGATTTGCTTGTCGGTACAGGTGCCGGTTTGCGTTTTGATCTTTCGTTTGTGATATTACGTTTTGATCTTGCATTCCCGTTGCGTAAGCCCTGGCTTCCTGAAGGACAGCGATGGGTATTCAATGATCTCCGTTTCGGTAGTCCCGGATGGCGTAAAGAGAATCTTGTTTTCATGTGGCAATAGGTTACCCGTTTTGAGAAAGCAAAATATCTTATTGAAGTGCTGTGAATTTATTAGCTCCGTAGGAGCGAAATATCTGTAGAAAAGGAAAATAAAGGGATTTGTGAGCTCCATCGGAGCGGAATATTTACGCACATTCATGTGATAGATGTTTTTCTTTAAGAAATAGAATTTCAATAATTTGAAGAATATAGATTCATTGTTGATTTTGATAATCATCAAAACATATAATATATTGCTCAAAATATTCCGCTGAACGGATTCAAACATTTCAGAAAGTATATATCTAAAATAATATGAGATCATTCATCATACTTCTTGTTCTTATTTTCTGTATGTCTTCCATAGGTGCACAGACAAATAAATCTATTCAATCCAATACATCAAAGCCCTTCATCCTTGGTTCAATTGAAGAAATCCAATCAGCACAATTGGGTGAAAAAAGGATTCTAAATATTTATCTGCCTGATGGGTATAATCAGGCAGATACTATTCGTTATCCGGTCATCTATTTGCTTGATGGGGGTGCCGACGAGGACTTTATTCATATTGTCGGTCTTGTTCAATTCAATAATTTCTCCTGGATCAACCGTGTCCCTAAGTCCATTGTCGTCGGAATAGCCAATACAGACCGGAAAAGAGATTTTACATATCCGACCACAATTATTGACGATCAACTGGAATACCCCACAACAGGTCATTCAGATAAATTCATGTTGTTTATTGAAAATGAATTACAACCATTCATAGCCGGAATGTATAAAACAAATAACACCCGAACGATCATCGGCGAGTCTTTGGGCGGGCTAATGGCCACCGAGATTTTATTTAAAAAACCATATCTCTTTGATAAATTTATCATCATCAGTCCCAGCTTGTGGTGGGACAATGGATCTCTGTTAAATCTGCAACCTGATATTCTGCGGGCAACTTTTTCGCAAAAAAGATATCTATATCGGCGTTGGAAAAGAAGGTCTTGTCAGAGGGGCTACTCCACATGTCATGGAAGTAGATGCTAATGTACTATACGACAAAATAAAAAGTACAAAGAGTAAAACTATAACTGTTTATTTCGACTACCTTCCACAGGAAGATCACGCTACGATTGAGCACCAGGCTGTGTTTAATGCATTCAGAATGTTGTACCCAGTAGTGAGAGAGTGAGAGAGTGAGAAGGTGAGAGAAATTGCATTGGAAGCAGCTTGCACCTGCCAGTCCAACAGCATCAAAGTACGAGTCATAGCCCGTTCTGATCGGCAATTGATTTTCGATCGCAGCCACAGGCTGCTTGAGTTTGATTTCCAAAATGAACAAAGATTCGTGATATGTATTCGAAGTTGGTAAGCTTCAAATAGCGAGGAGTGAGAGTGAGAGGGGGTGAGAGGGGAGAAGAGCACAATTAGTGTTAATTTGCGGCTATGCTTTTTCACAATAAAATAAGGAAATTTGTATTGATTCTAAAAAATCGAAAATCGAAAATCGAAAATCGAAAATCGAAAATCGAAAATCGAAAATCGAAAATCGAAAATCCAAAATAGTCTATGTATAAGAAAGCAGAATTAGTCAGCAATTATTTTGCCACCATCTATCTCACGTTTATCTCACTTTTTGCAAAGTGTAGCCCTTTCGCAGTTGGTGCCAATCATCATTACCTATTTTGCAATATCCGAACATCCATGGACAGATATTCAGGTATTGCCCCTGGCACTGATGATGCTCATCATCTTTATTGTATGGCACCATTATGCTATCGGGATATTTTATCTGCGATGGTTTCCCAATATTATTGATACGATTATTCCTTTTGTGGTGAGTATCGGACAGTTTTTTCTTGTTTCTTACCTGACGATCCGGACGTCTTTACTGGATATCGATATGGGCAGGTGGACTGTAGGATTTGCCATCTTTCTTGTCGTTGGTTCATTCGCTTATTTTGCTGCGGCCTGGCGTATTGAAGCGGATTTGTTTTTTTGGCTTTCTCATTGTATACATGCACAACAACGAATTGCTCCTCATGTCGCTGATCTTATTTCTGACTCATCTTATCCTTTCGGAGTATTTCCTGATGCGCACGTTCAAGCCACATTTTGTCAAATCGATAGATGAATTTGACGGAAATGTGCAATAAAAATGCATGAAGGGAAGAATGGCAGAATGGGCGGAAAAGGTGGACATCTGGTGTATTGGCAGGGCTTGCCCCTCGAACTACGAACGTCAGTATTCGTTATTCGGTATTCATTTGATTTCGGGGGTTCGAGGTCGGAGACACTCGAACGTCAACACTCACGTCAGTATTCGTTATTCGTTATTCGTTATTCGTTATTCGTTATTCATTCGTTATTTGTTATTCCTTATTCTATAAGTATATTTGGAATCTTAGATTTCTCCAACTCCCAATCAAAACAAAATGAAAAGCAATCTTCTCCTCTCTTTTATTCTCTTCGTAAGTCTTATCGGTAATGTAAAGGCGCAATATCAGTCTTCAACTGTAGAAGACAATTCGACAGAAGCGGCACATTCAATATTGCCGGCAGATGGAATTATTCCATACCTCCCCAGGGATACAGGTTATTTTTCGGATATCCATCTTCCTTTGAAGGATGATGGTTCTGTGGGTTCCATGCCTCCTCCGGATAAAGTACAGTTCACACCTCTCGTTAATTTTTTCTTTCGTCCTGAAGGAACATTCGAGTACAAAGAAGCCGGACTAGCCAGGGACACCGGCCATCTTAATTTTTATCTGAGAGGTGATTTCGGAGGAAAGGTTTCGCTACCGAAAAACATTGATATGGTTTTTAACCTGCAGTCGTATGGTGTGTATACGCGCAGCCTTGGTCCACTTGATCCGAATCTGTCATTGTATGAAGCATATGTTGACATGAAGAAGTTAGACAGGGCGGGCAGGTTGTCATTGCGTTTCGGCCGTATGTGCCTGGGCAAATATGGAACTGAAATTCTTGTAGGCGATGATGATTTTACAAAGGGCAGAAGCTTTGAAAGTGTACGACTTCGATATAAGACTGATCGATCGACCCACGATGTGATGTGGGTGCAGTTGTATCAGCAGGCACCTGATTCAGCCGGGATTGAATGGAATCACCCGCTTCTGGTGAGCAGTTTTAATACATTTCATTTTTCCGAAGCGCTTAACCTTGATGCGAATCTTCCCTATTTAATTACTCAATATAACAGTGGATTCAATACATCCGTGTTTATGCCCGATGTGCGGATTTTCGGGCAAATGTCCAACATAAGATATTCAGCAGAAATGATCTATCAGTCCGGTACAGGTCATGCGATCGTGACGAAAGAAGCTAAATGCACAGTGAAAGCGTATGCGGCAGAAGTAAGTGCAGGTTATTTCTCAAAGGATGATAAAGTGAGTATAGATCTCACCTATTATCGCGCCAGTGGCGATGATAAGCCGGGAGATAAGGAGATTAAATCCTATAATGTGCTTTGGCAAAATGAACATCGCCGTTTTGGTTTTATTGATGCATTCAAAGGTTCTAATGTGCAGGCCGCTACGTTTCATCTCAATTGGAAATTGGGAAGATTGTTGGCGACAGGAGTGCATGGTGTGTATGCCACAGTATTGGAATCAAAAGACAGATCCACAGGAATCGCCACTGTCAATCTGAATACATTGACGACTGACAACAAAACAATCGGATATGGTGGTGACTGGTATTTCAATTATTATTTCAATCATTATCTCAATATGCAGTTTACCACTTCTGTATTTAGTCCCGGGGAATATTTTACAGCGGCCAATGGAGTTGATAAGACGATGGTAAGAATGTATTTAATACTTGCATTGAGAATTTAATGGCGATGAGCTCCTCATGGACTAACGCTTCAATCACCGAATGAGGGATATACCTTACATTGATCCCCTAAGATGAATTCATGAAAGAGAAAAAGTACGTCAGCTTGCAGCCAATACAATTCAGCCGGTTGAAATATTTGCGGTTGCAAACAATGGCATCATCATTCCTCAACCTTTGGAAATAAAAAGCAAACACAATAGTATTCATAAGACAATAGCTGTTCTTCCGTTTGTCAATATGAGTACAAGTCGGGAGAATGAATATTTCAGCGACGGTATTACTGAAGAAATCATCAATGCGTTAGCAAAAATCAAGAGCTTAAAAGTAACCTCGCGTACGTCTTCTTTCTTTTTTAAAAATAAAAATATTCCCGTTCCGCAAATCGCGAAGGAACTAAATGTCTCTGCTATACTTGAAGGCAGTGTCCGGCTGTCAGGGCATACAATTCGAATCACTGCCCAGCTCATCCAGGCCGAAGAAGATTTTCATTTCTGGTCTGAAACCTGGGACAGAAAGCTTGAAAATATTTTTGAAATACAAGATGAGATCAGCCTGTTGATCGCTGAAAAGTTAAGAGAACAATTTGGACACTTTGAAATTCAGGAACACCTCGTCGGAAAGCAAACGGACAATATAGATGCGTATGAATATTCACTGAAAGCTAAATACCATTTTAATAAATGGAATCCGGAGGACATCCATATCGCGATTTCACTTTATGAGAAGGCACTGGAGCTTGATCCCAATCATACTGAATCTTATCTTGGTCTGGCACAATGTTATGGATTTATGGCCACAACCGGTTTTATGCCTGCCGGGGAAGGATGGGGAAAAACAATTCAATTAACTCACCATGCACTTCTGCTGAATGAACAATTGCCAGGTGTACATTACCAACTCGGACATCTTGCCTTTTTTACGGCTTGTGATTATAAAGAATCTTTTAATCGCATGCAAAAGGCTATAGACATCCAGCCAAACTATGTAGAAGCGCAGCAGTTTATGTCCTTCCTGTACATCATCGCGAATGAAAGGGAAAAATCACGTCAGCATTTAGATATAGCCCTCAGTATAGACCCCCTGTCGCAGGAAACATTGTTTTTCAACGCCTATTTCCATTACATGCTCGAAGATTACAATACTTCTCTTGAGCAATTGGATAGTTGCCTGAAACAGAATCCCAAAAATATTCCTGTTCATACTGTCAAATGTCATTGTCTGCTGAAGATGGGTCGTGCGGATGAAGTCCTTCATTATTTTGATGATATGCCTTCTGACATTGTGGATCCTATAAATAAATTAGGAATTTCCGGTCTGGCATATGCTGTAATGAAAGATTCTAAAAATGCTGCAACATCTCTAACCCAATTATTGGAGGCAGCAAATAGTCCTGATGGGTTCAATGCAGAATCCTATCTGTTCCTGATGTATGGCGTCATGGGAGACAATGACCATGCATTTGAATGTGTCCGTCAGGGTATTGAGAAAAAATCATCTTTGTTACTCCTTCGCTATCCTGACCCTTTGGTTGATGTGTTGAAAAATGATTCACGATATGCGGAGTATCATAAAATTTTATATCAGACTCAAGAAGGCATTGAAAAAACAAAGAAGAAGAAAGAACTTCTGGATGAGGAAGCAGTGAAAATGTACTCTACACGATTGTTGAATCATATCCTTGAAGCAAAACCTTTTCAGGATCCTGATCTATCATTGCGCTCACTGGCAGAACAGATAGACATCCATCCCAATCAACTCTCCTGGCTACTTAATGAGGGCATGGGAAAAACTTCAATGAATTCATCAATCATTACAGGATCGAATATTTCAAGCAGATTTCTAAAGATCCAGGTAAGGCGCATCTTACATTGATTGGCCTCGCTTATGAAAGTGGTTTTAATTCCAAAACTGTTTTTAATACATACTTCAAAAAAGAAACTGGGATGACACCGAAGGAATTTTTAAAAAACGGTTAAATGGATAAGCGGTTAAAGGGTTAAACGATAAATAATTTGCTTTTGGCTATTGCCTATTGCCCATTGCCCATTGCCCATTGCCATTTGAATATTCCCTTAGACTTCTTACCATATCCGATTTGTTCGGAATTATAATACCGAACACCCTTCTGTGATCCCGAACGATGGGGCATAGGCTCAGCCATACTTTTGCTTTCGAATTGAGACAAACAAACAATTCATTCAAAAAAATCTATAATTATGAAAGCTATTGTAAGTACAGCCTACGGTTCACCTGAAGTTCTTCAACTCAGAGAAGTTAAGACACCAGTGCCAACGGAAAATGAAATACTGATCAGGATACACGCGACATCGGTATCCTCAGGAGATGTCCGGATCAGGAAAGCAGATCCATATGCCGTCAGATTCGTCTATGGTTTCCGAAAACCTAAAAATGATATCCTTGGATATGCTTTTGCAGGGGAAATTGAAGCAATGGGAAAAAATGTAAAACGTTTCAAAGTAGGTGACCAGGTTTTTGGTTCGGCTGGAATGCACATGGGTGCATATGCTGAATATGTATGCCTTCCTGAAGATGGCGTGCTTGCAATGAAACCAAAAAATATGTCCTATGCAGAAGCTGCTGCTATTCCATTCGGAGGTAATACGGCTTTGTATTTTCTTAGAAAAGCAGAAATTAAAAACGGGCAAAAGGTTCTGATCTATGGAGCCTCCAGTGCGATAGGCACAATTGCAGTACAATTAGCAAAATATTTTGGAGCTGAAGTGACAGGTGTGTGCAGCTCTGCCAATTTAGACATGGTCTTATCTCTTGGAGCGGATAAAGTGATTGACTATACGAAAGTTGATTTTTCCAAAAGCGGTGAAACTTACGATGTCATTTTTGACACAGTAGGTAAAAGTTCCTTTTCAGGATCGATAAAATCCTTAAAGAAAAACAGTTTCTATCTTAAAACAGTCCACATGGATCTGTCTTCGATCTTTCGCGGCATATGGACATCAATGACGAGCGGCAAGAAAGTAAAGGGAGGGGTGACAGTCGAAAAATCAGAAGATCTCAATTTCCTCAGAGAAATTATTGAAGCCGGTAAGCTGAAAGCGGTCATTGACAGAACATATACATTGGAACAAATACCCGAAGCGCATGGCTATGTAGAAAAGGGACACAAAAAAGGGAATGTGGTGATCACGGTTGATCACGAATAGTTAGTCGTCGGTCAGATTCCAAATGTCTTTTCGACTAACATCAATCACCTGACGACCATTCAGCACTTTCAGGTTTTTCAATTCTGCACACGGCCATGATTGTATTGTATTTTGCCTGCTCTTTAAAGACATAAATATTTCAATATGAAAACGTATCAATACACTGTGATGTTTGTATTCAGTCTCCTGGCCATTTCATGTTTTTCTCAGGGTCCCATGAAGATGAATCTACAGGACCTGTATAAGAAAAATGAAATCGAAGTATATAACAGGGACCTTACCCTCATTAATGAAAAATCATATCCGGGCATCCATTTAAGCAAAGATTATGGAGAAGGTATTGCCTGGTTGAAAGACGTTGATTTCTCAACCGGTGTATTGGAATTTGATGTCAGGGGCGAAGATGTGAAGCAACATAGTTTTGTCGGCATAGCCTTTCATGCGCAAAATGATTCCACATTCGAAGCCATATACCTGCGTCCGTTTCAATTCAAATCTGATGATGAAACATTGAGAAGTCATTCTATTCAGTATATATCCCTGCCCAAATTTACCTGGCAAGTGTTACGTGGGAATTTCCCGGGTAAATACGAACAGGCCATCGATCCGTCCCCTGATCCTAATTCGTGGGTCAGAGTCCGCATGGAGATAACAGATGCTATGATCTCAACTTACATCAATGGTGAAAAAGAGCCCAGCCTTGTTGTTGAAAAATTTACACCCTTTACACATGGATCCGTCGGATTCTATGTCGCCGATACGTCAGGAGGTGATTTTGCGAATATTACGATCACGAAAACAGAATGAATTCAAATAACAAGTAACGAATAACGAGTAACGAGTGACCAATAACGAGTAACGAATAACGAGTAACGAATAAACGAATAACGAGTAACGAATAACGAATAACGAATAACGAGTAACGAATAACGTGTTGTGAAGTAAAATTGCATGACGTTCGAGTGTCTCTGACCTCGAACTCCGAAATCAAATTAATATCGAGAACGCCCAAAAGTTACTATGGTTCGAGGTCAGAGAACACACTAGGTTTAAAATGGTTCGAGGTCAGAGACACTCGAACGTCTAGTCGCATATCTCATATCTCATATCTCATATCGCATATCTCAAATCTCATATCTCACTATATCAACCTCGTTATCTTAAACGTCATCATAAAAATTAATCCCAGTACGAACACAATTAGATGAATTCCATAAAATAAATACTGCACTATTTTAAGACCTCCACCACGCTCACTGCTCAGGATATAAAAAACACCGCAGGCGATGACCACAACTTCAAAAAGCAGAACAAGTATTTCTCTTAGCTCAAAAATGTGTTGCGTGATTTGGATTTGTCTTAGGCTCCAATACAACAGGATAGCTCCACCTGTGATTATATTGACAATAGAAGCGAGGTAGGCGAACTTTTGCCCTTTATATCCGATAACCCCAATAGCCAGGTATAGAATGATGGTTCCTATGATAAGAATATTGACGTATTGATCTGATTTACTCATCATTTGCGACTTGATTATTATTAGAAAAACTTTAATTCCTTAATGGGTATAAATACCTGGCAATTATAAATGTACACTTAAAGGCCATTTTGTCTAAAACTTTTTAAATTTGACTATGCTGAGACTTATAAACACAGGCCTTCTTCTCTCCTTTCTCGTTTGTTATCTGGAATGGGGGCATGACAATTCTTCATTCGTTTTCCAGGTCGAATATTTGGTTTTCTTTCAAAAAGACCATTCTGCCAACACCTTCACACATCCCCTCATCATCATACCATTCCTCGGACAATTATTAATCCTTTTTACCATCTTTCAAAAGAAGCCAGGCAGAAGATTGACATGGATTGGATTAATCCTGCTGGGCATACTGGTTTTAGTGATATTACTTGTAGGATTGTTGAGCTTAAATTATAAAATAATTTTGTCGACAGTTCCATTCATACTGTTCTCGATGCTTTTTATCGTTAAGAGACAGGCGTATTCGAAAACAATAGGTAATTTGCAATAAGCAAAATTTATTAAAATAATTTTCGCAAATCTTCGGCAAATGCTGCAAAAACAATGAGCGCTTTAAAACAAATCTTAACCAATCTTAACTTTTCTTATTTGATACTTCGACTTCCATTCCACAACCTTGTGCTACAGCTCAGCAACCGTCCGCGTCCTCATTTTGAGCCAAATTAACAATGGACCTTATGAATAAAAGGTGAACTTTGCGTATAAGATTTTCATTTTTGCCTATTGCCTATTGCCTATTGCCTATTGCCTATTGCCATTTACTCGTTACTCGTTACTCACTAACCTATGTTCCACGGTATCATCATCGATGAAATAATCTATATACTGATCGTCATCCTGGTCTGTATCCGCATCATCTATGATACGCATGCCAATTCAAAGGCCCTGGCTTACCTTCTATTTGTCATTTTTGTTCCCTTTATTGGCATCTTCGTTTATTTCTCCTTTGGTGTCAATTACCGCAAACGTAAACTCTACAAGAAAAAATTGATCTCTGATAGTATCCTGGCTAAGAAAGTAGTAGATGATCTTTACCAGGAATCAAAGCGCGTTTGAAGAAGGAGGCAAGTTGCTTCAGGACAATAAAGAACTGACAGTGATGCTGCTGAAGGATACGAGAAGTCCATTGACGATGAACAATCGCGTAACCCTTCTTAAAAACGGTGAAAATAAATTTCCTGAAGTATTAAAAGCTATAAAAGAAGCAAAACATCATGTGCACATCGAGTACTATATCTATGAAGATGATGATATAGGCAAAGCTGTAGAGAACGCATTGGCTGAAAAAGCCAAAGAAGGTGTTTCTGTTCGATTCATATATGATGACTTCGGTAGCCGGTCTATCCGTAGACACCTGGTGCCGCGGCTGAAAGCAGCCGGTGTGAAAACAACGCCATTTTATAGAGTTCGCTTCTGGGCATTTGCCAATCGCCTCAATTATCGTAACCATCGTAAGATTGTGGTGATCGACGGGACCATCGGTTTTGTAGGCGGGATCAATGTGAGTTCCAGGTATGTCAACAATGATGCTGGGGAGAAACAACTTTATTGGAGAGACACTCACCTGCGTATCGAAGGACCCGGCGTACAATATCTTCAGTATCTATTTGTGAATGACTGGAATTTTTGTACTGACGATATCTTGCTGCCTGACGAATATTTTTTTCCAAAACTAAATGCTCTTTCTGCCAAAGGGAACAAAATAGTACAGATCGCTGCCAGTGGACCTGATTCAGATACACCGACTATTTTATTTTCTCTGCTCATGGTGATTTACCAGGCCAGGAATGAAGTTTTAATCACGACACCCTATTTTATTCCCACAGAAAGTATACTTGAGGCTTTACTCGCAGCGGCGTTAGGTGGAGTCAGTATAAACTTTTAGTTCCGGCCGTAGCTGATTCGAAAGTGGTCAATGCAGCCGCGAGATCCTATTACGGAGAACTATTGGCTGCCGGCGTTGAAATTTATTTATACAAAAAGGTTTTATTCACGCCAAAACTTTAGTAGCTGACAAAAGATAGGCATAGTCGGTACAGCCAATATTGACTATCGCAGTTTTGATCTCAATTTTGAAGTCAATGCGATCGTGTATGACAAAGAGTTTGCAAATGAGCTTGCAGATGATTTTTACAATGATCTGAAAGATGCTGATAAAATTGACAGGGCAGCTTGGGATAGCCGCCCTGCAATTAAACAGTTCCTGGAAAAAACAGCGCGATTGGTGTCACCGCTTTTGTAGTTTTTCCTAATTTGCCTTGATTACTGTCAGTATTCTGTTGACTACTTTAACCGAACCGACATCCACTTTCCATCGTACATCTATGGATTGACCTGCGGCTACTGTTGCCATGGCTTGTAATACAATAAGAGATGAAGTTGCATCTGTAGTTCTGCTTGAATTGGCTACAATGACACCATTTTGATAAATACAGAATGATGCGATTGAACTAATGGCCGGTGGTGGTGAACCCGGAAAATAAATATTCCCATTGAGCATACTGAATCCGGTGATTGCACCTGCATTTGTCCCGACATCTCCGGTCATATTGGATGGGTCGGTATTGGCGAGGGCGCCAGCTGTAGAAAAGATAATAAAGGTTGACAACACACCCAAATTAATATAGGAATTACCGGCAGGCGGGTAGATTGTACTGGGGCCTAAACTAATAGCTCCCGTAGTCGAGAACATTCTTCCTTCAATATTGGAACCTGCTGCAGCTGAAACAGCTGCATTGTGGGCTATCAGAGTTCCTTTCATGATTGTATTTGCTGCAAGACTAAGAGCACCTTCGGATACCCAGAATATATTTCTGGCTCTGGCACCATTAGTCAGTATTACAGTTGTACCTGCACCAGTGCTAAGTGCTCCGCCTGTCCTGATGATAAAGACAGAATTGGTGTCTCCGCCTCCATCCATCGTCAGGGTTCCGGCTAAAGATGAAGCTGCAGGTAAATCATAAACACCCGGAGATAAGACCTCACCATTGCCGAAAATCGGCATATGTGTAGTATTAGTGGCAGGAATGGCCATAATCTGGTTATAAGCTGCTGTGAGATCTGTAACACCTTGTGCAGTCGTGATAGGTACATCAGCAATAAATCCATACTGCGCATTAAACAATACAGTATATACGCCTGCAGGAGGAGTCAGTGTCATGCCAGGGATCATTACATCTGTAGTGGATGCTGAACTTATATCACCTGTGGCCGTGACAGATAATGTGGTGGCCGTTGAGTCTGTACTACTTTTCATTCCCATCCAGACTGGTACTCCGGGAGATCCGGCATTCACCTGGACTTCGCTGTTGCTTTGATTGTATATTATCAACCCTGTCGCGGGGTTAGGGATTGCATTTCTTTCTGCCGTTGTCATCCTCGGCATTAGAAATCCCCTTGTGGTGGAGACAAGATCCAATACCGCAGAGGGATCAGGTGTGGTCGTACCTATGCCGACCTGTGCGACAGCGACTGCGGAAAGGAAAAGACAGGATGCTGTCAATAGGAGTAAAATAAGTCTATTCATGATAGGTTTGATTAAATTTTATTTTAAATGAATAAATATTTTTAATGAATCACGAATGATGCAATAAAAAGCAACCGGAATTAAAAAATTCCCATTTAATTTTAGTTGGTTGCTTTTTGGGGTAATACAAAAGTATATCCTGCATTGATCGTTACTGCATGGTAGAAACGCTCAATGCGAAGAGTCAAATTTGAGATGTCGAAGAGTGTAGAGGGAAATTCAGGCTTCGAGCACTATTTGCATTCATATTTATGAAATACAAAACATAGCTAAGACGCTGTCGGATTTTTTAATACAGACAGCTTCTTTATAAACCTGGCATTGGATTCTATGGAAAAGAGGCCTTGCTTGTGATCCTCAGTAATCCTGATGCCAGCGGTGAAGTACACCGATCCCTTGTTGTAAAAGTGGGTTTTTTTGGATGGAATACTTTATACAATTCCGGAGAAAGGTTACATTATTCACATATAAGAATATAGTACAATGCAGAAATGGGATAAATATTTTTGATATTTTTAGTACACAAATTGAGAAAAAGTACTTCATCTTTGTGTTTTAAAATTCTCACTGACCAACAACTTAACCATGAAACGGAAAGAAACATCGAAGCCTTCTTCAAACGATGCAGCCAAAAATGAAAATAATGAACCGATAGGATATCCTCTCTATCCGGATAAGGATGATATCTATAAGAGAGCTCATGAAGAAAAGGAAATCGATCCTGATGCCATGGATAAAATAAAGGAAGATCCTGATCTGATCGATGACGATGAAGTGGAAGAATTGGATTTTAGCCGTGATGTCATCAGAGACGATCTTGATATACCCGGATCCGAATTGGATGATGACCAGGAAGACATCGGCAATGAGGATGAAGAAAACAATTTTTACAGCATCGGCGGAGACAATCACAATGATCTTGAAGAAGATCAGGGTGATGATGAGTTTTAACCAATAAGCAACGGGCAATAGGCAATAAGCAATAAGCAAAAAGAATAAATAAAGAGAAATTAATGAACAACTAGAATCAAATCTTAATAAATCTTAATTTTTCATAACAGATCCGCGTCCTCCTTTTTGAGCCATTTCGAATTTTTCGATTATCGGAAATCATGAAGTGAATTTCATGGTTTACATATTAGTGTTTATCATAGGCAGGGCAAGCCCTGCCACTGCTTACGCATTATTCACTATTGACTATTCACTACTGACTAATACGCTGTCTTTCGTTAACTTTGATCACAACGACCAACGAAAACCTGCTCCCTATGTCCGAAAATGCTCCCCACATCAATGAGCTCCTTGAAAAGCTTGATGTATTATTAAAAAGACAGGATGATTTTTCCAGGGAGATCCATGAACTTCGGACACAAATCATCAGGCTGAAGACAGCCGACGAGCCAAAAGAAGAAACGACTCAGCCCGCCATCGAAGAAACTTATGTGACTCCGATTTCCGAACAAAGGAAAATAAATGTCCCGCCACCAATTCCTTTTTCCAATGAGGTGAAACCTATCGTTGAAGAACAATTAATTCCCAGCTCTCAAACCAATACATCGCCTGACAAAAAATCAGATCTCGAAAAATTCATCGGTGAAAATCTTATTAATAAGATAGGGATTGCCATCACAGTCATTGGTGTGGCGATAGGTGCTAAATATTCGATCGATCACGATCTGATCAGTCCGCTCACACGGATTATTCTGGGCTACATGATGGGTCTGGGATTGATGGGCACCGGGATGAAACTCAGAAAAAATTATGAAAACTTCAGTGCTGTACTCGAAAGTGGTGCGATAGCGATCATGTATTTTATCACCTATGCAGCCTATAGTTTTTATGGTTTGATGCCTATGGTGGCGGCGTTTGTACTGATGGTAGTGTTTACGGTATTCACAGTAGTGACGGCGATAAAATATAACAGCCAGGTGATCGCGATCATCGGGTTAGTAGGTGCGTATGCTGTACCATTTTTACTTAGTGAAGGATCCGGAAATGCCGAGGTTCTTTTTTCATACATGGCGATCATCAATATCGGCATCCTGTTTATAGCCATAAAGAAATATTGGAAAATACTTTATTACTCCTCATTCATCCTGACATGGATTATTTTCACAGGTTGGGTTTTCACAGACTATGAACCTTCCTTACATTTTTCATTAGCATTCATATTTCTGGCCATCTTCTTTTTTACCTTCTATTTCATATTCCTGGCCTATAAGCTGATCAAAAAGGAAAAATTCGAATTCGGGGATATTGTGGTCCTACTGGGGAATTCATTTATTTTTTATGGAATAGGATATTACATGTTGAATGATTCTCAAGACAATAGTCGACTCCTGGGATTATTTACACTGTGCACTGCTGTGATCCATTTCATTGTGGCTGTGCTCATCTACAGGCAAAGGCTTGCAGACAGAAACCTGTTTTTTCTGGTGGCTGGATTGTTTCTGATATTTATTACGATCGCCATACCCGTGCAGCTTGATGGCAATTGGGTGACACTTCTATGGACAGGAGAAGCCGCATTGTTATTCTGGATCGGAAGGACAAATGATGTGCCCATGTATGAACGGCTTTCATTTCCGTTGATGGCCCTTGCATTTTTAAGTTTGCTTTCAGATTGGACGTCCCTCTATGATGTATATCAATCGAATATCATCACCACGACGGTGACACCTTTTATCAATATCAATTTCCTGACCTCTGTATTATTTATTGGCGCATTTTTCTTTATCACACAGATCAATAGTGATGAAAAATATAAAACGGAGATCTATCCATCAAAGCAGTTGGGAAAGATGCTTGATTTCGTTCTTCCAACCCTACTGCTCGTCGTCCTGTACTTTTCCATAAGAATGGAAATCTCTTTTTATTTCCAACAGATGTATTCTGCATCTGTGAAAGAGATCACCAGTCCCGGAGATGATTACAGTCACAATATCTGGAATGATGATCTCAACAATTTCAGAATTACCTGGATTATCAATTATTCATTGCTCTTTTTCTCTGTTTTATTTTACCTGAAACGAAAGATGTTCAGCAATATCACTGTACGTTGGATATTACTGAGCCTGGGGATCATCGTTTTGTTTTCATTTCTGACACTCGGCTTATATATTCTAAGCGAACTTCGTGAGAACTATTTGGATCAGACACTTTCTGAATATTATCAACATTCGTCCTTCAATATTGTGATCAGGTATATTACTCTAGTGTTTGCAGGTTTGTTCCTCTTCAGTCTTCATCGGTTTATTACCACTTTCTCGGAGAGCCCGTCCTATACTAAACTGAAAATCTTTTACGAATTGATTCTCTCTATGGCCATCATCTGGATCGCCACCAGTGAATTGCTGTCATGGATGGACATCATGAAATCTACACAGTCTTACAAACTTGTGCTGAGTATTCTCTGGGGCTTATGCTCACTGATCCTTGTCATACTCGGTATATGGAAAGACAAAAAACATCTTCGTATAGCGGCGATTTTATTATTTGCAGCCACATTGCTCAAGTTATTCTTCTATGATATTCTTGAATTGAGCACGATATCAAAGACAATCGTTTTTGTAGTCCTGGGTATTTTGTTGCTGATCATATCATTCCTGTACAATAAATATACACACAAGATAAAATGAGTAACGAGTAACGAATAACGAGTGACGAGTAATGAGTAACGAATAACGAGTAACGAAATAAAATAACGGAAATCAAATCTTACTAAGTCTTAATTTTTCTCATTAAATCCGCGTCCTCTTTTACTGAACCCGATACTATTTTTGAATTTAAACAAAGCGTATTAATTCTGAAGCTCTAAACAGGTTTACCACTTAGAAACTTAAGATCACTTAAGCAGTCACTTAGAAAACCTCACACCTTGCGCTGGTTGCTGAACTGCGGTTGGGCCCTGCGCACACACCTCACGCCTCACGCCTCACGCCTCTCATATCTCACATCCGCATCCCACATCTTACATCTCACATCTCACATCGGTTGGAGCTGCGGCAAGCGTGTCGAACCATAGCACAGGGATGAGAAGAGCAGGTCGAAGCACACATCTCACATCTCACAGCACACTATTTTCTAGGAATTATATAACATTATTGCAGATTTCTGTAAGGTATTCGGATGATTATACGACCATCTTTGAGCCATCATTCAACAAACAATTTAAATCATGACGACCTTGAGACATATCAAAACCACCGTATTCCTTATCATTTGCGGGTTACTAATCACTGTTATTTCCTGTCAAAACAGCACCAAGCCTGTTGATGCTGAGAAATTAGCCGAGGATATAAATAATGCAAAGATGGACAATCCGAAAGATGAAAAAGATGCATTGTTCATGGTAAAGGCAGCTGAAATGAATGATCAGGACATCAGGATGGGGCAGCTTGCACAGCAACGCGGCATGACGAATGATGTCAAAGCATTGGGAAAAATGATGGAAAATGATCACAGTAAAGCTATGACTGATCTTACAGCGATGGCGAATAGAAAATATATTAATATTCCTACTGTGCCAACTGAGGATTCCAAACAAGCTTACAATAAGCTGAATGAAAAAACAGGTATCGATTTTGACAAAGCCTATACGGCTTTAGTGGTCAACGGGCATACTGATGCCATCGATCTGTATGAAAAGGCTTCTTCCAGCTGCACTGATGTGGAAATTAAGAGCTGGGCACAATCGATGTTGCCCGGGTTACATACTCATCTTGATCAGGCCATGGCCGCACAGCAACGACTAAAATAATCCTAAACATATCACTATCAATTACCTGTACTGTTAGGGGCCAACCTAGACGTACAGGTTTTTTATTTTATTTAACATGGATTGTCTTTATTATTTTGAATATTGTGCATTCTTATGGTCGGATAGCGATTTAATCAAATATGGCTTCGAATAAAATAAATACGTTGACAGATTTCCTTTCGAAGATCCCGGCTATTGAAGGATCGGTTCATTCGGACACTGATGCGGATGGAATGTGGTCTGTCCAATTTCATATTGACATTCATCATGATTTAGCATGGCAGGTTGTGCAAGAGCTTGGAAGTGTCATCAACAATTTGTCATTGACAGAAAGATTACCGGCTGTTTTTTATCCTGTATCACCACCGCCGTATCTGAATGGGGGCCCTGATGAATTCTTATCATGGGTGATTGAGACCAGGGATAAAGACTTTACTCCTGAAACGCTTGCAAAATGGCTGGAAGGGCGATTGCCTAATCCTGTCGATGATCCCGATCAATGGAGTAGTGAAGAAGAATAAGGCCATTCTATCATGTCTGAAATGGCTTTCTGTATATTCTTTTAAGGTCTTAGGCGATCTTATCGCTGATCATACCTATATACGTTGTACTATTATTTTTTGAATGAATCTAATTACGCAAAAAGTATAGTCATCACAGTTATGAAAATATTCACATTTATCATTTGTCTATTTGTAGTTTCTGTTTGTGCCGCTCAGACTGAAGGAATTGTAAAGAGTGTTGATATTGCACCCATCTACTACAGGACATTCGGATCAGGACAGCCATTATTGATCATCAATGGCGGACCGGGAATGAATAGTAATGGCTTCGAAAATCTAGCACGTAAACTTTCTGAGCACTATAAGACGATCATTTATGATCAACGTGGAACGGGTAAATCTATATTGCCCATATTAGATTCAACGACCATAACGATGGATCTGATGATAGAAGATGTGGAGAGCCTGCGTAAGTTTTTTAAGTTGGACAGATGGTCCATTCTCGGACATTCGTTTGGTGGAATGGTGGCGTCCTATTATGCGACCAAATATCCGGAACGTATCGACAAGATGATTTTATCCTCATCAGGAGGGATTGATCTGGGGTTGTTATCGTATGTCAATGATGCGATCTCTTCTAAATTGAGTAGTGAAGAAAAAGATTCGTTAAAATACTGGAATGATAAATTAAATACAGGAGATACCACATTTGCTGCGCGTCTTGGCAGGGGAAGGGCTTTGGCGCCGGCATATCTTCAGGATAGAAAATATATTCCTGTTCTTGCCCTTAGGCTCACACAGGGAAATGGGGACATCAATGGATTGATCTGGACAGATCTGCAACGGATAAATTATGATTGCACAGAAAAATTAAAGTCATTTGACAGGCCCGTCTTGATTATCCAGGGAAAGCAGGATATCATCGATGCAGACACTGGCGAACGAGCACATAAGGTTTTGAAGAATTCAAGATTTGTCCTCATGGATCATTGCGGACATTATGGATGGCTTGACAATGAAGAGGTTTATTTTAAGGAAATAAATTCTTTCATGAATTATTAATATTCAAGGGGATACTTAGCACTATCGGATTCCTTTAGCTTAATACTGGGAATGCACAATGATCACGTACGCAAATATGTCGCTCCGATGGAGCTCAAAAATTTGTATTTCATTTAGCCTACAGATATGTCGCTCCGATGGAGCTATAAAGGTGGAGCCGGAAATACGGATTGACTTCGCTTGAAAATATTCCGCTCCTCTGGAGCTCAAAAAATGTAAATTTCTTTTGTCCTACAGATATGTCGCTCCGATGGAGCTATAAAGGTGGAGCCGGAAATGCGGATTGACTTCGCTTGCAAATATTCCGCTTCTCTGGAGCTCAAAAAATGTAAATTTCTTTTGTCCTACAGATATGTCGCTCCGATGGAGCTACTTCACTATTAACAATTCACTTACTTGTTTTACGCAGACAGGGGCAAGCCCTGTCAATACTTTAGCTTTTAACAATTCAGTTAAGATTTAAAATGTTGGTTATCTCACTTCCATGTATGGTACTAAAAATTTAAATCCTTATTCATTATTCGTATTTATATTCTAAATTTACTCCTGACTTGTGACTTATTACTAATTACTCGTTACTCGTTACTCGTTATTCGTTATTCGTTAATCGTTACTTGTTAAACCGGATTTATGAAATGCCATTCAATTTTGTTGACGCTACTATTCCTAATTTCTTTTCTGATGCCGGTCTGTGCACAAACGTCCGGTGTAGACACATCTAAAATCGGTCATAGCGATCTTGTGGGAAAGTATGTCAGCATGCGTGGATTTAAGATGTACTACGAAGCCTATGGCAAAGGTGAACCCGTATTGATGATTCATGGTAATGGGGGTGACATTTCCAACATGCTGTATCAGATCCCATATTTCGCTCAGCATTATCATGTCATAGTGGCTGACAGCCGGGATCAGGGTAAGTCAGCGGATCCGACAGATTCCATCAGTTATGAAATGATGGCGGATGATCTCAATGGATTGCTTGAATATCTAAGCATCGATTCTGCATATGTCATAGGATGGAGTGATGGTGGCATAGAGGGTTTGTTGCTGGCGATGCGTCATCCGGATAAAGTAAAGAAACTTGCGATCACCGGCGCCAATTTGTGGCCGGATTCTACCGCTGTGGATCCGTGGGTTGTAAGTTCGACTGCAGAATATTGTCAATCATTGATGAAGCAGCCTCAGACACCTGAACTAAAACATCAGATCAAATTAATAAAGCTTTGTGTTTTTGAACCACATATTACCACAAAACAATTGGCACAAATAAAATGTCCGACCCTTGTGATCGGCGGTGATCATGATGTCATCCTTCCGCAGCATACGATGTTGATCGCACAGTCCATTCCAAAGTCATACCTGTGGATTTTACCAAATTCCGGCCATTCCACACCGATCGTGTATCACGATGAATTTAATAGAGTGATCGGTGAGTTTTTTATGAAGCCATATCGAAAGATTGAAGAATTGGGTAGGTTTAATTAAGAAAAATATTGCGAGACTCTTGAAAATTGAAAGATGCAAGCATGCTTGCATCTTTCCATCCTTGAATTGTTCAGCGTAGGCTGAGCCTACGCTGTGGCGTCAGCAAATTTCTGATTTGCGAAATGAAAGCTTTGATACGCAAATCAGAAATTTGCTGAGACAACAAAAAAAATGCATTAAACGGCTGCAATAGATTTTGACTTGGAGATAACCTGTGATTAAAAAACAATTATATTCTCTCTTCAGCGTTAAATTCTAAAGCGATGACCCAATGCGTATCCTGTCTATTATTATTCTGGGATTAAGTCTATCCAATTGTAACAACGAGGTGTCAAAGCAAAGTGTGAATCCTTGTCATGAATTTGTTACTCCTGATCATTGGATCTGCTATGAGAGAATAAACTATGAGTTTTGTTTTCCTGAAGCATATTATTCTGAGACTTATTTTTTCAGTAGGAGCGAGCCATCTGCTTCATTATCCAAAGGAATATTCATCGATCACGTTATTAAAGACATTGATCCGGATCAATATGTGACTCTGCCTTTTCCTGAAAAAATAGAACTTCCGGACAATAATGCCATAAGTGAACGAATGGAGATCTGTGATCAAGGTGATATCATTGGCGTGTTCTATTATGGAGAAACGCATTTCATTGATGCGTTGCCTTATATTGGATATCTCTATTTGAGATCAGATGACACAGATCCTAAGTATTATTTGTCTGCCAATAGTGAATGTTCGAAAGAAGGGATGGAAGACTTGTTGAAATCCATAATCAGGATAAAAAGAAAACATTGAATTCTTATTTATAAGTGAAAGGGGTGAAATAGAGTCAACGTCCAATCGGCCGAGGTGTCTTTAATTATCAACTGTCTTTAAATGGTCGAGCTGTTGCATCAAAAAAACTTGTGATTGTTCGATAGGTCATAATATCTCAAGGAGGTGAGAATGCACATTATATTATTTTTGTTCCCAAACAATCCGCTTCAATCCTTGATACCGCATCCGGCAAACGAAATTCTTTCAACCTTTTCGACTAAGATTCTTGAAATGGAGAGTGATTTTGTTCAGGACATTTATGTTACAGGCTCTCTTTCACTCCATGATTTCCATCCGCAAAAAAGCGATATCGATTTCGTTGTGGTGTGTAGGGACTTGCCAACGGGAGATATCGTTACAAAGCTCAAAAAAATCCACGGAGCGATAGCAAAACATTTTCCGTACCCGGAACTTAGCGGCCATTATATCACCTCTGAGTCAATTGAATCTGATACTCCTGAATATTCTAAAGTGCTTTCATTTCACCAGGGACGTATGAAGTACGAAACATTTGATATGGCCCCGATTTATTTATGGGAACTGAGAGAAAATGCAATTACAGTCTTTGGAAAACCAAATGAGAAATTGAAGATAAATATCACGAAAAGCAATCTGAATAAATTCTTATATTTAAATATAAATTCCTATTGGAGCAAATGGATAGCGCGACATTCTTCATTTGGAAATAGAAAAATTTTATTGGTTGCATTTCCCCGTTTTACTGAATGGGTTATATTGGGTATCGCGAGACAACTTTGTACTCTTCATACCGGCAAGATCTTTTCAAAATCTGATGCAGGCAATTATTGTTTGCAGCATCTTCCGGTTCAGTATCATCCGATTGTTCATCAGGCACTTGAGATCAGAAGGGATGTCAGGACCATTCCGGGGTTGAAGTCTTATCGAATCAGTCCCTCGCTCATGCGTGCTAATCAAACGATCGAATGTGCCCGGTATATGATTTCAATCTTCAATGCATCTTACCAGAAAGGTCAATCATAACCTTCACGACTACATAAGTCAGTGAAAAATGACCACGCCTACTGATTTGGAAATTATTAACACTTAACATGTAGCTGTCATTTTATTTCGTTTCCAAACAAATTATCTTGTGTGAGCCATTATTAAATATTAATAACGATTCTCGTTGTGTATATAAAATAGAAAAAATAATAGAAATGAAAGTCAATATTCTCCGGGAAATCCCATGGTTTGGTGGGAATTATTTCCATCCGATTTATTTTGATGAAAGTGTCTTCCGCCTGGAAGGTTGTCTGCGTGCCGGAAAATCCGCTCCACCGCATTATCACAAACATTTTGATGAACATTGGACAGTGAAGCAGGGTACGCCTACGTTTGTGGTAGGGAATGAAAAGTTTACAAGAAACCCCGGCGAAACATTTTCCTGCCCCAAAAATGTGGTTCACTCCCTTGTCAATGAGACAAAGGAAGATGTGATCGTCATCACTGAAATGAGACCTGCCGCCGACATGGCGAAGATGATGTCCGTCATCGCCGGTCTGCAGGATGACAAAGAGAAGAACTGGATGTTCAAATATTTTTATGTAGAGAGAAGAGCAGGCCTGAAGGAATTTTCAAATCCAACAAGCCCTGGTATAAAAATGATGTTCGCTTCCATCATGGCCATGGTCATGCCCATCGGCAGGATTTCCGGGTGGGATAAGTTTATTGATAAGTATATCTAGATCAAACTAAAAGTACTCGTAGGTTATTGTATTCAAAACGGGCCTAAGACGGAATTGTAAATCTTTTGTCTTCTTGATAACTCACCCCGGCCCCTCTTTTTTACTGAACAGGTTGATACAAACAGAATTTCCCGGAGAGATTGGAATAGTCATATTATTTTATTATTATAGCACATGTCCTCCTTTGCCCTGCGGACAGAAACATTATTCGTTATTCGTTATTCGTTACTTGTTACTTGTTACTCTTTGTATCTTTCGCTTCTCCATGAAAGTCTCCGGCTTTACGTTTATCAAAGATGCCTTGATTTATGATTATCCGATCGTAGAGGCTATTTTATCCATATTACCTGTTTGCGATGAAGTTATAGTCGCTGTCGGAAAATCAAAAGATGATACGCTGGGTCTGATACAACAAATCGATAATCCTAAGATCAGGATCATTGAGACGATATGGGATGAAAGCTTGCGGGAAGGGGGGGCTGTTTTAGCGATGGAAACAAACAAAGCATTTGCAGCAATTTCTCCTGACGCGGATTGGGCATTTTATATCCAGGGAGATGAAGTCATTCACGAAAAATATCTGGAAACAATAAAGTCCCAAATGTTGGCATATGAAAAGGATATGCGTGTTGATGGTTTTTTATTCAATTATTTGCACTTCTATGGTTCGTATGATTATGTAGGCTCTTCTTCCAGGTGGTACAAACATGAGATCAGGGTGATTCGTAATAATCGATCTATTTATTCATACCGGGATGCGCAGGGATTCAGAAAAGGTAATGATGAAAAATTAAATGTTGTTCCGCTTGATGCTTATGTTTATCATTACGGTTGGGTGAGAGAGCCCGGAGCGATGCAGAGGAAGGAAGAGAATTTTCACAAATACTGGCATGATGATGCATGGGTAGAACAAAAAGTGATAAAAGCAGATCGTTTTGATTATGAAAACCATGTCAGCGAATTGAAACCTTTTCTGTTTGATCAGCCTGGCGTCATGAAAAAGAGGATTGCCTCAAAGAACTGGAAATTCGAATTTGATATTTCCCGTAACACAAAGACATTGAAAGAAAAAGCCAAAGATATTATCGCCAGATATTTCGGATTGGATTTTAATTATAAAAATTATAAACTCCTTAAATAAAATGCGCAAGACTTACATCTTACATAGTGTCAATATCTTATCCTTCGCCTTATCCTTCGCCTTTCTTTTCGCCTGCAAAAGTGAACCTAAAGTGCTCTTGGATCAGGAGAAAGCTGAAGAGGTGATTAAAAAATATGTCACTGATCATGGCTTCGAACATCTTGACGAACTGATCACCGGTCAGTCCATCACCAAAATGGATACTGCAGTCTACGATGGTGACAAGAAGGCGAGCATTCGGGTTCATTTCATCAATGAAGGTCAAACATTGCGCACTTACCTTCGTTTCAATTTTGACAATCCGACCGGTAAAAGCTGGGTGCTGAATTCAATTCGCACTGAAGGAAAAGTTACTAATGAACTTGCAGACTGGGTGGCGAAAAAATCGGGACTAAATGTGGCTGAAAAGGCAAGATCGGAAGAAAAAGGCAGAAAAGCAGAAAAGGCGGAAGAGGCAGAAAAGGCGGAAAAGGATAAGGAGGTTTGCTTTTATAATTGCAAAACAAATATTTCTATATGAATTTTCTATGTGTCCTTATGTTTCTATGTGGTTCAGATTATGAGTATTAAGTCCGGTATTAGTTCAGACCTTGAAGCAAAACAATATTTTGCTTAGTGAATTAAAAGAAATTTTATAGCCTTACTCCTAAAAATTCCGGGATCTTTAATGTTGTCTTTTTCACTCTTCAGGCAATAGTATAGGGATTCATTGGATAAGTCATTTCGACGAACGCATATCATATTTTGAATTTAATACGGTGTATTGTGTTGTAACTTCATTGATTGAATGCAACTAAAATTCAAAATTTTCAATCCAAAATCTAAAATCTCATGCTTCGACCTGCTTCACTCATCCTTGTGCTATACTTCGACTTGCTCTCATCCTTGTTCTACAGCAGCACCATCTCAAATCTCAAATCTCAGTTCTAAAATCTTAAAGATTAAATCATGACAACTCTTTACATCATTGCCGGATTGGTATTTATACTTCTTTCCGGAATCCGCATTGCACAGGAATATCAACGGGCCATTGTATTCAGATTAGGCCGTTTTCAATCGGTGAAAGGCCCGGGTATATATTGGCTCATTCCTTTTCTTGAACGGCAACAACGCGTTGACATCAGGACGAACACAGTGACACTTGAGCAGCAAGAGACAATCACAAAAGACAGTGTGACGATCAAAGTCAATGCTGTCCTTTGGTTTAAGATCACAAGTCCGGAAGACGCTATCATCAAAGTAGCCGATTATAACAAAGCTGTCTATCAGTTTTCAGTGACCGCACTACGGAATATCATCGGGCAACATTCACTGGATGAAGTGCTCAGGGAACGTGAACAAATCAATGGCACTCTTCAGAAGATTGTTGACGCCGCTACAACACCATGGGGCATCAAGATTGAAATGGTCGAGATGAAAGATGTCGAAATCCCTGAAGCGATGCAGAGAGCCATGGCTCGTGAAGCCGAAGCCATCAGAGAAAAGAGGGCGAGAATCGTAAAAGCAGAAGCTGAACTGGAAGCATCTATCAAATTGACTCAGGGTGCAAAGGTCATGGAAGGCAGTCCGATAGCTCTCGAATTGAGAAGGATGCAGATGTTGTCTGAAATCGGTATTGACAACAATACAACTACAATGATCCTCATTCCTTCTGACTTTACCAATGCAGCTAAGAGTTTTACAGAGCTTGTCGAAAAAAAGAAGCTGGAAAATTAATTTCGAACAACAACAAAACTCCCTCAAAAAATGAAGGATGAAATCGTATTCAGCGAAACCCAACGCTTTAAGCAATGGTGGCTTTGGGTCATATTAATAGGCATAAATGCCCTATTGTTTTTTACTTTTTTTAGACAGGTGATAGGAGGACAACCTGTGGGGGAAAGGCCAATGAGCAACCCAGAGTTATTCATCATGATGAGCCTTGTGATGTTGATTACCATTTCATTTTATTTTTTCCGCCTGGAAACGCGAATAAGTAAAGAAGGTATCTATGTCAGGTTTTTTCCTTTTCACTTTTCATTCAGAAGCTATTCATGGAGTGAGATTTCAAAGTCATATGTCAGGGATTATAAGCCCATCCCAGAGTATGGTGGATGGGGTGTGCGAACCGGTCTTTTTGGAAAAGGAAAAGCCTTTAATGTGTCAGGTAATAAAGGATTGCAGCTTCAATTTAATGATGGTAGAAAATTACTCATCGGGACGAACGAAGCGGTAGAATTGACAGAGGCACTAAAAAAACTTAAACATTACAAGGAGTGAAAATTCTGAGTGTGCATTATAGCTTTACATATTCGCTACCTTTAGTTTATGTCCTCAAATGAAAAACTAAAAGCAATTTTTTCTGATATCAGATTCTGGATTGCATTTTTTTTCTTCCTTCGCATGATCGGCATTACCAATGCGCCCCTGGAGATAGGACACAATTGGAGGCAGGCCTTGACAAGTATGATCGCCCGTAATTTTTACGAAGGGAGTGCTGACATTTTATATCCCAGGATCGACATGGCAGGCGATCAATCCGGTATCATTGCATCAGAATTTCCACTCTTCAATTACATGATCTATCTGGTCTCCGTTGTATTCGATTATACACATTGGTACGGCCGGCTTATCAATCTCATGGTTTCGAGTATTGGTATATATTTCTTTTATCTCCTTATGGCCAAAATTGCGGACAGGAAGATTGCATTTAATGCGGCGATTGTTCTTATTGTTTCGATTTGGTTTGCTTTTTCAAGAAAAACAATGCCGGATACATTTAGCGTTTCGCTTGTGATGATAGGCTTGTATTATGGATACAGATATTTGAGAGAGGGAAATGATTTTCGAGTGATTCTTTATTTTCTGTTGGTCACCTTTGGCGTGCTTTGTAAAATTCCGGCTCTGAGTTTACTGGCAGCCATACCTGTTATTTTCTTTATCGAAGAGATTCCGGTCAGAAGAAAAGTACGGATACTGATCATGTCGGTGATTAGTTTTATGATTGTTTGTCTATGGTATTTTTATTGGGTGCCTTATTTAATCAGGACATATCACTATCCATTGTATTTTCCAAAAGGATTTGTTGAAGGTATGCATGAGATTCGTCCACTCATGTCTCTGTTCTTCAAACAGTTTTATTTCATGGCCTTCGAATCGTTTATTGCTTTTGCTTTCTTTTTGGTTGGGATATTCAGTATTATTAAAAACAAAAATCGCAATCTGATCATTGGGTTATTTTTAATTACGGTTACATTTTTAATTTTCACCATAAAGACCGGAGCTGTATTTCCGACGCATAATTATTACATTATTCCATTTGTACCTGTCATGGCTTTTATAGCCGGATGGGGAATTGGTAAACTTCCATCTAAATACCAGTTTATCCCGTTGATACTTATCGTTGTTGAAGGAATAGGAAATCAGCAGCATGATTTTTTTATCAAAGACAGTGAACGGTACAAGCTTTCTCTTGAAAACCTGACTAATGAAGTCGTCGGGAAGGATGAATTGATCGTGATCAATGGAGGCTCGTCGCCGCAGGAAATTTATTTAGCTCATCGTAAAGGATGGACCATTGAAAATGGATCAATCACCGAGAGCGAGTTGAATGGATATAGGAATTCAGGAGCAGCATATCTGATCATTGATAAAAAGTCATATGCACAGCCCATTCCATATTTCCCTTTAGTACATGGGGATAGCGGTTTTGATATTTACAAACTGAAGTAACAAGACCATATGGGGTACAATACCTCTTATGCTTTTTCCGTGTTGTTTTTCACGAACCTGATCTTAATCAATGACTCCATTGATTTTCATCATTGATACATTTTGCTTTACGAAGCAACTTTGAGATGTGAATAATGATTTTAGTAAACTGATTTCATTAGGAGCGCTGGTGGCGTTAGGGGGTTATGTGCTGTCAGGGCCCGTAGCTTTCCTGCTTGTCAATACCATCAGTCCTCAGCCTGCATGGGTCTCTCCGGCCGTATTTGCTCATCATTATTCTGTCATTCAGGATCTGCCGTTTTACTTCGGCTTTTTTCTTCTCGGTGGTATGTTGATGCTTGTCGCGGGCCATTATCTTAATTATAAAGAAGGCAACACGATGACAAAGTTTCATTTGTTGGTTTCATTGGGATGGACTATCGTTTTTTGCGGATTGATTTCGTTCAATTATATAGGCCAGACCACATTTGTACATAATCTTGCAGTTCACTATCGACCGGAATATGATTCCGCTATCGCCATGTTCTCCATGTCAAATCCGATGTCGTTTTGCTGGGCCAATGAAATGTGGGGATATGCAATATTGGGAATCGCGACATTGCTGATGGCTGGGTACTATCGCAATAAAAGCAATGTGATCAGGGGGCTACTCATCGCTAATGGGGTTATAAGTATGATGAGTGCCCTCTGGACCATTGTTGATGTCAGTTGGGTCATGAGTCCGTTTGGGCTCGTAGCTTATTTCACCTGGAATGTATTGATGATCCTCATGATGATCCTCATCTATAAGCATTCGAAAATTGTGCCGGTTCGAAATACAAATAATCACCGTCAGTTCTCTCATATACGCCAATCAATGTCGAATAGCCTGTAATATGCTTAAAGTAATATTGATCGTATTGATGATGCTGCATGGATTTATCCATCTTATTGGATTTACCAAAGCATTTAATCTTGCTCCTGTCACACAGCTGACGCAGGTTGTATCAAAGCCAAATGGTATTCTTTGGATGTTAGCGACTTTGCTTTTTGTTTCCGCAGCCCTGTTGATTTTTCTTCGGAAGGATGCGTGGTGGATACTTGCAGTCATGGCCGTATTTGTTTCACAATATCTTATCATCACCACATGGCAGGATGCAAAGTGGGGTACAGTGGCCAATGTATTCATACTCATAGCTACACTTTTGCAATTTAAATATCCCTTCAGATAAAAATTATAGCACCACTGCATGTTTATTATTGGCTCGCTTTTTTTTATGTATTCTCACATCAAATGTCCATCATCTTATATGAGATGGTCGTATAGATTAAATTTGCCTTCCGTTTAGAACCTTTGTTCCATAAGTTAAGTTATATTGAGGTATGTATAATTTTAAAAGGCACATAAATTATTTTCGCGCATTTTGCCGGTTGATTCCTGCTTACTTTGTCTTGATCATACTGCCACACAAATTATATGCCCAGGATGTTCTTCCTGTTCCGGATCACATCGTCATCCTCGTTCTTGAAAATCATGCGTATGCACAGATTATCGGATCCGATGCTGCACCTTATATTAATGCACTTGCGGGTGACACCCTGTCCGCATTATTTACTGAATCGTATGGAATAGAACATCCGAGCCAACCCAATTATCTTGATTTATATTCGGGTTGTAATCAGGGCGTCACCAGCGACAGTTTTCCGACAGCCAGCCCGTTTACTACAGACAATCTGGGCAGACAATTGCTCGATGACGGAAAAACATTTATTTCCTACTCTGAAGGATTACCAGATGTTGGATTCAATGGAGCTTCATCAAGTAGCTATGCCCGCAAGCACAATCCTGCAGCCAATTGGATGGGTACAGGAATAAATCAAATACCCGAATATACGAATCAACCGTTTTCAGCATTTCCAACTTCTGATTATTCTGCGTTACCTACAGTCAGTTTTGTATTTCCTAATCAGAACAATGATATGCACAATGGTACAGATCCATCGCGTATCACCATTGCCGATACCTGGATGTACGACAAACTTGAAGGCTATATCCAATGGGCCAGAACGCACAATAGTTTATTCATACTCACCTTTGATGAAGACAATGGCAGCGACAATAATCATATTGTCACGATTTTTAACGGACCGATGGTGAAGCCAGGTGAATATGCGGATACCATAAATCATTACACTGTATTGCGGACCATTGAAGATATGTATGGATTGCCTTATGCATGCAATGCCTCTTCCGCCACACCGATTTTGAATAGCTGGACGTTAATCAGCGCGTTATCTGAAACGACAAATGATAGGATTGGGTTTTCTGTTTATCCAAATCCTGCCAGAAACAAGTGTACAATACATATTGAAAATTCAGGTTTTAAATCGCCTGCTACGTTCGGAATATATGATATGATCGGACAAAAAATTTTATCGGACATTATTGATAATTCCCGTTCAAATGAAATCGAACTAAGGAATATCAGCCCTGGTATCTATTTTGTAAAAATCAGTGACGGGGAAAGAACATCGATAAAAAAACTTATTGTTGAATAATATGCGGTTGTTGGAGTTTTCTCCAACAACATACGCGGATGTTTAGGTGCATACACGGATCATCGTGGCTGCCGGAAAAAACTCCCGCAGCGGCGAATCTACCATTGTAAAGCTATTCCCACCTGATGTCCATCTTGTATAATCGAAAGATGTGATTTTGGATTTTGTTCCAATAACATTGAATTGAGGCTGACTTCATTCAGTTTTTTGTAATGCCTCACTACCTGCTTGCCACAAAGATATCCAAGTAGTGCGCCCACAAAAACATCGGATGACCAGTGTTTATTTTCAGTCAGCCTGGATAGTCCGACCATCGTAGCTGCTGTATAACTAAGGATGGGGATGACAGGTGTGTGATTATATTGCGATGCAAACACAGTTGCGATAGAGAATGCTATGGCCGTATGACCTGAAGCAAATGAGTTAAATGCTGACCCCGGGTATTTCAATGATAAGGACTTGTCGAACGAAGCAAAGGGCCCGTACCAGGACCCGCCTCCTGATTTAGTGTTGTAATATGATGCATTAGGTCTTTCTCTTCCGGTTACTTGTTTAATGATCTGGATCCAGACTCCTGTTGTGATCATCGACTGTGTGGCCAGCAGGCTTGTCCGGACGCCTTTTTCATTTTTGAAAACTGCACTGACCAATCCGAACGTACCAACGGTAAGAGCACCGTACTGAGCTCCGAATTTTGTGATTACCGGTGAAGATTTATTTATCCATTGATGATCTTCTTTGAGTCCTCGGCCCCATCTGTTTATTTCATTGTCCTGGTGAATGAGAATAGCTGTGACGCCTATTGCAGATCCTGTGATAAGCCATTGTTTCGCTTTGAAATGGATGGGTGCTGTGATCTGTTCTCCGAAATTGTGCAGAAGGGAAGGGACATATCCTTTTGGAGACTGAAACGAAAATAGACTATCCGTTTTGTAAAAATTTGAAGAAGTTTTTTGTGAAAATGCATTGGATACGGCCAATAACAGAATAAAAATGAATGCGTATTTTTTAATTATTGTCAGCATGTTTAGAATCCGGAAAATGAAAACATGGAGTATAGTACGACTTTAATTTGTATTTATTGCGTTATCAACGTGGTGAAGATAGATTTGCCATGGTTGAAGTTTGCTACAATCATCCTCGAGAGTCTCCAACGGGCTTCAGATTTAAAACACATTATCTAATTATCTTTAGGACAAATTGAATGCATGAAGCTATTGATCGTGGAGGATGAACTTTCTTTGCTGGGAGCGATCACAGAGTATCTTTCTGCAGAAGGCTATGTATGTGAAACAGCCACAGATTACCCGTCAGCAGCTGTTAAAATAGCCGATTATCAATATGATTGTATTGTGGTAGACATCACGATTCCCCATGGTAGCGGGTTTAAAGTCATTGAGGATCTTAAGAAGGAAAAGTCAAAGGCAGGTATCATCATTATATCAGCGAAGGATTCATTAGAAGATAAGATAAGAGGACTCCAACTAGGTTCAGATGATTACCTGACGAAACCATTTCATCTGCCTGAACTCAATGCGCGCATACAAGCCATCCTGAGGAGAAAAAATTTTGATGGTAGTAACTTTATTATTTTTAATGAAATAAAGATTGATTTACTGGCGAGGCATGTGTATGTACATGATCATGAATTGACATTGACGCTGAAAGAATATAACCTGCTGATTTATTTTCTGGCCAATAAAAACAGGATCATCTCCAAAAGCGCGATTGTCGAACATCTATGGGAGGATAATGTAGACCAGGCGGATACTTATAATTTTCTGTATACGCATATTAAGAATCTCCGCAGAAAACTGATTGAAAACGGAGGTGAGGATTACATCCATACGGTGTATGGCATGGGCTATAATTTCAAAACGACGTGAAATTACTCAACAAGTCAACGCTTTATTTTATCATTTTCCTTGTCCCTGTTTTTGTGGTCAGCTGGTTTGTTCTATTTGGGCTTGTCAGCCGGCAGATCAATGATAATGCAGATGAATCCCTTCTGGCCCAGAAGAAAATAATTATTAAAAACTTTATTGATACAGATAGCACCGAATTACATTTTTTTAATGATGCTGATGATGATGTCAAGATTACTTCTCTTTCCGGATCGGCAGCATCAGCGGATTTGTTCTCGAATACGATGGCTTTTGATTCAACAGAAATGGAACTTGTTCCCTTCCGTCAACTGAAATCAACATTTATCAAAGATGGCAAGTCTTTTGAAATCATTGTGACCCGCTCGACATTTAAAGGCGACGAATTGGCCGAAAGCATTTCGCTAGCTTTAGTGATCATGTTTGGATTGATGCTCATCAGCGTGATCATCATCAACAGGTTTATTTCAGGGAGATTGTTCAATCCCTTTTACCAGACTTTAGAGAAGCTGCATCATATTTCTTTTGACGAATCAGAACCTTCCTTTAACCAATCTTCAACAAGGGAATTTGATGAGCTGAACAAAGCACTACAGCAGATGACCCATAAGATGTTTTCAGATTACAACAATCAAAAGCAATTTACAGAAAATGCTTCCCATGAATTGCAGACACCCCTGGCTGTTATCAAAACGAGGATGGATATGTTGATCCAGGATAAAAATTTATCAGAGAAAAGCATGGAACAAATACAGGAAATTGAAAAGTCAGTCAATAAGCTGTCGCATCTGAATAAATCACTTGTTCTTCTGTCTAAAATTGAAAACAGGCAGTTTGAAGATTCCCGCGATATTGATTTGCGAGTAATGCTGGATAAAATATTGTTGGCATTCGAAGATGATGTCGCTGATAAAAACATCGTTGTTCAAAAGGAATACAATGCTTCTCCATCGATAAAAATAAATCCTCTTCTGGCTGAAATATTATTTAGAAATCTTATCCAAAATTCAGCCAGACATAATGTGAAGCATGGAATCATCAAAATCAAGTTGACAGAGCAATATTTCTCTATTTCCAACTCTGGTGAATCTATGAAGGGGAATGAAGAAAAACTTTTTGAACGATTCACGAAATTCAATCCGTCTGTTGAATCCCTGGGTTTAGGGTTGTCCATTGCAAAGCAAATATGTGTTTACTATCATTTTGATATTCGATATCAATACCTGGATGGGATGCACACCTTCAGGGTGTATTTTTCTTAGCCGCAGGGGCAATCTCCTGCAGCGGCGGACACGGCTTCAATTTTAAAACAGAATCGCCCCCGATATTTGGTTTTTAAATCAAATTATTTTACCAAACTAAATTCTAAAGAATGAAACATTTAATTTTTGCAGTAGTGATCGGATTGACCAGTACCGCAGCATTTGCCCAAACCAAAGAGAAAGAGGACGAAAAGAGTGAGATGAAAAGTGCAAAACAACCTGTTGTCCCGCAGGTCGTATTACAAGCATTTGCAAAAGAATATCCCGGGACGAAAGCAACCTGGGATGCAGAAGACGGGGGATTCGAAGCCATGTTCACAGTCAATGGTGTTGAATCCTCAGCAAATTATTCTAAAACCGGAGTTCGCGAGTCATCCGAAGTTGAGATTAATGTAACTGATCTTCCCGCGGCGGTGACGAGCTATGTAAAGGCTAATTATGCCGCATACAAATTGACAGAAGCCGCTAAAATGACGGATGCCAAAAACGTCGTCACCTATGAAGCTGAAGTCAAGAAGGATGGTAAATCAATGGATCTGATATTTGATTCTACGGGTAAATTTATCAAGCAGGAAAAAGGAGAATGAGAATGTATTTTAAAAGAGTGAAGCAAATCAGAATAAAGTTATCCGTAGTCTCAGACTACGGATAACTTTATTCTGATCTGCTTCCTTTTATCATTCGCCCAGGCATCGAATGGAAATTCGGTGAAAAGTAAATCCGCAATGACATTTAGTATATTGGGTTAATTTGTAATCAAAGCGATTGATGCCGGCATGCCATATTATCGAATTATCATTATTTTCAGTCTGATCATTCTTACGCAATATATTTTTGCGCAGGAACGCGATTTAATGTTTTATCAAAGCACAGCTTCAGAAAATAACCCCACGTTAAAGGAAAATACTACCCTAAAGCAATATAACAGTCTGCAAAACGAACTGACATTAATACCCTTATGCAAGCCACAGGTCAATATCACCGGTGATTTTTTATTTGCACCCTATTTTTTTAACAACGGACATTTCATCAGCATCACACCAAATCCGGAAACGAATGCCTACGGATATGATGTAGGTCTGAGTAATGGAGGATTGTATGCAGCTCAAATCAATGCATCCCTTCCTCTTTTCACGAATAAGCTGATTGGAATTTATGGAAGACAGGCCTCCATTCAGAACCAGGTATTAGATAATAATAATCAACGGCTCAGACACGAACTTGACAAAATAGTAGCTGACCAGTATGTCGATGCCTATCAATGGCAGGAACAAATCAGCTATGAGAAAAACATTCTGTCCATGGTGGAAGATCGTAAAGAAATCATTGAGGCCCTTGTGCAAAAAGGTTTGTTGGAGCAAAATGAATATTTATTACTCGATATTGAAATCAAACAACGTCAATATGATATCCAGCAGATGAAAATATTTTTGTCAGCGGCATTCCAACAACTCAATAGCACATGTGCTATCCTGGATACGACAATTTATACTTTAACTTCTCCAGATCTTTCCCAGGGGACTCCTTTGCCTTCTTACAATTATCAAATTCAATTTCAACTTGACAGTGCCAAAATTAAAGCTGAAGAGAACATCTTTAACCTGAAATACAGACCCCAACTTACTGCATTCGGAAATGGAGGTATTAATTCCTCTGACGCTGCTCATATACCTCACGATATTGGATTTAGCGCAGGACTTCATCTGGATATACCTTTATATGATGGAAATCAAAGGAAGACAGTCTCCCAGCAGAACAGAATATTAATGGATAACCTCAATCTATATCAAAACCAAAACCTCAAGCTGATAAAGAATAACCTGGCTTCTCTGGATCAACAAATTGAATTGACACAGAAATCAATTCCGATGCTAAATTCCAAATTAGCATCTCAGGAATCATTGTTGCAAATCATCAGAGATAAAGTCATCACCGGCCAGATATCTGTCACTGATTATCTTAACGCCCTGCAGGATTATGCCACCAGCCGGCAAAATAAGATACAGGCACAGACAAGTCTTTGGCTACTCATCAATCAATATAATTATGAAAACTGGTAAATACCAATGAAACATATCATCACATCTATACCAGTCCTGATCCTGTCGTTGATTATTATTTTTTCAGGGTGTAAAAGACCCGAAAGCCCTACGATGGCAGAAGCCGAAATAAGAACGCTAGTCACCATTGTGCATCCATCTGTTGGGAATATAACTGAATACATTCATCTTAATGGCGTCACTATTTTTCAGAAGAAAGAAAATATTCGTTCTACCCATACAGGCTATATCAAATCACTGAGTTATAAACAGGGAGATTTTATTAAGAGCGGCCAGTTATTTTGCACCATTATCACCAAAGAACAGCAAGCCTTGAAAGGTGTAGCTTCACTTGACTCCACGCTTATTAAATTTCAAAAACCAATGCCTGTGATTTCACAAGCCAACGGCAACATCACAGCGATCAATATATTCGAAGGCGATTATGTCAGTGAGGGTGATATCCTCGCCAGTATAAGTGAGCCCTCTTCATTGGTTGTCCAGGTCAATGTACCATACGAATACAATCAAATTGTGAAAATCGGTAAGGCCTGTGACATTATTTTGCCCGATGGTAAATCCATTCATACGGCCATCACAGGTGTCATGCCTTCCATTGAAGCCACATCTCAATCGCAGACCTATCTGATCCGGCTGCCCAATCAATCGCTTCCTGAAAATTTAAATGTATCCATACGGATTCCATCAAGACAGAAAAACGGGTTGATGTGTGTGCCCACGAAAGCCATTCAGACAGATGAAATGCAGAAAGAATTCTGGTTGATGAAAATCGTGGATGATTCGCTGGCGATTAAAATCCCGGTTCATACAGGTTTGCAAAATGATTCGCTGACTGAAGTTATTTCGGACAGAATTAAGATGACAGATACGATTGTTCAGCAGGGAGCGTATGGTCTCATCGATTCCACATTGGTCAGATTTGAAAAATAATGAATCATTCACTCCATCATAGATTTCAATATCCTCTGCTGGCCATCTCAGTAATGCTGCTGGTGGTTGGGTTTTTCAGCTATAAGCAGTTAAAGACAGGTTTATTTCCTGATATCACGTTTCCAAAAATTAAAGTCATCGCAGATGCGGGCCAACAACCTGTCGATAAGATGATGGTTATGGTGACGGTTCCCCTGGAGAATAGCATCAAGCGTACTGAAGGACTGGATTATATGCGCAGTACGACATCACGCGGGAGTTGTGAGATTTCGGTATTTCTGAAATGGGATGCAGACATTGACAAAGCCAAACAACAAATAGAATCTTTCATTAACCAGGCCAAAGGAAATTTTCTTCAGGATGTTTCCATATCTGTTGAAAAAATGAATCCGTCTATTCTGCCGGTGATGGGCTATTCACTGGAAGGAAAACGCTCGCAGGTTGAATTAAAAAAAATAGCGACGTACCAGGTAAAGCCCTACCTGGCTGCAACTCCCGGTGTAGCTGATGTGACTATCATGGGCGGAAAGACGAAGGAATATCGGATTGTTTTACAGCCCTATAAGATTTCTGCGTTGGGTATCTCCCTTGAGCAGATTCAGACAGCTGTCGCAGAGACAAATATTCTGCAGTCGATCGGGTACATCAATGACCACAACAGGTTGTATCTGACCCTGACCGACAATGCCATTGACAATTTGAAAGAACTGCAGGATCTCGTTCTTGTCAATTTGCCAAATCGATTGATCAGGCTCAGCGACGTCGCTGTCGTAGAATTAGATGAGGTCAAAGAATATGTAAAAATAAATGCCAATGGAAAAGATGTGCCCCTCATCGCCGTCCTGAAACAACCCGATGCCAATCTGGTTGATGTCAACAAGGGTGTTGAAAAACGTGTTGAAGAATTGAAACTCATTTTGCCAAAGGATGTGAAGCTTATTCCTTATTACAAACAGGCTGATTTTGTCAGTGGCAGCATAAAGAGTATTCGGGATGTATTGGGTATAGGCTTACTGCTTGCCATTTTTGTGGTTATATTGTTTTTGCGATCTGCGGGCACCAGTATTGTTGTACTTGTGACCATCCCCGTTACGATCGGTTTAACTTTTTTCATGTTGAAGGCTATCGGTTATACCTTCAACATCATGACGCTGGGTGCTATCGCAGCGGCCATAGGCTTGATGATTGATGATGCTGTCATCGTCGTCGAACAAATACATCGGAGCCATGAAGAAGATCCCGATGAACCCATGCCTTCGATCATCAGGAAATCGATGAAATATTTATTTCCGGCTTTGCTCGGTTCGTCCCTGAGTACGATTGTGATTTTTATACCCTTCTCTCTCATGAGCGGCATTGCCGGCGCTTATTTCAAAGTACTAGCCTATACGATGGTGATTACATTAAGTGCATCATTTATCGTCACATGGATTATTCTGCCTGCGATTTTTCTTTTTGTTCCTTTAAAAATGAAAAACAGGAATAAGGAGATCAAACATCGCACCGGATGGATTTCATTTTTTATACACAGACCGGTGATCAGTTTTGTCTTTTTATTTCTTTGTGGCTTGGCTATCTGGTGGATACCGTCAAAATTGCAATCTGGTTTTTTGCCGGAGATGGACGAGGGAAGTATTGTACTTGATTATACAAGTCCACCCGGAACTACACTGGAAGAAACGGACAGGATGTTGCAACAATTAGATAACATATTGAAACATCAACCTGAGGTAGAAAAATTTTCCAGGCGGACTGGAACACAAATGGGTTTCTTTATCACAGAACCGAATTTTGGAGATTATCTTATTCAGCTCAAAACCCAAAGATCGAAATCAACGGATGAAGTATCGGATGAAATACGTCAGCAGATTGAAGCGGGCATTCCGCAATTGGTAGTTGATTTCGGCCAGGTGATCGGAGATATGCTGGGTGATTTGATGAGTAGTGTTCAGCCCATTGAATTAAAATTATTTGGAGACAATGAGGAAGGGATAGAAGATTTATCTCGTCAGATCGCAGATGTGATTTCAAATGTCCCGGGTACAGCGGATGTGTTTGATGGCATCGTCATTGCGGGTCCTCAAATTAATATTCAACCAGATGTTCCCAAACTGGCACAGTTTGGTTTGACACCTTCGGATTTACAATTTCAACTTCAGACGCAGATCGAGGGGACGGTGATCAGTACAATATTTGAAAAGGAGCAACAGGTTGATATACGAATGATTTATCCACAGGCTCAAAATACATCAGTGCATTCTTTGGCGGACGCATCTATTTTATTGCCTGGCGGGATGATGAAGCCGGTACAAACTGTTGCCAATATTGAGATTCGAAAAGGCGTAGCAGAGATTAACCGCGAGAATCAAAAGATAATGGGTGTCATCACGGCGCGTTTAAATAATCGCGATCTGGGCACAACGCTTAAAGAAATAAAACAAACATTGCAGGATAAAATTGTTTTGCCTCCGGAATATCATATCGAATATGGAGGGAGCTATGCACAACAACAGCAGGCGTTCAAAGAATTATTACTCATCCTGCTCACAGCATCGCTGCTTGTTTTCATTGTGATGCTTTTCCTGTTCAGGCAAATTTTCATTTCGTTTATTATTATTCTTCTGGCGATAGCAGGTATGGCGGGCAGTATGGTGGCTTTGTATATTACGGGTACACAATTGAATGTCGGAAGTTATACAGGCATTATTATGATCGTGGGCATCATAGGTGAAAATGCGATCTTTACGTATTGGCAATATCTTAAAGCACAAGAGACGCTTGAAAGAGAACAGAGTATCCTTCAATCAATTGCTGTGCGTCTACGGCCTAATTTAATGACAGCACTGGGCGCGATCGTAGCTTTGCTACCATTAGCACTTGGGATTGGAACAGGAGCGCAATTGCACCAGCCTTTAGCTATTGCGGTTATCGGTGGATTTGTTTTAGCATTGCCTTTATTGCTTATCATATTACCCACTTTATTGAAGACCCTGAAGCTGTAATTTGAAATCAAGAAATATTACCTGATTCCTAACCATTATCCTGGTAACGGACCATAAGTAATTCGATATCTTCAAGAAGTTGCCCGCTTTAAGGTCCACAATACTTGATAAGCATTGAACGTATAATTATACCTACATTTGTGCCCATGAATTTATTTTGTTTCACATACGCACTCTATATTCTGGTCCTTTCGATGTGGCCATGTGGAGATGCATGTGATCATAGTTTCATTCCCCAGCCACTTGTATCTGAACCACAGAGCAGCCACAACGATCATCATGAAGATGAAGCCTGCTCTCCCTTTTGTCTTTGCCCATGTTGTGGTACGGTGTGCAATCAATCACATCAACCGATTGAATCTATAACCATAAGTTGGACTTCAGCACTTAACCAACCTCATGATCAGACCTCCTTGCTCCAGGATATATACTTCTCTATCTGGCAACCGCCGAAAATAAGCTGATTGATTTTTATTACATTCCGTTGCAAAACGGAATATCATGGATACTGCTCCTTTCGTTCCATGATCTTGGTGTCATCTTTTCAAATAGCATATTTGATCTTTTATTAAAATGATAGAGAAAATCATTTCATTTTCAGTACACAATAAACTCATCACGGGCATTCTATTATTGATTTTTGTAGGGTGGGGTATTTATTCAGCTACTAATCTTGCCATCGATGCATTGCCCGATGTGACAAACAACCAGGTGCAGGTCAATACCAATGCACCTAATCTGGCTACACAGGAAGTCGAGCAGTTCATCACCTATCCGATTGAAATGCAGATGAAGACCATACCCGATCTCGTAGAATTACGTTCTACTTCCCGAAGCGGTCTGTCAGTTATCACCATTGTATTTAAAGATAATGTACCTGTCAATATCGCCCGGCAACTGGTAGCTGAACGGATAACAGCAGCCAGTGAAAATATTCCTAAAAATTATGGTATACCTGAAATGGCTCCTCCGACCACGGGATTGGGCGAAATATTTCAATATACATTGTCAGTAGACAGCGCATACAGAAATCAATATGATGTGATGGAGTTGCGAACAATCCAGGACTGGATTGTAAAAAGGCAATTACTTGGGGTTCCTGGTGTAGTTGATGTAAGTAGTTTCGGAGGCAAACTCAAGCAATACGAAATAGCTGTCGCCGCAGAAAAACTGGTAGGGATGAACATTACATTGCTCGAAGTATTTGATGCCCTTTCGAAAAACAATGAGAACTCCGGTGGCAGCTACATTGATAAAGGACCAAATATATATTTCATCAGGAGCGAAGGTGTCATTCAGTCTCTGTCCGATATCGAAAACATCGTCATCAAAAATGTAAATGGGATACCGATCCTGATTCGTGATGTCGCTAAGGTGCAATTCGGTTTTGCCCCAAGGTATGGTGCCATGACACGCAATGGAGAAGGAGAAACAGTAGGAGGCATTGTACTCATGATGAAAGGTGCCAATTCAGTTGAAGTGATCGGCGCGGTGAAAGAAAGGATTAAACAGGTTGAAAAGTCCCTGCCACAGGGCGTCTATATTGATGTATTTGTGGATCGTACCAAACTTATTGAACATACGGTATCCACAGTTGAGGAAAATTTACTTCTGGGAGCCCTGATTGTTATTTTTATTTTGATTGTGCTGTTGGGCAATTTCAGGGCGGGAATGATTGTGGCTACCGTGATCCCTCTTTCATTACTTTTTGCCATATCCATCATGAATTTTTTTGGTCTGAGTGCCAATCTCATGAGTATGGGCGCACTTGATTTTGGGTTGATCGTGGATGGGGCGATTATTATTGTAGAAGGACTCTTATTTGCAATTCAACAGAAGGGATTATCATCTCAGTCACAGGATGAGAGAAATTTAAATGGAGATCCGGACTTTGATGAAGAGGTCATCCGTAGCTCAAGTTCAATCATGAGCAGCGCTGTGTTTGGTCAATTTATTATCCTCATTGTCTATATACCCATTTTTGCTTTAGTGGGGATAGAAGGAAAAATGTTTCGACCGATGGCGCAGACGGTCAGTTTTGCGATCATCGGCGCATTGCTACTTTCACTCACGTATGTACCCTTGATGGCTTCAATCTTTCTAAGCAAAAAATCATCGAATAAAAAGAGCTGGAGTGAGCATTTTATACATTGGGTGCAGTTAAGATACACACCATCACTGATCAAAGCATTGAAATGGCGAAAGACAGTTATCGTCATTTCCTTCCTCTTCCTTGGAATAAGTGTGGTACTGTTTATGAAATTGGGAGGAGAGTTTATTCCTGAACTTGATGAAGGCGATTTTGCCATCAATTATACAATTCGTCAGGGAAGTAATCTCAATCAAAGTATAGCCGTCGGAACACAACTTGAAAAAATCGTTCTTGACAATATTCCGGATGCCATAGAGTGTGTGTCTAAAATCGGGACTTCTGAGATTCCAACGGATCCCATGCCGATCGAATCAGCGGATCTGATTGTGGTCATGAAAGATAAGAAAGACTGGACGCTGGCGTCGGGCAGGGAGGAGATGGTTGAAATCATGAATGAAAAGATGAGTGTAATACCGGGTGTCAATCTTTCTTTTGAGCAACCGATCCAAATGCGGTTCAATGAATTAATAGCCGGTGTAAAATCAGATATCGCGGTGAAGATTTTTGGTGAAAATCTCGATGTGCTCTTTGAAAAAGGAAATGAAGTGGCCAAAATAATATCAGGTATTCCTGGGGCAGTGGATATAAAAGTTGAACAGATCGTAGGCATGCCGCAGCTTTTGGTGAAATATGACAGAAAACGAATTGCACAATTTGGATTGAATATCATGGATGTCAATAATGTACTCAATACAGCATTGGCGGGGAGTAAAGCCGGTGTGGTGTATGAGGATGAAAAGCAATTTGATCTCGTCGTCAGATTGGCGGACCATCGTGATGCTGATGAGGAGAAAGTCAAAAATATATTTGTCCCACTCCCGGATGGATCACAAATTCCTCTTGGTCAATTGGCAGCGGTATCTTTTCAGTCAGCGCCGGCAGAAATAAGCCGCGATAACGGAGAACGAAGACTAGTAGTCGAAGTCAACGTACGCAATCGGGATATTCAGAGCGTCGCCGATGATATCAGTTCATCACTCACCAAAAAATTAAATCTGCCACCTGGTTACTATATAGAATATGGTGGCACGTTTCAAAATCTTCAGGAAGCTAAGGGTCGGTTGATGATCGCCGTACCGGGAGCACTTGTATTAATCTTTATGCTACTCTTTCTTACTTTTCGGAGTATCAAAGAAACCCTGATTATTTTTTCGGCTATTCCGCTAGCCGCTATCGGTGGAGTAGGTGCATTGTGGATTCGTGGTATGAATTTCAGCATTAGCGCAGGTATAGGTTTTATTGCTTTATTCGGCGTCGCTGTACTCAATGGCATTGTACTGATATCCTATCTCAATCGTTTGGAGAAAGAAGGAGAAAAAGATATCACGCAGCGCATTCTTAAAGGTACATCAGCTCGTCTTCGGCCTGTGTTAATTACTGCAGCAGTAGCCTCATTTGGCTTTTTGCCCATGGCGTTGAGTGTATCGGCCGGTAGCGAAGTGCAGAAACCATTGGCTACCGTCGTCATCGGCGGTTTGATTTCATCTACATTGCTCACTTTAATTGTACTTCCCGTGTTGTACTCTCTTTTCTTTTCTAAAAATAAAAACAACATCACCACAACATCAGTTTCTATATTGATCATTATCTGTGTAGGTTCACTTCTGCCTTCTCAATCGAAGGCACAAGTTTCTTTACTTTCTTCAACTACATCCAGATCGGAACTTGGATTAGATTCGTGCATTTCTATAGCGCTTCGTCATCACCCTGTCTTGCAATCCGGTATGTATGCAATCCGGCAACAGGAAATTCTAAAGAAGAATACATTCACTATGGATCCTTTTTCTTTCAATTACCAGGGAGGAAGCATCAATAGTAAGGTCAATGATTATAATCTCACTTTCTCCGGCAGTATTCAATATCCACTGGTATACAAAAGACAGGCACAGTTTCAGGAGCAAAACATATTGCTGGCCAAACAACAACTTGAGGTGTCAAGGAATGAATTGCTCAGGAATATTTCATCCGCTTATTATGATCTGTTATACGCACAACAAAATTATTTGCTCCTGCAAAAAATTGACAGCTTATATATTCATTTCGCCGACTATGCCGCGAAAAAATATGCAGTAGGCGAAAGTAATATCCTGGAAAAATTATCGGCTGAAACTCAATTAAAACAATTGCAACTCCAATTGCAACAGGCAGAGAGCGACATCGCTATTGCCCAGGCGCAGTTAAATCAATGGCTTGGGATACCTGGTGACTATTTTGCTGCAGATCTGGAATTAAAACCGCTGCCACCTCCTGAAAATGCAGACACTGCACAGCTTTTTCATAATCCTGTATTGGAATTTGAAAAGCAAAAAATAGAAGTCAGCATTGCCAATTGGAAACTCGAGAGGAGCAAATACAGTCCATCATTCCAACTGGGTGTATTTAATCAAAGTATAGATAAGGTGACTCCGTTCTGGGGTTGGGATATTGGCATCACCGTACCTCTTGTAAAATCAGGTAAAGAAGTGCAAAGTAAAGCCGCACTTCTGCAGATCAATGCAGAAAAAAGCAATATGCAGGCGTCTAAACTTTCGTTGCATGCAGCGTACATGGAAGCTCTTCAACAGTATAAGAAGTTTACGGACAGTTATCAGTATTTTCAGACGGAAGGAATTCCCATGTCGCGCTTATTGATTAGCACAGCTGAAAAAAGTTATCAGTCCGGCGAGATAGGGTATGTAGAATATATCCAGAATGTCAATACGGCCTACACCATTCAAAGTCAATTCCTGGAGACGATTAAAAATCTCAACCTGGCGATTATCAATATCAATTACCTTCTTAACAAATAAGTACTTCCAGCCATGCCTTCAATGATAACTATATATAAAAACAAAAGTCTGCAAACCACTAAAAATGCAATGCTATGTTTAATGGCAATGACCTTTCTTTTGGCGTGTAATTCTAAGAAAACTGAGCCGGTAGTTGAATCAGCCAGTGTAGAGTCTTCAACAGAGATGACACTCACACCTGAACAACAAAAAGCTATCGGGCTTACCCTGGACACAATCACATACCGGAATCTTTCCACTTCATTGCAGGCTAACGGTAAACTGGAACTACCTCCGCAGAACAGGGCTAAGGTGAGCATACTAGCCGGAGGCATTGTCAAATCCATAGCCGTGAAAGAAGGTGAATATGTCAACGAAGGACAACTCCTGGCGACGCTTGAAAATATGGATCTCCTGCAGGTACAGCAGGATTTTTTGGAAAGCAATACAAATCTTGTATTTCTCAAAGCTGAATTTGAGCGTCAGAAGGAATTACAAAAAGATAATATCAATGCTGCAAAAAGTGTGCAATCCGCGGAGAACAATTACAACAGCGCATTGGTCAGACAAAAAACACTTGAGCAAAAACTTAAACTATATAATATCAATCCGCAGACACTGACGGCAGAAAAAATAAGACCTTCGTTCACTATCCTTTCTCCGATCACCGGGCATATCACCCGTATCAATATCAGTATCGGACAATTTGTTGATCCAAATTCAATGGTCTTCGAAATTGTAGATAATCGTTTTCTGCATATTGATCTTACCATTTTCGAACAGGATGTGCATAAAGTACATGTGGGACAGACTTTGTCGTTTTCAGATGCTAATGATCCGATGCACACACATACCGCCAAAATATTCAGCATCAATAAATCATTCGAGCCCAATCAGCAGGCGACCATCGCGCATGCAAAAATAATGGACGTCACAGAAACACTCCTGCCGGGTATGTTTATCCAGGCGAGGATCAATATTGATCAGAATATGATCAGCACACTACCTGATGAAGCGATCATCAGTAATGGAAATGAACACTACATATTTGTGGTGACAGCGCCGGATCATTTCAAGGAAATACAGGTCCGGTCTGGCGTATCCGATATGGGCTTCACAGAAGTTATACCCTTGGAAGAATTGGCAAAAGGAAGTAAAGTGGTGGTAAAGGGAGCTTATTATTTATTTAGCCAACTCACAAAAGGCGAAGGAGAACATCATGATTGAGAATTGTCATGATAATCTTATATAAATCAAAACACCCCTTTAGGAAGAGAATGTGAAATGTGGAATGAGGAAGGCAATCGGGAATAAGGAATTTTTCACGTCTGGCGGACGTGATGGCGCACAAGGCGCCAGATCTCTGAATTAAGATCTTGAATGATGAAGTCAGAATTTAGATCTTAAATTAAAAATATTGAATGAGGAAAGATGCTTCGACGCACCGGGAGAGAGGGGAGTTATGAAATATTTGCATAAATCATATCATCCCTTAATGTTTTTCTGGTAACTCACCCCCGGCCCCTCTCTTTTTTATAGTTTATGTTGTTAGAAACAACATCACCCGGAGAGAGGGGAGTTATGATTGCAGAGATAGATTAAACACCCCTCTCTTAAGGGAGATCATTTTCGAAAAAAGTTTTTTCGTAAGGAGGATGGGGGTGAGTTATCCGAAAGATAGAAACTTTAACAAGATGGGGGATGGGGGTGAGTTACACGGAAATCAGAGAAGCACTAAGGTGAGTTATCCGAAAATCATTATTGGCAATCATTAATTGTACCTTCATCCCGAATCACTGATTCAAGTACATGCCCGTCCAATCCGACAATGCAAATAGTTTTTGGCAATTTGATCCAGCGTATTGGTTTCAAAAATTAAATAGTTCGAATCTGGGCCTTGCGAAAACAGCCGCTGATTCTAAATATCTTCAGTCTGCACACGCCAGGAAAAAGAGATCCGCTTTCACAAAGGATGTAATCCTTTTTTTAGGTCAGTTCCGCAGTCCGTTGATGCTGATGCTTATCGGAGCCGTTATTTTATCAGCTTTTCTGGGGGACACCTCCGATGTATTCATCATTTTATTTATCGTGTTGTCTTCCGGCATACTTAGTTTCATCCAGGAGAGAAATGCCGGAAGGATTGTGGAGAAATTGCAATCCATGATTGCTTTGAAAAGTAATGTGATACGCGATGGAGTAATAACTGAAATTCTTTCGGCCATGATCGTACCTGGTGATATCCTTGTCCTGAATGCAGGGAATATGGTGCCGGCCGATTGCTTACTGATAGAGGCCAACGAATTGAACGTCAATGAAGCCAGCCTCACAGGCGAATCTTTTCCTGTGCGGAAAGACGTAGGGGTTATATCTGAGCAAACTGAATTGTCAAAAAGAACGAATTGTCTTTGGCAGGGAACAAGTATCCTCAATGGGAGTGCAAAAGCAATCGTCATCTTTACAGGAGACGAAACTATTTTTGGAAATATTACCCAAAGTGCTTCCACCAGAACGCAGACTACTTTTGAAAAAGGAATAAAAGACTTTGGTTTTTTCCTGATGAAAATAACCCTGGTGCTGTCCATTTTTATCCTGACCATCAATATTATAAACCATAAGAGTGTCATTGATTCGGCCCTTTTTGCATTGGCACTCGCCGTAGGTATGGCTCCCGAACTTCTTCCGGCGATCACCACAATAGCCATGAGTGCAGGTGCCCGGCGCCTTGTGGCTAAGAAAGTGATTGTAAAAAAACTATCCTCTATACAGAATCTTGGAGAAGTGAATTTGCTCTGTACCGACAAAACAGGTACGATTACGGAAGGTGTCATCAATGTATCAGGGCTCGTTGATGCTGATGGAAAAGAAAATGATTTTGTCAAAAAGCTTTCCTATTGGAATGCCATCTTTGAAACAGGCTATTCAAATCCTATTGATGATGCATTGAAAAATCTTAAAGTTGATACCACGGAGAATCCTCAAAAGACCGGAGAGGTGCCTTATGATTTTATCCGCAAGAGATTAAGTATTGCAGTCAGCACCACAGTAGGGAAAATGTTGATTACGAAAGGTGCTTTCGAACAGATCATCAGTATTTGTACGCAGATGAGATCAGGTGATGGCCAGGTCGTTGATTTAAAATCAAAGCAGGCTGAGATTGCAAAACAATATGAACAATTTGGAATAAATGGAATCAGAGCGATAGGTGTATGTTATAAAATTATTCAATCAGATACAATTTCCAAGACAGACGAAATGGAGATGATATTCGCAGGTTTTGTATTACTTGAGGACAAAATTAAAGCAGGAATAACAGAAACTATTGATGCTCTGCGAAAGCTTCAGGTACAGCTAAAAATTATAACAGGCGATAATGTTAATGTTGCTAAATCGATTGCCTTGCACATAGGTATCAAAGATCCTGTACTGATGACTGGTCATGAACTCAATATCACGAGTCCCGAGGCATTGACCAAATTAGTAAAGGACACCCATATTTTTGCAGAAGTAGAACCTCAACAAAAGGAGCGTATCATCTTTGCGTTGAGGAAGTCATACACAGTAGCTTATATTGGGGATGGCATCAATGATGTGTCTGCGATGAATGCGGCCGATGTGGGTATTTCTGTTGAAAATGCCGTGGATGTGGCCAGAGAAGCTGCTGACTTTGTATTGATGGAGAAGAATTTAAGTGTTCTGGTAGATGGCATCCGCGAAGGCCGGAGAACTTTTGCAAATACATTGAAATATATTTTTATCAATACCGGTTCGACATTTGGCAACATGGTCAGTGTCGCTGTGGCATCCTTGATTTTACCATTTTTACCTATGCTGCCGAAACAGATATTGCTTACTAATTTCATTACAGATTTTCCATATCTCACGATAGCTTCTGACAATGTAGATGAAGAACAACTGGAAACTCCAGGCAGATGGGATATAAAATTTATCAGGACGTATATGCTCATCTTTGGTATTCATAGTTCCCTGTTTGACATCATTACATTTGTGACCCTTTTGTTTGTATTGCGGGTAAAGGAATCGGTTTTTCAGACGGGTTGGTTTATTGAATCCATCTTAAGTGAATTATTCATCCTTTTTATTATCCGGACCCATAAGAATTTCTTTAAGAGCAGGCCTGCAAAATACCTCTTGATATTAAGTGCTGTTGGTTTGGTGCTCACACTGGGGTTACCGTATACGCCGCTGGCAGATCAGATTGGTTTAGTGCCTCTGCCCATGATTAATTTAGGAGCGATGTTGTTGATCGTACTTGGCTATATTGTGACAGCGGATCTTTTGAAAGTGTGGTTTTTCAGGAAATATAGAAGTGGATAAAAATGAATAACGAATAACGAGTAACGAATGACGAGTAATGAATAAAGAGTAACGAAAAACGAGTAACGAAGACTGACGTTCGAGTGTCTCTGACCTCGAACCTGCGAAAATTGTTTTACAAAGACAGGGGCAAAGTGTTTATTCAGACAGGGGCAAGCCCTGTCAATACTTTACTGAAGTTCAAATGTCAGTGACCTCCGGTTATAGCCCATTCACATATCATTGACTTGGACGTTTATGTCATATGGTGAAACTTAGAATTCTCAATATCCTACTTCTTTTGTTGGCTATGCATTTTTCAATTTCAAATGTGTATGCGCAGAAAGTGATTCATTATTACAATCCCACATGGTCACCTGATGGAACTAAGCTTCTATTTGAATCAACCCGGGATGGGAAGTCTTCAATTTTTACCATTTCCATTGATGGAAGTGATTTGAAAAAATTAACGGATACCATTTATGACTACGGTCAACCTGCCTGGTCTCCTGATGGCAGAAGTATTGTTTATTATGGTAGTCAACAACCTATGCAGTTGTTTACGAATAGTTCAACAGGTGGAATGCAGACAGAATTGCCGACACCGCTTTATGACGCATACGAACCAAACTGTTCATCCAATCAAATTTTAGTTTTTAACTCGAGAAAGATAGGACAGACACCGAATGATATTTCTATCATGAACATAAATGGGACTTCTCTTAAGATAATTACAGATAGTTCACATGATTTTTCGTCTCCGGCATGGTCCCCTGATGGGACCAAAATACTTTTTAAACGGAGTGTTGCGATCCGAAAAAAGTGGAAAGACATAACCCCGGAGGAAAGGATTCAAATGAGAGATTCAAGTGAAATCATGAGTATGAATGCAGACGGTTCAAATATTCAAAATTTAACTAAAAATAATGTCAGAGACATCTCGCCATCCTGGTCTCCTGATGGTCATAGTTTTTACTATCTCTCTGAAGTTGCTGCAGGCAAAGCTCTCTTTAAACAAAAAATAAAAACAGGAAAGCGCAAACAAATTTGTATGCTTCATAAAGATATGAATAGGGTTAGTATTTCCCCGGATCAAAAATATCTTGCATATGCGGCAGAAAGAGAAAATAAATCAGCCGTATATATCCTGGACATCAGGAAGAATTCTGAAACAGTGATCATTGGGGATTAAATATTCAGATCGGAATGTATCAACATTCCTTATGCATTTATCGGATTGAATAATGCTATATTCTTAATATTGCGAATCATCACTACCTAAAGATCCATCGTATGATATACATCACTCAACTAATTTACCTGAAAGAGAACCAGGAACAGGTGTTTCATCAGTTTGAAGACATCGCCATTCCGATCATCTCTAAATATAATGGTCAACTGCTCCTGCGCGTCCGGCCTGATGACACTACATACATTGAGGCGAATATTGAAAAGCCTTATGAGATTCATCTTATTCAGTTTGAAACCGAAGATGATTTTCAACAATTTATGCAGGATACGGAAAGAAAGAAATTCCTGCATTTGAAGGAGCAATCGATCAGATCAGCGATGCTGATAAAAGGCAAAACATTGTGACCATTCCCTGGGCTATTCATGACTAATCGGGCATCAAAGTCTGTGTAAAAAAGTTATCCACAAGGGTATGTAAATAACCTATTGGGGCCACTGAAAATCAGCCCGTTAGGACAGTGTGGCACACTTAGGTGTGGCACACCTAGGTGTGCCACACTGTCTGGCGGATGCCTTGGGGCACCTGATAAACGTGAAGAATTACTTGCAAAATTCGGTAAGCATAAAACTGAGAAGGGTTGTGTCTATATTCAGAAGATTGAGGACATTGACACCAGTGTATTAATCAAAATGGTGAAGAATACTATTGCGTATCGGAAGAAAGAATATCCGGGTTGATAGTATGACAGATTCCATTTTAAACCAATTCACTTTTACATTGTCTATTCTAAAAAACAACATGAGGAAGCACCTCTACACCATCCTTTTTATTCTCCCTGCATTTTTTCTACATGCGCAATCGCTGTATTTTCCGCCGATAACCGGCAATACCTGGGATACCCTGTCCCCATCATCGCTGGGCTGGTGCACAGATCAGATCAATCCATTGTTTGATTTCCTCGAAGGCTCCAATACTAAAGCGTTTATCATTCTGAAAGATGGAAAAATAGTCATCGAACATTATTTCGGATCATTCACACGTGACAGCATCTGGTATTGGGCCTCGGCCGGGAAAACGATGACATCATTTATGGTGGGCATCGCGCAACAGGAACATAAATTGTCCATTCAGGATACGACATCGCAATATCTCGGGCTGGGATGGACGGATTGTACTCCGGCGCAGGAAGATAAGATCACCATACGTCATCAACTGACGATGACCGCCGGTCTCGATGATGGCGTGCCGGAAAATTACTGCACACTGGATACCTGCCTGATCTACAAAGCCGATGCGGGGACGCGATGGGCCTATCACAATGCACCCTATACATTGCTCGATGAAGTGATTCAAAACGCTACAGGCGTTTCCCTGAATAATTATATCAATCAGAAACTGAAAACATCAACAGGAATCACCGGCGCATTTATTCCTTCCGGATACAACAATGTATTTTTTAGCAAAGCACGGAGCATGGCCCGGTTTGGATTGTTGATCCTTAATCAGGGCAACTGGAATGGCAATCAGATCATGACGGATACCGCTTATTTCAACCAGATGGTCAATACATCCCAGGCGCTCAATTTGTCCTATGGCTATCTGTGGTGGTTGAATGGTAAGGCTTCTTTCCGTCTGCCCACATTGCAATTTGTATTTCCGGGTCCGCTATGTCCGCATGCACCTGCAGACATGATCATGGCGCTGGGAAAAAATGGGCAGATCATCAATGTTGTGCCGGATCAAAACCTTGTGCTTATACGGATGGGCGAAGTTCCGGGTTCAGGTGAAGTCAGTAACACATACAATGACACGATCTGGCAGAAATTAAACAATGTGCTCTGTGCTGTCAGTGCACTTTCCAATGCAGTTGAAGAAAATGATCTGAATATATTTCCCAATCCTGCGCAACAAACATTTACGATTGAGGTGGGGGAGGGCTCTTTTGATTTCCAGTTGTCGGATATATCCGGTGTCGTGGTCCGCAGTGAGACTCATGTAAGTAGCAGGGCTAAGATTGATTGTAGTGATCTTGCGGGAGGAGTTTATTTTATCAGGGTCAACACTGGAGGTAAAATGTTTGCGCGGAAAATTATTATGCAGTAGGCATGTTGTTCCGAGCTTAACGAGAAATAGTAGTCATACGGTTGAGCGTAGATTGAATCTACGTTCGAGGATGTTAAAATCATTAGTGATGAATACTTACAATAGTATGAACTCGACAATACAATATTAAGAAATGACGAAAATTCACCTGGAAACATTTATTAACGCTCCCATCGAACGAGTCTTCGATCTCGCCAGAAGTATTGATCTCCACAAACTTTCAGCAAAAGGAACAAAGGAGGAAGCTATAGGTGAAGGATAACACTGTGAATTGAATGAAACAGTCAGCCAAACATTTCGGCATATTTCAAAACCTGAATGTTCAAATCATTAAAATGGATAGGCCTGCTTTATTTGCAGATAGAATGTTAAATGGTACATTCTCAACCATGGAGCATAAACACATATTTGAAAGCTTAGAATCCGGAACGAAGATGACTGATATTTTTGAGTTTACTTCGCCATTTGGGGTCTTTGGAAAGGTCAATTTCCTTTTGAATTGAAAAAGGTGAAGGATGCAGAAACAAATAAGCAAAAAGATTGTACACTAAAACCCAATGCTCCATACCCGCACTTCCCTCCAGCAAAACCCCTCCCCAAAAATTTTGTAACGTCTTACTACTTGTCCGCATTGCAAAAGAAAGACCGGAATTCGTCTGGGATCATTTTGATCTGACGATCAATTTGGATACTTAGGGTCATAGAACTTTAAATTATACACATTGATGGGATGCAGCGTTTCAATTCGCAAATCAGAAAATTTGCGCGCTTAGGCTCAGCTACTTCGACCTTTAACGATCTTGTCAGCAATTGGTTTGTCTTCCGCGAACGATTTGTCAAATTGGTGTTTCTTCTGCGCTGAGAACGCAGGATTTATTCCAGGCTATACTGCCACCCTTTCCGGTATTATAAGTTATCATGCTCACAAGGTTAAAATATAATTTAGAAATATTTTGCGTAAAGTACCGAAAAGTGGTATATTTCGCATAAATTATCTTACATGGTTTCTAACGGTAATTACAAACGATTAGAGTACTGGGTTGAAGAATGTCAGTCAAAAGGAAAGTTGGCATTTAGTTTAGCGGAACTCAAGCAGAATTTTGAAAACGATACCGAAACTTCTTTGAAAAGAGTTCTCGATCGATTATCTGAAAAGGGAAAAGTAGTTTCTGTATTCAAAGGCTACTACGTAATTGTCCCGCCACAATATTCTTCAAAGGGAATTTTACCACCCGCGATGTTTATTGATGGGTTAATGAAATTTCTTGAACGGAAATACTATGTAGCACTTTTAAATGCAGCAGCACTTCATGGAGCATCACACCAACAGCCGCAAGAATATTTTGTAGTCACAGAATATCCTGTATTGAGAGCAACCATTAAGAAGGGAATTAAAATAAACTATATCAGCACAAGGCAACTTCCACCCGATACACTAACTGAAATGAGAAAAACTGAAACGGGCTATATCAACATTTCAAATCCCCTGCTGACAGCCATTGACCTGGTTAGTTATGAAAAGAAAATAGGTGGACTGAGCAGGGCAGCAACTGTTATCAATGATTTGACAGATGCAATAAAGCGGAATGATATAAATGAGGAGCCCATCAAATATGCAACAGCATCCTCCCTGCAACGATTAGGTTTTATCCTTGAGGAAATTTTAGATAAGAAAGAGATTGCTGAAAGACTTTTTTCCGTATGTAAAAGATCAGGTATAAAATTTTATTTGATTCCATTAAAGGCATCAGGAGAAAAAACTATAAACCTGATAAGTGATAAATGGAAACTGATCGTGAACACTGAAATTGAAATTGATTAGTGATTCCACAAGCGTACATAACAGAATGGAGCAAAAATGTTCCGTGGCAAACAAACGAGCAGGTAGAGCAGGACCTTGTCATTTGCAGAGCACTGGTAGAAATATTTTCAGACAAGTTTCTTGCTGACAGCTTAGCCTTCAGAGGGGGAACAGCTTTGCATAAAATTTATTTACAACCGCAGTCAAGATATTCAGAGGACATTGACCTGGTTCAAATTCGTTCCGAACCAATCAAAGAAACAATTGTGCATTTGCAGAAGGCACTTGCATTTCTTGGAAAATCAAATGTTGACCAGAGAAAGGATAACAACACAATTATGTATCGCTTTGACTCTGAATTTGCACCTGTTCAAAATCTTAAATTAAAAATTGAAACAAATTGTCGAGAACATTTTACAGTGTTGGGTTGGGAGAAAAAGGCATTTGCTGTCGAGTCATCGTGGTTTAATGGCCAGTGCGAATTGACCACTTACAAAGTTGAAGAATTGTTAGGAACGAAATTGAGTGCATTGTATCAGCGAAGGAAAGGCAGAGATTTATATGACCTGTGGAAGGCATTGACACATTCTAAGCTCAATCCTGACTTGATTATTCAATGCTACAAAGAGTACATGAAGTTTTCCTTAGAGAAACCAATTCCGACACAAAAGGAATTCCTGATGAATGTTGAGAAGAAAAAAGCAGACGATGATTTTTTTGGTGACATCGTTGCTTTGTTAAGACCGAGTGAAAAGTATAATCACGAAGAAGCGTTTAAGCTTGTAATTGAAACACTAATAGAAGGAATGTAAACAGTTAACGCTACAAATAAAATATTCTCTCATGCAGGCCAAAGTTGCACATCCGACAAAAGTCAAAACGCTTAAGTTTATCCGGCGCTAAGGAAAATTTGGCCGACGTCATTCTACTCGCCTGCATCTACAACTTTTCAATAATACCCCGATACTCCCTGCCAATAGGAATAGGCACCCCATTCACTTCAACCATTTCGGCAGTGTAGGATTCAATCTTTGGAATTGAAACGATAAAAGAACGGTGGATACGTTTGAAAAGATTTGCCGGCAAAAGACCTTCCATTTCATGAGTGCTTATTTTTGAAATGTACTCCGTTTTGGTGGTCACGATTTTGATGTATTCGCGCTGGCTTTCTATGTAAACAATCTCAGAAAATAGAATTTTCACTTTCTTTTTTTGAACATTCAGAAATATAAAATCCTTTTTCTCCCCGGGTTCATTTATTTTCTGCATTTCAGATTGGGCTGTCTTTACTTTATTGACAGCTACCAAAAAACGTTCAAACGCAAATGGCTTCAACAGATAATCGGTTACGTTCAGATCAAATCCCTCCACCGCATACTGGTGATAAGCAGTTGTAACGATTACTGCAGGCGGATGCGAAAGCGTTTTTAAAAAAGCCATCCCCTTTAATTTTGGCAGATGAATATCTAAAAATATAAGTTCGGTAGAATTGTCCCGCAGGTATTCCGTAGCCAGAATAGCATTTTTAAATGTGCCCTGTAATTCCAGAAACGGCACCATCAAAATATACTCAGACAAAACTTTTACGGCCAGGGGCTCATCCTCTATGACGATACACTTTATTTTAGACATGGCTTGTCAGATTAATTTCCAGGATAGCTGTAAACACCGTTACGTCCTGTTGAACAGATAAATGGTAATCTGTATAAAGCAATTCCAGTTGACGCCTGAGGTTGGACAAGCCGATATTCTCTTTTACCTTTTTTTCTCCATGAATATTTTCTATAGAGTTTTTTACAATAAATTTTAAAAGTTGCTGCTTAATCGAGAGCTGAATATCTACAAATGGCTGACTCCTTGTTTCAGAAACACCATGCTTGAAAGCATTTTCAACTAATGGGATCAGCAACAGTGGTGGCAAGGGTTGCTTGATATCTTCTACGTCATGCTTAAAATGGATATGCAATGAATCATCGTACCGTAATTTTTCAAGGGCAATATAGTCGTTGATGATTTCAAGTTCCTGTTCTATACTTATAAACCCTCCACTGGTTTCGTAGAGCATGAAGCGCAGGATTTTAGAAAGCCGTAAAATGGACTCCGGAGTCAAGTCAGACTTATCCCTTGCCAACGCATAAATGTTGTTTAAGGTATTGAATAAAAAATGAGGGTTCGTTTGTGACTTGAGATAATTCAATTCTGCTTCCTGCTTTTCAAGACGCAATTGTTGCGTGGTTTGTTTTAATTTAAAATTGTCATACAGAAGTTTTGCCAACCCAAAAAAGAAAACAGAAGAAATACCGCCCTGGGCCTGATAAAAGACCTCCTCCATAATGTAATAATAGCGTTCATCAGGGATTATGGTAACTTGTCTTAAAGAGGTATAAATATGTAACTGAATTCCAAGACACCTCCAGCCATACGAGCCAACGGAAACTAAAATAAGTTGTAGCGTAATCAGCAAAATACCGATTAAAATATTGAAAAGGATACTTGATCTTTTCCTTCTTATAAAAGGCAGGCTGTACTCAAAGAAAATAAAATTGACAACAACAATATAAAAAAACCGCCAGATCTCATTCAACGATTGAGGAACAAATGATTCAGTATCATTGACAAAACTATTAAAGATCCATAGCAATAACCAAACTGCCCCAACCCATATATAAAATGTAAACCGCTTCATATTGATTATTGCGTTCATTCTGCTATTTGTGCGGTAAAGGTCAGCAAATGTTTTTAATCCTGCTTTTCCTATGACTGACATCCCTACGTTGTTGGTATACCAAATGGGGCTGTTTATTGACGCGGGCTCTCAATGCATGCTCTAGTACATTATTTTGCCCCCTATACATAAAAACATGAGAACATTAAAAAAAGCAAAAACTATGCATTCAGTCAAGCAAACACTAATTCTGGCCTTTGGGCTCTTGTTCAATCTTTCTTATGCTCAACAAAAAGACGATACACAACTTGCCATCTACTTTGACAAAATACTTTCAGAGCAATTCAGGACTGATGAACCAGGTGCTACAGTTTTGGTGTCCCGAAATGGTCAGATTATCTATAAAAAAGCTTTCGGTATGGCACATTTGGAGTTAGACGTACCCATGCAAGTGGATAATGTTTTCTGGGTTGCCTCTATTGGTAAACAATTTACAGCAGTGGCGATATTGCAATTGATGGAGCAGGGTAAGCTGAATTTGCAGGACGAAATCACAAAGTATATTCCCGATTATCCTACACAGGGAAATCGTATCACCATAGAGCATTTGCTGACGCATACATCGGGTATTCAAACGTATTCTGGCATGAAAGACCCCGAAAAGAAACTAAGTTCCGATTGCACACCAAACGAAGTAATTGACTTTTTCAAGAACTTGCCGATGCGTTTTGCCCCGGGTACAAAATGGGAATACAGCAATTCAGGCTATTTTTTACTGGGGTATATAATCGAAATAATTACGGGCAAACCCTATGCAGAATACCTTGAAGAAAATTTTTTCAAGCCACTTCGTATGACCCATTCACTATTCGCGGATGACACAAAAATTATAAAAAACCGGGTTGGTGCCTATAGTGTTGGTGAGAATGGTTTTGTAAATAGCCGATCGCTGAACCCAACCATTATTTACTCGGCAGGCGCAATACAATCCACCGTAGAGGATTTTTATAAATGGCAGCAAGCTGTTCATTCATATAAATTGGTAAAAAAAGAAACCCTTGATAAGGCCTTTACAAGGTATAAACTGACGGATGGAAAAGAAACGGATTATGGATATGGCTGGAAATTAGGTTACGTTTATGAAAGTCCTTCTATCTGGCATGGCGGTGGTATCGAAGGGTTTGGAGCGGCAGAAATATATTTGCCCAAAGAAGATGTTTTTGTTGTCATGTTTACGAATTGCGACTGCAATTATCCCAAGGATATTGCTTTTTGGATGGCCGCTCTTGCCAGTGGAAAACCTTACGAATACAAAGAGATACCTGTAGCCAATGCGATTTTACAAGGATACGAAGGTGTTTATGAAAATGAAAAAGGGCTACAACGAATCATTACGGTGTCTGAAAATAAGTTGTTTTCTCAGCTTGGCAGAGGTCCAAAGTCTAATCTTAAAGCCTATCAAAAAGATATGTTTTTCTCTGATGATGCAAAGCTAACGCTTGAATTTTCAAAAAATAAAAAGGGGAATATAGAAAAATTAATAAGCAAAAAACCTACCGGCAATGAGGTTTGGAATAAAACCAATAAATCTATCCCCGACTCAAATGGAATAATAGTGAATGAAAAGATATTGGAAACGTATGTGGGTGAATATGAAATTCCATCTGTATTCACATTTTCAGTGACCAAAGAGCAGAACCGGCTTTTCATACTAGTCGAAGGACAGGATAAATTTGAAATCTTTCCGGAAACAGAAACAAAATTCTTTACAAAAATTAATGATGCTCAATTTGAATTTGTCAGAGACGATTCGGGTAGGGTGACGAAATCCATTTTGAATCAAGGTGGCAGACAGGCGGATGCGAAAAAAATAATGTAGAATCTCAATATGGAAGCAGAATTGAATTCAATAAAAAAAATAGCAAGACTTGCCGGCTTACTCTATCTTATCTGGGTCATGACGGGCATGTACGGCATTATGTATGTTCCATCAAAAACGATAGTAGAGGGTGATGCAGTTGCCACTGCCCAAAAGATACTTGCCAATGAGTTAATATTCCGATCGGGTATACTTAATGATTTGATCAGCCTGACCATCGGTGTTTTTTTATTAATGGCTCTTTATCAATTGTTCAAGCAAGTGAACGAGCTGCAGGCAAAACTCATGGTAATATTGCTGATGATGACATTTCCGGTTGTTTTTATTATGGATGCATTCAATATTACTTCTCTCATGCTTTTTAAAGGCGAAGTATTGAAAACATTTGAAATCGGTCAGAGGCAGGATCTGGCGATGCTATTTCTTAAAATGAATGAATACGGAGCGATTACATTAGAGATGTTCTGGGGGCTCTGGCTTTTACCATTTGGGCTGTTGGTGTATGCTTCCGGGTTTATTCCCCGTGTATTGGGTTTATTTTTATTTGTAAACGGAATAACATACATCATCCATTGTTTGACACATCTGCTGCTTCCCCACTACCAGGAGCTTGTTTTCAAATTTGCAATGCCCTTATGGATTTTAGGAGAGATTTCCATAATGCTGTGGCTTATCATCAAGGGTGTAAAAAATAATATCCCTGTCCATGAATTCAAATAATACATTAGCAAGAGTATCGGGATTTCTTTACCTGATTACGATAATTGCAGGCGGGTTCGCTGAAGCATTTGTCAGAGAAGGATTAACCGTGTACGGTGATCCGGTAGCGACTGCACATAATATCCTGTCGTCTGAACAAATGTATCGTTTAGGTTTTGTTGCTGATCTTCTCGTTATTCTCTGCGGAACTTTTTTAACACTCATTTTCTACATCCTGTTTAAACCTGTAAATAAAAACATTTCTTTACTGGCTTTTATTTTTGGCAACGTAGCTGCTGCAGTTATGGCTGTCAACCTGCTCAATCAGCTTGCACCTCTTTTGCTCCTGCACAACAGCAGTTATCAAACTACGTTTTCAATTGAACAGTTGCAGACACTTTCGTTATTCTTTCTGAATTTACAATCACAAGGGTATAACATCAGCCTTTTCTTATTCGCCTTTTACTTTCCGATCATTGGATACCTTATTTATACATCAAATATTCTTCCCCGCTTTTTGGGTATTTTGTACGCTTTGGCAGGCTTAGGTTATCTGATCAATAGTCTCGGTTGGTTCCTTCTTCCACACTTAGCTAAGTACCTTTTTCCTTATGTTTTACTTCCTGCGTTCATTGGAGAAGTTTCTATGAGTCTATGGCTAATATTTAAAGGTGTGGAAATTCAAAAGACAGGAAAGCTTCAATATAAACATCAGTAAATTACAAAAGCACATTTTCTCATAAATGCAAAATAATAAGATGAAAATTACAACAGAAAGTATTAAATCTCTCTTTAAAGCTGATCAAACCATTGGGATTTCAAAATTCCGTTTCTATTTGCTGAGATTTATATATTTAGTGAACGCCGTACTCTTAGGTAGTTCTGTGTGGACTGAAATATTTACGCATGAAGGTTTGTGGGAGCCCTTGCCGGGAGTAGCATTTAGTTTTTGGGCAGCATTTTCTGTGTTAGCGATTTTAGGTGTATTCTATCCTTTGAAAATGATTCCATTGCTATTGGTACAGTTTTCTTACAAGCTGATCTGGCTGATTATTGTGGCCTATCCATTATGGCTTACAGACCACTTAGCAGGTTCTTCTGCACAGGGTCTGACGGCAATTAACTTCAAAGGTATTATTGTAGATCTCCTTGTAATTCCGTGGCCTTATGTTTTAAAAAACTTCATTTCAGGTTAGTCATAAATTGTATCATTGGCATCCCTGAAAAAATGACAGAACAAACCTGTACGAATAGAAAATAGAAAAGGATGAAAAGAGTATTGGCAATAATTTCGATTGTAACACTTCTTGCAAACTGTGATTCGCAACTAAAAATTCAAACCATATGAAAGACCAAAAAAATCAAAATGAAAACTCAACTTCACCTGCTGACACAACCCCAAAGGTGACAGGAATTGGTGGCATTTTCTTTTTTTCTGACAATCCTAAAGAAACGAAAGAATGGTACACTAAAAATTTGGGGATTGAAATAAATGATTGGGGTTCTTCGAGTTTTGAATCAAGGAACGTTAACAGACCTGACGAGATAAATTCTCTTCAATGGAAACCTTTCAAAAAAGGGGATGAATATTTTTCCCCATCTAAAAAGGATTTTATGATTAACTACCAGGTTCAGAATATTGAAGGACTTGTAAACAAACTCAAAGAAAACGGAGTCACCATACTTGATGACATGGCCACCTACGACTATGGAAAGTTTATACATATCATGGACGCAGAAGGCAACAAGATTGAACTATGGGAGCCCTGTTGATGATTTATTTACAGCATTGGGCGGAAAAATCATAAGGAATAAAGAGCAAGACACGTATTGAAAGAAAACTGAAAGGCCACTATTGCCACTCCACAAAAAGGGATCACCATATAACTTAAAAAGTTGTGCCTTTTCACGAGCAGTAAACCGTATACCTAAAAGCGGGTTAAGGAAATTGGCGGATCAGTAGTTAATTAAACTATCATAGCATATGGGCATTTCATCCTTTATTGAACAATCAATACTTCGGAACCTATTACACGGCCGCGCTCATCCTCAATGACCACAAAATAACTTCCATGATCAAGGTGGGTTAAGTCAACTCGTGCCTGATTCAATACATTTTCATGATAGGATGTTCTACTCAGCACCTCTCTTCCAATGATGTCAATGATCCGGATCGTAAACGAATCAGCATATTCCTTAAACGCTACATACATTACATCCGAAGCCGGATTGGGATAGATCGTAAACTGTGTATCATTCAATTCAGGAGTGGTGCCAGAGACCCCTGACACTTCTCCAGGTGAACCTCCCTGAGCTTTACTGGGTACCCAACTCGTAGCAAAATGATTGTCTAAAATACCGGAAACCAGTTCGATGGATTTACCTTTTAGCGTATTGCTTTCCGGCCATGGTGTATGATTATTGTACCGCACAAAATCCACGAGCAGCCCATCCCTGTCAATGAGATATATGACCTCTCCTTCATTGCGTAGTTTACCACTTTCCCATTGGTACACCGGATAAATAGCCCCGGAAAAATTAGAAGCAGTTTTTGCTACGACCACGGTCCCTCCGGGAAGTATAGTGGCGCCTGCAGGAAAAGTAAAATCCACCGCTGCTGAGAGCTTATAGTTCGACATGTCCACTGTGATGGCGCCGGGATTATATATTTCAATGAATTCGCCGGTGGATGTCAATGTATCATTGTACAATATTTCAGAAATCATCAATTGAGGCAGACCCGTATAGACAGGTAACGTATTAGCTCCAAGATTTGATCCTGATGCACCAATGCCGATGGCAGGACTGGCCGGCAATAAATTGAAATCAAATAATGTAGGATTGATAAAATGGGGGTCAGCATTTATGTTGCCGGGATAGCTGATCGAATCAAGATCAGAAAGACATCGCGTCAATGTCAGTCCGGAATGACTGTCATAGTCATAGGCATCCAGTGAAGCATTGCTCACAATGCAATCCACGATATGTCCGGTACCGCCAAGGTTGCCTGCGTTTTTCTCATACGCTGACACCCCTTTTTGATTGCCAAAAAAAGTACAATGCTCTACTTGTACATCACTTTCATCTTTAAGGGCAATCCCGATATTCGTATAGGCAATGACATTGTTAACCACGGTCGCGCTCGATTCTTGTCCGACAGAAATTCCTTTATCGAAACAGTGATGTATAAAATTGTGTTCGATCAATAAACCCTGGCATTGCTCGCCGATATCAAGACCATCACAATTGTCACCTCTGAAATCATGTACATGATTATTACGGGCTATACCATTGACCACGCCATCAAAATCAATACCGTCCATATCCGGTTGTGTGCCACCTTCGAAATCGCAATTTTCTACAATGGCAAATCCCTGTTTCACATTGATACAATCCCCTGTCACAGCAGATTTGAGTTTTGAATTGGTCATGATCACATCTGAAAAACGCGCAAAGACCGGATTGTCTTTTACAGACGTAAGATCCATATGGTCCAGTGTAATATCTGAATGATAAGCACTGATAGCCGCAGGATAATAGAATCGTTGAGTACCTGCAGAAGCATTTTCAAGTGTTACATAAGATAAGGACGAAGTGGATGTCGCATTTTTTAAAAAGATACCACCCCAGGTTTCACTGCCGGTATCATTTTTCACATTGATGGGTGCATCCACGGTGCCATTCATTTGAAGATCTCCGAGTATCCAAAGGTTCGCTTTTTCAGAAAACCTGATTTCCACACCTGGTTGTACAGTGAGTGTCACATTAGGTTTTACCACAACGTCGCCAGAAGCGATATATGGCGAACAGGAAACATCCAGTGAGAGATTTTGAAAAACAGTGTCGGGAAGAATACCACACGAACCATCAGACTCGAAGACAGCCCTGAGCGCGCGGGGATTAACATCAAGCGTAACATCAAGTGAAGGACTATTGCTTATGATTTCAGGCGTACCTTTTAACGTGCCCTGCATTTCGAAGTCAAAGCTTATATCTGAACTCGTGCGATCGACCTGGTGAATTTCTACAGACACTTCGTTTTGCCCCGATACCAATAGCGAAGAAGGTATCGTAAGTTCATTCCAGGCACCTTCACCAGATCCTTGTACGGTACCGATGGCCAATGTTGTGAATGAAATTAATGCAGGTGCAGAAGGCATATTTATTCTCCAGATTTCTTTACCGTTGAGATAGACGACTGCTCCATCATCTGCTATCAGACGTATAAGCAGACCGGAATAGACTGCCGGATCAGGTATATTAAAACTGCTTCTGAAATAGTAAGCTGGCGTTTTGCTATTTGTATTTCCACCAAAACTCAACACGGTCGCTTCATCACCATCGCCATAGCCCAATTGCGCAGGTCCGCCTGGCCACGCTGCATCGTTAAACCCGGGTTGATTCCAATCCGTGGGAGGAGCAATAGTAGCATCTCTGTATTTCCATACACTGCCTGCAGCAAGAAGTGTAGTTTGTGAAAGGTCCATTTTTTCCCAACGTACAAAATTGAAGCCTGGTTTGGCTTCAGCAGTAAGCGTGAACAGACGGTTTCTGAAATACTTTCCTGTCCATGGATAGGATGGCACCTTCATCTCGTGCAGACGAATAAATCCGTGAGAGACATCACTGACATCGAGATCGAGTGTAGTGGTTCCACCCAGACCAAAAAAGGAATTTAAATCATTTAACATAAATGAATTGCGCTGCACACCATATTGCTTGAGTGCAGACACTTCGTTTTCCCAAAAAGCAACTGAAGGGATAGCGTCTCCATAGCTTGATGTAGTGCCTTCCCATCTTGCTACCTGATAAGGTATTTCAGATCGGATCCACCCTGCATGCAGATCTACACGTTTGTCGATTGTGACAGGATTGTAGGTGATGTAAAGATGATCTGCGAAACGGGTGATAAAACGTTGTTTGAATGCGTTATTCTCCAACATCTTGCGAAGAAAAAGCGTACCGAAAGCTGGATTACTGGAAATATCTCCATTAGTAGCCGTGGCCCAATTCATAGCTGTACTATTGACGTTGCTCAAATTGAATCCACGATCATAGTCATGCAGGAGCCACCTCCAGCGACCTCCGGAAGACCTGGGGCGGAACAGAGCAATGTTATGTCCCCAACTTGTATTGGCGACAAAAATTTGAGAAATGATATAGTCTGTAAAATCTTTTGTGTTGGCGATGGCGTCAAGAGCCTGAAAGGCGGCATCGCTTTGTACACCGGCATTCAGTTTTGATACTAACTGATTATAAGCTACTGCATCACCTTCTTTTATTTCGCCATCGTTTTCGATATAGTCGAGATCATCCGGAGCAATATGGTGATAGTACTCCGTATACTCAGCATCCTGCTTTTCACGGATGTTATGGATACCAAAATATTGACCATTTATATAAACTGCGCATGGCCTGAAGTCCTGTCCGTCAAGATCAGCCTCCGCTTTAATAAGTCCCTGCATCAGGCCATCTCTGAATATCGTATATGACCAGTCACTTCCGGAACATCGCAATATGATATCCCCAAAACGTTTTTTTGGATTGTCCGGGTAAAGCTGGTAATCAAAATGTCCGCTGCCATATTTTTTACGCGAAAAAATATTGAGAAGTTTTTGTGGAAGGATCCAAGCGTTCTCACCTCCGATCTGAACCCCCGCATCGTGATGAAATCCAAGCAGTCCATCGGGTTCATAAAATTCAAGATGTACAGGATATTCCCATGTAGGTTTAAAGTCCTGTACATAAAGACCGCTATCCTGATCAAAAAAATATTTCGGGTCAGTGGACAATGACATTACAGCAAGACCTCTGTGCTCAAATCCTTCGTTGATAAAATAAGTATTCGTCACTACAGGTCCGGGCAATTGACCCGCATAAAACATGCGTGCTTTTACAACCGTTGTGGCATTGATTTGAATAGGTTGTGCGAATACAGGACTATTTTCAGAGGGCACCGCGCCATCAAGAGTGTAGCGAACAATTCCGGCGTTATACTTATCTGAAATAGTGATTGTAACAGGCCCGGTAAAAAATCCACCTGCCTTCGAAAAGAAGGGTATCTGTCGCACATAATCTGTATAAAAAACAGAAGTATTGTTACTTGCCCCTGGTGTTGGTTTGGAGAAAAAACCCAATTTCAAACTACCATCTGTCTGTCGGCCATAAGAGACATCAGTTGGTTGTTCGACATAATCAATCTGGCTCACTTTCGCGTCGCCTGCATTGAAGAGGGAAAGTTGTTCACCACCGGCTCCCAATCTGAAGTTTGTGTGCAAACCCAGGCCCGTACCATCAGCCCAAATGAGAAGGAACCCTTTCGCATTGATCACCGTACCTGCAGGGAAAGCCCATTCCGTAGGGTCATCACTATCGGAAAGATGCCAACCGGTAAGGTCGACAGGACCAGCGCCTGCGTTATAAAGTTCCAGCCAATCGTTGTATTCTCCATTTCCCGGGTCGGCAATAGTAGACGCATTAGAGGCTAAGATCTCATTTAGATAGACTTGTGCATAGGACTTCGAAAAACAGAAGAGCAGGACGATACAGGTCGGAATGTGTATATAAATCTTCATAAATAAGCAGGACAAAGGAAATTCAACAAGGTAGGCAAAGTGGAAGAATTTGAAACATTAAAGGTAGGTACTAAGACCTTTTATCGAATGGATGCATTGAAACAAATTCTGCCAGCAAACCACTTTGTATAGTTTTGACTTTTGACAACGAGACATGACGTTTATTCGAAGATTACTATCTTCAAACCGATGAAGCCACAGCTTAAAGATTTTGAACCCTAAGTGTTAACTCCTAATCAGATAAATTGCTAACTCTAAAACGTACAATATGAAAGATCTAAAGACGGCTGATAATGCTGAAAAAAAAGAGTATCAGCAACAATCCAACAGACGTGACTTTGTAAAATCAGCAGGTTTAGCCACATTAGCGGTTTCAGCTACCCCTTTTCTCTTTTCATCATGCGATACAAAAGCAGAAACTGATAAAAAAGATCAACCATCTTCATCACCAAAGAATAACCTTGAATTTCCAAAGGGCTTCCTTTGGGGAACGGCTACAGCATCTTACCAGGTAGAAGGTGCTGCCAACGTAGATGGTCGCGGCATGACCATTTGGGACACGTTCTCGCATACGCCAGGGAAAATAGCAAATAATGACACGGGGGATATTGCCTGCGATTTTTATCACAAGTACAAAGAGGATATTCAATTAATAAAATCACTCAATGCAAAGTCGTATCGTTTCTCCATAGCATGGTCAAGAATTTTTCCTGATGGTACAGGCACACCCAATCAAAAAGGGCTTGATTTTTATAACCGGATGGTAGATGAATTATTGGCCAATGGCATTGAACCTTTTGCAACATTATATCATTGGGATTTGCCGCAGGCCCTGCAGGATAAGTATAACGGTTGGCAATCAAAAGAAACGTCAAAAGCATTTGCAGACTATGCAGGTTACATGAGTGAAAAATTATCTGATCGGGTAAAACATTTTTTCACGCTCAATGAACTCTGGACATTCATACAACTTGGTTATGGTGACGGTGTTTTTGCACCTGGTGTGAAATTGCCTCCGGCTGAATTATATCAGGCACGACATCATGCAGTGTTGGCGCACGGTTTGGCAGTGCAGGCGATTCGGGCTCATGGTAAAACGGATACAAAAGTAGGTTTAGCAGAAAATGTAAAAGTTGCTGTTCCTTACATTGAAACTGCGGAGCATATTAAAGCTGCAGAAATAGCCACCAGGGAATTCAATGCCGGCTACATGACGGTGATCATGGAAGGAAAATATACGGACGCTTTTCTTAAAAAAGCAGGAGCTGATGCGCCTAAATTTACGGATGAAGAATTGAAGATTATCAGCAGCCTGCTGGATTTTGTCGGCATCAATATTTACAATCCTGAATCGTATGTGAAGGCTTCATCAAATGCAGATGGATATGAAAAAATTCCTTTTGCAAAATCACATCCGACCAGTACCTCCAAGTGGGAACTCCTCGGTCCGGAAACCCTGTACTGGGGTGCAAAGCATGTACAGAAACTCTGGAACCCAAAGGAAATATATATCACTGAGAATGGAATGAGTGGTACGGATGAATTGACGTCTGACAATCAAATCTACGATACAGATAGAATATTGTTTTTGCGCGGCTACCTTACTCAATTGCAAAGAGCCACTGCGGAAGGTGCTCCGGTAAAGGGATATTTCTATTGGAGTTTGGTGGATAACTTTGAATGGGCCAGCGGATATGGTATTCGTTTTGGATTGTATTATATGGATTATAAAAATCTGAAGCGATTTCCAAAATTAAGTGCGGAATATTTTAGGGCCATGGCACAAGCTAATTCTGTTTTGTAAACTAAGTAATAGAAAAATCAAAAAAGGGATTTCTTCGATAGGGGTCATCAACTTGGCTGACGTATATCATAAACAAACTCTTTCCTTCAGCCCAATTTTGTATTCTAAACGAAATTTGCCATGATCAATCAATATAAAAAAGTGATCGTCAGACAATCTTCAGCTGTTTATGGCATGGGATTCATAGGTGCTGTGATTTATTTTATCCAGCATGCTACTACATTTTGGATGGGTGTGGTGGGCATTTTCAAAGCTATATTCTGGCCTGCTTTCCTGATTTACAATTTGCTAGAGTATTTCAACATGTGAATCTTGTAAAAAAATTGACGGAAAAAGGCCTCGGCGGAAATGTGACTATTTCAATTGAAGTAGAATAAATAATTGGGATAAGGTGTCTACAGAATTATTTTGCTCATACGCCCACAGAATATTATATGGACATACAGTGTCTATCAAGACTATTATAATTGCTATCAATCTGTTACCAGATCTATTCAGGAGGTAAAATGCGTGTCGACAATACATTGCAATTTTTACTTCTCTACATGATTTACATATTCATGATACTGATCAGTGTGTTTTGTGATAAGCATCATACGGCTATGTAACGTTTATCACATTTCTAAGGGCAATCCTGTCTGACCTTTGTTGTATCAAAAAACAACAATGATGAAACGGATTTTGATTCTCGGTGCAGGTACTTCAGGTACAATGATGGCAAACCATCTTAGTCACGAGTTTAAAAACAAAAAGGATGAATGGGAGATCGTGATCATTGATGAAAACGAAATACATTACTATCAACCTGGTTTTCTTTTCCTGCCCTTTGACATCTATACACCCGATGATATTCAGAAACCAATTCGCGAATTTCTTCCTGATGGTGTCAAGTTCTTCTGTGAGAAGATTGGAAAGATTCTTCCTGCAGAAAAAAAGGTGATTACCGAAAATGGCGATACTTTTCATTATGACATTCTCATCATCGCGACCGGAACATCCATTTCTCCGGAAGAAACGGAAGGCATGCTTGGCGAAGAATGGCGGAAGAACATTTTTGATTTCTATTCTTTCGATGGCGCACTTGCCCTTCGCGACAAACTACGTGAATGGGAAGGCGGAAATCTCGTCGTGCATATCACGGAGATGCCCATCAAGTGTCCGGTCGCTCCTTTGGAATTTGCCTTTCTTGCAGATTCTTATTTCAAACACAAAAATATCCGTGACCGCGTTAACATCACATTTGTCACGCCCATGGATGGTGTATTTACCAAACCCAAGGCAACGCATGCTCTGGAACACTTGCTGGTAGAAAAGAACATCCATGTCATTCCGGATTTTGCCATTGAGCGCATCGACAATGAAAACAAAAAAATCATTGACTATGTCGGCAAAGAAGTTCCATTTGATCTGCTCGTGACCGTTCCTACAAATATGGGACATGCGATGATCGGACGATCAGGTCTTGGTGATGATCTTAACTATGTGGCTACCCATAAAGCAACACTGCAATCAAAATCAGACCCAAACATTTTTGTGATCGGTGATGCCACTAACATTCCTGCATCCAAAGCAGGATCAGTAGCACACTTTGAAGCCGAAATACTCACAGAAAATATTTTGCACTACATCAAAGGAGAACCGCTGCGCGAAGAATTCGATGGTCACGCCAATTGTTTCGTTGAGACCGGAAATGGAAAAGCAATTCTTCTCGATTTCAACTACACGCATGAGCCGGTGGAAGGAACATTCCCTTTCCCGGGTGTAGGACCTTTGCGCTTACTGAAGGAAAGCCGAATGAATCACATGGGTAAACTCGCATTCCGCTGGATTTATTGGAATATGCTGTTGAAAGGAAATCACATTCCCTTCATCTCCACCAATATGTCTGAAGCCGGAAAACATTTTGATAACGTTTAAAATATATAATCATGTTAACGACTATTTCAAATAAAACAGTTAGCCTAAATGAAGAAGGTTATCTGACTGATTTTTCACAATGGGATAAGACCATTGCGCATGAAATTGCCCAACAGACAGGAATTGATCTGACACCTCGCCATTGGGATGTCATCAATTATGTACAGGATCAGCATACAAAGGAAATTCCATTGACGATTCGCAATGTTGGAAAAAGCGGTGTGGTTGATATTAAGGAATTTTACCAGCTTTTTCCTGCCGGTCCGCTAAAGACGTGTACAAAAATAGCAGGCATTCCGAAGCCGGTAAGCTGTATTTAAATAACCAACCCTAAATAATAAATCATGGAAACCACAACTGTATTCACAAGCAAGCAAAATGGTGCTATAAAAAATGAAAATGAAGTAATCAAGAAGATGATGATCATCCTTTCGAAGGCTTCTCTTGAAAATGTGTATGCTGCTTTCATCCTTGCTAATGGGGCGCGCTCCGAAGGAATAGAAGCGGAAATGTTCTTCACCTTCTTCGGCCTTGAAGCCATACAAAAAAAGAAACTCGAACATCTACACGTAGCCACGGTCGGAAATCCCGCTATGCACATTCCAACGATGCTTGGTGGCTTACCGGGTATGGAGGCATTCGCTACAAGTATGATGCAGAAGGAAATGGACAAGCTTGATATTCCTCCTGTTCACGAATTCCTCGAAATACTGAGTGCTTCGGGAGTGAAATTGTGGGCTTGTAAACTTGCCATGGATATGTTTCATCTGAAGAAAGAGGATCTGATTGATGATCTTGATGGCGTCCTGACTGTAGGAGATTTCTATCAAAGAGGAAGCGGACCCGGCATGCATATGCTGTTTGTATAAGTCAATAGGTGGGTGCGAGATCAGGGGCGACAATATTTGAAATATTTTCCGTCCTTGTTGCATTTTCGCTCAGGGCTGTGCAGTCAGATAATCAAGGATCAGTTGCTTTTGATCGTCAGTGATCTTCGCCTTCACCTGCATTTCATCAAGATTCGATTTCCATTGGTCTTCAGTATATTCTTTTGGAAAATGCAGATTGTGGCAGCCACTGCAATGGTCTACATAGAGTTTTCGACCTGCTAATAGTCTTTCTTGTTGCTCAGCTATTGAAGAAGGATGGGATATACAAAGATTGACTGCAACCATAAAGGATGAAACCAAAAAACAGGATAGATATTATTTTCCTTTTCATCAGAAACTATATCCTATAAGTGCACGAATTTCTATAGCCTCATATCCATTCAGATCGCGATTACCCGGAGCAGCATCCGTTTTGTGAAGATTAGCGATCTGGGGGAGAACAGAAATGTTGGCAAAAAATTTATCAACAGAGATATGAGCAGTTGGTCCAGCAAAGACTAAAGAGTTGACCCACCCATCTTCTTTTGTAATATCATTGTTGTTTCTCAATTCTATACCCAGGCCGATGTCGGGTTTTATGAAATGGAGGTAACCTAGATAAAATTCAACAGGGGAACTGTGTGTCCATTCCGCCACAGTTTTATTTGCTCCGTCACGGAATACTTCTTTCTCAATTTCATATTTGCCGACGATATTGAATGCGACTAAATCTTTTTGCCATCGTTTGTCAAAAATGATTTTCGTCTCGGATTCGAAATTGTTTCCACCTACCTCCAGTTCTTCATATAGCGCAATACCGATCTTGTTGGCCATAGGATCGGAGAGTTTCCATTTCCATTCATTGCTGAAACTGATTTTCAATTCCTGATTTAATTCAGTTGAAGAAGTGTCTCCAAAATTGAAAAGTTCAGAGTTGAGGTAGAAGGCTGTTTGGACTTTTCGTCCAAGCCCCACTTCAAACTCAACTCTTTGATCTAAATGTTGACCGAACACATACGGACTATAGGCACCGACCTTGCCTGTAGAAAACGTATTTTGAAATTCGATATCAAAATCACCCTTGTTCAGTACATTGGTCTGATAGGTGTAAGCGAACAACCTGTCCTGTCCGAAGGATACAGAGGTAATTGAAAGTATGAATAAGAATGTAAGTATATTTTTCACTAAGATGTTTATTTTAGTTGTCCAATTTTGGAGAGCGCAAAGAACGCAACTTTAAGGGAGTTTGGGCATTAAAATTTACTTAAAATCTTATTCTTTGCTCCATCAAAATATCTGCTTCGTGAAATTTCTCATCTACTTCGACTCGCGCTCAGCGCACTGCCTGTGTGCTGCGCAACCCCCGGTAATGCTTCACCCCGGTTTTCGAAACTGCAAGCGGTTAAACACAGGGGAAGAATTTTCGCAATAAAAATTGAAGGAGTATAAAGGTAAAATAAAGAACGAAAATTCGACGGGGCAGAAACCTGTGAATTATATAATTCTTTTCTAAAATAATATAATCCCTATTCATGAAAAGCGAATCAACTTTAATTGACTTTAAGAGTTGAGACTTTTCTTATCCTTTTCATTTCCCTCCTGTTTCTTTTTTTTACCATTTTCTTCTAAGGATTGGCACAATAGAAATGGTTTGAAGTATTCTGTTACATATGAAACCAACTATCATGGAATATAATCCGGTCAAAATAAAATCAATCGATAAGATTACACACGATGTATTGCGGATCGTCACCGGGAAGCCGGCGCATTACAGATTCACTCCGGGTCAGGCCACTGAAATAACAATTAATAAGGACGGGTGGGAGGAGGAAAGAAGGCCTTTTACATTCACCAGTTTGCCGTCCAATAGTTATCTGGAATTTACAATCAAAACATATCCTGAGCGAAATGGCGTGACCAAAGAATTGCTGAAGCTAAAAAAAAATGATGTGTTGGTGCTGCATGGCGTATTTGGTGCCATAACATACAAAGATGAGGGTGTTTTTATAGCCGGTGGTGCAGGTATCACACCTTTCATTTCTATATTCAGACATCTGCATGCGGTTGGGAAAATCGGAAACAACAAATTGATTTTTGCCAATAAAACCAAAAGGGATATTATACTGGAACAGGAGTTTACCTATCTGCTTGGTGACGCCTTCATCAATATTCTCTCTGATGATCATGCCAAAGGATATCATCATGGTATGATTGATAAGCATTTTCTTAAAGCCAATATTCCCAATCTACGTCAGCACTTTTATCTGTGCGGACCTCCGCCGATGATGGATGCCGTACATCAACAATTGTCCTCCTGGGCATCAAGGAAAGTGCTATCACTACAGAAGAACTTGAGCTCGCGAAGTGAAGTTGAGTACCGCTAATGACGCAAAGATTATTAAAAGGGAATTACCGCAAGTGAATCTGCAACACTTGAGCTAGTCAAACTGCATTTAAACGCGATGGATTTGTTATGCCCGTTTTGAAAAATAATTTAACGTCAATCTGCGGTTCCAAAAATTGTAAATTGCGGTTGTAAACGGATGTCATTTTGATAAGTTTAGAATCTTTCAGAAAATTAGCCCTTTCATTTCCGGGAGCCGTTGAGGTGCCGCACTTTGAAAAGCCATCATTCAGGGTAAACAAAAAAATATTTGCCACACTTGATGGAGAGCATAACAGAGCCTGCTTAATGCTTTCTGAAATAGATCAATCCGTCTTTATCACCTATGACGTATCTGTCATTTACCCTGTGCCTAACAAATGGGGACTGAAAGGGGCTACCTATGTGAACTTAAAATCCATTCCGAAAGGAATATTGACAGATGCCCTGACCCATGCTTACGATAAGGCTGCATTGAACAAAAAGGGATCAAAATAGAGTTTCGAGATCTTGCTGAACCGTCTAAGCGTCAGCCATTAAGGTATCCTTTGTAGTAAGTAAAAGGTTTTTGATGCCCCATAAGGAGATTTATCCCTATCTTTATTAACAAAGTAATGTAACGACTTAGCTCCCTGCTAATTTTAGTTGCCCTGGTTCGCATACAGTATTGGTTAGTTTTTTGGCAACTGATGAAGATGATCTAGACAAATAAGTAATTTTTAAACAAGTAAAAAAAATTTAGATGATTCAAAAAGCTCCTCTAAAATGGAAAAAAACTTTGTAGGATTACGATCCGATTCATTTCAAACCAAGGCAATAGGATATTGAAACTATTTGTCAAATATATGGTCTCGATCCGATGTAAGATGATCGTAAGATCTGAGCTAACCAATCTCGGATTGCATCCTATAGCTGTTGAATTGGGTGAGGTCGACGTCAAAGAAAATATTAATGCGGAGCAGCTTAAGAAATTGAAAGTTGCTTTACTGAAATCAGGGCTCGAGTTAATGGATGATAAAAAAGCCATACTGATTGAAAAGATAAAAAATATCATCATTGAGATGGTCCATTATTCGGATGATATGCCCAAAATTAATTTTTCGAATTATCTGAGTGAAAAACTTGACTACGACTACACCTATCTCGCCAATCTTTTTTCTGAAGTCACAGGTATTACAGTTGAGCATTATATCATAGCCCATAAGATAGAGCGTGTCAAAGAATTGCTTTTGTATGATGAGCTCAATCTGACGCAGATATCCTATCTTTTGAATTATAGCAGCGTTGCTCATTTATCCAGCCAGTTCAAAAAAGTAACAGGGTTGACCCCGACATATTTTAAACATCTGAAAACCAAAAGGCGTACCGGTCTGGATGATGTTTAGTGCTTTTTGCCTCTTTCCCAATTGTTAAGATTTTTTCCTCTAACAAAATAACATAAGGACACAGTCCTTAATTCATTGCACCGTCCCCGGTCTTTTCGCCTTTCCATTTGTATGCGTAGTGAGCATAATAATGTGGGAATGATATAACAATATTCAAGAATTGTATAATTATTTTAAGTCGGAAGTAATGAATCTTTGTAGGGTTACAATTTCTCACTTTTTAAAAAATCAAATTCATGAAAAAATTAACCTTAAGCCTGATGACTGCTCTTTTGCTGGTATCCATTTTGCCAATGCAGGCCAGTGCGTCAACAAATCCGGAAAATACTGCTCTTGCAGTTCCAGCGACAACTGAATCCGCTCAAGCCACTGTACTGATCAACAGACTTTCAGAAATCAAAGCTATGGACATCAGTAGTATGAAAGGAGCTGAAAAGAAACAACTTCGGAAAGAAGTGAAATCAATCAAGAGCCAGCTTAAAACACTCAATGGTGGAGTTTATCTTTCGGTAGGGGCGATCATTATCATCCTATTGATCATTATTCTTTTACTGTAAAAGAGTAACCGGAATTCCTTAAAATTTTTTTTTGGAAAATTCCTATTCTATTCAAACCAATTACAAAACTATAAACTAATAATCATGGGAAATTTACTTTATATCATCGTTGTGATCCTGATCCTGGGATGGGCATTCGGCTACTTTGGCGGTTATGCTTCAGGAGGGCTTATTCATTTATTACTGGTCATCGCTGTCATTGTACTTGTCGTCAGACTTTTGCAGGGAAGGAGTGCAGTCTAATCCTTAACCAAAAAACATTTTTCATTGTGCCTACAAATAATCCTGGTCAACTGAATCCCCTCCGCTCTGTCACTGCCGGCAAGTATGTGCGTTATCTCACGCATGAGGATATTTCGGGAGAGCCATATTCTTTTCCGCTTTCATCACTCAGACGAAACCGATTCTCTACTAATGAAACGGATGAGGCTGCAGGAAGAGATATTGATGGATCCGGACTGACAAGAGGGAATACATCCGTGACTAACTATTTTGCATAATGACAGGAGTAAGTCGTAAGTTCTTTCAATGCCAAATCTGATGAGGATATGCAGATTAAAGCAAATTTTGGGAGAGTTTAAAGATGACAATTGAAAATAAATTTTGAGAACATATAGTAAGAAAGGTGGGATTTATTCCGCCTTTTTTATTGTCTGAAAGGAAAAAAAGGGATTACTGTTAGGGACGTAAGTTAAAGTATAAAGTAAAGCGCGGATTATAGATGTGTGAATGATATAAATCATAAGCATAATTTTATAATCATTCAACCTGGTATCAGTATACCTTCGTCATGTAAAATATGTGACCGATGATGATTAGCGCCATAGATACGGTAGAGATTGAAAAATCAAAAACGCATATAATAGTTCAGATTATTGAATACGTTCATAACGCCGTGGTCACTAAAACGATAATTAAGAAAATAACAGGCAATATAACGGTTTCATCATTTGATGCAGGTGAAGTACTAAAGGAGAAAACATATCCCTTTGACAATTATATCCAGATCATTGATGGGACAGCCCTGATTACCATTAATAGGAAGGAATTTAGCCTGAGGCTTGGCGAAGGTATCGTCATTCCGGCACATGCAGCGCATTCTTTCAATGCCAATGAGCAATTTAAAATGATCTCCACGATCATCAAGAGTGGCTATGAAGACTAGCCATCCAGGCTAATCTGGCCAATACCAACAGTATATTATGGAGCAGGAGCCGCGAGGAAGGCATAACTGTGAATTTTACAATAAGGTTAAGGAATTATATAACATTAAGCTGTGGAGAATGGCTTAGTTTTAACATCACAAATATAGTCCATCAGTAAATTATACAAAAGAGAGAAAAATTTACTGATGATGTGTAAATACTGTTTTTGTTGAATTTATTAAATATTACCAAATCGTAAGCGTGGAGCGTTAGCTGGAAGGCATACATTTTTAAATTCATCAATTGCCGGCGAAATAATTTTGTAAACTATTTCGCTCGCAGATTCTCTTCATCATATACAGGAGGATCATGGGAAAATATTTTTTAATGAAAATATAATAAAGAATAAGTGAATCATGAATCGTGTGTTTTCCGCAATAACCTCTTAACATCACCATAGCCTCCGGAATAATCACGCAGACCGTTTTGAAAGAGGAATATTCTTTTCTTCAGTCGCCCGTCAAAGTGAGGAATCTGTACATTCTTGTTTTGTATTGATGAATGAGTATCATTTCATTTATCAAGTTCCCTTTGCATTATCGGAACAGCAGGCATGTAATTCATCATTGGATCCTTCTTCTTCACCTGGTCGAATACTTCATGATCATGACACCCCGATACTAATGATAGTTAACCCCCAAAGCCTATAGTAACAATTTATTTCATCTGATAAATCGAATACAATGAAAACGCCATTTACGTTTTTAGCACTTATCCTTTTTTTAATACCGAATCTGAATTTCGGTCAGGCACCTTCTTTAGGAGTTGCTAACAGTTTTGCTGTATTTACTGCCGTAGGCGCATTTAGCAACTTAGGCGCAACAGTTGTCACGGGAGACATCGGCACTGATGTCGGTTCCTTTTCCGGTTTTCCTCCGGGAGTCGTCATGGGTTCAATTCACGTAGCTGATCCTGTTGCTGACCAGGCTGCAATAGATGTCGCATCGGCCTATATGGCTTTGGATGGACAGACATGCAATACAGTACTGGGTGTAACCTTGGGCGGTGGGCAAATGCTCACGCCTGATATTTACTGCATCGGCGCTGCTGCAACATTAAACGGCACGTTGGTGCTAGACGGAGCGGGAGATCCCAATTCATTATTTATTTTCCAGATCGATGGCGCGTTAGCTACCGGTACGCTGGCAAATGTGGTCCTGATCAATGGGGCTTCAATATGTAATGTGTGGTGGCAGGTCAACGGAGCTTTCACGTTGGGAGATGGTTCTGTATTCAGGGGCAATGTTCTCGCCAATGGAGCTATTCATTTATTGGAAGCTTCATCATTATTTGGAAGAGCCCTTTCACAGGGCGGAGCCATCGATCTTCACAATAACGTGATAAGTATTGGTCTTCCACCCATAGCAGCCGTAATAGCAGCAAACGGACCTACTACTTTTTGTGTAGGTGATAGTGTTACGCTATCGGGCAATATCGATGGTGTGTGGAATAACGGATCTGTCACTCCAAGCATCGTAGTGACCACAGCAGGTGATTATTTCGTAGTCAATACTACTTTATGTGGCAGTGATACATCAAATCATATACTGGTCAGTTTAAATCCTGACAATCCACCGACTATCACCTGTCCTACCGATCTCACTGTAACCTGCGCAAGTCTTGTCCCTGCACCAAACATCGGAAGTGTATCTGCATCGGATGATTGCGGTGGAATAGCCGTTGTGACTTTTGGTGGAGATGTCATCAGTGCTCAAACATGCGCTAACCGTTTTAGCGTGACGCGAACTTACATCGCAACAGATGCAACAGGTAATACAACAGTCTGCAGTCAGACTATAACTGTCTTTGATAACACAGCACCTACTATCACGTGTCCTGCTAACTTAACTTTTCAATGCGCCAGTCAAGTCCCGATACCCAATATTGCCGGGATTGTAGCTGCTGATAATTGCACCGGAGAAGTCATTATCAATTTTGTCAGTGATGTCATCACAAATCAGACTTGTGTAAATCGATTCACTGTGAACCGGGTATATTCAGCAACTGATGCTTGTGGGAATTCATCGACATGTACGCAGACAATTACAGTTTTTGATAATACTCCTCCTTCCATCGCTTGTCCCGCTAACATCACGGTACTATGTGCAGGACAGGTACCTGCAGCTAATCCTGCCGGTTTTGTAACTGCAGATAATTGCGGCGGTGTCGCTACAGTTATCTTTTTAGGAGATGTCATCACCAATCAGATCTGTGCCGATCGCTATACGCTGACACGCACATACAGAGCGACGGATGCATGTGGTAATTTCTTTGATTGCAACCAAACCATCACTGTATTTGACAATACACTTCCTTCTATCACCTGTCCTGGAAATGTAACTGTACAATGTGTCAATCAGATTCCTGCAGTGAACCCTGCGAGTATTGTGACTGCAGATAATTGTGGACCAACCGCCACAGTGACATTTTTAAGTGATGTCATCACCAATCAAACCTGCGCTAATCACTTTACATTAACACGAACATACAGATCAACTGACGCGTGCGGCAACATCAATGACTGCAGTCAGACCATAACTATATTTGATAACACACCTCCTGCAGTCACATGTCCCGGTAATGTCACCGTGCAATGCGCGAGCCAGGTACCTGCACCGAATCCATCGACTATAGTATCATTGGACAATTGTGGTGGGTTAGCTACAGTCGTATTTGTAAATGATGTCATCAGTGGTCAAACCTGTGCAAATCGATTCAATATCAACCGAACTTATCTGGCTGTAGATGCTTGTGGCAACACAGCGGTATGTGCACATGTCATCACCGTATTTGATAATACCCCACCTTCGATCACATGCCCGGTCAATGTCACTGTGCTCTGTGCAAATCAGGTACCCGTAGCCAATGCTGCCGGTATCGTCACAGCGGATAATTGTGGAGGCACTGCAACTGTAACTTTCGCCGGTGATATCATCAGTAATTTTGTCTGTACAAATCAATTTGTCGTCAATAGAACATATCTGGCCGTCTGATGCATGTGGCAACACTGCGGTATGCACTCAACAAATAATCGTATTTGATAATTCAGCCCTCACCATTCTTTGCCCTGGAAATATAACAGTGTCGTGTGCTTCAGATGTGCCGCCGGTCAATCTCAATCTGGGGGTCATCGCAAATGCATGTGGTGGAACGAGTACAGTAAGTCTTCAGAGTGCTGTCATCAGTAATCAAACGTGTACAAATCGTTTTACACTGACACGAACATATCTGGCTACCGATGTGTGTGCTCAATCGGCTTCATGTGTCCAGGTTATAACTGTTCTTGACAACACGCCTCCTGTCATCACTTTACCAAATGGATTGGCTAATGGAAGTACACTTGATGTACAATGTTATGGACAGGATCCAAACTGGGATCTGCCTGTATTTGGAGTCAGTGATGTCACTACAACAGATAACTGTATAGGGGCAGTAACCGTAACTTTTGCACAGGTCATTGAAGATCAAGGTACGTGTGCCACAGATGGATATATTGACTTGTTCAGATTGACCTGGACGGCAACCGATGAATGCGGTAATAGCAGCACAGCATTTCTGTTGATGGCTTTGATTGATACCATTCCACCGGTGATACATGGTATTCCGGCTGACATTACCGTTAACTGTGATTCGATTCCATTGCCTCCTACGATTGTATTTGCTACGGATGAATGTCTGTGCGCGTGTGTACTTTTCGTCAGTGAGACACAACCTGTAGCAGGATGTGCGGATGGACAGGTCATCTTAAGAACATGGACTGCAAAAGATCGCTGTGGTAATAGAACTACAGAAATACAACGAATAACATTAGAGAATAATAAGCCACCAACGCTGCAATTATTGCAACCTGAGATGACAGGTTTGATTGATGGATCAATGCTTGAGTATAATTGCAGCGAAGGTGGTATTCCTGCTTTATCAATGTATTGAGTGCGGTTTCGATCCTGAGTACATCCACTTGTGGTGATACAATCAATGTGACGTTTGATCGAACAGTCACTAATGCTAACAATTGTGATTTCTCCGGCTATATCCAACAGCAGATATTGCATTGGGAGGCTGTGGATCTGTGTGGAAATGTCGCCAGCATGACGGTAACTATCAATCTGATCGATAATCAGGCACCGGTGCTCATAGGCGTTCCTTCCCTGGCTTGCATTGATGATCCTTCATTGGCGAATATAGATGCCATAGATAATTGTGGTGAAGCCCATGTCAGGTTTTGGGATAACACCATTCCGAATCCATGTGGAGCCGGGACTGCAATAAGAAGAACATATGAAGCCTATGATGATTGTGGCAATATGGCAAGAGACACCGCTATATTGATTCCGAATGATCTGGCAAAACCAAATCTTGAATTTGTGAATCCTATGCTTGATTCTCTTGGGATCGGTGAAATCATACTATTGAACTGCGCCGCTCATGATCAACAGATGACGCTATTCGGCACACAGGATGTTGTTTCAAATGATTCTTGTACCGGACCTGTTAAATTAAGTTTCGAAGAGAAGCTTCTCTCATCAGGTGATTGTTCGGCAGGTAGTAATGTTGCCTTAATGCAATTACTTTGGACGGCTACGGATGTTTGTGGCAATCTGAGTACGCTGACAGCAATAGCAAGTATTGAAGATAAAACGGGCCCTGTGTTTGTAGACTTCAGAGCTGTGGTGAGTGTGGGTTGCAATGATTCATTACCTGTATATGTTGCATCAGACAATTGTGGTTCGGTAACTATCACGACGAGTGATCGTTATTTTTACAGCAATTGTCCTACTAAATACTCCATTGAACGCGAAGTCACAGCGACTGATCCATGTGGTAATGCCACTGTTGCTTTCCAAACAATAAACGTAGGTGGTTCAGGGCCTGTCATCACAGGTCTGAAGGAAGAGATATGTGATGATCTCAGTATACCCGATGTGACTGCTTTTGATGAATGTGCCGGTGTCCCCGTTGAGGTGACCATGGTGCAGGATACGCTTCAAGAGGCGTGCAGAGGTCTGGTGATACAACGTATATGGACAGCAGTGGATGCGTGTGGAGACACAACGACCATCATACAGCATATATATGTCGGAGATACAATCGCACCTGTCATACTTATTCCATCCTATTCCATACTCTTCCAATTTCTTGATGTAAATCATAATGTTGTATATCTATCTCAGGAGGAGTTGATGAAAAAAATAGCCGCATTTGATGAGAACACCATTTTTGTATCAGATGATTGTGGCCTTGTGATTATTCCCGTATTTACATATGTCGTCACGCATGACGATTGTCTTTTGACCGGCTACACTGAACATCGTGTATATACATGGGTAGCTACAGATGCATGTGGTAATTCATCTTCACTGACTATTATTATTGATATCATAGATGATACTCCACCTGTCATCACTGGTGTGCCAAATGATACTACGATAGTATGTGCACCTCTGCCTGTCGTGCCTGTTGTTGTGGCTGATGATACTTCGATCACTGTTGTCTTTACTGAATCTATTTCACCGGACAATGGTACAGGTATATTTATCGTCACGAGGACGTGGACGGCAACCGATGCCTGCGGCAACATTACAGTAGTCGTGCAGCACATCAAATGGATTCCTAATTCATTGCTGACATGCAATATTAATGTTCCGGCTCAGGTCGAATGTAATTCGCATGATGTGATCATCACATCAGATGTCACAGGAGGAACCGGACCATTTACGTATGTATGGCAAATTGTGGGTAATAAATGTTTCATACAGGGAGGACAAGGATCTCCGGTGATAACGATATACATGGGATGGGAAGATGTGAAAATCATTCTCACCGTGACGGATGCCAATGGATGTGTGTCTATGTGTATGTATGTCCTGCATTGTCTTGAACCTGGTGAACTTCCATTCACATCAAATACGGGCTTTGCTGATCCTGAAACGGATTCAAATACAATTTCTTTAGCGCCTGCTTCTGTCTTAAATCAGGAAGAGGGTATATATCTGAAAGATCTCAAGCTTTGGCCCAATCCGGCTAAAGGAACGGTCAATCTCAGCTTTGCCTCTTCTGTAAAACAAGAAGTTGTATTCAGCTTTGTTAATTTCCTTGGTCAGGTTATGATGAGTGAAAGGATGGATGTACAAAAAGGAATGAATTCACGAACGATTGATATTGACCAGATAGCAGGAGGTAGTTATCTGATGGAAGTCAAATCAGAGAAAGAGATGCTGACAAAGGTCGTTGTCATCATGCCGTAAGAAATATGCGATGGCAGGAGTTTTCTCCTGCCATCTTTTATCATAGCAAGAATTGCTGCAGCAGGAGTTCTCTCTTGTTGAAAGGCGAAAAAGAAAGGGCATCCGTAGTGATGTCCTTTTCTTTTTGTGCCACTGCAGGAGTTTTCTCCTGCAACCACGAAAGAATTATCTTTGGCCTTATGACCAGGCAGCCCTCAAATCAAATTGTTTCAATGACAGATCAAATCCCTGCCAGGTATTTTAATAATACTCTTATGAAGACAATCCTCATTGCTTTTATCGTTTCCATGATAGCCTGCTCTGCCGGTCCTGCTAAACCTGTGATCAAAGGTTCGCTCCTGCATCAAACAGGTAAAGGGTATACACTTTTCCTGAACCTGTTGGATACAACATTCTACATGATTCAGTTTAAGGATTCTATACCATTTCCTGTGCCGGAGGCATGCAGTTTTGAATCAAAAGTGGTTGATACCCTTACCATAAAAGATATGGCGAATGATTCTCTCATCCGGTATTCACTTGATCAGAATGTCTACGGATTGGGGACATACACGGGCAATGAATATTTTGAATTATTAACGGATGGTGCTGCAAAGGATTTTAGCTTCAGAAATAATATTGGTGACCTGATCAGCTTAATATCATGTCAGTGTCATCCTGTAGGGCAGATCCACAATTGCCCGAATAATGGCGATGATGATTATTCCTGTATTTCAAGAAATGCGCATAGGGTAGGGAAAGACATATGGGTAAATAAATGTGAGATCCAATGCAGCCAGGGATACAAAGCCTGTTGCAATTAAGGATACCATTTTTTTATTTGTGAATTCATCAGCGTCGGGATAGAGGTAAAATATTTAAACGTGTGCGCTCTATATCCACACAAGATTCAATAAATCAGTTTTCTTATAAATCAGCATCTGCAATTGCCTTTGCATTGATGGGATTTTACTTTTCTATACATGTGGTATTACAAGAGTGCGCCGGAGGTGTGAATTATACAACCTTTAAACACAATTGTATAAAACGATTTATATCCATAATTGTAAACTTTGCGACACTAAAAGTTCATTATCTAAAAACAGGCTGATATGAGAATAATAATATTCAATGCGTATGCATTTTTCTCCTGTTTTTAATACCTGTTTCTCTTTTCAGTCAGGAACCAAGTCTGGTCGAAACAATAGGTAATACTTCTTGTGTTAACATGTGGTCTTGTGGTGAGTTCTGTTCCATGCGGTACGACGCCTGAATTTGGAATACCCATCGCAACAGATGAATTTGATCATTCTGTGCAGATAACATACACAGATATTACCCATCCGGGTATTTACGCACGGGAGTACAGTGTGACAAGAATATGGACAGCTACCGATAATTGTGGTAATACAGACGTATGCAGCAGAACAATATTTGTGGAAGATAGTGTAGCTCCTGTGATGTCAATTCCAGTTGGGGTGAGTCCTGTAGAATATGGTATTGCATTAGACTTTGAAAACGCCACAGCAGATGACGAATGCGATGGTAACGAATTAATCACCTACGCTTTACCAGGTGTAAAAAAAGGGTATAAGGATATGAATATGCATCAGTTAAAATGTGTATCTGTTAAAGGGAATGGAAATAAGTTTTTCCATAGCGCAAAAATATTTGAGCATAATGATGTTGAATAAGGAATTGAAACAGTAATGTGTGAATTACATAATATATTTCAATAATTATACAATGGTATTATCCACGATTAGTTACAATTTGCGGAGCATAATAAATAATTATTCTGATACCGTTTAAAGACTTTTGAATACAATAAATAAGTAATATAATGATATCAAATAGCTGGAAAAATCAAAAACACGCCTGATCATTTCAGCTTTTGAAATTGCTCTATGACCTTTGGGCATCCCTTAAATACCTGATCGTTGGCATATTCATCCTGTTGAGCTGGGTGAAAAATTAAAAACAGAAGTAAAATTATTTAAGTCCCGAATATTTCAACATCAGATAAGAAGGTGTCGCTCCCTGACTCCTTATTTCATGCTTTAAAAAATTGCAGTTATTTATTTTAATTGACGTGTGATGCGGCTTACTGGCTTTGCCATGTCGTCTTTATTAGATATGTAATTGTAATTAAATGCGATAAAAAATAAAGTGAATTATCAAATTCATTTTTTAAACGAGCTAATTTATTCAATCATAATCCATTCCAATACGTAAAAATTTACCTCAGATGATCACAAGAGCCACCACTTTAAGCGCATCCCTCTTTATTCTTTTTTTGACATTATTGACCGGTAAGATGAATGCGCAATGCGATTGTCTACTGAATGAGGATACCGAGTCCCCAGCCTTAACAGGTTTGCCCTATCCGGGAACAATGGGTACAAATGCTTGTATGGTTAATGCAGAAACAGCCGTACCCTTCAGTGCCACTGATGCTGTTCAGGGGTATACAGATAATTGTTCTGTTATATTGACCTCCACATTAACTGGCACTTCGGTAACAGGAACAGATTGCAATTGGACAGTGACATATACATTTACGGTATTTGATGATTGTTTAAATCCATTACCAGGGCAGACCTATTCAAATACTGGAAGTGATCAGACAGCGCCAACTTTAACAGGGGTGCCATTTGCAGGAACTACGGGCACGAACGCCTGTCTGGTCGATGCAGAAACAGCAGCACCATTCAGTTCGGTAGCTGCGATAACAGGATATTCAGATAATTGTGGAGCCACCGTAACGGCTACATTAACGGGTACATCAGTAGCAGGAACAGATTGCAGTTGGACGATAACCTATACATTCACCATACTTGATGAATGTTTGAATTCTTTATCAGGGCAGACCTATGCAAATACAGGCGGTGATCTGACAGCACCGACCGGAACTTCAACTGCAAGTACTACAGGTACGAATGCATGTATGACTGCTGCGGCGGGTTTGTTTGCTTTTGATGAAGTGGCAGCAGCCGGAGGATATACAGATAATTGTCTTGGTAGTGTAACAGCAGTGGAGACAGGTACCGAAGTCGTATCAGGAACAGATTGTGCCTGGGCAGTAACCTATACATTTTCTGTACAGGATGCGTGTGGTAATATACTTCCTGGTCAAACCTATACTCATACTGGTAGTGATCAGACAGCGCCAACTTTAACAGGGGTGCCATTTGCAGGCACTACGGGCACGAATGCTTGTATGGCCGATGCAGCAACAGCAGCTCCATTCAGTGGAGCATCTGCAATTATTGGATATTCAGATAATTGCGGAGCCACCGTAACAGCAACTCTAACCGGTACAGCAGTAACGGGTACAAATTGTAGTTGGACGGTAACCTATACATTCACCATATTGGATGCATGTTCGAATCCATTGCCAGGACAGACCTATGCAAATACAGGCGGTGATCTGACAGCACCGACCGGAACTTCAACTGCAAGTACTACAGGTACAAATGCATGTATGACTGCTGCGGCGGGTTGTTTGCTTTTGATGCAGTGGCAGCAGCAGGAGGATACACTGATATTTGTGGCGGTGCCGTAACTGCAGTGGAGACAGGTACCGAAGTCGTAACAGGAACAGATTGTGCCTGGACAGTAACCTATACATTTTCTGTGCTGGATGCTTGTGGTAATATACTTACTGGTCAAACCTATACTCATACAGGAAGTGATTTGACAGCACCAACTTTAACAGGGGTGCCATTTGCAGGAACTACAGGCACGAATGCATGTATGGCCAATGCAGCAACAGCAGCGCCATTCAGTGGAGCCAGTGCTATCCTTGGATATACAGATAATTGCGGTGCGGCAGTATCAGCTACATTAACGGGTACATCAGTAGCAGGAACAAATTGTAGTTGGACGGTAACCTATACATTCACAATACTTGATGAATGTTTGAATTCTTTACCAGGGCAGACCTATGCAAATACCGGCAGTGATCAGACAGCCCCAACCGGAGCTTCAACAGCAGGGTCAGTTGGGACAAATTCATGTATGGCAACGGCGGGAGGATTGTTTGCTTTTGATGCAGTGGTAGCAGCAGGAGGATATACAGATAATTGTCTAGGTAGTGTAACAGCGGTGGAGACAGGTACCGAAGTAGTAACAGGAACAGATTGTGCCTGGACAGTAACCTATACATTTTCAGTACAGGATGCATGTGGTAATATACTTCCTGGTCAAACCTATACTCATACCGGCAGTGATCAGACAGCCCCAACCGGAGCTTCAACAGCAGGGTCAGTTGGGACAAATTCATGTATGGCCACGGCGGGAGGATTGTTTGCTTTTGATGCAGTGGCAGCAGCAGGAGGATATACAGATAATTGTCTAGGTAGTGTAACAGCGGTGGAGACAGGTACCGAAGTAGTAACAGGAACAGATTGTGCCTGGACAGTAACCTATACATTTTCTGTACAGGATGCTTGTGGTAATGTTTCTGGTCAAACCTACTCTACCGGCAGTGATCAGACAGCCCCAACGGCTTCAACAGCAGGGTCAGTTGGGACAAATTCATGTATGGCACGGCGGGAGGATGTTTGCTTTGATGCAGTGAGCAGCCGGAGGATATACAGATAATTGTCTAGGTAGTGTAACAGCGGTGGAGACAGGTACCGAAGTAGTAACAGGAACAGGCGGACGTAACTACATTTTCGTACAGGATGCGTGGTAATATACCCTGGTCAAACCTTCTCATACCGGCGTGATCAGACAGCCCAACCGGCTCAACAGCGGGTCAGTTGGGACAAATTCATGTATGGCCACGGCGGGAGGATTGTTTGCTTTTGATGCAGTGGCAGCAGCAGGAGGATATACAGATAATTGTCTAGGTAGTGTAACAGCGGTGGAGACAGGTACCGAAGTAGTAACAGGAACAGATTGTGCCTGGATAGTAACTTATACATTTTCTGTACAGGATGCTTGTGGTAATATACTTCCTGGTCAAACCTATACTCATACCGGCAGTGATCAGACAGCGCCAACTTTAACAGGGGTGCCATTTGCAGGTACTACAGGCACGAATGCATGTATGGCCAATGCAGCGACAGCAGCGCCATTCATTGGAGCTAGTGCTATCCTTGGATATACAGATAATTGCTTAGGCGTAGTTACAGCCACTTTAACCGGTACAGCAGTAACGGGTACAGATTGCAGTTGGACCGTAACCTATACATTCACCATACTTGATGAATGTTTGAATTCTTTTCCAGGGCAGACCTATGCAAATACAGGAAGTGATTTGACAGCACCTGTAATTACGACAGGAACAATAGCCTCATGTTATCCGACAGTGGCAGAAGCAGAAGCAGCAGCGCTATTAGCAACAACTGAGATAGACGATTGTCCGGGTGTGATCACGGAGACAGCAAGTACAGTTGGTACATGCAGTGCAGTGGTGACAGTAACAGAAACAGACGGATGTGGGAATGTGTCTTCGACGACATACACTACACGGATTGATAATACAGCACCTGTGATCACGACAGGAACAATAGCCTCATGTTATCCGACAGTGGCAGAAGCAGAAGCAGCAGCGCTATTAGCAACAACCGAGATAGATGACTGTCCGGGTGTGATCACGGAGACAGCAAGTACAGTTGGTACATGCAGCGCAGTGGTGACAGTAACAGAAACAGACGGATGTGGGAATGTCCTCGACGACATACGCTACACGGATCGATAATACAGCCCTGTGATTACGACAGGCACAATAGCCTCATGTTATCTGACAGTGGCAGAAGCAGAAGCAGCAGCGTTGTTAGCAACAACCGAGATAGACGACTGTCCTGGTGTGATCACGGAGACGGCAACTACAGTTGGTACATGCAGTGCAGTGGTGACAGTAACGGAAACAGACGGATGTGGGAATGTGTCCTCGACGACATACACTACACGGATCGATAATACAGCACCTGTGATTACGACAGGAACAATAGCCTCATGTTATCCGACAGTGGCAGAAGCAGAAGCAGCAGCTTTGTTAGCAACAACCGAGATAGACGATTGTCCGGGTGTGATCACGGAGACAGCAAGTACAGTTGGTACATGCAGCGCAGTGGTGACAGTAACGGAAACAGACGGATGTGGGAATGTGTCCTCGACGACATACGCTACACGGATCGATAATACAGCCCCTGTGATTACGACAGGCACAATAGCCTCATGTTATCCGACAGTGGCAGAAGCAGAAGCAGCAGCTTTGTTAGCAACAACTGAGATAGACGATTGTCCGGGTGTGATCACGGAGACAGCAAGTACAGTTGGTACATGCAGTGCAGTGGTGACAGTAACGGAAACAGATGGATGTGGGAATGTGTCCTCAACGACATACGCTACACGGATCGATAATACAGCCCCTGTAATTACGACAGGCACAATAGCCTCATGCTATCCGACAGTGGCAGAAGCAGAAGCAGCAGCTTTGTTAGCAACAACTGAGATAGACGATTGTCCGGGTGTGATCACGGAGACAGCAAGTACAGTTGGTACATGCAGTGCAGTGGTGACGGTAACAGAAACAGACGGATGTGGGAATGTGTCCTCGACGACATACGCAACACGGATCGATAATACAGCACCTGTGATTACGACAGGCACAATAGCCTCATGTTATCTGACAGTGGCAGAAGCAGAAGCAGCAGCGCTGTTAGCAACAACCGAGATAGATGATTGTCCGGGTGTGATCACGGAGACAGCAAGTACAGTTGGTACATGCAGTGCAGTGGTGACGGTAACAGAAACAGACGGATGTGGAAATGTGTCCTCGACGACATACGCTACACGGATCGATAATACAGCCCCTGTAATTACGACAGGCACAATAGCCTCATGTTATCTGACAGTGGCAGAAGCAGAAGCAGCAGCGCTGTTAGCAACAACCGAGATAGACGATTGTCCGGGTGTGATCACGGAGACAGCAAGTACAGTTGGTACATGCAGCGCAGTGGTGACAGTAACAGAAACAGACGGATGTGGGAATGTGTCCTCGACGACATACGCTACACGGATCGATAATACAGCACCTGTAGTGACAACAACTGCAGGAAGTCTTGATGTAGCTCTTGAATGTTCAGATGTAGCAGGAATGGCAGCAGCATTGGCAGCGACTCCTTCAGCAACAGATAATTGTACACTTGTACCAACATTAGTACTTGTAAGCGATATATTGACGAATGACCCGGTATGTACAAGTGCCTATGTGCGCGTGCGGATATGGAATTTTACGGATGGCTGTGATAACACGAGTGCAAACTTTACGCAGACCATTACGGTCACAGATGTAACAGCTCCTGTAGCCATAACACCTGTTGGAGGCCTTGATGTTACGCTACAGTGTTCAGATGCATCGGGATTAGCAGCTGCCTTGGCACTAGCACCTACAGCATCGGACAATTGTTCGACAGTAGCTGTATCCCTGGTCAGTAATTTTGCAACTCCTGATTTGACATGTGCCAATGCATATGTCCGAATTCGGGAATGGGTTTTTGTTGATGAATGTTTTAATTTCAGCAATTTCACTCAAACCATTACGGTGATAGATGATACGGCACCTGTGATTACAACACCTGCAGAAAGTCTTGATGCCACAGTGGTGTGTTCAGATGGTGCAGGATTAACTACTGCATTGGCTTTATTCCCTGCAGCAACAGATAATTGCACAATGACACCTACAATGGTACTGGTCAGTGATATCACGACACCAGATGGCGTATGTCCGAATGGATATGTACGCATCCGGGTTTGGAACTTTACAGATGGATGCGGTAATACGAGTGCAGATTTTATGCAGTCAATATCCGTCATTGATAATATAGCACCTGTAGTGACAACACCTGCAGGAAGCCTTGATGCAAATCTTGAGTGCTCAGATGCAGCAGCCCTTGCAGCAGCAGTGGCGGCAGTCCCAACAGCAACAGATAATTGCACAGGTACACCCACAATGGTACCTGTAAGTGATATCACAACTCCAGATGGTGCATGTCCAAATGGGTATGTACGCGTCCGTGTCTGGAACTTTACAGATGGATGTGGTAATACAAGTGCAGACTTTACACAAGTAATTACAGTAATTGATAATATAGCCCCAGTGGTGACGACGCCAGCGGGAAGTCTTGATGCGACTGTGGAATGCTCAGATCCATTGGGTCTGGCTACAGCATTGGCAGCTGCGCCAACAGCAACTGATAATTGCACAGCAGATCCTGCACTAACACTTGTAAGTAATGTGACAACACCCGGATTGTGTCCGAATGCATATACGCAAGTTCGGGTATGGACATTCAATGACGGATGCGGAAACACAAGTGCACCATTCACACAAACGATAACAGTACAAGATGTTACCGCACCGGTATTATCAGGTGAAGGACTTGCAGCAACAATTGATTGTCCTGCATTACCAGTCTTCACAGCACCGACTGCGGCTGATGCTTGCGATGGTGCACCTGTCATCACATTTACAGATGCGACAGTAGCAGGGGCATGTGCCGGAGCTTACGCAACAACAAGAACATGGGTAGCAACAGATGCATGTGGAAATACTTCGCTTGCAGTTAGCCAAACCATAACAGTACAAGATGTTACTGCACCTGTATTATCAGGTGAAGGTCTTGCAGCAACGATTGATTGTCCTGCATTACCAGTCTTCACAGCACCGACTGCGGCTGATGCTTGCGATGGTTTACCTGTCATCACATTTACGGATGCAACAGTAGCAGGAGCATGTGCCGGAGCATATGCAACAACAAGAACATGGGTAGCAACAGATGCATGTGGAAATACCTCGCTTGCAGTTAGCCAAACTATAACCGTGCAAGATGTTACTGCACCTGTATTATCAGGTGAAGGTCTTGCAGCAACGATTGATTGTCCTGCATTACCAGTCTTCACAGCACCGACTGCGGCTGATGCTTGCGATGGTGCGCCTGTCATCACGTTTACAGATTCAACAATACCAGGAGCATGTGCCGGAGCATATGCAACAACAAGAACATGGGTAGCAACGGATGCATGTGGAAACACATCGCTTGCAGTTAGCCAAACGATAACCGTGCAAGATGTTACTGCACCTGTATTATCAGGTGAAGGACTTGCAACTACGATTGATTGTCCAGCCTTACCAGTCTTCACAGCACCGACTGCGGCTGATGCTTGCGATGGTGCACCTGTCATCACATTTACGGATGCAACAGTAGCAGGGGCATGTGCCGGAGCTTACGCAACAACAAGAACATGGGTCGCAACGGATGCATGTGGAAACACATCACTTGCAGTTAGTCAAACGATAACAGTACAGGATGTCACCGCACCTGTATTATCAGGTGAAGGACTTGCAGCAACGATTGATTGTCCTGCATTACCAGTCTTCACAGCACCGACTGCGGCTGATGCTTGCGATGGTGCACCCGTCATCACCTTTACAGATGTAACGGTAGCCGGAGCATGCTTCCAGACTTATACAACAACAAGAACATGGCTTGCAACGGATGCATGTGGAAATATTTCACTACCTGTAAGTCAAACCATAACAGTACAAGATATTACCCCGCCTGTATTATCAGGTGAAGGTCTTGCAGCAACAATTGATTGTCCTGCATTACCAGTCATAGCGGCACCGCCTCCAGTTGATGCATGTGATATTTCCCCTGTAATAACCTTTACTGATGTAACAGTAGCAGGTGCTTGTGCGGGAGCTTATGCAACAACAAGAACATGGGTAGCAACGGATGCATGTGGAAACACATCACTTGCAGTGAGTCAAACGATAACAGTACAGGATGTCACCGCACCGGTATTATCAGGTGAAGGTCTTGCTACAACGATTGATTGTCCTGCATTACCAGTCTTCACAGCACCGACTGCGGCTGATGCTTGCGATGGTGCACCCGTCATCACCTTTACAGATGTAACGGTAGCCGGAGCATGCTTCCAAGCTTATGCAACGACAAGAACATGGCTTGCTACAGATGCATGTGGAAATACATCACTGCCAGTAAGTCAAACCATAACCGTACAAGATGTTACTGCACCTGTATTATCAGGTGAAGGTCTTGCAGCAACAATTGATTGTCCTGCAATACCTGCCTTTGGTGCACCGACTGCAGTTGATGCATGTGATATTTTCCCATTAATAACCTTTACTGATGTAACTGTACCAGGTGCATGTGCCGGAGCTTATGCAACAACAAGAACATGGGTCGCAACGGATGCATGTGGAAACACATCACTTGCAGTGAGTCAAACGATAACAGTACAGGATGTCACCGCACCGGTATTATCAGGTGAAGGACTTGCAGCTACGATTGATTGTCCTGCATTACCAGTCTTCACAGCGCCGACTGCGGCTGATGCTTGCGATGGTGCACCAGTTATCACCTTTACAGATGTAACGGTAGCCGGAGCATGCTTCCAAGCTTATTCAACAACAAGAACATGGCTTGCAACAGATGCATGTGGAAATACATCGCTTCCTGTTAGTCAAACTATAACTGTACAAGATGTTACCGCACCTGTATTATCAGGTGAAGGACTTGCAGAAACAATTGATTGTCCTGCAATACCTGCCTTTGGTGCACCGACTGCAGTTGATGCATGTGATATTTTCCCATTAATAACCTTTACTGATGTAACTGTACCAGGTGCATGTGCCGGAGCATATGCAACAACAAGAACATGGGTAGCAACAGATGCATGTGGAAATACTTCACTTGCTGTAAGTCAAACTATAACTGTACAAGATGTTACTGCACCTGTATTATCAGGTGAAGGTCTTGCTACAACGATCGATTGTCCTGCATTACCAGTCTTCACAGCACCGACTGCGGCTGATGCTTGCGACGGTGCACCAGTGATCACCTTTACAGATGTAACGGTAGCCGGAGCATGCTTCCAAGCTTATTCAACAACAAGAACATGGCTTGCAACAGATGCATGTGGAAATACATCGCTTCCAGTTAGCCAAACGATTACCATACAGGATATTACTCCACCTGTATTATCAGGTGAAGGACCTGCAGCAACAATTGATTGTCCTGCAATACCTGCCTTTGGTGCACCGACTGCAGTTGATGCATGTGATATTTTCCCATTTATCACATTTACTGATGTAACGGTACCAGGCATGTGCAGGAGCTTATGCAACTACAAGAACATGGGTAGCAACAGATGCATGTGGAAATACTTCACTTGCAGTAAGTCAAACCATAACTGTACAAGATGTTACTGCACCTGTATTATCAGGTGAAGGTCTTGCAGCAACGATTGATTGTCCTGCATTACCAGTCTTCACAGCACCGACTGCGGCTGATGCTTGCGATGGTGCACCTGTCATCACATTTACGGATGCAACAGTAGCAGGAGCATGTGCCGGAGCTTACCAACAACAAGAACATGGGTAGCAACAGATGCATGTGGAAATACATCACTTGCAGTAAGTCAAACGATAACTGTGCAAGATGTTACTGCACCGGTATTATCAGGTGAAGGACTTGCTACAACGATTGATTGTCCTGCATTACCAGTCTTCACAGCACCAACTGTGGCTGATGCTTGCGATGGTGCCCCTGTAATCACATTTACTGATGTAACAGTAGCAGGAGCATGTGCGGGAGCTTACGCAACAACAAGAACATGGGTAGCAACAGATGCATGTGGAAATACATCACTTGCAGTAAGTCAAACGATAACTGTGCAAGATGTTACTGCACCGGTATTATCAGGTGAAGGTCTTGCAGCAACGATTGATTGTCCTGCAGTGCCAGTCTTCACAGCACCGACTGCGGCTGATGCTTGCGATGGTGCGCCTGTCATCACGTTTACAGATTCAACAATACCAGGAGCATGTGTCGGAGCTTATGCAACAACAAGAACATGGGTAGCAACAGATGCATGTGGAAATACATCACTTGCAGTAAGTCAAACGATAACTGTACAAGATGTTACTGCACCTGTATTATCAGGTGAAGGTGTTGCATCAACAATTGATTGTCCTGCATTACCAGTCTTCACAGCACCAACAGCAGCTGATGCTTGCGATGGTGCACCTGTCATCACATTTACAGATGCAACAGTAGCAGGAGCATGTGCAGGATCATTTACCATCACACGAACCTGGGTAGCAACAGATGCATGTGGAAATACTTCACTTGCAGTAAGTCAAACCATAACTGTACAAGATGTTACCGCACCTGTATTATCAGGAGAAGGACCTGCAGCAACGATTGATTGTCCTGCAATACCTGCCTTTGGTGCACCGACTGCAGTTGATGCATGTGATATTTTCCCATTTATCACATTTACAGATATAACTGTACCTGGTGCATGTGCAGGAGCTTATGCAACAACAAGAACATGGGTAGCAACAGATGCATGTGGAAACACATCACTTGCAGTAAGTCAAACTATAACTGTGCAAGATGTTACTGCACCGGTATTATCAGGTGAAGGATTTGCAGCCACGATTGATTGTCCAGCCTTACCCGTATTCACAGCACCGACAGCAACTGATGGTTGCGATGCAGCACCAGTGATCACCTTTACAGATGTAACTGTGGCCGGCGCATGTGCAGGAGCTTATGCATCAACAAGAACATGGGTAGCAACAGATGCATGTGGAAATACATCGCTTCCTGTTAGTCAAACGATAACAGTACAAGATGTTACCGCACCTGTATTATCAGGTGAAGGACTTGCAGCCACGATTGATTGTCCTGCATTACCAGTCTTCACAGCACCGACTGCGGCTGATGCTTGCGATGGTGCACCTGTCATCACATTTACGGATGCAACAGTAGCAGGAGCATGTGCCGGAGCATATGCAACAACAAGAACATGGCTTGCAACAGATGCATGTGGAAATACATCACTTGCAGTAAGTCAAACTATAACTGTGCAAGATGTTACTGCACCGGTATTATCAGGTGAAGGACTTGCAGCAACAATTGATTGTCCTGCCTTACCCGTATTCACAGCACCGACAGCAGCTGATGCTTGCGATGCAGCACCAGTGATCACCTTTACAGATGTAACTGTGGCCGGCGCATGTGCAGGAGCTTATGTATCAACAAGAACATGGGTGGCAACAGATGCATGTGGAAATACATCACTTGCTGTAAGTCAAACGATAACTGTACAAGATGTTACTGCACCTGTGTTATCAGGTGAAGGTCTTGCAGCAACGATTGATTGTCCAGCCTTACCCGTATTCACAGCACCGACAGCAACTGATGGTTGCGATGCAGCACCAGTGATCACCTTTACAGATGTAACTGTGGCCGGCGCATGTGCAGGAGCTTATGTATCAACAAGAACATGGGTGGCAACAGATGCGTGTGGAAACACCTCTCTGCCTGTCAGCCAGACTATAACAATACAAGATGTTACCGCTCCAGTCATCACTTGTCCGATCGTTGAAAGTCCGATCGAATGTGGTATTGCACCTGATTTTGGCACTGCTACGGCGGTGGATTTGTGCGATAATACTGTGGATATAACATTTACTACAGTTACTATTCCTGGCCCTTGTGGTATTACATATACCCAGATCCGCACATGGACAGCAATCGATGATTGCGGAAATTCATCAACATGCAGTGCAACAATACAAGTGATACATACCGCACCTCCACTGATTAGTTGTCAGGCTGTCATCAGTCCGATTGAGTGTGGCACAATGCCTGTTTTTACACCACCTATTGCTGTTGATGTTTGCGATGGAGCAGTAGTCATTACGTTTTCTGATGTGACTGTTCAGGGATTATGCCCACAGGAGTACAGTGTGACACGTTCATGGACGGCAACTGATAATTGTGGTAACGCATCAACTTGCACAAGTACTATCGTTGTACAGGATACCACACCACCTGTGTTATCAGGTCAGGGAGTGGCGACAACTATTCATTGTCCTTTACTACCTGCATTCAGTGATCCAACGGCATCTGATGTTTGTGATGCCGCACCGGTGATCACATTTACAGATGTAACTGTTCCGGGAGCATGTGCAGGAGCTTATGCTACAACAAGAACATGGCTTGCAACAGATGCATGTGGAAACACATCACTTCCTGTTAGTCAGACAATAACTGTTCAGGATATTGTTCCGCCACAATTTCTGGGAGGAGGTCTTGCCATGACAATCGATTGTCCTGCAATACCTGTATTCACAGCACCGACAGCATTTGATGCCTGTGATTTAATACCGGTTACCACCTTTACAGATGCAACAGTAGCCGGCGCATGTGCAGGAGCTTATGCAACCACAAGAACATGGCTTGCCACAGATGCATGTGGAAATACGTCACTTCCATTCAGTCAAACGATAACTGTACAAGATATAACCGCACCTGTTTTATCAGGTGAAGGTCTTGCTGCAACGATTGATTGTCCTGCGGTACCTGTATTCACAGCACCAACAGCAGCTGATGCTTGCGATGGTGCACCTGTCATCACGTTTACAGATGCAACAGTAGCGGGCGCATGTGCAGGAGCTTATGCAACAACAAGAACATGGCTGGCAACAGATGCATGTGGAAATACTTCACTTGCAGTAAGTCAAACCATAACTGTACAAGATGTTACTGCACCTGTATTATCAGGTCAGGGTGTTGCATCAACAATTGATTGTCCTGCAGTACCTGTATTCACAGCACCAACAGCAGCTGATGCTTGCGATGGTTCACCTGTGATCTCGTTTACGGATGTAACAGTAGCCGGCGCATGTGCAGGAGCTTATGCAATAACAAGAACATGGCTTGCAACAGATGCATGTGGAAATACATCACTGCCTGTAAGTCAAACTATAACTGTACAAGATGTTACCGCACCTGTATTATCAGGTCAGGGTGTTGCATCAACAATTGATTGTCCTGCAGTACCTGTATTCACAGCACCAGCAGCAGCTGATGCTTGCGATGGTGCACCTGTCATCACATTTACGGATGCAACAGTAGCGGGCGCATGTGCAGGAGCTTATGCAACAACAAGAACATGGCTGGCAACAGATGCATGTGGAAATACATCACTTCCTGTAAGTCAAACCATAACAGTACAAGATGTTACCGCACCTGTATTATCAGGTGAAGGTCTTGCATCAACGATTGATTGTCCTGCAGTACCTGTATTCACAGCACCAACAGCAGCTGATGCTTGCGATGGTGCACCTGTCATCACATTTACAGATGTAACAGTAGCGGGTGCATGTGCAGGAGCTTATGCAACAACAAGAACATGGGTAGCAACAGATGCATGTGGAAACACTTCACTTGCAGTTAGTCAAACCATAACTGTACAAGATTTTACTGCACCTGTATTATCAGGTCAGGGTGTTGCATCAACAATTGATTGTCCTGCAGTACCTGTATTCACAGCACCAACAGCAGCTGATGCATGCGATGGAGCACCTGTGATCACATTTACAGATGCAACAGTAGCGGGCGCATGTGCAGGAGCTTATGCAACGACAAGAACATGGCTTGCAACAGATGCATGTGGAAATACTTCACTTGCAGTAAGTCAAACCATAACTGTTCAAGATGTTACTGCACCTGTATTATCAGGTGAAGGTCTTGCTGCAACGATTGATTGTCCTGCAGTACCAGTATTCACTGCACCAACAGCAGTTGATGCATGCGATGGTGCACCGGTGATCACATTTACAGATGCTACTGTATCCGGCATATGTGCAGGAACTTATACAATAACAAGAACATGGCTTGCAACAGATGCGTGTGGAAATGTATCACTGCCTGTAAGTCAAACCATAACTGTACAAGATGTTACTGCACCTGTATTATCAGGTGAAGGTCTTGCTGCAACGATTGATTGTCCTGCAGTACCTGTATTCACAGCACCAACAGCAGCTGATGCATGCGATGGTGCACCTGTGATCACATTTACAGATGCAACAGTAGCGGGCGCATGTGCAGGAGCTTATGCAACAACAAGAACATGGCTTGCAACAGATGCATGTGGAAATACATCACTGCCTGTAAGTCAAACCATAACTGTACAAGATGTTACTGCACCTGTATTATCAGGTCAGGGTGTTGCATCAACGATTGATTGTCCTGCAGTACCAGTATTCACAGCGCCAACAGCAGCTGATGCTTGCGATGGTGCACCTGTCATCACGTTTACAGATGCAACAGTAGCGGGCGCATGTGCAGGAGCTTATACAACTACAAGAACATGGCTTGCAACAGATGCATGTGGAAATACTTCACTGCCTGTAAGCCAGACGATAACATCACAGGATGTTAATGCACCTATCATCACAGGTTTAATAACACCCGCAACAATAGAAGGATGTGTATCTGCAAATGCACCACCGGCCGTAACAACAGTTGCAGCCCTTGAGGCACTTGGATTATCCATCAGTGATGCCTGCACATCAGATGCAGCGTTATTGGTGACCAGCAGCGATGCTTCAACAGGTACATGTCCGATTGTTGTTACCAGAACCTATGTGATATCAGATGCTTGTCTGAACCAATCTACAACAATACAAGTGATCAATGTTGATGATAATACAGCTCCGGTCATCACAGGTACCATTGCCACGATAACAGTACAAGGTTGTGCTTTGGGAAATGTAACACCACCTGTCACTACAGTAGCAGCGCTTGAAGCACTCGGAGTAGCGATCAGTGATGCCTGCACTACAGATGCAGCATTAACGGTGACCAGCAGTGATGTTATTACAGGTACATGTCAGATCACATTGACCAGAACATATGTTGTAACGGATATGTGTCTGAATTCATCAACAGTAACACAACTATTCATTGTAAATGATGTAACGGGTCCGACGATCACATTGACTGATCCACTTCTTGCAGGTGTGCCCAATGGTGGTACTCTCGATGTGCAGTGTTTCGGCCAGAATCCTGCGTGGAGTCTTCCGGTGTTCAATGCAGCAAGTGCCAGCGCAATCGATGATTGCAGTGGTAGCGTGACGATTACATTCGCGCAGGTCCTGGTCAATACAGGCAATTGCGCCGTTGATGGGTATATCACCTTAAGTCAACTGACCTGGACAGCTATGGATGCATGTGGAAATAGCAGCAGTGCCTTTGTCTTCATGGCCGTGATTGATACGATACCACCTGTTCTTCAGGGCGTGCCGGTCAATATTACTGTCAATTGTGATGCAATACCTCCTGTCCCAACAAGCATAACAGCTTCGGATGAATGCCTATGTGCTTGTGATATTCTCTTCAGTGAAACTACGCCTGTAGCCGGATGTCAAAATGGCCAGGTGATCATCAGAACATGGACAGCAACAGATCGATGTGGAAATGTAACAACAGGAACACAAACGATCACACTTATCGACAATGCAAGTCCTGTAATCACCATGTTGCAACCTGAATTGATTGGAGTTGCAAATGGAGCAGTCCTTGACTATACCTGCAATGAAGGTGGTATACCACTATTCTATAAATTCCTTAATGCGCAGTCCGTATCAAGTACTACTTCTTGCGGAGGCCCTGCTACGATTACCTACAGCGTAACAGGAAATGTGTCCAATAATTGTGATTTCTTCGGATACATCAGGGAAATTGTAGTAACATGGCAGGCAGTTGATCTTTGTGGAAATAAAACTACATTGACGATTACCGCACACCTCATCGACAATGAAGCACCGGTCATCACAGGCGTTCCAGACGTGGCCTGCATTGGTGATCCATTACTTGACAATGTTGAAGCCATAGATAATTGTGGTAATGCACACCTGAGATACTGGGATACTAAAATTCCAAATCCTTGTGGTATCGGCCTGGCCGTCAGCAGAACGTATGAAGCCTATGATGACTGTGGCAATATGTCACGAGATACAGCGATTCTGCTGTTCAATGATTATACAAAACCAACACTTGCATTTGTGAACCCACTTCTTCTCAATCTCCCATTGGGCGAAGTATTGATCATGAATTGTGCCGCACACGGTCTTCAGGTTACACCATTCGGAACAGGCGATGTCAGTTTTGAAGATTCCTGCAGATTTGGTGTTACAATTACGTATTCAGAAAATCTTATGGAAACAGGAAACTGCTCTGTGGATGGTAATGTTGGTTTAATGCAACTGCTTTGGACAGCTACTGATGCATGTGGCAATGCGAGTACACTGAGTGTGATTGCAAGCATTGAAGACAAAGTCAGTCCTGTATTTGTAAACTTCAAACCGGTGATCACCATCGGATGTAAGGATACCATTCCGGGGTATGTAGCAACCGACAATTGCGGTAAGGTGACGATCACAACTACAGATCGGTATTTCTACAGTCAGTGTCCTTATGAATATTATATCGAGCGCTATGTCACCGCGACAGATCCATGTGGCAATTCAACTACTGAATTCCAAACCATACATGTTGGCAATGGCAATGGTCCTGTGTTCACTGGCGTTGTGCCGGAGTTATGTGATGACCTCACGATACCTGATGTTACGGCATTCGATCAGTGTGCAGGTGTCTTTGTGACCGTGACGATGACACAAGATACATTGGCTACAACCTGCCGCGATGGCTATGTGATTCATCGGGTATGGACTGCAGTCGATGCATGTGGTCATGTCAATACAGTCGAACAGAACATCGTGATCAATGACAAGACTCCTCCGGAAATCCTGATACCATCTTACTCCATCATTCGTAAATTTATGGATCAGGATCATGTATTGATTTTCTTATCCACTACAGATGTGATGGAGTTGTTGGATGCACTGGATGAAAGTAGTGTTTACGCACAGGATGAATGTGACCTGGAGATTGTACCCGTATTCACAGTCGATACAACGTATGCTGAGAATTGTGTGGCCGATGGTTATTATGAAATCAGAACCTATACATGGGTTGCTACTGATGTCTGTGGTAATTCATCATCCATATCCTTCAGTGTTCACATCATGGACAATGTAGCTCCTGTATTTGTGGGTCTGGCTAATGATACGACGATCACTTGCGCTCCTTTGATTCCTGTGCAGGAAGTGACAGTCATTGATCCTTCACAGCCGACTACACTCGTGTATACGCAATCAATCGTAAATGGTATTCATCCAAATGAATTTATCGTCACTCGATTGTGGATCGCTACAGATGGATGTGGTAATTCAGCTCAGGCAACACAACAAATCACCTGGATACCGAATTCTTTGGTAGGATGTAACATTATACTTCCACCTGCAATCCATTGCAATTCAAATGGCAACCAATTTTCAGCTAATGTCACCGGAGGATTAGGTCAGATCACTTACTTCTGGCAAGTCACGGGCGGCGATTGGTTTATACAAGGAGGCCAGGGAACAGACATGATCAAAATGTATGCAGGTTTTGGACCGACGTTATTGACCCTGACAGTGACAGATGCACTTGGTTGTTCTTCCTTCTGTAGTGTGGATCTGGATTGTGTTTATCCGCTTACGATCGGATTGAACGGGATACCATCTTCATCAAATCCGGAAGAAGACAATACCGTAATACCTACTCCGGCAGATGCATTGACGACTTTACCTGCAGATTATATCCAGGCACTGAATCTATGGCCTAATCCTGCTGCAGGAACTATCAATTTGAGTTTCGAATCAAGTATTAATGATGAGGTGACGTATAGTTTCATCAACTTACTTGGACAGGAAATCTATAGCGATCAGATCAGTGCTGTCAAGGGATTCAATGCACAACGGATTGATATAACGCTTATACCTGAAGGAACATACCTGGTCCGGGTGAAGACTGAAAAGGAATTGCATACGAAAATTGTAGTCATCATGCGTAATGAATAACAGAAGATAAAGAAAAGTGAGGCCGCCCTGGCAACGGGGGGGCCCACTTTTTTTTTAGACCATACTCAACTCAGAAGATCATGCGGGACACATGATCATTTATCCTATACAGGTAATACAGTGAATTATATAAGATTGTCAAATGATTGTATAACAAGTTGATGAAAGAAGTAAGCCATCTTTGGCAGGATATTTAAATCATCACCATTGAATGTACTATCACACGATAACGTGATGAAAATAGTATCGCGTTTGAATTGGTCATGTCACCCTGCCTGAATAAAAGACTAATGATATTCAGCATTGCCTGATAAAACGTTGTTTTTTGATCAGTATATCACTGGTTAATCTCTTGCCTGACGACAATTCATCTATTGCCGTGGTTTTTTATTTGAGCGAATAGGAAAATTAGTCTTCCTTCTCTCTACATGGACGCCTGGATCCATTTCATTGTTGTTACTCCCTCACTTACATGTGTCAATTTCCTTACGATAGTATAAGGTTGTATGCTTAGTTGATGATGCTGACTGCTTATACTCACGGAGCAGTGATGAAGAGAAGCAATAATGAAAAATCCTTACCTGAGAATGAATCAGAAAACTAACACACCCGCCATCTTTACTTTCGGTTATTATTCCTCTGGTTGGAAGAGCATTTTATATGTCTTCCTGATCTCAATGGGAAATGGATTTTTATTTATACCAACATCAGTTTTTGGAGCGAACAGATATGCTATAACCTCAGGTCCCTGGAATTCTACATCTACATGGTCCGCAACATCAGGAGGCTCATCTGGTGCTTCGATACCGTTGGCAGGTGATGATGTTTTTATTGGTGAGGGTGTACTGGACCGGATCGTGACTATTCCCACCGCATATGCGGCTGCATGTGCCAGTCTTACGATGGGTAATCTTGCTGCGCCTACCATCGCAACTTTAAATTTTACTTCCAGTACCAGTACCCTGACGATGACCGGAGATGTAATCATGAATCGACCAAACGGTAATGTTACATCTACAATAGCCATTGGAGCAGGAAGTTTAATTACAACCGGAGACGTCGAGTTATCTCATCACACAGTTTTGAATACAGCATCTGGCAAGGTTACTAAAATCACTATTTCTACCGGAAATTTAACCATTGGAGGTGATCTTATTTTTAGTGGGCAAATTTTAGGGCAGAGTCAATTTGTATTTAGTGGGGCTGGTGTATTGAAAATAGCCGGTATGTTTACCGTTGCTTTTGGAACACTGACCCCAAGTACAAGCACAACGAACTTTAACGGAACTACAGTAGCTCAAATCATTCCAATCGGAATAAGTGCTATTAAGTATAATAATCTAACATTTAACAACACAAGTGCAGGTGGCGCTACATTAAGCGGTCCTATTACGGCTACAAATGTAACAGGTAATCTCAGCGTGGTAAGTGGCACCTTGAACAACGGCGGATTTGCTATCGCATTAGCCTCAACAAAAAATTTCAGCGTAACTAACGGAGCCACCTTCAATCTTACAGGTACTTCAACTATGGTTGTTGTTTCAGGTGGTGGAACAAAAACATTTGGTGCCACAAGTTTTACAAAGTATAGTGGAGCTGCTCAATCAGTGACGGCTGAATCCTACGGTAATCTTCTGCTGAGCAGTTCAACAGCAAGTAATAAGACCTTCGCTGCAGCAACAACGATTATTTCGAATTTATCTATTAGTGGGTCGGCAAAGGCTATTCTTCCGAATGGTTCTATCTCTACAGCACTCACATTGACCCTGGGTGGTGTGAATCAACCTACAGGCTCATGGGGAGGTACCTTATCAGCAGCTACGAATAAGAGCGCTACATGGTTTGGTACGACGACTACAGGTATTTTAAATGTCAATACAAGTTGTACCGCCGGCACATGGATCGGGAGCTTTAGCACAGACTGGAATGATGATGGTAACTGGTGCGGCGGCGTACCTACATCTACAACAAATGTCATCATACCATCTGCACCTGCTAATCAACCTGTCATCGGTGCAGCCGGCGGACTGGCTCAGAATATTACCATTGACGCTTCTGCAACCTTAACTATAAGCGGAGCCTATACACTTACGGTGAGTGGTAACTGGACTAATAACGGAACATTCACTCCGGGTACCTCAATCGTCAATTTTAATCTGGCTAGCGGCACACAAACGGTCAATAACGGCACATCACAGTTTTACAAACTTACACACAGTGGAGCAGGTACACTTCAATTGCTCACAAATGATATCACCATCAATAGTGAGCTTGTCAATTCGGCCGGAATACTGAATGCTAATAATCTGGACATCACAGTGAAAGGATCATGGTCCAATAGTGCGACATTTACAGCAGGTACAGGTACAGTTTTTTTTACCGGAACATCATCTCAAAATATTACAGGCACTTCTATTAATTCATTTAACAATCTGACTATAAACAACACAGGTGGTGTCACATCTGGCAGTGATTTTACAGTCAACGGAATTCTCAATCTGCAAAGTGCAAATCCATCTTCAACAGCAGGTAGCACCTGGCGATGGGGACTAAAACGCTGACGATGGGCGGAGCGGCCACTACTGTTGGATAGGAGATGTGACAGGTATTGTAAAACGGACAAGTTTTGTTGCTGGTACTACATATACATTTGGCAAATCAGTATACCACGTTACATTTCAGAGTGTAGGGACATTCCCGACTGAGGTAAGTATGAAAATCACTATAGGATCTTTCCTGCTTGGAAATCAGATGCTATCTTAAGGATTTTTGAAATCATACAAACAGGAGCAATCAGTAGTTTTGCAACTTTAGGTTGCATTATCTTGATGCTGAATTAAATGGGAATATTGAAAATACATTTGGTTTTCTGGGCCACCTTGTCTCCATTTACTGCCGGGATCCGGAATAGAACTTGGGAGGTCAAATTTTGATTTCACTAACAACTGGATTGAAGGCTTCAATTTAGGTTTTATATGGTTCTTCAAGTTTTGGTGGGGAAGGCCTACATTGGCTAGTTCTGCATCTAACGAACTTTACCTGGAATGGTTCGCAGAGTACATCATGGAATCAGACAGTGAACTGGACTCCTAATGGTATTCCATCAGACATATCGGATGTCATCATTCCGGATGCTGGCACTACACTCAAATGATCCGTTATTGCTCTCAAACGGTGCTTCAATTGGAAGATTAACGATCAATAGTGGAGGGAATTAAACGCTACAGCCACTGCTTACTTTATCAGTGACTGGTGGCGGAAGTGGTGCGTGGATCAACAATGGAGGTACATTTAATCCCAGTACAAGTACAGTAATTTTCACAAATGCCGCAGCGACAATTTCAGGGACAACGAATTTCTACAACATCACGATCAATTCAGGCGCAGGATTGACCCTGGGCGCTGGTAGTATCACACGGATAGCTGGAACAATGACAAACAATGGCATATGGAATGCAAACCCGAATGATAATGTTACTGTCGAATATAATGGTGGAGATCAGACGGTACTGAATCCAAACGGATCGACTCAAGGCTATCATCACCTGATCCTGAGTGGTACAGGAACTAAGACAATGCCGGGAACCGCGCTAATTATACACGGAGATTTTTCAATGGCGGGAACTACTACTGCCACAGCCCTTGCCGCAATGGATATCGGAGGTGACTTTAACACTCGGATCAGGTACAATTTTTACCACCGCGACATTGAGTCATTCGATTGGCGAAAATTTTACGAATAACGGTGGCGCCTTTAACGCCAATACAAGCACTTTTACCCTGAATGGCACGACAACGCAAACTCTTGGCGGCACTACTTCATCAACATTTAATAATCTAATTTTAAATAATGCAGCCGGTGCATTACTGGCTATCAACGAAACAGTCGGCGGCATACTCACATTGACAAATGGTAAAATCACAACAGGAACAAATTCGCTTATCATCAGTAATCCATCCACGACGGCTATCACTGGTGCCACTTCTTCAAATTATATCAATGGCAATCTGCAACTGAATATAGCAGCAGGTGCTAATACATATCTATTTCCTATCGGTACAGCTACAGTTTATGCCCCGGTTAGTATTGCATTCGCAGCGGGAACTATCGCCGGTACATTGACCGGATTCACTACGAATGGGGATCATCCAAGCATTGCTACATCTACTTTAGCACCTACAAGTTCTGTCAATAGATTCTGGCGTTTTGTCATCAATAGTGGATTGACAACTGCTAACTATAGCGCGACGTATAATTGGGTAACTGCAGATCAGGATCCACTTTTTGTATTCAGCACAGCTGTCGTTGGAAAATTTAATACACCGACATGGACTTATCCGACTATCGGTACACGCACTGCTACCAGTATTCAGATCACGGGTGCCACAGCATTTGGTGATTTCCAGGTAGCGAATGGTTGTGCTGTGTACACAGCTACATTGTCAGGTACAAGTGCGATATGCAGCGGTAGTAGTACCAATTTGATAGTTACGATGTCGGGAGGCATCAGTCCGTATACTGTAGTTTATACAGGAGGCGGTGGTGGAACTATCACAAATTATATCAGCGGTACCAATATTCCGGTGACCCCTGCAAGCAACACGACATACACACTTACTTCAGTCACAGATGCAGGTGGCTGCACAGCTACAATATCGGGAAGCTCAGTAACGATTACGCTGACTCCCTCCGGCACGTGGACGGGCACTACCAGCACTGATTGGAACACAAGTTCTAACTGGTGCGGTGGTGTGCCCACGTCTTCTACAGATGTCATCATTACATCTACACCCGTCAATCAACCTGTCATCGGTGCAGCGGGTGGACTATCCCGTAATATCACCATCGGTAGCGGATCAACATTGACAATATCAGGTGCAAATACATTGACGGTTTCAGGTAACTGGACTAAGCCAGGAACATTTGTACAAAACAGTTCAACGGTTATTTTTGATGGTACAGGTGCAGCCAATATCAGTACAAGTAATTTTAATAATGTCACCTTCAGTGGTGCAGGTATAAAAACGGCGACAGGTATATTGACGATAGCCGGCAATGTGAATATTAGCAACAATTTCACTGCAGGTGCTTTCACACATACTGTGGGTGGCAATTGGACCAGAACGGGAACTTTTACTGCCACCGGGTCTACAATAGATTTTAATGGAAGTACCGCAGGAAATATTGGCACCTCTAATTTTAATAATATCACTTTCAGCGGAGCTGGTACAAAGACAGCAACAGGTGCATTGACGATCACCGGTAATGTGATCATCAGTAATAATTTTACAGGACATTCTTCCACACTCACATTATCGGGCAACTGGACAAACAGTGGAACATTTACAACCGGAGGTGGAACAATTGTATTTAGTGGAACAACTTCTAAAGCCATCAATGGTACTTCTGAAACAACATTCAACAATCTTACAATCTCGAATACAGCAGGTGTAACCGCAAGCATCAATACTTCAGTCAATGGCATACTTAATCTTCAAAGTGTAAATCCATCAGCTTCATCAGGCAGCCTGGCTATGGGTGTCAATACATTGACCATGGGTGCATTGGCGACCACAATCGGCGTAGGTGATGTCACAGGGATTATTAAACGGATTAGTTTTCTACCTGGTACCTCGTATACTTTTGGAAACCAATACACCACAATCGTTTTTCAAAGTGGTGGAACACTGCCGACTGATGTAAGTATGAAAATTACTATTGGAGCTGCACCTGCGTGGAAAACGAATGGTATTCAAAGAATTGTTGCCCTCATACAACATGGATCAGCTGGTACTCTTGGAACAGTCATTGTACATTATCTGGATACCGAACTCAATGGGAATACAGAAAATAATCTGGTGTTCTGGCGTGGTGTGGTTCCTTTTACACCTGGAACAGGAATTGAATTTGGCAGGTCAAATTATGATGTGTCAAATAATTGGGTTGGGATATCAGGCTTACCTTTTTCAAATTTTCCGGGTGCTTTTGGAGCAGCAGAAATTACACTTGCTAATTCAAATCTCACTAGCGCCACCTGGAACGGCTCAGTGTCTACCGACTGGAATAGTCCGACTAATTGGACACCGAATGGTATTCCATCAGATTTGAGTTCTGTCATCATTCCTGATGCTGCAACAACACCCAATGATCCATTACTACCTGTCGGATCAACATCAATCATTAAAATCACCATACAGAGTGGAGCTATTCTGGACGCTACGACAACTTCCTCTCTTACCCTCACCGGCGGTGCAGGAGCATGGAGTAATAGCGGAGGTACATTCAATGCCAGTACAAGCACAGTGATTTTTACAAATGCAGCTGCTACAGTATCCGGGATTACTAATTTCTACAATGTGACGATCAATCCTACGGCCGCATTGATCAATCAAACCGGATCCATCATTCGTATCGCCGGAACGATAATCAACAACGGTATCTGGAGAGCAGCCTTGAATCCGGATAACACCGTTGAATATAATGGAGGAAATCAAACTGTATTAAATCCAAACGGAACAACTCCGGGATACTATAATCTTATCCTCAGTGGAAGCGGAACGAAAACAATGCCTGGTATGGCTTTGACTTTAGCAGGAGACTTTACTATGGCAGGTACCGCGTCTGCTACAGCACTAGCTGCATTGACATTAAAAGGTGGAGTCACACTTGGTTCAGGTACTACTTTTATCACAGGTGCATTGAGTCATACTATCGGAGGAAATTTCACTAACAATGGAGCCACATTCAATGCTACCGGAAGCACGATTACACTCAATGGACTCATCTCACAAACTATAGGAGGAACTATTTCTTCTACGTTCAATAATTTAATTGTAAATAATTCAGCAGGTGTAGTACTTGGAATTGATGAAACGGTCACCGGCATACTTACATTCACGACGGGTATCATTACGACAGGTGTTAATTCATTGAAGATTAATAATGTAAGTACCTCAGCGATCGTAGGTGCGTCCTCTTCAAATTATGTCAATGGTAATCTTCATCGGGATATAGGTGCAGGTGCAAATACATATTCTTATCCTATTGGAACTTCCACGGCGTATGCTCCTGCGAGTATATCATTTGCTGCAGGTACTGTAACCGGTGAATTGACAGGATCAACTACAGATGGCGATCAACCAAATATCGCGTCATCCACTTTAGCGCCAACGAGTTCAGTCAACAGGTTCTGGACATTTACGATCGGTAGTGGTTTGACGAATGTAAATTATGGCGCAACCTTTAATTGGGTGTCAGCAGATCAGGATCCTCCATTTGATTATACGACCGCTGTGGTAGGTAAGTTTAATCCGTCTACATGGATTTATCCCACAGTAAGTGCACATACGTCAACAAGTATTGCGATCACAGGTGCGGCTGCTTTCGGTGATTTTCAGGTAGCTAATGGATGTTCTGCTTTCACGGCCACTTTATCAGGACCATCCATCATCTGCTCAGGAAGTACGGACAATCTGGTGGTGACGATGAGTGGCGGTATCAGTCCGTATACGGTTGTTTATTCAGGTGGTGGTGGAGGTACAATTACAAATTACATCAGCGGAAGTGACATACCTGTCAGTCCTTCAGGCATCACCACATATGCCCTTGTATCTGTCACAGATGCCGGAGGCTGTACAGGTACAGTATCAGGAAGTCCGACTATAACCATTGATCTTAATCCATCAGGCACATGGCTGGGGACGACAAGTACAGATTGGAACGATGCATCCAATTGGTGTGGAGGAATACCTACATCTACAACCGATGTCAATATCCCTGCAGGTGGTAATCAACCTGTAATCGGAGCAGCAGATGGAGTATCACGAAATCTTTTTATAAACATAGGAGCTACCTTAACAATTACAGGTTCGAATACATTGACAGTTTTTGGTTACTGGACAAGGGCAGGTACTTTTATTGCCAATACTTCAACCGTGATTTTTGATGGTGACCATGGGAATATCGGAACAAGTAATTTTTATAATGTTTCATTTGTAGGCATAGGACCAAGTGTAGCCGCAGGTAATTTGACGATCAACGGCAATGTGATTATCGATGATAATTTTAATTTGAGTTCATACACATACAGTCGGATGATTGGATTAACAATGGTTCTTTCCTTTCTGATGGAGGTACAATTGTTTTCAACGGAGTTTCTGTGCAAACGATCAGTGGCAGTGCAGTATCTGTATTTAATAATCTGACATTAAATAACATTAGCGGTGTTGTGGCCAATACTGATCTTACCGTCAATAAAGTACTACATCTTCAAAGTAATAATCCATCTGTTTCAATAGGGAATCTTACTCTTGGGGCACAAATACTCAATCTTAGGGAAGTCTGGCTACGGTCATCGGCATCGGTGATGTGACAGGAATTGTAAAACGGACTGGTTTTATTCCCGGTGTTTCTTATTCGTTCGGAAATCAGTATACAGCTATGACATTTCAAAACTCTAGGAACTTTACCAACTGAGTTCAGTATCAAAACAACGATCGGTGCCGCGCCAGCCTGGAAACCAGATGGGATCTTAAGGACATATGAGGTTATCCAAAATGGCGCTGTCGGTGGTTCAGTGACTGTCAATGTACATTATCTCGACAGTGAGCTTAATGGAAATATTGAAAATGATCTGGTGTATTGGTACAATTCTTTTCCTTTTACACCTGGAGCAGAAGTCGAAGTAGGAAAGTCAAATTCTGACCTTATCAACGAGTGGGTTGGGTTGTCAAGCATTCCTATAGACCTGTTGCCTCCAGGTTTGGGTACCTGGAGGCCACGCTTGGTGGTTCTGAGCTCGCAAATTATGTATGGAATGGTTCCACTAATACAGATTGGCTAACTCCTCCCAATTGGACTCCTACTGGTACACCATCAGCTAATGATGATGTGATCATTCCTGATGCTTCCACAACACCGAATGATCCAATGCTACCCGTAGGAGCTATGGACTTTCGGAAGAATCACAATTGACAGTGGCGGGATTTTAAATGCAAGACCTTCATCAATCTTTACGATTTCCGGGGCCAGTGGTGCATGGATTAACGATGGAGGGATATTTAATGCCAGCACAAGTGAAGTCATTTTTACTAATCTTGGAGCTACAATGTCTGGCGTAACAGATTTCTACAATGTGACCATTGATGCTGGAGCATTGAGACTTAATGGACAGTACCATTATGAGGATTGCCGGGACCATGACTAATGATGGAATATGGAATATTGCGCAAACCTATATTGACAGGGATGAAACTGTTGAATATAACGGCGATGACCAAATCATTTTAAATCCAAATGCCGCCACTCTCAGGATATGGCAATCTTATTCTTAGTGGCAGTGGGACTAAAACATTGCCAGGCACCTAAATGTATATTCATGGTGATTTCTCTATGTCCGGAACTGCCACGGCAACTGCCAGTGCGGCAATGATTTCCGATGGTGATTTTACGCTAACTCAGGGACTACATTTATCAACGGGAGCATTCACTCACTCCATCAGTGGAGACTTTACGAATAATGGGGGCACCTTTACCGCCTCCGGTAGTGATATTGATCTCGATGGTACTGCCCTTCAGACATTCAGCGGAACCACCGTTACAACTTTTGATACACTGACGATAAATAATGCAGCAGGCCTCTTACTTGAAAGCGATGAAATCATCAGTGGCGCTCTTGTTTTTATAAATGGTATTATTACTACTGGTGCCAATACCCTGACTATAAATAATACAACTACCAATGCCATCAGTGGTGCTTCTGATTTAGGTTATGTCAATGGTAATCTTTGTCACGACATCCTGGCCGGAGCGAATTCATATCTTTTTCCTATCGGGACGACGACAACGTATGCTCCCGCGACGATAGATTTTCTCACCGGGACGACAGCCGGTACATTATGTAGTTATACGACCGATGGTGATCATCCCGATATCGCAAGTTCTATTCTAAATCCTATTTCATCTGTCAACCGTTACTGGTCATTCAATATCGCCACTGGCTTAGGTACCGTTAACTATGACGCACTTTTTAACTGGGTCATTTCAGATCAGGATCCATTATTTGTTTCAAATGTAGCTATCGTAGGGAAATTGGATTCGCCTTCAACATGGACCTATCCGACAGTAGGGAATCATACGTCTACAAGTATTGAAATAACAGGAGCAAGTGGATTTAGTGAATTTCTTGTAGCCGATGCATGTGTTGATCCTGATGTGCCCACCATCTTGATTTCACCCGGAGCTGAAGTCTGCATAGGTACAACCATTACTCTAAGTATCAATACAGGATTGCTCAATGATGCCACGGACTGGCTGTGGTATACCGATTCATGTGGTGGTACATTAGTCGGTACAGGCTCGTCTATTATGGTTACACCATCTGATACGACGACATATTATGTACGTGGTGAAGGTGGATGTGTGACAGCGGGAACATGCACAGCAGTAACAGTGAATGTTGATGCACAACCTGTCGTGTCGGATCAACCGGACCAGGTACAATGTAATACGAGCACGTTTACTATGACACAGAATACACCTATTATAGGGACTGGTGTATGGACAATCGTAAGTGGTAGTGCTACGATCACAGATGCCAGTGATCCTGTCACAACCATAACAGATGTAATGCCAGAAACCATTGTCATCGTCATATGGACAGTGACCAATGGTACGTGTAGTGCATATGATGAAGTAATGTTGACCAACGATGATCAAAACGTGGTGAGTGATCAGCCTGATCAGGCTTTGTGTAATACATCTACGTTTACGATGACACAGAGTATTCCACCGGATGGTGAGGGAGAATGGACATTGATCAGTGGATCAGCGACGATCACCGATCCTCTTGATCCCCTGACCACCGTTACAGGTGTTGTAGCAGGAACAAGTGTTACTGTCAGATGGACAGTGACTGATGCCGGGTGCACTGCATTTGATGATGTGACCTTGCGAAATGATGTGATGCCATTTATCAGTAATCAACCGAATCAGGTGCAGTGTGATGTATCGACATTTACGATGACGCAGACAGCACCATCATTCGGAACTGGAGTGTGGACATTGGTACTGGGATCGGATGCTATCACTGATCCAACTTCACCAACTACAACAATCACTGGTGTGCTACCGGGCACAAGTGCTACGTTGAGATGGACGGTCACGAATGGAACTTGTATTGTGTTTGATGATGTCGCTCTTACTAATTATGCACTGCCGATAGTGACTGATCAACCTGATCAGGCACAATGCAGTAATGATATATTCACCATGACGCAAAGTGATCCATCGGTGGGAACTGGCGTGTGGTCATTGATTAGTGGTTCGGCAGTCATCACTTCGCCTGGTTCGCCTACAACAACGATTACAGACCTGCCACCGGGAACAAGTGCTACTGTAAGATGGACCGTCACGAATGGAACATGTACTGTGTTTGATGAAGTAACAATACGCAATGATATCCAACCCCTCATCAGTGATCAGCCGGATCAGGCACAGTGTGATATGTCGACGTTCACGATGACACAGACTTCACCTTCACCGGGGACAGGCGTATGGACACTGATCTCGGGATCAGATGGTATCACGACACCTACTTCGCCGACTACAACGATCACCGGTGTAACTGCAGGAACAAGTGCTACATTAAGATGGACTGTGACTAATGGAGCTTGCAGTGCTTTTGATGATGTCGTATTGACTAACGATTCGCTACCCGTCATAAGTAATGAACCTGATCAGGCACAATGTAGTGGTGATAGTTTCACTATGACACAAAGTGCACCATCTGTCGGCACTGGTGAATGGACATTGATCAATGGCACAGCAGTCATTACGGCACCAGGTTCACCTACGACCACCATTACAGGTATAGTCGCAGGATCAAGTGTTACGGTGAGATGGACAGTGACGAATGGGACCTGTTCTGCATATGATGATGTGACATTAACCAACAATTCATTTCCTGAATGTTTGATATCAGGGGCAGATGCACTATGCCCATCATCATCTGCCGGGTATTCAGTTCCGATTCCTGACATTCCGTTTGAGGTCATATATGCATGGACTATTGTAGGTAATGGCGCGATTACGTCAGCATCTAATATTCAGATGATAACTGTTGCTGCTGGTGCGGATTGTGATACGACTTTTACATTGACGGCTTCCGTGACGGATGTCAATGGTTGTATTTCAACATGTATGAAGACGGTATCAGTGGTGGATACGATAGCGCCTGTGATCACCGGTGCCATAACGACGACAACAGTGGAAGGATGTCTTTCTTCGGATGCAACAGTAGCAGCTACTACAGTTGCAGGACTTGAAGCACTAGGTTTAACAATTACTGATGCTTGCACAACAGATGCAAATCTGGTTGTCACAAGCAGTCAGACCTCATCTGGCACATGTCCTGTAGTAGTAACAAGAACTTATGTTATCACGGATGCATGTTCCAATTCAACAACAGCGACACAGGTCATTAATGTAAATGATACAACAGCTCCAACAATCACCGGAACAATAACTCCGACAACCGTCGAAGGATGTGTAACTGCGGATGCAACAGCAGCTGTAACTACAGTTGTCGGACTTGAAGCACTTGGCTTAACAATAAGTGATGCCTGTACAACAGCAGCAGTCACAACAGTTGCCGGACTTGAAGCACTAGGGTTAACAATTTCTGATGCCTGTACAACGGATGCAAATCTCGTTGTCACAAGCAGTCAGACGTCATTAGGCACATGTCCTGTAGTGGTAACCAGAACATACGTTATCACAGATGCATGTTCAAATTCGACAACAGCTACCCAGGTCATCAATGTAAATGATACAACTTCACCAACGATCACCGGCACAATAGCCCCGTCAACAGTTGAAGGATGTGTAACTGCGGATGCTACAGCAGCAGCTACTACAGTTGCAGAACTTGAAGCACTAGGCTTAACAATTAGTGATGCCTGTACAACAGATGAAAATCTGGTGGTTACAAGCAGTCAGACAACTTCAGGCACATGCCCGGTTGTAGTGACAAGGATTTATGTGATAACTGATGCTTGTTCAAATTCGTCAACTGCAACCCAGGTCATTAATGTAAATGATACCACGGCTCCGTCCATCTCCGGAACAATAGCACCAACCACAGTTGAAGGCTGCCTGGAAGCAGATGCATCAACAGCCGCAACGACAGTGGAAGACCTTGAAGGACTTGGACTTGCAATCACCGATGCCTGCACAACAGATGAAAATCTTGTGGTTACAAGCAGTCAGACGACATCGGGCACATGCCCAGTTGTAGTGACAAGAACTTATGTGATAACAGATGCTTGTTCAAATTCATCTACAGCGACACAGGTTATCAATGTAAATGATACAACAGCTCCATCAATCACCGGAACAATAACTCCATCAACAGTTGAAGGCTGCCTTGAAGCAGATGCAACAACAGCCGCAGCAACAGTAGCAGAACTTGAAGGGTTTGGATTAACCATCAGTGATGCCTGTACAACAGATGAAAATCTTGTAGTTACAAGTAGTCAAACAACATCGGGTACCTGCCCAGTTGTAGTGACAAGGACTTATGTCATTACAGATGCATGTTCAAATTCATCGACTGCAGCTCAGGTCATCAATGTAAATGATACAACAGCTCCATCAATCACCGGAACAATAACTGCATCAACTGTTGAAGGCTGCCTTGAAGCAGATGCAACAACAGCCGCAACGACAGTTGCAGGACTTGAAGGACTTGGATTAACGATCAGTGATGCCTGCACAACAGATGAAAACCTTGTAGTTACAAGTAGTCAGACAACATCAGGCACATGTCCGGTTGTAGTGACAAGAACTTATGTGATCACAGATGCATGTTCAAATTCTTCAACTGCAACCCAGGTCATCAATGTAAATGATACAACGGCTCCGACAATCACCGGAACAATAGCGCCTTCCACAGTTGAAGGCTGCCTTGAAGCAGATGCAACAACAGCGGCAACAACAGTAGCAGAACTTGAAGGACTAGGATTAACAATTGGTGATGCATGTACAACAGATGAAAATCTTGTAGTTACAAGTAGTCAGATAACATCAGGCACATGCCCGGTTGTAGTGACAAGAACATACGTCATCACAGATGCATGTTCAAATTCATCTACAGCAACACAGGTCATCAATGTAAATGATACAACTTCACCAACGATAACAGGAACGATTACTCCAACGACAGTTGAAGGATGTTTGGCAACAGATGCCACAACGGCGGTTACAACAGTACTTGCATTAGAAGAACTGGGACTAACCATCAGCGATGCCTGTACAACAGATGAAAATCTTGTTGTGACAAGCAGTCAGACTTCGACAGGCACATGTCCGGTTGTGGTGACCAGAACGTATGTGATAACCGATGCATGTTCGAATTCAACGACTGCGACACAGGTCATCAATGTAAATGATACAACAGCTCCAACAATCACCGGCACAATAGCTCCTACAACAGTTGAGGGATGTGTAACGGGTGATGCCACAACAGCAGCTTCTACAGTTGCAGGGCTTGAGTTACTTGGACTTACAATTAGTGATGCCTGTACAACGGATGCGAATCTTGTTGTGACAAGCAGTCAGACTTCAGCAGGTACTTGCCCTGTTGTGGTGACCAGAACATATGTGATAACAGATGCATGTTCAAATTCATCTACAGCGACACAGGTCATCAATGTAAATGATACAACTTCTCCATCAATCACCGGCACAATAACTCCAACGACAGTTGAAGGATGTTTGGCAGCAGATGCCACAACGGCAGTTACGACACTTGCAGCGCTTGAATTATTAGGATTAATCATCAGCGATGCCTGCACAACGGACGGAAATATTGTTGTCACAAGCAGCCAGTCAGCAGTCGGCACATGTCCTGTTGTGGTGACAAGAACTTATGTGATAACAGATGCATGTTCAAATTCAACAACAGCAACTCAGGTCATAAATGTAAATGATACAACTTCACCTACGATTACAGGAACGATAGCCCCGGCAACTGTAGAAGGATGTTTGGCAGCAGATGCAACAACAGCAGTCACATCATTAGCAGCTCTTGAGTTATTAGGATTAACAATCAGTGATGCCTGTACAACTGATGCAAATCTTGTTGTGACAAGCAATCAGACAACAGCTGGCACATGTCCGGTTGTTGTGACAAGAACATATGTGATAACAGATGCTTGTTCGAACTCATCTACATCCACCCAGGTCATCAATGTAAATGATACAACAGCTCCATTGATTATCGGAACAATTACTCCAACGACAGTTGAAGGATGTTTAACGGCAGATGCAACATCACCAGTAACGACAGTTGCCGCATTAGAAGCACTTGGATTAACAATCAGCGATGCCTGTACAACGGACGGAAATCTTGTTGTCACAAGCAGTCAGACAACCGCCGGCACATGTCCTGTAGTGGTGACGAGAACTTATGTCATCACAGATGCATGTTCAAATTCAACAACAGCGACTCAGGTCATAAATGTAAATGATACCACGGCTCCGACCATCACCGGAACGATAGCTCCTGTGACTATTCAGGGTTGTGTGGTAGGAGATGCAACAATAGTTGTAACGACAGTAGCTGCACTTGAGTTATTAGGATTAACTATAAGTGATGCCTGTACAGTTGATGCTTCATTAACTGTCACAAGTAGTCAGACAACATCAGGCACATGTCCTGTTGTGGTGACAAGAATTTATGTCATCACAGATGCATGTTCAAATTCAACGACTGCGACACAGGTCATCAATGTAAATGATACAACTGCTCCGACAATCACCGGTACAATACCTCCGACTACAGTTGAAGGATGTGTAACGGGTGATGCCACAACAGCAGCCACTACAGTTGCAGGCCTTGAATTACTTGGACTTACAATCAGTGATGCTTGTACGACAGATGAAAATCTCATTGTCACAAGCGGTCAGACAACATCAGGCACATGCCCAGTTGTAGTGACAAGAACGTATGTGATAACCGATGCATGTTCAAATTCGACAACAGCAACTCAGGTCATCAATGTAAATGATACAACGGCACCAGCTATCTCCGGAACAATTGCACCAACGACAGTTGAAGGTTGTGTAGTAGGGGATGCAACGACAGCAGTCACAACAGTTGCCGCACTTGAGTTATTAGGATTAACAATAAGTGATGCCTGTACAGTTGATGCTTCATTAACTGTCACAAGCAGTCAGACTTCAGCAGGCACATGTCCGGTTGTGGTGACTCGGACTTATGTAGTAAGAGATGCATGTTCGAACTCATCGACGGCCACCCAGGTTATAAATGTAAATGATACAACAGCTCCGACCATCACCGGGACGATTGCTCCAACAACAGTCGAAGGTTGTGTGGCAGGAAGTGCAACAACGGCAGTAACAACGGTTGCAGCGCTTGAAGCATTGGGATTAACGATTAGCGATGCATGTACGGTGGACGGATCATTAGTGGTAACAAGCAGTGATGCATCAACAGGAACATGTCCAATCGTAGTGACAAGAACCTATACCATCACAGATGCATGTCTGAACTTCACAACAGCAGCACAGGTAATCAATGTAGATGATAATACAGCACCGGTAATCACCGGCACGATCGCTCCGACAACAGTCGAAGGCTGTGTGGCAGGAAGTGCAACAGCAGCAGTAACAACGGTTGCAGCGCTTGAAGCATTGGGATTAACTATCAGTGATGCATGTACAACAGATGCAAGTCTCGTTGTCACAAGCAGTCAGACTTCAGCAGGTACTTGTCCTGTTGTGGTGACCAGGACTTATGTCATAACAGACGCATGTTCGAATTCAGCAACAGCAACACAAGTCATCAGTGTAAATGATACAACTTCACCAACGATTACCGGAACAATTGCACCAACGACAGTTGAAGGATGTGTAGTAGGAGATGCAACAGGAGCAGTTACAACAGTTTCTGCACTTGAATTACTTGGCTTAACCATCAGTGATGCATGTACAACAGATGCAAATCTTGTTGTCACAAGCAGTCAGACTACATCAGGCACTTGTCCTGTTGTGGTGACCAGAACGTATGTCATAACAGATGCTTGTTCGAATTCATCAACCGCCATACAGGTTATAAATGTAAACGATACAACAGCCCCGACAATTACCGGAACAATTTCTCCGACAACAGTCGAAGGCTGTGTGGCAGGAAGTGCAACAACAGCAGTAACAACGGTTGCAGCGCTTGAAGCATTGGGATTAACTATCAGTGATGCATGTACAACAGATGCAAGTCTCGTTGTCACAAGCAGTCAGACTTCAGCAGGTACTTGTCCTGTTGTGGTGACCAGGACTTATGTCATAACAGACGCATGTTCGAATTCAGCAACAGCAACACAAGTCATCAGTGTAAATGATACAACTTCACCAACGATTACCGGAACAATTGCACCAACGACAGTTGAAGGATGTGTAGTAGGAGATGCAACAGGAGCAGTTACAACAGTTTCTGCACTTGAATTACTTGGCTTAACCATCAGTGATGCCTGTACAACAGATGCAAATCTTGTTGTCACAAGCAGTCAGACTACATCAGGCGCTTGTCCGGTTGTGGTGACCAGAACTTATGTCATAACCGATGCTTGTTCAAATTCAACAACAGCAACTCAGGTCATCAATGTAAATGATACCACGGTTCCATCAATCACCGGGACGATTGCTCCAACAACAGTCGAAGGTTGTGTGGCAGGAAGTGCAACAGCGGCAGTAACGACAGTTTCAGCCCTTGAATTGTTGGGTTTAACGATCAGTGATGCATGTACAGCAGACGGAGCATTAGTAGTAACAAGCAGTGATGCATCAACGGGTACATGTCCGATAGTAGTGACTAGGACATATGTGGTTACAGATGCGTGTTCAAATTCTGCAACGGCAGCTCAGGTAATCAATGTTCAGGATATCACAGCACCTGTATTAACAGGAGAGGGAGCTGACGCAACTATAAACTGTCCTTCAACACCAACATTCACTGCACCTACCGCTTTAGATGCTTGCGATGCAACACCAGTGATCACTTTTGCAGATGATACAGTGGCTGGATCATGTGCCGGATCATATGCAACAACAAGAACATGGCTCGCAACAGATGCATGTGGTAATTCATCCAGTGCTTCACAAACCATCAATGTTCAGGACATTACAGCGCCTGTCATTGCATCATTACCTACTGCATCAACGATTGATTGTCCTGCTACTCCGGTATTTGCTGTGGCTACGGCTACGGATGCATGCGGAAGTGTATTCACACTGACTTCAAATGATGTATCCACATCTGGTGATTGTGCAGGAGAATACAGTGTTACCAGAACATGGACAGCAACAGATGCATGCGGTAATTCATCAAGTGCTTCACAAACGATAAATGTTCAGGATATAACAGCTCCTGTTATTGCAACATTACCTACTGCATCAACGATTGATTGTCCTGCTACTCCGGTATTTGCTGTGCCACGGCTACGGATGCATGCGGAAGTGCCTTCACACTGACTTCAAATGATGTAACAACATCTGGAGATTGTGCGGGAGAATACAGTGTTACCAGAACCTGGACGGCAACAGATGCATGCGGTAATTCATCCAGTGCTTCACAAACGATAAATGTTCAGGACATTACAGCTCCTGTCATTGATGCACTACCTATTACAACCACAATTAATTGTCCGTCGACTCCGGTCTTTGCTGTTGCCACTGCAACGGATGCATGCGGAAGTGCTTTTACACTGACTTCAAATGATGTAACCACATCTGGTGATTGTGCAGGAGAATACAGTGTCACCAGAACCTGGACGGCAACAGATGCATGCGGTAATTCATCCAGTGCTTCACAAACGATAAATGTTCAGGACATTACAGCTCCTGTCATTGATGCACTACCTATTACAACCACAATTAATTGTCCGTCGACTCCGGTCTTTGCAGTTGCCACAGCAACGGATGCATGCGGAAGTGTATTCACACTGACTTCAAATGATGTAACCACACCCGGTGATTGTGCAGGAGAATACAGTGTCACCAGAACCTGGACAGCAACAGATGCATGCGGTAATTCATCCAGTGCTTCACAAACGATAAATGTCCAGGATGTAACAGCACCTGTAATTGCGGCTTTACCTGCCCCGGCAACAATTGATTGTCCTGCTACTCCGGTGTTTGCTGTAGCCACTGCAACGGATGCATGCGGAAGTGCCTTCACGCTGACTTCAGCTGATGTAACAACATCCGGAGATTGTGCAGGAGAATACAGTGTTACAAGAATCTGGATAGCAACGGATGCATGCGGTAATTCATCCAGTGCTTCACAAACGATAAATGTCCAGGACATTACAGCTCCTGTCATTGATGCACTACCTATTACAACCACAATTAATTGTCCGTCGACTCCGGTCTTTGCAGTTGCCACTGCAACGGATGCATGTGCAAGTGTATTCACACTGACTTCAAATGATGTAACCACACCCGGTGATTGTGCAGGAGAATACAGTGTCACCAGAACCTGGACAGCAACAGATGCATGCGGTAATTCATCCAGTGCTTCACAAACGATAAATGTCCAGGATGTAACAGCGCCTGTAATTGCGGCTTTACCTGCCCCGGCAACAATTGATTGTCCTGCTGCACCAGTCTTTGCAGTAGCCACTGCAGCGGATGCATGCGGAAGTGCCTTCACGCTGACTTCAGCTGATGTAACAACATCCGGAGATTGTGCAGGAGAATACAGTGTTACAAGAATCTGGATAGCAACGGATGCATGTAGTAATTCATCCAGTGCTTCACAAACGATAAATGTCCAGGATGTAACAGCACCTGTAATTGCGGCTTTACCTGCCCCGGCAACAATTGATTGTCCTGCTGCACCAGTCTTTGCAGTTGCCACTGCAACGGATGCATGCGGAAGTGTCTTCACACTGACTTCAAATGATGTAACCACACCCGGTGATTGTGCAGGAGAATACATTGTCACAAGAACATGGACAGCAACAGATGGATGTGGTAATTCATCCAGTGCTTCACAAACCATCAATGTTCAGGACATTACAGCGCCTGTCATTGCATCATTACCTACTGCATCAACGATTGATTGTCCTGCTACTCCGGTATTTGCTGTGGCTACGGCTACGGATGCATGCGGAAGTGTATTCACACTGACTTCAAATGATGTAACCACACCCGGTGATTGTGCAGGAGAATACAGTGTCACCAGAACATGGACAGCAACAGATGCCTGTGGTAATTCATCCAGTGCTTCACAAACCATCAATGTTCAGGACATTACAGCGCCTGTCATTGCATCATTACCTACTGCATCAACGATTGATTGTCCTGCTACTCCGGTATTTGCTGTGGCTACGGCTACGGATGCATGCGGAAGTGTATTCACACTGACTTCAAATGATGTAACCACACCCGGTGATTGTGCGGGAGAATACAGTGTCACAAGAACATGGACATCAACAGATGGATGTGGTACTTCATCCAGTGCTTCACAAACGATAAATGTTCAGGATATAACAGCACCTGTGATAGCATCATTACCTACTGCATCAACAATTGATTGTCCTGCTACTCCGGTATTTGCTGTGGCTACGGCTACGGATGCATGCGGAAGTGTATTCACACTGACTTCAAATGATGTAACCACACCCGGTGATTGTGCAGGAGAATACAGTGTTACCAGAACATGGACAGCAACAGATGCATGTGGTAATTCATCCAGTGCTTCACAAACGATAAATGTCCAGGATGTAACAGCACCTGTTATTGCAACATTACCTTCTCCAACAACAATTGATTGTCCTGCTGCACCAGTCTTTGCAGTTGCCACTGCAACGGATGCATGCGGAAGTGCCTTCACACTGACTTCAGCTGATGTATCAACATCCGGAGATTGTGCGGGAGAATACAGTGTTATCAGAACATGGACGGCAACAGATGCATGTGGTAATTCATCCAGTGCTTCACAAACGATAAATGTCCAGGATGTAACAGCACCTGTAATTGCGGCTTTACCTGCCCCGGCAACAATTGATTGTCCTGCTGCACCAGTCTTTGCTGTTGCCACTGCAACGGATGCATGCGGAAGTGCATTCACACTGACTTCAAATGATGTAACCACACCTGGTGATTGTGCAGGAGAATACAGTGTTATCAGAACCTGGACGGCAACAGATGCATGTAGTAATTCATCAAGTGCTTCACAAACCATCAATGTTCAGGACATTACAGCGCCTGTCATTGCATCATTACCTACTGCATCAACAATTGATTGTCCTGCTACTCCGGTGTTCGCTGTGGCTACGGCTACGGATGCATGCGGAAGTGCTTTCACACTGACTTCAGCTGATGTATCAACATCCGGAGATTGTGCGGGAGAATACAGTGTCACCAGAACGTGGACAGCAATGGATGCATGTGGTAATTCATCCAGTGCTTCACAAACAATAAATGTTCAGGATATAACAGCTCCTGTCATTGATGCACTACCTGCTCCAACGACAATTGATTGTCCTTCAACACCAGTCTTTGCTGTTGCCACAGCAACGGATGCATGCGGAAGTTCCTTCACACTTACTTCTAATGATATAACAACATCGGGAGCTTGCACCGGATCATACAGTGTGACGAGAACATGGACAGCAACGGATGATTGCGGGAATGTTTCAACAGCAACTCAAACCATCAATGTTCAGGACATTACAGCACCTGTTATTGCAGCATTACCTGCACCAACAACGATTAATTGTCCAACAACACCAATATTTGCAACAGCCACTGCAACAGATGCATGCGGAAGTTCATTCGCACTCACATCTGGTGATGTAACAACATCAGGAGAATGTGCCGGATCATACAGTGTCACAAGAACCTGGACAGCAACAGATGATTGCGGGAATGTTTCAACAGCAACTCAAACCATCAATGTACAGGACATCACAGCGCCTGTCATTGCTGCACTTCCAGCACCATCAACAATCGACTGTTCAATAACACCGGTTTTTGAGGTTGCTACAGCCATTGATGCTTGTGGAAGTTCATTCACGCTCACATCTGATGATGTAACAACATCGGGAGAATGTGCCGGATCATACAGTGTCACCAGAACCTGGACAGCAACAGATGGATGTGGTAATTCATCCAGTGCTTCACAAACGATAAATGTTCAGGATGTATCAGCACCTGTCATAGCCGCACTTCCTGCCCCGGCAACAATTGATTGTCCTGCTGCACCGGTCTTTGCAGTGGCTACGGCTACGGATGCATGCGGAAGTTCATTCACGCTGACTTCAGCTGATGTATCAACATCCGGTGATTGTGCAGGAGAATACAGTGTCACCAGAACCTGGACGGCAACGGATGGATGTGGTAATTCATCCAGTGCTTCACAAACGATAAATGTCCAGGATGTAACAGCACCTGTGATAGCATCATTACCTACTGCATCAACGATTGATTGTCCTGCTACTCCGGTCTTTGCAGTTGCTACTGCAACGGATGCATGCGGAAGTGCTTTCACACTGACTTCAAATGATGTAACCACACCTGGTGATTGTGCAGGAGAATACAGTGTTACCAGAACATGGACAGCAACAGATGCATGTGGTAATTCATCCAGTGCTTCACAAACGATAAATGTCCAGGATGTAACAGCACCTGTAATTGCGGCTTTACCTGCCCCGGCAACAATTGATTGTCCTGCAACTCCTGTTTTTGCTGTTGCCACTGCAACAGATGCATGCGGAAGTGTATTCACACTGACTTCAGCTGATGTAACAACATCCGGAGATTGTGCGGGAGAATACAGTGTCACCAGAACCTGGACGGCAACAGATGCATGCGGTAATTCATCCAGTGCTTCACAAACGATAAATGTTCAGGATATATCAGCACCTGTCATTGCAACATTACCTTCTCCAACAACAATTGATTGTCCTTCTGTTCCGGTATTTGCTGTGGCTACGGCTACAGATGCATGTGCAAGTGTATTCACACTGACTTCAAATGATGTAACCACACCTGGTGATTGTGCCGGTGAATACAGTGTTACCAGAACCTGGACGGCAACGGATGCATGCGGTAATTCATCCAGTGCTTCACAAACGATAAATGTTCAGGATATAACAGCTCCTGTAATTGCAGGCTTTTCCTGCCCTGCAACAATTGATTGTCCTGCTGCACCAGTCTTTGCAGTTGCCACTGCAACGGATGCATGCGGAAGTGCTTTCACACTGACTTCAAATGATGTAACAACATCCGGAGATTGTGCGAGAATACAGTGTCACCAGAACATGGACAGCAACAGATGCATGTGGAAATTCATCAACTGCTTCGCAAACAATTAATGTCCAGGATATCACAGCCCTGTTATTAAGCACTTCCGGCTACAACAACCATAGACTGTACTAATTCTCCAGTCTTTGCTGTTGCTACTGCAACTGATGCCTGCGGCAGTGATTTCACGCTGACTTCTTCTGATGTCACTACAACAGGAGCTTGTGCCGGATCATACAGTGTCACAAGAACCTGGACAGCAACAGATGATTGCGGTAATTCATCCAGTGCTTCACAAACCATCAATGTACAGGATATAACAGCGCCTGTTATTGCAGCATTACCATCTCCATCAACAATTGATTGTCCTGCTGCACCAGTCTTTGCAGTTGCCACTGCAACGGATGCTTGCGGAAGTTCATTCACACTGACTTCAGCTGATGTAACAACATCGGGAGAATGTGCCGGATCATACAGTGTCACAAGAACGTGGACAGCAACGGATGCATGTGGTAATTCATCCAGTGCTTCAGCAGACGATAAATGTTCAGGATAATACAGCACCCGTTTTTGCAGGCCTGGCCTTGCTGCAACAATTGATTGTCCTGCTACACCGGTCTTTGCTGTTGCCACTGCAACGGATGCTTGCGATGCCACACTCACTGACTTCAGCTGATGTAACAACATCCGGAGATTGTGCGGGAGAATACAGTGTCACCAGAACATGGACAGCAACAGATGCATGTGGTAATTCATCCAGTGCTTCACAAACCATAAATGTTCAGGATGTTACAGCACCTGTTTTAGCAGGCAGGGTTACCTTGCCATCAACAATTGATTGTCCTGCTGCACCAGTCTTTGCTGTTGCCACTGCAACGGATGCATGCGGAAGCGCCTTCACACTGACTTCAGCTGATGTAACAACATCCGGAGATTGTGCGGGAGAATACAGTGTTACCAGAACATGGACAGCAACAGATGCATGTGGTAATTCATCCAGTGCTTCACAAACCATCAATGTTCAGGATATCACAGCTCCTGTTATTGCAACATTACCTGCTCCAACCACAATTGATTGTCCTTCGACTCCGGTCTTTGCCGTTGCCACTGCAACGGATGCAGCGGAAGTGCTTTCACACTGACTTCAAAATGATGTAACAACACCTGGTGATTGTGCGGAGAATACAGTGTTATCAGAACCTGGACGGCAACAGATGCGTGCGGTAATTCATCCAGTGCTTCACAAACGATAAATGTTCAGGATATAGCAGCTCCTGTCATTGCAACATTACCTTCTCCAACAACAATTGATTGTC
>JADKGY010000032.1:230000-347863 GCA_016722045.1 Candidatus Opimibacter skivensis | reverse complement strand
TCTCACATCTCACACTCTCACTTTCTCACACTCTCACTTTCTCACTTTCTCACACTCTCACTCCAAGCTCATCAACGACTTCATCTTAAAAAAGATATCCGTATTCTCATAAATGCCCCTGAACAGTTCTGCGCCCGGACCTGATGCAAATACAGGTATCATCATTGCAGTGTGCTCCTTTGTTGTGAACGCAACATCGATGTGATTGAGTTTAGAACCTGGATTGACAGCAAAACCGCCGGTCTCATGATCGGCCGTCACAATGACTAATGTGTTACCATCTTTCTCTGCGAAATCGAGCGCTTCAGCTATTACTTTTTCAAATTCATGAAGTTCAGTCACTACATAATTAGCATCATTAGCATGTCCACCCCAATCAATCTGCGAACCTTCGATCATTATGAAAAATCCTTCAGGTGACCTGTTATCCAAAAAGCGGAGTGCTTTATCAGCAGCCGGTATAGCATAATTACGTCCTTCGGTGACAGGAAGAGGTTCATCATCTGCAGTAAAGAACCCTATATTTTTTTTCGTACCCATATCAAGATCTTCAATTGGCAAATGAGTTATATCGTTGATGACATACCCTTTGTCTGTAAGTTCTTTGACAAGATCACGTCCATCAGTCCTATGGATAAATGCATTTTCTCCGCCACCAATAAAAAGATCAACATTCGAATTCAACATTTGTAAAGCGATACCTTCTTTATCAGTTCTGCCATCAATGTGCGCATAGTAGGCAGCAGGTGTAGCATGCGTCATTGAACAAGTTACCACAAGACCTGTGGCCATACCCTTTGTTTCAGCCATTTCCAGAATGGTCGGAAAGGATTTTTTATGCGCATCCATTCCCAGATATCCATTATCCGTTTTCACACCCGAAGCAAATGCAGTAGCACCCGCTGCACTATCTGTCACGAGATTATCGGCCGAATAAGATTTGTGAAATCCGATATTTTTAAATCGTTCGAAAACCGTTTTGTTGTTATTCATATACATCGCACCGGTAATCTGTGGCAATCCCATACCATCGCCAATCAAAAAGATTACATTTTTTGGCTTTGCACCTGTCGTTTCATTCTGAACAGTATTTGTTTTTCCTGTGCCGTATGATGTCGAGCATGAGGAGATGCATAACAACAGAAAGATGATAGAAGGAACATATACTCCTTTAGCCCATTGCTGCATATTTCTTGCCCGGAAGGGATTTGATAGCGCCTTTAAATTCAAGATTAAGTAATATCGCTGCAAGCTCACCCGGGGTCGATTTTGATTCAAAGGCTAAGGTATCAATATCTTTTTCGCCCCTGTCTACGATGAGGCTGTAAATTTTCTGTTCATTTTCATCCATCTCTGTAAACAAATCGGCCTGGAAGGTCTGTTGTTTTGTCTTCCTGTCCCAGGACATCAGATGAAGGAGGTCTTCGCCCGATTCAATCAGATGGGCCTGCTGATTTTTGATGAGATGATTGCATCCCGCAGAACTTTTATCAATTTTTCTGCCCGGAATGGCAGCCACATCTTTGTTATAATCATTGGCTATAGCGGCCGTGATCATTGAGCCTCCGGTCACACCCGATTCGATGACCACAAGCACATCACACAGTCCGGCAACAATCCTGTTGCGCATAGGGAAATTCACTGCGTCAGGCCCGGTCTCGTAGCTGAATTCGGTGATGATGCCACCCTTTGCCATCATTTTTTCAGCTATCGGCACATGTGCATCCGGGTAAATAACGCCCATACCGCTCCCCATCACACCTATCGTAGGAACATCGATAGCAACACAATGGCGATGAGCCGCGATGTCAATACCATAAGCAAGTCCACTGATGATGCTTACATCATAAGGTGCTATAGCTTCAATGATCTCTTCAGTCAATGTCTTTCCGTAGATCGTCGGTTTACGCGTACCTACAATCGCTACAGATCGTTCAGGATTAAGATCGACATTTCCTTTAGTGAATAGTAATAATGGTGCATCCGCAAAATGCTTGAGCCTTGATGGATATTGATCGTCAGTATAAAAAGTGTACTGGATTCCTTTTTTCTCCATGATGTCAAGCTCCTCTTCGGCAGCGATAAAGCATGCTTTGCTTTTTGCGATTTGATTAGCGATCTCTTCACCCACACCCGGAATAGATTTGAGAAATCTTTTTTGTTCTCCGAATACAGTTTCAATACTTCCGCAATAAGAGATGAGTTGACGGGCGATGATGGGCCCCACCAGAGGAATCATCGTGAAGGCGATCTCCTCAATTTTTGTTTTCCTGGTTTTCATCTGATGTTACTTTTCATGACCAAAAAGTAACCACTCCTCAAAATAAATTGATCACTTGATTTTCTTCCTGGCTATCCAAAGCTAAGAAATTACGGATAAAAAAAGGAGAAAAAGTTGAACGTAGTTTCAAACTACGTTCAACTTTTTCTCCTTTTTTTATTGCTTATTGCTTATTGAATATCCCGCAACGCAGGATTGATCTGATACGCCCGTTCAAGATATTTCGTGCCTTGTACCTGATCACCACCGCCATAAAATGCTTTTCCAAGTCCAAACAAAATCCTTGGATCATCCGGCGCGATTTTTTCGCCAAGTTTTAGAATCGTGACGGCTGTCGGATATTCCCGTTTTGTTTTTGTCAATAATTCATAACCTGCTTTGTAGTAAAAATCAATCATGGAATCCTTCGGAGCGCGTCCATTGAGGTAATCCAGAAACTGTGGGACATATTCTGTACGTGGTGCCGCATTTAATATTGTGGTGAAATCAGTGAGCAATCGTTGAAGATCACCATCCCTGAGATATCGCTCTGCGATAAGACCTGATTTGATTTGATTAGCCGAACTATAGGTTGGATACATCGCAAGCGATTTGTCAACATAATAATCAGCTTCCTGGAGCAGTTCCAGTTTTTTAGCAGGATCATTTTCTTTCATATCGCGAGCCTCTTCAAAAAGAGCAGTACCCATAAAACAATTGTTCCTCGCACTATTGACAGATACCATTGCTGCCTGCCCATTCAGACTGAGAGAATCTTTCCAGGCTGGTACACGAACATAAGTTTTAAAAATATAGGCACCCATGACTAATGCGAGGATACCCACAGAAGCGAATCGAATTCCTTTCATTTCCGAACTCCATCCATATTGAATAAACACCCAGGCACACACCACCGAAAAAGCAATCGATGGAATAAAGATGAAGCGCTCATTCATGAATGTGCCTACAGGGAAAAATAAATTAGAGACAATAGAAACTGTTGCAACAAAGAATCCGATGGCCCATGCGTAAATGCTTTTCCTTTTCCACAATTTGAAAAATACATAGCCAAGAACCAGGTAGATCGCCAATGAAATTAGTGTACCCGGTTTTCCAAAATTCATGATCGGAATATGATATGGATAATAATCGTGCGTCAATGGATGTGGAAAAACAAGAAGACGTATGTATTGACCAAGGGTGTAAAGTATGGTCGCATATCGCTCACCCGTATTCATACCGATGAAAGGATCGTTCATCAGGTCGGTGATTTTTTTACCACTATCAAATACATATCCGATCACATTAGTTCGGATGACCATATAGATGATAAATGCGATCAAGGAAGGAATAAGAGCAGTGATATAATCCTTCATTTTAGCATTCGTGAAAAAATACATCGTGAGTGGAATGACCGCCAGGAAAGTGACAGCATTTTCTTTCGCCATCAGGCCCAGGAACATGGCAAGTCCACTGAAGATGAGCCAGTTCATTTTTCCCGAGGAGAGATATCGAAGCACGCAATAAAGAGCCCCCATCGCTCCCAGGGCCGTCATGATCTCATCTCTTCCTTTAATATTAGCCACTACTTCAGAATGAACCGGATGGAGGATGTAGAGAATGACAGCCAGGAATGGAATGGATACCAGCCAGTTCCTAGTCTCTTTTTCAGGAAAAAGTATGGATAGGACTCTAAAGATGAGCAACCCGATCAGACCGTAAAGGAGAATATTTATAAAATGGCGCTCGATCCGGTTGTCTCCAAAAATTGATTGTTCGACTGCAAAGGAAATGATGGAAAGCGGTCTGTATCGCGCGCCGGCCACAAGGTCCTGCTGGCCATGGAAATAACCTGAAAAACTCTCTGTGCTGAGGATTTCCCAGATGCCACTGATGCCCTTTTTAGTATAGTCATTTCCAGTTATAACGATCTGATCATCAAGTACATAACCATAAGGCAAGCACATCCAGTACAAAGCAAAGGCCAGAATTGGTATGATCAGTGCTTCCTTCCAGTGTCGTTCCCAGAGCCAGGGGTGAAATCCAGGTTTGAAGCGAATTGGGATTTACTCTTAGACTTAGCAGGTTTTTTTTGATTGTCGTTTTCGCCATGGCGGATAAAGATAAGCGGAGGATGATGGAGTGGCAACATCCGATTTGGAATTCATCACAAACAGAATTATCTTTCTGCCAGTAATAACACCAACAATGGTCTGCCTTAGAGCAATAATTATCTTGCTTTTGGCATTTTTTGGTTTTTCTCCCTCGCCAGCTAATGCTCAGATTAACCTGAAGACAGGTTATAGTTTTTCAGTTTTATCTACACCGGCTTTGCATCGGGTAGTATCCTCTTTTAATCAGTCTCAATCGTATATTTCCCGTTTTCATGACCTGGATTGGCTTCATGGATTTGAAGCAGGACTGCGTCTGAAAGGAGGAATACATGCCCTAGAATTGACATACCAGGGTGCCAGCAAATCTTTCAAGGCTACCGGTTTAATACCCGGATCTATAAACAAATACACAGACAAGCTTAGGTATTCTGCTAATAGTCTGGCCGTAGGATATCAACTGGGAAATGGAGTTTTGGGAATGGGAACGGATCTCCTTTTTCAAATTTATAAGGTTAAATATGAGGAAGGATTGACGAAACATTCCTTCAGTAATATACAGCATATGACAGCCTTCAAATTATACCTGATGGTGACATTCAAGGGAGATACCGGTATTGATTTTGCATTACAACCCTTCGTCGTCATACCTTCAAAAGCCTATGATCTCCGACCATTAGCTGATATCCTCCATACCGAAGCCGGATCCAGAGAAGAGAAATGGGTCAGGTATGGATTGACCATTTCGTTTTATAATGGAAAAAGTAGGAAGGTTAAACGATTGACCGTTTAAATCGTTAATCGATATCGTTAAGTACTTCACCAAACCCTACTTTTGCCAGTCGATGTCATTTAAACTTACTTCCACATATCAACCTACAGGAGATCAGCCCGAGGCTATTCGCCAGCTTGTTAAAAGTATTGGAAAAGGAGAGCAAAGCCAGGTATTGCTCGGCGTCACAGGATCAGGAAAAACATTTACGGTAGCAAATGTCATCCAGGAAGTACAACGTCCAGTTCTTGTACTTACACACAATAAAACACTGACAGCTCAGCTCTATGGTGAGTTCAAAGAATTCTTTCCTGACAATGCAGTTGAATATTTTGTCTCCTACTATGATTATTATCAGCCGGAAGCATATCTCTCTGTCTCTGATACATTCATAGAAAAAGATCTTTCTATCAATGAAGAAGTAGATAAACTACGTCTAAGGGCAACATCTTCATTATTGTCCGGCCGTCGCGATATCATTGTGGTCGCTTCTGTATCCTGCATATATGGTATGGGGAATCCTGAAGATTATAAAGCAGGCATCATCCGAATCCAGACGGGAGAAAAAATATCACGCAATAGTTTTCTTTATCGCCTGGTGGAAAGTTTGTATAGCCGGACAGAAGGTCAACTCGCAAGAGCTAATTTCAGAGTCAAAGGTGATACCGTTGATATCCATTTACCCTATGTAGACTATGGCTACCGGGTTACATTTTATGGGGATGAAATTGAAGAGATAGATATCATCGATGTACATACCGGTCAGCGCCAGGAACCACTTAAACATGCAGCCATTTTTCCTGCCAATTTATATGTAGCTCCTCGAGACAGACTCAAATTCATCATCCGTGACATTGAAGATGAATTATTCAGACAGGAAGAATATTTCACCAGGGAACGAAAATATCTTGAAAGCAAGCGTATTCATGAACGCACGCATTTTGATCTGGAAATGATCCGTGAGCTTGGTTATTGCAGTGGTGTTGAAAACTATAGTAGATTTTTTGATGGCAGAGAACCCGGCACACGTCCATTTTGCCTACTTGATTATTTTCCGGATGATTATCTTATGATTGTTGATGAAAGTCATGTGACGTTGCCTCAGGTACGTGGGATGTGGGGTGGTGACCGTGCCCGGAAGTTAAACCTTGTCAATTATGGTTTCAGGCTTCCATCTGCTATTGATAACAGGCCATTGAATTTTGATGAGTTTACAGGACTGATCAACCAGGTGATCTATGTAAGTGCCACGCCTGCGGATTATGAATTAGAACAAACCGGTGGAGTACTTGTCGAGCAAATTGTCCGTCCGACAGGATTGCTCGACCCTCCTATTGAAATCAGGCCCAGCCTCAATCAGATTGATGATCTTCTGGATGAGGTCAACGAAAGAGTAAAATCAAACGAACGTGTATTGGTCACCACGCTGACAAAACGAATGGCTGAGGAGTTAAGTAAGTATTTCATCAAACTCAATGTGAAGTGCAAATACATTCACTCCGAAGTCGAAACCATGGAACGTGTAGAAATTCTGAGGATCTGAGACTCGGTGATTTCGATGTGTTGGTGGGTGTCAATTTATTGAGAGAAGGACTTGATCTTCCGGAAGTCTCTTTGGTGGCTATTCTCGACGCGGACAAAGAAGGATTTCTTCGCAATGATCGTTCACTGACACAAACTGCAGGAAGAGCGGCGCGGAATTCAAATGGGATGGTCATTTTTATGCCGACAAAATCACAGAGTCGATGCAAAAAACGATCGATGAAACTAACCGGCGACGATCCATACAAATGGCATACAATGAAAAGCATGGCATCACACCTACTACGATATCCAGAACAAGAGAGGAAATTTTAGCCAGAAAATCAATTCTCGATGTGCGTGAAGGCAATAAGAAAGCCTATGTGGACAGAGAGCTTGAGCCTTCAATGGCTGCTGATCCGGTGCTTGCCTTCATGTCCCGTGACCAGGTAGAACGAATGCTTGCGGACACAGAACGAAAGATGAAGGACGCAGCTAAGGATTTAGATTTTATTACGGCAGCTCAATACAGGGATGAAATGATGGCCCTAAGGAAAAGACTGAAATGATTTTGAATTTTCGATTTTGGCTTTTCGATTTGTTTTTATACGCGCTTAAAACAACATCTTTATACGTATTTAATTACCAAAATCTCAAATCTCAAATCTCAAATCTCAAATCTCAAATCTCAAATCTCAAATCGCCGTGTCTTTCAACAAAAAACTTTCAAAACAACTAACCACTCCATGGAAAATGAGAATGTGGATGTTGAGAAGGCTTCCGATGGGTCTGATATCAGGTATGGTGATCGATTCTTTGGATGAAAATGGATGCAGGGTGATGCTGAAAGATCGCCTCTGGATCCGGAACCCTTTGGGTCTGTTTTCTGGGCGGTGATGGGGATGGCAGCAGAGTTGAGCACAGGGGCTCTTGTATATGCCTATGTATCAGGAACTAATACAAAGTATATTTTAACAGGTGTGAAGGGTGAATTTTTAAAGAAAGTAAGAGGTAAAAGTTACTATTTTTGCAATTCCGGTCAGGAGGTACAACTTCAATTGGACTCTTTGAGAACACCGGGCGAAACTTTGACTATTTCATTACCCGTCACAGCTCATGATCAGGCTGGACAAAAGGTTGCCTCATTTGAATTTTACTGGCAACTGAAGCGAACGGATAACTAACAGAACCCTTTATTGCTATGCACAGTAATGTGTTGATCCTTTATTTGCTTAAAGGATATTATTAACTATTTGTAAAAGAAAGACGATGAAAATTGGTGTATTTATTGACGCTGAGAATATAAGACGCAGCGGTGGTTATGGTATTAGGTATGATGTGCTGAGAGACTATGTTTCTTTATACGGAGATCCCATCAGGCTTAACTCATACATGTCAATTGATGAGGCCAGGATGAAAACGGATTATGAATACAAAGACCGTCGATTTTAAAAAAGTAGTGCAGGCAATACAAAACATGGGAATCCGTGTTGAGATTTTAGCCTTCAGATACATCAGCCGGGACCTTGTCAACGAAGGGGATAAATTTCTTTCGGGGTATCTTATACCTAATCTGCTTCCGGTACTTGATCAGCGGGTTGAAGATTGGGGTGCTATAGGTTGTCGTACCCGGGGTTATTGTTATTCTGTACAGGATGGATATGGCTTTATGAAATATCTTGACATCGATCTGCGCACATGGAGAGATATTTTCTTTCACTTCTCACAATTGCCCGAACGTCATTATGTGAATCTCGATGACGTCTTTGAATTCACGATTGAAGAATCAGGTAGATCTGAAGGCGGAATATTGGCAACGCATATGCAATTGCTACATTCAAGACATTTTATACCGGATAAGGCACAACCCGCAGTGTAAGGATATAATATTTTAAAAAAGTACGGACAGGTCGCGACCTGTCCGTACTTTTTTAAAATATTATTGGTTAGCTAATGCAATAAACTCATCTTCCGTAAGTATCTGCACAGTGCCAATTTTTTTTGCTTTGTCGAGTTTTGATCCTGCATCTTCTCCGACGACAAGGATGTCCAGATTACCGCTGACGGCACTGATGTTTTTAGCGCCTAAGGATTCTGCCAGGTCCTGAGCTTCTTTACGTCCCATCCTGGAAAGTGTACCTGTGAATAAAATTGTTTTTCCTGACAATACACCATCTGTGATCAATTGTTTAGGCTTATCCAGATCCGTTTGTTTCAGATTTACACCATTGGATTCCATCTGGTGAAGGAGAGCGATATTCTTTTTAACTGAAAACCAATCCTGCACTTTTTCTGCGACGACAGGGCCGATGTCTTTGATAGACGTATAGTCTGTAAGTGTCCAATTTTCTAAATCAAATACGTGTGCGATTCGTTCTGCGATAAGCTTTGATGCACGTTGACCTAAATGATGGATACTCAGGCTATGGAGAAGTCTATATATCGGATTGGATTTCGCTTTTTCAATGGAATCTTTCAATTTGTCAGCAGATTTTTTACCAAAACCTTCCAACGCGGCTATTTTATCATAATCCAGATTGTAGATATCTGCGAAATTTTTGAGCCAACCCAATTCAAAAAAACGAACAATATATTTTTCACCAAAGCCATCGATATCCATGGCATCTTTTGATACATGGAAAATTAATTTTTGAATGAGTTGGGCTTCACAATCCGGATTAGGACATCGCCAGGCGGCTTCATCTTCTTCCCGGACCAGAGGCGTATTGCATGAAGGACAATGTGTAGGATAGATAACCGGTTTTAGATTGCCTGTCCGTAGTTCAGGAAGCGATTTGACGATATAGGGAATCACATCGCCTGCCCTTTCGATGAGCACCTGATCGCCTATGCGGATATCCTTCGATTTGATGAAGTCTTCATTATGAAGAGAGATTGATGAAATCGTTACGCCTGCAAGTGATACAGGTTCAACTTTCGCCACCGGGGTGATTGAGCCTATTTTACCTACGTTGTATTCGATATCAAGGAGTTTTGTTGTGGCCTGCTTTGCCTGGAACTTATACGCTATTGCCCACCTGGGATGATGACTTGTGTAGCCGCACATATCCTGCAGATCGAAAGAATCCACTTTCACGACCATGCCATCGATCTCAATCGGAAATCATCCCGAATCGTCGTCCAGTGATTGATCTGGTCGATGACTTCTTCTATTCCTTTGCAAAAACGTTTATCACCTTTTGAAACTTTGAAGCCAAGCGTTCCCAGAAGTTCGATAGCGTCGTGATGAGATTTTATTGAAGGCAATACATCTTTGCCATTTTTATCTACAGCATAACCCATTTGAAAAATGAAAGCATCCAACTGACGTCTTGCTGTTTCTGAAGGATCTTTTGTTCGTAAACCACCTGATGCACTATTTCTTGAATTAGCCAGTAACGGAAGCCCGTCATCAGCGCGCTGTTTGTTGACTTCTTTAAATCTTGATTTTGATATGACGGCTTCACCTCTCAATTCCACTTTATAAATTCCATGTTTCGAAAATGCCGCACTTAATGGCAGTGATTTGATCGTGCGTGCCTGAACAGTGATTTCTTCACCTTCTTCGCCGTTACCACGGGTGGCCACTCTGACCAATTCGTCATTTTCATAAATGATAGCTATGCTTCCCCCATCGTATTTTGGTTCGACTGTGTAATTAATAATATTTCTCTCGGTCAGTTTTTTAACCTGCGTATCAAATTTGATCAGATCATCCGCATCATATGAATTGTCAAGGATAACATGGGGATCACATGTTTCACCGTGACGAAATCATCAATCAGATCACTCGAGACACGACGGGTAGGGGAGTTAGGTGATGATTTGCGGGATATTTTTTCTCAAGTGACTCAAGAAGTTTATATAGCTGATCATATTCGAAATCACTGACCAGTGGATCATTGAGGACATAATATCGGTATTCATGAAAGCGAACCAATTCTTCCAGGGGTTGAATATCATCGCCTTGCAAATCACCGGCACTTTTTTTTGCCAGGTATTTTTTGTTTCATTGAAAAAATCTTCTGTTGTTCAGCCGTGTAGCGCATCTGTAGTTGTTGATCTTCAGGGCGAATTTAAGGATACAATAGTGAAATAGGTCATAGGTTAAGGTCATGGCTGCGAGTTAGGGCAATGGGGATGGTCAAGGACTATTACTTTAAAATTTGGTATTCATTCTTTTACTTCAAAATTCAAGATTCGTTGATCCTTATTCAAAATTCTATCTGGTCGAGTTTATTTTAACTTCACACTTATACCTATTTTCACCTTATGACTGTCCCAGACTCAAAGGAACCTCAGTTTCTTTCCAGCAAAGCCATCATCCGATTCCAGGATTGTGATCCGTATTCTCATCTCAATAATGGAAAGTACCTTGATTACTTTATGAATGCCCGTGAGGACCAGGTATGGAAGGAATATGATTTCAATATCTATGAATATAGCCGGACTACGGGGTTAGGATGGGTGGTGACACAAAAATCAGATCGCCTATATCAGGCCGGCACTATTGATGGAAGAAGTGACGATTGAAAGCCAGTTGATTGATACAAAACCAAAATTTCTCCATGTTGAAATGCGGATGTATGATGCTGAAAGAACACTGAAATCACTTTTATGGGCACAATTTATCCACATTGATATCCGGAAAGGAAAAGTATAGAGCACAGGGTGGAACTACAGGAATTGTTTAATAGGGTATGTGTACCTATTGAGGAGAAAGATTTTAATGAAAGGCTTGATTAAAAAGTGGTAATCAGTGAGCAGTAATCAGTCTCACGACATCACTCACGTCAACAAAGGTGTCTCCCCGTTATTTGAAGTTTCAAACTTCAAATCCATATACCAGATCATAGGGCCAATTGAGGATACTTTTAAAAGCAGTCTTAGACTGCTCAGTATGAATCATAAATTCGTCTCAGATCTCAGATCTCAGATCTCACACCACGTCACGTCTCACGTCTCGCACCCGTAATACTTCCTTCCACTTTCGCCCCCATCACTCCATCAAAATAACTCCATATCAAATCAAGATCTTTTTCAGAATCGGATGTTGGATAAAAGGGCTTCATGAAATGAACAGTCTTATGTCCATAATCAAATGAACATGGAATGATCGGTACACCTGCTTTTGTGCGATGAAATAAAATCCGGTTTTGAAATCACTTACCTTTTTTCCGTGTCCCTTCAGGAGCAATTCCGATAGCAAATTCTTCACTCCCGTTAAATAGTGCAACGACCTGATCTACTAAACCTGTTTTTTGTTTCCGATCGACAGGCCTTCCCCCGGTCCACCAGAAGAAGAAGCCAAAAGGACTGTCAAACAATTCCTTTTTACCCAAATAATAGATTTTCCGACCAATCGAAGAACGTACCACAAGTCCCAGAAAAAAATCCTTCCAGCTCGTATGTGGTGCTACTGCTACTACATATTTCTTCAGATCAGCAGGTATCTCCAGGATCACTTTCCAACCCAAAATCCTCAAAATCAACCGAGATAAGTACTTCATGGAGACAAAGATAGACGCGGATTTAGGATAAGTATAAAGGTTATTGGTTGTTGGAAAGTGGACTGGTTCTGGTTTTGGGAATAGGAAAGGTAATGTGTTATCAGTCAATAGATAAAGACTTCTATCAGGAATTTAATTTTGTTTCTCCAAAAACCAAAGACCATTAACATGTCCCGCAACTCATAACCTAAAACCAGTCTACTTTCCCACAACCAATAACCATCAGCCATTAAATTCCTACGCATTAAACCCAAGGCGCTTTCCGTTGTCTTAGATATTGAAGGACAGCATGACAGACGAAGAGATAGTAACACTGGTAAGTCACCCCCGGACTCAGGAGGAAGGATTCAGGCAACTGGTCGTCAAGTACCAGAAGCGCCTGTATAGCCTGGTGAGAGGAAGAGTATCGTCTCATGAAGATGCAGATGACATCCTGCAAAACACCTTCATCAAAATCTTCAGGCATATCAAAGGATATGAAGGAAGATCAGAACTATTCACCTGGATGTACAGGATCGCCTGCAATGAAGTGATCAACTATCAGAAAAGTACCTCAAGAATAAAGACAGTTGAACTGGAAAATCATGACACACGTCCCGCAGAAGCCTATCTCAATACAGACAATTTAGCGGCCTCACTGGAGATGGTGGTTACAGGTCTGCCTGAACGACAACAAATGGTATTCCGCATGCGGTATTTTGATGAATTGTCTTATAAGCAAATGGCTGAAATGCTGCAGTTGACAGAAGGAGCGTTGAAAGCATCCTTTCATCATGCTGTGAAAAATAGAAGAAGAATTTCGTGCAAAACAAATCATATAAAACATGTCACCCGAAGATAATATCAGCGAAGAGTTGAAAAATATAGCACCCGGATTTCCATTGAAAGAATCAATTGATCCTCCTGCCGGATATTTTGAATCATTTCCGGATGATGTTTTAAACCGTTGGAAGAAAGAGGTCTCAACCGATAGTAAGAAAGATTACATGGAATAGGATAATAGGAATCGCAGCAATCATGACAGGACTCAGCATAGGTGGATTTTGGTTTTTATCAAAACCTGCTTTAGTAGAGACGAATGACATCAGTGCAGTCGAAGCTTACCAATACATAAATGAAAATATCGATGAGTTTGAACCACTCCTCGAAACCACTGACATCCAGATGGACGAAATCCAACCTGATGTACCGCATGATGCCATCGAAGAATATCTCATGGAAGAAACAAACGGAACAGATCCAGAAGACTTATTTTAAATAACACACCAAACTCTATAAACATGAAACTCAAATATTTAGTCATCGCCCTGACCTTTATCATACCTGTCCTGGGATTTGCCCAGCCACAAGGCCCCTTAGCAAAAGAAGCTCGGCAGCGGATAGAAGCACAGCGCATCGGATTCATCACGCAAAAGCTTGATTTGTCCCCGGACGAAGCCACTAAATTCTGGCCTGTGTACAATGAATACAAAGATGCGCTCAAGGACATGAAAGATGACATGGAACGTCCTGATCTGATGACCATCACTGATGATGAAGCTAACACCATCATCGATCGTCACGTCATTCAGGAACAGAAAAGACTTGATCTTCAGAAAAAACTGATTGCAGATTTACGCAAGGTGATCAGTCCGAGAAAAATCATTTTACTACAGGCATCTGAAAGAGAATTCAACAGAGGTCTCCTGAAAAGAGCAAATGGAATGAATCCTCAGGGGCCACAGCGTGATCAAAAAAATTAGTGCGTTTAGAATTTTTTTTTGATTCAACAATGCGATAAAAAAAAGGAGGGGGTGGGTACAACACACCCTTCTTCTTTTTTTATCACTATCGTAGAAGTTTTCCACATGTTTTTTTCAATTGGGGATAAAAATTTATTTTTTTCTTAATCATGCATTTGATGTATGATACATACTGTTGTGTATTAGAGCGCATTACCTATGATGTAAAAATGATGTATGATAAGGTGCTTATGTAAGCATCTATGTATGTGTGATTTACAGATGAAGGCGGTCTGTATGTATCGATGTTTTTAAAAGGTGCAAATGACAATGGATATCGTATGTTTGACGCCGTTTTGGTTATATTTACCAACGACAAATTATTATAATCCCAACCATCATTTGCATGGAGTACAGAACGAAACCAAACCTGTCTCTTCCTGAGTTTGTATCTGTCTTTGAGAACATGATATTGCACGGGGGGTCATCCCACTGGGACGAAAAAGATTACCTCAATCTCATCCAATACTATATCTCAGAATCACTCACGGAGAAAGCGCTTGAAGCCCTTGATTACGCATTGCAATACTCAAGCCATCACGCGGAATTCTATGTCATCAAATCACGTCTGCTGATCAACGAAGAAGATTACAAAGAAGCAAACGAGACCCTTGACATTGCCCTCAACCTATTCCCCACAATCCGGAAATGCAGTTGATGAAAATCAAAGTGACAGCCCAGCTCGGCGATTACGAGAAGGCTTTCACAATGGTGGACAACTGTACGAACCAGATGACACTCAACTCCTGTGTAGATCTGTATCTCGCAGAAGCCTACATCTATGAGTGCATGCGGGAATACAACCAGATGTATCACAAGCTGCGTGAAGTGCTGACGATCGATCCCAAAAACGAAGAAGCACTGGAGCATATCTGGCTTTGCGTAGAGTGGTCGAGATTGTACCAGGAGAGCATTGAATTTCACAACAGCCTCATCGATCAGGATGCGTATAACTACCTCGCGTGGTTTAACCTGGGGCATGCGTATAGTTGTGAAGGCGATTACAAAAACGCCATTCGATCGCTTGAATACAGCTACATCGTCAATCCTGAATTCAAAACAGGATATCTCGATTGTGCTGAAGTGTGCATTCAGACGAAAGACTATAAAAAAGCTCTCGGCATCTACCAGGAATTGATCCAGCGTTTTGGTCACAACCAGGAATATCTTGTTCCTGCGGCTGAATGTATGCTCAACCTGCGCAAATATGCAGTGGCTAAGGACTACCTGATCGAAGCATTGAAGATCGATCAGTACATCGATGATGTGTATTACCTGCTGGGCATCTGCTACGCAAGTGAAGGTAATTACACGAATGCGATCAGTTCATTGATCAAAGCCATACGTCTTGATGATCGTCGTGAGGAATATTATGCTGAGCTGGCGTATTGCTATGAAAAAACAAAGCAGTACGGCAAAGCTGACTTCTATCACACTAAATCTACAGAAGCAGGTCCTGAAGAAGAACAATACTGGCTGGCCCACGTCAAGTTCCTGATGCGTCGCAATAAGCTTGAGAAAGCGCTTGATGTACTGGAAGAAGCTGATGAATATACAGTCGGACCTCGTCTTTCTTACTGCAAAGCAGCTTGTCTGTATCGCTTAGGAAAGAAGAAAGAAACTATGGAATGCCTTGATGAATTGCTGCCTGAAGATTTTGATTCGCATAAGATCTTTTTCAAGATGGCACCCAAGAGTAAGACCGATCGCGAGATCCAATCGATGATCCGGTATTACACGATGGAAAGCTAACAGAAGAACTACATAAATTCTATGATCCCGCTGTCTGAAAAGGTAGCGGGATTTTTTTTGCCCCTGAAACTGAATACCGCTTACTGAATACTGCTTACCTTTTATTTCGAGCTTCCAATCACCGCAGGATTCAAATCCTTAAAAGCATTGAGTCCACAATTTAAAAATGCTTCATATCCTTCCACATCTGGATTATAGCCACGAGGTGCAGTAAGGACTGTTTCATCAGGACTGATCAGTACAAAAAGCGGCGGTGAAGTCTGTTTAAAATTGGCGATCTGGAAATCGGCCCAGATGTCGCCGACCTTCTTCATTTTTTATTGTCTTGGAGAGGAGAAATGAGATAAGGTGTATCCAGTGCCATTTTATCATCGACATACAATGACACTAGTACGAAATCATCATTGATCTTATTCCGGATATTATCCTTCACCCAGATATGCTCTTCCGTTTTTCTGCAATTGACACATCCATAGCCGGTGAAGTCAAGCAGAATCGGTTTGTTTTTTGTTTTGCGTATGCAAGGCCTTCATAGTAATCATGAAAGCAATCAAAATTATTGGCACACTTTGTCAATGAAGCATAGCGGGTTTCTCCTTCATCATTTACTTTTCCTTCAGGCCTGAAAAAATTATAATGTGCAGGAGGTGCTAATCCACTCATCAGACTGAGTGCATTGTATGTTCCTGTTGTTTTACTGCCTAATAAGCCTGTGGCTAAATAGATACCAAGTATGGTGAAGCCCAATCCGAATAATGCAAACGAAGCATTTAATTTTCGGTTTGGATTGTCATGTGGAAATCGGATCCATCCAAACATATACCGCCATGCCCAAAGCACAGATCACCCAAATGCTAATGAAGAGTTCATATCGGAGGAAACCCCAATGCGCTGTCATGTCCGCCACGGATAAAAACTTAAATGCTAATGCAAGTTCGGCAAAACCCAATATCACCTTCACACTATTCATCCATCCCCCCGATCTCGGAAGTGAATTGAGCCATGCAGGAAATGCAGCAAACAACCCAAACGGAATCGCCAGTGCCAGAGAAAATCCTCCCATCACTACCAATGGCCCAAGAAAACCTGAAGATGCAGCAGATACCAACGCTGATCCAATCAACGGACCTGTACACGAAAATGAAACAATCGCCAATGTCGCCGCCATAAAAAAGATCCCGATGAATCCTCCTTTGTCTGCCATCTGATCACTCTTATTACTCCAGCTACTTGGCAGTGTAATTTCATAATAACCGAAAAATGAAAAAGCAAAAAAGATGAAGATGACAAAGAAGATCGTATTCGCTATAGGATTAGTGGAAAGCTCGTTCAATGCTGCTGCCCCAAAAAGAATCGTAATCAACAAACCAAGCACAACATAAATCGCAATGATCGACACACCATACCAAAGTCCATTCTCCCATCCTTTCCGTTTTGTATCTTTTGTAAAAAAACTAACCGTCAATGGAATCATCGGAAACACACATGGTGTCAACAATGCAATAAATCCATTGATCATGCCGAAAATAAACATCCAAAGCAGATTGCTGCTCTTCTCTTCTTTTTGAGTGCCGCAATCACTCACTGGATTTTCAAATGTAGCTTGTAATGAAGGAACAGCGTGATCTACAAATTCTCCATTGACATGAGGGCCCGTTGCAGATTTGTCTTCTGTTACTTGTTTACCGGTTGCAAGATTTATTTTGAATTCAAGAAATTCAGGTGGAAGACATTTTGATTCATCGCATGACATATATTCCAGCGATCCTGATATAATACCAGCCGCAGAAGATTTTATAGTTTGTGTCAGACGGACATCGTGCTGGAATTGTACAAGGTCCATGTTGAAGTATTCGTCGTGGGCTTGTAGTCGCCCTGTGCTTTGTTCAGCAGGCTTTCCTTCTTTAGCGTAAGCTGCATTGTCTTCAATAATGAAAGATGTGGGAATTGGTCCATCCTGCAGATGTTCACCTGTACCGTAAATGTGCCATCCTTCATCAATTCTGGCTTCAGCAATGACATCATAGACGCCATCAGATTTCTTTAGCGAACTAAATGTCCATTTTACAGGAGCAAGAATGCCCGGAGACGATGTGCCTTTTGGAACATTCGCAACAATTACATTAGAAATGGAAGTGGAAGAAGAAGTAGCCGAAGGATTGGTATCCTCAGTTAACTTTTTTTTTTCAGCTGAAGTACTATTGTCTTCGACAGGTACTTTTTTATCTGCCTGTGTCAACGATTTTGTATCCGATGTACTTGCATCTTTTGGTTTAGCATCACCACTGGATTTGCCTGTAGCTTTCAACGAAAAATCTACATCAGTAGGAGGGAGGCAACGCTCATCATTGCAAGTCATGAAAGTGACCACACCGACGATGGGTTTCGAAGGATCAATCACTTTTATTTTTTGTTCGATGGTGAAGTAGTCCTGATACTTGGCCACATTCATTTCAAAGATCTTGTCAAAGATCTTGTGCACATTGTCAGACTCTTTATTTTTTCCAATCAATTTGTAATGTGGGCCTTCTTCAAAAAAGACTACAGTGGCAACGGGGCCATCTTCACTTTCAAGGTGTTGTGAGTAAACCCACCATCCTTTATCGATTGTAGCCTTCGCCGTGAAGAGGTATTCACCATTTCCTGATGGCTGCAGATCCATTTTCCATTTTACAGGACTGTAGATCTGACCTATAGCCACGAAAGAAAGCAGACAGAATATCGAGAGAAGAAGATGTCGCATATGGGTAAAACTTTTCCTAAAGAGTACAAAAAATAGGCTAAAGACCCATTACTGTCTTGTGTTTAATATATCCTTAACGGGAATTGATGAAAATATAAGTTTTCGTTTTACCCCTGCCCCCTAAATGGGAACTATATATCAGTTAGGACAAGGCAAGGTTTTTCTGAAATTTCAATTCTATACAATTTTTTAGCTACACGATAGCCGTATATCAATAGATTAACATATTTATATATTTACTATAATTCGTTATAATATGCTGATAATCAATAAAATATACAATTAAATAATAGTGTGATTATGACCGACTGTTTTGAGGCACAAAAGTGGACTATATTTGGTTTATCAAATAATGGATATGAATACCGCAATAAATATTAATAGCAAAAGCACATCTAAAGCCGAACCTGTTACCAGCAAAACTAAAGTATCGAAAAGGAACTTGCTACAACAGGCTGTTTTTAATTATAAGGCTAAATCGGAAGTGAAAAAAACAATTAAATCACTTGATGAAGCAAGACAAATCCGAGAAGGGAAAAAAACCGCCAAATCCTTCGAGCAGTCCATCAAGGAATTATAAAGTTTTTCCAACCCCTACCTTTTTAAAAGACGCAAAAAATTATTAAAAAATATCCAAAGATTAAGGACGATTTTCTTAATCTGGCTAAGTCATTAAAGAAAAACCCAGAACAGGGTGAAAATTTAGGAGGCGGCATCTATAAAATCCGAATGGATATTACTGAAAAAAGTAAAGGCAAGTCAGGATGCGCCAGGGTAGCTGTTCAGGTTATTGTTGAAGACAAAGAGGTATATGTTCTAAGAGCAATAGATAAAGGAGAGTTTGAGACATTTATTACAGAGGCCTTAAAAAATGAAGCCAAAAGGAACTTATAAAAACCATTCAATTCATTTACCAATCAAAGTTTTGAAATTCCCTCTAGAAGGGGGAGTCGCAACAGATATTACCCTTCAATTAGGCATTGACTAAAGGTGAAACTGCACTGTAAATGGATTGAAAAAGAGCTAATCCATCCGTATTTCCGAGGATAGTCTCAGAGGCGCGTTCAGGGTGAGGCATCATGCCAAAGACATTCCGGCCATCATTGCAGATGCCGGCAATATCATCAGTTGAGCCATTTTCGCTGAATAACTGGCCTTCAGCATCTGTATATCTAAATAAGATCTGGTCCTTTTCTTTGAGCCTTTTCAGGCCATCGGCATCTGTCACATATCTTCCTTCAGCATGCGCTATCGGCATTTTCAATATTTGACCTTTTTGGCACAAATGCGTGATCATAGAATCTGTCGTTTCCACCCGCATATAGATATTCTTCGAAATAAATTTCTGAAGATGATTCCTCACTAATGCCCCCGGAAGGAGTCCCGCTTCACATAAGATCTGAAATCCATTGCAAATCCCCATACTTTTCCACCATCATTGGCAAAGGAAATGACAGACTGCATGATCGGCGAATACCTCGCGATAGCACCTGCCTTAAATAATCCCCATAAGAAAACCCACCCGGCAAAACAATACAGTCCTCTGTGGTAATCCCATCAAGACCAGTGTCTTTGTGCCACAATTTCTGAACTTGTGCTCCCAGGACGGTGCCCAGGACATGCATCATATCATCATCGCAATTGGAACCGGGAAATACGACTACGCCAAATTTCATCTTATTAGGAAATTATTTACAGTGCAAAAAATATGGAAATTCGAAGGGACAGGTCATCATCATAGTAAGAATAACCTAAATGACGTTATTCGTTTTAATTTTCTGAATCAAATCAATACGTATGAAAACCTTCTTCTTATCCTTCATCTGCATCGTGCTCTTAGCCGCATGTGAGAAGAGTTCTCCTCTTTCGAATCGCGAAATGGGCATGGATTCCAAAGTAGCAGCTCCTGCAACAATAGAAAGCCAATCAGGAGGAAGTACGCAATCATCAGAAGGAACTGTCGATAAGCTCAAATCGGACCCAAAATCATCCGCAATGGCACCATCAATATTTCAGTAGCCGATGCACTGAAATCAAAAGCAGAAGTGGATGCCATTCTTGCAAAACACAAAGCTTATGCGGGAAATGAGCAACTTGATAATACAGACTACCAGGTGAGTTATCACATCCAGATCCGTGTACCCGCAGATCAACTGGATGGATTGATCGCAGACCTTGAGGCTCTAAAGGGAACAGTCACTTTCAAGTCCGTCAATGCACGTGATGTCACAGAAGAATATATCGATCTTGAAACCAGGCTGACCAATAAGAAGGCTTATCTCGATCAGTATCGCCAGCTCCTGAAGACAGCAAAAACAATCGAAGATATCCTGAGTGTCCGCGAACAAATACGTGTCCTTGAAGAAGAAATCGAAAGTGCTGAAGGACGTCTTAAATATCTGACTAACCAGGTTGACTTAAGTACACTTGATCTCACTTTGTTGCAACAAAAGATTATGTCTACAAGCATGATCATAATGTAAATTTCCTGGAGCGTTTCAAAGAATCCATTTCTTCCGGATGGTATGGTTTTGTCAATTTCATTATCTCCATTTTTGTGCTGTGGCCATTTGCGATTATCCTAGTTGTGATATGGTGGTTATGGAAAAGATCGAGGAAAAACAAGAATAAAATATGACCCGTAAGCGTAGGCAAAAAATCATTTTTTTTTAAAAGCCATGTTACGCAAAACGGAGTTTGCGGCTTTTCGCCGCAAGCTTAGGCACAGCCTAAGCTTAACGGTTGGTTTTTATTTTTAATAACTAATCATGGTTTTAGAAATCAAGCAACGCTTGTATTCAAAGACGCGACACCGTTGGCTTAGGCTGAGCCTAAGCTTTCGTGTCAGCAAATTTCAGATTTGCGAAATGGAATCCCTCACCCTAGCTATCGCCTCTGTCCTTGAATTGACACTCAACTTTGCAAAGAGTCGTGATAAATGGGTTTTGATGGTATTGATGGAGAGAAATAATTCCTCTGACATCTGTTGGTTAGTGCGGCCTTCGAAAATTAATTTCAGTACATCCATTTCACGATTAGATAGAGGTTCCTTGAGACGTTGATTGATTAATGTCAAATCTGAAAAGTGGTGATTGCCGTTGATGAAAATTGTAGAGTGCGATTTCGAGCCCTGCCAATAAATCTCTTTCAGTGAATGGTTTGACAATATAGCCGGACGGTTGCGTCAGTTTTGCATTGTGGAGTGTCTGATCATCTGCATGGGCAGTGATATAGAGGAATGGAATATGATGGTGATCACGAATGAGCCTTCCGATTTCGATGCCCTCAAAATTTCCTTCAAGATTGATATCCAGCAAAGCGGCATCAATGGGTTCAGTGGCAAGGTATTTTTCTGCGGATGCCTTATTGAAGGCTACTGCCCGAACACTATATTTTGTTTTAGACAAGGCTTCTTTGATCATCGCGGCGACAAGCGCTTCATCTTCTACGACAAGGATATTGATTGCGTTCATACGTGGAGATTATGCTGCTTTTTTATGAGGGACGACAAGGGTGACTTTAGTGCCATCCACGGATTCTGTTGTCCAGGTGGCACCTAATCTTTCTGTGAGAATATTGATGAGCTTGAAACCGAAATTGCCATTTTCATCCTTATTCACATTTTTAGGTAAGCCCGGGCCATTGTCTTTGACTTCAAGTACAATGTCGCCATTTCGTTCACCAAAGAAGATGTCAATGATGCCTTTTCGTCCATCCCTGAATGCATATTTCAGCGCATTACTGATGAGTTCATTGATGATCAAAGCCAGTGGAATTACAGTATCGACATCGACATGCGCTATATTGATCACTTTATTGATGTGGATCCTGTCTTGTTCGATGTTATATGAACTGATCAGGTGATTCATCAATTTGTCCATGTAGTCTTTTACACTTACCCCTAGTAAGTTGTCATTCTGGTACAAGTTCTGATGGATCATCGCCATAGACTGTACACGGTTCTGGCTTTCCATCAGCGCTTCCTGGGCAGAAGTATCATCTACTGATTTCCCATGTAAATATAGAAGTGCAGATATCATCTGGAGATTATTCTTGACCCGGTGATGGATTTCTCTGAGTAATATATCTTTTTCAGAAAGCGCTTTTAAGATGATGTCATTTTTTTCTGCAAGTTCTTTGTTGGTTTTCGATTTCAGACGGAGTAGATAATAAAGAGCTAATGCACAAATGATAAAGGAAAGAGCCACTATTCCATACAGCAGTTTTTGCCTGTTTGATTTTTCGATGCGCAGTGTATTTAATTCATTCTGTGTATTCAGCAGGGATATCTTCTGATCTTTTTCTTTTACATCATATTCCGTTGTAAGCTGTGTGATCCGATCATCCTTCTGCTTGTTGAGCATGGAATCCTGGCTAGCTTTGAATATTTTAAAGGAAATAAGTGCCTGTTTGTAGTTTCCTTCTTTTTCAAAAATTCCGCTTTCGACTTCATAATTGTTGGACAGCAGATATTGGAATTTATTTTCTTTCCTGATTTTGATGGACAGATCATTATATTTTTTTGCTTCTGCCAATTGATTAAGTGCGAGGTAGGATCTTCCCAATGCTGCATAGGCATTGCTGACAACGTCCGTCGTGTGAAATTTTTTATAATTATTCAAATAATCATTTTCCATATCAATAGCTGTTGTATACTGACCTAGCAGACGATAGCATTCGGCCATGTTGGGAATCAATGTAGCCATGGTAGAGGAATCATGAAGGGTGGTGTACAAAGCTTTTGCCCGTAGATAATGTTCCAGTGATTCTTTATTTCGCTCTGCCACATTAAGTTGAATAGCAATATTATTCAGCACATTGGCCATCCACAATGTGTCCTTCAGTAATGTGAATGATGCCAGAGCGGTCTTATAATACGAAATGGATTGTTCAGGTTCTTTTCTATACTCATAGGCTGCACCGATATTGTTATTCATCATACCGATAAAATAAGTATCTCTCACTGCGGTGAAGAAAGGAAGTGCTGCGAGATAATATTCAATTGCTTTTTCATGATTGCCGGTCAGATAAGAATACATTCCTAAGAAGTTTTTGCCCTTCCCCATGCGCAGTGTATCACCGGATAATTGTGCTATAGAATCATAAGCCATAGCCTGAGCAAGAAAATGGTTTGTACCTGCGCCAACTTCTTTGCGGATAAGAGTCTGTAATGAATCCAATAATTTAAGATGTGGATCAGATCCGGCCTCTTTTGAGAAAAAGGAGAATAAAAAAATAACAATTGGGGCCACGCCAGTGAATGATATAAGTATGCGAAAAGATGAGGGTCTCATTATACCTGAGGATTTACTTCCAAATTAATTCTCTTCTTCATTCTTTTACTGACAAATCAATTGCTGATGTTAAAGGTTAAAGGTCAGGGTAAGAGCCGATGCTCATTTCATCCTTTCAGGTGATTGTTTCCAGGATTACAAAAGATCTTTGGCGTGCCTATCTTTGCCGCCCTATGGAAGAATGGCAGCTGGATTTTGAGTGGTTAAGGGTGCGTCATTGGATTAAGGACAGGTTCAATCGAAGTGAGCTTCCGGACCTCAATGCTCTGCTCTATCTCATTGGGATACAGGAGCTGGGGAGGCATCAGGTAAAATTTTCAAAGGAAGAGAAACAGGATCTGATGCACATCGCCGTCTGCCATCTGCTGTCTGAAGACGGATATTTTGAATTTGAAGGCATGGACGCTGATGGATGGCCCCATTGGAAAGTCCTGATGCCCATTGATATAAAAGGACTCGGGCCACAGGAAGCATTGTTGCGTCGAAAAGTCGTGGAGTATTTTGCACCTTTGCTGTCCAATCAAGAAAAAACATGATCATGAAGAGAGGTATTCATTCCTTATTTATATTGATTCTTTTAGGCTTAATGCTCCCTTTTCTGGGATGTAAGGAAAAAGAACACCATGCCCTGATATCGACCGAATATGGAGATATCACTATTGTTCTTTACAACAGCACACCTAAGCATCGGGATAATTTTATCAAACTTGCAAAATCAGGTTTTTATGATTCTCTTCTTTTTCATCGGGTGATCAACAATTTCATGATCCAGGGCGGGGATCCAACATCCAAAAAAGCACCGGACGGTGAACTTTTAGGTTCTGGAGGACCAGGTTATGAAATTCCTGCCGAAATCGGAGCCCCCCATCTCAGAGGCGCTTTGGCAGCAGCCAGACTCCCAAGCAATGATAAAAGGTCTTCCGGAAGTCAGTTTTATATCGTCACTGGCGCTAAGCAAAATGAAACCGAACTAAAATATTACCAGGATCAAAAGAAAATTACGTACAACCAGGCTCAGCTAAATGCCTATATGAATCTGGGTGGATATCCAAGTCTCGACATGGAATATACTGTATTCGGTGAAGTGGTATCCGGAATGGAAATAGTGGATAAGATCAGTCAGGAACCAAAAGATGCGCATGACCGGCCGTTGAAAAATATCAGGATGACTATAAAAATGATTGACTAATGAAGTGGAATAACAAGATTTTAAGTGGAGGATTGATGGTGATGACATTCACCTCATGTATGAAACCAATGGCAAAGTTTTCAATGAGCGCAGATCGTGCTGATGCACCGGCTACCATTGAATTCAAAAATAATTCACAGAAAGCGGATTCATATCTCTGGAATTTCGGTGATGGTACACAATCAAAAGATTCTGTTCCAAATCATCACTACACACATTCCGGCAAATATGATGTCACGTTAAGTGCCACAAAAGGAAAGAAAACAAATACCATGACACAACCTCTTATCATTAATCCTCCTACAAAATGCCTCATCGAGATCACCACAGATTATGGTGTGATGGTCGCAGAACTCTATGATGCTACGCCTAAACACCGGGACAATTTCCTGAAGTTGATCGATCAGGGTTTTTATGATGGATTATTATTTCATCGCGTGATTGATGGATTCATGATCCAGGGTGGAGATCCGGATTCAAAACATGCTGCTGCAGGCGCACCTCTGGGCATGGGTGGTCCGGGTTATCAGGTTCCTGCCGAGTTTGTCGATAGCCTTATCCATGTGAAAGGATCGCTGGCTGCTGCGAGAATGGGTGATAATGTTAATCCGCAGAAAATGTCATCAGGTTCGCAATTCTATATTGTGCAGGGAAGACCAGTCGAGAGTAGTGTGATAGATATGTTCGAGACGCGGAAAGGCATATCATACACTCCTGAGCAGAAAAAGGAATATATGGAGTTAGGAGGAACACCTGCATTGGATCGCGACTACACTGTTTTTGGCCGGGTGATTTCGGGTCTGGATGTCATTGATAAGATTGCTTTAGTGCAGAAAGATTCAAGAGACCGGCCTCTGAAGGATGTAAAAATGTATATTAAAGCTGTCAAATAAATCAGTATGAGCTCACCTGCTTTAGGTATCGATATCGGTGGTTCCGGCATAAAGTTCGGACTTGTCAATCTTGAAACGGGAGAACTTATCGGAGAGCGCATCAAGGTTGATACGCCACAGCCTTCCACACCTGTTGCAGTAGCTACAAGCATCCGTGATGCACTGAAGGATATTGACTGGCAGGGTGAAAAAATAGGATGTGGATTTCCGGCTATCATTCAGGATGGTATCGCATACTCTGCAGCTAATATTGATAAATCATGGCTAGGTGTCAATGTTGAAGAATTACTTCAAAATTATACAGGGCATAAATATTATGTCATCAATGATGCAGATGCAGCCGGCATGGCTGAACGAATGTTTGGCAATATAAAAAATGTCAGAGGTACCGTGATATTGCTGACCCTGGGAACCGGTATAGGTTCTGCACTTTTTCATGATGGTATTCTTGTTCCAAATACTGAATTTGGCCATATCAATTACAAAGGGAAAATAGCAGAAGACTGGGTTAGTAACAGAGCAAGAAAAGATCGCCTGCTCGATTATGATGAATGGGCTGTTGAGTTGGCTGAATTTCTTGATTATTTAATCTTTCTTTTCTCTCCACGGCTTTTTGTTCTTGGTGGGGGTATCAGTTTCAGATTTGATGAATTTGCACATCATTTCAGTCATCTTCGCACACCTGTAGTGAGTGCTTCAGCATTTAATGATGCCGGGATCATCGGTGCAGCAGTTGCGGCATTTCCGGAATTGATGGCACCGTATACGTGAGTTTAAATTTTGGATTTAAGATTTAAGATTTAAGATTTAAGATTTGAGATTTTCGGAATATTAGGTTACAGATTATAACTCACTATTCACGACTCACAACTCACGATTCACGATTCTTGGTTGAGGCCTGACAAGTCGAAGCATTCGGTTTTGGATTTTTGTTTGATTGATTATTTCGAAGCTGGTCGTTGCTCATAAACGTTTTTATCAACACGTATCGTTCCTGCGAACAAAGTTTGAAGTCTGAATTTCTTACTTCCTCCCTTAACGTAACCTTTAAATGACCCTTCAATTACCCCCTGACTGTTTACAAAATATGTAGAGGGTGAATCATTCGTTTTTAATTTTTTTGCTAAAATGCTGGGATGATTTAAGATTAAGGTATCACCTTTTGGATATGTTATTTTTTCTTTTTCACATTCACCGATGACGTTTCCCATCAATGGATTAAGCTTGTATTTGAATCTTATCCTGGAAAATAAATTACTTGTAGGCGAATTAAAATCAAGAATTTGTTGATTCGTGTCCTCTAATATTAGTATCGTTTGAATCTCCGGACTAAAAGTGGTATCCTGTAAATCTTTAAGCAGCAACATTAAAGGATAACATCCTAAACGACCAAGGATGACCATACTTTCCTTGCCGGTAAATATACTGTTGTTAATTGTTGCGCCTTCGATAGAGGTATATTGAAATGTGGGGAAAGGTTTCTCTTTCTGAGCAGACAAACAGAATAATATCAAAGGGAATAAGATGATATGAAACATTTTCATAAACTTGAAACTTATATCAAAAATCATTTTTTTGAATCATCTCACATCTCACATCTCACATCTCACATCTCACATCTCACGTCTCACGTCTCACTATTCACTTCACCGGAATTCTGATCTCATATTTCTTCCTGCTCTTATTGGTCAGTGAAGAACCAATCAGCCAGGGGTTGAATACTTTCAGCATTCTGTAGCTGGTGCCATATTGTTGCGCAAGGCTTGCGAGGTTGGGGATAGGTTCAGTAACGATCACTGTGGTATATTTTTGAAGAGGAGCATAGAGCTGATCATCCTCAAGATAAAATCCAAATTTTTTGGGGTTATTCATGATCTCTTTTATAGCTATGATCCTGAATATGTAACGTGAAGTTTCTTCATTGAGATTGAGGTCATAATAATTATTTGCTTTTTGTTCTTCAAGACGTTTTGCAATACCTGCTTCTCCCATATTGTATGCTGCTGCAGCTAATGTCCAGCTGCCAAATTTTTGTTTAAGATGAAGTATAAATTTGCATGCGGCTTCTGTTGATTTTTCAACATGATATCGTTCATCGATTTCACTATTGATTTCAAGTCCATACCCTTTTCCGGATTCCTCCATAAATTGCCAGAACCCTTTAGCACCTGAAGGAGATGTGGCCATTCTTAAATTGCTTTCAGCCACAGAGAGATATTTAAAATCCTCAGGGATTCCATATTGCTTCAGAATGGGTTCGATCACCGGAAAATATCGATTAGCAATCTTCAGGTTAAGTAGAGTGGTGGCATTGAGATAACTGTTGATCAGCAGTTCCCGGTCAAGGCGTTCGACAGCATCAAAATTATCTTTCGGAATGGCCTCCCCGGCGAAATTAAATTCCTGATGTAGATCATAGGCGATGATTCGTCTGTACATCGCATTGGAATCCACATTGGTGGGACTTTCCGGTGTTAACTTCTCATTATAAAAAGAACTAAAGATGACGAGACAAAAGAAGCCTGCCATAAGAGAAGTGAACAAGTACATTTTCTTTTCCATAATTAATTATTTGAGGGAAACCCAAATCAGATGTGGACTGATTTCCTTTGATTCACGAAAATAACGAAATGCGGGGTTAAACCAATATACCTCTTAATCCGATACCTGTATTAGCTTAGCCACAATAATGCCAGAATCGCCTAAGAATATATTAGCTGATAGCACAGATCTTTCGCTGGGTGCAAAGAGAATTGGTTTATTGCTGGGACCAGCCTTGTTTCTGATCATTTATTTCTTCATTGCCCCCGCGGGTATGCCAGAGGCGGCTATAACTGTCATGGCCATTACAGCCTGGATAGCGATATGGTGGGTCACTGAGCCTATACCATTAGCCGCAACATCATTGATCCCTATCATTTTATTTCCATTGATGGGCGTATTAAAGCTTGGGGAAACGACGGCTTCCTATGGACAGCCCATTGTCTTTCTATATATCGGCGGCTTCCTGATTGCGATTGCCATTGAAAAGACAGGACTTCAGCGTCGAATTGCTTTGAAGATCATTCGAAGCATGGGGACGAGACTGAGTATGATTATACTGGGGTTTATGATTTCTACTGCATTTCTGTCGATGTGGATTTCAAATACAGCTACTGCGATTATGATGCTTCCTATCGGCATGGCGATTATAACCGCTACTTCAGATGATGCCGGAGAGCATCAGATACATTTCCGAAAAGCATTGATGTTGGCTATCGCATATGCCTCATCCATCGGCGGATTAGCTACATTAATTGGTACTCCTCCTAATCTTGTTTTTGCAGGTGTAGTCAGGGACACATATCATGTTGACATCACATTCACACAATGGTTTGCCATTGGATTCCCGATTACAGTTCTTTTACTGCTCATTAGTTGGTGGTATTTAGTTCGTATCGGATTTCCACTCGGTCATGCACGAGTTGCCGGAGGAAAAGAAGAAATGAATCAAAGGCTGTCACAATCAGGCAAGATGAGTTCTGCTGAAAAAAAAGTAGCTATTGTTTTTGTAAGCGTCGCAATTGCCTGGATCATTCGCTCCTTTATTCTTGAGAAAATAATTCCCGGCATTGATGATACAATCATTGCGATGTTGGGCGGTGTGGTTTTATTCCTGATTCCATCGGGTGAAGGAAAAAATAAAAAGCTGATCAGCTGGGAAGATGCTCACAAGCTGCCATGGGGAATTGTGTTATTGTTTGGTGGAGGCCTTGCACTTGCAGAAGCATTTGAAAAAACAGGGCTTGCCCAATGGATAGGACAAAATATGTCTGCACTGGCAGGCCTTGGTGTATTTGTTACAATTCTTCTGGTTGTGACATTAGTTAATTTCCTCACTGAATTCACATCCAATCTCGCTACTGTCACTATGATCCTGCCTGTCATCGCTCCGATAGCTGTATCCGCAGGTGTTCATCCTTTTATGCTGATGGTAGGCGCTACATTGGCTGCATCGTGTGGATTTATGATGCCTGCCGGTACACCGCCCAATGCGATTGCATTTGGATCCGGTTACTTAAGTATAAAGGATATGGTGAAAACCGGTTTCTGGCTCAACATCGCATCGATCATCATCATCACCTGTGTTGTATATTTTTTGTTGGGGCCGATGTGGGGGATATAATTCTTTAAGGGATGCCGGATAAATGGATGCCGGATACAGGACGCTCACTCCTCCCCGCTATTTTAAGTTTGAACTTAAAATCAATATATCGAATCTTCCGATATATGGTAAATCTCCTTAAGCAGTTTGCAACTGCGACCGAGAATCCATCTTTGTGGCAAAAGAAATTTTCTAAAAAGAAACAGATAATTCCATAGAGACAGATTTCTATTCAACCCAGTCAGGGTTGCAAACTCATCTTCATCATTTGCCCCCGGGTTGAGACCCGGGGCTAATAACATATGATCCTTTCAGGATCACCCACGATTCATTGCTATTATCTCTATCACTGTGTTCCATATCGCTTTAGCTTCACTCTTCTCATCCTCTCACTCCTCTCACTCCTCTCACTCCTCTCACTCCTCTCACTCCTCTCACTTCTCTCACAAATCAAACCCAATATCTCTTCTAAAATACTTCCCTTCAAACTCTATTCGATCCGCATTGATCAATGATTTATCAATCGCCCTTTGCATATTACTGGCCAGGCTTGTTACCGCTAAGACACGTCCTCCTGCTGTGATCGCTGAACCATTAAAAATGGATGTTCCTGCATGATAGATCCTGCTTCCATCTACGTGGTCAAGATTTTTAATGATCTTTCCTTTCTCATAATCGCCAGGATAACCACCGGAAACCAACATGATGGTGGCTGCAGAACGGGAATCAACTTTAAGTTGGAAGTCCGACAAATGTCCATTCCAGGCCGCCAAAAGGATTTCGACGAAATCAGAATTGATCCTGGGAAGGATCACTTCGGTCTCAGGATCACCCAGCCTGCAATTGTATTCAATCACATACGGATCACCATTGACATTGATCAATCCGAAAAAGATAAAACCAGTATAATTTATGTTTTCATCGGTGATACCCTTTATTGTTGGTTCAATAATTTGAGTTGTTACTTTATTCCAAAGCGATTCATCAACAAAAGGTACCGGCGACACTGCTCCCATCCCACCGGTATTAAGCCCGGTATCTCCTTCCCCTATTCTTTTATAATCCTTCGCCTCAGGCAGGAGGATATAATTTTTTCCATCCGTCAATACAAAAACAGAAAACTCTATACCTGTAAGAAATTCTTCAATGACAACGGTAGCACTCGCGTCTCCGAATTTACCCGAGAGCATTTCCATGATTTCACTTTTAGATTCCTCAATTGTATTGCATATGAGCACACCTTTACCTGCTGCAAGTCCATCAGCTTTCAACACCACAGGCATGGAATGTGAATCGAGGTATGTAAGCGCTTCGGTGATTTGATTTTTTTCAAAAGACTTATATGCTGCAGTTGGAATCTGGTGCCGCTGCATAAATTCTTTTGCAAAAGCCTTACTTCCCTCCAGCATAGCCCCTTGTTTAGAAGGCCCGATGATCGGTATGTTTTTCAAAGTATCATCCTCAGAAAAGAAATCCACAATTCCTGCAACAAGAGGTACTTCTGGTCCAACCACCACGAGGTTGATATTTTCATTGACCACAAGTGATTTGATCGCTTCAAAATCATTTGTATCTATTGCAATATTTTTTCCCAGTGTAGCCGTCCCGGCATTTCCAGGCGCTATGAAAAGCAATTCGCAAAGTGGACTCGAAGCTATTTTATCTGCGATGGCATGCTCCCTTCCGCCGCTTCCGATGATGAGTATATTCATGGAGTGAATATAAAACTCTTATTCTACCCTCTGTGCCCTTCGCGTTTTTCACAGCCTTCACTTTTGGAGACGGATCTTGTTTCGCACCTACGGCGCGATCATGATTTTTCTTTGTCAGATGTTACCATCCTTTAGCCCCTCTGGGGTGATATAGATTCACTTTTATTAGCTAAAGGGATGAAGAGCCAACAAAGTTTAATTTTCCTCCGCCTTCGCCTCCGCCTTCGCCTCCGCCTCCGCCTTCTCCTTCGCCTCCGCCTCCGCCTCTCCTTCGCCTCCGCCTTCTCCTCCGCCTTCTCCTTTTTCCTTACATTTGCGCCTTTTATAATATGTACGAATATATTCAGGGCAAAGTGGTCAGCAGGCATCCCACACATGTGGTGGTGGAGACGGGTGGAATAGGCTATTTTCTGCATATCACCCTCCAAAGCTATGATCAGATAAGGGAAGGGATTGAGCAGAAAATATACACCTGGCTTCAGGTCCGTGAAGATGTCCAGCAACTATGGGGATTTATGGAACCGGCCGAAAGAGAGGTTTTCCTCCACCTGATCAGCATTTCAGGCATAGGCCCCAACACAGCAAGGCTCATTCTCTCCGGCATGACCCCCGAAGAATGCAGACAAGCCATCCTGACAGATAATGAGATCGCATTCAAACAGGTCAAAGGTGTAGGCCCCAAAACAGCCAAGCGCGTCATTATAGAATTGAAAGACAAAATGTTAAAAACGGCAGGAGATCAGCTCATTATTAAAGCCGGTGGCTCAAAACATCAGGCTATGGCAGAAGCCCTGTCCGCTCTGATCACCCTCGGATTCATCAAAAGTCATGCAGAAAAGGCTCTGAACCAGATCACTAAAGAAGAAGGATTTGATCTTCCGACAGAAACTTTAGTAAGAATGGCCTTACGTCTGTTATCTGCCTGATCATACATAATTCAAACCTGATTGTATCGTTATACAACCTGATCGTCATAAATGTGCCCCTCTTGGGGGTTGTAAGAGGGACCAAAAACAAGCCCTCGATTGCGTATAGAGAATATAGTACATGAATAGAAACGCGTCGTTTTTTTTAGGAGCATCCCTTACTTTGGTCTCTTTCCTCTTCATTGTAGTAAAGGCTAATGCCTCGTACAATCTCCCGGACCCCTACGAATGGACGCCACAACAAACCACAACCGATACAATTCCCCTCAAGGACAGATATGGCAACTGGGTAGAGGATCCGAACAATAATCCCTTTGACCTCCTTGATCCGGTAGAAGTGGTGCAGGATGTCGAATACGATCCGGTCACCAACACTTACATCCTGACCGAAAAGATCGGCAATGAAAATTATCGCCCACCTACAACCATGACCTACCAGGAATACCTGGATTGGAATTCCCATAAAGAAGAAGGCGAATATTTCAAACAACTGGCAGGCGCAGCGTCAGGTGACAGAAGTAAAAACGGGCACCTGGATCCTGTCTCCAAAGTGGACATTTCAGATGACATCATCGACCGTCTTTTCGGTGGTACAAAAGTGGATATCCGCCCCCAGGGCAATGTAGATCTCACCTTTGGTTTTGATTACTACAGACAGGACAATCCTATCCTTCCTATCCGTCAACAACGTCGTGGTCCCGCATTTGATTTTGATATGGATATCCAGGTCGACGTCAATGGTCAGATCGGTGAAAAATTAAAAACAGCATTCAACTACAATACCTCCCGCACATTCGATTTTCAAAACAGGCTAAAGCTTGATTACAATTCCGATCTCTTCAGCGAAGATGAAATATTGAAATCCATCGAAGCCGGAGATGTGAGCTTACCCTTAAAGTCAACACTGATAAAAGGAAGCCAGGCATTGTTTGGATTAAAGACTGAATTGCAATTTGGTCACCTGCGACTCACAGCTATTGCATCGCAGCAAAATTCAAAACAGAATGATATCAACATCCAGGGCGGTAGCATACTGCAGGAATTTGAAATCTACGCGGATCAGTATGATGAGAACAGACACTTTTTCCTCTCACACTATAACCGTAATACATTTGAAAAGGCGGTGAAGAACCTACCTCAGATCAACAGCTTGTTTCATATCACAAGAATGGATGTCTGGGTCACTAATGATCGTAACCAGACTACAGATGTGCGTGATGTCGTAGCCATCGCCGACCTTGGTGAGTGGCATGATATGACTAATAAAGATCCCAACCGTTGGCGAATCCAGGACACATCTAAATTGATGGATATCTGCATGACGGGAATTCTTCCGGATAACAGAACGAATAAGATCCTTGGAACATTGAGAGCTAATCCGGCTAACAGGGATCTTGACAATGCTGTCAAAACATTACAAGGTATCGGATTCGAATCTCCAAGAGATTATGAAAAAATACAGGGGCGTAAACTGAATTCATCCGAATACAGATACAACGCTGAGCTTGGATTTATATCACTCAATATCCGCATGGATCAGGATGAAGTGATCGGTGTAGCGTATGAATACACTTATAATGGCAACGTTTACCAGGTCGGCGAGCTATCACAGGATGTGGAGAATACAGATACGATGGGAACGCAAAAAGTTCTCTTCGTCAAATTATTGAAAGGCACTAATCAACGCGTGGATCTTCCACTGTGGGATCTGATGATGAAGAATGTATATCGCATCGGCGGAGGTGATCTCAATAAAGATGAATTCGAACTGGATATTTTTTATGAGCATCCTGGAAAAGGATTTAAACGTTTTCTTCCAGCTGAGTCCCAACTTGAAAGTACCCCGCTACTCAATATTTTCAATCTTGATAACCTCAACGTGACTGGTGATCCACAGCCTGATGGAAGATTTGATTTTGTAGAAGGGGTAACGATTACACCATCCTTGGGAATTGTCATGTTTCCTGTACTTGAACCATTTGGTACCACTTTAAAAAATGAAATTTTAAAAGCAGGCGGAAATACCCAATATGTTTATCAACAACTGTATGATAGCACAATTGTCAAAGCACGTGAGTATCCTGAGTTAAACCGCTTTACCTTAAAAGGCAAAGCAAAGACAAGTACATCTTCAGATATTTCTCTTGGCGCATTTAATATTCCACCGGGTTCAGTGAGGGTTACGGCAGGAGGACAAGTCTTGAAGGAAAATGAAGATTATACGATTGATTACAACATCGGACGAATCAAAATCATCAACCAGGCATTCCTTCAACCGGGTACACCTATTAATGTGTCGTTTGAGGACAATGCATTATTTAGTTTTAACAAGAAGACCATGCTCGGTCTTCGGGCGGATTATACATTAAATAAACATATCAGTTTTGGTGCTACTTATATGCACCTATTTGAAAGGCCATATACACAGAAAGTCAATATAGGTGATGACCCGATCAACAATACGATCTACGGTCTTGATTTTAATTACAGCAACGAAGCACCCTGGCTGACAAAACTTGTGGATAAGATTCCATTCATCAATACAAGTGCTCCTTCCAACATAACATTCGCCGCTGAAGTGGCTGCATTAAAACCTAGTCACTCCAGGGCTATTGATAAAAGTAAAGGAGATAATCAGGGCGTTGTCTATCTCGATGACTTCGAAGGCACGACGAGTAATTTTGATTTGCGTACACCCACTACAGCCTGGATTCTTGCTTCTACACCTCAAAATGAAAATCTTCCCGGTCGTGATGGTATGCCTGCCACTACCTTACCGGAATCAGCAGAAATTAATGATTTGAGATATGGCATGAATCGGGCACACATCAACTGGTATAGAATAGATCAGGGTGTACGTAACGCAAGTCCGGGTTCAAGTGAAAATCCGTATACAAGAGCGATAAATCAAAATGAAATATTCAGCAATAGAACTCCACGGTTCGGACTGAATGATTTCAGAACATTTGATATCACCTACCTTCCTGATGAAAGAGGTCCTTACAATTTTGATCCTCCAGGTGGAAGTCCGGGTATCAGTGCGGGTATTGATCAGAATTGTAAGTTGATGGATCCTTACAGCCGATGGGGAGGCATAATGCGAAGCCTCAACCAAACAAATTTTGAACAGGCTAATATTGAAGCCGTGGAATTCTGGATGCTGGATCCCTATATTCTGGACACGATGGGTTCCGAAGGAAAGGTTGTACTCCAACTTGGAAATGTATCTGAAGATATTCTACGGGATAGTCGAAAATTTTATGAACATGGACTTCCGTTATCGAAAACGGAAAGAGTGGATACAACTGTATGGGGGCGAGTACCACGTATTCCTGCAACAGTAAATGCATTTTCAAATGAACCCGGAGCAAGAGAAATTCAGGATGTGGGTTTGGATGGACTTAGCGATGCAGGTGAAAATGTTGTTTTTAGTGATTACCTGAATAAAGTACGGGGGTTTTTAAATCAACCTTGCCTGGATCAGGTTTTACGCGATCCAAGTAATGATGACTTTGAGTATTTCCTGGATGACCAGGTATTTCCGTCAGGCACTGATCTCTTTACACGATATAAAAAGTTTAATGGAACTGAACGAAATTCACCGCCACCAAATTCAGGTGCAACAAGAATAAATGCTTCGACCAATATTCCGGATTCAGAAGATATCAACAACGATAATAGCCTCAGTGAAAATGAGTCTTACTATGAATATGTGATTGATCTGAAAAAGATCCTGGCGGAACAAAAGAAACCGGTCACTTAAATCCGGCTGACAATCCGTTAATCACAAATGTTGTGAAAACCGCAAATGGAGCCTGGTACAGATTCAAAATTCCATTGGATGAATACAACAGGGCTGTCAATGGTATTTCAGATTTCAGGTCGATCCGGTTTATGCGAATGCTGATGACTCAGTTCACCCAGAAAACCACTTTACGTTTTGCAACTTTCGATCTTGTCAGAAATCAGTGGAGGAGATTGACAAAAAATACCCCAATGGGCTGCACGGGAGATCTAGTAGTCGATGCGGTCAACATTGAAGAGCATAAAGATCGTTTACCTTTCAAATATGATATCCCACTGGGTATACAGCGTGAACGAATTACAAGCAGCACATTCCAGGATGTGTTTCAAAATGAACAATCACTTTCATTGAAATATTCAAATCTCAGTGACGGATGTGATCTTAAAGTATACAAGAGTCTTGATCTCGATCTCAGGGTGTTTAAAAACGTGCAGATGTTTGTTCATGCTGAAGAGCTTGACAGCACGCAGATATCGGGACAGGTACCTAACGGCGCAGTTAAACTCTTCATGCGATTCGGTTCTGACTTTGACAATAACTATTATGAATATGAAGTACCACTTGTTGAATCAAAAGATCCAAGCCTGACTGGTGATGCATATAAAGAAGAATTGTGGAGAGGTGAAAATGAAGTAAACTTCGCACTTGAGGATTTTACAAATTTGAAGATAGAGAGGAACAATGTGAATCCCGATCCAACCATACCGTATGAAAAAATAGTAAACGTAGTCATCAATGGTGTTTCTGTCGAACGCGTATTTCGGATCAAAGGAAATCCAACACTGGGATATGTGCGAAATGTACTCATCGGTCTGAGGAATCCCACAAACGATGATTTTGTAAGTTCATACAACGGCGAAGTTTGGGTAAATGAATTACGATTAGTAGGCCTTGAAGAAAAAGGTGGTGTAGCCGGTCTTGCCAGACTTGACGCAGATCTTGCCGACTTTGGTAGCGTGGGTGTTTCAGGAACCTATTCAAGTATAGGATGGGGAGCGATAGATCAAAAACTTGATGACCGTTCGAAAGAAGCGATCACCCAAATGGATTTTTCAACAACATTACAATTAGGAAAATTCTTTGGCACAAATTCCAAAGTCCAAATCCCTTTCTATTATCAATACAGTCAGACCGTCCATAAACCAAGGTTTGATGCTCTCGATCTTGATCTTCTGCTGAAAGAGAAATTACGAAGCATCAGTGATAGTCATGCAAGAGACAGTGTCAAAGAGCAATCACAGGATTTCAGTTCGCTGAGCCAGATCAGTTTCACGAATGTCAGAAAAGAGAAATCCGGTACCGGGCCATCCATGCCGTGGGACATCTCCAATTTTACGACGAGCTATTCATATTCAAAATCTACAATTCATAATGAAGTTGTTCAGTTAGATGAGCTCGATCAGCATCGGGGATCATTGGATTATACATACAGCATCAACAGCAAGCCAATACAGCCATTGAAAAACCTATCGAAGAGTAAATGGCTGATGTGGCTGACCGAACTCAATTTCAATCCAATCCCAAATAGTTTCACGTTTGGTACTGTGATGGATCGGAAGTTTGGTGAAAGATCGTATCGTTTTTCAGATCCGATTTACAAGACATGGTTTAATAAGCGATTCACATGGGAGCGCAGTTACACATTGCGTTGGGATTTTACAAAATCAATCAAGTTTACGTTCAATGCGCTTAATAATGCGGTCATTGATGAACCTGATGAATATGTTTCCAGACAACCTCTCGTACCTATCGATAAAAAGGTCAGGAATGATTCGATCTGGAGCAATATCAAAAAGTTCGGACGTACAAAAGATTATACCCACCAGATACGGGTTAGCTACGCTCTTCCATTTAAAAATTTTCCAATCCTCGACTGGATCAGAACCGACCTAAGTGTTGATGCAAACTATGGATGGAAAGCCGCTTCAATCAATACGGATTCACTAGGCAATGTGATTCAGAATGGCCAGACACGTCAGATCTCCGCTGACCTTGATTTCACAAGACTCTATGGAAAGATTCCGCTTCTTGCAAAAATCAATAAGCCCGGAGGTACAACTTCTGCCAAACGTGACGGCCGTGCACCCATTAAGCCTGGTGCAAATGATCCTGGTAATAAAAAGGAGCCAAAGGATACAAAAAATCAGAAGGACAAAAAAGACGTCAAAGGCAATAAGGATACACAAGAACCTGTCATTACCCCTCCGGATTCAACAAGTAATAAGGATGTGAAAGGCAATATCAATCAAAAGGACACTAAATCAAAAGTCAAAACGCAGCCAAAGGACAAAGAATCTAAAGCGAAGGATAAAAAGAAGAACGCATCCAAACCCGTCAATCCTGTGCTCAAAGCTATCCTCAGACCGATCATGTCTATCCGAAAGCTTAGAGTGAATTATGGTGAAACAGTAAGTACTACAATTCCCGGATTTACACCACAATCAAGATTGCTCGGTTTGAGTAGTGGGTTCGGAGCACCCGGCTGGGATTTTATTGCCGGTATTCAACCTAAAATCAACAGACGTGCAGAAGAAAAAACAGGAGACTGGTTAGCAAATGCGCAAAGCCGTTCCTGGATCACAACAAATGCATTTCAAAATTCTCCGATCCTTCAGTCAAGCATGAAAAATCTTGATGGGAAATTGACATTAGAGCCATTTACGGATTTTAAAATAGATGTTGATGCCAGCAGAAATGTGTCAAATAATTTTTCTGAATTCTTTAAGACATATACAAAAGGAGCAAATACAATCAATGATATAGATCGTCGATCACCTCGTGAAATAGGCAGCTTCTCGATGTCATATCTTTCTATTCCGACTTTATTCAGAGATGATTCCACACAACTGGCAGACCTCTTTCATAAATTTGAAAATAACAGAGCTATCATCTCCAGACAAAGAGGTGTAGATGTTCATGAAACTGACGGATCTCAGTATGCAAAAGGGTTTGGTAGACAACAACAGGACATTTTAGTCCCGGCATTCTTATCGGCTTATACAAATAAGAGCCCTGAGAATTTTGAACTGACAGACATGTTCAAATGGGTACCAAGACCAAACTGGACTCTTAATTACAATGGCCTTAGCAAGCTTCCATTTCTGAAAGACCTCTTTAGCAACATCAGGATCTCACATGGTTATAAAAACACACTGAGTGTCAATTCATTCGAATCTGATCTGAGCTATACGGACTATGATTCGACTACGATGTCTATTATAGGTCAGCAAAATCAACGCAATCTGGATACCATAAGTCATAATTATTATTCCAGATTTCTCTTGCCTTCTATTGTCATCGAGGAGTCATTTTCTCCACTCATCGGCATCGATATCAAGACTAAGAATGACATGAACATCAGTTTTTCTTATACCAAGAAGAGAAGTCTACAGATGGGATTCATTTCGTATGAGCTTGCGGAGACAAGATCTACTACGCTTGATTTCGGTTTTGACTGGAAGATGAAAAATGTGCGTATTGGATTTCTTCCCGGCTTCAATAGTGCTGCCAATAAGAAAAAGCAAGTAGCAAAAAGAAGAAGAAAAATCCAATGCGAAGAGAGGTAATGACCTGGATATACTTTTTGATTTATCCTTTGCAGACAACCTTACGCTCAATCATCTTCTTGACCAGGAAGCAGGTGCACGTGCAACACGTGGTTCAAAGGACATCACGATATCCCCGGCCATCCGGTACGATATCAATAAGAATGTCAATCTGCGATTCTTTGTGGATTTCAGAAAACAGGAACCTTATGTCAGTAACTCATATAAAGTAGTGACGACAAAAGGAGGTCTTACGATCAGAATATCACTGGAGTAATCATATGATACGCCGATGCAGGAGTTTTCTCCTGCTCCCCGCAGACCCTGCTCTACTTGTTGTTGGAGAAAACTCCAACAAAGGCAGCTTGAAAAATATCATTGATCTTCTCCGTCTCCATCAAAAATCCATCATGCCCATACATTGAATGCAAAATATGTAACTCCACATTGGGTAAATACTTTGCAAGTAGTTCCTGCTCAGCCACAGGAATCAATCGATCCGAATCAATAGCTATAATTGTTGCTTTCATTTTCATCGACTGTAGCACTTCAGGAATACTTCCCCGTCCTCTGCCGATATGATGTGTGTCAAGAGATTTCGTAAGACTCCAATAACAATGCGGATAAAATCGCTTCACAAGTTTTTCTCCCTGGTGCCTGATGTATCTCGCTGCCTTCTGATCATTGACCACATCATCATCATCCGTCTGTGTATCGATGTACGATTGAATCGTCCTGTAGCCTAACAAAGCCATTCCACGCGCAGCCCTCATACCATCCAGACCCGAATGATCATCATTACCCTCAAGTGTCGGATCAGCCTGCATCGCCAATCGCTGTGCCTCATGACCCGCTATCACCCACGCCGTTTCTCGTGCACTCGTCACTAACAATCCCATATGCTTAATACGATCCGGAATCAGATACGCAAATTCTAATACCTGATGTCCACCACAAGATCCGCCTATACATAAGCTGATCTCCTCAATGCCCAAATGAACACGCAACTTGTCATGCGCCTGTACCCAATCGCGAATGGTAATGACAGGCCACGTCATGCCATATGGTTCTCCTTCAGAAGGATCAATGCTTCTTGGCCCTGTAGTGCCATAACATGAGCCAAGAATGTTAGCACATACAACGAAATATTTTGAAGGATCGAAGAGTTTATTTTCACCAAAGAGTCCGCTCCACCAATCAGCTACATTACTATTGGCAGTCAATGCATGGCACACCCAGATGACATTATCCTTTTTTGCATTGAGCTGGCCATAGGTATGATATGCGATGGTAATCCCGTCCCATAGCGTTCCACCCAGATCCAGTTTAAATGACTCATGGTATCTGAAAAATTGTAGACCGGGAATTTCAACAGGCAATTTATACTCAGGACCAATACTCATCAGGCGCTTGCATTTAATGCATGGTCGATATCGCTGACGATATCATCGATGTGTTCAAGTCCTGCTGATATGCGTATGAGACCATCTGTAATTCCGGTTTCGGCTCGTGCTTCTGTGGTGAGCCTTGCATGTGTAGTAGAAGCGGGATGTGTCGCGATGCTGCGTGTATCTCCGAGGTTGGCAGTCAATGAAAGCATTTGGATTGCATCTAAAAACCGTCGTCCCTGTTCAAGCCCACCTTTTATTTCAAAGGTCACAAGACCGCCACCGCGTTTCATCTGGCGCTTCGCAATGTCATATGAAGGATGATTTTTTAAAAAGGGATATGTAACACCTGATACCTGTGGATGATCGATCAGAATGTTGGCTAATTTTTCTGCATTGTCACAATGACGGTCCATTCGTACAGCCAGTGTTTCAAGACTCTTTGATAATATCCATGCATTAAATGGAGAAAGTGCAGGACCCGTACTGCGGCAAAATTTTTTAACCTGTGCGATCAATTCACGCTTACCGGCGACAATGCCTCCTAATACTCTTCCCTGTCCATCAATAAATTTTGTAGCGCTGTGCGTGATCAGATCCGCTCCAAAATTTGCAGGCTGCTGCAGGTAAGGAGTTGCAAAACAATTATCTACATTCAACAACAATCCATTCGTTTCACAAAAAGATTTTGCTGCTGTCAAATCGACGATATCCAGACCCGGATTTGAAGGGGTCTCCACAAAAAACATTTTTGTGTTTGGTCGTATTGCTTTTTGCCATGTATCCTGATCGACAGGATCTACAAGTGTAAAATCAATATTCCAGTTTGGAAAAAACTGCGTAAAAATAGTGTGGGTTGCACCAAAAACAGCTCGCGATGATATCAGGTGATCACCTGCTTTAAGAAAAGCCATGAACGAATTAAAGATGGCCGACATTCCGGATGCTGTAGAGACGGCATCATCAGTATTTTCAAGAGCAGCCATTTTATTTTCAAGCTCTATACTATTCCGGATTTGTAAAGCGGCTATAGATATTCCCGGATTGCTCATCGGCAAACATCGCACGCATCTGTTCAGCGTCATCGAATACAAAACTTGATGTAGGAAACATAGGTGTACTATGTTCTCTTTGTTGCGTAAGAGCAGTTTGTATACGTATAGCAAGGGTTTCGAATTTCATAATCACCCTGAATGTTGGTCAGAAGCCGAAGGTAATAAATAGAGACTTAAAGCCTGATGATATGCTGCTATAGAGGTGCTCTTGAAGAATTATAAACGAAAGCAGTAACAACTTGTCCAACGGCTCCCAGCGTCATCGGATCAATGACACTCATGTTGTCATCGTGTGTATGCCAGTGTGCTCCAAATCCTTTCGCGCTATTGACAGGTTTGTTGATAATGTCAGCCATCGGGATGTCCGTATTGAGATTGACATAGTAATGATCATCAATCAACGGTTTGCCTTTGAGGTCAACAAAAAAAGTAGTTTGATTCATTCCTTTCGCCTGCGCCCAGAGCCTATCATAGATAGAATGAATTTTTCTTGTTTTTTCAGGCAAGAATACATTGGACAGATCTTCTTTTTGAAATGTAGCTCCTTTAGCTCCGACCATATCAAGCAGGATACCATATTCAGCACGATATCCTTTCACATGTGGATTCTTTGCCCAGTATTGTGAACCCAGACACCATGTGTCTTCATTTCCATCAGAGGTACCCTGATCCTCTGCATCAAATAAAATCAGATCTACACCCAGTGAGATTGGATTTTCTTTTATCAGTCGGGCGATCTCCAACAGAATTCCAACACCACTGCCGCCATCATCCGCACCATCAAATTTTTCCTTTGGCCGATCATCATCTTCATCCGCAGCATAGCGCGTATCCCAATGCGCAGCTAAAAGCACACGTCGTGCATATGTCGGATTAAATGATGCCACGATATTGACCGATCTCACTTCACCTAATGGAACTGTATTCGCTTTGAAACTTTGTTCTATGACAGTAGCCCCATAACTTTTCAATTTTTGCACCAGCCATAGACGTGTTGCCTGATGTGCATCCGTTCCCGGAACTCGCGGTCCAAATGCCACCTGTTTAGCGACCAGTGCATACGCAGTGTCTTTCGAAAACAATGGCACTTTTATAGGTGTATGTATCGTCGGTCCATCCTTAGTCGGATCACTACTAACCTGAGTATCATTTTTGCAGGAAAAAGGAATACTCCTATACCTATGATAACTGTGAAGTGAAAATATTTAATTGTTCGGTTCAATTTTCGATTTGTATTTAGTGATAACAGATTGAGTGTTTATGTGTTTATACGTTTATGAGCTTATAGGTTTATATGATTGTTATTGAACTCGTTACTCGTTATTAGTTACTCCTTATTCGTTACTCGTTACTCGTTACTCGTTACTCGTTATTCGCTACTCGTTACTCGTTACTCGTTATTCGTTATTCGTTACTCGTTACTTGCCTATCACCCACTTCGTCCCTTCCTTTCCGTCTTTCAATTCAATATCAATAGCTGCTAATGTGTCCCTGATCTTATCCGATGTAGGCCAGTCTTTATTTTGTCTTGCCTGCTGCCGCATATCAATCACCAGTTTCATCAGTCCATCCAGTTGGTTCATATGATCGTCTGTACCAGCAGCAGACTCATCTGAAAGGCCATAAATATCAATCAATAAATTCTTAAAACCCTTCTTTGCGATATCCAGACTGTACTGTCCGGCATCGTTGACATCAAGTTGTCCATCAGCCATTTTATTGATGGTAGCACACATTTCAAATAGACGGGCTAGTGATTTGGGTACATTGAAGTCATCATCCATTTCTTCGAACGCAGCTTTTATTCCTTCTTCGATTTCAATGGCCAACGGTTTATCGCTTCTTGGTATTTCAGAAGAAAGTTGATTGAGTGTGTTGTAGGCTTCAAGCAGACGCCGGTATCCTTTTTCTGCAGCGCCAAGTGATGCATCATTAAGATCAAGTGTACTACCGTAATGCGCCTGTAAAAAGAAAAACTTCACCGCCATCGGAGAGTATGCTTTAGAAATGTGCTCACTTTCACCTGAAAATAATTGTTCGGGTGTGATAAAATTTCCTTCACTCTTTGACATCTTCCGTCCATTCATCAGGAGCATATTCGTGTGAAGCCAATAGTTGGCAGGTGTATTTCCACAAGCACCGTAATGTTGAGCAATTTCATTTTCATGATGGGGAAATTTCAAATCATTACCTCCCCCATGAATATCAAAGCGTTCGCCGAGATATTTAGTACTCATCACCGAACATTCGAGATGCCATCCGGGAAATCCCTCTGACCATGGTGCGTTCCATCTTAATAAATGATTCTCTTCTGCTTTTATCCAGATCGCAAAATCAGCAGGGTTTCGTTTTTCATTCTGCTTTTTAAGCTCCCTTGTTTCAACCAGTAGATCTTCTACTTTCCTGCCCGATAATTTTCCATACACATCTGCCTCTTTGATAAGTTTCACTGTATCGAAGTAAACGCTACCATCTACCTCATACGCATATCCCTTATCCATAATTTTTTGAACCATCTCTATCTGTTCAAGAATATGACCTGTAGCACGTGGCTCAATACTTGGATCCAGCGTATTAAAAAGCCGCATCACATGATGGAAACCAAGCGTATACCGCTGTACGACTTCCATGGGCTCCACTTGTTCAAGCCTGGCTTTTTTACTGATTTTATCTTCTGCACCGGTATCCACATCCCCTTCAAGATGCCCCACATCCGTAATATTTCGTACATATCTGACTTTATACCCTAAATAGAGTAAGTACCTGTAGATCATGTCAAAACTCACAAAAGTCCTGACATTCCCGATGTGTACATCGCTATACACAGTAGGTCCGCATACGTACATTCCGGCACGTCCTTCAACTAAAGGCGTAAATGTTTCTTTCTGACTGCTGATGCTGTTGTAAATCTTCAAACTCATACCGGCAAAAATAAGGTATTGGAACGATGAGATCAGGACCCTGTTTTAGATTGGATGCAGATACCCGTACTGACGGGGTAGTGATCACTATAGTGGATATGATATGTCGAGAAATCCTTGAAGTGAATACCCTGGCTCCCAAAGACATAATCAATCCGCAATAAAGGCAACCGGCTTTCATATGTAGAGCTGACCCCGAACCCTTTTTCTTCAAAGCTATCTTTCAGACCGGTCTTCAGGACCTTGTAGGTATTAGACAACGGAGTATCATTCCCATCACCGGCCAGGATAGCCGGATACTTACTGGAAGCCATGTGCACCCTGATCGCGGCAGCTTCTTTGGCCCGTTTTTGCGTGGTCGATTTATACCGGCTTACAATGAAACGGATATTGTTCCATGTATTTTCATTTTTAAGATCCATATCCTGGATGAGCGTTTCTGTAGTATTCGTAACCCGGTTAGAGACCAGGTGCATGTTATACACTCTCAGAATGCCCTGTGGTGTCTTGACATCGGCCCACATGGTGCTGGGACTAGCTTCGGCACCTGCAATCTGTCCATTGTCCAGGATCTGGTATCGGGACAATAGCCACAGAGAAGATTTTGGGGCATGAACACTATAATTCAATCCAAACCGCCTACCGATGAGATCGCCCTTGATGGCTTCCTGAAGACAGATGATGTCGGGATATTCTTTGAGATCTGTGAGGACATTGTACAAGGAGTCAATCTTCGCTTCTATACCCGCATCCTGACGAACATAGATCATCGAAAGGCCGCGCATATTGTAGGTCAGCAGTCGTATGGATTCTTTGCATGATGCTTTATTTCCGGCTGAGGGCAGGATCTGAATATATCGGTTATGAATACCGGTACCAGCGAGGATGGTAATGATGGAAAAAATAGCAAACCAGCTCCGAAAGAGTATCCACCCGGTGGCGAAAATCGCATTGGCCAGTAAGATGAATGGATAGGCGAGGGCAAGTAAGGATAACCAACCCCATGTTTTCACAGCCATGTAGGGTGTTGCGTAGGTTAGTACCAGAAGGATGATAAAGGAAAAGTTGATCCAAAGCATCCACTTTTTCAGACGGCCGGGCCTGGAATTACTTTTGGCTCGCGTCATGCAGGAATTTTTTATCGTCTTCGTCGAGACTATCGAATCCGGATTTTTTAATCTTATCGAGGATAGAATCGAGACGTTCCTGCTCACCCATATACGTACGATCGGGTGGTGGATTGATTTCTCTTTGACGTGCACCACTTCGATGTCTGACTTCCATGGTCACTTTTCGTTTCGGAGTAGGTGTTGGCTGGTAAGTGGGTTTTCGTAGAAAAGTCACCATCCGCCGGAACCCGCCCGTAAGGTCATAGCCTTGCCGAAGCATATGCACATAAAAGAAACCAAATGCAGCTCCTCCGAAATGGGCCATTTGCCCTCCCGCATTATCCATATTGACAAGACTGACAAAATATATGATGAGAAGACCAAAGACTATATATTTCAATCGCACATCCCCGAAAAACATCAGCCGCATCTGATAGTCAGGTGCCGTCATCCCTGCAGCAGCCACAATTCCCATGATCGCTCCTGAAGCCCCGTGCATAGTGCTTCCGGCATACAGGAATGGTGAAGAGATCAGATAAATCAAGGCTCCTGAAAGACCTGAAAAGATATAGAGAGGCAGCATCCTGTGATCCCCCAGCAAATCCCCCGCTATCCGCCCAAACCAATACAGCACAAGCATATTGAACACCAAATGAAAAAACGCAATGTGGGTAAACATGTGGGTGACGATAGTCCACGGATGTTTCGCATCCCACATCAGATCCTGGGATAGAAAAAGGTACCCGACTATTCTTGAAAACAACTCATCATGCTCTCCAAATGCACCAGTCAGGAAAAGAACACCTTTCAACAGCGTAATGATCAGAAACAAGGCCACGTTGACAATAATCAACCGGGTAATCGTATTACCGGATTGAAACTGAAATCGTACATCGTTTAGAATCGATCTGAACATGATATCAAATATAGGTTATCTCCCACAAAAGGTCATTGTGGACATTATGAGTCCATTGGCCTTCTATCTAACGATTAAGAACTCATAAATTGGGCTTAAAGTTGCAGAGTAGGTTGGGCGTGTTTTGCCCCATCGAATTTTTCTTGACTCAGGCGATAGCTCTTAATTTAATTTATTTAAAAATGCTATCCCTGTGTTTCTAAATCTCGCTTTGATTCGTTTAGAAAACCCACGTGGTGTAAATTTGATTTGCGAAGTAGGTTCATCAATTGAATATTAATTGAGTTTTGCAAACTGCTTTTTGCTTTATTGCCTATTGCCTCCTCCTTCGCCTCCGCCTTCTCCTCTTTCTTTTTCATTTCAAAAACCTCCCCCCATTCTTCCAATGCCTAGCCAGTATAAACCCTGCCAAAGCCCCTCCAAGGTGTGCAAAATGAGCCACATTTCCTCCGGTCCCAGTTAAGCCCTGATACAAACCTATCCCTATCAGTATTAAAGCCATGACCCAGGCTTTGATTGGGATAGGAGGAAACAACAACATCAGTTCCCTGTCAGGGTATAAAGTGGCGAAGGCTATTACAACTCCAAAAACAGCACCCGATGCACCTAACACTGAAAACACAGGAGCCATATCTGTGCTCCCCATAAGATAAGGAAGATAAAACACCAGGCAGTGTGCTGCCAAAGCAACCAATCCCGAGATCATATACAATCCTAAAAATCTCTTCGGTCCTAATGTCATCTCCACAGCAGGGCCCATAAAATAAAGACTCAACATGTTGAAGAAGATATGCGATACATCAAAATGCGTAAACATATAGGTGATGATCTGAAAAGGCTGAAACTGTCCGGTAGCTGGCGAATAAAAAGGCATCATCTCAGCTATATGCTCAGGCAACAAATGGATCGCAATAAAAAATAATGCATTGAGAATCAACAGGTGTTTTACGATCGGGGTTATGGGCATCATGTTCGTGTAGTGCGTTTAGGTTAAGATTGGAATCGCCTTGACATTTCATCTTTCGGAATCGTGATGAACGTCTTTCTTCCGGATGGACTTGTATACGGATTTTCAGAAGCCATCAATTCTTCGACAAGCATTTGCATTTCTTCTGTGGTCATGGCATCACCGCGTTTTCGACTCAGATTTGATGCAAGAGCAAAAGCAATCTTTTCAACCGGTTTCATATCAGGCGTATCATGGCCTGATTTGAATCTGTCAAGGACATCGTCTATCGCCTGTTGTGGTGATATCAGATCGGTGATGATCGCCGGTATGCCATGTACAATAAAACTTCCATGCCCGAATTCAGCGATATCAAAACCAAGATATTGAAGATGGGGTAGGAGCTCTTTCAATAAGATTGTATCTGAAGCATGACTTTGTATAGTCTCCGGCCACAATAATTTCTGGATCGCAGGATTGTGGATCGCCAGGTCTTTCATCATCGATTCAAAAATCACTCTTTCATGTGCAGCCCGTTGATCAATGATTACAAGGTCAGATAGTCCCGGCAAAAGAATATAACGCTGCCACAATTGAACAGGTGTTGAGGATTGAGACAGCAGATCTTCTCCTGTTTCACTTCCCTGGAATAATGGACCATAAGGATTTGTTGTCTCACCTGGTTCATCACTTTTCTCAATTGAAAATCCTTCAATGGATTCAAGCAGGGCACCCCACTTTTTGATGTTTTCTTTTTCGTGATATCGGTCTTGTTCAAGCCTTGACATACCTGCTGTCGAAGAATTCTGATTCGCTCTTTCTCCGGATGCACGATCGATAGCAACTTCCTGTTCGAAGTCAAGACTTGGAGTGATACTGTATTTTCCAAGTGCATGCCTGCATGCAACTCTAAGGTAATTGTAGATGATGCGCTCATCTTCAAACTTTATTTCCTGTTTCGTCGGATGCACATTGACATCAATCTTATCTGTATTGATATCGAGAAACAAAACAAAGAATGGAAATTGATCTGCAGGCAGAATATCTTCATAAGCAGATTTTACCGCATGCTGCAAATAAGAACTCCGGATATATCTTCTGTTGACAAATAAAAATTGTTCGCCCCTTGTCTTCTTTCCCAGTTTTGGTTTGCCGATGTAGCCGCTGAAGTTGACATAATTTGTTTCCTCCTCTACCGGCACTAAAAATTCATTGATCCGCTTTCCGAAAATGTTGAGTATCCTGCTCCTCAGGGATACTTCCTGTAGATTGTAGATCTCCTGATCATTGTGATAAAGTTTGAACTGAACATTTTCAAATGCTAAGCGCTATCCTGTGAAACTCATCAAGAATATGACGCATCTCCACAGGATCACTTTTTAGAAATTTTCGTCGCGCCGGAACATTATAAAAAAGATTGCGCACGATGATCGATGTGCCTACAGGACATTGGCAACCCTCCTGTACTGTGACAACTGAAGCTTCTACAATAAGTCTTGTACCGATCACGTCATCTGCACGTCTTGTCCTGATCTCCATTTGAGCAATAGCTGCGATCGATGCCAGTGCTTCTCCTCTGAAACCCATCGTGCGGATATCAAACAAGTCTTCCGCTTTTCTCAGTTTGGACGTAGCATGACGTTCAAGACTCATCCGTGCATCCGTCGGCGACATCCCTGAACCATTATCCTGGATATGAATTGAAGTTTTCCCCGCATCCTTTATGATGACATTTATTTCAGTTGCTCCTGCATCAACAGCATTATCCAGCAATTCTTTTATCACAGACGCAGGCCGCTGAATCACTTCACCCGCAGCGATCTGATTAGCAATAGAATCTGGAAGAAGTCTGATGATGTCGGACATAAAGGGATTTTGCATTTTTTTCCGTTTCGCTTCGACTCCGCTCAGCGACCGGAAGAGTATTCACGAAAGTCGTTTCGGCTCCGCTCAACGAAAGATAATGAGGTCGGGAAACAAAATTCGTTATTCGTTACTCGTTTTTCATTATTTGTTATTCGTTACTCGTTTTTCATTATTCGTTATTCGTTACTCGTTACTCGTTACTCGTTACTCGTTACTCGTTACTCGTTATTCGTTACTCGTTACTCGTTAATACGCGCGTTCGTTTCTTCCTTCCATGTAATTGACAAATGCTTTGTTGACAACTTTATTACCTCCAGGTGTCGGATAATCTCCTGAAAAATACCAGTCACCGGTATGATCAGGACAAGACTGATGAAGCCCTTCAATCGTCTGAAAGATAACGTCTACCTCGATATCAATATCATCTGGTGTAACGATCTGCGCGATTTTTTTTGAAATACATTTCTCAGTCACATGCGCATAAAGTTCTTTCACCGCATTGATCATTTTCTCCTTCGGAAGTTTCAATTGCTCTTTACATCGATTATAACAATCCTGCAGTAATTCTTCCTTCCCTTGCTCGCGAAGAATAGCAACCAATGCTTTGAACGCCACAAAATCACCCATCTTAGACATATCGATGCCATAACAATCAGGATAACGGATTTGTGGTGCACTGCTTGCAACTATGATTCGCTTAGGTTTTAACCGGAGAGCAATCATCCTGATGATCGAATCACGCATCGTCGTCCCTCTTACAATGGAATCGTCAAGCAGGACCAGCGTATCAAGATCATTGCGAATAATTCCATAGGTCACATCATACACATGCGACATCATCTCATGTCTCGAATCCAATGCAGCGATAAACGTCCGGAGCTTTTCATCTTTGTTGGCTAGTTTTTCTATCCGTGGTTTCTTCGCCATGAGTGCATGAATATCCTCAGCACTCATCTTGCCATTGGCAGCGACGAGCTGATTTGCTTTCTGAAGATTATACGCTTCATGCAGACCTTCTGACAAACCATAAAATGCAGCTTCAGCCGTATTCGGAATGTAAGTGAAGACCGTCTCATCAAAATTATTATCTACAGCTTCAAGTATAGGCGCTACAAGATTGAGCCCCAGATTTTTTCGTTCTACATAAATATCTTTATCCGAACCACGGCTGAAGTAAATACGCTCGAACGAACAACTCTTCTTTTCCCTTTTTTCAATAAATGGAAGCACATCCCATCGGCCGTCTTTCTTAATAATCAATGCATGACCCGGCTCAAGTTCATGGACAAACTTTGCGCTCACATTCAGTGCTGTTTGCAATGCAGGTCGTTCAGAAGCAGCGGCTACCATTTCATCATCAGCATAATAAAAGCAGGGCCTGATCCCATTAGGATCACGGAAGATGAATGCATCTCCATGCCCGATCATTCCGCCCATCACATATCCGCCGTCGAATTTTTTGCAGGTATTTCGGAGCACTCTTTGGATATCAATATTCTCGATGATCAGATCCGTGATACGCTCATTATCATATCCATCTCCTTTATACCATTTGAAAAGGCGCTCCACCTCACTATCCAGGAAATGACCCAGTTTTTCAAGAACGGTGACTGTATCGGACTTTTCTTTGGGATATTGACCCAGTCGGACCAGTTCATCAAAGAGCTCATCTACATTGGTCAGATTGAAATTGCCGGCAAGGACAAGATTTCTGGTGATCCAGTTATTTATCCTTACAAAAGGGTGACAGGTCTCAATAGAATTGTCTCCGTGTGTGCCGTATCGGAGATGCCCCATGAGCACTTCACCCATGTAGGGTTTGGTTGCTTTAAGCCACTGACTATCATGTAGTTGCTCCGGGGTGAGATCCACAAAATGCTGAAATATGCCCTGGAAGACTTCCTTAAGGTATTGGGGTCCGTTGCTTCGTTTCCGACTTATATACCGGGTTCCGGGAGTCGGGTCGAGCTTAATAGTGACTACGCCAGCTCCATCCTGCCCCCTATTGCGCATCTTCTGAAGCAGCAATTGGAGTTTGTACAACCCGTGCAGGGATGAACCATACTTGTCCTGGTAGTATTGCAGCGGTTGAAGGAGTCTGATCAGTGCGATCCCGCACTCGTGTTTGATCTCATCACTCATTAGAGGGTGCAAAAATACGGTTTTTTACCCGCCCGATTTTTTGAACTTATGTTAACGTTTGGAGAAGAGGAAAGTTGATTAAAGCCCCAACGCCGCCTGCATCATATACGCACAAATCAACCCACCATAAGTTCCAATCGTCAATCCCAGCACAGCCAGTAACACTCCCACAGGCGCCAATGCCGGATTAAACGCACTCGCCACAATCGGCGCAGATGCCGCCCCACCAATATTCGCCTGCGAACCCACAGCCAAAAAGAAAAAAGGCGCTTTAATCAACTTCGCTACAATCACGAGTATCAAACCGTGAAGCGAAATCCAGATCAATCCGACAACAAACAATCCAAGGTGCTCCGATACAGAACCCAGATTCATCTGCATACCTATCGTCGCCACCATAATGTAGAGAAATAAACTTCCCCACTTCGATGCCCCCACACCTTCAAGTTTTCGGAATGATGTAAAAGAGAGACCAATCCCAATTGTAGATGCAATCAGCACCACCCAGAAAAATCCATTGACCAGTGATTCAAGATGTATGGCTTTAAATGAAGCTTCATATTGACTGATCCACGGAATCAATAGATCAGATCCTAAATGCGCCAATCCCACACCACCAAATGCCACCGCCATCAATGTGAATATATCAGTTGTTGTCGTAACTCTTTCATTACTCGATCTGAACTCACTGACCTTTTCTTCAAGTGCAGTTATAGCAGAAGTATCCGCTTTGAACCATCTATTGATCCGATCATTCTTGCTCACCAGATAAAGCAATACGGCAAGCCAAAGATTACTCACCAATACATCAATCACCACCATAGCTCCAAACAAATCACTCGACACATGAAATATTTCTTTCACCGCCGTTTGATTCGCTCCCCCACCTATCCAACTTGCCGCAATCGTACCCAGTCCCTTCCAAAGATCATCAGCCGGAACAGTGATTAATTGCGGAAACAATCCATGGGTAATCAACAAAGCAAGCGGTGCCGCAATCATCACCCCAAACGTCGAAGCAAAAAACATGATGAGGGCTTTTGGTCCCAATCCTAAAATTGATTTCAAATCAACACCCAAACAAAACAAAATCAAACTCGCAGGAAGAAGATATCTCGTGGCAATAAAATACAATTGCGTTTTTTCTCCGGATATTAAATTCAATGGCCAGTTCAACAATGCCGGAATAAAATAACAAAGCAATATCGCCGGAACATACTTGTATATTTTTTTCCAAAATGGCCTGCTCGAATTAGATGTATAATACACTGAAGCCAGGATGACCAGCAATATCCCAAGTACTACAGCATCATTCGTTATCATTGGAGTCATACAGCAAGATAAATCAAATAAGGAATAGAGAATATCGAATATCGAAATCAGAAGTAGAAGTGTTGAAGTTGAAGAAGAAGTAGGAAATGGACGTCAAAAGTATGATTAGCTACCTCATTTATTCAAATTCCTATTTCTCCACTTCTACTTCATACCTCGATATTCGCTATTCTTTATTCCTTTGAAGCTCCCTGCCCCCTGCCCCCTGCCTTTTGATGATTATCTTTGTGAAAACAGTAGAAAACAAATAATGAGCAAAATCAAAACCCGGTTCGTCTGCAACAATTGCGGTGCCACCTCTTCCAACCGGCTGGGAAGATGCCCGCAATGCAATGAATGGGACACCTTCACAGAAGAAATCATTCAATCTGCGACTCCCCAAAGTGTTCGATTAGCTGAAAAAGAAAAAAGCATTCCCACTCTTCTTTCAGAACTGAACATTGAAAATGAAATGCGTGTTGCCCTTGGTGACAGCGAATTGGAGCGAGTGCTCGGCGGTGGTATCGTTCCCGGCTCGTTGATTCTGATGGCAGGAGAACCTGGTGCAGGTAAATCAACTTTGTGTTTGCAATTGGCCGCAAATCCTTCACTCCGTATCCTATATATTTCAGGCGAAGAAAGTGCATCGCAGATAAAAATGCGCGCTCAGCGATTAAATATCAAAGGCGACAATTGTCATATACTCGCGGAGACGGATCTGAATAAAATCATTGAAGCCATCATCGACATACAGTCCGGCATCGTCATCATTGATTCAGTTCAGACTATGTATTCTCCCGAACTTGAATCTGTTCCGGGATCTGTAAGTCAGATAAGAGAATGCAGTTATCGTCTGCAACAACTGGCGAAACAAACGGGTATCACGATCATCATGGTAGGCCACATCACCAAAGAAGGAGATATCGCCGGACCAAAATTGATGGAGCACATCGTCGATGTAGTACTTCATCTTGAAGGCGATCGTCAATATCATTTGAGATTATTGAGATGTATTAAAAACCGTTTTGGCTCTACGCGTGAAATCGGCATCTATGAAATGAAAGGCCTGGGTTTAGTCCCTGTAGAAAATCCTTCTGAATGGCTTATCCCTGCTGATCACATACAAGGCACATCAGGTTCCTGCATCGCACTTGTATGCGAAGGGTTCAGACCGTTCTTAATTGAAACACAAGCGTTGGTTAGTACAGCAGTCTATGGAACTGCTCAGCGCTCAACTACCGGTTATGATATCCGTCGTCTTCATCTTATGCTTGCAGTACTGGAAAAACGATGTGGTTTCTTTTTTGGCAATCAGGATGTCTTTTTAAATGTTGCCGGCGGATTGAAAGTAAACGAACCGGCTATCGATCTTGCACTTGCTGTTGCACTTGTTTCCTCACTCCAGGATATTCCGGTTCCAAGAGATGTTTGTTTCGCTGGTGAAGTAGGCCTCTCCGGAGAAATTCGTCCCGTCCAGCAGGTTGATCTCAGAGTGGCAGAAGCAAAACGTTTAGGCTATAAAAAAATCTATATCCCTGCCGGCAGTCAGTTAGAAAAATCATCAAAAAATTCATCCGTCATTGAAGTCAGATTGCTTAGAGAATTGTTTGAAGAAGTGTTCGGATAAGTGAATAGTGAGACGTGATGAATGAAACGGGAGGGAAAATATGCATCACGAGTCCGGCATCCGGTATCCATTAATCCGGCATCGAAATAAACTCAATATTTGTAAATCCTAAATCCCGATTCCAAAATCGAAAATCGAAAATCGAAAATAATTTTCTACGATGGTGTCTGTCCCATGTGCAATACCTGGGTGAAACGAATCGTCAAATGGGATAAGAAAAAAGTCTTTCATTTCGCAGCCCTCGAAAGTGAAACGGCAAAGGAATTGTTGAAGCCTCTTCTCAATGAATATCTTGATGAAAACACAATCATTCTTCTGGATGAAGATCAAATTTTCCTGCGAAGCACAGCAGTATTGCGTATTCTTAAATATCTCGGCTTTCCTCTGTATTTAGGTCTTGTTTTTTTCTTCGTCCCAGGATTCATCCGTGACGGTGTATATGACTGGATAGCTGCCAGGCGATACAAATACGGGAACCGATATGACAGCTGCCCGATTCCTCCTGTAGAGTGGAGAGACCGCTTTCTAGGATAACAAACCTTCTTTATCTACGCCTGACCTCCCCAAAAAGGAGAATTCTCCTATATTTGCAGTCCTTTTTTGGCGTGGTAGCTCAGATGGTTAGAGCGTGCGATTCATAATCGCAAGGTCGGCGGTTCAATCCCGCCTCACGCTACTTCCCCCAATTGTTTTTGTATGATTTTTTGGTGATAAATAGATGCTTTATCCCTTACTGCCTTTCCGCCCTTTCCGCCCTTTCCGCCTTTTCCGCCCTTTCTGCCTTTTCTGCCTTTTCTACCTTTTCCGCCTTTTATAGTCCTATCCTACTCAGCCCCGTCCTCGCTTTCTGATGCAAACTGGTACTATACGTCTCCGGCGACATATTAAGACACATATTGTAAAACTTAGCCGCTGCCCAGTCACTCCCAAGCGTCTCATGGATAACCCCACTCTCAAGTGCGGCACTACACGCATAGTAATGCAGGTCTTCTTCACCAAATTTCATCGCCAGACTATAATAGTGCAGCGCTTCGGCATATGATTTTTTAGCCTGCAGACACCTTCCTTTTCGATACAAAAATTCAAGCCGCTGGGTCTGGTGAACAAGACTATTGAAAAAAGCATCAGATAAGATCGCCAGAGCCTGATCATAATAACCTCCATCAAACAATAACCGGCATTTTAACAACACAGGATGAGGTTTTTCTTTTGTCTCTGCCTCCCTCATGGCCTGCTGATCCTGATCGGTCGTAGTGACTCCCTTCAAAAGGATCTGCTGCATATTCGCAGCATAACTTACTTCATCGCCTCTCAGAAGCGAATACCATCCTAATTTCTGATATGCTTCTTTTAAATAATGCTTTCCTTTATTGAACAGTATAAAGTTTTTAAAATAAATATCGGCATCATCATCTCCTTTGCAAAGTTTACATCGGCCAAGCATAAAATCCATGAACGGAATTTTTAATGTTTTTGGCCCGCCAGTCTCCTGTACTAATGCCTTGATCGCCGCTTCATTATTACCGGCCGCAATGTTGACGTTTGCCATCACATACTGAATGAACCTGTTTGTGGGAACTTTGCCACAATACTTGTTCAGCAGTTGTAATCCATTTTCAGGTTTATTATTCAGTCTTGTTTCAGCCAATGCAGTCAGTAAGATAGTTTCCTGGAGAAAAATATTGTTGTCAGGAGTACTTTTATCTATGATCATATGCAACTCTTTCAATCCTTCATCAATAGATCCGTTCAGACTGGTCACCAGGGTTACAAGCCATCGGTATTGATCAGGTATCGCTCCGAATGCAATTTTAATCAGAGCATAAAGCCGGAGGTTTGCAAAATCATCAGGATATAATTTTTGATTTTTCTTCAACAACTTGAATGCCTGATTGAGATCAGTCGCCGCAGAAACAAATTGACCTTGTTCCATCCGCAACGCACATTGATGGAGTTGTATCTGAGCCTGACACATTAGTGACAATGGGTTGCCATCCGACACTACAGATATCCTATCCGAGCGTAATGATGAACTCTCTAAAAAGTCAGGAATTTTATAGACGTCTTCTTGTAAAAATATCTGAAGAAATAAAGCATAGTCTTCAAGATAAGGCCAGATCAGATTGTCAGGATGCGTGATCGACTGAAGCCGTATGATATACATGCTTTCATCAATGCGAAGCTCACTGATGTAGCCATAAGCTGTTTTTGCTTCTTCAGTCCAGTATATATCCTGGCAGAATGAAGGGAGTGAAATAAATAGGAGGATCAAGGCACAAACCAGATTTTTTACCCGTGCCTGGATGTGTATAACCACAGAAACAAGAAGTTTTAGTTATGCTTCAACAGTAACCCCGGCAATCTCATTGTCAACGAGAATGCGTCCGCAGTGTTCACACGCGATGATCTTCTTACGTTGAGAAACTTCAAGTTGTATTTGCGGTGGTATCTGATTGAAACATCCGCCACAGGAATCCCTTTCAATAGCGACAAGGGCCAATCCGTTTCTATAGTTATTTCGGATACGGTGGTATGCATTGAGCAGTCGGGGATCGATCACAGCTTCAGCAGTTGCAGCAATTTTCCGAAGTGCCTTCTCGTCTTTTTCTGTTTTGGCAACAATCGATTTAAGCTCATCTTTTTTGAGATCAAGATTTGCTTTTTTGGCTTTATACTTATCTTTTACTTCTTTGATGACTGCGTTCTTCGCATTCACCTTTTCAGCATTTTCACGCGCTTTCTTTTCTGCCAACTGGATCTCAAGCTTTTGCATTTCAAGCTCCTTGGACAATGCATCGAATTCGCGGTTGTTTTTGACGTCATCAAGTTGTTTTGTGTATTTCTTGATGAGTGCTTCACCTTCAGATATGCGGGTCAGAAATTTCTGGCCTTCTTTCTCTATGTCTTTTGCAGTTTCGTTAAGGTTCTTGAGTCTTGTTTCAAGTCCTGTGATTTCATCTTCAAGATCACTCACTTCGATAGGAAGTTCTCCCTTGAGAATTTCAATTTCATCAATCTTTGTATCAGCTTTTTGTAGAGCGTAGAGTTGTCTTAATTTTTCCTCTACACTGATTTCGGTTGCTTTAGCCATAAGTTTTAAAGAGAATCAGGTGAAATAATGGACGGGGTTAGTGTTTAATTGGGTACAATGGGCGGCAAAAGTAGCAAATTTACTTGAAATCAGTTCGTGCAACACGTTTATCGTATATTGCTCACTTTCATAATGTCCTATATCACAGATGATTAGCTTGTCATCTGCATCAAAAAATCCATGGTATTTATAGTCCGCTGTGACGAAAACCTGGGCACCTTCACGTATGGCGTCCTCAAGAAGAAAACTTCCTGATCCTCCGCACACGGCCACCCTCTGAAGAGGCCTACCGAGTAATTTTGAGTGCCTTATCACCCCCGTTTTCATCCTGGCTTTTAAAAGCCCGAGGAATTCAGATTCTGTTTTAGGACTGGAATAGGCACCAATGATCCCTGCCCCACAAATCTCATTAGTTCCGGTAGAGATCGGCCGCAGAATACCTTCAACGTTTAAATCCAATTGTTTTGCGATCCGTTCATTCACACCATTCTGCAAAATATTATCAAGATTGGTATGGATCGCGTATAAAATCAAATCCTCCTTTATAGCTTTTATGACTAAACGTTCAGTCAGACTAGTCCCGGTGATTTGTTTCAATCCGTAAAAAATAGCCGGGTGATGAGAGATCACCACATTACACCCCTTTTGCACGGCTTCATCCAGAACATCTTCTGTACAATCGAGACATATCAATACCCCTTTGACATCAGCCGACGAAGAACCTACCAGCAATCCGCTATTGTCATACTTCTCCTGAAGATGGAGTGGTGCTACAGATTCGAGATATTGAATAAGTTCAGAAGCCGGTGTAGTCATTAGTCTTTTTTGGATACTTTATGTAGCTGCAGGATTTTGCTTTCAAGATTTGTTGTGCTGAATCCATCAACGTAGGGTATGACTTCGACACAACCATCCCATGACATTACCTCCCTGGCGCCAACAATATTTTCAATTTTATAATCTCCTCCTTTTACCAGCACATCCGGCTTTAATAATTTAATAACCTCTAATGGTGTTTCTTCTGTAAATGGAAATACGGCATCTACACAGCTTAGTGAGCCGAGTAAGTAAAGCCTGCTGGATAAAATATTAATCGGACGTGATTCACCTTTTAGCTTTTTTACGGATTCATCACTGTTCACAGCAATGATAAGATGATCCCCCAGTTGTGTTGCGGTTTCCAGGTATTTGATATGGCCTGCATGAAGGATATCAAAACATCCGTTTGTAAAAACTATTGTTTCACCCTTTTCGTGCCAGGTTTCGCATAGCTTTTTCATCCGCTCAATGTCGAATATCTTACTTCCTGCCGGGGGGATAATAGGTGACATGTTGTTTATCTTTTTTATTAAAAAGTGGAAGCACGATCATTCCGATGATGCCAAACAGCAATGTGCCAAATAGTTGAATTGAAAAAAACTGAATATTGGCAAAAGAAAACGCATCATCACCATGGATACCATATATCGCTAATGCTGAAATCACCATCACATGGAAAGTACCCATGCCTCCCGGAGACGGGAACACAACACCGAGACCACCAAAAACAAAAACCATGAGTCCTGCCATAGCTCCCAGGTGTATGGTAGGTCCGAATGATCTGAAGGCAAGAAACATCATTAAATAATACATCAACCAGATGACAATGGTATCAAGAAGAAGAAACCAGGGTTGCTCAACTCTGCGAAGACTTCTGAGTCCGTCACGGAATCCCTCGACTAGATGATGAATGCGTTGATATAAGCTCCATCGTTTGATGATACTTCTATACCAATACGCAAGGAACAGGGCTAAAATGACAAGCGTGAAAACGATATACAACCAGCTTTTACCAAAAATAGAATTACCGATTTTGTCATCGAAATAGTTATACAGCACATTTCCCTGAAGCACAAGTACAAGGATAATTGCAAATAGCAAACTGAGTAAATCCAGTATCCTGTCTACAACGATAGTACCCATCACTTTCTCAGCTCCGATACCTTCATAACGCGCGAAAAGTCCTGCACGAACTACTTCGCCTACACGCGGAAGTCCCATATTGGCGAAATAACCAACCATGATCGTGAAAAACGCATTGACAATGCTCCCTTTTCTCCCCAGTGTTTTGATCAACATCAGCCATCGGTGCGCCCGGATCAGATTGCTAAACAGATAAGCAAATACAATCACCGCAATCCACCAATAATTCGCTTCTGAAAAATCAGTCTTTAATTTTGCTAATAGACTGCAACTTTCTTTTGGAATTCCTTTTAATGCACAATCAGCCACATAGGCTGCATTCTGACTCCTATACAAAAGAAATAAGATCAACACCCCAATTCCTGTGAAGAGGATGAATTGTAATAATTTATTTATGCTCTTCGGTATGGCCACAGATTAAAATTTGATCTTATTATTTTGGTCAGGAAAGATGGTCAGGGCTTTAAAATCTTTAGCTTCTTCTGGAGTCATCAAAGCATATGCCATGATGATCACAATGTCACCCACATGTACTTTTCTTGCAGCAGCTCCATTTAGACATATCTGTCCGGCATGACGCTCACCCTTGATGACATAGGTTTCTAATCGTTCACCATTATTATTGTTTACCACCTGGACAAATTCACCTTCTATCAGACCGCTGGCCTCCATCAGTGCCTCATCAATAGTAATGCTCCCTACATAGTTGAGATTCGCTTCCGTTACTACTGCTCTGTGAATTTTTGATTTGACTACTTTTAAAAACATGGGATTCAAAAGTATGGTTTTCCCGTTAATGAAAATGGTTCCACTGATATTCTGAGGCATATACCCCATCCCCACAAGCCATCTCCTCCATATTCAGGACAATACATATTCAATTCATTAACGGGCTCAACGGCTAACTGTTCAGAATTTTGCACTTATATGTCTATTTATATTTAGGTTTAAGGAAGAACTGTACGAAAATGGCCCTCAATTTCCCGATATCAGCATTCTCAATAATTAAAATGATCTTCCTTCAGAATCATTTGATTTGCATCTTTATGCACCCAATTAGTTAACAGATCATCGCAAACTGTCACCATGATTATATTCAGGAAAGTCTTTCAACTGCAGGACTGGATAAAAGCCCGTAGGAATGAAGGACTTCATATTGGCTTCGTTCCTACTATGGGTGCATTGCATCAGGGCCATATTTCTCTTACTGAAGGGAGCAAGGATGAATGTGATATTACTATCGTGTCCATTTTTGTCAATCCCAGGCAGTTTAATGACCCGCAGGATCTCATCAAATATCCAAGGCCGATTGAAAATGATTTGCATTTGCTGCTTAAAAATGAAATAGACGTTTTATTCCTGCCTGAGGTAGAAGAAATTTATCCTGCTGATCAAAAGCTGAATTTGGATTTTGATCCGGGGCTCCTCGGATCTGTGATGGAAGGAAAATTCAGACCGGGACATTTCGCCGGAGTAGCTGAAGTGATGTACAGATTACTTACAATCATAGAACCTGATAGGTTGTATATGGGGCAAAAAGATTTTCAACAGGTAGCCATCGTAAAAAAATTAATCGCTGATCAACATTTACAAGCAAGACTTATCATGTGCCCGACATTGAGAGAGCCAAATGGTCTGGCGATGAGTTCGCGAAACTTAAGGTTAAGTCCACAGGCTAGAATTGATGCTGCACTCATCTACGCCACCCTAACTGAAAGTCAGAAAAGTTTTGAAAATGATATTCCTATAGAAGAAATCAAACAAAGGGCAATGGAAACATTGACCCGCAAAGATTTCAAACCGGAATATTTTTCAATAGTTGATGGCACAACCCTTGCAGATATTGGGAACAAAAAAGATTCCCGGTTCGTAGTTGCATGTTGCGCTGTCAGTGTAGAAGGCGTTAGATTAATTGATAATCTGATATGGACTAAAAATGAATAAGCAGACTGAATCTTTTTAAGAATGAAAAGTATTTATATGGCCGCCTCCAATCAGCATGTAGGCAAGACAACCTGTACCCTTGGATTGGTTTCTGCATTGATGCGCAAAAAATACCAGGTCGGATATTGTAAGCCTGTAGGTCAAAAATCACTTGAGGAGAATCAAAGAGTGGATAAGGATACAGTGTTGTTTGCCGATCTGATTCACTTTGACATTGAACCTGAACTTCACAGTCCCATCATCCTGGGACCAGGTGCGACAACCCGCTATCTGGACAGTCCGGAAGAATTTAATTTCAGGGAGGACATCCTTTCAGCAGCTCATCAACTGGGCAGGACGCATGATATTGTCATTTTCGAAGGTACTGGTCATCCGGGGGTTGGGAGTATCGTCGGAATGTCCAATGCGCACGTTGCAAAACTGGTCAATGCACCTGTGATCATGGTCGTGGAAGGTGGAATCGGGAGCACAATCGATGCACTCAACATGAATCTTGCACTGTTTCGTGAAGAAGGAGTACATATTCTTGGCGTCATCGTCAATAAAGTGATTCCTGAAAAGATGGACCGGATACATCACTATCTTAGTAAATGGCTTACACCTCACGGTATTCCTATTCTGGGCATTATTCCCTACGAAAAGAGTCTCGCTTATCCGGTCATGAGGACAATTGCGGATTCCATCTCCGGCTTAACGACACATAATCCCGAATACCTTGACAACAAAATTGAGGATATTGTCGCTGGCTCCCTTTTGGATACACAGGAGTTGAAAGCATTTGACAATGTTCTTCTGGTCGCCGCTGTTCGTCAACTCGAACCGGCACTTGATAAAATCAACATGATCATGAAAGTCCTGCGAAAAAATAAATCACCTCTGTCCGGAATCGTGCTCACCGGCCAGGGTACACCGGAACCACGCTCTATTGATTATATCCTGAAGCATAAGATACCGATGATCAGAACCGAGTTAGATACGTATGGATCCGTTCTCCAGATCAGTAAGATTGAAGTAAAGATCAACCGTAATACACCATGGAAAGTGCGACGGGCAATTGAACTCGTAGGTGAGCATGTCGACATTCAATTGATAATCGACAAGCTTGGATTAAAATAGACCCTAAATATTTAAATTCTACTCACTACTCACTATTCACTACCCCCCCCCCCCCCCCCCCCCCCCCCCCCTCCCTCCCTTTCCTCTCCTATGGTTGCTGAGCTGTAGCACGAGGCTGAGTTGAGAAGGTCGAAGCACACTACTTGAGCAGCACTACACCAGTAGCCATAAATTTCTTTTCTGACACAGGTTCTGTGATTTTGGCTATTTCCTCTGCACTCTTACCGGCATCTTCAGCATAGTGACGGAGTTCTTCCACAGAGGTTACTTCTTTATAGGCTTTTCCTTCCACCATGACTTCGCGGCCTGAGATATCCTTTGGTACGAAGAATGCATAATCCTTAAACTTGACCATGAGCTTTTCATCAGAGGCCGTAGCCGGATCCACAAGATTCATCCAGCAACCCTTTGCCTGGCATACCTCACTTACTTTGGCTTTCATCACGACATTGACGGAGTCGGAAGTTTCAAGCTTTTTGATGACATCTGCAAATTCTACAGACTCATTTGGCTTGGATACACCTGCTCCAAACGTATCACCTACCGCTACCGGAGTTGATTTGCATGAAATAAATGCAACAAAAAGAAATAAAGAGAAATAAGCGAATTGACAATTTTTCATAAGCGTTTAATATACTATACGGCTGTAAAAATAAGTTTTATATATCAAATCAATTATTTCCCTTCAATCCATACCTATTTCGCGACCTGTACTTCTGATTTCATTTTAGCTTACTAACTCAGCCAATATGTTACGAACAGGTCTCTTGCTCATCTCCGTTTGCATTTCTATTCAAGTCGGTTTCACCCAATGTCTGTCCGGTAATTGCTATAACGGCATTGGTAAATTCAGATTTCAAAATGGTGCTATATATGAAGGCCATATGATCTATGGAAGACTTAGCGGAACAGGCACGCTGACTTATAGCAATGGTGATATTTATACAGGCAACTGGAAATTAAATAAACGAGAAGGAGAGGGTATTCTGAGGACAAAAGATGGCCTTAGCTACCAGGGTATTTTCTATAACAACCAGCTCAATGGAAAAATCAAAGTTGAAGATACCCATGGTGGGTATTTCGAAGGAGACTGGGTCAATGGCCAGCCTATGGGTGAAGGCAGGTATTTTTCATCAGATGGTAAATTTCAATCTGGTGAATGGTCAGAGAATGGCTTTGTCGGGACACTTCTTCTCACCACTAAAAACGAACCCTCAGATTATATACCTGATTGCAATATAGTGCCTTGTGGATCCGGGAAAGGCCGGCTCATTTTTGATGATGGCTCAGCGTACACCGGCTTTTTTTCTAATGGATATCCTGAAGGTGAAGGAGAATGCAAATTTGTGAATGGAGATTTATATAATGGTGATTGGAGCAATGGCAAACCAAACGGACGCGGGAAGTATACCTATGCGAATGGGATTTCTCTGTCAGGTGAGTGGAAGGAAGGCAAGTATATTGATGTTCCAAAAGTTACTAAAAAATCATATGCTGAAGGGGCCAATATTTATGCATTGATTGTGGGTGCCTCTCGGTATGAGTTTTTTGAGTCATTGAAATATACAGATGATGATGCTTACAAAGTTTATGCTTTCCTCCGGAGTCCTGAAGGCGGTGCAGTCCCTGATGATCACATCAGGTTACTCATTGATGAAAGTGCAATAGCTGAAAATATATACAAGAGCCTCGATGATATTACGGCTATGGCTGGTCCTGAAGACGAGGTTCTCGTTTATCTGGCAGGTCATGGACTCCAGGGATTTTATGTGCCGACCAATAGTGATGGCTACAGTAATAAGGTCGAATATGAGGATATTAAAAACAGGCTGAAATCATGCCAGGCACATCAAAAACTCGTCATTGCAGATGCTTGTTATTCAGGCTCATTACTGGCGGCCAAAACCCCCATGTTTGAATCCGTTGATTTGTTTTACAAAAAGCTCACGGCCAGCGGTGGGGGTACAGCCTTCCTTCTGTCGAGCAAAAGCGAGGAATATTCTCTTGAATCCCAGGGACTTAGACAGGGTATATTTAGTTATTATCTCATCCAGGGTCTTAAAGGGGAGGCGGATACAAGTGGTGATCGAATAGTGACACTGGACGAGCTTTATACCTATGTATATGCCCAGGTTCGCAAATATTCAGGCAATCAGCAGTCACCCGTGTTAGCTGGAGATATTGACAGATCGATGCCTTTGGCTAGTATAAGAGGTTGATTGTGAGAGTATAAGGAGGAAAATAAGGCTAAGACTAAGGATGAGGATAAGGTGAAATAAACATTTCCCTCCTCCTTCGCCTCCTCCTCCTTCGCCTCCTCCTCCTTCGCCTCCTCCTTCGCCTCCTCCTTCGCCTTATTTCTGGCTTTCAAAAATATTTCCATCTCCTTAACTTCCGCTTCAGCCTTTTGTCTATCTTTGCCGCCCCTTTTGACATTATCTGTATTATAAATCGCGCTTGCAGCCCTCGGGAGTGTGCAGGCTACAAAACCAAGCAAACGCCATGCGGCATTATGAATTAACATTCATTGTCGATCCCGTTTTGTCTCATGAGGAAATTCAAACCGTCAGACAGACATACGAAGATCAAGTCAAAAAACTAGGTTGCAAAATCGTTCATGTGGACGATCTGGGCCTCAAACAACTGGCCTACCCATTAAACAAACGCAACTCAGGTATTTACTACACTATCGAGTTCGAAGCAGAAACAGGTGAAGCTATTGCATCACTTGAATTATCGCTAAGACGTGATGAACGCATCATGCGTTTCCTTACAATCGCACTGGATAAATTCGGTGTGAAGTACAATGAGGACAAACGTAACGGACTGATCAAGAAAACGCAACGTATGAGAAGGAAGAAGCAGGATAGCGTCCCTATGCCTACTTCAATACCTACTCCTGCAGTAAAAGCTATTGAAGTACTTGTCCCGGATGCTCCTGAACAAGAAGAAGAATAGTCATTATCTCAAATTCTCTACCGTCATAATCATAACATAAAATGGCATCACAGGAAGATATTAAGTTTCTCAGCAATCCGAATATAGGCAAGCAACGCAAGAAATATTGCCGCTTCAAAAAATTCGGTATTCGTCATATAGACTACAAGGACCCGGATTTCCTCGCTCAATTTCTCAACGAGCAGGGAAAAATCCTTCCACGTCGTATCACCGGCAATTCACTCAAGTACCAACGTAAGGTCTCCGAAGCCATCAAACGTGCGCGTCACCTGGCTATGTTACCTTTCGTTACTGACTTATTGAAGTAATTCTTCATCCAATACCCGACCTACTATCATGCAAATCATATTATTAAAAGATATAGACACGCTCGGCGAACGCCACGAGCTGGTCAACGTAAAACCAGGCTATGCAAGGAATTACCTGATTCCTTCAAAAATGGCCCTGGCTGCTAATGCCACCAACAAAGCCAAGCTGGAAAAACTACGTTCCGAAGAAGCAGCTCATGAAGCCGACAGGATAAATGACTTCAAAGCCCTTGTTTCCAAACTTGAAGGCCAGACGCTCCGCATCGGTGCCAAAGCAGGTACAAGCGGTAAAATATTTGGAAGTGTCACCAGCGTCCAGATCATGCAGGCACTGAAGGATCAGATGGGAATCGATGTCATCCGTAAGAAAATCGAATTACCTGAAGAAGTCAAAGTGCTCGGAACATATACAGCAAATATCAACTTCCATCCGGAGGTACATACCACCGTCCAGTTTGAAGTTGTAGAAGAATAGAACCAACCTGATTTCCTGGTGATAAACCTGGAAATAAACTATGAAGGTCTATGATGTAAGTCATGGGCCTTTATTTTTTTGTTATCATAAGTCCGCAGATCGCCTGAAAAATCCCGAAAAACCCGAAATTAAAATTCAGGTAAAACACTGATGTTTTGATCATTAAAAAACCCAAATTTTGATCATCGTTAATGAAGAGCTCAAAAAACATTTTTTTGACTTCGTTTTAAAGATATTTTTTTGACATCCCACCCATTATTACCGCTCTTTTTAAGGAGCAGTCTTCCTCAAGAAATTAGTTGATTGAGTGATCAATTAAAGTCCGCGCCCCGGAATTATCTTGTAACCAAATAAACTTCTAAATATGAAACGTTCATATCAGTTTTTAACCTTAGGATTTACATTCCTTATTATGGTCCTGTTATCAGCAGGATGCACCAAAGATGAAAATATCGCTCCGGATGGTCAGTTAGACTCACGTGGTTTCACAACAATCGGAACAGGTAAAACCGTCAATTTTTTTGCACTTAGTGATAGAAACGAACTCCTCCGATACAAAGCAGGCCCACCAGCTCGACTGGTATCTGTAACTCAACTAGTTGGATTAGGACCTACAGAACATATGCTGGCTATTGATTTTCGCCCGGCTAATGGGTTCCTTTATGGTGTTTCTGATTCAAGTAGAATATATATCATCAGTACGGATGCAGGACAAGCAAGACCTGTAGGAAAGACGTTTGAACCAGCTATAAAAGGATCTTCAGTAGGTTTTGATTTTGATCCATTTACTGATCAGATCCGCCTGGTCACTGATCTGGGTCAGAATCTCAGGATAGATCCTAATTTCGGCTCAATAGTAAGTGTTGATACCGATATTAATCCCGCAGGAGCTGCTATCAATTCAGTAGCGTATTCCAGAACTGCCTCTGTCGGCAGAACATTTCCATTGTATGATATTGATGCTGCACAAGGTGTATTATTGAGACAAGATCCTCCAAATAATGGTCTTGTGACGATGATTGGGTCTCTTGGATTATTCATATCAGGAGAAGGTGGATTTGATATCGGCAGCGCATCGAATTCGTTTATAGTCAACCCAAATCAATCACAAGTGGGTTATGCAGTACTTTATGGACATGTGTTGTCTGGTGGGTTGAGTAGTGGTGATAATCTGGCTGCTGATGCATTTAGAGTATACGAAATCAATCTGACGACCGGAAGAGCTACCTACAAAGGTCTTTTGGACAGGAATGTGATTGGAATAGCCATCCCATAAGGATATTTAGGAGTATTAATCAATATTTTTATTCGGAAAAGCTGTTGGTAAATTATACCAACAGCTTTTTTATTTGGTTCATGTATCGAATGGACTGATACCCGGATCAACCAGGCCTTGGTATCTATTAATGCACGCCCGTAAAGGAATTCTGTCGTTTCAGGGCGATTTTATAAGGGTGTGAAATCAGCGAAATATAAATTTGCCTTATCTTCATATCATTCTTACCCTTTGGTGTTACTATTGGCTTAATGCGATGATTGAAGAATTCAATAAGAGTTCATTGCATAGCCTTTAAGTTCAGTATAGCATTCTCCTCTTGTTATTGCTGGTCACCCCTTTCTGTTATTTTGTAACCTTATTAAATATTGAATATATGAGACATGATTTCAATTTGCTGCTCCGGGGTATGGCCTTATATGCGGCAATTTTGTTTTTTGCCGGCTGCTCACAGGATGAAAGTATTAAACCCAAAGATGATCTGGCCATCGGTACCAGAGGGCTTACAGGTCCAGGGACCGGAGGAGGCGCTGGCCCTAAATACGTCTATGGACTTACTGATCAGAATCAATTAATGTTGTTGAAACCTGGTCCTCCTGTCACCACAGTAAGCATGGTTACGCTGACCGGATTCACCAAAGGTGACCGAATGCTCGCCATTGATTTTCGTCCTGCCAATGGTTTAATGTATGGTGTCAGTGATGCAAATCTGATCTATATTATTGATCCGGCCACCGGAACTGTAAAACCAATATCAAGGTCCCCTTTTAACCCGGGGATTAAAGGAAGTACAGTTGGGTTTGATTTTGATCCTAAGAATGATCAGATCCGCCTCGTCACCGATGCAGATCTCAATATGCGCATAGATCCTAATTTTGGCACCGTCATCATTGTGGACACAGATATTAATCCATCATTCTTTGATATGAATGCCATAGCCTATGGATATAATTTCGCCACAAGAACATATCCTCTGTTTGATATTGATATTTCCCGCGGCTATCTGACCAGACAGAATCCTGAAAATGCCGGCGCTATCAACCCGGTTGGTCCCCTGAATATGGTGATTATAGGAGAAGGTGGTTTTGATATTCCGGGCAATAGCAATAGTACTATAGGTCTGGCTGTTTTAACCGGTCATTCACTTATTCCTGGCAACACTACAGGTGATAACCTGAGCAATGACGCCTGCAGACTTTGGGAGATCAATCTTTCATCTGCAAAAGCAACTTATAAAGGAAAACTGACACGTAATGTCATTGGCTTAGCGATTCCATAGATTTTAATTCAAAAATATTTATGATGATCCGGGGATGAATCTATCTCCATTCAGATCCCATTTCAGATATAAAAGATTTGTTTGGCTGCCTGTGATTTCACAGGCAGCTTTTTTTAATTGAAAGCTGAAATTGTCAAATAATGGATTCAAAAAATTGAGCTTCACATAAATGACTAAATTTAGCCGCACATATATTGAATTTTACATATGAGTCAATCTCAGGCTTTCGAAGTTATAGGGGGTAAATCACTATCCGGTGATCTCATTCCACAGGGAGCAAAAAATGAAGCTCTTCAGATACTAAGCGCCGTCTTACTCACGACGGAGGTCGTGGAGATCACTAATATTCCGGACATCATCGATATCAGGATGTTGATCGAATTGCTCCGTGGCCTGGGCGTCAAAGTGAATCAACTTGGAAAAGGACATTATACATTCCAGGCGGATGAAGTAGGAATTGAAAATTTTGCATCTGAAAATTTTCAATCCAATAGCCGGAAAATCCGTGGCAGTGTCATGCTGATCGGACCATTGTTGGCCAGGTTTCATAAAGCTTTTTTGCCAAAGCCTGGTGGAGATAAAATCGGCCGCCGTCGTCTCGATACCCACTTCAATGGATTTACTGATCTGGGGGCTAAGTTTGTCTATGATGAAAAGGCAGATCAATATTATGTAGAAGCAAAAGATGGTCTGCATGGCGCCTATGTACTGATGGATGAAATATCTGTGACAGGCACGGCCAATATTCTGATGGCTGCAGTTTTAGCCGAAGGAATAACGACAATCTATAATGCAGCTTGTGAACCTTATCTCCAGCAACTTTGTCGATTGCTCACATCGATGGGTGCAAAAATCGAAGGGCAGGGCTCCAATCTTCTCATCATACATGGTGTCAAAAAATTGAGCGGTGCTAAACATCGCATTCTTCCGGATATGATTGAGATAGGTTCATTCATCGGTCTTGCCGCGATGACACAATCAACGATCCGGATTAAAGATTGTCATATTCCTGAACTTGGGATCATCCCACGCATTTTTGAACGACTGGGCATAGTGATCAATATCGAAAACGATGATCTTGTTGTACCGGCTCAGGATCTATATGAGATCCAGACATTTATTGATGGCTCTATCATGAATATCTATGATGCGCCATGGCCCGGCTTCACTCCTGACCTCATTAGCATCGTGCTGGTCGTAGCCACACAAGCGCGAGGAAGTGTATTGATCCATCAGAAGATGTTTGAAAGTAGACTTTTCTTCGTCGACAAGCTCATCGATATGGGCGCACAGATTATTTTATGCGATCCACATCGTGTCACCGTCATTGGCCTCGAACGCAAATATCCTTTGCGCGGAATTGAAATGAGTTCGCCGGATATCCGTGCAGGTGTAGCATTGTTGATTGCAGCTTTGTCAGCACAAGGAAAATCACTGATCCATAATATCAATCAGATCGACCGTGGGTATGAAAATATTGATGGAAGACTACAGGCATTGGGTGCGCAGATAAAGAGATTGGATGTTTAAGAATGAATTTCAATTCCCTCTTTGAATCACATATCCAATCAACCCCTTCATCGATGAGGTAGCAGGCCCTGGAACAAATTCCTGTATCATCATATTCGCTGCCTGAATATATCTTTCCATCACCTCTTCAGCATATTTTATTCCTCCGCTGGCATGTACCTGCTGAATTAATTCCTTTACACGTTTTTTATCTGTGTTGAATTTCTCGACCGTCTGAATTAATTTTTTTCGTGTAGCCGAATCAACATTTTGAAGAGTATAGATTAAAGGCAATGTCATTTTCTTCTCTTTTATATCAATAGCTCGTGGCTTTCCGATATCCAGGTCACCATAATCAAACAAATCATCTTTAATCTGAAAAGCTATCCCGATCGCTTCCCCAAATTTGTAAAACTTATCAATTGTATCCTGATCATCTGTGACCGATGCAGCACCTGCAGCACACGAAGCGGCAATCAATGATGCTGTCTTTTTACTTATGATGTCAAAATAAACTTCTTCCGTAATGTCAAGTCGTCTTGCTTTTTCAATTTGCAATAACTCTCCTTCACTCATGTCCCTTACCGCCCTCGAAACAATCTGAAGGATATCATATGCACGCATATCCAGCGCAACAAGCAATCCACGCGACAGAAGATAATCACCGACGAGCACTGCTATTTTGTTTTTCCACAATGCATTAATACTAAACATCCCCCTTCGCTGATGAGCATCATCTACGACGTCATCATGCACAAGCGTTGCTGTATGTAGGAGTTCAACAAGAGAAGCTGCCGTATAAGTTTTAGGCGTAATCTCACCACAAATCCTTGCAGAAAGAAGCACAAAAATAGGCCTCATCTGTTTTCCTTTCCGGTTGACGATATAGTGCATGATCTTATCAAGCAAAGCAACTCTGCTTCGAACAGATTCTCTGAAATGCTTTTCAAAAGCTTCAAGCTCTGATGCAATAGGTGCCTTGATGGCCGTGAGTTCTCTGCTCATTTATTCAGTTCTCCTTCAGAAGATTTAGACGTAAGGATTTGCCTGTGATGCATGCCTGATAAAATCACAATCGCGATACAAAAGAAAAAGAAACTTCCCACTTTATCCGTCTCCACCATATCATTGAGGGTGAGAATAAAAAGTATGCAACAAAATGAAACGAGCGCAGCTATCAACAATTCTTTCCATGGCCCACTCTCCATCTGATGATAAAGTTTCTCTCCGTACAACAAAACAAAAACGATAAGGGTCAGAAAAATAAGTAAACCGATAATCCCCTGGTCTACAGCTTCCATCAGATAATAATTATGCATCCCCGAATGCTCCGGATTGTCACTCACATAAGTAGTGAAATGCCTGTCCACATAACTCTGATAAAGACTATAAAAACTTCCGGGACCAAATCCTGCTATCGGTCTTTCCTTCAACATATAATATCCTGCCACCCATCTGTAAAAACGTTCGACCGTTGAGATGTCTTCCATCTTATACGTGGCCGATACCAGATCATCAAATTTTTTATGCGTGATCGTCTTTGCAAAATCAGGCGAATAATCAATGTATTTATTATCAGAAGCCAGCCAGCCTACGACCAGTATGGCCATCCCTAATGCGACGGGAATTACAGCCCTCATCAGTCTGAATTTAATGACATAAAAACTTATGATCGCCAGAGGAACACTTACCCACGCTGCTCTTGTAAAAGAAAAATAAATTCCACCAAGACTTAAGATCATCGCGATGACAAAAAATATTTTGGCATTGTTTTGTACAAACCTTCTTCGCATCCACCATGCAAACGGAAGAATGATACCAAGACTACAGGCATAATCCACATGATTGCGATAGATCGGAATGACAGCTTTATTGATCGTCTCAAAGGTGAATCCATACTGACTATGTCGTATCATGATGATGATGACAGTACCGATCAGGGGTATCAGAAAATATAATCCCCATTGTTTAAAGTCTTTGATATCCTTAAATAACAGTAGCGGAATTAAAATAAAACATACCAGGTACCAGGATTTGGCAAGGGTATATTTAAAAGATATCATTGGCTCCTGTGAAATGATGGACGTAAAAATGATCCAGAAAAAATGAATGACCAGGAGTATGAATATCGGATGAAGAATAAAGCTGAAGTCAAGATTTTTGTGATAGAGGAAAAGATAGCCGACAAATAATAAACACGACAACCACATCAGCGTCTCCGCCGGAAAATCAGTCGATAAACCACCAGGCAGATCAACTTCAATGGCAAAGGGTATTGTAGCCCAGATTAAAAAATATATTCGCCTGAAGTCCCCGAGGCCCCATAAAAACACAAGCAACCCAAAAGGAATAACCAAAAAAGCTATCTCTTCCGAAACCAGGTAACCCAATAGGCAAAGAAATAATATACCTGTCAGGCCTATGAAAACCCCAACTCGCTGGCCAGAAAAAGAAAGAATACGATTGATCACCTCGGACATCGATCCAAAGATAGATGTTGATTGTCTAGCAGGTATATCCCGGCCTCTACCCTTTAATCCGTCCGGAAGCCAGAAAACTCTATTTTTACCCTCTTCAAGTAACCTGAGAACCGTGCTCGAATTCTTTAAAAAGAATCACCTTTTCAATAGTCTTCTTTTATTGCCCTATGCGCTGATCATACGGGCTGTGGTCATTTTGTTCGCAGGAGCACGTATCCCAGGTGAAATTTTTGGAGCCTGGGGATCAGATTTTATCACTAGTACGCACACATGGGGTGTGGGGGAATTCATTTTCTCAACCTTCCTGGTTTTTATTCAAGCTGCGATCATCAACAGGCTTTATATACGTCAGAGCATGCTGGGGGAGATCAATCTGTTTCCAGGGCTAAGCTATATTCTTCTGACCGCCCTCCATCCTTCATTTATCGGGGTCTCTTCAGTTCTTCTGGCTAATACTACACTACTGATAGCCCTCATCTACATGTTTGATATTTTGAAGAAGGAAAAACAAGAAGAGACAAGGTTCATGGCAGGATGGTGGCTTGCCGTCTCAGGTCTGCTTTACACACCTTATATGGTCCTGATTTTTTTTGGATTGATTTCCATGAGCATGCTCAAAACATTAAAAATCAAGGACATTTTTCAGTACTTAACCGGCTATTCAAGCCCATTTTTGATCGGATGGATGGTGAGGATTATTCTGACCGGGAAAACTAATCCCAGGATTCTCCATGTATTTGACCATTTTGGTATACCTCAGTTTCAAAATGGAAATGGCACTTCTGATATCATTGTAGCCACGATTATTGGTCTATTATTGCTGTTTAGTCTCCTGGGCTATTCCCAGATCATAGCCCGGAAGAATATTCATGCCCAAAAGAAAATTGACACGCTTTATGCTTTAATTTTCTTCTGTTTCCCCATGACTCTTTTTTGTGAAACCATCGGCGCTCCTTTCCTGATGGTACTCTTTATTCCATTCTCATTGTTCCTTGCTTTATTGCTTCGTATGGTCAAGCATCCTGCTATTGCCGAATCGATTCATTTTATCCTCTTTGTGGTGGCCTTGCTTACCCAGTTTTTGATCCTGGTCTAGACGGATTTGATTATATTGTATCCTGTGATTCCTTCGTTTAACATGTGCGTCTTTTTGTTCTATTAAATTATCACTGCTTATATCTTAAATTTTACATGAGCCAGATCACCTGGACATATGTCGATGATGATGGATACAGCCATAATGTAGGGCTATTCCATGGAGATAATTCTGGCCATCTGGTCGTCTACTGCAATTCCAGGATCGTAGTGATTGATTTCAATGTGCTTACCAGTAAAAACTATTCCTTTTTTATTGACGAGGAGCTCTGTGATGTAGCCGTTGAGGAAAAAGAAGGCAAGTTTTCCTACGGATTCACGATCGATCAGGTGACAGATACACCTCGCAACAGGGGCAGAAAGAAAATGAACAGGGAACAAGCTACACAGACGATAATCGTTGGGGCTGCTTTTATCCTGGTGATTAGCCTGGTGGTTTTCTTGATATTGCATTTATAATCCCTTATTTTGGCGCCCCCAATGGAAAATAGACTGGATACCCACATAGAATGCCTCATATTTGTTGCCCAACAACCTGTAAAAAGGGAGGACATACGTTATAACCTGGAAAATGCCCTCCAGGTCAAAATAGAGCCTCAGGATATTGAAGATGCTTTGGTCAGGCTTGTGGAGAAATACTGGGATGACAATTTTGCCATCGAAATCGTCGAGGTGGCTGAAGGTTTCCAGTTTGTGACCAAAGGAGCCTATCACCACGTAGCAGGCCATTACCTCAAGCAATTGACTAAACGCAGGTTATCAAAAGTGGCTCTTGAAACCCTTGCCATCATTGCCTACAGACAGCCTGTCTCCAGAGCTGAAATCGAACAAATAAGGGGTGTAAACGCCGATTATGCCATTGATAAATTGCTGGAAAAGGAGCTAATTGAGATCGTAGGCCGATCTACAGGACCGGGAAAACCTCTTTTATACGCTGCAAGCCCCAAATTCATGGATTATTTTGGTTTAAAATCGATGGATGATTTGCCCCAGCTCAAAGAATTTCAGGCAGCTTCCGAAGAAATTGGTGAACCTTCTTCCCTGGAAGAGGTTGTTTCCTATGATTCACTTGGAGGGCAGCATGGGGATACCTTGATAGCCTCTGTTTCAGACGAGTCTGAATAATTCTTTTTCCATGAGCGAAACACTGGTCAATAAAATAGCTGAAAGTGGTCTTATCACATTAAGACCTGAAGAATGGGTACCTTCTCTTAAACCAGCCGTACTGGATCTCAAAGATTTTCTTTTTATGGAATTAATCCTGAAAGAGAAAGACTTCAGGGAAATGATGAAAACCCACGACTGGTCTCAATATAAAGATCAGCCACTTTGTGTTTTTTGTTCAACAGATGCCATCATCCCTAGTTGGGCTTTTATGCTGATCTCCACAAATGCAATTCCGTTTACGAATCAAATATTTTTTGGTACACCTGAACAATGGATCAGCAAAAAAATGCTTGACCATATAGATCATCTCGATGTGACACCATATCATGATCAACGTGTCATCATCAAGGGCTGCAGTGATAGTGTCACGATAGGTCCGGAGATTTATATGGCATTGACGAATAAACTTGTTCCGGTCGTTAAATCCCTAATGTTCGGAGAACCTTGCTCTACTGTTCCTGTATTCAAACGTTCAAAAGGCGTTTAATAAATCTATACCTTCAACACGTGTATACCGCTGAATCTATTGCATCCCTTTTCGCTGAGGGAAGTCATCAACTCCCGTATCCATCAGCTACCATCCAGAATATCTGCATCGACAGCCGCAAAGCTGCCTGGCAGACCAATGCCCTTTTTATAGCCCTTCAGGGTGCCCGCACAGATGGACATGGTTACATTCATCAGGCTTTTGAACAGGGCATCAGAAGTTTTCTGGTTCAGGAAAATATGGATACAACATCCTTCCCTGAAGCGAATTATATCAAGGTGCCAAATGTATTGGACGCCTTTCATAAAATAGCAAGCTACCACCGTCAGCTTTATAAAGGAAAAGTGATCGCCATCATCGGGAGCAATGGTAAAACATGGGTAAAAGAATGGCTCTATATGCTATTGTACCGTGATCAGAATGTGTATCGCAGTCCGGGTAGCTACAATAGCCAGGTTGGTGTGCCATTGTCGGTTTGGAATATTCCCATAGATACTTCATATGCGATCATCGAGGCCGGTATTTCAAACCCAAATGAAATGGAACGTCTTCGAAAAATCATCCGGCCGGACATAGTCGTTTTTACACATTTCGGTGATGCGCACAATGAAGGTTTCGCATATGATTCTGATCTCAAGCTGAAAGAGAAACTGGTGATGTGCACAGATGCTGCATCAATTGTTTTTCCGGCGGATGAAGAAGTTGTCGCAGAGGCTGTGCAAAAATCATTTCCAGAAAAAAATCATTTTACATGGAGCCTGAAGAGTCATGGTCTGATCAATGCATCATCTGAGAAAATAAATGATCATACGAAAGTCAGCTTTTCATTTGATGGTCATCAATGGAATTATTCTTTACCCTTTATAGGCGCTGTTCCCGTATCTAACAGCCTTGCATGTCTGACGACAATGGTGGCTTTGGATATTCCTATAGAAGAGCGACTTCCTTATTTTGAAGAATTACAGCCCATTGATATGCGTCTCAAAGCAGAGGATGCCATACAGGGTTGTGTATTGATCAATGATAGTTATAGCCTTGATCTCGACTCGCTGCAATATGCACTTGAAAGTCTTGACATAGCAGGACAAACGCAACGGAAAACTCTCATTCTTTCCGATCACGCTCATGGAAACGCAGTGATATATGAAGAACTTGCTGAGATGATCTCCGGCGCAGGAATTGATAAATTGATTTGTATCGGTACTGAAGTAAAAGCACTCATTCATTTAGTACCACCTGAAGTGATTTGTTATACATACCAGGATGTAGATGATCTGTTTCGCAAAGGTGGTATTACGGATGTTCATAATGAAGTTATTCTTCTGAAAGGTGCACGGCGGTTTGGTTTTGAACGTATCGCCAGGCGCCTTCGGTTGAGATCACATTCTGCTGTACTGCATGTTGATTTCCAGGCCTTGGATCATAATCTGAGATACTTCTATAAGATGATCCGTCCAGGTGTAAAAAAGATAGCTGTAGTTAAAGCGAATGCATACGGAGCAGGTAGTCTTGAGGTATGTCGTTTTTTGTCATGGCAGCATGTCGATATGTTGGCCGTCGCTGTTATTGATGAAGGTATTGAACTAAGAGAAGCAGGCATATCCATACCTGTCATTGTACTCAACCCGGATCCTGAAGGAATGGATCTCATCCTGCAGCATAATCTTGAACCTGAAATTTATAATCAACATATTCTCCAAAAACTATTGACGGCATGTCAGTTTTCTCAGGACAGCGCCATCATACATATCAAAATTGATTCGGGTACACATCGCCTTGGATTCGCTATTGATGAAATTCCGGATTTGATTCGTATCCTTCAACATCAGCCATGGATAAAAGTAGGAACTGTATTCACGCATCTTTCGGGAACAGATGATCCGAGATGGGATAGCTTCACGCATGAGCAGGTCAGAAGATTTGACAAGATGTATGCTCTTTTATCCGAAGGTTTAGGCTATCAGCCGCCAAGACATGTATTAAGTACAAATGGAATTCTGCGTTTTCCGGAATATCAATTTGAAGCTGTCAGATTAGGTATCGGTCTATATGGAGTGGGTTTGCCTGATCATCCTCAACTCATGCCGGTGCACAGTCTTACTGCCCGCATACTTCACATCCAGCAGATTGGACCCGGAGAATCAGTCAGCTATTCAAGGAGTTTTATAACCGATAGAGATCGTACGATTGCTACAGTCAATCTTGGTTACGCTGATGGCCTTCCCAGGGTTGCCGGGAGTGTGGGATCTTCATTTTCTCTCCATGGACAGCTGGCTCCTATCATCGGAAGGGTATGTATGGACATGACGATGATTGATGTAACCCATATCCCCGAAGCAGCCATCGGTGATGAAGTAGTGATCTTTGACAAGGATCATTCGATTGAAGCATTAGCCCAGGCCTGTGGCACTATTCCCTATGAAATAATGACCAATCTCAATCCCCGGATCAGGAAAGTATACGAACATGGATAGAAAAGAAAGACAGTTATAAAGCAATTATTGTTGAACTCTGCAGTGTTTGCATACAGATTAATTGCAAAATTTAAAGATGGGAGCCAGTTTATCAGGGAAGGAGATGTGACGTTGTTGCGTTAAAAATTATCTTCGGATTCATCCCCACCCGCTATTCGAAGTTTATCAACTTCGAATCCATATCAACAATTAATGTCCATTTCGAAAATCATCCTCAAGCAGTTTGTAACTGCGAGTGTAAATCATATCAAATCGCTATTTGAAGTTTATCAACTTCGAATCCATATCAACAACCAATGTCCATTTCGAAAATCATCCTCAAGCAGTTTGTAACTGCGAGTGAAAATCACGCCCACTCACTAGAAATAAGGCTAATCAAAAGTCCCCTTTAGGGGATTTAGGGGCAAAACGAAGCATAGGGGCAAAACGGGGATCATCGTTTCTGAGACAACCCATCAACAACAAACAGATTCCCTTTCGTACCTACGGCACGAGATACGATTTTCGTGCACATGTGTTACCGACCTTTGGCCCCTATGGGGCTTTAATGATTTTACTACAAAATCTCCTCCTTCCCAATTTTATTAAACTTACCCACTTATGATTATCTTTAATGAACCCCAGATTGAGATTTAAGCCTTTATGATTAAGAATTATTTTCAGGTGAAATATTATTCAAAAGCATTTAATTTAAATTATTGGAATGGTGCATACCTTTCCATTTTTCCTTTGGTTTTCACATTTTTCTTTTTTAATGGGAAATTATTTTGCCAGGATTATTATAACCCTTCACTTCTTACTTTATATAAGATAAATATAAATAATTCTTTTTGTGAATGTAATGTCCAACCGATCGGGCTTACAGATGGCTATGACGGAGGCATTTCGTTCGGACCAGATGGTAACTTATATTATTTAAATACTACCACTAATCAAATACTTCAGGTAGATATTCTGACTGGAAATACTAGTATTGTTTTTACTGGGCAGGCAACTTTACCTCACATGGCAGGCTTTATAAGCGTGGGAAATGGGATTTTTTACTCGATGGGGTGGTATCTGAATTTGTCAGATACCTTGTATCGATGGAATATTAATTCAGGAATAGTTACTGCTATTGGATCTACTGGCTTCAGGAGTTTGTCAGAAATGACAATTGCAGGAGGTGAGATTTATTATTTAACCAAAGATGCGGTTCCATTCACGTATAGTATTGTCCAGTTGGACACACTTACTCCCGGTAACAGTCAAGTTGTTCTTACCTATCCATTGTTTGATGAATTGACGGGCATTTCAGCAACTCCTTTCTGCAATACATTGATTGGCTCGCATGTTAATACAGACGAACTGGTTTTGGTTAACCTTATAGATGGAGCAATTACACCGGTATGCTATGTTGGAAATGCTATTGGTTTTTTCATTTCTTCTCCTCTAGAATTCGCCCCTCCCCCACCATGCGTTACTACTTTAGATCTCGACTGCAACGACAGCTCTGGCGCCACCAATGCTGATTACAATTCTCCCGATTATAATTGTCTGTCTAATGGTGTTGGAATCGCAGATGAAGACATACGCATGTTTTATGATGCTATCATCAGTGAAATGACGATACAGATCACAGGTTTCGTTCCTGATGTTCCATTCGAATTATTATCTATGACCGGATCAGTCGCCGGAATTAATGTTTCAGGTTCGGGTACCGATATGATCACATTGTCAAATGCAGGTGGAGCAAAATCTACTGACTTCAAAGATGCACTCCGACTTGTTGTCTACAATAACATATCAAATTATCCGACAGGAGGATTGCGTACTGTAGAAGTTCAGTTTACCACCGAATCGGGTGCGATGAGCAATGTCGCTACAGCATTTATACAAGTGAATGAACTGGCACGTGTCCCTGTTGATCTCGGTCCTGACCAACAGCAATGCGATGGATTGACCACCACATTCGATGCAGGGAATCCCGGTGCGAACTACAATTGGTCCACAGGACAACACAGCCAGACTATCACAACAGGCACTTCAGGTCAATACATCGTCACGGTTTCAAATGGCATCCTTTGTCCTAATCAGGATACGGTCGAGCTTGATATCATACCTGTCATCCATGTTTCCCTCACCGGCGAAACTGATATCTGCGACAATGAGCAGGCGAATATGACAATCGAAAACGATTCGCCATTCCCGATGACGATTGAGATTACACCTGATCCCGGTTCACCATTTACATTGACCGATGTTGAAGGCAATTATACTTTTTTTGATTTACCCGGAGGCTCGACGGTCTATACGATCACAAGCATCATTCCTTCACAACCCGCTTGTATCGAGATGACGGATTCTACACAAGCCATCTTTGTATTCCCGACGTACATCACGAATGTAGTTGAGAGCATATGCGATGGTGATAGTATCTGGCTGGGATATTATTGGGAGAACCAGGCCGGTCAGTATGAGATATTATTTTATTCCATCGATGGATGTGACAGCACGGTCAATTTCACGATCGATGTATCACCTGCCGTAAATATTTCTGCACAAGCGACTACATGCATTCCTGCAGAAGCCGGTGTATTCATTACCCATCTAAACAATCCCACCGGATGTGATACGGTAGTGCATACAACAGTTACGTTTTTGCCTTCTGATACAACTTCCATTTCACTTGCGTCGTGCAATTCATCCAATGTAGGTGTGTTCACACAATTATTGCAAAATCAGGATGGCTGTGATAGTCTGGTGATCACGACAGTCACATTGACTCCACCACAGGATACAACAATAATATTGCAGACCACATGCGATTCATCACTCCTGGGTGTAACTCAACAATTGCTGGTGGATCAATCGGGTTGTGATAGTTTGGTTATTACCTCGATCACAATGGCACCTACAGATACAAGTTATCTGAGTTCTATATCCTGTGACTCTGCGGCTATTGGTATTTTTCAATTGATGTATTCCGGTCAGGATGGATGTGACAGTTTTGTGATCACTACAGTTAGTGCAGGTATTCCGGACACAACTTATACAAATACCACATCCTGCGATTCTTCAAGTCTTGGTGTTTTTGAAATGCATTTTAATTCGCAGGCAGGATGTGACAGTACTGTATTTACTACTATCAGTTATTCAGCAAGTGATTCTATATCTGTTGTTAGTTCATCTTGTGATCCAGCAGATGTGGGTACTTTTACTCAATCCTACATAAACCGATTTGGTTGCGATAGCATTGTCACCACAACAGTTAGTCTCAGTCTATCAGAACAGACATTTATTAATTCTACAACATGCGATCCTTCAGCAGCAGGTGTTTTTATTCATACCCTGACAAATCAATTTGGATGTGACAGTATAGTGACAGAAACAATTGATTTGTTGGCATCAAGTGAGACATTTCTTTTTTCAAATACCTGTATGTCTTCACAAGCCGGAGTATTCATCACGACACTTACGAATCAAAACGGGTGTGATAGTATTGTGACACTCACAGTTTCGCTTATTCCTGCGGATACAACCATTATTTCTTTTAGTACCTGTGATCCTGCACAAGTTGGAATCAATCAAAACACATTCACAAATCAGGATGGATGCGACAGTCTTGTCATCGAACAAACAACTTTATATCCATTGCCTGATCTGCAAGTACAAGTCACATCAGATTTCAATGGATATGACATCAGTTGTTTTGGAGAAGCAGATGGCAGCGCGATTGCAAATGTTTCAGGTGTTTCTCCATATTCCTACATCTGGTCCACCGGAAGCACAGATCAAAGTATAACTGACCTTTCTTCCGGTTTGTACACAGTCACGATCACCGATGCAAATGGATGTAAGACTGATGGCAAAATTACTTTGTCAGATCCGGGTCCATTCATGATCAGTTTTGTTGTTTCAAATCCTGATTGTTTCGATCAGCATAATGGAAGTATTACGGTTGAACAAATTGGAGGAGTTTTACCCGTTAGATATTCAATTGATGAAATAAATTATCAATCTTCACCATCATTCAAAGGATTGAGCGGAGGCACATACCACATCACGGCTCGTGATGCCAATGATTGTGAAAAGAAAGAAATCATCTTCATCAATGTTCCCCTGATGGTCAATGTAGAACTTGGCGATGACCAGATCATCGAAGCCGGTGATACAGTTCTCATCAATGCCATCGTCAATGTACCTTTTGATTCCCTCGCATCGATCATCTGGACAGGTCTTACAAATCCAAATTGTCCGACATGCCTTACACAACCCGTGGTGCCTATTGTAACGACTACATATTCCGTCTCTGTCATAAGTGTGGATGGATGCAAGGATGAAGATGCATTGACCATATTTTTAGAAAAGAATACAGACATCTATGTCCCGAATATCTTTTCTCCGAATGGTGACATTATCAATGATAAACTGATCATCAGTGCAGGTTCGGATGTGGAAGAGATTTCATCCCTCATCATTTTTGATCGATGGGGAAATATGGTTTTCTCTCGTGATCATTTCCAGGCAAATGATCCAAACAATGCATGGGATGGAAGATTAAAAGGAAGGGAGTTGAACTCTGCAGTATTTGCATACAGATTAATTGCAAAATTTAAAGATGGGAGCCAGTTTATCAGGGAAGGAGATGTGACGTTGTTGAAATAATTTTCATAGAGAAACAGATATTATTCAATCCCTTCAGGATTGCAAATTTCGCTCTCACATTATCCGCGGGTTGAAACCCACGGCTATTAATATTTGATCCCTTCAGGATCAGAAGTGCTCCATCCTCATTAATCCACGGGTTAAAACCCGTGGCAATTCAAGTACTCGCTAATTGAATACTTCTAAATTTACCGCTATTCGAAGTTTATCAACTTCGAATCCATATCACCAATTAATGTTCATTTCGAAAATCATCCTCTAGAAGCTTGTAGCTGCGATTGAAAATCATTCACACTCGCTAGAAAGATTCAAAAGTCCCCTTCAGGGGATTTAGGGGCAAAACGGGATCTGAGGGTTATGGGACGGAGAGGTCAGGAATGGGGATATTACTTTAATCAGATAAACCTTTTGTTTTCGCCTTCGCCTTCGCCTTCGCCTCAGCCTTCGCCTCTCAGCCTTAGCCTTTTCTGTTAACCATTTGTTACAAATTACCGGACACCCGTATTTTTAAGCAAATTAGCGCTTCCAATACGTTGTATAGCCCTTATTATGGCTATTTTTGCGCCCTTATTTACATAATCAACATCATTACCACATGCGATTTTCTCTCATTATTTCCCTCCTGACCGTCATTGTGTCTACTTCCCTTTTTGGCCAGACCAAGGACCCGGTTCTTTTTACCGTGGATGGACAACCGGTACCGGCATCTGAATTCACATATATCTATAGCAAAAACAATCGCGATGATGCTGATTTCTCAGAAGCCAGCCTGCGCGAATATCTGGACCTCTACACCAAGTTTAAACTCAAAGTACGTGAGGCCTATGCTATGGGTCTTGATACTGTGACTTCCCTTAAAAATGAACTTGATGGTTATCGCAAACAATTGGCAGAAAGCTACCTCAACGATAAAGAAGTAACCGATCGCCTGGTTCACGAAGCCTTTGACCGGATGCAGGAAGATATCCATGTAGCCCACATTTTCATTCGTACCAATCCAAATGTGTCTACGGACACGATGGCCGGATATACTAAAATTCAGATGGTATACGCGAAACTTCAGGCAGGTGAATCCTGGGACGATGCCGTTCGTCATTACTCAGAAGACAATGGTACCAAAGAACTAAGTGGTGATCTTGGGTTTATCACAGCACTTCTCCCCAGTGGATTTTACAATTTCGAAACAGCAGCATATAGCACACCTCAGGGTACATATTCAATGCCGATTAAAACAAGTATCGGTTATCATATTGTCAAAGTGATTGGGAAAAGACCTGCCAGAGGGGAAATGGATGTATCACATATTCTCATTCGTGTCAAAGCAGATGAAAGCAATAATCTTGATGCTAAATCAAAAATTGATGTCATCTACCAGGAAATACTGAAAGGCGGAAAGTTTGAAGACGCTGCACGAAAATCATCAGAAGATAAGACGACATCAGAAAGAGGTGGATTTATAGGGACAATGATCATCAATCAATTTGAAAAACCTTTCGAAGATGCAGCATTTGGATTGCAGGCTGACGGAGATATTTCTGCACCTATACGCACACGTCTTGGATGGCATATTGTCAAGAGAGTGAAGAAGCGTCCGATGCTATTGTTTGATGCTGCGAAAAGGAAAATCGAAACGCAGGTAGGCCGCGACGAACGAATGGTCAGTGCCAAACAAATCATGATCAACCGGATCAAAAAGGATGCAGGCTTTATTGTAGATCAGACTATTTATGATCAGTTTCTTGCAAATATCGGTGATGACTTGCAGACTTATCGCTGGCAAGTGCCCTCTATAGATGAAAAACCCTTGCTGACCATAGGAAAGGATATCTATACGAATATTGATTTTGGCAATTATATCCGGAACAATGCGAGGATTCGTATGGGTGTAGCGAAGGGAACACCGAATAAAGAAATCGTGGATAAAATCTTCAGTGATTATGTAGGAGAAAAAGCATTGTCTTTCGAGGAGCATAATCTCGTGAATAAATACCCTGAATTCAAAGCGCTGATGAGAGAATACGAAGAAGGTATTTTACTTTTTGAAGCGACCAAGATTAATGTTTGGGATAAAGCAAGTAAAGACACTGTAGGCCTCATAGCTTTTCACAAAGACCATCGTTCGAATTATATGTGGGACGAAAGAATAGAAGTGGCGACGCTTACACTCGATTCCGCTACAATGGACAAAATGCCAATGATTAAAAAATGGGCTGCAAAAAAATCCTTGTCTGTTGTTGCTTCAAAAGCGCAGAAGAAAAAAATTCCCGTACAACTTAGTCGCAGGACATATCAGAAAGATGAGACTTTGCCTACAGGTCTGACCTGGGTGGCAGGTGCAAAAGCAGATCTTCCTGATGGAAAGGGAATCATGAGGGTGGAAAGAATCATCCCTCCACAGGCCAAATCACTGGAAGAAGCCAGGGGATATATCATTGCTGACTACCAGGATCAGCTTGAGAAAGAGTGGGTTGCCTCTCTTCAGAAGAAATATCCTGTAAAGGTCGATGAGAAAGTCCTCCTTAGCCTGGTGAAGAAATAATCATTGCGTTTTGCATAGAATAATAGGGTTAAATATTTCGGTTTTAGGTTGTGTCATCGTGGCATTTTTGATGTTCTCATGCGCAAAGGCTAAAGCCCCTGAAAAAAAAATCCCTGATCCTGTGATTCTGGCCCAGGTATTTCAATACAAGCTTACGTTTGACGATATAAAGGATCTTATCCAGGGGTATTCTACCGCTGAAGATAGTATGCAGCAGGTTCGAAGTCTGGCTGAGCATTGGGTAAGGGACAGGCTTCTTCTTGTCGAAGCGGAAAAGAATTTTCCGAAAGAAGTCAACATGAATAAATTGCTTGAAGATTACCGACAGTCCCTGGTGATGCATTTCTTTGAGCAACAGGTCATTGAAGAGAGACTTGACACAGTGATTACAGAAAATGATCTGCAACGATACTATGAGGCAAATAAAGAGCAACATCGCCTTGAATCAGGCATCCTGAGGGGTTTCTATTTTAAGATTAAGACACCGCTCAACCGGAACGATAAGATTTTACAATGGTGGAGGACATTTCCAACAAATCATTTTGAAGAAGTCCTGTCGTATATGGCAAAACACGCTAAAACGAACTGGGCTGACTCGTCAGAATGGCAAGAAATGAATATGCTAGTACAGCTTTTTCCGGAGGGTACACTTTCTCCTGCCGGTATTCGTTCTAATCGCAGCGTTGCCAGGGAAGATCACGATTATATTTACCTCCTTTATCCGACGGAGGTATATTATGAACGGGATATTGCTCCATTGTCACGAATTCGCACCCAGGCTGCCAAATATATCATTCATCAACGCGAGCTTGAGTTGCTGGAAAGAATTAAAAAAGAAATTTACGACAGGGACATACAACTTGACCAGGTCAAAATAAATACAGAATGAAAAAAATGATTCTAAAAAGTGCCATCTTCTCATTGTTCGTCATCTCGTATCCACTCCTTCAGGCACAGGATACAATCGTACTGGACAAGATCATAGCAAAGGTGGGAGGAGAAGTTATCTTTCATTCAGATGTTGAAGAACAGATGGCTATGATGCGTGAACGTAAGGCAACCCCCGGAGATGCGGAGCGCTGCCTGATCCTGGAGAGTCTTATGGCCCAGGCCATGTTAGTCCACTATGCCAAAATCGATAGCGTGGAAGTAACCGATGATCAGGTTGAATCAGAGATCGATTCGAGGATGAATCAGATATTATCTATGATGAACAATGATCGGAAGATGTTTCAGGATGTATACGGACAAACTGTAAGTGAGATGCGTGAGCAGGTGAAAGATGATATGCTTCGAAAATTACTCGCGGATAAAATGCGGGCGGAGATTATGAATAAAGTTGGAGTCACACCTTCCGAAGTTGTTGATTTTTATCATCGTATACCTGCGGATAGTTTGCCTTATTTTAATGCTGAGGTAGAATTAGCTGAGATTGTGATCAAACCCAAGGTCAATCAGGAGGAAAGAGCAAAGGCACTTCAAAAGATTAATAGTATCAAGGATCAGATCAAGGCAGGAGCTGATTTTGAAGAATTAGCCCGAAAGTATTCAGATGATGGCAGTGCAAAAGATGGTGGAAATCTTGGCTGGACTACACGGGGGAATTTTGTACCTGAATTTGAAGGAGCTGCTTTCCAGCTTGAGAAGGGACAAATATCGGATGTCGTTGAATCTGAATTTGGTTTTCATATTATTCAACTGATCGAGCGAAGAGTCAACTCTATCAATACACGGCATATCCTTATCCGTCCGAGAATCACAGACCCAGATCTTGAAAAGACAAAAAATAAACTTGATTCCATCAAGCATCTTATTGAAATCGATACGATGACATTTGCAGACGCGGTACATAAATTCGGGGATAAGAAAGTGCAGAGTTTTAGTAACAACGGACGCATGATCAATCCGAAAACATCAAATACATTTTTTGAAACAGGTGATGTGGATAGTGAAATATTCTTCAACATTGATACACTAAGTGTAGGTGAGATAACACCTCCCATTCAGTATCGGACTCCACTCGGTGACTATGAATATAAGATTGTCCAACTTCAGGGACGAACATCTCCTCACCTTGCTAACCTTAAACAAGATTATAGCCGTATCCAGGATGCAGCCCGTGAGAGTAAACGAAACCTGGCATTTGGGGACTGGCTAAGTAAGAAATTGGCCAGTACATATATTTTAATAGATCCACAATACCGCCAATGCCCTAATATTGAACATTGGCAGGCAAAATGGATGAGCTACAATTGATAATATCTATTTTAAGTTTACACACTTAAAATTAATATTCCTTTCAATTTACATTTTGCAATCCTTATTAGGCAGTTTAATAACTGCCCAAATAAATCATTGTCATATACTCTTCTACCTCTTCTGCCTCTTCTGCCTTTTCTACCTCTTCTACCTCTTCTACCTCTTCTGCCTCTTCTGCCTCTTCTGCCTCTTCTGCCTCTTCTACCTCTTCTGCCTCTTCTGCCTCTTCTGCCTCTTCTACCTCTTCTGCCTTTTCCGCCTCTTCTACCTCTTCTGCCTTTTCCGCCCTTTCAACCTTTTCTGCCTTTCTTCCCTTCTGCCTTTCAGACCTTATATTACTTTTGTCTATACTAAAGTCTGAATGAAATCAATCCTGTCCGTTCTGTTCATTGCAATGATCTGGTTCTTTCTGGGCACTTTTTATTATCCGAAATGGAATAAGCAGGGATCAGAAGCAGCTATCAGCTGGGATGTCAGCGGCTATTACCATTACCTGCCTGCTCTATTCATCTACCATGATATTAAGAAGCAAGCATACATGGCGGATATTGATGCAAAATATCTTCCTTCGCCAGCCCATGATCAATCTTTCGGACATCATGATTCCGGTAACCGGGTCAACAAGTATGCAATCGGACAGGCCATCATGTATTCACCTTTTTTTTTGTTAGCTCATACGTATACCAAACTCACTGGATCATATCCTGCAGATGGATATAGTAAACCATACCAGGTTGCCATTTGGCTGGGGAGCTTTTTGATGTCATTGCTTGGGCTTCTGCTATTGAGGCGGATACTGCTTTTGTATTTCCGGGATCAAATAGCAGCATGGGTATTATTTGCATTGGGCCTCGCTACTAATTGGATGGAATATGCATCCATCAGTAACGGAATGAATCACACGTGGCTATTCACACTGATGTGTGGACTCATTTTATTTACAATTCGGTTTTACAAAAAAACGGATTGGGCATCTGCAATCGGAATAGGTGTTTGCATAGGACTCGCCACATTGACAAGACCCACTGAAATCATATGGATCATCATTCCGCTTCTATGGGGAATCAATTCTCTTCGCGAACGAATCACCTTATTATTTCAGCAATGGAAAAAATGCCTGGTAGCTGCTTTTATTGCAGGCCTGATCATGAGTATTCAGATGATTTATTGGAAATCTGTAGCAGGGGAATGGATCGTGTATAGCTATGGTGATCAGGGATTCAATTGGCTGCATCCGAAAATCTGGAGAGGTCTGATGGGCGTTAATGTCGGATGGTGGATTTATACGCCTTTGATGTTAGTTGCATTGATAGGTTTTTACAGTTTGTATAGGAGAAACAAACCTCTTTTCTGGCCAACGTTTGTAACAGGTATCCTTGCGATTTACATTACTTTAAGCTGGGGACATTGGGAAGGTGGCGGAGGTTTAGGTCAGCGCAATCTTATCCAGATATATCCATTATTGGCTTTTCCATTAGCCATGATGATTGATTGGTTTGATCGAAGGAAGTGGGGTAGAGTAGCCTGGATGATTATACTGACGGCCAATATTTATTATACCGGTTGGTGGATTAATCAGGCACATTTGGGTGGGTTTTTCCAGCCAGGTCAAATGACAACTCCCTATTTCTATAATGTTGTAGGAAGATTACATCCTGACAGAGATAGATTTAAATTGCTCGACACGAAGGAATATTTCAAAGGAAGTCCATCTAAGTCGAACGTTATTTTGGAAAATGATTTTGAAAAAGATTCTATATACTGTTCACTCCCTGCATCTTCAGGTGGGAAAACTTCCTGTCTGAATGGAGAACATCAGTATCTCGGACCTGAAAACATTCCCGTCGACAGCAATTGCAAAGACTGGCTGAGATTCGAAGCTGATTTTACTATAGAATCAAGAGAATGGGATATATGGAAATATGCACAATGGATCGTGCAGTTTCATCACGGCGGAGCAGTCATTAAATCAAATTTTATACGTATTCAAAGATTGATTCCTACTGATCATCTATCAACGCATCTTTATTTCGATGTGCGGATTCCGGATGTACCTTATGATAAATGTGTAATGACAATCTGGAATGCAGATTCTCCGAATACAATTCTGATCGATAATCTTAAGGTGAGTTGTTTTGTCCCCTAAGCCCAGGCCCCTAAATCCCCTAAAGGGGACTTTTGTCTTAGAATGCGTTTTGTGTTTCTTCAGAATTTAACTGTGTAGTTGGATATTTTGTTATTATCTATTCTGAATTTCCTTCCTAATTCCTCATTCAAAATTGAACTTCTTAATTCCAACTTCAAAATTCTTTATTCACGATTCCCTTCATCATTCCACATTCAGAATTCAAACGACATCCTTCGCCTCTTGCTTCGCCTAAAAAAAATAAAAAAGACCGATCCTAACCCCCCTGTTTGGACCGGTCTTAATGAGAAAATCGACATTTGATCATCTCTGTGACCATATGAATAGCACATACCTTGCCAAACTTTCATTCGGGGGGAATTAAAACGGTCAATATGACAGATATTTTCGGGTGGCATGCCTTTTGACTACGAGGTTTGAAGCAAATACAACCTTTAAAATCAATCGATTATGACAAAAGGAAACATAACCGTCCAGACAGAGAATATCTTCCCGATCATCAAAAAATTTCTCTATTCAGACCATGAGATCTTTTTAAGGGAGCTGATCTCCAATGCTATTGACGCAACATCCAAACTGGAGGCCGTAGCCGGCGCCGGAGAGATAGAAGGAGACCTGGGTGACCTGACCATTCATGTCACTGTTGACAAAGCTGCAGGCACGATCACCATAAGTGACAGAGGTATCGGAATGACAGAATCTGAGGTGAAAAAATATCTCAATCAACTGGCGTTTAGCAGCGCGGAAGATTTTGTAAAAAAATACCAGGGGAAAAATAATATCATCGGTCATTTCGGGCTTGGATTTTATTCAGCCTTTATGGTAGCTGATCAGGTAGAAGTGATTACGCGCTCCTATAAAAAAACACCAAAAGGCGTTCACTGGATTTGTGATGGAAACCCGGAATATGAAATCGAAGAAATAGATCGCAAAGAACGTGGTACGGATATCATACTGCACATCAGTGACGACAGCAAGGAATTTCTCGAACACAGCAGGATAGAAAACTTACTCAAAAAATATTGCAGCTTTCTTCCCTTTCCTATCCAGATGGGAATGAAAAAGGATGTGCGTTGGGAAGGTGAAGGAGAGGACAGGAAAAAAATTGAGACAGAAGTACCCAATATCATCAATGATACAAATCCGCTTTGGAAGAAGAAGCCCGGAAAATTAAGCGATCAGGACTACCTTGATTTCTATAGGAAATTGTATCCTATGTCGCCTGATCCGATGTTTTGGATTCATCTCAATATCGATTATCCTTTCAACCTGACAGGTATTCTCTATTTTCCTAAAATCAGCAATCAGTTTGATCAGCAAAAAAATAAAATTCATCTCTACAGTAACCAGGTGTATGTGACGGATGAAGTAAAAGAGATCGTACCTGAATTTCTGACACTGCTGCATGGCGTTATTGACAGTCCTGATATTCCGCTCAATGTATCGCGGAGTTATTTACAAAGTGATTCCAATGTGAAGAAGATCACAGGCTATTTGACTAAAAAAGTAGCTGAGCGTCTTGGTAAATTATTTAAGGACGACAGGGCAGGATACGAGCAAAAATGGGATGACATCGGTGTATTTGTGAAATATGGAATGATCACCGATGAAAAATTTGCAGAAAAAGCAATTGATTTTGTTTTGCTCAAAAACACAGACGGAAAATATTTCACCTTTGAAGAATATAAAGAAAAAATCAAAGCCAATCAGACGGACAAGAATGATCGAATCGTAGCCCTGTATACTCCATCTCCTGAGATTCATACCTCATACATACGCAACGCAACGGAGATGGGATATGATGTGCTTCTTCTTAACCATGTGATCGACAATCATTTTATTCAGCACATGGAATATAAGGGTGATAAACTGTCTTTTGCCCGTGTTGATGCAGATACGCCTGGACATCTTATTCAAAAGGATGAGAAAACAGAATCTGTCCTCAGTGAGAAAGAACAGGAAAAAGTAAAAGAATTATTCACTCCGCTGATGGGAGGACAAGATCATCAACTGATCATCCGGCCGATGGCCCCTGACGGACATCCGGTGCTGATCACAAGGCCTGAATTTATGCGACGTATGCAGGAAATGCAGATGATGCAGGGCGCGAATGGAATGGATATGATGGATCAATATTACCAGGTCATCGTCAATTCAAATCATCCATTGATCGCTGAAAAACTCATCAATATGCGCAGTCAGGAAAAAAAGGAAAAATTTGCAGCCTATCTTCTTCGCCTGGCCAAATTAAATCAGGGGATGTTGAAAGGAGAAGAAATGTCATCGTTTATCAATGACAGCATTGAATTCCTTTCATAGAGAACAAACGATATGTTTTTAAAAGAAATAGGCACACTGCATGCAGTGTGCCTATTTCTTTTAAAAACAATACCACCTGACACAAAACTTGGGGGACCGATATATCTCCTTTTAATAAAAAAAGGTGAGACTTTTGGATGTTATGCCGGCCACGGCAAATTGAAAGCCAGGTGGTAACTGGAGGCCAAATATAATATATTTTAATATTATTTATCAACTAAATAATATTCCATTTCAGGACTTTAACGTCCTGCTTTAGAGGTTATTTCCAGCCTTTGGAAGGCAGTTTTATTTAATTAATAAATGGATCCGAAAATCGCTGGTCAGTCATGTAGTCTTCATCTGTCAGTGTCTGCAGGAAGGCGACCAGTGATGATCGTTCTGTGTCAGTCAGGCCAAGTTTTATGGCCTCTCCCGTATCCCAGGATTTAAATACATTGTCAAGATTGGGAGATTTCTGGATTCCAGAATTATAGTGATTCACGACGTCTTCCAGTGTGGCAAATCGACCATCATGCATGTAAGGAGCAGTCATAGCCACATTTCGCAATGAAGGTATCTTGAACACACCGACCAGGGCAGGATCAAAAACACCCATTCCCACATCTGAATATTGCTTATCAAGCCCGATATCAGCTATGTTTTGCGCCCATCCGAAACCCCCGCCATTAGGTGGGAAAAAAGGATCAATTTTAAAACCACCGCGACTATTGAAATCCGGACCGGAATGACAATTATAACAAGTCCCTTTACCAAAGAATATATCCCTGCCCATTTGTGCTTGTGGGGATAAAGGTTCTCCGGTTGCTACAGACTTGTCCATATCACTATTGCATCCGACCATACTCTTGAGATACTGCGAAAGAGCTTCAGCTATTCGATCCGATGTCACATCAGCATTGCCAAATGCTTTTGCAAAAAGATCACTGTAATAAGGCGCAGCTTTGACTTTAGCCACCAGGAAATTCATGTCTTCCATGCCCATTTCCTTATGATTACGGATAGGTCTCAACACAAGGTCTTTGATCGATGTCGAACGTCCATCCCAAAACAGGAGATTATCATCGTAAAGATTACTTATCGCAGGAGCATTGCGCGTGGTTTTCTGACTATTTATGCCTAAACTTTCTTTTGTATTGTCAGAGAATGCATTGGCCTGGTGATGACATGATCCGCAGGAAACAGTATTATCAATGGATAAAATTTTATCATAAAATAATACCCTGCCCAAGGTGGCACCTTCATTTGTAATCCCTATATCCTGTCCCTCCATCTGGCTTAGCATGCCTCCCCATTTCGGTGCATAATCATATGCAATGGAAGGCAATTCAGGAGCTTTAATATTGGTTTTAAATGTATCCTTCTGGCATGAGAAAACCACAACCAGTAAACTGAGGGTCATGAGTGTAAGGCGAATTTTCATAACTCGTTATTTTTATTAAAGTTAAAAATGAAATCTCATATATATAGTCATCGGCTCCAAAACATTGATCTTATGGCCGGTGATTTTATCTTTCGTGGTATCGAAATCAGGGAAGTTGGTAAAGTGCTGTTGCAGTTCTGATTGATTGTAGGAATAGATCAGGCTTGCTTCCGTACCCAGGCTGATACGTTGATGGATTCTATAACGGATATCCACTACAGCGCCACCACCGGCATTCCACTCAAGTCTGCGAGTCGTCACTCTGTCAAAGCCACTGTCATTGATGATGTCCTCTTTTGACCAGCCTCCGTCATATTTTAAACCCGCCCTGAGATCCCACCGAGGATCTGCATAAACGCTCCTTGTCAGATTGAGATGGCCTGAAAAAGAAAGTTTGTCAGTCACATCACGATCAGAAAATCCATCGTGGCTTGTATTACTGGTATTATACCCGGGTCTGAATCCGGCCTGTATCGCATAATGAGGACCTGCATACTCAAGTACAAAAGCCGCATAGGACCTGTTGGCGTTTTCAGTATTAAAGAGGCTATGGAGTATATCTCCTGCACTGATGCCAAAACTCCAGTGATAAAACTTAGTCTCATCAGTCTGAGCTTTCAACATACTACCTATCAGTATGAAAAAGATACCTGTGGAAATAATCTTTCTTATCATGATCAGATAGGATACTTGAGTATGAATGTCTGAGATTGACCGGACGCAAATGTCACCCCCATGACGTAGATAATATGATCCTCCACGATCACATCTGCATACGTGGCCTGGGGGAGATCAAATGATTGAATATTCGTAATGACAGGCAATGCGGAAATATCATTTATTTCCAGTGAAGTTTTGACATTTGAATTGACTATAGAAACCACTTTCGACTTATCAGGTGAAAATCGATTGATCATGCTGACGGAATTAACCCCTTTGACAATCGATTCAATGATTTCACCATTTCGGTTGACAATAGAACCTGCGCGGCCACAGATAAAATATTCATCACTGTTGGCAGTTGTATTTTCAGTACTTATCTGACTTACACCTGTATTTAATAGATCTTCTTGTATGATATTACCCGATGTATTGATAGTGTATCTCATCATCGAATTTTCTCCGATTTCGATGACGATCAGCGGATCTCCTTCGAATAGGGCAATGTTTCGATTGCCTGTCATCCCAGACCGGGAGTCAACCGTATTAAAGTTACTCCTGTTCAGCACCTGAAATGTTTTACTAAAATCATCTGCAGATGTAAAGACAAATTGCTTGTATGGCTTGATAGCGTAGAGCAAGGTCCCGAAATCTTTGTAGGTCAATGGAGATAGCTCAGGAAATTTATATTTCCTCATCCTTGCAGGAGATAAATCGTATGCAAATACATTGGTAGTCCCTTCAAACGTAGACACATCGATCATCGGGAAAGAAAAATTATTGTCGAGCACAGAAGAATTGATAACCTCATTTTTATAATCAAGTACAGATAAGCGTGTATTAACCCTGTCAAACATGACTAATTTGTCAAGCCCTTCCTCATGACCTGCACGGTCATTGAATCCATTGAATAATGTGAAATCCTGATCAAGACAAACCGTGGATGAATAAAGAAAACGATCATTTACTGAGGTGTATAACTTGTAACATAAGTGCTCAGCAAAAAGAGAGTTTGAGACGGATAAAGAATGTATATCACGATTGTCAATGCGTTTCAGAACGGTAGTCTCAGCGTTGACGACAGGCGTGGGTCCATTTGGAATGTCAGTCGTAGATTGAAGAATAATATATTCCTTAAATCCGGTCACGTTCACAGGGTCCCAACTCAAATTGATCAACGAAAGATTCTGATCTGCGCGTAGGGTCAAAGCCGGATCAGAACCCGACATCCCTGGATCTTCGAGATGGCATGCGGATAGAAAGGTAAGCCCCCACATCAGGATGACAGCGATTTTTATTCCATTGGAATCAATCATGAAGGAGGTGGTTATACTTTATTCAAATAAGCAAGACGCTGACCTATTACCGTTAGGTTGGGTTTATTCCCATAAATTTGCCACGTGAATAAGATTCCTATGGCAGATTTTGCCGAATTTATTGAATTTTTCCCTTTGTTGGATCTGCCATTTAGCCTTTTGCCGGATATAGGTCAGATACCTTCCTCTTCCCTGCCGCTGCCGGGAGTGATGATTGATGCCTATATATTGCCTTTTGAAGGTGATGAGGTAGACGAATACACAGAGTATATTCCTTATGGCAGAATAGAAGGTACCAAAGATTTTCATGCATTGATTTATTGGAAGGCCGGACTGTTGAAGTATGAATTTATCCTTGCCACTTATGGTTTAGATGGACACCTGATCAGCCATGCTATTGTAGCCGGACTTCGATCAGACGATGAAGGCATCCTTCACTCCGTAGCCATCATCAATAAGGATTTGAGTATCACCATTGCTGAAGGTCTCACCCCTGAAGAAGAAAATTCGCTGGACTTTGACAATACCAGCACCTACCAGATGGCAATCCTGCCGGATGGATATATTAGTTATGAAATGAATGAAGAAGACAAAGAAGAATAAGACGACGTCAATACCCCCGTTGACAAAAATTAAAGGACAGAAGCTGCCCTATGAGAAATTAAGAGCCCTGGTAGTTGATACCATCCAACAAAGCAGAAATCCTGCATGGACTCCCCGTCAACTGATTAAGAAACTTAAAATCGCTAATGGCAAATCAGATTTAGCCAGAGTGCTCGATGGCCTTGTGAAACAAGGAAAGCTCTCTGTTGATGCAGAAGGTGTGTATATAAGCTTATTGGCTAAAGCGAAACCAACATCAACTATTCAAAAACCTGCAAAAGCATCAGGTAAACCGGTATACACTGGCCGGGTGGATATGACAAGATCAGGTTCTGCTTATATCATCACAGAAGACCTTGAAGAAGATGTCTATGTATCCTCCAGGAATACCGGAGGCGCGATGCATAAAGACCAGGTTCAATTCGAGCTCATCTCCCAGCGACGTGGCCGAAAACCTGAAGGCCTCGTCGTAAGTATTTTGAAAAGAGCGATTGAGCAAGTCATCGGTACATTAAAGTTTTATAAAAAGTTTGCCGTCGTTGTTCCGGACAGAACGAACATCCAGTTTGATGTCATCGTTCCGATGGATAAAATAGCAGAAGCCGTTGATGGTGATAAAGTAGTCGTAAAGATTACAGAATGGAATGGCAATTCACCTTCTGGTGAAGTGGTACACGTCATGGGTGCGTCAGGTAGTCATGAACTTGAAATGCAATCTATCCTGATCAACAATGGATTCAATCTTGCATTCCCTGATGAAGTCATCGAAGAAAGCCGCAAATTACCTGACCATATTTCTGAAGAAGAAATAGCTAAGCGTCGTGACTTCAGAAAGATCACCACATTTACGATCGATCCGATCACAGCGAAAGATTTTGATGATGCACTTTCCATTCAGACATTGGAAAATGGAAATACAGAAGTAGGCGTGCATATCGCGGACGTTTCGCATTATGTATTGCCCGGGACTGCTTTGGATAAAGAAGCTTATTTCCGTTCTACTTCAGTATATCTGGTGGATCGTGTATGTCCCATGCTTCCTGAAAAATTATCCAATGAACTTTGTTCGCTGCGTCCACTAGAGGAGAGTCTGTGTTATTCAGCCGTATTTGAAATTGATCATGATCATCATGTTGTAGACAGATGGTTTGGACGAACAGTTATATATTCCGATCATCGTTTTTCATATGAAGATGCGCAGGTAGGGTTGGAAACAGGTGAAGGACCATTTGCAGATGAATTAAAGAAGCTGAATAAAATATCGAAATCGATTCGGAAGAAAAGATTCAAAGATGGTGCTATCACATTTGAGACGGATGAATTACAATTTAAAGTGGATGAGATGGGACAGACACTTGAGATCTTTGTGAAGGAACGTAAAGACGCTCATTTGCTTATTGAGGATTTTATGCTGTTGGCCAATCGCGAAGTGGCTACGCTGATGGCTCAGAAAAGTAAATCACAGGAGATACCTTTTCCATACCGGGTGCATGATGTGCCTGATCAGGACAGACTATTGGATTTTCAAAAATTTGCGCGCGAGCTGGGATTCATTATTCAGATTGATACGCCGAAACAGATATCGAAATCTTTTAATCGTCTTGCTGAAGCATCAAAGGAAGATGAACGACTAAGACTACTTGAGCCTCTCGCGATTCGTACCATGTCCAAGGCTATTTATACGACTAATAATATTGGGCACTACGGTCTTGCATTTGATTACTACACACACTTTACGTCGCCGATCAGAAGATATTCAGATGTATTGGTTCACCGGATATTGCATGCCAATCTCAATGGCGTATACCGGGAGGATAAAAACAATCTCGAGGCAAAATGTAAACACATATCTGACCGGGAAAGAGCTGCGATGACTGCTGAGCGGGAGTCCATTAAATACAAACAGATGGAGTATCTAAAGGATAAAGTGGGGCAGGAATTTGCAGGCGTTATTTCCGGTGTGATTGAAGGTGGCATATTCGTGGAGCTTGAAGAGTCACGGGCAGAAGGACTTATCCCTTTCAGGAACATGCAAGGTGGGTTTTATATGTCTGCTCCATATACGGCAGGAAACAGAAGTGGTGAAACCTATACTATCGGTCAGAAGATCATGGCTAGAATAAGAAAGATCGATATGAATTCCAGGCAAATGGATTTGGAAATGGTGGATGGAATGGAAGGTAAGCCAAAATCCGAAAATCCAAAACCAATGAATCCTAAACCTCCTAAACTGAAGGAAAAGAAGAAATAAAATCTTAAGAAATACTTTTACCTAATTGCGTTTATTAAGAATAGCTCCTTCGGGACAAACACTCGTAACGAAAAAATCAAATGGCCAATTAGGGACTAATAACTATGCCCGGTAAGTCTAAAACTTCACAGGCTCCCTTGCGACTAATATTTTCATTTATTGTGTTGATACGTTAATGCTAAAGGGAGGGAAATTTATTTCAATGTAAACTTGGATTAAATTTAACCGGCTAAAGCGAGAAAATAACAATTCTTCCCTTTCCAAAACTGATCTTCAAATTCAGCGAGCGTAAATCCTTTTACTTTTTCTCCTGCTAAAAAATCTTCCATCAGGCAAATCGTATAACCCAGCTCTTTGACCAAAAAACGATATACATCGCCTGGACTTACTCCATATTTATCCGCACCACCAATGCCATGCTCGAAGATGAGATAGGGCCTCCATTTTTTTAAAGTTTTCATTCCTCCGCGCAGTACATCATATTCTCCACCTTCGACATCAATTTTAATGACCCTGATCGGAATATCATCTGATAGCACAGTGTCGAGCTGTCTTACCTGAACTTTTATTTCAAGAATACTCTCCTCTCCTTTATAAGTTCTCTTTTTCAAGCCTGAGTAAGTAGGATTACTTACCACATGATTAAAGGTGGTTTCAGTATTCTCATCTCCAAGCGCAAAAGGATAAATGGTCGCTGTGTCCCCGAATTTTTGTTTGAGATGTTGAAACTGATGTGGAATCGGTTCGAATGCAATATGGTGTGCGCGAGGAGCATACTTTTTCATTAATGAAAGAATCTCTCCATTGTAGCATCCTACATCTATGCAGGAAACATCAGGTTTACAGACTTTTTTTAATACAGCTTCTGTTTGCCTGTCATACTTTTCATTCACCGTCAAAGGCCATGGCCAGTAATGCACAATACGTTTTAATATCTTCCTCATTTCCTGACAGGGATTGGAATATTATTGTAAAGTGTCATCTCGGGAAAATGCAGAATGCAGGTATCACCAACAGCCTTGATTAAAAGATTATCAATCACAGGTCCTGTATTATCAATAAACAATTCATACTTGTATCCGGTACCTTTAGTTGTCAATGGAAATGCAACCTGTATCCATTCTCTATAAGCTTCTGCCCATACAATTTCTTCACGGCCTTTTCCTGCATTCGATTGTATATTTCCATTCGGATCGGTCTCCATGATACGAGGCACTGGCACAACACCTTTCTTATTATCAACATGAGACCAGAAGCTGACATCCCAATGACGTTCTGCTTTTGAAGTATCTGTATATGACCAGAGGGATCGGGGTGAGGACGTGATCGGGAGTGCGCCTGCTCCGCTCATCGATGTATCACATTTGATATCATCAAAACCATTGAACCAGCCTGCACATTTCACATCATGCAGGTCCTCAGGCATAACCGGAAGGGTGATGGTTTTCAATTTTCCAACAGGAAGATTATACAATGTTATTGATTGATAGGTTCCTATCTTATCCGCCATGTCGATGATCCGGCGTTCTGCAGGTGTGACAAATTCTTCCTCACAAACCAATAATATGGGTCTATCATCAAAAGTCGCCATTCTTTTCTTTTCAAAATAAGGTGATGAGATCAATTCAATGATATCCAACCCCTGTGCTATCGAAGTTCGCGACATGGCATAATCAATCAAGGGCAAACCGGTTTCGAAAGAAGCATGTATACCTTCCCTCAATGTCCAAAAACCATGCGCGACGCCTAAGTTTTCATTCCCAATAGAGACCAATGGAAGTTGAAGTATGGCCTGAAAATCTTCCGGTTTAAACCCTGCTTTTTGTAAAAGAGGGACATAATCATCTTTGGCAGCCGCCAGATAATTATTTGTTTTGAAGATAGGATCCCGGACCGCTTTTAAATTCATAAATGCTTCGAAGCCCCAAAAAATGAAAACAATGCTCAATACATATCCACCGGTACCACCCATTTCTTTATTGCGCATGTTGACGAAAAATTGCCAAAGTAGATAGCTGCAAACAAGCATGTATAAATAATAAAAGGATATTCCCAATCTGCCCAGGCTTCTGAATTGCTTCAAAAGCGGTATTATTTCCCAGAGAAATTTAAATCCATTCTGATAAAATACACCTGCGGCCACAAGCCAGGTCACAACAGCTGCAGCCAGAAATGCTTTTACATGAACTGTCAAGAGTTGATCATCGCGTTTTCGAAATAAGAAGAATAAAAGAACCGGTAACATCAAGAGACCAAAGAGCCCAGTGTAGGCGACTCGTTCAAAACCAGGAACATCCTGTTTTAAAACAGTAGTCCATGTTTTGTCAAAAGGTGGAAAGAAAGGGAAGAAAGTAGAACCAAATGTTACGGAGAGAACATCCAATCCATAAGGTTCTGTAGGTCTGTCAGTGATTGTATCTGTAGTATGTCTGATCCCCATCAGGATTATTGTAGGGAAAATTATTACACCGGCCAGCCAGGGCAAAACAGCTTTCAGTAGTTTTTTTTCTTTCCTGTGATACCATCCCCAAAAAACAAAAAATGAAAACAGAACAACTAAGCTGATCAGAAGAAAATACATATGCATCAGACTCATCGCGATCAACAGAAGTCCACATAATGATGCCCACAACCATCGCTTCTTTTCCTGCCGAACCAATAAATCCATAAGGAGAAAGAGCGCAGGAAGAAAACAAACGTAGGCAAGTGCGTAATGGCCATGGAAACGCCACAATTGCGGAGACAAAAAGATGATACACAATGAAGAAGCCAGTGCCCACCATTTACCCACATCCCATCTTCGCAGTAATTTATATATAAGCAGGACTGAGAAATATAGCGATATCAGTAATAACATGTTCAACGTGCCCACCACATGTCGATCCATGTCGACTACATGTTGATCTATCCATTTCAATGTCAGGGCCAGCATGGGTTCGTTATCGGTATAGATGATGTTTTCACCATACGGATAATTCATGCCTGAAAAATGCCACCCCTTATCATGCTGTACATAATAAGCGAGCGTATAATAATTTTTAAGACCGTCCCCGCTGTCCTCGTACAGATAGCAGGCTGGGCACTGGAATATTTTGGTGAAAGCACTGTAGATGATGATCGCAGGAAGGGATAGGACGAATACGATCCAAAGAATACGGGGCCACTTGGTAATTAATGATCTATTCATTTTATGCCCCTGGATATTTGCGTGCAGAGATTATGTGGCCGCTAATTTCGCTAAATTATCGCTGATTTTTCTGTACCGGAGATGCCGCTCCTATGGAGCTAAGGTATTCGCAGTTTTTCTTGTTACAGAGATTTCGCTCCTCCGGAGCTTTAAGTTTTACGATATACAGCTATTGCTGACTGCTCTTTGATCTTCTTACAGCAAATTTCGCTGATTAATGCTAATAAGGAGACGCGATGGTTCGACTGCTTTACGCAACCTGATGCTACTCACCAACCGTAAATCGTCGTCTCTACGACCATTATTATTGATCTTTTACTCAATACTCTTCTTGCCGCAAATTTCGCAGTGATGCTGAGCTGTAGCACAAGACTGAGTAAAGCAAGTCGAAGTATTTACGCAAATTAAATTTTACTGAATACTGAACACTGAATACCGAAAACTGCCACTGCCACTGCCACTTGCTCCCTGCTCCCTGCTCCCTGCTCCCTGCTCCCTGCTCCCTGCTCCCTGCTCCCTGCTCCCTGCCTAGTATCTCTTCTTCCTCTTATTGTTATTATTATTGTTCGAAGGACGATTAGTCTGAAAGCGTCTTCCATCGCGGCCTTGTTGTCCACCACCGGAACCTTTATATTGCTTGCGTCGCTGTGAATTACCAGCCGGAGGAATTACATTTTTATAACTATCAATGCTCGCATCATCAGCTACAACCAATTGGCCTTGTGATATTTTTTTGAGGTCTTGTTTGATCAGCTCATCATTGACAAATTGCTCCTTTCCCCATGTACGATAAGCAAGCTTCATATACGAAGCGATTATTTTCGCAAACTCTTCTCTCTTTGGCCCTTCTTCCATCGTGATCGCTTTTTGGATCATCGTATGGACATTCCATCCGTAATGACGATAAGGTATTTTCTTTTGCGGATAAGGCATGTCATCAGAAGGGATCATGAAGACATCTCCTTTTTTGTGAATGATCACGCCTTCAGGGATTTTGACATCAATATCATAGTCCGCAATGAAGAAAAGATGATTCCACAATTTATCTTCAATTTCTTTCACTGTCTTGGTATGCGGCAGTATCTGATTCATCAGCTCAATCAATGTTTCCACATATGACTGTCGTAATTCCGGATCCTCTATTTCCTTGGCATGGAGCACAAGCTTTTGAATATTCCGTCCATATTCCGGAAGGATAAGCTTCTCTCTGCCTGAATTATATTCTAAGGTTTTCTCCCCTTCATTTGATCTGATCATTTTCAATTTTGTATTTTCGATTTTAGATTCACTATTCACTATTCACTATTCACTATTCACTATTCATTATTCACTCCACAGTTACTGATTTCGCAAGATTGCGAGGCTGATCCACATTACATCCACGTAATCGGGCAATGTGGTATGAAAGCAATTGTGTAGGAATCACCGACAATAATGGTGAAAAAGGTTCTGCAGTAGTCGGTATTTCAATGACATGATCTGCAAACTTGCGAATCTCTTTTGCTCCATTGGATACGATCGCGATCACTGTTCCTTTCCTTGCTTTTACTTCCATAATATTACTCAGGAGCTTATCATAAGCACTTTGATTGGTCGCTAATACCACTACAGGCATATGCTCATCAATCAAAGCGATAGGTCCATGTTTCATTTCTGCTGCCGGATATCCTTCAGCATGTATGTACGATATTTCTTTAAGCTTCAATGCACCTTCCAACGCAACCGGGAAATTGTAGCCTCTTCCGAGATACAGCGAATTATTGTAATCCGTCATCTCCGAAGCTATGTATTTGATCTGATCTTCGACCTTCAATGTCTCCGCGATTTGCTCAGGAATCTTTGCAAGTTCTGAAATCAGATTTCTATATCGTGAATGTGATAATGTTCCTTTTCGGTGTCCCAGCCATAGGGCAGCCATGCTCAATAATGTCACCTGTCCGGTAAACGCTTTAGTTGAAGCAACACCGATTTCAGGACCTGAGTGAATGTATGATCCCGCATCTGTCAATCGGGCTATTGACGAACCGACTGCATTCACTACACCATAGATGATGGCACCTTTACTCTTCACATGCTCAAGTGCTGCAAGTGTATCTGCAGTCTCACCGGATTGTGATATCGCCATCACAATATCACCTTCCCTGATCACAGGGTTACGATATCTCAATTCTGATGCATATTCTACTTCTACAGGCACGCGGGCAAGATCTTCAAACAAGTACTCACCTATAAGGCCAGCATGCCATGACGTACCGCAACCTGCGATAATGATGCGTTGGGCATTTTCAAACTGTACAGCATATTCTTCCATGCCACCTAGTTTCACCCAACCTTCAACATCATTGAGTCGGCCGCGCATGCAATCCGAGACAGTCTGTGGTTGCTGATGTATTTCTTTAAGCATGAAGTGTTCGTAACCACCTTTTTCAAGCTCTTCAATCTTCAGTGATATTTCTTCAATGCGTGGTTTCTGAACCTGGTTTTTACTGTTTTTTATCGTCACACCATTGTGCCTGTCCAGGATAGCGATCTCGTCGTCCTTCATGTAGATCACCTTGTTAGTATACCTGACGATCGGCGTGGCATCGGATCCAATGAAATATTCATTCTCACCCATTCCTACGACAAGCGGACTTTGTTTGCGGGCGGCTACAAGAACATCGGGATTACGTTTGTCGGCAATCACAATTGCATATGCTCCCACTACTTTGTCTAAAGCAAGACTTAATGCTTCAGGCAGGTCCAGGTTTTCTTTATCCTGGAAAGCTTCAATCAGATTAAGGAATACCTCTGTATCTGTCTCACTTTTAAATGTGAATCCGTTTCGCAATAAAGCTTCCTTCAGTACTGAATAATTTTCAATGATCCCATTGTGGATCATCACCAGGTTTCCATTATTGGAGACATGAGGGTGAGCATTGATATCATTCGGCTCACCATGAGTAGCCCAACGTGTATGTCCCATGCCGGCTGTAGCCGTCAGTTTCTGGTCACCAATGAAATCTTCAAGTTGGGATACTTTGCCTTTCTTTTTGAACAAAGTCATTGTAGAATTCAGCAAGGCAACACCGGCACTGTCATATCCACGATATTCCAGTTGCTTCAAACCCTGCATCAGCACCTGATAAGCAGGGCGATGGCCAATATATCCAACGATTCCACACATAAAATCAATGCATTAATCTAAGTCAACAATTATGATACCGGACAAGTCCTGATTTATTCTCGGTTTGGGAAACATCATTTAGGCTAATTAAGATTTGAATAAAAGCCCTCAACTAACGAAATTGATATCTATAAAGCAGTATAATACACTTTCAATCTGGGTGCATATAATGGATTTCCAGGGCCAAAGATGATAGATCTGCCAGGCTGATTTCCCTTATCAATTGGATTGAAATATATGATATTTTCCTTTTTCCCTGCAAAGATATCTTTGATCTGGGAGGTGACCTTCATCTCATACTTATAAATGGCAGGGGGACCGTCGGCCGCCTTGCGGGCAACACCTCCATAAATGGCTTCATATGTCGTACTGTAATAATTACCTGAAGCCCTCGAAAGTGCTATGTTGACATCCAAAGAATTAGCTATCGAAGTGTCTGTACTGATTTGCGTCACTATGAATGGAAGCACTGGATAAAGAAAAGGATCATCCCCATCAGGAAATGAACAATAAATTTCCAGGTCAGCTTCATTTATAATAGCGGTACCAAGATCAGAAAGGCCATCTACCACCATTTTTGTCCTTACACCAGACATACCCTGAACATACCAGTAATCACTCTCTGGTTCAGGAGCAAGGGCCGCCTGTACGGGACTACCGGAATAATCATTTTCGAAATGAACGGCTTTTACACTTGCACCTGTGAATACAAATTTGAATTCTTTGTGTTCTTCGGTGTCTTTAGGTTTGTAAAAAACAGACAAGCCACTTACTGAATTGACTAAATTGAGACCAAGCATTGTATTGCCTGCATTTGTCATTTTAATGAAGAGGCCATTGAAATAAGTAAGAAAGCTATCCAGATGCTGATATACAATAGTATCCTGTGACGTAATATCACTGAATAAAAGCGTATTTAATGGAATCCTGATATGAGGAGCCATTTTCACAGTATCCATTGACCTGATAACTGTAACACTGTCTTTAGGTCTGGGCGTAAATGTGAGCGAACCCAATACTTCGGAGCTGTACGTAAAGCTCTCATTGGAGTAATAGTCTGTCTTAAAGTCAGGTCGTTGAGTCATTCGGTGCACTTCAATTGTCACCGGAGCTGCAATAGTTCCATAGTTACCAAGGGTATCATATCTCAATTCCAGAACGACTGAATCTAAAGTGGCTCCAAGAAGTTCAGTGCCTACAGTAGGTAAAATCGGCTGAGCATAAATTTCAGCGATTGCTTTTCCGAAAAAAGGATCGTCAAGTTCTCCAAGGAGATAGGTATAAAGCTGACTGGTCACATCGGCCCCATGCACGAGTACACTATCGGTCTTTTCCGTAAAAAAGGATAAAGAAAAATCATCTTTAAACTTCAGTGAAGCTTTCTCATCTTCTAGAAAATCAGACCCGATGAGGACAGGTTTTGTGCAGGATGCAAGTACCAAAACCAATAAAGTCAGGACAAAAAGAAGTCTTTTGTATAATGCCATATGAAAATCCTGGGTTACGCAGCTGAATCGTTTAATTCATCAGCCCTTTGTAGAAATCGAAATAAGCCGGCAAATAGCTGTCCATGTCGTGATAAGAAAGTGAAGGTTTGTTCGTGGCTTTCATCTCTTTGGCCAGTGTTGCATCAAGTTTTTTTGCACCCTGGATCAAAGCATCTGCATACTCCATGGCGCCCTTGTGTAGCTTAACGTCCCCTGCACTATTTTGGTATGCAGCCAGATCTTTTGGTTGAAGATTATTGATGGAAGCTTTGGTAAAGAAATCTTTATTGAAATTCGATTCCAGGCTTTCGTTATAGACTGAATAAACGATCTTACTCTTCTTGAAAAGAGGATCATCTTTATAGGCTGTCCTAAGGTAAAATGGAACTAAAGAAGTCATCCACCCATGGCAATGTACCACATCCGGTGCCCAGCCAAATTTGCGGACGGTTTCTACCGCACCTTTGCAAAAGAAAACCATCCTGTCCTGGTTGTCATCGAACAACTTGCCCGCCTGGTCCTCGAACATGAATTTTCTTTTGAAAAACTCCTCGTTATCCAGGAAGTAAACCTGGAGTCTTGCACCCGGAAGGGAAGCCACTTTGATGATCAGCGGATAGTCATCATCATTGATGATAATATTCATCCCTGACAACCTGACTACCTCATGAAGGCGGTGCCTTCGCTCGTTGATACTCCCAAAACGAGGCATCAATACCCTTATTTCCATACCATTGTCCTGGGTATATAAAGGCAGTTTTTTAACTATCTCCGAAATCTCCGAAAGATCAGTATATGGTGACATTTCCTGCGTAAGGAACAACACTCGCTTCTTAATACTCATTGTATAAATTATCCTTAGATCATCAAAATATATGCACCGGATTGGGCCCCTTTAGCCCGGAGGGCTGCAAAGATAGCTATAAATTGTCTAAAATCTTAGGTTTCAACTATCTGGAGGCGATTGGGTCGAGGGCACGATATGGGAAAGTGTTGAAGGTTGTTGGAAAGTAGACATGTTTCTGGTCATCGGTCATTGGTGAAAAAGCCCCAAAAACGACGACCTAATGCCCGGTCTACTTTCTAACAACCAACAACCTTTCTTTTTTAGCGCTTTAAAACGAAAAATGGGCTTTAAAATCGGACAATTCTTCATGCAATGACCTGGCCGGAAGCGCCATTTGAGACCAGATTGTACAAGGCAGAGCAGTCAGGACATCTTTCATCCTGATATTGTGATTGGCATGGATAATATCAAGCTTTGGATATAGTTCATGTATTTCCGAAGCGATGGCATTGATAGAAAGATTGTGTTCAACCAGGTTGTACGTACCCGGCGCAATCTTGCCATCTATTATACGAACCACAGCATTAGCTACTTTATCTACATGGATAAAGCTTCGTTGTTGCTCGCCGCTTCCATTAACTGTAATTTTTCCAAGGAAATTCGCCTGAAAAAGCAGCCTGTTCACGACTGCATCAATTCTGTAGGATGGATTATAACCATATACATTCCCTGATCGAAGTGTATAGACTTTTCGGTTGTGGTTGAGGACATTGATTTGTTTTTCACCCTCATACTTTGAGCGGCCATAAAAAGATTGAGGATTAGGTAAAGTGGTTTCATCAACCGGATGGAGGTGATCACCATAGATGGATATGCTGCTTAGATTGATGACCTGTGAAACGGATGATTTTTCAATCGCATAAGCTAATTGAGCAGATCCCCAATGATTGACCTGATCAAACGTATGCGCATCAGAATCCGCAAATGGTGTTGTGACTTTTGCCGCCAGATGAACCACCCAGTCCACTCCTTCCAAAGCTTGTTGCAACATCCTTCCATCAAGTATATCCCCCTGGATCAGTTTTACCGGCTTGTGATCAAATTTAGCTTCCGTAAAAAAGCTATAATTCCGTCTGGACAAATTGTCATAGATGATAATCGAATGTAATTGATCTACATCCTCCAGCAGTTGCTTGACAAGGCTATATCCGATGTATCCGGCACCACCGGTGATGAGAATTTTCATAAAGTAGGATAGCTGCTAATTTGCGCTAATTTACGCAAATAGAATTTTGCTAATAAGTAGACGCGCTGCCACCAATTTACACTAAGTAAGCTTACCAGATTTTTTTATGTTGATAAAAAGCTGGTCGTGTCTGAATCTGTTGTTTGCAAATAGGAGAAATCCCTTAAGCAATATGTTTGCACGAAGTGATGGTAATATGTAGTGGACTTTGTCCCATTATAATTACCTATGAATTTTGTTCGTAAATCCAATGATGGATCAATCTCAGCCTGAAGTATATATGTACAGGATTCTATGTGGCCAAAGCCATCATCTGCATTTACGGTTACGGTATTCGGGCCGTGAAAGATCTGTTCTGGATAAACTGAAGTGATAGAAACAGGTTTATCAGTACAACTACTACTGGCCTTTGCTTCAGGAAATAAAATTTCTTCCCTTGGATTTTCGCGGGGAATTTTAACCAAAGTTTCGGGGGACATTCCAAAGAAGTCTCTGCGGTCACCAAGCAAAGTAAACTTTAAGCTGTTTTTCCGAATGCCCGTCAAACTTTGGCAGCACTGTGAGTTACACCTTAGCCTCAGCCTTAGCCTCCACCTTTACAAATTCCGTCTGTATCCCGCATTCATCTTTAGATGTTCCCGCCCATCTCGCCTGTCGATTGTCACCTCCTTCAACAAATGATCTTGTACACGGCATACATCCAATACTAAGATACCCTTGTGCGTCAAGTGGATGTTCGGGGAGGTTATATTCCTTCCGGTATTCCCAGATCATTTTTGATGTCCAATCCAGCATAGGGTGATATCTCATCTTGCCATTTTCCATCGCCTCTTCTTCATTCAATTGTGATCTGAATTTCGTCTGATCACGTCGCACCCCATTGATCCAGATATCATGACTCAGGATGATGGGTTCTAAAGGCAAAACCTTATTCAGATAGCAACAATGATCAGGATTGTTGACAAAAAAGAATTTCCCATTACCATCCCGTTGTCCCGCTTTCGAAACAGGAGACACGGCATCAATGATATTTAAACCGAACAGATCAGCGATTTCATACCTAAATGTGATCGTCTCAGGGAAATGAAAACCGGTATTGAGAAAATAGACCGGAGTATCAGGTTGAAAACGACTGATTATATGTAACAGCGGCAAACTGTGGGTCTGAAAGGATGAGCTGACAAAAGCCTTCCTGCCTGAGGATTTATATTCTTCCAGCTTTTCACCTATTCTATCTATGATTTCTGGTATTCCGGACTTATCCATGCTGAGGGCAAAGGTATTGAGCCTTTTCAACAACTCAAGACTGTAAACAGTTTCGGACCTCACACGGCTTTCGGGCAACTCTTATGCTTTTCGGAAAACTCACCCCCTTCCCCTCTCTTAATACAGTATATGATGATGAAAGAAACAGTACCAACGGGAGAGAGGGGAGTCATGATTTACATTCGAAAATCTTATCACCCCTCTCTCACATGAATTTTATTTCCATTAGTTAGTACTCTCCTAAGAGAGGGGAAGGGGGTGAGTTTTCCGGGAGTTTAATAAGAAGGGGAAGGGGGTGAGTTTCCCGAAAGTCACATATAGCATATCGTAAGAGAGAGGTTGGGGTGAGTTTCCCGAAAATGTGAAGACACAGTTCCGATATCACTCATTACGACTTTAGGATAAATTTATTTTTTCTTCTTTTTTAGCGATTTCAGAATAACCTTTTCTTTGTTTTGGGCTACACGATATTTTACCATTTTTGTGATCAAACTTAAAGGTATCGGCTCATCAATCGGAAATTGAATTGAACCTTTAGCTCCGTCATAAACAGACAATTCTTTTTTAAAAGCCACAATGGCATCAGGACCCGGATAAAAACCAATATGATTTTTAAAACCTCCAAAATGTACAAGATTGCCGTGGAGTGTGAATGTCGGAATGCCATATCCTATTTTTTCCTGAGCTTCCGGAGCAGCTTTTCGAATTGTCGATCTGACCTGTTCAAGAAGTTTGCGCACATCAGGAGGATAACGGGCTATATACGAATCAATATCCTGTATTGAAGCGTCCATGCGTTTAATCTTTCTTTCCTTTAAAGTAAGCATAGATGGCCATCGAGTGTCCGTGCCCCAGATCAAAATCTTCTTTCAGCCACGATACAATCTGACCAGCTTTTACACCAGGTTTTAATTCACCTTTTTGAAGAAACCCTTTCTTCTCGGCGAGTTTGCGAAAGTCATCAGCTGATTTACCGGTCTTCGCTTTGATATTATCGAGATAGGCCTGAAATGACATGAGTACAATTTTATTTTTCTGTATGCTTTTTGAAATTATCCAATATCGCCTGCCATCCAGTTCTTTGCAATTCAAGCGTATTCTCATCCTCCGCATCAAAAGTTTCAGTTACCAGAGTTTGAAGACCTTTTGATTCAAAGGTGATATCTACCCGGCGTCCGTCGGCGAGGACATAGATTATTTTTTTATTAGGAATGATGACTTCGTAGGTGCCTTCAAAATCAAAACCAAAACTTCCGTCTTTTGCTTCCATGCGCGCCAGAAATTTTTCTCCAACCTGCATATTATTTTCTACATGAGGCGTATGCCAGTCATCGGATGCATTATTCCATTCCATAATGTCAGACGGTGTTGTCCATTTTTTCCATACTTTTTCTACGGGTGCATCGATTGTTGTTTGTACAGTAATATTTTGTTTTAAAGTGGTCATGATTTTAATTTTTAAGATTCAGTATGATGTCGATTTGACGATACAAACATAAGAGCGGAAAATGTAATCGAGGGTGTGGAAATGCGACATAATCGGGGGCCGCTTCGACAATGTGAGATATGAGATATGAGATATGAGATATGAGATATGAGATATGAGATGTGAGATGTGAGATGTGAGATGTGATGAGATGTGAGAAAATGTTTAAAGAAATATTTTACGAAATATATCAATGGGGAATCATTTTCTTTTTTCGTTTAATATCCCAAATCTCAAATCCCAAATCAGAAATCAGAAATCGAGTCTGTCTCCGTATTTCTTCAACCACGCCTCGTGTTTCAGAAAATTCTCATCCGCTTTCTCTACCCATTTCCAAAAACGGGATCCGTGATTCATTTCTTTAAGGTGAGAAAGTTCGTGGATGATCACACTGTCCATGATATTAGGCGGAGCAAGTAAGATTTTGGAAGAAAAATTAAGATTACCATTGTTAGCACAACTACCCCAGCGACTATGTACATATTTGAGCTTGATGTCATTGATCTCCTCCTTGTAGAATAGTTTGTTGTATGATTCTACGCGGGCAGAAAATGAAGGCATGAGATCTGCACTGATGCTTCTTGATATCAATGAAGTGATGAAGTCCCTTGTGTAATAATCCTGCTCTTCAAGTAGTGGAAGGCTGAGCACAAGATTTGATCCGTCGATATGGGCTGTACCCGTAGATTTTGACTTGCTGGTAGAAAGCTGTAATGTGAAATTTTTAAAGGCGGTCTTAATAATCTGGCCGGTACGATATTCTTTATTTTTCCATCGTTGGGCCAGATCGGGCTTCTCTGTCAACGTCTCCAAAAGCCACTTTTTGGCCCATATCAGTTTTTCCTGTTTGTATTCTTTAGGTGCCGAATAAGGCATCCTCAGGTAGGCAGAGGTTTTGCCGAAAGAGACCCGTGTGTCAACTCTGGGCTCTTCGATGATGAGCAAGGGAAGGTGTATCCCCTGCCATCTTACTGAGGTTCTGGTTTGTCTGCTACGCATGTTTCAGCGCAAACTCTTTCATGACCTCAGCTAATACTTTTACTCCCTCTTCAGGCATAGCGTTATAAATAGATGCTCTGAAACCTCCGACAGATTTATGCCCTTTCAATCCATCGCAACCTGCTTCTTCACAGAAAGCCTGGAATTCCTTGCTTAATGAATTGTCTTCAAGGTTGAATGTCACATTCATTCTTGACCGGTCTTCCGGAACACTATGACCCAGATAAAATGGAATAGCATCTATGACATCGTACAGATATTTTGCCTTCCGTTCATTTATCTTTTGCATCGCTGTCAATCCCCCCAGATCGCGTAGCCATCTGAGTGTAAGCATACTTACATAAATCGGAAAAACAGGAGGTGTATTGTACATAGATTCATTCTGTATATGCGTTTCATAACGGAGCATCGTAGGCAATGTCTTATTGACTTTCCCGAGCATATCTTTTCTAACGATGACTAATGTGACACCGGCCGGGCCCAGATTTTTTTGAGCACCTCCATAGATTAGTCCGAAACGATGAGGCTCAATCGGTTTAGAAAAGATATCAGATGACATATCGCATACGATAGGTATCGGGGATTCAGGGAAGGACTGATATTGTGTCCCGTATATCGTGTTATTACTGGTCAGATGCAAGTAGGCATAATCAGAGGCAATCTTGTATCCTTTTGGTATGTAGTTGTAATTGGCATCCTTTGAACTGGCGATGACGTCAATAGAACCAAGGATTTTTGCCTCATTAATGGCTTTGCTTGACCAGACTCCTGTATCAACATACGCAGCTTTTTGACCTTCCGGTAGCAGATTCATCACCGTCATAAAAAATTGTGTGCTTGCCCCTCCCGATAAGAACAGCACCTCAAATTCATCTGTCAATCCCAACAGGTCCCTGACGAGCTGCCCGGCTTCATGCAGGATAGGCTCAAAATAGGAGGAACGATGAGAAATCTCAAGTATGGATAATCCGGAATTATTGAGATTGAGAACAGCCTGTGAGGCCTGCTCAAAAACAGTTTGGGGCAGAATGGAAGGTCCTGCAGAGAAGTTTATGATCCTGGGCATAATCGTAATCAGATTGTGACGACAAATCTACAATTCATCATCTGACTTTTTGATGATTCAACGGTGAAAAATCATTTAAATAGAAACGTTTTAGTATTCAACATTATTAGTGCGATCCCCTGCCTGATAAGAAGGGTGATTTAGTCTATAAAAAGGGTATTAAAATCGAATTCCAATGACTAATGGATAGGAATAATGGTACAATCACACAATCTATTTATTCGTTCAACGATATATTTAAATGCATTTAATTGTGCCACCAACTTCTTAATCCTTTAATTACCTTGTTCTAGGCAGTCAAAATTTTTTTTACCAACTATTGAAAAAACGATGAAATCACCCCGCCAACTTCTATTTATTGGTTTGCCCATAATCGCAATTGCTGCATTTTTTCTTTTTCGGAAATCCGGAACTGCAGTTCCTGCAGGCGATCTGATCGTGAAAGCGAGTGAAGCACCACTCTCCGTCACTATTCATGCCCCGGGGGAATTGCAGGCAAAACGCTCTGAAAAAATCAAAGGTCCTGAAGGTTTACGAACAGTCGATATCTATCAGGTGACGATCTCCACCTTGGTTCCTGAAGGTACAATTGTTCAGCAGGGCCAGTTTATTGCCTCCCTGGACCGCACAGAGCTGGATGGCAAAATCAAAGAATCCCAGACCGAAATTGAAAAAATTGCGACACAGCTCGATCAGGCCAAGATCGATACGGCCATTGAAATGCGGGGTCTCAGGGATGAGTATGTCAATGTCAGTTTTTCAATGAAGGAAAAACAACTCTCACTCGAACTGAGCAAATATGAACCTCAGGCCATCATTCAACAATCGCAGCTTGACCTCGAAAGGGCACAACGTGAACTCGATCAGTTAGCCTCAAAACTTAAATTAACCAAAGAGAAATCAATCGCTAAAATTGAAGAAATAAACGCTTCAAACCGCCAGCAACAATTCAAGCTTGATCGACTATTGGAACTTCAAACTCAAATGACAGTGACCGCCCCCAAAAGTGGAATGGTCATCTATGTGCGTGACTGGAACGGCAAAAGGGGTCCCGGCTCACAGGTTTCCTCCTGGGATCCAACCATCGCCGAACTTCCTGACCTAAGCGAAATGATCACCAAAGCCTACATCAATGAAGTAGACATAAGCCAGGTCATACTAGGCCAAAAAGCAAAAATCTCATTGGATGCCTTTCCAGGGAAGGAATTCTCGGGCGTAGTGATCTCGAAGGCCAACATTGGCGAGCAGGTACGGAATTTTGATACAAAAGTTTTTGAAGTCATCATACAGCTTCATGCTATCGATTCGCTGCTTAGACCTGCCATGACTACCGGTCTTGATCTTTTAGTTGATTCAATACCTAGCTGCCTTCAAGTTCCACTTGAAGCTATACAAACTGACAGTATAAGCTTCGTCTACCTGAAAAGTAAATCCGGCTTTGTCAGGCAGGAAGTTGTGACAGGTCCATCAAATGATTTGAGCATTTGCATCGGTGCAGGACTGAAAGCAGGTGATGAATTGAGTATCAACGCTCCGGCTGATGGTGACAAGATAGCATTTGCATACCTGAGTCCTGCCGACAAACAAGCAGCAGTGGAGAAATTAGAGAAAACAAAATCTGAACGTATGAAAATTCAGCAGGAAGTGGCCAAAACCATTAAAGCTGAAAACCTTTCAGGTGATAGTGATGAAGGTGGTTCATTTATTATTTTTTAAATCACCTCACGACAACCAGCAAACATGGAGCGATATCTATTCCTTTTCAGAGTAGCCGTAGAAAGTGTACTTGTCAATAAGTTGCGAGGTATGCTCACTGCTCTCGGTGTTGTTTTCGGTGTGGCTGCTGTCATCGCAATGCTGGCTATAGGTTCAGGTGCGAAGAAATTCCTTCTTGATCAGATGCGATTGATAGGTACAAATAATATTGTGTTTACGCATGCTTCTCCTGATTCAAAAAAAGATGGAGAGGAAGAAAGTACAGCCAATAAAGCAGGTAACGATACCAAGCTTGTGACATGGGCTCCAGGAATGTCCAAGGGTGATCTCGAGGTCATCAAAAATATCCCCTCCGTTGAACTGTTAAGTCCTGAGATCATACGCCAGACAAAGGCCATCTATTCCGGTAAGATACTTTCCATAAGATGTGTAGGTGTGACGAATACTTTTTTTTCACTCAATCAATTAACTACTTCCAAAGGTCATTTTTTCACAAGCGAGCATTTTGATCATAACATGCCAGTCTGTGTGATCGGTAAAAATGTTGAAACCAAATTGTTCAGTGGGACAGACCCAATAGGCCAGTCCATCAAATGTGGAAACAATTATTTCACCGTGATTGGAGTTTTGGAAAAACGAATGGCCACAAAGGAAAGTCTATCTTCTCTGGGTTTAAGGGATCTGAATTCTGATGTTTTTATTCCTATTGATGTTTCCCTTATACGATTTGGTGATCGCTCAAGGATACGCAAGGAAGATCTGGGGATGCAGGGGCGACAAAACTCTGACAAATCACCGGAGGTTCAACAGATTGACAGGCTTGTCATCAGGGTTAGTGATTCAAAATATTTACAGTCTACCGCTGATGTCATCGCCAGGATGATGAAAAGAAGACATGCAGGGCAGGTAGATTTTTCGATGGAGATCCCTGAACTTCTGTTGCAACAACAACAGAAAACGCAGGATATATTTAACCTTGTACTCGCTGTCATCGCGGGGATTTCTTTGCTGGTGGGTGGAATAGGTATTATGAATATTATGCTTGCCTCTGTGTATGAAAGAATAAAGGAGATTGGATTACGTCGGGCGATCGGGGCTACAAGCAGGGATGTTGTATTGCAGTTTTTATTCGAAGCCATTTTAGTGAGTGTCATCGGAGGTATGCTGGGCATACTACTTGGTGTTGTTGCTGCCAAGGCTATTGCTACTACGGCTAAAATTCCCACTATTATATCGGGGTGGTCTATTCTATTGTCATTTGGCGTGGCAGCGTCTATCGGACTTGTCTTTGGTATTTTTCCTGCAAGGAAAGCAGCGAAGCTTGATCCTATTGAAGCCCTGCGGACAGAGTAGCGAATAACGAGTAACGAATAACGATTAGTGATCTGGTGATCGAGTGATCAAAAATAAGTGATGATCTTTAAGTGAATACTTTTAATAAGATGCTTTTATTTTGAAAAAGTAATGATATGCTAAGAATACATTTGATGATGAGTAGGTTAAGTAAACTCCTGTTGTTCCTATGTGTTGGACATTTAGCTACCGCTCAAAATGCATATCGAGAAGATCTTTTATGGAGAATCAATTAAATCTTTCTCTACAACAGGACTTCTCACCGACAGGAGGTACATTATTTTTTGGAAGTGGATTGAGAAGACTTGATCAATTTGCCAATAGTCTGGATCCAGCAGCGACATCTTATCTGACAAATCCGGTGAGCCTTCAATTCAATCAACCTCTTTTTCAGTTCAATGCGATGAGATGGCGGAAGAAAATCGAACCCATCATTTATAAGGAAAGCGAAAAGCAATATTCTGAACAGATGGAAGCAATTGCCAATAAAGCGGCCAATTTATTTTTTGATTTGCTCATTAGCCAGCTTGATGCAGCAGCCGCCATTCAGGATAAGGCGAATGCGGACACTTTGCTGACACTGTCCAGGGGTAGATTTGGAAGTAGGGAAAATTGCGGAAACAGATTTATTACAGGTCCAACTAAATGCTATGCAGGCAGAATCCCGACTTGCAGAAGCACAGCTTAATATGCAAACAAATACTGAAGAATTAAGGGACTTCTTAATCTGCAGGGAGATATCCAGTTTGATTTGATCCCTCCGTATGAAATTCCTGAAACTATTGATATTGATGCCCAGCAAGCCTTGAATTTGGCACTGAAAACCGAAGCACTATTGTAGGATTTGATCGTCGTATAGAGGAAGCGAAAAGAGAAGTCGCCCGTTCTCAGGGGAAACGGGTGTCACAGCGAGGGTGGGCAGGCAATTTGGACTGACACAGACAGGCACAAAACTAGATCAGGTTTATACAAATTTGATTGATCAGGAAGTTGTCAGAATTGGTCTCTCAGTGCCTATTGCAGATTGGGGAAAATCTAAAGCAAGAAAGTCTGTTGCTTTATCTAATCTTGAATTGGAACA
>JADKGY010000032.1:0-225000 GCA_016722045.1 Candidatus Opimibacter skivensis | reverse complement strand
GAAGGGAAGGAGGCGAAGCGAAAGCGAGTCTGAATAGGGCGCACAGCTAGTTGGGGCAGACGCGAAACCACGGTGATCTACCCATGGGCAGGTTGAAGGTCAGATAATCTCTGACTGGAGGACCGAACCGGTGTACGTTGAAAAGTGCTCGGATGACCTGTGGGTAGGGGTGAAAGGCCAATCAAACCTGGAGATAGCTCGTACTCCCCGAAATGCATTGAGGTGCAGCGTTGGTATTTTTTGTATTGGAGGTAGAGCTACCAATAAGGCTAGGGGGCTTCGCGGCCTACCAACCCTTGATGAACTCCGAATGCCAGTACAAATAACCAGCAGTGAGGCGCGGGGTGCTAAGGTCACGCGCCGAGAGGGGAATAACCCAGAACAACAGCTAAGGTCCCTAAGTATACATTAAGTTGATCTAACGATGTGAGGATGCTTTGACAGCTAGGATGTTGGCTTGGAAGCAGCCATTCATTTAAAGAGTGCGTAACAGCTCACTAGTCGAGCGTTCTTGCGCGGAAAATGATCGGGCATCAAATGTATCACCGAAGCATTGTTTCCGAAAGGAAGGTAGGGGAGCATTCTAATCTGCGTTGAAACCAGGTCGTGAGACAATGGCGGAGCGATTAGAAAAGAAAATGTAGGAATGAGTAACGATTAATACGGTCAGAAACCGTATCGCCGTAAGACTAAGGTTTCCTGGATCGATGTTCGACAGACCAGGGTGAGTCGGGACCTAAGGAAAACCCGAAAGGGGTATTCGATGGCAAACGGGTTAATATTCCCGTACCAGTTTACAATAAAAGGGGACGGAGATCTGAACTGATCGCGCACTGACGGAATAGTGCGTTGAACTACTCGTAAGGGTAGGATAGTACCCCAATCCCGCAAGGGCGAGGGGATAGTGTCAGGTAAGGTCTTCCAAGAAAAGCCGAAGTAAACTGCTCGTACCGTAATCCGACACAGGTAGTCGAGGAGAGTATCCTCAGGCGCTCGAATGATTCATGGCTAAGGAACTAGGCAAATTAGACGCGTAACTTCGGGAGAAGCGTCCCCCGCTTCGGCGGGGCGCAGTGAAACGGCCCAGGCGACTGTTTAGCAAAAACACAGGACTATGCTAATTCGTAAGAAGATGTATATGGTCTGACACCTGCCCGGTGCTGGAAGGTTAAGGAAGGGGGTTAGCGCAAGCGAAGCTCTTGACTGAAGCCCCAGTAAACGGCGGCCGTAACTATAACGGTCCTAAGGTAGCGAAATTCCTTGTCGGGTAAGTTCCGACCTGCACGAATGGTGTAACGATCTGGGCTCTGTCTCAGCCATGATTTCGGTGAAATTGAAGTATCGGTGAAGATACCGGTTACCCGCAATGGGACGAAAAGACCCCGTGCACCTTTACTATAGCTTCACATTGGTCTTGAGTCTAATATGTGTAGGATAGCTGGGAGACTTTGAAGCTGCCACGCCAGTGGTGGTGGAGTCGTCCTTGAAATACCAGCCTTGTTATATTTAGGTTCTAATCCCGCTTTAAGTGGGAGACAGTGTGTGGTGGGTAGTTTGACTGGGGTGGTCGCCTCCAAAAGAGTAACGGAGGCTCGCAAAGGTACCCTCAGTACCGTTGGTAATGGTACGAAGAGCGTATGAGTATAAGGGTGCTTGACTGAGAGAGCGACGGCTCGATCAGGTGCGAAAGCAGGCTCAAGTGATCCGGTAACTCCACATGGGTGGGTTATCGCTCATAGGATAAAAGGTACGCCGGGGATAACAGGCTGATCTCCCCCAAGAGCTCATATCGACGGGGAGGTTTGGCACCTCGATGTCGGTTCGTCACATCCTGGGGCTGGAGAAGGTCCCAAGGGTTGGGCTGTTCGCCCATTAAAGTGGCACGTGAACTGGGTTCAGAACGTCGCAAGACAGTTCGGTCTCTATCTATTGCGGGCGCGGGAATATTGAGAAGATCTGACACTAGTACGAGAGGACCGTGTTGGACGTACCGCTAGTGTACCAGTTGTGGCGCCAGCTGCACCGCTGGGTAGCTATGTACGGAACGGATAAGCGCTGAAAGCATCTAAGCACGAAGCCGTCTTTAAGATGAGTATTCCATTCTCCCTTGCGGAGATGAAGGGTCGTAGAAGATGACTACGTTGATAGGCTATAGGTGGAAGTACAGTGATGTATGTAGCCGAGTAGTACTAATCACCCGAAAGCTTCCTTTTTTTTTAAGAAATGAACATGTGAGTTTACTCCCATGTCTCGTCGCCGAATAATTCGACAAACCCCATCCTTTTTTTATTTTCGATTTTCGATTGCCGATTTTCGATTGTTCTGAAAGCTTTTGCTTTCGACATTCGTTATTCGTCACTCGTTATTCGTCAATCAAAATGTAGTGTGGCTCGAAGGTAAAGTCTCATGGACAGCTTAAAGGGTCACACAATACTAAAAAGTGGAATCTCATGAACGCATGAGAAGCCCCGCAGTGGTAATTATCACAATCGCGGGAACCACTCAAGATCAAATGGTGGCTATAGCAAGGGGGATCCACCTCTTACCATTCCGAACAGAGAAGTTAAGCCCCTTCACGCCGATGGTACTGCCGCAAGGTGGGAGAGTAGGTAGCCGCCTATCTTTACAACTAAAGGTCTGCAGATGTAAGTCAGCAGGCCTTTTTTTATTTCTGAAAACCAATTGTGGACTGCGTACTTTTCAATCCGATTTCAAGCCTTTTAATCGATACAGCAGAATGGATCATGTCGTCAAACACAAAATAAACATAGAGCTTATCTGGTGGGCTTTCACATTGATTCTGGCAGCCATTATTATATTCCCCATTTGGATTAATGCACCACTGTTCCCCTTCTTTTTTCAGAATATTATTCTTGTTGCTGCCTTCGTGACATTCACACGCTATATTTTCTTACTTCCGACCACACTGATTGCAAGACAAAAATGGATTAAGGTTTTTGTCATTGCAGTCTCCGCGATCCTCTTCTTTATTTTAACTACAGCATTAAGTGATTTTCATAATTTCCTGGATGAAGAAGGATTGCAAACACTTGTAGAACATCTCAATGTAAATGCACAGACGCGGATCATGAACTACATGAAAGGCGAAATGATTTTCTTCGGCGTAGGCAGTATCATTGCTGGTCTTATCCTCCCCTTCAGAATGGTCATATCGTTATGGAGAGGGCGTAACCGGGGAACAGTATAAAAGATTTAAGATTTAAGATTTTGGATTTTATTTTTTTCATTGTAATTCACACAAACGTAGTTTACGACAACATTGAATTACGGTGGGGTGTAGTTTGACGACGCATTAGCCTTTGACTGAATTATTCACAATTCCTCTAAGAAAATTAATCTCGCTTTTCATCTCTATGATCAATTGGTCATAAGCTTCGCGGGTATCTGGAATTAAATCGTGTCGTGACGGGGTTGACGCAGACATTTGAAAATAGTCCTTACCGGCGATGAGGCTGACCTGGTCGATCATTTGATGAATATTGATCTCAAGGATTTGTGCAATATGCAGGAGTCTATCCATGGTGATCAATGTTTTGCCGGATTCAATATTCGCATAGGTCGATTGTGCAATATCCAGCATCTCTGACATGTAATCCTGTGAGAATCCCCTGGATTCCCGGGTAGAGCGGATGACCATACCCAACTGGTGAGAGTAAGACATGATAATATCGGTTTAACTGATGAATTATCGAAAATTTAGATTGGAAATTTAAGATATATCCTTCAAATTTGAAATAGAAATTATTTATTTCTATCTGTGATCTGATCACCAGTCAGATTTACAAATTGCATACTTCAACCAGGAAATAATGAAAACATTTGCCATCAGCATCGGTATGCTACTTATGTATTGCAGTCAGATAAGGGGACAGTCAAATACTGCAACCAATAATGTAATCGAAGGTAGCAAGATAGCAGTGGAACTGATTAAAGCTTTGACCGGTAAGAAGGACCTTGAAAAAACTTCGGGATGTAAAGGGAGCTACGCAGATCTTTGTGTAGTCAATGAAACTACAAATTCAATTGCAGTAGTCATGGCAAAGGCGAGGTCTGATGAGAAAAAAGAGATCCTGATCCAGCCTTCTTCCAAAGAATGTTTTCTACAGATAGGCGTAGGTGTCTGGACCTATGATCTGCATATACCTGCTGTGCCTCAATCATTGAGAAGAGGGGATATACTCATTGAGGGATGTCAGAATTTGATCATGACCATTAAATAAAAGGTTGAAACTATCCGGTAGTAAACCTATAGGCGCCTGGGCATACTACTACAACATAGTCCAGCGGGCAACTGAAAACCGCTTGAACAAGAAGTAGGGGGAGAGATCTGATTCGCCATAAAAGGAGGTAGGAACTTTTAATCAGTTGAAAATGAAAAAAGTAATTTTAACACTCTTGGTAACCATTATATTTCTTGGTACCAAGAATGCAAAAGCAAATGTAAATCTGCCGGAAGACTGGCCAAAAATCACGATAACGATTGAAATCGGTTTGCAACATGCTTGTACTACAAATTGGAGTATTTGTAAAGTTGATATAGGAATTGGATTCCTTGCTGGTTCTGCAGAATTGATACAAGCAACAGACGATGGTAAAAGTACGGGTCATGGAGGCGGTGGAGGTGGTGGAGGTTCCTGGATGATTAACATATCCCGGGAAAATTTTGCAAAATATTATCCAGGTTATTTACCCAAGATGGATAATCAAACCTCGGTGACATTTGAATCAACATACAGACTTCCTGACAATGTTAAAAAAGCTTTAGGTTCAGTAAATGATTTAGTTATTCAGGGACAAGTAGCCTATCCGTTGAAATATGAAAATGGATTCTATATAATTACATTTCCTTTACGTAAATCTTCCATGGTAAATGGAGGCTGCATCAACCTCCATTTAATTATCTTTCAATTTAAAAGCATAAATACTAAAAATTCTAATGAAAAAAAAAGGGGTTTAATTTTTAGTTTTCTTATTCTCGATTATTCTTGGGATTTATTATTTTTGGAAATCCCGGTCAATTTGTTGTAAAAAGGATATTAAGACTGACCGGCGATTATGCATCCTGAATATGAGACATATGAAAGTATTTTATCAAAAGTAAGAAGTCAAGGATTTATATTATGATAGATTGTATAAGTTAAAAATTTTAAGATTTTCAATGAGTTTCAGGAAAAAAAAGCTAACAACAGTTCCATTTGTTCAAATATATAACGGTAAAAAAGCAAATGATAAGATTGCCTCAGGCAATGAATGCTCCTGGGCATTAATGAATTTTTTCAATAAAAAGGATACTTTGAATCTAGTCGCCGGAGATAGCCTGATGTATGATTATGTCGTCGATCGTTTGATACCCATTGACTTCAAAACCAATGCGGATACATTTAATTATTATGTTTTGTCGGGCTGGACGAATTATTTACCCAAATTATCTGAAAGGCTATTTGCACAAACCAATAAAATGAAGAATGCTTTGGAGTGATAAGGTATGTTTTAGTTATATCAATTTCGATTTACAAGACACCTGGAAATCAGAAATGGACTCTCTGGACCATTTGAATTAATTAATTTATCCAGCCTTTCCCTATTTATCTTATTTAAGTTTCGGTTTAAGATCCATACATATCTGTTAGGAACTTAAAAATCAGGGTATCATTATTATTTAAAAAAATTTTGGCAGATATGTAACAGTGCATTGTCTACTGCTGCAACATAGTTTAGCGGGCAACTGAAAACCGCTTGAACAAGAAGTAAGGAGGAGATATCTGATTCGCCGTAAAAGGAGGTAAGAACTTTTAATCAGTTGAAAATGAAAAAAGTAACATTAATGCTTTTAGTAGCTGTTTTAATCATCGTTACTAATACAGCTCTTTGCAGAGACAATTTACCTTCAGATGGAATTAAAATCATAATTACAATTGAAGATTGGTTCTCCAGTAATTGTATTCCCTGGTGGAGTATATGTAAAATCTACCCGGGGTAGGTGCACTTACAGGAACCGTTGAATTGCCCTGGAGACGGCAGGTGGTCAGAGACAGGTCTGGCCAGCCAGATCTTTGATGATTAGCATTTCCAGGGATAATTTTGCAAAGTACTATCCTGGTTATTTATCAAAGCTCGATGGAAAAAATACGGTGACATTTGAATCTTCATATCAGATGACTTCAGATATTAAAAAAGCATTGGGAACAACGAGAGATTTGGTTATCCAGGGTCAGGTACCCTATCCACTCAAATATGAAAATGGAGTATACACTATAACCTTTCCGTTATAAAATCCATATTACAAAAATGGAGGCATTTGATGCCTCCATTTTTTTTTCTTAAATGTTATGGTGTAAAATTTTGAAAACTTAATATCTAATCTCAAAGAAAATGAGGTATAATTTATAAACCTGTTCAGATAGATTATATGGGAATAAAAAGGATCAATTTTATTTCCCCATGTTTTGCATGTGATCCATATGGTCATTCGTCTTTTTGAAAGCTACTTTATTGTAAGGTAGGGGAGCAGGTGCTGTTTCATCCTGAGTAAGCAAATACGCTTTATTTATTTCTAAGCCTGTAAAAACCTGGTCGGGGCAATCTTTGCATGGCCACTGAACAGTAACATTATTGATGGACGTAGCTTTTCGTAATCCGACTTCAATGTTTAAGCTGTTAGCCCCGAATGAAGCGCCCGAAGAAACCATTCTGTATATTTTTCTTTCCTTACCACCTTCCTGAACTGAAACAGCAACTCTTGCTCCGATGGCAGCCCTGTTAGCAGTCTTGCCTGTTAGTTTTAGTACGACCCAGTTATTATTATGCTCATTGGGATTTTCATAAAAACAATTATAAAAATTATCACCATCGAAAGCTCCGCCAATGACCACGTACATATCCTCATCACCATCATGATCCGGATCTCCGAAAGCCACGCCATGTCCTTTTTGGATATTGGCAAAACCACCGCTATAGCTCACGTCCTCAAATTTTTTGCCATCCATATTTAAATACATTTTATTTGGCACTACACTCTGATACGCAGGATTACCTGTAGCGAGATAGAAATCAAGATACCCGTCAGTATTAATGTCTCCGAAATTGCAACCCATAGTAAACGCAATTTCTGTCAACCCCATTTGCTGCCCGACTTCTTCATATATAGCATTTCCTTTATTGTGAAAAAGTTTAGGTAACAGCCCCGGATCTGCTTTACCCATATGGCTGAGCACCCAGTGTAAGGCTGGTGTACCATCATTTGTATAAGACGAAGTGAAAAGATCCTCATTTCCATCATTGTCATAATCAAAACTCCAGCTCGGAAAACATCTTTGTGGCTGGCCTATATTTGATGATGGACCTGCAAGCACAAAACCTTTTTGACCCTGGCTGCCCTGATTTAAATACAGAAATGTTCCTTCACCAAGACTTGAAAAGTACAGATCAGGGTATTTATCATTATTTGCATCAGTAGCCACTAAGCCTTTATAGAAGGAATTGCGTGTGAGACCATATTCAGAGGAAACGTAAGCAAAAGTTCCATCCTTTTTATTCATATAAACATCAATACCTCTTTCATATTGAGGGGGCAAAGATTCGTGGGCTACGACAAGATCAATCCATCCATCCAGGTCGATATCCGTCCATGCTGAAGTTTGTGTGGCGCCTACCTTTGTTATCCCGGCTTTGATCGTGACATCCACAAATTTCCCTTTTCCGGTATTCATCAGCAGCGTAGCCGGAATGTCACCTTCTGACAATAGCCAGGCGCCGCGCATGATGAAAATATCCAGCCATCCATCGTTATTAAAATCGACCTGATTTAGATTCAGTCCACTCATGTATCCATCCAGATTATAATTCTTTGTTTGATCCGTAAAAGAGCCATCACCATTATTGACATAAAAAATCAATGGGCTATTCGGGCTCCAGTCTGTAATGACAATATCCTGCCATCCGTCATTCGTGAAATCATCCATGATGACTCCGCCAGCATGTCCATTGCGATTGAGTCCCAATTCGGGAGCGATGTCCCTGAATGGCTGGATATTCACTTTTGATTTGTACCAGGATGGGTCAATGCGAAATGCAGGCGGTACTTTATCAGGATATTCACCTAAAGTCATATACGCCAGGTTTAGCAGGTATTTTGTTTCCAGATCTTTGGGAAATTCTTTGAGCATTTGTTCATAAATCCTGATGGCCTCGCGTGAACCAAAAGGGAGCTGATGTACACCTTCACCTTTGATGGGAATATAACAAGACTGATGATTATGATTTTGGACACAATTCTGATTTTCTCCTAATCGCATATAGGCTATCCCAACAGAAGACATCAAATTCCTTTTATTGGCAGAATCAAGAGGGAATTTATTCGCGATAACAAAATCCAGAATCTTTTGGTACAATTGAGCAGATGCTGATGCATCACCACTTTTTAGCAATTCGTTGGCATATGCAAGTGATAACTGCAATTGTTTAGAGGGATCTTTTTCCTGTTCCACTTTAGATTTCAGTGCCCTGGCCCTTTCAATATTGAAAATCGGTTTTACGACGTTGCGGTCGGCACTGTCGAATGCCCTTTTGATTAAAACCCGGGTGTCCTCCTCGGCGGCGGTGGCAGTTGGTGAATTCTTTTTAGCACTGCATCCGATACAAAGGATTAGGGCAAATGCCTGTAAAAGGAATCTTACTTCAGAAAGCTTTCTCATATCAAGTGCGAATATAAAACATGTGCTTAGCTTTGGAACTGTCAAAAACCATATCTAAGTATATTCTAACTAATATCCTGTTAACCATGTCTAGTATATCAGATTTTAATGAATATCGTCAACGAATGAATGAGGTCATCTTATCCGGGGACAATAAAGTGATCAAGCGATTTTTCAGTCTTGACAATCAGACGTATGAAGATGGAGCTTTGTCAGAAGTTACCAAAGAACTGCTTGGCCTTGTCGCCTCGATGGTGCTCAGGTGTGATGATTGTATCAAATATCACCTGGGAAGATGTTACGAATTAGGTGTGACGAAAGAGCAGATCTATGAAGCCAGTTCAGTGGCATTGATAGTGGGTGGCTCTATTTTTATTCCGCATATGCGGAGGGCGGCGGAATATTGGGAGGAGCTGGAAAAAATGGAGTGATCTTGTGATCGGGTGATTTAGTGATCAATGTTCCATAGAAAAGTTCTGCAATCTAACTGTCAAAAGGGAATTTAGTTCCATTATGGTACAGCTCAGCAATTAATGGGCTATTAAATAGAATTATATTTATTGATCGAAAGCAATTCTTATTGTACTTAGCATAGGTATTCAATTTATGGGGCATGAAAACACACCTGATTTATTTTATTTTATGTTTTTATGTTACCAATGTTTTATTTGGGCAGGATTTGGTGAACGTTATTCAACCAACCACATATATTTATTACCAGGCCGGACAGCAACTGACAGATAGTACTGTGAGATACTTTTTAATTTCGCGGGATTCCAAATACAAATCGAACTCTCTTACTTATTTAGTTGATCAAAACGTTCCAACTGGCGAAGTAATCACTTTTGCTGTTTTAGATACTTCCAATGAGTATTCATTGATAACGGCTGCTGATACATTATTTCATATTCCGTTACATGATGGAAGTTCAATTATTGGATCAAATGGTTTTGAATGTGATTTTACATTATCTGATTTGACATTTTTCACAAAAGAAGGAAATGTCAAATGGCATCTTGGTTACGGAGACAATTTTATCATCAATAACACCATAAAATCCATCGGCCTTGTTCAAAAAGAAGTCGTGGCCGTCATCACGGAGGAGTCTGAGGTTATCTATATTAATTTTGAAGGTGAAGAATTATTTTTTCTGATACCTCCTCCGATCTATTATAATATCACATATGTCAATGGAAATTATTACGGAACTAAATCTGATATGGTTTTTAAATTGAAGGAGGATTTTGAAATTCTTGATTCTCTTCCGGTAAATGATATAACTTTTTTTGGACGAAATGATAATAACAGGTTGCTTTTGGGTACAAAAGCCGGATTGAAAATTATGGATGAAAATCTGGTGATTGTAGGATCAAATCCTTTACTATCCAGTGTGGTGTCGGGAACAAAAACAAATGACGAAATCTGGGTTGTAAATGATCAGGGATTATTCGAGCTCGATACCTTACTAACTATCCGGCAACATTTTACTCCAGAGCCAAACGAGAAAATGAAATATGCCTGTTCCTTTGAGGATAATGTCATAGCTACTTCTGAATATGATGGATTAAATCATAAAGATCTTGTGTGCAGAAAATATATTCCGTTAAATCCGACAGTATTGACATCTTTGGACATCTCAATTGACAATCTGTATTTTCCGGAAAAAGTAATCAGAGAAATTTGGAATGGATTTCCTTATGCATTTCAATTCCGATTTGATTCAATGGGTGTATTGGTCCGCAATCAGAGTGAGGACACGCTTTATTCGTGTATTGTCAATTGTGACTGGGATGCAGATGTCTATTGTCTCGGGTATCACCATGAATGGAAATTTGATAGTATCTATGTTCTTCCTCATGGCCAAGTTGTGCTTCAATTAGGGTCCTTTACAACCGATGTCATGTACTATGGAGCAGGGACGCCGTTTTGTTTTTGGGTGGACCTGCCAAATGGTCATCCTGATATATTTCCCCAAAATGATAATTTTTGTGGAAATCCTGAGATCATTAACAAAATAGAGACACCTCAGAAAAATTACAAGATAGTAATGTGTCCAAATCCCGCAAATGAAGTCTTGAGAATAAAGCTTATCGAGGAATCAACATCTTTTCTTGAAGGGTCAATTTATAATTCATGTGGTATTTTGGTAGAAAGAAGGAAATTAAATGATTCACAAACAGAGATATCTGTTGAAAATTATCCGGGAGGTTTATATATTCTTTGTTTACATGATGGCTCCGGAAATAGTGAATCGCATTTATTCACGGTAATACATTAGTATATAAAAATTTGTTCGTCAATATTTCCCACTCCTTATTAATTGAAATTTCTGGTTTTTTTTCTCCTGCTTTCCTGTACCAATAATCCGCATTCCAATCATCTCCTTCCTTCCGATGCAGATAAGCATGAATCAAAGCTCCTCCTTTAGTATCAATATCCTGTGCAATGTTGTGACTTTTTTCCCAATCACCTTTGGCGTCATACCATAGAGCAAGTAATAGCGAATTCAATCCTTCAGGGGGATGATCATCATTGGTTGATTGTATGAAATCATTAATATTCACCATTTCTTCGCCTTCGCCTCCTCCTTCGCCTTCGCCTCCTCCTTCGCCTTTTTTTTAGGACTTTATCCAGATCTTAATAAAATTTCGTGCTTCCTGGAAAAGGATCTTCCGGTTCATTTTTGAAAATGTAATCCCAGGTCTTAGCTTGATCGGGAATCCTATGATTTTGATGTCCGGTTTCCCGGAGAGGAAATAGATAAACTCGAGATCAAAGAGATAGCGGTCGATAGATGTAGACAGAAAAATATCTCTGACACTTTTTTTAAATCCCTTTAGTCCTGCCTGTGTGTCGTTTACTTTTAGCCGAAGAAGTTTTCCATTGAATGTTCTTAACAACTTTGAGATGCGGCTGCGGGTTTTCGGCAGATGATCGTAATATTCCTGATCCCTGACCCCTATCACTGCATCCATATCGCCTGACAAAATATTGATTAAACCGGTCATGCTTTTTTCAGTATAGGGCCAATCGATATCTGTATACACGATTAACTCCGCTGTTGATGAAGCAACTCCTTGTCTCAGCGCATTTCCTTTGCCCCGATTCTTAGAATAGCTAATCCAAATCAGTTCGGGGATGCTGTCTTTCAGTATCTTTGTGGCGCCGGGTTCATCGATTCGATTGGAGCCATCGTTGACGATGATCAGTTGAAAGGTGATTCCGGGAAATCTGTTTTTCAAAGACAGATACCGGTTGATCACAACACTTTCCCATCCGGGTAAAGGATTGTAAGCGGGTAGTATGATGTCCAGGGTAGCCAATAGCCTGACAAAATACATATTTCTGCTACCGTGTATTTTTCTTGTCTGACAGGACACTCATATCTTCTATTTTTGCCCTATATCCATGAGTTACCTTGATTCTCTTAATGAAGTTCAACGCAAGGCCGTCACGCACACGGAAGGGCCTGTCATGGTCATTGCAGGCCCCGGCTCCGGCAAGACCAGGGTGCTGACTTACAGGATAGCTCATCTGATCGAACAGGGAGTGACTCCTCATCATATTCTGGCTCTTACCTTCACAAATAAGGCAGCCAGGGAAATGAAGGAGCGGATAGCCAGTGTCGTTGGGCCCAAAGGTGATCGTGTTTGGGCGGGTACGTTTCACTCTATTTTTGCCCGTATTCTGCGCCAGGAGGCAGCTAAAATCAATTATCCTCCTTCCTTTACGATTTATGACCGGGATGACTCCAAAAACCTTGTGGCTGATATCGTCAGGGAGATGAGGCTAGACCCTAAGCAGTATAATGCGAGCGGCGTTTTGGCCCGTATATCATCTGCCAAGTCCAACCTCATCACGCCAAAAATGTACGCCAAGGATGATGATCTCGTGCTCTATGACCGGATGAACAAACGGCCACAGATCTATGAAATCTATGAGCGTTATTACAACCGATGTATGCAGGCAGGTGCAATGGATTTTGATGATCTGCTTTTACAGATGTTCCGTCTTTTGGATGAGAACACTGAGCATGTCCGTGAAAAATATCAACGCATCTTTCAATATCTGCTGGTCGATGAGTTCCAGGATACAAATTATCTGCAGTATGCGATCATTAAATTGCTCGCTCTGTATAAAGGCAGTGCGCATAACATTTGTATCGTAGGGGATGATGCGCAAAGTATATATTCCTTTCGCGGTGCCACCATTGATAACATCCTGAAATTTGAAAAGGACTTTCCGGAAACTGTTGTTTATAAACTGGAACAGAATTACCGTTCTACAGAGCACATCGTCCAGGCTGCTAATAAAGTGATCCAGAATAATAATAAACAAATCCCTAAAGAAATATGGACACATCTGGGTGTGGGTCAGCGTATCCGAATGATCAAGGCCGTAAGTGACGTTGAGGAGGGTCGATTGATCGCAAGTGCGATAGTGGAATTGAAAAACAGGAATCATCTTGAACACAAGGATATTGCAATTCTTTACAGAACGAATGCGCAGTCACGTGTTTTTGAGGAACAACTTCGCAAACAAAATCTCCCGTACCGGATATTTGGCGGATTATCTTTTTATCAGCGAAAAGAAGTGAAAGATATTCTAGCTTACCTCAGGCTTACAATCAATGAAAGAGATGATGAAGCGCTGAAGCGGATCATCAATTATCCAAAACGGGGAATAGGAAAAACAACGCTTGATCAGATTGCAGAGCGGGCAGTCGCTGAAGGTGTGAGCATGTGGGCAATCCTTACTTCCGGTGGGTATGCAAGTAAAGGCAAGCTCTATGCTTTTGTGCAGATGATTGAAAGATTCAGAAAGAAGGCTAATGATTCTACTGCTTATGATGCTGCATTAATGGTAGCAAGGGAAAGTGGTGTTTATGAAGAGTTGCGACAGGATACGAGTATTGAAGGGATCAGTCGGTTGGAGAATGCAACTGCGCTTCTGGATGGGATAAAGGAATTTGTTGAAAACGACATTGCTGAAGATGCTGACATCGCTGAAGAGCTCGGTTCAATAGGCGTTTCGTATGTGAATTCACTTGACAGAAGTCTTGCAGCTTATCTGACGAATATTGCGTTGCTTACAGATCTTGATACGAAGACAGATGAAGTGCCTGACTATATCAGCTTGATGACAACGCATACGGCAAAAGGCCTTGAATGGAAATCTGTTTTTGTCGTCGGGCTTGAGGAAAATTTATTTCCCTCCTACTTATCGATGGGATCACCTGATCAACTGGATGAAGAGCGAAGATTATTTTATGTATCCATCACTCGTGCTAAATTATTTCTTACACTGTCATATGCGGGCAGCAGATATCAGTTCGGACAATTCAGATACAACGATCCGAGCAGATTTCTGGATGAGATAGATGAGCAGCATTTTGAAACGACCGTTGAGCGAAGAGGGAAGCCTTCATTGCCGGAACCTAAATTGCTGATGGATCGTCCGAGTCGTAAACGTGATTTCGAACCTCGAATTAATCCTGCTGATTTTAAAGCAAGTCCGACAGATCATATTGCAGAAGGTATGGAAGTTTTGCATATGCAATTCGGAAAAGGAAAGGTAATGGCTATTGATGGTGCCAGGGAAAATAGGGTTGCGACTATTCAGTTTGATGAAGGGGTGGATAATGAACGAAGGATTATGCTTCGGTTTGCGAAGCTTCAGATTGTAGAATAAAAAAAGTGATCAGTGATCAGTTTCAAAGTTGAGCCGTCAGGATGGCTGAAAAATTTTCAGTTTGGTTCCTGGGAGTAAGGATGATAATCTGCTTTGAAGGATGGATGGTAATATTAAAATGCGATAGAAAAGGCTGGCCTAAAAGTCCATCCAAAGAATCATTAAGATTTGATCCTTTATCCTGAAGATCGATGATAAAGGGTGAAGAATAAACATCAGAATTATTAAGTGCCAATTCCATCGTAAGCCTGAATTTCATGTCTGTGCGGTTTTCAGTACCTACTACACTTACAAATGAACCGTTAGTCGATACATGATCTGCATCAACTTTATGAGGTGTGAATAAATAATTGATTTCAGAACCGGTATCAATGCCCAGGTATTTTTTCTTTCCGTTCACTTTGCAGGAAATGACAGGCAGGTGATCAGCATATTGAAATCTGATCATGGATTGTTTATCTACTTTCATTTTGTCTGTCAATGAAATGGATCTTTGATCAAAGTCAATCGAAACGTAATAATTATCTACAGCAGAAAGACCAATGAGGGCGTAAACATCACTATTCAATTCATTTTCGAGGAATGTGAGATCCGATAGAAGTGCATTGGTTTTCTTGTGGGCTATTCCCATCCAGTTCCAATTTCTAACTTCATGCATACTGCATTGAAAGCTTCCATTTATCCCTTCGCATTCGATTTTGGTTTTATTGTCAGGTTTGTAAAAACGACTGTTTAACACAAGTCCGGGGGCACCGGTATCAAAAATGATCAAGACTTCTTTTCCCTCGATAGTGGCTTTAGAAACAAGAAGTCCGTTGACAATGGAGATAGGGTAAGGATTGGCCAGAATCCTCATCGGAATCAGAAAGATGAATATGAATAAATATCGATTCAATCCTTTAGGCATTAAAATTTACATTTCCTGGATAAAATGGAATACATAAATCGCTGATAATCAAGACATATGTTATTTTATCCAGCATGTTATGTAAATGTAATGTAAATTTCAAGTAAATGCAAGTAAAATTTACTTGAAATCCGAGAATTCTAATTTCTCCTGTTTATCGTAGTCTATCCTCTTCTCAAGCTCTCACCTGCTCATTCATTAACTTCTAGTAAAAAGTCCTTTCTCTATCTTCATATTTATTACCCTAACCACTGATGACTTCACTTACAACCCGATGGACTGAAAAACTGAAGGAATTGGCTTTGTACCATGGCTTCATGGGTGTGGGCATAGCCAAAGCGGAAAGAATGGATGAAGAGGCAAAACATCTTGAGGAATGGTTGGCAAAAGGATATCAAGGGGAGATGTCTTACATGGCCAATCATTTTGACATGAGAGTTGATCCACGGAAATTAGTACCGGGGGCAAAGTCGGTGGTAAGTCTGTTGTACAATTATTTTCCAAAGTCTGATCCTTTGCCCCTAAATCCCGATGCTTCGACCACCCACACCCAACCTCATGCTACAGCTCAGCAACCGGGGACTTTAAAGCAATCTTCAAATTCACAACTGACAAACGATGACTCATCATTTAAAATCAGTCGCTATGCTTATGGTGAAGATTACCACAAAGTTGTTCGACGGAAATTAAAAGAGCTTGTTGCGGAATTGAAAAGTGAAGTTGGTGATTTTCATGGAAGAGTATTTGTGGATTCTGCTCCGGTGATGGAAAGAGATTGGGCTAAGCGGAGCGGGCAGGGATGGATAGGGAAGAACACCTTGTTAATACATCCAAAAAAGGGAAGTTATTTTTTTCTTGCAGAGATCATTCTTGATATTGAGTTGGAATATGATCATCCGATACGTGATCATTGTGGGACATGTACAAAATGTATCGATGCGTGTCCGACGGAAGCTATTTCGCCTGAAGGTTATCTTTTGGACGGATCAAAATGTATTTCATATCTCACGATAGAATTGAAATCAAAAATTCCGGATGAATTTAAGGGCAAGATGGAAGATTGGATTTTTGGATGTGATATTTGTCAGGAAGTATGTCCATGGAATCGGTTTTCGAAGCCGCATGAGGTGAAAGCATTTGTGATGAGTCATAAACTCAGTGATTTAAAGGATTCAGGGTTCAGGGAGATTACGGCAGAAATATTTGATATCGTTTTTGAAAAATCCGCTGTGAAACGAACAGGATATGAAAGATTGAGGAGGAATATCAAATTTGTTTCAAAAGGGAACTAAAAACTTTATGATCCATGAAGTTCGTGTGCGAGAGCAAGATACACTCCATTTGTCCAACCAAACCCATCCTGCACAGGATACTCCCCACCTCCGGCATCAAGACTAAGATCTTCTACATTATATTTTTCCATCATTCGCCCTGTGCGATTGAAAACATTTTCATTTAATGAAAGCCATCGCCGTGCGCCATCATTGGCAAGCTCATTCGCTCCATACTTTTTCAATGCTTCATAGGTGATCCATTGCAATGGTGCCCATCCATTCGGGGCATCCCATTGCTGACCTGTATATTGATTTGTGGTCACCCATCCTCCCGGTTTAAGAAAATGATCAGTGATATATTTTATTGTTCGTTCAGCCTGTTCAGGCGTAGCGATTCCTGCGAATAATGGGAACGTCATCGCGAGCGAAGGCACACCCTTTTTTATTTTCATTGAAGAGCAAATCTGAAGAGTACCCTTCTTCGTTGTTCCAGAGGAGTTGCTGAATTAATTCAGCTCTGGTATTTGCCCGGCTGTCAAATGCTTCACTTTTTTCTTCTTCATCCTGCAGGTGAAAAGCACGTGCAATTGTTCTTTCTAAAATATACATCAGCGAGTTGAGATCAACGGGAATAATATCTAATGTGTGAATACTTTTTAAATCATTTTCTTTCACGAGCCAACGACTGCTGAAATCCCAACCAGATTCGCATGCCGCTTTAATATTTCGATAAATCACCGGCGCTCTCTGAATGTCATCTTCACACATTTCGAAATCTTCCGCGAAAGATTCAGTACGAGGTGTATCACTGTCATCAAAATAGCGATTTAGAAATTGATCTTCGCCAACTCTTACTAATCTTCGAAAGGCAGAATGATGACTTTCAACTCCATCCATCCAAAAGGAATACTCATGAAGCAGGTGAGGCAAATATTCCTCGTAGACCTTTGTCCCATCTATATCGGCCAGCAGATTGATCATCAGTGAAAAAAACGGAGGCTGTGATCTTGAAAGAAAATAACTCCGGTTCCCATTTGGTATGTGCCCAAATTGTTCGAGCTGCCCTGCAAAATTTTTAATCATCTCTCTGATCATTTCTGTTCTGCCAGAGAGGCGGAGACCTAGCATCGTAAAATAGCTATCCCAATAATAAATCTCTCTGAAACGGCCGCCTGGAACCACATACGAATGGTGTAGGGGAATGAGAGAAGAGTATTGTACGTGTTTATCCGGTTCTTTGATCAAATGTTGCCAAAGCGAGGAAATGTGTTGTTCAATGGGTAGTTGTTCGAATGTTGCATCGCTAGTATTTCCTTTTGGGATTTGAAACCATTGAAGGACGAATTCTTTGATCAGGTTCTTGTCCTCATGGTCGACTTGCAGGTATAAAGCGTTTATTTCATCGGGCTCGCGATTAGGAATCGCGTCCGCAAAAGTTTTGCTATCCGGGAATACATGATGAAGCATCACATCTTTATAGAGTTCCGGGAATGCTTTTTCCGGATAATAGATTTCATATTTCATAGAGTTCAAATCTACCCCTAAATCCCCTAAAGAAGACTTTCTTAAATACTATATTTTTTAGCAGTTTTTTTTTTTGGCTTTATTGGTTCCCTGTTTAGCTGTGGTAAATGAATATTGTCTAACTTACTTCACTCAACACAATCCCTTATGAAATTCTGGCGATTAAAGCTCTCTCTTGTACTCAATTACATTGTCTTTGCTATGTTGCTCAACAGTGTGGGGACGGTCATCCTGCAGGTACAGAATAATTTTGGCGTTACAAAAGGTGCGGCCAGTGTCCTTGAAGCGTTTAAGGATTTGCCGATTGCCATCACAAGCTTTTTGATTGCTTCTTTCGTTGTGCGGATCGGTTACAAGCGAACGATGTTGATGGGATTAGCCCTGGTGAGCATCACATGTATGATCATGCCGAATGTTCCATTTTTCTGGATGACCAAATTATTGTTCCTAAGTATTGGGGTGGGGTTTGCATTTATTAAAGTTTCTGTTTTTGCCACGCTTGGTCTTGTCTCCGAAAATGAAAAAGAACATGTAAGCTTTATGAGTTTTTTGGAGTCTTTTTTTATGGTAGGTGTGTTGGGTGGATATTTTCTTTTTAGTGCGTTTGTGGATTCGGATGATCCTGCTTCGACTTCCTGGTTGAAGGTGTATTATATTTTGGGTGCGGTAGCTTTTTTCGCTTTCCTTCTACTGCTGACTACGAAAGTGGATGAATCAGCAGTACATAAAGATGCACCTGAGGGGCTTACACAGGATTTTCAGAAAATGCTTACGCTTATTATTAAGCCACTCGTCATTGTGTTTATTGTCTCTATCTTTTTTTATGTATTGGTTGAGCAGAGTATCATGAGCTGGCTACCCACATTTAATAATCAGATACTTCATCTGCCATCGAAGTTGAGTATTGAGATGGCGAGTATCCTTGCAGGATCTACTGCTGTAGGAAGGTTATTAGCCGGATTTGTTTTGAAGAAAGTGAAGTGGTATTGGGTCGTGAGGGTTAGCCTGGTAGCGGCAGCTATAATGGTCTTGGTAGGTCTTCCTTTAGCGCTGGGAAGTGATGCATCAGGTGCAACAGGTTGGTTTACTGCGCCGGTCGCTGTTTTCATTTTTCCATTGATAGGGTTATTTTTAGCGCCTATATATCCCACTATTAATTCAGTCATGCTTAGTCGATTACCATTAGTTCAGCATGGACCTATGTCAGGCCTTATTGTTGTGTTCTCTGCGCTTGGTGGTACAACGGGTTCTATTATTACAGGAAATGTCTTTCAGCATTTTGGTGGGAACTATGCGTTTTATTTAGCACTGATTCCGATTACGCTGATTATGATAGCGATCTTTTTCTTTAAGCGGATGACAGAGCGGGAGACTTCATTTACAGCAGAATAATCTAAGGATACAGATTCGCGTTACGCGTGTTTTGTCCCTACGGGACAAGAAGAGTTTTATTGGACCTGTGGTTACCAACCTTATGCCCCTCTGGGGCATGGAAAGATTTATTTGTTTCGGAAGTTACCAACCCTATTGCCCCTTTGGGGCATTTATCGTAGATTTTCTTGCGGAAAATATACTGCTCCTACGGAGTTCAAAAACCTCTTTCGCACTACGTGCTACAGAGATGTCGCTCCTACGGAGCTAAAAGAATCTTCACTCTCTCACGCCCTTACTCTCACATACACGCCCTCACTTTCTCACTTTCTCACTCTCTCACGCCCTTACTCTCACAAACACTCTCTCACTCTCTCACGCCCTTACTCTCTCACGCACTTACTCTCTCACGCCCTCACTCTCTCACGCCCTTACTCTCTCACGCCCTTACTCTCTCACGCCCTTACTCTCACACACCCCTTGCTCTCACATACACGCCCTCACTCTCTCACTCTCTCACGCCCTTGCTCTCACATACACGCCCTTACTCTCACAAACACTCTCTCACTCTCTCACTCTCTCACTCTCTCACGCCCTTACTCTCACAAACACTCTCTCACGCCCTCACTCTCTCACACACTCTCTCACACTCTCTCACACTCTCTCACACTCTCTCACACTCTCTCACTATCTCACACACACACTCTCTCACTCTCTCACTTCTCTCACTCTCTCACATTGTCACATTGTCACATTTTCACTTCTCTTTATCTTTCATAATATAAGTTTTGTCATCAGTGCCAACACCAACAATCTTAAGTGTCTTCCAGCCTGTTGGTAGGTTAGTAAAAACTGTTTCCTGACCATCAAAGGATACTCTGCCTTTTTCACGTGATGAAATCTTTTGTTCGATACCGCGATCAGTAAATGTCAGACCCATGAAACCGGATAGAACGGCCTGTAACATTCCTCCTGCCCCCGTCGCAAAATATGGATTTGTACCACCTGCTGTCTCCGAGATCACGCCGAATGGCGGCACTTCATTTGGCTTATAACTAAGAGAAAAAATATCAGCGGCTTCTTTTACTTTTCCTAATCTGTTATATAGAATAGATGAAATGGCAAAGCTCATCGCAGGTCCTTCCGGAGAATTACGGGGCGTATAATAGTTAAGATCCCTCTGGATATCGGAAGCATCGGTTATGATCTCCAGCGGATAGGAGAGAAGGACAGCATCTGCTTGTTTAATCGTGACACCATCGTAAGTAGCATTTTCTTTTGTAGTGCCATCAGGGAATTTAAGGATAGGAATATTGTCGGCCACTTCTTTCCAGTCAGCATTTTGTGCATAACCTAAAACCTTTGCCGCTTGATTTGCATATCGGAGCGTAGTGATCGCCATTCCATTTGTGAATGCATTGTTGTCGATATTTTCCAGCCATTCATCTGCACCAATTACATTTTTGATATCGTAATGTCCCGGACCATTTCTTTCCACTCGTGAAGCCCAAAAATCTGCTGCTCCCTGCAATACAGGCCATCCTTTTTCACGAAGCCAAATAGTATCGCTTGTCACCTGGTAGTATTTCCAGAATGCCCATGCTACGCACCCTGTGATGTGATGTTGGAATGGGCCTGTCAAAGCCCAAACCGGAGTATCTTCTGTTCCGTCAGCTGCGGATTCCCAGGGAAACATGGCGCCTTTGTAGCCATGTTCAAATGCATTTGATTTAGCGGCTTCTAATCGTTGGAATCGATATTCCAAAAGTGATTTTGCAATATCCGGTTGCAGCATCAGAAGAGGTGGATACATCCATAGCTCGGTATCCCAGAATACATGACCATTATAACCAAGACCTGACAGGCCCATAGGTGAAAGACTGTAAGGCGTACCAGCGCGTGCAAATGAATAAAGATGGTATAATGCAAAACGAATATCACGTTCTGTAGATGGATCACCTTCTACAGAGATGTTACCTGTGTCCCATAACTTTTGCCATGCATCATGATGAAACTTCAGAAGTCGATCTGTTTTTTCAAGCGCGGCAAAAATGGTGAGACGCTCAGCTTCATTGTGTGGATCAGGATGATGAGCAGATGAAATAACTGACGCCACTACTGCAAAACGATATGTTTCTCCTTTCTTCAATTTTTTCTTAAACTTCATCAGGTGCATATTGTAGTCCCAGTCTTCATGGATAATATCGGGTTCGCTACCATGAGACTCATCAAAAATGAAAGAATCAGAAGCCGCAATTTCATATTGTCCGGTCGGACTTTTGGCAACAGATGTCATAAGAGGAATCAATGCATGTGGTCTGTCAATTTCGGCATAATAGTTTCGCACATCCTGTAAATGGACCGGGGCTTCGATCACAGACATAGGCGTGATTTCGACATCCTGAAGCGCAGTAATTTCAACTACACTCAACGCTGTATATGGAAGATGCCGAAGTGACATCATTCTGTGCTTCACAGATACTTTATTGTCAGCAACAAATGTGGTCACAAGTTCTGCCTGCTGCATATCCAGTGTTTGCTGAAATTGAGTGATATTATTTCTGGAAACTCTTTTACCATCTATATCAAGTTGCATATTGACATGATTGAATACTTTCAGAATATTCGATACACGCCCTCGCTGATAATGATCATATACTCCATTGAGCACCACATCTTTTACTTTCAATGGATCTGCGGACGAAACGATTCCTACCATCCCATTGGCGACGGTGACCCCATAATAATTTGACGGGTCGATTGCATCTGCAGTCACTTTCCATGTATCCTGGCAATAGGAATGATTCACCCACAGGAAGAATACAAATAATAGAAATTTATTCATAAGGCCATTTTTTAAAATGATAAGATCATTAATTTTTTATCCATGGCGAAATGGATATAAGTGTGTCGTTATTGGAAGCAATGTAGAGTCTGTTTCGAATCATCGTGAGATCACGAATTTCGCTGCGCCTGTTGATATTGCTATTCCTATTTTCAATAGACTTCCAACCCGTAGTCTTGTCGTAATGCATGGTGGTCAGGAACAATGCATCCTGTCTCCCCCAATTCGGATCAATGTCATAGAAATTGCCGCCAAAAGTAAAATTTTCATTATCAATATTGCAGATGCTCCATATCGGACTTCTTTGCAATTCGGAAGGTAATGGAGCTGCAGTCCATGTATTATTTTCTTTGTTAGATAAAAAAAAGCTGCTTGACATTACAGAACATTTTCGTTGTGTTGCTTTGTCTAACTGGGTATATGAAAATATCTCGCTGAGCTTTTTACCTGCAAAATTTTTGTTGTAGAAGAAATCTTTCTTCCTTCCGGGAAGTTGTTGGAGAAATAAATCAAGATTAGGATAGATATATCTTTGTCCAAGTTGCACATATGTAATTAACGGATCAGATTGTCCGTTCAGATCAAAATCGTTTAAATATAAAATGAGGGGATACGTTGAGTCTGCATCAAATTGATGGTTCAATCCAAAATTTCCGGCAATGATATCGGGTATACTATCCTTATTCAAATCAGTTATATGAAGTGAAAACCAGAGACCTTCGGAATTGGGAATTGTTTTTATTTCCCAATGCGTTATTCGGTTGTATAAGATCGTGATGGGCATCCAGTGTCCTGCTACAATAAGATCTTCCAAACCGTCGCGATCTATATCGGCCCATCTTGCATCAAACACCATTTCCCAAACCGGCGCATCTTGTGCGCTAAAAGATCCTTTGCCATCATTTATATAAAAACTACTTGGCTCACTCCATCCATAATGGCCGGGTCTTGACAATGTGCCAATAAAAAGATCTATGTCACCATCGTGATCAAAATCACATGCCCGTACTACAGAACAATTCCGATCTATACCGGGAAGGCCTCCCTTCGCAAATTGAAATGATCCATTCTTTTGACCGAAAAATAATAGTTCATGATAAGAACCATTTCCCGTAGGTAGATTATTTCCTCCCGTGGTGATAAACAGGTCTTCAAGACCATCTCCATTGAAGTCAGCGAAAACGGCATCATTTTCTTCAATGCCGTGTTTAATATCCGGCCATCCGGTCATGAGGTGGGAAACATCCTTGTCATCATTCAGCTGAAAAAGTGTGCCGTGAGTTGATCCGCCCGTCATATAATAGTATTTTTTTCCAACTGCAATTCTGGGTCCGAAAGATGATAAACTGTAAGGCATCAATTTCTCGTTATTAAGATCAGTATGGGAGTCATCATGATGATCTGATATAGAAATGTAAGGACTATTCAACATTTCTGTGACTGATGATAAAGAAGGATTCTGCACATTTTTGCCAATAATCTGAAATCCCTGCATTGGATTAACAATAACTTGACGTCCTCCTTCAGGCCATTCAATCACGATGGAATCGACAGGCTCATCCTTTATCCCAAAAAAAGCTAAAGGTTCTTTTCCGGATTCAAAGCCTTCTAGATGATTGATGTATTGGTATTGAATCTTATTTTTCTGATGAATGGTTAGTTGTGCCCCGATACCAAATGGATTTGATGTGTTGTCTTTCAGTTGGATATTGAGATAAGGAGAAGACGGACTTTTATTCTCAAGGATATAAGATAAATTATTAAGATTGTTGCAAATGATATCTAAATCTCCGTCCCTGTCCAGGTCACTGAATGTCGCTCCATTTGTAATTTTCAGGCCCGGATCTTCAATTGGAGCTTTCGTGAATGCATGTCCATCAGCAGTATTTAAGAAGAGATAATTCGGAGCACCACCACGAGGCATCCGGCTGATTAATTTAAGCCCCGTAGCTTTGTTGCTGCTATTCGGATCGGAATAATAGTTGACAAAATCAAGATCATTTGGTCTTCGATCAATTCCATTTGATATGAATATATCTTTCAGTCCATCATTGTTGTAATCGGCTATAAGAGGACTCCAACTCCAATCAGTAGCTTCAATTCCGAATTGACAAGCCACTTCGGAAAAGGTGGGCAGCCCTTGCATTATTCCATTATTTATTTGCAACGCGTTTCTTGGACTTTGATGATGATATCCGAATGAGCGTTTAAAATTATAGATGTTACTACTTTCCCACTCTCCTGACAACTTGTAATGAAGCTCATCTTCAGGCTTCATGTCAAGAGATAAAATATCTGGCAAACCATCATTGTTAATATCCGCAATGGCGACGCCCATAGTAAAATTACTGGTATGTCCCATCGCTTGTGCTATCACTTCACGAAATGTACCATCATGATTGTTGATATACAAATAATCATTTTCATGAAAATCATTTCCAACATAGATATCAGGCCAACCATCCCTGTTGACATCTCCGACATCGACACCTAACCCGAAACCAATCGGCGAGCTGTAAATGCCTGCTTTCTGAGTGACATCAATAAAATGACCTTGCTGGTTTTCCATTAACCTATCACCTGACAAAGAATCAAATGACTGTCTTGTTATAGCTGAAGGTTTAAATTGTTCGGGACTTTTCACACTGTGATTGAGGAGAAAACAATCTAAGTCTCCATCCCGGTCAAAATCCAAAAAAGCTGCATGGGTCGCAAAGCCGCTAAAATCAAGACCGACACTGGCAGCAGTTTCTTTGAAGGTCAGGTCGCCATTATTAATGAATAATTGATTTCGGCCATGTCTGCCAAAAATGTTTTTAACCTGGCAAACGTAAATATCAAGTAGTCCGTCACCATTAACATCTACCATTGAAACCCCCGTATTCCATGCACTCTTGCATCCAACGTTTGCTTTCTCGGTGATATCTGAAAAATGCATATTGCCTTTATTCAGATAGAGTTTATTACCCACTTCGTTTCCTGAAAAATAAATATCGGGCAAACTGTCATTGTTGATATCTCCTATAGCTACACCCCCACCATTGTAGTAGTAGAGGTAAGTGAGGATATTGAGGCTATCCGTTTCGTGCAATTGATTTTTAAATGTAATGCCCGTTATGTCTGCATCAAGTACTTCAAACAGAATTTGTGCATTGCCGGAAGGTTTTTTTGAACAGGCAAAACAAAGCACTATGCCAGCCGAAAAAAATAATATGACCAGCCGATTGAACATCTCGAACTCCTGGTTTATGGATTGAACTGAATTAACTTTAATGGGCCGTTATTAAAGGCGACCAGGTAACAATCTTTTCCATGCACCCGAATGAGCTCTATCTTTCTCACCTGGCCATCGAATGAGAGGCTTTTCCGGACTCCGTTATATAACCCCGAAGGGTCATTCAAAAGTACTGATCCGTAATCGGCATCATACCGGCCGAGCTCAATATTATTTTCATAATAATTACCTCCCAGTAAAATATCTTTATTCCCATCATGATTGTAATCAATCAAACAGGCAGCCCGAAGAGGAGAAAATTGCAAGGCCTGAGGTAATGGATGTTGTATAAAAGTGCCTTTGTTATCTACGTTCTCGTAATATGAATTCTCAAATAATGATACGGAAAGCTTATCCGAATTTTTTATTATTTCAGTTCCTACCAGATCTGTGAGATTAGCTTTGGCAAAATCTTTTGCAAATAGGAATTTTTTCTTCAGGGAAGGTAATTGCTTCGTGATCTCGCGATGCGTTGGAAAGATGACTTCTTTCTCTCCGATGTAGTAGGTCATAATTTGTTCGATCTGGCCATTGTGATCGAAATCATTGACATAAAGACGCACAGGTTTATCTGCGGATGCATGCAGGATTGAATTCAATCCCAGATTACCTGCTACAAAATCCAGATCACCATCATTGTCAAAGTCAAATGGCTGTACAAAATTCCACCAACCGGAGGAACCAGGGATTTCCTTTTTTTGAAAATGGAGATCTGCCTGTTGGAAATAAATCTGAAGCGGGCCCCATTCAACTGCAATAATGAGATCTTCATCTCCGTCATGATCCATATCGGCCCATGTACCATCCTTTACTAGTCCTGCAGTAGCTAATGCAGGTGCATATGTAGCCGTTGCATCCGAAAATCTGCCATGGCCATCGTTAAGGAATAAATAAGATGCCGGTATTTTCCCATAGTTCCAGGGAACAGCTCTTCCGCCAAAAAACAGATCAATAAAGCCGTCTTTATTAAAATCATGCGCTGCAACGCAGCCTGCAGTCATATATATATTTGGTATCGCTGTACTATCATTGGTGAAATTTCCTTTTCCGTCATTCAGATAAATCCTTTGTTTCAATGGTGGTGATGTCCCGGCATATTCATTGCCTCCGCTTGCGACAACAAGATCCAGGTCTCCGTCATTTTCAATATCAGCAAACAATGCATCGACATCTTCAAATACACTGTCGTTGAGTATTGCTATGCCGGTAATATCAATAAATTTTCCGTCGGGGTATTGAAGGTAGATAGCGCTTTTTTTTCTTTTAGAAGAACCCACAAAAAAGTCATCAAGTCCATCTTTATTAATATCTCCAACAGCCAACGCAGGGCCTTCGGTAGATGTCATGTGCGGAATTAATTGCTCCCTGTCAAATTCAACAAATTCATTTTCCTTATGGATATAATGTATACCGGACACTTCGGTGATATCCCGATATATAGGTTTATCAACAGTTGTCGGGTGGTAGATTTGTTTTGGAAGATTTATTTCGTAAGCCAATGAGATCGTTCTATCGATGGAGTCAACCGGAATCATTTTAATGGAATGATCAGGCCAAACCAACTTTATGGAATCAAGGTTTTGTGTGTTGCCGAGCCCAAGGTGAAGAACCGGAGATACAAAAGAAAGATATCCTCTCACCGGGTATTGTTCGGAAGAAAGCACTTCATCTTTTTTATATGCAATCACTTTCGCTCCGATGGCCATCGGGTTACCCTTTGGTCCGGAAAGGTTGATGTTTAGATAATGATGGTTATCGGCCGATGATTGATTGCTATTGTTTTGGTATAAGAATGCATCGTCACGTATATTATTGACCACGATATCAAGATCTCCATCATTATCAAAATCACCATAAGCTGCACCGTTTGAAAAACTGGGATGATTATCAGTTATGGTGGAGGATATATCGCTGAAGGTCAGGTTGTGATTATTTTTAAAAAACTTGTTTTTCAATTTGATCGAAGGAAGTTTTTGTTCTACGATCAAATCGCTGTCCTTCATCTGGTCCATATTGATTTTCCAATGGATTTCATTGTTGGAAATATAGTTGACATAATCAATGTCATTCATCCTTTTCGGAATGCCATTTGAAATATAGATGTCCTTATACCCATCGTCATCAAAATCCAGAAATAGTGTAGCCCATGACCAATCACTGGCAAATACATTAGCATAAACACCAATTTCGCTGAATGTATTATTACGATTATTTAATTGAAGGGTATTGCGTGCGTATTGATAATTATAACCAAAACTCAGCTTGAATTGAAATTCCCCATAATCATCTTCACCTAAAGAAGATTTTAAAATATAAGGATCTTCAGGACGCATATCCAGCGTGAAGATTTCATTGTAACCATCATTATTGATATCGCCGATGTCTACCCCCATAGCATACCGGCTCGTGTGTCGCATCTCATCATTGATGGATTCTTTAAACGTGCCATTTTGCTGATTAATATATAAATAATCGTTCTCGTGAAAATCATTTGTTACATAGATGTCTGTCCATCCATCATTGTTGATATCCGAAAATGCCAACCCCAAACCATAACCTATGGCAGTACTCAGAATCCCTGCTGATGCAGTGACGTCAACAAATTTGCCATCATCATTTCTAAACAAACGATCGCCTGCCCGATCATGAAATGTTCCTTCAAAGTCTTTTCGACGCCCAAATGTTCCGTTGAGATGCACAGAATGATTGACTTGAAATAGATCGAGGTCACCATCATTGTCAAAATCAAAAAAACCTGCTTGTGTACCGAAACCAACTAAATCCAATCCATAGGCTGCTGAAGATTCTTCATAGACAGGCACACCTTCTTTAGTAAGTGATTTCCATATATAAAGTCGGTTGTGGCCCTGCAGTTTTCTATAATCGCCTACCTGACTCACATATATATCCAACCATCCATCATTGTTGATATCCGTGACAGTGACGCCTGTTGACCAGCCTCCTTCACCGGTGGCTTTTGATATCTGCGTCACATCCTTAAATGTCAGATTTTTTTGATTTAGATATAAGGCATTAGATTGTTCATTGCCTGTAAAGTAAAGATCCAGGTAACCGTCTTTGTTGAAATCGGCTACGGCCACACCTCCACCATTGTAGAAATACATATAGTCAAAAATGTTAAGCTCTACATTGGGCTGAAGATTATTATTAAAATGGAGACCTGTTTTCGCAGACGAAAGCATTGTAAAATCAGGATTTGTGGTTTGATCTGTTTTTTTAGTACAGCCTACTATCCCTACTGAACAAATCAACAGTGATACGTAAAGTGCAGAAAGAAAAAATCCGCGCATCAAAATTCTTCTTTTTGGTCAAATGAAAATAAAGCAGGCTGATCATTGTTTCGGATAGACAGAAGATATGATTTGCCATGCGATGAAAACAGATCAATGGATTTGATCTCACCTAAAACCCGCCATCCGGACTGCTGAGGTTCCATCAATTCCCAATTATTTTTTCCATGATTGATCAGGATGCTTCCTACACTTGCATCCAGCTGGGAAAACTGAGGTGTGAATCCATAGTCATTGCCACCCAGCACTAAGTCAGGTGCACCATCATGGTTCAAATCGTGAATGGCGATCGCAGCGATACATGAAAACTGCACTTCAGTGGGAAGGCGATCGATTTCAAAATGACCATCTCCTGTATTCCATGCGACCACAGATGAATGGTATGCAGAGTTTAAAACAATTGCTTTGTCCAATTTTTCTGCAGGTAACAAATCCTGGATCGTATTATGGGCATATATCTTGTATTGAAGATTTAATTTTTTAAGAAAAGGCAATTGCTCTGTCAGGTCTTTCTTCAGAGGCACCGGAACATCTTTTCCTTTAATAGTACGCGTGATGATATTTTCTACTGTTCCGTTCTGATCAAAATCATTTACCCAAAGCTTGTAATGATCTTCTGACTCACCGGACATATAAAAATTCTCCCCTCTGTTGCCGAGGACCAGATCCAGATCACCATCCTGATCGAGATCCGCTACAGCAGAAGTAAACCACCAACCCGGATAATCTGAAAGATTTGTTTTGATTGGGACATATTTACCTTGCTGATATCCGAAAATCATGGGTGCTCCCCATTCCCTTGTAATAATCCACTCAGGTCTGCTATCACCGAGAATATTGGCGACGACGATATGTGTCAGCAGACCTGCATATTCAAATTCCGGAGCGATCGATGGCGTGACGATTTTGAAAATCGCATGTCCATTGTTTTCATAAACATAACTCGGGGGTGAAGGACCATAGTTGCCTGGAATGCTTCGGCTGCAAATGATGAGATCGGGATCACCATCCAGATCGATGTCATCAATTCCAATTGACGATGTGTTGTATCCGTTTGGAGGTAGTGCATTCGGTGAAAGTGTAAAATGTCCTTTCCCATCATTGAGGTATACTCTGTCCTGCATGGTCCGCGACTCAGGCATGTCGTGATTTCCTCCGGAACCCATGATCAGGTCACTGTCTCCATCCATGTCAAGATCAGAAAGTGCGGCAGTAACATCTTCAAAATTGGCTTCATTTTCAAGACCGGTATTTTTTTCTAAACTCCATCCGGTAGAGGTGCCCTTGTATACCATTGTAGCCTGATCAGCAGCACCGCCTATGATGATATCATCGATATGATCTCCATTGATATCTCCGCGCACATAGGCAGGACCTTCATTGGAGAGTTTATGCATTAAAAGACCTTCAGCATAGAAGTCAACAAATCCATCTTCCACGTGAGGCAGAAATGGGCTTGTTTCTTCATGCAGAAGATGTTGTTCGTTGTTTTTATTTGCTACCTCTGTTTTTTGAATCGATGAAGTTTGTTGAATAATAATAAGTGTATCAATGGCCGGAGAAAGTAAGACCGTGTGACTAAATCCTGGCCAAAGAATTTCAATTGAATCAATAGTTTTTTCTTCTCCAATACCTATGATTTGTTTGTAATCCATCGAAGACTGGAAGCCTCTTGAAGGCATTATTTCGGAAGTAAATATTTTATGATCTGCGAAAGCATGAATGGTGGCCCCGATGGCAAATGTATTTGGAGCTTGCCCCTGAAGCTTTACAGCTATAAAATGATTCTTACCCGATTGACGCTCATTGTTTCTATATAAAAAAGCTTCCTGATTGACATTGTTGACTACAAGGTCAAGATCTCCGTCATTATCCAGATCTCCATATGCAGCCCCGTTGGAGAACGAGGGCACATTGGGTCCCCAACTCGTAGATACATCATCAAATTTCAGATTCCCTTTATTGCGAAATATTTTATTCACAATTCGTGTTGATGGCATTTTGTTTACCACATTTTCCACTTCTTCTTTTTTTCCGGTCAATACCATTTTCTGAATAATATCATCTGCAAAGAAATCAATGAAGTCCTGATCAGTCACATCATGTTGGATCCCATTACACACGTAGATATCTTTCCAGCCATCGAGATCTATATCCATGAGCAATGCACCCCAGCTCCAATCAGAGGCTGATACACCGGCGTAATGGGCTACTTCTGCAAAAGTGCCATCGCCTCGATTGTATTGAAGCGTATTTTGAATAAACTGGTGATGAAAATTCCGTTGTCGCTTAATAATATTCAGCGAATAATTTTCGAATGAAGTGGTAGATCGTAATCGATAATCATCATCAGGCAGCATATCTGTGACAAAAATTTCGGGATAACTATCATTGTTAAGATCTGCCATATCTGCTCCCATCGAAGAAAGACTGATATGATCTGTCCGATTCATGATATCCTCCGTGAATGTCCCATTTCCATTGTTGATGTATAGATAGTCGCGTTCGTAAAAATCATTTGACACATAAATGTCCGGCCAGCGGTCGTGATTGACATCACCCACAGTGACGCCAAGGCCAAATCCGATCAGGCTGTTGTATATCCCGGCTTCGTGGGTGATATCGGTAAAATGACCATTGTCATTTCTCAAAAACTGGTCGCCTCCTTTCTTTAGAAAATCCTTGACAGGCCAGTCATTGGCTGCGAGATCGCGTCGATCACTCATGTTGAGTGTATTGACAGGAATAAAAGAGTTGTTCAGAATGTAAGCATCTAAATCACCGTCAAGATCAAAATCAAAAAATGCAGCATGCGTCGTATAGCCGTTATTGTTCAGACCATAGGCCTCAGCTTCTTCAGTGAACGTGAGATCATGGTGGTTGATGTACAATTCATTCTCCTGGTTATCGCCGGCGATATAACCAGCATTACACAAATAGATATCCAGCCAGCCATCACCATTGATATCGACCATCACCACACCTGTGCTCCATTTTCCTTTGCGTTTTAATCCGGCCTTATCTGTGATTTCTTCAAAGTTGAAATTTCCTTTGTTCAGGAACATCTTGTTTTCAACCATATTGCCGGTCACGAATACATCAGGCAAGCCATCATTATTAATGTCCCCGATACCTACTCCTCCACCATTGTAGAAATTACGGTAATTGAAAATATTCAACTCACGGGTGTTCTTCACATCATTACTAAAGACCAGGCCGGAAGAGGAAGAAGGGATTGAGGTAAACAGTGTAGTGTTATTCTCCTGATGGGTACATGCCATAAAAGCCATGATCACTAAACAAGAGACAACATAATTTTTCATAGGGCAAATAAGGCAATGGATTCGGTGGGCGGGAAAAGACGGTGCTTTAGGGGCTAAGCTAAAAAAAAGAAGGCAGACCATGTGCAATGGCCTGCCTTCGAAAGGTAAGTTTTATTAACTATTAGTAACCCGGATTTTGCTCCAGGTTTGGATTTACAGAAAGTGCGGCAGCAGGAATCGGGAATAATAATCTTTCCGGACCTGATACTGCTTTTCCTTGTCTGGCATCGAGGAAGTGACCAAAACGAATCATGTCTTGTCTTCTCCAGCCTTCCCAATACAATTCTCTTCCACGCTCAGCTAACAGACCGTCTAAATCTAATGAGCCGAGTTGTGAAGCGTTACGAACCGTCCTTAAATTATTGACAATATCTAAGGCGCCTGAGGCATTACCTGTTCTCAACAAGGCTTCTGCTTTCATCAGTAATACATCAGCATAACGGAAGAAAACATAATCATTGTCCTTGAAATCACCATTAGCAAAATCAGGAGGATATTTAACTACCCGGATTCCGGTCACTTCAAGATTGTTGCCTGTTTCGACTGGATTGATTTCAGGTGTAAATGATAGATCATTTCCTTTACGATCTTTCAGAGCAACACCATTCTGGTCATATTGCTGACCAATCAGGAAACCTACCTTGAGTCCTGAAACGTCAGTCACGCCAGGGTAGCTACCACCTTTACGAACATCACCCGATTCAAAGGAATCATAGAAATCGCTGAGCGTTGTAAAACCATTCCAACCGCTTGGATTTTGGTTGTAATGCAACGTGCAAAACCACCTTGAACGAACGCCATTGCCGGTATTTGGACCAGGATTTACGCCTGCTGCTGTGGCAAGAGTCCAAATATTTTCAGACGAATTCGCATCGTTGTTTGGCGCGAAGTTTTCAAAGTAATTGCCATCAAGGCTGTATTTTCCGCTGTTGATGATGGCATCGGCTAATGAAATAACCTGATTCATATCACCTGCATCAAATGTAGGTGACTGACGATTGGCAAAAGTGCCTTTATTAAGGTATGCCTTCATAAGCAGAACTTTGGCTGCATCCTGGTTCGCTTTGTTGACCGGAGGTGCCGCAGGCAAATCATTTAGGATAGCGGTGAGGTCACTGATAACAAAATCCAAAGCTGCAGAACCTTTTAATACCTGTGGAGCATTCAACAGATTTTCACCCGGAGCTCGGTAAGGAACCTGATTCCATCCGTCAGCTACAGCGAACATTGAAAAATCTCTAAGGAAACGAGCTTCTGCGGCCTGTTGAGGGGTGGTGTTGAAGTTCAGAATGTTTGAGCTTGTGAATACTTCCTGAAGCAGACTGTTGAACGAAGCAGAAAGGAAAGCATGGTCAGCAGTCCACTGATGTGAGTGAAGTACACGCCATACACCATTGTCATCCCAGTCCGGGCCTCTTGTAGGGCCTAAGACTTCGTCTGAAGTATGTTCCTGAGCTGCCCAGAACTGTGCCTGGTCAAGAAAAGGAAGCCGTAAACCATCATATGCTGATTTGAGGATGGCATTGACATCCGTATGCGCATTGAGGTATGCTTCTGCTTCACTCTTTGTAAGATCCTGATTAAGATGTTCATCAAGATTTGTACAGGAGCAAAGCCAAGCCAGGCCGAGTAATACTAAATATTTATGTGATTTCATTTCTATGATGATTTTTATTATTAAAAGCTAAAATTAGCACCAACAAGAATAGTTCTTGCAGAAGGATAAGGAATGTACTCGATACCAAAAGAAGGAAGACCACTATCTGCTGTAACATTGACTGTATTCACTTCAGGATCGAAGCCTGAATAATTTGTGAATACCAACAAATTCTGTCCGGTTACATAGATCCTCGTGTTTTTGAATGTGTTCCCTATTTTTCCAAGGTCATACGACAAAGATGCACTTGAAAGTTTTACAAAGTCACCACTTTCAAGATAACGGCTGGATGCTTTTATCGCATTTGAAGTTGCTTCTTGTTGAGCCCCGTCGAGCAGTCTGGCATCAATGTTACGTGAGCCAAGGTTACCAATAGGGATGACAGACATTTGCGTATTGTTATAGATCAGATAATCCAATGCGCCGGTAAAATTGAGGTTAAGGTTAAAATGTCCGACACCCAGATTTGTGTTAAAACCTAATTGAACATTTGCATTCGGATCACCCACAAATGAAAGTGATTCATCATCTGCATAAATGCTCTGTCCATTGTCACCAATTCCAAGGTGATTACGCAGATAAAAAGCATTGAGCGGCTGACCATTTTCGAGTCTCATACTTGTAGCACCTGAACTGCCTTGTCCGAAAAGCTGTCCATAAGGTAAATTAGGACCTGTGTAATTCTCTAATTTATTGGATAAGAAGGAAATGTTTCCACCGATATCCCATCTGAAATTATTGTTATCAACGGCATTCAGGTTAAGGGTAACCTCAACACCTGAATTGATGACATCACCATCCAGATTGATCCAGTAAAAGCCTGCAGGAGCTGGCTGAATAGTAGGAAACTGGAATAACAAATCCTTGCTGTCTTTGTGGAAATATTCCACAGTACCTGATAACTTGGAATCCAGGATAGAAAAATCAACACCTACGTTTAATGTAGTAGTTGTTTCCCATTTCAAATCCGGATTAGCTACGTTGACAAGAGAGATAGTTCCTTGTTGGAAAGCATATCTTTCTTGTGCTGCTCCGGCTGGAAATTCTGAATTACCTACCTGGCCCCAACCGGCTCTTAGTTTTAACTGGTCAAAAGGACCATCAGCCAGAAAATCTTCTGTATGCATATTCCATGCGACGCCGACTGCAGGGAAAAAAGCATATTTGTTGTTTGCACCGAATTTGCTTGATCCATCTGATCTTGCTGTCAATGTCAGCAGGTATTTGTCCGCATAATTGAAGCCTGCACGAACAAAGTAGGATTGCAATTCTGTAGAAGGGTTATTATAAGAGGAAATGTTGCGACTGGACTGAGATGAATTCTGAAGAATTGAAGTGTAATCAAACACAGGAAGAATAAAATCCTTCGCAAATATACCAGATCCTCTTTCATCAAGTTTTTGATATTCAAATCCAGCGACAGCATTCAGATTGATTTTTGAGGTGATGTCGTGAGTATAGCTCAAGGTATGCGTAAGGATTTGATTTGTGATTCTCTTATCCCAAAGACCTGCTACACCTCTATTTTCAACATCCTGAACATTGATCCATGAAGCAATCTGAGCCCTGCGACTACCTGTACCATTTGTTACGCTGTACGTAAGTCTGTAGACAAGATCATTCGTTATTTTATATGAAGGCGAGATACTTGCAATGATATCTACTGAATTGGTCTGATCTTTATACGCTTCAAGTAAAGCTACAGGATTGGTGAAGTTTCCAAAAGCAGGAAGAATTACAGGAGACCCATCATCATTGTACAACTTGTGGGTAGGATTCCACTGCAATGCGTTGCCTATCAAACTGCCTCTGAAATCTGCATTGGATGTGATCGGTGGTCCATCCTGTCTTGTCTGTGCAGTGATAAGGTTGAAATCAATGCCTAGTCGTTTGTTATCCAGAAATTGAAATCCTCCACCAAGACTTGCGCTCAATCTGCGCAGTTCATTATTTTTCACAATACCTTCCTGATCAAGATAACCCAATGAAATACGATAAGAACCATTGTCATTGCCACCATTGATGGCTATAGAATGATTGTTGGTCATACCCGTCTGTAATATCGCATCCTGTGCATCTACGCTGGCTCCATAATTACCAGTCGTGAGACCATATTCTGTCAACGCTGCTCTGTATTGATCAGCAGATAGAACATCGTATTTATGTAGCACAGAGCTGAATCCTACCGATGTGTTGACATCAATCGTAGGGCTACCTATTTTCCCCTTTTTAGTTGTAATGATGATAACACCATTAGCACCTCTTGATCCATAGATCGCTGTAGCTGACGCGTCTTTTAACACTTGCATGGAAGCGATATCACTCGGATTTAAGTAATTCAAAGGGTTTAGACCAGGAGTATCTCCCATGGAGGCACCATTTGCTCCGGAAGGAGAACTTGATCCGCCTGACATCTGAACACCATCTACTACAAATAATGGTTGATTGCCTGTACGAATGGAAGAGTTTCCTCTGATTCTCACAGTTGTCAAACCACCAGGCTGACCGCTGTTATTTATAATCTGAACACCTGCCGCACGACCCTGAATTAATTGCTCAGGTGAAGTGTATACACCTTTGTTGAAATCTTTTTCTCCAACAGCAACAACAGAGCCGGTGAGGTCGGCTTTTCTTACAGAACCGTAGCCTACGACTACGACCTCCTCGAAAAGTTCACCTGGAGCCAAAGCTGAGTTGTAGACTGACTCAGAGCCTACGGTGATTTCTTGTGATTTATAACCTGTGTATGTTACCACAAGCACATCACCAGGATTTGCCATAATGGTATAATTACCATTAAAATCTGCAACCGTACCAGTTGCTGTGCCTTTAATTACAATGTTTGCTCCGATCAGAGGCTCATTTGTCCCTGCATCTGTTAAAGTACCTGTTATTTTTTTCTGGCCATAGGAAAAGCCTACAAGCAGAAAAACGAAACAAATACTCAACAAACATCGAAAAGGAATAAGTAAATGTCTGTTCATACTTAGTTAGTTTTTGAAAAAGCTGATTAAAAGGTTTTGATTGATTTGTGTATTACTTTAAATTGGAATAAAGCCCTATAGACATTACATATTAGATACATACAATATCAATATGCATTCATGTTGTTCTGAAATGGGAAAAATGATCGAAACATCCGGCTGGCATCGATGGTTAAGGGAGCTTTGTCAAACGTTTAGGATCAAATATGCTGTAAATGAGGACAATAGCTTTTCCTTGATAATCAAGGTGTGAATGCGGATTGGAAGAGGGACCATTCTACCCTGGAAGATTTTCGTTAAAATTTTCCAATGACAATATTAAGAAATAGTTAGAAAGATATTAAAATATTATTAGAAAATAATAATCAGGACAATTTCTTCCTTTACACTCTCAGGTTCACAACAGTCCAACTACTTTTTGACTAAAAGGGATCCCAGAAATCCTCTGATCTTGAGAATGTGCCTGCAACATGTATTTTTGAAAGTAATACATGGCCCATATCTTAAGTTTTAACTGCTGAATGCCATGTTTCAAAGATTGATTTAAGTGGATGATTCAATCAGGAAGTAGAATTGATGATTGGAATGCCTCTGGCATGCATTCGTGCATCGAATGTCGATAGCATGGTGGAATATCAATATCTTCGGGTTCCTGTCTATATTTTAATCTGGTGGTGAATCTTTTTGTATGATGAAGATTGTAACTCTGCTTTTTATTCTATCCATTTTTGCCTTCAGACTGCTGGCTCAGAATAATAATCAACAACATAACCTTACACCGGTTGAAGAACAACTGATGCCAGATTATCTGAAGAAGCACGACGTTTCTATTGCAAGACATATACCTATGGCGCCCCCCACCAAAGTAAGGACTATGGCAGAATGGGAACAGATACAGGCTGTCACAATTGCCTGGACCGGACAAGCGACTATCCTGAAAGAAATCGTACGGAATGCTGTCAAAGAGTGCAAAGTCCTGATCATCACTACTGATTCGACGACAGTCACTAATCAGCTTACAAATGCAGGCATCCCGCTGGATTCTGTAAGGTTTGTTGTCACTCCGTTCAATTCGATATGGGTATGTGATTATGGAGCCTGGTCAGTTTATAGTAATGATGTCGATTCACTTTGGCAGATTGACTGGATATATAATAGACCACGACCCCAGGATGATGCAACACCTGCAGCCGTGGCTGATTATTTGCATATTCCTTTGTATGAAGCCACTGTCGATCCTGATGATTTTGTACATACCGGAGGCAATCATTTTTCAGATGGTTTGCACAATGCATTTTCCTCAATGCTGGTACTTGAAGAAAATAGTGATAAGACAGAAGATGAAATTGATACCATAGCTAAAAAATATCTGGGTGTCGAGCAATATGTGAAATTTCCCACACTGCCCTATGATGGCATTCATCACCTTGATATGCATATGCGGATCATTGATGAAGAGACGATCATCGTGGGGGAGTATCCTGATGGTGTAGCTGACGGACCACAAATCAATGCCAACATCGAATACCTGAACAATGAAATAAAAACCTCCTTCGGGCATAAGTACAGAATAATAAGAATGCCCATGCCACCCGATGCGAATAACCGCTATCCCGATCATGGAGGGAATTACAGGACATATACGAATGCAGTTTTTCTGAATAAGACACTTCTCGTTCCTACTTATGAAGAGAAATATGATACTACAGCCTTAAGAATATACAGGGAGAATTTGCCAGGCTATAATGTAGTCGGAATCAACTGCAACTCCATCATTTCATCTTTAGGTGCGTTGCATTGTATCACGAAGTTAGTGGGCGTCACGGATCCTCTTTTGATAGCACACGCACGTCTTCGGGATTCGGACAATGCTGAGCAGGATTATCCTGTTACAGCTTATATAAGGCACAGCAGTGGAATTGAAGGAGCGGATCTTTATTATCGCCTGGCCGATGACTCTGTTTACAACAAAGTCATAATGTCCATATCTGATACCCTTCAAAACATTTGGTCCGCTGTCATACCAGCACAGGTATCCGGATCGGAAGTTCAATATTATATCAAGGCAAGGTCAAACAGTGGTAAAGAGCAGGTGAGACCAATCGTTGCCCCAAAAGGATATTTTAATTTCAGAATTAAAGAACAACTCATCAATCAACCACCTACGACTACTATTATATATCCTCCTGATCAATCTGTTTTTTCAATTGATCTCGCCAACGTCACTTTGCAACTTGATGCTGAAGACGCAGATGGAACAGTGCAGCATCTTGTGGTGTATATTAATAGTGATTCAATAGCTACAATAAATACATTGCCATACACATATGATTGGCAATTTCCAAATGAAGGTGAATATGAAATTCGTGTAAAAGCAACAGATAATGATGGGGCAGAAACATGGAGCACACCTGTACATATCTCGGTTGAGGGTACAACCGGGTTCGGGAATGTGGTGAATGCCAATGTCCGTTTCTTTCCAAATCCGGTAGAAGATGTATTATGGATCAGAAATGATGATCATGAGGTAGCAAAACTATTCGTCACTGATTTGATAGGGCAATCACTTTCAATCCCAAAGGTTTTTCAGGAGGAGCAATATGGTCTTGATTTCTCCCTGGTGGCCCCCGGAATTTATTTAATAAAGAGTATAGTTGATGGACATTTTACATGTAATCAGGTTGTGAAGAGATAATTCTTCGAATCAGTTCCACGATAAGACAACAGATAGTTTTGCCTCTCCGAGGCAAGGTTTTGTATTCGTTCACTCATCTGTTACCAACCTGTTGTCCCTCCGGGACATTTCAATCTCAAGTCATTTCCCTAACTGTAAAGTAGGTCGCAAATGTTCGAAGGGTAAAAAGCTGATAACAGGTGTAAGCGACAAGCCAAACTGACAAATACAGTTAATCTTAAATGCCCCGGAGGGGCGCTAGGTTGGTAACTATAGACAGCCAGAAATCTCTCACTTGCCCCAGAGGGGCAACACATAGTCCCGAAAATCTTACTCCTTACCGGTCACAAATGAGACCCTTCGAGACATATAGGTTTAGACAAAACCTGATTCTCATGGCAAACACGTATACTCAGATCCACATCCAGATCGTGGTCGCTGTCAAATACAGACAAGCATTGATTCTTCCGGAATGGAAAGAAAGACTTCATCAATACATAACCGGAATAGTACAAAACCATAAACATAAAATGTTAGCAATTAATAGTATGCCCGACCACTTGCATTTTTTTTTCGGAATGAGACCTCATCAATCTATTTCAGACCTCATGAGGATCGTCAGTGGTGATTCTTCGGAATGGATTAACCAGCAAAGTCTTACCCCGAGGCATTTTAATTGGCTAGGTGGATACGGAGCTTTTTCGTACCGAAAAAGTTCAGTGCCAACCATGATAAATTATATATTAAATCAGGAAAAGCATCATCAGAAAAAGACTTTTCTGACGGAATACAGAGAACTTTTGGAGGAATTTGAAATTGAATACAATGAACAATACATATTCAAATTACCAGAATAAGATATCCGTTTCGGAGTGTTTCGCACTTTTCTACGTACTGTAATACCCAATCACTAATTTGTGGCTGGATAAGGAATAGCCAAATACCAATTCATAAGTATAAGTATGAAAACAAAAGAGACCCACGCCCAAGGAGTTTATGTAGCCCATGAGAACCGGTATGATAAAATGATATACCGGCGATGTGGTAGGAGTGGCATCCAACTGTCAGCACTTTCGATTGGGCTATGGCATAATTTCGGACATGTGGATGACATTGAAAACGGGCGTCGAATATTGCGCACATGTTTTGATTATGGGATCACTCATTTTGACCTTGCTAATAATTATGGTCCTCCTTATGGATCTGCTGAAGAGAATTTCGGAAAAATATTCAGACAGGATTTTACAGGCTATAGAGATGAATTAATTATCTCAACAAAAGCAGGCTGGGATATGTGGCCAGGGCCTTATGGCAATCTGGGTTCGCGTAAATATTTATTGTCTAGTCTTGATCATAGTTTGAAGCGAATGGGTCTGGAGTATGTAGATATATTTTATTCGCACCGGAGAGATCCTGATACACCACTGGAAGAAACTATGGGTGCATTGCATACTGCTGTTCAGCAGGGAAAAGCATTGTATGTAGGTATTTCTCAATACAAATCTGAAGACACAAGGAGAGCATCGAAGATTCTTAAAGAGATGGGTACTCCTTGCCTCATTCACCAACCGAGATATAGTATGTTGGATCGATGGGTTGAAGATGATGGCTTGTTGGATGTGTTAGGAGAAGAAGGAATTGGTTGCATTCCATTTTCTCCACTTGAGCAAGGCGTATTAACCGACCGGTATCTTAAAGGTTTTCCTGAAGATAGTCGTGCTGTGAAAGACGGGCGGTATCTTAAAACTACCCAGATTACAGATGAACGGTTGGTAAAAGTCAGGGCTTTGAATCAAATTGCTCTCAAGCGAGGGCAGTCCCTTGCTCAGATGGCTATAGCATGGTTGTTGATTGATCCCAGAGTAACCACAATTCTCGTAGGTGCCAGCAAGCCGGAACAAATCGATGATAATGTCGCTGCCCTCAACCACCTGATTTTTTCAGATGATGAAAAAAAAGAGATACGTGACATTTTGAAGTAATCAACCTGGCTGCATCCAGTCCAAATGATTCATTAGTTAATCGATGAAATGGAGTTCCTGATCGTAGGTATTATAATCTTTGATTGATTCACCTCATCTTGTCAGAATTGCAACAGTACTTTTGGAAAGGCTCGTACGTTTAGCAAGGAATAAACATTGATAAAATTCAGTAATTATGAAAGTGATGACCATTTTTTGCTTATTTCTTTCACTCATGGTTGTTGAAGCCTGTAGCTCATCAAAAAAAGCTTCATCCTCCTCCAAAACAAATTCTACAGATAAAGTTGAAAATGTGAATCAAGCTGTTGATCTGGTAGATTATTTAAGTAGAATTTCAGGTATTTCGGTTACGGGCAGAGGAAGCAGTGCACGCGTATCTATAAGAGGCATGGCCTCTATAAACAGTGATAGCGAGCCTTTATTGGTCATCAATGGAACGCCTATAAGTGGTGGACTGGCCGCTGCTAATTCTACAGTGCTGGTATCAGATATTAAGTCTATCCGGGTATTGAAATCTCCGAGTGAGACAGCATTCTATGGTAGCCGGGGTTCAAATGGTGTGATCGTCATTAAACTGAAGCAGTAAATCTAAAAAGCGGGGAGTTAAAAAATATTTAATTCACTATTCACTTATCCTGTTTTGCAAATACTTTTTTCAGCAGGTCCGTTGTGCGGCTGCTTATATCTGTTCGGATAACAAGTTCTTTTTGGGCTACCATTGCAAACAGACCATCGAGCGCTTTGTCCGTCACATATTCATCAAGTTTGGGATTGACTTTTTCAACGAGAGGGATCTTGTTATAGGCATTGATTGCATCTGCCCAATATTGTATCGCATTAAATTTATTGAGTGAGGTGACGATCACGGGTTGAAATTTCTGATAGAGCGGTGAATACGTTTTGGTATGAAGGTATTGTGTGGCTGCATCTTTAGATCCAAGTAAGATGTTCAACGCATCATCAAATGTCATTTCCTTAATGGCATCAACGAATATAGGGGCGGCTGATTTCGCAGCATCTTCAGCAGCGTGATTCAGTTTTTCGACGATTACATTTTCCAGATCACTGAACCCGGGTATAACTTTGAGTCGGTTAGTAACTCTCCTTGCTTCTTCAGGAAGTAAGATTTTATAAGCGCTCTTATAGTAACCATCCCGTTGTGACAATAGATTTGCTCCTTCATTAATACCGAATTCAAGAGCTTGTTTTAAACCGGAACCTATTTCAGCCGTGGTAGGCTCACTGAGTACTTGTTTCAGTGTATCACATGAAGGAAGTAAAACAGCAAAGAATAAAGAAAAAATAATGATCCGGTTTTGCATAAGAAAAGGCTTTTATTGATAAGTGCCTTATCCTTAACGCTAAAAGATCATTTGAGTTTATAAATGATCTGGGCGCTTTGCACAGGTCCGCCGAGTTCGGGTTTTATTTTGTGCAGGACGACAACGATATTCTTCAGTTTTGGAAAGGTCTTTTTGATTTCATGCGCTATCCTGAAAGCCACGGTCTCAATCAGTTTGCAGGGTTCTTCCATGATATCGCTGCAGATCCGGTAGATAATCTCATAGTTAATAGTCTGATGCAGGTCATCATCAAGGGCTGCTCCGTCTATATTGGTTTCTACGGTGACATCAACCATATAATTGTTGCCTCTCGTCCGCTCATGAGTATAATAGCCATGATGAGCATAAAAGGACATTCCATCTAATTTTATTTTGGCCATGCCGGGGATGTTTGATAGGGCGTAAGATAGTTACTGTTTTGGCCCCTAAATCCCCTACGGGAGACTTACATCTTAACTTTTCTTCGCTTATAATAATGTTAGCTATCAGACTCGTGTTTCGGCCTCTGAGTTCTTAGTTATCTTTACGATCCAATTAAAGCTAATATGATGGAGGTTAAGACCAGTGTTAAGACGGACCAGTACCAGGGTCATGATTATTATAATATCGATGAATTGCTCAGCCAGGATCATTTGTTGGCAAGGGAAGCGGTCAGAGCCTGGGTAAAACAGGAAGTGAGTCCGATTATTGAAGATTACTCAAACCGGGCTGCATGTCCGACTCATTTATTTAAGGGGCTGGCTGAAATCGGGGCATTTGGTCCTAGTTTGCCTGTAGAATATGGTGGCGGGGGAATGGATGAGATCGCTTATGGCATCATCATGCAGGAGTTAGAGCGAGGTGATTCCGGGGTAAGATCGATGGCCTCAGTCCAGGGATCGCTGGTCATGTACCCTATATTCAAATATGCATCCGAGCCCTTGCGTAAAAAATATCTTCCAAAGCTGGGTGCGGGTGAGCTGATAGGTTGTTTTGGTTTGACAGAACCGGATGCTGGGTCCAATCCAAGTGGAATGATATCCCGTATCACAGATGATGGAGATGCCTATATTCTGAATGGTGCGAAGATGTGGATTACGAATAGCCCCGTAGCGGATCTTGCTGTCGTATGGGCTAAAGATGAGGAAGATAAGATCAGAGGTATGATCGTGGAAAGTGACTGGAAAGGTTTCTCCGCTCCTGAAATTCATGGAAAATGGTCCCTCAGGGCTTCAATCACCGGCGAATTGGTTTTTGAGGATGTAAGGGTGCCTAAAACGCATATTTTTCAGGATGTGAAAGGACTCAAAGGGCCTCTGGCCTGTCTCTCAAAAGCCAGATATGGCATCGCATGGGGAGCTATCGGAGCAGCACTTGACTGTTATGATAGTGCACTTCGTTATTCTAAAGAACGTGAGCAATTCGGAAGGCCGATCGGTGGTTTTCAACTCACGCAGAAAAAACTGGCCGAAATGATCACTGAGATTACAAAAGCGCAGTTATTGGCATGGCGTCTCGGCACACTTGCCAATGCAGGCAAAGCTACTCCTGCCCAGATATCAATGGCAAAAAGGAATAATGTACATATGGCGCTGGAAATAGCCCGTGAAGCCCGTCAGATTCACGGAGGTATGGGTATAACCAATGAATATCCTATCATGAGACATATGATGAACCTGGAAACTGTACTTACTTATGAAGGAACACATGATATTCATCTCCTTATCACAGGCCAGGATATCACCGGTCTGAACGCTTTTTCTTAATAAAAACATAAGCAGGTTGAAAATATGTAGACAGATACACCACTATGGTCTAATAAAACGTTCAAAGCATTGTCTTTAAGCCACATTTGAATTAATTTTTCAGGATCGGATGATAAATTCAAACAGGCATATAATATCAAGCATGCGTTACACCCATTTTCTCTTTTCTTTTATCCTTTGTTTTTCTTTCGCCTTGTTAGTCACGGGCCAGGAAGTTATCACTCTGCAAAATCCTTCCTTTGAGGATATGCCGAGGGCAGGCACTGCGTATACACCTGCGATAAAAGGCTGGAATGATTGTGGTCTTTCAAAATTTCCAGGCGAAACTCCTCCGGATATTCATCCTGTACCGGTAGTTGCATGGGAAGTCTCTAAACCGGCTTATGATGGGGACACATACCTCGGTATGGTCGTGAGATATAATGATACATATGAATCACTTTCACAGGCATTGTCATCACCGGTTATAGGAGGGACATGCTATGCATTTTCAGCTTTTCTATCGAGGTCGGATCAATATAAAAGCGGCACGACAAGATCAAATTCAGTTCTTGAAAACTTTGTAAGACCTGCTGTATTACAGATCTGGGGTGGAAATTCATTTTGTGATAAAGCTGAATTGCTCGGCGAATCACCGGCTATAGCAAATTCGGATTGGAAGCTATTTAAATTTTTATTCCATCCACAGCAAACGCATAAGTATATCACCATTGAAGCTTTTTATAAAACACCAATACTTGAAGCGTACAACGGACATATCCTGGTCGATGGATTATCGGATATAGTTCCTGTAGATTGTCCTCTCATACCGCAGGATCTCATAGGAGTCATGTATGAATTACCTACAAAAGTAGAATCAACCACTACATCAGGCGGATCCCATAGCAGTACAACGACAAAAACAAAGACTGGTGGCTCATCATCTAATGTCGATACTAAAACAATATCTGTTCCACCGAAAGTATTTAAGGCAAATTTGTTGCCTGAACTGGATCAAACAAAATTATTTGTTGGGCAAAAGATCAGGCTCACACATCTTTATTTCAATGCGGATTCAATCAATCTTTTGTCAGATTCGTATAAGGTGCTGGATGAACTTGCTGATTATCTGAAATCCTATCCAAAGACAACTATAGAGATCGGTGGCCACACCAATACAATTCCTTCTGAGGAATATTGTAATGCACTTTCGACTGCACGGGCAAAATCTGTACAGGATTATCTAATCTCCCAGGGAATTCCCGAGGCCCGGCTTAGTTACAAGGGGTATGGCAAACATGATCCTTTGATTCCCTATGATAAATATAACAGGGATGCGCGGTTGAAAAATCAGCGTGTGGAGATTAAGATACTTTCGCTGAAGTGAGTAGTCAGTAGTAAGTAGTAAGTAGTAAGTAGTAGTGAATGAGTTGTTTTCCGTGTACGACAGTTTTAATTATTTAATCGATATGTTTTGTCGGGGCTTTCGAGAGGCGTGAGTAAAAAAGTCATATCTTAATCACACATTTATGATGACAATTTATCTCCGGCTATGAAAACAAGAAATTTGATTTTTCAATTTTTATTTTGTGTGACGGGAATGCAGTTATTGATCGCTCATACTTTATCCGGACAGGATACAATTTATCTGGATAATCCTTCATTTGAAGATATACCAAGAGCAGGGACTGCCTACACACCATCAATAGTAGGCTGGAATGATTGTGGTCATGCTTTGTTTCCGGGAGAGACCCCTCCTGATATTCATCCTGTGCCTGCACATGCCTGGGATGTGAGTATGCAATCGTTTGATGGTAAGACTTATCTGGGACTTGTCGTGAGGTATAATGGTACATATGAAAGTGTCTCCCAGAAGTTGACACAAGTTCTTAAAAAAGACAAATGCTACTCATTTTCTGCATTCCTTGCAAGATCAGATTCCTATAGGAGCGGGACGATGCGATCAAATGCTAAGCTTGAGAATTTTATTTCCCCTGCTGTATTGAGAATATGGGGCGGAAATAAATCATGTGATCTAGCCGAACTTTTAGGTCAGTCTTATCCGGTAGATCATGCAAACTGGAAGGAATATAATTTTGTGTTGTGGCCAAAAGAGGATTACTCTTTCATAACCATTGCAGCATATTTTGCAGATGATGCTGATGCGGGATACAATGGTCATGTCATGGTGGATAATCTTTCTCAGATCACTGAAATGGAGTGTAAATAATTTCTCGCAAAGGCGCTAAGCCGTAAAGGATTTTTTTTGCTTGATCGAAGTCAGAGATTTTTGCAAGTTCGAGGTCAGAGACACTCGAACATCAGAGAATTAAAATGGCTCGCAAAGGTGCAAAGACGCAAATGGGTCAAACAGGAAAGGCGATAAATCGGTAATTGAAGTAGAATTCTAATAAAATCCTGCAAAGGCGTAAATCCCCAAAAGGGTCAAACAGGAGACGCGATGCTTCGACCTGCTTATTCGCCGCCTTGTGCTACAGCTCAGCAACAAAATCGACGTCTCTACAACCAAATTATCTTGCCTGACCACTCAACGTCTCACGTCTCACATCTCACATCTCATCTCACATCTCACATCTCACTTCATTTTCACTCTCTCACTCGTCACGCCTATCGTGTTCATGTCTTTCCAGAAACCTGGATAAGATTTACTCACTACCTCTGCGTCTCTGATTACAATGGGGTGAATACATGCCAATGGAGTAAAGCACATCGCCATGCGATGATCTTCATATGTATTGAACTTCGCTTTGTCTTTCCATCGCGCCTTTCCAAAAAGTTTGCATGACAGGTCAGTGCCTTCTTCGACCTCCAATGTTGTTTTGACTTTGGTCAATTCAGTCTGCATGGCAGTGATGCGATCCGTCTCTTTGATACGAAGTGTGCGTAGACCCGATAATTTTCCTTTGATGCCCAGCCCGGCCATCGTCACCATCACGGTTTGGGCTATATCCGGACAGGAAGAAAAATCATAGCTAAACTCTTTTATCTTTTCATGATTGGCGATCTTCTTTATCATCATGCCATTCTCAATAAAAATAGTCTCTACGCCAAATTGATGATAGATATCTTTTAGTACAGCATCGCCCTGTAAACTTTTTTCAACAACACCTTCAATACGAATTTCAGCCTTTTCAGCCAATGCAACTGCTGAATAGAAATATGAAGCAGCTGACCAATCTCCTTCAACAGTGAAGTCTTTTGCGATGTATTCGCTATGTTTTACTTTGATTGTATTTCCCTCCCATACATGAGATGCACCAAACCACTCCATGACCGCCAGGGTCATCTTTATATAAGGCAGGGAAACAGGATCATCCGCGAGATGAATGGTCAGACCTTCCGGAAGACAAGGTGCTATCATCAGCAATGCACTTGTGTACTGGCTGCTCATACCTGCATGAAGTGTGACCTCATGCACATCCTTACCAATGGATGCAGGTTTGATTCTAAGCGGTGGAAATCCTTCTTTGTTGATATAAGTAATATCCGCACCGAGTGTCTGAAGTGCTTTGACTAATGTTCCGATAGGGCGATGGCGAAGCTGCTCAGATGCATCCAGTACAATTTCGCGATTACCGAGTACGGATCTTGCCGTCATAAACCTGTAGCTGCTTCCCGCATGTCCGGCATATAACTTTTCACCATCAGCCGAAAGCATTTTTTGTAAGACAACTGTATCATCACTTTTGCTCAGATTGTGAATTGTGAAAGGATCTTTACAAAGTGATTGGATGATCAGCACTCTGTTAGAAATACTTTTCGAAGGTTCGAGGATGATCGTTCCTTTCAGCTTAGGCTGTGCACATGAGACACGGTAAATCGTAGACATAATGAATTATTCTTCCTCGTCCATTTTCTCCTCTTCCGCTCTTCGTAGTGCACCATCCTTATCGAAAGCAATGATGATATCTTTCACTAAACGGTGACGTACCACATCATCGGCGTTAAGCCGGATGGTCGAAATGCCATTGACATGGGACAATAGATCGATGGCTTTTTTCAAACCAGAATGGACACTGCGAGGTAAATCAATCTGCGTGAGGTCACCTGTGACAATACATTTCGCTGAAGGGCCCAGACGTGTCAGGAACATTTTGATCTGTGGTATCGTAGCATTTTGAGCTTCATCAAGTATGATGAATGCATTGTCGAGCGTCCTTCCACGCATATAGGCAAGCGGTGCGATCTCAATGATGCGATTCTGCATGAAATAATTGAGCTTATCGATCTGAATCATATCATCAAGAGCATCATACAGAGGCCTGAGATAAGGATCTATTTTTTCTTTCAGATCACCTGGGAGAAAACCAAGATTTTCACCGGCTTCAACTGCAGGACGAGTGAGGATTATCTTTTTAACAATAGAATTTTTTAACGCCCTCACCGCCAATGCTACGGCTGTATATGTCTTTCCTGTTCCGGCTGGTCCGACTGCAAAAACAACATCATGTGTTTCTGAAGCTTTGACCATTTTCTTCTGATTGCGGGTCTTGGCCCGGATAGGTTTTCCTGTCCGTCCATAGAGAATGACATTATCGTCTCCGATCATGGGTTGCTCACCTTCGAAGGTATGCGTGCCATTGAGAAGCTCTTCAACGGTCTGCATAGGGAGAATTTTCTGGTCCTTCAGGATGCGGACCATCATTTCAAATTTATCCTTGGCGCTTTGGGTTTCTTTTTTCTTACCGACCAGTTTGATCTGGTTGCCTCTGGAGGTGACCACTACTTCGGGGAAGGCCTTCCTGAATAAGTTGAGTTTGCTGTTGTTTTGACCGAATAATTCAAGTGGATCAAGGTCCTCTATCGTCAATGCAATCTCACTCTTTTCTTTAGCGTTTGCTTTTGTTGTTCCGATTTCTTTTTTACTGTTAGTTCGTGTCAAATCTAGTTATTCCTTGGTTAGTGATTCATAGGGTTCCTGCTAAATTTACAATTTATTTGACGGAAGGTTCAACTGTTGCATGTGTAAAGCTTTATTTAACTTGTTCTTTTTGTAAAGATTGAGTTAATAAGTACTGAATTAATCCTTTGTATATTCATTTCAGTGCCAAAGTAATTTTTTTTCAATAGCTAACATTCTACTAGCCAGATAAGTATGATAAAACGAATTGTATTGATGGAGATGGAGCCCGGGAGAGAGGCTTTATTTTTGGATATCTTTGAAGGAGTAAAAAATCAGATTCGATCCCGCGCCGGATGTATAGGCCTCGAATTGCTGCAAAGTGAGAATGAAGGCAAGACAATCCTTTGGACGATAAGTATGTGGCAATCTGAAGCTGATCTTGAATCGTACAGGACATCCGATTTATTTCAAAAAACATGGTCAGCCGTCAAACCTTTATTTTCAGGCAAAGCCCGTGCATGGACATTGAATCCGATTGAAACTCTGGCATGAAAATTTTCTCTTCTTCTCTTGGTCCTATTTACAGTGGCGATGTCCGTGATGGCCTGAAAAAAGTAATTGATGATCATCAGCCACTTTCAGTATTTATCATTTGTGATGAAAATACTGCCCGATGCTGTGTACCCAAAATTGAATACTTAGTCGACAATCCGAGAATCATCGTTACAAAATCCGGTGAACAAAATAAAAATCTGGAGACATGCAAATACATCTGGTCAGCGCTGATTGAAAAAGGGGCTGACAGGGATTCGATAATATTGAATGTTGGAGGTGGTGTGGTGTGTGATATGGGTGGATTTGCAGCAGCATGTTTTCAACGGGGTATTCGTTTTGGGCATATTCCTACGACCCTTTTATCAATGTCTGATGCCTCAATCGGCGGTAAGCTGGGGGTAGACTATAAGGGTTTCAAAAACTATATCGGCCTGATTCAAAATCCATCTTTCATTTGGATTGATCCATCATTTTTGGAAACTTTACCACCTCTTGAAATCACTTCAGGGATGGCAGAGATTGTGAAACATGCCATCATCGGCAGCCAACCACTTTGGGATATAGTATCTGGTGTAAAGACAATAAATGAATTGAATTGGGCAGAGATATTTGAAGAAAATATAGCTGTAAAAGTTAAAATCGTCGAAAGTGACTTAAGAGAACAGGGACTAAGAAAAGTGCTCAATTTTGGTCACACGATTGGTCATGCCCTTGAAAGTTTCTATTTAGCTAGCCGGAATCCGGTGACACACGGGCAATGTGTAGCTATCGGGATGTTGACAGAGTCAAGAATTGCAGTTTCAATGGGCTTGCTGAATAGTGCCGATTTTGAATCCATTACACAAGTAATAAGTCGTTTACTTAGCCCTGAAGTTGTTTCTTTGCCGGGCGTTGAAATGGTACTTCCCTGGATAGGGGGTGATAAAAAGAAATCGAAAGGCAGAGTGGGTTTCAGCCTGCCTGATAAAATAGGATCTTGCGGTTGGGATATACCGGTAGAGGAGAATGCCATTATAGAGAGTTTTGAGTGGGTGCGGGCACAAGTCAAATCCGTACCTTTTCGTTAGATAGAGGAAAAATAGAAGCTAGGGATCATTATATAAACATGGAAAACAGGAATTCTTCGTATACCAGATATGGTAAAAGGATGTGGTATGCTGCCATCACCTTTGCTGTATTGTTTATCCTGTTTTTTGTCATACTCTCTTTTCAGGGCTTACCCGATTTCAAGCAATTGGAAAATCCGGACTTTGAGCTTGCCACACAGGTCATTGATATTAAAAGTCGTGAGATCGGAAGATACTACACCCAAAACCGGTTGCCTGTCACTTATAATGAGCTAAATCCTTTTCTGATAGACGCCCTGGTTGCCACGGAAGATGTGCGGTATTTTTCGCATTCCGGCGTTGATGTTCAGGCGCTGTCAAGGGTCATAATGGGCGTCATCACGTTCAATACACGGAAAGGAGGAGGCAGTACCATTACGCAGCAATTAGCAAAGCTTCTGTTTGACCGACCCGACTTTGAAGGTATGGGGAAAATGAAAAAAACATGGACGCTTGTCATCACTAAGTTTAAAGAATGGATCACTGCTGTAAAGCTTGAAAAACAATATACAAAGCAGGAAATCCTGGCGATGTATCTCAATAAGTTCAATTTTATCTACGGGGCATATGGGATCAGTGCAGCATCCGAAATTTATTTTGGGAAAAATCAAAAAGATCTGAAAATAGAGGAGGCCGCTACGCTCATCGGTATGTTGAACAATCCGGCTTTATTTAATCCAATCCGCCGGCCAGATACTGTCATGAGTCGGAGAATGATCGTCTTGAATCAGATGCGCAAAGAGGATTATATCACAAGGCATCAATATGATTCTCTCAGAGTGCTCCCTTTGGATCTTTCTCATTTCAGCAGACAAAGTCATGAAACCGGACCTGCTCCTTATTTCAGAGCTGAATTAGCCAATTGGCTCAAAGCTCTTTTTGAAAAAGCTGAGTATCGCAAATCGAATGGTGAGAAATATAATATTTATGAAGATGGTTTGAAAGTGTATACCACCATCGATCTGGACATGCAGCAAATGGCTGAAGAAGAGATGTGGAAGCACATGTCTTCTGTACAGGAGAAATACAATAAAGTCTGGGAAGGCATGGATCCGTGGACCTATCATGCTGACGACATGCAAAAGAAAATCAGGAAGGAATCCCTTACTCATTTGATACGGCAGAGTGGTCGTTATGTCGGGTTGCGTGAAGCCAGATTAAATGAAATACTTGACAAAATTCAGGCGGCTCATGATATTCAGCTGACAGACTGGGATATCGAAAATATTCTTCAGGAAACACAAAAAGCCGGACGTATCGCGCGCCTTGTATCAGGAAAAACAATAAGTCCTGATCGCGGTAAGAAATATAAAGAAGTGATGACAGGTGAATTGTGGCCACAACTGGCGTCAATCTGGAATGATTTTCAAAAAGAAGTTATGAAGGAGATGAATACTCCGGTAGACATGATGGTATTTGATTACAATCCAAAAGGTGAAAAGAAGGCCCACATGTCTCCTTTGGATTCCATTAAATATCACAGAAAATTTTTGCAGACCGGCATTTTAGCTATTGATCCTAAAACCGGTGAAGTCAAGACATGGGTTGGAGGAATAAATAATAAATACTTTCAGTTTGATCACACCGGTGCAAGCCGGCAGGTAGGGTCAACATTTAAACCATTTGTATATGCTACTGCTATTACCCTGCAGGGCATTTCACCATGTTTCCCTGTGCTGGATCAGCCTTATACCATTGGACCCGGTGATGGTAGCTTTGGACTTCAGTCATCATGGACCCCTAATAATGCAGATGGGAAATACACCGGCAGAACATTCACATTGTTTGAAGGTCTGCGGGATTCCCGAAATACGATTTCTGTATTCCTGATGCAACAATTGGGCAATGCGAATGTCGTGAGAGGATTGATTAATAATATGGGCATTGATAGTTCAACACGCAGGTCTGATGGTGAATATAGAGTACCAAATCAACCTTCTATTTGTCTTGGGGCTGCCGACCTGAGTGTCATGGAGATGACGGGCGCTTATTGTACGTTTGCGAATAATGGTGTATTTGTCAAACCATACTTTGTTAGTTCCATTGAAGACCCGAATGGAAAAGTAATATACAGGGCAGTCAAAGAAGAACAGGTCGCCTTGCCTCCTAAAGCAAATGCGGTCATGGTGGATATGTTGAAGTTTGCTGCGGATTATGCATTCAGGGATTTTAAGAGTGAGGTAGGCGGTAAGACAGGGACAACAAATGATTATGTGGATGGATGGTTTATGGGTGTGACACCCTCATTGGTCGTTGGGACCTGGGTGGGTGGAGAAGATCCCTGGATTCGATTTAATTCATTGGCTGATGGACAGGGGGCAGTGATGGCGAGGCCATTCTTTAAAGCATTTCTTGGTCGTCTTGAAAATTCCACTACAACCGATTATGACCCGAATGCAAAATTTGAAAAGCCGGTTGGAGGACTTGATATCGAAACGGATTGCAATAAGTATAATGCCATGCGACGGCAAAATGGTATCATCGATCATTTTGATCCAAAAACATATGAAGAAGAATTTAATGAAAATTAATTAGGATAAATTTGACCTTCCGGATGAATAGCCTGACAAAATGATTAAGAAAAAGAAAAACCAAAAGAGTGTGTATATGAGAAACTGGTGTAAAAGTGGTTTTTTCATCAGTTTGTTTTTGGTGCTTGTCATTACAGGATGTGTACCGGTGGAAGAAAAAATTCCTGCGCCGTTTGAAACCAGTATCCGCCAGGAGAGTTTGCGAAAAATCTATGACATGCAGACCCGGCAGGAAATGGATAGCCTGCTGATCAATCTAAAAAGTGATGATCCTTCGATTCGTTTTGCTGCTGCAAGGGCTTTTGCTTCCTTTCAGGATTCATCAGCGCTTGATGCTATATTTCCTTTGCTCATGGACAAACAAGGGCAGGTGAGAGCTATGGCTGCTTATGCTATTGGGCAAATCGGTTCTGCCAGGGGAGAGGCCCAGCTTACCGCCGCTTTTGATGGCAGAGATAGTGCAAGACTTTATGAAGAGGCCAACAGTGCTATACTTGAAGCGATGGGAAAAATAGGGAGTACGCAATTTCTTCGTGCACTGAGTACAATATCAACATATCAACCCACAGATACCTTATTACTCCTCGGTCAGGCCCGTGGTATCTACAGATATTGTCTGCGCAATATGATTGATCCGGAGGGAACCGCTACGATGGTGAAATATCTTTCTGATGCTAATATGCCTCCCCAAGTCCGACTGGTAGCGGCACACTACCTGCATAGGGCTGCCGGCCTTGATCTCACTCCTTATGCAGATCAACTTATAGCTGACTGGCAGGGCGAAGGAGATCCATTCCTCAGGATGTGTATTGCCACAGCTTTAGGTAAATTAAAAACATCCGCAGCCAGCAAATTATTAATTGAAAGCCTGCAAACGGAAACGGATGATCGTGTCAAATCAAATATTATACGGGCGCTTCAGGCTTTTGAATACAATGATGTTGAAAAAGTATTACTTGAAGCCGCAAAGGATAGTCATGCAGGTCCTGCAGAAGTGGCAGCTCAATATTTCGTCAACCAGGGTAAAGAACAGGATGTCTCCAGATATAAGACTGTCATGGATCAATGCAAGACCTGGCAGGCAAAGACACGCATGGCTGAAGCAGCGTATAAAAATATGAGCTCTATGTTCAGTGGTGCGAAGACATCTTTGGGAAAAGATATTCTGGCCAATCTAAACGGTGCTACAAACGTGTATGAGAAAGCAGCATGGTTGAAAGCATGGGGTAGTGAAATCCGGAACTTTGAGTCACTTCCAAAATATATGCAGCCTGATCAATCCATTGTGGTGCGAACGCAAGCCGTAACAAGCCTGATTGATGTATGCAAGGATAAAGATTTTGAATCATTTTTTGCAGGGCAGGGCTATCTGATCAGATCACAGATCGGTGGATATCTAGCCAACGCAATGCGTGGAGGCGATGCAGGTATTCTCGCATTGATCGCAGGCGGCATCTCCGATCCAAAAACAGGTCTTAAAGCAGTGATGAGTGATCGAAAGGGCGAATTGAGCAAAGCTCTGGTCAATCTCAAATTGCCTGATGAAATGGAGACCTATATTGAACTTGCAAAAGCGCTTAAAGAATATAATATCGAAACACTTTCGATCACTGAGGACAAGAAGGGTTTGAAAACAATCAATTGGAAAATTATTGATTCGCTGAAAAAGGACAGCAGGGTGATCATTAAAACATCTCTCGGTGATATCACGATGGAATTATATCCTGAAAGAGCTCCCGGATCAGTTTCCAATTTTATTGAACTCGCGAATGCGAAATTTTTTGATGGAAAGCCTTTTCACAGAGTTGTCCCGAATTTTGTCATTCAGACAGGTTGTCCTCGTGGAGATGGATATGGAAGTCTTGATTTTACAATTCGTTCAGAGCTCTCGGGAGCTTATTACGATGATGAGGGATATGTGGGTATGGCATCTGCCGGTCTGCATACAGAAGGAACACAGTTTTTTATTACACATTCGCCGACGCCTCATCTTGATGGCCGATATACGATATTTGGAAAAGTCGTTTCAGGTATGGATATCGTACAGCTAATCGGAATGGGAGATACAATCAAAGAAATCAATATAGAATACTAAAAGCTTCATGAAATCAACACCTCTTGAATCAAGGCATATCGCGCTGGGTGCGAAAATGACTGAATTTGCAGGATATAATATGCCTGTTCTCTACACCAATATACAGGAAGAACACCAGTCCGTTCGCGAAAGGATTGGTGTATTTGATGTGTCCCATATGGGCGAATTCATAGTCAAGGGAAAGCAGGCGCTGGATCTTGTGCAAAGGATAAGTTCAAACGATGCGTCAATACTTGCGATTGGACAAGCGCAGTATTCAAGTCTTCCAAACGAAACCGGTGGGATAGTCGATGACATGCTTGTGTATAGATTACCTGAGGAAATGAGCGAGCCCGGTGATCAGGCGTTTATGCTTGTCGTGAACGCATCCAATATTCAGAAAGATTGGGATCACATACAGCAATATGCAAAGGACTTTGATACAAGAATGATTGATATTTCTGATCAGACAGGTTTGATCGCTGTGCAGGGGCCATTAGCTTTAGCAGCGCTTCAACCACTGACAGATGTTGACTTAAAGAAGATACCCTACTATAGTTTTGCAAAAGGTGTTTTTGCGGGCATAGACAATGTATTGATTTCGGCTACGGGATACACAGGTTCAGGCGGTTTTGAATTGTATGTAGATAGTCAACATCTTCCCGCTTTGTGGGATACTGTGATGGCTATCAAGAGCCCCGTTCAACCTATGCCTGCAGGACTCGGGGCAAGAGATACATTGCGTCTTGAAATGGGTTTTTGTCTGTATGGCAATGACATTGATGACACCACCTCTGTCATTGAAGCAGGTTTGGGCTGGATCACTAAATTGAAAAAAGCAAGTCCTTTCCCTTCAAAGGAAATTTTCAGCGAGCAGAAAAAAAATGGCGTGAAGAAAAAGCTGGTTGGATTTGTAGTGGATGACCGTCGTGTCCCACGTCATGGATATCCTATATGCGATACTGATGGAAATGAAATCGGAGTCGTCACCAGTGGAACATTATCGCCTACTCTCCAGGTGCCCATCGGAATGGCATATGTCCCGGCAGATTTAGCCACACCAGGTTCAACATTTGGTGTCAAAGCAGGAGCGAAAATATTGGCAGCTAAAGTTGTAAGTCTCCCTTTTGTAAAAATCTAAGTTCTGCAAATTGCAACTGTGTATATATGCTCAAACTTTATGACTATATCCTATCAAATGTATAATTAGATTGACACTGGATAACTCTATAACAAATCAGAATGAAAATATTTCCATTTCAGGCCATATATCCTAACGTCAACCTGATCGCTTCTGCCGACTCTTTTTTTTCAACTGTCAGAAATGATTATACACAATACCTGCAAAGTGGTTTCTTTCGCGAAACAACGGACAAGGGCTTTTATATTTTTGAAATTAAAATTGGAAAAATTGTTCATTCAGGCCTCGTTGTTTGTCTCGATGTCACCGATTACTCAGGTGGAAAAATAGTCCGTCATGAACAAACCATCGCCAGCAGTGAACAGGAAATGATCAAAATTCTGCTGCAACGCGGTGCAATGGTCAAACCAGTCCTCCTATGTCATCCTGAAGTGAAAGAAATAACAAAGGAAATACAGAAGCAGAAAAAAAAGAGTAAGCCATTTTTGGAATTAACTACTTCAGCAAACCCTATTCAATATTCTCTCTATCGGATTCCAGAGAAAGATGGACAGGAACTGACGAAGCTTTATAAATCACTGATTCCAAAAGTTTATATCGCTGACGGTCATCATCGATGCAGCACGGGTGAAAAATTATTGAAATTACAAGGCAACAAAGATGGAAAAGATTATTCCCTTCTGCTTGCGGCTTTGTTTTCATTTGATCAGCTGGATATCCTTGACTACAACAGGGTAGTTCAACTCCCCTACAATCTCAAACTGACACGTTTTATGGCTGATATCAGTCAGGTATGCGATATCCGATCTATAAGCAGTCCTGCTAAGCCAAAACGAAAACATGAGCTGACTATGTGTATCCAGGACCAGTGGTATGAAATGAAATGGAAGGATGAAGTACTGAAAAAGAATAAGAAATTGCCGGCTTCACTTGATGCCCACATTCTCGATGAAGAAGTCCTTGATAAAATATTGGGCATAAAAGATGCCCGCACAGACAACAGGATAGAATATGTATCCGGTGATCTCGGGCCGGAAAGAGTAGAAGACAAAGCCAGAATTTCTGATCTTCATATCGGGTTTTGTATTTATCCGGTGCAGTTTGAGGAGCTCGTCAAAGTCTCTGATATAGGAGAAACACTTCCTCCGAAAAGCACGTGGTTTGAACCTCGTATGATCAATGGTTTTATTGTGAAAAAATATTGATGAGTCCGCGATACATTACAGCGGACTGGATTTATCCTGTCACTTCCCCGCGTATTTTTCAGGGCGTTATTGTAATTGAAGGTGAAAGGATAACTGGCATCACATCCCGCGATCTTATTGATACCGATCTGCTTGAATATCACAAGGGAATTCTCATCCCGGGTTTTATCAATTCACATTGTCATCTGGAACTATCACATCTGAAAGGCAGGATACCGACAGGTACAGGCTTGTTGGAATTTATCAAAGGTGTTGTCAGCTTAAGAGAAGTGTCACAAGATGAAATTGATGCAGCGATTGAAGAGGCTGATGCGTATATGTGGTCCAAGGGCATACAAGCTGTGGGCGATATATGCAATAAACCAGATACATTTTCTGTCAAGCGTCGGAGTAAGATAAAGTACTACAATTTTGTGGAGATGTTTGATTTCCTTCAGGAGAGTAGGACTGATGAGCTGACACGTGGCTATAAGGATGCATTTGCTCTGGCACCTGAACCAAAATCTGCTGTTCCACACGCACCTTATTCTGTTTCGCCCGGTTTGTTTGCACAAATCAATCAACTCAATTCAGGCAAAGTGACAGTGAGTATTCACAACCAGGAATTGAAAGCAGAAGAAGATCTGTTTGTGAGTGGTGGAGGTGATTTTTATTCATTCTATTCAAGATTTGGAATGAACCTCGATCATTTCCAACATACAGGTCAATCTTCTATTTATTATGGGCTCAAGCATATGGATCCTGAACATCGAACCCTTTTTGTACATAATACTTTGACATTGCAGAAAGAAGTTGAAGATGCCCATGAATGGAATTCTAATGTTTTCTGGGCGACATGTGCTAATGCCAATTTGTATATTGAAAACAAGTTGCCGGATTATTTTGCTTTTATTAATACGGGGGCGTTGATGACGATCGGTACGGATTCTCTTTCTTCTAACTGGCAGCTTTCGATACTTGAAGAAATGAAGACGATCACTAAATATCAATCACGTATTCTTTTCGATACGTTGCTTCAATGGGCTACGATCAACGGGGCCCGGGCTCTGGGCATGGATGATCAATTGGGCTCACTTGAAATCGGAAAACAACCAGGCATCATACTTTTGAATTACAATCCTGACGAAGATAATCTTGCGGATCAAAAAGTCGAAGTACGAAGATTAATATAGTAAGATTGCCTTATCCTTATCCTTCTCCTTTTGTTTCAATCCGGTTCTGTCAATTGAAAAAAATACTGTCTTTCTGCTTTCCAGTTCATATCCGGATACAAGGATGAAAGGTGTTCAATATTTTTTAATTGTTTTTTTGCAAATGATTTAATGGCTTCCCGATCATTCTGTATAAACCGGTGTTCCATAGCCCGATGTATTTTTTCAATTTGTTCATGTGTTTCCATGTTATGCGTTTCAAGATGTGCTTTAGCGAAAATATCCCAGATGATATCAATCGCCAATGGAGAAGGATGCACAAGATCCCGTGCATAAAATCTATAGTCCCTGAGTTGATCCATCATGATTTCATAGGCAGGAAAATAGCCATCATGCTTTTTATTTTTCAAATGCTGATCGATAGCCAGCAGGAGAGTTGACTTACTGAGTTGATTTTCTTCAATCCCATCCCGGAGATGTCTTACCGGACTCACCGTCCAAATGATATGCGATGCAGCAGAAAGATGTTTTATGGATTTTGTAATTTTTTCTAATGCCAATTCACATTCATTCAATGTCATTCTGAAAGATTCAAATTCCGCCTGAGGTATTTTATGACAATTACCGGCAATAGCTCCTGTTTTTTTGAACCTGTATACTTTAGCGGAACCAAGACTTATGAATACAAATTTGCTTCGGGTTAAGTGCAGGTATGATTTTTCTAATGAAGTATTTATGTTGAGTAAAACAGCATCTTTATTCGCGCCAGAATAACTTCCGTGATGATCCATACTGTGAAACAGGCCATCGTGAGCGACAAGTTCTTCTTCTTGATAATATTGCCTGTTGGCTATTCTTTCAAATGAACGGGCTATTGAAATGGGATTAAAGAGTATGCCGAATGGATTACTTAATACATCGTATTTGTAGCGCACTAGTTTGTCAGCAATATGTTCGGCAAAGCATGATCCGGCCATGCTGATGCCATCGCTGTACATTATTTTGGGCTGGAATTCCTTTGGAGTAACATTGCTGATGAGATCATGCATTTTCCTGAATATATTTTTTTCCAATTTGTGGAATACTGTAAAAGTAAATGGAATTAAAGGATTTATTTTTACAGGACAATTCGCAATTTTAATTTATGGCCAAATCAACTTTGGAGCAACTGGCATGTTCGCTTGGGCGAAAGGACCAGAAGCCGAATATTGCACTTGCAGAAAAGATCAGTAAAGCTTCAGACAACAAAGCTGTTGCAGAATTGGTTGATTTGATGAATCATAAATTAGCTGCTATCCGTCATGATGCTATAAAGGTTCTCTATGAGACAGGAGAAAGGACACCAGCTTTGATCATCCCTTACAGTAGGGAATTTTTGAAGTTGTTTGAGCATAAGGATAATTGGATGAAATGGGGAGCCATGACAGCATTATCTGCCATCAGTAACACAAAGCCGGATTTGGTCGCTACCCACCTCACATCCATACTTGATGCTATGGACACAGGAAGTGTCATCACACGTGATCATGGGATCTATATTCTGTGCAATGTCTCAAAGCTGAAAAAATATCATGAAGATTGTATGGAATTGTTGCTGGAGCAGATTCAAAAAGCACCGGTCAACCAGGTGCCCATGTACGCTGAGAAAACTGCGGAAGTAATTTCTTTGCCCTATGTCAAAAAGCTGGAAAGAATACTCAGAGCCCGTCTCGATGTCATGGAAGTCCCGAGTAAAGAGAAGCGCATTGAAAAACTGCTAAAGAATCTGCTGAAAGTGACGTAAGGTATTTGATGTCATCCGCTGATACCCTGATAATAGCAGGGATAATAATTAACCTTTTGTTTCAATCTTTGTTGAAATCATTGAAATAGGTAGAGACCTGATTTATGAAATACACTGAAGCACGCCAACAACTTATACGTACCTGGGGACAATTAAGTACGCATTGGGGTATCAGCCGCACTATGGGACAGATTCATGCGCTTCTCATGGTATCTCCCGACCCCATGACATCAGATCAAATCATCGAGGAACTTAAAATTTCCCGAGGCAATGTCAGTATGAGCCTCCGAAGCCTGGTGGAGTGGGGTATTGTCCACAAAACATTTATACCGGGTGAGCGCAAAGAATATTTTGCTTCTGAAAAAGATGTCTGGAAGATGGCTCTGCAGATTGCCCGTGAGCGAAAACGAAGAGAATTGGATCCTGTGATACAATCGATGCAACATCTTCAGGCCATCAATCCTGATTCAGCTTCAGCCAGAGAAGTTGATGAATTAAATAAGATGACAACCCAAATCCTCGATGTAGCCATGCAGGTGGATAAAATGCTGGACATTGGTATTCGATCGGGAGGGCAGACTTTTGTGCGAAAACTGATCAGTGTGTTGAGGTAAGTCCTTACATTGGGTATAAGATGAAATATGGATTTGGGCTGATGATCTGTTTTGTGATCATGGCATGTGCTGTCACAAAGCACCCCTCAAATGAAAATTCCGGAATGAAATACCTCATTCTGCATCCTGCAATACGTATTGTTGATTTTGATCCTTTAGGGCAGGTATATATCCTTGATGAAAATGACCGGCTTTCTAAATATGATACCACGGGACAGCTTTTAAGTCATGTGGTCAATAATAATCTAGGAGAAGCGCATAGTCTTGATGTCGGAAATCCATTCAAGACGTTTGTTTTTTACAGGGACCAGCAAACCATTTTAATATACGACCGCACGCTCTCCGAAATACAAAGGATTCGCCTTTCAGAATGGGGATTGCATGATGTCACTGCAGCATGTCTTTCACCGGACAATGCCCTCTGGGTATTTAATGGTACAAATCGTGTTTTGGTCAAGTTGGATGATCATGGAAATGCGCTCCTTACATCTGATCCATTTGATATCATCGGTCCCGGTTCGCCCAGACCCGATTTCATTTATGATATAGATCAATATCTTTTATTGAAAGAATCAAATCATCCTATTTCCGTTTTTGATGATTTTGGGAAATTTCTGTACAATACTGATATCAATAAGGATACTTTATTTTCAGTTTGCACGAAATATATAGTGACGGGGTCCGGGAAATCTATTCAGATGTATGACATAACAAAACGAAAATATGAGGCACCTGTTTTTTTAAAAGAGAATGTTGGGGAAAGCAGAATTTATCTGTCAGGCGGCAGGTATTATGTGGCGGATGGAAAAGGGATTTACAGAGTGAATAGTGAATAGTGAATAGTGAATAGTGAATAGTGAATAGTGAATAGAGAGATGAGAGATGAGACATGATAATTTTTAATAAAGTAAGTTACTAAATAGATTACCTATAATTTCGATTGCATTAAAAATCGAAAATCGAATGCTTCGGCTTGCTTGACTCACCCATGTGCTACAGCTCAGCAACCATCGAAAATCCTCCTCACACGGTCATGATATCCTTTTCCTTCGAGGCGATCAGGTGATCTACGGCTTCCGAATGATGGTGAAGTAATTTATCTACCTCAGCTTCTTTTCGTTTACCCATGTCTTCAGGGAATCCATCTTTTATTGACTTTTTGATAAAATCAATCACTTTGTGACGAGCATGGCGTAAGGCTACTTTTGCTTCTTCACCCATATTCTTTGCCTGCTTGGCCAGATCACGGCGTCTTTCTTCTGTCAGTGGTGGAATAGACAAACGGATGATCTCACCATCATTCATAGGGGTGATACCCATATTAGCTGCAAAAATGGATTGTTCAATTTTTGACAGCATTGATTTTTCCCATGGTTGAATGGTGATGGTTCGCGCATCGGCTATACCTACATTCGCGACCTGTGAAAGCGGCGTATTACTACCATAATAATCTACCAACAGGCCATCCAGAAGTCCTGTTGAAGCCTTACCGGTGCGGATTTTGGTCAGTTCTTTTTTCAAATGGTCGATAGCCAGCTCCATCTGGGCTGCCCCCTGGGCCTGTATACTGTCTATGGTATCACTCATGATATACTGATTGATTGTGGTTTGGAAATTTGAAATCGTAATCCGGTTGGATTATCGCCTGCCAAGATACGAAAGGATGAAATACACAAGCATGGCTACCGAAGCAAGTGCTGCTACGAGGTAAGTCAAAGCTGCCCATTTCAGCGAGTCCTTGGCATAATCATATTCAGTGCCCCGTGTCATGCCGGTATCATCTAACCATACCAGTGCTCTACGGCTGGCATCAAACTCTACTGGTAAGGTGATGAGACTGAATAATGTAGTCACCACCATAGCCAGGATGACAATCAAGAGCAATTGAGGAAAACTTCCCATAAACATCATCGCTGCAAGAAATCCCCATTGCTGGACAACAGCTGAAATTTTCACCACAGGTACAATTGCATTTCGTAACGCCAGCATGCTATACCCGGTATTATGCTGTACCACATGACCACACTCGTGCGCAGCTACTGAGGCTGCCGCTATCGATCTTCCGTTATATACATCAGGACTCAGATTGACAGTTTTTGTTGATGGATTGTAATGATCACTCAGGAATCCTTCGCCCTGTACAATATTGACATCGTGGATCCCATAATGATCAAGCATAGTTGCGGCCACCTCCCGGCCTGTCATCCCATTTTGTAGTGGAATCAATCCATACTTTCGGAATTTGGATTTCATCTGGTTTTGAACCAGGAATCCAACAAGAGCTATCGCTCCGACTAAAAGCAAATAAGAAATGTTCATATTTTTTTATTTCGTTTTCAACCCCGCCGTTTACTTCAGCGGTTTATATCAAACATGTAAATGCAAATTTGACCTTACAGGTTTCAACTTTTAACATAAATGAATCTTAATTTATTCCTTCACCCTGATCCATTCGAAACCGGTATAGGGGACCAGAACTTTAGGCAATTTTATACCATCCTCAGTCTGATTGTTTTCCAATAAAGCCACTAAAATTCTCGGCAAAGCAAGTGCACTACCATTGAGCGTATGTACCAATTGGATTTTACCTTTATCATCCCTGTATCTCATTTTCATACGATTGGACTGGTACGTCTCAAAATTAGACACAGAGCTTACTTCAAGCCATTTCTGCTGGCCTGCCGCCCAGACTTCAAAGTCATAGGTCAGGGCAGACGTAAAGCCCATATCCCCTCCGCATAATCTAAGGATGCGATAAGGTAGTTCGAGACTATCCATCAGATGTGCTACATGATCTATCATGCCCTGAAGAGCTTCATAGGAGGTCGATGGATGACCGATCTGCACGATTTCAACCTTATCAAACTGATGGACCCTGTTAATTCCTTTTACATCGGAGCCATATGAGCCAGCTTCCCTACGGAAACAAGGGGTATATCCTGTCAGTTTAACAGGAAGGCTTGCTTCGGGAATGATTTGGTTTCGGTACATATTTGTTACCGGAACCTCAGCTGTCGGAATGAGGTATAGATCATCACGTTCTACGTAATACATCTGGGCTTCTTTATCAGGCAATTGCCCTGTACCGTAAGCGGTCTCAGCATTGACGAGGATGGGAGGCAGAATCTCTTCATAGCCGGCTTCCCTGGCCTGCTCAAGAAAATAATTGATCAATGCCCTTTGCAGGCGGGCTCCAAAACCACGGTATAGCGGAAATCCACTACCAGTGATGGATACACCCAGTTTAAAATCAATAAGGTTATATTTTTCAGCCAGATCCCAATGGGGCATTGAACCTTGGGGAAGATCCGGTAGTTTTTCGGTAGATTGTTTGTATACCAGGTTGTCCTCAGGTGTCTTGCCTTCAGGGACACTGATATGAGGGACGTTTGGGAGAGTGACAAGGATCGCGTCCAGGTCAGTTTTGATCATTTGCAGGCGCTTTTCCAAGGTATCGGCGTTGTCTTTTATTTCCTGCACTTTGGCCTTTAGCTGGTTTGCTTCAGCCCCTTTTCCCTGTTTAAACAGGTTCCCGATCTCATCAGACAGGGTATTTCGTTCATTTAACAAGCTATCTAGTTGAGTCTGAACCTCTTTGCGGTCATCGTCAAGCTTAATCGCCTGATCAACAAGGCCTAGCCTTTCCGGGCTGAGACCCCTTTTGCGGAAGCCTTCCAGGACTCTTTCCTTCTGATCACGTAAAATTTGCATTTCTAACATAAGAGACAACTTTTTAAGGTTATTAACCGTTTATGACCTGTAGTAACCACTGAAACTTTCACCAAAGGTAATTCCGCATATTTAAAAAAGAGTTGTTACCTTGGCGGCGTTTTACACACCTACATTAGCGGTCTGATTGTCCTTCAGATTCTCCCTTTCTAAATAAATATTGAATTTGTGGTTGAGAGAAGCGAAATGATACCGTGTTTGAATAATTCTTATTGAATCCAATTTTTTATTTCTAATCATTATCTGATCATATCATGTACGATATTTTGCAGTTGAACGACATGCTCGTTCCTGAGCTTCGGGAGCTTGCAGAAAGCCTTCGCGTAGACGGCTTTAAAAAACTAAACAAACAAGAGTTAGTCTATACCATCCTTGATCACCAGGCACTCGCAGGTGAAAAAAAGAAAGCGTCAAAAAATGGCGCTAACGATGCTGATCTTCCTGATGAAGTGCCGGTGTCTTCAGATAATATGCGTGTCGATAAAAGACAACCCGGTGCGATTAAGAAAAGACCTCGCAAAACCGTAAACGACGCTGATATTGATTCAGATACTGATTCAGAAGAAGTAGCTGAACAGCCAGAAGAAAAGCCTGCGGAAGAAAAAGTGACAAAAACACCTAATCCACCTGCTGACCGTAATCAACAAAATCGTCGCCCTGATCAACCTCGCCGACCAGAACATCGCGACAACAGAAGCGGATTACAAGGCCCCAGAGAGCCAAGAACACCACATGAACCTCGCGAACCACGTGAACAGCGTGATCATAACAGAGCCCCATTAGAAGGACGCGAACAAAGAGAACCACGTTTACCAAACGAACCACGCGAACCCCGTATTCCGCATGAACCACGCGAACCAAGAATACAAAATGAGCCGCGTGAACCTCGGATTCAAAATGAGCCCAGAGAACCCCGTATTCCTCATGAACCACGCGAACAACGCGAACCAAGAATACAAAATGAACCCAGAGAACCCCGTATTCAAAATGAACCACGTGAAAATCGTACCCAGGATGAAACAAGACAACCTATTGAAAGAGGTAATCAAGCGCAGCCTGTAGATAATCGCAATCAACCACAACAACGTGATCTCCATCGTGAAGCTCGTGAGCGTTTCAATGTGGAAGTGGATGGTATCATCGAAGGCGAAGGTGTACTTGAAATGATGTCTGACGGATATGGATTTTTACGTTCTTCAGATTACAATTACCTGTCATCTCCGGATGATATCTATGTATCACCATCGCAGATAAAATTATTCGGATTAAATACGGGTGATACGGTCAAAGGCGCTATACGTCCTCCGAAAGAAGGAGAAAAATATTTTGCTTTGCTACGTGTCAGTACAGTGAATGGCAAGACGCCTGATGAAGTCAGAGACCGTGTTCCATTTGATTACCTGACACCTCTTTTCCCGACAGAGAAATTCAATCTCCTGACACACCCGGGCGGAAAGGATTATGGTAACCGTATGATTGATCTTTTTACACCACTGGGTAAAGGACAGCGTGGATTGATCGTCGCACAGCCGAAAACAGGAAAGACATTCCTGTTAAAAGATATTGCCAATGCTATAGCGGCCAATCACCCTGAAGTGTTTCTTATCGTTCTTCTGATCGATGAGCGCCCTGAGGAAGTGACAGATATGCGACGAAGTGTAAGAGCGGAAGTTGTTTCTTCTACTTTTGATGAGCCTGCAGAGAACCATGTACGCGTTGCAAATATTATTCTGGAGAAAGCAAAACGTCTTGTGGAATGCGGACATGATGTCGTCATTCTTCTTGATTCCATTACTCGTCTTGCACGGGCATACAATACAGTAGCTCCATCGAGTGGCAAGGTTCTCTCAGGTGGTGTTGAGGCAAATGCACTGCATAAGCCAAAACAGTTCTTTGGTGCAGCCAGAAATATCGAACATGGTGGTTCGTTGACTGTCCTGGCTACAGCCTTGATTGATACCGGTTCTAAAATGGACGGTGTCATCTTTGAAGAATTCAAAGGAACAGGTAATATGGAGCTACAGCTTGACCGTACGTTGGCTAACAAGCGGATGTATCCTTCAATTGACCTGACGAAATCAAGCACGCGTCGTGAGGAACTGCTTCTTGATGATGCTATCCTGCAACGGATGTTTGTATTGCGTAATTATCTCGCAGATATGAAACCGGACGAAGCGATGGAATTCCTGCGCAAGCATATGATCAATACGAAGACAAATGAGGAGTTCCTCATTTCGATGAATGGATAAGAATATTTGTTTGCCCCCAACCCCCTAAAGGGGGCTAAATCCAATTTAGAGGCTAAAATATCAAGTCCCCTTTAGGGGATTTAGGGGCAAAATAGGATTTTTCTAAAAAAATTGAATACATTTGTGCCCGCTTTTAAACGAGCGACTACTATCATAAACAGGTATAACAGCGATGAAAAGAACATTTCAACCATCCCGCAGGAAAAGAGTCAACAAACATGGGTTCCGTAGCCGTATGAGTACTGTCGGCGGACGTAAGGTGATATCTGCTCGTCGTGCAAGAGGCCGTCACAAGCTGACCGTCTCTGATCAAATGAGGATCAAATAACCTCCGATCAGTATTGCTACCGGCTAAAACCGGTCATTATTTGATTTTTCCAATATATAAATCGCTGGGTTCAAATTTTTTACATTTCTTTTGAGCAGAAATGAAAAGGTTTACGCTGTCTAAACAAGAGAGGCTTTCTTCCAGGAAGGAGATTGAGATTCTCTTTTTAGAGGGGCAGAGCCTTACCAAATATCCTGTCCGATTGGTGTGGCGTGAAGCGATCTGTCCGACGCCGGGAGAAGCTCCCCTCAGGATGATGTTTTCGGTCTCAAAGAAAAAATTTCCAAAAGCTGTCGATCGGAACCGGGCAAAACGTCTGATGAAGGAAGGGTACAGGCTGCTGAAACCGGAGATAATATCGACTATAGCGGGTCAAAAATATTTTCACCTCGGATTGATCTATACAGGAAGTGAATTGTTGGACTTTGTCACTATACAAAAGAGCATCTCTATTGCGTTAGAACGGTGGATGCAAAAATTACAACAGGAAACAAGATGAAAAGTATTGGACTGATTTCACTCTTTCTCATCTCTTTTCTGACGTTTGCTTCGGCGCAAAAATTTTTGGTGATCGAAAGATCCGGCACACCTCGTACCAAACGTTACAGCATCTATGACGAAATCACTTTTCAACTAAAGGATGACAATAAAGGTTGGTACACACGTCAGATTCTTGACCTGAATGCGGATGCTCAGTTATTATTACTGGGTGATACATGGATTCCGATTGCTGATATCACCAGGATCCGGATGTCAAACCAACGATTGTTGGTCACCATTATTGGAGGTGCGTTGCAGGGTGGTGGAGTTTCGATGATATTGGGAGATCTATGGTACACCATAAGGGGTAATCCGGAGTATACACAGGGCGGAATGGAATTTGGTTTGCTCAATATTGCTGTTGGTACCGGTATAAGATTGTTATTCGGACCGATTAAGTATAAGCTTGGAAAGAAAACAAGATTGCGGGTGATTGATGTGACGTATGGGACGATTAAGACGTGACTAGTGAATATTGAGTTGTCAATAGTGAATAGTAGTGACAGGGCTCGCCCCTGTCTTCGATAAAACTAAATAAATGAGTAATGATTGATAAGTCAGGCGTGAGTCGTGAGTGAAATATAATTTCCGGGATTTAACGGAATTTTTGACTAAAGAGTAGGTTGTGATATTGCAAATATTCTTTGCGTCTTTGTGCCCATAAAAAAGTGAGAGGCCAGATTTTTTATGATGATAAAATTAATTTGCTTTTTCAATAGTTAACCTTGAATTGTTTAGGGAAATTTCTATTAAATAATTGGCTCCTTCAATTGATATATTAAGATTCTTTATAATTTATTATTTTTATCATTGATATTTCTCGATCTGCCAGGTTGAGATTCCAACTATTAAAAAATCAAAGCGAAATGAAAACGAATATTACATTTTTCACGAGCTATCAATCATTGTTTTTGATGGCTATCTTCTGCATATTACTCTCCATACTGAGCTGTTCTAAGCACGCTGACAATGTACCACAAGAACCTGTAGATACTGTGAAAGCAGCGCCTGAAGAAACAATCTGGCATGTAAAAGCATTTCTCCCGGAAGGAAAATTGCTTGATGTAAAAGCACTTGACAAAGAAGGTAAAATCTATGATGTCAAGGCCATTCAAAGAGATGGCAATCTTCATATGCTGGACATCAAAGCACTGGTCGGAGATAAACAGCTTCCTGTCAAAATGCTGGTTAGTGATGATAAGTACACACCCGTGAAAGCCATTGGTGAAGATGGTACTATCTATGACATCAAAGCACTGACTCCTGATGGAGATAAACTTGATGTCAAAGGGATAAATCGAACAGGAAATATCATCCAAATAAAAGCTATCAGTAAAACTGGAGAATTCTATGGAATAAAAGCACTCTCTAAACAAGGTCAGCTCTATGATGTAAAGGGAATTAAGGTTTCTCCGGATCGCATTGAGACGAAGGTGAGTGGAGTGGATGTGTATGCCCATATCAAAGCACTGCCCCAAATCGGCGAGGACAGCTCAGATACGATTTGGCATGTCAAAGCCATTCACCCCGATGGAAAAATTCTGGATGTAAAAGCATTGGATAAAGATGGAAAAATCTACGATGTGAAAGCTATCGTGACTGATGGTGAACTCCATCTGATGGATATTAAAGCGTTTATCAATGGAAAAACATTGCCGGTGAAGATGTTGGTCAGTGAAGATAAATATCTTCCCGTGAAGGCTATAGGCGATGATGGTACGATCTATGATATTAAGGCCCTGACTGCGGATGGAGAAAAACTGGATGTAAAAGGAATCAATCCATCGGGTAGTATTATTCAAATCAAAGCGATTGCTAAGGATGGAAGTTTTTATGGAGTGAAAGCTATTTCACCACATGGTAATCTTCATGATGTGAAAGGTGTGAAGTTTACAGACGAGCAAACCGAGATGACATTGAACGGAGTAAAAGTCTATGCGCATATCAAGGCTTTACCCGTAGTGATTGATAACTAATGAAAAAAGATTATTCGTTTTTGATATTCACGAAGTAGCCTTTCTTATGGAAGGATTAATTTGAGGAAAAATTCTAAGCAGAAAAAGAAATTGGGCTAACTATTTTTTAAGCTTATCTACAAATCCCTGCATGTCCTGGATATTGTAATAGTATTTTCCGTTAGCTCTTACAACGGGCATTGTAACGCTTCCTCCTGTAAAACCTGAATTTCGTAATCCGGCCCACATGCTATTGATTTCGGGAGAGTCGGAGGCTGTGCTGTATTCTTCAAAAGAAATACCCTTCGATGTAAGTTGTTTTTTAACGAAAGCGCATCGGCCGCAGCCCGGTTTGGTATAAAGAATAATATCTGCTTTGGATAATTCCGATGCTGGAGGAAGTGGAGTTATGGTTGTAGGCGTCGTATTTGTTGTAGTAGAATTTTCTTCCCTTGTTTGCGTCGGTGATGGAGTAGCGGAAGGAGATGCCTTTGTGGGAATAGCGCCTGCGTTAGATGTTGGCTTTCCTGTGGATTGGGAGATCGTGACCTCATAGCTGTACTCCCAGCTTTCGCCGGGTTTGGGCGTGAGGTTAGCCATTTCCTTCATAAAACCGGGGGCAATCGCAGTTTCGACCTTCGAAGAAGGCATTACGTCCATACCTTTAGAGGTAATGTTGAGCTCAACCGAGTACTCAACTTTGCCTGTATTACGGGCCATGACAATCACTTTACTACCTTCTTTCTTTTCAAAAACTTCGACATCCTGCTTTTGAGTAAAACCTGTAGTTCCGATCAGCAAAAGAGTAAAAATGGAGAGTATCGCTTTCATAGTTGAGTAATTAGCGTAAAAATAGTGAAACGATAACGTCCTGAAGTCACGAAATGATACCGGCAAGCTGTTAAAGAGAAGCTAAATAGTGATAACATTTACGGAGTGTGCATAACGTATTGGAGCCATTGATAATCAACTAGTTAAATCAGTGTGGCACACCTAAGTGTGGCACACCTAGGTGTGCCACACTCTCAATATTTGGGTTATCAGGGTGAGGGAACACATGAAGGGTTATGTATAGAAGAAAATTATTTTATTAATCAATTGATTAAATTATTTGTTTAAATCAAAATTTTGATTTTATCTTTGTGGCATTGAGTTCTATTCGTGCATGAAAAGCAAAGAGTCCCAAACCGTAATTGATCCGACAACTGAGGAAAAAATCAGAATTGCTGCCCGTAAAGTTTTTACCCAAAAGGGATATGGAGCTGCACGAACGAGAGATATAGCACAGGAAGCAGGTATCAATATCGCTTTACTCAATTATTATTTTCGCAGCAAAGAGAAATTGTTTGAGATCATCATGCTGGAGAGTATGCAGGGGTTCATTCATTCCATTTCCGGGGTATTAAATGATGAACAAACATCACTGCAGGAAAAGATTCAAATCCTGGTCAGCAACTATATTGATATGCTCACCATTCAACCCAACCTGCCACTATTCGTGCTGAGTGAATTACGATCCAATCCACAAGAGTTGATTCTGAAATTGAATTTTAAAGAGAAACTGATCCATTCTCATTTCTTCGTACAACTTCAACAAGCTATTCAGGAAGGAAAAATTCCTCCCATTCATCCACTACATTTTATAATGAATATCATGGGGATGATCATTTTTCCCTTTATAGGCAGCCCTATTCTCAAAAATATAGGTGATTTGGAAGAGAAGACTTTTAATGAATTAATGCAACAACGGAAAATACTTATTCCGAAATGGATTGAGGCGATGATGAATGTGAAATAATAAATCGTGATCACAAATTAATTACATAAATGAATACTTTCCAATGAAAAGGGTAATTAATAAAATCTCTGTCAACCTTACCTGGCACTCCATTATTTGGATATTCGTTATTGGGGTTACTGATTTATCCGCTCAGGAATTAAAATCAATGACACTAGAGGAGTGTTATACCCTGGCCGAAAAGAATTATCCATTAATCAATCAAAAGGATTTACTTACTAAAATAAAAGAATATACGCTTGATAATGCCGGTAAAGGTAATCTCCCCCAAATCAGTTTTAATGGCCAGGCCACATATCAATCTGAAGTAACTCAGATTCCAATTGATATACCCGGTATGGAAATTTCTTCATTAAGTAAAGATCAGTACAAAGCCTATGTAGATATTTCGCAACCTCTTACAGAAAGCAGATTAATAAATCAACAAAAACAACTTATCGAAATTAAAACAAGCATCGAACAACAAAAGCTGGAAGTGGATATTTATCAATTAAGAGACAGAGTCAATCAGGTTTACTTCGGAATTCTGCTTCTAAGACAACAAATTAAGCAGGTCGAATTATTAAAAAAAGATATTCAATCGGGAATCACGAAAACGAATGTTGCCATTGCCAATGGTATCGCTTTGAAAAGTAGTGCAGATATACTGAAGGCTGAATTATTAAAATCAGATCAACGAACCATTGAATTGGATGCAAGTCTTCAGGGATATATTCAAATGCTGACATTATTGATCAACCGACCCCTGGATAATAACACTTCATTTCAATCTCCCCCAGCACAACCCATCATCAACAATATTGTCCGCCCTGAATTAAAATTATTTGAAGTTCAACAGGAAAGTCTTGATCTGCAGCGTGAAATGGTGTCAACAAGGAAAATACCTAAAGTGAGTCTATTTCTACAAGGTGGTTATGGTAAGCCTGGTTTCAATTTTTTGAAAAATAAATTTGACTTCTATTATATTGGAGGTATCCGGTTCAATTGGTCTTTAGCCGGCCTTTATACATCCAGGAATGATCGTCAGCTTTTTGACCTCAACAAATCGATGATCAGCGCTCAAAAGGAAACATTTCTTTATAACACTCAATTTTCTTTATCAAGGCAGGGAAGTGAAATCACGAAGTATGATGATCTCGTTGATGTTGATCATCAGATCATCGCACTCTATGAGAGTATCCTGACGTCCTATTCTGCACAATTGGAAAACGGAACGATTACCACAAATGAATATCTCACACACCTCAATGCCATTGATGTGGCCAGGCAAAATCTTGTTCTGCACCAGGCTCAGCTTCTCATGGCACAATACAATTACAAGACAACCTCCGGGAATTAATCACCAAATCAGCCAGACAAAATGAATAAATACATCGTCTTCGCATTTGCAATAATGGTCGTACTTCTAGCCTGTAAAAAGACTAAAAAAGATTTTGATGCGTCCGGTTCATTTGAAGCTGAAGAAGTCATCATCTCGAGTGAGGCTAACGGGACGATCAGGCAGTTTGATGTCGAGGAAGGACAGAAATTAGTAGCAGGACAGGTGATCGGATACATAGACAGTACGCAGTTATTTCTCAGGAAAAAACAATTGGAATCACAGATCCAGGCACTTCTTGGAAAGAAGCCTGATATTTCAGCCCAGTTAGCTGCACTTCAGGAACAATTGAAAGCTACACAGAAGGAACAGAAAAGAATTTCTGATTTAGTAAAGGCAGATGCGGCAACACCAAAACAACTTGATGATGTAAATGCGCAGATAGGTGTTTTGCAAAAACAAATTGCAGCCCAGCAATCGTCATTAGGAATATCCTCATCGGGGTTTACAAAAGAAGCACAACCGTTGAAGGTGCAGATCGAACAAATAAATGATCAGCTGCTTAAATCAAAAATTATCAATCCTGTTGACGGCACAGTGATTTTGAAATATGCAAAAGCCAATGAAATGGCTGCGCAGGGAAAACCACTTTATAAAATCGCGGATCTGTCTACTTTGATTTTCAGGGCGTATATCTCAGGAGACCAACTACCTCAAATCGCATTGAATCAAAATGTAAACGTGTTGACAGATAATGGACCTGATAAATACAGGGAAACGGATGGTACGATCACCTGGATCAGTGATAAAGCCGAATTCACTCCAAAAACAATTCAGACTAAAGATGAACGTGCTAATATGGTTTATGCCATTAAAATAAGGGTAAAGAATGACGGCTATCTCAAAATAGGAATGTATGGTGAATTAAAATTTGCGCAATGAGTGATATCTCGCTGCATAATATAACCAAGACATATGAGAAGGGTCATATCACGGCTGTTGAGAATGTCTCATTTGAGGTCAACAAAGGAGAACTATTTGGTTTGATAGGCCCGGATGGAGCCGGAAAAACAAGTATTCTTCGCATGCTGACTACACTTTTGTTGCCGGATGGTGGTCACGCATCGGTCAATGGACTTGATGTTGTCCGGGATTATAAGATTATCCGAAATAGGATCGGATATATGCCCGGGAAATTTTCGTTGTACCAGGATCTTACCGTTGAAGGAGAATCTTAATTTTTTTGCCACCCTGTTTAATACGTCGATAGAAGAGAATTATAATCTGATCAAAGACATTTATGTTCAGATTGAACCTTTTAAGAAAAGGAGAGCCGGAAAGCTTTCAGGTGGGATGAAGCAAAAGCTGGCACTTTGTTGTGCGCTTATCCATAAGCCAGTCGTATTATTTCTTGATGAACCGACTACGGGTGTCGATGCTGTGTCGAGGAAGGAATTGTGGGAAATGCTGAAGAGCCTTAAGAAGGAAAATATCACAATACTTGTATCTACGCCTTATATGGATGAAGCCAATCTTTGCGACAGGATAGCGCTTATTCAATCCGGCAAAATCATGTTGATCGATACACCCGCCAATATTGTCAATGCATACGGTGATAATCTTTATTCGGTAAAATCAAATGATCGCAAAAAGCTTCTGTATGATCTTAAGAATTTTGAAAATGTGCGAAGTTGTTTTTCATTCGGTGAATATTTACATTTCACATTACAGAAAGATGGGCCGGATTTTTTGAAACGATTGGAGACATCCATGAAAGAGAAAAACCATTCCCCTATTGAGATAAAGCAAATAAGGCCAACAATTGAAGATTGCTTTATCAAATTAATGTCCGAAGAAAATAAGTAAGCTGATCATGCCGGAGCCCGTAATAAAAACAAATAAGCTGACTAAAATATTTGGTGACTTCGTCGCTGTGGATGAAATCACATTTGAAGTACAGCCAGGAGAAATATTCGGATTTCTGGGCGCCAATGGTGCAGGGAAGACTACAGCCATGCGCATGCTTTGTGGCCTTTCCTATCCCACATCAGGTTCAGCCACAGTAGGGGGATATGATGTTTACCGCGAGAATGAGATGATCAAAAAACATATCGGGTATATGAGTCAGAAATTTTCGTTGTACGAGGACCTGACTATTTTTGAAAACATCAGATTCTATGGAGGAATTTATGGGCTGACAAATAAACAAATAAAGATCAAGAGTGAAGAGCTCATTTCATTTTTGGAGTTGGAACAAGAAGCTAAAAAACTTGTAAAAGGTTTACCCATCGGATGGAAGCAAAAGCTGTCATTTGCTGTGGCGATAATTCATCAACCGAAAATTGTGTTTTTGGATGAACCTACCGGGGGCGTCGACCCCGTGGCAAGAAGGCAATTCTGGGATCTAATTTATGATGCGTCATCACGCGGCATTACCATTTTTGTCACGACGCATTATATGGATGAGGCTGAATATTGTGACCGGGTATCGGTGATGGTCGACGGATCTATAAAAGCACTGGACTCCCCTTCAAATCTTAAAAGAGAATATGAAGCTATGTCCATGGATGATGTTTTTTATAAGTTGGCAAGGGGAGCTAAACGCGGCCCCTAAATCCCCTGTGCTTCGACTTGCAGTTCACATCCTAGGACTACAGCTCAGCAACCAGGGGACTTAACTATTAAAAGCTTAATAAAAGGAAAACAGGAAATAGATTTTTACAAATATTCGGATAGTTCATGAAACAATTTTTAGCATTTATTAAAAAAGAATTTTACCATGTATTCCGTGACAGGAAAACATTGTTAATGCTTTTTGGACTTCCTGTTGTCCAGATTGTTTTATTTGGTTTTGCTTTATCGAATGAAATAAAGAATACAAGAATTGTGGTGATGGACTATGCAAAAGATGAAGCTTCACAAAAAATTATTGACAGACTTGAAGCCAGTTCTTATTTTGATATCCAGGAGAACCTGCTCAGTGCTTCGAATTTGGAGGCATCTTTTAAAGAAGGGAAAGTAAAATTGGCTATTGTCATCCCTGCCGATTTTAATAATGATTTATTGCATTTTAATAAAGCGCAAATACAGATTATAGCTGATGCCTCTGACCCCAATACTGCCAATACATTGACGACATATGCCTCAGCTATCATCATGTCGTATCAAACGGAGATGAATGGATTGCGTCACGCGCCATATCAGATTACAACAGAGGTAAGGATGCTTTACAATCCTGAACTGAAAGGAGCACCAAACTTTGTGCCCGGGGTTATGGCACTTGTCCTTATGTTGATCGGTGTCATGATGACAGCAGTCTCGATAGTACGGGAAAAGGAAAATGGAACAATGGAGATTCTCCTGGTTTCACCATTCAGGCCTTTCCTTGTGATTTTGTCAAAAGCAATTCCATATTTAATTATTTCCATTATTAATGTGGCCATCATTCTTTCGCTGAGTGTGTTTCTTCTTGACTTGCCGATCAATGGAAGTGTTGCATTATTGTTCGGAGAGAGCATTTTATTGATCATCACAGCTTTGTCAATGGGACTCTTGATTTCAACAAGCACAGACTCTCAACAAACAGCGATGTTGCTTTCAATGATGGGAATGATGCTGCCGACGCTTTTATTTACGGGATTTATGTTTCCGATTGAAAACATGCCCATGCCCTTGCAGATCATTTCCAACATTGTACCTGCTAAATGGTATTACATCATTGTGAAATCAATTATGATCAAAGGATTAGGTATATCGATGATTTGGAAAGAAACTTTAATTCTTGCAGGCATGACAGTTATACTGGTCGCCATAAGCATTAGAAAATTTAAAATCAGGTTGGCATGAGAACAATTAAATTTTTAATTCAAAAGGAATTTCTTCAGATTTTTAGAAATAAAGGTCTTTTGCCGTTGCTTTTTGTGGCGCCATTGATTCAATTGCTTGTACTGCCGCTGGCGGCGGATTATGAAGTGAAGAATATTTCAATTTCTGTTGTTGATCATGATCATTCTGTTTATTCGCGAAGCCTGATTTCGACGATCAGTGCATCCGGTTATTTCAAAAATGGAGGTTATAGCAGCTCATATAAAAAATCGATTTCTCAAATGGAAAAGGATAAAGCTGATATTATCCTGGAGATACCAGTTGATTTTGAAAAAAATCTTATCCGGGAAGGAGGAGAAAAATTATTTGTTGCCGTCAATGCCATTAATGGCGTAAAAGCCGGACTGGGGGGAGCTTATCTGGCCAGAATCATAAATCAATTCAATGAAGAGATCAGGATGAAATGGATATCGCCATCACGATTTAATCCAGGACCTGTCATTGAGATCGTTTCTTCCACCTGGTTTAATCCTTATATGAATTATAAATATTTCATGGTGCCCGGGATACTGGCTGTATTGGTGACGATGATATCCAGCTACGTATGTGCCCTGAATATTGTAAAGGAAAAAGAAATCGGGACGATTGAACAGATTAATGTCACACCTATAAAGAAAATACATTTCATCCTGGGTAAGCTGATCCCGTTTTTAATTATTGGCCTGGTTGTATTCAGTATTGGTCTTTTTGCTGTGGGTCGGTTCGTTTATGGGATATCTCCTCTAGGAAGCATAGCCTTGCTTTATGCTTTTCTGTTTATTTACCTGATAGCGTTGCTTGGATTTGGATTATTAATTTCTACCTATTCCGATACACAGCAACAAGCGATGTCGATTGCTTTTTTCTTTATGATGTTATTTATGCTCATGAGTGGTTTGTTTACACCCATTGAAAGCATGCCTCAATGGGCCAGGATCATTGCTCAATCCAACCCTGTCACATATTTTATACAAGTGTTACGCATGATTATATTGAAAGGAAGTAATTTTAACGATATTAAAATTCACTTCCTCGTGATCACGATATTTGCAATCGGATTAAATGGATGGGCCGTTTTTAACTATAAAAAAACAAACTGAATATATTTAAGTGACGATTTTTCGTTATGGATTATTTAATCTGATGGACCTCCGGTAAAATCTGATAACTATTAATTAAAATTCAATACTTATGGAAGAACGAAGCGATAAATCTCCGCACATACTCAATACATCAGCTACGTTGCTTGGTTTGTGCTTTATTGTATTGACATCCCTCAAGCTCAATAACAAAGCGGAGGCCACCCTGATTGATGAATTCACAGCGATAGCCATACTTATGTTTATGGTCAGCAGTTTTCTTTCCTTCTTGTCTATGAGGAGCAATCGCATTCCAAGTCAGAGGTATGAGAAATTTGCTGATTTTATTTTTCTCAGTGGATTATTTTTCCTGTTTCTCACTACGATACTTATCCTCTTCAACTTTATTCAGTGAGAGGAGTGAGAGGAGTGAGAGAGGAGTGAGAAAGTGAGAGTGTGAAAAAGAGGAAAAAAAGTTGTCCGTAGTCTCAGACTATGGTCAACCTTTTTTACTTTTTGTTAATCTTATTCGTTTATTCAGTTATTCGTTATTCGTTATTCGTTATTCGTTATTCGTTATTCGTTATTCGTTATTCGTTACTCGTTAATGTTCATCATGTGCATGAGCCTGGTATTCCGTCACGAGTTTTGTCTGGATTTCAGCAGGTACCTGTTGATAATCGGCGAGCTTCATTGAAAATTTTGCTTTGCCTTGTGTAATAGAACGAAGAGTTGATGAATAATCATGTAGCTCTGCCAAAGGAACACGAGCTAATATTTTCTGATAATGTCCTTCGCTTTCCATCCCCATGATGATAGCTCTCCGTGTCTGGAGATCACCCATCACATCACCCATAAATTCACTACCACAAAGTATGGAGACGTCATAAATAGGTTCAAGCAATTGTGGTCCGGCATGTTGAAATGCATTTTTAAAAGCCATCGTACCTGCTAGTTGGAAAGCCATATCATTGGAGTCAACAGGGTGCATCTTGCCGTCGTAAATGGAAATCCTGATGTCCCTGCAGTGTGATCCTGTCAGAGGGCCTTCCGTCATTTTATTCATCACTCCTTTCTTGATAGCGCTGCTGAATTTGGTATCTATCGAGCCACCGACGATGCACCAGTAGAAAGCTAAAGTGCCTCCCCATGGAAGCTTTTCATATTCACGGTTTCGTACTGTCAGTCCATCAGGATCTTTCATCCCCTCCTGATAGGGTTCGAGACGAATATGAACTTCAGCAAATTGTCCTGAACCACCGGTTTGTTTTTTGTGCCGGTAACTTTCATTCGCAATTTTTGTGATCGTTTCCCGATAAGGAATTTTAGGATTTTCAAAAGCCATCGTGACACCATATACCTTTTCGATACGGTACTTGATCAGATCAAGATGAAGCTGACCCTGACCATACAGAAGTGTTTGCCTGAGTTCAGGTGATTGCTCAATGATAAGGGTAGGATCTTCTTCATGCGTAACGTGCAGGGCTTTAGCCAATTTATCTATATCCGCTTTATTGGGAGGTGTCACAGCGACTCTGATGCGAGGTTCCGGAAAATGAATGGGTTCAATTCCTGATTCTACGCCTTTTGTTACAAGGGTATTGTTGGTATGTGTTTCTTTAAGTTTAACGGTTACGCCCAGGTCACCTGCTTTCAGTTCATTGACAGCTTCACGGGTTTTGCCATTCGCAACATAGATCTGATTGATTCGTTCGTGATTGCTGTTAGCGAGATTGATCAGGTCATCACCAGTCTTTAATGTTCCGGAAAAAACTTTGAAATATGAGACATTACCAACCTGAGGTTCAGATATTGTCTTATATATAAAAACCCTTGTAGGTCCTGTTGAATCTGCACCGATTGGTTCGCCTTTCGTGCTCATTGGCTTGGGTCTTTCAAGAGGGGAAGGTGCTATATCATTGAGGAAACCCATGATACGTCCACTGCCCATATTGAATTTTCCTGATGCACAGAACACCGGAAATATTTGTTGATTCGCTAATGCAATAGTAAGTCCTTTAGCAAGTTCATGTTCATTGAGACTGCCTTCATCAAAGAATTTTTCCATCAGGCTCTCGTCATTCTCTGCCGCAGACTCAACAAGGGCCTGGTGCATTTGGGTCGCACGACCGATCTCTGATTCAGGAATTGGTTTTTTCTCCGGTTTGCCTCCTTCTTTAGGAAAAACATACATGATCATGCGCAAAGCATCAATGATGGTATTGAAGCCTGTGCCCGGATTGAGTGGATATTGTACGGCCATCACCTTCGGGCCAAAATTATTTTTTAACTGCTCCAGGCTTGTATCATAATTCGCTTTTTCATGATCAAGCTGATTGATGACAAATAAGCCGGGTGTTTTATAATTTTCAACATATTCCCATAATAATTCAGTACCCACTTCTACACCACTTGTAGCATTGACGATCATCACTGCCGTGTCGGCTACTTTCAGTGACGAAATAACTTCACCGACGAAATCATCATAACCTGGTGTATCGATGATATTGATTTTATTGTCACGCCAGTTGGCATGCAACAGTGCACTGAATAGAGAGTTGCCTCTTTCCTGTTCGAGCTTTGTATAATCGGATGCCGTGTTTTGGCCTTCAATGGTCCCTCTTCTCGTCAAGGCTCCGGATTCAAACAACATGGTTTCAGCAAACAGTGTTTTTCCGGAGCCGCTATGGCCGAGCAAAACAACATTCCTTAGGTTTTTCGTTTCGACACCCATTAGATTCTTATGGTTTAGTTGTGTTGGATTAAGATAATATCAGCCACAGGGAATAGTAATCATTCAGAGCACTTCCTGTGGATCGGGAATCAAAATAGGATTTAGATTTTACTTAACGAAACTTAATCAGAGGGTCTTTCAGGATCACCTTCATTTGGATGATCATCATAATGTGTAATGGTCACATTATGAGCTCCGTATTCTTTAAGTTCCGTGAAAAAATATTAGGCCCTGGAGTAGAGCTACCAGGTCAACCGGTTAAACGGTTAAAGGACTAAACGTCTTATACACTCTCATATTATCACCTTGCACATTCTCACATTTCCACATTCTCACATTTCCACATTCTCACATTCTCACATTCTCACATTTCCACATTTCCACATTCTCACATTTTCACTCCTCTACTTCGAGTTTGTATCCAACGCCTTTAAGTGTCTTGATAAACCGCTCGCCTACTTTCTCACGCAGCTTTGAGATATGGACATCAATCGTGCGGCTGGCTATCGGTACAGTGTAACCCCAGACTTTTGAAAACATTTCTTCTCTTGTAAAAACTTTCCCCGGTTTAGAAGCCAATAACATGATCACTTCAAATTCTTTTTTTGCAAGTGTGATCACCTCACCATCGATGATCACCTGATAACTTTGGGGGTCAATTTTTAAAGCACCGAAATCCAAAATATTTCCTGCTGTTGGTGATACTCGTGAGGATTCTTTTCTGCGCATCAAAGCTTTAATGCGTGAAAGGAGTAATCTTGGACGAATAGGTTTTTGAATATAATCATCCGCTCCTGCTTCAAGCCCTGCAATCTCACTGAACTCTTCGCTCCGCGCTGTCAGAAATGCTATAAGGCAATCTTTTAATTTATCATTTTTGCGAAGTTCGTAACATGTCTGCACACCATCCATACCGGGCATCATGATGTCGAGCAGTATAAGATCAGGTACTTCCTTGTCTGCGATTTTGATCGCCTCGAGGCCATTGGAAGCCTGGATCGTTTCAAAGCCATTCCGGGAGAGATTATACTCCAGGAATTCGAGGATATCCGGCTCATCATCGACGATAAGGACCTTGATTTTGTTATCCATAATATCCAATATTTGAGAAGTAGGGGAAGAATAAGTAAGGAATTCAGGATTATCCATGGACAAATATTAGAAAATTCCCTCAGGTATTGGCTTTTATGAAACGATGAAGGCTATTTCCCATCTTTCAAATTTACAGTCTTTACAGCCATTGTTAACCCTGTGTAAATTTAATTCAAGGTTTAAAATCAAGTTCTCACTTTCCCCCAAAAGGCTGTAAACTATTCGTAAAAAATGCGCTTATATCAGCCTTACGAATTAACAAAATCTTGAATAGGAATATGCAATTGCCGGCTATCCATGGAGGTAATTTTGCAGCGACAAAAAAAGGACTGCGCAAAAACACTTTGATCCACGCAAAATCATTTGAAAAAATGGAGATCATCAGTGAAAATCCTTTTTACGTCTTCAAACCTGAATAAAGCAAAAATGAAAAAAACGCAAAACAATCTTAACCGGACAAGCCCTAAGCTCGTGCTTGTCTTATTTCTTACCCTTTTCAGTTCCTTTTTATTCGCTCAGAAAAATGCCATTATTTCCGGAAAGGTAATTGACAAACTCACCGGCGAAACGGTGATCGGAGCTACGGTCAATATCGAAGGAACAAGTGCAGGAACGGTTACAGATATCGAAGGCAATTTTAAATTGACAGTTGTACCGGGTAATTACACACTGACTATCCGGTATGTAGGTTATGATGCCGGAGCTGTAAAAGTAGAAGCAAAAGCCAATCAGGTCGTCACTGTTGAGTATGCCATGGAAGAGGGAAAAGAAACTTCATTAAAGGAAGTTGTCGTCACGGCCACAGCTTCAAAAACAAGTGATGTGGTGATGTACATTGAAGTTAAGAAATCACCCTACATCGCAAGTGGTATTACAAGCTCTGAGATTCGTAAAACTCCGGACCGCACAGTAGGAGATATCCTGAAACGCGTGACAGGCGCCTCCATTCAGGAAGGAAAATTTGTAATCATCCGTGGGATGAACGACCGCTACAATGCAGGATATCTTGATGGTGCACTACTGGCTTCAACTGAATCTGATCGTAAGGCATTCGCTTTTGATTTTATTCCGGCTAACCTGATCGACAACCTCTCTATCGTCAAAGCAGGCTCTCCGGATCTCATCGGAGATTTTGGCGGTGGTGTCATCCTGATCAATTCGAAATCAGTACCCGATAGATTTTCTCAAAGTATTTCAATCGGTGCTCAATTTCATTCGCTGACGACATTCAATGCGTTTGAACAATCCAAATCATATCCTTCCGAAGAGTTCAATTTTATCGGCAAGGAAAGAGCAATCCCAACTTTTGACGAAAATGCATTAAAGTTGTCAACTTCATTCCCTACCGCAGCTGACAAAATGAGACTGGGCGAGATTTCTAAAAAATTCAACAATGACTGGTCAAGGTCCACTGTAAATGCTGTTCCAAATGCAAGGTTTGCATATTCTCTCGGATTCCCAATCCAATTAGGCGGCTCGAATAAAATGGGGGTAATATTCGCCTTGAATTATGCCAATACACGACGCATTTCCGATAACGGTATCAATACTTTTGATGGTTCTGGCCAGGTATCCGGATTTACAGACAAGGCGTATCTCCGCAATATCAACACAGGTGGAATATTCAATGTCAACTATATAGGCCGAAGCACACAGCTCAATTTCCGCAATCTTGTCAATATCAATTCAGATCAGAATTCAATATTAAGAACCGGAACCGGAAATTTTGGTGATGCCCTGACTGTCCAAAACACAGCCAACCTGTATAATTATAATCGTCTTTACAACGGAATACTTTCCATGAAGCAATTGGTTGGTGACAGCATACTCACCATAAGTGCTTCTGCAAGTTATTCAAACGTACATCGTGAAGTTCCTGACTACAGGATCGTCAGCTATACCAAAACACCTGATTTTGAAAATTATCAGCTTGCATTGGGTGATTTCTTTAATAGCAGCACAGGTCGTTTCGAATCAAAACTTGATGAAAATATCTACGGTGGTAATATTGATCTGAGTAAGAAATTCAAATCCCGCACACTGCGTACTGAAATCAAAACAGGATATTTTTATCAGGACCGTAGCAGGACATTTTCTGCAAGAAGTTTTGTTTACAATGGAGCACCGGATGAGCTGACCCTTGATCCTGCCAAAGATCTTGGAAGCGACAATATCGATGCCACCAAACTTTTCCTTGTTGAAAAGTCCTCCGACGATCTTTCATTCTATGAAGGAAAGTCAATCATGAATGCTGCCTACCTGATGGCTGATCAGAATTATCGCAATAAACTCAGAGTGGTATATGGTGTGCGCTATGAGAACATAGATCTCAGGGTGGACAATCATAAAATCAACATGAACATTGCTGACATTAAGCAAACGGCTTTCCTTCCTTCGCTCAATCTCACGTATTATTTATCCCCAAAGACTAATGTTCGTGGCAGTTATTTCTCTTCAGTCAATCGTCCGGAATTCAGGGAGCTGGCTCCATTTTCATTTTTTGTATTTGAAAAAAATGCTGAGATTAAAGGGAACTCCTCTCTTAAGATTGCGGAGTTGCAGAATTTTGATTTCCGGTATGAATTCTATCCTTCCGGTGGACAAATGATCTCCATAGGTGGATTTTACAAATCTATTGACAACCCGATTGAGTTAAGTCTTGATGTCACACAGCCATTTACAACCTTCACTTTTACCAATGAAAAGTCTGCGAAGATCTATGGACTGGAATTCGAATTAAAGAAGAAGCTTGATTTTATCCATCTTTTCAAAGGGTTCCAAAACATGGCCGTATATACCAATATTTCACTTATCAAATCTAAGCTGGAATTCAATCCGGGATCGCAGGCTAAAGCTGACCGGCCATTGCAGGGACAATCACCTTACATCTTCAATGCAAGATTGCAATATGAAAACCCGGATAACGGATGGTCATGGAACTTTTCCTTTAACAGGGTAGGTCGTCGAATAGCCTTCGTCGGTGTGGATCCAAAATTCGGAGATACACGTCAGGATATTTATGAAGCACCAAGAAGCGTATTAGATTTTCAGGTTGGAAAAACTATAAAAAATCTCAACATCAAACTCACTATAGGTGATATACTACATAACAATCTGGTCTTTTACCAGGATGCTGACCACGATGGAAAATATACCTCCGTCGCAGATCAAGGAAAAGACCGATTGATGTACATTTTCAAGAATGGATACTCGACAAGCCTAGCTTTTAACTACACTTTTTAATCATTACACATAGAAAAGGAGCCGGAGGCATGTCATTTATCGAAATTCTCAAGCTAAGAACAACATGTATAAATCAGGCACATACCCATTACTAAAATCAAACTCTTTTTCTATGAAAAAATATTTTTTTACCCTTCTTACTTTATCAACTGTTATGATCATGCAATCACTGCATGCCCAAACAGATTTTAAATTACAAACACCATCTTATGTTGGCGCGTTGTCATGGGATCCATCGTTGGACTGGACGACAGGCTGGACTAATTTTGATCCTGTCAATGCTGCTTATGCAGATCCTACGGATCTCTCAACGTTGAATGGCATGGATGCTTCTCTGCCTGTACGTGGTGAAAAGGAACTTACTTCTGGCACGTTGACACTTGATGCATCAAAAGTGTATTTGCTACAAGGTTTTTTTGTGGTCAGAAGCGGTGCAAAACTGGTGATACCAGCCGGCACCATTATCCGTGCCGCTGCAGACCTGAGTTCATCTCCAAAAAATTATGCATCCATCATTGTTGAACGTGGTGGAAAGATTGAGATCAACGGGACTTCAGCTAAGCCGGTTGTTTTCACTTCTTCAAAACCTGCCGGTCAGCGTCAACGAGGCGATTGGGGTGGTCTTCTGATCGGAGGTAAATCACAACACAATCTGTTGAATGGAACTGACAATAATAACGTGCAGATGGAAGGATTCAACAATGTGACTTTTGATGCCAACCTGGCCCGTTTCGGCGGAACAGATATCAATGACAATTCAGGTTCTATCACTTATTTGCGCATCGAATTCGGTGGTGTTGCATTTGAGACCAATAAAGAAATCAATGGCCTTACCTTAGGTGCAGTTGGTGCCGGTACAGTGTTGAATCATGTTCAGGTTTCTTACTCAGGTGATGATTCTTTCGAATGGTTTGGAGGAACTGTCAATTCCAGCCATTTGATCGCATGGAAAGGTACTGACGATGATTTTGATACAGACAATGGATATGGTGGTTTGAGCCAGTACGGAATCGGCGTACGTGATTCTTCTCTGTATGATCTCACATTCAGCCTTCCTTCCGGAGGATCTACATCCGAAGGATTCGAAAGTGATAATGAAGCTACGGGTACTGCAAATGTGAAACCTTATACGAATGCAGTCTTTTCAAATTATACCATGGTAGGTCCGGTGCCTGAAGGTTCCACTTATTCCGGTATGAACGCTACGACCAAAGCTGCATTCCGAAGAGGTGCGCGCATCAGAAGAAATTCAAGTCTGCGCATCGTCAATAGCATTTTCATGGGGTACAGAAATTTCCTCATGATTGATGGTGACAGCACATTGCGGAATACGAATTATCCGGATGCTCTTGCTTTAGTTACGCCGAGTACACCGGTTAACATCAAGTCTAAACAGGTTTCATATGCAAACAACATCATCGTGAATACTGCTGCTGCATTTCACAGTACCACTGATACTGTTGCAAATGGTTTAGTGGAAGTGACTCGTGCATCTGGCTCTGCAGCTAAACTTCAGGCTGTCAATGATTGGGTAAGAGAAACTGGTCCGTTGGCAAACAACATTGACCCTGTAAGCTTTACAAAGAGATCTTTATTGATCAATCCGGTTTCTGCTTCAACATCTCCTAATTTCAGACCTGTTGTAAGTTCACCTGCCGTTGCCGGTGCGATATTTAACGGCAACCCAACACTGTCAAATTTCTCCTTGGAAAACACATCTTATGTAGGTGCATTATCACCTGATCCGGCTATTGACTGGACAAGTGGATGGACTGAATTTGATCCTATCAATGCTACTTATCCGGATCCAACAGATGTCACCACGCTCAATGGCATGGACGCATCGCTTCCTGTCCCGGGAGAAAAGGAAATCGCTTCAGGAAATACACTGACACTTGATGCTTCACAGGTGTATCTGCTACAGGGCTTCATCGTAGTCAGAAGTGGTGGTACCTTAATCATACCCGCAGGTACCATCATTCGTGCAGCTTCTGATCTGAGTTCTTCTCCAAAAAATTATGCTTCGATCATTGTAGAACGTGGAGGTACGATTGAAGTGAATGGTACAGTTGACAAACCTGTCATTTTTACTTCATCCAAATCTGCGGGCCAACGTAATCGAGGTGATTGGGGTGGTCTTTTGATAGCAGGCAGATCCAAACATAACCTGCTCAATGGCACAGACAATAATAATGTGCAGATGGAAGGTTTCAACAATGTAACTTTTGATGCCAATCTTGCACGTTTCGGTGGCACAGATGTAAATGACAATTCAGGTTCAATAAATTATCTGCGTATTGAATTCGGTGGTGTTGCTTTTGAGACCAATAAAGAAATCAATGGATTGACCCTGGGTGCAGTGGGTTCAGGTACAAAGATTGATCATGTGCAGGTTTCTTATTCAGGAGATGATTCTTTTGAATGGTTCGGTGGTACAGTCAATTCAAAACATCTGATCGCATGGAAAGGTACTGATGATGATTTTGATACAGACAATGGATATGGTGGTTTAGCTCAGTTTGGTATCGGTGTTCGTGACTCTGCATTCTACGATCTGACCTACAGTCTGCCATCAGGAGGTTCTACTTCAGAAGGATTTGAAAGTGATAATGAAGCTACAGGTACTGCAAGCGTTTCTCCAAAAACCAACGCCGTTTTCTCAAACTTCACGATGGTCGGTCCTGTACCAGTGGGTTCTTCATATTCATCAATGAATTCTACAACAAAAGCAGCTTTCAGAAGAGGAGCACGTATCAGAAGGAATTCAAGCTTGCGTATTGTCAACAGTATTTTCATGGGGTACAGGAATTTCCTGATGATCGATGGCGATAGTACATTACGCAATACTAATTTTGCTGAGGCACTCGCTTTAGTGAATCCATCAACGCCGGTAGACATTACGAGCAAGCAAATTTCTTTTGCAAATAATATCATCGTCAATACTGCAAATGCATTTACAAGCACAACAGATACTACTGCGAATGGACTTGTAGAAGTGACACGTGCTGCAAATTCCATTTCAAAGCTTAGTGCTGTGAATAACTGGGTTAGAGCTGGTGGACTTCTGCACAACAATATTGATCCTGTTCCTTTTACTGATGGAACTTTATTGATCAACCCTGTAGCTGCATCCAAGACACCTAACTTCAGACCAGTAGTAGCATCACCTGCTATATCGGGATCTAACTTCCTGGAAAATCCTGTGCTTATGAATCTGGTTACAGGGACTAAAGAAATCGAACAGGCGAAAGTGAATCCGGTATATCCAAATCCAATCATGAACGGCGATCTTCATTTCGGTCATGAAGTCGTATCGTATGGAATATTTGATGTCAACGGAAAATTAGTTGGTCACGGTTTCAATACGGACAGTGCCGACATTAATGGCCTTCCTTCAGGTATCTATTTCATCAAGCTGGAAGGTGTAATGCAGAAATTTATTGTTCAATAAAAAATGGATGCCGGATACCAGATAAAAGGATGCCGGACTCATGACGCAGTAAAACGAATAGGAGAAAACTCCAAACAACGGCTATCAATTTATAAGTGTTGCAATAAACACTCAAGATTTTTTGCGTAAATATTTTCATTGAGCTTTAGCCATCCGGGGATACCCGGATGGCTTTTTTTGTTAAAAGAACCTCAATACGGGAATTTGAATGACAATAGTCGCATTTTTGGAGCGTTAAAGTTGTTATTCAGCCTATGTCCAGAAAACGTCAGCCTAAGATATTCAGCAAATCCCGCAACAGGGGTAGAACCATTTCATTTGTATTGCATCTCCTGTTGTTATTGGTAGCCTTCCTTCCGTTTCTCTCCATGCAGACACCTGCTGAGCCTACGAAAGAAGCCCTGGTGTTCCAGTTTGACTATCCCTTCAATCAATACATCAAACCTGAAAAATTTGTGGTGGAGGAAGAGCATAAAACGCCACCTACAGCTGATATGGAGGCAGGTTCGCATATGTCCGGGAGTGAAGCCGGAGGGAACCAGACAAAAGCTGAGCCTATGCATTCAAGGCCTGTAGAGGCGGCTCCTTCAAGATTAGCAGCTCCTGCATTGAATACGGTGACAAGAACTTCAAGTGCTTTGCTGTCTTCCAGTGCTTCAGATATTCCATTACCTACGCCAAAGATTACTACCCCTTCTGCCTGGCAGTCGGTCAATGACAATTCATTTGAAGCGGATGCTGTTGAAGAATTAAATATCATTGACTTTTCTGATGGTAATGGTAAAAGTGATGTGGGTGGTTCTGAGCCAGGGGATGATGATTCAGGTGTGACCAGCGAGGGCTTTGGTACTAAACCCGGAGGCGGTGGAGGCAGTGGAAACGGTACCGGTAATACAGTCGGTAATGGTTCAGGTCCGGGTGGAGGCACAGGTGTAGGAAGTGCAGGAAAAAATACCGGTGTAGGAAATGATGGTACAGGTCTTGGTTGGCAGGTTGGCCTTGGTAAAGGTTTTGACAGAAAGCTCGTTTCTCGTGGTAATGTAGGCAGCATAGCTGTCAAAGAAGGTCACATGACTGTAAGTATATGTGTAGACAGAAATGGAAAGGTAATCCGCACAAAATATAATCCCCTTGGTTCAAACATCAGGGAACCGGATCTCATCCGTAAAGCGGAAGCAATGGCTGCTACTTATATTTTTGTCGCCGATGCTACTGCACCTGTGGAGCAGTGCGGGAATCTGACATTCATCTTTAAAATCAAATAGAAACGGCTTTGACTTATGGGCTTATGAGGTTTATAAGTTTATAGGTTTATAGGTTTATAGTTTAGGTTATTTAAGTGATTTCCTTAAGTGAACTTATATTTCTAAGTGGTTCAAAAGAGGTTATTAGTTGTTCAAATTCAACCGCTATTTTAAGTTTGAACTTAAAATTGATATTTCAATCTGTAAATTAAATATATTAATCTGTTTCAAGCAGCTTGCAGCTGCGATTCATAGTTCTTAAAAATCGAAAATCGAAAATCGAAAATCGAAAATCGAAAATCGAAAATCGAAAATCGAAAATCGAAAATCGAAAATCGAAAATAGTTTCATTCCCGGAATTTATTCAACAGGTCTTCTTTTTTCGCCCGACTCACCGGTAGCTGTTTGCCATTTTTCAATTCAATGAATCCTCCATCCTGACGCAGATAACTTTTCAGATAGGCGATGTTGGCAAGAAAGGATTGGTGTATGCGTAAAAATCCTGCATCATTGATCATCGCTTCAATATCTTTCAGTGTCTTTGGTACCAATCTTTTTTTATCATCCTGGGTAAAAATATACGTATAGTTTCCTTCCGCTTCGCAATACATGATTTCTTTTTTATTTAAAAATTCCAATCCTTCCTGTGTTGGAATGGACAGAATATCGGTAAGATGAGATGAAGCGTACCTCGATAGCAGGATTTCCAATTCTTCACTCCGGCTTTTCCGGTGTATTTTTTCAATGGCACGATAGACAGCATCTACCAGGTCAGCCGGCTCAACAGGTTTTAATAGGTAGTCCAACACTTTTGAACGGAAAGCTTTAATCGCATACTCATTATAAGCCGTGACAAAGATGACTTCAAAACGAATGGGCTGAAGCTTATCCAACAATTCAAATCCATTCAACCATGGCATCTCAATATCCAGAAACACGATATCGGGCTGGAGATCTGTAATCGCCTGCATGCCTTCCCGCGGATCAGTAAAGCTTCCGATCATCTTTATCTCCGGACAGTATTTTCGGACTTCAACTTCAAGTGCTTTGTTGCACAAGTCTTCGTCATCGATGGCTATAGCCGTGATATTCTTATTCATGTTGGGTATGGAATGATTATTTCTGAAATGGTTCCTGCGACGCTTCCCTGGCTATCCATATGCTCGTAGATCTTTAATGATGCATGTATAATAGCCAGTCTTTGTTGGACAAGAGATACCCCAAGGTGTTTCCTGGTCTGATGTTCCTTGTGTACGTTTATTTTTTTGGCTTGAGTTAGGCCGATTCCATTATCTATAATTTTTATACGGATTATGTCTTTTTCTTTCAGCGTGATAATCCTGACAAAGCCATCATGATGTGCGTACGCCATGCCATGGACGATAGCATTTTCAATCAGCGGTTGCAGGACAAATGGTGGTAATTTAATTCCGAGAAGCAGAGCTTCATCCGGACGGCTAATATTCCAGGCAAGCTTTGATCCGAATCGAAGATGCTCAAGCGCAAGATAATTTTCGGCAATATCAATTTCTTCTTTTAGTGTTATCAGTTTTTCATCTGAACTATCGAGGGAGCTTCGCACCAGTTTGGAGAAGGTGCCGATATAATTGACGGCTTTATCTGTGTCGCCTATGAGTATCAATCCCTTGATGCTGTTCAGGCAATTAAATATAAAATGAGGGTTCATTTTGGCTTTCAATGCCGTCATTTCCAGCTGCTGAAGTTTGGTCTGGTAATCGTAATTCTTTTGGATTTGTTTCAACCGGTATTGATACAGTCCATAGATCAGCGCCAGGCATGAAAGAATAATAAATGCATAGAACCACCGGCTTTGATACCAGGCAGGGAATATTTCGAAAACAGCCGCTTTCTCTATTATCCTTTCCTGGTCATACCGGTCGACTACTTTCAGATCAATGGAATATTTTCCGGGCTTTTGATTTAATAGCTGGAGAATATCCGATTTCATTTGAATCCAGTCCTCAGCAAGGGTCGTATTTCGGTAATAATAAGTCAGTTTGTCAAAAACACTGGTATAAACTGCATCGGATTTGATGACGATATTATTTTCATCATCATCAAGATGGTATGAATTTTTATTGAATATCCTGTTCTTTCCATTGATTTCTATCGCTTCCACCTGGTAACTGAGAAACGAAGGCCGCTTCAACTGAACAGGAAAAGCAATTATTTTTTTTGAATCGGTGGATACATAATAGCGACCCTGTATAGTGGTGAAGATATCATCCCAGTATCCGATGTCAATTTGATCCAGGTAGGAATACGATTTCAGGACTTTAAAGGAAGATGTGTTTATCCTGATCATCCTGAATTCAGCGGAGATAAGCAGATCATCACCGGATATATTCATCTGCAGAAAAGTTTGATCGGGAAATCTTCCATCCAGGCCGCTATCCCGTATACTATATCCCGGTGAATCTAATTCTACATACTTAAGCTTTGCCCGCCAAAGTATATAAAGAATGTCCCGGTGAACCAATAAGGGAATTAATGTATAATCATCAAGATGTAAAATTTCCTTTGTATCACCTTGCTTCAGGTCAAATACATTCAAATGGCCCAGTGTAGAAAAAAATAATTTACCATTATAAACTTCAACTTCGTAAATCCTTTTTTTGGATTGAAGGATCAATTGAGCCCGGCCATTGAAATCGATAAAATATACTTCATCGCCGATAGCGACATAGAAACCATCAGAAGCCGTAGCAAAATCATTAACATGATCTACATTCTTCAGTCCGGTTAGTTTGATTTTAGAATAGTCCTTTGTTAAAGGGTGAAATATATTGAGATACTCTCCGGTGAGGTTTATGAATTTGTGAATGCCTTCATGAAAGAAAATATTTGACGATAAACCTTTTATAGGCGGAAAAGAAATCTCTTTGAAAACGCCTTTTTCAAATTGTAATACCTTTGGATCTATATAACTAATAGCTACTATCGTTCCAGTCTCAGGATCTGTAATATGCGTAAGAAATTGATATGCTGATCCGCCTATAAAGGTTGCTATCTGTGAGGGTTCATATCGAAATGCATAGCCATGTTCACCTACCCACAATACGCCCTGGCGATCCAGAAAGAATGATGCGAATGTTTTTTGCTTTAAAGTGGAATCGATTATTTCAATTTGGTTATTCGTAGTCCATAATCGAAATGCACCTAAGGATTGCTCAGCACATAGAAACGTATGATCACCGGTTTTTTGGATTTTATTGATCCAGAGATGTATTCCATCTATGATCTTGAGTGGTGAAAGTTTCCTGGTGACAAGATTATAGGTATAGACCGTTCCATCATTCGGGAAGAAATTGAGTAACAGGTTTGAGGAATCCGCCCATTCATATTCCAGCAGAAAAAAGGCATCCTTAATTAGTGGCGAAACACCTATTTGAAAATCCGTCAGTTTTGTAAATCGTAATGTTCTTTTATCCAATACATACAGATCATTTTTATGAATACTGAATAATTGGTTGGAATTATATGGGTTCTGTTTTGGATGGTTGGGCAGATTATAGGAACGGTGTCGAAACAGACTGTCCTGAATTTCCGGAAAGGGTCTTAGCCAATCCGTCTTCCATGTATTAAGATGGATTCTGTCATATCCATACCAGTGTGCAGCAAACAGGATAGAGTCACCATCCGTAAAAGTTTCATTCACAATATCACAATGCAATCCTTGCCGGCGTCCATAGTTTGTAAAACGGTTTTCTTTCCGGTTGTAAAATGAGATCCCTTTTTGATGAGAAAACCATGCATTGCCATCAGGCAGATGAGTGATGTGATAGACTTCAGTAGTGGGCAAAGAAGTACTATCTGCAGGATTTGCCTCTATCTGTATAAACTCCCTTCCGTTAAATCGCGCGACACCATGTTGTTGTGTGATCCAGACATACCCCAGGCTATCCTGGCTGATATGATGTACATCTCCCTGCCCCAGGCCATTGATCACACTTAATTCAGTCCTGAAATATTGTTGAGCACTAACCTCCATACTCAAAAAGTGCAGACAACAAAGCACTAATCCTTTCACGTATGAAAGGTTTGTGTTATTCCGAATCTTTTGTTGACAGTGGGTCACTTTATTTGTTCACACTTGATGCCCCAAATCTAGGCCTATAATTCAAGTCTTATTCACATGAATTACTGATAGATCATTCTTCCTGACTATTTGGCTTTTTCCCTGATTAATCGGTATTTCTCATTTAGGGCAGTGGGAAAAGCAAGGGAAAAACTAAAAACCATCCTTTTGCCAAATAATCACAAAATGAACTGAATACGATATGGAAAATACGGAATAATAGATGGCCTGCGGAGGAGGTATTTCGGGTCGATACATTTGGTTTGACAATCTGTGCTCTGTTAAACAATTGATGTATGCTACATAAAAAATGGATTATCCGAACCTTGTTCTTTAGTTTCTCGATGAGCCTGTCATCACAGGTGAGTACGCAATGTCTTTTAAGTGCAATGCACGTCACTCAATATAATTCAGGCGAATGTAATAGTGTTCAATTTCAACAAGCTATCGGTCAGGTTTTTACTGCATATGGTTCCTGTGGTGGAATGAATTTTACTTCTCCATTGACTGAAACGGACCAAATGACCGGCACATCCCAAGGGCAAAACGAATCTTTCGTTCGGGTTTATCCCAATCCTGTACATGATTATCTATTCATTGATGCACACGAATTTCAACCTGGACAGATCAGAATTTATTCTTTTATAGGAAGTCTGATTTACCAGGGAAAATTCAATCAGGACAATCTTTTCACTTTAGACTTCTCCTCATATCCGAGCGGAGGATATCTCATTAAACTGATTCCACAAAATCAAAAATGCTCAACCTATACCATCATAAAATCATAATAAAATGAAACAATTTTTTTTATTCCTCGCCTTTGTCCTTTTGAATGGATTGACCTACGGACAAGGATTTAATTATCAATCGATAGTCCGTAATGATGACGGAGATCCACAGCCTGGTCTTGTTGTGTTTCTGAAGTTTGATATTCTGGAGGGCTCTCCTACAGGCACAGTACTTTATAGTGAGACTCAGGATCCTCAGACAGATGCATATGGTTGGTTTTCGGTTGAAGTTGGATCAGGTATTCCACTTTTTGGCAATATCACTGACGTCAATTGGAATAGCGGTCCCAAATATCTTCGTGTAGAATGTGGTGAAGGACAGCAGGGACCTTATGCAGAAATTACGACTTCGCAGATTAACAATAGTGCCTTCCGCGGTCCACAAGGAATTAAAGGTGAAAAGGGTGATAAAGGTGATCCGGGAGAACAAGGTCAGCAAGGACCTGCAGGAGCAGGGATATCTATTGTCGGTACCGTCCCAAATGAGGCAAGTCTTGATCCCAACTATAATGGCAATAATGGTGACATCTATATCACTGAAGATACTGGATCAGGTTTTGTCTGGAATGGAGATGAATGGATTCCTATAGGACAGTTACAAGGTCCGGAAGGTCCACAGGGTATAGCCGGAACCCAGGGATCTGTTGGGCCACAAGGACCTGCAGGAGTTCAGGGGCCTGCCGGTGCGCAAGGTCCGCAGGGTCCACAAGGTGATGATGGACCACAAGGTGCAACCGGTGCACAAGGTCAACAAGGAATACAAGGTCAGCAAGGCCCGGCTGGTCCTGCAAATACTCTGGCGATAGGAACTGTCACAAGTGGAATAAATGCTTCTGCTTCGATCACAGGTAATGCGCCAAGCCAAACACTTAACCTGGTTTTACCGCAGGGTCCTCAAGGCCCACAAGGTCCGCAGGGTCCTCAAGGTCCCGCCGGTCCCGCCGGTTCTTATACAGCAGGCACAGGTATTAACATCGCAGGTTCTGTCATCAGCGCGCTCAACACAAATGCACTCTGGAATGCTAATCAATTGCAAGGCAAACCAATCACTCCGAACGCACCGACACAAGGCTATGTATTGAAATGGTTTCCTGCCAACATTCAGCAATGGGAAGCAGCACCTGATAATGATTCCAATCCATGGTCGCTGATCACAGGTGGAATTCAATACCAGGGTAGTCAGGTACTCACCAATGAAATGCGGATCGGTGGTACAAATGGTGCTTCATTAAAAGGAAGTACCTCATCTCTTGAAGTTGGATTGGCAGGAACAGCTAAGGTCGGATTGTATTCTTCCGGAGCAGAGTGGGGACCTACATTGCACAACACCGTCAAATTAGGATCAACTTCATTCAGATGGTCTGAAATATGGTCCGTCAATGGACTGAACCAATCATCGGATGAACGATTGAAAAAAGATATTCATCCCCTGACCAGCAGCCTTGAAAAGATCAAACGTATGAACCCGGTTTCATACCGATGGAAAGAAGAAGATGGTCACACGCATCTTGGTTTCCTCGCACAGGAATTAGAAAATGTACTTCCCGAAATCGTTCGTAAACCTGAAACTCAAAATGATGTCAACACAGATGGAAGGACAATTGATCCGTTGACGGATACATATGCTGTCAACTACAGTGAAATCATTCCTGTACTGGTCAAAGCGATGCAGGAGCAACAAGAGATCATCATGCAACTGGAAAAACGTCTTGCAGCAATGGAAAACAATAAAGACCAAAAAAATTAATTCGTCTTGTGTTTCATTTCTTTTAATCATAGTCTATGAAAATCATTTTCACTGTTTTGTTTGGATTGCTCAGTATGTACGATGTTTTTTCACAGGAGCTATCAACACGCAGAAGAGCACATGAAACGACCTCTTCCGGCGCTGGTGAAGTTTCAACACCTTATCACGATGCCCAGGGATTTGAATCCATGGATGATTGCCAGGCTACTGGTTGCCCTTGCTGTATTTTTATGCATGGTGCCTCAAGTGATGGATCTGCGGCTGCACTCACCGTTTGTCAGACTGATGGATTGGAGTCAGAAGATGTGGAAGATATCTGGGGAATAAGTGAAACCGTCACGATCGCCGGATTATCCTTCAATATATTTAATGCTAACACCGCTCAATCTGCCATTATCCAGGAAGTATTATCCGTACTACCTCCATTCTATTTAGAGGCTGTACCTCAGAATATCCGCATCGGTGATCCATTGCATGGTACGATTCAAACTTCTCCGACGGCGAGCATGCATACCGTCACAGATCATTCCGGTCACTCCAGAGAAATACTTAAGGGTGATCAATATGAAGAAACCATCGGAGGAGGTAGTCGCAGATGCAGCCAGATAAATGATGCCTATGAATACATCATTCTCCATCCGCTGACCTTCACCATCGCTTCAGAAAATCCGCGCATGACGCTTCTACATGAAATCGGTCATTTTGTAGATCGTGAATTTGCGATTTCTGATCACCAGATTCGGGCACATCGAAGTGAATTCAGAGGGTATCTCACAAGTTACAGAGGTGACTCAAGAGGAAATGATGAAGTCATCGCACAAGGCATCATGTATTATTTTCTTCAGAAGTATTGGCTACGGGGAGTAAGACGCACGGCAACAAGAATATTGCCTTCACCGAGATTTCCTGCATGGTTGCGTGATATTATTCAGGCCGATATCGATAGTCGGAGTTGATATGCGAAGACTTATCATCATCATACTGATGTTTTTGATTCGGGATATGACCGGACAGGATCTCGCCAGATTAAAGTCAGGAGAACCTTTCCGAATAAAACGATCGGCAACATTGTCTCTCTCTTATCAAGGAGTAGGTTCTTCGAGCGACAGCTATGTCGATCAGAGAGATGCTTTTTCAATCAACCTTAGAGGTAGTTTTGAATTTCTGGGCATTGCATTTCCAGTTCAATTGACGTTTCGACAAGGTCAATTTAATTCATCAGCAAATAATCCATTTGTCAGGTTTGGTATAAGTCCAACTTATAAATGGATTAAACTTTATGCCGGCCACAGAAGCATGCACTTCAGCAGGTATTCACTCAGCGACATTACATTTTTAGGCGCAGGAGTTGAATTAAATCCGGGCATCTTTCGAATGGCAGCTATGTATGGTGAAATAAAAACGCCCAATTATAATCTGGATACACTTGCCTTTCAGTCAGATCTGATTTCCAATTACAAAAGGTTAGCCTATGGATTGAAATTTGGTTTGGGAAAAGAGAGAAATCATTTTGATCTTTTCTATTTCAAAGGCAGAGATCATTACAAACTTATTGATGCGCAGGAAATTTATATTACCAAATTACCACCGCCTGAAAATCTTGTCATCGGTACGGATGCGAGATTTATTTTCTTAAAAAAACTCACGGCATCATTTAATGTCAACATGTCCATTCTCACGAACAATCAACTCGCAAGGGAAGATACGCTGCAAGATGATCTGAGTGAAAGCATAAGGAAAGTGGTTGGTTCATTTATTACAGCTAACAACACTACTCGTGCGTGTCTTGCCGGTGAAGCCGGATTGCAGTGGCAGGATAAATATTTCAATATCGGATTGCATTATAAACGTATTGATCCCAATTACCGGAGCTTCGGCATCCACTATATTCTCGATGACCTGGAAAATTATACCGTCAATGGCGGACTACGATTATTAAAAAACCATCTCAACTTCAACGGTAACCTGGGCCTGCAACGAAACAACCTTAAACACATTCGCAGGAATACATCAGAGCGTCTTATTTATAACATCAGCAGCAATATCATCCTGAAATCAAACGGAGGGCTCAACCTGACCTATTCGAATTTTGCTATTGATCAAAGAGCAGGTTTGGTCATGCTAAATGATACATTCCGGTTTGTTCAAAACACAAGTGTCATCAGTGTCTCTCCATTTTATTCCTGGGGAAATGAAAAGACAAAACAAAATCTACAATTCAGTTTCAACACAAGCCAGGTAAAGGATCTCAGCCCGACAAGTGAAGGCCTGTCTGATGGACAAACTCAATCGCAGATATTGAATTACAGGATTAATCTTAAAGAAAAGGAATGGAGCTTTGGTTTGGGAGTCCAACGAAATAGAAATGTGTACAGAGATATTGAAAGTGAAAGAATCGGTGGAAATATACATCTGGGTAAGACCTTAAAAAAACCGGAGGTGCAAGTAACGTTGCAAACCGGTTATAATATTCTCACTCAGAATGGTGCAAAGGATGGCTTTGCAATCAACTCTGTACTCAATACATCCTGGAAATTGAATAAACGAACCTCTCTGAGTTTCCTTGTAGCGTATTTGAAAAAATCATCCATCCAAAGCCGGAAATATGATGAAATAAGATTTTCCACTAATCTCTCCTATAACCTTCTTGATTCCAATGGAAATAGAAAGAAAAATTAATTCCGCATTTGCCACGACAATGAAGAATATAAGATTATTCATACTACTTCTTGTGAGTATATTTTATTACGCCATAGGTTGCAGTCAGCTTTCAATCAATACGGTTATCAATCCGCCTTTTCCGACCGATCTCGATTATTACATTGATGATCTTTCCAATGTTTATATCAATATTGTCAATACGGATCCCTCTTCAACGTTCAGATACAGACTTGAAGCCGATATCCAGGGTCCAACCGGAATCACAGCCAACATAAGATATCTGGGGCAGCCGATTACCATTTCGCCCGGTCAGACCCAATTCTATTCCGGTATGCAGTTGAGAGATCTCGGCATGTCGAGCGGAGGAATTGAAAACACAAATAATCTGACGGAAGAACAAATGTCAGCTATATCCATCAATCATGCCTTGCCTGAAGGATCATACACGATTTGTTTCAAAGCATTTGATGAAAATGATAACACCTTGTCTGATCCTTCTGAAGGATGTGCATCTTTTGAACTGGTGTACATAGACCGACCCGAAATTGTTTTACCAATGGACGAAGCATTTGTTTTTCCACAGGTGAATATCAATTGGATACAGGATCTGAGTTCGCTTACACCGATGCAGCGATCAAGGTTGATCTACAGATTAAGTATTGGTGATGTGACACAGGATGAATTGGATCAGTACATAGATGAAATCTATGATGTCAATACACCCTCGATTCGTCATTTTGAAACACCGGCATCGACCTATCCTTTTGTCAATGGTGTCGACTATACGTTTATTGAAGGACATGAGTATGTAGTGTGGGTGACGGCCATTGATCCTGAAGGTGAACTAATGTTTTTGGACAGAGGCAATAGTAATGTTATAAGGTTTACGTATGGAACAGAAGATGACGAAGAAACGGATGATGATGAGTACAATGGATGTGTGACGGAAGAATTTGGGACGTCTACCTGTGTCGATCCGCATGCAGAAATGTATTTTCCTTCTCATCAGGATACACTGCCCTTTGGACAGTTTCCATTCCTGATAAAATTTGATCCGTATTGTGCCACCTATCAAAGACTTCAATACACACTTAATCTTACAGAACAACCTTCCGGATTGAATATATACAATCGAAATGATGACCTCAACTGGCCACCTGGTGGGCCGCTTCAATATTTACTGGACCGTGGATTTACCACAGATGAGGATCATGCACGGATGTTTATGATGAACGATAGTTGGCTGACACCTACATTTCAAAGAAGCAGAAGCTATCGTGCTGAAGCGAATGCGAGTATGCATATGCGCAATGGTCCGACATTTACATATTCGATGGCCAATGATTTTGTTTCAGGAATGCCCAAACCCGGATTGGATATTCCAATCCATCAGGACACCCTGCCACCCGGGGATATTGATTTTCGCTGGGACAATGGTGCATTGCCCCTGAATGTATTTCCCGATGTATTTAATTTAATCCGGATACATGGCGCAGGAGAACCAGAGGACATAACGTACTATGGTGATGTGCATGAAAAATGGGTATTACAGATTTCACGATCAGAACATTTTGAAGAAAGTAATCTTGTGAGTGGATTCTCGGAAGAAGTGAATGGATCGCATTTTGAATCTGTTGAAGATCTGATGGCCGGGATTTATCTTGTCAACAATCAGACGAAAGAAATTCTTGAAGAAGGAACATATTACTGGCGCGTGGTTTGGTTGAGAGATCCTGATGACGCTGTACCTGCGAACTTTTATATTTCGGATTCTGATTTTTATCATGCCAGTGGAACAAGGATTTTTGTCATTGACGCTGATGCAGGTACTACAGGTACTCCCGAAGAAGAGGAAGAAGAAGAATCAACATGTTCAGCGCCCTGTACATTTCCAAGTATCACTGATCACAATGCCATAGGAGATTTAGCAGTTGGCTCAAATTTTACGATTGCAGGATTTACAGTTGAAGTGAGAGAAGTGAGTGGATCTTCATCAGGTTTCAGTGGACAGGGATATATACGGATGCCTCTTCTCAACAATATTAAACTACGGGTACAATTTAGCAGTCTTCAGATTAATGCAGCTCGTAAGGCTTTTCATGGACAGGTGACTCCGGTGACGGATGCCGCATTACCATTTTCAGAATTTATTTCTCCTTTGGGTCGGATTGTGGGTATGACACAAACTGAAGCGGAAGCTATGGATGCTGCGATTGAAGGAACGGGAAAATTGATCAGTCTTCTGACACCGGGAAGTGAAACTGCACTTCCAATAGGAATTGATAAAGAGATTGATGGCAACCGTATCATCATTGGTATTATAGACCTGATGCTTAAGCCGGATTCTGCAAGGATGAAAGCAGTAGTCAACATTGATCTGCCGAATATGGAGATTGTTGAAGGCTTTATTTCTTTAGGAGCAGATGTATGTATCACACCTACCGGATTTGCTAATGATGTAAGATTGTATTTGCCACAAGACCAGGTTTTTGATCTCGGCAATGGAAATGAATTTGTAATCGCGGGTGCGGAAAATGATCGTCCTGACAATCAGGTTACGTCTGTCGAATGGGATTGTGAAGGATTCCGAGCGCTCAATATTACAGGCATACATCGTTTTACTCGTGATTGGCTTTTACCTGAAGGCGCAGATGGAAATGTAGAGCCGGAAGGAAAAGTGGAAGCCAGGTTTACAGGTCGTTTTGTGCGGGGTGGGAATATCATGGTCAACATCGACATGGATCCTTTTCAATTGCCTGGTGTAGAAGGATGGGGTTTTACAGTAGCACATAATGCATGGATTGATCTTTCTGATCTGGAAAATCCAGAACATTTTATGGCTGCATTGCCGGACGATTATGTGCATCCTGCATTGACCGACGACGGAATGGCCAATACATGGAAAGGATTTTTTCTGGAAGAAGTAAGTGTCCATACACCTGAACATTTGCAGGGACCGGATGGACACCCACTCACATTTGCATTGCGCAATATTTTTATTGACAATACAGGTTTGACTTTTTCTGCGAGAGCAGAGAATATATTGCGATGGGATGGTGATGGAGATATGGCCGGATGGAAAGCATCTTTGGATACATTCTTCCTGGATATTCTTCAGAATAATTTCCGCTCGGCAGGTTTTAATGGTAAACTGGGGATTCCTATAGCCGATGAAACACAATACCTGAAGTACAGAGCTGCATTGGAATATACTGATGGAGATTTTGCACTTGTTCTTTCAGTGCGACCTGCTGCGGCAATGCGCATACCAATATCGATGGCAGAGGCCACCATTTTACCTACTACATATATCCGTGCAGTCATTGCGGATTCATCTTTTATAGAAGCTAATTTAAGCGCAACACTCACGCTTGGAAACAGCAATCTTCCATCGGGCAGTTCAATGCCCGCTTCACTTACTATGCCGGGAATACGAATCGAAAATCTCAGGATAAATTCTGAAGTAGGTTTTGATACAACAGATTTTGCTTTTTCATTGACAGGTCTCGATGGCTTAGGAATGCCAGGCAGTGGGGAAGGAGGAGGACACGGTTATTTCAATGCCGAGGGAGCTGATTGGATGCCACCTCCATCATCCGGACAATCTTCATTATCCGGATTTCCTATTGGCCTCGATCATTTTAGTTTTTCAAATGAAGGCATTACGATACAACCACGAATTACATTGACAGGTAGTGAGGGAGGATTCAGTGCAGCAGCTAAAATTCTGCTCAATGCGGATATGGAATTATTACCAAGACAACGATTCACACTTACAGGTGTCACTCTTCAACGCATTGATCTCGATGTCGAAGCCAGTGATGTGACGCTTCGCGGATATCTTGAATTTTACAAAGAATCTGCTACAGAAGGTGTGCGTGGCGGCATCACGCTTGGTATCAATATGGGAACGCGTATTGGAATAGATATCAATGCCGATTTTGGTACCTATAAAAGCGCTACAGCTACAGTATTTGATACGCCCGGCTGGTATTCCTATTTCTATGTTGATGGTACAGTGTTCATCAGTAGTGGCATTCAGATTTTTTCAGGTTTGTCACTTTATGGATTAGGTGGTGGATTTTATCATCACATGGTGATGACGTCTTCTTTACCTGCAAGTACATCTATTGCAGGAGCAAGCAGTAGTGGTAGACCTTCAGGTGTTCGTTATGCACCGAATTTCAGTAATGATCTTGGATTGAAGTTCAAAGTCATACTCGGATCTAACGGTGATGAGGGCAAAGCCTACAATCTTGATGTTGGATTGCAGGCTGAATTTAGTTTTACACATGGTTTGACACTGCTCGCAATTGAGGGATCCTTTCGAGTGATGACAGACGGTATTTCAATATCTACGATCGGCAGAGAAGGAAATAGTCCTGTCGCCGGATATCTTGGTATGGAATTAAATCTGCCACCGGGCGCACCTGCTACATTCAACGGTCAGTTTTTTGTAAAAGTAAAAGTACCTGTCAGCTCACCGATACTTACAGGTATTGGCACGATTCCAAATCCACCAACCGGATGGACTTCTGAAAATGCATTGATATGGGCTAATTTTTATGTAGGTCCTGATAAATGGTTTTTCCATATGGGCAGTCCAACCAATCGTGGAGGACTGCGTCTGAGAATTGGTGATGTCGATGTAGCACGAATCACAGGATACATGATGATTGGTCATGACATCCCGGTATTGATGCCTGAACCTGATGCGGAGTTTACACGCATCTTTAATGCAGGACATGGAGGAGGTGTTAATTCAGCTTCAGGTGATCCTGCTTCACTTACGGCAGGAAGACCACGTCCATCTGTTCCGCTTGGTGAGGGATTTGCATTTGGTATTGCATTGGCCATGCATCTTGGAGCGGATTTTTTTCCGTTTTATTTTGATCTCGCGAGTGTGATGGGATGTGATATCAATGTCACGCGTGCTACTGATGGTGACAGAACCTGTGCGGGAACAGGTACGATTCCAGGTGTTGACGGATGGTATGGCATCGGTCAGTTTTACGCAGGCATTGAAGGTGCATTTGGCATACGTATCAATCTTTTCGTTGAAACGATTACAGTACCGATTCTACAGGCGAGCGCAGCAATAATCCTGAGAGGTGGTTTGCCAAATCCGGAATGGGTAGCAGGACGGGGAAGTTTTTATTACAATGTTTGTAATGGCCTCGCTGAAGGGACATGTGATTTTGCATTACAAGCCGGAACAGTTTGTCTTCCGGTGTCTACCGGAAATCCTTTCGGTGACATGAGTCTTCTCCAGGATCTGAAACCCGATGAAGGCGAAACCGTAGAAGTATATGCAGAAGCTGCTGCTGCATTTTCTATGCAGATGAACAGGGTATATGAAATCGAAGAATATGTCACTGCGATAGATCCACCTTCGATCAGGAGAATCGAGCCTTACATGTATGCTTTTGAAATCAAACTGAATGGCAGAGGAAGTCCGATAGTCGGAACCGGCGAATGGGCGGAAAATAATCGCGTGTATAATTTTTATCCTACGGATTTATTACATGGTGAATCTGATTATACCGCAAGAGTTGAAGCCCGTATCAGAGAAAACGGAAGAGATTTTATAACCCGTGGTTCAGTATTCAGAGAAGAGCTATTGCATCATTTCCGCACTGGTCCTATGCCGGATCACATCGTACCTGAAATGATCAATTTCACGTATCCCTATATCCGGCAACAAAACTTTCTTAAGTCAGAAACGAGTTCTGATCAGGGCTACATCGTTTTATTTAGTCGTAATCCATTACTGAGTGTCGAAGGTGATGTGTCAAATGTAGATGTCACGTTTACGGCGCGATTCACATCAGAAGACCGGGAGATCATCAATACACCGGCGATTATTGAAGGTGAGCGTATTATTAAATTCAACGTAAGCCAGCTTCAGACGGATAAATTGTATTGTCTTCAGATCATACGTCGTGATCAACCAAGAGGAGTAGTCTCCTTGCCGGGAAATATGAGCATGAGTGATCTCATGGGTGGCCCTGTAGGTGGAGCGCATATAAGCGGTATCTCTTCAATGCAAATCCAGAATCTCTACGCTGTCCTGGGAAGAAGTACGGTGATGTCTAATCAATTCACACGGGTCAGTCTTCCATCAGGCCGGGTCAGACAATATGAAAAGGAATTATTCAATTATTTTTTCAGGACTTCGGATTACAATGATTTCACGAGTAAGCTTGCGAGCGAGCAAAGTGATTGGGATACGGAGACCCTGACATTTGGTATAGATGTCATCAAACTTGAAAATTCATTTTCAGAAAATCTTGAATGGGTGGATGTGAATCCATTTCAGGTGGTACCGAATCACAGATCTATCTCCTTTTCGAAACGAGTGGATTTTTACATGAGGCCACCATTGAATATTGAATTTGATACGTACACACCCGGCTCTGTTTATCCGAGCCAGTATTTTACTTCTATTGTCGCTCCACGTATTATGCGTCCATATCTGGAAGGAGCCGGTATACGTACACGGGTCATCAGGAATTTCGTGCGGGACTGGGGTGTAAATGTATCCGCTAATATTCGGCCGTTTCCGCTTTTTGAAGGATACGTAACCTATAACAGAAGTATTTATTTTTCCACCACTACTCCGTATCAAAATCCATTGGATGATTCAAGAATAAATGAAGCTTTTTCTGAATCCACTGGTATGGGTGGCATTCCATTACCCACAATAGCCCATACACCGTTTTTACCTGTTGGTTTTCATCTGCCTCCGCTCCGCAGAACTGCAGTCATGTATGGAGTGCATGTCAACGGAATGAGTCAATTTCGTCGGTTGCAAAGTGATATGAGGCATTTCGCCTATCAGACGCTCACATTGCCGGTAGTCGTTGGAACGGTGACCACAAGCCCTTTTGAGCTAATGAATATTGAGGATAAAAACTATGTGACCCGGTTGCTTTCGAATAATCCAATCATTGCCACAAAAATCACAAAGGGGCCCAATTCATTTGGCTTTGTGTATAAATATCCTTTACCGGATGGCAGTGATACGCACAATGGTTTTATTCCATTTACTTTCCAGAATTGGTAAACATGAAACATATATTAATCCTCTCCCTCACTCTTTGGATCCACAGCATAGCCGGTCAGGCTATGCTGTCGGACTCGTTGCGCAATGAAGTAAATATCATTGGGGTCTATGCAGATACAAGCACGGTTATCGTACGTTGGGTGCCATCAAGTCCATCCGTGTGGAGTTATTCGAAATTTTATGGATATCGGTTAGAGCGATGTGAAATTGATACGATCACAGGTATCAAATCAAAATGGACTTTTCCGGGAGACTCGATTAGAAAACCCATTTCACTTGAACAATGGAGAGTACTCGTCAGTCAAAATCCGGATGACGTATATCTGCAGGCTGCCGGCCAGGCACATCATGGTGAAAGACGAGAGACAGGAGAAACACTTTCTGATCTGATGAAGAAGAGCGATGAATTTAAAAACTATTATGCTGCTGCTATGCTTTCTTCTGAATTCAGTGCCTTGGCTGCGGAAGCTTCAGCGTTACGTTATGAAGATCACGATATCGTTCCGGGCAAATTGTACATCTATCGTGTTCGTTCGCTTTGTCCGGCGTCAACGTTAGTGATTGAAGAGGGGATTACATCCGTTTCTACTTTTCAAGTCGAAACATTTCCAAAAATAATATTGGATCATGTATATGAAGGTGAAAATGTAGTTGAGATTGCATGGGATAAACAAATTTATAGTGGTTTTTATTCAGCATTTAATATTTATCGTTCGGCAGATAAAGGAAATACATGGCAAAAGATCAACAAAATCCCATTTGCGTTCACAGGCATTAAAAATGAAAACCTGTTTTTTTACAGGGACAGCCTGAAGGAAAATTATGTACCAATGCAATATCAGATTGAGGGGATCACACCTTACGCGATCATGGGACCTAAATCCGACGTCATCGAAGCGATGTCGAGGGACCGGACGCCACCTACTGCTCCATACAATATTGAAACGCAATATTTAGGAAAAGGCCGGATGAAGGTCACCTGGCAGGCAGATCCCAATGATAAGGATATTGCAGGATTCAGAATTTCAAGATCTAATCAGGCCAATGAGGGATTTTTAGAACTCACGACAGAAGCTTTAGGATCTGGCGTACGCACATATACAGACACGACATGCAATGAATTAATCAACAACTATTATTATGTCGGTGTTTTTGACAAAGAAGGCAATGTCAATGTGGGGTTTCCGAAATATGGTACGATCATCGATTCGATTCCGCCGGCTCCACCTACAGGTCTTGAAGGTAACATTGATACTAACGGAGTGGTCACTGTGAAATGGAATCTTGGTAAAGAACCTGATCTGAAAGGGTATTATGTGCATTCCAGTAATCAGAAATATCAAACCTTTATCAATCTGACCGGACATCCTGTGCAGGATACAGTTTGGAGGGATACGATTCCACTCAATGTCTTGACAGAGCAGATTTATTATAAAATTGTTGCCGTGGATATGCGGTCCAATTATTCCGGATATTCAGAGATGCTTGTGCTTAAAAAACCGGATAGAGTTCCACCTGTTGCCCCGGTTTTCATCAGTGTACGAAATGAAAAGGATGCTGTAAAACTTCAATGGTACAATAGTACGTCTCATGATGTGAAGCAGAATATTTTGGAACGTAAATCAGCAAAGGAGAGTGCGTATCAACAGGTATATTCATGTCAAAGCAATACTGAAGTGGGGGAATATATAGATCGCAATGTTGACGACGGTGTCATATACCAATACAGACTGCATGCCCAGGATGATGATAATCTATATTCTGAATTTTCGGGCTTGATGAAAATTACAGCGTATGTCGACAAGACAGTTGCTCCGCTTGAAAAAGTAAATGCTGTTGTTACAGATGAAGAAAGGAAAGTTAAGTTAATCTGGGATTATCCTCGTGATCAAAAGGTTCATTTTGCGGTATACCGATCATTGAATGGTTCTCCGTATCAGTCGCATAAGGTCGTAGAAGATCCGGCCGGATATGAAGAAGCCGGATTTAAGAAAGGTGATGTCATCCGTTATAAAATAAAAGTGATCAATGCGAAAGGATGGCAGTCTTCATTTAGTAAAGAAGTAACGGCAACGATAGCATCAAAATGAAATTTACTCCAAGGGGGGAGTTGTTTTTACTTTTCACGTCACCTTCTGAATTAATAATTCGTTATTCGTTATTCGTTACTCTTTACTCGATTGCTTCCCTGGCAATCACTTCCATTTCCAGTGCAGCACCATAATGTAATGGCCCACATGGAATGACGGCTCTTGCAGGTTTGTGATCACCAAAACATTCTCCATACACTCTGTTGACTTCAGGCCAGTAGCTGATATCCGGAATATAGATCGTTGATTTAAGTACATGATCTAAACCTGAATTGGATGCAAGAAGTATAGATTCAACATTCTGAATGGTTTGTCTCACCTGGGCTTCTACATCTCCTTCTATCATTTTACCTGTTGAAGGATCTAATGGTAGTTGTCCTGCCACAAATACTAAACCCTGACAGCAAATGGCCTGGCTGTAGTGGCCTGCCGGGATAGGGGCTTCGGTAGTGATGATTTTTTTCATGTTGGTAAGATATAGCACAACTTTCGATGCTGGATAAAAGGATGCCTGATTCCGGACTCGTGATGGGAAATTTTTTTAACGCTACCATTACTGAAATTCAGTGGGGGGTAACCAAAATCATTCTCATTCTCTTTATTATTTCCTATAGAAGACGGAAGTCACATGCGTCGTGAGTCCGGCATCCGGTATCCCTTAATCCGGTATCAAAAGTGAAGAGACTTTTCTATGACTTCCGGTTTTTTCCGGAATACATTGAAAAGAAGGAGCACAAACCCTATCTTTGCACCGTTTTTCAAAACTAATCATTAGAAACTTATAAATCATGCAGGATCAATTGGTTGCACAAAATCTAAAATACAAAGTAAAAGATATCTCCCTCGCCAAATGGGGCAGAATGGAGATCGAACTCGCTGAAGCTGAAATGCCCGGCTTAATGGCCCTCCGAAAAGAATATGGAATATCCAAACCTCTCACCGGCGCCCGCATCGCAGGTTGCCTCCACATGACCATCCAGACAGCAGTTCTGATTGAAACACTTAAAGAACTAGGAGCAGAAGTTTCCTGGTCATCATGCAATATCTTCTCCACTCAAGACCATGCCGCAGCAGCCATCGCAGCAGCAGGTATCCCGGTCTTCGCATGGAAAGGAATGTCTCTTGAAGAATATGACTGGTGCGTTGAACAAACCCTTTTCGCATTCAGCGACAATCAGCCACTCAATATGATCCTCGATGATGGCGGTGACCTCACCAATATCGTTCTTGATAAATATCCTGAACTCGTAGCTTCCGTGCGAGGCATCACCGAAGAAACCACCACTGGCGTACTTCGTCTATACGAGCGTCAAAAAATGGGGACTTTACCGATGCCTGCAATCAATGTCAATGATTCAGTAACCAAATCAAAATTTGACAACAAATACGGCTGCAGAGAAAGTTGCGTAGATGCGATCAGAAGGGCCACAGATGTGATGATGGCCGGAAAAGTTGCCGTCGTTGCAGGTTATGGTGATGTAGGAAAAGGTTCTTCAGCTTCTCTTCAGTCTGCAGGTTGCAGAGTGATTGTGACTGAAATCGATCCGATCTGCGCTCTTCAGGCCGCAATGGAAGGATTCGAAGTAAAACGCATGATAGATGCAGTGAAAGAAGCAGATATCATCGTCACCGCTACCGGAAATAAAGATGTCATCGGTGGCGAACATTTCAAGCTGATGAAAGACAAGGTCATCGTGTGCAACATAGGCCACTTCGATACCGAAATCGATGTCGCATGGTTGAATAAAAATGCAGGCAATACAAAAGTGGAAATCAAACCACAGGTCGACAAATACACGATCAATGGAAAAGATATCCTCCTGCTTGCTGAAGGTCGTCTGGTGAACTTAGGTTGCGCCATGGGTCACCCATCATTCGTAATGTCAAATTCATTCACCAATCAGACGCTGGCTCAGATAGAACTTTGGACAAAAGGCGATCAATACGAACACAAAGTATATGTCCTTCCAAAACATCTTGATGAACTGGTAGCACGTCTTCATCTTGCAAAACTTGGTGCTGTACTGGACGAATTATCTCCGGAACAAGCATCTTATATCGGAGTGACAACAGAAGGACCTTATAAGCCTGAGTATTATAGGTATTAATAATGGTTTTGGTTTAATGTTGTGAGAAGTTGGACTGGTTTTAAGGATCCGGGTGATTGGTTCTTGATTTCGTTCAAGGCAAAATTCAAAGAACAGAATTTACATAAGGAAATGAGGTCACATGACCTCATTTTTATTTATTGCGCTACCGTCATTGAGTATTTCTGAACGAGAAGATGAAAACTCTTAACTGAGCGGAGCCGAAGTAATTTTTTGGTTAAACATTGACGGTCACTGAGCGGAGCCGAAGCGAAACGTCTGTTCATTTATCGAAAGTATCCTTCTGACTATAGTCATTAACGTATGCTTTGGTATACTGAAACCTTATCTAAAAGATTTAGTATCACTTTATCCGTATTTTTACATCATCTAACATTCAGAATAATTGATACTACTGTTTTATATCATCAGCTTCTTGTCTCCATTCACATCGATTCTTAGAACAGATGAGCATCCGATCCATGCCAGCATCTGCGAATTGAAGTACAGTGAAAAGGATGCCGCCTTCCAGGTGTCCGTCAAGGTATACATTGATGATCTTGAGGTCGCCATGAAGAATGAAGGATATCCACCGGTAAACCTTGGTGCTACAACAGAAAACACACTCGCACAGGAATACCTGGCGTCATACATTGATAAGTATTTCACCATTACACAGGATGGACATAAGTTGACGTCAAAATTTGTTGGTAAAGAATTGAGTGACGACTTCCTTGCTGTATGGTGTTATCTTGAGTTTCCGGCGACTACCTCTAAAGGTCAAAAATATACAATCACCAACCGCATATTGCTCGATCTGTACAGCGATCAACGCAATATCATGGATATCCGGATGAACAGCACCCAAAAAGAGTACACCATTTTTGATCCCTCCAATAGTTCATGGAGTTATACCTACTAAAATAATGCTCAGTAAATTCCTGATTTTACTTGTCAGATTTTATCAGCTGACACTTTCTCACCTCGTCGGCAAAGGATGCCGCTTCACACCGACCTGCAGTCAATACATGATCGACGCCATCAATGAATGGGGTCCTTTCAAAGGTGTCTGGCTCGGTCTGAGGCGCATCGGAAGATGTCATCCCTGGGGTGGTCATGGATATGATCCCGTGCCCAAAAAGACCAGTACTAATTAGTATGTTTTTTCATCGCTAATTACACAGAGATTATTTAAAGGAAATGAACGCTAACTAATTTGCGTCATTTGAATGGCTGATACTGTCGTCCTCAAATCTGCAATTTTGATTGCTCGCTTTTAAAATTAGTTCTGCGTTAATCTGGTATCGTGATGAAGTGTAATACTTTGAGATTCTTGCACCTTCAATCGAGTATGATTTTTTCCTGCACACTTTATCTAAAAGTTATCGATTTTACATTGGGAGTATTTACATTTCAGTTAATTAAATTTAACTTGTGCGTAGCAATTCCTTTTCCCTCAATTTACTTTACACTAAAACCAACTTTCATGAAAAAACAACTACTCCCCTTATTTTTAGGTCTCATGATCTGCGCATTTCCGCTCAGTGCCCAGGTGACCACCTCAGCCATCGCGGGTTATGTGATGGATGCGTCCCATCAACCTCTTCCCGGAGCTAATATTGTAGCAACGCATGTCCCTTCTGGTACAGTCTATGGTGTCATCGCCCGTGATGATGGTGCTTACACCATTCCCAATATGCGTGTCGGAGGGCCATACCACATCGAAGTGAGTTTTTTGGGATATGACAATGATGCAGTAGATGACATTTATCTCAAGCTCGGTGAGAAACTGAGACGTGATTTTCTAATGAATGAATCAAACACGCAATTGGGCGAAGTCGAAGTTGTCGGCGCGGTTAATTCCACGATCAACAGAGACAGAACAGGAGCTGCTTCATTTATTACAAACAATCAGATCAAGACCATGCCGACCATTACAAGATCAGCAGCAGATTTGACCAGGCTCAACCCCATGGCTGCTGAAGGTGGTTCTTTCGCAGGACGTAATGATCAGTTCAACAATTATTCTCTTGACGGCGCGATCTTTAATAATCCTTTTGGTCTCGATGCGGCTACCCCCGGTGGTCAGACTGAAGCACAACCGGTTTCTCTTGATGCCATTGATCAGATCATTGTCAACATCGCGCCTTTTGATGTCACGCAATCTGGTTTTACAGGTGCTTCCATTGATGCGGTTACAAAATCAGGTACAAACACATTCAATGGATCCGTCTTCGGCTACTACCGTAATAAAGATATGATCGGTACAAAAGTAGGTGACACCAAGGTGACAAAAGGAGATCTTAAACAACTCCAGACAGGATTCAATATCGGCGGCCCGATTGTGAAAAATAAAATATTCTTTTTTGCCAATTTTGAAATCGAACGCCGCTCAGATCTTGGATCTTATTTTTTGGCCAACCGTCCCGGATTAGAGGGTTCAAATGTCTCCCGGGTGTCAGCAGCTGACCTGGACAGAGTCTCCTTTTTATTGGATAGTGTATACGGATATAAAACAGGTCAATATGAAAATTACAAACACAATACGAACAATCAAAAAGGTCTCTTCAAACTTGACTTTAATCTGAGCAAATCTCAAAAGCTAACGGCCACTATAAATTATCTGGATGCCCTCAAAGAAAAACCTGCTCATCCTTCGGCTATCGGTCGACGAGGTCCCGATTTTCAAACCTTACAATTTGAGAATTCAGGATACCAGATCAATAATAAAATACTGTCAGGTATCATCGAATTGAAATCCATCTTTGGAAATACAGCAGCTAACAAATTGCAGGCTGGATTTACTTCCTTCAAAGACAGTCGTGATCCATTCTCTGCCCCATTCCCTGTGGTGAATATCGGAAAGGATGGTGTCCGTTACATTGTCGCAGGTCATGAACCATTTTCAATTCATAACATACTCAACCAGGATGTACTCCAGCTCTCCGACAATTTTAACTTATATCTAAAAGGTCATACACTTACAATCGGAGGAAGTCTTGAAAAATTTTCATTTGACAATTCATTTAACCTGACCGGTTATGGCGCAAGAGTTTTCTTCCCTGATATTCCCATTACCGATGTACAAAGTGTATTCACCTCTCAGGCATTCCACGATGAAGTGAGTGCTGCACGGGCCGCATTCGATGCTAATAATACAAATAACACATGGGCTCTCGCTGAAACAGACATGGGCCAGTTGGCCTTTTATGGACAGGACGAATGGGCAATGAGTAATAAGCTCAGCATTACGGTTGGCCTCCGTGCTGATATTCCTTTATATTTCGATACGCCTACAAAAGTTCAGGAGAATATTGATCGTAATTGTTGCTATGATCCGACTATCGTTTATTCTGATGAGCATGGTAATCCTGTGACATTTGATCAGAAAGTATTACCTGCATCTGATCCGCTTTGGTCTCCAAGAGTCGGATTTAATTTTGACATTAATGGTGATCAGTCCTCTCAATTGCGAGGAGGTACTGGTTTATTTACAGGTCGTTTTCCATTTGTATGGGTAGGAAATCAGGTAGCTAATCCAAATTTCTTTTTCTATTGTGTGACAGACCCGAATTTTAAATATCCACAGGTATGGCGTTCTGATTTAGGGTATGATCAGAAATTTGGAACAGGATGGACGGTATCAGCCGATGTGATTTATACAAAAGATATTCAAGCCGCTATGGTTCGGAATTATGGTCTAAAACTACCTACAAGCATGCTCACCGGAGTTGGGGCACGACCGATTTATGGTCTGAATGATCGTGTACTCGTTTTTGGTGCACCTACGAATGCATATGTATTCACCAATACTGATGTTGGAAGCTCATTTAATGCTTCGATTCAATTCAGAAAAGATTATGCTAATAATTTTGGCTGGACCTTGGCCTATAATTATTTGGATTCTAAAGATGCAGCCTCTATCGATGCGGAAATTTCTTCAGATGCCTATGATCGCAATCCTGCGAATGTACAACATACGAATACAGCTGAGTTAGCTCCTTCTCTGTATGGCAATAAACATCGTGTAGTGGGTTCACTGTACAAGCGATTTAGCTATGGAAAATCATGGGCTACGCATATTGCTCTTTTCGCAGAATATGTGCAGGGCGGAAGATATAGCTACACTTATTCAGGTGACATCAACAATGATGGATCCGGATTGAATGACTTGATCTACATACCGACTTCAGGCGATTTGGTCAATATGGTTTTTGCTGGTGATGCCACTGCACAGTCTGCTCAGCGTAATGCCCTGGAAAGTTATATAGCACAGGATGATTATCTCAGCGGACGCAGAGGCCAGATAGCTGAAAAATATGGCGCCATCAATCCCTGGTATTCAAGATGGGATGCACGTATCATGCAGGAATATGGATTGAAGAATGGCGACAACATTCAGTTGAGCCTTGATATTCTTAATCTTGGTAACCTGATCAGTCCAAAATGGGGTGTACGCGAAATCGCAACCAACACCGGATTAGTTCAACCGATTGGAGTTACCGTTGCGAATGGTGTTGCGACCTACAGTTTTGATACAGCACAGAAGACAGCCATATTCAATGATTTTAGTCTGAACAGCAGATGGCAGGCACAGTTGGGGTTGAGATATAATTTCTAATTAGTACATAGATTAAATTATAAAGAGTACGGACAGGTCGCGACCTGTCCGTACTCTTTATAATTTAATACTATGGTAATTCCAGCGAATTATTTATAAAATAGTCAATCGCCCAGTCATATCCTTTCAATCCCAATCCAATAAAATTCGAAACGCACACATCAGTGAGATAACTGTGCTGCCGGAAAGCTTCTCTTTTATGAATATCAGAGATATGTACTTCAATCACCGGAGTTTCTATCGATGATACTGCATCCCTCAATGAAATGGACGTATGCGATAACCCACCTGCATTGAGAATAAATCCAAAATTTTCTTCAAATCCATATTTATGCAGATAATCAATGATCGCCCCTTCATGATTCGATTGAAAATACTTCAATTCAACATCAGGATATTTCTTTTTTAATTCTTCAAAATAGTCTTCAAAAGTTAAAGATCCATATATCTCAGGCTCCCGCTTCCCCAGCAGATTAAGATTAGGGCCGTTAATGATATGAATTCGATTAATCATTTTGTGAATCGTGAGTGAATATTTAAAAGTCCCCTTTTTTAGGGGATTTAGGGGCAAAGGGGTCCGTTTATTATATGAATTCGATCGATCATAAGCGATAAACTCAAATTAAAAATTTTGAACCATTTAGTAACTTAGGAATCTTAGACATCAATTAGAAAAATTGAACCACATAGACACATAGTTAACATAGAAAATCACATAAAATAATAAAGTTGCAACTCCCCCTTTCAGGGGGCGGGGGGTATAAGGTCAATTCGCCACATTAGACAAAAACTTTAACCTCACCAATTGAATTTCTTCGACTGTATAATCATCATCTTTAAGTGCGTGATACGCATCATTAAAAGAATCCGTGGTTGCCTTCATGAAATAATCATAGATACCTTCCTGGATACTTTCGTCAATCAATGGATCGATGAAATATTTCAGATCAAGCTTAGTACCGCTGCTCACGATTATATCTAATTCTTCCAGGAGTTCTTCCCTGGACAATTGATTCTGTCGCTGGATATCATCAAATGGTAATTTCTTATCAATAGCCTGAATGATGAGGACCTTAGTCCTTGATTTATTGGCTACCTGTCGGACGATAAATTCTGTAGGACGCTCAATATCATTTTCTTCAACGTAGGCTTTGATCAATTCAAGAAAAGCCTTGCCATATTTCTGTGCCTTACCTAAAGAGACACCACTGATATTGGAAAGCTCCTCCATCGTGATCGGATACTCAGTGGCCATTTCCTGCAGGGAGACGTCCTGGAAGACAGCCCAGGTCGGAACACCTTTTTTCTTGGCTTCTTTTTTACGCAGATCTTCTAACTGAGCGACAAGCACTTCATCGAGTGCCACCATCTTTGCAGGAGCATCATCATCAGTCGTTTTCTCATTGGAGAAATCACGATTGAGCGGGATCTTAAGACTCTTTGGTTTTTGAATATAAGCTTTGCCTGCAGGTGTTATTTTTAATACACCATAATTTTCAATCTCCTTCTCCAACAACCCGGCTAATAAAGCTTGTCTTACTATTGAATACCAAAACACATCACCCTTCTCAATACCGGTGCCATATCCTTCAAGCAAATTGAAAGCGTATTCATTCATCTCCTTGCTGGACTTACCCATCATGAAGTCGACGATCACCTTTGTAGAATATCCTTCCTTGAGTTTTAAGATAACTTCAAGCGCTTTCTTTACTTCGTTTTTGACTTCATGCTTTTCTTTCGGATAGCGACAATTGTCGCAATTGCCTTCGCATTGACTATCATCATATTCTTCTCCGAAATAATGCAGAAGAAATTTCCTACGGCAACCACTAGTCTCCGCATAAGCCACAACCTCTTCAAGAAGTTGTCCACCCATCTCGCGCTCGGCTACAGGCTTATCCCGAAGAAATTTTTCAAGCTTATAAATATCTTTTGGCGCATAAAAGGAGTAACAGGAACCTTCAAGTCCATCACGACCACCACGTCCCGTTTCCTGGTAATAATTTTCAATGCTCTTTGGTATATCATAGTGAATGACCACTCTGACATCCGGTTTGTCAATACCCATTCCGAATGCAATCGTCGCACAGATCACCATTACTTCTTCACTCAGAAAATTATCCTGAACGCTCGCTCTGGTTTTCGAATCCATGCCAGCATGATACGGAGCTGCTGAGATTCCATTCAAATTCAACATCTGCGCAAGCTCCTCAGTTGTTTTCCGGGCTTGTACATAGATGATTGCTGAAGGACTCCCCGCACCTTTAAGGATTTGAAGTATTTCTTTGATAGTCTGTTCCTTGTTGAGCTTCGGACGGACTTCATAATATAAATTAGGTCTGTTGAAACTTGAAATAAACTTGCGTTCATTTTTCATTTCAAGACTCTTGACGATATCAGACTGAACTTTTGGAGTAGCTGTAGCCGTAAGCGCCATAGCCGGAATGTTTGTACCGATCCGTTCGATCATCGAACGTATATTTCTGTATTCAGGACGGAAATCATGGCCCCATTCAGAGATACAATGGGCTTCATCGACTGCAACAAATGAAACATTGACATTACTGAAAAATTCAAGATTCTCCTCTTTCGTCAATGTCTCGGGGGCTACATACAGGAGTTTTGTCACGCCACTTTCTATATCTTCTTTTACCTGAGCTATTTCTTTTCGTCCTAGTGAAGAATTCAGAAAATGCGCAATAGCGTCGCCTTCATGATATCCGCGGATAGCATCAACCTGATTTTTCATCAACGCGATGAGGGGAGAAATAATGATGGCTGTTCCTTCCATCATCAATGCAGGTAGTTGGTAACAAAGTGATTTGCCACCGCCCGTAGGCATGATGACAAGACAATCCCTGCCTTCCATTACCGTCTCGATAATGGCTTCCTGATCCCCCTTAAACTGCGTGAAACCAAAATACTCGCGGAGGGATTCCTGCAGATCAATAACAGGCTGACTCATTGACTATGACTATTTTTTCTAAATATAGTAAACATAATGCGGATAAAGAAATCCGTGCCTGGGAAATATATTTTTATTTCTCAATACAATGGAACGGAATGGACAGGATATGATTGTATGATACACTGAATGGTCTGAGGTATCAAATTTTAGTAATACAGAATTTAATTTCCAAAGACGGGAATAAACATTCACCTTATACCGGTAATACCTTTAGCAAAGAAATAAAGTTGATTAAGTTGAGGTGAATTGAAGAATTATTTCCCGGCTAATTTTTTGACGAACTTCTCTAATTCATATTCATCACCCGGCGTGTAGCCTTCATGCTGATAGACGATGTTGCCTTCAGTGTCCACTACAAAGGTCTGCGGTATGGCCTGGAAATTCAACGCTTGCTGCAATTCCTGTTTTGAATCCACTAACACTTCAAACTCCCATCCTTTTTCCTCAATCAGTGGTTTGACTTGCGATACGGCTCTTGCATTATCGATGGAGATCGCTATAAGCTGTGTGTTGTAATCTGATTGCCATGTCGGATAAAGCTCGGAGACGGCATCAAGTTCCCTTTTGCAAGGAGAACACCATGTAGCCCAGAAGCTGAGGATTGTAATTTTTCCTTTTACTACATATTCCTGGATATTGATTGGCTTACCCTGGAGATTGGTTATGGTGACATTAGGGACTTTCTTTTCTCCATCAGGCAGGGTAAATCCAAACGCAAATGATGCCAATAGGAGGACGTATAAAATGCTTTTCACTACTAATTAATTTTAGGCTTGTAAATTAAAGGCGGAAACCCGGTGAGATATAGGGGCTGCCATTCCTCAAATATCTATTTTTGATGCTAAATAGCGAAGTTAATCCGTCCATTTAACGAATCATTAATCCATTAATGTATATGACAGCATCCCGTTCCCTTTCGGCGCTGATATTCTGCTTGTTTTCAATGACTTGTATGGCTCAGGATCAGCTCAATCTCTCCGGTAGCCTGGAATCCAACGTCAATTTCTACATGCGGGATACCAAAATCGGTGCTGCCAACACGCCTCAATACGAACATCAATTGGTCGGAACAGAGACCTGGCTGACTCTCAGAGCCCAGGTTTCCGGCTTCGATCTGGGTATCCGTTATGATATTTTTGCCAATTCAGCCCTGCTTAATCCCCAGGATTCCTACACTGATCAGGGAATAGGAAGATGGTATGTCGGAAAGAAAATAGGTAAACTGGCTATCCTCGCAGGTCACATCTATGACCAGTTCGGAAGCGGCGTCATTTTCAAAGCGTATGAAGAACGTCCACTATTGATTGATAATGCACTCGTCGGTCTTAAACTGACATATGAAATATCACCTACCTGGACGATCAAAGGAATCGCCGGCAGACAGAAAAATTTATTCGATCTCTATCCATCCGTTTTGAAAGGTGTAAATATCGAAGGCTTCAAATCATTCGGTGAAGAAGGGAAATTATCAATTGCACCAGGTTTAGGCATCATGCACAAAACCATCTCCGATCAACAGATGGATGCATTAGCAGGTACATTAAGTCAATATACCCCCGAAGATTTTATTCATGAAGCCCCTTTTAATACGCTTGCAGCTTCCATTTATAACACGCTTACCGCCGGAAGATTCAGCTGGTATGTTGAAGCAGCATACAAAACAGATGATGTCATTTACGATCAGTTTGCTTCAAGAACACTGTGGACAGGCGTTCCGTCAAAGGGAAAATTTGTGCTGACACCCGGTCATTTAATTTATACATCATTGTCTTATGCAGGCGGAGGTCTGGGCCTGACCGGTCAATATAAACGAACAAAAAATTTCAATTTCAGAACAGATCCGTTTGTGAGCCTCAATCGCGGTATCATCAATTTTCTCCCGCCGATGTCAAGGATAAACACATATCGACTCACAGCAAGATATAGCCCTGCCACGCAGGAACTTGATGAACAGGCATTCCAGTTTGATGCCACCTATGCAATCAGTAAAAAAATCGAAGTGCTGATCAATGTTTCTAAAATTAACAGACCGGATGCAACTGAAAATAAGGATACCTACACCGAAGTATTCACGCAAGTGTCCGTCAAGAAACCACGTAAATGGACACTACTTGCCGGAGTGCAATACCAGGAATACAACCAGGAATTATATGAAGGAAAGCCAGGTGTACCCAGTGTGAAAGCCGTGATACCCTATGCAGATTATCTGATCAAAGTGAATCAGAAAACATCATTCCGCACCGAGCTACAGTATATGTCTACAAAACAGGATCATGGTAGCTGGGTATATGGACTTGAAGAATTTTCAATTTCTCCTCATTGGCTTTTTGAATTGTCCGACATGTGGAATATTCAGCCGGCATTGAATGCTGATGGAACGGATAAAACAGAAAAGCTTCATTTTCCTACTGCAGGTGTAGTATATTCTTCTGGTCCTACCAGGTATTCTTTTCGTTATGTGAAGCAGGTTGAAGGAATCGTTTGCTCAGGTGGTATCTGTCGTCTCGAACCGGCATTCAGTGGTTTTAAATTTAATATCAGCTCAAATTTCTAATCATGAACACACATAAATTAATATACGGATGTCTTCTGTCCTTTGTCCTTTGTCTCTTTTCCTGTGACGAACAGAAAAGAATCATCGAACCATTTGTTCCTGCAGGAAACCGAACAATTCTTTTGGAAGAATTTACCGGCAAAGCTTGTCCTAATTGTCCTAAAGGAAGTCGTGAACTTGAAAATTTACTTCAACAATTTCCGGATAATCTTGTAGCGGTTTCGATCCATGCAGGTTTTTTTGCGAAGCCACAAGTTCCGCCACTGGGTCAATATGATTTTCGTACACCTGAGGGAGATGTTCTTATTGACTATTTAGGTCCTCCTCTTGGATATCCTGCAGGTGATGTCAACCGGACTCCGGTAAGTGGCGAAATGCTATTAAGTTCTAATGCATGGGCATCTGCCATTACAACACAAATTCAAACTGCGCCGTCTGTCGAACTATCGATTGATCATGATTACAATTCAACGACGCGAGAACTTACCGTCACTGTCAATGGAATTGGTAAAGAAGCAGTCAGCGGAGATATCAGGTTATCGATCATGATCACAGAGAGTGGCATCGTCGATGCGCAGATTGATGTCGAGGCAGGAGGTCTTGTTCCTGATTATGTGCATAATCATGTCTTACGTGGGATGTTGACTCCTGCTACAGGAGCATCGATTTCAAATGGGTTGACTCTGGGCCAGACTTTTAGTGAAACGTACACAAGAACGTTGGATACAAATTGGGATGCCCAACATATGCACATCATTGCTTTTGTAACGGATGTGCAGGGGAATAATTTTCCTGTGTTGCAGGCGGCTGAGATTCAGTTGATTCCGTAGTAGGGATTGGGATTTATGGCGACTGTGCCTAAGTGTTAAATTGAACTCCGGGGTATAAGGAAGATTGTCTTATGTTTTAGGAAAACATCATGATATTTTAGGAAAACACTATGATGTTTTAGGAAAACACTATTGTATTTTAGGAAAACACAATCATGTTTTAGGAAAACACCCTTGTATTTTAGGAAAACATAATGATATTTTAGGAAAACATAATGATGTTTTAGGAAAACACTATTGTATTTTAGGAAAATATGAAATGATTTTGAATTCATCCCCCGCCAGCTCTCAAATGACCTCCTTCAAATAAAACTTATCTTTGCCTCCCTGAATTTTTCATTTTGAAATTCAGCCGCAACTGATTAAAGAAGAACGTACATGACCTTATCACTTCAATGGCTTAATGATTATCTGAAGACTGATCTGAACCCCGATCAGATAGCTGAAGCCCTCACTTCTATTGGCCTTGAGGTAGAGAAAATAGAGTCAAGTGAATCTATGCCAGGTGGACTGAAAGGTGTCATCGCCGGTAAAGTCCTCACATGTGAAAAACATCCGGATGCCGATCGTCTTAAAGTCACGACTGTAGATATCGGCGGTGATAAACCATCTTCAATAGTCTGCGGTGGTCCAAATGTTGCTGCTGGGCAGACTGTCTGGGTGGCCGTACCGGGTACAACTCTTTATGATAAAGATGGAAATCCAAGAGCAATCAATACGTCAAAAATCCGCGGCGCTCTTAGCGAAGGGATGATTTGTGCAGAAGACGAATTAGGTTTAGGTGAAAGTCATGAAGGTGTTTTGGTCTTATCGGATGATGTGAAGATCGGTACACTGGCCAGTGACTATTATCACGTGACCTCAGATACCATTTTGGAAATTGGCCTTACACCGAATCGCTCTGATGCCACTTCTGTACTCGGTGTGGCAGAAGATTTAGCTGCATATCTGACATTGCAAAATGATGTTGAATATAAAGTTCAATGGCCGCTAATTCCTGAAATAAAAAAAGCAGACAATCCTCAAGCTTTCAAAGTTAATATCCGTAACGCTGAAGCATGTCCCAGATATTCAGGCATTCTCATTTCGGATATCACTATTGGTCCTTCACCTGAATGGATGCAAAAACATCTTCAATCCATAGGTGTCAAGTCGATCAATAATGTAGTCGATATCACTAATTTTATTTTGCACGAAATCGGTCAGCCATTGCATGCATTCGATGCTGATAAAATAGCAGGTCGTGAAATAATAGTTGAAACAAAGAAAGCAGGCACACCATTTCTTGCTCTCGATGGCGTGACATATAAATTGTCAGAAGAAGATCTGATGATTTGTGATGGAGAAGGAAATCCAATGTGTATCGGTGGAGTATACGGAGGTTTGAATTCTGGTGTTTCGAATACTACGAAGACTATTTTTCTCGAAGCAGCACATTTCAATGCAGGATCTGTGCGGCGAAGCAGCATGCGTCACAATTTGAGAACGGAAGCTGCTAAAAGATTTGAAAAAGGATCTGATCCAAATATCACCGTGAAGGCTCTTGCACGTGCTGCAGATCTGCTTTCTCAATTTGCAAGTGGGAAAGTGGCTTCCGAATTGTTTGATATTTATCCAAAACCAATTTCACCTGTCAGGATAAAATTAAATCTTCAAAAAATAAATGAAACTGCCGGAGTAAAATTCACCATCCAGCAGATTGAACGTATCCTCAATGCACTTCACATGGAGATCATTGAGAAATCAGCTGATCATCTTGTAGTCACGGTTCCGACGAATAAAGCCGATGTGCTTCGCGAGATTGATGTGATCGAAGAGATCCTGCGGATATATGGATACATCAATATTCCATTGCCCGGAAAAATGAATACGTCGGTGGCGATGGAATCAAGATTTGCGCTTCACCGCATGCGCAGACTGATCGGGCAGTTACTTTCTTCGAATGGATTTGTGGAATGCATGAATATGTCACTGACGTCTCCGGCTTATTACAAAGGATTGAATGCTACGGATGCATCTTCATGGGTGACGATACACAACACTTCTAATGAATCATTAAATCTATTGCGTCCTGAAATGATCATTCCGACATTGGAGACGATCAGGCGAAATGTCAATCGTAAGCAGGATGATCTTCGTCTTTATGAATTTGGCAAATCATATCATCAACACGATGGACAACCCTCCGAAACAGAGCATCTGGTGGTATCACTTGTCGGTCAGCAACAACCTGTTCACTGGCAAAGTAAGAATGGAAATGCAGTAAATTTCTTTTCGATTAAATCCGAAGTGCATGCGTTGTTATCTAGACTTGGAATTTCGAATTGGACGATCCGGAAAATTGAAAATGAATCCGGTCTTGAATATGGTTTGGAATATTTGACAAATAATAAACCTCTTGTCAGGTTCGGCAAAGTTTCTTCAGCATGGTGTGACAAAATGGATTTAAAGCAAAATGTATTTCTTGCAGAGTTCATGTTCGAAACCATGATCCAAAAGGCATCTGAATACACTGCTATATATGTCGAGCTGAACAAATTTCCACAGGTTCAGCGTGATCTTGCTATTGTCATCGATGATTCCACTTCTTTCGAAGACATTCAGAAAGTGGCTCTTAAAGCCGGTGGTGAATGGCTGACAAATCTCCAGGTCTTTGACATCTATGCTAATGCCGATCAGCTTGGTGCAGGAAAGATGAGCATAGCTCTTCGCTTCACGATCGACAACAGAGATGCGACATTGACAGATAAAGATCTTGATCAATGGTTTGGTAAAATGCAGAGAGCACTTACTTCTGCTTTGAAGGCGGAGATAAGGAAGTAAAGGGCTTATGAGCTCATTAATCCACGGGTTAAAACCCGTGGCAATTAAAGGTAAGCTTGGAGGGGAAAACTCCTTGCATCGGCGGTTTAAGACGGATATGCCTTAGTTGGAGTGTTCACCAACGAACTGTGAAAAACCCCTTGCAGAAGCTGTCATGGAGGATATATCTTGACTTACATCTTACGACCTTACATTTTACGCTCTTACCTTCTTACAGTCTTACTCTTTACCTTCTCTCTCACTCCTCTCACTTTCTCACTCCTCTCACTATCAATATATTACACATTTATTAAACCCTCTATACCTACTTTCCACACTTTCGCCCTATCTTTACCTACGATGTATAACCCAGCTGAAATCATACAGGATATACAGGAAAGACTGGATCACGTGATCCGGGATTATCAGCAAATCATTGAAAAAAACAAAAAACTAGAAACAGAAAATAAAACATTGGCCACTAGCCTTGAAGAGGCTGTAAAACAACAGGAAGTATTTAAGGAAAAACTGGACAACATACGCCAGGAAACTTTGAGAGATCATAAAGGTCTCGACCAATGGAAAAGCGAAACGCGCAAAGAAATAAGAGGTCTGATGAAAGAAGTAGAAAAATGCATTCCACAGGTTGAATCCATATTTGAGAAAAAGTAAGATATGAATCGGATAGAAGCAAATATAGCCGGTACCATCATCCCACTCAAGGTCACCGAAGAAGAAGAGGTGTATGTTAAAAAAGCGATTGCGGAGATTAATGACCGGATCAGAAAGTATCAGTCAGAATTCGCCCAGAAAGATATCCAGGATTGCATTTTGATGGCTCTTCTCACCTATGCTGTCGATTATCATAAAGTTCAAGCCAGGATCTTAGATGAAACCTCCTGGAATACATTGATTGATATTCAGAAACATCTCGAGGTTGTAGAAGCTCAATATTCAGAATAGACTCCCCGGTTTTTCCATTCCTATTACACTCCTTCAGGAATATTAGCCAACAATCATATTGTTGACCTAAAATCTATTATGGAATGGAAATGAATACAATACTATTAGCCGGAGGACTTGCGGTAGTCGGTTTAGTGATCGGATACCTTCTGGCCACACTCTTTGTCAAAGGAGGAAAAAAACGTCTACTCGAAGAAAGTAACAAACAGGCAGACCTCGCCGTCCAGGAAGCCCGACTCACGGCTAAGCGGTTAGTCGATGAAGCCCAAACCAAGGCAGAGAAAATAGAAGCTCAATCCGAAGCTAAAAACGAAGCCATAAAAAACAGAAAAATACAAGAGGCCAAAGAAAAGTATGGTAAGCTGAAAGCCCAGTTCGAAACTGAAAAGGCAGAACATAAGATTGAGCTTAAAGACAGAGAAGTGGATGTCGTGAATAAAGAGAATGAACTGAAATCAAAAATCGACAGCATCAATTCGAAAGCCGAAAGTCTTGAAGTTAAGGAATCTGAAGTCAAAGCCATCAAAGACAACCTCGAAAAACAAATCAAGGTCGTTTCCAAACGCAAAGAAGAACTAGATCAGTCCACAGAGAAAATCATCAAAGAGCTCGAAACGATAGCAAGACTGACCGAAGCCCAGGCAAGAGAACAACTCATCGATGCCATCAGGGCTAAAGCCGAATCACAAGCCATGGCTGTTGAAAAAGAAGCTGTAGCGATGGCTAAATCAAACGCCGCACGTGAAGCCAAGAAGATCGTCATCCAGACGATCCAACGGATGTGCGCAGAATATACCATTGAAAACACAGTCTCTGTATTCAACCTCGAATCAGACGACATCAAAGGCCAGATCATCGGTAGGGAAGGACGAAACATCAGAGCTCTTGAAGCTGCTACCGGCGCTGAGATCGTGGTCGATGATACACCAGAAGCTATCGTGATCTCCAGTTTCGATCCGATCCGTCGCGAAATATGCCGTATCGCATTGAAGAGACTTGTGGCTGATGGACGTATTCACCCCGCACGTATCGAGGAAGTCGTTGCCAAGGTGAAAAAGCAAATGGACGAACAAATCATCGAAATCGGTGAGCGTACAGTGATCGATCTTGATGTACACGGACTTAATCCTTACCTCGTCAAGATGGTTGGACGTATGAGATTCAGATCTTCTTACGGACAGAATCTATTAAAACACAGTATTGAGACAGCACAACTTTGTGCAGTCATGGCCGCTGAACTTGGACTCAATCCAAAACAGGTGAAAGTGGCTAAGCGCGCCGGTCTCTTACATGATATTGGAAAAGTATCTGAAGAAGAATCAGAACTCTCCCACGCTATCCTCGGTATGCAGATCTGCGAAAAACATGGTGAACAACCCGATGTATGCAACGCTGTCGGAGCACACCACGATGAGATCGAGATGACCAATATTATTTCTCCTGTCGTTCAGGCTTGCGATGCGATCAGCGGCGCTCGTCCTGGTGCACGAAGAGAGATTCTTGAAAGTTACCTCAAACGTATCGGTGATCTTGAAGATCTCGCCATGGGCTTTGAAGGTGTTCAGAAAGCATATGCATTGCAGGCAGGTAGAGAATTGCGTGTCATTGTCGAAAGTGAAAAAGTATCAGACGAAAATGTTGATGATCTCTCATTTATGATTTCTCAGAAGATCCAGAATGAAATGCAGTACCCGGGGCAAGTGAAGGTGACTGTTATTCGGGAAAAGCGTGCTATCGCCTATGCGCGATAATTTTCATTTGGTATAAGACATTTCCAATGCAAATCAATGCAGTCTGTAGTTTTTACTATAGAAGACCAGATTTGCTATTGTCTTTTTAACCCGATGTATCCGGGCAAAGGATTCCATTTCTATGCATGTCATTAGATATAAAATTAAATAACATGATTAAGAATATTTCATTTCTTCTCTTGATTTTTTGCTTTTTTGATATATCACTTTCAGCGCAATACAATCCGCTTCATATCCCTGACACGCTATCAGGTACCCAATTCAATCTTACTCTGATTGACACCTTTACCCAATTAAGGTCAGGTAATCAAACGATAACTTCCGGTGTGAATAAAAATGTGTTCTGGGGACCTACGCTGATTTTTAATCAGGGGGATACCGTCCACATGAATGTTCGGAACAATCTGAATGATTCTACCACCATTCACTGGCATGGTTTTCATCTGCCGGCTGTGATGGATGGAGGACCACATCAGATTATTCCTCCCGGCACTATATGGCAGCCTTATTGGAAAGTAACTAATCAGGCTTCTACGTATTGGTATCACCCTCACCTGCATCAGATGACGCAGGAGCAAATGACCAAAGGTCTTGGCGGATTTATTATTGTGCGTGATGCAGAAGAGGCAAAACTTGCTTTACCCAGAACGTATGGCATTGATGACATTCCTTTAGCCTTAACCAGCAGGCGATACGATGCATCTAACCAATTTGTATTTGTCAATTCAGCATACGGTGATTACATGCTGACCAATGGGACACCAAATGCTGAAGTTAGTTTGCCCAAACAATTTGTTCGTCTTCGCATCCTGAATGCAGAAATGGAAAGGGCTTACAATTTGGGTTTCAGTGACAACAGGACTTTCTACATTATTGGCAATGATGGCGGTTTATTAAATGCGCCGGTTCCTGTCACGAGAATGATTCTTGCTGTAGGTGAGCGTGTTGAAATCATGGTGGACCTGGGAAATGATGCGGTAGGTTCTGTTCTTGATTTGAATGCCTACAATTCTGGTTTCGCCCTTGGATTTCCCGGAGGAGAACCGGCTACAAGTGGTCAGTTTGGTAGCTTGTTGAACAATACTACGTTTTCAGTATTGCATGTTATTATAGCATCACCAACTGCGAATGGAATAACTGCCTTACCACAAACGCTTGCCAATAATACTTATCCGACAGCAGCAGATGCAACTGTCAACAGAACTTTGAATGTTACCGGAGGACAAGGACCTGTTCCTTTTTCATTTGACAACGCCCCTTTTGTCTTTTCAAAAATTAATAAAACAATAGATATCAATACCACTGAAAAATGGACGATCACCAATAATAATATTTTTGGCCACGCCTTCCATATTCATGATGTTCAGTTTAAAATTGTATCCAGGAGTTCTGGTGCTGTCGCTCCCTATGAAAGCGGATGGAAAGATGTTTTATATCTTCCAAGGAGTGAATCTGCAACTTTTGTAGCGCGATTTACAGACTATTCTGATGACATTCATCCATTCATGTACCATTGTCATTTCGCAAATCATGAAGATGGCGGTATGATGGGTCAGTTTGTTGTGACCGGCGAAACAACGAGTACAAAAGAGGTTGCTCCACTCCCCATAGAATTTACTTTATATCCTAATCCAACCGATGACAGAATATATATTTCTTTCAACGACCCTTCTGTGGAAGTCTATTATATAAGACTCACCAATGCATCCGGAAGAACTATATACATGCTGCCACGCCCTCATTGGCAAGCAGGTATTGATGTCAGTCATCTGGCATCGGGTATATACATGTTACAATTGACGGACGAAAAAACAAAAGAGGTGACGACTAGAAGCTTTGTGAAGAAATGAAAGGTAGGAGGTTCAGGTCATCTTTCGTACTTATCTGTTTAGCTTGTCTTGTTTCGATAGCTTTTGCATTCCGTAGTATTGAGGATAGAGAAAAATCAGATAAAGACAGAACCATTTCTGATTTTCGTTTATTAACAACAGATGGAAACATTGTTTCTCTTTCTGATTATAAGGACGCGAAGGGCTTTATCATCGTTTTCACCAGCAACCACTGTCCGTTTGCCAAACTTTATACAAGTAGATTAAATGATTTGTACTCCAGATATTCACCCCTTGATGTTCCGTTACTGGCTATAAACTCAATGGATAGTGTCGTATACGAGGAGGAGAATTTTGAAATGATGAAACAGAAATCAATTTCTGCTTCATTTAAATTCCCATATCTCTGGGATCGCAGACAAACTGTTGGCAAAGACTTCGGGGCTACGCATACGCCCCATGCTTTTGTTATCTGGAAAGAAAATAATCAATGGATAATAGAGTATAGCGGAGCTATTGATGATAATGGTGCTGAACCCAATATTGTCAGACACGCTTATGTTGATGAGGCTTTGAAAGAGTTGCTTTCCGGACAGCATGTAACTTTAGCCGAAACACATTCAATTGGGTGTGCTATTTATTACAGGCGATAAGGATCAGTTTTCCTTTTTACTCACTCCCTATGAAGCCAATTGTGAATAGATCATTCATGAAGATCATGCACACTTCTAGTTTATCGCATTACCGGTAGAATGGGAATGCCCGTTATCTGACAAGTGTAATATCCCCCTTATAAAACCCTTCCGACCCGTCAACAAATTGAACACGTGCCCAGTATGCAAATACATCTGGGTTCATATCAGAATTTCTAAATTTTCCATCCCATCCATAGTTCTCTTCATTGGGTGGAAAATGAGTATTCATAAAAATAAAATTGCCCCAGCGGTCGAATATTCTCATTTCCACAATCTCTTTCACATCTTTATTCCCATAGATCGTGAATAAATCATTCACTCCATCTCCATTTGGTGAAAATACATTGGGGATGAACACCTGTGGATTAGATTCATCATCAAGTAACAATCGTGCCTGAGCCATACAGCCATTTGTGTCCACGACCATCACGATGATTTCTGTTTGCTGCGAAGGCCTGGCGATGGTTTGTTCAAGACAAAATTCAAATGGACAGTTAAATAAATTTTCAGGCAACCAGATCAATGTATCTAATGCAGTGATCGGCACATTGATTTGGGCTTTGATGGTTACAAATTGATTCGTGGATTGGATTGCATCAACTTCAAGCGTAAGTTCTATTTTTTCACTTTCCGGCATTGTAAGTGCGGAGGACCATGTACAACCGTTTTGCCCCGTAACTGTAACACTGTAAATTCCGGGAAGTATATTTTCTAAGTTTGAGTTTGTTGTGCCATCTGACCAGATAAAACTATTCCCGGCAGGAGGCGTCACCTTCAGATCAATACGCCCATTCGCATCACCACACAAAGCAGGGGTAATCGTCTCTTCCACAGTCAGAATAACCACATTATCAGCAAGGATATACGAGCCCAGGGTTGAACAGTTTGATAAGTCTGTAACCGTTACAGCATAAATCCCTCCCGGGAGATTTTGCAGATCCTCTGATGTTGCCCCGTTGGACCATAAAAAAGTGTATGCTCCGGTAGGTACAACGGTTAAGTTGATCTCACCATTTGATGTAGTACAGGATGTATTATCAGAAGTCGATGCCGAAATCGAGAAATTGGAATTCGTATTCTGAACTAAAACCATTGTGCTTGCACTGCACCCATTGACACTCGTGACGGTAACCATATAAGTTCCCGAAACAATATTTTGAAGATCTTCATTTGTGTCTCCGTTAGACCAAATGAATTGATAATTTCCCGGGGGGCTTATGCTAATATCAATTTGTCCATTACTTTGTCCACACGTGGAAGGCAAAATGTTTTCATTGATGGAAGGAAAAACGGTTTGATTATCAATCGTGAAAGTTCCTGCAGAAGAACAACCATTGCTATCTGAAACAGTCACGCTATAGTTTCCAGGTGAAAGGTTTATCAGATCTTCTGATGAAAAGCCATTTGACCATGTGTAAGTATATGTTCCGGCCGGTGCTACGGTGAGATCAATGGACCCATTTGGCAGGACACAATTTGTATTCGCTGCAGGAAAGGCGGACAAAGAAATCGCTGAGCCAACATCAGGCACGAAAACGGTATCTGATGATGTGCAACCATTACTTCCGGTGACGGTCACGTTGTAACTTCCTGATAAAATATTTTGAAGGTCTTCCGTGATAGCTCCGTTTGACCAAAGAAATGAATTTCCAACCGATGGATTTATAGTCAGATCAATAGCCCCATTATTGCTACCACATGTCGATGGTGTAACACTCGCTGAAATAGTGATGATGGGTGTATTATTGTCAACAATAAATACTGCTGATGAAGAACAAGACGCATTGTCCGTCACAGTGACAGTATATGAGCCTGGATTAAGTGCACTCAGGTCTTCGGAAGTGAACCCGTTTGACCAGATGAAAGTATAAGCACCAGAAGGTGTAATCGTTAAGTCAATAGATCCATTTTGATTCACACATGATGTGTTTGGAACAGAGGTGGCCGAAATGGAAAAATTGTTATTAATATTTTGAACATTAAAGGTGTCCAGAGCCTGACATCCGTTCGTAGTATCTGTTACGATCACACTATAACTTCCGGGAAATATATTTTGCAAATCTTCAGTGGTCCCTGTATTAGACCATAGAAATGTAGTATTGATTACGGGGTTTACAATTAGATCAATTGATCCGTTATTTGCACCACAATTGGCGGATGTGATGTTCGCAGATAGAATCGGCATCGAGGTATTGTCAGCTACCAAAAATGTATCTGAGGAAATGCAGTTTAGAATATCCGTGACGGTCACAATAAAAGATCCTGCTGCTATGCCCTGAAGGTCTTGTGTTATGGCTCCATTATTCCATGCATATGTATAGGTTCCTGAAGGTGTAATGGACAGATCGATGGATCCATTAGCATTTATGCACGAAGAGTTCGGCATCGTCACTCCAGCCATCGTAAAATTTGAATTTTGATTTCCAACGACGATCGTGTCAATCGTTATACATCCATTGATGCCAGTCACGGTGACGATATAATCACCTGTCAAAAGATTTAATTGATCTTCAGTCGTACTTCCATTGGACCAGGAATACGAATTTCCATTTGCAGGTATGATGCTGATATCAATGGCTCCATTGCTATTGCCACAAGTAGAAGGAGTGACCTGAGAAGAAATAACCGGATAGGAAAGAATGTCCTGAATGGAATAAGATTCAACCAAAGCACAATTATTAATATCCGATACGGTAACACTATAATTTCCTGCAGATAAATTTTGTAAATCTTCTGATGATGCTCCGGTGGACCAGATGAATGAATAAGATCCGGAAGGTGTAAGTGTCAGATCAATGCTGCCATTTGGTAAAATGCATGAAGTATTTGGCAGGACAGATCCGATGAATGAAAAGTTTGAATTGGTGTTGATGATATCAAATATTGCAGTGGAAGTGCATCCATTACTTCCGGTCACGGTGAGACTATAAGTACCACCGGTTAAATTCTGAAGATCTTCAGTGATCTCGCCATTGGACCATAGATACGTGAACGATCCGGGAGTAGTGATGGTGATATCAATAGCGCCATTGGGTTGGCTACATGACGTGTTAGGTGCCGTAATTCCGGTGAAAGCGATAGGCGTATTAGTATTTAAGACTTCAAACAACTGTGTATTGATGCATGTCAATCCGAAAGTGACAGTTACATTGTAGACACCTGCCGGAATATTATTCAGGTCTTCGGTTGATGCCCCATTGGACCATGCATAAGTATAAGTTCCAGGTGGATTGACAGAGATATCGATGGCGCCGTTTTGATTGATGCATGATGTGTTGGGAAATGTTGTTCCGGTTATTGTCAATGGAATTAAATTGTCCTGAACAGTTATGCTTGTAATGCTTGTGCACCCATCTGTTGAAGTAACCGTTACTGAATAATTACCAGCAGGAATAGAAATGAGATCTTCTGTGATACTACCATTTGACCAGACATATGTGTACGTGCCAGTAGGTGTGACATTGAGATCTATCGCTCCATTACTCTGACCACAGGTAGCAGGTGATGGTGTAGCAAGCAGAACCGGAGATGTAGTATTGTTGACAACACTGTATGTTGCTATTGCTGTGCAGCCTGCACTCGATGAAACAGTGACAGTGTAATTGCCCGCGGAAAGATTTGTAAGATCTTCTGTTGTCTCACCTGAAGACCAAACAAATGTATATATGCCTGAAGGAGCAGGAGTGATATCAATTGCACCGTTGGATGAAGTGCATGAGGTGAGTGGAGTTGAGTTTCCGGTTATATTGATAACCGAGTTGTTGTTAGGCACTGTGACACTGGCAGTAGCAGTGCAACCATTGGATACAGATGTCACCGTAACTGAATAAGTTCCCGAGAAAATGTTTGATAAGTCTTCTGTATTGGCACTTGTTGACCACAAAAATGTATAGGTCCCTGCCGGAGAGACACTGAGATCTATCGCACCATTGTTCTGTCCACAAGAAGAGGCAGTAATGTTTGTGGAAGTGGTGGGAAGTAAAATATTGGACGTGACAATATAGGATGAGCTAGATGTACATCCTCCTTGATCTGTCACCGTGACCGTATAACTTCCTGATGAGAGGTTGGTGATGTCCTGCGTACCTGAACCGTTGGACCAATCATAGGAGTATGGCCCCGGGGGATTTACCGATATATCAATACTGCCATTAGGGTTTGTGCAAGATGTCTCAGATGAAGTAATGCCTGTGATATTTAGGTTTGAACTGCCAGGGTCTACAGTAATTGATGCTGAAGAGGTACATCCTCCTGCATTGGTGACGGTGACGGTATATGTACCGGGATTTGATATACTGATATCAGCGGTCGACGCGCCTGTGTTCCAATCAAATCCAGTATATTCGTTTTGGTTGATGACAGATATAATTCCACTTTGACCCGAACAGAGAATTGCAGGCCCGGATAATTGAGGTGGGGGTATATTTCCTGAACCTGGTTGAATGATTAAAGTATCTATTCCTGCACAGTTGAATCCATTTTGTGAAACAATTACAACATAGGTGCCCGGCCCGGAAACTTCTATTGTGGGCGTGTACTCTCCACCAGGAAGCCATTGGTAGCCATTATATGGCCCTCCGGAAACGGAAAGTGTGACAGTCTGACCTGCACAGAGTGTCATTGGTCCAAGGATAGTGGGGTCTGGAGCAGGGGGATAAGCCAGAACGTCGCTCAAAACCAAAGTACAACCTGTTGTAGGGTCTGTAATGGTTAATGTATATGTACCCGGCACTGTAGTCAGGATACCTGGCGTTGTTTCTCCTGTTGACCACAGATATGTAAATCCGGGAGGTTCGTTAAACGTCCAGACTATTCCCAAATCCATAGGATCTCCGGGGCAACAATTAAAGCAGGTTTGGTTTAACCAGGCGTAGGCAGTAATAGGAGCTGGAATGAACAGATTGGCAATGGCCACACAGCCATTAATATCCGTAACACTTACCGAATAGTTTCCAAATGCGTTAGGAACACAAATGGTCTCAGTAGTTTCGCCTGTTGACCATAAATAGGTATAAGGAGGGGTTGAATTGAAACCATAGGGTACAGCATTTAATGTCAGACAAGGAAAGGATGGAATGCAGAAATTTGGAATGACCTGAACCAGGACCTTACAATGTTGGGATTTGGCTGTATAGCAAAAGGATAAGAAGGCCAGTAAAAGTAAAGTGGACCGAATTGGTGGGCAAACTTTTTTCATAAGATTTATGGCTCACTTCTCAACGGGATTTATACAATCAACCCGCCTTTGGGTTTGCTAGCTAATGTTTTGGTTAGTAACTAACTTAATAAAGATTAAAAGACGTAAAACATGTGAAGCATTTTGAAAGGTTGAATGGGCAAAAAAGGTTGATGAAAGGGCAAAATAAGTTTGGCGCATTGAGTTTGGATTAAGCACTAAATAATTAAACGGGGACTAGTGGGATAAGTTTTGATTTACCGCTGAATCATGAAGAGCCTGGATGCGGATGTACCATTAATTAGCACATGCATATGATAGATCCCAGGCGGCAATGCTGATATATCCAGCGTCATGTAATCATTTTGAGGAATGGTCCGTCGGATGATTAGCGGTCGTCCTAAAAAATCTCTGATTATGACTTCAGGAATGGTATTCAGAAGCTCATCAAACAGGATATGTAGTGAATGTGAAGAAGGTACAGGGAAAATGGTGAATCCACTATGGAGAGGAGCGTTGCTGAGCCCGGTTACATCAATATGCACTGCTGTACGTATTGAGGTACAGTTTATATCTTCTTTTTGAATTGTCCAGTTATAAAAATAGGGATAGAAGTTTAATCCGGTTGAGGAAGAATCCAGTTGGCCTGCATCCCCAAGAGGGTATGGATAATCAAGTGCTCCAATATTAAGAAATTGATCATGCTGATCGCATTGCAATGCATAACTACCGATGGGTATCCTGAAATCAAGCGTCACTTCGTTTTTTCCTTTAAGCAAAAAGACACTTTTCTCGGCTAAAATCTCATTGCCGGAGGTCAATTGAATAGTCCGTATTCCTTCATTTGCCTGGTCAGGAATATACATGGTTGTAGAAAGGAGGATAAAGGGTTGTATGGCAGTAAAGTGCATCGATTTATTTGCCGTAATTAATCCACCGAAACCCATGCTATCAGGTTTTCCACCGGATTGAATTTCACCGGGAAATAGGTATTGGTTTTCAACATAAAACACGGTGTCTGAAAAGAATGGAGGGGTTTGAAAATTACATTCATCGGACAAGAGATTCCCCCCTACAGGTGCATCATACCAGGCGCAATGTTCACCACTGGATTCGAGTAAAACGGAGTCTCCGGATGTAATTATGAAAGCATCTGCTTGTGGTGGAGGTGCAGTATAAAAAGCAATGGATAGCGCACCAGATACCAATTGCCCCTGGCCGCAAATGGAGTCACGCGACACAGTGTAGATTCCGGGTGATGTCACACTTATAATTCCCGTGTCTTGCACCCCATTTGACCAATAGGATGACAAGCCGGATGAAGAACTTAAAAGAACCTCTGTTCCTTCACAGTTTTTTTCATCACCATTGAGGATTGTAATCTCAGGTAATATGGCGTCAGCCAGGGTAATTTCTGCAGGAAGGGAAATGCCGGCGCAGCCTGATGTATCGACATACACCACCTGGTAAATACCCGGCTTATTAATCCAAATTGATGATTGGGTCATCCCGCCCGTCCATTCATAAAATGAATATCCGGCCGGGGCTATCAGCTTTACAGAATCCCCGGGGCAGAGAGCTGCTTTACCTGAGATCGTGGCAGGTTCAGGCGAACGAAAGCATGGCGCCTCAGGAATCAGGTAGGTAGTATCCGTCGTGAGGTTAAACATTTCTGTTACGGTCCCACCTGGCCATTTCACTACCAATTTGTCTATGACATCTGCAAGGCCCAGGCCGAAATGAAGTGAAAGCGTGTTCATCGGGCTAAAACTCTGACCAGCCCGAAGCTCTCTGATCTGAACACCCCACGTACCGTAAATTTCAACCCGGGCGCCTATTCCGTTAAGGTTAGATTCAAGGCCAAAGAGATTTAGTTTTATCCAATGGTTTTCGTTACCCTTATTGATCCATAACTGGCTTCGGTAGGTAACGTCAAGGAAACCATCATTATTAAAATCACCAATAGCACCGGGCGTGAATGGAAGTGTTTGGCCAGTAAAGGTGAGGTCGCCATTTCCGAGATATAACTCGTTATGAAGTTCAGAGAAAATATCTATAAACCCATCATTATTGAAATCACCCGAGGTATTTTCAAAGGAGCTGAGGTCAAGTTCATCAATACCTGAATCCGAGATGACATTTGTAAACGTACCATCACCGTTATTTTTCATGAGACGGTTTCCCTGGTCATGGTTGACAATGAAGGCATCGAAATCTCCATCGTTGTCGAAGTCCTCAAATACAGTACTCCAGGATTGAGCATTGTCATCCAGCCCCGCCTGTGCACCAGTTTCGGTGAAGGTCCCGTCACCATTGTTGCGATAGAGTAGATTGGTCCTGGCGGGATTGCCCGGGAGGCCATTAGCCAGACATTTTGAAATATAGAGATCGGTGTGGCCGTCATTGTTGTAATCAGTCCAGATGGCCGAATAGTTGCCGGGAAGATTTGCGGTGTTGATCAAAGTCTGGTCTTTCGTCATATTGCCTACGCCATCATTACGAAAAGCCTGGGACATACCATCATCGCGGCAAATAAAAGCATCCAGATCACCATCATTATCGATATCGGATAGTGTAGTGCGCTGACTGTATATGAAATCGGGCATGATGGATTCTTCAAATGAAGTGACATTATCTCGTGACTTCAGAAATGACACCCTGCTGACCCCGCCAAACACAAGGTCGTTGTATCCATCCTGATCAAGATCGCCTGAGCAAATACTCCAGACAGGGAGCACTTCAATCGCATGTGGCACAAACCGATGTAGAAATGATCCATCGGGCTTTTGGAAATCAAAGTAAATACCGTCAGGACCTATCCTTGTGATATCATCCAGAAAATCTCCATTCATATCCACCCCGCATTTGGCCTGCCCCATTGTGCCTAAGATATATTGGAGCATAAAGGTATTATCAGTAAAACTTACGGATTGAGCACTTAAATCACAAAGGATCAGGTAACAGAATAAGAACAAACTAACTTTCATAAACATTTATCAAATGACAGGTGGATTTCTCCAACCACAAATTACAGATTTAGGATAAGGATGAACACTTCACATAGAATACATGAAACAAAACCTAACCCTATGATTTTTTAGCAAGGCAATTTAAACTGTGCTGTTTCTATCTCACTAATGTAACATCTCCTTTATATAATCCTTCCGTTCCATCAACAAACTGAACACGTGCCCAGTATGCAAATACATCCGGGTTCATATCAGAATTCCTAAATTTTCCATCCCATCCATGATTCTCTTCATTCGGTGGAAAATGAGTATTCATGTAAACATAATTTCCCCATCGATCAAATATTCTCATTTCCACAATCTCTTTCACATCTTTATTCCCATAAATGGTAAATAAATCATTTATGCCATCAGCATTAGGTGAAAATACATTAGGTATGTACACCTGGGGATTAGTATCATCATCAAGAAGTAATCTGGCTTCTGCCATGCAGCCATAGGTATCCATGACCATCAAGATGATTTCTGTTTGCTGCAGAGGCCTCGCAATGGTTTGCTCAAGACAAAATTCAAATGGACAGTTAAATAAATTTGCAGGCAGCCATATCAATGTATCTAATGCAGTTATTGGCACATTGATTTGAGCTTTGATGGTTACAAATTGATCCGTGGTTTGGATTGCATCAACTTCAAGCGTAAGTTCTATTTTTTCACTTCCCGGCATTGTAAATGCGGACGACCATTTACAACCGTTCTGCCCCGTAACCGTAACACTGTATTGCCCCGGAGGCATATTTTCCAGATTTGATTTTGTTGTACCATCTGACCAAATAAAATTATTACCTGTAGGAGGCGTCACGTTCAGATCAATGCGTCCATTCTCTTCACCACACAATGCCGGAGTGATCGTCTCTTCCACAATCAGATTAACCACATTATCAGCAAGGATATACGAGCCTTGGGTTGAACAGTTTGATAAGTCTGTAACCGTTACAGTATAAATCCCTGCAGGGAGATTTTGCAGATCCTCTGATGTTGCCCCGTTGGACCATAAAAAAGTGTATGCTCCGGTAGGTACAACGGTTAAGTTGATCTCGCCATTTGATGTAGTACAGGATGTATTATCTGAAGTCGCTGCCGAAATCGAGAAATTGGAATTCGTATTCGGAACTAAAACCATTGTGCTTGCACTGCAGCCATTGTCACTCGTGACGGTAACCATATAAGTTCCCGAAACAATATTTTGAAGATCTTCATTTGTGTCTCCATTAGACCAGATGAATGTATAATTTCCCGGGGGGCTTATGCTAATATCAATTTGTCCATTACTTTGTCCACACGTGGAAGGCAAAATGTTTTCATTGATGGAAGGAAAAACGGTTTGATTATCAATCGTGAAAGTTCCTGCAGAAGAGCAACCATTGCTATCTGAAACAGTCACGCTATAGTTTCCAGGTGAAAGGTTAATTAGATCTTCTGATGAAAAGCCATTTGACCATGTGTAAGTATATGTTCCGGCCGGTGCTACGGTGAGATCAATGGACCCATTTGGCAGGATACAATTTGTATTTGCTGTAGGAAAGGCGGACAAAGAAATCGCTGAGCCAACATCAGGCACGAAAACAGTATCTGATGTTATGCAACCATTACTACCGGTGACTGTCAGGCTGTAACTTCCTGATAAAAGATTTTGAAGGTCTTCCGTGGTAGTTCCATTCGACCAAAGAAATGAATTTCCAACGGGTGGATTTATAGTCAGATCAATAGCTCCATTATTGCTACCACATGTCGATGGTGTAACACTCGCTGAAATAGTGATGATGGGTGTATTATTGTCAACAATAAATACTGCTGATGAAGAACAAGACGCATTGTCCGTCACAGTGACAGTATATGAGCCTGGATTAAGTGCACTCAGGTCTTCGGATGTTAACCCGTTTGACCAGATGAAAGTATAAGCACCAGAAGGTGTAATCGTTAAGTCAATAGATCCATTTTGATTCACACATGATGTGTTTGGAACAGTGCTGGATGAAATGGAAAAATTGTTATTAATATTTTGAACATTAAAGGTGTCCAAAGCCTGACATCCGTTCGTTGTATCTGTTACGATCACACTATAACTCCCGGGAAATATATTTTGCAAATCTTCAGTGGTCCCTGTATTAGACCATAGAAATGTAGTATTGATTACGGGGTTTACAATAAGATCAATTGAACCGTTATTTGCACCACAATTGGCGGAAGTGATATTTGCAGATAGAATCGGCATCGAGGTATTGTCAGCTACCAAAAATGTATCTGAGGAAATGCAGTTTAGAATATCTGTGACGGTCACAATAAAAGATCCTGTTGCTATGCCCTGGAGGTCTTGTGTCATGGCTCCATTATTCCATGCATATGTATAGGTTCCTGAAGGAGTAATGGACAGATCGATGGATCCATTAGCATTTATGCATGAAGAGTTTGGCATCGTCACTGCTGCCAGCGTAAAATTTGAATTTTGATTTCCAACAGTAATCGTGTCGGTAGACATACATCCATTGATGCCGGTCACAGTAACAATATAATTTCCAGCCTGAAGATTTGATTGATCTTCATTTGTGTTTCCATTAGACCAGGAATACGAATTTCCATTAGCGGGCATGATACTGATATCAATGGCACCATTATTATTGCCACAAGCAGAAGGTGTAACCTGAGAAGAAATAACCGGATAGGATAGGTTGTCCTGAATTGAAAAAGCTTCAACTAAAGCACAATTATTAATATCCGATACGGTAACACTATAATTTCCTGCAGATAAATTTTGTAAATCTTCTGATGATGCTCCATTGGACCAGATGAATGAATAAGATCCGGAAGGTGTAAGCGTCAAATTGATGCTGCCGTTAGGTAAAGCGCAGGAAGTATTCGGCAGGACAGATCCTATGAATGAAAAATTTGAATTAGTGTTGATGATATCAAATAGTTCAGTGGAAGTACACCCATTACTTCCGGTCACGGTGAGACTATACGTACCACCGGTTAAATTCTGAAGATCTTCAGTGATCTCGCCATTGGACCACAGATACGTGAAAGATCCGGGGGTACTGATGGTGATATCAATGGCTCCATTAGGTTGACTACATGAGGTGTTAGGTGTTGTAATTCCGGTAAAAGCGATAGGCGTAATCGTATTAAAGACTTCAAACGATTGTGTATTGATACATGTCAATCCGAAAGTGACAGTCACATTGTAGACTCCGGCCGGAATAGTATTGAGGTCTTCTGTTGTTGTTCCATTAGACCATGTATAAGAATATATTCCTGCTGGACTGACAGAGATATCAATGGCACCATTTTGATTGATGCATGATGTGTTGGGAGATGTTGTTCCGGTTATTGTCAATGGAATTAAATTGTCCGGGACAGTTATGCTTGTAATGCTTGTGCACCCATCAGATGAAGTGACCGTAACCGAATAGTTACCAGCAGGAATAGAAATAAGATCTTCAGTGATACTACCATTAGACCAAACGTATGTGTACGTACCAGTAGGTGTGACATTGAGGTCTATTGCTCCATTACTCTGACCACAAGTAGCAGGTGAGGGTGTAGCAACCGGAACCGGAGTTGTAGTATTGTTGACAACACTGTATGTTGCTATAGCTGTGCAGCCTGCACTCGATGAAACTGTGACGGTATAGTTGCCAATGGAAAGATTTGTGAGATCTTCTGTTGTACTTCCATTAGACCAAATAAATGTATAGGTCCCCGATGGAATAGGGGAGATGTCAATTGACCCGTTGTTGCTGGTGCAGGAAGTGACGGGTGTGGTGTTACCAGGGACGTTGATAGGCGGGTTGGTGTTCGGTATGGTGGCCATTGCTGTGGCCGTGCAGCCAGAGCCAGTAGCAGTGACCGTGACGGAGTAGCTTCCTGCGGCAATGTTCGTGAGGTCTTCGGTGGTGGCACTATTCGACCACAAAAAAGTAAAGCTGCCTGGCGGGGAGATGCTCAGGTCAACAGCCCCATTGTTTTGCCCACAAGTGGCGGCTATGGTGACAGTCGTTAAGTTTGGCGAGATTGTGTTCGAAGCGACTGAGTAAGTATCGCTGGAAGTACACCCTCCGCTGTCCGTTACGGTGACAGAGTAGCTTCCTACGGCTATGTTCATGAGGTCTTCTGTGGTGGCATTATTCGACCAAATATAAGAGTAAGTACCTGTAGGTGAGATTGTTATGTTAATGGCACCGTTAGGTGAACTGCAGGAGCTGACGGCGGTAATGGTGCCCGATAGATTCATGTTTGAACTGACTGATGCTACAGTCACGCTGCCAGTGGCGGTGCAACCGCCCGATGCACTGACGGTGACGGTATAAGTGCCGGGGCTATTGACTGTGGTAATTGGCCCAGTACCGCCTGTGCTCCAATTGAAACTGGTATAGGAAGAGGCGTTCAATACTTCGAGATCAACGCTTTGTCCGGGGCAAATGGGAGAGGGGTTGTTGAGGGTGGGAGGCAGACTACCGGGAAGGATTTCAAGGGTATCAATCCCAACGCATCCATCTATAGTTTGAACATACACCCAGTAAATGCCAGGCCCAGTTGCCACAAATGTGGGGTCTCCGCTCCCGCTTGGAGGCCAATTATAGTAGTCAAATGGACCTCCATCTACCGAAAGAGTCGCTGTTTGCCCGGAACAAAGAGACGATGGCCCTACGATAATTGGATTAGCAGCTGGTGAAACTATAATTGTTTCGCTAAGTACCAACGTACAACCAGTTGCCGGATCAGTGATAGTCACTGTTATTACCCCCGGATCAGTGGTTTGAGTGGATGGCCCCGTATCTCCGTTTGACCACAGGTAGGTAATTCCTGGTGGAGGGTTATTGAAATACCAATATATATTTAAGATTACCACATTTCCTTCGCATACTGGATTTGATGAAGGGCCAATTACAGGAGGGCCTCCAACCGACCCAGGTTTTACATGGGCTGAAGTTGAACTTGCACACCCAGTATCATCAGTTACTGTTACAAAATAATCGGTAATCGGGAGAAGAGGGACAACGATGCTTTGGGTAGTTTCTCCTGTTGACCATAAATAGGAATATGGCGGCACTCCATTTGGCACTGCTACCAAAGTAATAGTGGTTGGATCACAAAAATTATATACGGCCATTATATTGGTAAAGCATTGTGCCTTGACAGTAACCGGGAAAAAGAAAAACAAAGCCATGAATGAAGTCTGAAACCATAGAGACAATCCAAATAAATGTATAAGGCGTACAATAAAATAAAGTCTTTTCATGGCTGTAATTTTTAACTACTTCAATTAGAAATTCATACGAATACTGGATTGGTAGCGTCATATATCATCTTAGAATGTAAATTATCTGACTGACACCGCACTTATAATGACTCTTGTCAGCCTTGTAAATGACTTTCACTACATTTTCCTAGAAGCACCTTACGAAGTTGATGCCGATGCAGGCTTTGAACAAAAGAATTGCTCTAAACAGGCCAAAAAGGATACTGAATGGACATATTACTTTGGATTGGAAGTTAAGTTTGGGAATTCTGTTCGTTGCTGTATATTCTATAAGTTTATACTTAATATAAGTTTTTGAAATGGATACGAAACCTTAGTTTTTGATAAGCTTATGGATATCGAATAAACTATCTCCGGAAATCTGTAACATATAAACCCCTGCTGAGAGACGATTGAGATCAAGATGAAATGAATTTACATTATCCAAAATTTGTTTCAGAATTTCCCTGCCGCTTGCATCCAACAGCCTGAAAAATTTTGCACCTTCTTTATTTCCTTTTATATCGATTAATAAAATACCTGTAGTTGGATTTGGAAAAACGGACAGCGTCTGGTTATCTTCTATTTCTTTCGTAGCTGATAAAATCACATGTACTGCTGACCTTGTCGATACACACTCTTTGTCTTCCTTTTTTATTTTCCAATCATAGAAATAATAGTAATAGTGGTCTCCAAAAGATGAAGTCGTTATTTGTCCTACATCCCCGATTGGATATGGATAATCGAGCTCTCCGGTATTTCTCCAAAGATTGCCTTGCTGACATAGAAGAGAAAATTTTCCAACCGGAACGTTGAAATTCAAATCAAAGACATTTGCGCCGGGATTCAATTCAAATCGCTTAAAGGCCAATAGAGAATCTCCTGACCATAACTGCACAAAACGAGTACCAAGCGGTCCATCTGAAGGCACATATACTGTAACAGAAAGCAGAGTGAACGGGGCCCACGTTTCAAATAAAAGATATCCGGCCTGGCCGGCCAAACCACCAACACCTGTTGTATCAGTTTTACCACCTGATTGGATCTCTCCTGGATATATATAATGACTTTCTACAAAATAAGTAGCAGAAGAATTTAAAGGCATAGTTTGAAAAAGTGGCCCGGTAGCTAAAAGATTTCCACCGGATGGTTGATCATACCATTGACAGTTTTCTCCCTCCGCCATCAGCAGTATAGAATCACCCTGAAGGATTACTGACCCATTTGCTAACGGTGGAGGAGATTCCAGAACTATTGTTTGAAATAGTGGTGATGTGAGTTGGCCTGGTGAACAAATTGCGTCAGCAGATACCGTATAAAATCCACTTTCTTTTACGATGACGGATGATACTCCGGTTTCTCCGGTTGACCATTTATAATTTTCTCCGGGGGATGCACTGAGAATAAGCGAATCACCTTCACAAATAATACAGCAAACAAAACCTAACCCTATTATTTTTTAGCAAATCAATTTAAACTGTGCTGTTTCTATCTCACTAATGTAACATCTCCTTTATAAAACCCTTCTGACCCATCAACAAACAGAACACGTGCCCAGTATGCAAAGACATCCGGATTCATATTCGCATTTCTGAAACTTCCATCCCATCCAAAATTCTCTTCATTGGGTGGAAAATGAGAATTCATAAAAACAAAATTTCCCCAGCGGTCGAATATTCTCATTTCCACAATCTCTTTCACATCTTTATTACCATAGATCGTGAATAAATCATTCACTCCATCTCCATTTGGTGAAAATACATTGGGGATGAACACCTGTGGATTAGATTCATCATCAAGTAACAATCGTGCCTGAGCCATACAGCCATTTGTGTCCACGACCATCACGATGATTTCTGTTTGCTGCGAAGGCCTGGTGATGGTTTGCTCAAGACAAAATTCAAATGGACAGTTAAATAAATTTTCCGGCAACCATATCAATGTATCTAATGCAGTGATCGGCACATTGATTTGGGCTTTGATGGTTACAAATTGATCCGTGGTTTGGATTGCATCAACTTCAAGCGTAAGTTCTATTTTTTCACTTCCCGGCATTGTAAATGCGGACGACCATGTACAACCGTTCTGCCCCGTAACCGTAACACTGTAAATTCCGGGAAGTATATTTTCTAAGTTTGAGTTTGTTGTGCCATCGGACCAGATAAAACTATTACCGGCAGGAGGTGTCACGAACAGATCAATACGTCCATTCGCATCACTGCACAATGACGGAATGATCGTTTCTTCAACCTGGAGGTCAACCACATTTTGTACAATGTCAAAAGTACCTGTAGTCGAACAGTTGGAAATATCTGAAACAGTTACTGTATAAATACCTGAAGGAAGATTTTGTATATCCTCTGTAGTTGCTCCATGCGACCATAGGAAAGAATACGATCCAGCGGGAACAACAGTTAAGTTGATAGCTCCATTGGAATTTGTACATGAAGAATCATCTGAAGTTGAAGCCGATATAGAGAAATTTGAATTGGTATTTTGCACTACAAAAATGGCAGTACCACTACAGCCATTGTCACCAGTTATTGTAACAGAATAGGTGCCTGCAGAAACATTTTGTAGATCCTCATTTATATCTCCGGTAGACCATATGAATTGATAATTTCCTGTAGGGGTAATGCTGATATCAATTTGTCCATTACTTTGTCCACACGTGGAAGGCAAAATGTTTTCATTGATGGAAGGAAAAACGGTTTGATTATCAATCGTGAAAGTTCCTGCAGAAGAGCAACCATTGCTATCTGAAACAGTCAAGCTATAGTTTCCAGGTGAAAGGTTTATCAGATCTTCTGATGAAAATCCATTTGACCATGTGTAAGTATATGTTCCGGCCGGTGCTACGGTGAGATCAATAGAACCATTTGGAAGAACACAATTTGTATTCGCTGCAGGAAAGGCGGACAAAGAAATCGCTGAGCCAACATCAGGCACGAAAACAGTATCTGATGTTATGCAACCATTACTACCGGTGACAGTCAGACTGTAACTTCCGGATAAAATATTTTGAAGATCTTCCGTGATAGCTCCGTTTGACCAAAGAAATGAATTTCCAACGGATGGATTTATAGTCAGATCAATAGCTCCATTATTGCTACCACATGTCGATGGTGTAACACTCGCTGAAATAGTGATGATGGGTGTATTATTGTCAACAATAAATACTGCTGATGAAGAACAAGACGCACTGTCCGTCACAGTGACAGTATATGAGCCTGGATTAAGTGCACTCAGGTCTTCGGATGTTAACCCGTTTGACCAGATGAATGTATAAGTACCGGCTGGTGCAATGGTTAAGTCAATAGATCCATTTTGATTTGCACATGATGTGTTTGGAACAGTGCTGCCTGAAATGGAAAAATTGTTATTAATATTTTGAACATTAAAAGTGTCCAGGGCCTGACATCCATTCGTAGTATCTGTTACGATCACACTATAACTTCCGGGAAATATATTTTGCAAATCTTCTAGCACTCCCTGTATTAGACCATAGGAAAGTATTGATTGCGGGGTTTACAATTAGATCAATTCCACCATTATTGGCACCACAATTAGCGGAAGTGATATTCGCAAATAGAATCGGTATCGAGATATTGTCAGCTACCAAAAATGTATCTGAGGAAATGCAGTTTAGAATATCCGTGACGGTCACAATAAAAGATCCTGTTGCTATGCCCTGGAGGTCTTGTGTCATGGCTCCATTATTCCATGCATATGTATAGGTTCCTGAAGGAGTAATGGACAGATCGATTGATCCATTATTAATTATGCATGAAGAGTTTGGCAACGTCATTGCTGCAAGCGTAAAATTTGAATTCTGATTTCCAACGACGATCGTGTCAATCGTTATACATCCATTGATGCCGGTCACAGTAACAATATAATTTCCTGCCGACAGATTTGATTGGTCTTCATTTGTGTTTCCATTAGACCAGGAATACGAATTTCCATTTGCGGGTATGATACTGATATCAATGGCTCCATTGTTATTGCCACAAGATGAAGGCGTGACCAGAGAAGAAATAACCGGATAGGAAAGGATGTCCTGAATGGAATAAGATTCAACCAAAGCACAATTATTAATATCCGATACGGTAACACTATAATTTCCTGCAGATAAATTTTGTAAATCTTCTGTTGATGCACCTGAAGACCAGATGAATGAATAAGATCCGGAAGGTGTAAGCGTCAAATTGATGCTGCCGTTAGGTGAAGCGCAGGAAGTATTTGGCAGGACAGATCCTATGAATGAAAAATTTGAATTAGTGTTGATGATATCAAATAGTTCAGTGGTAGTGCATCCATTACTTCCGGTCACGGTGAGACTATACGTACCACCGGTTAAATCCTGAAGATCTTCAGTGATCTCGCCATTGGACCAGAGATACGTGAAAGATCCTGGAGTGCTGATCGTGATATCAATGGCTCCATTAGGTTGGCTGCATGAAGAGTTTTGTGTTGTAATTCCGGAAAAAGAGATAGGCGTATTCGTATTGAAGACTTCAAACGATTGTGTATTGATACATGTCAATCCGAAAGTGACAGTTACATTGTAGACACCTGCCTGTACATTATTCAGATCTTCTGTCGTTGCGCCATTAGACCATATGTAAGAATACACTCCAGATGGATTGACATCTATATCAATAGCACCGTTTTGATTGATGCATGATGTGTTGGGAAATGTTGTTCCGGTTATTGTCAATGGAATTAAATTGTCCGGGACTGTTATGCTTGTAATGCTTGTGCACCCATCAGTTGAAGTAACCGTTACTGAATAATTACCGGCAGGAATAGAAATGAGATCTTCTGTGATACTACCATTTGACCAGACATATGTGTACGTGCCCGTAGGTGTGACATTAAGGTCTATTGCTCCATTACTCTGACCGCAAGTAGCAGGTGATGGTGTAGCAACCGGAACCGGAGATGTAGTATTGTTGACAACACTGTATGTTGCTATTGCTGTGCAGCCTGCACTCGATGAAACTGTGACGGTATAATTGCCGGTGGAAAGATTTGTCAGATCTTCTGTTGTCTCACCGGAAGACCAAACAAATGTATAAACGCCTGAAGGTGCAGGAGTGATATCAATTGCACCGTTGGATGAAGTGCATGAGGTGAGTGGAGTTGAGTTTCCGGTTATATTGATAACCGAGTTGTTGTTAGGCACTGTGACACTGGCAGTAGCAGTGCAACCATTGGATGTAGCTGTGACGGTGACTGAATAGGTTGCGGCAAAAATGTTAGAAAGGTCTTCTGTTGTTGCCCCAGTTGACCAAAAAAAAGTATAGGAACCAGCGGGGGAGACACTGAGATCAATTGAACCGTTGCTTTGACTACAAGATGATGATGTGACGATGGTGGTCAATCCAGGAGGCGTAACATTAGAAACTACCGCATAGAAAGCGCTCGAAGTACAGCCTCCAATATCTGTAATCGTTACTGTATAACCTCCTTCGGGCAAACTACTGATGTCCTCTGTGTTTTGACCATTTGACCAGTTGAAGGTATAAGTGCCGGAGGGCGTTACTGTGATATTGATTGATCCATCTGGAGATGCGCATGATGTCACGGGTGTTGTAATTCCTGTTATCGAAAAATTTGAACTGCCTGTTTCAACTATGATGCTGCCGATCGCTGTACAACCTCCTGATTCCGTAACCGTGACGATATATATTCCAGGCCCATTGATCGTGATGATGGGCGTGGTTTCACCTGTATTCCAATTGAATAAAGTATAATCAACAGCATTCAGCACTTCAACATTACCTGTCGCCCCTGAACATAAGGAGAACGGAGCATCAAGGATTGGAGGAAGAATATTACCGGAAATAATATCAATCGTGTCTCTGCCGCTACAACCTTCTGCATTTTCAACATAAACATTATAACTGCCCGGACCAGAAATTTGCATAGTTGGCAGATTGCCTCCGAGTTCCCAAAAATAATAACTATATGGCCCACCACTTACCGAGAGTGTTGCGGTTTGCCCGGGGCAGAGTATGGCTGGACCTATTATTTGAGGATCAGGTCCTGCAACTGGTAAAATTGTTATTAGAACAGTATCTGCCGTAAAACAGGGAATTGCAGGGTTGGTCATAGTCACTGAATACGTACCGGAAGTAGTTACAAAGATGCCTTGGGAAGTTTCACCGGTTGACCAGAGAAAGGTGGTCCCTGCAACGACAATAGATGGTCCTGCTATCAATTCTACAGAATCTCCTAAACATGTAGGCCCACTGAAAGGTATATTAATATCTACCTTCCATACACGGATTTTGATGTGAATGGTAGCAAAAGCCGAACAACCATCTGCTCCGGTGATTAGTACATTTAAGTCTCCAATAAATGGAGCCGGAAAAGTAATGCTTTGTGTTGTTTGACCATTTGACCATATGTACGTAAATGGACCAACTCCTAATATCGGATTAGCTGTTAGAGTAATTGAATCTCCGATGCATACAATGCCGGGATTAGGAGAACTAACTGAAATGGTGGCCGTCAAATCACATACATCGCACGCGTATGTGGGACTCATCGTAAAGACGTTTTCTGAAGCCTGTACAAATATGTGAAAACAAAAAGAGAAAAGGACTATATTAATGTGACGTACAATCCAGACTAATTTTTTCATCTCTGAAAATTTTAACTACTTCAGTTAGAAGGAAATACTAAATCTGGATCGTCTTTGTTGAAATAGATATATAAAATAAATTTATCTGAAAGAATACAGATTTTAAAAGACCCTCATCATCTGAATCACTGATACTTATCATTTTTTTCAATTGCGCTGATCCAAAAGTGATGGTTAAGCCAGGAATTATCAAAATAATTTCTCCGAGCAGACTAAATTGCTTCCTGAATGGGCTATAATCTATTATTAGAATTTATTGGATTCTGAAAACGAAGTTGAGTTGGTCATTTAAATTGCCATCAGTCATCTATTGATTTGAGCGCTCAATAATGATTTCTCTGCTTGGAGGAAAATACTAGGCAACTTTGGTGAACGTATTCATTTATTTTTTACTCCATTAAGATTTAAAAAAGGATGTGGCATTAAAAGAATTAATTGGATTAAAATCTCTATCTCACCAATGTAATATCCCCTTTATAAAACCCTTCCGCCCCATCAACAAACTGAACACGCGCCCAGTAGGCAAATACATCCGGATTCATGTTCGAATTTCTGAAACTTCCATCCCATCCATAGTTTTCTTCATTCGGTGGAAAATGAGTATTCATGTAAACAAAATTTCCCCAACGATCAAATATTCTCATTTCCACAATCTCTTTGACATCTTTATTTCCATAGATCGTGAATAAATCATTCACTCCATCACCATTAGGTGAAAAGACATTGGGGATGAACACCTGTGGATTAGATTCATCATCAAGTAACAATCGTGCCTGAGCCATACAGCCATTAGTGTCCACGACCATCACGATGATTTCTGTTTGCTGCGAAGGCCTGGCGATGGTTTGTTCAGGACAAAATTCAAATGGACAGTTAAATAAATTTTCAGGCAACCATATCAATGTATCTAATGCAGTGATCGGCACATTGATTTGAGCTTTGATGGTTACAAATTGGTCCGTGGTTTGGATGGCATCAACTTCAAGATCAAGTTCTATTTTTTCACTTCCCGGCATTGTAAATGCGGAGGACCATGTACAACCGTTTTGCCCCGTAACCGTAACACTGTAAATTCCGGGAAGTATATTTTCTAAACTTGAGTTTGTTGTACCATCTGACCAAATAAAATTATTACCGGCAGGAGGCGTCACGTTCAGATCAATACGCCCATTCGCATCACCACACAAAGCAGGAGTGATCGTTTCTTCCACAATCAGATTAACCACATTATCAGCAAGGATATACGAGCCCTGGGTTGAACAGTTTGATAAGTCTGTAACCGTTACAGTATAAATCCCTGCCGGTAGATTTTGAAGATCCTCCGATGTAGCCCCGTTGGACCATAAAAAATTATATGTTCCAGATGGAACTATAGATAAGTTAATGGCTCCATTGGAAGTCGTACAGGATGTATTATCGGAAGTCGAGGCCGAAATGGAGAAATTGGAATTTGTATTTTGAACCAATAGCGTTGTGCTTGCACTGCACCCATTGTCGCCGGTGACGGTAACCATATACGTTCCCGAATAAATATTCTGAAGATCTTCATTCGTGTCACCGTTGGACCAAATGAATTGATAATTTCCCGCAGGGGTAATACTTATATCGATTTGCCCATTGTTCTGACCACAGGTTGAGGGTGAAATGTTATCAGTGATAGCAGGAAAAACGGTTTGGTCATCAATCGAGTAAGTTCCAATAGAAGAACAACTATTGCTATCGGAAACGGTCACGCTGTAGATTCCGGGTGAAAGGATTGTCAGATCTTCTGATGAAAAACCATTTGACCATGTGTAAGTATATGTTCCGGCCGGTGCTACGGTGAGATCAATAGAACCATTTGGAAGAACACAATTTGTATTCGCTGTAGGAGAGGCAGACAAAGAAATCGTCGAGCCCACATCAGGTACAAAAACGGTATCTGATGTTGTGCAACCATTACTACCGGTTACAGTCAAACTATAAATTCCTGAAACAAGATTTTGAAGATCTTCCGTGGTAGCTCCATTCGACCAAAGAAATGAATTTCCAACGGATGGATTTATAGTCAGATCAATAACCCCATTATTGTTTCCACATGTCGATGGTGTAATGCCCGTTGAAATAGTTGTGATGGGTGTATTATTGTCAACAATAAATACTGCCGATGAAGAACAAGATGCATTGTCGGTCACAGTGACAGTATATGAGCCTGGATTAAGTGCACTCAGGTCTTCGGAGGTGAACCCGTTTGACCAAATGAATGTATACGTACCGGCTGGTGCAATGGTTAAATCAATAGACCCGGTTTGACTTGTGCATGATGTGTTTGGAACAGTGCTGGCTGAAATAGAAAAATTGTTATTAATATTTTGAACATTAAAAGTGTCCAGGACCTGACAGCCATTCGTAGTATCTGTTACGATCACACTATAACTTCCGTGAAATATATTCTGCAAATCTTCAGTGGTCCCTGTATTAGACCATAGGAATGTAGTATTGATTATGGGGTTTACAATAAGATCTATTGATCCGTTATTTGCACCGCAATTGGCGGAAGTGATATTCGCAGATAAAACCGGTATCGAGATATTGTCAGCTACCAAAAATGTATCCGATGAAAAGCAGTTTAGGATATCGGTGACGGTCACCGTATATGATCCTGCTGCCATATTTTGGAGATCTTCAGTTGTTGCTCCGTTGCTCCATACATACGAATAAGTTCCGGAGGGAGTTATGGACAGATCGATGGATCCATTACTATTTATGCATGAAGAATTCGGCGTAGTCAATGCCGTCAGTGTAAAGATTGAATTTTGATTTCCAACGCTAATCGTATCAATCGTCATACATCCGTTTAAAGAGGTTACAGTGACGAAATAATTTCCAGCCTGAAGATTTGATTGATCTTCACCTGTACTCCCATTGGACCAGGAATACGAATTTCCATTTGCGGGTATGACATTGATATCAATGGCTCCATTACTATTACCACAAGAAGAAGGCGTGACCTGAGAAGAAATAATCGGATAGGAAAGGATGTCCTGAATGGAATAAGATTCAACCAAAGCACAATTATTAATATCCGATACGGTAACACTATAATTTCCTGCAGATAAATTTTGTAAATCTTCTGTTGATGCACCTGAAGACCAGATGAATGAATAAGATCCGGCAGGAGTAAGCGTCAAATCAATGCTGCCATTTGGAGCAATACACGAAGTATTCGGAAGGACAGCTCCGTTGAATGAAAAATTAGAATTGGTATTGATGATATTAAATAGTTCAGTGGCCGTACATCCATTACTTCCGGTCACGGTGAGGCTATATGTTCCGCCGGTTTAACTACTTCAATTAGAAATTCATACGAATACTGGATTGCTAGCGTCATATATCATCTTAGAATTTAAATTATCTGACTGACACCGCACTTACAATGACTCTTGTCTGCCTTGTAAATGACTTTCACTACATTTTCCTAGAAGCACCTTACGAAGTTGATGCCGATGCAGGCTTTGAACAAAAGAATTGCTCTAAACAGGCCAAAAAGGATACTGAATGGACATATTACTTTGGATTGGAAGTTAAGTTTGGGAATTCTGTTCGTTGCTGTATATTCTATAAGTTTATACTTAATATAAGTTTTTGAAATGGATACGAAACCTTAGTTTTTGATAAGCTTATGGATATCGAATAAACTATCTCCGGAAATCTGTAACATATAAACCCCTGCTGAGAGACGATTGAGTTCAAGATGAAATGAATTTACATTATCCAAAATTTGTTTCAGAATTTCCTGCCGCTTGCATCCAACAGCCTGAAAAATTTTGCACCTTCTTTATTTCCTTTTATATCGATAAATAAAATACCTGTAGTTGGATTTGGAAAAACGGACAGCGTCTGGTTATCTTCTATTTCTTTCGTAGCTGATAAAATCACATGTACTGCTGACCTTGTCGATACACACTCTTTGTCTTCCTTTTTTATTTTCCAATCATAGAAATAATAGTAATAGTGGTCTCCAAAAGATGAAGTCGTTATTTGTCCTACATCCCCGATTGGATATGGATAATCGAGCTCTCCGGTATTTCTCCAAAGATTGCCTTGCTGACATAGAAGAGAAAATTTTCCAACCGGAACGTTGAAATTCAAATCAAAGACATTTGCGCCGGGATTCAATTCAAATCGCTTAAAGGCCAATAGAGAATCTCCTGACCATAACTGCACAAAACGAGTACCAAGCGGTCCATCTGAAGGCACATATACTGTAAAAGAAAGCAGAGTGAATGGTGCCCACGTTTCAAATAAAAGATACCCTGCCTGACCGGCCAATCCACCTGTACCTATTGTATCAGATTTACCTCCTGTTTGGATTTCTCCGGGATGTATAAAATGACTTTCAACAAAATAAGTAGCAGAAGAATTTAAAGGCATAGTTTGAAAAAGTGGCCCGGTAGCTAAAAGATTTCCACCGGATGGTTTATCATACCATAGACAGTTTTCCCCTCCGCCATCAGCAGTATAGAATCACCCTGAAGGATTACTGACCCATTTGCTAACGGTGGAGGAGATTCCAGAACTATTGTTTGAAATAGTGGTGATGTGAGTTGGCCTTGGTGAACAAATTGCGTCAGCAGATACCGTATAAAATCCACTTTCTTTTACGATGACGGATGATACTCGGTTTCTCCGGTTGACCATTTATAATTTTCTCCGGGGGATGCACTGAGAATAAGCGAATCACCTTCACAAATAATACAGCAAACAAAACCTAACCCTATTATTTTTTAGCAAGGCAATTTAAACTGTGCTGTTTCTATCTCACTAATGTAACATCTCCTTTATAAAACCCTTCTGACCCATCAACAAACTGAACACGTGCCCAATAAGCAAATACATCTGGGTTCATATCAGAATTTCTAAATTTTCCATCCCATCCATAGTTCTCTTCATTGGGTGGAAAATGAGTATTGAAGAAAACAAAATTGCCCCAGCGGTCGAATATTCTCATTTCCACAATCTCTTTCACATCTTTATTCCCATAAATGGTAAATAAATCATTTATGCCATCAGCATTAGGTGAAAATACATTGGGTATGTACACCTGGGGATTAGTATCATCATCCAATAGTAATCTGGCTTCTGCTGCACAACCATTTGTGTCCACGACCATCACGATGACTTCTGTTTGCTGCAAAGGCCGCGCAATGGTTTGCTCAAGACAAAATTCAAATGGACAGTTAAATAAATTTGCAGGCAGCCATATCAATGTATCTAATGCAGTGATCGGCACATTGATTTGAGCTTTGATGGTTACAAATTGATCCGTGGTTTGGACTGCATCAACTTCAAGCGTAAGTTCTATTTTTTCACTTCCCGGCATTGTAAATGCGGAAGACCATGTACAACCGTTCTGCCCCGTAACCGTAACACTGTAAATTCCGGGAAGTATATTTTCTAAGTTTGAGTTTGTTGTGCCATCTGACCAGATAAAACTATTACCGGCAGGAGGCGTCACGTTCAGATCAATACGCCCATTCGCATCACCACACAATGCTGGGGTGATCGTCTCTTCCACAACCAGATTAACCACATTATCAGCAAGGATATACGAGCCCTGGGTTGAACAGTTTGATAAGTCTGTAACCGTTACAGTATAAATCCCTGCCGGGAGATTTTGCAGATCCTCTGATGTTGCCCCGTTGGACCATAAAAAAGTGTATGCTCCGGCAGGTACAACGGTTAAGTTGATCTCACCATTTGATGTAGCACAGGATGTATTATCTGAAGTCGATGCCGAAATGGAGAAATTGGAATTTGTATTTTGAACCAAAAGCATTGTGCTTGCACTGCAGCCATTGTCACTCGTGACGGTAACCATATACGTTCCCGAATAAATATTTTGAAGATCTTCCTTCGTTTCTCCATTAGACCAGATGAATGTATAATTACCCGGAGGGCTGATGCTAATATCAATTTGTCCATTACTTTGTCCACACGAGGAAGGCAAAATGTTTTCATTGATGGAAGGAAAACAGTTTGATTGTCAATCATAAAAGTTCCTATGGAAGAACAACCATTACTATCGGCAACAGTTACGATATATATACCAGGTGATAAATTATTCTGATCTTCAGTTGAAAAACCATTTGACCATGAGTAAGTATATGTTCCGGGCGGTGATACGGAGAGATCAATAGAACCATTTTGAAGAACACAATTTGTATTCGCTGCAGGAAAGGCGGACAAAGAAATCGCTGAGCCAACATCAGGCACGAAAACAGTATCTGATGTTATGCAACCATTACTACCAGTGACTGTCAGGCTGTAACTTCCTGATAAAATATTTTGAAGATCTTCCGTGATAGCTCCGTTTGACCAAAGAAATGAATTTCCAACGGATGGATTTATAGTCAGATCAATAGCTCCATTATTGCTACCACATGTCGATGGTGTAACACTCGCTGAAATAGTGATGATGGGTGTATTATTGTCAACAATAAATACTGCTGATGAAGAACAAGACGCATTGTCCGTCACAGTGACAGTATATGAGCCTGGATTAAGTGCACTCAGGTCTTCGGATGTGAACCCGTTTGACCAAATGAATGTATACGTACCGGCTGGTGCAATGGTTAAATCAATAGACCCGGTTTGACTTGTGCATGATGTGTTTGAAACAGTGCTGCCTGAAATGGAAAAATTGTTATTAATATTTTGAACATTAAAAGTGTCCAGGACCTGACAGCCATTCGTAGTATCTGTTACGATCACACTATAACTTCCGGGAAAAATATTTGGTAAATCTTCTGCAACACTTCCGTTGGACCACAGGAAAGTATTGTTTGCTGTTGGATTGACAGTCAAATCAATTCCACCATTATTGGCACCACAATTAGCGGAAGTGATATTCGCAGATAGAATCGGTATCGAGATATTGTCAGCTACCAAAAATGTATCTGAGGAAATGCAGTTTAGAATATCAGTGACGGTCACAATAAAAGATCCTGTTGCTATGCCCTGGAGGTCTTGTGTCATGGCTCCATTATTCCATGCATATGTATAGGTTCCTGAAGGAGTAATGGACAGATCGATTGATCCATTATTAATTATGCATGAAGAGTTTGGTATAGTCACCGCCGTAAGTGTAAAATTTGAATTTTGATTTCCAACGTCTATCGTGTCAATCGTTATACATCCATTTATGCCAGTCACGGTGACGATATAATCACCAGTCAAAAGATTTAATTGATCTTCAGTCGTACTTCCATTAGACCAGGAAAACGAATTTCCATTTGCGGGCATGATACTGATATCAATGGCTCCATTGTTATTGCCACAAGATGAAGGCGTGACCAGAGAAGAAATAACCGGATAGGAAAGGATGTCCTGAATGGAATAAGATTCAACCAAAGCACAATTATTAATATCCGATACGGTAACACTATAATTTCCTGCAGATAAATTTTGTAAATCTTCTGATGATGCTCCATTGGACCAGATGAATGAATAAGATCCGGAAGGTGTAAGTGTCAAATCAATGCTGCCGTTAGGTAAAGCGCAGGAAGTATTTGGCAGGACAGATCCTATGAATGAAAAATTTGAATTAGTGTTGATGATATCAAATAGTTCAGTGGCCGTACATCCATTACTTCCGGTCACGGTGAGACTATACGTACCACCGGTTAAATCCTGAAGATCTTCAGTGATCTCACCATTGGACCAGAGATACGTGAACGAACCGGGAGTACTGATGGTGATATCAATGGCTCCATTTGGTAGGCTGCATGACGTGTTAGGTGTTGTAATTCCGGTGAAGGCGATAGGGGTAATCGTATTGAAGACTTCAAACGATTGTGTATTGATACATGTCAATCCGAAAGTGACAGTCACATTGTAGACTCCTGCCTGTACAGTATTGAGATCTTCTGTCGTTGCGCCATTAGACCATGCATAAGTATAAGTTCCGGAAGGATTGACAGAAATATCAATGGACCCGTTTTGATTGTTGCATGAAGTGTTGGGAAATGTTGTTCCGGTTATTGTCAATGGAATTAAATTGTCCTGAACAGTTATGCTTGTAATGCTTGTGCACCCATCAGTTGAAGTAACCGTTACTGAATAATTACCAGCAGGAATAGAAATGAGATCTTCAGTGATACTACCATTTGACCAGACATAAGTGTATGTGCCTGTAGGTGTGACATTGATATCTATTGCTCCATTACTCTGACCACAGGTAGCAGGTGATGGTGTAGCAACCGGAACCGGAGATGTAGTATTGTTGACAACACTGTATGTTGCTATTGCTGTGCAGCCTGCACTCGATGAAACTGTGACGGTATAGTTGCCGATGGAAAGATTTGTAAGATCTTCTGTTGTCTCACCGGTGGACCAAACAAATGTATAAACGCCAGAAGGTGCAGGAGTGATATCAATTGCACCGTTGGATGAAGTACATGAGGTGAGAGGAGTTGAGTTTCCGGTTATATTGATGATGTTTATGAAGTTTGGAACTGTAACTATTGCGGTAGAGGTACAACCGTTGGCAGATGATGTTACAGTTACGGAATACGTTCCCGCCATAAGGTTCGAAAGATCTTCTGTTGTTGCTCCATTAGACCACAGGAAAGTGTATGTTCCTGACTGGGTGACACTGAGATCCACAGCCCCGGTACCCTGACCACAAGTGTCTGCAATTGATGTAGCGACCGGCAGAGGTGGTGAGGAGTTGTTAGGAACTGAAACACTTGTAGTAGCGGTGCAGCCGGTGGATGTAGATGTGACAGTGACAGAATAGGTTCCGGCAAAAATGTTTGAAAGATCTTCTGTATTCACACCATTCGACCAAAGAAATGTATAGGTCCCTGCCGGAGTCACACTAAGGTCAACAGCACCATTATTCTGATTGCATGAAGCGGCAGTAAAATTTGTACTAGGGGTAGGAATCGTCACATTGGAAGTCACAGTATAAGATGAACTTGATGTGCAACCACCTGCATCTGTAACAGTGACTGTATAGCTGCCTGCCGTAAGGCCGCTGATATCTTCGATACTTGATCCATTGGACCATAAGAAGGAATATGACCCTGAAGGAGTCACCGTGAGATTAATGCTGCCATTAGGGTTAGTGCATGAAGTCATCGGTGTAGGTGTACCCATCAGATTAATGTTTGAGCTACCTGCAGTGACGATCACACTACCTGTCGCTGTACATCCGCCATTGGCTGTGACGGTGACTGTATATGTTCCTGCTGTATTTATAATGATGCTGGAAGAATTGGCACCGGTATTCCATTGAAAATTGGTGTAAGAACCTGGATTTGTAACGGAAATAGTTCCGTTTTGTCCATTACACAATACTGACGGAGCAGAAATTAAAGGCGGTGCAGTACCCGGGAGAACTTCAAATGAATCGGTACCGAAACATCCTGCAAAATTTGATACAGTCACAGAATAAATTCCTGGTGATGAAATATCAATAGACGTTGTTTCCTCTCCTGTGTTCCATAAAAAGAAATAACCTGGATTTTCTTGTGCAATAAGAGTGGCATTTTGACCTGTGCACAAAACTGTAGGTCCCGTAATGATTGGATCTATTGTTGGCCAATAACTTATGAAGACAGATTGTGTTGTTGAAGCGCTGCATCCTATTGTTGGATCAGTTACTGTTAAAGAATAGGTGCCGGAAGCAAGTACAAAAATTTGGTCAGTTGTTTCACCGGTCGACCATAAGAATGTTGTACCTGCCGGAAACGCCGGCCATGCACTCAATGCAATTGAATCACCTAAGCAAACTGATGTAGGGTTATAAACTATTTCCACTGTCCAAACCCATGCTTTAATGTGGATTTGACCAAAGGCTATACATCCGGTAGCATCTGTAACCATCAAATAAACCTCTCCATAAAATGGTGGTGTGATCGTGAGATTCTGGGTTATTGAACCATCTCCCCACAAATAACTATAAGGAGCTGTTCCTCCGGTTACGATGCTCGTGAGCGTTATCGTTTGGCCCGGGCAAAGATTGGCAGGAGTTCCGGGGTTCGCAGTAATGTCGACAGTCATCCCGCATTGAGACTTCATTTCATTAGGGCTAACTATAATGGCGAACACAAAGCCTATAATCAGGAATCGAATAGCTGTATTCATCGACATATACTTTATCTGCATACACTTCAACTTAACATGAAGATGACAGTGGTACGTTGACTTGCATCAACTTAGATACTGATATTCATCACATTTTCCGGGAAGCACCACACGAAGTTGATGCCTGCACAATCTTTGACCAAATGAGTTGCTCCAAACAGGCCAAAAAGGGTACTGAATGGAGATATTACTTTGTATAGGAGGTAAAATGTTTGAGAATTCTGTTCGTTGCCTTGTATGCTATTATCCTGAATAGTAGTATTTGAAATGGATACGGATCCTTAGTTTTTGAAAATCTTACGGACGTCAAATAAATTATCGCCAAGAATCTGCAGACAATAGACCCCCGGGGCAAGATGATTGAGGTCAAGTTGAAATGAAGACTCATCACCTGTATTATAAGTAAGTATTTCCTTTCCACGTATATCAAGCAATCGTAAAAGTTTTATACCCTGATTATTTCCTTTGATCTCCCCATTTAAAAGTCCGGCAGTTGGATTAGGGTAAATGGTCAGCTCCTTTTGATGTTCAATTTCTTCCGAAGCTGATAAAATCACATCAACAGCAGTACGATCTGAAATGCATTCAAAGTCTTCCTTTTTAATTTTCCAATCATAAAAAAAGTAATAGTACTGGTCTCCAAAAGATGAAGAAGTGATTTTCCCTGCATCTCCTATTAGATAAGGGTAATCAAGTGTACCTGTGTTGCGCCAAAGATTGCCCTGCTGGCATTGAAGAGAAAATTTTCCTACAGGGACGTTGAAATTTAAATCGAAGACATTTGCACCGGGATGCAATTCAAACCGTTTAAATGCCAATAAAGAATCTCCTGACCATAATTGCACAAAACGAGTACCAAGAGGTCCATCTGAAGGCACATACACAGTAACAGAAAGCAAGGTGAATGGTGCCCACGTTTCAAATAAAAGATACCCTGCCTGACCGGCCAATCCACCTGTACCTATTGTATCAGATTTACCTCCTGTTTGGATTTCTCCGGGATGTATAAAATGACTTTCAACAAAATAAGTAGCAGAAGAATTTAAAGGCAATGTTTGAAAAAATGGCCCGGTAGCTAATAGATTTCCACCGACAGGTTGATCATACCATTGACAGTTTTCTCCATCAGCCATCAGCAGTATAGAATCACCCTGAAGGATTACTGACCCATTTGCTATCGGTGGAGGAGATTCCAGAACTACCGTTTGAAATGGCGCTGATGTGAGTTGGCCTGATGTACAAATTGCGTCAGTCGAAACAGTATAGAAACCGCTTTCGCTAATAGTAATTGATGAATTTCCGGTTTCTCCGGTGGACCATTTATAATTTTCACCGGGGGACGAATATAGAATCAATGAATCATGTTCACAAATGGTATTTCCTTCAGGAGAAAAGATCACAGGTGTGGGTTCAATCACCTTTTTAATTTCCAGCGTTGAACTCATTGATGCGCATCCATTGCTGTCTATGCAAATAACATAAAAACTGCCCTCGTCCCCAACAGCTAATGTCTGATCAAAATAATTGTTAGACCAAACATATGTCGCGCATCCTGCAGGCGCCATCAATAATGTAGTATCGCCGGGACAATGTGATGTGGTACCAAGTATACTTATATCGATTGAAGGCCGAATACAAGGTGCCTCAGGAACAGCGTATATAGAGTCGACGTGCAATTCCCGCATGATACTCACGACACCTGATGGCCATCGGATGATTAAAGAATCAATTTTGTCGTGTGTCCCCAATCCGAAATGTATTATAAGAGAACTCATAGGACTATAGCTTTGTCCTGATCGCACTTCCCTGATTTGTTTACCCCATGCGCCATACGCTTCAACACGCGCACCTATACCATTTTTGTTACTTGTGATTCCGATTGGAAATACGTTAAGCCAGTGATTTGTATTTGCATCATTTATCCACAATTGACCGGCATGAAATACATCGAGAAAACCATCATCATTCAGATCTGCAATGGCACCTGGTTTCGTCGGCGCATCCTGACCCGTGAAAGTAAGATCACCATTTCCTAAATAGATTTCTTTTTTCAACCCCGAGAAAATATCAATAAATCCATCATTATTGAAATCACCGGATGCATTTTCTTCGGCACCAAGATCATTTCCATCTATACCTGAAGAATTGATGACATCCGTAAACGTTCCGTCACCATTGTTTCGAAAAAGACGATTTTGAAAATCATGATTTATGATGAACGCATCAAAATCACCGTCATTATCAAAATCTTCAAACACTGTACTCCACGATTGAGCATTATCATCCAGTCCTGTCTGAGCCCCGACTTCGGAATAACTACCATCCCCATTGTTCCGATACATGAGGTTCGTTCTGTTAATACTACCCGGCGGTGCCCCGCCCTGACATTTCGTAATGTATAGATCACTGTCTCCATCATTGTCATAATCTGTCCAGATCGCTGAATAACTTCCGGGTCTGTCAGCTGTATGAATCAGATTTGTATCAGGGATCATCATCCCGGACCCCTCGTTTCGGTAGGGGATACTCAGAGCAGTGTCGTTACAGACAAATGCATCAAGCCAACCATCATTGTCAATATCGGAGAAAGTGGATCGCTGACTTAAAATGAAGGAAGGCATAAGGTTTTCCTGATAGGAGTTTCCATGATCATCTGCTTTGACAAAAGAAACTGAAGTGGTATGGCCAAAGAGAAGATCATTAAATCCATTGTTGTCGATATCTCCGGCACATATGCTCCAGCTGGGTGGAGATTTGATAAGCATGGAGAAAAATCGTTGAGAATATGATCCATCAGGATGTTGGTAATCGATATAGATCCCTTTGTTTCCTATTCGGACGACATCGTCAAGGCGATCGCCGTTCATGTCAACTGCACAGTCTGAGTAGGCGGTGAAGCCGGCCACGGGATTCAATTTGTCGCTATGGTATGTAAAGGTGACAGGTTGTGCTTCGACTATTTGCCAAATCATCAAAAGTCCACATACCGATAGCCATTTTGATATCATTTCTTTTTTTTCTCTAAGGTAAAGTACGCTTTTACGCTCGTTTTCTACCATCGTGACGAGCAGGAAGAAAATGAGGTTGAAGTACAGAAATCTTAGTTCCTCAATCTCATGAGATGCCATACAGGAGTATAGGTGTGCGGATGTCGATTTAAATAATTATCTTAAATGAATGGTTTTCAGAGGTCATAACGTGAAATGAAAAATATTAATCTTTTCATCTTCTTTATTCTCCTTCTTGCGGCGCTTCAATTGAGTGCACAGGTAGGAATCGGTACAACCAATCCGGTCCCATCTTCCGCACTTGATATTACATCAACAAATAAAGGTTTTATGCCACCTCGTATGCTGTTGTCCAATCGAAATGCTATTGCCTCTCCGGGTGAAGGACTTATGATCTGGTGTACTAACTGTGGTGTCTATGGTCAAATACAGGTTTATAACGGAGTCATATGGACAAATTTATTAGGAGGAAATACTGCCGGCGTTCCGGTGATAGGCGATAGTGATGGTGGAGGGAAAGTTGCTTATATCCTGCAGCCAGGGGACCCGGGTTATATATCAGGAGAAGTTCATGGATTCATAGCTGCTGCTAGTGATCAGGGGGCTGGGGTGCAATGGGGATGTTTGGGTACCTACCTTGGAGGAACATCCAATAGTTTGGGAAGTGGGCAGGCAAACACCTCAATTATTGTAAATGGTTGTGGGTCTCCGAATATCGCGGCAAGACTCTGCAATGACCTTGTGCTCAATAATTATGATGACTGGTACTTACCAAGTAAAGATGAAGTAGAGAAACTTTATTTCAATAAAGTGGCGATTGGGGGATTTGCAGATAACACCTATTGGAGTTCCACGGAAGATATAAGTGTTACAGCCTGGGGGCTGAACTTCTCAAGTGGGGCAGGGAATAATTTTGGAAAAAACAACCTTTATCTGATTCGTCCAATACGGTCATTTTGAGGAGATTAAGGCTAAGAAAAAAATAAGGCTAAGGCTAAGGATTTTTCCTTGTACAATCGATTTTATTAATCAGTTCTCTTCTTCTTTGATTGCCTGATAACGGCATATTAAAAATTCTTTTTCTTCAAAAATTTGGATAGAATTCTTTCGTCTCAGGCTCAGACTCAGTTTCCTTAGCCTTAGGCTCTGCCTTAGCCTCTTTTCCTACCAAAAAGATTAGACCCTGTCTTGGTTACACAGTCCTTCTTTTGTACTTTTGCGCCTGAATTGAAGGATACCCTCTGCTAATGAAGGATTTACGTAAGTTTTTGGTCTATTTTACGCTCATCCCGGCTATTGCCATCATGTTCGCCTTTCCGGCAACAGGCATCTCCCAGCAAACCACTGAGAATCACGAACAAGCGACTGATCATGCCATGGATACTACCAAAATGGAAGGCCATGAAGGGGAAGAATCACATGCCTGCCATTTCCATGGAGATATAGAAGAAACTGAATTTGATGCTACGAATACGGCCTATCACCACATTGCTGATGCTAACGTATACAGTATCGGTTCTTTCAACTTTCCTCTGCCTTGCATCCTTTACTCAAAGGGTCAGGGAATGGATATGTTCTCTTCCAAAAAATTTGATTTTGAATTTTATGGTCATGGAGATGGTCACAAAGCCTACAACCGCTATGTGCTCACCGAGAGCCAGGTAAAACATATCGTCGATCCATCATTTCCTTTGGGTGAAGCAGACCTTGAAGGGTTTACACATGATGTGACCACTGTAGACGGTAAAACCATTACAAATGTTTATGCATGCTTTCAGGGGAAACATTATCTCCTTGAAGCACAAAGCACAGCAGATGGTGGATTGTTCGGAGGTGGACTGACTTCGTTCTATGATTTTTCAATTACAAAAAATGTATTGTCCATGATCCTGATTTCCCTGCTGTTAGGTTGGGCATTTTTCGGGATAGCAAAAGCATATAGAAATCGTGCAACACTTGCACCAAAGGGATTACAATCATTGGTCGAACCCATTTTTCTATTTATTCAGGATGAAGTGGCCAAACCATTCCTTGGACCGAAATGGGAGAAATTCTTACCCATGCTTTGTGCTTTGTTTTTCTTCATTCTTGCATTGAATCTTTTTGGTCAGATCCCTTTCTTAGGCGGAAGTAATGTCACAGGAAACCTTGCGGTAACTGCCGTCCTGGCTTTAGTAGCTTTTGTAGTGGTGACCATCAATGGAAACAAACATTACTGGAGTCACATTGTGTGGATGCCAGGTGTACCTGCAATTATAAAAATTCTCATCCTTACCCCGGTCGAAATTCTCGGCGTATTCATTAAGCCGTTTACATTGATGTTGCGACTTTTTGCAAATATCACTGCCGGGCATATTGTAGTACTCTCTTTCGTCGGGTTGATTTTCGTTTTTGGAAAAATGGGACAAAGCGTTGCAGGTGCCGCCGGAGGATTTTTAGTAGCAGCTCCATTGACCATGTTTATCATGGCAATTGAATTACTGGTCGCGTTTATCCAGGCTTATGTATTCACTCTTCTTGTCGCTTCTTATATCGGAGCAGCAACAGAAGAACATCATGCGGAAAAACATTAATAATAACGAATAACGAATAACAAGTAACGAATAACAAGTAACGAATAACGAGTAACGTTTTATTTAATTGCAAGATTAATAAATCGAAAATCGAAAATCATTTTTAACTCAATAAATATTTTATCATGACAGGTTCTATTGTAGCCATTGGGATGGGACTAGCAGCTATCGGAGCTGGTATCGGTGTAGGTTCTATCGGAGGGAAAGCTATGGAAGCCATAGCCCGCCAGCCGGAAGCCATCGGAGATATCCGTTCAAACATGATCCTTACAGCAGCCCTTGTAGAAGGTGCAGCGCTTATCGCTATCGTGTTGTCACTAGTCGTCAAATAGATTTGTGCAAAAGAATATTACCGGTTGCCGTACGATTGGTCCGGCTGCCGGTATCTTCTAAAAGCAAGAAATTAAACAACGTAAAAGAAAAATAAAATGGATCTTTTTTTCCTCGCAGATTTCAATGTCTCCAGGCCGGGTATAGGCCTACTGCTATGGACACTTGTAATCTTTCTTCTCTTTTGGGGCATCGTCGGAAAATTTGCTTTCAAACCCATCAAGGATTCATTGAAGAAACGTTCAGACGACATTCAAGCCGCTCTTGATGAAGCAAAGAATGCTAAAGAAGAAATGGCTAAGCTCAATACAGATAATCAACGCCTGTTGAGCGAAGCACGTGAAGAAAGAGCTAAACTATTACGCGAAGCAAAACTCACAGGCGATAAATTGATTTCAGAAGCAAGAGACAAGGCAAAAGAAGAAGCTAATAAAATAGTCATCGACGCCCGCCAGGAAATTGAGAATCAAAAAAATAAGGCAATCACCGAAGTAAAAAACCAGGTTGGGCAAATGTCCATCGATATTGCGGAAAAACTGATCCGCCAGCAAATGAATTCACCCGAACAAAAAACCCTTGTCGATAAATTGGTCAATGAAATCAAACTCAGCTAATACATTGATTATCGCTCAATAAATCGTCATTCGTCATTCGTAAATCGTCACTCGAAAAATGTCAACGTACAGGATAGCTTCCAGATATGCGAAATCATTACTTGACCTTGCCATCGAACAAGGCAAGCTTGATGTTGTATTGAAAGATGTAGAGTCATTTGTCAAGGCTACTGAAAACCGCGACTTTGCTCTTCTCCTGAAAAGTCCTTTGGTCAAATCAGATAAGAAGGAAAAAGTACTCGATGAGATTTTCAAAGGGAATATGGATAAACTGACAAGTTCATTTTTGCATATCATCATCCGGAAAGGAAGAGAGGCTCAACTTGCTGAAATTGGACATGAGTTTATCAACCAGTACAGGGTTATAAAAAATATTTCCATTGTCAATGTTGTTTCTGCAGAACCTATTGGAGAAGAAACACTTTCATCGATTCGTAAAAAACTCATCGAGAGTAAGATGACAAGAGGAAATATTGAATTCAAAACATCAGTTGATAAGGATCTGATCGGTGGCTTTGTCATCTCTTTCGAAGACAGATTGTATGATGCCAGTGTCTCTCATCAATTGGATTTATTAAGAAAACAATTTACCGGTAAAGAATACCAGGTATCATTTTAAAAAATATAACGGTTAACACTAAATAAAAATATCATGGTGGATGTCAATCCCGATGAAATATCGGCCATACTAAAGCAGCAATTATCAGGTTTTCAAAGTGCTGCCGAATTAGAAGAAGTAGGATCTGTGCTGCAGGTCGGAGACGGTATAGCACGTGTCTATGGATTGAACAGGGCCCAGGCCGGTGAGTTGGTTCAATTTGACAGCGGTGTTGAAGCCATCGTACTCAACCTCGAAGAAGATAATGTGGGTGTTGTATTGATGGGATCGGGCGATGATATCCGCGAAGGTTCGCGTGTCAAACGTACAGGTCGTATTGCCAGTATCAACGTAGGTATGGGCTTTATCGGCAGGGTAGTGAATCCGCTTGGACAACCAATCGATGGAAAAGGGCCCATTGCAGGGGATAAATATGAAATGCCTCTTGAGCGTAAAGCGCCAGGTGTTATCTATCGTCAGCCTGTTAACGAACCGCTTCAAACAGGTATCAAAGCTATTGACGCTATGATTCCGATCGGTCGCGGACAACGTGAGCTAATCATCGGCGACAGGCAGACAGGAAAGTCCGCCATCGCCATTGACACGATCATCAATCAAAAAGAATTTTTTCAGAAAGGTCAGCCTGTATACTGCATTTATGTAGCGTCAGGTCAGAAAGCATCGACAGTAGCACAGGTAGCAAAGACGTTGCAGGAAGCAGGTGCAATGGATTACACCGTGATTGTTTCTGCTTCAGCATCAGATCCTGCTCCTCTTCAGTTTTATGCTCCATTCGCCGGTGCGTCCATCGGAGAATTTTTCAGAGACACAGGTCGTCCTGCTTTGATCATCTATGATGATTTATCAAAACAGGCTGTTGCGTATCGTGAAGTATCTCTTCTTCTGCGTCGCCCACCAGGACGTGAAGCTTATCCGGGTGATGTCTTCTATCTGCACTCCAGATTACTAGAGAGAGCGGCAAAAATCATCAACAATGATGACATTGCCCGTCAGATGAATGATCTTCCTGAAAGCCTTAAAAAAGGTAAGGATGCTAATGGCCAGCCGATCATCAAAGGTGGAGGTTCATTAACCGCTTTACCGATTATCGAAACACAGGCAGGTGACGTATCCGCTTACATTCCTACTAACGTAATCTCTATCACTGACGGGCAGATATTCCTTGAGTCCGGATTATTCAATTCAGGTATCCGTCCTGCTATCAACGTAGGTATATCAGTGTCACGGGTAGGCGGTAATGCACAGATCAAATCCATGAAGAAAGTGGCCGGTACATTGAAGCTGGACCAGGCTCAGTACAGGGATCTGGAAGCATTTTCAAAATTCGGTTCTGATCTTGATGCAGCCACTACTGCGGTTCTGGAGAAAGGAAAACGGAATGTTGAAATTCTCAAGCAACCTCAGTACAGCCCTGTCCCTGTTGAAAAACAAATTGCTATTATCTACCTTGGTACAAGCGGTCTTCTCCGTGATGTTCCGGTGAATAAAATCAGTGAGTTTGAAGAGTTGTTTCTGACAAATCTTTCTACAAGATTCCCCGGAGTTCTGGATAATCTTCGCGCCGGAAAACTTCTTGATGAAGACATCGCTACACTCAGATCACTTTCAGGCGAACTTACATCACAGTTCAAAGCTTAATACCAGATACCACAAATAAAACCAATAGCTGATGAGCGGTAAACTGAAAGAGGTACGGGAAAGAATGAAGTCGGTCGCGTCGACTCAACAAATCACAAAAGCCATGAAAATGGTTTCTGCTGCCAAGTTGAGGAAAGCACAGGAAGCGATCGTGCGTGTGCGGCCGTATGCAGATAAGCTTAATCAGATGTTACGCAATGTTCTCTCCGCAGTTGGGGGCGACGTCAATATTAATTTTGGAAAAGATCGACTTATTCAGCATGCCACGATGGTCGTCATCACCTCGAATCGTGGGCTTGCCGGTGCATTCAACACCAATATTATAAAAGCCGCGGTTAAAGATATAGATGAAAACTTTTCAGCTCAGCGTGCAGCCGGCAAACTGACGATCCTGTGCATTGGAAAAAAGGGCTATGATTTTTTCAGGAGGAATTACAAAGATTGCACGATCGTAAAGGACTATGTTGCTTTATTCGAGAATCTTTCTTTTGATCAAACAGTCATCGTCCCCAGATTGCTCATGGATCAATTCAGTAAAGGAGAGACCGATCGCATTTCTGTTTCGTACAGCAGATTTAAAAATGCAGCGACTCAGTTTGCTGAATCTGTTCAATATCTTCCGGTTCCTAAAATTGAAGCTGCCAGCAAGCTAAAAGTGGATTATATTTTTGAACCTGAGAAAGACAAATTACTGGAATCATTAGTTCCCAGTATACTTGAGATCCAGTTTCAGAAATTTCTACTCGATACACATGCTTCCGAACATGGTGCTCGGATGACAGCAATGGATAAAGCTACCACAAATGCCGATGATCTTCTGTCTGAATTGAAAATCAATTATAACAAAGCCCGCCAGGAATCAATCACAAAGGAACTCAGTGAAATCGTCGGTGGGGCAGCAGCTTTAGGTTCCTAAAAAACTCTTACCATTATTAATTACTATTGAGCAGATTTATTTTCAGGACAGTGTAACTTATTCCTGACTTATATCGTCCTGCTTCAGATCTAAGATTGGTATTTCAAATTTATCTGGTGGTAAAGGCGTGCACTTTGTCAACTATTGTCATGTAATTGAAAGAAATTGTCACAACTTTAACGCATGGATAAATTGAAACCGGTTTTCCTCTTCCTCTTTCCCTTCATGTTCATCCTGGCCACAGGGTGTCACAATGAAAAAACAAAGTCAGTTTTAGAAAAACACGAAGCCAGGTATCCTGACATCAGGAAGAAATACATCTATCAAAGTGTGATCAGGCTGGCTAATGTGAAAGGTGATCCGGATTTTAACAAGCTGATCAAAGATGTCCGGAAGATCACAATTTATCTACCTCCCTCAGAAGACTCCACGTATCAGATTAAGGACGTCAGCAATAGTATTGCCGCTGATGGTTTTGAACAATTGATGGAGGTGAGAACGGAAGGTTCCGGTCGCATCAGTCTTTGGGTTAAAGAATCAAAGTCTTCATCTCAATACATGGGATTTTTAGATACAGAATCCGCAGACATCATATTTGAAATTGACGGACAGCTAGACCTTGCCTATATATCCGCATTGAAAATGGCAGACCAGTCTACATTAATGGATTTAATAAAATGACAATCGGATGAGTGATATTATTCTTCAAACAAATCAATTGTCAAAGCGTTTTTCAAAACGTATTCTCGCTGTCGATGCGCTTGATCTCACGATTTCACGAAACCAGATTTTCGGGATACTAGGACCTAATGGAAGTGGGAAGACCACAACTCTTGGAATGGTCTTAGGTGTTGTCTCGATTACTAATGGTACATACAGCTGGTTTGAAAAGGGAGATGATTTTTCACTCAGGAAAAGAATAGGTGCTATACTTGAACAACCTAATTTTTATCCTTTTCTCAGTGCCAGTCAGAATCTCATCGTGCATAGTCGCATCAAGGATATCCGTAATCCGGACACAGAAGGCCTCCTGAAACTGGTTAACCTTTATGAGCGCCGTAATGACCCGTTTAAGACATATTCACTTGGGATGAAGCAACGTCTTGCCATTGCTTCTGCTCTTCTTGCAGATCCTGAAGTATTAATTTTTGATGAGCCCACTAACGGATTAGATCCGCAGGGAATCGCAGAAATCCGAAAATTGATCCTGGATATCCGGGACATGAATAAGACCATCATCCTGGCCAGTCACCTTTTGGATGAAGTTCAAAAAGTTTGTTCGCATTTCGCCGTATTACAACGTGGAAAAAAAATCTATTCAGGAAGTGTTGCAGATGCACTACAGCAAACGAATACGGTCCTTATATCTGCTGATGCTCATCAGCCACTATGGGAATCCATTCAATCCTGCCCCGGCATTACATCAAGTGAAAATGGGCCGGATGTGATCAAAGTCAATATTGCAGATGGCTGGTCTGCGGCATCACTCAATAAATATTTGGTCGATAAAAATATTAGCGTCAATTATATCCAGCAAAAAAAATCAAGCCTCGAAGAGAAGTTTCTCGATCTGCTCAGACAAAATGATAATAGTCAAAACCAGCCCGTCAATATAAAAAGATGAACATTACGAAAACCATTGAACTGGAGTATTTTAAATTCAGGCACTACAAACCGTTCCTTGTCATCCTGGGCTTATTTGTGTTTTGTTTCCTGCTCTCAGGCTTATCTATTAAAAGCTTGCTGGATTGGTTTCTTGAAAAACAAAAAGATGATGATATTCTGAAACATTTTCTAAAATCAGGTCTCCCTATATTTGATTTTGTAGACATCTGGCAAAACCTGGCCTGGCTGGCCACTATTTTCAAATGGATCCCGGCCTTTATGATTATTATTTCTGTAACACTGGAGTACTCACAGAAAACGATCAAACAAAATATTATTGACGGACTTTCAAAAAGAGAGTTTCTTTTTTCAAAATTATCACTGGTCGTGGTGATTAGTATTGGTTCTGCGGTTCTGTTATTTCTGCTTGGATTGTTTTTGGGGTTGCTTTATTCACCCGTAAAAGATATTTCATCCATTTTTCAGAATATTGAATTCGTTGCCGCGTACGGTTTGGAAGTTTTTGTTTTTCTCTGCATGGCGATGTTTGCGGCGTTCTTATTTCAGCGTAGTGGAGTGACTATTATTTTATTCTTGCTCTATACGGCATGCATTGAACCGATTCTTACAGCTATACTTCACTATAGGTACAATTGGGAAGTGTGGTTTTTTCCGGTGGAAGCCATTAACAGGATTGTCAGAGTACCATTCCAGCGATATGTTTTAAACTATGTGAATGATCAGATTTTGATACAGGATGTTTTGGTGTCCGCAGCGTGGGGATTTATTTTTATTCTTTTGTCTTATTGGCTTTTGAAGAAAAGAGATTTATAAGGTGGCTTCGACTGCATTCGCACCTTGTGCGTAAATGCTGGCTCAGCCACCTTATAAATTCGAAATGGACGAATGATTTCAACTCTCAGCTAAAGCAAAAAATCGCAAAGGCATGACCATTGCGAGTAATGGGTAAATGTCGGCTCAGCCACCTCATAAATTCGAAATAAACGAATGATTTCATCTTTCAACTAAAAAAAAAGCCCTGATAGTGTGACCAGCAGGGCTTTTATGTTTTGACAGTCTTACTGCCTATTTACGTTTTTAGATTTTTGTAAACGGAAGTGCTGTCACTGAATTTTTGTGTCTGAGTTCAAGAAGGTATTCACCTGTTGGTAGATCAGCTACATTGATTTTCTGTGTCTTGGTTCCGTTTGTTAAATCAAGAGGGCCAAGATTTTGAATCAGATGACCATATGTATCATAGATCTTCATGCTTACCTGATCTCCTGTTTGAAAATCAACTGAAAGTGTCATTTGATCAGTTGCAGGATTTGGATATAGAGCAGTTTTACCTTGTGGTACTAAAGGCACTGAAGTTAAAGTAGCTAATTTAACCGCATCACTGTTGAGTACTTCTCCGGTCTCATCATCCATGATGACAACAATAGCTTTCATCAGTTCAGGATTTGATCCTGCAGGCACTACATAACTGTAGTCAAATGAAAAGTCCTCGTTAGCAGCAAGTTCAGGTGAGATACTGTTTTCAGTTCCAAAAAATCCACCAAGAATAGCACGGGCTACGAAATTGTAGATCATCTGGCTGGCGGGTACTGGATTTGGCAGAGATTCAAAACCGCCCATTACACCATTTGCATTTGCAGCATAGTAGTTAACCTGGTCATAGTTCTGAAGTTGTGTAGCAGAATGTCCACCTACTACGTGATCTTCAGTGATAATACAAGAAAACCTAAGTGAATTTGCTTGCGTAGGAATGGAAGAATGAGCTGTTCCATGTATTGTAGCAGTTCTTGTCGCTTCATCATAAGTTGTTTCAGCTTTTACGGCCACAGGTACCATTCTGTTTTGAAGATGTCCGATAGAAGGTATAAATCCGACCCCTGTAGTAGCATTATTTGGATCTACATCAAGTTCTTTTCTGTCAATGTGACCTGATGGATAACCGCCAATCGTATTTGAAAACGGAGTATCATAATCAGGAACTAACATCGGATCATAGTTATGAATAGCTACCGGAATCGCAATATCAGAATAATCTGCACCGATGATTTCCATAGTCACAAATCCTCTTGGACACCAGCCACACCATGTTCCTGTTCCTTCTTCAACAAGGACTTTCTTTGGTAATTGTTCATTCAATCCATATAAGTTACGTTGACCCGAATTGTCATACGGATTTGGATCAGTTACTCCATTAGGACTATCAATATTGACAGTAATTGGAAATTCTCCAATATCAGTAAGTGTATATTTAACCGTGTGTGTTAACTCCTTCGTTCCACGCGTAGGGATATTCAAACCGGTGATAGAATCCGTATAGACATCACTTCCGACTGCCCATGTGTAATTGATAGAAGTCAAAGGAGAAGCTCCGTTATTTTCTATAGTCGCTTTAAAAGTGACCTGTGTTCCAACCGGGTTGTATTTTTCAAAGGTGAGGCCTTTGAAACCAGCATCTGTATTTTGAAGAACTCTTACAGAGATGTTATCCATGTAAAGCAGATACTTATCATTGGAGTGATTTCTGAAGGCAAAATATATTGTCTGTCCGATGTAAGCATCCAATTTCAATGCCCGTTTCTGTGTCGTTGTTAATTCCGCAGGTATATTCAGTGCAACGGTCGTGAAACTTGCGACTTGATTGTCAGTTGTAGAAATTCTAACTTCATAGCCATCTCTGTAATTGGCATCAGGTGAATATGAATCCCAGAAAAGGAATGTATTCGCTTCTGTAACGGATATCGCAGGTGAAATAAGCCAATCATCAGCAATTCCCACAGGGTTTAGCCAGGAGGTGCTTACAACTAATTTATTCTTAGCATTTCCCACTACTGTCCATGTAGGACCACAATAGGTGGGCGCGCTAGGGTTGACAGGCACTCCATCTACATCGACTGCTGTCATAGGGTCAAGTGTACCTGTTTCAAAATCCTGTGAAAACAGGACCTGAGCCTGAGCCTGATAAAATAGCCCAGATAGCAATAAAAGGGTAAGTATTCTTTTCATGAATTGAGATTTTTAAGAAAGCGTGTAAAAAGTAAGCACGAAATTAAACAAATACGCTTTCTAAATATCCCGTTGGGGAGAATAAAATGCCAATTAGTAGAGGAAATGTCGCCAATCCTCTACAAAACATTTGGTATAAGCACCCAATACCAGATCTTTATGGGGATGACCAAAAGTTAAAATTTTGATAATCCCTTGTCCTATAATTAAATAACTGATATCTTGCACTCTATATGGTAAGACTATTACTCTTCTTGACCCTTGTCCTTAGTATTCCTCTGGCTAGCCGTGGGCAGGTAACTGTTTCAGTTGACCCGCCTACATTTGTGCTTACAGGGAATCCAACCCAGACGGATGTGTCCTACCATGTACAGGTTACAAATACATCCGCCGGGTCAGCCAGCATTTTCTGGTCAAAAAGAATGTCAAACAATCCTGTTCCCTGGACCTCCTGGATATGTGATAAAAATTTATGTTATCTCCCGGAAGTCAATTCCTGCCCTCCTCTTAAACCAAACTTATTAGGACCGGGTGAATCATTTGAATTACAGATTCATATGAATCCCTTGCAGGTAGAAGGTTCAGCTGATTACCAGGTAACCCTTCTTGACGATCTTGGCAATTCGCTGTACGTCATCAATGGACAATTCCTGATCAGCAATTCTACGGCTGTCAAAGAAACTAACGAAACCAAACTGAGTGTTTTCCCTAATCCGGCTACTGATTTTTTCAAAGTCAGTGATATACCAGGTTTGAATAGTATTGAACTCTTCAATATCGTAGGTAATAAGGTAAGATCATTTGAAGCCGGACCCCAAAAACAATATTATGTGGGCGATCTGACAGATGGTATTTACCTCGTTAGGTTGGAATCTGCCGGAGGGAAAGTTATTAAGACTATCCGCCTCAGCAAGCGTTAAGATTTCTCATCTTCATTTATTGTATTTTGATATTTTGCTTCCTGAAGCTTATCTAGTACATTTTGAATCGTCAGGCCTACTCAATTAAAGATCGTAAGACGGTACGCATTCCAACAAGGTCATTAGTACCTTTGATTCTCCTTACCAAAGCACCTTTCTATTATGTCTTATCCTGTATCCATATATCGAATGGCTCATTTTAATGCAGCCCATCAGCTTGCAGTTCCGTCCTGGTCGGCGGAGCGAAATAATGAGACATTTGGAAAATGCGCCAATCCCAATTTTCATGGACATAACTACGAAGTAGAAGTCAGGGTCACAGGGCATGTAGACCCGGAAACGGGCATCCTGATTAACCTGAAGGATTTAAAAGTAATTATTGAGAAAGAGGTTGAAGACCGTTTTGATCATAAGAATCTGAATCTTGATTGCCCCGAATTCATTGAAAGAATTCCAACTGTTGAAAATATATGCATAGTTATACACGAGATACTTCGACCGCATATCCCTTCTGATCTTGATCTTGGAATACGTTTATACGAAACGCCCAGGAATTTCGCGGAGTATCCCGGGAAGTAGCATATACAATTGCAATCCGGAAGGAAATTTTTTTTGAAGAGTACGGAAAGGTCGCGACCTGTCCGTACTCTTCAAAAAAATTCTAATTGCGCATCTTACCCAGAAGGCGAAGAATTTCGAAATACAACCAGATTAAAGTGATCATCAGCCCCATAGCTGAAAACCATTCCATGTATTTAGGAGCTCCGTATTGCTCTCCTTTTACGATCATATCAAAATCAAGAAGAAGATTAAGCGATGCTATACCTATGACGCCAAGAGAAAAGATAATCCCTATAGTTCCTCCTTCATGAATAAAAGGAATGTGAATGCCAAAAAAGCTCAGCACGAAACTTAGGAGGTAAAGAAGTGCAATTGAACCTGTAGCCATAATAACACCGGTCCTGAATTGATTTGTGACGGGTATAATTCCCGTTTTATGAATGACAAGCATGATAAAAAGGACCATAAGAGTCAGCGAAATAGCCTGTATCACGATACCTCCTCCAAAGCCGGCATAGATACCGGAAATACCTCCGACAAACAATCCTTCCAGAGCTGCATAGGCAGGTGCAATAAATGGAGAATATTCTTTTTTAAAGACATTGACAATCACCAATATAAGACCTCCAATAGCACCGCCTATCATAAGGACTGAACTCTGCGTCTGAAAGTTATAAAAGGCTGTCAGCAGCATTATACCAAATAGTATAAATGTTTTGTTGATGGCACCCTGCGTGGTCATCACACCCTGATCATCCGACACATAGGAAGTGGATGCAGGTTGAGAAAAGCCGTTTTTTAGCATAGGGTTGCCACCGCCGGATAATTTATTCAGCATTGTCGTTTAGGTTTTAGTTAGGATTAAAATGATAAATAAGCCTTTAAAAGTTCCCGAAAGATAAAACAGCTATTTGGCCGGACCTAGATTCTTATACAGATCAATTGCTTCTTTTATTTTTTCAATCCGATTGGCTGGGCTAGGGTGTGTACTCAGGAATTCAGGTTGACTCTGTCCACTACCGGATTGTTCAAGAATCTTCATGACACCGATCATTTCTTCCGGATTATAGCCGGTTTCGGTCATAAAGCGGACCCCAAGGTTGTCGGCTCTTAACTCCTGGTTTCGTCCATAAGACATACTGACAAGATTAGCTATCATCTGAGCGGCCTGGGCTGTATTGTAATCTCCGGAGGCAATCACCGCGGCACCAGTAAGGCCCTGAGTGAGCTCCATCTGGGCAATACGCTCGGCTCCATGCCTGGCTACTACATGGCCTATTTCATGGCCCAGTACGCCAGCAAGTTGGTCCTGATTTTCCAGTTTATTGAATAAGGCTGCCGTAATGAAAACCTGGCCACCCGGCAAAGCAAATGCGTTAATGACTTGTGGATCTGCAAGCAAATGAAAATCATATTGATATGGCGTGCCCTTGGCGCTACTATTGGCTACCAGCCGCTGACCAACTTCTTTTACTAATTTTTGGCCTTCGGGATCCGGATGAAGACCACCATATTGTTCAATCATTGCCGGTGTGCTCTCAAGTCCAATCGCTATTTCCTGATCAGGGGTGATCGTGATGTGTTGAGTATCGCCAGTCACATCATTTACCTGTGAGGTTGAATAATATTTGCAGACAGCAAATCCAGCCATCAACAGACCAATGATAAGACCTGCACCGATATTGTGTCTTCTGGATCCACCAGCCCACGCGCTTCTTCCACTGTTATAATTCTGATCTTGGTATGACATTTCTTAGCGACTTATTGATTATTTAAATTAAGGTACTGAATCAAAGAACAATTATTTTCGAAAAATGTGCAGATGCGGAAAGGTTAAAATTCAGAAGTGAAATGAAACCGTATATCAGGAAAAGTTTCCTGCGCCATTTTCAATCCCCATGCAGATTCGGCAAGATATACCGGCTTCCGGTCCTTATCCCATGCGATATCCTTTGTTTTTCGCTTAATAAATGCTTGCAGTGTTGCACCCTGATCTGCATCGATCCAGCATGCTTTGTGAATACTCAATGGTTCGTAATCACACTTTGCCCCATACTCGTGCTCTAATCGGTATTGAATAACGTCAAATTGAAGCGCACCAACAGTGCCGATGATCTTGTCATTATTTAATTCTTTGACAAACATCTGTGCCACACCTTCATCCATCAGCTGATCCAGTCCTTTGTTTAACTGTTTAGTCTTCATCGGATCTTTATTGATCACTCTTCTGAACATCTCAGGAGAGAACCTGGGAATTCCTTTGAAATGAAGTTTTTCGCCTTCAGTCATTGAATCTCCGATATTGAAGTTACCTGAATCGTATAGACCAACAATATCACCAGGCCAGGCATCATCAATCACTTCTTTTCGGGAAGCCATGAATGAAGTTGGATTTGAAAATTTCATCATACGCTCTTGTCGAACGTGATAATAATTTGTATTGCGTTCGAACCGGCCTGAACATACACGGAGAAATGCAATCCGATCTCTATGACGTGGATCTATGTTGGCATGAATTTTAAATACAAATCCGCTAAATGTATTTTCTGTTGGTAATACTTTTCTTTCATCAGTTTCACGTGGAAGAGGTTCAGGAGCAATGTCAATAAAACAATCCAGCAATTCCTTCACTCCGAAATTATTGATCGCGCTTCCGAAAAAAACAGGACATACATCGCCGTTCAGATATTTTTCTCTGTCGAAAGGCGGATACACTGCTGTCACGGTTTCTAATTCTGCCCGCAGTTCATCTGCCGGACGTTTGCCTACATGTTGATCAAGGGCAAGATCGTGCACATCCTTAATCTCAATGATATCTTCTTCTTCCTGTTTGCTGTGCGGACGAAAGAGGACAAGCTTATGTTCATAGATGTTGTAGACTCCTTTGAATCCCTGGCCCATGCCTATCGGCCAGCTTAAAGGTGTAACATGGATAGCAAGTTTTTTTTCTATTTCATCAAGAAGATCTACAGCATCCCTTCCTTCACGATCAAGTTTGTTGATAAATACAATGATCGGTGTGCGCCGCATCCGGCAGACTTCAACAAGCTTTTTTGTTTGTTCCTCAACACCTTTTGCCACGTCAATCACGACGATGACACTATCGACAGCCGTAAGGGTTCGAAATGTATCTTCTGCAAAATCCTTATGGCCCGGGGTATCAAGAATATTGACCTGATGATCCCTGTAGGGGAAAGCCATAACAGACGTAGCTACCGAAATCCCACGCTGACGTTCGATCTCCATGAAGTCGGAGGTGGCAGCTTTCTTGATCTTATTGGACTTGACGGCACCTGCAACCTGGATGGCGCCTCCAAACAGAAGTAATTTCTCCGTCAGGGTTGTTTTGCCTGCATCCGGGTGGGACACAATGCCGAAAGTCTTACGTTTTTGAATTTCTTCAACTAAACTCATAGGTATTTTGAATAGGGGCGCAAAGATACACCGCAGATTAACCAGATTACACAGATAAACTAAGGCAAAGGCTAAGGCTGAGGCGAAGGGAAAAGGCAGAATGGGCAGAAAAGGGAGAATGGGCAGAAAGGGAGAGCATGCAGACGGGCGAAAAGACAGGGCAATAAAAAACCCGCTTCATCTTTTTGAAGCGGGTATCTGATCTGAGAAAGTATTTCGAAATCTGGTACTAGACGAAATCTTTTTTGTTATACGGAGCTTTCATTTTTTCATTACGACATGTTTTGTAATTCCATGTGAAGCCGGACGTAAGGATTTGATCTGAATCGTCATCATGATGATCTGATTTCTCTTTTGGTGATTTGTGTCCAAACTTATCACCGAACTTTTGTCCGAATTTTTTGCCAAACTTATTTTCAAACTTGTTCTGGATTTTATCACCCATTTCTTCAAGTTCATCCTTGATGGCTTTCGCGATGTTGTTTACGTTGGTAGGTTCTCCCATCATTTCAAGCCTGTCTGAAACAGTTTTAGCAGGAGGGACTATGCCCCAAAGGACAAGGTATACAATGAAACTACTTCCGAATGCCAGTGTAAGAATCACAAAAGCTATTCTGACCCATACCACATCCTGAATACCGAAGTAAGCAGCTAATCCGGAACAAACGCCTCCAATGACTTTGTCGTCTTTATCTCTGTAAAGCCTTTTTCCGGTCTTTAAAGTAAAGGGCGTTCCTGTAGTACGTTTTGATTGGTTAGAGCCTTCTGAAAAATTGATGTCTTTTAATTCTTCAGGAGTACCCAGTACAGCAATTGCCTCAACGACATCGACTTTGTTGACAATGATCCTCGTACCTTTTTTGCGGTTGATGAGTTCGCCCATGCGGGTCTCGATGTCCTGCATAATTTCTGTTGCCCCCTCATCTGATCCAAAGTGACTACCTAAAGTCATCAGGTAATGGTGAGCTGTATCGTATGCATCCTCGTCGATTATGAGCGCATAACCGCCTAGATTGATGTTTATCGTTTTATTCATGGATTTGTATGTTTTGCGAAGTGATTGAAACGGCCTGGTTGATTTCTTCCCAGGAATCTCTTAATTCCCTGAGGAAATTATTTCCTTCAGAGGTGATCTTAAAATACTTACGGGGAGGTCCGGAATTTGATTCCTGCCAGTAATATTCAAGCAGACCATCATTCTTGAGCCTTGTGAGAAGAGGATAGAGTGTGCCTTCAACAACGACAAGCTGTGCATTCCGTAGTCTGTCAATGATGTCAGAGGTGTACATTTCTTCAGCTGACAACAGGGACAGAATGCACATTTCCAGGACTCCTTTCCTCATCTGGGCTTTCATGTTATCAATTTTCATGGCACAAATATATGTTTATTATTTAGTACTATGTATAACAAAGTACACTAATTAAGCAAGGTACCTGATGAAAAGTGTTAAAAAAACGACGAAAGAAGGAAAAGAGGCAAAGGCAAAGGCTAAGACAGGGAGATTTTCAATCGCAGCTTCAAGCTGCTTGAGGATGATATCGAAATAGATTTATGATATGGATTCGAAGTTGATAAACTTCGAATAGCGGGGCATTACACATGAATTGCCACGGGTTTTAACCCGTGGAGTAATAAAAAAGCCGTGCGGAAACACGGCTTTAAACCAAAAATTAATATTGATAATGAAATAATTAATTCACATCCTTTTTGCTTTTGAGTTTTTCGATCATATTTGTCAGGTTCTTTTTATTCAATTCATCCGGAGCCTGAACCAGGGCAGTCTGGGCATAGGTCAATGCTTCATCATATTTTCCTAAGGCCGACAAGCCTCGCATCATACCGACAGTGGTTGGCCAGGCGCCTTTATTGTTGTCAAAATTTGTTTTGAAGATTTTCATCGCCATGTCTTTCTCGCCCTGCATTAGCAAAGTTCTTCCAAGTTGATGCACCTGACCTGCCCCGGCATCAGATAACTTCATAGCAGATTCAAAAGCTGTCATCGCTTCATCCTTTTTGCCCATTTTTAAAAGCACATTGGCCTTCGTCGTCACATTTGTAAAATTCTGAACACCATTGGTTGGTGAGTCAGTAGCAAATGTTGCCCATTCAAGGGCTTTATCAAGTTTGTAATTAGCTGTTAAAAGGAAATTAGCTGCAGCGGCATAATTGTCAGCATCGAAGCCCTGAAAGTTTTGAAGTTCGCGGCTGATCTGAGATATGTAGAGGTCATTCATACCTGTGACGGCAATGTGCATGGGGATGCTTTTTTGTTCCCACTGTAACTCTAATGTGGCTTCGGTAGGTTGACGATCAGTGAATGAATAAGTCAACCATTCTGTATGAGCATGCTCCATTGGCTGAACCTGCACCCGGAGGGCATCATCTTTTTCATCGTAGAAAAAACTACCCCATGCTGTACTATTGTTTGAAAAAATCCATGTCCATGGACCGGTGGCTTCTACTTCAAGGAATAGTCCATATTTCCCGGCTTTAAGTGGTTTGCCTTCCACCATCACATCATGGGAGAAGGTGATAGTAGTACTTTCATTAGCACCTGCTCGCCACGGAGCGGGTTTGCGAAGACCGAAACCGAGATCGGTAAAACCGTAGGGAATGAGCTGGCCCCATATTTTTCCATTCCTGTCCTCCCCACTCGGCCCGGTTACGTTGGGGCTGCTGTAGTCTACAGTTACAGTGACCAGAGTTCCAATATGTTGGGTTATCGAACATTTTTGATTATCACCGCTCGGAGGAAGACTGAGGCCCTGGCCAATCATACAGCTTAGAGATGAAATGGTGATAAGTGTGGTAAGTAATTGCTTTCTCATATCGTTTAGAATTAAATGAAGGAAACTGTTTTATCCGATAATATCCCGGATTCATAAACCTAACGATCTGCAATGCCGGGTATCCCTGAATTTAGATGAAATGGCAGTCTGGATGGATGAAAACTTAATGACGAGAAATGACGTTTGAGAAATATTGAAATCGATCACAAATCCTTTATTATGGCTGTTTTCATTAGGATATTGTTAAATGATGCCGATCACCCAATTCCTTCCAAACACAGCTAACTTTGACTCCACATGCGTAATTCAAATATCCGTTTAGTCATTGTTTTGGGGGCTATTGCCATACTGAGCATTATCGCCATGCAGTCTTATTGGCTTAGTCAGCAAAGAAGTCATGAGTCACAGTCTTTTCATCAGACGACTATGATTGCTTTGCGAAAGGTGGCGCAAAAGCTCGCTGACTTTAATAATTCAACCTTACCTCAAGGAGAGTTTATAAAGAGACTGACACCGAATTATTATATCATCAATTTCAATGATAAAATTGATGCGATGGCTCTTGAACATTTTCTGCTTGAGGAATTCAGCTCTGTGAATGGCTATTCTGAATTTGAATATGGAATTTACGATTGCACAAATGATGAAATAGTCTATGGTAACCATTGTAACCTCATTGATCCTGATAAGCCTGTCACAACAGATGCCAAGCTCCTTAAATATGAAGAATTTAAATCTTATGGATCAACATATTTCGGTGTAAAATTTCCATCTCGGGATGAAAATCTTACGGCAAGTTCAAGTCTTACCTGGACATTAGCATTAATTGCAGCTCTTACAGTAGCTTTCTTTGCATATGCCATGTGGGTGATTCTGAGTCAAAGACGTTATTCGGAAATGCAACGTGATTTCATCAATAACATGACGCATGAATTTAAAACGCCCTTGACCTCGATTCAATTATCAAGCGACTTTCTTTCCAAACAACATGTGATCCAGGATGATGCCCGGCTGAGCAGATATACGGAGTTGATCAGATCACAGTATCAGCGACTCAATACGCAGGTTGAAAAATTGCTCAATATTGCCAGGCTGGAATCTGGTGAATTTAAGCTCAAACCTGAGAAGATCAATATGCATACATTGATCGATGAAGTGCTTGATTCTAAAGCTGCAGAAGCCGGAATTGAAGGAAGAGTTTTCAACCGGATATATCAGGCAAAGCACATTGAAGTGGAAGGGGACCGGACGCACCTCGGCAATGTGATCAATAATCTGATCGATAACGCTGTCAAATATTCCCCTGCAGACAAACCTATTGATATTATCACAGAAGATGAAGGTCATCACCTCTCAATCTCCATAGTGGATCGGGGTATCGGTATAGCACCGGCCCATCAAAAACATTTGTTTAATAAATTCTATAGAGTACCTTCAGGGAATGTACATGATATTAAAGGTTTCGGATTAGGGTTGCATTATGTCAAAAAAATCCTCCAGATGCACAAAGGAAATATCATGGTTGAAAGTGCACTTGGAAAAGGAAGCCGGTTTTCATTTAATTTACCAATAAAGGCCTGATGAAGGAACGAATACTTTATGTAGAGGATGATGATTCACTAAGTTTTATAACGAAGGATCAACTGGAAATGGAGGGTTACGATGTGACCCATGCTGTCAATGGAAAAGAAGCCTGGTCGATATTCAGGAAAGCAGAATTTGATATCTGTCTGCTGGATGTGATGCTTCCTCAATTAGATGGCTTTGAACTGGCCCGAAAAATAAGAGGTGTAAGCAAGCATATCCCTATTATATTTTTGACGGCCAAATCAATGCAAGAGGATAAGATGGAAGGATTTCTTCTGGGTGGTGATGATTATGTGACTAAGCCTTACAGTTTCGAAGAATTAAAATTCAGGATCAATGTATTTCTCCGCCGTCGCAAAGTCATAGAGGCTGCTCCGAAAGAAGCGATGACGGTAGGCCTATATTTATTTGATTATCCCAATCTTGATCTTTCTGTCAATGGAACAGCGCGCGGCCTCACGCAGCGTGAAGCGGATATTCTGTATTACCTGGCTTCAAGACCAAATCAAGTCATCCGGAGATCTGATATCCTGGAAGATATCTGGGGAAAGGATGATTATTTCTATGGAAGAAGTCTTGATGTATTTATCAGCCGTCTTCGTAAATATCTAAATGATGATCCTGATATTTCAATTGAAAATGTACATAGTGTAGGTTTCAAATTGAATATACCCGACAGGAAGGCCTAGTTACTCCATACCAAATGCCATCAGCAGACGTCCAGCCTCTTTCCATTGTAGTCATGACATACAATGAAGAAGAAAACATCGGCAGGTGCCTCGAATCGGTGCGTGGCTTAGGAGATGAGATCCTGATACTGGATAGTTATTCTACTGATGCAACGATTGATATCGCACGTGGTTTTGGTGCACGCATCGAGCAATGTCCATTCGATAGCTATGTCAATCAGAAAACGCGATTGATTCAGCTCGCAGAATATGATTGGGTGCTGACGATTGATGCGGATGAATATTTAAGTCCCGAATTAAAATCTTCTATCTTAAAAGCAAGGACATCATCTGAATATGATGGGTACACATCCAATCGTAGAAATAAAATCGGTGATACCTGGATAAGACATGGTAATTGGTATCCCGATCGGAAAATCAGATTTTTTGACCGCAGGAAAATACACATCACCGGAAAAGATCCACATGATGTCATGCAGCCATTGGCAAATGCAAAAATCGGTCAATTGAATGGCGACCTGATGCATCTGGCTGATGAAAATATATCAAGCCGTAATCAAACAAATGAGAAGCATAGTACGCGTGCTGCTGAAGCGCTCTACGCTGCAGGAAAGAAATCAAAATTGTGGCGTATGCTCCTCAAACCTCTTGCAAGATTTTTAATGGGATATATTATACGCTTAGGTTTCCTCGATGGGTATTATGGATGGATCATTTCAAAAAGTGAAATGCATTATGTGTGGCTGAGGGAGGTGAAGTTGTGGGAGTTGTGGAAAATGAAAAGCAATGGTCAATAGGCAATAAGCAATTAGCAAAGGCGAAGGGCGAAGGCGAAGAGATCAGAAATCATCAACTTGAATCAAAAAAGAACTCACGTTATTTTATTCTTCAATTACTCCGGTGACCAGTAAAGAAATTTCATTCCTCAGGACTTCAATGAAACCATTTTCGATCCGTATGGATTTAGTTTCACCTTTTGACAGTTTTAATCTTACTTCACCTTTCTCAAGCGCGGCTACGATAGGGGCGTGATTTTGTAATACTTCAAATCGTCCGCCGATAGCAGGGACATTGACTGATGTAACTGTGCCCTGGAATAATTCCTTATCGGGTGTAAGAACAACTAGATGCATGATCTGGCCTGATTGAATTAATTGCCGGCTTCGGCTAACATTTTCTTTCCTTCTTCGATTACTTCATCGATACCGCCTTTAAGATTAAAGGCTGCTTCAGGATACTGATCTACCTCACCATTAAGGATCATCTTGAATCCGCGTATCGTTTCATCAATAGGAACTAATGCACCAGGCTTGCCTGTGAATTGTTCCGCAACGTGGAATGGTTGTGACAAGAAACGCTGGATACGACGTGCACGATGGACCACCTGTCTGTCTTCTTCAGAGAGTTCTTCTAATCCGAGGATAGCGATGATGTCCTGAAGTTCTGTGTAACGCTGAAGGATTCCTTTGACAGCCATGGCTGTGTTGTAGTGATCTTCGCCGATGATCAGTGGATCCAGGATTCTTGAGGTACTATCGAGTGGATCTACAGCAGGATAAATACCTAATGCTGCGATTTTACGACTTAATACTGTGGTAGCATCAAGGTGAGCAAATGTTGTAGCAGGAGCAGGGTCAGTCAAGTCATCTGCAGGAACGTATACGGCTTGTACCGAAGTAATAGAACCTCTTTTTGTAGATGTAATTCTTTCCTGCATCACACCCATCTCCGTAGCGAGTGTTGGCTGGTAACCTACAGCAGAAGGCATACGACCAAGAAGCGCTGATACTTCTGATCCGGCTTGTGTAAAGCGGAAGATATTGTCAATAAAGAAAAGGATATCACGTCCTCCTGCCGGATCACTGAGATCACCATCACGATAATATTCAGCAACGGTAAGACCTGATAACGCAACCCGGGCACGAGCACCAGGAGGTTCATTCATTTGTCCGAATACAAGGGTGGCCTGTGATTTGGATAGTTCATTCATATCGACTTTGGAAAGATCCCATCCGCCGGCTTCCATACTTTCCTGAAATTCATGGCCGTATTTGATTACACCTGATTCAATCATTTCGCGGAGAAGGTCATTTCCCTCACGTGTACGTTCACCTACACCTGCGAAAACCGAAATACCTGCATATCCTTTTGCGATGTTGTTGATCAATTCCATGATCAATACAGTTTTTCCTACACCTGCTCCTCCGAAGAGTCCGATCTTTCCACCTTTTGAATAAGGTTCGATAAGGTCAATAACTTTGATACCTGTATACAGAATTTCTTTGCTTGTAGACAGGTCTTCATACAGAGGTGGTTTTCTGTGGATTGAATAAGAGTTTTCATCTTTTGGAATTGGTCCAATACCATCGATGGCTTCGCCGACTACGTTGAATAAGCGACCCTTTATTTGTTCGCCGACAGGCATTGAAATGTTCTTGCCTGTGTCCACCACATCCATTCCTCTCATCAACCCGTCAGTACTATCCATGGCAACAGCACGAATGCTGTCTTCTCCTAAATGTTGCTGCACTTCAAGGATAACCTTCTCACCATTGGTGCGGGTGATTTCCAAAGCGTTGAGGATATCAGGAATTTTGCTCCCTTCGCCTGCAAAACTTACATCCACTACTGGGCCTATGATCTGCTTAATGGTACCGACGTTCATAATATATTGATATACTTATAGTTAGGATCGAAATAAGGTCTAAATGTGGCGCAAAGATAGAAATTTTACCCCGTGAAAACCAAGCTGTCTTTGAAGATTTTCTAAGTTATTCTTCCTCAGATTTATCTGCTTCGGGTTGGGCCTCAATCCAGAAATTATTGACCGTATCGCCGGCTATCATTCGTACCACCTGGCTATTGATCATTTCCAGTAATGCCAGGAAAGTGATGATCGCATGAATCCGGTTTTCGCAGCCTAAAAAGACGTCCATGAACTCAAGTCTTGGTTTCAATTGGAGCTTGAAAGTGATGGAGGCTTGTTCTTCCTGGACAGTGAAGGTATATTGTATGATTGTATGGACAGGGTGAAGCTTTTGATACTCAAAGCGTTCCATCACACGCTTGAATGCCTGAAGAAGACGATAAAGGGTGAGGCTTTCCAATTCAGCATCTGCAAGTGCCTCTTCTGCAAGCGATTGGAGTTCTATTTCTACATTTCCGCGGGGAAAAGACATTGACCTTGATTCTTCCTTGCGACGGAGGTCTTCAGTGATTTCCTTATAGGATTTGTATTCTAAAAGGCGTTGAATTAACTCTTCGCGTGGATCAATTTCCTGGCCATTTTCGTCTACGTCTTTCCTCGGAATCAGCATTTTAGCTTTGATCCGCATGAGCGTGGCGGCTACAAGGATAAATTCTGAAGCGAGGTCGATGTTGAGGTTCTCCATGGTATGGACATAGCCAAGGAAATCGTCAGTGATTTTGGCAATGGGGATATCATAGATATCAAGTTCATCGCGCTCAATGAAAAAGAGTAGCAGGTCAAATGGACCCTCAAAAGCTTCGATCTTGATATTGTATGTCAATTGCACAGGTTACTTTTAGAGGTCCAAAGATATCATTATGGCCAAACTGCAAGGCAGGCTCTTTCTTCTGCCATCACCAATTGTTGAAAATGGCCTTGAAAGCATATCGCCTGAGGTGATCCAAATCCTTCATTCACTGGACTATTTCATTGTTGAAAGAGCCAGGACAGCCAGACGATATATTAGTTCAACCAAGCCTCCAAAGGCAATTGATTTGCTTTCGATTGAAGAAATACCTGAAAAGGCACTGACCAGTAAAGAAATTGAAATTCTTTTAGGACCTGCCCTTGAAGGTCATAATATTGGCATCATGTCTGAGGCAGGGCTACCTGCAATAGCTGATCCTGGAAATCATTTTGTACGAGAAGCTCAGCGACTGGGAATAATTGTTGTTCCACTTTCGGGTCCTTCAAGTATCATGATGGCATTGATGGGATCAGGATTAGAGGGACAGCGATTTGCATTTCATGGCTATCTGAGTGCGAAGAAAGATGAATTACCTGCGCAACTCAGGGACCTGGAAAAAAGAGCTGACCGTGATGATGCTACACAAATATGGATTGAGACACCTTATCGCAATATGCAGATTATACAAGCTGTGGAAAAGTATTTAGATCATAACAGGAATTTCTGTATTGCTGCAGGTTTGGGTGGTGAGGATGGAATGGTCTTGACGAAAAAGATAGCAGAGTGGAAGAAAACCGGGTGGCCCGAGATACATAAAGTGCCTGCTGTGTTTTTGATAAGGTGAGTAATAATTCAGTAAGCAGTAATCAGTAAACAGTATTCAGTGCTGAGTTTTGAATAGTTGAATGAGCGTTTTACTTGGAAAAAGTAAAAAAAATAATGCTTCGACTTGCTAAACTCATCCTTATGCTACAGCTCAGCAACATTGCGTTAATTTGCGCAATTAGCGGCAAGAAAGTAAATATGAAGAACAAACTTATAATCGTGTAATATTGTTAGAGATTAAACTTTAATGCTAAAATGACAACAACTCTTGCCGAAGATATTGATCTGAAGTCTTTACAGAAGAATGGCTTTCTTGATATTGATGTGGATCCTTCATTGGACCTTGTAGCAGAGATAAAGCGGATGAAGAAAGAAAAAATGCGATCATACTGGCGCATTATTATCAGGAATCACCTATCCAGGATATAGCAGATTATATCGGAGATAGTTTAGGTTTATCACAACAGGCTGCTGTGACGGAGGCGGATATTATTGTTTTTGCCGGGGTACATTTCATGGCTGAAACGGCTAAGATTTTATCACCTTCTAAGAAAGTGCTTCTTCCTGATCTTAAGGCAGGTTGCTCTCTTGCAGATTCATGCCCTGCACCACTGTTTAAAAAATTTAAGGCAATGCATCCTGATGCAGTTGTCGTTTCATACATCAATTGTACAGCAGAGCTTAAAACACTGACTGATATTTGTTGCACGTCATCCAATGCTGTACATGTCATCAATAGCATACCGAAGGATAAAGAAATCATTTTTGCACCTGATCGTAATCTCGGCGCCTATCTGCAAAAGCAGACAGGGCGAAAACTGATCTTGTGGAATGGGACTTGTATGGTGCATGAAATATTCTCACATGAAAAGATAGCCCGTCTTCAGATGCAATATCCGGATGCAAAACTTATAGCCCATCCGGAGTGTGAAGATCACCTTCTGGATATTTCAGATTTTATCGGGTCAACAAGTCAGTTGTTGAAGTATACAAAAACAAATCCTGCGAAACAATTTATAGTAGCCACTGAGCCAGGGATAATCCATCAGATGGAAATCGGCAGTCCGGATAAAGAATTTATTCCTGCACCTCCTACGAATACATGTGCATGTAATGAATGTCCCCATATGAAACGTAACACGATGGAGAAACTTTATTTGTGTTTAAAATACGAGCAGCCTGAAATTATTCTTCCGGAATATGTGCTGAAGGAAGGTAGGGCCAGTATTGACCGGATGATGGAGATATCGAAGCTGGCAGGCTTATAAAGGAATAACGAGTAACGAATAACGAATTGCGATTTTTCTGATCATTTTCAGATAGTTAGTCTGAATGTAAAAGGCACTAAAGCCAAAAAAATGAATAATATTAAATTAGTATTTAATATTTAAATTATTGAATAATAGACTTTTGAATAAAAATTGGTATAATTTTTGCCAAACAAAACTTTGACTTTCGCATACGATTCAGGAGGTAAAGAGCGTTTGAGTCTATTCGCGGCGGTCAAAATAAATTATGAAGGGATACATTTTACTTTGCTTTTTTGTCTTAGTTCAGATCAAGGGTTTTAGTCAGAAGGGGTATGAGTTGGGAGCTCTGGGAGGAGTGAGCTACTATATCGGAGACATCAATCCGAATTATTCGTTGAAAACACCCGGGCCTTCATTGGGCTTTATCTCGAGGTATAATTTCAATACAAGGACATCGATACGTTTTGATATGGCTGCAGGGCGGCTCATAGGGAAGGATAAGTACTCGGAAAATCCATTTCAGAAGGCGCGAAACTTAAGTTTCAGGACAGACTTCGTCGATGCTTCGATGGATTTTGAATTTAATTTCTTCAATTACATCCATGGGAGTCGAAATCAAAACTTCACGCCATATGTTTTTGGTGGACTTGCCCTGACCTATTTCAATCCGAGAGCAGAATTAGATGGCACGTGGTATGGCCTCAGGCAAATGGGAACGGAAGGCCAGGCGATAGGAGATGAATACGGCCATTTCACTCCATCATTGTCCTATGGATTAGGTTTTAAAATGGATTTCAATTACGAATGGAGTTTTAATATTGAACTCAGTGTCAGGCAGACGTCTACAGATTATCTTGATGATGTCAGCACTGTTTATCCCGACATGATTTCATTAGCTGCGAGAAGAGGAAACATAGCTCCGTTGCTTTCAGATCGATCAGCAGAATTGGGTGTAGAACCTATAGGTGCGCCCGGAAGACAGCGCGGAGTGGCCGGTGATAAAGATGCCTATTACTCTATGCGAATGGGGATTGTTTATTATATAGGGTTTTTGCAATGTCCGGACATCAGTAAACCGAGACGATAAAAAAAGGCTGAAATGGCTGAAAAGGCAGAAGGGGTAGAAGAGAATTTAAAAATATTGGCATGGGAATTTTCTGAAATCGTCATTCTAGAAACAAATATTTATTCTTTTCAGGCTGAAGTGAAATTTTGAATTTTGCGCAATTTTTTTTTGCAAATGACTTTAATTCTTCAATTTCATTGATCTTGTGTATTCCTGATCGAAAGCCAAATAAATATGTGATATTGATTCGCAGGCAGAGTCTTTTGAAATAGTGCGATCGAACTTAAGGGTATGATCCTGAAGTCTATAATCATTTCCTATTCTACCTCTTCCGCTCCTTCTACCTTTTCTGCCTCTTCCGCCTTCTTCCTTTCCTATCTTTGGCCTATGGTGATGCACTATTCTATCTCTGTGGGTCCGTTTTCAAGAGGGTTTCACATTATTACGGAGGAGGTTAAAGAGGCTGTAGTACAGTGGCCGGAAAATGGATTGATGCATGTTTTTCTGAAGCATACATCAGCAGGATTGTGTATCAATGAGAATGCTGATTATACGGTGAGAGATGATTTCAAACTTTTTTTTGAAAGACTTGCTCCTGAGGACTTACCGGGAATCCTGCATGATATGGAAGGGCCGGATGATATGCCTGCACATATCAAAAGCACATTGACAGGTGTATCTGTGACCATACCGATAGTGAAGCATCAATTGGATCTGGGCACATGGCAGGGAATCTACTTATGCGAATTTAGAAATCAGGCGAGGAGAAGGGAGATCACTATCAGCATCATCGAATAGGGTTATGAATCTATACTCATCACTTGTTTTATTTGGTGAAGGTTTTCTGACAGGTTTGACGTTGACCGTCATGGTGGGGCCTGTCACTATGATTATTCTTAAATATGGAATTCAGGTCAATCGTATTGCAGGTGTATGGGCTGCGGCTGGTACATGGGTCAGTGATTTCTTTTTTATTGCTGTGACATTTTGGCTCACGGCATCACTTACAGAGTGGTCAGAAAAACCTTCGGTTCGTTTTTGGATGTATGTGATCAGTGGATTTGGATTGACGGTGATGGGTTTACTCATGTTGAGAATCAAGAGCGAAAAAGTATTGTCAGGAAATGAACCTAAGCAAACCGGATATACCAGGGCATTTTTTGGAGGGTTTGTAGTCAATACACTGAGTCCCGTGACCTTATTTTTTTGGTTAGGTGTTGCAATTTTCCTTCACATGGAAACAGGAAATCCTGCTTTGTATTATAGTGGCGTTATGCTCGCTCTTTCAATAGGCGATTTCACTAAAGCATGGCTGGCACCAAGACTCATCTCCGGGATAAAAGGAAAATATGTTTATTGGGTTCAAATCGTTGTGGGGGTATTGATTGTTTTAGCCGGACTTTATATGGTAGGGTATGGGTATTTCAGTTAAGGGACAAAAAATTCAAAATCTACTCTTTGATCTGGGCAATGTGATCATCGATCTTGATATTGAAAAGACATTCAATGAACTGATGAATCTATTCCGATCAGATGCAGATAAAAGCATAATAGATAGAATATTGATTGAGTATGAATGTGGGAGAGTTTCAACCGATATTTTTATTAATACGCTGCTTAGTCAAAGTAACAGGTCTGTGCAGGCACTTGATATCATTGAAGCATGGAATGCAATGCTCATCGGTATACCCGTGCATCGCCTCGAAATGCTAAAAACTCTGAAGGAAAATTATAACGTGTATCTGCTCAGCAATACAAATGAACTCCATCTTGAATGGGTGCACCGTTATCTAAAAAGAGTCCATAGCCTAAATGATTTCGAAAATCGGTTTTTTGATCGTGCTTATTATTCTCATCATTTAGGTGACCGAAAACCATTTCCTTCTATTTATAAGCATATCATTGAAGATTCTCAAATGAATCCGGCTTTAACACTGTACATGGATGATGTGCAGGAAAATATTGATGTAGCAGTACAACAAGGATTTAATACGTATCTGGTCAAACCTGATGCAGATATAGCTGACTATCTAAAGAGGGAAGGGTTTTATTAAAGTCGGAAAGGGTGGAAAGGGCGGAAAGGGAGGAAGGGCGGAAGAGGCAGGAAGGGCAAGAGGACGGAAGAGGACGGAAGAGGCAGGAAGGGGCTGAAGAGGCAGAAGAGGCGGATGAGAAGGAAAAAGCGGAAGAGGTAGAAAAGGAATATGATCAAGGAGTTATTTTTTTGATTTCGCCTGATAGTTTAGAAGATCGGGATATTCGGTCGAATAACCAGGTATCTCATCGTGACTGATACGAAGGCCATCAACATACGGAACTATGAATGCATCAGTGAATCCAGCTGAAATCATCTTATTTAATTTTTGCTCTGCTTCCTTGTATGTCGGTAACATGCCGGACATATACATATAATTTCCCTGTGCATTGTCTACTTCAATAAACATTTCCGGTGTGGATTCAAGTATTGGATTTTGAAGAATCTGATTGATGGAAGTTAACTGCACACTATAATACATTTCATGACGCAGCGATGAAAACTTAACTCCTGCAGGGTCACGGAGATTATCTGAGACAGGAATATTTTCCAGATGCGTGATCACAGGTTCATTTTCAAAGTGATGAAGTCCGATCTCAATACGATGATTTAGTTTTAGATATACAGGGCTATTTGCATTGTTAGCCATGTTTACCACGAGCGGAAAAGAGGAACCATATCCTTTCAGAATTAATCTATTGCGCTGGACGCCTTTACGAACTAAATAATCTGCAGCCTCTTCAGTTTTTTTTATAGAGAAATACAAATTGAATGTGGGCTGACCTACGGGAATTTCGAATCCACTTAATTCAGCATTGATATGTGGATAGATCAACAAAAGATTGGCCAGGATGTCAAGTTTTTTGATATTCTGAGGGGCAAGGATACCCACATTGTCATCGACGAAAAGATGTGAAATAAAATATTCTTTTACTTCGACAGGACGCCCGGGTTGTTCTGAATCTGATGCCTCAATTCCTCTCAATAGGAATAGCTGATAAAAAGTAGGCACAAAAGATATCTCCTGGTTTGCTAAAACGGGCTGCTTAAAAAATATACGGTAAAGATCTTTGTCGCCGTAACCGCTTTTTCTATTGGATGTCATATACCCCGTCATGCCATCAGAGGTCAGCACCATTTCTGTATCATCCTGTGATGAATTGAATGGTATGCCCATGTTTTCAGGCAATGACCAACTCATCTTATCGGGATCAAATACCGCTCTGAAAATATCAAGCCCGCCGACACTTTCCAAATTGTCAGAAGAGAAAAATAATGTCTGTCCGTTTTTTGTAAGGAAAGGGGACCGTTCGTTATAAAATGAATTGATCGTCGGACCTAGATTTGCAGCTCTTGACCAAACCCCCTTATGAAGAATGGAAATGTATAAATCATAACCACCATACCCACCTGCCATGTCAGATGAAAAAAGGCAGATGCTGTCATTAAAAAAAGTCAGGTCTGTTCCGCCTCCATCAGCATGGTACGGACCATTGAATATCCCCTGGTATGCTACCCCCTCCTGGCCTGAAAATGTATCAGCTATTATTTTAAATTCATTTCGTACCGGGGATAGAAAATAAAGGATCTGTCCATCATTACTAAATCCACACACCTGATCGTAAGAAACTGAATTAATAGATGAGGGTAACGATTCAGGTGTTTCCCACTTGCCATTCACAAGAGAAGCGCTGTAGATGTCAACATTATAATTTGTTGATTGTAATGAAGTATTATTCGTTCGATTTGAGTTGAAATAAATTTTATCAATTTTAGTCGGACTGTTTTTTACGCCGAATTCTGCATACTGCGTATTGATACTTGTCCCTGCATTTTCGATGTAGGCTTCTTCTTCAGCGAATTTTAATCTTGCGCCATTGGCACATCGTGTTAATTCATCTTTGGCCCACGCTATTAGTGGAGCATCGGGTTTTGAGTTTTCAATAAATGATTTATAAAAGGGAATGGCTTCATGGAACATATTTTTAGCCTGATAGGCTTTGGCCATATAGAGAAAAACATCTGCTTTTGTTTTTCCCTGATCTAATATGGTTTGAAACGATTTGATGGCACTATCTACATCATTGATTTCATACTGACAGATCCCTACCCGGAGAAGTTCTTTTTTATTTGTGGAATGATCTGTTCCGGCCATTCGATACAATTTCAACGCTGATCTGTAATCACCTGCATCAAAATAAGTATCTGCTTTGTCTTTCAGATTAGAGCCTGATGACTGCCCGAAAAGGAATGATGGACAAGTGATACACATGAAAAGTGTGATCAGGCTTAAGACAGGTATTTTGGGAGTTAATTTTATCACGTTGGGCTTTGCAGGATTAAATCTCTCGTTGGGGATCAAAAGCCTCAAGGTAATCAGCGACTTTTCTCAGGAATGAACCGCCCAGAAATCCATCTACAACGCGGTGATCGTAAGATAATGAAAGAAACATGTAATGCCTTATAGCGATGAGGTCCCCATAGGGTGTCTCAACGACGCCTGGTTTTTTGCGGATGGCACCGGTGGCCATGATGGCGACTTGTGGTTGATAGATGATCGGTGTGCCCATCACATTTCCGAATGTACCTACATTGGTGATGGTAAATGTTCCTCCCTGAATTTCATCAGGTTTCAGATTATTTTCTCTGGCACGTTTTGCAAAATCATTGACAGCTTTGGTCAGGCCCATGAGATTGAATCCATCAGCATTTTTGATGACGGGTACGATCAGGTTGCCATTTGGTAATGCAGCGGCCATACCGATGTTGATATATTTTTTAAGAATAATATTATCACCATCGACCGATACATTGATCATCGGGAAGTCGCGTATGGCTTTAACAACAGCTTCGATGAAGATGGGAGTGTAGGTAATTTTCTCACCGTACTTATGGAGGTAATTGTTTTTTATTTTTTCACGCCACATCACCATGTCTGTGACATCAACTTCTACAAATGAAGTGACATGGGGTGATGTATGTTTGGAACGAACCATATGCTCGGCAATAAGCTTGCGCATGCGATCCATTTCGATGATTTCTGTGGCGCCATCTGCACTTACACTTGAAGATTTAGCTACCGAAGTCATTTCTTCTCTGACGGGTTGTACTATTTCTTTTTTAGCTGATGGTTGTGATCTGTCCTGCAGATAATTGAGTATATCGCTTTTGGTGACTCTGCCTTCATGTCCTGTACCTTCTATCTGATCAAGTTCAGACTGAGCGATACCTTCTGATGCGGCAATATTTCTGACAAGGGGAGAATAGAATCGACCGCTTGAGTTTGAAACCAATTCTCTTGAATGCGATGCAGCGACCGGAACATAGGGTACTACCGGAGGTAAGGAAGGTTGAGTGACAGGAACTCGTTTTTCTTCTGTCTTCACTGCAGGTGGTGGAGGTGCTTGTTCTTTTTTCTCTTGAGGTGTTGAGGCGCCATTTCCTTGTGAAGCACTGGCTTTAGCTTCAGTGGTGATGACAGCGATGGTCTGGCCGACAGGAACGACGTCGTTTTCCTGGAAAATGATTTTTTCAAGTCTGCCGGCTACAGGGGAAGGGATCTCACTATCCACCTTATCGGTGGCGATTTCGAGGATGGTTTCGTCGAGTGCGACCATGTCTCCGGGTTTTTTGAGCCATCGGAGGATGGTGGCTTCCATGATGCTTTCGCCCATTTTGGGCATTATGAGGTTAAAATCTGCCATGGGGCAAAGATAGTGAATGACCATGGACCACAGACTGGTGGATTAAATGATGAATGATGAATGGTGAAGGGAATCAAGAATAAGGAATCTTGAATTGTGAATTATGAAGAGAATAATAAATTTAGAATGATAAAATTTAGAAGGATGTTCAATGGATTTAAAGGGTAGTCGAAGCGAAACGTCACTCCTTATTCTTTTACCCATGAACCTGTGCCAAGTAATTTTTCTTCTTTAAGGATTCTGTAAAAGTATTGGCCGGCAGGGAGTTGAGGAACCTCAATAGAATTTGTGAGGTCTTTTTTGGTGAAAAGAATCTTTCCTGATCCGTCTACTAAGTCTACTCGTAAAGTTGAAGGGTCGAAGCCCTTAACATCGAATGTCAGATCGTTCAATCCTGGGTTAGGGTAGGCGGAGATTGAAGTGATTGATTCTGACGGACCATGAGTGGCTGTGGTAGACAACTCACAATCGTTGCCGATTTTGAGAGCGAATATATTTTTGTCCCCAATTCCGTGAAGGACGTCATAATATTTTTTCCAACCGTATACGATGGCTCCATTGTCTTCAAATGCAGTGATGCCGTTGATTTTGTAGCGTCCATCAAATCCTATGAAGTGGGTGCAAACAACTTTCAGATCACTGTCTAATCTTGTAATAGAAAAATAAGCAGGTGTCTCATTGTCTACATAACCAAAATTACTGGTTGTCCAGATGCTATTGTAACTGCCAACGCTGACACCTCCATAAAGAGGTAATCTTACATAGTCACCATAACCTGAAAGAGGGTTAATGAGTGCAGATTTTTTTGTGTAAAGATTGCTGTCAATAAGTCTTATTTGTTCACTTGGATTATGGTCTTCATCTGCGAAAAGTGTATGTTCCAATAGATAATGATTAACAAGGGGTTGGATGCATGAATTTAATTCCTGAGCGTATCCACTGGTGTTGTTATTGTATTGATATCTGTGATTGAAATTGTGGTCATAATATTCGCAGACGAAACCCCATCTTACGACATACCCCTTCCCGCTAAAATCGACAGAAAGATGGCTTTCATATTCCTCTAAACCAGGAATGAGACTGATGGTATTCGAGTCTAGTTGGAAAAATAATGTTTTGTGGTTAAACTCTGTTTGGTCTGCTTCATCCGGAGAATATATAGCTTCCAAAAATGTTTTATTATCAAGACCTGGAACAATTCTCATTGAATGCACATATTTTCCATCACAAAGATTGTATTGAGCCAGGTGAGTGAGTGTACCTGAGGAGAAATCATATTCTGACACAGCCAGAGTGGAACTACAGGAGTCAGTCTTTATACTTCCTACAAGTTTTAATTTGTTATGAAAAATGGAAAGGATCCGAAAATATTTATAACCGAATTCACCTACTTGTGCCTGGTTAATCAATTCTCCTGAATCATTGAATACTAAAAGCGTGCTTGCATTCCGATAAGGTGCTATAGTTTCTGTATTCAGACTCAAAGCATAATATCTGCTATTGGCATATTGGATATCCGAAATATATTCATCGTCGGGGCCATGAATATTTTCGATGGTGAAAGAAGTTTGCGCTGAAGCGAAAACCGATATGCCTGACAGGATAAGTAATGCGGATAAAATTTTCATGTGCGTGAATATTATAAGACTGAATGAATGATGGTCGGTATTTTAAGGACTAAATATTTTCTGACATATTCCATCGCGATACGTGGTTTGTCGGCGAATGATAAAAATTACGGAGAGAAATATAATGAAAAATTGTGGAATATTGATTTAATGAGGAAACTTGATACATTAAGATTTGAAGAAGATATTCGCTCGCAGCTACAAGCTGCTTGAGGATGATTTGCGAAATGGACATTTGATGTTAATATGGATTCGAAGTTGATAAACTTCGAATAGCGAGTTGATATGATTTTCGCTCGCAGCTGCAAGCTGCTTGAGTATGATTTGCGAAATGGACATTTGATGTTAATATGGATTCGAAGTTGATAAACTTCGAATAGCGAGTTGATATGATTTTCGCTCGCAGCTACAAGCTGCTTGAGGATGATTTACCTATATTAATTTGATTCGATATATTGATTTTAAGGGTAACCTTAAAATAGCGTTTTGGAGGAAAATTGACTTGAAATATTGATTTTAAGGTCAACCTTAAAATAGCGGGTGGAGGGAAATTTGACTTGAAATATTGATTTTATTGTCTACGTTAAAATGGCGGCGCTTTGCTTATATCCTTTTACAAGCTGACCGTTAATTAAGCATATCCGACCGTTAGGTAAAAGAATCCTGTCTTACTTCAAAGAGTAAAGTAAATTTATACCGTAAACCAACCAAAACTCTACTTATGTACCAACTCTCCCGAGTTCTGAGCCTGTTATTTGTCCTGACGCTCGTCGTCTCCTGCAAAAAGGGATTCAAACCCACGACCTATTCCTCTGAAGAAATCGGACGCTATATTGCGGCCAGAGTGCCCGCCGTCATTGATGTCACTGATCCTGTGCGGATCCGTTTTGCTGTAGGCCCTGACACCAGCCAGACAACTTCCATTTTTTCATTCAGCCCTGATGTCAAGGGAACTGCCTATTGGGAAGACAACATGACACTGGCTTTCAGACCAAATGACGGCTGGAAACCAGGTCAGTCCTACCAACTTCAAATAAACCTTGATAAAGCCATCAAGGATGTGGATCCTAAGATGAAGAAAGTCGTATTTGACTTCGAAGTCAAACCTGTGCGGATGAATGTTTCCTTTGATCCTCTCGTTCCGTCATTTGAAGGAGAGACACCAAGCTACTCTTTGAGAGGCCGCATCATCACCTCTATTAAAATTGATTCCGCACAACTTGAGAAATCATTTATGATGAAATCGAGCGGCAAGATGTCGCCGATCAACTGGTTTCATAGTAGTGATGGTTATGGCCACGATTGGGTCATCGATGGTATCGCTCCTGATTCAAAACTTGATTTTAACTGGAGTGGCACTGCCTTCGGTTCAAAAGAAACAGGTAAAAGAACTATTGATATCCCGAGAGGAGATGTACTGAGTGTTCTGTCATTCGAACCCGGTAATGCAGAGGAGAAAAAAATCTCCGTTTATTTTTCTCAAAAACTTAATCCTGACCAGGATCTCAAAGGTCTCGTGACCATCAATGGAAATAACGATGGATTTACATTAAAGAAAAATGATTACATCCTGTCGATATATCCGGAGGAATCACTCACCGGCACATTGTCCGTGCAACTGAATGAAAAAATTTCATCTGCGAGTGGAAAAGTATTAGGCAAGTCTGTGACGATGGATGTTTCGCTTGAAGATGCCAAACCTGCTTTACGCCTTGTAGGCTCAGGTGTGATCACACCCGGCAATGCTCAAGTTATTTTTCCTTTTGAAGCTATCAACTTAAGATCTGTGCGTGTGGAAGTGATGCGCATATTTGAAAATAATATTCTACAATATCTGCAGGAAAGCAGTCTTGAAGATCAATATAATCTTGAACCTGTAGGTCGAATCATATTGCAAAAGAATATTGATCTCACAGCGATGTCTGATGGTGACAACAAGTATGTGTGGACCCGATATGCTTTAGACCTTGGGCCATTGGTCACACTTGCTCCAGGAAGTATTTATCAGGTGAGAGTTGGCTTCACTGGTAATGATACTTATCTCGATTGTTATACTGAACCGGAAGCAAAACCAGAGAAGCCAGCATATGGTGAGATGACTTCGATATGGACATACAATTACCATTACGATGATTTTGATTGGGAGCAAACGGATGATCCATGTTATCCTGCCTATTATGGACCAGAGCGATACATCAGCCGAAATATATTAGCATCTGATATCGGACTGACGGCTAAACAAAATGATGAAGGACATATCTGGGTTTATGCAAGTGCACTTGGTTCTGTAGCGCCGAAATCCGGAATGACGATTGAGGTTTATGATTATCAACAGCAGCTTTTGGTGAAAGGCCAGACGACAAGCCAGGGAGATATGACTGCTGATATTCCACGCAAAGCATTTTTTGTTGTGGCTACTGATGGAAATCAAAAAGGATATCTGCGTATGGCAGATGGATTATCACTTTCATTGAGCGAATTCAATGCAGGTGGTACAGGATATCAGCAAGGCTTGCGCGGTTATGTGTATGCAGAGCGAGATGTATGGCGTCCCGGTGATAGTGTGCATCTTAATTTTATTCTTTGGGATCCGGAAGGAAAGATCGATGATCGTCATCCGGTCAATCTCACAGTGACCAATCCGCTTGGACAGAAGAGTGTCGAACGAACAAGTCCGATATCAATAGGTGGAATATATGATCTGACATTTAAGACAGGTTCAACAGATCCTACCGGAACATGGATGGCCAAAGTTGAAGTCGGTGATGCCGTATTCACAAAAGCATTGCGCATTGAAACGATCAAACCAAACCGTCTGAAGATTGATGCGAAGTTGCCAAAAGAAATAGTGGCGACTACACCGGGTCAGAAAATCGATCTTGAATCATCATGGCTTTTTGGCGCACCTGCTGCAAATCTTAAAGCAGTCGTTGAAGCACAATTTAGTGCACTTCCATTTGCTCCTGAAGGATTCAGAGATTTCACATTTACGGATCCTGCACGAAAGACACCTTCTACAGTGACTACAATATTTGATGGAACACTTGACGCCCAGGGTAAAGCAAAAATAGATATCCCTGATATGCGTGAATCGCTTCCGGAAGGTCAGCTCACAATGAGTGTCAAGACAAGAGTATTTGAAGCGGGAGGAGATTTTAGTACAGACAGGAATTCAACCATATTTCATCCTTATGATCACTATGCAGGTATTGCGATTCCTGCAAATAGATGGGGTTATGAAGAAATGAAAATAAACGAACCTAATGATGTACGTCTTGCCTCCGTGAGCACTACAGGAAAAGGAGAAAGTGGTCGAAAGTTGACGGTAGGTATTTATAATGCTAACTGGCGCTGGTGGTGGGATCAATCCGGCGAAGAAATCACACAATACAATTCTCAGCTGCATCTTGGTGCAATACATATCGATACAGTGACGACAGGATCAAATGGTACTGTCAATTACAAAATTACTCCTTCGACGTATGGCGCATACATGGTGCGCGTGTGTGATACAGAATCAGGTCATTGCAGCGGCCAATTTTATTATGCCGGTGCGTGGGGCGATCCTTCAAGTAATAACGATGCAGCAAATCGTCTGACATTCACTGCAGATAAAGAAAAGTATGAAGTCGGGGATAAAATTAAATTGAATATCCCTTCTGCTAGTGGTAGCAAGATATTATTGACAATTGAAAAAAATAATAAAGTGCTTTCATCTAAATGGTACAATGTCACTGCTGATCAAACACAGATCACAGTTGACGCTACCGCTGAGATGATGCCCAATGTGTACGCATTTGTAAGTCATATTCAACCTTACGAGCATAGTTCGAACGATATGCCGCTTCGAATGTATGGTGTGCTGCCGATCATGATATCCGATCCGAAGACGTTGTTGCATCCGGAGATTGCAGTTGCGGATGTGCTTCAACCTGAAAAAGAATTCACCGTATCGGTGAGTGAAAAGGATAAGCAGGCGATGGCGTATACGATTGCCATTGTGGATGAAGGTTTGCTTGGGCTTACACGATTTGAATCGCCTGATCCTTGGAAATATTTTCACAGACAGGAAGCGCTTGCGGTGCAGACATGGGATATGTTTGACCAGGTGCTTGGTGGATATGGTGGTACTATTGATCGTTTGCTAAGTCTTGGAGGTGATGGTGCTGCGAAATTGGTTGATGCACCACAAGCTGAAAGATTCAAGCCAGTCGTGATGCATCTTGGACCGTTCTATCTTGATGCAGGACAGAAAAAAGTGCACACGTTTAAAATGCCGAATTATGTCGGAGCAGTACGTGTGATGTTAGTAGCATCTGATCGGAAGCGATGGGGAGCCGCGGAAAAAACCAGTACGGTCAAATCCGATCTGATGATCTATCCGACATTACCACGTGTAGTATCACCCGGAGAAACGATTACACTTCCAGTGACTGTGTATGCATTGGCAGATAACATGCGTTCAGTTGATGTACAGGTTGCAACGAATGATATGGCATCGATGATTGGTGGAAGTTCCCAGAATATTCAATTTTCTAATCAGGGTGATAAACTTGTCTTTTTCAATCTGAAAATACCAGAAAAGCCAGGACTTTTGAAAGTAGATATTTCTGCAAAATCCGGAAGTGCTTCCACGACACAACACCTTGAATTGGATGTGCGTCTACCTAATCCTCCGTTGACTGAAGTTGTTGCCGCAACAATTGCTCCCGGACAAAAATGGACAGGGAAAATTCCATTGCCGGGGATGAAAGGAACAAATGATGCAAGTGTGGAATTGTCCCAGATGCCGCCGATCAACCTGCAGAAGAGATTAGAATATCTGATTCACTATCCATATGGTTGCATTGAACAAACATTGTCATCTGTATTTCCACAATTGTATTTATCCCCATTGACGGATCTGAAACCTGAACAGGAAAGTCAGGTCAGAAAAAATATACAGGATGGAATCAAACGGCTGAGATTGTTTACACTTCCTGCGGGGGGATTCAGTTATTGGCCTGGTGAGACATACAGAGATAGTTGGGCGAATAGTTATGCCGGACATTTTCTGATTGAAGCTGCACATGCCGGATATACAGTCGATAAATCAATGATGGATGGATGGAGAAGTGCGGAGAAAAAGGATGCACAGGCGTATACACCCCGTCAGTATTACCGTGAAGATGTCATACAGGCTTATAGACTTTACACTCTTGCACTTGATGGTCAACCGCTCTGGGGAATGATGAATCGATTGAGAACGGAGAAAGATCTTGATCCTTCAGCATCCTGGTTATTGGCTGGTGCATATGCATTAGGAAAACGAAATGATGTCGCAAAAGGAATCATCGACAAACTCACTACAGAAGTTAAGCCTTATGAAGAATTGGGCTACACTTATGGTTCAGATCTTCGGGATAAGGCCATCATACTTGAAACATTTTTATTGTTGGGTAAACAGGATGATGCGATGACGATTGCAAGATCGATTGCAGCAGGATTGTCAGGAGAGTCATGGTATAGTACACAGACGACTTCATTTTCTCTGCTGGCCCTTGGTAAATTGGCAAAACAATTTTCAGGTAATCAGCTTAAAGCCACAATTACACAAGCAGGAAAAACACCTGAGCAAGTTTCGACTACGAAAGGAATTGTATTACGGACTCTTGATGTGAGTTCGGGGAATATGACCGTGGAGAATACTTCTTCCGATCCGGTGTTTATAAGAGTAACAGGTACAGGCAGGCCATTGAAAGGTGTAACAGCAGAGGTAAAAAACAATCTCAGTCTAAAAGCGAAATATCTCAATACAGCAGGAAAAGAAATAAGTCCTGATAAACTTACTCAGGGTCAGGATTTTATCGTACAGATTACTGTGACAAATCCTGGTACGTTTACAACACATCTCGATCAAATAGCGCTCTCGTATTTATTTCCTTCAGGCTGGGAGTTGAGTAATCAAAGGATGGATCAATTTGAAGGAAGATTTACGAATAGTTATTCTGACTATGAGGATTACCGTGATGACAGGGCAAATGTATTCTTCAGTATGGATCGTGGTGTATGGAATTATAATTTCCTGATGACCGCTACCTATGCAGGGAAATATTGGTTGCCGGACATCATGTGTGAAGCGATGTATTCGCATCAGGTGAGAGCGAGATTGCCGGGGAGATGGGTGGAAGTGGTGGCGTCTGCTAATACCAAAAAGGAATTGCAGTAACCCCGGTGTTTATAGGTTTATGAGTTTATAGGTTTATTGGTTTCGAGTTGATAAGCCAATAAACTTATAAACCCATAAACAAACATAGAATAGTGCTGCAATTCAGTTTCAGTTTTTTGGTGTATATGCTTAAAGATCGACGAAGATATTTTTTGTTGCTGTTATTGCCTTTGCTGGCATGGTGGTTTTGTCTGCCTGATCCATTGTTTAAATCTTCGTACAGTACGGTATTGCTTGATCGGAACGGACATTTGATGGGTGCGCGATTGGCGGAAGATGGACAATGGCGATTTCCTGATGTTGATCTTGAAGTACCTGTGCGTTTTCAGCAGGCGATTGTCAATTTTGAAGACAAAAGATTTTTCTCGCATTGGGGTGTGGATTTCAGAGCGTTGGGAAGAGCATTGAGGCAATACATCAAAGAAGGTCATGTCGTCAGTGGAGGTAGTACGTTGACGATGCAGACCATGCGTCTTGCGAGACAGGGAGATAGAAATCTTTGGCAGAAGGGAATTGAAATGTTGTGGGCGTGGAGAGCAGAATTACGATATTCTAAAAAAGAAATTCTTCAACTCTATGCAAGTCATGCACCGTTTGGTGGAAATGTAGTTGGGCTAGGTGCTGCGAGCTGGAGATATTTTCATAAGACACCTGATCAGTTATCATGGGGTGAAGCTGCAAGTCTAGCGGTTTTACCGAATGCACCGGCGTTAGTCCATCCGGGAAGAAACCGAGATGCACTTCTTGAAAAAAGAAACAAGCTTATTAAAGTGCTTGAGTCACGTGGAGTCATCGATACGATTGAAGGATCTCTGGCGATGCAGGAGCCTTTACCTGATGAGCCTTATCCATTGCCAAACATTGCACCTCACGTTCTTGCTCATGAGACTGATGCGGGAATAACATTGCATAGTACACTAGATATTGATCTGCAACAACGATTGACAGAATTAGTACAGCGACACGCTGATGTACTAGGATTGAATGGTGTCAATAATGCTGCATTGATGGTGATGGAAACTGAAAGCGGTGAAGTGCGTGCCTACATCGGCAATGTCTCAGATGAAACGAAACAACATCAGAACGATGTGGACATCATTACATCTGAAAGAAGTTCAGGAAGTATACTGAAACCATTTTTGTATTGTGCTGCACTTGAAGACGGGCTGATCACGCCACAGGGAATTCTTGAAGATGTACCGACATATATCAGAGGATATCAACCGCTCAATTTTTCAAAACAATATATGGGAATGGTGCCTGCAGATCAGGCGCTTGCGATGAGTCTTAATGTGCCTGCTGTTCGTTTGTTGCAGCAATATGGAATTTTACAATTCAAAGAAAAATTGCAAGCAGCAGGGATTACGACATTGCATTATAGTCCTGATTATTATGGATTGCCTTTGGTGCTTGGCGGTGCTGAAGTGAAGTTGTGGGATCTGTGTGGGGCTTATGCGAGTATGGGAAGGATATTAAAACATATCACGAAATATGACAACAGATATTCAAAAGTGGATGTGCGAGAACCCACGCTTTTCAGAGACAAAATGTTGTCCGTAGTTTCAAACTACGGACAACATTTTGTCTTTGAAAAGGAGCCAACGGTTTGGAATGCAGGTGCGATATGGCTCACGTTTGAGGCGATGAAGACCTTGCGACGTCCTGATCAGGAAGGGCAGTGGGAGACGTTTGAGAGTAGCAGGCCTATTGCATGGAAGACGGGGACGAGCTTTGGTTTTCGGGATGCATGGGCAGTAGGTGTTACGCCAAAGTATACAATAGGCGTGTGGGTTGGGAATGCGGATGGTGAAGGAAGGCCCGGAGTGATAGGACTTCATGCAGCTGCGCCGATACTCTTTGATGTATTGCGTATGCTTGATGATAATGAACCATGGTGGACAGAGCCATTTGATGCATTGACACCGAAAGTTGTTTGCAGAGAGAGTGGTTGGCTTGCAGGCGCGTTGTGTACTGAAGTGGATACCACTTATGTAGTGGCGGGTAATCAGGTTTCTCCTGTGTGTCATTTTCATTCTGCGTTTTATACTGACAAGGATCGACAATACCGTTATGAACCGGACTGTATCGGTGTGGACGCTCAACTGGTGGATTATTTTGTTGTCCCTGCGCTTGCTGAAAATTATTATAAGCGATATAATCCTTCTTATCAGACTGTACCGACTTTGTCACCGGATTGTACATCTGATCAGAGTAAACGGCAGGATATTGCGATCATTTATCCGAGGACGGGCTCGAAGATTTATATACCGTATGAATGGGATCATGAGAAATCTAAAGCTGTTTTTTCAGCAGTACATCGGTCGGATACATCCTATATTTATTGGACGCTTGATAAACATTATTTAGGCAAGACGAAAGAATTTAACCAGATAGAAGTAGATCCGACACCGGGGATGCATCAGCTGGTGTTGCAGGATGAGCATGGGAGTGTAGCGAGTACGTCGTTTGAAGTAATCAGTAAGAGGTAACCAGTAAACAGTATTCAGTAAAAAGTATTCAGTAATTGGTATTCAGTGATCAGTATTTAATATCCGGTATAAAGAATATGAAAACGGAAAGATATGGGTAGAGAAATTTTTTTGAAAAATTGAAAGCCGTTCAGAGAAGAATAATTGAATTATTATTAGGAAATTTATTTCATTGTTGAACCCTAAAATGAGAAATAGTATAAATTTTAAACATAAGGATCATGAAAAAAAATAATTCATTTCCACTATTTGTATCCATACTCACGATTGTTATTAATTCCGGATGTTGTTCAGAAAAGGCATTTCTGGATCAATATGATGCAAAATCAGTCTTTTTATCTGAAATCTCAGAAGGGTGTATCCATACATTGCGGGGAATGGATATTGATAAGCAATCAAATATTTATACTGCAGGTAATATTTTTGGAAATGTAAAGGTCTGCAATATGACTGTGATGAGTGCGGGCCACAGTGGTTTGTTTGTCATTTCCAAGCCGGATTTAACCTGTAAAAAGGCGATACAATTTATTTCTAAAGATGAAAGCATGAATCTTAAAAATTGTTTCATGAGTTGCGTTGTCGTTGATAATAGAGGTTTCATTTTAGTGACTGGCTATTTTAATGGAAATCTTTTAATCGGTACCGAAGAGAAAATTAAATCTACCGGGAAATACCAATCCTTTCTTGCAAAATTCGACACTTCCGGAAATCTGATTTGGTGTAAAGATTTTCAAAAGGACATCGACGGAAATTTTATACTTATGGATCTTGCGAAGACAAGTACAAACATATATTCTGTGATCGGTATTTTAGATGATAAACAAACCCTTTTGATGGAATTGGATGAAAATGGAAATAAAACCTGGATGACAACATTCGATGAGAAAGCTCCGATTTATCACTGCACATTGATTGAGGTAGGTAGCAGTATATATACAAGCACTATCGGTACGGATTTCATCAATTTGCGTAGATTGGATGAAGCGCATGATGTAAAATGGAAGTTTTTACAAAAGACCGGTGCGGATTTACTGGCTATTAAAAGCTACCTGGCTGCGGATATCAACAATGGCATCTGGATTGCAACCACGTTTACTAATAATGGAAATAAATTTCATTTTGGTGATGATACGGTTGAAAATTCCGGCAAGTTCGATGGATATATTACTGAATTTAAAAATGACAAGCAGATTTATTCGGCACACATCAAAGGATCTGAGGATAAAATCGTCACCGGGTTGTTCAGTGCAAATAATAAGACGATAAGTTTCGGGTTAGCTCATGGAGATAAGTTTGAAATTCAGAATCTGAAGTCTGCAATGCCAGATCTGATATATGAAAATGGCAAAGGCTTATCCTTAATAAATTTCAACAGGGATAATCCGAAAAAGATCACGTATTCAGTTTTTCCTGTTACAACAACAAGAGAAACAATGGTGAACAGTGGTTTATATTTCAGGACTGATAAATCCGGAAATGAATTTGTCGGAGGGACATTGATCAGGGGAGATGGTCAACCAATGGCCCCTACAATAAAAATAGGTGATGAAACACTTACAGCCCAGCATACATACTTTAATAGTTTCCTTGTGAAGGGTACACCAAAGCATTGGCATTTCCCATGTTTGTGATTTTTTTAAATTTTATGTAGTACAGCTATAGCAGCAAAGATGCCCTTAAACAGCCTTCCCCTAAAAATAATCAATTCCAAAAGGTATACAAAGTTCAGACCGCTGAGATATACGCTTTACATTATTTGCTTTGTATTATTCTATAGTACCATCAGGCCATTGGGACGTCCATCTCTGGATGATTATATTAAACTTAATAGCGTATATGTATTGCTTTTACTATTTATTCTAGTCATCATCGCGGTCGGATTTTATTTTTATTCAAGGAATTATGAAATACTGGGTAGCCTCATAATAGGGACTGATAGTATTTCCATAAGTTTAAATAATATATCCCCGGTTACATATCCGGTTTTGGATCTTAAAAATTTTAAAATTTCCCGTGGCGCTACAGTTCACCATATTGATGATACGAGATATCCACCAGAGACGAATGACAATTGGATTTCATTTACGTTCAATGGCACGGCATACAAATATGAATTTGCTATTGAAAATGTTTTGGAAAATGATGCATTTGAAAAAGTCGTTAATGAAGTGAGAGGGATGTATGATTCATTTTATTATGAGTCTATTTAGCAAACAATAAAAAAGGTGCCCACCTTTCGGAATGACACCTCTGCTTTCATACTAAAATATCATTGAATGCTTAATCGTATTTTCCTTTGATGAACCATGAATTATCGTTGAGGATAATGCCTACATTTCCGCGGATGAAATTTTCGCTCAGGCGACTACCCCCTGTGCGTTTTCCGACATCGATGCCGAGCTGAATCCATGCGATGTTGCGTTGAAGAATTAAAGGAAGCCCTGCTCCAATTGTGAATGCTGATGCCTTCACTTGCGAACCTTCGATCACTCTTGGATCTGTCATGGTATAAAATCCAGCACGATACTCAACACGTTTGAAATAAGATGTGATAGAGTTTGCGTCAGGGATCCAGGCTACACCTGCACCAAGTTTATATGTATTTTTTAGTGTATCCGGAGGTTGAACCGCATCATTCTTATATGTATTCCATGAGCCACCCTGATAATCAAAGCCTAGTCGGAAATCACCAGAATGACGATACATTATTCCTGCACCCCATGATCCGGATAGGGTAGCATTTCCAGGTTTATCTATAACATATTGAACTGTGTCTGCATCCTGGATCACTGTGTTGATGGCAATCTTGCTGATATCCGATTTTATATCCAATTCCGATTTACCGCTAATAAAACCACCAAACGATATTAATCTCGAAGGATTATCACCCTCTTTTCTGGCCTTTTTGAGATCTAAAGGATGTTCATACAAGAGGCCTATGCGATATTGAAATCCTTTATATGCATTTGCAGATTCAAATTCATCGATATAGGCATTTCCAAGATCGGAGAAAATGGTTTCTGTTTTAAATGTTTGTTTACCATAGATATAGCTAAGATTAATGCCTGCAGCCAGGTTTTTATACTTGATACCATTGCCCCATGTGATTTGATAGAGACCTCCTGAACCCGTAAATGTGCGTCTAACATTTCCTATATCCGGAAGACTATCATTGATAAGAATAAAATATCCAACCTGCGAGTAAGGCCGTAGTGAAAAACTTGTTCCCCATGAGAAATCTGTTTCTCGACGCTCCAGTGCCTCATTCAGGGGGTTGATAATCGGTATATTCAGGCTGAGGTGATTGAGATTACCGCTCCAGACGGTTTGCTTGTCATTTAACCTTTTGAGACCTGAGCGTTTTGCATAAAATCCCATCTGAAGGCTTGTATACTGCAGAAAACCAAGAGAAGCAGGATTGTCCAGATTGGCCTCAAAAAAATCATGATAAGCAGCGCTAAGACCTCCCATGGCATGGCTTCCGGGCATGTCCGTCTCGAAAAAGTCCCCCAAGCCGAACTGAGAAAAGGGTGAGTTGTCTTTGGCCTGTGACCGGGCTATGGTGGTGGAAATGATGACCAATAAGCTGATGATCAGTAGTTTGCTTTGAATTCTAAACATTAAAGGATAAGATTTGGAAAAGGCCTTGTGTGACCAGTTCGGGTTCGACAAATATCCGACTTTCCAGCTTACCAGCCAAAAAAGCCGAATCTCCACCGCTAATAACGACAGAAACGTCTCCGTATGCTTTACGGGCGAGATTTAAATAACCTTCTATTTCCAGCACCATACCCAGACAAGCTCCATTCTGTAAAGCATGCAGGGTGGAATCTCCAAAGTCCAGTTCAGGCCATCCGGCTTCGACGAATGGTAATCGGGCTGTTTGTTCATGCATTGCCCTCAATCTCATCTGCAGACCCGGGGCAATATTTCCGCCCAGGTAGACGCCTGTAGCCAGCAGAAGATCGATAGTCATGCATGTTCCGGCATCGATGACCAGAAAGTTTTGGTCAGGGTGTAAAGCATGGGCTCCGCAAGCAGCTGCAATGCGATCACGCCCAAGAGTTGAAGGGGTACTATAAATAATCTGAACGGGCAATGGCGTCTCATGTGATAAATCAATCAATTTTCCGGAGAGTTTAATCAGAGACGTATCAATCATTTTATTTCCGGTAGTGGAAATGATAGCATGAATGACATTTTGTTTCTCAATCCATTTGTAAAGATCACTAAAGGAATCTCCTGTAAAAATTCCAGTGGCAATAATTTCTCCCTGTACATTGTATACAGCACATTTGGTCCGGCTATTTCCATTGTCAATACAGAGAAACATGAGATTTGAGATTTGAGATTTGAGATTTGAGATTTGAGATTTGAGATTTGAGATTTGAGATTTGAGATTTGAGATTTGAGATTTGAGATTTGAGATTTGAGATTTGAGATTTGAGATGAGATTGAGATTTTGGGTTTACAAAATACGAGTTTAAATTTTTGCACGGAGTACACTGGGTCCGCCTTATGTCTCATGTCTCAAATCTCATGTCTCATGTCTCATGTCTCATGTGGTTTGCGGGGAGACGCGATGGTTCGACCTGCTTAACTCAGCCTTGTGCGACAGCTCACCAACCGTAAATCGTCGTCTCTACAACCATTCACCCTCTCACCCACTCACTCTCTCACTCTCTCACTCTCTCACTCTCTCACTCTCAATGTTTAAAGTGTCTGAATCCTGTCATCACCATCGCCATATCCACTGTATCACAATAATCGATGCTTTCCTGATCCTTCACTGAACCTCCCGGATGAATGACTGCAGTGATGCCTGCTTCATGACCAATCTCTACACAATCCGGGAAAGGAAAGAATGCTTCTGAAGCCATCGCAGCTCCTTCGAGTGTGAATCCAAAATTTTGTGCTTTTGTGATTGCCTGCTTTAGTGCATCAACTCTTGAGGTTTGGCCGCAACCCATGCCAATTAATTGGGCGTTTTTTACAATAGCGATCCCGTTTGATTTTAGATGCTTCACACATTTATTAGCAAAAAGAAGGTCATCTATTTCTGCTGAAGTCGGTGCACGCTTTGTCACTGTTCTGAGATTCGCTTCTCCTTCTGTCATCTTGTCAATATCCTGCACGATGAATCCATCCAGTAAAGTTTTGACCTGAAGACGTGTGTGTGGATAGTGATTTAATTTCAAGAGAATTCTGTTTTTCTTTGAAGTCAATATTTTTATTGCGTCATCTTTGAATGAAGGTGCAATTAGAACTTCATAAAAAATCTCATTTATTTCTTTTGCTGTTGCCGCATCGATTGTGCTGTTGCTGATCAATACGCCACCGAAAGCAGAAACCGGGTCAGCTGCCAGTGCAGATTTCCAGGCATCAAGAATATCAGGTCGGGTGGCGATACCACATGCATTGGTGTGTTTCAGAATGGCAAAAGTTGGAGCCTCGTTGTGAAATTCGTACATGAGTTGCACCGCAGCATCAACATCCACCAGATTATTGAAGGATAATTCTTTTCCGCTTAATTTTTCCAATGATGCATTTTCTTCGCCAAAATAAATAGCCTGCTGATGTGGATTTTCTCCATAGCGAAGCGGAGTAGAATCGTGCATCGATATTTTCAGGCTTATATCCTTTCCATCTTTATTGAAATAATCGTAGATATTCTTGTCGTAATGTGACGTAACTCTGAAGGCGCGTGTTGCAAAATATTTACGGTCTTCAATATCTGAATTAGCTCCTTTGGTTGTCAACAGTTGTTGAAAAGCTTCGTATTCTTCCTGTGAAGCAACGATTACTACATCTCCGAAATTTTTTGCAGCAGCCCGAATCAATGAAATGCCACCGACATCAATTTTTTCAATGATCGTTGATTCTTCATTTGTAGAGCGAACTGTTTCTTCGAATGGATAGAGATCCACGATCACGAGATCAATAGGTGGAATATCATATTGTTCGAGCTGGGCAAGGTGGCTTTCTTCTCGACGAGCGAGTATTCCACCGAATATTTTGGGATGAAGAGTTTTTACTCTTCCGTCAAGAATTGAGGGGTAACCAGTCAGATCTTCCACGGCAATAGCTTCGATGCCGAGAGTTCGTATATAATCAAGACTTCCGCCGGTACTGTAGATAGTGACCTGATGATGATGTAGGAGCCGGATGATCTCATCGAGACCTTCTTTATGATAAACGGAGATAAGCGCTGCGGATTGGCTTTGAAGAACCCATATTCAATTTAAGATTTAAGATTTAGGATTTAAGATTTGGGTTTTTGATTCTTTCTCCAATTGTGGAGGGGGCGAAATTAGGGATTAAGAGGCAGAAAGGGCAGAAAAGGCGGAAGAGGCAGAAGAGGCGGAAGAGGCGGAAGAGGAGAAAAGAGGGAAATTTACGGATTGTTCTTCTTCGTTCTCAGATCCAGGATATTTCCCAGATTGAAACAATGGCGGCAGCGGGCTTCGTAGATATTTTTTCGCCCAATACCACTGTTTCAGCATCATCGGAGAGCCGATAAGTATGCGTAGCCAGATTTCCGCAATGATGGCAGATGGCATGGAGCTTCGTGATGTATTCTGCGACAGCGAGCAGATCAGGGATAGGGCCGAAAGGTCTCCCTCTGAAATCTGTGTCCAGCCCAGCTACGATGACTCTATGGCCTCGCAGAGCCAGTTCCTCACAAACAGAGGGTAACCTATCATCAAAAAACTGGGCCTCATCAATACCGATGACCAGCGTATCCTTCGCGACTGAAAGAATTTCATCAGCAGTGAGGACAGGGCGGGATGCGATAGTGTGTGCATCATGGCTCACCACATCTGTGATACTGTAACGGGTATCCTTAGCTGGCTTAAAAATCTCAACAGACTGATCAGCGATTTTAGCCCTTTTCAGACGGCGGATGAGTTCCTCTGTTTTACCTGAAAACATGGATCCGCAGATAACTTCTATCCAGCCCCTGCGTTGTGAATGAAATGACGGCTCCAGAAACATGACGGGGGCAAAGATGCACAGGATACTTTACTTTTTTCATTGACCTTAAAGTAATATGCCTCTGCCGACTCTCTTTGAGGGCTGAACAAAATGGGTTTTTATCAGTTCCCACAAGGGGTTCACACAATATTAACCCGTTTTGTATCATAATAGATAACGGACAGTATTACCTTTCCGGTCATTAACTAACAGCTCTATGGATCTTAAAAAAGCACAACGATTGATCACTAAACTTCAGACTTTTCTTGACAATGGAAATGCGCAGGACATCTCCAGGCTTGAAAAGGATTTGATAAAATCATACATCATCCAGCTTTACGATGCGGTCACTGATGCCGAAGGTGTAAATCATGAGCAAGAGAAGCCCATCGAGTTTGTCGAGTATAAAATGCCCAAAAGAGAAGCTGCACCGAAAATCGATCTGCCTCCTCTCCGGGAATATGTGCCGGAAAAATCAGAATCTCCTGAAATTCCAAAACCACTTTATACAGATCATGTCGTAACGCCTCCAAAAGAAAAACTGTTGAGGAAGAAGTTCATCATGAACCTTACTTTAAATCAACACCGCCTGTTGAGACAAAAGCAATTCATCACCACGAACCAGAACCTGTCAAAGAAACTATTCAGCCCACTAAAATTCATCATACCATTTCAGAAGCGAATGAAGGGTTGACTAAACTTTTTGACATCACAAAAACAGATGAGATGTCAGGACGATTCAGTCATGTACCGATCGCAAGTATCGAATCTGCAATGGGTCTGAATGAAAGGATATTTACACTCAATGATTTATTTGGGGGGTAACAAAGCACTTTTTGATGATACATGTGCGAAACTGAATAGCTTCAATTCTTTTGCTGAAGCCCGCGCAATGCTGATCAATGGGCCTGCGAAAGATTATAACTGGTCATCTCATGAGCATCTGAAAATGGCAGAGCAATTTATCCGTATCGTATCACGGAGATATCCTAAATCCGTTTCCTGACATTGAATTATAAACTCGTATTTAAAAGGTTAGGCTTTCCAATAGCATTTGTTGGGCTGATCTGGGTTATTCATATATTCCAGGTGGTCTCCGGGATTGATTTGCGGACGCTTGGGGTTTTCCCAGACGAATCGAAGGATTGCCTGCGATCCTTACAGCGCCATTGATCCATGGGGGATGGGAGCATTTATTTTATAATTCTGTTTCTTTTTTAATTCTCGGCGCGATACTTTTTTGGTTTTATCCACGTATTGCGATTAAGAGTTTTATCTGGATATATTTATTGTCAGGTCTTGGTGTTTGGTTTTTTGCAGCACCATATACTTATCATATTGGTGCCAGTGGAATTGTATATGGTATGGTTTCGCTTGTATTTTGGAGCGGAATATTCCGGCGCAATATTAAATCCATTGTACTTGCATTAATTATTCTTGTGTTGTATGCAGGATATTTTGGAGGTATTGTACCCGGGAAAGAAGGCATCTCCTGGGAGAGTCATTTATTGGGTGCCATCGCCGGAATTATACTGGCCTGGGTCTACAGGTCTGATATCGAACAGGATGAAATTCCAATGGCGGTGGATGAGGAAGAAGAAGAGGAGGAAAAGAATTATTTTTTGCCGAGGGATGTGTTTGATAGAAAAGGGTAGAAAAGGGTAGAAGAGGCGGAAAAGGGTAGAAGAGGCAGAAAAGGCAGAAAAGGCGGAAAAGGTAGAAGAGGCAGAAAAGGCGGAAAAGGCAGAAGAGGCAGAAAAGGAGAAAAGGAAAAAAGGAAAAAAGGAAAAAAGGAGAAAAGGAAAAAGGAAAAAGGAGAAAAGGAGAAAAGGAGAAAAGAGGAAAAAGGAGAAGTGGATAAGAGGTATGGCACTAAATTCGTTATTGAATTTGCTGATCTTTTTCAAAAATGAAAATTTATAAGGTTCTGCAACCTTTATAAAAAAAAGGAGTCCTTCCTTTGTAATTTATTCCAAAATCTACTCACATTTTAAATCAGTTCGTCATGGCACATCGGATGTTCATTGCACTATGTTTTATGGGATTACTTCTGAGTTACACATCAGCTGCTCAGTCCTGGATGAAGGAATGTATCAAAGGGAAGGTGAAGTGGTGAAACAGGACATTTCGCTTGAGTCCCTCAAAGGAATCGATCTTGCATTTGACGGTGATGTCGTCATCACACCGGGTAGCACGCAGAAAATTACAATTGAAGGTCAGAAAAATATCATAGACAATATCAAACATGAAGTCAGAAACGGAGTATGGCATATTGCTTTTGACAAAAGTGTAAAAGAGGCCAAAGATGTCACTGTATATATTACACTACCGGAACTTGAGGAATTAGCATTGAGTGGCAGCGGATCAATAAAATCGACAGGTAAATTTTCGGGTCTGAAGGACGTTGAAATTGCGATGTCCGGATCCGGCGATATCGAATTTGAATATGATGCAAAATCTACTGATCTCCGGCTTAGTGGGTCCGGCGAAATTGATCTGGGTGGTGCAAGTAAATCGTTATCGATCGCCATCAGTGGATCAGGTGATGTCAAGACAAAAGATCTTGTGACAGAAAATTGCTCCGTTCACATCAGTGGATCAGGTGACGCATCTGTTCAGGCCAACAAAAATCTTGAAATACATATATCCGGTAGTGGCGATGTGACTTATTCAGGATCTGCCAGTGTCGTCAGCAAAATAAGCGGAAGCGGAGAGATAAATAAAATCAGGTAATTGCTTTCAATGCTCTGCGTACAGAACCATGAACAGATAAAAGTGCTGACGCTTCTTCGTAGGGTAATGATGTTGCTTCCATGATCATTCGTACACCTCGATCGATCAGCTTATTATTGGAGGGCTGCATATCGACCATTTTGTTGTCTTCGATTTTACCGAGACGAATCATCGTGGTCGTCGAAATCATATTAAGGATCATTTTCTGGGCAGTACCTGCTTTCATACGGGTGCTGCCTGTTACGACTTCAGGGCCGACTACACAGACAATAGGGTGATCAGCATGTCCGATCAAAGGAGCATTCGGATTGCAGGTGATGCAACCCGTGAGTATTTTATTTTCCCTTGCAGATTTAAGACCGCCGATGACATAGGGCGTAGTACCTGATGCCGCGATGCCAATCAACGTATCCATTTCATTGATCTGATATTCCATTACGTCTTTCCATGCCTGATCGGTATCATCTTCTGCAAATTCCTGTGCTTTCCGGATAGCGGCATCACCACCTGCGATCAGGCCGATCACATCTTCATGATCCACGCCGAATGTAGGTGGACATTCAGATGCATCGAGTATGCCGAGCCTGCCGCTTGTACCGGCACCTATGTAAAAAAGACGACCTCCGTCTCTCATCCTGACTACAATGTCTTCTACAAGTCTTTCGATGGAAGGAATACATTCAGCGACTTTAAGGGCTACGGTTTGATCTTCGAGATTGATCAACAAAAGAAGTTCTGATGTTGACATCTTTTCGAGATGACGATAGGGGGAATCTTTTTCAGTAATTCTGTCCATGGATTAAAGTTAAGTTACTTTAAATGGATGCCGGATAAATGGATGCCGGATAAATGGATGCCGGATACCAGACTCGATTGTAGTGGTAAAAAAAAGAAGTCAACGGTATAACCATTGACTTCATTAGATTTTGGACAAATAGTAAAAATCTTGTTGCGTGGACGATTAGCAATATTCGTCAAAAGCTGCTTTGAGATTTTCGGCGATCATCATGGCGCTTCTGCCTTCGATATGATGGCGCTCGAGGAAATGTACGAGGCGGCCATCTTTAAAAAGGGCAATGGCTGGTGATGACGGAGGATATGGAAGCAGAAATTCACGTGCTTTGGATGTGGCATCTGTGTCTACACCCGCAAAAACGGTGTATAGATTTTCAGGGTGCTTACTATTTTGGAGAGCCATTTTGACTCCAGGACGAGCCATAGCAGCAGCGCAACCGCATACTGAATTAACTACCAAAAGGGCTGTACCACTTTGATTGTCAAGGACATCGACGACTTCCTGAGGTGTTTCCAAGCGCTTCAAAACCTACAGAAAGTAAATCCTGGGTCATGGGCGCTACTATTTCGGCTGGATACATATTTTTAAATTTTGGATTTTAGATTTTAGATTTTGGATTTTGGATTTGCGAATCCGAATTGCTTAACAAAGGTACATTGGAATTAGTTTTGAAGGTAAAATAGAAATGTCGTATAAATGAGCACCAGGATAAAGATATGTTGCATTTCAAGCAGTGAAGAGGCAATGCTTGCCATTAATTATGGGGCAAATGCACTTGGTCTGGTCGGGCCTATGCCGAGTGGACCGGGGCCGATATCGGTTTCTCTGATCAGAGAAATTGCGCAGAATGTACATCCCGGAGTTTCCACTTTTTTATTGACCAGTGAAACTACTGCTGATGGGATCATCAGGATGTATAACCAGACACATACACAGGTTTTACAATTGGTAGATGCTGTAGAGGATGTAAACGTGTATTTGAAACTGAGAGAAGCATTGCCTCATGTGAAACTTGTACAGGTCATACATGTCACCGGAGAGGAGTCACTAGATGAAGCTATACTATTAGCGCCATATACGGATGCCCTGTTATTAGATAGTGGTAATCCAAAACTGGCTGTAAAAGAATTAGGAGGAACAGGGAGAGTACATGACTGGAAAGTGAGTCGTGCGATTGTGGAGCAATGTGGAAAGCCGGTTTTTCTGGCAGGCGGATTGAATCCTTCAAATGTGCGGGAAGCCATTGATCATGTCAATCCGTTCGGTGTGGATATTTGTTCGGGATTGAGACGTAATGGAAAACTAGATGAAGGACTTGTGGAGAAGTTTGTAAAAATGATCAGGTGATCGGGTGATGTTGTGATCGGGTGATCAAGTGATGTTATGATTTAGTGATCGAAAATTAAGGAATACAGTCATTAGTTATTTTCTCTGTGTCCTCTGTGAACTCCGTGCGCAAAATAATTTCTAAAAGGAGGGCAATTGTTTTTAAACATTTTGACATTGTAAAAATCCATGTGCCGCGCCATCCAAGCAGAAGGCACCAGATGATATTTGTGCCGAATCCGAAGTTAAGATGTACTCCGGGAGTTACCTGAAGCTTGTATAATGTGATCGAAAAAGTCAGCAGCGTAATGATGCCAAATAACCAGCAACCTTTTGTAAAGCACCAGATCCACGTAAAGAAGAAAGCCCACCAATTCCATTTTCCTTTGTAAGATCCATTAGAGTTTTGAATTAAAGTAAACTGGTCCTGATAGTATTTGTCAATATCCGTCAGATCAATAGGTTGGTTTAGATTTTCCATAGAAGTAGACTTTATTATCTACTAAAGATATCACATTGGCATCGCCTGATCTCTCCAAAGTTTAATCACCTGGATCAGGCTGTCGCTGAGTGGTTCCTTTTTGCTTTTCCAGGGCATGAATTTCTCATCCGTAAGGGTAGTTGCACACGAAAACAGTACCTTTTCAATGTTCGTCGTCATGGCTTCATAAGTATTCAGGGGTAATTTCTTACCACTATCCGGAAAATGACAGGGCTGCAATGCGCCATGACAATAGGTGAAATATCTTTTTGATAAGACATCTTCATCACATGCTTACTTGCATTCTTTGATGTGGAACAAAATTGAAAAGCTACTGCAGATAAAATAATAATGAAAAGCGTTATTTTTTTCATGATGATTATTGAGTTTGAATACTGGATATTCCATTTGTGTTTTTCCTGAGTCAATCTTCAAGAAGGGACACAAATAAAGTTAAAACTCCTGAGTATTTTTAATGAACAATAAAATATCTTTTACTTTGTCAATGGGTGTTTGATCTCTACATCACTTGATCACCCCTATCACCATATTTGAATATGATACGGAAAAATGTGAGCATCTGGTGGGGGCCACCACGTCAATTTTCAGCAAAGCTTGAGGAGCGTAAAATAAGTTGGTTGGAGCTTTTTTATGACCTTGTCTATGTCATCGTGATTTCAAAAGCGACACACCATCTGGCACAGCATCCGGGGTGGGATGGGCTGAAAGATTACCTCTACATATTCATTATGATATATTGGGGTTGGGTCAATGGAAGTCTTTATTATGATTTGCATGGCTCACCCGGTATTCGTACCCGTTTTATGACGCTCTGGCAGATGGTGGCTGTTGCTGCTCTGGCTGTAGCATTGGATAGTCCTGATGATAAATTGATATTCAGAGGTACGATCGCATTAGCTGTTTTGCAGGGATACATTACGTATTTGTGGTGGAGTGTGGGGATTTATGATAAACATCATCGAAAGTTAAACAGGCCTTATACACTTTGTTATCTGGCTGCATTGGTGACGATTATATCTCATTATTTGTGCCGGCCGGGTTTGTGCGATTGTTATTCTGGCTCACGTTGATTTTGAATTATATGCCGCCGTTTTAGGAGCCAGGATTTTCAGAAAGAATAATGATGAGTTTTCAATGTCATCGAGCATGATGGAGAGGATGGGGTTGATTACCATCATCGTGTTTGGTGAGGCGATCCTTGGGGTGACTAGTGGTGTGACAGGGATGGAAGACATGAATGCATTGATATGGGCCAATTTCGGACTTGGTATCCTGGTGGTGTTTATGTTGTGGTGGATATTTTTTGCATTGATAGCGGACAGGGAAAGTAAGAGAGGATTTCTGACAGGGCAAACCATGTTGATCCTTTTTATTCCTGTGCTTGCCTCATTGGGGATGACGGGTGCAAGTTTTCCGGGAGTTATTGAAGGTTTAGCATCGGCTGACAATGCTATTTATTAATTGAAAGAGTCTTGTTTGGATCTGGCATTGCAGTTTTCCTTGGAGCATTACAGCGATCAGCGCTTTCCTTGAATATCCAAAGGAGTATGATCGGGCTAAAGAGATATTGCAACCCGCATTATTACTTTCAGGAGTAGTCATTTTATTTCTTACCTGGCTGTTCTGTCATTTTCCAGTCATAGATTTTCTGATCAGTGTGTTGGTCATTCTTTGGCAATCGTATTTGTGATTACGAAAAAATGGTTTGTGGTGCATTAAGACAAATGGAAAAAAATGACGAGTAACGAGTAACGAATAACGAGCAACAAGTAACGAGCAACAAGTAACGAATACCGAGTAATGAATAACGAGTAACGAATAATTGACGTTCGAGTGTCTCTGACCTTGAATTGGTAAACTATGAAAATCTTATGCAACTTTGAATCTAATATTTGATGATAGGATATTATATGCGTGTTCGAGGTCAGAGACACTCGAACGTCTGTTTTCGATTTGAGAACGAAAAAAAACACATATTCACGGGAACAAAAGTCCTTATATTTATCAAATAGATTTTAAACCATATATAATCATGAAAATTTCATTCTTTCCTCGTCGCTCTGGTTGTAACCGTGCAGATGACCGCGCAAAGCCAAGCTGAAACCTTCATCAAAGAAGCCCAGGCTTATCTCGCACAAGGGGACTATAAACAGGCTCAACTCAGCCTGCAGGATGCGATCAATGATATCAACAATGTACTGGCGCAACAGATCAGCCAATCTTTTCCTGCAGAGATCAACGGCCTTAAAGCCAATGAAGACAACGGCAACTCAACGAATACGGCGATAATGGGGGCGATGGGCGGAGGCATGACCATATCAAAAATATATCAGCACCTGACGAAAAAGAAAATTCCGCGGAGATCAATATCATAGCCAACAGCCCGATGATGAGTGTATGATGAGTATGTATATGAACAATCCTGCTGTCATGGGCCAGGGATACAAAAGTATTCGTGTGGGCACACGGCGAGGAATATTAAAATCAGAAAATGGTGATTCATATGGTGACAATGGCAATAGTAAACAAATCCGGTCTACTGAGCCAGATTCCATTAACACAAACACTCATCACCATCAATCTCAAAGGATTTGCAACAGAAGCCGATGAGCTTCCATGTGCGGCTAAACTGGATATTGAGAAATTGAGGGTGTCGTTGGGGGAATAACCAGTTGAGCCCATCGAATTTCTGCTCCATCGAATTCCTGCCCCATCGAATTCTGCGAATTCCCCCTGAAGGGGTGTTGTTCGCTGAAGGTAAGTCAGAATTCCAGGGTACTCCTGTCTTTACGTTGCTCTTTTTATAGGTGACTGAATCAACGATGTGTTGTTGTTTGTCGTTGATGTTTATTGTCGCGCCCGTGTTTGTCAATTTTACCCTGCCATTGATGTTGATGGTCTTAGCTTGGCCTTGTGGGAGGGCAACATTGAGTATTTGTTTTTTTTCCTTTCACTCTTCGATTACTCCATCTATTGGAGATCAATATTGGCAGATGTATTCTTCAGCTTAATTTTTCTTTACCTGTATCATTACCTGCAGGGTCCAGAGCAGAAACAACTTACAATTCCTATTCCATCAGCTGGTCGTAATGCACTCACGTATGAACAGCTTTTTCGGCATCTATTTTTCCGGTATCCATATTTATTGCTATGACCCTGCGCATCGTATTGTCCGTTGGCAACATCTATTTTTCGCATGTGTCTTTGAGAATATCTCTGACCTGCTGCCAGGTTAGATTTGGATTGGCAGAAAAGATTAATGCCGCTGTGCCTGCTGCACCGGGCAGGCGCTGGACGCCACCAAAATCATCTGCATAGTCCCCATTCGGATTATAACCTTCCACTACTCACACCGTCAGTGGTATCGATTCCTTTCGTCAATGGATCAGGATGGATTCTTCTCCGGCCATCCCTGATCGTCGCCTCGGAAAAGAACACCATACGGCATCTCCGAAATCACTGTATACACTTCGCTTATTTGTATCGTTGCAAGCAGCCACGGCGATTATGACGCTTTCATAACTGGCATAGCCATCGTATTGACATTTCCATTTCCGTTACCTGCGGTAAAAATATCACAGCCCAGTCCATTTCTTTCCTCTTGTCACGGCATCATCAGCAGCTATACGTGTGCTATCCAAGAGATAAGCCTGTTCGGTATGTTGTGGATCGCTTGGATTCCACCATAAGCCACCATTCGGCCCCAGCCGCATGTAGCAATATCAGCTCCACGATCTACCGCCCACTAAATGCATTGGCTTCATTGATTGGAACTGGAGCTTACACCTTAGGCGGATAGGCATCAATTTTGATTTCGAGCAACGCCTGCTATTGATACCGAAGTTGTAGCAACACCGGCACAAGTTGTTCCTGATTACTTTGCAGTCGGCGCCGATCGGGTCTGTTTAATGTGTAGCATCATGTGCACTCACCACTACTCCGGAATATTAAATTTAGGATCGTCTATATCAATGCCGTCATCGATGACTGCGATAGTGATATTCTCTCCTCGGTCGACAAGTGTGCACGGTCAGCTTTACATTCCATTTATTTGTTGCTCATTGATGATCGTTGTTTTCAGATGCCATTGATTCTGGTGATCGCTAGTTGAGTTGCCTTATTATTTCAGGATGGTATAGCTCTACTTCTTTTGTCAATAAAGTTTCTGCTATTTCAAAAACTTTTAGTCCTGTATTCTCCGGTGTTTTTACAAAATAGGAATTCCTTTGAAGAGTCCATCTTCCAGTGGGATGACCAATTGATTTTTGGGTCATAATTTTTCACAGTCATCAGACGTAAGGGCGTCATGCGAAATTTGTATAAAATATTTTCGGTGTACAACATATCAGGATTGCTTTCTTGTCCTCCAGCACTCTTCCTGCGAAACGTAATTTCAGTGCCCTCTTCAGCGACTTTCTTGCCCTGTCACGCATTGCATTTGTGGTTTGCTTTTATCCGTTTGAAATATGGTGACATCAGCTCTTGGAAGTTTTAACTTAACGGCGAAATTTTTTCAATGCCGCCCTTGATTCAAGGGCATGATGGCATCTTCGCGGAGCGTGCGTTTCCTGTCCTGACGACGACTCGATCTTTGCTTTCCTGCAGGGAAATCTTTTTCCTTTTTTTCCGCCAATAGTGTAGCTAACAAAGTCCCTAAATTAAAGGTGAACTGATATTTTATTAAACGTGGCAATCAATAATAAGAGAAATGTTTGCTGTGCGCAAATCTTAGACACTTTGTAAAATTGTTTCGGGAGCTCCTTTAAATATCCCTTCGAAATGTAAGTTTCTTACTTAATATTATTGTCTCATTGAATCTTAGCAATGATGAGGTTAAATTAATAAAAATAGTATAAAAGAAAAGTATGCATCTGATTTGGCGGTGAAAAACGTTTAATGACAATTTTGATCCGTGACCTTAGAAGGGGTAATATCAAACCTCTTCGTCCTGCCTATTCACGATATCCTTATAAAGGGATTCATTCATCTTCAGTGTCCGTGAAAGAATCCTACATAAATATTTGATGCTGGGGTGGCTGACTACAGTGTAGCTGTAATCATCATTGGGTTCGATGATCCAGTATTTTCCTCGAAGTGGCTGTAATAACGAATTTTCAATTTTGCGGAATGTCATTTAATTTTAGTTCACTGTTGCTTTGCCTTTGATATAGGATACTTTTCCATTGCGGTTGCATCGATTTTCCATCATAAAACAAACCCTGAGTATCCGTGGATATCATTGGTGGTGCATTGACATCCTTTCTGAAAGACCCGTGGGAAGGATAAGATTTCACACCACTTTCCCTCGCGTACTTTTTAAATCTACCTAAGGAACGGCTTCTAAAGGCTAAAAGGACGAGGTGGTAGAATTTACCTGAAATAATAGAATGAGAAATATGGATTGGATACTGAGAATGTCTGATCATCAGATTTCAAACAAAATGGATGATAGAAAGAGTAGAATAGCTGCTTATCCATTAATATTATAAAGTCTCTGAAATAAACTGATATGCAATCCGAAGTTCAATAAATGCTCCTTGACAAGCACACCATCAAGCCATAGTGTGTCGCGCTCACATTGAAAAGTAGGATCAATGTGGATTGAAGATTTTTCATTTAGTGAATATATGAGACTCTGGCTTTTAAAAGCATACTCACATTAATATACAAGGTAAGGCCCATTATCCGTTGAAGTAGCTTGTTGAATTTGTCCATTATCC
>JADKGY010000031.1 GCA_016722045.1 Candidatus Opimibacter skivensis | reverse complement strand
GTATAAAGCATCTTACGGTTACATCAAAAATAGTTGTTGAAAGTAGGTCGCCCAAAACGCGCCAAGAGCTAGATAATGTTTCTGAGGCCGGATTTGGATATATCGTAATGGGCATACCCGCGAAGATTGCTTATGTGCGCCGTGACAAGATCAACTCAAAAATACAATCTTCATCAATTCCGTTATTCAGGATTTCAATGGCACCCAGATGGTTGGGAGCTGTTGTGTCGTCACGATCTGCATCATCAGAATAGCCATCGACGTCCTGATCGGATGAAAGACAAGTGGATGGCTTTATCCCATTAAATTCTAAAATATATTGCCTGGAGACAGCCATCCCTTTTTCGATAGATAATTATGGATAAATGGCCCTCAAACCTGTCCCTTTACAATTCGTTTTACAAAAGATTCCATTCCATCAGTTTGTATATTAAACAATTCCATTATCATCACTGGTCCATCCTGTTTTGGAATCAACGAAAAAGTAATCCCGGACAGAAGTTTATGTCGGAAAAGAATTAATTGCCAAACAAGTCCACCATCTTCTGTTCGCCACAATCCCAGGTTACTCCAGCTATATCCATATCCAAGGATTGGGTTTGTAAAGTAAAGAATTTGATTGAAATAGGTAAAGGGTATTTTTCCATTGAATACCTCCGTCAAATGATTTCCCAAATAATATCGCGAATTTGAAAAGTTTCTATTCCATGAAACTCAACGCAAGGAACGCTGAATACTGTACCATTCCATGTTTCCTCAACTAGAAATCCCTGAATCAGAAAGATCTGTCCAACATATCCTTACGTCCTCAATTGATTTGAAATAGCGATTATGATGACCTGTAGCTTAGGCATCCCCATGACTTCCTGATTCTAAGTTTATGAGATACAGTCCAAGAAGTGCTCTTTGCCAGGTCAAACCTCCATCAATGGTAGTCATTATGGCTTTCCGTTTGATCAGCGGGACTATCACTGACAAGAGATATGTTGCCCTGAGCTCATCGTGACACATTCAATATCCCCAAAAAGTGAATAACCTCCCTGCGGAATCCGGGTCAACGCCCATGAAACTCCATCATCATCCGGTCGATAAAGCTTTGTTCCGTAGAATTAATAAGCTGGAGATGATCATTTATTCTTTTCAGGTTGAAAGTGAATAGGGACACAAAAATCAAGCTTGCTAATCGTATCCCAATCAGGTGCAACGCAAACAGGTATGATATAGGATTGTGTTTTTACCTTTATAACATTCATTGGATACATGCAATGAAATAGAATAACAACCTGCTTTTGGATAATTGTACACAAGGTTCTTGTCATGCGAAATGTCTCCATTACCAAAGTTCCACAAGTAATCAGTATGAAATTCAGATACGTTGGTTACTGATATCTGGAAATCATTTTGAACGAAAAGAAAACTAAAGCTCACGGTTGCAGACAACTCAATAGATGACATTTTCCCAATTGTTGTGCATTACTCCAAAGTATCCCGGTTTGAAAGTCTCATTACTTTTGAAGCAAAAACATCAAGACCTTCAGGATCATTTATGGGGAAATAAACCGGCTTCAATATCTCCCTGTGCCTTGAATCCATGATCTTCTATATCCTTGTGGAGAATCAACATCAGATAAAAAACGCACTTCACCATTTTCAAGTACTAACCTCATTTCTACCTACAACTGTATGTAATCTGCCCCAAACCCTTCAGTAATTTTGACTTGAGGGCTCCAAAGCTACTGAAATCAAATAGTAATTCCCTGGTACAATCTGAATAAATTTGATACGCTTTGTCCCCATCGATCTAAGATAAATCTTTTGGCCAGGCCTTCATTGTAAAAAATACTAATACATGCCGTCCACAGAGGGTTGTGGTATCAGTAAGCGTAAAGAGAATTTGAAAAAGGGTTGTCAAAATAGCCAATATGATGAAGCATTAATATTCAGGCCGGGTCTGGAGAAGCCGATCTTCGGTCGTCTGTCCTGACAATCATGGGCTGAGCAACAGGAAGACGCGGATAAAGGCCTCATTTCCTTATTCATAGGTTTGAGCCACTGGAAGATAAGAAATAATAATCTTATTGGTTGAATACTGAAGTATCAGGGATAATTAGAAGATGTCAGGTAATTTATTGGATTCGTCCTCGCGATCAAATCAAATTCAGCGATTGAAAGACTGGATAGCATTTCACCCAGCATTTCTCGTTCTACTCTTGTGATTACGCACCACATAAAAATCCGTTCCAAATAAAATACGCTGTGATAATTTTGGATTCTGAAGCGAAGTTTTTAACAATGGAATGATCGAAAGATCATGCAGGATGCTCTGGCATGATGTCGGCGTATAGATTATCATGCACTGAAGAATTAAAGACGAGATGATATCGAATACCAATCTGCATTTTTCCAGAGTTGTTCCATTTTGACCGGAGAAAATATTCCATTGGTCAAAAATCTGTTCCTGTGTCCGGATGGGTGGCGAGCTACGGCCATATTGTTTTCTGTCGAGCTCGAGGTAGCGGGCCCATTCGTCTTCTCCACCATAGTGGCCGGAACATAATTTCAATTTTGGTCATGTTTCAGCGGCGTAGCCAAATCTGTAAAACCAAAAAGTTTTTTTACATCCTCGTTTTAAGAAAGGCGACTACATGACGCAACGCTTGTTCTTCGACAGACAGAAATAATTTAACGGATGGTTAGAAATTGTTGATGAAATTTATATTCTTTAATTCCGGAAGCCAATTTTTCGGGAGTCTGTTCGCTCATGACCTTTCGTTTGTTCGAATGGGATGATAGCCCCATTTTTTTCTTTGTCCCCTGTAATAAATTGTGCCTTTGATCGCATGTCATGATTGGCAGCCCATGATCGGCAGCATATTTCCAAAGGACCAATAAGCGGTCATCTTAAAGGATAATAGCCTAATGCCGGATAAATTTTAAAACCATTGAATTTGTTTGTTTCGATATAATTTTTTACAAAACAATCCTCAAGAACTACTTTCCTTCCTGATTCAATTGTATATTTTAGAAAGAAAAGATTTATCTTTTGTGATTCTCCTGGGATCTATGAATACAAAAGGAAATGCAATGTCTGGTTTTAATTTCTTTATCCTGGCGAGCTCATCCACTTGATCTGCAAAAGCACCCCTCACACCTTTGGAGCGGACCTGCGCCCATATGAGCCATATCCATCGGAAGTGAAAATAAATCCGGTGCCTGCATCATATTGTTTTTCCAGACGGCCGAATATAGATGTGATGTGTTTTATAATTGGCAAAACGACCAATATTGAGATATCGTTATAAAACGCAATGGATTGGTCATCCGGCCACAAGCCGCCGAGTTTTGTACCATTTTTGAGGATCCCGATTAGAACTTTTCTACCACTTTTTAATAAAAAGAAATACGAAGAGTAAGGATGGATTTTTATAATAGTTGAAGGATCGGGGGATAGAATAAATGGAATTGAACAAGAACATTTTTTACAGCAGAGACCCATGTATGAATCGTTGAATTGATCGCGATAAGTTTTATCAGCAATGGTTTGAATATAAAATAAACAGCGTGAAGTATAAGTAGCAAATTGATAATCGACACCAATGGTCTCGCTATTGGATTTCGTTGTACGAATGATCTATAGGCATACTGAGCAATTTGAAGACGTCTGTAGAAATAGGTGTAAGGCCATCTGCGTGGACTCAACTTGCTGTTGTACCAAAAACGTGCAAGGCCTAAAATAACTCCCGTATTGAGGAAATAATAGATTGGCCATACCAAAAATGTTTTCGCCAGGAAAGGTGGAATGGCATCACTCTTAAAAACATGCGTGTGACAATTGATGATATGTGACTTGGCTTCCATAGCGCGAAATAGTTTAAGGTACTTTTGCCAGTGAAATGGGTGATGTAGGAATAGGAATCCGGATACCGACAAAATTATATCCTTTGTTACTATTAAAATTGAAGCCCCATCCAAACTGTACATAGTCTTTAAGAAAACTCGCCACAACACCTCCTGCAAATTCAGGTGTGTCATCATTATTAAAATCAAATGATGCGGCATGTATGCCAATACCGAAGTCTAAAAATTGCGGTAGGGGAGACTATGACTTTTAAATTTGTATAAAAGACTGACCAGAGGGCCACCTTTGAAATTCGAATTCGATGTAACAGGTTTTGCAAAAGCATACAGGATGCCCATCTCAAGATGTGGCAAGGCATTCATGACGACAAGCTCACGGGTCTCGACTGCGATGGGATTTTTTCTTCACCTTCCATAGCACAGCTTTCGGACGAGCAGATCTCCGGGTTCGCGTTTGCCTACATAGTTGACATCAAGGATACTATTGACAGGAATGTTGTCCAATTGGAGTTTCAATACCTGATTGCTGATCTCCCAGTGCAGCAGTGTTTATTTTACGACCGTAGATCGCGATCTGAATTCCTTCAGTAGCTCTTTCTACCAGATCTGAAGCTTGTCGTTTCAGGAGTGATTGTAGCGAATTGAAATCTGTTTTGATCGAATTCACTCCTGCACCAAGTGTCTGGAAATCTACGCTGGAGACGAGAGCTTTCATTTCATCTTCCAATGTCTGGATCTGACTCTTTACCTGGTTGACATCGGCCATGAAGTTTTGTAGTAAATCCGTTTTAGAACCGGTGTTTGATGATCTGGCACCTGAAGAATATTTGGTGACATCTTTTTTAATATCAAGCGTGAGTAGTTTGAACCCGTCGGCTATTTTTTTTGCTTGTTCCAGCACTTTTGTTTTTTCCGCTTGCGCTGTTGTGTTCAGGTTTGTAATGGAGGATATTAAGCGGTCAAGCTGCGTCTGGATAGAATCTTCATTGATGACATTGTTGAGCATGCCGGGTATGGCGTCAATGATTTTGTCAAAGAACTGGCTGCGATCCATTCCTTCAAAAAAAGATTGGAGACCTTTGAATTCATCCAGTTGTTGTTGGGTGAGATAGAGTTTATTTCTTTCAAAATGATAATATTCACCCGGAGGCAGATCATCGAAACCATCGAGGTGAACAGGTGTAGTGTTTCCATTCCCGGTAAACCATGCTGCTAATTGAAAATAAACTCCGGCTTCTTTAAGCTTAGTCTGCAGATCAGTTCGCAAAAGTTCTATTTCTTCAGACAGGAGACGAAGTATTATGCGGTACTGATCATTTGTAGTACCTCCGCTAAATCTGGACAGTTCTTCTTCCCACCGTTGGTTGAATCTTTCATTGTTGGAGAAAAGTTCGGCGATATCAAGACCTGCTGCAGCTCTTGCCTTCAAAGCCAGATCTAAACGAGCGACATCGACGGATGCGAGGCCTTCATTGTAGAGGTCCTGGTAGTTCTGAATCTCCTTGCTTAATTTTTCGAGATAGGTTTTGTACAGGTTTAATGTTTTGAGAAGCGTATCGATGGCAGCGTTTCCGTCGTGCGCTAATTGTTGGCCGAATGCATTGGTGATCTTTTCCCGATCGATATCGATATTGATTTTGCTGTTGATATCGATCGTTTGGCGACGATCGTTGAGCGCGCGTATTTTTCCGGATTCATCGGATTCGGTCAGGGTGAGAAATTGACCGTGAAGTGCATGTACGGATAGGATGAGTATGATAAGGAAAAGATGCTTTTTCATAGGAGGAAGAATTAAGGAAGCATTCGTTAAATGAACGAGCTTTACGTTATTGGTTATTTTCTGCTTTCATCCATGCGGTTTGTAACCTGACCAGCGTGGGGAGAGTGCCGTCCTGGTCTATCATGTCGCGGATCACATCTGTGATCGATACAGCGATCAGCAGTGTATCATCCCAATCGATGACAAGAGATGCAGGATCCTGGATGGCTTTGAGAATGTCGATGACATCAGCGATCTGTGGTGCACGGACGACCCATCTTGGTTCATCGGGCGCACCGGTAAATCGGGCTGCGCGATCGGCGGTATTGACGGCGATATTGGTGCTCCCGATGACGATGAGGAGGACTTTGTCTTCTTTCAGGGTTTGTGTGAGCAGGGCTTGAGCCTGAGCCGGGTTGTCAGCGGGCAGGGTGATGAGTTTGGTGGGCATAGGAGCATGTTTAGAATGATGATATAATGATAAATGCAATTATAAAAGAGCTATGGTCTACAAAATCCCTTCGTTGATGCAGACAGAAAAAAATCAATATTTAGAAAAGAGGAATAAAAAAATTGATCTCTACAAACAGATTCAATATTTTTCTTCCCTAAAAAAACCTTAACTATTCGTTTGCCCGATGTTATGCAAAAAGTTATTCAGTCGGGTTGTGCAATTTTGGTGTAGGGAAGATACGGGAAGGGAGGGGGATTTCCAAATGGGCCTTAATTTTTTAGTTATAATTTTGTTGTATTAAAATTAAATTGATAAATTGTGTCAAATTCGAATTGATAAAATCGGTAAAATAGTATTCAAAAAAAGAATTATTGTAAAAATAAATTCATTTTCCGGCCATTGTTGCCGACATTATTTTAGATCAAATCATCTCCAATTCATTAAAGAATGAAAAAGCTTACTTATTGGCCTCAGATAATTTTGTTGTTCATACTATGTTTCTGTATTAGTGGTTCATCTTTTGCCCAGAAGCAGGGCTTTAACATACGAGGGTATGTGTATAACGCATCTACTCAACTACCGATGCAAAACGTGATGGTCAGCCTTAAAACAAGTCCTTCTAATGCGGATATCACTACCGGTTATACTGATTCTTTGGGCAATTATTTGTTTTCTACCCGTGAGTTACCTCCTTTTATTGTTCAGGCTTTTGCGTCGGGATTTAAAACGGAGATATCCGAGCCATTTTCTCCGGGTAATGAGCGGATGTATGCCGTGAAAACCATTTATATGCAGCCTACGGAAACAAAGGCAGCTATCTATGTTGCTCAACCTAAAATAGTTCCGGTACCAAATTTTGTGGAGTCTAAATTTGTATCTCTGAATGTTTTGCCAACTCAGGGAGCATATGATCTATTCTATGCACTCAACCCTGAATTAAAAAATGTGGATTCTGTATCTGCGAATTATGTATGTAAGCTTCCCCAGTTCCCTCCAATGACGAAAAGCACCAGGACATATTTCAAGACGCAATTCAAGATAGACAAAGAAAAAAATAAAGGTACACAAAGTGAGCTCCTTGACAGCATATCCAGGTATAGTCAACTTTACGTACAGTTGACAAGTATTTCAGATATCAAATCTCCGGATGTAGGCACTTCAAAAAAGCTTCTTCTGACTATTCAGGAAAGCCTGCAATCCTATGAAAGAAAGATTAAAAAAACGCGTAATGCCAAAGCAATGCAGATCATGAACCTGACAAGTGCATGTTCAGAAATTGTTCAGAAATGCATAAGGAGCCATGCGGTGAACAAACACGATTTTCAGAAGTTAAAAAACATACTTGAAGATCTTTCGATTTTGTTGCCATCTGATGCCTATCAGAAATTTGTATCTACAAGCAACATGACAGGATTTGGACATGGTGGAGCTTTAACGGGAGTCACAACTGATTCCCGAAATAGTATTTTTCAAACGGAAATGGATGATGATTTTGAAGCTTCTGATATGTCGAAAATGGAGTTGAGTAATATGAGATCATTGCGTCCTTTTGCTTTTGCGATCTGGAAATTGGTAGATGGTATTGTTGTTTTGAAAGATACGGAAGTGATTGACAAATATTTTGTTTATTATTTTCCACCTGCTTTAGAAGAAGACACTTTTAGATATCATAAATGCAGTCCGGCAGCAACTTACGCGCAAGTGAGTCTTCCAAAGGCACGGTTTGGAATACAAGTAGTGAATAGCAGCACAAATAGAATTGTTGAAACAACTGATAAAACATTCAATACCGCTGACGCTTTCAATTCACCAAAAATTACGGAATTATTTGGCCCAAAATATAAGCTCATTATCATCGAAGTAAAAGATTAATATATGGACAAAACACTTACCATCAGGGTGGCTCTTATTACAGCCATGTTTGGATTATTTGGCGGTGCACTGGTGAAACTGCTGAAGATCGATGAACTGCAGGAGTATTATTATGCATTGACCCCGCTATTGGCGCTCATCGTCAGCTTTATTATTTCCTTCTTGCTGAATGGTAAACGGACAGTCAAAATGCGGAATAAGCTCAGAGTTATTTCGGTGGTGGCTTTTGTCGGTTTGCTGCTCATGCTTTTTTTTCACACACGCATGTACTTATCCAGCACGTTCCGGGCAAAGGACTTTGACGACACAGTGGGATTTTATGTAAAGGGAAATGATCATTCTTATACGACTGTAGCTTTAAAATTTAAAGCTGAGCATCCTTCCATAACATCTGATGCGGATTTAATTACTGAAGGGTTCGGAGGTCCTGATGGTAAGAGTTCTGCCTGGACTCAGGAATCTATTGACAATAATATTTTGTGGTTGATTACAAGTTATTCGCTTGTAATAATTTTGTTTGTTGCCTTATTAACAATGTTGTTGGAGATACTTACGAAAAAGGAAAGTCAGAATCCCAAAAAAATAGTTGCTGGTGAGGGGACGATTTGATAATCCATTTGGGGTACATGGAATTCGCACATACATCAACTTTATGGACACTGCACCGGCACGGTATAAAATGTCCCGTTGAGAAGTTTAAACAGGTAACAACTTCCGTCATAATCTCTGAATATGATTCCTTTTTCAGGATTATCAATATACATATTTGAATTAGAAAGATGAAGCTGGGATAAAGGATTATTGGTATTAATCCTTAAATGAGGATCCTCACAGGCATCTCCGAGACCATTATTGTTGAGGTCAGTCTTATATGGATTGTACACTAGCGGGCAATTGTCCGTTGCATCAGGTATGCCATCACAATCTGTATCCAGAGCATCACATACATCTCCAATCCCATTTCTATTGCAGTCACCTTGGTCGGTATTTGAGATGCCAGGAAAATTGTCGCAGACATCTCCGACACCATCCATATCTGTGTCTGCCTGATCAGGATTTGAGGTGTTACGACAATTATCACACGGATCTCTTATGCCATCACTATCCGCATCATTTTGATCCGGATTATAAAGAGAACAATTGTCACACAAATTGCCTATTCCATCGCCGTCAATGTCAAGTTGATCTGGATTTGAAATGGATGGGCAATTATCGCAGGTGTCTCCTATGCCATCTCCATCTTCATCGTTTTGATCCGGGTTATATTGGATGCAATTATCGCATACATCCCCTATGCCATCTCCTTCAGAGTCCATTTGGTTTAAATTGCTTTGAGATGGGCAATTATCGCATGCATTTCCTACGCCATCTCCATCTGTATCCATCTGATCCTGGTTTGTAATTGTAGGACAGTTATCACAAGCATCGCCGAAAGTGTCTGCGTCAGAATTTTGTTGATATGGATTTGATATTTGGAGGCAATTATCATTTATATCATAGATTCCGTCTCCATCGGTGTCTGGAGGGGGAGGACAATTTTGTTGAATTTCCGAAATGGAGCTACATCCTGGCCCATTGTTTAAAACGATTATGTTAGGGTTGGCAGAAAAAATTCTTTCGCATAAGGGTATAATGGAGCATATGCTCAGGAAAGAATTATTTTGAATATTCATATTTCCGGAAATAAAAATAGAGTGATCAAGTCCGGATATATCGGAGAGAAATGGATTGGAATTAATAAAAAGGCCACCCAGGCTATCCAAGTTTTGAAAGCCGCTAATAAATTGTAATAGATCATTTGAATTTAAATTCAAATTACCACCAAGAGTATTAAGGCCATTAAATCCTTGAATATTGATTAAGGCATCATTATTTAAAAAACTCAAAAAACCATTTATTCGTTGTAGGTTTTGAAAGCCAGTAATTGAAGATAATACGCTATTATTCTGAAATTCAAAATCCCCTTCGATTAAATAGACGGAAAGGAATAATTTAGAGAAATTTCAAAAGATCCATGGATAACTGTAAGTAAGAGAAAAATATTCAAATCGAAAATAGATCCAATTAAAGTGATATTGCTTCCTATGTGTGTCAAGCTATTAAAATCAAATGTCGCAGTATTTCCCTCATAATGATGAATTACTAAGTTACCATTAATAGAACTTAATGAATTAAAAAGATATGAGGTTGCACTTGAAGTTATTTCAAAGTTGCCACCAACTTCAGCTAAAGACGGAAGAGTTATCGAATGATTGATTAAAGAAAAAGTTATACCTAGTGAACCCTCTATTTCTGTTAAATTTGATCGCCCATTTATATTCATCAGGTTACTTGCATTGTTTTGAATACTCCCATGCACTTCCGTTATTTGACCTAAGCTATCTATATTCAAAATATCACTTCCCGTAATTCCCAAATTGCCATCAATGATTGTACAGCCAGGATAGTTCTGAGGAAAGTCATCAACTTGCTGCTGAGTTGTAAATACAATAACGGATGGTATGCAGTGCTGCGAAAAAGCTGCATTTGTCGAAAAAGAAAAAGTATGAGTTTATAAAATTTTGAGTAGGGCATTATGGTTTTGGTAAAGAGATTGTAAAACTACTGAAAATTCAATCTATTGGCCCGGAACTAGAAAAGGGTAATATCTTTTAATGAACTTGAGCAAACATATTGTGCCGGAAGGCTGAAGATTTATCAAAGCCTTTTTAAAAGTAACTAATATTTATAAATAGCCATTACCTCTATTTTTTCTTGCTTCCTTTCTTTTTGTCGACTCCATTAGAAAGTAAAGATTTTATTCCGGCACTTTTCTTTGCAGTCGATTTCAAAGGCGTATTCTTTTTCACAGCTACTTTTTTCTTCGCCACTTTAGCCACAACAACTTTCTTAACTGGTACTTTTTCGGCAGCGTTTTTTGCTTTTTGTTCATTAAGTTTAGATCCTCCTTCGCCAAGGCTTCGGCGGACAAAGGGTTTAGAAAGTTTAGTTTTTGATTCAACCGGAGCCTTCGCCTCAGCCTTTTTGCTTACGCTCGAGGCTATTTGTTTAGAAGGTTTAATTTCCTTCGCCTTCGCCTCAGCCGGTTGCTGAGCTGTCGCACGAGGATGAGCAGTAGCAGGTCGAAGCATCCCCTTAGCCTTTTTTTTCCCCGCTTTAAATTTATAAATAACCACCGTCAACCCCGGTAAAGAAAACTCCATCGAATTTGCTTTTGTCTCCCACACTCCTTCTTCAATATTTACATTCTCAGGCACATTTCTTCCCCTTCCCCAATACACCTCTTTATCCGAATGATCAATCAATTGCCAACTACCAAATTCTTCTGTTCCTATTCGATACTGAGGTCGGTCCACAGGAGTCATGTTGAGGATCACTATTATTTTATCATTAGGATCTATACCAATACGTTCATATGCCAATACACTTTGCGTCCAGTCATCAACACGCACCCAACTAAATCCTTCCGGTTTTGTACAAAGTTCGTGAAGCGACTTTTCATCTTTATACATGTGATTCATCACCTTCGACCATTCGATAATCCCCATATGTGATTCATAATTCAATACGCCCCATTCCAACTGACTCGCAAAATTCCACTCGCTCCGTTGTCCAAATTCGCCACCCATGAATAAAAGTTTCGCACCAGGGTGAGTAAACATATACCCAATCATCAATCGAAGATTCGCAAACTGATCCTTTCCTTCACCAGGCATGCGTCCTAATAAAGATCCCTTGCCATACACCACTTCATCATGCGAAAGAGGTAAGACATAATTCTCAGAATAATTGTAGATCATCGAAAAGGTGATCTGATTGTGAGAATACTTACGATACAACGGATCCTGTCCGAAATATTTCAATGTATCATGCATCCAGCCCATCATCCATTTCATACCGAAGCCAAGACCACCAGCATACGTCGGATGTGACACACCTGCAAACGCAGTCGACTCTTCTGCAATCGTAAGGATATCCGGATGATAGTGATACACCATCTCATTCATCGCTTTCAGAAATGCAATCGCCTCGAGATTTTCATTGCCTCCATATTCATTTGGCACCCATTCTCCTTCCTTCCGCGAATAATCGAGATAGATCATCGATGCCACAGCATCAACACGCAAGCCATCCACATGAAATTCATCAATCCAGAATAATGCATTGCTCAGGAGAAATGATTTCACTTCATTACGCCCATAATTAAAGATCCAGGCTCTGCCAGTCCGGATGGAATCCTTTTCGTCTGTCAGGATGTTCATACACACAACTTCCGTCAAAATTCCCCAGTCCATGCGCATCTGTAGGAAAATGCGATGGCACCCAATCCAAAATGACACCGATGTTATGCTGATGCAACTGATCAATCAGATATCTCAGATCATCCGGTGTACCGAATCTGCATGTAGGCGCAAAAATCCTGTGATCTGATATCCCCACGATGGATCATACGGATGCTCCATGATCGGCATGAACTCGACATGCGTAAATCCTAATTGCGAGAGATAAGTGGGAAGCACTTCAGCCAAATCACGATATGAATACACTCTACCATCCGGATGTCTGCGCCACGAAGCGAGATGCATCTCATAGGTCGATACAGGTGCGCCGATTCTATTTCTATCACCACGGGTCTTCATCCATGAAGCATCAGTCCATTCATATTCATCCTTCCAGATAATCGATGCTGTCATCGGCGGGTGCTCACACATGCGTGCATAAGGATCAGCCTTGACCAGCTTCATACCATTATGTGACTCGATAGCATATTTGTAAATAGCACCGGGATGTAAATCAGGAATAAAGCCTTCCCATACGCCCGAGCTGTCCCATTTCCGGATAGAGGTCGTGCGCATTCGCAAGCCAACGGTTGGAAGTCACCGATCACAGATACGCGCTTTGCTGCAGGAGCATACACCGCGAAAGATATTCCTTGTCTGCCATCTTGTTCGGCGGGGGTGGGCACCCATTTTTTGATAGAGCCTGACGTGGGTACCGCCCTGGAAGAGCGTGATGTCATAGTCAGTGAGGATGATGCGGGGTTGGGCTTTGTTCATTACTCACAAAATAGTTAGGATTTGTGACTTCAGTGAAATCTCGTTTTGGAAGGTGATTTCAGTATTCTTTCGATGCCGGATAAAGGGATGCCGGATGCTGGACGCAGACTTTGCTCCGCAACGGAAATTATTTCCGCTTATTTCAATGTTCAACCTATGGAATTTATATAAACTAAACCCGGTGTTTAAAGGAAATAGTATTTATTAATTGAGTCTTGAATCCGGCATCCGGCATCCTTTTTATCCGGCATCGAAAAGTAGCAACTCAAAATACCCCGGGGTTTTCGGAACGACAGCAATATCCGCACGGGTGGGGATTTGTTGAGTGAAGAAACACAGGGGAGAATTTTCGTTAATACCGAATTTATTCGGCAAACGAAAAGAAGGGGCAAACAGACAGGCTTTACTTCTGAAACACCCTAATGTAATCCACGATCATATACTGCGGAAACTTCGTACTGCTGTCAGGATATCCGGGCCAGTTGCCGCCTACGGCCACATTGAAAATAAAGAAGAAGTATTTGTTAAAGGGCCAGGGCTGACCATTGAGATCTGCAGGTGTGATCGTAGAATAAACTTCATCATCGACAAGGAATTGAACAAGATTGTTTTCCCAATTGATAGAGTAGACGTGAAATTTTCCTGGTAGCTATCATTACCGCTTGTAAATTTTGATACACTGTTGTATTGATGCTGAGCAAGATTGGCTCCGTAATGCACCGTACCTACTACGCGATTTGGAAAATCACCCGTCAATTCCATGATGTCTATTTCTCCGCAGGCAGGCCAACTCACAGCATCTACATTTGAACCCAACATCCACAACGCAGGCCAGATCCCTTTGCCTTGTGGCAAAGCAGCTCTGATGTCAATGCGGCCAAACTTGAATTGTTGTTTTCCTTTGGTCACTAATCTCGATGAAGTGTAATCGAAGCCTCCATATTGTTGTTTCTTGGCGGTGATGACAAGGTGGCCATTGACAATAGAGGTATTGTCCGAGCGGTAATATTGAGATTCATTATTTCCCCAGCCGCAATTATCAGGACATCCATTGCCTGTTTCAAAACTCCAGTCAGCGGAGTTCAATACATCACCGACGAATTCATCACGCCACACCAGATTGTATCCATCATAGTGATCAGGTGAAGATGCGCCCCCGGATGGAATATTGAGACCTGCCACATTGTCATCATCGTCATTGATCGTGACAAGAATAAGATCTTTTTCAATCGTACAGTTTTGCGGATTGTATAGTTTGAGTTGAAATGATTCCTGTGGCTCTTTCCCTTCATCAGCTTTGATTTTGATATCAATAGTCTTTGTGGTCTCGCCTTTTAAGAATATGATTTGTCCGCCATTCAATAGTGTATAATCATCCGGTGTCACAGCGGAACCAGGAATAGCGGCAAGTGTGACGATGACATTTGTTGTATTGTCACCGGTGAGTGTGATATCAAGATGGATAACCTTGTCTTCATCACCTTCCGTAGTCGTCACATCGCTGACATGCAGTACAGGCAGATTAAGTTTTCCAGCAGTTCCGTCACTTTCATCTATGCAACTTGAGATGAAAGATAGCAGGCAGATGCCCAAACTGACAATCAGGATATTATATTTTCTTGAAATCATTATGATTAGATTAAAAGTATTTACAAATTGAATTATTTCGCTTTTCCGCCTTTTCTGCCTTTTATTTACTGATAAACCCTTACATAATCCACATACATCCTCTGCGGCCAGATGGATACATCCACACCATGCTTCCCTCCCCAGTTGCCACCGACTGCGATATTCATCAACAGATGAAATGTTTTGTCAAATGGCCATGCTTCAAATCCGCTATTATTATTGTTGAATGTTTGATAGATACTGCCATCGAATAGGAAATCAATTTTTTGTTTGTTCCATTGTATTTCATAATCATGGTATTCCGTGCTCAATGTTGAGCAGTATACACCTTTTGTGACTTGTGTGCCGAGTGAGCCATTGAATTTCTTTGTGTGTATGGTTCCAAATAAACTATCCGGCATGAATCCGACATTTTCGATGATATCGATTTCACCGCTTGCCGGCCAACCACCATATGCCCATTCCGTAGGCAACATCCATATGGCGGGCCAAACTCCCAATCCCTTTGGAAGTTTAGCCCTCGCTACTATCCTTCCATATGTCCAGTCGCCTTTCAATTTGCTCTTCAGACGAGTTGATGTATAATCTCGTGAGCCCATTTTTTCCTGACGGGCTTCGATCACAAGGTGTCCATCTTCAATGCGGACGTTTTCCTTTCGGTTGTCTGTATAGTATTGCAATTCATTATTGCCCCAGCCACATATATCGGGACATCCGTCACCCAGATCATAATTCCATTTGGTCGTATCTGGCATCGAGCCTGAATCAAACTCATCTGACCAAACCAGCTTCATACTGTCGGGAGCGGATTTTATTCCATCAGTTGCAGACCAGAAGAGGAGAGCTCCAAGACAGAATACCGAAACTAGTAATATGCCTGATTTTTTCTTCATCAATTCGCTACAAATGTGTGTTCAAACCATCCTTCAGCAGCAGGCACACCATTTTGTGCGCGTATGTGGCACGGATGACAAGTTCTGTTTCTGTAAGACTTATGACATCCATTACATTGTCCGTATCCCAAGTGCCCATAAACTGGTCATCGGGAATGATGATCTGATCTCTTCCCTCCATCCCTGTGCCTTCCAGAAATTGGAATTCACTTACTCCGGGGTTGTAATCTTCAGCTGCATAACCGTTCCATGGATTTACGGATTGACCACTATTCTTGTTTTGGAATACAAAATGAAGAAATGTAAAACAATAATGATCGTCATATTGTGCATCCTGCAAGCCATTGACAGGAGATGTATACCATGAGAAGTCACCGTATGTGGGACCCACTTTCACAGCACCTGCAGCAGTGGAGAATGTCCAGCATTTTCCAGCGGAGCTACAACCTGTCAACAAAGCAAGTTTAGGACTACAAACCAAAGGAGCATCTCTTAGGATTGTTATTTTTTGAGAAGCTGAAACAGTTCCGCTACCATCTGTTTTCGAAACGAAAAGAGTGATCGTATATTCACCGATATCCGTATACAGAATGGTGTCCATTTTTTGATTTGATGTTTTAGGATTACCGCCCGGCAGATCCCAAAGAAGTTGAAAGTTATCATCAGACAGACTTGTCACGACGACTCGATTCGAATCAGCTTCTAAAACTTTAGCTGTGAATTGAGGTGCAGATGGAGCCGGAGACAGATTGAAATCATTATCGCGATCAGGAGCACATGCGACGAAGCAGCCCAGGATGAATGTCAATGTCAAATATATGTTTTTCACTTTAGTTATTTTCTTATTGTGAGTGAGATTTCGTTTTGCCCCCCGCCCCCTGAAGGGGGAGTTGCAAATAGATTTTTTCATTTGTTTTGTTATTTATTGTCTATCTATCTTTCATCATAGATTCCCGTTCTTTTTTACCACTTAGAAACTTCAGAGAACATAAGAAGTCACTTAGAAATTTTCGATTTTCGATTTTCGATTTTGATTACTGTTTACTATTTACTGATCACTGATCACTGATCACTGATCACTGATCACTGATCACTCGATCACTCGATCACTCGATCAGTACCCCGGATTCTGCGTCAACGCTCCATTCGTTGCCTGTATTTGTGATTGCGGAATTGGAAACAATTCATGTACGCCAGCGACAAATCCCAATGAACCTAATACCTGTGGGCCTCTGTGTGTGCGAACCAAATCAAAGAAGCGATGGGCTTCAAGACCAAGTTCGAGACGACGTTCTCTGTATATTCCATCAAGTAAAGCTGAACCGGTAGCTGTAATATCAGGAACTTGTGCACGCGCTCTTACCTGGTTGAGTGAAACACGAGCACCACTTTCGTCACCGGTGTGATAAGAAGCTTCAGCATGCATCAATAACACATCTGCATATCGAATCACGCGATCATTTGAGCCGCCATTCGGATTAGGATCACCAAAGGGAGCATCCTCTGATTTGTTGCTGAAATATTTTTTTGGATAATACGGATAAGGTACACCGCCTGTGGCATCTATTGTAAATGTACCACGATCACCCATTTCATCACCGACTCTGAACACTGTTGATTTCAATCGTGGATCTTCAAATCCTTCTTTGAAAAATTCATCTACAAAATCCTGAGTAGGAATATTAAAACCATAACCTGCAAATTGGCCACGTGCTCTTGTAAATACATTTGTGAAGCTTCCTTCATTTGCATTGTTCTTTCCCCAGTTGCCACCGGATGCATTCATGTATTGGATTTCAAATATGGACTCTTCATTGTTTTCACCATAGAGTGGGAAGATATCGGCATAGTCTGCGACCAGATGATATTCTCCGGAATTGATGATTGCCTCTGCCATAGCTTTTGCTTCAGCCCATTTTTCCCGCCATAGATATGTCTTGACGAGTAAAGCTTGTGCGGAACCCTTTGTAATACGACCGAGATCGGCAGTAGCATATTCACTTCGTTTCCACAGATCATTTGCGGCAGTCGTCAGATCACTTTCGATCAGATCCCACACCTGATCTGCAGTAGCTCTTGCCATTTTATATTCTGAAGGCGCAAGCACATGATCTGCCAGGGGCACACCTCCGAACATGGTCACCAGTTTGTAAAAATTCCATGCCCGAATAAATCTCGCCTCTCCTAAAATACGCGCTTTTAATTTTGTGTCCATTTCGATCGGAGGTACTTTTTCTAATACGACATTGGCACGATAGATTCCTTCATAGTCAGCACCCCATTCTGATTCGAGCAATTCTGTATTCGCTGGTCCTTTAAATGTTTCCAATTGAAGAAGTTCATTCGCATCATTATCACCGGAACCGCCCTTTATAGCATCATCGGACATGATATCACCCCAAAACCATCTGAAATGTCCGGCAGGGGAAAGTTGAAATTGTAAAGAAGCATAGGCTGCATTTACTGATGCAAGGGCATCATCTGCGGTGCGATAAAAATTGCCTTCAGTAGTGCCCACGATAGGAGCCTTGTCAAGAAAATCTTTCTCACATGATGAAATCAAAATGACGATCGAAACAAGCAGGAAGTATATTATTTTTTTCATGAGTTGCAGATTTAAAATGTTACGCTTAATCCTCCCATCACCGTTCGCGCCTGTGGATAGAAACCATTATCAATGCCCAATTCAAGACTTGATCCCACGCCCACGCTTCCTATTTCAGGATCAAGACCCTGATACTTGGTAAATGTCAGCAGGTTTTGACCGGTGATATAGACTTTACATTTTTCCATATGCACCTTCTTCAACCATGATGATGGAAAATTATATCCCAGCTGCAATGTCTTAAGCCGCACATAAGACCCATCTTCAATAAACCGGTCACTGACTCTTGCATTTTGATTCGGATCACTCAGATTGACTCGTGGCTCTGAATTAGATGTTCCCGGTCCGGTCCATCGATCGAGTACTGATGAAGGTCTATTTACATAAGTAAAATCATACCGTACGGTATTGTTGTAGATATCATTTCCCTGTGTACCCTGGAAGAATAAATTCAATTCTATGCCTTTCCACTCAAGATCACCGGTAAGGCCATAAGAAAATTTAGGCGTTGGATTGCCGATATACGTTTGATCTTTGATGTCGATCACACCATCATTGTTCAAATCTTTGAAACGGATATCGCCGGGAGCGGTACCACTATTTTGAAAAGCAGCAGCTTCAACTTCTTCAGGAGTCTGGAAAATACCATCGGTCACATATCCGAAGAATGATGCTAATGGATGGCCCACATCCGTCTTCGATGCTTTGGCATTGGCACTTTGCACAGTTCCCGAATACACAGGTTCACCACCTGTCCCCAAACCGGTCACTTCACTTTTAATGAATGAAATATTTCCACCCAGTGAATAATGAAGTGAATGTTCAATATTGCGATAAGCAATTGACAACTCTAAGCCTCTGTTTTCAGCAGTAGCCACATTCTGAATGGGTGCTGCAGTACCTGCTACCAATGGAATAGGTGAGGCATAAAGCATATCTGATGTCTTCTTGATATAATAATCACCGGTAAAATTGATCTGGCCATTGTAGAATTCCAGATCAAGACCGATATCCGTTTGCGTGATGGTTTCCCATTTCAAATCCGGATTTGCAGCACTCAGTGCAACACTTCCATTGGTGATGGTTTCATTCGGACCGAATACATAGTTCTGGCCGCTTGAAACTACCGTAGTGAAACTATAATCACCTATCTGGTCATTCCCATTCCGTCCCCAACTTGCGCGCAACTTCGCAAAACTGATCTCGTCTACAGACCAGAATGCCGCATGACTCAGCACCCACCCTGCTGAAAATGAAGGGAAGTAGCCATAGCGATTATTTTTTCCAAACCGCGATGAACCATCAGCCCTGAAAGTGGCAGAAAATAAATATGTATTGTCGTAAGCATAATTTCCTTTTGCAAACCATGACAGCAATGTTGATTCGTTCGCTATCTGCCACGCACTTTGTGAAGCTATCGGATCAATTGTATTTCCGATGTATGCATCTTTAGGGTCATTGGAAGGAAGATTTGTATTGGCGCCTCCGCTTGCATCAAATCTTTTTTTTCAATGCAGTGGTGCCTCCGATAAGGGTGACCCCATGCTTTTCATTGAATGTATTGGTGTATGTCAGTACATTTTCCAATTGAAGATTGCGCCAGTTGTAATTTCCTACGACAACACTATTTACAAGACTTTTTTCTGCTGCAGGTGCTTCACTGATCGATGGAATATTACTCAGATCATATTTTGGAAAAAAGATTCTCTGCGTAGCAAATGTCTGATCCATGCTGAATGTAGAGCGAAATGAAAAACGTTTTCCCAATTTAGCATCTCCATAAACACTGCCTACAAGGCGATTGCTTCGCCAGGTGTTGTGTGTCTGTTCGATGCCATTGACAGGATTCGCGATGTCGGTATCTGCATAGTTTGAATAGGCATATGTGCCATCAGCTTTACGAATAGGCGTGACCGGATCGATATTCAATGCACGCACGATCGGAGAATTGTATTGCGTATTTTCCGATAACGCATCACGTTGGAACCAGGTGTAACCGATATTATTTCCCACAGTCAACCATGGTTTCAGATCCTGATTGCCATTCACTCTGGCCGTGATACGTTGGAAATTTGCTTTATCTCCACCTACGATTCCATCCTGTGAAAAATAATTGCCTGATAGTGCATAGGATGAATGCTCTTTTCCTCCGGTCAATGTCAATTGATGACTTGAGATCGGTGCATGCGTGAAAATCGCTTCCTGCCAGTCTGTTCCTTTGCCCAGTGCATCTGGATTTGCAAATTCCGGCAGAGGAGTTTTACCGGCAGCGACGTACGCTTCATTTTGAATCACTGCATATTCACGTGCATCCAGCAGATCAAGTAATCGGGCTGCCCGTTGTATTCCATAATAAGCATCATAACTCAATGTACCTTCCTGATTGCGCTGTCCGCCTTTAGTGGTGATGAGTACAACACCATTGGCACCACGAGCTCCATAGATTGCAGATGATGCCGCATCTTTCAACACATTGATCGTTTCGATATCATTTGGATTGAGATAATCCAAACCTTCAACCGGCATACCATCGACGATGTACAACGGATCACTATTGTTGATCGTGCCAACACCACGCACGCGCACAGTCAATCCACTGCCCGGCGAACCTGATACCTGGGCTATCTGTACTCCCGCCGTTCGGCCTTGTAATGCCTGCTCTACACGAAGGATTGGTTTCTCAGCGATTTCGTCGGAATGTATCGTCGAAACACTTCCACTGATGTTGGATCTTTTCTGTACACCATACCCGGTGACGATCACTTCGTTGAGTTGAGAAATGCTTTCTTTCAATTGCACATCCACCGTGACAAGTTTGTCTACTACTATTTCCTGCTCCGAATAGCCTGTGTAGGTAACAAGAAGTACAGCATGCTCATCAGGTACAGCAATGGTATAATGGCCATTGAAATCTGCGATGACGCCGGTAGTAGTACCTTTTACGATGACGGTAGCCCCAATGGCAGGCTCATTGCCCGGCATCATCGTGATATTGCCGCTGACCTGATGTTGTCCATTCGCAGAAAAAAACGAACAGAGGGTGAGTATTAAAAAACCTAAACGCATGGTCTTGATATTCATGACACAAGTGGATATACAATTTAATCGCGCAGTCATTTTTAGAATGATCTTACCTCGTGAGTTTGCGTGTGTAAAAGCGGTTGCCTGCAGTGACCGTCACGAAATAAAGGCCTGATGGTAAACCGGCAGTACTCATATGTTGTGTGGTGATACCTTCATCTACACGCCAGTTTCTGATGTTCTGTCCGAGTGTATTTGTCAGCGATACTACCTTCTCACCTTTCACCTGGTCTCCGAATTCTAAAACCGACTGACCATTTATTGAAGGATTTCCATAAAGAGAAAACACATGCTCATCCTGAGTAGGATTTATGGTTCCTACAGTACAAGCGGCGTCTATGAAACAAGTACCAAAACAAGTTTCAATGATTGTATCTGTCTGCACTGCAGAAAGGAAACGGTCATTGTAATTGTTTGGATCACCACATGACTGGCCGCTTAAATCTTCTTTGCAACTATAATCGGGACATGCGCCATTGGCGAAATCGTAGTATGAACTGAATCCGACTTCGCGAGGTACAGTGATTTCATAGATTCCATCACCATCATCATCCTGCATTTTGTACTTACCTCCCGGGACGTCAAAATTTCCACCGCCGGCAAGCCAAACACCATCAGGGCTCGGTGTAAAGGTGTACATGCCTATACGGAATGTGATGCTTCTTTCCTGTCCACATGCATAGCAACTATTAAAGCAGAATTGTGGAAGTTCAGTATCCCCACTGACAAGCAGTAAACGATTGACGAATTGTCCAGAAGGATCTTTCTTTGTGCACTCCTCGAAACCCTGGAATTGTTCCTGTCCAGCCCAATTGTCCAGAGTGACTTTATATTCATACGAACCATTTGTAAGTTGAAGATCACCTTCCCAGACACCATCAAATTCGGGATCAGCCAGGGGATTCGCATCGCCTGACCAGTTATTGAACGTACCACTGAGATAAACCTGATCAAAGTTTTGTGCATACTGATTCATGTCGATTTTGAAATGAACATTGCGTGCCTGCGGTGCACCTATTGATTTCACACCGATGTCATCAAAATAATAATTGATGTCAGTGCCATTGCCTGCTGTACCAAAATCAAAAAATAAGGTAATTGTATTGTATGTGCCTGTAGCGGGTTCGAAAGGAGCTTCAATAGAAGGAGCTGATATATCAAAGCATATTTCCTCCCATTGATTGATGGTTGTATTTGCTACAGTTGTAATCCAGTTAGCTTGTCCGCCCGCGCCATTTTCAAGTTTGAGTGCAAGATTGCCGATGTGGTCCATCCATACTTTGATGCACACCTGGCTACCGGCATCTAATGTGACAGGTGTTGTTGGATTCGGGTTGCTGAATGCACCGGCCCATACTTCGGCGACTGCAGGTTTGATAAAATGTGTCACGTTGTCACTTGTGTCAATTCCTGAAGGATCAGGATTAGCCAAGATTTCTGTAAATGTTCCGTCTAATGGACTACCGAAATACTGGAATACCGTTCCTGTCGCTGGTGTTTCGAAATCAAGAATGGAAGTAAATACCGGCGCTGGTGGAAGTACGATGATATCATCCAGGTAGCTTGTTACATCAGTACCTGTACCTGGATTTCCAAAGTCGAAGAACAGGGTTACTGTAGCATAAGTATGCCCTGCTGCAGCTGCATTAGGTGCTTCGATGGAAAGAGCGGTAGCATCAAAAACTAAGGTTTCCCATGTATTGACCTGTGTGTTTGCCACTGTAGTCACCCAATTTGAACCACCATCTGTTGAGTTTTCTAGTTTCAGACTGAGGGACCCTATATGATCCATCCATACTTTGATCGACACTTTACTACTTAAAGTTAAATCGACCGGAATGCCCGGGTTAGGATTAGAAAAAGCACCTGCCCAAACTTCAGCTACAGCCGGCTTCGTAAAGCTGGCTACCATGCTGCTTGTATCTTCTCCAGAGGCATCCGGGTTAGGAATGATCTGATTAAGTGAGCCATCCAATCCACTTCCAAAGTATTGGAAAGTAGTTGACGTGCCAGCTGTTTCAAAGTCCAGGATCGTGGTTTGAGCCTCAGCGTAGGCTACGACAAAGAGGAAAGATAAAATGGAGAGTAAATTTTTGATCATGATTAGTTTCTTTTTCGATTTAGGAATAAAATTTTGTGTGACTGAAGAAAGTCCGCAAATTTGACTGTTTACATTCGTTATCACGCAATTATTGATTACGTTTAAACTACTCTTTGTACTATCTTTCGCTACGATATGACTACGACAATGCTACGACAGGCCCTGATTTTATTGAGAAATGGGGATTGGGGGTGTACGACAGACGGGAAATTTATTTTAGGACAGGGTACACATCGAACCGATTTCGTCGAAATCCTTTTCCTTATTGTGGCAATCTTGCTTTTGCCTGTCCTTGCCACCTCCCAAAGCGTCAACATCGGTGTTCCCCCTATCTGGAACTATACCCGGAAGATCTATGGGGCAGGAACTCAAAACTGGGATGCTACTCAGGACAAGTCAGGTCAGATTTATTTTGCCAATAATGACGGTTTGCTACGTTTTGACGGAAAGGACTGGACCAGTTTTCCGGTATCCAATCATACCATTGTCAGATCTGTAGCGATAGATAGGGACAACCGGATTTATACGGGGGCTCAGAGTGAAATCGGATATTTCTTTCCAGGTCCAAATGGTGTCCTGATGTATACCTCCCTGATTGGATTATTACCTCCCGATCAACGGAATTTTGAGGATGTATGGGATATCGTTTTCCATAAAGATCATGTATACTTCCGGACTAACCGATCAATATTTGAGTATGATGGAGGGAAAATAAAAATACATGAAATGGAAGGAGGTCTTCAGAAGTTGATAAATACCAAACTGGGCCTCCTGCTACAAACGGAAAATCATGATTTACTCATTTTTAAAGACGGATATTTTCAGCCCTTCAGAAAAATCGAAGCACTGGAGAGCTCTGTTTCCGGTATGATCGAGTGGGCAAATGATACTATTCTTTTCAGCTCTTTGAAAAATGGAATGTTCTTTCTCACGAATAGTGGGGCAGGTCGATGGATGACGGCTCATGATGAAATCCTGAGACAGAAGCGGATTTATTCTTCCACTGGATTGTCTGATGGAAATATTGCCATAGGCACATCACTTGATGGATTGATTGTCATAGATAAACATAGGCGGATGTATAGACATCTGACTAAAAAACACGGACTACAGAATAATAATATCCTCCATACATTTTGTGATCATGATGGCAATCTTTGGCTTGGCCTGGACAATGGTATTGATTGTGTGGTATTGGATTCGAAGTTCACCACTATTTTTCCGGATGACGAGTTGCATGCCACAGGTTACAGTGCAGCTGTGTTTGATCATCAACTTTACCTTGGCGTTTCAAATGGTGCATACATAGCTCCATGGCAATCCTATTATGATCCGGAGCAGGGTCCGTTTTTCGAGCGCGTCATCAATGGAGAAGGCCAGGTGTGGGGGTTTACAGTCATAGATCATGAAATGCTGATGGGTCATCATGAAGGTGCATTTCAATTGAAGAATAATGTCGCTTCATCTATCTCAACAGAACCGGGCACATGGATCTATATTCCATTAAATGAACATTACATGATGTCAGGTACATATACCGGTTTAGTCTTGTACCACAAAATAAATGAAAGATGGATTTATGATCGCAAGATAAATGGCATACATGAGTCTTGCAGGATAATGGTTAAAGATGCGGATGGATCGATTTGGGTTTCTCATCCTTACAGAGGATTATATCATGTCATCTGGCATGAAGATTCAAAATATGATCCGGACATTAAATTTTTCGATCAGTCCGGTGGCCTTCCATCCAATTTAAATAATTATGTATTTAGCATAGCGGGCAAGGCCATTTTCGGAACAGAAAGAGGTGTTTATCAATTTGATAATGCACAAAATCGTTTTGTACCGGATTCATCTTTCAATAGTATCATTGGGATCAATCACCGGGTGAAAGCCATGAAGGAAGATATAAAAGGAAATATCTGGTATGTCATCGATGATGAAGTAGGCTTGCTGCTGATTGATGATCTGGGCGTAAAAAAACAAGTACGAAAGAAAGTATTTCCTGAATTGGCAGGTAAACTGGTAGGTGGTTTTGAATTTATTTATCCCATCGATGAAAACAATGTGCTCTTTGGCACTGAGGAAGGATTTGTGCATTATGATGCGCATCCGGGGTCGGATCAAAATGACACTATACAGGTGATCCTTGATGCAGTGCGTGCGGGGCGGAGCCAGGATTCAGTCTTGTTTGGTGGATATTATCTTCATGATAGGACACAGGGAGTCAGCGAAGTCCATCAGTTAGCATCTGATCTGAATAATTTGAGTTTTTCATTTTCAGCTACTGAATATAAAACGCCCTATCTGGTGCAGTTCAGGACAAAACTTGAGGGACTGGAGGATGATTGGTCGCCATGGAGTGTAGATACACGGCGCGATTTTACCTCACTCGGCACAGGCAATTACACATTTCTCGCCCAGGCAAGAATAAAAGATGGTCATGAGAGCAATGTGGTTTCTTATCTCTTCAGAATACCTCCTCCATGGTTTAAGACGACCACGGCAAAAGTGATTTATGGGTTAGGTTTTCTGGGTTTGTTCGCTGGTTTTATGCTGCGTCAGCGTAAAAGATTTGAATCAGAGAAAGCGCTGATGACAGTGACACACCAGGAAAAGGAAGCCCATGCGATTCGTGAAGCAGAGCAATCAAAAGCAGCATTGTCTGAAATCCAGAATGAAAAACTTGAGGTCGAAATAAAATATAAAAATCAGGAACTGGCATTGACGACAATGCACCTCGTTCAAAAAGCGGAGATTTTATTGGCCGTTCAGGAAGGCTTGCATCAGATCCGGGAGAAATCACCTGATCCTGCAGTGACAAAAGAAGTTCAGCAATTGCTCAACATGGTCAATTTCGATGTGAAACTTGATGAAGACTGGGAACATTTTGCACATCATTTCGACCAGGTGCATGTGGATTTTCTAAAACACCTGCGCGAAAGTTTTCCTCAGCTCAGTACCAGTGATTTAAAACTTTGTGCATACCTGAGAATGAATCTGAGCACAAAAGAAATAGCGCCACTTTTGAATATTTCAATTCGGGGTGTAGAGGGAAGCCGTTACAGATTAAGAAAGAAACTTGATCTGTCAACTGATGCTAACCTTACGGAATTTATTCTAAGATTATCACCGACAATAACTGTAACAAATTCATCTCCTACCGTAAATTCCAATTAAGGTATTAAATCTTAAATCCAATCTTGCACCTATTCATCATCTGACTCATCAGAAGGTAGAGGCGGATTAAGATCATGCATCTTACACCACTCACATTCTCCGCAGCCTTTTTCAAATTCAAGATTTTGAATCTTCTGATATGTCTCCACTATTTGTTGCGTCACAAATGTGCGATCATCATCGGTGATCTTTACTTCCCGTTGAATAAATTTTCCATCCTTATCCGGTTCAAGCGCCTGGATATAACCTGCAGTCAAATGCTTATGGATACGCGGATCTTTTTGCAACATCAGATCATAAAAGACCATCTGACGCCAATAGGGACCTCCCTCAGGTTCTGTGTCTGAATGAGGTTTTAGTTTTTGATAAAATTTATCCGTACGTCCGGTCTTGTAATCATACACGCGGATATCATTATTCATCTTATCAATCCTGTCAATGAAACCGGTAACAGGCACACCTTCTATCTGAATATCGCGTATACGATATTCGGTTTCATATGTCATATCTTCTGACCAGGTAGTTGAATAATGATTATAATATTGTGTCAATGTTTTTTTACCATAAGTCACCTGGTCAGCAAATTCCATTTTAGTAAAACGGTGCCGCTCCCGTTCCATATAGTTTTCAAATGTCCATAACAGGTAATCCAGTCCGGCATCTTTGAAGCCTGCTTTAAAACGCCTGTCAAATAATTTTTGCAAAGCCTCATGTAATGCAGATCCAAAGATCAGATATGGTTTTTGTGAAGCGGGAATGAGTAATATTTTTTCATAATAAAACTTCAAAGGACACTCGAGATATTGATTGAGAGCAGAGACATTGAGCACATAATGTTCTACTCGTCGTTTGATTTCCTCACTATCCATTTCCAGATTAACAGCTTGTTGACCCGACATGCGTGCGACCAGATATTCAGCCAGGATTTCTTCATCCGTCGGGATTACATTTTGTACGATATGAGGATCATCCTGTGCGATCTCCGTCAGATATATACTTGGTGTGAGCAACTTGCTTTCATCCCGTTTCTTAGCATATGAGAGATATAATTCTTTCTTAGCTCGTGTCATGCCTACATACATGAGTCTGCGGCGATCATGGTCCTCGACATCCTGTCCGGATTCAAGATGACTTTTTTGATTTTCAGTTTTGACCAGATTGTCAGGAAATGAAAACTGCCGGTTATTGGCTCGTTTCTTTTCCCATTCTGTCTCCACAAAGTTTTTGATGAAAACAGTATCATATTCTAATCCTTTGGCACCATGTAATGTGGAAAGATGGATACCTGTGGGATTCGAGGCCAATTCCTGAACTGACAATCTGATATTATAATCGGTCATCATCTGGCAAGTTTCAATCAGATCTGCAGCTTTGTACGATTGATGCCCTGAGGCTTCCTGTTCGACAAATGAGTAAAATGATTTTATCGTATACAGATGAATGAATTTTTCAGGTTGTTTCAAAACCCATTGCATGATGCCAAAACGGTGAACGATCCATTCTACAAGCCAGATCAATGTCGTGGTAAAATAATTGGCTGTCGCTTCATTGAGCAATGAAAACTGTGCATCGATCCATGGCCTGTTCCGAAAAGAAATTTTATCAAGTTTTTCCGGATCACCCAGCCACATAAATAGTGTGGATTTGTCATCTCTTTCTTTAGCAGTGTAGGCTAAAATCAATCGCTGTAGATCTGTTGACTGCGGGTCAAGATATTTTAGATGAAGGATTCGATACAGAAGTGCATCATCATTGTCAGCACCTTCTGTCAGCATCTGCAGACAAGACAGGATGTCAAGGATATGCTGTACGATAGGTTGCTGCAATGCATCTGCAGAACGTAATGTCTGAAATGGAATTCCTGCACCTTTCAATGCAAATGCAAGATCAGTACCTAAATCATGCTTGGTATAAAGTACAGCTACCGATCCTTCTGTCTGCGTTTCATGCCATCTCTTCATCTGATGGAAAATATCCGCATTTTCAAAGGCTACAGTCGGATAGGTATGAATGCTGACTTGTTGAGGAAACGCTGCGAAAGGGCCGGAAGCCTTTAATTTCTTTGGTTCGCCGAAGATTAATCTGGAAAGACTATCTTCTACAGGAGCAAGGACTTTTTGTGCGGCGTTGAGTATTCTTTGAGAGCTTCTGTAATTTTCTTCCAGTAAAATAATATGAGGATCATATTGCTCTTTGAAATCGAAGAGATTTTTAATGTTAGCACCCTGAAATCGAAAGATGGCCTGATCATCATCACCGACCACAAATACATTTGGGCGATCTAGCCATTCATGATCAATAAGCCTTTTGAGAATATCAATTTGAATTCCATTTGTATCCTGAAATTCATCCACTAAAAAATACAGAAAACGCTCCTGGTAATTGGCCAGTATGTCCGGAAAATCTCCAAAGGCTTTGTATACCCATTGAAGCATGTCATCGTAATCGTACTTCCCTTCTTCAGCGAGAAATTGATTGTATACATTGAATTCACCGACGGCTGCCTTCAGTGTATCCATTTTATCAAGAACCTCTTTTTTGAAATCTTTTTCTTTGAAATCACCTTTAACGTAATCACCAGTCTTACGTTTGTAGATATAATCTTCGCTCTGTCTCATCCTGTCGATATATTCATCGATCATCTCGTACACATGTTCGGGCGACCAGTTCTCCCGTTTCATTGTCGAGAATAGAGAGAGAAGCCTGTCCCAACTTGAATAGGTCTGTCCTTTAAACTTCTTCAGCGGATGATCTTCCCCAAAATGATCAATCAGGCGTTGCAGCAGTCTGAACTTATCGATGTCCGAAATAGAATCGAGATCACGGGCTTGTTGGAAGACGGAAGGATTTTCCTGAATGACCAGATTACAGAAGCTATGAAATGTATTGACCTGGATGCTGTAGGCTTCCGGGCCTATATAGTCGATGAGACGATGCCTCATTTCAGAAGAAGCGGCATCTGTGTATGTCAGGCAGAGGATGCTACCCGGAGGGGTATCCGTGTTTTGAAGGATATAACCGATGCGAAGGCTGAGTATTTCTGTTTTGCCTGTCCCCGGGCCTGCTATGACCATGACGGGGCCTTCGATGGATTCGACGGCTTCGCGCTGGGCAGGGTTGAGGGTGTTTAATTTTTCTTCGAAAGTCATGATAGGAAGGTAAGATATTCACAAGAGATGGAAATCATCGTGTCTCTAAAGAAGTATCGTCCAAGCATCGTGGCACGACTAGTGGTGGCACGACTAGTCGTGCCACCACTAGTCGTGCCACGATATCATAACTCCCTGATAATACACGTATTTATAAGTGGAAGGATGGTCCACAATTTTGTTCCTTTTTATGCACTAAAAGTGGCAATAAATCGCTTGTTTTTTCCATCCGATGGTAGGTTTCAAATCTCCACGCTGGGGTCTTTTCTCAGACAATATGTCCCTCCAATCCATCCTGATAACTTAACCCCAAAACCGTAATAATGATAAACAACATCGTCCCGAATTCCGTATCTAAAGGATGCTCGACCAGCATGGAGAGGATCTGCATGATATAGAGCACAGGTATCAAAGGTGGCTTCCAGAAGAAACGGAAGGTCATCGGATACAATAAAGTGAACAGAAAAACGGACAGACCAAATAATCCAAATTCGCAGAAGACATTGATGAACTGATTGTGTGGTCTTGTATAATCTTCTCTTTTTAATTCTTCTTTATAATATGTCTGCAAGGCAGATCTGAATTTGCCGGTACCGGTGCCGAAGAATGGATGTTGATTACCTATCACGATTCCAGCGCGCCAGGAGTCCCATCGTTCAGAATCGGAATATTCATTGCCCTGATCTTGTTTGAATTTTCCAAAATCATACAAAGTGTAATCGACTTTAAGCTGAAAACCAGGAAGGACTTTGTATGCGACAACAGGTGCAATCAGGATACTCGCTATTATAGCAGCTTGCTTCCATCTATTTAAATTGCGCAAATAAAAAACAACCATAAGAAGTATTCCTGCATAAGCAATAGCTAATCCTGAACGAACTGATAATACATGAAGAAAATAAAATAAATAAACTGCGGCCAATCCATAAACCCATCGTTCCCATTGGTATTTAATCTTCCATCCTTCAATAGCAAATCCAAGACATAAGACCATGCTCAGCGCCACGACGACACTGTACCGAATGTGATTGATAGGTGTGGGAAGAGAACCACCGAAACCAAGACTTTGACTAAATAAATAATGTTCACTATAAAATGCAACCTGTACCCAGATCGAACTCCAAATCGCCAGCACGATCATCGAAAGGGTGATGAGCATATATTCTTTCCGCGAAAAAGGTTTCAACATCAGAAATCCGAGCGGGATGAGAAGGAAGGGAAATTTTGGGTGGGTGAGCTGCCACCATTCTGATATATTTCCTGAATAAATGATACTAACCACAAATAGCAGAAAATAAAGAGAGAAAACGATGATAAATGGCTTGTACCGCATGATGCCAAATATGTTTTTTGACGTCAGAACCCACCTCACTTTAAAGGGCTCTATCTGGACATCTACAGCAGTAAAAACGGCAAATGCCACAGGTAAAATGGACAGCAGGGCCCTTGACCAGACAAGGGACATCGCCATGGCCATACAGAGAAAAACAGCTATCGGGTGACGTATAGACATTGGTGCCAAATTAGCTATAAGTTTCAGATGCTTACTTTTGCAAGGCTAAGGCTAAGACAAAGGCTGAGGCTAATGAAAAAGCTATAGGCAACGAAAAAGCAATAGGCAAGGAGCTAAATGCAAAACAATAAAAAATGCGCAATAAGCAGATAAGCTTATAAACACATAAACGAATAAACGAATAAATCCCAAAAGGTAATTGTGGTAAATTGAAATGAATTTATGAACCCATTAGAAGAATTAAAAAATATTATCTCCGATATTGAATCAACACAGATCGAAGATGCTGCTGCATTAGAGAGTTTCAGGATCCGGTTTTTGGGCACCAAGAATATTCTGAAGCCTTTGTCGGCTTTGATCCGCGATGTTCCGAACGAACAGAAAAAGGAATTTGGCCAATTGGTCAATGAAGCGAAACAGAAAGCGGATGAATTATTTCTTCACTATCAGGAGCGATTAGCGGGTGGTGCTTCACATAAGAATATTGTCATTCCGGATCTGTCATTGCCTGAGTCTCCATTTCTGACAGGAAGTCGTCACCCTGTAAGCATAGTGATGGAAGAGATAATTGATGTTTTTGCACGTATGGGTTTCGAAGTAGCCGAAGACAGAGAGATCGAGGATGATTGGCACAATTTTACAGCGATGAATACGCCGCCGGATCACCCGGCCCGTGATATGCAGGATACATATTATGTGGCTTCTCCTCCCGGATGGTTGTTGCGTACGCACACATCATCAGTGCAGGCGAGAGTCATGACATCAAGAAAGCCCCCGATTCGCATCATTGCTCCTGGACGAGTGTATCGGAATGAAACTGTTTCTGCAAGATCGCATTGTCAGTTTCACCAGGTCGAAGTATTGTATGTGGATGAAGGTGTTTCATTTGCAGATATGAAGCAGACATTGCATCAATTTGCTCAGGCTCTTTATGGAAAGGATGTCGTCAGTCGTTTGCGTCCTTCTTATTTTCCGTTTACGGAGCCTAGTGCAGAGATGGATGTTTATTATGGACTTGCAGACGAACATGCGCATCGTATCACAAAGGGTACAGGTTGGCTCGAGATATTAGGTTGCGGGATGGTGGATCCGGCAGTACTGGAAACTTGTGGTATCGATTCCACAAAATATTCCGGCTTTGCATGTGGTATGGGAATAGAAAGACAGGCGATGATAAAGTATAGAATCAACGATATCAGATTGCTGTTTGAAAATGATGTCAGGTTTTTGAAACAATTTTCAGCTGTCGTTTAGTAGTGAGATGTGAGATGTGTGCTTCGACCTGCTCTTCTCATCCCAGTGCTACAGCTCAGCAACCGATGTGAGATGTGAGAAAGATTTTAATAGGTAAAATATGAGGTTCAATTTGGAATCTAAAATCTAAAATCTAAAATCTAAAATCTAAAATCGTTTATGGATGTAAGTTTGCCGAAAGGGACAAGAGATTTTCTACCGATTGAAGTTGCCAGGCGGCGATGGATGTTTGGGATTATTGAGGAGGTGTTCAGGACCTATGGATATGTGCCTATTGAGACACCGGTGTTTGAAAATCTGAGTACGCTGACGGGTAAATATGGTGAAGAAGGAGACCGCTTGCTTTTCAAAATTCTCAACAATGGGGATTATCTCAGCAAGTCTGATGAAGAGGCGTTTCAAAAAAAGGATAGTAATAAATTTACAAGCTCGATTTCAAAAAGAGGTCTAAGGTATGATCTGACTGTTCCTTTTGCCAGATATGTCGTGATGCATCGTAATGATATTCACCTTCCGTTCAAGAGATACCAGATCCAACCGGTGTGGAGGGCTGACAGACCACAGAAAGGCAGATACCAGGAGTTCTATCAATGTGATGTTGATGTGGTGGGAAGCAAATCGCTTTCTTACGAAGCTGAATTAATACAAATTTATGACCAGGTATTTGCAGCCTTAAATATTCCGGTTGTGATCAGAATAAATCATAGGCAATTACTGTATGGGATTGCTGAACATGCAGGTGTTGCGGAGAAATGGATTGATATGACGATGGCCATTGACAAGCTTGACAAAATAGGGGAGGAAGGTGTGCGAAAGGAAATGAGTGAACGAGGATTTGCATCAGAAGCACAGGATAAAATATTTTATCTTCTACGGCAAAAAGATCTGCTAGCGCTAAAAAATATTTTAGGTAAAGGAAGTGAAGACACAAAAAGTATCGAAGAGCTTGGCAAAGTTTTTCAATATTTGAAAGGATTAGTTTTAAATAACAAAATTGAATTTGATATCACTCTTGCCAGGGGAATAGGATATTATACGGGTTGTATTTTTGAAGTAAATGGAATCGATGCAGACATGGGAAGTCTTGGCGGCGGAGGACGATATGATAATCTTACAGGAGTGTTCGGCTGGCCGGATGTTCCGGGAGTAGGCGTTTCATTTGGAGCAGAAAGAATTTATGATGTATTGGAAGCGAAAGGACTTTTTCCTTCACATGTACAAGCCGGACCTAAAATTATGATGGCTGCATTTGATGAAGCTTCACATCAATATGCCTTCAGATGTGTCACTGCATTGCGCCGGGCCGGTATTTCATCTGATCTCTATCCTGAACCTGGAAAAATAAAGAAGCAACTCAAGTATGCTTCAGATATAGGTTGTACTTATGTTGGCATAGTAGGGGAGACTGAAATGCAAAAAGAAGTTGTAATGTTAAAGAATCTGACAAGTGGGGAGCAGGAAGAGCTATTAATTGAAGATGTTATAAGGTTATTAAAAGAGTAGAAAGAGAGGATTGATTTTTTTGAATAAAATTTCCAGTCAAACCTGTTAAGGTGCGTATTTAAGGAAAACATATTTAAGGAAAATATATTTTAGAAGGACCTAAAATGGTACACAGCTTTAGGACACCTCTCAGGATTCATATTTAAGGAAAACCTGTTATGATTCATGTCTCAGGAAAACATGTTTTAGGAAAACATCATGATATTTTAGGAAAACATATTATAGGAAAACCTAAAATGGTCTATAACTAGGCGTACTATCACTGGATTCATATTTAAGGAAAACCTGTTATGATTCATGTCTCAGGAAAACATGTTTTAGGAAAACAATTTTTAGGAAAACATATTTTAGGAAAACCTAAAATGATCCATAGCCATAGAAATACTCACAGAATTCATATTTCAGGAAAGCCTTTTACCATTCTAGCTATTTTTTGCTTTTCTACCCATTCCGCCCTTTCTACCTTTTCCTCCCATTTTCATCTCCCTGCCCACACAAACCACCGGCTCCACTGTATCCCATTGGAATCATATATGGATGCGGCATAAATTCCGGGAATCAATTCATGAAATGAATATTCTCCTTCAGATGAAATGTCCAGATGTGCCACCACTTTGCCTTCAACAGTCATTATATTCATTTTGCCCTCAAGATCTTCCGGCCATGAAATAGATTCGCGACCGATGACAATATGCGGTTCTGGTTTTTTGACATACGTCGGCCCTACATGATTTGTATCAATAGACAATGGTCCCTGCAATTCATATGCACCCATATCTACTTGTCCTCCCTGAGGACGACTTGTCCCTTCGATGTCAGTAGCCACACCCGATGAAAAAGAAATATTACCAGCATTCACTGCGGGAGAATTGGTAAGCAAATGATAATCTGAACCAGGTGAAACAAAAATGCTAGCAAGAGGTCCGGCCAGAATACTGTGTGTATCATAACCATAAGTCTGCCATGTGCTCAACGTTACAAAGGCACCATCACCCATTTTGCTCAGTTTATTGATGACGATATTATAGTCTGATCCGAATCCACTCACTGCGTCAGGATCTAAGGCGATACTCCCCCTGGGAAGGCTGGGAGAGGTATTGGTCTGAATAATAATATTGTTGTAAATCTGAGCACCCAAAGATCCATTGACAGCAATTATACACCAGCGACCATCTGTAGCACTTACGATTGTATTATGCACTATCGTAGCATTGATAGAAGGGGCAGCTGCATCTTGCTGAAAAAGAGCAATACCTGTAGCGTGATTCTGATAAATTAAGTTGTTGTAGATAAATGCACTTTGCGCTCCATCGAGATTGATAGCGGCTCCTCCTCCGACACCATTTTCATAGAGAACATTTCCATAAATCTCAGGATCTGTACTGATACCATCGCCTCCCTGACTTATATCAGCATTGATCTGTATTCCTCCACCATGATTGTGATGACAGATATTATAGCGGATGATCGATCGGTCACTACTATTCGATACATAGATACCGTGCTCGTCAATTGAATTTAAACATTCATTATACTCGAGCAACAGATCATCTGTGAAGCCTGTAAAAATTCCTCTTTTCTGATTATGGTCACAATATGTGTTTCGGACAATACAATGATTAGCAAACACGAGACGAATACCATTTCGTGGTAGATTGATAGCACGGACACCGTTTATTTCAATGTAATCCGCATCTTCGACATTGATGCCATCCGTTGTCCCGGTGGGCAGATTGATTATAGCACTATTTCCAATCGCAATAAAAACGATCGGATTGGTAGCAGTTCCTGTAGTTCGCATGTCAAAGCCGACATATGTTCCATTAGCGATCCATACGGAATCTCCTGCGCCTACATGATCAGCTGCCCATTGAAGAGTAAGCCAGGCCTGGGCAAGAGAATTGCCGGAATTAGCATTATTCCCTGTATTGGATACATACTTTGTTGCAGCCATACACCATTGACCGGAAGCCAAAAGGAATACAACAAAAAGGAGGGAATGGAAACGGAAAATGGAAAGGTGTTTCATAAATATCCGATTTAGTCAGTTCTAATCGGGGTGAGCAAGCGTGAATTTACGAATTACGAGTTACGAATTACGATTTTTTTAAATCAATTTTAGAGGCAATTTGCCAGGGGTTTAAATAAGCAAATAAAAAGGGCCAGGTGATAGACGATTTATTTCAACACAATCCTTCGATAAGCAGAACCATATCCATCTGAAATTCGCAGTATATACATTCCTGAAACCAGATTTTCTACCTGAAGAGTATGATGGCTGGAGGCAGGGCTTTCCGTTAGTACATGACCGGCCACATCAAGCATTTCAACAGAAACGGGTGTGTCTGACTGAAGATAAATTTCCGTTGATGCAGGATTTGGATAAAAGGTGAAGTTCGATTGTACATTAGCTACCGCCGTTATATTTTGAATTTCAAAGTCGAATTCAAAAATACAACCATTCACATCTTTGATGGTGCAAGTAAAAATTCCTGCTGGAAGACCGGTAAAAACATTTGAGACCTGAAAAGCAAAACCATTTAGGGAATATTGAAATGGCGGAATACCTCCTGCTGATATGATATTGATTTCACCATTAGATTGGCCATCCGTAGCGTTTATTATCACCGTATCCACAATGATGATCGGGTCGGGTGAGAACATAAAAAAATCTTTCTGTATCTGGCAACCATTCGCATCCGTTATAAAAACGGTATTCAAACCTTCGCAAAAATCGTTTAAAAAGTGGTAGCTATAAGGCGGAGCACCCCCAGTAACTTCAAGCTCTATTATCCCATCACATGCATCAGCACACGTAGCCCCTATCACATTAATATCTACTAAAATTGGCCCCGGAGCCTTGATAAAGACAGCAGTATCAAACAAACATCCCCGATCATCTGTGACCAGAACATCGAAACTTCCAGCACATAGATCTTCAGGAATGTTGAAATGATAAGGTGGTGTGCCTCCGAAAATATCCAAATCAATCGTTCCATTACAGATGTCAGCGCAAGTTGCATCAATCGCTGATACATTGGCGAAAAACGGTTCCGGTTCTGTAATATTGAAACTGTTCCTTGTCGAACAACCCTCAGCGTCAAATACTGTCACACTATATGTGCCAGGTGGTAAAGAAGAAATATCAGGAGTAATTACAGAGGTGGACCACAGATAGGTGTATGGTGGTGTCCCTCCGACAGCATTGACAGAAATCGCTCCGTCAGATAAACCTGCGCAACTTACATTAGTAATCACATCCGGTTTTGCTTCCAGGGTTGGTGTACTGGAGATAATCTCGAGTTCTCGCACATAGAAATATCCATTTGCTAATTGAATTCCACTATTTGTAATTGTATAGAGGCCCAACATTTGTTTTTCTCCTACCGTACTTCTGAAATGAAAGCCAAGTGTAATCAGTGCAAGATCACCATATAGTTCACCATTCGTAAAATAAATATCTCCGGACCATGGAGGAATGACTGCATAATGCAATGTATCCGGTATGGGCGTACCATCAGCTGGGCGGGGATTTGAAGAAGTATATTCTACAGGAGCAGGATTTCCAAAGACACCTTTTGTCCTGAAAAAACCAAGAATGCTGTCACATCGAACATTAAATCCAGCCTCTATACTATCTGTGGTACCGAATGTGAGGTTCCTCCATTTTCCTCCCCAGGTCGCATTATACGTATTGTAGGGAAACACATTAGGGAATGTGATGTCAGTAAATGTCTCACCGGGATGGAAATTCACTATGGTATCCTTGTCAGGAGTAATCAACACTCTCCGCCAGGCATGATCAGTCAGCGGCGCATCATACGTCCCATTGTTGTTCACGTCCACATAGAAATCGATATTATAACTGTGTGGCGCAAGTAGCACATACAGATCCAGAGAAAAGTCTGCAGTGTCAATAGGTGAAATTATTTTACGGCCTACTTCCCAACCACTTTCTCTTTCAGTAACCCTGACATTAAACGATTTGCCGATGTAAGTATCCATCTGTGAACAATGCAGTGTTAGAATAAATTGTGCCTGAGAAGATGTTGATATGGTGATCATGCCAAACAGAACTAGAAACCGGAATGCTCTCATAGGGGATACAGTTTAATGAGTGTATACCAAAATAAGAACATAATTTGGATTTTGGGGAAGACACCACTTTTTCAATGACGGATACTGAGGTGGTTGAGCAATCGAATATCATCAGAATAATTTCGGCTGTATCACCAAAAAAATCTTCTAATAGGGAAATCTCGAATGTCGAAACCACCGGCCGCAAAAAAAAATCAGCGCTTTACGGCGCTGATCTTCTTGATACGAATTTGGATATTGATAGAAATGATTTTCCAAATTGATTTATCAAAGATAGGGTTCTACTTTATTACTTGTACTACTTATGTAAATTTTTTTTTACAGGAATTTTACGAGGTCTCCGGTGGATATCGAGCCTTCTGAAATGACTCTTGCAGCCCATCCTGCCCGTTGTGAAAATGCATCGATCGCACCTTTACCAAAATTTTCTTCCATGCGGCTACAAGGTGTGCAGTATCCTGTGATCTCTAAAATTACATCTTCACCGAAAGCGATGTATTTGCCTGTTAAATTTTCTTTTGGCAATGATTCGACCAAAATATTTCTTCTGCATGCCATATGTGCATCGCCCTGAAAACCAATAATACCAGTCATCTCAGCCAATAGGTCTTCTGCAATGATCGTCACCTGACGCGATCCATCAGGCTTTGCATAATGATCTCCTTCTATTCCTGTGGAATTGATTTTGGCCTCACTGATTCTTATCGGATTCGCTCTTCTTTCAGGTCGAATGAGGATAGATTTAATCGATGCCATGAATATTAACGTCAGTTATTTTTTCATTTTTCAAAATTCAAGACTATATCCATTTGCCTTGATGAGGTCGTCAGCTATCACTCTCCGGGCCTGAACCGTGTTGACCGTCGGATAGCTGTTGAACCGTTTTACCCCCTTCAGCATGATGATCAGTTCATCACCAGTGGCAAATGCAGTGAGCGCATCATTGGCGTGTTTTTGAATTCTGGCCTGTGCTTCTCCGATGAATAGTTGTGTTAAGGACTTTACGACATCAGCGGGATAGTTGTATTGACCATCTGCTAATTTCCGGGCGCGGAGTAATACAGATTCAGCAATAAAACAGTCAATAGAGATATCAGCGATATGCATGACCACTTCCTGCTCATGATTGAGATCATGTTTGCCATCCATCTGGTATTTGACAGCAGCACCGGCTACGAGCAACATTGATTTTTTAAAATTATGGATAGCCTGTATTTCTGCAGCCCATGGACCATCATCAGTTGATTTCGCAGGCATTGACATCAGTTCTTTCTGCACAGCCCATGCCGGACCCACAAGATCGAGTTCACCTTTCAATGCTTTCTTTATGATCCGATCGACAAGAAGAAGACGATTGATCTCATTTGTTCCCTCATAGATGCGGTTGATGCGTTGATCACGATATGCACGTGCTGCAGGATATTCTTCTGAATAGCCGTTTCCACCATGGATCTGTAACATTTCATCCACCACAAAATCCAGGTATTCTGAACCTGCGATTTTAATGACAGCACATTCAGATGCATATTCTTTTGCCGAATCTAACATGGCCATTTCGAAAATTGAGCCTGAGGCAATAGATTCATCTTTATGTTGACCCATCATATCAGATAATCGATAGGATGCGGACTCGAGAGCAAAAATGAGCGAGGCCATTTCGCCAAGTTTGTGTTTAATTGCACCAAAAGAAGAAATAGATACACCAAATTGCTGTCGTTCATTAGCATACTTCACCGCGATATCTATACATTTTTTAGAACCACCCATGGCCATTGTCCCTAATTTGAATCGTCCGATGTTCAGTGCATTGAAAGCAATCAAATGGCCCTGGCCGATTTTTCCAAGTACGTTTTCTGCCGGCACGTCTACATTTTCGAAAAATACCTGGCGTGTAGAAGAACCTTTGATACCTAATTTTTTTTCTTCTTCACCAAGTGTTATACCCGGAGAATGAGCATCTACTATAAAGCCTGTGAATTGCTCTCCACCTATTTTTGCAAATACAATAAAGACATCTGCAAATCCCGCATTGGAGATCCACATCTTCTGTCCATTGATCGTATAATGTTTTTGATCAGCTGACAGATCAGCTCTTGTACGCGCACCCAATGCATCCGATCCGGACCATGGTTCTGTCAGGCAGTATGATGCTTTATGAGAGCCGGAACTTAGCCCAGGTAAATATTTTTTCTTTTGCTCGTCCGTACCGAAATAAAGAATCGGTAGCATGCCTATCCCGATATGGGCCGCAAATGTTGTATCAAATGATCCACCTGCTCTGCCAAGTTCTTCTCCGATCAGTGTATTGGAATTTGTATCAAGAGGATTGCCACCATAAACTTCCGGAATATGAGCCCCGAGCAGACCCAATTCACCTGCCTTTTCCATGAGACCTACCTGTTCGCTCAGGACATTTGCTTTTTCTCCCATTTCAGCTACGAAGTCTTTGCACATTTGGCGCACCATTCGCTGATCTTCATTGAAATCCTCGGGGATAAATATTTCTGAGGGTGATGAATCACGGATGATGTATTCGCCTCCTTTTAATGCTTTGGTTGTCATATGTGAGTTGTGAATAGTGAGTTGTGAATAGTTTTCTATGTGACTTTCTTCGTTAACTATGTTGCTATGTGGTTAACTTTTTTTGAAATTCGTTTTTTGCCAATTGCCAATTGCCAATTGCCCTTAGTCCTTTGTCGGTATAGTGATGTTGATCTCATATGACGAACTCTTTTTTACTAAAGGAACATTTGGTTTTGTCGGCGTGGGCACTACCTGGTATTGATAAGATAAGGAAGTTCCTTCTGGTGTCACAGCTACATTTTTTGTTGCCGGCAATACAGCAGGTGATCCGGGTAATCTGAAATGAATATGTAGTTTGCGTGTGAACTTAGATTTTATTTTTCCATCATTTGGAACCTTAAACTTAAGGCTTTTGACGATACGCAGTGCTTCTTCATCGCAGCCATGTCCGAGAGGAGAAATGATGCCGGCCTCCGTTACATTGCCTTTATAGTCTACAGTATAGCGTACACTTACGGTTCCTTCTATTTTGGCTGCAAGAGCTTCCTTTGGATATCGTAGTTCTTTTTTGACAAAGGCTTCAAGTGCAGCTCTGCCTCCTTCGAGATAAGGTTCTTTGACGAAATCTTTGTCTTTTCTTTCTTTCTTCATGAAGAAAATTTTCTATTTCATTCTAACTAATAAAGAATATAAATCAAAAGTCTCCTTTAGGGGATTTAGGGGCAGAGACTACGAATAAATCCGGCGCTAATTCAGACGTTGGATCAACTGCATATTCCGTAAAATCTGTGATTCCATTTTTAATCAATATCTCTTCATCGCTATAAAACTGACCTGATGCCGCTGCAGGATTTTGTGATACGATATAATATGCAGCGTCAGCTACAATAGCCGGCCATCTGGACTGTTTTATCAACGCATCTCCTCCTAACAGATTTTGTACCGCTGCTGTTGCGATTGTTGTTTTAGGCCAAAGTGCATTTGCTGCGATTTTATATGGTTTTAATTCAGCGGCAAGCCCAAACATCACCATGCTCATGCCATATTTACTCATGGTATAGGCTGTATGATTTTCAAACCACTTTGGATCCATGTCCACAGGAGGTGAAAGCGTGAGGATATGAGCATGATTGGATTTTTTCAGGTGAGGGATGCAGGCTTGTGACATCAGATATGTGCCTCTGACATTGATCTGGTGCATCAGATCGTATCGTTTGGAGGGCGTATGTTCTATTCCCGCCAGGAAAATGGCACTTGCATTATTGATCAGAATATCGATCCCGCCAAAGTGCGCCACCGTTTCATTGACCACATTTTGAATTTGTTCCTCTTCACGCACATCCAGAATGACAGATATAGCATGGCCACCTGCGGCTTTTATTTCTTCTGCTGCGGAATAGATGGTACCCGGTAGTTTTGGGTGGGGATCAGTGGTTTTAGCTGCGATGACGACATTGACACCTGCTGAGGCGAGTTTTCTGGCGATGGCTAGACCGATACCCCGGCTGCTTCCGGTGATGATAGCAGTCTTTCCTTTTAGTATTTCATTCATTCCTTGTAGATAACGACTTTGTGGTTAAAAGAGTGCAAAGGTCGTAAAGGGTGGGATTATCCACGTATTGAATTTCATCATTTGATCAACGGTTAAAGGCATCGTGGCACGACTAGTGGTGGCACGACTAGTCGTGCCACCACTAGTCGTGCCACGATGGTCTAACTCCCTGATAATACAGATAGTTATAAGTGGAACCATGATCCACAATTGTGGTCAACATTGTAATCAAAATTATGACCACTTTTGGGCTACTTTTTCCTGCTTTCTGGGCAGATCAATCAAAACCAAATTCTGCATGTTTTCTGGAATGATTTGTGATTTATCAATCCTGAACGTTATGAACTTATGAAGGCACTTGTTATCTCGGGAGGCGGAGCCAAAGGAGCCTGGGCAGGTGGTCTTGTCGAATATTTATCCAGAGAAAAAGGAATGGACTGGGATATCCTGGTGGGTTCTTCCACAGGTAGCTTGCTCGTACCCTGCGTCGCCATTAAAGCCTGGGATGAAGTGAAGAGGGCTTACACCACAAGCAGTCAAAACGATATTTTCAGCAGTTGCCCGTTTATTATCCACAAAAAAAATGATCACTTCAAAGCGTCATTCAACCACAAGGGAATCATCCTGCAATTTATACAGGGACGAAAGACACTCGGCGAAAGTAAAAGCCTCATGAAGCTCATCCGTAAGACATTCACTATTGAGCACTGGAATGCTATCCAGGATTCCGGTAAGCAGATTATCGTCACTGTCTCAAATCTGACCCACAATGTCATCGAATATAAATATGCCCGTGATTGCACATATGATGATTTCATAGACTGGGTCTGGATTTCATGCAATCTTGTGCCTTTTATGAGCCTTGCTAAAAAAGACAATTGTGAATATGCCGATGGAGGATTTGGCAATCCTATTCCCGTGCAGGAAGCGATCAATCTCGGCGCCACCGAAATCGATGTCGTCGTTTTACAACCCCGTCATCGGACACTGATCACCCCGCCTTCATCAAATGCATTCATGCTCCTGCTCAATACATTCAATTTCATGCAACATCAATTGTCGAGAGATGATATCAGTGTAGGTATGGCAGAGTCACGTTACAGCGGCATCAAGATCAGGCTGATCCATACACCGGAAGAACTAACAGACAATAGTTTCATTTTTGATCCTGAAGAGATGTCGCAATGGTGGAAAATGGGTTATGAACACGCCCGGAAAATTTATGAAGAGGGATTTTGGCATTAAGGATAAGGAACAAATATTTTTTTAATTGCTCGAGGAGGGTGTTCGTTAGCAGAATTCAAAAAGGACTACAAAAATGTTTTAGGAAAACATCAGGATGTTTTAGGAAAACACAATTGTATTTAAGGAAAATATGAAATGATTGATTCTGAGGTTATTGTGAAATGACTACAGGAAAATTCAGAAAAGAGCCTGTAAAATATTTAAGGAAAATATGCGCATGTTTTAGGAAAACACAATTGTATTTAAGGAAAATATGAAATGATTGATTCTGAGGTTATTGTGAAATAACTACAGGAAAATTCAGAAAAGAGCCTGTAAAATATTTAAGGAAAATATGCGCATGTTTTAGGAAAACATCAGGATGTTTTAGGAAAACACAATTGTATTTAAGGAAAATATGAAATGATTGATTCTGAGGTTATTGTAAAATGCCTACAAGAAATTTCGGAAAAGAGTCTGTAAAATATTTAAGGAAAATATGCGGATGTTTTAGGAAAACATAAGGATGTTTTAGGAAAACACAATTGTATTTTAGGAAAACATGAAATGATTGATATTGAGGCTATTGAGGGACTGGAATTAGAACATGATCAAAACACTAGTCACTATAGAACTCAAATTTATTCAAAGTGCATCCCCAATGACATTGATCGAATGCAGAATAGGAATATATTTTGTAAAGCAATTTATGCTCATCGAAAAACCTGATTTCTTTTGTTAGAAAAGGCTCCTCATCATTTCGTTTAATCCAAATGGTTTTAGTTTCTTTCAAAAGAGATCGGTCATATTCAAAAAGATATAAAATTTTAAATTTCCCATACTGAATCGTTTTCTTAACCATATTGTCATTTTCATCGTATTCAATTGAATCAATTTCACTTTCATTAAGCGAATTTCGTCGTTCATATACCCGTCGATTATTATCATTATATTTTATTTCAAGCAGATTTACAGAATCACCATTTTCAGAAAAATAATATTCCTCAGTTATATTTCCTGCTTTATTTAGTTTTCTGAACCATTCAGTAATGAATGAAAAATCAGATGTATCATTGATTCGAACCAGTGTATCATTTAAATAGGTGTACCTGGCAAAAACTTTCACCTCTTCACCTGTTTCAAGAGCATTTTCATTTAATATTCTGTTCAAAGAATCATAGTTAAAAGAAAAATAAGAGCTCACCTTTCCGTTGTAATATAGATCCCATTCAACAAGATTTCCTTCCCTGGAATAATGGCCAACAGACGAAGGATATTGTGGAAAGTCAGAATTGCGATTTATTTCAAATGTATCCTCACAATACGGAATATAGTAACTCGCAATTGTTTTTATAGGTGGATCCATTTTTTGGTAAGCCTCATCCTTCTGCATTATTATTTGACCAATACACATAAAAGCATGTAAAGTCAGAAAAGAAGTGATTCCAACTTTTCTCATGGATTATGAAATTTTCATTTACTCGTCATTCTGCTTTTTTCACGCTGAATTTCTCGCCGCATTAATTATCCCTGGCATCGTCCTCGTAATAAGCTTCTTATATAGATCCACCATTTCCTTTTCTGCCTTTTCTTCCGCCTTTTCCGCCCCTTCCGCCCCTTCCGCCCCTTCCGCCCCTTCCGCCTTTTCCGCCCCTTCCGCCTTTTCCGCCTTTTCCGCCTTTTCCGCCCCTTCCGCCTTTTCCGCCTTTTCCGCCCCTTCTGCCTTTCTTCCTTTTAGCATCAAAAGCGCATATTGCTGAATCGTAAGCAATGGCAATACAATTTCTTCCCGAAGATTAATGGACTCAAGATTGGGCTTACTGTCCGCGACATACACTTCTTCACTTGTGGTTTCCTGCAAAAGTTTTTCCGTACGCAGATATTCGTCATAGATCATATTCCAGATCTCTCCGAATCTCGGATTCACAGATAGAAATGCTGTCAATGGAAAATAACATTTCGCCAAGGCCTGCATACTATTACCCACCAACGTTTGGAAGAATCCTGACTTCTTATATAATTCCTTCACCTCATCTTCGCGGCCCACATTCTTGCGTTCTTGCAACGCCTCACCAAAACCATAATACCCCGGCACATTTTGTTTCAACTGACTCCAGGAGCCTACGAAAGGAATTGCCCTCAATGTATCCAATGTCAATTTTCCACCTGCTCGTTTATCTGGACGACTTCCAATATTCGATTCACCATAGTAAGGCAGTGTCCCATTTTCCTGCAGATAAGCGAGAAAATCAGGATGCGTTTTTAATTTGATATAATATCCATATGCCGAATCCGCCATCTCTTTCATCAACGCGCGTTGAGCATGCGTCCAGTCAGGCGTGTGCTCAGGATAAAGATCATTTTCAATACCGGCTGTAAGCAATTGCTCAAGATTATAGATTGCGAGATCTTTGCTTCCAAAATTCGAACTGATCGTCTGCCCCTGTATTGTCAATTGCACTTCTTTGTTTTCAATCGTCGATCCAAGGGATGAATAAAATTTATGTGTATTTCCACCACCCCTTGCCGGAGGTCCGCCGCGGCCATCAAAAAATATAACATTGATTCCATTTGCTCTTGCCGTCTTTGTCAATTCTTCTTTGCCCGTATAGATTGACCAGTTCGCTTTGACATATCCGCCGTCTTTTGTCCCATCTGAAAAGCCAAGCATCACAGTTTGTGTCTGATGACGCCTGACTAAATGATCTTTATAAGGTTGAAATTGATAAAGCGCATTCATCACATCACCTGCTATCGCCAGATCATCAATTGATTCAAATAAAGGCACGATATCAAGTGCATCCGGTTCATGTCCATAGATCCATCTCGCCAGGACCTGTATCGTGAAAATGTCCAATGCATGACGCGAATGACTGATCACATATCGATGACATGCTTTCTCACCGTTCGTTTTCTGAATATCTCGTGTGGCCAGAATGGATTTAATGATATCCTGCGAAATCGGATCATTTGTAATCGACGAATCGATCGCCCAATCACATTCTGCAAGGAAATTCATTTTTTCAGCGATGCTGGCAGCACGATATAATTCAAGACCACCATGGCCGGCCTTCTTTTCTATTATTTCTTCAATGAGTGCTTCATGTTTACCACTATCCTGACGTATATCCAGACAGGCAAAGTGAAAACCAAACATTTCCACCTTGGTGATGAACAGATCAAGTTCTTCTGCAAAAAGATTATCATGTTGCTCAGCCAGCACCTTTCTGATACTTCTCAAATCATCAAGAAGTGTCAACGAAGAATTGTAACCTTCCATCGAATTCAATAGTGTCTTGTGCACCTTAGCCCCTACCGCAGAAACCTGGTCATACACATGCAGAAATGTCAACCTTCGTCGCAGTTTTTGAATGTCTTTTTCATAACATGACAGAATTGCATTTCGCAACTGTAATGCTGTTTCGATTGTGATTTCTGCTGATACATTCGGATTGCCATCGCGATCACCACCGGGCCAGAAACCAAGATCAATGATATCTTTTTGAGGTAATGACTGCTGAAGTTGTTTTTCAATTTTGGAAACGATCTCAGGAATTGCATTATAAAATACTTTTCTCAAAAACCAGATCAGGCTTCGTGCTTCATCAAGAGGTGTTGGCTTGGAACGATTGACAAATGGTGTTTTCCCCAATTGATGCAATAAGTCATGGACTTCAAAAATCCGATTTTCTTTAATGGCTTTGGATAAATCAGTGATTATGCCCAGCACAGGTCCGGGATAGAATTGAGTCGGATGGGCAGTAAGGACAACACGCAGTCGATAGTCTTTCAGCTTTTGAACCAACTTTTCAGTCAGACCATTTGCTTTTACCTTAGAAATCAAATCAGAGACAGTACCCGGGCCATCAAGATCATGAAGCTGATCAAATGCCGCATCTTCCGTCGCATCAAAAAGGACGACCTGCCGTTCGATATACTTTATAAAATTAAAAAGCAATGTCAGGCGATCTTCCTGATTGGCCTCCGGTATAAATTCTTCAAAGAAAGCTTCGATGATTTCTTTAGGATTCCCGCCGGCCTCATACGCTTTCTTACACGCTTCAGTGAGTAATGGCAGTAAAATGCCTGTCTGATGTATCAGATCAAAGGGCAGCCTGAGGAAAAGACTATTGAATAAATGGTATTTCGTGCCGACGTACCTGTCGAATTTTTTAAGTGCGGATTGATCCATATTGTAACAAAGATAGGCTTAGGGATTATAGTTTTGGATAAGAGATTTTAAGCTATTGCACAATCTTATGGAACGCAGATCATCATGATCAGGCATGATTGATCATGATTGTTTTTTGATAATTGATGTTTAAGCATTAATAATCGGTATTCAAAAGTCCCCTTTAGGGGATTTAGGGGCAAAACGAAAATCTCGTCGTATACACCCACTCCCTTACCACTCAAACACATCCATCTGCCGAATACATCAGTTTAAGAAATTAATAATCTCTTATTTCGACATTGATAATTCATCATCTGATCAACACGAAATAAAATGGAAACATCTATACATCATAAATGCTACATCCTGGGAATAGTGATATTCAATATTATTTTATCATCGTCATATCTCAATGCATCAACCATTTATGGTATTGTAAAAGACAATGAAAATAAAGCAGTGGAAGTCGCAACGGTTACTTTATTCAGGACATCAGACAGCACATTAGTCAAGGCAGAATTAACAGGTGTCGATGGAAAATTCTCTTTCGTAGAAATTCCACCGGGAGAGTATTATGTCAATATTTCTTTTTTAGGTTTTGCTGATTTTAGAAGCCAATCCTTTACGGTTTCAGCAGAAAATAATGAAATCAATATTCCTGAAATTCTTTTGCAATCCAGTGGTATCGATCTTGCTGAAATAAGTGTAGTCGCTCAAAAACCTTTTATAGAACGAAGATCAGATAGACTAATCGTCAATGTTGATAATAGTATTCTCGCTTCAGGAGGTAGTGCCATGGATGTTCTCGAACGATCGCCAGGTGTCATAGTCAGTGCGGGGGAATCCATTTCCATTCGTGGCAGATCTGGTGTTATCTTCATGATTGATGGCAAGCCTACTCCAATGGCAGGACAGGATTTAACAAATTATCTCAAAGCATTACCATCAGGCAGTATAGATCGAATAGAAATAATCACAAATCCGTCAGCGAAATACGACGCAGCAGGAAATGCAGGCATCATCGATATCCGGATGAAGAAAAATGAAAACCAGGGGACCAACGGATCCTTCAATACTTTTTATAGCCAGGGTATTTATCCAAAAGCAGGTGGAGGAATTAATTTAAATCACCGCAATAAAAAAGGTAAATGTTTTTGGCAGTTATAATTACAGTTACCGGATGGGTCTTAATGATTTGAGATTGTATCGTGTATTTTTTGATGAAGGAGAACGAACCGGAGCATACAAACAAAAAAATTATCTTAAAATTCCATATTATTTTAATTCAGGTCGCCTGGGTGTGGATTATACTATTTCTCCAAACACAGTCATAGGAGTATTAGCAAGTGGCAATATCAATAAATTTAAGCATCATGGTGAAAATACCACTGATGTTGAGAATGGTCTTCAGGAAGTGATTTCAGGATTCAGTACATCAAATCGTAGCAACGATCTCTGGCCATCATATGCGCTGAATGGCAATTTCAAACATACGTTTCCAAAAGGGCATCAGGAATTGTCTGTAGATATCGATTATGCCAATTACAGGAATAATACGACCCAGCTTTTCACAACTAAATATTATGATCTCGAGGGTACAGAGAATCTGCCTGAATATTTATTGTTCGGGGATCTGCAAGGTGATCTGGATATAAAATCTGCAAAAGCGGATTTTGTATATCCCATTACACAAGATTTAAAATTTGAAGCCGGTGTAAAGGCAAGTGTGGTTGGTGCAGATAATGACGTGCAGTTTTTTGATAAAAGTGATATTGATCACCCTGTCTTTGACAGTACGATCAGCAATCATTTTATTTATAAAGAAAAAATTAATGCTGCTTACATTAATCTGACTCGGAATTGGTCAAAATTCAGCATCCAATCAGGATTAAGAGCGGAGAATACAATCGCCGAAGGTGTTCAACTAATCAATGGACAATCCTTTGACCGGAATTATATCAATTTATTTCCTAGTGTTTTTCTTAATTATAATTTCAGTGATCATTATTCGATGGGATTGAATATGAGCCGTCGTCTGGACCGGCCTTCTTATCAGCAATTAAATCCTTTCAAATATTATCTTGATCCAAGCACGTACCGTGAAGGTGATCCATTCCTAAATCCGCAATTCACCTGGTCATTCGAGTGGAATCATACTTTCTTCCAACGATTCACAGCTACACTTTCTTATGCCCTGACGACTGATAATATTACCCAGGTTATTGCGCCGGTGGAAGGACTTGAAAGAGTAACTGTTCAGACTGATAAAAATCTTGATAATGTTGAATATTATTCCTTCAGCGCATCGGCTCCAATCTCCATCGGAAAATGGTGGAACAATACAATTAATTTTGACGCTTATGTCGGTAAATACAGAGGGAATTATGCTAACACCAATCTTAGGGATGGAAATCTTGTATTCAATTTTGTTACCAACAATTCATTTACGTTTGGGAAAGGCTGGACAGCAGAGCTCAATTTCAATTATCACACCAGAGAAATTTATGCCTTTATGGATCTCAACCCGATGTGGGGTTTAGGCACGGGTGTTCAGAAAATGCTTTTCAAAAACAGAGCAACAATAAAGCTAGCTGTAAGCGATATTTTCTGGCAGAACCTTCCTTCTGCGTTTATCAAATACCGGGACTACCAGGAAACCTTTGAAGTATTCAGGGAAACACGCCAGGCCTCAATTACATATACACAACGTTTCGGTGATAAGCAACTTTCACCATCGAGAAGAAGAGTCGGAGGCGCAGAAGACGAGAAACAACGAGCAGGAGCGGGTTCACAGGGTTAAAAGAGTATTCAGTATTCGGTATTCAGTAATCACTTAAAAAAGGAAAAGAAGTTATCCGTAGTCTCAGACTACGGATAACTTCCTTTCCTTTTTTGAACTTCACTAATTACCGTTTACCGTTTACTGAATACTGAATACTGAACACCGAATACTGATTTCCGGCCTTCCCTCTTCCATTTGAATAGCTACCTTGCACACCATATGGACTGGGACTCTACGCTCAATGGATTTATTGCGTACATGACTTTAGAAAAAGGTCTCTCTGCGCATAGCATTGAAGCGTATGAAAGAGATGTGCGCCGTATGTCTGAATTCATGTTTAAAGATTTATCTATATCCTCACCTGCAAAAGTTGAGGGAAAACATATTGAGCAATATCTGCATGTCCTCAATGATGTGGAGATAAGTCGTCGATCTCAGGCGAGGATGTTATCAGGGGTCAGATCCTTTTTTCAATACATGATGTTGGAAGATATGATCACTGTTGATCCTACAGAATTAGTGCAGGGACCGAAGCTTGATCAATATCTCCCTGAAGTGCTGAGCTATGAAGAAATCATGCGTATGCTCGAATCCATCGATCGCAGCACACCTCAAGGCACCCGTAATGTGGCCATCATCGAGACCTTGTATGCATGTGGCCTTCGAGTATCAGAACTTACAGGTCTCCGCATCAGTCATATCTATCCGGATCTGCAGATGATACGTGTCATCGGGAAAAATAATAAAGAAAGACTCATCCCGATCGGCGAGAGTGCACTGCATCACATCAACCTCTACCTCGAAGGAGACCGCAACCGCATGATGAATATAGATCCGGCTTCAGCGGACATCCTGTTTCTGAATCGGAGAGGAAAAAAATTATCACGCGTTACCATATTTACAATCATCAAAGAAGCAGTTGAAAAAGCGGGAATTACAAAAATAATTTCGCCGCACAGCCTTCGCCATTCATTCGCCACACATCTTGTAGAAGGAGGCGCTGACTTGCGGGCTGTACAGGAAATGCTCGGTCATGCTTCTATTACCACCACTGAAATTTATACACATTTAAATGCAGATTATCTAAGAGATACGATGAATCAGTTTCATCCGTTGGGGAGATTTAATAAGTAGCAACAGCTTTATTGAATTTAGAATTAAGAATTAAGAAGAGAATCGAGAATCTAGAATTTGGAGCTCTGAATTTAGAGCGTAAATTTAGAACATGGAATCGCCAATGAAAATCGAAGATTTAATCAATGAATTTTGAAAATATGAAAGGTAGTATTGTAAATAATTAGCGTCGGTACTTTTTACTATCTTCCAATCCCATGTTCTTTGAAGCAGTTACAGTTGATGCAACAAAGATGGCAATGAGCTCATTATTTTCATCTATTACGCTTTGGATTTTCGAATCATCTGAATAAAGTTTTGTTCGATGGACAATAGAAAGAGAGATTTTTGTTTCCCGAAGTTCTTTTAGGACCACCTTAATTTTATGTATAAAATCTTTCCTTGATTCCGGGCTTTGGGCCTCCCCATAATTTTGTGCTGCCGAAGTAGCCGATCTGATGAGCTGACCGCTTAAGTCAGTTCCCACAAATGATTTTTTCAAATTTTCAGCAATCTCAATTACAGCGACAGCAAAATTTATCAGTCGTTCCTCCAGATTATTTTTCCCCATGGCAAAGTATTCAATACGATAAAAATATTGATCATATTTTGAAAAAGCAATCTAAATAACAGATATCTCATCTGTTTATCTGATAAAACTTATAAATTATAATTCCCCCATTCCCGATTTTCTTTCCCATTCCCATTCCTCATTCCCCATTCAAGCTCTTAATTCAGAGCTCTTAATTCTCTATTCTCGATTTTCTTTTCCATTCTCCATTTTCTATTCAACATACCGGATTTGATTCCCATTCCCTATTCCACATTCCTCATTCAAGCTCTTAATTCAGAGCTCAAAATTCTATATTCTCGATTTTCTTTTCCATTCTCCATTTTCTATTCAACATACCGGATTTGATTCCCATTCCCTATTCCACATTCCCCATTCAAGCTCTTAATTCAGAGCTCTTAATTCTCTATTCCCGATTTTCTTTTCCATTCTCCATTTTCTATTCAACATACCGGATTTGATTCCCATTCCCTATTCCACATTCCTCATTCAAGCTCTTAATTCAGAGCTCAAAATTCTATATTCTCGATTTTCTTTTCCATTCTCCATTTTCTATTCAACATACCGGATTTGATTCCCATTCCCTATTCCACATTCCCCATTCAAGCTCTTAATTCAGAGCTCAAAATTCTATATTCTCGATTCTCTTCCTCATTCCTCATTCCGTATTGCAAATTCTTCTCAAGTTTCAGCGTTCTTGAAAGATCAATATCTTTGCCTCATGTTTATTAAATCCCATCTGGGTTTACTCCTGATATCTGCTTTGTTTTGCTTATATGCCTGCGCCAGCCCAAAAGCTCCCACAGGGGGACTGAAGGACTCAAAGCCTCCTGTTATCATTGAAAAGGAGTCCACTCCTAATAAGCAAACCAACTTTCACGAAAAGGAAATCACAATTCTATTTGATGAGTGGATCACCATGAAGGATGTTTACACCCAGCTTGTAGTTTCTCCTTTGATGCCTCACGATCCGGATATAAAGCAAAAAGGCAAAGGGATCATCATCAGATTGCCGGACAGCTTAAAAGCAGAGACTACGTACACGATTAATTTTGGCAATTCGATCGCCGATCTGAATGAAGGCAATATTCTTGAAAATTACTCTTTCATTTTTTCAACAGGAGATAATTTGGACTCCATCAGACTTACCGGGATTGTGACGAATGCATTGACATTAAAACCTGCCGATGGTGTATGGGTGATGTTATATCCGGTGGGAGAAGATAGTGCAGTCTACAAACGGAAACCCGAATACCTGGCCAAAACAAATAAAGATGGAAGATGGACCATGTCAAATGTCAGAGGAGATAGTTTTAATATTGTCGCGCTGAAAGATGATAATCAGAATTTTCTTTATGATCAGGAAGGAGAATTGTTTGGATGGCGGGACAGTACAGTTTTTACTTCACAGCCGCTGGTGCAAATATCGGAGCTGCGTGTATTTCCGCGCGAAAATCGAAATGTTATAAAGGAAATATTCAATGTCGCACCCGGTCGGCTCAAAGTTGTCATTAATGCTCCATATCCAAAACAAGTTCCAGTTTTTGTACCGGCGATTGATAGTTCGATGATGATATGGGATGGCGATACATTGCAGGTATATTACAATCCGGCGAAGAACTATGGGGGATATGCAATTCTTGAAAATGATTCAACTAAAATCAAGGCATCTTCATCACCTTCACTTGTCAATAAACCTGCGGGAATAAGGATCTCATCTGTCCGGCTTCGACCCGGATCTCAGGTATCCATTATTTCTGAACTTCCTTTGTTATCTGTTGATACATCCAGGATTAAATTGTCACAAGATTCATTCGGAATCATTCCATATAAAATTGAAAAAGATATACATGATATAAGACGATTTGACTTGAGTGCTGGTTGGATAGAAAAAATGAGATATCATCTCACACTACTACCCGGAGCCATCACTGATTATTGGGGACGATCAAATGATACCGTAAAACAAATCCTCTTCGTCACAGGACCTGATCAATATGGAGATCTCACCATGACCATAGATGGACTTGATTCCTCAAAGCAATATGTCCTCCTCATCAAAGCAGGTGAACAGATAAGCGATACCTTTGTTATTGAACACCAAAGTGCAACACAATTAGTAAAAAAGGGCTTATCACCAGGAAAATACACTCTTGAGCTGATCGAAGACCTCAATCAAAATGGTGTTTGGGATACCGGAGATTATCATAAAAAAAGACAACCTGAGCGTAAAATGATATTTATGCCTGACAACCTAAGAGCCGGATGGGAATTGGAAGCAAAAGTGACATGGAATTTAAAATGAATTCAAAATAATGATGTTCGCAATAACGAAAAATAATCTGGGTAATCTGATTAATCTTTTGTGGTGATGAGACTTTGGACTGATTCGCTGGTAAAATATTATGGTAGCCGTAAGGTGGTTGATAAAGTTTCTATTGAAGTCACCCAGGGTGAGATCGTCGGTTTATTGGGTCCGAATGGTGCAGGTAAGACTACAGTCTTTTATATGACCGTTGGTTTTATAAAGCCCAATGAAGGCCATGTATATGTAGATCAAACAGAGATCACAACATTGCCGATGTATAAGCGTGCAAGGTTGGGTTTAGGATATCTTCCCCAGGAAGCATCCGTGTTCAGAAAATTGAGCATAGAAAATAATATCAAAGCCGTACTGGAATTAACTACACTTTCATCCTCTGCACAAAAGGATAAGCTCGAAAGCCTTCTTGATGAATTTGGACTGGGACATGTGCGGCACAACATCGGTGATAGCTTGTCAGGTGGAGAACGTCGACGTACAGAAATAGCACGTGCGCTGGCCACGGATCCAAAATTTATTCTTCTCGACGAACCATTCGCAGGAATTGATCCTATAGCCGTTGAAGACATTCAAAATATCGTAGCAGCACTCAAAGTAAAAAATATAGGTATCCTGATCACGGATCACAATGTCCAGGAAACCCTTTCAATTACTGATCGCGCTTACCTGATGTTCGAAGGGAAAATATTAAAAGCCGGCACAGCAGAAGAGCTGGCTGAAGACGAAATGGTCAGAAAAGTTTATCTGGGTCAGAATTTTATTTTGAAAAAGAAAATTGTCAGATGAAATTCGCTTTCCTGTTCTTTATCCTGTTTTTCTTTTTCGCAGCATGCACGACCAGTGCTGTCACTCCAACCCGTAACAGCAGACAGGTCATTGATTCTATTTATAATCATCAGACAGTATTTTTGCAATCGAATATGGACTCCCTGTGTGCTGCCCGACATGAAGTCTATTTTAAAATAGTCGTGGATTCGATTATGAATGCCCGACAAATGGAAATGAATAACCTTGTAAAGTGAAATATAGTCTGCGATATACTTTCCCCATTCTCTTTATCCTGACCTATGCGGGTTGTAAGGAAAAAGTTACCCAGGAACAACTAATCAATGCAGCTATTGAAATCAAATTAGCCCAATGGCGGGAAGCTCAAATCAAATCCTGCGATGATAAGATTTTGGAAGAAGCTGAAAAATATGTTGACTCTGTTCTGGTGGCCATATCCCTTGAAACAAAACTGGACACAATCACGAAACCTGAAAAACCGGTCAAACCGATCAAGCCTGCATTCAAAGAGAAACCGGATAGTGTCGTGGTGGAGAAGATTTATAAGAAGGGTGGATAATTAATCAACTCTTCGATATTCTAAATTGAGCCTTCTATTTCTTTATTCCAAATTCAAGATGCCACATTCAGAATTTTGTTTGTCCATATTAACTTAACCATTTATCATTCACTCACCACTCACTATTCGCCTTCGCCTTCGCCTTCGCCTAACTCTCCCCGATTCTCTCCCCAATATTTAAACAACCTCTTATTAATCCTATCCACTCTCCACGCCGGAAATTTACGCTCGGACATTTTTAGAAAAAGGAAATTAATACCACCCCGTGTAAAATTATTTGGAAAGGGAGTTGGCACTTTTAATCCTTCCACATTATAGATCACCAAAGCCTCAATATGGCTTTCTTCTGTTCGCTCAAAGTAGAGATAGAATACCGGTTTGTTGCCGATGGAATCTTTTGAAAATGGTGTTCCATCCATTTTGTAAAAACTGGCTTTGCGCAAATCGCGTCCGTCATAATCGAAAAAATAGGCCGTCCTTGAAAAATGATAGTAATCTCTGAAGGCCCGCGTATAATCTGCCAGCAAACTATCACGTTCTTCTCTGGCTTCGTCAAGGAATCGTTGCAGACGAAGTTTTGACGTATTGTCCGAAGTTCTGGCGATCATGGACTGTAGGGTATCAATTTTAGGTTTCGAGGCAGGCATCCTCACGATAAGATATCCTTCCCTCAGATCACGAATGGACGTGACCGGATCCACCGTCTGTGAATGAACAGGAATATGGCTATATGTCGCTAATATGAAGACGCAGATCAGACGGGGTATCTTGTAAGTCTTTAATAACCCGTTAATGACGGGTAATATCAGTCGCAATTGTTGCATAGAGTATAATTTCACGCTCCGATAAAAATACAACCACCTTATGTATGCCAGTGTAGATATTGAAGCTCTTAGTCAGGAGATTTACAATGAAAGTGCTTTTGTAGACAAAATCATCGAAGCCAGCGGCCGGGTCATCGTCGGTCAGTCTAATATGATCAGCAGGCTGCTCCTGGGTCTCCTCGCAGATGGACACGTTTTGCTTGAAGGCCTGCCGGGCTTAGCTAAAACGCTGGCTATCAAGACACTTGCCTCAACAGTTGATGGCAGTTTCAGCCGGATACAGTTCACTCCTGACCTTCTGCCCGCGGATATTATCGGGACCATGATCTATAATCCTTCTTCCAGCCAGTTTTCTGTTCGTCAGGGCCCCATTTTTGCCCAGTTTATCCTGGCAGACGAAATCAACAGGGCACCAGCCAAAGTGCAAAGCGCCCTTCTTGAAGCGATGCAGGAAAGACAAGTGACCATCGGGGGAGAGACATTTAAGCTGAAGGAACCCTTTTTGGTACTGGCCACTCAGAATCCGATCGAACAGGAAGGAACATACAATCTCCCGGAAGCCCAGGTAGACCGCTTTATGTTTAAAGTCAAAATCGGTTACCCTGATAAAGCAGAAGAAAGGATCATCATGCAGCGCAGCCTCACAGGGGAAATGAATATTAAGCTTCAACCTGTCGTCTCTCCGGATGCCATTCTCAGGGCAAGAAAAATCGTCCGTAAAGTATATATGGACGAGAAAATCGAGAATTATATTCTTGATATCGTGTTCGCTACCCGTCAACCTGAAGCAATAGGTCTTAACAAATTAAAACCACTCATTTCATACGGCGCATCGCCCCGGGCCAGTATTAATCTCGTGATTGCATCAAAAGCCATGGCATTTATGAAGCGCAGAGCCTACGTGATCCCCGAAGATGTCCGTCAGGTTTGTCCTGATATTCTCCGGCACAGGATAGGATTAAGCTACGAAGCCGAAGCCGAAAACATAAGCCAGGAAGATATCATCAAAACCATCCTAAATAGTATTGAGGTACCTTAGGTTTCAATTGACAACATGAGAGTACACACTTTATTTCTTTTTATCTGCCTTTATTCAGGCCTTAGTTCACAGACAACTGCGGATCCCTGGATTCGTTCGCAATTGAGCAAGGTAAAATGGGAACAAACCTATGAAGGCGTTCTGGCCGATTATCACCCGGTCCTCATCATTCTCGCATCGGATAGTGTCCAGATTGCAGGTTATCTGATCCATAAAGGAGATAAAAAATCCCATCGCCTGCTGGGAGACTGGAAGAAAAAGGGACCTTTTGAATTGCAGGAACGTGATGAATATGACAGGCTCACTGGTTATCTCAAGGGCCTCATCACAAAGGACCAGATCAAAATGGAATGGATGTCCTCAGACCAAAGCAGAGTGTTCAACATCATCGCATTTCCAAATTCGTTGATTAAGATTAAAAATTTCAAACCGAATTCTGAATATATCCAGATCGCATCCACTCCTCCTGTCTCTATATCAGTGCAGAAAATGGATTATGGCATTGTTTCCGGTATCGCACATCGCAATGCAGTGTATACACGCTTTGAAGGGTATTGTCTTGATGGTACGTGTTCGATCTGGAATACAGTGATTCAAAATCCCGGAGGTGCACCTATTCGCGTACAGATGCGTCAACATGATGCGCAGACGTATAAAGCTGTGATGGATGAAAAAGAATATCCGGCATCACTTACGGCCAATTTTCCACTTGTCGTGCGCCAGTTTGATAACTCAAAGGGGTTTCTCGATTTCATATATCCTCAGCTGGAAAGTAAAACATATGAGGCATGGGTAAGTAATTGGGTTGATAAAACATGGGCCGAAGGCGTCAAATATATAACTTCTCTTAATGAGACAGATGGAATTGAAAGGCTTGTTCATCGCTCATCTGGTTGGGTCGAAATACTTGATGCAGGTGAAGATTATGTGAGTGGTTTAGCGACATATATCAATCCGGGTTCAACACGCAGAGAATGTTTTGTACTGTTGAAAAAAGAAGATATCATCCTTCCCACATCCGAACTGATTAACACAGCATCTGATTTGAAAAAAGCGGAAGCGTTAGCCTTCAAAATATCAGGACCACAGACTGATGAGGAATATGAAGCATGGTTGCATAAAGCCGGATACAAATATTTAATCCCAACACGTGAAGGGGTGGTCATGCTCACCGAATTTGATATGATCTATGGAGATGATATCAGGCTGCTATCGCTTGAACAAAGCAAACTACTGATCAAAAAGAAGTACTGGCGAAATTTTGGATGGCAATAAATAATCCCTGACTAAAGCTAAGCATACGTGGACACAAGTGAACTTCTCAAGCGGGTACGGAAGGTAGAGATCAAGACCAGGAGTCTGAGCAAAAATATTTTTTCAGGTGAATATCATTCGGCATTCAAAGGTCGTGGTATGTCGTTCAGCGAAGTCCGCGCCTATCAATATGGTGATGAAGTTCGCGACATCGATTGGAATGTAACAGCACGTACAGGTGAGCCGCACATAAAAGTCTTTGAAGAAGAAAGAGAGCTTACCATCATGCTCCTGGTTGATGTCAGTCATTCTGTCCAATTCGGCACACATGATCAATGGAAAAATGAATGGATAGCAGAGATTTGTGCAGTCCTTGGTTTTTCTGCACTTCAGAACAATGATAAAGTAGGGCTGATCCTGTTTACAGATCAGATTGAAATGTATATCCCTCCAAAAAAAGGAAGACAACATCTGCTGCGCATCATACGTGAGTTGTTGTACTTCGAACCAATAGGTCGAAAGACGAATATCAATGTGCCTCTCGCGTATTTGTCAAATGTCATCAAAAAGAAATGTATTGCTTTCGTGATCAGTGACTTTATTTCTGAGCCATTCGAAGACACACTTCGTATTGCTTCTAAACGTCATGACATGGTGGGAATTCATGTACATGATCCTGCTGAGACTAATCTTCCCGATGCAGGTCTCATACGGATGAGAGATTCGGAGACACAGCGGATCAGTATAGTCGATACGTCCGATGCGAAAGTTCGTCATGCATATGCTGTGAGCTATGCACACAGACTACTAGATTTTAAGGAACAATTCAAGCGCAATCAAAGTGATGTGATGACCCTGGCGACAGACCAGTCTTACATTCAGGAATTTCACCGATTTTTTAAACACCGTGCTTCCTGATGAGGTATTTCACATTCATTCTAGTTATCCATTTGTACGTATCAGGGATGAGCCAGGCATCGCTGACTGTAGATCACATGCAGGCCACGATAGGTGATCAACTGAAAGCAACCATCAAAACAAATCTGAGCAATGGACGTGAATGGATCAACATGAAAGAGATCTGGCCAGACTCTTCAAAGCAGTTTGAAGTCATTCATGGTCCTGTTGTGGAGAATAGTGACCCATCTTCTATGACTGTATCCTGGACCATTGCATTGTTTGATACCGGGTGGGTCAGGATTCCTGCTTTGCCACTTCTGATTAAATACCAGGATAAGATAGATACAGTTTTTTCGAATGATGTTCCTGTTCAGATCAAACCTGTTGAGCCTGATTCGACAGGATTGCTTCCGATCAAGGACATTGTCAGACAGCCTTTCAGTATTCTTTATTTCAAAAAATATATACCTCACTTTATTGGTGCACTCTTGCTTTTATTCGGACTGATCTATTGGTGGAGGCATCGAAAGAAAAAGGAAAATATAAAGGAACAAATTGTCTACGTCCCCTTACCTCATGATTGGGCTTTTAATGCGCTGTCAGATCTGGAATCAAAACGGCTGTGGCAGAGTGGGGAAGTGAAGGAGCATTACACATTGCTCACCTCCATATTGCGTGAATATCTTGAGAGACGATATAGCATCCGGGCACTGGAACAAACAACAGATGAAATACTTGACCAATTGCGTCTTCAGCAATTGAGTCCTTTACTCCTGGCGGATACTAGTGAATTACTTTCTATATCAGATCTGATCAAATTTGCGAAAGCAGATCCAGGTATTGATATCCATGCGGCTACGATCGAACGTGTACGCAATTTTGTAAAGCAGACGATGCAGGTGCCCTCCTTACTCACGCCGGAGACGGATAAAACAAGTACAGATGCACCTGTGGAATAATATTTCGCTCCACGACCCATGGTGGTTGTTGTTACTGACATTGATACCGCTGATCATTTGGTACAGACGACGCAAAGGCACGCCGGATGTAATCGTTGCAATGGATGTACCTGTGCTTTACGGCAAAGTTCGGGACTCGTGGCGCGTCGTTGTATTCAGATTTGTAGAGCCTCTTTTTTGGATTGCTATGGCTGCTTTGATTGTAGCGATGGCGCGACCGCAGCGAGAGAATGATGAAGAAAAGATAAAAGGAGAGGGCATTGATATCTTCCTTGTGATGGATCTGTCATCATCGATGTTGTCCAGAGATTTTGATCCCGACAGATTATCTGTGAGCAAACAGGTGGCTGCGGATTTTATCACACACAGGACGTACGACAGGATAGGTTTGGCAGTGTTTGCTGCGGAATGTTATACACAATGTCCGCTGACGCATGATCATGAGGTACTCGTTGATTATCTAAAACAACTTCAATGTGGACAGCTCGAAGATGGTACGGCGATCGGTATGGGCCTCGCTGCTGCAGTCAACAGGCTGAAGGATAGTGATGCAAAAAGTAAAGTTGTTCTTCTTCTCACAGATGGCGTCAATAATGCAGGTTATATCCGACCTGCAACGGCTGCAGATCTCGCGAAACAATTTAATATCAAAGTATACACGATAGGTATCGGCAGTTATGGACAGGCTCTGTCTCCTGTGCGACGTAATGCTGATGGTCAATATCAGTTTGGCTACACGAATGTCGAGATCGATGAAACATTGCTGAAACAAATCGCAGATCAGACCGGCGGTAAATATTACAGAGCTACATCAGCTGAAGCATTGCAACAGGTCTATGCAGAAATAGATCAGTTGGAAAAAACACAAGTGGAGATCACAGTATTCAAGAGGTACCAGGAGTTATATCATGTGCCGTTGATTTTCGGCTTGGCTTTGTTGGCCCTTCTTTTTATTTCAAGGGCTACATTTCTAAGGACCCTTCCGTATTGAAAATAAAAAAGGGCAGATGTATCCGCCCTTTTTTAAATAAGTTAAAAAGCCTTGCCTCACCTGTTTTTTTGTTTGAGAATCTTCAGCGCATCAATTGCTGTTTCTTCTGCAGGGTCTAACTCAAGGATCTTGTTGTAGTATTCTTTGGCTTTAACAAAGTCCTCTTGCTGTACCCAATGATAGGCCAGGTAATAATAGGCAGCCATAAGATTTGTTTTATTCTTCGCGATTGATGCGGAATCCACAGCTACCAATTCTATATACTTCTCATAAAAAGGTTTAGCTAGCCAAACAGAATCGTTTGAAATGGTATCAATCTTATTTGCAGTTTTGGCCCGCAGCCACCAACCCTGAGCATAATTAGGAGTCGCTGCTACAACGATGGCAAATATTGAATCTGCCTGTGGATATTGTTTTTGTTTGTCAAACGCAAGACCCAACCAATATGCATCCTGGTTTGACAGAGGTTTTATTTCGCCCTTACGCTTATAATAATTTATAGCCTGCACATAATTTGATGAATCGTAATACGCCTTGGCTAACAATCCATAAATTTCATTTGATCGTGATGGCTCGAACTCGAGATATTTACGGTAGATATGTGAAGCATGTTCAAGATCGCCAAGTTTGAAAGCTGCTTTCGCCCAGTATTCATAATCCGATGGAAATGCTTTACGGTCTGGCTTTTTTTCGATTTCGTCAAACAACTTGTTACTATGTTCATATGAATCCTTGTATTGTCCAAGTTCATAGTGAGACCAGGCTAGCCATCTGTGCAATGTATATTCTTCCGGATTGGTGAGCAATAGTTTTTCGCCTTCCATATTGGCACGTTCATAATCTTTGGCCTGGAAAGTCAGGAATTTTACTAATCTCACTTTCGCATCCACATCAGAACCAGTCAGCTCTACATATTTCTCAAGCAGTGGCGTCACCTTATCATATTTCTTTTCTCTGATATAGAGTTCATAAAGGTCCTTGATAGGACGGGCATCGTTTGGAGAAAGTCGTATAGCTTCCTCAAGTTTTGGAATGGCCAGGTCGGTTTGTTTTGCATTTGCCCAGATTCTGGCTATACTGATATATGCTTCTGTATTAGTAGGATCCTTTTCTACAGCTGTTTCATATGCAGTCATTGCTTCGCCGTTGTCACCGCTCATCAGATACGCATCCCCCAGGTGTGCCCAGTATTTGGCTACTTTAGGATCCATAGAACGTGCCTGTGCCAGGTTTTCAATTGCTTTAGCTGCATTAGGCTTCTTGCTCTGCAGATAAGCATCACCAATCAGAGACGGGATCAGTGAACTTTTCTTATTGATCTTTAATGCTGAAGCAAAATACTTTTCAGCTTCGACAGTGTTGTTTTTATCCAGCTCAAGCTTGCCCAGGCCGACGTTGCATTCAGCGCACTGTGCATTGGAAGCAAGGCCTTTCTTGTATGACTTCTCAGCCTCTGCATAGTTTTCCATCAGGTAGTTGACCTCTCCGATGTAGAAGTAAGCCTGGTATGCTTTAGGATCCGATTTGCAGATCGCATTGAATGTATTGAGTGCCGCTGTGAAATTCTCATTTTCCATATACTTTATCCCTTCCTCAATGGTCTGAGCCCTCAGGCCCAGAGCCGATAAAGCGAGCACGAATACAAAGAATATCTTTTTCATTTTTGTGATGTTTAGCAATTGAAGATGCAAAAATGCAACATGAGTTTTAACTATTGTGTTCATTTTATAACTTTTATATCCGACGTATTCCTGATTTCCAGTATACGTTCAGATTGATATAAGGGCAATAATCCTGCTTTCAGGATGATTTTTTGTCCGATTTCCCCTGAGATGAAAGCTGCAAAACCAGACCCTACGTCAGTCATGCCGGTTTTACTGATGAAATATAATGGCCTCGTAAAGGGATATATATTATCCTGCAGATTGTATTGATAGGGTGTCACGAAACCATGCTGAATAGAATCCACCGGCCGGCTGACACCGATCAGGTGTATTGAATTAAGTATTTCTTTTGTCAGACCACTGTCACTGTCACTCACGTCACTCCAGTCGATGATGCCTATCGCTTCATCGTGTTTCGGCAGGTAATCCAATATTTCTTTTTTGGAGCCTAAAGCATAAAAATGCTTTGGCAATTTCTCTCGTTTTATCAATTGAAGCAGGAGATTGGTTATACCGGATTTGGCATTTTCAATAATAAATACTTTTCCACCGGTTGAATCCCTGAACATGGAAAGCATCTGTTCATAGGTAAATGTCGTGTCCGTTTGATTTTTATTGGTAATAAATGCAAGTGCACCTTTGGCAAAAACACTTTGTACCGGATAGCTTTGAAGTTTTTCAAGATGATCCAGCTCTTCTTTAGACAAAGGCCTTGTGGTCATGATGGCATCGATGCTATCCTCCAAAAACTTGCTGAACATGTCATACTCATTCGTGTACGAAATATTCAGCTTTGCATATTTATAGTTGCGTTCGAATATTTCTTCTTCCTGCCCGACGATATCTTTCATGCTTTCATCCGCGATGATGGAGAGCTCACCCATAGTTGGGCCTGTCATGTCCTCCGCTTTCTTTACGCAGGCTGACTGGAGCAACAGGCTCGCAAATAAAATATGTAAGAAGTATCTACGCATTAATTTTCTGGTCTTCGGTTTTATATACGGATGACGTATAGTATAACAAATTCTAAAGTTAAGACCTCGTTAAATCCAGTTAATATCCCATTAATAAGAAGGTCTGATTTCCTACACCAGGACATCAGACCTTCTTTGCTTTTTATAAGGGTTTGTGTTTATTTTTTCATAATCGAACGATAAACTCTCCACAAACCATATACGACAAACATGATCGAAAGGATTTCACTCCAGGGAGATTCAAGTATTTTCTTACTGAAAATATAAACACCTATACCTATATATGTCAACCCAAGCAAGAAAAGAAAAACTTTGCCTGATAATGAAGACATTCATTCTTTATTGAAGTACAAACTTGATCGGAAGTGTAAAGGTCACGGGCACAGCTCTTCCGTTGTGTTTTCCCGCTTTCCATTTTGGCATGCCGTTTACAACGCGGAGTGCCTCCTCATTACATCCGCCTCCAATACCCCGTACAACTTTTGCCTTTTGTATATCTCCATCCTTCGAGACGACAAACTGTACAATGACCTGACCGGAGATACCATTTTCACGGGCTATAGCAGGGTATTTAATCTGAGCATAGATGTATTTGTACATCGCTTCCGTTCCGTCAGGGAATGTAGGCATCTGTTCTACATAGGTGAAAGGCTCTTCATCCTTAGCTTCTTCAAGCACAGGTGCCGGAGGAGCATCAGGTTCTGCAAGTGATGCATCTACACCACTTTCATCACCTTTTTTAGTTTCAGTCGCTATCTCCTTGTCTTTGATTTCTTCGACAGTCGGCGGTGGTGGTTCTTCTTCCTTCACCTCTTCATCTTTTTTGACGACGGGAGGGACGAATTTGATCTGGTCTTTTATCGGTGGTGGATCCACTTTTGGCGGTGGTGGCGGTGGTGGTTTCTTAGGATCTATTGGTGGAGGTTCTGCCAGGGTCACTTCCTTCATCTCAAGTGCATCTTTGGTATTCGGAAGGAAACCTTTGATCATTCTGATGATTTGAGGTGAGGTTACTACCAATAGAAAAAAGAGCATGCCCGTGATCATCGCCTTTGACATATGCTTGTCATACAGCTTGCGCAGCTGAAAAGCACCATAATTCTTATTCCTGCCATCGAATACGATGTCATCCATTGAAGTCCTCAGCAATCTTTGATTTTCCATAATCTACTCCTTTAATTCAGATAACGTAATGATGCTCCTGATCGTTTTTTTGCATAAATTATTTTCGGCTCTGACCTGCCCTCAATGCAATCAGGGAATCAATCGGGTCATTTGGGGCAAGAATAGCATACCGCTTTACGTCATTGATGGTCATCTCATCAAGGGCGTCAACAATGTTCTTAAAGCTCGAAGACGGGAGGGGTTTGATCATTATAAAGAGATCATCTTTATTTCCCCATTGGGCCTGCACTTCATTCTGTCTACGCTGGATAAACTTCCTGAGGCCGTTCGGACTGTAATCAATGCTGTCCAGTGAGATTTGGGTAGTCTCATCGATTTCATCAGGTGAGACATAAGCGTAGATCTTATCTCCCTTTCCCAGCATGAGCGTAGCCGTCTTGGACATTTTGATTGGTGGCTCCTCCTCCTTTTTTATATCATCTTTCGCCGGCTTGTTCACTTCCATCGTTTTCGGTTTGTTAAACGTGGTCGCCAGCATGAAGAAGGTGATCAGCAGGAAGCCAAGATCCACCATAGGCGTAAGATCGACCCTGGTAGACATTTTTTTACCTCTTACCTTTTTATCTTTTTTATGGCCTCCTCCGCCGGAGACATTCATTTCAGCCATGGTTCAAACTTTTTGCTGTTGTAAGTAAATGTTTATTCTCTTTTTGCCCTGGCAGATGTGATCAGGTTGAACTTATTGACCTTGCGGTTCTGTAAGGCATTGATCAGCTTATCAAAATTTCTGTATTCAGTCGTCTTATCGGCTTTGATAGCGATACGGAGCATATTGTTTTCCTGTCTTGAAAAAAGTATTAGATCTTCGACCTGGTGATTTCCACCGGTTGTGTCAATGGTAAGTCCGGCCTGAGGAGCAGTGGCTCTTTCCGCAGGAGTCTTTTCAAGAAATGCAGGAAGTGATCTTATATCCATGCCCCAGGTTTCCAATGTCCTGAAAGCATCTTTTTGTTTATCTGACAAAGAAAGACTGTATTGAGCAGAAAGCCGATCAAGCAATTTTAATCGGGTAGGCTGGTCATCCAAACCAAAAAATACTTTTCCATCAGGAGCTATCTGGAACAACATGATATCACGGTCAGGAATAGGAATCTGGGCCGTGGAAGAAGGGATATCTATCGCGACAACTTCCTGAGGCCGGAATTTAGTGGTCAGGATGAAAAAAGTAAGCAACAGGAACGCGACGTCACACATGGCTGTCATGTCTACTGCTGTACTCTTCCGTGGTATTTTGACCTTTGGCATGATTAATTAAATAACGGGATGAGAAGAATTAATGTTTTGCCGCATAATTCTGCGCAACACTATATCCAGCCTCATCTATACCATAGGTTAAACCGTCAATCTTCGTGGTGAAATAATTGTATGAAATGATGGCGATCGCAGATGTGCTGATACCGAGAGCAGTATTGATAAGGGCCTCAGAAATACCTGTTGACAACGCTACAGCATCGGGTGCTCCTGCAGTCGCAATAGCTGAGAAAGCCCGGATCATCCCGAATACCGTTCCTAAAAGTCCCATCAGTGTAGCTACTGATGAGATAGTAGCCAGAATCACGAGATTTTTCTCCAGCATCGGAAGCTCGAGTGACGTGGCTTCTTCTATTTCTTTTTGAATAGCCAGAACCTTTTGATCTGTTTCCAGACCTGGTATCGTCTCCATGGCCTGATATTTTCTCAAGCCTTCACGGATCACATTTGCCACTGAACCTTTTTGCTTATCACATTCGCCAATGGCGCCATTGACATCATTACGATCCAGGAAGCCCTTGATTCTCCTGACAAAATTTGGAATCGATCCTTTTCCGCTGGCAACCCTGATCGTCATAAACCGCTCAACAATCACAGCAAGAACGATCATCATCAAACCCATCAGAATAGGCACCAGATAACCACCTTTGAACATCATACCGAGATAATTACCCGGAATTGGATGGCCTTTTGGATTGCCATCTTCAAAATTGGACGGACTGCCCAAAATGGTATAGAAAACAATAAAACCAATGATAATGGCCACAGGAATTAAAACAGAGGCAAAAAGAGTACTGAAGGAACCACTTGAAGCAGCTTTTTCAGGCTTGACATTAGGATTGCTCATAAAGATTGATTTAATAGTTGATTTGATGCATTTTAGAGATCGAAAACCAGTAACTCCGTCGATACGGAAGAGACCAAGGGTGCAAAAATATTTTTATTTTTTAATTGCAGCCAATGTAATACATAAATTTTGGAACAGGTCTTCAATGCAAAATTTATGCTAAGGATAGAAACAGACTGATATAAGATAAAATGGCTACATATTGGGCTTTGAAAACCAAACCAATAGCATATTCATTGCCGGAATCACCATCGTTATGCCGATTTATCTTTCTGCAATATAACTGACAATTATTTTACAAGGTTACCTGTGACTCTCCATTTTATGCAATCTCCAGGAGTGTCATGCGTGAAATGGTGTCTCAACAAAGATCTCTTTTCTTAATCGTTCACAATCTGTAAACATCATTCATCAGGCCACAATAAATGTTGTTCATATACAGTATAGTACTTTTGCCTATATAAGATACAAGCATATTCAGGAGATTCATGACCTGTAATGTACTTAAGATGAAAATGGTAAGACAATTGCACAAATTATTATCCTGATCTAATGTTTCGTTTTCAACATCCTGAATTCTTTTGGTTGGGAATACTTCCTGTGCTGATTATTGCAGGTTTTTTTCTCAACGCCTGGTTCAGCGGAAAAAGCTGGTCAAACTGGGGAAGCGCCTTGTCTAATGAAAAAGTTTTAGGAAAATTGAAAAACAAGCCCTCATTCCTTTGGTTTGGTGGATTGGCAGCCATTTTGCTCAGCATCGCTGCCGTCAATCCTCAATGGGGGTACAAAACAGAGACGGTCGAAAATAAAACAGCAGACATCTATCTGTGCCTTGATATTTCCAATAGTATGCTCGCGGAAGACGTAGCTCCAAACCGACTTGAAAGAGCGCGACGATTTGCGTTGGATTTGTCCTCTGCATTTAAAACAGATCGGATAGGCCTGATTGTCTTTGCCGGCAATGCATACATCCAAAGCCCATTGACCTCGGACTGGCACGCCATTGAATTATATCTGAATGCAGCCCATCCTGATCAGGCCGGAACACAAGGCACTGCTATAGGAGAAGCTATACGTCTAGCCACAAAGTCAGGCAAGAATTCAGAAGAACCCGGCGAGGGAGCTATCATCATCATCACTGATGGCGAAGACCATGATAGTGATGCACCACTTGCCATACAGGAATCAATAGCCAAGGGCTGGTCAACCTATGTAGTAGGTGTCGGTACTGAAGAAGGCGGTACGATCCCGATCATGATCAATGGAAATAAGGATGTGAAACGTGATGAAACAGGTCAGCCCGTAAAAACAAAACTCAACAAGCAACTCATGACAGACCTGGCCAGTAAAGGCAACGGTAAATATTATGACCTGAACAGTATCCCCACGATCATTGATGATTTGAAATCCGAATTGACCAAACTGGAACGTGGCCATCTTGAGAAGAGATCTTTCTCTGACCATAAAAGCTATTTTCAATGGTTTCTTCTGCCTGCTCTTCTGTTGATTCTAATGTATGCATCCGTTAACTACAAACACGAAGTCATCTGATGAATACCTTACGATTTCTTTTTCTGCAGTTCATTTTTCTGATTTTTTTCTCCGCTATGGGAATAAGTCAGCCTGAATATCCTTTGTACCGTAAAGCCGATAAACAATTTGATCTCAGACAATATCAGGATGCAGAGACCGCCTACAGAAAAGCAGAAGAAATCAAACCCAAAGCAGAAACATCCTATAACCTCGGCAACTCCATCTATGAACAAAACAGGATGCCAGAAGCTGTAACTCAATATCAGAAGGCGATTGAAAATTCGAAAGACCCCACACTCCAATCCAATGCCTATTACAATATGGGCAATGCACATTTTCAAAACAAGGAATATGATGAGGCCATCAAAAACTATAAAGAGTCATTGAAGTTATCTCCATCAGATGAGGATACTAAAAAAAACCTGATGTTGGCCATGCGTCAGTTGCAACAACAACAACAGCAGCAACAGCAACAAAAAGACCAGCAAAAGAAAGATGATAATAAAGATCAGCAAAACCAGGATCAACAACAACAACAGCAACAACAACAATCCGATAAGGATAAAAAAGATCAGCAGCAACAGGAATCTCAAAATCAATCACAACAGGATCAACAGCAACAACAATCAAAGGAAGATGTAAGCAAAGACGAAGCCAAAGAAATACTGAAAGCCGTAGAACGTGAAGATCAACGTGTGCAGGAAAAACTGAAAAAGGTGCGTGGTAGTAAAGCACCACCGGTGAAGGATTGGTGAAGTTCAGTAATCAGTAAGTGGTAATCAGTAATCAGTGATCGAGTGATGTGGTGATCAGTGATCAAAGAGGCAAATGCAGAAATCTAATTAGCGTGAATTAGCGGCGAATTAAGAAATCTAATTTGCGAAAATCAGCGCAATTTGCGGCAAGAAATTGCAATAGGCAAAAAGCAATAAGCAAATTGGATAATGATTAGCTGAGAACGGAGAAATCCAAATATCGAAATTTTTATTTGAAATAATTCTGCGGCATCTGCGGTGAAAAAAGAATAGCAAGTAACAATAAATCCAATTAGCGTAAATTATTTTCGAAATAATTCTGCGTTATCTGCGATGAAAAAAGAATACTGAATACTGAATACTGAATACTAAATACTAAATACTAAATACTGAATACTGAATACTGAATACTGAATACTGAATACTGAATACTGAAATAGGAGGTACAAGAAACGATAAGAAATGAAAACGATTATAACATTATGTTTTAGCTGGCTCACGGTTATACTGATGGCTCAGCCGACTGTGAAAGTAGAAGTCAGTGCTGATACGATCAATCCTGGTGACCTGGTGGAAGTAACCTATACAATTGAAAATGGTGAAGGTCGCTTTGAAGCACCTGATCTCAAAAATGTTCCTGTGGTGAGTGGACCCAATACATCATCCAGTTTTATGATCGCCAATGGGAAGAAAAGTTCGAGCCAATCCTATTCCTACATACTAAGACCTGCAGAAGAAGGTAAGATTCTGATTCCGGAAGCCTACTTTCGTGATGGAGAAAATAGTCTAAAAATTGATCCTGTTGAAATCGTGGTGTTGAACGATGCACACCGTCTTCCTGTAGAGCCCCAAATAAATAAATCGACAAAACCAACACGTGAGAAAAAAAAGTTTTAATCTTCTTTTCGCATACCTCACTTGCCTGGTCGTCTTCTGCTGTGTAGAAAATTCACATGCACAGGATCCGGTTTTTGCAGCCGCAGTGGCGAGTGACAAAGTAGCACAGAATACAGTCTTTGATATCACCTTTGAACTTCGCAATGCCCAGGGCGGAAATTTTCAACCACCTACTTTCGAAAATTTTAAAGTTGTAGCTGGTCCTTCTACCTCATCGAGCACCATGATCATGAATGGACAGATGAGTCAAAGTATTTCATGGTCATATTCCTTGCTTGCTGTTCAGGTAGGAAAATTTACGATCGGCTCCGCAAAAGTGGCAGCCGGACGAAAACAACTGTCAACAAGGCCACTGACGATCGAAGTCGTGAAATCAAAAACCAATTCGGGTTCAGGCATCACAGCCACTGGCAAAGAAAATGTTTTACTCGTTGCCTCTCTGGATACAACATCCTACTATCCGGGTCAGCAAATCATCCTTCAATACAAACTACTGTTCAATCAGAATGTACAAAGTGTCAATGTACTTTCTGAAGATGACTACGCAGATTTCTTTATTCAGAATTTCGGCAACTTCAACCGACAATCAACAATGGAGAATGTCAACGGTGTCCACTATACGTCACGTGTCATAAAAGCCATTGCACTCTTTGCTCATCAATCCGGGACGTATACCATTGATCCGATGATCATGGATGTTGGACTTGAGGCCCCTTTCCCTGAGCAACGCGGATTCTTTTCCATGAGAAGTATGGATGTGACCAAAGCTTCTTCCGCTCCATTGACAGTTCACATTTTACCATTACCACCTGGCGCACCTTCAGCATTTTCAGGTGCTGTAGGTCATTATTCTGTCAAAGGATCTCCGGGGCAAACTGACATTACCACTGATGATGCATTTACCATTTCAGTAGAGATAAAAGGTGATGGTGATGGCAAACGATGGGATCCTCCCACCCCGGTCGCAGATGGCGATTTTGAAATTTACGATCCCCGCATTATTGAGGATAAAATGACAGATGACCAGGACCATATCACGCACCACCGCACGATTGAATATCAGATGATTCCACGTGAACCCGGTCATTATAAAGTTGTCGTACCCCTTATCTATTTCAATCCAAGGACACTGAAATACGAAACAGCGAGCACGGATACAGTGAGGCTAAATGTCACACAAGGAGCAAATAGTGGAAAAAAAACAACAATCACTGCAGCACCTGAAATTCCAAATCAATTGAGAAAGATCAGGAATATCACTACAGATGATCGTTTCTGGATGTCCATACCTCATTTATTTCTTTTTGGATTGATTCTTTCCGGTTCATTCTGGGGGATGTTCGTTTCCTTCAAACGCAAACGAGAGGATGCAATTCCGGAAGATGAAAAGATCCGGATAGCTGCTGTCCGAAATGCCCGTCTTCAGATCGATGCTTTGCAGATGTCTTCTTCGAATTTTTCCGATAAAGAATTTTTCGAACGGGCTACTGAGCTATTCTACAAATTTCTTTCCGACAAACTTTCTATCCCGCCTTCAGAACTTGACCAGGGAAAACTTCAGTTCTATCTCGACAAAAGTGGTGTTGCCGATTTAGTAAAGACCCGCGTTTCTGTATTTTTTGAACAATGCCTTTCTGTTCGGTATGGGGCTATCCCCGGAGGAAAATCAAGAGAGCAAATGTTGATGGAGATCAGGAGTTTTGTAGATGTGCTTTAACCTAAAGTATACTCTTCATATCTTATTTTTTCTTCATATCATTGTTGATGCTTACCTAGCTTATTCTCCATGGCCAATAAGAAACTGAAACCTGCTGTCGCAAAAAAATCTGTTCAAAAGCTAAAGCTCTGGCATTATCTTCTACTGGTAGCTATTCCTGCTATCATCTATGGAAGGACGATCTTCTTTGATTATGTCATGCATGACGATGATAAGATGATCAAAGAAAATCCGATGCTGAAAGAGGGCTTTAATCTGCCGCTCGCGTTTACAACAGATGCATGGTTTATGGATGCCCGGATAGAATTGTACCGGCCTTGGCAGAGCATCACCTATATGATCGATTATGCGATAGGAAAAACCAATCCTGCGGTCTATCATGTGCACAACCTGATCATCTTCATCCTGGGTGTCGTTTTACTCTTCTTTTTTCTTCAGTTTTATTTCAAACCTCTTCTCGCCTGGGCAGGTGCATTGCTTTATGGAATGAATCTTCTTACTCCGCATGTCGTCGGTTGGATTGCAGCCAGGGGTGACTTGTATTTAATGGTCTTTGGATTATCATTTTTAATCCTTGTCCAGCGGTATTTGAAATCTGGTTCTGCGAAATCGTTGTGGTTGGCTGTGCCATTCTTTTTTATGGCGTTGTTGACGAAGGAATCGGCGATCGCGTTATTGCCCATCGCATTTGTGATGATGTATATGGAAAAGAAAAAAATGCCGGACGCTGTTGCGTGGATGTGGTTAGGTATAAATGGGGTACTCTTCATTGTTTATTTTGTATTGCGCGGGAAAGCAATTGCATCGGCAGGAAATTTAGCGGCGCTTGCATTTTTTCATAATCTCAGATCATTACCTGAAGAGTTTTTCAAAATGATTATTCCTCTTGGATTTAGTGTGATGCCGGGATACTCTATTTTCTGGACGTTAGGAGGTGTCGTTCTGTTGGGGATATTTGGGTATTTGGTTTGGAAAAATAAACCTGATCAGCGGATCCTGATTTCAGGATTTGCATTGTGGCTTGCTCCATTATTGCCTTCGATGGCGTATGAGCCTTCATTTGCCGGTGTAGCGTATGATTATCTTGATCACAGGGCATGGTTTCCTTATGTGGGCCTATGGCTCATAGCATTGGGATTGATTGATAAAATAAAATTCATCAACAAAGCATACGCGCCTGTTGTATTTGGATCAGTACTGGTGATTTGGTCGGGTGTGAATCTATGGCGTTCCGGTACATATCAGAATTGGGAATCTTATTACAGCAATGCTATTTATACTAATCCGGGTTCAGGTCTTGCCAATCTCAATTATGGATCGATGTTGCGCGATGAAGGAAAATGGGAAGAGGCATTGCCTTACATTGAAAAAGGTGTTCAGTTAAGTCCTGATTACACAGATGCTAAAGTCAGGCTTGCAGAAGCGTATTTCAATCTAAAGAAATACAATGAGGCGATTGAGATATCAAATGCTGTCATTGCCAAAGAACCAAAGAATCTCACAGCATTGCAATTCAGAGGCAGCTCATATGGTGCCAGTGGACAGACTGGAGAAGCAGCAAAAGATTTTAAGACGATACTGGAAGCTGATCCTACGAATACACATGGATTATTCAATCTGGGTGTTGCATATAAAGAATCGAATATGCTCAATGAGGCCATAGAGACATACTCAAAGCTCATATCTCTTCAGCCTGATTTTCCAAACGTCTATTTTGAAAGGGGATTCTGTTATGGAAAGATGGGCCTATTTACCCAGGCTAAGGGAGACATGGATGCATCTATTAAAATTCAGCCCACACACGGAGCTTCATATTTCTTCCGTGGCCGTGCCTGGGAAGCCCTCGGAGACCCGAAATCGGCATGTGCTGACTGGAAGAAGGCCCTTGAGCTGGGGACGAAGGATGCTGAGCCATATATTCGGGATAAGTGTAATCAGTAAGGCATTTCGCTTTTTACTTCCCAAATACCACCTATAAAATAGACTGCAAAGTGATCAGAAAGTGATCACAAAGCGATCAGAAAAGTGGACCATAATGTGTACCCAACTTCCACTTATAACTACGTGTATTATCAGGCAGTTAGACCATCGTGGCACGACTAGTGGTGGCACGACTAGTCGTGCCACCACTAGTCGTGCCACGATTATATTTGCTTACGGGGATTCAAAACCGTTATCTGCCTATCTTCGCCACTTATTCCAGATCAAGGAAAACAATGAAAAAATCAATTAAAGAAATTCTCGCCGCCAAGCCTATCGGACAGGAAGTCACAGTGTGCGGTTGGGTCAGGACGTTTAGAAGCAATCAGTTTATTGCTGTCAGTGATGGATCCTGCATGCAGACGATGCAGGTAGTAGTCGATCATGAAAACACGGATCCTGCTTTGCTAAAGAGAATCACAACAGGTAGTGCTGTCATCGCCACCGGGACACTTATTGAATCAATGGGTAAAGGACAAGCTGTTGAAGTCAAAGCTCGTACGATAGAAGTGGTAGGTGATGCCGATCCTGACAAATATCTGTTGCAGCCCAAGAAGCATAGCATGGAATTTCTCCGCGACATCGCGCATATGCGCATCAGGACGAATACGTTTGGCGCTGTGATGCGTATACGTCATGCGCTCGCCTATGCAATTCATCATTTTTTTCATGAGAGAGGCTTCTTTTATTTTCATAGTCCGATCATCACCGGATCTGATGCAGAAGGTGCAGGCGAAATGTTTAAAGTCACTACGCTATCACTGGAGAACACTCAAAAAAACAAAGAAGGGGATGTCGACTTCAAAAAAGATTTCTTTGGCAAAGCCACTAATCTCACGGTATCCGGACAGCTTGAAGCAGAGCTTGCGGCATTGGCATTGAGCCGTGTCTACACATTCGGTCCTACATTTCGTGCTGAGAATAGCAATACGACAAGACATCTTGCGGAATTCTGGATGATCGAACCCGAGGTTGCATTTTTTGATCTTAAAGACAATATGGATCTCGCTGAATCAATGTTGAAGTATGTTATTGCATTCGCGCTCGAACATTGTGCCGATGATATTCAGTTTCTGAAAGAAAGACAAGAGCAAGAGGAATCTACAAAACCGCAGCAGGAGAGAAGCACGATGGATCTTATTACAAAGCTTCATTTTGTAGTCGACAATGAATTTCAGCGTTTGAAATACGAAGAAGCTATTCAGATCTTAATCAATAGCACACCTAATAAAAAAGGAAAATTTCAATACCCGATAGAAGGGTGGGGTACCGATCTGCAATCTGAGCACGAGCGCTATCTCGTTGAAAAACATTTTCAAAAACCTGTGATCCTTACGAATTATCCAAAAGAGATCAAAGCATTTTATATGCGCGTTGATGATGATGGACGGACGGTATCGGCGATGGATATTTTATTTCCTTCGATCGGCGAGATTGTGGGTGGTTCACAACGTGAAGAACGTCTTGATGTATTGACACAGCGTATGGAAGAGATGCATATCCCGTTGCATGAGATGGATTGGTATCTCGATACAAGAAGATTTGGTACATGTCCACATGCAGGATTTGGTTTAGGATTTGAAAGACTTGTCTTGTTTGTGACGGGGATGACGAATATCAGAGATGTTATTCCTTTTCCGAGGACGCCGGGAAACGCGGAATTCTAAAAATCTGGTGATCTGGTGATCAAGTGATGTAGTGATCTAGTGGAGGAGCTTTTTGGAGAGAATGAAGTTGATGCTAGAAATTGTAAAATGCTGAAAACTCTCATTCCTTGCGTCCGATTACATTAATGTTTTAGGATCAATCCTGATAAATTCCTGCCACGATATTCCATCAGCGCCTACTTTCAATACTTTATCCGGATGATGCGCTTTTACAAAACCATTGATACCAGATCGTCTATGTTTAAATGCTGTGGTCACTTCTATACCTATGGTTTTTTTTCCATCGGTCATTACAAAATCGATTTCATCATTGACATGTCTCCAATAATTGAGGGTGAAATGATTTTTTAAACTAGCATTCAGGAGATGAGCACCTACGCAGGATTCTACCCATCGACCCCATCTTGCCGGATCTTTATAAATAGTTGAAAACATTTCTGGCTGGGTTGCAGTCATCAATGCTGTGTTGTGTACCTGGAATTTCGGAATTGATCCTCTTTGCCTGACTTTTCCATGACTGTATTTTTCAAGACCAGCGAGCAGACCAGCTGTATCCAATAGATTCAGATAGTGCGATAATGTCGTTGTATTACCTGCATCCTGCAATTGACCTAATATTTTATTGAAGGATAATATCTGACCTGAATATTGGCTGCCCAGGTCAAAAAGTCTCCTCATGAGCGCCGGCTTATCAACTCTTGTCAATTGCATGATGTCCATGGAGATGCTTGTCTCAATCAATGAATCACGCACATAATTTTTCCATCGGATTTCATCCTGAATCAGCGATGCAGATCCGGGATATCCGCCAAACCAAACATATTCTTCGGGGCTGAATCCGAACGCAGCATTCATTTCAGAAAATGTCCAATGGCTTAGATAAATAGATTCAAATCTCCCTGTGAGTGATTCAGTTAGTCCTTGTTGTAAAAGCAGTCGGGAAGAGCCCAGCAGGATGATCTTGAGATTGACATCATTTCGTGTATCAGCATCCCATTCTCTTTTGATCTGTTCACTCCAGTTTTTGATTTTCTGTATTTCATCAATGATGAGGATGGCTTCGCGCAACACGTTTGATTGCAATTTTATACGGGCAGTTTGCCATTGAAGACTGATCCAGGACTTGTCATCAGTAGCTATGGCATCAGCAGAAGAAAATTGCACAGGCAGGGTTGTTCGTTTTGTGAACTGAATCACCAGTGTGGTCTTTCCAACCTGTCTTGGACCGGTGACGACCTGGATGAATTTTCGAGGTTCCAGATTCATCCGTTGCTTCAGAACTTCCAGTTCATTCCGTATTAATTTGGTGCCGTTACTCATTTAGTATTTAAATTTTTCATTGAGTAAAATTACTTATTATATTGAGTAAATTAACTCAATAAAGGTAATAAAAAAGGGATATTTCCAGTATTTTATATAATTACCTTAAAATCAATATTTTATATTCTTTATTCAGCTATTGGTACTGCATATATTAGAGGAAATTCAGTTTGCCCACAGGTCAAAAAATAAGCTCGTCTAACCTAATCCATATTGATTTTTAGATAAAGCTCCCGGATAGTTGACGATAAGACTTTTTCGTTATGGTTTGATTATTCTACCTTAGTCTTGGAGTTATACGTCTCAAAAGCATCATTTTCATGGAAAAGGATATTTGGTATCTCGAAGGTGTTGACTTCAACAGGATACTTTGCCCCTATAAGTATGAAGATTATGTAAAACGAGTGCCACCGCTACTCTTCAAGAAACACGACTTTCTTTTTTTTGAAAACGACCCTCTTCAGGAAATTATCCTTATCGACCATGGTAAAGTAAAGATTGGCCACTATGATCGGGATGGAAATGAAAGAGTTATCGCCATCTTAGGCATGGGAGAAGTCCTGGGTCAAATGGGACTCCTGGGCGAACGAAATCACCATGTATTTGCTGAAGTGATTGAAGAAGGGACACAAGTATGTAAGATGAGCATGGAAAAAGCCCGCGAGCTCACCCGGGATTATGTTTCTTTCGCGATGGAAATGAATCGAAGGATCAGTGGGCAAATCCGCAAACTTGAACGACGAATTGAAATTCTTTTATTCAAAGATATTAAGCTCAGATTGCTGGAACTATTGCTGGACATGGCTAATGATTATGGCAGAGAACGCGATGGCCAGATCCTGATATCCCACAGCCTTACGCAGACTGACTTTGCAATGCTCGCCGGTACTTCTCGGAAATCCGCATCCCTCATCCTTAATGAACTTGAAAACCAGGGCCTGATTCAATTTAACCGAAAGCAAATTTTTATAAAAGATCTACGTGAATTGAAAGAGAATGCCAATCAGCGTCGCTCAAGTAATGCATAATTGATGTATGTCCAAACCCACTGCCCTCTCTGAAATCAATGCTGCATCCGAATCGGGAAGCTCAGTCCTGAATTTAAACGGTCATCTTCTTGATCCGTTTCCGGTTGAAATCTTCCGGCTGAAATCCTTGCAGCAACTTTATCTCACTGACAATCATATCAGGCATATTCCTCTGGGAATAAAAGCACTCACCGAACTCCGGGAAATTTATCTGAACGATAATTTATTAACCAGTCTTCCGGATGATATTTTCAAATTGTCCAAACTCAGATTGCTGAGCCTTACAAATAATCAAATCACCAAACTGCCTGTCGAAATCAGTAAATTAAAAAAACTCGAAATACTGCGGATTGGTGATAATCAATTAAATGAAGTGCCGGATGATATTTCTAAATTGGATAAACTGAGGGTACTTGATCTGAGCCGTAATCATATAAACAACCTTCCCACAAATATTGGAGAAATTCGAAACCTCGAAGTTCTGTACCTGACAAATAATCCTCTCCAGCGATTGCCAACCGGCATTAGTAATCTTAAAAAATTACAGGAATTAAGTCTTATTGGTCTCGGTCTTGATGAAATACCTGCCGAAGTGTGGGCACTTAAAAACCTCAGGATGTTATTTTGTTCAGGTAATAAGCTGAAGCAATTGCCAATAAATGAACTGATGGCTCTTAAACATTTGACGCTTCTTTTTATAGCGAACAATAAACTTGAATCCGTTCCAAGGGATATTTTAAAGATGAAAAATCTCCACAATATAGAATGGAACAATAATCCGCTCAACAAGGAATCTATTGCTTTTCTGACCGAGTTTTATAAACGCACATTCTAGATGTAGCCATTTTTTCCACCAGGATCAGTCCTTCCATTTGCTTAATATTTTTGTCAAAATCAGTGGTCTGTTACCCAGGTATCAATTGACGCTAAGACCGGACTCTACCTTTGAATCATCAAAAGGAACAAGTCTATCTTATGAAAAAATATGACGTCATCATTATCGGTACAGGAGCCGGAGGTGGTACAATAGCTCAGAAACTGGCCCCAACAGGCAAGAAGATCCTGATCCTCGAACGAGGACAATTTCTTCCCAAGGAAGTTGACAACTGGAATCCTCATGTAGTCTATACAGAAGGTAAATACAGGCCAAAAGAACATTGGTACGATTCGGAAGGGAATCCATTTTTACCATTTACACATTATTGTGTCGGGGGCAATACCAAGGTATATGGAGCCGCGCTGTTACGACTGAGAGAAAGAGATTTTGAAGAAACCTATCACAGATATGGCGTTTCACCTGCATGGCCTGTTTCCTATGATGAGATGGAAGATTACTATCAGCAAGCCGAGCAGTTGTATCATGTGCATGGCCGTCGAGGTGCAGATCCTACCGAACCACCAGCCTCAAAACCATATCCATTCGTAGAAATTCCTGCTGAAGAGGATATGGCCAGGCTCAATGCGGAGATCACTTCATTAGGGTATCATCCATCGCCTATCCCGATAGGAATCTCATTGCCACAGGATCACGCAAAAATAAATGAGGCCGCAAGTCTGTCTTATTTTGACGGTTATCCTGACCCGACGGAATCCAAGGCCGATAGTCATGTCATCGGAATTAAAAAAGCACTGACGTATGAAAATGTAACGCTGATCACCGGATTCCATGTCCAAAGACTCGATACAGATGCATCAGGCCATCGTGTCCGAACTGTATGTGGTTTTAAAAATGGCCAGGAGCTTGAATTTGCAGCGGATACGATTATAGTGAGCTGCGGAGCTATTAATTCTGCGGCACTACTTCTTAAATCTAAAAGTGCAGTTCATCCGAAAGGACTTGCGAATAGCTCCGGTCTTGTAGGTCGTAATCTCATGTTGCACAACAATGGAACCGTTGTGGCGATTACAAAAAAGAAGAACAATGCCCAATTTCAAAAATCATTTTTGATCAGTGATTTTTATCATGGCAAACCTTCATTTCCATATCCGATGGGAACGATCCAACTGATGGGTAAGACTGATCCTGATACACTCGATGGTTTGCTCAAAGATGAATTCGGAGAGAATTTACCTTTTGTCGCCAATGATTTCGGTGTTCACTCGATTGATTTTTTTATCACTACAGAAGATCTGCCGGATCATGACAACAAAGTAGAAGTACGTGAAGATGGCAGCATTCAACTAAAATATAAGCAGAATAATATTGAAGCCTATCAGGAGCTTCGGAAAGAGATGATCACTATCCTGGAAAAACTTGATCAACGATTTGACTATCAACTACAGGGTACGGTCGGATATAAATTGGGAGTGTCCGGGGTGTCGCATCAAAGTGGGACCTGCAGATTTGGAAATGATCCTGCGACATCTGTGCTTGATTTGAATTGCAAAGCGCATGACCTCAGCAATCTCTATGTAGTGGATACAAGTTTTTTTCCTTCATCCGGTGCTGTCAATCCTTCACTTACAGCGATTGCAAATGCATTGCGTGTCGGTGATCACCTCATTAAAAAATGGGAAGGTACCCTCCAAACCGAACAACCTATTGCTGCATACGCATAATCTGAAATTCACGATGAATCAAAATATGTTACACCGTTGTCCGATATGCGGTCACAAACATGAAACCCTGGTCAACACATTTGATCAGGAAATGGACGAACCCCTCACAAGATTTTTGGCTGAAGAAGTTCCTGGTTGGAAGGGTTCAGATGGCGCGTGCACAAGATGCATTGATCAGGCGGGGATCGCTATCGAACAGGAAATTCTTTCCCGGACAGGAAAATATGAAGTGGCAGCCGGCTTTCAGATTCTTCCGATCGGAGACAGGCTTACTGCGGATCCGGATCTTACCGGAAAAGGCGTGACGATATGTCTCATTGATAGCGGATTCGATATGCATCCTGATCTGATCTATCCGGAAAACAGGATATTGAAAGTGCTTGACATGAGCACAGCAAATCCATCTCAAACAAGCATGCAGCCTAATGGTCAACGATGGCATGGTACAATGACATCCGTAGTTTGTGCAGGAGATGGACATCTATCAAAAGGGAAATATAAAAGCCTCGCACCTGATGCCAAATTAGTTTTGCTCAGAGTGATGAATGACAACGGCGTGATCACATCAGATAGCATCATACGGGCGATCAACTGGGCTATCCATCATCAGAAAAATCTTAATATCCGAATCATCAATCTTTCGGTTTATGGAGATGAAGGCATTCAATCTGATCGAAGTCCGATCAACAGTGCCGTACATCGCGCATTTCAGGCGGGTATCGTCGTTGTAGCTGCTGCCGGCAATGATCCATATGCACAACTTAATGCTCCTGCCAATTCGATAGATGTAATATCTGTCGGAGGATTGAACGATGAGAATTCTATCAATCCGTTGATGAATACTATTTATCATTCATCATACGGGAGTGTGGGTGACATGACAAGGAAGCCTGACCTGATAGCGCCGGCAGTATGGATTCCCGCACCTATTTTACCAGGGACGAGCGATCACAGAGAAGCGGAGATTTTGTTCAAACTCGCAAATTCCACGGATGCTGCATTGCCGGCAATACTGGTCAACGAGATAAGTCATACTTCTATGCCTGTGGATTTGTTGAAGCAATCAGTTTCTGAAGTTCGTGAATTTGTCAATAAGAGAATCGAAGAGCAAAAGCTTATATCAGGTCATTACAAACATGTGGATGGAACGTCATTCGCTGCACCGATTATTTGTTCTGTGATAGCCCAAATGATCGAAGCCAACCCGGCCATGGATCCGGTGACGATCAGGGAAATATTGATGGTCACTGCCCGCTTCCTTCCAGCAGTCGACAGGGAGAAACAAGGCTGGGGTGTCGTGCAACCAAAATATGCTACGCAAATGGCAGCAGGAAAAACCCTTTCTCCTCCTGCAGGAGTCACGCCTGTCATTGACTATAAAAATATGAAAGTGAGTTTCTTTTTCTATCAGCAGGAGGCAACAAGTGTAGGTATCACAGGAGATTTTCTGCAGTGGAATACAGAACCGGTACCATTGACTAAAACGGCCAAATCAAAAAACGAATGGAGCATCTCAGTTCCGTTTCAACGAAAAGGTGTTTTTAAATATAAGTTTATAATCGATCAGGACAAATGGATAGCTGACCCCAGGAACCCCTATCGGGATCTGGACGGATACAATGGATTCAACAGCAAATTGATCATTCAATAAAATTTTTAATAAAACAGGCTTGTGTTACGCTGGTAGCAGATCACGTCTTCGCCTCCAAATACTTTTGCATCATCAAATCGATAAAATTTTAAAGCAATGAAGTCCTTAGTCGTTTTTATTTTTTTCTTGTTGATCACCATAATCCATTTGTCTCCAATTTCAGCGCAGGTGGTTTCAGTGCAGAAAATTTCTTTGACTGTAAATCAACTTGAGCGGTCTATCCCATTTTATACAAAAGTCCTCGGATTTCATATTATCAGTCAGGCCACAATGGATGCAGGTAAGACAACTTCACTGTATGGTTTGCAGGGAGACTCCACCACGTCACGTTATGCATTACTTCAGTTGGGTGATGAGCAGATCGAACTCATTCAATTTGAACATACAGCTGAGGCAAGACAGATACCTCCAGATAGTAAAAGCAATGATCTATGGTTTCAACATATCGCGATCGTGGTGGCCGATATGGACAAAGCTTTTGAGATATTAGAAGAACATCATGTAGGATTCATTTCCACAGCCCCCCAAACATTACCGATGTCCTTACCGAATGCGGCAGGTATTTCAGCTTTTTATTTTCAGGATCCGGATTACCATGCTCTTGAATTGATTCATTTCCCTGGTGATAAAGGGAAAGCGAAATGGCATGACTTGTCTTCGACGTACATGAAAAATAAAAATGCATCTCCATTTCTTGGCATTGATCACACCGCGATTGCCGTTGACCAGACTGAAGAGAGCTATGGTTTCTGGCAGAATACACTTGGGTTTAAAATCGGTGGACATAGTCTGAATTCAGGCACCGAACAGGAACATCTGAACCAGGTATTTGGAGCGAGAGTCTATATCACGGGCATGGTAGCTAAAGAAGGTGTAGGTGTTGAGTTTTTAGATTATATCGCACCGCCCGGAGGACGTCCTGCCCCTGAGCACTCGAATGCAACTGATCTTTGGCACTGGCATACAACACTTCTTGTTGATGACATAGATGAGATACTATCCTCTATAAAAGATCCGAAGGTTAGGGTTTCATCATCGTTGACAATGCTTGACAAAGACAATCTGGGTTTTATGATTCACGATCCGGATGGACACAATGTATTGCTGATCGAAAAGAATCAAAAACCACCAACGGCTACGAACTAACACCAGGAGGTAGAGCAGTCAACATCACCTATACAATAATCATCTATTTTGAATGGTAACCTCATTACTACTTAAAAACCTATTTCCAAACCTAAATAATTCTAAATCAAAATGAAATCACAATCAAATTTTATTTCGTTCACCCTAAAGATGCTTGTATTACTTGCTTCTTTTTCGGCCATCATCGCATGCGATGCTCCTGCTAAAGGCGACATGTACCTCGTCAATATTGATGATAAAGGTGTTATCCTGGATGGCTTTGATCCTGTGGCCTTTTTTACACAAAAAATGCCTGTGAAAGGAAATGCACAGATGCAAACAAAATGGCACGACGCTATTTACTATTTCTCCAGTAACGAGAACAAGATGCTATTCGATTCTATGCCGGAAAAGTATGCACCTCAGTTCGGTGGATATTGCGGTTATGCAGTTTCCCTGGGTCACCTCGCACCGGTTGATGTCAATTTTTTCTCGATCATCAATGACAGATTGATATTGCAACACAATGCAAAAGCAACGGATGGATGGAATAAGAATCCTAACAGCCTTGAGCTGGCAGATAAATACTGGCCACAACTACTTTCGAAAAGAGGCAAACCAATCATTCCGGATGAGGAAAAGAAATTTCTTGTCAATGTCAATGATGATGGCTATGTCGCAGAAGGATATGATGTCGTGTCTTATTTCACAGATAGCAAGCCTGTCAAAGGGGATCCTAAAATTGTAAAACTATACAACGGCGGATTCTATGTGTTCGCATCTGAGGAGCACAAACAACTCTTTGGTGCAGATCCGTCAAAATATGCGCCGCAATACGGAGGCTATTGTGCTTATGCGATCAGCAGAAATAAACTGCGCCCGATCGATCCCGAAATCTATCAGATTGTAGAAGGTCGCCTGATGCTTCAACATTCTAAAAGCGCACTGGAATCATTCAGTGAAGATATCCCCGGTAATACAGCAAAGGCCGATGGATTCTGGCCGGGTCTTGTCAGTGAACGCGCAGGAAAACAAACCGGATATGATGAAATGGTGCAGAAGTAATTTCAGATCGCAATTCTAGCCACAGTTAAACATCTAATCATGAAAAATATACTCTTCCTATTCCTTTTGATTTTGATCTGTATAAATGCAGGCAAAGCACAAGAGACTCAACCGACTTTCGATCTTACACTTCAGGGGGCTAATCAAATCATGGCCGCCGCTGTACAATACGCCACATCTCATCATGCACCAGGAGCAGCCATTACGATCGTCGATGATGCCGGTACGATGGTGCTCATGCAAAGAATGGATGGCACGTTTCTTATTTCTTCGGAGATCTCCTATCACAAAGCGCAGTCAGCGGCTTTATTCAGATTCCCGACATCAAAACTTGAGGATAATATCAACAACGGACGATTTGCGCTTTTGTCAACAGGTGAAACATCTCTGAAAGGAGGTATTCCGATCGTGTATCATAACAATGTGATAGGTGCTATAGGTGTATCCGGCGCGGCAACAGCTGATCAGGATGTCGAAATCGCAACCGCAGGTTTGACGGCGGCTTTTCTTAACGAACAATAACAAGAATATTTTCAAAATCATGAAGAAGATCCTTCTGTTTTTATTCAATCTCATCCTACTCATTTCTGTAGTTTATAGTCAGGAGTCCAGGGAGCTTGCTATCGGTAGTCCATCCGCGATCATTGACTTACGCTCTGCGCAGGGCGTAGCATTAGCTTCAACGCAATGGCGTGTAACCGAGGCGGAAATAGTCAAGACCTCATTTCATCGGCCGGGTCCATCAGCTAATGATCCTTTATTGTTGTATCCCACCGGCAAAACCATTGAGACGAACGACATCATGCCTAAAGCAGGCGCTATCCAATATGATGATTCGAAATGGGAAGTCCTTGCACCGGATCAACTTGACAAACGAGAAGGCACAGGTAAATTATCTTTTGTATGGTATCGTCTTCATCTAACCATTCCGGATATAGTGGGTACACTACACACAAAAGGCTCCACAATTGTTTTTGAAATCGTCATTGATGATTATTCTGAGATATGGGTCAATGGAAAATTAAATAAAGTGATCGGTCAATCCGGAAATGGAATCGGCTCAGGATTCAATGCAAGAAACAGAGTGACGTTGACCACGAATGCAGTGCCCGGAGAAACATTTCAGATAGCTGTGCTAGGTACAAATGGACCTATTGCTGATTTACCTGACAATTATATTTGGATTCGTTCGGCAACTTTAGATTTCTATAAAGAACGCCCTCAACCAGAAGGCTGGAGTAATCTCGGTGAAGTCATTGCCTTTGATCCGGCTTTACAAAACATCATCAGCACTGATGAAAAAATACAAAAGCTTGCTGATGGTTTTCAATTCACAGAAGGACCAGTCTGGAGTCCAGATGGGTATTTATTGTTCAGTGATCCGAATACAAATGTCATCTACAGATATGATCCGGTGACAAAAAATATATCCATCTATATGACGAAGTCCGGATATACCGGAGTAGATATAGGCGAGTATCATCAACCTGGTAGCAATGGATTGGCTTTTGATAAAGATGGAAGGTTGATCGTATGTCAGCATGGCAACAGACGTGTGGTTCGCATCGAAAAGAAAGGCCCTGTCACAATACTCGCTGATCAATACAATGGTCAAAAACTAAATAGTCCTAATGACCTGGTTGTACATTCCAGTGGTGCAGTTTATTTCACTGATCCACCATATGGTTTGCCTGGAAATTATACTGATCAAAAAAAGGAAACGCCTTTTCAGGGCGTATACAAAATTGATCATGACAAAGCCACGTTGTTGACTACAGCATTAGGCGGACCCAATGGCATTGCATTTTCTCCTGATGAGAAATTTCTTTATGTTGGCAATTGGGATATTCGTGACATCTGGAATACAAAGACTGTCTGGCGATTCCCTGTACTTGCCGATGGAACATTAGGCAAGGGAGATATCTTTTACAATTTTGATCAGACCTCTGAAGCTGAGGCCATCGATGGGATCAAAATAGATGTTGAAGGAAATCTATTTGTTTCCGCTCCTGGTGGTGTATGGATTCTTTCGTCCGCAGGAAAATTATTGGGCAAAATCGTCGGTCCTGAACGGCCGGCAAATATGGCCTGGGGAGAAGATGGTAAAACATTATTTCTCACCGCGCACACAGGACTATATCAAATTCATGTCAAAACCGGAGGTAGGATTACTGCCTCTTCAACATCATCTAACTCAACTGTAAAATCAAATTAATAATGAAAAGTTTAAAAGTTCTTGAAGGCCAGACGGCGGTCGTCACCGGTGCAAGTTCCGGAATCGGAAAAGCGTGCGCCATTGCATTAGGTGAATCCGGTGCAAATGTAGTCGTCAATTATGCCGGGAATCCGGAAGGTGCACTTGCGGCAGTAGAGGCTATAAAAGCAGAGGGTGGAAATGCAATCGCATGCAAAGCTGATGTCAGCAACATAGCAGATGTAGAGAATATGTTTAAGACATGTATCGATACATTTGGCACTGTTGATATTCTGGTCAATAATGCCGGTCTTCAGAAAGATGCACCATTTCTTGAGATGTCACTTGAAACATGGAATTATGTGCTCAATGTGAATCTGACAGGTCAATTTCTTTGTGCCCAGGCCGCAGTACGTGAATTTGTTCGACGCGGGATGACTAAAAATTCGCAAGCTCTTGGAAAAATCATCTGTATGTCTTCTGTACATGAATTGATTCCATGGGCCGGGCATATCAACTATGCCGCAAGTAAGGGAGGTGTCATGCTCATGATGAAATCACTTGCTCAGGAACTGGGGCCAATGAAAATACGTGTGAATAGTATTGCGCCGGGTGCCATTAAAACACCAATCAATAGAATGGCGTGGGAAACTCCTGAAGCAGAAAAAAGATTGTTACGGCTTATTCCATACAAAAGAGTAGGTACGACGGAGGACATTGGGAATGCTGCCGTGTGGCTTGCCAGCGACTTCAGCGATTATGTACATGGCACTACTTTATTTGTAGACGGAGGTATGACTTTATATCCCGGCTTTGAAGACAATGGTTGATTTGTATTTCTTTAGTAATCCGGTTTCATTAAAATCTATTCCACCTTTTTTTAATTATTCATGATCATGGCAAAGAAGATAGTTGCAGAGATAAGTGCTGAAGAGCAAAGAAGACAGGAACATTATGGCCAAAAGAAAAACTGGTTGAAATGGGGTCCCTATTTATCAGAACGTCAATGGGGAACCGTACGCGAAGATTATAGCGAATACGGAAATGCCTGGGACTATTTTACACATGATCATGCCAGATCAAGAACCTATCGCTGGGGTGAAGATGGTCTCGCAGGGATCAGTGATGATCATCAGCAATTGTGTTTTGCACTGGCACTCTGGAATGGTAAAGACAGTATCCTGAAAGAACGTCTTTTCGGTCTGACCGGAAGTGAAGGTAATCATGGTGAGGACGTGAAAGAGTTGTACTACTATCTTGACAATACACCGACACATTCGTACATGAAACACCTGTATAAATATCCACAGGCTGCCTTTCCATATCGTGATCTCGTAGAAACAAATCGCAACAGATCAAAAGAGGAAAATGAGTATGAGATCCTGGATACGGGTGTATTTAACGAACATCGTTATTTTGACATAGTGACTGAATATGCAAAGCTTGATGATCAAGACCTATTGATTCGAATCACTGTGAATAACAAATCCGATAAGGCAGAGCAGATAAGTGTTCTGCCCACCTTATGGTTTAGAAATACATGGTCATTTGGATTACCCGGTGAGCGACCTGAAATTTCTTTGCAAACATCAAAGGGAAAAACTTCTTCGGTGAAGACCAATCATCCAGTGCTGGGTTCGTACTATTTGTATTTTGAACAACCTGATCAATATCTGTTCACGGAAAATGAAACAAATACAGAGAAATTATTTGGACAGCCGAATAAACAGCCCCGGGTAAAAGATTCATTTCACCACGCAGTCATCCATCGTGATTTTACAAACGTGACTGAGGTCAGCACAGGAACAAAATTTGCACCACTATATGAAAGAAGCATTCCTGCAAATGGATCTTTGGTTTTTAAACTGAGGCTTTCAAATCAAAACGCCGATAAGGAGCCTTTAGGAAAAGTGTTCGATGATGGATTTAAGATGCGCACTGAAGACGCAAATGTCTTTTATGCTGATCTGTCAAATCTGAATACTACAAAAGCAGATACACCGGACTTGTTGAATATACACAGACAGGCGCTTGCGGGTCTGTTGTGGTCAAAACAATATTTCAATATTGATATTCCAAAATGGCTAAATGGTGATCCGGGCCAGCCTGCTCCGCCTGAAAACAGAAAGACAGGTCGTAATCATCAATGGCAACATCTTAATAATGAAGACATCATCTCCATGCCGGACAAATGGGAGTATCCATGGTATGCGGCGTGGGATCTTGCTTTTCATTGCGTTCCCCTTGCACAGGTAGATCCTGATTTTGCGAAGAATCAATTGATCTTGTTTCTGCGTGAATGGTACATGCATCCCAACGGACAAATCCCTGCTTACGAATGGGCTTTCGGGGATGTGAATCCACCTGTGCATGCGTGGTCGTGTCTCCAGGTCTTCAAAATGGATCGCACCAGAACGGGTAAAGCAGACTACAAATTTTTGAAACGTGTATTTTCAAAGCTGCTACTCAATTTTACCTGGTGGGTCAATCGAAAAGATTCTCACGGAAAAAATGTTTTTGAAGGTGGATTCCTTGGTCTTGATAATATAGGTGTGTTCGATCGCAGTAGTTCATTGCCTGGTGGCGGTCATCTTGAACAGGCTGATGGGACCGCCTGGATGGCGATGTATTGTCTCAATATGCTAGAGATGTCACTGCTGCTTTGCGAAGAAGATAATTCGTACGAAGATGTCGCTACTAAATTCTTCGAACACTTTGTTTATATCACAGAGAGTCTCAATCGTATGGCTGAAGACTGGACAGGAGCATGGGATGAAGAAGAAGGATTCTTTTATGACATCCTTGCTTTGCCGGACAATCGATTTATTCCGCTTAAAGTGAGATCATTGGTTGGGCTCAGTACGATGTTTGCTGCGTTGCATCTTCCGGATTCAATGCTTCAAAATGTCCCCGATTTCAAAGCACGTCTTGATTGGTTTGTGAAATACAGAAATGAAGTGGCTCATCACAGGGTGATCGAACATACCGGCAATAAGAATGGTATACTTCTTTCACTGACGCCAAGAAAACGACTCGAACGATTGCTACAAGCCATGCTTGATGAAAATGAATTTTTATCACCGGGAGGTATCCGATCTGTTTCAAAAATTCATGAAGATCCTTATTCCGTCAACATAAACGGTGAGCATTTTGATCTGAGGTATGAACCCGGAGAAGGACGCACGTCCTTGTTTGGCGGTAATTCAAATTGGAGAGGCCCGGTTTGGTTCCCGATGAATTATCTGATCATTCAATCTCTTCGCGAGTATCATTCTTTTTTTGGAAATGATCTTAAAGTTGACTATCCGACGAACTCTGGAAAGAAAAGTGATTTGAATAGCGTCGCAGATGCCATTAGTCAGCGCCTGATCTCTACATTCAGAAAACAGAAGGATGGAAGTCGTCCTCATCATGGTGGTGAAGGATTTTATACTGAAGATCAGTCGAACCGTGATCTCATATTGTTTTATGAATATTTCCATGGAGATTCATCCAGGGGAGTAGGGGCATCTCACCAGACAGGATGGACAGGACTTGTGGCTGAGTTGATCAAAGAAGTACATACGGATAAATAATTCATATCAGGAAAATAATCTTGATCTTAACCACACGATTAAGCTATTCATAAACCATAAAGCATATGTTGACTTTTGATAATCCCACATTTGAAGCACTTTCAGAAAAAGAATGGCTGGTCACAAACGGACTTGGAGGTTATGCCTCGTCCACAATCTCTGGTGCGAACACCCGGCGATATCATGGTTTGCTGGTGGCTTCGCTGCGTCCTCCAACAGAGCGCACAGTGATAGTTTCAAAAGTGGAAGAGAAGATCATTGATGAAAATGGTGACAGAATCGATTTGTCGTCAAATCAATATAAGGGAGTTGTTCATCCTCAGGGGTATACTACGATCACATCTTTCAAGCGTGATCCCTTGCCGGTGACGACATTCAAGGGCAAAGGATGGAAGCTCACCAAGACAGTGTTTATGGTCAATCATTCGAATACGACTGTTGTGGAATATCAAAATCTCGGAAAGAAAACACTGACACTGCAGCTTAATCCTTTCTATGTCTACAGGGATTATCACAGTTTATTTGGGCAGCAGGATAAATTTGATTTTTATCGTGATAGAAAAGAAAATGATATCGCTGTGATCTATCCCCAGTATGGTTCACCCCCTTTGTATGTCCAATGTCCGGGTAGTGATTTTAAAGCAGAACGGATCTGGTACAAAAATTTTATTTATGCCAAAGAAACCTATAGGGGACTTGATGACCATGAAGATGCCTGTTCAAATGGAGTTTACTCGCTTCAATTAGCGCCGGGTCAGAAAGCGCACATTGTATTCACATTGGATCAGAAACAGCTTAATCAATCATGGGTAAAACTTCAGGAAGAGGAGATAGCGAGAATAGTCGCATTGACAGATAAAAAAGTATTGCCCGCAGTACCAGGTTTGTCAAAAGAAGACCAACAATTTTATAAAGATCTTGTGACTTCAGGTGATCAGTTTATCGTACAGCGTGATTCGGATGATGGTCGCAGTATCATCGCCGGATATCATTGGTTTACGGATTGGGGTCGCGATACGATGATTGCCATGCGGGGATTAGTGATAGCAGGAGGACATCAGGCGCTGGCAAAAAATATTATCAATACATTTTTGTTATATCTCAAAGATGGACTGATCCCAAATCGATTTCCGGATCAGGGAGAAACACCGGAATACAACACGATCGATGCCTCGCTTTGGCTTTTTATTGTTCTTCATGAATATCATCAGAAGTTTAATGATACGCCATTCATCGCTGAGTGCCTTCCAAAATTAAAGGAGATTCTTACTTCATACAGGGATGGTACTCATTTCAAAATACATATGGTAGAGGAGGGATTGATCTTTGGTGGTGAAGGACTTTCGCAATTGACATGGATGGATGCTAAAGTAGGTGACTATGTTGTCACTCCAAGGCACGGATGTCCCGTCGAAATCAATGTGCTATGGTACAATGCCATTCGCATTTATCTTGAATTTCAAAAATCGGTTAAACAAAAAGATGATGGATGGAATGCCCTTTCAATAAAAGTCAGGGAAGCATTTCGGAAACATTTTCTCAATACACAAGGCTATCTCAACGATGTCGTGATACCGGGGGAATATGCCGATGATGCTATCAGACCGAACCAGGTATATGCATTAAGTCTGCCATATTCGATGTTGACCGATGAAGAAAGTAAAAGTGTAATGCAGATTATTACTTCAAAATTATTTACACCATTTGGTTTAAGATCATTGTCTTCAGATCATCCTGATTTCATAGGTATCTATGGAGGTGATCAATGGCATCGGGATAAAGCCTATCACCAGGGCACAGTATGGGGATTTCTGCTGGGTGAATATTTAATAGCCTATCTGAAACTGAATGATAATTCTGCTAAAGCTAAAAAGCAGGTTTTTGAGATGATGGGGGCTATGAAAGATCACTTTTATCATGCGGATTGTATCCATGGAATATCAGAAATATTTGACGGTGCAAACCCCGGGCCGGGAAGAGGATGTGTTCAACAAGCATGGTCCATAGGCATGTTACTCCTTGTCTTTGATTCCATGAAGAAGGAAAACGTGTCCGTTACTCCACAGCAAAAGCAATTGCCGGTTAAAGATTTAGTTCAAAAGAAAACGCAGAAAGCAGTTGCTAAAAAAAATCCGGCTAAGAAGATAGCTAAAAAGAAAATTGTGAAAGTGGCTGTTCAGAAAAAACCTGTTAAGGCTATTGCAAAAAAGAATGTGGCTGGAAAGTCGGGTAAACTCAAATCAGTTAAGTCTACAGGAAAAAAGAAATAACACTAGGTGGAGGCATTAAAAAAATATTGGCGCATATACCTGATCGAAGCCTGGGCTTTGGGCATGTTTATGATTTCAGCCTGTTTATTCGTGATCCTGTTCGAACATCCACTCAGTCCTCTGAAAATGGAAATCGGGTCTTCATTCCTTCGCCGCCTGTTTATTGGATTGGCAATGGGCCTCACCGCTATTATGCTGATCTATTCGGGTTGGGGTAAGAAATCAGGTGCGCATATGAATCCTGCGGTGACGATTGCCTTCTGGCATCTTCATCGGATCTCAGGCGCAAATGCTTTTTGGTATATCCTCGCTCAAATCACAGGAGGTACATTAGCGGTATTGTTAATTAAATCTTTGGTGCCGATTCTGATCAATGCGCCGGAAGTCAATTATGTCGTGACTACACCTGGGATGAAAGGTCCCTGGGTGGCTTTTGCTGCAGAATTTCTCATGGCCTTTATCCTCTTTTTTACCATACTTCAGATCAGCAATTCTAAGTTAGCAGCCTGGACAGGTGTAGTGGCGGGCATTCTGGTCTTTATGTTTATCTCTTTTGAAGCACCCTATTCAGGAATGAGTATTAATCCGGCCAGAACTATTGCGTCTGCCATCCCTGCTCATCTTTGGTCCGGATGGTGGATTTATTTTACCGCCCCCGTACTGGGAATGTTTTTAGCGGCGCATCTATTTCGAACAAGATTCATGAAAGATCACGACGGATCATGTGTGGGTTTGAAATGTCATCTGACCGGAAAAGACACCACAAGTGCGACCTATGAGATCTTATTCCCTCCAAAGTCCTGAAGAATTCTCATTTCAGGCTTAAGTCTCATGATTTTTTGCAAAACGTTACTGAGGTAACATCCCCGGAAATAATCCATCTTTACTTTTGTTCTATCAACAAATGAATTCAAACGAAAAATCAATAATGCAACGAACAATACTTATCACAGGGGCTAATGGCAATTTGGGCCAGGATGTAGTCAATTCAATCTCAGCAGCAGGTCATCATATCATTGCTACTGTGGGATCAGGTGAAGTGCCGGAATCTTTAATAGAGAAAACGATAGTTCAGCAGCGTGTTGACCTGCTCAATGAAGCAGCTGCAGAATCATTCGTGCATTCTATTGTCAATCAATATCCCTCATTGGATGGAGCCATATTACTTGTAGGTGGTTTTGGTATGGGAAACATTGAAAATACCAATGAGGCTATGCTCGACAAGCAGATCTCTTTGAATTTCAAGACAGCCTGGTTTATCATAAAACCTTTAATGACTCATTTTAAAAAATCAGGAGGAGGTCAGATTATTCTTATCGGTGCTCGCCCTGCTATAAATCCTGATGAAGGCAAAAACGTAGTGGCGTATTCATTATCCAAATCACTTTTGATTTCGCTCGCGGAAATCATTAATACAGAAGGTAAGAATGCCGGCATTACAGCATCAATTATTATTCCTGGTATACTGGATACCGCGCCCAACAGGAAAGCAATGCCGGATGCCGATTTTGAAGGCTGGGTAAAAACAAGTACAGTAGCGGAAACCATAAGCTTTATTCTTTCCGATGCAGGAAAAGCATTACGTCAACCGGTTTTCAAAGTGTATAATCGTTCATAAGCATTGTCAAAACTGCATGCATGATGGATGTAAACGAAATCTATAAGTATATTGTCATGGTGATCGAAATGATCGCTACCATCATGCTTGTGTTTGGATTTGGAAAAACAGTCATTTTGTATCTCATCGCTGAAACCCGTCTTCTGTCCGGAGATCAAAAGCGAATGGATTTTTCAGCGCTAAGAGCTTTATTGGGCTCATACATTTTGATGGGACTTGATATGTATATCGTGGCAGACTTGATTCATTCGCTTATTGAACCTACTGTACAGGATCTTTTAATGTTAGGATTGATAGTCATCATCCGGACGACGATTGGATTTTTTCTGAGCAGGGAAATTGTAGAAATCAATCATCATAAAGTCCGGACAAATGAATAGCATAGGCATGATGTTGGCTCAGATATTTACTTTTTGTTTTTATGCCTATCTCATTTGTGGTTTGATTTTTTCTATGTGGTTCATGATAGCTGGTGCAAAAAAACTTGATCATGGAATAGAAGAAACCAACTGGGGTACCAAATGGATTTTTATACCCGGGAGCATTCTGCTATGGGTTTATTTATGGATTAAGATTTTAAAACAGAAGTGAAGAAATATGACACCGAAGCTTAGAAAAATACATCGACGGGTATGGCGCCTGATGGCGATCCTGCTGCCTTCACTTATCCTCATCGGGGCAGGTGTAATACCATTGTCTTCTCCAGATAAAGCAATTCCATTTTCCAATCTGACGCTCCTCAACAAAGTAGTATTGGGGACACAGGATGGAATAGTGGTTCAATATGGTGAAAGCATTTCGGGTCAACCCTATTTAGAAATAGACCTGACGAAAGTGAGGGAATCAGCTTCTTCAATAGCCACACTCTCCAGGACTTCCTACCCGGATATCTTACTTGGAAAAATAAATTCGTCCGGAAATACATTTTTCGAATTGATTTCAGGTATCGATATCAATGGATCCACACTCCATATTGAAGATGTATTGAGACATCAGCATCTTTATGATATTCCTCTTCATCTCAACACAAAATAGTAGTTCGAATGGGACATCAATACCAGGTCGTATCCTGGAACAGACAAAAACGAATATATGATGGTGTTGTGCTCACGGGGATTCTTCTATTTTTTGGAGCCTTTACCTTATTACAACTTAAGCTGCATCCGGAAATCACCTTCGAAACCCTTATCATTAGGGCCACAGCCGTACTGGCTTTTCTAATGTTGCATATCATTCTATGTATTGGACCCTTGGCAAGGTTGGACAAACGATTCCTTCCGCTTTTATACAACAGACGTCATCTGGGTGTGATCATGAGCTTAATTGCACTGACGCATGGTGTTTTTAGTATCTACCAATTTCATGCTTTAGGAAATGTAAATCCAATTCTTTCTGTTTTTATTTCAAATCCGAATTACAATTCGATCGGCTTATTTCCATTTCAGATTCTTGGATTTTTTGCGTTGATCATTATCCTGATCATGGCATCCACGAGTCATGATTTCTGGCTTCATAATCTGTCACCAAAAGTGTGGAAGTCTCTGCACATGATGGTATACCTTGCTTATTTCCTTCTCGTCGGTCATGTTATACTTGGCGTGCTTCAGATGGAACAATCACCTTATCTCATTGGTTTGCTTGCACTTGGTGCAGGGATAGTGACTAGTCTCCAATGGTCAGCAGGTTCAAAAAAAAGAAATCAGGAAATCGGGAAAGAGCAAGTGCAAGATCCATTTGTAAAAGTCTGCAGAGTCGACGATATCGCAGAAAATCGCGCTAAGACAGTTTTGATCGGTAAAGAAAATATTGCCGTTTTTAAATATGATCAAAAACTTTCTGCAGTCAACAATCTATGCCGTCATCAAAACGGTCCGCTTGGCGAAGGAAAAATTTTGGATGGATGCATCACCTGTCCCTGGCATGGATATCAATATCTTCCACATAATGGACAATCCCCTCCACCATTTACCGAAAAGGTAGAGACGTATGATGTCAAACTCATTGATGGTTGGGTATATGTCAATCCGACTCCGTATGCTGAAGGAACTCCTGTAGAGCCATGTCCTATCCACTCCATAATTGCAAGAAACTAATTCATGGAAAATCCGGAAAAGGCCAACGAGGAGTTTTATATAGGATGGCAACCGATGTCACCTGTCGCACAGATGCGTTTCACAAGGAAAATATCGTTGTTGATTTTAGTGTGCGTGCTTTTCATCGCTTCTGCCTTTGTTTATTTTCAAAAAGGGTTTTCAAGTTCACAATTTGAATATGGTGATGTGACCACTATTTCCGGAATGTTGACCATGACACCTTTTCCGATGCTATCGGTCAATCATGGAATGGATATGGATGGCCAGGCTGTAATTCAACAAATAGTATTGGTCGGCGCAGGCAAGCATGGAGCAGAGGCGTATATTCAGCAGGTTGAAAAGAAGTATGGAGGACAACTTGATTTTTCAAATGTGACGATATCCGGGTTTCTTATTTATCATGACGGCCATACCTTGATGGAAGTCAAAGAGTTGGTCCCTGCAAATCCGGATAAAGCTCCGTCAACAATTCCATTTACAATGTCGGGCGAAGCCTATGGTTCTATCAGTGGAGAGATCGCGGATCCAAAATGTTTTTTTGGCGTCATGAAACCCGGCTTTGGTAAGCCCCATCTTTCATGCGCAGCCAGATGCATCGCGGGAGGAATTCCACCGGTTTTAAAAAGTAGTACCGCATCAGGAGAAGCCCATTATTATATTATCGTTGATCATGATGGTAATCCTTGTAATTATTCCATATTACCTTTTGTAGGTGATCGGGTATTCCTTCATGGGCGAATAAAAACTTCCGGTGACTGGCAATTTATCTTCGTTGACGATCTTGACAAAATTGTAAGAGTGCCCGATGAGATGGCCTACGAGGGAATCACATGCAATACGATTCAACATTGATATACTTGTTCCTTACAATTTCCCGGTAAAGTCTCTGAGAAACTAGTTATCTATGCTTCTTTGCATCAATGGATTTCTTCCTTTCCTCCCTTCTTACTTTCTGTCTCCTACTTTACCATATTTTGAAGAAATAACTCATTATCCAGGCATACTTATCCCAGTTCCATCGCCAGTCTGCACCGTCCCATGGTCCGCCGAGTGAAGTATAGAGGTAAGAAAGTCGGACACTGTATACCATCAAAAGAATGAGCAGCAATTGAAACGAGATGCGCACGATCCGTCTCGGTGATGAAAATACTTTTTGAATTAATCCGGCTAATGGAATAGCCAGTATCGCGTAATATTCCACATAGCTGCGATGGCCAAATGCGCCGCCAAACCACCATGCCCACCAGCTTGCGAATGCATAAGTAGCCAGGATAAAAATCAGTAGGATGGCCGGGCTATGAAATTTTTTATTCTTCAATCCGTACAAAACGCCAATTAACATCAGGATCACCATAGGGGAGTATAGTAATAGCCCATTCTGGACATCAAATAGCACTGCGAATATTTTTGGTTTATTCCAATATTTGAATCCTTCATCTGTATACGAATAGTAAATCCAATGCCCTGTCATTTCTTTCCAATACATCAGTTGCGGAATAAACATGATAAAGCCTGCCAGCATGATGGTCAGAACAGATTTGTAGTTTGTAATAAAAAATCTTATTCGTTCCCGAAATGATGCTATGGTATAAACATTATACAAAAGCACCAGCAGGCAAAGGATGATGTTAGTCGGTCGTATGAGAACGATCCAACCTAAAATTCCACCCAGAGCTAAGCTATTCAGGAAATGAGGTGATTTAAAATATTTTGGAAGATGATAGATCAGCAGACAGAATAAAAAGAATGAATACACATGGGACATGCCCATCTCTTTTGTGGAGTAATGAAAGAGGTTGGTCCCGAAGAAAACGGAAATGACTGTCCAAAAGGCTATAGTTACTTTATCAGACGTCTTCATGGAGAAGTGTTTTGTATAACAAGAGAAGGCCACATAGAGACAGAAGGATTCCGCCAAAGGCTATTGCTTTGCTATAGATCAAACTGAAGTAATCCTTAGCGTCTTGCCCTTTAAGTTTGCTTATAAGATGTCCAATCCCAAAAAATGGTAATTCAAAATAAGCTACACCACACGAATATTTATCAACGAATTCTTTCTTTTCATTATAGTATGGCCACATACTTCCGGATGGCCATTTGTGAAAATCTTTTATTATAAAAACGCCAGGCAGATATAGATAATAGCCTTCACAATCTGACCAGATGACAGAACGCTCACCTCCTTTGATCCTGTCAAAAGTGACATTGGCAAGAAAAAGCGCAAATAAGATGAAAATGAGATAATGAGCCCTCTTCATACAGTTAATTTTTAGTTTCTGTAATAGAAGATCATTTTCCTCAACTCACGTTGAATCATTGCCATACGCAAATTGATACTGGTAAAAGATGTACAAGAGGGTGGCCGCTGACGAACAGGAATTACATGGCCGATATACTATTTACCAGATACTAAAAATGGTCTCTGGTATGAAAAGTAGTGTGGAATATCTTTGAATGCAAATGGAATTTTACTTAGTGTCGCGGGTACGCTCTAAGTCATGAGGTAACTGTCAGCTATATTGCAAATACAGATTGAAGCAAATTAATGATATTACTGATACTGAAATTAATACTTGAAAAATATCCCCCTCGCCGCCCAAATTCCAGGCGGTTTATTCAAAAGTCCAAGCCCTCTTTCCTAAACCCCCTTTGTAAAGCACTCCAATATTCTTTCATTTTACATTTTTAACTACTTCCATTTCCAGTCCAAATCTTCATTGAAGGGAATTGTATGACTAGCCGCGATTCCTTTAAGTTCTGCAATCAAATCTGCGATCCCATTGGTTTTTTGTTTTGGGATCACGATCGCATTTTGATTTTTTTCTTCGATCAGGATTAAGGTGCCTGTTTCATTGATGGACTCGATCTCTGTCCAGGGCATAGTGGTTTTTGCATCGCCCACAGCTATGGATACACCTTCTTCATTTACTTCGATGATTGTATTGACGCCGATTTCACTGCTGTAATTAGCTTTAATGTATTTGGTAAAGTGCCTTTTGTATTGTCGTTTTTCAAAGTAGGTGTAGAAAAAATACATTGGAAGACAGAGCATAAAGAATAGCCCTGAATTGATCGGTCCCTGGCTGTTGTATAGAAAAAGGCCTGCTATAAAATACAGGAATAGAATCACCAGCTTATTCATTGTCCTCTTTTTCCGGACGCGCTGCGATTTTGTCGTCGCATAATACAGGTAATTGAGGTAATCATTTTCATCAGGTATGTAGGTGTAAGTCATGTTAGGATTTTCGATTTTCGATTTTCAATTTGTGAAATGGTTAAGGTGGATTGGCAATTGCTTATTGCTTATTGCTTATTGCTTATTGCTTATTGCTTATTGCTTATTGTATTTGCCGCAAATTTCGCTAATTAACGCAAATTAAAACAACTACTTTTTTTACTTTTTACTTTTTACTCGTTATTCGTTACTTGTTATTCATTATTCCTGTTTTCGGAACGGTCATGAACGCCAAAACGAGTGACAGAAATATTAAGCCTGTACACACGACCGGTGGTAAAAATGTAAGGAAACAATTCGCCACGAATGAAATTCCAAAAACAATAATATTGATGACTATTATTCCTCTCATTATTTCCGGTCCAGCTTTTTTTCGAAGGAGATACCAGTTGATGACGCCACCTAACACTAACATCAGTGCAAAACCTATACTCATGGATGTCACGATATTAAACATCGTGGGTGTAAAACCGGCCCCCATGTCCATTTTATTCGTCGTCATCAGAGTGATCATTTCTTTCTCTTTATCATTCGTTCCTTGCGGTTTATTGATGAAGCTCAGTGAATGAAGAAGAGCTGTCAGTATCTGTAGCGTTGCCGCTGTTTTTAACCAGAATGTATAATTCTTTAGCATAAAGGACTTATTTACGATTAAATTATGAGTCTACCCCTGAGTACAGGTGGAGTCATATAGATTTTAGTAGTTAAGATTTAAATTGCCCAAAATATCCTTTGCTCTCCACTTTACCTGTGAAAAAATTAAGAAAGAGAGCAACAAAGATGATAAATAAAGTAGACTGAAAACTAACGAGAAATTTTCCAGCCTCTGTGGCCGGAAAATAATCACCAAAGCCAATTGTAGCTGATGTAATAAAACTGAAATAAATCGCATCAAACCAATGTGTCAATGGTTTATTCAGGTAATCGCCATGGCTATAAATTGCTCCAAAATCAAAAATGATTTCAATATAATTTATAAACAGAAGCAGCATCGATCGCCGGTAAGAACGCGGCCTGGCGATGACATCCGAAGCGAATATTAATGTGGGTACGTACAACATGGTTTCAGCCATGAGCCACAATAATATAATAAACAATATATGGCTATGTTGAAGATCATTGATCACCAGGATCAGCGGGAAAGAGAGTTTAAACAGGACATAAACATCTACAGCGAGGTCCTGGTATGTGATCAGTCTTCTACTGAATATTTGTTTGATATACAACCCCGGGAAAAAAAATTGAGAAACGGCCAGGAATAAGCGAAGGATTTTTTCTATTCCGACATCATTGTCATGCTCATTATTCCATATTGATTTGATATTATACAGTCGTTTGCTAATGGAGCCTTGCGAAGGTATTTCTCCTGTCAGGGGCTTTCCAAGAAACAGTTTATGTAGTTGCAGTTTCATAGAACACAGATATTATCAGTCAGCATATGTCTATTGTGGTTTTTCCTGTAGTTGCTTTACGACTTCACTGATAGGTACATCATCAATCATTACATCTTTTATTACAGCGTCACCCTCTTTTATGCTGACTAAAGCATAAGCTACCTGGTTAGTGTCCCTGGCGGTTTCTCTGTAGACGTCCTGTGCACCTTGCGCTTTTGATTCTTCCATATAAAATCTTGTGAATGGATATTCAACTGTTACATAACTCATCGTATCCGTGACAATGTAATCAATGGATGCTTTGACATAATTTTCATCATCCACGGGCTGATCTTTTGAAATGGAATTTATTTTAACGAAACCTTTCTCATCCTCACCAAGCATAACAAAAATCGGATCTCCCTGATTCCATTCTTCAGCATTTGCCACATGAAATGAATTCGCCTCAAAGGAAAGCGTAATGTATTTTCCTCTGAATGGATCAGTAGGATCTATAGGTGCCGTCCTGAATTTAAATTCTTTTCCACCTGTCAGAATGGATTCTTTATAGCTTATCATTCGGACAGGAATGTATAGCTGAAGGACAACCATCAGGATAAAGGCGGGAATTAAGATTGTTTTGTTCATAAATTAAGGTTTTGGATACCGGATTAAAGGATGCCGGATACCGGACTCTATTTTTGAATTTAATATCGCATAGAGAACACGGAGATCATAGAGAATGTAATTCATTTTTTGACCATTATTCACTTAAGTATTTTATTCAAACAGATGTATTTTAATCAGACAGGAGCAAGCCCTGTCACTACTATTTACTATTTACTATTCATTATTCATTATTCATTATTCATTATTCATTACTCATTACTCATTACTCGTTACTCGTTATTCGTTATTCGTTACCCGTTATTCGTTACGTTACTCTTTTCTTCTTCATCATCCAGTAATTGGCAAAAAAGAAACCAAGGCCTACACCGACAAATAATATTCCCTTCAACACAAAACTAATATCAGTGTCAAAGAATCTGCAGATCACTAATGCGGTGACGATCAATAAGCCATAGTTCAATATACCCAGATGGTTTTCTCGCGCCCCTTCACGTATGGTAAGTATGCCGACACCCAGCACAAGTAGATTGATCAATACAACAGAAAGAAGGGAGGAGAGACCAATAATGAATACACCAATAAATAAAAGGAAGATCAATTCAGCCGGCTTTATCTCCAGTGGTTTCTGTCTCATTTTCTGATAGATTAAAAGGCTCAGTGCTGCGAGAGTCAACAAAGCTGAAACCAGAAATTCTACAGAAGAAAAAACATTCTTTTCTGAAAAATCTTTATCAATGAGATCACTCCAAAAGAAATTGAAACTCAATACAAGAAGTATTCCTACAGTGCCAAGCGATCCGAGCATGAGATAACCATTATTTCTGATTTTCTGGTCCCTGATGAAAGGTGTATTCCCGATTAGATAGAGTAATCCGAACAAACTGACATATGCAATAAACATAAGGTCTCCAACATCTTTTGCTACAGTGCCCAATACAATGACTACAGATAAGGGTATAAACCAGTTGTGAAAGGTGAAAAAATTACCTTCACTACGTTTTCTGTATAACATATAATAGTACGGAAGTACAAGTAAAAGCATTCCCCAATAGAGATAGGATTCATGAGTTGAATTTCCCCAATAGCCTATTTCGCAGGCATACCATGTGATACCGGCGATATAAAGTAGTGAAGCCATAGATGACCTCATGACATAGATGATAGGCACACAAAGAAGCGTCCATGTAAAAAGATATGAAGCAAGATTTCCGGATACATTGTATATCTGACTAAGTAATCCGATGCAGGCTCCGACAGAAAAAATCAGAAATGCCGAACCGGCTTCACGCCATGTCACACTTTCTTCTTTCTTTAATAATGTGTATCCGCATATAGCCTGTCCTGCGAGTAAAGGGATGAATGCAATCACAGTCTTTACACTTCTCGACAGCGAATCCCAATTGTGTGCAAGGATAAGGATGATGCCTAAGCTGACCAGGATGGCGCCAAGAATACCAAAAACAATGACCAGTTTATTTGAAGGCGGTTCTGTTTTAGAATCGTAGTATTGAGTTATGCGGTCTGCTGTCTCTTGTGTGATCACGCCGGCATTGAGCAATTCGGTTATTTCCTTACGGACTTTCATAATTGGCATTTAAAGACTTCCAAAGGTAGTGCAATAGGGTGGAAAGGGTGGTCTTTCAGATTGAAGCATGCCGGAAAACTTTTACCTTCGGCCTCAAACCATACTAACTTGGCAAAACAGGTAAAACAAAAAGCAAAAACTCCGATCGCACCAGTGGTCGTGCCCCCTTCTGAAACTGTATTGATGTGGAAGAAATATTTCCCATATATCATCACCGGCGTCTTTTTCATTCTTTCGCTTATCGGGATCCTGAATCATGAAATGTGGCGGGACGAATATCAAGCCTGGATGGTCGCGAGGGACGCCCATTCCATCCCTGAGCTCTTTCAGAATTTGAAATACGAAGGCAATCCGGTCTTGTGGCATGCCTTTCTGTTTGCGATTTCTGCTTTTACGGACAATCCACTTTATATGCAGATTTTTCACATTCTGATTTCTGCTTCTACCATATTTCTTATTAGTCGGTACGCCCCATTTCCTTTGCTTCAAAAAATACTATTGACCTTCGGGTATTATACATTTTTTGAGTACAATATTATCGCCCGGTGTTATGGATTGGGTCTATTGCTGATTGTGATTTTTTGCATCCTGTATAAAGAACGACAGAAAAATATATTGCTTATCGGTGGAGTACTCTTTCTCCTTGGTAACAATACAATTTTTGGCGTGATCCTGGCGGTGAGTTTTGCAGGGATCATCCTGTATGAGTCCTTGTTCAAAGACAAGAAATCTAAAGCACCACAGATTCCGTTTTCAAAACTGGCTTTGTTTAGTTTAATTACATTTTCGGGTGTTCTTTTGGGCTATTTACAAATAAAACCGGAACCTGATAATTCCTTTCCAACTCTATATGTAACTCATTTTGATATAGTACGTCTGAAGTACACTTTATCGAGATTCATCCATGCCTATATCGCTATTCCGAATTTCAGAAATTTTCATTTCTGGAATACCAATTTTTTTGTTCCAGATGAGCGTAAATTTCTGGTCGGAGTTACGCCTGTTTTATTTCTGCTCTGGTTGATTGCATTTTTACGTAACCGGCTGGTGTTTCTTCTGTATACCACCGGTACATTGATCCTTCTGGTGTTTTATTATTATACCGGTTTTATTTGGAGCCGATATTCCGGACACCTGTTCCTATTATTAATTGCCTGTTGCTGGATGTCCTACTTCACAAAAGAAAAGGCATTCCAAAATGGATTGATGGATAAGTTGTCTTTATTCGGGAGTAAGATCAGGACGCCCTTTTTTGTTTTTATCCTTTCTATTCATGTCATCGGGGGTGTTGCGGCTTATGCGATGGATCTTGAATATCCATTTTCGACGAGTCAAAAAGCAGCTGATTATATCCGGCAGAATAAATTGGATGAGTTCAATATTGTAGGAAGTCAGGATTATGCGATTTCACCACTTGCATCAGAACTGGATAAGAAAATTTATTATGTTGAACGGAAGGAAGCCGGTAGCTTCATCATATATGATCAGAAAAGAACTTTCGTTTCCAATTTTGGTGAGCTCATTAATTTTGCAGGGCAAGTGATGGGCAAAGACAAGAATCGTGTCATCCTGGCGAAGAGTAATGAAATCACAAAGACATATAATGATAATGGGCAACAAGAACCGTGGATAGATGGTATGGTCACTGATTCTATGTCGATGACGTTATTGACAAAGATCGAGCCTGGAATTGTGGAAGATGAAACCTATTTTATTTATGCAGTCGACAGAGTTAAATGAATGTATTGACAGGGCTCCTGTCTGAGATAACATTTAAGTCAAGAAGGGGGTTAAAATTTTTTTTTGCACTATTCCGCTATCATTTACTTGTAGGCGGGATCATGCCCTGCTCGAATTGCTTATTCACATATTCACCATTACTGGGGGGGGGGGCCCCCCCCCCCCCCCGTTTTTCCATTGCTTTATGCCAGTTGCCTGTCAATATCGCGCTGGACATCTCTATCCTTGATCGTATTCCGTTTGTCAAATTCTTTCTTTCCCTGGGCCAGATAGATTTCGCATTTGGCATGGCCTCTGGCGGAGAAATAGATTCTGTAGGGGACGATGGTTAATCCTTTTTCAGCGACGCGGCGTTCAAGTTTTTTAAGTTCAGTTTTTCTTAATAATAATTTGCGTGAAGCTTTCACTTCATGCTGAAACATGCTGGCATGCTCATACTCGCTGATGTGTAGATTTTTCAGGTAAAGTTCTCCCTGCTCGAATGTACACCAGGCATCACTCATATTGGCCTGTCCGAGACGTAGTGATTTGACCTCAGTCCCTTTCAACATGATTCCGGCCTCAAAGGATTGAAGCAGATGATATTCAAATTTTGCTTTACGGTTTAGTATTTCCAATTCTGGATTTTAGATTTTAGAAGTGTTAAGGTACTAAGAATTTATTCGGTAGATAATAAATCCAAAATCGTAAATCGTAAATCGAAAATCATTTATGATTTCGACGGCACGTTACTGAAATGCATCGGATGATCCGGTTTCAGATGTTCGTTGATGAAATCTGTCATTTTTACATAGAGATGTCGTCGTGCATTATCGCCATAGATACTATGATTCCGGTTAGGATAGAAATAAGTGTCATATTGTTTATTCGCTTTAATCAGTGCGGCAGATAATTCAGCTGTATTCTGGAAGTGAACATTATCATCTGAGCTACCATGGACAAGCAGATAATTTCCGGTGAGCTTATCAGCGAAATTAATTGGACTGTTATCTTCATAACCTTTGGAATTTTCTTCTGTGGTCCGCATGTAACGTTCAGTGTAGATAGAATCATACCATTTCCAGTTGGTCACAGGAGCCACAGCGATAGCAGAATTGAAAACATCATTTCCTTTAAACAAACATAAAGAAGACATATATCCTCCATAGCTCCAGCCAAAAATTCCTATTCGGGCAGGATCTGCATAAGGAAGCTTACCTAAATATTTAGCTGCTTCGATCTGATCAATCGTTTCATAATGGCCAAGCTGGAGATAAGTCATCTTTTTAAATTCTTCTCCACGTCCGCCTGTCCCCCTGTTATCTACGCATGCGATGATGTAGCCTTGCTGTGCGAGCGACTGGAACCACCAATAATCAGATCCTATCCACCCATCTAATACTTCCTGTGAGCCCGGTCCTCCATACAAATACATAAACACAGGATACTTTCTCGTCGGATCAAAATTTGTAGGCTTTATCTGATAACCATTTAATTTAACACCTTCAGAAGTCGTGAAATTGAAAAATTCAACCGGTTGAACTTTATACTCTTCCTGAAGTTTTTTGACATTCGCATTGTCTTCCAGCATTCGTACCAGTTTTCCACTTCGATCATTCACTGCATATGATGTCGGTGTATTAATTCCGGAATGCGTCCACACAAATAGATCAAATGTGGTAGAAAATGCTGCCGAATTTGTTCCGTCATCGTCTTTAATTTTTTTAGGAGTTCCTCCATTCAGATCGATACTATATATTTCTCTTTCCATTGGCGATTTCATATCACCCTGGAAGTAGACCATTTTATTTTTTTCATCGAGGCCATAGAATTCTGTTACTTCCCATTGGCCTGATGTCAATTGCTGCTTTAGCTTTCCATCCATACCATAGAGATAAATGTGATTGAATCCATCTTTCTCACTTGTCCAGATGAAACCTCTCTGATCCGCAAGAAAGGTAAGATTGTCATGGATATCGATATAATATTTGTTTTCTTCCTGCAGCAGTGTTGTCGTTTTTCCATCTGCAGCATTGGCCAGAAGTAAATCAAGATGATTCTGATGCCTGTTCATCCAGAAAACACAAAGCTTTGATGGATCTGTAGTCCATTTAATTCGGGGTATATATCCATCCGGATCACTGTTGCGATCGACAGTCGCTTTTTTCTTCGTCTTTGTATCATAGAGATGAATACTCACCTTTGAATTTTCCATTCCTACTTTTGGATATTTGAATGTTTCCATTTCCGGATATACTTCACCGGTGTAGTTTGTCATGGTGATTTCTTTTACAGCACTTTCATCAAAACGATAAAACGCAAGATGACGACTGTCCGGTGACCATGCAAATGCTTTCGTGAATGAAAATTCTTCTTCATAGACCCAGTCACAAGATCCGTTGATGATCGCATTGACTTTTCCATCGGTAGTGACCCGGGTCGTCTTGCCTGATGCAAGATCTTTGAAGTAAAGGTCATTGTCCATGACGTAGGCTACTCTTTTGCCATCAGGAGAAAAAGTGGCATGCATTTGCTTATTGACATCCGATAGCTTTGTTGTTTTTCCTGTAGCCAGGTTGTATACATAATTCCATTCTTTTGTTGAATGGCGATATATGGATTCCGTGCCTGTCGCGAGAAGGATTTGAGATTCATTATCGCTGAATGTGTAATCATCGACTTGATTTAGTTCACCAGGCAACATCAAAGAACTGACATCAAGAATTGTGTCTACCACTTTACCGGTTCGGAGGTCATATTTTAAAATCGTATTATGCTGAAGCGCTGTATAATGGTGACCATCATTCATAAAACGAAATCCCGGTACTCCTTTTGAACGGAACGTACCATTAGTCCATATATCATCGATCGTGATCTGGCGTTGTGCCAGCGTCTGGGATAAAGGAAGGATAATAAATCCTGTCAGGAGGAGGGAAAATAACCAATTACTTTTCATGTAATTCTTTTTTTAATGTAGAAGGTGGGCAAATTTCGTGAATAGATAACGTAATGACAAGGGGATTGAGGTATGATGGTCTAATAAACAAGGTTGATTATCGAAAGAAGGACGATGGACAATAAGCGATAAGCAATAGACAATAGGCAATAGGCAATAGGCAAAGTGCTGTGGCCTTGATATAAGCCAATAAACCTATAAGCTAATAAGCCTATAAACAGATAAACAGATAAACAGAATATTTTAGGAATTGATATTATTTACCCAATGGCGTCCTCACACCGGTCTGAATGGAGATAGACCGTAGGTGTTTTCCATTGTTATTGCTGAAGGCAAGATTTGGGATTTGGTAATGAGCAGCTGCCTGGATGAAAAAAGTCTTGTGTTCATTCAGTGAATACTCGAGACCTAAACCTGCAGCAGCAGACACGAAGCTTTTTGTACTGAATGGTGCACCATCGCGTATATGTTCACTGACTCTTCTTGATTCTTTAATTGTATTGGCAAGGTTCGGATTGCTGTTTGGATTTTCATTGATAGATAATGACTGGAAATGGTATTTGATCGATACATCAATGTCAGATTGTACGATCAGGTTAAGATCAAAACCTGCGAGAGCATAGAATTTAATTGGACCTTTATTTTCCACCTTGTATCTCATTTGCAAAGGCAGAGTCACTAATTGTAAACGCATAGCTTCAAACTCAATAGTGCCATTATCAAAGGCAGTACCAACAGATAATTTACGTCCGGGTTCAAATGTTTTCGAGTTGTAAATAAGACCTGTTTCCACCGCCCATCTTGGATGGTTCAGTGCAATCGTGAATCCTCCGCCATATCCATAGCTTGGAAGACCCTGTTGAGGAAATACAATGATTCGACCTGAACTGCTCAATCGATCTTCAGGCATCCGGAGTCGGTTGTAATCTACCTGGGTAAGAATTCCAAAAACAGTATGCGTAGTCTTTCGCTGTTTTACGAAAGTCGGATGTGGAAAAGTGGTGTAGCTAAATCCTAGAACCGGAGAAGTCAAAGAAGCGATAAAATTAATATTTCCCTCCCGGGGTTCTGAATACACAGATGTTGAAAGGTGGTCGTCATCTGCTGATGACCCATCTGCATACTGCAGCGACTCAAGAGCTTCCCTGGTGGTGGGAATAAAATTATGGCTTCGTTCCAATGTATTGATTCCAGCGAATGAATGCAATGGATCAACAAATGCAACAGATGAATTGTGTGTTATAGCTTTTGATTTTTGAATAAGCGGATCACCTGTCGTCTTCAGTACCGATCCCGATGAAACAAATGAATTTATATCTGTATTGGTTTTAGTGTTTAAACTGTTCGGAGTTGCTTGATTTATCCCTTCCTGATTTGATTTATTACTTGAAGTGATTTTAGCGTTCTGATTGTTTTTAGCTGCAGGAGTTAAATTTCCAATTCTATTTAATGGAATTGAATTGTCAGCCATACCATCATGGGGAGTAATTGGCTTTAACGCATCATTTGCGTTATTGTACAATGGGGTATCGAAAGGAAGCTTGCCCATCCGTCCCAAATTGACAACTGTAAATAGAAGAAGAAAAACAGCGGCCACCTCTACGATTTTCATAGCGATCAATTTCGCACGAAGGAAATTGCTGTCAGCGAGACGTTGGAGGAATAATGGCCAGGTACGGGGATCGTATTTAGGTTCGAATTGAGCTATTCGTCTGCGGATATCTTCATCAAATTCTTTATCGGCTGCATCGAGTGATGCTTTGATTAGATTCCAACCGATATCTTGTCCAGGGACATCATAATTTTGAATGATTCTTTGAGATTTTCATCGAATGCAGGATCATCACCCGTATTATTCAATTCGGCTATCTGGTCCATTTGGTTCACAAACTCATCCCAATTGGGCTGAAGTCCTTCAGGCTTGTATTCGCCTAAAAGTTCCTTCAAATTCTTTTCCCATTGGTTATTTAGCATGTTGTCCCAGTGTTGCAGCAATAAAATCTTTAAGCTTTGATCTGGCTTTGACAAGATTTGATCTGCTGGTGCTCTCTGTTATTTCCAGGATATCAGCGATCTCCTTGTGTGAAAAGCCTTCAACTACATATAGATTAAAGACAGAACGATAAGCAGGGGACAAGCGCTGTATGCATTTGATGATTTCCTGGACAGTAAGTTTACTCAGGGCATCAGGTTCATTAGTTTGGACATTATAGGCAGTTTCAAGGTCTTCAGTGCGGCGGCGGGTCTGCATCCTGTAATAATCGATCGCCGTGTTGACCATAATCCTTCTCATCCAGGCGACCAGTGAGGTACCGGGCTGGTATTTATGAATGTTATTGAGGATTTTGATGAAACCTTCATGGAGGATGTCGAGGGCATCGTCCTGGTTGCTTGAATAGCGCAGACAGACGCCCATGAGCAGGGTGTAGTTGTCTTCATATAGCTGTTTCTGTGCCCACCGTTCCTTGGCGACACAGGCATCAATGAAGCCCTTTTCCTGATTCTCGAGGCTGATAGAAATACTCATAACCGAACTAAATATCGGAAAAATCCCGTAATAGTGGTAATCAATTCAACCGAATGACAACCGATTTACAAAAAAGTCGCTGAGTTGGTCTAAAAACTGGATCAATCATCACATTCATCGTATTAACTTTCTGCCATGGAAGAAACATTGGAAAAATTAAGATACCCAGTTGGCAAATTTGACTGGTCAAAGGAAATCTCCGAAGCAGTGAGAAATGAATCCATCAAAAAAATAGCTGAGTTTCCGGATCGGATCCGTGATGCAGTAGGGCCCCTTGATGAAGAACAATTGGATACTCCTACCGTCCGGAAGGATGGACCGTGCGACAGGTTGTTCATCATGTTGCGGACAGCCATATGAATGCTTATATCCGTTTCAAGCTTGCCCTTACAGAAGATAAGCCGGTCATTAAACCATATGCAGAAGCGGAGTGGGCAAAACTGGTGGATAGTAAGCTTGATCCATCTGTTTCAATCCACTTGCTTTATGGCATTCATCATCGTTGGGTGACGATCATGGAAGATATGAATGAAACACAATGGGATCTTGGCTTCACACATCCTGAGCATAATCGATGGATGGTGTTGAATAAAGTGGTGGCGATGTACGCGTGGCATTGTGAGCATCATCTGGGGCATGTGACGGGGTTAATAGAGAGAGAGGGTTGGCTCTAAAAAGGCGAAGGCTGAGGCTGAGGCGAAGGAGGTTTGAAAAAGGCGAAGGATATGGAGAAGCAAAATGGATTTTGCACTTCTTTCTCAGTTATCGTTATTAATTAGAATTAGGGACCGATAATTATAATCTAACAGTTATAAACCTGGTTTAAATCAGTGGTTATTTAAAGTTACAAAAAAGCTTTTGCCTCAGCCTCAGCCTCAGCCTTCGCCTCAGCCTTCGCCTTCGCCTCAGCCTCAGCCTTCGCCTTCTTCCAACAGCATCTTCCTCAACAGCACCAACGCTGCTATCGAAGCATATTCAATATTGCTCACCCGATCCCGAGTCAATTTCAATAATCTCGCTTTTGTGCCATTAGGTCCCGAACATGCAATCCAGATTGTACCTACTGGTTTTTGAGGTGTACCACCTGTTGGACCTGCAATTCCACTCGTCGATAATGCCCATGTGACATCAAGATTTTTGCGTACACCTTCTGCCATAGATCTTACTACTTCTTCACTGACAGCACCAAATTCCCACAGCATTTCCTGAGGGACATCCAGTTCTGATGTCTTCATCCGGTATGCATATGGAACAATAGACCCTATGAAGTAATCAGATGAGCCTGATACTGCAGTGATGAGATGAGATAAATATCCACCGGTACAACTTTCACCTGTACCTATGGTTTCATTCCGCTTTCTAAGGATGTCACCGATTGATTTTGAAAGTGAAATATCAAGTGATGTACTATACACAAGATCACCAAGACGATCCACAATTTGTTTTTGTAAAACATCCATCCTTTCCTTCTTTCCGTCACCATAACTTGTCAATCGCAATGTCACCTGGCTGAAGGAAGGCAAATAGGCTAATTTGATATCTGATGGAAGAGCGGACTCAATGTCTTCTATCATTTCTGCCAGTACAGTTTCTCCTTCTCCGGCAGTACGAACAAATCGATGTTCGACAGCTTCACCTTTAGGAAGCAATTGAATTATTTTTTCTGACAGTAGATGCTTCATTTCATGAGGCACGCCCGGAACTGAAACAAGAATTTTATTACTTTCTTCAAACATCATCCCCGGAGCAGATCCCTGGTCATTTGGAATGATTCGCGCATTCTCAGGTAAGTAACATTGTACTTTATGCAGGTCAGATGGTTCACGATTGATGCGCTTTAGAATTTCTTTTACCCGTGACCATGTTTCTTCATGCCATATCAATTTGGAATTATAATATTGACACAATGCATCTTTGGTGAGATCATCTTTTGTGGGTCCCAAACCACCGGTAGTGATGACCAGGTCTGCATCTTCATAACACAGATCAATTCCTTTAATGATTTCTGGGATTTCATCTCTTACGCCCAGTTTGCGCGTCACCTTCCAGCCATTTAGATCAAGCCAGGCTGCGATCCACGTACTATTCGTATCCACGATCTGCCCGATCATGATTTCATCACCTATCGTCAGTATTGCTGCCTTCATTTATTTCAACCATTTAATTTCATGTGAAAAATAAGACTTACTTCGTCCATCTATATCAAGTGATAATTTTCCATCAGTCCCGACCCCAATAATTGTAGCGATCACATTTTTACCATTCAATTCGAAATCTTTTTGAATTCCCAATCCATAGATCAACTGATCATATTCAGGTTTCCATTTTTCAATTGGCTCATCAAGCACCTTCATCATTTCTTCTTTCAGTTTCTCACCCAGTGGGATTATTTCAAATTTCCTGTCTGTCAGTAAGAAAAGTGAAATCGGATTCGGTAGATCGGAGGGGAATGCAGACTCATTGACATTCATCCCGATGCCGATGATGGAATGCTGGACTTTTGAAGATGAAATCGAATTTTCAATAAGGATGCCGGCTAGTTTCAGATTTCCCACATAAATATCATTTGGCCATTTGATGAGGGGTTTCAGTTCCGGAGCGAAAAAAGAAAGTGAACGAACCACAGCAATACTTGTTTTCAGTGAAAGGAGCGGTAAGTCCTCTACAAGCATATAATCCGGTTGCAGAATGATCGAAATCGCTAGATGATTACCAGGTTCCGAAAACCATGACCTGCCATATTGGCCACGACCTTCGGTCTGATCCAGAGCTAAAATGGCTGATCCATGTAGTTTTTGGCCTGAAACCAACAATCTTTGGGATTCTTTGTTAGTTGAATCAAGGGTTTCGTATAGTCTTAAATCTTCCATGATTTGCCTTAAAAGAGCCTTACCTTTGAATCGCGGAAACGTAATCTTCCACGAAACAATTATCTTACGTCTGAATTAATATAAACACCTGAAGCGAAGTAAGGTAAAAGAAAGGATATCAAGAATTACCAGGGATTTTCCAGGCTGATTCTTTTCACTAAAAACATGAACATTTGGTAAGCGCGAAAAAAAGCCATCCAGGCGAAAACAATAAGTAATGATCTTACAGATCGGATCATAGACTGCATCACAGATATCAAAGGAAAAAATATCATTCTTCTCAACCTCAAAGACATAGATGACGCGCCTGCAGATTATTTTATCGTCTGCGAAGGTGATTCTACTACACAGGTCAGAGCTATTTCCCAGAATATTGAACGTCGGCTAAGGGCAGAATTGCACCTCGGACCGGCCCATGTAGAGGGGACTCAGCATGCCAAGTGGGTATGTATGGATTACTTTGATGTCGTCGTCCATATTTTTCACCCGGAGACCAGGCATTACTACGATCTGGAGCAGCTTTGGAGTGACGCGGAAATGATCGAATATCAGAATGTCTGACGGGTTTCGTCCAGAGATCGATAGACTTGATCATCAATTTAAAACCTTATCATCGGTGTTACCGTTATAAGTCATTTACGAAGATTTTACAAAGGAATATAATGAGCGAAGAAAATAATAATCAGGATAAAAAGCCGGGGAACAAGTTCACTTTCAATTCATACTGGATCTACGGTAGTATCATTCTCGGGCTGATCATCTTTAACCTGATGTTCCTCAACGAGATTTCCACAGAGACTATCAACTTCCAGAAGTTTGTGGAAATGGTGGAAGCCGGAGATGTTTCCAAGATCGAGGTCGTCAATAAGAAAGACGCCAGGGTATACATCAAAAAAGAAAGTATGACCAAGCCTCAGTATAAAAAACTGAGTGAAACTACTTTCAATAAGGCCAGGCCAAGTTATGTATTCAACATCGGCCCACCGGAATCATTTGCCAATGATATCAATGCACTCAATGCGCGTGTGTCACCTGAGCTGAGGGTTTATCCGGACTATGTAGACAAAGAAAACTGGGTTGGGCCGTTGATGGGTTGGCTCATTCCGATCTTCCTTTTTCTTGGCCTTTGGATCTTTATGATGCGCAGAGTATCTGGTGGATCAGGAGGTCCCGGAGCACAGATATTTAATATCGGAAAAAGCAAAGCCACACTTTTTGAAAAGGATTCAAAGGTCACTGTCACTTTCGCTGATGTGGCAGGTCTTGAAGAAGCCAAGGAGGAAGTAATGGAAGTGGTAGACTTCCTGAAACATCCAAAAAAATATACGGCACTCGGTGGAAAAATTCCTAAAGGTGTTCTTCTTGTAGGTCCTCCGGGAACGGGGAAAACACTTTTAGCAAAAGCAGTAGCTGGTGAAGCTGCCGTTCCGTTCTTTTCGATTTCAGGTTCTGATTTCGTTGAGATGTTTGTTGGGGTAGGAGCATCGCGTGTGCGCGATCTGTTCAAACAGGCAAGAGAGAAGGCGCCTTGTATTGTATTCATCGATGAGATTGATGCGATTGGAAGAGCTCGTGGACGAAATGCATTCCAGGGTGGAAATGATGAGCGTGAGAATACGCTCAATCAACTGCTTGTGGAGATGGATGGGTTTAGTACGGATAAAGGAGTGATCCTGATGGCAGCTACTAACAGGCCGGACATACTTGACAATGCCTTGATGCGTCCGGGACGATTCGACAGACAGATTGGATTAGAGCGCCCTGATCTTGTAGGACGTGAAGCGATCTTCAAAGTACATCTCAAGAATATCAAGAAGGGATTATCTGTTGATCCGAAGATTCTAAGTGAAATGACACCTGGTTTTGCAGGAGCTGATATTGCTAATGTTTGTAATGAAGCTGCATTGGTGGCTGCCCGCCGTAACAAAACGGAAGTTGATCTTGATGATTTTCATTATGCATTGGACAGAGTGATCGGTGGTCTTGAAAAGAGAAATAAACTGATCTCCCCTGAAGAGAAAGAAATCATAGCCTATCATGAAGCCGGACATGCTATCTGTGGATGGTATCTCGAACATGCATCTCCATTAGTGAAGGTTACCATTGTGCCACGAGGTGTTGGAACACTGGGTTTTGCACAATACAGTCCTAAGGAAGAATATATCACACGTACTGAGCAGATGCTTGATCGCATGTGTATGGCACTTGGAGGAAGAGCTGCGGAGAGTGTGATATTTGATAAAATATCTACAGGTGCTCAAAGCGATCTTGATCATGTGACAAAGATGGCCTATAGTATGGTCTCGGTTTATGGTCTTGATGCGGAAGTAGGTAATGTGTCTTTTTATGGGTTATCTCAGGATCAGTTTTCAAAACCATATTCAGAAGATACAGCAACATTGATTGACAATCGTGTCCGGATTATTATTGATGGACAATATGCACGTGCGCAGGAATTGTTGAGATCACATAAAGGAGATCTTGAAGTACTGGCGAAAACGCTTCTTGAAAAAGAAGTAATTCACAAATCAGATATCGAAAGATTAATTGGTGCGAGACCTTGGGTAGTAAAAGGACATCCGGGTAAGGATGAAGATCCGGTGACGGATGCGGTGGATCAGGGAAATAATCTTATACCTCCGATTCCGAATTTTATTCCGAAGCCAGATGATGATCCGGATATGGAGCAGATATAAAAAGCAGAGAGCAAAGAGCAGAGAGGTCGGAAAAAAGTCTTTCTATTTATGCCATGACTATTTTTCAGGTTTAAGCAAGTCGCGAGTCCGGCATCCAGAATCCTTTTATCCGGCATCGAAATGTAATCAGGAATTCAAAACATCTGGAAGTAGTTCTCCTTCCTTAATAAACTTCATCGAAATCGAATTGACACAATGACGCGTGTTCTTGCTGGTCATTCTCTCGCCGGTAAAGACATGTCCAAGGTGAGCCTCACAATTGCTGCAAAGAATCTCTACCCGACGTCCATCTGCATCGGTGTGTTTCGTCACAGCACCTGGTAATTCATCATCAAAACTTGGCCATCCACAGCCTGATGCAAACTTATCCTCCGATTTATATAAAGGCTGATTGCATTGTCTGCAGATGTATGTACCCGGCATCTTGTTGTTATCATATTCACCGGTGAATGGGCGTTCAGTTCCTTTGTGCAGGATGACATGCGCTTCGTCTTTGGATAGAGGGTTGTAGGCCATGATGTGATTATTTTTATACAAAAATGAATTTAATATAAGTCGATGTCTGATCAATTGGTGAATTCTTCTTCTTCTTCTGCTTCTTGAATTGATTTTTCAATAAGTGAATCAGAAATATAAAAATTAGTTGTTTTTATCTTGGAGAGTATTGGTTTAATAGAGGGAATTAGTCCTTCGAGTTTAGCTTTTATAATTACGCCCAATGTCCCTGTAACTGAAGGACCTAAATCTTTCGCAAATTTTCTTGCCTTTGTATCATCAAGAATAATCGTACAATCGGGCATTTCAAGAGCTAAAGCAATTGCACTTGCTTCTCCTTCATCTAATTGAAGCTTAAGAAATTCCTTTTGGTCTTGATTGGAAGAAGATATAGGTATGACCCAGTTTGGTAGAGAAGTTCCAAACTCTAAAACGACTTCAGGAGTAGTATAAACGTCTCCATAAAGGTCATAAAGCAAATTAATGTGATCAATGGTTGTAAGAAGAATAAAGCAACTTGTATCCGATATGATGACCTTAGGCATTTTTTTAAGGGTTTTCATTATCTAAAATTACTTTAAAAGTAACAAACAAGATAAATCAGGAATGGGTTCAAATCAGCTGTGTAAAAACCCCCGGATAAATACCCAGAACCAAACTCAACACCACACATAAAATCATCACTACCAAATAAAGAGGAGTTGCTTTCACTGCCACCTCATCCGCATCTTTCGTATACATCGCCAGGATGACTTTGAAATAATAATACACACCAATGATGGAAGCCACCACTGCAACTACAGTAAGCCAGATATAACCATTCTTAATGGCTTCAGAGAAGATGTAATATTTTCCAAGGAATCCTGCCAAAGGTGGAATCCCAGCCAGGGACAGCATACTCATCGTAAGCATAGCAGCCATCACTGGATTCTTTTTTCCAAGACCATTAAATGCACTGATGCTTTCATATTTCATGCCAGAGAAAACAGGAATCGCTACAGCAAATGCACCGATCGTGGCTAACACATAAGCTGTGCCATAGAATAGAAGTGCAGAAGAAGAATTAGTCTGGAGACTCAGGATCGCCAAAAGCATGTAGCCTGCATGTGATATTCCGGAATAAGCCAGAAGCCGTTTGAAATTGTCCTGCGTAAGTGCAACGAGATTTCCAATAATCATTGTAGCTGCTGCAACGATCATTAAAATATCACCGGTATAATCGTGTACACCGATGAGGCCATTGACCATTAATCGATAAAATGCAGCAAAGAAAGCCACCTTGACGAGCGTAGCCATCGTAGCCGTCACCAAAGATGGGGAACCTTCATACACATCAGGACTCCAAAAATGAAAAGGTACTGCAGCCACTTTAAACAGAAGAGCCATCGTCATCAGCATGGTTCCGATCAGAAACATAGGTGATACCGCCCCTGCAGAAACGTAAGCCGCAATTTTATCAAGTTCAAATGAACCGCTGGCACCATATATCAATGCGATGCCAAACAATAACACTCCAGAGGCAAAGGATCCCATCAGGAAATATTTAAATCCCGCCTCATTGGATCGTATATCAAATCTCCTGCTCCCGGCCATGATGTATAGAGAGATCGATACAATCTCAATGCCCAGGAAGAGCATCACTAAATTCCAAAAACTAAACAGGACAAGCGTACCGGATAATACAAAAAGTAAAATGGCCAGGTAATCACTCAGGTGATGAGGTTCATCTTTATAAAAATCAGAAGACAATGCAAATATCAATGCAGCTGTAAATATCGAAAGGCCACTGAATGCAATGGAGAAATGATCTACACGCATCATGCGGGACATATCCATTCCGCCAATAATAATCGGTGCAGTCTGCGCCCATTCAAGAACGTTGACAAAAAGATAGCCGCAAGGCCGGCGATGATCACGGGAACTAAAATCTTTCGCAGATTTAAGATTTCCGCCACCAGGCAGAACAGTCCGAGACAACACGTATAGATTAAGACGTTCACTATCCGAATTAATTAATCGATTTATTTAATATCAGTTGTAATGCAGGTTCAGCAAGCTGGAGTATTGGTTTTGGATATACACCCATCACAATAACAAGCACCACAATGATCCCCAACGCCAACATTTCATTCCACTGTAAATCTGTAAATCCTTCAGCAGGCAGGCTTGTCGGTCCCAGCATTACTTTCTTAAACATGCGCAACATATACACAGCTCCAAGGATGATGGTCAATCCTGCAAAAACAGACAACCATGTATTGTATTCATACACTCCATACAGCAGGAGAAATTCTCCAATGAATCCATTCGTCAAAGGCAATGCAACACTTCCAAGCACGATCACCATGAATACAGTGGTGAATTGCGGAGCTTTATTTCGTATTCCACCCAATCCATACACATCCTGGCTGCCTGTACGATTGAAAATAATATCAGCGCAAAAAAACAATCCAACTACATTGATACCATGTGCGATCATTTGCACAACACTACCCTGCAATCCCTGGATATTGAATGCGAATATGCCTGCAGAAATTAAACCAACGTGTGCAAGTGATGAATAGGCAAGAAGATTTTTGAGATTCTTTTGTTTGATCGCAATGATCGAAGCATAAACTATCCCGATCACACATAACGCGATGGCTAAAGGACCCCATTGCGCCACACCTAACGGAAGAACCGGAAGTAACCATCTGATTAAACTATAGGTACCCATCTTCAACATGATACCAGATAAGAGCATCGTTCCCTGTGTAGGCGACTCTCTATACGTGTCAGCCTGCCAGGTGTGAAATGGAACGATAGGTATCTTAATGGCGAAGGCCAGGAAAAACATCCAGAATAACCAGCTCTGATTTTTTGCGCTGACTGCAGACGCATACAATTCGCGGATATCAAAAGTATGTGCAGGATTATACCAATACAACATGATAAATCCAAAAAGCATTAACAAACTTCCGGCGAGTGTATAGATGAAAAACTTAAGGGTTATAGCCACCCTGTTTTCTCCGCCCCATTGTAATGCAATAAAATATATCGGAATCAGTGCGAGTTCCCAGAAAATATAATACAATAAACCATCCATTGCCATAAACACCCCAAGGAGTGCGAACTGCATCATCAGGATGAGGGCGAAATAACTTTTAGCTCTCGGGATGATCCGATTGAAAGCTGACAAGACGATGATGGGCGTAAGGAAATTCGTCAAAAGGATCATTAATAAACTCAGACCATCGACAGCAAGATGAAAACTGACTTTAGGATATTCGATCCAGGGCTTGAATACAAAAAAGGCATCGGATCCTTCTTTCAGAAATTTTGAAACGGCGTATCCTGATATCGCTAATTCAATGACTGCAAAACCCAATGCCAGCTTCGCAGCCATCTTGTGGCCCGCCAGGAAGACGAACAACGCGGCAGCTAACGGAAAAAATAAGAGGAGTAATGTTATCATCAAATCAATAATCGAATTATGAAGAGTACGACCATGCCGATCACCATTGCAAAAACATAGAAGCCGGTATTCCCGTTTTGCAACAACCTTAATGTCCTTCCACTAAAATCCACTAGCCAGCCTGAACCATTGACTACCCGGTCGATAATCATTTTGTCAATCCAGTCTCCGGCAAATGTGGATAATCTGAATACAGGTTGTGAAATGAATTTTTCATAGAATTCATCGACATAAAATTTATTGTAAACCAGTTTTTCAAATCCTTTGAGAGAGACTTCTTCCGGAGGTAGTTGATGAAGGGTAATGTATCTGTTACGTGCAAAGAGTATAACCAGAATAGCTCCAAATCCTGCCAATGACATCAATCCGATTTCCATTGTATGGTTAAGCGCTTCGGTGTGATTTAGAAATCGAAGAGAACCTTCTGTAACTCCTGATAAGTAGCCATCAAGCCAATGTCCTACATTGAAAACACTCGGCAAGCCAATCAAACCACCAAATATGGAAAGGAAACAAAGAACAACAAGGGGCACGGTCATCGTCCATGGTGACTCATGTACATGAGACCTTGTTTCTTCTGTTCCTCTAAAGGTGTTAAAGAAAGTCAGGTATATCAGCCTGAACATATAAAATGCCGTCAGGAAGGAACTGAAAGATAAAATGATCCATACAGTTTTATTCTGCTCATAAGCGTGAGCCAGAATTTCATCTTTTGAAAAGAAACCTGATAAAAGCGGAAATCCTGATATGGCTAATGCAGCTATTAAAACAGTGATAAATGTAATAGGGATTAATTTTTTAAGACCACCCATGTTTCTGATATCCTGCTCTCCATGCAGTGCATGAATGACACTTCCTGCTCCCAGGAATAATAATGCTTTGAAAAAAGCATGTGTCACCAGGTGGAATATTCCGCTGCTGAATGCGCCCAGTCCAAGTGCTGCGAACATTAATCCGAGTTGCGAAACGGTAGAGTAGGCCAGTACTTTTTTGATGTCATTTTGTTTAAGTCCGATCACTGCTGCGAATAGTGAAGTGGCCACGCCGACAAACAGAATCACTGTCAGTGTCGTGGGTGCCATCGCGAAAAGTACATTGGAACGAACTACCATATAGATGCCGGCAGTAACCATCGTAGCCGCATGGATTAAGGCAGATACAGGAGTAGGACCAGCCATCGCATCAGGTAACCATGTATACAAAGGAAGTTGTGCTGATTTTCCAATTGCGCCTACAAATAATAGAAGTGTGATTGTGATCAGGATTCCGCTATCAGGTGTGAGTTCCGCAGCAAGCTTTTGTACGCCTCCAAATTCTAGTGTCCCGAAATGAAACAAAATAAAAAACATACCCAGCAAAAAGCCCAGATCGCCGATACGGTTCATCACAAATGCTTTTTGAGCTGCATCATTATAGGCTTCATTCTTAAACCAAAACCTATCAACAGGTAAGAACACAATCCTACACCTTCCCACCCAATAAACATCACGAGATAATTACTACCCATGACCAGCAGAAGCATGAAGAAAATAAAGAGATTCATGTAGGTAAAAAAAGCGGTTGAACCCGTCATCGCCGTGCATGTATCCGATTGAATAAAGATGAATCAGAAAACCAACCCCTGTCACCACAAGCATCATGACGATCGTCAGCGGGTCTATCTGCATGCCAAATGAAATATCAAGCCCGGATACAGCTATCCAGTTGAATAAATCAATATGGATTAAATCGTGAGCGCCTACACTTCTGAACAGAGCAATAACACATATAAAAGAAGCCAACACCATCCCGCTTCCTATCCAGCCTGAACTACCCTTTGGAAGATACTTGCCAAACAATCCGTTGATTAAAAAACCAATTAACGGAAACAGGGGAATCAGTAGCCCCAGGAAAATCAATGTTGGATCGTTAAGTAGTTGTTCGGTCACTTTTGTTTGTTTATTGTCAATGTCACTCTGTATATGTTGTTGGAGAGAACTCCAACAACGGCATTTATTTCGTTTGTTACTGCATGGGTTTTTCTCTTGCAGCCATGATGATCGTTATCACCATTTTAATTTATTTAGCACATCAATATCTGTACTTCCGATATTCCTGTAGATGCTCATCATCAATGCCAGCCCCACTGCGACTTCAGCTGCAGCCACCACCATGATAAAAAATACAAACACCTGACCATCGCTATTGCCGCTGTATGCCGAAAATGAAACCAGTAACAAATTGACCGCGTTGAGCATGATTTCAATACACATCAGCATGATGATCGCATTGCGACGAAAGAGTACGCCCATCACTCCGATACAGAATAAAAAAGTGCTTAAGACGAGGTACCAGTTGAGCGGTATGATTTGATCTGTGTGGCCCATATCAGTGTTTTTCTTTTTTAGCCAGGACGACAGCTCCGATCATTGCTGATAAAAACAAGATGGAGGATATTTCGAATGGCAATAAATAATCTGTAAAGAGTCTTTGCCCCACGTGCTGAATCATCCCGTTGGTTGAGGGTGGAGGAAAAGAAAAAGTTTCCATCGTTGTTGATTTCATGGCAGCAATGAGAATCAGGAAAAGCATTCCGGCAGAGATTGTCGCTGCAAATTTCATTTTTCCCGGCTTATGCGGTTCTGATTCCCGGTTCAGATTGAGCAGCATCACCACGAAAAGAAAGAGGACCATGATCGCCCCGGCATATACGATAATGTGTGTGATCGCGAGAAACTGAGCATTGAGCAGAATATAATGACCAGCGATGGTGAAAAAACAAACTACAAGGGAAAGAACGCTATACATGGGATGCTTGGAAAAAACAACCACAAGTGCGCTTGCAATCGTCATAGCTGATAATATGAAAAAGATAAGTTGGCTCATTCGTTTATATCTAAGCGTATATTTTCAAAAACGAGAAATTATACTCTTGGTTTTTCATTCATTTCATAATGTTTCTTCCGCACACCGATATCGATTCTTTCTTCGGGCTTGATTCCTTCTACAAGCAGATCTTTTCCGTAGATGAAATTATTTCGTTGATAGTTTGAGGGAAGAATGCGGTCAGTCAGATAAATAGAATCTTCCGGACATGCTTCTTCACAAATACCGCAAAAGATGCATCGCAGCATATTGATCTCATACATAGCTGCATATTTCTCTTTTTTGTAAAGATGTTCTTCGCCTTTCTGGCGTTCCGCTGCTACAATCGTAATGGCTTCGGCAGGACAAGACACAGCGCATAATCCGCAGGCTGTACAATTCTCCTGTCCCTTATCATTTCTTTTCAAAACATGCACACCTCTGTACACAGGAGCGATGTATCGTTTTTCTTCAGGATAACGTGTTGTAGCTGCTTTCTTAAAAAAATGTTTGATCGTAATAATCATGCCCGAGAATATCGCAGGGAGATATAAACTCTCCACCCAATTCAATTTCTTTTTGTTTATGACCTTCGATCTGTTCGTCAGCTGCATAATGTCTATTTAAAAAACGTAAGCCACGCCCCTGTTGCCAATACATTGAGAATGGATAAAGGTATGAGTATCTTCCAGCCTAACCGCATCAATTGATCATACCGGAAACGTGGTACTGTCCACCTCACCCACATAAAGAAGAAAATAAAGAAAAATATCTTCGCAAACAGCACTATGATGCTCACTATTGCAGCCCAGTTCGGAGATAAACCAAGGCTATCTATCCCCGGAAAATGATATCCACCGAAAAACAGGCATGATATGATCGCTGAGGAAATAAACATATTGATGTATTCAGCAAATAAAAACAGGCCCAGCTTCATTGAGCTATATTCTGTATGGTATCCGCCTACCAATTCACTTTCTGATTCAGGTAAATCAAACGGAGCTCTGTTGCATTCAGCAAATGCACAAATCAGGAAAATGAGAAATCCTACCGGTTGATAAAATACATTCCAATGAAATCCCTGCTGCATATCCACGATCTCGCGGATACTCAATGATTGAGATAATAGCAAGAGTGCGATGATCGCCATGCCCATAGATAGTTCATAACTGATCATCTGTGATGACGCTCTCAATGCACCCAATAAAGCAAATTTATTGTTCGATGACCAACCACCGATCATGATCCCATAGCCACCAATGGATACAACAGCCAGGAGATACAGTATACCTACATTAAGATCGGCAACCTGAAGGGAGAAAACATGACTTCCAAAATGAAGAGGCATACCCCAGGGGATAATCGCACTCGTCATCAAGGCGGTCATCATAAAAATACAAGGTCCTATGATGAAGAGAAACTTGTCTGATGCTGTAGGAATGATTTCTTCTTTAAGAAAAAATTTAAGTCCGTCAGCAAGTGGTTGTAATAGACCAAAGGGTCCTGCGCGATCAGGGCCAATCCGATCCTGAAGGAAAGCCGCGACTTTTCGCTCTCCATAGGTGGAGTAGGCAGCGATCGCAAGACTTATCACGAAGATGATAACGATCAGAATAGTTTTATCCAGTAGAATACTCCAATCCATTATTCTGTGATTGCTTTGATATCGTTAAGATGAAACTCATTTGGTTTCACCAGGTTTTTATATTTATTAGCTGATATGACAGAGTGCCTGCTGATATTGCGCACACCTTCTATCGACCAGTCTGCTGTATGCTTCTTTTCAAAGCGACATGTATTGCAGATGAATTCATCCACTTCGCCCCATTCATCTTTACGTCCGGTCACCCTGAGGACTTCTTCCCCTTTATACCAGAGCACAACTTTACCGGAACATTTGTCGCAATCACGATGTGCATCTACAGGTTTTGTAAACCAGACACGACTTTTGAAGCGGAATGTTTTATCTGTCAATGCGCCTACAGGACAAACATCGATCATGTTGCCTGAGAAATCATTGTCAATAGCCTCTTTGATGTATGTTGATATTTCAGAGAGATCTCCGCGATTGAGGACACCGTGTACACGACCGTCGGTTATTTGTTCAGCTACTTTCACGCAACGATAGCAAAGAATGCATCTCGTCATGTGCAATTGAATGAAATCACCGATATCTATTTTTTCAAATGTCCTTCGTTCGAAATCTGTCCTTGTCGTATAGTTTCCATTCTCATAGGACAGGTCCTGAAGATGACATTCTCCGGCCTGATCGCAAATGGGACAATCAAGAGGATGATTGAGCAATAAAAACTCCACGATTCCGGCCCTGGCATCGAGAACTCTCGGTGATAATTGGTTAGTGACGACCATGCCATCCATGACAGTGGTACGGCAGGAGATCACCAGTTTTGGCATCGGGCGGGGATCTTTGTCAGATCCTTTGGTGACTTCGACCAGACATGTCCTGCAGTATCCTCCGCTTGTCTTGAGTTTCGTATAGAAGCACATGGCAGGAGGAGCCACAGAAGGGCCTATCATCCTGGCAGCTTGCAGAATGGTGGTACCATCTGGTACTTCAATCTCAATTCCGTCTATCGTTACTTTCGCCATTTTCTTTTCGGGGACAAACTTATTCAAACCTATTGATCATCAACGTATTTGAATGAGGTATTTTTAAGATGTTACTGCTAATGGTTGATGTTGATTATTATGATTTACTTCTTGCTTTGCCTGTTTTGAAATAAATTCTTCAAATTCTGGTCTGAAATGACGAATGGCACTGGCTACCGGCCATGCTGCTGCATCACCCAGAGGACAAATGGTATTCCCTTCTATTTTTCGCTGGATATCCCACAATAAGTCGATATCTGTCATTGTACCATGGCCATCCAGAATTTTGTGCAGGATTTTCTCCATCCAGGCAGTGCCTTCTCTGCATGGGCTGCATTGACCGCAACTTTCATGATGATAAAATCGGGTGAATGTATATAGGTTGTAAACTACGCTTGCACTTGTATCCATGACAATGAATCCACCTGAGCCTAACATTGTTCCCGTGGCGAATCCTCCGTCCGCAAGTGATTCATAAGTCATAAGACGCGGTTCTCCATTTGTAGTCTTCAGGATCAGGTCTGCCGGTAGGATGGGGACAGAAGATCCACCTGCCACTACTGCCTTTAATTTGCGGTCGGTGAGCATTCCTCCGCAGAAGTGATCAGAGTAAATGAATTCTTCGACAGGCACACCTAATTCGATTTCATACACACCCGGTTTTTTAATGTGGCCTGATGCGGATATCAGTTTTGTTCCTGTAGATTTTCCAATTCCGATTTTGCAATATTCTTCTCCACCATCGTTGACGATTGGTACGACAGCTGCGATCGTTTCTACATTATTGACTACAGTAGGGCAATCGTATAAACCTTTTACGGCAGGGAAAGGTGGTTTGATACGTGGATTTCCACGTTTTCCTTCGAGTGATTCAAGCAGGGCGGTTTCTTCGCCACAAATGTATGCACCGGCACCGGGATGAACGTAGATATCATGATCAAAACCAGTGCCCTGAATATTTTTTCCAAGCCAGCCATTTTTATAGGCTTCAGCTATTGCTTTTTCTAAGATGCGGATGATATAGAAGAATTCACCACGAACGTAGATGTATGATGTTTTGGCACCGAGTGCGTAGCTTGATGTCAGCATTCCTTCGATCAGAAGATGAGGGATATGCTCCATCAGATATCGATCCTTGAATGTACCGGGTTCTGATTCATCGGCATTACAGACCAGGTAGCGAGGGACACCTTCAGGCCTGGCCAGGAAGCTCCATTTCATACCTGTAGGAAATCCTGCGCCTCCACGGCCGCGCAGCCCTGATTTTTTAACTTCTTCCACAACGGCTTCCGGTGTCATTGTCTTCAGTGCCTTTTCTGCTGACGCATAGCCGCCATTCGCCCTGTACACGTCATAGGTTGCGATGCCGGGTACGTCTATATTTTTAAATAATAATTTTCTTTCCATTCTATTTTATTGCCGCAAATCCAGAGGATATTTGAAAATTGAATTCATTCTGTTTATTACTTTTTAATTGCTCGCAAAGACGCAAAGGCGCAAAGAAATCTTAAAACATCTATTTGCAAATTGCTTATTGCCCCCGGGTTTTATTCATGATTTTGAAAAGTTGTTTTTGATAAATACGTAGAGTGATTATCTCTGTTTTTATTTTCTTCGAGGATCTGATCCACTTTTTCGAATGTAAGATCCTCATAGTATTTCTCTCCGATCTGAAGCATCGGGGCAGTACCACATGAACCGAGACATTCTACTGTTCGCAAGGTGAATTTTCCATCGGGGGTTGTTTCTCCGTTTTTGATACCCAGTTTTTGTTCGATGTGGGCGACGATATCATTTGCACCTCTCAGCCAGCAAGAGCTGGTCCTGCACACTTCAATAAGACATTTGCCAACAGGTTTCAATTGGAACATGCTATAAAAGGTAGCTACCTCATACACTTCAATGGGTTGTATGCTTAAAATTTCAGCGACTCTGTCCATGACAGGCACACTCAACCAACCATCAGACTCAGCTTGTGCGATGTGAAGTAATGGAAGCAATGCAGATTTGTGGCGTCCTTCCGGATAGCGTCGCATAATCTGTCGCATTAAGGCTTCTGTTTTGTCGCTGAATAACATTTTTATTTTCGATTTTTGATTTTCAATTGCGCGTATAAAGGAGACGCGATACTTCGACTTGCTTTGCTTCTTCCTTGTGCTACAGCTCAGCAACAAAATCGTCGTCTCTACGACCATTGTCACTAATCACTAATCACTAATCACTATTCACTCGTTATTCGTTATTCGTTACTCGTTACTCGTTACTCGTTATTCGTTATTCGTTATTCGTTATTCGTTTATCACGCATCCAATTCTCCTGCGATCACATTCAAACTACTCAGTGTTACCACTGCATCTGAAAGCATGCCTCCTCTGATCATTTCGGGATAGGCCTGGTAGAAAATAAAACAAGGCCTTCTGAAATGCAATTTATAAGGAGCACGTCCTCCATCACTCAATAAATAAAAACCAAGTTCGCCATTTCCGCCTTCAACTGAATGGTATACCTCACCTTTTGGAATTTCGGTTTCGCCCATGATGATTTTGAAATGCCAGATTAAGGCCTCCATTTTGGTATACACATCTTCTTTCGGAGGAAGAAAAAATTCAGGGACATCTGCGAAATATTTTCCTTCCGGCATATTGTCCATGGCCTGCTGAATAATTTTCAGGCTTTCAACAATCTCTTCCTGGCGCACCATGAAGCGATCATATGTGTCTCCTTTCTCTCCGACTGGAATTGAAAAATCAAAATCCTGGTAAGAGCTGTAGGGATTCGCCACTCTCACATCATAATCAACTCCTGTGGCGCGGAGATTAGGACCGGTAAAACCATAATTCAATGCACGCTCTCCACTGATTGGTCCTGCACCAACTGTCCTGTCATAGAATATTCTATTTCGCTCAAGAAGATTTCTGAATTCAGTAAACTTTGCGGGAAATTCAGCAAGGAAAGCCTTCAGAAGACGATACACTTCAGGATTGAAATCACGCTCTAATCCACCAATCCGCCCAATATTTGTCGTAAGACGCGCACCGCAGATCTGTTCGAAGATGTCATAGATCTTTTCGCGCCATTGAAACACATAGGTAAAACCTGTAAGAGCCCCTGTATCAACACCGATCACAGAATTACAAACAAGGTGGTCAGCTATCCTGGCCAATTCCATAATGATCACTCTCATGTATTGAGCGCGCTTTGGAATATCGACACCGATAAGTTTTTCGACCGTCATGTGCCATCCCATATTGTTGATAGGGGAAGAACAATAATTCAATCGGTCAGTTAAAGGCGTTATCTGGTAATAAGGACGTCGCTCGGCTATTTTTTCAAATGCACGATGGATATAACCGATGGTCTGATCAGAATCTACGATGATCTCTCCATCCAGCGTCAATACATTCTGAAATACACCATGTGTAGCAGGGTGCGACGGGCCCAGGTTGAGCGTCATATAATCTGAATGATAATCATCTCCATTCCTTAGAACAGGAGCATTTTTCAATTCTTTTTCCTGAATGCTTAGTTCGCTCATAGCGTTATCGTCCAAAATATTGATCTTCTTTATCACTTCGCGTTCCATCCTCGAGTGGATATTCTTTTCTCAATGGGAAATAATCCATCTCGTCTACATTTAAAATGCGTTTCAGATTGGGATGACCCGTGAAGATGACACCATAAAAATCATATGTCTCCCGTTCCATCCAATTCGCTGAACTATATAATGATTCAACTGAAGAAATTTCAGGTTTATTGATGGGTAGAAATGCTTTGAGCCGAAGACGAACATTATTCTCCATGCTTTGCACATGATAGATCACGCACAATTCTTTGTCTTTAAAATCAGGAAAATGACTTCCACATATATCCGTGAGAAAACGGAATTTCAATATTTCATCTGTATTTAGCCACTTCAACATATCCAGTATCCCTGATGGATCAATGACCAGAGTGAGCAGATTGTAAGGTAGCTCTGCGGAGATGATGGCATCGCCGAATTGTGACTTCAATCTTTCCAGTAGGTATTCGTTGGTGACTAACTCCATGTCTTATTGTATCCCGTATGATGAAAGGAGTGCTTTATATTCCGGTGAATTCCTTCTGCGCAATGATTCATGTTTGACCAATTCCTGGATTTTCATGATGCCATCGATGATCTGTTCAGGACGAGGAGGACATCCGGGAACATAGACATCTACCGGAATGACATGATCTATGCCCTGTAATACTGAATACGTATCGAAAATGCCACCACTGCTGGCACAGGCGCCGACGGAAAGTACCCATCGGGGCTCGGCCATCTGGAGGTAAACCTGTTTCAGTATTGGGCCCATCTTTTTTGCAATTGTGCCGGCTACAATCAGGAGGTCTGCTTGTCTTGGCGAAAAGCTCATCCGTTCTGATCCGAAACGTGCCAGGTCATAATTTGAAGCCATTGTCGCCATGAATTCAATTCCACAGCAAGAAGTGGCGAAAGGAAGTGGCCAGATTGAATTGGCACGAGCTAATCCGATGGTTTTTTCAAGCAAAGTGGCAAAATAGCCCTGCCCTTCAATTCCGGGGGGTGCTTCTGCAATGGTTATGTCGCTATTCATGTCTTTTGAAATTATAGTCCTGCTAATCCCAGGTCAAGGCCTTCTTTTTGATAATATAAACAAAACCCAGCAGGAGTGTTCCAATAAAAACCAGCATTTCTAGGAAGCCGGTTGTGCCCAATGCCTTGAAATTGACGGCCCAGGGATACATAAAAATGACTTCGACATCAAACATGACGAAAAGGATAGCTGTCAGGAAGTATTTGATTGAAAAAGGCAGACGTGCATTGCCAATGCTCTCAATCCCGCTTTCAAAATTGACCAGCTTGTCAGCTGTCTTTCTCTTGGGCCCTACCAGGTGAGTTACCAGCATTGTCGTCACCACAAATCCTGCTGCTACACAGAACTGAATCAAAATGGCAATATAATCGACTGATTTTGACATGGGTATATCATTGAATTCAAAGGACTGCAAAATTAGCTATAAATCACCAGAGATTAAGCAGATTGCGCAGAATCTTATTGAACGTCTGGCATCATGATTTCGGAATTTGGAAGAAGCGCTCACTTCACTACGTTCAGTGTAGCGAGGAAAAGGGTGGGGGCGGATTCGCTTTTTACAGATATTTCGCTCCTACGGAGCTTAAGGAAAACTTACACTTTTCGTGAAGGCAAAATATCGTTTCGATAGAGCTTAAGGAATATTTTCACATTTCTTCGAGTCGAAATATCGCTCTTACGAAGCTTAAAGCAACTTGAACTCTACCGTAGCAATATATCTGTAAAAAAAAGCGGATTTAACCATCTTAAGCTCCGTAGGAGCGATATATCTGTAACAAAAGGTGACTTAAAAATCTGAAGCACCGGAGGTGCGACATCTTATCTGTTGTGCCCGGGGATCTCAATGTAAAAACTGAGTTGATTTATAGAGATAAATTTACGCCTACAGTAAAACTCCTTCCTTCCATCCGATATCGCTCTATCTCTTCATACTGAATATTGCCAAGGTTTCCAATGCTGATGTATGCAGAATAATGAGGGGAGAATTTATATGATGCTTTGCTGCTTAAAATAATGTAGCCCGAAGGTTCGCTGCCGGGATAAATAAATACTTCTTCAATCTTACTTCTTGATCTGGCACCAAAAGAAAGACGGAAATTTTTATACTCTGTCAATAGTGTTAAGTATGCTGTATGTTTTGATTTGTATGGCAATACATCATTATACCTGTTGTCTGATTTATCTTTTGCATCCAGATATGTATACCCGGTCAGCACATGTAATTCAGGAAATGGTGCATAATCGGCACTGATTTCAAAACCCTGCATCAACGCCTTGTTCAGATTGACCACTTCAAATACCAGAGGCTCACCAGGCACAGATCGCTGTTGATACGAAATCAAATCTTTGTATTGGTTGTAAAAAACAGCAATATCAAGTTTGAATTTGTCTTCAACATTTATTTTGGTTCCTACTTCAGCACTCAATGTTAGTTTTTCAGCGCGTAGCAACGGATTGGGCCTGAATTTAAGTCCACCGCCCTGTTCGAATTTTATATATCGTTCAGCGATGGACGGATTTCGAAAAGCCCTCGCGACTAAACCTCTGAAAGAAATATTTTTTGTCAATTCGTAAACCGCTGCCACTTTTGGATTGACATTGCCTTCAGAAAATACATTTGTTATTTTGTATTGATCATATCGTATACCGGCGGTCAGGATGAATTTGTCGCCCATCATGATCTGATCCTGTATGAAAACACCTGCATTCCATGCTTTGTGCCGACCATAGAGTACGGTATCCGGTCGTCCATCTACAAAATCACTTTGCAATTCAATGCCACTTATAAAATAATGATGTGAACCAAGGCTGAGATCGATTTGGGTGGCATGTCCCAGGCGACTTACATACACTTTTTCTTTATCAATAAATTGCAGTCCAATGTTCACATTGGTGCTATCATTGGCAGGATCACCATTAAATACAAAATCAGAGAGATTGGAATAATAATAGAATCGTGATGAATACTTCACATGGGCCTGTGCAAATGCGACATATTGAAGATCTGCATTCCATTCACGACGATGTTGTGTATCATCTTTTCGATGGGCGGCCACAGTATAGGCATGTGTTCTGTCAAGCCATGTAGCGGGTGTATCATTAAAGATATCACTGTACATCGCTGACAATTGCATGTTTCGGTTGGGAGAAAATTCATACAGTAATTTGCCATACGCATTGTACGTCTCAAAAGAAGATTTCTCGCGGTGACCGTCATTCGCTTTTGTGGCAAGGTTAAACAGGTAGGAGAATTTATGCATTCCCGAACTATGGGTAATATCTATCCCATGAAAATCATTGTACTGATTATACCCTGTATATACCGGAGCCCGACTATAGAAACCATAGTTTATTCCGATATCTGTATGGGCTAAAGTATCTGGTTTCTTTGTGATGACATTGACTACACCTCCCATGGCACTTGATCCGAAGAGTGACGAATAGGCACCTTTGATGACTTCAATGCGTTCGATAGCACCTAGTGGTACCAGATTCCACAATGCGCCACCTGATTCAGGTGTGATGGCGGGCCTGCCGTCCAGGAGTAACAGGACTCTATTGCCAATACCACCTCCTGCTACTTCCGATGCGCCACGGATCGAAAGTGCCTGTACGTTTGAGCCACTTGAATGAGTGACCTGGATTCCATTGATATTTTGAAATGCGTTGTCAAATGATTTGACATCAGACTCTTTTAATTGCGACTGGGTGATGATTCCGACACTGGCAGGTGCTAACGAAAGACTTTGACTTTTTCTTGAAGCGGATATAACGACATCACCGGCCTGATAAATTTCAGGCAGCATTTCCACCCTGATGGGAATGCTGCCTGAAGAGACATTTGCCAAATGACCGGTTTTAAATCCAATCATGGAAAATGTCAGACTATATTCACTCTTTGATAAACTTTCGAGGTGAAAGTTGCCTTTTTGATCACTTGTCGTACCCAGAGTTGTACTATCAATACGAATATTGACATACCCGAGGCCTTCTCCAGATGCGCCATCAATCACACGGCCGCTTAACGACCATTGCGCATCCAGGTTTTGAAAAAAGAGGAGAGAGCAAATGAATAAAATGTATTTGCTGATCAATGATACCACTGTGATACGAAGGAAAAATCTGCTTTAAAGTCAAATGTCACCTTGTCACCTTTGGCAACAGTAAACGTTGTCGGAGCCGGATCATTGAAGAACGTAACGATCTGTCCACCACCTACATCGGCTTTGATGATGATGCCATGGCTCACCTCAGTTGGGTGATCCCAGTATACCCCAAGAGTTGCAGTTTTGAGACTCGGATCAGTAATTCGGTTATGCCTGAAGCCAAGTGCAAGTGCAGAGTATGTTCCCGGATCAACATTTAGTTCGTAAGTAAAGCCTGAAATACCAGGTTGGTAATTTACAATGATCGGATTTTGAGCATTTGAAGGTGCACCTAATGCAAATCGACCACCAGGTACGCCGGGGCCGAAGAAATTATCAGGGACATCTCCCCAACCTGCCGGAGGGTTGAGCGTGAATGCAGGGAAAATAACAAGTTCTACTACACCACTATCCTTCCAGGTTGACCATAAGTCTGTATTGGTGATGGTGACGGTTCCGGAGATTTTAGCCGTATCGGGTACCACTGCCTGGTCTTTGCAGCTTGTCATAGCCAAAAAAGGGATCAGGGCAAAAAGAACGATTTTCAAAGAAAAAGATAGAATTCTCATGATTTAAATGTTTATGATGCAAAGGACGGGGATTTAGTACGAGGAAAATACCTGAGTTGATTCAAAGAATAACGAGTTATGACCAAAGACAATAGACCATGGACCATAGACAATGCGCACTCGTAATCTTGGTTAACTGATTTAATAAAGCTCTATTATATTCTAAATCCCGATTCATATTTAATATATCCTATGAATTTTTATGTCCTGTCCCCCTTTCAGGGGGTAGGGGGTACAACGGGCTTTTTCATAGCTTCGTAATCCCTAAACAGGAAAATAAAATGCAAAAGCTCGTCGCCGTCATGTACACCGATATTGCCGGTTACACTTCGATCTCTGAAGAGAATGATGCATTGGCTTCAAAGCTAAAGATGAAGCATAAAAATGCCGTCGTGGAGCTTATCGAAGAATTTGACGGTGTAGTGCAGGAAGTGATTGGTGATGGAAGCCTGAGTTATTTTACAAGCGCTTCGGATTGTGTTCGATGTGCTATTGCATTACAGCAGATATTTCGCGAAGAACCGATAGTGCCGGTACGTATCGGTATACATATCGGTGAAATTAGAGGAGATAGTAATCTGGTCTATGGTAATCCACTCAATGTAGCCTCACGGATTGAATCAATTGCAATCGCTGGTTCAGTTTTGTTGTCACGAAATGTAATCGATAGTATCTCGGGGAAGACTGAATTTTCATTTGTTTCGTTGGGAAGTTATTCATTTAAAAATGTAGAGAAACCAATTGAAATCTATGCGGTTTCGAATGATGGATTGAAAGTGCCTGACAGGGAACTTGTATCGGGTAAGCTTAAAATCCTTGAGCGCACGGATATCATCGTATTTGATGAATGGGATGATCAGGAATTAGTGCGCCGTCTTTCAGATGCAAAACGGATATGCCAACAGGCGGTATGCAGTTATGGTTTTATCAATTACAATTATAGTAAGCTTCGTTCTTTTATTCAGAAAGGTGGAAAATTTGAATGCATCATGATACATCCCGAAAGTAAAGCTTTGCTTGTATCCCCTGAGCGACAGGCTGGAGCAGCTTCAGACATTGCATACGTTCAGGGACAATTGCAGCTTGCATTTCATAAGTTGAAACCACTTTCGTCTGGAGTCATATTTAAGGTCACCCATCATCTGCCTGATCCGATCATGACGTTTATTGATCCGGATTCAGAGGATGGTGTACTATTTATTACACTGACAGGTTTTCAAATGGATCTGCATTCAAGACCAAGTTTTGTGCTGCGCAAATCGACGCACCGGAAATGGTTTATGTTTTATTACCAGAGTTTTAAGAATATGATGGAGAGTGAGGAATCCTATAAGGTTGATTTTTCCAAGACGTGGGAGGAGAATGTTTGAAACTCCTTATCTTTGAATAAATAGCAAACACAATGACAATCAAGCGGATTTATGAAATAAATAGTAAAAATCAAGTGGTTATAAACCTTCCCGATGACTTTAAGCATAGCAAGAGAGTACTTGTAACTGTTGAAGACTCCATAGACAATATGGCATCTAAATTGGAATTATTAAAACAAGCATCAATCGATCCTTTATTTCTTTCCGACATTATGGAGATCAATGAGGATTTCAGTCATATTGATAGTGAAGTTATATGAGTATTCAGCGGTGGTCAATTTATCGTGCAGATTTGGACCCGGTTATTGGATCTGAACAAGGGAAGTCCCGGCCGGTACTTATCATCAGTGAAGATGAGATAAATGACATATTAAATATCGTAAATGTTATCCCGATAACCTCCCGGAAATCTGGCAGGCAAATATATCCCAATGAAGTTCTTATTCAAGCCGGCCAATTTGGTCTAACATATGAATCCATTATTCTTTGTCATCAAATCCGAACATTAGATAAAAAAAGATTGGATAAACTTTTTGGCCGCATCACTGATATTAATATTCAGGAAGAAGTGATCGATAGCTTATGCTTTCAATTAGGAATATATAGAAGTAAATAGTTAATTCTTGCTTATGTCGCGAAAAACTCTTTTAACGACAGGGATAGTTGTCTTTTTGGCAATCTCTCTTTTTGAATTGATGATACCTGTTTCTTTATTTGGCCAAAAGGATACACTTTATTTTTTTGACTTTGAAAATGTAAGGACTGATGCAAAACCCAATTCAAAATTAGAATCCATTGAAAATAATTCCGGGATATTCCAGGATATGTTGCCTTGTACTACAGGCATAGTAACATACGGAAGACCCTGGAGTGATAAAACGCTTGGATCAGGTGAATTCAATGTGGGAAAGCAATTTTTATATCATATGCCATCATGGTATAAAAAGGGATATGAAGGTGTTTCATTTAATCATATTGAGCTCAAAGTGAATGAGGCTTTATTGCCAAATCAATTGTACAAATTGAGTTTTTTGATTGGTAACATGAAGTCCCATAAATATAAACCTGCGCATTACGGCGTTAAGTATTCAACCGAAAGGGTTACCAAAAGTAAAACAGGAAGTCTTTTATCAAAACCTGATCTGTTTTTTGATTTTACTAATGATACTGCATTGGTTAAAATCCAGACAATTATTTATTCGGATGTCTGCATAAAATATTTTTATTTTGGAATGTTTGAAGAAGATACATTGAGGATTCAAAAACCTTTTGTACCATTTATTCCTAAAATATCCAATACCGCGACATTGCAATATTATCGAACACTTGATATTGTCAAACCAACAAGAGTTGTGCTGGATAATATTTTAATTGAAAAGATAGAAAAGGTAGAATCCAAATTCAGAGATGTATATTTTGAAGTTGACGATGATCAGTTACATTCTTCCTCTGATTTGAAGGTGATCGGCGATATTGCAAACCTCCTGTCTAAAAAGCCAGAATTATCACTCCTCATCCAGGGTTACACCGATGAAACAGGTACAGTGGTTCACAACATGGAGCTATCTAAAAGGAGAGCAGAATCAATTCGGAAAATACTACTGGACAGTGGGATCTCCGAGGATAGAATTATGACTTATGGGAAAGGAATATTTAATGAAAAGTCCATAGAGGATAGGAAAATTGCCCGAAAAGTTTCCTTTATGCTGTTCAGATAAATGATAGATTAGACTTCCTCTTTTTGAAAAAAGGTTGAAGAATCACCATTGAGCTGATAATTCAGGGAAAAACGGGAAAAATGGCTATCTTACTAACTGAACTAAGTGAGACATTGCGTGTTTTGTGACTAATGAAATAATCTTTTGATTAGTTGATCCTAATGTATTTGTATACTCCCAATAGTAAGTTGTATTTGTAATTCTTTATCACTTGGGTCGAGGACGGATCCACCCGAATGGAAAGATCTCCCCTCATTTTGTCTGCCTTCCCTCATTATGCTTTTATTAAATATGGTGATGACATGTTCATTCCATAAACTATAATGCACGAATTATTTTGATAGTATAAATTGAATACTGATGCCACTTACAGTAGGTGAAGAAAGAAGATCCTCAAATCACTTTAAGGTCCTGTTTGATTTTGCACCCATGGGTATCCTTATGACAAACAGCCTTGGCGACATTATAGCCATCAATCCTTTTGCTTTGAAGGAATTTGGATATAAGGAGGACGAGATTATTCACCAAAAGATCGAAGCTTTAATTCCTTCCCGCCTGCATTCTCAACATAATAATTACAGAGAACTGTATTTTAAAGATCCCCATATCAGGACAATAGGAATAACGGAAGATTTGTGTGGATTACGGAAAGACGGGTCTGAATTTCCGGTTGAGATAAGCCTGGGGTATTATGCTGATAAGGGGGAAAAATATATCATAGCCTTCATCTGTAATATATCAGAACGGAAAAAATCAAGAAGAGATATCAAAGGACTCCATGATAACCTTGAGGCTACGGTGACACATCGTACTGAACTTTTGACAAATACGATGCGAGAATTGAATATAAATAAAGAAGAATTGTCAAGAGCTCTTGAAAAGGAGAAGGAATTGAATGAATTGAAATCAAGATTTGTCTCGATGGCATCGCATGAATTCCGGACGCCTTTGAGCACCGTATTATCGTCAGCTTACCTGATCCGTCAATATGACACCGCAGAAGGCCAGATTGCAAGAGAAAAACACCTGTTCAGAATTGTTTCTTCAGTGGATATGCTGACGGAAATTTTAAATGACTTTCTCAGCCTTGGAAAAATGGAAGAAGGAAAAATCCAGATAAAATTATCTGAATTTAATATCAATGAATTTATCACTTCTATTATCAAAGAAATAAAAGGCAATCTTAAGTTGCATCAGCAAATAGTATTTCATCATCAGGGAGAAGATAATATGATGATGGATGCCTCATTGTTTAAGCATATACTTATGAACCTTATTTCGAATGCAAGTAAATTCTCTCCTGATTCAGGTCTTATTGAAATCAATAGCCATCTTGATCAGGCGACCTATGTGCTATCCGTAAAAGATAGCGGGATGGGGATATCCCGGGAGGATCAAAAACATCTGATGGAGCGATTTTACCGGGGAAGTAATGTGGCCCATATTCACGGAACTGGTCTGGGGCTGCACATTATTTCAAAATATGCCGAATTGCTAAACGGTGTTGTGACATGCACAAGTGAATTAGAAAAGGGCTCGGAGTTTTTAGTAACGTTTAAATTAAATAAGAATGAAAAAGGAGAAGATATTATTGATTGAAGACAATGAGGATATCAGGAACAATACTTGTGAAATATTAGAGTTGGCAAACTATGAAGTGGGCATGGCCGTAAATGGAAAGAAGGGGGTTGAAAAAGCAATTGAGTTTCTGCCGGATTTAATCATTTGTGATATTATGATGCCCGAGCTGGATGGGTTCGGGGTACTTCATGCCATTCAACGAAATGATGCTATTAAAAATACCCCATTCATTTTTCTAACGGCCAAAAGCGAAAGGGGTGATTTCAGAAAAGGAATGGAATCCGGAGCAGACGACTATATTACAAAGCCATTTGGTGGAATTGAACTGTTAAACACTGTTGAAAGGCGGTTAAAAAAAATTGAATCATTAAAACAGGTAGCGTATAGTGGCCTTGAAGGGCTTATCAACCTGACAAAGGTTGCCTCCATTAAAAATCCCCGGCTTGCGCTAACCGAAAATCGTAATGTTGATACCTATGTAAAGAAACAGATCATTTATTCCGAAGGTAACCGGCCTCAAAATCTATATTATCTCCAGAAAGGAAAAGTCAAAACGTATAAATCCAATTCTGAAGGCAAAGAACTTGTCACGAATCTTTTTGTTGCCGGGGATTTCTTTGGCCATATTCCACTTCTCGAAGGCACTTTATATCTGGATACAGCAGAAACGCTTGAGAATACAGAACTTATCATCATTCCGAAGGAAGAATTTGATCATTTGATAAATAATGATAAAGAAGTATCCGGAATATTTATTCAGATTTTAGCGGAAAATGTTTCGTTCAAAGAAAACCAACTCTTAGCCATGGCGTATAATTCGCTCCGCAAAAAAGTGGCTGATGCGTTATTGATGGTAAGAAAAAAATATGACAAAAATGGCAAAGGGAAATTCATGATCGATATGACCCGGGAGAACCTGGCCAACATAGCAGGTACAGCAACTGAATCACTCGTACGCACATTAACTGATTTCAAAAATGAACACCTCATTGAGATCAGTGATGGAAAAATAGCCTTAATCGATCTATACAAGCTGGAACATCTGGCTAATTAAGAGTTTTATTCCTACTGAATGGCTTCAATGGGAGATCTATTTTTATTGCAAGGTATCCGCCCTGATCACCTCGTCTTCCAATACACTATCGATATTAAAAATTTTAACCAGGAAACAGATAAATTCCTTTCTCAGTTTGTTGAATTCTTTTTGTGTACGCACAGTTCCCTTGCGCAGTATATTCAGACTAGGTATTATTTTCCTTGTTTCCTCGGGAGTGTTCATTTTTTGCACCACCATCGTATGCACATCTGCAAGCTGATTCCTGAGGATCATGATCTGGGTATCAAATTTGATAAAATGGCCTTGAAACTGTTCTGCTTTTTCCAGGTATTTTTTATCAAATTTAATTTTTAGTACTTCGCCCAAGCGATTTTTTAAATGGGTATTCTCGTCCATCAGATGATAGAGTATCCTTTTCCAGGGCTCAATTTCGAATTGTATTTGATTTGACTGTTCGTCTGTCATTTTCGGGGTATTAAAAAATTTGCTTTCAAAAAATGTCGCATCACCTTTGACGTTATGTGAAGATATTCATGTTGAAGAGACGAAACATTGATTGTGGTCAGGCGATTCTTTGATTCTCCTCAAGTGAACCAAAAGAGAGACATTCATCAAATCAGTTATTCTGTGACCATTTCGCTGGCCAATGGGCTTCAATCCAGGATTTTAAACTCAGTAATTAACCTGGAGATATAAAAAAAGGGCAACATTTCAGTTGCCCCATTCTCACAGTTATCAAATTTCAGTTTTAAATCTTATGCAATACTGAAAGTATTTTTCTGATCATTTGCTGACCTGATTTTATTTGTAAAAAATATATGCCTTCAGGTACCTGAGAGACATCGATCGAAATTGTATTCAATCCAGGATTTGATTGATAGATTGAACTGTGATAAATCCTTCCGGTATTGTTTACCATTGTCAATTCAATATCCTTTGCTTCTATAATTTCAAAGCTGAGATTCAGGTTATCACTTACCGGATTCGGGTAAAGATTCAAAAGCATTATTTCGGGTGAAACGATCTGATCATATGATGAAATCGCAGTTACTTCAGTAGGGTCAGGCATTGTCACCGGATCATTTATACTATTCATTTTCGTATATGTAACACCTGGCATTTGGCAATCAATATCTATAGAAGTTATAGTGATGCATCCATACGGATCTGTAAGGATGAGATAGACGGTTGCTACACCTGCATCTTTGTATATATATATTGTAGGAGTACCTTGTCCCGCCTGAATATAATTTTTGCCACCTGTTACTTTCCAGCCATAGGTGACACCTGCAGTTTCACCAGTAACTAAACTTGTAATCATCACTTTATTCGAATTGCAAATGACGTGCTCTGGTATGATGATCGTGGCTGAAAGGATTGCATTTGGCTTCCAATAAATATGTTGACTACCGGTGGTGCTATTTCCACACGCATCTGTTGCTGTCCATTCTCTGAACACATTGAAGTAGCCATGTTCATTTGCAGGTTCAATTTTTTGTATATATATTATAGATACGGGAAGTGATACATCATCAGCATAAATGACAGGTACTGATGGCAATGAATCGCAGAATATTTTAACATCTGCCGGTATTTCGCTCAATATAGGAGCTATGTCATCGATGATATCAATAACAAAGGATAAAACAGTGACATTGCCGTTATCATCTGTAGCGGTCCATGTGTATACTCTTTCTTCTTTAAATCCTTGCTCCACGCAATTCGCAGCAATAGTAGTCATCAACTTAAATACCGGGAGGATAATCTGGTTGCAATTGTCTGTCACTGTAATACTGTTCGCAGCGAAAGAATTCAGGGTATTCATTATTTCAGTATGGGATAGGTATACGAAACTACGACCGGCGCTGAAAAATGTGTTTATAATTGATTGATGAGGTATCACAATTGAAGGCGGTGTTACATCATTGACAGTTATAATCTGCACACCGATAGATGTGTTACCACATATGTCAGAAGCCATAAATGTTCTTGTGAGGATAAAATGGCTCGGTGAGATTTCATTCGTGATGATATCGCCGATGAATGTTATGGTTGTCACTCCTCCACCTTCATCCGTTGCAGTCGCTGCTGCATAAAGTTCAGGAGATGTGCCGGACGGACACTCTATGGTAATATTTTGTGGACAAGTCAGGACAGGAGGAGTCGTATCATACACATTGATGATCTGTATGCTTGTATCAGATTGATTGCAGAGATTTGTGGCTATCCACATACGATATATAGTGAATTCATTTGGACATTGACCATCTGATATGATATCATTAAAGGATATGCTTGGATTACCTTCGCAAACATCTGAAGCGGATGCATAACCTGTAGATGAGGGATCTGTAGATTGTGGATATTCCAATATCACATTTGCCGGACTGGTGACCACAAGTGTTTGTTGAATCAATGCTATACAATTATTTTCTATGGGCAGACCCCAAGGATAATTTCCACTACCCATGTAGGCCCAGTTAAATTGAGTGACATGTTCATTTACAACACATGACTCCATTAATGGATTCGGGTCGATGGCGGTGATCGTCACACCATCATCACCCATCATGAAACCTCCGTTCTCACTATCCTGTTCCATGTCCCAGACAAGGGAAGGGCAAAAGTGCTCCATGTCAGGATTCGGATCTGTGATATTAAAACAAACCTGGAATATTTTGGTCCATACGATTGTATCAAGTATGATAGCAGTTGTATCCTGATTGACAAGCTGCATTGCGCCATTTACCCAAACTGCCGAACCGGAAAAATTAAACAACATCGGACCTGCAGTGCTCGTGATCTCGACGGCAGGATCAGGAAATACCGGTGCATAGCCTCCTTTAAAATCAGAGAAGCCAATTAATTCAAGAGAACTGACGTCATAGAAAAACCGGATGTTCATCCCAAAAATCTCAACAGCCGAAGTATCAGATTTAAACTCCACATCTACACAGTATTGATTTGTTTGATTACTGTAGTGAGGATTCGAAAACCGAACATTTACATTAGGCTCCTGGGCATATGTTGATATACACAGGCTGGAGAAAAATAAAGTGATGATAATAACTAAGTGTAATTTAATTTTGATCGTATGTGTGTTCATTTCAGTGGATGTTAGAATTGATTTAGAATAGAGGGTAACCACATATAGGAAGTGATTAATATCTCAGTCACAAAGATCTTAAGGTCTGCATGACTGGACGACGACATCAGTCAATACATTTCTTGATTGATATCAATGAAGCTTGATGGTGAAAATGGAAGATGACAAAAACGTATTATTCCTGAGTATTCATTTCATTTTACACAGTTTTTACATTTAAATTTTCATCTCTAATAGGACTGAAATGCTAATCGTAATCATACGGAAGGTTGACCGCCGTCATGCCTGGCAATAAGAATTTCTGGCAATTTTAGTGTAGAAAAGATATCAGAAATGGCAACAATCCGGTGAAATTCTTGTCTTTAAACTGATCAATCGACCAGACAATCTTTAAAACAGAAAACCTTCGCCATGAATCATGACATAAATAGTACAGAGGAAAGTAGTGTTAGTCGCTACCATTTTATTTTAGTACCTGTTGACTTTACACAGGAAAGTATTCATGCACTCCGGTATGCCCGTATGTTGGCCACGCACATGGGCATGGGTATAACGGTTGCCTACATACATCAGCCTTTATTTGACGCCGTGACAGATAGTGCTTTCGATGTCGATATGATGAATAGAAATAGAGAGCGCCTGGAGGAAATGATGATTGAGGTTGGATGGGGTCAGGGCAATGCAGGTAAACACGTGCCGGTTGACACTCATTTTGACACCGGGGATATTAAATCGCAATTATTTCATTTGTTGGAGAATGACAAATATGAATTCGCTGTCATGAGCACCAAGGCAGAAGATTCAATGATAAGGCGTGTTTTTGGATCTGTGTCATTGAAGCTAAGCCGGTCTGTCTCCAAACCTGTGATCGTTGTGCCACCCGGTGCAGCAGTTAGATTTCCTGAGAAAATTGTAGTCGGTTTGACGGAGGAATTGTTGCACGAAAATGCACTGACATATATAATTGATTTTGTTTCTGATCATCACATGACGATTGATTTCATTTTCGCTACCAATGATGACAAGCAATTCACATATCTGAAAGATAGTCTGAATGAAAAGCTGATCCTTCTTAACAAAGATATGAAGGGAATAAATATTAGGTCAGTTCCGTATGTGGGAGAAGAGATTCACGAAGCAATAGCAGATTATGCTACCAGAGTTCATGCAGGTTTACTTGTTTTAGTGACAAAGCACAGGAATTTTGTAGAAGGACTGGGACACACAAGTGTTTCAAAGAAAGCTTTGCTGCACCCTGATTTGCCGGTCATGATATTGCATGCTCCTGATGATGATGGATTAGGTATCATGGGTCAATTGTATGATGTCATCAAGGAAGGATGAAAGATTATTTGAAATGCAGGGAGCAGGGAGCAGGGGACGGAGACTAGGGAGAGAGGAGAATAATATACATGAGGCAATTATGGTTTAAAACTTTTGACTTTATAATTCATCCTATTGATATTGTATGTAGATAGGTGAGGGATTAAGCGCCAGTACATCTTCAGGTTTCATGACTTTAGGCCATTTTTTGTCTTCCGTATCATTTTTATAAAAGATCTTGAAACCTGTAAATTGGACGGGTTCCTTTTCGATACAAAGATTATAGGTACTTATTTTTTTTGCAGGGAATCCGAAGCCATCCATGTCCATGACAATCTGTACATCAGGTAAAGTTTTTATATTCTTATAATTCGTCAGCATCCCTTTTGTAAATCGATGGATGACCAGGATTTTAGGCGGGAGATGATATTCAGTCGCCAATTGAGAAAGATATTCAGTTGCATAGTTGATATCCGCCGCGTCGAATGTGCCAATGGAAGTCGATGGTACCCTCCCGTTTTTCATAGAAAACTCAGGATCTATACCCAGGTGAACATCAGGCATTGAAAGATATTTTTCAAGTTGTGGAATTTCGTCCTGAAGTGTGCTGTGTCCAACCTGGATATCAAGGAAAACGATTGCATTTATTTTCTTCGCCATTTCCAGGATTTTGTCAATCTGTGTGAAAGGCATGCGTAATCTGTATTTACTTCCTGCGCCAGGACTTGCCTGGGCTGTGACTGCGATGTAATGTAGGGCGGGTATCACCGGAGTCAATGTATCTGCCTTCTCCCATTTATGTACTTCTTTCTGAAGTTCTGCCAGCATCTGTTCAGGAGGTAGAGCGCCTAGTATACCCATACCGGTTGAATAAAGATTGCCATAATAAGCTACTATTCTGTTGAAGGGAAGTAAAGCACCTGGTGATGGCAATACTGACTGAACAGGCCACCTTTCTGAGGGATTCTGATGGACCAGCTCAAGTATTTTCTGTTGATATAGAACAGTATCAAGCACTACCGGAACAACAGGAGGCTGAGGAATAGAATCTAATGTACTGTCTATAAGAGATTGTGAATTGACAACCGGGCTTGCAACATTTTGGCATGCAGCTAAAAGCATTATGAAAGAGAAGAAAACGAAGATCTTCATTCAAAAGGATTATTAATTCTGAAAAAACGATGTGCCGAAGACATGATCCTGAGGTCAATATTCAGGCATCTTTAAAATCAAGGCACTATAACTGATGATAATCATGAAGGGAGTTGATGGTTATCAATGAGGGTGAAGATATTTGAAATTATTTTACCCCTGCAATCGTAAATGATAAATTATCCAATCTATGCCATTTGTCATTGACTGAACTCAAAAAGCTTTATAGGAGAATAATAATGATAGGAAATCTCACTGAAACTGCAATGGATGAGGTGTTAAAGGACAATGTCCTCGGCCGCATCGGATGCCATGAAGGCAACAAAACATACATTGTACCCATCAACTATGCATATGATGGAAAATCGATCATCGCGCATTCTGCCGAAGGATTGAAGATTGATATGATGAGAAAGAATCCGCTGGTGTGTTTTGAAATTGACCAGATGAAGAGTTTTACGGACTGGAGGAGTGTGATTTTATGGGGTCGTTTTGAGGAAATCATGGATGAAGATGATCAACGATCCGCCATGAAATTCTTTGTAGACAGACTGATGCACCTAAGACTGAGTGAAACAGCTATGCCCCAAACGAATGAAGGCACGGATACGCGAAGACATGCATCAGGGAGGATTAAATCAGTCGTCTTCAGGATTGTGATTACGGAGAAGACGGGGAGGTTTGAGAAAGAGTAGAGAAAGGGCTTTGACCAGCTAAACTCATTCATATGCAATAGTTCGGCACATTCGACCAGGCTAAGTGTACCGCCCGGAGAACTCACCCGTTCTACGCACCCCAAGCTTAGCAACCGAGGAGATGGTGAGAGAGTGTTCTAAAATGAAGTTGAGGTTGCAAATTGCAATCATTGGATTGATGCGATAATCCCTTTCAAAAAATGCATCATCATCCATATAGTTTTGTGATGAACTCAACTTCACGATTACAAGATCTAGTGAAGGGATGATGAATACTTTTTGATTATCGAAACCGTCGGCCCAATAAAGATCTGCCGGAGCAGAAGGAAAAATACGGTCTGCAGGATTAGCCTCTTTATTTATTGCATTCAGCCAAAAGTGTGCACCATAAGGCTTGAGTTTCGCCGCAGGTGCAGGTGTAGAGGAATAACGAACCCATCCATCGGGAAGAATTCGGTCCCCGTTCCAGACACCATCATGTAAGTACAACAATCCAAAACGCGCCCAATCACGTGCGGTACCGAAACAAAATGAGGATCCTACGAAAGTGCCACCGGCATCCGGCTCAAGCGTTGTATTAAGCATACCGATTTTGTAAAATAATTCGCGGTAAGGGAACTTATAATAATCGTTTGAATCGATATGATCTCTGATGATGCGGGAGATGATATTGGATGTTCCGCTGGAGTAAGTAAATTCTTCACCCGGTTTTTTAATCAGTTTGGAATGCAATGCAGGTCCGCTTGCATTCGCGGTTGCAAATAGAGTAGTGGTGGCACTGGATGGACCTTTGTAGTTTTCTTCCCAATCGAGACCGCTGCTCATGTGGAGCAAATCATTTAAAGTGATCTTTGCGCGATCGTCGTTTTTCCATTCTTCGACCGGTGCAGCGTCCATTACATTGAGCTTCTTTTGTTGTACAAGAATACCCACAAGCGCATTTGTAATACTTTTTGTCATTGACCATCCGGCTTGTCTGGTTGTTTTTGAAAATCCTTCTGCATATTGTTCGCCGATGATTTGTCCTTTATACACAACGACGACTGCTCTGGTCCTTATCGGTTTTTCTACGTTGGGTTCAAGGAATGCTTCCTGAATAGTTGCCTCAAGTTTTGTTTTATCAAATTGAGGTAAAGTTTCGGGTAGAAGATTGCCATCAGGCCATGGAATAGTATCCTGATCAATAGCGGGTGGTGTCGCGATTTGATGATGTGTATCACGAAGTGTTTGCCAATCTGTACCGATAGCTAGTGTGCAGCCGAGACCTTTTCTATAGGCGGCATATTTCCTGGCTAACCCAAACACACTTGAACTGGCTACAGAATCTTTATAATTGATATCATCATTACCCAGACTTAGCGGGAACGATGACAATTCCTGATTGATCACACTTTCATGTGTCCTTTTGCCCAGAAATACACAGGAGCAAATGTCTTTGGCTCTGAAAGCGGTGATGATGGGTAGTGCTTTTGAGAGATATATGATGCCCGCAATTATCGCTATGGATAAAGTGATGAGCATGATTTTGAATAAAGTGGATTTTATAGTTCGAGCCATTTGACTCAATTTAAGGGAAAGTTTGTTTTCATCAAGTTGCGACAATTGCGAATCCCGGTTTGCCATATGAAAAGAGGGTCTTTCTGCTCAATGACCCGAGCTCCATGCTTTTTTTTATATTTGCACCCTTTCGGGCCCATAGCTCATTCGGTTAGAGCATTTGACTCATAATCAAGAGGTGCCTGGTTCGATTCCAGGTGGGCCCACGTAGAATTCAGAATAAGGAGCAAGGAATTTTGAAGTGTGAAGTACAACTTAGTCAATAATCACATTTCAGAATTCCTTGTTCTTTATTTTTCTTCTGATTTTCGCTCCAGCTTTATTCAAAAGGAAGTATTCGGACTCTGAAACTGGATTCTAGGCAGGATAGGACAGGCATACATCAATATCATCTGATTCCAGATAGGGATAGGCTAAAAGAATTTCAGCATGTGATTTCCCATTAGCTAAAAGCCCTAACACCATACCGACAGTAACTCTCAATCCTCTTATGCATGGCTTACCCCCCATGACATTTACATCATATGTGATTCGGTTAAATTTTTTCATGAACTCTCTTTTTCAATTATTGATTTCTTTTCAAGATTTAATAAAATTAAGGTTATTCCTTCTTATTTAGGTTATTGAAGATAAAAAGGATCAATGAACGAAAGGCTACGGCTATGTAAAAGGCTAAGGCTAAGACTAAGCCGAAGGAAAAGACAATAAGCAAAAGGAAATTATTCACATAATTAAAACCCTTCCTTGATAATCATTTTTTCATCTACCCCCAGATCAGCTAATTGTTTCTCCACCGCATCCATCAGCGGAGGAGGTCCGCAAAGGTATAAGTAACTGTCAGGACCGGAAATATAAGTTTTGATAATTTCTTTAGTGATGTATCCATGTTCATATCCTTCGACGTTTTCATCGGAAAGAATATTGATGAAATTTTTTCCAAGCATCTTTCTGAATTCCTCTTCATGGATGATATCAGCTTTCGTCTTATTGGCAAAGATGAGCTTGTTAGCACCAATTTTATTTTTGGAATTCAGATACCTGAAGATTGCGATGAAGGGTGTAATGCCTGCGCCGCCTGCTATAAATACGCCTTCATCTTTATAGCCAATATCTCCGAAGACATCATGCAGGATCAGTTCGTCACCGTGTGAAAGGTGCAACAATTCATTAGTTACACCTTTACGCTCAGGATAAGTTTTGATCGTAAACTCGAGATGATCTTCATCAGGAAGACAGGTGAAAGTGAATGGTCTTAATTCATCTTTCCATCCGGGTTTATTGATACTGACATCTGTAGCCTGGCCCGGATGGAATGCGTATCCTTGCGGTTTCTCTGTTACGACCTGCAACACATTATGCGTGACATGATGAAGGGATAAAATTTTTACGGGATATTCTGACATGCTTGTTTCCTCTTTTTCTTGTGATCCTATTGAAGCATTTGTGTTTTGCATCTGGTTACAATGACTTAAGATATTCCACCAAATCTTTTTTTCTCAGTTTCAGTCAATGCGAGCTTTTTTGAAATCATTGTAGTGATTGATGACATCCATCAATGTGGCAAATCTACCGTCATGATAGAAACCACCTTTCATATGTGTCCACAAACCTGCCAACCCTTGCGTCACATACGTACTATCCGGAGACCTGTTAGCCTGAAAATCATCAATGCCGATATCTGAGGCCTTGTGTGTATTCCATCCGGGCTCTGTGAAAAGTGGAGGTACATGACATGAAGCACATTTTGCTTTATTATTAAATACAACCATCCCGCGCTGGGCAGCAGCTTTATCATATGTGCTATCCGGTGGTTTAGGAGAAGGGATGGATAATTGATAAAATTGCAGTGCTGCAAGTTTATCTGATACCATATCAGGCTTATTTTGTTTATGACCGAAATGGGCTTTTGCAGCTACAGGATATTTTTTCGCATCATCGAAGCGCTCATCAAAAAGTTTCCCTGTCCTTGTAATTCAAGATTAGCGACATATGCATTCCAATAAGTGATATCACCCCAACCGCCTGTCCAGGTGTGAAGATTTTCTCCTGCATGACCGAATGCTTCAGGCAATAATGTAGCTGCTGATTTTCCGTCTGGACGAAATGCTTTTCCATCTAAGTTCAATTCTGCATCGAATTTACCAGGACCCCAACTCTTTAAAACTTTTTAACTGTCCCTTCATCCACACCTAATGCATCTGTGAGAGGTTTCAAATTTGGCGCCATCCCAATAACTGCTCCTACATTCAGGTCCCGATTGGCCCATCCGTCAAGACGGTGACCTATACCAGGAAGGAATGCGTCATCGACTGTTGAATGACATGAAGCACATGTGATCCCTATTGAAACAAGTTTTTTGTTGTTATCGAATGTCCCTTTTACACCTACCACTGCATTGAGTTGCAATAGTGTAAGTGTCACCGCAGGATCATCCAGATTTACTTTTCCGGCTTTGATCGCTGCCGCGACATCAGCAGGTATGACATCCATATCTACTTTTAATCCTGCTGCAAGTGCTGCTTTAGGAGAAAGTCCCGGACCAACGCCGCCATTTTTTTCTCCAGCGATAGCTTTATTCAATTGGAGTGCATCGGTCCAGTACGCTTCATCACCGAATGTTTCGAATCGAAATGTATGCTGGCCTTCCTCCAGCATTTTTTTTGCATAAGCGGTAATGCCATCTTCACCTTTGACTTCAGATGCTGAACCTTCAGCTACTGCTGACGGGGTACATCGCATAAAGCAGATTGACATAATAAACATTGGGATGCCCAATGAGACGAAAACAAGTAAATATTTTTTCATGATAAGGTTGATTTAAATAATGTAAATTCTAATACCTGTTTTGTGTTACAGGTTGTTCATTGTTCAGATCATGAGGGATGTTTATGGTTGACTTATGTTGATCAGAGAAAGAAATTCTGCTTTTCTTTTTTCCTGTTGAAATTTTCCTGAATAGCTGGCTGTGATTGTACTGCTCGCTGTGTCTTTAATGCCTCTTGAAGCTACACAAAGATGAGCGGCATCAATAATAACGGCCACATCTTCTGAATGAAGAGCTTCTTTTAATCCTTGAGCTATTTGAGTGGTCAGTCTTTCCTGTACCTGCGGCCGTAAGGCATAATACTGCACGAGACGATTTATTTTTGATAAGCCGATGACCTGTCCATTTGAAATATATGCCACATGTACTTTTCCGATGATGGGCACAAAATGATGTTCACAATAGGAATAAAGGGTTATATTTTTTTCAATCAGCATTTCATTATACCGGTAGACATTTTCAAAAAGTTTTACTTCGGGTTTATTTTGCGGATTTAGTCCTTTGAAAATTTCTTTGACATACATTTTGGCTACTCTTTGCGGAGTGTCACGCAAGCTGTCATTTGTAAGATCAAGTCCAAGGATGTGCATGATTTCCTTAAAATGTTTTTCAATGAGTTCGATTTTAAAATCATCGTCGATAGTAAATGCATCAGAACGCAGCGGTGTTTCAATCGACATAGACATATGGTCTTCGCCGATAAGCTCCATGATTTCGACAGCGTTTTTCATCTGGTTGTGTTTTTAATTCTATTCATTACACGACTTACCATAGCATCGCAATAGATGAGGTTGAATTCAAAAATATCTTCCGGGTTGTATGCTTTTTCTACTTCTTTGCGGAGCATTGTTTTGCGCGGTTAAGCCGAACCTTGACATTGGTTTCACTGATATCAAGTGCTTCGGCGGTTTCTTTTACATTCAGGCCATTGATTTCACGCATGGCGAAGACAAGCCTGTAATCTTCAGGTACATGTTGCAATGCATTTTCAAGTACATGATTGAGTTCCCTGTTCATCACCATTTTTCCGGTGTCAAAAGATTGATTATTTGAAAACATAGGCGTTGAATGATCATTGATTTCTGAGGCCATTTCATTTTTGAAACTAAGTTTCTGTTTTTTCTTAAAGCAATTATGCAGCATGATCTGTATGATCCAGGTCTTAAAGGAGGAGCGGTTTTCAAATTTTCGGAGATTACTATAAGCGTCGATGAAAGTGTCCTGCATCAGGTCCTGCGTGTCTTCATGATTGTAGTTATACGATCGACCTGCTTTATACAGGAAAGCATTGTTTCTACGAAGCAGGATTTCAAACAAACCAATCTCACCATCCAGTATTTTATGGATGATCTCGATATCCGTGTATTCGTTGGGCTTTTTCATATAGGAAAGCATTTTCAGCCTCTTTATAAACCATTAGAGTAGGGAAGGTTCAAAAAGGTTACAACGATAGGGCAAAGAAGGCTAAGGCGAAGGATGACAATAGGCAATGAAAGGCAAAAAGAAAAAGGCTAAGGCAAAAGAAACAGGGGATAAAACAGGAAGTATAAGGTTTTCCACTTAGGCACTGAGATCACTTAGTAGACACTGAGAAATATTGAATATGGAATTTTGAGTTCTGATTTTTGAAGGAAAATTCAAAATTGAAAATGTACCATCGCAAATCGCATATCGCAAATCCCAAATCGTTTCACTCTCCGATCTTAATCAACCTAATCTCCACCCGCTGATTCCTCTTCCTTCCTTCCGGCGTCTGATTAGATGCAATAGGTTTACGCTTGCCATATCCTTTGGAAATGACACGACGACCTTCGATTCCTTTATTAATCAAATAATCGGCTACAGATTTCGCACGCTCGCTGCTGATCCGATCACAATATTCATCTGCGGGCAATCCATTTGTATGTCCTGATACTTCAATGATGATCGTCGGATTGTCGTAAAGAAAATCATATAGCTCATCTAGTGATGGCATCGCTGCGGTATCAAGCTTCACACTATCTGCAGCAAATTGAATTTTCTCCATTCGAATTGGTTCGCCTGAATTGAGTCGTGCAGCTGTTAACTCCGGTAGTACCTTGGCATTGACTGTATAATCCATACTTGCAGTGCATCCATTAGCATCTGTCACTAAAACTTTGCCAGTCCCTACCGGAAGCTTCACCGCTTTTTCAGTGGTCTCACCAGAGCCCCAACTGTACTTGAAAGGGGAGACACCATTTTTTATCACTATTTCACCTTTGCCGTCATTGAGACGATCATTGGTGGCCGAACGAAGATTTGCAATTTCAATAATCATGGCCGGTGGTACTTTCAACTCATATGCAATAGTTGCTTTTTGACCGGAAGCATCTACAATGGCAACAGAATAATTCCCGGCACCGAGATTTGAAATAGAAGGACCTGTTTGTCCATTCCCCCATGTATATGTATATGGCGGTTTTCCACCTTTCGCTGAAGCTTCTAGTATCGCATCTTTATCATAATAGCATCGTATAGGATTAGTCTGCTTTATGCCCACTGTCAAAGGCATGATGGTCTCAGTGACAGTAAAAGTCACTTCTGCCGTGCATCCGGATGCATCAGATACAACAACCTGATGAAGGCCCGGTGCCAATTTGTCCGCCTTGAATGATGTGCCTCCTGCAACGGATGAAATACTCATCGCGACATAAGGCACGTTACCACCTGTCACATTGATTGTAGCCTCACCATCTTCATTGCCGGTGGAAGCAGGTTTTATATCATCGGCCGAAACCTTTAATAGTTTCGGCTCAGTGATCTCATATTGCTTCGAAATTTTTGCACCTGTCGCATCAGTTATGTTGAGGGTATACATTCCTGCACCTGCATCTTTCAGGGATTCAGAACTAAATTCTTTTCCGCCACCTGACCAGGCATAAGTATATGGCTGTTTACCACCTGAAACATTGGCAGAGAGCGAAGCATCCTGATGGCCATTGCAATTTATCTTTTTATCCTGCGTGATTTTGACGACAAGGGGAAGAATATTTTCAGTGATGTCGATATTGGATATTGCTGTACATCCATTTTCATCTGTCACTGTGAGCTTATGCGTACCTGCTGCAAGTTTTTCAGCTCTTGCTGTTTTCTCATTGTTATCCCATGCATATGTATATTTTCCTGTTCCACCACTTACTGTTGAAGTCGCTTTTCCATCAGTACCTCCGGTTGAAGCAGGAGCATCGACCCTTACATCAATTTTTAGAGGTTGGGGTGCGTCCACTGTTATGACAGAAGTTGCGGTGTGACCTGTCGCATCTGTAACGGTTAAAGTGTAAAGTCCCTGGCCTATGTTTGACAATGAAGCTGAGCTTGATGCTGCATTCCATCTGTATGCGAATGGTGCTTTACCTCCCTTGACTGTAGCTTCAATATTCGCATCCAATGAGCCGGCGCAAAGGATTTTTGATTTTTGTGTGATGGATATTTCCATGGCCAGAATATTTTCTGATATATCCACTACTCCTGAAGTCGTACATCCCATCGCGTCAGAAATGGAAACAATGTGATTGCCAGCCGATAGCTTCACTGCTTTATTTGACTTCTCACCATTATCCCAGTTGTATTGATAAGGTGCATTTCCGCCCGTCACTTTTGCCGTTGCTTTGCCATCTATGCCACCCGATGAAGCTACAGCATCCGCAGTGACGACTACACTGATTGGATCAGGTTCGGATATCGTAAAAGTGGCAGTGGAGAGGGTACCTGCAGCATCTGTCACCGTCAATAAATAAGTACCAGCCATCAATCCATTGACAGTAGACGAAGTCTGACCATTACTCCACAAATATTTTAATGGTGGTTTTCCTCCGTTTGCAAAAGCACTTAATGAAGCAGTAGCTGTACTATGACAACTGATCTGGCTTTGTTGTGAAACAGAAACATTGATAGGTGTGATCGTTTCTGAAACGAAAAGAGATGTTTCAGCAGTACATCCGTTTGCATCTGTCACAGTTACATTATGTGATCCGGTGGATAGGTTTTTTACGATGGATATTTTCTCACCATTATTCCATGCATAAGTGAATGGACTTTTACCTCCGGTTGTTTTCACCTAGGCTTGTCCATTTGATTCATTTGCAGTGGCCGGAAATAATAATTCAATGGAAGCAGAAAAAGCAGGAGGTGAGTTGAGTGTAACATTTGCTGTTGAGGTCTGGCCTGTAGCATCCGTTACAGTTAGTTTATAATTTCCTGATGCAAGAGAAGTAAGTGTATTTGCAGCACCTGCATTTGTACTCCAGTTGTATTTAAAAGGAGCTTTACCCCCTTTTACTTCAGCTTTCAGTGATCCATTGGTTGAATAGTCACATTTATTGTCGGATACGACAGTGATTAATACAGAAAGCGGTGTCAGATTCTCACTGATTGTAATCGTAGCTGTAGTTGAGCAACCCGATTTATCAGAGACAGTCAGTGTATGTAATCCTGCGGTAAGTTTTGTTGCGGTGATATTTGGTTCGTCATTGTCCCATTGATAGATGTATTGTCCTGAACCTCCATTGGATGATACAGTAGCACTGCCATCGGGCTGACCTGATGAAGGAGAAAGTTGTGTCACTGTTGCTTTTATGGAAGGATCAAGGATCTGATACTTACCTGTTTTCACTGCGGCTTTTGCATCTGTAACAGTGAGGACATATTCACCCTTTGGTAGTTTTGAAATATCAGCTGTGGTCGACCGGTGTTTCCACTTGTATGTATAAGGTGGCTGACCACCTGCAACTTTCGTTGTCAGCGATGCAATGGGTTCATTTGATCTGCAATCGAGTGGATTATCATTTTCAATGCTGATGATCAATGATGATTCCCATTGAATGAGATATAATCCTTTGTCTTTTGTGCCTGTCCATATCGAACCATCTTTATCTACATCGAGACAATTGACAAACTGACTGGTGAAATACTGACCGGGACCAAAACGCTGATATTTGTCTGCAGCTACATCATAACCTGTCATCATGTTTGATGCAATCCACACACGACCTTCGTCATCGACAGCGATGTCGCGCAACTGGCCTTCAACATTTTTGAGTTCAATAGCTATCGGTGACCATTTTCCTTTTGCGTCAACCTGCCATAAAAAGTCATCACCGAGTATCCACAGGTTAGTGCCCCATGCATCTACACCGACGAAATTGAGATATCGCTCTTCAAGTGTCCATTTGTCACCGGATCCGATGAGCATGCCGTCATTTGTAGCGATGTAGGTAATGCCGGTAGTTGTTACAAAGATGTCATTGATCTGATTGGAGGCGAGTTTTTTGTTGTCTGTATTTAATCGCTGAACTACACGAAGAGGTGACAGTAATCTGAAATGCACCCGATTCTTTTGTGCCCAGCCATACTGTTTTTGTTTTCGGATCATATGATGCGCATGTAAAATTGACATTGCCGACCAGTTGTTGCATTTCACTGGTGCTCCATTCCAGCTTCGCGTTTCCTCCGCGAATAGTCAGGAGAGAAGTAGTGCCTGCCGGAATTGGAACTTTCTCCACCAGATCCAGGGAAAATACTTTGTTCAGCCCCTGGGTATTGGCGACCCATTTGATATTGTCTTCATCCACCCAGATATTGTTGATCGGGCTGGATTGGTCCAATAGCTTGCATCGGTCCACCAGTACCTGGCAGTCAGCCATGGCTGGGTAGAGTAGAAGCAGGAAAAAAAAACTGGAAATAAAGCTGAATCTATATCGTGTCATAATGAAATCTTAATAGGGAAAAGACTCCGGAGCGTGTAGTCCTATCCAATGGGCTTTAACGTTGTAATGGGTGTAGATGTTTTATTATTTCTTAGCCCCAAAGGTAATAATGTAGGCCCAGAGAGTTGAATCCGGATTGGAAATCACAAAATCGCCACCGAAAAGGAGGACGCAGATTTATTAAGAAAAATTAAGATTTAATAAGATTTGTTTTCAAAGGAGGAAAATGAAGTCTCTCAGTCTCTCACTCTCTCAGTCTCTCACTCTCTCACTCTCTCACTCTCTCACTCTCTCACTCTCTCACTCTCTCACATTAATGGCGCGGTCCCATCATCATGCGCATACCACCCATCGGATTATCTTGTCCGGCTCCTTTGATTGAATAAACGAATGAAAGCATGACATAACGGCCTATGGAATTGGATCTGACCTCTTCGATATAATTTATATCTGAAGTACGGGAAAGGCCACGGTTTTCATCCAGCGCATCAAAAATGGAGAGCTTGATCTGGCCTCTGTCCATCGGTAGAACAAATCTTGATATTGAAGCTTTCATCAAAGGCAATGATTGATTCTGTGCGAAAAGCAGCACTCGTGTAGAGATTGTAATCATAGCTTCCTTCGAGCTTCCATTTTTTCCAGAGCGTCAATGTGGCATCGACAAATAAATGATGCAATACGGTATTTTGATTTAACGCATCACTGATTTTGTAATAGCTATCCGTAAAAGTCCAATCACCACCTATATTATATTCTAATACTTCAGAATTCATATTGGAGATTGTGAGACCTGCAGTTCTTGACCATCTGTTGAGATCGCTCAGTTCATTATTGATCAGGTTCTGCGTACTTGTCAGCGTTCCATTTAAATTGATACTAAACCGGCTATGGATGAGCTTCAATGGACGACCGAACGCAGTATATAGATTCATTCTTGATTCATGATCAATGTTGATTGGTTTTGATGTTTCAACAAACTGCGCGTCTGTCGTGCGCGACGTAATGATTTTATTTTTCGTCAGACCTGTTCCGGCAGAAATAAAAAGCTGGTGGAAGAAAACTGAGAGAATAAATGGAAGTTCGCACTGAGATTGTGTATATACTCTGCATTCAGATCAGGATTACCTACATAAAGACGAAGAGGATCCGAGTTGTCAACTACAGGAGATAACTGCGTGATCGTTGGTTGAGTGATTCTTGTTGTATAGCTTATCCTTAGATTTTTCCATTGCCGATGTCATCGCGCCAGATAATCCGGGGCAGAAAATAATTGTATGTTTTCATTATCTCAGTTTCACCCTGATTGAGATGGCCTGTAAGTTCTGATGCCTGGTATTGAAGAGCTACATTCACATTGTGCACATCACCGCTGTACCTGAAGGTCACACCCGGCTTGTGATATTGAAGAAGACTGGTATAATTACTTGACAGACCCGGATTGAGGACAGGTATTGACCCGACAATATCATTTACCTGATGATCGTAGTTGTCTTCCTGATGTGAATAGTTGTAATTGAATTCGATAAATTTCCTTCTTTTCAATGGCTCTGTATAGGAGAATTGGCCGTCTATTTTGTTGTTTTTTGAATCGGTATACTGAAGTTGATTCAGTAATTCAGGATCTCCTGTGATAAAATATTCAGTCAATGCATCCAGTTTGTTATCGGTGTTGTTGTCATTTTTTGATAATGTACTACTGACTGAAAAATTCCTTCCTTTATTTCCCAATCGTTTCATGTAGGTCGCACTACCTGAAAGCGAGAGATTGTCGCTGTTAGCATTTGTACCTGTGTTTGATTGACTGATCAGTGAGCCGAGCGGATCGCTGACCTTAAGTAAGGCCTGGTTGATAGAACTGCCGTTTCCGAGACCGGCTCTTGCCCTGATGGTCACTTGCTGTGTTGAATCCGGTTTTATATCTGAATTAAACGTGAAAGCATGATTGTGATTCTTTGTGGATTGGTCCGAATTCTCATCTGTATTGAATGGCATAGCAGATAAGTTTTGTCTGAAAGCATCCTGCAACAATGATTTGTCGACACCATTATAAAAATAACTACTTCTGAAATTAAATTTCTTGGTCTTGTGCCAATTAAAATTAAGTCCACCTGCACCGGTGTTAACAAGGCCATTACTTAACCCATCATTGAATGGAATATCAGACTGAATATTAAATTCCATTGTCCGGCCGCCTCTTCCACCTCCCATACCATTCATTCCGCCGGAGAAATTCATCATGTCCTGGAATGAAAATCCCTGGTCATTGATATTATTCAACTGGCCAAGAAATGATAATTGGGCTGTCTTTGTAAATTTATTGATGGATGCTTTAGCATTATATCTTTCATCAGTACCATACCCTGCTTCGGCTGTTCCGAAAAGACCTTTTTTAAATTCTTCACGCAGCTGCAGGTCAATTGTTTTTCGTTCGCCATCATCTACGCCTGTGAATTCAGCCATGTCAGATTGTTTGTCATAGACTTTGACTTTTTCACAGCACGTGCGGGAAGATTCTTTGTGGCCATTTTTGGATCTGTGCCGAAAAATTCTTTTCCATCGACCAATACTTTTTGTACGTCTTCACCTTGTGCTTTTATGGATCCATCACTGCCAACTTCGATGCCGGGTAATTTTTTGAGAAGATCTTCAACGTTGGCATTAGGTTGAGTTTTAAATGCATCGGCGTTGTAGAGGATGGTATCCTTTTTAATTTCGATCGGTATCTCGTCCGCTTTAACTTCTACTTCATTCAGAATGGTATTGTGTGTCTTCATTGTGAGTTTTCCCAGGTCGATTTCTTCTGCACTTCCTGAAACAATAGATTGATAAAAGGGTGCGAGGCCGAGGAATGTGATGTTGATAAGGTAATCACCTTTAGGTACATTTTTTATCAGAAATGAACCATCAGGTTTTGAAGAACCAAATTGCGTAAGTACTGAATCTGCAGCATTGAGGATCATGATTGTCGCTCCCGGAATCGGTAGATCTGATTCATCTCTGACATTGCCTTTGAAAGAAGACTTATTTACCTGTGCAGATAATTGTGTTGTCAAACATAGTGCAATGCTGATAATAGTAATATATTTTGAGAGACAGATATTCATTGTTGGAATTTACGATTTACAATAAAAAATTTGATGCCGTATAATAGGATACCGGATACCAGATACCAGACGCCAGACGTACGACTCACTATTTATTACTCACTACTCACTACTCACTATTCATTATTCGTTATTCGTTACTCGTTACTCGTTATTCGTTATTCGTTATTCGTTAGTTATGCCTGATCATAATCATCGTCCCCGGTCCACCAGGTCCTCCTCCGGGATTATTCATGTGCATTTCTTTCATCTTCTCTTTCCTGATCTTTTCAAATTCTTCTGAAGTCACTTCTTTACCTTTTGTAGGTGCGATGATAACAGAGGTATCTACATCTGCCAGTTTAATTTCAGTAGCTGTGATCATTCGTAAGCCATCATTGATGTCAACCCCAAGGATAAGTCCAGGCAGTCCCTGGTAATCAGAAGGTCCATTAGAAACCTGTATCTCGGGTGTGAACCACACGACCATCGATGTTGTACTGTCAAGACGAAAATCGGCTTCCATGCATTTATGACCGAGTATTTCTTTTTGATTTTTGCCAATTTTCCATTTACGTGGTGTAGTGGCTCCGACGATCAGGAATTGTTTTTGCATGAATTCGCGTGATTCGATCATTGTATCGAGAGCGAGATTTTTGTATACGATCCGATTTTCCCTGCCAAATCGCATTTGCATTTGATTGCCACCACTGTTGGAAGTAACTTCAGATTCTTCGGATTCTTTTTGAGGCTGGTAGATGGATTCGTCGCCGTTGAACGTAAGCGAAAACATGGAGGTATTGAATTCAGGGATCATATCTTTCATCTCCTGTCTGTCCGGCGGAAGATTTTTTGTGCAAATTCATTTTTTCCTCATACGTAATTCTGCCGCTTCCCTGAGCAGAAGCCAATGAGGTGCTTAAAAAGCCAGGAAGATGAATATATATTTCATGAATGATTCGTTTAGGAAGCGAAGGTAGGTTTATAAAAGGGCCCTTCTTCCTTGAATAAGGTTAATTAATGTTAACAAATCGCCCCTAAACCTCAATTCGAAACTACATTTGTAAGACAATGCGAAATAGTCCTGATATTTCCTTAGCCCGTTTTCTCATGATCGTGAGCATGGTGCTCCTAGGCATCCTGGAATATCTGTGGCTCCACAATGAATACATGAACAAATACCGTGACATGGAGACCAAGATCAACCATGTCATGTTTTCTACCGTGAGGACGTAGAAGATTCGCTTCTTTTTTCGAAGCTGGCCAGTAAGGAGTTTATGACCATGGATGATTCTGACAGAGCCATTCGTATCACGATTAATACTGATGATTCGGTAGCTTTACGGAGGGCAAACGGTGAAGAAAGAGTAATGGCTAAGGACGGATTCAGGATAGGGCCCCATCGTGAAATGCGTGGTATGCTATTACGACATTTATCAGAGGATACTTCTTTCAATGATGCGCCTTGTAATAGCATGAGTAATATGGTCATGAGCCATATTCGCTTTACGGATAGCACGGGGGAGTTTGCAGGATATGATCTGGTCAGCTGGCAGGGTGAGGATACTGTAGTGAAGGGACTCATGAGCCATCCGCAGATAGATGCATTTGGTGGAAAAAAGATCGCACTGACCAATCCAAATTATAAGGCTGATATCTTTCAGGGAATATTACCTCATATCAGTTTTGCACTATTTCTATGGTTGATGGTTGGTGCGGCATTTTATTATATCTGGAAAAATCTAAGGACACAAATGCGGCTCAATGCACTGCGAGATGAATTCGTCAGTAATATCACGCATGAATTGAAAACACCGATCACAACTGTTGGCGTTGCGCTGGAGTCGTTGAATATGTCTGACAATCTTAATTCATCAAATAGCAGGCGTTATCTTGATATTTGTCAGAGTGAATTGAAAAGACTTTCGATGTTAGTGGAAAGGATTCTTCACAATCATGCCCCACAGATTCATTATGAAAAAATTGATATTCAGCAGGTGCTTGATGATGTGATGCATCACATGAAGGTGCAGTTTGACAACAAGCATGCGACCATCAAAGTCAGTCAGCATGGCGAAGGATTTGTGGTCAATGGAGATAAGTCGCACATGAGCGGCGTGTTGTACAATCTTCTTGAGAATGCTTTGAAATATAGTACGGGCAATCCGTACATCACCGTTGATCTTGGTCGTGAAAATGGATCGGTCAGGGTATCTGTTCAGGACAATGGTATCGGTATCGATCCGGAGTATCATGATAAAATATTTGATAAGTTGTATCGTGTGCCTCAGCACAACCGGCATGATGTGAAAGGACATGGTTTGGGGTTGAGTTATGTGGCGGATGTGGTGCGAAAGCATAATGGCCGGATTGATCTTGAGAGTGAAGTGGGGAAGGGGGCGAAATTTTCGATGACGCTGCCAGCGTGGGATGCTTCGACGATGAATTAAAATCGTAAATCAAATCTTATAAGATCATAACTTTTTCTTAATAAATCCGCGTCCTTTTTCTTTTTTTATTTGTCGAAATCAATATAATGACTAAAATACTTTATGTAGAAGATGAAGAAGTATTAGCGATGCTGGTACGGGATCATCTTGTGAAGAATGGATATGAAGTGTATTGGACAGCTAATGGTAATGAGGCTGAGGCCCTTTTTAAAAAGGTGCAACCAGATCTGTGTATACTTGATGTGATGTTGCCGGGTAAGAGTGGATTTGAGATCGGGCAAGTGATTCGTCAGCACAATAAGACAATACCGATCATCTTTCTCACCGCCAAAAGTGAATCAAAAGATGTAGTCGAAGGTTTCAAATCCGGTGGCAATGATTATTTAAAAAAGCCATTTAGCCTGGAAGAATTGATGGCCCGCATCGGGAATCTTCTGGCAATGTCGGGGAAGTCGAAGCCTGATCAATTTAAAATAGGTGATTTGTCATTTGATCCCATTCGTATGACCATTGAAAATGGAAATGAGACAGTGACCCTATCACATCGGGAGAATGAATTATTAAAGATGTTTATTGATCGGGTGGGTTCGCCTGTGGAACGCAAAGAGATATTACTCCATGTCTGGGGAGATGATCATTTTTTTAATAGCAGGAATTTAGATGTTTATATAACACGGTTGCGAAAATATTTGAAGATGGATCCCGGGGTGCAGTTATTGACGTTGAAAGGGGTGGGGTATCAGTTGGTAGATAATTAACAGGTTAAAAGTTGAAGGTTTATAGAAGTTGGACAAGTAATAAGGGCTTGGTTGATAGGATTGAGTTTATTGTTTAAATGAATTCATATTTTCACTTAAACTTTGCTTATTTGATTTCCATGTCAATCGAACAACTTTCCTCACTATTCACGATTTTAGCCATCTTTCTTGCGGGTGCATGGACGCTCTTCCGTTTCGGAATCTCCCGGGAGCAATATCCCAAATTGCAATTTGATCTTAAGCTTAAACAACTTGGCATTTCAAGGGACAAATATATAGTTGAACTTGTAGCCGTCATCCGTAATAAAGGAATTGCACGTCAATACATTCAGGATTTCAGATTTAATATTCTCACATTCGATGATGAGACGCCATTTGATACAACGGATGTGATGATTGAAAGAAGATTAAAATTCACTAAATTCAATATGACTGTTGATCCTGATTCTAAAGGTGAATTGAAATGGATAGATACTAAATACCCGGTTTTTGTGGATGGAGGAATAACCCGGGAATTTCGGTATGTGACTGCACTTGATCATGATGTTCGGTTTGTGATGATCTATTCTAAGTTTGATCATGAAAGCAGGAGGTGGGGGATGGATCGATCGGAGCATTATCGGATATCGAAGACTTTTGCGATAGAAAGGTAGGAAGGGGACTGTGGAGGGGCTTGTGCGTATTTGAAGGGGTTTTGAGAGGGTTGAAAGGAAAAGATTGGCATTTGGAAAAAATCCAGAAGACGATGAAAGTCATATTGTAAAGGGGCTGGGAGAAAAAAATAATTTTTATTCATTTATGAAAGTTTTTTTCATAGATTTGGCTAAGACAAAAAACAAGGTTAAAAAATGTAAACTGTCCGGAATCCAAAAAGCGTAATACCCGGAAAGCAAAGTGCAGATTGAAAGATAATGTTAAGTAAAGGGGCATAAAATATCCCCATACCCGTTTCCTGAAGAAATTCAGGTTAATATTGGATATAGTGAACACCGCTAAAAAAGTTTGAGTTATTAATGATTGGTTTTGATCTTCATCTAAAGTAAGAATATTTAATGCCGTGGTCAGGAGGCTACTACTGTCTGTGGACACATTTGTACTGAATCGGGTTTGAGATGAATTAAGATATTCAAAATCAGTTTTTAAAGGGAATTTTTAGGGTGAAATACCTTATTGGCAGTTTAGCTGAAAATATTACTTCAAAATGAGTTATTGACCACGAGGACTAATGACAGATGATTGAGGTAAAGAGGTTGTATCAATATAGTTAATCAGCAGCACATTCTAACATCCTTTAATAATGGATATTTGGAAATGAATAGCTTATCATATTAAAATAAATAAGGTTTAAATTAATGTTATAAATTAAATTTTTACAATAGTAAACTCAACTGCACATGCCTTACTTATATGCCCTAAGTATAAAAGGAATTCAGAATTTTATTTTCCGTACGAATCAGCTACGTGAAATTATTGGTGCGAGTGAATTGATAGAACAAAGTTGTACTAGTATGTTTAAATCCTGGTATAAGAAACTTACCAATTCTGACCTAAATGACAAAGATATCTTGCTTGCAGCTGCAGGTAATGTACGATGTCTATTTCATGATCATGAGCAACTTCATAATTTTTCAAATGGAATAATCAATGAGATAAATAAATTTAGTCCAGGACTAAACGCCATTCAGGCATTTGTTCAACTACAAAGCCACGCCATCACAAATTTGGATATTGAAAAACTCGAAGAATCACTGAGAGACATACGTCATGAAATGACAATATCTTCTTACTCTGGTTTGATGGTAGGAATTCGTGCACGTCGAACTTCCTTACCTGCTATTTCAAAATTAGGTGAAGAATACATCGATGCTGATACTAAAACTAAATTGGATTTAAAAGAAGGGCAATCGATGAAAAATAAATTAAAAGTAGGAGATCTGGAAGATCCCTGGCCCAAAGAACTCAACGATATCGCACGAGATGATATGCGCAATTGGATTGCTATAGTTCATGCTGATGGGAATGGAATGGGCCAAAAAATTATTAATATGATGAAAAATCTAAAAGGTGATGTCACATCTATTTGGCAGGACTTTACATCCAAGATAGATCAATGCTGCATTGAGGCTTTTGAAATTGCTGCTTCTGAAGCATTTGAAATTCATAAAAACGATCCTAAGGCTGAACAAAAAATAATCCCGATGCGCCCGGTAATTATTGGTGGAGATGATATGACAGTAATTATTCGAGCCGACCTGGCCCTTTCTTTTGTAAGAACTTACCTTATTAATTTCGAACTCAAAACCAAAGAGCGGCTAGCAAAAATTGATATAAGTTTTAAAGACGGACTAACAGCTTGTGCAGGCATTGCATTCATTAAACAAAAATTTCCCTTTCACTATGGCGTCCATCTTGCAGAAGAACTCTGTAAACATGCTAAGCGTAAAAACAGGGAAAATAAGGAGTCTCGATCTTCACTCATGTTTAGCCAGGTTCAGGATAGTTTTTACCAGAATTATGATGAACTCAGGGAGAGAGAATACAAGATAAATGACTTTGATTTTGAGCATGGTCCATATTATGTATCAGGCCATAATACTATAGACGAATTAATTCATACTTCAATTGAACTTACAAAGAAAGGAGCACCCAAAAATGCTCTGAGAAAATGGTTAAAAGATGTTCATGAAAATTCAGATTTTGCATCATCCCGAATTGACCGTCTTAAAACAACTCATTCTGAATTGTATGTTTCATTAGACTTGGAAAATAATACCAGAATAGGTATAGTTTCTCCAATTCAAGATTGGGTTACTATAGCATCATTAAATTCTACATCTCGATAATTATGGCTACAATACAATATATTTTACAATTCTATTCATTTTGGCATGCAGGTTCCGGCCTGGGTACACGTTCTGATCTCGATGCCAGTGTCATTAAAGATGACAATGGAATCACTTATCTACCAGGGAAAACTATCGGTGGTTTAGTAAAGGATGCGGCTCAAGATGTCAAGAACTATCAAAAGTCAAGGGTAGATCTTGATTTTCTGTTCGGCAAAGATGATCCGAATGGCGGTGAGGAAACTTCGGATGGCGAATGCAGTTTTGAGAATGGTTGTTTGATTGGATATGAAGAGATAGTAGAGGGAAAGTTGCAAAATTATTTGTATAGTTCAAGAGCCGCGACAGCACTTGATCATAATCATCAGGCAAAAGATCATTCCTTGCGTAAAATAGAGATAACGCTACCCTGTAAACTGTATGGTGCAATTAAAAATGTACCAGATGATAATATTGATTTTGTAATATCAAGTTTGCACTTTATTAAACGTCTCGGATATAACAGAACAAGGGGACTTGGAAGGTGCCAGATAACCATTATCTAATGGAAAAGCCAACTTATATGAACAGAGACTTATATAAAATAACATTAAAGGAACCATGCCTTATTTTAGAGGGTACAGGTACAGAACTTAATGTGAGATCATTAGACTATATACCTGGAAATATAATCAGAGGTATAATTGCATCTTCTCTATATGACATGTCTAAACCTGAACAAACAATAAGTCTTTTCCATAATGCAACTATACTATATCATGATGCAAATCTCATAATGGATAAAAAACGATCATGTAAAATACCTTCAATATGGCAGTCCTATAAGGGATATACATTGAGCGATAACAATAAAGTTTTCAACCCACTTCTTAGTGATACTGTGCAAGAAAAGGAAATAAAGGATAATGCTATTCAACTTGAGGCCATGTCAGGTTATTTTATCCTATCTGATGATAAAAAGAACTTTTATATAAAAGCCCTTCGTATGGTATGTCTCTTAAGTCTAGACATAACAGAGAATTCGGAAGTTCAATGAAAGGTTATCTTTTTATGTACCGTTATCTTAGTGCAGGTCAGGAATTCATGTTTAATTTGGATAGCAATAGAAAGGATCTTCTGGATATCATTAAATCAAAACTTCATGGAAAAGAATTCAAAGCAGCCAAATCGAAGAGAAATGAATTTGGAAAGATTAGTATTGAATTTATGGGCGAAGAAGTTATTTCAAATAATGCAACTTCCATTGATGGTCGCGTTGTTTTCTATGCAGAAAGTGATCTATGTTTTCTGGATGAATATGAAAACTATACCACCCATCTTTCCTCGAATCATTTTGGAATACGTGATGGAAGAATAAACTACGGACTGACTAGAATCAGTACTCGAAGGTACTATCCATATAATCACTACCGGAATACATACGACCCGGAACGGATAGTAATTGCAAAAGGATCAGTGATTACAATAGATGACGTAGATTCAGCGACCTCTTTGCCATTATCAGTTGGGATCCATAGATCAGAAGGGCTTGGACATGTATTAATCAATGAGGATTGGCTTCTCAAGGACTTCCCTCCTTTAAGAAAGAGGATTGCGCTACGGCCTACACCATTTGTTCCGGAAATCCCAATTCATTTAAAGGACGAAGGCCTCATACGAATTCTCCAAAATCAAAAAAAGCTATCAAATCAAAATGCTCGCATTGATTCATTAGTGTTTGATTTCATGCACCTTAACCTCATTAAAATAAAGGTTGCGCCTAGTCAATGGGGTAAAATATACAATGATTGTGTCTCAAACAAAAGCATCGAAGAGATCATTGATTCACTTGGTAAAGGCCGGTCTAAACAAAAATGGGCCGGTAAACAAGAGAATCTTCAAAATTTTTTAACTGAAGATGGTCGTGAAGCACTACACCCAAAACTACTTATGAAAATTAGTCGACAAATGCAAAAGGATAAAGTCCTTACCAATAGCACTTCAAATCAAAATTGATTATGAATAAACAATACATTTACCTGGCCAGAGTTATTCTTGAAGCTGAAACTGTACTTTCAGTAGGAAGTGGTGATTCAGATGGACTTGTTGATGATCTTGTAACATTGGATCACCTTGGTCTTCCTTGTATACCGGGTACTGCTATTGCGGGATGCCTTACCAAACTACCGGTACTCAAAGCAATAAGTGGCGGCCCAGATACTCTAAATGACGATGCCAACCATTTTGCATCCTCATTTATCACTAGTGATGCTTATTTGATAGGACCAGGACATGTAAGAGCACAATCTATAGCTGATTGCAAGCAATATCCATTTTTTAATGATTTCTTTTCTTTACCTATTAGGGATCATGTTCGAATCAATCATCGTGGAGTAGCGGATACGAAAAAGTGGGGCAAGTTTGATGATCAAGTCGTTTATAAAGGCGCTCGTTTTATTTGTGAGTTAGAAATACAATCAAAAGAGGCAAATGAACTTGTATGGTTGGAATTGCTTGAATTTTTAAAAAATCATTTCCTGATTCTTGGCTCTGGATCAAGAAAAGGGTATGGGAGACTCAGTTGTATTGAATACTACACAAGAGTATATGATCTTGGAAATATTTCAGATTTTAATAAATACCTGGACCACTCAACTGAACTTATTCTACCGGATGAATCAATTTGGAGCAAAATATCCTTACCACAACAGCAAAGAATAAACGGATTTCATTTGGTTGATAAAGTTCTATTACAATCTGATGATGCCTTACATTTTGGTTCAGGACAAATTGACTTTGAAGTTGATTTGAATGGTGAGGTTGTTATTGACACGGATGCGGGAGTAAAAACTGAAAAATGTATCATATGGGACGATAATAACAAACCAGTATGGAAGGATTATTTCCTGCTTGCCGGTACAAGTATAAAAGGAACTATAGCGCATCGTTTTATTTATTATAACCTCTGCATAGAAGATATTCTAAAGGAATATGTTAAAGATTTTCCAGACGATCTCACGATGATAACAAATCCGGAAGAGTTCAATAAGTTTTTAAAAAAATTGGAAAGTGAAAGCATAGACCCAATTTCTCTTTTTGAACAGAAAAAGGAAGAAATAATAATAGAAGTTTTTGGCGGTGCTAAAGACAACAATAGTGAGGGTCGAATCGGTAAAGTGATAGTTGATGATATCTATATACCCATTGACCTTTTTACTAAAAAAGACACCATGATACATAACTCCATTGACCGTTTTAGCGGTGGTACAATAGATGGTGCTCTTTTCAATGAAACAAATATCTCACCTGAAATGGGTATTAACTTTTCTGTACACTTTGATCAATCTTTGCAAGTATCACAAATTGACCAGATCAAGGCAATATTTGAGGAAGTCAAAGATGGCAAAATTCCTCTCGGAGGAAAAACCACTAAAGGATATGGACAATTTAAAAACACATTAAATGCAACATAAGAAATTAGACCAAAAAGAATGGGAGATTCTTGATGCTCTTATCATACAGAGTGGGTACTTGTGGTATTCAGATAAACGAGATCCATACCTATATTCTGGCAAAACTATTAGTCTCGTAGAATTGCTCACAGAATTGCCTCATGTCATTGAAGGATGGCTTGTCACAAAAGAAGATAGCTATTGCATTAGATATATTGATGGCAAATACTATGTTCATCAATATGATATTGCTTATGCCAAAATGGGTGAAGAAATAAAATATCCTGCTCATAAATTAGATGCAAATTTACTAGTATTTCGTCAAGGATTTGCAATGGTTGATAGTAATGTCGTACATGGATTATCTCAAAAAATGCCTTCTTGGCGCGTCTTCACAGGCTTTGAATAATTATTAAATAGCACTAAACCTTAAACTCAATGTCAATATTTGCTCCATACAATTTTGTACCCCTAAATGACAAAGTTTGGTTTCCGAATTGGGATAAATTTGTTTCACATGATGTACCCTTTAAAAATGGTATTAGTGGTAAAATAAATTTTACTCTTCATGCGCATACTCCAATATTTGTTAGAGGGAGTGTAGTTGATAAAGAAGTAGTTGGTGGCAATGAGTATGAAGTTTATGGACACATTAAAAATAATAAGGGAAGATATATTATTCCTTCTACCTCCTTTCGCGGTGTAGTTAGAAATGTACATGAGATTTTGTCTTATAGTAAATTAGTAACAAATTCCAAACGAAGATTATCTGTCAGAGATGTAAGATTGAGAGAATATAGTACTGTTGTGTCGAGAAATGATATAGATACTAAAGTCTCCTATGGTTGGCTCACTTTTGAGAACAATGAGTACTATATCCGTGAAGTTGAAGCAAATCGAATTGATGATAACCCTGTAAGTGCCGGATTTGTTCCTGTAGAAACAGGTAGTTCCATCGCACAAGGTGGAATTCAGCCTATCCGTCACAGATTTGAATTTAAACCGTTCAATAGAAGTACTACACCTTCTTCAATAGTTACTGAAGCGGAAATGGAACGCTTTAGAGTCGCGAATACTTATGCAAGTGGTAAGACATTCAAGAATTACGATGATATTCAAGTTGATCTGAAATCGAGCAGAGAACATGCTGTTTTCATTATTAACCATAATAATAAAAGATACCTTGGCCTTTGTAAATATATGCGAATTGCTTATGAAAGATGTATAGAGGAAATGCTTACTGAGGATCATAAGAATGTTAGACCAGATTTGACTGAATTAATTTTTGGATACGTACAGAAACCCTCTGTACAAAATGAGAACAAAAGTGACGCATTAAAATCAAGAATACGGTTTTCTAATTCAGTCTGTCTTGATGAAAATATTGAATTGGACCAGGTAACAACAGTATTAGGTTCTCCTAATCCCGGCTATTATCCCACTTACATAGAACAGCGCTCAGGACAGGCACTTGTATCTTACAATAAGGGTCAAATACGGGGTTTCAAAAGATATCCGGTCCATAAAATATTTGACAGGAACAAAATGAACCACTACGTCCAAAACTTAGATATGGGAGAAATTGGTGAAGATGTTAAAGTTAGATTTATACCTTTGAAGGAAGGGATAAAATTTAAAGGAACTCTAAGGTTTGAAAATCTTCATCCAATTGAATTCGGTTCTTTACTTTCTTCACTTACCTTTCATGGTTATGAGGAGCTATATCACAATATTGGTATGGCTAAGCCATTAGGGTATGGTAAAGTACGTGTGGAATTAGACTACACAAATAGTATAATAAATCGTCGTAAAGAAAATCACCGAATTGAATTGAATAGGAATATTGTTGATGAGTATCTGACACTTTTTGAAAAAGCACTAATCGAATCAAGAGTAACTGCAAATATTACCGAAGATTCACGATGGAAGGAACTATTCACTATGTCTAGTGATCAAAGCAACGAAGCCCCCGACGCCCAACTACGCTATATGAGTATTGCTGAACATAGTGCTGCCAAGCGTGAACCCGTTAAATACTTAAAGAAATACTCCCAGCTTTCAGGAATAAAGCCATTCCAAACAGTTAGTGGCTTAGAGAAAAAAAAGAAAGATGAAATCCAGAACAAGAAAATTGAGGAAGAATTAAAAAGACAACTTGAGGCCGAAGCTAAGAAGCAAACTGACGATCAGGAGAAAGCGGATCGTATTGGAAAACTTGAGGAAATAAGAAAGAAAGAACATGAAAAAGCTGATACGTATAAAAAATCAGTAAATGAGTTAGGAGTTGGCTCTCTTATTTCAGTGAACTGGAAGGACCTTGAGATTGAAATGGGGAAATGGTGCAGAGCTTTACATGATAATGGTGCGATCTTAAGAAATATAAAGAAGGACAAGAAATTTATACCTATTGGGTTGCGAGATGATTTTATTAAAAAGCTCAAACAAATTATAGACAATTCCTCTTTAAATAGCAAGGATTGGAAAAATATTGAATCTTCACTTCGTTCTTGGACCGATCCTGAAACCGCATCTCAATGGGTCGAGTTATTAAAGCAGAAATAATGGAGAAGCCTTTCGATTTGTCACTCACTAATACCGAACTTTATAAGGGTTGTATTATCTCTGAAACTCCTGGCAAACTTAATTTGGAAACTCCGCCAGCCGAGGCAACTTATATCATCGGGCGAAATATCAACACTATTGTTGATAAAATACCTTCGTTGGATCGTAATGAGATAATTTTAACCGGGAAAATGGCTATATGGGCTTACCTCGTTGTATTTCATGTGGTCGTGCATCAATTTAGAAGGGTTTATTACGACGATGGTAAAGGGCCAATATTAATTGCTGCTCATGGATAATTTATTACTTTTTTTTATACTCTAAAATAAATAAAATGAAGTTCTACAAATGGATATTAATGAACCCTCGAAAATGGTTTTTGTTTGGGTTTATCAGTATTTTTCTAATATCATTATTTGTTATATCTCCTTTCTTTGGTTCAGGTTGTTCTTGGCCGGAAGTGTTGCATGGATTTTATTGTTGGGACTGTCTTGAGCCCACATTGGTTATTACAACTTTTTTGGTCGCTATTGCCCTCGGACTGGATTCCTGGTACAGGGAGTGGGATAGTAGACTTACTAAGGTCCTCACAGTGCGTTTTTGGTGGGAGAATAAAGTGCGCATGATCTGCTACAAAGCTTGCTACCACATGAGTCTGATGTTCGAAACTGGAGTCAAAGTATTGGGGCTCAATTTAATTTTGGAGAATGGCTACATTTTCATCCATTTCCTGACATGGATATTATTCATCATGCCTTGTCAATAAATTCTGAAATTCAGAATTATTATACGTATGACATCTTTCTGACAAAAATGCCAAATGCCATCAAGAAAAATGAGAATGTTACAGATACATCTCAAGTAATTATTGATGATACTGGTATCATTCTCATGATTGAACCGGAAAACAGGAGGCAAACTAAATTGAAAATGCCATTTTTTCTGTGCCAGAAGCCAACTGACGCAGCATCAATTTATTTCAATAGAAAGCAAAGGAGAGAAAGAAAAGGAGAGTGGATTAAGGTGCAAGCTGATAAGGCTCCAAATGAATCAAGCTCCTAATTCTTGCATTAAATAGTTTGCAAAATAATCCAGCTGGATAAATCATGATCTTACAATGCTGCCAAATTGCTTTTCATGGTTTGCCGGTTTCGCTTTGTCACCCTGAGAGAATTAAGCAGGCAATTGGTGGACTGCTTAAATGTCTACGAGAAAAGGGGATTGAAATTCAAGATGAATATCTTTTTTTTGACAACCGTAACTCTTTTCCTTTGATTCAATACTTTGTAAAAGATCATTTTATTGGAATAACCGGTTATAATAGTGGAGCCGATGCACTTTATTCATTGTTTCCGCATATTTCAAGATTAAAGTTTGGAAGTCAGGAATATGAAATTAAAGAATTATGGCTGGGTAAGATTAATGAAGAAATTGAACTTTCGATACGGCCGATTTATTACCATTTGTATAATTATATTGGATTAAATAGCAATAATTACAAGCTTGCTATGAAGGCTAATGATGTTCAGGATCTGAGAAATGTTATAACAAAAGCATTGACGGGGCATTTAAAAGGATGTGCCAACGGGTTAGGCCTTGATATTAAGACTTATCCTAAGGTTGAAATCCATAGGTGGGATGATGTATCTCTCATTAGGTACAAAGGAATAGAACTAACTAGTTTTACCTGTCTCGAATTCACTACTGACCTATTACTTCCTGATAATATTCATATAGGTAAACGAGCTTCGCTCGGTTATGGCCGACTGGAAAGGCTAAAATTATAGGGACAGTTTTCGTTAGTCTTGGATATTCAAATTAAAACAAGAAGTTCTTTGACATATTGGAAATATATTAAATATAATTCCGAATTATTTGGATTGAAACTTTTTCTCTTCAGCAGGAGGTGCCGGTGGTTGTCTGCTAGCTAATTCCGAATTATTTGGATTGAAACTAGCTTGCTGGAAGGCGTCATAGCAAAGAGGAGTCTGCTAGCTAATTCCGAATTATTTGGATTGAAACTCCCAGCTTCGATAATTTCATCAAGAATTCCTCGTCTGCTAGCTAATTCCGAATTATTTGGATTGAAACTATTGAATAGTGGTAATATCTTTGCGGTTCAGAGAGGTCTGCTAGCTAATTCCGAATTATTTGGATTGAAACTTTTACTTCCTGTGTCACCGTTTTGGTAGTAGAGTCTGCTAGCTAATTCCGAATTATTTGGATTGAAACAATTAAATCTCCTCTTGAAGAAGAATCTGATCGTCTGCTAGCTAATTCCGAATTATTTGGATTGAAACCCAGATTTATTGATTTTTGGTAAATCGGTCCATACGGTCTACTTGCTAATTCCGAATTATTTGGATTGAAACAGGTGTGGCCTCCAGGCTTGCATTGCATAATAGGGTCTGCTAGCTAATTCCGAATTATTTGGATTGAAACTCTACAGAGCATCATTGAAACGAACAATAGCAATAGTCTGCTAGCTAATTCCGAATTATTTGGATTGAAACGATGTTTCGCGAAATCATAGAACGTTTTCACGGGTCTGCTAGCTAATTCCGAATTATTTGGATTGAAACTAATTCTGTACTCATGTTAGTTAATTTAAAAGGGTCTGCTAGCTAATTCCGAATTATTTGGATTGAAACGAGTAAATCCCGCCTTGGCTTGGGCGGCTGTCAGGTCTGCTAGCTAATTCCGAATTATTTGGATTGAAACTGTCTCCGATAGACTTATCAGAAGCAACACGTCTGCTAGCTAATTCCGAATTATTTGGATTGAAACCCTGTAACAATGACAGCTCATGCAGGATTACTGTCTGCTAGCTAATTCCGAATTATTTGGATTGAAACTCCCTTGAAAACATACAAACATTGTAGTCAATGTCTGCTAGCTAATTCCGAATTATTTGGATTAAAACTCTTTGAGTTCGGCTCTCAAGAAGATTGTTCGTGGTCTGCTAGCTAATTCCGAATTATTTGGATTGAAACCCTGTACCATGCGCCTTTGGTTCAGGACGAATGGTCTGCTAGCTAATTGCGAATTATTTGGATTGAAACTTAAGAGGTTCTACTTTAGGTTTTTTATTACCCGTCTGCTAGCTAATTCCGAATTATTTGGATTGAAACATTTCCCAGTCTTCTTACAAAGAGATGTTCCTGATGTCTGCTAGCTAATTCCGAATTATTTGGATTGAAACATCTTATCTATTCCGGTTGATTTCATTTTTAGTCTGCTAGCTAATTCCGAATTATTTGGATTGAAACAGAAGAGAAGGCATACTTATCATGGGCTTTCTGTCTGCTAGCTAATTCCGAATTATTTGGATTGAAACCTTGTGAAAACGGCGTAGTTCACTCTGATAACGGTCTGCTAGCTAATTCCGAATTATTTGGAGTGAAACTCTATTTTATTTAAAATATCAAAGTCCCCTTCCTGTCTGCTAGCTAATTCCGAATTATTTGGATTGAAACACAAATGCTGTCCATGAAGGACCTCCTTGATATGTCTGCTAGCTAATTCCGAATTATTTGGAGTGAAACTGGAACTTTAAGTGGAACGTCATTATGGACGAGTCTGCTAGCTAATTCCGAATTATTTGGATTGAAACCTGATGCTTGAGCTGAGGTCTATGACCTGTGTCTGCTAGCTAACTCCGAATTATTTGGATTGAAACGTCCAATTAGCAAGGGCATTATCCCACTCCTTGTCTGCTAGCTAATTCCGAATTATTTGGATTGAAACCTTCACTTCCAATTTTGGTTATATCTTTAGTCGGTCTGCTAGCTAATTCCGAATTATTTGGATTGAAACGATTGATTTTGTTCCCATTGAACCTATCGCTGAGTCTGCTAGCTAATTCCGAATTATTTGGATTGAAACTTTGATACTGTTCTTTACTCAAGAGACAATAAGAGTCTGCTAGCTAATTCCGAATTATTTGGATTGAAACACTTCCTTGTCATCGTTCTCACCCTCGGGATATTGTCTGCTAGCTAATTCCGAATTATTTGGATTGAAACCCTTCCTCCAGTGTCTTATCGACCACATATATTTCTGCAAACTCTGCAGGTCTGCTAGCTAATTCCGAATTATTTGGATTGAAACACGGTAATTGGCCTTAGTCAGGACCGACATGAGTCTGCTAGCTAATTCCGAATTATTTGGATTGAAACATTTGTACTCGGGAGTACCGTCTCGATTATAGTGCCTACTAGCTAATTCCGAATTATTTGGATTGAAACTGCGTTGCGAGGAATGTTACCTCCATCTCCCGGTTGTCTGCTGGCTAATTCCGAATTATTTGGATTGAAACATAATTTTGGCTTCCGGTTGAGTATATATACGTCTGCTAGCTAATTCCGAATTATTTGGATTGAAACCCATTATGATTAATTTGCCGTTCTCGATACGACAGTCTGCTAGCTAATTCTGAATTATTTGGATTGAAACGGACACCCATGCATTACCGGATACCAATGCATGTCTGCTAGCTAATTCCGAATTATTTGGATTGAAACTTGAATAGTCATTGTTTTTTTCGGTTTTCAGAGTCTGCTAGCTAATTCCGAATTATTTGGATTGAAACAGAAGTAACACACCTGTACCTGTCAGAACATGTCGTCTGCTAGCTAATTCCGAATTATTTGGATTGAAACCCGCCCTGGAATCTGACAATGATGTGAAAGTGGTCTGCTAGCTAATTCCGAATTATTTGGATTGAAACTTTCAGTAGTTGTAGGTTGAGCTTGTTCAAATATTGTCTGCTAGCTAATTCCGAATTATTTGGATTGAAACAACTTGGTATTCCGAGAAGCAATTGCAGCTCAGCTTTTTAATTCCAAATTATTTGGATTGAAATCCCCAATAGGTATGCCACCAATAAGTTAGCTCTGCAGCGAACTAATTCCGAATTATTGGGTCTGAATACCAAAATTTTGCCGTAGCTTAGTACTCCCAATTTTTCTATGTTTTTCACTTTCGTTCTTTGACATATTGGAAATACAAGTAAACTAATTCCGGAGCATTTGGATTGAAACTTGTGAGCTTCCCTGCATCACGTTGACTTGTGAGGTCTGCTAGCTAATTCCGAATTATTTGGATTGAAACTTACAGGATATACCTTGTAGATGGTGCATGATGAGTCTGCTAGCTAATTCCGAATTATTTGGATTGAAACTTCAATGCTCTTATCGCTCGGAGTGGATAAGATTTGTCTGTTAGCTAATTCCGAATTATTTGGATTGAAACTTGTGGTGGGTCTAATGAAACACTCCACTTGCCATCTGCTAGCTAATTCCAAATTATTTGGATTGAAACATATGAACGATGATACTTGCATCAGACTTGCTGTCTGCTAGCTAATTTCGAATTATTTGGAATGAAACTGTGTACTCATTTTTAAAAGCGTGCGTGCAGCTCGTCTGCTAGCTAATTCCGAATTATTTGGATTGAAACTTATTTTGATTTATCCACTGAATTACTTTTACTCTCTGCTAGCTAATTCCGAATTATTTGGAGTAAAACGTATGGTTTATCAGGTTGAATTTCGTCCTTTGTGCGTCTGCTAGCTAATTCCGAATTATTTGGATTGAAACTGATCAAAGTAACAGTTAGAATTTCCAGAACTTGTCTGCTAGCTAATTCCGAATTATTTGGATTGAAACATCAATCGTAAACTTGATATTGTAGAGCAGCGAATCTGCTAGCTAATTCCGAATTATTTGGATTGAAACGGAGGAAACGTAGGGTAATTTGCATAATTAGGTCTGCTAGCTAATTTCGAATTATTTGGATTGAAACTTTTAATTCATCCAGATTTCGATACTCGCCGGCCAGTCTGCTAGCTAATTCCGAATTATTTGGATTGAAACTTACAGGATATACCTTGTAGATGGTGCATGAGGAGTCTGCTACCTAATTCCGAATTATTTGGATTGAAACTCTTTCTGTGGCCAGATCGGCTTCGATTTTCGTCTGCTAGCTAATTCCGAATTATTTGGATTGAAACTTTTTGGCATGCTTGACGTCTGTGACAACTTCTGTCTGCTAGCTAATTCCGAATTATTTGGATTGAAACTTCCTCCGACTATCACCATGGTGGAGTTGGCAAGTCTGCTAGCTAATTCCGAATTATTTGGATTGAAACTTTCCCCAACCTCAAACCGGACAAAGTACCTGGTCTGCTAGCTAATTCCGAATTATTTGGATTGAAACAAAAAGGAGCGTAGCTCCAACCGCCAGAACATGTTCTGCTAGCTAATTCCGAATTATTTGGATTGAAACAAATGGATTTTCGTCTATTTTTAATCTTCTATTGGTCTGCTAGCTAATTCCGAAATATTTGGATTGAAACATTTTTCGACATCTACAAGTCGTTCAAGTGCCTCCGTCTGCTAGCTAATTCCGAAATATTTGGATTGAAACCAAAATCGAACGTAGTGGTTGTGGGAACAACTGTGGTCTGCTAGCTAATTCCGAAATATTTGGATTGAAACATCTTGAATACCTGGATAGTACCATTAGTGAGTATGTCTGCTAGCTAATTCCGAATTATTTGGATTGAAACTCAATAACATATAACCTTGCTTGCATTTGGTTGGTCTGCTAGCTAATTCCGAATTATTTGGATTGAAACTTGATGTGGCTGACCTGGCTGCTGTCTTTGTGTCTGCTAGCTAATTCCGAATTATTTGGATTGAAACTTGATGTGGCTGACCTGGCTGCTGTCTTTGTGTCTGGTAGCTAATTCCGAATTATTTGGATTGAAACCTTCATTGCTTTGGGTTATCTGGTAATGGCTGCGTCTGCTAGCTAATTCCGAATTATTTGGATTGAAACGGGTGTAGTGGATTCGGAAGCTTGGCAAAAGCTCGTCTGCTAGCTAATTCCGAATTATTTGGATTGAAACTTTTCTTTCTAACGGCCAACTCACGACCATTTGTCTGCTAGCTAATTCCGAATTATTTGGATTGAAACAGTGGTGTTGCTTGATCTATGTCTGCTTGTGAACAGTCTGCTAGCTAATTCCGAATTATTTGGATTGAAACGGAAATCTTTCACTTAACTCTTCTATTGATATGTGCTAGCTAATCCCGAATTATTTGCATTGAAACTTCACAGCAGTCACCTGCTTGTTGGAGTAAGCGTCTGCTAGATAATTCCGAATTATTTTGATTGAAACATTACAAATATTTTGCCCGCAAATGCGAGTGACAGTCTGCTTGCTAATTCCGAATTATTTGGATTGAAACGAAAACCATTTAGTTGTGTCCGGCATCACAAATGGTCTGCTAGCTAATTCCGAATTATTTGGATTGAAACTTTCATACTGTTCTCCAGTAGTGGTCTCAACGGTCTGCTAGCTAATTCCGAATTATTTGGATTGAAACTTTATTCACCAGTGAACTCCCCCACATCTCATTGAGTCTGCTAGCTAATTCCGAATTATTTGGATTGAAACTTTCAAGCTCAACGACTTGTCGCTCAACCTCAGTAGTCTGCTAGCTAATTCCGAATTATTTGGATTGAAACCTGTTTAATGGCTTTTAAAAAACAACTTGTACGGCGTCTGCTAGCTAATTCCGAATTATTTGGATTGAAACAGTGTGGATGAAATACATCGTCCAAGCTGGACTTGTCTGCTAGCTAATTCCGAATTATTTGGATTGAAACGAGATTAACTATTTCTTCACGAGTAATAGTGTCTGTCTGCTAGCTAATTCCGAATTATTTGGATTGAAACTTGAGACGACATGCGTATCGTAAGAGTGGAAGATCTGTCTGCTAGCTAATTCCGAATTATTTGGATTGAAACTTCCAAGCAAAGTATCGGCAGGAGAAGAAATAAGTCTGCTAGCTAATTCCGAATTATTTGGATTGAAACTTTTGTATTAAGCTGTGTATTGGTGATGCAATTTGAGTCTGCTAGCTAATTCCGAATTATTTGGATTGAAACAAACATCACGTAATCCTATCGCAAAGCCATTAGATGTCTACTAGCTAATTCCGAATTATTTGGATTGAAACGAGTTCTATTCCTGCTATGTCGGATAGTTGTTCCTCTGCTAGCTAATTCCGAATTATTTGGATTTGAAACGTGTTTATTTCTAACTTGCCGTCGTGGGGAAATTTCCATTAGTTAATTCCGAAATATTTGGATTGAAACCTGCCCCACACTTAGCACATCGTCTATGCCAATCTGCTAGCTAATTCCGAATTATTTGGATTGAAACCCGTCGTGGGCTGTGTTGTCGTAGTAGGCATGTTTGCTAGCTGATTCCGAATTATTTGGATTGAAACTTCTTAGCCCCGGGCTAAAGCCCGGGGCAATTGAGGCAGCTACACTCCAACTGCCCCCTCCACACCACTCCTATGACAACAATTCCCCATCTTTAGGTTGAATACCTTCAACTCTATCATGCCCATAAAAAAATCAGAACTCTACTCCTCCCTCTGGGCCAGCTGCGACGAACTACGCGGCAGCATGGACGCCAGCCAATACAAATACTAGGTATTGGTACTCCTATTCATGAAGTATGTTTCCGACAAAGGTGGTGCCCTCGTTGAAATTCCCAAAGGCGGGAGCTTCAAAGACATGGTGAAACTCAAGGGACAGTCCGACATCGGCGACAAAATCAACAAGATCATCGGAGAACTGGCCAAAGCAAATGACCTGACCGGTGTGATCACTGTGGCTGACTTCAATGATGACGAAAAGCTGGGGAAAGGAAAGGATAAAGTAGACAAGCTCAGCAATCTGATCGAAATCTTTGAAAAACCCGAACTCGACTTTAGCAGCAACCGCGCAGAAAATGACGACATCCTCGGCGATGCCTACGAATATCTCATGCGGCACTTCGCCAGCGAGAGCGGCAAGAGCAAGGGCCAATTCTATACACCCTCCGAAGTGTCACGTATCATGTCCAAAGTGATCGGCATCAATAAATCGAAAAGCCAATCAGAATCTCTTTATGATCCTACAAGCGGTTCAGGATCACTGTTGCTCAAAGCGGCAGATGAAGCCCCACATGGCATCACGATCTATGGTCAGGAAATGGACAATGCCACTCGCGCCCTGGCGGTGATGAATATGTGGCTGCATGGCAACTTTGCTTCTGAAATACTACAGGGAAACACACTCGCTTCGCCTGAATTCAAAGATGATACTACGGGAGAACTTAAAACCTTTGACTTCGCCGTAGCTAATCCACCGTTTAGCAATAAATCGTGGATGAATGGTCTTGATCCGGCTAATGATGTCTACAAACGTTTTGAAGGATACGATAATCTGCCGCCAAAGAAAAATGGTGATTACGCTTTTCTGTTGCACCTCATCAAATCGTTGAAATCAAAGGGTAAGGGTGCCATTGTTCTCCCGCTCGGTGTATTGTTCCGAGGCAATGCTGAAGCAGATATCCGCAAGAAAATAATTAAGAAAGGATATATAAAAGGCATCATCGGTCTGCCACCTAACTTATTTTATGGTACAGGTATCGCTGCTTGCCTGATGATCCTGGATAAGGAACATGCTCATGATCGTAAGGATATTTTTATGATTGATGCGAGCAAGGGGTATATCAAGGACGGAAATAAAAACCGTCTTCGTGAGCAGGACATACATCGGATCGTGGACACCTTCAACAATCGGCTTGAAATAGATAAGTATTCTCGCATCATACCTATCGCAGAGATCGCCGATCCTAGAATGATTATAATCTCAACATACCCCGCTATATCGACAGTCAGGAACCGGAAGACCTGCAGGACATCGAAGCTCATTTGCTGGGCGGCATACCTAAAAGGGATATAGATGCGCTTCAACATTATTGGACTGTGTATCCTTCATTGAAAGCATCATTGTTCAAGCCATCCGGACGGAAGGATTATGCCAAACTATCCGTAGCTCCCGGTCAATTGAAAGAAACTATTTTCAATCATCCGGAATTCACGGCATTCAGTAAGCTTATGGATAAGGTGTTTACGAAATGGAAAACGGAGACCACAGCTTATGCTAAAGCATTGGACAAAGGGTTTCATCCAAAACAGGAAATACATGGTATTGCTGAAAACCTATTGAAACATTATACCGGGAGACAACTGACCGACAAATACGCCATGTATCAGCACATGATGGACTATTGGTCAGAAACCATGCAGGATGATATGTATGAGCTGACGGCAGATGGCTGGAAGGCAGGCAAAGAAGTAAAACGGATTGAGAAAAAAACCAAAAAAGGCGACAAGGAAATCGTAAAGCAGGTAGCTGGTATCGAAGGACTGGAAGGCAGGTTGATACCTACTTCGTTGATCATACAGGAATATTTTGCAAAAGAGCAGAAGGCAATCGATGATCTGAATACCAAAGCAGATACCCTGAATACAAAGATGGATGAACTAAGAGAAGAGCATGGAGGTGAAGATGGATTGCTCAGCAATGCCATAGATGATAAACAAAAAATAAGCAAGGGCAATTTATTAATAGCAATCAAAGACACAGGCAAACGAAATAAAGACAATGCAGAAGAATATGATATGCTGCACGCCTATAAAAAACTGATGGATGACGAATCCGAAATACAATCAAAGATAAAAGCATCACTTATAGCCTTGGAAGCATTGATCATCAGGAAATACCCTACACTCACCATTGATGAAATAAAAACAATCGTGGTGGATAAAAAATGGATGCACAGCATGGATCAACGTATACGAACGGAAATGGATAACATCAGTCACCGCCTTACACAGCGTATCAAAGAATTGGCAGAAAGGTATGAAACGCCATTGCCTAAATTTGAAAATGAAGTAACTGATCTTGAACAAAAAGTAAAAACTCATCTTGTTCAAATGGGTTTTACTTACTAAGCATGAAAATTAGTCAATCAAATACAAAAGTAGTGAAGACCAATAACGGTTTTCAACAAACCGAGGTTGGAATCATTCCAAAGGATTGGAAACTAGTCACGTATGATGAAGCTTTTGATTTCTTAACAACTGCAACATATTCAAGGGCTCAATTAACCAAGAATGATGAGATAAAATATATTCATTATGGCGACATTCATACAAAATGGAATCATTTTTTAGATTTAAACAAAAATGAACTTCCTACAATAAAGCTAGACCAATTAAGGAAATATCCTCTGCTTAGAGAAGGTGACTTATTAATGGCTGATGCATCCGAGGATTATGAAGGAGTTGGTAAAAGTGTTGAAGTCAGGAATATTTCCGATTTAAAAATTATTTCCGGATTGCATACTTTTTTACTTCGAGATAATAATGGATTACTTGCTAATGGCTTTAAAGGCTATATCCATTCAAACAAGATGGTAAAAAAACAAATGGATACTTTGGCAACTGGTTTGAAAGTCTACGGTGTATCAAAAACTAATTTGAAAGTAATTAAAATCCCCCTTCCTCCCACCAAAGCCGAACAAATCGCCATTGCAACTGCCCTAAACGATGCCGAAGCACTTATCACCGGATTAGAAAAACTCATCGCAAAAAAACGAAATATCAAGCAGGGGGCTATGCAGGAGTTGTTGAGGCCGAAGGAGGGATGGGTCGAAAAAAAATTGGGTGATTGTTTGAAGCAAAATCCTAATTATGGAATTAATGCAGCAGCTGTTCCATACAATGAATCATTGCCAGTATATTTGAGGATTACGGACATTACTGAAGATGGGAAATATTCAAAGAAGAATATTGTATCAGTTGATCTTTTTGCTTCGTCTTCATATTATCTTGAAAAGGGTGATTTAGTATTTGCTAGAACAGGTGCAAGTGTTGGGAAAACATATTTGTATAATAATAGAGATGGTAAATTGGTTTTTGCCGGATTCTTAATCAGGGTGAAGGTAAATCCTGATAAATTAATTCCTGAATATTTTCAATTTTATACACAGACATCAGCCTATTGGAATTGGATTCGATCAAATTCAATGAGAACCGGGCAGCCGGGCATCAATGGTAATGAGTTTAAAGAGTTACCAATTAGCTTGCCTCCAACATTAAAGGAGCAATCAGTGATATGTAAAGTTCTAATCGATATGGATGCCGAAATTGATTCTTTTGAAAAGAAATTGGAGAAATACAAAATGATAAAGCAAGGGATGATGCAGAATTTATTGACGGGTAAAATAAGACTCATATGAAAAATTATTACAGAATCATGCTGTGGAAACAAAGCAAGTTCGCTAATGAATGTTTTCAAGGCAATTTTATAGGGGTTGATTTTGGTATGGATATAGACCTGACACAAATATAAGTTAGAGGAGCAAAATCAAATATCAAAAAGTGTTAGATCTCCTTGTAGAGAACTTGTTGGGAAATCACTTTCATTTTTTAAAATTACTCCTTGTTGGTCCTTTATTTGAAAATGAGCCTCTTCACGTCTAAAGAATTCCCACCATTTTTTGCGATCATAAATAATCCTTTGTGCTTTAAAAGCAAACACTAATGGTTCTGAGGTATCGTGCTTAAGAGTCAAAGTATTATTCTTATTATGTGAAACGTCCACATTGACATTAACAATAGTTTTCACGTCAGCATCTATATTTATGGCCTGGCCATTCTCATCCCTCTACGGTTATAGAAAAAGAATTACTCTTTAGCACCGCGTTCACTACAAAAAAGTTCATTGTTTTCAAGTTTTTCCCTGAATGTTTTAAAATTGGTGGTATCTGGTTCTGAACCATTGATAAAATTATCCAGCTCCAGAAGGCTTACCTTATCCTCAGTAATATTTTCGTAAGAGATCAGGACTTTATTATTGGCATTTAGTTTCATCGACGCTTGCAAATTGCCCATGTTTAGTTTTTTGCAGGAGGCCAATCAAGTATATTAATACCGGCATCTGCATCAAACTTAATGTTAGCAGACCCCGCAATGTCAGCCACTGAAGTGTCGTGTATAACTAAAGGTGGAGCGCTATCCGCTATTTTAAAAAGTTTAATCATTGAGCTCTCCACTGAGCTTACGATATCATTGTTCTTGTACAGAAGGAGGAGAGGTTTGATATCCGCCTTTGGCAGGGCTACAAGATTATAACCATAATCGGCCAATTGATTTTGTAATACTTTAGACATAGGAAGAAAAGTTTATGATATTAAAACAGGAATTTGATGAACAGCAATTCCATCGATCGGCTCAAAGGACGTTTCTGCAAATTCAATTGCCTGTAGCCCTGCCTTATGACAAAATGGTATATTCGTACTATTATTATTAAATAACGTTGAATAAA
>JADKGY010000030.1 GCA_016722045.1 Candidatus Opimibacter skivensis | reverse complement strand
TGACCGTCAGTGGAAATATTTCAGGTACAGGCACTCAATCCGGTACAGGAAGAATAATAATGACCGGCAGCAGCAAAACAATTTCAGGTGTAGTACTTAGTAATCTGGAAATTGCCGGTACCATTTCATTGACAACACCGGTAACAGTTACGGGTGATCTTACCTTGACTTCCGGTACATTAGACGATGGTGGTAATACGCTGACATTAAATGGTAGTGCCAACGGAATGGCAGGTAATCATATAGGAGTTGGAAAATTATCTATGAATGGAAGCGGCAAAACAATTGCAGGCCTATCTCTGGGAAATCTTGAAATTGCCGGTACAATCTCATTGACAGCTCCGGCAACAGTTACAGGTAATCTTACATTGACTTCCGGTACATTAGCCGATGGAGGTTTTACATTATCAGTCAGTGGAAATATCTTAGGTGCCGGGACTCATTCAGGCGCCGGAAAAATATTAATGACTGGTAGTGGCAAAAACATTTCTGGTGCCACATTTCAAAATCTTGAAGTAAGTAATGCAGGTGGTTTTGTTTTGACAGGGTCACCTACGATCAATGGCACACTTACATTGACCAATGGTATCATCGATGGTACGACAAATAATCAAACACTCACTATTGGTTCTGCAGGAAGTGCCACAACAGGGAGCGCATCTTCATACGTCAGCGGAATACTGGCGAGAGTATATTCTGCAGCAGGTTCGAAAAATTTCCCTGTCGGCAGAAGTGGAAACTTCCGTCCGCTCACACTCAATTATACAGCACTCACCGGCACAAGTACGGTGACAGCATTCCAGGTGGAATCTATTATACCGGGCACCATCCCTATGGGTACTACACCACAAGCGGGCCGTCACTGGAATATTTCGCAGACAGGCGGATCGGCATTTACATACGACCTTACGCTCAATGGTTCTCCATTATCACCTTCTCCCAATGCAGGTATCGTCAAAGGAGATGGCGTGACGAACACATCATATCCTGCGACCTTTGCAAGTCCTGATTTTACAAAGACAGGATTTACATCCATGAGCAATTTCGCGGTAGCGTCTGTCCTTGATGATTGTCCCGTATCTACAGCCGTCACACCTTCAGCAGATCAGACGGTTTGCCTTAATGGTTCAACGAATCTCCTCACTGCAAACATCAGCACTTCAGGTGGATTTGGTACACCGACATTGCAGTATCAATGGTATTACAATACGACCAACAGTAATGCAGTAGCGGGAGCGACTTCAATCGGTGGTGCCACTGCACAAACCTATAGTCCTCCATCATCAACTGCAGGTACACGATATTATTTCTGCGTAGGCTATGCTGCAAATAATAATTGCGGTCAGACTAATGCGACGCAATCTCTTGCTTCAAATACAGTGAAGGTTGAAGTAATTCCAATCCCAACTACACCCACCATATCAGGAGCAACATCCTTTTGTACGGGAGGAAGTACCACATTAACTTCATCAGCTGCCTTGGGCAACCAATGGTATAAAGATGCTGTATTATTAAGTGGAGAAACGGGAACAACATTATCTGTCACTGCTGCAGGGACCTTCACGGTTATCTCGACAGTGTCAGGATGTGCATCAGCAAGTTCTGCAGGAACAATAGTTACAATAAATCCATCACCAACAGTAGACCCTGTGTTAAACCAGACTGTATGCGCTAATACATCAACCTCTGATGTAAATTTCACCGGTTCTGTGCCCGGTACAACATTTTTCTGGACAAATAATACACCCTCCATAGGCCTTGCTGCAAGTGGAATGGGTAACATACCATTATTTACTGCTACAAATGCAACCAATGCTCCTGTTACTGCCACAGTAACCGTAACTCCTTCAACAGGAGTTGGCTTTGCTTATATTCCAAACTATGGTAGTAATTCTGTTTTCGTGATCAATGTCTCCACCAATACAGTTATTGCCACAATAGGGGTTGGTCAAGGACCAAGGGCAGTTTCCGTTACACCTGATGGTTCGAAAGTCTATGTTGCCCATGAAGTAAGTGATAATGTTAAAGTAATCAATACTGCTACAAATACAGTATCCGCAACAATAGCAGTGGGCATCAGTCCATACGGAATTATAGTGAGTCCAAACGGAACTAAGGCCTATGTAGCAAATTTAGCATCTAATACTGTTTCGTCGATTAATACCGTGACCAATACAGTATCCGCAACTTTAGCTGTGGGAACTGGACCTAGAGGAATTGCAGTGAGTCCCGACGATTCCAAAGTTTACGTAGCAAATTATTATGCCAACACTGTATCTGTGATTGATGCTGCTACCTTTACAGTCATGGCCACAATAGCCGTGGGACTTCGACCAATTGGAGTTGCAGTTAGCCCCGACGGTACAAAAGCCTATGTTACAAATTATGATGACAACACTTTGTCAATTATTAATACCGCGACCAATACAGTATCCGCAACTTTAGCTGTGGGAAGTGGACCTAGAGGAATTGCGGTGAGCCCTGATGGGACTAGAGCCTATGTTTCAAATTATTTTTCGAGCGACGTGTCGGTGGTTAATACTTCCACCAATGCTGTATCTGCAACTGTAGCAGTGGGAAATGGACCTGATGGGATTTCAGTGACTCCCGATGGATCTAAGGTCTATGCGACAAATTTTAACTCAGGAAATGTTTCTGTGATAAATACAGTGACAAATTTGGTGATTGCCACGATACCGGTGGGAGCGGCTCCATTAGGTTTTGGAAATTTTATAACCGGAGGGAGTGTGGTTTGTACTGGCACACCAATAACATTTACAATAACGGTAAACCCGTCACCAGCTACACCGGGTACCCCTACGTCCAATTCACCTCAATGTGCTAATCTTGGAGTAACCTTGACAGCAAATGGTACAGCCCCAAGTGGCGAGACCTGGTACTGGCAGGGAACAAATGCAAACGGAACAAGCATAACAGAACCTGCTACGGTTCCATACATAGCCATGACCACAGGAGATTATTATCTGAGGTCACGTCACAATACCACACTGTGCTGGGGACAGTCTACAAGTATTCATGTTGTGATCAAAGGCTTATCAGATCCACCGGTAGTCAATGCGCCAATCTGCCCGGGCATTAATATATCCGTCAGCGGTACAAGCACCGAAGCAAGTGGTACAATCATCACAGTATATAGAAATGGAATCTCTGTTGGCAATACGAATGTAAATGCAGGCGTATGGACAAAGCCAGGTTTAACATTAGCCGGCGGCGATCTTGTCAAAGCTACAGCTACAGCAAGTGGAGAATGTGAAAGCGGTTTTTCAAACGAAGTCACGGTTTTAACAGCACCATCATTCACCGCATGCCCGACGAATCAAAACGTAAATACCGAAAGTGGTCTTTGCACTGCCGATGTTACATACACGGTTGCAGCTACAGGAACGCCTGCACCCACGATGACATATGTATTCACAGGGGTCACAATGGCCAGTGGCAGTGGCACAGGCAGCGGTTCGACATTCAACAGGGGTATCACCAATGTCGTCATCACAGCATCCAACGGTTGCAGTCCTGATGCTACATGCTCATTCACTGTGACTGTCAATGACAACCAGCCACCAACCCTCACATGTTTTACAAATCAAACACTGACAGCAAGTAACTGCACAGCAAATTATACAATAGCAGATCCTGTCGATGACAATTGTAATCCGCCGACGTGGGGTTATGCATTGAGTGGTGCCACTATGGGTACGGTCACCGGTATAGCTAATAATACAAACAGCGGACCCATTGCATTCAATATAGGTGTCACTACGGTCACATTGAGTGGTACAGACGGAGTCAATAATGCAATACCTTGCGTACGCACAGTCACCGTCAATGCGCCTGAAATAAATGTGCAGGGTAATGGCATGGACATTACAGCCGGTGACAATACACCATCACTCACAGACCACACCGATTTCGGAAATGCGGATGTAAGCGGTGGCATGGTCGTCCGAACATTTACAATTCAGAATACAGGTACATCATCGCTTAGTGTTTCGAGTATAGCACTTAGCGGAACTAACCAGGCCGATTTTACGCTTGGCGTTCTGACTCCTGCAAGTCCGATTCCTGCTTCCGGTTCTGCAACATTCACGGTGACATTTGATCCTTCAGCGCTTGGTCTGCGTACGGCATTGATCACGATCAACGATAGTGATTGTGATGAACCCACTTTCGCTTACTCGATACAGGGTACAGGAGCTACACCAGCCTCTGCGTTGGATTTTGATGGCGTCGATGATTATGTACAATTGCCAAACGAAAACAATTTTGATTTCACCAATGCCATGACCGTTGAATGCTGGGCTAAACTCAGTCCATCCTCACCGGCTTTTGGAAGATTCGTATCAAAAGATGAATGGCTCGGCAACACCGGATGGGTCTTATTACACGATGCTACGGGCAGAGTCATTTGGTCTCTCAACGGAAGTACAGGAGCTGCTCCTTACACAGTCGCTACCTCGATCGGTGATAATACATGGCACCACATTGCAGCTACATTTGACAATGGATTGATGCGCATCTACATCGATGGTGTACTCGATACATATGCCACAGCAGGATTTACAACCATCAATACTAACAATAAGCCGGTTACCCTCGGTTTCGGCTTTAATGATTTTGGCAACTATTATGCAAAGACAGGCATGGACGAAGTTCGTATCTGGAACTACGCACGATCATGCGAAGAAATAAAACAATTCCGCAATTGCGAATTAGCAGGAAATGAAACAGGTCTCGTAGCCTATTATAAATTCAACCAGGGTTTTGCATCTGCATCTAATCCGGGTGTAACAACGCTGACCGATGCAACAGGTGCGAATAATGGCACACTCAATAATTTTGCATTGACAGGAAGTACATCTAACTGGATAGCTCCTGGTGGTGTCACTACAGGCACAAGTTGCCCGCCTTCAATTTTGTATCCTGAAATCAATGTGCAGGGCAACACAGTGAGCATCGTCGATGGCGATAACACACCGTCACTTGCCGATCATACAGATTTTGGATATGTCGACGTCACCAGCGGAACAATGGTACGCACATTTACAATTCAAAATACCGGCACAAATCCACTGACGATCTCCAGTATTGTAAAAAGCGGAACTAACCAGGCTGACTTCACACTTGGTGCATTGACACCAGCCAGTCCGATACCTCCATCTGGTTCAGCCACGTTCACGGTGACTTTCGATCCATCAGCAGCAGGTCCTCGTACGGCAACAATTACAATTAATAATAATGACTGCGATGAAGCAGTCTATGATTATGCCATTCAGGGCACAGGCGCATCACCTGCATCTGCGTTAGATTTTGATGGCGTGAATGATAAAATTGATGTTGCCAATGAATCTTCTTTCGATTTTACAACTGCCATGACCATTGAGGCATGGGTGAATATGAGTACGATGAATCCACAATGGGAAAGAGTAGCTTCAAAAATAGATTGGGCTGGTAATACCGGATGGCTGCTCTCCCGTGATCAGACGACGGGTGGAATTAATTTCTTTATCAATGGCTCCACAGGAGGTGGAGTGATTTCAACAGTATCCATTACGGACAATACATGGCATCACCTGGCCGCTACGTTTGACAATGGCCTGATCCGCGTCTACATCGACGGTGTTCTTGATAATTCTCTGGCTTCGGGCATTCCATCCATCCTCACGAATAACAGGCCGGTGACGATTGGCTATGAAACCGATCCGGCAGGACCATATTACACAAATGCCAAAATGGATGAGATCCGCATCTGGAACTACGCACGATCATGCGAAGAGATCAAACAATTCCACAATTGCGAACTGGCAGGAAATGAAAGTGGTCTTGTAGCTTATTATAAATTCAACCATGGCTTTGCATTTGAAAATAATGCAGGCGTGACCACGCTGATAGATGCTGCAGGTGGTGATAATAATGGTACGCTTTCAAATTTCGCGCTTACAGGCAGCACATCCAATTGGATAGCACCCGGAGGAGTCACGACAGGTACAAGTTGTCCTGCCATGATCGTTTATCCGGAAGCAGAAGTACAGGGAGGAATACCGTATGTAACGATCACATCCGGCGATATTACACCGGTAGTCACTGATGGAACAGAGTTCGGAAGCGTTAATGTGCCGATCGGTATGGTGACGCACACGTTCAAAGTAAATAATTTAGGAACCATCGCACTCAATTCTTCTTTGGCCATGATCGGTGCCAACCCCGGGGATTTCACACTCGGAGCGCTTACACCTGCAGGTCCAATAGCAAGTGGAGGTAGTGCAACATTTACCGTTACGTTTGATCCTACTGCAGTTGGCTTGAGAACTGCTATCGCACGTGTAGTCAGTGATGATTGTGATGAACATTTCTATGATTTCAAGATTCAGGGAACAGGCACTGCTGCGTGTGTTGACATCGTCAATCTCAACACAATGGAAACATTCTGTACCATACAGGAAGCTATTGATGATCCGGAAACACTCAGCGGACACACGATCGCTATACATGCAGGTACATACACAGGTAATGTAGACGCGGTCACAGGAGGAAAGAATCTGACATTCTCTCCGGGTAATAGTCCTGGATGTGTGACCATCATCGGCAATCTGACACTCAATGGCGGAGATATATTAGCCATGGAAATCAACGGCACCACTGCCTGTTCACTTTATGATCAGTTAACCGTCAATGGTACAGTGACCTTAGGTGGTGCCACTTTAAATTTGTCAGTTGGATATGCTCCTGCCAATGGAGATATGTTTAAAATCATCGACAATGATATGATGGAAGCTGTATCAGGTATGTTCGCTCAAGGCTCAAGCTTCACGACAGGTGGATACACCTTCTATATCAACTACGCAGGCGGTGACGGCAATGATGTCGTACTCACCGTTTGCACAGCTGTAAAAAATACTACGACCAATGAAACATTCTGTACCATACAGGATGCGATCAATGCACCCAATACAGTCAATGGCCACACACTGACCATAGCCGCAGGCACATATCCTGAAAGAGTAACCGTCACGAAAGAACTTATACTCAATGGCGCAGGCATGGCCTCAACTTTCCTCGATGGGTCTTCACTGATGGGCACCGGTATCGGTATCACATTAGCTACAGGTGTTGACCACATCACGATATCCAACCTCACCGTAAAAAATTATGCCGGTGCAGGTCCGAATGCCTATGCAGGGATCAGAGGTGTCAGCAATGATTTTCTCTCGATCAACAATGTCGATGTCGCGGACAATGTCGGCGGTGCAGGTATTTATCTCGATGGACCGATCGACAATGTGACCATCACTAATACTAAAGCACATGGTCATACGAATGTCGCCGGTGCCGCACGAGGTATCGTCGTCTGGAACGGACACAAATCCAATATCACGATCACAGGTTGTGAAGTCTACAACAACAATTGTTGCGGTATCGAATTACAGGATGGTAGTTCATCAGCAGTCAATATTTCAGGCAATAATGTTCATGACAATTTTGACAATGGTATTGGTATAGTTGGTCTCGATGGAACTACCGGTACAAATGCGATCAATACAAATACAGTGACGGACAATGGTCGCTTCGGTATTGAAATCAAAAATCCAAATGGAAATGGGACCAATACATCAGTTAATGGCAACATCGTCACCTTGTCCACTTCATTTGCAGCACTCAGGCCATCAGAGAAAAGAGATATTGCAGGTATTGCCGTTTTCAGAAGAGGGGTGACCGGATCAAATGTGGATATTCCTTTAGGTGTAAGGCTGATTGGTAATACAGTTTCCGGTTATGTACAGGACAATGCCATGTCAAGCAGCGAAGGTTTCGGCATTGTGATCGAAGGCATCAATCATACCGCTACATCAAATATTGTCACAGGCAATGATGTAGGTATTCAACAACAAGCCGGACATACACCTTATCCGGGTGATGGAAATCAAAACGATGTAGCTGACACCTATTTCGGTCGTGGCAATTCGCCTCAGACCTGCGGAAATACAGTCAGCGGAAATACATTATCAGGCAATGGCATCAATACACGCAACGTCACTATAGCAGCAGGATTAGTTACAAATATGACCACCGGTGAATTATTCTGTTCGATACAGTCAGCCATCGATGATCCACAGACCGTCAATGGAAATGTCATTGTGGTTTCAGCAGGTACATATGCAGAACAAGTCACTGTCAACAAACAACTCGATATCCGTGGACCGAATTTCGGAACAGCTGGTAATGCATCACGCGCAACAGAAGCGATCATCGTACCGCCATCAGAACTTAATCTGGACTCACCAAGAGAATGGGATGATACACCAGTGGTCATCATATCAGCTAATGGTGCAAAAATGGATGGATTCAAAATCAGTGGTGACAATCCGCTGATCAGTGGATATGCATATGCAGGCATGAACATTGAAGCCGGCGAGGGCGTCAATGTAACCGCAGATAATATCACATTCCAAAATAATATCGTAGAGAAATTTACCTATGTAGGTTTCTATGCTGAAGGTGGATTACCTACACCAGTATATTCCAATCTGATCCTGACCAGAAATAAATTTGACTACATCAATGATCTCAATCAACTGGGCTATGGATATGCCATGTATGTACAGGCTACATCCGGTTCGGTAACAGACAATGTCGTCACCAACAGTCGCATAGCTATCCAGGTACAACCATACCAGGTGACAGGTGTATCAGTTTGCAGCAATAACAATTTCTCAGTCTGGCGCAACGGTATCTATTACAACTATGCTGAAGAAGGAGCCAGTGCATGGACGATTGACATGAATACAATTACAGCTTGTCTGCCTCCTGCTGATCCAACCGGACCTGTATTGTGGGAAGGTATCAAAGCGGAGACCATGCGTGCCAGTGGCAATGGAGGTATAATATCCAACAACAATATAAATGGAACAGGTGCAGCTACCGATGGTGTGAAATGGTGGAGTGTGTGGGGATTGGATTATAAAGGCGGAGCATCTACTTCTACACAGGTATTCTTTACAGGCAATACGGTTTCAAATGTAGAGATCGGTTTATCACACAGCGCTCCTGCCGATATCGTATTGACAGGTAATAATCTTTCTGCATCTAACCAGGCGATCGTCATCCAACATGATTTCAGCAGCGCAGGTACAGACACAGGTTCAGGTGGTGTCAATAATATCAATGCTACCGGAGGCAATACAATCAATGGTGTTGCATCAGGTGCAGCTACAACATCTCAGTTATATACGATCGAAGACGCGATCAGACACAAGATCGATGATAGCAGCAGAGGCCTCGTGACTGTCAGAGCATCTAATGATTATGTGACCCCGGCCAGTTTTATTTCTCCTGCGACCACTACACCAAGTATTCAACGTGGTATCGATGCAGCATCTACAGGATGGACTGTCAATGTGAAGACAGGTACATACACGGGTGGAGCAGATGCCGTTACCGGCGGAAAAGACATCACATTAGCCCCCGGTTCAAGCCCCGGCTGCATCACCATCAATGGCAATATGACCCTCAATGCAGGTGATAATTTAGCGATCGAGATTAATGGCACCACGGCATGTTCACTTTATGATCAGTTAACCGTCAATGGTACAGTGACCTTGGGTGGTGCCAATTTACTAGCTACATTAGGCTACACACCTGTCAATGGTGATCAGATCAAGATCATCGACAATGATATGGCTGACGCTGTCGTCGGCCAGTTTGCACAGGGTTCGTCTGTAGTGGTCGGTGGTACTACATTTTTAATCAATTATGCAGGTGGTGATGGTAATGATGTCGTACTGACCGTATGTGCGGGCGTGAAGAATACGAACACGACGTTGACATACTGTACAATACAGGCAGCCATAGATGATCCACTGACTTTAGATGGTCATTTCATCACAGTGGCTGCAGGTACATATATTGAGAATGTTCTCATCAATAAAGAACTTACGATCACAGGAGCAGGACAAGGCCTGACATTTGTCAAACCAGCCATCTCCAATCCGAATTGTGGTGGAGCCGGCGGAGGTTCTCTCTGCGCAGGCGGAAGTAACGTGATGCTTGTACAAGCCAACAATGTCACTATACAACAGATGACAATTGATGGTGATAATCCTTCACTGACAAGCGCTGAAAATATAGGAGGTGCCAATATAGATGCACGCAATGGGATCATCACCAATCATACAGCCGGCCTCTTCAACAATCTTAATGTCAATCATGTGACTGTTAAGAATATTTACCTGAGAGGCATGTATGCATCTTCAGGCGGAACATTTGTTTTTGACAACAATACAGTGGATAATGTGCAGGCCGATGGAGGTTCAATCGCTATGTTCAATTTCGGCGGTTCAGGTTCTTTCACAAATAATTCAGTGAGTAATGCCAGTGATGGTATTGCCTCAAATCATTCAAAAGGGACCACGTACACAGGTAATATCGTAACTACCTCTGCCAGCGGAATTCACTCAGACAATAACGGATCCATGGGTGGGGTAGCAGATCTTATCGAGAACAATACAGTCACGAATTCTACAGCAAATGGATATGGTATCTGGGTTTTCGCCCCTTACCGCAATATTCTCGTCCAATACAATACAGTGACCAATGTAGATGTAGGTTTAACAAACGCAGGTCAACAGTTGGCCGTCACAACCACATTTAATCAGAACAATGTGAATGGTATGAATAAACCAGGTAGCACCGGTATTTATCAGACCACAAGTTTATTTGGCTTTGGCAGTTCCAATGTGACAGGTATTTATACGAACAACTTTATCACGAATAATGATGATGGTTTTTATATCGAATACGAAACCGGTAATACAAATACAATTACAGTTAATAATAATTCCATCACCGGCAATATGCCCGGCGTAGTGTTAAGTAATTTAGGTGGGACTTTAGTCAATGACTTTACATGCAATTGGTGGGGATCAACTGTAGCCGGTACCGTGGCCACGAATGTAGGTGCATCGGTCAATTACACACCATGGTCTACGGATGGAATGGATGCCAGTGGAGTCACTCCGGGTTTCCAGCCTTCAGTGCCTTGTTCTGCTCCTTGTAATCTGATGGCGACTACATCTTCTACTGATGCTACATGTCCTCTCCAAAATAATGGTACGGCATCAGTGATGTCAGTAACAGGAAATGTGGGTACAGTTACATATGCATGGTCAGGTGGTCAGACTACACCAGGCATTACGGGCCTCATCGCAGGAACATATAGTGTGACTGTGACAGATATCAACGGATGTACATATAGCGCTATGATTTCTGTCAATAACAGTCTTGCAGGTCCTGTACACAATACAGATACCGGATTAAATTATTGTACGATACAAGCCGCTATCGATGCCGTGACGACAGTCAATGGTCATCACATCACTGTCGATGCAGGTACATACACACTTACCTCAGCAGTGAATGTCACCAAGAGATTATTTATTTCAGGCGCACAGGCAGGTGTTGATGCACGCACACGTGGTGTCGTCGCCGAATCTGTCATTGATGCCAGTGGCCTCAGCGGATATCCAACCACATGTTTCCATATTGCACCTTCTGGTAGTGAATCTACGATTGACGGTTTTACATTACAAGGTGCTACAGGCGGACAGCAACTCGGTGCTGTATGGCTTGAAGTGGGCTCAAACGGAGTCACCATTAAGAATAATATTATTCAAAATAATGCCACAGGTATTTTCCTTGCCAATAATAGTGCGGTTAAACAAACCCTTATTTCGCAAAATCTTTTCCGCAATAACACCGCCGCAGGACCGGCATCAGGACATGGAATTTATGCTGATGAATTTTCAGGAAGCACGAATCTTCAAAACGTACTGATCGCGGATAATAAATTTACAAACACCGCTTTAGTCGTCAGTTCATGGGCCGCAGGTCTTGGTAATGCAAGTGCTACACCTTGGACCAATATTACTTTCTCGGGTAATGATATCACAAATCATGGTCGCGGTCTGTACATGTGGGGTCTTGCCAATTCAGCCATCACAGGCAATACCGCCGCCGGTATGACAAATTATATCGTCGGTATGTTTGATGGAAATGCTGCCAATACAAATGTCAGCATTGCTGTCACAGGAAATACTTTTGCAAATTCATTACGCGGTATTTATTTATCAGGAAATGCGGCATCAGATAGCTACAACGGTACGCTTGCACCTACAGGAAATACGTTCACCGGCAATACGTACCATTTAGTCAATGAAGATGATGCTTCCGGTTCAACTTCAATCATCAATGCTGTAGGCAATACCTATGACGGCATACTCCTCGATGGAAGCACGACGCTTGCAAATATTTACACGATAGCAGACAAAGTATTAGATGCTATTGATGTTGGTTACTATGGAAGAGTGAGCCTGAGAGCCGCTAATCAATATGTGACTGCCCTTAGTTTTTATGCACCTGAAGGAACGACCACACCAAAGATTCAGCGGGGAGTAAATGCAGCCACAGGAGGCGACCAGCTAAATGTTCAGGCAGCTACGTATGTAGAAAATCTTCTTGTCAACAAGAGCCTCGACATCCGTGGTCCAAACTACAATGTCAATCCAAACACAGGTATGCGTGTCGCAGAAGCGATCATCATGCCGGCGATCAACGATGCTGAAAATGGTGTGTTAGTTGATCTTGAAGCAAGCAACACATCCATCAATGGATTCTTGCTCAATGGGGATAATCCATCACTCAGTGGTGGCAACGCTGTGGGTGCGGCTGATGTCAACACATCAGAAGGTATACAGAATGCACCGATATGGTCAGGTCCTTACGCGCAGATCGATCACATCAATCTGCAGAATAATATCTTCAACAATTTCGATTACCAGGCCGTCTATCTTGAAGTTGATTTTAATACAAATCGTTCCTGGAATTATATTAAGAACAATAAGTTCAACAACATGTGGGAAGGTGTGCAGACATATGCCATGCATGCCGATGTTTCTGACAATACATTTGTCGGAGTCGATCGCGCCCTGAGTATGCATGCTGTACACGCAGCCGCGGATGGTGGGTTCACTCCGCAGATCGCGAACAATAAAATAGCGATAACATGGAAGACCGCTTATTCAAGGAACATAGGTATCTGGGTCAATTACAGAGATGGTGATGCACCGCCACTTGAGGTGCAGGACAATAAGATCGATTGCAGTGATGCATCGCTCACAGGTCAAAATTTCTATGGCTTCTATGGATTGACACTCAAAGATGACAGGGTGATCAGTTTCAAACGGGATACGATCATCGGGGCTAACTTATGCAAACGTGGTTTGTATATTTCAGCTAGTCCGAGCGCGAATGTATCGCTCACCGATGGTGTATTTAACAACATCAAAGATTATGGTGTATTAGCCGTCAACAAGGATGTCACATGGGGAGTTGGTGATGCCAGACTTACGATTGACAATATGAAGATCACGATGAATGGTGGTGCTACGGCAGGAGTCGCTGCAAATGCTCCTACTGCAGATGCACCAAACGTTGTTGTTCTTGATGTAGCCCATACCACCATCACAGGTGGAAATGCAGGTGTCCTGGTGAAGGGCGATCTGGCTTCAGCCAATGTGCATAACAATCCGGCGACGATTACAGGCGCCGTCATCGGTGTCGATATTGATGCAGCTACCACTACGATATTCCAAAACAATATCACAGCCAATGGTACCGGTGTCCGCGTCATCAATAGTGGTAACCTCACTTCAGCAACAGAAAACTTTATCACAAACAATACTGTCGAAGGCATTCGCATCGAATCCAATGCAGGTACAATCGGTGGTATCAATAATAATGATCTCTCTGGAAATACCGGTTTCGCAATCAATAATCTATCTGCTCCTGTCATACCAGCCACATGCAACTGGTATGGATCAGCCGCATCAGGAATTGTAAATGGAGAAGTGAGCGGTAATGTCAATTACTCACCATGGCTCACCCTTGGTGCTGATTTTGCAGCTACTGATGGATTCCAGCCCACACCGATGTCCTGCGGTGGGACACCTGTCGTGATAGCTTCGGTAGTTCCCGATCCGATCACGTGTGGTGAAGCATCTGGTTCATTGACAGTAACCTTCAGTGGTGGCACAGGTCCGTATAATATAGCCTGGACACCTGGTTCATCAGCTATGAACATCACCAGTCCATACACGATTTCAGGTTTATCCGCCGGTGCGTACACACTCACCGTTACAGATGCCAATGGGTCAACCGGAGTTTCAAGTGGTACAATACTTTACCTGCCAGTTTATAATTCGACATTGATGACATATCATCCTACGATTCAGGATGCTATCAATAACGCGGCAAGCACAAATACCCTGCAGGTTTGCGCAGGTACTTATGTAGAAAACGTCATCGTCAACAAATCCCTCACGATCCTCGGCCCAAATGCCGCGATCGATCCATGCACTGGTGTGCGCGTTGCTGAAGCCATCGTGCTTCCTGCAGCAATTGCTCTTGAGCCTAATACTACCGGAACTATTTTCCGTCTCGGCACAGGTGCAGGCCATATCAATGTGACTATTAAAGGATTAACCATCGATGGAAGCAATCCTGCCTTAGGTGCAGGTCGTACACTCAATGGTGTAGCAGTTCATACCGGCGCAGGTATCGTCAACAGCATAGGTTCTTTTGATGCCAATCCGGGTGGCTATGATGTCACCATGACGATTCAGAATAATATTATTAAAAATCTTGAACGCTATGGTGTACTTGCTGATGGTGTAACTCCTGTAATAGCTTTAGCAGGAACGGATGTCAGTCACAATAAGATAGACAATCTTCCTTCAGGAAATCTATATGGAGGTGGACGCGGTCGTGGTATCGCTTTCGAAGAAAACCATTACGGCAATGCGACATTCAATTGTATCAGTCGCGTCAATGTAGGTTGGCAGGATGATAATTATTATATTCCTTCACCAGGTGCAGGTACTGTCGTATCTGACAATACGATCAGCAGCTATCACCGTGGTATTTTCCACAACCTTCAATATTCCGCTGCAACAAATGCAACGATCAGTAACAATACGATTTCTGCAGAATCAATGAACAATTCGGGCACTGATTTCGGTGTTGAAATAGCTTCATTACAGACAGGTGTTGGAGCGACTGTCAGTGGCAATAATGTAACAGGTAAGAAATACGGTATCCTGTTATGGAACAACCCAACTACAGCCACAATCAATGTGACAGGTGGTGTATTGACAGGTAATACATATGGTATCTATGCAACGAATGTCGATCCGCAATTTGGTGATGCATCTTCAAGCACATATGTCATCGATGGCGTGAGTGTTCAGACAAGTACTACTGCCGGAATTTTTGTGGATGACAATGCTTTAAATGGAAATGCTTCAACTGTTAGTACAACGATAAAAGGAAATACCCTGATCAATAATGTGACTACGGGATTATTAATTAATGGTGGTGATGCCAGCGCTTCATTTACAGGCGCTTTACCTGCATCCTTTACAAATCAAGCCGCGTATATAGATCAGACAAGCAATGGTACAAATGCACCTTCCACAAATATGGATGCCACAGCTGTCTTATTTGATGGACTTACAGGTGCTACAGCTACATTCCCTCAAAACTTTGCGATCGAAGACAAGATCGTACACAAGATCGATTGGCAGGCACTTGGTTTCGTGACCGTGAAAGCAACAAATGCTTTCGTTACTGATATCAATGCAGCCATTACTGCTGTTAACAATGATTATACACGTATTCGCAATGCTGTTGCTTTAGTTTCTAATGCCTGGACGATCAATCTAAATGGCACTTTTGACTGGACTGAAAGCAACGCAGCTATCGCATGGCCATTGGGTAGTGATGGCATCGCTGCCAATAATGACGATTATGATATCGTACCGGCTCCAAATCTCAATGGCGTGACATTTACAGCACCGCTGGGTTTAGGTACAGCATCTATCAGCGGACCCGGCGATCTCGCCGCAGTCAATCTTGAAGGCGTATTTTATTTTGACGGAACCGGTGATAACCAGAACTGGACAATTTCAAATATGACCTTTAGTGGATTTGACTTGCCGATCGGAATGTTTGCTTCCGGTGTAGATGATTTCAATGGAACTACGGTCACGAATAATATACTCAATATTCCGGTGGATCTCAACACCACTGTCGCTCCGCTTGATGTGAACCAAAACATCGGTATTCATTTTTCATTCGGTACCAATCAGACATTCTCTAACAACACATTCAACTTCCCCGGAAATGGTGTAAGTAATGGTGTCAATTTCTCTACGACAGTCGGTATGCAATCCAATACCAGCGGTGGTGCAGTGTATAATGGATTAATGATCACCGGCAATACGATGAACGTACTGAATGCACAGTCCGCCAATCCGGAAGTCATACTCGGTATCTGGGAAAATGGACATGCACACTCAAGTAATATCACGATCAGCAATAACCAATTCCTGAGCAATGCAATAGGAAATAATCCTGCAGTAAATCTGCAACGTGGTTTCAGAGTGACATCGCATTCAAGCGCATCTACAACGACAACCTATTCCGGTAACACAGTACAGGGTGCGAACATCGGATTCCAGTGGATCGCAGGTTCAGATTTCACGGGAAATCTTCCTGTTGTATTTACCCGCAATACAGTCAATGGTTGCAATACAGGTGTGCTCGTTCAGTCCAATGGCTTATCTACAATGACTGAAAATTATGTTACAAATAGTTTAGGAGACGGCATACAATTCGCAGCTCCTTCCTCAACAGGAACGGTCAACAGGAATGATCTTTCGGGTAATGTCGGGTTTGCTATCAACAACCTGACAGCATCCACAATACCTGCTACTTGCAACTGGTATGGATCGATTGTACCTGCGACAGTAGCAGCAGAAATCAATGGACCTGTTACGTACATTCCCTATTTACCAGTGGGTACAGATACAGCGCCTGGCACAACAGGATTCCAACCGGTAGGTTGTGCAGCATGCACGATCATGGCCACGGCTACACCTACACCTTCAACTTGTCCGTTGAATAACAACGGCTCAGTTTTAGCCAGTGTCACGTTGAATGTTGGTTCAGTTACATTTTTATGGAGTAATGGTCAGACTACAAATCCGGCAGTAGGTTTAGTCAATGGTGTGTATACAGTCACCGTCACTGATGCTAACGGATGCACGACAACAGCCAGTGCCACAGTGGTGGGTGATAACATAGGTCCTGTTCATAATGGAGCTAACAACTATTGTACAATCCAGGCAGCTATCGATGCTCCGGCTACAATGAATGGTGACATCATCACAGTAGATGCAGGTACCTACGTTGAGGATATCATAGTCAATAAATCACTCACGATCCTTGGCCCGAATTCAGGTATTGATCCTTGTTCAGGCATGAGGGTTGCAGAAGCCATTGTGGTGCCGGCAACAAATGCTGTTGAATCCGGAGAAATCTTCCATGTGGCGGCTTCAAATGTTACGATTAGTGGATTTACTATTGATGGCAATAATGCGGCGCTTACAAGTGGTGTGACCAATACGATGGGCGTTGATATGAATGCAGCAGAAGGGATCACAGTATATGAGACCGGTGTCAACAATTTACATGTCATAAACAACATCATTCAAAATCTTTCTTACTTCGGTGTCACTCTCTATGACTATCCTGCAGGTGTACCTTCAAGCGGTCATGTGATTTCTACGAATAAGATTCAAAACCTGGGAACCTACAATGATCCGGAGCCAAATCCGAATCTGAATATTAATTTCTGGGGCGGAGGTGTATTGCTGTACAATAATCAATATGCAGCTGTCACCAATAACTGCATGACGAATGTCAGGATCGGTGTACAAACCGGTAATTTCTCAGGAGCTAATCCGGGGACAATTGCATCTCAGAATATTTCCAACAACACCATTTCTGCACGCAGAAGAGGCATCTTCCACAATCTATTCTATGGCACCGCTTCTCCTTATACATTGAATGGTAATACCATCACAGGTATTGTCAATGCAAATGAAACTGCTGTATGGGATGGTATTCTTCTTTCATCTATGCAGACGATTGCATCCACTGCATCAGGTAATATTATCAACGGTTCAGCTGTTTCCATTCCGACGACAGGTATTTCTGTATGGAATTGTCAGACAGCACCTCTCATTTCCGGTGGTTCGATCACAGGTGTACGATTGGGTATCAACGTCAATAATTTTGAAGGCTACCCAACTGCTGGTTCTAATGCAAATAATACAACAGCAACTATTGATGGCGTCACTGTAACAGGTGCAACGATAGCAGGTATTAAAGTCAATGATAATCCTCTCAATACGATCGGTGCTACCGTATCCGCAGAAGTAAAAGGAAATACAAGTATTACAGGAAGTCCTGTAGGTATATTAGTATCTGGTAGCGATGCCAGTGCCAATATTCACAATAATATTGCATCCATCCACGGAAACGTCACCGGTGTCGATGTCGTCAGCGGTTCCGCCACTGTCGCCAACAATCATATTTATGACAATGGCACCGGTGTACGTTTCTCTATGGGCGGAAATGGAAATGTCAACACAAACGATTTCGAAGGAGGTATGGCCTCTGACAATGGTGTTGACATCAAACGTGAATCAGATGGTGGTGCTGTGGTAGCTACACCTGATAATTCGCTCGCAGGAGATGTATATGGTGTTCAGAATATGAATATGGCCACAGACATTGATGCCACATTAAATTATTGGGAAAGTGCAAGCGGACCCAACACTGTAGGTCCTGGCGTGGGTGCAAATGTGACCCCGAAAGTTTTATACTGTCAATGGCTGGGTACACCTGGTGGTTCACCAGTTTCAACACCTGCATCTATCGCCGTGACGGAGACAAGTGGTACGATGAATAATGATGGAACGATTTGCGCAGGCGCATCAGTCACTCTTGCTGCATCACCAGCGGGCGGTACATATGCATGGGCTCCGGGCGGAGAGGTTACATCATCGATCACAGTTTCTCCTGCGATGACAACGTTGTACACAGTTACAGTTTCATATCCTGGTTGCAACAACATTGCCACACAAAACATCATTGTTGTTCCACTTACTGTTTTATCAGGACCTTCTGCAGTTTGTGTAGGTAGCATGATACAGTTGATGCCAAATAGTGGAGGCACATGGATAAGCAACAATACGATGATAGCCACGATCACAACAGGTGGTCTTGTCACAGGTATAGCACCTGGTATGACGACATTCACATTCACTGATTCCGGGACGAATTGCAGCAGTACCACATCACCGGTCAATGTCAATCCATTACCTGTCGCTACGATCACAGCTCCGGCTATCGTGTATGAAAATACCGGAGGCTACACGGCATCAGTACCAAGTGCAGGTATGGGCGCATCTTATATGTGGTCCTTATCCTCTGGCATGATTACGGCAGGAGGTACGACCAATAGTATCACCTTCACATCAGGTCCTGCAACATCGATGATGATCAATGTGACCGTCACGGATGGCAACGGATGTTCATCCGCAGGCACAGTGACGATACAGGTATTGTCATCATGCTTCATGAATGATTTCGGCAGTCCTCTTTTACTGAGCAATACACAAGCGTTGGGTTATTGGTACACTGACCGCTACAATCCATTTGGTTTTGCAGCCCAGTCTACTGCACCGGATGCAACAACAAACACATTGAAAGAATCCATCAATGCAGCAGATGGTGCCACAAGCAGACCTGGTGCATACTCAAGTGCCTTCTATAATACACAGGGAAGAAAATTTGATCTGGCCGACGGATCACAAGCGATACAGATGGATCTTTTCATTCCTGCAGCATGGGCTTCAACAGGCCGCAGAATGGCAGGAATGTGGGGAACAGCATTTGATATTGGAAATGTTGTATCCGGCTTCCCGATTCTTGAATTTACAAGTGATACAGTAGGTGCCGGAGGCCCTGCCGCACCACATTTCAGAGCATGGGAAAGTGGAAATGGCACATGGGTAAATCTTGGATTGCCTGCCGGTTTTATTTACAACAAGTGGGTTTCTCTAAGAACACAATTATTAGCATCTGGCGAATTCCTCTACACCGTAGTAACCAACCAGGGATCTCTTCAATACACCACGGTGACAAGTGCTCCGGATGCTTCTGTGAAAATGGCCAATATCATTCTTCAGGGTCATAACACTACAGCAGGAGTGACTTATGATATCTATTGGGATAATTTCAAAGCAACAAAGATCCTTACACCTGTCATCACCTCTGCAATGCCTGTATGTGCCACGACAACTCATGCAGCCAGTGTGTCAACAGTCGCCGGAGCTACAGATTACTTCTGGTCTGTCGTAGGTGGTACATTGAATTCTGGGCAGAACTCTCAGAACATCATGTATACTGCAGGAAGCGGATCACAGGTTGTACTCAATGTCACTGTGACCACACCTGAATGCTCGACGACAAGTTCGAAGGTGATCAAAGTCAATCCATTACCAAGTGCTACGATCACTACGCCACTTCTTGTCGCTTCAGGTACACCTGGTCATATCGCATCTATACCTGATGCGGGTGGAGGCGCTACCTACATGTGGTCTGTATCCAGTGGTATGATCACCGCAGGATCGACGACATCAAGCATCACATTTACATCAGGTGCATCACCATCGATGAATGTTAATGTCACCGTCACAAACGGTAACGGATGTACATCAACAGGAAGCGTTACGATCACAGTGATTAATGAAGGCCCTAATTCAATGCATTGGGTACACGATAACGCAGCACATGACATGTGTCCCGATGAAACAAATTGTTGTACAAATACGATTTGTTATTCCTTGGAATTTACACCAGGCGTCACCGGTAATCTGACTACATACACGACAGGTTTCCGTACCAATTGTATCGGCATCTTCCCTGCAGGTACGACACCGATTGTCTCTAACAAGTCCTGCGTCATGGACAACAATAGTTTTACGATCAATCAGTGCATGGCGATTGATTCTATACTCTTCAATAGTTCAGGTAATAATGGTTTAGTACCAGTGGTATCCGGTACACCGATCATTTTGCATAAAGTTTGTTTCAACCTGCCTGCAGGAGCATCTATCGGCATCAAAGAAGACATCATCACCGATCTGACTGCCAGTATTGATGTACCCGGTGGTGGATTGTTTGTCGAGTACCCGACGTACACCACTACAACATTGAGCAAACCATTGCCTGTGATACCGGCGAATGTTTCTGATCCTGTATCCTGTGTAACTCTGGCCACATTACCTACACCACCTCCTGTTGTGGATTATTGCGGAACTGCGCTCACAGTGGTACTGACATCAACTGTCGACAATCCATTGGTGCTCACATGTTCAGGAACAAGGAAATACAATTTCACCTACACGGATTGTGCTATGACGACTTATCCATGGTCGTATACATACGTTATTACTGAGAATGTCCTTCCGACCTTCACACGTCCTGCGAATATTCAAATCTTTACAGATGCAGCTTGTGGATACGATGCTTCAGTAGCTGTCACAGGAGATGTAACGAATGAAGCAGACAATTGCTCAACAGGATTACAAGCGACATTCAGTGATGTGACCGTTGCAGGACCATGCCAGGGATCAAAGGTGATCACCAGGACATGGAGTCTGGTAGATAATTGTAGTAATGCAGCGGCAGATCAGATACAGACGATCACCGTAAGTGATACGACAAGACCCACATTTGTAAGACCGGTTAATATTGCGCTATACAAGAATGCAAATTGTTTTGCTGATTCATCTGTAGCTGTAACAGGAATTCCGACTGCAGTGCATGATAACTGTACCGCTGCACCCACAGTGACACATAGTGATGTCGTCACTTCAGGATCTTGCCAGGGAGCCTACAGCATCGCCCGAACATGGCATGTAGTAGATGATTGCAGCAATGCAGCATTTGATCAGGTACAGACGATCACAGTAAGTGATACGACGAGACCTACATTTGTAAGACCGGTTAATATTGCGCTGTATAAGAATGCAAATTGCTTCGCTGATTCATCAGTGGCAGTAACGGGAATCCCGTCCTCAGTACATGATAACTGTACCGCTGTACCCACAGTGACACATAGTGATGTTGTCACTTCAGGATCATGCCAGGGAGCCTACAGCATCGCCCGAACATGGCATGTAGTAGATGATTGCAGCAATGCAGCATTTGACCAGGTACAGACGATCACAGTAAGCGATACGACGAGACCTACATTTGTAAGACCGGTTAATATTGCGCTATATAAGAATGCAAATTGCTTCGCTGATTCATCAGTGGCAGTAACGGGAATCCCGTCCGCAGTACATGATAACTGTACGACATCACCAGCGGTAACGCATTCAGATGTAGTGACCCCGGGATGCACTGGTAGTTATAGTATTGCCCGAACATGGCATGTGGTTGATGATTGCAGCAATGCAGCATTTGACCAGGTACAGACGATCACGGTAAGTGATACGACAAGACCAACCTTTGTAAGACCGGTTAATATCACGCTATACAAGAATGCAAATTGTTTTGCTGATTCATCAGTGGCAGTAACGGGAATCCCGTCTGCAGTACATGATAACTGTACGACATCACCAGCGGTAACGCATTCAGATGTAGTGACCCCGGGATGCACTGGTAGTTATAGCATCGCCCGAACATGGCATGTGGTTGATGCATGCAGCAATGCAGCATTTGATCAGGTACAGACGATCACGGTAAGCGATACGACAAGACCTACATTTGTAAGACCGGTTAATATTGCGCTATATAAGAATGCAAATTGTTTTGCTGATTCATCTGTAGCAGTAACGGGAATCCCGACCGTAGTGCATGATAACTGTACCGCTGTACCCACAGTGACACATAGTGATGTTGTCACTTCAGGATCTTGCCAGGGAGCCTACAGCATCGCCCGAACATGGCATGTAGTAGATGATTGCAGCAATGCAGCATTTGACCAGATACAGACGATCACAGTAAGCGATACGACGAGACCTACATTTGTAAGACCGGTTAATATTGCGCTGTATAAGAATGCAAATTGCTTCGCTGATTCATCAGTGGCAGTAACGGGAATCCCGTCCGCAGTACATGATAACTGTACGACATCCCCAGCGGTAACGCATTCAGATGTAGTGACCCCGGGATGCACTGGTAGTTATAGTATTGCCCGAACATGGCATGTGGTTGATGATTGCAGCAATGCAGCATTTGACCAGGTGCAGACGATCACCGTAAGTGATACGACGAGACCAACCTTTGTAAGGCCGGTTAATGTTGCGCTGTATAAGAATGCAAATTGTTTTGCTGATTCATCAGTGGCAGTAACGGGAATCCCGTCTGCAGTACATGATAACTGTACGACATCACCAGCGGTAACGCATTCAGATGTAGTGACCCCGGGATGCACTGGTAGTTATAGTATTGCCCGAACATGGCATGTGGTTGATGATTGCAGCAATGCAGCATTTGACCAGGTACAGACGATCACTGTAAGTGATACGACAAGACCTACATTTGTAAGACCGGTTAATATTGCGCTATATAAGAATGCAAATTGTTTTGCTGATTCATCTGTAGCAGTAACGGGAATCCCGTCTGCAGTACATGATAATTGTACGACATCGCCAGCGGTAACGCATTCAGATGTAGTGACCCCCGGATGCACAGGTAGTTATAGTATTGCCCGAACATGGCATGTAGTAGATGATTGCAGCAATGCAGCATTTGATCAGGTACAGACGATCACAGTAAGTGATACGACGAGACCTACATTTGTAAGACCGGTTAATATCACGATATACAAGAATGCAAATTGTTTTGCTGATTCATCAGTAGCCGTAACGGGAATCCCGACCGCAGTGCATGATAACTGTACCGCTGTACCCACAGTGACACATAGTGATGTTGTCACTTCAGGATCTTGCCAGGGAGCCTACAGCATCGCCCGAACATGGCATGTAGTAGATGATTGCAGCAATGCAGCATTTGACCAGGTACAGACGATCACAGTAAGTGATACGACAAGACCAACCTTTGTAAGGCCGGTTAATGTTGCGCTGTATAAGAATGCAAATTGCTTCGCTGATTCATCAGTGGCAGTAACGGGAATCCCGTCCGCAGTACATGATAACTGTACGACATCACCAGCGGTAACGCATTCAGATGTAGTGACCCCGGGATGCACTGGTAGTTATAGTATTGCCCGAACATGGCATGTGGTTGATGATTGCAGCAATGCAGCATTTGACCAGGTGCAGACGATCACGGTAAGTGATACGACGAGACCAACCTTTGTAAGGCCGGTTAATGTTGCGCTGTATAAGAATGCAAATTGTTTTGCTGATTCATCAGTGGCAGTAACGGGAATCCCGTCTGCAGTACATGATAACTGTACGACATCACCAGCGGTAACGCATTCAGATGTAGTGACCCCGGGATGCACTGGTAGTTATAGTATTGCCCGAACATGGCATGTGGTTGATGATTGCAGCAATGCAGCATTTGACCAGGTACAGACGATCACAGTAAGTGATACCATCAAACCCGTAGTCACTGCCGGCACCATAGCAAGCTGCTATAACACAGCCGCAGCAGCACAGGCAGCAGCAATAGCCGCCACAACAGCTACTGACAATTGCACAGCAATATTATCGTACTCAGCAGCAACCACAACCACGACATGTGATTTTGTTGTTGTTGTCACTGTGACAGATCAGTGCAGCAATAGTAGTTCAGTTGTCTATACGACATTGAATAATTGCCAGACGGTACGCCTCAAAGTATTCCTCGAAGGCCCTTACAATGTCGGCACCGGTCTGATGGATCCGACACTCAATATCAACCATGTACTTCCGGGTCAGGATAAACTCTTATCACCGAATTTATCTGTCCAGCTTGCGGCTCCGTTTACACCGTTCGGTCAGCCATACAGTGTTGCACCATGGAATTATTCAGGTACCGAAGGCAGTAATTATGGTGATCCTTCATCTCCGTCCGCTCCGCCGATTGTGATTCCGTATCCTGCTGATGTGGTGGATTGGGTGTTAGTTACTGTACGCCAAAATGGTATTCTGCCTGCCAATAATATCTGGACATGTTCAGGATTAGTACACACAGATGGAACCGTCACCTTCCCTAATTTCTGTTCAGGTCTCGTCCTCAGTCCGGGCAACAGTTATTATTTACTCGTACAGCATCGCAATCATCTCGGTGTTCTGACCCCAGGAACAGCTACGTTGACTTGTAATAGCCAGGTCATCAATTGGGATTTCACGACCACCAATTCATACGAACCGATCTTCAGGTATGGCCAGAAACATCTGAGTACAGGTAAATGGGCCATGCACGCAGCCAATGGCGAACAAATCACCTCCATCGCTGCCATCAGCTCTTCAGATCGTACTGTATGGAAAGCATTCCAGGGTATGTACGGTTACAATATCGGGGACTACAACATGGGTGCATTTACAGAATCCGGCGATGAATCCATCTGGAAGACGAATCAAAACAAGACATCAGGCATCATATTCTATTAAGAGATCAAGCGATCGAGTGATCAGGTGATCTGGTGATCAAATGAAGGATATCACATTTTGAATGAAAATTAAAATAAGCGTTAAGACAAATAATAAAATGAAAACATTTAATAATAAACTGCCACTGCCACTGCCGCTGCAACTAAAACTGCCACTGCGTCTAAAACTGCTGCTGCCACTGCTACTGCCGCTTCTGTTTCTCTCTACGTATGCTTTCTCTCAATCGATGCGCTGGATTCCGGCCACTGATGTTTTTGAACTAAATCCATGTCCGCATCAGCAGGCTTCGAAAACACAAGCGTTGAGTTATGTGTTGGAATACACTCCCGGTGTCTCTGGTGTGCTGACAAGTTATACAACGGGATTTTTAATATCGTGTACAACTGCCGGGTCCGCGATAGTTAAAAATCAATCTGTTGTCATGACCAACAAAAGCCGTGAGATCAGCGGTTGTAATACCATGGGGGCAGTCCTGATGAACAGCTCCGGCAATTCGGGTGATGCTGTACACAATACGATTACGGCAGGTGTGCCTGTCATTCTTCACCAGATTTGTCTTTCCATACCGGAAGGCGAAGCGGTGACGATTCTTGAAGAAGAAGTTACAGATCTGACGACAAGCATTGATGTCGGCAATGGAGATCCTGTTACGGAGTTTCCGACATATGCCCCGATTTCTGCAGGGAGGGCGAAATATGATCAGGGCAAACCGATGTTATTACTTGATTTCAAAGGTGTGCCTCTGGAAGACTTTGTCGCGCAACTGGATTGGTCTACATCGCTTGTCATCAACAATACACATTTTGATATCGAGCGATCTACAGATGGCGTTACATTTTCATCTATCGGTACAGTCGAAGTAGGGGAGAAGACAGACCACATCCGGAGCTACCAGTTTTTTGACAAAGAAGCTAAGGCAGGTGATAACTATTACCGTCTGATGCAGGTCAATCCGCAGGGTACAAGCGAATATTCACCGGTGCGTATTGTCAACTTCACACCAAAAACATTTGCAGTGACGTGCACTCCGAATCCCGCCGATGATTTTCTGCAGCTTGATATTCAAAGCCCCGTCGGGATAAAAAATATCACACTTACAGATGCATCAGGTCGTATCGTGATGGACGAAAAAGACGACAATAATAATTTCAATACCCGTCTTGATGTGAAGAAACTATTAGGAGGAATCTATACACTTACCGTAGTCACCACTACGGACAGGTATACAGAAAAGGTAGTGATCGCACATTAAAAATCTTGTGATCGAGCGATCTTGTGATCGAGTGATCAAAGAATAAAGAAAAACTTCGTGCACATTGCATGAAGTTTTTTTTATGCTGAATGCATAAAACACGTTTGTTCGGCGTCGGTTGACCGACGTCGTGGTGTCTGCAAGGCTGCGCCTTGCGCAACGACCTTCGACGGAATGAATTCCGTCGTTACAATATCGGTCGTGCCTACGGCACTTGTAGTTCGCCATTTTTTAAAAAATGTTGAGCTCCAGTGCCGTAGTCACGGATCATACTGTTGCCCGGGATTCCAATCCCGGGAATGCTTTTAATGAATTGCCCTAAGTTTTAACCCAGGGATTTGAGATTCATACTGTTGTCCGGGATTTCAATCCGGGGAAGAAGTCACCCTATCACCGTTTCTCCCACTTCTCTGATGTTTGTTCCAAAATGCTTAAATTTGACAGATGACACCACTCAGAATTAAAATACTAAACCCCAAAGCCCTAAATCTTATAAAGGGAATGGAGGAACTTAATCTTATATCTGTTGAAAAAGAACCGGTATCGAAGTTTCATCAATATCTCAAAACGATGAGGAAAAGTCCGCTTCAGCACCTTCCTTAAAGGAAATTGCTGAAATCGTTGAACAGGTAAGATCACGGAGGTATGCCGGCAAATAGGAAGCTGAGAATTATTCTGGATACTAATATTTGGATAAGTTTTCTAATCTCAAATCGTCAGCATAATCTTGATTTGCTACTCCATAAATCAAAGGTGAATATTTTATTCAGCACTGAACTTCTCAATGAAATTAAAGACACGATTGAAAAACCAAAATTGACAAAATATTTTTCTTCGATGATAGTGCCATTAGGCAAGGATCATAGACTGTTGCGGACCGGGACTTCCCATCCATGGGAGCTGATGCAGATTTACTTTCTCATTCCTTATTCCAAATTCAACTTCCAAATTCGTTATTCGTTATTCGTTATTCGATATTCGATATTCCCTTCCCAATTCCCCCATTTTCCGTATTTTACATCCGCTCTCATTCCTTTAGCTCTCTCCTTTTGGGAAACATGCATCTACACAATTGGAAAAAAAACTTCGGGCTATGAAACACACCATTATATTTTTCCTTTCCTTCATCTGCATTGGAATAGCCAACAGCCAAGCCACTTATAAAATAATTTCCTCTGTCAGAAGTCTGCAAAATGATCCCCCGACAGGCATGGACAAAACCATCACGATATTGGAAGATATCGGATATGTATTTGCTGTCGCCGACTGGGGATTCAATGATCCTCTCGATGAACCCCAAAATGCATTCCTTGCCGTCAAGATCACAACTCTGCCCGCAAGTGGATCCATCAAACTTTCCGGTGTCAATGTATCCGCTGGTCAGTTCATTCCTGTCACCAGCCTCATGTCAGGCAGCCTTACTTTTATTCCACTCCTCAATGACAATGGCTCACCTTACACAACATTCACCTTCCAGGTACAGGACGACGGAGGCGTATCCAATGGAGGCATCGATCTCGACCCCACGCCAAACACGATCACATTCAATGTGACGCCAGTCAATGACGCACCCACATTTCTGATCGGCGCCGATCAGTCCGTTTGCAAAAATTCAGCTGCACAGTCGTTCCCGGGTTGGTGCACGATGATCAGTGATGGCGATCCTGAAGTGACACAGGTGGTAACCTTTGTTGTGACCAATGACAATAATTCTCTTTTCGCCGTGCAGCCCCAGGTCAGCAGCACAGGCACATTGACATATACACCTGCAGCGAATATCAGCGGGCTTGCTCATGTGAGCGTGAAGCTCACCGACAACGGCGGCGTCGCCAATGGTGGCATCAATGAAAGTGCTATTCAGATCGCGACCATCACTCTGAAACCCGATTTCAGCTGGGCAGGTAAAATCAGTACGGACTGGTTCACTGTTGGCAATTGGTGCACTGCTGTACCCACAGCTACTTCACTTGCGATTATTTATCCGGCTCAATTTCAACCGGTGATCACCGGTGCAAATGCAATCTGTGGTCATCTCACCATCATGCCTTCATCAACACTGAATATCACAGCTCCACAGATGTTGACAGTGACAGGGCAGTGATCAGGAGATCAAGTGATCGAGTGATCAAGTGATCGAGTGATCAAGTGATCGAGTGATCGTGTGATCAAGTGATCGTGTGATCAAGTGATCGTGTGATCAAGTGAACAAGGAACGAATAATTTTGATCTGTGTAATTTTTATTGCGAGCATAGCGAGCAATAAAAAACGATACGGTTAAGCGTAGATTATATCTACGTTTGTGCGTCAGCAAATTTCAGATTTGCGAAATGAAATCCGTTGTACCCCCCGCCCCCTGAAAGGGGGAGTTGCTGAATAATGATTTAATCAGGTGATGTTTTATAATGCAAACAAAGTTTGAATGATAAAATCATACTATGTTAAGCTTAGGCTTTGCCTAAGCTTTCGCGTCAGCAAATTTCAGATTTGCGAAAAAAATTTCCTTTTTCATTCCTTATTCCAAATTCAAGCTCAAAATTCTGAGTTCAAAATTCTCTATTCCCGATTGACTTCATCATTTGACATTCCGTCAGGGGCGGGTGCAACACGCCCCGACGGAATGGACCTTGTTCGGCGAATTGACCTTGTTCGGCGTCGGTTGACCGACGTCGGAGTGTTTGCAAGGCTGTGCCTTGCATCCCGAAAATCTCCCTCCTCCTCCCTCGCCTTCGCCTCCTCCTCCGCCCTCCTCCTCCTCCTCCTCCTCCGCCTCCTCCTCCTTCGCCTCCTCCTCCCTCCCTCCTCCCTCCCCTCCTCGCCTCCCTCCTCCTCCGCCTCCTCCTCCTCCTCCTCCCCCTCCTCCCCCTCCTCCTCCTTCGCCTCCTCCTCCTCCTCCTCCTCCCCCTTCGCCTTCAATTCCTTACAAATGATGATTTTTCATCATGCAATTCTATTCACCGAATTGATCAAAATTTAACACCAATCCTGACCGCACTTCGAAATTTTTATATTTATATTGCAGGGTTGAGAATATCTTTTTTGAACGTATCACCGATTGATGTTTTTTTTTTGCAGGTACCCATGACGATCAATAAGCATGATCAATACGCCTGATTTTTTTTGAAAGACTGTTAAGCTCCGGTTGATGTCTCCCATTGTTCATGTATGGTCATCCGGTACCTTCTGTTTTCTGAATATAATATTGTGAATACCCCGCATAGCGATCACAAGCACTGATGAACTATGCACCATATTCAACGTCAGGTATTGATGTCCTGATATAGTAATGACGATTAACTCACTTTTTCAATTGCGCTAACTTCCTCCATTCGCTCCCTTCATGAATAACCAACTCCTCACCGGTTTATCCCGTTATGCCACGAATACGCCCTCCCGTATTCTCCCACTCCCCATGGTCACTGTCTCCCCTTACAGTAATCCATCGAGCCCCGATATAAGCCTATCAACCCATAAACCTATAAACCATCCTCGCGAGATTACTGTGCCCAAACGCAGTAATCCGTCGACCACAGAAATAAACCGATCACCCGATCACTCGATCACCAGATCACTCGATAAATCACTCGATCACTCGATCACCAGATCACTCGATAAATCACTCGATCACTTGATCACCCGATCACTCGATAACAACATCCCTGTTTCCTCAAATCAATCTGTTATGTCATCAAATTCTTCCTCCACAGCTACTCCAATGAATTTCGTAAGTCTAAAATTGTCCGCTATGCTCGCTGCATTTGAAAATAAAAAAAGCCGCTTTGCGCTGAGAGGTGTTTTGTTGATTGCGATGATCGCAGGGTATGTGGAGGCAAATGCACAAGTGGACGTTACAGCTTCTGGTGGTACACTTATGGCCTCATATACAACTTTGAAAGGAGCGTTTGATGCTATCAATGCAGGAACTCATACAGGAACCATTACGATTGGCATTTCAGCAAATCCATTTGAAGGCACTGCCTCAATAGTACTGAATGCCAGTGGTTCAGGCTTGGCGAGTTACACCTCAATAAGTATTTCGCCAACAGGCGGAGCGGCAAGAACTATATCAGCGGCTACGACAGCCGGCAGTCCAATGATAGATTTTAATGGTGCAGACAACGTGACAATTGACGGGCTTAACACCGGTGGAAATTCATTAACAATCGCGAACACGACTGCATCTGCTACTTCCGGAACTTCTACCATCCGATTCATATTGGATGCGACGAACAACACCATTACCAATTGCAATCTGAAGGGTTCGGTTTCAAGCAGCGTGGTCACCAACGGCGCTGTCGTCTTCTTCAGCACCGGCACATCGACGGGTAACGACAACAACACCATCTCCAACAACAACATCGGTCCTTCAGGAGCAAACCTGCCGACTAAGGCGATCCTCGGTAACGGTTCGACCACGACGACCGCTATCGGCAATAGCGGAATCTTAATTACCAACAATAACATTTTTGATTATTTCGGTGCTGCTGTAACAAGTTCCGGTGTCGCGATAAACGGCGGATGTAATACTTGGTCGATCACAAATAACCGGTTCTATCAAACAGCAACCCGAACAGAGACGACAGCCGCTCTTCATAGCTCGATCAATATGAATAGCTCTGCGGCGACAAGCGGTGTGCAGGGAATGACGATCACGGGGAACATTATCGGATATTCGTCCAACACGCAAACCGGCACTTACGCGTTGACAGGAGCTGTCGCGGCAACTTTCAGAGGCATTTCCTTTACAGGGATTGCGGGAGGAACTGTCTCGAATATCAACAGCAATACAATTGCCAACATAAGTTTGACCGGTGTCACATCAAGTGGAACGAGCAGCAGCGCTCCAATGATGGGTATCTATGTTTCAAGCGGTAACACGATTGTCAGTTCCAATACTATCGGCAGCCAATCTGTGACTGGGTCAATATCCTATTCATCTAGCTCTGCAAGCGCTTCTGATATTAATGCCATTTGTAACTTTGGTGTCGATAATTGGACGACAAATAACAACCTTATCGGCGGCATAACCGCCGCGAATACAAGTACTGGTGCGTCGAACGTTTACGGGCTCCGTGTAAGTACTGGCGCGACCGTTACGTGGACTTGCACAGGCAACACGGTTGGCGGCACCGTTGCTAATTCAATCCAAAGCACGACGACCGCGACAGGCACAACCGTTCAAGGTATTCTTAACATCCTTCCGATAGGAACCATTAGCACCAATACCATATGCAATTTGACTGCGGCGGGTGGAACTGGAACAACATCTTCGGCTGCTGTCATAGGAATCTCCAACACTTCAACTGCAAATCAGACTATATCTCAAAATACGATTTTCAACTTGACGGCTTCCAACACCACGGCGGCAAGCGTTGTCACCGGTATACAATTCACAGGAAGTACGGCAAACACAGTTGAAAGAAACTTGATCTATAACCTTCTTGCACTGACATCCAGCGCATCGGCTGAGATCAATGGAATTCGCGTTGCAGGTGGAACGACAACCTACCGTAATAATATGATCGCACTCGGAGCGAATCAGGCGATCGCTATTGGAGCAGTGGCTTCAAATGCCATAACAACCGGCATCAACGGTATCAATGAAGCCAACGGTACGGACAATTTCTATCACAACAGTATTTATATCGGTGGAACGGCGACAAGCGGAAGTGGTGCTTCTTACGCTTTCAACGGCACTCAGACGACGAACACACGTGCTTTCCGCGACAATATTTTCCAGAACGCACGAACAAATAGTGGCGCAACAGGAAAACATTACGCTGTCAAAATCAATGGAACGACCCCAAACCCTACCGGATTAACCATCAATAACAACGTCTATTTCTCCAACGGTGCAAGCGGTGCGGTTTTTGGATTTTTCAATAGTGCAGACGTTGCTAATCTTTCAGCATGGAAAACAGCAGTTGGACAAGATGCAGCAAGTATTGAGGCTAATCCACAATACAATGATCCAACAAATGCAACACCTGATCTCCATATTCATCCAACAAACCCATCACCTGCTGAAGCAACTGGCGTAGACGTTGGTGTAACTGATGATTACGACGGTCAAACACGCTCAGGTCTTACACCGGTTGATATCGGGGCAGATGCCGGAAATTTTGTCGCAGCCCCTTCAATGACATATGTTTCGAGCACAACGACTCAAAATAATGTTACCAACGTTCCAACAAATTCTACAAACCAAGAAGTCATTGGAATTCAAATTGTTACTTCAGGTGCTCTGAATCCTTTAAGTGCAACCAGTTTTTCAATAAATGTAGGTGGTACATCCAGCCTGACTGACATTACAAATGCAAAAATTTATTATACTGGAAATAGCTCAACTTTTGCAGCAACCGGACAGTTTGGATCCACTTTAGCAGTGCCGACTTCCTCATTTGTAGTAACTGGAACTGTAGCATTATCCCAGGGTACAAACTATTTCTGGCTCACCTATGATGTCCCTTGTGGATCAATGGCAGGGAATACAATTGATGGTGAATGTACATCACTTACAGTAGTTTCACCACAAACTCCAACGATTACGAATCCTGGAAGTGGTCGGGTCATTGTTGCGGGACCATTAAATGGAACTTATTCAGTAGGCACAGGTCAGGTAGCTCCAAATTATGCCACTCTTACAGCAGCAATTGCTGATTTGAATTCAAAAGGTATAAGTGGAAATACCACCTTTAATATTCTGACTAACTTAACTGAAGCTGGTACAGTTTCAATAAATCAATTTATTGAATGTGGTGGAAGTGGATTTACACTCACAATTAAACCTGCTACAACTGCGACCATATCTGGTGCAGTGGCAAGTGGTGCCCTTATAAAATTAAATGGTGCTGATAGAGTAACTATTGATGGAAGTAATAGTGGTGGTACAGATCGGAGTTTGACTATCACAAACACAAGTACTACTTCGCCAACGGCTGTTGCATTAATCAGCTTGGGTGCAGGTGCGGGTGCTTCGGATAATACTATAAAGAATTGTAATATCAGCACCGGAGTTAGCGGAGCGATAGGATACGGTGTTGCCGTGGGTGGAAGCACACCTGGCACAAGCGGTGCTGACAATGATAATGTCACTATTCAGAATAACGCCATTACTGTCGCAACCATCGGCATCTATGCGATTGGTACGGCATCTGTGTCAACGGGCGGTAATGATAACCTGGCTATCACGGGCAATTCAGTCGATTACAACGGCATTCTTGCAAGTATTGGTATACAGGTAGGAAATTCCCTCACGAGCTCTGTTAGCCTAAATACGGTCAGTGAACAGACTACAACAACTCAGGCCCCAACTGGCATTTCACTTGAAACCGGATTTGTATCTTCCTCTGTCACTCGCAATACAATTACAAAATCCCTGACAACAAACACTGGAGGATATGGCGGGCGAGGTATAACTATAGGGACCGGTACAGCTACGAGTAGCCTAACTATTGCAAATAACTTTATTAGTGGTGTGAACGGAAGTAATTTTTCCGGATTTTCAAACTCGTCCGCTATGGGTATAGGCATTGGTATGATAGGTAATAGCTCAACCATCTCTACTACAACTGGAGGGATCAACCTCTATTATAATAGTGTGAATATTTATGGAACATATTCAAGTTCGACAAACTGTTTAACCGCTGCCATTTATGTAGGATCTGGAGCAAGTGCCTTGGACATTCGCAATAATATTTTTGTGAATACATTAAATAATACTGGTACAGGAACAACATCTAAGGCTTATTCTATTTATTCAGCAGCAGCTATTACTGCCTTCGCCACAATCAATAATAATGATTATTATGTTTCAGGGACACAAGGGGTGCTGGGATTTATAGGTTCAGATCGTACCACTTTGACGGCAATTGTCACAGGATTTGGAGGTAATGCAAATTCAGTAACCGGCAACCCACAATTTTTAACAAATGCTGATCTTCACATAAGTACCAGTCTAACTACTCCTGTTGAAAGTGCTGCTAATAATGGTACAGTAATTACTATTGACATTGATGCTGATTTGAGGAATGGAAGTACCCCTGATATTGGAGCGGACGAAGGAACATTCATCGCCCCTGTAGCGAATGACATACAGGCTACCGCGTTTATTGACCCTACTAACGGAGGAAGTAAAATAACAGGAGTCGCATTCTCCCCACAAGCTTCATTTACTAATAATGGAACGGCTACTCAAACAAGTGTGCCTGTCCGGTATAAAATTATTGGTCCGTCACCTGCTGTTACAGAGGTGTATAATCAAACCGGAACAATTGCATCTATTGCAACAGGGATTACGTCCACCGTTACATTCCCCAGTGCGACCATTGCCGCAGCCGGGACATACACTATTCAGGCAATATCAGAATTACCAGGTGACGGAGTGCCGGGAAATGACCAAATCAGTGGGACCTTAACAGTACTTGCTCCTTTATGCGGAACGTACCATGTTGGCTCAGCTCAGACTGCTCCGTTTAACACAATTACGAATGCCATTGGCGTAATAAATACAGTCGGAGTTACATGCGCTGTTACTTTCTTATTGGATGATGCGATCTATCCCACGGAAACATTTCCGCTTACAATCAATGCCTTCACCGGAGCAAGTCCATCAAATACGTTAACGATCCGACCAGCTAGCGGAGTCACTGCTTCAGTTAGTGGTTCTATTAATACAACCCTTTTTGATATCAATAATGGAGATTTTGTAATCATTGATGGTTCTAATAACGGTACTTCAAGTAAAAACCTTACAATATCAAATACAAATACATCTGGAGCTGTGGTCCGCTTTATCAATGATGCTACAAATAATACCGTTAAGAATACAATTTTAAATGGCGTAAGTACATCAACATCAAATGGGATTGTTTTCTTTTCAACAACTACAGGCACCACTGGTAATGATAATAATGCAATTCAAAATAATGATATCGCTGCGGGTGCAACTGCCAATGCATATGGAATATATAACAGCGGTACTACCACAACAACTGCCCTAAAGAATTCAGGCTTGCAAATTATTGGAAATAATATTTTCAACTTTTCTAATACAGGCATTTTTGACGCTGGTGGCTCTGTTGGGACTATCTATTCTGCTAACCAGATTTATGAAGTCAATATTCAAACAACAAGTCTTGTCGGATTCAGGCCAAGCGCGACAAATATTGAAGCCTTTACATTTACACGCAACCGAATTTATGATTTAAAAACAAGTGGAACAGGTACCGTTTATGGTGTTCACCTTTTCGATATTCAAGGAAATGCGTCCCTAATAGGTGAAGTGTCAAATAATATGATCTCATTGGATGCCACTGCTCCACTCACGATGTATGGCATTTATGATCAATCTGCAACAGGTGAATTTTATAATGTTTATTTCAATACGATTTCAATTTCAGGAGCAGTCACAGGGGCAAGCAATTCAATAGCATATAACTGGAGTATAGCCAGTACCTCCAATGCAAAAAATAATATCCTCTCAAATACAAGAACAGGAGGTACAGGTAAGCATTATGCCATTAAATTAAATACTACACTGGCTAATCTTACTTCCGACTTTAATAATATTTATAACTCCGGAGGTACAGCCAACGTATTTGGAAATGATGGGACTGCTGACAGAGCAAATCTATTAGCATGGCAAACAGCAATCAGTAAAGATTTAAACTCAAAAAGTGTACAACCGATTTTTACGTCTGCAACCGATCTTCATTTAGGGACTAATAGCAATTGTACATTAGATGGGACAGGTGTTACAATTGGATCAATTTCGATTGATTATGATTCTGACACGAGGAATTCTCCTCCGGATATCGGCGCAGATGAATTCACAAATTCATTCGCAACAGTTACCGTAGGTCCAAATCAAAGTACTTGTACTTCAGCAACACTAGCCGGAAGTGCTGTTCCGTCAGGTGGAACAGGTTTATGGACTGTTGAAGCAGGTACTGGTTCTTTTGCACCAAATGCTAATGATCCTGCAGCTGTTGTATCTGGTTTAACGTTAGGTGTCAATACATTTAAATGGACAGTTACATCAGGTTCATGTTCTGGAAATGCAAGTGTAAATATTACAAAGACATCCCCCGTCGCCCCTCTCGGCACCTTCCGTACCGTAGTAGCCGGCAACTGGAATAACACCGCGACATGGGAAAATTCTGACGGATGTGTTTGGGTAGCAGGCGGAATCCCAGGCGCTACTAACAATGTCATCATCCTTCATGATGTCACTCTCGATATCACTACTACAGTAAATAATCTGACACTAACAGCAGGCGAACTTTCACTGGGTGCAAATAATCTGACAGTAACTGCAGTCACAGGTACATCATCAAGTTTTGTGGTTACAGACGGTAGCGGCGCATTAAAGGTGAACGCTATTGGTGCAAGCGATATCGTATTCCCGGTAGGACCCACATCAGGAAGTTATAATCCGGTGACAGTCAATAATGCAGGTACAAGTGATAACTTTTCAATAAAGGTCAAAACAGGTTTTGACTTTATGCCATTCGATCCTACAAAAAGTGATCAACAGACAATGGACCGTAAGTAAAGACGGCGCTGCAATGGGTAATAATGTTACCTGCAAATATCAATGGACCTCTCCTACGGATGAAGGTGCAATGTTTAACAACATGGGTCCTGTAGTGATAGGCCATTATAGTGGTGGCATGTGGGATGAAACAGTAGCAAGCATTTCTAACATGGGTGCTACATACACCTGCTTCTTTGGCAGGTATAGCTAATTTCTCACCATTCGGTGTGGGTAATGTGGAGCGTTTGCATGTGAAGGCGATCCCGATGTGCCCCTCATTACCGGATCAGTATTTACAATTTGTCCCGGTGGCAGCAGTAACCTCAGTCTCACAGGTAATCTCAACGGTTCGGCAGATTGGCAGTGGTATGCTGGCGGATGTGGCACTGGTGGTTCAATAGGTTCCGGCACATCCATCATGGTATCGCCATCAGTGACGACAACATATTATGCAAGAGGAGAAGGTGGATGTGCAGCCAATGGTATGTGCGGAATGGTTACAATAACGGTTACTGACCCGGTAGATTATGGAACCGTAACCTCCAATGATGAATCATTATGCACACCTGCTGATCCGTCAAACATAACTTTATCTTCTCCTCCTTCAGGCGGTGCAGGTACGTTCAACTACCAATGGTACTATCAGGATGGACTCATCACATGTCCATCGGGCACAAGTACTGTGGGTTGGACATCCATAGGTGGGAGCCACGAGCAACAGTTATGATCCTCCATCAGGACTAACTGTTTCCAGAACTTATGCTGTACAGGTTGATCCTACAGGAAGTCCGGATTGTGGAGTTGCCATGTGGGCTACCGGTTGCAGAAAAGTGACGGTCAATCCATTACCCGCAGCACCTGCTGCACCATCATCAAATTCACCAAATTGTCCAAGTGTCACCATCACAGCGGGTACCCCGCCATCCGGAGAAACATGGTACTGGCAGGGAACAAATGCAAACGGAACCAGCATAACAGAACCTGCTGCGGTTCCATACATTGCATTGTCAACCGGTGATTATTTCCTGAGATCACGACATAATACCACATTGTGCTTTGGCGAGTCTACAAGTATTCATGTAGTCGTCAATGGCCTTTCTGATCCACCAGTCATCACTTCAAGACCAATTTGTACCGCAATACAAATCCAACAGGTACAAGTAGCGAAGCAGACGGAACCCTCATCACCATCTACGTCAATGGTATTGCAAATGCAACCACCACAACTAGCGGAGGTGGATTCTGGCTAGCCACCGGAGTCACTTTTGTTGGCGGCAATACGATCACCGCCACCGCCACAGCAACAGGTGAATGCGAAAGCGCACCTTCCAATAGTGTTACAGCGACAGCATCACCTACTTGCTCCATCAACGGACCAAATCCTGCATGCCCGGGTTCAAACATCACATACACTGCACCCGCAGGAATGGATTCCTATTTCTGGAATCTTGATGAAGATGCAAAAGCCACATTCGTCGGATCACAAACAGGCCAGACTGTAACAATACATACGTTTAGTCAATGCAGCGGCACCTTCCCGTTGTTACTGTCGATCACACAAAACGGATGCAGCAGTAATTGCAGTTTATCGATCACACTCGGTGGTGATACACAGCCGCCAATGTTTACAAATTGCCCCGCTGCACCTATTAATCTTGGCCTCAATCCTCCATTTCTCCCTGATGCAAATATGGCATTGACCAATGCAGGTCCGGCCACCGACAATTGCAATAATGTGACCAGGTTCCCTGTCGCAGGTCCTATTACCGGTGGCTGCACAAAGACACAGGTTTGGACAGTGACTGCATCAGATATTTGTGGAAATACTTCTGATTGTGTAGTCACCTTTACATGGATGGTTTCTCCACCAGTTGTAAACTGCCCTGCAAGTTTCTCCATCTCACAAGCAAGCCTTCCGCTCAACTTAACCACATTAACCTATAGTCCAACAGGCGGAGTCTTCACCGGAACAGGAGTGACAGGGAATACGTTCAACACTGCGATGGCTGGACCATATGTGATCACGTACACATATACGTCATCAGGATGCTCAAATGCCTGCCAGTTTACGATCACTGTAACTCCGGCATGTGTACCTCCATCCATCTCCGGTCATCCATTATCCACACAAATGGTTTGTCTGAATGGTACACCCACCAATTTAATGGTCACAGCCACCGGCGACGGATTGACCTATCAATGGTACTCCGATACAAATGGTACCGGATATGATGGTTCATCAATCATGGGCGCTACAACAGATACATATACACCACCGACCGGCACAGCAGGAACTTACTTCTACTATGTGATTGTGTCAGGTACGTGCAATCCTGCTGCGAATTCGAATTATGCAACAGTAATAGTGAAATCTTATTCAGATGCACCCGGAGTCGATAATCCGATTTGCGCAGATGAAACTTCAGTCAGTGGCACAAGTACGGGAGATGATGGTACAACGATCAAAGTATATATAAATGCCATGTTTGCCGGTACTACAACAGTGACGGGTTTTACATGGACACTTTCGCCTGTATCCTTGACCGCCGGAGATGCCATCACAGCTACAGCTCAGGCTTCAGGTGAATGTGAAAGCACATTGTCAAATGTAGTTACAGTCAGTAGTCTGCCTTCAGCACCAGTGATCACAGCCACAAACAGCACATGTCAGGCAGGATGTACAGTTGGTGGTGGTTCATTTAATACCATCACAGCATGTGGTGCAGGTACAACACTCACATATTACACAGATATCACAGGTACGACTCCAACAGGAACACCTACCTACAACCAGACTACACCGATGACAATTTTCTATGCGTGTGTAAATGATGTTACAGGTTGCAGAAGTGCTATACAGACCTTAACTACTAATCCGGGTACGTGCACAAATCCATCAGCTCCTCTGATCACAGCGACAAACAGTACATGTCAACCAGGATGCACAGTTGGTGGTGGTTCATTTAATACCATCACATCATGTGGTGCCGGAACAACACTGACATATTATACCGACAATACAGGAACAACAACAACCGGTGCGCCTACATATAACCAGACCACACCGATGACCATTTTCTATGCATGTGTCAACGACATCACCGGATGCAGAAGTGCAATACAGACATTAACTACTAATCCTGGTACGTGCACAAATCCATCAGCTCCTCTCATTACAGCGACAGAGAGTACATGTCAGCCTGGTTGTACACTAGGTGGAGGAACATTCAATGTCGTGACAGCATGTGGAGCAGGTACAACACTGACCTATTATACAAGTATGGCAGGTACCACTACAACAGGTGCACCGACATACAATCAGAGCACACCGATGACGATCTTTTATGCATGTGTGGATAATGTAACAGGATGTCGAAGTGCAATACAAACATTAACAACAAATCCGGGTACATGTACAAATCCATCTGCCCCATTGATCACCGCAACGGAAAGTACATGCCAACCGGGATGTGCAGTTGGTGGCGGCTCATTCAATGTCACGACAGCATGCGGAGCCGGTACAACACTTACATACTATACTGACATTACCGGTACAACGACAACGGGTGCGCCTACATATAACCAGACCACACCGATGACCATTTTCTATGCATGTGTCAATAACATCACCGGATGCAGAAGTGCGATACAAACACTTACGACTAATCCGGGTACATGTACCAATCCATCCGCCCCATTGATCACCGCAACGGAAAGTACATGCCAACCGGGATGTACAGTTGGTGGCGGCTTATTTAATGTCATTACAGCATGCGGAGCCGGTACAACGCTGACCTATTATACAAGTATGGCAGGTACCACGACAACAGGTGCACCTACATACAATCAGACCACGCCGATGACGATCTTTTATGCATGTGTGGATAATGGTACAGGATGTCGAAGTGCAATACAAACATTAACAACAAATCCGGGTACATGCACAAATCCATCCGCACCATCCATCACAGCGACAGAAAGTACATGTCAGCCAGGATGTACATTAGGCGGAGGAACATTCAATATCGTCTCTACATGTGGTTCAGGTACAACACTGACCTATTATACAAGTATGGCAGGTACCACTACAACAAGTGCACCATCATACAATCAGAGTACACCGATGACCATTTATTATGCATGTGTAGATGATGTCACCGGTTGCCGAAGTGCAATACAATCATTAACGACAGTGCCGGGTACGTGTACAAATCCATCTGCACCACTCATCACTGCCACTGAGAGTACATGTCAACCAGGATGTACAGTTGGTGGTGGTTCATTCAATATCGTGACAGCATGCGGAGCAGGCACAACACTAACCTATTATACAAGTATGGCCGGTACCACCACAACAGGTGCACCGACATACAATCAGACCACACCGATGACCATTTATTATGCATGTGTAGATGATGTCACAGGATGCAGAAGTGCAATACAAACATTGACTACCAATCCGGGTACATGCACGAATCCATCTTCTTCAACCATCACTGCGACAGAAAGTACCTGTCAGCCTGGTTGCACACTGGGAGGTGGATCATTCAACATCACCCCTTGCATAGGGAGTACAATGACATTCTACGATGATATCGTGGGCACAAATCCAACGACCACACCGCCGGTATACAATCAGACTACACCAATGACCATTTATTATGCGTGTGTTCAAAACATCACTGGTTGTCGCAGTGCTATTCAGTCATTGACCACTGTACCAGGTACATGTCCTACACCATCCACACCATCTATCACAGCCACTGAAAGTTCATGTCAACCGGGCTGCACAGTAGGAGGTGGATCATTCAATATCATCACGGGGTGCGGAGCAGGAACGACATTGACATATTATTCTGATGTCATGGGTTCTAACCCAACGACGACTCCTCCGGTTTATAACCAGAGTACGCCGATGACGATCTATTATGCATGTGTCAATGATATCACGGGTTGCAGAAGTGCTATTCAGACCTTCACCACTACGCCGGGTGCTTGTAGTGGCACACCTTCTACGCCGGTTATTATAGCCAACAACAGCACCTGCCAGCCGGGTTGTGTGGTGAGCGGAGGTTCATTCAGCGTCACTACAGCATGTGGTGCAGGTACAACACTCACGTATTACACAGATAACACAGGTACCACTACAACCGGAGCACCTACATATAATCAGACTGCGCCGATGACGATCTATTATGCATGCGTTGATGATATCACAGGTTGCAGAAGTGGAATTCAGACATTGACTACAGTGCCGGGTACATGCCCCACACCATCTGCGCCCCTCATCACAGCGACAGAAAGTACATGTCAACCAGGATGTACATTAGGCGGAGGAACATTCAATATCGTCACTACATGTGGTTCAGGTACAACACTGACCTATTATACAAGTATGGCAGGTACCACTACAACAAGTGCACCGACATACAATCAGAGTACACCGATGACCATTTATTATGCATGTGTAGATGATGTCACCGGTTGCAGAAGTGCAATACAATCATTAACGACAGTGCCGGGTACATGCCCTACACCATCAGCACCATTGATCACCGCCACCGAGAGTACCTGCCAGTCAGGATGTATGTTAGCTGGAGGTACATTCAATATCGCTACAGCATGCGGAACAGGCACAACACTGACCTATTATACAAGTATTGCAGGTACCACGACAACAGGTGCACCAACATACAATCAGAATACACCGATGACGATTTTCTATGCGTGTGTTGATGATGTCACAGGTTGCCGAAGTGCAATACAAACTTTGACTACCAATCCGGGTACATGTACGAATCCATCATCTTCAACAATCACAGCGACAGAAAGTACTTGTCAGCCTGGTTGTATACTGGGAGGCGGATCGTTCAACATCACACCATGTACAGGTAGTACGATGACTTTCTACGATGATATCGTGGGCACAAATCCAACAACCACACCGCCGGTATACAATCAGACTACACCAATGACTATTTATTATGCGTGTGTTCAAAACATCACTGGTTGTCGCAGTGCTATTCAGTCATTGACCACAGTACCGGGTACATGTACCACTCCAAACGGTCCTTTCATCATCGTCAACAATAGTACCTGTCAGCCACCATGCGCTCCTTCGGGAGGTTCATTTGGTGTACCGGGTCCTTGCGGTCCGGGTACAACACTGACATACTATTCCGACGGCATAGGGTCAAATCCAACGACTACACCACCTGCTTACAACCAGACCACCCCGATGACGATATACTATGCGTGCGTTGATAATTTCACCGGATGCAGAAGCTCGATACAATCCTTAACCACCAATCCGGGTGTATGTACCAATCCTGCACCACCTTTGGTGACAGCCATGCAGAGTTCATGTCAGCCGGGTTGTATGCTTGGCGGTGGTTCATTCGCAGTGATTAACAATTGCGGACCAGGCACCATACTGACCTATTACACGGACATTTCAGGCACAACAATCATTGGCCCGCCGGTGTACAATCAGAATACACCGATGACGATTTATTACGCATGTTTTGATTTTACTACAGGTTGCAGAAGTGCTATACAGACATATACAACGATGCCGGGTACATGCACCCCACCATCAGCACCACTGATCACTGCAACAGAAAGTACATGTCAACCGGGTTGCATCGTTGGTGGAGGTTCGTTCAATTTCCCCACGCCATGTGGACCTGGAACAACCCTGACTTATTTTACAGATATCATGGGCACATCGATGCTTCCTCCTCCGATGTACAACCAAACTACACCGATTACAATTTTCTATGCATGCGTTGATAATTTTACGGGTTGCAGAAGTGCGATTCAATCATTGACTACAAATCCGGGTACGTGTACAACGCCTTCCGTATCATGTCCGTCAGATTTTTCAACTACAAATATTACGCCTGCTTTTGTACTGACCGGTGGCATGCCGCTCACAGGAACTTACAGTGGTACAGGTGTAAGCGCCGGAATGTTTGATCCTTCCGTTGCAGGTTTGGGTATGCATACGATCACCTACACCTACACAGGACCATTTGGTTGCATGAACTCATGCATGTTTACCATTACCGTCACGACACCGGGTAATGTATTAAATATGCAGACAGGTGAAACATTTGTCACCATACAGGAAGCGATCGATGATCCGCAAACACTCAGCGGTCATACGATCAAGATCCCTGTCGGTACATATCCTGGTTTTGATGCCGCCACTGGAGGCAAGAGCCTCACCTTCTCACCAGGCAATAGCCCGGGCTGTGTCACGATCAATGGCGACGTGGTCCTCAATGGTGGCGATGTACTCTTAATGGAATTAAACGGCACTACAGCCTGCACAGATTATGATCAGTTTATTGTCAATGGTATGGTCACTTTAGGTGGTGCTACATTGACGCTCAATGTGGGTTATGTGCCATCAAATGGTGATCAGTTTAAGATCATTGACAATGATATGGCCGATCCGGTATCAGGACAATTTGCAACAGGCGTGACCATCAATGCAGGTGGCTACACATTCTACGTAGACTATGCAGATGGAGGTAATGATGTAGTATTGACAAAATGTGCCGGCGGTGTTACGAATACGAATACAGCAGAAACCTTCTGTACACTACAGCAAGCTATCAATGATCCACAGACACTCGATGGTCATACGATCACCATCGCTGCAGGAACCTATGTGGAAATGGGTCAGATCGTCATCAGTAAAAACCTGACGATCATCGGTGCAGATAAGACAACTACATTTATCAAACCTGATGCAAGCACAGCTTACGGTGATGCATGGATTAAAGTCAATCCGGGCAAAACTTTAAATCTGAGCAAAGTCACGCTCGATGGTACAGGTAAATTAATCTACACCGGTATCAAACAGGAAGGCAACGGTATCGTCAATGATTGCAATATCACAGGTATCAAATACAATGAAAGCACCGATTATAAAGGCACAGCGATTCATATCGTAAGCACAGGTAATGTCAATGTGACCAATTGCACATTTACACAAATCGGACGTAATGGTATTCTTGCCGACAACTGCACAGGAACATATAGTGGCAATACCTACACAGGTAAAGGCGCGGGTGACTGGCTCGATTATTTCATTCTTTCAGAGTATGGAGATGATGTCGTCATCAGCAATAATACGATTTCAAATTGCACCGGTATAGCCTCTTCAGATGGATCAGGTTCAAGTGGTATCGCAGTTTGGGATGATCCGAATACACAAGCGCAGATTCTTGGAAATACACTTACGAACAATTCAATCGGCGTGGCTATAGTCGGCATAAATGGGGCTACAACAGATCCACAAGTATTGATCGGAGCGGGCAATCTCTTCGATGGTGGTGAATATGGTGTTGCCTTCCAGGCTTATGCAGGTCCGTATTCACCTGATGTCACATTCACTGGTGCGTCTACATACAAAGGACAGACAGTGGCAGCTTTATCCATAGATGATGGTATATCTGCAGGCGTCACCTTTGATGTGAGCAGCGCAGTCTTCAAGACAGCAGGTAATGTGGTCATCACAGATAACTATACAAAAGAAGATCTCGTCATCCATGCGATTGATGCAGGCAATAGAGGCTTCTTCCGATGGGTGGCACTCAATGATTATGTGACACTGAATAGCTTTATCGCTCCTGCTACGACTACGCCAAGTATTCAGCGTGGTATTAGCGCGGCTACTTCCGGATTTACAGTCCACATACAGAGTGGTACGTATCCTGGTAATGTAGATGCCGTATTGGGTGGAAGCAAAGACATCGCTCTTTCACCGGGAGCAAGCCCGGGTTGCGTCACGATCGGTGGCAATCTTTCACTTGATGGTGGTGATATATTACCTATGGAAATCAATGGCACTACGCCATGTACACAGTATGATCAGTTTACAGTCAATGGAACAGTGACACTAGGCGGAGCCATGCTCTCCGGAACGCTGGGATATTCCCCTGCCAATGGTGATCAGATCAAGATCATCGACAATGATATGATGGACCCGGTCGTCGGCCAGTTCGCGCAGGGATCATCCGTAGTGATAGGTGGTACTACTTTCATAATCAATTACGCAGGTGGTGATGGTAATGATGTCGTGCTCACCGTATGTGCACGAGTGTACAATACAACTACGATGTTGACATACTGCACGATACAGTCTGCAATCAATGACCCACTCACCATGGGAGGTCATACGCTTGTATGTCAGCCGGGTCTATATGACGAAGCAGTCACGGTCAATAAGAGTGTCAACATCCAGGGAGCCAATGCAGGTATTGCAGGCAACGGTGTTCGTGGCGCTGAATCTATTGTGGATGGCAATAATGGTACCCGCACAGGTTTCGCTATCACGGTTCCAGGTGTCACGATTGATGGATTCAAAGTCCAGAATTGCGGTGGTGTCGGTTTCGAATCCGGTATCTATACCAATTCAACCGGAAGTCTGATTAAGAATAATATCCTCTTCAATAATGAAAAAGGTGTGTATGCATCCAACACAGGTGCATCTACCGTTCAGTACAATTTATTTGATGGAAATAATCGTCCTGGTCCTGCAGGTGGAATAGGACTCTACAGCTTTACATCCAATGCACTTTCTGTATTGAACAATGAATTCAAAAATCACACGACTAACGCTTCAGTTCTTTTTGACGGCGGAGCAAGTCATGTCAATGTGGCCTTCAATACGAATTATCTGCATGACAATGATCCGGGTTCTTCCTGCGTATATGTTTCCAAAGTTACCGGTGGTGAATTTGCAAATAACTACATCACCAATGGAAAACGTGGTTTTAAAATAGCAGGTGGCAACAGTTCCATCAACATCCACAATAATATCATCACCGGTACAGTACAGGCTGATATTATGGTCAATACTGATTTTGGGGCTAACACAGGTATACAGGCACATAACAATAGCCTGACAAGTGCAGTCACGATACGGAATGAAGATGTGACCGTAGTCGATGCTACATGTAACTGGTTTGGATCAAATATACCTGCCACAATTGCTGCAAGTATCATACAGACGAATCCGAATACAGTGACATACATACCATGGACAACGAGTGGTGTCGACCTTGGTGGAAATCCGCTTGACGGCTTCCAGCCTTCAGTGCCTTGTTCCGCACCATGTAATCTTGCCTTTTCAATTTCAACAACTCCGGCTACATGTCCATTGCAAAACAATGGAACTGCAACTGTAACTGTCATCAGCGGTGGTATTTCACCATACACATATCTGTGGTCAAATGGTCAGACAACAGCTACAGCTACCGGCCTCATCGCAGGATCGTATACAGTCACCGTGACGGACTTCAACGGCTGCACAGGTACTGCTCCTGCTACTGTGACGAATAGTCTCGCAGGCCCTGTACATAATGTCAATACAGGATTGAACTATTGTACGATACAGGCTGCTATCAATGATCCACTCACATTGAATACACATGTGATCAATGTGGATCCGGGTACATATCCTGAAAATGTAACACTCAACAAATCACTCACGATTAATGGTGCTCAGGTAGGTGTCGATGCACGTGGTAGAGTAGTGGGTGTACCTAATCCGATAGTAGAATCTGTTATTGCTCCTGCATCAGGTGCTGCTCTTGAATTTTTGGCAGGTTCATCCAATTCTGTCATCAATGGTTTTGCAATGTTGGGTAATACAATTGGAACAAATGGTGTTGTCCAGACATTAAGCTCCGTGCTCAGTGGAGTCCAATTGCAAAACAATTATTTAAAAGTAACCAGTGCAACTGGACAAGGATTGTGGCTCAACCGCGGTATTACAGATTTGACTGTCAATAAGTGCGAATTAGTGGGTGGAACAGGCTCTACACAAATTATTTTCCTCAACGGTCCTCAATCATTCGCCGGATTGAATTTAACCAACAATAATATCCTTGGAGGCGGAGGTACATATGGTCTTTTCGTTGATGGGAATAGAAATGTAGGTACAAGTGCCACACCAAGAAATCCATTATTCCAGGGTAATCTTTTCCAGGGTCTGGTAGCAGGTATAAATGCAGGTTCAAGATCACTTGAAAATGCTCAGGTCCTTGAAAATACATTCAACAATAATTCTCAGCTTGGATTCCAGGGCGGTCCTAAGAATTCAAATTTTGCACGCAATACATTTACTGCCAATGGTCTGTACGGAATGTCACTCACTGCATTCGGCAGTGCTGATCCGCTGAGAGGTGGCCAGGGCACAACGATTCAGAATAATTTCTTCTCCGGCAATGCTACAGCACCGGGAGCTTTTGGTGACATCCTGCTGAGCAATCAAACTACAGGAACACAAAACTCTAACACCATCAGTAACAATAGCCTGCTGAGTACAATCGCGATTTACAACAATGAACCGGATGGCGTTACCGATCCTATTCATGCTACATGTAATTGGTTCGGTTCTACTACACCGGCAGTAATCACGTCAAAAATCTTCAACATAGCTGGTGGAGTTACATCATATATTCCATGGCTGACGAGCGGAGTAGATGGCGATCTCATCACACCGGGATTCCAGCCTGCTGCAGCATGCGTGGCATGTGGTCTTATGGCGACCACCTCATCTACACCTTCAGGCTGTCCGCCGATAGCATTTGGTACAGCTACAGTCACATCAGTGACAGGAGGTGTTGGCCCGTTTACGTATGTATGGAATACAGTTCCTGTTCAGACCACGGTTACAGCTACAGGTCTTGCACAAGGCTCGTATAGTGTCACAGTGACTGCAGCTAACGGATGTACCACAACAGCAAGCGTAGTAGTTGGATTTAACAATGACGGCCCTGTACACAACACCAATACAGGATTAGACTATTGTACGATACAGGCTGCGATCAATGCCGCTTCAGCAGGTGATACGATCACTGTGGATCCAGGTACATACGCAGAAGATATCATCGTCAATAAATCACTCACCATCAGAGGTCCGAATTATCTCATTGATCCTTGTTCTGGCGTGAGAGTTGCTGAAGCCATCGTAGTACCTGCGACAGCAGCGATTTCTTCAGGTGAAATATTCCATGTTACAGCTTCAAATGTCAGCATTGAAGGATTTACAATTGATGGTGATAACCCTGCATTGATCAGCGGATTCACCAGCACCAATGGTGCAGATATCGATGCAGCAGAAGGTGTTACGGATTATTCAAGCGGTGTAAATAATCTTCATGTTACATACAACATCATCCAGAATTTATCATACTTCGGGGTTACAATCGATGATTACCTTTTAGGAGTTCCGACCAGCGGACATGTTGTTTCAAATAACCAGATCCGGAATATGGGCACATATGATGCAGGTTCAGGTATTGATTTCTGGGGAGGTGGCGTATTGTTATATGACAATCAATATGCGGTAGTGGGCGCCAATTGCATGAGCAATGTGAGAATCGGTGTGCAGACAGGTAATTTCTATTTGCCAAGTCCCGGTGGCTCAATGGGTATTTCTTCCAATACGATTTCGGTAAGGCGAAGAGGTATATTCCATAACCTTGCTTATGGCACAGCATCTCCATTTACCGTAGGTGGCAATAACATCACAGGTATTGCAAATGCTAATGAAACTGCAGCTTGGGATGGAATCTTGCTGTCATCAATGTCTGTTGCGTCTTCAGCTGTATCTAATACCATCAATGGTTCAGCGATTACAGCTATTCCTACAGTGGGGATATCAGTTTGGAATGATCAGGTAGCTCCTTTTATCTCGGGTGGCTCAGTCACCGGTGTAGGTTTGGGTATCAATGTCAATAATTATGAAGGCTATCCAAGCACAGGTTCAGATGCAGGCAATACATCAGCCACGATCAATGGTGTCACGGTAACAGGTGCAACAATAGCAGGTATCAGAGTAAATGATAATCCACTCAACTCAATTGGTGCTACTGTATTCGCTGAGATCAAAGGGAATACTTCTGTTACAGGTTCACCTAAAGGTATCCTGGTCACCGGACCTGATGCAAGCGCCAATGTTCATGACAACGTACTGTCATTCTCCGGCAATGCAATTGCAATAGATGTAGATAGTGCAACGGCAACTGTCACCAACAATCACATTTATGATAATGGTATCGGTGTCCGCTTTACACGTACGGGTAACGGAACAGTTAACAATCTGAACAATTTTGATGGAGGAGCAAATCCGGACAATGGAACAGATATTCAACTGACAGCTACTGCAGGTGCTGTATTAGCATCACCAAATAACTCGCTTGCAGGAAATACTTATGGCGTACAAAATCTCACGACGACAGATGTAGATGCCACATACAATTATTGGGAAAGCGCGAGCGGGCCTGGTCCTGTTGGTCCGGGCACTGGTGCACCGGTCACAACGAAAGTATTGTACTGCCCATGGTTGAATGCAGCGCCTCCGGGTGGTGTACCGGTTTCAACACCGGCATCTATCGCTGTAACTGAAACAAGTGGTACAACTAACGATGACGGTACGATTTGCGCAGGTGCATCAGCTACACTTGCCGCATCACCTGCTGGTGGTACGTATCTATGGGCTCCGGACGGACAAACTACATCATCGATCACTGTAACTCCGGCGATGACTAGTGTCTATACGGTCACAGTTTCTTATCCCGGTTGTTCCAATGTCGCAATGCAAACCATCACTGTCAATCCTCTGCCGGTTGTATCAGGACCTTCATCAATATGCACAGGCTTTACAGCTCAGTATCTTCCTTCATCAGGTGGAACATGGATGAGCAGCAATAACTCAATTGCGTCAATAAATAATGCTGGTCTTGCATTAGGTGTGGGTTCAGGTTTAGTGACGTTCACGTTTACGAACACAGCCACAGGTTGCAGTAGCACTACAGGCAATGTAAATGTGATGCCGACACCAAGTGCTGTCATCACAGCTAACATGACTGTTTACCAGGGTAGCATCAACAACATTGTTTCTGTTCCAAATGCAGGCATTGGAGCTACATACTCCTGGTCAGTTTCTCCGGGCAGTACGATCACCGCAGGAGCCGGTACAAATTCAATCATCTACACCGCAGGCAATGCGCCTTCCCTGATGATCAATGTCACCGTCACCAGTGCAAACGGTTGTTCAGCTACAGGCAATAGGACAGTGACTGTTCTGGTACCGGGTACATCAACAATGATGTGGGTTCCTGATAATCAAATGCCGTATTCATGCGGCGTGAAGACGAATTGTTGTGCAGACACACTTTGTTTCAATCTGAAATATACTCCGGGTGTCACAGGTACTCTTACATCCTACACTACTGGATTTTTTGCAAATTGTCTTGGAGGCCTTACTCCTCCGATAGGCCTTGATAGTAGTTGTGTCATGACAACTAACAATCCTGTCGTATTCAATCAATGTATGGCGATTGATTCATTCCTCTTCAATAGTTCTGGTAACAACGGTCTCGTGCCGATCACACAAGGCGTACCACTGATCCTGCATAAAGTTTGTTTCAATATTTCTACAAATGAAACCATACAACTCAGAGAAGATGTGATCACCAATTTGTCATCAAGTGTTGACCAGGCAGGTGGTGGCCAGATATCTGAATATCCAGGGTATTCAACACAAACATTCTCAAAACCCGCACCGGTCGTGCCGGCCAATGTGACTGTCAATGTCGATTGTCCATCAGATACACTCGCGGCAACAATATTCCCGACAGTATTGGATTATTGTGGCAATGTAGTGCCTCATGTTTTAGTATCGACGATCAATACACCGGGTTCATTGAGCTGTGAAGGAATGCAGGTGCGCAATTATTCATTTATTGATTGTTCCAATTATGCACAGCCATGGTCATACACGATCAAGGTCGAATATGAAGACTTTGCCATTACAGTTTTAGATGGTGGCTCAAATGTGGCGTGTCCGGATCTTACCGATGTCGTCCCAACACCACCTGTGGTCATAGACAATTGTGGTAATACTTTAGTACCAACGGTGACATTCACATCCAAACCAACATGTGAAGGAACACGAGTCTATACATTCAGATACACGGATTGCGAAGGAAATACGCACGATTGGGATTATGTCTACACCGTAGAATACGAACCTATTCCTAATCCTGTAGATGTGACCGTAACGGTCAATTGTCCTATACAGACAAATACGATACCTGTTCCTCCGGTCGTGATGGATAACTGTGGTCATTTACTCACACCAACAGGACCTGTTGATAGCGGACCGGTTGCATGTGAAGGCACTCGTACATACACATGGAATTATATCGACTGCGAAGGCAATACAGAAAACTATGTGTACACCTACATAGTCGACCGCTTACCATTTGCCAATCCGGTCGATAGCTTTAAGACAGTATCATGTCCGATACAGACTAACGTTGTTCCTGTACCACCTGTATTGACAGACAATTGCGGAGCCGTCATCATACCGTCAGGACCAGTCGTCAGTAGTCAGGTCGCATGCGAAGGCACACGCACCTACACATGGACATACGCAGATTGCACAGGCTTTACACAAGACTTCGTATACACATACACAGTCGAACGTGAAGACTTCACGATAGTACCTCCAAGTGGTGCAATGACTGTATCATGTCCTGCAGCTACAAACACAGCACCTGCATTACCAACCGTGACTGATAATTGTGGCAACACATTGACGCCTGCACCACCAGCGATCAGTCCGCAGGTAGTCTGTGAAGGCGACCGAACATACACGTATACATACACCGATTGCGAAGGCAACACGCACAACTGGGTATTCACTTATACAGTTGAACGTGAAGACTTCACCATGCCTGCGAATGGTTCTTCTATAGTAGCATGTCCTGCAGCAACAAACACTGCTCCGGTATTACCATCAGTAGTTGACAATTGTGGCAACACATTGACACCTTCTGCACCGGTGATCAGTGCACAGGTAGTCTGTGAAGGCGACAGAACATACACGTATACCTATACGGATTGTGAAGGCAACACACACAACTGGGTTTATACCTACACCGTCGAGCGCGAAGACTTCACGATGCCGGCCAATGGTTCTTCTACAGTAGCATGTCCTGTTGCAACAAACACTCCACCGACATTGCCAACAGTGGTGGATAATTGTGGCAATACATTGACACCAACAGGTTCTCCTGTCATCAGTGCACAGGTCGTGTGCGAAGGCAACAGAACATACACGTATACATACACGGATTGTGAAGGCAATACACACAACTGGGTATACACATACACAGTTGAACGCGAAGACTTCACGATGCCGGCCAATGGCGCAATGACTGTAGCATGTCCTGTCGCAACGAACACGCTTCCGACAGTGCCAACTGTGACAGATAATTGTGGTAATGTGTTGACGCCATCCGAACCTGTCATCAGTACTGCTTTGACCTGTGAGGGAACAAGAACCTATACCTATACATACACGGATTGTGAAGGCAATACCCACAATTGGGTCTTCACCTACACTGTGGAATATGAAACATTCCCTAACCCTGTTGATGCAGGCAGTACTGTAGGATGTCCTCTTGCAACAAATACAGCTCCGCCACTTCCGGTAGTGACTGACAATTGCGGCAATGTACTGATACCGTCTCTTCCTGTAGTGACGCCGATCCCTGCATGTGAAGGCATCAGGACATACACATACACGTATACGGATTGCGAAGGCAACAATCAGGATTATGTTTACACTTATACGGTAGATCGTCCACCATTTACATTACCTGCTAATGGTGGTAGTATTGTCAACTGTCCGCTGGCGACTAATGTAGTTCCAACACCACCGACTGTAGTTGATGCGTGTGGAGTGACACTTGTTCCTGTCGGTCCTGTAGTCAGTGCCCAGGTCAATTGTGAGGGTACAGATACATACCGGACCTATACATGGACGTATACAGATTGTTCAGGATTTGCACTTAACTGGGTTTATACATATACTGTAAGATGTTTCCCACTCACATTAAAAGTAATGTTGGAAGGTCCTTACAATACAGGTACGAACCTGATGAACCCGACACTCAATAGTAACCATGTGCTGCCCGGACAGGATAAGAATCTGTCTCCAAGTTTGTCGATTCAGTTGAATGCGCCGTTTACTCCATTTGGTCAACCTTATAATATTGTACCATGGAATTACAGTGGTAACAGTGGAGCAACATATGGTGATCCGTCAGCACCAGGTGCACCGATGGGCGTGACGCCTTATCCTGCTGATGTGGTGGATTGGGTGCTGGTCACCGTTCGTAAGAATGGAATTCTGCCGGCCAATAATTACTGGTCATGTGCAGGATGGGTACATACAGATGGACAAGTGACATTCCCTGATCCATGCGGAGGACTTGTATTGACACCGGGTGATAATTATTATGTACTGGTACAACACAGAACACATCTCGGGGTATTGTCTCCATCAGTAGCGACATATTCATGCGGTGGTATGATCATCAACTGGGACTTTACAACAAGCAATTCGTATGCACCTATCTTCAGATACGGACAGAAGGAAGTTGCACCGGGTGTCTGGGCCATGCATGCAGCCAATGGTGAACAAGTCACGTCTATCGCCGCGATCAGTTCATCAGACAGGACGACATGGAGAGCCTTCCAGAATACATACGGATACTCAATCGGTGATTACAACATGAGTGCATTTACAGAATCAGCCGGTGATGAAACCCTTTGGAAGACAAATCAGAACAGAACCTCAGGTATCATTTTTTATTAACGAATAACGAATAACGAGTAACGAATAATGAGTAACGAATAACGAATAATGAGTAACGAATAATGAGTAACGAGTAACGAATAACGAATAACGAGTAACGAGTAACGAATATTGACGTTCGAGTGTCTCTGACCTCGAACCCCCGATAATCAAACGAATAACATAATCGGTTTTTGTTTTTTACTTTTTATTTTTTGCTTATTGCCCATTATTTTTTGCCTATTGCCTATTGCCTATTGTTAATTAATTAAGACAAATAAAATGAACGCAATTAAAAATAAACTGCTACTGCCGCTGCTGCTGCTCCTGCTGCTCCTGCAACTGCCACTTTTTTCTCAGACCATGCGATGGATTCCGGCTCCTGATGGATCTGGCAAATGCCCTAATCAGGCCGGCGGTAAGGAACAGACATTGAGTTATGCTTTAGAATATACACCCGGTGTATCAGGTGTGTTGACGAGTTACACTACCGGATTTCTCGTGTCATGTACCTCTGCAGGATCAGCCGTGGTCAAAAATCAATCACGTGTCATGATTTCCAAAAGTCGGGAGATCAGTGGATGCAATACAATGGGGGCAGTCCTGATGAACAGTTCCGGCAATTCCGGCGATGCAGTTCATAACAGGATTGAAGCAGGTGTGCCGGTGATTCTTCACCAGATATGCCTATCCATTCCGGCCGGGGAATCTGTCACGGTGCAGGAAGATGTAGTGACTGATCTGACCACAAGCATTGACCTTGGAAATGGATTAGTTACCACAGAATTTCCAACATTCGAAACGACTACAATCGGAAAGCCAAAGTATGATCAGGGAAAGCCAATGCGCTTACTTGATTTTAAAGGCGTGCCTGCGGGTGATTTTATTTCGCAACTTGATTGGTCCACTTCGAAAGTTGTGAATACCACTCATTTTGTCATTGAGCGATCCACTGATGGAAATATTTTTGCACCCATCGGCACCATGGAAGTAGGGGAGAAGTCCGATCATATCAAGAGCTACCAGTTTTTTGACAAACAAGCTCTGGCCGGAGATAACTATTACAGGTTGATGCAGATTAATTCAGACGATAAGAATGAATACTCTCCTGTCCGTATTGTCCGCTTTTCACCCCTTACATTTTCTGTCAGTTACACACCCAATCCTGCTAATGATTACCTCCAGGTAAACATTCAAAGTCCGACTGGCATAAAGAGTATCAGGCTTGTAGATGCTTCAGGTCATATTGTGATGGATGAAAAGGATAACAACAAAAATTTCAATGTACGCCTGAATGTGAAAAACCTGACACCAGGAATTTACACCCTTGTCGTAGAAACCGAAAACGATAAATACGCTGACAAAGTGGTCATTGCACATTAAATTACCTTGAATAGACCCTTGAATAGCCCGAGGTTTTAACCCCGGGAGAAGAGTTGAATTGCCTTTGAATTGCCCGGGGTTTTAACCCCGGGAGAAAAAAAATTGAATTGCCTTTGAATAGCCCGGGGTTTTAACCCCGGAAGAAGAGTTGAATAGACCCTTGAATTGCCCGGGGCTTTAACCCCGGGAGAAAAATTGAATTACCCTTGATATTGATTTGAATTGCCCCGGACTTTAGTCCGGGGACCAGAGATTAATTGTAAATTTACCATCCATCACATCCGGATTCAATGATCTTTTATACACCTCAATTTCAGACTGACTTATTTTATACAGGATCTTTAAAGATTATTATTACGAAATAAATTAATCGATCGGGCAGAGCAATATTATATGAAAAAATCTCAATTCCACGCAAAGATCTATGACGTCCAAAAGCCCAAAGGAGAAATGTTATCTTCTTTCCTTGTCTTTTTGTTTTTGTTCATAGGTCTTGGCCAGAGCTGGGCACTCAATGCACCTCCTGTAGCCTGTCCAAATGATTTTTCCTTGTGCATCAATGAAACTCCCCTTGACCTGACGCCCCTCTCCGGATATCCGGGTGCATTTAGCGGAACAGGTGTAGTCATGAATTCGTTCTATCCCACTATTGCACATGCCGGATCTCATACGATCACACATACCTATATGATAGGTATGAGTTCATTTTCATGTTCGTTTGTGATTACTGTAGATTCTACGTTTGCCTGCTTTGATACTTCAGCGATTACATGGGTATTTCTTCCGCCGGGCAGCACAAATGGTTCCTGTATTAGCAATTCGAATTGCTGCCAGGACACCCTTTGTTATGGGCTGCAATATACTCCTGCCAGTACAGGTCTATTGACTTCATATACAACCGGCTTTTTTGTCAATTGCTTAAGCGGCATGTCACCTGTCGTGGGCAATATGTCTTGTGTAATGTCGGACAATAGCTTTGAGATCAACGGATGTAATCCTTATAACAAAGTTCTTTTCAATAGTTCAGGTAATACCGGATTGGTACCTGTGACAGCGAATGTCCCTATCATTCTTCATAAGGTTTGCTTTCTGGTCAGTACTGGTGACACAGTAAAGATTAAAGAAGATACCGTAACAGATCTGACCACCAGCATTAAGCTCACCGAAACAACATTCGTAACGGAGCATCCGTCCTTCATCCCATTTTCTATTTTCAAAACAGGACCTGTATCGCCAGCCAATCAATTTGCAACTGTTCAATGCCCTGATGATGCGCAGGAACCCGCCTATCCAAATGTTGTTGACATGTGCGGTTCACCGATCATACCGGTTCTCATTTCAGTTACAAACAATCCGGCTTCTCTGATGTGTGAAGGAACCGTGACTTATTTATATTCCTTCATCGATTGTTCAGGTTTATCAGCACCATGGACTTTCACATACACCATTGATCATACCACTTCCCCTTCTGAATCCGGCGGGCCTGTTGTTTCATCGGCTACAGTGGCCTGTATCGGACTTGCCGTTCCACCTGCACTTCCGGTTATTAAGGATGTTTGTGGAAATTCACTTTCTCCGATAGGCGCTCCTGTTCAGGGCGGCACATACAATGGTTGTGAAGGAACACATACATATACCTATTCCTATGTCGATTGTTCTGGACTTCCATTTTCATGGACATTTACATATACTATCGAAAGAGAAGATTTCACACTTCCACCAAATGGTGCTCTTACCGTCTCTTGTCCTTTAGCAACGAATACCCCACCTGCATTACCTACTGTGGTTGATAATTGTGGAAATTTATTATCCCCGGTTGGCTCTCCTGTAGTCAGTCCTCAAGTCATGTGTGAGGGCAATAGAACCTACTCGTACACGTATACTGATTGCGAAGGCAATTCGCATGTCTGGGTCTTTACATATACAGTCGAACGAAATGAATTTTCAACTCCGACAAATGGATTCGCTACAGTGGCTTGCCCCGCTCAGGCTGAAATCGTGCCGACACCACCGACGGTTTTGGACAATTGTGGAAATATCCTGGTGCCTATCGATACAATTGTATCAAGCATACCTATAGCTTGCGAAGGCAATAAAATTTATCTTTTTATCTATACGGATTGCGAAGGCAACATGGCTACATGGGCATTCACGTACACTGTTGAGCGCTTACCTTTTACTGATCCTGCAGATGCTTCAACTACAGTAGCTTGCCCGGCCTTAGCGAATACACCGCCGACTGCTTTCTTTCCCGTAGTGACTGACAATTGTGGGGATACATTGATGCCCTCAGCACCTGTGGTCAGTCCCCCGGTGACCTGTGAAGGGACGAGAACATACACTTATTCCTACACCGACTGTGAAGGAAATACACAAGATTGGGTTTTCACCTACACCATTGAACGACAACCATTCACTGTTCCGGATGATGTCACTCTCTCAGTGGAATGCCCCACAGCTTCAACATTTGAACCTATAGCATATCTGCCTGCAGTGACAAGTAATTGTGGAGAGCTACTATCTCCTGTATTGGTCAGTACCGGTACTCCGGTGACTTGTGAAGGAACCAGAATATACGATTATCTGTATACGGATTGCGAAGGAAATCAGGCCCACTGGCTCTTTACATATGTTGTAGATCGTACGCCTTTTCCGGATCCTGTAAATGCAGGGACAACGGTCTCTTGTCCGGCAGCTGCAAACAGTCCACCGACAGCATTTTTACCTGTCGTCATGGACAATTGCGGCGCGACATTATCACCTTCAGGGCCGGTCATCAGTCCGTTTGTGTGTGTAGGTACGAGGACCTATACATATACGTACACGGATTGCGCAGGAAATACACAGAATTGGGTCTATACCTATACCATTCTTCCCAATACAACTCTTTCTATTCATTGCCCTGCTAATCTGGTGTTGACTTGTAATGCCAATACAAATTATGTTACGCTCATCAACGCCTGGATAGCAACTGCAACGGCAACAGATGCATGCGATTTGAATCCGGTGATCACTAATGATTATGACGGAATGAGTATTCCTTCTTTTTCATGTTCAGGAGGTCTCCCTGTCACCTTTACCGCGACGGATGCGTGTGGCAATACTGCAACGTGTACGGCGATAGTGACGAAGCCCTGCTTTAATCTTGAAACCTGGGTATACCTGGAAGGTGCTGCCGCGAATGCAAGCGGTGGTCCTACCTATACTTTGCCGATGCGAACGACGCTCAATGATCTGAGACTATTACCCGGTCAGTTGTCCGTGGATCCGTTTTTAGGCAATCATTATTCACCACCTGGTCAGCCTTATACGATTGCTCCCTGGCTTTACCCTGGTACTGAAGGCGCCTTGTTTGATTCGGGTAATAATCCGTTGTTTGCAAATGCAGGATATCCGTCTACAGTAGTGGATTGGGTATTGGTGAGTCTCAGGTCTGATTCTGCAGGTACAGGAGGCCCTGTCTGCCAGGCTGCCGCGCTATTGCATAAGGACGGCACAGTTCAGTTTGTTCAACCACTCAATTGCTGTGGCGTCAATGAAAACAATCTATACTATGTGGTCATTGAACATCGTAATCACCTGCTTGTGATGTCTCATGTCAAGCGGATGTTTATCAATCATATATTATCCTATGATTTCCGCTTCCAGCAGAGCTATGAAGATCCTTTATTTGCCGGATTAAATTTATTCGCTCGTGAAAAGGAAATCATCTCGGGTAAGTTCGCCATGTTTGCCGGAAATGGAAATCAGGTCATATCCTTTAATGCGGATACAGACACCAATTTTGATGACCGGTCTTTCTGGGAAAATCAAAATGGTCAGATTGGTTTATACCGCATAGGTGATTACAACCTCAACGGAGATACAAATTTCAATGACCGCATTACCTGGGAAAGAAATAATGGTAAGTTCTCCAGCGTCCCCAGAAATTGAAATACCCGCTATTTTAAGTCTCCAGACTTAAAATCAATATTTCGTATCTGCCCGCTATTTTAAGTCTCCAGACTTAAAATCAATATTTCGCATCTGTCTCCACTATGTCATCTGTCTCAAGCAGCTTGTAGCTGCGAAAGATTAACTCTGCGCTGCCACTGCCACTGCCACTTTTTCTGTCTCCAATTCCCGCTATTTTAAGTCTCCAGACTTAAAATCAATATTCCCGCTATTTTAAGTCTCCAGACTTAAAATCAATATTTCGCATCTGTCTCCACTATGTCATCTGTCTCAAGCAGCTTGTAGCTGCGAAAGATTAACTCTGCGCTGCTACTGCCACTGCCGCTGCCACTTTTTCTGTCTCCAATTCCCGCTATTTTAAGTCTCCAGACTTAAAATCAATATTTCGCATCTGTCTCCACTATGTCATCTGTCTCAAGCAGCTTGTAGCTGCGAAAGATTAACTCTGCGCTGCCACTGCCACTGCTACTGCACTGCTACTGCCACTGCTACTGCCACTGCTACTGCCGCTTTTTCTGTTTCCAATTTTCAATACAAATTGAAAAATGATAAAAAACACAGTGCCTGACATATCAAGGATAATATCAAATGTTAAAGTATTGTATTTAACAATAAAATTCATACGAATACTGCGTCCTCGGGTCTACTTTGTGGGTAATTGAGTATCTTTCTGCGTTCGTGAAAAAATGGATGAAGCGGTAATTTTAGGGTTTATAGCCGCTTTTGTTATTGTCCATCACGCAAAAAGAAACCCGCTGTTGTAATAGAACTAATGAACCAATTTTCCCAACCCTTTAATGCCAACCTGATGGATAATCGCATTACCCAACCGCGCTCCCTTGCTCCCTGCATACCTCCCATTTTATCATCTTCTATTTCACCATTTCTGCTTATGAAAAATCATATGACCCCCCATCTTTTACAAACCCGCAAAAGCTCATTTTCAACTTCATTTCTTCGTCACCCATTCCACATGTTTCAGTTGGCCATGGTGACGTTTATTTTGTTTTTAGGTGTGTCTCAGAATGCGAATGCACAGATTCCTGTCACGGTGAGTGGAACAGCCGTAACAAGCCCTGCCCTGATGGCTTCATACCCATCATTAGCCGCTGCACTTACTGATCTGAATTTAGTGACCAGCTATACAGTGCCCGGTACAATTATTTTTACTTGTACTGCAGGGAGTATGGAAACAGCACCTACAACAGGTTTGACACTAGGAAGTGCCACACTTAATCCTTTGTTGAGTGCAACCAATACCATTACCATAATTAAAGCCAGTGGTACTGTTACGCTGAATGCAGGTGTAGGCGCAGCCGCATCACCATCAGCTACACCGGACTGTATCATGAAACTTACCGGCGCTGATTATGTGACCATTGATGGTTTGACATTTACAGATGGCAACTCTGCTTCAGCTACCGTGGCCATGGAAGTCGGACTAGGATTATTTAAACTTAATGCAGGTGATGGTTGTAATAACAATACCATTCAGAATTGCACTTTTAACATGCAACGTATTAGTAATGGTGCTGGCACTGCGCCTATGTTTGATGGTTCATGGGCAATTGAGGTTTTGAATTCGACGGCTGCTGCCGCCATTACATCACTTACACCAACCAATGGTGGAACATTAGCTACCAATGGTACTAATTCAGGAAATAAATTTTATGCAAATAGCATCAACAACGGGAACGGCGGTATAGGCTTTGGAGGATATGCTGCTACGCTCGGCATAGGTCCTGCTCCAACTGCAACCACTTTTTTAGGTGATCTTGGAAACGATGTTGGTGGGGTTGCTTTAGCCACAGGCAATACCATATTGAATTTTGGCGGTGGTGCAGCTACCAGCCCATCTGCCGGTATCCGTGCTAATAACGAGTGGAGTATAAATATATCTTTCAATACTGTAAATAATAACAATGGATCAGGAGTAAATCATACGACTACATTACGCGGCATATTTGCACAGGCGGGAACCAGTGCCAATGCAACTATTAATAATAATATTGTTTCAGTACAGTCTGGTGGTACTACATCATTATTAGAGGGAATTGATAATGGAATTGGGACTACTGCTGCAGCTAATACTATAAATATCAATAACAACACCATAAATTTTTCTTATACTACGGCAACAACTGCAATTTTTAACGGCATACTCAACAGTGCCACAGCCGCAACAGTCAATATTAATACCAATACTATTTCCAATTTAGCAGGTGGTTCATTAGCTGGTACCGGCACTTGTGTAATGATAGAAACAGGTTCACCAACTACTGCTAATGCCAATAGCAATTCCGTAACTAATATATCACGAAGTGGGGCTTCAGGCTCATGGCGAGGAATTAAAACCACAAGTCCTACAAACTATGTAGCCAATGGTAATACAGTTGAATTGTTGAGTTGGACTGCGGCTGCATCAACTGGAAGTATTGATGCTATTTATAGTTTTTCCAGTGCAGTAAATGTTACGGCAAACAGTAACATAATCCGTAACTTATCCACGCCTACTACAGGCACAATTACCGGTATAAATGAATTTGGAACTTCCGGGATCAAGACATATCAGAACAATCAAATTTATAATTTCTCCACGACTGCCGGTGGTGTAGGTGGTGCTACTTTAAGGGGTATTAGTGAATCAACCGGTTCTACAAATACCTATAGTGGCAATATCATTTATTCACTTAATAGCACCGGTACAACAGGAGGAACTGGAGGCACTATAGTGGGTATTACTTTCTCCAGTGGGACGACTAATAATGTAAGCGGCAATGCTATTTATGATTTATCATCTACGAGTACGAATCCCACAGTTACAGGTATTAATTTAGGTGGAGGAACCACAAATAATATTAACAACAATTTAATTGGCGATCTCAGAGCTACCGCTTCTACCGGAAACGTAACTATAGGAGGAATTGTAGCCGCAAGTGGTACAACAAACAACATCTTCCACAACACTGTAAATATTGCTTCTACAACTACAAGTGTTACGACATTTGGCACAAGTGCCATTTACTTCAGCAGTTCTACACCTGTAAATAATCTCCGGAATAATATTTTTGTGAATACTTCAGCCCCCGGTCCAACAGGTGGTTTCACTGCCGCCATCAGGTACACGATTGCACCAACGACTACCAATTTCCCTGTGACCAACAATAATAATTTTTATTATGCCGGAGTAGCTGCAGCCAACAAAGTATTGTATTGTGAAGGCAGCTCGGCAGCTCCTACCAATGGCCAGCTAACCATTGCTGCATATAAAACTTATATCAGTGTTACATTACCTGCACCGGGAAGGGAAAGTGCTTCCGTATCAGAGATACCTAATTTCGTGTCTACAACGGGTTCTAATCCGATCACAACATTTCTTAAATACAATACAGGAATTTCTACGCAGATAGAGCAAGGTGGAGGATTAGGTACCGGCATTTCAACAGACTATGCAGGAACTACACGTTGTCCGGGTGGTGGATGTCCCGGTGCGGCAGCAACACCTGATATGGGCGCATGGGAATTGAATGGACTTGCTCTTGACCTTTCTGGTCCTTCTATTTCATACACTCCCCTTGGAAATGGATGTGCTCCATCAACAAACCAAACGTTGACGGCCACCATCACTGATGCAAGTGGTGTCCCTACCTCGGGTACAGGATTACCTATGCTTTATTATAAAGTTAATGCCGGCTCATATGTAGGCGTGCAAGGTGTTTCTATTGGAAGCAATATGTACACATTCACATTTGGTGCTGCAGCTACAATGACAGCAGACGTTGTATCTTACTACATTGTCGCACAAGACGTTGCGGGTACGCCAAATGTATCTGTCAGTCCATCTACAGGGGCTTCTGGTTTCTCTATAAATCCCCCTGCAGTATCTACACCTCCCACTACGCCAAGTACTTTTACCGTAACCGGAACTTTAACCGGTACATATACAGTTGGTGCTGGTGGAAGTTATACAACACTTACGGCTGCTGTAAATGATTATAATACAAAGTGTCTTTCCGGTGCCGTTATTTTTTCGCTTACGGATGCCACTTATGCAGGTGAAACCTATCCGATCGTCATCAATGCGAATGCATATGCCAGTGCTGTCAATACACTAACTATTAAACCAAATACAGCAATCAATGCTACCCTTTCGGGATCGGTTGCTGCCGGGGCATTGATAAAATTAAATGGCGCTGATTATGTCACCATCGATGGTTCAAATAATGGTTCATCGTCAAGAAACCTCACAATCACCAATACCACGACCACCACTTCAGGAAATGCAGTAGTATGGTTGGCTTCACCTGCAACAGGTAACGGAGCTACAAATAATACAATTAAAAATTGCATCATTCAGGGCGATGCGGCTACCACAACCTTTTTAGGTATGTATATAGGTGGAAATGCTACTATTTCTCTTAATGCTGCCGGAACAGAATTAAACTCCAATAATACGATCAATAATAACCTCTTCCGTAAAACACAAAACGGCTTGGCATTATTTGGATTTGCTGCAGCATCTCCTGACCTTAACAATGTCATTTCGAATAATAGTTTTGGAACAGACGTTGCCGGTGAAGGATTTTCGCTGATTGGTATTAACGCAGATAGACAACAAGGTCTGATTGTTTCTGGCAATGAAGTTCAAAATATTGTAAATGCTACCACCGCTGCCACATTTGTTGGCGGAATTCGTTTATTGGACTTTAAAAATGGCTTGTGCTACAATAATAAAATTCATGATCTTTCTTATACGGGCACAAGTACTCCTAAATATTATGGTATTGGCGTGACAAGTTCAACATATACTACAGCCGGAAACCCATCAAATGCCCAGATATACAATAATGTCGTTTATAAAATAAATTCAACCGGTACTAGCGCGACCTGGAATGTCACAGGTATTTTGGCCAGCGCAGGCTATGGAGATAAATTTTATTTTAATTCAGTAAGCTTAACAGGTCAGGTAGCCAATAGCGCTTCCGGTCTGGTTGCAGCTTTTGCCAACGGTGATGGAAATATTACATCCGTCTGCACCAATATTGATGTTAGAAATAATAGCTTTAGCCTTACCGGATCAAGTGCAACTGTTGGGGGTAATTTCTGGGCTTATTATACTAAAGCTACTACTCTCGCTGGTTCAACGTTAAATTATAATGACCTCTATTGCAATGGAACCGGCGCCACCAATAATGTTGGTAGCTTCAATGCTGTCAATTATGCAACACTTCCGTTGTGGCAAACCGCTACAAGTCAGGATGCAAATTCAATCGCTGTTGATCCCATATACAATTCAGCCAGTAATCTGAAACCACAGCTTGGCTCACCTTTGCTTGGTGCAGCTAATATCGCCGGTACAGGTGTGACAGTGGATATTGTAGGTGGTACCCGTAGCGCAGGCGTACCACCAGCCGGGGCAACAATCGGCGCTTATGAAACTGCTGGTGATGGAGCCGCACCTACGATTACATATACAGCGTTGTCAGGAACCTGCTCAACAGGTGACAGGATGCTGGTAGCTACCCTTGTAGATGTTTCCGGTGTTGCACAAGGAGCAGGCCTCGATCCCCGAATATATTACAAGAAAGGTGTTGGCGGAACCTGGTTCTCCTCAGCAGGTGTATTAAGTACCGGAACGGTATTAAATGGAACCTGGACATTCACCATTGTAGCCGCCGATATGGGTGGAATTGCTTCAGGTGACGCTATTTACTATTACGTTATAGCACAGGATATAGTAGGTAATGTAGGCTCAAATCCCGGAACAGGTTTGGTAGCCACAAACGTAAACACAGTGACCACACCGCCGACTACACCTAATACATATAATATTCAAAACAGCTTAGTCGCCGGTACATATTCTGTAGGAGCTGGATCAATTGGTGGTGAAGTAGGACATTATGGAACATTGACTGCAGCAGTAGCAGCTTATAATACGTCTTGTCTTGTAGGTGCAGTAGTATTTCGTTTGACAGATGCAACTTACAGTGGTTCAGAAACATTCCCGATCACCATCAGTGCAAATGGTGATGCCAGTGCTATCAACACACTGACCATCAAGCCAAATGTAGCCGGAGTAGCCATCACAGGAAGTTCTGCATCAGCCTTAATTGTAATAAACGGTGCGGACTATGTAGTCGTCGATGGGTCATTAAGCAATACGGTCAATGCTTGTTGCTCAACACCAGCAACACGGGACTTAACCATTACAAATACCAGTGGCGGAACAAGCAGTGCCGTCATTTGGCTTCAAACTACAGCAGGCCTGAATGCGGCTACAAATAATACCATCAAGAATTGCAACCTTGTCGGCACAAGTAATACAACTACATTATTTGGTGTTGGCTCAGGCAGCACCACCATCAGCCTTACAAGTTTGGGAACAGGAAATAATAACAACTCCTTTGTTAATAACAACATAAGCAAAACTCAATACGGTATTTATTCGCAGGGAGCAAGTGCTGCCAATAAAAATTCAGGGACAATTATTTTATTGAACCTTATTAATACAGTTGCTCCGGATAACGTCAGAAGAGCCGGTGTTTATGTTGGATTTGAAAATAACATTTCCATCTCCTGTAATACTATTTCAGAAATAGCCTCGGCAACTTCCATTGAGGATGTTTTTGGAATTACATTTGGTACAAATTCTATCTCTACATCAACCTTTACCGGTAATGAAGTTACAGGTGCATCAGTAACGAAAAACATAATCGGCTCTATTCGCCAGACGGCAACGTATTCTGCTTGTGGCATTTTTGTAGCTCCAGTGACAGTAGGTTCAGGGGTAAATGACATCTCAAATAATATGATCAGTGGGGTATCTGCTAATGGTACAAGTGGGGACTTCACAGTTGGGATTCTTGTTGGTGGAGGAACTACTTCTTCTACTAAAGTCTATTATAATACAATCACAATGGTTGGAACACAAACCGGAGGAAGTGATAAAAGCTATGCATTAGCCATCGGAGGAAGTAATCCTGTAGTTGACATACGTAATAATATCCTGGTTAATACACAGAATAACGGATCAGGTAATAATTATACAATAGCCTACGGTTATAGCACATTTACCAATCTGACTTCTGATCACAACGATTATTTTGTCACTACCCCAGGTGCTACTTTCTTTATTGGTGCGACTGGCAGTATTTCAGCACCCACAAATCAATTGACAGTAACAAATTTGCAGACAGCAACAGGAAAAGATGGTTTTGCTCAGAACGTATTGCCGGTATTTCTATCTGCTACTAATTTACATTTAGATAACACCCTGAATCCAATACTTGATGGTGCCGGAACCCCGGTCTCAGTAACAGATGATATTGATTGCGCTATGCGCGATGCTGTTACACCTGATATCGGCGCAGATGAATTTTTAGCTCCAGCCTGTACCGGAGCAGTCGGTGGAACTGCCGCTATAACGGGTGCTTCAACATTTTGCGGTTCAGGTACTCCTGTTATTACTGCTTCTGGGTATTCTACAGGCACTGGAAGCGGATACCAGTGGATGACTTCTACCTCTTTAAGTGATTACCCGGCAACCGGGTCTGCTGTAGGCGGTCAAACAAATCCTGCATCTCTTTCAACAGGTTCTGTCACGGTAACAAGATATTATTGGTTAAGAGTCACATGCCCGACAGGTACAATGACTGACTATTCCACTAGTGTACTCGTCACCATCAATCCTTCATCTGCTATAGTTTCAGGCCCGTCATCCAAATGTTCAGGTGATCCCGCTGTCACATTGACAGAAACTGGCGGAACAGGAACAAGCTGGCTATGGAGTACCACTGAAACAACTTCATCGATATCAGTCAATCCAGGAAGTACTACCACATACACTGTTACGGTCACAAGTCCTGGAGCATGTACAGCTGTAGCGACCAGGACAGTTACAGTTATTCCTGCCCCTTCAGTACCTGTTGTCACACCGACTACTCCACAGAGTATTTGTCTAGGTTTAGGACAAGCACTGACAGCAGTATCTTCTGGTGGTTCTGCTGTAACTATTCTAAGCGACGACTTCAACAGCACTACCGCAGGAACAACAACTTCTGGTAATTTACCTGCAGGTTGGACAGGAGCCTCACTTACTTCAGGAGTTAGAATCTGGGGTGTAGTGGCTTCAGCCCAAAGTGGAAGTACCCTTGGTGGAGGCAATTTCTTGTATTGTGAAAGTGATACATATTCTTCTTTCCAAACGAGATCACAAGTCACCACGCCAACTTTTAATGCGGCAGGTTACACTTCTGTAAATGTCAGGTTTAAACAATACTATAATGACCTTTCTTCAGGTGCTGCCACAGATAGCGCCAGGGTCTATATAAGTAATGATGGTGGTGCAAATTATACATTGATACAGCCTTATGACACAGATCAGGGAACTGCATTTTCAGGAGCAGGAGCAGTCAATGCAACGATCCCTGCAGGAATTTCACTGACTTCAACAATGAAGGTCAAACTGGTTTATAATTCTGATTCAGGCGGAAATGATTGGTACTGGGCCATTGACGACTTCGTAATTGACGGAATACCTCCACCATTGTATTCATGGACTGCCTCACCCGGTGCTGGATCAGGTTTGCCCGGCGGTGCAGGAACACCATCTCAATCAAATACCAGTATTATAGCTACACCAACTCTTGTCGGAGCTTATACATATTCTGCAATCGCAACTTCGGCCGGTTGTCCATCAACTTCTGCAACTACCGCTACAATAACCGTTACCGCCTCTCCAACAATTACATTAGGATCAAATCCTTCAGTGTGCAGTGGTACCACATCAGCCAATCTTACGTATAGCGGTACAACAGACAGCCCCGATCAATACAGCATCGATTATAATTCGGCCGCAAACACTGCAGGTTTTATAGATGTTGTTAATGCTGCATTACCCGCAAGCCCAATAATACTTGCTGTACCGGGTGGTGCTCCTGCAGGAATATACAGCGCTAATTTGTCTGTTCGGAATAGCACGACAACATGTTCAAGTAGCACATCTCCCATTACAGTCACTATCAATGCATTGCCCACAATAACTCCGGGTGCAAATCCATCTGTATGTAGTGGTGTCACAACTGCCAATCTTACATACAGCGGCTCAATAGGCAGCCCTGATCAGTACAGCATCGACTATGACGCAACAGCAGAAGCTCAGGGATTTGTAGATGTCACTAATGCCGCATTACCTGCCAGCCCGATCATGTTGACAGTACCAGGAGGTGCAGCAGTGGCTACATACAATGCTACTCTTTCAGTTAGAAATAGTACGACGACTTGTTCAGGTGCTGGCTCTGCGATCACAGTGTCTGTTGGTGCATCTCCTACAATATCACTAGGTGCAAATCCAACTGTATGTAGCGGTGTGACAACTGCCAATCTTACATACAGCGGCACGACAGGCAGCCCTGATCAATACAGCATTGATTATAACGCAGCCGCCGAAGCCCAGGGATTTGTAGATGTCACAAATGCTTCATTACCTGCCAGTCCGATCGCACTTACCTTACCGGGTGGTGCAGCAGCAGCTACGTACAACGCAACATTGACTGTAAGAAATAGTACTACAACGTGTTCAAGTAGCAGTACTTCGATCAGTGTGACAGTTAGCCCTGCCATCGTCATGAATATTTCTGATTCAGGAGCCGGATCCCTGCGTGACCTTATTGCATGCGTAGGCGATGGTGCCACCATTACTTTTGATCCATCAATCTGGAATTCAACTATTCTGTTGACCACAGGTCCTATTCTGATCAACAAAAACATTACATTATCAGGACCAACCGGTGTAGACCTCATCAGCATTTCTGCAAATGGTACTCCTCCTGTCTTTAATATCACTTCCGGGAATATGCAATTCATCGGAAATGTAAACATCATGCAATAGGAGAGTATCAACTGATATATCCGTATCAATAAAAAATGGAGGCCCTGCGTGCAGTGGCCTCCATTTTTTTTATTTGATATTTTAAGTTTGAACTTAAGACGAATGATATTTTAAGTTTGAACTTAAAATCAATTCCCCGCTATTTTAAGTTTGAACTTAAAATCGATATTTCAAATCTTCGTCACATATTGAATTCTGTCTCAAGCAGCTTGCAGCTGCGACCCGATCCGCTATTTTAAGTTTGAACTTAAAATCAATATTTCGAATCTTCGTCCTTATGGTGATCATCCTCAAGCAGCTTGCAGCTGCGATTGAAATACAATTCTTCGAAATTGAAAACACAAAATGAATACAGATTTACATTGTAAACAGATTTCTATTCAACTCCTGCAGGGTTGAAAATTCGTATTATCCTATATCCCCGGGTTGCGACCCGGGCTAATAACATTCGATCCCTTCAGGATCATGTTTCCCAAAATATCGATTTGTATTAAGCCAAAATATCGAAATCAGCGAATTCATTTTGAACCTTTAAAAGGAATATGAAATTCCTAAAAATCGAAAATCGAAAATCGAAAATCGAAAATCGAAAATCGAAAATCGAAAATCGAAAATCGAAAATCGAAAATCGAAAATCGAAAATCGAAAATCGTTTCTTACCTTCTTTCTTACCTTTTTACCCCGCTATTTTAAGCTTCCTAACTTAAAATCAATATCACAAATCTTGCCTGTCATCAACGGTCACTTTTCCGGATTATGAGTATCTTTCTACGTTCGTAAAAAATTGGATATAGCAGAGATTTCAGGGTTTGTACCTGCTTTAAATATAGTCCGACACGAAGATGAAGCCCAATGTTGCGGTAGAACTAATGAAATAATTTCCCAGCCCATTTAATTCCAGCCTGATGGATAACCACATCCCCCGGAGAAAATCCTTTTTCTCTTTTATGCCCCAGTTACTTATCTCTTATTTGTCATCTATGTTGCTTATGAAAAATCATATGACCCCCTATCTTTTGCAAACCCGCAATAACTCACTTGCGAATTCTTTTCGACACCGTAAGATCCATTTGTTTTATCTGATGGCGGTGTCCTTCATTTTGTTTTTGTGTGTTTCACAGAAGGCAAATGCACAGATTACGATTGCCGGTTCTACTGGGACAGCAAACGGAGTTTATACATCGCTTACGAATGCAGGAGGCGCTTTTGCAGCATTAAATACCGCCGGCAGCCACAATCCGGCTGATGTAATAACGATTTCCATCACAGCCGATGTGCTTGCTGAGCTTGGAACTAATTCTTTAAATGCAGGTACATGGGCGAGCATTACCGTAACTCCAGTAGGTGCCAGAACAATTAGTGGTGCTGCTGTAGCGGGTACTCCTTTAATTGATTTTAACGGTGCTGATAATGTAACGGTAAATGGATTGAATAGCGGTGGTAATTCATTGATCATTGAAAATACAACCGTGTCTGCCACATCGGGTACTTCTACAATCCGGTTCATCGGTGGTGCAACAACTAATACAATTACGAATTGCTCTTTAAAAGGTGCTGTATCTTCTTCCATAGCTACTAACGGCGCTGTTGTTTTCTTTTCTACTGATGCAGCAACTGCCAGCGGAAATGATAACAACACTATTTCTAATTGTGATATCGGACCTTCTGGTGCCAACCTGCCAACAAAATGTATATTAGGAAATGGTTCTACTACTACAACAGCCATTGGCAACAGTGGAAATGTGATTACGAATAATGATATCCACGACTATTTTGGAGCTGCCGTAACCAGTGCAGGTATTGCAACTATTGGTGGTTGTAATACGTGGACGATTACGAATAACCGCTTTTATCAAACCGCAACAAGAACCTGGACTACAGGCGCCCTGCACAACGCCATTAATATAGCTAACACAACTGCCACCAGTGGCGCACAGGGATTTACAATCACCGGAAATATTGTTGGATATGCTTCCAATACACAAACCGGAACATACACTTTAACCGGTTCTACCGGAAGTTTCCGTGGAATTGTTTTCAATGGTATTACAGGAGGTATAGTTTCCAATATTAATAGTAATACGGTGGCTGCAGTAAGTTTAACTGGTGTTACAGGAAGTGGGACAACCAGCAGTGCTCCTTTCATGGGTATTTATGTAACGAATGGTGTGGCAATTACAAATAGTAACACCATAGGAAGCCAGTCAGCAACCGGTTCATTGGTTTATTCAACAACCTCAGCAAGTGCTGCTGATATGATGGGTATGTTCAATTTCAGTGTTGATGCCTGGACAGCGAATAATAATTTGATTGGAGGGATTACCTCTTCAAATGCGGGAGCAGGCGCAGCCAATACTTACGGTATGCGTTTGAATACGTCATCAACTGTTATCACAACTCTCAGTGGAAATACCATTGGGGGCACAGTAGCCAATTCCATACAAAGTACTTCAGCAGCTATAGGTGCACAGGTGGCAGGTATTTTTATTTCAACATCAATTGCTACGGTCAGCAATAATACGATCAGAAATCTTACTAATGCCGGCGGAACAGGAACAACAACGGCCGCTTCGGTTGTCGGAATTGATTTTATCAGTGCAACTCCTGTAAACACAGCAAGTCAGAATACTATTTTTAACCTTACCAATACAAATGCTGCGGCAGCAACAATTGTAACCGGTATTCAATTTACAGGTGCAACCGGAAATGTTGTGGAAAGGAACTTAATACATAGTTTAACAACTTCTACTACAAGTGCTGCCGCTGAAGTAAACGGTATCCGTGTTGCAGGTGGTACTACCATCTATAGGAACAATATGATTGCTTTAGGTGCAGGAGTAACCAATGCGATTGGTTCTGCTGCCACTAACTCGGCAACTACGGGTGTTAATGGTATTAACGAATTCCTTGGCACAAATAGTTTCTTCCATAATAGTGTCTATATCGGTGGCAGTCCGACAGCAGGTTCAGGAGCCTCCTATACTTTTAATGGTACTCAAACAGTTAATACCCGCAGTTTCAGAGATAATATTTTCTTTAATGCAAGAAGTAACAGTGGTGCAACCGGAACAAACTACGCTGTGAAGATCAATGGTATCTTTCCAAACCCAACCGGCCTGACCATCAACAACAACATTTATTTTGCCAACGGTACCGGCGCTGTATTTGGTTTTTTTAATTCCCTGGATGTGGCCAACCTGGCGGCATGGAAAACGGCAGTAGGACAGGATGCCGGAAGTTTTGAAAACAACCCGCAATATAACGACCCTACCAATGCAACACCTGATTTGCATATTCATCCCACAAATCCTACCGTTGCAGAAGGGAATGGTGTTGATGTTGGAGTTACAAATGATTACGATGGACAAACCCGTTCCGGTTTAACACCGGTAGATATTGGAGCCGATGCAGGTAACTTTACGGGTATTGATCTATCAGCTCCTGTTATTTCTGGAATAACTTTAACCGGAACTGTCTGCAATGTAACCAGCCGGACTGTAACTGTAACCATGACTGATGCGACAGGTGTTGACAATACCGCCAGTTTCAGACCCAGGATCTTTTTTCAGAAAAACGGGGCCGGATATGTTTCAGCACAAGGCACCTTAAGTTCCGGAACAGTAATTAATGGTTCATGGACCTTTACTATTTCGTATGCTGCAGTTGGAGGTGTTGTTCCCACCGATGTGATTACTTATTTCATAGTTGCACAAGATACGTATACACCATTCAATGTCGGGGGAAATCCATCGGGCGGTTTGGTGCTTACGGATGTAAATACAATAACAACCCCACCAACAACACCATTTACTTATACGATAGGAACCGTATTGCCAGGAGGTACTTATACGGTTGGTGGTGCCGGTACATACCTAACATTGACTGCGGCAGTGGCAGCGTACAATAGTTCATGTCTCATAGGACCTATTGTTTTTCAACTACTGGATGCGACCTATAGTGGTGCTGAAACTTTCCCCATCGTTATCAATGCAAATTTTGATGCCAGTTCCACCAATACGCTAACTATCAGGCCGGCAGCATCGGTGGTTACTTCAATTACCGGTTCTGCTACCGGGGCCCTTATTAAATTAAATGGCGCCAAGTATGTAACGATAGATGGTAGTAACAGTGGTGGAAGCGACCGCAGCCTGACCATTGAAAATACCAGTGTCACTACGCCATCAGTTGTGTTGATCGGCTCCATTGGCACCACACCGGTTACAAACAATACATTGAAGAACTGCATCATTCGTAATGGTATCAACACCAACTCGGCTGTTATTATCTCCGATGCGGGTACACCCGGCAATGCGGGATTCTTTGACAACATCACTGTTCAGGACAATGATGTTCAGAAAGCCTTCGTCGGTGTTTTTGCGAACGGCGGCACCATTCCACAAAATGGATCAAATCTTACTTACACACAAAACACAGTGAATACAAGTGGGGCCAATGCGATCAGGAACGTTGGTCTTTATATGCAGGGTGTCAATGGCGCAACGGTTAGCAATAATACCATCGGTAATTTCAGTAACACAGATGGAGAAAATGATATCGGCATCTGGCTGGCAACCGGAACCATCAATGCAACGGTTTCCAATAATACGGTGGCAACTGTTGGTTATACTGGAACAAGTGCTTTTGCTCCGATTGGAATCAATATAACAAGCGGAACCGCCGCTACTAACAATAATATTACCGGCAATAGTGTGTCAGACATCTCAACAAACGGTTCTTCCCAGGTACGTGGCATTTCGGTTACAGGTGCTACCACCGGTGATCTGACGATACAGAAAAACAATGTTCAGGGAATCATCAATACAAATACCGGCACTTTCGGCGCTTATGGAATTGACATTAGCGGAGGAAACAATGTTGTAGTAAAGAACAATTTTGTCAGCAATGTTAACTTCAACATGACCGGTGGCGCTGCCTTCTCAACTACCTTCGGAATTTTCGGGATCAGGGTTGGATCGGGCACAGGGCACAAGATCTATCACAATTCAGTAAACCTCTATGGCCTGGTGCCGGGAACAGCAACCGCCAGTTTGCTGTCTGCGGCCTTTGGTTTGGTAAACACAACATCTACAGGATGTGACGTTCGTAATAATATTTTTGCAAACAATATTACCGGTGGCACTACCTCCATTGCACATGTGTCCGCCTATCTTCCTTCGAGTGGTACATCAGCAATGAACCTAACCTGGAATAATAATTTATACTATTTCGGTACTGATGCAGCGAGACAGGGCGTTGGACAGGCAGGAACAACAGCCGGCACGAACTTCTACACAACGTTGGCTTTACTGGCCGCTTATTCCAGCACTCTCTCTCCCGCCGGCACAAATGATAATGCATCACAGGCTTTTACAACGGCAGGGCCTTTTGTGTCCAATAATGATCTGCATGTTACCAGTTCGAATGATTTAGGTACACCGCTGGGTTCAGTAACTGATGACATTGATAATGAGATGCGCAGTGGAACAATACCTGATATAGGCGCAGATGAATTTTATTGTATGGGGGTAGTCATGAATGTAGCTGATGCAGGAGCAGGATCATTGCGGGATCGGATAGCCTGTGTGTCCACTGGCTCCACGATTACATTTGATCCATCGATCTGGAATTCAACCATCCTGTTGACCACCGGTTCTATCCTGATCAACAAAAGCATTACCATCGCAGGACCGACTGTCGCCAATGTCATCAATATATCCGGTAGTATGAGTACTGTTTTTAATATTGTCTCAGGTAATTTACAATTCACCGGAAACGTAAATGTTAAACAATAGGGTAGGATCAACGAATAGATCATGTTCAAAAAAAATGGAGGCCCTGCACGCAGCGGCCTCCATTTTTTTACCCGCTATTTTAAGCTTGAACTTAAAACGAATGCTATTTTAAGTTTGAACTTAAAATCAATATTTCGAATCTTCGTCCAATATGGTAATCATCCTCAAGCAGCTTGCAGCTGCGATTGAAAAACAATTATGTAAAATTGAAAACACAAGAATAATACAGATATACACTGACCACAGATTTCTATTCAACCCTTTCAGGGTTGTAACTCCCCCCGCATCATTATCCCCGGGTTTCACCCGGGGCCATTGATAATAGATCCTTTCAGGATCATGCCGGGAACCAGCCATCATCAATTCGTTACTCGTTACTCGTTATTCGTTACTCATTTACAATCCCAGGACTTGCATCACTTTCGGCCCATAAATCACAAGCCCTATACACACCACCATTATCCCAATGATCAATACCGAACCGGCAGCAACATCTTTGACAAATCTGATATCCTCATGCAATTCCTTTGTATGAAAATCACAAAGCCGCTCAATAGCTGTGTTGAGACCTTCAGCACCAATGACAGCGCCGATACATGCGAATACAAAGCACCATTCTACAGAAGATAACTTTAACCACAAGCCAAGCCCTATAAAAAACAAAGCCATCACAAATTCGATCTGCGCATTCCGCTCCGTCGACAATAAATCAATCATACCCCTGAAGGCATGCCCCAGACTACTGAACACTTTCCACATCACTGTTATGTATTTGATAAGTTCCTGTTATGCCAAGACGGCCCACTACACCATTACCCAATTCAGAAAAAGAAGTGCACTCGAATTTATGCCCATAAAAAATATGCTCCACCGGAATCCGCGGCAGCGAAAAAGAACCATCAAGATTCCTTGGATTTGTATCTCTTCGGCTATCCAGAAGATTAGCCTGGACTTTAAATTGTTGTATTTCTGCAGCCCATGGTGGTAAATGCAAATCACCCAGTACAATGACACTACCCTCAAAATTTTTCATGTAATCCGTCAGGTAAGTAAAATGTTTTGATATCATGGCAAAGGCCGCCTGGTTGACCGGAGGTATTACCGTACAACTCACTATCGTGCAGAGGTGATCATTGGTCAGCATGATCGATCCGATTAATGCCGGCACATCATGAAAATAAATGGTATCCAGAGATTGAAAAGCAATTTTTGAAAAGAATCCCATGCCATACGGATCAAGCCTGGTCATCGTCCTGATGTATTTATATTCAGGAGATAGTTTTTTTATTAATTGTGCATTCCAGTCAGGTGTCAATTCCTGGAAACTGATAATATCTGCATCAAGGTGCGCAATATAATCGATGACTTTATCATAATCATTTTCTGCATTGCCCAGGCTGATATGTGAAATTTTAAGCGAAGGATTAGACGTTACTACCGCCAACCGCATTTGTTTATTCGCTGATCCCTTAAGATGCAGACATAATACACAGCAACACAAAAGACTCACCATCATGATTCTTTCCTGTCGAACAAGAAAAGCGGTAAAGCCAAGCACCAGCATGCCAAGCATGATGTAAAACGTATAATCAGATAATTGTCGTAAAAGCAAAAGTGAAGGCGTGAAGACACACAGCCCTGTCACAAGGATTAACAATGCCGATACACTCACTGAGACGATTGCCTTGGGCAAAAGACCAGCGAGCTTTATCGGAGTGGACATATCTGTTGTTTTTGAAATCAAGCGTTTACCGTTTTACAAGGGCGCAGGATTGTTGGTATTCCGTTACATCCCCCGCAGGATTCCATAGCTGAACAAACACGATGTAGATACCCATATCCGCCAATCGTCCATCTGCATTGCTGCCATCCCATTGAATAAGCGCAGACGTACCAATGGACTCATTGGATAAAAGCTGTTTTACGATTCTTCCTTCAAGATCATAGATCCAGACAGATGCGATATCATCCCCGGAAGTCTCGCTGAAATCGATGAGGAGAAAATCTTTGTACCCGTCATTATTCGGCGAAAACTGTTTGTGGGTTATACTAAAAGGTGCTTTTGCAACTCCACCTTGTAAAGCCTGCGAATTCGGTCCAGTCGGCGTACCATAGCCGCTCACGGAGGAAGCACTGTGCCAGCTTGATGCAGAAGAAGTTGGGGCATTGATTGAAATTCGTTCGAGACTGACCCCGTTTTGATCACTGATCACAGGATGATGCCAGGATGACGAAAAGGTCAATGAATCTATAAATTCACCGCCGGCTATGAGTGAAGCCTGGTCTTCTTTGTCATCCCATGTAGGTAAGGTAGAGGCATAAAGCTTTGTTGGATTCGGCACCACATACCTTGAAAGGATATCTGAAGGATCAGGTGTAAACACCGCAATTTCTCCCGGGGCAAGTATTTCATTTATACCTGTGGGATAAATATCGTGATGCGTTGCATTGATTCGTCCTATCGCAAGCGTGCTCAGATCAATAAATTTTTGACTTGAGTTGATGATCTCTATATACCTGCTTCCGCCGACTGCAGGATTAAAAAGTAATTCATTGATCAATATATCTCCTTTCGCAACCGGTGCGACCAGGCCAAAGACAATAGTATCCTGACCCGCAGCGGGGTTGCCTAGACAATCAATAGCAGAAAAGGGAATCAGATGGTAGATCACACTTTGCTGAAGGGGTTGCATCAATGTGATTCGGACAGCTTTGGCATTGAGTAGCTCAACCTTGTCAATATTCAGTGAAGGTTGAAATACATATAATGCAGGATTGAGCATCAACACAGATTCAATACGCTCATCAAAACGCAATTCAACCACATCAGGCGAAGGAGTAAAAAGAGAAACAATAGAAGGTCCCTGAATGTCAGGAGTAGTAGTCCATTGTGAATTTATTTGTCCGGGTGTTCCGCCGAGAAGATTAGAGGCTGCTGTCCAGTTTTCCTGGTCAGAACAAATGTGGGATGGATTGATCATTTCAAGTGACCAACCCCCATTTGATTTGACAGCATCATTATACCATGACAGGGCATAACTTACTTCGTGTAGGACTTCACCGGAGGAATTGATCAAGGCTAATGACGTTCCGCTGTTTGTCAGTGCGGACATGCTTGATAATGCAATTACTCTGCCAAAAGGAGACAGCGATGCGATATTGGCATCGTCTGTCAGGATCACAAATTCTCCCGGATGTATAAGGCTGTCAGGTAATACCTTTTCGGTGGTACCTACCCTTATTTTATAGTCACCCAGATTGAATACTTCATTACTGGTGTTATGAATTTCAAGATATTCTGCATCAGGAAGGCCTATCAAAGGCGTCGGATCGGCCATGATCTCCGTGATCAGCAGATCAAATGGTGCTGCCTGTGCGATCTGGGTAAATTTAAAATTTTTATTATCGGTCAAAAGAACATTTCCTGAAAGATCTTTGAGGTTATTGATCGTCAGTGTATAATCCTGATTAGATATAAATGCCTGATTCCATGAAAGCGTGATTTCATTTGCATTCAATACAACATTATCAGGCATTGTATTCCCTGGTGTCAGAATGTAATGTGTTGGATCAGTGGATGTAATAGGATCCAGTGGTTCATCGAACAGTAGATTCACGGTCTTGTTATCGGCTACTGTAAGTGTAAGCCAGGAAGGAATAGTTTGATCTGGCTGAAGCGGTGAGATGGTAATATTGTCAAAGCGGAATTTATCTCTTCGTGTATCTGTGTACTTGTTGTAAAAACCAAAGGTGGTCAGAGATGAAACAGGCTGGATATTGTGTGAAGTTGAAAATAATAGCTCAGGCAAAGGGCCTCCAAGTTTAAATATTTGCCATAGTCCCTGGTTATTTCGTACAACACGAAGAGTGAGATCTACTGGTTCCAGGGCAACAAGCCCGGGCACGGATGAGGCAATAGTCGTCGCGCTTCCATTATCCAGATATTTGAAATCCAGAGGATCTGTATCACCTGTGGCCCCTATTTCAAGAAAATAACCCGAGGCAGTAGTAAGATCAGGTGATGTCAGTCCAAGATATATTCTCAATAAGTTACTTGTAGAGGGAGCAAAATCAAGCCTGAAATAAACTTCCCACACCATACTATCCATAAAAGCGACCGGAGTATATATCCATGAAGAAGTTGATCCTGAAGGCGCATTCAATTGAAGTTGGCCGGATGTATTTACGATGTAGTTTTCAGTGTTTCCCAGCCATCCGTCAAGGTTGCCATCACTGAAATCATCTGCAAACTGACCCGCGGCCTCAAAATGAAGAATCAAAGCAAACAGTCCTATGGCGAAGAAATATTTCATATTTCGAAGGTAACTAAGAAAAATAGTTTTTAGTTGAAGGTTAAAAGATATTGGACTAGTTATCAGATAAGGGTTAAAGCCTTAGCCTAGGCCTTCTCCTAGGCCTCCTCCTCCTCCTTCTCCTTAGCCTTTTGTTTGTAACTTTATACCCCTAAACCGAGTATTGATAAATATGAAAATAGCTGTCGTTGGTTCTACAGGCCTGGTTGGCCAGATGATGTTGAAAGTACTGGAGGAAAGGGATTTTCCTGTTTCCGAATTATTGCCGGTTGCATCTGCCAGTTCAGTCGGTCGTACGATCATGTTCAATGGGCGTGCATATCCTGTGCTATCCATGCAGGAGGCAATAGACAGGAGGCCGGACATCGCTTTATTCTCTGCCGGCGCATCAGTTTCAAAAGAATGGGCACAGGCTTTCGCCGATGTGGGCTGCACTGTGATTGACAATTCTTCCGCATGGAGAATGACTGAAGGTATTCCGCTCATCGTTCCGGAAGTGAATGGCCATGTTCTCACAGAAAAGGATAAAATAATTGCCAATCCAAACTGTAGTACTATCCAGATGGTCGTAGCGCTTAATCCGATTCATCGCCGTTTTGGCATACGACGCATCATTGTGTCCACATACCAGGCTGTATCCGGAACAGGCATGAAAGCTGTGAAGCAATATAAAGATGAAGCAAATGGACTGCAGCCTGGAGCGCAGGTTTACCCTCACCCCATATTCGCCAATTGTCTCCCGCATTGCGATATTTTCCTTGAAAATGATTACACCAAAGAGGAAATGAAAATGGTATATGAGACCCGGAAGATTATGCAGGAACCCGATATGCCGGTATCTGCCACAGCTGTGCGCGTTCCTGTCATCTCCGGACACAGTGAATCAGTCAATATTGAACTGACTACTGATGCGGATCTTACAGGTATAAGAACAGTTCTCGCTGAGGCTCCGGGAGTAAAGCTTTATGACAATCCGGGAGCTAACCAATATCCCATGCCCATATTGGCAGAAGGAAAAGATGATGTATGGGTAGGCCGTATCCGTAGAGATGAATCAAGAGACCGTTGCTGGAATTTATTTATCGTAGCCGACAATCTAAGGAAAGGTGCAGCCACAAATGCTGTACAAATCGCTGAGTATCTGATTGAAAAGAAAATTATTAATGCTGAAATGTCAGGATCATTGGCAGTTTAAGTATTGTGTTGGAATATTTTTTTTGCCTGATTTCCCATGGCAATTAGGGATAAAATGAGTGGATATTTTTTGGACTTCAATAGATCAAAAATCGGTTAAAATACGTTTCACTCATGGAGTTCCTGAATGCATTTGCACAGGTCAGGTATTACTTTCAAATGTGAATAAAGTCCCAATAGGCAATATACAAAGCACATGCAAAGTAAAAAAAGGCAAAATTGTAACGGATGAGGATTTACTCCTGAGTCCAACGAATAATATCGATACCAATAAGTACCATTTAAAATCATACGTATGAAGACGAGAATCGTAATGTGGGGAAATAATGAAAAGGATCAGAAAGTACTGATCGCTATCTCACTAAAGGCAGAAGACAATGTAGTTGATTTATATACTTTCCCATTTGAAACTACATCCGAGGAGTTTTACAACCTGATGCTCAACGAATGGCGTGAATCCCATGAGGTGCCTTTCCCTGAAGGCTATACACACACGGAGAGACCACTGACTGCTTCTGACAATATTCTACCGGAAAACCTAAAAGTAGACCGACCCGATATTATTCAGCGGGCGCAAACGGAATGGCACTTCCTTGTCCTTTCCAATAAATTGTATCATTCATTCCTGAGTGAACTGGAAGATATAAAAGACAAAATCAAGGGTGCTACCAGTTATAAAAATCAACTCTGGGAGGAGATGAAAGAATCCTGGGAGAAAATCCAGAAAAATATTTTCGATAAAACTCTCCTCCGCGAACATGGGCAACAATTGCGGGAGATGACCAATGACATATTCACCCAGCTTAAGAATATGCGCAAGGATATGGATTCCGAAATCGATCGTGTATCACATGAATTTGCCGATAGATTCAATACCAAATTGGATGAAGTAGAGCAGAAGATTAAAAACGGTCTTGGCCTGCAACCTCTGTTTAATGAATTAAAGAAACTTCAGCAGGAATTTAAAGATGCTGAATTATCAAGAAATGACCGTTCCAAAATCTGGAAGCGTATAGACACCGCATTCAAACAGGTCAAAGAGAAAAAATTCGGCGAAAAAAGCTCGAAGGATACATCCGCTCTTGACCGGTTAAGCCGCAGGTATGAAGGATTGATTTCAGCTATTGAGAAGATGGATAAATCAATCAGGCGGGATGACAAGGATAAGAGCTTCCAGGATGATCGCATAGCGAATACTGAAGGTCAGCTTGAAGCGCAGATCCGGATGGCCAAATTAAAAATGATCGATGAGCGCATCAATTCCAAGAATGAGAAGTTAGCTGAAATGCAGAAGACGAAAGTGGAATTGGAAGAGCGGATCAACAGGGAAAAGAAATTTCTTGAGGACCAGAAGAAACATCAGTCCCTGAAAGTGGAATTGAATGAGGCCAAAGAATCTGTAAAGCAAAAAATAGCAGAAACGATTCACGCGCAAGCGGATAATCTTGACGCTGATGCATTAGGTAAAGCCGCAGAAGCTATAGCGGAAGGCAAAGCAAAAAAACAAAAAAACAAATCAAAAGATTCGCTTGTTGATGCGATCAGTGAGACCCTTGGCGAATCACTTACAGATCTGGGTGACAATCTCGGCGCCATAGCGTCTGTTGTCTCCGCCAAAATAGAAGAAGCCGTCAGCGATCTCAATACGCAGGTTAAGACAGAAATAAATGACATCAAAGAAAAAGTTGACAATATGGAAAAATCAAAAAAAGAAGAGTGGGACGATATCAATGACGCCCCCAAAGAAGAAAAGAAATCGACAGACGATGGATCAAAAAAAGACTCATTTTTCGACTCTGTGAAAGCCATGGGTGAGGACTTGGGTGCAGCCACTTCCGGGCTTGTAGATAAACTTGAAAGCGCCATGAAGGAAATCCACGTCAAAGAAATCATGGAAGACATCAAGGACAATCTGAAAGAAATGCATGTGCAGGAAAAGCTGCAGGACATCAGCGATAATATCAAAGAAACCGCATCTCACCTCGCAGCTGACGCAAAAGAAAAACTGGAGGAGCTAAAAAGTAAGATGCACAAAGCAGAAGATGTTACAAAGGATGAAACCAAGGACTCGTCTGAAGCATAATATTTTTTATCATCCACGTATCGCGTCCTGACATTCGAGTGTCTCTGACCTCGAACGTATGCATATTAAAACAATTGTTGTGTTTTGCAAATAATGGATGCCGGATAAAAGGATGCAAGACTTGTGCTGAACTGGATGAAATGAAGGATGAGCGTGTCGAAGAATCCCGGACTCAATACCTGGAAATAAAAAAAAGGACGAAAATTATTTTCGTCCTTTTTTTATTTTATTGATTTCTGATTACTGGCGCTACCGCTACCGCTGCCACTGCCGCTGCCACTGCCGCTGCCACTGCCACTGCCACTGCCGCTGCCGCTGCCGCTGCCGCTGCCGCTGCCGCTGCCGCTGCCGCTGCCGCTGCCGCTGCCGCTGCGTTTCTCTATTCCTTCACAAACTTCTTACTATACATCATATTTCCTGTCGTCACCTGTATCACATACATGCCTGAATTGAATGTTGAAATATCGATCACGTTTTGATTGATACCTTCTGTCAGGGACCACTTTTTAGTTGACAACAAATGTCCTGTCAGATCAAAGACATGGATCATCGCATCATCTGATCTGGCAGCAGTTAAAACTAACTGTATTAAATCACCTGCCGGATTTGGCATTAGTCCTAATGCAGCATTATCATGACTGTCATTTGTTGCATTGGGGATAGAAGTATCCACGATTGTACCTCTTTCGGGTGCTTCTGTACACATGGCATTTGTCTGATCACTGGACAGGCAGGCTTGTGCATTGTAGATCACAGCATCCATGGTTTCCACATCATCCACATACCAGCCATCACCGGAGATGTTGGCATCAGTGCCAAACCGATATCTTATTTTCACCTGCTGGCCAATATAATCCCTCAGATCAATATAGACAGGTATCATCGCAGGGGTTGGAGAACTCTTACCTGAAAAAGCAAATAGATCAGGAATGGCAAATGTTCCATATTGAAGACGTCGCGGATAACCATTTCTGAATACCCGGTCACCCAGGGGAATCCATGCATTACCACCATCAGTAGAAATTTCCATAAATCCTCCGTCAGCACCCGCTTCAGTATTGTAGTAATGATAGAAACGATACAATGGATAACTGCCCGTGATGGAGTAGGGCTCAAAGTTTTGCAAATAATGTTTTGACTCTGTAGCAGGATCTCCGACATTCCACGCAGAGATACCGCTATGTACCACCAAATCCTGTGTTTGCCAGAAATTTGACGTTGTTCCGTTTACATCATAATAGATATCCCATCTTTCGAGTGGATCGCCTTCGATGTCATCATAAGACAGGCGTATAGAATATTTTTCAGGATCGGTAGCCAGTAGATAGGTGATCGTTATTTCTTCATCTGCATCTATAGAATTAAATGACCAGACAAGGCTGTTCCCTACTGATGGCTCAATATTAGCAGAGCCACTGATATATGTGCAACCATCAGGAATCTGATCTTCTACAAATGCATTTGTCAATGGGAAACCTTTGTAATTGGTCACTATCAACGTCACTTGTATATTCTCACCTGCTACAACTTCAGGCGTCATTGTTTTCTTAAACCTGATTTCATCAAGACAACTTGTAGGCAGATCAAATCCTTCCTTGCCATCAGATCTTGAGCCCTTATCTCCTCCATCAGCATTGAATCCTAAACCTCTCCTGGCAAATGCCTTCCATATCAGGCATTGGTTAGCGCCTCCATAATCAATCGAATCTGCCCTGAGGATAGCATTCCTGGCATCAATAAATCCGGGCGGACATGGTTGCAATTTCATACCATCCATGACCAGTTGAATCGCCATATTATTTCCACCATGACCGTGCAGTACATCCGGATCCCATCCATATTGATCACTGAAATCCCAATACATATCCCATATCATAGCACACCATACCGAACCAACACCATGAGGAAGAGCTTCCGTGATGATATCATCATATGTATGCGGATCAATAGTCATGTCCGTACTATATGGATAAGTCCGAATCCCTCTGCCGTCGACGGTTTCTTTTATCGCATAAGTTCCTATACCTCTTTTTTTAGCTCCGGTGTCACCTGGATTGACCGTCGTCACGAGCGCCATAAAATCACTCCATCCCTCACCCATACCCGAAGCTTCCTCTGCATTTCCGGTTTGGGCGCCTCCGGACAGACAATCACTTCTGCCAGGTCCGCCCGTAAGTCTATTGGAGATGCCATGGGTATATTCATGTGATATCACACTGTTGTCGAGTGAACCGTCACGCAGTGCAGGACCAGTAGAGATCGGAGCTATAAGTGATGCTGTCAATCCATTAGCTGCAGCCACTCTTATCCTTGAACATTCACTCTTGCTGATGAATACAGAAGGTATAGTGACAAGCGTTGCATTTGCTCCGGCAGACATACCAATCACCGTTTCATCAAAATTGCAAATGATGACACCGATAGCGCCTGCTTCCTGTGCATTATAAACCTTATCACTGAAATCACACAATCCACGATCGATGATCGCTATTTTTCCGGCCAGTGCTGTTGCATTGCCTATTGGAACACAACCAAAAGTCGGATCAAATGATTTATCATCAATGACCACCACAGGACCTGTCACAGGCGGAATCGTCGCTATATCCGGACCAAACTGAGCCAGACCCGTTTGAATTTTCCCGGATAAGTCAATCGGAGTGAGAACTTCAAGAAATTTGCTGCTATTGTCCTGGTTCCATGTGAACATTCTCATCTGGCCGCTAAAGCCATCTACAGGTGTTGCGAAATCAGCATTATTCTGACAGGCTGTACCACCATTCGTTTGTGTCCCACACAATGCAGGATTACTATCACCGAATTGCGCAAGTGCATTGACAAAATCCTGACCTGCTCCCACTGCTGAATAATTTTTTGATTGAAAATTACCTGCGGCTTCATTGAAACCGTATTGATATGCAAAATCATGCATGAAGTTATTCCTGAAGAATAATCCTGTCACAGCGACATTTTCATTGTCGACAGGTTCGCCGTCAACATTAAAAGGAAAATCAAAAAGAAGGTTTGCGCCTCCATCTAATTCCGAATCAGGACTATAACTCCAGTCTCTGTCTAAAAAGGCATGAACATTATTTCCTCGCGTATATGTAAATTCAGGACCTGCTATTCCATTGTCATCATGCCAGCCGAAAGGTGATGCAAGTAAATCTTCTGCTCCTGTGATCAATTGAAAATTTCCGTGGTTAGGACTTTCTATTGTTGTTGGAAGTACTCTGTATGATCCGGAAGCTGCATTTACAGGTGCCGGAGGTGCAAACGTTTTGGCAGAGGGACTGTCATCACATTTGTCTTCATGTGCTAAATATCCTTGTTCAAACGTACAGTGCGAAGTCAGGTTGTCATTTGAAATAAGTTTGCCATTCGTAGCATCTACAAACGACTGATACAATAACCCTGATTTTGCAGGTTGAAATTGAATTTTCCATGTAAGATGATATTCGCCTGATGCTGTACGTAGATATCCAAGTTCAGCAGGAATGTCCAGAAGAGCCATATCCGATTTTTCGTAAATAGGAACACCTGCAGGATTGTAATTTTTTAATTCAGGAACTGAACGAGTGGCAACACCCAAAGAATTTGCCACGATGCCGATAGCTTGTGGAGCTTTAAGATCAACATGGGTATCAGAAAATGATTGACCATCGATGATCGTAAGGTTGTGGCCTACACTAGATATTTTTCCGTTCGGCTGAAATGCAAGATTGATTTCTGTGCCGAAGATTTCATATCCGTCTTTCATTTGTGTGAGATGGACATGTGTGACACCGTTGTACGTATCAGTGAACTGGCTTGTGATCTTAAGATCACCAATAGCTTTTTGATCAAGGCCATATTCATTTTTGATATACGCTGAAGCTTTGGCCGTATAGTCGATGGATTGGGCAGAAAGAGATGAAATAAAAAGAAAAGACAGTGGGTATACTGCCAGTAGTAGGAGCAATTTTTTCATAATCTGATTTATAAGAAATTGAAGCCTAAATTTAATCAATCTTGCCTATACATAAGAGCGGAAGTCCCATTCTTGCCTATATTGGTATGATATATGACAAAAAAAGGTAATTGGGTGATCATCGGTCGCCATACGGTTATAGAAGCCATTGACAGCGGGCAACCTATTGATAAAGTGCTCATTGACAGGCAGGCGAATCTGAATGAAGTGGTTGAAAAATGCCAGAAACTGGAAATCCCCGTTCAGAAAGTACCCAAAGAGAAGCTGGATAAATTTGGTGCCAATCACCAGGGGATTGCTGCATTCAGATCACAGGTTGAATACACTTCACTTGAGGACCTGGTACCACATCTTTTTGATCAGGGAATAATTCCTTTATTGATGATGCTCGACAGGGTCACTGATGTAGGCAATTTCGGTGCGATCAGCCGATCGGTGGAGGTACTCGGTGCTGATGGTTTGGTTTTCCCCGCGAAGGAAACTGCACAACTCAATGCAGATGCTGTCAAGCGATCTTCAGGAGCTCTCTTGCGTATTCCATTGTGCAGAGTAAGAGATCTTGTTTCGGCAGTTAGATTTCTGAAAGAAAGTGGAGTTACGGTTATTGCTGCTGATGGACGTGGTACTACACCTTTGCACGAAGTGGATTTTAAACAACCGATGGCGATCATCATGGGATCAGAAGGACAAGGTGTTGCTCCGGAATTATTGCGCATTGTCGATCACATCGTCGTCATTCCACAAGCTGGTGAAATGGATTCATTGAACGTCTCCGTCGCTGCCGGCATAATGTTATATGAAGCGCAAAGGCAAAGACTACCGGTATAAATTTTTTAAGAGTACGGACAGGTCGCGACCTGTCCGTACTCTTAAAAAATTTATAGTTAAACATCTTCTTACTACGCTATTTGAAGTTTGCACTTCAAATCAAAATTTCGGATGTTAACGAAAATCTCTTACGCTATTTGAAGTTTGAACTTCAAATCCATATATCGGATCCTTGGTCATAACGAAAATCACTCTCAAGCAGCTTGTTGCGGCGATCGGTAATCTCCAACTGTTAGTAATTATTTACTCTTCCGCCCTTTCCGCCTCTTCCGCCCTCTCCGCCTCTTCCGCCCTTTCCGCCTCTTCCGCCCTTTCCGCCTCTTCCGCCCTTTCCGCCCTTTCCGCCTCTTCCGCCCTTTCTGCCTCTTCCGCCTTTTCCGCCCTTTCCGCCTCTTCTGCCTCTTCCGCCTCTTCTGCCTTTTCTGCCTTTTCCGCCCTTTCCGCCTCTTCCGCCCTTTCCGCCTTTTCCGCCTTTTCTGCCTTTTCCGCCTTTTCTGCCTCTTCCGCCTCTACCGCCCTTTCCGCCTTTTCCGCCCTTTCCGCCTCTTCCGCCTTTTCTGCCTTTTCCGCCTTTTACAACTCAAATAACCTTTCCAGCGTTAATCAGTTTACTTTTGAACTTTCACTCTGGATTTTCTATGAATAAATATTTCTCATTTCTTTCGATCACCCTGCTGAGTGCATTTTTGCTTGTCTCGTGTAAAGGATCTAAATCTGCTGTTCAACCTGCAGCTTCAGTACCTCATGCCCTTCTCTGGAAAATCGAAAAGCCTGGTCAGGCTGAGCCTTCCTATTTGTTTGGAACAATCCACATGATTCCGAAGGATGATTATTTTCTTCCTTCAGGTCTTGATGAAGCTTTTGATAAAAGCAAACAGGTTGTTTTTGAAATTGACCTCGATGAAATGTCAGACATGGGATCCATGATGGGCATGCTGTCCAATCTGATGATGAAAGATGGGACGACATTGCAAGATCTTCTGACTCCGCAAGAGTACACTGAGGTTTCAAAATATTTTGATAATATGGGCTTGCCTATGTTCTTATTATCAAATGTGAAACCGATGTTCCTGTCGATGTTAGCTGAAGTAAATATGAACCCTGAGGAAATGCAATCTGATGACATCGTTTCTTATGAAATGAATTTGTACGATAGAGCGCAAAAAGCAAAGAAAGAGGTAGGCGGATTGGAGACAATGCAATATCAGATGTCTTTATTTGATAGTATCTCTTATAAAGATCAGGCCCTCATGTTGTTGGATGCCATCAAAGGAACAAATACAGATACGGACATGTATGATCAGACGGTTGAGCTGTATAAGCATCAGGACATAGAAGCCATGATCGAAATGGCCACTGAGCCTAAACCAGGTGAGGATGGGAATTTTGAAAATGTACTCATCAATAATCGGAACAAAAACTGGATACCCATCATGTCAAAAATGATGAAGAATGGTCCTGTGTTTTTTGCAGTTGGAGCCGGACATCTTGCAGGTGAAAATGGTGTGCTTAGTCTGTTAAAAAAACAAGGTTACAAAGTGACTCCGGTTTCTGTTTATAAAGCCAATGTTCCAAAACGGGTTTGAGCTTAAAAATCTACTGCTTCAACCTGCCTCACGCAACCATGTGCGATAGCTCAGCAACCATCCAGGCTTCCTAAGTGATTTCCTTTAGTGTCCGAATGTCTCTAAGTGGTTCCATATTTTTTTTGGGACATTATATCTGCTTTGAAACACAATAATTTTCGAATCTCGTTTTGCCACTTAGGAACATAAGAAAACATAAGAAGTCACTTAGAAAATTTAATTGCGTAATTACTACTATTTAGGAATGATAAGTGGTGAGAAAAAAGAAGACGCAGATCAATCAGGAAAATTTAAGATAAATTATGATTGATGGACAGCATTAAAAAATTTTCGCTCTCAATTCTAAATTCCAAATCCCGAAATCGAAAATCGAAAATCGAAAATCGAAAATCGAAAATCGAAAATCGAAAATCGAAAATCGAAAATATTGCGCAACTCACCCTACAGTTTCGCTTTCAAATATTGCCCCGTTACTGATTCCTTACATTTTGCTACCTGTTCAGGAGTGCCCTGGATGACCAGTTGGCCTCCTTCATCACCACCTCCCGGACCAAGATCAATGACCCAGTCTGCTGTCTTTATGACTTCCATATTGTGCTCTATGATGACCACGGTGTGGCCTTTTTCAACAAGCGCATTCAATGCATTCATCAATACATGAATATCATGAAAATGCAAACCTGTCGTTGGTTCATCAAAAATGAAGAAGAGATGACGGTCATCCCTGTCTTTTGTGAGAAATGAAGCAAGCTTGACACGCTGTGCTTCGCCACCTGAAAGTGTACTTGATGCCTGCCCAAGTTTGATGTATCCCAATCCAACATCCTGAAGTGGCTGCAATCGTTCAGCAATATCTTTTTCATCCTCAAAAAATTCAACGGCTTCATCAACACTCAGCTCAAGGATATCATAGATATTCTTCCCTTTATATTTTATCTCAAGTATCGGTTTTTGAAATCGTTTGCCGCCACATTCATCACATACCAACTTGACATCAGCCAGGAACTGCATTTCAATGACGATCTCACCATCTCCTTTGCATGTCTCACATCGTCCGCCTTCCACATTGAACGAAAAATGTTTTGGTTTGTATCCATTCACTTTCGCAAGGTGTTGATCTGTCATCAGTTTTCTGATGGCATCATAGGCCTTGATATACGTGATCGGATTAGATCTTGAACTTCTCCCTAGTGCTTGTTGCCCTATCACTTCAATGCCATCGATTCGCTGATAATCTCCCGTGATCGATTTTAAGAGATTAGTATGTGAGCCGGTGGTAATGCCAAGGACCTGGGAAAGTGCAGGTTCAAGAACATGCCGCACTAACGTAGTTTTTCCAGAACCGCTCACACCTGTCACCACAGTCATGCAATAAAGTGGAATTTCGACATTTACATTTTCAAGATTATGAAGCCTGGCGCCTTTCAGAAAAATTTTATTCGGAGACGTGCGTCTCTTCTTGGGTGTTGGCACTGTTTTACGCCCTGTCAGGTATTGATGGGTCAGACTTACTTTTCCGGTGGGACCATTAGCGATAAAATCGTCATAAGGACCTTCATACACGATTTCTCCTCCATGAATCCCTGCTAATGGTCCTACATCAATAATATAATCAGCCTGCTGAATCATTTCTTCTTCATGTTCGACGACCACAACAGTATTGCCAAGATCTCTTAATTCGAACAATACCTTCAGCAACTGCCCTGTATCTTTTGGATGAAGTCCGATACTGGGTTCGTCAAGTATGTACAGAGAACTCGTAAGATTACTTCCAAGATTTCTTGTGAGATGTATACGTTGTGTTTCACCACCACTGAGTGTTGAAGAAATTCGTTCGAGATGAAGATAGCCGAGGCCAACTTCACTCATTGTACGAAGACGGTTTCTCACTTCAAGAAGAATCCGTGCGGCGGTTGATTCTTCATGTTTTGAAAGTTTCAATTCTGTAAAAAATACACGAAGATCTTTGACAGACATGTTGGCTAATTCAGGCAATGATTTTCCGCCTACTTTCACATAAGTTGCTTCTGGCCTGAGTCTTCCACCTCCACATTCCGTGCAGGTTGTACGGCCGCGATACCGGGCCAGCATCACACGGTTTTGAATTTTATAACTACCCTGTTCCACCTCTTTGAAAAAGGCCTGAATACCCCGCACATCATTATTGCCATCCCACAACAACTTACGCTGTGCAGATGATAATTCAATGTAGGGCTTGTGAACAGGGAATCCCTGCTTACCTGCTTTTTTCAAAAAATCCTGTTGCCACAGATTTGATTTCTCACCACTCCATGCAGCCACTGCTCCTTCATACACACTGAGTGAACCGTCAGGAATGACTTTGTCTTCATCGATACCTATGATCTTTCCGAAACCTTCACATCGTGGACATGCCCCGACTGGATTATTGTAGTTGAATAGTTTGGGTTCAGGTTCGATGAAGGTAAGTCCATCTAATTCGAAACGATTATTAAACTCAGTTTTTGCACCACCTTCTGCCTCAACGATGCATTCCCCTTCAGCTTCATAGAATGCAGTCTGGACACTGTCAGCAGTACGTTTCTTAAATTCTTCATCATGAGAGACGGGGAAGCGATCGACGACTAAACTAAGGTCTCCTTTTTTCAGCCCATGGGCTTTTTGTTTGATGATGCTTTTATATTCTGTGAGGAAGTCATCAATTTTTATTGTTTTGCCTTGCCATTGAATACGGTTGTATCCTTTTTGAAGAAGGAGTTGTGACTCTTTTTCAATCGTTCTTTTTTCATCACGTATGGAGATAGGAGCTACGATCATCAGTTTTGTCCCTTCGTTAAGACCGGTGATAAAATTGACGACATCCGTTACTGTATGTTTTCTCACTTTCTCTCCTGAAATTGGACTTATAGTCTGCCCGACTCGCGCGAAGAGCAATCGCAGATAATCATAGATCTCAGTCATAGACCCGACTGTGCTCCTTGCATTCCCCCCGGATACACGTTGTTCGATGGCTATGGCAGGACAAATGCCCCGTATGAGATCCACATCAGGTTTTTTCATCCGGTTGAGGAACTGACGGGCATATGAGCTCAGACTTTCTACATATCTACGCTGACCTTCAGCGTATAAGGTGTCCATGATCAGGGATGATTTGCCGGATCCTGAAAGGCCGGTGACCACCACCAGGCGGTTTTTAGGTATGGTTACACTTACATTTTTGAGGTTGTTGCTTCTGGCGCCTATGATCTCAATTTGCTTGGCAGATGGCCTGGTAATAGGGCTTGCAGAAGAAATACTTTTTAATTTACCCGGCATAAGGGAATGTTTTGGCTCAGTTTTTGTTGACCATGTAACAGGCTATCTGATTGATTAGTTGCCAGGCAGCAGGATCATTCAGGTAGTCGTTAAGTTCATGTTAAAGAATTTCATCTTTGTAAAAATAGTTGTGCAAAGAAAAGAATTCCCTTAGCTTAGCAGCCTATTAATCAATTTGGTCACAATAAAATCTTTTCTATAGCTACTACTCTACACTGTTTTTAAGACAAGGGTTTGACGTCAGACCTGATCTATTTCTAACTGTAAACATGTGTAGTATGCAAGTGCAACCGCTCAATGACCAACAACTAATTGATTATTATCTGGCCGGAGACGAGGCCGCATTTTCCACACTTCTTCATCGCCACAAGGCTAAGATTTACTCTTCGATCTATATGTTTACCAAAGATCGTGAGTTGGCGGATGATCTATTCCAGGATGTTTTTATCAAAATCATTGACACCCTGAGGAAAGGAAAATACAACCACGAAGGTAAATTCCTCCAATGGGCCCTGAGGATTTCCTACAATATGTGCGTAGATCAGTTCAGACGGTCTAAAAGACGTACTAAAGTTTCAGCTACGGAGACCTTCGACATATTTGATGTGCTTGAGTGCGAAGATCCAAACATGGAGATGAGCATGATGCGTGATCAGACTTACGACCGTGTCAGGACACTTGTAGATATGCTTCCATCCGAACAGCGTGAAGTAGTCATACTGAGACACTATGCTGACATGTCATTCAAAGAAATAGCTTGCCTCACTGATGTGAGTATCAATACCGCTCTTGGTCGTATGCGTTACGCCCTGATCAATATTCGCAAGTTGATCGAAGAGAAGGAACTGGTGATTTGACCCCAATCAAAAAGTAATGTCAAGAGGCGAGCCGATCTGTAGATTAGTTCGCCTTTTTCTTTGATAAAAAATCATTTAAAATCATGCATGAAAAAATTTTTACCACATAGAAACATAGGACACAAAGAAAATCACATAGAAATTTCCCAATCAAATCTTAAATAATCATAATTTTTCTTATTTGATCCGCGTCCTCTTTTTTGAACCACTCGACTTAATAATCGAAAATCGAAAATCGAAAATCGAAAATCGAAAATCGAAAATGTCAAGGCGCTAACCTGTCAATCGTCCAGATGGATTTATTTTTACTATACCTGAATCTGTCATGCAATCGTTCATGACGGCCTTGCCAGAATTCGATGTGATGAGGTTCCACATTGTATCCTCCCCAAAATTCGGGATATGGAATCGGATCAATGTTTTCAAATTGCTGAGTTAACAAGTTGACTTTTTCGTCCAATACTTTCCGGTCGGGTATGATTTCGCTCTGAGGTGAAGCTATGGATCCAATCTGGCTGCCACGAGGTCTTGAATGAAAATAGGTTTCTGATTTTTCTTTGGATAATTTCGTTGCCACGCCCTCTATTCTGACCTGTCGTTCCAATTCTTTCCATAAAAACACGAGCGCTACTTTTGGATTCTCTTCTATATCTTTTGCTTTATCGCTTTGATAATTTGTATAAAATTCAAAACCATCATGCGTTACACCTTTTAACAATACGATCCTTGCAGAAGGTCGGCCATGCTTATCCACTGTAGCCAATGTCATGGCATTTGGCTCGAGGATTTCTGAAGAGACTGCCTCATCCCACCAAGCCAGGAATTGTTCAATAGGATTAGGATCCAGATGTTCTAAGTCCAATTTCCCTTTCTGATACGATTTACGGATATCTTCAATTTTTTTCAAAACGATATTTTCTTTTATAATTAAACTTTTATGAAAAATGATAGGGGTTAAAGATAGAGAGCAATCACATTCCATTGTTCAAACGTTTCTAAAGAGAAAAAATGATCAAGATCTTTCCCGGTAAAATGATTGGGTAATAATGGCCTCTGAGATGAAGCTTGTTCAAGAGGAGAAAGGAAGTCGAAGGTCCCACAACGCCCTTATTGCCTATTGCTTTGTATCTTTGAAAGCCTCTGTTTTTAGTGTCGCCATCTGGAGCAGGGCTAATGAAGTTCCTATTCAATTTGTTTAACACCTTTATCAAATGGCTCGATATATCCCCGTATGGGCCCTCAGTTTCATATTCCTTTTTGCACTCAATTCAGGCACATCTCAAACTTTCAATGGGGTAGGTGGACTTCCAGTTCCACCAGGAGCGCCTATCATGACCGTAGGAATCACCACGTCACCATGTACAGTGTCCGGGATCGGTGTCCTCGGTAACGGATGCACAGTTCTCGATCATCTGACGCTCAATTTTACACATACGTTTGTGGGTGACGTTGCCCTTTTTCTGATAGCACCCAGTGGCCAGGTTTTGGAATTATCATCATCGAATGGTGGCTCAGGAGATAATTATGTGATCACCACGTTTACAGATAATACGGGATTATTCATTACCAGTGGTGCTCCGCCTTACAATGGAACATTCAGACCGGAAGGCAGGCAAACAAGCACCACACCTCCTTTTCCCAATACAGCCCCATTAGGCACTTTTACTTTCGCTAATACATTCAATGGTGTCAATGCGGATGGAGACTGGACATTACTGATCAATGATTATGTAGCTATAGATGTCGGTGTTTTAAATGCATGGTCCTTAACTTTCATCACCGGAGGAGGAACACCACCTACAGTTGATCTGGGGCCTGATCTCACGATCTGTCCAGGACAATCAACTACCATAACTGCCAATGTGGTTCCGGCAGCTACTTCTTACATGTGGAGCACAGGTGCAAGCACTCCATCAATCACTGTAACCCCGGTTGTAAATACAACATATTATATCACTGTTTCCAATAATGGTTGTATTGATAAGGATACAATCAACATCATCATCAATCCAAATGCTGTAAATGCAAATGCAGGACCTGATAAAAATGTTTGCCAGGGTGGGTCCGTCTCAATTACTGGTTCAGGAGGAGGGCCGACAGCTACTTACAATTGGAGCAGCGGTCAAAGCGGTCAGACGATAAGTGTCAGTCCTGGTTCTACGACTACCTACACCCTCACCGTATCTGATGGGGGATGCATGGGTACAGATCAGGTAACCGTCACGGTTGTACCAAATCCGGTAGCTGATGCGGGGCCAAATGTTGTGATTTGCGATGGATCTTCAACACTCCTGACGGCTACAGGCGGAACCACGCCAAACACTTATTTATGGAATACCGGACAAAACGGTCCGTCAATTAACGTCTCACCCTCAGGCACGACTACTTACACAGTCACTGTCACAGTAAACGGATGCATGGGAACAGACGATGTAACGGTAACCGTTAATCCTATGCCTACAGTTGATGCTGGACCGAATGTGCAAATCTGTTCTGGAGAATCAACACAATTAGATGCAACAGGAAGTGGAGGCACGTATATATGGAGCAATGGACAAAATGGATCGTCCATCAATGTATCACCGTCGAATACCACAACGTACACTGTGACAATAACTGATCTTGGTTGTATGTCTACTGACAATGTCATTGTCACTGTCATCAATGTCAATGGAGGCATAACAGGTGATGATGATATATGCGAAGGCACTTCATCTGTATTGACCGCATCAGGCGGTTCAGCATACGGTTGGAGTACCGGCTCATCCGCTGCCAATATCACTGTGACTCCCGTTGTTACTTCTACATACACTGTTACTGTTACCCAGGGAAATTGTTCGGATGTAGCATCTATTCAGATCGTTGTTAATCCTGTTCCGGTTGCTGTGCTTAGCCCTGATCAATCTATATGTCAGGGCGGTTCTGCAACACTCACAGCGTCCGGTGGCAATTCATATCAATGGAGTAATGGTTCGAATACAAGCACAATCAATGTCAGCCCAAATTCAACCACATCATACATTGTCACAGTTACCCTTGGCAATTGTGATGATATTGCTACGGTAGATGTAGTCGTTCATCCTACGCCAAATGCCTCAGCAGGACCGGATGAAGATATATGTGAAGGAGAAACGGTGACCCTTACGGCCACGGGACTTTCAGGTACCGGATCGTATGAATGGAGTACAGGAGAAACCAGTCAGTCTATAGATGTGGATCCGGCATCTACTACAACATATACAGTGACGGTCACAAATCAGTGGGATTGTTTTGATACGGATAACATTACAGTCAATGTTCATCCAATACCTGTTGCCAATGCAGGTGTTGACCAGGATGTATGTGAAGGCAGTACATCTATGCTGACAGCATCAGGAGGAACAACGCCTTCTTCGTATCAATGGAGTACAGGACAAAGTGGTGCATCGATTTCTGTAGTTCCTGGGAGCAGCACCACTTACATTGTTACTGTCACGGTCTTTGGATGTTCATCAACTGATGATATTGAAGTGAATGTACTTCCGGCCCCCATAGCAAATGCGGGTTCTGACGAAAGTTCATGTGCAGGAAGTGAAGTTGTCCTGACGGCTACCGGTGGTGGCACATATCAATGGAGTAATGGACTAACGTCTGCATCCATCAATGTTTTTCCTGTCACAACTACAATTTATTCAGTGACAGTGACGGCTAACAATGGATGTACAGATACAGATAATCTTACAGTGACGGCTATTCCAATACCTCAAGCTGATGCAGGACCTGATCAAATCATCTGTGAAGGAGAACAAGTAACTCTCTCCGGCTCTGGTGGTGGAACTTATGAATGGAGCAATGGAGCGGCTACATCTGCTATAACCATTACGCCCACAGGAACAACAACTTTTAATTTAACAGTGACAGACATTAATGGATGCACCGACACAGATGCAGCCACTGTTGTAGTGAATCCATTGCCTGTCGCAAATGCAGGAACCAATGTATTCCTCATAACAGGTGAAATGGCAACACTCAATGCTACCGGCGGTGGTACATATCTCTGGAGCACAGGAGAGACAACACAACAAATAATCGTGTCGCCGCTTTTGACAACTATATATTCTGTCACCATTACATTGAATGGTTGCACCGCAGTTGATGATGTTACTGTTTTTGTCAACGAAGCGCCTGCAGTAGATCTGGGCGCTGATCAGATCATATGCCAGGGCGAGTCTGTGACCATCAACGCTTTTGTTCCGGGGCCTTTCAATCTTGCATTTATCTGGAATGATGGTGAAACAACATCATCAATAACTGTAGCGCCATCTTCAACCACATCTTATGCAGTGACAGCTACAGATTTAAATTCAGGACTATTCAGCATTGATACCATCACAGTCACTGTCAATACACTACCACTTGGAATTCCTGTTATCTCAGGTACGAATGTCCTCTGTGAAGGAACAACAATCACCTATACCATTGATCCTGTTTCCGGAGCTACTTCGTATGCATGGGTTGTGCCATCAGGAGCAACAATAATTTCAGGGCAGGGAACAACTTCAATTGATGTCAATTGGAGTTCATCCGGAGGACAAGTGCAGTTGATTGCATCAAATTCATGCGGATCATTGCCTGCTTCCATTTCAGATATTATCGTCAATAGTGAGCCACTTCTGGTCGGCCCGATCAGCGGTGTACTCAATCCGTGTTCATTAGGATCGAGTGCATATTCAATACCTTCTGTCGCTGCTGCAGATTCGTATAGCTGGACTTTGTCTGGTGGTGCAACTATTGTGTCAGGTCAGGGAACAGATAATGTAGACATAAATTGGAATGGCGCCACAGGGGGACAACTTTGCATTGCTGCTGCAAATGAATGCGGAATATCTGATACCATTTGCCTGGACATCACGACGACCTCAAATCCTGTAGTTGATGCAGGTGCAGATCAAACAGTTTGTGGCCTTAGTGGAAATCTGAATGCTACCGGAGCTGGTTCATGGACATTATTAAATGGACCTGGAACAGCACAATTCTCAAATGTGAATTCATCTACTTCGAATGTTTTGGTTGCTACGCCGGGATTATACACATTTAAGTATTCAAATACGCAAAGTGGTTGCAGCGCAGAAGATCAGATACAAATACAATTCAATGACAATCCATCGATCATCAATCAGATCAATGATTGTAATAATACAAACACAGCCTATAGTGTGAGTTTTGAAGTGTCTGGTGGACAAAGTCCTTACCTGATCAATGGGAATACATTTGCCGGTGGCCTATATACTTCTGCACCGATTTTATCAGGTGATCCGTTTTCGTACCAGGTGACGGATGCGAATGGTTGCATTTCAAATGTAGTCAATGGACTAATCACCTGTTCGTGTACTTCATCAGCCGGCAATATGAGCTTAAATCAGATTGATGCGTGTATTGATGCTACTGTCACGGCCACTTATCTGGGGGGTGCTTCTCCTGATGGTAATGATAAGCAGGTATTTATTTTATATGATGGAAATATTCAGAACGGAATCATTGCAGTGAATACAATTCCTGAATTTTCTTTTGTACCACCGATGCAGGTTGGAGTTACGTATTTTATTTCTGCCATGATTGGAGATGAAGGGCCGGGAGGGATTCCTATCCTTACTGATCCTTGTCTTGCCATTTCTCTGGGCACACCGGTTGTATTCCATGATTTTCCGGTGGCTTCGGCTGGAGCAGACAAAGTGCTTGGATGCCAACCGGATTTTGTGAAGCTTAATGGATCAGGTTCAACACTTGGAACTGGGATTGCATACCAATGGACATCTCAGGATGGAGGAACTATAGTTGGATCAGTTACTGATCACAGTGCCGATGCCACTACTCAGGGTACCTATATACTATCCGTTCATGATGTGAATTCAGGTTGTATTTCTTACGATACTGTTGTAGTGACATCTACCCAATTGTCAATTGATACTATTGAAATTGCTGCAACTCCACCTTTATGTGTAGGAGATTGTAATGGTATTGTTCAGATCAATAATGGTGATGCCACATGGTTGTTTGATTTTGGCAATGGTGTTTTCACGTCAAATACCTCAATCCAAAATGTATGTCCCGGTGATTTGAATGTAGCGATCAGAGATACGTTTGGTTGTATAGTGGACACCCTGATTTCTATAGATACACCACTGCCTGTCAGCGTCACCCTGGGTCCGGATCTGATCATTACCTTAGGAGATTCCGTAAAGCTCAATGCAGAATCTACTGCTGATATTATAGTGTTCAATTGGTTTGCAACCAACACCTGTGCAACTTGCAAAGAAATTCTGGTCAGCCCTGCAGAGACAACATTGTATGAAGTTGAGGTGACGGATCAAAACGGTTGTATCGCCACAGATGATATTCTGGTCAGTGTACAGTTTCCGCTCGATATTTTTATTCCGAATATTTTCAGTCCTAACGGTGACAATGTCAATGATGCATTTGTCATCAATGGAAGCCGGGATATTGTTTCTATAGAATCCTTTGAAATATATGATCGTTGGGGTACTAAAATATATAACGCTGAAAATTTTGCACCGGGTGATGTTTCAAAATCCTGGGATGGAACATTTAAGGGACAGTCTCTCAACCCCGGCGTATATGTATACAAAATAAAAGTACTTTTCTCCAATCAGCTTGAATTGATAAAATGGGGTGATTTTACATTGGTTAGATAAAGGCAATTGCCTAACGTTGATGGTTGGAGCAAACCCCAACCATGGCAGTGACGCCGTGGCAGGAGTTTTCTCCTGCTACCGCCCTGACCTCCAACTATGACAAAATAGAATTTATCTTACCGGCTATTCTTTTATTCTATAAGAATTCATTGTCAACAGAACATGGGGATCGGGTATAAATTATTTCATCCGGAAATTTTCCAGGGAAGACTTTCCAAACGAAAATATTTCGAAGGCTGGTATTACAAAATGGTTTCTGCTGATGAAATGAAAGCTATAGCGATCATCCCCGGTATAGCACTCTTCAATAAAAAGGAACGTCATGCTTTTATCCAGGTATTTAACGGAATAGATCATACGACAAGCTATCATCGCTTTGACATAAATGAATTCAGCGCTAATAAAAGGGAGCTGGATATCACCATCGGAAATAATCATTTTTCCAAGAAGGGTGTAAAGTTGGACTTACCTGAGATTCAGGGTGAAATTTCTTTTTCAAATATGATTTTACCACAGGCCTCAATGCTGAGTCCCGGGGTGATGGGTTGGTTTAGTTATGTGCCTTTCATGCAATGCAGACATGGTGTGGTGAGTATGCATCATGACCTCGTCGGTCAGACAAGCGGATCGTTTGGTCTTACAGATTGGAAGGATGGCATCGGGTATATCGAAAAAGATTGGGGGGCCTCTTTTCCAAAATGCTGGATATGGATGCATAGCAATCATTTTGATGTGCAGAAACCTGCTTCTATCATGGCCTCTGTTGCTCATATTCCATGGATGGGCAGATTTTTTCCTGGATTTATTGTCGTCCTGGTAATTGAAGGTGTGGAGTACAGATTTGCCACATATAATCAGTCGGTGATGAAATGTCTTGTCTTTGACGATTTGGTTCTTTTGGAATTTAAACATCATGATCTCCATCTATTAATCACTGCATACAGAGGAGAAACGGCAACACTGCATATGCCTGTGCAAGGTCAGATGACCGGAAAGATGAGTGAAAGCCTTCGGGCAAGGCTTGAAATAAGATTGTTGAAAAATGATCATGAAATTTGGTCTTCCAATGGCACAACCGCAGGGCTGGATATATACGGGGATACATCTGTCCTCGAAAGCTCTGCCTGGAGAAAATAGTTTGAGTCAGTTCTGTAATCTAAATTTGTCCGAATGTTCAGGATCATTTTTATAGTGTATTGTTTTGGATTGTCCTTCACTTTGTTGGGTCAAAACCAAACCAACCCTTTTGATCTGAAATACAGACCTTCCCGACCACTGACCACCGCCACTAAAAGCGGAATCGATTCATCTGCATTGAAATCTCCAGTTTTAAAACAGGAAGAACCGATGGTCAGTGAAAGTGGCCTAAAGTCTGTTGTGGATACAGCTTCACTTCCTGTCATGCAGGACACTTCTTCGAAAAAGTCGGGGAATAATCCCTTTGAACTTGCGAAGGGAACGAAAAAAGAAACAAAATCTGCATCTCAAGGGACGTCAGAAGTCCAGTTTCATACTAACCCGACAGTGGCGCCTCCTATCAATGTGGCCAGGCATATGTCTAAGGGGATACAGATTTTCTTCATTCTGTTAAGCCTTCTATTCCTCATTTTCATCGTCAATGTGGAGAGGAATTTTGTAAAAGACCTCTGGAGGGTGATCTCGAACGAAAATTACAGTTCTCTCCACCTCAGGAATCAACGTAATACCATGAGGCAGATCCTGCTGATGATGGGATATCTCATTTTTATCCTCCAGACGGGTATCTTTTTATGTCATGTATTGGTTCTATTTGGATATTCCGGTGGCTATCTGAGTAGTATTTGGGTTTGTGTAGGATTTGTTGTCGTTATCTACGCCGTACGGCATATTGTGATCAGGTATTTGCGCTGGCTATTCAACAACGAGAAGGAAATGAGCCTTTTTGGATTTGACATCAGTACGTTCAATACGATGGTAGGTCTGGTACTGCTACCTATTAATGTTCTCTTAAATTTTGGACCTGATTCTTTGGCTAAACCATTGGTTATCATAGGCCTTATCGTAATCGTGGCGGCCTATCTGATGCGTCAGCTCAGGTGGATGCTGACCGCAAGACAGCTCATAGCGAATAGTCTATTTCTCTTTTTTGTGTATCTTTGCGCCGTTGAAATCTTGCCCCTATGGGCTATTTTGACATTTTTCTGGTAAGTGCCTGAATGAATAAAGCCCTCAGAATGGTTACAAAAAGCGTCAACGCAAGTCCAATTTCTACCCCTAAACTGAGCGTGAAAACCATCTTGGTTTCGCAACCCAAACCAGAACGATCACCCTACTACGATATTGAAAAGAAATACGGTATCCAGATCGACTGGAGGCCTTTCAACCACGTGGAGCCCGTCACGGAGAAGGATTTCCGCAAAAATCGTATCCGCCCTGATGAGTTCCAGGCTGTGGTGATGACAAGTAAAAACAGCATTGACCACTTCTTCCGGATTTGTGAAGAGATGCGAATCAAGGTTTCCCAGGACATGAAATATTTCTGTACATCCGAGACTGTGGCGCATTATCTCCAGAAATTCATTCAATACCGAAAGCGAAAAGTTTTTGTCGGCGAAAGGACTATACAGGATCTTGCAAGCCCACTTCAGAAACATAAATCCACTACAAGGTTCTTAGTTCCTTGCTCCAATCTCGGCAAAGAAGATGTCATCGACTATCTCAAGACCAAAGAAGTAAACTTTGAATCTGCTGTCATGTACAATTCGGTGTCAAGTGATCTTTCTGATCTGCGTGATATCTTCTATGATATGCTGATCTTTTTCAGCCCGCAGGGAATCGAATCATTATTTGAGAATTTTCCTGACTTCAAGCAGAACAATACACGAATTGCTGTCTTTGGAAATATTACTGCAAAGGCTGCTGAAGATCATCATCTGCGCCTTGATGTTATGGCACCAGCACCAGGTATATCCTCAATGTCGATGGCACTGGATAAGTATCTGCAGGAGTCGAATAAGGAGCATCATAAATAACATACAGGATTTATATCTGTAAGTCATTCCTTCAAGTGTTATCGGTGCTATCTTTCAATTGATGATACCTATTCTATCAAGATCTTCATTAATCAATTCATTACAATCATTTTTGATTACACATGAATTGCCCGGAGCATCAGCTCATGAGAAAATGGCTCATCCGGTTCGCAAAGCAAATCTGATACCTGATCCGAGTACGGTAAAAAATGCAGCCGTTCTGATGGTTCTTTTTGAAAAGCAACCTGGTGATTTTCATTTGATTTTTATACGGCGCATCACCACACAAAATGGAGATAAGCATTCAGGCCAGATTGCATTCCCCGGAGGCAAACAGGATGATACGGATCGAGACTTAATGTACACTGCCTTAAGAGAAGCAGAGGAAGAAATAGGAATTGATCTTTCATTGATTGATGTACTGGGATCCCTGACCCCGATTTATATCAATGTCAGCCATTTTTTAGTGCATCCTTATCTCGCGTATTCATGGCAGATCCCTGATATGGTCAGGCAGGAAAAGGAAATCGACGAAATCATTCCACTGCCCCTATCCGCCTTTGCAAATCCGGAAACCAGGCAAGAGACCCAGATCGTCATTGCCTCCGGCATCAGGCTCAATCACGTCCCCTGTTTTAATATAAATGGGCAAATCATCTGGGGCGCCACTGCCATGATCATGAATGAATTCCTTGAGATCCTTGACCGTGCCTAAGGCTTGTCCGCTTACATTTCCGTAAATTTGGGCATACATGGAGCCTAATCAACCAATCACCACCTACCAACCCAAACACCATATCCGTATTGTGACTGCTGCCTCATTGTTTGATGGCCATGATGCTGCCATCAATGTCATGAGACGAATCATGCAGCGTTCAGGTGCGGAGATCATCCATCTGGGTCATAATCGAAGTGCAAGAGAAATCGTTGATACCGCCATCCAGGAAGATGTACAGGGCATCGCTTTGACATCATACCAGGGAGGGCACAATGAGTATTTCAAATACATCTTTGATATGCTTCGCGAACGAGGTGCAGGGCACATTAAAATATTTGGTGGTGGTGGGGGTACAATTCTTCCATCTGAAATTGAAGCACTTCAGAAATACGGTATATCCAGAATTTATTCGCCTGATGATGGCCGACATATGGGCCTTCAGGGGATGATCAATGATGTGCTCATCAAATGTGATTTTCCACTTGGTGAACATCTCAATGGAGAAGTAGCTAAGCTGTCTTCAAAAAATCATCTTTCAATTTCAAGGATGATCACTGCGGTTGAAAATTTTCCGGAAGAGAATAAAGACTGGATTTCGATCATCTCCGCGCAGGCTAAAGAATCTCATGTTCCTGTATTGGGAATAACGGGTACTGGTGGCGCAGGAAAATCAAGCATGATCGATGAAATCATTCGGAGATATCTTCTTGATTTTCCGGACAAAGATCTCGGCGTGATTTCAGTTGATCCGAGTAAACGTAAAACAGGAGGTGCATTGCTGGGCGATCGTATCCGAATGAATGCATTGGTCTCAGACAGAGTGTATATGCGTTCGCTCGCTACAAGACAATCGAATCTGGCACTATCAAAACACATTCAGCAGGCGATCAATATTCTCAAGGCTGCTAAGTTTGATCTGATCATTCTCGAGACATCAGGTATAGGTCAATCCGATACGGAGATCGTCGATCATGCAGATATGTCATTGTATATCATGACACCTGAATTTGGTGCTGCATCGCAACTTGAAAAAATCGACATGCTCGATTTTGCGGATGTGATCGCGATCAACAAATTTGATAAGCGTGGAGCACTTGATGCACTCAGAGATGTGCGCAAGCAATACAAGCGCAATCACAATCTCTGGGATGTAAGCGATGATCAAATTCCAGTATACGGCACCATTGCTTCACAATTCAATGATCCCGGAACGAATGCGCTCTACAAAAAAATAATTGATGTACTGCGCACAAAAGCACATGCCGATTTCAAATCATCAGTAGATTTCAAAACAGGAGAAAGTGAAAAAATATATATTATTCCTCCTGCGCGCATAAGATATCTGTCCGAAATCGCGGAGAGCAATCGGAAGTATGATGCCTGGGCGATCAGTGAAGCAAAGAAGACAGGACTTTTGTATTCCATTCTTCAATCGGAAAAACATTTTGAAGGGACTAATGCAAAAGAAGTTGCAGAAAAATTAAAAGCTGAATTTGATAAGCTCAAACAGGATGTCGATGGAGATGTGTGGCGATGGATACAGGAGTGGCCTGATATCCGAAAGATGTATGTTGAAGACAATTACACCTACAAAGTCCGTGACAAAGAAGTAAAAGTTGAGACGTATACTAAATCACTTTCAGGTACGCGTATTCCTGTTGTCGCGCTTCCTACTGCAGAAGATTGGGGTACACTGGTGTATTGGGTTACTCAGGAAAATTTACCGGGAAGATTTCCATACACGGCTGGGATATTTCCATTCAAACGTAAGGGAGAAGATCCTACACGAATGTTTGCCGGTGAAGGCGGACCGGAAAGGACGAACAAACGATTCCATTATTTATCGATGGACATGCCTGCCATCAGGTTGTCTACTGCATTTGATAGTGTTACACTTTATGGCGAGGATCCTGATCATCGTCCTGATATTTATGGAAAGATTGGTAATTCAGGTGTGAGCATTTGTTCGCTGGATGATGCAAAGCGATTGTATTCCGGTTTTGATCTCTGCGATCCGAAGACTTCAGTCTCGATGACGATCAATGGTCCTGCGGCAACGATGTGTGCATTTTTCATGAATGCAGCTATTGATCAGCAATGTGAGCTTTACATCAAGGCGAATAAACTGGAGCAAAAAGTAGAAGATGTGCTTCGGAAAAAATATGATGACCGGAAACTACCAAGGCCGAAATATGACTATGATCTTCCGGAAGGCCATCATGGATTAGGTTTAATGCTATTGGGCATGACAGGTGATGAAGTTCTTGATGTGGAGACGTATGGAAAATTAAAAGCAAAAGCATTGAGTTCTGTCAGGGGTACAGTGCAGGCAGATATTCTCAAAGAGGACCAGGCGCAAAATACATGCATCTTCTCCACAGAGTTTTCACTCCGCCTGATGGGTGATATGCAGGCATATTTTATTGATGAGAATATCCGAAATTTTTATTCAGTATCTATCTCGGGTTATCACATTGCGGAAGCCGGTGCAAATCCAATCACGCAACTTGCGTTTACGCTATCCAATGGATTCACTTTTGTTGAATATTATCTTTCGAGAGGATTGGCTATTGATGATTTTGCGCCAAATCTTTCTTTCTTTTTTTCAAATGGAGTGGATCCGGAATATGCAGTCATCGGGAGAGTAGCACGTCGCATCTGGTCAAAGGCGATGAAATATAAATATGGTGGGAATGAACGTTCGCAGAAATTAAAATATCATATCCAGACCAGTGGTCGTTCGCTGCACGCGCAGGAGATTTCATTCAATGATATCCGGACGACACTGCAGGCACTGTACGCCATTTATGATAATTGTAACAGTCTTCATACGAATGCTTATGACGAAGCCATCACTACTCCAACTGAAGAAAGTGTACGCAGAGCCATGGCGATTCAATTGATCATCAATAATGAACTAGGTCTTGCCAAAAATGAAAATCCTCTTCAGGGTGCATTCATCATTGAAGAATTGACAGATCTTGTTGAAGCAGCAGTCCTAGCAGAATTCGATCGTATCACAGAAAGAGGAGGAGTTCTTGGTGCGATGGAGACAATGTATCAACGTAGTAAGATCCAGGAAGAAAGTCTTTATTATGAAACCCTCAAACATTCCGGAGAATATCCGATCATCGGGGTCAATACATTCTTATCAAAAGAAGGTTCGCCTACAGTTCTTCCGCGTGAAGTGATTCGTGCAAATACGGATGAGAAGGAAGGCCAGATTAGAAGACTGCAAGAATTACAAACGGCCAGTGCATCCACATCTGATGACGCTTTAAAGAAACTTCAATTGGTCTCGATGCAAAATGAAAACACATTTGAAGCATTGATGGAAGCATCGAAGACTTGTTCGCTTGGACAAATCACACATGCATTGTATGAAGTGGGGGGGCAGTATAGAAGAAATATGTAGTGAAATTTGGGATTTCAGATTTCAGATTTTTGAGTATAAAGAATAAAGAAATTGAGGAATTAAATCTAAAATGTCTTATTGGCAAATCTTAAATCTTAAATCTTAAATCTTAAATCTTAAATCAGGGAAGATCTCCCAACTGCGGCCTAATAATTATCTCCTCCACCACCGACTGCGGACTCATCCTTAAAATGGCAACTACTGCCTCCGCTACATCTTCGGGTTTCATCAATCGATCATCCGGATAATCGGCATCGCCCCATGACGCTGACCATGTCGCACCGGGCATGATCGATGTGACTTTGATATTATAGGGTTTCAATTCTTCGCGCAGCACTTTGCTAAAACCAAGCATTGCAAATTTGCTGATCGTATATGAACCTCCATTAGGATAAGACATAAAGCTGGCGATCGAACACATGTTGATGATACATCCACTTTTTCTTAACATCATCCCTGGTAGTAATTCTCTTGTGAGATGATATGCGCTGTAGAGATTTGTCTCCATCGTATTTTCCATGACGCCATCTGCTTCTTTATGTATTTCACCCGGAACAAAGATTCCAACGTTATTGACGAGCAAATCGATTTCAGGCCATGTCTTTTTTATTTTTTTTGCATAGTCCAGAGTCTCCTGTTTTTTGGAGAAATCGACTTTATGAACGAGACAATCCTGTTTGGGAAATGAATCTCTTGCCTCTTTACGGATATTCTTCAGATCGTTTTCATCTCTGGAGGTTATGGCTACATTCCAGCCTTCCTTCAGCAGGGCATAGACGATCGCCAGGCCGATTCCTTTGGTTGATCCCGTCACTATTGCATTCATATTCATAAACATATCTAATTTTTTCCGGTTTGGATAGGGCATAAGACGAGGAATGTTTCTTTGCCATTTGCCGATCTTACCTACTTTTACCCTATACATGAAGAGTCTGCATGAAACATAATTTTATATTTCACCTGGGAAGGTTCATTACATGGATACGGCAGGTATTCTCCAAACCGGAGAATATGCGTATGTACTGGAAGGAAACCATGCGCCAGATGAATGATATCGGGATAGGATCTCTCATCATCGTCATCCTGATCTCAACATTTATGGGGGCTGTGATGGCGGTTCAGATCAGCTATCAGCTTGGAGGGCAGCTGATTCCTAAATATTATGTAGGGTATCTGGTCAGGGATATTACAATCATTGAATTGGCGCCGACGATCACCTGTCTTGTTTTGGCGGGCAAAGTAGGTTCTAATATGGCGGCTGAGATCGGGGGAATGCGTCAAAAGGAACATATCGATGCCATGGAGATCATGGGGGTCAATACGTCAGCCTTCCTCGTTATGCCAAAGATTTTCGCAGCTGTTTGTGTTGTCCCGCTATTAGTGGCTGTTGCAGCTCTGGTGAGTATCGGAGGCGCTTTTGCCGCAAGCGTACCTACAGGTTTGTTTACTGCCGCTGAATATGTGGAAGGGATCCGTTCCTTTTTTGAGCCTTACAATGTATTTATGATGTTTTTTAAATCTGTGGTTTTTGGTTTTATTCTTTCTGCCATTTCCTGTTACCAGGGATATTTTGTGACAGGGGGCAGTATCGAGCTTGGAAAAGCCAGCACCACCGCCGTGGTCATGAGTAATATAGCCATCCTCATAGCCGATTATTTCATCGCAGTACTTCTTACACAATGATAAGAGCAGAGCACATATCGAAATCGTTTGGTGACCAGAGTGTTCTGAATGATATCAATCTCGAATTTGAAGTCGGTAAAACAAATCTGATCATCGGTCGTAGCGGGGCAGGTAAAACTGTACTGTTGAAAATATTGGTTGGTCTGTATCCGCCTACATCCGGAACGATCTGGTACGACGATGTCAATTTTACGGCGCTGGATAAAAAAAGTATTCGGGATATACGGATGAAAGTGGGTATGTTATTCCAGGGTACAGCTTTGTTTGATTCAATGACCATAGAAGAGAACATACGGTTCCCAATGGATATGTTCACCAGCAAAACAGCAAAGGAAAAACTGGATCGGGTCAATTATTGTCTTGAAAGGGTAAGCCTTGAAAATGTACTGAAAAAATATCCCTCACAATTGAGTGGAGGAATGCAGAAAAGAGTAGGTATTGCACGGGCGATTGTCCTCGAACCGAAATATCTTTTCTGCGATGAACCTAATTCTGGTCTGGACCCGAAGACAAGTCTTGTGATTGATGAATTGATACATGATATCACAGTAGAAAAAAATATAACCACGATCATTAATACGCATGATATGAATTCGGTGATGGAAATCGGTGATAACATCGCCTTGATCCATGAAGGCCGACTGGCGTGGGAAGGAAATAAAGAAGAAGTGCTGACGTCCAAAAATGAAATCCTTCAGGGTTTTGTATTTGCTTCGCCTTTTTTGCAAAAGGTGCGTGCCCTCCACGCGGAAGAATAGGAAAGCCAAATCATTTTTTCTGAGTGTTTTAGACCATGATTCCACCAAAAAGCATCGTGGCACGACTAGTCGTGCCACCACTAGTCGTGCCACGATGGTCTAACACTCTGATACAGAGAAGCTCCAGAGGGTATTTTGGATCTTTAAAAGTGCTCAAATTGTGACTTCAATTTGCCTATTTAAAAATTCTTCTTTTCTAAAACTGATTTAGAAAAGTGCCCGGAGAGGGACTCGAACCCTCACATCCAAACGGACACATGCCCCTCAAACATGCCTGTCTACCAATTTCAGCACCCGGGCGGGTGGGGTGCGAAGATAATAAAAGCAGAGAGCAGAGGGCAAGGAGCGAAGAGCAAAATTTAATACCAATTGAAGTTGGAAAAGATTATTTGAATTAAATTAATATTTAATGTGTTGTTACTTAATAATTAATTATTTATATATTTTTTGACGTCAATTTAACCTTGAATTCATATTTGACACGGAAAAAAATTCGTTGTTGTATGGATTTGGGGAAGGAAGTCTTACCTTTATGTCCGCCCGGAAAGACGTAAGAAGCCATTAAAGTTTTTTTATATATAATCTAAACTTTTAAGGTGTTTGGGTCGTTAACCAAAGGAATTTGAGATGTCATGCAGGTTCGTCCTGTGTAGCGATAAAAATGTAGTTTTCTTATTTTGAGACCTTAGTCGAAAAAGCTCGTCACAAATGTGTGTACGGGCTTTTCGACATTTTGGGAGACCAAAATAGCGTGAACATATCAGTTCTTCTTCAATGTAATGAGTATCTTTTAATAAGTTTATCCAAAACCTGGTTTCATTTGCCTCTTTTAATGATATTGTCAACTTATTGATAAAATCAGCAGGGCTTGCTGCAAATTCTGCTTCTCTTATATTCGCTCCTATTGAGGTGCCGCTTTTGAGGAGTTGATTCTAAAATTCCTTCCTAAGTCGTTGAGCAAGAAGGACAATACGGATTGCAAATGCGTAGCTCTTTAGCTGTAAAGCATCGTTTTTCATAACTGGTGAATTAAATGTTGAATGAAGTGTACTAAATTAAGGTGTAAAAAGGAAAATATCAAGGACTAACTACATTATCATTTTCATTTTTCATTTTTAGTTCGCTTCACAAAAACCTGTAACTTTATATAAAATCCCCCAAATGCCGGAATTCATTCATCTCCACAATCATACCCATTACTCATTACTTGATGGTGCATCGCATATCCCTGCGCTCATGGACAAGGCTGTTGCTGATGGTCAGAAAGGTATCGCAATTACGGATCATGGCAATATGTTCGGCGCGTTTGAATTTGTATCCGAAGCCAAAAAGAGAAATCTTAAAGCGCTTGTAGGTTGTGAATTTTATATGGTTGAAGATCGTCACCGCAGAGCATTTCAGACATCTAAGGGTGAACGTGATAATCGGTATCATCAACTGCTGCTCGCGAAAGATCAAAAGGGATATGAAAATCTTTCGAAGCTATGTTCGATGGGATTCATTGAAGGGATGTATAGTGGGTTTCCCAGAATTGACAAAGAGTTATTGGTCAAATATCATGAAGGACTGATTGCCACGAGTTGTTGTATCGGTGCGGAAATTCCACAAACCATTCTGAGTGGAAATCTAGAGAAGGCGGAAGAGAATCTAAAATGGTGGCTGGATCTCTTTGGTGATGATTTTTATATCGAATTGCAACGCCATCGTGGCCTTGATAATATCGATGAATGTGGTATGAGCCAGGAAAATGTGAACCAGACATTGATCGGCTTTGCAAAAAAATATGATGTCAAAATCATTGCAACAAATGATGCACATTATATCAATGAAAATGATGCCAGGGCGCATGATATTCTTCTATGCGTCAACACCGGCAAAAAAATGTCAGACCAGGGAAGGTTTCAATTCCCGAGCACTGATTTTTATTTCAAGACACAGCAGGAAATGAATTTTCTGTTTTCAGATCTGCCGCATGCGATTGACAATACAAATGAAATCTTTGATAAGATCACCGCACCCAATCTTTCGCGTGATGTCTTGTTGCCCAATTTCCCACTGCCCGGTGGTTTTAGTGATCAATCTGCTTTTTTACGGCATTTAGTTTATGAGGGAGCAAAGCATAGATATAAGGAGATCACCAAAGAAGTCCGTGACCGGATTGACTGGGAGCTCAGTGTGATTGATAAGATGAACTTCAATGGTTATTTTCTCATTGTGCAGGATTTTATACGCGCAGCCCGTAAGATGGATGTCAGTGTTGGGCCGGGTAGAGGATCAGGAGCAGGATCTGCAGTTGCCTTTTGCCTTACGATTACGAATATTGATCCGCTGAAATATAATCTTCTCTTCGAACGATTTCTTAATCCGGAACGTATATCAATGCCGGACTTTGATATTGACTTTGATGATGAAGGCCGTCAACGAGTCATTAATTATGTAGTTGAAAAATATGGTAAAAATCAGGTGGCACAGATTGTCACATTTGGTACCATGGCTGCGAAGTCTTCCATTCGTGATGTAGGCCGAGTACTGGAACTTCCGCTGCCGGATACGGATCGATTGGCGAAGATGATACCGTTGATGCCGGGCACTACGCTTGCAAATATTTTCAAAGAAGGAAAAGGTGCGGAAGAAGGAGCTCAATCACGCGATCTTGATAATATCAGAAAATTGCGAGAGCTTGAAAAAGAAGAAACACATGAAGGTGAAATACTTCGGCTTGCACAAAAAGTTGAAGGTACTGTCAGGAATACAGGTATTCATGCTGCCGGTGTGATCATTGCTCCCGGAGATATTATGCAATATATTCCTGTGTGCACATCTTCTGAAACGGATTTATTAGTTACACAGTTTGAAGGAAATCTTGTTGAGTCAGCAGGGATGTTGAAAATGGATTTTCTTGGGCTCAAGACCTTATCCATAGTTAAAGACACTATAAAAATTATTGCTGAACGAAATCCGGATATGGATGTCGTCGATCCGGATACAATTCCACTGGATGATGCTGCGACATTTGCGTTGTTTCAAAAAGGTGAAACGATTGGGATTTTCCAGTTTGAGTCCACAGGTATGCAAAAGTATCTGCGCGAATTGGTACCAACCAATATTGAAGATCTCATCGCGATGAATGCTTTGTACAGGCCAGGTCCGATGAATTACATTCCGATGTTTATCAATCGAAAACATGGAAGAGAGCCCATTGATTATCCGCACGAATGGCTTACAGATTTGTTGAAGCCCACGTATGGCATCATGGTGTACCAGGAGCAGATCATGCAGGCAGCTCAGATCATGGCCGGCTATAGTCTTGGCGCTGCTGATATGTTGCGCAGGGCGATGGGAAAAAAGAAGGCCGATGAAATGGAGAAGCATCGACAGATCTTTGTTGAAGGAGCTACCGCAAAGGGAGTTCCTTCGATAAAAGCGGATGACATCTTTGAGATCATGTCCAAGTTTGCGAGCTATGGATTTAACCGTTCACATAGCGCTGCCTACACTGTGTTATCTGTGCAGACGGCCTGGCTTAAAGCGCGTTATCCTGCTGAGTTCATGGCCGCCGTATTAACGCACAATAAAAATGATATTACAAAGCTCAATTTCTTTTTGCGCGAATGTAAGCGCATGAATATCCTGGTGCTTGCGCCGGATGTCAATGAGAGTAATATCAATTTTACAGTAAATTCAAAAGGAGCCATACGATTTGGACTTTCTGCATTGAAAAATATGGGTGAAGGATCGGGAGATGATATCATCACCGAACGAAAAGCAAATGGCCCCTTCACAAGCATCTTTGATTTGACGACTCGTGTAAGTCTGAAATCCGTAAATAAAAAAGCGCTTGAAGCGATGGTAATGGGGGGAGCGATGGATTGTTTTGAAGGAAGTCATCGTGCACAATATTTTGCACCATCAGATAAATATGAATCGCTGATCGAGCATGCCATTCGGTATGGACAATCCGTTCAATCACAGAAGAGTCAGACCCAGATGACATTGTTCGGTGATCAATCAATGTCGATGTTTATCGAGCCTGTCATGCCTCAGACAGCGCAGTGGACATTGATGGAAAAGCTGTCCAGAGAAAAGGAAATCACCGGTATCTATATGTCGGGTCATCCGCTTGATGATTATCGTTTGGAAATTGAAAACTTCACGAATTGTCCGCTGGACATGGTGACATCGTACAAAGACAAGCATTTAAAATTAGCGGGCCTGGTGACATCAGCTGAGCATCGTGTGACACAAAAAGGTACCGGATGGGGAATTTTTGCGTTGCAGGATTTCAGAGGCACGCTTGAATTGAGATTGTTTAATGAGGATTATAAAAAATACAAAGACATTTTTGAAATTGGTACAGCATTATTTGTAGAAGGATTTTATCAATTGAGCTGGAAAGGACAAGATCATGAGTTCAGGGTCACATCAGCGCGTATGTTGGCGAGTATAGGAGCAGAACTTACGAAGTCCATCACTGTGAAAATATCGATTGATCAGCTGGATCAGTTTCTGCTGGATAGTCTTGACAAAATATGTACGGATCATAAAGGACGCCATAAGCTAAAATTGCAGGTTTATGATCTGGAAGATGATTTTATTCTGGGGCTGATATCAAAAACGAATAAAGTGAATGCCGCCAGTTCGCTGATTGATGATCTTGATGCATTGGGGGTGAAGTATAAGCTTAATTAGAAATATAGACTCGATTTATTGCGTATGCTGATAAGGCAGAATGAATCTCATCATACAAGGCACAGCCTTGAGGACACACAGACGTCGGTCAACCGACCTAACGTATCGGATTGGACATAGTTAAAAAAATGTTATTAAATCTGGTCTACAAATCTATTAACAGCTGATCTAGGTTATTATTGAGGAATGTTTTATACAGCGCTATTTATACTCAGTTTTTACAGTTTTCCTGCTTCAGGCGTGTTGCCGAATGCTCTTACACTGCCGACAAAAGACACTTTATTTATCCCTGTATATAACTATGACGAATTGAAGCCATTGATCACAAAAGATAATGACACGACTTATGTCATCAATTTCTGGGCTACCTGGTGTACCCCGTGCGTGCAGGAACTCCCGTATTTCGTTGAATTAAATAAAACATTCAAAAATCAGGCATTCAGGCTCATCCTGGTTAGTCTTGATTTTAAAAAGGACTATATTAGAAAGTTGCAACCATTTGTTGTGGAAAGATCACTGGAGTCTAATGTGGTAGTCCTGGAAGACAATCATTCCAGCTACTGGATTGATGACATCGATAAGACGTGGTCCGGCTCAATTCCGGCTACTTTGGTGTTTAAAGGAAATCAAAGGGCATTTTATGAGCGAACTTTTCACGACCCGGATGAGTTAAAAGAGATAGTAAAACCATACTTAAATCTATAATTATGAAGAATGTATTCGGCAAAATGATTCTTGCCTTTTTTGCAGTGGCCATGATGAGTGCTGTAACTCCAGTGGATGACGGTTATAAAGTGGGAGAGCAAGCCGCTGACTTCGCATTGAAGAATGTCGATGGCACGATGGTGTCTCTCAAAGACTATAAAGGCGTGAATGGCTACATCGTGGTATTCACTTGCAATACGTGTCCTTATGCTTTGATGTATGAGGATCGAATCATAGCCTTACATAACAAATATGCATCAATGGGTTATCCTGTTGTGGCGATCAATCCAAATGATCCCTCTGTAAAACCGGGTGATGATTTTGCCAGCATGCAGGCCAGGGCAAAAGAGAAAAGCTATCCGTTTAAATATTTATTTGATGATGGACAAAAAGTATTTCCTGCATTTGGCGCGACAAGAACTCCTCACGTTTATCTGTTGGATGCCAACAGGTATGTTCGTTACATCGGAGCTATTGATGACAATGCGCAAAATCCTGCGGAGGTAAGTGTGAAATATCTTGAAAATGCGATCGCAGCCTTGAAGGCAGGTAATAATCCTGATCCTTCAGAAACGAAAGCGATTGGATGTACTATAAAAGTAAAGAGCTAGATAGGATTGGTTTTTCGATCTAATGTGAGGCGTCACCTGGGGAAGGCGGCGCCTTTTTTATTTCTTTTTTCAATCTTTTACTTTCCTTTAGTTTTTCAGAAAGTATCCATTCAATTTGTCCATTGACACTGCGGAATTCATCGGCTGCCCATTTCTCCAAGGCAACATAGACATCATCATCAATACGGAGGACAAATTTCTTTTTCATCAGATGGCTTGATGTGAGATGTGAGGCGTGGGACGTGAAGTCTTGTAAGATCTTAGCCTTGAGTGTGCAACAGCATTTCCAGATTGCGATAAATCCACATGTGGTTGGAGAAAACTCCAACCACGGCGGATATAATATTGCAATATGTGAATAGGATTCATACCTAATAATTGTATTTATTTAAGTCCCCGGTTGATGAGCTGTAGCGTAAGTGTGTGTTAAGCAGGTCGAATCATAGGGGATTTAGGAGCTCACTTTAATAGATTGAACCGGTATTAATCACTGGTGATATATCCTTGTCACCACATAATACAATCATCAGATTGCTGACCATTTGGGCTTTGCGATCGTCATCCAGATCGATTATTTTTTTAGCTGACAGATCTTTTAGTGCCATCTCTACCATGCTGACTGCGCCTTCGACGATTTTAAAACGAGCAGCGACGATGGCTTCAGCCTGCTGTCGTTTCAGCATTGCACCTGCTATTTCTTCAGCATAGGCGAGATATCCGATTCTTGCTTCCATTACTTCTATACCTGCTATCGCCAAACGCTCTGACAGGGCATGCTCCAGCGCATGATTGATTTCCTGCAAACCTGATCGTAATGTAATTTCTTCCTGAGCATCATCGAAATTGTCATAACAATACTGGCCGGCAAGATTTCGTACGGCAGCGTCACTTTGAAGTTTGACAAAAGTGGTGTAATCATCAACTTCGAAGGCGGCTTTGTACGAATCTTTCACACGCCAGACAGTGATCACGCTGATCAGGATAGGATTACCTCTTTTATCGTTGACCTTGACGCGTTCGCTTTCAAAATTTCGTGCTCTCAGGGAGACGGCTTTTTTGGAATAGAAAGGATTTGCCCAGAAAAAGCCATTTTCCTTGACCGTTCCCTTGTATTTTCCGAAGATGGTCAGAACCCTTGATCCATTTGGGTTAATGAAAAAGAATCCGGAGATGAAAAGGAAGAAGAAAGGCAATGCAATCGAAGGGATAATGAATATCTGAGCAGTCAGGCCATAGATACCCAGGGCAAGAATGGCCAGGAGTAATAAAAGCATCAGATAACCGGAAAGAGGTTTGTATAAGTTTTCCATTGTTTTTAGTTTTGATATTAAAATGATATCACAAATATATCATGCATCGGAATTATAAGCAAGGGATTTTCGTGAGAATCGACGAATAAAGGCAAACGTTCTATGATCATTGTCTTCAAACTGGATGAAAAGCTTTTTATCAATGAAAATTCATGGGATTGGTTACCCCCTTCATGTCCAGGAAGCTTGTAGTTTGTGAAAGAGCCGTATAGGGCCCGTCGGTATTGGGTTTTGTTTGAGATATGTCCGTCAATATTGAGTCCTGAGCGATTCGCTACGGATTTTGTCGAAATCCAATTCGTATAAGCTCCGTCATTATTAGGTCTTGGGATATAATGATGAATCATTAATGGGTCCACCACCGAAGGTTACGGATTTTGCCGAAATCCATTTTTGAGGAGATCCAGCAAAATTGAGGCTCCTCTGAAAATGAATAGCCTTTTTCTTACCAACTCTTCCCCCTCTGCTTTCGCCTACTCAATAAAGGATAACTTTGACTATGGTCCATCCCAGATTATTCCTTCTGCTAACTTTTTGCTTCTGTTTTTTTGCCTGTCACCCCGGCCAGAAATCGAAGTTTAAGCCATTGGATTTAGATTCATATGGAATTCCGATGATCATTATGGCGCCGGATAGCGCTGAAGTAATAAAGAAAGACTACAGCATCATGCGGGACATTACAATCCGGAAAGGAAATAACTATTATGTTCAGATTTTTGAATCAACAGCCACTAATCCCGCTGTCGAAGTGAAGAAGAACCAATTAGAATCTGTTAAACAGGATAAATATTTTAAGGAACTTATCCAGGAGGATGAGAACGGATTTATTTTCCAGAAGCAATTAGACAGTGCCATTATCGATTATGATTTTCGCTACATCAAAATTCTGAATGACCGTGAAATTATTTTTCAAACCGGGATGATTGGAACGTTTTCGCTTGAAGATGTTAAATTAATGTATGAAGGAGTAAAAGTAAACATAACGAATAACGAGTAACGAATAACGAGTAACGAATAACGATTTCCGTCTCACATCTCACATCTCACATCTCACATCCCCCACGTCTCTTACATCCTATTGATCACCAAATGCTGAAAGGCAAAAATCAACATTTTAATTTGTCGCAAAAGATGATTATGCTGAGCTTCTACATTGACATAGCGAATGCCAAGCTGAGCACAATAAACGGATAGACTTCCGTCATCTGTCAATGTCTCATGAGCCTGAAGGACCACATGGTATCTTCCCGCGGCAAGACGTTTAAAAATTTTAGGATCGGTCACAAAATAAAAATCATCCATATCCCGGATCGCTCCCTCATAGATATCATCGGCTTCAAATTCATACTCACCTTGTGAACCATAACTGCAAAAACTATAGTTATTATTCGTGTTATTATGCAGTGCGATCACCAGAGATCGTTCACTTATATTAAGAATGGAAAGTAAGGAATCTCTCCACATCGCTATTTCCTTAAAGAGCAATGTATCATTATTTTTATTTTTTGCCATTTGAAGCCAGATTCCAGCATCGGTATAAATCCTGTTAGGATCAATGAAGATGGAATCTTTACCGTATTGAAATGCTATATTCCGATCACCGCTATGTTCAAGCTCCACATACTGACCCCCGTATTTTACAGCCATGATCCTTCCTGCTATCGCGGCTGTATTTTCATTGTCATGCATGTTGTAAAGCAGTACCGGTGAATCCTCAAAACCCCTCAACGAAATGTAAATATCTGTTCCACACAATGGCAGGCTTAATTGATGCTGTGCCCAGGCAGCTGAGACAGACAGGAAAAAAATTAAGCTCGTGTAATAATTCATCGGGCTAAGATAAGGATAGGAGTAAAGTATCTTTGCCTGTCATGAGTAAATACAAATGGATATTGTTTGACGCTGATCATACCTTGTTTGATTTCGACAAAGCAAGTGAAGAATCCTTATCTGAAGTTTTGAGCGAACATGGTATTGAATGGAGCGAAGGTATGTATGGGGATTACAAACGGATCAACATGCAGTGCTGGACTGAACATGAACAAGGATTGATCAACAGAGACACACTTGTCTACGAACGTTTTAAAAGATATTTTGATTTTATGCGGTTAGACCTGGATCCGGTCTCAACACAAAAAAAATATCTGAAAGGACTGGGCACTAAACCTTATCTCATGCCGGGTGCCGAAGAAATGCTGTCCTGGTTAAAAGGGAGAACCCGATTAGGATATATCACTAATGGAATGACCGAAGTTCAACGCGTCCGGCTCCAATGCATCGGATGGGAATTAAAATTTGATGTAATCGTTATCGCAGGAGAAATCGGAGTTTCAAAACCTCACTATGATTATTTCAATCATGTTCATCAGGAAATCGGGGGGCCGGCTAAATCAGAAGTATTGGTAGTCGGGGACAGCCTTTCAGCGGACATTGAAGGCGCTGCAATGTTCGGATACCACACCTGTTGGTACAATCCAGGTGATGATCTATGTCATTTGTCGCAAGGACCGGATTATACGATCGCTCACCTGAATGAAATAAAGGAGTTAATCCTGGGCTGAACCAATGAAGGCTCTAGGCTTTGGAGACATATTCACCCCCGATACATAACAGTATCAGCAATAAGAACAGAAATAGGATCATGGGTACTATAATTGACTGCAAACATATTAAATATTTATTTAATATGACAAATTTTATGCCAGGACTTTAAACAAGAAGATTCAGATATGGGTTAATATTGATCTATGTCAGCAATAACCAACATACTTTCTCCCGGCAGCCGTAAATGGGCTCTTGATTTAGGTCTGTTTATTCTCAGGGCCGGGGCAGGACTTTTATTAGTACCTCATGGGTTTCAAAAACTCACATCATTTGGGGAAAAATCGTCGGAATTTTACAATTTTTTGCATCTCGGAGGGCCTGTTTCGATGGCGCTCACCATTTTCTCTGAGCTTGTTTGTTCGATTCTACTCATTCTTGGTCTGGGTACCCGTCTGATCATTTTTCCACTCATTCTGACGATGGTCATTGTCGTGTTTGTGATCAACGGAGATTCATCTCTGGGAGATAAAGAATCAGGTTTGCTTTACCTCATACCATTTGTAGTCATACTCTTCACCGGGCCGGGAAGGATTTCTTTGGATCAATTATTTTTTAGAAAGAAGAAGGCAGCCAAATCTGGCTTATAAAATTTATTTGCGGGGTTGAAAATGAATCGTAAACCCTTCGATGCTTCCTTTATTGATCACATCCATAAAATTATATTCCAGGAGGACCTTGTTATCCTTTGTGAGTATAGCATCCGGATTAGAACATGAGAGTACTTCACCGGGAACTTGGATCACGGATTTTATTTTACTATTTCCAAACATCATCTGCAACATGCCGATATTTTCACTACTCGAGGTACTATCCTGGGACATTCCAAACTGGGCAGATACAGAGCCATAATCAATAGGAGATACGTTGATCTGGCCTGATTTCATATCTGCATCAAACAACAAAAACGATTTTGTTTGAAAGCCCATCGGACCTGCGCTGGCCATCATTTCGGGTTTGTCATTCAGGCTTTCCATGTATTCCATGATTTCTTTGAGCTGTTTGGAATTGTCAAAATTTGCAACAATCCCAATTTTCAGGTTTGCACTTTTAGCCGGAGAAACAAGACGTAAAGAAAGTTTATTGGCCAGGTCAAGGTTGGTCTGTTTTGATTTGACACTATCCGGCATTATGCTCAGTATCGACATCAATGTGTCAACGTCTCGATCGTAGGCAGGATCAGTTACTTTTTCAATCAGAAGTTTCATCGGATCTTTTGCTGCTGTATCCGGTTCGACAATAGTGGTTACGGCCATAGTATCGTCCGTAGAGCCGGTACTGTCCGTACCCATGCCCTGAAATCCTTTTGCCATACTCATCAGATCGCCTACATCAAATGTGGTCTCAAGCGAACCAGATCCATCGGGGTTAATCTTCAGATCAGATATAATATCCCCACAACTTGTCAGACTAAGGAGGGAAATAAGTATCAGAGCGCTCAGGCTGGCGAGTTTAGACAAAAGCTTCATAGTGGTAAAATGATTTTCAAGTGAATCAATATCTTGTAAAAGAAAAGTCGTTGGCTGTATAATTTATGAAAATTGTAAAAGGCCCTGATTTTTCTACTTGACTGCAAAGGTAATAGATACTCTCAAAGGAATATCGAATGCTATTCCAAATGCCTCTGAACTTTTACTGCTTTTTTGGGTTCAATCATTGGGAAATCGTATACTTACATTTCCAAATTAACTAGTAAAAACATAATTAAAATGGCCTTTACCTTAGCTCCGCTACCTTACGACTTCAATGCTTTAGAGCCTTATATTGATGCCCGTACGATGGAAATTCATCATGACAAACATCATGCTGCCTATACAAACAATCTAAATGCAGCTATCGAAGGAACAGCCCTTGAAGGAAAGTCGATTGAAGAAATCCTGATGCATGTCTCTAACCATAGCCCGGCTGTCCGGAATAATGGGGGAGGCTATTATAATCATAATTTATTTTGGGAGATTATGACGCCATCAGGTGGAGGTGAACCTACAGGAGACCTTGCAAAAGATATCGATACACGCTTCGGAAGTTTCGCAGAATTCAAAGAAGCTTTTTCACGTGCCGGTACTACCCAGTTTGGCTCAGGTTGGGCCTGGCTTATTGTTGATCCTGCCGGAGAATTAGCCATTACAAACACACCTAACCAGGATAGCCCGGTGATGAATGTAAGCGCTATCCGAGGTGTGCCTATTTTGTGTCTTGATGTTTGGGAACATGCCTACTATCTGAATTATCAAAATCGACGCCCTGATTATATCTCAGCATTTTGGAATGTAGTCAATTGGAAAGAAGTCAATAAGAGATATAAAGTGGCAAAAAGCCATTAATCGTTAGGTTTTTTTTAAGCCATTCTTCTGTAACAAAGATTCATTCAAAGTAGTCTAGGATGATATCTTTAGACCATGATTGAGCGACAACCTAACTATCTCATCCATCGGTGTTATCTGCTTTTGCTGCTTTTATTGCCTTTCTTCGTTGTTGAAGCTCAAGGCATTAGAGGTAAAGTGACCGATACTCAGGGAGAGCCTCTTCCTTTTGCCAGTATCATTCTAATGGGTACTGATCAGGGAATTGCCTCAAATATTGAAGGAGAGTATTTACTCAATGCTAACCCGGGGAAACTTAGATTGCGTTTTCAATATTTAGGATTCAGGCCTTTAGACACAACTTTTGTTTTGGGGTCATCCATCATTACGTTCAATGCAAAATTGCAGGTTGAAGTTGTAGCACTTCCTGAAGCAATCGTATCCGGTAGTGGAGAAGATCCCGCCTACACGATCATGCGCCGGGCAATCGCGAAAGCTAAATATCATTCTATGCAGGTAGATGAATATGATGCTAAAGTTTATATCAAGGGAAGTGGGAGATTGCTCAAGGTCCCATTCTTATTCAAAAAGAAAATTCTAAAATCATTGGCGGAAGAAGGTATCGATTCTACCGTTGCCTTTACGCAGGAGTCCGTAAGTAAGGTTCATTATACCCGTCCTGATCAATATCGGGATACAGTGATTTCAATACGTACCACCGGAAATGATAACAACACCAGTCCGATGGGATTTATCTATAGCAGCTTTTATGAACCTGAAGTGGTCAATGCTGTATCGCCTTTGGCTCCGGATGCTTTCTTACATTATAAGTTTGAATACCTCGGATTTATCGAAGACGGCGGACAGGTGATTAATAAGATTAAAGTGACGCCACGTGGAAGAGGCGATCAGGTATTTGAAGGTGTCATTTATATTGTGGATAAAGAATGGAGCATCCATAGTATTGATCTGACGACCTCAGTGTGGGGTATCCAATTTGAAATGCAACAACAATTCTCTCCGGTTAAACCTGATGTTTGGTTACCTGTCCATGAGATTTATGATGTCAGTGGATCAGTATTCGGATTCGCATTTGAGTATAGATATTTTGCAAAACTTAGCGATTATGATTTGACATTAAATCCGGATCTGGAAGTGCCGGTCGTCGTGCTTGATGCAAAGGTGGAAACGGATGAAGCAAAAGCATCCGATGCAAAGCTGGGCAACCGATCATTTCAAAACGGTCTGACGAGTCTGGAATCAGGTGAAGAATTGAGCGCGAAAAAGCTTCGGAAAATGATGAAAGAATATGAAAAACAGGAGATCGAAGCATTGCCTGATATCGATACTATTTCAATATCCGGGTCTAATCAACAGGTGATTGATAGTAGTGCTTATAAACGTGATTCTTCATATTGGGAGACGATCAGGCCAATGCCCTTAACAGATTACGAAGTCAGGGGCTATGTGAGACAGGATAGTATTGCTGCTTTACCCCCCAAACCTGATGATGGTAAAAAGCATGACGATACCTTGAGCTTAAATATGAATAATGAAGGATTTGCGGCAAGTGTAAAAAGAAGAAGCAAATTTTCATTAGCCAATTTAATCACAGGTGGACGATATGATATCAGTGATAAAATTTTTCTTCAGCTAAAAGCTCCGCTACAATCTTTGAATTTCAATACTGTAGATGGATTTCATGGCGGTTATGAAATTATTATAGGAAATAATGTTAAGCATAAAACGAATTGGGAAGCAGGCCCTGCTTTACGATATGCCATCTCCAGGGAAGCATTTAATTATGAAGGAAAGTTCAGGCTTTATGGGAAAGGATGGAATCTTCAGGTTAGTGGGGGTGATCAGGTAAGACAGTATAGTTATGATGATCCGATGTCACTTTGGTCCAACAGTCTATATTCATTATTTGTCAACAGGAATTATCTCAAAGAATATGAAGAAAAATTTGTCAGGGCGAAATATGAGCAAAAAATAAACGGCGCAATGGGTTTTGATTTAAGTGGTGAATATAGTGATCGTCATCGTTTAGTCAATACAACAGATCTTGTATTTTTTGACAATAAAAAATTGCTCTACACCTCCAATGATCCTGTTCATGCAGAAGGTGGTCCTGAAGTATTTAATGATCATCAGGCTATTATTTCTGATGTTTCCTATTGGATAAAACCATTCTGGACTTACCGGATTCAGAATGGCGCAAAGAGGAAGGATTATAGTCATTCACCGATCTTGACTCTTCGCTACAGGAAAGGGTGGGGCGATGATAATGATCCATTTGATTTAATTACTGCAAATGTTGAAACAAAATGGTCGATTGGGGCTGGAAGCTTACTGAGCATGCATTTATCAGGAGGTACTTTTATAGGAGATCAGAAGCCGGCCTATTTTGCAGATTTTGTTCACTTCCCGGGGAATCGTTTGATAGGTACGCCTAATAATCCTGTCAGCTCATTTCGTATGCTGGACTATTATGCATACAGCACAAACGACAAATATTTTTATGGTATGTTCAACTATCAATTCAGACGATTCGGCCTCACACAATTTGATTATTTCAGAAGACAGGGGATCCGTGAGAATTTATTATTTAATGTATTGCTCACACCTGAGTCGCAACAATATGCTGAAGTAGGGTATGCGATAAATTATATTCTCCGTGTTTTGCGTGTTGAATTTGTTACGTCATGGCAGGATTATAAGTACAGGGACTTTGCTATCCGGTTTGGTGTGGCCACTGATTTTCAGTCGATACTTGGAGGATTTTAGTACTTAAGCGATGCTTGCCATTTTAATGGCTTGTTGCGCTGCTTCGCTGACCACAAGACCACCACTAATACCTGCACGTTCATCAAGAAGGCTATCCCAATGATCCGTATCGTGCCATATCATTTGTTTTATTTGTGATAATGCTTCAGGACTTGACGTCAGCAGATTTTGACAGAAATGATCAAGGTAGGTATCGAGCTGAGTTGTCGTCTCAAAGACTTCATGAAACAATCCTTTTGATTTTGCCCAATCGGCTGTCTGCCATTCCGTGGCATTGATGGCCATTTGACTGAAAGCACTGAGTCCCATTTTTCTTTCGATGGCAGGGCCAACGACGAATGGGCCAATGCCTAAGGCAAGTTCACTAAGCTTCACAGAGGCAAATTTCGATGCCATGCAAAAATCTACTGCTGCACAAAGACCTACACCACCGCCGATGGCTTTTCCCTGAACACGCCCGATGACAAGCTTTGGACATTTGCGGATCGCATTGATCACATTTGCAAATCCGAGAAAAAATTTCTTTCCATCTTTCGGATTGCGGATTGTCATCAACTCATCAAAGCTCGCACCCGCACAGAAAGTTCGTTCACCATCAGAACTCAATACAATCACCTTGACATCCGGTGATTCTCCTGCATCCTTTATTTGTTGTGCAAGATCAGCGAGGAGGTATCCGGGCAATGAATTATGAGCCGGATGTGCAAATGTGATGATTGCTATACTTTTATCTATTGATGTTGTAACTAAACCTTGCATGAAACAATTTTGGATTTAAGATTTAAGATTTAAGATTTGAGATTTGAGATTTGAGATTTGAGATTTGAGATTTGAGATTTGAGATTTGAGATTTGAGATTTGAGATTTGAGATTTTTGGCTGTTCAAGATAAATAATATTTTGCTCCATGCTCTCCGCGCTCCGCGCTCTGCGCCCTGCACCCTGCACCCTGCACCCTGCACCCTGCACCCTGCACCCTGCACTAGGCCTTTTTCTTCACCATAGTTAAAATAGTTGCAATAGCCACAGTCTCCCCTGTTTCATCATAAACGTCAACGAGAAATTTTACAATCCCTTTTGGAATATCGTCTTCGTCTTTTGGATCAACAGGAAGTTTCTCTTTCACACTTAATCGCACACCAAGTGTCATTCCCGGATAAACTGGTTTTGTGAAACGGCATTCTTCAAGTCCATAATTGAGTATGACAGGTCCTTTGCCGGGGTCAACAAATAAACCTGCAGCCATAGACAGAACAAAATATCCGTGTGCAACACGTTGTGTAAATATTGTCCCTTCAAGTGATGTTGCATCAGTGTGTGCATAAAAATGATCCCAGCTCACATTGGCAAAATTGACAATGTCCGCTTCAGTGATCGTACGTTTGTGTGTAATAATGGTATCACCGATCTGCAGATCTTCAAAATATTTTCTGAATGGATGTTGGCCCGGATCTTTGTATTGTCCTCCGTATTGATATGCAGATGTAATCTCAGTAATAGTTGTAGGTGTACCCTGAATCGCGCATCGTTGCAGATAATGCAGTACTCCCCGCATGCCGCCCATCTCTTCTCCTCCACCTGCTCTGCCCGGACCTCCATGTGTAAGCATAGGAAGTGGTGAGCCGTGGCCTGTATTTTCTTTCGCGCAGTCACGATTGAGTACCAATATTCGTCCATGATGTGAAGCGGCACCTATTACAAATTGTTTCGCGCTATGATCATCATGTGTGGTAATGGATGAGCATAATGAACCCTTACCCATCTTTGATATTTCGATAGCTTCATTAAGATTTTTGTAGGGCATCAAGGTACACACAGGACCAAAAGCTTCAACTTCATGAACTAATACAGATGTCAATGGATGTTCATTGACTAATAATACCGGAGAAAAGAAAGCGCCCTTAGTCGCATCCGCTCCGACTAATTCAACATGATCAATATCTCCATACGCAATCGAAGATTCCTTCAATAATTTTTTGATCTGGTTTCGTACTTCTTCTACTTGAGATTTTCCGGCCAGAGCTCCCATGCGCACACCTTCAACATTTGGGTCACCAATCGTTGTTTGAGAAAGTGCTTTTCCAAGTGCAATCTGAACATCATCCAATAACGCAGCAGGCACTAATGCGCGACGAATTCCCGTGCATCGTTGTCCGCACTTTGTCGTCATTTCTTTGCGCACTTCTTTTACAAAAAGCTCAAACTCAGGCGTGCCGGGCACCGCGTCTTCACCCAGTACAGTGCAGTTAAGTGAATCAGCTTCAAGATTGAATGGAACTGCTTCTGAAATTATTCTTGGATGTGCTTTGAGTTGCAGGCCCGTCGAAGCAGAACCAGTGAATGTCACAAGATCCTGTGACTGCACACTATCTAAAATACCATGAGCAGAACCTATAAGCAATTGTACAGCGCCTTCTGGAAGTATGCCGGAAGCAATGATGTCACGAAACATAGCCTCAGCAACATAGGATGATAGTGTTGCGGGTTTCACTAGCGCAGGCACTCCTGCAAGAAGATTAACTGCTATTTTTTCAAGCATCCCCCAGATGGGAAAATTGAAGGCATTGATATGAATCGCGATTCCCTGTCTGGGTACCATGATGTGATGGCCAATGAAATTTCCGGTTTTCGATAATTGTATGGCTTCACCATCTACATGATAAGGGAGATCAGGAAAGCGACGACGCAAACTTGCATTTGAAAACAAATTGCCAATACCTCCCTCGATATCAATCCAACTGTCTGCTTTTGTAGCACCTGTCTGATAGCTAATCGGATAATATTTTTCTCTTCGTTCGTGAAGATACAGGGCGAGTGATTTGATCATCCTTCCTCTTTCGTGAAAGGTCATTTTACGCAGAGGAGGTCCGCCTACTTTTCGGCCATACTCGAGAATGGAAGCAAAGTCAACGCCACCTGAATTCGAGCGTGCTACAGGGTTGCCATGAATAGCATGAAGTAATGTGGTTTCCTTACCATCACCAGCCTCCCATTTGCCCTGAATATAATTTTCTAATAATTGTGTTCCCACAGATCCTTTAGATTATTGAGATTTGAGTTTTGATGGTTTAATAATAAATGAAGTGTTTTTAATTATTCCACTTCAATTTTTCACAACCACAATTTTTTCAACGCCATATTCTCCTTTCTCCGTCTTCCATTGCATGAAATAAATCCCATCATCAAGAGAATGATTAATTCCTGCTTCAGCTTCTGTCTTCGAAAGTTGTTGTGAAGAAATAATCCTGCCCTGAATGTCACTGATGGACAAGGTTAACTGATTACCCTGAATGCCATTTTCAGGTTTCAGATAAATGGAAGAGCCACTGACCGGATTAGGGTAGACAAGAAAGTGTTTTGTTTTAATCTGTTCTTCATGAGTTCCGTCCAGGATGGATACCAATTTAAAATTATCAACCAAAACTTTTAAAGTGTAATCAGCAGTTCCTGAAGTAGTGTCTGTAGCTTCGAAAATAATTTTGTTATGGCCTGACATGCCTTCAATGTCAAGATTGGATAAAAAGGTTAACCATGTTCCGTTCGTTGCCGGATTGGAAAACTGACTAAGGAGTATTGTGTCCGTTTCATTAGCCAACCAGACTTTAAATCCTATGTATTGATTTGGCGGATATTCGCATAACCAATAATCGAATGAAAGAATGGGGAAAGAAATGGAATCAATATTCATCTCAGGTGATGTGATAAATGTTGATCCGCCACTGACTTCATCATTGAGGACATCAGTTGTGGTAGACACGCCCGTAGAAAACGAAAATTGTCCCACATCATTTGGTGAATCAGTGCCCGGACTACAATCATACATACTGAATAAACTTTGTGCGGTCGGTATACCGCGCTGCCATTGGCCTTCAGTTGCATTACCTGAAATCACCCAGCCCAGATCAACATCAAAATTGTCTCTATATCCATTTTCTACTGTAAGGTCCAGACTCTGCGGAGCATCAAGCGTAATCTGGGTATGCACCGTTTGTCCCCACACTCCGGCCTGAACTTCGTACACACCTGAATATACTGCAGGCATGAGAAAATCACCATTCGCATCAGCTGTTGTAGTATAGGTTCCGCCATCACCATAAATTGCCACTTTAGCAAATGGAATACCTTGGTTTTGGTTATTTATTACGGAGCCTGAGAATGCATATAGAGGTCTTATCCTTAGTTTAATAACAGGCGTAAGAATATCACCATTCACAAAATTTGTCGGAATGGTTTTAGTATAATAACCTTCTTTTTCAATGACAATGGAATAGATACCAGGTACCGCTTTACCCGTTTTAAATGTGCCATCAAGAGGTGTGATTTGAGGTAAAATAATTTCATCACTTTGAATAGACACTTTTGCTCCTAAAATTGGAAGTCCGGTTATGGAATCGATCACTGTCCCTTCCAGGAATGCTGCACGTACATAATTTGGGATAAAAACAAACAGGCCATTTGACCTATCGGATGCCAGAATTTTATGCGAAGGAAGGTCAACATAAGCACCCCATACACCTTCATAGCCACCATCTGCACCGATAAAGGAATCAAAATTTCCAACTTCAATTAAATTATCAGGTCGTGAAGCATCAACGATCAATGTGCCGCTCGAATAATACGCCAGCACCAGCCAGTTCTGCCATGTAAATACATTGTGTACAATTGATCCGTGTCCTTCAACGGCAGCTTGTCTGAATCGATCAAGCTCTTTGATATTTGTTTTGTCGCTGATATCATATGAGGCCACATATGAATTGGGCCGCTCATCAGTCGTAAACATATAATGGCTATCTGCCGAAAGAGAAATGTTGTGGGTGAATTCACTCGGTGTCTTGACCTGACCCAGTAAGGTAATATTGTTGATATCATGAATGTCATAAATGGATGCATTGCCTGCATAGATTTCAGCACTGTATAAAATACTGTCTCTCGCATAGCTGTCGTGAGAATATGACGCAGGAGCATATCCAAGGCAAACCGGATTTTCAGGATCTGTTTTCACATCGACCAAAAGACACCCTCCGGAATTGAGATTACTTCCATTGAGATAAAGAATTCCATTTTCATCTATGTTGAGTGAATGGGCCTTTTGAAATTGTTGGTTACCGTTTGGCGTCGGACACATACCAAACCATGAGTGATAATGGACTGAATCGGGAAGATATTGAAGATCGATGATCAACAAACCGATATGTGCCTCAGAACTTACATAGGCATAATGACCGAATGTATTGATGTCGCGCCACAAATTATCGACTCCGGGTACAAAGGCCACTTCTTTGATCGGCGTACTATCGATGGCAACGATTGAAACACCCGTATTCAGACCAACGAGGGCATATTCTTTCCCATCAGGGGCTACCCATCCGCAGACATCATTAACGCCAACATTATAATCCATGCTGTCCTGCAATGTCATGTTGAGTTGGCTGAAGGAAGCAGAAGTGCTGAGGAGGAGGCAAAAAAGAGTAAGAAAAAATAAACTAAAGGATTTCATGAATCTGGAATTAAAGGACGTTAAAATATCGGACTGCAAAATAAGGATTTAGTGGCGCTACGTTCGACGTATAAGAGACACTGTTCTATTCTTCATGATTTCCACGGTTTATACTGAGGCGTGTGCTCATGAGTTTGACTATGGTGATCATCCGGACTGATCAAAGGCAGAACAGGCCGCAATGTATTGAAACATTGATCCGGCAGTTGCTGATAAAGTTTAGTTCCTTCCGTTTTCCAGGCGATCATTTCATCTGTAACTTCTTTTATGATTTTGCCCGGATTGCCGGCAACAAGGCTTCTGCGGGGGATAATCTCTTTAGCTTTTACAAAAGTGAGGGCGCCGATGATGCATTCCTCGCCGAGGACCACCTCATCCATGATCACAGAATTCATTCCGATCAGGCAATTTTTACCTATCACAGCCCCATGAATGACAGCTCCATGGCCGATATGAGCGCCTTCCAATAGCCTCACTATTAAACCCGGAAACATATGGATTGTACAGTTTTCCTGAACATTGCATCCGTCCTCAATCACGATGCCACCCCAGTCTCCTCGAATAGCGGCACCCGGTCCGACATAGACATTCTTTCCTATGATCACATTGCCGGTTACAGCGGCTAATGGATGGACAAAAGAGGAGGGGTCAATTACGGGGATATGGTCACCAAAGCGGTAGATCATGAGATTCAGGCATTTATGGGATACAAAGGTAGTGAGAGAAATGAAGTGCACTACAGTGTGCCACACCTAGGTGTGCCACACTTAGGTGTGCCACACTTAGGTGTGCCTGTCCTAAGGTATTGATTATGAGCACCTACAAGTAGTTATATACACTCACTTGTGGAATTCGAATTGAGAATGGTTTTTTAGGGATTCCCATATCAGCAGAAGATCAATTCAATAAATTATCCTTACCTGATTTTAGCTTATGGTCATAAAGAGCTCCCTCGTATAAATTGATTATTTTTACCAATCATAAATAATTGAATTGGTGGCATCGATCCACAATATCTGCATCGAGGGCATCAATGGAAAAGAACTCAGGTTAGATCAATTCCGGGGTAAAAAACTGATGATAGTCAATGTGGCATCAGAATGTGATTTTACACCGCAATACGAACTGCTGGAAGAATTGTACAGGCATCATAAAGATTCAATAGCCATCATAGGCTGCCCTTGCAATGATTTCGGTGGCCAGGAACCAGGTCAGGAGGAAGAGATACTTTCTTTCTGTCAGACCATGTTCCAGGTAACTTTTCCATTGAGTAAAAAGATAAATATCAGGTCAAAACCTGTTCATCCATTATATCAATGGCTGACGGACAAAGCCTTAAATGAGGTAACAGACAGTGAGGTAACATGGAATTTTCAAAAATACGCGATCAGTCCTAAAGGGGAATTAGAGCATGTATTTTCACCGGAGACCTCACCTCTTGATGATCAGATCTTACGATGGATTGAGTCCACCTGACCTAGTCAGGGATGAGACTATTAGACACATTTGGCCAGCCCGCTGTCCGTCAGCAATGGGATACCGTCCTTCAGCAGGGTAAATTACCTCATGCTATCCTCCTGTATGGTGAACCCGGTTCAGGTATCCTGCCGGGCGCCCTTTCACTTGCAAATGATATCCTTTGTAGTACACCCGTATATGGTAAAGCCTGCAGAAAATGCCCTTCCTGCAACAGGGCCCAAAAATTAATTCATCCGGATCTGCATTTTCTTCTTCCGTTAGCCGGATCTAAATCCCTGAGCATTGAATATTATGATGCCTGGCGTGAAGCCATTGGTGCCAATCCATGGATGAATGTCTTTCAATGGACTCAATTCAGCGATGTCGAAGGCAAACAAGTTGACATTCACAAAGAAGACATTGAACAGGTCACGACCAATCTAAGCTATGAATCTTTTGAAGGTGGCAATAAAGTACTGATCATCTGGATGAGTCAGTTTCTCGCTAAGGAAGGAAACCGGTTACTAAAGATGATCGAAGAGCCTCCGGCGCAAACATATTTCATACTGGTGACAAATCAGCGTGAACAAATCCTGCCGACAATTAGATCACGATGCATGCAATTTTTTTTCCCGCCAATATCTGCCACTGAAATAAATTCATTGCTTATCAATCTGTATCATACAGATGCCCGGCAAGCTGAACAAATCACTCTGGAATCCGTCAATGATATGGGTACAGCTATGGCCCTGGCCAGGAATTCGATAGTCAATTTAAAAGAAGAGCTGACTGCATGGTTCCGGACAATACTGAACAGAAAGCCAAACGAAATCGTCACCTGGACAACCAGAATGGCAGGACTTGAAAAAGAGGAGCAAAAACAGTTTTTACTGTATGCAATCGCGTCTGTTCGCGAGATTCTTCATGAAAATTCAGATCGGAATATCTACAGTCATCAGACAGGTAGCAGAGAAATGTTTAAATACATGAATGAACATTTTAATCCTGTAGTATGGCAACAGGTTGTACAGGGAATGCAAAGCGGTTATGAGAAAATCGCCAGAAATGCGAATACAAAACTACTTTGGTTATTTCTGACCATTACCATTAAGAATACATTATCGGCTTATCGCCTTCAACATATAAATACATAGAATATGGCATGTGCTACTTGCAGCAGCGGATCCCCGGGTGGATGTCAGAACAACGGTCACTGTGCAACAGGAGGTTGTAATAAAATGAATACCTACGATTGGCTTTCAGAATATGATTTTGAAGATCCTACCGGTACTGATATCATCGAGCTCAGTTTTAAAAAAGGAGCGCGAAAAGAATTTTTCCGTAATCATCCAACTCATCCTGCGCAGACAAAAGACTTTGTTGTCGTCGATACAGGTACCGGATATGATGTCGGTGAAGTTTCACTTACAGGTGAACTCGTTCGATTGCAGATGAAGAAAAAGCGGACGAAGGAACAAACGATAACGTTTCCGGTAATACGAATTGCCAATGATCGGGATATTGAACGTCTCAACGAATACAGACGTCTGGAAAAAAGTGCTATGGTCCGGGCTCGTGCCATATCCGCTACGTTGGGTTTAGATATGAAAATATCAGATGTCGAGTTTCGTGGTGATGGTCGGAAAGCAACATTCTATTATACAGCAGAAGGTCGAGTAGATTTTAGGGAACTTGTAAGATTATATGCGAAAGAATTTCAGGTCAAGGTTGAAATGCGTCAGATTGGTGCCCGCCAGGAGGCAGGGAGAATCGGAGGTATTGGTTCGTGTGGACGTGAATTGTGTTGTTCGACATGGCTTATGGATTTTAAATCTGTGAATACTCATGCTGCACGATATCAAAATCTTTCTATCAACCAGGCAAAACTTTCCGGACAGTGCGGCCGCTTGAAATGTTGTCTGAATTATGAGCTTGATACCTACATGGAAGCTATCGAAGAATTTCCGCAGGATGTAGATGTCATACGATTCCAGGGAGGATCTGCTTCGTTGATCAAGATGGATATTTTTAAACGCCTTCTTTATTATTCTGTCGAAGTCGAAAGAGGACGGAACACGATGGTGGCTCTTCCTCTTGAGCGAGTGAAGTTGATCAAGGACATGAATCTCAAAGGACAACTCCCTGATCAGCTCATTGATCCAAAAGATATAGTGGCTGAAGAAGAAAAATATGACTTTGCAGATGTGACCGGCGTGATTGAATTACCTGATCACAAAAAGAAGCGTAATAAAAAGAAAAACAAACCCGGGGAGAAAAGAGAAGGTTTTCAGTCCTCTGGCCAGCAACAACCTCAGAACCGTAGCGATCGACCTCGTCGTGATGATCAGAAGCCAAGGCCACCACGTGATGATAATCAACCGAGACCAACGAGAGATGAGAATCAGCAAAGACCGAAGCGTGATGATCAGCCTAGACAAAGACGTGACGAAAATCAGCCCAGACCTCCACGCGATCCTCAGCAACCCAGACCAGATCAACGACAGCAGCAACAGAGGCAGGATCAAGGTGCAGTGAAGCCAACAGATGGATCGACACCGCAGGGTCAACCAAAGAAAAAGAAGAATAATCGTAACCGTAATCGCAACAGGGGACCTCGTCCTGAAGGGGACAGACCACCACAAACGCCGCCTGCATCATGATTTATGACGTAGTGATTATAGGCTCCGGACCGGGAGGATATGTAGGTGCAATACGCGCCGCACAATTAGGATTGAAAACAGCTATCATTGAGAAGTACTCCACACTAGGTGGTACCTGTCTCAATGTAGGATGTATTCCTTCAAAAGCATTGCTTGATTCTTCAGAGCATTATCATCAGCTTCAAAATAGCTTTGGCGAGCATGGCATTGTGGCAGAAAAAATTTCACTTGATTTAGCCCGGATGATCAGGCGTAAAGGTGAAGTTGTAAAACAAACTTGTGATGGTGTCACATTTCTGATGAAGAAAAACAAAATTGATGTTTTCACCGGACATGCCTCATTTAATGATGCCACACATATTAAAGTGGTTTCTGATGATAAAAAAGAAACCATTCTTGAAACTCGAAAAGTAATTATTGCTACAGGTTCTAAACCCATCACTCCTGCGGCAATGGGGTATGATAAGCAAAGAGTAATCACATCAACAGAGGCATTGAACATCACTACGCTTCCAAAAAACATGGTGATCATCGGTGCAGGAGTTATCGGTCTTGAATTGGGTTCTGTATTCGCAAGGCTTGGGACGAAAGTTGATGTGATCGAATACATGGATAGGATTTTGCCGGGTATGGATATGGATGGCAGCAAGGAATTGATGCGCTCTCTGAAAAAACTGGGTATCACATTTCATCTCAATCACGAAGTATTGTCTGTGAAGGGGGATGCAAACAAAGCTCTTGTTACATTCAAAGCACGAGGTGATGTGTCTGAGAACAAATCTATTGAAACAGAATATTGCCTGATTGCTATTGGTCGCCGGCCTTATACCGAAGGATTAGGTTTGGAAAAAACAAATGTGAAGCTGGATGAAAAAGGGAGGATCAATGTGAATGAACATTTGCTGACAGATGAACCCAACATCTATGCTATCGGTGATGTGATCAAAGGAGCTATGCTGGCACATAAAGCAGAGGAAGAAGGAATATATGTTGCTGAGTCGATTGCCGGACAGCAACCACATATTGATTATAATTTAATTCCCGGAGTAGTGTACACCTGGCCGGAATTTGCTTCAGTAGGGAAAACAGAAGAGACATTAAAGAATGAGAATATTCCTTACAAAATCGGGAAATTTCCAATCAGGGCTTTAGGTCGGGCGAGAGCAAGCGGAGATACTGAAGGAATGATTAAAGTATTAGCGCATAAGGATACTGATGAAGTATTGGGTGTGCACATGCTTAGTGCCCGAGCTGCAGATATGATCATGGAGGCAGTGACACTAATGGAATTCAGAGGAGCTGCTGAAGACATGGCCCGTATCTCACATCCACATCCAACATATACAGAGGCTGTTCGGGAAGCTGCATTGGGAGCTACTGATAACAGGCCACTGCATATTTGATTTTCTGATTTATACTGAGGCGCTTATCTGCGAATTTTGTGATCATCGCATCTCGAAAAATGGGATTGAATAGCCAAGACTCTGACTGCTTGTTGCTTTAGTATTCGTTCATTTCATCCAGCTAATGGCTGATATGAATCACGGACTTCAATGATCCGCATCATACATTCGTAAATGCTTGATTTGTTGCTTTGAATCAAATTGTGGAGGTGTGATGAAGAGCAATAAAAATATTTATGTTGGACTTTGTTTAATCTTGTTTTCAGGATTACATTTTGATCTGACCGCGCAGGCAAAAACGACTACAAAGGCAACATCCCGATACGGAGATTCACCACTCTGGGCAGATACTATCAGAAATCCACTCGCTTCTGTTTCAGGTTCGGCAGCTGCCGGAAAGACTACCTATATGAAATTGTGCACAGTGTGCCACGGTAATTTTGGAAAAGGAGATGGAATAGCTGCCGCCTCACTGGCTGTGAAACCCGCTGATCATACAGGGGACAGAGTCCAAAAACAAACCGATGGATCATTGTATTATGAATTGACAAATGGTCATGCGCCAATGCCTGCCTATAAAGCTGATCTGACAGATAAGCAGCGGTGGCAACTTATATGCTATATCAGAACTTTAAAAGCAGTGCCGAAGAAACCTTAATACCAGGAGTAACCTCCCTGTGATTTATATCTGTTTCACATCATTTATTGAATAATCAAAACTAAAAACGCATGAAAAAACTAATTACATTAATTGGTGTCTTTCTGTTTTTATCAATAGCCACCAGTTATAGCCAGAACGAAGCCGCGGAGGAAGCTCTAGAACAAACTGGAAAACTTACCGAGACACCGGGCAACACAAAAACTGTTTTGACGGGTGCCGCATGGTTTGGCTTCTCCTCACAAAAGGATGATGCTCTCAAATTGAATTTCAATACGTATGGATTTACGCCTGTATTCATCTGGAAACTTTCCGACAAATTATTCCTTGAAAGTGAACTGGAGATAGCTGATGGAAATATTGAACTGGAATATGCAAAACTTTCCTATTCCCTGAATAAATACATGACCATAGGTGCAGGAAGAATGCTCACACCTTTTGGTGCGTATGGAACACGATGGGAGCCGGCTTTTGTAGAGCGTTTCCCAAATTCCCCATTGGTTCCTGATGATGCTTACCTGCCGGACGACACACATCTCTATTTTGGGGCTATCATGGGTATGGATGTGAGCGGCGATCTGCCATTGGGAGACCTGAAAATGAATTATAGTTTATTTGTTTCAAACGGTCCAAGACTCGCCAGAAGTGAGGAGACTGGTGAACTGTTAGGAGGTGTGATTCAATATGAAAACCTGGATGATAACAACGCCAATAAAGCTATTGGTGGAAGAATTGGATTTTTTCCTTTATCGAATTCTTCACTTGAACTCGGAGTTTCAGGAAATACCGGGAAAGTGGGAGATGCCGGTGATGCAGCTTACAAGGACATCGCAGCTACGGCTCTGGCTGTTGATTTGAATTATACCAAAGCCATACCTTCTATCAAATCGATCATCAGTATCAAAAGCCAGTTCAGTAGTCTGAATGTAGACAAGGCTAATTACGCTTTATCGGATTCAACGACGTACACATTTGATAATAAATTACAATCCTTATTTGTGCAGTTTTCATTTCGCCCTGCCAATGTGGATAATAAGATTCTCAAAAACATTGAGCTCCTCTACCGGTATAATTCTTTGACACCACCGAAGGACGCATCCTGGGGCGGCGAACCCATCACAAGAAATGATATCGGACTTTGCTATTGGCTCAGCTGGCGCACCGGGTTGCGATTTGCATATGAGTTCACTTCTCGTAAAGGTGAACCTAAAACGAATGAATTCCTGGGCCGTTTTGTAATGGGATTTTAATTATCAACTAACGATTTTAATTCGCCGAATCATGAAAAAAATATATCTAACCATCGTAATTCTCTTTACCGGAATCAGCCTTCTTACATTCCTTAATGGATGTGCGACTTCACAAGCTATGACAGATAAAAGCGGGGCTCAACTCTGGGGTGAAAATTGTGTCCGTTGTCACAACACGCCTTCACCGGCAGATTACAGCGATGGTCAATGGGAAGCTATCGGGATGCACATGCGTCTGCGTACGCAGACCCTCTCACCGGATGAAATGAATAAAATTGTTGCCTTTCTTCAATCCGGCAATTGATACTGCTGAAACTCGATGTAAACACATCTTAAGGACTTAATGCAATTCCAGAGATATCTAAAAAAAGAGATACACTGGAATTGCATTTTTTTTTGCTCTTGCAAAGGATGTAAAGATTCTATCTAAGTATTAAATTTCCTGAATGGCATGAAATATCGTATTTGTCTTTGATAGATCAAAGGAAGGATCATCCGGTAATCGTTCAGCATTATATCCAAACGAATTTAAAAGATCTATAAAGTATTGGCTTTCAACATAGCCGGTTACACTTTCAATCCGTAATATTCTGTCACAATCATCCAGATCAAAATTTGCTTTATATTGAGAGAAGTCAAAAAGAATTTGATCAATAAGCATTTTTGCATGCTCATCGTCGTTTACGTTCGTCTTAAATACTTCTATCATCTTTTATTATTTAGAATATTGAGCACAGATTTTCGTGATCATCATGTTTTGTAATGTTCAGCATTCACTTCTCACTATTCACCATTCAGTTTTTCACAAAAATTACATTCGCAAAAATTACCACTTCATCACTCAGCATTGCCGATGGTGTGGACGCTGAAATGTCAAAATCTGATCTGTTTATTTTTCCGGTGACTTTAAATCCTACGATGGTTTTATTGTCCCAGGGTTGTACGCCCGGATTTGCGATTACATCAAGTGTCACAGTCTTCGTGATGCCGTGAAAAGTTAACTGTCCTGTGACCGTATATTTTTTGTCTTCAGTTTTTTTGAAGGCATCACTTTTGAATGTCATCGTCGGAAATTTTTCAACATTAAAAAAGTCATCGCTTTTCAAATGCGTATCACGGCTATCATTGTCCGTATCAATTGTATTCATATCAGCCTCAAGCGATACAACAGCATCTGTAAAATCTTCATTTGGTGTCGTCAGTGTAGCGTTTGTTATTTTTAAAGAACCTTCTATTTCGGATACCATTAAATGTGTCACGGCAAAATGTAGATTTGAATGCGCAGTGTCTAATTCCCAATTGATAACAGAAATAGTTTTAAACGACATTGTCATCATGACGACAAGAATGAGGGAGAAAATTATTTTCATTTTTTAAGGTTTGGTTCAGATATAGGATATTCCATTTTTTCTAAATATTCAATCGGCAGAAAAACCAATAGGGCAAAAGTATAAGGCCAAATCCATTGATGTGCACCGTAAATCCGCCAATCATATGGGTTAAATACGACAGTTCCCGGGATGGTTTGGGGCTCTTCAAATCTGACCCTTAAGCTTTTTTACATCGGACTATAACCACCCGATTTTGACTTTTGTTCAGATTGCGAAACGTCTATTTTCTATACAGGGTACAAGACGCCAATCCGGGGGGTTGATTGCGACAATTGGTTTCTATATTTTTGAGCTATGAAACACATTTCCATTCTGGTGCCGAAGGGGGCTATCCTGGGGAGTCTTGAAGGATCCCGTCAATTGCTGACGCAGGTCAATGAGTTTATGAAATACAGGGGAGCTCCGCCATTGTTTAAAGTTCAGCTTGTGGGACTTACAAAGGAAACAAAGCTGAGTGGAGGATCCTTTACGGCACATGCTGACCTCCTCATAGATGAGGTAAAGAAGACAGATCTGATTATCATCCCGGCTGTTGACGGTGATATTCAGGAAGCATTGGAAGCGAACAGGGAGTTCATCCCCTGGATTACAAAACATTATAAAAACGGATCAGAAGTAGCAAGCCTTTGCCTGGGGGCTTTTATTTTGGCATCAACAGGATTAATAGATGGACGAAAATGTGCAACACATTGGATGGCGGCCAATCAATTTAGAAAGATGTTTCCTGATGTTAATCTTGTAACCGAACAAATTATCACGGATGAACAGGGCACGTATTCCAGTGGTGGCGCATTTTCTTATCAAAATTTGATTTTGTATATCATTGAGAAATATGCCGGCCGCGAACTGGCTATTTTATCCGCTAAAGTATTTGCCATTGAAATCGACCGGCAAAATCAATCACCTTTCATTATGTTTCAAGGACAGAAGGAACACAGTGATGAATCCATAAAACATGCGCAGGAGTTTATTGAAAATAATTTCCAGGAAAAAATTACAGTTGATGAATTGGCCTCCATGCTCGCGTTGGGACGCAGAAATCTTGAACGTAGATTTAAAAAGGCTACATCCAATACTGTTGTAGAATATATCCAGCGGGTGAAAATTGAAGCCGCCAAAAAGAGCTTTGAAACTACCCGGAAGAATATCAATGAGATCATGTATGACGTAGGTTACAATGATACCAAGGCCTTCAGAACTGTTTTCAGAAAGATAACCGGGTTGTCCCCGATCGAGTATAGGAGCAAGTATAATAAGGAAGCAATCGTAGTATAGATCATAGACAATAGACCATGGTCTATATTTAATTTTAGTTAGAATTCACTTATTACATCAATATTTTTTTGCCGCAAATTTCACAGATTGACGCAAATAATTTTTTTTATTGCCTATTGCCTATTGCCTATTGCCTATTGCCTATTGCCTATTGCCTATTGCCTATTGCCTATTGATTATTGATTATGTTCAGTCTTCTGCAAGGACAATAATTTTATCCATCTTCTCAAACGACAATTGTTTCGATTTGACGGGGTTTACCACAATACCGTATGCTTTATGATTATCATGGACCAGGGATGCTATTCTGTAGCCGATGGCCGTTTGTCCTTTTCGTTTAGCGCTTTCAAGAATAGTATAAAAATCTACTTTCTCTCCTGGTTTAATATAATCACTCATGGGTTTCAGATAAATCTCACTCCCTTCGGCATTAAACAGATCATCGAATACGCGCATCAGATATTTATTTTCTGAAACCTGTGACATCAGCAGACTAATTAACTTATCACTGACGATGAAATCATCAGCTTTTGTTACTTCAGCCAGGTCCCTGTTGCGCAGGTCAAGCATTTCACTTACGATCTTCATATCCTTACCAGTCTCTTCCATAATCCTGCGGATATGCAATAGCGAAATCAGGGTCTGGGCATCTGCATCCTGTATATCCATTTCACTCTTATAGCATAATAACTGGACACTATTGAAGGACGTAATATCTAACTGGTCAATCACTTCTCTCGCCGTAGTATCAGCATGCTGAAATTCAAGCTTTATGTTTTTTAATGTTCTTTGCAATTCAAGGATGTCTGCTTTGTCACTGTCAAAAGTGGAAACAACTTTCATATAGGATCCCTGACCAACATAATTGTCCATCTCCCGGATGATCACCATCCCTCGTTTATTCCAACCCAACATCAGGATTCGCTCAGCGATCACTTTGTCTGAATCCAGGTTTGTAATTGATTGTTCTGAAATCGTGTAGTTTTTTTGTTTAGCGATGACCAGCGTGTCATCATCTTCTGTGATCGCTATTATTTTATCGCCTTGTTTAAGGGTGTAATCCATGGGAGGATTGACCTTTACTCCACCACTGGCATACTGAAGACCGATAACTGCGGAATCTTCATATGCAAAAATGGCTTCCGCATATGTGCGACCTACAAGTTCCTTCTCTTCCTTAAAATAAATTTCAGCTCCGTCAAAATCCATCAACTCGGTATACACGATACTTAAGCCGCTCTGGCGTGAAGTCTGCACCATGATTTTCCCGATGACATCATCCGTGAGTACCAGTTCAACCTCATCCTTACCCACCATCCGGGCTACTTCAATATTTTTTTCATCCTTTATTTCAGCCACGATGTGGTACGGGCTCTCTCTTCTTTCAGGATGATTCGTAATGGCTAATATTGTTTTTATCGTTAAAGGATCAGCATTCCCTTCTTCGGGTGCGATGACAATGATTGATTTTGTTCCATGCGGATTTGCAATGTTCAGATCCATCATATCATTGGGACTTCCGCTACGGCAGATCACTTTTGTATTTTTCAGATTTTCAATTTTTCCCCGGATTTCATCTTCCATCTCAACCTTATCTTTATTGGCTAAAATCACAATACGCGGTTTCTTGTGATTCTCATTTGCAATCACCAGTTCAGATATGATGGTAAATACTTTTGAAGACCAGCCTAAGATAAGCGTGTGATTATCCTCAATCACAAAGCTTTTTCCTTTACGCAGTTCTTCCAGTTTATCATTAATAGCGTTTGACAGCACCCCGATCAATGCAGAAACTATAAAGATCCCTCCAAGCGTAGCGATCAAAGCCACAATCCGGAACGGCCATCCATTATCGCCACCCATCGTCCCGGAATCCAATGTGCGCATCAAACTTTGCCACGATCCTTCGACGAAATTTAAAGGCGACTCACCTTCCGGGCCAATATGCAATATCCATAATAGTGCACCTGCAAAGGCCACTACAAGTAAGGACAATAGACCCAGCAGTGCCATCATGGCCAGCGGACCTTTACTCATCAGGTTGTCAAACTTGTATCGAAATCGTTGTCTGAAGGATGTTTTATTCATGTTGGATTATTTCTATATACTTAATTGCTCAAAATCGATTTTTTCCTGGACATCAAATAGGTTTGCAATATAGAATCTGATACTGACAAATGGAATTTTCACGGATCTCTCCTTTGTTGAAATCAGTAGGTCATGATCGCGAAATGATCTGCCAGGTGCATGCAATGCGCGGAAGCAAATTGAGATTTTGACAATTTGCCATACGCAAAATGTGGTTTAAGCTCCTTGTTATAATTTTCAAATGCAATAATAGCTTTTTTCAGATCTGAGACGGCATCGGAGTTATTGCCATTTGGTTGAATGAGTGATGCCCCCGGAATAGGTTCATTGCGGTTGTGTCGCATATATCCCTGATGTTCAAATTGATGAAAAACGAGACTTCCTATGGTCTTTTGAATAATCTTTGGTTTATTTTCAGGATAACCGGTCATAGAGTACAAAACGCTTTGTGTACAATGAACCAGGTTTTGATAAAGCGTCCAGTCATTGTCAATTTTTAAATCAACAGCCTGGGCTATTTTATCAAGTTCGACCATGCTTTCATCCAGATTATTAAATGTCAGAAGCCGCCTGGCGTTATTGTGGTCAGCAAAGTGATTTTTGAAAAGCCATACACCTGCGATGGGCACGGCTATAAGGGGTATGGCCAACTTAAAGATATCTTTCTCGTCCATTCTAGTGCGGTTAGTGAAGATTTATTCAGAGGGTATGACTGAGCGTAATAACTGATTGAAGTATTTTTTCCAAAGGTCGTGTTAATTTGCATTCAAGAAGGCAGTAATTATTATGCTAAAATATTTAACTAAGCCATGGACCATTCTAACCGTTTTTACGGCATTTGCTCTTATGATGCGGCTATTTTCTTTTTTCCCATCTGTCATCAATCATGATGAGTCTACTTATATTCTTATCGCAGATGCATTAAGACGAGGCCAGGTTTATCTAAAGGATGTAATGGATACAAAACCGATAGGCATCTTTCTGCTCTTTGCATTTTTTCAGATTCTGTTCGGAAAAGCCATTATTGTGATTCGTGTTATAACCGCAGTTTGGGTCGCATTTACAGGTTTTATGCTTTATCAGACTCATCGTCAGTTTGTTCAGTCGTCTTCTTTAACCGGTTACAATCCGGCACCTGTCGCCAGCGGGATTATTTACATTTTCATTGCTTCCATTTATAGTACATACGGACTATCGCCGAATACAGAACTTTTTTTCAACTTATTTACCATAACCGGTTTATATCTTATTCTTCGATACAAAAGTGTGGTCATTTTTTTTCTGGCCGGATTAGTATTGGGTGCAGGATTTATGATCAAATATGTTGTCCTTTTTGATGCCTTGGCCATTGGACTTTTTTATTTATGGCTACAAGTGAGATCAGAAAAGTCATGGCATTTTTGGCTGCTTAGATGTTCGCTTCTTGCTTTAGGTTTCATGATTCCGTTTGGAGTCGTATGGTTTTGGTATCGTCAACTAGACCTCGGAGAAACATTTTGGTTTTATTCATTCGAACTTAGCGGCCGTTATGTCTTAAAGCCTATATGGTATGAATATATAAACTTTGTATTCAACTGTTTTTTAAGTTTTTTACCTGTTGTCATCTGGTTTTTTTACTGCATATGGAACTGGCGCAATACTGAGACTGATCTTCCTGTATTATCATCATTGTGGGCTATGTTCATCATGTTCATTATACTATGGCCCGGCAGATTCTTCTCGCATTACTTTGTTCAATTTATGGTGCCGCTTAGTTTGCTTGGAGGTAGTTTTTTTGATCCCCGACGAATACCTGGACGCGCATTCGCATGGATGAGGAAGCCTGTTGTTGGCTATCCATTGCTCGGGCTCCTTATTATTGCAAATGTTGCTGCCCAGAAAATAATATTCTATGATCGAAAGGATTATCCCGGAGAAGTAGCTGCATATCTTAATACCCGTTTACAGCCAGGTGAAATTATATACACAGGCGACTATGAACAAATCATTTATCATCTGACAGGTACGTCAAGTCCGACGCCTTATATTCATAGTTCATTGATTTGGCTGGCAGCGAATAATAATACGCTTAAAATAAATCAGGCTGAAGAATTTGAAAAAATATTGAATAAAAATCCAAGATTTATTTTGATCAATTATCCCTTGATGGAAAATAATCCTCTTTATATAAAGCTGCAAAAATCGTACACTGTCGCGAAGACATTTGATAAAGAAGTGATCGTGTATGAACGTAAGAACGAGGGATAAGAAATTATACTGCAGAAATAATTACCACCATCTCACCTTTTATTTTATCAGGATGTGCTTCAAATTCTTTTAATAGCCCTGATGCTGAACCGAAATGATATTGCTCATGGATTTTTGATATTTCTCTGACCACGCAGACTTTTCGATCATCGCCGAGATATTCGAGGATTTCTTCAAGACACTTGATGAGACGGTAAGGAGATTCATACAAAACGATCGTATTCGTTAATGTGGCCAGATGCTTCCATCGTGTAGTGCGCCCTTTTTTGTGCGGTAGAAAACCTTCAAAATAAAAGCGGTCACATGGGAATCCAGAACCGACAAGAGCGGGAACAAAAGCAGTTGGTCCGGGTAATACTACAATCTCTTCGTTAGCTTCCCTGCATGCACGGACAAGGAGAAATCCAGGGTCAGAGATGCCAGGTGTGCCTGCATCTGATACTAATGCCAGCGTTTTTCCTTCTTTTAATAAATCAATGATAGCTGCAGTAGCCTGGTGTTCATTGAAGGCATGATATGCGCGAAGTGGGGTAGTGATGTTATACCTGTCAAGCAATCGACGTGAAGTACGGGTATCTTCCGCCAGGATAATATCGGCTGCAGATAATACTTCTATTGCACGGTGTGTAATGTCACCCAGGTTGCCAATTGGTGTGGGGACAATGTAAAGCACGCTTAAGCCGGCTTGATTTCAAAGGAATAACTCTCCATGATCATATTGGCCAGGAATTTCTTACAGGCCTGATCTATCGTTTCTCTCGCAGTGACTTCGTCCGGTGCATCTATCATTATTTCCATATGCTTACCGATCCGTACATCCTCAACACCCATAAATCCTGCATGATCCATATTGCGGGCCACGGTTTTGCCCTGTGGGTCAAGCAATTCTTTCAGGGGCATGACATTGATTTCTGCTTTGAATTTCATGTAGCAAATGTAAAAATCTTAAAGTGTTCGGACGAACATTATCAATTCATTCAGTTTTATTATCTGCCCGAGAGAATAATGAGTTATCCCCGCATGTTTTGTTTTTCTCACGCACAAGGCCAAGCTAAAGCCAATACTAGCCATTCTCACTCTCTCACTCTCTCACTCCTCTCACTCCTCTCACTCCTCTCACTCCTCTTTCCTCAATACCACTTCAATAAAAGATTGAGCAAGCCCAATGCTACATAGGCCACAATGGTCAAAGGGATACTGATCGGCCCCAGGGTCACAAATCCAATCAGTCCCAGGACTACCAGGACAATGGCTGTGATGATGCCTGGTCTTGGCGATTTCATACCTGGTAATTTCAATGGGACCTGAAATGCAATCATCAGAAAGACAGGAATAAGGATACCCAGCCATGGAGAATCAGCCATACCCAATCCATAATCACGGCCTGCATATTGGGCCCAAAACCACCCTGTCACCATGATTCCACCGGCAGGTGTTGCCAGGCCCCAGAAATATTCACGCGGTCTGGTGTCAACATTAAATCGTGCAAGCCTCAGACCAGCTGAAGCAGCTGAAAGTGATGCGAAAACAGCAATCAGCCCCTTTTCCTGTCCGTGACCATATTCTGTATAGGCTACATAAATCATAACCGCCGGCAACGCCCCGAACGAAATCACATCCGCAAGCGAGTCAAGCTGTATGCCTAAATCACTGTTTACCCCAAGTTTACGAGCGACAGCCCCATCGAGAAGGTCAGCCACTAGAGCTCCACCCACCAGCATCAAAGCCACTGGGATCTGACCATTCATCAGTGCCATGATGGCCAGAGTGCCGAATGTAAGATTACTCAGCGTCAGGGCATTGGGGAGGTGGTTTAGCAGCTTCATTATTTCAAAGTTAAGAATATCGGGATAAGGGCTTGAAAAGGGCAATAAAAAGTGACAAAAATGTGGACCGCAAAACCACTTGTAACTACCAACATTATCAGGCAGTTAGAGCATCGTGGCACGATTAGTCGTGCCACCACTAGTCGTGCCACGATGACAAAAGGAGGGCCTATTGTGGTTTAGAGACAAAGGTTATCCTTACTTCCCCCAACTCTACCTTCAATACAAACCGTCTTCCTATTCGTTAAAGATCTGTTACAATTCACCTGTAATGATGTTTAACGGACAACATGCCAAGGAACATAATTGTTAATTTCGTATCTTATTATTGATCTAGATATCACCTAAATGAGGATTATTTACCTGGTTTTGTTATTTGTCCTAACCGGCTCTTCCCTGTTTGCCCAGCCGGTAAATGACGAATGCCTGTCTGCTTTGCCGCTTCTTAATACAGCTAAATGGTGCAGCGAACCCGGAGCCTATACGAACGTAAATGCCACCCCATATTCCGGTGCTATTCCGGCTAACAATTGCTTTCTTCAGCTCCAGAATGAGGTTTGGTTTACTTTTATCCCTGAGACCCCTGCGCTTTATATCAAGATATCAGGAGCTGTAAATGGCCTGGGCACATTGCGCAATCCCGCAGTTGCCGTTTTTGAAGGCCCATGTGCAAACCTGAAAAGGGTAGGATGTAATATTGTTTCCTCATCAACTAACCAGGTTGAACTATCCATCGAAAGTCTCGTAATAGGCAGAGTCTATTTTATGCTGGTAGAAGGTCAAAATAATTTTACCGGAACTTTCCAGATTTGCCTTAATGGATTTATTCCACCCCCCAATCCACAATCAGACTGTTCGAAGGCTGTAGTTCTTTGTGATAAATCTGCTTTTGTTATTGATACCATTTTAGGTGTAGGGGTACAAGATCCAGGTGTTACAAATACATGTATCATGCAGGAACTAAGTTCTGCCTGGTATAAATGGACATGTGAGACTTCAGGTACATTGACGTTCACGCTTACGCCAAATAATTACCAACAAGGATTCGAATCTGATGATATTGATTTTGTCGTTTATGAACTTCCGGGAGGTCTTGATGATTGCGCCAATAAACGTGAGGTACGATGTATGGCCGCAGGTGCTAATACGAATCAGCCTTTTTCAAATTGGCGACGATGTAACGGACCTACAGGTTTAACTGTTGGAGATCCTGATCAGACCGAACCTGCCGGATGTCAGATCTCTAGTCAGAATAATTTCGTCAACGCGCTTGATATGGTGGCCGGTAAAAGCTATGCGCTGCTTGTCAATAATTTCAGTCAGTCTGGTCTTGGCTTTTCAATTATCTGGGGTGGAACAGGAACATTCCAGGGACCAAAACCAGCTTTTGATATTTCTGCAGTTCAGGCCTTTGAGTGTGACAAGACGATCATCTTCAGCAATGAATCTTTAGCCCCTACAGATAGCATCGTGCATTACGAGTGGGGTTTTGGAGCGGGTGCCAATCCTCTTTCTGACACGACTACAGGTCCGATTTCTGTGGTATATGAATCGTTCGGAAATAAAAAAGTGGCATTAACTGTGACAAGTTCAAAAGGTTGTGTGGTCACAGAAATAATTGATTTCTATATCGAACCGTGTTGTGCGGATACAAGTACACTTGGAGTTTCAGCTATTGTCCGGGACCAACTTTGTCCCGGGACCGCTTCAGGCGTCATTCAGGGGGTAGGTAGTAGTGGAGCTCCTTTGTATCAGTTTAGTCTGGATTGTGTCAACTATCAGCCTTCAACGGTATTTCCATCTTTACTTCCGGGTATGTACACACTCTGCATTCAGGATGAAAAAGGTTGCAAAAATCAGGTAGACTTAACGATTAATCCGGCCACTGGATTTTATGTTGAATTGGGGGATTCGATTTTTGTACAATTGGGACAAACTGCTGATTTGCATGCTTTACCTTTTCCAGGTCTTCCTTCTAATGTGATCTGGAATAATGTGAATACGCTTACTTTTCCTGGCTCTGATATATCGAGTTTATTAAACCCTACAGCACTGCCTCATCATTCAGGATGGTACGCTGTGACAATATCAAATGATGTGGGTTGTGTCACAACTGATTCGGTCTACATTTCAGTGGATCCGTATAAGCCGATTTATATTCCAAATGTCATCACCCCGAATAATGATGATGTCAATGATCGTCTTACTGTATATGGAAATGAAGCGGCAACAGAAGTAAATAAGTTTCAGATTTTTGACAGATGGGGTGGATTGATGTGGGAAGGAAATCATTTTTTATTAAATGATGCATCATTGGGTTGGGATGGTACATGCAATAATCAACCTGTTAATCCCGGTGTTTATGTCTACCGGGCTGAGGTCAATTTTTTAGATGACATACCTTTGTTATTCACTGGCACGGTGACAGTTTTAAAATAGCGCTACAGCCTGATCAGCATGAAATATTTATTTATTCTTAGTACAGTATTGCTGGCATTCGCTTCTTGTGTAGTGGAGGAACCTGATTTGTCCAGATATACAGGTTCTAAAATTGATAATGTTGAAGAAGCAAGGAATATCGAAGTAAAATACACGGATAGCAGTTATCTCGTCTTTATTCTTAAAGCTCCACTCACTCGTCGCTCATTGGAAAAATATGCAGTTGAAGAAGAATTTCCGGAAGGCCTGCAGGTAACATTTTATGACAAATCTGGTCAGCCAAGAAGCTGGCTCAAATCTGATTATGCCCGAAGAGATCAGGTCAATCGAAAAATAGTAATTCAGAAAAATGTTGTTCTCTATAACGATCGCGGTCAGCGCCTGGAAGGACCAGAGCTGATATGGGACGAACGATCAAAAGAATTCCATACGGATCGTTTTGTCAAAATCATCGATAATGACAAGACCATTTATAGCTACGGATTTAAAGCTAATGAAGCTTTTACCCGATACGAGCTCAATTCCGGATCCGGCAATATGCATGTTGAGGAAGGAAAGGGTTCGGAATAATTAAGGAGTATCTTAAATTCGTTACTCTTTACTGTCTACTCTTTATTTGTTACTTGTTATTCATTTGATTATCGTGGGTTCGAGGTCGGAGACACTCGAACGTCAGTATTCTTTACTCTTTACTCTTTATTCATTACTCTTTATTCATTACTCGTTATTCATTACTCGTTATTCGTTACTCGTTATTCGTTACTCGTTACTCGTTATTCGTTTCTATCTTTGACCTGATGTTTACGCTGATTATTTTCATTTTCATCACCCTGATCCTTTCTGCATTCTTTGCAGGGACTGAAATCGCCTTTATTACAGCTAATAAACTGGGTGTGGAGATTGAGCGGGACAAGGGTACGCGCCGAAGTAAAATGATTTCGCGCTTTTATGAAAAGCCAAAGGAATTTCTGAGTGTATTATTAGTTGGGAGTAATGTCATGTTAGTTGTCTTTACCTACCTGATGATGAGGTTGATAGAACCATGGCTACTTCCTTTTATAGGCTCAGAGGCGTTGCGGTTGATTATCATCACACTCATGGCCACTCTTGTAATGCTTGTCCTGGGTGAGTTTCTTCCAAAATTGGTATTCAGGTTGTTTGCCAACAGGGCGTTTATACTGGTTTCCTATCCGATGGTATTTTTTCAATGGATACTAAAATTTCCGGCATGGGTGATGATCTCTTTTTCAAATGTTTTGCTTCGTTATGTTTTCAGAGCTCCTATTAAACACGTACAGGATGTTTTTACAAGACTTGATTTGCAGGATTTTGTAGAAGGGTCCCTTGCAAAAGATGATGACTCGATGGAAGCGGACATGTTTAAGAATGCATTGCAATTGAAAAACCTGAAAGCAAAAGCATGCATGGTACCACGCACAGAAATTGTGCACATTGATGTGGAGGATGGCATCGAAGAATTGAAAAAAACATTTTTAGACACCAGGCATTCACGCATATTGATATCCAATGGTGATATAGACAATCTGCTTGGGTACATTCATCATCAAAGCCTCTTGAATGGAACGAAGAACATAAAGGATATGATCATCCCGATTCAGTATGTGCCCGAAGTGACCAGCGTTTTGGATATTATGTCTTCATTTACCCGGCAGCAGAATAATATCGCTGTTGTTGTCGATGAATTCGGAGGTACGGCCGGAATCATCACGCTGGAGGATATCGCTGAGGAAATATTCGGCGAGATAGAAGATGAGCATGATGTGGAAGAGTATGTCGAGGAAATGATCAATGACAAAGAATATCTTTTCTCCGCCCGTCTTGAGATTGATTATCTCAATGAAGAATATCCTGCCTTAAAATTTCCGGAAGGTGAATATGAAACGCTCTCCGGCTACATCGTCATGACGTCCGGTACAATACCAGAACAGGGAAAGGAATTGCTGCTTGATGACTATCGTTTTGTTTTTGAAAAAGTAAGCAACAAGAAAATTGAACTTGTCAGAGTTTTTCTCGTAGATGCGAAGGATTAAAAGGAGACGTGAGAATGTAGAGAGCTAAAATTAACTTTATTTATATATAGAGGAAAAGAAAACGGACAGATATCCACTGCCCGTTTTCTATTTGAATTCTAATTCCGTTTTTTTACCGCAATTTTCGCGCATTGCCGCAAATTGAATTTTGCTTATTGCTCGCTGCTTATTGCCTATTGCTTATTGCTCCCTGCTTATTGCTTATTGCTTATTGCTTATTGCTTATTGCCCTGCTCCCTGCTTATTGCTTATTGCTTCCCTCCCTGAATCCGTTTAGATTCATCTTCAAGACCTGTGCTACGATTGCGATTCCCTTTGACCTGGCTGCTGCCGATCAGGTAGGTGAAATTGAGTTTCGCCTGACGGCTTTCCCATCCACCATGGGCCATCATCGCCAGTGCTCCGAAATCATTGACGCCTGACCAATTCATGCTATCGAAAATATCTCCGACACCGAGTTTGATATTTGCTCTTTCTTTCCAGAGTTTTTTCTGAACACCTGCGTCCACACTCCACATCGAACTGGTAGCGAAATTTCCTCCCCATATCCCCGGTGAATTGTACCACCCCGAAACTTCAAACGTAAATCCTTTTGGAAGAGTGAAAGAGTGCTGCATGTAAATATTAAATGTGGTCGCCCGGATGTCTACAATTTTTCCATTGCCAAAATCCGCTTTGTTATGTGTGTTCGATAAACTTGTATTTGCAAAAACATTCCAGAATTTAGAAAGCGCAAAAGGATAGCTTATACTGATCGAGTAAACGTCCTGGTCAGCGATATTTTCAGTTGTGATAAATGCAGCCTTCATGCTTGCTGTATCCGTTATTTCGGACATCAGGTCATGCGTATGTGTATAGGTCAGGCTTGTATTCAATGTGTAGTTAAACGTATGGCCTAATGAAATACTATTTGAATACTGCGGGCGAAGGAATGGATTTCCTTTTCGGAAAGTCAACTCGTCAAGCTTGGATTCAAATGGATTGAGGTCCCTGTAATTAGGCCTGTCGATACGACGGCTGTATGTAAGGCGAAGACTGTGTTTCTGGCTTAGCTGATACGTCAACCCGCCACTTGGAAAAAGATCAATATAATTTTGTTTGACTGTTTCATCATTTTGTGGTTTCTGACTGGTGAGATCACCTTTTGAATCCGTTTGTTCCAGGCGGACTCCAAATTGAAACCCAATTTTTTTCCATTGCCTGTTGTAATTGGCATATGCTGCATTTACATTTTCAGCATATTCAAATCGATTCGTGCGATCGATATTCAATATAGGTTGATTGTCTATGATGTCATAGAATTCATAGTTGTTGTCCGTGTTGACCAACGCAACCTTAAGCCCTGCACCTACTGATCCACCGAACATCCCTTTTTCATAATCAAGTTTTAAGGTCTTGATATCAATGTCTGTTGGTGAATGTGATGAGAAAATCCTCGAGTCGGTTAATTCACCTGTGGCCGGATCATAATAATAGTTGGGCTGATAAGAATCTCCGATACTTGAATATTTTCCATAATCAATATCAACATTCAGGACAGTTCCTTTTTTATTGTCGAATTTATAATTGCCATTGATATTATAATTGTCCTGATCTGTCTGCATACGATTTGTAGCTTCAAGTAATTCAGTGGGTGAAGCACTTCGCGACGGCGATATCGTTGTATTTATTTTACTTGTCCACGTATCATTATTCATAAATCCATCAAACAAAACACCAAATGTTGAATTTGATGATGCGGAGACATCGATACCTGCTCTTAGTGAATTATTTTTCCATTCATTACCTCCTTTATTGGCCTGATCAGTAAAAAGATCAGCCGTCGTGCGTTGAAAGAAATTGAATTCACTGCTTTGCCCATTGGCATAATTATAATTGCCATATACATTGACAATCTTTGTCCTGTTATTGACACTCAGATTTCCATCGAAACGTCCGTGTACAGCCTGATTATAGCCAAGGCTTAGATTCGCATTCGTCCCCAGGGATTTGTCTTTGATCAGCCGGATATTGATGATCCCGGCATTTCCGTCTGCCTCATAGCGGCTTGATGGTTGTGTTATCACCTCGATAGCCTCTATCTGTGTGGATTGAAGCGATTTAAGATAATTGGATAGGTCATCACCGGAAAGAATAGATTGACGACCATCGATATACACCTTAACTCCGCTCTTTCCGATCAACATCAGGCGATCGTTATTATCCACCACCACACCCGGCGCCTTACGCAATAATTCCAGACCGTTATTTCCGATAGCATTGACACTGCCTTCAACATTGAATACGGTCTTATCAGGCTTGACTTCTATGAGTGGCTTGGAGGCAGCGACTACCACTTCACCTAACTCCATTGTGAACGGCGACATTTTTACATTGTCAAGTTGCAGCATATTGTCTGCGGTCACATCGACGGCGGGGGAGATATACGTATCATAGCCGACAAAGGAAATATTCAAATAATAAGATCCTGGCGAAATGCGTGTAAATGCAAATGCGCCATCCTCATCAGAATAGCCAGCTTTAACCATCGTGGAATCTAAAACCTGGTAAAGAGTGACCGTTGCAAAACTTATTGGATCCGAATTCTCATCAACAACCCTGCTTTTGAGGCCGGTATCGGCATATTGAGCCAGTAGAGGAGTAAAGGAAAAAAGAATAAAAGATAGAATGATGTTGATTTTTTTCATTTTCCGAGTCTTGATTGATTTGAAAGACTCAAAATTGATGTTAAAGGTTGCAGTGCTGTGCTATTTATCGACAGAAATCAATTTTTGGAGGATGATTCAATCTGATCAGGGGATATGGCCCGTATTTAGTCGTTGGCTGACAAATAGAAGCAATGATGGCCACCATGAATTCTTTTAGATTAATTTTGAATTATGCAGTCAGTCAATACCCGTTTTTTTTATTTGACTTTTTCATTTGTAATACTCTGGTTAACGTCTGGTATTAATTTACTCCATGCACAAATCGACAGTGTTCAGGTGCTTAAGCAAATAGAAGTCACAGCTGAACGAATTGACCTTGCCGATATTGGAAAGCATACTGACCAGCTTGATAAAACCATACTATCGCTTAACCGGCATCAAGACCTGGCTTCGGCATTATCGATGCAGACACCTTTATTTGTCAGATCTTATGGAGCAGGTACTCTCGCTACTTTAGGGATTCGGGGCGGAGGTGCTGCCCATACTCAGATTGTTTGGAATGGAATTCCATTGCGGAATCCTATGCTTGGATTGCAGGATCTCTCCTTAATTCCGGGTGTTTTTTTTGATGAGGCGGCTATTCATTATGGAGGACATGGTTCGGCTTTTGGATCCGGCGCTGTTGGTGGACTCATATCTATTTCAAATTCACCGGTTAGTTTAGTCAATCGCCTTAGTATTAATTTATCAGCAGGCAGCTGGAAACAACGTGGAGGTGATGTACAATTAGATTACGGGATTGGAAAAATAAGATTGTCATCAAGGTTATTTTCACAATATGCCTTAAATAATTTCCGCTACAGACTTGATAAAGGTCTGCCTGAGCGAAACCAGGTGCACAATGAAATAAAAGACAACGGAATTCTCCAGGAAATTTCATTTTCGATTGATGAAAAACAATTTATTACAGGCAGGTTGTGGTTTCAATATGCCGATCGTCAGATACCGCCTACTTCAACCCAGAATAACAGCAAAGCTGCGCAACAGGATAGAAATATTACGCGCATCTCTTCAATGGAATTATGTAGCTGATAAATTTCACTGGCAGGTAAAGAGTGCATGGCTTGATGAAGTCAATGATTACCAGGATACACTTATCCTCCTCTACACCCACAATCGATTCCGTACCTGGCTGGCAGAAGCAGTGGCGACATACAACCCCGGGCATGCTGTGAGCATTGCATGTGGTATCAGTACTGAAATTGCGCAGGGACAATCAGAAAATTATCAAGCTTTAAAGTCAAGAAATCAATCCGCAGTTTTTTCATCTGTCAGGCTTGTTTCGAGAAACTGGTTGTGGAGGATACAGGCACGGCAGGAATTAACGGAGGAATTATGGTCACCTCTGCTTGTAGATATTTCAACTGAATGGACAGGTATAAAAAATGTAACATTCAAAACAAGTTTGTCACGCAATTACAGGATGCCTACATTAAATGACCTCAACTGGCGGCCCGGAGGAAATCCTGATCTGGTACCTGAAGAAGGATGGACAATTGAAGCCGGGATTCATTACAAATCGATCGGTGAGAAAATAAGTTTATCATCTTCCCTGACGGCATATAAGCGCAACATTGATCAATGGATCATGTGGATGCCACCTGTAAAAGGAGTCAGTGATTACTGGTCACCCATCAATATTACGAAGGTGAACAGCAGGGGTATTGAGACCAGGGGTTCGTTGGAATACAAAGTAAATCAATGGATCTTCGATATTAATACCGGTCTTGACCTCACCTGGTCTACATTTGAATCTGCGCTGCAACAATTCCAGATTGAGGAGGGAGAGCAACTCTTTTATGTCCCCGTTGAAAATTTAATGACAGGTATGTCTATACATTTTCAGCATTGGTCCGGTTATTACAATCATCATTGGTTTGGCGAATCAAGTGGGATCAATGACCGCATAAAAGCTGCTAATATCGGCTCTGCAGGCCTTTCAGTTGATTTCGATGGACACCGTTTTGGTCAATCTGTTTTTGTCCAGGCAGATAATATTTGGAATGTGCCCTACAGGATTATTGAAAGAAGGCCTATGCCGGGGAGAAGTTTTACATTGGGGGTGAAATTTTCCATTTTCTGACATTAGGGCAGTTTAAAATTGAATATCCGGCCTGATTGCTTAACTTTATTGAATCAAAGGGTTAAAACCTGCGGTTAAAATCTTACAAAATAAAGGAGCAATGGTGAAATTCGGTTTTGCACTTATTCTTTCATTGTCATTAGGCAATTGTCTTTCCCAGGTTGTAGCTGGTTTTGAAAATTTCAACCTGAAGCAAGGTGAATACCGCAATGATGCCTCGCCGAATCATGGCTTTCAGAGTGGATCTATAGAACTGCCCAATGACTACAATGATGAATTTAATTATTGGTCTGGCTTTGCCATTTCTGCTGATACGAATACAACAACACCCGGATTTACAAATCAATACAGTGCTATAGCAGGTGGTGGTGCTTTGGGTACGACTGCATATGCCGTAGGATATGTTTATGATAATATCTTGGTACGTCTGACCGGCAAAGCCATAGGGAAGCCCATGATCGGTATGTATGTCACCAATAGCACATATGCCGCTTTGAGTATGAAAGATGGAGATGGATTTGCAAAAAAATTCGGAGGAGAATCAGGTATGGATCCTGATTTCTTTTTGCTCACCATCAAAAAATATGCAGGTGGTGCTATCGCTGATGACAGCATCAATGTTTACCTGGCTGATTATCGATCCCCCAATTCATCAAAAGACTATATCCTCACAGACTGGAAATATGTAGATCTCTCCACTATAGGTGAGGTGGACTCATTGGTCTTGCGGCTTTCATCAAGTGATGTTGGCATTTTTGGTATGAATACGCCTGCTTATCTGTGTATTGATCAGGTCAGTACTGATAATCTCCTTTCCGCTTCTTTACTTTCTGATACAAAAGCCAGCATTACACTGAGCCCTAACCCTGTAAGTGAAACATTATACATCGATCTCCCTACTAAAGGAAAATGTACCATCTTTAATGTGCAGGGTAGAGTCATGTGGTCAAATGCCCTTGAAGCAGGACAGCATCAGGTTTCAGTCATTGACTTTCCTAAAGGAGTCTATTTTGTCAATTTAAATGACCGGTATGCCTCAAGGTTCAGTATTGATTAAATTTTACAGCTATAATTTTTCACTTTGAATTTGCCTGATGGCAATAAATGAAAAGAGCTTGCTGATGAATTTTATCTAAGGCTTATGCTTATCTTCAGAACATAACCACCGGAAGTCATGTATAGCTTTTCTCGTAAAGATCATGATGATTTTAAGTGATGAACAGAAAACAACCAGTTGACTCATCACTATAATAGTCCCGTTCGTCACTGTTTTCAATAGGATAGAGCCATTCTCCCTTTAAGAGCTAAAGGATTGACGATATCTTGCGTATGATTAGATGAAAAAAATTATCATACTCTTTAGTGCTCTCATTGCAGGAGCGGACTTGTGTCTTTCCCAGCCTCAGCTTTTTGTGGCGCAGAAAGGCGAAGCCATGTTTAGATCAGAGGCTCCACTTGAAACCATAAAGGCCGAAACCAAATCTATCCGGGGTATCATTAATCTTGAGACAAAGGAGTTTGCTTTCTCAATGAAAATAAATAGTTTTATAGGATTCAATAGTGAAATTCAGCGTGTTCATTTTTTGGAAAACTACATGGAACAAAACAAATATCCGCAGGCTACTTTTACTGGAAAATTTATTGAGAATATCCCTTTTGACACACCAGGAACATATTCTGTCCGTGCCAAAGGCGTATTGGTCATTCATGGGATCAGGAAGGAAAGGATTTTACGCGGAACAATCACTTTAATGCCCGGGGAAGCCATTATGAAAACTGATTTCTCCGTTCCACTTTCAGATCATGATATCAATATCCCTAAAATTGTCAATCAGAAAATTTGCGAACAAATAGATGTTAGTGTAAATATTGAATTTGTCATGGGTTCTAAATCATGAACCGCTATCACTTTCTGCCATTCTTTATTTTTTGCCTGACCAGTTTAAAGGCACAGGAGCCTGAATTTATTCAACACGAGCTCGGGAATTCGTTTACTGATGTCCCTATCCATGCGATGCTTCAGGATCATCAATGTATGATCTGGTTAGGTACAGATCTTGGTCTTGCACGTTATGATGGTAATGGTTGTAATCAGATAAAACTTGATACGTCATCGATAGCATTGTCTGTGACATCTCTTTGCGAGGATAAAACCGGAAAAATTTGGGTGGGGACTTCATCAGGGAAAATTTATTTTCTTGATCCTTCCGGCAAACCTCATTTTTTCGATATTGAAGAAGGCCATCCGGTTAAACCCATTACAGCCATACTACAGGATACAGCAGGACGTATTTGGTTTGCAACGTATGGAGAGGGTGTTTATGTCTACACAGGAACAAGGCTATTTAATTTTAATACAGATGATGGCTTATCAGGTAATGATATTTATTCTATGACGGGTACTGCTAATGGTGAGATATGGATTGGAACGGATGATGGAATAAACATTTGCACATTTCAGAATGAAATCAAAAAAATCCGGGGCATAGGTCTCGCGGATGGATTGCCTGATCAAATCATCACCGCGCTCATGGCAGATGCACAAGACAACATATGGATCGGTACGTTTGAATTCGGTGTCGTGTTTTATGATGCAGGCCTCCATAAAATCACCACTCCTTTTGAGAATCAGGGAATGGATGAAATCACCTCATTCGAAATATTTGATGGCCATGAAGTGTGGATTGGTACGAAAACCACCGGTGTATGGAGATACAATTCTCATTTCAATTTAATTCGCAAGCTCGTAAGTTTGCAGGCATTATCAACATTTGCTGTGTCTGATATCCTGGCCGATGTTGAAGGGAACATATGGATATCCATGCAGGAAGGAGTGCTTTTGTCAGCCTTTAATTCCTTTGAATCCCTGACCACCGAAATAGGTGAAATTCAAACATTGTACTGCGATCACAAGGATAACTTATGGATAGGAACCATCAAAGGTCTTTATCGTTTAGAGCAATATCCTGATAAGGAATCAAGAGCGATTCGTATGGCCCCCGCATATGATTTTAATATCACAGATATTCTGGAAGACGATTTCAGTAATTTATGGATTTCTACGCTTGATAAAGGATTATTTATTTATACGCCCTCTACTGGCGGAGTCAGTCTTAATCATTCATCAATCGAGATGCTGGGAAGCTCCATAATGTCGATGGATCGGACAAAAGAAGTAATATACCTCGCCACATTGCAGGGTGTTGTTTCATACCCGTCCACAAAAGACATCACTAAGGAGAGTGATATCCACTTTCAGCTCCTAAATGATCCCTGGCAGTCCAATTTGCATTTTGTTTACCAGGTATTTGTTGATTCAAAAAACAGAGCATGGTTTGCTACGGATGGCAATGGTGCTTACTGTGTCGATGGAAAAAATGTCACCCAATATGTAGGTAACGACAGTTTTTCTATCCGAAAAGTATATTCTATATGCGAAGACCAGCAAGGTCACATGTGGTTTAATACTCATGATTTGGGTCTTGTGGAATTGAACGGAACGACTTACAAGCCCCTGGATCTTTCGCAAGGCCTTGCCAGTATGAATGTGACCTCCATTGCGTCTTCAAAAAATGGAGATATCCTTGTCGCTCACCGCAGAGGTATAGACCTGATGGAGCCTGAACGAAGGCATTTCATGTATTACTCCGCTGAAATTGGGGCAGAAGAATTTCAATCCGGTGATAATGCAGTGGCTACAGATTCGAAAGGGAATGTATATATGGGCGGAAAGAACATCATCTTCAAATATTATGCTGCGGATCATGAGTTTACAATAGATCCCAGGACACAGTTTATGCAGGTCAGGGTGAATCAATTACCTGTTGATTTTACAGAAAGGCATGTCTTCTCCTACAATGAAAATTATTTCTCTTTTGAATACATCGGATTGTGGTATACCGCACCACATGCTGTCACGTACAATTACCAATTGGTGAATTATGACAGGGAAGCCAAAATTTCAAAAGATAACATAGCGACATACTCAAGCCTGCCGCCCGGTGACTATACGTTTCTGGTGAAAGCATCAGAGAATAAATCCTTCTTTGATGAACCGGTTGCATCATATTCATTTACGATTGAAAAGCCCTTTTGGTGGCAGATGTGGTTTATACTGAGCATGCTTTCTCTTTCTGTATTTGTGTTTTACTGGTTTGTAAAAATGAGAAGCGGGAGGGCAGCAAGACAGGCGTTGCTTAAAAAGGACATGATTGAATCGCAGTTACAGGCACTCAAGGCTCAGATCAATCCTCATTTTCTATTCAATAGTTTTAATACGCTCATCACGATCATCGATGAAAACTCGCTCAAGCCTGAAGTTGCTATTGAATATGTAGAAAAACTATCAGATTTTTTCAGAAGTATCCTTCAATACAGGGAACAGGAGACCATATCAGTGGAAGAAGAATTCGAATTGGTGCAGACATTTGGTTATCTATTGACAAAGCGGTACGGAACAAACCTGATTTTGCATTTTGATGCCGCCCCCAAGGACGCTTTTATCCTTCCGCTTACGTTACAAATGTTGGTGGAAAATGCGGTTAAGCACAATGTTATTTCCGAAAACAGACCTCTGGATGTATATATCACCATCGATAAGGATCAATATATAACTGTTAAAAATAATCTTCAACCTAAATCCAGAACTGAGCCATCTACACAATTTGGTTTACAAAGTATCGTCAGGAGATATCAGTTGATGAGTGAGCATAAAGTAATTATTGAAAAGGATAAGGATACATTTTGTGTTCGTATACCAATCATAAAAAAATCAAGCTAATGAAAATTTTAATCATTGAAGATGAGCAGGCTGCAGTCCGGAGATTGCAGAAACTATTGGGTGATATTGATCCCGGGATTGAAGTCATAGGTGCTCTGAGCAGTATTGATTCGTCTGTTGAATGGCTTCAGATCAATCCGTCGCCTGACATCATCCTGATGGACATTCATCTCGCGGATGGTTCGAGTTTTGATATTTTTGAGAAAGTGGTGATTACAGCGCCTGTTGTATTTGTCACAGCATACGATGAATATGCATTGCAGGCCTTTAAAGTGAATGCTATTGATTATTTGCTGAAACCCATAAAGCAAAATGAACTTGAACTTGCTTTGCAAAAGGTTTCAAAAAAACAGGTTAAGGCAGAAGAAAGCACGGACCTTTTTCAGCGGCTTCAGGATGCAGGTTTTATTCACAAGTCCAAACGATTGCTTGTCAGAATGGGACAAAGTATTAAGCTGGTAGACCTGGATAATGTAGCTTATTTTTATTCGAAAGACAAAATCAGTTTTGCCGTATTGCCGGGCAATAAACGATACCCACTGGATCAAAGCCTCGATCAGATCGAACAAATGATCGATCCATTGCATTTTTTCCGGATCAACAGGCAATTTATCGTGAAAATGAGCTCAATCGAAGAGATGGTGACCTATTCCAAATCAAGAGTCAAACTAAAGCTCGATCCCCCCACAGAAGAAGACACGATTGTCAGTAAGGAGCGCTCGCCGGAATTTAAGAAATGGCTGATCGGCACGGATTGAATTAGCATCCGCAACAATGGGCTACAATTTTTAGAATTCCTTCCTCTTTCTTCAATATACATATACATCCTGAAGTATTTGTTCAGCTTAAAGCCTCATGTAGACAACTGCATCAGGCACTGATTATTTTTTCTATTGATATCTGTCAATCTCCGGGTTGATCATGGTTCTGGATTATGGCGCACAATACATTGACCTTTGATGTGCGTAAAATTTAGGTTTTCATAACCATGATTTCAACTACAATAAAAACTACCATAATGAAAAAGATATATATCAGCTTAGCCATAGGTTTCGTGTTTATCACTTGCGGATTTTCACAGATTACTTTCAACGTAGCATTAGGGATAAGTCCCGGCTACCATCCAGGTACAGTGGGATTATTAGTGAATAAAGAGAAACCAGATGAAGAATTTATGTTTAATATGACGGAAGTGAAGGTCCAGTATTTTGCAGGGATGAATGCCCGACTTGAACTGACAGAGCCTTTTTTCGTAGAATTTGGATTAAACTACTCAAAAAGGAGTATGAATTATCAGGTGGAGTATTCCTTACTTAATGATGATCAGACTATCTCACAACACCAGATGAAAGAATCGGATCACATCCTGACTGTACCGGTCAATTTAGGAGTAAAAATTAGAGCATTTGATGTAGTCACCGGACTTAGGGTTTTTAGGTCAATTGGATTCATCTCAGAACTTGACCATATGACGGCATACAAGAGTAATCAAAATCTTTTCCGCATAGGATGGCAAGGAGGTATCGGGTATAATTTATCCGGAACCAGGGTTGGGATTGAATTTGATAGTCAATTCTCCCGAGTGGGAAATGGAAAGTCAATAAACAATCATTCTCTTGAACTCATGAACATCCCATCCCAATTCACATTTACAATTCAACGAACATTATAAGAACATTTTATGGTATCCGTTTTAAAGGGCAGATTTTATTTGCCCTTTTTTATTTGTCGGCCCGGCAGGGCTTAGATACTTGAAGGTAAAAGTCCTTTATGGACCTTTTACTCAGCGATCAGTGCATTTGAAGCACGTAGGTATCAGAAAATGAAATGTGCTCTATTAAGTTTATATTTCAGAACACCCTCGTCAGGATTTTCCCCTACTCAGGAAGCAATTTCACCCTTTCATCCACAAGTATTAGGTAGCCATCCCGATCGCTCCCATCTTTGTTTCGCAATTAATCACTGAGTATTTATTACTAAATCAAATATCCATTTAATTGCAGGACAGGGTGTATCAATCAACAGTCAATGACTTGAATTGATGAATGTGCCGGGTCAATTTATGTTTACAATACAACGAAACTTGTAAAGATTTGTGGGGTTCATTTAATTTAGTGCAGCGGGCAAATTTATTTGCCCGTTTTTTTTGTCCTGATATTCTTTCTATTACGAATCCTGTATGAATTCAATTTTTATACTGAAAGCCGGATGCGTGTTATCATTTACCTCAAAGCGCTTAATTTAACATGGTAAATATTGTCAAGCCCGTTGAGTGTCTTATCAGCTTCGCTTTTTAATTGGTCTGCATTTTTAATCTGTACATGAGGCACAATACTTCTGTTACTTGTAAAATAAAATGTCTTCCTGGGAGAGTCGATAAAAGGACAATAGTCAAGTGATGGGCTATTGATTTTTGGTCCCAGATTGTGGGCCATCTGCCACACCCCGCCTTTATCCTTTGTGCTCATATAAAGATCACCTCCGCCCATGTCATCCTTACGGCCATAGGAACTGAAAATAATCGTGTCTTCTCCCGGAGAGACATAGGCATTGAATTCGTACATAGTGCTATTGATAGCTGTATCAAGAGAAACAGGTGCCGTATATTTCCCTTCCTTCATGGCAGCTATATAAATGTCTTCACGGCCATGGTTGCCTGGGTGAGCAGCCGTAAAATAGAGATTTCCATTTTTACCTGTTGAGGGATAAAATTCATCCACCTTTGAATTGATCAACGTATCTAATGGAACAGGTTCTTTCCATAGGTCACCCTCACGTTGTGAAACCCATATATTAAAGTCTTTTCTTGTACTATCTCCATCTACAGGTCTGTCCGAAGCAAAAAAAATTGAACCGCCATCTGCAGCGAGGCAAGGTTCAATATCATTATATACACCTGACCAGGACATGACTTCAGGTGTATTCCATACATCATTTTTTTTGCGAAGATGGACAATGACTCTCTTGCTTTGATTATAGTTCCCCAACGAAAAAAATAACTCATCACCTGCAGATGATATCGCCATATCTCTTTCATTGTATCGTGTTGACACTATACCTTCCGCGAATACCTGTGTATTATCCGTCGCTGATTCAAGGGATAATGAAGACGATTGACTAACCACATCATTTTTCGGTTGACATGCCATCACCACACCTAAAACAATCATTGTAAGTGGAATTATTCTAATCATTGATAATTGATTATACATGGATTTCAAAATTTTGTGAACGTTGGATAGTTGACAATCTAGCCAATTGAGCAATTATAGATCGGAAAATTCGACGTAACCGTCGAAATTGAACTTAGAATTTGCTTAAAATATTGACTGATGATGATGCATAGTTTTGAATCATGGGGTAATTGCGGGGATCAGGGATGTTGAAAATTTGTTTTGATAGAAATTTATAAGTATTTAGTTATTAAGAGATTATATGATAATTTTCCGATTACTTCGATCAACCTTAAATATATTCATAGCGGAAATTTATAAATAGTATCATCCTTCAATTACTCCTTTAGTAGTGTGCGTGTCTTTAAACCAATGTTTTCAGAAATGTATTTATATAGATTTGTACCGTTTATTTAGAATCAGTCTTTATTAATACATCATGAAATCTCTCTCCATGAAAGGAATCCTACATTTTGCATTTATTTTTTTGCTACTACTTCCGCCCATTGTATCGCTGGATGCACAGACACCTACTGATGCAACATTGATGACCAAAGGACAGATTTGTCTCGCCGCGATCTATTCACATGATAGCTGGGATCATTATTGGGAAGGAACACTTTTTCGTACAAATGGTAATATCGGTACGTTAACGCGTCAATCTATAAGCCCTATGGCTATATTAGGTATTACTAACAACATAAGTGTCATGGCTGCAGCTCCTTGGGTTAAGACCGAGGCCAGTGATGGCTACATCAAAGGTGCCAGTGGTTTTCAGGATTGGGGCGTTTGGATTAAAGCCAAAGCTCTCGATGTTAAAGCGGGTCCTGGTAACTTCACAACCCATGCAACTATCGGAGCGTTGGTGCCAATATCAAATTATCTGGCTGACTATGGTCCTTACAGTCTTGGGTTAGGATGTACAGATCTTTCTTTGACAGGTATCCTGCAGTATAAATTAAATATGGGTCTTTATCTGCGTGGCCAGGCCGGATATCACGTCAGGGGTAATTCTTCAATCGAACGTGATTATTACTACACGACGCATAGTGTATATTCTGAAAAGGTTGAAATGCCAGATGCGATCACTTGGGGTGCTACGCTTGGAACATGGTTATTTGATTATGCACTAAAGATTGAAGTAGAATATTCAGGTTTGAATACACAAGGTGGATATGATATCAGAAGACAGGATTCAGGATTTCCTTCGGTCAATATGCAAAACACGAGTATCGGCGGTGAAATACAATATTATCTGCCGGGTATTACAGGTTTTAGTGTAGTGGCTTCTGCAAAGCAAATACAGACAGGAAGAAATGTCGGTAAATCAACAATCTATTCCGGAGGACTGACTTATTTTTTTCCTCTTTGGAAAAGCGGTCAGACAGAAACGATCACTAATTAATTCCAAATCCATTTCATAGTTTTTATCCTTAACCCGAATTGACAACCATCATGAAAAATATATTCAGTTTATTTTTTCTCTTATCTGTCATCTCTACAGCATTTCTTTTTCAATCCTGCAGTGATGAACAGCCCACCTACGTCGCGTATGAACCATATCAATATGCATCGCTTGATGAAACCGGCGGCAGCTGGCATCCGAAAGTATTGAGCAGTGGAGCACAGATTGGAATTCCTGCTCCCAAGGATATTACCTCTCCGGAATATCTGGCTGAGCTTGCAGCATTGAAAGCTGCTTCTGCCCAACTTAGTTCTGATCAGGAAGACGCTGTGAAATACTGGGGTGGAGATGGCTTAGTACGGTGGAATGAAATCGCAAGAGAGTTGGCAGCAAAATATAATCTGGCGCCTGCTCCTGATTCAGCCGGAAATTATGGTGTACCTAATTCAGCAGACCCGGGAAAGTATCCTTTATTCCCTTTCGCACATCCTCCGTATGCATGCAGAGCGTTTGCGTACTGGGCGACTAGTGAATATGATGCGCTCATTTCAGCCTGGTATCACAAGTATAATTTTAACAGGCCAGCACCTTATACAACTGATGCAAGCATTGTTACCCATTTACCTAAAAATGCACTGCCCAGTTATCCTGCAGATGGTGCAGTCATCGCTGCAGTATCTAAGGCAGCTCTGTCAGCTCTCTTTCCTCTTGAAAAAGAATATATAGCCGCAAAAGCACTAGAACATGAGAACAGCCTGATGTGGGCCGGACTGAATGTACAAAGTGATATTACCGCAGGCGATTCATTAGGCAGGGCGGTTTGGAATGCATTTAAAGGCAGAGCCGGAAGTGATGGGATGAAAAATGCGCAGACACCCAGGACAAGATCAGATTCGATCAGAGATGCTGCTGAGGCAATGTGGCACTGGCACTGGACCAATCTCGAAACACCTCCACGTCCGGTAGGAATAACACCATGGTTTGGAAAAGTGAAACTTTGGAATGTACCCAGTGTCGAAATAGTTCGTCCTGGTATACCACCCGCTCCCGGATCTCCAGACTTTGAAACTGCAGTCAAAGAATTAAAAGACATTTCTGACAACATCACAAGAGATCAGCGAAGGATTGCAAATTTCTGGTCTGATGGACTCGGTACATATACACCTCCAGGTCATTGGAATAGATTTGCATCGGACCTGATCATCAAAAATCGCCTCAATCCATTGCGTGCCGCCCGTGTATTTGCATATCTCAATATGGCAATGGAAGATGCCGGGATATCATGCTGGGATGCAAAATACTTTTATCACTATCCAAGACCTATTGAAACGATACCTGGTTTTAAAGGAATTTTAGGTACACCAAATTTTCCAAGCTATACATCAGGCCACTCCACATTTTCATTTGCGGGAGCAACCGTACTTTCTCATTTTTTTCCTGATGATGCAGGTGTTTTGACAGGATATGCAGAAGAAGCTGCTATATCAAGAATGTATGCCGGCATTCATTATCGATTTGATGTGGAAGCCGGAAAGCAGCAAGGGATAAGTGTAGGTAATTATTCAGTCGATGCTGCAAAAGCAGACGGAGGAGAGTAGATGAAAAATAAATACCGTTAATACGTTTACACGGTAAAAACATTTTGATCAAAGGAATGGAGTATGAATTCAACTCCATTCCTTTTTTTTATTTTTTCCTTGAAAATCCATAATCAATTCCATTGCCTTCCAGGCTTTCCACCCGAACAAGTAATGAATCTGCGTTCGTATTATTTTCAACTTGTTCTGCCACAGGTTTGAAAGTATAGACGATACGTTGAGGAAAATCATGTTTTGGGTTTTCGAATGTATAGACGGTGCCTTCTGTTTTGACCAGTTTGAATTCAATCGGATTACCGTTATTTTGATCAGGGACTGTGGCTATATAGTAGAATTCTTTATCCCTGTACACGAGTTGGATCTGTTCAAGCATCGTGGTGTCTTTGTCATTGAACATCAGGCCTCTGCCGACGATAGATTCGTCCTTGTATGGAGTCCAGATTTCCAGCCGTGTACCTCCGGCGGAGCGATACATTTCCCAGGTCCCTGAAAGCCAGAGGAAGGGTGAGATTTTTGAAGAGCAGCTGCTAAGGAAAATACCTGAAATCGCGATGCATAAAATGCAGATGGACAAAACTGATTTTTTCATAGATACAAAGAACCGAATTTTTCGCTGATCGATTTAGGTCTTAACTCTCCGTATTCCTTTGTTGCTTTTTATAGTGCCACTATGCCCCATGTCTTTATATTTGTCCTTTCAAAAAAGACATGGTATTCATAGCTCTGCCAAATATCAATTCAACAGTTGAAATGACAACCCTGCCAATAGCCTCGTATCCAGCGAATTAGATGAAATCTATTCATTCAAAAATAACTGCGGCCAGTTTATTGGTCACCCTTGGAATAGTCTTTGGTGACATTGGTACGTCTCCTCTATATGTGATGACAGCCATTTTAGGCAAGAATACAATTACTGAAGAGTTGGTTCTTGGAGGACTTTCATGCATTGTTTGGACATTGACTTTACAGGCAACATTCAAATACATGGTTCTGACCTTACAGGCGGATAATCATGGTGAAGGTGGTATTTTTTCACTTTATGCATTAATCAGAAGGATGGCTCCTAAATGGGCTATCTATGTGGCTATGGTAGGCTGCTCTGCTTTGTTAGCTGACGGTATCATCACTCCTTCAATATCGCTTACAGCTTCCATAGAAGGCTTGAAAATAATTAATGATAATTTCCCCGTTGTCCCGAGTGTCATTATCATTTTAATAGGCCTATTCACATTTCAGCAATTTGGAACAGAAAGAGTTGGAAAATCTTTCGGTCCGATTATGTTGGTTTGGTTCTCCATGCTTACATTCTGGGGATTGCTATCCATGGGTCACGACTGGGGAGTCATCAAAGCACTTAATCCTTACTATGCTTATCATATCCTGACTACGCATCAAAGTGCATGGCTTATTGTAGGTGCTGTATTCCTTTGTGTGACTGGAGCAGAAGCACTTTATTCAGATCTGGGTCATGTAGGAAAAACAAATATCCGGATCACATGGGGTTTTGTGAAGACCTCATTAATCATTAATTATTTTGGGCAGGGGGCATGGGCACTGACGATACTGAATGGTCAGACGTTGCAGGGAGCAAATCCTTTCTTTGAGATTATGCCAAAATGGTTTGTAATCTATGGAGTAATTATTGCAGTCATGGCCTCCGTTGTGGCAAGCCAGGCATTGATCAGTGGTTCTTTTTCATTGATCAATGAAGCGGTCAAACTGGATACATGGTTTAGAGTGTTGATCCGGTATCCAAGCCGTTATCGCCAACAACTCTTTATCCCTCTTATTAATCACATTTTATTTGTTGGGGCAGTATTTATAGTTCTTTACTTCAGAGAAAGTAGAAATATGGAGGCTGCCTATGGTATAGCCATTACCATTGCAATGTTGGCCACGACTTTGCTGCTGGTCTTTTTCCTGCGTCGTAAACTGCACTGGAGTTGGATTCCAATAGGCATGGTGACATCTTTATTTCTCTCTATAGAAGGATTATTTTTTGTTGGAAATGTCCAGAAAATTGCCCATGGTGCCGGAATTACTTTACTCCTGATGACACTTTTTTTTCTGGTGATGATTATTCATTATCAGGCAAAACATGTTCTGCTGCGCAAGCGAAAGTTTGTCGATGTCCATCAATATGAAGATATCATTACAGCCGTAAGCGAGGATAAAGACATTCCAAAGTTTGCCACTAACATTGTGTATCTCACAAGTTCCTATTCTGTCTACAGGATGGAAAAACAGATACTCAAGTCTATATATCAAAAACAGCCAAAGCGCGCTGATGCCTATTGGTTGTTGCATTTCAACGAAACAGAATCTCCATTTCAACAGGAATACAATTTTCATGAAATGGTGAAGGACAAAATATTCAGGATTGATTTCAACCTGGGATATAAAGTCAAGCCCAATGTTCGTGAAATGTTTACTTCAGCTGTTGAAGATCTTTCAAATAAGGGGATCGTCAATCTTACTAACCGATATGACAGCCTCAAAAAATATGATGTGGATGCTGATTTCCTTTTTATCGTGATGCGGAATACTTTAAATCTCGATTCGGACAGCCCTATCATTGAAATATTTCTATTGAATGCCTATGGTGTCATTCAAAAGATAGAAGAGCCACCAGAGCAATACCTCGGCATAGACCGCAATTCACTTTTAGTGGAATATATCGCCCTGAAATAACACCAAAGATTAATCACCGCAGATTAATCAGATTACGCAGATTATCATTTGTTTTGTCAATTGCCGCAAATTTCGCTGATTAACGCAAATTATATTTTTTGCTGATTGCTAATCGCCTATTGCCTATTGCTCCCTGCTCTAGGCGCTCAATTTCATCCACTGAAGTATAGCCTTTGCAGGCTCCAGGGACGTAATGATGACATCATGAGTTTCGCCGGTATGCATCGTGATGAAATCTCCGGCAGCCATTCTGACTACATGCGCATTGCCATTTGCATCAGTGATGCGGCATTCACATGTGCCTTCGAGCAGGATGAAACTTTCTATTAGATCTGTATGCACTTCTTCAGCTACATACTCCTTGACCCAGGCCACAAATAATTCACGCCGTGGAGAGGATTCCAGACTATGAAGAAAGATGCCATCAAAATCCTTAGGAGGGTTAATTCCTTTGACGACTTCCTGCCAGTCCATCCAGTTGGATCTCTGATCCAGTATGGGCAGGTTATCCAGGCTCAATGGCTCCCGGTTATTTTTATTGGAATTCAACGCTTTGATTTTATCCAGGATTTTATTTTTTAGTCCGGGATCAGGAGAGACGGCATGTGCTGCTGCAAAACGAAGTATGGCATCTTCAGTTTGTTGGATTTCTATTCCAGTCGGGGAAGAGTTGTCTTCCAGCCATTGACTAATGTCACTTTTGAGTATGTCGTTTTTCTTTTTCAAGTTGTTCAAAAATAAATTTAATTGTAATAGGCCCTCAATTCTTTCAATGCCAACCTTGTACGTGATTTGACGGTCCCTAATGGGATGCCCTTTTGGTCAGCTATTTCTTGTTGTGTATATCCCTCGAAATACATCCATTCGATTACCTCTCTACACACCGGGGTAAGCTTCTCCACCAGTTGTCTGAGGCCCAGTGTGTCGATCAGAGGCAGGGTTACAGCTTGATCCATATGCTCACCTACGAGATTTTCGATGTTTTGGTTTTTCAGTTTTTGATTAAAATATTTAGATCGTTTAAAATCGATGGCTGTATTCCTGGCGATATTGAATAACCATGTGGCCAGTTTGCCCTTTTCAGGGTCATAGCGGGCTATATTCTGCCATACTTTAATAAAACAATCCTGAAGGAGGTTCTCAGCATCATCCTGGTCGGCTACTATCCTGTAGATGATACCAAACAAAACAGCGGAATAGGAATCATACAAAATCTGAAAAGAGTTCTCATCCCCGGCTTGCAGTGCGAGAATGAGTTGAGCTTGTGCATCCAGAAGGCTGTTCTCCATTTTTTAGGATGAGAATGAAAAATGCAGTGCTTGCATTTTATCGGCAATTGGTAGTCTTAAAATTAAAATATTTCATCGACGATAATCCAAAAAGATGATGATTCCGTAATCTTTTAATAAGCGTAAAAAAGCAAAATCAATCAGTTCTATTCAAATGGGCATTATACACATTTTTATTTTCTTTAATATGTTTCTCCTTTGATGCCTGTGGTCGGAAACCTTATTTGTCAGCTCAAAGCAGGTAGGTTTGTCTCTACAAATTGATTATTTTCGTTTCAAGCTACATATTATTTTGCTATTTATTTTATTCTTCAATTCTTTATTTAACCCCTCTTCAATCGATTTCTGCGACTGTACGACCTGATGATTAGAAGTATCACGAACTACAGGCTGGCCTTTCACTTCCACAAGCGTATCCATTTTAAATTTAGCCTCGTACGTGAGCGTTCCGTCCTCACCCCAGCTTCGTAAATAGCCATCCTTGATGCCATTCGTAAAATTCATTACCTTTTGTGGCTTACCACTTTCATAAAAAGTAGTATCACCGCCACTTAATAATCCATCCTTGAAATACTGAACCTCTTGTCTGGCACCGCTTTCATAATACATGGTGGCCTTGTCTGCCTGTACATCATTTTTAAACATGAGTTCGGCCTTTAATTTTCCGCTCGGATAATATTCGGTCATCGAGCCTTCCTTTTTGTGATTGATTTCAGTATACCTTCTGGACACTACACCATTGTCGTACTTACCTTCTATTTCGACTGGTCCTGAGTCTCCGGTCTTGCAGCCTGTTATTAGTAGAATTCCTGCAAAGATGCCCGGGAGGGATTTTGTAATGGAGTCTATAAAATGTGAGGATTTCATGATCGATTTCTTTTAGTATTGATGTTGATGATTATTAAATGCGTTTTGCAACAAAAAAGTATTGGCAAAAACATTTTAATGTGGTTAAATCAAAAGGTTCATAAAAAAAAGAGACCGCATATTCAGCGGTCTCTTTTACAATTGATATTATAAACCAATTTTATTTTTTCCAGGGTAATGCATCTACTTTTTGCCCGACAACTGTTCCTAAACGAACACCTTCAAGACAGTCCATATACCAGTGTGTTCCAAGAAGAACCCGTGACCATGCATTTTCCAAAGCCATTTCATGAAGGCTTGTAAATGAACGTGGGGTACCTACAAATTCAGTTCTTCCAAGGTGACAATTGTCAGTCATGGAATAATTATAGCCGAATACACTGGCCAATGCTTCTGAACCGGCGCCACCAAAAGTTGAGTGGCCTGATGGGTAGGCGGGGAATGCAGGAACGAAACCTATATCACCATTCAATGGATTATTTAGGTTTGATTTGTAAGTGGGATCAATCACTTTTCTGATGTACGTTACAGGACGTTCCACATTGTAATAGTATTTTGAATACCATGCGGCAACGGCGGCATCATTAAGTGCCATACCTGTTTTTGCATACGCCTCAAGCGTTTTGTCCAAAGAAACATTTTCTTTCTTAATGATTTGGTTGCAAATAGCGATCCAACGAGGGCCGGGACTGAATGTCAAATCAGATAAGTCATCACTCCAGAATTCACCTTTCCATTTTACATTATAATCGATAGCTGCATTTTTAGTATACGCCTGAATTGCCTCTGCGTAATATTCTGACTTAGGATCTTCACTATACTCCATGAAATAGGCGGAGGGAGGTAAACAAAGTTTATCAGTTTCATTCACTACCCAGGTACGGGCTTTACCATAGAATGGACCTACAGGACTTGTCGGACCAGGAGACGTTGGTTGCCAGTCACCAGGACCTCTGTAATGAGCAGTCCAGTCGTATGTTTCATTGGTATTATAATTACCGAAAGGGTTTAAATAGACCAGGTGTCCATAGGTGTCTGAAGTTGACCATTCCCATACAGCCCGTCCTACACTTTCACCGTACGCTTTTGAGCGGTTGTATACTACTTCGCCTGCCTCATTAAGGTATTTAGCATCTAATTCACTGATAAGGGAATTCCATTCATTACGTACATCTATCGGTGGTTCATCCTGGTCACCGAACAATAAGGGCATCATTGTCTTATAGACATTATGTACAACAGTTGGCCAGTGATATTCTGCGCCTTCTATGACATGAGGTATGTTGACTGCGGGATAAAGGCTTTCAAGAGAATTGTATTCAGGCATTCCGGAAACACAAGCTTCATAAGCCGCAAAGCCCATTAAACCCAGCGCTCTCGGGGCTGGGCCGGGACGAAAACCTTGCGCATATCGCTCAACCCTAAGGAACAGTTGATTCCATTTAAGCGAAGCCTCAGAGCTGTATTCTTTGACGAGCTTTGTAGCTGCAACCGTATTGTCTTCTTTACAACTTACTGTAAACAGAATAACAAAAATGGAAATGGCGGAGAATATTAAAAAGAGCTTACGAGAATTCATGGGATACGCTGTTAAACGTGAAAAATAAGTACGTTAAGTTTATGGGGCTCAAAGTTAACTTTGCAAATTTGAATATTCTAATAATTATTCCTTAGAATTTGATTAAAATGGGCTATTTAGTACTGATTAATGGACTTTTCGATAACCTACCGTACCTTGCCCCGGATGAAAATACTCCTGATTGAAGATGAAGAGAAGGCGGTCAAAATCCTCAAAAAGGGTCTGAATGAACATAATATAGAAGTTGATTTCGCTTTTGACGGCATCAAGGGAGGTGAAATGGCTTTGGCTAACGAATACGATGTCATCGTTTCCGATATCATAGTCCCCGGGTTAAATGGTTTTGACCTGACGAGACATCTGCGACAAAAAGGGATCAAAACTCCGGTCCTGCTTCTTACGGCCCTAAATGCGACGGACGATAAGGTCCTCGGTCTGGAAGTGGGAGCGGACGATTACCTGACTAAACCCTACGAGTTCAAAGAGTTACTGGCTCGTCTGAAAGCGCTTTCAAGAAGAGGCAAAGAAGTGCCGCCACCCAAATTGATTCTCACTTTCGCCGATACAGAGATGAATCTCACCGGAAAGGAATTTATACGGCAAGGGAAAAAAATCGAATTGACACCGAAGGAATTTGCGTTAATGGAATACTTCATTCGTCACCAGGGCAGAGTTATCTCAAAAGCCGAAATCGCGGACAAGGTCTGGGATATCAATTTCGAGACAACCTCAAATGTCGTTGAGGTTTATGTCAATTATCTCCGCAACAAAGTAGATAAGCCTTTTGAAAAAAAGATAATCCATACTGTTTTTGGGGTCGGGTACGTTCTGAAAGACGAATGAAAAAGCAGAGAGCAATTAGCAAAGAGCATAGGGCAAAGAGCAAAGAGCAAAGAGCAGAGAGCAAAGAGCAAATTACGAGAGAATTATCTGATGGATTTTGATCTAAACCGCGGATTAAAAATGATCTGTGAAAATTTACATAAACGTTTAAATTAATGACTTGGATTTCGCTTCATCATCATAGATATAAATTTTTGTGGATATTTTTTATATGTCTTACACTTCCGTTTCAAATTCTGTCAGGGCAAAAAAATTCTACGGCTGAAAAGTATATGGTGAAAGCAGATGAATTTAAAAACAATGCTAAACCAGACAGTGCAGTTTTTTATTATAAAAAGGCAGCTGCAATATTTAAAGAGAATAAGAAAACGAAGAAATTAATTAATGCCTATAATCTTACCGGAAGCATGCTTGCCAGACAGGATAAGTTTGAAGAAGGTAGGATGTATCTTGGGATGGCAGAGCTCCAGGGCAATACGCTGAAGGATACAAATGATCTGCTGAGAGCAGCGACGTTTATTGGACTGGGCGTAATCTATAGCTCTGTAGGTGACTTCGGCGGAGCATTGGCCTATCACTATCGGGCTCTGGCCATCAGGTTATTAAAATCAGGAAAATATAATGCGGATGTAGCCACCAGTTATGGTAATATCGGAAATGTCTATTTAATCAAAAAGGAATATGACAAATCCATTGAGGCTCATTTGACAGCACTTGACATCAGAAATAAAATATTCGGAGAAAAAAGTGTTGAAATAAATCAAACCTATAATAACCTGGGTAAAGTGTATAAAGAAAAAAAGGAATTCGAAACATCACTTCTCTATTTTCAAAAATTGTTAGAAAACAAAACGGCACAAGTCGGTTCTGATAGTAAAGACCTTGTCAAAGTTTACAATTCAATCAGTGAAGTTTATTACCTCATGGGCCAAAAAGAACTTGGCGATGAGAATAAAGCAAAAGGCGATGAGATCTTAAATAAATGACCAGGGACTAAAGTCGAAGGTTATTTTACGGACTTTCGAATTTGAAAATCCTTGAGCTTTATCAATTTCTAATACCACTTAATCACCCGTAAAGACCATTTACAATAATCCGCTTTACAGGAATAGTATCTGAAGTAAAAACGGTTAAAATTTGCGTTGTCAAAATATTATTTGCAACGTAAAAATTTTAACTATGAATTCTGTCTTTACTTTTCGCATGATGTTCATTTCTTTTGTTTTAGTCTTTGTCGCTCGTCAATCCTATGCTACAAATGCACTTATTCATTATGTCAATATTTCGGCGCAGGGAACAAATGATGGCACCTCATGGGCCAATGCATACCCCGATCTTCAATCCGCAATAAATGTGGCAATGTCAGGTGATGAGATCTGGGTAGCCGGTGGAACTTACCTTCCGACCACAACCCACGGTGACACTTCAAGTCTCAATAAAACATTTTATATCAATAAAGGCATTAAGCTATTTGGAGGTTTCGAAGGAAATGCCGGAAGTGAAGGTCAATTTATGAGCCGTGATATTGTAGCTCATCCATCTATACTGAGTGGTGATTTAGGTGTCACAGATACACTTGCTGACAATGCGCTCAATGTCATCTGGCTTGATCATGTTGGTTCTGACATGGTACTTGATGGGTTTACAATAAGGGATGGTTTTGGAAATTCCGGATGTGGCATTTATAACGACGGTTCAGAAACCGGTTCCTCAAGTCCGACAATTGCAAATTGCATTTTTACAAAAAATAAATCTGAGAATGTAGGTGGAGCAGTTTTGAATATAGGAAGCGATGGTGAGACCGTCCCAGTATTCGTAAATTGTTTGTTTACTGATAATATTGCAAGTGGAGGCGGAGCGGTAACTAATCTTGCTAATCCAAATGGAAATGCAAGTCCGGTTTTTATCAATTGTCAATTTAAGGGCAACTCGGGGCCTACAGCGGGTGGTGGAGCAATAGAAAATATTGCTGTAAGTGGTGGTACGACCAGTCCTCAACTTTTCAATTGTTTATTCAGTGGCAACCTCTCTTTTCTCAGCGGTGCCTTCCACAGTTTTGCGAGTGGAGGAAGTATATGCAATCCCTACCTGGTCAATTGCACTTTTTCTGGAAATAATGGCGGGGCTTTGTCTACATCAGTTATTGGGGGCAGTACTGGAAATCCCGTCATCAGGAACAGCATTTTCTGGAATAATTCAGGCGGTGGCGGAATCACACAGAACGGAGCTAATACAACAGTGACATACAGTCTTGTGCCGTTTGGTGTATTTCCGGGAGAAGGTAATATCGGTCTTGATCCTCAGTTTGTCAAAACCCCTGATTTCAATACAGCTCCGAATACTGAAGGTGATTTGCATCTGACATCAGGTTCCATTGCTATCAATGCAGGAGACAATACAGCATTAAATCCGAATGTTACAACTGATCTTGATGGCTTGCCCAGAATTCAACCTGAAAACGGAGGAGCAGGAATTGTAGATATGGGTGTATATGAATTCAAACCTGAACCCGTTGGTATTTCAGAAATCGGGTTACAGGATAAGTGGAATATTTTCCCCAATCCTGTTTCATCTCAATTGTCTATTTCTATTCAACCGGACCATTCTATTGGGTGGTTACGGATGATTGACATAAATGGCAGAATTGTATTCCAGAATCTCGTTGAAACCAACGTATCCGATTATTCACTCAATGTTCAAAAACTTCCTTCAGGTACGTATACAATACAATTATTGTTTAATGGTCGCTATTCATCAAAGAAGATAGTAATGGAATAAGCAAATCGCAGACATAGATCTAGATCCACGTTCAGCTAGGTTTTCGCATTCCGGATTTTAAATCTTATCTTTAGAAAATCGCTTTCTTCCAGGCTTGATCATTGAGAAGTATTTTATTTGATCAACATTCCCTGCCATAGGAAATTCAATGAATAGGCGGTATTGATAGTCAACTCAATCTGATTCATATGGCATCCAGTTCGTTTTCACCCAGTGCACCTAACAGAACCCTTTGGATTTTGGGCGTTATCATCGGCATCGTAGGCATCTTAGTACATTTCTACCATGTTGACAAATTATCTGATTACAACTATGAAATGTTGTTGATTGGATTTCTTCTTCTGGTATTAGGCACTTCTTTTCGCAGAATGTAGATTGAAATTTGTGTAATGGTGCGTATTTTAGACAAACTAAAATCCACTATTATGAACGTCCGGATTATTTCCCTGCTTTTGTTGTCCCTGACAGCATCGATCGTGTATGCGCAGATCGGAGCTAAAGTGAATAAGAAAAGTAAAATCTATGGTGTCTGGCATAATAACCAGGACGGTTATCAGATGAGCCTGATACTGAATGAAGATGGCACTGGCGAATTTGATGGAGAAACGCTCACCTTTGGTATAAAAGAAGACAAACTCACATTGTTGGAATTTGGCGAGCCTACTGTCTACATATTTAAACTTGAAGGAAATTCATTACTCTTGTCCGGAGGAGACCTCGAACAATCCATCAATTTTACTCGCGAAGGAAGCCAGGTATCTTCTGAATCTAATAAATCATCAAGTGCTCCAGGCATAAATACTGATATCGTAGGAATCTGGACAGGTAATGGTGAGACTATTGAATTCAAGCCCGGAAGAGATTGTATTTATCTTGGAAAAACTTTTGATTATCAGGCTGCAGAGGGATTTGTGTGGTTAAAATCCGCTGAAGGAATAGCAAGTTTTCAATACAGCATTAAAGGTGATCAACTTACGCTGACTATCAACAATAACTCCGTTTCGTACACAAGAGCAAAAGCAGAATCCGGGACCAATCAACAAAATCCTGCCACTGGAACCGGACAAGTGGTTATGGAACTCGTAGGTAAATGGTGTTTTACAAATGTGAATAGCTACAACCAGGGTGCAAGTAGCTCCAGTGAATGTGTCACCCTGAATGCTGATGGTACTTATCTCTATCATAATGAAAGTTCAAGGAGTGTAAATACACCTGATTATGCCGGTGGAACTTCATCTCAAACTGATGATCAGGGGACCTGGTACGTTCAGGGAGATCGTCTCTATGTTCATTCGCGGACCATAGGAGACGCGTCGTATAAACTTGAAAAAAGAAACCACCCGAAGAATGTCAATGATCCGATGATCGTATTGGATGGACGTACTTTCGTCACAGCTTATAATAAGCCACCGTGGAGATAAGCATTAGTTTTGCAAGCGAAATTTCAAAAGGCCGATAAAATGATGATCTTTCGAAATCTATTTCAGGCCCATTTATGCAGATACGGTTTCGCCTAACACTACAATTTATTATGATTGCTGCAGGCATCCTGCTTGCGGCATTTTTCTATGTGCATTTCCAGTTTAGCAAAAACCTCAAGGATGAATTCTATGATAACCTGCGCTCAAAGGGGTTTATCATAGCAGAAATGGTCGCAGGGAAAAAAACTGATGAACTGGAATTTGAAATACCTGCTCCGACACAGCTTTCCGGCCAGCTTGAAGGAAGCTACCCGGAAAACATTTCTATGTATACGCTTGATGGGAAGAGGATTTATACATTTAATCCGGGGCCGGATAATATAAAGCCTTCTACACTTGATGATATCCGTCAAACCAGCGAATGTCATTTCATCGATGGTAAATTTCATGCCCTGGGTGTATTGTACAGAAACAGGCTGGGAGAAACCTATATTGTCGTAGCCGAAGCAGTCTTTGACCAGATACACTTAAATAATCTGACACGAATCCTTGTGGTTGTGTTTCTCATTTCTATTACAGTGGTGGCCATAGGTGGATGGTTTTTTGCAAGGCAGGCTCTTTCGCCCGTGAGTGATATTATGAATGAAGTGGATGCATTGCTACCCACCGATATGAGTCATCGTCTTGAAACATCCGACCAGCAGGATGAATTGTCCCGCCTTGTGATTACGTTCAATAAACTTCTCGATCGCATACAACAGGTTTTCAGGATTCAAAAAATGTTTTTATCTAACATCTCCCATGAATTAAAAAATCCATTGAATGTGATTATATCACAGGCTGAGGTGACATTGGATAAAGAAAGAAATGCGGAAGACTATCAACACACGCTAGCATCCATTCTGTCAGATGCCAAGGATATGAATGTGGTCACTGACAGGCTGATGCAAATGGCCAGAATCAATGCTGATGGCACTACCATTCAATTACAACCTTACCGGATCGATGAAATGATATGGCAATCCAAAGAGACGTTGCTGAAAAACCGTCCGGAGTACATTATCAATTTTGAAGTTGTGAACTTGCCGGATCAGGAACAAAATCTTTACGTAGAAGCTAATGAACAACTCTTGAAAACTGCTCTTGTTAATCTCATGGACAATGGCTGTAAGTTTAGCCCGGACAAATCAGTCAGGGTCAGTATCTCGTTTCCTCATGATAGTGGTGCTGTGATAGAGATTGTCGATAAAGGACCGGGTATTCCAGAAGAGGAGCAGCGAAAAGTCTTTGAGGCTTTTTACCGCAGTTCAAATACTTCATTCGTTAAAGGGACAGGGATAGGACTTGCGTTGGTGGAAAGCATAGTCAAAATTCACCACATTGATCTCAGGATCGTAAGTAAGCTTGAAGGAGGAACAACTTTATTTTGAAATTTCCTATTTATGCAATCCATGGTTAGGAGAATGCAGCAACGGGTTAAAAATATTTTATTTAGAAATCGGACCAGAACGAAATTAGCCAGCTTCATGGTTGTCTCTGTTACAGTCATCGTTGTCCTGTATCTTTTAGGATGCTTGCGTAGTTTTAGCAATCGGCAAAATGATGAAGTCAGCATTGCGCTGGAATGGAATCAGTTCATTCTGAAAGCAGAAATAACTACTGAGGGTTTTCGCGCACCGGTTGCCGCCAGAGCTTATGGATATATCGGATTGGCTGCCTATGAGGCGGCACTTCCCGGACTGAACGGAAATTTTCAATCTATAGTAAAATTATTTCCGGGAATAAAATTGCCATCACCGCCTGCACGGGATCATTTTAATGTCGCGGCTTCACTCAATGCCTGCTATGCTGCTATAATTGGTAAATTCTTTATGTCTTCCGCTGATCCGGTATCAAAGCATCGTCTTGAAATAATAGACAGGTGGGAGAAGAAAATTGAAAATGAAACGGACACCATGAGCCTCAGGATCTCCAAAGATTTTGGCAGTGGTGTGGCTGAGGCTGTATATCAATGGTCATCAACAGATACATTAGGCTTTGAGGCCAATCATCATAATTACATGAGGGATTATACACCACCTGTTGGTGAGGGATTGTGGGTGACATCACCATACTTTCCGATGCCTGCTTTATTGCCTTATTGGGGGAAGGTGCGCCCATTCATTATTAATACAGAGCAATATAAAGCGAAACCTTTACCCGAATTTACTGCGGCACCAAATCAGATTTATTATACACAGGCTCTTGAAATATTGTCACTCAGCAAACCGCTTTCAGCGGAAAATCAATGGATCGCCGAGTTTTGGAATGATGATCACCCGGACCTGACATTTACACCTGCCGGACATTGGCTGGCGATCACCAATGAAGTCATTGAAAAGGAGCGTCCATCTATTGAAAAAACACTTGAGACGTATCTTAAAATGGGATTTGCGCTGACTGATGCGACGATCGCATGCTGGGCATCTAAATATTATTATAATCAGGAACGACCCGAAACATTTATACAAAATTATCTTGATAAAGACTGGAGGCCGTTTTCACCTTCACCATCTTTTCCTTCCTATCCATCTGGTCATTCGATGATGGGCGCTGCGGCTTCAGTTGTGCTTACAAAACTCTATGGAGACCACTATGCGATGACAGACAGGAGCCATGATGATCTCAAAGGAATCGTCGTCAAGCCGCGGCAGTTTCACTCTTTTGATGAGATGGCCAAAGAAAGCGCTCTCTCGAGGATGCTCGTAGGTGTACATTTTAGATTTGATTGTGAAGAAGGATTGCGACTTGGTGACTTGATCGGAAGGAGGTATCGCAATTGGAGCTGGAGAAAAAACTAACGCAGTGAGAGAGTGAGAGAGTAAGAGAGTAAGAGGGTAAGAGAGTGAGAGAAGTGAGAGAGTGAGAGAGTGAGAGAAGTGAGAGAAGTGAGAGAAGTGAGAGAGTGAGAGAAGTGAGAGAAGTGAGAGAGTGAGAGAAGTGAGAGAGTGAGAGAAGTGAGAGAAGTGAGAGAAGTGAGAGATTGAGAGAAGTGAGAGATTGAGAGTGTTGAAAGAGCGAGAAAAGCAATTGTGATTATAACAGTGAATCATGGGTGATCCTGAAAGGATCATATGTTATTAGCCCCGGGTCGCAACCCGGGGACAAATGATGATGAGGAATTTTCAACCCAGACTGGGTTGAATAGAAATCTATCTCTAAAGGATCATCAGTTTTTTTTTCGAGGAATTTCGATTTGCAAAAAATGGATTCTCGGTCGCAGTTTCAAACTGCTTGAGGAGATTTCCAATATGGCAGAAGATTCGAAATATTGATTTTAAGTCTGTAGACTAAAAATAGCGAGATGAGTGAGAGAAGCGAGAGCGCAAGAGAAATGAGAAAAGAGATCGATTCAATATGCCCCATTGGGGCTAAAGGTCGGTAACTTCTGAATGATAAAAATCAGACCTTGCCTCGTAGAGGCAAAACTTGCGTGAGAGTTGTCTCCCTCATAGTTCAAATCTCTGGATTCTAGCTTAGAATAAGAGATTATTCGTTGATCACTTTCAGGATTCTCCTGAAATCATTCTTCAAATCCAGCTCTAGAAAATAAACTCCGGCGGGAATAATTTCAAGATCAAGAATTGTATTGGATCTAATTAATGTCCCATTCATTTGTTGAATACCCATTTCGTCAAAAAGCACCCATTGAACAGGTAATGAAGTGTCCTCTGGCAATTGAATTTGTAATTTATCTTTTGTTGGGTTTGGAAATATTGAAATCCCGGTTTCATCTTTCAATGTTTCAGTAGCCGTAGTTGCAATGATTTCAATTTGTGTACATATTTCATTTTCGGTCGTATCACATCCGCTGAACGCATGAACACATATATTCCATATTCCGGGAGGAGCATTCGCTGCGATATTGATATTTAGCTCGGGCAACGTAGTCGTAATGGTATCATTGTTCCATCCAAAAGTCCAATAGTAACCGTGAGCATTTCCGATTGAAGGACCTGTTACTATTTGCAAGTCCTGATATCCTTGGGAGACAACATTCAAATTTGTAAAAGTCTGTACTGGATCCAATTCACCTGTGAGCTGAGGTCCAAACACTCCGGTTGTATATTCGATGGTGTATTGACATGTAGAGCCATTAGAGCCATCAATCAGAAGCCAATATGGTTGTCCGACGATAAGTCCTGAAGCCTGCAGAATCATTGCTGTTCTTGGGAGCACCCGGATTACATGCCAGTACATCAGGACAAGGTACGCTTCCACCCGGGCAGGGTGACCAGTTGCATCTGGAAACTATTGCACTCTGAAGCCCATTTCCTGATGAACAATTATCAACATGAATGTCTATTTCAACATCTGCAGCTGTTGGTATAAACTGGAAATATTGAGGATTATTGACAATAGTATTAGATCCACAGAAATTTATGCAACATACCTGGGGTACATTTAATGAGGCAGCACAATAATCTACCAGGCAAAACATCGGTGCAGAATCACAAGTGACAGTAGGTACTTGATCAGGGGGATTGCATTGTGATTTGATTTCAGAAAAGACTGACAAAAAACAGAAAAATAATAAAGTTGTTCGAAAGGAATGCGTGAAAGTTGTAAGCATGATAGTATCAATTTGGAATCATAATAATCTTGTCTGTTAAATTTAATAAATAATATTGTACTTCTCTCGAAAAGGGAGCTTTATGCTAATAAAGTGTCACACACCTGCTATTTTTATTGACATGAAAGAGAGTATCGAAACCAGGTGACAAGAATACGAACAAACATGTCAGGAAATGAATCGGACATTTACATACCTGATAAAAAAATAAATACAATCGCTAATCCGGCAGGTACAGTCTGAACAAACAATATTTTCTTATCGGCAGTCAATGCACCATAAATACCAGCGATAGCCACGCATGAAAGGAAAAACAACCTGACATAATCCTTCCATACGGGATCCGAAATAAAAAATGACCAGATCAATCCTGCAGCAAGAAATCCATTATACAAGCCCTGATTTGCTGCCAATGTTTTTGTGGGTTCAAACAGATCCTTTGGAAAATTTTAAAAACTTTTTCCCTCTTGTCGTCCAAGGCGAACATTTCAAGCCAAACAATGTAGAGATGAATTATAGCTACGACGCCGACCAGAATATTTGAAAGTAATATCATTGTCAAATTATATTGAGTAAAAAAAATAAACCGGTCAATCACCTGAATAATTAACCGGTTTTCACCTTTTGTTTTAATAATTTATTTTTTTAATCTGATCACTAGATCACCCGATCACCCGATCACCCGATCACCCGATTATGCAGGAGGTAGTGGATTCGGAACTTTATTATCAATTGGTTTCAAAGACCGTAGGTATTGCCACATGTTGGCAAGATCTTCTTTTGAAAGTTGAGCAAAGTTAGGCCATGGCATTGGAGGTAAAATAGGGCGTCCGTTTTCCAGCACCTGGGTGTTTTCCGGTTCTGATGGCGCGCTCGAAATTTTCAAAAGTCCAGTTGCCCAGACCGGATTCATGTGGAGTAAGATTTGCAGCAAATGAAGTGCCCCAGGGACCTGTAAATGAGGTGAAATTTTTACTCAGCAGGATCCACTGGCCAGGAGCAATAAATTTTTTATCCGGCATTTTAGGTAATACTTCACTGGCGGGGTGACCTGATAGCAAAAGTGCAGGATCAGGTATTGGGCCATGATCTGTCATCATCTTTGGCGAATGACAATCACTGCAGCCAATGGTGTTGACCAGGTATTCACCACGTTTGATGGAGTCAGCTTTTGTCATGCCGGCAGGTGCAGCAGGTTTTACAGCCGCCTGATCAGTTGCCGTCGGACCGGTTTTGTTGTCAGCCTGACAAGCTGGAAAAAAATGCCCACAGAGAAGAGGCAAACGAAAAGAAGTAGGTTTTTTCATAAGTAGATAAGAGTTGGTTATCGAATGAATCAAAACCCGAAAATTATAGGTCTTATGCTGTTAAATGAGGCCAATGCCTTCACGTCTCCGAAAGATAACATTACGAAAGAAACTATTTATTATTCTTCCTGATTTTTTGAAGCTGTGAATTAAGAATCATCATTATCCCGCTTTTTGAAGCTTGAACTTCAAAACCATATTTCGGATCATTGATAAAATACGAGTCAAAAATCTCTAATATCCCGCTTTTTGAAGTTTGCAACTTCAAAACCATATTCCGGATCATAGATAAAATACGGAAACATCTTCAAGCAGCTTACAGCTGCGCGTCAAAAATCTCAAATCACCGCTTTTTGAAGCTTGAACTTCAAAACCATATTTCGGATCATTGATAAAAAGCGAGAACATCTTCAAGCAGCTTGCAGCTGCGCCCCAATAATCTCCCCGCTTTTTGAAGTTTGAACTTCAAAACTGTATTTCGGATCATATATAAAATACGAAATCATGTTCAAGCAGATTGTAGCTGCGCCTCAAAAATCTCCACGCTTTTTGAAGTTTGAACTTCAAAACCCTATTTCGGATCATTGATAAAATAGGGAAACATCTTCAAGCAGCTTGCAGCTGCGCCCCAATAATCTCCCCGCTTTTTGAAGTTTGAACTTCAAAACTGTATTTCGGATCATATATAACATACGAAATCATGTTCAAGCAGATTGTAGCTGCGCCTCAAAAATCTCCACGCTTTTTGAAGTTTGAACTTCAAAACCCTATTTCGGATCATTGATAAAATAGGGAAACATCTTCAAGCAGCTTGCAGCTGCGATTTAAAAATTCAAGGATCTCAGGACTCTTCACTTGAATTCTGCTCTTCCTCCGACTCAGTAGTTTCAGGTATAAACCCGATCCCCTCATCCTCAGGTTCGACCCTGAGTAAACGGGACGGAATTTTTCGGCGATTTGACGCCAAGGCTCTTTAGTTTCTCTTGCCTGATTGATTAGGTTTCCTTACCATCTTTCAGTTGGCCCATCGCTTTATTGAAGAAGTCCTGCGACTTTGTGATATGCCTTCCTACATCTTCAATTGATTCCAGGGAGCCAACAAATTTTCATAAAGTCTTCCGCCCTGTCTTGCGATCTCAATGGCATTCTTACTTTGCTGTTCGCGTTTCCATAAGTCCGCTACTATTTTCAACGTAGCGATTAATGTTGTCGGACCTGATGAGCACGATTTTTTGGCGTAGGCAGATGCCCATAGATTTGGATCCGCCTGAACCGCAGCGATATATGCAGGCTCGATAGGAATGAACATGATCACATAATCGAGCGAATTGGTCGAGCTCGTTATATTTCTTCGCACTCAGTTGATCGATGTGGTTGTTGATAGCTGTGAGATGATGAGCGATGTAGATATCCTGTTCTTTCTTTCGTCTCACTTTCGGAATAACGCAAATACGCATTCAGGGAAACTTGTGAATCGAGAATAATATCACGTTCATCAGGTAAACGAACGATGATATCCGGCCGGACATTATTGCCGTGCTCATCCTTAAAGTTTTCCTGGACAAAATATTCTCTTTTTTTTTCGAGGCCGGACATTTCGGAGGATGCGTTCGAGGATGGTTTCTCCCCAATCGCCTTGTTTTTTCACCTGGCCTTTCAAAGCAGTGGCAAGGTTATTGGCTTCAAGACTTATTTTATGCGTTGTGTCAATCAGGTTTTTGACTTCGCGTTCGAGAGAGAAGCGTTGTTTAGATTCTTTATCATAGGTTTCATCGACTTTCTTTTGAAGGTTTCAAATGTTTTCATTGAGCGGCTTCAGAGGGCTTCAATATTTGTTTTGTTTGATTCAGTGAATTTTCCTGATTTCTTCTTCGAAGATCTGGTTGGCTATTTTCTCAAACTGTAGTTAGGGCCATTTTTTGAGTAGAGATCAGATCCTCTTTCTGCGTATTCAATCTTTCCAGCAAAGCTGAATTATTGGCGATGTACTCGGCCAGCTTTTGATTTACTGCATTTAATTCCGTCTGATGTGTTTTGCTTTCTGATTTCTGTTCCTCAAAGGCGTGTTGAAGTTCTTTGTATCGTTCTGCGTAGTTTTTTAAAAGTGGCTTCAAGAGTTGCAGATTGAGAGAGTAGGGCAGAGAGCTCATTTGTTGTTACATCGGCTTTTTGCTGAAGTGAGATAGAGAGTCCTGTTGGGACTTCAGTCTGTCTTCTGCAAGCTTGAGATTGGTGGAAGAGTCATTGAGATTTTTATTTAAAGCATCATATTCGGCTTTAGATACATTCTTTCCCTTTGATAATAGAGAGAAGAGGATATAGCCGATAGCAATGCCAACAATAGCTCCTATAAGGATGGGGGTAAATTCCATGGGGTAAAAATCGGTAAATTTTTGGGAGTTTCCATATTGTCCTCACCCCTGAAAGGGGAGATTGCTTTTGGATCCATGTTGAAGTGCAACTCTTCAGGGTAGGGGTGAACGAGGCTTTACTTTTGAATGATAATTTTGGCAGTATAGATTTTATCTCCCGTCTGAAGTGTAATGAGATAAAATCCGGGTATAAGATTTTAGTTTCAATCTCTATTTTCGGTTTTAAATCGATGTTTGTTTTCGGCAAACTCCCTTCCATTAATATCAGCTAGGATAACATTTGCATTTCCCTATAAGCTCTTCTTCATTAAGTTTCAGGGCAAAATGTCCATTTGATGGATTTGGAAAATGGAGATTTCATTTTGTTGAGTAACGGTGGAGTAGAAGTGGTGTATAGGTCTGAAATTTTTCGACGCCAGACGCCTTGTCCTGAAGTGGCTGCATACATATATTCATTATCCGAAATAATTTCATATACTTTATCAAAAGATAAACCTTCACTTAAACGACTGCCATGTGATAGCATTTATCGAATGACACAAAAACTCCTCCACGATTAGGATTGCTACCTGAGGCCAAAAGAATATTGTCTACATGTGTATTAAATCCCAATCCGGTAAATCCGGTTTTCTGTGTATATCTGGAGCATAAAATTCATGTATCACCGTTATTACGGGAAATAAAAAGTTTTGAGGAATAATTAGCTTCATCTGAAACAAGGCAAATATCAGCTCATCAGATGTAGAGATTAATTATTCCACTAATTAGGCATGAATCAATAGCTAAACCATTACTTGAAATTCCGCAGTCAGAGCCATTGTCAGCTGATCGGAAAATATTTTCTAATCCCGTGGCGGTGAAAATTGTATTTCCCTTTTTGCAAAAAAAAATTGGAAGGATGGTACCTCTTGTCGTTAATGCGGAAAGTATCCTGGCTTCCACGTATTGCCATAATCACCACTTGATATATAGAGCAGAATATTGAAACTTTGAGAATACTCCAATAAGAATTGAATGACCATCAGTGTACAATTCTGTAAAATCAAAAAGTCCGGTATAG
>JADKGY010000029.1 GCA_016722045.1 Candidatus Opimibacter skivensis | reverse complement strand
GTGATCAATAATTCGGTCGAATGGATTCCTGCTAGGTAATGTGTATTCGAAGATCTGTGATGATCTGTTCGAATTGTCGATATGCTGGTCCACGTGGGCGCAACTCCGCAAAAACCTGAGCATATCCATCCGGACGCTGGCGTGTCGCATCAGCAGCCAGCGTAATCGTAGTCTTTTTCTTGAAGGAGTATACATCAACTGTCCTCGAACACCGAGATTGTTGATACTACTTACAGATTTTCCCGTCACTATATTCTTGAGAACCCGTCTCGCTGAGTGCCGAGAAAGATAATCGACCTGCGATCTTTTTTGTCAGCGGACCTGTAAGCGAACCCTTTGGCCTGCATATCTATAGTTGCCAAAACTAACTTCAAAGTTGGCTCCGGGTGTAAAGGCAGGTTTTCGGGTGATAACATTGAAAGCGCCTGCAGTGGTGTTTGCTAAACAATGTTCCCCTGGGGACCACGTAAGACTTGATCTGATCCACATCGATGAAGTCGAGTGTCGTTGCAGCAGGACGGGCGTAAAACACACCATCTACATAGAATCCAACACCTTACCAATACCATCATTGGTAAGACCATAAGTGGAACCTAATCCACGTATGTTTAATCCAGTGTTGCGAGGATTCGAAGAATAAAGTTGTACTGATGGAATTAGTTCTTTTACTCTGTTGACGTTGAATGAGCCTGTTTCCTCAATTACATCGCCTCACCACTGAGACTGAATGGCATTTCCCGAGCCGTCTCCAATCGCCGTCTTGAAGTAATGACAATTTCAAAAGTTCGTTGTCGTCAATAAGCATGATTTCTAATGGTTCGGTTGGCGCTTTGTCAATCTGGGTTTCCTGTGGGATATAACCATGAATCGGGTGGTCAGAGTTAAGGGATAAGAGCTTTTGTTGAAATGGCGAAATGACCAGAACTATCAGCAGTTGTATTTATGTTAGTTCCTTTTATCACCACAATAGCTCCTGTCATGCGGTAGGCCTTCGACATTTTTTTATCTCTCCGGATACAATGGTTTGAGCAAATTCGTATTGACCATCATCAATGATAATATGGACAATTTGACAAATAAAGATGTTTGTCGATTTGTAATCATAGTATTTTAATTAATGATGGTTAATTTTTCTTTGAAGTGACTTCCGTAGTTCAAAAAAAAATGATTCCTTATAAGTCTTCATCGTCAAATGTAAGAGTATTATTCTAATTCTACCAAATTAGTAGAATATAATTGTAAAAAAATATTTACCTCTTTTTACAAGTTTTTGAATGGTGATGGCCTCAAGAGTTTTTAGAAAGCTGATCACGCACCTGCTTATGGCTATTCGTGCAGAGTAACATGTAGCCACATGCTCACAATCCAAACATGGTTTATAAAATTTTTCAGCTGCGCAGGAGATTAAAGCAATAGGCCTTCAAATATCCGGTAGAGTTCAGCAAGATTAATGTCGCGTGGTGATTTGATAGAGAATAGCCACCTGTAGCTCCCTGTTGACTCTCGACAAATCCATGTCGTTTTAATTCCAATAAAATAGTTTCCAAAATTTTTAGGGATCTGGCGCGCCATCTGCTACGTCCTGTGTCTTGACCAAGACGTTTTTCTTCCGCCATGTAGATCAGCGCCTTAATAGCATATTTTCCTTTCTGTGTCAGCACGTCTCGAATCCCTTTATTATATTTTTAAAATTGCTTATTGCTTATTGCTTATTGCTAATTACGTATTTCGTTTTACAATTTCGGAAATACTGAATACTGAATACTGAATACTGAATACTGAATACTGATTGCTTTCTTTATACAATCTGTTGCCCATTTGCGTTCGTACTCAAAATCTCGCTCATATAATCAAAAAGAGGCCGCATCGCTTCATACGTCTTCACGACTTCTTTGATAAAATCCGGACTCGTTACCTCCTTGTCTGTAAATTTTCTGGAGATCACATATTGTTTTTCCGGATCAGATCAATCGCAGGATGATCCCTGTCATAACCTGAAGGTGCAGTTTTCAGTTCTTCCCCGTCTATTTGTCCGAAATAGTCAACGAATTTTTTTGCGCTGTGATTTTTACGGATCGTTTTGTCATCAGTGAAAATTCATCCCGTATGCGTTTCAGATCCGATGGCTCCGGAGCCCGGAAAGCCTCCACCAACAAAGATTGCCCGGGTTCGAGATGCAGATAATATCCTCCTCTCCTCGCTTTTGTGGCTCTTGAAAATGAGTCCCTATTATTTTTTATAAGGCGCCTTATCTTTTGAAAAACGCACATCGCGGTAAATCCGGAATACCTTTCCATCCTCTATCACATCTTTTTATTAAGCCCCTTGACAACTTCATCTTTAAAACTTTTCACATTGTCAAGCGCAGCTTCATATTGATCCTTGTGCTTCAAAACCAATTCGCGGTCATTATTCTTCGCCAGATCCTTCAAAATTTCATCGTTGTTGTTTCAATCACCATACCCGTATTTAAATTTTACTGCTTACTTCGAATTTCTTATTTCTTACTGAATACTGAATACTGAATACCGCTTACTCACTTCGGTATCGTATCCAATTTCCCTGATGCATTCAATCGTATCGTGATGTCTCCATATGTCTTTGGATCTATTACTGTATGTGGATTTCTATCCAGTAAAATATCCGCATTTCCTATGCCCAGGTATTTCAGACAATAATCACGTAGGGAAAAACGGGTGTTTACGATTTTAGTTTCACTCTCGTAAGTCGTTGGATCAAAGATTTCAACAGTATCAATCAGCGTCAGTGAGTCCCGGTCAAGGATCGATACTTTCATTTGCTCTTCCTGTATTTTCTTCGCGCGTTCATATCCCGGAGGAGGCATCTGCGCTGTACAGTGATAATGAAATGCAAATAGCAAAACAAAATGCTGAAATGCTTCAGAAGTTTTAGTGGACTATTAACTATACTGTTTTTCATAAGTTAAAAATAGATAAATCAATCAATTCTTTTCAAAGTATCCACGTTGTGTCCTATAAATAAATGAACATAATCATGAGCGTATATCTTTTTCTTACTGTAGCTGCAGCTGTTCAGCCCAACAAATGACTGAGTTTCGTCAACCAGAACTTCAACAAATCATAACTGATGAAATAAAGATTGATAATCCGGCAACAGTCTATTTGTGTATAAAGCCGGTCAGTTTGTAGAAGCAGTTCTTTCAAAAGAGCCTGAACTGATAGGAGGTAATTCATTGATGGAAACACTCATTTCCCTGAATATCCGATATCCGGATATAGCACGACAGAAAAAAATAGGAGGAACGGTTTTAGTGAGTGTCGTCATAGATACTGATGGAAATATGGCAGATGCATACATCCATGAAGGAATAGGTGGCGGATGTAATGATGAAGCTTTAAGGGCTGTCCGATTACTTGACCAGACTGGATTTGAACCTGCTGAAATCAAAGGAAAAGCGGTGACCGTGAAATATGATATCCCAATCACCTTCCTTCCAAAATGATAAGATCTGAAATTGAAGCAAAGTCATTTAATTCGGACTGAGCTTTGGATTATTATTTTTCTCTTAAGGATGAGCGCGCTCAGCAGGAGATGATGAGGCCTACTGGCAGAATCTCCATCAAGGTCATTCCGGCCATGATTATTGGATTTTTATATGATTCCATGTTTTTGCCAATCCGGCAGATCTGGCGTTGATTTCATCCTGGGATATTCCCGACGCAGCCCATTGTTCCTTCATATGTTCCAGGTATTTAGCCGGAAAATTATGAGCAGTTTCGGAGGTATTATAATACACCATCCACCCGATGACATAAATCGCGGAAGCAATAAGGGCGATTAAAAAACCTACTTTGAATGCCTGGCCAAAAGAAATGAGACCACTCAGATGCCTGTCCCTGAATTGACGTATGCCGAAAAAAATCATCGATAACGCCACGATCATAGTCAGGTAACCAAAGATTTCTCCTTTAGACATGTCCATCTCTCCATTATCTCCCATCAAAAGTGCCTGGGTGGCAAAACCAAGGACTACTATAATAAGTCCCGAAATCAGACCAAATGTGAACACTGTTTTTTGCATATTTTTTTAGTTTTAATTGTGATTGATCCTGCAAATGACTGATGCAGTGAGACAAATAACCTCATCCGATCGTATGATTTACCTGATTTCATACTTTAAGAGGAGGCAACAGACCCGTTTTCTGGCCTAACATCACCGCTTGAGTTCTCCTCGCACATCCATTTTTGAAAAATATTCGAGGCATGGGTTTTAACAGTAGTGATGGAAAGAAAAAGCTGATCAGCGATTTCCTGATAGGAGTATCCATGGGCTATCAGGACCAATACTTCATATTCCCTGGGACTAAGTCCAAATTTGTTTTCAATAGTAAAGCCCTTCAGGACAGAGGCATCAATATTTTCATTTATTTCCTTATATCCTGAATTTATTTTTGGCCTTGTCAGCTTCCAACCTATCCAACCTCCGAGAATTGTACAAAAGAGACCGACAATGCCTATATATGCTTCCAAAGCCAGATCTTTTGCAAAAAAGCTATACTCCGCCCATTTCAGCAGAGCCAATAGAACGGCCATACAAAAACCAAAAAGGAGCACTGTTTTAGTCATCCCACAAATATAAAAAAGCTTGTGTTGTGTGATTTTAAGGTATTCTGTGCAATTGATACAAATTCAAAATGCCCAAATTCCTCTAACTTGTTTAGAAACTTGCAGATCACAAAATGAAGAAGCATTGCACAATTCACATTCAACCCTTCGTGGTAGTTTTATTTTCATTATTCATTTTTAATTGTTCATGTTCAGGTAAGAAGCAACTGATATCAACGAAAGTTTTAAATGATCCACCTCAGGTCTCAGAAGGAGTCAATAGTCCTAAAGCATCTATCCTATATTATATTTTTAAAGATGGGGCATATTTTGAGGCTGAGCTAGACAAGATCCCCGAGATCATTGGTGGGCTGACAGCTCTTTATCATGATATTCGCTATCCAGCGTTTGCTCGTGAACATGGAATCCAGGGAACAGTTCGCATCACTGTTATTGTTAATGAATTCGGTCAACTTGAAGATGCTGTCATCAATTCCCATGTAGGTGGAGGTTGTGATGAAGAAGGATTAAGGGTTGTAAAGCAATATGGTTTTACGCCAGCCGAAATAAACGGAAAGCCAGTAAAAGTCAAATATGATATTCCCCTTAGATTTATTTTACAGTAAGGAATGTCTACTCATGTTCCACATCTCACATCTCACATCGGTTGCTGAGTTGTCGCACTTGGATGAGCGCCGCAGGTCGAAGCACACATCTCACATCTCACGTCTCACGGAAACCGGATGCTTATGCTCATCAATCGCCACAAACGTAAATACCCCCGTAATCGCTTTCTCCCGATGTTCAGAATACATTTCTTCTATGAATACATCCACTCTTACTTTCAAACTGGTGTTCCCTACATGGATAACTGTCCCAATTAATTCTACAATCGTTCCAGCAGGAATAGGTTTTGTAAAATCAATCCGATCACTACTCACAGTCACCATCCGCTGTCGGCTAAATCGGGTAGAAGTGATAAACGCCACTTCATCCATCAGGTGCATCGCCGTCCCTCCAAATAATGTATCATAGTGATTCGTCGTATTCGGGAATACAGCCTTGAATATTCTTGATTCTGATGCCTTAATCCTTTCTTCCAGGTTCATATCAATAGATTTACTTAGAATTATTTTTACAATAGTAAAGTATTAATTTGTCCCACATTCTTAAATCTTAAATCTAAAATCTTCAATCCTCATGTCTTACATCAATTTCAACGCTATTCCCCATTCCCATATTTGGGATGGTGTCCACGGTGCCATAGCACATTCAGATCAACTTACTTTTGCGCACATCATACTCGAACAAGGCGCCATAGTAGGTGAGCATCATCACATTCATGAACAATGGACGCACGTCCTTGAAGGTGAGCTCGAATTCAATCTTGGTGGAGAAATCCAAATCATGACGCCCGGAATATCTGCACATATTCCATCTGATATGCCACATAGCGCCAAAGCATTGACGCGTGTCAAAGTGATCGATTGCTTCATGCCCGTCCGAGAAGATTTCAAAACCCTCGAATCCTGGATTAAATAATGAGTAATATCACACTTCATTAAAATCATCATCAGCATTCAATGGTTTACAAAAGTCCCCTTCAGGGGATTTAGGGGCAAATGACAAAACATCTCACCGACTTCTTTAAAGATTCTTCCGCAAGGACTGTCGGAATTATTTTCGCATTGAGTGGATTAAGTTTCGGCACCTGGGCTTCGTTTATTCCTTTCGTAAAGGATAATTTCCACCTCAATTCCGCGGAGTTAGGATTGTTACTGCTTGGACTTCCTTTGGGAAATTTTATTGCCAATCCATTGACAGTTTTTTTGATAAGAAAGTGGGGTGCCGTACGTATTGCACTTGTTGCCGGATCATTAACGTCTGTCTTTTTTGCTCTTCCGGTGATGGGACCATCTATCATATTGGCTTCACTTGGCCTTGTGCTTGCAGGTGCTTCTTTTGGATGCAGCAATGTAGCGATGAATACATGTGCTTCTATCCTGGAAGACAGAAATCCTAATAGAATCATGTCATCATGCCATGGCATGTGGAGTCTTGGCGCAATGTTCGGATCGTTGTTTTCAGGCTTAGGGGTGGTGATTTTGAATCAATATTCAGGATCCTTTTTAGTGCCGCCATCGCAGTACGTTATTTTGATAGCCATCATTATTGTTGTTATTATTTGGATTATCAGGAAGAATCTGAATATTATCAAGGAGATCCATCAGGAACCTTCAGAACATCCTAAAATGAACTGGAGATCTTTTCGTCCGACAAGGGCACTTTGGATTCTTATCTCAATTTGCCTGTGTACATATTTGACTGAAGGGACAATCGCTGATTGGAGCGCAGTTTTTATGAAGGAAATAACTTTCGCACCGGCTACCATAGCAGGGTGGGGGTTTGCTGTTTATGCATTTTTTATGGCAGCAAGTCGATTCATGGGTGATGAATTGATAGCACGATTTGGAGCCATGCGCGTCCTTAGAGCTGGAGGTGTTTTAGTTTTCATTGGCCTTATTATTGTCATTCCGTCACACAGTCCGTGGCTTGCTCTACCTGGCTTCATGCTGATCGGCATGGGTATATCTCTTGCTTCACCTATTCTTTATGGTTCTGCTGCAAAAGTACCTGGCATGGCACCGGGAGTCGGACTAGCTACACTCAACACATTCGCCATGGCATCATTTCTCGGAGGGCCTGTACTTATCGGCTTCATAGCCAAAGTCTCGGATCTCCGCATTGCTTTTATGCTTGTCGCTTTTGCATCCATCATTTGGATCTTTCAAACGACAAGAGTGATTCGCTCAGCGTCACAGAAGTGAGAGAAGTGAGAGAAGTAAGAGAAGTAAGAGAAGTAAGAGAAGTGAGAGAATATTAGAGTAAAGTTACATTTAGTGTTACAAGAGATTAGTAAGTAATCTTTAGGTCACTCGATCACCAGATCACTTGATCACCAGATCACCAGATCACTCGATCACTCGATCACCCGATCATGAAAACGAAAGCTTCGGCCACATCCTCCACAAAAGGAAACTGGATATCAAGCCAATTCCAAAAGAGATAAGCGCATGTATACCTTCTCCATAAATCCAATATCCGATTCCAAACAAATAACCGTAGATCATCAGACATCCGATCAGCATCGCACCTATTTCCAATCCCACCCCTGATCTGTCATCATTATTATTTTCAATCAACCCTGTTTTTCTTAGCCATGAACGCCATCCGACATTATGCGGTCTGACCTGCAAATAAAACTTTTTCAATACGACATCGGATTCTGGCTTTGTCAACAAGGTTATGGTGACCCATCCTATAGTTGTTATCAATACACCGACTATTAATTTTTCATAAGCCACCATTCCGCCTTTGTAGAAAATTTCAAAATAAACGGCCACAAGAAAACTGATCGCCATGCCCCCGATTTCAGACCATGCATTTATTCTGTACCAAAACCATCTAAGGATAAAGATCAATCCTGTCCCGGCCCCGATCTGAAGAAGAATATTAAATGACTGCAACGCACTTTTCAATTGTGTCGCCACAAGAGAAGCTAGTATCATCAGGCCAAGCGTAGTGAACCTCGCTATGTTGATCATTTTTTTCTCGCTCGCCGCAGGATTAATAAATCGTCCATAGAAATCATTGATGATATACGATGATCCCCAATTGAGATGTGTGGATATTGTCGACATAAACGCTGCAATAAGTGCTGCCACAACAAGACCCAGCAATCCGGTCGGTAAAAATGATATCATCGCGGGAAAAGCAAGATCATCTTTAATGATCGATGGATCCACGTTAGGAAATTGCAATGCTATATCAGCTGTAGTGGGGAAAACGATCATCGAACAAAGCGCGATGATGATCCATGGCCAGGGTCGCAGTGCATAATGGGCTACATTAAAAAGTAATGTAGCTCCCATAGCATGTCGTTCATTTTTTGCAGCAAGCATACGCTGTGCTATATATCCCCCACCTCCAGGTTCCGCGCCAGGGTACCAACTGCTCCACCATTGCACTGCAAGAGGGATCAGAAAGATCGGAACCCATGAAGAAGGATTACTCCAATCGGGAAAGACTGACATTGCATTTTGCACTTTTGGTTGTGCAAGTAAATTACTGAGTCCACCAATATTTGGTCTGTTGACCAGGAAAATAGCCGCCGCTACCATACCTGTCATAGCAAGTATAAACTGAAATAGATCTGTGAAAAGAACACCTTTAAAACCACCTACCATTGTATAAGCTACCGTGATGACACTTGATATGAGAAGTGATTGCCATGGAGCCAGACCCAGCAGTACATTTCCGATTTTGATTGCAGCCAGGCAAACCGTGGCCATAATCATGACATTGAAAAACAAACCCAGGTAGATAGCTCTGAAGCCACGCAAAAATGAGGCTGGCCTTCCCCCATATCTTAACTCATAAAATTCGAGATCAGTCAACACGCCAGTCCTTCTCCAGAGTTTAGCATACACAAACACAGTCATCATCCCTGTGAGCAAAAATGCCCACCACACCCAGTTGCCACCAACTCCGTTATTCCTGACAATATCCGTTACAAGATTTGGCGTATCCGCAGAAAATGTTGTGGCCACCATCGAGATACCCAATAGCCACCAGGGCATGTTGCGTCCGCTAAGAAAAAATTCCGCCACACTGCTTCCCGATTTTCTTGCCACCAGCAAGCCAATGAGAAGTGAAATAATAAAGTATGCCCCTATGATTCCCCAGTCTAATCCCTGTAATGCCATGATGTGTTGATTGTTTCGTTGATGTTGTGCAGAAAGGTCGACATTTCATTTCAGAATTGAAATCCCAAATTCATATTTCCTGATTTTACTTATTGCCCACTTGTTGCCCATTGCTTGTTGCCCACTGCTGATGGCCAATTGTCCATCGATTTTGTTACTGAATACCGTTTACTGATTACCGTTTACCTTTTCCTACCTTCGCCCCATGTTTACAATCAATCTGAAACTTAAAATAGCCGCCATTATTATTGGCATTTTCGGAGGCTTTACATTAGTTTTTACAGCTGGATTCTGGTATGGTTTTCCATTTATCCTGATCGGTATTGGCTTCCTCGTTTCTTATATTCTCCTTGGCACTGTTCAGTCCGCAGCTCAATTACTGGAAAAAGTCAAATTCGTTGAAGCCGAAGAGCGTCTGAAATGGACACTTAACCCAAACTGGCTGTACGTTACGAATAGAGCCTTCTATTTTATTATGAAAGGCAGTATAGCCGCCAATCTTAATCGGCCTGATGAAGCTGAAGGCTATTTTGAAAAAGCCAAGGACCTCAAGCTCCCCTCGGACAACGAACGTGCCCTTGTCTACCTTCAATTAGCCAACATTAAAGCAAACCAAGGCAAATGGCCTCAGGCAAAAGCCTATTTCCATCAAATCAAAAAATTCAACGTCTCCGAAGGCATGCTTAAAGATCAGATCAAACAGTTCGAAAAAGCCCTCAACCAAAGCGGAAATGCAGTCCATCTGAGATCCGGCCAGGCCATGCAACCCGGCGGCAAACGCAGACGGCCTAAAATGAGATAAGTACTTTCTTATTCATAAGTGTCCCTTATTCTACTTTAAATTATTAATTATCAATAAGTTACCTATTTTGATTGGGATTAAAAGTCCCCTTTAGGGGATTTAGGGGCAAATGATGGCTTAAAATCCTAATTCCAAAATCAAAAATCCCAAATCCTTTCCCTATCTTTGCGCTCCATTTTAATAAAAAAGTTCTTTGGGAGATGGATGCATTGGCACCTTTTCGGATACCGGTAGCAACCCTTAAAGCAGATCAGGCCATGCTCGAATGGAGCCTGGGTCCTGAATTTCTGGTTTTATTTAATGACCAACCAGATGTTGAAAAAGGCAATTTCACAGTCACAATGAACCTACACCGTTCAGCAGGAATAACAACTCTTTATTTCCTTATTAACGGCATCGTAGACACTCCATGTGATCGTTGTTCAGCCCCGATTCAAATGCCAGTAAGTGGTGAATACGATATCATCGTCAAATTTGGAGATCCAAAGGAGACGACGGACGAAGTTATTTTCGTTCATCCGGAAGTTTCAGAATTGAATATTGGATCGCATATCTATGATTTTATCTTGCTTTCAATTCCGATTCGTCGTCGCATCGAAGATTGTGATAGTCTGCCCGATCCACCATGCGATATGGTCGTCCTGTCATATCTCTCTAAAAATGAAGAAAATAATAATCCCGACGATGGTGATGAAGATTCACCCTGGGACGATTTGAAAAAAGTAATAGATAACTGATAACTGATATCTAAAAATTACATGTTTGTTCAAAGTTGAATGAATACTGATAACTGAATACTGATAACCGAATACTGATTAATCATGGCACATCCTAAGAGTCGACATTCCAAACAGCGGAAACACAAACGCCGCACAACGTATAAAGCTACTGCACCACAGATAGCCATCTGCACTGAAACCGGTGAACCTCACGTCTGGCACAAAGCCTATGACCATGACGGACATCTTTATTACAAAGGTCAGATGCTCGTCAAAACACCGGGGCTGGAAGAATAAATTCTTCTGTAGCACTATTCATTTGCATCAGAGGCTCCCCGGTCACTTCAGGTCAGGGAGCCTTTGCTATTTTATCATTGCTTTCTATCATCCAATTGTCAGAATCTAACTTCCAATGAAACAAGCTCACCTCACGACAAACGCTCCTGCTCCCATTGGCCCATACAGCCAGGCTATTCAGGCAGGTAAGACTCTCTACATTTCAGGGCAAATTGCTATTGATCCTTCTACAGGTGAGCTTGTGACCACCACGATTGAGGATGAAACTCATCAGGTACTTAAAAATATCGGCGCTATCCTTATCGAAGCCGATCTTGATTACAACGATGTTGTGAGCTGCACCGTTTTTGTCACAGACATGAATTTATTTTCACGCATCAATGCGGTTTACGCTACCTACTTCAACGAAGGTATACCTCCCGCAAGAGCGCTCGTACAGGTATCCGCACTTCCAAAATTTGTCAATATTGAAATTTCTGCCATCGCTCATTTTGGTTCCAAATAAGATTCAATATGTCCTCTGAAACACAACCCCGCAGAAAACAAGTACTCTCAGGAATTCAACCTACAGGCGATCTTCATCTTGGTCGCTATTTCGGCGCTGTGAAGAATTGGGTCGATCTCCAGGAGAAATATGATTGTATCTACTGTGTTGTAGATTATCATGCACTGACCATGCCCTTCAACCCTAAGACACTCAGAGATCAGGTTTGGAAGTTAGCTTTCGATCTTATAGCCGTCGGATTGGAACCAAAACATTTGTTCATTCAATCCATGATTCCGGAACACACAGAACTGGCATGGATATTCAATTGTCTGAGCTCATATGGAGAAGTATCCCGCATGACGCAGTTCAAAGACAAGAGTCAGCAAATCAATGAAAAGGATAAAGATGCTTTTATTTCTACCGGACTTTTTACCTACCCTGTATTGCAAGCTGCTGATATATTGATCTACCGGGCAGATTATGTTCCTGTCGGAAAAGATCAGGATCAACATCTGGAACTATCCCGCAATATTGCGCAACGTTTCAATCAGATTGTAGGCCAGGAATATTTTGTTCTTCCGGAAACACTCTATACCGAAATACCAAAAGTAATGTCAACTTCCGACCCACTCAAAAAAATGAGTGCATCACTCGGTCCAAAACATTTTATCAATATTTTTTCAGAACCCGATGCGATCCGTAAACAAATCAAAACTGCAGTAACTGATTCAGGCGATACACCAATTGGAAAGATTAGCCCGGGAGTTGAGAATCTATTCTTACTCCTTGAAGCGGCAGGAGGAAAAGAAATAGCCAATTCACTCCGGTCTGATGCAATGAATGGAACATTACAATATGGTAAACTGAAAGAGACTACCGCCGATTATATTATAGCTATGTCGGATTCCTTCAGAGAAAAAAGAAAAGAGATTGAACAAAACCCTGAACCTTATATCGAACAAGTAAAAGATGCGTCTGTAAGGATCAGAAAACAAGCTCAAAAAACTATAATGGAAGTAAAAGATTTAATCGGCTTACAAAACGTTAGATCTATCTAATCAATAATTCTCACTCTCTTACTCTCTCACTCTCTCACCATGAAGATCATCTGTGTCGGCCGAAACTACGTAGCACATGCTGCAGAACTTGGAAATGAAGTCCCGGATTCTCCAATGCTGTTCATGAAACCTCATTCTGCAATACTTACGGCCAATAAACCTTTGTATTATCCTGACTTTACCAATGATCTAAATTACGAGGCCGAACTTGTTTTAAAAATTTGCAAAAATGGTCGCAGCATCCAACCTGAATTTGCAGACTCTTATTATCAGGAGATCGGTTTCGGAATAGATTTTACTGCCCGTGATCTTCAGCAACGATGCAAAGAAAAAGGACACCCTTGGGAAATAGCAAAAGCATGGGATAACAGCGCCGGATTAAGCAAGGAATTTATTGACAAATCCACATTGCCGAATCTTGAATCCATCCATTTTGCAATGTCTCTAAATGGAAAAGTAGTTCAGCAAGGCGATAGTGCACTCATGATCTATTCATTCAATGACATCATCTGCTACACTTCACGCTTCTTCAAATTGCAGGTAGGCGACTATATCTACACAGGCACACCCGCAGGTGTTGGCCCTGTCAAAAAAGGTGATATCCTGATCGGTTCCATCGAAGGACGCCAGATGCTAACCTGTGAAATAAAATAAGGAATCAACAGCTTTTATGTTGAGCGGAGCCGAAACATTATTGGGCAACACACCTCCGGTCGTTGAGCGGAGTCGAAACGAGTGGGAAGCCGATAAAATCCCTATTTTTGCGCCTCCAAATACAGGCCTTTCCTTTTTATCAGATTGGCTTATTGGTGCTTGTAAAATCAATCGGTATTCACAATTTAATAAACCTATTTTTTCATGCCTTATCTATTTACCTCAGAATCAGTCTCTGAAGGCCATCCTGATAAAGTCGCAGACCAGATATCTGATGCACTTGTTGACCACTTTATCGCCTTTGATCCTCAATCCAAAGTAGCTTGCGAAACCCTCGTCACCACAGGCCAGGTTGTCCTCGCAGGTGAAGTCAAGTCTAAAACCTACCTGGATTTACAACAAATAGCCCGTGATGTCATCGATCGGATCGGTTACAACAAGAGCGAATACATGTTTGAAGCCAAATCATGCGGTATCCTTTCTTCCATTCACGAACAATCTGCCGATATCAACCAGGGTGTCGAACGACAGAAAAAGGAAGAACAAGGCGCAGGCGACCAGGGAATGATGTTTGGTTACGCAACAGCTGAAACAGATAATTACATGCCTCTGGCCTTAGATCTCGCTCATCGGATTCTGATCGAACTTTCAGCTATTCGAAAGGAAGGCAAACTGATGAAATATCTTCGTCCCGATGCCAAATCCCAGGTGACCATTGAATATAGTGATGACAATAAGCCTATCCGGATTGATTCCATTGTATTGAGTACCCAGCATGATGAATTTGTAAAGCCAAAAAATGATAGTGATGCAGAAAAACTGAAGTCTCAAAAAGCAATGCAGACTCAGATCTCATCTGATGTGATCAATATCGTTCTTCCAAAAGTGAAAAGTAAATTGAAGCCTTCTTTGAAAAAGCTTTTCACTGATCATATCAAATACCATATCAACCCTACAGGCAATTTTGTCATTGGAGGACCACATGGAGATACAGGTTTGACCGGAAGAAAAATTATCGTCGATACATACGGTGGTAAAGGCGCACATGGGGGTGGAGCATTCTCCGGAAAAGATCCAAGTAAGGTAGATAGATCTGCAGCTTATGCAACGCGCCACATTGCAAAAAATCTTGTCGCAGCAGGCGTATGTGATGAAGTACTGGTACAGGTTTCGTATGCTATCGGAGTGGCCGAACCAACAAATATTTATATCAATTCTTATGGCACTGGCATGTTGAAAGTAAATATGACAGACGCAGAAATTGCGGAAAAAGTGAAACAGATTTTTCCGATGAGGCCTTATGATATAGAACAAAGACTTCAGTTGAGAAAACCCATCTATGGAGTTACAGCTTCTTATGGACACATGGGCAGGGTTTCTGAAAAAAAGACTGTCGAATTCAAAGACGGCAGCGGAAAGATCAAGAAAATAAAAATCGAAACCTTTACCTGGGAAAAACTGGATAAAGTAGCAGAAATCAAGAAAGCATTTAAATTGAAATAGAAGTCTTCAACTTAAAATTTATTTTTTCGTTGAAGCGCAGATTATACCCTCTTTAATCAAATGTCAAAACAAGGAATAATGACCGGTTTCGCTCAAAGGCATATTGGTACATCCGATCCGGATGAATTGAAAGAAATGTTATCTGTACTCAATGCAGACAGTCTTGATCAGTTGATAGCGGAGACGATTCCGTCTGACATCCGGCTTCCGGGACATTTAGATATTCCGGCTGCACTTTCCGAACAGGAATATCTGCGTCACATGCGTTCGATAGCAGAAGGTAACAAGGTCTTCAGGTCCTACATCGGACTTGGATACTATGGTACGCACACACCTTCTGTGATCAAAAGAAATATTTTCGAAAATCCGGGATGGTACACACAATACACGCCCTACCAGGCTGAAATTTCACAGGGGCGATTAGAAGCGCTTCTAAATTTTCAAACTGTCGTAAGCGATCTTACAGGACTCCCTATTGCAAATGCTTCTCTGCTTGATGAAGGGACTGCAGCCGGCGAAGCTATGGGTATGTTGTATCACTTATCTTCGAAAAAATCAAAAAATGGATCTTCTTCACCATCTAAATTTTTTGTTGATCAGAATATTTTCCCACAGACACTGGCAGTTCTCAAATCAAGAGCCAAGCCAATAGGTATTTCCATCGTCACAGGTGATTGGAAGACATGGAATGGAGGAGATGATTTTTTTGGCGTCATGCTTCAGTATCCTGATGCAACAGGTGCAGTACAAGATTATAGTGAAAAAGTAAAATCCTGGCAGGCAGATCAGATCAAAGTCGCTGTGGCCTCTGATTTGTTAGCACTCACTTTACTTACACCTCCCGGACAATGGGGTGCAGATGTAGTTATCGGAAATACACAAAGGTTCGGAGTGCCGATTGGGTTCGGTGGCCCTCATGCTGCATTTTTTGCAACAAAGGAAGAATACAAACGAGCCATACCCGGACGTATTATAGGTGTCTCTGTTGACAAATTTGGAAAACGCGCTCTTCGTATGGCTCTTGGCACCCGGGAGCAACATATCAAACGTGAAAAAGCTACCTCCAATATTTGTACAGCCCAGGCCTTATTGGCTTTCATGGCGGGTATGTATGCGGTTTATCATGGGCCTCAGCAATTGAAGAAAATTGCCACTGATGTACATGCAAAGACAGCCGCTGTTTATCAGCATCTCAAGTCCATTGGTCTTGTGCCTATTCATGATAGATTCTTTGATACACTTACCATTCCTGTTTCTTCGGAAATTAAAAATAGGATCAAAGCTGAAGCGGAAATCAGGAAAATTAATTTTTACTACACGCCTGATGATATTCGTATTAGTCTCGATGAAACTGTTTCAAAAGAAGATCTCCTTGATATCTGTTCAGTGTTTTCTCTGGCGCTTAATAAAAAGGAATCATCAGATGTGTCGAAAGCAAATACAATGATGATACCGGACCATCTTCTTCGTAAAGATGATTACCTGTCACATCCGTTATTCAGTATGTATCGCACCGAAACCGAATTGATGCGATATATCAAATCACTGGAGAATAAAGACCTCTCCCTGATGCATGCTATGATACCACTGGGTTCTTGTACGATGAAGCTCAATGCTGCATCGGAAATGTTCCCTGTGAGCTGGCCGGAATTTTCAAGTCTTCATCCGTTTGTACCGGATGCACAGGCGTCAGGTTACCACCGGATATTTGATGAGTTATCAGCTTACCTCTGTGAAATCACCGGAATGAAAGCATGTTCATTGCAACCTAATTCCGGCGCCCAGGGCGAACTCACCGGTCTGCTGACGATCAGAGCATATCACGAAGCAAACGGACAATCATATCGAAACATCTCATTGATTCCTCAATCTGCACATGGCACCAATCCCGCAAGCGCTGTGATGGCAGGAATGGAAGTGGTGGTAGTCAAGTGTGATGAACGTGGCAACATAGATATGTCCGATCTGAATGCACAAGCTGAAAAATATTCTGATCGTCTCGCAGCTGCGATGGTGACCTATCCTTCTACGCATGGTGTTTTTGAAACAACGATCAAAGAACTTTGCAATGTCATCCACAAGCATGGTGGCCTTGTTTATCTGGATGGCGCCAATATGAATGCACAGGTTGGACTCACAAGTCCCGGTTTTATCGGAGCGGATGTGTGTCACCTCAATCTCCATAAAACATTTGCCATTCCACATGGTGGCGGAGGACCTGGCATGGGGCCTATTTGCGTCAATGAAAAGTTGGCACCTTTCTTACCTGGACATCCATTCAACAAAGTTGGCGGTTCAGATGCTATTGACGCAGTCTCAAGCGCAGCGTGGGGCAGTGCCTCTGTATTACTGATCTCTTATGGTTATATCAGGATGTTGGGCCCGGATGGATTGACCTCATCCACCATTCATGCGATTCTGGCATCGAATTATATTAAGTCAAGACTTGAGAAATATTTTGAAATCTTATATACCGGTGAAGCCGGAAGAACTGCTCATGAATTGATTATCGATCTGCGTCCTTTCAAACCGGCAGGTGTTTCTGCTGAAGATGTGGCTAAGCGATTGATAGATTATGGTTTTCATGCACCTACCTTATCTTTCCCTGTTCCAGGTACAATCATGATCGAACCTACGGAGAGTGAATCTAAAGCTGAGCTCGATTTATTTTGCGATGCTATGATTCAGATTCACAAGGAAATTGATCATGTAAGGAGCGGCCTTCAGCCGGCTGATAATAATTTGCTTTCCAATGCACCGCACACACTTGCTGTGATAACTGGAGATGAATGGACTCTGCCTTATTCAAGAAGTGAAGCAGCATATCCATTACCGTTGCTTCGTCATCGGCATAAATTTTGGGCTTCTGTCGCCAGGGTTGACAATGCATTTGGTGACCGTAATCTTGTATGTACTTGTCCACCGATTGAGTCTTATGTGACTTCTGAAGCAGTTGAATCGTGATTGTAGTCACCGGGGCAATGGGTTTTATCGGAAGTGGCTTCGTTAGTTACCTTAACCAATCTGGCCATCAGGATATCATTGTTTCGGATGATTTTTATAAATGGAAAAAAGAAAAAAATCTCGCGGGTAAAAGAGTTTATGAGTGGATTCATCGTGATCTTTTTATTGCATATTTTGAAAAAGTAGCATCTCAGGTTGAGGCGGTTTTTCATTTAGGAGCAAGGACAGATACGATCAGTGACGATGTCGCTATCTTCGAAAAACTTAATCTTCAATACTCCAAAGATATCTGGTCCGTTTGCGCACGTCATTCCATTCCGTTGATTTATGCATCCAGTGCCGCCACATATGGTGATGGCCAATTCGGTTTTAGTGATGATCATGAGGGTATTCAAAATTTGAAACCATTAAATGCTTACGCCAGATCAAAACATGCATTTGATGTTTGGGCTCTTGATCAGAAACTTACTCCTCCACAATGGTATGGCTTGAAATTCTTCAATGTATATGGTCCGAATGAAGGCCATAAAGGAAGAATGGCATCAGTCGTTTTTCATGCATGGCACCAGATCAGGGAAAGCGGCCAATTGAAATTATTTAAATCACATCGTCCTGATTATAAAGACGGAGGTCAGTTGCGTGATTTTATCTATGTCAAAGACATTCATGAAATGCTCTGGAATATATATTCAAAAAAACCTGAATCAGGCATTTATAATGCAGGTACCGGAACAGCAAGGACCTTCGAAGATCTAGGTAAAGCCTCCTTTGATGCGATCTCTATTCCCCCAAACATCGAATACATAGATATGCCGGACGACCTTCGTGAAAAGTACCAGTATCACACTCAAGCCGATATGGCAAAATGGAAAAACGCCGGGTTATCTCTCCCCGCCACTCAATTGGAATCCGGAATAAGTGATTACATCCGCCATTATCTCAACCCTGGCAAATTTTTATAACCACTTTTTGAATTCGTAGCAAATTTTATTTAAGGTTTATTGCCTCACCCAAAAAACAATTTCAAATGACATACATAAATTGTCTAGTGAATCTTGCTTATAAATTTTTAATTTTTACCTTCCGTTCATTGATTCTTGCCTAGTAATTTTTGCCTTTTGCCTATTGCTTTTCCTCCGCCTCCGCCTTCTTTTTCATTGCCTATTAGTTTTCCTTCGCCTCTGCCTCCGCCTTCTTTTTCATTGCCTATTAGTTTTCCTTCGCCTCTGCCTCCGCCTTCTTTTTCATTGCCTATTAGTTTTCCTTCGCCTCTGCCTCCGCCTTCTTTTTCATTGCCTATTAGTTTTCCTTCGCCTCTGCCTCCGCCTTCTTTTTCATCGCCTATTAGTCTTCCTTCGCCTCTGCCTCCGCCTTCTTTTTCATTGCCTATTAGTTTTCCTTCGCCTCTGCCTCCGCCTTCTTTTTCATTGCCTATTAGTTTTCCTTCGCCTCCGCCTCCGCCTTCTTTTTCATTGCCTATTAGTTTTCCTTCGCCTCTGCCTCCGCCTTCTTTTTCATTGCCTATTAGTTTTCCTTCGCCTCCGCCTCCGCTTTCTTTTTCATTGCCTATTAGTTTTCCTTCGCCTCTGCCTCCGCCTTCTTTTTCATTGCCTATTGCCTTTTCTTTTCCATCGGCCTCAAACCGGCATAATAAATCAAATACCAGCCATCATCCAACTTTGCAAACCGTCGGCGAATAAACATATTGCTTCCTTTCATTTGTATCCAATGCTCCACCACACGATCACCGATCACTTCAAACCATTGGTCAAATTGATGCGCAGGATCCGTGAAAAGATTATGTTTTTTCCAATCTGCTTTTTGCCAGAAAAATCGTTTTGTCGCTATTGTATCATTTGGCTTATCAGAACTGGGTAGTCCTTCAAGTGGAAATAAGATGTGTGCCATCTGGTAAGCAGAATCATTGTGAAACGCATCAAAAAAAGCCAGAAAGTCCGGAGGAAGCGAATCACCGGTTACTTTTTCTTCTGTTTCATTTCCGGCAGGTTCGCCTTTTTGTTTACATCCAGGGCTGATCAGGATGGCCAGTAGTAGAACGCTGCAGGCAAAATACCCACGCTGCCTCCGGAAGAATTCGATAATGTATGTCATATAGCAAATGTATGTCTTCATATTTAATCTCACCCACTGCAGTGCATAGTTCCACATTGATGGAGTTGACATATATATGTGAACGGAATTCAAGCTTGCGCTTTCCATAGGCTTTATACATGCATTCTTTTGCACCCCAATACAGATGAAGAAAATGCAGTTTGTTCTTCACGTTCTCGATTTCACCTAGTTCAGACGCAGAAAGAAAGCGATTTGAAATACGCTGCACTGTATCGCTATAGACCTGGATATCTACACCACATGATTTATCACTTACCATGGCGCTACACCATTCCTCACTGTGACTGACAGATATGTGTTTATTGATTCCCTTTAGGTAGGGTTTACCAAAATCATCGTACAGACATTCTACACGTTCAGGTAATTTGGCTATCCTGAAGAGTAATTCTCTGCTCGCTAACCATTCGCTTCTTTTTCGGGGTGATAGTTGATTCAAAATGGACTTTTCACGATCAAACATCATTTTGTCCGGATCTATATCCATTCCCTGGTGACGGCCAACAGCAACTATCGTGTTATCTGATTTTATTTGATGCAGGATCTCCATCTCTTAGCAAAACTATAAATTATTGTCGTTGTAACTCCCCGGACAAGTTTGTAACCGGTTATTATGAATTGAGATCTTGTTTTACGGGACCATAGCGATATAACTATTTATTTTTTATTCTAATTACCGCTAATTGACGTAATTAGCGGCAATAAGCTCAATCATCATTCGTACAAAATTTGAAAGTGTAACATATTGTTACTTTTGCGCCTCCTTATAACCGGAATTTTATGATTTTAACAGATACTCAGATTTTAAAAGCTATTGAAAAAGGTGATATTGTAATCACTCCGTTTGATAGGGCAGGCCTGGGAACAAATTCATACGATGTTCACCTGGCTCCATTTCTTGCAGTTTATAAGGACGATGTTCTTGATGCTAAGCTCCATAACGAAATCATTCATCTTGAAATTGGACCTGAGGGATATGTTATCCAACCAGGAGAATTATATCTGGGTGTAACAACCGAATACACAGAAACCCATTGTGCCGTCCCGTTTCTGGAAGGAAAATCGAGTGTGGGCCGCCTGGGAATAGATATTCACGCTACCGCCGGTAAAGGTGATGTAGGCTATTGTAACACATGGACCCTTGAGATTTCCTGCGTCAAGCCTGTCCGAATATATGCCGGCATGCCTATCGGTCAATTAATCTATTTCTTAGTTGAAGGTGATATAGAAAACACATACAATAAAAAACCTGGTGCCAAATACAACCAACGCACCGACCGTCCGGTAGAAAGCATGATGTGGAAAAATAAATTTTAAATCTTCTTACTCTCTTACTCTCTCACCCTCTCACTCTCTCACTCTCTCACTCTCTCACTCTCTCACTCTCTCTCACTCTCACTCTCTCACTCTCTCACTCTCTCACGTCTGCCTTCCAGGCGTTCATCCCTCCTTTTAGGTTAACCGTATTATGCATATCAAATTGTACAGCCAGTATTTTTTGTGCCATACCACTTCGATTGCCTGACCTGCAATAAAGTACTACATCAGCATCCCCATAAGCCTTTAGTCTTTCAATACTCTCTGGAATCTCTGCCAAGGGTATATTGACTCCACCTATATTAAACTCCTCATTCTCATAAGGCTCACGCACATCTATAAGTATAATTTCTTCTCCACTCTTCATTCTCGCATTTAATTCCGTAGCTGTGATTTCTTTCATACATTCAATATTAATGTTTGTGTATGTATTAATTTTTATTTTCTTAAAAATCGAAAATCGAAAATCGAAAATCGAAAATCGAAAATCGAAAATCGAAAATCGAAAATCGAAAATCAATTACACGTTTCAGGCTTGTTTTGCGTTACCGTCAATTGAATACCTGATTCCATTTTTATAGTTCCCCCGTCAGCCACAGGATCTTGTGCTATTATATAAGAAGATGACAAATCAGTTACATCACCTTCTTTCAGTACATCACCTACAGTAAGGCCTAGATTCTCAAGAAGGAACTGTGCTTCATCATACGTCTTACATATCAGGTTCGGTATTTCAACCAGTCCACCTGATTTTTCTGAAATAATAAAATCCAATACATCGCCTTTCTCGATTTGTACATCGTTATTCCGGCCCTTACTATCCATGATAGTTTGCCCTTTATATTGAACCTCAAGGATCTGTCCTTCTTCTGCTGGATCATATCGTTTCTCAATCACATTTGATCTGATCTGAAAGTGTTCATCAAGTTCCCGCCTCTTCCGTTGGTAGTTTTTCCCATACATCTCTGGTAATCTACCTGACAATATTTTATCAGGACTCCTTTTCGTGATGGTGACATAAATCATCCTTTTTTGCTTTACCAGTGAATGTGGCGAAGGATTTTGTTTCAGAATTTGTCCTCCCGGCTTGCCCAGGATGTGCAGGGAATCCGAAATGCTCATTCTGAATTTCTTCCTGGTCGCATCCTTTAATGCATCTTCATATTGGAAACCGGTATAATCCGGTAGATCCAGTTCTTGTCCATGATGCGTATAAATTCTTAACCATAGAAATACAGATAAAAGGAATATCCCTAAAAACAATAGGACCGCAGTTATCGTGTATTTGAAATCTTTGGTCCTGAGGTAATCCCTTAAGCCGCCCGACTCGTTTTTTACCATATTTTGGTGGAGGAGTTATTCATAAATGGTAAAAGTAGGAAAATGAAGCTACTCCTATTGAATTTTACAGGCACTCCTCGCTGAGTCATCTGATCCTTCACTGTTTTTACCCATTGTCTATTGCTTATTGTTTTTTTGTCCGGGGTCCATTGTCTATTCCTTTGCTAAAAATTGGCCCTTATCTGTGCATTTCCGGTGTGGATAGTCTTCGTTCCACCGGTATTTCGTCCATTATATTGCAATGTGAGTATCAGGGATTCGTTCAATCTTGTATTGAATTGAAGCGACCAGAGCAGATTAGATCCATTTTGTAATCCTTGCAGAATTGCAAAGTCAACAGCACTATGGCCTGATGAACTATAATTTATCTCAACCAGGCTTACCTGCCCACGTATATCCGAACTGTTACTTCTCCGCCAAACACTCTCAACAGATAATTTATGACTGTTGAATCGCTCATTTCCTGTGATATTCTCCTGGGACAAGAATTGATATAAGCCAGTGAGCCTGAACCTTTCTTTGATGATTGCATTGAGTTCAGAACTTATGTCGTATTGTGACAGATTAAAATTTCGCTCTGCAAAATATTGTGATCTGTTGCCACGCATTCCCTTTCTGGCAACAATGACAATATCCATTTTTTTTCTGAGACTTAAGCGCCATCTGAAGGTTAAATCTTGTATCTCCCTTATCTCAAATCCTGAAGTTTGCAATACCTGGTTTTGCTGACGGATATAGCCGGTTTGAATATCATATATGGTGCTTGAACGGTTCCAGTAAAGTATATTCCTCCACGTATTTGAAAAGCTGAGAATGGATGTATCAGCATATTGTTGAAAGAATGGATTCCAATAGGGGCTATTTTCATCTTCTCTTATTTTACGATTCATCTGGTATGTAGATACCAATGCAATTTTTGAAACCCAACCTGCAGGTTTTATTTGTTTCATATCAATATTCAATGACTGCTGTAATCCCAATGCCCTTGTACTGATAAATTCACTATTGTAGGCGAGCACTCTGATGTACTCCCCCTGGTCCGCAAATGGTGCTATTTCAAATTCGTTTATTTCTTCAATTCCATTTCCATTGTCGACCCATATATAATTGCCTTCACCTTTCTGAACCTTTATATACTTGTATTCCGTTTTTGGTTCCTGACCATTGCCTATTTCATACCCCGATGACCATCTGATCGCTTTTTTAAATACATCAGCTACCAGGTCAATTCGACCCAATAAATTTCGACTTCGATGTTCGGGCGTAGATAATAAAGATTGAACGTTTCGATTCTTTATCGTATACTCCATTTTAAAATGTTTCCATTGATGAAAATGCCCTTCGATATTCCACTCCTTTGCTTTTTCAAGTGATTTTAGTTGGTTCTGAAAGGGAATTTTGGGTTGCTCAATTTTGTAACTAATAACGAAATGGGTGTTATCATCAATAGAATTATTTATATAAAACGACATTTGATTCTGAATAAAGCTATTTAATGCCAAACCTTGATTTGATACATTTCTCACTTCATTTCGATCTTCGAAATATTTAATACCTAATCGCCAATCACCGGTCTTTCGGATTACGCGTTCCAGATTTATTGACGGCCTTAAAAACCGGCTTTTATTCACATTGTCTTTAGCATTCAGGATGCCTATAATGGCGGAAAATTTCCATCCTATTGTATCTATCTTGATCTGGGCATTATGCTTATTTCCTACATAACCACCTGATCTGTATAAGCCGGCATAGCTGTATTCAGAAATAATAGAAGTTCCCTTACGAACACCTATTCGGACTGAAGGCAGTTGCTCCCTGCCTGGGCCAATATTTTGGGATAAACTCCAGTCTCTTGCAAATTCAGGATTTCTGTATGGATCAAGCGGTCGAAAATTAATTCCATTTTCTTCATAACTCACCAGCGGTGATATTGTCCATGATTTTCCGAATGCAAATAATTCAGAAAGTGTCACTTTCATGGCGCCACCTGCATTGTCATTATCATCAATTGATGAATATCGGTTTAGATCGTGACGGCTAACGCCAAATTCTGCACTTAGTTTTCCATTTTTATTCCACTGGTATTCACCACCGGTTGTAATCATTTGTTTTTGTTGCGGCGCTTGTAGCGGAATTATAGGAGCGAAATTTCCTCTTCTGTCACCTGTTACAGCATCAGGTGAAATCCATATGTAAATTCGCCCGTTTGGTGATGGATCTGGACTGATCATATAATCTCCATTCCCCTGTCCTACTTCACTGAATGATACTATAAGATTCGCTTTTTGCGGATCTGTAGACCAGATAAGTACATCAGGATAAACAACAGAGTTCACAGCAGTATCTATTGCAGAATAGAGAATTAGATTGGGGTTGTATCCTTCATTTAATTTTTTTATTCCGCTTTTTTGAAATTGACTTCCTGCGTCACCCGCCATATTTAATAGGGCAAGATCTTCTGTAGTGAGTTGCAGGTCTCCGGTGATAGTTTTACTGTCATTCTCCTGAAAAAAGTTCATATACGATGTCAGATTGTCTTTTTGGTATCTGATCTCAATTGCATTTTGGGATTTTTGAAAATTAAATTGAGCATATTCGAACTCAATTGTGATCCGGTGACGTACATTAATGAGGATGCGGCGGGTGAATGTAATTTCGCTTTTATTATAATCCATAATGTAATCAGCATCTTCACCTCTGGTCTGTAATGCCCCATCGATAAATACTTTCTCTGAGCCCGCTAAAACAATGATAAATAATTCCCCGTTTTCTCCTTTCAAAGGATAAGGGCCCTGGTTTCCTTCAGTAGGAGCTAAAGTTTGTCTTGTAAATTTCCCCTTTGATACAGCAGCCGATCCTTTTATAGTCCATGGTTCATGAAATTTATTTCCGTCATAAGTGTATTCTGCCCCTTTTAATTTCCGGTTATAACGCATGAAATATCCCTCAGGGTTTAGGGCATCAAAATCACCGGCTAATACTGAATGTTGATCTTTGTCAATTTCAATAAATACTTTATCAAATTCTTGTATTTGTCGTGTGGTCCCATCCGGCTGAATAGGAAGATTACGATCAGTAATGGCCGCCTTTATTAAATACCCGTCACCAATATTGCCATTCAATTGCAGATTTAATTCTGAATCAAATACGAGACTTTGATTATTTCCTAATGAAAACCCACGGGTTAGCGCTCCATTATAGTCAAGCCCTGGTGATTCAAATAACGAACGACCAGGATATATAGCATTTGGATTATAAAACACATCACCGTCTACAATCTTAATCTGGCTTGAATCCCAAAGGGACAGTAGAGGATGAAAAGAATAAGGCAATGCGCGAAAATTAACCCTTATCGAATCTAACGGAATACTCAGTTTATTCCAATTTGGGATGATTTTATTTTCAACTAATTTATAATCAATTGTTATCGGCGTGTTATTGTAATCCCAGCTTATTGTCCCGGGAATGATAGTCTCATTCCATGATAAAATTGTATCTTCAGGAAGATGAAATATAAAATGACAATTTGGGTTTGTAATATTTTCTTGCGATTTACAAATAGTTGGATAAATATTTAATATAAGCACTATACAAATAATAGGAATAGTTAAATAACATAATTGATTTCTATAATTAGCGTCAATAAATAATATTTTTATTATATAGTTCAGAGTAATTATTATTTTAACGGGTGAGGATTGTTTATTTTTACTGATTACTGATTACTGATTACTGATTACTGATTACTGATTACTGATTACAGGAAAGCTTAGCTTGTTAATATTTTTATATCTTTCCTCTTTCCCGGGAAAATCCGGAGTTTATATTGTCGCACCCCTCCGAAATCCATACGCAAAGATATTCGCTCTTCAGTTAGCCAGAAGCGTGACTTTAGTTATGAGCGGTGAAATCAGATTTAGGTTACAAATATTGAATCTTACTTTTGCAAAACGATGTTACCAGAGTTTAGGAAATATTCACTTTTCATTGCCGATGACCATACCCTCTTTGTGGATGCATTGGTTCTTGCGTTACAACATCAGACATCGTTTCCGGTTGATATTTTTGGCACAGCTCAAAATGGTGAAGATCTTCTTTCAAAACTTCAGTCTATATGTCCGGATATCCTGTTGTTGGATCTTAATATGCCTGTTTTGAGCGGATTAGAAGTCATTCCAACGTTAAAAAATGATTATCCAGATCTTCAGATTATCATCGTTACCAAGTATAGCGACCCGAAATTCGTGAAAGAATGCCTTCATATTCACAAGGTTTCAGGCTATATCCTTAAAAGTAGCAGCTTTCAGGAGTTGATCGATGGCATTGTAAGTGTTTCAAAAGGCCAGCTTTATATCAGCAAAAACCTCCAACTCTACCCAAAAGATGTGGCCGATGCTGATTTACCTTCATTATTCGAGGAAGCTTTTCTTGTCAAATATCACCTTACTCGTCGTGAAGTTGAAATCCTGGGGTTAATCTCACAGGCAAAAAGTAGCTCTGAAATAGCTGAAAATCTCTTTATTAGCCCCCAGACCGTAGGCGCGCATAGAAAGAATATCATGCGAAAGCTCAACATAACAACCACAGCAGGGTTAGTCCGTTTTGCTATTCAAAATCAAATGGGGTGACCTACTCTTCAAAATTTATTCCATTTTTCTTCGCAAAACCTTGAAAATCCAATTTTTATAGTATTTTTGATCACCCTCCCACCAAATTCAGTATTGTATTCTATTATTTTTAGATCGGATATCCATCCTATTTAAAAACTTTATACCTTTTGTCAATGAAAATCAGAAAAACCCAATAATCCCTTTGATTATGAAACTAACTCTTACCCTTTTATCTTCCCTCCTATTTACTTTTCTCATTATCAATCCTTTAGGTGCCTGTTGTTGGAACGACAATGTGGCACCTGTAGCGATTTGTGATGCGCACACTGTAGTCTCTTTGTCTAATAACGGCACAGCAAAAGTGTATGCAACTGATATTGATGACGGGAGCTACGACAACTGCCATATCGCAGAGTATAAAGTCCGTCGTATGGTTGCAGGTTATTGCCCTCCGGGCGTAGCTGACGACACTCAATTCAGACCATATGTTGAATTTTGCTGCGATGATGTAGGACATAGCATTTGGGTTGTCATGAGAGTAGTAGATGACAAAGGAAACTACAACGAATGTATGGCCGAGGTGACTGTTCAGGATAACTCTACACCACATATCACCTGCCCTCCAAATATTACCGTAAGCTGCGGATTTTCATTTAATGATGATTGCCTTTACAATCCCTACAATCATACCTTCGGAACCTGTGTTGGAAACGGCGGCACCTGCCTGCCTATCATCATAAACGACCCGGGAAATACGTCATGCTATCAACCTTATAACTGGGGATATGATGGGTCCGCCGGAGGTGGTTGCGGAGGCAATACATGGATTAATATTTGTGACGTCACAGACTACCGTAACGCTTGCGGCGTTGGGATCATCAAACGTAAATTCTGCGTTGAGATGGGCTACTGGTCAGAATATTGTTACCAGACGATCACTGTGAAAGACTTTTCTCACTCTTATTACAATATTAACTGGCCTTGGGATTATACAGCTGATGCATGTCAATATACTGTTGACCAATTAGATCCTGATGAAATTCCCTCACCATACAACAAGCCAACATTCCCCGGCTATGACGCATACAATCACGGATGCACTCATTTGGCATATGCTCATGAAGATCTCGTCTTTACATTTTCCGATGGCGCTTGCAAAAAGATTCTTCGTACATGGACCGTTATCGATTGGTGCAAGTACCAGCCAAACAATCCCTGGAGTGATGGTATATGGACACACGTCCAGGTCATCAAACTGATGAATGCTCATCCGCCTTCCTTCTCAAACAGTTGCGCTGATGTTGTCGTCAATGGATATGAACCTTATTGCTCTGGTCGATATCAGGATTCACCTCATGTAGAGGATGATTGTACTCCGATTGAATCTTATACCTGGGACTGGAAGGTTGACATCAATAATGATGGCACCTACAATGTTTCTGGTCAGGGATCAGGTCAGCCGTATATAGATAAAGTGCTGCCCGATGGATGGCACAAGATTCTATGGAATGTGTGTGATGGCTGCGGTAATTGTACCACATGTAGTCACAAAATTCACGTCATCGACAAGAAAGCACCTTCTCCCGTATGTTATTATGGACTTTCAAGTGTCGTTATGCCACTTGGTGGAATGGTGACGATCTGGGCAAAAGATTTCAATGCCTCAAGTTCAGATAATTGCACACCTAATTACAAGCTGAAATACTCCTTCTCATCAAATCCTTATGATGCTTCAAGAGTGTTCACTTGCGATGATGTCGGAACAGTGCCGGTTCAGATTTGGGTTACTGATGAATATGGTAACTCAGATTATTGTACCACATTTATCAAGATCACCGACAATGCAAATACATGTAATGGCTTGCATCAGGTATCAGGGGCAGTGACCACATTTACGAATATCGGAGTGCCGCATACTTCCGCTGCAATGGCTAAGATTATGACCGATCAATCTCTTGATCAGGAATCAGAAACTACATCAGATGCTACCGGACATTTTTCTTTAGGTTTTGGTACAACGCAGTTTGACAGAATGATCAATCTTTCAAGAGAAGGCAAACCACTTGAGGGTATTTCAACGGCGGATGTGATTGCTTTAAAAAGACATATCAACGGCACAGAGCGAATTACAGAACCATATAAATTGTATGCCGCCGACCTGGATGGCAACGGAAGAGTAGGCGCCAACGATTTATTGCTGCTGAGAAATGCACTATTAGGAGCATATCAGCTTCCTGGCTATGCCGGTAATTTATCCTGGGTCTTTTTTGGAGATCCTTGCAGTCCCGGTTCACCGGCAGATCTTTATAACAATTACTGTCACCCGGGCGTAGAAATCGATCACAATGGAACATTCCCAACCGCAGCTTCATTCAAAGCCATAAAAATGGGTGATGTGAATGGAGATATGGTGAATACAGCATGGTTACTTTCACCAAGAACTGCAGGTAGCCTGGAATTAAATGTTGTTACAAACGATGTGACCGGAACACAGGATTTCATTCTTTCAAAAGATGCTAACATTTATGGTTTCCAAATGTCACTGAAAGCTAAAGGCCTTGATTTAATTGAAGGCGCACTGCCTGTTTCTACTTCTAATCTTGCGGTAGATATGGATGGTGTTTCAAGGATCAGTTGGGGACAAGAAGATGCTATAAGTCTTAAAAAAGGAACTATCCTTTTCTCAATTGCTCACCTGCCATCAGATATCGCATTAAATCAGCTCCTTATGCAGGATGAAGAAAGTCTTTATCCGGAAGTATACACTGACAATCTCCAGAATCAAAAATTGGAATTGAAAGCTATTTCTTCAGGAGTTTCAGAAGCGCAATTTGAAACTAAGGTTTCTCCGAATCCTTTCTCAGATGGTACTACACTTACAGTTTCCATTCAGGCTGGAGAAGAATTTAATGTTACTTTATTCAACATGAAAGGACAGGAGCTTTTCAATCAGAAATATTTCGCCTATACTGACAAATCGGAAATAAGCATCGGAAATGATCTGATTCAATCTCCTGGCATCTATTACTATAAGGTAATTTCCACCTTTGGTGAACTGTCTGGAAAATTTGTAAAACAATAATTCTAAGAGTTACCCCCTCATTCCCCATCGGGAGAAAAACCAACACTCTCTCAAAGCCCCGGCCACAAGTCGGGGCTTTTTTATTTTTTCCATACGCCTGTCCCTCTGAGACCTTTTATAGTCATTTATGCCGGGTAAATGTCAAAAGTTGATTAACGATAAGCACCGTATTTCCCCATATTAAAGATTTTTACCATTTTTACATCAGCATCTCAACTTTGGCGCCAACCAATCTCTCCCTCTATTAAATTAATTTTAAGATGGTACAGTTTTCGCTGTGGACTCTTACCCTTGATTTGGCATTTTCGGTTCAGTGATATTGCAACTAATATTACTATATTTGCCCTTGATTTGCTTTACTTTAAAGATTTTTGATTGACATTATAACGTAATTGCTAATGAGTAAATCTATATTAGGTCTAATAGTTGCCTTGTTCTTTGCTTTGCCATCAAGAGCTGCGCAACCGATATTTAACATCAGCAGCTTAGCAGATGTATCTCATGGTCAGATCATAAATATTGACTTCCATGTCGACCATTTTAGCCAAATCATAAGTGTCCAATATTCTGTCAATTGGAATCCTAATGTGCTGAAATTCAAGAGCGTAAAGAATTTCAATCCAATGGTTCCTGGTCTTTCTCCGGCTGTCTTTGGTACCAATCAGGTCCTGTTAGATGCAGGGAAGCTTACGCTTTCATGGATTGAAAGCAGTGCCACACAAATCACCATTCCGGATGGATCTCTCTTCTTTACTGTGGAATTCGAAGTAGTAGGTAATGCTTGTCAAAGTTCCTCTATAGCCATTACGGACAACCCTTTGGAAATCGAAATTTCTGAAGACGGAGTCAACAATGTAGGTCTGGTGACCAACAATGGCCAGGTTAATGTTTTTGGAGAAGGATGTTCTCAGGACCTTACCCTTATTGGCAATTCAGTGATTGGTGCCTGTGGCAGCACTTCCTGTATCCAATTCACCGTAGATAACTTCATTACTGTTGGTGCCATGGAATTCTCCCTGGTCTATGACCCAGCTGTTCTTCAATTTAATCGGTTCCAGAATTTTGCACCTCTACTGGCTTTTGGAAAGGGAAATACCAATCTTCTGAGTCCCGGCACTTTAAGGGTGGTTTGGTTTAATGGAAATGCTCAAAATGACACCTTGGCTAATGGTACTACCTTATTTGAAATATGCTTTGATGTCATAGGCACAGGTGGCCAGTCAAGCGATATAACACTTGGAACGAATCCTGCCGTCATGATCTCCGATATTGATGGAAATCTTCATAACGTTGTTATTCAACCTGCTGTTATTACAGCCCAATGTGCGTTGCAGGGATTTGCATTTCTTGCCGATACCGTCTGTACTACACCAAATGGTATCACATGTGTTGATGTCTCAGTCAATGATTTTGACGATATCGTTGCAGTACAATTAAGCATGAATTGGGATTCTACAAAATTCGTTTTTGATCATCTCGAAGGTTTTGCTTTGCCTGGATTAGATGCAACCAGTTTTGGAACGCCTCCAAGTGTTCATCAGGGTCAACTAACACTCAGCTGGATCGATCTGACTTTAAATGGTGTCACCGTTCCTGATCTGTCTACCATTTTCAGGCTTTGCCTGAAAGCTATTGGACCAGTCGGCTCATCATCTCCGATATCATTTACAAATAATCCGCTTGAAATAGAAGTGGCCAATAAGGCTGACAGCGTACTTGTCTTAACTACAGTGCCCGGTCTTGCTCAAATAAAACAAACTTGTGATCCTATAGATTGTACAATTGGGTATACCATTATTCCAACAAAACCTGCTTGTCCAAGGGAATCTACAGGTTCTGTTGATCTTACTGTGACATTATCTACTGCTTGTACAGGGACTCCAACATTTGTTTGGTCTCTTGGTAGTCTTACAACAGAAGACCTTACAGGCGTACCAGCAGGCACATATACCGTAACGATTACCCTTGGTACCCAAATAGTAATTGCGAACACAACTGTAATGGATCCTGATCCGATCGCCGTTACTGGTGTGATTACAGATCCTGTTCCAGCGGGTTCTGCTACAGGGGCTATTAATATAACGGTTACAGGAGGCACTCCTCCATATACGTTCAAATGGAATACAACTCCTGTTATGTTAACAACTGAAGACCTTTCAGGTATTCTTGCAGGGGCTTATACCGTCACCGTCACAGATTCAAAAGGTTGCACATTTATACCGGACCCATACATTGTAGGAGCTGAGTACTCAGCATCCATCACGAATGTGACGTGTAACGGTGGATCAAATGGAGCGATTAATTTAAATGTCTCATTCGGTACCGGACCTTACACATTTATATGGAGTCCGGGTGGAGCTACAACTCAAAACATCAGCAATCTTACGGCAGGTATATATTGTGTCACCATCACAGATAGTGCGAGCAGTACAAGAGATACTTGCTTTACCGTTACACAACCCAATCCGTTAGTTAAGACTGCAACAATTACAAATGATCTCAGTGAAAATTGTCATGGTGCCATAGATCTGAATGTGACCGGAGGCACACCGCCTTATACTTACCATTGGAATACCGGAGAAGCTACACAAGACCTTATAAATCTTTGTCCTGGTCAGTATTGTGTCACCGTAACCTATAGTAATATTTGTTCAATGGACACATGTTTTACAATAACTGCGGGAGGAATTGGTGTAAATCTTTCTGCTCAACAATATGGGGGTGGATTTGAAACAAGTTGTCATGAAGCATGTGATGGTTCCATTACCTCAACCGTTAGCGGTGGCGCATCTCCTTATACGTATCATTGGAATAATGGATTTACAACAGCCAACCTCAGCACTTTATGTGCAGGCACATATACAGTGACGGTCACAGACGCTTCAGGTCAAACAGCTTCCTCCACGATTATACTTACTTCTCCTGACGCATTGTTAGTTTCTTTGCTCACCACATTGCCATCTGATCCGTCTGCAAGCGATGGAGCAGTTTCTGCAGTTGTAACTGGAGGGGTTCCAATTTATACATATCAATGGTCCCCTGTTGGCGGTAATACAGCAGCATTAAACAATCTTTCTGAAGCTACATACTTCATAACAGTTACAGATGCAAATCAATGCAAGGTCACAGGTTTGGCAGACTTAACTATTGGCGGCAATTGTTTTGAAGGCATTAGAATAATTACACCAAACGACGATGGTAAAAACGATTACTTTATTATCAAGTGCATATATAGTGTGGCCAATCATCTTTCGATTTACAACCGTTACGGTGGACTTGTTTACCAAACAGATAATTATCAGAACAATTGGACAGGAGTAGATGTAGACAATCGACCTATTGCGGATGGAGGATATTTGTGGGTGCTTCAGACACGTCCGCAAAATGGACCTGCACAGATTTATAAAGGTACTGTCAACGTTTTACGGACTGCTGACTAATCATTGATTAAATAATATAAAGAGTATTCATTCAACTTAAAAAGTTGCACGCATGAATAAGAAATTACTAAAATATTTATTAGGCATCGGTTTGACATCGATAGTACTGATAGGGTCATTCCAGATCTCTGTTGCACAGGAAGCCGGATATTTCGATCATCATTATCTGCAGCCCGTCTTGATCAATCCGGGAGCTACCGGGTTCAATGGAGATCATGAATTTCTTGCCGCATATAAACTTAATTATACAGATTTTCCCGGAGCGCCAAGGACATTCACTGCCTTGTATAATGGTTCATTTGCTGACAAAGTCGGACTTGGTTTTCAGATACTTTCTGACCACGTAGGTGTGACACAGCTTTTACACGCACAATTGAATTATTCCTACAGGTTTATTTTCGATAATGCAATTGTTGGTGTCGGTCTCTCTACGGGAATACAAAATTTCAAAGTGACAGATGTGCAAAATGATCCACTGATTGATCCTACGGATCCATTACTTAACGAGGGCATTGACGGATATTTATTATTTGATGGATCAGCTGGTGTCTACGCTGAATTGGATAAGAAATTTATTTTTGGAATATCATTTCCAAATGTGGTTAAACAACGCATTGCTGAAATAGCCAGTGATGTCCGCATAGATGATCTTAAGTCTTTCCCATATGCGGTTCATTTTGGATATCGTCATGAAGTCAAAAATTATAATTTCCAAATAGAACCGTCTATTACGATTAAAAACCTTCGATACAGTCCGTTTTTAATTGATTTGAATCTGAAGTTTTCATTTCTTGATGAACAATTAATTGGTGGATTAGGGTATACACTCGGAGAAGACAATAGAGCTGCTTTGCTTTTAGGTACCCGCCTTGATAAACTGAAATTTTATTATTCGTATGATGTAAGTATTGGTGACTTACAACAGTTTAATAACGGGTCTCATGAATTTACATTAGTGTACCAGCTACCCACTAAGATGAAGGTTTCTGAATAATCCTTTTTACCAAACTACTATAGTATTATCTTTTGAAGTTGACATAATCAACATGAGTATACTATCTGAATCTAAGATTGATTCCGAAAAATTCTAAAATTTTCACCGCTTTAGGCCGCTGCAATTCGAAAGATTTGATCGTGCAGCCATCATTCTTATCTACTCTTTTAAGGCAATCTTCTGTCTTGGGATCGGTGAAATCTGCTCTTAAATGACGTTCCTATTACAGATTTAGAATTATATCTGGAACCTCACCCAACGGGGACAAAACTTGTTTTCAATAATTGGGAGGATGAAATAAGAATTCAATGACTTTAACAAATTACTATAATTAGTAATCTGTAAAAATATGATATAACTGTTAATAAGCATTATCAGGTTTTGTAATTTAATAATTACCCTGTTAGTGGTATATATCAAGGAATGGCTACATGTATCTTTGGCCAATATACTGCGTCGAATTTTTTTTTGGCACGTTTTTGGCATAGTATGTATTGATATTAAGACGAATTATAGTCTCTTACTGACCTGTTAGAACCTATTGGTAGTTGCCTTTCCCCAATCCTCCGGCAAGTACCTTGATTTATTTACTCTATCCAGCCAAGTTTGGGATTACGATTTGTAATCAAAAGAAAAAGAGAATTCAAAAAAAGTTTTGAATTTCTTTCACATATCTATTTCAGTACCTGATTAAAAATTAATAAACCAAATCTTAATCTCATGAAAAGTACATTTTCTCCATTATCATCCTTCTGGGTAAAAGTGCTCCCTGTAATGCTTGTGCTTCTGAGCATAGGTCTTACAAGGACACAAGCTCAGAATTACAAGCCTCTTAATGAGGCCGTTACTGCTGTAACGAATGCCATGGACCTTATTCGGTCAGAGGGTGGTGTAAAAGCAGTAGTGGCTAAGAATTCCAATGGAAGTGGACAATCCACAACTGGCTCAATGACTCCTGCTCAGACAAGCAATTCGCAATTAAAGACTTTCGAATTGGCTTATTACTCATTGTTCATTGAAAAAGCTAAAACTGCCGGAGAAGTTGCTCAGGGAGTAATAGATCTCGATGCTATCGTAAATACACAGGGTCAGCCTCAATCAAGGATTACAACGATTAATACCTCTCGTTCGAATCTAATGGCATTAATTACGAACTAATGAATACAAAGACATATCAAAAGAAACCAATCTTGAATAAAATCCTTAATGGTAATCTCATGAAAAAGAAAAATTTTACTATTTTATCAAATAAGCTGGTCGGGAGTCTCCTGTTTGCTTGTGTACTCAGCCTTGGGTTCGCAACAAATGCTAAGGCAGTAATTGCCCTAACGTTTGCAAATGCAGGAAGTACTATGTATACTCCTGGGCAAAATAATGCCCTTGCTTTCACCGTCACAGGTGTCGGCAGTGAGTGGGTTGACCGGCTCACTCTTACCTTTCCAGCAGGCGTTACTGTCAATTCTGCAGCTCCAAATGGAACTGGTGGCTGTGCTACTCAGGTAGGTGTAAGACTCATTTGTTCACCATCAGTATCCTGGTGTACAGCAACAGGTGCTGTTTGTGGCCTGGGCGCAATGGGTAACTCCTTTTGCGGTTTCTGGCAAGCTGGTGCTCAAAATCTGACAGTCGATATTGCCGTTCCAGCCAACTTTACCGGACCTATGGTGGTAACACTGAACAGTAAAGGTGAATCCGGTGGAACTGATGTTGACATGCTCACATTAGCTCAGGCAGTACCATTTGTGCCATGTGCTTTAGTTTGTCCGGCCAACTTAACAGTTACACTTGATCCTGGTGCTTGTTCAGCTATACTTAGCTATACTGTACCAACTACCGGAAATTGTTTAATTGGCGGTTCAGTCACCGGCTTTCAAGGTGCATATGCTCCTTCAGCTATTAACTACTACCAGTATGATGCGGGTATTTTCACAAATCCACCGACACCATTCACAAATGCATATGCTATTACATTTAATAGCCCTACCAATACTACGTTGCAGTTGAAAGATGCAGACTTTGGATTTTCTCCAGGGCCAAACATCTTTTTCTTCAATGGTGTTGAATGGACAAATAATACCGGTGCTTCTCAGAATGTGTCATTTAACTGGACATATACAACTAATGATGGTCCGTTTTTTGATCGCTTCGAGATGTTGCTTGGTACCAATGCCCAGAATTTTGCAAATACAAATTTTGGAAATCAAGAAGGTCTTTGGACAAGAATTACGAATATCAATGGTGCAACAAACCAAAATGGTACTGTTATGGTATCAGTGCCAGCTAATGGACGTTTGGCTCTTTCTGCTTTCACACTTGATGGTGGTTTTGGCCCATGTACAGTCAATATTTCGAATTTTGTTGTTTCATCAATACTCCCGGCTTTACCTGTTCTTACTTCAGGATTGCCAAGTGGATCTGCATTCCCTATTGGTACAACACAGAATTGTTATTCTGTAACTGCTAATAATGCTGCAGGAGCACCTGTAACAACTTCATGTTGTTTCAATATCACTGTTAACGAGTTTCCAAGTCCATCGACAACTCTTGCTTGTAATGATAATGTACAGGTATCTGTGAATGATGAATGTGAGGCATTCGTTTCAACCAGCATGATCCTTGAAGGAGATGTGTATGGATGTTATGATGACTACCTGGTCAGCATTCAGGGTTTTGGCTCAGGCCAGGGTGGAGTAACGATCAACAGTTCAGCTGTTGGCCAGACATTGACGGTTACGGTTTTTGATCCAGAGACAGGCAACAGCTGTTGGGGAACAATCAGTGTAGAGGACAAACTGCCACCTACAATTGAGTGTCGTAATATAACAGTACTGTGCGGAGAAGCTCTTCCAACAGTACCTGCTCCAGAACTCATAGGGTATCAGAATATCCTGTATACAGGATTAAATGATTTAGTAGAAACAAATTCATTCACATACAATTTTGATTTTAGTTATCTGCCTACAGGAACTCCTGTACTTGATGTGGATGTACGAATCAAAATAGACGACCACACTTGGTTACCCGACTTGAATGTTGAGTTAACCTCACCATCAGGACTTACAAAATCAATCTTTACGATTGGAGGATGTGTAGGACAAGATTGGCCTATCAACGCTATATTGGACGATGCGGGTTTCGCGGTTACATTATGTAATCAACTCAATGGTGCACCTGGTTTCAGAATGCAACCTATGGTTGCAGGTGTTGCTACTCCATTATTATTCAACTTTAATGCGCTTGACGCAAGTGGTGTATGGAAAGTGAAAATATCAGATAACGCAGCAGGTGATGATGGACACATCCGTGAAGTGGGTGTATTTATCAATGTTAACTTACCACAGCTTGATCCAGCAGACAATTGCGGTGATGTTGATTTAACGTATACAGATACAGAATCAGGAGATCCATGTGAAGGGTTATTAATAACACGTCATTGGGTTGCCACAGACCAAAGTGGAAACACAGCGGCTTGTGATCAGGTTATTACAGTTCTTCCATTGGTACTTGATAGTGTAGATTGTCCAGCGGCTTATGTAGGTCATTGTGGAGAATCAACAGATCCATCAAATACAGGCTGGCCTTCCGTAAATGGTACACCGATAACAGATGATAACAATGTATGTAACATCTTCGTAGGCTTCTGGGATCATACATTAAATGATTGCGGAAACGGGGTTAAGATCGTACGTACATGGACAATACTTGACTGGTGTACACAGACAACACTGGAGTGTGTACAGGTGATCAAACTGGCTGATGATGAGGCACCGATTATTTCATGCCCATCAGATCTTACAGTAGGAACAGATTTCTGGTATTGCTATGCGAATGTGAGCGTACCAAAACCAACGGTAACAGATGCATGCGGATCAGCATGGACACTAGCCTTAACAGCAACAGGTGGCCATATCGTAAACTTTGGAAACAACTACGTATTAAATCAAGTACCAGTTGGTACTGTCACAGTAACCTGGACAGCAACGGATGAGTGTGGCAATCATAGCTCATGCAGCTTTACCATCACGGTGGTAGATGATGTTGTACCTGTAGCTCTTTGTGATGAACATACAGTAGTATCACTTACGAACGACGGACCATTTGGAATCACACTTGTGCCTGCCAAGGTATTTGATGACGGTTCATATGATGCATGCGGCCCTGTAACATTCAGAGCACGCAGAATGGAAAGCTGCATTGATTTCGACTGGACAACAGACGGAGCCTGTGTAGATGATATACCAGGTGGTATACCACCTGTAAACAGTCGTGACAAGGGAACAGTATCACGTCCATGCGTACCATTTGCATGCTGCGACGTAGGAGCAGGCCCGATCATGGTTGAACTTGAAGTAACGGATGCAGCCGGAAACAGAAACTTCTGCATGGTAGAAGCAATCGTACAGGATAAGATATCCCCATTCGTACAGTGCCCACCTGATATCACAGTGAGCTGCGATTTCTGGTTCAATGTACAGGAAGGCACATTTGTAGATGCAGACGGAAACAATAACGGAAATCTGGATGAAGATCCATTAAGCCCTGTATTCGGAAACATGTATGATGCATTCCAGTACAATGATGACGAAAGTGTACGTCAGGATATCATCATCAATGATCCGGGAAATCCACACGTAAGTCACCCACATTTCTGGGGGATAGACGGATGGGCAGATGACAACTGTGAAGTGAACCTACAGGTAAGAGTAAGAGTGGTGAATGATTGCAGTGGAGATGCATTACCTCCGGGAGCACCTGCAGGAGCAGTGAAACTGGTAGAGCGTAGATTCAGTGCAAGTGATGGAAATCAGGGAATCGCACCAGGTACATGTACACAGAGAATCTGGGTAGTAGATTTCGATCCATTCTTTATCACAGACATAACATGTGGTTTATATAACAATGATGATGTGGTATGGCCATGTGATGTATTGTTGACATCATGTCCTGATGACCTCGGCGATACAGGAGAACCAATCGTATACGATGATGCATGCAGTTTAATTGGAGTAGCGTATGAAGATCAGCGATTTGAGTTTGTAGACGGAGCATGCTTCAAGATTCTGCGTCATTGGTCAGTGATAGACTGGTGCCAGTATAATTCATTGACAGGAGAAGGTTTGTGGCATTATGTACAGGTGATCAAGGTACACGACAACGAAGGACCAGAGTTCCTGAATTGCCCAACCGGACCAGTGACACTATGCGTAGCTGATGATGGCGTATCACTGCCGGCGAACAACCAGGCTTTCTTAGGTCATAACAATCCATTATCATCAAGCTGCAGTGTTCATTTGAACCTGTGCCAGACAGTACACGAAACATGTAGCGACATCGTGAACTATGATGTGAAACTGTATCCATTCAATGGAGATGAGTTCATCTATGTAAAACCATTGACATCCGTAGCGACAGATTCAAGTCACAATGCAAATCTTTGTTTTGATACAAGGACGAATTCGATCAAATCGATACGGGATAATGGCTTACCATACAACAGTCCATTCTGCGGAGACTATCACAAGTTATTGTGGAGTGCAGAGGATGGTTGCGGTAACTGGAGCCATTGTGAGTATCTGATCAGACTGGAAGATTGCAAACAGCCATCACCGGTATGTATCAACGGATTGAGCACAGTAGTGATGCCGATCGGCGGCCAGGTAACAATCTGGGCAAAAGATTTCAATGCATCAAGCTTTGATGATTGTACAGCAGAGGAAGACTTGTTATACAGTTTCAGTGGAACAAGCTATACACCAAGCTTTACATACACATGTGATAATGTACCTGCATTCGGAGTAGAACTTGCGGTGAATATCTGGGTAGCAGACGGAGGAACGGATGATAATTGTAACGGACAGATCAGCTGGAGTGAGCGGAACAAAGACTTCTGCACGACGACGATCGTGATCACGGACAATGCACACGTTTGTCCTGATACATCAGGTAGCATACTGGCAGGAGAGATCCTGACAGAAGATGTACAGGCTGTAGAGAAGGTATCGGTAACATTGACAAGCCCTGGACACGTATTCCCAACCTACGTAACTGTAGAAAATGGTAAATACAACTTCAGCAATATCATAATACCAGATAACTACACATTGAATGCAGATCGCAATGATGCACACAGAAATGGAGTATCAACACTAGACCTTGTACGTATACAGAAACATTTGTTAGGTATCGAGCCACTGACAAGTCCATATGACCTGATCGCAGCAGATGCAAACAATAGCCAGAGTGTAAGTGCAATCGACCTAGTAGAATTACGTAAGCTGATCCTTGGTATCTACACAGAACTTCCTGCCAACAAGAGCTGGAGATTTGTGGATAAATCATACCAGTTTGCAGATGCAACACATCCATGGCCATTTGATGAGGTGATAGACGTAGTGAACATGAATTCAAATCAATATGACAAGGATTTTGTAGCGATCAAGATCGGAGATGTAAACAACTCAGTACAGGCAAATGCAAAACAAGTATTGCCACGTAGTGATAAGGGAGTAGTAAGTTTTGTAGCCAATGACAGAGTAGTGACTACAGGAGAAATGGTAGATGTAGCGATCAGCTCAAATGATTTTGCAGCTATCGAAGGCTACCAGTTTACCCTTCAGACACAAGGACTTGAGTTCAGAGGAGTAGAGTCAGGAATCATCAACATGAGTGATGACAACATGGGTGTATTTGGAAGTACGTTGACAGCCAGCTGGAATAAGGCAGGCGGCGTAAGCGCTAAGGCATCTGATGTATTGTTCACACTTAAATTCCAGGCAACAGCTCCGGGTAAATTAAGCACAATGATTGCGTTGAATTCGAAAGAAACACAAGCAGAGGCTTACAATACCCAGGATGACATCAAGGGTCTGAAATTGACCTTCCGTGGAGCAGAGCATGGAGCAGAGTTCGCGCTGTATCAGAACGAACCAAATCCATTCAAAGGCAACACAGTGATTGGTTATGATATGCCAACATCAGGCAAGGTAACGCTGACACTATTTGATGTAACAGGAAAAGTACTATTCGTGAAGGATCAGGAATCTGTGAAAGGATATAACACAATATCCGTAAGCAGCAAATCGATCCCATCAGTAGGAGTACTATACTACAGACTCGACGCTAACGAGTATACAGCAACGAAGAAGATGGTGATCATCGAATAAGAAGCTGAAAAACAGCGACGGGTTTATAGAGATATAGATCGGTTTAAGGAATGGCCTCTATCATTTGACATGATAGGGGCCATTCTCTTTTTATTGAGCACCCGTTTAGCTTGTTGAGAAAATCATTTTCTGGATTAAAAGCTCGGATTAAACATATCTGATCTAAAATTAAACGAGGCGGGATGCTGGTATTTACAGTTGCTAAAGTCCTGTATATTTCGTGAGCGTGAAATTTTTGGGATTCATGCCGATGGAGCCGGTGGTAATTGTGATTATACATTTGTCGGGAGGAGTTTTTACAATTCCCGGATGACTGACTATCGGAATTAATAATTAAGTTAGTAAATGACAATGAAGATGTATATTTCTATCTTTGATATATGAGAAGATTAGTTCTCTTGATGGTAGTTTTAGGTATGTATGGCTGTAAAAATTCTTCAGTGATACAAAGCAACCCTTTTGGTGTCGCTAATCTTCATCAATTGAATAGAAGGCTTCTTGAAATAGCGATGGAAGATGGATACCCACCCCCAATCGCATCCAGGGTATATGTGTACCCACACATTGCCTACTTCGTTACGATTCAAAAGTTTTATCCAGACAACTTACCCTCGATTGCGGGAAAACTTAACGGTTTGACACCATTGGATTCAATTAAAACTGATGGGGCTCATGCGGAACTTACCGCCAATCTGGCATTTTGTAAGATTGCGAAAAAGCTTATTTTTTCTGAACATTATATGGATGAAATGATTCAGCATTTCCTGACAGTTGCAAAAGAAGGAGGCTTAAATGTCTCTGTAATTGGAGCGTCTGAAAAATGTTCTGATGAAATAGCACATCACTTGATTTCATGGATAAGTAAGGACAAGTATGTGGAGACACGGACGATGGACCGCTGGACTAGCACAAAAAAACGTGGAGAATGGGTTGAGACACCGCCGGATTATGCGGCAGGTCTTGAACCCCACTGGGCCGAATTAAGGCCGTTGCTTATCGACAGTGCAAGTATCTTTAAATCGACTCCTCCCCCGTCGTACGATCCTGGAAAAAACTCGGAATTCTTTAAAATGGTAAATGCTGTTTACCTCCAGTCAAAAGATCTGAATGATCATAAAAAGGAGATCGCAATGTTTTGGGATGACAACCCAAATACTTCTGAATATCATGGGCACCTTGTAGCTATTACACATAAAATCGCGCCACCCGGACACTGGTTAAATATTATCAACCAGATCAGTACGAAAGAAAACAGTGATTTGTTCAAGACTACAAAGTCATATACGTATTCAGCTATTGCTATGTATGATGCTATCATTTCATGTTGGTATGAAAAGTATAAGACCAATCTTGTCCGTCCGATTACTTATATACAGGAGAATATTGACATCAATTGGAAGCCATTGATTCAGACACCCCCTTTTCCGGAATACACAAGTGGGCATAGCGCTATATCGGCAGCAGCTGCTACCATTCTCACCAGTATCTATGGTGACAACTATGCTTTTACAGATTCAACAGAAATTCTTTTCGAGCAACCTGTGCGAAGTTTTCCTTCTTTTCAAGAGGCCGCGTGGGAAGTTAGCCTGAGTCGTTTCTACGCAGGGATACACTATATGAATGGTGTCCAGGAAGGCAACAGGCAAGGCATTTTCATCGGACAGATTATACTTGAAAAATTGAGATAGCTGTTTTTGCTATAGGCATGAACTGATTTCCTCCGAGATGTTCACAGCCTGGGAAGGCACTTAGTATGAAATTCATCTAATATCTTTACTGATGCAAGTATTATCAATCAGCATTCATTAATGGAATAGCTCACTTTTCCGATCTGGCTTAATAAATTTTTATGAATAATTATCTGGTTTTATTGACCGCATTGGTATTCCTGATTTCTTGTAATAAAAACAGGAATGAACAGAAATTCCAAGCAATTTCAAATACCGATTCCGATACTTCAAAATATGAAAAACGGCTGTTTACCCAACTGGATTCCACCGTCACCGGGATCAAGTTTGCGAACTTCATTAGCGAAACCGAAGAAATGAATATCAATTTGTATGATTATTTATATAATGGTGGTGGGGTTGCAGCTGGAGATATAAATAATGACGGATTGATAGATTTATACTTCAGCGGAGGAATGGTATTTCACAAGTTGTATCTCAATGAAGGAAATTTTAAGTTCCTGGATATCACGGCAACTGCGGGTGTTGAAGGTGGATATGGTTTCAAAACGGGTGTTACCATGGTTGATATTAATAATGATGGATTACTTGATATTTATATGTGTAAATCAATGGTGAGTGATCCAAAATACCGTAAGAATATATTATATGTCAACAATGGAGATTTGACGTTTACAGATAGAGCAGAGGAGTATGGTCTTGCTGATGCGAGTTATTCCTCTCAGGCTTACTTCTTTGATATGGATGCTGATGGCGACCTCGACCTCTATCTTGTAAATCACCCCTGGGATCTTTCTGAAGCAAGTAATCTTAAAGTAGAATACAATGGTAAAGGCCAAATTGAAATGAGGAAAACGGAGGATTTCAATTATATCAGTGGCAGACTTTATGAAAATACAGGCAAACATTTTACTGACATTACCCACAAAGCCGGTGTTGAGAATTCAGCCTTTGGCCTAAGTGCTGTTATAGGTGATTTTAATAATGATCTAAGGCCAGATATTTACGTCTGTAATGATTACATAAAGCCCGATTTTCTATACATTAATAACGGAGATAAGACTTTTACCGAAAGTTTCTCAGACTTTTTCAGGCATTCTTCACTCTCTTCCATGGGTTCCGATTTTGCCGATATTAATAATGATGGATATCTGGATCTGATTACGCTCGATATGCTACCACGAGATCATTATAGACAAAACATGTTGATGATGATTCAAAATTATGACAAATTTGATCAAATGATCAAGTTAGGTTTGGAAGCACAATATGTGGAGAATTGCCTACAGCTAAATAATGGGAACGGGACTTTTAGCGATATTGCATATATGGCAAATACGGCAGCCACTGATTGGAGTTGGAGTGCATTATTTGCCGATTATGACAATGATGGTTGGAAAGATCTATTTGTATCAAATGGATATAAAAGGGACGTGACAAACATGGACTATGCGAGGTATGCCGTGGATTCTTTGCGTAAAGAATATGCCGCCAAGAAAGTGAGTATGGTGAAATGGGTTGAACAAATGCCTAGTGTAAAACTTCAATCCTATTTATTCAGAAACAAAGGTGGTATGTATTTCAGTGATGAGTCAAAGACATGGAATAGCGGTACACCGGCATTTTCAAACGGTGCCGCATATGCAGATTTGGATAATGATGGTTATCTCGACATTATTGTCAATAATATTGATGAACCTGCATTTGTATTGAAGAATGAAGGAAAATCGTCGCGAGCCAACAATTTTATACGATTTGTTCTTACAAATGATAAGGGTAAAACAGCGTATGGTACCCGCATACGTATATATACGACCGATGGAAAATTTCAGGATCAGGTTTATTATCCTACCCGAGGATTTTTCTCTAGCGTGGAGCCAGTTGTGCATTTTGGCATTGGTAAAACTGATTCGGTCGCTTCTGCAGAGATCATTTGGCCCGATAGAAGTATACAAGTTATTGAGAATCCGGAAATCAATAAGGTGCTTCACATAACCAGGAATGTATCCGGAAAAAAATATAAACCCGCACCGGAACAAAAATTATTTTTCGAGGATATTTCTGTAAAGCTTCCCCCTGAAGCTATACATAAGGAAAATGATTTTATCGATTTCAAACGCGAACCCCTTTTACATCAAAAATACTCGGAAGAAGGTCCGGCATCTGCGGCCGGGGATGTGAACGGAGATGGACTTGATGATGTCTATCTTGGAGGAGCCGCAGGTTTTGCAGGAAAACTGTTACTTCAAAAAAAAGAAGGTGGATTTGAATTAGCCCAAACAAGCATCTTCAAGAAGGATTCTTTGTATGAAGATATTGCTGCACTCTTTTTCGATGCCGATGGTAATGGTTCAAAAGACCTGATCGTCATCAGTGGCGGAAATGAGCAGCCGATGAATAATAAATTATACCAAAGCAGGCTATACATTAATAATGGTAAGGGGGATTTTTCTAAATCAGTAGATGGTTTACCCGAACAGTTTTCCAGTGGAGGATGTGTGGCTGTCGCTGACCTTGATGACGATGGGGATCTGGATTTATTTATAGGCGCACGGGTGAGTCCAGGCAGATATCCATTGCCGCCGGAAAGTAGCCTTTTACGAAATGATAATGGAAAGTTTACAAATGTAACTGCCGACTGGTCGGAAGGATTGATAAATATCGGAATGCTTACTGATGCACAATTTGCCGATTTGGATAAAGATGGCACGCAGGAATTGATCTTGACCGGAGAATGGATGCCAGTGACTATTTTTAGGAAAATAGATCATAAATATGTCAATGTTACCACTGAATTCGGTATTTCGGATTTAACAGGATGGTGGTACACTCTTGAAATCACGGATATCAATGGTGATGGTTTCCCGGATATCGTTGCCGGTAACCTTGGATTAAACTCGCATATTCAAGCCACAAAAGAGAAGCCAGCTACCATGTTTTATAAAGATTTTGACAATAATGGCACGACGGATCCAGTGCTTTGCTATTTTAACGGAGATTCGAGCTTTCCATTACAATACAGGGATAGGATGTTAGATCAAATGATCATCCTTAAAAAGAGATTCACCCGATATCATACATACGCCAATGCAACAATTGAAGATATTTTTACCCCAAGCCAGCTAAAAGATGTTAAAACTTTAAATGCAAATACGTTTACACACACTCTTTTCATCAATCAGGAGGGTAAACGCTTTATTGGTCAGTCGCTGCCGATGTACACCCAAATATCAGCTATGCGCGCTATCAATGCATTGGATATTAACCATGACGGAGTCATGGATCTGGTAGTCGGTGGAAATTTTTATGGCACTGACGCTCAGTTTGGACGCTATGATGCTTCTGTAGGTTCTATTTTAATTGGCGATGGAAAAGGCCAATTCCAATTAGTCGGCCCTGCCGATAGCGGCTTTTGTATTCCTGGAAATGTTAAAAGTATACTTCCCCTGAAATCATCTTCTGGAATTAGTTTATTTGTTGTGAGGAATAATGATAGGTGTAGTTTATTTGGTTTAAAAAAATAGCTAGGCAACCAGGATGCCTTTAATCATGAAAACAGGTAACTGAACTTGTATATGTAAAATCGAGTATATTCTTTCATTATATGCGATGGCCACAGTATTTTAATAATTTGGCTACTACATAAATGGCTTTTGAATGATCGTGAAAAGCAGGGAAGAGATATTTGTCCGGTTGAGTAAAAATTTTGTTCCGCCATGTTTTTATATGCCTGATGTGGTCATTCCAATAATTTTTTTTGAAAAAATAAAAATAAAAATTGATCGACATTGACTCGTGACTGATCGTTTATTCCTCAAAATTAAGACTCTACAAGTTAGATAAATATTTAATATGAGACGATCAATATTATTTGGCACATATGTTGCCTTCTTTTATTGAATTTTCCTTTATAGGAAAGACAATTGCCGGCTAAATAATTAATTTTGCCACAGAACCTATTGATGATTGCCATATTATTATTTTTTAATATGGATCTCAACCTGATGAATGACCAACATATGGAAGTGTTGGATTTATTTCATGATTTCCTACTCAGGGAACTATGGAAGTGTTTATAAGGGAGAGAAAGAGAAGCTTAGGTGTAAAACTTTAATTTCATTATAAACACAAATACCATCTCATGAAAAGTACATTTTCTCAGTTATCATCCTTTTGGGTAAAAGTGCTCCCTATAATGCTTGTGCTTCTGAGCATAGGTCTTACAAAGGCACAAGCTCAAAATTACAAGCCTCTTAACGAGGCCGTTACTGCTGTAACGAATGCCATTGACCTTCTTCGGTCAGAGGGTGGTGTAAAAGCAGTTGTGGCTAAGAGCTCCAATGGAAGTGGACAATCCACAACTGGCTCGATGACTCCTGCTCAGACAAGCAATTCGCAATTAAAGACTTTCGAATTGGCTTATTACTCATTGTTCATTGAAAAAGCTAAAACTGCCGGAGAAGTTGCTCAGGGAGTAATAGATCTCGATGCTATCGTAAATACACAGGGTCAGCCTCAATCAAGGATTGCGACGATTAATACCTCTCGTGCTAATCTAATGGCATTGATTACAAACTGATGCAGCTAAAGACATATCAAAAGAAACCAATCTCGATTTATATCCTCAATTGTAATCTCATGAAAAAGAAAAATTTTACTATTTTATCAAACGGACAAGCCCGGAATTTTTGGCTTGCATGTTTGCTGCTTTTAGGCAGTATTACGAGTGCTTTGGCTAGTTACACAGTAACTTGCACCAGCCCTCAGACTATGTATACTCCTGGGGTAAATAATACATTCACATATTCCGTAGCTGTTACAACTAATGGTACTGTTGAATATGTAGATAATATCAAATTCGCATATCCTGCTGGTGTTAATGTGGTTTCAGCAACCGGTCCTTCTCCATATAATTTTTGCGGAGGTGGTCAGGGAAACCAGTCCTTTGTTACGAATACAATTCAATGGATTACGCCAGGTCACCCATCAGGTTGTGGTGCTTTCTCTACAGGGACATTTAACTTTAGTATTACAGTTGCCGTTCCTGCAGGTCAGACTGGTCCATTGGTAGCAACATTTACATCAGAAGGTGATGGATGGCCTCCACCGCTGACTGATCCTCAGGTTACGAATATTCCTATCACATACGCAATGGTAATACCATTTGTGCCATGTGCTTTAGTTTGTCCGGCCAACTTAACAGTTACACTTGATCCTGGTGCTTGTGCAGCTATACTTAGCTATACTGTACCCACTACAGGAAATTGTTTAATTGGCGGTTCAGTAACTGGTTTTCAAGGTGCGTATGCTCCTTCAGCTATTAACTACTACCAGTATGATGCGGGTATTTTCACAAATCCACCGACACCATTCACAAATGCATATGCTATTACATTTAATAGCCCTACCAATACTACGTTGCAGTTGAAAGATGCAGACTTTGGATTTTCTCCAGGTCCAAACATCTTTTTCTTCAATGGTGTTGAATGGACAAATAATACCGGTGCTTCTCAGAATGTGTCATTTAACTGGACATATACAACTAATGATGGTCCGTTTTTTGATCGCTTCGAGATGTTGCTTGGTACCAATGCCCAGAATTTTGCAAATACAAATTTTGGAAATCAAGAAGGTCTTTGGACAAGAATTACGAATATCAATGGTGCAACAAACCAAAATGGTACTGTTATGGTATCAGTGCCAGCTAATGGACGTTTGGCTCTTTCTGCTTTCACACTTGATGGTGGTTTTGGCCCATGTACAGTCAATATTTCGAATTTTGTTGTTTCATCAATACTCCCGGCTTTACCTGTTCTTACTTCAGGATTGCCAAGTGGATCTGCATTCCCTATTGGTACAACACAGAATTGTTATTCTGTAACTGCTAATAATGCTGCAGGAGCACCTGTAACAACTTCATGTTGTTTCAATATCACTGTTAACGAGTTTCCAAGTCCATCGACAACTCTTGCTTGTAATGATAATGTACAGGTATCTGTGAATGATGAATGTGAGGCATTCGTTTCAACCAGCATGATCCTTGAAGGAGATGTGTATGGATGTTATGATGACTACCTGGTCAGCATTCAGGGTTTTGGCTCAGGCCAGGGTGGAGTAACGATCAACAGTTCAGCTGTTGGCCAGACATTGACGGTTACGGTTTTTGATCCAGAGACAGGCAACAGCTGTTGGGGAACAATCAGTGTAGAGGACAAACTGCCACCTACAATTGAGTGTCGTAATATAACAGTACTGTGCGGAGAAGCTCTTCCAACAGTACCTGCTCCAGAACTCATAGGGTATCAGAATATCCTGTATACAGGATTAAATGATTTAGTAGAAACAAATTCATTCACATACAATTTTGATTTTAGTTATCTGCCTACAGGAACTCCTGTACTTGATGTGGATGTACGGATCAAGATAGACGACCACACCTGGTTACCCGACTTGAATGTTGAGTTAACATCACCATCCGGTCTTACAAAATCAATCTTTACGATTGGAGGATGTGTAGGACAAGATTGGCCTATCAATTGTGTCTTAGATGATGCAGGTCAGGTCATTACATTATGTCTTCAATTGAATGCAGGTGATAATGCAAGACTTCAGCCACTTGTTGCTGGTGTTTCAACACCGCTTTTATTCAATTTCAATGGACTGGATGCAAGCGGAATCTGGAAAGTAAAAATATCAGACAACGCAGCAGGAGACGATGGACACATTCGTGCAGTAGGTGTATTTATCAATGTTAACTTACCACAGCTTGATCCAGCAGACAATTGCGGTGATGTTGATTTAACGTATACAGATACAGAATCAGGAGATCCATGTGAAGGGTTATTAATAACACGTCATTGGGTTGCCACAGACCAAAGTGGAAACACAGCGGCTTGTGATCAGGTTATTACAGTTCTTCCATTGGTACTTGATAGTGTAGATTGTCCAGCGGCTTATGTAGGTCATTGTGGAGAATCAACAGATCCATCAAATACAGGCTGGCCTTCGGTAAATGGTACACCGATAACAGATGATAACAATGTATGTAACATCTTCGTAGGCTTCTGGGATCATACATTAAATGATTGCGGAAACGGGGTTAAGATCGTACGTACATGGACAATACTTGACTGGTGTACACAGACAACACTGGAGTGTGTACAGGTGATCAAACTTGGCTGATGATGAGGCACCGATTATTTCATGCCCATCAGATCTTACAGTAGGAACAGATTTCTGGTATTGCTATGCGAATGTGAGCGTACCAAAACCAACGGTAACAGATGCATGCGGATCAGCATGGACACTAGCCTTAACAGCAACAGGTGGCCATATCGTAAACTTTGGAAACAACTACGTATTAAATCAAGTACCAGTTGGTACTGTCACAGTAACCTGGACAGCAACGGATGAGTGTGGCAATCATAGCTCATGCAGCTTTACCATCACGGTGGTAGATGATGTTGTACCTGTAGCACTTTGTGATGAACATACAGTAGTATCACTTACGAACGACGGACCATTTGGAATCACCCTGGTACCGGCTAAAGTATTTGATGACGGTTCATATGATGCATGCGGCCCTGTAACATTCAGAGCACGCAGAATGGAAAGCTGCATTGATTTCGACTGGACAACAGACGGAGCCTGTGTAGATGATATACCAGGTGGTATACCACCTGTAAACAGTCGTGACAAGGGAACAGTATCACGTCCATGCGTGCCATTTGCATGCTGCGACGTAGGAGCAGGCCCGATCATGGTTGAACTTGAAGTAACGGATGCAGCCGGAAACAGAAACTTCTGTATGGTAGAAGCAATCGTACAGGATAAGATATCCCCATTCGTACAGTGCCCACCTGATATCACAGTAAGCTGCGATTTCTGGTTCAATGTACAGGAAGGCACATTTGTAGATGCAGACGGAAACAATAACGGAAATCTGGATGAAGATCCATTAAGTCCTGTATTCGGAAACATGTATGATGCATTCCAGTACAATGATGACGAAAGTGTACGTCAGGATATCATCATCAATGACCCGGGAAACCCACACGTAAGTCACCCACATTTCTGGGGGATAGACGGATGGGCAGATGACAACTGTGAAGTGAACCTACAGGTAAGAGTAAGAGTGGTGAATGATTGCAGTGGAGATGCATTACCTCCGGGAGCACCTGCAGGAGCAGTGAAACTGGTAGAGCGTAGATTCAGTGCAAGTGATGGAAATCAGGGAATCGCACCAGGTACATGTACACAGAGAATCTGGGTAGTAGATTTCGATCCATTCTTTATCACAGACATAACATGTGGTTTATATAACAATGATGATGTGGTATGGCCATGTGATGTATTGTTGACATCATGTCCTGATGACCTCGGCGATACAGGAGAACCAATCGTATACGATGATGCATGCAGTTTAATTGGTGTAGCGTATGAAGATCAGCGATTTGAATTTGTAGACGGAGCATGCTTCAAGATTCTGCGTCATTGGTCAGTGATAGACTGGTGCCAGTACAATTCATTGACAGGAGAAGGATTGTGGCATTATGTACAGGTGATCAAGGTACACGACAACGAAGGACCAGAGTTCCTGAATTGCCCAACCGGACCAGTGACACTATGCGTAGCTGATGATGGCGTATCACTGCCGGCGAACAACCAGGCTTTCTTAGGTCATAACAATCCATTATCATCAAGCTGCAGTGTACATTTGAACCTGTGCCAGACAGTACACGAAACATGTAGCGACATCGTGAACTATGATGTGAAACTGTATCCATTCAATGGAGATGAGTTCATCTATGTAAAACCATTGACATCCGTAGCGACAGATTCAAGTCACAATGCAAATCTTTGTTTTGATACAAGGACGAATTCGATCAAATCGATACGGGATAATGGCTTACCATACAACAGTCCATTCTGCGGAGACTATCACAAGTTATTGTGGAGTGCAGAGGATGGTTGCGGTAACTGGAGCCATTGTGAGTATCTGATCAGACTGGAAGATTGCAAACAGCCATCACCGGTATGTATCAACGGATTGAGCACAGTAGTGATGCCGATCGGCGGCCAGGTAACAATCTGGGCAAAAGATTTCAATGCATCAAGCTTTGATGATTGTACAGCAGAGGAAGACTTGTTATACAGTTTCAGTGGAACAAGCTATACACCAAGCTTTACATACACATGTGATAATGTACCTGCATTCGGAGTAGAACTTGCGGTGAATATCTGGGTAGCAGACGGAGGAACGGATGATAATTGTAACGGACAGATCAGCTGGAGTGAGCGGAACAAAGACTTCTGCACGACGACGATCGTGATCACGGACAATGCACACGTTTGTCCTGATACATCAGGTAGCATACTGGCAGGAGAGATCCTGACAGAAGATGTACAGGCTGTAGAGAAGGTATCGGTAACATTGACAAGCCCTGGACACGTATTCCCAACCTACGTAACTGTAGAAAATGGTAAATACAACTTCAGCAATATCATAATACCAGATAACTACACATTGAATGCAGATCGCAATGATGCACACAGAAATGGAGTATCAACACTAGACCTTGTACGTATACAGAAACATTTGTTAGGTATCGAGCCACTGACAAGTCCATATGACCTGATCGCAGCAGATGCAAACAATAGCCAGAGTGTAAGTGCAATCGACCTAGTAGAATTACGTAAGCTGATCCTTGGTATCTACACAGAACTTCCTGCCAACAAGAGCTGGAGATTTGTGGATAAATCATACCAGTTTGCAGATGCAACACATCCATGGCCATTTGATGAGGTGATAGACGTAGTGAACATGAATTCAAATCAATATGACAAGGATTTTGTAGCGATCAAGATCGGAGATGTAAACAACTCAGTACAGGCAAATGCAAAACAAGTATTGCCACGTAGTGATAAGGGAGTAGTAAGTTTTGTAGCCAATGACAGAGTAGTGACTACAGGAGAAATGGTAGATGTAGCGATCAGCTCAAATGATTTTGCAGCTATCGAAGGCTACCAGTTTACCCTTCAGACACAAGGACTTGAGTTCAGAGGAGTAGAGGCAGGAATCATCAACATGAGTGATGACAACATGGGTGTATTTGGAAGTACGTTGACAGCCAGCTGGAATAAGGCAGGCGGTGTAAGCGCTAAGGCATCTGATGTATTGTTCACACTTAAATTCCAGGCAACAGCTCCGGGTAAATTAAGCACAATGATGGCGTTGAATTCGAAAGAAACACAAGCAGAGGCTTACAATACCCAGGATGACATCAAGGGTCTGAAATTGACTTTCCGTGGAGCAGAGCATGGAGCAGAGTTCGCGCTGTATCAGAACGAACCAAATCCATTCAAAGGCAACACAGTGATTGGTTATGATATGCCAACATCAGGCAAGGTAACGCTGACACTATTTGATGTAACAGGAAAAGTACTATTCGTGAAGGATCAGGAATCTGTGAAAGGATATAACACAATATCAGTAAGCAGCAAATCGATCCCATCAGTAGGAGTACTATACTACAGACTCGACGCTAACGAGTATACAGCAACGAAGAAGATGGTGATCATCGAATAAGAAGCTGAAAAACAGCGACGGGTTTATAGAGATATAGATCGGTTTAAGGAATGGCCTCTATCATTTGACATGATAGGGGCCATTCTCTTTTTATTGAGCACCCGTTAGCCAGGATTCAAGGCCTGATTGAGCCGGGAATGCTATATAGTATTTGAATCAGTCATTAACCAGATTATTGGTTACCTGAAGAAATTTCAAACTCAGGGTTAAGTCCTCATGATTTTGACAAATGAAGTGTATTAGTGAGGAAACAAGAAAAAATGTTTAAAAGAAAATATACGATAATAAATATCAAGGTTAACCCACATTTCTACTAAATAACATTTATTTTCAATTCCTTATACATTAAACAATTATTTAATATTAATCTAATTTTTTCATCTTCTAATACTGAAGGATATAATTTGTAAAGATCATTGAAAGAAGACTATTTAGTTGAGATAAGTTGTAGTAAATTTGGGATTGATATACTTAAGGATCAGTATATTAATTGTTTCTCTCGACCTGATGAATGTTGGCACGACGTACCATCGTGCTTCGTAGTTTGTGTAAGTTGGCACATTATATGATATGTTCAATGGCGGGAGATTAAGATCAGTGAATTTAATCTCTTTATTAACACAAATTATCTCTCATGAAAAGCACAGTTTTGAATTTATTGTCAGCCAAACTGGCGTTTGTCAGTCTTCTTCTGGTTGGACTGTTCCTCCTTGCACCATCACATGTGCAGGCACAATCCACAAATGATTTATTTAGTGCCCCTAACGTTTCTTACGTTTCTTCTGCTACGGCAATAGCACGCGTTGAAGCAAAATGTCTTGAGCTGAAAGACAATTACGTCACTTTGAATGCTCAATCACAGGCTTATAACGACAACGTCGTCAAGTATTCTTTTTACACAGCTATTCTTGACAAGCTCAATGAAGGCAAAACAACAAAGGAATCACTTGAAGCCGGATTGAAGGTTTTTGGTACTGATGCTGCCAGCTCATTATCAAAATCCAATATGCAGGCATATCGGCTTGAAGCTATTAATCTCTTAAGACAATAGGATAGCTTTAGACTTAATCAAAAATTCCCCACTTTATTTCAACATTAATCAAATCCAATCTCATGAATACAATTAGACTTACTCAACAATGCATCACTTCAGCATTGAAGGTAAGCTTGTCCTTAGCGTTTTTGCTTTTGACACTTACCTGGGCGAACGCCCAAACATTTAATGGTAGTATTGTCAATACTGCCGGCAACAGTTTGATTCCTTCTTCCGGTACGGGAGGTTGTACTGTAGCGCCACAAAATACTGGTGGGACAACGTTCAACAACACTGTAGCCGGATTGGTAGCAGGTTCACTTGTGAGCAGTGTTCAATTCAATTTCACACATACGTTTGATGGTGATCTTGACATTTTTTTGGTTGCTCCAAATGGGCAGACTTTAGAATTATCCACTGACAATGGAGGTGGTAATGATAACTTTACCAATACCGTTTTTTGTGATGGTGCTGCAACTAATATTACTGCAGGTGCGGCTCCTTTTACGGGTAATTTTAAACCTGAAGGCTCATTGACAGTTGAAAACTGTGGTATAGTAGTTACTCCTACAATCACCACCCTTGGTGCTTTTACAGCGGCCCAAAATGGTACATGGAAGGTGTTAATTCTAGATGACGCGGGTGGTGACGTAGGTACAATGCTAAGTTGGTCTATTACTTTTTCAACTGGTGGTGCTTGTTCATTTAATGTAGGTTCATTACCTACACTTACTATCAACGGAGGTAACCCGGCAATTTGTGGTATTTCCGGTCAGATAATCACGGCTCCAACATATTCATGCGGTAATAACCTATTGACTGTGTCGCTTGATAATGTCGTTATTGCAAGTAATGTGCCTTCAGGAGGTACTTTCATGGTTACAGCACTTTTGGGTACCCATATTTTAAAATATGATATTTCTCCATCTGCATGTACACCTGTTATATTAAACCAAACGTTGATCGTTACTGATGGCTTTGCTCCGACTGTTACATGTCCGGGAAACATGACCATCAATCTGGATCCTGGCGCATGCTCAGCAAGTGTGAATTATCTTGTTACAGGAACAGACAACTGTCCTTTCCTTGGCCCACTGGCACAACTTAATACGATAACTGCAGGCGGTAATGGAAACGCTGCCAACGGGATGGTTTGGTTTGATATAAACAACCTTACAGGCTCAGCCATTAACGTTACACAAATCGGTATGAATATCGCAAATGCGACCACGCTTAATGTATATCGTAAAGCCGGAACATTTGCAGGTTTTCAGACAAATGCAGGCGCATGGACATTGGTGGCTACAGGAAATGCAAACGTAGGCCCATTCTCAGGTCCATTTCCAGGTAACGGAACAATAACTCCCTGCAACGTTTCTTTCACATTGCTTCCTGGGGTTAATGGTATAGCTTTAGGCATGCCAGGTTCTGCTTCAAATTACACTAATGGTAATGGAACGAACCAGACATATACAGATGGAACAATAACACTCACTGCAGGAAGCACGGCAAATTCACCTTTTGGAGCTCCATTTACTCCACGGGTTTTCAATGGTTATGTAAAATACCAGACATTGACTACAGCGGGCAATGTGGTTCAGACTTCAGGCTTACCATCAGGAGGTGATTTCCCAATCGGTACAACAACTAATTGTTTCTCAGTTACTGATGCTGCAGGAAACGTCGGCACTTGTTGCTTCAAAGTAACCATAAATGAATTTGCAAACCCATCTACAACACTTGCATGTAATGATGATGTACAGATTTCATTGGATGAAACCTGTACAGCTGTTGTTGATGCATCCATGATTCTTGAAGGTGATGTATATGGTTGCTATGATGATTATATTGTTGAAATACTACAAGGAGGAGTATACGTTCCTGCTGTACTTGGACCACAGCATGTCGGACAAACAATTCAGACACGTGTTACAGATCCTACAACAGGAAACAGCTGCTGGGGAACAATCCACGTAGAGGATAAATTACCACCAACGATTGAATGTCGTCCTGTAACCATACTGTGCGGAGAAGCTCTGCCTACAGTACCAGCACCACAAATCGTAGGTTATCAGAATATCCTGTATACAGGATTAAATGATTTAGTAGAAACAAATTCATTTACATACAATTTTGATTTTAGTTATCTGCCACCTGCTACCCCGGTACTTGATGTGGATGTACGGATCAAGATAGACGACCACACCTGGTTACCCGACTTGAATGTTGAGTTAACATCACCATCCGGTCTTACAAAATCGATCTTTACGATTGGTGGATGTGTGGGACAAGATTGGCCAATAAATTGTATCCTCGATGATAATGGAGCTACCATCACCTTGTGTCTTGAACTCAATACACCAGGAGGATTAGGCAGACTTAAACCATTACAGGCAGGTGTATCTCAGAACATCTTATTCAATTTCAATGCACTTGATGCAAGCGGAATCTGGAAGGTGAAAATATCAGACAACGCAGCAGGTGATGATGGACACATCCGTGAAGTGGGTGTATTTATCAATGTTAACTTACCACAGGTTGACCCAGCAGACAATTGCGGCGATGTTGATTTAACGTATACAGATACAGAATCAGGAGATCCATGTGAAGGGTTATTAATAACACGTCATTGGGTTGCCACAGACCAAAGTGGAAACACAGCGGCTTGTGATCAATTGATCACCGTTCTACCATTGGTACTTGATAGTGTAGATTGTCCGGCGGCTTATGTAGGTCATTGTGGAGAATCAACAGATCCAACAAATGACAGGCTGGCCTTCCGTAAATGGTACACCGATAACAGATGATAACAATGTATGTAACATCTTCGTAGGCTTCTGGGATCATACATTAAATGATTGCGGAAACGGGGTTAAGATCGTACGTACATGGACAATACTTGACTGGTGTACACAGACAACACTGGAGTGTGTACAGGTGATCAAACTTGCTGATGATGAGGCACCGATTATTTCATGCCCATCAGATCTTACAGTAGGAACAGATTTCTGGTATTGCTATGCGAATGTGAGCGTACCAAAACCAACGGTAACAGATGCATGCGGATCAGCATGGACACTAGCCTTAACAGCAACAGGTGGCCATATCGTAAACTTTGGAAACAACTACGTATTAAATCAAGTACCAGTTGGTACTGTCACAGTAACCTGGACAGCAACGGATGAGTGTGGCAATCATAGCTCATGCAGCTTTACCATCACGGTGGTAGATGATGTTGTACCTGTAGCTCTTTGTGATGAACATACAGTAGTATCACTTACGAACGACGGACCATTTGGAATCACCCTGGTACCGGCTAAAGTATTTGATGACGGTTCATATGATGCATGCGGCCCTGTAACATTCAGAGCACGCAGAATGGAAAGCTGCATTGATTTCGACTGGACAACAGACGGAGCCTGTGTAGATGATATACCAGGTGGTATACCACCTGTAAACAGTCGTGACAAGGGAACAGTATCACGTCCATGCGTACCATTTGCATGCTGCGACGTAGGAGCAGGCCCGATCATGGTTGAACTTGAAGTAACGGATGCAGCCGGAAACAGAAACTTCTGCATGGTAGAAGCAATCGTACAGGATAAGATATCCCCATTCGTACAGTGCCCACCTGATATCACAGTGAGCTGCGATTTCTGGTTCAATGTACAGGAAGGCACATTTGTAGATGCAGACGGAAACAATAACGGAAATCTGGATGAAGATCCATTAAGCCCTGTATTCGGAAACATGTATGATGCATTCCAGTACAATGATGACGAAAGTGTACGTCAGGATATCATCATCAATGACCCGGGAAACCCACACGTAAGTCACCCACATTTCTGGGGGATAGACGGATGGGCAGATGACAACTGTGAAGTGAACCTACAGGTAAGAGTAAGAGTGGTGAATGATTGCAGTGGAGATGCATTACCTCCGGGAGCACCTGCAGGAGCAGTGAAACTGGTAGAGCGTAGATTCAGTGCAAGTGATGGAAATCAGGGAATCGCCCCAGGTACATGTACACAGAGAATCTGGGTAGTAGATTTCGATCCATTCTTTATCACAGACATAACATGTGGTTTATATAACAATGATGATGTGGTATGGCCATGTGATGTATTGTTGACATCATGTCCTGATGACCTCGGCGATACAGGAGAACCAATCGTATACGATGATGCATGCAGCCTGATCGGAGTAGCATATGAAGATCAGCGATTTGAATTTGTAGACGGAGCATGCTTCAAGATTCTGCGTCATTGGTCAGTGATAGACTGGTGCCAGTACAATTCATTGACAGGAGAAGGTTTGTGGCATTATGTACAGGTGATCAAGGTACACGACAACGAAGGACCAGAGTTCCTGAATTGCCCAACCGGACCAGTGACACTATGCGTAGCTGATGATGGCGTATCACTGCCGGCGAACAACCAGGCTTTCTTAGGTCATAACAATCCATTATCATCAAGCTGCAGTGTTCATTTGAACCTGTGCCAGACAGTACACGAAACATGTAGCGACATCGTGAACTATGATGTGAAACTGTATCCATTCAATGGAGATGAGTTCATCTATGTAAAACCATTGACATCCGTAGCGACAGATTCAAGTCACAATGCAAATCTTTGTTTTGATACAAGGACGAATTCGATCAAATCGATACGGGATAATGGCTTACCATACAACAGTCCATTCTGCGGAGACTATCACAAGTTATTGTGGAGTGCAGAGGATGGTTGCGGTAACTGGAGCCATTGCGAATATCTGATCAGACTGGAAGATTGCAAACAGCCATCACCGGTATGTATCAACGGATTGAGCACAGTAGTGATGCCGATCGGCGGCCAGGTAACAATCTGGGCAAAAGATTTCAATGCATCAAGCTTTGATGATTGTACAGCAGAGGAAGACTTGTTATACAGTTTCAGTGGAACAAGCTATACACCAAGCTTTACATACACATGTGATAATGTACCTGCATTCGGAGTAGAACTTGCGGTGAATATCTGGGTAGCAGACGGAGGAACGGATGATAATTGTAACGGACAGATCAGCTGGAGTGAGCGGAACAAAGACTTCTGCACGACGACGATCGTGATCACGGACAATGCACACGTTTGTCCTGATACATCAGGTAGCATACTGGCAGGAGAGATCCTGACAGAAGATGTACAGGCTGTAGAGAAGGTATCGGTAACATTGACAAGCCCTGGACACGTATTCCCCACCTACGTAACTGTAGAAAATGGTAAATACAACTTCAGCAATATCATAATACCAGATAACTACACATTGAATGCAGATCGCAATGATGCACACAGAAATGGAGTATCAACACTAGACCTTGTACGTATACAGAAACATTTGTTAGGTATCGAGCCACTGACAAGTCCATATGACCTGATCGCAGCAGATGCAAACAATAGCCAGAGTGTAAGTGCAATCGACCTAGTAGAATTACGTAAGCTGATCCTTGGTATCTACACAGAACTACCTGCCAACAAGAGCTGGAGATTTGTGGATAAATCATACCAGTTTGCAGATGCAACACATCCATGGCCATTTGATGAGGTGATAGACGTAGTGAACATGAATTCAAATCAATATGACAAGGATTTTGTAGCGATCAAGATCGGAGATGTAAACAACTCAGTACAGGCAAATGCAAAACAAGTATTGCCACGTAGTGATAAGGGAGTAGTAAGTTTTGTAGCCAATGACAGAGTAGTGACTACAGGAGAAATGGTAGATGTAGCGATCAGCTCAAATGATTTTGCAGCTATCGAAGGCTACCAGTTTACCCTTCAGACACAAGGACTTGAGTTCAGAGGAGTAGAGTCAGGAATCATCAACATGAGTGATGACAACATGGGTGTATTTGGAAGTACGTTGACAGCCAGCTGGAATAAGGCAGGCGGCGTAAGCGCTAAGGCATCTGATGTATTGTTCACACTTAAATTCCAGGCAACAGCTCCGGGTAAATTAAGCACAATGATGGCGTTGAATTCGAAAGAAACACAAGCAGAGGCTTACAATACCCAGGATGACATCAAGGGTCTGAAATTGACCTTCCGTGGAGCAGAGCATGGAGCAGAGTTCGCGCTGTATCAGAACGAACCAAATCCATTCAAAGGCAACACAGTGATTGGTTATGATATGCCAACATCAGGCAAGGTAACGCTGACACTATTTGATGTAACAGGAAAAGTACTATTCGTGAAGGATCAGGAATCTGTGAAAGGATATAACACAATATCAGTAAGCAGCAAATCGATCCCATCAGTAGGAGTACTATACTACAGACTCGACGCTAACGAGTATACAGCAACGAAGAAGATGGTAATCATCGAATAAGAAGCTGAAAAACAGCGACGGGTTTATAGAGATATAAATCGGTTTTTGGGATGGCCTCTCTCCAATTCGTTGGAGGGAGGCTTTTCTTTTGGAGGAAAACCCTGGCCAGGATTGTCCTTAGTGTTATTTCCTAACTTAAAGGCAAGCTTCAGCTTAAATGCAATTTGACAGACAATGACCAATCAATTAGATTAACATTTACTCATTTCAAGGGAGATGCTTGATTACTTAGATCAAAACGTTGATGAATAAAAAGATAAAAAGTCAAAATTCAGAAGCGCTGTAAGGCAGAATTTTTTTTCAATCTATTTTTGATGTAAAAATAGGGCTTAATTATTAATAATCATCTGAAATTCAACATATAAAATAGTATTAAAAATATTATATGTTAAAATAATATTGAAAAAATAAGGGCGAACTATTGACATTGATAATATATTACATATATTTGTAATGTGTATTGAGTTAAAAATGTGCACATATCAATTTATAAATAATCATAATATGTAGTTCGGTCCCATCCCAAAGACATTGCTCCCAAAGCAGTAACAAAAGTTTGATTAACCCAAATAGTCTCTTATGGAAAAACTAGCTACCTCTGGTTTTAAAGGATATGTATTTTATATTTCCTTAGTAATAGTGTGCTTTTGCACTACTTTACCTGCCTACATGCAGGCACAGCAATGTGTAATGACATGTCCTGCTACACCGGTTCAGGTGTCGCTATCCTCAGCTTGCAGTGATATTCTGACCTACCAACTACTCGGAATAACCGTTACAAATTGTAATGGCCCGATAAGTATCCAGATTTTTGCCAATGGGATACCTCTTGGAAATATTATTAATTCCAGTATGATCGGACATCAATACATGGTTACCGCAAGTGATCCGGTAGGACAATCCTGTATGACGGTTATGTCTGTAGTAGATAAGCAGGCACCATTGGTGAATTGTCCCGGCAATGTCACTGTGAGTTGTAACACTGATCTTTCAACTTATGCAGGTATAACACAGGCCAATATTTCTGATTGCTCGTCAACCCAGATTTATAGAAATGACGTCCTTCAATCTTCCGGAAATTGTTCAGGCAACATTATTTCTCAATACGCGAGAACTTATGTTGTAGTTGACGCTTATAATAATGCAACGACTTGTCAACAAACAATTTCTCTGGCAAAGGCTAGTTTGGTGAATGTTGTTTTTCCACCCAATCTGACAGGGATAAATGCACTTTCCTGTTTTCCCTTACCAAATACAACTCCTGCTAATACAGGCTATCCCACTGTTAATGGCCAGAATATTATTAATGGTACATTCTGCAACTTAAGTGCTGTTTCAATAGATAATCAGGTTCCGATCTGCTCTGGTTCGTACAAGATTTTCAGAACATGGACTGTATATGATTGGTGCGCAGGAAATACTTCAATTGTCTCTACACAGATAATTGAAATTGTGGATAAGACGCCACCACTTGTGAATTCACCTGCAAACATGACCGTTTCTACAGGGCCAGGTGATTGTAATGCGGATATTATTTTGCCTCCGGCATTAATTTCAGAAGATTGTTCTACGATGTGGACAGTTCGTACGGAAGGACCATTCGGTACGATGAACACCAATGGCGGCCTTGTTTCTAATTTGCCGGTTGGAATTCATAGATTTATTTACAAAGCAACAAATGATTGTGGATTGGAAGGAAAGGATACAATGTATATAACTGTCCAGGACCTTACGCCACCAATCCCAGTATGTAATCCAAGTCTCATTATTCCTGTAAATAATTTTGGAACTTCCCTTATACCTGCTTCTGTATTTAATTCGGCCAGTTATGATAATTGTGGACCTGTTTATTTTAAGGTTAAAAGAATGACTCAGCCCGCAGGCTATTCTTGTTCGAACCCCGGCAATTTGAATAATCTCTTTGATGATTTTGTTCAATTCTGTTGTGCCGATATCGCCCACAATCCTATCAGAGTCATATTGCGTGTTTATGATTCTCCTCCAGTACCGGGTCCGGTTTCTGATACATATTTATCCGGACATTTCAATGATTGCATGGTACAGGTAGAGGTACAGGACAAACTGCCACCAAGCATTATTTGTCCAAGTAATCTGACAATTAGTTGCCAGTTCCCTTATACACCACAGAATCTTGACGTTTTTGGTAAAGTAGTATTGACTGAAGCAGACAGGCATCAAATATGTATTGATGATCCGGGTGATGGAATTCCCGGTATTCACTGCTTTGGACTTGATGGTTTAGCTCAGGATAATTGTGGAGTGAGTGTATCCTCAACAGCAAGTATAACGGTAAATAACTGTGGAACAGGCACAATTGTAAGAACATTTATAGCAACAGATGCCGGAGGTTTTCAATCATCATGCCAGCAAACTATAAGCATCATTAATTATAATCCATTTGACCTATCAGATATTCAATGGCCACTTGATCTTATCACCACCAATATCTGCGAAATCGATTCACTTGATCCTGAAGATTTAGTAGCTCCTTATAATGAGCCAGTACTGACTGATGGCCCGTGTGATCTTGTTGGAGTCAGCTATGATGATGATGTGTTTGAATTTACCCAGGGTCAACCATGTTTTAAAATATTGCGGACATGGACTGTCATAGATTGGTGTCAATTAAACACTCCCGCTACAGGTATATGGACACACCTGCAGGTCATCAAAGTCACCAATGAGGTACCTCCTGAGTTTGATCCTATCGAAGACATAGACACATGTTCTTATGATCCGAATTGTAATGGGTTGACACTTGATTTTTCGGCATCTGCACATGATGATTGTTCATCCCTGGCATCGCTATCCTGGACATATTACATTGATCTGGATAATAATTCAACATTTGATTTTACATCTTCCGTTTTGACGGGAGGCGAAATAGAATTTTCACGTTACATGCCTATTGGTTTGCATCGCATCCTCTATTCGGTGTGGGACCATTGCGGTAATATAAATACTATAGAACAATTTGTAAATGTGAGAAGTTGTAAGGGCCCGTCAGCAAAGTGTATAGTAGGGTTAAGTACAAATCTAATGGCTATGGGCCAAAATCCAACCTGGGGTATGGTCACTATGAGCGCAGAAATGTTTGATGCCGGAAGCAGCCAATCATGTGGAAACCCTTTTACACTTGCTTTTAGCTCAGATCCTAACGATGACACCAAAGTATTTGATTGCAGTAATCTGGGTGCTAATCCTATAGAATTGTGGGCTATTGATATTAATGGTCTTACTGATGTTTGCACCACTACTGTTGACATCCAGGACAATGGACATATATGTCCAAATACATTGGGAGGAACTGGTGTGATTTCAGGAAGTCTTAAAGTTCCCGGATCAGGTAAGCTTGGAGGAGCAACGGTGTATCTTGATGGAAGTAATCTGGCTGGTTCACTCAGCAGCGGCGATGGATATTTCGTATTTCCCACTATGCCATTCGGAGGTCAATATGTGGTGAGACCTGTTAAACAAGGGGATGCAAAAAATGGAGTAACTACAATAGATCTTTTGGAAATTCAAAAGCATTTATTGGGAATAAAACCGTTTGAAAGTCCATATCAATACATTGCTGCGGACGCGAACAACAGCCAAAGCGTCACAGCAATAGATATCATTCAGTTACGCAAATTAATTCTGGGATATTTTGATGAGCTTCCAAATAGCCCGTCATGGCGTTTTGTTGATGAGGCCTTTATTTTTCCAGACCCACTAAATCCCTGGATTTCATCATGGCCTGAAACATATACAATCAATCCGTTCAGCACCAATATGAATGAAGTCAATTTTAATGCTGTTAAAATCGGAGACCTGAATTTGTCCGCCAATACGCATTTCGGCAATGCCATAGTTCTTCCAAGGACAGATCAGACTTGTGACATACAATATTCGATTACTCAACTGCAAGAAAAGGATATATTCAAAGTGGATGTGAGTTTGATGCATGCTGACCAATATAATGCGATTCAGTTTTCATTCGATTGGGATGAAGCCGGATATGATTTAATTGATTGGGTACCCGGACAGAATCTTACAACTGATGATATCAGGATGCCGCAGACTGTAGGGCAAGGAGCTTCCATCCTGGCATTTACATCTGATAAGTGGGTAAATGAACAAATGCCCATGTTCACCATGTGGTTAAAACAAAAAACTCCCGATGGGCGCCCTGTAAAACTCTATCTCCAGCCGAAGCCTACAATACCATTGGCTTATTCAATAGGGCAGGATGATCCCGTGCGTATACAATTGTCCGCTGTAAACGGAAGCAATCAACAGATAAACAATAAACCAAATCCATTTAAAGATCAGACAACAATTCTTTTTGAAAGCATATATCAGGAAGATGCAGTGCTTAATTTCTTTGATTTGAATGGAAGGTTAATTCTGAAAAGAAATGTGCGATTGGTAAAAGGAGAAAATGAATTTATCATTCACGCATCTGAGTTGTCAGGCCCGGGAATGTATACATATGAAATTAAATCTGATTTTCAGCATAGTACCAATAGAATGATAATAGTTAATTGATCTGGTGGAGGAAAATTCCTTCATCAGATATTTTTTTCGCGATTTTACTCCATTGGATTTCAACACTTATCAGGATAGAAATGACTCGGCTGCATTTCTACATACACTGTAGTTGCCGTTTTTTAACAAATATTAATTATATTAGTAATGGAAACACTGCGTAATTCAGGATCGTATCTTTCAAAGAAAGGCTGTTTAATGATAGCCGCTTCGTTTTTTCTTTTTATTCAAACATTATCTGCGTCAACGGATAAGAGAATGGATGCTCCAAATGCCAATGAGGTGAAGAGCTGGACTATTTGTTGGGATGGCAAGGAGAATAATGTAGTTGATGAAGCAGAAAATGCATCTGTGTTAGCATTGGCATGCAAGCCTAATGTAAATGTGTCATTGGGTCTTGGCGGGTATGCGGTTTTGACTGCATTGACCTTAGTTAATGCCCCTGCATATCCTGCTAATCAATATGATGTCGATATAATGGGACCTCTGAATGATACGGTATTCTGTGCACAACTTGGACTCGATGTCATGGTTGTGGTGACGGAATTACCTACAGGTAACAGCTGTATGTCGACAGTGCATGTCGAAGATAAGCTGAAACCTACGCTTGTATGCACCAGTGATACATTGCCATGTAATATTGACATACCCAGTATTAATTTTGAAAGTTTGATTGAAGCAGTGTATGACAATTGTGATCCTGATCCTGATTTATGGTTTGCTTATACGATTCAAAATTTGCCATGCAATCCGGATGGATTTACTCAGATTATTAATGTAACATGGACAGCTACTGATCAATCTGGCAACAGCTCAACATGTGTGGATGTAGTATATCTGAAAAAACCACAGATAAGTCAAATCATGTTTCCGGCGAATATAACAGTGAGTTGTACGAACGCTAATATTGATCCCTCTGTTACGGGTGAACCGACATACAACGGTGAGCCGGTAGGATCAACATGTCAGATTGTTGTTTACCATTCCGATCAAATAGTACCAATGTGTAATGGGTCACAGAAGATATTGAGATTATGGACTGTAATGGATTGGTGTAATAGCGGGACTATGACACATTTGCAGGAAATACGCATCATTGATAATATTCCACCTGTTCTGATATGCCCTAATAATGTCACAGTAAGCGCGGCTAATAATGCATGTACAGCTAAATACACGCTGCCACAGCCTCAGGTAACTGATGCGTGTTCAAATATTGCAATGATTGATATAGACATATTCGTGAGCGGTGTCCCCGGAATCTTTTCACCTGGGAATATGGTCAATTTAGGTGTTGGTACGACAACCATCACAATACGGGCAACTGACCCGTGTGGCAACTCAAGTATGTGTGCATACAATGTAACCGTAAGAGACAATACGCCACCTACAATAATTTGTCCGGGAAATATTACTGTCGATTGTAATTCAAGCACCTTGCCAGCCAGTACCGGAAATGCAACGGCATTTGACGGATGTGATCCTGTACCTATAATTACATACAGTGATGTAACAGTTGCAACTGTGAATTGCGCAGTTGGATATATAATAATGCGGACCTGGAAAGCGACCGATCACAGCGGTAATATGAGTACATGCATGCAAACGATTGTACTTACAGATAATACACCCCCAGTGATCTCGTGTCCTATTAATTTAACTATCGCATGCACCGCGAGCACACTTCCTGGCAGTACAGGAACTGCTACAGCATCAGATCATTGTGACGCTACACCAACTGTTACATTTTCAGATGTGACTATCGGAGCGGCATGTCCTCAAGAGCGAACAATAAAGCGGACATGGAAAGCAACAGATGATTGTGGCAATTCAAGTACATGTCTTCAGACGATTGTGGTTGATGATAATCTGGCACCCGTTATTACATGCCCTCCAAATGTCTCAATTGAATGTTCTTCTTCGACAAATCCGTCAATTACCGGAAGTGCAACAGCGACTGATAATTGTGATTCAACTCCAACTATTACGTTTACCGATGTTTCGAATCCTACAGGGCCACAAGAGTACACGATCACAAGAACATGGAAGGCCACAGATGATTGTGGCAATTCAAGTACGTGCATTCAGCTTATTATTGTCCATGATGGTACACCACCTGTCATCACTTGTCCGAATGGAGTGACAATCGAATGTACCGCAAGTACACTGCCCGCAAATACAGGTACTGCATCAGCTACTGACAATTGTGATCCTACCCCGACTTTAACGTTTACTGATGTGACAGTAGGTGGCGCATGTCCTCAGGAAAGAACCATTACGAGAACATGGAGAGCGACAGATGATTGTGGGAACTCCAGTAGTTGTACCCAATCTATTTTTGTAGATGATAGTCATGCACCAGTGATATCATGCCCGGCAAATATGACGATACAATGTACAGCAAGTACTTTGCCTGGAAATACGGGTACTGCGTCTGCAACTGATAATTGTGATCCATCACCTACTATTACATTTACTGATGTGACAGTAGGAGGAGCATGTCCCCAGGAACGAACTATTACAAGAACATGGAGAGCTACTGATCATTGTGGAAATTCAAGTGTTTGTGCGCAAACTATTTTCGTGGATGATAGTACAGCACCAATCATTTCTTGTCCGGGGAATGTGACTATTCAATGCCTTGCAAGTACATTACCTGCAAATACAGGCACTGCCACAGCAAATGATAATTGTGATGTAGCGCCAATCATTACATTCACGGATGCAATTTTGCCAGGTATATGCGTTCAGGTAGGAACCCTTAGGCGTACATGGAAGGCTACCGATCATTGTGGTAATAGTAGCACATGTCTTCAGACGATTTCAATAATAGATAATACAGCTCCACTAATTACTTGTCCACCAAACGTCACCATTCAATGCTCAGCCAGTACATTACCTGCGAATACAGGTACAGCAACTGCTACGGATAATTGCGCATTCCTCAATACAATTACTTTCAGTGATGTCACTGTCGCAGGCTCATGTCCCCAGGCGTTTACAATTACTAGAACCTGGACCGCTTCGGATGGATGTGGCAATGTCAGTACTTGTAGTCAAATCATTCAGGTCGTTGACACTGTTGTCCCTGTGATTACATGTCCACAAAATATAACCATCGAATGTAATTCATCGACCCTGCCTCCAATAACAGGTACTGCTACTGCAACAGATAATTGTGATGGGGCACCGATCATTACATTTACTGATGTTACAGTTGCGGGTGGAGGATGTCCTTTGGGTTTTTCAATCAGCAGAACATGGAGGGCAACTGATCATTGCGGGAATTCAAGTACATGTATACAATTGGTTTCGATAAATGATCTTGTGGCGCCTGCCATTACGTGTCCACCTAATATAACCATTCAATGTAACGCAAGTACATTGCCTGCAAATACAGGTACTGCTACAGCAACTGATGTGTGTGATGCGACACCGACAATAACATTCTCAGATGTGGTTACAGGAGGCCCTTGTCCTGCCGTACAGATAATCACGAGGACATGGGTAGCCACAGATGACTGTGCTAATTCAAGTTCGTGCGTTCAAACGATAACGATCACAGATAGCGTGGCACCTCTGGTCACATGTCCGGCAAATGTCACTATTCAATGCTCTGCAAGTACAGCTCCTGCAAACACAGGAACGGCGACAGCAACGGATGTTTGTGATGCATCATTGGCAATTACATTTACTGATGTGCTCATAGGAACTGCATGTCCTCAGGAATTTACAGTGATAAGGACATGGCGAGCGACAGACGATTGTGGAAATACAGGGACGTGCAACCAAACAATCGTGACGGATGATACAACTGCACCAGTATGTGTCGCCGTGAACATCACCGTCTCATTAATGGGAAATGGAATGGTTACAATCACCGGCTCTCAGATAGGAAGCGGATCAACTGATAATTGTGGACCTGTGACTCTTTCGGTTTTCCCGAATACATTTACGTGTGCGAATATTGGCGCCAATCTTGTCACCTTGACGGTAACTGATTGCGCACTTAATTCTTCGACATGTACTGCGACTGTAACTGTTAATGAAGGCGGCGGAGGTCTCCAGGCTAGTTGTCAGAACGTGACAATTTTTCTGGATGTAAATGGAAATGCATCTATTGATCCAAGCCAGATAAACAACGGATCAGGTGGCGGTTGTAATGGAGGTATGCTTCAATTTATGCTTTCACAAACCAATTTTAATTGCACTAACCTAGGACCAAATATTGTTACACTTACTGTAACAGATCAAAATGGAGGTTCAGCTACATGCACAGCTATTGTAACTGTAGTTGATAATATGCCTCCAAGTATTACATGTCCGGCGAATGTGACAGTAGATTGCCATACAGTAACTGATCCAAACAATACAGGTCAATTTGGTAATGCCACAGCAACAGATAACTGCCCTCCGGCCATCATCACCGAGACGCATGTATTAAATCTGAATAATTGTAATCTTGGAACAATTGTACGGACATTTACAGCAGCAGATGGAAGTGGAAATACGGCTACGTGTATACAAATAGTAACGATTGTCAATCCGACTCCATTAAATCTGAGCAATATCACCTGGCCACCTTCTCCTATAAGTGTGAACATCTGTAATTCTACAGAACCGCAGAATATACCTAATGGAGTACCAGTCATCAGTCCGGGAGCATTGCAGTGTTCCAATCCGATAATATCACATGTGGATGTTACGCAAATGATCATCGATAATAATCCGAATACACCGTGTAGAATCATTACACGTACGTGGACAATAGTGGACAACTGTCAGATGCCAACTGCAACTTTTACGTTTGTGCAAACAATCAATGTTCAGGATATGGTGCCACCATTATTCACCAATATCAATGATATGACAAAAACAGCCAATGCAAATTGCGTTGCCTTCTTTTCACTCATTGCTTCTGCAACAGATTGTGCAGGTGTTTCCATTACGAACAATTCACCTTATGGTGTTAATTCAGGTTCTAATGCAAGTGGGAATTATCCAATAGGTGTTACCATTGTATTGTTTACGGCAACAGATGGTTGTGGAAATATTTCGACAATGGATGTTAAACTTACCGTTGTAGATCCGAATCCAACAACCTTTATGTGTGAAAAACAGATCGTCTATTTGCCACAGGAACTTGAAATTACACTCAGTGCCCGCATTTTTGTGATATTCAGTGCCGGCGGCTGTACTGACCCTGGAGATTTTATTGTTAGCTATTCAGGTACAAATGCATTTGATACAACACGTGTATTTGATTGCGGAGATGTAGGAGTTTCAACATTCCCGCTTTGGTTTTGGAATGCCAACGGCACACAGTTGGTAGATAGTTGTGCTTTTGCAGATCTTGAACTGAGGGATCCCGATGATTTCTGTGGTGATGGACTTGTGTTGTTTGGAAATGTTCAGAGTGAGGTCGGTCAGGCAGTAAGTGATGTGCAGGTTAGTATTTCGAATGCTCCGATGATTCCTGACACTACCGATCATGAGGGTCGTTATACCATTCGGGGTCTAACCAAAGGAACAGGATATATGGTGGTCCCGTTCAATGATCGAAATCCAAGGGAAGGTGTTTCTACACTTGATTTAGTCCTTATCCAAAAGCATTTATTGGGAATTACTAAACTTAATTCGCCGTATAAGTTAATAGCTGCTGATGCCAACAAGAGTGGAAATATTACCGCTCTGGATTTGCTTGCGATCCGTAAACTTATACTTGGTATTACCGATAGGTTTCCGAATAACACATCCTGGAGGTTTGTATCCCAGGGATATGAATTCCCGGATGCAAATAATCCATTCGCGTATCCTTTTGTAGAGGAAGTATGGCTGGATAGTATTTCGCATGATGTCAATGCCTTAAATTTTATCGGTGTTAAGATCGGCGATATAAATGGCACTTATTTTCTCTCCCATGCTGATGGTGAAAAAATTGAGCCCAGAAATTCAGGGTATTTTCAACTGAACATGAATGCATATTCCTCAATTCAGGTAAAGGGAACAAAAATCGAAATCACAGCGCCTGTGGACCAGTCTGAAATTGATGGAATTCAGTTTAGCCTCTATGTAGGGGAATTAAATGAAGACCAGATACAGAATGTCAAATCTGATCTCTTGGGTAAAGATGATTGGTATTATGATGCCAGTGAAATGACAGTGAATGTTAGCTGGTCTTCTGCTGTTGCCAGAGATATTTCAGGTAAAGTGATTCTCTCAATTCCGAACGTAAATTTGGCAGTCAATAAAATTTCTCTTGAATCGACCTTCATATTGCCTGAAGCCTATAAGGAAGATGGTGAGAATATTATGGTTAAAAGGGTTGAAATGAAGGTATTGGATGGAACGGAAGCTACAATGGATGAATACCATCTTTATCAGAATACACCTAATCCATTCTCTGATGAAACAGTTATAAGTTTCTATTTGCCCAAGTCAGAGGATGTACGCCTTGTGATCCATGATATTAATGGCAAGCAGGTATTTGATTATTCTACTGCTGCGGTAGCAGGCCATAATGATATCCATGTTAAATCTGGATCTCTTAAGCTACCGGGTATGTATTACTATACACTGTATACAGCGAATGCAAGTTTTACACGTAAAATGAGCTTCACAAACGATTAGTTTTTTTGAGACTCTGGGTCTTTTACAAGGTCCATTGACGTTACTGTTTGGGAAATCCCTCCTCCGTGGAGGGATTTTTTTTTGCCATTCCTACAATAATAGAGATAAAAACAAAAAAATGATTATATAAATATCTGATAAATAATTAAATACAAGTTATAAAAATTAGTAATTTAAAAAATACCTTATTCAGGGCATAAGAACATATTATAGCTAATCTATATTTGTGAAGGCATTAGAGATTTTTTTAATCTGTTATGTGCTGATTTATACTTTTATACAGGTTGCAATTTTCTGTATGTGTTAGAACCACGATAAATTGCTTTTACGACCTCCTGAGTTTTCCAAATGATAATAAGCCTGGAATGGACTAGATCCTTTTAAAGGGATCCTGACCAATTGATCACACAATTGCTATTGACAAGGATTTACAGCCTTTTGCTGTACTCTTTCAATATAGGCTTAACTATTTTTTTTTAACTAAAACTAAGATCTCATGAAGAAAACGGACTATTCTGTTTCTCTCAGGGATGGTGTGCGTAAACGTCTCAAACAGTATCCAAGACTTTTGTCCCAATCCCTGACAGCGAGCTTACTACTATTACTGCTCCTGTGGCAAAACCCCGGCTTTAGCCAGGGTAACTGCTCGCTAAGTTGCCACGGCGCTCAAATTTCACTAGGTTTCGATTGTACCGCTAAAGTAACAGTAGCAATGATTGCTGATACAAGCGAATGTACGGGTGGGGGTTTCAAGGTGTATATCATTACATTGGGGAATGATACTTTACCAAATGCTACCGTCACCGGAGCTGAAATCGGAACAACATTAATTGCCAGTGTGGTAGATACCATCACGGGCAATAGTTGTTGGCATTATATTACAGTTCAAGACAAGTGGAAGCCAACATTAGTGTGTACGAATGATACAATATCATGTCTTGAGTTGCCTTTATTTACCGGGCCTGAAGTACATGATAATTGTGATCCAAATCCACAAGTCATCCTGATCAATGAAGTAGCGACATTGTTATGCAATCCTCTTTATATTAAGCAGATTGTGCGCACGTACATTGCAAGAGATGCTTCAGGCAATGAATCTGCACCCTGCACAATGACCCTTTTGTTGCGTAGGATTGACTTTTCTCTGATCGATTTTCCGGATCCTCGTACAGTTGCTATGGGCACTGCGCTCCAGTGTAACGGACTTTGGGCAGATGCTGACCATGATGGTATACCGGATCCATTGGATGATCCTCCATACTTAGGAACGGGAGTTCCGACGATTGAAGGCTATCCGATTTATCCCGAGTTTATGGGATTTTGCAATGCGTTGACCACATATGAAGATGTCGTTCTACCGCAGATAGGTTGCGTAAAGAAGATCATGCGTGTATGGACAGTACGTGAATGGCATTGCACAGGTGAAAGAGATACGATTTATCAGCAATTAATAGAAATAGTTGATAATCAAGGTCCACATATTACTTGCCCGGCCAATTTTACACAAACAACAACCGGACATTTTTGCACAGCGACAATCCTTCTTCAACCAGCTATTGTTTATGATGATTGTAGTCCAACTACACATACAACGGTAGCTTATCCAGGCGGATTCAGTGCAACGAATGGCGGTGTTTGGGTTTCATTGCCGGTAGGTCAGAATGTGATTACATACACGGCCTATGATCAATGTTACAACTCTTCTACTTGTACGATGACCATTACAGTACAGGACCTCACACCCCCTGTAGCTATATGCGATGCGCACACAGTAGTTTCCCTCACTTTAGGTGGCCCGCATGGATTAACAAAAGTACCTGCATCAGTTTTTGATGATGGTAGCTATGATGCCTGTGGACCTGTTACATTCAAAGCAAGAAGAATGACTTCATGTATTGATTTTGACTGGACGACAGGTGGAGCAGGAGTTGATGAAATTCCTGACGGCTATGTGACCAGTGTAGATCAGGGTATTGTATTACGTCCGAAAGTTCCTTTTGCTTGTTGTGACGCAGGAGCCGGACCTATCATGGTTCAACTTGAAGTTACAGACGCATCAGGTAACGTGAATTATTGCATGGTTGAAGTAATCGTTCAGGATAAAATTCCACCTGTCATTTTCTGTCCGACAGACATTACAATCAGTTGCGACTACCCTGTAAATATTGATGACCTGGATGAATTTGGAACGGTCGTAGAAGGTTCATCTAATACGAATCCATTCTGTATCTACGATCCTTCGAATGATCTTGCAAATGGTTCAGGTTTCGTTTGTGGAGAAGATGGTTATGTTATTGATAATTGTGGAGTTCATGTTACTGAACAAACATACCCACATCTTAACCAATGTGGTGTAGGATACATCAGTAGAGTATTCACTGCGACAGATGCAAATGGATCTGTTAGTTGTGAACAGATCATTACTGTACATAATTTTGATCCATTTAATGCATATTCTATTCTATGGCCCCTCGATTATCATAGTGCTGAATGCAGTACGGGAACAGATCCTGATGATCTGGATCCTCCTTATGACAAACCTACGTTTACTGAAGATCATTGTGATCTGATCGGTGTAAACCATGAAGATCTGGTCTTTACAATCGCTGATGGTGCTTGTTATAAAATCCTACGGAAATGGACAATCATTGAATGGTGTTTGTATGGTGAACTGGGTGGTATCGTCGAGGGTGAGAATTATTGGACACATACACAGGTCATTAAAGTGGTTGATAGTTTCGGACCGGAATTTACAACCGATCAGCCTACTTACGTGAATTGCAATAATGTTGATTGTGGTGGTGAGAATTTGCCATTGTTTCAAAGTGCGCATGATATATGTACTCCTGATAATCTTTTGGAAGCATGCTATGCAATCGATTTGAATAATGACCAAATAATTGACTATGGACCAATTTGCAGCATTGGAAACGTAATAAGTGAAAACTGGTATTTTCCGCTGGGCAACCATAGGGTCATCTATTCATTCGAAGATCGATGCGGAAATCGTACAGTGAAGGAGCAATTTTTCAACCTCAATTCCTGTAAAGCACCACAACCTGTTTGTATACATGGACTATCAACTGACCTCATGTCAGATGGTAATGGTGGAGGAACGATTACGATATGGGCTACAGACTTTGATGCAAGTAGTTCACATCCTTGTGGCCTTTACTTTACCTTGTCCTTAGCACCTGATACGCTCGTGAAGAGTCTGACATTTACTTGTGAAGATGTAGGTCATCAAGTCCCTGTTAACCTCTATGCAACTGATAAACTGGGTAATCAGGCTTTTTGCTCGACATTCATTATCGTCGACGATCATAATGGTTTCTGTCCTCAAGGCGGTCATCTCACAGGTACCGTAACCGGTAATGTAAGTACTGAATCGTCAGATAATGTATTGGATGTAAAAGTTCAATTAAGTGGAAGCACACTTTTACCCATAGCTACGAATCAAGCTGGGACGTTTACATTCCCTTCAATGCCTGTAGGTGGAAATTATGTAGTTGAACCGGCGAAGAATAATGACTTCAAAAATGGAGTCTCTACTCTTGATCTTGTTCAGATACAAAAACACTTGTTAGGTATTAAGAAGCTGGAAAGCCCATATAAGATGATTGCAGCAGATGCAAATAGTTCTAAATCTATCACTGCAGTCGATCTTATTGAGCTCAGAAAACTGATCCTCGGTATATATACAGAGTTACCTAGTAATACAAGCTGGCGTTTTGTTGATAAGAGTTATACATTCCCTGATCCTTACAATCCATGGGAGCAAGTATGGCCTGAGAGTGTAACACTGAATCCTCTTTCACTTGGCATGAACGAAGCTGATTTCTATGGAATCAAAGTTGGCGATGTCAATAATACTGTGAAAGCAAATGCACTCTCTGTTGTGGTAAGAGGATCTGGTGAAGTACTTGATCTAATCATTGATGATCGCCAGGTATCTAACGGTGAAACATTTGAGGTTCCTGTTTATGCAGGTACATCTAATAACCTGGAAGGCATGCAGTTTACATTTGATCTGAACGCCGGTCTGGAAGTTATTAATGTGAAAGCTGGTACAATGGACGTGACATCTGAAAACTTTGGATGGCTTGATAACCACACGCTAAGCTCCAGCTGGAACAAAGCTGAGGGTATAGCAGTGGATCCCGCTAATCCATTATTTACACTAGTGTTGCGCGCAGGAAATGATACAAGACTAAGTCAGTCAATTAAGATCACATCATCTCCGACATCACCTGAAGCCTATTTATCTGACAATGCGATACTTGACCTTGGACTTAAGTTCCGTGGTGCGGATATCTATACGTTTGAATTGCTTCAGAATGAGCCTAACCCGTTCAATGGTAATACACAGATTGGTTATGTGATACCTGCTAATGGAGAAGTTATACTGACAATATTTGATCTTGCCGGAAGGCAATTGTATCATGAAACAGTCAATGGAGTTAAAGGCCTGAATAAGATAGAAATCAGTAAAGAGCAGATTGGCGCTCATGGACTGGTTTACTACCAGGTACAATTCCAGGGATTTACCGCTACAAAGAAGATGATGATTCTCTGATAAGGGAACAGTCATCCTAGTATAAAATTTACTGTTTTTGGGATGGGACCCCTCTTCGCGCAAGTGAAGGGGGTTCTTTTTTTTAGGCATTATGTCTTTCGTGTTATAGAGTAAAAATGCAGGATGCCCCTATCTTTGCATACATATGGGGAGGATTATGGGCATTGATTACGGGTTGAAGCGGACTGGGATATGTGTTACAGATCCGCTCCAGATCATTGTCCAGGGGTTGGAGACAAAAAAAACTGAGGAAGTCATGCGTTTTATCCTCGAATATTCAAAAAGGGAACTAATTGATGGCTTTGTTGTTGGGTATCCTTTCCTCGATGGTAATTGGGGGAACAAAAATTTCAGGTTGAAACTAGATGAGTTTATACAGGAGTTAAGGAATACTTTTCCTGCCAAGAAAGTTGATCTTCATGATGAGCGATACACCTCAATGCAAGCGAGGGAAATAATTCATCTGCGGGGATTAAAAAAAGCTAAACGCGAGGATAAAGCATTGTTAGATCAAACAAGTGCTGTAATAATACTGCAGGAATATCTGGGACATATATGATACTACCTATTTATGCATATGGACAACCGGTCTTAAGAAAGAAATCGATGCCCATTACCCTTGATTACATTGGATTGGATGCGTTAATACAAGACATGTGGGATACGATGTATAGTGCCAAAGGAGTTGGCCTTGCTGCCCCCCAGGTTGGAAAAGATATACGACTGTTTGTCATTGATACCACACAACTGGACAAAAAAGAAGTGAGCCCAGAGGGAATAAAAAGGGTCTTTATCAATGCAGAGCTAAGTGATGAATCCGGAGATCCCTGGTTGTATGAGGAAGGATGTCTAAGTATTCCGGATATCCATGTAGAGATCGAACGCAATCCTGTAATAAGGCTTAAATATTTCGATGCTGAATGGAATGAGTTTACAGAGACCTTTAAAGGAGTAAACGCGCGCGTGATTCAGCACGAGTATGATCATATCGAAGGTATCCTGTTTATTGACCGGATGAAACCGCTCAAACGTCGTATGATCAACCGCAAATTGGAAAAGATCAAAAAAGGGGAAATTGAGACCAATCACCCGATGCGTTTTGTGAAAACAGGATAAGTGTCTATTTATTTTCTTCCAAAATCAGCTGCTATTTCGCCCCAGTTTTCAGTATCCCATTTTAAAATTGGATTTTTCCACTGGTTAGTTTTAAGCCAATTCTCTGCACGTGCGATCATTTCAAAAAGCTTGAAATTTGTTCTGTCCGCTTTTAATTTGGTATTTGCTTTTTTCTTTTTGACCCAGGACAGAGCTGTTTTTGAATCCGTATAAATAATTGTTTTCTGGTCATTTTTTTTTGCCAGTAAAGCAAGTGCATGGACTATAGCCAGGAATTCACCGATATTGTTGGTCCCGTTCGGCACAGGTCCGAAATGAAATATTTCTGTTTTATCCGAGGTCCATACTCCTCTGTATTCCATTACTCCCGGATTACCACTGCAGGCGGCATCAACACTTATACTCTCACTGACGAACTCCGATTTAGTTGAAAATTTAGCAGCTTCCTTTTTACGAGCGAATGATCTTTTCATATCCGGAGTTGTTCCATATGCCTCTTCAGCTTCTACTCGGGATTTGAAAGATTTATATATAGCACCGGGGAAATTTTTTACCTCAGCCTGACATTGGGCCCAGGAATTATAAATACCCGGATGATGACCATGCCAAACGACATAGTATTTTTGTTTTTGTTGACTCATTGATCTGTAATATTAATGGAAACCACTCAAATGTATTGGATAGATACCCATTGTCATTTATTTGCCTCCGAATTCGAAGATGATCGCATGGAGATGATACATCGGGCATTGGATAGCAATGTAATGCAGATGATGCTGCCTAACATTGATATGGACTCGTTGCCTGCGATGATGGCACTGGCAAAATCTTTTCCTGACAATTGTATTCCGATGCTAGGACTTCATCCCTGTTCTGTCAAGGAAGGCTTCGAAGATGTGTTAACCCAAATGAAAATTGAAATTCAAAAGGGTGGATTTTATGGGATTGGCGAAACAGGAGTTGACCTATACTGGGAGACAAAGACCAAGGATATTCAGATTGCCGCTTTTGAAGAGCAAATAGAATGGGGGCGGGAATTTGATTTACCTATCATCATCCATTCCCGCGAAACGCTTGATTTGACCATTGATATTATAAATCAAAAGCAGGACGGCTCTTTAAGAGGAATATTTCATTGTTTTGGAGGGGACTATGCGCAAGCAATGCGTATATATGAACTTGGGTTTAAAATAGGCATTGGTGGTGTAATTACGTTTAAGAAATCAGAATTGGGTCAGTTACTTCCATTAATCCCTTCAGAAATTATTGTTTTAGAGACAGATGCACCATACCTTGCCCCTGTTCCGCACCGGGGAAAACGAAATGAGTCCTCCTATTTGCTCATAATAGCTGAAAAAATAGCCCAAAGTCTAAATCTCCCTCTTGAAGAAGTGGCAAAACTGACCACAAGGAATGCACACGACGTATTTGGAAAGAAGGGTTAAATTTGCACTCCTGGTCATGCGATAGAGAGTTAATCTAAATTAAAATCATCAGGATATTTCGGAGAGTTGGCCGAGTGGTCGAAGGCGCACGCCTGGAAAGTGTGTAGGCTCCAAAAGGGTCTCTAGGGTTCGAATCCCTAACTCTCCGCATTTTTTTTTGACTTTAAGTCTAAATACCGGATATGATACAACGAATTCAGACCCTATTCCTGATTCTAACTGCCGGAGTATTTGGGGTACTCTTTAAATTACCTTTTGCGACTAGTGATAAACCCTCTGCCCAATATCTTGCTGATAAAGTTTATGATATTACAGATCATCCTGCATTAATTGGATTGACTATCATTGGTGCAGTCATGGCTCTGATTTCAATTTTCATGTTCAAAAACCGGAAATTGCAACTTAAACTAGGGTATTTTATCATCGTGATGGCGATTCTGCTGCCGGCGACAGCTTTTCTTCTTTTTACAAGGGAATCAGCCTCGATAGATCCGACAGTCCATGTGTTTGACCAGGCAGGAATGTTCCTCCCTTTAGGCGCGATTTTATTTGCAGCTCTGGCCAATTATTTTATTCGTAAAGATGATAAGCTGGTTAAATCAATGGACAGGCTGAGATAGCCAAACAAGTCAATCTCTAATAAACCCAGACTAATGGATAGTCAACTTCTTTGATAAGATTTGACAGGCATTATGATTAACAAATTATTTATTTCCATAAGGATAATGAGGAGGCCATAAATACCGCAGGCTTTCCCTACAGGAAGGGAGCTATCCACCCATATATTGCAACAGGAGTAATGACAGATGCGTTTAGGAAGCACATTTTAGGATGTATCATGGTTTTATGAGGATAAAAGCACTGGTCATTAATTTATTGTTTTGGGTACCTATGATCGTCATGGCCCAATCGAGGCAACCTGTTCCAGATACGTCTGCTAAAAAGCTTATCATCATCGATCATTTTGGCAAACTCATTGAAGACAGAGAAGGGATTGAGTCTGTCAAATGGATATCTGAAGGATTGCAACTCAGGATAGACAGCACCAATATTTATGCAGATTCTGCAGTCATCTTTGCGGAAAACAGGGTATATGCTTATGGGAATGTAGTGATTCAGCAAGGCGACTCTCTTCATGTTTTTACAGATACTTTGTTTTATTTCAAAGACACTGATATTGCAGAATTAAAAGGTGAGGTTGTCTTAGAGCAAGTTACCCGGCAACTATGGACAAAAGATCTTACCTATCATCTTGGTGAACGGTATGGAGAATATCATAATGGAGGTACGCTGATAGATGGAGAGATGCAGGTAACCTCAAAGCAGGGAATATATCAGGCTCGAGAGGAAAAAGTAGTTTTTAAGGATAGTGTTGTTGTACTGGATCCAAAATTTAATATTGCTGCGGACTCCATGACATACCTCGCCGGAGCATCAAAAGTTTTGTTTACAGGACCGACAAATATTTATACCAAGGCTGCTAAAATTTATTGTGAATCGGGATTTTATGATTTAAATTCTGAAATGGCTGAGTTTAATCGAAATGCACAATATGCAGGGGATCAAAAGAAAGCGACAGCAGATACAATCAGATATTTTTCCAAAGAAGGCGAAGTCACTATGAATGGGAGTGTTCACGTCGAAGAGAAAAGCCGCAAAATCGACGGAGAAAGTCTCAGGTATCTTGAAAATACAGGAGAGACATGGATCAAAGGCAATCCTGCTTTTTTTATTGATAGTACGCGTAAGATTCATAGTCTTGAAATATTCTATAATGAAAAGACAAATACAGTGTCGACAAAGGGGGCAGGCGAAATTATTGACGGTCCCCAGATATTGAATTATGACGAATTTGATTATGATCAGCTGACCGGAGTAGGACATGCATCCGGGAATGTAACCTGGCGGGATACATCCAAAAATGTCGGAATCATCAGCCAGCACATTGATACACAGCAAAAATCATCTATGCTTGTCTATGGAGAACCAAGGCCAAGGTTTTTTACCATATTTGAAAGTGATACACTCTTCATAGCTGCCGACACATTGAATATGTGGACACTAAAAGATACTGTGAATTCGAAAGATTCAATTCAGATGATGAGGGCCTACCATGATGTCAGAATTTTTAAATCGAATATGCAGGGAACTGCGGATTCACTTGTTTTCCAAGGGCAGGATAGTTTATTCACATTTTACGGTCAGCCGGTTCTGTGGTCAGATACAACACAATTCAGTGCAGATACAATTGAAATGCATCTTCGGAACAATCAGATAAAGGATATCATTCTCAACAGGAAAGCCATGATTGTATCTGAGGAATTTGGTACCTATTATGATCAGATCAAAGGGAAAAGGATTGTTGCTGACTTCGACAGTAGCAAAATAAAGCAAATGTGGGTAACGGGAAATGCTGAATCCATTTATTATACAAAGGATGATCAGTCAGCTTTCATCGGTGTGAACCAAACCATATGTAGTAAGATGTTTTTCGAATTCAATGAGGGGCAAATCCATTTGCTTAAGTATTATGGCGACAATTCCTCAACGATGCTTCCGATGTCGGATGCTGATCACGATAAAATGCGACTTGAAGGGTTTCAATGGCGTGCAGATGAGCGACCACACAATGTAAATGATCTTTTAAAATGAAATCGTTTCTTGTTTCAATCTTCTTCGTTTCTATCGCCTGCTGTGTGCATGCAGCAAGTGCTTCGAAAGAACTGAATACAAAGGCAGCCTTGTTATACAGTGAAGGAAAATACGCTGAGGCACTTGAAATATGGAATGGTTTAGTCAGCTCCGGAAATACAGATCCTAATTTATATTTCAATATCGGAAGTGCAGAATCCTTACTTGGGCATGTTCCTGAGTCTATCCTCGCATTTGAAAAGGCGAAACGATTGAAGCCTGGTGACGATGTGATCAGTGAAGCCATTAAACAGGAAAGGGCGAAAATTGATAATGCAGTTATCCCGGTAGGTTCGTTTTTTTTGATCGAAGGGTATCGTGATTTTTTAGCAATTTTTAGACCCGGAGGTTGGGTTTTGATGGCCCTTTTATTTGGCATCATTGCTCTATGGCAATGGTTAGTGTCTATTAAGGCGGTGGAGAATTATATTCATATTCCCGGTAAGAAATATTGGTATTGTGCGGTAACAGGAATTTTCTGTGTATTGATTGGATTCCTTTCATATCATCAATTGCATAAAGATGACGAAGCCATTGTAATGACAACATGTGAATGCAGGAAAGCAGCTTCGGCAGAAAGTCCAATCAACAGGATACTGAATCCCGGAGAAAAAGTGCGTAAGACTGATCGCATTTCAGACTGGAACAAAGTAAGTTTACTCAATCTTGATGAGTGTTGGATAAAAACGGGATGCCTCAAGCCTGTTGAAATTGGATCCAGATAGTATTTCCTTCCTTTCTTAGTAATCCAAACCGGGCGTTGATATAACTGAACGCGCAAGGTCAAAAGAGATCTGCAGTTGTTCTTTTTGAGTCAGATAACTTGTGTCGATGACAGTGGCATCATTTGCTTTTCGAAGTGGCGAATCAACGCGGGTAGAATCAATATGATCACGCCGAAGCAAATTATCTCTTACTTCTTCTCGGGTAGTTTCGATTCCTTTATTGGTCAGTTCAAGCCATCGGCGTTCAACTCTGACTTCGATGTCAGCGGTAAGAAAAAGTTTTAGTTCGGCCTCAGGAAAAACCACTGTACCTATATCTCTGCCATCCATTACTAATCCTTTATTCGCTCCAAGTTTACGCTGCCTTGCCACCAATTCTTTTCGTACAGAAGATAATGTAGATACGTGACTGACGAACTGATTTATTTCAGGTTCCCTGATCATCAAATCTACATTGACACCGTTCAACCATGTCACCTGCACATCATCATTAAAGCCCAGGTGAATTGAAATTTTTTCTAAAGCGAGAGCGACATCTTCCTCATTATAAATATCAACTTTGTTTTGGATAAAATATAAGGTCACTGCTCTGTACATCGCGCCTGAATCAATGTGCAGATATTGTAATCGTTTGGCAAGGGCCTGGGCTAATGTGCTTTTTCCGCAGGACGAATACCCGTCAATGGCAATTGTGATTTTACGTTGGCCTGTTGTCATGATCGGAGTTACAAACGTAAATTATTTTATCCAAAATGGAAAAGCCTTGCAGTACTAAATCATGCAAGGCTTCTCAGTGAAGAAGATCCTGGTAAATATCAGCCAAAAGTCAATATTCATCCTCATTGAAGAGGAAGTCATCTTTTCTAGGGTAATCGGGCCATATGTCTTCTATGCTCTCAAAGAGCTCTCCTTCCTCTTCCATTTCCTGCAGATTTTCAATTACTTCCAGAGGGGCGCCTGAACGTATCGCATAATCGATCAATTCATCGCGAGTAGCCGGCCATGGAGCTTCTTCAAGGTGATGGGCCAATTCAAGTGTCCAATACATGAAACTTAGTGAAATTAAATGAAAAAATAGTTCTAACTACTCCGGGTGTAACGCCCAACTCTGAATTTGAGTTCCTGAGCTAATTTCTGCAAATGTATAAAAACTACTGAGGGGAACAAGGAAATTTCGATTTCTTTTTTTTGCCTGAAACTGGTTTCCTTATGTTTAGAAGTCAAATGATTACATATAAGAAAAAAGATAAACCATCAGGCAGGTCAATTTCTATCAGCATTTACCAATTACCCTTTAAAATCAAAGGAGAAAAAGCAATAAATGCATGCCCACAGAAAAATAAAATCGGGTTAAGATCAATTCCTTGCAATATCAGATGATCAGCATAGCATCACCATAGGTATAAAACCTGTATTTGTCTTTGATTGCTTTTTTATAGGCATCCATTATCAGTTCATAGCCCCCAAAAGCACAAACCATAATTAACAGGCTTGACTTTGGCATATGGAAATTGGTGATCATGGCATCAGGCAAACTAAAATCATAAGGTGGAAAAATAAATTTATTCGTCCATCCTTCTGCTGGTTTTAATAAGCCGGATGCTGAGACTGCTGACTCAATAGCGCGCATAGAGGTTGTCCCGACGACACAAACTTTATGACCAGCTCTTTTTGATTTATTGACAATCTCTGCTGCTTCATCAGTTATTTTAAAATATTCAGCATCCATTTTATGTTTCGATAAGTCCTCAACATCAATGCTTCTGAATGTCCCCAGGCCAACGTGCAGCGTTAATTCGGCAAAGTCAACACCTTTAATCTCAAGGCGTTTCATTAATTCTCTGGTGAAGTGAAGGCCTGCTGTAGGAGCTGCTACAGCACCTTCTTCTTTAGCATATATGGTCTGATATCTTTCCTTGTCAAGTTCCTCAGCTTTGCGATTGATGTATTTTGGAAGAGGAGTTTGACCCTGGGATCTCAACAATCCGCTAAATTCCTCATCTGTGCCGTCGAACAAAAATCTTATCGTGCGGCCTCTCGATGTTGTGTTATCCACAACTTCAGCTACTAATATTTCATTTCCTTTTTTGTCAAGAAAATAAAGTTTGTTACCTACCCTGATCTTACGGGCAGGATCAACCAACACGTCCCAAAGTCTTGCCCTGGAGTTTAGTTCTCGAAGGAGAAATACTTCAATTTCAGCATCGGTTTTTTCTTTCCGGCCATAGAGACGGGCAGGGAATACCTTTGTGTTGTTGAAGATCATGGCATCACCCTCGTCAAAATAATCAAGGATATCCTTGAAGGTTTTGTTTTCCATTAAACCGGTCTTCCGGTTGACGACCATCAATTTGGATTCGTCTCTTTCTTTGGATGGATATTTGGCGATTAGCTTCTCGGGGAGTTCAAAAGTAAACTGTGAAAGTTTTGTGCGCATATTACAGGTTGAAAAAAATGGAGTGCAAAGATAATACAAGCGAGGACCAAAAAGCAAGCGTAATTGGCTTATTTTGTGGATGTAATGATTTATTTTTCAGGCATTTGTTGATCGTGTCGGTCTCCTTTGCGTTTTTATCGAATAAAAGAAGATAACTAAAACGGATTTATTTAGTTTTAACCATGATGTTGTTAAACCTCATTTATGAAAGTATCGTTCAGGCTTTGCAGCAGTTATCTGCGAATAAGCTGAGAAGCTTTCTGTCGCTTACCGGTATAAGCATCGGGATCATATGTATTATTTCTGTATTATCAGCAGTTGATTCATTAAAGGACAACATAAGTAGCAGCTTTGAAAAGCTGGGCAATGATGTCTTGTATGTTGACAAGATGCCATGGAATGAGGATCCCTCCCAAAACTGGTGGAAGTACCAGCGTAGACCTCAACCCAGTTATGAGGATCTTGAAATCATCAAGAAAAAAGTCAGGCTTTCGGATCAGGCCAGTTTTTCCGTGTTCATGCCAGGACGGACCTTAAAGTTTGGATCAAGCAGTGTAGAAGGGGCATACATGGCAGGTGTAACAGAGGATTATGCTGATATCTTCAGGCTTCAATTTGAAAGAGGAAGATTTTTTACCTCATTTGAGTCCTCAAATGGTGCAAACAGAGCAATTATTGGATCCGTACTTGCTGAAAATTTATTTGGAACGATAGAACCAATTGGAAAGGAAATAAAGATTAAAGGGATGGATTTTCAGGTGGTGGGTGTGTTGAAGAAGGAAGGCAATAGTCTGATCCATATTTTTCAATTTGACGAAGCTATCCTCATACCTTTTATGACTGCAAAAAAGCTCGTCAATGTCAAATCAAGATATACGTGGGGTACGTCTCTGAATATCAAAGCTAAACAGGGTGTTGAGTTAGATGATCTTAAGGACGAGGTCACCGGTGTGCTGAGAAGTGCCCGTAAAATCAAGCCAAGGGAGTCTGAAAATTTTGCGATCAATCAGTTAGCAATGCTGACAAAATTATTGGCACCTGTCTTCAGCATGATGAATGTGGTAGGCATTTTTATTGGTGGATTTTCGATCCTTGTAGGTATGTTTAGTGTAGCGAATATTATGTTCGTTTCTGTCAAAGAAAGGACCGGCATAATAGGCATCAAAAAAGCGCTCGGCGCAAGACAATCGATTATACTATTGGAATTTTTAATTGAATCCATTGTTCTCTGCCTTATCGGTGCGGTTATAGGATTACTTATCGTGTTTGGCGTATTAAAGATTGCCACCTATGCATTCCATTACGATATCTATCTGTCGTCAACAAATATTCTTATCGCGATGATTATTGCTGTTGTGATAGGTGTTCTTTCAGGCCTTATACCTGCGTGGCAGGCGGCCCGCCTGGATCCTGTTGAAGCAATGAGAAAATAATATCAGATAATTCAGGCCAAAAAAAAACCCAACCAGGATTATTTGGTTGGGTTGTAAAATTATTCTAGTTCCAGAAAGGGTGAGAGACTAGTCAGAATAATTCTATATTTATCCAGCTGCCTGAACAACAGCTTTAAATGCTTCAGGATGATTGAGTGCAAGATCAGCAAGTGTCTTGCGGTTTAAAAGGATATTAGCCTTATTCATTTTATTCACAAGCTGTGAATAGGTCGTACCATTCATTCGGGCTGCAGCATTGATACGGGCTATCCATAATCCTCTAAAGGCACGTTTCTTTTTCTTACGATCGATGTAGGAATACCTCATCGCTCTTTCTACTGCGTTCTTGGCTACAGTGTATACTTTGCTTCTGGCTCCGAAATAGCCTCTGGCTGCTTTTAAGATTTTCTTTCTCCTTTTCCTGGAGGCTACAGCATTTACTGATCTTGGCATGATTTATCAATTTGGTATGACAGGGGTTGTAAAAAACAACACTTTGGTCCTGGCAAACAGTTATGAATTTTTATTCTTTCTCTGAGAATTTACTGGCAGAGCATTCTTTTTACTCTCTTTTGGTCGGCTTCACTCACAAGTGTAGAACCGACTAACCGGCCTTTAGTGTTCTTGTCTTTATTCCGCATCCGGTGGGAGGTATTGGCCTGAAAACGCTTCACTTTACCGGAACCGGTAATTTTAAAACGCTTTTTAGCACTGCTGTGGGTCTTCATCTTAGGCATGACCAATAGATTTTTTATTCAAAAGGACTGCAAAGATAGTTTTTAAAACGAAAACTGCAACAGACAGCCAAGAGATTACTTTTTCTTTTTAGGGGCCAGGATAACAATCATTCTTCTTCCTTCCATCTTAGGAAGAGCCTCGGCCGCCCCATATTCCTCAGTTTCTTTGAGGAGTTTAAGAAGCAGAAGTTCGCCTCTTTCCTTAAAAACAATGGTTCTGCCCCGAAAATGAACATAAGCTTTGACTTTTGAGCCCTCGTCAAGAAATTTTTGGGCATGTTTGACCTTGAATTCAAAATCATGCTCATCGGTATTCGGACCGAAGCGAATCTCCTTGATCACTGTCTTGGAGGTATTGGCCTTGATTTCTTTCTCCTTTTTGCGCTTATTATAGAGGAACTTGTTGAATTCAATAATCCTGCATACCGGTGGATCGGCATTTGGAGAAATCATGACCAGGTCCAGTCCCAGGTCTTCAGCCCAGTTTCTGGCAGTGCGGGTAGGGTAGATGCCGGGTTCAATTTCTTTGCCGGCTACCTGGCTGACTTCGTCAAGATTGTCACCCACAAGGCGGATATCAGGAACACGGATATCCCCATTCATCTTGAATTGAAACTTCTCGTCGTTTTGTTTTGAAGGGTAATTAGATGGGAATCGTTTAGCCAAGGATTAAATAGAATTTAGGTTAAGAAAAAAGGAACTCAGGAAACTGGGTTCCTTATGAATTGACATAATGGTAAGGTCATGTTTGATATCTGAAACAAGAAAAATTTCCCGGTTTTTTACTGTGGAAGGCAAAATTAACATTCCGTGGCGGGAAATCCTCAAGAGTTTTCTTTTTCCATAATCGTTTGACGAATGACCAACTCCTGTGTCTCTTTATTCAGGTCAGCTACAAGACTGCTTCCTTCTACAGGATTTTCATTGAGGATGAACTCAGCCAAAGGATCTTCAATGTATTTCTGAATGGCCCTGTGCAAAGGACGAGCACCAAACTGTGGATCGAACCCTTTTTCTGCGACAAAATCTTTTGCCTCTTCCGTCAGGCTGAGTAAAAAGCCCATTGTAGCCATTCGTTTGTACAAGTCTGTGAGTGTGATGTCTATTATCTTATGGATATGATCCCGATCGAGACTGTTGAAGATGACGACATCATCAATCCTGTTGAGAAATTCAGGACTAAAAGTCCTCTTCAACGCACTTTGGATGACTGATTTCGTAAGGTCCTCAGCCGCATCCTGTCTTGCTTTTGTAGCAAAACCTACACCCTGGCCAAAATCTTTAAGCTGGCGCACCCCAATATTTGAGGTCATAATGATCAGGCAATTTTTAAAATCAACCTTTCTCCCCAAGCCATCAGTTAATTGACCATCATCCAGGACCTGAAGTAAAATATTGTATACATCCGGATGAGCTTTTTCTATTTCATCGAGTAAAACAACAGAATATGGTTTCCGCCTTACCTTTTCAGTAAGTTGGCCTCCTTCTTCGTAACCAACATATCCTGGAGGGGCACCGATAAGCCTGCTTACGGAGAATTTCTCCATGTATTCACTCATATCGATACGGATCAAAGCATCATCCGAATCAAAAAGATATCTGGCTAAGGCCTTCGCTAATTCCGTTTTGCCTACACCCGTCGGACCCAGGAAAATAAATGAGCCGATAGGTTTAGATGGATCTTTCAAACCCACCCGGTTACGCTGAATTGCCTTTGAGACTTTTATAATCGCTTCATCCTGACCGATAATGACCTTTTTGAGATCACTGTTCATCCCAACAAGTTTTTTGCTTTCACTCTGAGCAACCCGTTTAACAGGAATGCCAGTCATCATGGCTACAACTTCAGCGATGTCATCTTCAGACACGGGATATTTCTTTGTTTTTGATTCTTCCTCCCAGTCTTCTTTAGCTTTCTCAAGCTTTCTGACAAGTTTGGATTCATGGTCACGGAGATCGGCAGCTTTTTCGTACTGCTGACTCTTGACAGCTTTATTTTTCTCTTCTTTTATCTCTTCGATTTGTGCTTCGAATTCTTCTATATGTTTAGGCACATGAATGTTTTTGAGATGCACCCTGGCGCCTACTTCATCTAATACATCAATTGCTTTATCTGGTAAAAACCTATCACTTATATAGCGGTCACTCAATTTGACACAAGCTCTGATAGCTTCATCAGAATAGGAGACATTATGAAATTCCTCGTATTTCGGTTTGATGTTATGCAGGATGTGTTCAGCTTCTTCTGCGGAAGGTGGTTCGACAAGAACTTTTTGAAAACGCCTGTCAAGTGCTCCGTCTTTTTCAATATGCTGGCGATATTCATCTAAGGTAGATGCGCCGATACACTGCAATTCTCCACGGGATAATGCAGGTTTAAAGATATTTGATGCATCGAGTGAACCGGTTGCACCGCCGGCGCCAACGATGGTATGAATTTCGTCAATGAAGAGGATGACATCTCTTGATTTTTCAAGCTCACCCATTATGGCTTTCATTCTTTCTTCAAACTGTCCACGGTATTTTGTACCGGCGACCAGAGCTGCCAGATCAAGCATCACGATCCGTTTATTAAACAGATTGCGACTTACTTTTCTTTGCATTATGCGAAGAGCGAGACCTTCGACAATAGCTGTTTTTCCAACACCTGGCTCACCTATAAGGATTGGATTATTCTTTTTTCTACGGCTTAGGATTTGTGATACCCTTTCAATCTCAGTCTCACGTCCGATGATAGGATCCAGCTTATCTTCTTCAGCAAGACGTGTTATGTCTCTGCCAAAATTGTCAAGAACTGGTGTACGGGATTTTGAAGCAGTTCTTTTAGCACCGAATTGGCCTTTCTCTCCTTCTTCTTCATAGGAGCCTTCAGAGTCAGATGGACCTTGGTTCATAAATTCCTGATAATTACCTGATTCTTCCTGAATGACATATTCAAGTTCAGATTTATATGATTCATAATTGATATCAAATTCAGATAGTACTTTACTCGCGATGTTATCACCATGTTTTAAAATCGAAAGCATAAGGTGTTCAGGACTAATCTCATCGCTGTTCAGATTTTTTGCTTCGAGAAAAGTCACTTTCAGGACACGTTCAGCTTGTCTGTTGAGAGGAACATTGCCGGCAGAGACAGGAGTTTGTTCTAACCGTCCTTCGGCTATTGTGTCCTCAATTTTGAATTTTAGCTCAGTAAAATCAACATCCATTGCGTCCAAAACCCGGACGGCAAGATTATCATTGTCCTGAAGCATCCCAAGAAGGAGATGTTCAGTACCGATATAATCGTGCCCGAGTCTCAAAGCTTCATTTTTGCTTAGGGAAATGATCTTCTTGACTTTGGGAGAGAACTTTCTATTCATGTATAATGCTTGGGATATATTAATTTAAAGTCCAATATAAGAACTATTTATAAAAGTAGTGTTTCTAAAGATCACCCACATCCAAAATGATTCCAAGTGGCTAAAAAGGATGATGAATCTGCCAATTCAGCTTGTTTAAGGACGTAATCGTGACGATTTGTCATAATAACAATAAGGGGCCGATAATGATTTAAAAAGAAAAGAATAATGTGTTTCAATATTGTTAAAAAGAAAAATTGAAGGCATGCCCGGGTCGTATTTGCTTAACAAACAACAATATACCCCGGGCTTAGAGTGAATTTATCGAAAATGGGGTACTTTTGCAAACGTCCTCAATTTTAAAGGGGTCATTAAAAGACTAATGCATTGCCAATGAAGTTTTCATTAGATAAACATGATAAGTACTCTGTTCTCTCTCTTGATGAAGAGAATTTGAATTCTCTTATTGCCCCTGATTTGAAATCAGAGTTTATTTTTCTCAGAAATGAAGGAGTGCGAAACCTGATTTTTGATTTGAGCCAGGTTAAATATGTTGATTCGTCCGGATTGAGTGCTATCCTTACCGCTAATCGGCTATGGAAAGATTATGGAAGTTATGTCATCACCGGGATCGCCCATCCGAGTGTTGAGAAGCTCATCAAGATATCCAGACTCGATACTATACTAGCCATCGTGCCTACAGTAAAGGAATCCATCGATTACGTCTATATGGAAGATGTAGAGCGTGATATGAACAGCGAAGTTCCGACAGAAGAAGAATAATCGAACTAAATTAAACCGATAATCAGTCATGGCTGAATTTGCAGTGACGGTAATTGGTTCCGGATCTGCGCTTCCTATGAATGGAAGACATCCGTCTGCTCAGGTTGTACAATATGATGATCTGTTTTGCCTTATCGACTGTGGTGAAGGAACACAGACAAGGCTACGTGAATATGGTATCAAACCATTTAAGATCACTATTATTCTGATCAGCCATCTACACGGTGATCATGTATTCGGACTGCCGGGGCTGTTGAGTTCTTTCAGTCATCTTCAACGTAAAGAAGCACTTACAGTTTTTGGTCCGGTGGGGATAAAAGGCCTCCTTGATGAGATCATTAGATACACTGAAATGAAGATTAATTATCCACTCCATATTGTTGAAACTAACCCAACGAGTTTATCGAAAATATGGACTAAGGGTAATCTGGATGTATTTACTTTTCCTCTTCAGCATCGTATAAGTTGCAATGGATATTTGTTAAAGGAGAGATCAAGTCTGTATAAACTTAAAAAGGAAGTTGTCGAGTCAATGAGACTCACTCCAGACCAGATACATCAATTGCAGCATGGAATGGATTTGGAAATAAACGGTACTACCATGCCAAACCATTTGATGACATATGGAGAGGAATTGCTACTAAGCTATGCATATTGTTCAGATACGCAATACAGTAAAATGATAATACCATGGATAAAAAATGTAACGATGCTTTACCACGAAACTACGTTTGGAAATGATCTGATTGATACGGCTGAATTAACCGGTCACAGTACAGCTGGAGATGCGGGCCTGATGGCGGCAGAAGCTGATGTTATGTGTCTGCTTACCGGACATTATTCATCCCGCTATAAGGATGTAGGGGATCTGATCAGTGAAGCAAGAGAACATTTTCCTCATGTTTTAGAATCTATTGAAGGAAAGAAATATTCATTGCGGATGCTTACGCAGCAACATTAATAAGGTATTTCGAGGCTTTGGGGGGCTTAAAAATTCTTAATTTAGAAGGGTAATCCGGCTTCAATATGAAAAAGTAATATATTTGCGGCCTTGTTTGCGCAAAGGTGCAATCCTGACAGCGTAGCTCAGCCGGTAGAGCAACGGTCTTTTAAGCCGTGGGTCCTGGGTTCGAATCCCAGCGCTGTCACTCGAAAGCACTTCAAATCAGAAGTGCTTTTTTTATTTTGGCATGATCAACTTTTTCTTAGCTGATCATGTTTAACCGCTAATTGTTTAAACTATAAATCTTCTTTCAAATGAAAAAAACCGGAATACTTGTTTTATTGACTGTGCTTGCGATCAATTTAATGCAGGCTCAAATTCAAACTCCTGCCGCCAGCCCTGGTGCGAAAGTGGAGCAACGTATTGGCCTTACTGATGTGACGGTAGAATATTCACGACCAAGTGTGAAGAAGAGAGCTATTTTCGGAGGTCTGGTACCTTATGGTGAGGTATGGAGGACAGGAGCTAATGCTGCAACCAAGATCACCTTTAGTGAGGATATAAATTTCGGAGGTGCAGATGTAAAAAAAGGATCTTATGCTTTATTGACAAAACCAGGGATGACTACCTGGACTGTTATGCTTTATCCACACAACAGTACAGATTGGACTAGTTACGCCGGTTCTGATGTGACTCCTGTTTCTGTTACAGCTACACCGTATCCATTATCTAAAGATATGCATGTGGAGTCATTGATGATGGGGTTTGATAACCTTACTAACAGCGGTGGGGATTTCTTTGTACTCTGGGATAACATCTACCTTCCCGTTGCCATCAAAGTAGGCACAGATAAAGTTGTAGAAGAAAGCATCTCCAAGGTTATGGCTGGTCCGACAGCAGGTGATTATTATTCAGCAGGCAATTATTATTTCACCGAAGGGAAGGATCTCAATAAAGCACTCGAATGGGTAAATAAATCTATTGCCATGGGAAATGAAAAATATTGGGTACTTAGAACAAAGTCATTAATCCAGGCGGGTCTTGGTGATAAGAAGGGAGCTATTGAAACTGCTACTCGATCATTAGAGCTTGCGACACAAGACTCTAATAAAGATTATATACGAATGAATACTGCCTCGATCGCAGAATGGAAAAAGATGTAAGGTGAGATATGAGATGTGAGATGTGAGATGTGAGATGTGAGATGTGTGAGATGTGAGATGTGAGATGTGAGAACATTTAGCGAATAATATAAGGATAGATCCCGGAAGATTTTCGGGATCTATTTTTTTTGCAAACTATTCATTGACCAGTGTATGAATCTTTTCTTAGGTAGTCAATTGTGATTCATTTCTGCGGATCATTCTATTGAGCATTTCAATAATTAAACTGAAGATCATGACAGCTCCGCAACCTATCACATTATACCATAAGAAACCAATATCGGTTTTCAGAAAAAAGTATAATACGATAGCCTGTGCGATTAAAGCGGAGATGAATACTGACCGACCTGAAACGTATTTCAAATAAAAAGCAGACAGGAAAATACCAAGTACTGTACCGTAAAAGATGGAGCCTACGATATTGACGAATTGGATCAGGTTTTCAAACAATGCACCATAGTACGCGAAGCAAATGGCAATCACTGCCCAGCCCAATACAAATGCTTTTGACGCATACACAAAATGCTTATCACTGGCATCCTTACGGATCAATCGCTTATAAAAATCAATCGTGGTAGTTGAAGCTAACGCATTTAATTCGGAAGCAGTAGATGACATTCCTGCAGCAAGGATCATCGAAATCAATAAGCCGATGATTCCTTTGGGTAGATAGTCCAGGATAAATCTGATGAAGAGGTAATCCCGATCATTGGATTCTGCATCAGGTAATGTAGTGGTTATTAATTTTTTTGTTTTACTGCGAATTTCGTTCTCGTGATTCATGCTTTGGTCTAGTAAAGCCTGGTCAATAGGTTTATTATCATTTCTAACCAAATCATTATATAATATCTGTTTTGTATCGTGTTCATTTTTCCACTCTTGTTGTAACTGAGTGTATTCGGCAGATGCTGAGGAAGCCAACATTTCTTTCTCGACATGGGTATTAAAAAATAGTGGTGGAGCGTGAAATTGATAAAAAACGTATACCATCAGCCCGGTCAGTAAAATCAAAAATTGCATTGGTACTTTAAATATGCCATTAAATAGTAGTCCCAACCGACTTTGTTTAATGGATTGCCCGGTGAGATAACGTTGCGCCTGTGACTGATCAGTGCCAAAATATGCAAGAGCCAGAAAAGTGCCTCCTGTGATCCCAGACCAGAACGTATACCTGTTATTCAGATTCAAACTGAAATCGACGACATTGAGTCGACCACTTGCACCTGCAATCTGTAATGCATCTGTAAATCCGATTCCATCCGGTAAAAAAGATAAGGTAACAGCAAATGCTGTGATAATACCGCCGATCATGATGGCCATTTGTAGCTTATGTGTTACGCTGACTGCGGCTGTACCACCAACAAAAGTGTAGAGTGCAACCACGCAACCAATAACGAAAATGGTAAGATGTAAATTCCATCCAAGAATTGCTGAAAAAATAATGGACGGCGCGAAAATTGTAATACTTGCACCAAGCCCGCGTTGAATTAAGAAGAGAAATGCGGCTAGCAGGCGCGTGGGAAGTCCAAAACGTTGCTCAAGAAATTCATATACCGTGAATACTTTCATCCGGAAATACCTCGGAATAAAAACGATGCAAATGATCACCATGGCTATAGGCAATCCAAAATAGAACTGGACAAATCCCATTCCTTCAGAATAGGCCTGGCCGGGTGTGGAGAGAAATGTAATAGCACTGGCTTGAGTGGCCATAACCGAAAGACCTACAGTCCACCAATGGGCAGAATGATTGCCCTGGAGGTAGCCCTCAATATTTTTATTCTTCCTGGTTTTCCAGATGCCGAAAATGACGATGAATGCTGTTGAACCGATCAGGACAATCCAATCCAATACACTCATACGACGTGATGGTTAAAAAAATGACTAAGCAAATAAAATAGCACAACAAGTACAGCATTAAAAATGAGTACAAACACATATAACCTGTTCCAATGGAAGTTGCGATCTTCGCTTGTTGGCCTCAAATCCTCAATTGAGGAATTTATTTTATCACCGAGCCCTGACATTATTCAGATATTATGTAAAGATTAGGATTTACCGCTTTTGAAGCCTAGAGAAATGAGATTGCTCAATAGCCGATAAGATCCCGGAACACCGACGGGGAGATGTCTGAACCATGATATACCGCTGTAGACATAATACCCTTCTCCATACCCTGCAATCAATAAAGACCCTTTTGTAGAATTTTCTCCAGTGTCTTTCATTTCAAGAAGCGGAGTGAAATGATCATCCCATTTATTTGGAAAATATAAGCCCCGTTCCTGAGCCCAGCCATCAAAATCAGAAGCATTTATTTTATTTGGGAAGTTGAAAATGTCTGACTCCGGATTAAGAATTGTAACAGATGAATTTTCTTCTGTTACGCGATCCCTGGAGAGAGTTAAAGGGTAAGGTGCAATTTCGTCTGTCACCAAAGCATGACTGGTATTATACTGCACGATCATAGTGCCTCCTTTTTCAACCCAATCAAAAAGTATTTTATTTTTATAGGCTAGTGGTTCAATGGTATTGAATGCTCTGATGCCTAAAATAACAACCTGGTATTTGCTTAATTCCGTAGTTGAAATTGTAGCCGGGTCTATCACATCGATTGAATAGCCAATTTGCTGTAAGCCTTCTACCACATCATCGCCTGCGCCTTCGATATAAGCTATCGCTCTGGGAATAATTTTCAGATCGATACTTTTTAACTTAACACTTGCTTCACGCACAATAGATAAATATGGAAGGTGGTCATAATCGATCGTTGTCACCTTGTGGTGGTAAGTCTGACCACCACTTAAAATTTCAGGATTTAGAGTTGCTGAAGACTGGCCGTTGGGTGGAGTAATTTTACAAGTTAGTACAGTGGTCTCACCTGAATTGGAAAATGACCAGGGAATACTTGAGGGGGAAATGGTCCAATCTTTTTGGGGAATTTTTAGTTGGAGTGTTCCACTTACACTATCCTGAATAGCTGTAAGTGTCACATCAATGGTGCGCTCATTACCTAAAGAAAAAACCAATACATCCTCGTTGAATTGAATTGCGACCGGAGGTGTAATGGATAGTGGGCGGTGAATTTCACCTTTGGCAGGATCCACTGTTTTATATATCACAGGAACATTAAAAACTATTTGTGTTCCGGAAATCATAATATTGATATCGGCTGAAATTTCGGGAGCGTCATAAGGTCGGCCTCTTTTTTCCTGATCAGGAACGCTATACATTCCTTCTTTAGGGGTATCAACTAGCCAATAAGGTGTGCTGAGATGATCAGGAACCGTAATTTTCATTTCATTCATCACCACCTGATTGTATTTAAGTGGTGACTGGAATGAATATGTAGTATCCCCTGAGGAAAACCTGACAGATGAGAGCGTGACATCAACATTTGATCTGTTTGCAATTTCCAATGTTGCAGGCAGCATCATTCCGGGGCTTACACGAAATTTGTTGGTACGAACTTCAATAAATAAACCAAGGCATTTTTCAATCAGAGATTTGCATTCATCTGATTTTATTTTCTTCCAATATGAATCAGGGAGTTGTTGAATCGAGTTATAGATATTCAGCAATTGCGGAATACTTGATGAAGGCGATTTAAAATCAAATGAAGAATCTAATTGTTTGACTTTGGTGCCAATACCTGAGCCGCCCTGAACACGGTTCCATGTAATATCTATGCCCTCAAAAATATCTTTTGGTTTGGTTCCCTTAGCATCTTTAATAAGGTCGATATAATCCAGGCTTTCGCCTCTGGTTTCAGCAGATCCAAAGCCCTGACTTTTGTGCATGCTTCTACTTCTACCGGCGATTTCAGAGTTTGATTCACCTGATACCTGATCAAAGGACCCGATATCGATGGACATCATGTTCGATTTATCCACTTTGTTAAAATTCTCCTGGCTTCCATAAAACCACCAGCTTGTGTTGAAGTAAATCCTTCTTGGCTGCCAAGGCTCAACATATTTTAATTGTTCAGGAAAAGAAGAAGGGTCTGCGGCCAGATCAAATGCTTCGGTGGAGAGTATAGCCGAAGCGGTGTGATGACCATGATTAGGTCGGGAGGTATCGGTATTGAATCTGTTGATGATGACATCGGGTCTGATTGTCCGCATGGCCCAGACTACATCACTCAGGACTTCATTTCGATCCCATATATTAAAAGTTTCAGTTGGAGTTTTGGAATAACCGAAATCGTTGGCTCGTGTAAACATTTGAAAGCCTCCGTCAACGGATCTTGCCGCAAGGAGCTCCTGGGTTCTGATCACACCAAGCATTTCACGAATTTCGGGGCCTATCAGATTTTGACCTCCATCCCCACGGGTCATCGACAGATAGGTAGTATGCGCAGAAATATGATTTGAGAAATAGCTGATCAGACGGGTATTCTCATCATCGGGATGGGCGCCGACATAAAGGACATTAGCCAGTACGCCTAACTTTTTGATATCCTTATAAATCTCCGATGCACTTGATTGGCTGAAAAGTGGAGAATATATGGCTGTGAAAATGAAAAAATATAAGATAGCAAGAGGGTTATATGAAATTTTCATTCGTCAATAATTTGAGTTAAAGCTACATATTACAAACCAAGAACATGCTTTAATCATTGTAATGCAGCCAAGGTTTCGACTAAAATAAAATTTTGAAAAAAGTTTATAATATCAAATAAAAATTCCGCACCTTAGCCGCAGTTAACTAAATAACACTCCGAATTAAGACATGCTGATTTTACTCGTCACCCTTACTGTTTTTGTTACAAGCGGCTTGATTTTTCTTGTCAAATTGGGTACAAGCAGGAAATAGTTATGATCTGACTTTGTCAGGTTTTCCTTCATCTTATTCAGGTGCAGTTATAGCCACCCTTCTCCTGAGAAAGTTTCACAACCTTCTGATATCCGGGATTAGAATGATTTATTCTCTGGTGGTTGCCTTACCTTTGTCATTCTTTCCGAGGTAAGTTTTAATGCAAAAGCAGGTTCATTCCAGTATTCCCACAACATCAGGCTTTTGGTATATCGATGCATATGCCGACAATGATGTAGACCCAATGCCGCATCTTGCGCTTTATTCACCAGGTTTAAATCCCAATGAAATCGTCACAGTCAGGGTTCATTCTGAATGTCTTACCGGCGATCTATTTGGTTCAAAACGTTGCGATTGCGGTGCACAACTGGAAAAAAGCCTGGAATTAATCACCAGAGAAAAGGGGGTCCTGATTTATTTAAGGCAGGAAGGTCGGGGGATCGGTCTTATCAATAAATTAAAGGCTTACAATCTCCAGGATGAGGGATATAATACTATAGATGCCAATCATCAGCTAGGATTTGAAACAGATGAAAGGACATATCATATAGCGAACCTGATTTTAAAGGATCTGGGTATTGATAATATCCGTTTGCTGACTAATAATCCTGAGAAAATAATTTCACTCAGTGAGGGTGGGATAAACATTGTGGACAGAGTGCCATTGATGATTGAACCAAATGAGGATAATGAAGAATACCTCAGGACAAAGAGGGATTTGATGGGGCATTTGCTTGGCCCCTAAATCCCCTGAAGGGGACTTTTTACAAGACGTAATTTGTTCAGTGAAATTTTCGACGAATGGAAATGTTTTAATGGAAGTAAATAGAATTTAGGATGGATGACGAACGGTTGAAGGCCTTTGAGCGATTGCTTGACATTATGGATGACTTAAGGGAAAAGTGCCCCTGGGACATGAAACAGGATATTCATTCGTTACGAATTCTTACTATTGAAGAGACTTACGAATTGGCGGATGCGATCATAAAGGAAGATTGGGAAGGGATAGGTGAGGAACTGGGTGACCTCCTACTGCACATTGTGTTCTATGCAAGGATTGGAAAGGAGAAATCCCAATTTGATATAACCTCTGTGATCAATACAGTATGCGATAAGTTGATTCGAAGACATCCACACATCTATGGAGATACTGTGGTAATTGGCGAGGAGGATGTAAAAAGAAATTGGGAGACAATCAAGAAGAACGAGGGCAAAAAGTCAGTTCTTTCAGGAGTGCCGGATTCTTTGCCTGCAATGATTAAAGCTTTCAGGATGCAGGACAAAACGAGGCAGGTAGGATTTGAATGGGAGAATGATCAGCAGGTCTGGGATAAAGTAGAAGAAGAAATCACAGAATTTAAAGAGGCGTCAGTGGCCGGCGCAGGTAAATCAGAGCTTGAGGATGAGTTTGGGGATATCCTGTTTTCATTGATCAATTATGCCCGGTACAAAGGGATAGATCCTGAAACATCGCTTGAAAAGGTAAATCAGAAATTTAAACGCCGATTTGAATATATTGAAGCCCACGCAACTAAAGCACTGACAGACATGACCTTAGGTGAAATGGACGGGTTGTGGAATGAGGCTAAAGCTAAAGAGCGGGTTAAAAAATAACAATGCTGAATAATTCCTGGTAAGAATCGTATCTTTGCGGCTCGAAAAATTAAAGTAAACCAAAATATTAGTCATTTTTTAAAGCGTCAAATGACATGGCAATTTATCTAACATCAGCTAAAAAAGCTGAAATCTTTTCTGACTTCGGTGGTACTGCAGCTAATACCGGCGGCACTGAATCTCAAGTAGCCTTGATGACACTCAGGATCAATGAGTTATCAAAGCATCTACAAATCAATGCAAAAGACAACTCTTGCAAGAGAGCGCTTTTGACGATGGTAGGGCAGCGAAAGCGATTATTGCATTATCTCATGAAAAAGGATATTCAGCGCTATCGCGAAATAATCGAAAAGTTGGGTATCAGAAAATAATGTTTACCCGTTTTTAAAGGGTATCCTGTATTCTAATCGGCTATTCGATTACGATTTCTCAATTTTTATCTTTGATTTTTGCTTTAGAACCTGGAAAGATCCAGCAGATCGTCTGTACCTGCAATTGTCTTTGAAAGAATCCCTCTAAAATTGAGTAAATCATTAAAAATCAGATTATAACAAATTAAATAATAAATATATGGGTGTTCAAATTCCTATTACCCAGCGATTTAATCTACCGGATGGCAGAGAAGTGATCATGGAGACCGGCAAGCTTGCTGCACAGGCTCATGGATCTGCGATGATCCGTCTAGGGGATACTATGCTTTTAGCTACAGTAGTATCTAATAAAGATGCAAAACCAAACCAACCATGGTTTCCATTATCAGTTGATTACCAGGAGAAATTTGCGGCTGTAGGCCGAATACCGGGTAATTTTTTCCGAAGGGAATCTAAGTTATCAGATTACGAAGTGTTGATATCAAGGCTCGTGGACAGAGCCGTGCGTCCATTATTTCCTGATGGATATATGAATGAGACCCAGATCATGATCAACCTCATTTCAGCAGATGCAGATGCGATGCCTGATGCTCTTGCAGCTCTTGCAGCGTCTACAGCACTTGCAGTTTCGGACATTCCATGGGCAGGCCCGATATCAGAAGTAAGAGTAGCAAGAATCAATGGAGAATTTGTGGTTAATCCGGGTCGGGAGGCCTTGAAAACGGCTGATATTGATGTCATCATAGCTGCAACCATCGCCGATATCATGATGGTAGAAGGTGAGGCAAATGAGTGCTCTGAACACGAACTGGTAGAGGCCATTCGAATCGGGCATGAAGCGATAATCGTTCAATGCCAGGCCCAATTAGAATTAGCCAAAAAGGTTGGTATAAAAGCGACACAGAAAAGAGAATTGCCTGCTAAAGTAGAAGATGAGGAACTGAAGAAAGAAATTGATTCTTATTCAAGACAAAGAATTCTTGATATAGCCCGAGCTGCTCAGGAAAAAAATACCCGCAAAGAAAATTTTGATGCTATCAAAACTGAATTGGTTGCCAAACTGACGGCAGAAAAGGGTGACGAATACATGGCAGAGAAATCTGTTTTGGTGGATTACTATTATGATAAACTTAAAAAAGAGGTTGTTCGTCATTTTGTTGTTGATGAAGGCAAGCGTATTGATGGTCGAAAGATGGATGAAATCAGGCCAATATGGATTGAGGTTGATTATCTGCCTTCAACACATGGATCTGCAGTCTTTACAAGAGGTGAAACTCAATCGCTTACAAGTCTTACGTTAGGAACAAAGAATGATGAAGTATTGCTTGACAATGCTCTTGATTTCAGACATGATAAATTTATCCTTCATTATAATTTCCCACCTTATTCAACGGGTGAGGTGAAACCAAATCGCGGTCCCGGACGAAGAGAAGTAGGACATGCTAATCTTGCAGGTCGTTCATTGAGAAAAGTATTTCCTGCTGTTCAGCCATATACTTTACGTATTGTGTCTGATATCCTTGAATCCAATGGATCTTCCTCTATGGCGACGGTTTGTGCCGGCTCGCTAGCTTTGATGGATGGGGGTATAAAAATTAAATCTGCAGTTGCGGGTATCGCAATGGGATTGGTAAGTGAGAAAGGAAAAAATGCCATTTTGTCTGACATCCTTGGCGATGAAGATGCAATAGGCGATATGGATTTCAAGATCACCGGAACACGTGATGGAATCGTAGGATGCCAGATGGATATCAAAGTGGATGGCTTGAGTTATGATTTGCTGGAGAAAGCTTTACTGCAGGCACGTGCCGGTAGATTGCACATCCTGTCTAAGATGGATGAAGTCATATCAGAACCAAGAGAAGACCTCAAACCACACGCACCACGAATACTTGAGATCATCATTGAGAAGAGTCAGATTGGCGCTGTCATCGGCCCTGGAGGAAAGGTTATTCAGGACATACAAGCGACTACAGGCACTATCATCAATATTGAAGAGGTGGGTGATAAAGGAATTGTCAATATTGCCAGTTCGAATAAGGAAAGTCTTGAGCTTGCAAGACAACGTATCATTAGCATAACATACACGCCCGAAGTAGGCGATGTGTATGAAGCTGTTGTGAGGACGATAATGCCTTATGGAGTGTTTGTTGATTTCATGGGAAAGAGCGGGTTATTGCATGTATCTGAAATCTCTCATAGCCGGATAGATAATGTGGAGGAAGTATTCAAAGAAGGTGACATGGTAAAGGTGCAGCTTGTTGAGATCGATTCCCGTACAGGCAAGATGAGGATGTCGCGTAAATCATTACTTCCAAAACCTGAGCGTAAGAAAAATGAAAATGGTGAATATGAAGATGGATTCGGAGAAGAAGGTCCACCGGAAAGAGAACGTGAGCGTTCTTCCTTCGGAGATGACCGTGGACCGAGACGTGATGACCGTGGACCAAGACGTGATGACAGAGGACCAAGGCGTGATGATCGCGGACCTCGCCGCGATGATCGTGGTGGAGGAGGTGGAAATCGTGGAGGAGGAGATCGCGGCCCACGCAGGTAAAATGTAATCAATATTCAGTAAACGGAAATCGGTGAGATAATCTAACTGATGTGACGGATAGGAAAAGAGAAAGGACAAGTCATGACTTGTCCTTTCTCTTTTCAATCATTGCTCTTGTTTTGCCTGTGGAAGCATTTAATACTTTATCGTTTTTCAATTATAACATCGAAAGAGTATTTTGAAGGATCAAGGAGTTCCATTGTAGGACGCATTTCAGGGTATATTTTATTAAGATAGATGTTGTATATCCCCTGTTGCAGCGTATCGGTCCAATTCCGGACTGCATAGAAAGTGTCCCTTTCTTCACCATCGCTATTAATTATTGTAGCTGCCATCACAAATCTTCCGGCCCAGAAACAATCAATTCCTGGCACATTGCATCTACTATCCTCAACTAAAGGGCCGAATCTAATACTCCAGTTGGCCTGATCCAGGCACCATTGCTCATCGATTTTTGCCAAAAATGGCTTATTCAGTGTGATCTGATTACAAAGTGGGTCAGTAGTGTCCTTTTTATCACAACCTGAAAAATTGAGGAAAATGAAACTTAGGCTAATGGAGATGTAAAAGAGGTATTTCATAAGATTTTTGAATTATTTATTCCAAGACGAAAAAAAAGTGGATTTAGTTGGGTACGAAATCACACCCTCGAGACATTATAGTAACGGAACAAAGCTCATTCTGTTTAAAAGGCAATGCCGAGGAAAAATTGAAGAATTATGAAAAAACTCAACAGAGTGGACTTAAAAGTTTGAACTTTTTGATATGCGCCATTGTACCTTCTAGTGGCAATTTGAATTTAATACACATTGAGCTCTTAAACCCGGAACCCAGGAATGCGACAACTTAAAATAGCAAACAGGATCACAAGCCGTGAAAGTCTTGCACTTGAGAAATATCTACAGGATATCAGCAAGATAGACATGATGACTTCTGACGAGGAGGCCAGATTGGCGTCCTTGGCTCGTGCAGGTGACCAGGAAGCGCTTGAACGAATGACTGAGGCCAATCTTAGATTTGTGGTATCAGTTGCAAAGCAGTATCAGAATCAGGGTCTTTCCTTAAGTGACCTGATCAATGAAGGAAATGTGGGGTTAATGAAGGCGGCAAAGCGATTTGATGAGACAAAAGGATTTAAGTTTATATCCTATGCGGTTTGGTGGATCAGGCAGAGTATCCTGCAATCGATTGTGGAATATTCCAGAATTGTGCGGATGCCTCATAATAAGTCCACCTCTTACAACCGGCTGAATGAGGCGTTTGTATCTTTTGTTCAGGAGTTTGAGCGCGATCCATCTCATGAAGAATTGGCAGAGTTGCTTAACGTTTCTATCAGGGATGTAATAAATGCAATGCCAGGTAATAATCGTCATGTTTCTTTTGATGCACCTGTCTCGAGTGATGAGGATAGCTTTACACTTTTGGATATGATTGAGACTGATGCAGAAATGCAGCCCGATCTCAAACTCATGGAAGAGTCCTTAAGATTGGATATCCAGTATAGTTTGAATTCACTTGCCCCCAGAGAAGCAGAGGTGCTTGCATTTTATTTTGGATTAAAAGGTGAAAAACCACTTACTCTTGATGAGATTGGCGAACAGTTGGAACTGACCCGGGAGAGGGTTCGGCAAATCAAAGAGAGGGCTATACGTCGACTCAGGAAGACGATGAGGAAAAGTTCTACGATCAGGAGTTACATGTAAATTTGGTATTCCGTAAGCAGTGATCAGTAAGCGGTAATCTTCATTGGGAAGGTACCATTACTAAAAAATTTGCCTGAAATAAGGAAGCTTTTACGTCTTTATGCTCAAAAGAATATTTAAATCAAGCTTGACTTGGGTTAGTTGATATTATTTGTTTCCTTCTGGTCAGGACTTTATTTTCATTTTCAAATAACTGTATCTTGACGTCCGGAAATGATAGAGGATATTATCAGAAAGGTTTTGGGTATGCCTCCAGGCACCCGAAAGATCAACCAGGATCTTGCTGTGATGCGGCAAATCGTGAAACCTTTTGAATCACAGTTGATTCCATTTCGTCAGGAAAGTGAATTGGAATTGATGTCTCTTAAACTGGAGCTTAAATCTCAGAAAAAGGGGGTGGATAAAATTGTGGCCGGAACGATCCAGTCTATATATGCAGAGCCTATGGTTGCGTTTGCTTACAAAGATTACATTAAAGGTGTACGAGAGGCATTGCTATGCTGTCGGACATCAGATACTGAGATTATATTCAGAATTAAGAAGCAAAATGTTGATGTCTATTTCAATGGTAGCCAGGTGGCCATAATGGATCAGAATAATGTGATGCATGGAATAAAATCAAGGGGTGTGCTTGGGAGAATAAGACCTTATTCCAATGATCTGCTCTCCATTATGGTTAAAGACCGGGAAGTCGGGCAGATGTTTAATCCGCTCAGACCGCATGCATACCAACAAAGGGCGTTTACGCTTATTTCAAAACTTAATGATGAAGAAGAGGCGATTTTCATATCCTTAAGTCTTTTTGAGATATTGACACGTATATTGGAGAACAAAAGAAAAAAATAACCGTTTCCGTGGCGTACTTTTACCCCGCTTGACAAAGACTTAACCTTATGTCTGTATTTGATAGTGTTCGCATCATTGTTTATCGTTTTCACGAGAAAGGTCTTGAGATTTTTCTTGTTAATTCAGGGTTGGAAGAAGAAAACTGGCGTATTCCATTTACGAATATTGCCAAGTATTCAGAAACTGATGTTGTGGTGGATTATAGATTCATTTCACTTGAAACTGATATTCAGCCAGACGGTACCTCAAGTCTTACATGTGCGATCGAAGGTGACTGGCATGATATTCCTTCTATCCGAAAGTTGATCAAAGAAGACTTAAAACTCGTATCCTCTAAAATCGATATGATGGATAAGATAGCGATTGAAAAAGGTACTTTTTTCGCGATCAAAGAAGCTTTCAAAAAAGTGATGCCGAATGAGTATAAAGTTCTGCACGAATTGAAAGATATTCTGATGCACAGGAATATCGTGAAGAATATGTGAGTAGTCCCCCTTTTTACCCCCTGCCCCCTAAAAGGGGGAACTGCTTCCACTTATATAAGTTTTTAATGATTTATCGCTTTAAAGGTGCGATATATAAAGTGGGCATAAATCCTTGTGTAGAGGTGCCTGAAAGAATCACATCAAAGATGAGAGCCATCGGGGGATATATCTACACCAAAGGAGAAATCAATAAGTATAAGTTTGAACAAACACTTGTCTCTGTCAAAAACGGACCGTATCGGCTATATGTCAATGGACCTATGAAAAAAAACCGGATGTAGAGACCTTGTTTATCAAATATTTTTTTGATAATTGAGACGTGATGAATAATATCTCTACATCCAATTCAAGTGTATTAAATTTTAATTTGGTTGAGGTGTTGTACGCAGATAAGGTTTGATATGTGTTGCGCCCTTTGGAAATTTTGCCGGGATATCTGAATCCGGGACGGAAGGTAGAATGACTACATCCTCGCCTTGTTTCCAATCGGCTGGAGTTGCTACACTGTGATAAGCGGTCAACTGCAGGGAATCAATTACTCTTAATATTTCTGAGAAATTTCTACCGGTGCTGGGAGGATATGTTAAAGTCAGTTTTACTTTCTTGTCCGGGCCGATGATGAATACACTTCTTACGGTGGTCTTTTCTGCAGCACCGGGATGAATCATATCATAAAGCAGGGATACTTTACGATCACTGTCTGCGATAAGTGGAAAATTAACTTCAGTGTGCTGTGTTTCATTGATGTCTTTTATCCATTTGTCGTGTGATTCGATCGGGTCAACGCTGAGTGCAAGGACTTTGACATTTCGTTTATCAAATTCATTTTTCAACTTCGCTACCTGTCCTAATTCTGTCGTACAAACAGGTGTAAAATCAGCCGGATGAGAGAAAAGTACACCCCATGAATTACCCAAATATTCATAGAAATCGATTGGGCCTTTTGAGGTTTCAGCCTGGAAGTTTGGCGCTATATCGCCGAGTTTGATGGACATGATTTTAGATTTTAGATTTTAGATTTGTGATGGTGTAACAAATTTACGATTCTTAGGTTGAGGGATGTTAGTATTTAGGCATAGTTGGGTCTATTTTGTCTGCCCATGCGAGGATACCGCCCTGCAGATTTAAGAGATGGTCGAAGCCACCTTTTTCCTCCAGAAGATTGATCACATCCCGGCTTCTTTTTCCTGATCGACAATAGACCACGACTGGCTTTTCTCTTTCAACCTTATTGAGGTGGGTTAATATTTCCCCTTTTGGAATAAGAGTGCCTCCAAGATTAGCGATTTCGTATTCGTAAGGTTCACGCACATCGATGAGCTGAAAATCTTTTCCTGATTTAATCCAGTCATTCAATTGATCGACCGAAATTTCTTGTTTTAGTTCCAGTTCATGCGGTAACTGATGTTGATTTATTCCGCAAAAAATTTCATAATCGATGAGTTCAGTCTGAGTCGGATTAATTCCTGAAATCGGGTTCTCAGGGTCCTTTGAAATTTTATAGATTTTTGATTGGAATTCAGCAGCATCAAACTGAAAAAGTCGTCCTGCTAAAGGTGTTCCTATACCTGAGATTACCTTAATTACTTCATTTGCCTGAAGGCTGCCCAGTATTCCAGGTAGCACACCAAGGACTCCACCTTCTGCACAACTTGGAACTAATCCTGCGGGTGGTGGGGCAGGAAACAAGTCCCTGTAATTTGGTCCCCGGCTACCATCAGGATAGAGATAGTTGAATACACTGGCTTGTCCTTCGAATCTATAAATAGATGCGAATACATTTATTTTCCGGCAAAGACGCAGGCATCATTGACAAGATACCGTGTAGGAAAATTATCTGTTCCATCCGCTACGATATCGAATGAGGAGATGATATCCAGAGCATTTGTACTATCCAGTCTTGTGTTGAATACTTCAAAATTGACAAAAGGATTAAGTGCTGAAAGCCTGTCCCTTGCCGCCTCAACTTTTGGCCTGCCGACATCAGACGTTGTAAAGAGGACCTGCCGTTGAAGATTGCTTTTTTCGACAATGTCAAAATCAACAATCCCAATCGTTCCGACACCCGCAGCCGTGAGGTACAAAAGAAGAGGTGCACCCAGTCCGCCGGTCCCTACAACGAGGACACGTGCCTTCTTTAGTTTTCGTTGTCCTTCAATATTAAACTCGGGAATGATGATATGACGACTATAGCGTTCGAGCTCTTCTTTATTGAAAGTTATTTTTTCAGTTGTTGTGCTCATACAATGATTAATTTAAAAGTTCAGATCCTCCTGCAATGGCCGGAATAATACTTAGTTCATCTCCATCTTTTAAGAGTGTATCTGTTCCTTGTTTTTCCCTGATGTCTTCTTCGCCTAGATAAATACGAACGTGTTTTCGAATGAGTTCTGATTCATCATAGATATAAGGTGACAGTGATGGATGTGCTGAGATTAGTTGCCTGATGGCTTCTGTTACGCTCCGGGCAGCCACAATGACACTTGATTTATCACTTGTGAATCGGCGGAGTGGTGTTGGAATGAATATAGTAATCATGTTTTTAGATTTTAGATTTACGATTTATACCCCCGGCCCCCTGACAGGGGGAGTTGTTGAGTTTGATCTGTTTTAGGTTTTAAGATTATTGCATCGAGGTAACAGAATTTTTATTTTCAGTTACTGATAAATTTTCTTCGATAAATTTTCCGTTTTGTAAGCGGTAGCTGCACGTATCTGTTAGCTTTCCTGAATTGATGGAATGGATGAGATAAGAAAAGTAAGGCTGTGCGAATTCAAGATCATGGATAGATGGAATAGCCGGATGATCAGGGTGTGAATGATAAATTCCGAGAAGGCTCAGTCCTTCTTTCAGAGCTAGTTTTTCAACCTTCATATAATCAAGAGGATCGATAATAAATCGCCGGCGTTGATTTTCAGTGGATATATTTTCAACCTCAATGGATTTAGTGATTCTTCTTTTGCCTTTATGCTCATGTCCTAAAATAAATCCACAGGCTTCATGCGGATAAGCTGATTCAAGTTGTGATTGAATCGCTTCAAGGATTTCGATTTCTATCGTGGTCGTCATATCCCGAATATTTCTTTGTGAACTTCTTTATATCGCTCAAGTGTATCAGCAATGGTGGTGACGATATCTCCATCTGAAATACCGGATGCAACTTCAATGGCCCCTATCAGATTGGCTGCACCGGATGGGGAAATATATAAGCCTTCATGATCGGCAATGAACCTGATCATTTTAAATGCCTGATCAGAATCAATTTCAAGATTTACATCAGCGAGATGAGGGTCATATATAGCAGGAGTGTGGGCGGTATTGAGATGCTTCCACCCTTCAAGTCCATGTAGTGGGCTATTGGGTTGCAATGCAATTAGTTTTACATCCCCAAGTTCCTTAAGCCTGCGACCCGTCCCAGTAAATGTTCCGGTAGTGCCCAGGCCTGCAACAAAATGAGTGATTTGTCCATTTGTTTGCCGCCAGATTTCCTGAGCGGTAGTGAGATAATGAGCTTTCCAATTCGCTTCATTTGAATATTGGTCGGCATAGAAATAAGCACCGGGATTTGATGCATAGATTTCCTTTGCTACCTCTTGCGCACCATCAGTCCCTTCGAGCGGCGAAGTCAGGATTAGTTTGACGCCTAATGCTGTCAACAGTGCTTTGCGTTCTGATGAAGCATTAGATGGAAGACAAATTGTTGGTATCCAACCAAGGTTGTGTAATAGAGTGGCATAGGCTATCGCAGTATTTCCGCTGGAAGCATCAAGGAGAGAAATATTGCGATTAAGTTGGCCTGTTTTTATAGCAGCGCTTATAATGGCATGAGCAGCTCTGGCTTTTACACTACCGCCGGGTTGTTCCCATTCGGCTTTGGCCCAGATACGAACTCGATCTGTACTGAGACTTTTTATTAATAAAAGCGGTGTATTACCGATTATAGGCAGCCCTAACAGCGTTTTTGTGTTATGTCCTAATTGTGTTATCATAATGTAAGTGGTTGTAAATGAAAAAGCCCCTCAATCCGGTTCGAACTGAAGGGCTTCTTATATTTTTATAAGAAACAATACACTCCTGTTCAACCCGGGGGTTGTGCACAACAACAACAAGCGCAACAGAAGTGATTATTTGATTTTTTCATCGTTGAAAACAAATATATGGTAGTTTGTTTCATAATGTCAAGTCGCTGAATGAAATTTGCGACTTCCTTAACAACTAACAACTTAATTGTCCAAAAGTTATGCCAATCTCTGAAACACATTTTTCACTTCCCGGACAAACAGGTTTTTATAAAGGGAAAGTTAGAGACGTTTATTATGTTGATGACCTTATGGTGGCTATTGCTACGGACAGGATTTCAGCTTTCGACTACATTCTGCCAAGGCCCATTCCATATAAAGGACAGGTGTTGAATCAATTAGCAGCGTATTTTCTTGATGCCACTAAGGATATTGTACCAAACTGGAAACAAGCGATGCCGCACCCGAATGTTACAATTGGTGTGTTGTGTGAGCCTATCCGGATTGAGATGGTGATCAGAGGATATCTGGCGGGACATGCGTTACGTCAATATCATTCCGGGCGTCGGAATCTATGTGGAGAAGAGATGCCTGAAGGAATGAAGGATAATGCGGCATTTCCTCAACCTATTATTACCCCCGCCACAAAAGCAGAAAGTGGGCATGATGTTGATATATCAGGTCATGACATTATAGCACAAGGAATTCTTTCTCGTAATGTGTATAATGAAATGGTTAAAATAACTAAGGCATTATTCAAGCGAGGAACAGAGATGGCTGCGAAGCAAGGACTTATTCTAGTCGATACAAAGTATGAATTTGGATGGTACAGGGATCAGCTATATATCATTGACGAAGTGCATACACCAGATAGTTCACGATACTGGTATGCAGATAAATATGAATTCAACCAGGAGAAAGGATTACCGCAGGAACAGTTGTCAAAAGAATTTGTAAGAGAGTGGCTGATGTCCAAAGGTTTTCAGGGACTTGAAGGACAAACGATGCCTGTGATGGATGATGAATTTGTGGAGACGGTGAGTAACAGATATATTCATCTGTATGAGTTGATGACAGGGAGTACGTTTGTGAGAGGTGATGAAGATCCGGTTATAATTCAGAAGGCGATAGAAGGAAGCTTATCGGTCCACTAGTTGAAACTAGTGGGAATTCAAAAATGGAAGGGGTGGATGTGATTGAGTTGCCACCACTTTTAAATGGTGGAGGTGAAATTAAGTATGGCTAGTTGATTTATGATCCACTAGCTAAAACCACTAACTAAAACCACTAGCTAAAGCTAGTGGTAATTCAATAACCGAATTGAGTTGCCACCACTTTTAAGTGGTGGGAGATTATTTGAATTCCTGAAAACCGTGCTCATTCATAAATTCATTATACTCTTCATTGAAGGACTTTATCTTATGATGTTCTTCCTGGTTCTTGATGTACTCTCTGACAGTATCAATTGATTTTGGGGAAACGGAAACACCGTAATATTCATCTTGCCATTCAAATTTTGAATAATCTGTATTCTCGAGGAGAAGATTGTTTTTATTAATCCAACGGGAGGATTCACCTTTAATCAACTGAATGGTTTTTTCGATCGTCAGTTCCAAATTTTTATTCAAGTTCTTTTTAATAAGATCAAATATTCTTTCAGGCTCTAATTCAATTGTGTTTAATGATTTTCTATTGTAGATCAGCCATTTTCTATCTTTTGATATGCACACTCTGGTGTTTTTAGAATGAAATCCTAACTGCTGAAATATGAGTAATGGAAAAAAAGACTAAAAATCATGATTAATTATTCAGCATTTCTTTTAGAGTTGCAATCACATACGCTATTTCATCCGCAGTATTATAAACACTGATGCCCATCCGCGTCACCCCACCTTGATTGAGAAGGCCCATCACTTCAACAGCCCGCAAAGCATAGAAATGTCCATCCCATGCTCAGATGCTTTTTTCAGCTAATTGTCTGCAGATTTGTTCAGGTGTATAATTTTCAACTGTGAATGCAAGTGTTGGTGCACGTTGCGTTTCTTTGATTGGCGGGCCATAAATATCAATACCGTCTATATCACGTAGTCCGAGATAAAGTTGTTGGGCCAGGCTGCGTTCATGTGTTTGAATGATGCCCATTGCATTGATGATTCGCTCGCGTTGGGTGGCGCCTTCACCGAATGATTCAATGAAGGAAACTGCGGATGAAACACCGCAAGAGCAGCGTGATTGAGTGTACCTCTCTCTATACGATAAGGTGCATGTTGTTCTTGGGTGCGGAGACGATCAGTATCGAGTCTATCCAGTGCACCATGACGTGAATACAGAATGCCTACATGTGGTCCATAGAACTTATAAGCTGAGCATAGAAGAAAATCGCAATCAATCATTTTAGCATCTGTCAAAAGATGTGGAGCGAAATGAACTGCATCCACGATAAGAAGTGCTCCTGCTTCATACGCCATCTGCCGAACGCGATCAAATTCATTTACTGTTCCAAGAATGTTTGAAGCCAGGCCCATTGCAATGACCCGGGTTTTCTCGTTAATCTTTTTCTCAAAATCCGCATAGTCTAAGCTCCCATCTTCATCAAGTAAAACTTCACGAACCACAATGCCGTGTTTTCGTTGTTGAAGCCAAGGACCGCGGTTGGCTTCATGGTCGAGTTGAGTGATCAGGATTTCATCTCCGGGTTGTAATGATCTTGCGATGGCATTGGCGAGGACAAAGTTCAGGCTGGTCATATTAGCTCCAAAAGAAATATTATTTCCACTTTCTGCTCCAAGAAATGTGGCCATTTGATTCCGGGTGTGATTGATCAGCTCATCCGTCTCCATTGAAGTGGCAAACTGGCCATGTGTATTAGCATTGCTGTTGCTGTAGACAGAGGAGATCGCATCTATGACTGATTGAGGTACCTGGGTTCCTGCGGGGCCGTCAAGATGGACGATTGGACGGCCATTGACGATGCGTTTCAGTGAAGGAAACTGACTGCGAATGGAGTCATTCATTGTGGATCAGGTTGGTTAGTTCTGCAAGGTAAGAAAAAGGCTAAGGCTGAGGCTAAGGCGGAGGGGAAGGCAGAAAGGGCGGAAAAGGCAGAAAAAGGTAGAAAAGAAAGAAAGGCTTAACTCCTGATGCCAATTCATTTATCAGTGAAAATTGGGATAAAAGGATCAAATAGATATGTAAATAAGCTTATAAGCCTATAAACCTTTATAAACTTATTCTCATTGCTTGAAACTTTGAGGTTTCGAAATCAGTTGCAAAAGGTTTTCTGTCGAATAGGGCTTGAAACTTTACCTTTGCCAACTTCGTTTAGAAGCGCGAAAGATCTTTGAAATCGGGGGCTGACAGGAATCGACAGGAAGGTGTGTCATGTCAGTAAGCATGCCGGGGAATGATAGTTCACCCCGTTAACAAATGGCTGTCGACCAATAATTGGCGAAACACGTTTCGCTATGGCTGCCTAGTTCTAGGTAATTAGCTAGCCATTATGCCACAGGTTTGATATCTGCTACAAAATCTGCCGCATACCATAAAATGCAGAATAAGCCAAAGGGATGTCCCGACCGGAGGCCGACAATCAAAAGGAATCGAATGACACCGCGTCGTTACAGTACCTGGTGTTGTTTTAAATCCGATCTGTAACTAAGCATGTAGAAGGCTGAGGTGAGCTTTATCTGGACGGGGGTTCAATTCCCCCCAGCTCCACAACTATGGAAACAATTACGAACAGTAGCGAACAATTATATATGTAAAATATTGAAAATCAATACTATTTGCACTTTATTAATATAAGTTTGTTCTTCTTTGTTCGTTTATGCCCCAAGTATGTGTGACTTTTGTGTGGAATCATTGGTTTGATTATCTTTGAATACATCAAAATCCTGATACAATGGTTTCACTCACTTTCTCCTTTAATTCCTCAAAGCCCAAGGCTAATATAGAGGCACGGCTAACCTTCAAAGACGAGGATGGTAAAAGAGTCTCCTGCTACGGACGCATCCCCATTGAGGTTGATAAAGACTTTTGGTCGGCATATTCCTCAGGAAAGACCTTTCGTGATATTGACAAGGTTAACCTTAAATCCAAAATCGATTCCGAAACAGCGCAGATCCGTGTTCATGTACTACATCAATTCCACACACAAAACCACACACTTTCTCAAATCGATGGATCCTGGCTCAAACAATCCATCCACGAATACTACTATCCCATCCCTACTCAGCAGGAGACACTCACAGGGTATTGGCAGTACTACACTGAATTAAAAAAACATGAGGATAGCACTGTTAAGCAAATCAAACTTGCATCTCTGTATACCCGTCTGCATGCCATAGATATTAAGTCCGGAAAGACGCATCGGATAGATGAAGTCAATGAGAGTTATCTGAGTGTTTTTATAGCCTGGCATAAGGCAAAGGGTTATGCGCATGGTACGATTCTACGTGACTTTAAATGGATTCGTACTGTTTGCCGTCATGCTGCAGGAAATGGTTTTCAATTGCATCCTCAATTTGCAAGCCTGCATGTCAAGGCTGGAAAGGAGAAAAACCCTACGATATACCTGGATCTAAGAGAAATTGACTTAGTACGGAATCTATCTAACCTGCCGGACTATTTAGATAACGTAAGAGATTGGTTGTTAGTAGCTTGTTCCACCGGCCAAAGAGTATCAGATTTCATGCGTATGACCCCGTCAATGATCCGCATGGATGATAAGGGTAGAAGGTTTATCGACCTCACCCAGGAGAAAACAGGTGCCAATGTGACCATTCCATTACTACCTGAGGTTGCCAATTTACTTGAAAAGAGGAAAGGAAATTTTCCGCGTGCCATTAGCGACCAAAAATTCAATGAATACGCCAAAGAAGTATGCAAAAGGGCAAGGATAGATAACACAATAAAGGTCAACAAAAGGATAGACAACCAGTATTCGCAAGGTGAATTTCCCAAATACGAGCTAATCTCGTCTCACGTCGGCAGAAAATCTTTCAGTTCCAACTATTACGGTATTATTCCAACGTCTTTGTTGAAGAACATCACAGGACACAGTACAGAGCAGATGTTGCTCAAATATATCGGCAAAACAAGTAATGATACAGCCGCTGATGCATACGATTTGATGGTGGCGACGATGAAGTAACAATAGATGGTATCTAATGGCTAAGAAGAATAAGAAAAAGCAAGTGCCTGATAATTTGTTACCGGGTGAGGAAGCTTTCATTTCTAATAATAGTGATGAGGCTTTTTTCAGTGATTCTAATAATTTCATTGACGATACCCCAAGGCCATGGGTCGCAAATGCGAAGGTAGATAAGGACGGATTGAGTGTAAAGCAACACTTATTAATTTTCCACATTACAATCAAGGCAAGCTGGTATCCTGATGATCTTTATCCTACATTAAGGGACAAATGCGTGCAATATCACCAAGAGCGAGATCTTGCAAGCATGGACGTTACTGTAGACTCCTTTTATAAGTCATATTCAAGTGTAGAATACTCAAACCTTAAAGTGCCCAAGAAAAAGAAAAAGGAGGTGGAAATTATAAGTAAGTATAACCCTCAAAAAAAGAAACCTAATTATAAAATTATAAAGAAGAAGTATATAGAACTTGAACTTATAGAAAGTGTAAAGCCATTTATACTGCGATGGTATCCAACCGCATTATTTTTTGTGCAAACGCTAAATGTGACCCCTTATATACTTGATGAAAACGATTATTACTGGATTTATCGCAAGATCATCCATCATTATCCACAAGAATTCAAAATCTTTTTTGAGAAGCATTGCCCACATCTCCATTTCAGTAAATTCAAGGCAATAGGCAATCGGAAATCCGGTGTAAAAATTCCAAGCGATTTACACAACAGAATCGATTATTACATTCGAGAGCACTTTCCTGACGCCATGATATAGGCTGATAATTAAGCCATTTAACAGATTGGTAATCAATATGATTACAATCTAATTTGTTTTTATTTGTTACCTCTTAACTAAAAGTTGCAAATCGGATTTACCGGACTGTTCGCAGTTACGCACCTTTGTTTCCATGACAAAAAAAACAATCATGGAAGGTAAACAAGCAAACCAAGAAGGTGCAGCAATCATCATAATGGATGAGGCTAAACTCATGGAAGTATTCAGCCGTGTACTCGATGAGAAGCAGAATAACATTAGTCAACTTGCACCACCGAACAAAGATCCAGTTCCTCTGGATGAATACATCCCCAAGTCAGCAGTTCGCGGCAAAATCCTTTCCTCATCCACTTTATGGAAACATGAGCAAAAGGGAAATTTGAAAACTTATGCCATCGGAGGCAAAAGGTTTTACCGACGATCTGAAATTCAAAATCTAATTCAGGAGGTGAAGAAATGAAAGCAAGAATTATAGAAATACAAAGGGAAGAAATAGCACCTGGAATATTTCGGCGAGTTATGTGGTGCAATGTCCCCGTTGATGAGCTATCTTTTGACGATACTCAGGAATTCAATAATCGGACCGATCAATTGTGGCCGCAACGTGAAGCCATCTCATCACTCTTGTTGAGAAGAATACAGCAAGACAAGAAAAAGCGACCCCATCACTTTTTCGAGTCGATATCGATACCTCCACAGCATGAAAAAGTGGATGCAACAGATCCTTCAAAAAACTGAACTGATCTTATGGAAAATAAGGAAGGACTATAACCCTACACTCAACCGGCTTAAATAAAGCATTGTCTCTGGCAGATCGTAAGAGCCCTGCCTATTCATTAATCGAAGTCTACTCATTCTAGGAATGCAATTGATATCATGATTGCTGTAGGGCTAAAACTGCCTTGTCCATAGTATGGGTAGATAATAATTCTCAATAAAAAATGGCGACACGAAGCAAAATCGAAAAGGAGGAAGAGATGAAAAGTGAAGAATATTTACATGAGATGAACAGCACCGTAGATTTATTAATCAAGCATATGGAGCAATTGATCAATGAACAGGATCCAACTCCGCATGCACTCATACTTCAACAACTGCTTGAAAAAATTGAAGCTATTGACTATCAAGCAAGAGCCTTCCCAAGTCGTTGCTCTGAGAGAACAGCTAATGAATCCAGATATAACTGCAGCGCAGGCTAAGGCAATCGAAAAGAGTATTGATGAGATGAAGCTGCTCCAAAAGCACTATATCGTGTTATCAGTCCAGGAGGTTATCAATAAAGCACTGCAACACCGTTGGGGTCTTTGTAAGAACAATGCTTTTGTTTATGCCTACAATGGAACATTTTGGGCAGAATGCGATAAAGAGGAATTTCAGAAGTTTTTAGGCAATGCAGCTATGCTTATGACAGCACCCCCGATTGATTGTCAGTATTATCAGTTCAAAGACCACCTATTCAAGCAATTTCTTGCTGCAGCTTATCTCGCTGCACCTGTGATAAACAAGAATAAGGTTTTAATCAATTTGATCAATGGCACTTTCGAAGTATCGGCTAATGGCATCAAAATGAAAGATTTTGATCCACTTGATTTTATTACCTATCAACTTCCCTTTGCTTATGATCCTACAGCTAAAGCTCCAATCTGGCAGGGTTTTTTGGATGTAGTATTACCTGATGTCCAGAGACAAAAGGTTTTAGCTGAATATTTAGGGTCTATTTTCATTAAGAACGGCGGTAGTAATCCCAAATTGGAGAAGGCTCTCATCTTGTATGGAACAGGTGGGAATGGCAAAAGCGTAGTATACGAGGTAGTTAGTGCCTTGTTGGGGTTTCATAATATTTGCTTTTACTCTCTACAGAGCCTGACTAATGACAATGGATACTTTAGGGCCAAGCTGGCAAACAAACTTTTGAATTACGCCAGCGAGATCAATGGCAAATTGCAAACCGATATTTTAAGCAGTTGGCTTCTGGTGAACCAGTCGATGCTCGATTACCCTATGGCCAGCCATTTACACTGGAGCAATATGCCAAAATGATTTTTAATTGCAATGAATTGCCAAAGGACGTAGAACACACTGATGCGTTTTATCGGAGATTCATGATCATCCCTTTTGATGTTACTATACCGGAAGAAAAGCAAGACAAACTACTTCATGTTAAGATAATCTCAACAGAATTGTCCGGAGTGTTTAATTGGATTCTGGATGGCCTAAACCGAGTTCTGAGTCAACATGGTTTTTCAGCCTGCGATGCCGCAAAGCAGGCTCTTGAAGAGTACAAACTTGAATCTAATAGCATTAGGCAATTCCTTGCCGAAGAAGGTTATATATCCAGCCCTGACCAATATATAACACTCCGTGATTTATACACATACTATAAGAACTTTTGCTGGCAGGACGGTATGCAGGCTTTCAAGAAGATGAATTTTTCAAAGCAACTCAAAGCACTTGGGTTTCGCAAGGATCGTCAACCAGGTACTGGCAACACCATCTTCTACATTTCAAAATAAGATTATTTCGGTGCTTCACATTTTTCACAGAATTCACGGAATTAGAACCTGTTCAGATAGGACCTCAATGTGAGAACTGTGAAAACTGTGAAGGCCCACAAAAACATTTATTATGGCAACTGAGTATCAATTCAGCCTTGAAAGAGGAAGTAAGAAGCATATTTGCCCGGATTGCGGTGCTAAACGATTTGTACGGTACGTAGACAATACCACCGGGGAATACTTACCTGAGCAGTATGGACGATGTGACAAGAGTGGCCATTACCATCTCAATCCTTATAAAGACGGATATGCAAGGTCCCATTTTAAACAAGAGAAGACATATTCAACTGGCAGGTATAAGTTTGTGAAGGCTTCCACCCCTAACAAGCCATTAGTGTATATTCCTTTAGAAGCTCTTCGGGAAACGCTGGTGGAACCTAAGGGTAACAAGTTCTTTGATAATCTACTATTGCGAATTCCTTATAAAGTGCTTCAACAAGACCTGGATAGGATCATCGAGTTGTATCTCTTAGGCACCATACATGCGAAGAAGCGTAACGAAGCATACCTTGAAGGTGCAGTAACCTTTCCATACTTTGAATCGATTGATAAAATACAAGCCATCCAGATTGTACAATATGATTATGGTAATCATAGAAAGGTTATTAATTGGCTTGATACATTTCTAAGTCCAGTGGAGACCAGTGGAAGTCCCATTGATTTTCCGGCAGTTAAACAGAAAAAATCTCGATCAAGTGGATTGAAGACAGGCGCGAACAAAAGAAAGTCAATTGTTTTTTGGTGCACACCTGGCAAAGAGGTTTCCGTCAAATCCAATTGTATTAGTTGAAAGCCCGAAGTCCGCTATAATTGGCATGCTCTATTTTGGCTTCCCGGGAGATCACCATGACAATCCGGTGTGGATAGCCACTGGTAGCAAGGATACCTTTTCGCTTGATCGTACAAAAATCCTCTCAGGTCGAAAGGTGATCATATTTCCTGACCTGTCTCCGGATGGAAATACTGTTAGAGAATGGGGCGAGCGAGCGCAAAAATACCAAGCATTGTTGCCGTGGTCGAGATTCACCGTTTCCGACTACTTTGAAATTACTGCATCACATCAGGAAAAACAGGAGAAACTTGATATAGCCGATTACCTCATTAAAAAGGACTGGAGGATATTCAGGAATAGACACGACACAGAAAAGTTTCAAGTCAGTAGTCCTGTACAGAAATCTGTTATTGAGCCAGATTCCTTCTGTAGTGAAACCGAAAGTAATGAGTGCACAGAAATAAATAGTGAGTTTGGCTCCAATCAAAAGTCCATCGAATTATTGCCATTGGAGATTCAAAATAAACTACGCCTTATTATGTCCAATGGCTTTGTTGTTGACGAAGACCAAACACCAAGATTTTCCAAAACAAAGATTCCAAGTAGTAACCCCGATGGCACTTGGTCCAAAGAGATAAGTGAGCTGGAAACTTTTTTTAGTAATGCAGGTCTACCAGATACACCTTTCTATTTGAACGAATACACTCCGATAGGAAATGTGAATAGATTCATTGAATACAACCTTGCAGTGGCTAAGGCACAGAATGGGAATCCAACTTATCGACCATATCTCAATCGCCTTATAGCGCTCATGAGATTCTTAATAGAGAAAAAATAAACATACAATAATGGAAGCAAATGATAGATTCCGGCAATACGTAAAAAATCAATACCCAGACCAATACCGACAATGGTTAAAACTCGAACAAGCAAATGAGGAAGCCAAGCAGTTACCAAAAGACCAACTAACCAGGAGACTGGAAGCATTGTGCTTTCGCCGGGGTGCCGTAAGTGCTTTATCCGATACACATCACTTTTCTACCCCTTGCGATAAGGAGGGTGAATACAGCATCACTTACCAAAAAGGGGATGGTAATTATAGTAGTTCAGGCGAATTGAATATTCGATACGAACAAGGTGTGGATGTGTGGAAGTCATGTGGGCGAATTCTAAAAGAAGGGTTCTATACGCTTGATGAGTTCAACCAGCTATTAAAGAAGATGGAAGGGAGTCATTGGTATCGGGAGAAGAAGGACAAAAAACGTCTTCCAGTCCTTTCTATACTTCAACGTAAAGTTTATGATGCACTTCCGCTAATCTTTAGCTGGGTACAAGGCAGGGAGATTTCAACCGGGTGTGGCATGCCCGTACGTACTGCACAAAGGTTCTTTGGCAATCATACCATATTCTATAAGGTTAGGAAAGGAACCTACATGAAAAAAATCCTATATGATGAAGAATAACGATTTAGTCAGAAGCCGGATGTTGGTGAGATTCGGCTGGAGATAAAAAATACATAATCCGAGTCTACCTCTTTATGATCGCAATAAATTTCATTTATATAATCACTAAAATCTAAAAACATGAAAAAGAACAAACCAAATGCCCTCGATGAATTCTTAGGAGTTCTCAAAAATCTCAGTATTGAGCAGTTGCTTATGTATTATATTGAAGCAAAGACAGGGACCGAGCCAGATACCGGTAAAATTCCTGTAGTGGTTTTGGAAGCCATAGAAGCGCTAGGGGATGAGCTCGATATCCTTTATGCTGACCAGATAAAGGGTAAACTATTTACGGAATTTGGATAATAGGAACAAGAACGACTAGGGGTGGGGAAATCCTTTCGGGGATCTTCCCTGTCCCAGTTTTAAACCCAAATTTATGTTGACCTTCCGCAAGTCTTGCTCTGATCACAAGAGAAGGAAATTGCAACCAGGCTGGCATGCCGATCCGTACAGCACAGAGGTTTTTAGGTAATCATTTTCTATTTCCATATTATCAGAAATGGCACCTGCATGAAAAAAAAAATCATATTTGACAGGACGTAACAATATACCCCAGAGCCGCATTTGGGGCAGTTTGAGATGATAGGATGGCCAGTTTAGCCAATATTGCCATATTAAAGGAGGTCTTGATAATGATTTCCAGGATCGAAAGAATACTTCGTATAAGAATTCCGGCGCTGAAACAAAATCGTAGCAGAAGTCTTGAAAACGGGGGCAAAGGAGAACTAAAGATTGGAAGATGGGGTAAAGCTCCACGCAGGACAACTAAAATGTAACAGTATTTTTGTTACGTCATAGTAATAGTGTTACACTCTAATTAAAATGAATATATAGGAATTTACTACCACTACCACCACCACCAAAAAAGGGTGGGGGGATAGGAAAAAACAGGGCCCTGTTGTCCACTTGCACATTGTAATATTCCGCAAGAGTCCAGATCCACATGATTTAAGCCTGAAATAGAATTTCTCTGGTTTTCAAAATATAGATAAATTTGATCACTACGGTTTAATCTTTAAAGGGTTATAAAACGATGCGCATATTAGTAATCATGCTGTTTTCACTTCTAACTAGTACTGCAGCCTGGACCCAGTCTGGTTCACTGTGGGATATGCTTCCCGATTCAATAACCTTGGATTCAGCCAAACTGCTAAAAGGCGGCGTAAAAGGTTGGCGTGACATTCCTTGGGGAACTCCGTCATCAAAGGTAAAAGCTAGTGAAGGTATGGATGAGGTTGCAGGTGGAGGGCTTATGAAGACAGCGATGTTCGGGGGTGTAGAAGACGTCATTTGGCTTGCCTATTGTGGTGATGATGGATTAATGGGTGGCGTTTACTTTGCGATTCCTGGCTATACAGAGCCAATGCGTTACATTGAGTTATATAACCAATGGCAGATAAACTTGAAAGGCAAATATGGAGTTCCCTCAATACAAAAAGTTAACTGGCACAACAGCGAGTGGCGCGAAGAAGTGGAGAATGGCACTTTCAGCTTTGGATGGGCTCTCGAAAATGGTTATCTCTCCTACAGCACTGCTTGGATATTTGAAGATGGTAGTGCCATTGTAATGGGGTTAGATACCGAAATGCCCATGATGCAAAATGTGCCTGCCATTGTTTTAGCGTATGTTAAAGATTTGAAAGGCATTGATAATGAGAAGTGGTAGAGCAATATCATTTTGAAACCGAGTAATAATAACAAATGCTTATTCTTTTTGGTTTTCATTATTTTCTGGATCGCGCTTGACATTATCTTTCAAAAATTCTGACAATAAAGCACTAAATGCATTTCGATGTTTTTTATCGCGGATCTTTTGTGTAGACCTTTTTAAATCAGAATAAGAGAAAACACGAGTGCAATCGCTACTGTTGTCAATATGTAACTGTGAAACTTCGGCCCCTTGGAACCTTAGTTGCTCGATCAAGATTAGTACTTCTTCATCTTCCAACCTCAGGTCCCTTTGCGCTAGGCGTGCTGTTTCTTCTGCCGTTAGGACTTCTGGTGCCACTGCTCTTAAACTTTGATCACCTGACCTTTGAATGTAGGAAGAGATTGCTTTGTTTGCCCAGAGAAGAGGAGAATAGACAGCCATCGCACGTCCTATCTGTGAATTACCGGTTTCCCTTGTTATTTTCAATCTTATATTTTGTTCCAGTATCTCTGCCTCTTCTTCTGTATCGGCGAAGAATATCTTATAAATCTCGAATGGTTTTATCGACCCCTCTTTGGCTATTTCCCTGGCTACTTCCTGATCAATCAAGTACATGCTTGTAGGACTTTTTTAAATTTCAACTCCTAAACGGATCTTCGTCCTTTCCAAGCATTATTCTACTGAACAATGCAGGTAGCCCTAAACAGCAAAACAATGTTGTGGCCATTCCAATAATCATATGAATGAAATATCCCAAACCTTCTTCATTCTCGGCAGGTGGAAATATGCCTCCAACTCCAAATATCATTGACCCGCCAATTGCACCTATTGCGAATAAAGGCAATGCGGCTAGAATTACGATACTTTTTTTTGTTCCCTTTTCCATATTTGTAGACAACTCCGTAGGCGAGGAGACTAGGACTCTAAATACCCATATTACAGTGGTTGTTATCCAAGTCTAAAGTTCTTCTGGAAAGGGTCCGGTAATGCTATAACAAACTTATATTTAATAACTTTAGGTTATAATAAACAACTCATATGATGGCAATATCTGATAACATTAGGAAAATGAGAGAGTTACGAAACTTCACTCAGGAATATATGGCAAATCAACTGGGCATTACCCAGGCAGGGTATAGCAAGATTGAATCTGGAACAACGGACATTACTTTCTCCAAGATTGAGGAGATAGCGGGTATACTAAGTGTTACTCCAGCTGATCTTGTTGCTTTCGATAGTCAGAAGTATTTCAACAGCTTCAACAATGTCGAGGGTAGCAATAACGGCAGCGTGATCATCGATATGAAAACAGATGATATAAAGAAATTGTATGAGGACAAAATCTCTTTGCTTGAAAAGTTATTAAGCAAAGCTGAGGCAGAACTCAAAAAATATGGAGACAAGAATTAATGATTTCTACAAATCTTACTTTGTTAATTATGTGGAAAGGGAGAAAAGATCATAAGTATAAATAGATGTTGAATCGATCAAAAAAGCACCATTTCAATCCGCAAGGAGTCCTTAAAAATTTTTCTATTGATGGTAAGCAAGTCTTTGTGCTCGATAAACTGAAAGGTCATTCTTTTAAATCATCATTAGCTGACGCTGGTTCGGAAAATTATTTTAACTCAATACGGGTAGAAGATAGTGAATTTAATTTCGAGACTCTTTTCGATGTTTCCGATCAGATTTTATCAGAAATTGTTGAGAAGCTAGTTGTGACAAGATCATTAGGTAGTTTGGATGAAAAAGAAATTGCTGTTCTAAATTACCTTGTTGTGGTTCAACTTATAAGAACTAAAAGAGCAAGAACCGAATCTCTTGATTTATCCAGAAAAGTTAATGAATTTACAAAGAAAATAGCTGATCAAGTCGGGGCCAAGTTTAAACCTATACCGGAATTAGATGAAGAAGAGGCTAAGCTGATCACTATGCTAAAGCTTTCTAACATACGTGACGATTTTGTTTCAATAAGTGAAAAAGATATTGTACTTCTTGATTCCAAAGGGTTGGGAACTAAACTTTAGACATCTGATAATCCAGTTGTAATGAATTCATCACCACCTTATGGAAGAATAGGTATTGATCAAACTGGAATTGAAATTTATTATCCAATAGCGGAGGACTTGGTGTTAGGATATTATTGTCCATCAACTCGAAATAAATTCAATTTGGTATATGGGATGAGTCCTGTTATAGATAACCTCATCAACAACTTAAAGAATCGTGGAAGTATTTCTCTTACAGAGGAAAATATTGGTTTCTTTAATCAGAAGCAACTTTTAAATTCATATCGATTTATTTATTCATCACAAGATAATTTTGGAGAATCAAAGGAGTATTTAGACAAATATCCTGAATTTAAGAAAGTTGAATCGAGGATCACCGCAGGTCCAATCAAGCAGAATGGTATGCCAATGGGAGATGTGCTTGTTGTTTTTACCAAAAGTTTAAGTTTTATGGTATCCATTTACGATTTACATTCAGGTTCGGCAATCTCTTTTAAAACTAAAGAATTCCCAATATTTTTAACGCAACTTAATGGCGAGGAGATTGAGAACGTTGAACTTTATTCGGATCAAGTGTTAGTACGAGGTATGAGGGAAATAAAGATCAATTCAGTAGATCCTATTACAACTGAGATTAGCATTGGACATGCAAATCCAGTTATGAATCAACTAATTGATTCATTGAAAAACAAACAAAATCATCAAAAGGATATAGGATGAAATTCCATTTCTTCATTCAAGCTTAAACATGATAGCTGATCCTGAATTATAAGCAATATCAGAATTATATGAAGCTTTGCAAGGTCTTGATTACATAAGAATCTATTGACAACAATGCGACCAATTCACTGATTGTTTTACTACAAAAGATTGGCTAGTTTATTCGCTTCATCCTATTTTTAGGTCATGAAAGGAAGCTTAAAGTATTTCCATGTTGGTGCAGAAACATTAAGAAGGTTTCACAATCTTCCTAATCCATACTATGCATGCCCAATTTGTTTGCGAATGTTTGACCTATCAGACGTAAGGCAACTCACTCAGGAACATGTACCACAAAAATCACTGGGAGGATTGAAAATTTGTCTAACATGCTTTGATTGCAATAGTAATGCTGGGCATCGCATTGATGCGCATGTGAACCGGAGAGAAAGAGGACTTGCATTTTTCAAAGCGATGATGGATGGAGGCACCTATGAAGGTCGTGCCCAAATTAGGGTAGGAGAATCTGTAACTAATGCAAAGTTGACAGCTCGTGATAAATTTGTTGAAATTACCTCCGGCAAAGAAATCAACATTCCAATAGAGCATGTCAAACTGCAGGAGGCTTTAGCTGGTTTTAAGGAGAATGAAACTTGGGAAGGCCAGAAAGTCGATTTTAAACTTGTTGATGATACTTTCAACGAGCACAAGGCCATGGTCGCTGATTTGAAAACTGCTTACCTAGCCTGTTTCGCGAAACTAGGATACCAATATATCCTAAGGTCTCAATTAGAAATAGTACGTAAGCAGATACTTCAGCCAGAGCTAAAGTTGATTGAGAATTTTGCATTTAGGATACGACCGGGGCACATGCCTATCAGCAGAGTCCTCATCTTTGTTGAAACCCCATTTAAGTCCATAGCGGTTCAAATTGATGATCGTTTCATTTTTTTACCACCAATTGATGACTGCGAAGATTTTTATACCATATTGAAGAAGCATCTGTCCCCGGATTTACAACTAAGCGGGGTCGAAGACGATTTTCCAATAACAATGGAGATGGAACTTGATAGGATAGAAATGAAAGCTCAACTTTGAAATTAGTTAAGCTGCCGGTTTTCTTCACAATTCATGCAAAAATAGCCAACAGGGAAAAGTATCAACATAATTAAACATGTCACCTGCTGCTATTCCAAGTTTTGCGGAAAGGGCCTTAATGTAATCTTCATAATTAATATTGGTGTTTCCCATAAAAGTTATATTTAAAATGTGAGAAAAGTTAACTAGCCTAGTTTTGTATTGATCTGTACCCGGTAACTTATAGGACTTAATAAAATTTTCGAGCTCTCAGGATGAAATGGGTTTGCCGCTATCCAGACCTTTGGGTTCTCAGTAAGCACTTCAAACACCACATATACGTAATAGTTAGGTAGCACTTTAGCCTGATTCAGTTCATTAACCGATAAGAAAAAATTAGCCTGACCTACTCTGGCTCTTGTTGCTTTTACCTCTATTTGCATCGGAGTACCATCCTCCTTAAATGAAGTTATATCAAACCCATCACTGTCCCTTTTAACTTTGTCCACTTTCTTAGAGAGATTTAAATATCCGGCATCAAGCAGTCTTTTTCTTTCAAAATCTAATACAAGCTGTTCACCTTTATCACCAAGGAGCTTATACCTTTTTTGCTCGCTTTCGTAGTCTGGATTACTTGAATCTTCCTTTGGAGGTTTGCGACTTTTATTGGCTTGGGGAGCCTTTGGACCACTGGGTGACAGAATCGTTAATTCAACAACAGTGAGATTTTGTGTTTTAGGAAATGGGGAGGTAAATAGTCTTTTAAGGCAGGATGTATTTTTTTACTTGCCGATTTCTTCGGAGGCATTGGAAACAGTTCATAAAGGAAGTCACTGAATATATCCATCGCCCACGACTTCATTACTATGTCACTTTTTTTATATTCCAACAAAGCTTCTCTCTTCCAGATTTCAGATCGTTTCTTTAATTCGGGAGTGGAAAGATCTAAGAAAGTTAAAAAATGATCCAAATGTTCCTTCGCAAAAATGTTTAAGTAACGCTTCGGATAATATGTAGAGAGGATTTTCCCTTTGAACATCGGTGATAACTTATTGGCATCAATTCGATTTAGATCCGTATCCTTTCCAGCTTCCAATAAGTCCAGGATTAAATCTTTTACAACAGCTAATGCAGTCTTCGGAGAATTGCCAAATAGTTTGGTGTATCTGTATTTTTTATTTACATCAGGTTTTAGTTTACCAAACCAGAACCCAAATTTCTTAGATGTGCCACCGACCATCCAACCTAATCCTTTGAGCTGAGTTTCAAGCCCATAGCAAAAGTTAAATCCTCTCTCCGGTTTATCGAAACCCAGAACATAGTCTTGGACTTCCATTTTCTTGATCTTTTCAGTAGTGAAGAAATCTACAAACTCTTTTTGAAGCTCTTTAAGATGAGCCTTACGGGCATTTATCATTTTGATGTTCGATTCGAATTCGGCTTGTCGTTCGCGCAGCTCAGTTGTTTTCATGATCTATTTTATGGTGAGTGGTTTCGGTGCGTTGAATTACAAAAGGTAAGCAATAAATTAAATAGTCAAATACCCCTTCCCTAACATTCCATCTCCCTTTACCAGGAGGTGATAGGTTTTGTTCGCCTGAAAAGTTGGAAGTTCAGACGCTCAGTGTGGACTTTCTATTTTTTTCTACTGTGGCTAAGGCGCAATATAACAACCGGCCCTAAGTAACGCAGACGAGTTTCAATAGTATAAAAATTTTAAGAACTTCAAGTAGGCCATGAAACGAGGGTGCTCCATCTCATTGAGAATGGCAGCTTTACTCAGTGATTAAACTCATGGTCTATTTGAAAATTGATATAGCGAAGACTTTAGCATTGTGATCAAATATTATCACAAATAAAGTCGTAATAATTACTGCTTGCTGCGTGATTAAATAATGAATGGAGAACTGATTTATTAGCAACTAAAAAAGTTTTAAGTGTTGCACGAATAGAAGGTTCTAGATAGCAAATTATACCTTCCCCTATCATTCCATTGTTTACATCTGTTGCATCAAAACTAAATTCAAGAACCTTAAATGTGCCGATATAACAGGTTCCAATCCATAAGTATTTCGGCATGCTTTTTTCAAGTAGATTTAAAATTTCACTCGGGTCTAGGATAGATTGTTTGAGTTGTTTTTTAAAGGTTTCACTATAATCTATCTTAATATCCCAAACCAAATCAGCAACGATTTTTGTACTAAAAAAGAAAGTAAGGATTCTATCTAGCCCTAATACAATGACTTCTATATCTTCATATGAAATCCTAACTTTTGGATAGACGGGGACAACAATATTGGTAACTAGAGTAGGTTGGTTTGTTGAATTAAATACAGTCCAAGGGGTTTCAATTTCGTAATCATTGAGGAACTTTATCCTTGCAAATGGGCCCCATTGATCATCGTGTGCATAAAGTTTCTCAATATTTGAAGCTAACCATCCGATTTCAGGTTGTGGAGGAAGCAAAGTAGGCGGGTTTTGTTTATACCCAGTAACCGTTATTGCATGCAATCCTCTTTCACTGCCGATTGGAACATTTATCACAAGTATTATCGGAATGCCAATTGCAGAATATGCATTTAATATTTTTTTCAGATATAAGCTTGAAACAAACTTGGCAACATTTCCACTTGCATCACGAATTTCAAGGTCTGGTTGTTTTACTTCAGATACTAACCCAGAATTAAATATTGCTTGACAAATTTGTAATAAATTCAAACCTTTGTTTGGAAACAGTCTGCTACCGTCTGGTGAAACATTATCTGCATCCTTAGTTATCTGACTTGGAGATTTTAGAATAGTGTGAAAATCTATTGATGCTTTGTTGAGCATTGACCAAATGGCGGTTGTAGCGCATGCAGCTAATACACTATCTTGCTCTTGAAAAGCTAATGATTTAAGTTTAAGTTCATTTCCATATAGATGTATGGAATAGTCTCTAACACCCCAAAAGTATCGCATTCCGAAATCTGCTCCTGAGTCAAAAGTTTTCAGGACAGTAAAGCCTACAACTTTTGTTGGTATTGGTTTGACTACAATAAAGCCTAGGTAGCTATTCCAAATCTCTTCTTGTTCACTTCCTTTTGAAAGCATGGCTTTCTTAAAGTCATCCTCGTTAAAAGACTCTGAGAAGAAATGGATTCGTTTACAAAATTTTGGATACTTTTCAAAACAGAACGCATAGTATGATGCATAATCATGTAAGAAATCTTTACTTACATAATCATCTTCTACAAGGATTGTTTTTGCCTGAAGGCCATGCGGTCCAAGGTAATCCTTAAAGTAGATGTAGTGATACTTTTTGGATATTACTGAAACTGGAGTATAGTTGTTGGATAAGACGTTAGTCAGTTCAACGTCAGAATATGGTAAGATTACCACTTGATAGTTGTGGCTTAAAGCTGGACGACCATACGAAGCCGATCCTGATCAACCTCTTTAAGTTTTAAAACTTCTGCCTGCTTTTGTTTAGTTTCATCAATCAGCTTTAAAGTATCTACATCATTTGTAAGGTGGGTAACAGTAAGTTGAGCACCTTCAACTAGAATCTGAGAAGCTGTTATTTTATGCATATAGGTTAACGGTTGATTATGAGACAGTTAGAAAATTGGATTTGACAGAGCAAAGGTATAAAAGAAGTTTTATGTATTCTACCCTATACAATACAAAAAATGAGCCAAGCAGTTTGATCATAATGCAATGAAATACAACATAAAACACATATTAATAAATATAATATTAATTTTCGACTGAATTCAAGGCTAGACAGGTTCTGATGAACCACTGGACTGGAAATTTTGGGATAATGTAGGGTAAAGACCCTCCTTGGCATAATAATGATTACCCTTAACCTCCACTAAATCAGCCACTTTGGCAAACTGTACTTCTTCCCTAATCTTACCCATATAAGATTCTAGACTTGCAGATACTTCTTGTCTAATTTGATCTAAGGTCGCTTGGTCCATCCTAAGAGGATTTTAGTAAAGATAACGGTAAGATTCGAAATTAGTTCGATCTAGAGTGCAGTAGAGGATTGATTTTCAGCTTCCAGTTTCAGTTCAGCCACATAGAGTTTTGAAAATTGTTCTACGAACGGGCTCAGAATCATTGATAATGGCTTTATAAATGCCAATAAAGTAGGGACAGTGGTTGGGTCCTGAATTATGTTTTCATGTCTGGAGTCAAAGTTGAGTACTCCAATTGGTGCATTTGGGTTGTTGCTAATTCTTATTGAGATAAAACTTTTGATAAAGCTTCCTTCACCTGAGTTAAAGTATAATGTGATTTTATTACGAGCTCTTTGAGACATTGAAGACAAGTCATTATCAATATACTTAACATCATTATACAAACTATATGATCGGAGGGCAGCCCATGGAGCTCCGGGAAGAGCTCTGATAGAATCATTTTCTTCTGCTTGATTTGGTACTGGCAAATAAAGAGGAGCCAAATATTTATCATTAGTATTTGACTGATAAATCAATTCATTAGGTAATACTAGTATTCCTAGTAATTCATGTATAGCATCGTCTGTTTTAAAGGATAATCTATCAAATAGAAAATTTGCGATGTCCTTCGAAGTAGATGTATTAATAAGTAACATAACATTGCCTGCAATTTTTTCTGATTTATCATCGTAAGGAGAAAAATACTTCACCACTTCGATCATTTGGCCAATTATCAGCTGTATTGCACTAACTAAAACAATTTTATCGGTACTCTTGGGATTATATTTTTTGGAATTTATTGTATCTATCAGTTGCTCGTAAAACTGTTCATATTGAGGTATTAGGTTTTTAGATGGCAACTTTTGTATAGAAGCAACTACTTCTTCTAAACGTAAGATATTTTTTACTTCAACTTTCTTTGTAAATCTAAAAACAATAAATATCCAAAGAGAAAGTAATATCCAAGTAAGAAAAACAAATACGTCTAATGTTTTATTACTATAAGATGAAAAATCAATTATTGCCTGAGTATTCGAAATAATTCGAGAGCCTTCAAATGTAAATCCTAAGGCACCAAGTACAGGAAATATTAGAATGAATGGCTCATATGGATCAAGTGAATTTCGGATTGCGGCCATACGGGAGACCGAGCTCCGAGGTTTCTCTGATTTATTATTAAAGTAGTTCTGGAGTATATAGGATATGCCCCATGCCCCGATAATAATTAATATTAATACTATTGTTGAGAGATTAACTAGTCTTTCAAATATCATTTGAAGGAGATACACAAAAAGGGCTGAGTAAGCAAAGGAAGGCATGATAATTTTAATAAAACTCCAAATGCTTTCTATTGATGGAAAATTAATTTTCGTATCACTCATTTTCAATATTTATTTGATTATTTCAGTAATAGTATTCAGTAAACTTTTCGACCATTTAAAACAGAATACAATTGACTTTCAACTTTCATCAATTTGACATTCAATTCCACTTTTTGATTAAACTGCTTACAATTTGCAATAGCCGCTTTAAGCTGACTCACCTCTTTAGTAAGTGAATCAATCAATCTACTTTGTTCCACAAATTCTAATAGTGACTTCTTAGCCAATTCAGGCCTTCCGGAAAGTTGGATACAGAAATCCAAGTAAACAGAATCCAAACTCTTTTTGAGTACCATTGTGTACCTATTTTCCTCACTGACAAACCAATCAGTTTTGAAAGTCCAGTCAACCACTGTATTATCCTCATTCACCGGATGAGGGTGTTTGACAGAAGTGGATAGATACATGTTGCTAGTATAAGTCACTATGAAAATGATGTTATAAGGTATGGCCCGGTCAATTATGGCCAGCAAAGGATCAATTGTCTCCTGGGATTTAAGTTCTACCTTAAAAACCTGAATTTCCTTGATTTCCTTAGATTCCAGATTTGTCGTACCAGGAGAAAGTTTATGGGTCCAGGTTATGCGTTGAACTCTGTCAGTAAATAGTTTCCGCTGCTTAGCAGTGGCATAACTGTCAAAAGCATTCTTGGGAACAACTCGGCCCACTTTGGTAGTTTGAGGAAGGTTGAAGACTTCCATTTACCGGACGATTAAAAATGATACAAGTTTAAAATCCTCTATGCCTTTGATCTTGTCTTTTAAAGCAGTGGTCCCACCAGACTTAAACAAACTCAGGACTTCTTTTTCCTCCTCCGTCTGAAGTATGGTACCTATACTTTGGCGTAATAAGGTCGAATAGGCATCCATTTGATGATACTCATCGGTCTCATTGCTAATAGATTTGCAGAGGTCGACAAATGGTTCGCTTCTTCCTTTGCACAACATACGCATGGCATCAAGAATCTTTTTGGCATCTACATGATTGAGGATGATCTGACTACTCATATCGATGTATAATAGGTAGTATGGATGCAGACGATTGATTTTATTAATGTTTATATCTGTATTTACATTCTTCAACACAAAGACAACACCTGGCTTTAGTAGGTCAGTGGATTTTACAACAGCATGTAATCCTTCCGGGATATTTGATAGATGGCCAAGAGTCTTAACATAATTAGAAAGATCAATTCTGAAGTCACTCAATCCAAGATCTGTGATGCTCACCCCTTCCCTAAGTTCTTCCAAGTCAACAACTTCATCTTGTAGTTTAAGGAGTTGGATCTTTCGATATTCCAGATCAGCCTCATCAATTTGAAGTGGATTATCGTCACCTGTAGCAGCCATGTTTCCCATCAACATACGGTCCTCGACGCGTTGCTTTAGTTTGATGTATGCATCCAGAGTGACATCAGGCCAGAAATTTACCATAGTAATACTTGCATTCCTGGAGCCAATGCGATCAATTCGCCCAAATCGTTGAATGATCCGTACAGGGTTCCAATGGATGTCATAATTGATCAGATAATCACAATCCTGTAGATTTTGACCTTCTGATATACAATCTGTCGCGATCAGTACATCAATAGATTCAGTTAGTGTAGGATAAATAAGATTCTTGTCTTTTGAAATAGGAGAAAAACATGTCAACAAGGAATTGAGGTCAGTTGGAATGTTTGCTGCATTGCATTTTCTCTTTGACCCCGTAATCAATGCGGAATTGATGTTATACTCTTCTCTGAAATACTTCTGAAGTTGATCGTAGAGATAATTTGCAGTGTCAGCAAATGCGGTAAAGAGAATGACTTTCTTGTTACCAGGATTGAAAGGCATTTTGATTTTCTCTTCTATAAGATGCTTTAGCTTTTGCAGCTTGAAATCGCTTTTCCCTCGGATTGGTTTAACACGATCCAATAAGTCTTGAAGTATTGAAAGGTCTTGATTGAGGTCTTCGGACCATTTTAGTGTATCAATGTCTGCAATATGCACTTTGATCTTTTTTCCTATAAAGTTTTCCTCATCGCCCCAATCAGCCTCCCAATCAAAGTTCTCATCGTCCATCATCTCCTCAATACCTTCATAACCATCTGTTGTTCCCTTTTCAATAGCGTCAAGAGATCTTATAATTTGTTCAATAATACGCTCTAATGTAATCTTGAAGGAGTCTACGGAACTTTCCAATCGCTTCAGGAGGTTGATCAGCATAAGAATCTTCAGGTTGTTATCCCGATCAATCTGAGATAATTTTCCTTTGCCTGCTCTCACTGTACTTTCATAAAACCTTTTATATGCCTCTTTCTTTCCTGGCAAAAGATAATTTAGTGGAGTATAGATGGATAAGTTAAGAATGATCAAAGTATTTGCTATCTCCTCATACTTTACACTGTTGTCTGCTGTGAGAAGACTCTGTATGGAAAGTGGTTTATTCCGTTTCGGGAATTGTCCGATGTCAGTTGTGTCATAATAAGTAGTAATGTGTTTTCGCGACCTTGCAATGGTCAATGAATCAAGCATTTCAAAGAAATCAAAATCCAATAACTCCATTAACTTTTCTGTAGTCCGCTGATCTGTTTCATATTTACTCCAGGTCTTAAAAGCTTTTTGAGCGCGTCTGAATATCTGCTCAATACCAATCTTAGTATCAAGTTTGCTGTCGATCAATTCCGGATTCCCTTCGTAAGCCAATGCCAGTTGGTTTCTCAGATCATTAAATCGATTATTGACCGGTGTTGCCGAGAGCATCAAAACTTTTGTTTCGATTCCTTCGCGTATCACTTTTCTGAGCAGCGTTTGATAACGATTTTCCCGGTCAGCATATGGGTTGTTATTTCTGAAGTTGTGAGATTCGTCGATGACAATCAGGCCATAGTTCCCCCAGTTAACATTTTCTAATTGGCGCCCATTACTCATCCCCCTTTCTCGTGAAAGATCTGTATGGAATAATACGTCATAACGCATACGGTCCTCTGCAAGGATGTTATTCTTGTCATTATGCCGAAAAGTATTCCAATTGGCCTCCAGTTTCTTGGGACATAGAACGAGGACATCTTTGTTGCGCAACTCATAATATTTGATGATTCCCAGTGCCGTAAAGGTTTTACCCAGACCTACACTATCCGCAAGAATACATCCCTTGTATCGCTCCAGTTTGTTGATTCCTCCAATAACAGCGTCTCTCTGAAAGTTGTATAGTTTTTTCCAGACAAGTGTCTCCTTGAAGCCAGTCTGATCATTGGGCAAGCTGTCAAGAGAGATATCTTCCAGGAACTCATTGAAGATGTTGTAAAGGGTAATGAAATAAATGTATTCAGGACTGTTTTCTTTGTAAGCGCTTTCAAAGTATTCCTGGACCTTCTGGGTCACATCTTTCAAGTCTTCTTCATTCTCCCATATTTCATTAAACCACTCCAGGTATGCTTGACTATCTGGAAAATCCGTTTTCTGTATCAAGGTTGGAAACCCCTTTCTAGGTGTTATGCCAAGATCTGAGGAGGTGAAACTATTGATATTGGAATAGGCACTAGCAGATTGCATATCAGTTTGGACATGAATTAGTCCATGGATTGGAAGATGATGATGCTTATTTGACTTGAATATGACCTTGTCCATCACCCATTTAGAGCACTCCTTTGCAATTGCTCTTTGGTTAAGTTTGTTTTTCAATTGCAACTCAAACTCACCACCACAAAGATCGGCCTCACGGAATATATGCGGAATATAAAAAGTAGGAATCTCTTTTGTGAATGTCTCTTCAACGAAGGTTGGAGAACTGAAGATAAATCGCAATTCTTCAATTTTTTCCAGCTCTTTTCTCAATGCTTCATACGCATAAATGGAAAATGAAGAAGCTGCGATGCTGAGCTTGCTGCCTTTCTGTATGGTAGCCTTTAAATCATCGCCTAGTCGATTATTGACGTTATCAATTAATTTCATAGGTTCATTTTAATTGAACAATATCCAAGAGCTTTTCATAACTACTCACCTTTGAAAATTTCACAACACCACCACTAATTGTTTCAAAATGTTTTTCCGCACAATGGATTTTAAGTTTTTCAATTTCTCTGAGTTCAAGATCCGAGTCTGAGCCTTTTGTTTCAGCCACGAAGTAGATGTGTCTTACTTTATCTTTATCTAGGACTATAGCCCAATCGGGGCTGAATGGAGCTATTGGAGTAGGTATGGAGAAATTCCTGGGCAACTTAGCGTAAACGACTACTTCTACACTATTTTCCAACGCTTGAGCAAAATCTGCTTCTACTTTTGAATCAGAAGTGAGGTAGTCATAGATATGCTTTTTAAGCAATTCATTATGGCGTAATGCAAACTTATCATTGGTGAATATTGTCTTTGCATCATGCGATTCTTCGATCTTATGGTAGACTATATTATTGATGATAAGGCTTGCCTTCACTTCATTTATTAACTTTCCGCACCTGCTGATGAATTCTTCCGGATTTTTCCGAAGTAGTAGAAACTTCTCCTCCTTTATAGCTTTAAGAATCTCTACAATGGTCCTACGAGTCAGATTAGTTAAAGCTTCAATCTCGCCTACAATGTCATAAACTGTATTTGTGTAGAGGTCAGTGTCAAGTTTGAGATTTTGACGATTAGACTCTTTTATTAGGGAAGCTGCCTTCATTTGTTCAATTGTCCCTTCCTGGAGTTCCCCTGTCTTTACCTCATACACTCGGTCTGTGATGTGGAGCTGCGCATTTATGAGATTCTTGCTATCGTTGATCAACTTTTGAGTATCAAACTTGACCTCATATATAGTTTTCAGGCTGATCTTATCCCAGAGTGCCTGGAACTCTTTTTTCTTAAAGTTTGGGTTGGTATTTAATACGATGGTTTGACGTTCGTCTTCTGGTTTGAAAGGTTCGCCAGAGTATATCGATTTTAGCAATTTGCCAATCGCCTCCCGGTAAGGTTCAAGATGGTCCGGAAGAGGCATTTTATTTTGGTCTATCAATTCTCTTCCCAAAGGAGTGACTTTATCGCTATCATCGATAACATCATTTTTGATCAGTGTGTTATGGAGCTTCTTGGCATCCTCCTTTGAAAACCTCTTTTGTTCGCCTTTTTCATTCGTCACGACCTTATCTACAAAGAATTCAACTTCAGCTTTCTGTGGCCGATCTTTAAGTGTCGCAGCGATTTCATTTTGTAATCCCTTCGCGAAGGCTTCATAGCTTTCTGACGCAATGACCGTGAGTTTATTGAGTTCATGAACTTGGTCTCCTATTAAATCATAATCTTGTCGTACTCCACGCACATCCACACAGAGACGCATCCCACGACCTACTTCCTGGCGTCTTCGTGTCTGACTGCCACTTTCTGCATTTTTCAATGCACATATTTGGAATACGTTTGGGTTATCCCATCCTTCTTTCAAAGCTGAATGAGAAAAGATAAATCGGGTGGGCTCTTCAAAACTCAATAATCTCTCCTTGTCCTTCATGATGAGATCGTAAGCGGAGATATCGTCCGATTCTTCACTGCCTCGCTTCAAAGTAGGATCTATTGATTTACCTTTCTTATCGATTGAGAAATAACCTTCATGGATTTTATGAGGATCATCCCGCTTTAGATACTCTAAATAATTCGAGGGAAGGTATCCTTTATGAGCAAGACCTGGATCTGTATTTCTGATATATTCACTATAGTCGTTTTGGAAAAGATCCAAGAAGTCATTACGTACTTTATTGTATTCCTCTTCAAAGATTTTGGCATATTCACCCAATTGTGCCTCACCGGATGCATCGTAGATTCTGTATTTTTCAACCGAGTCGATGAAACACAGACTCAGCACCTTTATGCCTTTGTCGTATAGCACCTTCTCTTTTTGAAGGTGTGACATGATTGTCTCACGGATCTGCACTCTACGGAAAGCATTTTCATCCTTGTCATTGAGAATATCCCCTGGATAAATATCCTCGCCATTGATCACGATCTTGTTTAGATAGCCATTTATCTCCGTTATCGTATGGTTCTTATAAGCAGGAAGAGCCCCTGAAAGCTCATAAAGATTAGCGCCTTCCTCAAGTCTTTGTCTTACCTTTTTTGGGGTATCATTGGTTCTCTTCTCAAACTCAACAACGGCATAGGGCGGTTTAGTAGTACTTAGACTAATGTGTTCAAGGTATAAGTATCCAGTTGTGCCTGTAGATCCTTTGAGGTTAATTCCCTTAACCTGTATTTTCTTGACCAATCTTTTATGGTATGCATCCAAAGCGTCTAGGCGAAATACCTTGTTGTATTCTTCCCCTTCAGCATGTGTGGCTGAATATCTTAATGTCAATAAGGGGTTAAATTCTTTCATTCTATCTAAAGATTTTGAGCCTTGTCTTCCAACAGATTGAGGTTCATCAATAATTATTATAGGATTTGTTTGGGCAATAAGCTCAATGGGCTTACGAGTTTGAAATTGATCTCGGTCATCACTCATCAAAATTGCATATTGATTATTAAAGGCTTGTGTGTTAATAATCATTACGCTGATCCGGCTATCTGACGCAAAATTCTCGATATTCTCAGGACGACCTGAATTGTATATAAAAGGATTGATTTTGTAACCATATATTTCCTGAAAGTGATCTTGGGTTACCTCAAAAGATTTGAAGACCCCTTCTCGAATGGCTATACTGGGCACAACGACAATAAATTTACTCCAACCATAATGCTTATGAAGCTCGTACATGGTCCGGATGTAAGTGTAGGTTTTGCCGGTACCTGTTTCCATTTCAATTGTTAAGTGATAACCGGGTTCAAAGCCTCTGGGTTTTTCGATTGCAGTACTTTCGGCGATATCATTTGTATTTTGTACAGAACGAATGTTTTGTAGAACTTGGTTGCTAGTCAATTGTATTGGACTATTGCGGTACCCAATATCTTCAAGGACATCCGTTTCAAATACAGAAGATTGAACTCCTCCTGCAGCAGTTTGCTTGGCCTTTCGGATTAGGTCCTTGGTACGTTCTAAAGTAAATCGGTTTGTTCTTAAAAGCTGACCATCAAAACAATTTACAACAGCTTTTACCGACTGCACCTGAAAATCCTGTTCTTTGAATTGTAGCTTCATCGATTAAATTACTTTCATTTCAGTTTCAGGACTGAGTTGCTTCAATAACTGTTTTACATTGCTTTTGGCTGTATCATCTTTGAAGCCATTATCACGAAACACAATACGCAATGGAAGGTCCTTTGCAATCTTTTTGGCAAATGGCTCATCAATGTCTTTTTCGAAGCATGCAAAGAGGGAGTCACCTGCTACTTTATACACTTGCTTGCCTTCAACTTTTGTTTGCACAATATTGAGGGATAAAGGAAGACCCCAATCAAGCATTACCTGAGCTAATAGATCATCTGGTGTTCTATCGGGCTTTACATTATCTGCAAAGAGGTCTAGTATATCCTGCTTATAATCTTGTAGTTTGTAATAAACTTCTGTCATATTGCTATCCGATAATTTATAGATTCGGAATCCAACATCCAGGGTGTTTTTGTCATTATATTTTTGTGAACAAAGACGGATTCGTTCTTTGCCTAATTCGCAAACGTTGGTAGGTTTTTTTCGTTTCACCAAATAGTCAATGGCTCTTTGTAATGTAGCTTTCGAGCTTCCAGTTGCAGTTTTGAGAGTTTCATGTAAATTCTCAGGTATCTGAACAAGGATATACTTACACTTGCTATTAGTTTGGTCATTCAATTTCATAACACTTTCTGCTGTGGTAGCTGATCCTGAAAAGAAATCAAGGACAGTGTCATTATCCTTGACTTCAAAGGATTTGAACAACTCGTAAAGTAAATCTGGATCCTTTGGATTTGTAAAGAGATTTTCTCCGAATAGCTTTGTCAAATTTTTTGATGCCACACGACCATCCTTATATCTAATACTTGTTACACTTTGAAATTCAGTATCCTTTAAGTAGGTTTTATTATTAGGTATTGTGTTATGATCCGAAGAGAAATGAACAAGACCTCCTTTAAGTCTTTCTTCTAAAGTGCTCTTAGGGTATCTCCACCCGCTTGCCGGAGCTTTAAATACTTTTCCCGTTTCAGGATGAGTTAAATCATAAACATATTGACCATGGTTAGGTCCTGAAATATCACTTGCAAAATAGACTCCTTTTTCATCCATCCAATTGTAATGCTTGGAGGATTTTATTGGATTAGATTCAGGGAATTGTTTGTACCATTCCAGGGCTTCTTCATGAATTGCTTCCCAATTATTACCATGTTTCTTTTTGAATGAATCAAAAGCCTTATAAATTTCATCTAGACCTTCTTTCTTTTCAAGCCAATTTCCTGTATTAGACATTTTATCTCTTACATAACAAAGAATATATTCATGTTGAATTGAAATGTAATCTTGATCATTTTTACTACTGTTTTTCCAAATAATTTCACCTGCAAAGTTTCTTTCTCCAAGAATTTCATCACAAAGTTTTCTGAGATTATGTACTTCCTTTTCATCTATTGAGATTACAACAATTCCATCTTGGGTGAGGAGGTTTCTTGCTAGTTTTAATCTTGGATATATCATTGACAACCAATCTGAATGGTATCGACCTCCTGAATCTGGATTAACTACAAGGCGTTGGCTGTATTCATCTTTTTGCCCACTTTCAAAAAGCTCCGTTTCTTCCTTTCCAATAAAATTGTCTTTATACACAAAATCCTTTCCCGTATTATAGGGCGGATCTATATAGATCATTTTGATCTTTCCCAAGTAACTTTCCTGTAAAAGTTTAAGTACCTCTAAGTTGTCACCTTCGATGTAAATGTTCTCTGTATTGTCAAAATCAACTGAGTCTGCTCTAGCTGGTCTTAGTGTTTTGGTAGTAGGTAAGTTGCCGTTACAATCGCTTCTCTTTTTCCAGGCCATTCTAAACGATAACGTTCTTTATTTCCTTCAACAACAGAATGACTGAGTTCTTGTTTCAGTTGGTCAAAATTGATAGCTTTTCCTTCCGCTGTTTCAGTAACGCAATTTGGGAACAGAGCAGCAAGTTTTTCAAAATTTTCATTCACCAAATCTGGTGAATGCATGTCGAGTTTTTCGATTGTCATATTCGTTGTAACATTTATAATATTTGATTTAGGGCGAGTTTGAGGGCTTCCTCTTTGTGATCATCCTCGTCAATTGTTCTAAGGATCTTGTCAGCCAACCATAGAGTGAGAAGGTCATCCTCAGATTGATGGAATATCTTGGCAAGCTTAGTAATATCTTCCTTACGGAATAGTCTGTCGCCACGCTCCATCTTACTGAGCAATGCCGTATCCATATCTAGCTGGGCTGCAAGCTGACGCAGGAGGATGTTTTTTTGTTCCCTCAGTTCCCGGATCTTATCGCCAATCATATTATGGTTATTTAAAATTTGACTTGACAAAGATTGGCTAATATAGGTAAATGGATGACAGATTATAGAATTGCCAAAATTTTAGAGTGTCTCAGATGGAAAAAAGCTATTTCTGAAAACTGGTGGTGGTGGTATTAGAATAATTAGTTGAGATGGAATGCTGTAATCCAACTAACCAAAGGAGCATGTTCGAAACACTTTCACGCAATGGATCTATCACCAAATGTCACGTTGAATTCAATCGTCATTGGAAAGTTCAATGGTTCATTGTAGATTGTAGAGTCCTCAACACCAACTAAATCGAAATCTAAGATGGCATCTCTAACTTTTGAACAACTACCCCAAGCTGTATATGAAATTCAGCAGAAACTTGAAAGCATTGAACAACTTTTGATTCAACTAAACAAGAACCAACCAGAGACTGATAAAATCTTTACAGTAGGTGAAGCGGCGGACTTTTTAAATCTATCGACTGCAACAATATATGGGTTAGTTTCAAAAGGTGAGTTGCCAGTAATGAAGAGATCTAAGCGATGCTATTTTTCCAAGCTCGAACTGATAGCCTATCTAAAGAAGGGAAGGAGAAAAACCAATCAAGAAATAGAGGCTGAGGCGGATGCGTATTTGATGAAGAGGAGATTTTCAAAGCGTTGAATGGCTTACCATATAATGATGTTGATCACTAACTTAAATACGTACTAATGGGCAGTCTTTAGGGACGCTTTATAAGGCGTTCGAAACGGTCGCCTTTATGACGTTCGGAGAAGGAAATCTTCCGGTATTTTTGAAGAATGGTGTTGAATGAACTCAGATAGATGACTAAAACTTTTAGGTATGAAACCGTCTCCAGCCTGAGATTGGCCTTCTTCTTTTAGACTATAAGAAACATAAAAACTCCCTCCTTTTTTAAATTTGATCTTATTATTGTCAGATTATCAATAGGTTATGTAAATATGTTTTATTGAATTAGTAATCATATTGCTTAGATAAATTACTTTTACAAGGGTCACTTTGAGGATAAATTCTGATATTTACTTGAACAAAACCATTGAATAATTTTTAAGCAGGACCAAGTATTAATTAATACCGCCAAGCCATTATCCCCCAGATAATTCTATACTTGGCTTACAGGCAATTTTTTCAAGGTTCCTTTAACATGATTAGAATGAAAAGACTTCTATTATTATCTGCTTTCCTTGCTCTGTCACTATCCATGTACAGCCAATCCTATCTTGGGTGGGTAACGAAGCAAGTAAATTTTCGGCACGGCCCTGGCACGGATTACGATATAATTTCCATGCTTACACCAAGAACACAAATTTTCATTGTGTCACTTGATTCGGAGAATGACTTTTATAACATTATTGATATTGCAACTGATAGAGAAGGGTGGATCCATAAGTCTTTCGTCAAACTGGGACAAATGGTTGAAAAAAACGAGAGCGGAATTTTTATCCCAAGCAGTAAAACATCAACGTATAACACTGAAATTGAAATCTTCAATAATACCATGTTGACCCTTTCTCTTAAATTGAATAATGAAATCTATTCTTTCTCTCCCAACCAGAAAAAGTCAATAACGTTAACCCCCGGATCATATAGTTATAGAGCCTCTGCTCCTGGGGTAATACCAAACATAGGCACAGAATTGATGGAAAGTAATATGAGCTATACCTGGCAATTTTATATAGTGACTGAAAGAAGATAATTATGCATTACATTTTTAAAAAATGAAAGCAGTTCAAAATAATCCCTATCGAACAGTTGGCTTGCTTGTTGGTGCAACCGCGAGAGAACAAGAACGACAGGTAAAGCGGTTAAAGCAATTTATTGAGGCCGAACAAGATCCAGCTGATGACTTTAGCTTTCCGAAACTGGGAGGGGGAGAACGGAAAATGGAGCAGGTCAATGAGGCTGTTTCAAAACTGAATCTTAATAGTGACAAAATGAATGCTGCTCTGTTTTGGTTTTGGAATGGAAATCCAATTACTGACGAAGCCGCATTTGATGCATTGAAAGAGGGAGATATTGAAACCGCATATGAAATATGGGATAAATTAATAAGAGAAAGCGGCAAAGGAACTTGGAAACCTGTTACCGAAAGAAATTGTTCCGCTTTCCATAATTGCTCTATTCTCAATTTAATTTGGGCTAAAGGATATTTACATACAGCGGTAGTTGCTAAACTAATTTTTCTTGAAAGCGATTTAATAAATAAATTCATTTCATCTGTTGTAGACGAAACACACAAAACTACCAAAAAGGATTTGGAACTTTTGTTTCTCAATCAAATTCATTCGGAAATTGAAACGGATAAAATGTTCTCTTCGGAAAATTTTATTGAAATAGTTAATCAACAAGGATTTGTTGCCAAACAAGATTTAATGAGAGGGTTTATTCAAAAGCAAATTGAACAAATTGAAAAGAAAATAGAAAAGACAAAAAACAGTCGAAAAACAAGTAAGGCTAATGCTGCCATAGCTGGGCAAGAATTATTTACAACTACGGCAAATGAGCTAACGCAACTTAAAAGTATTATTGGCATTATTGCTACAAACGATACAGAATACTCTCCTATTGCAGACAAAGTTGCTAATGAAATTCTTCAATGCAGTATAGAGTATTTTAATGATAGCCAAGAAAAGGGTAATAATTCAGATTATACCAAGACTACTATAGGTTTGGTAAAACAGGCAGAAACTATTGCAATTGGAGTTGTCAGCAAACAGCGAATAAAGGAAAATTTAAGAGATATACTGATTCAATCAGACATTCAAGCCTTAATACAACTAATTGAAGGTAAAAATAACAGTAGGCGTAGTTCAATAAAGCGTAGAATTGACAGTAAAAAGGATATATTAGGTGGAGATTCAATTTCTAAAGCTGAAAATATAATTGAAATGTCAAAACCTTACTTGATTAATATTAAAGCTATTTTAAAAGGGACAGATGAAACTTATATAGCTCTTTCAACTAACATCGCAGCAAAAGCACAAGGTATTATCATTGAAGCTGTAAATAATGCTCAAATATTAGATACAGCTATTTTGGTATTACACGACGCATGGAAAGTAACTCAACAAATAAGTTCACTAGATACAAGTATTGAATTTCAAAATCAATTCATAAAAAATAAAGCTTCACTTAAAAAATTATGCATTCAAGTTGGAGAAGATACCACAGACAACAGCTATGCCAAAATTCCTCAGCTTAACTTTATCATTCAAGATTCAGAAATTACCAATACAGACAAACATTCAAAAACCTTAAAAACAAATCCGCTGTATCACAAACACACAAGGTATATTGGATTAAAATTAAACGTTTTAAGTTTCGAAACACAAGAAGTAGAGTTTTTTTCAAGGTATGTCAACCCAACAGGTAACTATAGTCATAATTCTGAAACTTCACCAATAGGGTTTACTAAATCATCAACTCGCACTATTACGCCTAATACAAAATCTATAGATTTAGGCGGCTGGGGCAATAATGATTCAAGCTCGTATGCTGTGGGCACTCATTCAATTGAAGTTTGGGTAAATGGGAGCATGATACATAAAAAACTATTTACGATCGAACTGTCGCCTTCTCAGATATTGGAAAAACAAATTAAAGAAGCCGAAGAAGAATTAAACAAAATAAATAACACTACTTACCTTCTTTCTGAAATTAGTTCGGCAAAAGCCCAAATGACTCAAATACAAATTTTTCAGCTCTTCAGAAGTGGTTTCAATAAGCAAAAACAGATTGAAAACCAACAAACAACTATTGATATGCTATTAAAGCAATCGGAGGTCAAAAAAGAATAACGCAATAGAAGCACAGAATGAAAAAATTGATCAACTAAAAGTGAAATTATTAGAAACGATAGATTCATAAAGCATGAAACAAACAATATTATTTGTAATTCTTTTGGCAAATGTAAACGTTTTTGCTCAAACTGAAGTTTTAACAAATGAAGCTTTGATAAACGAATTGAAATCATTAAAAACAAGTATTCAGATTTTGCAAAACGAAAACAGCAAACTGAAAAGTGAGGTCGGCAATTTGAAAAGTCAAATTTCAGACGCAAACAAAAGTATTGAAAGTTTGCAAATTCAAACACAATCCAATATCAATTTTATTGCGAAGACGGCAAATGATTTAGGCGTAAAAATTTCGACAACTGAAACAAACGCCAATCAGAAATTTACTGAAGTAGATAAATCAGTGAATTCAAATGCACTTTATGGAATTATTGGTTTGCTTTCAGCCGTATTGCTTTCGGGGCTTTTATATTGGTTGTTGAGTAATCGCCAAAAATCCGATAAGACCGAGGTGCTTGAAAATTTGAACGAAACCAAAACATCTATTGAAGAAAGTTTGGTTAAAGAGCTTGGTAAGCAAACCGATTTAATTGAAAGCGAATTGAAGTTGTTGACCCAACAAAAAGCTGAAAGTCCAACAATTGCAATTCCAGGAGCAGACCACTCTTTAGCATTGAAAGTTGCCAATGAAATCAATCTCATAGAAAAAAACATCAACTTGATGGATTCCAAAACAAAAGGTTTGAAACAACTTCAAGCATCAGTTGGGAAACTTAAAGACAATCTTTCCGCCAATGGATATGAAATGCCGGAATTATTAGGCAAGAATTTTCATCAAGGAATGAAAGTAATAGTAACAAGCACAATTCCTGATGAAAATCTTGAAAAGGATTCAGAAGTAATTACAAAAGTTCTGATACCTCAGGTAAATTACAACGACAAAATGATTCAAACTGCACAAATAGAAACTTCAAAAGGCTAGTAAACATTCAAAATAATTTAAAGTATGCGAAGTAAAATTGACTATGGCATTGACTTAGGAACAACCAATTCGGCAATAGCGAGAATGGAAAACGGAATTCCGACCATTAAAAAATCAGACATGTTAAAGGATACTATGCCTTCTTGCGTTCATTTCAATAAAAGGCAAGATATATTGGTTGGTGATACAGCCTATAATGTGATGAAGGGTGACAATGCAAGAGCATTAAAACACTTGAAAAGGGTAAAACTAATTCATTCATTGAATTTAAGAGAACTATGGGAACAACTCATAAATATGAGTGCTCCAATATGCATAAGGAGTTTTCATCTGAAGAACTTTCTGCAGAGGTTCTAAAAAAACTAAAATCTTTCATTCAGGATGAAAACATTTCTTCAATAGTTATTACCGTTCCTGCGAAGTTTTTGAATCCCCAGAACGAAGCCACGATGCAAGCAGCTAAACTTGCGGGTTTCAAACATATTGAACTGCTACATGAACCAGTGGCTGCTGCCACTGCTTACGGTCTTGATACGAAAAAGAAAGATGGTTTTTGGTTGGTATTTGACTTTGGAGGTGGAACCTTTGATGCGGCAATTCTTAAATCTGAGGAAGGTATACTGACTGTTAAAGATACCGATGGCGACAACTGGCTTGGTGGTAAAAACTTAGACGAAGCAATTATTGACCAAATCATCATACCAAATCTTCAACAGAATTTTGCAATTGATGGAATTTTGTCTGATGCAACTCAAAAGGAGGTTTTAAGAAATGCAGTAAAATCTTTTGCAGAAGAAACCAAAATTCAGATGTCATTCAAAGATTCGCAAAATATTCTTTCCAACTTAGGTGATTTACCTTTTGAAGATGAAAATGGTGAAGAACCTGAAATTGACGTATTGGTTACACAAAAAGATATGGAAAATGTGGTCGCTCCTATTTTTCAGAAAGCAATTGACATTACAAAGGAGTTATTGAAGCGTAACAACTTGAAAGGTTCAGACCTTGGAGCATTGATTTTGGTTGGCGGTCCGACTTATTCGCCAATCTTGCGCAAAATGCTCAAAGAGCAAATAACAAACAAAGTAGACACTTCGGTTGACCCAATGACTGTTGTTGCAAAAGGTGCCGCTTTATTTGCTTCTACTATTTCTGTTTCAGATGAAGTAACGGAAACCACAAGGGACAAAACCAAACTGCAACTTGATATTAAATATGAAGCGACGACTGTAGAATTGGACGAAATGGTTAATTTGAAAGTGCTGAAAGAAAAAACAACTGGTACTTACCCTGAAAAAATCTTTGCTGATGTAATTCGCTTTGATGGAGCTTGGTCAAGTGGTAAAAAATTGATAGGCGAAAAAGCAACAATTGTGGATGTGCTTTTAGTTGAAGGTCGTTCAAACTCTTTTGAAATCAATGTTTATGATGAAGAAGGAAATAAAATAGAATGCCAACCGTACCAATTCAGTATTTTACAAGGTATTGGCGGACTAGATGGAATGCAGGTTCTTTCCTACCATATTGGCATTTCAAAATTTTTTTCATACTGAAGGCAAAGATTTGTTTCTACCTGTAAAAGGTTTAGAGAAAAATAAGAAATTTCCTGCAACTGGTGAAATCAATGGTTTGAAGACAAGAAGTGCAATCAGACCTGGAATGATTAAAGATATCATACGCATTCCAATTTTTCAAGGAAATTATGATGCAGAGGGAACAAATCCGATATTAAATAATTTAATTAACGAAGTAATTATAACTGGTGAAACATTTCCAAAGCTACTTCCCGAAGGTAGTGATGTTAACATAATTATTAAAGTGGATAGATCACAATTAATGAAATTTAGTGCATATTTTCCGTCAATAGAACACACAGAAGAATTAGAAATTGAGATTAAACCAACTGTTCCGCTTGAAATTGATGAACTTCAAAAGGAACTATTAAAAGCTAAAAGAAACGCACATAAATTAGGTAGTCCAGATGTTGAAAAAAGTATTGAGGCATTAGAAGAAAAGTTTGAAAACAAAAAAGGGAGTGAACCAGGTAGAATGGAAGTTTTAGAAGGCTTGCGTAAAGAGTTATTGAAATTAGATAGCGCTGAAAAAGTTGCTGAATGGCCAAAAGTTAAACAGGAACTAAAAGATACTTTCTATGAGTTGGAAGACTTGATAGAAAAAATTAAAATCAACAGTGTGAACGAGGAATTGAACATTGATATAATTGAATCTCACAGTGAAGAATACAGGAAATCAATTGAACATATAATTCAGAATAAAGATACAAAATCAGCAAAAGAATTGACTGAAGAAATTGTTGGCGTAAGTATTGAATTACGCAATGCGATAACAGGAGGAGATGTGGATAGAAGAAGATTAGAGTATCACGATAAGGAATTTAATAATTTACAATGGAAAGATAAAAATAAAGCAAGACAATTAGTAAATCAAGGTTTGAGACTAATTTCAGAAGGAAAGATGAGTCAATTAAAACCTCTTCTGCATCAGATTTGGGAAATAAGAATAGACCCTGATGGCGATAGGGACACCTTAGTTTAATAAATTAAATGGATATTCATAAGAAAGGCATACTACCTAAGAACTTTTCAGTTGATGAGGAGTATACTGTTATGTTGTTTATAAAGCACGGTAGCAATGCAGAAACATATAGAGTAAAAGGAAAGGATGGTAAACTTTATTTCCTTAAACTGTTCTATTATGCCAAACATCACCGTTCTGCATTTAATAGTGAAAATAATTTACTTGAAATCGAGTTTTTGAAAATAATTAAGCATCCCAATATTGTTTCTTTCAAAGACAGTGGAGAATTGATTTTTGAAGGTAAGAAATTTGGCTTCTTAGTTCTTAATTTCATTACAGGTGAAACTTTAGCAGAAAGAATCAGTAGAGAGCAATTGTCATCTCTTTACGATTTGAAACAAATTTTATCGGGGGTATTGAACGGACTTAATTATTTGCATGGATTGCCTGAGCCGATTATACATAATGAAATTACGCCTCAAAACATTATGCTTGACTTGTCAGATGATATTCCGCAAGCAAGAATTATTGATTTTGGGTATGCTCGTTCATTTCACAAATCTTCAAAGGTTTACAATAAAGAAGGTTTGAATTTGAATTATGTGGCTTCTGAGTGTTTCAATAATTTCTATTCTCCGCAATCTGATTTGTTTTCTGTCGGTGCTGTAATGTATCATTTACTTTTCGGAAAGCCACCATGGTTCAAAGACATTTCCAAATTTATAGCTGACAGGACAAAAGTCGAAGATATAATAATTGAAGAAAGGAGAAAGCCACTTGACATTCCAAAAGATTCCAGCGACATAATTGACTTTGATGAATCTGTTTTAAAAGTTTTAAAGCGTGCATTGCAACAAGACCCTGAGAACCGTTTTCAATCCGCTAACGAATTTACACAAGCATTAAATGGGGAAATTCAAATTGAGGATGTTGATACCGTTCAAAAAGTAATATCTGATGATAAGGAGAAGAAAATAATTAAAATACAAAAAGGCAAGAAAAAAGGATTTGATGCAATTGCAGGAATGATAGAATTGAAAGAGCAAATGCAACCTGAAATAATTGATGCTTTACCTAACCCTGAAGAATATGCTAAATACGGTGTAACTCTACCCAATGGAATCCTTTTTTATGGTCCTCCAAGATGCGGAAAAACATTTTTTGCCAAACATTTTGCTGAAGAAGTTGGCTTTAATTACATGTTTTTCACAAGTTCAGGTTTGAAGAGCCGTTATGTAAATGCTACACAAGAGAATATCGCAAAGATGTTTGAAGAAGCAGAAAAAAATGCCCCGACAATCATTTTCATCGATGAAATAAACGAGTTACTTCCGAGCCGTGACAGTGATGCCCACGAAATGTCAAAAAGTGCAGTAAATGAAATGTTGGCACAAATGGACAGAACGGGTGAAAAGGGAATTTTTATAATTGGGGCCACAAATTATCCAGACATGATTGATCCTGCTATGCTGGGTGCTGGAAGATTGGAAAAAAAGTTTTATATAGGTCCTCCTGATGCTGAATTAAGAAAAGCTTTATTTGAATTATATTTAATAAATCGTCCTTTAGATTTTGGAATTGATTTTAATTTTCTTTCAGAATTGACAGAAAACTATGTTTCTGCTGATATTGAATATTTGGTTAATGAAGCATCGCGTTTGGCTTTGAAAGAAAGGAAAAGAATTTCCATGACAATGTTAGAGTATATAATTAAATCAAATAAACCTTCCATCCCACTTCACGAGTTACGCAAATACGAAAAAATCAGAGCAAAAATAGCTGGAGAAAATGTTTAATAGAATAATAATCGACGCCGTATTGGTTTCAAACCTTAATAATAAATAATATGGACACAATTAGTTTTGACAAATTATTGCTTAAATCAGCTTTTTGCTGTATGGCATCTGATGGGCATATTGACAAAAGAGAAATTGCTCTCATCGAGAGAATGTGTCAAAATTCTCCAATATTTAAGGACTTAAATTTTCATGAAGAAGTCAATTCTCTGGTGGAAGAAATCAACACTAGTGGGAAAGAATTTATCTCCTACTATTTTAGTCTATTAAGTCAATCCACTCTTTCAGAGGAAGAAGAAATGACTTTGATTGATTTTGCTATACAGACCATCAAAGCTGACGACAAGATCGAATATTCAGAAATCAAATTCTTTAAAAATATTCGACATAGGCTTAAAGTGAGTGATGAGACTATTTTGGCTGTGTTTCCTGATATTGAGCAATTTTTAGAAGAAGACATTATAACCGAATCCTTTCTTGATAAAATATCCAACCAATACTTAGATATTGCTGAGTTGCCAAAGTTTGATTTAATAAGAACAGATTTGAATTTCCAAAGAGAGTAAAAATTATCCTGCCTTGTTAATATCAAATGACTGGCAACGTCTTCGGCTACCACTACTGGGATTGGATATTTTTTTGGGTCACAATATTTTTAGCCAGCATGGTCACCTACGTTTTCTCACCCTCCCAATTAGTTTGAAAAGAACAATGAGGGACCTGTAAAAGTATTGGTAGCGGTAGTTGTTTAAGTAGCAGAACGAACCCGTCTAATAGGGGTCACGGAATCCCCACAGGATCATTCATAATGTAAATGCCATTATTAGATCCCAAGCTTGACGGTTTTATGTCCTGAGCACCCATTTCGATTAAATTTCCCTGATTATTCACTATCCTGGAAGATGGGATATAACCAATTGGACGGATTTAGCTTCTTTTTCAACCCTGCTTGATGAATTTCCTTATACATGCTTAACGAAAACTGACGTTTTCATATGGGATTACGAGGTAATTGCTGGCCAATGAAGGAAAAAATAGGGTCCGAATATGTCTTATATAGCCTTATACTGGTGGTAGTGGTAGTAGTAATAATAACAAATTTAACGCAAAAAAAGAGTGTCATACTTTTAATGTGACGCTTTTGATTCGTAATACTAGTTGTGTGACGTTTTTATGTATTTCCGCGTTTAGTCACCTTTGTTAATCTCTACGGTTACATGGGCCATGAGCGTTGTTATACATAGCAGCCTTTGCTGACTTTGCAAAGTTTGCAAGTTTGCATGTATTTGGAGATAGAAAGTGATAGGAAGAACTAGGGTTTTCTTTTTGTTTAAATACCTGCTCTTACAAAATAATACCCTGCGCAGAGAATAAACGGCAGGTGTTTTTTTCCTACCCCCCGGTCTGTTTTGCTGAGAATTCCGATTTGACATTATCTTTGAAAAGGATCTCAATGATCGTGAAATCCATTTGACATAGAAAAACAATGTAGTTATCAACTTAGGTCCAGAATACAACATAATAAGAAAGGAGGATGAGGCGAGAGTTGTTGGTGATTTGGAATTGTGTATGGTTAGAGATTTTCAAGCCCTCATTATCTTGTAATTAGAGCCGAAACGGGTATGAGTGTCATTTTTGTGTGGAAATGCTGAATTTATAAATTGATAACTAGTTGAAATACAGCATTATAGGGCAAAAGGTTTAGGAGCCCCCAGCTCCACTTTGACCCCTTGAATGCTGTGCATTCTGTTCCCCTGAAGGGGAATTTGATTTTAAATTTTGGATTTACAATTTCTAGAATCTCCGCGACTTTAGATTTTCATGATCTTCCCAACTCTTTCTTTTCTCCCGTCAACACTTATTTCATAAAAATATATTCCAGGCGCAAGTCCGGAACAGTCAATAACAAGCTTTTCAATATTAGAGGTTTGATGGAAAATTATTTTACCTGCCATATCATACAAAGTGAATTCGAAGTGATTCACATCTGAGGTGTTTACATGAAGATCATTGATCACAGGATTAGGTGATATAGTAAAAGAATATTCAACGGAAGGATCATTTGTGGCAGTAGTAATGGAATCTACCACAGCAAATTCGACCTGGTCAAATTGTACATCACAAATGCAAAAATCTCCAACGCCAGCACTAAGTATAACATAAATAGAGTCACCCGGAACTGTCGTGATCGTATCCAGTAATGTATACTGTGTCCATGGTTGTCCCCAATCTTCTATCCATTTGGTTTCGGCACTTTGATTACCCTTCAGGTTGATGCCCCCACCTCCGCCGAAATGCGATGAATTCATCCAGAATTTCAGTTCGTACACATTCGTTCCAGCTTTTGCCGGTATGTAAGTACCTATATAACTTCCAGACGGCCAGTTTCCATATAATTCTACGCTCCAGCTTCCTCTTATTGAATCGGGTGGGTCAGAATGAATCATCCTGACACCAAAATTTTGAAATGTATCACAGTAATTTTCCATAGGAAGCCAACCTGCATACCAGTCCTCGCAGTAACGCTCGCCATTTTGTTCGAAGCTGGGATTGAGAATCAGGTTCTGGGAAGACAAGATAAAAGAGCAGGAAATGAATACTAGTGGCAGGAAACGTTTCATTCTTTGAAAATACAAAATCTCTTTCAAAAGACCATAGTCCAAAGACCAGAGTAATTATTACCTGACCCATTCACCATTTACCAATCATTCCCCATCTTCACCCCCAATTCAATATATAATCTAATCGTATGAAACCCAAGCGCATCTGTCTTATCTGTGTCGAAATCTTCGCATGGGGTAAATATGGAGGTTTTGGAAAAGCTACACGCATCATCGGAAGGGAATTGGTGAAGAGAGGATATGATGTATATGCTGTGGTTCCACGCAGAGAAGATCAAAAAGAGGAGGAAATTCTTGACGGAATAAAAGTGCTCAGCTTTAAACCTTCTCAATTATTTTCTTCAGGCAAAATTTACGAGAAGATTCAGGCAGATATTTATCACTCATGCGAACCATCACTCGGCACATGGCTTGCGATGAAACATGTTCCCAACGCAACGCATGTTGTCACTGCTCGTGACCCTAGAGAATGGAAAGATTGGCTCATGGAATTTTCTTATCCAAGTAAAAGCAGGATCCAGGTGATCCAAAATTATTTTTACGAATATAGTTTTCTCGTTCGTCGGTCTGTGAGAAAAGCTGATGCACTGTACGTTCCTGCTCATTTTTTGAAAGAGAAAGCGAAGCGAATTTATCACTACAGTTCAGATATTGAATTTCTGGCGACACCCACTGAAGTTCCTGCACATGTCACTAAATCAGATAAGCCAAGTGTTTTGTACATGGGCAGAATTGACCCACGAAAGCGATTGGAATTAATGCTTGAGCTAGCAAAGGATTTTCCGGAGGTTACTTTCAAAATAGCCGGAAAGGCAAGGGTCCCGGAGTATGAAACGCAATTGAAAAAAACCTACAGCCAATATCCGAATATTCAATTTGTCGGTTTTGTAGATCAATTCAAGGGTGATACGCATCGAAATTTATTATCGGAAGCATGGATTCTGATGAATACAGCTGTGCGTGAAGGATTACCTAATAGTTTTGTTGAAGCGGCTGGCCATCGATGTGCCATTCTGAGTCATGTCAATCCGGATGATTTTGCTTCAAAATTTGGAATTCATGTGAAGAACGAAGATTTTCATCAAAGCCTGCAAATACTGCTGAAAGATGATCTATGGAAAGAAATGGGTGACAAAGGCTATGAATATGTCAACTCTACGTATGAGGTGACTGTAGCTATGGATGCCCATGAAGAAATGTATAGAAAGGCCATGGAAAAGAAAAAGTAATTGATGAGACAAATAAACCTGATCTGTTAATGATTTATGCTTGTCTATCCAGTGTTTGGTCAGGGAGTGAAAAAAAAATAACTTGCCGCACTTTTAGTACCTAATCATTCATCCTCGTGGCTAAACATAGCAAGGATAAAATTAAATCTCCCACAAACCGACGAAATCCGGTCACCGGTGCAGGTTACAAATCGCTAATACAATGGAGTAAATCAATTTTATACGGTTTCCTAGGAGCAGCATTGTTTTATGTATTCAATCATGTACTTCTTTTCAGCCCTCCTCCAGACCAGGAATATGTGATTACCTTTTCCATTATCAGTGGTGTACTTGCTTTTATTTGTTCGACAAGGTTGTTTCAGCAAAATGTAGATAAAATCATCTACCCGGCATTAGGATTAATACTTGTACAAGTCCTTGTGACAATTGCTTTGACATATAGTTGGATATCTGCAAACGGTTTCTGGCTCTTTTTGTCAGGTACCATGGCTATTCCATTGGGCATAGTCTGGTATTTTATTCTCAAATACAAAGTTGTATCCGAGCCCGTCAATACGGATTTTGTATTTCCAATCAAATCTCTTTTCCAGGATATATATTTGCGGATCATATCTATTGTTGTTTTTTTGATTTGTGGAGTATTGATTTTTTATAGGCTTGGATTTTATGATATATGGGAGGATGAGAATTCGGTCATCAATGCGGCCATCGGTATACAACAGCATGGAATGGCGTATCTCCAGGATGGATATGAAAGGGTGTGGATCCATTCTCTTTTGATTTCATGGGTATTTGATTTGTTTGGTGTTTCAGAATTTACAGGCAGGCTCCCTTCAGCTGTTTTCGGGTTGATCTTTGTCCTTATCTGTTATTATGTGTATAGCAGGTGGTACGGGAAAGGACTTATCGCTGTCATGATCCCTATTGTATGTTTAATGAATGACCGGTTTTTGATCTTATTCAGATATATGCGGATGTATGCCTTGCTGATCCCGATATTTTTGCTTGGTGTATATATTCTTTACCGGACGATCACTATAAAAAATAAAGAAGTCTTTTTTCGGGGTCATAGGATCAGGTTTCTGAACAATAAAATTCTATATATCGCTTTGTCGGTTGTGATGTTATTGCTTCTAGCTCATTTGCAAAAATTGTCAATGATCATTTTGCCTGTGTTTTTCATTTTTATTTCAATCCTTGTTTGGTATCTGAAGACGAAGGAGTTGAAGTATTTTTTGTTAGTGGCTATTGGCGTAGGCATTATTCTGGCGTTTCTTTCATTTGGCCTTGAGTTGCATTCATTGCGGATGTTCAGACAAGTCGCCAGTGCTATGTTGACGAAACATAGTGTTTATGGAGATTATTATAGATATATTCTGGATAATGGATTGCCGGTCAACAGTACGATGATGACGATGATCGGAGGAATGGGTCTATTGCGGGCGAGAGTGTCTAGGTCAATAAAATCCATTTTGGTCATTAGTTACCTACTGATCGGTATTTCATTGCTCTTTATGGTTTATCTCATCGCGAGTGAAGGTCTGGACTATAGGTATATCGCGCATATTGTGCCGTTCGTGGTGGGGATATTGTTATTCGTATGGTATCAAAGTGGCAGACTTGTATCTTCAAAGACGGCTTCATTGTGGCTCTTTTTTATCCTGATTGTATCCTTTTTAAGTTTCAAGGAAGATTATAAACGGGTTTATGTAAAACATCCGTGGGCACCTTCGTATTCGATAGTATATAAGACGTTGAAAGATAAGTACAGGCGCGGAGATGCATTGTTTGCACAAAATGTAAAAACATATTACCTCGATCCTGTCCAACTCGCCGGCAATCTTTATCACAAAGTGCCTGGTAGAAAGGAATATACGCTGGAGCAATTCAAACAGGATATCACATTTGCACAACGGGGATGGGTCATGTGGGACAAGCATAAAATATATCATTGGCGCGAAGATGTGATCACTTATATATATCAAAATTTTAAACCATATCATGGTGGTCCGATAGATGACCTGGGCGTTGAATTATGGTATTTTGATGAAAAGATTCTTAATAAGAAACAATCCGAGGAATAAAATTGGCCATCGAAAAGAAAAACATCCGGAAGACAGGTAAGCCTCGTGTACAGGTTTCAATGCCATCGTGGCCTATAGGAGAGAAGCAAACTTTTTGGCTTTTTTGTGGGCTCTCTTTAATGCTGACATTTATCCTTTTCGGAAGATTTTTATTTGGGTCTGAGCTTTTTATTTTCGATGACGTAGGGTCAGATACTTTATCTATGTTTTTTCCTAACCTTGTTCAAAGTGCCAGGTATTGCCGTGAGACCGGAATACCCGGATGGTCTTTTTATATCGGGGTAGGAGACAATTGTTATCCCGGCGTTTTGCTCAATCCATTTCATTGGGTATTTATTCCGATGGATGCGGCTACGATAGCCTATAGTATTGCATGGGTTCAGGCTTCAGTTTTATTTCTGACCGGACTTGTGTTTTACAGATTTCTCCGCGTAGCATCATTTTCATTACCTGTCTGTATTGTTGGTGCATTGCTATATTCCTTTGGAGGATACCTTGTTGTGGGTAGTAGCTGGTATGGTCATTCGATTGTCATTTTCTGGTATACACTTTCTTTTTGGGCCTTGAATTATTATTGCGAAAAAGAATTGGTGGTTGTTTATAGTTCCTTTTGTCATGATGCTTGATGTGCGGGCATACTTCCTTATTTTATTTATGGCGGTTTATTCTTTCATCCGTATCATGGATATTTATCAATTTTCATTGAAGGAATTGTGGATGAATTATAAGCGAATATTCATTTGTGGAATATTTGCATTCCTGGTAGCGCTGCCTTTTATCGGAGGCAATTGGCATCGTTTTGCCTACAGCCCAAGGGGTGTCAGGTAAGGTTTCGTATAGCGAAAATTTATCTGCAGTGTTTCCTTTTCGTATTGCATCACCTGAACATTATCTGACGGCATTTTTCAGATTGATTTCGAATGATGCATTAGGAACAGCGAATACTTTTAATGGCTGGAAGAATTATCTCGAAGCTCCATTATTTTATATTGGCCTGATTACCATCCTCCTCGTATTTCAATTTTTTGCGCTAGCGGATCGAAAGCGAAAATTATTGTATGGTGCTTTTCTTGGACTCTGGTTATTCATCATCATATTTCCGTGGTTCAGATTTGCATTTTATGGATTTGCCGGTGATTATTATAAAGGAGCGTTGTCTCTTTTCATTCCTTTTAGTTTCCTTTTAGTAGGCTTATTAGGTTTTCAGGAAATCATGAAAGGCAAAAAACCAAACCTCATTGTTTTGGTTATTTCATTACTCCTGATGGTGGTCCTTATATGGTATCCTTATCATGAACCTAAAGTAACGATCTCTCAGTCAGTGCAAATAAGGGCTTCCTTATTTTTAGTATTGTATTCTATTTTTATCTCAATGCTCTCCAGTGATAAATTCGCCAAGATTATTCTGCCATTACTTTTGGTAACAGTGATCCTGGAAGCCAGGGATTTTTCGTGGCCGGCATTTAATGAAAGAGTCTCATTGCATAAAGCGGATATTCGAAATAAAAAATATCAATTTGATAATTCCATGGAAGCGGTGGACTATATCAAGAAGATTGATCAAGGTTTGTTTTACAGGGTGGATAAAGTTTTGGCTCGGTGAAATCAGGATACAATGACGGTATGGTTCAGGATTTTTTTGGAACAAAAATGTATCAGTCGCATAACCATAAAAATTATGTCAATTTTCTGGATGAAATGGGTATAATCGATGGGAGCCAGGAAAGAAATACACGTTGGTTACTGGGCTTGTCAAATAATCCGTACCTGCATCCTCTTTTCTCAATAAAATATTTATTGTCAAAAGATAATTCGCAGTCAAGTGTCAATCCTTCAATATATTCAGAAGTCTCTAAAGCAGGGGATGTACATATTTATCAAAATAAATATTTTCTTCCTTTTGGAATTCCATTTGATCAATACATTGATTATGATGATTTCAAAAATTTGCCGAATGGTGAAAAGCAGGAGCCATTTACCGGGGTGTGGTATTGGAAGATAGGGTAATGGACGGGCATATTAAATTAAATAAGATTCCTTTCTCTTCACTCGAGGGCTCAACTAATGATGCACTGAATCATATGCGGATGATGCAGGATAAAGCCATGAAGATGACTTATTTTAATCAAAACAGGATTATTGGGAGCATAGAGGTAGAGAAACCCTCTGTGGTGTTTTTCTCTATACCTTATGACATCGGGTGGAAGGTGAAAGTAGATGATGTCCGGTCGGATTTGGTTCAGGCCGATATTGGATTTACAGGGCTTTATGTCGAACCCGGAAAACATGTCATTGACCTTTACTATGAACCTCCGTTATCGAAAATCGGATGGTTAGGTTACCTGGGCGCATTCGCTATTGGGTTTGGAATTTACAGATTCAGGACTAAGTTCTGGGCGTAATTATTCTTTATTTTCCATCAACTAATTACCAATTTCTGATTTTCGGGAGGTCAGCCAGGTAATGTCTGATTTTTTCAAAAAAAGAATATCGTACAGACGGAGATCTATTTTTTTTGAGACGTGGTAAATAAGGAATATGGCAGTTGTAGCATACGCGAGTACTGAAGCAATGGAAGCACCTATGATGCCATAACGCGGTATAAGTAAAAGATCGAGTAGTACTGTAATTATAACTCCGCCCCAGGACGCTTTTATCGTGTACGCGATCTGATCAGTAGCTTTGAAATAATTAGTAAACACTAATCGCTGAGAAATAAATATGATCCCTATTGCGAGAATTTGGGAAGCAGGAATGGCCTGATCGAATTTGTGACCGAATAAAAGGGGAATAAAAAAGCCACGATAAACAGGCGATCAATAATGCTGCTATAAGAGCGATAAAGAAATTTAGTCTGGCTATTCGCCCAACCATTATTTTATGCTGATCACCCGGCGATCCTGAAAGATAGGGTAGCAATACCTGGTTAAATGGAGTCAACGCATCACTGATAAAATTTGTAATCTGTGTGGCCAATCCATATTGTCCGAGGAGTGCCATTCCATTATAAAATTCAACAAACCAAACATCAAGTCTTTTATTCAGGAAATGACCAACGGTGCCAAGGAGATTTTTTGAGGAGTATTGTATAATTGTCTTTCTGTACTGCACAGAATCCGAAGAGAATTTGATTTCATTTGTTTTCCAAAGAACGAATATTCCAATCATGAGCAGAATGGACTCGGTGATAAGTATTATTTTAAAGTAAGTGATCATTGGATAATTCACGTGACCGTTTAGACTTAAATAAAGCAATATGCTATAAATTACTACCGGTAACAATTGAATAATCGTAATATAAAAATTGAATGCTTTAAATCTGAACAATCCTCTTAATGCTGCCTGAATCAGATTTGATGTTGACCTGAGTATAAAGGCAATGACAAGGAAGACGAAAAAAAATAGTACAGGTTGTCCGTCAGGAATAAAAAAGATGTTGGCCTCCGGGGATAAGATAAATGATGGAAAATAAAGTGAATACTAAAAGAAGGATTGTAAAAGAAAGAGCAAACCAATGGTGCTGATCACTTTATTGTTTTCATAGCCCTTGTTTGAAAGAAAAAAAGTAAGTGAGCCGTCAAGTTGAAACCCAATAATCGTAATCAGCAGATTAAGGCTTGCATATGTAAACGTATACACGCCATTTCCTTCGGGGCCCAACAAACGCGTCAGTAATACGACGGATAGAAAACTTAATAGCATGACCGGGATACGGCTCACTAGAGTCATTTGCGTATCTCTTTTCAGCTGACTCATTTTACGGTACTGCTTTGTAAAAGTTTAAGGTAACGTTCTGTGATGGAAGGCCAAGCATATTTCTCAACAGCTCGCTGTCTGGCAACAAGCATATAGGAGTCTTGGGCAGAAGCGTTCCCAATGATGGAAATTAACGTCTGACGTAATCGTTCTGCCTGGCCAGGGGCTATACAGATTCCTGCAGACCCAACCGTTTCAGGACATCCTGACACATCTGATGTGATGACTACGCAACCGGAGGACATGGCTTCCATAAGCGATACGCTGGCATTTTCATTGGAAGACAAGAGACAATAGAATGTGGCCTGAGATAAAAGTGATTTATACAATTCATCCCTATTGTCAATCCATCCATGAAAAATTATCGGAGTTTTTGATTTTGAGGCGAGTGCTTTGAGCTGGCTCATCATCGGGCCATCACCACAGATGTGTACGTTGTAACCTATGTCTTCGGGTGAGACGGCTTCAATAAGGTGATGAAATCCTTTTCGTTCCAAAAGTCTACCTGAGGAAACAATTATTTTTTCTTTTTTCCCGGAACAAAATAGTCTGTATTGATTCCATTGGGAATATGGATGATTTTCGAATCTGAATGTGTAACCACTTTTTTCAGAAGCGAGCCCAAATAAATTGAAGGAACAACAATAGCCGAACTCCATTTTACAATGGACCGGATTAATGTAGGGGAGATTTTGTGTAGTAAATAAAAACGATCAGGATTGAAGCCAGGCACGTCACTTCCATGTGCTGTGATAATAAAAGGAATTCGATAATTTTTGTACATCCATCTGGCCAGAATTCCTGTAGGTATAATAAAATGAGTATGACATACATCAAATGAATGAGTAAGCAGGTATTTTTTCAAAAACTTTCTTGCAGCCAAAATAAAAGACACATGTTCGAGGGGATATGATATGTGTTTTTGTGTTCTTCTGCATGGCACTCTGTGTATATGAATGCCATCCACATGTTCTTCCTCCGGCAATCCTTTGAAGGACATCGTCACGACTTCAACTTCATGTCCTCGCTGCATGTAATTTTTATTGACTTCGTGAGACATCGGGGATGCTCCGCCACCCAGTGGAGGATATTCGATTGTGAGGACAAGTATTCTCATGATTTTTTTAGTCGAACCATGACAAAATCCTTTTTTGATTTTTTGTCAGCTGTGATTTCCATTCTTCATCTTTACGAAATCCATTAAAATGTCCGGTGAATTCTTTTTTTGTAAATGAATTACCCGAGATAACGTGATGAGTATTATGATTTTGATAAACAGACGGAATAGGGATATTGAGAAACGCTGAAGTTGATTTGGCAACCTCATCAAAATCATCATAAAACCGGGTATAATCCAGCTTCAGATAATCCAGTCTGTTCCATTTTAGATAATAATGGGTCAGCAGGTTATTGACGAGGACAGATAAGAGGGAGTGATAAAATTTAAATCCCCTTTTTGTAAAGGAAGCTATGCTTGGTTTGAGCTGCCGTGTAAGCCAGATGATTTTAATATCCTCGGCTAATGAAGTATGAAGCCATCCATTAAGCATCCATATGCTTTTAGACGTATCTACAATGTATTGGGCATTTGGATACATTTGAGCAACCCGTTCGCTAATAGACTGGTAAAATGATTCCATTTTTTCTATTGCATTTTTAGAAATGATTTTGTCACTTCTGAACAATAGATTAAAAACTGATCTCGGCCTCACATCTTCGAATAGCGATTTCTTTGCCTCATTAAACGCACTGAAAAAATTAGTATAGAATGGACAGGTATCTAAAGAATGACCACACGAACATGACCTTTCTTTAAGCCAGGTTTTGATTTTAAATTCGCCAAGGTAAATGATGTCAGGATGGGCACTTAAAAGGAATCCCAATAGCGTTGACCCACAGAAACTATTGCCCACGATGTACACCATGGGAATATTTTTTAGGATTTGATTAGATAACGGATCTGATCCGGACACTGACGTCATTGAATTTGGACTCAAGCGCCGAAGATACAAAAGGGCAGGCCCCAATCCTTCGGCATTACTTTGTCCGGGGATATATTAAATAAAGGCACTAAAAGGTAATTTTTTGAAAAAAGGGTCAGGTAGTAATAGAAAGCAGAGACATGCTTCAAATCATCTCTACTAGGTTTTCCTCTTTTTCTTTTCAGCAGCAGGAAATAGTACATTATTGAGGATCAGTCTATAACCCGGACTATTGGGATGCAGGCTTAGATCTGTATCCGGATCTGTCACATAATGACGATAATCTTCAGGGTCATGACCACCATAGAAAGTCCATGTACCAAATCCATATTCTCCATGAATATAACGGACTTCATTTTCAGGTTTTGTTTCACCTAAAATCAATACATCGGATTTAATATAATTTTTGTCAAATGCCGTAGTCTGACCCATGAAGCCTTTCACAGTCCGGGTATGATTCTGCGTAAGCATTGTCGGGATAGGATCCCATTTTGCAGAGAAATCAAATAGTGTGAAATAATCCCGCTCGGGTATTACACTTCGATCTCTGTGATCAATACTCGAAAATTCATATTCCATAGGATTAGTCACCAACTTAAAATCTTTAAAGGCAAAACATTTGCTGTAATCAAGCTTTGATTGCGCATCCGGATCCTGTGGATCGCCATCAAAAATTTCTGCACATATATCAACACCATCAGCGGCCAATGCAATATCATACGAATCCGTCGCGCTACACATCGCAAACATAAATCCGCCTCCGCCAACAAAATCCCTGATCGTCTTGACAACTGCCAGTTTCAATTGTGACACTTTGGAATAGCCAAGACTTTTGGCCAGTTCTTCCTGCAAACGCTGATTTTCTTTGTACCAGGGTTGCATGCTGAAGGAGCGATAAAATTTTCCGTACTGACCGGTAAAATCTTCATGGTGAAGATGCAGCCAATCGTATTGCGCTAATTTTCCTTCAAGTACTTCTCGATCATAGATTTTGTCATAGGGTATTTCGGCATAGGTCAGCACTAACGTCACAGCATCATCCCAGGGCTGGATGCGCTCGCCATGAGAATTGAAATCAGGCGTGTAAACAGCTATTTTCGGGGCAACCTCAAGTTTAATGGTTTCCTGATTGGCTTCAGGATTGCTTATTTCTGTTCTTATTCTTACAAATTCACCATCGGTGATGATCTGGTAACTCACATCCCTGGTTTTACATTCTTTTTCGAAGAGCTCATTATTCTCAAATGCAAATGAACCTCCCCTGTAATTGAGAAGCCAGTACGCTTCTTTGCCTGCATTCAGAACCCAATACGTGATCCCATAAGCCTTTAGGTGATTTCGCTGGGTATCATCCATTGGGATCAGGATATAAGAAGCCTGTAACCTCTGGGAGAGTAGAAGAAGCCCGAAAATGAAAAGAAAGGATTTAAGAAGTGATACCTTATTCATCGACACAAAAATTATTGAAAACGTGTACAAAGATACCCTTAAAACGACCGAAAGGTTCAAATATTGGACATTTGGACCGGCTATCCTTTTTGGTGCTCCTTAGATATTTTTTCAATCTTTGTGAACGTTAACACATCATCTAATTTTCACTTAATTCCTTTGGTCACGTGCAGAATCTGAGTTGGCAATATCCTCCTGGTATCTTCTTTTATGCCTTTTATTGGGGGTAGGGGCCTCTGTTTTCCTATATTATGAGGACAAGACCTTCAGTGATCAGCCAGCCTGGCTAAGGTATTTGATGGCTATTCTCAGGGGCCTGGTGGTCACAGTTCTGAGTAGTCTGTTGTTGGCTCCGCTTTTAAAGCTGCTTCAAAATCGGACTGAACCACCGGTGATCATTCTGGCTCAGGATCAGTCGGCAAGCATCAGGGCTGCCCTTTCAAAAACGGATTCGGTGACGTACATGAAGTCCCTCGATGATCTTTACAATAATCTTTCAAAGAAATATGAGGTGCATCGCATTGGCTTCGGCCAGGAAGTTAAAGAGCTTGCAGCAAATGCATCATGGACATTGAATGACCAGGCGAGTGATCTGGGTGAGTTTATGACTTATGTAGATGAACAATACAGAGGGCAGAATGTGGGCGCGGTCATTGTCGCCTCTGATGGTGCTATCAATCGGGGTAAAAGTCCGCTGTATATACCTCTTATCCAAAAAGCTCCGTTGTATGCAGTTGCATTAGGGGATACAATTCGGAAAACGGATTTGCAAATCAAAGATGTCTACCATAACAGTATCGTTTACCTGGGCGATAAATTTCCACTTCAGGTTGATCTTTCTGCAGTGCGTCTAAAAGGAGCAACCACCAGTCTGGAAATAAAACAAATACTGGATAACAATGATGTGCTCATTGAAAAAATTCCAATCACGATTGACGCCGATCCCTGGTTTACGACGAAGGATATTATAATCGAAGCGAAGCAGAGTGGCGTTCTGCGGTACAGGGTCTCGGTAGCACAGGTAAAAAATGAAGTGACCTATCTCAATAATGTGCGTGATTTCTTTGTAGAAGTTATTGATGGGCGTCTCAATGTATTGCTATTGGCGAATAGTCCACATCCTGATCTTGCGGTGTGGAAGTCCGCTTTGTTAAGTCAGCGCAACTATGAAGTAGACATACGCATGGCTTCGGATATGTCCCTGGATCAATTGAAAAAATATGATCTCGTCATTTTACATCAATTGCCTTCTGTCAAAAATCCGATCCCAACCATATTAAATGAGCTTGATAAAAAGGTACTCCAAGGATTTTTGTAGCTGGTTATCAAACAGACCTTAATGCGCTTAACCAGGCCCAACCATTTCTGAATATTTTAGCCGGAGGTAATCGCACACCGAATGATGTCACCATGGTATTGAACCCGTCGTTCAATTTATTTAATCTGACGGATGATATCAAAACCAAATTGCCCGCATTCAGTCCGCTCATTTCACCTTATGGGGAATATACAGCATCTCCATCGGCTCAGGTCATGTCCTACCAAAAGATAGGTAGTGTTGACACACAATATCCATTGATCGTCATGGGTGAAGCCAATGATAAACGAACCTGCGTGATAGCAGGAGAAGGAATCTGGAAATGGCAATTGTTTGATCAGTTGCAAAATGGCTCACGCGATATCACGTATGAAGTATTGAATCAGATATGTCAATACACATCTACCAAGTCTGATAAACGAAAATTCAAAGTGACATCTTCCAAGAGATTGTATACAGAACTTGAGGATATTTCTTTTCAGGGTGAATTATATAATGATAGTTATGAGCTGATCAATACACCTGAAGTTTCGATCCGAATAAAGAATAAACAGGGCGAGGAATTCGACTATACATTTAATACGTCAGGACAGTCATATGCTTTAGAGATTGGCCGGTTTCCTGAAGGTAGTTATTCGTGGACAGCTACGACCGAAGTCAATGGTGTCAAGCTTACACATGATGGCAAATTTGTAGTCCAGCCTATTCAATTGGAAACGCTTGAAACAACCGCTGATCATGGATTGCTTAGGCAATTGGCAACAATGTATGGCGGAAGTTTAGTCTATGCTGACCAGATTTCGCAATTGGGAGATTTGATATTGGGTGATGAGCATATCAAGCCTATATTGTATAGCAGCACGCAGACCAGGCCATTGATCCATCTTAAGTGGCTTTGTATTATTTTACTGGCCGCTCTTTCTCTGGAGTGGTTTTTGAGAAGGTATTATGGCGGATACTAGAAAAATATAACTGATCCCTTACTCTTCCTAAAAGGGAGTGGGTAAAACATGCAATTCCCCCTTTCAGGGGGTAAGGGGTCCAAACAAACCAACATGGATAATTTATCAAACCGTAACAGGATCGTCACACTTGACGAATTTATTCTAAAGCGACAAAAGGAGTACACAAGCTCTACAGGTGAACTTACTAATTTGCTTCGTGATATAGGTGTCGCGGCTAAAATTATAAACAGGGAAGTCAATAAAGCAGGACTGGTCAATATCCTGGGCGTTGCAGGTTCTGAAAATGAATCCGGTGACATGGTCCAGAAGCTGGACATCTATGCTAATGATAAGCTGATCGAATGCCTCGGTAATAGCGGAGAGTGTGCGGCTATCGCTTCTGAAGAAATGGAATCTATTATTCAGGTTCCGCCGGTGGCGAATAAGAAACCAAAATACGTTGTCTTCTTTGATCCACTCGATGGATCCAGCAATATAGATGTCAATGTATCGGTCGGAACCATATTCAGTATTTACAGAAGAGTGTCTGACCTGGCAGGTCCTGCGACACTGGAGGATTTCTTACAGCCTGGCAATGCATTGGTGGCTGCAGGGTATGTGCTCTATGGAACTTCTACGATACTTGTCTATACCACAGGTCATGGTGTCAATGGATTTACACTTGATCCGTCCATCGGAGAATTTTGTCTTTCACATGAGAACATAAAAATTCCTGAGGATGGAGCTTATTATGCTGTCAACCAGGGGTACTATTTGAAATTTGATCTCGAGATGAGACGCTATATTGATCATTGTTCGGAGATGAATTTTGGATTGAGATATATCGGTTCAATGGTTTCAGATATTCACAGGATCATGATCCAGGGCGGAATATTTCTTTATCCTCATACCCGAAAATATCCAAAGGGAAAACTCAGATTACTTTATGAATGCAATCCGATGGCGATGATCGTTGAGCAGGCGGGTGGTGTGGCGATATCATGTGATCTTGAAAGAATCCTTGATATGCCTGTCAATGAATTGCACCAACGAGCGACCATTTCTATCGGCAGTCCAAAAATGGTAAAAGAGATGAAGGCGTTTGTGGAGAAGTATAGTGCCACGGGGAAATAAAAAAAATAACGAATAACGAATAACGAATAACGAATAACGAATTTTCTGAAAATAACCTTTTCTCTTGAATAGATTTTCTGATTATAATTCGGATAAAGGTAAATATTGCGAAAAATGATCATAACCGATCATAATTGATCTGCGTCCTCATTTTTTTGAGTCTTGCGTGTTACTTATTAACATCGAAACTGATATAAGGCAATACTTTATCACACCAGTTGGAATCGGGGGGATATATTTTTCTAAAATCGGATACATTTTTAAATACGCCATGCTGATTTTTATAGGCTTTGATCAGCTTTATTAATTTTTTATTCAGATAAGGATGTTTAAGAGAGTCTATATTTATTTCATTGATCATCACTAAATGAGGACTTCCGGAAACGGTGATCTGACCTTTGATCTTCTCAATGGTTTCAGGTGGTATACCATAGCATTCCTTTAATTGATCTGGATTTAGAAAACCTCCGATAGCATCTCTGTATTTGATGATTCTGTTCGCTAATACTGTTCCTATTCCGTCCAGGGATTCAAGGTCCTCGGATGTTGCCCGGTTCAGGTCGACTATTTTTAATGTTGGTTTGATGGGGACCTCATGCTCTAAATCTGCAGTGGATTTTTCGCTTATCGGTTTTGTGCCATAAATGATAAATGGAGATGCATTCATCAATTGGAGTGAATCCATTCCATATATTTTTAACAAATCCTCATCACTCGTAATGATACCACCTGCTGAAATGAATTTTTGAATATTAAAAGCCACTTTCCTTGAAAGACCCATGGATGTCAATTCATCAAATGAGGCGGTCATGACAGACAAGGGAGAAGCCGGTGGAGTTTGTTCCTGTTCTTCTTCGTAGGATGAATATTTTTTTTCAAATCTTTTTGGAAAAGGAGGTGAATAGTTTTTTGAATAATAATTGGAAGAATAATGAGAGTTCGTTTTATTTTTAAATCCATGATGTGCAGATGGGGGAGAAATATAAGTAAATGATTTATCACCAGCAGGCAAAAAATCTTTTACCAGTTCCCAACCTAATAAAAGGATAACAAATGAGACAAGGTAAATCCTGTCTGTCCGTGTGATCGTAAAATGATATTCCTTGTTCATATCGGTGTCAAAAAATATCCTTTGGAATCTATATCGTGATATGCTATCTGGTGTTCTTTTAAATAGTCTTCGATTTTTGTTTTCATCTTCCTGTCGATATGGGCGGGAAGAATGATATTGCTATCAAACCGGTCTTGTAGAAAATCTTTTAAAAGGATTAAATCAGGACATTGATTGATGATTATAGTCGTTATTTTTTTTGAGCAAATCAAAGAGTCCACTTCTCCTTCCCAGAATAGAATGCATAAACCATCCATGGTCAAAACAGATGATTTGTAATCAATATCCTTTGTTTGAAATGACTGTTCTATACAGATATCAGTCGCATCGATGATATCCCTGTGACATCGATATCCTCTTGATGCAAATTCAATGCTTGCAGAAGAAATTTCGCAGTCATGAATTGAGATACATCTTCCGTCAAGGGTAATATCAGCTATCAATCCTTTGTATGAATGATAAATGATCATCTCGCTTGTAGACCATTGTTTTATTCTGTGACAACCCATGATGACTACTGCGAAAAGACTACATGTATAAGCTAGTGATTTACCTAAGGGCCATCTGAACACCAGGGCGATGGTAAATAAAATAGCCATTGACATCAGCAAAATTCCACTCCATGCGGGCAAAGAGAAATGCATTTCAGGATTCAACCCGCCCATCCATTTCATACTTTGAATGAATGCACGTCCGATCCAATCCAGCATTGGCCAGGCGATAGTGATACCCATAAACGAAAGGATGACATTAAGCACTGCCCCAAAAACGATGAGGTAACCAGCAGGAATGGCAATAAGGCTACTGAGAATAAACGTCAAGGGGAACTGGTGAAACTGGCCAAGCAAAACCGGAAGAATAAATACCTGTGCTACGATCGACAGAACAGTAATCTCCCAGATGATATGCAGAATTTTGTATTTGAATGTTATGCTTCTGATCATTGCTTTTGAATAAAGCAGGATGCCGGCCATTGCCAGAAATGAAAGTTGGAATCCTACATTCTGCCAGACATAAGGATTGATCCACATCATAATGAAGGCTGCGAAGCCAAGCAAATTCCAGACCTGTGTATTCAGACCCATCGCTTTGCCAAACAGATAGAGGATGATCATGAGCCCTGCCCTCACAACAGCCGGACAAGCTCCGGTAAGACCAACATAAAGTAGGATCGCAATTGAATACGCAATAAATCGCAAGACTCTTTTAAAATAAATTCCTGAACCGGGAGCACCAAGGAAAAAGAAAAGCATGCTGTAAATGATAGCGACATGCATTCCTGAAACGGATAGCACATGCATAGCTCCTGAATCTGCAAATGCATCTCTTACATCATTGTCCATATCTGACCGGTCACCCCATACAAGCGCATTCGTCAATTGTGCAACCTGTGGTGAAGAATTGTTTTTAACAAGACTCGACAGATAATATTGCCATCGGGCAGTCAATCGTGCAATTGAATTTTTCGAGATACTGTCTTTCAATATTTCTTCGCCTTTGCAATTCATCTGTATCCTTATGCCGATTGTCTTATAATAAGCTCTCGCATCAAAAGCGTAAGGATTCAAAGGAGGTGGAATAGATGCTACGCGGCCCCTGACCATCAGAATATCACCCGGAAAATAAATAGCCTCATTTCCTGATTTAATGACGGTCAGGATGAATTTATCCTGAATTACATTTTTGTTTTCATCACCATCTTCTGAAAGAAATATCGGATGGCAACTGAGAGAGGAGGTATAATTTTTATTCTTCAGTACCTGATCTACAATGAGAATTCCCTGGAGATACAATTGCTCATGCGGCACCGGACCTGGAAACTGATTTTTATTGAAGTGATTGAAACGAAGCACACCTGCGGCGAATATCAGCATGCTGATAGAGATCGAAGAGATATACTGATATCGTGGCAGGTATCTGATCGTGCATACGAAAGCACAGATGAGGCAGCAAATCCAAAATAATAATAACGACCATTCATGCATTCCGGATCCCATCCATTCTGCTACACGGAATGAAATCAATAGCATAAGTGCTATCCATAAAAAGGGACTATTCCTGAGGTTGATCATGTATTCAGACTGGTGTCAACCTATAATGTCTCGAGAGGGGTGAAATGTGACCGTTGAAGATGAAAATATTTCAATTTGTCCCTTGTTTAAACCCCCAAAACACATCGTGGCACGACTAGTGGTGGCACGACTAGTCGTGCCACCACTAGTCGTGCCACGATATCATAACAGGCTGATATTCTTAGTAATTATAGAGGAATTTGGTGCCCTTTAAAATGCACTTTCTGCGACTCTTTCCAATCTGATTTTCGTGTCCATGTCGCTGAGTATTTTCTGGCACGATTTTTAACCTATTACCTCCGGAATTGACCCTTAATATTCTTGCAGAAGAAATATATAGCATACCTGGCGTTGCTCGCCGGATGGATTGTTTTTTGCTACTGGCTGTATGCAAAAGAGTTATTTCCACGGTTTCACGGGATGAAGGAAACAACAGGAATCCAGTTGATAAAGGGTCTGAAGTACCCACTAGCGTTTAACTGGGCTTCAGATATGCCTTTGGCTGGCGAAGGATACAATGACTGGTTAAAGGATATGGAACAGTCAGATTCGACCACGGGGACAATGATCATCACCGGATTTTATTTCCGTGACGAACAAGGTTCTATCCCTCTCGATGAGGCCCTGGCTCACCAAAGGGTGAATAATGTTTTGAAATTAGTTAAGGTACCCTTGGACCGAATTATGATCCAGGTATTACCTCAGGAAATAAATGCTGATGTGAGATCCAATCCTTTCGAAGCGATAAGCATGGAACGGATAGCATTATCTAATTTGTTACAAATTGCGGGAGACACGATTGAAATGTGTTTTCCGATTAAAGACTCTTTAATTCTCCCCCCTTTAGTATTGAATCGATTGGATGCATGGCTTGATCAGCATGCTGACCGGAAGGATAGCCTGACGTATATCGTCGGTATAGCGGATGGTGGTGGAATAGCTGAATCAGCCGATATCGCGTTGGACAGAGCCATCGTCGTTGAGCGTGTGTTAGTCGCAAAAGGATGGAAAGCTGAACAGATTCATCTTTCTACAGGTCAACGTAGCAGTCCGCATGCGATCCGCAATCGATGTGTGATTATTTATTTTGAGTAGGCTTAAAAAAGAATGAACATGTACTTCCTCGATATTTTTAGCGACAATTTTCTTGTTGTTGCAGAGACTTTGGCGATTGTCGTAGGCTCGATGCTTATGGGCATTCTGCTCAGTTATTTTTATTGGGGTAGTTTCAGAAAACAAGTAAAGAAATTGTCAAATAGTCTTGACCTGGAAAGAGATCAGGCAGAAGAATTGAAGAGTCAATTAAAAATTCAACAGGCGATTAAGGGGCAACTGCAGAATGAAATCACAGAAGGTAAATCGAAGCTTGATGCCCAATCGAAAAAAATATTTGATCAGCAGCAGAGTCTTTTTGATCAGCAGGAACAAATCAGTAAATCAGAAACCAATAACAGAAATCAAAAAGCTGCGCTTGACGAATTAAATTCGACAATTGATACATATCAACATCGGCTAAGAGTGATAGAAGATGAATTGCTGCAATCAAAAAATGTCGCACCGCCTCTTAAAAAGGTGCTTTCTGCAAATGCGACGCGTGCAAATTATGAGCATGTCAGTCAATTGCTGGGTAGGCAGGTGACTGAAAATGATTTGACATTAATAATAGGTATTGGTCCAAAGACTGCTGCGTTGCTCCACTCGAATGGTATTCAGACCTGGGATGACCTTGCGAAAGCATCCAGTGAGAATTTAAGCAAAATCCTTTCAGACGCCGGGGGTATATACAAATCAATTGATCCTGCCCATTGGGCCAGGCAAGCCGCAATGGCTGCAAGCAGTGAATGGAGGAAGTTAAGAGTGTTCCAGGAGACGCTGAGGAAAAGTGAATAGCAATTTTGTCGATTTTTTTTAAACGGGAAAGATTAAATCAGGAGATTCATACAACAATTGATATCTCTCCGTTGTCCTATCTTGCATCCCTTAAATCCTGAACCCGTTTGCAACATCTTAAATCGCTCAATAAATACTTCTGGAAGTATAAATACCATCTCCTTCTGGGTATCATATTCGTCGCTGCCGGTAATTATTTCCGGGCATGGCAGCCCCAGGTCGTGCGTGAAGCCCTGGACTATGTACTCACCCAACTCAAACTATATAATGCTGCTGATGCTTCAGGGAAAGAAGTGATCATGCATACCCTCAGCCCGGCTCTTCTGCGATTCGGGGGATTAGTATTGCTGCTTGCCTTAGTGATGGGCATCTTCATGTACTTCATGCGCCAGACGATCATCGTGATGTCCAGATTGATTGAGTATGATCAACGCAAGGAAATATATGATCACTACCAGTTTCTCGACAAGAGTTTTTATCGTCGCAATAACACCGGCGATATGATGTCCCGTATCACTGAAGATGTCAATAAGGTGAGAATGTATCTCGGTCCTGCTTTGCTCTATGGGATCAATCTCGTGACGCTTTTTATCATGGTCGTTTATGCCATGCTCAAAGTCGATGTGCGCCTTACAATTTATTCACTATTGCCATTGCCCATCTTATCCTTATCAATTTATTATGTAAGTCAGTTTGTGCAAAAAAGAAGCCAGGCCATACAGGTTAAGCTCAGCAGACTGACTGGAATTGTACAGGAAGTATTTTCAGGCATCCGGGTCGTCAAATCATACACTCAGGAGAAGGCATTTGGAAAACACTTTGCAGATGAAAGTGAAGATTACAGATTGAAGAATATGTCACTCGGTCTCATCGAGGCGATGTTCGTTCCACTGATGATGGTATTGATAGGGTTAAGTACAATACTGGTCATCTATGTCGGTGGATTACAAGTATTCGATGGCCGGATTACGACAGGTAACATCGCTGAATTTGTCATTTATATTAATATGCTCACATGGCCTGTCACGGCTATAGGATGGATAGCTTCAATCATACAGCAGGCTAATGTTTCTCAGGGTCGGATCAATGAGTTTATGAATTCACAACCTTCTATTGTGAATCAAGGCAGCTACAAAGGAGCGGTAAAAGGAGAATTGGTATTTGATCATGTTTCTTTCACTTATCCGGATACTGGCATTAAAGCTATCGATGATGTGAGTTTTACGATTCATCCCGGACAAAAGATTGCCATCATAGGACGTACGGCTGCAGGGAAGACAACCCTGGCTGATCTGATTCTCAGAATGTATGATCCGACCAAAGGAAGAATTTTGTTAGATGGCACTTCGCTCAAAGATTTTGACTTGGTTTCGCTGAGGGATCAGATAGCTTATGTTCCTCAGGATGTATTTCTTTTTTCAGATACTATAAGTGCCAATATCCGGTTTGGGGCGGTTGATGCTTCACAAAATGATGTTGAGCAGTTCGCCAAATTTGCGGCGGTTTATGAGGATATAGATTCACTTCCTGACAAATTTGAAACCCGGATAGGAGAGCGGGGGATTACCCTTTCCGGTGGTCAGAAACAAAGGATTTCTATAGCAAGAGCCCTTATCCGGGAGCCTCAACTAGTGATTCTTGACGATTGTCTCTCGGCTGTGGATACTCAAACTGAGCACACTATCGTAGATTTTCTCAACCGGGAATTGGCCCAAAAGACAGCTATTATGATCACCCACCGTATAGTCGGCATGCTCGAATATGACAAGGTGCTGGTCATCGACAAAGGCAAACTGATAGAAGAGGGCACGCATGATGAGCTCATCCAAAAGCAGGGCCTTTATTATGAGCTTTGGCAGCAGCAATTGGTCAGTTCGATGGAAGAAGAGGGTGTGTAGACCTTTTCTGCCCCATCGAATTTCCTTTAGGAAATTCTCACCCCTGTGTTTTGTCTTTCCCGTTCCTGCGGAACATGGATTTCCAAAAACTCCTGGGCTATTAGCGTGATTTTTATCGGTCACTGATTACTGCTTACTGATAACTCCTTTCCACCTTTCCGCCTTTTCTGCCTTTTCTGCCTTTTCCCCCCTTTCAGCCTTTTCAGCCTTTTCGTCTTTCTTCCCTTTCCGCCCCTTCCGCCCTTTCAGCCCTTCCTCCCTCATTATTAGGATATTCCAATTATAAACTTAGTTTTGTAAAGCAAAAAAGATGAGGTATGTCGAACGGTAACGATTCCAGGTTTGAAAATGTCTACTCCAAGAAAGTCAAGGCGGGTAGCAGACGGACGTATTTTTTTGATGTTCGCAAGACACGTGGCGAAGATTTTTACATTACGCTGACAGAGAGCACAAAGAAGCACAACTCTGATACGTACGAACGTCACAAGATTTTCCTGTACAAAGAGGACTTTAACAGATTCCTTACATCACTCCAGGAAGTTGTTGAGCACGTCAAAGTTGACCTGATGCCTAATTATGATTACGAAGAATTTGATCGTAAGCAGGCAGAGTGGGAAGCCAATAGCCAGAATAATCCTCCCGAGCATAATGAGCCAACCGATGGCGAAGAAATAGCCTGGTAATTATCTTTAGAATTACTGTCGAACATTTCTGACAGCAGCTATCACTTTAGACTTATTCGTTTCTCTTATTTAATAATCTGGATCAATAAATTTTCTGTGCCTCCGGGCCAGTTTAAAGTCAATACATATTGAGCAGGGATCAAATGAGCAACAGGCAAATCCATTCTTCCTGCTACGCCTGATTCTTTATGTGACCACACCAGCTTACCATCCATGTCATAGATATTTAAATCCAGGGACTCAATTGGTTTTAAAATATTTAGTGACAGCGTTGATGCAATAGGATTGGCCACGCTGATTATTTGCTCAGTATGCTCCGGAGAAATACTTCGTGCAGGTGAATGCACCGTTTTACCATCCAGTTGTACGAAATCAATCCTGTAAAACAACTTATCCTGACCGGGTATATTTTTATCTGTGAATGTATATTGAGATTGATGCTCATTATAGGTGACATCGCCTACTGAAGTATAGGTCTTGCCGCCATCTGAAGAACGTTGAACTTCAAATAAATTTCCATCTGTTACATTCGATACTGTCCATGCAAGCCTGGCGTCTTTTTTCTGCCTTGTAGCATCGAATGATAAAAATTCAAGACCAAGTGTGTTGTTTGTTATCTCCATCACAAACAGACCATTGTTCATGTCAGAGGCAATAATATGGCCGGAGGCAAAAAACGGATACACACCCCAACAGCCGATATAATCATTGTACTGGGTATTGGAAGGATATGTATCATAATAGGCAAAGGAAGTAACACTAGCCGGGTCAGTAATATCAAACACCTGAACGCCATCTTCATAATAAGAGATATAGGCAAGATTGCCAATGATATATGGGTTGTGTGCACAACTTGCGCCAGGTACTCCTGCTCCAAGCAATTCTGAGTAAAATGTATGAATATCGCCGATTGAAATATTGGCAGGGTCAGAGATATCCACAATTTTGACATCACTCCCAAATGTTTCATCTGTGAAGATTAGTGTATTTCCACCATCATTGATCCAACTGCTATGGTTATATCCGGGTTCAGGATAATTTTCTATCGCTCCTACGACCGTAAAACTCGTTGGGAGATTATTGAAATCATAGATCTGAATTTTTGACAGGCTACCATGGCTGCAATACGCGATATTGTCCCTTACATACACATCATGAACATAGCCACCACCAACCGCATTCAAAGGAACAGAAGCAAATAGAGTAGGGCTGATCGGATTGGCAGAAAGATCAAGAATTTTCAATCCATTATTTTGAGTGTTGGAGCCTGCAGCATAAAGTTTGCCGTTGAGCTGATCAATGAATAAAGTGTGCGCACGGGAGAATACACTGTTACTCTGATAGACCATGCTGATTGATGTCGGCACATTACTCATATCGAAAATCAGAAGTCCTGCAGTTTGTAAATCGGAAACAGCATAGATGAAATGTTGGTATGTATCAAAATCTCTCCACAGAGATTGACTTGTCGTACTTGTTCCTGCATTTGTCACAGTGTAGGCCAGAATGATCACTGGATTTGCTGGAGCTGTAATATTGACAAATAAAATTTGTTCTATCGTCGCGACAATAGCAACCTCTGTACCATTAGGCGCAGTGTATCCCCATATGTCGCCGTATTCACAACCATATTGCGAAGGCAGATTAGGCAGATCAAGATTCGACAATAAAGTCATGTTATTTGAAATCTGCGTCATCGCCAGGGCAGGCAGGAAAATCAGGCAGAATAAAATTTTTTTCATTTGAAATAAATAAACCTGTGATTAGAATCTCTTCAGGAATAAAGAACAACATTGGCGCTTTATCCTATGCACTGAAAGGAAATTGGTTTCGGTTTCGTTTTGGATTGAGAAGTATAAATATCGGTCATTTTTTGCTAAGTTCAGTACAATGTATCTGAAGTCTCCACGACATAATCCGTCATTTCATCATTGATATCCAGGTGAAACACCCACCGGATGATCTTGTCAGTGATCGGAAGGCAAATGATATTTTTGGTAGCCAGTCTGGCTGCGACATCGGATGCATTGAGGTGGTCCGCTACTCTGAAGATGATGATGTTGGTGGCTACAGGTGAAACCTCTTTTACCCAGGAGACCTCTTCTAATTTCTTTCCACACATTCTGGCATGATCATGATCATCTTTAAGCCTCTTGATATTATGATCCAAAGCATAAATTCCTGCAGCAGCCAGGTAGCCGCTTTGGCGCATTCCTCCACCCATCACTTTGCGCACACGTCTTGCATAATCTATCATTTCTTTTTTTCCGATCAGGACAGAACCTACCGGTGCACCAAGTCCTTTGGAAAGGCAGATAGAAATGCTATCAAATATTTTACCGTATTCTAAAGTTGATTCACCCGTTTCGACCAATACATTAAACAATCGTGCACCATCGAGATGAAGAGTTAGATTATGTGATCGGGCTGCTTCCGCTATTGGACGAATCTGATCAAGTGTGTAGTAATTACCACCACCCATATTGACCGAATTTTCAATGATGAGAAGTTTTGTATTTGGATTCCAATCCGCTTTTGGTTTTACCGCCTGATGAACATGTTCCGGTGAGATAATGCCATTCTTTCCTCTCATCACATGAATAGCGACTCCGGAATGAAATCCATAACCTCCAAGTTCATACCTGTAGATGTGTGATAGTTCATCACAGAGAATTTCATCCAAAGGTTGTGTGTGTGCTTTGATGGCGATCTGATTAGTCATGGTGCCGGACGGACAGAAAAGGCCCGCTTCGTGTCCAAACATGTGTGCCATTTTTTCTTCCAGTGCGATCGTGGTCGGATCTGTACGGAATACATCATCGCCAACATCGGCATTCATCATAGCCTCCAGCATAGCCTTACTGGGTTTTGTCAATGTGTCGCTGGTCAGATTGACCGGTTGCTTGTACATAGGTTTCAGATATTAACATGAAAATAATCATTTGTCGTCAGGACGAACCTGCCATTTTTTGAAATTGAGTATTAAATTACTATAAATCAATATTATAAGCATATAAAAATAATAGTATATAAATTTGATTTTCACTACTTCTCCATTATAGAAGATTTAACTTACTACAGTAAACTGCCTATCTTTCGCTCCATGGCGTCATATAATATAGATACCAATAAGAATGAGGATGCGATGAAGCTTCTGGTTTCCCAGATGCAACGGAAGTTTGAAATCATTTCGCTTGGTGGAGGACAAAAGAAAATTGACAAGCAGCATGACCTTGGAAAATTGTCTGCAAGAGAGCGTATTAATTTATTGCTTGACCCGCATACCATTCCTCTTGAAATTGGGGCGTTCGCCGGTGACGGCATGTATGAAGAGCATGGCGGTTGTCCCGCAGGTGGAGTTGTCGTTGTAGTCGGAAAAATTTCTGGTCGCACTTGTGTGATCGTTGCTAATGATGCGACAGTGAAAGCGGGGGCCTGGTTTCCAATTACAGGAAAGAAAAATCTTCGTGCACAGGAGATCGCGATGGAAAATCATATCCCGATCATATATCTCGTCGATAGTGCGGGTGTGTACCTACCGATGCAGGATGAAATATTTCCGGACAAAGAACATTTTGGAAGAATATTTCGCAACAACGCAAGGCTCTCTTCGATGGGTATTCCGCAGATAGCAGCCATCATGGGTTCGTGTGTAGCAGGTGGTGCATATCTGCCGATCATGTCTGATGAGTCATTGATTGTAGAAGGCACCGGATCTATTTTTTTGGCGGGACCTTATCTCGTTAAAGCTGCGATTGGTGAAGATGTTGATCAGGAAGTATTAGGTGGGGCTACAACACATAGTGAGATTTCAGGTGTGACCGATTATAAAATGCCTGATGATCAGACCTGCCTGAAAACGATAAGGGAACTTGTAGATAAAATGGGACCGAGGCCTTCAGCAGGTTTGAACAGGGAGAAATCTATCGAATCGGTGGGAGAAAGGGATTCAATCCTTGGCCTGATGCCGAATGATTCATCCAAACCTTACAGTATGCTTGAGGTCATTCGTCACATCATCGATAGCGGTGACTTCCTTCAGTACAAAGAGCATTATGGTCAGACACTTTTATGTGGGTATGCCCGCATTGATGGTTGGTCTGTCGGAATTGTGGCCAATTCAAGGGAGATCGTAAAAACAAAGACCGGTGAAATGCAGTTAGGTGGAGTGATCTATTCTGATTCTGCAGATAAAGCCACCCGTTTTATTTTGAATTGCAATCAAAAGAAAATCCCACTCGTTTTTATTCATGACGTCACAGGATTTATGGTAGGCAAACGATCAGAACATGGCGGAATCATAAAAGACGGAGCAAAAATGGTAAATGCCGTAGCGAACAGTACTGTCCCAAAGATTACGATCATAGCCGGAAATAGTTATGGTGCAGGTAACTATGCGATGTGCGGAAAGGCTTATGATCCACGATTTATAGCGGCATGGCCTACAGCGAAAATTGCCGTCATGGGTGGTGCGCAAGCAGCAAAAGTACTTACACAAATACAGGTATCTTCTTTAGAAGCAAAAGGCCACAAACCCGATCCTGAAGGAGAAAAGAAATTATATGATCAGATCAGTTCGAGATACACAGAGCAGACTACACCATACTATGCTGCGGCCCGTTTGTGGGTAGATGCGATTATTGATCCCAGGGACACACGTGATTTTATTTCAAAAGCACTTCAGGCTGCAGATCATGCGCCTATCGAACCGTTTAACACAGGAGTTCTGCAAACATGAAAATTCCAATACTCATTATTATCCTTTTTTCCGTTTCCTTCCTCTCTGCTCAGGTGTCGAAACCATTAGACACTACTATTGATTCTTCAACAGCCACAATCAGGATATCAGATTATAACGTTTTATGGAAAGAAAAATTCCAGAATTTATTTTCTGATAGCAGACTTTTACTTCAGGTCCCTTCGGCAACGCTATTGACATGCTCACCAAATCATCTTCCGGGTCTGTTTTGTAAAATGGAATATAAAATTGAAACCAAAAGTAAATTGGCCCCACGCTTCAGATTAGGATCATTGAATTATACGAATTGGATGGAGGGTAAAGGCTCGATCTATTCGAGATATTGGAATTAAACATATCATTGGACATTTAGCGCAGGCTGACCTTGAAAGATTTTTAAAAAGACTTTAAGCCGGATTTGAATTTTTTGATATCAGAAATTATAATTTAAAAAAGCGCTAATTCTGTGCACTACCAGTGCAATATGCGTAATTTATTTTTATATAATTTCTGCGTCATTAGCGGTAAAAAAATCAAATTTTACGATATTCTGGCACAATGAAAAAAAATAGGTTGACAAATTTGCATCTGCCAACCTATTGTAATCCTGAACTAAGATGTGGATGCTTAATCCAGTTTTATTTTTCCTGGTTATTGAATAATAATCTTTTTACTGTACGTTTTTCTTCCATCGCTAAGGTTGAGGATATAGATTCCTTTTTCAGCGCCTGACAAGTCGACGATATTGACAAGTTCAATTTCAGATCTGGATTTTAAATAAACCCTTTTTCCTTCTGTATTATATATGTCAAGATCATATTTCTTTGATGACTTTATATTATCCATGATCACCTGGAACCGTCCATCGGATGGATTAGGATAAACTGACACTTCCGCAGGAAAATGTATGTCTTCAGTAGCCGTAGATCCCTGCACGATTATCTTTCCTTTCATACCCGATGAAGCATGAGGAACGCACACATAGAAATGAGTTCCGGCCTGAAGAAATGAAGGTAATACAGTTCCTCCGCCTGGATTTGTAGAAAAGCCTCCTTCCAGAGGATCATTACCATTGGCATTCCATGTGGCTTCACTTACTTCCACCACCTCATGAATAGAGGCAATTGAAAATACAACCGTGTCACCAGCTTCAATAGTTATAGGTGTCGGGCTAAATGTAAAACCTACATTTGTAATCGTCCACTTTTTAGCGGATGCAGAAATACCTGCGGACAATAAAATCAATAAAAGTGTAATTCTTTTCATCATATTTTAATTTTAGTTTCTTGTTTTTATTTGGCTGATACCGAATAGCTCATTTCAGTATGAAAAATGTAGTCTTTTAACGATGCAATGATACTGGATTTCTTAAAGCAACTTTGACTATCTGGACAGGTTTTATCCCGGTTTAGTTGCCGATTAGCTCATTCTGAACAAAAAAAATTCTTAAGAATAAAGGGGCTCAAATGCCAGAGTCAATAAAACAACAGTTAATCTAGCAGATTGTTTTTACGCACCGGGCTATCACTTGTATACCCCTCAGCATATTCCACACCGATAAGGCGCCCCATTTCCCTGGCCCGGGCTTTCAAAAATTCCTGAAAGTCGAGACCGGATATAGGTGTATTCGGTTCTGGTGAAATAGGATCATAGAATTGAGATTTAAAAGCCATTACGGCTTCTGTTTTCTTATCAATATAGGGCGTGATATCCACGCATATATCAGGAGATATGTAGCGATCCTGGATCATATGATAGACATGACGAGGCCTCCAGGCAGCTAATGCCTGGCCACTGATATTAACCCCGATTTTAGGCAGTCCGGCCAGGAAACAACTTTCTGAAACTAATTGGGCTGCCCTTCCGTGATCAGGATGGCGGTCACGTATGGCATTGGTAATGACGATCTCTGGTTGATGATTTCGTATAGACCTGATTATGGTCATCTTGTTGGACTCAGAGAAATCAAAAAAGCCATCCTTGAGCTCCAGGTTTTCGCGAAATGAAATGCCCATGATTGAAGAAGCATTTGCAGCTTCTTCGGCACGTATAGCAGCACTACCACGTGTTCCCAATTCTCCGGCGGTCAGATCAACGATGCCGACGGTATATCCCTGGGCTATATGACTAAACACTGTCCCGGCACAGCACAACTCCACATCATCCGGATGAGCGGCTATAAAAAGTAAATCAATTTTCATACACGATTTTATTCATAGTTATTTTTACCATCTTATGAGCGAAGCACCCCAAGTGAATCCACTGCCAAATGCAGCAAGGCATATCAAATCACCACGTTTCACTTTCCCGGCCTGGTAGGCTTCTGCTAATGCAATGGGAATTGACGCCGCAGTCGTATTTCCATATCGTTGAATATTGTTCCAGACCTGTTCGTCTTTAAGGCCCATTGTCTTTTGTACAAACTGACTGATGCGCAAATTAGCTTGATGACAAACAAGCAAATCAATATCTGATTTGGTAAGTCCGGCTTTTGACAGGACTTCCTGGATCACTTCGGGAAATTTCACTACTGCATTTTTAAAAACTAATGGTCCATTCATATTCGGAAAAAACATTTCATCCTTCATCATTTTAGGACTTATAAATGTCTGACCATATTCAGACGGTTCGTATCCGAACACTGACGGATCTGCAGCATGCACTCCACCATGCGAACCGGGATTGATCATCGCCAGTTCTTCGGCAAACTCACCATTGGCATGTAATGCATTAGCAAGAATTCCCCTGGAAGGTTCATCAGTAGCACTGAGCACTACAGCACCGGCTCCATCACCAAAGATGACTGTAACATTTCGTCCCCTGGTGCTGTAATCAAGTCCCATGGAATGTGTTTCGGCAGCCACCAGCAGAATGTTTTTGTACATCCCTGTTTTGATCAACGCATCACCCACAGTCAATGCATAGATAAATCCGCTACATTGATTACGTACATCGAGAGCTCCAACTTCTTTGTTATTGATTCCGAGATGACGTTGTACAAGTACGCCACATCCGGGAAAATAATAATCCGGGCTTAATGTCGCAAAGATGATGAAGTCAATTTCCTCAGCCTTCATGCCGGCGTCATCTAGGGCTTTTTGAGCAGCCTTAGCACCGATGGTTGACGTTGTCTCTTTATACTTTGTATTATATCTGCGTTCTTGTATACCGGTTCGCTCCTGGATCCATTCATCTGTTGTATCCATGTACCGTTCGAGATCCTTGTTCGTGACAACATTTTCCGGAACATAAAATCCAATTCCTTTTATATAGGTTGAAGGCATTTCTCTGGAATTATTAAATGATTATTTGATGTTTATCTGAATACGAGTTTATGAGTTTATGTGCTTATGAGTTTATGTGCTTATGAGTTTATGTGCTTATGTGTTTATGTGTAATAGCCACCTCTTCCACCTCTTCTGCCTCTTCCACCTCTTCCTGCCTCTTCTGCCTCTTCTGCCTCTTCTGCCTCTTCCTCTTCCGCCTCTTCTGCTCCTTCTGCTCCTTCTGCTCCTTCTGCCCCTTCTTTCCACCTTTTCTGCCTTTTCCGCCTCTTCTGCCTTTTCTGCCTCTTCCGCCTTTTCTGCCTTTTCTGCCTCTTCCGCCTTTTCTGCCTCTTCTGCCTCTTCCGCCTTTTCTGCCTTTTCTGCCTTTTCCGCCTCTTCTGTCTCTTCTGCCTCTTCCGCTTTTTCTGCCTCTTCTGCCTCTTCCACCTCTTCTGCCTCTTCCGCCTTTTCTGCCCTTTTATTTATTTTCAATTACATCTTTCACCGAGTAAACTGTCCTGCCTTCCTGGCCATAATATGTTTTCATCAACATATCACTGATGAATCCAAGAATAAAAAACTGTACGCCGATCAAAAAGGTCATCAGGGAAAACATAGGCCAAAATGTTTCAGACATATCCTGACCCTGGAAAAATTCTTTCAATGCCATCAGTCCCGAAAAGAAGCTGAATATCATAATTAATATCCCAGCTGTTCCGAGGAAATGAAATGGACGTGTAGCGTAGCGGTTCCAATACCATATCATGATCATATCCACAAGTCCTTTCAGTGTACGCTTCATGTTGTATTTTGATTTGCCTGCAGTTCGTGGCCTATGGTTTACAGGTAATTCTCCGATCTGAAATCCTTTCATTTTGAGCAATGCCGGAATGAACCGGTGCATCTCTCCATAGAGTGAAACATTTTCAAAACATTCTTTCCTGTAAACTTTTAAAGTGCAGCCGCTATCATGTATCCCATCGTCGATCAGAATTTTCCTGATGAGATTAGCTCCTCTGCTCACGAATTTTTTGGCGTAGGGATCTTTTCTGTTTTTACGCCATCCGGAGACAACATCAAATTCATTTTCTTCCAGGTGTTTGATTAAAGCAGGCACATCCGCAGGGTCGTTTTGCAGATCTGCATCAAGTGCCACGAGGTAAGGATACCGGGAAGCCTTGATCGCTGCGTCAAGTGCAGAAGTCTGTCCGAAATTTGAACGCATCCGGATTATTGTAGCAGGATGAAGCTGTTTTAATTTTTTAAATGTTCCGTCAGTTGAGCCATCATCCACCAGGATGATTTCAAAATCGACACCAAGGGTAGAAGCGACAGCCAGTATTTCCTTATGCAGCTGATCAACATTTTCGGCTTCATTATACACTGGAATTATAAAAGAGACGGGCTTCATAAAGGAAATTACGGGTTAGGAAATACGATGGTAAGATTTGTACCACTCTACAAATTTACGAATGCCTTCATCAAGATCTGTCGTCGGTGCATATCCTGTCAGCTCCTGAAGAGCATTCGTATCAGCCCATGTTGATGGAATATCGCCTTGTTGCAGGGGCAAAAATTCTTTCATGGCTTTTCGTTCCAGGTATTTTTCAAGTGTTTCAATAAAAGCCAAAAGGCTGACAGGACTGCTTCGGCCAATATTCAGGATTCTATGTGAAGCGCCCGGGGATGAAGAAGGTGGAAATTGAATTAATGCTTTAATACCATTAATGATATCATCGACGTACGTAAAATCCCGTGACATATCGCCCTGGTTGTAGACTTCAATTGTATCGCCATTGATGATTTGATTGGCAAATTTATAATAAGCCATATCAGGCCGGCCCCATGGACCGTATACAGTAAAGAATCTTAGTCCTGTAGCCGGAATTTTATAAAGCTCTACATAGGAATGGGCAAGAACTTCACCGGCTTTTTTTGTAGCCCCGTATAGAGATATCGGGTGATCCGTCTGAGCTGATTCTTTGAAAGGGATTTCAGTATTCGTGCCATAGACGCTTGAGCTGCTTGCATAAATAAGGTGCCTCACAGGATAATTTCTGCAGGCTTCTAGTACATTGAAAAAGCCCTGGATGTTGCTATCAATGAATGATTGCGGATGACGTATACTATGTCTCACACCGGCTTGCGCTGCCAGGTGAATGATGATTTCAGGTCTTATTTCAGAAACAAGAGTGTTGAATGCTTCTGATTCAAGTAGGTCCTGGTAATAAAAAGTAAAACCAGCCTTTCCTTCGTATGCAGTTCCAGGAACGAGGTCAACAGGGTTGGTGCCCAGGATATTTAATCTGGCCAGTTTAAGGGATTGATTGTAATAGGCATTCACGTTGTCCAGACCATGTACTTCATGGCCTTCAGCCATCAGTGCTGAACACATATGGAAACCAATAAAACCGGCGGCGCCTGTAACCAGAACTTTCATGAATGAATTGAGTTTCGGTGGCAAGATAGACAATACCCGAAGGTCACTTAGAAAGGATAAGTTATGAGCGTGTTTTGTTTACTTAATGTGATTATTTAGTTTTCCACACTGACGTGTGCATAAGTACTCCAACATACAGACTATCAAATTGTTACGACAGTGTGGCACACTTAGGTGTGGCACACCTAAGTGTGCCACATTGTCGTAACACGTGTTTTGGAAATAAATGAATAAAGTCAAAAAATTTCTCGTCCCATTTTCATTTATTCCCTAACTTTAAATAGATAGTAGCAAGATCTGTCACTGAAATTTCCGGCGGCTGCAGATGATTTGACTTACTACAAAAGCTTGAAAACAATTTAAACTTTACCAGTTATGAACCTTTTACCAGGACAGATTTACCATGTCATTAATCGAGGTAACAACAAACAACAGATTTTACGAGAGGACAACACTTTTTCGGAAAAATAGAAAAAGCCCTTATTGGAAGTGTGGATTCTTAATGCCGAATCATTTTCATTTAATGATTTGCGCGAATGAAATCACGAATCTTCCTTATCGAAGAACTAATCGACTTCCTCATCGAAAGAGGAAGCCGCATCTTAAGATGTCCCTATTTTCATGGGGACTGCAACAATTGTTGAGTAGTTATTCAAAAGGCATCAACAAAAAATATAACAGAACGGCCCAACAAAACACAGAAGAACTCAGATTCATTTCTTGAAGATTATTCACTTTGGTGTTTCATTTATATTCATAGTAATCCAAAAAATGCCGGACTTGTAAAGTCTCCTGAGGATTACAAATTCAGTTCCTACAACGAATTCCTGGGAAAGAGTCCACGGCCCATTTGCAATATTGATCTTGCAAGAGAGTTACTTTCTCTTGATTTAAATGATCTTTTCAACATCAAGGAAATGGATATTCCTTTCAATCTTAAAAAGCGGTTTTTTTAATCCAAAAAGTTATTCACATAGGTATGTGCATAAGTATGCCAATCCACAAACATTCAGCTGATTAGGACAGTGTGGCACACCTAAGTGTGGCACACCTAGGTGTGCCACACTGTATTTCACATTGGGTATACCGTCATTTTTAAGGTGACTTTAAATTTTTGGACATGAGTACATTCAAGCTTTATTTGCTTCTTTCTACCGGGACCAAGTTCCATGACTAAAGCTTATATTTAAGGTGATCTCTAAATGACCTTTTATCAAGGTTTACCAAAGTAAAATGGAATGAAAACCCTAGCCATTAATGAAGAGACATAATTTGTCAAAGGCGTTCATTTTTTTTTAGAGACACCTTATTTTATACGATTAAACCTTTTCAATGGACTATTGTCCAACTTGTTCAACACTAAAGCCGCATTCCAACTATGGCAGAAGACTTAGATTTTCACAGCTTCCTGAAGACACAGACGCAGACCCGTCCTTCTTCCCCGAAAAACCGAACCATGAGTTCGATTTTAATTTCCCCGCCTGTAGAAATCAGGGGTACTCTTGATCCTTATTCTGGCACCTGGGATAAAAGCACAGCCCGGCATTTGCTCAAACGGGCCATGTTCGCTCCAAATGCAAGTCAAATCGCACAGGCAGTGACAGATGGCCTCGATCTCACGATCCAAAAATTATTTGCAACCCCACCAGATCCGGGATTACCACTCAATTTCAATGAACCAAATGATCCCAACGTACCTATAGGGAGCTCATGGGTAAATGCAGCAATTACTCCAAATTTGAATTACCCCCAGCTTTCCGTTCGTGCCTGGCAGCTTTCACTTTTTCTAAACGAAGGTGTCAGCATCAGGGAAAAAATGGTGCTCTTCTGGCATAATCATTTTGTCACGGCCAATGCACTAATTGGTAAAATGATTTATCAATATGTGAGCGTCCTTCGCAACAACGCCACAGGTAATTTCAGAACACTCGTGGAACAAATGACAGTAAATCCTTTAATGCTCATGTACCTAAATGGTAACGAAAGCAACAAGAACGCACCAAATGAAAACTATGCCCGCGAATTACTTGAATTGTTCACCATCGGGAAAGGCGTTGAAGCCGGCCCGGGTGATTACACAAATTACACCGAACAGGATATAAAAGAAATCGCAAGAGCATTGACAGGCTGGACATCCAATGGTGTTGCGTTCAATCAGGCCGGGAATTTACCTCCCGCTATTTTCCGCCCTAATCGTCATGATACGGGCACAAAGACTCTTTCCAATCGCTTTGGTAATGCAGTGATCAGCAATCTTGGTGATCAGGAATACAAGAAAGTCATCGATATTATTTTAAACCAGGCTGAAGTATCTCGCTTCATGGCTCGAAATCTGTACAGATGGTTTGTTTATTATTTTATCGATGATGAAATCGAATCGACAGTCATCGAACCACTAGCAGACGTCTTAAGACAAAATAATTATGAAATCCAACCTACACTGACAGCCCTCCTAAGCAGCGAACATTTTTATCATGACAATGCCATCGGAGCGATGATCAAGAGTCCAGTTGATTTTACAATGTCGACAATCAAACCTTTTGAGGTTACTACCAATTTAAATCTTAAACAGACTTACCAGCTTTGGTTCGCTTTGCATCAATTGAATACTACACTTCAACAGGATGTATTTACGCCACCGGATGTCGCAGGATGGAAAGCTTATTATCAGGAACCTGTCTTTTATCGTTACTGGATCAATAGCGTAACGCTTACTACTCGAAGGGCCATGACAGATGGTATGGCTACCAGCGTTAATACCATTTTCAATCGTCCATATGGCATCGATGTCCTGAAAATTGTGGATGCCATCCCTAATTCATCGGATCCGAATGATATGATTCAGGCCCTGATTGATCTTGTTTTGCCTTATCCATTGACACAGGCTCAACTCGATTATCTGAAGGATGTGCTTATCCCGGGATTACCTGATTTTGAATGGACAGTTGAATATGGAGCTTATCTCAATGATCCGACAAACGCCACTATTCGCATGGGCGTTGAGAACCGATTGAAAGCGCTGTTTACAGCATTATTAGGATTACCTGAATTCCAGTTACAATAATAGCCCTGGCTTCAAGCCATCAAATATCTTATCTATGAAAAGGAGAAATTTTTTACGCACAGGAGCTCTTACTTCAGTACCCGTATTACTCAATGGAATGAAATTGGGTGCCGTTCCCTTTCCATTTATGTACGGTGCAGGACCCGAGAATGACAGAGTCCTTGTATTGATTCAACTCAGTGGAGGCAATGATGGACTTAATTGTGTCATTCCTGTAGATCAATACAGTGCACTGAGTGTACTTCGTCCGAATATTTTAATTCCTGAATCCAGTGTCCTTCCTATTGAAACAAGTTTAGGATTGCATCCGGCTATGACCCATATGCATCAGTTATATCAGGATGGCAAAATGGGTATAGTACAAGGTGTTTCATATCCCAATCAGGACCGCTCACACTTCCGGTCAACAGATATCTGGACTTCCGGCTCCTCAGCTACTGAATATATATCCACAGGATGGTTAGGCCGATATTTTTACAATTCATATCCCGAGTATCCTGATGGGTATCCAAATGCAGATCATGAATCACCTTTTGCACTGACGATGGGTTCACTTGTCTCTGAAACATGCCAGGGACCGATCACAAATTTTTCACTCGCGCTGAATGATCCGTTTGCATTAAAGCCATTGGATGAAGGGGAGACCGGCGGTTTTCCTGATAATAATTACGGTAAGGAATTGAGATTTCTGATTGATGCGATTGCACAGACAAATGCCTATTCAGATGTTATCCTCAACGCTGCAGAAGGCGGTGCAAATAATGTAGACTATCCGACAACCAATCGCCTCGCAGGCCAGTTGAAAAATGTTGCATTGCTCATATCAGGTGGATTAAAAACAAAAGTATATATCGTATCACTCGGAGGATTTGATACGCATTCCGGACAAACGGATACAGATACAACACAGGGTAATCACGCTACATTGCTCGGACAATTATCTGAAGCCATGGGCTTGTTCCAACAGGATCTGAAGCTTGCAGGGCTTGATGAGAAGGTGATCACGATGACATTCTCAGAATTTGGACGGCAGATCAAATCAAATGATAGTGTAGGTACGGATCATGGTACGGCTGCACCGTTGATGCTCTTTGGTCCATGCGTTAAACCAGGAGTGTTGGGAGATAATGCACAAATCGATACAGGCGCAGATCCACAGGAAGGTGTAGCATTGCAATACGATTTCAGATCCGTATACGGGACAGTTTTGAGAGATTGGTTAGGCATGAGTGAAAATGATGTTAAAGCAATTCTTAGCCCCGACATACAATTCCTGCCACTGATCGAAGGATGCTCCATTTTCACAGCAATACAGAATGAAGTATTTAAGGATGTCCATTTCAAAATTTTCCCGAATCCTGCTTCTAATAGCACTACTTTAGAATGGCTGTCAAACGGCGAACCGTGGTCCGCAACGATGATGGATAAATGGGGCCACACCATAAAATCATGGACGGGTTCGAAAGGAGTCAATTCGCTTGTCTCTCAAAAAGTGAATCTGCCTGGTGTGCCTAGTGGACATTATTTCATTCATCTTAAACAGGGTAATCAAAGTGTGACAAGAGGGGTTGTCGTTAATTAGAGATTTTTTCAATTCTAACTTATAACTATTGTAGAGACGTGATTTATCGCGTCTCTTTTCTTTTATTAATATATGTTGGAGTATTCCGTCCTTCAAATTGAAGGGAGGTAAGATTTATTAGGTAAATTTGATTGATTGTTAAAAATGAATACGAATTGCAAATGAATAAGCGAAGAGATTTTCTCCGATTGTCAGGATTAGCTGGTGCGGCTACACTGATTCCATTTAATAAATCGTCAGTGAAGAAATCCAACACACTATTAGTGGGTGGTGGTTGCACACTGATTCCATCGGAGACTGCCGGACCGTATCCTTTGGATTTGCACAACAATCAGGCAATGTTCCGCACGGATATTCGTGAGGCTCAGGAAGGAATACAATTAGATCAAACACTCAAAATAATCGGTGCCGTCAATTGTCTTCCGATGCCTAATTGCCGGGTTGATGTCTGGCATTGCAGCGCTCACGGGTATTACAGTGGGTATACCACAAATGCTCATCAGGGTGTGCAGAATCATGCAGGAGAAACGTTCTTAAGAGGTATCCAGATGACCGATGCGAATGGTGAAGTCCACTTTACTACTATTTTTCCCGGTTGGTATCCCGGTAGAATAGTGCACATCCATTTCCAGATTTTTCTCAGTTCAGTTTTGCAAGTCACTTCTCAACTCACCTATCCTCTGACCGAAAAAAATGCTGTGTTAACTTCACATACACCATATACTACCTATGGTGCAGATCCGCAGACTTTTAATACTGACAATGTTTTCTCCGATGGCTATGCTTTACAATTAGCAACGCTGACTCCGAATCCGAACACAGGTGGATATAACAGTTATCTCGAAGTCACGATCGATGGAACAGGTACAACTGCATTGCAACAATTGGAACCGGAAACCGGTGGCCAATTCAAACTTGAACAGAATTATCCTAATCCGTTTAATGTTGAGACTGTAGTTCCTTTCACACTGAAAGAAAATTCAAATGTAAAACTGGATTTGTTTGATCTCTCCGGAAAAAAAGTAGCTACAATCTCAAAGACGGGCTTAAGTGCAGGCGAACAAAAAATAGAAATTAGTCTGAAGAATTTAAATCTGCCAAAAGCAAATTATCTCTATCAACTGGAAGTTGAAAACAATATCGGTACATTTAGACAGGCGAAGATGATGACTAGCTTGAAGAATTAAAAGCAATAAAGCACTGTTTCTCTGATGTTTTCTCAAATCGAACATATCTAATTAGTAAGGCATTAATATTTGCATTCATAATTTACTCTAATTCCTATTTGCGTCCGATTTAAGAAAAAGTGATCCTTACAAGAAATATCTGTCTCAATTCGTAATCACAATTTGCCCCTCTGTCAGCACCGGAAAATTATTTAGCCTTAACCAAACCTGAGCAACTGTGACTACATCCTTTTCACAATATTGCTTTATCTCTTCTAACCTGTTCTCCTCCCAATATGCATTTCCTACCATGCTTCCATCCATCACATCTTTTGGGGAAGGAATACCTAAAGAATAAGCGAGCAGATCAAGTGAAGTAAAATTTTTATGATCTCCATATTTCCACAATTCAAGCGTATCCGCGACAAATTTTACTTCCCACGGCTTTTTACCACTGATATTGAGGAGAGATGGAAGTTCAATGCCATGCACAGTCATGCGACGGCATAAATAGGGCATATCAAACTCACGGATATTGTGGCCGCACAATACATGCGTATTCTGGTCAAAAAAGTTTTTCTGAAGAATATTGGCAAAGGCTTCCAGCACCTCAGCCTCATTATGTCCATAAAAGGATTTGATCCGCAAGCTTTGATTTTTATCCTCACTTGTGGTGATGATGCCGGCGCTGATCACTATTGCTTTTCCAAATTCTGCATAGATCGCCGCCCTTTCTTTATAACTCTGCGCGTATTCTTCATCCGTCCATACATGGTCATCTCTGCGTGCCATATAGCCTATTTTTTGTTGCCAGAGATGCTTTCCATGGTCGTCCATTTCATGGAATTCACGGTGTTGGGATACGGTTTCTACATCGAGAAACAAGATGTGTTGGAGAGATGACATGTAGGAGCAATTTAACCGGTGAAAAATCCCAGGAAATATCTTTATTTCTGTTTTCGTTAGTATTCCTGGCTAAGTATTCAAATAAGCCACCTAAGTTAGGGATTTGCCTCGGGAATTACAATCCTATGCTAAAAAATCAGATATTTGTCTCATCCTCGTTTCGGCAAGGCTTAATCCCCTGAATCTGACCCCTTTTTCTTTTGGATTCAATAGCTTATTCATATAAATTAATCGATTTTAATTCCTATGTCCCAATCATCCCAACAAAAGCTACTGGCATTGGCCACAGTCGCCATCATCGCTCTTCTAGGCCTTAGTGCTTTTTTGATCTATACCAAGGTCAATCAGGACAAGCTCATCAAGAGCCAGAATTCTGAGCTGATTGAAGAAACCCGCCTGAAAGCAGACCTGGAAAAGGAATACTATAAGGCACTTTCAGACCTGGAAGAAATGCGCTCAAACAATAGTGAGCTAAACGCCATGATCGAAACACAGAAAACAGAACTCAAGGCGCAAAAAGATAAGATAGCCACCATGATCACCACGGCAAAAGATCTGCAGAAAGCCCGTGAAGAAATCGCACGCCTCCGGATATTCGTCACCGAAGTCGAGAACCTGAAAAAACAAAATGCAGCTTTAAGAGATACAAATTCTTTGCTGCTAAATCAACGTCAGGAACTCTCTATTCAGGTTGAACAGGGAAAAGCAACAAATGAAGAATTAGCTACATCACGCAATGCCCTGGCTACTGAGAAAGAACAACTTCAGAAAGATAAAGAAGCATTGGCACACAAAGTAAATATAGCATCCTCAGTCAAAGTATCCGATATCTCTGCATCCGGCTATTTTGTTAAGGGCTCCGGAAAAGAAAAGGATTCAAATAAAGCCAAATCAATCGATGGGGTAAAAATTTGTTTCAAAACAAAGGAAAATGTGGTAGCCGAAAAAGGCAAGGAAAAATTCTATATCAGGCTCATTAATCCGCTTGGCGAAGTCATGGCTATCCAGGATTTGGGATCAGGAAATTTGCAACTTACAAACACAGGTGAATCCATTCAATTTACACAGTTTGTAGAATTGGATTATGCCAATGAAGTCATGTCGGGTTGTATCAATTGGCAACCAGGCACTGCTTTTGAAACAGGAACCTACCAGATCGAGATCTATAATAAGGGCTTTCAATCAGGCAAGGCAAGTTTTACATTGAAATAAACCTATCATCCCCATATCACTATTGCCCCCGGCCCTTCGGAAACATTGGATTGCTCATTTTTCGAATTCTTTGAACATTTCAATTGGTTAATTGTCCTATTGAGTCATTATGTACAGTTGGAATTTCAGAAAATTTGATCCGGATGCCTTCGGCGACAGCCCTTTCGAAAATCTGCTGAAGATTTTCAAGGAATTGCTTCTTTACACATCTGGCAATGTAAGTGAATCCCTTAGCTGGCTCACCCAGCTTGACAGGCAATATAACCTGACAACTCCTGACTATGGAATGGCGGATTTCATCAGGGATCTGAAGGAAAAAGGATACATCAAGGATGAAGGTAAAAACGACAAACTGGTTCCCGCTGCAAAGATGGAACTTGAGATGCGGCGAAAAGCGCTTGAAGATGTATTTGATGAGCTTAAAAAGTCCAAACGAGGTGACCACAAAACAAATGCAATCGGTATAGGTGATGAAGTCACCGCTGAAATCAAACCCTACGAATGGGGTGATTCCCTTGACCAGATTGCGGTATCAGAAACAATTAAAAACGCCCATATCAATCACGGGATAGAAGAATTCAGTCTCACCCAGGAGGATATGCAGATTCATGAGAGCTTCTATCAATCTCAAATGAGTACTGTGCTCATGATCGATGTGTCGCATTCGATGATCCTCTATGGTGAAGACCGGATCACACCTGCCAAAAAGGTCGCCATGGCTTTGTCTGAATTGATCACAACAAGATATCCGAAAGACACACTTGATATTATCGTCTTTGGCGATGACGCCTGGCAAATAGAGATAAAGGATCTTCCTTATCTCCAGGTAGGCCCTTACCACACCAATACTGTTGCAGGCCTTGAACTTGCGATGGAGATTTTAAGGAAAAGAAGAAATCCGAATAAGCAAATCATGATGATCACAGATGGAAAACCCACCTGCATCAAGATTGGAAAAAAATATTATCAAAACAGTTTTGGCCTGGATAAAAAAATTCTGACAAGATGTTTTGCCCTCGCTGTGAAATGCAGGAAACAAAATATACCGATCACCACATTTATGATAGCCCGTGATCCTTGGCTCGTGCAGTATGTTGATCAGTTCACGAAGGCAAATGATGGGAAGGCATTCTACAGTTCACTTGAAGGATTAGGGTCCTTTATTTTTTTAGATTATAAACAGAATAAGCGAAAATTTAAACATTGATGGCATTAGCGACCACATTAGGCGAACTTAAAAAACAAGGGTATCAACCTAAATCTATAAAGGAAGAACTCCGCGATAATCTTATCAAACGACTGCAGAATCGTCAGCCTGTTTTCGAAGGTATTTATGGATTTGATGATACGGTCATTCCTGATATGGAACGGGCGATACTCTCAAGACACAATATCCTTCTCCTTGGGCTCAGGGGCCAGGCGAAGACAAGGCTTGCAAGATTAATGACCGCCTTGCTGGATGAATATGTTCCGATCATCAAAGGCAGTGAGCTGAATGATGATCCGATGGAACCGATTTCTTCATTTGGCAAAAAATTAGTAGAAGATTTAAAAGATGATACACCGGTATCCTGGATTCATCGTGATGAAAGGTATGTTGAGAAATTAGCAACACCTGATGTATCTGTTGCTGATCTTATAGGAGACGTTGATCCGATCAAAGCGGCTACATTAAAATTACCCTACAGCGATGAACGCGTCATTCACTTCGGACTGATACCAAGATCTCATCGTTGCATTTTTGTCATCAATGAAATTCCGGATTTACAGGCCCGAATTCAGGTATCTCTTTTCAATATTTTACAGGAAGGTGACATCCAGATCCGTGGTTTCAAAACACGTCTTGATTTAGATATCGAATTCGTATTCACAGCCAATCCGGAAGATTATACGAACAGAGGCTCGATCATCACACCTCTTAAAGACAGAATTGAAAGTCAGATCCTGACCCATTATCCTGAAGAACTCTCTACAGCGAGAGCCATCACCCTGCAGGAAGCATCTATTACATCCGCACAGCGTAAGAAAGTTCAGGTTCCTGATATTGTCTTTAATATCCTGGAACGCATAAGTTTCGCTGCCCGAAAAAGTGAATTTGTGGATGAAAAATCAGGTGTATCGGCTCGTCTTAGTATAACAGCTCTCGAAAATTTATATAGTACTGCAGAAAGAAGAGTGCTGATCAATAAAGAGACTTCTACTGTAGCCCGCATTGCTGATTTCTGGGGCATCATTCCTTCCATCACCGGAAAAGTTGAACTGGTCTATGAAGGCGAAGTTGAAGGCCAGTACAATGTGGCTCTTCAATTAGTAAGCCAGGCTGTGCGTGAAGAATTTCTCGAAACATTCCCTCATCCTGAAAAAATTAAAAAGGGAAAAGTAAAAGATCCTTATGGAGCCATCCGTGCTTTTTTCGGAGACAGCAATGTGATACAACTGCCCAATGATGCTGAAGATAACTTCTTCCAAAGTACCCTGGATTCAGTACCCGGGATGGATAGACTGCTTGAATCACACAAAGTTCCAAAGTCGGATTATTACGTTTTTAAAGAAATCGTGCTCCATTCACTGGCAGACCTTGATGTACTAACTAAGGAATTGACACAGGGGAAAATAGGCTTCAGCGATCCGCTGGGTAAGATGCTGAATGATCTTGATGAAGAGGACCGTGATTGAGTCATTTGACATCGTGGCACGACTAGTCGTGCCACCACTAGTCGTGCCACGATGGTCTAACTCTCTGATACAGAATAGCTCCGGGCACTTTTTTGGCGGCTAAAACGAGCCACATAAACGTATGTCGATTAGCTCCTCTGTTTAATCGAAGGCACATACTATTTACTCTATCTTTGACGCTCTTACATTCAACAAAACCCAGATAACGTGACCATACTCATCTTCCTTATAGTTTCGTACATATTTCTGAGCATCAGTCTCTATCTTCTTTTTCCAAAAGCTGGTGTCCCCGCTATCAAAGGCCTCATCCCGGGCGTCAATTTTATAGAATGGTGCAAACTCATCGGAAGAAAACCGGCCTATGCACTTTGGCTTTTATTTCCCATCGTCAATATCTTTATTTACTGCGGTATGGCCGTCGATCTTGTACGCTCATTTGATAAATTGAAGTTCAGACATAGCGCTTTGGCCGTCATTTATGCGCCTGCCATTTTTACTTCTATAGCCCTGAGTAAAACTGATAAGTATGTTGGGCCTGCTATTCCAAGAGAAGCAGATTATAAAAATCAAATTCTGGAAGCTATCAAAGGCAACAAGCCGCGACAAGCTGAGAAATTAATTAAATCCAATCCCTTCCGTAAATCTGCTATTCGTGAATGGACAGAAGCCATTGTCTTTGCAGTTTTTGCGGCAGCTTTTATCCGCATGTTTTTATTGGAAGCATACAAGATTCCTACGCCATCCATGGAAGGATCTTTATTGGTCGGTGACTTTCTTTTTGTAAGCAAAGCACATTATGGTATCAGGACACCGATGACAGTGGCTATGTTTCCACTCCTGCACAATACCATACCCATACTAGGGACAGAATCTTACCTGGAAAAACCATCTCTTCCTTACTTCCGTCTGCCGGCGCTTGAAAATATAGATCGCAATGAACCAATCGTATTTAACTGGCCGGTAGGTGACAGCGTTTATTTATCACCTTCGCGTTCCTACACAGCACACCAGATACAGACAAGTCCTGAAGCCAAAAGGGATGTGGGCAATGCAAAATTGATCACCCGACCGATCGATAAAAAAGATCACTATATCAAACGATGCATAGCCATAGCAGGTGATAGTCTGCAGATCATTGATAAGCAGGTTTATATCAATGGTGTTGCCGCAAAAAATCCAAGACACATGCAGTTCATCTATCAGATAAAAGCTGATGGGCTGAATTGGGAGAAAGTTGAAGAAATGGGGATAAGTGTTCCGCAGAACAGACAAGTCCCATTTTATCTTGATAATGAGCAGGTCGCCGAATTGAAAAAAATGGACCCGAATATCATTATTGAGCCCTTTGATATGACCCCCTATTCAACAGATTTATTTCCATACGATAAAGTACATTTCGGGAAATGGACTGTCGATAATTACGGTCCTATTTACATTCCTAAAAAAGGAGTCACTGTCGCACTTACATCTGAAACCATAGCACTCTATTCCAGGATCATCGACGTGTACGAACACAATGATTATAAAGTTGAAAATGGTCAGTTTATCATCAATGGTGTGCCCTCCACCACGTACACATTTAAGATGGATTATTACTGGGCGATGGGGGACAACAGACATAACTCTGAAGATTCACGGGCCTGGGGTTTTGTTCCTGAGGATCACATTGTCGGCAAGCCACTCTTTATTTGGTTTTCTACCAAAAACGGAAGCATGAGCAATGGAATCAATTGGAGCCGGATATTTACCTCAGCGTATAAGATGGATTGAGGAAGATATTAATTTTTAAGAGTACGGACAGGTCGCGACCTGTCCGTACTCTTAAAAATTAATTAGACTGGATTTAAGCCCTATCTTTGTGGTCTTTATGTACGTTTAATTGCGATGATGACCAGTATTAAGTTTCTTATTTGCATTTGTATTGTATTTTGCTTTTCGACAGGTAGGATTTATAGCCAATCTGGTTATGATCTTTATTTGTTTTCATTACATCAGAATGCTGACGGACATAATCACGTCTTCAGTCCGAAATTTTTAAGCAATTTCAATAAAGGCGGATACACATACCAGCCGAGTTTTACGCAGGGAGGAGATTTGTTAGTCAGTGTCAGAAAATCAGGTGAAAATCAAAATGATATCTGGCTATTGTCACCTTCTGAAAAGAAGATAAAGCGTCTTACAAATACTAAATCAAGTGAGTTTTATCCCCGAATGAATGACGGTGGCTTGTTCATTTCATATATCAAAAAGGAACAGCAAGAAACCATTGACCAACAGGTCTTCAGAGTAGAGCTTAAATCACAGAAAGTACAAAGTATGACAAAAGATATCCATGATGTGGGTAACTATGCATGGATAAGTTCGCATGAACTTGGCTTATACAGGATGGACAATTCGCTCACGTATCTTGAAACGAATGAAAATAAATCGAAACGAATCACCACTTCTGTTGGGAAGTCAATTTCTACCGATAAATCAGGGCGAATAATGTATGTGCACAAATTCGATCAGGACTATTATTATTTGAAAAAATATTTTCCATCATCTTCACAGGTTGATGTGATCACAGTTACACCAGGTAAGGCGGAGGATTTTTCAATTGCGCCTGACGGAACGATTTTTATGAGCAAAGATCATATGTTGTATAGTATGAACCCTTCATTTCAGAACACATGGAATGAGGTAGCTGATCTTTCTTTATATGATATTAAATTTATCACCGGATTGTGTATCAGTGCGGACGGACTTCAATTGGCACTGGTAGCCACTAAAGAAAAACCATGATCAGATTAGTTATTATTTATACAGTATTCATTGGTTTGAACAGTTGTTCATCTCCTTTGACAAAAGAAATCACGGAATACAGAAAAGAATACTTTAAGGAATTTATGAGTGATCCGCGTTCACCGCTGAAAGAGGCTGATCTTGTAAAACTTGATTTTTATCCTGCGGCTTCGAAAGCACGTATCACTGCTTCTTTCCAGCCAGCAAGTGATTCTGAGCCATTTGATATGCCTACTTACAGTGGGCTGACGCGAAAGTATCGCAAATATGGTGTTGCTACTTTCTCATGGGGCGGTCAGAAAGCCACATTGTCGTTGTATGAAAATCTCTCACTCTTGTCTAATCCTGATTTTAAAGATTACCTCTTCCTTCCGTTTAAAGATGAAACAAACGGAGTGACTACGTATGGAGGAGGACGATATATTAATATGTCAAAAGCGGATGCCGAAGACGGGTCGATTACAATAGATTTCAATAAATGTTACAATCCATATTGTGCATACAGTGACGGTTTTAATTGCCCTATACCACCCAGGGAGAATAATCTGCCATTTGAAGTGCACGCAGGTGAGAAAAATTTTAAAGGAGCCTACACCGCGGTAGGTCATTGAAAGTTGAAAAATCAGAATTCTTATGATCAACTATAATTGTCGGTTAAGTCCTTTTTTTTAATCATTCAGAAATATGCGATTGAGACAGGATTTTCGTTAACCTAAAGGATTCATAACTGATTATAAAAGACAGATAAACATGATTTTAATTTTACTGTATACCTCATTGATTTCATTTTTTCAGGTTATTCCTATGTCAGAACCAACCAGCAGATGGCTGGTCGAGATGAACACTGCCTCCACCGTATGTCTTGATCAGTGGTGGATAGACAGAGGCTATAACTCCACATCATATCTAAAAAAGAAACTTCCTGTTGATACCTGGCTCGTAGTTGAGTTACCTGAAAGTGCTGTTTCTGCTTTGCAAAAACTTCCATGTGTAGACAGAGTTATGGAGGATCAGCGTATCAATTGGCGAAACACGGTGCCCAATGATCCGGCTTACATCAATCAGGGGGATATGAATCTGATCGGTATGCCCAAAGCCTGGGATATCACTACCGGCGGAGTCACGAAAAGTGGAGATACAATAGTCGTCGCGGTGGTTGATGATGGTTTTGATATTCAACATCAGGATCTGGTGCCGAATATTTGGCTTAACAAAGGGGAAATTCCGAATGACGGAATTGACAATGATGGCAACGGATATACAGATGATTACAAGGGACTAAATGTAAAAACAGGGAAAGATGATCATCCTAAAAAACAGCATGGCACACAGGTTAGTGGTGTCGTCGGCGCAAAAGGAAATAACAGTGTCGGTGTTACCGGAGTAAATTGGAATGTCAAATTAATGTTGATCAGTGGTGCAGATTTTGAATCAGAAGTTATCGAAGCCTATCAATATGCTATTGATATGCGGAAAAAATACAAGGAGACCAATGGACAGGAAGGCGCTTTTGTTGTCGCTACAAATTTATCAGGAGGTATTGACAATGCGTTCGCTGCTGACCATCCGCTGTGGTGCGAGATGTACGATAAAATGGGTGCAGTCGGGATATTAAGCGTGACCGCCGGACCCAACAATTCCATATCTGTTGATGTGGATGGTGATATGCCTACAACATGTACATCACCATATATGATAGCTGTTACAAATGTGGATCTGTCAGATGTCATCATGGAGAATGCCGGTTTTGGAAGTGTAAGCATTGATATAGGTGCTCCGGGAGAAGGTACACTGACTGTTGATTTGAACAATCAATACCATGGCTTTAGTGGCACAAGTGCTTCAGCACCACATGTAGCTGGCTCAATAGCTTTGTTATATAGTGTTCCCTGCACGACTTTATTGGATGGCATCGATATCCATCCCGATGAAGTAGCACTGAAAATGAAGGATTTTATCTTTTCTTCAGCAAAAAATAATAATTCCCTTCAGGGAATAACAGTCACAGGGAAAAGAATACAGACCGATGCGGCTATTAAAGCAGCATTAGCTCAATGCTCTACTTCAGTTGAACCTGTCCTCCGTATCATTTCCATATTTCCAAATCCCGCGAGCCTGGAGAAGGTGAAAGTCCATGTTCTGGTCAGGGGAGACTCCACTAATGTGGCTTGTGATGTTTATGCGACGAATGGGGCTTTGGTGAGATCTTTCCCGGTGACGAGTGATGAAATCAATCAAGGCTATTTCCTTTTAGATACAAAACCACTTGCTGCTGCTCTCTATATGGTGACACTGAGAAGGAATAAAGAAAAGGACACCTTTAAGCTTTTCGTATACTAATACGTATGCTGGAAATTCCCCGATTTGAGGGGTTTGAAATTATCATTGAACATATGGTAAAAAGTCGCTGATAAACTTTTATCTTTGCACTCCATTTGAGGAGTCGGCTTCGTAGCTTAATTGGATAGAGCACCTGACTACGGATCAGGAGGTTGAAGGTTCGACTCCTTCCGAAGTCACCATTTTTGAGGTAACTTCTTGACAGAAAGAACATTATATAATAAGAATAAACGGCGTATAAGATGGCCAGAGAATGTCAGTTAACAGGGAAAAAGCCGATGACCGGTAATAAAGTTTCCCATTCGAACATGAAGTCAAAACGTAGATTTTTGCCTAACCTGCAAAAGAAGAGTTTTTTTATTCCCGAGACAGGTCAGACAGTAGAACTCAATGTTTCCACCTCAGCGATAAGGAATATCGATAAATTGGGCCTCTATGATTACCTTCTTCGTTTGAAAGCTGAAGGATTCCATACAGGTGTCACATTAAGAAAGAAGAAGTAATTATCTATATATCATGGCAAAGAAGTCAAAAGGTAACAGAAACCAGATTATCCTGGAATGCACTGAGCACAAGACCAGTGGCATGCCGGGAACGTCACGTTATGTGACCCAGAAAAACCGTAAGAACACACCGGACCGCCTTGAACTAAAGAAGTTCAACCCGATCCTGAAGAAAGTGACCGTTCATAAAGAAATCAAATAATAAAATCATCATCAAATGGCTAAAGTTTCAAAAAATGCCAAGGTTGCTCAACGGGCAACAAATGCAGGTTCGGGAAGGGATTTTGTAAAAGTTGTAAAACCTGTAAAAGATCCTGTCACAGGAAAATACTCCTACAAAGAGGTCATTATCCATAAGGATAAAGTGAAAGATTTCTTCGCCGAGAAATAGGCGATAAGGATTTCACATCCATCCGATAGTTGCAATCTTCGATATCTGAATAGTCTATGCGTACTATTCAGATATCTTTATGTTAGACCACTTCGATCATTATGAGCTTCTTCAATAAATTTTTTTCTAAAGAAAAAGAACAGGAATTAGACAAGGGTCTTGAAAAAACAAAATCAAACCTCTTTCAGCGATTATCAAAAGCAGTCGCAGGAAAATCAACGGTTGATGTTGAAGTCCTTGATGAACTCGAATCTGCTCTCATTTCAAGCGACGTTGGCCTTGAGACCACCATCAAAATCATTGAGCGGATTGAAGCCCGGGTAGCAAAGGATAAATACCTAAATGTCAATGAGCTCAATTCGATACTACGTGATGAGGTAGCCTCCATCCTGACTGAAAATAACACCACAGACCTAGACGATTTTGAAATCCCGTCCGGTAAAAAGCCTTATGTGATGCTTGTCGTGGGTGTAAATGGTGTGGGGAAAACAACCACGATAGGAAAGCTTGCCTATCAATATAAACTGAAAGGACTTTCTGTTTTATTAGGTGCGGGCGATACATTCAGAGCTGCTGCAGTTGACCAGCTTAAGATATGGGCAGACCGGGTAGGATGCGCCTTTTTTAGTAAAGGCATGAATACGGATCCCGCCGCTGTCGCTTTCGAAGCTGTAAAAGAAGGAATCAAATCCAACGCAGATGTAGTCATTATTGATACAGCAGGACGACTTCATAATAAAGTCAACCTGATGCGTGAATTGACAAAAATCAAGAACTCCATTGACAAGTCTTTACCCGGCGCACCACATGATGTCATGCTGATTCTTGATGCCACCACAGGCCAAAATGCAATGGAACAATGCCGCCAGTTTTCAGAAGCTACCGAGGTGACCTGCCTCACGCTGACGAAACTTGATGGAACAGCCAAAGGCGGTGTGGCTTTAGGTATTTCTGATCAGTTTAAAATTCCAATCAGGTTTATTGGTGTAGGAGAGAAAATTGACCAGTTACAAATATTTAATAAAAAGGCATTCGTTGAATCATTGTTTAAATCCTCTTCGTCAGTCTCGGAGGAGGCATAGAAAAACGGATTCAGACGTTTAGACGTTCGAGTGTCTCCGACCTCGAACATGCACATTTCGGTTCGAAGTCAGAGACACTCGAAAGTCTTATTTTTCTGGTACTACAACATAAATAAAAAAAAGTGGCCCCGATATCTGGAGACCACGTTACTGTTGTTAACTATCCAACCAAAAAATTACCCTATTCTCTTGATGAGGAGAGTTAATATTTTCCATTGACAAGACGGATTTTTATGGAATACCTTGTCAACTGCCTCGCCTGATTGTATTTTACCTTATTGTAATTTAGTACCTGCTTAACGTAAGCGCATGCTGGTGCGCTGTCACCGGTAATGTCCAGGATAATAAGCTCTTTTTTTGCATTTATCATGAAGCCAACAGTGACAACCTGATCAACCACATCCGGAATAGGAATTGCGTTATTTTGTACCCACTTTGTTACTTCTTTTCTGAGTACATCCAGGGAAGTATTACTTCTTACCGGGGAAGCATTGACGGGAGTCGAAAAAGCCAGGCTAATCATGAATATGGCTAACATTACTATCCGCATTAAATTTTTCATCGTAGTTGAGTTGAGAAATGGAATCAATGAATTATGACCTAGGTAAGTCAGTTCTACCGATATAGTGGCTTTTGTCATATAGACGACATATTTTGGAAGTAGTTGCCTTACGTGTCAGATTATTCGTTGAACATGTACATTTTATCTACAAATACGCATCTGGCTTCATTTGTAAGTCCCGAACAACCACAGTTTTAACAGAATCACCATAACCACTGTCCGGCTTAACATGAAAAAGTTCCTGTTTGTCCGTATTCTGAAGGTTTTGTAATCGGTAGGCTGCTTGTTTTTAAGTTATTTAATTATCATTGATCTTAGATCGGAAAACGGTTTGAATGAATAAACTATACATGCTCCTTGGAATTATCGGATCGGCATTTTTTCTTGTCGCTAATTCAACCAATCCTCCTGATGGACATACCGGTGCTCCGGGAGAAATATTTTGTGCGAATTGTCATTCGAGCAACGGTTCTTCATTGGCTGGGACAATATCGGTTGAAGACTTTCCTGCCTCTATTACTCCGGATGAAACATATACACTGACTGTCGTCAACAGGAATACAAATGGAGGAGGCGCGAAAGCCGGATTTCAAATGACCATATTGGGCCCATTAAATACCAAAGCCGGTGATATGAGTATGCCTTCGGCAAACTCTGCTACCTCGATGTTGAATGGTCGGCAATATTTCGAACACCATCCTGCCGTGGTTTATACAGATAGCGTTGCAAAATGGACTGTGCTCTGGAAAGCGCCTGCCCTGGCAGCAGGAAGTGTCATCACCTGGTATGCCAATGGAATAATAGCCAATGGAAACTTAAAAAATACAGGTGATAAAACTACTTCATCAAAAGGTACGGGTACGGTTATTTTGGCAGCAACCCAAAATGTAGCAGCGGAAGCACCACCAACAATATATCCAAATCCGGGTTCTGGTATGATTCATATCGAATTACCTGATCAGGTATCTCCCTCCGGTCAGGTCATATTCTACGATATATCAGGAAAAATGGTCAGTCAGACTAAGATTGAAGAAGGTGTTGTCGATACTCCCGATCTTCCTCCGGGAATATATCTGCTGCAGTTTAGAAATGGTGATCGGTCATACTTGGCGCGTTGGTCAAAAATATAAAGTAATCAGGAGAAGCCGCATAACTTCTCTCTCAAATAAATTCACCCCAAAGATTTCTAATGGATAAAATGGATTATCCATTATTGACGTAAGGATTATTAATTTAATATCATTCATATCATGAATAAAAAATACTCAATACTCGCTTTGTTTGCAAGCGCATTTCTTTGGTTTGGGTTTCCTACTAATCCTCCTAATGGAAATACAGGGGCACCTGGTGAAAGTACTTGTGGAACAAGTTGTCATACCCTTAATGGTGGAACTCAGGATGGTAATGTGACTGTCACCGGTTTACCAGCTTCTATAGAGCCTTGTACAAACTATGTGCTCACTGTCACCAGCAGCAACCCAAATGGAGTAGCTGTAGTGGCAGGATTTCAGCTCACGATTCTCAATAGTGCAAATCAAATAGCAGGTACCCTGAGCAGTCCATCCTCAGGTTCTCAATTGGAAACAGAAAGCGGTAGACAATATTGGGAGCATAATACACCTGCATCCTATCCTGCATCCCACATGGTAAGTTGGACAGCGACTTGGAAATCGCCAAGCTCCCCTGCCAATACAACTGTCACTTGCTATGTTGCCAATAATATTGCCAATGGAAATGGGTCTGACACCGGAGATAAGATAGTTACCAATACGGCGACAGGCACGCTCAACGGAGGCGCCCCAACTTTGACAGTATCAATACCTACTTCATCAGGCATCTTATGCAATGGTCAGAATACCGGGAGCGCTACCGCAGCTGCAGCCGGAGGAATCGCTCCATTCACTTATAACTGGTCCAATGGAGGATCAGGCGCAACGATAAGCAATCTTCCTGCAGGTACCTATACAGTTACTGTATCGGATAATTGCAGTTCAACTTCAACGTCGAGCATCACCATCGGTCAGCCTCCAATTCTCGGTTTTTCTGCCGCAACAATTACAAATGTAAGTTGCAATGGCGGTACTAATGGTTCCATCACGGCACATGGTACCGGAGGTGTTGCACCCTATACTTACAATTGGTCAAACGGTGGAAGCGGCGCTACCATTTCTAATCTTGCAGCCGGTGCCTATACGGTCACAGTCACTGATAATAACGGTTGTACAAAGACATCTGTCAATCAAGTTACGCAACCAGCGGTCATCGTCATCAACCTTGTCACTCTCACACATGAATCATGTTTCGGTCAGGCTGATGGGGCGATAACCATATCAGTGACAGGTGGTGTTAATCCTATTTTTGTAGAATGGTCAAATGGATTTTTGGGAACAACAATTAACAACTTAGCACCTGATATGTATTCTGTTACAGTCACAGATAACAATGCTTGCACAAAAACTGCAACCTATACTGTCAATCCCGGTGGAGTCGTGAATGTCAATCTTAATCAACAGGTTAATGTGACTTGTCCCGGTGGTGCGAATGGAAGCATTTCTGTGACAGCTTCAGGAGGATTGGCACCATATACATATGAATGGTCAAATGGAGCTACCGTCCCTGTCATTTCAAACTTAATCGCAGGTTCATATATTGTTACGGCGACAGATAGTCACGGATGTGTCCTGGTAAAAGGATATACAATCACACAGCCACAGCCGATTGATATTCAGGTCCAACAAACAATTCAAAATTTATGCTTTGGAAATAGCAACGCGAGTCTGACAAGCGTTGCCACAGGGGGCACATCTCCTTACACTGCATCCTGGTCCAATGGTGTAAACGGAAACACTAATTCAAATCTGCCTGCTGGTACTTACACAGTAACCATAACAGATGAAAATGGATGCACAAATACAAAATCTGCAATTGTAACTTCACCTGCACAAGTGACAGTAAATGTTACAACCACTGATGAAACGGGTGTAGGTCAGAATAACGGAACGGCTACAGCTACTCCGGCAGGTGGAACCGGTGCTTTCACTTATTTGTGGAGTAATGGCGGTACCACAGCAATGATTACTGGATTACCACCCGCAACATATACAGTCACTGTCTCAGATGCCAATTCATGTAATGCTTCAGGTTCTGCACAGGTTGACCCGTTTGGATGTTCTCTTGATCTGCAACTTGGAGTTGACGTGATCATATGTGAAGGAGATACCGCACTTGTTATGCCTTTCATTTCAGGTGAGACTGGAAATGTTACTTTCTTATGGTCTGACGGTTCAACGGGAGATTCACTTTTAGTGGCTCATACAGGTGAATATTGCCTGACGATCACTGATGAAGGTGGATGTCAGGACATGGATTGTATTATAGTTACAGAGATTATTATCCCTGAAATAACCGGTACAGTCGTCAATGAATCATCACCTGGTGCGATGAATGGTTCCATACAACTGGATGTCATATCCGGGATTGTTACTTATTTATGGAGCACCGGCGCTACTACACCAAATATTTCCGGACTATCACCCGGTGTTTTCTGTGTTACTGTTGCTGATGTAAATGGTTGTTCTAAATCCCAATGCTTCAATGTTCAACCCGGTAATTGTCAATTGGGAATAACTTCGGTTCAAACGAATATATTATGTGCAGGAGATACTACAGGTTCAATCACGATTACAGCTAATAATACGACACCGCCTGTAAGTTATACATGGTCAAACGGTGCTTCAACAGCAGTGATCAATAATCTGGCAGCAGGAAGTTATTCTGTAACGGTTTCTGATGGTACCGGATGTTTTGCAACTGATACTTATGTGATCATACAACCTGATCCGCTAGCGATCACGATTGATACTGTCTTTCATATTTCAAATATTGGGGGAGGTGCTATCAATGTGACCACCTCAGGTGGGGTAATGCCATATCAATTTGTTTGGCTTTTTCCTGATGGATCTCAACTACCAGGTACAGAAGACATTGATAATCTTTCATTGACTGGAAATTATGTACTTGGCGTGACCGACGGGAATGGATGCACTTTGTCCTCAATTCCTGTTTTTGTAGACACAGATGTGGCGGTTGATCGCCCTGAAAGATATAAATCTTTAAAGGTGTATCCGGTACCTACAGATGATGTGCTTATAGTTGACATGGAAAGTCCAATGACAGAAGTACTTATATCAGGTGTTGATGGCCGGCTTTTTAAAAGATTTGATCATCCTTTGTCGAATCATTTGAATGTCTCAGATCTTGAATCAGGCTGGTACATCATCAGAATTTCAGATGGCAAGTCATGGTATTTCTCGAAGATTGTAAAATAAAGTTTGAACACTATATGAGAGCGAGGACTTGTGGGTAAAACTTCAGGTCCTTTTTTATTAATTAAGTCGCTGCATGGAGTTTTCTCCTGTAGCCTGTAGATGGTTTAATCGAGCTTTAGAACTTCAAGGAAAGTTTTTTGTGGCACTTCTACAGAACCTATCTGACGCATCTTTTTCTTGCCCTCTTTCTGTTTTTCAAGAAGTTTACGCTTACGTGAGATATCACCTCCATAACATTTGGCGGTTACATCTTTACGCATGGCAGAGATCGTTTCGCGCGCTATGATTTTAGCCCCAATAGATGCCTGGATAGCGATGACGAATTGTTGTTTAGGAATAAGGTCTTTAAGCTTCGCACATATTTTACGTCCGAAAGCTTCAGCTTTGTCACGATGCACCAAAGAAGACAACGCATCCACAGGTTCACTATTCAATCTGATGTCAAGTTTGACAAGATCAGATTTACGATAATCTTTTGGTGCGTAATCGAACGAGGCATAACCTCTTGAAATCGATTTCAATCGATCATAAAAATCAAAAACAATTTCAGCGAGTGGTAAGTCAAAGCTTAGTTCCACACGTGTAGTTGTCAGATAATGTTGATGAGTCAGCATGCCTCTTTTTTCAAGACACAGGTTCATGATTGCTCCTATATATTCAGGCTTGGTGATAATCTGTGCATGGATATATGGCTCTTCAACAAATTCTAACAGTGTTGGATCAGGCAGATCATTTGGTGTATTGATAACCTGCAGACCGAATCGCTTTGTAAAAGCCCGGTAAGAAACGTTTGGAATCGTGGTGATGACTTCCTGGTTGAATTCTCTGCTCAGGCGCTCCTGGATGATTTCAAGGTGAAGCATACCTAAAAATCCGCATCGAAATCCGAAGCCAAGTGCAATCGATGTTTCAGGTTCAAAGACAAGACTTGCATCATTTAATTGTAATTTTTCAAGACTGTCTCTCAGATCTTCAAAGTCATCATTGTCGATTGGATAAATGCCTGCAAATACCATTGGCTTTACATCCTCAAATCCTTTTATGCCTTCTTTGCAGGGATTGACTACAGTGGTTATCGTATCGCCGACTTTAATTTCTTTGGATGTCTTGATACCCGTGATGATGTATCCTACATTGCCCGCGGACAATTCGTCTTTAGGTACCTGTGACATTTGAAGTATCCCGATTTCATCCGCTGCGTACTCACCACCCATGTTGACGAATCTTACTTTTTCTCCTTTCCGGATGCGACCATTCATGATTCTGAAATAGGCTATGATACCCCGGAAGGAATTGAATACCGAATCAAAAATTAAAGCCTGAAGCGGTGCATTTGGGTCTCCTGTTGGAGGAGGGATTCGTTCGACAATGGCCTCAAGTATATCAGCCACACCTTCTCCTGTTTTTCCACTGGCCAGGAGAATATCTGATTTTGGAATACCGACTAAATCCATGATTTGATCTGATACTTCATCAATCATGGCATTAGGCATGTCGATTTTATTCAGGACAGGTATGATAGTCAGATTGTGCTCTATAGCGAGATAAAGGTTTGAAATCGTCTGGGCCTGTATCCCCTGAGTGGAGTCTACCAGAAGAAGGGCGCCTTCACAAGCGGCGATCGAACGGGAAACTTCATAGGAGAAGTCAACGTGACCCGGTGTATCAATAAGGTTGAGGGTATATTCCTGGCCATTCGGATGCTGGTAAAGAAGCTGTATTGCGTGGCTTTTAATGGTGATTCCGCGTTCGCGCTCCAGATCCATGTTATCAAGGGTCTGTGCTACCATGTCCCGGAGCGCTACTGTATGGGTGATTTCAAGGAGGCGGTCCGAAAGGGTGCTTTTACCGTGATCTATATGGGCAATGACGCAAAAATTGCGGATGTTTTTCATAAGGACCGCAAAGATAGCGTTTTCTGCTGCCGTAATTGGGGTTGAGTCTAATTTAGGGTTTGTCATTTAGGGGTACATAATCGTCGCTTAAATAGTTACCATCTTGTAATGTGCATAAGTGTCCTAAGCCACTGATAATCAGCCACACTGTTTGTGACTCCTTTGTCGTATTCTTTTAGAAAATGACTAATCTATAGATTAAGACATAAATATTTTACAAAAAGTAAAATATATTTGTCATAATGTAAAACAAACATTACATTTACAAAAAATACATAAGCATGACAAACAAACTCCTTTTACCTAATCGATTTAAAATGATCGGGTGGTGTATCCTGATTCCGGCCACCATCGCAGGAATTATCCTCACCATCACAGGATATGAAGCAGATTGGCTCTCCTCCAGCGTTTTTGCATTTTTTAGTGATGAAGCATTCGGAGACAGTCAGTTTTTCACAATGATCACTGTGAATATCACAAATACCCTCATCGGAAGCATTTTTATAGTCGGTGCGATACTAGTGAGTTTTTCGAAAGAGAAAAAAGAAGATGAGTTTATTGCCAACTTAAGACTCTCTTCTTTACTTTGGTCAGTATGGGTTAATTACGCACTCTTGCTGATAGCCTTCCTATTCGTGTATGGTCTGGCCTTTTTCAATGTGATGGTGTATAACATGTTTACCATCCTCATCATCTTCATCATAAGGTTCAACTATATTCTTTACAAAAATTCTAAATCCATGTCCGATGAAAAATAATATCAAAGTGGAACGTGCGATTTTGAATCTGACCCAGGAAGAACTTGCTAATAAAATATCTGTGAGCCGCCAAACTATCAATGCCATGGAAGCTAATAAATATGTCCCATCAACAGTACTTGCATTAAAGATTGCGAAGGTTTTTAATAAACCGGTGGAACAAATATTTTACCTTCAAGATGAAGATTAATGTATTATTCCTTAGCCTTAGCCTTATCCTTCGCCTTTATTTTAAATCAAGGCTGTACGCGAAGTCTCCCTGGAATTGTTCATAATATCCCTGTAGATAAATACTTGAGCCTGCATGCTGCAATTCAGCTTTGAAGTCATTGACATTGTTGACAGGAACACCATTGATCTGTGTGATGATAAAGTTTTCTTCCATATTCACACCTTCGATCTGACTACCTTCTGTTATTGAATTGACCATGACGCCTTCCCGTGACAGACGTGCTTCTTCATTTTCGTTGAGATCGCGAACATCCATTCCTATTTCTTTCAGGATCTGATCCGGTGCTTTACTTGTAGCGATATCCCGTGCAATTCCATTTTGCGAATCACTTAGTTTTATTTTAGCCTGTCTTATTTTTCCTTCGCGATAATAATTTATATTGATCAGATCGCCTGGACGGTGCTGACCTATGATGCCCATAAAATCAGGTGAAGACACTATTTTTTTACCATCGATATTGACGATGACGTCACCTGATCTCAGGCCACCTTCTTCTGCAGCACTATTTTCATTCACTTTTTCAATCACTACACCTGAGACTTCATTAAGACCTGCATCCTGAGCTGAAGTGTTATCCAGCGGACGTATGACTACGCCAAGCCATCCTCTATGTGCAGACCCATATTGTCGAATGTCCTCCAATACTTTCTTTGCAAGATTTGAAGGTATGGCAAACGAAAAACCTTCATACTGTCCGCTGTAAGTCATTATAGCTGTATTAATACCCACAAGTTGACCTCTTGTATTGACCAGTGCACCTCCACTATTTCCAGGATTGACGGCTGCATCTGTCTGGATAAATGATTCAATTCCACCCTGATCCAGGATATTGATATTACGTGATTTAGCACTTACGATTCCAGCCGTGACGGTTGAGTAAAGTTTAAATGGATTACCTACGGCAATGACCCATTCACCTACCATCAGCGAGTCACTATTACCAAACATGAGATAAGGAAGTCCTGTGGCTTCTATTTTCAACAAGGCAAGATCAGTAGATGGATCTGAACCCATCAGCTTAGCAGGATACTCATGTCCATTTTCAAGAAGGACTATGATTTCACCTCCGTCCTCGATGACGTGATGATTAGTGGCTATGTATCCGTTTTCAGAAATAACCACACCGGAGCCTGTGCTTCCACTATAACTTTTTCTGCTGAAGTAGCCCGTAGACGAAACAGTTCTTGATTCAATGTAGACAACAGCTTGTTTCGATACATTCGCAGCCATTATCATGTCAGGTCCGGTTATAGGAAGTGATTGCCCCGAAGTAAATGCAAATGGTGGCTGGTTAGTCAAAACAGTTTTAGGAGAAACAGGCTGAACTACAACAACAGGCCTGGTCAGAATCGAAAAAAAGCCTAAGGCTATACCTATGCTGAGTAAACCGGTGATGAGAAAAGGCCATATTTTTTTCATGGATGCGTCAATTCAAAATGAAATATAAGGGAAAACTCAGGAAGGGCGCAAAACATTGTACTTCAGCTTTTGGTTCTTTCTTACCCCCCGACCCCCTGAAAAAGGGGGAGTTGCAAAATTCGTTCCTCGTTACTCCTTATTCGACTCTGGTCCTCTTTCTTTAGCTTTGCGATTACAAAAATTAAATTGATTCCTAATTTCTAAAATGAACAACATTCCTTTCGTCAAATACCATGGAGCAGGAAATGATTTCATCCTTATCGATGACAGAGAAGGTCAATGGGGAGACAGGATGAATGAAACGTGGATTGCACATGTATGTCATCGTCGTTTTGGTATCGGCGCAGATGGATTGATCTTATTACAAAAATCAAATGAAGGCGCTGATTTCTTCATGAAGTATTATAATTCAGATGGTCGACAAAGTACATTTTGTGGTAATGGAGGTAGATGTATTGTCTCGTTCGCAGCACAACTCGGAATCCATCATGGCAATTGTAAATTTCTGGGTACAGATGGCTGGCATACAGGATCAATGGATGAGATGGGATTAGTAAACTTGTCCATGACCGAAGTACACGAAATCAAAACTTTGAATTCACTTTCGTATTCGCTGTATACCGGTTCGCCACATTACGTGACATTTGTTGATGATGTTGAAAACATTGATGTACAAAAAGAAGGAAGAGCGATCCGCAATAGTTCATTATTTGAAAAGGAAGGCATCAATGTGAATTTCGCGCAAATAATAAGTCCTTCAGAGATTCGTATCCGAACTTATGAGCGTGGTGTTGAAGACGAAACAATGGCATGCGGAACAGGTGTCGTTGCATCAGCGATTGCTTTTACCTTTCATACCGATAGTAAATCTGAAAAATGCAAGGTCACAACGCAGGGCGGAGTACTCAATGTTGAATTTAATCAGGAAGGCAAAGAAGATTTTACGGATGTCAGACTGATCGGGCCCGCCGTTGAAGTATTCAGAGGTGAAGTCCGTTTAGATTAATCATCATCACTTTCCGTCCATTGACTCACTAGCCCTTTCATCTCACCGACAGCGTGCATGTCTTTTTCTTTTAGCCCTATTTCTATACCCTGATTCAATAGGGCCAATGCCTGATTCCTGTTGCCGCCTTCATAAAGAACTTTAGCATAATGATAATAGGTCGCGATATAGGTGGGATGCGAATTGATCAGGTACTCATACATCAGTAATGCCTGCATTGTAGCTGAGTTTTTTCCATATTCCCGGGCTAAAGCATAGATGATAAATGGATCATCCGGGCTTTCCTCCAGCATACCTTCGAGTTCCTTAATTCTACTCATCAGCAGCAAATCTAAGCTCTATTCTCATGTCTATCTACTGTTGCCTCAAGCCATTTCGTTCCGCCACTGCCACTACCACTGTCTCACTTCTCTCACTTCTCTCACTCCTCTCACTCCGGAATCATAGGAAATAAACTTCATTACCTTTGGGGCAATTCGTAAAGACAACAGATAATATGAAGATTCTCGTGGCCATCAGCCAGACACCGGAGACAACAGCCCGGATAGCGTTTAAGAATGAAGGGACAATATTTGATACCAATGGCGTCAATTTTATCATGAATCCTTATGATGAGTGGTATGCTTTGGTACGTGCACTTGAATTGAAAGAGCAGAAAGGAGGTAGCGTGACCGTCATTCATTGCGGTCCGCCGGCAAATGAAGTGATCATTCGAAAAGCCCTTGCGATCGGCGCTGATGACGCAGTCAGAATCAATATGGAACCATTGTCAGCCCATTCCATAGCTATTCAAATAGCCGCATATGCAAAGGATCAATCTTTTGACGTCATTTTCGCCGGAAAAGAAACAATTGATTACAATGAATCATTGGTAGGCGGCATGGTTGCCGAACTTCTGGATTTGCCTTTTATATCTCATGTTAGCAAACTGGTGTATAATGATGCAGTGGCATCTGTGACAAGAGATATTGAAGGTGGAGAAGAAGAGATTGAAGTCACCGGGCCATATGTGGTGAGTGCTGCCAAAGGTCTGGCAGAACAGCGTATCCCGAATATGAGAGGCATCATGTCTGCTAAAACAAAACCGCTTCAGGTCATTACACCAGTGCCAGAAGAATCAACCGCTGATTACATTCATTTCCAGGTGCCGGCAGCAAAAACTTCGGTCAAAATGGTCGATCCGAATAACATGGACGAACTGGTCAGGTTGTTACATGAAGAAGCAAAAGTAATTTGATCATAAATCGATTTGATTTTATAACGATATGGTATTAGTAGTAGCAGAAACACTTGAAGGGAAAATCAAGAATTCATCTTTCGAAACCGTGTATTACGGATCAAAAGTGGCTGAGATTCTGGGAACATCCTGTCATGCATTGATCCTCGGTCCGTGTTCAGATGGTGGCCGTTTAGGAAGCTTTGGCGCGAAGGAAGTTTGGCAGGTAGAAGATCAGGCATTGAGTTCTTTTGATAGCCAGGTTTATACAAAGGTCATTACGCAGATTGCAAAGGAACAAGGCGCAAAGGTTGTCATCGTGGCGGACAGTTCAAATGGCAAAAGCATTCTTGGACGCCTTTCCATTGCACTGAATGCAGGACCTGTGAGAGGTGCCAATAAGCTTCCTGAATTGAAGGATGGAAAGTTGAATTTCCAACGTCCTGTTTTTTCAGGAAAGGCTATAGCGACTTGCAGAGTAAATTCAGAAATCGCGGTTATTTCATTGATGGGCAACAGTCTGAAACCTCAAAGCACCGGTGCAGAAGTCGCTGTCAAAGCCATAAATGTTGAAATCCCGGCTTCGAAGACGAAAGTAATCAAGGTTGAAAGATCAGTGGGCATCGTTCCGCTACCTGAAGCCCAGATTGTTGTGTCAGCAGGGAGGGGAATGAAGGACCCATCAAACTGGGGCATCGTGGAGGATCTGGCTGCAGTCCTTGGCGCCACTACAGCTTGCTCACGTCCGGTGGCAGATAGTGGATGGAGACCTCATCATGAACATGTAGGCCAAACCGGGATAGCCATCAGGCCAAATCTATATATCGCCATAGGTATTTCGGGTGCGATTCAACATTTAGCAGGTGTGAACAGTTCTAAGGTTATAGTGGTTATCAATAAGGATCCTGAAGCACCTTTTTTCAAAGCAGCGGATTATGGTGTTTGCGGTGATTTGTTTGAGATTGTACCAAAGTTTACAGAAGCGGTGAAAAAATTTAAAAGCACCCATCATTAATTTTTATGATGATTTCCAGGACTTCTTTTCAATCATTAAGCCAAAACGACCCACTCGGTTATTTTACATATATTTCGCCAGTACTCAACAGATAAGTGGAAAAGATAGAATTATATATAGTCACCTTAACGCATAGCGTCACTCAATCCAGCAATTACGCTGTAGTGATGGGTGAGGTTGATGGCAATCGCAGACTTCCTATTGTCATCGGTGGTTTTGAAGCCCAGGCGATTGCAGTGGCTATGGAAGGAATGGTACCTTCTCGTCCCCTGACACATGACCTTTTGAAAAATACACTCGATACATTTGAAATCGAAGTCACTGAGATCCTTATCAACAATCTTGTAGAAGGCGTTTTTCATGCCCGCATCGTCTGTATGCAGCATGGCCGCGAATTTGAAATTGATTCAAGAACATCAGATGCCATCGCGATGGCTGTCCGATATAGTTGTCCGATCTATACCTATGATTTTATTCTTGATGCCGCAGGTGTCCGCATCGAAGATCCTCAACCTGGTGAATCTGAAGAGGTCAAGGAAGAGCTAAAGCCTAAGCGAAGGAAAAGAGGATACGCAGAATACACTCTCGATGATCTCACAGCGATGCTTGACAAAGTGATCGGAGAAGAAGATTATGAAAAGGCTGCGAAGATCAGGGATGAGATTAATAAGAGGAAGGAAGAGGGAAATAGTTAGCCCCTAAATCCCCTATGCTTCGACTTGCTCATCTCATCCTTGTGCTACAGTTCAGCAATCAGGGGACTTATTATTTTCAGTATTTGATGAGCTAAACGATTTCTTGAAAAGGTTACAATCTTTCTTAATATGATTCGCTTTTGCGTGCTCAGATTTTCTTTCAGTTTTATTAAATATTTTATACGAATCACATTATCATATTACCACATTACCACATTACCACATCACCACATTGTCACATTTCCACATTATCATTTCCAAAGTTCAACTGGATAAACTCCTTCTCTCAACAATTCATTGAGTCTGGCAGTCACAAACTCCTTATCCTCCCGATACGTCACCCCAAACCACTCCGCATCACAATGCAATACTTTAGTTTGTCGCTCACCGGATATGATGAGATGATCTACAAGTGTAGGTATGTAATATTCTGATTTTAATTCCGATCCATTTGATTTTAAGAAATCATCAAACTGATTTTCAAAAAATGTGAAATACGATGGATAAAATCCCCACATATTCATCGATACCGGATCATTGCTATTCAGTAATTGTACCTGGCCATCATCACCCGGATAGGAAATTACCCCTTTTTCATCACGGATGATTTGTTTGCATTCAGTGATATGTTGCAGATAACCTGCATCATCGACCTGACATACGCCACGATTGACAGCACCATGTTCTGAAAGCGTATTGTCGAGCTTATATCCCACGACACTGTATTCTTCCTGATCTCTTTTTTCTTTTAGAAAATTATATAAAGTCACATAAGATTCAGGTCCATAATAATCATCTGCATTGATCACTGCGAATGGTCCATCGATCACATCATGTGCCACCCAGATGGCATGACCTGTTCCCCAGGGACGATCTCGTTCCGGGGATATTTGAAAAGCATGTGGGATATTCGTTAATTCCTGATAGACATAATCAGTTTCCATTCGTCCTTTCATCTTTGGCTCAAACGCAGTTTTAAACGCTTCAGAAAAATATTCACGGATGATAAAGACAACATGGTCAAATCCCGCCCGCTGAGCATCGTAGAGACTATAATCAATGATGGTCTCCCCATTCGGGCCAAAAGAATCCATTTGTTTCAATCCTCCATATCTGCTGCCCATCCCTGCTGCGAGTACAACCAGAGATATCCTGTCTTTTTTCTTCATAAGTTATGTCTTACTGCTATAACATTATTTAAGCCCAATAAGATTTGAAAATGCAGCATCCACTGCACCAAGTTTTTGCGCCTTCACCGCGTTTTCCATTGCATTTGTATTGTCACCTGTCATATAATAACATCGCGCAAGATTCAGATAATAGGTTCCGTTTTCAGGATTTATTTCGATACAGCGGTTAAAATCTTTTTTTGCTTCTTCATAGCGCTTCAGTTTATTGAAGTAAAGAGCACCACGATTATTAGTATACTCCGCCACATTGGGCCTCAATGGTATTAATTGATTGTACATATCAAGTGCCTGTTCCGTCTGGTTTGTCAATTCATATGACCTCGCCAGGATAAATAGACCATCCACCTGACCTGGATAAAGCTTATGAAATAAATCAGCATCAACAAGTGCTTTGTCAGGAGCATTAGTCTCGAGATAAGCACGTGCTCTCCATTCAAGAGCATTCATGAAATGAGGATCATATTTCAATGCCATTGAAAGGCCTTCAATGGTTTTTGGCCAGTCTTTTTTATCAAAATATTCAAGACTCTTATTCGTCCATGCCCTTGGACTTTCAGGATAATGTACGATAACATCAGTCCATAATGATTCGCTGGTCTTCCAGACTGGAATACGAATAAAGCTTAAAGCTGCAAATGCAATAATAAAAAGTCCACATATGCCCAGAACTACATTCTTATATTTTGACCAATTCGTTTGAAGAGCATTGTACAAAAAAGTACAAAGCATAAAAAATATACTGATGTAAGGCACGTAGGTATATCGTTCTGCAACAACAGCATTGCCAATCGATACAACCTGCAGGACAAGTAGTAAATTGACAATATAAAATCCAAATCCAAAAAATAAATTCCTGTTTTTTATTTTATACAAGAGATATCCAAATCCCGTTGCAGCTATAACAGTTGCCAGATAATATAAACCCGGAGTTTCTTTTGGAAAAGGATGTAATGCAGATAATGGATAGGGTACAATGGTCTTAAGCAAATACCAGATCAAACCAAAACCTGCAAAAGAAATACGCGCAGCAATGCCACGATATTCCAATGATTCAATAGCTCGAGCCGATTGAATAGATACTGTGACATAAGCGAATATTCCGGCAAGGATAAAAAGCGGAATTTTTTCAATGACCCATGACCAGCTCCATTTCCTTTTATAAAAATAATCCAACAACAATAGTGAAAGAGGTAATACAATTGCCGCAGGTTTGCATAACAAGGAGATGCCGCCTAAAACAGTGACCGCAATTAAATTTTTAATCTGTTTATTCTTCAGATACTGCACATACACAATCATGGCCAACAGATAAAAAAGCGTGTACAACAAATCTTTACGCTCTGAGATCCACACGACAGATTCCACATGCATCGGATGGATGCCAAATAATAAAGCCACCGATGCACTTACCCATTTATTTCCTGATGACAATTGGAAGATGAACCAAAAGACTAGTGTTGTATTGATCAGGTGAAGAAATATACTCGTCAGATGATAACTCCAGGGGGTCAGTTCAGCGAATTGATAATTGAGTGCAAGACTGAGAATGGTGAGAGGATGATAATTGGATACAACCGGTGTCGAAAAAATGGCTTTCAGTCCATTTAAGCTCAGGTCCTTCAATAAAGGGTTGCCCGTCACGTAGAGAATATCATCCCAATTAGTGAATCCATTGCGTAGAACCGGCAAAAAAATGAGAAAAATTATAGCCAGGACCGGAGCTAGATATTTTATATAACCTTTTGACCCGGATTGAGTTCCGACTGGTGTCTTCTTAAGGATAGTAGGTTTTCCTTTGGATTTTTTTCGTTGTTCTGCCATAATGGTTATGCGCTCAAAAATAAGAGAAATCGGCAATCCTGTTGATTCCCGTTATTGTGAGGTAAAAAGGCAAGATACCATCACAGGCCTTGGATTGCTTACTTTTGCACGATCAACTAGCATCTAGCAGTACCTTATGAAACCTAACAACCATTTAATTGCTCCGTCCATACTTTCAGCCGATTTTGGAAATATCTATGGTGCCGTAGACATGATCAATGAAAGCGAAGCCGATTGGTTCCATATCGATGTCATGGATGGCATGTTTGTACCCAACATTAGTTTTGGATTTCCGGTAATGGAGGCTGTCAAAAGAAGAGCAAAAAAACCGATGGATGTGCACCTGATGATCGAGAAACCTGAGCGTTATATAGAGAGGTTCAGAGATGCAGGAGCTCATGTGATTACAGTCCATTATGAAGCCTGTCCTCATTTACATCGTGTCATCCAACAGATTAAAGAAACCGGCGCGCTTGCCGGTGTTGCTATCAATCCTCATACACCCGTCACTCATCTTGTTGATATTCTTGAGGACGTGGATCTCATTCTGGTCATGTCTGTCAATCCCGGTTTCGGGGGACAAAAATTTATCTACAATGCTATTCCGAAAGTGACTCACCTTAAACAATTGCTGATGGAAAGGAATTTGTCTCCTTACATCGAAGTAGATGGAGGCATTGGTCTTCAAAATGCTGAACGTGTACTTCAGGCAGGAGCAAATGTTCTTGTTGCAGGTAATGCAGTACTCGGTGCTGACAATCCTCATTCTGTGATAACGAGCCTTAAAGCTATTGGCAATGGTAGTTTGAAAAATATTCCTGCTTGAGGTTCGTTCGGATGTTGATGAAACTATATATCCTTCTTGGATTCTGTTTTTTTACCTGTAGTCTATTAGGTCAGCGCACGATTACTATTCATGGTAGTGTCCTGGATCTACAAAACAATGAGCCTATTGAATTGGTGAGTGTTTATGCTAATGAATTTTCTATTGAGACGTCCACTTCGCAGGAAGGAAAATATGAATTGATAATACCGGCTGGTAAAGCAACCAAGATTCAATTCAGACGCACAGGATACAAAGCTGCAACTTATCAATTACCCGTTCTGGCAGAAGGGACGAGATATGAGCTCAACATCAGCCTCGCTCCCGTGGAATCAAATCTCGAAGTGATCATCACCGCACAGCGCGTGGAAGATGCAGGTATGGTGAGGGAAAAAGTTGAAGCATTAAAATTGTTGCCGAGTACTACAGGCAATCTTGAATCTATTCTGCCACATATAGCATTGGGGACGAGTAGCGGCACTGGCGGAGAACTCACTTCTCAATACAATGTGCGTGGAGGAAACTATGATGAAAATCTGGTCTATGTCAATGATTTTGAAATCTATAGGCCATTGTTGGTACGGACAGGTAATCAGGAGGGGTTAAGTCTTCCGAATATTGATCTGATCAGGGATCTCAGCTTTTCATCCGGAAGTTTTGAAGCGAAGTATGGAGACAAGATGTCTTCAGTACTTGATGTGCGATATAAATTACCTGATAGTTTAAGGGCATCCTTCTCTGCAAGTTTATTAGGGGCTACAGGACATGTGGAAGGAAGTTTGCCTCTTGGAAAAGATTCTTATAGACGTTGGCGATATCTTGTAGGAGTTCGCTACAAAACGAATAAATATCTTCTGGGCTCTCTTGATGTCAAGGGTGAATACAGCCCTTCATTTGCAGATTATCAGGTTTATACCACTTATGATTTATCAAAAGACTGGCAGATCGCTTTGCTCGCCAATCTGAATAAAAACAAATATGATTTTATTCCGGAAAGCAGTGTCATTGCTACAGGTTTAATAAACTTTGCATTACAACTTTCCACAGACTTTGAAGGAGCAGAAAGTGATTTATTCATCAATGGTATGACGGGACTTTCTCTTTCTTTTGTTCCTGACCGAAAGCGAAATCCTCTTTTTCTGAAATTTCTAATGTCAGGGTATAAAAGCCTTGAACGCGAAAATCTCGATATCATCGGTTCCTACAGGTTAAGCCAGATTGAAACAAGCCTTAATAATCCTGATGCGGGTGAAGAACTGGCATTGCTCGGTAGTGGTATTCAACAGTCCTATAGCCGTAATCTTCTGCAGACAAATATTGTGAATGCGGAAATTAAAGGCGGAATAGAATTGCAATCTTCAAACAGCAGATCAAATTTTATTCAGGCAGGATTAAAACTCGGTTATGAAGATGTTACAGATCGTATTCATGAATGGGAGAGGCTGGACTCCGCAGGATATTCTCTTCCACTTGATCCAGATGTTTTGGCTTTGCAATATTCATTGAATTCAAACAGAGATCTGCAGTCATTAAGATATTCAGGTTATATACAAAATACATTTACAAAGCAATATTCAAGACAAAGAGAGATTCGGATCACCGGTGGCGTACGTAGTCAATATTGGGATGTCAATCAGGAATTTTTAATCAGTCCGAGATTTCAATTTACATGGACACCGAGTGCACATAAAGGATTTAAATTAGCTACAGGTTGGTATATGCAACCCGGATTTTACAAGGAATTGCGACGACCGGATGGAACTGTCAACACAGATCTCAAAGCGCAGAAATCATTTCAGGTCCTTGCAGGATATTCTGCAGACTTCGGACCTGAGGCAAGGAATGGCCGTAAGTATAAATTCATCATGGAGGCTTATTACAAATCCCTTTGGGACCTTGTCTCCTATGAAGTCGATAATGTCCGGATTCGATATGCAGGCGAAAATAATTCATCAGGCTACCTGGCAGGCCTGGATATGCGTATCAATGGTGAACTTGTACCCGGAGCAGAATCATGGATCAATCTTTCATTCCTCAGAGCAAGAGAAAAGATTGATGGAATCCAGCATTTGAAAAGAGATGTCGGCGAAGCAGAGGGATCTCCTGTAGCTGATGTCCCAAGACCTACAGATCAGTTCATGACACTCAATGTTTTCTTTCAGGACTATCTTCCTGACAATGAGAATTTCAGGGTTCATGTCGCCACTTCGATTGGTACTGGCCTTCCCTTCGGAATTAAGGATAATAACACCATTTACCGGAATACTTATCGATACAAACCGTATCACAGGGTGGATATTGGGTTTTCGACAAGGCTATGGGCAAAGGCCTGGAAAAAGGACAAGCCTCACAGCTTTCTGGCCGTCACCAGGGACAGTTGGATTAGCCTTGAGATTTTCAATCTGCTCCAGGTGAGGAATGAAGCCAGTAGGACATGGGTAAAGACAATCTTCAAGTCCCAGTATGCTATTCCAAATTATTTAAGTTCGAGGAGGTTAAATATTAAAGTAAGATTTGAGTTTTAATTTAAGCAATTATAAGCGCAAATGAAATTTTGAAATGATTTAGATTTTTTAAAATAATAATTCAAACCTGTTATTTTTAATTAAATTTTACCGGGTTGAATGCAAAAGAGATTAACCATGTTCAGGAGTTAGGAGATTCTGGAGATCGATTACGTTTTAGGTTTATCGTCATTTCAGGAAAAGGAGTTGTTGAACTATCAGTCCAAATTGAATGTTTGGATTTTAATGGGAATTATGTTTCGATTGTTAGGTATGATACTTCTCATGGATATTTTCATAAAGACGTCTATTGTGATGGAAAAAAAATTCAGCATGTTGAATTGAGTGGATTTTCAAATTATAGTGAGGCGCTTGAATACGCAAAAAAAGATTTGATTAACAATTATGAACGATATAAATTTGAGTATAATAACTGTAAGAGATGAGCGATAATAAAACAAGAGAAATAGAGAGTGCATTTGACATTGCAAAGATGTTCGTTGAGCATCCCCAACTGTTTGACGATTACCCAGACGGAACTCACTTTTTCATTGGGTCTGAAGGAGATTTATGTAAAGATTGCGGGGAATCGTATCATTTGTCACAAATCCATGTATCCGTTAAATCTACTTTGCATTCGAATTTTAAAATAATTTAGTACTAATCTTTTTATTAGTCATTAATAACCAGTTAGTTATACAATTTATTTATTTTAATAATAACTATTTTAACAGATTAAATTTTGAATTTTTCCATCCCCTGTTAATCTTAACACCTTTTCTTATCTTTGCCGTCCGTTAAAAACCGGTCATCTGTGTATCAGACTAATCCGGCAAGGTTTTAACCATTAAATTTTAACACGTAAGTAATGTCAGTAAGAATCAGACTTCAGCGCCATGGGCGCAAACAATCGCCTCTCTATCACATAGTTATCGCCGATGCCCGCTCACCTCGTGACGGTAGTTTCATTGAAAGAATCGGTACGTACAACCCAATGACGAGGCCGGCTACAATCGATATCGACCGTATGAAAGCCTATGAATGGCTCAAAAACGGAGCTCAACCCACTGATACCGTCAATGCCATCCTTCGTTTCAAAGGCGTACTTTTTTACAAACACCTCCAAAGAGGTGTAGCTAAGGGTTCTTTTACCGCGGAAGAGGCAGAAATAAAATTCAGAGGCTGGGTAGACGATAAGGAGTCAAGAATAGAAGCCCGTGTCAAATCAACTGCAGCTGACAAAAAAGCACGTGCAGCTGAGATATCAGGTACAGTAAAGAAGGCTGAAAAGAAGAAAGAGAAAGAGAAAGTGGAGCATAAAGCTGACGAACTGCTTAATGTAACTCTTGATCAGCCGACACCTCAGGCAGAAGAAGTAAAATCTGAAGCGCCTGAAGTTGTAGCAGATGTACCTGAAACACAAACTACTGAATCTACACCCGAAACTCCTGCAGAAAATACTGGAGAAGCAGGAGAATAGATTTTGCTGAGAAAGCATATCCCGTGAATATTTTTTGGCTGATTGAATTCGTTTAATTCATAGGTCATATAAGACGATAATTTTTTTTTGTACACCTGGTAAGCCTATTGTGTCTTACCAGGTGTACATGTATTAAACCGAAATAAAAAATTTAAATGATGGAAAAACTGGATAAAAAATATCAGGATGAACTTGATACACTTAAAAGTGCCATTCAGGATTCGGAATTATTGGCTGTTTATCTTGAAGATGAAGAAGAGGCAAGCTATCAGGCGTTAAGGGATGAATTCGAACCCCAGATCGAAGCTTTGTATGAGCGTGTAGCCGATAATCATCCACTCCAGTTGACCATTCTTGAGACGGCTTTGCTGGATCCGGATTTTGAAGGTCTCTACTTATCCAGAGTCCTTGGATTTAGCGTTTTACGCGGTGAGATCGATGATGAGTATCACTATAGACGTCCACAGGATCATTTCAAAGAAGTACTGCTGGCTATAGCGGACTCTTCAAATTTTGAATGGATTAAAGTTAAAATAGGGCAGGGATGCCAGATCGGTTTTGCCCTGAGCAGTGAGATCTGGGTAAGCAATCTCATCAACCAGGTAGAGAATAAAAAAGTAAGACACTTTTTTGAAACCATGATCATCGACAAGTATCGCTCTCTTCCAGCCAGGAAGCAGGCGTACGAAAGTTACTACCGCCAGTTTTTACAGCACAATTATCATTCCGCTGATTTTCCAAAAACGGTATCTGAATTAAAGACACTTTTTTCTGCACTTGAAAAATTCATTCAATATCGTATCAAGAACGGTAAGGTCAACATGAGCTTACTGCCGAACTTTAAAGAATTTCTTAATAATGAGGCTTTCAAAAAAGAAGAGGAATATCTTCGAATGCTTGTGCTCTTCAGTCGTTACTTCCCCCACGAAAGCCATGAAGAATGGATAAAACAAACTTTCAATGATGCCAGAACAAACTTTCCTGATTTCAATGAAAAGTATTTTGGATATGTACTTGAAATCGAGGAAAAGGGGCTTCCATTGGATAAAGACTCAGATCTGAATGTATTAACCTTATTAGATACTTCTGTTGAAGATGATGTACTCAGATATTCAAAACTGATTCAGTCGATTCATCATAAAGGCTATATTCACGAAGATGCGATCGAAGCAACGCGCAATTTTTATGAAAACCACGCAGGACTATCCGATATAAATGAATCTCTTCGTCAGACGCTTTACAGGCAATTTGAAAAATTATTGAAAAATCTGCCGGTTGAGGATTACAAAGTCTTCACAGGTCAGGATCATAAAAAATCTGAAGAAGAAGCGGCTAAAGATGATAGCATTTCCAGGTTTATGAAATTGTACATGGATATTTTTTCCAATCAGGAGTTTAATCTTCAGCTTAGAGATCTTAGCATGAGTTTTCTGCAACGATGCCTCAAAGCATTTACAGATAAACGTAGTGCACAGTACCAGGACGTGAAGCATTTTGTCACGGATAAATTCCCCGACTGGGGCTTTATGAAGGAAAAGGAAGTTGTGGAGCTTTTCAAAACCCGAAGGAAAAGAAAGACAGGCAAGGCCTAGACCCTGCTTTTTTTCCATTAAATTAGGGCGTGCATTCAGAAAAGGTACCTTATTTCATTCTTGACCTGCTTCAACAGGTCCCTTCTGTCTTCGTACCGGGTCTCGGGCGATTTGATGCCATCTTTCATCCTGCCGTCATTGACCTGCAGACATCTCAGATCAAGCCACCACATATCCAGGCCGATTTTATTAATGATGTTGATTCTGAGATTGATATTCTGCCGGCGTATATGCATTATGTCTCTGGCATAGATATCAATGAGGCAAAAGAAAACATCCATTTATTCGTAAATGATGTCCTTTTCCAACTTGAAACCGGAGAACCGTATAGCATTGATAAGTTTGGAACTTTTTCAAAATCATACGCCGATGTACTTCACTTTACACCTGACTGGGATGCATTTAATTTATCCTTTAGTGGCTTGGAGGTGATTGATTTGTATCCTGAAAAGCCAAAAGATTCAATCCCTGTTTATCAAAAGCCGGTATCTGTTGTTCCGGAAATTGTAGAGCATACCTATAGTGAAGAGAAAACCGAAACAACTGAAGTAAGTATAATAGCTCCGCAAGTTGAAGCAACTAAAATCATTAAATCTCCTGTTGAAGAATTGCTTCCGGAAACTTTAGAAGCAACCAATACACCAGTTCTTCCGGACATCATTGAGTCAACAACCAGGTTGGCCTGGGGAATACTTGCTTCTTCACTTATCCTGATCACTGTATTGTGCGCCTACCTGGCCTGGGACATCATCAGTGACAGGCAACGGATCAACGAACGAACACAACTCCACCCGGATACCCTGTCCATCACAAACGAATTTGATATTCCTGTGGAAATGGATACGGTCATCGCACATACACCTCCCGAAGCAGAAAAACCTCCGGTTGAAAAGCCAGATACGATAGAAAAGCCCGTTGTGCAGGAATCAACTGAACCTCCATGTTTTATTGTCGTAGGCGCATTTACAAACCAGGAGAATGTCAGTAAAATGATGGATCGCCTCCGGGGCCTGGGATATAAGTCTGAGAAAATAGCGGGTGGCACGCTCACACGTGTAGCGATAAGCACATCCTGTGAGAAAGACAACCTTCAAAAAGTGCTGAGTGAAGCAAGAGCTTCGATCAATCCTGAAGCCTGGATCTATTGATGAAAGAAGTAGAAATAAAACTGGCACCGGAAGATTTAGAGGATCAGGATGAATTAAAGAATCAATTAGCAAAAGCTGCTAAAATTCCTATAGCTGAGATTAAATATTACCAGATTCTCAGACGTTCGCTTGATGCGAGATACAGGCCACCTGTATATCTGGTTAAGGCGGTAGTGTCAACCGAAGAAATTCCTCCTATACCCAAAGAACTTGATGATTTACCATCTGTAGATTCTTCAAGAGAAATCCATATCATCGGTGCAGGACCTGCCGGATATTTTGCGGCACTGGAATGCATTAAAGAAGGACTTAAACCTATCGTGATCGAACGCGGTAAGGATGTGCAGGCCAGAAGAAAAGATTTAAAAGCCATTCAGCAGGACAGTATTGTCAATCCACATTCGAATTATTGTTTTGGTGAGGGTGGTGCGGGCACTTACTCTGATGGCAAACTTTATACGCGATCCGGCAAGCGAGGTAGTATCGATTCTGTATTGAGAATTTTAGTAGAATGCGGCGCGAGTCCGGATATTCTGATAGACGCCCATCCGCATATCGGCTCTAATAAATTGCCAACCATTATAGCTGCGATGAGAAAAGTCATCGAAGATCATGGTGGTCGCATCCTTTTCAATTCTTTCATCACGGACATTATTCTCGAAGGGACGAATCCAAAAAAAATATCTGGGTTACAGATAAATGGTAACGAAATCATTAAAGCGGAAACTGTAATTCTTGCGACGGGTCATAGTGCAAGAGACATTTTTGAATTGCTGGCAAAACGGAAAATTCTTATTGAAGCAAAGCCATTTGCTTTAGGAATTCGTGTTGAACATGCTCAGAATTTTATTGATGAATGTCAATATGGAATGTCGCCAAGAACACCGATTTTGCCGGCAGCTAGTTATGCTTTAAATGCGCAGGTCGGCAACAGGGGAATTTTTTCTTTCTGTATGTGTCCCGGAGGCCTTATCGTACCCTCTGCGACAGCTCCCGGTGAAATAGTGGTCAATGGAATGTCTTTGTCTCGCAGGGACAGCCAGTATGCAAATTCTGGTATTGTCACTTCAGTCGAAATAGAAGATCTGGCAGGATTTAGTGTATCAGAAAATATTCAACCTGCTGATCCATTGATAGCCATGGCTTTTCAGCGTTCTGTTGAGCAAAAAATGTTTAGTGTGGGTGATGGTTCACAGGCGGCACCGGCACAGCGACTCATGGATTTTGTCAAACAGGTCACATCTCGCGATCTCCCGGAGACGAGCTACATACCCGGAATTTATTCAGCCCCGTTACATGATTTGTTGCCCTCATGGATCTATGAAAGGTTAAAATATGGAATCATCGGCTTTGATCACAAGATGAAAGGATACCTTCATGCAGAAGCCGTTGTCTTAGCGACCGAAAGCAGGACGTCCAGCCCCGTAAGGATACCAAGGGATGCAGCATCTGGCATGCATATTGACACTGAAGGGTTGTTCCCATGCGGAGAAGGAGCTGGCTATGCAGGAGGTATTGTTTCTGCGGCCATGGATGGTCAGGCTACAGCGAGATCAGTGGCCCGATGGATTAAGGAAAAGTATCATTAAATTGAGGGTATGTCTCACGTTTTAGATTTATTGGGGCGTTTGTTGATGAGCGCCATTTTCTTTTATGAAGCTATTGACACGATCATGTTTGCCGAACATACGAAGATGACAATGGCCCAATACAAAATCACATGGCAGCCGGACCTATTGATATACATCACCATTACATTTTTATCTATCGGGGCGTTGATGTTGCTGACGGGATACAGAGTGAAATTGGGCGTATGGCTTTTGCTTATCTATTGGCTACCGGTCACCTTTATCGTGTATTCCTTTTGGAATGATCCGGTTGAAACACAACGTCTGAATGCTATTTATTTTATGCGCAACATTGCCATCGCCGGAGGGCTCTTAGTTGTAGCTTCCCATGGTGCAGGAAAGTATAGTATTCGACGACTTCTGACGTTAAGCAAAATACCTCATAGTGAAACATAGAGATCACTCACACCAGGTCTTCATCTTTCCACGGCTTCTTTAATTTTCGAAAGGAGGATAAGTCTGCTTTTTCTTTTTCCGGTTGATCTCCTCTGCGCAGTAGATCATCACTATAATCTTCTGTTTCGGATGGGTTAGAATTCGGCAAAGCTTGTCTGTCAAGTTGCTTTTTCAACATCCTGTCTTCCCAGTTTTTATCCATCCGCTGTAGTCGAAGGATATCAAAAAACTGCATTGCGACCGCGATACCCCAGAAGAATACGGGAAATTTTGACCATGTAATGCCATGGGACATAAATAAATCCAATGCAATAAGGAAAAAACTTGTCCCTGCCCAACTCGTGAGACTCTTGTAAAATTTCTTGATCTTGTCCACACGCTTTTGTGCCTCACGTGTAGCCAGGTCTTTCTCTTGTATAGGTGAGTTTTCGTTCATCGATAGGAATGCTTTTTTAGTTGGAATAAAAATTTTTACCCTGGTTGAAGAATAAGGCTTCTAACAATTTATTGATCGCAAAAATTTCAATATCACGGTTTATTTTTCCGGTGACACGATTTCACTTTTTCGAGGAAAGAATGTCTGTCCGAGTGCACTTCCAAGCCATCCGGATAACAAACCTGTCACGAAGGCAAGTACAAAGGTCACTGCGAACATTAGTGGTGTTGACAATCCACCAAGCAGAGCACCGGTTTTCGAAATTATTTTTGCATCATCATGGAGACTCATGTACAATGCCATGGCTAACCATACCAATCCAAATGCAAATGATCCTGAGAGGATAGCCTGTTTTTTATTTAATCTGGTGATTGATGCAATGACAACAATCCAGATAGCTGCAGCCCACCATGGAGCAATGAAGCCAAGCCCGGTTACACCTATGATCATTAACAGAAATGATATCATCGGATTCGTTTTCATAGTGGTGCTATATTTATTTGTCTTGCAGGAGTCCAGCTATCCGGATCTTTTTTCATTGTCACTTCATAATATTTCCCATCAAAATAATGCTCGAGGAAATCTTTGTAATGCGGACTTGCAGGATTACCTGACTGACCACCCGGATAATTTACAAAGGCTTTCGGAGGATTGGAAAGTTCTACAATCATTCTCCACGATGGTCCATGTGATTTGCTCATGGCATTAATGATGTGCCTTCCACCTGACGTGGAAATAAATCCAGTGCCAAAGGGAGCGAATCTCGCGAGGTGTGGTATTTCAGATGCCTTGTATGCTCCCCAGTTTTTCTTTCGGGCAGGTTCCAATGCATTATAATTCCTCACCATGGTCGTGAATGAAATACAGGCGATATCATTCAATGTTTCTTTTTTCTGTGGTGTAGAGATGATATCAAAAAAATGATGCGCATCACCTTCTTTCACCAGCTCAACAAATTTCCAGTCTTCCGGATACATGACACCAAGTGTATCCAATTCATCAAATGTCAGTTTTTCAAATGCATCAAGCCACAATTCATAATATACCGGTGGCAAACTGTCTCTGTGTTCCAGATAATTCCAGACTGACAATCGATCTGCATATTTTGATTCTTCTGCATTAAGACAATTTCCATTTCTCACCGCAGTCAGCATCAATGGCAATAGTTCAGCAGCCATTAAGTTGTAATTATTTTGTTGCAAGGCTTTTATATCATCTACAGTAATATGATGCATTGTATCAAGATTCATATTCACTTCTCTGCCTCTGTAATCTTCAAAATATTTTGCACCCAGCATTGGGTAAGGATATGTAGTATCCACAGGAACCTGGTTAGCTGAACTCACAAATCCTCGCTTCGGATTGATGATGTATGGAGCTTCCGCGAAAGGAATATAGCCCTGCCAGTCATTTTTACTGCTGTCACCTTTAGTCACATATTGCCCAAGTCCTTCAGGACGGATGGGTAAGACACCTGCTACACTGATAGCAATATCACCTTCTGCTGACGCAAAAACTTTATTCTGCGCAGGATATTGAAATGCACTTACAGCATCACGATAATCGGTAAGATTTTTTGCTTTATTAATTTTTTGCAAATAAGCAATGTCATTGGCCTCTGATCGCAGATGGCCGATCCATTTCATCGCCATGTCTTTATGATCACCTTCATCTGTAACCGGTCCCCAACGTGTATATCGGATTGTATCAATGATTGATTTTGAGCCACGTATTTTTATTTCCTCAGGACGTAAAGTAGCATCCTCATATTTTCCATCAAGAAGATATTTATGGCGACTGCTGTCCTGCCATGAGATATCATACCAGTCCAATACATCCTGTCCCGAATTCGTCGATCCCCACGCAATAGAATCAGTGAAACCAATGACAACATAAGGTAGTCCGGGAAGTGAAACGCCGTGAACAGAAACATCCGGCGTATGGATTTCAACTTCATACCAAATGTTGGGCAATGTAAGTCCAAGGTGAGGATCGTTAGCAAGGATTGGAAAACCACTTGCTGTTTTTTGACCGGATACAGCCCAGTTGTTGCTGCCATTTAAATCATACGAATGATCTTCTGTTGTCTGACCTATTGCTTCTTTTTCTGTTTTCCCTTCAGTAGGTTTTGTTGCCCCCGTTGGTTTGAAGTCCCATATTCTTTCAGAAGGAATTACCGGACTTTCTTTTGGATTGAGTCCTTCATATAACAATTTGAAATCTTCGGCTGAGAGTTTGCTTTTTGCTTTTGAATATTCAACATCTGATTCGCCAAGACATAATGCGATCGCCATGCTTGTAAATGTCAATGCTGAATGTACCGATGTCCAGGGTACAGGTCCATGCGATAATATTTTATATTCAATGGGCCAATTAGTATAGTCAAGTGAATTGATGTATTCATTTACACCGTTTACATAAGCATCGATCAATGCTTTGTTTCCCTCAAAGGTCTCCCAGTTTTTTGCTTTTTCAATAGCTGATTTTTCATATCCTCTTTCGCGTGCTTTTTGATCATAGGCAAGAGTTCTTTTCCCCAGTAGTTCTGATAGTCGTCCTGCTGCAGCTCTTGTGGTGATGTCCATAGCGAACATTCGATTCGCTGCCTGTAGATATCCTTCGGCATAGACAGCATCTTCCATGGATTGGGCATAGATATGTGGGATATCACGTTCGTCAAATAAGATTTTGACAGGTTGCTTGGTTTTGCCCTTAATTGTGAATGAAGCATCAACAGGATGCACATTATGCCAGATGCCCTGAAATGGACTAAAGAATCGTCCGATGGCCGGAAGAAAATTTTCGCCTACCGGAATATCAGTACTGAGCAGGAAAAGCCATCCTGAGAAGAGTAGGGCAGGGAGAATGATTCTTTTCATGGGTAAAAGCTAAACAATTTTAACGGACAAAGACCATCTTTTTGCTTTCAGACAATTCTTCTCTAAAAGAATATCCCTGTAGATCAAACCCCCGCAGATCTTTGCTGGTTTTAATTTTCTGATCCACTATGTACCTACTCATCCATCCCCGAGATCTCTTTGCATTATAAGATAAAAACTGCAGTTTCCCATTCCGGTCTTCAAGAAATTGAATGTCGATGATGGGGACACTCAGTTTGTCAGTTTGAATCGCTGCACTGTATTCCTGCGAAGCGAGATTGATCACTTCTTTTGATTTGGTTGAAGCGATGTCTTCATTCAGGAGATCTGTGATTTTACTTCCCCAAAACTGATAGATGCTTTTTGCTTTACCCACTTTCAATTCAATACCCATTTCCAGTCTATAGGGTTGGATTAGATCGAGCGGCCTTAATAATCCATACAAACCTGATAATATCCTGATTCTTTTATTCGCTTCATCAGCTTCTGCAGGGGTAAATGTATTCGCTTCAAGCCCGAGATAAACTTCTCCTCTGAAAGTATATATCGCTGTCGTTGCATTTTCAGGTGTATGAGGCCATGAATATTGATGATATCGTTCCACATTCAATTTCGCAAGCTTATCATTGATGGCCATCAGCTTCTGCAGCGACTTAGGTGTTTGTTTCTTCAATACCTCAATCAACTGCCCTGTCTCCTCAGGAAAACGAGGAAGACTAAATTTGTGCGCTTCCTTTGGTTTGTTATGCAGGTTTTTAGAAGGGGATAAAAGAATGAGCATGAATGAAGGTATTTTGGGAAATCAATGTAAAGTATTTTATATTATTGAAAGCTGTCTCTCGTTGTAAAAAAAAATGGATGCCGGATAAATGGAGGCCAGATGCCGGACTTATGACGCCCTCTAAAAGGGTAGGCAAAAAAATCATCTCGACTAACGAACACTGTCCCTCAAAACTGTCTGAACACTTGAATGACAATTTCAGGGTGTGACAGGGCTAAAGCCAGAAATCATCGTAAGGAAATTGCTTTGAAAAACCAGTAAGCGAGCAAGCATTTCCTAAGGCCAAAAAAATGATCGATAGAATAAGTGAGTTTTTTGAGGGACTAGACTTTGGTTGGTGAGCTGAAGCACAAGGATGAGAATGTGCAGGTCGAACCATGGTTACTTTTTTGGCAATGAAAAAAGTAACAGATGAAAGCACCGTCCTTTGCGGAGGAGAATAAAAAAAGCCCGAATGTCATCGACATCCGGGCTTTTTTTTGACCATTTCTAATCCCGATCTATACCGGGTTAAAAATTAGTTAGGTTTTTTGAAGATGCTTTCTTTTTCAGGAGTTCCTTCTTCTTGTGCTACTGCATTGATGGTTCCAATCACTTTGATGACGATTGGTCCAACTGGATCGTTAGAAGTAACGGTAACTGTCTTATTGATACCACCTACTCTTTTTGTGTCATAGCGAATCTCGATCTGAGATGTTTCACCTGGCATGATTGGATCCTTTGGCCAATTAGGCACTGTACATCCGCAGCTACCTCTTGCACCTGATATGATCAGAGGCTCAGTACCTGTGTTCGTAAATTTAGCAAGACGAAGAGGGTCACTACCCTGATCAATCGTACCATAATCAACTGTATCAGAGTCAAGTTTCATTACAGCACCTGATGGTGCAGCTGCAGGTTGACCTTCAGTTGGTGTAGCTTGTGCTGCCAACCTAAATGATGCCATAAGAACGATGGCAAGTATTCCAAGAGTTTGTTTCATGTCAGGATAATGATTGAATTTGTTTTTTGATCGAATTATCATTTCAAAAGTAAGGACATTATTCATGCAGCGAAACATCGGTCCTTTCTTTTCCTGTTAACCATACGTTAATCGGTGTAACCGATTGATTAAGAGTTGAAAGCGTCAAAATCAATTCGTTAATAAAATCACATTTTTTGCCTTCAAAAACGATCTGAATTTAGACTCGCGTATAATTTTCTGCAAAAGACTTAAAGCTTTTCATGTACATCAATGTTTGCTGTTCAAATCCTGCTTTCATAAAACGGGCTAGTAAATTCATCAATCCGGAAAAACTGAATTCAACATCAGAGGTCCATTTCGTTGTATTATGATCAGTAGATGTAAAGGAATTACATGCAGTGTGTTGCGCGCCTTTGACTTTAAAATTGACGTCATATTGTTCAGGAAGTGCATCCTTTAGAATGGTTTCAGTCATTTTCATTTTTCGACGCCCTAGCTTATACATGAGCATGTACTGTTTCTTCCCATCTGTTGTCTTCAAAGTTTCAATGAGTAATAAACCACGTTGCCATTTGGTTAGTAGGTCACGATTGCTGAACAGCCTGACGACTTCGTCTAAAGGCCGCTTAATCTCAATTTCATATCTGTAGTTTAATTTCATTTTATTGTTCCATACCCTATCTTAGAAGGCGACAAATCTACATTTTTATATACTTTCCTATTTTGCACGATATGAGGGAAGCAGGGCAGGGGCGATTAATGGCAATTCTTATCTGGCATCTGAGTATTCTGCTCGGAGGTCAGCCAGTTCTCACTGCTCAGGCGACACTGTGTACAGGCAATCTTGGTGAAAACATCTTCACGACCGGTGATTTCGGCAGCGGATCAGCCGTTGTATTTCCGACTAATCCCGGTCTCGCTCCCGGTTTTATTTACACTCTCCAGGTTCCGCCAGATGATGGTGAATACACGCTCACGAATGACATGTCGAAATGGTCATTTGTTTTCCCGACATGGATTCGTATCGGTGACAATAGTCCAGATCCGAATGGATATATGATGGTCGTCAATGCAAGTTATTCTCCCGGCATTTTCTATGAACAAATTATTGACAATCTGTGTGACAATACATTGTATGAATTTAGTTCAGATATCATCAACCTCATCTCAAAGGGAACTACCGGACATATCTTACCCAATGTTAGTTTTCTGATTGATGATGTCACTGTTTATACCTCCGGACAAATTCCACAAGATGAAAAATGGCATACCTATGGCTTCACATTTACTTCCGGACCTGGTCAGAATTCCATAAAATTGACACTTCGCAATAATGCTCCCGGAGGCATTGGTAACGATCTGGCTATCGACAATATAAGTTTTAGGGCTTGTGGACCTACATCATCAATCTCGATTTTTCCTGCCGGAAAAATTTGTGAGAATTCATTATTTCCCATTCTCACAGCACATATAGATGCCGATACAGGAGCGTTGCAATGGCAGACAAGTCTTGATGCAGGATTAATCTGGTCCGACATCGTTGGAGGTAATAATCTTACTTACCAGATCAATTTATTGTCAGCAGGGATTTATTATTTCAGGTATTTGTACAGTAACACGACTTCAAATCTGATGAATTCTAAATGTAGAATTGTATCAGATACCATTCGGGTTGAAATTGTTCCTGTGGAATTTTTGATTGAAAAAACAATCTGCGAAGGATTGACTTTTAATCTTGGAGGCGTGGAATATGGAACGACTGGAATATATCAGGATCAGTTGATTGCATCAAATGGATGTGACAGTCTTGTAACTCTTGACTTGATGATCGTGCCGGATCCTCCGATTGTAGCTGATTTCACATTTACAGCTACTTCATGTCAAGGCGCAGATGATGGGTCCATTTCTGTTTTATCTGTATCAGGTACCAGACCGCCATTTACTTTTCAGATCAATGATAGTATTATTCCGCCTCCTGCTACTTCTGTTATGCTATCTGCAGGCACTTACACAGCATGGATTTTAGATGAGTATGGCTGCTTTGATAAAGAAGAAATATTTGTTCCCGATGGCCCGCCACTTACTATTCATACTGTAGATGACACCACTATTGTCCTGGGCCATTCCATATTATTAAACACGACATCAAATCTCCCCATATGGATGTCAACATGGAATCCTCCCGATGGATTAGTTTGTTTTAATTGTCTTTCAACCTTAGCAACTCCCTTTGATGAGCAAACCTATGTCATCACCGCCGAAACTGAATCAGGGTGTGTAGATATCGATTCAGTCACGATACGAGTAGATCGCGATCCCGTGATCTATATTCCCAATGTCTTTTCACCTAACAATGATCAAATCAATGATTTTTTTGAAATTTCTTCCGATCCATTAAATGTTACATCTATCGACCAGGTTATCATTTTTGATCGCTGGGGAGGAATCATAAGTGAGAAAGCAAAATTATTCAATGAAGGAAAATTAAAATTATGGGATGGCACCACGCCGGTAGGGCCCGCTAATCCTGGTGTGTATGTTTACATGATAAAATATACGATGGCCGATGGAAGCAAGCGTATCAGTAAAGGAGATGTCACAGTTGTGAAATGAAGGCTAAGGCAGAGGCGAAGGCGAAAGGAAATTGTGTCAGGAATACTCCGCTATTTTAAATTTTCAAACGTAAAATCTTCCAAAGCCGCTATTTTAAGTTTTCAAACGTAAAATCTTCCAAAGCCGCTATTTTAAGATTCCAATCTTAAAATCAATATCTCAAATCATATTCCAATTGAAAATTCTTCTTAAGCAGCTTGTAACTGCATAGAAATACTCTTGTGTTAAAATGATCACCCAATCACCAAATCACCTGATCACCCGATCGTTATTGTATTACCTTTTTCAACACCTCTTCGTCTACGAGGTTCGGCATCGTGATCTCAAGATTCTTTTCGTTCTTCATGGCTTCTATTGCTGTTGCTATTGCATTAGGATTCCTTGCCCATGCTCTTCTCGCTATTCCATTATTGACATCCCAGAATAACATTGATTTCAATGCAATTTCACTGGCTTCACTGCCGTCAAGCACCATTCCAAAACCACCGTTCATTGCTTCTCCCCATCCTGTGCCGCCACCATTGTGTATACTCACCCATGTAGCTCCGCGCATTGCATCGCCTATCACATTGTGTATCGACATGTCAGCTGTATACTTTGAGCCATCATATATATTCGCTGTCTCACGCCACGGACTATCCGTGCCGCTGACATCATGATGATCTCTTCCTAATACGACGGGGCCTTTTATAATGCCCTCTTTTATCGCAGTATTAAATCGTTTTGCGATTTCAATTCTTCCTTCAGCATCTGCATAAAGAATTCTTGATTTACTTCCTACCTGAGGAATATCCCGTTTCGCATTTTCAATCCACTTTAGATTATCATGCCATTGGCCTTTAACATTCTCCGCACAATACAATAGCAGATCTCGTATCGTTTCTGCTGCAATGATGTCCGTTGTTTCCTGATCTTCATTTAATCCCGAAGCACATACCCATCGAAATGGCCCAAACCCGAAATCAAAACACAATGGCCCTACAATATCTTCCACATAGGAAGGATATCTGAATCCGGATGGTTTACTATTATCTTTCACATCAGCTCCTGCTTTAGCCGCTTCATACAAAAATGCATTTCCATAATCCCAGAAGTACATGCCTCGTGCCGTCAGAATGTTGATCGCATGGATATGTCGACGCAATGAATTTTTTATCGCTTCTTCAAATGCAGGTTTATTATCCTGTAATAATTTTTTTGCTTCGTCAAACGAATAGCCTGCAGGGCAATAGCCCATCTGATCAATATTGTGACAGGATGTTTGATCAGAACCTAATTCGATATGGATAAATTTTTCAACAATGGCTTCCCATAGGTCCACAATATTACCATGATATACAAAGCATCTTGTTTCCCCTGAGTTTTTGGATTGTAAAAATTGGTGAAGCAATTCATAGACATTCTCATATAGATCTTCTTGCCGAATATAATGATCTGCAATCCTTTGCCGGATAGCATCACCGTCAACTTCAGCGATGATACCTGTAGCACCTGTGATGAGCATCGCTCGCGCTTGTGCACCAGACATGCCACCGAGTCCCGAAGTGACAAAAGCCTTTCCTCTCAGCGTATCGCCCAATCCTTTCAGTCTGCCCGCATTGAGCAAAGTAATTGTAGTACCATGCACTATGCCCTGAGGACCGATGTACATAAACGATCCTGCAGTCATTTGTCCATACTGCGTAACTCCAAGGGCATTGAATTTATTCCAGTCATCCTTCGAACTATAATTTGGAACCATCATGCCATTTGTGATCACTACCCGTGGCGCATTTGGATGAGAAGGAAATAATCCAAGCGGATGTCCTGAATAAAGAATTAGAGTTTGTTCTTCACTCATCTCACTCAGGTATTTCATGGTGAGTAGATATTGCGCCCAGTTTTGAAAAACAGCCCCATTTCCTCCATAGGTGATCAATTCATGAGGATACTTCGCCACCAACGGATCAAGGTTATTTTGAATCATGAGCATGATCGCTGCAGCCTTTTTTATTATTGCAGGATAGTGATCTATAGGTCGCGAATACATCGCATAAGTTGGCCGGTACCGATACATATATATGCGACCATATATCTCAAGTTCCTTTGCAAATTCTGCCGCAAGTACCTCATGAAATCTTTTTGGAAAATACCGAAGTGCATTTGTCAGGGCTAACCTTCTGTCAATTGTTGTTATATCCTGAATATTCCGCACAGGAGCATGCTGGATCGTTTCATCCCTGCCGGTAAAAGGCGGGAGATCAGCAGGAATACCTGTTTTAACAAGGTATTGAAATGAACTTATATCTTCAACCATAGAATCATAAAGGTAAGAGTTGAATTAATATGCATGGTTCAATTCTGACAAATCTGATTAAATCTGTGGTATGGGCCATAAAAAATTAAGAGAAGAAAAAAATTGTCTGAACTGCGGCCATACCGTCGAAGAAAGATTCTGTACCCATTGTGGACAGGAAAATCTTGAGATCCACGACTCAGCTTTTCATCTGATCATTCACTATATACAGGATATGTTCCACTATGATGGAAAATTCTGGCATACATTAAAAGTGCTCGTTTTAAAGCCGGGCCAGGTAGCGAAAGAGTACATGGAAGGCAGAAGAAGTCAGAACCTGGAACCATTGAGATTTTATGTTTTTGCTTCTACGGTATTTTTCCTACTTCTGTTTTATTTGGTCAATAGTGAAAAATGGAGTGTGCATACCGACCCCAAATTCAATTATAATAAACGGCTATATAATCTTGAACAAGAGAGAAAATTTTTAGAAGGTTCGCCGGATACAGCCTATGCCGTATTATTAAAAAAAGGGGTTAAAGTAAAATTGGATAGTATAAGAAAAATTGATAACGACACTTCGAGGACCGGTTTGCCTATTAAAATAACAATCCCTGCCTCTACAGATACTTCGAAAATCGGATGGTTAGAAGCATGGCTTGATAAACGAGCTGAAAAAAGAAATGATGAATTGTCTGAAAAACACGAAGGCGATCAAAACGGCATACTAGCCGAAATTGGTATCGAAGCTTTTCATAAACTACCTCAGCTGTTATTTCTCAGCATGCCTTTTTTTGCGTTTTTTTTAAAGCTTTTATATCTTCGAAAACGACGTAACTACGTTGAACATTTGATTTTCTCATTCTATTTTTTTGCATATTTATTTGTTGTACTCAGCATTTATGTTTTATTAATATTCGTCCAAACTGAAAACAAATTAGTATTAAATGTACTTTCCTATTTATCAGGTGGTTTAACGATTTACATGTATGTGTATCTATTGTTGGCCATGAAGCGTTTTTATGGAGGACGATGGAGATACCTGTTGCTCAGATATGTACTGCTCGTTTTCTTATTTATTTCAATTTTTTTAATATTGTTTATTTTAACTCTGGTGGGTATCTATTTTTTCTAAAAGTTCTCCTTCTCCTTTTACACTTCTCTTACCCTCTTAGCCTCTCACTCTCTCACTTCTCTCACTCTCTGTTATCTTTGCCTCCCTATGGAAAAAAAGAGAGTGTTAATTACAGGAGCCGGTGGTTTTATTGGCAGACATCTGCAGGAGGAAGGTCTTCGCAGAAGTCATGATGTATATGGAAGCTTTAGAAACAGTACTGAGGAGAAGGCCTTATTCAAAGAAACTAAAGGTTTTTTCCTGGAATTCTCAGAGAGAGAGACACTTACTGACAGGCTTGTAAAACTGACTGAAGAGACAGGAGGATTCGAATACGTGATCCATTGCGCGGGGGTTACCAGACCTGAAAGAATAGAAGAATTTTATGAAGGTAATGTTGAATTTACCCAATTCTTTATTAATGAATTATTAAGAACCCAACCCGCATTTAAAAAATTTGTGTTCATCAGCAGTCTTCAGGCTTTAGGTCCCGGTGATCCTGTCACTATGCTGCCCATCAACGAAGAAACAATTCCTAAGCCATTTACGCCATATGGTATCAGTAAATATGAGGCTGAAAAGATAATTATGGCCACGCCAAATCTCGATTGGGTCATTTTCAGACCAACCTCAGTTTACGGCCCAAGGGATACAAAGTTTATCCATGAAATTTTGAAAATCGTAAAGAAAGGTATTGCTGTCAGTGTCGGGCCAAAGGGTCAGCTTGTTAGTTTTGTTTATGTAAAAGACCTGGTACGAGCTTTATGGGACGCTGTGGACAAAGATGTTCATCATCAGATCTATGTTGTCTCTGATGGGAACGATTACGAGCCTTCAAAGGTGAATGAATACATGGCTAAACACCTTGGTGTCAAAACTCGTACAGTCAGATTATCCAGAAACCTATTACTTGGCATCGCCAATATCAGATTAATTCTCGCTCGTATTCGCAAGAAACCACTACATGTAAGTCCTTTCAAAATAAAAGAAATCACATCGCGTAACTGGCGCGTAGATAATACAAAACTGAAGACTGAACTTGGCTTCAAACCTCAATTTGATTTAGATTCCGGAATATTAGACGCTCTGACAGAAGACGGAGCCCTTCCTAAGAAAAAATGAAAATCAAATAGATTTTCATTTTTAGAATCCTAAAAATCCAAATCGGAGACCATAACTCATCACTCATCACTTATAACTTGTAACTCGTTATTCGTTACTCGTTACTCGTTACTCGTTACTCGTGTTATCCTAATACCGGATTCAAAATCTTATCCTGATAAGCACCCGCTTTCAATTTCTCAGCTACAGCTGAGAACGCATTCAGCGTCTGCTCAACATCAGCATCAGTATGAGATGCTGTAGGTATCATGCGTAGCAGAACCATTCCTTTCGGAATCACAGGATAAATGATCATTGATGTGAATACACCATATGATTCCCTCATGTCATGCACAAGTTGTGTGGCTTCGAATGGTGTGCCATACAAGTAAACAGGAGTGACAACTGTGTTGGTTGTACCTATGTCAAAACCTCTTGCTTTCAATCCGTTTTGAAGGGTAGTGGCGATGTGCCATAACTTCTCCTTGTATTCCGGATGATTTTGCATCAGCTCAAGACGTTTGAGATTTCCCTCCACTAAGGCCATTGGTAAACTCTTCGCATGTATTTGAGATCTCATTGCATATTGGAGATATTGAATGATATCAGCATCACCGGCCAGAAATCCTCCGGTTGCGGCAAATGATTTGGCAAAAGTTGAGAAATATACATCTATTCCATCCTGTACGCCTTGCTCAACACCTGCACCACGACCACCTTCACCTAATGTACCAAAACCATGTGCATCATCTACGAAAAACCTGAAGTCAAATTTTTTCTTCAATGCAACAATCTCTTTCAGAATACCCTGATCACCACGCATTCCAAATACACCTTCCGTCACAACGAGCACACCTCCACCTTTCTCGCTAGCCCACTTTGTAGCTCGCTCAAGATTTTGTTCTACACTTTCAATATCGTTATGCTTGTATGAAAAACGCTCGCCCATATGCAATCGCGTGCCATCCACAATGCAACCATGACTTTCAGCATCATATACAACTGCATCGCGTCTTGACAAAAGCGCGTCGATAGCCGACACGACTCCCGGATATCCATAATTGACTACAGCAGCTGCTTCCTTATAAACATAAGCTGCCAGTTTACGCTCAAGTTCCTTGTGCAGTGAAGTCTCCCCGGTCATAAGGCGTGCGCCCATAGGGTAGGCAAGGCCCCATTTCTTTGCTGCTTCTGCATCAACTCTTCGCACCTCTGGATGATTAGCAAGTCCCAGATAATTGTTGATACTCCAGACCACAACTTCTTTTCCGTGAAAATCCATTCGTGATCCGATCTCTCCTTTCAATTCAGGGAACATATAATATCCTTCACCCATTGCAGCATATTGCCCTAATGGTCCGCGTTGTTTGCGGATTCGCTCAAATATTTCCATAGTTTTTGATGTATTTATTAAACACGCGTTCTAGTCTGCGTTGTATCTGATAGCTGGGTGCATAATCAGCGATCTTCCTGATGAAGCCCTGCTTCTGCATCCACCCGTTATTATAAATCTTACTTAGATATTTACTTCCGTGATCCGCAAATAAAAGCACCACGACATCACTTGGTTTAAATTCTCTTCTCATGCGCATAAACGCTTCTATTACAGCACCACTGCTATAACCTGCGAAAATCGCTTCACTCTTTGTCAATTGACGAGCTCTGAAAGCACTGCTCCGATCATCTACTTTGATAAACTTGTCGATAATATCAAATTCAACATTTGAAGGGATGATATTTTTTCCCACACCTTCAAGCTGATACGAATGAATTTCACTCTTATCCAATTCGCCGGTCTGATGATATTTTGTCAATACCGATCCTTCTGCATCGACAGCTATGACTTTGATATTTGGGTTTTGCTCTTTAAGGTAGCGACCAGAACCTGATATTGTTCCACCAGTACCACATGTAGCCATGAAGTGTGTGATCAATCCACCTGTTTGTTTCCACAATTCAGGGCCTGTGCTGCGATAATGAGCGTCAAGGTTTGCTTCATTATAGTATTGATTGACATAAAATGAATTTGGAATTTCTGCTGCCAATCGCTCAGCCTGGCTATAGTACGACTGAGGATCGTCTGAAGGAACGTGATTTGGGCAAACGATTACTTCAGCACCAAGTGCCCGTAACGTGGTGATTTTTTCTTCAGCACTTTTATCCGTTGTAGTCAATATACACTTGTATCCTTTAACGATACAAGCCATCGCGACAGAATAACCGGTATTTCCTGATGTCGATTCAATGATCGTTCCGCCTGGTTTGATGAGGCCGTCCTTTTCAGCAGCCTCGATCACAGCATGGCCTATGCGGTCTTTGGCACTAAGTCCCGGATTAAAAGATTCAAGTTTTGCAAGGACAAGGCATCCCGATAATTGAGACAGGCCGTGGAGTTTAACCATAGGCGTGTTGCCAACAGTTTCCATGATGTTATCGACCCACTGTGGCTTGAGGTTGGTTGAATGTTGAGTCATACCTGATCGCTGCCTGTTTCCACTGCCTTTACGATGGCGATGTAGTGCAAAGATATAAAGTCCTTCGGGTTAAAGAAATTGACAGAGTCATTCTGGGGAAATAAGAGAGTTAATGGCTTCATAATTAATCATTTACAAAAAAAAAGCCGGTATGTCTACCGGCTTCAATATCTCAATCAACTTTCGAATTAACTCTTCGTTTTCTCAGGTTTTGCGTTTGCTGCCTTTCCGGCACAACATGACTTACCTGATGCAGCACCCTGGGCACAGCATGATTTTCCACTTCCGGTTGACTTCATCGAACAATTATGGTTTTCTTCCATCATTGAAGGAGCAGCATTTACAAAGGAATTTGTAGAAGCATCAAAGCTCAGGCTTACAAATGATACTGAGCCATCAGCAACAGCAGTTTCTTTTCTAACATAAGACACAGCCCCGGTGATTGGATCTGTTCTTTTTTCAATATTCTGATCCATTGCAGCTACTTTTTCAGCAGCAGCAGAATTTTCAGCACTGACAGCAGATGGCGCTTTCATCTCACATGATACTGAAGATTTTCCTCCAGGTTTACAGCAAGCTGCTTTTTGAGCATTTGCACTAAATACCATCAGAGAGAAAAGGAAAAATGAGAAAATAAATTTTTTCATCGGATTTATTTTTTTATATGATTTAATCGGTTATCCCAAAGATAACGCTATAAGACGTAAAATCATTTAAAATTATCAACTTTGAGCCTGACTTAACAGTTTTTTAACCACTTAATAATCTAACCCGGATGAAGCGAATAGCTATATTCTGCTCTCTGACACTGCTCCTGCTGGCGGTGAGCTGCCATCCTTCAACAGATTTCCCATTCCACTATAAGGGTAAACAGATAGAATTCGGACAAGGAGGTGGTTTTTCAGGCGCTGTGACCCAGTTTGTCCTTCTTGATGATGGAAGATTGTTCCAGCGACCTTGGCGGGACTCTTCTGTTGTTTTCGTACAACAGTGGAAAAGAAATCTGACTAGCCAGTTGTTTCTGAACTATAAATCTTTAAATCTTCAGGATTTAACATATAATGAACCAGGTGATTTGTATTATTTCATCGATTATCATCCGGATGAGAAAAGTCATCATCGTATCGTGTGGGGAAAACCTGGGTTTCAGCCTGAAGATAATTTAATTACATACTATAACTTATTATTCAGATCATCAAAACCGAAATCATGAGAATCTTTATTTCAATCCTCGCTTTTTTTGGATTTGTTGCAGGAGTACAAAGTCAGAGCTCCTTTAAAAATCTCACGAACTCACCTTTCGTTGCACCTCAGCCATTGCAAATATCCAAAGCAATCAATTCGAGCATGAGTCCCGGAAGAATTGCAATGCCAATTTCTCTCCATCAGGGCCCTTCTATTCTTTCAGTAAATAAAGATGTAGCATCTTTTAAAATTCTGAATTCAGGTAGTTTCTGGATAGAAATGAAGCAAAATGATTTGTGGCAATCAAGAAGTTCAATGGCCAATGTGATCCAAAATGTTTTATCGATTCCTGATAAGACAAAATCACTTGGATTGAGTTGGACGTCTGTAACCGAAAACACGGATCAACAGAAACAAACCCACATTCGGGTTCAGCAAACTTTAAGTGGATATCCTATTAAAGGCCAGGACATAATCCTTCATATCATGAATGAGGAACTTAAGAGCCTTAATGGGTTTGCATGGACTGGAAGAATTCCGGAACAATTGCCTGAATCCGTTTCAAAAGAACAAGCACTTGCAGCTACTAAATCGTATTTGCAATCAAAGAATGTTCACTTCCAGCAATATCCGATGCTCCCCGGAATGCAAATTCCTGAGGATGCTGCTTCTTTGATTTGGTTTCCAAAAGAGGGAAAGTTGCTTTTAGCTTATAAGATAGAGATGTATCCCAATGCCATGGATCATTGGATAGTATACATTGATGCCACTAGCCTTACTGTGCTGGAAGGTTACTCTGAGACCTGTTCGATAGCTCCAATGGAATTGTACAACCATAATCTCGGCCACTCAACGACTTTAAAGGAATACAATCATGCCGATGCAGACGCATTGATGCCAGTGCTTGATGGTGCCACGGTCACTACAGATCAGGATCTTTTGGGTCAAAACCGAACAGTAAACGGATACCAGGTCGGTTCGAATATTTTTATGATTGACGCTAGCAGGACAACTATATTCCAACCTTCACAATCCGTGATGCCAAATGATCCTGTAGGCGTCATCTGGACCGTAGACGCACAGAATTCTTCACCCCAACAGTCAAGCTTTGGCATAGTACAGGTATCAAATACAACTAACAATTGGAAAAATCTGGAGGTAAGTGCACACTTTAACGCCGGCCAGGCATTTGAATATTTTAAAACTACATTCAATCGCAAATCCATCAATGGAAATGGCGGAAACATTATATCAATCATCAACGTCACTGATGCAAATGATAACAACATGGATAATGCATTCTGGAATGGGGCAGCCATGTACTATGGAAATGGGGATGTTGCATTTACCCAGCTTGCAAAAGGACTGGATGTAGGAGGCCATGAAATGTCACATGGTGTCATTGGTAGCACGGCAAACCTTGAATACTTAAGTCAGTCGGGAGCCCTCAATGAATCCTATGCTGATGTCTTCGGCTCTATGATCGACAGAGATGACTGGAAAATGGGTGAGGATGTTGTCAAACTTAATTTTTTTCCTTCCGGTGCGCTAAGAGATCTCTCTGATCCGCATAATGGAGGTTCGGGACCAAATGACCACGGATGGCAACCTGCGCATATGAATGAATACCAAAATCTCTCCCCGGATCAGGACAATGGCGGTGTTCATATCAATAGCGGAATTCCAAACAAAGCTTTTTTTCTTTTTGCAACTGCAATAGGTAAGACTAAAGCAGAACAGGTGTATTACAAAGCATTGACAGATTATCTGGTGAAATCCTCACAATTTATCGATATGCGTCTTGCAGTTGAAAAAGCAGCAACTGATTTGTTCGGAGCGGGAAGTACTGAAGTTGCAGCAGGACATACAGCTTTTGATCAGGTAGGTATTGGTGCAGGACAGGGAGATGATCACCAGGATGACATTGATACCAATGGTGGCGCAGATTTTATCCTGGCTACAGATCAGGGAGAGACTGATTTATATTTTGTGCCTCCCGCAAATCCGTCACAGTTTGTAAAAATGAATGTTCGTGCTCCGATCAGTCGACCTAGTTTTACGGATGATGGAACGGCTTGTGTATACATAGATGACGAGAACAATATGATATTATTGACATTCAATTGGTCCGGCGGGTTGTCTTTCAATTCATCTTATGTCGAGAATAATCCGCAGGGCATATGGCGTAATGTTGTAGTGTCCAAAGACGGAAGTAAAATAGCTTTTACCACAAGTAACCTGACAAATGAAATCAATGTATATGACTATAATAGCCAGACTTCAAATACATTCACCCTGTACAATCCTACAACTGCCGGTGGTATTAACGCAGGGGGCGTTCTTTATTCAGATGCTATGGAATGGGATTATACAGGCGAATACATCATGTATGATGCGTTCAATCAGATCGAAAGTTCTTTTGGAAATGGTATTGAATATTGGGATATTTCTTTTATCAATGTTTGGAATCGTTCGTCAGTTCAATTTGCTGATGGACTGATAGGAAAGTTATATTCAAATCTTCCTGAAAATGTTTCGATAGGGAATCCATCATTTTCAAAGAATTCACCTTTCATCATAACCTTCGATTTTTTAGAAGATTTCTTTGATAATTCCGGAAACCTTCAGACTGATTATTGGGTTGTTGCTGCCAATATTGAAAGTGGGGTCGCCAACAATATCTTCCACAACAATACGATAGGATTTCCTAGCTATTCCCGTCTGGATGATAAAATCCTGTTTACAAATGATGACAATGGTAGCCCATTATTGGCTACTATCAATGTCCAGTCTTCTGACAAAACTCTCCCTGTTGTGAATTCAGAAGTCTTGTTGATTTCAGGAGCCCAAAAAGGCGTTTGGTTCAATGTTGGAAATCGTGACTTTACAGCAACAAAGGATATAAGCCTGACAAATGACCTGAGACTATACCCTCATCCGGCATCAGAATTTATCAACATTGAGTCAGAATCCTCTTTACAATTGACCGGTTATACAATTTCAGAGTTAAGCGGCAGAAAAGTTCTTCAGGGTCAATTCCTGGCTGACCACAAAATATCCGTTGAAGGATTGGCTGCAGGTATGTATTTACTCCAAATGACAGATGAGTCAGGAAGAATGGCTTCGTTGAAATTTGTGAAACAATAAAGAGTGTTGATTCACCTTCGGATACGCAGATGAACAAATAAAAAAGCGGGGCTCGTCCCCGCTTTTTTAATACATTTTTCTCACAACACAGTGTCTATCTTTAAAGGATGTTACCCTTGAAAATACTAGTGATCCGTTTTAGTTCTATCGGAGACATCGTGTTGACGACACCTGTACTAAGAACTATTCACAATCAGTCGGGTGCTGAAATTCATTACCTGACGAAACCAGCATTTGAATCTATTATATCAAAAAATCCATATGTCAAAAAAGTTATAACCTTAACCGAAGATTTTGAGCAGATGATCAGAAGTTTAAGGCAGGAAAACTATGATCACATTATTGATCTGCATCACAATATTCGGACCCGGCGAATAAAATTTGCCCTCAAAAAGCCATTCCATTCTTTCCAAAAATTGAATTTTGAAAAATGGCTGATGGTCAATTTTAAAATTAACAGGTTGCCGGAAAGGCATATTGTGGATCGTTACATGAATGCAATAAAATTTCTTGGAATTCAAAATGATCAACAAGGGCTTGATTTTAATATTCCCCCGGAAAGTGCCATAAACACTTTTGAAAAATTTGTATTTAAACCGGGCACGTTTGTATCCATTGTAATTGGAGCTACTTACAACACCAAATGTCTGACATCTGATCAAATTGTTCAGCTTTCTGAGTTGTTGAACTTGCCTGTCATTCTCTTAGGTGGAAAACAGGAAATTCCAAAAGCCGAAGAAATTCTTAACAAATCAAGTTCAGAGCATATTAAATCAGCATGTGGAATTTTTGATATATTCCAATCTGCTTCAATCTTAAACCAATCGGCTGCGATCATCACGCATGACACTGGTCTGATGCACATAGCTGCAGCATTGAAAAAACCGCAGGTCGTGATTTGGGGAAATACAATTCCTGCTTTTGGAATGTATCCTTATTATGGAAATGAAAATATAAAATGGATATCATTCGAACAGAAAGAACTGAATTGCCGCCCATGCACAAAACTCGGTTTTGATAAATGTCCAAAAGGACATTTCAAATGTATCCTCAATCATGATCTAAATGAAATTGCAAAGGCAGCCATGAGTTTAATGGATCTCAAAAAATAAATCCTAATTCATTTGTAGTTGGAATTTAAGATTACTGGTTTTCTAAAATCCAAAATTCAAAATCGTAATTCGTCACTCGTTATTCGTAAATTTTATTTTCCCTCCGACCATCGTCATGTTTACTTTTATCATCGGGATACTGTCATTTGGACAAGTCAATAAATTTTTTGAAAGTAAAACAATATCCGCCCACTTGCCGGGCTCAAGGCTGCCCTTGATATCATCCTCTTTTGCAGCATATGCATTTGCAAGGGTATAAGAATAAATAACTTCCTTTCGTGTCATCGCCTGTTCTGGGAAAAAGGTCATTCCATTGTCAAGTCTCTTTCGGGTTACAGATGCATAAATATTTGGAATAGGATCTACATGTTCCACCGGGGCATCAGTTCCATTGGCGATAACTACGCCCTCGTCCAATAGACTTCTCCATGCATAAGCTCCGGTGCGAGCTCTTTCTTCGCCAAGCCGCTTGACAACAAAAGGAGCATCTGAGGTGCAATGTATCCCTTGCATCGCTGCTATCACACCCAATTGTTTAAAGCGTGGCATGTCTGCCGGATCGATGTGTTGCGCATGTTCAATACGCCACCGCAAGTCCTTTTTTTCCGGGTGCTCTTTCATTACCTCTTCATAAATATTCAACACTTCCCGATTACCACGATCACCGATGGCATGAACACACATCTGCATATCGTGGTCCATTGCTAATTCGGCGGTGTTTTTTATTTGTGAAAGAGGGGTTGTATTCTGTCCTGTAAACCCAGGTTTATCCGCATAGGGTTCTAAAAGCCATGCACCATATGAACCCAAAGCCCCATCTATGTATGTTTTAAGCGCGTTGCACGTAAACATATCTTTTCCTGATCGTAGAATGGGAAAATTAGACATGAGATCTTTCAATGTATCATATTCGTGTCTCGCCATGACCCACAAACGGATGTCAAGACTGTCATGCTTTGCAAGATCATTATACCAATTGATTTCTTTTATTGTGGCACCTGCATCTTCAAAAGTCGTGATGCCATGCTGAAGACATTCAACTTGGGATTTCGAAATGGCTTTCAGCCACAGATCCCTTTTTTCCTTTTCAGGTAGCCTGTTTAAAATCTCCTGATAAGGATTTTTAATAAGATCCATTGCCCGTTCTTCGAACACACCAAGAGCAACTCCTGATTTATCTCTGACTATTCGCCCACCGACAGGATCAGCAGTTTCCCTGGATATGCCGGCTATTCTCATTGCCGCTTCATTAGCGATCAACGAATGTCCACTTGCATGGCCCAGTATTACCGGATTGTTCGGAGAAATCTCGTTCAATAAATTATTGTATGGATATCCATTTACATTTCGATCCACAGGCACATTCCACTTTTCCTGGTGCCAGCCTCGTCCTGTAATCCACTCTCCTGGTTTTGCCTTACGTACTCTGTTGGCCACACTGTCTATAATTTCATTCCAGCTATGGGTTTGCATCAAGTCTACATTGATCAGATTAAATCCCATGGAACTGAAGTGCCCGTGACCTTCAATAAATCCAGGCATAAGGAATTCACCCTGACAATCAATCGATTCAATTGCGTACGCCTTCCATTCTTTTAAAATATCCTCTGTTGTACCGATGGCTATAATCTTTCCATTTGATATTACAACAGCTCCATTTTCTATAGGTTCACCCTTGACAGGATACACAAAGGCATGGTATAAAATCAAATCTGCTTTTAACTTACTGTTTCCCTGATCATGACAGGAAGCCAATAATAAAATCATCGTCAGGATATAAACCGTATGAGACCATTTATTTTGCATCTTTACTTTCATGAAAGTAAAACTATACGATAAAAAGGAATGAGCCAATTGGATTATGCTTCGTTAGCTAAAACATTTGAAATCTATCTTGAAGATCATCAGTTGAAGGGTGATCCCGATACGCTTTATGCCCCTATTCGGTATATAAATAGAATGGGTGGAAAACGTATACGACCGGTTTTCTTGCTGATGGCATATAATCAATGGCATGAAGATATTTCACCTGCCCTTCCAGCTGCACTTGCATTAGAATACTTTCACAATTTCAGCCTTATGCATGATGATATTATGGATGAAGCTGCTTTGAGACGAGGCATTGAAACAGTCCATATCAAATTTGGTCGAAACCTGGCTATTCTTAGTGGGGATGCCATGCTCATCAAATGTTTTGAACTCTTACTTGAAGCGGGTAGAAAAAATAATACGGGCTCTGCGATTTGTTCTGCGATGTCCTCAGCGGCATTGATCATCTGTGAAGGACAGCAGATGGACATGGATTTTGAGCATTTTGATTCTCCTTCCGAAAAGGACTATATTGAGATGATCAGAAGGAAAACGGCCTGCTTACTTGGGACTTGCTTAAAAATCGGGTCTCTCTTAGCCGGGGCTTCCGCTGAAGTTGCAGACATCCTTTATAAGTATGGTGAAAATATCGGCATTGCATTTCAGGTCCGCGATGATATACTTGATGTTTTTGGTGATTCAAAGCTCACCGGAAAGCAAACGGGAGGCGATATACTTAGGGGCAAAAAGAATTTCCTATACGTCCATGCATATAACTCGTTAAGTTCTTCTGAACAGGACAATTTCACGAAAGCATACACGGCAGCCTCATCAACAGGTGATATCAATTTTATTTTGGAAAAATATAAATCCTTAAACGTTGAAACGTATGCCAACCAAATACAACAACACTATTTTAAACAAGCTGTGGAATCCATTGACTCCTTGTCATTTCTGAATATATCTACTTTGAAATCGTTTTCCAATGACCTTATGAGCAGAGATCATTGACGCTTCAATCACTGACCGCTTTTGGCCTGATTAGTCTATCAATAAATCAACTCAGTGTTTAAGGTAGATTTTACAATCCAGCCACTCACCGTCAAATACCACATCGTACTTTTTGTAAAAATGTATAGCCGGTTCATTCCAGTCCAATACCTGCCATTTCACCAGGGCGACTTCCTGATGTTTTGCCTCTTCCAAAAAAGCTTCAAATAATAGCTTTCCTATTCCGGTCCCCCTTTCTTTTTCCTTGACCACGAAATCCTCCAGGTAAAGCATCCTGCCCCTCCAGGTACTGTAGGTAAGATAATAAAGTGCCATTCCAACAACTTCTCCTTCCTTTTCCGCCACAAAGGCATCAAATATATTGTCCTTAAAATCCAATAGATAGGATTCCGAGGTAGTCGTCACTTTGTGGAGACCTCTCTCATATTCGGCCAGCTCCCTGACCAGGCTATAAATTGACTCAATATCCCTCTCCTTTGCCTTTCGTATTTGAATCGCCATAAGACCCCGAAGATAATATCTCTATGGTACCTCTTAACCCTCTTAGGTTTAAAGGATTTGACCATCTAATTTTTATAAACCTTGCTCTTCGGGGCCTTTAGCTTGTTAACTTTCCCCCCATATTCCGGCTTCGCAATTAGCAAATACCAATAAATTACACGGCCCTATACCTGCTATCCCAAAATTTAATCATATCTTTGCATTCGCTTTCAAAAAAGGCGTCTGAAATAATGGATAAAATATACGTATGCCTACTATAAATCAATTAGTTAGGAAAGGTCGCGAGGCGGTAGTTTATAAAAGCAAAGCCCGTGCATTAGCATCATGCCCTCAGAAGAGAGGAGTGTGCACACGTGTGTATACCACTACACCCAAAAAACCGAACTCGGCACTTCGTAAAGTAGCCAAGGTGCGTTTGACTAATAGCCTGGAAGTAATCGCTTACATTCCGGGAGAAGGTCATAACCTCCAGGAACACTCCATCGTATTGATTCGCGGAGGTAGGGTGAAAGATCTGCCGGGAGTGCGTTATACCATTGTCAGAGGAGCTTTGGATACAGCAGGTGTAAATAACAGGCTGAAATCCAGATCTAAATACGGAACAAAAAGACCTAAGAAATAGTAGACAGTTTCCATCATGAGGAAGAGAAAACCAAAATTAAGGATACTTATGCCGGACCCACGTTACAGTGACCCGGTGGTGACCCGTTTCATCAACAATATGATGTGGCAGGGGAAAAAGAGTATCGCTTTTGATATCTTTTATAATGCCATGGATTTAGTCCAGGAAAAATCAGGACAAAATCCTCATGAGCTGTTTGGCAAGGCATTAGAAAATGCAACTCCTTCAGTTGAAGTTAGAAGCCGAAGAATTGGAGGCGCTACATTTCAGATACCTACAGAAATTAACCCAAAACGTAAAATAGCTATCGGAATGAAATGGCTTATACGTTTTGCCCGTGAGCGTAATGGTAAAGGAATGGCAGAGAAGCTTGCAGCAGAAGTATTAGCCGCAAGCAAAGGTGAAGGATCTGCAGTAAAAAGAAAAGAAGACACTCATAAAATGGCAGAGGCAAATCGCGCTTTCGCTCATTTCAAATAATCAGAACACTTTAATTTTTTAGGAGAATAATAATGGCTAAGGACCTAAGATATACACGTAACATCGGAATCGCTGCGCACATCGATGCAGGAAAGACGACGACTACGGAGCGTGTATTATACTATACAGGTATTTCTCACAAGATCGGTGAGGTTCATGATGGCGCTGCCACTATGGACTGGATGGAGCAGGAGCAGGAACGTGGTATCACGATTACCAGTGCGGCCACCAAAGCCCAGTGGAATTGGAAAGATCAGGACTATGCTGTCAATATCATTGATACACCGGGTCACGTTGACTTCACTGTTGAAGTGAATAGATCTTTACGTGTTCTTGATGGTCTCGTTTTTCTGTTTTGTGCAGTTTCAGGTGTTGAGCCTCAATCAGAAACCAACTGGCGTCTCGCAGATAATTATAAGGTTCCAAGGATTGGATTCGTTAATAAAATGGATCGTTCCGGAGCTAATTTTTTCGATGTCGTCCGGGACGTAGAAGCTAAGCTTGGTTCAAAAGCTATTCCTCTTCAAGTTCCTATTGGCGAAGAAGAACGATTTAAAGGTGTCGTCGACCTGATCACAGGTAAAGCCATGGTCTGGAGCGAGGAGGATATGGGTATGACATTCGATGAAATCCCGGTTCCTGAAGATTTAGTGAGTGTCGTTGCAGAATTCAGAGAGAAACTCCTTGAAGCCATCGCTGAATACGACGATTCATTGATGCAAAAATACTTTGATGATCCCGATTCCATCTCGGCAGACGAAATGAGAGCAGCTGTTCGCAAAGCAGTATGTGACATGAAGTTCGTACCGATGATGTGCGGGTCAGCATTCAAAAATAAAGGCGTACAGGCTGTATTGGATGCAGTGTGTGCCTATTTGCCTAGCCCACTTGATGTAGAAGGTATCATTGGAATAAATCCGGATACCGATAAGGAAGAAATGAGAAAGCCGGATGTCAATGAGCCTTTTGCTGCTCTGGCATTTAAAATCGCAACAGATCCTTTTGTTGGTCGTCTGGCTTTTATGCGCGTATATTCTGGTGCATTGGATTCAGGATCTTATGTTCTAAATACAAGATCTGGCAACAAAGAGCGTATTTCACGTCTCTATCAGATGCATGCCAATAAGCAAAACCCGATTGACAGAGTTGAAGCCGGGGATATCGCGGCAGGTGTTGGATTCAAAGACATCCGCACAGGTGATACACTTTGCGACGAAAAGAAACCTATCATACTTGAAAGTATGGTTTTTCCGGATCCCGTTATCGGTATTGCGGTTGAGCCAAAGAGCCAGAAAGATCTTGATAAGTTAGGTATGGCTTTAGCAAAGTTGGCTGAAGAAGATCCAACCTTCCGCGTTAAGTATGATGAGGACACTAATCAGACCGTCATTAGCGGTATGGGCGAGTTGCACCTTGAAATTATTGTTGATCGACTGCGTAGAGAATTTAAAGTAGAATGTAGCCAGGGTGCCCCCCAGGTAAATTATAAAGAAGCGCTTACGGTGAAAGTTGATCATACCGAAAGACTCAAAAAGCAGACTGGTGGTTCAGGTCTTTTTGCCGAGATGTCATTTGAACTCGGACCAGCAGACGATGAATTTCTACTTACAGATGACTTCAAGAGTGGTAAGACTAAACTTCAGTTTGTCAATGGAATCTTTGGAGGCTCTATTCCTAAGGAGTTTTTTCCATCTATCATCAAAGGATTTACAGCAATGATGGACAATGGAATTCTCGCAGGCTATAATATCGACAGTATGAAAGTCCGTGTGTATGACGGAAAGACGCACGCTGTAGACTCAAAGCCAATCGCGTTCGAACTGTGTGCAAAAGAAGGATTCAGGGAAGCCGCTAAAAAAGCCAAGCCAGTTCTTCTTGAGCCCATCATGAAACTTGAAGTAGTAACACCTGATGATTATGTTGGCCCAGTAATTGGTGACCTTAACCGTCGTCGGGGATTACCTAAAGGGCAGGATGCACGTTCAGGTGCTATTGCAGTTCAGGCTGAAGTGCCTCTTGCTGAAATGTTTGGATACGTGACACAATTGCGTACTATTACATCCGGTCGTGCAAGTTCTACGATGGAATTCAGTCATTATGCTCCGGTGCCAAAAAACATCGCAGAGGAAGTGATTGAAAAGGCAAAGGGTACAGTTAAAGTATAAATACAATAATAAAGCCCAAAAGTGGGTGATGAATTAAATTCATAAATAATTTTTTTGGTAGGAAATGAATCAGAAAATTAGGATTAAACTTCGTTCATACGACCATAACCTGGTCGATAAGTCAACGGAGAAAATCGTTAAGACTGTTCGCAATAGTGGGGCCGTAGTTACGGGCCCGATTCCGCTGCCCACCGAGAAAGAAATATTTACCGTCCTGCGTTCACCGCACGTAAATAAGAAATCTCGAGAGCAGTTCCAATTGCGCACACACAAACGTTTGATCGAGATTTACACCCCTACTCCAAAGACGGTAGATGCCTTGTCTAAACTCGAATTACCGAGTGGAGTAGATATCCAGGTCAAACTTACATAGGTATAGGGCGTAGTTTTTGGCTACGAACTGAATTGGACTTTAGCGTTGAGCGTAGTTTTTTAGCTGCGGTCATGCGCGAAATGTAGTTTGTTATAATCATTATCAATCAAATCATCTTACGGTGAAAGGAATAATAGGCAAGAAGGTCGGCATGACCAGCATATTTGACCAGAATGGAAAATCCATAGCCTGCACGGTTGTGCATGCACAACCTAATGTGGTGACTCAGGTTAAAACCCAGGATACAGATGGGTATGATGCACTTCAGCTAGCTTACGGCGATGCTAAAGTGAAGAATACACCTCAGTCCATGCAGGGACATTTTGAAAAAGCAAAAACGGCTCCGAAAAGAAAGCTTGTTGAATTCAGAGATTTTGAAATCAGTAAAAATCTCGGAGACCTTGTCTCAATGAATGAGTTGTTTCAGGAAGGAGAGACCGTTTCAGCCATTGGTACAAGTAAAGGAAAAGGATTCCAGGGTGTCGTTAAAAGACACCACTTCGCTGGTATCATGCAATCCTCACACGGTCAGCATAACAGGATGAGAGCTCCCGGTTCAATCGGTGCTTCTTCTTATCCTTCTAAAGTTGTCAAAGGTCTTCGCATGGCAGGTCGCATGGGTGGAGAGAGAGTCAAAATGCTTAATCTCAGAGTAGCTAAACTTCTTCCGGATCAAAACCTGATCCTTATTAAGGGGGCTATTCCGGGACATAAAGGTTCATTTATCATTATCGAAAAGTAATCAGCCATGACAATAGAAATATTGAATTCAAAAGGTGAAAAAACAGGTCGTAGCATCGATCTGGCTGATGATGTGTTTGCCATCCAACCCAATGAGCACGTTGTATACCTTGCAGTGAAAGCCTACCTGGCAAATCAGCGCCAGGGAACACACAAGACAAAAGAACGTTGGGAAGTTTGGCGCACAACTAAGAAGTTTAAAAAGCAAAAAGGAACAGGTGGCGCCCGTGCAGGATCATTGAAAAATCCAATGTACAAAGGTGGCGGTAGAGCTTTTGGTCCAAGACCTCATGATTATGATCTTAAGGTCAATAAAAAAGTCAAACTTCTGGCTCGCCGTTCTGCTTTATCTTCAAAAGCCATTGCAGGCAACCTTATCATTGTTGAAGAAATCAACCTTGAACAACCACGTACAAAGGACTTTGTAGCGGTATTGAAAAATCTTCAAATCGACAAGAACAAATCATTATTCGTAACATCTGAAGCGAATACTAATCTGTACCTCTCAGGAAGAAATCTTCAGAATACCCGATTAGTAAGAGCCCAGGATCTCAATACATACGATATCCTTCGCTCACAGAAATTGGTTCTTTCCGAGCAGTCAGTCGATTTGATTACAAAATCATTAAAGAATTAATTCGTCTATCACATTAAAGCGTAAAGGAAAATGAGCACAAAAACAATACTCGTGAAACCACTGATCACTGAAAAGGCGGATACCTTATCAGAGAAAAGTGCCCAATACAGTTTTATTGTAGATAAGACCTCCAATAAAATAGAAATCAAAAAAGCCGTTGAGCAATTGTATACTGTAAGTGTTGAGTCAGTTAATACGATGGTTATCCCAGGCAAGCGGAAAACACGGAATACAAAGAAAGGTGTGCTCCATGGACGAAAAGCTTCTTATAAGAAGGCTGTTGTCACTCTAGCTAAAGGAGAAACAATTGATTTCTTTGGAGAAATATAAATGACATTCATTTTAAGACCCTATACAAAAAGGTAAATCATGGCCGTAAAGAAATTTAAACCAATCAGTCCGGGTACTCGCTTCAGGGTAGGTAATACCTATGATGAGATAACGACCAATAAGCCTGAGAAGTCACTTCTTAAGCCTATGTCGAAAAGTGGTGGAAGGAACGCCGACGGGAAAATGACCATGCGGCATATGGGTGGTGGTCATAAAAAACGCTATCGCCAGATTGATTGGAAACGGGATAAGGAAAATGTAACCGGAACATGCTTGTCAATCGAATATGATCCAAATCGTACAGCTTTTATTGCCCTGATCGAATATACAGATGGCGAGAAGAGATATATTCTTGCACCTCAGAATTTTAAAGTTGGTGACAAGGTGTTATCCGGAAGCCAGGCAACACCAGATACCGGACATACTTTATTTTTAAAAGATGTTCCATTGGGCTCTCAGGTACATAATGTGGAGCTATATCCTGGTCAGGGTGGTGCAATAGTGCGAAGCGCAGGAGCTTCAGCAGTGATGATGGGTCGTGAAGATAAATATGCTGTTATTAAGTTGCCTTCTGGTGAAGTGAGACGCGTCTTGTTGAATTGCAAAGCCACAATGGGATCAGTTTCAAATCCGGATCATGCACTGACCAGATTTGGTAAGGCAGGAGCAAAGAGATGGACAGGTCGTCGCCCAAGAGTGAGAGGTGTAGCCATGAATCCAGTCGATCATCCAATGGGTGGTGGAGAAGGTAAAGCTTCAGGTGGTCACCCAAGGTCAAGAACAGGTATTATGGCGAAAGGTCAAAAAACCAGAAGCCCTAATGCCCAATCATCAAAGCTTATAATATCACGTAGAAAAGCTAAATAAGTCATAACACAGTAATAAGTAACATGGCAAGATCAATTAAAAAAGGTCCGTACGTATTCAACAAGCTGATGGCTAAAATCGAAAAAGCCAATGCAGCAAGTCGGAAATCAGTCATTAAGACCTGGTCGCGTGCATCAATGATTGTACCTGATATGGTAGGCCACACTATCGCAGTGCATAACGGGAAAACATTTATACCTGTTTTTGTAACTGAAAATATGGTGGGACATAAGCTCGGTGAATTTGCACCGACTCGTACTTTCCGTGGTCATGCCGGTAACAGAAAATAATTAATCAGAACAGAATTAAAATATAACAGATAAATGGAAGCTGTTGCTAAACTCAGAAACTGCCCGCTCTCTGAACGGAAAATGAGACTTGTCGCTGACCTGGTCAGAGGAAAGAAGGTCGAGGATGCAGTCAATATCCTGAGATATACGAATAAGGAAGCTGCTGGTTGGCTTGAGAAGTTATTGTTGTCTGCAGTTTCAAACTGGGAGAACAAAACAGAAGGTGCACAAGATGTTGATGAACATTTATTGGTTATCAAAACATTGACTGTTGATGGAGCCGGGCATATCAAAAGGATTCGTCCTGCTCCACAAGGACGTGCTCACCGTATTCGGAAGCATAGTAACCATGTAACTCTGGTTATTGAAAACAAAATACCGTTCGAAGGCGAGCTTACAGCCGGCGACGAAGAAGAATAGTAACGAATAAATGAATAATCAATTGATTAATAATCTGAGATTCTAATGGGTCAAAAATGTAATCCTATAGGCAATAGACTTGGTATCATCCGCGGATGGGAGTCTAATTGGTATGGAGGCCGTGATATGGCTGAGAAAGTCATCCAGGATGAAAAAATCCGGATATATCTCCAGGCAAGGATCGAAAAAGGCGGGGTCGCTCACATGGTGATCGAACGCACACTAAAACGTGTGACCGTCACTATCCAGACTTCCAGGCCGGGTATCATCATCGGTAAAGGGGGTCAGGAAGTAGATCGCATCCGGGAAGAGCTCAAGAAGCTGACAAAGATGGATGTCCAGATCAACATCATGGAAATCCGTAAGCCTGAATTGGATGCCAATATTGTTGCAGAGTCAATTGCAAAACAAATCGAGGCTAGAATCAATTACCGACGCGCGATTAAAATGGCGATCCAGTCAACAATGAGATCAGGTGCTGAAGGGATCAAAGTGAGGATCAGTGGCAGGTTGAATGGAGCTGAAATGGCGCGGTCTGAAGAATACAAAGACGGAAGAACTCCTCTACATACATTCAGAGCAGATATCGACTACTCGATCAAAGAAGCACAGACAGTCTTTGGAAAGATTGGGATCAAGTGTTGGATTTGCAAAGGTGAAGTATATGGTAAGAGAGAATTGACCTTGAATGCGGGAGGTGAACAAGGAACTCGCAATCGTCGCGGAGGAAATGAACGTGGAGCCGGTTATGGACGTAACGAAGGAGGCGGAGATTTCCGCGAAAGAGGTGGAAGAGGTGGTGCACCTGGTGACAGGGCTGCCGGAGGAGGACGTAACGAGCGCGGTGCCGGAGGTGGAGGTGGTGGAAGAGACCGTGGTCGCTCAGGTGGGCCAGGTGGAGGAAGGCCAGGTGGAGGCAGCAGACCTGGTGGTGGAAATCGCCCAGGCGGAGGAGCTGGCGGTGGAGGCAGCAGAAAACCGAAGTAAATATCAACTGAAGGAAGTGGGAAAAGCGTACCTTTGCCGCACTTTTTTCAAAAAAAGCTAAAATAATTGGTTAATAAATAACAGCATGTTACAGCCAAAACGGACAAAATACCGTAAGCAACAAAAGGGAAAAAACAGAGGCATCGCCTGGAAAGGAAGCGATATCGCTTTTGGCAGCTTTGCGCTGAAATCTCTTGAAAATGCAAGGATCACAAGCAGGCAGATCGAATCTGCCCGTATTGCGATGACAAGGCATATGAAAAGAGAAGGCGCTGTATGGATCAGGATATTCCCTGATAAGCCGGTGACTAAAAAGCCCCAGGAAGTGCGGATGGGTAAAGGAAAAGGTGCTCATGATCATTGGGTGGCTTTAGTTCAGCCAGGTCGCATCATGTTTGAATTGGAAGGTGTGTCTCAAGCTGTAGCTTTTGAAGCACTCCAACTCGCAGCACAGAAATTACCTGTTAAAACAAGAACTGTCGTAAGACATGATTATACAGAATCATAATCTGAATCAACAATGGCAACAAAGAAATTTATAGAATTAGGTGAAATGTCAGATACTGACCTGAAGGCTGAGTTGACTCAGATGAACGGACAGTATCATAAACTCAGGTTTGATCATACCATTAAAGGTTTGGATAACCCGGTCACCTTAAGAAGTACCAGAAGAGATATTGCCCGTATCCAGACAGAGATGCGTAGAAGGGAAATGACTACAATGTCACCTGAACAAACGGCAAAAAGATCACGAATCAGATCACGTCGCAAAAAAGCTTAATGAGGTCATGGTAGCAAACGAAATAAAGTTAAAAAAACAACGGGTTGGTGTTGTCACTAGCAACAAAAATGACAAGACCATCACGGTTATGGTAGAGCGCAAACTAAGACACCCGATTTATGGGAAATTTGTAAAGCGCAACAAGAAATTCATGGCGCACGATGAAGCTAATACATGCGGTGTTGGTGACCTCGTGAGAATCGTTGAATCCAGACCATTAAGTGCCCTCAAAAGATGGCGCCTGGTGGATATCATTGAAAAAGCGAAGTAATTAATTGAGCTTTCACAAAAGTGAATTGAAAATAATATGATACAACAGGAATCAAGACTAAATGTAGCTGACAATAGCGGTGCTAAAGAAGTACTCTGCATTCGCGTGTTAGGTGGCTCAGGTAGGAGATATGCATCAGTGGGAGATAAGATAGTGGTTTCTGTTAAAGATGCTGCTCCCGGAGGCTTGAAAAAAGGACTGGTTTCAAAAGCAGTCGTTGTTCGGACAAAAAAAGAAATCCGGCGTAAGGATGGTTCTTATATCCGGTTCGATGACAATGCGGTAGTCCTGTTGAATGCAGCTGATGAGCCTCGTGGCACCCGTATTTTCGGCCCGGTAGCTAGAGAGTTGAGAGAGCGTGATTATATGAGAATCGTATCATTAGCACCTGAAGTACTTTGATTTAGTGGATATCATAATTAATGAATAGTCATGAGCACAAAAAATAAAAATAGATTATCACCTGTAGCTAAACCCACCATCAGGAAAGGGGATATGGTAATGGTGATATCCGGAGCCGATAAGGGTAAGAAAGGAAATGTCATGGAGGTAGTTCTTGACAAGCATCGTGTGATCGTAGAGGAAGTGAACATTGTAAAAAAGCATAGGAAACCCACACAAACGACACCAGGAGGTATTGTTGAAATACCTGCAGGAATCCATGTTTCAAATGTAATGCTGATCGATCCGAAATCCGGTGAGCCTACAAGAATAGGGCGCAAGGTTGTCGATGGAAAAAATGTACGTTATTCAAAAAAATCTGGAGAAATCATTAAGTGATGAGCTATACACCTAGATTAAAACAATATTATGATGAAGTCGTTGCCCCCAAGTTAATGGAGCAGTTCGGCTATTCATCTAAAATGCAGATTCCCCGTTTGGTCAAAATTTGTATTAACCAGGGAATCGGACAGGCAACACAGGACAAAAAACTTGTGGATGTATACCAGGCAGAGTTAACGACGATCGCAGGACAAAAAGCTGTAGCTACGATCGCAAAAACATCGATTTCGAATTTCAAGCTCAGAGAAGGTATGCCTATCGGAGTTCGCGTTACATTGCGAAAGGAAAGAATGTTTGAATTTCTTGATCGTTTTGTTACGGTCACTTTGCCACGTGTGCGTGACTTCCAGGGAATCAATGATAAAAGTTTTGACGGAAGAGGAAATTATTCTCTTGGCGTCACAGAGCAAATCATCTTTCCGGAAATAGATCTTGACAAAATCACGAAGATAAATGGTATGGACATCACGTTTGTGACCACTGCCCGCACCGATGCAGAAGCGTATGCCCTTTTGAAGGAAATGGGTATGCCATTTAAAAATCAAAAAAACTAATCAGCCACCACTATGGCCAGGAAGTCACTTATAGCAAGAGAAGATAAAAGAGCACGGTTGGTAGCAAAATATGCCACCTTGCGTAAGCAATTAAAAGAAGAAGGAAAGTGGGATGAACTTGATAAACTTCCCCGTAATTCTTCCAAAAAGCGCTTGCACAACAGATGTAAATTATCAGGTCGTCCAAAAGGTTATATGAGGAGATTTGGTCTTTGCAGAAACATGTTCAGGGATATGGCACTTAACGGTAAAATTCCAGGCGTCACTAAAGCAAGCTGGTAATAGAAAAAAGAATAGAATCTAAAATCATTTTATTGAATCATTCATGGCAATCACAGATCCAATAGCAGACTATCTCACACGTATCCGCAATGCCCAACAAGCTAGGCATCGGGTAGTGAGTATACCGAACTCAAAGCTTAAACAAAAGATAACAGAGATTCTTTACGAGCAAGGTTATATATTGAAATATACCTTTGATGGTGAAGGCAAAAATGCTGTTATCAATATTGCGATTAAGTATAATCCTGAAACCAAAGAACCTGTGATCAGAGAGTTGGGGAGATTGAGCAGACCGGGATTAAGAAGATTCTCTTCTTCGGAGGATTTGCCAAGAATTATCAATGGATTGGGTGTAGCGATCATTTCTACATCTCATGGATTAATGACAGATAAAGAAGCTCGTAAGCAAAAGCTTGGAGGAGAGTGTCTTTGTTACGTGTATTAATGAGCTATTGAAAAAAAAGAAATTAATTATTAAAATCAGAATATCGTGTCTCGAGTAGGTAATTTACCAATCAACATGCCCAAAGGAGTGGACATCAGTTTCACTAAAGGCAATCTGGTGACTGTCAAAGGACCCAAAGGCTCATTGCATGAGCAAATAGATCCGGACATCACGATTAAGCTGTCGGATGGTGAGATGACTTTTGCCCGTCCCACAGACCAAAACAGGCATAAAGCGCTGCATGGACTCTCAAGGGCACTTGTCAATAATATGATCGTAGGTGTCACTGAAGGATTCACCCGGACATTGGAATTGGTCGGGGTTGGTTACAGGGTCACGAATACAGGAAACCTGCTTGAAATTATCATTGGCTATTCTCACCCGATTTATTTCTATGTACCGGATGAGGTTAAAGTAGCTACCAAAACTGAAAAGGGATCTAATCCCGCTATTATCCTTACTTCCAACGATAAACAATTGTTGGGGCAGGTAGCAGCAAAAATCAGAGCCTTCAGAAAACCTGAACCATATAAAGGAAAGGGTATTAAATATTCTGATGAGATATTGAGAAGAAAAGCCGGTAAAACATCTGGTAAAAAATAACAAGGGCTAAAACGCTCCAATTATGGCACTAACAAAAATAGCAAGGCGTAAACGTATACATTATCGTATCCGTAAAAAGATGGAAGGCACTACTGCACGACCACGTCTTTCCGTCTATCGAAGCAACAAGCAAATCTATTGTCAGTTGATCGATGACAACAATGGTACTACGCTGGCAGCAGCGGCCTCAACTGATGAATCAGTTGCAGGTGCTAATAAGACTGAATTAGCATCAAAAGTTGGCGAGCTGATTGGAACTCGTGCAAAAGCAATGAATATATCTGAAGTGGTATTTGACCGCGGAGGGTATTTGTTTCATGGCAGAGTAAAAGCTTTAGCAGAAGGAGCAAGAAATGCCGGACTTAAATTTTAATTTGTATATCAACAATATCTTAAAGTGAAAGAAACATCTGTCAGAGTAAAAGCATCAGAAACCGAACTCAAGGATAAGCTTGTAGCGCTCAATAGAGTAGCCAAAGTAACAAAAGGGGGTAGGACATTTTCTTTTGCGGCAATTGTCGTAGTAGGCGATGGCCAGGGTACTGTCGGCCAGGGTCTCGGGAAAGCACGGGATGTGAGTGAAGCTATAGCTAAGGCTATTGATGATGCCAAGAAGAACCTTGTGAAAGTTCCTATTCACAAAGGTACTATCCCACATCTTCAGCTCGGAAAATTCGGTGCGGGTAGGGTGCTTATCAAGCCAGCATCAGACGGAACCGGTGTCATAGCAGGTGGTGCAATGCGAGCCGTCCTTGAAAGCGCCGGAGTACACAATGTATTGGCTAAATCTATGGGATCTTCTAATCCTCATAATGTTGTCAAAGCGACTATCAATGCTCTGACACTGTTGAGAAGCCCTCAGACTGTTGCCAAAGACCGAAAAGTAAGTGTTGATCTTGTATTTGGTCATCACGCACAAGATCAATCACCAGTTAAAGAATAACAGACTATGTCCAAAGTAAAAATAACGCAGATCAAAAGCCATATTGATAGGCCACAATCTCAAAAAGATACCTTAAAGGCACTTGGATTGGGAAAAATCCGGAGATCAAAGGTTATCGAGGTTACAGCTCCTCTTCAGGGCATGATCAATAAAGTAGCTCACATGTTGAGTATTGAAAATATTAAAGGTTAAGCATTAATATATAGCCACAATGGATCTCCATAAGCTAACACCGGCGACAGGATCGGTAAGAAATAATAAACGAAAAGGCAGAGGCCAGGGCTCTGGTACCGGAGGTACGTCCACAAAGGGACATAAAGGAGCCAAGTCAAGGTCAGGTTATAAATCCAAGAGAGCACACGAAGGTGGCCAGATGCCCCTTCAGATGCGACTTCCTAAGAAAGGATTTAAAAACCCTAACCGAAAGACATTTATCGCACTCAACCTGGATCAGCTTCAGGCCATGACTGATAAATTCAAGGTAAATGAATGGACTCTTGAAGCCCTTGAAACACACAATCTGATATCAGGCAATGATAAGGTAAAAGTCCTGGCTCGGGGAGAGATCAACGCAAAAGTAAATTTGACTGCACATGCCACTAGTGAAGCTGCACGCAAAGCCGTTGAAGCAGCAGGTGGAAGTATCACAATAGTTTAAGCTCATAGGATAGCCGAATGAAGAACTTTATTACCACATTACAGCACATCTGGAAGATTAAAGATTTGCGTAATCGCATTCTTTATACGTTGGCCATGATTGGAGTTTACCGCTTAGGTTCTACAATCGTATTGCCTGGTGTGGTTCCTTCCGTTTTAGCAAGCTTTGCCAGCAATAAAGCACATAGCAATGACCTGCTGGGACTGATCAATATATTTACGGGCGGAGCATTTAATAATGCTGCCATTTTTGCCTTGGGTATTATGCCCTACATCACAGCATCAATTATCATCCAATTATTAGGTTTCGCTGTGCCTTATTTCCAACGCTTACAGCAAAAGGAAGGAGAGTCTGGCCGAAAGAAAATAAACCAGATGACAAGATTGCTCACTGTAGCCATCACTCTCGTGCAGGGAGGTGCTTATCTCACCTACGTTAAAAGTATCGGTGCGATTTCTCCGAATATTCCGGTGTCCTTATTCTGGTTTTCAAGTATCATCATCTTATCTTCAGGTACTGTCCTGGCGATGTGGTTGGGTGAGCGTATTACAGATAAAGGTATTGGGAACGGTATTTCCATGATCATCATGATAGGTATTATTGCCAGGTTACCTCAGGCTATAATCTTTGAATTTCAGGCACAGCTTAATCAAGGTGGTATGTTAACCTTTGTCCTTGAATTGGCAGGCTTCTTTATTGTAACAATGCTGTGCATTATGGTGATTCAGGGTGTTCGTCGCATCCCTATTCAATTTGCTAAAAGAATGGTTGGCAGAGGTAATGCTAATATTCCTCAGTCCGGAGCCAGGGATTATATTCCACTCAAATTAAATGCAGCAGGCGTAATGCCCATCATTTTTGCTCAGGCCATTATGTTTCTTCCGATGACTGTAGCTCAATATTTTATGGGCAATAATGCAGGCGCACAGACTGGTGGACTCTTAAGATCACTTAATGATCCGTTCTCAACTGCTACAGCCATATTGTCATTTTTACTGGTTGTTGTTTTTACGTATGTATATACGGCCCTTCTTGTTAACCCTCAACAATATTCAGAATATCTAAAACGTCAGAACGCCTTCATTCCGGGTATTAAACCTGGAAAGGATACAGCGGATTTTATTGATACGATTACGACAAGGGTGACATTGCCCGGTGCCCTTTTCCTCGGTGTTATCACCATTCTTCCAAAACTTGCTCATGCAGCGGGTATTAACCAGGGTTTTGCAGTATTCTTTGGGGGTACATCACTGCTTATTCTTGTTGGTGTTGTTCTAGATACATTAGCTCAGGTTGAAAGTCATCTCCTCATGAGAAAATACGATGGATTGGTTAAATCCGGAAAGCTCAAAGGCCGTAGTGGCAGCGGAATGCAGATTGGAGCCAATATGTAAATATAGGTTCAATGACTTTTCAATTCTTCCATATTTCCTTTTTGAGCTTTTGTAAATGACGTCCGGTTCACGATATCAATATAAATCAGAAGAGGAGATTGAAATCATCAGGCACAATTGTCTTCTTGTTACATCAACTATAGCTGAAGTTGCAAAGTATTTAAAACCGGGAGTGACTGGTATTGAACTGGACAATTTAGCAGAAACATATATAAGAGATCATAATGCTGAACCGGCTTTCAAAGGATATCCGGGTACTGTTTTTGATTTTCCTGGGACATTATGTATTTCCCTCAATGAAGTCATTGTACATGGTATTCCGGGGAACACCCCGATCAGAGAAGGAGACGTAGTATCCATTGATTGCGGTGTGAAAAAGAACGGATATTTTGGAGATGCCGCCTTCACTTTTGCAGTTGGAGGAGTAAGTCCGGAAATCTTGAAGCTGTTAGTGACAACCCGGGAGTGCCTCGATCTGGCTATTGGTCAGGCCGTTGCCGGTAACCGACTTGGAGATATAGGATATGCCGTCCAGTATCATGCTGAAACTGAATCCGGATATGGAGTCATAAGAGAAATGGTCGGTCATGGAATAGGTAAGAAACTTCACGAGCCGCCTGAAGTACCTAACTATGGGAAACGGGGAAGAGGATCCATTCTCCATGAAGGATTAGTCATTGCTATTGAGCCTATGATAAATCTTGGAACAAGGGAGGTGATGCTAAAGAAGGATGGATGGACACTTATCGCCAGGGATTTAAAGGCATCAGCCCATTATGAACACACCATTGTAGTCAGGAAAGAGAAAGCAGAGGTTCTTTCAGATCATGTGGTCATAGATAAAGCGGTAAAAAATAACGACAGTTTGGCCGAAGTGTGGATAAAAAAGTAGATATTTGCACTCCAAAATCAAAAAATGGCGAAACAACAGGTCATCAAACAAGATGGAATTATCGAAGAGGCCCTGTCAAATGCCATGTTCAGAGTAAGGTTGGAGAATGATCACATGTTGATCGCCACCATCTCTGGAAAGATGCGGATGAATTATATCAGGATACTGCCGGGAGATAAAGTTTCAGTGGAAATGTCACCGTACGATCTGTCGAGAGGCCGTATTACATACAGGTACAAATAAATAACGGGCTTAATCACCTGTCAAAATAAACGAATATGAAAGTCAGAGCTTCAATAAAGAAAAGATCAGTTGACTGCAAGATTGTCAGAAGGAAGGGGAGACTCTATATTATTAATAAAAAGAATCCAAAATTTAAACAGCGTCAAGGCTGATAAAATACCTATAACTATATGGCGAGGATAGCAGGCGTAGATCTACCGAGGAACAAGAGAGGCATTATTGGCCTCCAGTATATTTTTGGCATCGGTGGTAGCCGGGCTAAGAAAATTCTGGAACAGCTTTCTATAGAAGAAAGTGTAAAAGTTCAGGATTGGACTGATGACAATGTGATGAACATTTCCAGGATCGTACAGGAACAATACAAGGTCGAAGGCGAGCTTAGATCGGAAGTTCAAACGCACATCAAACGGCTTATGGACATTGCCTGTTACAGAGGGCTACGCCATCGTAAAGGGCTTCCGGTACGTGGACAAAGAACTAAAACGAACGCCCGTACACGGAAAGGAAAACGTAAGACTGTAGCAAACAAGAAAAAAGCAACCAAATAAAATCTGGAAAATAAGATTCATCGATTTCTTGTGGAGTTATCTGAAAAATATCACTGCTTATTTCGGAAATCTAAAATCATAAATCCAAAATCGTAAATCGAGAATGGCTAAAACAATAAAAAAAGTAGCTAAAAAGCGGAAAGTCAAGGTAGAATCTGACGGAAAAGCTTTTATACAAGCCACATTCAACAATATCATCGTTACGGTGACTAACCGTGCCGGTCATGTTGTCTCTTGGGCTTCTGCCGGAAAAGCTGGCTTTAAGGGTTCTAAAAAGAATACACCCTATGCCGCCCAGGTTGCTGCTTCTGCTGCTGCTCAGGAAGCTTACGATGCAGGAATGAGATCAGCAGAAGTATTTGTGAAGGGCCCGGGATCAGGGCGTGAAGCCGCTATCAGAGCTATTGATGCTGTTGGCGTTAGGGTTTCGCGTATCCAGGATCTTACCCCGGTTCCACACAATGGATGCCGTCCACCAAAAAGAAGAAGAGTCTGAAAAGCGCTGATTGAGGAACGATTTTTTTTTCATTCTATTGATTATTAAAAAATATGGCAAGATATACCGGACCTACCACTAAAAAAGCCAGAGCCTTAGGAGAGATGATCTTTGGCTTTGACAAAAGTTTTGAGCGAAAAAAATATCGCCCGGGCCAACATGGTAATTCAAAGCGACGCCGCCAGAAGTCAGAGTATGCTCTTCAGTTGCTTGAAAAACAAAAAGCAAAATATACGTATGGTGTATTGGAGCGCCAATTCAGGAACATATTTGAAAAAGCGAGTTCCAAAAGTGGTGTAACCGGTACTGTACTTCTTCAGTTATTGGAATCACGTCTTGACAATACAATCTTCCGATTAGGTGTAGGTAGGACACGCAGAGCTGCACGACAGCTCGTATCACATAAACATGTACTCGTTAATGGTGAACTTGCGTATATACCTTCTTATCAGTTAAAGCCAGGAGATGTGGTATCTGTGAGAGGTAAATCTCAGCATATTGAGGTGATTTCAGACAACGTCGCCGCGAAAACAGATATCCGAAAATTTCCATGGTTAGAGTGGAATCCGGACAGAATGGAAGGGAAGTTCCTTACCTATCCTGAACGAGATGATATTCCTGAGAAAATCAATGAACAATTGATCGTCGAGTTGTATTCTAAGTAATCAATGAAGTTTTGGTCTTCGGACTCTCATTCTCCTTTGGTTAGCTATCATTTATAAATTATTCCACACGAAATCGTCTTTATGAGCATCTTGAATTTTCAAAAGCCGGATAAAATTTTACTACAGAAAGCCACTGACTTTCACGGGCAATTTGAATTTAAACCTCTTGAGCCTGGATTTGGTCAAACAATTGGAAATTCGCTTCGCCGCATTTTACTTTCTTCACTGGAAGGTTATGCAGTATCAGCTATCCGTATTGCCGGAGTAGATCACGAGTTTTCAAGCATCCCTGGCGTTGTTGAAGATGTTGTTGATATTATTCTCAACATCAAGCAGATCAGATTGAAAAGCACGATGAAGGGTGATAAGGCAAACGAACACCAGATTTATATTACCATCAGTGGCCAGGATGAATTCCGTGCTAAAGACATTGAATCAAAAACCAATGTTTTTAAAGTGATGAATCCTGAACTCCTGATTTGCCGAATGGAACCTTCCGTAAATCTTGAGTTGGAAATGACCATCACGAAAGGAAGAGGTTACGTTCCTGCAGAAGAGAATATGCCTGAAAATGCACCTATCGGTGTCATTCCCGTTGATGCTATTTATACGCCCATTAAGAAGGTTGCTTACCAGGTTTCAAACACACGTGTAGGGCAACGTACAGACTACGAAAAGCTCAGCATCGAAGTAGAAACAGATGGGACGATTCATCCTGAAGAAGCTATCAAGGAAGCAAGCCGTATCATGATTCAACACCTGATGTTGATTACGGACGAGCATATTACTTTCGATGATAAAGTAGGAAAGGAAGATGGTATTGTCAATGAGCACATCCTGAGTATGCGTAAATTACTCAAGACTTCATTAGAAGATCTTGATCTTTCTGTACGTGCTTACAATTGCCTGAAGGCAGCCAAAATTAATTCACTAGCTGAATTAGTAAGATTCGATACACATGAATTATTGAAGTTTAGAAACTTCGGTAAAAAATCATTGGTGGAGATAGAGGAACTCCTCCAGATCAAAGGATTGACATTCGGAATGGATTTGTCGAAATACAAATTAGACGAAGACTAGATTGAAAGGGCTTATTGGTTTATAAGCTTATATGTTTATTAAATGCTTCAATTAGCAAATTCAATAAACACATAAACCTGTAAACACATAAACCCATAAATATAATTGCAGTTACTGCGATGGTTTAAAGCCCGGTGCTGCGGAGTCATTAATTTAATTAACCAACATTAAACGGTCATGAGACACGGAAAGACATTTAATCACCTTGGAAGGAAAGCAGGGCATCGTGCAGCATTGTTGATGAATCTGAGTTTAGCGCTGATTCAGCATAAACGCATTTTTACAACTGTAGCAAAGGCAAAAGCCTTAAAAAAGTATATCGAACCGCTGATCACAAAAGGAAGAAGCAATACAACGCACAACCGAAGGGTAGTCTTTGCTTATCTGAGCAACAAAGAAGCTGTTACAGAACTTTTTTCAACAATTGCTACAAAAATTGGAGATAGACCAGGTGGCTATACCCGTGTGATACGCACAGGATTCCGTAAAGGAGATGGTGCTGAAATGGCAATGATCGAGTTGGTAGATTTTAATGAACTCTATACAAACCTGAAAAAACGTAGAAGTCAAACAGGTTCAACAACCGGCAAAACTGTAACGAAGCGAACAAGAAGAGGGAAAGGCAAGTCAACTGCTGCTACTACAACTGCTGCAGCCGCACCGCTAGACACCACTGCAACTACTGAAGAAGAATAACATCTGGTTAATCAGCTAGATATGTGAGGGCCGGACGAAAATTCCGGCCTTTTTGTTTTATGTGGTCTGTGTTCTTCCTTTCTCTTCAATTATATTTTTTCCTATATATTTGTGCCCCTGAATGTAAGGGTTATACACATGCGATCAGATACTGGTACTCCATCAGCCATATTACTTTTAGAAGACGGGATGTATTTCGAAGGAAAGGCTGCTGGTAAAAGCGGTACCGCAACCGGGGAATTATGTTTCAATACCGGTATGACCGGTTATCAGGAAATATTTACAGATCCTTCTTATTACGGGCAGATCCTTGTCACGACCCATGTTCATATAGGCAATTATGGAATTAAGAAAGATGATGTAGAGAGCGATCATATGCAGATCAATGCGCTCGTCTGTAAGACTTTTGTTGATGAGTATAGCAGGGCATTAGCGGATCAATCCATTCAGAGCTATTTTGAAAATGAAGGGAAACTCTGTATTTATGGAATTGATACAAGATCAATTGTAAGACATATTCGTAGCAAGGGAGCGATGAATGCAATTGTATCCAGCGAGATCACAGATATTGATGTCCTTAAAAAAATGCTTCAGGAAGTTCCATCCATGGAAGGATTAGAACTTGCTTCTATCGTTTCAACAAAATTTTCTTACGAAGTAGGTGATCCTAATGCAAAGTACCGTATCTCGGCTTTAGACTTCGGTATCAAAGCTAATATTCTCAAATGCCTTGTTGACCGTGGGTGTTATGTAAAAGTTTTTCCTGCCAGATCAACATTTGAAGAGATCATGTCTTTTGCTCCCCACGGTGTTTTCCTCTCAAATGGACCTGGTGATCCCGCGACAATGACATATGCCATAAGCACAATCACAAAGCTTGTAGATTCAAACATTCCTCTTTTTGGCATTTGTCTTGGTCATCAGTTATTGGCTCTGTCACAGGGCATTTCTACTTACAAAATGCATCATGGACATAGAGGAATAAATCACCCCGTGCTGAATAAGGTGACAGGCCTTTGTGAAATAACAACGCAGAATCATGGTTTTGGTGTTTCACCATCAGCTGTATCAAAATATAGTGATCGGGTTGATGTCACGCATATCAACCTGAATGATCAGACAATTGAAGGGCTTGCCGTAAAAGGTAAGCCGGCATTTTCAGTTCAGTATCATCCGGAATCTTCTCCCGGCCCGCATGATTCCAGATATTTGTTTGATCAGTATATATCCCTTATCCAATCGCTTAATTAATTTTATATCCTTACGTCACTATTTATTCCAAAACCATGAGTGCTATAGTAGATATCATTGCCAGGGAAATACTGGATAGTCGAGGAAACCCTACAGTTGAAGTTGAAGTCATCACTGAATCAGGTATCGTAGGCAGAGCAGCAGTACCCTCAGGTGCTTCAACAGGTAAACATGAAGCTGTTGAATTGCGAGATGGGGACCCTACACGTTACTTAGGCAAAGGCGTTCTTGATGCATGTAGAAATGTTGAAGAAAAAATAGCCGAACAGCTGATCGGCATGGATGTTTCTGAACAATTGGAAATTGATCAGGCAATGATTGATCTTGATCCAAATCTAAATAAATCAGGAATCGGTGCCAACGCAATGTTAGGTGTAAGTCTGGCCGTTGCGAAAGCAGCAGCTGCGGAGCATCATCAACCTCTGTTCAGGTATATCGGTGGCGTAAGCGCACATGTCCTTCCGGTACCCATGATGAATATACTTAATGGAGGATCACATGCTGATAATAGTATAGACTTTCAGGAATTTATGATTATGCCCGTGGGGGCTGATCATTTCAGAGATGCCCTTCGTATGGGTGCAGAAGTTTTTCACCATTTGAAAAAAGAGCTTCATGACGCTGGACATTCAACGAATGTAGGTGATGAAGGTGGTTTCGCGCCAAATCTGAAATCAAATGAGGAAGCGATAGAGATCGTATTAAAAGCGATAGAAAAGTCTGGCTTCCGACCGGGTGAGGATATTGTAATAGCATTGGATGCCGCAGCCTCTGAATTTTATAATGCACAGGACAAGACGTATGATTTCAAGAAGTCATCCGGGCAGAAGAAATCATCTGAAGAAATGGTTGCTTATTGGGCTTCATGGTGTAACAAATATCCCATCTTTTCAATTGAAGATGGATTGGATGAAGATGATTGGGACGGATGGAATAAACTTACTACTGCACTTGGTGACAAAGTCCAGCTGGTAGGTGATGATCTTTTTGTGACAAATGTGGAAAGATTGACATTGGGAATTGAACGTCAGAGTGCTAACAGTATTCTGATTAAGCTGAATCAGATTGGCACTTTATCTGAGACTATTGAAGCGGTTCAACTGGCAACAAGAAATAGTTTTACATCAATCATTAGCCATAGAAGTGGTGAGACCGAAGATGTCACTATTGCCGATCTTTCTGTTGCATTAAATACAGGACAGATCAAGACAGGTTCCTTATCCCGTTCTGAAAGAGTCGCTAAATACAACCAGCTTTTACGTATTTGTGATGTATTAGGTGATTCTGCTTTTTATCCGGGCTTATCACTCTTAAGTAGATAGTCTCTATACTTTTTATTCTTTATCCTGCTCCTTTATAGGTTTTAAAGCTGTTGGCACGGCTATTGTATAATGGCAAATACCATTCCCATGGTATTATTATCCCATCAGCATATCCATTGTCCTTTTATACAATTTATAATCCTTGAACAGGGGGCAGGACTGGTGTGGGTATCGGTATACAGACCATATTAGCCTGTCCCTCTTTTCTAATTGAAGAAGGGATCAGACCGTGTAGGAATTCAGTATTTTATGATTATCTTTCGGGCTTTACAACAGGTCTCAACGATATGAAAAATTTAATTCATCTACGACTGGTGATTTCAAATTTAATTGCTGCCGGTTGGCTCAACAAATACTCAGTTGCTGCCGGTTTGTTTGTTATCTGGATGCTTTTTTTTGATAAGCATAATTTCTTTACACAATGGAGCCTTAGGAGCTCGGTGCATCAGTTGGAAAGTTCTATTACAGACTACCAGGCACAGCTAGCAAAAGCTGAAGCTGAGCATCAGGACCTGATGAATAATAGGGAGAAATTTGCCAGGGAAAAATATCTCATGCACAGACCTGATGAGGACGTCTTCATATTTCAATAACGGTAAGTAGAATCAGATTGCTTTTATGAGTGTATTAGTAGGAAAGGACAGCCGTGTTTTGGTGCAAGGCTTTACCGGAACAGAAGGAACATTTCATGCCAGCCAAATGATTGAATACGGCACTAATGTCGTAGGTGGTGTGACGCCAGGTAAAGGAGGACAACTTCACCTTGATCTTCCGGTCTTCAATACGGTTGAAGAGGCTGTAAAAGAGACAAAAGCAAATGTATCGATCATATTTGTTCCACCCGCTTTTGCTCCGGATGCAATCCTTGAAGCAGCGGAATCAGGTATTAAGGTTATTGTATGTATAACCGAAGGAATACCTGTTCAGGATATGATTAGGGTAAAGTCCTATATAAATTCTTCCGGATCAAGGCTTATTGGTCCCAATTGCCCCGGAATCATTACCCCGGGTGAGGCAAAAATTGGAATTATGCCAGGCTTTATCCATAGACCCGGTACCATCGGCATTGTCTCCAGATCGGGTACACTTACTTACGAGGCAGTTGACCAGGTTACAAAAGCCGGATTAGGTCAATCAACATGTATAGGGATCGGTGGTGATCCTATATGTGGAACTACAACACTTGAGGCCGTACGCTTACTCATGGAAGATCCTGGTACAGAAGGGATCATCATGATTGGAGAGATAGGTGGTTCGATGGAATCTGATGCCGCTTACTGGATAAAAGAAAACGGTACAAAACCTGTCGTAGGGTTTATAGCCGGAAAGACTGCACCAAAAGGGAGAAAGATGGGTCATGCAGGAGCAATCATTGGTGGTAAAGCAGATACAGCTGCAGCCAAAATGGAGATCCTTGCATCTTGTGGTGTACATGTTGTTGAGTCACCTGCCCAAATAGGTGCCACAATGGCAAAAGTCCTTCTCGGGAAATAACGCAAACATATCTTATTTTACAAAAGTCTGATTCTTTATTAGCATTTGTCCATATGATTCAACATCAATTATTAGCGGGTAAACGAGGTGTTGTTTTCGGCGCCCTTGATGAACAATCTATCGCCTGGCATGTAGCATCTCAATGTGTTGCGGAAGGTGCCCGGATTACACTTACAAATGCCCCGGTGGCAATGCGGTTTGGAACTATCCAGAAACTTGGAGAGCAACTTAACGCGGAAGTAATTTCAGCTGATGCGACTTCAATGGATGATTTGAAAACACTGTTTGAAAAATCAGTTGAAATTCTTGGTGGCCCGCTTGATTTTGTCCTTCATTCCATAGGCATGTCATTGAATGTGCGAAAAGGAAAAACATATACAGACATCAATCACGAATGGATGCTAAAAACGTTAGACATAAGTGCTATTTCATTTCACAAAATGATGCAGGTCTTATATCAAACGGATGCAATGGCAGAAGGTGGATCTATATTGGCGCTTACTTATATTGCAGCCCAGCGGGTGTTTCCTGATTATAGCGAAATGGCCGATGCAAAAGCATTATTAGAGTCTTTTGCCCGTAGTTTTGGATATCATTTTGGAGTAAAGAAACATGTTCGTGTTAACACGCTATCACAATCCCCCACACGGACAACGGCTGGAAGTGGCGTGAAAGGATTTGACGATTTTTTCTCCTATGCTGATGCCATGGCTCCATTAGGGAACGCGAGTGCGGAAGATTGCGCACGCTACTGTGCCGCACTTTTCTCAGACTATACGAAGGCCGTAACGATGCAGAATCTGTTTCATGATGGTGGATTTAGTTCTATGGGCATTAATCCCGCAGTTATGAGCAAAGGATAGTTTATTATACCTTCCTTGCGTTATATGTTCTGAATGAATACTGCGCTACGAATTTTTACTTCTTTTGTTCTCATCTCCGTTGCGTTTTCAGTTTCGCTGAAAGCACAGATCCGGGACTTGGGACAGAATGCTTTAGGTTCGTCCGAAATAAAAGACACTCTTGATTCAGATGTTTTACCACTGGATACACCTGTGGTGATGAAATATGTTTTTATAGGTGATCCGGATGTTACTTTTTCATACAAGGATACATTTACGTGGGAGGATACAAAGCATTATCCATTGAGATTTGGTCAGGCCCATCTAGGCAATTATGGATCGGCAACCCGCTCACTTGCACCAACGCTAACCTCCGATATTGGATTTTCTACCGGATGGGACCAGTACGATCCTTATTATTTGCAAGTGGACAGTTTTAAGTATTATAGTCAGGACGTACCGGTTACAAAAGTGAAGTATTCACAAGCCGGTCAGGAGGATACATATGTGTCGCTCCGTTTTGGGAGAAGTTTTGCAAAAGGTGTCAATTTGAGTTTATCATATGACCGTATCAATCAAATCGGTGAATTCGCTCATCAACGTCAGAAGAATACAGCATTTGGAATAGGTGTATGGCACAATTCACCTTCAGGGAGATATGATGCATTCTACAATTATCTCTCCAATGCCGCCATCGCAGAAGAAAATGGTGGTATTTCAGAACCTGATTTAATCGGTAGTCCAGTAGTCCCTGATTTAAAAGTTCCCGTTTACCTTTTAAAAGGTTTGACAACGCATAAGCATAGAAGTTTTGATACAAAACAAATATTTCATCTTATCAAAGATTCCTCAGCACCGGGCATTGATCTTTGGATGAATACAAATTTCTCAACTGGTCTTTACAAATTTGAAGATGTGCCTCTTGATTCCTTATCTGCCTACTATGGCACAGAATATCGTTTTGATAAGAGAGGTATACGGCAATTCACTTTTGAAAAAGATTTTGAAATGAGTGCCGGGATTTCATTGCCATGGACATCGGCAAGGTCAATGATTCAATCATCATTACGTTACCGGTTTATTTCGCTTGATCAGGAACCGCAGAATAGAAAAATAAAGGAACTTTTCTGGGAGGCTTCGGGCGATTTTCAATGGATAAAAGCGCTCCAGTTGAAAGGGCGAATGTCCCTCGGATTGGGACAAGCCAATGGCTCTTTTTTATTCAAGGCAGAAGGAATACTAAATACCGGCCTTGTCGGAAAATTCTCGGGATACTGGTCCATCATGGCGCGCAAGCCCTATATGATCGAATCAACATTATTTGTCAATCAATCATCTATATACCAATATCATTTTAATAATCCATTTACGAATGATGTGGGCGTAGAATGGAAATGGGAAAAGCAAAAACTACAGGCCGGAATCAATTGGCTTGTTTTTGATAATTATATATATTTCGATACACTGAGACACCCTGCTCAGATTTCCAGTTCTTTTTCTTTACGCCGTTTTTCGATTGATAAAGAATTCGATTTTTCCTGGATAGGATTGAAGGCTAATATTATATGGCAACCAGATGCAAAAGATGAGCTCGCCATTCCTGATTTAATTTATACCGCGGGTATTTACGGACGACTCAATTTATTTACACGAAAGGTCACAGTCATGCCCGGCATTGATATCACATATCATGATGGCTATCATGGATTGAGTTATTTTCCGGTCAATGGAAGATACCATCTTACGAATGGTAATTCTATTCCGGATTATTTTAGAGTTGACGCGGTGATTGGTATGAAAATACGATTCCTGAAGGCATTCGTCAGAATGGAAGATCTTGCAGGATTATGGAAGTCAAGAGTTCTTTACCAGGCTGATTATTATCCACACTATCCCGGTTATTTCAGAATCGGAATTGAGGCAGGATTTTTTAATTAGATTTTTTTTGCTTTTTTCCAATGATTTATTTATCAAGTCGAATCCTTTTCGAAATAACGTTTAAAAACTCTGTAATTTAACACGTATAAATAGTTGTTATGAAAAATCCTGTTTTAATTATCGTTTCCATTCTGTTCGTTCTTCTTTTTTCCACGGCTTCTCATGCTCAAGGGGATAAAACTTTGCGACCAAGTCCACCAGCTGAGGTTTCGGGCATGATCGACAGTGCTAAGGTGACCATTAATTATTCCTCTCCCTCGGTTAAGGGTAGGGAGGTATGGGGTGGCCTTGTACCTTATAATCAGGTCTGGAGAACAGGCGCTAATGAAGCCACGGTATTTGAGACGAATAAAGATCTGATGATCAATAAACAAAAATTGCCGGCCGGGAAATATGGCTTATTTACCATTCCGGGAGAAAAGGAATGGACTTTCATATTTAATTCTGTCTGGGATCAATGGGGTGCCTTCAAATATGATTCCAGTAAGGATGTCCTACGAATAACTGCACCTTCTGATCATTCACCTGAGTTGCACGAACGCATGATCTTTGACATCAAAGGACATAGCGTTATTCTTGCTTGGGAAAATATAGTAGTAAAATTTGATGCCAAAGGTTAAGCTGGTTTGAGTTAGCCTTCTAATAAATTGTGCAGATCTTTTATCATTCACTGATCGGCCTAAATCTTATCGGCCTAAAATTATAAAGTATAATTTGGGATAAGCTGATGTCCGCGCTCAGCGTAAAAATTATTTATATAATGCACGATTTCGTCCGGATCGTCCATGATAGGCATAAGGTCAAGGTCCTCCGGATTTATATTGTGTTCTTTTTCAAGCATTACTTGTATGATCCAATCTTTTAGTCCTGACCAGAAAGAACTGCCTACCATAATAACAGGAACCTGGGTTATTTTTTTTGTTTGTATCAAGGTCAGTACTTCGAATATTTCATCCATCGTTCCAAATCCACCCGGCAAAACCACAAAAGCCTGGGCATATTTTACAAACATAACCTTACGTACAAAAAAATATCTGTGGCTTAAATTCTTGTCGTCATCAATGTACACATTGTGTGATTGTTCAAACGGCAGGTCGATATTCAATCCGACAGAAACACCTCCCTGTAGACTTGCCCCTTTATTGGCTGCTTCCATAATTCCAGGACCTCCTCCTGTAATAATGCCGTAACCTGCATCTGTCAGTTTTTGTGCGATTTTGACTGCTGTCTGATAATGCGGATTTTCGGGTTTAGTGCGTGCGCTTCCAAATATGGAGATACAAGGACCTATCCTGTTAAGAGATTCAAAACCATCCACAAATTCAGCAATAACTTTAAACATCGTCCAGGCATTTTCGCCTTTGATCTGCGTCCACTGCTTCATCAAGCGGGCGGGAGGAGGAGTTAATCCATCTGACATAGATTCTACTTTTGGTTTAATAATGCTATGGTACTTTTTTCAAAGCTGACGAAGAAGTAATTACTCCATCGAGGATTGATAGTGGGCAAATTCCTGTTCGATATATTTTTGAAGTTCCCTCAGATCACTAAATTTTGATAATACATCTCTCATTTCAAGGATTGATGACGTAGTTGGAAGGACGAATCTGTCAATATCCTGCGCAGAAATGGACTTTCCACCTAATATGATTAATCGTTCCACAACGTTTTTCAATTCACGTATATTACCAGTCCAGGCAAGAGACTGAAGTTTCTTAACGGCTTTGGCATCAAATGATTTTTCAGGAATTCCATAATCCTTGCAAATCTCATTGCAAAAATGCTGGATAAGTTGAGGTATATCATCAATACGATCCTTCAGCGGGGGAACATCGATAATAATGACTGCCAACCTGTGATAAAGATCCTCTCTGAAGCGTCCTGTATCAATAAGTTTGCGAAGATCTTTATTCGAAGCAGCTATCACCCGAACATCCACACGAATTTGTTTCTCACCTCCTACACGAACGATTTTATTTTCCTGTAATGCTCTGAGAACCTTAGCTTGTGCGGAGAGGCTCATATCGCCGATTTCATCCAGAAAAATCGTACCACCGTTGGCTAATTCAAATTTTCCTGTACGTGTCTTGATAGCCGAAGTAAAAGCACCTTTCTCATGTCCGAACAATTCACTTTCAATGAGTTCAGAAGGGATGGCGGCACAATTCACTTCAATCAAAGGATTATCGCAACGATTACTTTTTTGATGGATCCAGTGCGCTACAAGTTCCTTCCCCGTTCCATTCTGACCTGTAATCAGGACTCTGGCTTCCGTGGGGGCGACCAGTTCAATAGTAGACATGATTTGATTAATACACTTTGACTGGCCAATAATAGGCTGAAACCTTGTATTTGAAACTTTGCCTTGTAGCACTTTACGTTCTGAAATGAGTTCAGATTTATCCATTGCATTTCGAAGTGTGATCAGGAGCCTGTTCAGATCAGGCGGTTTTGAAATAAAATCAAAAGCACCTTTCTTAACTGCTTCAACGGCAGTGTCAATAGATGCATGTCCGGAAATCATCACTACAGGAGTCTCACGAGCCAATTCCTGGATCTTGTCCAGTGCATCCATCCCATCCATTTTTGGCATTTTAATGTCAAGAATGATGACATCGTAAGCATTCTGTTTTACTTTGACCAGGCATTCCATCCCGTCGGCAGCCTCATCCACTTCATATTTTTCGAATTCCAGAATATCTCTGAGCGTATGCCGTATACTGCGTTCGTCATCGACGATAAGGACTTTTGACATGATCATAGTTGTTTGCGTTAAAAATTTGATATTACAATAATTAATCAAAAATAGAACATTGATTACAAATAGTTTATACTTTATAAAAAATAATATATATCTAATATAACATATTGCTAATGAGTTAATTATACATATAGACTTACATTCAAAGCCTGCAGATGTAATTATACTCCAGTATTTGGATTGAAAATCGGGAAATAAGAGTGTCAGAAACTTCTATAGCTTGTCCCAAAGGCATGATCTCTACCGATCAGAGAGATTTGATAAAGTCAAATACGCCATTAGGCCCATTCCTGTTTCAAGAGAAGACTCATCGATATTAAATCTATTGGAATGCACAGGATAATTTAGTTTTTCATCTACCCACCCTGTGCCTAGCCGATAAAAAGTTCCCGGAGCTTCGAGTGTATAAAATGCAAAGTCTTCTGAGCTCATACGACGAGGGAGTTCATGTACTTTATCTTTCCCCAGGAAACGAATAGCTGCATTCTGACACATGCTGGTGACTTGGTCATTATTTTGTAGACTGGGATAACCTATGACGATATTTATCTCTGCAGTCGCTCCGGATGCCTTGCACGTATGATCAACAAAATCTCTGATCAATTGATGTGCCCGGAATCTCCATGTTTCATCCATCGCTCTTAAGGTTCCTTCGAGTTGTACGGTATCCGGAATAATATTCGTAGCCCCGCCATTTGAATATATTCGACCTATTGTCAATACTGCAGGGGATAAAGGATCTATATTTCTGCTTACCAATTCCTGTAATCCAACTACCAATCTGGACGCAATCAAAATAGGATCAATACAAAGATGTGGTGTGGCTGCATGCCCTCCTTTTCCTTTGACTGTAATATAGATCTCATCTGATGAAGCCATATAAAGTCCTTTTCTGAATCCGACATGACCTGCTGGAAGAGAAGGGTAGACATGCTGGCCAAGAATCCATTGAGGAGATACAGGTTCCATAAGTCCTTCACGTATCATTATGGATGCACCGCCCGGCAGTTTTTCTTCGCCTGGTTGGAAAATAAGTTTCACTACTCCTTTCAGGTGTTCTCTGTTGTGCTGTAAAATGGCAGCAACACCTAACAAAGAACTTGTGTGCACATCATGTCCGCAAGCATGCATAACACCATCATGAACCGAGCGATAGGGTAAATCATTTTCTTCCTGGATAGGTAAGGCATCCATGTCAGCGCGCAACATAACAATTGGGCCGTCATGATGTCCTGTTATAGAGGCAACAATTCCATATCCGGCCCAGCCCTCACTAAATGGAATATCTAATTGAGATAGAAATTCTTTAACGCGTTCAGAAGTTCGTGACTCCTTAAACGAAAGTTCAGGATGCGCATGCAGGTCTCTTCTGATCTCAACAACAGTACGGAAATATTGGCTCGCAGCATCTTTGATAATTGAAACAAGATCCTTATCCATAGTTTAAAGGTGTTTGACCGATTTTTTTCCATTGGGAGAAAAGAATAGAAAAGTCGGTAGTCCAATGATAATCCCTTGCATAAACATAATGAATGTGTTCGAGGCGATGCTGTATCCCACCATTATCATCAGGATACACGGGGCTAAGAATTCCTTGTGGGAGAGGAGGCAATGTGGATTTTAGCTGATCTGCCGGATGATACGATATCCAGGTTCTTTTCCCCATAAGTACGCGAAAGAGATTGGGAAAAAATGAATTTCTATTTAGAATCAGCCAGATTAATATTGGTGAACAGAATAAGAATAGCAAAGAAACCAGGAGATCAAATATACGTTTGGCTCGCAATGATGCGGGATCTGAAAGATTAAAATGAACCCGAATAGCATAGGATTCGCCTTCGGTATCGCGGTTCATACTACCTACAATATTCATTGTCGTAGATGCAGCTAACATATAACGCAAACCTGGGCCGAGGTGGGTCATATTGTCAGTGAACATAGAAAAAGGGACATCCTGGGCCGAAAAAATAATTTCACCCACTTTATGTACTCTTATGATATCATCCAATTTTGAAAGATGTCCTAATGAATCTGATTGTACATTCGGCATATTCTCAATAGGTGATACAGTGCCTATGATTTCTATTTGATCGCGTGATCGGTTAATCAGTTCCTTGATCCTCTTTGTTTCATCAGGGCCTGCTATAATGATGGCTTTCCGTGTCAAACGATGATTGTCATTTTTAAGGGCTGCTCGCCAGGGATTTATATTTTTCCTCGATATCCACATCAGGAATACATAGACGGCCAGCCCCATTAAAATGACCATTCTGGATGTTCTGAAGCCTGCAGGTAAAAAGGCATAAATCACCAGGATGACAAGCGCAGACCATCCGAATCCAACCCAGGATGACCGATAACTGTATGGCTTATCATATGCTCCGTTTAAGAACATGACTATCGATCCGGTAAGTGTATAAAGAGGAATATTAATTAAATAGAATGATGGTTTGAAATAACCTTGTTGCGCAAAATAATATCGTTCCCACAATTTACTGACGAAGTAAAAAGATGTAAAAAACAATATAATATCAAGGATTACAGGCCACCATTTTTCTGCACTGCCTTTCAACAATCTCACAAGGCCGTGGAAATAGATAGCAAGCTTGATGAGTTGTTTTTGGCCTTTGAATTCAGGGTGCTTTTTGTTGAAGATGAGCATAGCCTGATAAAAAGTAAGAATATAATTCAGGGATGATTTACGGGTAGATTCTCCTTTGTAATGGATAATACTGGTCGTAGGTAAATAATAAATAGCGTATCCTCCTTTAGTAATCCTATAAGATAGATCTATATCCTCACCATACATGAAGTAATCTTCATCTAGTGTTCCGATTTTATCTACCGTCATTTTTCGCATGAACATAAAGGCGCCTGTCAGCACTTGGATCTTTGCAGTTTCATGTTCACCTATATGGCCTGCATAATAACTATTCAGCTTAGCAGAACGTGGAAAGAGTTTGTACAAACCAGACATTTTCATAAATGAAGCCAGTAGAGTGGGCAGTCCTCTTTTTGATTCAGGCAGAAACCTTCCACTGCCATCGAGCATTCGTACACCTACAGCACCTGCCTCCGGATGATTATCCATAAAATGAAGACAAGTCGTAAATGTATCTTCTGATACAATCGTGTCCGGATTGAGTAGAACTACATATTCTGAAGTGCTTAAAGCCAAAGCCTGATTATTTGCTTTGGCAAATCCTTTATTATCAATGTTGGCAATAAGGCATACAGTGGGAAAATGTTCCTGAACTAATTGAGGTGTCCTGTCGACTGAAGAATTATCAACGACAATGATTTCACCATCAATATCTTTCATCGCCTGCTGTACAGAGCGAAGACAGTTATCTAAAAAGGGATACACATTGTAACTGACGATTATGACGGAAAGTCTCAACAGTATAGGACGTTAAGCACTTTCAGTCAATTCAATATTCGTTCTGGCGACGATCGAGCGTCCCAGCGTAACGCCATCAGCATATTCCAGTTCACCACCGAATGCGACGCCTCTGGCGATGATACTAATCCGGACAGAATGGTTTTTAAGGAGTTTTGTCAAATAAAAAATTGTCGTTTCACCTTCAATGGTCGGACTTATCGCCATTATTAATTCAGATATACCCTGCTTTTCTATTCTTTCCAAAAGACTTTCTATCGTGAGGTCCTGAGGGCCGACTCCTTCAATAGGAGATATGATCCCTCCCAGTACATGATAAAGCCCGTGGTATTGCCCTGTATCTTCTATTGCCATGACATCACGCTCAGATTCTACGACACAAATGATATTTTTTTGTCTTGACCTGTCATCACATATACTACACGTATCCGTATCGGCGAGATTATGACATGTCTTACAATTCTGAATATTGTGTTTTATACCTTCCAAACCCACTATTAATTCCGGAAGTAAAGTAGACTTGTTTTTTAAAAGAAATAATGCAATACGCAAAGCGCTTTTCCGGCCTATACCAGGCAGTTGTCCGATTGTGCGAATCGCATATTCAAGGTGACGTGAAGAATATTGTGCCATATAAATTCAAAATTAGATAAAAAGCTAATCCTGCGTTCGGTTGTGTTCAGACAAGCATGGCAACAGGATTCTCGAGAAGTTGCTTGAATGTTTGTAGAAATTTTGAACCCGTAGCGCCATCTACGACCCGGTGATCACAGGACAATGTTACTTTCATCACTTTCGATGAGCTTACTTTGCCTTCTGAAAGGCTTAACTCATCTGAAATAGTTCCCACCGCCATGATAGCTGAATCCGGAGGGTTGATGATAGCAGTGAATTCATCAATTCCAAACATACCAAGGTTAGAAACCGTAAACGTATTGCCTTGCATTTCCTGAGGCTGTAATTTTTTCTGTCGGGCCTTGTCTGCCATGATTGCTATTTTGGTATTCATCTCACTAAGTCCAATTTGATCTGCTCCAAAAAGCACAGGTACAAGCAGACCCTCATCGACCGCGACCGCGACCCCTATATTAATATCCTTATTGACCCTGATTTTATCACCTAACCATGATGAATTTATAGCAGGATGTGTCCGAAGAGCAGTAGCACATCCTTTAATAACAAAATCATTTATAGAAATTTTCAGCCCTGATTGTTCATTGATAAGTTTCCGGGCTTCAATGGTCTTATCCATCACAATTTTAATGGTTAAGTAAAAATGCGGTGCAGAAAATTTACTTTCTACTAATCTCCTGGCAATCGTCTTTCGCATTTGTGAAACCGGGAACTCACCATATTGAGGTGTCGAAGGAACAATGGATTTGGAGGATTGCGTTTTAGTATTTGAAACAAAATTTTCAACATCTCTTTTTATGATCCGGCCTCCGTCACCTGTTCCGGTTAATGAAGAAATATCTATCCCTGCATCGGCTGCTATAGTTTTGGCTAGAGGGGAGGATTTTATTCTTGACTCCGGTTCCTTTATGACTTCAGGTTTTGAAGAAGACTTATCACTAATATTTTGAGATGGCTGGAGTTTACTTTCCGTCGAAGATGATTCGGATATTGGTTTATCAATTACAATCTGTTCAAGGTCAATTTTCTTTGATGGAGGAGTATCAGTTGATTCATTCTTTGGTGCAGATGCGAGCAAGCTTTTATAGTCTTCGTCTTTCGCACCGATAATAGCCAGTATATCATTTACAGGTACAGGGCCTTCTTTAACGCTTATGTAAAGTAAATAACCTTCGTTAAAACTTTCAAGCTCCATCGTTGCTTTATCTGTTTCAACTTCAGCGAGAATGTCACCAGGTGATACTTTATCGCCTACTTTTTTAAGCCATCCCACGATATTTCCTTCTTCCATGGTATCGCTCAATCTGGGCATTCTTATGATTTCAGCCATATTGTTCATCTGTTTATTTGATAAGGTAAATTTAGCTATATAGAATTAAGAAAATGTATATAGCTATCCTAAAAAGTCAAAAGCCCCTGATCAAAATTGAACAGGAGCTTTTGATTCAATAAAAAAAATCTATCTCAAATAACCCTATGCAAATTTTTAAGACTAGTAACCGGAATTTCTGTTGCCTGAATATTTAGCTCCTGGCCTTGATGAACCAGGGGTATTTTCACCAGCTTCAGGACCAGCAGGTCTTGTCATTTCGGTATCAGTCGATGTCGCTACAGAAAACTCTACGCGACGGTTAATATAGTGTTCATATTCTTCAGTTGCAGATATTGCGTGATTGTCTTTCAATCCTTTTACGATAGGGGAAGCTTCACCACCATACGTAAGGATAAAACGGCTTCTGGGGATATTGTAATTGGCCACCAGATAATTTATAGCTGCATTTGCTCTATTATAAGACAACACATTATTGTACTCATCTGAATCCCTGTTATCTGTAAATCCGTGAACAACAACCTTCATGTCGGGATGTGAATTCATAACTGTTGCAACCTGGTGCAATGAACCATAGAATTCTGGTTTCACATAATATTTATCAAGATCAAAATGTATCATTGGCAGGAACCAATTTACATTTCCGCTCAATGCAGCACCTCTGGTATTGATGAGGTCAACAACCTGATCTTCTGTCATGTATTTTTCAGGGATCTGGGCCACTCCATCTTTATTTACCTGATAACCCGGAGGAGAGTATGGTTCCTGATCTTTACAATCAGCAATATTATCTCCATCACTATCAAGGGTTACACCCCTTGTATCAACAGGACAACCGGCAGGTGTGTTTACTTCCTGATCTGTCATATCAATCACACCATCTCCATCACTGTCTGTCAGGTCAAATTTAGGCCTTTGCTTAAGTTCAGCAAGATCTGTATATGGACCATTTAATGGATTAACCCAATAGAGTGGTTCAACTCGTTTTTCAAATGAACCCAAATTAATACCTAAACGAACTGAAGTATAATGAGGAACATCTTTACTAGTTGATTGGTCAAGATTTGACCTGTAGGTAAATCCGTCCAAAAGATCGTTATCACTGATCATGATACGGTGTTCAAGACTAATGTTAATCCTCTTTGAAAGTTTCCTTGTCAAACCAATGCCAAAATTAAAATGAGGAATAACTGTCTTATAATCACCAAGGAATGTAATGATATCCTGGTCAACACCCCCTTTGGTTTCGAAGTTACCATCTAGGAGTGCTTTTAGGTTCTTTCTTGATTGATTCCTGCCTTTTCTTGTAGTCAGGTCCAGGCCGGCAGATACTCCCGAAAAATCATAAAGTTGATCACCATTCAGAAGGTCTACCGAGGTCTTCGGAAGATCTAACCCAATGCCAAAGACACCGTATAGATTCCATTTGTTAGATGGGTTGTGAAAAAGTACATTTCCAATATTTAATATTCCTTCAAAGGAAAACGCAAGAATATTGGTCTTATAGTTTCTATGGATATTATCTGCATTGGTTGTTATATCCGTATAATTTGTCAGGATGGGAGAATTAGCGACATTCTGAGTGTATGTTTTTTCAACACCCAGGAAATTAAATCCTCTGGCATCGTATCCTTTCGAAGATTGATAAGTGCCATCCAGGCGAAAAGAAAGAGAATAATTGATTGCTTTTCGCAGGTGAAGTCCAAAAGCATATCCGGCAGGGAAAGGAGCTTCAACATCACCAGATATAAATGCAGGGCCTGCATGAATGCCCAGTTCCCACATATTTTTGGGTTTTGCAGGGAAAATGGATTGTCCGGTTCGCCACATTTTGTTTTGTTCCGGGTTCACGGTCATCTCATCTTCAATAACAGGAGGGGCGAATTTTGCATTCGGTTCCTGAGCTTTAACATTAAGAGTTAATAAAAAAGGGAGACTAGACAGCAGGACGTATAATAGTCGTGTCATAGGGTTAGGATTTATTAAGAATGAATTACTTGAGTAGGGCAAAAATATCCTTTTTTTATTAAGAAATACAATTATTTATGTATCGCTCGGTAATTGGATTTATGAATAGAAGCTAACATAAATCAAGCCAATTTTTATTTAACATATTAAATATAAATTTAATATATTTGGGTTATGATAGCTCATTGGTGTACGCCTGACGAAAAGTCAGCACTTCGGCCAGACCGATTAAGTAAAGGCTCTTTATGGCACAAGGTCAAGTTTATTCATGATGAGGACCAAAAATGCACGTCGGAAGATTTGGTCATCGTGAGTTTCGATAGGCTTGTTTCTCAGCGAATTAAAAAGAACCTCTACCAGTTTAGTGCTACCCCCAGCCAGGCGCTTAATATAGTAGATTGTGGAAATTTTATACAGAAACAACCAGATTCGATCATCCCATTGCTTAAGGAAATTAATGAAAGTGGGGCCGTTTCTTTACTCCTGGGGGCGCCTTTAGGCTTTATGCGTCACCAGATCAATGGTATGAGAATGGCAAGCATAATAAGGGAATCAAACCTGGACGATGATATTCATCTTAGAACTGACTCTCCGGGTCCATTATTCCAGTATATCGGTACACAAAGGCATCTGGTGACTGAGTCTCATCTGCGGGTTGAAGGTCATTTGAGGTTAAGTGATCTTCGGGAAGATTTAAGCCTGGCAGAGCCTTGTATTCGTGATTCGGGTGCCATGATATATCACTGCGATAGTTTGAGTGCTGCAGAGGCGGGTTATTTAACCGGTATGTCCGGAAGCGGTTTATCAGTCATGGAAGCGTGCCAACTATTCAGGTATGCTGGCGCCGCACAATCTCTTTCTTCTGTAGGGGTATATGGGTATAATGCCGAAGCAGATGAATCCGGACTGATGGCAAATGCATTGTCTCAAATGATATGGTATATGCTGGAAGGATCTACCTTACGAGAGGATCCGGCTAAGAGCACATTGACTCAATATGTAGTTCAGTCTAAGGATCATGAACATACATTACTGTTCTATAAAAGTGAAATGTCCGGAAGATGGTGGGTGGATAATAAAGACGGTGTGAAAGTACCATGCTCTTATATGGACTATCGCAAATCTTGTGAAGAGGACTATAGTGAATTGATCATTCGTACAGTTCTGGGTTGACTTAATCTTCCAGAAGTTTTTCCATCATCATAGATCTTGAGGCTTTGAGTAATAAAGTCTGACCTTTGCATTTCTCCCAATCCCAACCTGATTTAATCTCGTCTATACTGTCTGAAATGATCAAATCCGGGAATTGGCTTTTTTGATGTTGAATTGCAGCCCTGAAGGCTTTCCCTACAAGAACCACATAAGGAAAGCCAAGCTCTTTAATAATATTGATGATGCGATGGTGTGCCTGATCGCTCTCTTCCCCTAATTCTTTCATATCGCCCAGTATTACCCATCCATTCGGATATTGAAGTGAAAATGCGCGAAGTGCTAATTCCATGCTTGATGGATTAGCATTGTATGCATCTTTTACAATCCTGCATCCCCGGAAAGAAATAGTCTCAGATCTGTTAGCTCCCGGAATAAATGAAGAAAGACTGGCAACAATTTTATTGCCAGGCACATCAAAATGTTCAGCGATTGTATACGCTGCAAGGACATTGGACGCATTATAAAATCCAAACATTTCGGAAACAAGTGTGATATCATGTTTTCTATCCTTAAGGATAAATCCGTTTTTTTCTCCGGTAATGTGATATTCAAATGAAATATCAGGAGATGCAGAATCGTCAAATCCAAAAGTTGTTTTACGACGCAGGAGGCTCCCTAATTCTCTTAATCGTACATCATCTGTGTTGAGAAAAGCATATCCGTCATGTACATTTAGATATTCAAATAGTTCTCCTTTAGCTTTTTGAACTCCTTCGATTGAGCCAAAACCTTCCAGGTGAGCATTTCCAATATTGGTGATGATACCATGTGTAGGCTTTGCTATTTCGCATAGTTTTTTTATTTCCCCTATATGGTTTGCACCCATCTCACATACTATAATTTCTGTTTCGATTGGGGATGTTAATAAAGTCAAGGGAACACCTATGTGATTATTCAGATTGCCTTTGGTGGCGTGAACTATATATTTTTCCCTGAGTGCGCAAGTAATAAGTTCCTTAGTTGTGGTTTTCCCATTACTGCCTGTGATGGCGATAAGCGGTACAGTTAATTGTGTCCGATGATATTGAGCAAGGGATTGTAAGGCTTCTAATGTGTCATTGACATATATATACCGGGGCCCTTGAAGGAGCGGATCAGAAACAATCACATAAGCTGCTCCAAGTTTAAGTGCTTCCGGTGCAAACGTATTGCCATTAAAATTCAATCCCTGCAAAGCAAAAAACAAACATCCGGATTTTATTTTCCGGGTATCTGTGCAAATTTCGGGATGTTGTAAATACAACCTATATAAAGCATCAATCTTCATTAGCATCAATATGATAGCCCGAAAATAAACACATTTAAAAAGAAAACGCCCTCACGAAATGTGAAGGCGTTTTTATTTTTCATCAATCGTGAAAGATTATTTATATCTCCTTGATGTTTTTGATTTTTTTCCTCCATAATCGAGACCACCGATTTCGCCACCTGGTTCTGAACCTCCTACACGGTGCATAGCACAACGGAAACCAATAGTACGATCACCTAAAGTCTGGTTTTTGAAACGGCGGGCAGCTGGTGATAACCAATACAAACGATCAGCCCATGATCCACCCTTCACCACCCGTGAACTATCATTGATCAGAGAAGATTCGCCATAAGCATAGTAAACAGATTCATTATCATCATCCCTGTAGTCCATTACATTTCCTTTCTGATAATTTTCACGGTTAGCTACTGCTGAATCAGAAACAAGCTGATAGCGTATTTTCCCCAGACTATCCTTTTCTACCACATGACCATTTTCGTCAATAACTCTTTGTTTGAAGATATTTCCTCTGTAAGGATTGAGATCCTGATTTTCGACGTCTCTCAATGTAGAACTGGTCATAGGACGATATAGATCGGCTGTCCATTCACTAACATTACCGGCCATGTTATAAAGTCCAAAATCATTTGGAAAGAAAGAGCGAATAGGGGAAGGGAACGGAGCATTGTCATTTGGCTTTCCTGCAGTTCCCATATAGTTACCTCTGGCTTCTTTAAAATTAGCCAGCATTTCACCCTGGTGACGATCATGAATTTTGTAACGGGCTGTATTACCATCCCATGGATAAATCCTGCGGTCGGAAATCAATTCATCTTTTTTGGAAAGGTTATTTCCCTGAAGAGCAAGAGCAGCATATTCCCATTCTGCTTCAGTCGGGAGTCGGTAAGCTGGTAATAAAATTCCATCTTCAAAACGAACCGGACGCTCACCACCTGTCTTAAGGTCAGGTAGGTTTTTCTTAACACTACCCTGATATTGACCAAATAAGTAAGCTTCCGTGTTGAAATTATCAGCGTCCTTTTGCTCAACATTCAGGTTCAAAACGCCTTTTTCAACGAGCAACATTTCGTTTACCCGGTCTGTACGCCAGGCGCAAAATTTATTTGCCTGCTCCCAGTTGACACCCACGACTGGATAATCGGCATAACTCGGGTGGCGAAAATATGTTTCAACCAAAGGCTCGTTAAAAGCTAATTCTTCTCTCCAAACAAGCGTGTCAGGCAAAATACTTAACACCTCCTGGGGATAAGAATCACCCAAAACCCTTCTTGTCCAATATTCGAACTCACGGTAATGAGAGTTCGAAACTTCGGTTTCATCCATTAAAAATGAAGAAACCGTAATTCTTCTGGGGACATTGTCCCAGGCAAAAGTGACGTCCTGATCTGTAAGACCCATTGTAAACGTACCACCTTCGATAGGAACCAGTCCTGGCCCTATCTCCATGTCTCCATGAGTACCTTTCTCAAATCCCCCCCACTCCTGGTCGTTATATTTCCAACCTGTGACTGAAGAACGCTCTGACTTTTTACAAGCTGTAAACCCAAATATCAAAAGGGCGCTTGTTCCTATTAAAAGAAATCTTTTCATTCTTAACTGACCGTTATTTTTAAAAGAGGGACAAATATACATTTTCTGAAACGTATCCTATCTAGAATTATTGCAGGTTTTAATGTCATTGCACAGGACAAATACTGTGCCTGACATCCTTGCCAAATTATCTGAATATGTTAAGACAATCATTATATCTTGATTCAGTGTCCCCATTATCAAGGAGATATACAATTCCAATTTCATGCGTACCTCCACTTAAAGGGAATCCGGAAACTGTGTAATCAAAGCTATAACCTATTTTTAATTTGTTGGTTTTGAAGCCAATAGAACCAATCAGTGCTTCTGAATGCCCTGAGGAAATTCTGTAGTGAATACCGAGATTAATAAAATCAGAATCTAAAGTGGCCCCCCCGTTAACCTGGTTAAAAGGACCTTGTCGAACAACAATTATTGAAGGAGAGATCGCCATTTTGAAGGTTTGACGAAAAATATGAGTAAAAACCGGCCACGAAGCTCCTGCATGAAAGGTCCATCTCATGGGGATCCGAGGTGAAAGATCAGAATTGATAGACAGGAAATCCGGATCTGGCCTGTTCATATGTCTTACAGATATACCTGAATAAAGTGTGCCTCCATAAATGATGAGACCTACTCCGAGATCAGGGTAGACTACTTTATTCTTTTCAGGTGCTGTTTCTTCTGTCGGAAATGGAATTCCTCCGGGGCTAATTGTACCTGAGTAATCATCGATCTGATCTCCAAATACCAGCTGGTTCCAATTTAGGGTAGATTGGACCACTCCGGCCTCAATCCCCATTTTGGCTGAGATATGCCTGGACAAATCAGTTTTATACGAGAAAATTCCTGCGGCTTTTATCGTTTTTAAAATACCGTCACCTGCATCATCGGACAATATCCAGAAGCCAAGGCCTCCCTTAATCCGTGGAAAAAACTGATCATATGACAAGGCATAGGTCCTGTAAGCATTGTTGAACCCAGGATATTGATTTCTATAGTTTGCTGAAAAACGCGGATCCTCTGTTAAGCCCGTAAGAGCTGGATTGAGTTGAAGAGGAGACAAATAAAATTGAGAAAAAACCGGATCCTGTGCTTTAGACGTAAAGCAAAGGATTGAAGTAATGCAAAAAATAAAGAAAATTGAGAATAATTTCAGACAGGACAAACTGCCATTCTGCATTGTATTGTAGAAAGAAATGGTTCTGATTTTCATTGAGTGATTGCAATAATAACGCTTTTCAGCATGGTAGTTCTGTGATCAAGGCTTTAAACAAATAGCGGCAAATTGTCATTTGATGTATCTTTTCGCTGGAAAAAATAATAAGAATACCCGGCAATAGATCATATGCGTTAACGTTTTTATAACGAATTTACTCTCCATTCAAACCAGGTCACATCGTATGATTCGAGTTTACTTGCTTGTTTTTTTTATTGGATTGATCAAATTCAATACACTTTCTGCCCAGAGGTCAGGACCTGAATTTAAAGAGACATCCGTTCTCTCTTCAGGAACTATACATAAAATCGGAGTTCCCCGGTCAGGGATTTACAAACTTGACTATTCCTTTATTAAGGACAAACTAAAAATTGACCCCGGCACATTAAATCCAACTCAAATAGCGATTTTTGGAAATGGAGATGGCAGAGTTCCGCAATGGAATGGTGCTGTTCGCATTGATGATCTTGAAGAAACTGCGATGATGGGAGTTGGCATGGACGATGGGAAGTTTGATCAGGGAGATTATTTTTTATGGTATGCTCAGGGCCCGGATCATTGGGTATATGATCCATCGAACAGGATTTATCACATGGATAAAAATATCTATGATGAATTAAATCATTATTACGTCATCATTAATAGTGGCGCAAGAAACCCGATGGCTACAAGATCAAACGGATCTGAAAGCCAATATGAATCGAATGCTTCTCTGAGTTATCAACGGCTTGAAGAGGAAAAAGTAAATCTTCTTGGCCGCTACAGGCCACCGGGATCGGGACAGGAATGGTATGGTGATGAATTGGCGGTCATCAATGAAGTGGATTATTCAAATGATTTTGATCTTACAGACATCGTCCCTGCAGATACATTTTATTATAAAGTGAGATTTGCAGCCAGAGCTGAAAATGCATCGCTTTTTTATATTGATTTTAATCAGCATGAATTTAGCAAAAGTGTAGGTGGAGTATCACTTGGAAATTTTGAAGCCTCATTCGCTAATGATGCTATCATGCAGGGTGTATTCAAGCCTAATGAAGCGATCAGTAAAATAAAAATTAAATATCCTGGTGCCAATGGAATTAATTCCAGGGCTTGGATTGATTACATTGAAATCAATGCCTGGAAACAAAATAAGTATACATCAGGTAAGCCCCTTTACATCCAGGATCCGAGATCTGTTTTTCTTGGCAACCCTAAATTTAATGTTACAGGTCTGCCCTCCAATGGAATGATCTGGGATATTACAAATCCCTTAAATCCGGTCATTCAGCAATTTGGATCTAATGGGACGCAGAGTTCATTTTCTTTTCCACAAATCTCAACCTCACCGAATCAATTCGTTGCTTTTGATCCTTCAAAAGATGTATCAAATCCTGTTTATGAAACCGATGTGAAAAATCAAAATTTGCACAGTATTCAAACCGCAGATCTGGTCATTGTCTATTACGATGGCTATGAGGCTGCAGCTCAAAAGTTAGCCGAACATCGCAGAACAGACGATCATCTTGAAGTTATTTCAGTTCCCGTGAGCCAGGTTTTTGAAGAATTCAGTGGAGGTTCAAGGGACCCTTCAGCAATACGTGATTTTGCAAGGATGATTTATAAAAGAGATGTTGCATTCAGATATTTATTATTGATGGGAGATGCGACGTATGATTATCTCGGTAGATTTTCCGAATTACCACGTCATAATTTTATACCGGCATTTGAGACAGAGGAATCGTTGGATCCGATTCGATCATTTCCCACAGATGATTATTTCGGACTGCTTGATGATAATGAAGGTGAGGAAGGAAAGACGCTCATCGGAGCTGTGGATATAGCGATAGGCAGAATACCTTCTGACACACCTGAAGAAGCTATGGCTGTTGTAGATAAGATCATTCACTATGATACAAGTCCCAGTACGCTGAATGACTGGAGAGAAAGAGTGGTCATGGTCGCGGACGATCAGGACAGTAATACACATCTCAACCAGGCAGATGGATTGGCCAATCAAAACGGCATAGCTCATCCGGAGTTAAATATGAATAAGATTTACCTGGATGCTTTTCCCCAGGAAGTTACACCGGGAGGCGACAGATATCCTGCTGTAAATGAAGCTATTGATCTGAACATGAAAAAAGGTGCCCTTACGGTAACCTATCTGGGTCATGGCGGACAAAATGGGTGGACGCAAGAGCGCGTACTTGGTATTAACCAGGCACAGTCCTATGAAAATTTTGATAATCTACCTGTTTTTATAACAGCTACGTGTTCGTTTGCAGGATACGATGAACCAAGTTTTACTACAGCCGGCGAACATTTATTATCTAATCCGAAGGGTGGTGCTGTTGCTCTTATGACTACGGTGAGAGCTGTGTATTCAGGAAGTAATGAAAGACTTACAAAGGCAGTACTTGAACGATTGTACAATCCTGATAGTCCAGGGGAATATCCGGGCATCGGGGAGGTATTGACGAGATCAAAAAATATAGGCGTGGATTCTCTGGATAATAATGCCAGAAAATTCACACTCCTTGGTGATCCCTCAATGAGACTGGCTATTCCGAAATATCATGTTGTAGTTACTGAAATTGATGGGAATCCAATTAGTGGTTCGCCGGATACATTAAGTGCGCTTGAAAAAGCTAATCTGTCAGGTGTGATTCTTGACGATCAGGGCCAGGTATTAAATAATTTTAATGGAGAATTATCACTCACTGTTTTTGATAAAGTACAGGTCAGAAAAACGCTGGCAAATGATACGGAAGGGACTGATGTGAGTTTTGTAAGAACTTTTAATACACAGAACAGGCAACTATTCAAAGGGAAAGCAACAGTAACTGCTGGTCGCTGGAGTATTGAATTTGTTTTGCCAAAGGATATTGATTTTTCATACGGACCCGGGAAGTTCAGCTTTTATGCGCAGAATGGCACCATTGATGCCGGAGGCTATTTTTCATCATTTATTATTGGCGGGGTTTCCACCGCAGGCTTGTCTGATGACCAGCCACCTCTGGTCAAACTTTACATGAACGATGATCATTTTGTGTCCGGGGGTATGACTGATGTCAATCCTTTTATCTATGTCGTGCTGAGTGATGATTTTGGGATTAATGTCTCAGGAACCGGAATAGGCCATGACCTTGAAGCTATATTAGATGGGGACGATAAGAATAGTTTTATTCTGAATGATTTTTATGTCGCTTCTTTGGATGATTATACGAAGGGGATCGTACGTTATCCTTTGAGCAATCTAAAACCAGGCCTGCACACACTGAAAGTGACCGCATGGGATCTGGCCAATAATCCGGGAGAAGCCTACATTGAATTTGTAGTTGTAGATGAAAAGGGCGCAATACTTCAGAATGTCCTGAATTATCCTAATCCATTGTACGATTTTACCCGCTTTCAGTTTGAACATAATAGACCTGGTGTGCCTATGGATATTCGGCTCAATATTTATACTATAGTCGGCCAGCCCGTAAGAACCCTGGAAATGAAGGATTTTATCTCTGATGGGTACAGAGTAGACGATCTGACCTGGGATGGAACGGATGATAATGAGAATCAGGTAGATAAAGGTATCTATGTGTATAAAATAAAAGTATCATTTAACGTTAATGGGACAAAGGAAAACGCAGAAAGTACGGCGGGCAAGCTGGTGATTCTCCGTTGATCCTTTTAAATTATCTTTGTATTCAATTATTCAATCAAACACTCACTTTCATGAAGTTTACCTCACTCCTTGTACTTTTCCTTCTGTTAGCCAATCTAGGTACAAGCCAATGTACTTTCACACATGCTATCGATTGTCCAAATACGATCATTTCAGCTGTTCCCTTTCTAAGAATAGTCCCTGATGCTCGTTCTGCGGCAATGGGAGATGCAGGTATTGCCACTTCGGCTGATGCCAATTCCATCCATAGCAATGCCTCCAAGCTCGCATTCATTAATTCTGACATGGGTTTGGCTGCAAGTTATTCTCCATGGCTTAGATCTTTAGGGCTGCAGGATGTCTACATGGCTTATCTGTCCGGATATAAGAGACTGGATGAATTTCAGACAATCGGTGTTTCATTAAGGTATTTTGCACTTGGTGATTTGCAATTTACGGATATCAATGGAGGATCACTTGGGGTAGGGAGGCCTAACGAATTTGAAGTAGCTGTAGCTTATGCCAGAAAATTATCAGACAATTTTGCTGCAGGCATCACAGGTAAATTTATTTATTCGAATCTGGCCGGTGGTCAGCAAATAGACAATATAGATATTGTCGCTGCGAAAGCCGGAGCTGTTGATATTTCATTTACGTATCAGAAGAAAATCAACGCAGGTATGTTGAGAATAGGTACAGCCTTTACTAATATTGGTTCAAAAGTGTCATATACAAAATCTGACTTTAAAGATTTTCTTCCGGGAAATTTTGGCATTGGAGGAGCTTTAGAACTTGATCTTGATGATTATAATCAATTGACATTCACGGTTGATGTGAACAAATTACTAGTACCTACTCCTGTTCCTGATACTAATCCGAATTATGATAAGAATGGAAATGGTTTTCCGGACTACCGTGAGAAAGCACTGTTTGAAGGTGTCTTCGGATCATTTGGTGATGCACCAGGAGGATTCAAAGAAGAGCTACGGGAGCTGATGTATTCCATGGGAGTTGAATATTGGTACAATAAGCAATTTGCCTTCAGAGCCGGATATTATTATGAGCATCCTACAAAAGGTAACAGACAATTTTTGACTGCCGGTTTAGGTTTAAAATACAATGTATTCGGATTGAATGTTTCATATCTCGTTCCTACATCTAATCAGCGTAGTCCACTTGATAACACACTTCGATTCACGCTGGTATTTCACCTTGACAAAGCAGCTGATGCTGTCCCAGCACCTACCAACTAAAAAGACTTATTAAATATTAAAAGCCGGACGGGTTAAATCTTGTCCGGCTTTTTTTATACGCATGAAAGAATTTATTTGAGAGTACGGACAGGTCGCGACCTGTCCGTACTCTCAAATAAATTCCTTTTCAAATTGAGGGTTCCTTTTATTTTCTTATATCTTGGTATCTATTACACCTTCTTTATCTCCCTCACAATGCTACAGAATAAACTATTCTTCTGGTCGGTTACAGTCGCCATAGCTGGTTTTCTTTTTGGATTTGATACTGCCGTCATTTCGGGTGCGGACCAGCCGATTCAGCAATTGTGGCACCTGAGTGATTTTGCGCATGGGTTCTTTATCATGTCAATGGCATTGTGGGGTACTGTGATAGGGGCCATGTTTGGTGGAATTCCATGCGAGCGAATTGGCAGAAAAAAAACACTTATCTGGATCGGTGTGCTCTATATTATTTCTGCATTTGGTTCAGCACTTGCATGGGACCCTATTTCATTTTCTGTATTCAGGTTTATAGGTGGCATAGGGGTAGGAGCATCTTCTGTAGCTGCGCCAACGTATATTTCTGAAATTGCGCCTGCAGCCAGGAGAGGACGATTAGTTGCTTTATATCAATTCAATATCGTCTTTGGAATATTGATTGCGTATGTGTCTAATTATTTTTTAAGGGATATAGGGACAGATGCATGGAGGTGGATGTTGGGTGTAGTCACCATACCATCAATTATCTATACACTTCTGGTCCTGACAGTGCCCGAGAGTCCAAGATGGCTTGTCCTCCGAAAGAAAGATGATGCGAATGCAAAACGAATTCTGGAACAATTAAATCCCGGTCTTGATACTCAGCCTGAATTAGATGCCATTCATCAGTCTGGATCCGAAAGTGGACAGGGTAAATTATTTACAGGGAGGTATAATAAGTCCATTATGCTGGCATTTCTAATTGCATTTTTCAACCAACTTTCGGGTATAAATTTTATCATTTATTATGCGCCGAGGATATTGGAGAAAACTGGTCTGGGAGCTGGAGGGGCACTATTATCGAGTGCCGGGATTGGGATTACCAACCTGGTATTCACGATGCTGGGTATGTATCTGATCGACAGAGCCGGGAGAAAAAAATTAATGCTGATAGGCTCATTAGGATACATAATATCATTGGCCATGATTTCATGGGTTTTTTACCATCAGGATTTCAATGGTATCAAAGTTCCGCTCTTTTTATTTCTTTTTATTGCTTCACACGCGATAGGTCAGGGTGCTGTTATCTGGGTATATATATCTGAAGTTTTCCCGAATCATATTCGTGCTTCTGGGCAATCATTGGGAACATCGACGCATTGGATATTTGCAGCGATAATTACATTACTGATGCCTTATCTGCTCAATAGATTTACAGGAGGACCGATATTCGCATTCTTTGCAGGTATGATGGTTTTGCAATTGCTTTTTGTCATATTCATCATGCCCGAGACGAAGGGAATTTCACTTGAAGAATTGCAGAAGAAGTTGACAAAAGCAAAATAAGTAGTGGGGTGTGAACATCGAAAAGTGCATCTGTGATGTATAAGCCGGATTCTGTCATTCCTAATGAATCAGGAACACCTATCATTTATCTGGGCCATAGCATTGCTACTATAGCTCTATCTGCCTACCCCCTCCAACTGTTGGTACACGCCGGCGAGCAGCCGGGCTTATCATGCACGAATGCCTGACGAGATTGGAGTGTACATGGCATTTCAGCCCGCAAGGTTTATCCCATGACCGGTTACCCTGACCATGCGTGCGCTCTTACCGCACGTTTTCACCCTTATCCCACCCTTCGGCGAGACGGTATAGTTTCTGTGACACTGTCTGTCCCTGCTGAAAGCAAAGCCCATCTGTTAGATGGTGCGGTACTCTACGCTGTCCGGACTTTCCTCCCTCAATGAATTGAGAGCGATAGATCCATCACAGATGCCCCAACATAACGGCTATCTCAGGCCATTCGTTCTCTGTCTTACCCAAAATCTGAATATTCCCTAGATCCGGCACCTTATTTTTGGTAACCTAGTGATAGATAATAAATTACTTATTATATATTATCTTTATGTGATATATGCGGATAAGGGACAAAGTATACCTGTACGTTGGCATCACTTTATTTTGCCTGGTGAGTCTGGCCGGAGTGGTTGGTTTTGATCAATTGTCCTATGATAAAGCCCACTTCGCACTGCAGCTTGAGCAAAATATACATGATCTTGAAGTTGCTTCATTGAATGATACCAAAAATGGAGACTGGATCAATCAAATCCGATCGGTCCAGAGTTCTGGAAAATTGTTGTCCAATGACCTTGTCAGTCAAATCGAAAAGCTAAGTCAGCAGCCATATACGATCTATATCTATCATAAGGACAGTTTAATTTTCTGGTCTAAGCCCGGGTCAATAATTGATCCATCTCATAAGGAGTTTGAAAATATTCCGGGAGTCTTCCGTGATCATAGACAGGATTTTTATATCAAGCATGTTGAAATAGCTGATCACCAGGATTTGCTTGAAGTCTATTTTAAGATTCCAATTATTCCTGAACAGGAACAGGCGTACAGTATAAGTGTAACGCCCTATAAATTCGGCTATCCGTCTCCTGACAATGCGACTCTAATACGGAGCATTGATGGATCACCTATAGCTCATGTCCAATTATTGACAAAAGAATATTCGTTTTTTCTTCAATGTTTGATTTTTATTTTTTGTCTTATTGCTGTTTGGTCCATTTGTATGGCATGGATAAGTTGGATTCAGAAAATGTCGGACCAAAAAATTTCTCACGTCAATAAGATTCTTCTCCAGATGGTGGGAGTGCTTGGAGTAAGAATGGCTACATTGTTTCTGCCGTATCATGATTTTTTTGATCAGATTTCATTATTAATTCCGATCATCCAGGATATATCATTTCCCTATTCGACAACTGATCTTCTACTGGACAGCTCTATTTTTCTTTGGCTATGTACGTTAGGCAGTAAAATCTATAGCCGTGATCTCCTCTTAACCACATCGACTATTCCTGCATCAAATAAAAGATGGGCTGATCGATTGATGACGATGAGCCATTACCTGGTGGTCATCATGATGTGCGGTCTTACGGCATGGATACTTCGCCAGGTAGTAGGCCAGAGTAATTTCAGATTGGATCTGGGTGAAATTTCTTTATTTGACATCCATCATTTCCTGTCCATCGTTGCCTGTGGCCTCATCATCATGGGGGTATTTACGTTTTCATTTCAAATCGTCAACAGGGCAATATTTTATACGACTAATTTTTATGAGCGTATGATCGCACTTCTTTTTGCAGGCGTGCTTAGTCTTCCGCTTATACACCTTATTAATATAGATATACCAGACGTAGGATTTTATCTTGGTGTGTTTATCCTGATGACTTTGCTCGATTTATATATTGAACAAGGGAATAAATCGGTCATCTGGGTTCTCAGTTGGCTGGTGACCATCTCTTCCATGACAGCATTGGTGTTGTATAAGTATCAAAAGGATTTTGAAAAAATAACCCGAACAGAACTTATACAAGATGCGCCTGATGGATATGGGCAAACAGACAATTTTGAAGAAGACCTTATTGAATGGCTTCCGCATTTGCCGAGTAAATACAGCCTCGCATTCTATCATGATGGTCAGCTGGTATTTAATCAACGGTACGACTATGCCCTGGTGTTTTCGAAACCGGCCAAAATGACCAGAGGTGTTTTTTGTGAAATTACAACCAGTGATGACAGAACAGATGTAGCAAAGCTTGATGATAATGACAATGTCATCATGATAGGTAAAAAAGTGGAAGGACTCAACCAGGTCGTTTCTTTATTCTCTTTGATATTTACTGTCTTTAGTTTTTTACTTTTTATTCTTGCCGGATTGAATGCATGGTTTGAATTTTTGCCACAGAATATGGAATTGACTATATCACCAAGGCCATCATTGCGAAATAAAATTCAGATTGCAATTGTGTTTATTATCATCCTCACATTTATCATTGTTGGACTTCTGACAGTATACTATATTAGATCCAATAGTCGTGCAGATGAGATCAGAAGATATGATGAGCGATTGAGGACGATAGCCGGATCAATACGTCAAACTATAACATCCGAAGCCACAACATGGCGGAAAGATATGAGTCAGGTTGCCAAAATCGCATTTACAAATAGTGCATCCAATCAACTTTATGATCCTCAGGGGAATCTTATCCATCAACCAGATGATAAAGGAAACAGCGTAAACAATATCCCTTTCAAACTGGCTTTTCTTCCGAAAATGATTCTGGATGCGGGTTCAAGAGATTATTATTTATCCGGGACTCATCTTGATGAGGATGGGATCAGTCGTTTCGGAGATGTCGGTTATGTTTCAATTCATAAAGGGAATGGACAATCGGGATATATTGAACTGACTGAATTATTTCCATCCGGTGGTGAAAACGGAGATCCCGGAACAGCGTTTTTTATGACACTTTTAAATGCCTATGTTTTTATTTTCCTGATTGCAATATGCATGGCTGTTTTGATGGCGAGATCGATTACAGGGCCTGTTGCGCAGTTGAGTGAAAAATTAAAAAAGATCAGATTAGGCAAGAAGAATGAAACCATTCAATGGTCTATTGATGATGAAGTAGGTGAATTAATCCGTGATTATAACGGAATGGTGACGAAGCTGGATGAAAGTGCGTTGATGCTGGCGCAGACAGAACGTGATACAGCCTGGAGAGAGATGGCCAAACAGGTAGCACATGAAATAAAGAATCCATTGACACCTATGAAATTGAGTATTCAGTACCTGGAGAATGCGGCGACAAAGACGGAAGAAAGTAATCTCCCCGGGATGATCAAAAGAGTCAGTAAGACGTTGATAGAACAAATCGATAACCTGACACATATTGCATCCGAATTTTCAAGTTATGCGAAAATGCCGCAGGCGATGAATGAAGTATTTGTCATCAATGATATCGTGGCTTCAGTGCATGATCTTTTTCGGAAGAGGGAGGATATGGATATTCAACTGCAGGTACCTATAAACGACCTTTTTGTATTTGCAGATAAAAGTCAGATCATTCGTGTATTGAATAACATAGTGAAGAATGCCATCCAGGCCATTCCAAAATCGAGACGCGGACTGATCTATATTAAACTTGTTTCTACAGATGATCATATCACGATCTCTATCCAGGATAACGGATCAGGGATTGATGATCACATGAAAGAAAAAGTATTCTATCCGAATTTCACAACAAAATCATCAGGCATGGGCCTTGGACTTGCTATATGTTCAGACATCATTCAGTCTTTTGATGGTCGTATTTATTTTGAAACTGAGAAAGGGGTAGGTACCACATTTTTTATCGAATTGCCTCGACATATCATGAATGGAGAACTTACTTCAGTCACGCATCACAGACAGGATATCGCTCCCTGACAAACGGGTAGTATTAATCAGTTTTTTACTGCATTCATAAGGCTTTTGGCATTTGCTAATGCTTCTTTGGAAGGTTGGTCGCCACTTAGCATTTTGGCTATTTCCACCAATCTGTCTGCAGGCGTCAGAAGCATCACGGAGGATTTATCTCTTGCTCCTGTTCCGATTTTGGAGACGTGATATTGCACTTTAGCATGGACCGCTATCTGAGGTGAGTGCGTGATCATCAGGACCTGATGGCCTTTAGATAATGAACGGATGAGTTGTCCCATTCGCCACGCCACTTCTCCGGAAATACCTGTATCGATTTCATCAAAAATAATGGTTGGTAATTTTGCCTGAGCCGCATATAAAGACTTCAAAGCAAGACTTAATCTTGATAACTCTCCTCCTGAAGCCACAGATTGAATAGGTTGTAATGACATTCCTTTATTTGCTGAAAACAAGAATTGAATGTCATCCATGCCATCCGGTCCCGGAGACTGGAGCGGATTTAGTTCAATCGAAAATTGACCATTGGGCATACCCAGTTCATGGATCAAACTGACCATCTGGGGTATTATTTTTTCAGCTCCTTTTTTTCTTTTCTGGGACAATTGCTCAGCTTCCTTTTGTATAGCGATCGTGGTCTGCGCAATATTTTTTTCCAGTTTTTCAATGAGATCACCTACAGAAGATAATTCATTCAATTCTTTTTTTAATGATGCATATTGATTAATGAGTCCATTTTCATCCTTGTTCTGATATTTTTTAATCAGGGTGTATAGTTGATTTAGTCTTGATTCAATTCGTCCAAGATGAAAGGGATCGTTTTGAACAATACCATCCATTCTTCCTGCTTCCAGTGTGATATCCTGCACTTCCAAACGCAGAGCTTGTATACGATCACCTATCAAGGCCAGTGGATGCGAGACATGACGAACTGATTCAATTTGTTTAATGAGTGTAGTCAACTGATTGTTGAGAGCATGCGGCCCATCATTTAATATTTTTTGAATCAACTCCAAAGTATGATCAATGGATTCTGCGTGTTTCAGTACATTCTGTTCTTGTTCCAGTTTGTCGATTTCGCCTGGGGTAAGTTTTGCATTTTCTAATTCTTCAATCTGAAACTTCAGAAAATCCTTTCGCCTGGCTGAAGAGAGTTCAATTTCTTTTGTTTTGGATAGATCATTTTTTAATTGAACCAAATGGCTATAGGTCAATCGATAATTTTTAGACAAAGTGAGTGCGCCACTCAATGTATCGAGCACATTCACCTGATATTCTTTTGTTTGAAGAGCTAAATTGTCATGTTGCTGGTGTAGCTCGATCAGATGTCCGGTCAATTCCTGTAAGACTTTAAGCGATACAGGAGTGTCATTGACAAAAGAACGACTTTTGCCGCCGGAAGATATTTCCCGCCTGCAAATCATCTGATGGTCAAAATCAAGTGATTCTCTTAGGAATAATTCTTTGAGCGAATTGTCCTGCAATTCGAAGTGGGCTTCAACGATGCATTTTGATTCTTCATCAGGTAATATTCTGAAGTCAGCCCTTCTGCCCAGTGCAAGACCAAGGGCCCCAAGTAAAATAGATTTGCCTGCTCCTGTCTCACCCGTTATGGCCGATAAGCCCGGAAGGAGCTGCAAATCCAGCTCAGGAATGATTGCATAATTTCGAATGATAAGCCGGGTCAACATAATTTATACTGGATGAAGGAATGGAAAGTTCGGCTTTTATTTTGATAATGCTGCCTGCACTTCCGGTTCTATTTTTATTCCAAATTGTTTTACAATGTTGTATTGCTGAATGGCATTGTCTTTTTGATTGAGGGCCAGATAGCTTTTCATTTTTTCATAATAGTACAAGCCTTGTTTGCTATTTAACTGAATGGCCCGGTCAATATCCGATATAGCATCTGCCTGCTGATTAAGAATGTTTTTTAAGCGCCCCCTTTCATACCATAGATCTGCATCTTCCGGATGCATGCCGAGGTAAGTGGTGATATCACTGATCGCTTTATCCCACTGCTGGAAGGATTGAAAGACCAATGATCTGTTTTTGTAGCCATTAGCATGTTTAGGATCAAGGGTTAATCCTCTGTCAAAATCATTTAATGCCAGTTGAAGCTGACCGGATAAAGCAAATACTGCACCTCTGTTGACATAGTACTCACCTTGTGTGCTGTCCGATTCGATAGCCAGATTGTAATCCTTCATGGCCTGCTCATATTTCTGAAGATTAAAATAAAGCTTGGCTCTGGAATTGTACAAAGCTCCATCAGGCTTAAGTCGTATCGCTGAATCATAATCAGCTAAGGCTTCCTCAATCCTGCCTTCATCCCGTCGATAGTTAGCCCTGTTTCGGAAAGGAAGCGGTGTATCCTTGTAGTATTTAAGAACATGTGTCCAGAGTGTATCGCTATCCTGCCATATTTTAGCTTGTTTAAAAGTCATAAACATGAAGATGAGTATTACGGCCCCAAAGCCATATAAAGCTGGTTTGGCAGCCGCATGGTTTGTGTTAAAAAGCCACTGACCCGCATAGACAACAATGAAAATTAATCCGGCGTACGGAATATAAGTAAAACGATCCGCCAGGTAACCCTGGCCTGCACCAACAATCTGTAGTACAAACATGACATTGACAATAAAGAAAAGAACACCAAACAAATATGGTCTCCAATCTTTTTTATAGGCCATGTAGATAAAACCAAGAATACCTAAGCCCACAACTGGCCCTATGTAAACATCAACCGGTAATTTAGCCGGGTATGGATACAATGGAGACATCCGGTAAGGGAAAATAAATTTTACAAGATAAATGCCAAGGGAGTAACCTCCGATCATGAGACGCTCGATGATGTTATAATTTGTTTTGTCATTGATTGAGCCTTGTTTGCCAAGAAAGTAAAATCCCACCAAACCGATAATGAGAGCCAGAAGGAAAAAGGCCCATTTTTCTATCACCAATTTGATGTTTAATGGCCGCTTGAAATAGTAGTCCACCAAAAGCATTGTAAGGGGTAGGGATACAGACTGAATTTTAGAAAACAGCGCAAATACGAACAGCCCCATTGCAGCGTAAAAGTATTTTCTTGCATAGCCCGTCTTGACATAGATAATATAGAACCAAAGAGCACTGAGGAAAAAGGCTCCGAACAGAACGTCCTTCCTTTCCGTGACCCACGCCACAGATTCAACCCTCATAGGATGAAGGCCAAATAGTACAGCACCTGCTCCGGATGCCAGGGCCGTCAGATCAAGTGCCCTGAATATCCTGTAAATGAAAAACACGCAGATAAGGTGAAGGATAAGATTGTCTATGTGGTAAAGAGCAGGACTAAGGCCTACAAGTGACCGTTCAATTGTAAAGGTCAGGATGGGTAGAGGATTGTAGTTACCTATCACATGTTGAGAGAAAATATTGACAATATTATCCCAATTAAGGAGAGTTGTGTTGTTATTATTCGCGAGATTATAATCATCATCCCAATTGACAAATTGATGTCCTATAGTGCCAATAAAGGCAAATAGGGTTAAAATAAGGCTTATACCAAGGTATTTCCAATCTTGTCCATCAAGCTTGTGGTTCTTTATGTTTTTGCGGGTATCTTTCGATTTCCCGGTTTTCTTTTGTTGATTTTTACTCTTGGTCATGGCCCAAAATTAAATAGAGAAGTCGATATATCTGGTTTCAGGTTTATATATAGGTGATTCTATTTTGATAATTTAGGATAGAATGTCAATGATAAACTGGGTTAGATAGCCTATGAATGTTAATTTTGCCGCATGATACTGAATGCAGCACAATTGTGCAAGCTGCTCCATGGTGAACTGGTAGGTGATGGTGAGAAGAAAATCCACGGACCATCCCAGATAGACAAAGGCAGACCAGGCACCGTGACATTTCTGGCCAACCCCAAGTATGAAGATCATGCATACACCACAAATGCAAGTGTTTTGCTGGTGGGTAGGGAGTTTGTCCCGAAAATGCCCATACAGGCAACATTGATTAAAGTGGACGATGTTTACGGAGCTATGATGTTCATTGTAGAGAAATTCAGTAAAAATGGCACCCCTCAGCCCGGTATTTCGGATTTAGCTGTTACTGACCCTTCCTGTCAGTTTGCTCCGGATGTGTCTATCGGTGCATACTCGTTTATTGAGAGTGAGTGCTCTATAGGGTCAAAAAGTATCATTTATCCCCAGGTATATATCGGGCATGGAACGGTAATTGGTACTGAGGTCATAATATATCCCGGAGTCAAGATTTACCCAAATACGCAAATCGGAGATCGTTGTATAATCCATGCAAATGCTGTCATTGGGAGTGACGGATTTGGCTACAGGCCCAATGAAGAAGGCCATTATGTGAAAGTGAACCATGTGGGCATAGTAATCATAGAAGAAGATGTAGAAATAGGGGCGAATACTGTAATTGACAGAGGGACATTGTCAGTAACAAGAATAGGTAAAGGCACAAAAATTGACAATCTGGTTCAGATAGCTCACAATGTTAATATAGGGGACCATACAGCAATTGCAGCGCAGGCTGGTATTGCAGGTAGTTCCGAGATAGGTAAGCACGTGCGTATAGGTGGACAGGTAGGAATCGCCGGACATATTAAAATCGCAGACCGGGTTGAGATTCAGGCCCAAAGTGGCGTTCATACAGGAAAATTTGGTGAGGGAGCCCGCATATTCGGTTATCCTGCGATAAACTATAATGACTATTTGAAATCATATGCTGTATTTAAGCAGCTTCCTGACTATATAAAACGAATAGAAGCTTTGGAAAGGCAGATTGCCTCCGCTAAAAAGGAAAAGGAATGAAACAAAAGACGATAGCAAAGTCTTTCAGACAGGAAGGGGTGGGGCTTCATACAGGTAAATCTGTAATTGTAGAATTTGAACCTGCTGAAGCTAATCATGGTATTCGGTTTATGCGGGTAGATATGAAAGATCAACCCGTACTGATAGCAGATGTAGGCCAGGTAGTATCCACAAACCGGGGCACAACCATAAAAAATGGTGACGCACAAATAAGCACTATAGAACACGTTCTCTCCGCATTGTCAGGGATGGGTGTCGATAATGTGCTTATTAAAGTAGATGGTCCTGAAATACCTATCATGGATGGTAGCGCTTTGCATTTTGTACAAGGTATTCATGCTGCAGGTCTTTTAGAACAGGACATGGATCGGGAATATTTCGAGATAGAAGAACCTATATCGTTTAAGGATGAGGTCACTGGTACAGAATTACTGGCATTACCGGGTGATAAGTTTGAAATCACAGCCATGATTGATTTCAATTCACAAATCCTTGGTCATCAATATGCCAGCCTTCACAATATTGATGAATACGAAACGCAGATAGCGCCTTGCAGAACTTTTGTATTTATAAGAGAACTTGAACAGCTATTTGATCAGAATCTTATCAAAGGAGGTGATCTTGAAAATGCAGTTGTGATCGCTGATCGTTTGATGGATCAGGATGAATTAGATAGGTTGGCGAAAAAGCTTGGCAAGCAAAGTATCAAAGTTGAAAAAACAGGTATTCTGAATACGACTTCGCTTAAGTTTGAAAACGAACCAGCGAGACACAAACTTTTAGATGTCATTGGTGATCTTGCATTGTTGGGCAGGCCTATCAAAGGCAAAATTGTCGCGCGCAAACCAGGTCATACAGCCAATATTGAATTTACTAAGCTGCTGAAAAGAAAACTTATTGAGCAGCGTAAAACAAAAGGCAGACCTAAGATTGATCCGGATCAACCGGCATTATATGGAATAGAAGACATTCGCAAAATGCTGCCGCACAGGTATCCTTTCCTGTTGGTGGATAAGATTGTAGAAATGGATGAGACATCCATTGTGGGTGTCAAGAATATTACCTTTAATGAAGCCTTATTTCAGGGCCACTTCCCGGGGAATTCTATTTTTCCAGGTGTGCTGCAAGTGGAAGCACTCGCACAGGTTGGAGGTGTATTTATCTTATGCAAAGTACCAGATCCTGAAAACTGGGCTACATTATTATTGAAAATTGACAATACAAAATTTAAAAGCAAAGTTGTTCCCGGTGATCAACTTATTCTCAAAATGCAACTTCTGGTTCCGATACGAAGAGGAATATGCCATATGTATGGTACAGCTTATGTAGGGAGCAGGTTAGTTTCAGAAAGTGAACTCACAGCACAAATTGTGCGTAACGAACCAAGAAATGAATAATATTCATCGCAATGCGAAAATCGGACGTGACGTCCAGGTAGGACCTTTTACCACTATTGAGGAAGATGTTGTGATCGGGAAGGGCTGCAAGATAGGAGCAAACGCCAGCATACTGAATGGTACAAGACTCGGAGATCATTGTAATATCTTTCCCGGCGCCGTAGTTGGAGCTTCTCCGCAGGATTTGAAGTTTGAAGGTGAAAATTCAACACTTGAAATAGGAAACAATGTGACCATCAGGGAATATTGTACAATTAACCGCGGCACAAAGGCCAGTTTCAAAACTTCTATCGGGGACAATTCATTGTTGATGGCGTATGTACATGTTGCTCATGATTGCATCATCGGCCACAATTGTATTCTTGCCAATAATGTAAATCTGGCCGGTCATATTCACATTGGTCATCACGCTGTCATCGGAGGACTAGTAGCTGTACATCAGTTTGTCAAAATCGGTGAACATGTCATGGTTGGTGGCGGTGCACTCGTCAGAAAAGATATTCCTCCTTACGTGAAAGCTGCCAGAGAACCATTGTCGTTTGTAGGTGTCAATGTCACCGGATTGAAACGCAGAGGATTTACTCAGGAACAAATTCATGCCATCCAGGATATATATCGTGTCCTGTTTGTACGCGGATACAATATCACACAGGCCGTCTCTGTGATTAAAGAGACATTACCTGACGGGCCTGAAAAGGATTTAATCCTTGATTTTGTAGATCAATCAGAACGTGGTATCATGAGAGGTTTCAGAGCGCATAACCCGGTCAATGGATCTGTATATACAAAAGCTGAGTAAGGCTTTCAACCAAAAACCCATATTCAACAACCTCTCTTTTGAAATCAGGGCAGGCAGCCGGTTCGCCATCACAGGATCCAATGGATCTGGCAAATCAACGCTTCTTAAGATTTTATCGGGTGGAATGCTTCCTACTTCAGGTGTCATCACATATTATCTGGAAGGAAAAAAGATTCCTGAAGAATCGTTGTTTCGTCAGGTTCATTTCGTTGCACCTTACAATTCTGTGATCGAAGAGCTTTCACTGAAAGAATTATTTCATTTACATAAAAGCCTTGGATTACTTAAAGGATATCCGATTTTTCAAGACTGGTTTTCGAATCTTCATTATCCCTTTAGCCCCGATCAGCAGATAAAATCTTTTTCTTCTGGAATGAAACAAAGAGTCAAACTGGGATTGACGTTACTGGATGATCGTCCATTGGTTTTATTGGATGAACCCACATCCAATCTTGATGAACAGGGTAAAACATGGTTTTTTAACCTTCTTGGCCAGTTAAGAGAATTTCAAACACTTGTAATAGCTTCCAATGATGCACTTGAAATAAGCTATTGCACCGCAAGGATTAATCTTGATGGAGTAGTAAGCGTGGTCGATTAGGAGGAAAGTTTTTCCTCAAGGGCCTTTAGCCGGGCATAAATGTCTTTTATCCGATCTGCCAGATTAAACTGTTCAGTAAGATTTGATTTTTCCTTTTTGAGTTCCTGTTTAGCCCCTTCAAGTGTGAAGCCCCTCACTTTGACAAGGTTGTAAATGATCTGGATCTGCTGGATATTTTCTTTTGTAAATAATCTGTCCCCCTTTCTGTTTTTTCTGGGTGTGAGAAAGGCAAACTCATTTTCCCAGTACCGGAGAAGAGACCTTGATACTTCAAACATTTCTGCAACTTCACCTATCGTATAATATAACTTATCGAGGTTCTGGATTTCGATGGATTTCATTCGATCAGGATTCACCTAAATATAGGGATAATTACTGATACGGTATTCCTTACTGCTTCTAAATTAAGGTTTTCCATCAAGGAGGTTGCAAAGAAAATGCAAGTAGAAATGAAGACAATTGAACATCCTGGTGAACATCGGAATCAAATTAAAAGGGAACGGACCAGCCTTTAACTGGTCCGTTCCCTTTCAATTACCCGGATTAAATTTTAAAGATGACTAGTCAAAAGACTGATTCTCTATTCCTGCTCTCTGGACCAGGGTCTGATATTCTTCAGGCGTAAGGTCATCCATACAATAGATGATCGGATCTACGGGATTGCCTTTGATGCGTACCTCATAATGACAGTGAGGACCAGTGGAAAGGCCTGTTGTGCCAACAGTGCCAATAGTTTGTCCTTTATGTACAATATCGCCTTCTTTCACTGAAAGAGTGGCCATGTGACCATATAGGCTTGTATAGCCATAGCCATGATCAATCACGATATGATTGCCATATCCAACTCTTCCATATTCTGCGGTGATTACTTTACCATTACCTGTGGCCTGAATAGGAGATCCCGGAGGAGCTGTAAAGTCAACACCAGTATGCATTTTCTCCACTTTGTGAACCGGATGAAGCCGGATGCCAAAACCGGAAAGTGCACTTAAGCTTTTCTTTAGTAAATCAATTCTCACCGGTTTAATGCTGGGAATGCTGGCGAGCATATCTTCTTTTGCATTTGCTTTTGTCAGAATACTATCAAGGGATAATTTCTGAACTTTGAGCTGTAGCATCAATTTGTCCACCTTTTCCTGTGTCTCTACAAGTAGTTGTCCTGAGTTTGGATATTGAATGAGCTTGGCATATTTGTCACTACCCCCGACACCACCTTCCCATACTGACTCATCTAAAGGGTCCATACCGAGCATGAATCTCAAGATACCTCCATCACGTTCGTGCACTGTGTTGAGATCTTCTGACATGAGATTGATCTGATCGTTGATCGTGGCATACTGATATTTCATCTGATCAAGTTCCCTCATCAGGCTGAGTTCATTTTGAGAGGGGAAATACTTGTTATGCAGGGAAAGAAATATCGTCGCGGTTACAATCGTAGCACAGAGATAACCGAAAAAGCTAAATACTCTGAACTTCCCAGGTGTACGATATTCCTCAAAAGAGAGAGTTGATTCGTTATATACATACTTTCTTCCAGCCATGAATCTGCGATTTGAGTAATTTTGAGGGTATTAAAACGGGAGGTTTATCGGTGATAAACCAGATGGGATCGCTGGCTAAGGTAACGATTGACTCCCTGTTTACAAAATATTTAACAATTTATTATATATCAATTCTAATTACAATATATATTGCACGCCAGTTGATTGAATATATAATAAAATATCACCATTTATATCTATTTTAATAAAAACACATTATGGCTAAATCTGCCAAAGAGATACGAGATATATTTTTGCGTTTTTTCGAAGAGAAAGGACATACTATTGTCATGTCTGCACCGATGGTCAACAAGGATGATCCGACCCTCATGTTTACGAATGCCGGAATGAATCCTTTCAAGGATTATTTCCTTGGGAACAAGCCAATCGCGCATAAGAGAATAGCAGATACCCAAAAGTGCCTGAGGGTAAGTGGAAAACATAATGACCTTGAAGAGGTGGGCCGTGATGGTTATCATCATACTATGTTTGAAATGCTGGGCAACTGGTCTTTTGGAGATTATTTCAAAAAGGAGGCGATCGCATGGGCATGGGAGTTATTGTCAAATAGACTGCAACTACCCATGGATAGAATATATGTGAGTGTTTTCGGAGGTGATGCTACAGATAATCTTCCGGAAGATGATGAAGCCAGACAACTCTGGCAGGAATGGCTCCCCAATGATCGCATTTTATCATTTGGGAAAAAGGATAATTTTTGGGAGATGGGTGACACCGGACCATGCGGGCCTTGTTCGGAAATACATGTTGATCTAAGATCTGATGAAGAAAGAAGATTGATTCCCGGAAAAGAACTCGTCAATGCAGGCCATCCAAGTGTGATCGAAATCTGGAACCTCGTATTTATTCAATACAACCGCAAAGCAGATTCTTCTCTTGAATCTCTTCCATCCAAACATATTGATACGGGGATGGGTTTTGAACGGCTGGTAAGGGTTATTCAAAACAAGACTTCTAATTACGATACTGATATTTTTTCTCCGCTTATCCATTTCATCGAACAAGCCACCGGTATTCCATACAAAAATGATTATACAGGTGCGGTGATGTCTGATATTGCCATGCGGGTACTTGCGGATCATGCAAGGGCTGTGAGCTTTGGTATCTCTGACGGACAGATACCTTCCAACACGGGTGCGGGATATGTACTGCGACGTATTTTAAGAAGGGCTGTTCGGTATTACTATACTTTTCTCAATGTCAAAGAGCCATTGATACATCGGCTTATTCCTCTGTTGGTTGATTTTTTTAAAGACATTTTTCCGGGTTATGCTGAACAAAAAGATTTCATCAAACGTGTGATCGAACAAGAAGAAATATCATTTCTCAGGACATTGGAAGGAGGCCTGAAAAGATTTGAAACATTACAGGTGAAAGGAAAAGTAATAGCGGGGAAAGATGCGTTTGAACTTTTTGATACCTATGGATTCCCGATTGATCTCACGCGTCTGATGGCAGAAGAGAAAGGCTGGACGATTGATGAAAAAGAATTTAACAAAGCATTGACCGAGCAGAAAAACAGATCAAGGTCAGATGCTGTCAAAGTCGTAGGTGATTGGGTCGAGCTTAAATCCATAAAAGAAAGTCCTGTATTTGCAGGATACGATCATGATATCGTCATGGGATCTCACTTGATCAAATACAGAACTATAGAAGATAAAGACGGACAACAATATCAGCTTGTATTAGACAAAACAAGTTTTTATCCTGAAGGTGGAGGACAAGTTGGGGATATTGGAGAGCTTTGGTTTGGAGAAGAAGTCATTGAAGTAAAGAATGTGGTTAAGGAAAATGATCTTGCTATCCATATCACCGACCGATTACCACAATCTGTTACGTCAGAAGTTGAAACAAAAATAGATACTGCAAGAAGACGTCTTATTGAAAATAATCATTCCGCCACTCATCTTCTTCATGCTGCGCTTCGCGAGGTCTTAGGTGATCATGTGCAACAGAAAGGATCACTGGTGAATCATGAATATCTCCGTTTTGACTTTTCGCACTTTGCAAAAGTGACTCCTGAAGAACTTAGCAGAGTTGAAGCACGAGTGAATCAGAAAATAAGAGAGAATATCAGATTGCATGAAGACAGGAACATACCGATAGCCCAGGCAGAAAAATCGGGTGCAAGGATGTTATTTGGAGAAAAATATGGTGAGAAAGTAAGGATGATCACGTTTGATCCTGATTTCTCCATTGAATTGTGTGGTGGTTGCCATGTATCTTCAACAGGTGTGATTGGTTTATTCAAAATCATAAGTGAATCGGCAATAGCAGCCGGGGTGCGGAGAATCGAAGCTATCACTTCTGAAACCGCAGAGATATTTATCAATGAACAACTGAATCAATTTTCTTTATTAAAACAGGAATTAAAAAATCCTTCGGATCCTGTCAGGGCTATAAAGGAATTACAAACAGAGATCAGAGATTTAAGACAACAACTTGAGGAGATTGAACTAGCTAAAGCAGCAGAGCTCAAATCAAGATTGCTAAAAGAAGTTGAAAATGTCAATGGAATAAAGATGATCAGTGCTGAAGTAAACATCAGTGATGCGAAATTACTTAAGAGTTTGATCTTCCAGATTGGTAACGAACTTGGAGAAAACAGTTTCCTTTTGATCGGTTCTAAAGGAGAGGGAAAACCGCAGTTGATGTTATATATCAGTGAAGACCTGGTAAAAAACAAAAAACTTCATGCAGGAAATATCATCAAGGAACTTGCACGTTCGATCAATGGTGGGGGAGGAGGACAACCTTTCTTTGCCTCAGCCGGAGGAACAGAACCTGCAGGATTGAACGAAGCACTTCTTAAAGCAAAAGGCTTTATTGAAAATTAATATTCTTCCTTTTCAGAGAAATGAAGATTATTCGTGGAGTATTGGAGCGTAAAACCTAAATTGGGTGGTTGGATAAGGATCAGGATGAAATAATGAAAGAGCAGGAAATGATTAAGTTGGGTATTATTGGCGCAGGTCACCTGGGTCGATTTCACATCGAATGCGCCAAGCGAATAGAAGGGTATTCACTTGAAGGCATCTATGATATTGACGATAATAGATCTCAACAGATCTCTTCGCAATACAACGTCAAAACTTTCCAATCGATCAGTGAATTGATAGATGCTGTAGATGCTGTATGCATAGTTACTCCCACGAGCACGCATTATGAAATCGCTCTTCAGGCCATCAATTCGGGTAAGCATGTGTTCGTTGAAAAACCTCTGACTGATCATCCTGAGACCAGTAGAAAACTTGCTAATCTTATCATTGAAAAAAAATTGATCGGTAGAGTAGGGCATGTCGAACGGTATAATCCATCATTTATCGCAGCCAGACAATTTGGATTAGATAAACCGGTTTTTATAGAAGCACACCGGTTAGCACCTTTCAATCCAAGAGGTATGGATGTACCCGTCGTCATGGACCTGATGATCCATGACATTGACCTGGTATTATCCATGATTGATTCAGAAGTAGATCATATAGAAGCAAATGGCGTAGGTGTAGCCGGAAAATCTGCAGACATATGTAATGCAAGAATTACATTTCGGAACAATGCTGTTGCGAATCTTACGGCCAGCCGAATAAGCCTGAAGCAAATGAGAAAGCTCAGACTTTTTCAACGGGATAAATACATAGCCATTGATTTTCTTAATCATGAAGTACAGGTTGTAAAGCTTCTGCATGAAGAGCCTACAGATATGATGTCAATGAAACTTGACTTGCCTGATGGACCCAGATGGATAGCAGCCGATAATCCGGGTATTGAAAAGCATAATGCCATTGAGGAAGAATTAAAGGAGTTTTATAATGCCATTGCTCACAATTCTACCTATGGTGTGACGTTTGAAGACGGAGCAAAGGCTGTTGAGGTAGCTCATAAAATCATGGAACAAATAACTCAATATGAATCGTAATTCTGCTTACAAAGCAGGAAAATTTATTTTCCTTGTATTGAGTATTTGTGCAGGTGGTTGTAACCTCATCAATCCTTCTGAGCCGATACCATCAACAATAAAGCTTGAACAATTTGACCTGCAGACACAAGCTGGACAGGGGTCGGATCAAAATAAAATTACAGAAGTATGGGTCTATGCAGGGTCAAGTTTTCTTGGCATTTTCAAGCCTCCTGTAGAAATTCCATATCTGGCGAATAGTGATCAAACGCATTTTATCTTTCATCCCGGCATCAGGAATAATGGTCTTGCGAGTGATCCGATCATTTATCCATTGTATACACCTTATGAAATCACACTGGCTACTTCAGCAGGAAGTAAGCTGCAGGTAAATCCTGTAACGCATTACCTGCCTCAGACTATAGTGAGTCTTGATGCTGATTTCGAGACAGGCAATGAATTTGTTGACAACAGGGATACTGTACCCGGGAGTTTTGTCACACGCACGATGACAGATCCATTCGAAGGAGATTATTCCGGAGAAATCGTACTGACTGCGAAAGCTAATTTCATTGAGGTAGGTAATGCAATCGCTCTGGGTGGATTACCCACAGATGGCAGATCTACGTATCTCGAATTTCAATATAAATCTGAAATGGAAATGAGTATAGGCATCCTTGGTATTTCATTGACAGGGGAAAAATTTTCCAACTTCTTTTACCTTGTCAGGCCAACAGAAAATTGGAATATGCTCTATATCGACCTCACGGATAAATTATCAGCATCAGATTTTCCTGCTTACAAGATTTTATTCAGATCACTTTATCCCTCAAATGCTTCAAAACCGGAACTTAAGATTCAACTGGACAATGTCAAAGTAGTGCATCTGTAAACTGATGAAGAGACTTAGACGATTCCACATGTTTTTGTACGCCTGTGCTGACCTCATGTCAGCCATGACGGCCTGGGCATTGTTCTATTATTTCAGAGCATTGAGTGAGGGGAAAACATTTGATCATGGCGTCATTGATGATCATAATTTCTGGTATGGACTCGTGATCATACCCCTTGCATGGGTTATCTTTTACTGGATCTTTGACCGTTACCAGGATATATATCGATTATCCCGGTTGACGACACTGATCCGTACTTTTTTTCTTTCACTCGCCGGGGTTATTATAATATTTTTTACACTTCTGCTGGATGACACTGTTGATACGGTATCAACCTATTTCCAATCCTTCTTCCGTCTTTTTGTACTTCACTTTACCATTACGGCCATTGTGAGAATGATTATCCTGACGATGGCAAGTCGAAGACTTAAGGCGGGGCGCATCACCTACTCAACGATCATCATCGGAGGTAATCAGAAGGCTTTTGACCTTTATGAAGATATCCGGACACGTAAGAAAAGTCTGGGCAACAGACTGATTGGATTTATTGAAAGTGAAACGAACGGGACGCAAGCACTTTCCGGTCATTTGCCAAATCTTGGAACTTTGGATCAACTGGCAGACATCATTCAAAAGTATGAAGTGGAAGAAGCATTGATCGCGATAGAGACCTCTGAACATAATAAGCTTAAGGGCATCCTGGACATTCTGTTTGATTTCAATGAAGAAGTCCTAGTCAAGATCATTCCCGACATGTATGATATATTGCTGGGTACAGTTAAAATGGATTATTTGTATGGGGCAGTATTAATTGAGATCAGGCAGGGATTGATGCTCAATTGGGAGAAAATAGTGAAACGACTTCTGGATATTGTCGTCAGTGGAATGGGGTTAATTGTGTTGTCACCAGTGTTCCTTTATTTAGCCTTCAGGGTCAGGTTATCATCTTCTGGGCCGATTTTTTACACCCAGGAGCGAGTTGGTTTAAATGGAAAGCCGTTCAACATTTTTAAATTCAGGTCGATGTATCCCGGATCTGAAGGCAACACACCTCAATTGTCTTTTGATGGGGATGAAAGATGTACACCCTGGGGTGCAGTGATGCGGAAGTGGAGGCTTGATGAATTGCCGCAATTGTGGAATGTGCTGATCGGGGAGATGTCGCTGGTCGGTCCGAGACCTGAACGAAAATATTTTATAGATCAGATCATGCTGCAGGCACCTCACTATAAGCATCTTCTTAAAGTCAGGCCAGGAATAACATCGTGGGGCCAGGTGAAATATGGATATGCAAGTAATATCGAACAGATGGTACAGCGATTGAAATTTGATATCCTATATATCGAAAACATGTCGATCACCCTGGATATCAAGATCCTTTTTTACACTGTACTGATCCTGGTTCAGGGAAAAGGAAAATGAGGGCGAAACATGGTTTCACCCTCATTTTACGTTAAATCTGTTTATTGAAAAAACAGAAGGATATGGTTATATCCTCTTACGTCTTGGTTTGTCATCGAAGTCATCATCATATCGCTTCTTTGGACGATCATTGTCCTGGTAGCGATTGGTTGACTTTGGCCGGTCATCACCCCAGCGATCTGAACGTGGAGCACTAGGTCGTCTGTCTCCTCCTCCGCCTCCAGAATTGAATGGAGGTCTTGAGCCACCTCTTGGTGGACCGCCTCTTCCACGATCATTGCTGCGAGGGGCAGGATCGGATTCTTTCACGAGGACTTCCTTGCCTTCCATTTCGACCCCATTGAGGTTTTCGATGGCAGCCTGGGCGCCTGCTTCAGAATCCATTTCGACGAAACCATAGCATTTTGACATGCCGGTGTCCCGATCAGTAATAACCTTGGCATCAAGTACGCCACCGTAGGTTTCAAACATTGCCTTAAGACGTTCTGAGGTGACGTTTTGGGGCAGTTTAGCGACAAAAAGTTTCATTTATAAAAAAAGATTAATGTTTTATGTTATTTGAAGTACGAACAGCTAAATCATAGTCATAAGCTAAGGCATAAAACATTGTCGCTGAACGAATGGCCTCAATAGTGAACCAAAGGTAAACTAAATATCCTGATACGGTGGGTATCTCAGGGGTAAGATTTTTGTCAAAAATTTGACTTGAGTTAATGGTGGCTTAAATGAAGGATGGTGGTTGAGAAGGATGGTTGGAGCATAGAATGTGAATCAATTGACTAACAAGATGAAGCCATCGCGTTGACGACATTATATAGCAATATCATAGGCCTAAAATTCTGAATGGATTGCCCGATAGTTTTAAAAATAAACCTCTGTCGGAATAGGTCTTCAGATTTATTTGAGTATTTCCTGATCAGCTTGATGCTGGTTGAGTTTATACCTGAGGTAAATATCTGATTCAGGTGGGGCTGAAATTAGCTGTAGATTGGCGAGATCTTCTTAATTATGCATATGCGTTACACATTATAACATGATCTACGACAACCATGGGAGAATCATTAACTACCTACGTCTGTCCGTCACGGATCGGTGTAATCTTCGATGCCTATACTGTATGCCGCAGCAGGGTCTTGACTGGGTTCCATCCGGGGAATTGATGAGTTATGAGGAGATGTTGCGACTATGCTCACTTCTGGCTCAGGAAGGTCTGGAAAAAGTGCGTATTACCGGAGGAGAGCCATTTATCCGTAGAGATCTTATTCATTTTCTTTCAGCATTAGTCAAGATAAAAGGTATAAAAAAAGTATCCATTACCACAAACGGAATACTGCTTGGCCCATTCATTCCAACACTGAAATCGCTTGGCATCCAATCAATAAATCTTAGTCTTGATACGATCAACAGACAACGGTTTTTTGCGATTACAAGAAGGGATGAACTACCTGCAGTAATGAGCACACTTGAATCATTATTAAGCCACGGCATGGATGTCAAGATAAATGCTGTCGTGATGGAAGGTAGAAATACAGAAGATATCATTGAACTTACAGGATTGACAAAAGAACTTCCGGTGTCTGTTCGGTTTATAGAGGAAATGCCATTTAATGGAGATGGACATGATTTTTCAGGATTGCATTGGAATCACACGAGGATACTGGAATACATAAAAGCATTTTATCCTGATGTCCAAAAAATACCTGATCCGCCTTTTTCGACTTCATACAATTATTCAATCCCGGGTCACATTGGATCATTTGGAATTATCGCGGCTTATTCAAGATCGTTTTGCGGTACGTGTAACCGAATCCGGGTAACGCCACAAGGGACGGTCAAGACATGCTTGTATGGTGAAGGTGTGTTGAATGTAAAAGATCTGTTCAGAGAAGGTCTGTCAGATTCTGCAATTAAGGGAAAGTTGATGGACGTTTTTCAAAAACGAGCTGCTGATGGTTGGGAAGCGGATAAAATTAAATCAACAGAAGTACACCCATCCATGTCTGAAATCGGTGGATAATTTATTTGACCAAGCTTTTATAAAACTTAATAAATCATGAGTGATTTTTCTCATTTAAATAAAGAGGGTAAAACAGTCATGGTAGATATCGGGGAAAAAACGCCAACCCGGAGAAGTGCCACAGCCAGGACTGTTATGGGTTTACCGCCTGAAGTAATTAATGCATTTAGTGATGGGGACATTCAGACAAAAAAGGGTTCTGTAGTCGGAACTGCAATTCTCGCGGGGATCATGGCAGCAAAAAAAACAAGTGATTTAATTCCGTTATGTCACACATTGGCGCTTGAAGATTGTCAGATTAATATCAGCTTCAGCAAAGAGAATGAATTGGTCATTGAATGCACTGCTTCTACTACAAGCAAGACAGGTGTAGAAATGGAGGCTCTTGTTGGCGCTACGATAGCTGCCTTAACCGTGTATGATATGTGCAAGGCGCTGAGTCATGATATCGTGATTAAAGAAACAAAGTTGATCAGTAAATCAGGTGGCAAGAAAGATTTTCACATTGCTCAATAACTTCATTTTAGAGACCCATTAATGCTAAATTTTCGCCGCACAAGTCAGGGATGAGCAGAAACCCACTCCTCGCCGTCTTCAAAAATTTCTTTTTTCCAGATCGGCACTTTTTCTTTCAATTGATCAATCGCAAACTGACAGGCACTGAATGCAGCATCTCTGTGTGCAGCTGAAACGGCAATTATCACAGGGATTTCTCCGACAGATAGGACACCAGTTCTGTGATGGATGACAATATTCAAAACCGGCCATTTCATTTCTATGGACTCTGCTATTTTTTTCATTTCTTTTAACGCCATACTTCTATAGGCTTCAAATTCCAGCCGCACTACTTTTTTCCCCTTCGTGATATTGCGGACAGAACCAACAAATACATTAATACCTCCTGTCTCAGGTGTCAAAACCATATCAATACAGGTCTTCACATCAAGCGGATTTTCAGATATCTCTATATAAGTCATCTCATCCTCCGCTTACAGGTGGAATAATAGCAATTTCATCGCCTTCGCTCAGCATCATTTCATTCGAGACATATTCTTCATTGACAGCAATTTTATAAACTGAAAGTGTTTTGAGATCCGGATACTGGGATTCTAAAACTTCTCTGAGATGAGAAGTTGTATTTATTTGAATCTGTACCTGAACAGATTTCTTTTTGAAAATATCTTTTACGATTCCAAATGCCTGTACTTCGACGATCATATCATCATTTAATTATGAAGATGCCTCAACAGTATTTCTATCCCGGCAGCCAAAACTAATACGCCGGTCAATTTTTTTATCACTTGTTGATTCAGCTTAAAGATACCGATTCTCGATCCAGCCTGTCCGCCGATGAACACAGCCAAGGCCATCATCCATAATCTGTTGTAATCAACCGGAAAGGGATCGGACTGAAGTTGACCTGTAATGCCTCCAATTGAATTGACTAGAATAAAGAGTGAGGCGGTTGCGGCTATCTTTTTTGAAGTGTCCCATTTCATTAAATTCAGTAGCGGGGATAAGAAAATACCTCCACCGATACCCACCATACCTGACAATAAACCAATGCTTCCTCCGAGAATAGATTCACGAAGCGGTTTGGTTTTCATTTCCAGATCAGGTTGACTGGTTTTTCTTTCAAAACATAATAGAATTCCTGCAATGATTAAACTGCATCCAAGCAGAACAAAGAAAAATTTTTCACTCAATTTCAATTGTGCCCCCAAAAAAGACATGATCAATCCTGAGATTACCAGAGGGATCACTTTTCTCCATTTAATTTCTTTGTGCTGAATAAATAGGATCGTTCCGCCTGCCACGACGATGATATTACAGATGAGGGCAATGAGTCTTAACTCTTTGAAGGGCAGACTATACAGTGCGAGAATGGCAATATAACTGGAGCCTCCTCCAAAGCCGACAGAGGCATAGATAAATGCGATAATGCAAAACCATAAGAGAATTTCCGGGTGCGCCATTGTCGTTATAGGCCTTAAATATATTGAACCTCATCTACAATAACAGTTCTGAATGTTAGATCGGTTTGATTGGTTGGGAAAATTGCAAGAAATAGGATAAGGAAACTGTCAAGCTATTGTAGTTGACCTTAATTTATTCCTGAAATAAAAATGAGTGAACCCAAAAGATAATAAGCTAACAACACTAAGGCCATAACCCATATAAAGGAAAAAATGGAGATAAGATATTTTGCCAAAGAAAAATTCCTTGTATAGCAATATCAGAATACTACCAAGATATCCAAAGGAATCAGCAAGATAAATCAGGTAACCGGCATTCCCTTTACTTCTATTGGTCGCCAACAATCGTTCGAACAACATACTATTGAATGGAAAATAGGCTGCATACAATCCTAGTCCGGTCAATATAGTCCACATCATCGGCGATTTAAGCAGACCTGAGAAGAACATGAAATTGACGACTCCAATGCTGACCAGACCGACTGTAATAATGATGTGCATAGTTCGGAATGCAGAATAATTTTTTTTAATCAAAATAAACATTGCAAAGAGTACAAGAATCAAAAGGGCAGCCGGCATTTCAGATTGGGTGAATATAGCCGCGTTATTGCGGATGCCAAGTTCCTCCCAGACCTCCACAGAAAAATTGTCCCTGAAATCTCTGAATGCTGTCAACATCATATAAAGAAAGATCATGACTATCAATCCAGGCGCCAATGATCTAAATAATTTTTTACGATCATCTGAGGTCATCGGTTCACGAATATGACGTAGAGCAATATCTTCCTCAGTTGGTTTTGGCGTGCGGTTCAGGATCCATACGAAAAGCAATAACGGTACAAAAAAAATAGCTCCTGTAATGAAAGGCATCCAAAATTCGGATACATGGTGAGAGACCATTAGCCATTTTCCAATCGATTTAACTACACCTGATGCCACTATGAATGCAGAACTCAGAATCGCGGCCATCAACTCTGTAGCTTTCCTCCCTTCCAGATAAGAAAAGACAAGACCCCACACCATGCCCAGTGGTAGTCCATTGAGAAACATGAAAACAAAATTGTATGGAAAAGGAACAAGCGCGAATCCCAATAATGTAAGACCTGTCAAACTTATACAACCAATGATGCCGATGGCCCTGTATTCCGGACGGAATTCTGAAATGAATTTAATACCGAAGAATTTTGAGATGGCATATCCAAGCACCTGGCTGATGATCAGGACTACTTTATAATCAATGCCAAATAATATAAGGCCATCAAATTTGGCGACCGCAAACGGTTTGCGAAACGCGTACATGCAAAAGTAAACTGCGAATGCCGCCAGTCCGGCTAATATTGCATTTGCATAATATCGCTTGTCAGAAACTGTGAATGTCATGATTGTCGATGATCTCCAGAAGTTCTGAAAGGTGGTCTATGATATGAGTTGGTTCGGCACTCATCAATTGACTGTGATTGTGAGCACCTGTTGTGACACCGATTACATATCTGCAACCTGCATTTCGACCTTCCTCAATGTCAACAATACTATCACCTACTTTAATGACCTGATCTCCGCTTTCGATATCGTAGTATTCCATGGCCTTTTCGATCATGTCAGGTTCAGGTCTGCCTGCGTAAACATCTGAAGCTGTGACCAGGTAATCGATTTCTTTACCTACGCGCCATTCAAGTTTTTCTAATAGTAGTTCTGCTGTTTTGCGATCATAGCCAGTGTTGAGAATGATGTAGATATTTCTTTTTTTCAATTCTTCAAATACAGTTTCAGCGCCGGGTTGAGGAAGTATGTGAAGATTTAGATAGGCAGCTTCAAGTTTTTTTCTGAACGAATCGAACAAGTCCTGAATGAGTTTCGGATCCTGACTGCCTTCGATATACGATACTAAATCAGCGATGGCCATTTTTTTCTCTTTCCCTGCGCCAAGTGCCAACACGGTTTCGAAATCTGTATTGATACCTGCTTCAGTGAGTGTCTCATGCAGTGTTTTATAGACTACATTTTGTTCGTCTATGACGGTGCCAGCCATATCAAATACGACCATTTCAATCATGTCCAAAAAGTTTTCGTATATGATAATAGGTGTAGCCAGGTCCCGCTGTCATGCCTTTCCCGCCGATGGCATTGAGAATATGAATTTTGCCTTCGATAGATTTAGAAATGATATCAACCTTTTTGGCCTGGGAGTATATGCCGGTCCAAGTCGTATCTATTTGATAAGTTTCCAGGTCAAATATTTCTTTTGCAAGATCGAGAATGTACTCGTTCACATCTTGTTGGTTATCGAAACCAAGTTCTTCTTTGTCATGTGCGTCGGCATAGTGATGTGAATCACCGATGATGATTTGGCCATTGTCTGTTTGTTTGAATAGAATATGAATACCCCATTGTTTAATTCTTGGATCAGCAGCATTTTTTTCAACGATTAAAGAATAGGAGGGACATTCCCTGAACGCTTCATATCTGCGAATAGAAAGTCCGGTGAGTACGTTTCCATAAAAACGCAATGAAGATTGTGGCTTAGTCATCATCATATGTATTTTGACACATTCCGTTTCTTCATTCAGGTAATATTCAGGAAACAGGAGCTGGAATTCAACACCATTACAGATTAATAATTGTTCGGCGGTTAATTTGATTTTTGTATTCGTAGTGATCTGACAATCCCCGTTGGCATCTAATTCAAAATGCTGAGCAATTGTATAAGGGAGATATGTGAGTTGATAGACCTCTGTTAAGTAATCGATCACGAGAGAAATCATTTTTCTGGGATCAACAGAAACCTCTTCCGGATAATGAAGAGCTTCTGCGCAGTATTGAGATTTTAATCCTGGTAATCTTTCACAGGCCTCCCTGGCAGATAAGATTTTAGATTCATAATCAATGGATTTATCTGTTTGCAACAATTCATGAAGCAGTGTCACTTCATCTTCATTGGATGCCACATAATAGCTTCCATGAGACCTGACAGTAAAATCATGAATGGATTGCAACTGTTTATAAATCTCAAGACTTTTAAAACCGAATTTTTTCCATTCCTGATTTAGTCCGGAGGGAACGATCTGGCCGAAATTTCTGACTGTGGCTTCCTGGGGTGTTTTGTTTCGTTCGATCAAAGCCACTGACTTTCCGAGTCTCAATGCATGATATGCTGAAAACGTGCCTAACACGCCACCACCTACGATGATAAGATCATATTTGTCCTTGTAGGGCATAGGTTAGTTATTAAATAGGCATCATATCGAAGCCAGGTATAGTGAGCTTGTCATGATCAGGTATGAAGAGATCATTTAAGAGAATCACAAAACCAATCCTAAAATTCCTATGGTTATTGTCTGATGCAAAAATGGAACATCCATTGTTGAATGAATGCAAATCCTGTTTTATTTTTTAGTAAATTAATTTGGCATTGATGTGACAATTATTTTAAAAAGTCAAAGTCTGTATTTAAATCATCATTTGAGTGGATGCATCATACGTATCAAATTAACAAGGAATTATGGACGAAATTCAAGGATTGAATTCACTATGATAGCCCCAAAAGATACTTTACCTGATCTTAATATTGTATTTGGTTTTCCATTTTTTGTCAAATGCAGTTGTGTGAAAATTGAAATGAATAATGTGAGAATAGTTAGGCCTCAGCGCGCTGTGAAGTAATCGATATAGAGGTTTTGTGGCAATAAGTCTGGAAATAAATGTGTCCAAGATGACATCATTTCTGATTTTTTATTTCTGTATATTAATATTACGAATACTTAACCATTTGTTTATCCGCTTTCTTATACAACCGATCAATTAGCAAGTAGTTTTGGCGCTTCTAAAAAAATATATTTTATGTGCCAGACAAAACGAAATGCGATAAGAGGAATACTTTCGTTCGGATTATTCCTTTTTTTATTTTTTAGTGGACATGCACAAGGATTCCAGTTGACAGGACGAGTCATTGATTCCACTACGAACACGCCTGTATTTGATGCCATTGTGACAAGCGCCTTTTCTTCTGCTGTAGTTTCGACTGATGCTGAAGGTAATTTTTCAATTGCCTCATCTAAAGGTGATGGACTTACAGTGAGTATTTTAGGATATGATAATAAAGTCATACAGGTAGTCAATGAGGATAAGGTTGAAATCCTGTTATCGCCATTGACAAAATATCTGAATGCTGTAATTGTTACGGCATTTGGCATTAAAAAGGAAGCAAAGCGTCTTGGTTATTCTGTACAGGAAGTTAAGGGAGATGATCTGTTGAAAGCCAGGGAATCAAATCCAGTCAATCAATTAGTAGGAAAGGTCGCCGGATTGAATGTTGGTATCAACCAGGAATTGCTCGCTGCACCTACAGTCCTGCTTCGAGGTTCGCCTATCAATTTTTATGTAGTGGATGGCATTCCGATCAACTCTGATACATGGAATATAAGCCCTGATGATATTGAGACGTACACTGTATTGAAAGGCCCTACGGCTGCTGCACTATATGGAAGTCGCGGTATCAATGGAGCTATCCTGATCGAGACAAAAAGGGGTAAGAAGAATGCTAAGGGATTCACCGTCGAAGTAAACAGCAGTACCCAGTTCAATAAAGGATTTGTGGCTATTCCAAAAGTCCAGGATGAGTATGGAGCCGGCGACTATCAGCGATATGCTTTTGGTGATTATAACAGTAATGCTACAGGTTCAGGTGTGAATGATAAAGATTATGATGTATGGGGGCCCCGTCTGGATGGAACATTATTACCTCAGTATGATGGTAAATATGATGTTACAAAAAATTATGTGACCACATTTCAAAATGGTCAAACCTATACAGGACATATTGAGCCTACTCCATGGGTTGCAAGAGGTAAGGACAACCTGGCCAATTTTTTACAGACCGGTGTGCTGACTACGAATAACATAAATTTTTCTTCAGTTACTGATCGCGCCAGTGTACGAATGTCAGTGACCAACACGAATCAAACAGGTATCACACCAAATACACATTTGAATACTAACAACTTTAATGTTTTTGGAAGTTATGATGTTTCGGATAGATTTAAAGTGGAAGCTAATATTAATTATAACCGGCAGCTCACAGATAATATTCCTGATGTGGTGTATGGTCCGAACAGTATCATTTACAATATTGATATCTGGACTGGTGCTGACTGGGATATCAACGATCCTAATATTGTCAATTACTGGCAACCGGGTAAAAAAGGTATACAATCCAATTTTGTGGAATACAAACGTTATCACAATCCGTATTTCAGCAGCTATGAATGGTTGAGAGGACATTATAAGAATGATCTGTATGGATGGGCAGCCATCACGTACAAATTAAATAGCGATCTGGATGTAATGCTCAGATCCAATGTGACTACTTATAATCTACTCAGGACTGAAAAATTGCCTTTCTCTGCTCATCCATATGGTGATGAACATAACCATGGTAACTATCGTGAGGACAGAAGAGATCTTTGGGAAAACAACACAGAATTACTCCTCAGATATAACAAAGAAAATATTGGTAACAGCGGTATTTCACTCAGTGCATTTGTCGGTGGGTCTGCCAGAAATATGCGCTACTCATCCAATTATACCAGCACCAATCAATTGATCATACCAAATGTATATACGTTTGCAAATACATTATTACCTATCAGATCCTATTCCTTTGGCTCTCAGCTTTTATTGTTGAGTGGATATTATTCAGTGGATCTAACCTATAAAAGATATTTTACAATCTCAACCACCGGTCGTGTAGATGAATCATCAGCATTGCCATCGGGTAACAATACCGGTTTCTATCCTTCTGTGACATTAAGTTCAGTTCTTTCTGAATATATTGATATGCCCAAAGGCATTTCTTTCCTGAAGGTCAGAGGAAGCTATGCGAATGTGAAGGGAGGTGGTACCGATAGTTATGCAGGCACAGCATTTCAAAGTCTTGGAGTCGGAAGCCCTGTTGGGTATGGTAATGCTTATTATACTCCTTATGGTGGACCAAATTATGGATTGTCAACACCACCTTACGCAACTTTCCCGGGATACAATAATAAAACGGAAGCGAGTTCTCCTAATTATGTTATCAATCCTAATATCAATCCTTCATCAAGAAGTAACTATGAGTTTGGCCTTGATATGCGATTCCTTGGATATCGATTAGGATTGAGTGCTACATATTTTCAATATCAGGATGGACCGAATATTTCGAAACAGTATCTGTCTGAAGCCAGCGGCCTTAGTTATTTCCTGACGAACGGAGGAGAAACAAAAAGAACAGGTGGTGAAATTTCAATTAATGGTACACCGCTTAAATCTGCGAATGGCGTGACATGGGATGTGCTCGTCAACTGGGGAACTTATAAGGAAGTTTTTTCAGCATTTGCAGGGGATGCAACTGAAGTTTCCAATGGCACAGGATATCCATATCATATCGGAGATCGTGTCGATCAATTGTTTGGAAAATATGAAGCGTTGACTCCAGATGGTAAAGTCATCCATGATGAATCAGGATTCCCGATCTATCTCCCCAAAGCCCAGTATCTGGGTCATGCTGATCCGGATTGGTCGTGGGGCATCAACAATAAATTCTCATACAAAGCTTTCAGTTTATCATTCCAGTTTGATGGCATGGTGGGCGGCAAGATTCAGGACAGGGTATTGCGTAAAATGACAGAAGGCGGACGCGGAGCGAATACGAATGAAGGAGTCCTGGGTGAAGCCCGGTTATATGAATCACAACATTGGGGTGAAGCTGATTACACAGGAGCCTATGGTGCAAATGGTTTGCCCATACTTGGTGGAGATGGTGTGCAATTGGCAGCAGGAAGTCCCGCTATTGCATATGATCCAATCACAGGAGTGATCACAAATGCCAGCCAACTCGTATTCACACAAAACAAAACTGCACCTCTCTGGATACAGGATTATATAAGCAGTTTCTACAATGATCCTCAGCATACCATGGTGGATAAAACCTATGCTAAACTGCGTGAAGTTGTTTTCACCTTTTCCTTTCCTGAAAAATTTCTACATAAAGCAAAAATCACTAAGATGGATATCTCGATCGTGGGAAGAAATCTGCTTTATTTCTTTCCCAAAGCGTTTCATGATATTGATGTGGATCAATATCCGGGCAGAGATGCATTTGGTACATCGAGACTTGAATATGATCTGCAGACACCTACGACAAGAAGCTATGGCGTCAATGTAAACCTGGTATTCTAACCCGGAACATGACGGCTACATTATCTTATTTATCAGCATTTAAATCAATTATATGAAATCGATACACGTTCTCATGCTCTTCATATTATCAGCACTGGTGATGTCAACCGGCTGTAGTAAATATTTTGATGAATATTCTACCAATGATAATCTGCCATTGCAGGTACCTCCCAGTTTAATATTGCCTACAATCTTAAATGATATGGTGGTCTTACCCGGTGGAGATGTAGATAAAGCTTGTCAATTCATTATTTCCAATTATACGTATTATGGGCTCAACCAGTATTGGAGCGGGAGTGCCGGTCTGAAGTATGGTACACTGCGAAATGTAGAAGCCATGGAAGCAGAAGCGAGAAGACTCGCAGGGACTGATGATAATCCTTATCATGCTTTAGGTTTATTTTTCCGTGCCTTCTACTTTGTGGATATGACAGAAAAGGTAGGTGACCTTCCCATGAATGAAGCATTGAAGGGACTGAATAATCCTTCACCCAAATATGATACGCAGAAAGAAATTTTTAAGCAATCACTGGTATGGCTTGATTCTGCTAACGTATTATTGACCACACTCATCAATAATGGCTTCCTTGAATTTTCAGGTGACTTCTATTATAAAGAACGTCTCAGTAATCCAGTCAATGGTTCCAGTGGACGTGATGCTCTTATCCAATGGCAGAAAGTAATCAACTCCTATACATTAAGAGTGCTGATTGAATTGAGTAAACATGCGGATGATGCTGATCTTAATGTCAAACAGAAATTTGCCGAGATAATCAATAATCCTGCTGAATATCCGATTTTCACAAGCAATGCTGATAATCTCCAGTATGTGTACAACAGTGCATATAATTATTATCCTGACAATCCTGGTAATTTTGGTAATAATGCAGGTCGTCTGAATATAGCTGCGACATTATTGAATAATCTCAGTCAACTGCATGACCTTCGTGCGATGATCATCGCTGAACCTGCGCGTGGACTTGGTTTCAGTGATACTTCTTATCAATCGTATGCGGGCGGCAGATCAGGTGATGACATCAGTGCACTGGCTACACAATCTTCTGATCATCTGATCTCTTTGTACAATTATCATTACTTCTATACAACCTATACTGCTGAACCAACTTTCATTTTAAGTTATCCTGAAGTTTGTTTTTCTGTGGCGGAGGCTATCAATCGAGGCTGGATCAGTGGTGATGCTGAAACCTGGTATAAAAATGGAATCACGGCGATGTGGGATTTTTATGGAATAAAGGATGGGGCTAACGTGGTCAATATACAGGCTGTCGATTTTAGCAACATTCCATATACTGTTCACTTCAGTTTCGCAAATTATTTCAATCAACCGCTGGTGAAATACAAAGGGAATAATCAGGAAGGATTGAATCAAATCCTTTTACAGAAGTATCTTGCCTTTGCCCGTAATTCAGGATTGCAGGGTTATTATCAATGGCGCAGAACGGGTGTTCCGACATTTGATGCAGGACCCGGCTCCGGCAATGGGGGTGTCATACCGATGAGGTATCAATACCCATCTAATGAAATATCTACTAATAGTACCAATCTCTCAGAAGCGCTATCAAGACAGTATGGGGGAAGTGATGATATTAATGCGGTGATGTGGTTGATCAAATAAAAAATAATAGTACGGACAGGTCGCGACCTGTCCGTACTATTATTTTTTATTATTGAATGATAAAATACCTGAATGCCTCGCAAATAAAATTTTCGCATTTAAAACTGCCATATGAATAAATTAATTTTAATACTCACAGGGTTAATCATCACCTGTTCCGTTCAGGCACAACAGAAGACAGAAAATTTAATTATTGTTACGCTTGATGGGATGCGATGGCAGGAAGTATTTGGAGGAGTAGATTCACTCCTGATCGTAAATAAGAAATTTACACGTGATTCGGCATCTATCGTCAGGACATATTGGAGCAAAGATGTGCAGGAGCGTCGGCAAAAATTATTTCCATTTTTGTGGTCTACCATTTTAAATCAGGGTCAACTGTATGGAAATCGGCTTAAGGGAAGTAATGTCAATGTGGCAAACAAATACCATTTCTCTTATCCGGGCTATAATGAAATTTTCACCGGTTATCCGGATACGGCTGTCAATTCCAATGATAAAATTCTGAATAAAAACATCAATGTACTTGAATTCATCAATAAGCAAAAGGGGTTTAAAGGAAAGGTGGCTGCATTCACATCCTGGGATGTTTTTCCATATATATTTAATGAAGCTAGAAGTGGAATTTATGTCAATGCAGATGATACGATACAATCAGGTAATGTTGCATTAAAGCTTATCAGTGATATGCATACACTTTCATCACGACCACTTGATGTGCGGCCGGATGTATTAACCTATTTTGGAGCAAGGGAATATTTGAAAGCCAGTCATCCAAGAGTACTTTATATAGGTTTTGATGAAACGGATGATTTTGCGCATGAAGGCATGTATGATCAATATTTAAAGAGCGCTCATGCAGAAGATGCTATGCTTGCCGACCTCTGGAAATTGATTCAATCCATGCCGGAGTATGCCGGTCATACGACTTTAATCGTGACCTGCGATCATGGACGTGGTGATAAAGTAAAAGAAGAGTGGACCTCGCATGGAGAGAAAATTGCAGATTCAGATCAGATCTGGATTGCCGCCATAGGTCCGGACACAAAGCCGCTTGGTGAAGTGAAGAAGACAAAACAATACTATCAACGACAATTGGCTACAACATTTGCTGCTCTATTTGGATTTGATTTTAAGCCGGATCAACCGGTCATTGGTCCAATAGAGAGTATAGTCGGAAAGTAATTTATTTATATTGCAGGATGATCAAAGTCGTCTTATATATATTGGTTTCTGTCCTGTTCAGCATTCCGTTATTTCTTTTTTCACAGACTTCTGAAAAGGTGCTTCTTCCGAATGGATGGTCGCTTACACCGGCAGGCCATTCAATCCCTCTCGGTGATTTGCCGTTAAATATAGCTGTTTCAGGAAGTAAAAAATTGATAGCTGTTACTAATAATGGGCAAAGTGTACAAAGTATTCAATTGATCGATGTACAAAATGAAATCATTTTAGATAATATCGAAATCTCTAAATCCTGGTATGGATTGAAATTTAGCCGTGACGAAAAATTTCTATACGCCAGCGGAGGAAACGATAATTGGATTTATAAATATGGGATTGAAAATCACAAATTAATCATCAGGGATACGATACTATTGGGGAAGCCCTGGCCTGAAAAAATTTCACCCGCAGGAATCGACATCGATGATAGGAACCATAAAATGTACGTTGTCACTAAGGACAATAAATCCCTTTACGTTGTGGATCTCATTACAAAAAGAATAGAACATCAGGTTGAATTAGGTGCAGAAGCGTATACATGTTTACTATCACCCGATACAAAGGAGTTATACATTTCTCTTTGGGGAGGTAGCAGGATCTTAATCTATTCGCCTGCCTCATACTCTATAATCAGTTCGATACCCATTGGAAGTAACCCCAATGAATTATTACTTTCCAAAAATGGCAAATATCTGTTCGTAGCAAATGCGAACGACAACAGTGTTTCTGTCGTGGATATAAAAAATCGAAAAGTACTTGAAGTGCTCAATGCAGCGCTATATCCGGATTCGCCTACGGGCTCTGCAAGTAATGGCCTGGCTTTATGCGGTGATGAAAAAACACTTTATGTAGCAAATGCAGATAACAATACACTGGCCGTGTTTGATGTTTCAAAAATCGGCACCAGTAAAGCAAAAGGCTTCATTCCTGTAGGTTGGTATCCAACGAATGTCAAAGTGGTAAATCACAAAATATTTGTGACTAATGGTAAAGGGTATTCTTCCTTTCCAAATCCAAATGGCCCAAAACCAGCCGATAAAGAACAGAACGTAGCTTATCAGAAAGGAGATATTGAGGCCCAGCGAAAAGTAGAATATATCGGTGGATTGATGAAAGGCAATATGAGCATTCTTGACGAACCGAATACCGCTCAGTTAGCTGAATATTCTAAAATGGTCTATGAGAATACGCCATTCAGTAAAGACATCGAAATGAAAGCGCACGGTGAAGAAGGCAATCCTATTCCTATGAATGTAGGCGACCCTTCACCGATTAAATATGTATTCTATGTCGTTAAAGAAAACAGGACTTATGACCAGGTGCTCGGAGATATGCCTCAGGGGAATGGAGATACCAGTCTTGTTTTATTTGGGGAAAACATAACTCCTAATCAGCATAAACTTGCGAATGAATTTGTATTGATGGATAATTTTTATGTTGATGGTGAGGTCAGTGCCGATGGACACAACTGGTCATTGTCGGCCAATGCTACAGATTACCTGGAAAAAACGTGGCCCACAGGGTATGGTGATCGTGGTGGAGATTATGATGCAGAAGGCGCCAGGGCCATCGCGAATCCAAAGGATGGTTTTTTATGGGACTATTGCAAACGTGCCAATGTGACCTATAGAACTTATGGAGAATTTGCAGATGACTACAAAGCAAATATTCCAGTGTTGGAAGGACATTTTTGTCCGTTTTTTACCAGTTGGGATATGACGGTGAGAGACACTGTCCGCTTTCATCAGTGGAAACGAGATTTTGAATCCCTGCTAAGTGAAAATAAATTGCCTCAATTAAACACGCTACGGTTTATAACGGACCATACGGAAGGAATGGAAAAGGGGAGGCCAACTGTTTTTGCGCATGTAGCAGATAATGATTTGGCTGTAGGCATGTTTGTTGAATATCTGTCTAAAAGTAGTATTTGGGATAAGTGTGCGATATTCATTTTGGAAGATGATGCACAGAATGGATGTGACCATGTTGATGCCCATCGTTCTCCGGCATATGTGGCCGGTGGATTTGTAAAAAGAAACTTTGTGGATCACACTATGTATTCGACATCATCGATGTTGCGTACGATTGAATTGATATTGGGCCTTCCACCCATGAGTCAATATGATGCAGCAGCCGAACCTATGTGGAGATGTTTTTCACATTCGCTTGATAAAAGGCCGTTTTATTCTGTCAAGGCTAATATAGACCTAAATGATATTAACTCCTCAAACTCGACCGGTTTTGAAGGGTATCATAAGTTTGATTTTTCAAAGGAGGATCTTAATCCTGATTTATTATTCAGTGAAGCGATCTGGAAGGCGGTGAAAGGGGAGGAAAGTGTGATGCCTGCGCCGAAGAGGAGTGCATTTTTGATGACGAGTGATGATTGACGTTTCAACTTTTACTGCACGAGAGAAAAAAAACGCCAAAGCAGACGCTTTGGCGTTTTTAAGTGGAGCTAAGGGCAGTCGAACCCGGAACGAATAACGAATAACGAATTGAGAAGTTTGTGTAAAAAAAAAGCCGCCCTGCAGAAGCAGCAGCGGCTTTTAAGTGGAGCTAAGGGGAGTCGAACCCCTGACCTCTTGCATGCCATGCAAGCGCTCTAGCCAGCTGAGCTATAGCCCCGGAATCGTCGCAAACATAGCTATTTTTCCCTTTTGAGACCATTCTTATATCCCCCTACAACCCAGAGACAGTTTTAGCAAAAGAAAGGCTAATGGAATAAGCGAATTCATCGAGTTATTCGGTTAATGCCTAGTTTTGTGCCCTTATTGAAAAATTCAAATATGAAAGATGTATATATAGTTGCCGCGGTACGGACGCCAATCGGCAGTTTTGGGGGTTCTTTATCTTCTCTTTCTGCCACAGCGTTAGGAGCTAAAGCTATTGCCGGTGCCATCGCAGCAGCTAAGATTTCTCCTGATCAGGTTCAGGAAGTGCTCATGGGCAATGTTGTCTCAGCTAATCTAGGGCAAGCTCCGGCCCGGCAGGCTTCATTGGGATCGGGAATACCATACAATGTGCCATGTACGACGATCAATAAAGTATGCGCTTCAGGTATGAAAGCCATAGTGTTTGGCGCACAATCTATTGCCTTAGGGCAGGCTGATATTATTGTTGCCGGAGGAATGGAAAGCATGACTAATGCTCCGTTTTATGTACCCGGTATGCGGTGGGGGACAAAATTCGGTAATGCTGAATTGATCGACGGCCTGACAAAAGATGGTCTGACAGATGTGTATAACCAAACTGCGATGGGTGTGAGCGCTGACAAGACAGCAGAGAAATATATTATCAGCAGAGAAGCGCAGGATGCATTTGCGATCGATTCCTATAAAAGATCTCAAAGCGCGACGAACAGCGGGAAATTTAAAAATGAGATCACGCCTATTGAAATCGCACAGAAGAAAGGACCAGCGATCGTGATTGATAAGGATGAAGAACCTTTCAAAGTAGATTTTGATAAGATCCCGGGTTTGCGACCTGCATTCAGTCCTGATGGAACAGTGACTGCTGCCAATGCGTCTACATTGAATGATGGTGCCGCAGCAGTTATCCTCGCAAGTGAAGAAGCTATCAAAAAGTATTCACTCACACCATTAGCAAGAATTGTTTCCTACGCAGATGCTGAGCAGGATCCGTTTTGGTTTACAACTACGCCGACGCTTGCTACACCACTTGCATTGAAAAGAGCAAATCTTAATGCAGGTGATATTGATTTTTATGAAGTCAATGAAGCTTTTGCAGTTGTGACTCTCGCATTTGAACAAGTGATTGAAATAGCGCATCAAAAAGTAAATATCAATGGAGGTGCATGTTCATTAGGACATCCATTAGGAGCTTCAGGTGCGCGGATTGTCACTACGCTGACACATATCCTTCAGCAGAATAATGGTAAATATGGCCTCGCTACAATATGTAATGGTGGTGGCGGTGCTTCTGCAATGATCATCGAACGTGTTTAATTTTTTTTCTCACTTTTCTCACTTCTCTCACTTCTCTCACAATGTTAGCTAACAAGATCAGGGGATACATCCGGCTCTTTTTTGTTTTCATCATCACGATTCTGGCCACTTTTGCTGTTTTCTTTATCGGGATTCTTCCGATCAATAGGTATAAATGGGGGCTTAAGATCCGAAGGTTGTGGTCAAAGCTTTTTATCATCATACTCAATTACAAAGTTGAGGTCATCGGAAAATTTCCAACTGACCGGAATTATCTTTTTGTGGGGAATCATCGTTCGTCGATGGATCCATTTGTAAGTCTTGCTTACCTCCAGGCAAATCCGGTCAGTCGTTCAGATGTAGGCAAGTATCCATTTCTTGGAAAAGGAGCTGTACGTACAGGAATCATTTTTGTGGACAAAGCAAGCAAAACCAGCCGTTCTGCCAGTAAGCAGGCGATCTATGATGCCTTGAAGGAAGGCAAATCGATCATGATCTATCCGGAAGGAAAAACAGGTGCGCAACCTTTGACAGCGACATTTCAAAAGGGATCTTTTGACGTTGCCGCTGAATTAAATGTCCCTGTTATTCCGTTTGCTATCGAGTATAAGAGCCTCAATGATTATTGGGATCACACGGATACCATGGCGGGGCATTATTTCAAAAATCTGGCCAAATGGCGTACGGATATCCGGCTTTCAATAGGAGATGTCATCTATGGAGATAATTCCTGGACACTTCTGCGTCAGTCCCAACAATGGATTAATGATGAGATTGTTCGGATGAGGTCAGATTGGGGTGGATTGTCGCAGGGGCAGGAGACAGTTGAGGATAAAGCTTCCTAAAGTTGACGTCTGTTTTGCCGAATGGTAAAAATTCCATACATTTGCGTCCCCTTCGTTAGGAAGGGCTAAAGAAACATCGCGGGGTGGAGCAGTTGGTAGCTCGTCGGGCTCATAACCCGAAGGTCGTAGGTTCAAGTCCTGCCCCCGCTACTACAAAAAGGTCGGCCTGGTTGCCGGCCTTTTTTATTTTGTACGTGGGATAGCTGCTTAATTTTTCATTAACTTGGTTTACTTATTGAAATAGTCATTAGACATTCTCCCTCAATAAATTCTGGAAATTTAGTTACACAAGAGAGCAGGATCATGAGTAAAAAAGCAGAAATAATTTTAGAAGTTCAGTTAATCCAGGATGGTGATTTTGTAGTGGCCTACAATCCCGATCTTGAAATATCATCTTTTGGCAGAGATGTTGATGATGCTTATAATGCGTTTGATGAAATGCTTCAACTTTGGGTGCAAGAAACCCAGGAATTGGGAACATTTGAAGCGTTGTTAAAAAAAGCAGGTCTTATTAATTCTGATGCTGCTTCCAGGCAGTCAATGGATTTTAAAATTTTAGAATCCGATTCGTCATTATTTTATAATGAATTACATATGCCTATTATAGAAACCAGGCAAAAGAGAATGGAATTTGCCTGATGGGGATTAAAGAAATTCCAACCAGGGATTTTATAAAATTCCTGGAAAACCTGGGTTTAGTGCCTGTGAGAACAAGAGGAAGTCATACTGCCTATAACTAATCCGAAAGGTCACCCCAAGCAACTTCAGCAACCAATAATGGTTCGTCTTAATGAGGCAATGATTCCGCGGCTTCATCTTCATACTAACTTGCAGACACTTAAGATTTCTAAAAATGATTTTGTAGAATATCAGAGAAAAAAATTAAAAGGCTTTAGGAAGAAATAGGATGGGCAAATCTTATTTAATTTAAAAAATATTAATGGTGTATAATGCATTTTCGAATTAATTCTATTCCTTCCGATTCCATTTGAATTATATAGATGCCACTTAAAAATGATGAGATATCCAATGCTACATCATTTTCATTCGTTTTTCTTGAAAATACATTCCTCCCTGCCATATCATATATAGTTATTAGCATTGACTCTCCCACGGACAAGTTTGTTTGAATATGCAGGTAATCGTTCGCAGGCACAGGGAATATGGTGCAATTCAAATGATCACCAGGTATTGCAGAAATGCCTGTCTGTACATCACATTGATATGTGGAAGCAATTGCAATCGAATTAATATCCGCTCCCAGATCCTTTCCATCCGTTCCAATATTCTTATAAGTGCTTTGTGAAGTCAAATGATAATCTCCTCCTGCATAATCAACAAATCCAACTGACGCAATATTTGCCGGAAAATAATTTCCAACAGGATAATTAGTTGCTGACCCACCGATGTCTACATTTTTTGTAACCGTCCAGTTGGGATTAAAATACATTGCCAATGTTGTATTCGCATAGGCCGTACCACTTCCGATAAAACCATAATTAGCATGCGTCACAATGTTATTTTGAAAAACAAAAAAATCGGTTTTTGGAGAGCCATCTGCCACCAGGTACGCATTTGTGCAGAAACCTGTATTGTGATCGAAGATGACATCAGTAGTACCATTGAGCACCTGGAATAGTCGGCCATCACCACCCATCCCCAGATTTGTCACATGAAATACATTATTCTGAATTAATATTCTGGAAGTCCTTTGGCTTACATTCGGTGCATCATATCCTGACATGTTTACTCCCTGTGCTATATTGTCAAATGTGTTGAATCGAATCGTTATGTCCTCAACTACAGACCAGGGAGCCGTATTATTTTGGTTGCGCGGTGTCAGGAGTAATGCAAAACCGGATTGAGCATTCGGCCAATTGTTTTCAAAATGATTTCCTTCAACTAAAACCCGTCTTGCATTTTTAAATTCAAGTAAGTTTTTAATATCCCATTGTTCATTCATCCAGGACAGGGGCTTGAAAAAATAATTACACCTGATCTCAATATCAGACGGTACTGCATTTTGTATACTGGGATCTGCTCCACCGAAAATCACATTTTCACCTGCACCTTCGAGATAATTATTCACAATTTTCAGAGGACCTGTTGTACTGTAAGCTGCTATCGCCTGGCTATCGGCTCCATCTTCTTTGCAATCTGAAATGTAGGAATCAATAACAGTTAAGTATGATCCATTCATTAAAAGTCCTCTGCGACTTCCGGCTGTCGGATCACCGTGTATGTAACAACGGTCAAACACAATATTATTAGGAAGCTTATCTGCAGATGTCTCACCACTGCCCAGGTTGATGACGTTGTATACAAAATTGTTTGTGACAGGCTTGAATTCAATACCGACGAAACGATAATGATGCGCATTTGGTGTCGTATTGATGGTGCCTCCATTTCCGGCGATGACCACCAGCTTAGGCATATTCACTTCATCTGTAGGACTAACCCTGTTACATGGTGCAGGTAAATTTGTGTATGCTGATGATAAGATATAAATCCATCCTGTTCCTGAGGATTTAGCAGGTAATGTAAATGGCCCTGTGAAAGTTGTTCCAGCTTGCAACTCGATGATGTCACCTAAATGAGCATTGTTTAAAGCAGATTGAAAGGCCGCACTCGTAGTAACTGTAAAATGCTGACCTCCTACAGGTGGACTATACGGTGTTTGAATAAATATTTGTGGCAATATTGGATATTCTGCAGCAAACATATTGTTGATAAAACAAGTGATGAAAAAGAATGAATAACCAAAACTCCGGATTTTTTTGAAGCAGGTTCTGAATGTGGAAACTAACATGGAATGGTATGTCTTCATTATCTAAAATACAGAATTCCCATCATAGATACCGTGATCACCAAAAAAGCTCTCATGCCTCATGCCCGGGAATAAGGAATAGGGAATAGCGAATATCGAGATCAGAAGTAGAAATAAGAAGTAGGCAAATTGAAGTCTCAAGTTGAGGCTCCACTTCCAACCTCGCCTTCCAGCTTCGCCATCCAACTTCTTAGTTCTTACTTCGATATTCGCTATTCTCGATTCATTAGGCCCATACATATTACAACTGGTTTATTCTTTCATCACTTGAGGCCACCCATTCCATGATTTGTTCTTCCATTTCATCCTGTGATTTGAATCTTGTGATATCATAACAGCCTAATGGATATGTAGCAGTTCGAACCGGACATCTGTTACAATGCGTGCATGGAATCTCAGGTGTATTTAAGCCTTGTTGAAACAGTTTAACGAGATTGACATTTGCCAACAGCGGTCTTGCCATTGCCACGAAGTCCGCTTTTCCTTCCTGCAATGTTTTTTCGATGAGATCCATTTCCTGGAACCCTCCGTTGGCGATCACCGGAAGACCGGTCGCATCTTTAAATATTTTTGCATCATCCGCAGATATACCAGGAACATATTTCCAGCCGATGTTTGCTATCGGATGAAGAATAAATTCGGGAAGTGCATTGAACGCTACTGCGCGCGCCCATGATTTAAAAGATAAATGTCTTCCCGCATTATTGAACATTTTAATTTCATGTACAGGAAAACCACCAGGATTACCTTTTGGGTTTGGAAAGCCATATCCTTTGTCAATGTGGAGATAAGCGATGCCCAGTGCTTTTAACTTTTGCGCATAGTATAGATTTTCCTTTATGGTATTTCCAAAATACCAATGCTTCAAAGGGAATGTGATCGGGAGGCGGATATTTAATGGTAAATAATTATAATCGGCAGCCGAAAGTCGGATTCCAATCGGAAAATCCTCACCAACTTTTTTCTTCACGGCCAGAACAATTTCTTCAAGAATCTGAAAGCGTTTATCTGTCGAACCTCCATACTTATCTGTTCTTCTGTTGACGCCCGGATTGAGAAATTGCTGAATCAGATAGCCTTTTGATGCTGTGATCTCTACTCCGTCAGCACCTGCTTCACGCACCCTTCTTGCAGCTTCAGCATAATTGTTGACAGCCATCTCGATTTCTTCAATGGTCATCGCATGATGACGATTCTGATATCCGTAAAAAAAATCAAAAAGCGTTGAGGAGGATTTAGAATCTTCCTTTTGATTGAATAAGCTCGTCTGTGTATGTGCACCTGCTTCACCGATCTGGATGATGTACCTGCAATCATAGTTGTGAACAGCTTTGATGGCTTCAGCGATGGGTTTAATGAAGCGATCCTGCGTCAACTTCGGATACTCCAACGGTGAAGCCCGCTTGTCATCTACTGCTATGGTAGGCGAAATGATACCCGCAACATCATTTTCAGCAAATCTTTTTTCGAAATTCTTAAATGCAGAAGATACAGTGCCATCGAAATACGCCATTTTACCTCCGATGGAAGATCGAATGATGCGATTTTTAAAGTGCAGGTTCTTAATTTGGAACGGATCGAAGATCATAGTTAAATATGAGGGTTGGGGTAGTGATTGAAAAAGACCTTACAACTTCATTAGCCATTTTATCCAGGCTAACTTTGTCGTACCATATGGAGGATATTTTATTTTTGGCTCGAACCAAAACGGTTTGTCAACAATACTTTTAAAATGTGAGAATGTGGCAAACCCTGCCTTCCCGTGATAAGAACCCATTCCACTATCCCCGGTTCCGCCGAAAGGTAAATGATGGTTTGAGATTTGCATCATGGTGTCATTCACCGCACCTCCGCCAAATGATATTTCACTCAATAATTTATCCCGGATCTCATGGTCATTTGTGAAAATATAACAGGCTAATGGTTTTGGCCTTGAATTTATAGAATGTATGACATCGTCCAGATCTGAATAGACGATGACAGGTAAAAGCGGACCAAATATTTCTTCAGTCATAATAGGATCATCAAAACTAACTCCGGTTAAAATCGTAGGTGCTATATATCTTGTCTCAGCATCTGATTCGCCACCAAAATAAACTTTAGTTTTATCCAATAAGCCCACCAGGCGCTGAAAGTTTCTATCATTTATGATTTGAACGTAATTTTTATTCTCAAAAGAATAATCAAATTTTTGAATGTAGTCCCTGAGGTGAATGAGGAATTTTTCTTTAACCGAAACATCAATCAATATATAATCAGGAGAAATACAGGTTTGGCCTGCGTTTAAAAATTTTGACCACACGATGCGTTTTGCTGAGTCTTTCAGATTACTGTCTTTCGTGATGATCGCAGGACTTTTACCTCCTAATTCAAGGGTGACCGGTGTCAGATTTTTTGCAGCTGCCTGATAGACAATTTTCCCAACAGCCGTGCTCCCTGTAAAAAATATTTTATCAAATTTTTGATTGAGAAGTTCCGTTGTTTCCATGGCTCCTCCTTCAACTGCAAAAAGATAACCGGGATCAAAATTGACATTGATCATTTCAGCTATCAGAGCGCTGGTCGAAGAGGGAATTTCACTTGGCTTGAGAATGATTGTATTGCCGGCTGCCATAGCAGAGACTAATGGAAGGAGGGACAGTAAGTACGGATAGTTCCATGCCCCGATGATAAGGCAAACACCGAGGGGCTCAGGAATAATATAGCTACGGCCAGGAAGATTGATGATATTGGTTTTGGCTCTCTGGTGCCCTGACCATTCCGGCAAATGATGAATGGCCTCATCTATTTCCCGATAGATGAAGCTTAATTCGGTCGAATACGTATCAAATTCTGATTTTTTAAAATCAGTATATATCGCTTCGTATAAAAAAGTTTCACATAAATGTAAAATCGATTTTAGCTTTTTTAATTGATCTATTCTGAAGTCAATGCTCCGGGTCTCATTCGTATAGAAGAAATGTCTCTGCAGCTTTATCGTTTCATCGTAATGCATAATTTGCCAAATTAATTCCTTTACCTGAAAACAGCCGGGAGGGAGTTACATTTCTTAGCTGTACCGGTATAATTCACCTCTGTACCTACTCCAGATGACAGCCTTTACTTCAAACATACGAAATACCTTAGCCGTAGGGAATCTATTGGAGACTTTATTTTTGACATCCCGTGTTCTTTAATTGCGAAAAAAAATTATCCTTATTCCTCCCGTTGCAATCATGGCGGCTTCTAGTGATATGGATCCACATCTATGCTGATGCGTACTGTGGAAAGTAACTTTCGTTTGACGATACCCTGTTGAAATGTTTTTAATGCTTGTTTTACATCTGCCAGCAGCTTGGCATCACGCTCTATCTTGATGTATACCATGTGAATGTATTGATTTCGCACGCGTGCAACTGCTGGTACTGATGGACCCAATATCCGTTTTCCCAGATTTGGCTTGAGTTCTGTTACCAGGAGATCGGCCGCATCTCTGCTGATATCTGCCTGTCTGTGTTTAATTGAAATGGCAATCTGACGGACGAATGGAGGATACCGAAAAATCTCGCGCTCTTTAATTTCCCTTTTATAAAAAGATGAATAGTCACTATTGATGACATCCAGAAAAACCGGATGCTCGGGCTGAAACGTTTGAATCATGACGTTACCCTGTTCATGTTTTCTTCCTGCTCGGCCACTGACCTGCACCAGCGTTTGAAATGTCCTTTCTGCAGATCTGAAATCCGGGTAGTGAAGTGCCTGATCAGCATAGATAACACCTACCAATCCTACATGATCAAAATCCAATCCTTTTGTCACCATTTGTGTACCGACAAGAATATCTATTTTACCACGTTCGAAATCATAGATCAGATTTTCCAGATTATTTTTACCACGTGTTGTATCAAGATCCATCCGACGGATTCTTGATTCAGGGAAAATAACAGACAACTCATCTTCGATTTTTTCTGTTCCATAACCTTCAAGCGATAATCGTGGCGAACCACATGCTGGACATAGTGAAATCATTTCTTTCACAGTGCCACAAACATGACATACAAGTTTGTTGCGACCCTTGTGATATGTCAATGAAATATCACATTGATTGCATTCCGCTATCCATTCACACACATTGCATTTCAATACCGGGGAATATCCTCTACGGTTCTTAAAAATAATCACCTGCTTTTTAGCGCTTAATGTCGTTTTTATGGATTCAATAAGTGTGTGACTATACGGAGAACCTTCAGCAGATTTATCTTTTCGTTTATCAATGAGCGTCACGATAGGCAATTCCATGCCCAGAAATCGCTCGCTCAAAAACGTTTTACCATATTTTCCGGATTCGCTGTGGAAATAGGATTCAATCGACGGGGTGGCAGAACCTAACAATACCTTTGCACCCGATTTTTGAGCCAGATAAATAGCCACATCGCGGGCATGATATCGCGGGTTCGGATCTTGTTGTTTATAACTTGTATCATGTTCTTCATCGACAATGATCAGCTTCAGATTTTGAAACGGAAGAAAAATACTTGACCGGACTCCTGCAATAATCGGAATCCCTTCTTTCACCTGATTCCACAGATCAACCCGCTCATGCTCACTGAGCCGGGAATGGGAGATTGTGATTTGATTCCCAAATTTTTTGATCAACCGATTCATGATTTGTACACTCAATCCGATTTCAGGTACGAGATACAACACCTGTCCGCCATCCTTAATTACCTCCTCAATCAATTTTGTATAAATGATCGTTTTGCCTGAGCCTGTCACACCATGAAGAAGAACAACTTCTTTTTCCTGCCATTGATGAAGTATACTTTCATAGACATTTTGTTGCGCAACAGATAGTAACATATCGTCCGGGATGATTTCATTTTTGAATCGATCCATCCGGTTGATTTCCCTGGTGACTTCTTTGAAAATACCTTTTTTTACTAATGATTTTACGACAGGATTTTCAACTTCAGCTTTTGTTAAAACATCTTTTATATCAAGGGGTATTTTTTCCTCACCGGCAAGTGATAAATAACTGAGTAAAAATTTCAGTTGATTTTCTTTTGTGGATATCAGATCTAATGCTTTGTGCAATCCTTGTTCGGTAGCATACGCATCAGATAACTGAATCTGTTTAATTTTTTTTGAAACATATTTTTCAGCAAGCCTTTCAACGACAACGATCATTCCTAGTTTATAGAGAGTGATGATGTGCGGATAAAGAACTTTTAGCCCACTTTCTTTTTCAAGCTCATCTAACGAAAGAGAAGGTCTTGCCTGGAGAATTCTCATCAGGTCATAAAGTGGGTTTGCTAATTGTAAAATTTCATCTTCCGGGACAGGTAATGGACTAATGATGGTCTCACTTGATAGTAAAGTAGCGCCAGGAAGAGCAGCTTTCATGACTTCGCCCGGTGTGCAACAGTAATAGCCAGCCATCCAGAGCCAGAGTTTGTATTGCCAGAGTTGGATCAGTGGAGTTTCGTCCAAGACACTTATTATTTCCTTGGTTCTTGTCGCTGGAGATTTTGAGGTCATGTTGATTACAAGACCTGCATATCTCTTCCTGCTTCCAAACTGAACTTCAACGCGAACCCCGAAAGTGACCTTTGAGGCTATAGAGGGTGGCACATTATAGGTATAAGTTCCCTCTAAAGCCAACGGTAACAGGATTTCTGCATATAATTCATCAACAGAGGGCATGGGGCGAAGGTGTTACTTTTTTTACAGTCAAAAAAATCATTATGTGTGGGTTTAGCTCAAAAGAAGCCTGATAAAGGGCTAAAGCCCGAAATTTGGGGGCATGATATCCCCTGGTCTATAGGCCAGGGCAATTGTAAAGACAAGGGCAATTGACATTTCAGCAGTACCATATGAATTAGGGTTAGGTTGAGGGATAGAATAAATTAATTTCGCACTTTAAAGTTTAACATCATAATATGGCTCATCTTTCAGAACAAGAGATCGTCAGACGACAAAATCTCCAGAAAATTATTGATCTGGGTATCAAACCATATCCACCAGAGCTTTTTCCGGTCAATACGCATGCAGCAACTATAAAAGCAGGATTCCAACCGGATCAGAAAAATTTTCAGGACGTTGTGATTGCCGGACGTATGATGTCTAATCGGGTGATGGGGAAAGCTTCTTTTGCAGAAATTCAGGATAGCTCTGGCCGCATACAGGTTTATATCAGCCGTGATGAGATATGCCCAGGTGAGGACAAGACTTTGTATGATCAGGTCTTTAAACACCTGCTTGATCTTGGTGATTTTATAGGTGTCAAAGGGTATACTTTTTTGACGAAGACAGGAGAGATCACCATTCATGTAAAAGAACTCGTGCTATTAAGCAAATCACTTCGTCCGCTTCCTGTAGTTAAAGTCGATGCCGATGGAGTAGTACATGATGCGTTCACTGATCCTGAGCAGCGTTATCGTCAACGCTATGTTGACATGGTCGTCAATCCGGATGTGCGCAGAGTTTTTGAATTGCGCTCCAGGATGTATACAAGTATGCGGGAATATCTGAATGCAAAAGGATATCTCGAAGTTGAAACACCTGTACTTCAGCCTTTATATGGCGGAGCAGCAGCGAGACCTTTCGTCACACATCACAATACGCTGGATATGAAATTGTATCTGCGCATTGCCAATGAATTATATCTGAAGCGTCTGATTGTAGGTGGTTTTGATGGTGTGTATGAATTCAGCAAGGACTTCAGAAATGAAGGCATGAGTCGTTTTCACAATCCTGAGTTTACACAGATTGAGTTATATGTTGCCTACAAGGACTATGAATGGATGATGTCACTTGTAGAAGAAATGCTGGAGAAAGTAGCGATCGATCTACATGGAAAAACAGAAGTGCAGGTTGGAGAACATGTGATTGAATTCAAACGACCATGGAAACGATACACCATGTTTGAAGCTATCGAACACTTTACCGGTATTGACATCAGTCAGATGGATGAAGCGCAATTGCGAGCTACAGCAAGACAGCTCCATATTCATCTTGATGCAAACATTGGAAAAGGAAAAATAATTGATGAAATCTTTGGCGAAAAGTGTGAGGCACAGCTCATCCAGCCTACATTCATAACAGATTATCCGGTTGAGATGTCTCCATTGGCAAAGAAGCATAGGACTGTTCCCGGCCTGGTCGAAAGATTTGAAGCCATCTGCAATGGAAAAGAAATCAGTAATGCATTTTCAGAGCTAAATGATCCTATTGATCAGCGTGAACGTTTTGAAGATCAGTTGGATCTGGGAAAACGCGGAGATGAAGAAGCCATGATGCTGGATGAAGACTTTCTGCGTGCTCTCGAATATGGTATGCCTCCTACATCAGGTTTAGGAATTGGCATGGACCGTCTTGCTATGATCATGACTAATTCGAATTCGATACAGGATGTTATTTTCTTTCCGCAGATGAAAGCGGAGAAATAAGGCTAAGGCGGAGGCGGAGGAAAAAGCAATAAGCAATATGCAAGGAACATCAAATCTTAATTAATCATAACCTTTCTTATTGAATCCGCGTCCTCTTTTTTTTAAAGCAATAGACAATTAGCAATTTAAAGTACGAGTTTTAGTTTGCGTCTTTGCGAGACGATTAATTTTTTCTAAGTGGCGGTTGCTGAGCTGTAGCACAAGGATGAGAATAGCTGGTCGAAGCATCAGGGGGTAGGGGGTAAAACGCCAATCTCAGTCACACCACCTTGTACCACATCACCGATTTTGACTTCGATCACTGCATCAACTGGTAGGAAAAGATCGACTCGGCTGCCAAATTTGATAAAGCCAAATTCTTCGCCAACTTTGTATTTCATCCCAACACTAGCATAGCTTACAATTTTGCGAGCCACTTTTCCTGCGATCTGACGTACCAATACCTGATTGTTTCCATTTTTGAAAACCAAGGTGTTCCTTTCATTTAATTCGGAAGACTTGGGATGCCATGCTACGAGGTATTTTCCAGGATGATATTGTTGATAGATCATCTCACCTTCAATTGGACTTCGGTTGATATGAACATTTAAAGGGGACATAAATACGGAGATCTGTATTCGTTCTGACTTCAGAAATTCATTCTCCATGGTTTTTTCAATGACCACCACTTTTCCATCGGCAGGAGAGAGTATAACCTTCGAATCTTTGCTCTGATTGATTCTAGGCGGATTGCGGAAGAATATCAGAAACAATACCATGAAGAAACTGAATAGTGCAAAGAGAAGGATACGAAAGATAGAAGGTCCGTCGATGACTTTGATGAGACTGACCAGCCAAAAGAACAATGTAATCCAGATGTATGGCCTTCCTTCCTTATGTAACTTATATATCATAGCACAAAGATAAAATAAGCAAGCGCAGCTATCGGCATGACAAAAAGAAGGGAATCATATCGATCCAGAATGCCGCCATGACCAGGCAAAATAGTACCACTGTCTTTCACACCTGCATTTCGTTTTAGTGCAGATTCCCATAAATCTCCAGCCAGGGCAAAGAAAGGTGTTGCAATTCCAAGTGTCCACAGATACCCCTGAGGTATGTCAGGCCATAACTTCTGCAATCCAAAGCTGACAAGAAGCGTGAACAGGCCGCCCCCTATCGTGCCCTGAACACTCTTTCCGGGAGAAATAAAAGGCATAATTTTTTTTGTGCCCCATTTTGACCCAATAAGATATGCCATGACATCATTAGTCCAGATCAGGATAATCGGGACAAGGACAAAATGAAAAGAATATTGGCCGATGATAAAAATACATCCGGTGAGCATCGGGATACCGATATAGAGTACAGCTGTAAAAAAAGATTTGCTTCGTTGTACAAGTTCAGCAGGATAAGGTGAGGATAGAAGTTGTAATAAAAGTATAACGGGGATAATCACCGGAATGAAAATGGGAATAATAAATGGAGTATGAAATCTGATCAGGGTGTAGCCGGTAATGACTATCATGGCCGCTACTATTGAAGTGAAGGCATATGCCTCTAGACGCCGAATACTGATGGGTTCAAGATTTAAGAATTCTAAGATCCCAAAAAATGCAATGAGTGAAAGCCAGATCACGAAGGTGTACGGAGAATAGATGACCGCAGCCAGTGTGATGCCAACAATGAAAACACCAGTAAGGCTTCGCGTTAATAGTTCTTTAGTATTCAATGGCCGTGCGTTTTTTTGTTATAGTGTTATAGATAAGAAACATCGCTCCTACACTCAATGGGATCATCCACCATTGCAATTGATCAGTCCCTTTCTGGTCGAATTCGGAAAGATCCACGCCGGTGAAATAAATTAAAATGATCTGTATGCCATTATTGAAAGCGTGTGCAATTATGGGCACCCAAAGATTACCAGTCCAATAGTAGAGATATCCTAAAGTAGCGCCAAGTACTACACGTGGAAAAAATCCTTCAAACTGCAAATGGATGGCACTGAAAATAATAGCAGAAATCCAAATAGCGGCGATTGGATTTTTCAAAACTCCACTCAATTGTTTTTGAATAATTCCTCTGAAGATCAATTCCTCACCAATGCCTGGTAAAAAAGCGATGAGCAACAAATTGAAAATAAAAATGAGGGGAGAATTCATCTCGAGGACTTTTTTAAGCGTATCCTCTGCCTGATTTTCAAAATCACCGGCCCATGCAGGAAGTGGAGTAGCTTCATTAAGCATGAAGCTCAGGTTGACTAATGGATAAGATGCAATCAGAAAAAGAATACCTGATACAGCCAGCATCAAACCCGGGTTTTTCGAAAGTTGGAAGCCCTGGAAAATTTTTGATCTGTAAAAGATAAAGCCAAAAGCCAGTCCGGGTAAGATGAAGACGAATAAATGCTGGGTGGCGAGTAAAGCCCTGATCAGTCCTGCCGATAAGTCCTGCATCCCCATTTCACTCATCTTCATGATCTCAGCCATGGACAACCCTGAAGCCATGAGGATCAGCGCGGAAACAAGTGTAGTCACTAACATTCCGAATAAGGCCAAACCGATCAAAACGACCAGCCTCAGGAAATAATCATAGCCCCTCATGTTATACTTTTGTGCAAAATAGGCATTCCGGCTATTGCATAGTATTCCGGACCCTGATAAATGAGAAAAGATGTCCGTACGGTTAAGTGTCAATATCAATAAAATAGCCCTGATCAGGAACAGCAGGGGAGGCAATATGCCTGATCTGATTCAGATCGCCAGGGATATCGAGTCTTTCGGTGCAGATGGGATTACGATTCACCCAAGGCCTGATGAACGACATATCCGGTACGCGGATATCCCTGCATTGAAAGAAGTCGTGACAACAGAATTAAATGTTGAAGGAAATCCGACTGACCGGTTTATGTATGAAGTCCTGCAGCATAAGCCGCATCAGTGCACTTTGGTCCCGGATAGTCCTCTAGCATTGACATCAGACAGAGGCTGGGATACGGTGAAAGAAAAATCTTTTCTCACGGATGTGGTCAGTACGCTGCAGCAAAATGGAATACGAGTTTCAATTTTCATCGATGCTTCGGAAGCAATGGTTGAAGGCGCTGCAGAGATCGGAACGAACAGGATTGAATTTTACACAGGACATTATGCAAGTCAGTATAATCTGAACCCTGAAGGAGCAGTAGCTGACCATATCATTGCAGGGGTATCAGCACAGAATCTAGGTATTGGAATTAATGCAGGTCATGATTTAAATCTGATTAATCTCAAGTATTATGCTCAGCAGGTTCCGGGATTACTTGAGGTGTCTATTGGACATGCTTTAGTTTGTGATGCGCTTTATTATGGATTGGGGAATGTGGTGGGGATGTATAAGAATCTGCTCAGGTAAAAAATGCCTTATAAATTTCACATTTAATCGGATTCAAAGCAAGTCACTTGCATTCCACTTGAAAAGTTGGTATATTTCTGGATAGATATGTATCAGAACATTACAATTATTTAGTTTGACGCGAGAAGATTTATTGACCAGATTCAGAGACTACCTTCAATACGAGAGGAGATATTCAATCCACACTTTAGAAGGATACATTAGAGATAACAGGCAATTTTCGGATTTCCTTTCTTTCCAATATGGAATAGAAGATGTCACCAGTGTCAATCATCATCATATCCGCAGTTGGGTTGTAAGCCTTTTGCAAAAGAAGAATGTATCTGTATCTGTTCGACGAAAATTATCATCTCTCGCTCATTTCTTCAAATGGATGAGGAGATCCGGTCACATGACACACAATCCGATTCTAAAAGTGCAGTTGCCCAAAAAACCTGATCGCCTACCCGTTTCAATACCTGAATCAGTGCTGAAGAGATTATGGAATTCCATTGAAGTTCATTCAGAAAAGAATTTCAGTGAATTGAGAGATCAGGCTATAATCGCCCTGCTGTATGGATCTGGATTAAGACGAAGTGAATTGATCAATCTCAAAGTGACTGACATCGATCCTGACCGGAATATGTTGAGGATCACCGGTAAAGGCCGAAAATTCAGACAGGTACCGATCAGTACTGAAGTAGTGAGGTTGCTGAAAAGGCTTGAAGAACTTAATCTTGAATCAAGGGAACAAACGAAAGAAGACCGGGTAATTCTGACAGACAATGGTAAACCTTGTTATCCTAAATTCGTTCATAATAGGGTGGTAGCCATGTTAGGAACAGTGACAACAGCAGAGAAAAAAAGTCCGCACGTATTGCGGCATTCGATGGCTACACACTTGATGGATCATGGGGCGGAACTTAACGCAGTGAAAGCTATTCTCGGGCACTCCAGCCTTGCTGCGACACAGGTTTATACACACAACTCGATCAGCAGATTAAAAGAAGTATACAGACAAGCTCATCCTACATCGAAGCTTAAATCGTAGAGAGGATGGAGCTTACATATCATATTATAAACCGAAAACAAATGAAGATTATGAAGATTATCACGACAGCGATTCATTTTGATGCCGATCAGAAACTGCTTGACTACATTCAGCGAAAGACTTCAAAGCTCGACCAGTTTTTTGACAGGATCATTGATGCACACGTTTATTTGAAATTGGAGAATTCAGGTCAGGTGAAGGATAAGATCGTGGAGATGAAGCTCAATGTCCCCGGAGATGTATTGATGGCGACGGAGATCAGTAAAACCTTTGAAGCCTCTGCAGATGCTGCTGTGGATAACATGAAAAGGCAACTTAACCGCTATAAAGAAAGGATTCAGGAGAAAAGCCACGATGAAAATCCGCTGTCTTCATAGAAAAATATTGGAAGTTAATCACCGAAAATCTTAGAATAGTTTTATCTTTGCATTCGCTTTCGGGGAAAGCCCTGGAAAAGTATATGTAATTCATTGGTTTACAGACAGATATTAACAAATATTGAGGTCTCGAAGGATGAATTGTCTTACATGAAATTTGATAGGTGAATGTAACTTTCGCTACTTCCTGTTTGATCAAAGGATTTAATTACGCGGCCTTCATCATGACTGCGGAGACCACTTTTGAAGAATCATCAGATTGTTTTTGGCACAACTTCATTTGCCAGTGTAGCTCAGTTGGTAGAGCAGCTGATTTGTAATCAGCTGGTCGGGGGTTCGAGTCCCTCTACTGGCTCATACATGATCAACAGAGAAGCGTTTGGACATGTACGTAGGGAGTGCGCCGGAGTAGGAGAGCCGGGCCAGACTGTAAATCTGGTGTCTTTGACTGAATAGGTTCGAGTCCTATCACTCCCACTTAAGAGTGTGAGTTTGAGTGTGAGTGTGAGTGTGATTTTGAGAAGAATTCGGGAAAGGAAAGAATTTAAAGTCCCCTTCAGGGGATTTAGGGGCAAAATGCGGGCGTAGCTCAGTTGGTAGAGCATCAGCCTTCCAAGCTGAGGGTCGAGGGTTCGAGTCTCTTCGCCCGCTCTGTTTTACCGCACAAAGGTTGCGGTATCAGCCGATGTAGCTCAGCGGTAGAGCACTTCCATGGTAAGGAAGGGGTCAAGGGTTCAATTCCCTTCATTGGCTCGGATGCATACATCTTAATTGAAATAGAATCAAGTAACAAAGAATCAGAATTTAGTCACATAATATCTTTTAAAAAAACAAATCCATGGCAAAAGAAAACTTTCAGCGGACCAAACCACACGTAAACATTGGGACGATTGGTCACGTAGATCACGGGAAGACGACGTTGACAGCAGCAATTACGTATGTGTTGTCAGAATTAGGATTAGCAAAAAAAGCATCTTATGATTCGATTGATGCTGCTCCGGAAGAAAAAGAAAGAGGTATCACCATCAATACAGCACACGTAGAATATGAGACTAAAGCTCGTCACTATGCGCACGTGGACTGTCCTGGTCACGCTGACTATGTAAAAAACATGGTTACGGGTGCCGCTCAGATGGATGGTGCTATACTTGTTGTTGCAGCTACTGACGGTCCGATGCCTCAGACTCGTGAGCACATTCTTTTGGCTCGCCAGGTAGGTGTACCTAAGATTGTAGTATTCATGAATAAAGTGGATCTGGTAGATGATCCTGAGATGTTGGAACTTGTAGAAATGGAAGTTCGTGAACTGCTCGAGCAATATGGATTCGATGGCAATCATTCAGCTATCATCAAAGGCTCTGCATTAAGAGCATTGGAAGGTGAAGCTGGTGGTAAAGCAGCTATCATGGAGCTCATGGATGCAGTGGATACACAGATCCCTAATCCGGTTCGTGAAATTGATAAGCCATTCCTTATGCCTGTTGAAGATGTATTCTCGATCACAGGTCGTGGTACTGTTGCTACAGGTCGTATTGAAAGAGGTGTAATCAACACTGGTGAAAGTGTTCAGATCATCGGTATGATGAAAGATGGTGAAAAACCATTGGTATCTACAGTGACCGGGGTTGAAATGTTCAGGAAGATCCTTGACAGAGGAGAAGCCGGTGATAACGCAGGTCTTTTGTTGAGAGGTATTGAGAAGGATCAGATCCATCGTGGGATGGTTATCTGCAAGCCAGACTCAGTAAAGCCTCACAAGAAATTCAAATGCGAAGTATACGTACTTGGTAAAGATGAAGGTGGACGTCACACTCCATTCTTCAACGGATACCGTCCTCAATTCTACTTCCGTACAACGGACGTTACAGGTGATGTTAAATTGCCAGAAGGAGTTGAAATGGTTATGCCGGGAGATAATGTTGCACTTGAAGTGACACTGATCAATACGATCGCTATGGAGAAGGGACTTCGTTTCGCTATCCGTGAAGGTGGACGTACAGTAGGTGCCGGACAGGTGACAGAAATTCTGGACTAGTCAATAATAATTATCAATCCGGGCAGGAAAAGAGCCAAAGGGAAATTTTCCTGCCCGGTGTATTTGAATAAAATTTGGTTTCCTTCCTGACGTTTTTCATTACCAAAGACGAAAAGGAGTGAATGTTTTAGGGAAGTAGCTCAATTGGTAGAGCGGCGGTCTCCAAAACCGTAGGCTGCGGGTTCAATTCCTGTCTTCCCTGCCACATTTAAGGTTGACCGTCAGATTGGATCATTAAGCAGATTAATAAGAGAAGATGGAACAGATAAAGTTATATCTCATCGAGAGTTACAATGAACTGGTGAATAAAGTAACCTGGCCTACCTGGGCTAATCTGATCAGTAGTACCCGGGTTGTACTTGTCGGTTCTTTATTAATAGCTATAGTTGTACTCCTGATGGATTTTATCAGCAAGCAGTTCACAGGATTTCTATATAATATCTAATACTGGGAATATGTCTGATGGTAAGAGATGGTACTCGCTTCGTGTGATTTCAGGTAAAGAACGCAAGATCAAAGAGCGTATAGAACTTGAGATTAAGCGATCCGGTTGGGACGACATCGTCACCCAGGTACTGGTGCCTTCAGAGAAAGTATATAAGATCAGGAATGGCAAAAAGGTAATTCTGGATCGAAATATTTTGCCGGGTTACATTTTGCTTGAAGCGATTCCTGAACGTTTTAGTTCTGAAATTGTTCAGGGTATCTCTAACATGCCAAATGTGATTCATTTCCTGGGACGGACACATCCGATACCGATGCAGGAAAGCGAAGCGAACCGGATGTTAGGTAAGGTTGATGAATCGCAGGGATTAGTAGAATCCATGGTAGAACCATTTATCGAAGGAGAAATGGTTAAAATAATCGATGGGCCGTTCAATGATTTTGTCGGGGACATCAAAGAGATTAATGAAGAAAAGAAGAAATTGAAGGTTATTGTAAAAATATTCGGCCGTGGAACGGAAGTAGAGCTCAACTTTATGCAAGTTGAGAAAACTTCTTGATTTTCAGGCTTTTAGTTAATAATATCTGAAGCGCTTTATGGCAAAGGAAATAGAAACATTTATCAAGTTACAAGTGAAGGGTGGTGCTGCAAATCCAGCTCCTCCGGTAGGGCCTGCATTAGGTTCCAAGGGGGTCAACATCATGGAATTTTGCAAGAGATTCAATGCCAGGACGCAGGATGCTCAGGGTAAATTGATTCCTGTACTGATCACTGTCTATAAAGACAAGTCCTTTGAATTTGAACTGAAAACAGCTCCTGCTGCGGCCCAGTTGCTTGAGGCATCAAAAGTGAAATCAGGTTCAGCTGAGCCAAATCGCAAAAAAGTAGGTTCTGTTACCTGGGATCAGGTAACGGCTATAGCTCAGAATAAAATGCCTGACCTCAATGCCTTTACGATTGAGTCTGCTGTTCTGATGGTTGCCGGAACTGCACGAAGCATGGGACTAACAATAACAGGAACGCCTCCCGCAGGAGTTGTTGTGAAGGTTTAATTATACAAGATTCTCCAATCCGTCAGAAAGTTGCCGGGTTTATTTTAATAAAACAATTAATTCAAAAAGGGAGTGACGCCCCAATAGCGTCACGCCAAAACCTTTAAAATAGATTTGAATGGCTAAGCTTAGCAAAAAAATGGCTATCGCTTCCAAGAAAGTAGATAGCGACAAGCTTTATGATCTCACTGAGGCCATGAAGCTGGTTAAGGAAGTGAACCTTACCAAATTTGATTCATCAGTTGATCTTCACATCAGGCTTGGTGTCGATCCACGGAAAGCTGATCAGGCTATTCGTGGGACCGTAAGTCTTCCACACGGAACGGGAAAAACTAAAAAAGTACTTGTGCTTTGCACGCCTGATAAGGTTCAGGAAGCATTGGCTGCCGGTGCTGATTTTGCAGGTCTTGAAGAGTATATCGCCAAGATTGCAGAGGGATGGACAGGTATTGATGTGATCGTAGCGATGCCATCTGTCATGGCACAGGTTGGTAAAGTTGGTCGTATCCTCGGTCCTCGTGGCTTGATGCCGAATCCAAAGTCAGGAACAGTGACGATGGATATCACAGGTGCCGTTCAGGAAGTAAAAGCAGGTAAAATTGCATTCCGGGTTGATAAATTTGGAATCATTCACTCACCAGTCGGTAGAGTATCCTTCACTGCTGAGAAATTACAAGAAAATGCTCTTGAGCTTCTTAACACTATTCAGCGCCTCAAGCCGAGTAGTGCTAAGGGTATCTACATGAAGACAATATCTGTGGCATCGACGATGAGTCCGGGTATCAATGTAGACCCAAAATCATCTCATTCTCACAAGGAATAAACTAAATGTGCAGATCATCTAAAATAATAAGACGATGAAAAAACAAGACAAAGATGTAGCTATAGGCGTGTTGCGCGAAAAATTCGACAACAGTACATATATCTATTTTACAGACGCTTCTGCCATGACGGTTGAACAGGTCAACAAGCTGAGACGCATGTGTTTTCAGAAGGGGATTGAAATGACCGTTGTGAAAAACAAGCTGGCGCGCAAAGCGATGGAGAGCCTTGGAGATGAAAGAGGTTTTGCGCCTGTTTATAAAGCGCTGGCAGGTCCTACTGCGATCATGCTTACAGACAGCGCAAATGCGCCTGCGAAGCTGATCAAGGAATTCAGAGGTAAAGATGGTAAAAGGCCCATTTTAAAGGCAGCATACATTGACAGTGACGTCATCTTTGGTGATGAGAACCTGGACATGCTCATCGCATTGAAATCCAAGAATGAACTCATCGGAGATATTCTCATGCTTCTGCAATCTCCTGCTAAGAATGTGATCTCTGCGCTTAAATCAAGCGGCAGTACAATCGCAGGTTTAGTGAAGACATTGCAAGAAAGACAAGCACAATAAGGCTTCCAAGTTTTTCAATTCATATTAATTCAACATTTGACAATTTCTAAAAACAACACAAAACATGGCAGACGTTAAAGCATTAGCCGAACAGTTAGTTAACCTCACCGTAAAAGAGGTTAATGATCTCGCTGGCATCCTGAAATCCGAATACGGCATTGAACCAGCAGCAGCTGCTGTAGCAATGGCTGCACCTAGTGCAGGCGGAGGAGAATCAGCAGCACCAGCAGAAAAGACCGAATTTGACATCTTCCTGAAATCAGCAGGAGGAAATAAACTTCAGGTTGTAAAAGAAGTGAAAACCTTATTAGGTCTTGGTTTGAAAGAAGCCAAAGATTTAGTAGATGGTGCTCCAGCTATGCTGAAACAAGGTGCTCCTAAAGATGAAGCGAATTCTGTAAAAGCAGCCCTCGAAGCTGCAGGTGCAGAGGTCGAACTCAAATAAGAGATTCCTTGTAAAGGCATCATTACTTAATCTTAAACTGGTGACATTGCTCAAACAAAAGGTGCATCATTGAGATATAACATTGTATTAATACAAAGCTTAGCTGGAGGATGTTTACATCTTCCGGCTCAGCTATTTTGTATTTGAAAGAATTTGACTCAAATGAGTTTACATTCCTAAATCGTAATAATCCATGGCCGGTAACACTGCTGTAAAATCCATTACCAAAGAGAGGATCAATTTCGGAAAGATTGATCTCAATACTCAATACCCGGATTTTCTGGAGATCCAGCTTAAATCCTTTCACGAGTTTTTTCAACTCGAGACAACACCGGAAAACCGGAACAGTGAAGGGCTTTATAAGGTATTCCAGGAGAATTTCCCAATATCTGATGCCAGGAGCATTTTCGTTCTTGAGTTTTTAGACTATTTCATTGATCCGCCGCGCTACAAGATTGAAGAATGTATGCATCGCGGACTGACTTACAGCGTACCGCTGAAAGCCAAGCTTAGATTATCCTGTAATGATGAGGAGCATATTGACTTTGAAACCATCGTACAGGATGTATTTCTTGGCAATATTCCATACATGACGCCAAAGGGTACTTTCGTCATCAATGGTGCTGAACGTGTAATCGTTTCTCAGTTGCACAGATCACCTGGTGTATTTTTCAGTCAATCGTATCACCCTAACGGTACAAAGATCTATTCTGCCCGTGTCATTCCTTTCAAAGGAGCATGGATGGAATTCGCGACAGACATCAACAATGTGATGTATGCATACATTGACAGGAAAAAGAAATTCCCTGTTACTACATTATTGAGAGCGATCGGGTATGACTCAGACAGAGAAATTCTAAGTCTTTTCGAATTAGCTGAAGAAGTGAAAGTGAGTAAAGCTTCACTAAAGAAAGCGATTGGGAGGAAACTAGCTGCACGTATTCTGCGCAAATGGACAGAAGACTTCGTGGATGAGGATACAGCAGAAGTAGTGACGATCGAACGTAACGAAATCATTCTCGAGCGAGATGTCATCATCGATGAAGATCATATTGATATGATCCTCGAAGCCAATGAATCAACGATCATCCTTCAGCGTGAAGATATCGGTGAGGATTATTCGATCATCTACAATACATTACAAAAAGACCCTACCAGCTCCGAAATGGAAGCTGTACAATATATCTATCGTCAGCTCAGAGGATCCGATCCTCCGGATGAAGAAACAGCACGCGGTATCATCGACAAATTGTTCTTTTCAGACAAACGATATAACCTGGGTGATGTAGGTCGATATAAAATCAACCGCAAGCTTGGTATCGATATTGATAAAGACCTCCTCGTTCTGACTAAAGAAGATATTATCTCTATCGTCAAATACCTGGTAAGTCTTACAAATCAGAAAGCTGAACTTGATGACATCGACCATTTATCAAATCGTCGTGTCAGAACTGTAGGCGAACAATTGTATGCTCAATTCGGAGTCGGTCTGGCGAGAATGGCACGAACGATACGTGAGCGTATGAATGTGCGCGACAATGAAGTGTTTACACCGATTGATCTGATCAATGCGCGAACACTTTCTTCAGTGATCAATTCATTTTTTGGAACAAGTCAGTTATCACAATTTCTTGATCAGACGAACCCTCTATCTGAAATCACGCACAAACGTAGAATTTCAGCGTTAGGCCCGGGCGGTTTGTCAAGAGAGCGTGCAGGTTTTGAAGTACGGGACGTACACTATTCACATTACGGACGTCTGTGTACAATTGAAACACCTGAAGGCCCAAACATCGGTTTGATCTCTACACTTTGCGTACATGCAAAGATTAATAAGATGGGATTTCTTGAGACACCATATCGTCGCGTAGCTGATGGTAAGGTGGTCCTCAAAGGAAATGCTGAATACCTGACTGCAGAAGGAGAAGACTATTTGAAAATAGCACAGGCGAATACACCGATCGATAAAAGTGGAATCTTCATGACTGACCGTATCAAATCACGGGAGCATGGTGATTTTCCAATGTTAGGTCCGGAAGAAATTGAATATATGGACGTTGCACCAAATCAGATTGTAGGTGTTTCAGCTTCATTGATTCCATTTCTTGAAAATGATGACGCGAACAGAGCGCTCATGGGATCGAACATGCAACGTCAGGCTGTACCATTGATCAAACCTGCATCTCCGATCGTAGGTACCGGTCTTGAAGCTAAAGTTGCTTTAGACAGCCGGATGTTGATCAATGCTGAAGGTCCCGGTGTAGTTCAATATGTAGATTCTACCAAGATTACAATTAAATACGACCGTTCTGAAGAAGATCAACTGGTCAGTTTTGAAGATGATATGCGTACATATTATCTGACAAAATTCCAGCGGACAAATCAGGGCACATGTATTAATCTGAAACCGATCATCAAGAAAGGTGACCGTGTAAAAGAAGGTACAATCCTTTGCGATGGGTATGCAACTGAGAAAGGAGAATTGGCTTTAGGTCAAAATCTTAAAGTCGCATTCATGCCTTGGAAGGGTTACAATTTTGAGGATGCTATCGTGGTCTCTGAGCGTATCGTGAAAGAAGACATTTTTACATCTGTTCACATTGAAAGTTTTGAACTCGAAGTAAGAGATACAAAACTGGGTGAAGAGGAGTTGACAAATGATATTCCAAATGTCAGTGAAGAAGCCACAAAGGATCTTGATGAGAATGGTATCATCAGAGTAGGTGCAAGTGTCAATGAAGGTGATATTCTGATCGGTAAGATTACACCGAAAGGTGAAACTGATCCGACACCGGAAGAGAAACTGCTCAGAGCTATTTTCGGTGATAAAGCCGGTGATGTAAAAGATGCTTCGTTTACAGCTCCACCTTCCACAGATGGAGTGGTGATTGATAAACAACTTTTCGCTCGTGCGAAGAAGGATAAATTCCAGAAAGCGCAGGAGAAAAAACTTATCGATCAGTTGGATGACAAGCATTCAGTAGCATTGAATGAATTGAAGACATTACTTATTGACAAATTATCAATACTGATTAAAGGCCAGGCCTCAAATGGTGTCAAAACTATTTATGGTGAAGTCGTAATCAACAAGGGTAATAAGTTTACGCCAAAGACACTGAAGACTATTGATTTCAGTCAGGTTGATTATACAAACTGGACGGGTGAAAAACATGTTGACGGTCTTATCTCAAGACTGCTGCATAATTTCAGCATCAAGGTGAATGAAGAAATAGGACGATACAAACGTGAGAGTTTCAATATCAGCATTGGAGATGAATTGCCTCCTGGTGTATTGAAGCTTGCGAAAGTATATCTCGCTCGTAAGCGTAAGCTAAAAGTGGGTGATAAGATAGCAGGACGTCACGGAAATAAAGGTATTGTCTCTAAGATCGTTCGTGCAGAGGATATGCCATTTCTTGAGGATGGTACACCTGTAGACATTGTACTTAATCCACTGGGTGTGCCTTCGCGTATGAACCTTGGACAGATTTTCGAAACTGTATTGGGTTGGGCTGGTGAGAAGCTTGGTGTAAAATATTCGACGCCAATCTTTGATGGTGCTGCACTTGATGAAATTGCAGGTCAAATCATTGAAGCAGGTTTACCAGATCTGGGGCAGACATACTTGTATGATGGGAACACAGGTGATCGTTTTCACCAGCAGGCCACTGTAGGTGTTATCTACATGCTTAAACTGTCGCACATGGTAGATGATAAGATGCACGCAAGGTCTATCGGTCCATATTCATTGATCACGCAGCAGCCTTTGGGTGGTAAAGCCCAGTTTGGAGGTCAGCGATTTGGTGAAATGGAAGTTTGGGCACTTGAAGCATATGGTGCTTCGAATATTCTGCAAGAATTACTTACTGTAAAATCAGATGATATCATCGGCAGAGCAAAAGCTTATGAAGCGATTGTGAAAGGTGATAATATGCCGGAGCCTCATATTCCTGAGAGTTTCAATGTACTGGTGCATGAGCTTCGTGGCCTTGCACTCGATGTAAAATTTGATTGATTTCATTCTATCATAATTCAGCTATAGACTATGTCTCTTAAAAAGAAGCACGTCAAACAAAAACAATTTTTCCGTAGTATTTCACTTAGCCTTTCGTCTCCTGATGATATCCTGGAGCGTTCATATGGTGAGGTATTAAAACCGGAAACGATTAACTACCGATCCTATAAACCGGAACGTGATGGATTGTTTTGCGAGCGCATCTTTGGCCCTGTCAAAGACTTCGAATGTTATTGCGGAAAGTACAAGCGTATTCGTTACAAAGGAATCGTTTGTGATCGTTGTGGTGTAGAAGTGACAGAGAAAAAAGTCAGGCGTGAGCGCATGGGACACATCAAGCTTGTGGTTCCTGTGGTGCACATTTGGTTTTTCAAATCGTTGCCAAACAAGATCGGTTATATCCTCGGTTTGTCTTCAAAGAATCTTGAGTCGATTATTTATTACGAGCGATATGTAGTCATCAAGACGGGTGTAAAAGGAGATGAAGGTGTTGACTTCATGGATCTGTTGACTGAAGAAGAATACTTCGAAGTATTGGATACGCTTCCTGAAGGAAATCAGATGCTTGATGATTCAGACCCAAACAAGTTTATTGCCAAGATGGGTGCTGAAGCCATTTTTGATTTGCTGGCCAATATTGATCTGAAAAAACTTTCTGACAATCTTCGTCACCAGTCAGCTACTGAAACTTCACAACAAAGGAAATCAGAAGCGTTGAAGAGGTTGCGTGTAGTTGAAGCTATCCGTGAAGGAAATACACATACAAACAATCGTCCGGAATGGATGGTCATACAATATCTGCCGGTCATTCCACCAGAACTCCGACCACTCGTTCCTTTGGATGGAGGTCGTTTTGCTAGTTCAGATTTAAATGATTTGTACAGACGTGTTATTATACGTAACAATCGTCTTAAGCGTCTTCTTGAAATCAAAGCACCTGAAGTCATTCTTCGTAATGAAAAACGAATGTTGCAGGAGGCAGTTGATTCATTGTTTGATAACTCCAGGAAATCTAATGCTGTCAAAGCTGAAGGTGGACGGGCATTAAAATCTTTGAGTGATATTCTCAAAGGAAAACAAGGACGTTTCCGTCAGAACTTACTTGGAAAACGAGTTGACTACAGTGGTCGATCAGTTATTGTAGTTGGACCGACGTTGAAATTACATGAATGCGGTCTTCCAAAAGGTATGGCTGCTGAGCTTTTCAAACCTTTTATCATCAGAAAACTGATTGAGCGGGGTATTGTAAAAACTGTAAAGTCAGCGAAGAAATTAGTAGATCGTAAAGAGCCTGTGATCTGGGACATCCTGGAAAATATTTTGAAAGGTCATCCGATATTGCTTAACCGGGCACCAACGCTCCACAGGTTATCTATACAAGCATTCCAGCCACAATTGGTGGAAGGTAAGGCTATACAATTGCACCCTCTTGTTTGTACAGCGTTCAATGCTGACTTTGACGGTGACCAGATGGCTGTTCACGTTCCACTGGGTCAGGCGGCTATTCTTGAAGCTCAGCTCTTAATGTTGGCTTCTCATAACATGCTTAATCCACAGGATGGATCACCGGTAACACTTCCTTCGCAGGACATGGTACTTGGTCTCTATTACCTGACAAAAGAAAAGAAAGCGGAGCATAGTGGAAAAGTATTAGGCGAAGGGCGCACATACTATAGCTCGGAAGAAGTGGTAATAGCGCACAATGAAGGCAAACTTGATTTGCACGCCACAGTTCGTGTCCGTGTAAATCAGGAGGATGAAAACGGCAAGATGATCAAGAAGTTAATTGAGACTACTTGTGGCCGAGTTTTATTCAATGAAGTATGCCCTCCTACAGTGCCTTTTATCAATACACTCCTGACTAAGAAAAATCTCCGTAAAGTAATTGGTGATATTCTGATCAGGACAAATTTTCCAAGGACAGCACAGTTTTTGGATGACATCAAGGATCTTGGATTCAGCTGGGCGTTCAGAGCCGGTTTATCATTCAAGCTTGGGGATTTGATCACACCTTCGATTAAAGAAGAAACACTGAAAGCAGCCCAGGATGATGTCGATGATGTAAACAACAATTACAACATGGGTCTTATCACTGAAAACGAACGTTACAATCAGACGATTGATAAATGGACGTATGCAGATAATAAGATTACAGAAAGCCTGATGAAAGAGTTGTCGTTGCACAATGGCGGATTCAACTCTGTATTCATGATGCTTGACTCAGGTGCGCGGGGATCAAAAAATCAGATCAAGCAGTTGTGTGGATTGAGAGGATTGATGGCGAAACCAAGAAAGTCAGGAGATACAGGAAGAGCGGTTATTGAAAACCCTATTCTTTCAAACTTCCTTGATGGACTAAGCGTACAGGAATATTTTATCTCTACACACGGTGCGCGTAAAGGTCTTGCGGATACAGCGTTAAAAACTGCTGATGCAGGTTACCTTACTCGACGTCTTGTGGATGTTGCCCAGGATGTGGTGGTGATGGAGAATGACTGTGAGACATTGCGAGGTATTGAAACTTCCGCATTGAAGGATAATGAAAAAGTCATTGAGAGTCTTGCTTCCAGAACACAGGGCAGATATTCTCTTTATGATATTATTCATCCGGTCACTGACGAACTGATTGTTGCTTCAGGTGAATATATCACGGATTCAATAGCTGAACGAATTGAAGAAATCGGAATTGAAAAAGTGACGATTCGTTCCGTATTGACATGTGAAGCTAAGCGAGGAACCTGTGCTAAATGTTATGGAAAGAATCTTGCAACAGGACGAATAGCTGAAATGGGTGATGCTGTCGGTATCATTTCTGCTCAGAGTATTGGTGAGCCTGGTACACAGCTTACTCTTCGTACATTTCACGTAGGGGGTATTGCATCACTCTCGAAGAAGGAGTCTGAGCTTATCGCGAAATTTGACGGAACGATTGAGTTTGAAGAGGTCCGTACGGTGAAGTTTGAAGATGATGACGGTACAAAACAGGAAGTTGTCATCTCAAGGTCAGGTGAAATCAAAATCACTGATCCAGCAAATAACCGGGTCTACACCACGCACCACATTCCTTACGGTGCAAAAATTATGGTGAAAGACAAACAAAAGATTCACCGAGGAGATATGATTTGCCATTGGGATATTTTCAATGCTGTGATCATATCCGAATTCTCAGGTATTGTGAAATATGATTCTATCGAAGAAGGTGTTACGTTCAGAACTGAGCGTGATGACCAGACAGGATATGAAGAGAAGGTAGTCATCGAATCGAAGAACAAGAAGAAAATACCAGGGCTCAGCATCATTTCAAAAGATGGTGAAGAACTTCGTAATTATTCTCTTCCTGTAGGTTCTTACATTAATGTATCCGATGGTGATGAAATCACTGCGGGTAGAATTATTGTAAAAATCCCACGTAAGACAAGCCAGATCCAGGACATCACGGGAGGTCTGCCACGGGTAACCGAGTTATTTGAAGCACGTAATCCGTCAAATCCTGCTGTTGTGTCTGAAGTCGACGGTGTTGTAAAATTCGGAAGCATCAAGAGAGGTAACCGTGAGGTTTATGTGGTCGATGAGAAGACAGATCAGAGCCGTAAATATCTTATCGGACTTTCGAAGCACCTTCTTGTACAGGAAGGCGACTTTGTTCGAGCAGGTATGGCTTTATCCGATGGTGCGATTGCACCTGGTGATATTTTGTCTATCAAGGGCCCGTTTGCAGTTCAATCATATCTGGTAAATGGTATCCAGGAGGTTTATCGTTCTCAGGGTATTGCGATCAATGACAAGCATATTGAAGTTATCGTTCGTCAGATGATGCGTCGTGTATTGATTATGGATCCGGGAGATACAAGTTTCCTCCAGGGTGAGTCTGCTGATCGTCATGATTTCTTTGAAGAGAATGACAATATCTATGATCGTAAAGTGATCACAGAGCCTGGAGATTCCAAGAAGTATAATGCCGGTGGTGTTGTGACGCTAAGACAGATTCGCGAGGAGAATTCATTCCTGAAGAGAAATGATCAGAAAATATTGGAATACAGGGATGCTGTTGCAGCTACCTCTAGTCCGATGTTGCAGGGTATCACTCGTTCATCGTTAGGTACGAAGAGTTGGATATCTGCTGCCTCGTTCCAGGAAACTACGAAGGTGTTGAGCACAGCGGCTATAGGAGCTAAGCGTGATGATCTGCAAGGTTTGAAGGAGAATGTAATTGTAGGAAAAAGAATTCCTGCAGGTACAGGTGCTTTCAAGTTTGAACACGTATTGGTGAAAGCCAAGGGTGGTGAAGAATATATCGAGCATATGTTTGATGAGGAAGATGAATTTAAAACAGGAAGATAAGTGAGAGGAGTGAGAGGAGTGAGAAGAGTGAAGTTTTAAATCTTCTGGTATAAATAATAAAATGCCTGTTGGAGAAATCTAACGGGCTTTTTTTATTTACGAATAACGAATAACGAATAACGAGTAATGAATGACAAATAACGATTTATGAATGACGATTTATGAATGACGATTTATGAATGACGAGTGATGAATAACGTGTGACAAATAACAAATTCAAATATTGCAATTCACTATTCACTACTCACTCTGTGAGTGTTCTTGTTTCCAACTGCCTTAAGAGATATTTTCCTATGAGGTCAAATTCGACATTGACCATATCGCCTACTTTTATAAATTTAAAGTTCGTATGCTCGTAGGTATAGGGGATGATCGCCACATTGAAAGAATGTTCAAATAAATTTGCAACTGTAAGGCTCACTCCATTGAGGCATATTGATCCATGGGGAATGATCAGGGCTTCATAATCCTTTGGCAAATTAAACTGCATCAGCCAGCTTCCATCGAGGTCTTCATTTTTTTCACAGCGAAGTATGTTATCTACATGTCCCTGGATAAGGTGGCCGTCAAGTAATGTCTCCATCGTGATGGATTTTTCCAGGTTAACGATTTGACCGGATTGTAAAAAGCCGAGATTTGTTTTTGATAATGTTTCATTTACAATCTCTACCTGATGATTTCCATCGTGCACTTTGACGACTGTCAGGCAGACGCCGTTGTGCGCAATGCTTTGATCAATGTGTAATGCATTTGAGATGGGAGAGGAAATAGTCAACAGTTTAGTTGATCCCATATCCTCGATAGTTTGAACGACACCAGTGTTCTGAATGATCCCTGAAAACATAATAAGATTTTGTAAAATTTAAAAGTTACCCACGGATTAATTCAATGTATCCTGAAAGAACAATAGGTGGTAAATTTTGACTTTCAAATGCCCGGCAAGTGTAAAAATATACCCCATCTGAAACATCCTTTCCGGATTTGTTGGTTCCGTTCCAATTGATCTGTGGATCGGAAGTAGTGAACACAACCTGTCCCCATCGATTGAAAACTTTGAAGTCGATCGATTCAATGAATCTGGCACTGAGCGGTTTGAAAATATCATTCTGACCATCACCATTGGGTGTGAAGGCGTTTGGCAATTCAAAGACCGGACAATTATTGACGCAGACTACATTGGAAGACTGACTTTCATTATTTTTCTGATCAAACGTAATAATTGAATAGCAGCCGGCAATTTTTTCACCAGGCTTATGCTCAAAATGATGTTCGTTTGCATTAACTGTACCGACTAAAATCATCGGACTTCCCGGTTCTGGACTAAAGAAGATTTTATAGCCTGCAATATCATCATCAGGACATGTTTCTTTCCAGGTGAGATAATTGATAAAAGCGTCAGCAGGTGTGCCAGGATCTGCCTGATCACAAATATTGGATACTTCAATTTCCGGTGGACAAGGTGCCACATTATCAACAGGAATACTACATACATCCTGGGATTGATTGATCAGTGGAGAAGGGACAGATGTCAACCCATAATTTCCCAATGCTATTATCCGGTAACAATACTCAAGGCCATTCACTACATTTTGTCTATCCGCATAATTTTCATCCTCTGTCGTAGTGATTAAAGAAAATGCGCTTCCCTGATCACTTCTCCAGATCTCATATTCGTAATTATCCCATGGCGTATTTGATTTCCATGATAGCAAATTAGCTTCATCAGATGGTGCTACCATAAGGAAAACAGAAGAAGCAGCTTGTGATGATCCAAAAAGTGTATTCGGATCTCCTGTCAGCATATCTAACCTGTAGGTATATCCTAAACTACGTGTATCAAGGTTTTGATCAAGTACCAAACTATCTTTCAAACCAGACAAGGTCGGACTAGAAAAGCTACCACCTGCGACGGGTTGAAAGTTGATTCCATCAATTTCATTAGCCCGCATCAATTGATAGACGTAAGGTCCGGGATTTAAAAATGTGTCAATTGATCCGGTTTCAGGTCCTATCCATTTGATTTTGATCTTCCCTGCAGTAACATCTGTTGCTTCAACGGAAACATTGGTCAGCAAAGGACGGTCAGCTTTAGCGCGCAAACATGCTTCTTCAGAAGGTATGCTCAGGACACGCAGATAAGGTTGGCCTGAAGGTGTCGTCTGCGCAAATTCAGCAAGGATCCGGTAACAATAACTTCCTTCATTGCTAATATCCTTGTCCTCAAAGAAATATCTTCCATTTTTGATGCCTTTCCAATTGGATGCTATTTTCGTATAGCCTCTTCCTTCCAGACCAGTATCGCAACTATCTAGTTGAAATTGATTACTACCATTACGTTTCCAGATTGAAAATCCTTTGAAATAATTTGTGGTTGTGTTTTCGCATGAATACGGTAACAGCCAGGAGAGTTCAAATGCATCAGACGCATGATCGAGTGTCACATCTTCAGGTGGTGGACCGATTACTTTGATACGAATGGAATGAAGATCTACGAGGCCTGTCGTATCAAAAAAGTTATCCACTCCTTTTATAATCACGCTGTATGGCTGATCGCGAATGTGTTCACACTGTGGATCCCATATTAGTTTTGCAAAAACAGGTGGTGACTGGAATCCTGTTCCTCCGGTTTCAAGAATAGCTTTGTTGCCAGGGACTTCAAAAGGACCACCTTCGGCCGTTACAGCTACTAACTGGCCAGAGTCAGGATCTGTGATTAGGACATTTAATTCGAGATGATGTCCTGCGATAACACAAACTTCATCGACAGCTTCAACATCCGGTGGGCTATTATCACAAATTAACACGAGGATTTGCATGTCTCTTATAAAAGAGCTGATCAAAACGCCTCCACGATATTCTTTAACCCTGAAAGCGATGTTATATTCTCCGGAGAACTGAGGTGAATCCCATACAAGATTTCCTGTAACCGGATCCAAAGTCATGGAATTATTGGGACCCGGTACGATATTCTGAGGAAAAATATAATTCGGGACGTTTACTCCACTATCCTGCAGTGGAACAATAAACTCAAAGGCTAAGCTATCTCCATCGGGATCGTAAGCGGTTGGGTTGTGGATGAACTTCTGACCAACGCATCCAAAATCGATAGGTTGTTGAAGTAGGATTGCTGTGTTGTTATATCCCTGGAATTGAGGATTGAGAAATGTATATGTTGCCTCAATATAGAAAGGGACGCCTTCCGAATTTGGTGGATTTACATTTATGATGCCGCCATTGCGGTTAGGATCCATCATGGAGATCGTGTATGTGGCACGACCAGGAAAGGTATGGCTGGCGACGTAATAATTCAGTTTTCGGTTATTTGCTAACGGCGTGCCTTCTCCGTTGGTACGGTAGATGAACTCAGAGCTTCCATCGCCCCAAAACACTCTTACGCTGTCTCTGTCAGCCTGGGTACTCGTAGTTTTGGTATAGGTCGTCACCGTAACCTCTATTGTGAGATCTCCGGTTTGTTTTATGGTGATTTCGCCGGCCCTGTTATGCGTAGCGCATACCTTTCCACTGATGAAAAAACTGAGAAAAACGATGATAATAAGATGCCTGACCATTTCTGTTGATAAATATATGGAAAAACGCTTAGGTGGGGGTCAAAGTTGGGGGAAATGACAAATACGAGGCTGAAAAGAGGCGAAGGTTGAGGCTTAGGCGAAGGGGCACTAGAGAGAATTCCGAACTTTCCTTAATCACTTATGCTGATTCAAAAAATCCGGGCGGTTGCAAAACGCCCCGACTTAAGGAAATCAGATCAACTTACAACAAATGGAAGTAACTCGGTGCAAGAGTTAGCAGTTAGTTATTTTATTGATTCAAAAACTCACGAATTGTTTTTAGATATACTTCAGGCTGCTCCACTGAAATAGAATGTCCTGCATCAGGAATAATTTTCAATTGATGATTTGGGAAGATTTCTAAATATTCATTCACAAAACCCCAAGGTTGATTATCACATTGTCCTTTCATAATTAGAATTGGAATTTTACAATCTTTTAATTTAGGTCTTGGGTCTTTAATCTCATTTAAACTTTGCACTGTCATCACTTGCACATAAAAACCTCCTCCAGCTTCGCTTTTCAATGCCTTTGAACTATTACACACTGTTGCTTTGTTCAATTCACTATTAAGATAAGTTTGAAAGTCGTCTGCCTCTTTATCAGATGCAAGTTTCTTGCCGAAAGATTTTGCCCAAAAGGTTATTGCATTTATCCTGACGTTTTTTGATTTATCATTTGCATTTCTATTTGAGTAAGGTGGGTTTCTCAGGTTTAAACTGTCAGGTGCATTTGTATTTAATAATTCCTCGCGCAAGGGTCGAATAGAACCTGGACCTGTGAAAATAACTTTCTCAACTTTATCAGGATTATCAGCTATGAATAGAGTAGCAAGAATAGCACCCCACGATTGCCCGATTATAATTACTTTATCTGCACCTGTCTTCTTAATTATTTCTTCTAAATCTTTTTTGTGTCTGTCAGCAGTATAGTCAGTAATGTTTGACAATCTTTCTGATCGTCCGCTGCCAATTTGGTCGTATAAATAAATATCGTAACCATCTTCTGAAAGAGGTGTTAATATTTTAATATTTCTGTCAGAGATAAAACCTCCTGGCCCTCCTTGCAAATAAAAAATCGGATTTGGTTTCTTTGTGCCTATAGCAGATACCAATGTGTAGGCAATCTTTGAACCTGTCGGCAATTCCCAATATTGGGTGCTTTCTCTTTGTTGAATATGTGGAACATCGTATGTTCTCGGAATGAAAACCATTAGTAAGTATATTGCTAAAAGCAACAGCAAAGTGTATTTAATAAATTTGAAAAATTTCTTTCTCATGCTTTTGGTTTATCGGCGGAGCCGTCTATCATGAAAGCAGTCCAAAAGGGGTTTAGAGAAATGATAAACGCCAAAACAAGTATTCCTTTTCCAAATTTTCTTGTCATTAAACTCCCTTTAACCTGTATATAATTGTGCGGGTTACCCGCCGGCCGGATGACTGCTGATGATCTGTACCTGGGCGATTGCTTTCAAATATAAAGATAACATTGGTTGTGTGAATGACCCTGTTGGTGGGTAGACTATGTGTGTACCCAGTATATGCATCATGTGTGAAAAATTCATATTAATTCCCAGACGGGCCATATTAAAGGAAATAGTGTAATGCCGAAATAGCTGTTGCAAAAAGTCGGGGCGGTTGCAAAACGCCCCGACTTTTTGCAACAGGAGTATTTCTTACTGATCAGCAGTGTGGAAGAACTTCCTTTTATTTCACTTGTCGGGGTGTTTTGCGACCACCCTGACAAGTGAAATAAAAGCACTATGGAATCTTGTGGAGGCTACCCTTGAAATTTTCTGATGATAGTATTGTAAACAGAAATAATGTTATTCCGAAATAGCTGTTGCAAAAAGTCGGGGCGGTTGCAAAACGCCCCGACATTTTGCAACAGGACAGTACGCCGTTTATCAACAACCTGATGATGATAAAATGTTGATTTATGAAATGAAATAAAAATGGGGAAATACATATTATTTGTGGCAGTGTGCTGGAGGAACTACTTTATATAGGAGTCTATGTTATCTGCAGTGTTTGCCGCGGATTATAGCCAAATTAAATAACCTTTATTTGGTTTTGAAGATTTTTGTTACCACGGTTTCACCAGTATGTAGTGTGATTGTAAGTATATAAATCCCTTCGGGAGCATCTTTTAAATCCAGTACTTGATTTGAAAGTATAAAAGGAATTGTTCTCCCTGAGATATCGGTTATAATTATCTTATCAGCCGAAGCAATAGGATAATCTAAGTACACGGATTCATTTGTGGGATTAGGAAAAACTCTTATTTTCTTTTTTATAGTCTCACCTGAAACGCTTGACCATATATCGTTAAAGAATGAAAAAAATAATACACTCAAAGTATCTTCTCCTGTTTCAATTTTAAATTCTGTATCATAGTAGGAAGCAGTATCAGACTTATTCATTTCGAATAATAGGTATGGATGCCCTCCTCCACAAACATCAAACCATGCTCCTGCTGTACAATCTATTATCTGTAATTTATTACAACTTTCAAGGAAGAGGGATTTATCCCATGAAATATTGATTGGCCAATGATTGGTTTTCATAACAACCATGAACGAATTAGCTTCATCAAAGTATGTTGAGTCATAGCATACATAGCCAATTATCATTTTCTTGGATTCAAGATTTCGAGTGAGATCTCCATGAGCAAATCCATAGTCGTATAACGCAGCTCTTACTTCAAAATCATTAGTATAAGCACTGTCCAACAGATCGATTTCTCCGAAACCTGGGTCAATTGCATAACTCGCAGAGATGTCATAACCTAGAATAATGGTGTCTCTGTTGCCTGCCGAATCTTCAAAATGAATTGGAATTTCAAAGCTCTGTGCTTTCATAGGTTGACAGTCCAATTCAATAAGTGTAATAATCAAGATTATTATTTTATTCATAAATCTGATTCAATCTATTGCCTATAACATTTATATACGCGCAACCAAATATACCCACTTATCTTAAGAACCAGATCTTTAGTATTGCGGCTTCCCATGAACTCATTGTGTATATCTAAGATGCGTTTTTAAAATCCATGAATCCAGGATTTCAGGTAGACACTCGCTTCTCTCACTCTCTCACTCTCTCACTCTCTCACTTTCTTACCCTCTTACTGTCTTACACCATAACCAGATACCTCTTCAGCGCATCTTCCCAATGTGGAATAGCGTCAGTCAGCAAAGCTGATATTTTATCACAATTCAGGACGCTATAGGGAGGTCGTGGTGCGATGGCGCCATATTCTTCAGAAGTAATCGAATGGACATTGCATTGAATATTAGCGTCTCTGAAAATCGTGCGGGCAAAATCGGCCCAGGACACTTCTCCGTTATTTGCAAAATTGAAAACGCCCTGGATTTTTTCTTTTTGTTCATCTTCATAAAGGTGAATAAGATCCTTCACTGCATCAACAATGTCATATGTAAATGTTGGCGCACCTATCTGATCCGAAACAATTCTTAATTCGTCTTTGGTTTTTCCAAGGCGAAGCATGGTATTGACAAAATTATGTCCACCAGGGCCATACACCCATGAAGTGCGAAGTATGGTATGACTTACGCCTGAATAAATAATCTGTTGTTCACCTTCAAGTTTAGTTTTTGCATAAATACTCTTTGGCTCTGTAGGATCATTTTCGCTGATCGGCCTCCGAAGATCATTGTGATACACATAGTCCGAAGAGAAGTGAATTAAATGAACACCGGCTTCCCAACACGCACGGGCCAGATAGCCGGGAGCAAGGACATTGTACAGTGTAGCATCTTTTTCATTTTTTTCGGCATCATCTACTTTTGTGTAGGCCGCACAATTGATCCAGAATTTTACTTGTGGAAGTGAAGCTAGTGTTCTGTAAATTTTATCCTGATCTGCAATGTCCAATTGCCCGCGATCAAAAGAATAAAGATTATATCCTTCCTGAAAACTCAGGCGATCGATAAAAGCTTTTCCCAGTTGACCACCGGCACCACTGACGATAACGGACATCATATCGACAAATCAGTTAGTGAACCTAAAGCAAGATCTTTTTCGGAAATGATAAATGGTTTTCCGATATCAGGCCAGCTTATCGTTAGTTCAGAGTCATCATACCGGATCCCATTCTCAGCAAACTTATGATAAAAGTTATCGCATTTGTAGCTGAAGATTGTATCATCTTCCAAGACCAGATAACCATGCGCGAATCCGCGCGGAATCCAAAATTGTTTTTTGTTTTCACCGGAGAGTAAAATGCCATACCATTTTCCAAACGTATCAGACTCAGGACGTATATCTACGGCAACATCATAAACCGATCCTGTAACTACGCGTACAAGTTTTCCCTGCGCATGGATGCCGGTTTGAAAATGCAATCCTCTCAGAACTCCTTTATTTGATTTTGCTTCATTGTCCTGCACAAAAGGAAATGAATGTGGTAATTGATATCGTGTGGCATGATAGAGTTCAAAAAAATAACCACGGTCATCGGCATACACATTTGGCTCGATGACGAGTAAACCATCAATTTCGGTATTCAAAGTTTTCATTCTATTTCACTAAGCTTTAAAAGATTCATCCTTGTCCACCTTTTCTACCTTTTCCTCTCGCAGCCCCCTTCCCCTGTGTTGCTGCATCCCTCATCCTATACGCGCAAACCCCGGGGCGACCTCACGCGCCATATCCTCTTATTACATCTTATCTTCCTCTAAGTCACTCCCACCTTTTCTGCCTTTTCCTCTCGCAGCCCCTTTCACGTGTGTTGCTTCGTGCCTCATCCTATACGCGCAAACCCCGGGGCGCCCCGCGCCATACCTCTTATTACATCTTATCTTCCTCTAAGTCACTCCCACCTTTTCTGCCTTTTCCTCTCGCAGCCCCCTTCCCCTGTGTTGCTGCATCCCTCATCCTATACGCGCAAACCCCGGGGCGACCTCACGCGCCATATCCTCTTATTACATCTTATCTTCCTCTAAGTCACTCCCACCTTTTCTGCCTTTTCCTCTCGCAGCCCCCTTCCCCTGTGTTGCTGCATCCCTCATCCTATACGCGCAAACCCCGGGGCGACCTCACGCGCCATATCCTCTTATTACATCTTATCTTCCTCTAAGTCACTCCCACCTTTTCTGCCACTTTTACCTTTTCAGCCCTTTCCGCCTCTTCTACCTTTTCTGCCCATTCCGCCTCTTCCGCCTCTTTTATTTCTGTCTGAAATATATCCGGATCGGCGAGCCTGTAAATTCAAAGGCAGCACGGATCTGGTTCTCAAGGAAATTGCGATAATTGTCTTTGACTTCTTCAGGATAATTGCAAAAGAGTGCAAAGGCCGGATAGGACAGAGGAAGTTGTGTTCCGTATTTTACTTTGATCAGGTGACCTCTGAAACTGGGAGGTGATTGTTTCTGAACAGCTTCTTCAATGAACTCATTTAGTTTTGCAGTTGGAATTTTTCTAGCCCTGTTTTCTGCAACCTGCAATGCAATCTCAATCGCTTTATATATTCTTTGCTTTTTCATACACAGAAATAAATAAAACCGGTACATCTGTAAACGGTGCCATTTTATGTTTGATTTCAGCTTCGAAATCACGGGCAGTATTCGTTTCTTTCGTCATCAGATCCCATTTGTTGACAAGAATCATGATGCCTTTGTTACGACGGAGTACAATCTGAAGAATACTTAGATCCTGACTTTCGAGACCTGTAGTGGCATCGATCATAAGGAGGCAGACATCAGCTTCTTCGATGGCTTTAACGGTCCTGATGACACTGTAGAATTCAAGGTTTTCTTCAACCTGACTTTTCTTTCGCATCCCTGCGGTGTCAATGATGTAAAAATCTTTTCCAAACTTATTGTACCTCGTATGGGATGAATCTCTTGTGGTGCCGGCAACAGGGGTCACAATATGTCTGTTCTCTCCCATGAAGGCATTGATCAGTGAAGACTTACCCACATTGGGTCGTCCGATCACTGCAAGTTTCGGGATATCACTCGGTTTTTCTTCTTCACCATCAAGCGTCAGGGCCATCTCATCGAGTACCTCACCGGTACCACTGCCTGAAATGGAGGATAAAAAAAATGTGTGTTCGAAGCCAAGTGCAAAGAATTCATTCGCAGCTAGCTGCCGTTCATGATTGTCCACTTTATTGACGACAAGAAGTACTTTCTTTTTGCCTTTTCGGAGTTTATCTGCTATTTCATCATCAAGGTCCGTGATACCTGTCATCACATCTGTCATGAAGATGATCACCGATGCTTCTTCGATAGCGATATCTACCTGATCTCTGATGGCGGCTTCAAAAACATCGTCGGAGTATTTGACAAATCCTCCGGTGTCGACGACGATAAATGTTTTTCCATTCCAATTGCCTGAACCGTATTGACGGTCGCGTGTGACGCCACTGACATTATCTGTGATGGCCTGGCGTTGTCCTACCATTCTGTTAAACAACGTCGACTTTCCTACGTTGGGTCTTCCTACTATCGCTACTATATTCGACATAATTTATTGCTGGTATCCAAAAGTTTTTAATGACTGATCATCATCGCGCCAATTGTCTTTTACTTTGACGGCGAGATCTAAAAATACGCGCTTGTCAAGGAAAGCTTCAATTTCAGTACGCGCTTCCGTCCCTAATTGTTTTATAGCCAGCCCTCCTTTCCCGAGTAGTATTGATTTTTTTCTTTCATCCATCGTATAGATGATGGCCCCAATCCGGGTGATTGGTCCTTTGTTGCTATCGCCTTCTGTAAAAGAATCAATACCAATCTCACATGTATAAGGTATCTCATCGCGATAAAGCTCAAGAATTTTACCTCGTATGATCTCACTGACAAAAAAACGCTCAGGACGATCGGTCAATTGATCTTTCGGATAAAATGCCGGTCCTTCGGGGAGCATGGACACTATATCTTCCATGAGTTCTTCTATACCATCACCTCTGAGAGCAGATACTGCATGAATTTTTCTTTCCGGTAATAATGCACTTAGTTCTGATTTACGCAATTCAAGTGCGTCAGGAGTAAGAAGATCTTTTTTATTAATAATCAATATAGCAGGGGAGGGATGCATGCTGATACGTTTGATCAGATTATGTTCCTCATTGAGTGGTTCGTAAGGATCGGTGATAAACAAAATAATATCAGCATCATCAAAAGAAGAAGTGATAAACGAATTCATCATTTTATGCATGGCATATGCTGGTTCATCGATGAAACCGGGCGTATCTGAAAATACAATTTGAAAATCCTCTCCATTGAGGATGCCGATGATACGATGACGTGTCGTCTGAGGCTTGGATGTAATGATGGACATCTTTTCACCTACGAGAGCATTGAGCAAAGTTGATTTGCCCATATTGGGACGTCCGAGAATATTGACGAACCCGGAACGATGGGGTGCAGGTTCAGCCAACGCGAAGAAGTTTAAGTGATGAGATCTGATGGTCAACCCATTTGTAAAGAGCCCTGGGTTTGCGGCCCCGCCATTCAGCACCTGTCAGCAGATGAACATAGTGGCCGAGGTTGAATTTATTCATTTCTTCCAGTGCATGTTCAAGTGGATTGACAATGGCTATCCAGCCGCCCTGATCTGAGACTTCATCATACCATTCTTCATAGTAGCTATTGTCTTCATCAGCATGGTAGTTCAGGACGTTTTCACTGATGAGGATGAACTGATTTATTCCTTCTTCCTGCAGCAGATCAGTGATCTCGCGGCGGAGAGTCATGATGTCACCATAGATGCAATCATTCCATTCGCCGATAAATTCAATGATGGCATAGTGAAGGTCATAATCCACATAGAGGATCTTGAGGTATAAAGTAGAGCTCCCGAAGCCATCCCATTGAGGATGGATATAATAATTGTAGATAGCATTGGTGAAATAAAATTCGTCATACTGCCGTCCATACAAAGGTGAACGTTCATCCTCCGCAGCTACGTAAGCGTCAATCCACTGAAAGTATGGTTCAATATCATGCATGGTGCAAAAGTACGGTTTTCGGAGGTAGGGGACGGGGTGAGAGACCAATACCTACCTTTGTGAAAGAGATATATACCTGTGGATAAACCATTTGTGATCACAATAGTTGGTGCCGAGAGTAGTGGAAAGACGACTTTGGCTATGCGATTGGCGGAGTATTTTGTTTGTCCATGGGTTCCGGAATATGCCCGGGAGTACCTGGAGGGGCTAGAAAGGGCTTATGATGAGGAGGATCTCGGGATCATGGCGGCCCAGCAATTGGCGGAGATTCTTGCTGTCGTGAACCGTGAGCCGTCAACCGTGAGCCATGAGTCGTCAGACGTGAGACTTGAGATGGTTGATCCGGTTTTGCCAAATGGCTTATCGGAAACATTGAAATCGTTACTCGTTACTCGTTATTCGTCACTTGTTATCGTAGATGGTGGTATGATGAATATGCGGATGTGGGCGAGGATTAAATACAAAACATCAATTCCGCTCGTGGAAGAGGCATTGGAGAATGATGTGACAGATTTGTATCTTTTATGTAGACCATTGAATGAATGGGAGCCTGATGCTTTGAGAGAAGCGCCGTCGATTATTGACAGGGTGTGGATTTATAATCAGTACCTGGAGGAATTGAGTAAATCAAAAATAAATTTGGAAATTGTAGGGAGTATGGAAAATGAAAAATTTAATAAAGCAGTAACCTTAATTGAAAAATTATTTAAAACCATAATTAAGCCAACAGCATAAGTTAAGGATTCAATGTAATCCATTTCAATACATGCTGAATTAATTCATCAATAATTTTATCGGGATTTGAACTAAATTTTCCATCTAATCTCTGGGCGAGAATGGCATTGAAGGAAATGGCTTTATGTCCGAGGAGATGAGCTAATAAATAAATGCCTGAAGTCTCCATTTCCATATTTGTAATATGGGTGTTGTTGATTTTTATTGAAGTCAATTCATCCAGAGGAATATTATATGCTGGTGTAATTCTCAAAATTCTGCCTTGGGGGTTGTAGAAACCCGGACATGTCAACGTGATGCCTTCAATAAATTCAAATGGGAATTTGTTCAAATCAAATGCATACCTGCCTGTCAGATAAGACCATGAAGGAAGAAGTGGATGTGGCTGTTTCTCAACATCATAATAATGTCCTAGTGCATCAGTCCCGATGGCATATTTTGAGATAACAATATCATCGAGTTTGACATCATGGTGAATTGAACCTGATGTTCCAATCCGTATGAGTGACAATGATTGAAGGGAAGGATTGATCTGTCGTGTATTGAAATTTATATTGGCCAATGCATCCAATTCATTGATGACAATGTCAATATTGTCAGTGCCAATACCTGTGGAAACAACAGTAATTCTTTTCGCTCCTATCCAACCTGTGTGTGTGACAAATTCTCTTTTTTGTTTTTCCAGGTCTATCCGGTCAAAATACTTTGAAACTTTTGGTACTCTGTCCTGGTCACCGACTAGAATGATGGTATTGGCTATTTCCTCCGGTCGAAGGGATAAGTGATATACGGAGCCGTCGGGATTGAGGATGAGTTCGGATTCATTCATGGGAAATCAAAGATAGGAAAAGGCGGAGGGGGAGGCGAAGGGAAGGATAATAGGCAATAAGCAATTCGAGCGCAGCGAAGATCCCGCCATTACGTAGTAAATGATGCGGGAAGGCAAAAAGCAACAAGGTAAAGGCAATGAGCAATTCGACTGTGGCAAGATCCCGTCTTTATGAAATAAAGTTGGGGCAAAGAAATGAACAATTGGACGTGGGTTAAATATCAAAGATTGATTATTTTTAGACATGAAACCGGTTGAATTGGAAAGGATGGTCAAGAAGTCCGGCTGGTTTTTTGATCATCAGACGGGAAGCCATCGAATCTATAAACATATTTCCATTAAAGGAATAATCGTTATACCTTTTCATGGTTCCAAAGATTTACCGAAAGGGATCACACATAGCATTCTTAAAAAAGCAGGAATAAAATAGAAATGAAGAAATTGAATGTGGTTATCGAGCAAGGAGAAGATGGTTTTTTTGCATTCGTTCAGGAGATTGATGGCTGTACTGCAGGAGGACTTACTTTTTTAAAAGTTAAATCTGAAATACAAAGGATGATTCGACTTTCTATCGACACAGATGACACTTTGGGTAATAAATATGCAAAGGGATACGAAATCATTTTCAAATACTCTCTGGAATCAGTTTTTAGTCAGTTTCCCGAATTAAATATTGAAGTTTTGGCAAAGCAGACTGGACTAAAGCGTTCAATATTAAAATCGATTATTGATGGTTCCCGAATGGCAACAGAAGAAGAAGCAGAATCGCTTAACATCGCAATACAATCACTGGCTACGAGACTTCAATCTTTGCGATTGACCAGATAGAATGGATTTTTTACATTCATAAACATAAGGAAGAATAATAACTCAAATCACCCTGACTCCCTAATGAAAAAGATATACCACCTCGGTACCTGCGACAAATGCAGGGAGATTATTAAAAAACTTGGAGGCCTGAATGATTTCGAAAAACATGAAATCAAGACGGCGCCGATTGATGAAGACGAACTGGATCATTTGAAAACGCTTGTGGGATCCTATGAAGCCTTATTCAGCAAACGTGCCCAATTGTATCATGAAATGAAGCTGAAGCATGACGATCTGCAGGAACATGACTATAGGAAATACCTTCTAAAAGAGTATACTTTTCTGAAACGACCAGTGATCGTCGTCGACGATCAGGTTTTTGTGGGTAATGAAAAATGGACGGTAGAGGCTGCAGTGAGAACGATATTGGGGCAGGGGGATTAGGTAATCAGTAATCAGTAAAACAGGTACATCTTAGTCAATTACACCTCAAAATAATAGGAGCGGTTAATATTTCATTGCTCTTATGACCAGCATTGTCCTTGATATAAATCCTGTATTGGAGGGTATCAAAAGGTATGTTTGGATTTGGTCTACAAGGATCAGCAGGATTAATGGAATCCTTAGGATATATACAACAGGTTGTAAACAGGACTATTTTCACAACGCCTTCAACTCCATTGCCAGCACCTTCCTGAGGGATTTCAGGGATTCCAAAAGTGTTATCCTGTGTGCCGGTGCGTAAGTCAATGAAGAAAATATCATTGGTAGAATCCTTATCGGTTCTCCCGATATCACCATCGCCATCTGTAAAGCTGAATTTAACGATCAGCGAATCTTCCTGGAAAACACCCTGGTTGAGTGAGTCCTTTGAAAGGCTGATAAATTTAATCACAGGTGTATCCGGAAAATTCGGAGAATCAAGGCATTGCCAGCCCGCCAGTGACAGGAGCAGCAAAAGACCTATTTTTGAAACCGATGCATTCATCTGAGATCGAACGACAAGTATTAGCAGACCGAATATACAATATTAACGAAAAGGACTTCCCAACTGTTGCAATGGACGTCTGGCAATACCAATATGCATACAACCCCCTTTATCATTCATATTGTGATCTCTTAAATTTAAACCCTTCCACAATACAAGGGATTGAGCAGGTACCTTATTTACCAATTGCATTGTTTCGTGAGCATGTGATCAAGACCGGACTTTGGACATCAGAGGCAGTTTTCAGAAGTAGTGGGACTACCGGAGCTATTCAGAGCCAGCATCATATCCGTAGTCTTGAATGGTATCACCGAATTTCTAAAAATTGTTTTGAAAGCTGCTTTGACAAACCTGATGATTATACATGGCTTGCACTTTTGCCATCTTACCTTGAAAGGCCGGACTCTTCACTTGTAGATATGGCTCATCATTTCATGCAAATCAAACCTTTTCCTGAAAATAAATTTTATCCTTCTCCAAATATTGGAATTGTAAATGCGCTGCAGGATTTGAAAATTAAAAATCAAAAAACAATTTTACTTGGGGTGAGTTTTGCACTTCTTGATTTATTTGCAAATTTTAGAGTTCCGATCTGGAATAATCTGATTGTCATGGAGACAGGTGGAATGAAAGGGAGGAGACAGGAAATGACACGTGAAGAATTGTATGACAATATAAAGCTTCATCATCCGGATGTACGTATAGTCAGCGAATATGGAATGACGGAATTGATGTCACAGGCATATAAAATTGATCTTCATTTTTCTCCGGGACCAACCATGAAAGTATTTACGAGAGATATAAGCGATCCTCTTAATCTTACGAACTACGGACAGCGTGGAGCTATCAACATCATTGATTTGGGGAACCTTGACACATGCTCATTTATTGCTACCGATGACATTGGCATGTCATATCGTGATGGGTCGTTTGATGTGTTAGGTAGACTTGATCAGAGTGATATGAGAGGATGTAATTTGATGTATACTTAAACTGTTTTTTACCCCTTCAAATTTCCTTACTTCGCATTGGAAATTCTCTCCCCTGTGTGCTGCGCAACCCGGGGTTTTCGAAACGATGCGAAGCGAGATTGAGAAACACAGGGGAGAGAATTTTTCAAAAAAAAGTTGACGAATTATCAAGAATAAAACAAAGCGAAGAAAAATTCGATGGGGTAAACTATGCGCAACTGAGTTTTGCGAAGGCCACAAAAAAGGCTCAGCCTACCGAACAATTCACGCACTTAATATTTTTTATTTCATCAGCCCCTCGCACAACCAATTCGCTAATGCCTGCCTATTTGTAGAGGGGAGGATTCGTTTGCGATCATTCTCATTCCTGATATTGGCAAGTTCGATATAAAGCGTTGTGGGTTGTGGAATGCGGCACTCGTAAAGATTTCTGCAGGAAACACTTCCCTCAAAATGTGCTCCGGGTCTGTATCGCGCATATTTTTCTGCAAAGACTTGTTGCATGGTCGTGGCCAGTTTCTTACCTGATGTGGAATTTTCAAAATGATAAAAAAATACATCCTGGCGTTCTTTTTCTGATCTTGAATCTACATGGATACAGATGAGCGTCTGATCTTTTATACCTGATTTCCGATATTGATTATAGAGATTATTGATCGCATCAGTGCGTTGCTTCAGACGGGCGAGTTGATTGAGAGGCATCTCAAGGGTACCCATGGTCTTTTCATCATTATCACAGGTAAGGATGTCATCGTTACGGATACCATCAGTTTCATCCTGGATGACAATATGAACAATGGCGCCATTTTCCATCAGGTTCCTGGCCAGTCTGAGGGCAACATCATAAGCATATTCATCTTCGCAGATCATATGCCCTCCTATTTTCGTAATTGCACCCGGATCAGGACCACCATGTCCGCTGGATATGTAAAATACTTTTCCTTTAAGATCATCGCTTAGCTTATCGAGGTGCTCATACTCCGGACCGAAAATGGCGGTCATGTTATTATGTATTGTCGCAGAGACCTTTTCGATTTTAGGCTCTATGTTGATGGGTTTTGAAGCGGGGGATGGGCAATTCAGTTCATGAAAAGGAACCCACAATATGCCACTGCTTTCATAATCACTTTTGCGAAGGTTACGGGTTAGAATAAGATCATTGTAATTGGCTATTCGTTTGGCGGTTTCCATATCCTTTATGGAAAGCGTGCTGCGAATACTTTTACCGTTGTAGTGATAGATCAGCACCGGCAGCTGATATTTTTTTCCTTCAAGTAAGGGGTCAGTTTTCTTAAGATTATTCAGGTCAAGAAATTTATCAATGTTGCAGTCATACGCATCGAGATCATAGCGATTGAGGAGGATACTGATGCCATCGCCTGCTTTGGCATCACAGCTAAGGAAATAAGGGGCATTCTCTGCCCGTAAGCAAACATGAGCTAAAAACGTCAAAAGCACTGCGCTAAAACCTTTTTTCATTGAATTAAATCATTGATTTTGACAAAGGTAATACATTAGATAAATATTTAATATGTTTTTGATGCGCTTATAGTCTTCAATTTTCTGAACAGCGCAGTTGAAAATCATCTCTGCTCAGATCAGACCGTCTATCTTTGCGGCACAATGGGTAGAATATGGAACCTGGTCTCCACAGAAGCACGGATAGAACTGCGTGAGCGGTTTGCCCTTGCCGGTATTTTACTATACGTTTTATCTTCTTCATTTATAGTCTTTTCGATCTGGAGACAGCTTCCGGCCAGGGAATGGGGCCTGACATTTTGGGTCATATTCCTGTTCAGTTCCCTGATGGCCGTGTTGAAAACATTTGGCCGTGAAAGTGAAGGCCGCTACTTTTATTATTATACGCTTTATCACCCTTTGGAGTTGTTTGCCGCTAAAGTTTTATACAATGCTGTCCTGCTCATTTTTATATTTTTTTCTCTTTGGTTTGTCCTTTTTGTCATGGCCGGAAATCATATGGTGCGGGGCTGGTGGTTTTTAGTGACAGGCCTGATCGCTTCTGTTGGCCTATCCATCCTGTTAACATTGATTTCGTCGATCGCAATAAAAACCCAGCAAAATGCTTCAATGACAGCTATTCTGGCCTTGCCATTGATGATTCCGATCCTGATTAATCTTCTTCGTCTCACGTCTTATTCTTTGGGTACGACACCTGATCAAAATCCGTGGAATGAAGTTACGCTACTGGCCAGCATTGTTTCATTAGTGACGGCTATGTCCCTTTGGTTGTTTCCTTATCTTTGGAGATCGTAATGCAGAATCCAAGCCAGCCTACAAAGCCATCCTCAATAGCTCTTTGGAAGTGGGCTGCGATCATCATTTTGGTCTATGTCTTTATTGCCGGTTGGTTTGTGCCGCTTAAGCCTGGTATTATTGAGGCTTCACCAGACAGGACCATTGCCGGGGACCAACTTATTTTAGCTGTAAAAGGATATAACTCCCATTTTATGAAGGATCCGGACCAGATCCGGGCCTGGATGAGGCTGAAAGGTGATACAGTCATCAAAGCGCTTCACGTGGAAGTAGTGGATGACAGACATCTGAGAGCATCTTTTTACATCCCATCAGTATTCCCGATCAAGCAGGATGCATACCCGCTTACCTTGATTCTGGACCATCCGACTGATGGAAGCAGTGTTCTTCCTAATGCTGTATTTGTGACTCCTGCCGCCGTAGAAGACCCCGCTGAAATGGGACTCTGGACGAGGGATAAGATCGATCATATTCATAAACTTGAAGGCTTTCGATATCCTTTCCGCAATATTCTTGCAGAGACGATTCGCAATACATATTTCCATGTTCCAATGTGGTTTACGATGATCATCTTATTTGGGATCAGTGCCTGGTATAGTCTGAAATATTATCGTCAGGGACTTATCATCGATGACAATATCAGTACAGCTTTTGTGAAAGTTGGACTTGTATTTGGGATGCTTGGCCTTGTGACAGGCATGCTTTGGGCGAAAAATACCTGGAATGCATATTGGAGTTGGGATGTCAAACAAAACATGTCCGCGATTGCATTGCTGATTTATTCTGCACTGATGGTCCTGAGATCATCGATTGAAGATGATATGCAGAAAGCAAGATTGTCCGCGGGCTACAATATGTTCGCTTTTGTTTTATTAATCCCTCTTCTTTTTATTATACCCCGGATGACAGATAGTCTTCATCCTGGAAACGGAGGTAATCCGGCCATGGGAGGTGAAGACCTTGACAACACGATGCGCATGGTATTTTACCCCGCAGTCATCGGGTGGGTTCTTCTGGGGATCTGGATTAGTCAACTTGTATATCGTGTGGATATCTTAAAACGAAACCAATGAAGTTGAATAAATCTTGTCATATTTATACCCTATTTCAGAAGAATATGAAGGTCAGAAGTGCATTCATCTTTATGATGATTTTAGTGGTTCAGGTTGCACAGGCTCAGCAAGTATTTTCACCTGATTATATGCGCAGTATCGGAAAAATCTACGTAGTAGCCGGTGTGACCCTGATTATTTTACTGACACTATTGATCTACATGATAACTCTGGATCGAAAAATTTCAAAACTCGAAAAACGGCAAAAACATGAGTGAAACAACAACCAAACACCTTAGTTTTTTTGAAAGTGTAAACCGCAATTTTGATATGGCTGCGGCGCATACTAATATTCCGAAAGGCTTGCTTGACCAAATTAAAATCTGCAACGCAGTGTATGAAATGGCCTTTCCGGTGAAAATCGGAGATGAATACCAGGTGATCGAAGCATTTCGTGTACAGCACAGCCATCACCGTCTACCAACCAAAGGGGGTATACGATTTAGTCATCTCGTCAATCGTGATGAAGTGATGGCACTCGCCGCACTGATGAGCTACAAATGCGCTCTTGTGGATGTTCCGTTTGGAGGAGCGAAGGGTGGTGTAAAAATCAGTCCGCGAAAATACACAGAGCAAGAGCTGGAAAAGATTACACGCCGCTATACGACCGAATTGATCCGTAAGAATTTTATAGGTCCGGGACTGGACGTTCCTGCACCGGATTATGGAACAGGTAGTCGTGAAATGGCCTGGATATTGGATACCTACCAGGTATTTAATCATGGTGAGATTGATGCTGCTGCATGTGTCACAGGTAAGCCGGAGAATCAAAATGGCATCAATGGTAGAACAGAAGCTACGGGAAGAGGTGTATTCTATGGTATCCGTCAATTTCTCTCGTATAACGATGATTGCAAAGCACTTGGGATGTCTCCCGGAATAGCCGGTAAGACAATGGTGATCCAGGGGTTAGGGAATGTCGGATCGTACTCCGGTACCATTTCTCAGGACGAAGGAGATGCCCTTATAGTAGGTGTTTCTGAAATTGAGGGAACGATATACTGTCAGAAAGGGATCGACATGGCCAAGTTGCTCAAATACCGAAAAGACAATGGGTCTATCCTTGGTTTTCCGGGATCCACTACTTTGCCTGAACGTACGGATTGGGTAGCGATTGATTGTGATATTCTCGTTCCTGCGGCTCTTGAGAACCAAATCACAACTGAGAATGCCGGAAAAATTAAAGCAAGGATCATCGCTGAAGCTGCCAATGGTCCCGTGACTTCGGAAGCAGCTGATATCTTAAGGAAAAAAGGTGTCGTCATTTTGCCGGATATGTATCTCAATGCAGGTGGTGTTACGGTGTCTTATTTTGAATGGTTGAAAAATCTTTCGCACATGCGTTTTGGACGTATGGAAAAAAGATATCAGCAGAATTCATTGACGAATCTCGTCTCCACTTTCGAAAGATTGACAGGACATTCTGTTGGAATGAAAGAAAGGGATATTCTGACGCATGGTGCAGATGAAATCGATTTGGTGCGTTCAGGTTTGGAAGATACAATGGTCAATGCGTATGATCAGATCAGAGAAGTGTATAAGCAAAAAAGTAGTATAGAAGATCTGCGTACTGCCGCATTTATAGTGGCGTTGGATAAAATATCAGGAGACTATGTTCGTTTGGGAATATTCCCATAGGGGAGTAACGAGTAACGAGTAACGAGCAACGAATGACGAATAGGGAGTAACGAGTAATTAGTAACGAATAATGAGTATCGAAAACTATGATACTGAATACTGAATACTGAATACTGAATACTGAATACCGAATACTGAATACCGAATACTGAATGGCAATCATTTTATCTAATTAAAACAATGAATACATGATTGAAGATCTCGATAAGATTGATTTCCAGATTTTAAGATTGTTGCAGGAGAATAGTAACATCACGAATCTAAGCCTTTCGAAGAGAATAGGATTATCTCCGGCACCCACACTCGAGCGGGTGAAAAAGCTGGAGAAAAACGGAATCATTAAAAGCTACCATGCGGAAGTGGATCCTCTTGCTCTGGGGTTGACTGTCAAGACTTTCATCCTGGTGAATATTGGTTGGCATAAAGAACATGCATCTGAAAATTTTCTTCGAAAAGTGAACGAGATCGATGAAGTAGCGGAATGCAATATCATCACCGGTGATGGTGACTTTTTGTTGAAAGTGATTTGTAAAGACTTACAAGCTTACCAGAATTTATTGTTTAATGTGCTTTCTCAGATCCCGGAAGTAGAGAGGTTAAAAACATTAATGACACTTTCTACTGTAAAGAACAGAAAAGTGTTGCCCCTTTCTTATTGATCCGTTGCGCATGAGTTTTTATTTCAAATTAAATTGTCTTTGAGCGCCCAGTCTCTTCTCTGGTCAATAACTCCGCCCGAAGGCAAAGCATCCTGGTTATTCGGAACAATGCACATTCGCGATGAACGTGCATATCAATTGAGCAAATCGCTGTATCCCCTGATTCTTGCGGCAGATACATTTATCGGGGAGATGGATATGAATGCGTCTATGATCCCGATGGAACATGCCGATTATGATGCAAGAAATCATATGTCCGAGACCGCATTTAAAAAACTTCATCATCAGCTATTAAAATCATTTCAAATCAATCTGGCGATATACAATCATCTGCATCCATTGATGATCATGAGCGTTATTTCCAACAGTGTGTTGCAAGCTGAGCATCAGATTTCGCTTGATGAACATCTGTGGGCGTATGCGAAACAAAATGGAAAAGTGATGATGGGATTGGAATCTTATGAAGAGCAATTCAGGATATTGCATGCAATTGATGCCGTGCCACTCTATGCCCAAATCCAAAAGATAGGCAGACATCCTTCAGGCGTTCGAAAGCATACGGCGCGAGGATTAAATCTGTATATCCAGGGTAAAATACATGAGTTGTACATTCTTTCAAAGTCATCGATGCATGACCTGAGGAAGAAAATTATCTATAAGCGAAATGAAAAGATGGCAGATGTCATCACTCAATTGGATACATCATCCCAATATTTTATTACTGTCGGTGCAGGTCATCTAAGTGGAAAGACAGGAATCCTCTCCTCATTAAAGAAGGCCGGATGGAGCGTAAAATCAAGTGGAAACCTTTTGGAATTATAGGTATAATCCTCCACCTATGGTAACAGTAGCATGTCGCGCATAACTTACAGCAGCGGATGCAAAAACGGGACCTAATCTCAGGCCGACATTCGCTTCCATGATCCAGGGGTTATTGTTGTTGAGATATAGATTGACATCGTAGTTGAAATCTGCATCCTGGTAGTTATAATGAATCTTTGAATGTGAGGTCTGATATCCTACCATCAACTGACCGGAAAAAACCTTGCCTGACTTCCCGACATGAGCCGTGATTAGACTTTGATCACTATAAAGGTAAGTGCTGGCTGTAATGTGATGATAAAAATAGCCAACTGAAAAATCAAATGGTGGGTGATCAAAATATCCTGTAAGCGAATGCCTGAAACCCAAACCTATAAATCGAACTCTTCCAATATCCTCTCCCAATGAGAATGAAAGAAATCTTACACTGACTTCAGAATTGAGGAAACCACCGACAGTGAGTTGTGGTGTTCCGAGTGTCATCCTTTTTAAATTGTATCCACCGGCAAACACATAAAATGTCGTATCCTCTCCATGAATAAGAATTTCACCCGGGTCACCAATGATCGTAGGTACAGTCACAGTTTGTTGAGGACGGAAATCGCCCGTAGTCGTTCCCTGAAATGTCCGCATGGATGTAGAAGGAAATGAAACCATGCCTTGCAATTTGAAACGGATAAAAAACTTTTTATCGAAATTGGACCATTCCCAAATGCCGGTATTTAGATTGGATGCAAATAAATCCGCTAAAGGCTGAACGTATGGTTTTGCATTTACACCTATATAGGAATCCAGATAATCTTTGATGGAGGAATCCTGGGATCTGATCAGGTTGGTTGTCAGCAGGCAGGTAATGCAAAATAGGATTAGCTTTTTCATTTTTAAGGATTTCGTTGAATAAGTGATGGTTTAACTTATCATAGAAGCCAAAATCATGAGGAAGCTACATGGATCTAAGGTGAATAAATTAACTAACCTATATTAAACACTTAATTTCTTTATATGTTTAAATGCCTTTTTATCTTGCCCATAAATTTCATCGTTCAAATCAAATGTTTCTTCGAATCTTTTGTACTATTCTGTAACAAGATGACCTCAAAAGCGTTCTCCAATCTACTTATGAGACATACTCTACTGCGCTACTTATTGACCTGTGTGTGTTTTTCTATTATCATCCTTGCCCATGGACAGACTAACCATACACTCAGTGGTTATATCAAGGATAAAGAATCAGGTGAGACGCTTATCGGTGCCAATATCCATCTTGAAGAAGACCTTGCAAATGGGACAGTGACCAATACGTATGGCTTTTATTCTATCACACTGCCCCGGGGCGTGCATAGGTTTGTGTTTTCATACCTGGGATATCAAAGTTTTACGAAAGAGATTTCATTGGATACCAATACGACTTTGAATGTTGATTTAATCTCTGGCATTGAAATGCAGGAAGTTGTGGTTTCGGCTAAGGAGAACCAGCAAGATGAAAATGTCCAGAGTACATCTATGGGGAGAGTGAATTTGCCTACAGAACAAATCAAAGTTCTACCTGCTCTCCTGGGTGAAATTGATATCCTTAAGACCATTCAATTATTACCCGGTGTGTCATCAGCAGGCGAGGGTAGTGCAGGCTTTTATGTGCGTGGCGGAGGAGCAGATCAAAATCTTGTATTGCTTGATGAAGCTGTAGTGTACAATAGTGGTCACTTCCTTGGATTCTTCAGTGTGTTCAATGCGGATGCTATTAAAAATACAACACTGATCAAAGGGGGCATTCCGGCATCCTATGGAGGAAGACTTTCATCAGTTCTTGATATTCAGATGAAAGAAGGTAACAATCAACATTTTGCGGCTGAAGGTGGAATAGGACTGATTTCTTCACGCCTGACGTTGGAAGGTCCGATCATCAAAGAGAAAGCAAGCTTTCTTGTCAGTGCGCGTCGCACATACGGATTTGATCTTGCACAGCCTTTGATCTCCAAGACAGATTTCGCAGGTACAAATTATTTTTTCTACGATCTCAATACAAAAATCAATTACCAGTTTTCACAAAAAGACAGAATTTACCTGAGTGGTTATTTCGGTCGTGATGTTTTGACATTAGCCCAGCGTGAGCGTGATCTTCAGTTCAAGTTACCCTACGGTAATGCTACTGCTACTCTTCGATGGAATCACCTGTTCAATGACAAGTTGTTTTTTAATCTTGCGACGATCTACAATGATTACCAGTTCAGAGCTGGATTCGATCAGGATGAATTTCATTTTGATGTGTTCTCCGGTGTTCGTGATATCGGTGTTAAATTTGATTTTGATTATTTTCCTTCAACGCAACATCAGATCAAAACAGGGTTCCAGGGAACATATCATCGGCTTACACCAAATATTGTAACCGGGAGCGCAGGTGAAACTGATTTTGTGTCTTCAGCAAAGCCAAAGTTTGGAAATGAATTCGCTTTGTATGTACAGGACGACTGGAAATTAAATGATTGGTTGAGAATTAATCTTGGCCTCCGTGGGACATTGTTTCAGCAGACAGGACCATACACATCAAAAATATCCGGTAAAGTTTATAGCTCAGGAGAAGTTGTTAAAACATATAATTCTTTAGAGCCTAGAATATTTATTAATACAACACTGGGTCCAAATTCATCTCTGAAAGGTGGGGTGACAGCGACAACACAATACCTTCATCTTGTCAGCAATAGTTCTTCAACATTACCTGCAGATGTTTGGGTTCCTAGTTCGGAGATCGTCAAACCGCAGCGAGGCTGGCAATACGCGGCCGGGTATTTTCAGAATTTTCAGAACAATGGTTATGAAGCATCTGTAGAGGCTTATTACAAATCACTGCATGATCAGATTGATTATCGAGAAAGTTTTGTAGACAATAGTGTTGATCAGGTGGAAGATGAATTTGTTTTTGGCAAAGGCAAAGCATATGGATTGGAATTTTTTGTTCGTAAAAATAAAGGTGACCTCAATGGCTGGATCGGTTATACACTGAGTCGAACAGAACGAACCTTTCCTGATATTGAAAACGGTCGTGTGTTTCCTGCTACATATGACAGGACGCATGATTTGACATTCGTATCAAATTATAATATCAATCCACGTTTAACAGCAGGACTGGTATTTATATATGCCACAGGACGAACGTTTACTCCTCTTGAAAGATTGTATGTGATCTCCGGCAATTTACAGACGGATTATGGACCACGGAATAGTCAGCGCTTAGAACCTTACCACCGGATGGATATTTCACTGACATGGACACCAAAAGGAAGCGCTGCGAAAAGATTCAAATCCAGTTGGGTCTTCTCTGTTTATAATCTGTACAACCGGAAAAACACTTTTTTCACATACACAGATTACAATACTGATCTTCAGATGGGAGAGGCTACAATCAAAGCCTACAAAGTATCTATTTTCCCTATTCTGCCTTCTGTCACCTGGAATTTTAAATGGCAATGAAAATCGAATTCAATATATTATCAGCGTTTTTCGCATTGGTGATCTTCACTTCTTGCGAAAAGGAATATACACCTGCGAAACCTGAAGGCGGACCTAAATACGTTGTGGAAGGATATATCGAGGCAGGAGATAATCCGTTTCCGCCATATATTATCCTTACGAAGACATTTGATTTTTATGGAACATTGAATCCGGATCAATTCACCGGTTCATTTGTGCATGATGCAGATGTGCGTGTTAAAGATGGCAATCTTGAAGTTGTATTTCAGGAAATTTGTTTTTCGGATTTGACACCTGAAATACGTAAAGAAGTGGCAGCTCAGTTCGGATTTGATTCGGATAGTCTTGCTATTGATTATTGCGTATATCTTGATGTGCTGGGGCAGTTGCATCCACAGCAGGATAAATCTTATGATTTGACTATCGTTACTGAAGGCCATACGATTACGGCCACGACATATATACCTGATCAGGTGCCTTTGGATAGTCTTCATTTTGAAGCGCCGCCAGGCAAGCCAAATGATACACTGGCACAATTGAGATGTCGCATATCGGACCCGGCAGGTGTGCGGAATTTTTACCGTTATTTTGGTTCTACAAATGGCGGGCCACTGAAGACGGCCTTCTCGAGTGTAACAGAAGATTTATTTTTTGATGGCAAAAGTTTTGAGTTTCAACTTTTCAATCCTGTGACGACTGACAGAGGTGTCGAACCAAATGAATTTGGTCTGTATATTGTAGGTGATACGGCGACGATAAAATGGTGCACGATGGATGAAGCTCATTTTGATTTTTGGAATACATTAGAGTTCAGTAATTCTAATCAGGGTCCATTTTCAAGTTATACCCGATTGCAATCCAATATCCATGGAGGTCTTGGCATATGGGGTGGATACAACGTCTCTTATTACACAAGGAAAGTAGCCTATTGAGTTTACATGGCGAACCAGCTTTTAGAAGAATTATTATCAGGTGTTGAGATACAGCGCCATCACAAAGTGGCTGTTCTCTTTGGGGCTTCGGGCTTGATTGGCAATTGTTGCCTTCGCAGACTGCTAGTGCATCAGGCGTATGAGAAAGTTATATCTATAGGCCGTAGTCCTCTTAAAGCAAGTCATCCGAAGTTGATTCATTACGAAGTGGATTTATCACAGCCTGACAATTATCGTCACCTGATGAGAGGTGATGATCTTTTTATTTGTCTTGGTACGACGATGAAAAAGGCCGGAACACGAGAGGCCTTTTATGAGGTGGATCATGACCTCGTATTCAATATCGCTAAGACAGGCTCACTTCAGGGAATGAATCAATTACTTTTTGTTTCTAGTATCGGTGCAGACAATCGGTCAGTGATTTATTATCTCAAGGTCAAAGGAGAGCTTGAAGCCAATGTCAGACGCTTACCTTATTGGGGTGTACACATCATGAGGCCATCCGTATTATTGGGCAATCGTGAAGATCAGCGGCCTGCAGAACAAATCGCCGGCAGACTGGCGAAAGGCTTGCAACGATTTTCAGGCTCGATCCTGGCTGATATTGCGCCGATCGATGCGGATGATGTAGCTAAAGCAATGGTTCAATCAGCACAAAGCCTCAAACAGGGCACACACATCTATCACGGAAGTGAGATTGTAAAACTGGCCAGGATGTATAATCAGTAGTTGATCGAAATGTTAAGCTTAGGCTGTGCCTAAGCTTGTGTGACAGCAAATTTCAGATTTGCGAAATAAAAGCGGGGAAAAAATCTAGCTTCGCATCTTGCTCATAAATATCCTGAAGGGGACTTTTGATTTAATCTATTTAGAATCCAATATTGATATGTCTACATCCTCAGAAATCATAGTCCGCATCAGTCTGGACGAAAACAAAGTGCCCAATCACATCGAATGGCAGGCCTCTGAAGGCGGCCAAAAGCATCCGGCAGAGAGTAAATCTGTGTTTTTATCCTTGCTCGATAAAGACACGCTGGATACTTCGACCTTATTCCTCTGGACCAAAGAATGCCAGGTCGCTGAAATGGATCGGAATGTATTTTATGCATTGGGATCCATGGCTGATGGATATTACAAAGCAACTCAGAATACAGAGTTGGCCAATGAGATGCGTCGGTTTGTGCAATATTTTGGTGAGAAAACCGGGATTATAAAACCTGAGGCTAAAATCTAAATGAAGCCTGCCCTGTTTCAAAATGACGAAGCCGGTCGTGAAGCATTTGCGGCGTTGGCATCAAGAGCAGTAGAATGGATAGTCAATTATTATCGACACATTGATGAATTCCCTGTCCGTAGTCAGGTCGCCCCGGGTGATATCTACAATCAATTTGATGATCAGCCCCCTACTCAACCTGTCAGTGATGATGAGGTATTCAGAGTATTAAATGAAGTTATCATTCCGGGTATCACTCATTGGCAGCATCCTGATTTTTACGCATTCTTTCCGGGTAATACAAGTTTTCCGTCCATCGCTGCAGAGATGATCACAGCGGCGATAGCTGCACAATGCATGATTTGGGAAAGTTCGCCTGCAGCAGCAGAACTTGAGCAAAGATGCATGGAGTGGTGCAGAGATTTATTGGGACTGCCAAATGCGTGGCAAGGTGTGATTCAGGATACAGCTTCAACAGCTACATTGTCTGCCCTTCTTACAGCGCGGGAATGGAAATCAGATTTTAAGATTTCAACGGAAGGATTTGATGGCACGACGTACAGAATCTATAGTTCAGCACAAGCGCATTCATCTATTGAGAAAGCTGTTCGTCTTGCAGGATTTGGTACTGACAACCTTGTGGCTATTCCTGTGGATCAAAATCTGTCGATCATTCCTGCGCGATTGGAGGAGGCCATTAAAGATGATTTGAAAAACGGTTTTGTTCCGACATGTGTGATCTCTACGATTGGCACGACAGGTACAGGTGCGATTGATCCTGTCAAAGAAATAAGTGAGATTGCGTCCAGATATGGATTGTGGCATCATGTCGATGCAGCCTATGCCGGAACGGCATTAATGCTTGATGAATTGGATTATTTGCGAAACGGGCTAGAGGGTACGGATAGTTTTGTGTTTAATCCGCACAAATGGATGTTTGTACAGTTTGATTGTACCGCATACTATGTCCGTGATCCTAAATTATTGATCAGGACAATGAGTATTTCTCCCTCTTATCTGGCAACGGTGCATGGCGACAAGGTCCGGGATTACAGGGATTGGGGCATTCCTCTGGGCAGGCGTTTCAGGGCGCTTAAACTATGGATGACACTGCAGTTATTGGGAACTGATGCCATCAAAGAGCGGATCAGGCATCATATTTCATTGGCCCAAAAAATAGAACAATGGATACTGGAGGACAATCTTTTGGAAATCGCCTATCCGCGTTCACTTAATATTGTTACTTTCAGATTGAAAAAAGAAAATGATCCGGATGGCAGGCTGACGAAGCTATTAGTGAGTGAAATCAATGACAGCGGTAAAGCATATATGACACATGCTGTGGTTGAGGGCAGAAGCCTGGTGAGGTGGGTGACAGGACAAACTTATGTGGAAGAAAAACATGTGATCGCGACATGGGATCTGATACAAACTATACTGCATAAAATCATCTGACATGACACTACCGACTAAAGCAGATCTCATCAAGGCCCGCATGTGGCTTGAGGGGATGGTTCATCACACACCTGTATTGACCTCCACTACATTTGATGACATGACAGGGGCGCATGTATTTTTCAAATGTGAAAATTTCCAACGTATGGGTGCCTACAAGATGAGGGGTGCATCACATGCATTGGCCCGTTTTCATCTCGATGAATTAGAGAATGGGGTGATCACACATTCGTCAGGCAATTTTGCACAGGCGGTAGCACTTGCTGCGAAAATGAAACATGTCAAAGCGAAAATCGTCATGCCTGAGAATTCTCCTGCCGTGAAAGTGGATGCTGTGAGAGGCTATGGAGCCGAAATCGTGTTCAGTGGCAACAGTCCTGTAGACCGCGAGAATAAAGTCAATGAAGAAATAAAAGCCAAAGGGATGCCTTTTATTCATCCTTCCAATAATCTGAATGTGATCCTGGGCAATAGTACCGCGACACAGGAATTTGTGGAGCAGGTGACGGGTCTTGATTATATCATTGCACCTGTTGGTGGAGGTGGATTGCTTGCGGGTACTGCACTGGCAGCACATTGGTTTTCAGCACTGACAGAAGTGATCGCTGCTGAGCCTGAAAATGTTGATGATGCCTATCGATCAATACAATCCGGACATATCGAAAAGAATGAAACATCTGATACAATAGCTGATGGATTGAGAACCAATCTGGGGGATATTAATTTTCCAATCATCAAAGAACTTGTGCATAAAGTTTTATTGGTGAGTGAGCAGGAAATACTGGATGCGATGAAATGGGTGTGGGAGCGAATGAAAATAATTATTGAGCCCAGCAGTGCAGTTGCAGTTGCTGCAGTGATCAGATATAAAGATCAGTTTAAAGGAAAGAAAGTAGGAGTGATATTGACTGGTGGAAATGTGGATTTGAAGGAGATGATGAAGTTGATGGGGGAAAAAGAGTAACGAGTAACGAATAACGAGTAACGAGTAATGAAAGGTTTTCTTTGCGTCTTTGCGTCTTTGCGAGAGATTGTTTTATTCTCCGTGCGCTCCATGTACTCTGTGTGTTAATTATCAATGGATTTTATTTATTGAAAAATAATTTTGGTAGTTACTTGTTGATTAATTTCAAAGTGATGAAACAATAAAAGTGTTTTCATAATATTTTGAAATCCCGCTTTCGGCAAGGAAGGCGGGATTTTTTTTTTATCAACATTCCTCATCGATGCGATCCAGGTTAAAACACCGGAAAAAAATGCAAACACAGGTCCTAAGAAATTATTCCCGCGATATTTTTCACTCAACATGCTTACATAGAATGCATCCAAAGGCATCGGAAGTTTTTGTGCCAACTCAAATCCATGTTTGGTCAAAATCTTTTCCATCGACAATGGACTAAAATGCCAGAGATGACGAGGCACATCATACGCAGCCCATTTTGTTTTGTATTGATTTGCATCACGTGAAGTATGATTCGGCACAGCTATGATCAACACTCCATCTTTGTGAAGAAGTGATCTGAAATGAGAAATATATCCTCCGATATCCTGCACATGTTCAAGGACATGCCATAATGTGATCACATCAAAACTATCTTCCTTCAATTCACCTAAAACTTCAAGCGGATGGATTTCCATTTCAAGTTTCTCAGCGCCTACTTTGCGCGCATTCTCATCCGGTTCCAATGCGATGACATCCCAATGATATTCCGACATGTAATGCGCGAAATGGCCCGTACCAGCCCCTACATCCAAAAGTCTTCCCATGTCTCTTCGGATAGCCCTGGTGACCACATCATGTTTCTTCTCAAGCATATAGCGCCGGGCAAGATGATAGAGCTTGTTGATCAATCCTTTTTTTGTATCGCTATGGGAGATATAATCTTTTGAAGCATAGTAGCGTCCGAGGTCCTGATCCTGTGGCTGAGGGGAGGTCGCTTTCAAGTGACAGTTTTGGCACTCTTTTAAGCTGAACCATTCCCCTGAAATACTATAATCTTTGACCTGACCAGTATCCTTCCAGTCATGGCTCCCACAAGCGGGACATATCATATCAGCTACGGGCTGTCCTTCCGGATTTGTCTGCATGAGTGCAAATGTAGGGTTAGGAATAGATTATCGTGTTTTTAGCCTCTCGCTTAGGCTTAAGATGTTTATTTTTGCCGCCTTATGTTAAAGACCAGGACCTCACTTTCCCTTATATTCATTAGTGTTTTTACCCTTTTCTGCCTCTTTACAGGAGGTAGAGCAGCAGCCCAGGGCGGAACACTTCGCGGACATTTATACGATCAGGTCACCGGAGCCCCCGTTTCCTTCGCCAATATTATCCTGGAAGGGACTGATATCAGGACAGTTTCTGACCTTGATGGTTTCTTCAATTTCCCCGATATCCCGGCTTCTACCTATAATCTCCAGGCTATGTTCATTGGCTACGACACGCTTCGTAATGTAGTCACCGTCGCTCCCAACCAGGTGAAATACGTCAAGCTGTATATGACGGAAGGCTCCATAGAGCTTCACGAAATAAACGTCAGCGCCACCATTGAGCAGCGTCGTAATGAAGTTAATTTTTCAAGGATCACCCTCACGCCAAAACAAATTAAAGCTCTTCCTGCTGTAGGTGGTGAGGCTGATATCGCACAATATCTTCAGGTATTGCCTGGTGTTATTTCTACAGGCGATCAGGGCGGCCAGATTTATATCCGCGGAGGTTCACCAGTTCAGACCAAAGTGCTTCTGGATGGTATGACCATTTACAATCCGTTTCACAGCATCGGATTTTTCAGTGTATTCGAAACGGAAGCCATCAAATCTGCTGAAGTGCTGACAGGTGGTTTTGGTGCAGAATATGGGGGTAGAATTTCTGCTATTGTAGATTTAAAAACAAGAGAAGGCGACAGATCCAGATTTGGTGGACTCGTTTCAGGTAGTCCATTCATGGTGAAAGGTTTGTTCGAAGGACCAATCATCAAATTCGATCCTAAAAAAGATGCTAGTGCATCATTCTTATTTACAGCCAAGCATTCATTCCTTGATAAGACATCTCCGGTACTTTATAAATATGCCACAAAAGATACATTGGGATTGCCGTACAATTTCACTGATGTATATGGTAAAGTTTCTTTTCTGACCGGAGGTGGTAGCAAGATCGATCTATTCGGTTTTGATTTCACGGACGGAGTCAATCTGCAGGATATTGCAAAACTGAATTGGACTTCAGGTGGTGGAGGTATGAATTTCAAACTCATCCCCTCATCATCCAATCTGATCATTGCAGGAACACTTGCATATTCTAAATATGATATCACATTAAAAGAAGCGGATGATGCGCCGAGAAGAAATACAATAGGTGGTTTCAATGCATTACTTGACTTCACATACTTTGGAAAAAACAACACGCTTAATTACGGATTTGACCTTAATGGTTTCGCTACAAAATTCGCATTCAGGAATTTTGTAGGCATCACATTAAATCAGGATGAAAATACCACTGAGCTCGGAGGATACGTCACATTGCGTCACAAAGCTGGAGCTGTCATCATCGAACCGGGCCTGCGCGCTCAATTCTATGCTTCTCTTGGAGATTTCTCTATCGAGCCAAGACTGGCAATCAAAGCAAATTTCTCCGATCACTTCAGGGTGAAATTTGCTGCAGGTAAATATTCTCAAAACCTGATCAGCACAGTCAATGAAAAAGATATCGTAAATCTTTTTGTTGGATTTCTATCCGGACCTGAAGAACGAATCTATAAGCCGGGTACAAAAATTCAGACGCCGGATAAGCTGCAGAAAGCTTGGCATGCACTTGGCGGCTTTGAATTTGATCTTACAAACGGATGGGAAATTAATCTTGAAGGGTATTATAAAAAATTCAGCCAGCTGATCGGGATCAGCAGAAACAAGCTTAAGATTGAAGATCCTAATTTCGAAACGGAGACCGGCAATGCCTATGGTATGGATATCAGTTTCAGCAGGCAAACAAAAAAAATGTATCTATGGGCCACATATTCTCTTGGATATGTCAACAGAGATGACGGCGAACAAGTATATCCTACACACTTTGAAAGAAGACATAATGTCAATCTTCTGGGTACTATCAATATAGGACGTACCTGGGAATTCAGTGTGCGTTGGAATTATGGCGCAGGTTTCCCATTCACATTGACGCAGGGATTTTATGGTCAGTATAGTCTTTTAGGTGGGATTGACGCCAATGTGCTTACAGGCAATCCGGACCTGGGTATCATCTATAGTGAAAAACGTAACAGTGGACACCTTCCGGATTATCATCGTCTGGATATGTCATTGAAAAAGGAATTTGAAATCAACAAGAACCTGAAATTCGAAGTATTGGCCAGTGTCACAAATGTGTATAACCGGGGTAATATATTTTACTTTGACAGAGTTCGTTATACCCGTGTAGATCAGCTCCCTATTCTGCCAAGTTTGACACTGAAGGTTGATTTTTAATATCCTTGCTTATGTCAAAAGGAGAGGATGATTCGTTGTAAATAGTATGAAAAAACGCTGGTACGAAATAGGCTATCAGATCGATAGATTGCTCGTCAGCAGTTTTATTCCGCCATTTATGATGGCCTTCTTCATCGCTTTGTTTGTGCTCATCATGCAGTTCCTCTGGAAGTTTATTGAGGACATCATCGGCAAAGGTGTGGGTGTCCCGCTCATCATGGAGATGTTTTTTTACAAATCCATTTCTCTTTTTCCACTCGCCTTACCCATTTCAGTTTTATTGGCTTCCGTGATGGTCATGGGCAATATGGCTGAACGTTTTGAATTATCAAGTTTTAAATCAGCCGGGATATCATTGACCAGGGTGTTATTGCCTCTTATCGCTGTGACTACAATCATTGCTGGTTTTTCTTTTTATTGTTCCAATACGATTATACCTATTGCCAATCTTAAATATCAATCAAGATTGTACGATATCAGAAATCAACGCCCAACACTAAGTATTGAACCAGGAGTGTTCAATGAAGATTTCAGAGGTTATTCTATTCGTGTTGGAAAGAAACTCTCCGATAAAAAGACGATCGAGGATATCATGGTCTATGATGATTCACAGCGTAATCGCGGTGAGCTCAATGTCGTCACAGCTCAAAAGGGTGAGATGTATGTCGATAATGGCGCTTTTGTCATGACGTTGTTTGATGGCAATCAATATTCGGAAGCTGAGTCGAGTGATAAGCCAAATGCTCTTCCCTTTACCATTTCTCATTTTAAAGAATGGACCCGGAAATTTGATCTCAGTGAATTCAATATGGACCGTACGGAAGAAGATCAGTTCAAATCACATCAGATGATGAAGAGCGCCCGTCAGATCGCCGTAGAGATCGATACGCTTAACGAGCAGATCAAATTGGAAAATGCGAATTATACGATCAGGTACTTACTATTACGAGATTCAATTGTTAAACCTAAACGAGTCTTCAGTGGCACATCCGATAGCATGAATCGCAGGCCGATAAACAATCAGTTTAGACCGGATATACAATTGGATATGTCTCCAATTCCTACAGAACGATATCAATTGGTGAAACGTATATTAGACTCGATTCCATCAGCAGGTGCTGTGACGCTCATCAGTATTTTTCCTGACTCGTATGTGAAGGATAAGAAAAGCAGGATTGTCAACAATATCATCATGCAGCAATCCACAATTGATCGGACGGATAGATCAATTGATAATCTTAAGCTGACAAAACGCAAACATGTATATCAGCTTCACTGGAAATTTAGTCTTGCATTTGCTTGTATAGTGATGCTAATGATCGGAGGCCCTATGGGTACGATTGTTCGCAAAGGTGGTTTTGGTTATCCATTACTTGTATCTATTCTATTTTTTACTTTTTTCCTGATGAGTAATATCAGTTCTCAGAAATTGAATGATTCACAAAAGATGGATCCTATCCTTGCCGCATGGTTTCCGGTGATTTTATTGAGTGTTGTTGCTGCTTTTCTAACATATAAAGCATTGAATGATTCAAAGGTTATGGATTTTGATAAGTTGAAAACGTTTATTGCCCGATTCAGGAACGGGTCAAAAGAGGTGACTGCATGAAAGGATTTGATCTCTTCAGGAACGGAGCCATTATCCTTGTTTTACTTGGACTGGCATTTAGTCTCACTGCTGATAAGTCCCAGTTTTTATTCTGGCTTGCAAAACACAGAAGCACATTCGCTGATTACTTTTTTTATTATGCCACTAAGTTTGGCGAGTTGGAAGGCTATGTCCTATGTGGGTTGTTGATTTGGTTCTCATCATGGAAAAAAATGGTGACAGTGCCGGCACTTGGTGCTATTGTTCTGGGTGCAAGCTATACGTTGAAGTCATTTTTTCAACACGAGCGTCCTTCAATTTATCTTGAGAGGATAGGTTATGATGGCCCAATGGCAGTATTAGGTTACCCTTTGTTGACCGGGCATCATAGCTTTCCATCAGGTCATTCGATGGGCGCATGGGCATTGTTTACACTTGTAGCTGCGCTAACAAAAAAAACATGGGTCAGTGTACTATGTCTTTTTCTTGCATTTTCTGTTTCCATTTCAAGAGTTTATCTGCTGGCTCATTTTTTAGAAGATGTAGTTTCGGGGGCTCTGGTAGGTATCGTACTTGGATATGGTGTGTATTATGCGTATGTGCGGTGGATAAAATCCGGATATGTGACTAACCCGATAAAATCTGAATAGACTGTTATCCTCTCGGCAAATTAGTATTCATTACTTTTGCAAATCTTCTTTAAAAGAGTATTGAAGGAGTAGAAAAATTAATATCAAACAAAATGAAAATAATGAAGAATCTTATTCCAATTGCAGTACTATGCTGCGGACTTTTTTTAATCTCCTGTGACAAAGGTGGATCAAGCACAACAAGTTCATCCGCATCACCCGGTCTGAAGATCGCGTATGTCAACGGGGATACCATCCTCATGAATTATAAAGAATTCCGTGCTCAGTCACAGACAATGGATGCTAAACAAAAGGATGCAGAGGATATGCTGCAACAAAAGGGTGCTGCCCTGGAGCGTGAGTACAATGAGTACCAGAGGAATGCCCAGAAAGGCACCATGACGGGAAAAGAAATGCAGGCCCAGGAAAAATATCTCTCTTCCAAGCAGGAAGCCCTTCTGGCAGAGCGCGATAAACTGGCCAAAGAAATCATGGATGAAACCACTTCAATCAATGATCGGCTTCAAAAAGTAATGCAGGACAAATTAGCCGCGATCAAGAAACGTGAAGGGTATGATTTTATCTTCAGTTATATCCACGGTGGAGCTATTCTCCTTGCTGATGAAAAATATGATATCACTGCAGAGGTTTTGAAGGAATTGAATAGCGAAGCCGGTGATCATCCGATGGAAAAGGATAGTGCAAAATAGTAAGCGGTATTCAGTAACCGGTGCTTTTCTAAGCATTTGTTAATGTAGGTTGAATTTACGCTTATCGGAACATTGAGCAGTAATCAGACATAAGTAACTTGTATCAGTAAATTTATAAATGCAAGTTTTGCTTGCATTTATAAATTACAGATTTGTTAAGCGTAGGATAATCCTACGCTTGTGCGTCTGCAAAACTCTGTTTTTCGTAACAATGCATTTTATATCGCAAATCTGAAATTTGCAGACGCGAAAGCTTAGGCACAGCCTAAGCTTAACGGAATGCTTTTTTTAGTGCAAACTAGGCTTGAATTAAAAAATTAAAATTTAAAGTTGAGCATAACGCCTTTCTACCCCTTCCGCCTTTTCTACCTCTTCCGCCTTTTTAAACTTTCAATACTACATTTTTAAACTGCGAGGTGATTTGTTCCCTGACCTGAAGTAATTCATAATGCATGCGGATATGGATGATCATTTCTTCATCATTGCCTTCGGTCTGTAATTCGGTCAGCCGGATTTGATTTTGTTCGATATGGTCCATCACGATTTTTAGTTTTAACCGGAGGATTGCATTGTGTGCATCTTTCTTGAAATTATCATCCGGATGCAATTGTATCTGCATCGGGATATCATGTTCTTCCCAGCTTGCATACTCGTACGGAAAGGTCATGAGCTCAATAGTAAGGGATTGGATTTCCTTATCATGATGATTTGTGAAATACTCAGGGCCAGGTAATTGATCTTTCGCCAGCATGGCCTGATAAGCTTCAATTATTTTTTTATAGACCGGATGTTGGAATTGATCGATGATGTCTTCGAGACTCGCGATCATGTATCGTCCTAATGGATTAATCGTTGAATCCGGAATATTCTTATCTCCATAGCTCAGCAGGATGCGGATGACATCTCTTTCCTGGTATTGATCGGTGATCTCAGGAAATCTGATGTTATGTGGATCTTCAGGTCGATCTTCTTTATTAAAAATTTCTTTCTGCGTCCGTGTTTCATAGTCCGCTACATCACTTGGAATTCCTCTTCTCTTTTGTTGTAAAAATTCTGCAACTGCTTTATTTGTTTCGCGTACCAGGATGTGTTCTTCTATTTTCATCAGACGTGCGCACTCCTGTGTGAATGTTGCTCTCTTGATAGCTTCAGGAATGCGAGCCAATGATTCGACGAGCTCTTTAATCAATGCAGATTTACGAACAGGATCATTTCCTGCTTCTTTAAGAAGAAGATTTGTTTTGAAGAGAATAAAGTCTTTGCTGTTGTCGAGGATATATTCATTGAAACCGGCCATACCGGATTTCTTAACAAATGAATCGGGATCTTCACTTTCAGGCAGAAGGACGATCCGCACATCCATATTTTCTTCCAGGATGAGATCGAGTCCTCGCATGGCTGCTTTTATTCCTGCCACATCACTATCATAGAGAACAGTAATCTGACTTGCATATCGACGTATGAGACGAATCTGATCAGGTGTCAATGATGTTCCCGATGAAGCAACAACATTTTCAATTCCGGCCTGATGCAGACTGATGACATCTGTATAGCCTTCGACGAGGAAACAATTGTTTTCATCCCTTATAGCCTTTTTTGCATGGAAAAGGCCATATAGGACTTTGCGCTTCTGATAAATCTCAGTTTCAGGCGAATTGATGTATTTCGGGCTCCGCTTGTTATTCTGAAGCTGACGGCCGGCAAAAGCAATGACTTTTCCTGAAATATTGAAAATGGGGAAAATTACCCTGTGCCTGAAGAAATCGCCATCATTTTGGGTCATCAGACCGGCCCTTTGAAGGATTTCTTTTGTAAAACCTGCCTTTAAAGCGGTACTTGTCAGGCCATCTGCAGTCTGCGAGGCATAACCGAGGCCAAAATTTTCAATGGTTTTGGTTCTGAAGGCTCTTTCCTGGAAATAGGTGAGGCCCGATAACTGGCCTTCTTCAGTCTTAAAGAGCTGATTTTTAAAGAATTGCCATGCAAATTCAAGGACTTTGTAAATGGTCTCTCGTTCCTTCTCAGCTTCAATGGACTCGGCATCCTGCCTGGTTTCTTCAAGCTGGACCCCGTATTTATTGGCCAGGTAGCGGATACTCTCCGGAAAATCATAGCGCTCGTGCTCCATGACGAACTGGGCTGCTCCGCCTGCCTTACCACATCCAAAGCACTTATAGATATTTTTGGTCGGTGAAACTGAGAATGAGGGTGTCTTCTCATTATGGAAGGGGCATAGACCGATCAGATTGCTTCCCCGCCGTTTCAGGTTGACGAAGTCACCCACGACCTCTTCGATCCGGGCTCTTTCGAGGACTTCATCAATGCTTTTTCGGCTGATCATCTCAGTAAAACTAAGTCTTTAGACGATTTAATATAAATATGAGCATAATCTCTTGTGAAAACAATTTAAGGATGCTATATTTGTTTAGCAGTTAATCTAAAGCAGAGGGCTGCAACCACAAACTCGAATTCTTGATACGTTTTTAGGGTGTTCTCATAGTGTGTTCTTACCCGCTTTCCGATGGGGAGGCGGGTTTTTTTATGCCCTTATATCTTATAATTTATTGATAATCAATAATATATCATCAATATGCGAAGGTTTGGGATTATCGGGTTGGGCAAAATGGGGCAGGCGATCACAGCTATACTCAATGCCGAAAATAACATCCAATTTGAGACGTTTTACCGCCTTTCCGGCGACAATTTATCGCTACTAAAAGCATGTGATGTTGTCATTGAATTTACCACTCCTGATGCTTCACCGGGCATTATAAAACAATGCATTGAAACCGGTATTCCGATTGTTTCAGGTACTACAGGCTGGCAGGAATATCATCTTCATTCGATCATCAAATTGTGTCAAATGAAGAATGGAAAATTTCTTTATGCATCAAATTTCAGCATCGGGATGAATATAACTTTTGCATTGAATCGAAGACTTGCTTTGATTATGAATCATTACCCTCAGTTCAGTGCATCGATCAAAGAGATCCATCACATTCATAAAAAAGATTCACCCAGCGGCACAGCACACACTTTGATCGGAGATATCGTGGATAATAATAAGCGATATACCGATTTTGAAATTACTGATGAGCAGAAGACGAGCAAAGAATCAATTCTTCCGGTTCATGCTATTCGTGAAGGTGAAGTAAAAGGTTTTCACGAAGTGACCTGGGCTTCCGATTCAGAAAAAATAACAATAAGTCATGAAGCCTATGATCGCAAAATATTTGCAGAAGGGGCGATTATGGCGGCTGGGTGGTTGATTGATCAGAAACCGGGAGTATATACGATGCGGGATATCATTGAGTTATAGGTTGTTGGTTGTTAGAAAGTGGACAGGTCATTAGTTTATGGGTTTTGGTTATTAATTTTTGTTGTGATCTTTTCCTGTTTCGGCGTAAGTCAGGATTCCCTACAACTAACCACCAATAACATTTCCACTTTCTAATAACCAATAACCTAAAACATAAAAAAAGCCTTCCTGAAACAAGAAAGCTTTTTTTATATCGGAATGTCAGGATCAATATTACTTGCTGGTTGCTACCAATTTGATATTGAGATCAAATTCGTCATAGATCGCTTTGTCGCCAAGGTTATCGAAGAATTTTCCGGATCCGTAGCGAACATTATAAAGTGTTCTATCTACTTTGATGTCGGCTGTTGCTGTCACTTGATTTGATACAGTCTTTACTGAGGCGTCAAATGTTACAGGATTAGTGATTCCTTTGATCGTTAGGTCCGCAGTGATATTGTACTGGCCGTTTCCTTTTGCCGTTGCTTTTGTGATCTTAAGTGTAGACGTTGGATAAGTAGCCACGCCGAAAAAATCATCTGATTTTAGATGACCTTCAAGTTTGGTCTTTCCTTCACCTTGCTGATCCAGAGCTGAAATGGTGGTCATATCAATGGTAAAAGATCCGCCGGATAATATGCCATCATTGATGTTCAGGGATCCATCTTTGATAGCTATAGTTCCGTTGTGTTGGCCAGTTACCTTGTGGCCTGTCCATGCGATGGCGGATTCATCAGTTTTCACTTTGTATGGGGTACCATTTTCGGGATTACCTGCCTGTGCAGTGATTGAACCTGCAATCAATAAGAGAGCGAAAAATAATTTTGTCATAAGAGTTTAGTAGTTATTAATGAACTACCAACAACGTCACGCAGGAATGATTGTTCTGATTTTAAATTTTCCTTAACAACCATTTAAGATGAATGGGAGTTTTGAGGTGCTGAACCGGCAAAAGAGTAACGAATAACGAGTAACGAATAACGAGTAACGGACAAACGAGTAATGAGTAACGAGTAACGAGTAACGAGTGATGAGTGACGAGTGACGAGTGACGAGTGATGAGTGATTGAAGACTAACTAATAACGAGTATCAAGTAACGAATAACTTAGATCATCCGTAAATCTTAAATCTTAAATCTTAAATCTTAAATCTTAAATCGTTATTCGTTATTCGTTATTCGTTATTCGTTATTCGTTACTCTTTACTTGATACCGCTCAATCCCCACGGGAGTCTTGCCTGTGGTTCTCCGGACTGGACTGCTGACCAGAATTCCATGACTTGAGGAACTTGTGATTGCACTAAAGCGGAGACAGCAGAACTGGAAGGAGTATTTCGATCCATTAAATCTGTGATCATTTTTTGCAGAGGATTCTGGAATACAGGATATTCTTTGATTTTATAATCTTCTATTCCGGCAAGTGTTGCGGCTGATTCGATGGCATCATCAAGATCACCAAGTTTGTCAACAAGTCCGTTTTTAACAGCACGTTCTCCTGACCAGATCCTGCCCTGGGCTATGGCATGCACTGCATCTCTTGTCATGTGTCTTCCATCAGCTACTTTATTCAAAAACATTTCATAATAAGCTTCAGTACGTGACTGCATATAGTTATTCTCCCGTTCACTCCATGGAAAAAACACTGTGAAATCTGCGCTATATGGACCGGTTCGAACAGTATCAAATTTGATCCCAAGTTTAGTATCCAATAATCTTGATGGATTAGGTATAATTGAAAAGACACCTATACTTCCTGTTAGTGTATTTGGTTGTGCGAAAATACTATCGGCCATCGCAGCAATGTAGTATCCGCCTGAAGCTGCATAATCACCCATGGATACTACTATCTTTTTACCATCTGCTTTGAGGCCTACAAGTTGTCTGTATATATTTTCTGCACTCAACACACTTCCTCCGGGACTGTTGATGCGAAGGACTACGGCTTTGATATCATCATCCTTTCTGATCTCTTTCAGCAATTTGACATAACGTCCATCATCAATCACCCCATAATCATCACGGTTACTCACGATTTCACCTTCTGCATAGATAACTGCAATTTTATTTTTTGATTTGGTATTTACAGGTGCAGCGGGCGTCACAGCGGCATACTCATCTATCGTAACGAAATGGATTTTATTGAGAGGATCTTTTCCCATTTTCGAATTCATCCACATTTCGCAATCTGCTTTCGATCCAATCTCATCCACAAGTTTGTGTGATAGCGCGTCTTCAGCACTTTTGATCTGGAATCCCCATGCGATAGATTTCAGCGAATCCACATCCATATGACGCGCTTCGGCTATGTCACTGAGAAATAAAGAATATGTGTCTCCTAAATATTCACGTGTCTGAAGTTTGGCCTCAGGACTCATCTCCGTACGACGGAAAGGTTCTGTAGCACTTTTGAAATTGCCTGCGTAATATATCTGCACGTCCATGCCTATTTTATCAAGAAGGCCTTTAAAGAAAGGAACATAACTTGCGAAACCCCTGAAATCAACTGTTCCGACCGGATGCAATGTGATATGATCAGCCGGGCTCGCGATGTAATAGCCTTCCTGTGTATAGAAATCGCCATAAGCTGCGAGGAACTTGTCTGAGGCTGTGAATTCTTCTAATGCATCCAGAATGACTTTTGAAGAGCTGGCTCCGAGACCACCAGTCCCATTTTCGATGAAGATGCCACTGATTTTGTCATCTGTGGCGGCATGCCTGATCAGGCCTGCGATATCATGCAATCCAGGTATATCCTCTTCCTTAAATGAAAAAGAACGCGATGAAATATTGTTTTTATGTTCAGGAATTTTAGTCGTGAAGTCAAGCGTCAGAACACTTCCGGTTGGTACAGCTACTTTGCTACCGCTACCCGCTGCGCTGGATATCAATGCGGCTATCATGACGAAGCCAAAGAAAAATATTACTACTCCGGCGAGGAATACACCAAGGCAGCTCGCCAATGTCATTTTCAAAAATTGTCTCATAATCGTATTATTCTTTATACTTATCTGGTCACATCACCAAACCACAAAGGTCAGCAATTTCAACTGCACATGGAAGGATAAAGGCAGCATGTTAGCCCGTGAATAAGCCATTTTTATCTAAAAAGATACTCCGTGAGGATTATACGGCCATTTTGCTTCTTTTCACCAGGAAGGATTGAAGTACGGGGCTGAATCCATTCTTCATGTCAGCGGTGATAAAATCAATATGGTATTGAAGGCATTTCATTTTAAGGCGTTCATAGAATCCTGCCATATGTTCAGTATACACGCGTTTGACTTCATGCGGCCTCAGTTTTATTTTTTCGTCCGTTTCCAGATCGATAAACATGTAAGGCTTGTTGTCAAATGCAAAATCAATTTCTTTGTCATGATCAAGCACATGAAATAATACCACTTCATGTTTGTTGTGACGCAGATGCTGTAATGCTCCGAATATTTCATCTTCAGTACCGCTCTCCAGCATATCGCTAAAGATGATCACCATTGATCTTTTATGAATGCTGTCTGCAATCTGGTGAAGCGATTGGGCGGCATTTGTTGTTTTGTTGATGGGAGGTTGTGTAATAAGCTGCTCCATATAATTCAGCATCAACCGGTAGTGAGTGACACTGCTTTTACAATGCGAATGAATTTTGAGTGTTTCATCAAAAATACTGAGGCCGAATGCATCCCTTTGTTTTCGCAGAAGATTCATAAGTGATGCAGCGGCAAGGACGCTGAATCTGATTTTATTGATCCCCGGCTGACCTGCTTCTATGACAGGATATTGCATAGACGATGAGGCGTCGATCACAATCTGGCAGCGCAGATTGGTTTCTTCTTCGAATTTTTTTGAATACAAGCGGTCTGTTCGTGCATATATTTTCCAGTCAATATTGCGGATGTTTTCGCCGGGATTGTAGAGCCTATGCTCAGCGAATTCTACGGAAAAGCCATGGAACGGACTTTTATGGAGGCCGATGATGAAGCCTTCAACGACCTGACTCGCAAGGAGTTCGAGGTTGTCAAATTTTCTTAGTTCAAACTGATCGAAGTAGCTCATAGGGGGTCGAAATTAATGAAAAAGCCTCCGTGATGTCTCACGAAGGCTTTAACGTAAAATGTTCGCATTATGGTTTATTGTGCCAGGATAGCTTCAAGCTTATCGCTGAGGACTTTTTTGCTGGTGGCGCCTACCTGCTTGTCCACGACTTCGCCATTTTTCAGGTAAAGAATGGTCGGTATGTTACGCACGTTGTATTTATAGGAAATCTCCGGGTTATTGTCCACGTTGACTTTGGCGATGAGGGCTTTGCCATCGTATTCTTTAGCCATTTCCTCAATGTGAGGGCCTATCATACGACATGGGCCACACCATTCTGCCCAAAAATCGACGACGGTGACGCCTTGAGTGTCCATGACCTTTTCCTGAAAGTTGCTGTCTGTAAGTTCGAATGCCATTGGTTTAAAATTATGAGATTGTTTAAGATGTTGATTAATATGCTCAGAAACATATATTATGAAGGCAAAGTTGCAAATTTATCCTCGTGAATTTGGTTAAAAATTAGCTAAAAACGGGAAAGGGGATGCCGGATATGGTCCCGCTTAATAGCGGGATTTCACTGTGCTCAAGATGCCGGATACCGGACTCAAGACGCAATTAGACCTGTAATAACTGCTATAGATCCGGGATTATTTTAAAATAGGTATCCGGAGATTAGTCTTTTTTGATGTCAGAAGAATACGATTTAAAAGGAAGCAGATTATTAAAACCAGAGTAGCAATTTGCGTTAATAAAAATTTCAAATACTTCTGCGTAATTAGCGGTTGAAAGCTTATGGACAAATCTTCTAAATCTTACATCATTTTCAAAAAGCTTCACAGCAGATCTTTGGTATGGATTGGTCTTGCGTTGATCGCTATATTTCTCTCGGACATACTCCATTCCTCATTTGTTGATAGGTTTTATTATCAGGGAATATTTGAGTGGATCAGAATAGCATATGATACACTTTTGGGATGGTCACCGATTCCTATGCTTTATATCGTGGTGGCGATTATTTTGGTGCGAATTATTTTTTGGATGAGAAGTAGAAAAAAAGGAATGCTCTATTTGATCACCAAAGCCATTGGTGGAATTGCTTTCCTGATATTTATTTTTTATTTCGCGTGGGGGTTCAATTATAATCAGACATCACTTCAGAAAAGGCTTGGATACAATCTTAAAGATGTCACTCAACAGGATATTGAAGTTGAATATCAGAGAGCGACATTGGAACTTCAGAAAGCTGCTGAAGAACTTCCATCACTATTAAAGACTGATGAGTCCATTTCTGCATTGAAAATTTCAGACAATGATCTTCGGCCCGATGTTGAAAAGGCATTAGCTGAATTAGGTATTCCGAACAAAGGGCGAGTACGCGTTAGGCAAATCTGGCCTCCCGGATTGTTACTGAGATGGAGTACTGCGGGGATATACATTCCTCAGGCGTTCGAAGGACATATTGATGATGGTTTGTTATCTGTTCAAAAACCATTTACGATAGCGCACGAGATGGCGCATGGATATGGAGTGACTGATGAGGGAGCATGTAATTTCATAGCGTGGCTGGCATGTATTGAATCAAAAAATCCATGGGTAAGATTTGGCGGAGCATTCACCTATTGGCGTTATGCAGCTTCTGAAATGCCAGGGGACAGCATTGAACAGGAATTGAAAATAATTTCACCTGTTGTATTGCGGTCACTTTCATTGATCAGAAAGAATGATGAAAAATATCCTGACCTCTTACCCAAAATCAGAGATGCTATTTATTCTAATTATCTAAAACACCATGGAGTGGAGGGCGGATTGAGAAGTTATAATTATGTAGTGATGATGGTGGTAGAGTATTTGAGAAAAAAGGGTTGAAGGTTGTTAGAAAATGGACAGATTGATGGTTGTGAGTTGTTGGGTATTGAAGTTTGAGATGTAAGTTGAAAAATCTGCTCTTATGGATTGGGGAAAATTAAATAGCATGAGGAATTTTTTCAGATTTTATTATACCAATGATTGTATCATTGAGATTTTTTAATGATAATCCAAAATTCCATTTTTTTGTATCCCTGGCTTCAACAAAATTTGAAACTGACCTCAAACTCAGAAATGGAATTTTCTTTATCAAACTGATATAAAAGAAAACAGCTCCTTCCATATTTTCAATCTGCCCATTGATGCCTGTTCTGAGTTGCTCAATATGCGGAGGAAAGCCATGTGCATGAATTGAAGTCATCCCTGATGCAATGGGAAGTTCAAATTTTTCATTGATGAAAGGGCATATTAATTTCCCCTCAGTGTATGGAAAGCCATTTGGATCATTCCAGCCTAATTCAAATGGATCTATAATCCTTCCATCAAAATCTTCAGCACCAAATTCAACGAGGACTTCACTTTCTATTTGATACACATCACCGATGTTGAGTGAATGATCAAAAGCACCACCTATACCAGCCTGAATCCATGCATCCGGATGGCGATGGCTCAGATAATCCATGAGATTGTAGGTAGTTTGTAAAATACCAATGCCGCTATAGATGATATCAATGGTTAATGCATGGAGCTTATAAGTTTGAAACTCATGTTGTGAAGCTTCAGCTTTCAAATAATCAAGCAAAGGTTGGATCTCCTTTGTTGTGGCGGACACAATAGCAATATGTCTGCTCACTTGTATTTGAATGAAGATAGTCCTGCACTGAGGCTACTGCCCAGTTGTGAATGATATCGCCATCCTCCGCTGAGGGCCATGTTCTGCAGGAGATTCCATGAAATACCGGCATTGATGATTCCAGGCTCAGTTCCGACTCCCCATCTTATCGCGAGGCGTGGATGAATTCTGTAATTGATACCTGCTTTGAATCGTGCGATATGACGCCAGTCCTTTTCAACTTCGACAGCTACACCGACTTTATCTGAAGGTTTGTAAAGGATGCCTACTCTTGCCATTGAAGGGAGATCAAGCGTGCCGATATCGCCAAGTGGGTTGTAGATCCATGCTGACATGGAAAGTTCTTTCATCAATGGTGCGTGAATTGAAACTGACCATGACGTTGCATAGAGGTCGTCTAATTCCTCAGCCGTATTTCGATTGAGATCAAACTGTACGCCCAGATTTAATTTTTCAAAAAGACGTCGTGCGTAGCTGAGCGTGATTCTTTGTTCGGAGAAGCCATCAATTCCGGTGTGTTGGACACCTATAGCGATTTGGTCTTTCCAGGGTAGTTTGATGTGGGCTGAGGCTGCGAGTTCTGTCAGGTCAGTGAGGCCGGTTCGTTTTGATGCACCGACTTCCCAGCCACCTGTTGTGCGTTCGGCAAGCATAGCTGGTAGTACGATTCCGGCTTCTGCATCTTCAAGTAGTAAGCCGATCTGGCCGTTGCTCAGGTAGCCGGTGCCTGAAAAGAGGTTTGGGCCGGATTGAGCAATGGAAAGTTGCACAAGGAAACTTAAGAATAGGACGAAGGGTAGTCTGATCATATGTTAGGCCGCTGTGATGCAATGGGCTGTGCAATATACAATATAGAATGGAAGTGATTAATCCAGCATGAATGAATTGTAATCCTTTTGAAGACATGCCTTTTTGGTGGTGGGAATGTTTTCATAAGCGAATTTAACCGATGATAAATGACATTCAGGTGGAAAATTCAGGATAAAAAGTATATAAGCAATATACGTGCACTTCGTAAACGTTTGCAGGCGTTTGTAAACGTTTGAAAATGGTTTTTACAGATTGGTGATTCTCTGTTATTTATGTGAAGTAAATGATCCAAAAGTATATAAGCAATATACGTGCACTTCGTAAACGTTTGCAGGCGTTTGTAAACGTTTGAAAACGGTTTTTACAGATTGGTGATTCTCTGTTATTTATGTGAAGTAAATGATCTAAAAGTATATAAGCAATATACGTGCACTTCGTAAACGTTTGTAGGCGTTTGTAAACGGCTTTTTCCCAAAGGTTTAAATCATGAGAAAATTCCCTTAATTCGAAGTCATTACCCAAAAGTCACTTGAAAAAATTTCTATTTGAACGGTCACATTTCTACCTCCTCAATACATTACCTTGTAGAACTCTTCAATTTTTCAAAATGAACATAAGACGTCCCGGCAAAAACCAACCTGTTAAAAAATCTTCAGGTAAATTTTATATCACCATTCTGCTCATCATTGGTGTCATGATCCTCTTTTGGTATAACCTAAAGCAATTTCAGGGCACTGAAAACAAAAAAATTGAAAGCACAAAAGACTATTTGCCAGCTCCATATAAAGGCATCATTTACGATAAGCCATATTTCAGTTTGTCATACAGAGAACAATATGAATTGCCCGAGTGGGTCGCCTATCGTCTCACCAGCGATATGATCAACAAACCGAATCATCCGCGGAGTCAGGATTTCGAACCGGATCAGACGATCACAACAGGCTCTGCCCATTATCACGATTATAAGCAAAGCGGCTATTCGAAAGGACATCTTGTTCCTGCCGCTGATATGTCCTGGGATCAGCAAGCCATGAATTCCACTTTTTTGATGAGTAACGTTGCTCCCATGCTTGAGCAATTCAACAGTGGCATCTGGCTCGAACTCGAACATGATGTTCGTGACTGGGCTACGAAATATAAGAATATCATCGTCATAGCAGGACCAATATTCAGAGACTCATTGGGTTTAATAGGCGCTAATGATGTTTTAGTGCCTCGTTATTTTTATAAAGCAGTTTTTACGACTAATAAGGGAAAACCTGAAGCGATCGGATTTATTTTTGATCAGACAAAAAAATTTATTAGCACCCTTGATCAATATGTCGTTCCGATCGACAGTATAGAAAAGGAAACAGGATTAGATTTGTTTGCTAATATGTATGGCAGCTGGGAAAATGAAATCAGAGTTGAACGAGACGTAACCAAAGCAAAAGGGGAGTGGCCGTTTAATCCATATTGGTATCAGGAGAGAATTGAAAATTAGAATAAATCTTACTCATCAACAAATGATCCACCAATACCAATGCTGTTAACGCTTCAACGATGGCAACAGCTCTAGGTACCACACATGGATCATGCCTGCCTTTTCCTCTGTAAGATATTTCCTCACCGGAGGTATCCACAGAGTTCTGATCTTTCATTATTGTAGATACAGGTTTAAAAGCTGCTCTGAAATAAACAGGCATGCCATTTGAAATACCACCCTGGATTCCACCTGAATGATTTGTTTTTGTTACAATTACTTCCCCATCTTTTTCGAAAATATCATTGTGCTGACTGCCTCTCATTCGTGATCCTTCAAATCCGGAACCAAACTCAAATCCTTTACATGCATTTATACTGAGCATTGCCTGGCCCAGGTCAGCATGAAGTTTATGAAATACAGGTTCACCCAGCCCAATCGGACATCCGTTGACAACGCATGTAATAACACCACCAACTGTATCACCTTCTTTTTTGATTTGCTCAATTAGCTCTTGCATTTGAATGGCCATAGCACGATCAGGACATCGCACTACATTTTTTTCCGCTTCAATAAAATCATATGAATCAATTTCAGCATTTAATTGCAAATCACCTACTTTAGTAACACCAGCATTTATATTTACTCCTTCTTTTTTTAATATCAACTTTGCAATAGCGCCCGCGGCAACCCAATTCACGGTCTCTCTGGCAGACGAACGACCGCCACCACGATGATCTCGTGTGCCGTATTTTTTATGATACGTAAAATCAGCATGCGACGGTCGATATGCTTGCTCGACATGATCATAATCTGATGATCGGCTATCTTCATTTGGAATGAGTATAAGAATAGGCGCGCCCGTTGATTTTCCCTGGTAGACTCCCGATTGAATAGTAATCTTATCGCTTTCTTTGCGCTGTGAAGAAATATGCGATTGACCCGGTCGTCGGCGATCTAATTCATGCTGTATGTAATCTATATCAATTTCAATCCCCGGCGGACAACCATCAATGATCACACCCAGACCAGGGCCATGAGATTCACCTGCTGTAGTTATTCTGAATATCCTACCTAAACTATTACTTGCCATTTTCTTTAATCGCTATAAATGTCACGTCGAAAGATACATACTCGGAATGAATAAGTCGATGGGTAATGGTCAGGGCAACGAGTTTGGTCTATTGTCATAAGTCATTGGGATTATAATACGGATTAATTAAAAATATGCAGTTTATAATTAATCAAAAGTGACCATAGCCCAATTACTATAAACTAAACTCGATGCCAAGACCATTAACCTTTGACCCATGTCACGTCGAAAGCTACATACTCAGAGTGAATAAGTCGATGGGCATTAATCAGGGCAGCGAGTTTGGTCATTTGTCAAAAGTCATTGGTTTTGAAATTGTGTTTTAATTTAAAATATGCAGTTTGCAATTAATTAAAAGAGACTATAGACCATTTCCTATTGACTAAACTCGCTTCTAAGACCATCAACCTTTAACCCTTTGAATGTTAATTATAACATAAGTAATCTGATATATCTGAGGTGAAACCCTATTTTTGCCGTACACATGTCCCATTTCGTAGATATTTCACCTTCCGCAGAAGAACAACTTGAATTTCACAAAATCAGGGAGTTGCTTGCAGGTTATGCACGTGGTGTCCACGGGCGGACATCATGTCTGGAACTTCATCCTTTAACCGATATCGATGCTATTCGGTACCGTTTGGATGAAATATTTGACTATTCAGACATCTCAACATTGTCGTCACGTTTTCAGCTGAGTCCATATGAAGATGTGACCACATCTTTAGAGCATCTTTCTATAGAGGGCTATGTCATTCCGCAGGAAGATATCCATGAGATGGGAAAACAGATGGAACAGGTAAGACTTGTGCATCAGTTTTTTGAAAAACCTGATTACAGACGAGATTACCCTACTATAAGTCAATGGACCGCACAAGCATTAAATCCTTCTACTTTAATAAAAAAAATTAGAGTTATTATAGATGAGAAGGGGGATGTGAGACCAGATGCATCACCAGAACTTCTGGCAATTTCAAGATCTATAGAATCAGAAGCTTCAAAATTAAACAGGGAATTCCAAAGATTAATCGCAAGATACAAAGGTGAGGGATGGCTTACAGATACAGTTGAATCCATTAGGTCGGGTAGAAGAGTACTCTGCGTACAGGCTGAGTATAAGCGAAAAATAAAGGGGATCATTCATGATGAATCCACAACCGGCCGAACCGCTTTTATCGAACCTGATGTCATCGTTGAAATCAATAACAACATCATTGAATTTGAAGGGGATTTCAAAAAAGAGGTTTTAAGATTATTACGCGAATTATGTCATTTTCTGCGCCCTTTCAGAGAGGATATCGAAGCCGTATGCAGTTTGATCCATCATTGGGATATAATTCAGTGCATGACAATATTGGGAAATGCATATAAGGGTACACGGCCTAAAATTCAGGATGAAGCCACACTCCATCTGCTTCAGGCTAGGCATCCTCTGTTATACATCAAAAATAAAGCGAAGGGAAAAGAAGTCATTGCATTTGATCTCGTACTGAATTCTCCTAACCGACTCCTGATCCTGAGTGGTCCGAATGCCGGTGGAAAATCCATTCTGATGAAGGCGACAGGATTAATCCAGGTCATGGCTCAATGTGGGATGCTGATCCCGGCCGATGGTGCGTCTGTCATCAGTGTCATGAAGCGAATATCAGTAGACATAGGTGATCAGCAATCTATCGAAGAGGATCTGTCAACATATAGCTCGCGGTTAAAAAATATGAAGGAAACATTGGCCACAGCTGATGAGTCTACATTAATTCTTGTGGATGAGTTTGGTTCAGGTACGGATCCTAAAATCGGTGGAGCGATCGCAGAGGCCATTCTTGATACATTGGTCAAGCGTCATTCTTTTGGAGTATTGACTACACATTATCCGAATATCAAAATGTATGCGCATCGGACGAAAGGAGTAGTAAATGGAGCCATGATGTTTGACAAAGAACGTATCAGTCCTACATATCAGCTTAAGATCGGAAAACCAGGAAGCTCTTTTGCTTTTGAGATCGCAGAACGCACAGGCCTGCCCCAGGATGTAATTGATTATGCCAGAAAAGCTGCAGGTACACAAACCGTAGAACTGGAAGACCTCATACATGATCTTGATAACAAAACGCAAAAACTCGACACGGAAATAAAGTCTGTAAAAGACCGACAAAGAGAACTCGACAGATTGATTGCCAATTACGAACAATTAAGATTGGATCTTGAAATAAAGAGAAAGCGATTTAAAATCGATCAAAAGAAAGCTTCACTCCAGGAAGTATCTCAATACAGCCAGGAGATGAACAAGCTGATGAAAGATTTGAGAAAAGAAAAAGATGCGGAGAAAGCTAAAGAACAGATAGAGCGCATCAAAGAAAAGCAAAAAGGATTTAGTACAGAAATCAAATCCCTTGCTGAAGACCTGATTGATGTATCAGGTGTCAAAAAAGAATTTCATGTCGGTGAGCATGTCAAATTAAATTCAACCCAACAAGTAGGTATTATAGAGAGAATCGTAAAAAATAATGCTGTCGTTCTGATTGGTCAGTTGCAAATGACTATACCACTTACAGAGCTGGTTCCTGCAAAAGTGCCTATCGAAATAAAGGCACAGCGAAGTCTTCAAACTGACGTAGTCGATTATACGAAGTTTGAAAATGAATTGGATATCCGTGGCATGCTTCCTGAAGAAGCATTGCATTATCTGGAGCGATTTATTGATGCAGCCTTCATGAGCAGTCAATACCAGATCAGAATTGTCCATGGAAAGGGAACAGGGGTCTTACGGCAGATAGTGGCCAGAACGATGAAAGTCTACCCATTCAAAACCATTCAATTTGCTGAAAAAAATCAGGGTGGGGATGGGGTCACAATAGGGATAATCTAAGGAGGGCAGAATAGGCAGAAAAGGCGGAAAAGGCAGAAAAGGCAGAAAGGGCAGAAAAGGCGGAAAAGGAAGAAAGGAGGAAAAGCCAGAAATGGCAGAAGAGAAATCATACTACTAAATCAGTAGATCACCTGACCACTTGATCACTCGATCACCCGATCATTCGTTTAGCCATCCTATTTGACCATTATTGATGTAATAAAAAACTGCCCCGATGATAATCGGGATGATGATAGAAATAATCATCACTTTATAATACCATCCCGGGATCCGTGAAGGTTCTATCCAGTCAGCAATCAAAGCCAGGATCAGGATGATAAAGATCATAATCGGAAAGATCAGTGAGATATATGAAGCCACATATTCATTCCAAAGCCATAACGAAAGATAGATCACGGCCTGCCCCAGAATTATGATCACCATGTATTGATTTTGTTGGCCTTGTTTCGAAGAAAACATCGTATCCGGGAACTATTTGAGCGTGCAATATATTGAAGCCCTTTGTGGTTTATACATTCGTTATGATCAAATTTAAAAAACTCCTCTTCCTGTCCATATTCATTGGTTCTTTTGGCTTAGCTGCGGCTCAGACCCCAAAGGAATTTGAAGCTAATTATGCCAAACGTATTAAGCTGGAAATGATCAACGGCGTCTATATCCCTGTTGATCTTGAAGATGCATTTTCAGAACTCAATCGACTTTCCGATGCAGCAGGTATTGCCAACTTTAAAAATGCCCCGGATTCATTAATCGCCAAAAGCCATTTCGGTCTTGTGAAATGGGTACAATTAAACTGGGGTTTAGATGAAGGATCCAGGATATCACATTATCTGAAATTGAAAGGAATCTCGGTTCCGGATGATATGGCCAGGATTATCGTTTTATTGTATCACCGTCATCTTAATGGCCAACCATTGATGTTCGAAGCTGAAGTAGCAAAGATTGCAAAACGCATGGAGCAGGAAAAAATGAAACGCGATTCAGCACAAGTGATCAAGATCATCGAAAAAAGACCACATAAAGAATAACGAGTAACGAGTAACGAATAACAAATAACAAATAACAAATAACAAATAACAAATAACGAATAACAAGTAACGAATAACGAATAACGAATCAAATAGTAACGAATAAAGAATAGCGAATTTAATTAAGCATTCAGCCTCACGCTTGACGTTTCACGGCTCCCTGTTCTCCCCTTCTCCCTGCTCCCTGCTTACACCACTTTATCTGCACAGTATGAACTGGCAAATGCATCAGGCTTTGCTTTAAAGACAAAACCCATACCCAGGATATACCCCATAGCTTCTTTGAGCGCTTCATTGGATTTGAAATGGGGGTCTGTATTGATATCCGCATGAACTTCAAGGCCGACATCAAATTCATCCAGCAAGTCACAAAGCTTGTAGGCGACTTCCACTGATTTCCACACTTCAGTGATCATGCGCTCTCGAAGGCTTATCAGTTTTTCAGATTTTTCGTTGTGAATAAACATGAAACCGCCTTTCTTTTCGCGCAGGAAAACGATAACAGTAGCATATTCTGTGATCGTACCTCTAACCTGGGAATCTGTACCAATGCAAACCTTTAGTTTGTAGCCATCAGCCACTTCGCGCGCAACTGTTGACCGGACAGCATCCAGGATATTTTCTTCAATCCTTTCACCATTAAATCTTCTCCAGGCCATATAGAGATTTTTTTTAACGTGTGAATTTAACGAAATCGACGAAATAAAAAAAGGAAAGGGCGAAGAGCAAAAGGCAAAATGCAAAGGAACAAAGAGCAAAGAGCAAAGAGCATAGGGCATAGAGTACGCCGGGTGTAGAGACTTTATTTATCGCGTCTTAAAATTTAGGCACATTCTTTCATGAGATCAACAGTGAATGTACTGATCACTATATCACTGATCATAAGATCATAAGATCATCAGATCACAAGATCACAAGATCACTGATTACTAATTTTGAAGTGCCAGCATATCAGCATCATCGAAAGCTCTGAAATCAACCTGGCTCAATCCGGAAATACCCTGTTCTTCCATAAAGACGCCATAAATAGTATCCACTGCCGCCATTGTCGTTTTATTGTGTGTCACGATAATGAACTGTGATTGAGCAGAGAACCTCTTTATGATTTTATTGAACTTCTGGATATTAGCATCATCCAATGGCGCATCCACTTCATCAAATACGCAAAAAGGTGCAGGCTTCATCAAATAGAGCGCAAAGAGAAGAGCAATTGCAGTGAGGGTCTTTTCGCCTCCTGATAACTGAGATAAAGATTTAGGTCTTTTCCCTTTTGGTTTGGCGATGATATCAATGGCTGATTCAAGTGGATCAGTCGGATCCATGAGGATAAGATCACAGGTATCATCATCAGTGAATAAGCTCCGAAATACTTCAATAAAATTCTCACGGACTTTGTCGAATGCTTCCATAAACTGGCTTGTGGCAGTGAGTTCGATTTCAGTTATAGTAGAAAGAAGAGATTCTTTTGCACTGAGTACGTCCTGACGTTGATTATTGATGTTGTCATACCTGATCTTAATCTCTTCATAGGCTTCAATGGCCATAGGATTGATCTCACCATAATTTTCCAACCGGTTGCGCAGTCGAAGTACTTTAGCTTCGAGTTCGTCAAGTGGAAGCTCTTCATTTAAATGTTCTGCAGTGATATCTTCCAGCCTGACACCAAATTCCACCTCCATCCGTTCGGATATTGCTATCAGTTTGTATTTCAACTGACTGTGGTTGTCTTTCATCTCATTGATGAGATACTGCAGCGCATTTCGTTGCTTTTCGACAATTTTTATTTTTTCTTCTGCAGCGCTTATCTGATTTCGTTGCTCGTAATAATTCTGTTCGACTTCAGTGAGTGTGATCTCTCTGTTTTTCTTATCAATGTATTTTTCCTGAAGGTCTCCAGACATCGCAGACGAAAGCATGATCATGTTTTCTAACTCTATAGATTCAGATTCAATCTGCGTTTGCTGCAAAGCGGTATTTTGTTGAAGTTGATGTTGCTGGTCAATATGGTACTTAAGCTCACGACCGAGACTTTCCAGTTTATTGGAAAGGTGTATTTCCTGAAGCTTTATTTCATTACTTGCAGCTTCGGCAGCATTGAGTTGGCGTTGAATATCATAATAATGCTCTTCCGATTGTTCCATGGATTGAGCATAGTCCCGGTATTTGGTTTTCTTTTCTTCAAGTTCAGATGTGGAGACTGCAATTTTTAAATCAATTTCGCGCAGAGCTTCATTGTTTTTATGATGGCGTTGATCGTTTTCTTCTTTACGTTCCCGCACATGACTAAGCCTGCTATTCGTTTCCGCCCAAGATTGAAGCAGACCGACCACTTTTGACCTGGTCGATTGTAATTGAGCACTGATATCAACGGCCTGAAGGGAAGCAAGTTTTGCCTGGGCATGCTGCACCCCGGATTGCAACTGATGCCACTCATGACGTAGTGTTATTATCTCCTGCTCAAGATGATCAAGATGCTTCTTCCGACCTAATTTCTTTCCTTCGAATAAACCAATACTTCCACCGGCCAATTGATGCGAACGCCTGATCATTTGCGCCTGCTTGTCAATGACTGTCATCCCTTTCAGAGGATAGTCTTCCCAGTTTATATCAAGTGGTGATCCTTCTGTCACATATACTTTGTGTAGCAATTGCCTTACAAGGCTTTCGTATCCGTGCTCGATTTCCAGATTCGCCAGCAGGGGTGTCAATCCCTCGAAGTCAATGATTGACGGGGTTTCATTGTATTCAGAAAGTATACAAAAGTTTGCCCTTCCTTTTTGTGCAAAGCTTAGAAGTTTCACAGCGCGTGCTGCCTCATCCCATGTATTAACTACGTAGTAATTGAGATAGGGCTCAAGGATTTGTTCAACAATGACACGATGCTGCTGATCACAATATATAACATCGGACAGAAGCGGTGCTGTTACGTTCCAGTCTTGTGTTTTGTTTAAAAACTTAATGGACTCCGGGAAACCTTCAAGATTTGAAATCATGTCCTTAAGCAATTCAGCCTCATGCGTTCGTGCATCAAGCGTACGTTGAGTCTGGCGCAGGTGGTCTAATTGAGCAGTAAGATCGATTTCAAGTTCACGGATCGTCCGCATGCGGTTCATTTCCTGTTCTTCAAGACCAGCTAATGCTTTTGCAGCTAGTTCTTTTTGTTCTTCCTCTTCCTGTAAATGTTGCTTTAGCTGTTCATGTTCAAGGGTAAGCTTTTGAGTTTCATCTGCAACGATTTTATTTTCATTGTTGATGATGTCGGCATTGTTAATGAAAACGGCAATATTTTTTTCGAGATCAAAAACTTCTTTTTCAAACTGCTGGTGAAGGTTGCTTACCGCCTCACGATTGCTCATCATCTCCTCGTATTTCCTGGCTATTTCATCACGTTGATGCTGTGATTCAGTCAATGTGGAGAGATGTTCATTCAGGATCTGTTCATTTTCAGTGTAACCAGTCCGTAAAGACAGAATTTCATCATTCAGTTTTTCCAGACGCTTTGTCGCCATGGAGATCTGCGTTTCAAGATTTTGCTTGTTCTGCCTGATGAATACTATTTTCTGATCAGCGAGGCTTTTCTCATTTTCAATGGTGCGGATATTTGCGACCAGTTCATTTAATTCTCTCTGGAAAGATCCGACTGTCAGTTCATCACCCAGATGATCTTTTCTCAATTTTTCAAGATGAGCATGAAGGACACTCAGGTCTGCTTCAAGTCTTGAATAATTGTCAGTTTCATCCTGGATCTTTTTTTCAGACTGCGCGAAGAGATCGCGGAGTTCAAAATTATTTCGTGCACCCAGTGTGAGACTTAATGATTTGTAATCACTTTTTAGCTCAACAAATTTTCGTGTTCGTTTCGCCTGCTTTTCTAATAATTCAAGATTCGTCTGGATTTCTTTCAGGATATCATCGATCCGGATCAGGTCATCAGACGTTAGCTTGAGCTTTAACATGGTTTCATGTTTCCGCTTTTTATATTTCGAAATGCCGGCTGCCTGTTCAAACATCTTGCGTCGGGCATTGTCCTTGTCGTAAAGGATATCATCCACCATGCCGAGAGCTATGATGGCATATGAATTTGAACCTATACCTGTATCGATCAGAATGGATTGAATATCCTTTAATCGGCAGGTGACGCCATTGAGTTTGTATTCACTCTCACCACTTCTGTAGAGATGTCTTGAGATGACCACTTCCTGATATTCAGAAGGAAGTAGGCCAAGGTTATTGTCGAATGTGATGGCTACTGAAGCTGCGGCGCTTGCTTTGCGCTTTTTAGTTCCGTTAAAGATGACATCGCCCATATTCTCAAGGCGGAGCTCTTTGCCTTTTTGCTCGCCGAGCACCCACCGTATGGCATCGACTACATTGGATTTGCCGGACCCGTTTGGACCCACAATCCCTATCACATCTTCATCAAAATGAAGGAGCGTATCATTGGCGAAGCTTTTAAACCCCTTTAATTCCAGACTCTTCAGGCGCATGAGCCAAAGATATAATTTTGGTGTATAAGATATTTTTAAATACGAAAGCGGATGCACCCATGCTTATAAAACGTAATGTATTTTCATCTGGAAATTAATTGATTGAGAATTTCAACCTGGAGTGTTGGTAATTAAATATTTTAAGAAACAGACCAATCCCTCTTTATCGGTTTTTAGCCAATTTTAGGTTCAGTTTTGGCCAAAATTGTGTGCCATTGTTCCACTTATAACTATGTGTATTATCAAGGAGTTATGACATCGTGGCACGACTAGTCGTGCCACCACTAGTCGTGCCACGATGTCTTTTGGTATTTCGGAAAATCAACTTTAAGGAGTTCGAGATGGGCTACTGACTCGCCGCATTCAATTTCAATTCAAATGCCTCTTCCTCTCCCAGATACCGCTCGATCATCCCATGTACCCCATAGATCACCGGTGTCATCAGGATGGCCATCGTAAACTTATATATGTAATTGACTGTAGCAATGGCCAGAACACGTCCCAGGTCCCAATTAGAACCAATATAAAAGGCGATGATCAAGACTACAAAACTATCTACCAACTGAGAAACAAGGGTCGACCCTGTAGATCTCAGCCACATCTTTTTCTCACCTGTTATTTTCCGTATTTTATGAAATACGATCACATCGATCAATTGACCAAGAAGAAATGCTACAACCGAGCCAATGATGATCCACAATCCCTGTCCGAATATCCGTGAAAAGGCCAGATTCATATCCGGAAGACTTTTAGACGGATCATCCCGAAGACCGCTTGTATGTTGCCACCATTCGTTAGGAGGCGTTTTTATCGCAAAAAAGGCTATCAGGAAGGCATAAACGATCAGAATCACTGCAAGCCAGGACAAAAACCTTACACCTTTTACACCGTAATACTCATTGATGATATCCGTCATGATGAATACCACAGGCCATAGGAGGACTCCTGCCGTCAGATTAAACCCCAAATCCCCCACACCGAAAATAGTCATAGATAATGGTGCAAAGCCAAACACCTTTTCAAGCGAAAATATCTTGATTCCAATAAACTCCGCAAGTAATGCATTGGCAATAAAGAATCCACCCAGAACCAGGAACAAACGTGTCGCCTTAGAAGAAAGTAATTGTGCCATATTGCCGAAAGATACCAAACTATTAAGCCTGCTTATCTTGTGCATGCTTAGATAATCACCACTTCAACATTAGGCTCATTTATTTTCAGCACCAATGACAGACCCACTCAAGGACCTTCAGAAATTAAAAGATCTTTTCCCGGACATGGAGCCCTATGTCCCGGATCCGGCAGAATTGAAACATGAAAAACGTGATGAGAAAGATCTACTCACCCCTCAGGCAAAAGCGCAAATGAAGCTTTATGTTTCAAGAGATAAAAAACACCGGGGTGGCAAACAAGTCACGCTCATCGAAGGACACATTGGGCCTGAAAAAGCTTCTATCGAATTACTTTCCAAATTGAAATCCATGTGCTCTGCAGGCGGAAGCTTCAAAGATGGCGAACTCATCATCCAGGGTGACCATGTCCGGAAAGTGATGGATTATCTTATAAAGTCAGGGTACAAGCAAACCAAACAGAAGGGTGGCTAAACATGATAACTGCCGCGACTAATGTTTGCTCCAACCAATATGATGACTGCCGTGGTTGGAGTTTTCTCAAACCACTACCACTTCAGCATAGCAAAAAAAAATCCCTGACTGCAATTCAACAGCCAGGGATTTTTTTTAGAATAAAATTTCTTATTGATGTACCGCTTTCAATATGACAGGGACATTACCATCTTGCAATTGAACAAGTATAATTCCTGAAGGCAATTGGTCGGCGCTAAGATCTATGCTTGAAGGACCTGATGCGTAATTCCAATCTTGCTTAGAAATCAATTTTCCATTGATATCCAATAACGAAATGGTCATCGATCCATTTTTAAGAGGCTCGCCATAGATGCTAAATTTATCTCCAAATGGATTGGGTCTTACCTGCCAATGCGAATCATTTTCAGAAGGATCATTTGTAGCTGAACCTTCAATGTTGACAGTCACGGATTGTGTATCTATTCCACAGGCATTATAGACAACCAGTGAAATGATGTATTGAGCGGAATTAGAATAATCGACAGTAGGATTTAATGATGTATCTGTTCTCCCGTCTCCAAAATCCCATCGTATACTATCATAGTCCATGCCGGGATAAAATAATGTCACAAGATTGCCATTGACGACATGATCAAATGTTGCATCCGGTGGTCCTGCAATATTGATGAGATCCATGAGAATCAATACATCAGCACCCTGGCTATTTTCAACCCTTAGGGTTACGGTATAATTGCCGGGCACATTATAAGTTACTGAAGGATTTTGAAAAGGAGAAGTTGCGGGATCGCCACCGGCAAATGTCCACAACCATGCCGTAGGATTATTCTGAGACTGATCAAAGAACTGAACAGTCATCGGAGCACATCCTGAATGTACATCATAACTGAAAAATGCATTCGGAATTGTAGAAAGCACAATTTCAATAGTCATCGTATCATCATTACATTCATTTGATGAAATAAGACTTATGGTATAAGTTCCAAATGCTGCATAGGTATGTGATGGATTTGTCTCTGTGCTTGTCTGACCATCACCGAAGAGCCATAGATAAGTATCCCCACCGGTAGATTGATTTTCGAAGTTTACGGTCTGCCCATTTGTAGATATCAGGAATGAGGCTACTGTAGCCTCTCCTATAGTTACAATCTGCGATAACGTAAAGGTATCAGCACCGGCAGCAGAATGGGCGATCATCGTTGCATCATATGTGCCTGCTGTGTTATAGGTCACTAAAGGATTTAATTGTGTGGATGTAGAGGGTGTTCCGCCAGGGAAAGTCCATTCCACAGAAGTTGTATTGGCACTGCTCTGGTTAGCATATTGAACAGTAGCAGGAGCACACGTGCCATTTTGACTGAATGTAAAATGAGCAGTCGGTGGTGTTGAAATGGTGATCACTGCCGAGCTTGTATCATTGCCGCAAAGCCCTGAAGAAACCAGATAAACAGTATATGTACCATCGGCACTATAAACATGGACAGGATTGTCTTCATCACTCACATCTCCATCACCGAAACTCCATCCTGACCCGGTCGACTGGCTGGATTGGTTGAAGAAATTCACTTGGGGTCCATTGATATTGAAAACAAAATCACTTACTGTCTCAGGGAATACTGTGACATAATTATTCATAAATAAATCATCGCTCCCTGCATTATTTGTCACTGTCAAGGTCACGTCATATGTCCCGGGTGCATTGTAAGTGACCACCGGATTAGCCTGATTACTTGAAGAAGGAGTGCCACCCTGGAATGTCCAGCTTATTAATGTTACTGTTCCTACAGATTGATTAATATAATGTACTACCAATGGTGCACAACCTGAAACTACATCAGAGGTAAAAGCAGCAACCGGAGTTCCTGCAAGACTGACGGTGGATGTATGCACATTGGAGCCACAATTATTGGTCATTGTTAGTGTGACAGTATAATTACCACCTATAGCATAAATGTGCGTAGGATTGTGGGCTGTGCTGGTCTGGCCATCGCCGAAATTCCAGAGATAAGTGTCTCCCACACTTCCTAAAGAGCTGAATGTAACCTGTAACCCGTTGACTGTAGATGTAAATGTGGAAGCTGGCTGCGGGTAAACCGTGATAAAATTTGTCTTTGTAAGTACATCATCACCTGCATCATTAGAAACAGTCAGCGTTACATTAAAAGTACCCGGGGTTTCATACACGACAGTTGGTTCAAATGAATTGGAAGACGGAGGAGATCCTCCTGGAAAGTTCCATTGATATGAATCAGCATTAGTTGATGACAAGTTAAAAAATTCCACTTCCATCGGAGGACATCCTTCTGTAGGAGCAGCATCAAATGCAGCTATAGGAGGTGTAATAATGACTATTGTAATGGTGGTTATATCTGAGCCGCAATCATTGATAGCGGTTAGTTTTACATTATATGTTCCATCCTGATTGTACGTATGTACTGGATTGGTCTGTGTTGACGTATTCCCATCTCCGAAATTCCATAGATAACTGGTGGCACCTACACTCAGATTTTGAAAAGTAACAACTAATCCATTCTGTGTAAAATCAAAATCAGATACAGGATCATCACCAACGGTGATATAATTTGTTTTTGTGATTGTATTCATCCCCTGTGCATTTGTAGCTTTCAGAGTTACATTATAACTGCCTGCAGTATTGTAAGCCACAGTGGGGTTTTGAAGTGTGCTTGTTGCAGGAGTACCGCCAGGTAATGTCCATAACCAACTGGTAGGGCTATTTTGACTTTGATCAAAAAAGTGTACAGTAAATACTACGCACCCATCTGTATTATCAGAATTGAATTCAGCTATGGGGGCAGCTGGTGCTGAACAACTGGAAAGACAGTTTACAGTGCCTATGTAGTTATTGACAGCAGTTATAGATTGTGCAGACCATGTATTTGTATTTGAAACAGAAGGAGACATGATAAATCCTCCGCCCGAATCATGATTTGCTCCAAAATTATGTCCTAGCTCATGCGCCTGCAGTACTCTTAATAATTGTGCATCTGTTGTAAAGTCCTGAAGGACATTATATCTCACACTTGTACATACGGCCTCTACCCAGGCAAGCCCGATAACATTGCTGTTGAAATCGCGGTTCGTCCAGAGACTAGCCACATCATGCGTACTTAAGTGAGATGGTCCCCAGTTAGTAAAATCATCCAAAAGAAGATTTGGATCAGTGCTGTTAGTCCAGGGATCAGTTCCTGTGGATACATAGACCTGGGTTACAGAAAATACAAAATCAGGATTAAATTCTGTGTCATAGTTCGCCTGGACATTATTGATGACACCCATATTGTGGTTAGTCACATTGGGGATGCTGCTTCCGTATTTGATGTACATCAGGTGATCATCCACAAGCGCTATCTGAACAGTCTTGCACAGATCTCTTGACCGGTTCAGATTTTCTGGTGAAGTATTGTCTTCATCCGGAGTGATTATATGCTGTGGTGCATTTCGTACGCCACATGCATTATTTGTTGTTCGGGTGAGCACATCACTTTTCCAATACATTATATATTGGCTGGGATCTGCCGTCGGAACGATGTCATAGGCAGGCTCTATGTAGAATTCATCATTAGCCTCTATGATCAGCGCATAGAAAAAATTATCGTCGGCTGTGATCCTTACGGCATGATTCCCAATATCTGTGTATCCATAATAAGTGGTATTCGGACCGGCTGGTAAATCTCTTACACCGTTTTCATCCTGGACAGTAAGTCTGAAATTCGGAGTACGCAAATCATGGGCATGGAGGTCAAAGGCGAATGTCTTATTCTCTACCTGAAGTTCTATGGCATCATGGTCATCCTTAGACCTGAGCATATCGGATGTGGCCTTTGCGTCAAATGTTCCGATTTTATAGGATTTAAATTCCTTCCTGTACGCAGCGTCTTCGGACGGGGTTGCCCGTTGTACGTTAAACCGGATCTTTGATTGTCCAAAACTGGAAGCTAAAATGAAGAGGGAAAGCAGGGAGCAGATTGAGAAAACTCTCAAGTGAGTATTACGCATTTTGATGTGTTAAAGTGACAAACAAAAAATAAGAGGATTTTCGGACTATTTTGTACTCAGAATTGATTTGTCAAAGGGGGAGTGCAATGGGGTGCAATTTAGGAAAAAATATGTATTTAAACTTTCCTTAATAGAAAAAAAACATATCAATACGTTAGAAATTAGACACTTATTAACAACTTTGCGCTATGAAAGCAATAAAGCTTATAATCCTCAGTACCCTCATTCTCCTTGGCACATTAGTGAATGGAAATGCCCAACCCAAAAAGGCGCCCCAAAAAGCAAAAGAACCATCACCTATTGGCTTTGGTATAAACCTGGGTAACGTCAGTTTTTATAACCACAGTTTCCAGTTCGGCCTTTCACCCAATGTAGCTTATAGGGTAGGTGAGTCCCTCGCATTGGGATTCATGCTGAAAGCAAATTACTACTATCAGAAGTTTCCTGAATTCCAGGTAAAGTTTAGCGCTTTTGATTTCGGACCCACTGTTTTTGCCCGGTATAAACCACTGTGGAGCTGGGATGCCGCTACGCCATTCTTAAGGGGCTTGTTCCTTCAGGCAGAATATGAAAGGGGATTTCTAACAAGGTATCTTGTTTACCGGGACAATCAAGGATTTACTGTACCTGTCATCATTGATGGGAAACTTCAAAGGGATAAATTTCAGGAAGACTTTGCTTATATCGGAATTGGAGCTTCTAATGGATATCCTTTCAGCACCTTTGTCTCCATTCACTACAATCTGCTTGATAATTTCGAATCGGCGAGAGATCCTTTCGAATACCGCATCGGATTCACCTACAATTATTGATCAGAAAGTAAGACTCAGATTGACATACATGTTTCTTCCTGCCTGGGGGAAATATCCTTTGTCATGATAAAGGCTGCCACCCTCTGACCCTGCATACGGATCATCCGGTCTTGGATCATAAGCCTCGGACCTGAAGCGGTATATCCATCCATTTGATTCATATGTCTCATTAAAAGCATTTCTAAGAAACAATCCAAGTTTGAATTGTTCAGCCCACACATTGTGCCACGTCCATTGCAGGCCCACATCAGTGACGAAATAGGAATCAAGACCTGATGCTTCCCTTGAAGTATTGTCTACAAATTGCTTTCCAATATATCTTCCTGTGACATTGATACCGATTTCATGCGTTTGGGTTGAAATAAATTTGTAATCACCACTAAGGCTACTCAATAAATTTGGTGAAAAGGCAATCTGGCTGCCCGTATGCGTTATTATTTCCTGCTGGCCCGTATCCCAGTTATCAATGTATTCATCAAATGTTTTGATTTTGTTTTCACTGAGTGTTGTTTGAAATTCTAATCTTAGTTTCTCAAGAGGCGAGTATGACAATACAGTTTCAATGCCAGCACGATAACTCTTATCCACATTCACCCGGTTATATGCGCCTACATCATTTAATCTTCCTGTCGGAACCAACTGATCTTTGTAATCCATATAATAGACTACCAATTCCAGATTCCATTTCGGGTCTGATAATCTATAGCTGATTTCTGTATCCCACATTTTTTCAGATAATGGCCTGCTCAAAGGCGTTGAACTTACATAGTCATCACGGTTAGGTTCTTTATGAATTATTCCAGTAAGACCATACAACGAACTCTTCTCCGTTAAGCGATACCTAAAGCCCAGCTTTGGATTTAAAAATCTATGTCTGACATGCTGGTCACTGAGCATTCCGGATTGATCAGGGCCTTCGAACATATAGCGGATCCACCTCGCCTGAAGATCAACAGTAGCATCAAGATGTGATGTAATTTTCATGCTGCTACGACCAAATAAATTCCAATCTGTTTTCACAGCGGAATTGAAATAATAAGGATCGTCAGTATTGATTCCAACATTATTTTTCGTCCAGATCACTTCTCCGAAATGATCGCCCAGATATTTATTCCAGCCTCCACCCAGTACTAAATATCTGTCTGCCGGAGATCCGATCTGTAGTGTAGACGTGAAGCCGTAAAAATCATTGTCAAGCCATAATCTCCGGATGAGATCAGTGGTGTCATTTATTTCAGTACCGCCATAATCAACAGCTAACTGATCAGCTTTATATTGTTCGAAATATCCTTTTCCCTTTGTATAGTGCAGCGCACTGGTCCATCTTGCAAACGGAGTCAATGTCTGATCAAAATGTAATTGATAATTCGTCTGTCGGTAATTATCGATTTCGTTGTCATGCGGAGAGCCTTCTTTTTCTGTACCTGCCGAATTGTATGTTCTTAACGCTGGGTTAAAGACATATTGTTCAGGCACACCATCCCATGCCTGGTAGGTCTCCTCATTGCCCATGGCATAAATAAAACTGAGATTCGATTGATCATGATGATAGCCGGCACATCCGTAGATTGAATACAAGTCGCTTTCAGCCCGGTCGATGTAACCATCGGAATGAATATAACTTCCTCTTCCATCAAATGTGAAACGGCCTCGTACCAATCCCGAAGAGGCGTTCAACGTAGCCCTCCTTGTTCCAAAACTCCCTCCTCCTAGTAGAAGTCCGATATGAGGTTCAAAATTAAATCCAAGTGTATTGACCTGAATTCCGCCACCAAAATCACCGACGCCTGGCTGACTCCAACCGAGCCCCCGGTTAATCTGAATATTGGTCGTTGAATTGGCAATATCCGGCAGGTCAACCCAATAAACCGTATGAGATTCAGCATCATTTACAGGGATTCCATTCAGGGTGACATTTATCCTGGTAGGATCAGTACCCCGTATACGCAAGCCGGTATATCCAATTCCAAGTCCTGCATCAGAAGTGACAACAACTGATGGAGAACCTTCAAGTAAATACGGCATGTCCTGTCCAAAATCCTTTCTTTTTAATTCTGCCGCCGTGATATCATCATGTGTCACAGGTTCGTTACTACCTGCGCGCCGTGCAATAACGCTAATCTCATCCATCTGAATATTCCTCGAGATGTGAAAAGTGATATCTACACTGCCACGAAGGTCAATTTTCTTACGTCGTATGCCATATGGGGTAATGAGGATAAGCTCATAATCGCCTGCAGGTAGATTTTCAAATCTGAATACACCCAGCTCAGTGCATCGCTGTTCTGTGAATGTGCCATTTCCCCGAAGCTGGGCGGTGGAATAAGCATAAGGCACTTCCTGATCATCCAGGCCCCTCCCAAGGATATAAAATTGACCGTAGGCCAGAGGTGTAGCCATCAATATAAAAATGATCAAAACCGCACGAGCAAAGCGCTGTTGTTTCATATGTGTAATAACTTAACAATCAACAAATCCATTGTTTACTTCTTTCCCTTTCCGGCATTACCCGGACAGGTTCGTTGGGTTTGATCTCAGCCTGTAGTTTAAGGCACCCCACATGAAAATGAAGCAAAAGGATTTCGTCGAAATCCTTTTACAAATGTAGTCAGAAATTATCTCTGTACCACCGGATGGAGGGTTGCTGCCGTTACTCCTCACTATATTTGCAGCCCAATTGAATCAAACGTCTAAAAAATAATCAAATGAAATATAATGTCATCGTGGTGGGAAGCGGCCCGGGAGGCTATGTGGCGGCTATTCGTGCCAGTCAGCTGGGCATGAAAACAGCCATAATTGAAAAGGAGTCCCTGGGCGGTATTTGTCTCAACTGGGGCTGTATTCCCACGAAAGCCTTGCTGAAAAGTGCCGATGTGTTACATGATATGGAAAATGCCAAAAATTATGGTCTTATCGCAGAAAATGTCGCTGCTGATCTTACAGCTGTAATCAAGCGTTCCAGGGAAGTTGCCGACAGCATGAGCAAAGGAGTCCAATTCCTGATGAAGAAATATAAGGTCGACGTCATTATGGGGACTGGCAAGTTAGCCAGAGGTAAGAAAGTTGACGTGACAGATGCCGGAGGTAAAGTATCAAGTTATGAAGCTGACCATATTATTCTTGCCACAGGAGCTAGGGCAAAAGCACTTCCTAATATTCCTATCGATGGGGAAAAGGTGATTGAATACAGGAAAGCGATGGTGCCTGAGAAACTTCCTGAATCACTCGTTGTGATAGGTGGTGGAGCTATCGGTGTGGAGTTCGCTTACTTTTATAATACACTTGGTTCTAAAGTCACTGTGATTGAATTTTTAGAGCAAGGCCTTGTTCCAAGAGAAGATCCTGAAGTGTCAAAAGAACTGACAAGACAATTTAAAAAGAACGGAATCGAAGTAATGGGGAATACCTCAGTTGAAAAAGTTGATGTTTCAGGTAAGATCATTATTGTGACTGTTAAAAACAGAAAGACTGGAGAATCTTCTGAAATAAAATGTGAAAAAGTGTTGTCTGCAGCTGGCGTTACCTCCAATCTTGAAAACATCGGTCTTGAAACATTGGGTATCAAAACGGACAAAGGAAAAGTCGTGGTCAATGAATGGTATGAAACAAATATTCCCGGTATTTATGCCATAGGTGATATAACAGACGGCCCGGCACTTGCACATGTCGCTTCTGCTGAAGGAATACTTTGTGTGGAAAAAATAGCTGGTCATCATCCCCAGCCATTGAACTACGGAAATATTCCATCCTGCACGTATTGTCAGCCTGAGATTGCATCAGTAGGCATGACGGAGCAACAAGCAAAGGATGCGGGATATGAATTAAAAATTGGTAAATTCCCTTTCACGGCCAGTGGTAAAGCAAAAGCATCAGGACATCCTGAGGGTTTTGTTAAGCTCATCTTCGATGCGAAATATGGTGAGATACTGGGAGCCCATATGATCGGTTCTGGTGTCACCGATATGATCGCAGAGATGGTTCTCGCACGTAAACTTGAAGCAACGGGAATGGAGATCATCAAAACAATACATCCGCATCCGACGATGAGTGAGGCGATCATGGAAGCTGCTGCTGCTGCTTACGGTGAGGTCATTCATATCTAATCAATACATTTTGCTATCCTAAAAAAATAATAATGCATTCGAAACGGCCTTTGATATTAGTGACTAATGATGATGGCATGTTTGCTCCTGGCATTCGAAGGCTTGTGGCCATTGCATCAGAAATGGGTGAGGTCATTGTAGTGGCACCTAATTCTCCTCAATCTGCCAAAGGCCATGCCATCACGATGGAAGATCCGATTCGACTTCACAAAGTAGATGCATTCAAAGGCATTGAAGCGTACGAGTGTTCAGGAACACCAGTCGATTGCGTAAAGCTGGCCAAGAATGTGTTGTTGAAAAACAGGAAAATTGATCTTTGTGTGTCAGGTATTAATCATGGATCAAATTCTTCAATCAGTATTCTTTATTCGGGTACGATTTCAGCAGCCATGGAAGCTGCTATTGAAGGAATCAATTCGATAGGATTCAGCCTGGATGATTACTCGATGGATGCAGATTTTGACCCTGCAACTCCTTGGGTCAGGTCGATCATGCAATATGTATTGATCAATGGGATTGAGTATTCAAAATTATTGAATGTCAATATTCCGCATTCGAAGAATAGTCCTATCAAAGGCACCCTGGTTTGCCGGCAATCTGAAGGTCGCTGGGAAGAAGAATTTATGGAAGGTTTAGATCCCCGCGGTCAGAAATTTTATTGGCTTACCGGAAAATTTGTTACGAATGATGCAGGTCCGGGTACTGATATCTATGCGCTCAGAGATGGATACATTTCAATTGTACCCTCACTTCATGATCTGACTAGTCACCAGGCGATCCCCGGATTGAAATCAATGGAACTTTTAAATCCGCATGCATGACGCCATTTGTAAAAAGAGATTCATTCTGGTTGGGTTTTGGCATGGGGCTGTTAATTCCGTCTATTGCGTATGCCCTTTTGCTTACAATCTATCAATTGCTGGATACGATGGGCGTTTTAAGTGATATTGGATTTGCTGAAGATTTTCGTGTACGCACGTTGGGATTATTTGCGATATGTGCTAATCTTATCCTGATGCAACGGTACCGGAAATCGTATCACTACGAAACAATACGCGGCATATTATTAGCCAGCATGTTACTTGTCGGCATATGGTTTTGGATTTTCGGTCTGAAAATTCTTGAGGGTTGAAATATTTTGTCCTGGCCGGTGAAGCCAGTGGGGACAAGCAGGCTGCACTACTCTGTAAAGCTATTTTCAAACATGATGTCAATGCATTGATTACCGGATGGGGTGGGGAAGCGATGACTGCCTCCGGTGTCAGCATCACACGACATTATCGTGATCTTGCATACATGGGTTTCGTGGAGGTCATCAGGCATCTTCCGGATATCATGAAAAATTTCAAAAAATGTAAAGCAGAAATTTTACAGTTTAAACCTGATGCATTAGTTCTGGTAGATTACCCCGGTTTTAATTTGCGCATGGCCTCATGGGCGCACAAGAATAACATTCCGGTTTATTACTACATCTCTCCTCAATTGTGGGCATGGCATACATCAAGAGTTCATAAAATAAAAATCGCGGTAAGACGCATGTATGTTATTCTTCCTTTTGAAGAAGCATTCTATGCAAAGTATGGAATGGAAGCGCTGTATATCGGTCATCCACTGGCTATGGCAGCTGAAGCAGAAAACGATACTTTGCACATTGCAAAGAAAGGATACATCGCCTTATTGCCAGGGAGCAGAAAACATGAAGTTGAACTCATACTGCCCGAAATGGTGGCTTTAGCAAAGAGACTTCCTGATTTTCAATTTCAGGTTGCTGCAGTCACTAATCTTCCGATTACCCTTTATGAGAAAATCATATCAGGCCTGCCCAACATTCATTTGAGGCCAAATGATATGCATAATGTGCTGCATGAGAGTGAAGCCGCTATTGTTGTTTCCGGAACTGCAACACTTGAAACAGCCCTGACAGGTACACCTCAAGTGGTCGTGTATAAAGGAAATCCATTTTCTTACCAGATTGCGAAGCGGTTGATCAAGGTACCTTACATTTCACTGGTCAATCTTGTGGCTGATGAAAAACTTGTACCCGAATTGATTCAAAGAGAATGCACACCGGAACGAATGCAACGGACTCTTCTGGAAATAATGGAGCCACCTCATTATCGAAAAATTCAGGAAGGATATCTGAAGCTAAAAAAGAAACTGACAACAGGTGGTGGTGCTGAAGCAGCGGCGTTAGATATTATTTCCGATCTTGCTAAAGCGAAAAATACATAATGGCCAGGTATAAGATTGATCAGCGAATAGATGAATTTGAGGCTTGTGCAAGTGCTCTGGAGTGGTCTTACAAAAAAGATGACGACTGGGGCATGATCAAATGGCTATTGGATTTTAAATTATTCAGACAGGGTCATCGTCAGAAGATAACTCCACTGATCATCCATGAAACCGATGATTTAGGATTTACCTGTTCCTTTGATTATTGTTACACCATTTCATCCAACAACTCAAGCCATACCTACAGGCAAACCGTATATTTCAGATATTCAAAAGCACTCGCCCTTCCGCATTTTGTGATGGTGCCTGAAAAATGGTATCATCGTATCGGCACGTATTTCGGTATGCAGGATATTAATTTTGTGCAATATCCGACTTTCAGTAAAAACTATTTACTCAGGGGAGAAGATGAAGATTATATCCGCTATCATTTTGACAACCCTGACATGGTGCGTTATTTTGATAGCCAGGGATTTTACAGCATGGAAGGCATGAATTATTTAATGATTCTCTACGTCCACAATGTCGTCATGCCGCGTCAGCAAATTCTTCAACTGGTCAACATTGGAAATACACTTCACAATTTTTTCGCAGGGAAAACGCCGGGGATAGATTTGCCGGAGTATAAGTATCCGATTTGACAATGCATTTCGTATTCAAGTAACGAATAACGAGTGACGAATAACGATTTAAGTTATTTAAGTTAAGCGAAGCCGAAACTTCTTTTGGTAAAACTCAATCGGTCGCTGAGCGGAGTCGAAGCGAAACGATGAAATTTCAGTGAGCATTAGTTGATGGTTTCGAAACGTACCGAAATGTGTGGCGTCGAAACTTGCCGATTTTAACTCACGTCTCACGTCTCACGTCTCACATCGCACATCTCACATCGGTTGCTGAGCTGTAGCATAAGGATGAGAAGAGCAGGTCGAAGCACACATCTCACATCTCACATCTCATATCTCACATCTCATATCTCATATCTCACATCGGTTGCTGAGCTGTAGCATAAGGATGAGAAGAGCAGGTCGAAGCACACATCTCACATCTCACTTTTTCGCGGATACCTTTTTCGCGGATGCCTTTTTCGCGGTTGCCTTTTTCGCGGTTGCCTTTTTTGGGGATTCCTTTTTCTTCCCACTTGGTGGCTCCCCGCCATCGATAATCGCTTTCACATCTTCTAATGTCAATAATGCAGCAGCTTCAGGTGTCATTCTTTCTCCATCTACTTTAGGAATAGCAATTGCTTTTTTTCCTTTACGGATAAATGGTCCCCACCGACCATTCTCAATGGCAATCTTTTCTTTATCCCAATTTTGAATATACCGGTTAGCTTCTTTTGCAAGCTTAGCTTCCAGCAATTCAAATGTTTCTTTTTCAGTGAGGTGATCAGGATCATATTTTCTGGGGATGTTGACAAAGGTACCTTCCCATTTTACAAATGGTCCAAACCGGCCTTTGCCTTTTGTAACAGGCTTGCCTTTATACATCGCCACAGGTCTGTCTTCATGGAGCTTTGCTTCAATGATTTCATGTGCCCGTTCTTCTGTTATTTCATGCGGATCCTCACCACGAGGAATTGAAATAAAAGCATCACCATGTTTTACATAGGGGCCAAATCTTCCAAGACCTATTAATACTTCTTTTCCTTTGTATTCAGAAAGAGTACGTGGCAGTTTGAAAAGCTCCATGGCTTCCTCAAGTGTAATCGTTTCAATCGATTGGCCTTGTCGAAGACTTGCAAACTGTGGCTTCTGATCTTCACCCATTTCTTCCCTTGTTCCTATCTGCACAACCGGTCCGAAACGAGTCATCTGTGTGAGGATAGTTTGTCCGGATACAGGATCAATGCCCAGATCACGGCGTCCACGAACTCTTGCTACAGAATCAAGAGTTTCTTCCACGGTCTGATGAAATGGTCCGTAAAAGGAAGCGATCATTTTATTCCAGACAAGGTTGCCTTCGGCGATGATGTCAAATTGTTTTTCAATATCCGCCGTGAAATTGAAATCCATCACCTGCGAAAAATTGTCATTGAGAAAATCAGTGACCAGCAATCCCATATCCGTTGGCACTAATCGATTAGCTATAGCCCCGGTGATTTCAGTTTTTGTTTCTTCAGTTACTTTCTTATCTGCAAGTGTAATCACAGAATAAGCACGCTCTACACCTGGCCTGTTTTCTCTGATGACATAGCCACGATCTTCTTCCATGATCTTACTGATGGTGGGAGCATAAGTAGAAGGTCTTCCGATGCCAAGCTCTTCAAGTTTTTTTACAAGGCCGGCCTCTGTGTAACGTGCAGGTGGTTTTGAATAGCGTTCTGTACCTGTCATTTCTTTGAGATCCAATTTCTGTCCTTCTTTCAATGGAGGCAGGATAGTAGAATCTTCATCTTCAGGTTCATCATCAAGATTCTCAATGTATAATTTCAGAAAGCCATCAAATTTGATGACTTCTCCTTTTGCGACAAGGAATTCACCTTTATGTGCAGATACAGAAATATTCACGACTGTGCGCTCAAGTTTGGCATCAGCCATCTGCGAAGCGAGTGCTCTTTTCCAGATCAGATCATACACACGTTCCATATCCTTATCTCCATCCGGAATTGTAGAGTTCTCAGGATAGGATGGACGTATAGCTTCGTGGGCCTCCTGTGCATTTGCTTTCGAAGTAAATTGTCTTGGTTGCACATAAGACGCACCAAATGTTTTACTGATTTCCGCCAGGATTGCTTTTTGTGCAGTTTCACTGATGTTGACGGAGTCAGTTCGCATATAACTGATGTAACCTGACTCATACAATTTTTGTGCGGCCGACATTGTGCGCTTCACATTGAAACCAAGTTTACGACTGGCTTCCTGTTGAAGTGTTGAAGTTGTAAATGGAGGAGCAGGTTTTCGTGTGGCAGGTTTTACATCGATGCTGTCCACTTTAAATTCTGCTGCTATGCAGGCATCGATCCATTTTTTTGCAGCAGGCTTGTCTGCTATTTTTTCAGAAAGTTCAGCCTTAAGATCATAGACTTTTCCTTTGTCATCGATGACTTTAAAAATGGCCTGTATTTTAAAGAATGCTTCAGGAGTAAAAGCATTTATCTCGCGTTCTTTTTCAGCTACTAATTTTACAGCGACAGACTGAACACGACCTGCTGATAATTTTCCTTTAACTTTTCTCCAAAGTGTTTCTGACAATTCGAAACCGACAAGTCGATCTAATACTCGTCTTGCTTGTTGAGCATTGACAAGATTAAGATCTATGGTACGCGGGTCTTTTATTGCAGCCTGGATTGCAGGCTTTGTGATTTCGCGGAAAACAATTCTTTTTGTATGCAGTGGATCAAGACCAAGGACGCTGCATAAGTGCCATGAAATAGCTTCACCTTCGCGGTCCTCGTCCGTCGCGAGCCAGATTTCATCTGCGGATTTAGCAGCATCTTTAAGATCCTTGACAGTTTTCTTTTTCTCCGGTGACACGATGTACTTAGGTTCGAAACCATTTTCTACATCAATTGCACCATTTCCTTTCTCAAGGTCACGAATATGCCCAAAGCTTGATTTTACTTTGAAATCCTTGCCAAGGAATTTTTCGATGGTCTTCGCTTTGGCAGGAGACTCAACAATCATAAGGTTTTTTGCCATAAAATTTGTATTCGTGAAGTAGGGTAGCTCCACATGTTCTGGGCGCAAAAGTATAAAGTTTTATTACTTTCTCTTTTTTTCGCCTCTGGTGAGTTGTATTGCCTATACCCAATAAATGAATACTAAGTTCATTTAATAAGTAAAATTTTTAAATACCATTGACCAAGCCAAATCTCTTATCAGAAATCAATAAAATCCCTCAAGTCTTGCCTATCTAAATCCATACTCACATGCAGGTATATGACAGATGGATAAATGAATTTCCACTAAAGAATGAGAAGGCACAATTGAAGCACTTCTATATCTCACTATCTCATATCTCATATCTCGACTCATATCTCACATCTCAACGGCTGGCTAGCATAGGATCAGAAGAGCATCTCACATCTCACATCTCATATCTCACAACTTACGATTCGAAGAGATTATCATATTCGCTCTTGTTATCCTTTGGCCGCATTTCAATTTCTTTGCGCGGAGCATTGATATCAAGCTTATCCTCATTTTTTCCGCCCAAAAGCATAAGTGTACTGTTCTTTTCCCATTCTTCAAGCATCTGCATTCCCTGATCTTCAAAAACTCCGTTCTGCAGATCTACGGAATCCATAAAGCTGCTGGACATTTCCATAAATCTTTCCATTTCCCCAACCTTCATCGCGACATCATCAGCGATCACCTCAAGGGCCTGATCAAACATCGCTCGCTTATCAGCATTTCCGGAGATGATACTCATTGCAGATTTCATTGCACTATGACTTGCACGAATTGCTTTGCGCTCTTCTTCCTTCAGCTTTACCTGGTCTTTTGTATCCTCCAGTAAAATTTCAGAATTAGAATACATTTTAGTCAGCACGCGATAGAGAATATTCATCTTATTCTCCAGCACTGCATATTTCTCATTTGACTCTTTAAGACGTGCCGCTTTGCGACTGGAGAGTAACATTTGTTTTTCAACATTTTGCTCGCGCGCCTTCTGTGCGAGTTTCATGTTGTAATCGATCTCCTTAGTGTTTTCTTCCTGGATAGTTTTAAGTTTACGGATCTGGCCTCTTAGAAGCCCGATCTGCTCACCCATTTTTTTGAGATTGTCTTCAAGGTCTTCAACATAATTTTTAAGAATACCTATTGGATCGATGGTGATGAACATGCTTGTGATCTTTCGCATGGCACTCTTGTACATATAGTTGATAAGGGTTCTCATCTTTGGGTCAAGGACCATGTAGATGATAGCCCCAAGGACAAGCAAGGTCACGACCAGGCCTAACAATGAAGATGCAAAAGCCAGGATCTGAGGTAGAAATTTGACAAGAACATACCCCATCCCGGCAAGAATAGCCAACATAAATAAGAGTCCTGTTTTTCCTTCAGGTCTGCCCCAGAATGTTTTTGGTTTGGAAAGGTTGCCAGTGAAATCTTGCGCTTGAGTAGTCATGTGGTGTAGATTATAAATTTTGTTGAATAGCTGTCATATCTTTTTCGATCGCCGAAACAAATTGCTGATAGGTCGTTTCAAATTTAAGTTTGGTTTGCTCTATCGATGCTTTTGCCTCAGATACTTCTTCATCTGAATGTAATATCTTCTCCTGAAATTCAAGGATCTGTTTTTCTAGTTTAGCAATTTGCCTTTTATTTTCTTCGATCATTTGCTGCAATTTGACCAGATCATCTTTACGCGAATCAATACGCTGCTGTACCTGATTATTTAACGCCTGGTCAAATTGTTTTTTCTCATCACCCAGGATCGTGAGATAATGTCTTGCTGATTGCAATAAAGAATCTTTTGTCACACCCATCGTGGACGCCGTGGCAAAAGCAGACTTGAGAGATATGGATGCATCCAGTTTTAATCCGGCAAGCTGTTCAATGGATTGTTTGAACTTAAGATAATCAAAACCGGGTTGAGTCTGTTTGACGAGGGCTGTTTCCAGAAAATCGACGCTTTTTTGATCAGAATCGCTTCCAAGTCCCAGTAGTTGTGAAATTTTCATACTAAATGTTAATATATAAGGTCAAATATAGATATCCTCTACTGATGGCCTAAAATAAATAGTGATCACCTTGTCCGGCCTGTTTTTAGACGAAATCAGGACAGGCTAAAATCCACCCCCTGATTAAGTGATCTACATATTGATGGACACATCTCTTGAATATGGATATCTCATCAGAAAATCCAACGCCACTTCAAGCGATAAATTTTCAAATACGATTTTATACAGTGTTTCAATGATCGGAAGCCTGATCTTCTCAGTCTTCGCCATCAAATAGGCAATCTTCAATGTCCGGATTCCCTCGGCCAGTTCATCTGAGGTTTCCATTATTTCCTTAAGGCTTCGTCCCTGCCCAAGCTGGAAGCCAAATGTAAAATTACGACTGCTGGAACTTGTCGCCGTGGCAATCAGATCTGCAATTCCCGCTGTACCCAGGAATGCAGATTTGTCAGCACCCAGCAAACCGCCGAAAAAGGTAATCTCATGCAGCCCTCGTGTGATAAACAAACCCTGCATATTCTTTCCTAAACCTTTGCCCCTGAGAAATCCAGAGCCAACAGCGATAATGTTTTTAAAAGCCCCGGCCAGTTCAGCACCCAGGATATCAGATGATCCGAAGACAAACATTTTTTTACTTGTCAAGAGATCAATACCGATTTGCACGACTTCATCATACTCGCTGGCGATCACTGTTGCGGTGGGTTGGCCTTCAAGAATTTCTTTACTCAGATTTGGACCGGAAAGACATCCGACACGTAGCACATTACTTTCTTCATAGATCACTTCTGACATCGTGCGTACATCTTCTCTGTGCAGTTTTCCTGAAAAGGATCCGATATCCCTGACCCTTGATGTATCTAATCCTTTTGTGCCGTGGATAAGGATATGTCGGGGTGAAAGTAAGGGCCCCAGGTTTTTCATCATGTTTCTGAAATCATCAGAGGGCACGACCGGAAATATTACTTCGCATGCGGTGGCTACTTCGCTATAAGAGGAAGTCCCGCTTACACTTGGTGAAATAGAGACGTCTAGTAATGTGCGTGCATCATTGATGTTTTTTACGACCAATGGATCCCGAGCAAATAGCAGCACATTATTGGATATAGCCAGCAATTGCGCCACTGTCAATCCAAAACTACCTGCACCGATTACGCCAACGGTTGGCCTTTGTTTTACTTGGGTTCGACTCATCCCTTAGGGAAAAAGTATTCGATCTAAAATGATGACCTGATTAATTCTTTTTATTCGGTTTTGTATTCTTTGCGGCAGCCAGGCGTTGTTGTTCTTTCATCGCTTGCTCTATACGGGACTGAAAGCCACCTTCTTTTTTAGGTTTTGCTTTGTTGACATTGAGTTTCTCCATGATCTTATCTGTGTCAAACAGATATTTCCGTGCACCTACTGTCTGAATGATATTCAATGTATTAGAATATAAAAGGTAAAGAGTCAGACCCGAAGCATAACTGTTGAAGAAGACAAGGAACATCACCGGCATCAGATATTGCATGTATTTTAATGCAGGGTTCGAATTTGCCATATCTACATTCTGCATATTATAGTATGTGTAGGCTATCGTACTCAAAGCCCACAGTAATGTCAGCATACTCACATGATCACCATAGAATGGAATATTAAAAGGCAAATAAGTAAATACATCAAAGGAGGAAAGATCCGTTGCCCAGAGAAATTTCGCCTGCCTGAATTCAATAGAAGCGGGAAAGAAACGATACAATGCAAACCACACAGGCATCTGCAGTACAACAGGGAAACAACCACCGAGCGGATTGACACCATACTCCCGGTAGATCTTCATTGATTCTACTTGCTGCTGCTGCATGTCATCTTTATGTTTTTCCTTCAGATGTGCAAGCTTAGGTTTTAACGCAGTCATTTTTGCCTGGCTACCCAGCATCTTGTAAGACAGGGGAAATAAAGCAAGCTTGACAAGTAATGTCAGAAAAAGGATCACGAGGCCTTTGCTGGGGATAAACAAAAGCAGAAAATTAAACGTAGGACGAATGATCCAGCGGTTGATCGTACCGAATATGCTGCGGCCAAACGGAATGACATCTTCAAGATTGACATTATAATGTCGTAATTGGTCAAAATCGTTTGGTCCGATATACATCGTCATTGTTGTCGATGGATTCGAGCCATTGAATGGAATTCCAACGATAGAAGAAGTTATTTTCAAATTCTCATTGCTATCCGGCAACATCGTTGTGGAAAATACACCACCACTAAATGATTCATCAGCAATAAGCGCAGTATTAAAAAACTGATTTGAATGAGATATCCATTTTATGGGTTGAGCACTCAGATCATTTACATCGTTTTTCCGGCAACTGCAATAGTCAACCGACTCTGTATTTACCTTATAATAAACAGTGGAATAACTTCTTTCGAAAGTACTGTTCCGTTCCAGTTTGTCCAGCTGATTGATCCACGTCAGTTTTGCAGTTTGCCCGCTGTTGGCGATGAGTGACTCACCATTTTCGATGCTAAACCGGTATTTGATTTCGTACGGATTGCCTGTCAGTGAATATTCCTGGATTATCCGTTCTCCCTGTTGGCCGGTAGCAGTGAAAGTCACCTTATTGTTATCCACGGTAGGAATGAAATGTAAATCGGCTGTGTGAAGATCACCCCGCTGAGTTGGGATCGCAATATCCCATATATCCTTCGGGTCCTCGAGAAGATGAAGCGGAATTTTATATTCTTTCTTCTTATCATCAAGAAGGGCCTTGTTGTATTTTTTAAGTTCGACAGATGATATCTTACCGCCTTTACTTAAAAAATCAACTTTAAAAAGTTCATTTTCAAGACGAACGGTTTTGTCGGTGCCAAGTGCGGCAGTGGCGAACGATCCAAATTTACTTGCGATCTGAGCCGAGTCAACAAGAGTGGCGGTACTTATCGAGTCTATTTTTTTTGTCTGAACTGAATCTTTGATTGTTTCCGCGCGGTGAAGACTGTCCTGAGTTTGCTTTATCTTCTCCATTTCCACCTTTGAGGGGGAATTGACAAAAGTCCAGACCATTAAAAGAGCAAAAATGAGGACAAAGCCTATGATATGATTACGTTCCATGTATTGTTTTTCCTGATATAAAAAAGGCCCTCAAAGGTAGAGGGTATTCCCAAAGCATCAAATACCTTTCTACGAGTGATCGTCCGGGCCATGACGGGTCGTTAATCTTCACCTATAAGAACAAGCACCGGGATATCTGTATAAAATTTGGAAGCCAGTGTTTTGGACGGACCTAAGAGCTTTTCGATAAGTCCCCGTTTCCTCCGGATGACACAGAGGAGATCGGCATGATGCTGGCTAAGATATTCATGGATACTTTCATTAAAATTGTCGTTTCCATACCTGGTGATATCATTTATCACCTGCAGGATACTAAAGCCTTGCTCAGGGAGCGGATCAGTTTGTTCACCCAGATGTAATAGTTGAACATGAGGTTTGAATATCTGGTTGATGCTGATGATCGGTTCTAAAGCGCCGATATATCTCACGGACGTATTCTTGGCAGCAAATACAACCTTGTCAATGCCATTGAACTTAAATCCCGGAGGTACAAGTAAGACAGGTATATCTGTTGTTTTGACAAGGGCACCGGAAGTTGAGCCTAAGAAGGTTTCGGGATTTTCGTCTTCACCCTGAGTGCCCATGACCACCATGTCAGCTTTTGTGGATTCGATCATCTTTTTCAGGCCATCTAGGATATCTCCTTTGATGATTCTAAAATCTACAGGGACGCCCGGATGTCTGGTCTTTATCTTTATGATGCGCTTCAATATCCATTTTTGGGCATCTTTCGCCTTATCGCCTTTACCTGCAGTATAATTGACCACTTTTTGAAGGAGACTGGTTGTGTAGACGATCATGATATCAGTTCCGGCGTGCTCCGCAAGATGGGCTGCATAATACAATGCATCCTTTGAGTTACTTGAAAGATCAACCGGTACTATTATATGATTCATAAGCCCAAAAAAGAGGTCAAAGCTAATGAAAGCAGGGTATAAAAGCGATTGAATGAAACTCCATGCGGGGTACTGGCGCCACCAGTATTCGTGCCACCAGTATTCGTGCCACCAGTAGTCGTGCCACCATTAGTCGTGCCACGAGGTCATAACTACCTGATAATATGGGTAGTTATGCCTGGCCAGATGGTCACCTTTCTGGCTCAAAACGGGTCACTATAGAGGATAAATCTCCCAAAAAAATAGTCTTGAAATACCTGATCCGATACCCTGAAACAGCTTTAAAATGCAAAATCTGAGGCCATCCGCAGATTAAGATCCAGAATCTTAATCTGCCCCGATCTTCGTTCCCGAAGGAATATTGACCGACTTCTTCAACACGACGATACCATCAACAACACAATATGTCTCTGTCTCTATATTCTCAAGTGCTGTACTTCCCTTAATAGTGACATTATTACCTATCCTGCAATTGATGTCAATGATGGCATTTTCAATATAGCAGTCTTCGCCGATTCCCATAGGTATAATCTTATGGGAGAGCACATCTTCAAGATTCTCATACGTGTCCATACCTAACATTATCGTTTTCTTCACCACCGATCCTCTTCCGATACGTGAACGAATACCAATGACAGACTGGCTTACTTCCTTGGCATTGATAATGCATCCATCACCAACAAGCGCATGTGTGCATGCCGTACCAAGGATTTTTGTAGGAGATAGCATTCTGGATCTTGTAAAAACCGGATTGCGTGAATCATATAGATTAAATCTCGGCAGAGGCATCGCCAATTCAAGATTTGCTTCAAAAAATGATCTTATGGTCCCTATGTCTTCCCAGTAACCATTGTAAGCGAAGCTGTGTACTTTATAAAACTTGTTTATTGCAAAAGGAATAATCCCTTTTCCAAAATCATGCTCCGTAGGATTGAGGGCAAATAATTGCTTTAATGTTTCTTTTTTAAACAGGTAGATACCCATGGAAGCGAGATAATTTTTTTTCTCCTTCGCATAGGCATCGGATACGTCAGATTGCCAGTCACCCAATTCCGCTTTGGATGGTTTTTCAATAAAGCGTTCGATCTCATGATTCTGATTCACTTTCATGATCCCATATCCGGTTGCATCTTCAGCAGTCACCGGAATAGTTGCTATCGTCAATTCTGAATTGAGTTCAATGTGTTGCGCCAGAAATGCCGCAAGATCCATTTGGTATAGCTGATCACCTGAAAGTATCAGTACATAATTGTAATCATACTCATCAAGACGTGTCATGGTCTGCCGTACTGCATCAGCAGTCCCCTGGAACCAGTCTTTGTTAGTTGGCGTCTGTTCTGCAGCAAGAATATCCACAAAACCCTGGCTGAAAGAATCAAAGTGATAACAATTCTTGATATGCCGGTTGAGAGAGGCCGAATTGAATTGTGTCAATACGAATATCCGGTTGTAGCCCGAGTTAAGGCAATTCGAAACCGGAATATCAATAAGACGGTATTTTCCTGCAAGAGGAACGGCAGGTTTTGATCTGCGTGCAGTGAGTGGATATAATCGTGAGCCTGCTCCTCCTCCCAGGATCACACAAAGGATTTCTCTGTTTAAATTACGCATTTGTTTTAGCTGGTATTATTTCATGATAAATGTCGAGATATTTTGCCGCGGAATGCTCCCACGAAAGATCTTTGGCCATAATCTTTCCCTTGACCAAGGAATGTAATTCAGGCATTTTAAATAACCTGGTGCTGCTTTCAATGCCCCACATACCCTGATACTCTTCAAGGTCACGGAATAAAAATCCATCGCCTTCATTTCCATCAAATGGTTCTATCGTATCCAATAAGCCTCCTGTGGCCCTCGCTATAGGGATAGTACCATAGCGCATAGCATACATTTGGTTAAGGCCGCAAGGCTCAGTTCTTGAGGGCATCCATAAGAAATCGGCAGCAGCATACAGCCGGTGTGCAACCCCTTCATTGTACATGATGAGTGACCGCACATGGGGACCAAAATTGTGTTCAAGCATACGGCATTGATCCTCGATGCGCCCATCACCTGTTCCGAGAATGATGAAACATGCATCCCGCTTATAGATCATGTATTGATAAATCAGATTGGCAAGAAAATCAATCCCTTTATCATGCACCATGCGACCAATAAAAATATGAAGCGGCAAATCTGTCGGCATCTTCAGCTCTTTGAGCAAGCTCACTTTATTGTCACGTTTCCATTTGTCAATATTCTTTTTGAGCCTCATGGTCAGATAATGATCGTGAGCAGGATTCCAGTAATCGTAATCAATTCCATTGATGACACCTCTCGATTTCCAATGTTCACTGCGAAACAATCCCTGTAATCCAAATCCACTTGTCTCCATCAGTTCATGCAGATAATTTTCTGAAACTGTGGTGACCCGCCAGGCACATTTGATCCCACATGCAAGCGAATTGATGACATGTCCCCAGTCAAGAAGCCCTGACGCTTCACGCGAAAATTCAGGAAGAAGATATTGACGGTCCCACCCAAACATCCCCTGGTAAGCAGCATTATGAATCGTAAGTATAGTCGGTGTATTTCCAAGTCTCCAGAATTCAGGACACCGGGTCATCATAAACGGTATCAGCGCTGTATGATGATCATGACAATGAATGAGGTCAGGTAATTTTTCCCAGTGCATCAACCAATGCAATACACAACGCTGGAAGGCAATATTCCTCTCAATTTCATCACGGTAATAAGGTTCGTGATGATCACCATACACACCTGGCCGGTCAAATTTCCCCGGAATTTCAATCGTGTAAAGATCATAACCAAGTTCTTCATGGACGATGTAAAAAATCCTGTATTCAATCCATTCCCAGCCCATGTGGAAAGACCCATAATGTTTCTCAACCACCTCTTGTTGCGTGATCCAGGAATTGTGATAATGGGGCATGATTACCGCACATCTGGCATCTCCTTTATTGAGATATCTCGGTAGGGAACCTACCACATCTGCAAGGCCACCTACTTTGGCAGCAGGATAGCATTCGGCACTGACCATCAATATGTGAGGAGAATCTGTCTTTGATGCTTCCATTCGTTTCGTTTGATCGATTGTTTTGCTTTTACTGTATTGATCTTGTCCCACAATATACGTTGGGCTTCAGAAATGTAGTCACATGTATTTTAAAGAAGTGTTTTCCTATTCTATCATCTTCTCCTTAGCCTTAACTTTGCCCTATTCCTGAGCCTTCTCCTGAGCCTTGCCTTTTCCTGAGCCTTCTCCTTCGTCTTCTCCTGAGCCTTTTTCCCTACCTTTGCAGCCGATTACATGAGTTCAAAGGGTAGAATATTAGTAGCTATGAGCGGTGGGATAGATTCCACCGTCACCGCCATGATCCTCCAGGATCAGGGGTATGAGATCATCGGTATCACCATGAAAACATGGGATTATGCGACCAGTGGTGGCGATCGAAAGGAAACCGGTTGCTGTAGCCTCGACAGCATCAATGATGCGCGGCAAGTGGCTGTCGAAAAAGGGTTCCATCATTTCATTGTGGATATCCGTGAAGAATTCGGTGATTATGTCATCAATAATTTTGTGGATGAATATCTGCACGGACGTACACCAAATCCGTGCGTACTCTGTAATACACATATCAAGTGGGAAGCATTACTAAAAAGAGCTGATGCTCTTGGATGTGATTACATCGCCACCGGCCATTATGCACGCATCGGCCAACAGGATGGACGATATTTTATCCAGCGCGCAGTCGATCACAACAAAGATCAGTCTTATGTTCTTTGGGGACTGAGCCAGGAATGCCTTAAGCGAAGTATGTTCCCATTGGGGGAAATGACAAAACCTGAAGTCAGACAACTTGCCGCAGATTATGGATATCTCGAACTTTCAAAAAAAGCAGAGAGCTATGAAATCTGTTTCGTGCCTGACAATGATTACAGGGGCTTTCTCAATCGAAGAGTGCCTGACCTGGCAGAGAAAGTAAATGGAGGAGCTTTTATAAATAAGAATGGTGAAATTTTGGGGCACCATAAAGGTTTTCCATTTTATACCGTAGGTCAGCGCAAAGGTCTCGGCATGGCATTCGGCGAACCCATGTTTGTCTCCGAAATAATTCCGGAAACGAATACAGTTGTTTTAGGAAAGGAAGATGAACTGATAAGAAACAGCATGCTGGTCAGTGGTCTCAATTTACTGAAGTATGACAAGCTGCCTGAACGAATGGAATCACTGACAAAAATCCGTTATCGTGATTCAGGAACAATGAGTGAGTTGACGCAACTGGATAATTTAAAAGTTGAAGTTTCATTTTTAGCAAACGTACGCGGAATAGCACCGGGGCAATCAGCCGTATTTTATGAAGGTGATGATGTCATCGGTGGAGGTATCATCCAGGGCAGTTCAAGAAATTGAAAACGATGTACACGAGGGTTTTACTGTTTGTAATTTTTATAATCTTTTTCACGTCTTGTGTGAAGGATAAAGTCGAAGCACCTGTTGATGATCATTCGGTCGAATATTTTCCTTTGCAACTTGGAAAATATATTGTCTACGCGGTCGATTCGGTAGTCTTCGATGATGCATCCGGCGGGAACATAAAAGATACAGTCTCATTTCAGATGAAAGAAGAAGTATCGGGTTTTCAGATTGCGTTGTCAGGGGATACGTTATTTTATCTACACAGATCAAGAAGGAACACAGCCGAAGAAAACTGGACGGTGACAGATGTCTGGACTGCAAGTCGTTCCTCAACTGAGGCTACCCGAACGGAAGAGAATCTCAAATTCCGTAAAATGACATTCCCTCTTCGCTTTAGAAAAAAATGGTCTGCCACTTCGTATATCCCGACATCAACAACCATCGTCGTGGGCACGGAGATGATGCAGCCCTATCAGGATTGGGATTCTGAAGTTGTTGATTTTGATGTAGCGGATGAGATAGGTTCGTTCTCTTTCTCTGATGGTGAGGTCATGCATGTCAGTCAATCCGATATAGATGATGGAAGCATCAAGCGATACGTCTATGAAAAATATGTCCGGAATATAGGCCTGGTGGCCCGCACAGACAGCATTCTTGACAGCAGGTGTTTTGCTCTTGGTGATTTCACAGAATGTATCGGGAAGCCATGGCTGGTACAAGCCGGCAAAGGGTATATATTGTCCCAGGTAATGATCGATCACAATTGAGTCCTCTTTACCCCACATATTCAGACTTTTTTTTAATTGGTAAGGCACTCAGGTCCCATGGTACCGGGGGAGAATTGCGAATACTTGTGGATCAGCAATTGAAATCCTACATTCGAAAAGGTACCTATTTGTTCTTTGACCTGGATGGTTCCAAAGTTCCTTATCAAATCACAGATGTCGAAGACGGCAATCATTTTGTGATTTCTCTGCAAGATGTCCTAAATAAAAAAGATTCAGATTTATTGGGCAACATTGAATTCTATATTCCATTAGAATCTGTAAAATCAAGACATCAACATTCGCCCAAAAATTTACGTGGAAAATGGGATGAGTACAGAATCCTCGACACCAGGAGTGAATTGATCTATGATATTCTTCGCACTGAAGAATTCCCTCAACAATTAATGGCCATTATAAGCATTCATGACAAAGAGATACTAATACCACTCAGTGATCAGCTAATTAGCTCCATCGATAAAGAAAATAAAATCATACTGATGGAAATCCCGGAAGGTCTCCTTGATCTCTGAATTTATAATGGTCTATTGCAAATTACGATTTGCAACCTACGCAATATAAATTGCTCACTACTTACAATTCATCATTGACGTCTCACGATTTACGATTCACGTCTCACGTCGGTTGCTGAGCTGTAGCACCTGGTTGAGAAGTGCAGGTCGAAGCACACATCTCACATCTCAAATCTCACATTGATCGCATAGCTTTTCCGGATATCAGTTTATATCCTTTTGAAGTGATGATAGAGGCATAAGGAGCCGCATGATCTTCAGGTTCAATAGAAGCCACACCTGTTTCACCATTCAGATTCATGGCGATCATTTTTACATTGAAATCCACTTTGTCGAGTCCTCCATTGATATCAATGATTCTTTCCAATACAAATTCACAGGCTTTCTGAGGGGACATCCCTGCGCGCATTTTTTCCATGAGTAAAAAGGAACCACATGTGCGGATTACTTCTTCACCGCGTCCTGTGGCACCGGCTGCACCTACTTCATTGTCTACATACAATCCAGCACCGATGATAGGAGAGTCTCCTACACGCCCGGGAATTTTTGCAAATAATCCACTGGTAGTCGTTATGCCTGCCACGTCATTTTTCATTCCTATCCCCAATACATTGATCGTTCCTCCTTTCTTGGCTTTCTTTATATAGACACCATCTGCCGGAGGAATCCAATCATCCTTATCACTCATATTTTCTTTCCACTCCAGCCATCTTAATCTTGACTCTTCGGTCAATAAATTTTCTTCCGGGAAACCATGTGCCTTTGCAAATTCCAAAGCTCCGGGACCAACAATGAATGTGTGATCTGTTCTCTCCATTACAAGACGCGCCACTGAGCAGGCTTTCTTTATGTTTTCCAGAGAGGCCACACTGCCGCACCGATGTGTAGGACCGTACATGCAGGATGCATCAAGTTGTACAACTCCCCGTTCATTAGGGAGTCCACCATAACCTACTGACTGATCAGTTGGATCCAGTTCGCATACATTTGCCCCTGTTTCAATAGCATCAAGAATATTATTTGTCTCGATTAATACATCCCATGCCGGATTCAGTACTTTTTTTCCCCAGTATTCACCCCGACTACACATCAACATCGGCTCGGATGAAGCAAAGGGTATGAATTTCTTTTTTTGATCGAATATCTTTGTGATTGAAGCAGTACTCAGACCTAAGAGTCCTAAATGTTGAAGAAACGCGCGACGGTGTCCCATTGAAAGTGATTTAGTGTTTCGAAAAAAAAATTAGATTATTCTTTTACTGGAGCCATTCCCGGTTGATAGATTTCAAATCCTGTTTTTGCTTTTTCACGATCAACCATTTCCTTCACATCATGCAGTAGTTTTTTTGCGTCGAAGACGATTCCATCTTTGATCGTATACCTGATACCACCTACCCGTACCACTTCATTATTATCATTCAACATGATCGCCCCGGTACCATACAGACATTGTAAATTTTCAAGCGGATTTTTTTCAATGATGATCATGTCCGCCATCTTTCCGGGTTCAACACTGCCTATTTCTTTATCCTTCCCCAGTGCCTGCGCTCCATATAATGTAGCTGATCTGATCACCTCCAATGGACTGAACCCTGCTTCTCTTAATAATTCCAGTTCACGTATGTATGCAAATCCATAAAGTTCAAATATGTAACCGGAATCAGAACCTGTTGTGACGCGTCCACCACGGTTTTTATATTCATTGACAAACATCATCCACAGCCTGTAATTATTTTTCCACGCTACTTCCTGTTCTGTACCCCAGTATTGCCAAAATGACCCATGTGATGTTCGGCTTGGCTGATAGAATTCCCACAGTTTTGGCATCGTGTAATCTTCATGCCATTCCAGTGTTCGTGCACGATGCAGATCTCTTGCAGCTTCGTAGATATTGAAAGTCGGATCGATAGTAAAGTCCAGTGATATCAATTCATCCATCACTTCATTCCAATGCGGTGAATAGGGTGGTGCAGCCTGTTTCCATAGCCGGCCTGCTTCCGCGAAACGATCCTGCTCATTCATGTAATTGTAATTGACAGGATAATCCTGGATGGTTTTGTCTTCGAATAATGCTTCAGGAAGACCATACCAGTGTTCCATTGATGTGAGTCCGGCTTTAGCTGAATTAAGTACATTCCATCGGGCTACATTCAATTGAGCATGATGACATGCTGAACGAAGACCGAGTTTTTTATTTTCTACCAATGCAGCTTCCATGACTTCCGGAGGTGCTCCGAAAAATTTTATTCCATCAGCTCCTTTCTTTGCATTATCATCCACCCATTTCCTGGCCTGATCTGCGGTTGTGATCGGCTCAGTTGTGCCTTGCCCAAAAACAGTATAGGCAAAAATTCTGGGGGCAGTGATTTCATTTTTTTCACTCCTTCTCTTTTCATTCAGTGTCCATTCCAACCCATTGCCAGCTGACGGTTCACGAATGGTCGTGATACCATGGGCCATCCATAATTTGTATACATATTCTGCATCCACACCCTGAGAATCGCCGCCAATATGACCATGCATATCAATAAACCCGGGCAGTACATACATTCCGGTGGCATCCAGTTCATATCCATTTGCTTTTAATTTAGGACGATCCGCACTATCAGGTTTAACACCCGGTGAACCAACTATTCTGATGTCAGCGATCTTATTGCCTTCAATCACAATATCTACCGGCCCAAAAGGAGGTGTCCCTGTTCCGTTGATCAAAGTGGCTCCACGTATGATCATCTGCGGATATGGACCCATGCCTTCTTTTCTGTCAGGAGCAGGTGCTACCTGGGCGTGACTCTGGTATGCCGCAAAACAACAGATCAGGATGACAAGCGGGTATAAAAATTTCATGGTCGCAATATGATTTCAGGAAAGGTAAAAAAAAGAGCCCGAATGAATCCGGGCTCTTTTTTTCAATTATTGAAATATGATTTTAATTGCCTGTAAGCTCTGCTACAAGACGATCTGCTTTATAGACATAACGTAATGCTGCGACAATACCGCCTGCATGGACGGCAACTGTTCTGTTGCTTTCATCATCGAAAATAAACTTGCCCGGGAGCGATTCGATATTCCCGTCAAATACTAAACCGACAAGTTCTCTTTTTACATTGATGATCGGACTACCAGAATTTCCTCCGATGATATCTGGCGTGCAGACAAAATTCATAGGTGATTTCAATAAGTCCATTGAAGGCGTCAGCCAGCGTTGCGGCAATGACCAGGGGCTTTTCCCGTCAAATGAATAGTATCTGTCGTACATCCCGGCATAAGTAGTTTTGAAAGGAGCGGTTGTGCCATTGTATTCATATCCTTTGACTCTTCCATCCGAGATCCGAAGGGTAAACGTGGCATCAGGCGGTAATGCACTGCCATATACTTTGAATACCTCACCGGCAATATTTTGTTCAATCGCTTTCCTTGCCGGACCTGTGGACTGGAAGGCATCAACTGCTTTTTTATATTGATCAGCCAGTAAAGGTGCTGCAGTGATTAAGTCATCTTTTTTACGAAGGAATTTCTTCGTTTTTTTATCCAACAGTTTTGACAAATCCTTTTCGTCAGCAAATACAGTCTTTGACAATATTTCTTTCGCAGCTACTTCAGGTGTCCTGCCATCCAGTATTGTCCGTAGATATTCATCATCAGGTTGAGCAAAATCATTTAACTCCTTCAATACCATAGCGAATAATTTCACTTCTTTAGGATCATTCACTGCAGGCGCCATTTCGGACATCTTTTTTTCCATGCCTTCAAGTTCTGCGCTTTCAGGATTCGCTTCTGCTAATTTTAGATAGTCGTTGATCGCATATAACAGCGGAAGGACTTTTCCTGAAAAAGGCGAAGGTGCAAGGAAACGCAATTCGGACCCATATTTAGAAAGCACGGTATAGTATTTTGCCATATCATCCCAATATGTCTTACCCGTACTGTTGGCTCTGATTTTTTCTTCCATTTTAACCTTCCTTGCGAAAAGATCAGGATCGTTAAGACCATTTAGTGTGCCTTTAGTTGCTTTTAATGTGTTAGCCAAACTGAAGATGGTATTCTTTGTATCATCATTTGGTGATATCGCTTGTTGTTCCTGCAATACCTTCATCCGGTCAGTAAAAAATGCTACATCAACAGGATATCTGTAATCTCTGTCGTACTCTAGTTGGGCAACTGTTCTGTATCGTTCTGTAGAACCAGGATTTCCAATCACAAACACGGGTGTACCTTCTGCGATACCATCTGTGTTGAATTTGAAATAATTATCATTCGTATTCATAGGCTTCCCGTTCTCATCATAGACGCGCCAGAAAGTACAGTCAAGGTTATATCTCGGATAGGTGAAATTGTCCGGGTCTCCGCCAAAAAAAGCAACTTCCTGTTCAGGTATAAATACCAGACGGACATCGTCATACCGTTTGTAGCCATACAGCGAATATTTTCCACCACTATAGTAAGTAACAACCTGGGTGCGTAAGCCTTCCCATCCGCTCATCGTGCTATATTCTTTTTTGACTGAAGCCATTGCCTCTTCTGTCTTCGCCATCTTTTCTGAGTCGTTGGCTACATTCGCCAGCTTAGCTTTCATTTTATCTGTAATGTCAGCAACAATGATCAGTTGTTCAACAAAAAGCTCAGGATTACGACGTTCTTCTGCATATGTCGAAGCATAAAACCCATTTTTGTCAAAATTTTCTCCTTCTTTCTGAAGTTCACTTACGACAGGCTCTGAACAATGATGATTAGTCATGACAAGGCCATTGGGCGATACAAAAGATGCAGAGCACCATGATGCAAAACGAAGCGCAGATTTCCTCCCTGCATCGAACCAGGAATTGTCAAGATTATATTGATACTCTTTGAGAAACCATTCTTTGGGCGGGTTTTCAAAAGTCCACATTTTACCAAAATCGAATGGGCCCGGTTCCTTGGGCTGGCCAAAGGCAGCAGTGAGGATAAACGATGTCAAAATGGTCAATAACCATTGTTTTTTATTACTATTCATATTCTGTTTGATAAGGTGATTAGGTCATTATTTTATATCCCCTTTAGTGTTTTAAGGGGAAAAAGAAATAAAATACAGCAAATACCGCTGAAAAACGGTGCAAAATTAAGAATTATAATCATTACCCCCATTGACACGACCAAAGTCTTATTTTTATAGATATATACACTTAACTTTTGATACATATATACGTTTATAGCTCATGAAATTTAATAAAGTTCTATTCTTTCTGATGATCTCCATAGGCATCACGTCTTCCTGCGAATCACAGAAATCAACTGATCACAAACCGGTGACCAAGTCTCCGGATCAAACCATTCCTAACGATATGAAAACTGAAATTGCAACTTTTGGAGCAGGGTGTTTCTGGTGTGTTGAAGCTGTTTTTCAGGAATTGAAAGGTGTGATGAAGGTCGAATCCGGATATATGGGTGGCACACTGCCTAACCCCACCTATCGTGACGTTTGTACCGGCAATACTGGACATGCGGAAGTGGCTCGAATTACATTTGATCCATCTGTCATTTCCTATGAGGAGTTGCTTGAAGTACTTTGGACAACTCATGATCCAACTACAATGAACAGACAAGGCGCGGATGCCGGTACGCAGTATCGTTCAGTAATCTTTTATTACAACGACGAACAAAAACGTAAAGCTGAAGACTCAAAGGCAGAAGTCGCTCCGACCATTTGGGATCAGACGATTGTCACCCAGATTGTTCCGGCTACCACATTTTATCCTGCAGAAGAATATCACCAGGACTACTATGCCAATAACCAGAATCAGGGATATTGTAAAATGGTGATAAATCCAAAAATCCAAAAAGTACGTACTAAGTTTAAGGATAAACTTAAAGACCAGAATTAATATGAACATGCACCGTCTTTTATTAGCGTCAGGATTATTCTTTTCTCTGACATTAAACGCCTGTCTTCAACCTAACACAAAACAACCCGCCTCTACCTCAACCATAGGCACAGAAGGATTTTTTGTTGATGCCAAAGGCGACACCATTCACACAATAACGAAAACGGATGCCGAATGGAAAGCACAGTTGGATCCGGCCTCGTATAATGTACTTCGTCAGGAAGGCACCGAACGTCCCTTCACTGGAAAACTTAACGCCAATCATGCATCAGGTGTGTATCTGTGCAAGGCTTGTCAGCTGCCTCTTTTTTCATCAACAGCTAAATTTGAATCCGGGACTGGATGGCCCAGCTTTTTTCAGCCCATTGATAAAACACATGTTCGTGAGATTACAGACCATTCTGCTGGCATGACCAGAGTGGAAGTAGTTTGTCACCGTTGTGGAGGACATCTCGGCCACGTGTTTGACGACGGACCCGAACCGACCGGATTGCGCTACTGCATGAATTCCGTTTCACTTTCATTTGAAGAGCAATAAAATCAATTGGCATTTAGAGGAAGTTATCTTTGTTGATGTTCTCCTCCATTCGACCGTGGTTAAAATTCATAGGCGTAATAATTGTTCTTGCTTTTTTTTTAAGCAGATTGCTCATCATTTCAACCATTGTAGGTAAAAACGAGCTTAGGAGTTTTCGGTTCCGTAAAAAATTCTGCCTCGCTTCGCTTCGTATTTTAGGAATAGATTATCAGAAGCAAGGCAATCCATTTCCCGGCGTTTGCCTTTATGTGTCTAATCACAGATCCATGCTCGATCCGCTTATCGAATTATCATGGATAGATACCTATATTTTATCTAAAGCTGAAGTTGGAGACTATCCATTGCTTGGAAAAGGAGCAAAAGAAACCGGGGTTGTTTTTGTTGACAGGGAAGATCATAAAAGTCGCAAAAATGCGCTTGGCGCTATTGAAGGTTTACTGAAATCGAATTGCTCCGTGATGATATATCCCGAAGGAACAACATACTATGGAGATCTCACAGGTGACTTCAGAAAAGGTGCAATTGAATTGGCATTTGATATGGGCGTACCTATCGTTCCTGTTATGATAGAATACCCCAACAGTAGTTTTTATTGGTCACACGAAATGCTAATGGATTATTTTATCAGAATCTTCAGACCGGCAGGGAAAATAATTGTGAAGGGTAAAATTGGTGAACCTATAATTTCAGATTTCCGCAAAAACGTTGTTAAAGGAACACAAAATGCTATCAATGAAATGATCATTGAGGCCCGTCAGAATTAAAGGATCAATATTCTACCATGGTCTTAGTCAGGAATTACCTGCAGGTTAAATCAATTAATTTTCATATTTTTCTTTGCATTTCTAAGGATTAATTTAAATTCTTACGCATGATAAAGTTTTCTCTCTTGTTCTTATTGATTTTTCCCGCATCAATCTTTTCGCAGACGATTCAACTTGTTGTCAACAATGGCTATGGTTCCGGGTTGTATTCCGCTGGTGATACAGTTCACATTTGGGCAGCTGAATCAGCAGTCACTGAAGTATTTAAAACCTGGGAAGGTCAAATTTCATTTTTAGCAGATCCTGAAGAATGGCATACGACATTGATTATGCCTAATCATAATGTTGTTGTTGCCGCTGTCAATAAATCTCTGCCTCATGGGGCTGACTTTACAGAAGTACACATCATGGGTCGGGATACCATTAAAAGAGTATTCTATTATTTTCCCCCCGGAGGATCGGCAAAGGGTGTTGTCTGGTTATTACATGGAACAGGGGGCGATGCAACCCAATTTGTTGAACGGTTTGAAAGTCGTTTTTTTGCCAATCGGCTGATGGCCGATTCCTTCGCTGTTATCACTATGGAAAGTGAAGAGACTACAAAAAATAAAGACCTTGATTTAAGTGGAACTATCCGATGGCAGTATACACCCGACAGTATCAATAATGTAGATATAGCTAACGTAAGAGCTATACGTGACACTTTTATAGCCCATGGTGCTATTCTTCCGGGTATGCCTCAATTGGCTGCAGGTTTCTCAGCGGGAGGATCTTTTTCGGTGATGATCGCCTGGGTCTTACAATGGAAGGCAGCCGTCAACCATAATACACCCGGTCCCGGTATTTGTGCAGATGTCAGCCGCATACCTACTCTGTTCAGTATGACCTATCGGGATCACCATCCTGATGTTGGACCTGAAGGGAACATAGAGGCCGCTGAAAACTATCAAAAGTTTTTAGCCCGGGGTGTGTGCTCTGAATTTTATATGTTCCGACCGATTCCCTTGCATCCGGAACGATTCCGACGATATCCCGGAATTACTAATCTCATTTCTATTGGGCTCTATAATGAACTGAAAAACAACAATTGCCTGAATGAAAGGAATTACCTTACCGTAGGACCAGATGATGTTCAATTGTTAGCCATCAACAATCCACTCAGCTGGCCTGTAGCAAATAGCCTTACACCGAATCAACAAATTTTTGTTCATGATCAATTGCAATACATCTGGTCAGCACATTATTTCCATTCAGACTTTAGCGGGAAAGATTTAAGGTTTCTAAAAGATCCATGTGGGATGAGTACCACTTCAATTGAAAAACCGATAGTTGAAAATTCTTTATTTCTTTATCCTAACCCTGCTTGGGAAAGTATATCTGTGCGGGTAGAGCCCGGAATGAAATATCTTTGTGACATGTCCGGAAAAGTCATAAAGAAAAGTGAAGACAATCAATTTGACATTTCTGAGTTGCCTCCTGGTATATTTTTTATCAGGACGCCTACCTCATCAGGTAAATTTATTCACCTGTAAATTTTTAACGGAAGATTTTGGAATTCTGCCGTGTATTTCAAAAATCAAATCAAAAGGACATCACATATCTAAAACTTAAAACCCACTGTCGCCGATATCCTGTGATTTGTAAATTCTGTGACAACTAATGGCTGCGGTGCCTGCATGGTCTCATAAGGTAGATAACCTTCATCCTGTTTGGTCAATACATATCCAAAATCAATATAGAAATGATCTTCCCGGTATCCAACACCCGCATGATAGGAAGGATCAAAACTTGTATCATTATTATAAGCTGATTGATCCAATGAAACACCCCCTCTCAATCGAAATTTATTAAGTACATATTCTCCTCCCATGTTGAGCTGTAAAGCAGTACCAAAATTAGTTTTGATATCATCATTCACCTGGCGTTCGATTGTACTGTACTGATTACCATTGCCTCTTACATTGTAATCATATTTCATAGTTGAATAGTCAGTAAGCTTAGCACTGGCAGCTACAAATCCTGATTTACCTGCTATTATCCCAATCCCGCCAGTGGCACTCCATGGAGTTCTCAATGCATATTCAAAACTTCCAAACGGAGATTCAGATTTGATCGGTCCAGTATGCATATCATCTGTATAATCATAAGTTAGCGTGGTATTAAAATTATCAGTCAGGCTCAACCTGGTAGGGGAGTGTATAGCAAGGGCAAGGTTGATAAACTTTGTTGGTTTAACAATTACACCAACTTTTGCATTCCATCCAAATCCGGTAGTGTTGATTGAGCTGGTATAGGCAAGACTATTGAAAAATGGAATTCCATTATCAGGTCCATCCGTCTCTGAGTAGTTCCTGGTTTGGGTGAAATTAAGAATCGGAAATCCAATGGAAAACCCAATTAAGATTTTTTGATTGTAGTCAGCTCCATAAGCAAGAAAAAGCTCTGATTTACCACCCTCATAATTCACAGTTTCTTTTTTTTGTAATGCATATTGTGCATTCTGTTCATAGTCGGTTTCATAGATGTTGTCCTTTTCAAAGTCATAAATGGCACCTGATGTATAAGCAAGCCCTTCTTCAAATCCATTCAGGTTATCCGGTGCGACACCGGTTGCGTGTTCTTTCCATGAATCTGTGATGGAACCAAGTGTACTTCCCTCGTAGTGAATATTTCGTGTATAATCCGCAGTACGGTTTAAGCCGATTGCCCAATTGGTCGTATTCCATCTTGAATTCTGTGGTCTTGCCTGAACAACAAATCCGATATTCGGTAAGTTGAATTTCGTATAGTTGCCGGTGCTTGTATTAAACCTGTCAGTTGTAAATGCAGAAGAATATTTGCTTGTTCCAAAACCTGACGTAATGAGGAATTCACTTTTTCTGTAACCGCCTAAGCCTGCAGGGTTAGAACCTATAGCCGAAAAATCAGGCCCGATGGCAAACATGCTGTTACCCACACCAAGATTTCGAGCAGTCCCAACAGGATCGGAGGTAGATAGTCTGTAAGCCTCAGTGGCCGTTTGTGCTTTTGAAAGTGCTGGAAGCATTGACAAAAGACAAATACTATAAAGTAAGTACCGTTTCATTTTGAATGAATTTAAAGACTGCACATCGAATGATTTTCGATGTGCAGTCTTGTATGTATGATGTTGTGTTATTTTTTGAATCTCAGAAGGTGTTACCCCTTGCCGCGCGGACTATTGCCTGATGATGGAGAACTACTCTTTGAAGGCTCAGAACGATTACCTCCTCCATTGGAAGAGTTATGATTGCCTGATGATGGTGAAGCATTTGATCTGTCATTGCTTCTTCCGGAATCATTATTCCTTGGTGGAGGAGAATAACTTGGTCTGTCATTACTTCTGTTGTCTTCATGTCTCGGTGTTGGCGGAGAAGAAGGTCGGCTTTCATTTCCTGATCCATTATTCCTTTGTGGAGGCGTATAACTTGGCCTTTCATTTCCACCTCTTGGAGTATAGGAAGGCTTGTTATTGTCTCTTGTTGGATTACTTTCAGGTCTGTTCTGCGTAGGACTCGGTGTATAACGATCTCTTGTAGGAGATTCGGGAGTATAGGCAGGTTTATCAGATGTAGGCCTGCTCGAACCAGGAGTAGGTTTTTCATTTGTAGGATATGGCCTGAATACCGGACGGGTTGGAGTCGTGCTGGTGTTTTCTCTTTTTATTTCCTTATCCACAGGCACATCTTTAATCACACCTTTTGTATTACCATCTCTACGTCCGGTTTGATTGTCAGGACTTTTTTCAGTTCCCGGAATGCCTGGAGTAGGAGCTACATTCCCTCCCTGATTTATGCCTTTCTCAACATCACGAGGGTTGTCATTTGATTGGGTTAAGCCTGAATCTTTGTCTTTATAGGTAGGCTGTACACTACCGGGGTTGGCTACAGGTCCTCTTGGTGAGGAGCCCGTATTCCCGGTTATTCTTGGGCCATAATATGTGCCTCTTGTTCCGCCTGTATTGACATTTGTCACAGTGGAGTGGGTGATACCGTAATAATTACTTACCGGATAAGGACATGAGTTGTAGTAATTATTGTAGTAATTCGAATAAGAGTAATAACCATTATATCCTCCCCAATAATTATAAGAAGGTGAGCACCAATTATTATAAGCGTAGTAATAATTAGTCGGTGTCAAACACCAGTTATTAAAATGATGATAACTATTCCATCTGTTCCATCGTCTCCAGTTGCGATAATCCCAATAGCTTGAATTGCCGAAACTTAAATAAATGGTAGCTCCGGGATAATAATATGAATCATTATAAAATGGATCATAGTTGTATGAATCAACATAATACGGATCATAAAATTCGGCGCCGTACGATGGTCTGTAAAACCTTTTTATTCTCGATGAGTAGTAATAATCATAATCATCGTAGTACTGGTATTCATCATTGTCATAGTATGTGACATCATCCTGTGAAGAATAACCTGTATCGGAGTCATTGATATTGTAATTATTATCGACCACTGTATTTGTATTGTCAGGATCATAATATACATCATCAAACTGAGCATTGGCTGCAGGAATCACAAACGTGAATCCAAGAGCGATCAGGAAAAATTTTAAGGTGTACATTTTCATGTTTTGCATTTGGTTGATGCCTGTCGGCAGGAAACTCTCAACATCCACTGCTAAAGTATTACTTTTGCGGGGTCGATGTAGTTAACAAGAGCTTAAATTCCTGTCACCGCGCTGTTAAAAGTTGAATTCATCTCGCCATCTCTTTTATGGCGATTCCTGTAACTAAGACGCCTGGGTTAGAATATAAGTTTCACAGTTAGAAACATTAAAAGGAAATTAACTAAATGACTTCCAGGCATCTGGATTGATATAAAGTATGGCAAAAGAAATAACCCCCCGTTCCCAGGATTATTCCCAGTGGTATCTGGATATTGTGAAGAAAGCCGGACTGGCAGACAACTCTGCTGTAAGAGGATGCATGGTCATCAAACCCCACGGATTTGCGATATGGGAGAAAATGGTCGCAATACTGGACCAGAAGTTTAAAGATTCAGGCCATGTCAATGCTTATTTTCCTCTTTTTATTCCAAAAAGTTTTCTGAGCCGTGAAGCGCAGCACGTGGATGGTTTTGCAAAAGAATGTGCAGTGGTCACACACCACCGATTGAAAGCAGATCCCAATGGCAACGGCCTTATCGTTGATCCTGATGCAAAACTTGAGGAAGAGCTTATCGTAAGACCGACATCTGAGACGATCATTTGGAGCACATATAAAGATTGGATTCAGTCCTATCGGGATCTTCCATTGCTGATCAATCAGTGGGCAAATGTTGTGAGATGGGAGATGCGTACCAGGCCTTTCCTCCGTACTACGGAGTTTCTATGGCAGGAAGGGCATACAGCACATGCCACCCGGGATGAGGCGATTGCAGAATCTCTCATGATACATGATATCTATGCCGATTTTGCTGAATCATATATGGCCATGCCGGTAGTTAAAGGGGTAAAGACTGTCAACGAACGTTTTGCAGGAGCAATTGATACCTATACGATTGAAGCTCTCATGCAGGATGGTCGCTCTCTGCAGGCTGGTACATCTCATTTCCTGGGACAGAATTTTGCAAAAGCATTTGATGTTACTTTTTTAAATGAAAATAACCAGAAAGAATTTGTCTGGGCAACGTCATGGGGCGTTTCTACCCGGCTAATCGGTGGGTTGATCATGACCCACAGTGATGATGAAGGTTTGGTGCTTCCTCCTAAACTTGCACCCCTCCAGGTTGTTATTATTCCCGTACCTAAACCCGATCCGTTAATCAATGAAGTGGCAGAAAAGCTGGTGAAAGAGTTAAAGGCAAAAGGAATTTCGGTGAAGTACGATACAGATGAGAAATCAAGACCTGGATTTAAATATGCAGAATACGAGATGAAAGGTGTTCCTGTTCGTGTCGCTATTGGCCAAAGAGATCTGGAGAAAAATCAGGCTGAAGTGGCACGGAGAGATACAAGGGAAAAAGAATTTATTCCTTTAGACGGTCTTGGCACTTACGTTGAAAATCTTTTGCAACACATACAGGAGAATCTATTGTTGCGTTCTTTGAGATTCAGGCAGGAAAATACTTTTGAAGCCGATGATTTTGCCACCTTTGCGGATATTCTGGACAAAAAAGGTGGGTTTGTTTCAGCTCATTGGGACGGAACAACAGAAACAGAATTGAAAATCAAGGAATTGACTAAAGCCACGATACGTTGTATACCTCTGGAGAGAAAGATGGAAGAAGGAAAATGTATCCTAACGGGTAATAAATCAGAAGGAAGAGTTTTATTTGCAAAAGCATATTAATCACCAATTAAAACAATATCAAAATGTCGTACGAAGTAGAAGGTAAGCTCCACAAGAAATTTGATATGGAGCAAAAATCTGGTACTTTCCAGACCAGGGAATTTGTCATCCTTGTTGAACAAGGTCAATACCCGCAGCACATTAAGTTTCAGCTGGTCCAGGACAGATGCGAAATCATCGATCCGATAGCTGAAGGCAGTAATATCAAAGTTTATTTTGATTTGCGCGGGAGAGAATGGCAGGGAAAATACTTTACAAATCTTCAGGCCTGGCGTGTAGAAGCAGCCGGAAGTGAGACGAAAAGCCGTCAACCTGCCGGTGACTTTCCTACATCTGCTCCTGCAACTAATGGAGATGATGGATCTTCATTTGATGATCTTCCATTCTAAAATAGAATAATCAGATGTTGATGTTTTGCGATGCCTGGCAACAAACGAATGCTAAGCAGTCCATTTCATTGACGAAAACTAAAATCCTTACGAAATGAAATATTTGAAAATATTTATTCTTCTATACACCTGTATTCAACTTAGTTCTTGCAGTTCCAAGAACGATGCAACTCAAAAAATGGCAGAAGGAAGTACAGCAATGCCTGCCCAAACGAGTAAAGCTGAATTAGCCGGCAATGGAGCTTTGAATAAATCCGTTTTCCTGAAAGCCATTACTTCACTTAAAAGCGGAGAAGCGCTTGATACAATTCAAATGAAAAACATATTGACACCAAAACTAATGGATCTGGACAGAACATCTTTTTCAGGTAGAAAGGTGAAACAAAAGGACAATATGGTATCAACGACAGAAGCCAGTTATAAGACCAATGGCAAATTGCTCTATATTACTATTACTGATGCCGGGAAGGACTCAATTTATTTATTGACGTTGGCTCCGTGGTCAGCAATGCAATTTGAGAATATGAGAAATGACGGATTTGAAAAGTCCATTATTCAGGATGGAAATAAAATAGACGAAAAATATAATTCTGCTTCGCACACCGCGAATTTGTCTGTGATCTATAATGGCCGGATTCTTGTCGATCTTATGGGTACCAATTGCAGTCTGGAAGAGCTATATACTATAATCAAATAGGTCAATCTAAAGCCTTGAATAAACCGGTAGGAACATATCAAAATCTCAAAACAGGATACCTTGTGGTTTTTGTTTTTATGCTCTATACCTCTGGCGTGCTTGAAGCTCAAAGCATTATTGGTTTAGGGACCAGGTATGATAATTCATTTAAAGAATGGGTAATCAAAACGGACAATGATGATGTAGAAGGGGAATTGCGTATGCGTTGGGCTTTTCGTAATGATTGGACTCAATGGGATATTCGTATAGGTGATGTAGTCGCTACTGTCGAACAAAAATGGAAAGATGATCCCAACTTATGGGAGATTCGTTGCGGTGATTATACCGTAAATGCAAGAACCACATGGCCGAATGTATTTAATCGCTGGAAGCTGAATGACGGAAAGCATCAATTTAACTGGGGTACGAAATATGCCAATCAGCATGATGAATGGCAGACGGATTCATCAGGTGATAATCTTTTTAAAGTAAACACCTATTGGACAAGTGATCCGAGAGATTGGGTCGTCACTGACAATCTCCCGGAAGATGTGAGCATGGCAATGAAACTGGCGATGATATTTATTGCCATCCATTTCAGCACTCCTAAAGCTTGAAGTTTAATCCTGCTCTGCCATATTTTGTATCAGACAATTGTTAAATAATTGATAAAGAGGATGTCTGATTGTATACCAAACACTATTTGATTACGTTTTATTTAAAATTGGCCGGTTCTGAGTGTTGCTGTCATAAATTGAGTTTGAATTCTGCTGTTGACCAACCTGAATACTAAGATATTATTTGCCATTTCTACTAAATCATTCCCTTACTAAATATCAGAAGACAGATGAAAAAACCGATTTTTCTTTTTTTATACACCTTGATGGGAATATCTGGTGTAGTCCAGGCTCAGGATATTGTATTACCTCGTGTTAGTCCGAAAGCATCAGTCTCGTATACTATTGGATTGACAAATGTCGAAGTTCATTACGGTGCACCAGCAGTAAAAGAAAGAGTAATCTGGGGAGGTTTAGTTCCATACAATCAAGTCTGGCGTGCCGGAGCTAATGAAGCTACGACAGTTGAATTCAGCACGGATGTCAATATTGAAGGCCAGAATTTAAAAGCAGGGAAATATTCTTTGTTTTTTATTCCCGGTGAGACCGAATGGACAGTGATCTTCAACAAAAAAGCTGACCAGTGGGGAGCTTATGCATATAGTGAAGCTGATGATGCCTTGCGCTTCACCATTGTACCAAAGATGAATGAAGGTATGCAGGAGCGTCTGACATATACAATCAATGATATGAAGGCTGACATGGGATATATAAAACTTGCCTGGGAAAAAATGCGTCTTTATATGAGATTCAAAACGGATGCAATGGAACAATCCATGGCAAATATTATGAATGCTCTTGATGCCTCTCCTGAAGAAAAGAAATGGGAAGTCTACGCCAAAGGGGCTCAATTTATGCTTGATGCAGATGGTAATATTGACCAGGCATTAGATTGGATTAAGAAATCAACAGACAGAATGAGCAATAGCTGGAATTGGTATGTCCGCGCGAAAGTTGAAGCGAAGAAAGGTGATTTTACTTCTGCTGTGGCGAGTGGTACGAAATCCGCTGAGACCGGTCTGGCCGATGAAAAAGATACGTATTACGAAGAAAATAAAGCTGAAATTAATTCAGCAATCCAGGGATGGGCTGCGAAATTGAATTAAAATTAAAATATCAAAATAAAAAAAAGACGTGATCATCCGGATGATCACGTCTTTTTTTTATTTAGGATGATGGTGTCTTTTGTTATTGTCCGGGCGTTGCATTCCCGTTCACGTCTCCCTTCTTAACAGCTATGAAGTTTGGTAATCGTGCCCCACTGGTGATAGCTGATAAAGGAATAGTGGTACTCGTGATGACCGGGGGCCTTTGTGTAGGAGGTCCGAAATCAGTATCTGCAGGTACGACTATCCATGTCTGATTGTCCGGAAAGTTTTGAGTTTTACCGAGGAGAAGTTTCAGGATCGTCACGACATCCAGAGAAGAAATCGTTCCCGAATTATTCGCATCTGCAGCTAGTTTAAAAAGCGGTGTATCCAATGTGTCAATGAATAAAATATGTTTTTGAATATTTACAAGATCTATGGCATTGACGCCATTGAGTAGAAGTCCATTTTTTACGACCCCGATTTTCCAATCAGGTTGAGCCTGACTCAAAAGATATTGCAGATTAAAACTGCCATTTGCATCTGTTGTGTCTTGCACCATTACATTCCCTGCTCCATTCAGCAATTGAACAAAGGCATTCCCAACTCCAGCCGTACCTTGTAAAAACTGAACCTGACCAATAACAGATACCGGGGTTTCAGGTGGCGGGGGCTTCATTGCACCTGTAGCCAGCAGCGCAGCATCTATAGCCGCAATGGTAGCCTGATTATTAGCACCATCCACATTATATTGCATTGAACCATCCGGTGCTATGACAATATATGTGGGCGTTCCATACCAAGGGCCGAATTGTCCGCTTTTGTATGGTGCGACTGCTGTGAGACTTCCGCCATCCTTGCCGGCCGCTATGAATGTCTCACCATATGTTGTCTGATATCCATTGACAAGCGTATTGGTGTCAAAATTTTTATCAGACAATTCAAAAAATTCAACATCATGATCTCCAGCCCCCCATTCCTGATAGAAAGGTTCCATCAAAGGTGCTATTGAATTGCATGGAGGACATGTAGTATAAAATACCTCGATCAGCACTGATTTACCATGATTGAGATAATCAGCATACAGATGATGTATTTGTCCATGCGAATCTGTCACTGTGAAATCAGGAGCCTGTGCAGACAATGTTGGATTTTGAGCTCCTGTAGCAACGATTGCAGCATTAATCGCATCAATAGTGGCAATGTTACTTGAGCCATGAACATTGTATTGAACTGTACCATTCGGTGCTATGACCACAAATACAGGATCAGTAGATTGCGGACCAAATGTTCCGTCCTGATAGGGAACTACAGCAGGTAAGCTTCCCCCATCTTTACTTACTGCTACATAAGTTTCACCATGCGTTTCCTGGTATGTATGAAGCAGCGCGTCTGTGTCCGTATTTTTATCTGTCAACTCAATAAATTCAACATCATATTGTCCAACTCCCCAATCCTGATATAAGGTCTGAACAAGAGGAGCGATCGTGGCACACTGAGTGCATGTTGAATTGAAAATCTCGAGCACCACAGTTTTTCCCTGATTAAGCAAATCTGCATAAAGGTGATGAATCTGTCCATCAATATCCGTAACTGTGAAATCTGGTGCGATCGGAATTTGACCAGGCTTTTGTGCTCCGGTAGCTGTCAACGCAGCATCAATGGCATTGATCGTGGCTTGATTACCTGAGCCGCTCACACCAAAGTTGACGGTTCCATTTGGGGATATGACTATAAATGTGGGTGTACCAAAGAAAGTGCCGTATGTCCCATTTTGATAGGGTACCACTGCCGCTAAGCTACCTCCGTCTTTACCCACGCCAATAAATGTTTCATTATAATTTGCCTGGTATGCATTGACAAGTGCATCCGTGTCAAAATTTTTATTCGACAATTCTATAAACTCGACATCATTATTTCCACTGCCCCAATCTTCATAAAGGGGCTGCATCAGTGGGGCGATAGAATTGCACGGAGGACATGTGGTGAAAAAAATCTCGATCAGGACAGTTTTCCCATGGTTGAGATAATCAGCATAGAGATGACGCACATGTCCCTTGGAATCGGTGACTGTAAAATCCGGCGCAGGCTGTGCCTGGAGAGAGAGACTAATAAAGAGCATTCCAATAAAAAGTATAAGAATTCTCATAGGGTTAATGATTTAAATGAAAAATGAAGAGATGTCGTTACATCTCATTGTTTTATGAACAAATACGATGCCACGATAAGCCTGAAATTGACGAGGAGATATCCTAAAGAGGTGGTTGGTAACCTAAAGTTATGACTTAATCTGCTATCTGACAGGCATCGTGAACGAATTATGCCATTTCAATCGTTTAGCGGATGGTTTACCTTTGCATTATGAACGAAGCCGTTGGAGGGTTATTGAAAGTGCTTGATCTTGGGCTTATGCCTTATAAGGAGGCGTGGGATCTTCAGACAAGATTACATAAAGAGCTGATTGACAATAAAAGAGCGGGTTATCCAATTGTACAACATCATTATCTCCTGCTTTGCGAGCATCCCCCCGTTTTCACTTTAGGTAAAAGTGGATCTGAAGAAAATCTAAGGATCAATAACCATGAGTTGTCAGAATACCAGATTGAATATTTTAAAATCAATAGGGGAGGAGACATCACCTTTCATGGGCCCGGACAACTCGTAGGCTATCCGATCCTGGACTTGGATTTAATTTTTACGGATGTCCATAGGTATGTCCGCAGCCTTGAACAGGTCATCATCAATGTGCTAAGAATTTATGGGATTGAAGGCTCATTAAATCCTTCATATACAGGAGTTTGGGTCAATAATCAGAATTCTGATACTGAAGCCAGGAAGATTTGCGCTATCGGTGTTCATTTGAGCAGATGGGTGACGATGCATGGTTTTGCATTTAATGTCAACACAGATTTGTCTTATTTTGACCACATTATCCCATGCGGAATAGCTGACCCGGACAAAAGCGTTTGTTCATTAAGCAGCCTCCTTGGGAAAACCTTAGATTTGCAGCGTATCAAGCAAGAGGTTACTCGCGAGTTTGGTCTCGTTTTTAATCTTGACATTGCTTCCCCTCCAATCGATATTACCAGAGAATATACTATTTTAAATAACGCATGATGTCTATGACTAAATTCTTTATCGCGGTTGCAGCATTTCTGATGACTGTTTCGTTGACAGCACAGTCAAAATTCAATCCTGATATTCAGCTTAAGTTTAATTCTTTTGTTGAATTGTCGAATCAAAAAAAATGGGATCAGGCTTTTGATCTCATGTATCCCAAATTATTCACCCAGGTTCCAAAGCAGGATCTCATTGATCTCATGACAAGCATGGAACAGGATGGATTGTCGTTCACCAGAAGCAACATAAAGTTTAAGTCATCTTCAGAACCTATTGTCGAAGGAAATGAAACTTTTGTGAAAGTAGAATATACCGGCAATCTGACTGTGAAAATCAATGAAGGAAGCATATATGATGCACCTAAGGCAATAAGCGGAATGACTGAACAATTTCAGACATCCTACGGAAAAGAAAATGTAAAATGGGATGATGCGGGTAAAACGTATACTATCCTCGTGACGATCTCAATGATAGCTATTCAGAATAATACACAATGGTATCTTATTGAAATCAACAAAGATCAAATGGTATTGATGGAATCTCTTTTTCCTGCTCCGGTGATGGATGCTCTTGTCCGTACAGAATAATAATATAGTCGTAAGATGAATATACCTGATGAACGTCCGCCTAGTTATAGCCGGACTACGATGACTGAATTGATCATGCCGAATGATACTAATCCTTTAGGCAATTTAATGGGAGGAAACCTTATGCGATGGATGGATATTGCAGGAGGTATCTGTGGAGCAAGGCATTGTGGAGCACATGTCGTGACAGCTTCCGTAGATAGTGTTTCATTTTCAAAACCTATCCGATTAGGTGATGTCATTACAATAAAAGCACAGGTCACCCGGGCATTTCATACATCAGTCGAACTTTATCTTGAAGTCTTTACGACATCCGCTTTTGGAGCTGACCTTGAAAAGTCCAATCATGCATATATGACGTTCGTGGCATTGGACGCAAGGACGTCACGTCCACGAAAAGTACCACATGTAATTCCTGAAACACCCGAAGAAAAGATTCTTTTTGATGGCGCAGGAAGAAGAAGAGAAGTACGTCTCATCTTAGCAGGAAGAATGAAACCAGAAGAAGCGACTGAAGTGAAAGCACTCTTCATGCAAATAGAAAATCTGGAAGGCAAATAAGGCGAATAGACTTTTAGTTATAATTCTAATTCACTAATAAGACTGATTGTGAACAGATCTGACGGACCTGCCTGAAGGATCTGTGATCTCACTGAGTGATTTGTCCCACAAGATTGCCTGTGGTGTACTACAGGCTACTGACGGACCACCAGGGATACAATCAATAGCAGAAGGATATGGGAAATGAGATTCAAATAGCTCACGATAATGGTAGGCTTCTTTTGTGGCAGGCGTATTGACAGGAAATCTGAATTTAGCATTCGCCATCTGTTGGTCAGAAATTTTCTGATTTGCAAGTTCTTTCAGGCTATCAATCCATGAATAGCCGACGCCATCAGAAAATTGTTCCTTTTGTCTCCAGGCGATTTCAGGTGGGAGATATTCTTCGAATGCTTTTCGAAGAATATGTTTTTCGATTTTTCCATTACCCGCCATTTTATCTTTTGGATTCAGACGCATGGCCACATCCATAAATACTTTGTCAAGGAAAGGTACTCTGGCTTCAACTCCCCATGCAGCCATGGATTTATTCGCACGCAGGCAATCATAGAGATGAAGGCTCTTCAGTTTTCGTACAGTCTCCTCGTGAAATTCTTTAGGATCTGGTGCTTTATGAAAATATAGGTAGCCTCCAAAAATTTCATCAGACCCCTCTCCTGAAAGCACCATCTTGATGCCCATGGCTTTTATGCGTCGCGCCATCAGGTACATCGGGGTAGAAGCCCGAACAGTAGTGACATCAAATGTTTCAAGATGGTAAATCACATCCGAAAGGGCATCGATTCCTTCCTGGATGGTGAAATTCATTTCGTGATGAATTGTTCCGATATAATCGGCTACTTTTTTTGCAGCGATCAGGTCCGTAGAATCTTTAAGTCCTATGGCAAATGAATGAAGCTGTGGCCACCATGCTTCAGAAAGGTCATCATCTTCTATTCTCTTCTTGACAAAATGTTTTGCAACTGCAGCAATAATAGAAGAATCCAATCCTCCTGACAATAGTACACCATAAGGAACGTCCGTCATCAGGTGACTGCGCACGCTCATCTCAAGGGCATCTCTTAAAGTATCGATGTCGCTTGTATTATTTTTTACAGCTTCGTAGGACATCCAATCACGATCATAATATTTCACTGGAGATGCATCCGTACTCGACCAATAATGACCCGGAGGAAATTCTGTGATCGTCTTGCAATAATGAACAAGTGCTTTCAATTCAGAAGCCACATATAGATTGCCTGATTCATCATATCCCGTATACAATGGAATGATACCCATATGATCACGGCCGATCAGCCATTCGTTTTTAGATTTATCATAAAGCACAAAAGCAAACATCCCCTGTAACTCATCAAGAAATGCGGTCCCCTTCTCAAGGTATTTCGCCAGGATAATTTCGCAATCTGACTTTGTCTGAAATTGAAAATTTACCGTGAGGTTTTGTTCTAACTCTTTGTGATTATAGATTTCCCCATTGACAGCCAGGATGTGCGTTTGCTCAATATTCAGAAGTGGCTGTGCGCCTGTATTAATATCGACGATGGATAGCCGTTCATGGGCAAGGATAGCATGATCATGATCATAGATTCCGCTCCAGTCAGGTCCACGATGCCGTAGCGATTTGCTCATATGCAAAGCCCTTCGACGCAATTCCTGGTGATCAGCGCTGATATTTAGAATTCCAACAATTGAGCACATTTATAATATTATTTGCTCACTTCTTAACAAGTGACGATGGAATGAATTAAGAATGAAACATCTGAAATAGAAAATGACAACTGTCTTACCTCAGCAGTATAACATCTCCCTTTACCAGTTTAGACTTGCCATCAGGAAACCTTAAAGTAGCTTTATAAACATAGGTATCGGAAGCAGCCGGTTGATCTTTGAATCTGCCGTCCCATCCTGTCAAATCATTATCTGCTGCTTTATATACAAGCTGACCCCACCGATTGAATATCATAAAATCGGCGACTTGAATATTGCCATTGATGATTATCCTGAATACATCATTCCTGTCATCACCATTATCCGGGGTGAAAGCATTGGGTATTTTATAATCTGGAGGCACAGTATGAAAGGATATGGTATCGATTTGCTCACAACCTTTGGAGTTGATGAAAGATGCCTCGACGAAATTTATTTCATTGCTTGCATTGAACGTAATCGTCGTAGTCGTGGTCGGAAGAGATACACCATTTACTGTCCACGTCACAGATGACGGTGGTGGAGAATAATTTAATGAAGCCATGACATCGGCTCCTTGTCCTATGCCGGTAGCCGGATCAGGCGTAATCAATAAATTCGAAGCATCTCTGGGAAAAATGAATACGGATACTGCACCTATTACTTTGCAGACATTAGGATCACTGGACTCGGCAAAAAAACGAATCATTCCGGGAGAATTCACAGTGACAGTTGGGTTAGGGCAAGTTGTGCAGCTAAGTGATAACTGTCCGCTGGTGACATCCCATGTAATATCAGTATAGTCGGGATTGCCGGTATCCGCCACAGCAGTTCCACCGAGACATGCTCCTATTGCTGGTCCGTTCACCTGCAATTGTTGTCCGGGAGATAATTGGATGAATCCCTGAGCACCACAGAATTGTTTAGGATCGGTAACCATAGCGGAGACCAATACGTTCACTGTACCATCCGCATTGATAGTCACTGAAGGATTAATACATGTGTTGCAACTTAAAGAAGCGCTACCAAAATCGATTGACCAGTTGAAATTCAATAATCCATCAGGATTGAGGATCGTAATGGGCACGATATCACCACCACAAACTACCTGATCAGCCGAAAGATTTATTATCTCTATAGGCGGTATTCTAATATTCAAATTAGCACCTACTGGACATTCCAGTATTTTTCCTGAAAACTGATAGGCTTGGGATGAGCCGGGAGCGCCTATGACCGTAACATGAGGATTAAGACATTTTGTACAGCTAAGGCCTTCTTCAGGAGTCCATTCGGGCTCTGTGACCTGGTTAGAAAGGATCACGACATTGAATGATTCTCCAGGACATAATGTAGTATCACTTACAGAAATCGGTACCGATGATGGCACTACTTTGATCAGTATGGAATCAGAGCTTCTGCATGCATTGTTAAAATTTTCACGGATATACAAGGTTGTATCCTGTAGTGTTAATGCTGCATTTAAGATGCCATTGGGAGAGTCGAATGTGCCGTTAGTATAAGGTATCCAATTGAAAGTTATATCTGGAAAATCAAGCGAATCAAACGATGGAGAAAAAAGCGCCACCTTTTCACCAGCACAGTAATGGTCTTTGAAAGGAGCTATATCAATATGCATATCTTCCGGAAGTGAATCAACTCTGACGACCACACGATCAAATGCTGTACACACTCCAATATTTGATTGGAGTAAGTAGGTTGTCGTTACGATTGGTTTGGCCACAGGATTTAGCGAATTCGGATTGCTTAATGAGTCTGTAGGTATCCATTTGAAATCGGTCGCAAGCCCTTCCAGAGTACCATGCAGAATTGCGCCCTGGCCATCTTTACAGATAAAGACTGTATCTGGATTTGTGATATCGACAATCGCAAGATTGAAATATACACTGTCTTTAGCCCCACATGTTTTGCTTCCGACCGTTGCATAATACCATCCTGACTCCTGTGGCTTTACGGTTGCAGCCTTGCCTGTTGAATCGATGAATTCATCAGAAGGTGACCAATGAATTTCAGCATCTGAAGTCGCCAACAACACGTAAGGAATATCCCTGCACCATTTGATCGTATCTGTAGGACTATTTATACTCACTGAATATGAATCAGTAATGGAAGTTTCCAGGTTTATTGTGCCCGAATTTGTTCCGGCCAGGTAAGCTATCTCCCATATTAAACTCTCTAAGCCCTCAACCAAGGCATCATTGACTACATTAACAGGAATAACCTTTACAGTATCCTTAGGAAGCATAGTGATAGGAAATGATCCGGGAGGGAAATTATAGTCCACACCTGCCTGAGCAACACCAAGGTCGCTGATAAAGATGAGGGTAGTGTCCTGATTGATGGGGCTGCGTCTGATGATCAGTTGATATGGACCCCCGCACTTTTCCGATAGGATACCTGCACCACCCGGAGTGTTCAATGAGGCGGTCAGCAAGGATTGTCCCTGCAAAAGTGTCAGTGTGCCCAAAAGCACACAGGTAAGGATGAATCTGGTAAAGGTGGGTATTGCCATTTTTATTGACATAGAATGAGCACTTTTCTAAGAACGGTAAAAATAATCTTTTTTAGACAGGTCTCTTGGCCCTATTCTTCATCTTTGCAATTAGCGAGACAGGCATTAACCTCCTCAGTTGTAACGGCTATTGTGATTGAAGCGTATTCCTGTCTCAAATAATTGACCAGATTAGCCAGTTCTACGTCATTTAGCCTTTTATTCGCAGGCATTTGCTGACCTGTGAGCTGATTTTTATCTAGCCCATGACGGATCAGGCATATGAGGCATTCAGGAGTAGAGCGGAATAGACCTGAGGATTTTAAGGATGGGATCAATTTTGCCAGGCCACTACCATCTTCCATATGGCAGCTTTCGCAGTTAATTTTATAAAGCTCATGTCCCTGCCTGTAAGGATTGGTTTGACAAGATGTACTCACAGACACAAGAAGTGCGATGTAGAGAAAACGACGGATAAACAAGTACAATAAAGTTCAATTAAATGCTTAATGAGCTATTTATATTCTTCTGCAAGCAGCCTATCCACTGTTGAAAAAAAGGCGGTAACGGATTCCGGGTCAGTACCCTCACAAAATCCGCGCACATGCCTGTTTTTATCAAGCAGGATGATTCTTCCGCTGTGATCAAAACCTTTAGGTGCCGAAGGGTCATCCACTACACTTACAAAATATTGGTCTGCGAGGTAGAAAATAGAATCCTTTTCAGCAGTCAGAAACTTCCACTTCCCTGTATCAATACCCAGATTCTGTGCATACCTGTGCAGCACCGTCACAGAATCATGTCGTTGATCGATAGTGTGGGACAAAAGCATGACCCTATTGTCATCTTTATATTTGTCGTAAAGCCTCAGCATCTGTTTCTGCACTTTTGGACAAATACTGGGGCATGAAATAAAAAAGAAATCGGCGAGGAAGATTTTATTGCCGTATCCTGATATTCGTATTTGCTGGCTGTCCTGGTCAGTCAGGAGATAATCAGGCACAATATGACGTATTGTGTCTCCATTCACTACATCCTGATTGCCGAGAATGGGTAAGGCTTTATTTTCTCTTTTACAACCTGCACTTAGAAACAAAAATGGAATGAAGCAAAGGAGAATAAACGCAGATGTCAACTTACTCATGAAGGATGTGCGGCTAGCCATGCTTTCGCTTTTTCAATTGTGTCGTCAATGTTTTTGTTTACCTGTGTGATTTTTACAAGTTCCTGCTTCATAAATTCAAGCATCACTTCTGGCTGCAGTTTGGCTCTCATCGGCGTATAATATTCCATCCAATCCAACATTCCATTTTGTGTGGCTTTGAGCTGAGCAATCATGTCATCAAGTCCTGGAGGAATAGCGGCACTTCCCAATTCTGAATGACCTGCTTCAGTCCTGATATTCCTCAGCGCTGTTTCGAGCTTATTCAGGTCAGTCATCTTTGGCATAGCTACATCATGAATTTTCATGATTTCGGTTTCATAGGTAGCGACATCAGCATTTGCAGGCATCTCGGGCGCTTTTGCCTCATCATTTTTAGGTTTGCATGACATTAGCAATGCAGCTGAAAGAAAAAGAATCTGAAAGAATTTCATAGTTTTTTTGATTATTAAGCAACAAAGATAAGCGCTTAGGTTTTCTTCATCGTTAATCTCTACTTTTGAAGTCCTAAGGATATGGTAAGGTCAATTTTATGGTTCAGGCAGGATTTAAGGCTTCATGACAACGAGGCATTGCAGGAGGCTATCCGGAGCAGTGATGAACTGATGCCCATTTTTATCTTTAATCCTAAAGATTTTAAGCCAAAAACCATTTACGGAACACCTAAAACAGGAATTTCCAGAGTTCGTTTTTTGGTTGAAAGTATAATCGACTTAAGAAAAAATCTCAGAAACATGGGGTCTGACCTCATTGTAAGAGTAGGGGATCCTGAAAAGATTCTATATGACCTGGCTATACTTTATCATATCAACTGGGTGTATTGTAATCGTGAGCGTACGCGGGAAGAAGTCAATGTTCAGGATAGGTTAGAAAAAAAATTATGGACTATAGGCCGCGAAGTACGTTATAGCAGAGGCAAAATGTTATTCTATACCTCTGATCTTCCTTTTCCGGTTACACACTGCCCTGATTCGTTTACCAATTTTAAAAAAGAAACCGAACAGATTATCTATGTAAGAGCTCCTCTTGAGACCCCTGAGCGTATTCCTCCATTTTCCGGAGAAATTGAACCTGGAGAGATACCAGAATTGCTGGATTTAATTAATATCGATGATACGGTTTCAATAAAATGTTTTATCGGAGGTGAAACAGCAGGCCTTGAAGCATTATCTAAATATGGACTAAACGATCCTCCCTCGTCTGTTATAACTGATGGAACTTCCCTCTCTCCCTGGCTATCGATGGGTTGCCTTTCACCAAAGAAAGTATTCTTTGCAGCACCTCTTTTTAAAAGTGGAGGACATGAAGTTCAGCAATACCTCGTATATAGAGACTATCTCAGGCTAATGGGCAAGAAATACGGAGACAGGATTTTTTATAGATCTGGAATTAAAGGCTTCCCCATACAAACCAGAAATGATCCCGATACTTTACTGAGATGGCAACAGGGATTAACAGGAGTGACGATAATTGATGCCGCTATGCATCAGCTCAACATGACAGGTTGGCTTCCGGATCAGCTTCGTCGCTTGGTGGCTGGTTATTATCTCAAAGTTTTAAACCTTGACTGGAGAGTAGGCGCTGCCTATTTTGAGTCAAAAGTTGTCGACTATGATCCGTGTAGTAATTGGGTTTCATGGCTCAATCTGGCAGGCTTAGGCCCCGATACGCGAGACGATAGAATTATCAACTATGATGCTGTAGGAAAAAGATTAGATCCTGATGGTCAGTACGTAAATACCTGGACGCCACAATTGTCAAGCTGATTATCCGGATATTACGGATTGATTTTTTTCGGCGACAAGAACACCATCTTTCATTTCATAGATTGTATCACTCAGTGCCGCAAGATCAGCATTGTGGGTTACGATGACAAGGCTTTTGCCCATGTCCGTAGTAATTTTTCTTAGCAGGTTGTGTACCTGGATTGACGTTTCGGTATCAAGGTTGCCAGAAGGCTCATCTGCCAGGATGATATCTGGCTCATTCATCAATGCCCTGCCTATAGCTACTCTTTGTTGTTCTCCTCCGGACAATTGATTAGGCTTATGTGTGCTACGGTTTTCAAGACTGAGATATCCTAAAAGTTCATGGGCCCTTTTGAAAGCATCTTTCTTTTTCATGCCCGTGATCAATGCAGGCATGGCTATATTTTCAAGGGCCGTAAATTCAGGCAGAAGATGATGAAATTGGAATACGAATCCCAGGTATTGGCTACGAAGTGCAGCTAGTTTTTTTGGACTGAGACCATTCACTGGTATCCCACATATGGCTACATCCCCACCGTCGGGTGAGTCGAGGGTACCCAGAATATGGAGAAGCGTGCTTTTCCCGGAACCTGATTTGCCCACAATAGCTACCATCTTACCTTTAGCTACCTTAATACTTACTCCTTTCAGCACTTCCAATGAGCCAAACCGGCGATAAATATCATTAGCTGATATGGCCCACTCGTACATGTCACTTATCTCCATCCTGTCACAAAATTGCAAAATATGTGTCATTCCCCTGCCTTATACCCTGTTTTACGGGTTATGATCCCTCAAAAACACTATTAAAAGACTACTTTTGTGGTCCGCCAATCGGAATGACATTATGAAGGTCTTATTCCTTTGCAAAAAGTTTCCTTACCCTTTAAAAGATGGTGAATCAATCGCTGTAAGTAATCTTTGTAAGGAACTGAAAACAATGGGATGTGACATCACTTTGCTGTGTATGAATACCAGCAAACATTATATGGATCCGGCATCCCTGCCAGCCGATTATAATTACTTCACGCGAATTCATGCTGTAGAACTCGACAATTCAATAAAGCCCTGGAAAGCATTTGCAAGTATCGTCTCTGGTGAATCCTATCACATCCGCCGGTTTAAATCGAGCCTTTTTCGCGCCAAATTAATTCAGATCCTAAATGATGAAGAGTTTGACATTATACAATTGGAGACGCTCTATCTTGCTCCATATGTAGATACGATCCGAAGACATTCGAATGCGAAAATTGTAATGAGGGCCCACAACGTAGAGCATGAAATATGGGAACGCATCACCCACAACACGGGTTCTAATCTGAAGAAATGGTATCTGGCTTATCTGACGCGAAAGCTGCGTCAATATGAAATTGAACAGTTCCCTGTATATGATTACCTCGTGACACTGACTGAGCGTGACCTGTTTCAATTCAGAGAGAAAGGATATCAAAACGGAGCTTCTGCTGCTCCTATTGGATTTGATCCTGATCTGTATCCATATCATCCGCCTGTATTTGGTAAAGACATGTCACTTTGTTTTATAGGTTCTCTCGACTGGATGCCAAATAGGGAAGGTCTTGAATGGTTTCTATCTAATTGTTGGCCAAAAATCCACAAAAAATGGCCAAAGATTACCTTTCATATTGCCGGCCGGAATACACCAATGTCATTGCTTGAACTTCGCCTGCCCAATGTTATTGTTCATGGCGAAGTAGCTGATGCGGCAGAATTTATCAGCAGGCATTCTGCGATGGTAGTACCTCTGTTTTCAGGCAGCGGTATGAGAGTAAAGATTGTCGAAGGAATGGTCATGGGCAAATTGATCATCACTACATCACTGGGTAAAGAAGGCATAGAAGGGCAGCATAAAAAACATTTTCTGCTTGCAAACGATGCTGAAGAATTTATTGACGCCATCCATTATTGTATTGAACATCCCGGAGAGGCATCTCAAATAGGCTTAAACGCAATCGAAAAAGCATCAGAACAATTTGATAAACATGAAGCCGCAAGTCAAATCATGGAAATATATCAATCGCTGATGAACTATCACTCTCAACCTGCTGAACACTCTTCAGCCGGTAATGCTTCGAATTAATTATTCATACCACGCGTGAGGATAGTCTACGTTACATCACGATTCCCTTTTCCGGTAGAAAAAGGTGATAAACTTCGTGCATTTCACCAGATCAGGATCCTGAGCAAGCGTCACGAAATCCATCTCGTAGCCATATCACACAAATCCATCAGCCAGGAAGCTCTGGATGCAATGCGACCTTATTGTAAATCAGTTCGTGTTTTCAGGATTAGAGAATGGTTATTGCCATTTCAGATTCTTTCAGGTTGGCTCGAAGGTCTTCCATTACAGGTGAGTTATTTTCTCGACAGGACGATCAAGAGGCAAGTACAATATCATATCATCCATATCGAACCTGATCATGTCATTTGTCAGCTCATTCGTGCTGCCGGCTATGTCAGGGCTTTACCTTTTCAGAAAACATTGGATTACATGGACGTGTTTTCAGAAGGGATGCATCAACTTGCGGTTCAGCATAAGAGATTCAGCTTTTTTTTTGAAATGGAAGCCAGAAGGTTGGCAGCTTATGAACGTACGATTTACAAGGACTTTGATCACCACATCATCATTTCGGCACAGGACAGAGAGCGATTGAAGATGCCATCCAAAGATCAGATCTCAGTGATTCCAAATGGTGTTGATACAAAGTATTGGCATAATACAGGTCCGCATACAGCTTCGCATGATCTTGTTTTCGTTGGTAATTTAGGATATGGTCCGAATAAGTCGACGGCTTCTTTTATTGTAAAAAATATTCTTCCTGCACTTCTAAAGCGAAAAAGGAAAGTTAAGTTACTCATTGCTGGTGCACGTCCTGGCCATGAAGTTTCTGCATTCAGTACGATTGAAGGCGTCACTGTGAAAGGGTGGGTGGAAGACATCCGGGAAGCCTATCAGGATGGTCGTATCTTTGTGGCGCCCATGTTTTCAGGACTTGGACTACAAAACAAAATTCTGGAAGCGATGTCGATGCGTTTACCCTGTGTGACTTCTTCCATGGTCAACAATGCCATTGGAGCCATGCCCGGTAAACATATTCTCGTAGCGGATAATATTGACGATATCGTGAATTGCATTGAACTTTTATTGGATCACCCGGACCGGTATGAAGAAATCGCAAATGCAGGACGTGAATATGTTGAAGCTCATTTTAACTGGGATGACCAGGTAAATAAACTCGAGAAATTGATTTTTACTCAAAATGAATATCTGCCGAAATGATAGAACCCGAAATGGAAATTATGGATAAGCCTTCTCAACTAGACTCAATTGATTCTGCGATTGAAGATATACGCCTCGGAAAAATTGTCATTGTAGTTGATGATGAGGATCGTGAAAATGAAGGTGATTTTATTTGTGCAGCGGAATGCGTGACCCCTGAGATTATCAATTTTATGGCTACTCATGGCCGTGGACTGATCTGCGCACCGCTGGATGAAAAGAGAGCCGACGAACTAAAGCTACAAATGATGGTCAGGGAAAATACAGCTCTTCATGAAACAGCTTTTACAGTTTCAATTGATCTGATAGGGCGTGGATGTACTACAGGTATTTCGGCTCATGATCGTGCGACCGGAATCAGGGCGTTAGTGAATCCTACAGTTAAAGCAGAGGATTATGCGCGTCCCGGACACATATTTCCACTAAGAGCTAAAACGGGGGGTGTATTGCGTCGCAGCGGACATACAGAAGCAGCTATTGATCTTGCGCGGCTTGCAGGTTATTATCCTGCAGGTGTTTTAGTGGAAATTTTGAATACAGATGGAACGATGGCACGTCTTCCGCAACTTGCAGAGATTGCTAAAAAACATGATTTGAAACTGATCTCCATTCAGGATTTAATCGCATACAGAATGGATAAGGAAAGGATCGTGGAAAGGATGCCTTCCTATAAAATTTCTTCTAAGTATGGTGAATGGACGGTCATTCCTTTTAGGCAACTAACAAATGATGATATACATCTCGCTTTAATCAAAGGTGATTTGGAAAATACTGATCCGGTATTAGTCCGTGTACACAGCATGTCAAGAACAGGTGATTTACTCGGACTGATATTTGGTGAGACAGGTAAAGAAATAGATAATGCATTGTCATTGATCGCCAAAGAGAATAATGGAGTTTTCTTATTGATGCGTCATCATGAATTGTCTGATAATGTAATTGATATTTTAAAGGCCTATGCCCAGAACAACGGACCTGTAAGTAATCATGAACAAAGAGACATAGGTGTAGGCGCGCAAATTCTCAGAGACCTTGGCATCCAAAGAATGAAATTAATGACAAATCATCCAATTCCACGAATTGGGCTCATTGGATTCGGTCTTGAAATTGTAGAAAATGTGAAGATTTAAAAAGAAGGACAGATAGAATCATCATTCTCATAAAAGCCTGTGAAGCTTATCGAGAGTTCAAATGCACCTTTTCCTGTATGGCCTTCATTAAGATTGTTAACCAGGATATCATGACTTAATCCGATCAATAATCCTTTCACTTCATATGCAGTAAGTATGTACACTGCAGATGGTTTTAAGCCTGTTGAAGAAGTTTGATTGAGACGTACCCCTCCACCAATATGGAAAGCCGAATTGTTATAATTCGTCAGATCAAATTTCACCAATCCTGCAGCGGCTATCATTTGATGAGGCCCCTGCACCTGCCACAGAAGCCTTGGCAGAAAAGCGATCAACTCGTTTGAAGATATTTCCATGGACAGATATCCTGTAAGCTTCCGGTCTATTTTCGAATCCGGAAGTAAAACATATGTCTCATCATCCAATGAATGTTTGTAAAAAGATATCGAATTGCCGATCAGATGATCTACAGAAAAGCCAAAGGAGAAGCTCGAATATTTGGAAGCGGAGGAAGAATAGCGTACACCCAGTCCCATATCCATAAATGCAAAATTATTGTTCGGAAGATTCTCAGCGGTGCCCAGTGAATATTGATCTAAACCATTGAACTGATCATTGAAATAAACATTCTCATAGTTGACATTGCGTTGCGCCACGCCTACATTCATTCCCGCAGACAAGTATTGTCCCTGATCTTTGTTTAATGCTTTATGATAGCTTCCATAAAGTGAAAGCATATTTTGATTGATGTTGAGAATAGCCGTTCGGTCAGTAAGCAATGAAAATCCTGCGCCGAAATAATCGTCTTTCTGTTTATCCGGAATGATTTTCAGATCCCCATAGATCGCCATTGTTGTAAATGGACTTTCGATGATGCTCCGCCATTGATCCCTGTAGGCAAGAGATACTCTGTATCTGCCTGCAACATCACCCGAATAAGCCGGATTCAAATCGACAGGATGCGCAAAAGCTTGCGTCAACAATTTATCCTGCGCACTTGAAATGAGGGGAAAACAAAAGGCAAAACCAAAAGAAAAAAGTAAAAACCAACGCTTCATATCAGATCATTTGCAGAATATCATACTTTGTCAGGATGTGCACATTCCCTGCCTTGTCTTTCGCCATTACAGCAGGAATCTTTTTAGTGATGTATTTATTGAGCTTACTGATCGCGAGATCTTCACTCACCATTGGGAATGGTTCGTCCATAATATCAGAAACAGGCTTTTCAGCGTGGTTCAATGGATTTTCAAGGATAAAGGTGAGTATAGTATTTTCAGACACAGAGCCTACGATTTCTTCTCCACTCATAACGGGCATTTGGGAGATATCGTATTCCTTCATCAGTTTCAATGCCTGTCTTACTTTGTCATCAGCATTCACCGTGATTAGTTCATGATTCAGGTTTGCCTTCAGGATGTCCTTCACCATGAGCTCTTTATCAAGGAATCCACGTTCACGCATCCAGTCATCATTGTAGATTTTACCTACATACCTGCTGCCATGATCATGAAAAATAACGACAACCACATCTTCGGGCTTGAGCAGATCCTTCATTTGCAATAATCCTGCAAGAGCACTTCCGGCAGAATAACCCATGAGCAATCCTTCTTCACGCGCAAGGCGTCGCGCAGCTAGTGCACCATCGGCATCAGACACTTTTTCAAAATGATCGATGAGTGAGAAATCTACATTCTTTGGCAGAATGTCTTCACCGATACCTTCCGTGATATAGGGGTAAATTTCTTTCTCATCAAAAATGCCTGTTTCCTTATATTTTTTGAAGACACTACCATACGTATCGATACCCCAGACTTTGATGTTTGGATTTCTTTCCTTCAGATATTTCGACACACCGGATACAGTTCCACCTGTACCTACTCCGACAACAAGATGAGTGATCTTTCCGTCTGTTTGTTCCCAGATTTCAGGACCTGTAGATAGATAATGTGCTTTTGAATTTGAGAGATTGTCATATTGATTGCACCAATATGAATTAGGTATTTGCTGGCTCAGCCTTTCAGCCACGGAATAGTAAGACCGGGGATCTGTAGGTTCCACATTTGTGGGACAAACGATCACTTCTGCTCCGAGCGCCTTGAGCATGTCGATCTTTTCCTTGCTCTGTTTATCGCTTGTCGTAAAAATGCATTTGTATCCCCTTACTGCCGCTACAAGCGCTATTCCCATTCCCGTATTACCGGATGTACATTCGATGATAGTTCCGCCAGCCACCAATTTGCCTGCAGCTTCTGCATCATCTATCATCTGTAGAGCCATGCGGTCTTTGATCGAATGACCAGGATTGAAAGTTTCTACTTTAGCCAATACTAAAGCTTTTACTCCCTTTACTACTTTATTAAGTCTGATCATCGGGGTATTCCCAATGGTTTCGAGGACATTATTTGCGAACTTCATCAAAGGCAAAGATGCGAAAAATAGGTCTTACTCGACGTAACGCCAGCGGGCGTAAAACTGTTGGTCAAGTGCACCAAGCGCCCTTGCCGTAGATGGCGATACGACGATCCCAACATTTGATTGGTATAATCCAGGCGGAATATGTCCGGCTACTTTGGCTGTAATCGTTCGTTTGAGCATTGGGTTTGTGATTTCCATATACGAACCTACTTTGGCAGTAGGATGGAGGACATAGAAGTGAGCATTTACATTGCCTGGCTTCCACACAGCAAGACCCTTTTGTTCCTGGATTTTATTCCCCGCTTCATGCGCTTCCAGAATATAATCTTTGGGCTTTAATAAGATGCTATCCTTTCCGGCAGCTACAGATGAAGCGGCAAAAGGAGCTTTGATGGATGAGGGTACATACCATCCGATCTTCAGCACTTGCCCTATAGCCAGTCCTTGTCCCACATTAGGATTGAGATTTGAAATGGTTTCAGGACTGACACCAAGAAATCCTTTTGAAATCCGGTAGAGGGTTTCTTTTGGCTGAACCTGATAGACAAGCTCCATTTCCTGATTTATACCGGCAGGTGGTGAAAAAGAAATCGAACCTGGCCATATCGGAATATTTACCGGATAGCCCAATGGAATAGCGTTGGGTACCAAATCAGGGTTAGCGGCAAGAATGGAATCAATAGAAACGTTGTATTTCCGGGAAAACCCATACAGCGTCATACCCGGATCCAGTGATTCGATGAGTACCAACCCGACGTGATCTAGGTAGTGTATGAATTTTTTTGGGGGTACTTCAGTATTTTCGGCCTGGCCTGAAATACGAAGGGTTATACATAGTAAACTAAAGAGTAACAGGTATCTCATCGGATCGTTTGTGTCACAAATGTATTACATATTAAATAAATTTGTAATATTTAATTTAAAAATCGACTTTTGCAGGATATCAATGCACAATACATGAACGCATATTGCACAATGGCGATTATCCCGGCCAGGTATGGATCTCAAAGGTTACCTGGAAAACCCCTGCTTCAGATACATGGCAAAAGTCTGATCCAACGGGTTTGTGAACAGGTCCAGAAAGCTAAGTCAATTGACCACTTTTGTGTAGCTACAGACGATATCCGTATTTACAATCATGTTAAAAAACTTGGTCATGATGTCGTCATGACTCGATATGATCATCCTTCGGGTACATTCCGTTGTGCTGAAGTCCTGAGCCAGTTCCCTATGGTGACACATGTGGTCAATATCCAGGGTGATGAGCCCTTAATCGATCCGGGCATGATCGATCTTCTTTCAAATTATATCTGTGAACAGTCAGGATTAAGTATTGCCACGCTCATTCATCGGATTGATGATGCGGATGATCTGGAGAATAGTAACGTCGTCAAAGTGGTGGTTAACAGGAGTGGGGGAGCAATGTATTTCAGCAGACAGGCTATCCCATTTGTAAGAGATTTTCCCATTGAAAAATGGTTGAGTCAGGGTACTTTTTATAAGCATGTTGGATTGTATGCTTATACTGCTCAAGCATTATTAGCCATTGAAAAACTCTCTGGACATCCATATGAATCCATGGAAAAACTTGAGCAACTAAGCTGGCTTGCGAATGGCTATCAGATACAATGTCTGGAGACCACAATGGAATCGAAAGGGATTGATACTGAAGAGGATCTTAAATTGGTCACTGCGATCATCATGCAAAAGGAAAACTGAACATCCTTTCACTGACCCAGAAAAGATCCGTCAAATGCAAATGGAAGGAGGTCTTTGACGTCATTAATTTCAAAGACTTCACCCCCTTCAGCGACTGCCAGTAAAAGTCGCATAGGTTGCTCTTGAAATGATCTGTACTCATTTAATATTTGCCTGCATGATCCACAAGGGCTCGCAGGTGTAAGCTGATTTTCATTATCGACCACAATCGCAATCGTATCAATAGGTTTTCGCCCATGCTCATGTGCAAGTCTGTATAACGCAACGCGTTCTGCACATTGCCCGATAGGAAAAGCTCCATTTTCCTGATTTGATCCGATTGTAATCTGACCATCATCTGTACGAATGGCTGCACCGACCTTGAATTTTGAATATGGGGCATAAGCCATTTCAGTTGCCAGCCTGGCCTCTTCCAAAAGTGTTTGATCGTCTGAGGAGAGCGATTCCCTGTTACTATAGATCGAATATAAAAAACTGACCTGTTTCTGTTTCATTTGAGATGAAGATAAAACTTAATTCCATTGGTTACTTAGTTCTAATTATTGGAATTGAATCTTTATGGGAAGTGTCATGATGACGCGGACAGGCTTTCCATTTTGCTTGCCGGGTTTCCATCTAGGCATTCCGCTTACCATATTAGCTGCCTCCCGATCTACACTTTTGATGGAACTTCGGATGACTTTGACATCAGTGATATTTCCTTCTTTATCCACAATGAATTGAATAAGAATATTTAACTGGCCGTTGATATCATTTATGGAAACATGAAGATGGTCCTGAATATATTTCATCATCGCTTTTTCTCCACCCGGAAACTCAGGTTTTTGTTCCACTGCAAATATGGACACAGGACCTGAAACCGCAGGTTCTTCAATGACTTCCTGACCAGTTCCTTCGCCTGGTTCATCGATCAATCCCGGATCAATTCCATTTATATCATTTTCAGTCGTATTTGTTCCGATGATTTCGGCTTTTATTTCCTGTTGGGTAGGTGGAAGTTCATCTTTAAGATTGTCATCCGGAACAACGCTGACCGGAATGAATTTTATTTGTGTTTTTGGATGCGGTGGGGTTGCTTTGATTTTTGAAGAAACAGGTGGCTTGATGTTTTGCACAGGTTTGTTCATATCGACCAATGTGATTTCAGTACCAGGAATGTCAACTAATATTTGTTCGGTACTTGCTCCTATCAGGTTGCGGATGATGGTTGGCATGTTGACGATAAGTAGGAAGAAACCTATGGAGATGACAACAGACAATGCCATTTTCCGGTCATAATCGCGCCTAAGGACAAATGCACCATATGATTTATTCCTGCCGTCGAATACAATTTCATTTAAAGTTTTGCTAAGCCAGATTGGAGTTTCCATATCATTTATTTTAGTTCAGAAATGTATCTGCCTAAATGATGCATAATATCTGGCTAATGCATATTTATACAGGAATGCTTCTCGTTGGTTAAGCACCTATGAAATAAATAGTACGGAAGTTTAGCAGGATTTGACCATCTTTCGTCATTCTTATGCAATGGGTCCTTCTGTATAAAAATTTTATTAACGACTCGGTTCGCCAGGTTCAGTTTTTCATGCTTTGCCGGCAGACCGGTATTATCCTTTCCTCAATTGTATTAGCTCGTTTCCTGTCTGTTGATTCAGTAGGAATAATCGAAATGCTGATGCTTTGTGGGTACCTGATGACCTTCTTCTGGTCTGATGCCTTGGTGAAAGGATATCTTGCTAATCAGCATTTGCTGAATGAAAAATATTTTGAGACGACATTTTTATGGCTCTATTTTCTAGGCGGGCTGGTGACTATGCTTTTTCTTTTGGCAGGTCGTTCGTTTTTAGTTCCATTATTTACAGCAAGATCTCAACTTGAAGGGCTAGAATTATTTGCGTTATACCAGGTGCTTATTATCCCAGTCTGGATCGCCCCAATTATAGGATTACTAAAAGGGCAAAACACAATATTGGTATCGCTTTATGTTCTGATTGGCCCTGCTTTCGCTTGCTTTAGCAGCTTACAATGGTTGCCTGGATTACAAGGGGCTTTGATCGGTCTTTTCTGCTATGCTTTGGTTGGTTTTATATGGATGATGACGAAAACGCAATTCATCCCTAATCTCCGTTTAAAATCTATCCTCAGGATTATCTGGCCTGCTACATGGCCACTCATTTTGTATGCTGTTTCAAATGGTATTGCCCGTAGCTTTGATGCATGGCTTGTAGCCCGAAATTTTGACACCGGGACTTTTGCTATCTTCAGATATGGGGCGAGGGAGTTTCCACTTGTTTTAGCCTTCTCCGCAGGGTTGAGTACGATGATGATTCCGAAGCTTCGCGAATTTCAATCGCTTGGAGAACTAAGATTTCGTACTACACGATTGATGCATATTTGTTATCCCATTGTAGCTGTATTTATGTTCAGCAGTGTGCCTTTATTTGAGTTTGTTTTTGGAATTCAATATCGAAGCAGCGCCTTCATTTTTAATATATATTTATTACTCACACTTACGCAGTTGATATTTCCTCAGGCGATCATGACGGCCAGGCAGGACACAAAGATTCTTTGGTATGTTTCGATTGCTGAATTAGCGGTGAATATTGTTGCAAGTATTTTACTGATGCGTTCATTTGGGATTCTGGGGATTGTGTGGGGTACGTTGATTGCCTATATATTTGAGAAGATCGTGTTGATGTTTTTGCTTAAGTCAAGGTATCAGATAAAGCCATATGCCATCATGAATATTCCGGTATGGATAGGATATGTGCTTGGTTTGTGTAGCGTATTTATAATATCGAAATGGGTATTTGGAATTTAAGAAAAATAATCTCAGCTTTTGAGGAGCTGAAAATAGCAGAAGCCAGAGAGGCCGAAAATCTTTCCGGATGGGTATGGGAAGAAATCATGGAATTTTCGCCCGGTGCAGAATTAAACCTCACACAGGATCAGGAAAAGAGAATAACTAACATTTTGTTTAGGATATCGACCGGCGAACCTATCCAGTATATCGCTGGTCACGCATGGTTCTATGGTATGAAATTAAAAGTGACACCCGATGTCCTCATCCCACGACCTGAAACTGAAGAATTAGTAGCCTGGATCATAGAAGACATCAAAAGCTCACCCCAAAGAGAAATCCGAATATTGGACATAGGGACCGGGAGCGGTTGCATACCCATCGCTTTAAAAATGCATTTGAAAGACAGCGCTTCTGTTTTTGGAATTGATGTATCACAACCTGCATTGGATATTGCCAGATATAATGTTCAGGCCTATAAACTTGATATTAAATTAAGTCAACAGGACTTTCTAACAGATGGAATTTTTGAATTAGGACTTTTCGATGTCATCGTGAGTAATCCACCGTATGTGTCCAGAGACTTTGATGAAGCTGGTAGTATTAACCAATTACGTTTCGAACCTTCTTTGGCGCTCTATCCATCTGGTGGTGATCCTGATGTTTTCTATAAAAAAATCGCCAATACATGTAAAAGTTACCTTGTGCCGGGTGGATCATGTTATCTGGAGATGAATGAATTTAGAGCAGATCAGATTCAGAACTATTTTAGAAACGGGGAGTGGAAGAGACACGAGATCAGAGAGGATCTTCAGGGAGCTGAAAGAATGCTTAAAGTAAAATCCTGAAAATGGGGCATACTGAATTGTGTGGCTACTTATTTTTCAAAAAAAAACCATTTAACGTCCCGGATAGTATAATAGTATATGAAATGACATTTTCCAGTCAAATATTTTTTTTTGGAAATTCCAAACTTGAGGAACAAAAGATATATTTTGATATATAATAAATTGATTTACAATTATTTAACTATAAATTTAAATTTGTATATTTTTTCTAAAGTAAATAGAAATAGCTGTGGAATATTATTTTATCAGTATATAATTTGTATATTTGGAACAAACTATTGAGAAATCATCGGGCATTAACATCTTCTATTGGGCAAGTAATTATACACTCACAATGCGACTAAGAATTCCTTTGCTATGCATATGTATAGTATCATATCTATATACCATAGCTCAACCTAACAATGATTGTTCTACCGCACAATCAATCATCACCTTGGATGGTACATGCGTTAGTGGTAGTGATAATACAGGAGCCACCCCTGACGTCGGTCCTTCTTCCTGTACTGTAGGATCTAACAACAATGTTTGGTACACGTTTGTGGCACAGGGTGTAAGTGCACAGATAAGTGTACCGAATGGTCCCGGTGTACCGGAAATCACACTAGCTAATTTTACCGGAGCTGCCTGTGTACCAGCTAATTTCAATGAAATTGACTGCGCTAATGCGACTACTCTGGTAGTTGATAATGTCCTGACCATCGGTAATACATATTATGTAATGGTCTCTTTCACAAATAATGGTGTGGGAGTGTTTGACATCTGTATTGACAATCCAGTACCTGCTTCAAATGATGCTTGCAGCAATGCTATCCCACTGAGTAATATAGACGGGGTATGTACTCAATACAATAATGATTTCCCTTCTACGGATATCCTGACACCGGGTTGCTTCACGGGGTCAACCTATAATGTATGGTTTTCGTTTGTTGCACAAGGGGTCAGTCTTGATGCGCATATTCCTGCAGGCGGACCCGGGGTAGCACAGCTAGCAGTTATTGATTTTGTCACCCCCTGCAATTCGGTAGGTGCAGTTGTGGTAGGATGTGCCACAGGGACAAATCATATTGTACTTGACAATCAACTGACAATTGGTCAAACATATTACGTTGTCGTAGGATTTCAGAACAGCAGTTTTTCTGCTGGTACAGGTGATTTTGATCTATGTGTGGATAATCCTGTCCCCGCAGTTAACGATTTTTGTAATGGGGCCATTACTATTCCGGCAAGTGTCCTGAGTGATCCGACCACTTGCTATGATGTCATCAGTGGTGTAGATGTTAATAATGACTATCCATCTACTGACGTTGGATTATTTTCCTGTTGGAACATGGGCGATAGCTATAATGTCTGGTACTCATTTGTTGCTCAGGGGAATGATGTATCAATTTTAGTCGATCCGGTATTCAATAATTGTGATCCTGAAATAGCGCTTGTTCAGTTTACGGGCAATCCTTGTGATATCAACGGTGCACAGGCATTGGATTGTGCTAATGGAACAGTTTTAGACTATAATGATCTACTCGTCATCGGTCAAACCTATTTTGTATCTGTAGGATTTGAGAATAATTGTACTGGTGACTTTTGTATGAATGTTTTCGATCCTGTTCCTCCGCCAAATGATCTTCCCTGTAATGCTGAAGTACTACCTACGAATGGTAACTGTGTAGATGGTACCACCATATATGCTAATCCTGAAGGATTTCCGTTACCTCCTGCATGTCAGAGTGCGATATCAAATACAGTTTGGTATCAGATATCAATGTCGAATCCCGTTAATGTTGGGTACACGATCGATCTTACCCTTGACAATGGAGGACCCAATACAACAGTATCCATTGCGATTTATGAAGTTACAGATTGTAATAGCATTACTAATCTGGTGTTTTTTAATTGTGGTGCACCTCCTCAGGCTCCTATAGAATTTGGCCCTGTCGATGAAACAGCGACCTACTACATTATGATTGCCACATCTGAGCCAAACGAAACCGATTTTTCTATTTGTGTAGATGAAATTCCACCATGTTTTACAAATGATTTGTGTACAACCGCTACAGTAATCAATAATGTAGTCTCTGACATGGCCTTCGTTTGCGTACCGGGTTGTAATCTTTTTGCAGACCCTGAAACATTCAATAACAATTGTGGAATTGGAGATTTTTCAACAGTTTGGTTCCAGGTGAATACAGATGGGGCAGCGACTTTGATGAATATTAATGTTCAGAGTGATGACTTCGATGCACCAACGATTACATTATTCCACTCCATATCCGGTGATTGTTCTAATATCCAGAATGTAGGATTAACACAAAGTAATTTGTCTTGTATTACAGGTTCTGGGGGAGAAGCCGAAGCTCTTGGCTCCAATGTGGGTTCAAATGAAATTTATTATATAGCTGTTAGTTCCTTAAATAATGTAGGAGGTAATTTTACTATATGTGTCAATACGATAAGTCAGGCATCTGCATGCGTGACCAGTTCGCAAATTCAAATCACAGCCAGATCAGGCGGAGGTCCGTTAACAGGTCCTTTTTTTCCTGGTGAAACGGTATCTATTTGTATGAATGTCAATTCTTACACTGCTGCGGGCAATGGTTGCCAATGGTTCCAGGGCATGATTCCTATATTCGGCAATGGATGGGATCCATCCTCATTTGATTCAAATGGCCAGCCTTTAAATGCTACTGTAAACGGAAATAATATAGGTGTTGCTGGTAATGGTCTATACGGTGCTTCAACATGGGATTGGTTCACGGGGATCGGATACCACCATAATAATATTTTCTTCCAGGTCGGAGATCTTGATGGGAATGGAACAATTGAGATGTGTAATATTCTGTATGATGTCAATTGTCCAAACCTTGGTGGTATTACCGGAGGATGTTGCGGCCCTTGCTGGGCTAATGCAGGCGACCCATTACCTCCGGGTTGGTTTGCTTATGGAATTAATGGGTCATGTCCCACATTAGGGCCACCACCTACAGTTGACTGGGGAGATGGAAATACTTGCGGTGGAGGTATGGGTCCATGGCATTTCTGCTTTGATCTGGTCACCAGGGATTATCCGGATTGTCTTACCGATCCTACAACTATGGATTTGAGCCTTGGATTTTTTACAACAGCAGATGGTGAGACAGGATCATGGACCGGGGGGCCGAGTGTTTGCGCACTTGACCAGCCTTTATCCCTTGGCTTGCCTATGTGTTGTAATGTACTGACTGAAGATGACCAGGTAGCAGATCCTCTATGTAGCGGACAGGTTTTTGTTTATTCTGTTGATGCCCCGGGGGTTGATTTCTGGACATGGACTTATGATGATGCTGGTGGTGTAACAGGAGGTGTCGACGGCCAGGGAGGTCCGGGATCTCTTATCATTGCTACTCTTGTCAATGGTGGAGGTACAAGCGGAACAGGCGAATACACATTCCTTGGTTTTGCAGGTGGTGCCTGTCCTGTGTACCGGATAGTTCTTACAGTTCCGGTATTTCCTGAAATCATGGCTTCATTTACTCCACTAGTTCTTTGCGCAACACCGACTAATCCGTATATAATCGGACCTGATGTTATTGGCGGTTCCGGTAATTACGATTATATATGGGCACCTGGCGGTGAAAACACAGCGACCATTTCTGTTGACAATCCTGTCAATGGTACAACATACACGGTGACTGTCAGCGATGATGTGGGATGCGTCGGAACAGCTTCGATCACAATCCAGGTGTATACTACATTCCCAGTAGATATTATAAGCCCTGTCTTAGAACAGTGTATTCAAAACGGTCCTATAAATCTTGATGTCAATGCTACCGGTAATTTTCCTCCCTTCACATATGAATGGACAGATCCGGGAGGAGGTACGTTTAATACGCAAAGTATAATGTCTGATATTACTGGTCAGCATCTGGTCGTTGTCACAGATGACGAAGGTTGCATAGGCAAAGATTCAGTTACTATCACATTGGATGAAACTCCGGCAGTTACGGTTCAGGGTGTAATAGGTCAGCCTGCCATTTGTGATGGTAATTCAACTCCGTTGACAGCGGTTGCGTCCATGGGTGAAACACCTTATATCTATGATTGGGATACACCGGAAGGACCGGATTCTGGAAAAAATATTTCAGCTACCAGTCCTGGCACATATACTGTGACTGTTGAAGACAATAATGGATGTACCAGCACTGGTACAATAGATGTCTTGTTACAACCCTCACCAGTCCCGGATTTAGGCCCCAATCTTCTGGTTTGTAATTTTGATGAGATCATCGTGGTTACACCTACTGAATTATTCAGCGATTACCAATGGTCAACAGGCCCTGCAAATAATGGTATTAATTTCATTACTGTCAATCAGGTCGGCACGTATACAGTTACTGTAACAAATGAATTTGGTTGTACAGGTGAAACTCAAGTTAATATTGACTTATTTCCATCGACCTCATTTCCGATGCCTGATACATTTAAGATATGTGCTGGTGCTACTGTTCACCTCGATGGAAATGATTACGGAGGACCATGGGACTATTTTATCTGGGATGAGTGCGCTTCTTGCCAGTGTTGTGTTGATTATCCTGCGGGTGATTATACGGTCACTGCGTATGATGACAATGGTTGTTCAGCAGTGCATGCTTTTACGGTCGCAAATACGATATCCCTTACTCCGAATCTTCAGGGACCATCTGTGATATGCACAGGTAGTCCGATTACGTTAACAGCAGATCCCGGATTCCTCACATATAGCTGGTCTGTACCAGGGTCTGCTAATTCAATTTCGGTTAGTGCACCGGGTACTTATTCTGTAACAGTAACAGATAATGTAGGTTGTACTGGTGAAGAAAGCTTAACTGTTGTTTCAGGAGATTTTGTTGCTGCCATTACCGGGCCTGTTTCTATATGTTCAGGCGTACAGTCTACACTGAATGCAGGAGCAGGATTTACTTCATATGTATGGAGTAATTCTGCTGTTACGGATACAATTCATGCAAATGCCGGTACATATTCAGTAACAGTGACGAATAGTTCAGGTTGTACTTCTGTTGCGAACACGACAGTTGTGGAAACTCCTTTCGTACCTATAATTACGGGCGACAATATGATCTGCCAGACTTCAGAGACAAGTACTCTTGACGCAGGTGGCCCTTATGCTAATTATGTATGGTCTGCAAATGCAGGAGGAGCCACTTCTCAAACGGTCACAGTTACTGCCGGAACTTATACTGTAACCATTACTGATATTTCAACATGTGTTGCTAATGCATCCTTCACCGTAGGTAATCATCCTGTTCCACCCGTGGCCATTACAGGTCTTCCTGATTTTTGTGTAGGTGGGAACACGCAGATGACAGCTACTGCAGGATATCTAAATTACATATGGAATACAAGTGAAGTTACACCTGCCATCACTATCAATACAGCAGGTCCTTACACTGTTACAATTACAGATGCTAATGGTTGTACAAATATTGCAACAACAACTGTTAATCCACCTTTCCAGGAGACAGTAGCCATTACGGGATCATTTATTTTCTGTCCGGGTGACGTTGCCACATTGGCAGTTCCTCCGGGTTATGCTTCTGTAGTATGGTCTACGGGCCCTGTCAATGTTGATCAAATCCAAACTTCCTTTGAAGGACAGGTTTCTGTCATCGTTGTCGATCCCGGTGGATGTACAGCATATGACACAGTCACTACAATGTCCAATGCAACACTATATCCAAAGATCACAGGAGATTCTATCATTTGTGATGCAGGGCCAGGTGTATTGGATGCAGGACCAGGTTTCGATCTATATCAATGGAGTGGGGCTTTAGGGACTGGTCAAACGGCTTCGGTTTCTTCACCAGGTATTTATTCTGTCACAGTCAGCAGCCTTTCAGGTTGTACAGGTGAAGACCAGATCACAGTCATAAGTCATGCCTCACCATCTGCGGTGGTGACAGCTACAGCAAGTGCATGTGACAAACAAGAACCAGGAGGTCCTTCTACTCTTGTCAATTTCACTTCACAGGTTACAGGCGGTGATCTTACGGGTACCTGGGCTCTCGTGTCAGGTCCATCTGCTGTTAATCTTTCTAACCCGAATATTGTGAACTTTAGTGGACTGCCTGCCGGAACGTATACGTTCAGTTATACTACGGGTGCTGCTCTCACTCCATGTACGAATAAGTCTTATAACATGGTCGTGACGGTCAATGCATGTGCATGCCCTGCTGTCTCAGTAGGCCTTGCTCCTGATCTGTGTAATGACATGGGTACTATCAATCTTAATACTCTTGTCACAGGAACAACCGGTGGAGTTTGGACTATTATATCATCTCCTCCGGGTTCAAATCCTGCATTCATTACAGGAAATGTTTTAGATGCCAGCACTGCTGACGCAGGCACATATACCTTACAATATGTAGTCTCAGGTTTAGCTGCCTATTGTACAAATTCGGTGACCACTACGATTAATGTGATGAGAAAACCTGTTGCAGGTTTGGCTGCTGCGCCACTTCAATTCTGTGCAGGTGAAAATCAAACTGTAACGTTGTCAAGTCTGCTTATCGGAAACGACCCAGGTGGAATGTGGAAGGAATCATCTGCAAATCCAAGTACGGGTGGTGCATTTAATTCTGCTACAGGAAAATTCAATGTTGTGGCACAATTGCCGGGTATTTATACATTTGATTATGTAGTCAACGGACCTGGTCCTTGCCCTGATGATCAGGTAACTGTTCAGGTAGAGATTGAGAATAATCCAATAGCTGATGCCGGTGCAACGGCAACACTGGATTGTAATCTGCCTACAACTGTGCTTGGTGGAAATGGATCGAGTGTAGGAGCTGAATTCGTTTACAGTTGGGTAGCATCTAATGGTGGAAACGTTCAAAATCCAAATCAACTCCATGCCATAGCTACTGCATCAGGAACATATACTTTGACAGTTATGAATATGATGACAGGATGTAGTTCTACTGATCAGGTGATCATTGATCAGATAGGTACATTCCCTTCAGCGGTCAATCTTGTTGTTAAATCCCCTGATTGTGCAGGAGATCCTCCGGGTAGTGCACAGGTGATGGCAGTGACTGGTGGAATTGCACCATACACATATTCATTAAATAATGCGGCTCCTGTTTCATCTCCTGTATTTAATAATTTACCTGCTGGAGATTATGAACTTTTAGTAACAGATGCCACCGGATGTAAATTGAGGGATTCATTCACTATACAACCACAAGTAAATGTCAGTCTGTCTATCGTCAATTTTGTGCATGATACCTTTGTCTATGCATTTGGTGATACGATCAAATTAGCCTTCCTCTATAGTGGGACTTCGGACACACCGGATTCTTTGGTTTGGAAGTTAGGAGATAGTGTTATCTGTATCAATTGTCCAGTACTTGAGTTAGTGGCTGATCTTTCAGGTAAAATCACACTTGAAGCTTATGACGTGCGTGGATGTAAAATAACAAAATCAATTAATTATCTTGTTGTAAGGATAAGGGATGTGTATATTCCAAATGTATTCAGCCCGAATGGAGACGGTTTCAATGATTACTTTACGTTATTTACAAAGGCGGATGTTACCGGGATATCGATGGAAGTGTTTACAAGATGGGGAGACCTTGTCTTTAGAAAAGCTGATTTTGCACCGAACGTACCGAATATAGGATGGGATGGTACATTCAGGAATCAGCAGCTTAATCCAGGCGTCTATGTATATAAGATTGTAATTGTTTATGGAGACGGATTAACAGAACAGGTTGCAGGAGATATCACCATCGTGAGATAATTATCAACAATAAATAAATAGGCGAATCATTGATTCGTAAAGAATTTTACTTGCCCATTTCTCTTGTTTTTAGAGCCCTCCTGACAAATTGGAGGGCTCTTTTTTAAAATAAATTGAAGGGTATAAAACAATCCTCCTCACTCCGGACGTATTACACTATATCTTAGCTTTAGTCAAAGGAGAATATGCAGGTGAATAATTTTAGAATAACAAGCCAGGTAAAACATAGCAAAGACACGATACTTTGGTTGCTATTCATTGTTTTTGCTGTCACTTCCAGCGTTGATGTGCAAAGTCAATGTTCCACATCCACTCCTTTGGATATACCAGATGATGGTTGTATAACAATTCAATTTATCGTTTCAGGGCTGACGGACAATGACCTGGCGAGCCCGACACAAGGCATTTGCGGTGTTAACCTGGATTTTATGCATGAATATCTGGGTGATGTGAGTGTAACTCTGATATCTCCCTCAGGGACCAGTGTAACCCTCATCGGTCCTGTCACAACGGCCATTACACCTACCAATCTTTCCAGATTTAATATCAAGTTTGTTCCATGCATGACAGCAGCTGCCCCTGATGCGGGATTTTCACCCGAATGGTCCAATATTCAACCATGGCAGGCATTCACTCCTTACAGTGGTTCTTATCATCCGTACATTGGATGTCTTGAAGATTTTAATTCAGGCCCTGCTAATGGTGTATGGCAGATCATTATCTGCGATAATGATGTACTTGAAACTGGAACCCTGGCAAGTGACTTACTTATTTTTTGCAACCCTGCCGGACTGCAATGTTCACAGTGTAATCCGAAAGGCGGGACCCTAAGCCCAACCATCATCACGAAATGTGTGGGCCAAAATATTTCTTCCGCGGAGATTACAACAGATTTTGGTGGTAATCCCCCAGATCCAGCAGCTTACAGTTATGAATATGTGATGACCAATGGGAATACCATCGTCAGGTATGGCTCTTTTTTTTCTGATACACCGCCGCCGGGAAATTATACGATCTGTGGACTAAGTTATCTCACCATCGATTCAACTCAGGTTAATACTCTTTTTGCGGCTGGAAACTATAGTCAGCTTGTTCAGGAAGTTTCAACAGGAATAATATGTGGTGAATTTTCATCGCCCTGTGTTTCACTTCATGTGTTATCTGTTCCGGATACAACGGATATCAGTGTTAATCTTTGCAATGGTGAATCTTATTCGTTTGGGGGACAGAGTTACAGTCTCATGGGTTCATACTATCAAACTCATGACGGGCCCGGATTGTGTGATAGTGTTTTTCACATTCAGGTATTTACATCCGGTTTGGATTTTAATTTCATTTTACCTGATTCCCTTAATTGTGGAAGTGGAAATGTAATCATCAACTCTACTATTTCGGGTAATGTAGGTCCGGTGACATATTCATGGTCCACATTGACAGGTAATATTATCGGACCGATCAATACATCATCTATTACTGTTGATCAACCGGGTCAATATTTCTTATCCATAGCTGATGCTATCTGCAGTAAAGTGAAAGTAATATCTATTCTGGCCGACCAGGGATTTCCGCAGGTCTTTGTTGAGGGAGGTCAAATCACATGCACCAATCCTTCAGTAACTATTGATCCAATCTTTATTCCCACCAGTGCGTCTATTCAATGGACCGGGCCCATGGGTTTTTCATCTAGTCAGCCAATCATTAATGTAACTGTACCTGGTGTGTATCTGCTCACTGTTACGAATCAATCCGGATGTGCCACGACAAGACCTGTTACGGTCACAATTGATACTGCTGTACAGAATTTTAATATTATTTCATTTGGAAAAGATTGCCAGAATGGATTTATCATGCTGGGTTCAGATAATGACAACTCTGTTGTCGGATGGAAATGGACAGGGCCAAATGGTTTTTTCACAAATTACTGGAGACCCGATATAAGTTTCCCGGGAACATATACATTGACTTCTACTTTTCTTAACGGATGCCAGCGATCCGCCAGCTATTTTTTTGATGGAGATTTTTCACTACCTGACATCAATGTCTCGACGACAGACACGCTCAATTGCAATGAGATTATTTCCCTTTCAGTTTCTTCAGTAACACCGAGTGTTTCCTATTCATGGAATGGACCAAATGGTTTTTCCAGCGGATCTTCTTTGATTCAGGTTACTCAGACAGGAAATTATACAGCACATGTAAGTGCTCCAAACGGCTGCAGCGCCATGGACGATGTAGTGATTGCGCTTGGATCAGATATCTTCAACTATCAAACCTTTACAGATACAATTAATTGCGCTAATGATACGGCGGTCATCGGTGTGGTATCAGCTGCTGCAGATCTTTATAAGTGGATTGGATTTCCGGGACCGGATTCTTTGAATTCATCGATTCATGTTGGTTCAGCAGGGCTGTATACCGTGATGATGACGGACACAAGTTCAGGTTGTGTTGTCATGGCCGATATTAATGTTATAACGGATCGTACTCCCCCTTCTTTCAGTTATATAGTTGATACAATTACTTGTAATCATTCAATTGCCCAATTGTCTTTCGTTCCATCAGGTGGAATCGTATACTCAAATATATTTTGGGAGCTACCTGATCAATCCATTGTACCTAGCCCAACAATTATGTCCTCTTTGCCTGGTGAACATCTTTTATATGGAATTGGCGCCAATGGTTGTACGAGTATTGCACATGTTCGTATACCCTTTGATACGATCAGTCCTTCATTGTTTATTGAGACTTCTCCTTTGGGATGTGATGATACAGTTGATATAGTCACACTTGCCGTAGCCCCAATAAGCGGATACCAATGGTCAGGGCCCGGTATAGTCACTCCCGGCATTCAACAAATAGCCGTCAACAAACCCGGAATTTACGATCTCATTGTAACGGCCTTAAATGGCTGCACCACTACCTATAACATCCTGGTCGATAGTAATTTTTCTGTTCCAATCTATAATCTGACATTTGATTCACTCAGATGTGATGTCCCTGCTATTCTTGAAGTGAGTTCAAACGATACTCTGGATAAATACACATGGTTGAATAGTGCAGGTACAATCCTTTCAACTGACTCTATTGCCTCAGCTAATTTTCCCGGATTGTATTCAATTGAAATACGTGCTGCGAATAATTGTTTTGTACTGGATACCATAACTATCGAGCCAGCCAAATTTCCCGTATTTAGTTTTGAAACTGATACACTAACATGTAAAGATAAAGTAGTAACGATAAAAGGCATTCCTGCATCTGCACCTGTTACTTTTCAATGGAGTGATATCAATGGAAATCCCTTAGGTGTAACAGATCAGATAATGGTGTCTAATATTGGGCCGTATATTTTATCGGTTACCGGTCAAAATGCTTGTGAAACACTTGATACAATATTGGTTCCAATTGATACAATACCACCTGTAGCTAATCTTAAATTGCTTGGCGAAGTACGATGTCAGAACAGGGATATCATGTTTGATGGAAGTTCTTCTACGCCTCAGAATATTCAATTGAATTGGAGCACAATCGGAGGCATTATTCTGGGAAACAATTCGCTTCCTGTGATACAGGCAAAGGATACGGGGATCTATATATTGAAAGTTATACGAAATGATAATGGATGCGAGGATCTGGATAGTTTTCATCTCACAGAAAACCCGGAGGCTATCACACAGGCTATATTAGAAATTTCTCAGCCGGAATGCAGTGGTGACTCAAATGCATCTATTCATATTCTTACGCTTCACGGTGGGATACAGCCTTTACTTTACCAGCTAGATGGTGGAGTCCTTCAATCAGCAGACATTTTCAATGATTTAAAACCCGGTGATCACCTTCTTCAGATTTTAGATGCTGCGGGCTGTTTATATGATACATTGGTCACCATCATACCCACTGATCCTTTCAATGTTAATGCCGGCCCGGATCAGGAAATTTATCTTGGCGAATCAACCAGTCTATCTGGAACAAATGATCTTCTTCCTGCTCAATTACTCAATGAGTCATGGGATTCACTTGGTGTTTTTATTTGCACTGACTGTCCTGATTTTGAAGTCAGCCCACATGAGACATCTGCTTACCGATACCAGGTCGTTTCTGCAACGGGATGCGTACTCGAAGATGAAGTAATCATTTATGTAATCGAGAAGGGGAAATATTTTATTGCCAATGTTTTTTCGCCGAATGGTGATGGAATTAATGATGAGGTTCGATTGTATACTTCTCCGGGCATTATAAAGGTGCTACAATGGGTCATTTTTGACAGGTGGGGAAATGCCGTTTTTGGACGGACAGATATGGATCCCATGGATCCATCACTTCAGTGGGATGGATACACCCCGAGGGGAGAAAGGCTAAATCCGGCTGTTTTTCCATATTTGCTGGAAGTTGAATTGTTGAATGGGAAAACTGAGCTTTATCATGGGACTATTACCCTCCTGCGTTGAGTCGGAAGTCTCAATAGATATTGAAATTCAGAAGATTTAATTAAGGAGAAATTGACATATATAAATCCTGAAAAGTTTCATTAATTTTAGGGTTACAAGAGAAATTGAATTGCATTTTTTAGTGAACATGAATTGGCCCGGATATAGGCTCCTTAGAAGGTATTTTACTTCTTTTCTGTCCAGGTTTGTGTCATTGATTTTTGCGCATTAATCTGAAGGCTAAGTAATCATCAACAGTTACGGTATGATGTGGTCAGCACTTAGGTGTTTGAAGAGTTATTTTTATCCTTCAAGGACTTGGAGGGTTAAAAGTATTTCCCAATGCCTTTCCCGGTACTCCCGGATCATGCAGACAGAATCTTTTCCATATTCAAGCATTTGTATTTTGAATGACAGTCTTGCCTTTTTATCCGATCCCCAACTTGCTAAGTTTCTTTATCTTCGAAACTTCGATAGTAAGGTTTGTGTGCCATTAATTTGCCTGGGGTTTTCAAGTGGGCAAGGCCAGTGGGTTTACATGGACGCTTGCGAAAAGAATAATATGTATCATTGGCATATGTCCCTTTTTAACATATCCATTGGCAATAAATTCAAAACACCCATTAACAGCTCGTCTGTATTCGTTGATCATTTGTAAAACTAGTGAAAATGGTTTCACCCGATACTCAGTTTTTTAGGAAAGGATTTTTGCTCTTTTCTATACTTTTTTCATTGTTAAAATTAAATGCCCAGTGTAATCCACCCGGAGAGTTGCCAACCGTTGATTGTGCTTCCGCACCCTTAACCTGCCTGGCAGATGCATGCTACTCAACACTCAATATACCAGCGGTTTGCTGCATGAATTTTTGTGGGTTGAATACAATTATCAACAACCCTCAGTATTTCCAATTTATAGCTACTGCTACGAATATTGAAATTGATATTCATGTAGATAATTGTTCTTCCGGTCAGGGACTTCAAAGTGCTATCGTTACTTCATGTGCATGGCAGCCATGTCCAGGTGGTGCTGTTCCTTGTCCTGATATCCTGGCATGTAATCCTGGTACTTCACCAGGAGGAACAATGGTTTTGATAGCCGGTGGATTAACAATCGGGCAAACATATTGGCTTCTAATTGATGGATCTAATGGTTCAACATGCCAATACACGATTGAATACGTTACCGGGGTATTTGAACCTCAGATTGATGAAGACATTACAATGGGTGAAGCTATACCACCAGTTGTTTGCCAGGGATTTGATGATTTTATGATGACGTGCGCACCATCGATTCCAAATGCACACGGTTACTTATGGCATTTGGAATGGAACAATACATTTGTAACATCTACATTAACTTCACTTACAATGGACATTGATAATAATGCTCCAGTTGGTATCTGGGATATTTGTGTTCAGGCGTTTAGTGGATGTGATACATCAGATGTACCGTTTTGTTTCCCGGTTGAAATTGTAGCTGTTGATGATATCGAGAAGGATCCGGCCTCTTATTGTCCTGAAGAGTTTCCATTCTTTTGGCATGGGATCAGTATTGGAGGGCCAGGTACTTACATGAAGACGTTTAATAACCCGGATGGATGCCCTTATGATACGATCTGGGAGGTTGAACAGTATCCTGATGTGCCAATCGGGGAATTGGATACATTATTTTGTATGAATTCAAATTTTGATCCCTTTTTCTATGAGAATGAAACGTATGATAATGCCGGGACCTATGATCTCTTTTATCCCGGGATGGGTCTTAATGGATGTGATTCCATGGCCCATCTCAACCTTGTACTAGGCGGGATTGATGCGTTTATAGAGCTCACATGTGAGAATGGTCAATTTATACTTACTCCATTAATACAGGAGCTCGTGCCTGCCAATGCGAATATCACCTGGGAGTGGATTTCAGGAGGTGCAACCATTTTTGATGATAAAATTTTGGAAGTACTTGATGGCGGCTGCTACGAATGCTATGCCACAGTTGAAACGCCACTTGGAGATTGTACATATCTTATCGGAGGAGCTGCATTTTGCTTCGATGCAAATCAGTATTGGCCTCCGGCTCCTAATCTTGGATTCACGGATACACTTGTCTGTGCACAGCAAGGTGTGTTTATAACAGTCATCGAAGATCCGAATGGTGAGCCTAACCTGGAGTATGTATGGACTGGCCCGGCAGATGCGCCTTTGTTTCAGGATGGATCAAATGTGGCTGAATTTGATTTTACAAACTCTGCCGGAGGAACGGTTTGTGTTTATGCAATAGGCGCATGTGGGGATGGATCTTCAACATGTGTCAATGTTGATATTCAGACAAGTCCTGTGGCAGCATTTACTTACGATGCCACGATCTGTAATGATTCTACTTCACTCATTACGTTTACAGGGACAGCAGGCCCAACAGCTCAATATGTATGGGATTTTGATAATCCGTCTTCTGTAACAGGAAGCGGAGCCGGGCCCTACTCTGTAAGCTGGAATATTGATGGTACGAAAACGATCAGCCTTCAGGTGATTCAACCGGGTTGTGATACCAGCATCATTTCTCATGATGTGATAGTCAGTAATTTATTGACACCCATTGTCAATTGCTCCTCAACCATTAATTCAATCACTTTTGATTGGGATGATGTAGTAGGGGCCAGTGCTTATACAGTCTCAATCAATAATGGAGCACCTATAGGTACAGTATCAAGTGTTTATACCGTCAATATGCTCAATCCGAATGACATGGTGACACTGACCCTGACTGTCCTAAGTAATGGACCGTGTGATGATATAGTAGTCACTACTACTTGTACTGCACAAAATTGTCCTCCACCTACAATAGTTGTTTCCGGCATCGATAGTGCCTGTCTTAATGCACCGTCTATCATTTCGCTGAGTGCTTTAGTGAATGGTAATCCTGGAGTAGGTGTATGGGCCGGACCTGGTATAATCGATACAGCTCTTGGATTATTTAATCCTATTATTTCAGGTTCTGGTCAGCATCAGGTAACGTTTACAACTGATGTCAATGGCTGTTCGTTTAGCGAGCCTTTTTTGATTACAGTCTTCGATTCTCTTACTGCAGATTTCACTGTTGATCCTCTCATATGTATAACTGATAATGCAACGGTGACGTATACAGGCAATGCATCTCCGGGTGCTACATATGCATATGATTTTGGAGCTGCTACAATTGTATCGGGGGCAGGTCAGGGACCATATGAATTAAGTTATGCAACGCCAGGATCTAAAACTATAAGACTTCAGATCACAGATAATGGATGTACTTCAGATCTGATTTCTCAAAATTTGACTGTCGGAGCTGCTTTGAATTTACCTGTAGTGAATTGTATGTCAAATACAAGTGGTGTTAGTTTTTGCTGGACTCCGGATCCGTTAGTTTCCAATTACGTTGTAAATGCACTCACGCCCCAGATAGGAGTTGTCACAGGGAATTGTATAGATTTTGGAGGCCTGGTGCCGGGCGATAGTGTGGCTATTGAAATTATTTCGCAAACTGCAGGACCTTGCCCTCAGCGAATAGATACATTCTCTTGCATAGCACGCGCATGTCCAACGCCTATGATTACAGTTAAGCCTCAGTCTGATATCTGTTTATATACAGGGACGACACCGATCAATCTGCAAGTAACTGTTGTGGGTGGAAATGGAGTTGGTGATTGGTCTGGAACAGGAATCACTGATGTGGTCAATGGCAAGTTTGATCCTGTGCTCGCCGGAGCAGGTTCTCATGTGATCACCTATCATTATCTGGATGATGGTTGTGATTTTATCAAGAGTATTACCATCAACGTATATGATCCACCACAAGCCGTAATCAGTAATCCAAGTTTTGTACTGACATGTGCAGGTGGAAATGTATTGCTCTTAGATGGTAGTGCATCATCGGGTGGCGCTATTCTTTATCAATGGACTACGGCTACGGGTGTCATCAATAGTGGAGCGACTACTTCAATGGCTCAGGTAGGTAAAGAAGGTGTTTATCAGCTAAAAGTTACGCATAGTTTATCCGGATGCGCAGATTCAGTTTCTGTCACTGTGACAAAGGATGCTAACACACCGAATGCAGATGCAGGTCTTGACAGAGTACTCACTTGTGATAGTGTCACGTTTGTTTTAGGAGGTGGATCATCAACAGGAACAAACATCACTTATAACTGGACTACAGTAGGTGGTCATATTGTAGGACCTACTGATGGCGTTTCCATTATCGTTGATGAAGTAGGTCAGTATGATATCATTGTGAAAGACACTTCAAATGGTTGTCAAAGTACAGACAGGGCCTTTGTGACTATTGATACTGCATTGACAAGCTTAGTGCTTACACCTGGTGATACGATTGATTGCAATACAACTATATCAGGTGTTCAATCCACGCTGGGAGCACCTATAGTTGAGTATGATTTCTTTTGGACTACTGCAGACGGACTGATTGTCGGTAGCAACACAGGACCGGACATTGACGTTTCGCAAGGTGGTACCTATGTTCTTAAGATTCATAATAAAGACAATGGTTGTGAAAAAACAGCATCAGCTGTTGTTCCGGAAAGTAACCTGATCATCAATGATATCGATGTGAGTCTGATGAATATCACATGTTTCGGAGATGATAATGGTGCATTAGTGATCAACGGGGTGATAGGTGGAATAGGCCCTTACACTTACCAGTGGTCAGTCAGTCCTCAGGGCGGAACATCGCTGTCTTCTCTTTCACCTGGTCAATATAGTTTGACGGTCACAGATCAGAATGGATGCTCATTTACCAAAATATTTAATCTGAATGAACCTATACAGATTACTGTTGACCTGGGGGCTGATCAAATTGTAGCCGGAGGTGATTCTGTAAAGATTGATTTAATAACGAACATCACACCGAATGCTATCAACGATATAGAGTGGGGTGGCTATGATGGATTGACATGTCCCGGATGTCCTAAGCTTGAGTTTATAGCCAGTTCAAGTGGTAATGTAACGGCGATCGTCACCGACACTGCTGGTTGTACAGCAAGTGATTCAATGCATCTGAAGGTGATCGTTCCGAGAATCATATTTATTCCTACTGTCTTTTCACCAAACGGAGATGGAATCAATGATGTATTCTTTATTTCAGGACGACGTAATCTCATTGGAATTGGTTATCTCAGAATATATGATCGCTGGGGAAATCTTTTATTTAACAAAATAGGAGGAATGCCTGGTAATGAAAGTGATGGCTGGGATGGTAAATTCAATGGACAACCGTTACTACCCGGAGTGTATGTGTATACGGCAGAACTGCAATATGAAGATCTCACAGAAACGGTGAAAGGTGGAATTACGATAATAAGGTAATCAGAAAAAGGTAATCAGTAAGAGGTAATCAGTAATCAGTGAATAGTGTTCCTCGACTTGCTGAACTCAACTTTGTGCTACAGTTCAACAACCATAGTGAATAGTGGGGCGGCCTCGCTAATTGAATCAGATGAAAAAAGCAAAAAAGTTATCCGTAGTCTCAGACTACGGATAACTTTTTTGCTTTTTTTTTGTATAAAAACTAAATTAAGTGGAAAAGTTATTTTAGAATAGCTGCAACTCCGGGAAGTGTTTTTCCTTCGAGTAGTTCGAGCATGGCGCCACCTCCTGTGCTGATGAAGCTGACGGAATCTGCAAGACCGCTTTGATGAATTGCGGCTACGGAATCACCGCCACCAATCAATGAAAATGTTCCGGTCTTTGTGACATCTGCTACTGCCTGTGCTATTGCTTTTGTTCCATGTGAGAATGCGTCCATTTCGAAAACGCCCATTGGGCCATTCCATAATATGGTACCTGCTCCTTTGAGATGGTTAGCATATTCAAATCTGGCTGTAAGTCCAATATCTAATCCCATCCATCCTTCGGGGATTTCATTAGAAGGAACATTTTTAAAATTGGCATCTGCTGCAAATTTATCTGCCGCGATACTATCTGATGGCAACTCAATTGATTTGCCAAGTTTTGCAGCTTTGGTTAATAGTTGATTCGCGAGTTCAAGTTTATCTTCTTCCACTAATGATTTTCCCGTTTGACCACCTTGAGCGCGAATGAAGGTGTAGGCCATACCTCCTCCGATAATTATTTTATCTGCTTTATCAAGAAGTGATTCAATCAATAAGATCTTGTCGGATACTTTTGCACCGCCAAGTATCGCGATGAAAGGACGTTTAGGATTATCTAATACCTGTTTAGCATTGTCTAATTCGCTTTTCATCAAAAAACCAAATGCTTTGTGATCAGCATCAAAGTAATCTGCCATCACAGATGTGGAGGCATGAGCTCTGTGTGCCGCACCAAAAGCATCATTGACATAAAAATCACCAAGTGAGGATAATTGTTTGGCAAATACCGGATCTCCTTTTTCTTCACCAGCATAGAAGCGGGTATTTTCAAGTAAAAGGATATCTCCATCCTGGAGATCATTCACTTTTGAATTTACTTTTTCACCGATGGTATCCGGGAAAAAAGCAACTTTCTGACCCAATAGTTTTTCGAGAGCAGGGACAACATGATTCAATGTGAATTTAACTCTGTCAATCTCACCATTAGGTAGTAAACTTTTTAAAGGTCTTTCAAAATGAGAAAGCAAAATTACTCTGGCTCCTTTGTCCAATAGATATTTGATCGTCGGAATAGCACCTCTGATACGTGTATCATCGGTGACATTGTACTGATCATCTAGTGGAACATTGAAGTCAACGCGTACAATGACTTTATGGCCTTTAACATCCAGATTATTTAAATCTCCTTTCATGTATTTCAGGATTATCAGGAAAGCATGAATGCTAATTCGGATAACCTGGAAGAGTAACCGGCTTCATTATCATACCAGCCAACTACTTTAACGAGATCTCCGGTAACTTCAGTCATCAATGAATCAAAGACACATGAATGTGAATTTCTGATCACATCACCTGAAACGATCGGATCCGTACAATACTGGAGGTATCCTTTCATACGATTTCGTGAAGCATCCAAAAATGCAGCATTGATCTCGCTTTCTGTTGCTGGTTTTTCCAATACAACGCTTAGATCTACGATTGAGCCGCTGATCACGGGCACACGGTAAGACATTGCCCCTAATTTGCTTCCAATTTCAGGGATGACCAGTTTCAATGCTGATGCAGCCCCAGTGCTGGTAGGTATGATATTGTAAGCGGCAGCTCGAGCGCGTCGTAAATCCCGGTGAGGAGCATCCTGAAGATTCTGATCAGAAGTATAGGCATGAATGGTAATCATCGAGCCCATTTTAATTCCCCAATTATCAATCAGTATTTTTACCAGTGGTGCGAGGCAGTTGGTGGTACAGGATGCATTTGAAAAAACAGTTTCCTTTGGATCAATTAAATGTTCATTTATTCCCATTACGATCGTAGGCACATCGCTTCCTTTCGCAGGAGCACTGATGATCACCCTTTTGGCACCATCAGGTCTGATATGTTGAGATGCCTTTTCACGGTCAGTAAAAAGGCCTGTACACTCGAGGACAGTGTCTACATCTAAGCCTTTCCACAATTCAGCGGGCGATTTTATAGCTGAGATAAGGATTCGCTCGTCATCCACTAAGAGATAATTTCCATCAACCCTGACATCTTTATTGAATGCACCCTGAGCTGAGTCATATTTAAGAAGATGAGCCAGAGTGGTGGGATCAGTTAAATCATTTATGCCGACGATTTTAACTCCGGGCATATCGTAGAGTTTCCGGAATGTAAGACGACCTATTCGGCCAAAGCCGTTAATTGCAATTCTTTTTGCCATGATGTAAGGATTAAATTGAAGCTGCTGAATTAAGAGAGACAAAAATAAACGCTTAACGTTCAAAAGGAGGAATAAGACTAATGTTTTTTCTACAGTTGTTCGATATATTAAGCCAATGCCTTTTTATACTCATCTGGTTACCAGCTTAATAGATTGATATAGAAGCAGTGAAAGGATATATTCTCCAAAATATTTAGCTGTTAGTTTTAAAAAATTCTAATTTTGCCCTGCTTTTTAGGAAGCATCCGAGTAGACGGCCCCTTCGTCTATCGGTTAGGACGGCAGATTTTCATTCTGTAAAGAGGGGTTCGATTCCCCTAGGGGCTGCATTTAGAGCTCATAACGCAATACATAAGTTGTGTTATGGGCTCTTTTTAATTTTGAATAATCAGGTGTTTTAGCTCCTAAATATTGAAACCCAATGATTTGTGAATACGAAAAGCCTTTCTTATGGATCGGATTCCCTTTCCTATTTTTGTATGATGATTTTTTTTCATTTGAATTGGCTTTCAATGCTTCGTTCTATGTGTACATTAGGTGACCGTCTCTACAAAAAGATTAGTTCTTTGTCATATTTGATCATGAAATGCAGTTTTTTCTTTTTTTTGTTATTCACATATAATCTGTCAGAAGGTCAGAAATATATGTTTCAAATCAATGATTTTAAAGCTTTCAGCGACAATGTCAATCTTGATGGATCAGCCATTATTGCAGGGGAGCGACTACGGCTTACAGCAGATAAACCCCGACAATCGGGTGCATGCTGGTATTCTGCGAAGAAGATAGATTTTACAGGCGGATTTGAGACAGAATTTACATTTCTTATATCAAGTGATTCGTCAAAGATGATGCCAGGCGATGGATTTGCGTTCGTCATACAGGCTCAATCTCCTGATATCACCGGAGGAATAGGTGATGACATCGGGTATAAAGAAATCCCTTATGGTGTCGCTTTAGAATTTGATACAAAAGACGACAATGAAGGAAGTCGCAATCATATCAATTTATCTTTCTACAGTCCGGAGACTAAGACTTATCGCAGGTATGCGACAGTTCACGAAATTCCTGAAATAACAGATGGTCATTCGCACTTCACGCGTATCATTTACCGTGATGGACGTCTCCAGGTTTATCTTGATAGCTACTTATTCCCGGTTCTTTCGGTCAAGCTGGATGTAGCGGAGAAAATAAACAGCCCTGATCATACAGCCTGGCTTGGATTCACAGCTTCTACATCTGATCAGCATTCATATCAGGATTTACTTTCCTGGTCAATAAAAGAGCTCGAAGTAGCCCCCAAGGATATAGCCGCTGATTCAGTCGCTGTGAAAGAGACAGGTACTATTGAAGTAAAATCCCGGAAACTGACTATCAGTGTTTGGGATTATAATACGATTGATGGTGATATTATCTCCCTCAAGCTTGGACCAGACTGGCTGATTACAAATTATCAGTTGACAGGTGATAAATACGTGATACAGACGACGTTGATTGGCTTTGCACAGGATCTCATTTTGTATGCCCATAATGTGGGTATGGTACCTCCCAATACTGCAGCAATATCAGTATATGATGGTTTGAGTACACAGCGGGTGAGTCTTGAATCAAATTTGGAATCGAGTGAAGCCATTAAAATTGCATTTACGGGAGACCGTGAAAATTAATTGCCCCCAAACTTCGCTTGCTCACCCTTCATCCTTGCCCCCAACCCCCTAAAGGGGGCTAAGAACTTTACCATGTTAATAAATTGACATTGAAGAAACCGGAAGAAATTTTCAAATGGAATGGGATTTCTATCCGGCAGCATGTTGATGTATTTAAAATTGGGACTGATGCGTTGCTTTTAGGTGCATGGGTACCAAAGATTGTTGAAAATCCAAAACGAATATTTGATGTTGGATCGGGTACAGGGATTCTTGCATTAATGATGGCGTATTATTTTGAAGATGCGGCGATCACAGCTATTGATTTTGATGAAGCAGCAATTGAGCTAGCTGATTCTAATTTTAAAAATTCGTTTTGGTCAGAAAGATTAATTGCTCAACATGAAAACATTTTTACATATTCATCCTCAACGAAAAGCAAATTTGACCTTGTGTTGTGCAATCCTCCTTTTTTTTATAAACAATTAGAAGCTAAAAATAATGTTAATGCAAAGGCTAAGCATGCTGTAGTTTCTTCACAAATTTGGATGGAAGCGTTTTCAGGCAGATTGAATACATCGGGACATTTGTGCATAGTGGTTCCATTTGATACCGCGTATGACTGGATTGTATCCGCAAATGAGTGCGGATTATATTGTCAGGATCGCATGGATGTATATTCTTTCCGGACGGATAGTGTCCCGGGAAGATCTCTTTTACATTTTCATTCCGTACTGACAGTACCTGAAATAACCCGAATTGATATTTATGAGTCATACAACAGATACAACAAGGTGTATCTTGATTTTACAAAAATCAGTCATAATACTCATTGGATAAAAAAGACAGGTCAAAAACAGTAAATGTCTTTGATCGAAATGAAAATTCGGAATAAAAAAAGGTGACACTGATTACAGTGGTCACCTTTTTTTAGTTCTGAGCCATCGTATCGTGAGTGGACTCTTCGATGATTTTCCTTGCAAGGTTAAGGATAGTATCATCTTCGAGGCTCACTATTCCACCATCAGGACCAGGTTGAATATGTTGAGATACGATTTGACCATTTTCATATTTTTTTGCTCCAAAATAATTCCTGACGGTCTGTTCTTCGACCTGCAGCTCGTCAGCTATTCTCTTTACACTGCCAGTAGGTAAGGCGTGTTTAATTCTCCGCAATTCTTCAAAAGTGATATACATACTTTGTGATTAAGAGTGAAAAATATATTCCCGAATTGTAAGTTAAAAGTAAATTTTCATTTGGGAAAATTTATTTTTTTAGTGTGATCGCATCGGCAACCGCAAGGGGTTGAGCCTGCGATTGTGACGGACAATCATAATGGATTGTTCTTACTTACGCGAGGATTGAGTCTACATTGACGAGTGGCAGGCCAAAAGCATCGGCAACTCCTTTGTAAACTACCTTGCTACTTACTACATTAAGGCCAAGTTTCAGTGCATGATCCTGGCGGCAGGCTTCTTTCCAACCTTTGTCAGCCAGACGCAAGGCATAAGGCAGCGTGGCATTGGTAAGGGCTATTGTGGACGTATATGGCACTGCTCCTGGCATGTTAGCTACACAATAGTGGACGACACCATCAATAACAAAAATAGGATCGTCGTGTGTCGTAGGACGACATGTTTCGATACAACCTCCCTGGTCGACCGCGACATCAACCAACACGGTTCCGGGCTGCATTTCTTTGAGCATGTCCCTGGTGATAAGCATTGGAGCTTTGGCACCCGGAATAAGAACAGCGCCTATTATTAACTCATGGGTACGGATGAGTTCACGGATATTTAGTTCATTTGAATACATGGTGGTGACATTCGGAGGCATGATGTCTGACAGGTATCTCAACCGATTGAGATTAACATCCAGAATCGTTACATGGGCGCCGAGGCCAGCAGCCATCTTAGCGGCTTGTGTACCTACGATACCTCCACCGAGCACAAGGACCTGAGCCGGAGCAACACCAGGGACACCTCCAAGTAACACGCCTCTGCCCCCTTCTGGTTTTTCAAGAAATTTGGCTCCTTCCTGGACGGCCATACGGCCTGCGACTTCGGACATAGGGACCAAGAGTGGAAGAGTTCGATCAGGGAGTTCTACAGTTTCATAAGCAAGACAGATTGCTTCATTTTTTATCATTGCCCGTGTCAGCGGCTCATAAGAAGCAAAATGGAAATAAGTAAAAAGGAGCTGGTCTTTTTTGATCAGTGGATATTCAACATCAATGGGTTCCTTTACCTTGATGATCATGTCCGCTATCGCATAAGTATCCTCTATGTTGGGTAGTATGACAGCTCCACGGGCTTCATAGGCTGAATCTTCAAAACCGCTATTGACTCCGGCATTATGCTGGACATAGACCTTATGTCCTCTTTTTGTCAGCTCTAATGCTCCAGCCGGCGTAAGTGCCACTCTGTTTTCATTCGTTTTTATTTCCTTAGGTACGCCGATAATCATAGTGGATTGGGTTTTGAAGGTTGTCTGTTTTAGAATTGAGTTGCCAAAGGTAAAAAAAAGGCGAAGGCAAAGGCGAAGGCGAAGACGAAGGAAAGTGCTAAACTTCCTTATTCGCTATTCTGATTTTTTTTTAGATCAATCTTTTGTCAAAAGGATTGGTCTAAAAAAAGAAAGCCCACTCCATTGAGCGGGCTTAAGGTTAACTAAAACTAAGATCACACTTCTTATCTGGAATCACGCCGCAGGCGTGACGGGAGATGCTTAAAAAGGGCTCGTGACGTTTCACGAGCCACTGCGATTATCCATTAAAAAACCAAAACTTATTGGGTCAAATATATACATATTAAATTTATTTATCATATGTAAATGACTTTTTATCAGGAAAAAAGATAAATTAAATTTTTGTAATATGTTTTAGACTGAAAATGTATGGAATAGAAGGGTGCCTTCGAGGATTAAAGAGACATTTTTTTTAGAATCCTGATGGATTCTCTTCCTTTTTCTCCCAGGTCAAGGGAAAAATCGTTGACATACAGCTTAATATGGCTCTTCATGACCTCTTCATCCATCGTTTGGGAGAACTGGCGGACGTATGGCATGACGATTTCAGGGTGCAGATAGCCAAACTGAATGCTTTCCTTAATCAATGTCTCAATTGAAGACCTGATTTCATCGGAAATATGGTGTGCAGTGAAGATTCCACCCAAAGGGATAGGTAAACCGGTTTTAGTTTCCCAGGCTTCACCCAGATCCATAACCTTATGAAGACCGAGAGCTTCATAGGTAAACCTGTTTTCGTGAATAATGACACCGGCAACTGCTTTATCCTGCAGGAGCATTTCTTCTATCTCATTAAAGACAACGAATTGTTTGTCAAGGCAGCCAGGATAAAAGATATTGAACAACAGATGGGCTGTCGTCCAGTTGCCAGGCAGGAGAACCGGGCCAGCCAGAATATCCTCTTTTTGAGGGTGTGCATTGGAAATCAGAAGAGGGCCACATCCATTACCGAGGGCAGCTCCGGATTGGAGAAGGGTATATTGATCAAGAAGGGATAAAGAGCGGTGAAAGCTCATCTTGGTGACATCCAGACGAGTTGATGCTGCCCATTCATTGAGCGTTTCAACATCTTCCATAAGCACTGTAAATGAAAGGCCTTTCGTATCAATCCAGCCATTGACGAGAGCTGCAAACATGAAAGTATCATTGGGGCATGGAGAAAAGCCGAGCGTAATATTCATCTGCGAATTTGAAAATTTCTAACTTGCGAAATGGCTTTAACTGACCTTGAAATCATCTATGAAGATAACCACCTGATCGCTATAAACAAGCCTAATGGCCTTCTCGTTCACACGGACGATACAGGAGATACCAGCCTCGAAGAGATATTGAGAGAATATGTGCGTGAGAAATACAAGAAGCCCGGCAATGTATTTCTGCAGTCCTGTCACAGATTGGACCGTCCGGTAAGTGGGGTTTTAATTTTTGCCAAAACATCCAAAGGAAAGGACCGAATGCGTCAATTATTTACGGACCGGAAAGTGGATAAAACTTATCTCGCACTGGTGACCAAGTGTCCTGATCCATTTGAAGGGGATCTTCAAAACTGGATGTATAAGGACAGAAATAAGAATATAGTAGAGGTGGTGAAAGGAGAAAGGGCAGGGGCTGTCAAAGCGAGAACGATATATAAGACACTTGGCAAAGTGGATCGGTTTTTCCTTATCAGACTCCATCCGGTCACCGGCAAGTCCCATCAATTGCGCGTGCATATGAGCTTTATCGGAAGTCCTATATTCGGTGATGTCAAATATGGTGGTCAATCCATGAATGATCCAAATGCATTTATGCTTCATTGCCGTAAGATGGAATTTATCCATCCGATACAGAAAGTTCCTATTATACTAAGAGCAGATTTGCCTGATTTACCTGCCTGGAGGAACAATAAAAGGGAAATAAAGGGTCTTGAAGAGCAGGGAGAGGGATAATCATTACCTTTGCGGTGAGTGAGAGTCATACGTCCAGCTCCTTGCGAACTCCCCCAGGGCAGAAATGCAGCAAGGGTAGTAAGTTGAGCGGAGCGATATGATTTCTCACTTTTTCTTTTCTAAATTTCCGGACATGAAATTTTTTATAGACACAGCAAACCTTGACCAGATCAAAGAAGCCAATGAATTGGGCATTCTTGATGGTGTGACTACTAATCCCTCGTTGATGGCTAAAGAGGGGATAACCGGTAGGATCAACATTCAGAATCACTATCGGTCCATCTGTGCTATTGTGGATGGCGATGTGAGTGCTGAGGTGATCTCCACAGATTTTGATGGTATTGTAGAAGAAGGAAAAATTCTGGCCGATCTGGCATCTAACATCGTTGTCAAAGTACCGATGATCAAAGATGGAATCAAGGCACTGAATTGGTTCAAAGATCATGGCATCCGTACGAACTGTACATTGATATTTTCGACAGGGCAGGCCATACTCGCAGCCAAAGCCGGTGCGACATATATGTCTCCATTTATCGGCAGGATAGATGATACCAATTGGGATGGAATGACATTGATCAAAGAGATATCTGAAGTATATACGCTACAGGGATTTGATACTCAGATATTGGCGGCATCAATACGAAGTGCGCGGCATATTGTCGAAGCTGCCAAAGCAGGTGCCCATGTTGTGACATGTCCTTTGTCTGCGATATTGGGATTGTTGTATCATCCGCTTACGGATCTTGGCCTGGAGAAATTTCTTCAGGATCACAGGAAGGCGAATCCGGAAGACTAATCTCTTTTTCTAAATAACCATCACAATAAATATTGAATAAGATATTAATCATTGATGATGAAGAAAAACTCAGGTCATTACTGGCCAGGATAATCAGCCTTGAAGGTTTTGAGGTCATCCAGGCTGGTGACTGCAAGTCTGCACTCAAAAAACTGGATCAGTCAGGAATCGATGTTGTGCTCTGTGATGTAAAATTGCCCGATGGAAATGGTGTCGAGCTTTCAAAAATCATCAAAGACAAATGTCCCCATGTTGAAATTATCCTATTGACAGCATACGGCAATATTCCGGATGGGGTGCAAGCCATTAAAAACGGAGCATTCGATTATATCACCAAAGGAGATGACAACAATAAAATAATTCCTCTTCTACATCGGGCTATTGAAAAAGTAGATTTGGCCAGGCGTGTACAATTGCTTGAAAAGCAACTTGGAGACAGGTATTCTTTTGATAACATCATCGGCAAATCAAAAATCTTTCTGCAGGCCATTGAACTGGCAAAAAAAGTAGCCCGGACAGATACTACAGTTTTACTCACTGGTGAAACGGGAACAGGCAAAGAAGTTTTCGCTCAGGCTATTCATCAGGCGAGCGGACGAAACACTAAAAATTTTGTGGCCATCAATTGTTCAGCCTTCAATAAAGAATTGCTTGAAAGTGAAATGTTCGGGCATAAGGCAGGTGCATTTACAGGTGCGACCAGAGATCAGACCGGATTATTTGAGGAGGCTAACAACGGAACTATTTTTCTGGATGAAATAGGGGAGATGAGCCTGGAGTTACAATCTAAGCTTTTAAGGGTTATTGAAACCGGGGAATTGATGAAAATCGGGGAAAGCAAGCCGACTAAGGTCAATGTCCGGATTATTGCAGCCACCCATCGTAAGTTGGAAAATGAAATTGAATCCGGTCATTTTCGCCAGGATCTATTTTACAGGATATCTGTGTTTCAAATAAAATTGCCTGCTCTTAGGGAAAGAGTTTCAGATATAGGAGACCTGATTCAATTTTTTATTCAGGTATTTTCGAAAAAGACCAACAAGAATATTAAATCTGTTTCTGCTGATTTTGTCAGGGTACTTCAACATCATACTTTTCCTGGAAATATACGTGAGCTTAAAAATATTATTGAGCGAAGTGTAATATTGTCTACATCTGATGAACTTACGACGGACACTTTACCTTATGAATTTCTTAGTTCAATTCAGGTCCCGGCTAACAATAAAACGTTATCAGCTTTTGATTTGGCAAGCGCGGAAAAACTACACATACTGAAAGTACTTAATCATACAAAGGGGAATAAAACAGAAGCCGCAAGATTGATGAATATCGGGCTGACTACCTTGTATCGGAAATTACAGGAATATAAAGTAGAATAAGCCCTATACGCTCAGCCACCAATTTCGCAGATATATTTTTGCTTGTTGCCAGTTGAATATTGCCATTTTTTTCTTTGCCGCAAATTTCGCAGATTAACGCAAATTAAATTTCACCTTTCTCCAATCTATACTTAATATCATCCATGCCAAAATTGAAATCACCCTTTCAAAATGGAAGGGTTTCTTATAGTTTCAATTTCCCCGTTTTGTTCATAAGCTTTTGATTGTTAATTAGTTAATTCATTTACCAAATTCAATGGAACGGATATTGGCCGCCCCCTTTCATAAATGCGTAGGAGAAAACTCAATATCAAAGAGGTTTTGGCCATACTTGTTGCCTTTCTTTTTGCAATTGCGTTTTTCTACATCATTTATTGGAAAATCAAAATAGTTTTTTACTGATCAAATAATAAAGAAAAGAGTCAACAACAGATAGGGATGATATAAATCATTCTAAATGGATTTGCAGATCAGTAATTACCTATTAGTAAACCATAACCATGACTTAAAATTGAATAACCATGATCACCACAATACTCATCCTGACGGGCCTCATCGGGTTCGCCATTTTCTTCAAAGCCATTGATTTTTTTGAAAAAATCTAATTTATTATGATAGCTCTATTCCTTATTGCATTACTCCTCTTCGGTTACATGGGATATGTACTCATCAAGCCGGAAAAATTCTAAATATCATGAATACTGAAATCTTAGGGGTTATCCTCATTTATATCGCTGCGGTGGTGCTGGCCATACCGCTCGGTAAATACATCGCAAAGGTTTTCGCCGGCGAAAAATCCTGGCTGGATCCGATACTGAGTCCGCTCGAAAAATTCTTTTTTCGCTTCAGTGGAATTGATGCTTCAAAGGAGATGAGCTGGAAGCAGAGCCTCGCAGCATTGCTGACTATAAATGTCATTTGGTTTTTGATTTCCATGGCGGTGCTCATGAATATGAGTTGGCTTCCGTTGAATCCGGATGGCAATCCGTCTATGAGTGCCGACCTGGCATTTAATACTACTGTCAGCTTTGTTTCAAATACAAATCTTCAGCATTATTCGGGTGAATCAGGTGTTTCTTATTTTGGACAACTACTGTTAATGCTATTTCAGTTTATTAGTGCAGGTACAGGTATTGCTATTTGCGGTGTCGTTTTTATAGCGATGAAGGAACGGACAGCTGACATGCTTGGCAATTTTTATAATCTTTTGGTTAAGTCCTGCACAAGAATATTGTTGCCACTTTCAATTGTACTGGCCACCATCCTGATATTTCGCGGAACCCCCATGACATTTAACGGTAAGGACACCATGATATCGATGCAAGGGGATACGATGCAAGTCAGCACTGGTCCGGCTGCGGCCATGGTTGCTATTAAACAACTTGGTACTAATGGAGGTGGATATTTCGGTGCTAACTCTGCGGTGCCTTTAGAAAATCCTGATTATCTCACCAATATCCTTGAGAATATTAGCATCATTCTTATCCCGATCGCATTGGTATTTGCCTTAGGCTTTTTTCTAAATAGAAAAAAATTATCATGGATGGTATTTGGTGTGATGACAGCAGGATTTATTTTACTTGTTATTCCTACTATTCATTATGAGATGGGTGGTAATCCTGCGATTGAAAAAATGGGGATTACTCAACCCCTTGGAAGCATGGAAGGAAAGGAAGTCCGTTTTGGTCCCGCAGCTTCTGCATTATGGGAGATTACTACAACTGTCACATCTAATGGTTCAGTCAATTCAATGCATGACAGTTCAATGCCCTTGTCAGGTATGAATGCGATGCTCGGTATGATGGTCAATGCATTTTACGGAGGAGTGGGCGTAGGATTTTTAAACTTTTACATTTTCATCATCATAGCTGTATTTATTAGTGGATTGATGGTTGGAAGGACGCCTGAATTCCTGGGTAAGAAAATTGAAGCGCGAGAGATGAAAATAGCGATGATTGTTTTCCTGCTTCATCCTCTTCTCGTTCTTACGGGTACCGCCATTGCTAGTCATCTCACAGCACATGATACACCTATGGGTTGGTGGTTTTCGGGTAATGCTTCAGGATGGTTGAATAATCCGGGCTATCATGGTTTCAGTGAAATGCTGTATGAATACACTTCATCATCAGCCAACAATGGAAGTGGTTTTGAAGGGCTGGGTGATGCCAATCCATTCTGGAATATCACCTGTGGTATTGTGATGTTGCTTGCACGATTTCTTCCCATCATCGGGCCGGTGGCTATTGCGGGATTGCTTGCAGCTAAAAAATATATTCCTGAGAGTGCAGGTACATTAAAAGCGGATACGGCAACATTCGGGTTGATGGTATTTGCAGTGATTGCTGTGCTCGTCGGATTATCATTTTTTCCGGCATTAGCACTAGGGCCGATTGCTGAACATTTTACATTATTTAAATAAAGAATATTCCTGATCATGAAAAGGCAACGACAAAATAAACTTTTTGATAGAGACCTGATGAATGAAGCTATCATGCAATCATTTGTAAAGCTCAATCCACGAATTATGCTTCGCAATCCCGTGATGTTTACGGTTGAGGTAGGCACAGCATACATGCTTGGAGTTTGTATCTGGATATTGATGGGTGAAGCATCACAGGGATCATTCGCCTACAATTTCACCATCTTCATCATACTCCTCCTTACTGTACTATTTGCAAATTTTGCTGAAGCTTTGGCAGAAGCACGAGGAAAGGCGCAGGCAAATTCACTTCGTAAAACAAGGGAAGAAACGCCTGCAAAAATGGTCATTGACAATGGACAACTTAAAACTGTCAAATCATCTCTTTTGAAAAAGGGAGATGTGTTTTATTGCGAGACAGGAGATACCATTCCGATGGACGGAGAAATCATCGAAGGAATTGCGACCATTGATGAAAGTGCGATCACTGGTGAAAGTGCACCGGTGATTAGAGAATCGGGAGGCGATAAATCATCTGTTACCGGTGGAACTAAAGTTCTTTCTGATAAAATAAAAGTTCAGGTTACAACCGCAGCAGGAGAAAGTTTTCTGGATAAGATGATTGCTTTGGTAGAAGGTGCTTCACGTCAGAAGACTCCGAATGAAATTGCATTGACGATTTTGCTCGCAGGATTTACGCTCATCTTTATCATTATCTGTATTACGCTAGCACCGTTTTCGGATTTTGCTCAGACACCTATTCCGATTTCGTCTTATATAGCACTTTTTGTGTGCCTGATTCCAACTACGATCGGAGGATTACTTTCAGCTATAGGTATTGCAGGAATGGATAGGGCATTGCGGGCGAATGTGATCGCTAAATCAGGAAAAGCTGTAGAAACTGCAGGGGACATTGATACATTACTTCTTGATAAGACCGGAACGATCACCATAGGTAATCGTAAGGCGACTAATTTTTATCCCGCAGACGGAATAAACGAAAAGGATTTTCTGAGAAGCACGGTGCTCAGTTCGATGTCGGATGAAACACCTGAAGGAAAATCAATAATTGAATTGGCCGGAATAAATCCGAATAGCTACAAGTTGGAAAATCCCACATTCATCAAGTTTACAGCTGAAACACGAAGCAGTGGTGTTGATTTTGAAAACACCCGGATACGGAAAGGGGCAGTTGATGCCATAAAAAGTCTTTGTGAAAAAGCAGGAAATAGTTTTCCAAAAGAAACAGCGGAAAAAGTAAAAACTATTTCTACGAATGGAGGAACACCCTTAGTGGTATCCGATAATGATAAGGTGCTGGGTGTCATTGAACTGCAGGATATTATCAAGCCAGGTATTCTTGAACGGTTTCAACGGTTGAGAAAAATGGGAGTTAAAACAGTAATGGTTACAGGAGACAATCCGCTGACGGCAAAATACATTGCAGAAAAAGCTGGGGTAGATGATTTTATTGCAGAGGCGAAGCCGGAAGACAAGATGGCTTATATCCGCAATGAGCAACAATCCGGAAAACTGGTCGCTATGATGGGTGATGGCACTAACGATGCTCCGGCCCTTGCACAAGCAGATGTTGGGGTGGCGATGAACAGTGGGACCCAGGCTGCTAAAGAAGCGGGTAATATGGTTGATCTTGACAATGATCCGACAAAATTGATTGAGATCGTTGAAATCGGCAAACAATTGTTGATGACTCGCGGTACGTTGACCACCTTCAGTATTGCAAATGATGTGGCCAAGTATTTTGCGATCGTTCCTGCTTTGTTTATTGCAACCATCCCGGCTTTACGGGCGCTTAATATCATGCAGCTTCATTCGCCACAGAGTGCGATACTGTCAGCTGTCATATTCAATGCCATCATTATTCCATTGTTGATACCTCTCGCGTTAAAAGGAGTTGCGTATAAACCTATTGGTGCAAGTGCTTTGTTGAGACGTAATCTATTATACTACGGACTGGGAGGAATTATCATTCCATTCATAGGCATTAAATTAATTGACCTGCTGGTTACATTATTCATTTGAAAAATTAAATAACATGAAAACAAATATTTTACCCGGTATAAAACTGACACTGTTGCTTATAATCTTCTTTATGGGCGTATATACGTTCATCATATTGGGGATTGCTCAATTGGGACCGAATCATGGAAAAGGATTCATGGTGGAAGCTGATGGTAAAACCTATTATGAGAATATTGCTCAGGACTTTTCTGATGACAAATATTTCTGGTCGAGGCCATCGGCTGTCAATTACAATGCGGCGGGAAGTGGTGGTAGCAATAAAGGTCCATCTAATCCTGATTATCTCGCAACAGTACAGGTTCGAATTGATTCTTTCCTGGTCCATAATCCGGACATTCGTAAAGAAGACATTCCATCAGACCTGGTGACAGCATCCGGTAGTGGACAAGACCCTAACATCTCTATACAAGGAGCATTGGTACAAGTGTCCAGAATAGCGAAAGCCAGTAATATATCTCCTGATAACTTAAAAGCCCTTGTGAATCAAAATATCGAAAAGCCATTACTTGGACTTTTTGGTACTGAAAAAATAAATGTCCTCAAATTAAATATAGCCCTTAGCCATTTCAAATAACGATCAACATGAAAAAACTAATACTACCAATCATGCTTTTGATTGCCTACACTCTGAATGGACAGACGGATTCAACTGCATCACCTCTGGTATTCACGGGATATGCTGAAGTGTATTACGCTTATGATTTCAACCAGCCGGCTAATCATGAGCGCCCATCTTTCTTTTACAATTTCAACAGGCACAATGAAATGAACCTGAATCTCGGGTTTATAAATCTGAATTACAATACAACTAATGTCCGTGCAAATTTAGGAGGTATGTTAGGAACATGGGCTCAGTATAATTCATCAGCAGAACAAGCATTGCTTAAGAATGTGTGGCAGGCAAACGTTGGCGTGAAATTGTGTAAGGAGAAAAATTTCTGGTTAGATGCCGGTATTTTCCCATCCCATATTGGTTTTGAAAGCCCAATCGGGAAAGCTGATGATGCGCTCACGCGTTGCATTATGGGTGATAATACGCCTAGTTGGGAAAGCGGAATCAAAATTGGCTTCACGACTGACAATGGCAAATGGTTTCTATCAGGTTTAGTCATTAATGGATGGCAACGAATAGCGCGTGTCGATGGCAATAATACGCCGGCTTTTGGAACTCAAATAACATATACGCCAAGTTCAAAATTCGCTTTGAATTATAGTACTTTTATTGGTAGTGACAAACCTGATGACGTCAGGCAAATGCGATACTATCATAATTTCTTTGCGTTACTCAATCCAACGGATAAATTTAGGATCACACTTGGGTTTGATTATTGCATGGAGCAAAAGAGTAAAGGTAGTAGTGAATACAATCATTTATTAAGTCCGGTGGTTCTTGTCAGATTAGCCCTGAGTGACAAATGGTCGATAACTGGCCGGGGCGAATATTATGCAGATGAAAATGGAATCATCATAGCTACAGGAACACCGAACGGTTTTAAGACTTCATCTTTTTCAGTGAACCTTGATCGTAAAATAGGAGATAATGCTTTGTGGCGGATAGAAGGAAGAATGTTGAATAGTAAAGACAAAATCTTCAATGATGAGGGAGAGGCCGTCAATACGAATACCTTTGCAACTACATCACTGGCCATTTCATTTTAATGTCTGAAGAAGAACATAAGGAGCAAAATGTAGAGCATTTTCTTGATCTCATACGCAAATCACGGCGTGGTAAGTTTAAGATTTATATAGGTATGAGTGCTGGGGTAGGAAAAACCTATCGAATGCTACAGGAAGCTCATGCCCTACTCAAAAATGGAATTGATATAAAGATAGGATACATTGAAACCCATGGCCGAATGGAGACTCATGAACTCCTGGAGGGCCTTCCGGTAATTCCAAGGCGGAAGCTTTTTTACAAAGGAAAGGAGTTAGAGGAATTAGATGTGCAGGCTGTAATTAATCTTCGGCCTGAAGTAGTCATAGTAGATGAATTGGCACATTCTAATATTGAAGGCAGCAAAAATGAGAAACGCTGGCAGGATGTAATTGAAATACTCGAAGCTGGAATCAATGTGATATCGGCTATAAATATTCAGCATATTGAAAGCTTAAATGCCGAAATTAAAAAAATAACCGGAGTTGAAGTAGCAGAGCGCATTCCGGATAAGGTATTAGCTCTCGCAGATGAGGTGGTGAATATCGATTTAACGGCTGATGAACTAATCTTGAGATTGAAGGAGGGGAAAATCTACCAGGCCGAGAAAATTCAGACAGCGCTCAATAATTTTTTCAAGCCTGAACATATTTTACAATTGCGTGAACTGGCTTTGAAAGAAGTAGCCTCGCAGGTAGAAAGAAAGGTGGATATTGAAGTGCCGCGAAACATAGCCCTGCGTCACGAAAAATTTATGGCTTGTATCAGCAGTAATGAAAATACGGCCAAAAATGTAATTCGCAAGACGGCACGACTGGCGAGTTATTATAATGCGCAATGGTTTGTCCTTTATGTGCAAACACCCGGAGAAAGTACTGATAATATAGCGTTAAGTAAGCAGCGGCATCTCATCAACAATTTTAAATTAGCTACTGAATTAGGTGCGCAGGTCATCCAGGCGAAAAATGCAAATGTTCCGGCCGCAGTAATGGAGGAAGCCAGGAAACACAATATCACTACTGTGTGTGTGGGGAAGCCACATATTAATCTTTTAAAAATTATATTGGCTACGAACATTTTCAACGGTCTGATTAAGAATTTGTCCACATCTGAAATTGACCTGATAATACTTTCATAGCATGAAAATAAAGACCAAACTCAGTCTAGGTGTCGGCATCCTTTTTATTCTGATCACTGTGCTCATCATCGTAGGCGTCATATTTATCAACAAGCTATCGACCGACACACAAAATATTCTCGTTGCAAACTACAATACCATTGATTACTCAAGACAAATGCTCATAGCGCTCGATGGTGATTTTACCAAGGGGAATAGTATCGCTGAATTTCAGAAGAATCTGAATAATCAACAAAAGAATATCACCGAAAATGGTGAGCAGGAGCTTACTGATAAACTCACGGATGATTTTGATAAATTTAAAAATTCGCCTGGTGACAGCCTGATCTCTATTGATCTACGAAAGGATCTTACAGATATTATGCTCTTAAATATGCAGGCCATCGAGCGAAAAAGTACTATCGCGACTAATACAGCGGATTCCGCTACTACGATTCTTGCCGTGCTCGGTACATTCTGTTTCATTATTGCCTTTACACTGCTATTAAATCTGCCGGGAAATATTTCGAATCCGATCAGGGAATTGACTGAAAGTATAAAGGAAATAGCCGATAAGAACTATTCCCAACGTGTACATTTTGAAGGTCACAATGAGTTTGGTGAATTGGCTAAATCTTTCAATAGCATGGCGAAAAAACTGGAAGAGTACAATAACAGTAATCTTGCAAAATTGATGATGGAAAAGAGCCGGATTGAAACCCTGATTAATAATATGCATGACCCTGTCATCGGTCTTGATGAAAATAAAGGAATATTATTTATCAATAATGAAGCTTTGAAAATAGCGGGATTGAAATACGGTGAAACGATCGGGAAGAAAGCCGAAGATATTGCTGTTCAAAATGATTTGATTCGTTCACTTGTCCAGCAAATGATTATTCCGGATCAGACCATAAATAAAAATGAAAACAAACTCCTTAAAATATTTGCGGATGGTAAAGAAAGCTATTTCAATATGGAGACGATGAGGATAGAAATTATCCCTACAGGTGAAACGGCGGTTAAATATATAGGTGATGTCATCCTTTTAAAAAATATTACTTCCTTTAAGGAATTGGATGCAGCCAAAACTAATTTTATTGCTACTGTTTCACATGAATTAAAAACGCCAATTTCCTCGATGTTGATGAGTTTGCAATTACTTGAAAATGATAAAAATGGCACGGTAAACGAAACCCAAAAACAATTGATCGAAAGTATTAAGGAGGATAGTGCCAGGCTTTTGAAAATAACCGGCGAACTTCTAAATATGTCCCAGGTTGAAACAGGTAACATACAGCTATCCCTTCAACAAAGTGACCCGATGAGGATATTGCAGTATGCTTTGGATAGCATCAGGACCCAAGCCGAGAAAAAAAATATTCAGCTGAAAATTGATGCTGAAAAAGATCTGCCTTTTATTAAAGCTGATGAGGAAAAGACTTCATGGGTATTAGTCAACCTGCTGACCAACGCGATAAATTATTCAGCTGAACATTCGGAAATAATCGTTACGCTAAACAGGGAGATTTCAAACTTCGGCGTCACGACTGTTAAAATTTCTGTTCGGGATTTTGGGAAGGGGATTGATAGTAAATACAAGGATAGAATATTTGACCGTTATTTTCAGATTCCGGGGAGCTACAAATCCGGTTCCGGACTTGGTTTAGCTATCAGTAAAGAATTTATTGAAGCACAGGGAGGAAATATTGCTTTGGAAAGTGAGGTAGGTATCGGGAGTAAATTTTCGGTTACGTTCAATAGTTCTAATAGCTGAATTAGGTGAGAGAAGTGAGAGAAGTGAGAGAAGTGAGAGAAGTGGGGCAGAACGATATTACCTATTCTTCTGATTTCTTTTTCAGATCTTCAAAATCCAGGATGAGGCCGAAGATATGGCTGTAAAGTTGTGAGCCTGTGACATCACCGATGTTCGTAAATGCATAATCCAGATGAAGTCTTCCTAATTTTAAACCGATGCCTACATTCGGTTGATAGATCCAATCTGTTTTTTGAGGATCGGCGATGTCTTTTACCTTCTGCAGATTGGAAATTCCACTCCGCAGATAAATTCTTTTATTCAGATCAACTTCAATGCCCAGATGGGGATTGATGCTGAATGTCTCTGATGATATAATTGTATTCCTTTCTCCGTCAGTGGTGACATCAAGATCTAATCCCAAGAGAATTCCACTTTTTTGTCCGATGTTGATTTTGTATGCACCTGCAACGACAAATGTAGGTAGCGTTTGTTCAAGTGTAGAGACAGGTATTTCATTGCCTGTCTGCGTGAAGACTTGTTTCTCCTCGTCTGATAATGAAAATGTCCAGCTATTGAATGTAGTCGTCAGATCGCGGCCCATGAGTGCAAAAGAAAATCTATCGCCACGATGCTGAATACCCAGGTCTGCACCGAAGCCCCATGATTTTCCAAATGAACCGATGCTCCGATGAATTATTTTCACTGATCCGCCAGCATACCAATTTTTTTGGCCGATTTTTTTTGCATACGAAATGAAAGCGGCATAATCTGCGGCTGAAAATGTAGTCACACGATCATAATTGATCGAGCCATCGGGGCCAATCAGGCGGAGTGTGTTGGGAATATTATCAATACCCATTCTGATCAATGAGATGGCGCCGTAGGAATTTTGTTTTTCGCTGAAACGTCTACCGAATGATAATTGATCATATTGTGCTATTCCGGCAAACCATTCGGCATGCATGGCATGAAACTGTGCAGGAGATGTGATCGATGACATTCCTGCAGGATTCCAATACGCGGCTGAAAGATCTGAAACGCTTGCACCCACTGCGCCTGCCATACCATGAGCCCTGGCGCCAACGCCAAGGGTGAGAAATTCATTAGAGTACTTAGCCTGACCTGCCATGTACTGCAGTACCGAAATTAAAAGTATAAGTAGCAGAAATGTTTGTTTCATTGTCGTGTGTAAAGATATGGAATCGAAGACATAAAAAAGGATGCCGGATTATGGGATGCCGGATACCGGACTCGCGACACAAGTAATACGAAAGGATTTAAGATTTAAGATTTGAGATATGAGATTTTGGATTTGAGCGAAGCCGAAACTTTTATTGGAAAAATAATGAATTATATCGCAAATCTGAAATTTGCTGACTCTCCGACGTAGGAACAGCCTACGCCGAACCGTAAGTCATTCAATTTTTTGGCTTTGCCAAAAATTGAATGATAAATAATTCACATTTCACATTTCACATTTCACATTTCACATTTCACATTTCACATCTCACATCTCACGTCTCACGTCTCACGATTTTTCCGCCATTCTTTCTTCATGTGCTAACAGATCTCTGTTGATCACAATGGATGCATTCAATTCATAACCGAGGAGAATGATAAATGAATTGATCTGAAGCCAGATAAGGATAAGCATGATAGCACCGATCGAACCATAGACCTGATTGTAATTTGAAAAATTTTCTACGTAGATGGAGAAAGCAAATGAACTGATGACGGATAGTATAGTGGCTAATGTTGCACCGGGAGAAAAAAGCTTTTCTTTATTTCGATAGGCCGGCCCTATGGTGTAGATAATCGTAATCGAAATATAATAAAAGATAAATACCCCCAGCCATCTTAAAAAATTGAAAAAATGGTAATTCTGACTACTTATACTTGTAAAAGAAAGAATCTTTAGGAGCAATGGCTTGCCAAGGATGATCGCCGCAAGGGAACCAATGAATAAAACGCCCAATAACATTGTAAGCCAAAGAGCACGCCATCTTTGCTGTAATGAATTTTGTTTTCGATACGTCATCTCGTAGCTTTTGTGAAATCCTCTCACCATGGAGAGCACACCGCTGGAGGCGAATATCAACGCCAGAATAAGACTTACGCTCAACAATCCGTTACGGTTGGTCTGCGTCATTTCAACAATAATGTTGTCTATATAAATAGCCATTTCCCGAGGGAGAAGATCGATATATCCTTTTCTGAATGTGCTTATAAAATCTCCAATAGGTAAAATAGGGAGCAAAGCGAGCAGAACTAATATGCCCGGAAAAACAGATAGAAAAAAACTATAGGCCATAGAATTAGACCTTGTCACAATATCATCCCTCAAAATTTCTTTCCATAGGTATTTCAATACCACCGCAATGGTGATGCCTTTAAAACCAGGAAGAGTCTGCCTGTGTAAAAATGCTTTTATCTTATTTAAACGATTAGTCCAGAATGACATAAGCTTCAAAAATAAGATTTCAGTGATTCTTTGATAAAATCAGGTGCATCAATTCTTTTTTGTGTGGTGGCATCTAAAAAGCAAAGTTGAACCACGGCGCCATTGAGCAATAAACCCGATTCATTGCGAATCTCGTAGCGGAAACGGATATCTCTGTCAGGCAAGCTTGGGACCGTCGTACGTATCGTCAACAAATCATCGTATCTGGCAGGTCTTAAAAACCGTACCTGCATATTCATGACCGGCATCCAGATATTATGTTCTTTTTCAAGATGGGCATAAAGTATACCTGCATCACGCATGGCTTCAACACGTCCTACCTCATAGTATTGGGCATAGATACCATAATACACAAATCCCATCTGATCTGTTTCGCCGTACCGCACCCTGACGTTAAATGAATGATGATAACTCACGAGCGTAAAATGGGACAAGTCATGCAATGAGATCCGCCACGCGCCCTTGATAGTTCATTGCTCGGCAAAGTGATGATTGTTTTTTCTACTGTGGCAGCATACAATGGATTGGCTGTAGCGTGTTGTAAAAAATCTTCTGCCTTGATGACATTAAACCCTGCTGTCTTAAAAGCCATTTCGGTATATGGATTCCTGTCATAGGTTAATGCTACACCCGGCCTTATGGTGACAAGATTGCAACCATCAGTCCATTGTTCTCTTTCCTGATAAGGAGAAATTCCGCTGCCACTGAGGATAAATTCCATTTTATCATTGACCTCTTTCTTTATGAATTCGCTGATGGAGGGATATTCCCGCTCGCTTCCATCGCGATCATGCACTTCGACATAGCTACTCAGGCCCTCGATGACGATGGGTTTGAAGGCAACGATATGATTCGTATCAATGTGCGTGAAAATCGTATCGATGTGCATGTAGGATCGTTCACTTGGTATGACGACCATCGCTACATGTTCGATGACATTACGTTCGAATAATATTTTTTTCAGTGAATGAAATGCATGTGGTGTCGATCTTTCACTGCAACCGATAAGAAGGTACTTTTCATTTAACACCATCATATCGCCTCCTTCAATTGAAATGCGTTCACCGGTGCGGGAGGAAGGAAACATATCCACGTCATTGAGATTGATGAGTCGTTTTTCTTCCTTGAGATGCTGAAATCGGGGATGATACCAGAAAATAAATCGTGATAACAAATTCTCACGGTACCTGGCTTCTTTTGCTGCCTTGGTGATGATAATATGGTCATTGACAACAACAGCTATATCTCTGGTGAAAATCAGATTGGGTATGGGATCGAAGTAAATATAATTGGTAGTAGGATCGTGACCTGTAATCAGGACCTGGGTGAGCAGTTCATCATCCATGGCATTGAGCTCATCTACATATTGCTTAGGTAATTCTTCAAAATTGGCAATATAACCCATGAAATGTTCCCTGGCCTTGGGATCAGCCTTCAGGCATTCGAGGATGAGGTCTTTAATCTCAAGGACATTTTCGCGGCCGATGAAATGGGCCAGAACATTGGTAAATATGTCGTGTTCTTCCTGCATTTTGGGTAAATGGACTATATCGTCAAAAAGCAGTTCACCGGCTTGTCGTGGTGAAATCCGGGCGATGCCAAAATCAGGTCGGTGGACGATGACTTTTTGGAGAGCTCCTATTTCGGACGGAACATGGACATGATCAATCATTAGGCAAAGGTAATTTAAGTCCAATAGCAGATAACCCGTGAGATCAAATGATTTTCCAATATTTGCCTCGTATTGAACTTGAACCTAATCCGTATTTTTATGCGTTATAGGTCGTTAATTTGTATTATCTATTGATCCGATATGTTTAAAAAGCTTAAGTCTTTATTCGTTATTGAGGATGCAAATGCTCCCCAGGACGAAAAAACCTCCTCCACAGAAGGTCTCCAGACTCCCAAAACTGAAAATACTGCAGTGCATAAGGCTCCGTCTGTGACTCCTGTGGCAGGTGTCAAAGGACAGGTTCAGGATAAGTTTCTTGAGGTCCTTTTTGAAGCCCTGCAGAGCAATAATCAGCAGGGATTTGACTACCTGGAGTTTAAGGATTTTCTCAGATCGCTGGCCAATGTCCCGATGGATGACGGCACGCGGTTTAAGTCAGCTTATGCGACAGCTCAGACAATGGGCGCGACGAAAGAAAAGATATTAAGCAGCGCCAAGCAGTATATTGTCATTCTTGGAAACGAAGAGGCAAAGTTCCAGGAAGCACTATCCGGGCAAAAGGACCGGAACCTGACCGGGAAACAGGACGAAATCAAAAATCTCGAAAAATCGATACAGGAGAACGAAGCCGAGATTGAAAAGCTCAAAACGGATATCGAGGATCATAAAAAGCAGATCGCCACACTTGAAGGTGAGATCAATACTGCAAGTGATAAATTGACGCAGACCGCAAGTGATTTTGGGGCAACATATCAGGCTTTATTGAAGCAGATACAGGACGATGTAAATAATATAGAATCACATCTTTAGTTAAATAAAAAATGGACGGATATAAGCCAAAAACGTTTTGGGAAAGACCTGAAGGGGTTACAGGAGGAGTATTTTTAGCAGGGATCATTATTGCTCTCGGCATCATCACTGTCAAGTCATTAGCCTTTGTGATTGGGGCGTTGACTTCTGGCGTTGGATTGATCGTCAGCCTTTTGGTGTTGGGTACGATTATTTTCACCGCACTTGATCCAAAGGCCAGGAATCTTGTATGGTACATGTACAAAAGTGCCATGCGATACATCACCGGGATATTTGTGAAGATGGATCCAATCGCTATTCTGAAGGGGTATGTAAGTGATCTCAAGGAGAACCTGAGAAAAATGAATCGCCAGATCAGCATGCTTCGCGGACAGATGCATAAGCTCCAGGAACTCATCCTAAATAACCGAAAGGAAATACAAAGTAATCTATCCCTGGCGAGTCAGGCAAAAGAAACAGATAAGCAAGCCATCATGATCCTTAAGAGCCGTAAAGCCGGGCGTCTGAAAGAATCAAATATGAAGTTGGAAGATCTCTATAAGAAAATGGAGATCCTCTATCGTGTGCTGGGTAAGATGTATGAGAACAGTGAAGTGATGCTGGAAGACATCCAGGATCAGGTGGAAATAAAAGATCAGGAGCGGAAGGCCATGTATGCCAGTAATAGTGCTATGAAATCAGCGATGAGTATCATCACCGGCAATGGCGATAAGCGAATGATGTTTGATATGGCATTGGAAGCTGTGGCAGATGATGTGGCGAATAAGGTAGGAGAGATGGAGAGGTTCATGGATGTATCTGAGAATTTCATGAAATCAGTCGATCTCCAAAATGGTATCTTCGAAGAAGAAGGATTGAAGATGCTTGAAAAATGGGAGAATGAAGGTGTGTCATCTATCCTTGGAGATCAGAAACAAACATTGTTGAAAGCAGCAGCGGATGATACGAATGTACTTGACATCAATGCACCTTTGAGAAGACCGGAGCCTGTAGAGGTGCGGAAGAATCAGTATGATACTTTTTTTGAAGAGTGATGGACAATAGGCAATAGGCAATAGGCAATAAGCAATAAGCAATAAGCAATAAGCAATAGGCAATATGCAATAAGCAAAAAAACATAAACATTTTGCTATAAACTAATAAACTAATAAACCAATAAACAATTACACGGGAATCCTGTATATAGAAAAACAAAAGAGATCTTAAACTAAAATAAACATGGCAACACGACTGACTGCATTTGCAAAATTTTTTATCACCTTACTTATCCTTGGGGCGATAGCCGGCGTTGGATATGTGGTACTTAATAAAACATCTTTAGGATCCAGTCTTAAGAAAAAAGCTGAAGAAGCTAAACAGCAAACTGAAGCTGATAAGACAAAGGAAGAGCCAAAGACAGGTTTTAATGATGATGATAATACGATTGTTGTCCAGCTTGTTTCCTGGGGCGGCTATGGACCTGGTCTTTATTTCAATGAAGGAGCGGAGCCCAATACGAAATCCAGATTTTATACGGATTATGGTTTCAAAGTTAGATTTGTGCTTGAAAACGATCTTGTCAATGCCATGAATGCATGGATAGCAGATGAATATGATGTAGCCGTACAGACTGCAGATGCTTTTCCATTGTATACGGGTCCTGCAGATATTAATTCTTATAAACCAAAAGCGTTTATGCAGGTTGACTGGTCCCGGGGTGGTGATGCGATCATCGTCAAACGAGGTATCAATACAGTCAATGATCTGAGAGGAAAAAAGGTCGTTGTAGCTGTGCCTTCTCCTGCACAGACTTTATTGCTCACTGCACTTGAGGCAGCGGGCTTGAAATATTCCGATATAACAGTTGTGAAAACTTCAGATAATATCACAGCTGCACAAATCTTCAAAAGCGGTGATGTGGATGCTGCTGTCGTATGGAGTCCTGATGATCAGTTGGCCACGAAAGATGTGCCGGGTTCGAAAGTGCTGCTGACAACGAAAAGTGAGTCACATGTCATCGCAGATATCTTTTTTGCAAAGGAATCTTATCTGAACAGTCATCGGGAGATGATAGCACACTTTTATGAGGGATGGATGAAAGGAGTAGCTGAGTTAAAGGCAAATCCTGCTAACAAGGATAAAGCGGCCAGGTATCTGGCTGATCTCAACAAGCTGGGCGTAGAAGATGCGATGGGTATGACCGAAGTGGTGTATTGGACCAATCATGGAGATAATCTTAATTTCTTCGGTATGAATCCTCAGTATAAGGGACAGAAAGGAGAGGACCTGTATACGAAAATGAGTAAGAACTTTGTAATGACAGGTGATGCGGAAAAGGAAGCTCCTGCATGGCGGAATGCAATCTGGACATCAGCTATTCAGGATGCAAGTGATAAATTAAGTGGACCTCAATATGGAGCTGAAGCAAGTAAAACATTCTCTGCGCCAACTGCTGAAGACAAATCTGCACCAGCCATTGCGAATAAGCCTGTAAGTATAAATTTTGCGTCGGGTAAATTCCAATTGGATGAAAATTCAAAGACGATCATTGATCTTCAATTTGCTGATATTTCAAAATCGTTTGCAAATTCAAGAGTACGTATTGAAGGAAATACAGATAATGTAGGATCGGGTCCAACTAACCAGGTCCTGTCGCAAAAGAGAGCACAGGCTGTAGCCGATTATCTGGCCACACAGTTTAAGATAGATCGGAATCGATTTATCATCATAGGTAACGGACCTAATAAGCCTGTGCCGGGATGTGAACAAAATCAGGATGAAGCCTGTAAAGCAAGAAATCGCAGAACGGATTTCGTGCTTGTAGCGGATTAAGCACATCATCAAATAAATAATTTTTTACGATGAGATTTCTCGGGGGAACACAAGAGGGGAGTGCGGGTACCAAATTATTTTTTGGTGTACTTGGCGTCATCGTTGTGCTAGGTGTTTGGATATTGTTGACCAATGGTGCTACACCTATTGTGGAGCGTGTGCCTTCTCCTTTTAAAGTATTCACATCGTATGGTGAATTATTTAATCAGAATGAAGCCCTGAAAAATATTGGATTTAGTCTTGGATTAAATATTTCGGGATACCTGGAAGCGATATTGATTGTGATTCCTTTAGGTTTTATTATTGGGTTGATTAAGTATGCCAGATGGGGATTTCAACGGCAGGTAGATGCATTAAGATATGTGCCTTTGACTGCGGTGACACTTTTATTTGTATTGTGGTTTGGAATCGGAGTGCCGATGAAAGTTCATTTTCTTGCATTTGGTATTCTTATTTACCTTCTGCCGATCATGGTGCAACGGATTGATGAAGTGGCTGATGTGTATCTCAAGACGGTACATACATTGGGGGCTACTGATTGGCAGGTACTCCGGACTGTCTACATACCGAGTGTTCTATCTCGTTTGTTTGATGATATCAGAGTGCTCACGGCGATCTCGTGGACGTATATTATTGTGGCTGAAACGATGAACAGCAATGAAGGAGGAATAGGTACTTTAATCTATTATGCCGGACAAAGACAAGGGCGATATGATAAAGTATTTGCATTGCTTCTGATCATTATGGCTATTGGGATCATTCAGGATAAGATATTCATTTGGCTGGACCGTGAATTTTTTCCTTTTAAATATCAGGCTATTGATGCTGTCAAATCATCATCGATTCAGCAAAAGGGTGTTTTAAGTGTGGCTTTTGATTACTCTATTATGGTAATGGGTTGGGTAGGGCTTGCCATATATTTTATACTTCTGATGGCTGAATATTTTTCTTTACTCGGCGGGGTGAAACCGCTAAGTTATATTTTTGGGAGTACGATCTGGGTGATCAATACAGTGGTCATTTTCCTGTTGATCTATAAGATATGGCGATGGTATCATAACCGAACCGATCAACTATTAATTAAATCGGCCAGTGCAAAATCAGCGAGGGCATGAACATAAAATTTACAGATACAGCGGCGAGGGAAAACATCATTGAGCTTAAGAATATTTCTCAATCTTATGATGGCGGTAAGAACTGGATCATCAGGGGGCTTGATTTATTGATAGAAGATAAACCTGACCAGGGACAGTTTGTGGTGTTGCTGGGTGCATCAGGTAGTGGAAAGTCTACATTGCTCAGGTACATTGCGGGATTACAAACTCCTACAGAAGGGGAAGTACTCATCAAAGGGAAATCTGTGAGTGATAAGCAAAGAGTGAGTATGGTTTTCCAGGAATATTCTTCTCTTCCGTGGATGACTGTTTTGGATAATGTGGCTCTTGCTCTTGAATATAAAGGCATGGACAAAAAGGAGAGATATATCAAGTCCATGGAGATGATTGAACTTGTGGGCCTGGCGGGACAGGAGATGAAGTATGCGCAGTATCCGGCGTTATCAGGTGGACAATTGCAACGTGTGGCTATTGCGAGAAGTTTGATAGCCAATCCGGAGATTGTGTTGATGGATGAGCCATTTGGAGCACTGGATATCCGGACCAGGATACAGATGCAGGATATGTTGATTGACCTGTGGCAACGATTTAATTCTACGATCATATTTGTGACGCATGATATCAGTGAAGCCGTTTATCTCGCGGATGATATATACATCATGAAGTCACCTCCTTCAATTATTGTCGAGCATATTGATATTGATCTTCCGTTGCGCAGAGATCACAATACGAAACGGGATAAACATTTTACAGAATTGGTGCAGCAGGTGGAGGATGAGATGATGAAGGTGTCGGATATGAAATAAATGGTAATCAGTATTCAGTAAGTGGTGTTCAGTATTTAGTTTCGGAATATATGGATTTTTAAGTTGAGCGAAGCCGAAACTTCTTTTGGTATTGTTTCTCGGTCACTTTGCTTCGACTTGCTAGACCCAGCCTTGTGCGACAGCTCAGCAACCGCGGTAGTCGAAGTGAAACGACAAAGATTTTGGATTACAATTTAAGGAATTTTCGGATGTAATTTTTGGAGTTTATTTGATATTGAATAATGTAAATCCCTGGCAATAAATTTGAAACATCAATCTGATCCTGATTTTTATAGCTTTCGATTTTTTGACCTGTGGAGTTGAACAAATTTATTTCCGATGCATTTGCAGGCAATGAAATAAAATCTGTGGTTGGATTAGGAAATATGAAAGCCTCCTGGTAAGGTTCTATTTCATCTGTACCGGTGTAGTCACATTCATGATGAGCAGAAAAATATGGGTCAGAATACGTCACATCAGGATCAAAGTAGCATCTTAAGAACCCATTATCTTCAAGAATACATGCTTCACCACTTCCCCACCAATAACCACCGTATCCTATTTGTCCAATTCGTTCAATGATTGGGCCCCGAAAATACCATGAAGGTTGAAGACCCGGAGGGTCAACTACTGTTACGAATTGTGTCCTTAAAAGAATTCCATTAATGTCCATAGAGCCTATTGAATCAATGACATAACTGTAATCAATCGGACCATTTTCAAAATCTCCGAAACAGCCCATTTCTACCGGATAATCCTCTACACGAGAGTGAATGGTATCACCAACAGCTGCGCCAAAGTCATATAAAAGAACAAAAGCATTTTCAACTTTATAGTAAACTTTATCACCGTCTGTAACAATGTACTTATTTAGGAATTAACCATATGGAAAGTGTCGTTTTCAAAAATATAATATCTTAATAAGCGTGCGCTTTGATCTGAGAAACTAGTGTCTTTTTCAACGACAAATTTGAAGTAGAATGGAGCATCACTATGGAAATCTGTATAACTATTGTAATGCCAGACGGCACCTATTGGTGCAAAAACTGTAGTATCCTGTGCATGAAGATTATGGATAATTGAAAAAAAAGTAAGTAGAAATATTATCCGCACAGTTTGTTATTTGTTTTAAAGCTAAAAAATTTAAATCATTTTCTGAAATGTTAATTTTGATTTGTCTGCTTCATTGCATATTTGCAGCAAGGCATGAGTTCATTATTTCGCAAATCAGAAATTTGCCGACACACTGACGTAGTAAATACTACGCCTAACCGTAGTCTTTCAATATTTTGACAAAAAGTTATCCGTAGTTTCAAACTACGGATAACTTTTTGTCAAAATATTGAATAATAAAGATCTCCTTTATAAATTGCTCCGACGGAGCAGGTCGAAATACTTCTCTATGAATAGTTGCTTTTTGTCTATTAGATAATACCTTTGGGGTCTCCTGAATTAACAAATCAGTATTCCAGTTGTTATTGAACGAATAATGCATACTTCGGTTTTAGCTCCTTCTACTCCAACAAAGACGACATTCAATATTGATGGGCTGGAATATAGTGCTATCCTGTTTGAATCGTGGGCTGATCCGCTGTTTCCGGAAGTAGTCGGCACGAGTATTTTTCTGAGTAAAGCATACCAATCTGCGCTAGCTACTGCGCCCCCTGAAGGGATGAAATTTTATTATGTCCGACTGGAAGGAAAAGATGGTCTTATCGGGATGTTGTGTTTCCAGATAGAGGATTTTAATCCGGGCGATAGTCTTAAAAATCAGGTCAATGGAAAATGGATAAGCCATGTCAAATACAAATTGGCATCCATGATCAATCTAAAAGTTCTTTGTCTGGGAAATACTTTGGTGACCGGTGATTACGGTTTTTGTTTCAAAGAAGAAGTGCCGAAGAAATTGCGGACAGTCCTGATGATGGAGACGATCGATTGGATGTTGAGCTTAAAACAATTCAGGCATATCGGATTAGTCTTCGTAAAGGATTTTTATGAAGACATTTTTAAAGAAATTCCGGATTCGCCTCATTGCAAAAAATATCATTTTATCGATACACAACCAAGCATGATATTGGATGTGGATAAGGATTGGAAAAATCTTGATGGATACCTTGATTCGCTGAAGTCTAAATATAGAGTGCGGGCTAAGAAGGCTATTTCTTCTGCGCTTGGCATTGAACGAGTTGAACTGCAAGCGGATGATATAGAAGCCATGGAAGATCAGCTGCATGATCTTTATCTCAAAGTTGTGGATGATGTCGGATTTAACCTATTTATACTTCCCGTTGGCTATTTTACAGCATTGAAACGTAAACTGGGTGATAAGTTTCATCTCTGGATATATAAGGATCAGGGTGAATTGATTTCGTTTTTTACAGTTTTCGAAGATGGCGACATCCTTGATGCCCATTTTCTGGGATATGATCCTGAAGTCAACCATAAGCATAAACTCTATCTCAATATGTTGCTGGCTATGATTGATTTTGCGTCAGCCCATGGATTTACGCAACTTCAACTGTCCCGTACGGCGACGGAGATCAAGAGTTCGGTTGGGGCTGAGGGTGTTCCGATGTGGGCTTATATGCGTGCTCCGAAAAGAAGATACAACTGGCTGATTCCGAAGGTTTATTCGTTTTTTAAGCCGGATTTGGATTGGGTTCCAAGGAGTCCTTTTCCTGAAGGAAAAGATCGGTAAGAAAACCTGAAACTCTAGTCAATCAAAGGTTTATAAAGGCTTATAAAGGTTTATAAGTTTATTATTTAAAGAACAATAAGTTTTTAACCTGATAATCATTTAATCAGATAAGCTTATAAACCAATAAACCTATAAACATTATTAATCTGAATCAATAAACCTTAGGCCAATTATCAGACGGATTATCTTTGCACGCATATGGAAGAATTGTCAAAACGATATAGTCCTACCGATATTGAGGATAAGTGGTATGAACACTGGATGCAGGCTGGTTATTTTCATTCTGAACCGGATGAGCGTGAGCCATTCAGTATCGTCATTCCTCCACCCAATGTGACAGGACAACTGCATATGGGGCATATCCTGAACAATACGATCCAGGATACATTGATTCGAAGGGCAAGACAGGAAGGTAAAAATGCCTGTTGGGTGCCAGGGACAGATCATGCATCTATTGCCACTGAAGCCAAAGTCGTCAATCTGCTTCGTGAAAAGGGGATTAAGAAATCAGATCTCACACGCGAAGAATTTCTAAAATATGCATGGGAGTGGAAAGAAAAATACGGAGGCATCATCCTGCATCAGTTAAAGAAATTAGGGGCGTCATGTGATTGGGACAGGACGGCTTTCACGATGGATGAAGTCCGGTCAGAAGCGGTGATTGATGTTTTCATAGATCTTTTTAACAAAGGAAAATTATACAGAGGCAAGCGGATGGTTAATTGGGATCCTTCTGCACAAACTGTGCTTTCTAATGAAGAAGTTCTGTATGAAGAAGAGAAAACAACACTTTACAAAGTAAAATACCAAATTGAAGGGACCGAAGATGAATGGATCACAATTGCGACGACAAGACCTGAAACTATTCTTGGTGATACAGCGATAGCTGTTCATCCTGATGATGGTAGATATAAACATCTGCATGGAAAACGAGCAATCGTTCCGTTGATCAATCGTAAAGTTCCGATCATAGTTGATGCATATGTAGATAGAGAATTTGGAACCGGGGCATTGAAAGTAACACCGGCGCATGATGTCAATGATTATGAAATCGGATTGAGACATAATCTTGATGTGATTGATGTCCTTAATCCTGATGGGTCGATGAGTCCTGCTGCTATTTTGTACGTTGGTCTTGACAGGGATAAGGCGCGTCTTGAAATGTTCAAAGAATTGACTGTTGCGGGACATATCATCAGTACAGAGGATTTGATACATAATGTAGGCCGATCTGAACGAACACGTGTGGTGGTTGAGCCGAGACTTTCCTTGCAGTGGTTTGTGGATATGAAACAAATATCCGGGCCGGCATTGGATGCCGTGGTTGATGGGGTAATTGATTTTTATCCTGAATATCTTAAAAATACGTACCGGCATTGGATGGAAAATATCCGTGATTGGTGCATATCCCGCCAGTTGTGGTGGGGACATCAGATTCCTGCGTGGTATTTAGTGCATGATGATGAGGAATTTGTATTCGTTGCAAAAACAGAAGGTGAGGCAGTAGAACAAGCGCGAAAGACAACAGGACGTTTGGATTTGCAAGCGTCTGCACTTCGAAGAGATGAAGATGTATTGGATACATGGTTTTCATCATGGTTGTGGCCGATAAGTGTTTTTGATGGATGGAAGAATGAAAAGGAAATTAATTATTACTACCCCACAAGTGTGTTAGTGACTGGATGGGATATTATTTTTTTATGGGTGGCGCGAATGATCATGGCGGGATATGAATGGAAAGGAATGAAGCCATTTCAATCGGTGTATTTCACAGGGATGGTGAGGGATAAGCAACGAAGGAAGATGAGCAAGCAATTGGGCAACAGTCCAGATGCGCTTGAACTGATTGAACAATTTGGTGCAGATGGTGTGCGCTATGGTATTATGGCTTCGGCACCTGCAGGCGGTGATATATTATTTGATGACAAATTGTGTGAGCTGGGTAGAAATTTTTGTAATAAAATCTGGAATGCACTTCGACTTGTAAAATCCTGGGATGTCGATCAATCATTAGTTCAGGATGAAGGAAGAAAACTTGGTATACGGTGGATCAAATCCAGGATGAATGTGATCGATGCTGAACTTAGACAACAGTATGTTCAATTTCGATTGTCTGAAGGGGTGACTGCATTGTATTCATATGTGTGGAATGACTTCTGCAGTATATTTCTTGAAATCATAAAGCCAACATATGGTGAGGCATCTGATGCTGAAAGTTATGAAGCCACGGTAGAAGTCTTCGAAGAAATCTGTAAACTTTTACATCCATTTATGCCATTTATCACAGAAGAGATCTGGCATCAACTACGTGACCGGGAAAATGGTGATGATTGTATTGTTTCACGAATTTCAGATAAAGCAGGTGACGTTGATCCCGAAGTGATTAAAACGCTTGATCATATCCTCATCGTGAAGTCATCTGTCCTTGAATTGCGTAATCAATATCAATTGTCTCCTAAGGATACGATGATCCTGATCCATCCGTCAGAAGCTGATCTCATCAGATTGTGGAATGAGCCGGGGACGAAAGATATACTGTTGAAACTTTCAAATGCTACAGCCGATGAAGGTGAATCTTCAGGTGTTCCATTTCTTGCGGGCAGGTATCAATATCATGCTGCATTGCATATTGAAATTGACAGAGAGTCTGAATTGAAAAGGATGAATGAAGAATTGGTTTATTATCGGGGCTTTGTCATGAGTGTGGATAAGAAATTGAGTAATGAAAAATTTGTGGCGAATGCCTCACCTGATGTTGTTGAAAAGGAAAGACAGAAGAAAGCTGATGGGGAGTCCAAGATTGATCAACTATTAAAAAGTATTTCTCAGTTGAACTGATATGCGAATTCAAATTGTGTGCTTACGGATTTATATCAGCATTGTTTGTTTGCTCTTCAGCATAGGTTTATGTTCTGCACAGACAGTGATCACAGCATTGCCGCGATGGATGGTGAGCGGTTTAGTTTATTATGATATTCCTCAGGCACCGGCAAAGCGATTTATTGATCACAATTCATGGGGGTATCAGTTTGAGGCACAATACAGATTGCAATACAATAAACCTTTTATGGCCGGTATTTATTACCATGAGACCGGCCTGAGCAAGTATGTGTTGAAGTATACTCAATCATCAGGTGGTGGGGATATCAATGTCCGTGATAAAGCGAATACACGAAGACTTGAAGCCGGATTCAGTGCAGGATTTTATCCTGAAATTAATTGGTTGTTGCAGCCTTATATTATTGGTCGTGCAGGGCTTGCCATTTTTCAGTCATCCTCAATTCTTACAGATGATGATACGAATGAATCGATAGACAGGTTTTCTGAATCGACTACATATGTGCCAGGCTATGGTCTTGATTTTGGAGTGCATATTGTACCTGTCATTTGGTACATTCGGGGTGATGTGCGAATTGGATTTAGTGGGAATACAAGTGCGGATTATCTGATCCTTGATAAAAAGAATGCAGGCACGACGGAATATCCGATTGATTATTTCGTACAACATACCACTGCCGGAAAATGGTTGAAGATTTCGGTAGGGATTAGTTATTTGTTTTGAATTCGTATGGTGCTATACAACAATTAAATTTGATTGAAGAGTAGATTTTTTCATATCTGATTATTGTTAATTTTTGAAATGATGTTATCGGGCACTTCTACATGCTTGAATTCTATTAATTCATTTTGTTCAAAGAAGAGAAGATCTTTGGCCAATGCTAGATTACAGATTGAATTCATATTATTGTCGAGATAATCTTTATAGGAAGTGAATTCATATTCTTCGGGTGAATTTACAAAGCCTGCTGTTTTTGGGTTATTGTGAATATAGATAAAACACCAGGCAGAATAATCATCTAAAAAGGTCTCACTTGATGTCTTTTTTGATTTTGTATTCTGCTGAAAAATGGATCCTGTCCTATTATACCTTTTATTGATTCCTTTGGCATAACTACTTAACAGTTGCTGCAAACCCCATGAAAAATGGGTCAGTCTTTTAGGAGGTCTGCCAGTTCTATTGGACAGAGGTTGTTTGCTCCTTTTATGTGGTTTGATGGAATTTTTATTGGTATGAATGAGAAAATGAAAATGGGTCGGCATCAAACAAAAAGCCAGGATATCGCAATTAGGAACCAGATATCGTTTAACCTTTTTTAGGAAGTAATAATAATTGTCTTTTTCAAAAAAGATTTGCTGGCGATTATTACCACGATTAAACACGTGATAAACCTGGTTAGGTTCTAGTTTCATTGGTGAAGAAATTAGAGTAGGAAAATAAGGATAAAATGTGTACTAAGCAAATAAAAAATAAAAACGCAAACAAAAGTGTGCCACATTTAGGTGTGCCACATCTAGGTGTGCCACACTGTCATAACTGCCTGATAATTCACCTTGTTATTGCTGGAAGCGTGGTACACAATTTTACCCTTTATTAGGCTGATTTTCGTTTATAAAATTATTTCATATTTGTATGTAAATGGTACTAGAATTTGAGTTTTAAAAAACAAAAAGGGGTTGTGTTAAGTCGTCCTTGGCCTTCGCCTCTGCCTCCGCCTCCCGCGAATTGCCTACTTTTGCACCATGATTGAGGAACAGGATATAGAACAGGACAATGAACAGGATGGTGAAGAAGGCTTATACGAACATCATCGTTTCCTCACACCAGGTGGTTTAAAGCCGGTAAGGATTGATAAATATGTCCAGACAAAACTGGAAGGAATCTCCCGTAATAAAATTCAAAATGGTATTCGGGCAGGCGCGGTAAAAGTTGATGGTGAATCGATAAAGCCCAATTTTGTATTGAAGCCCGGGCAGACCATTACCATTTTATTGCCCAAACCTCCGGAGCTTGGGCAAAGTATAGTGCCTGAGGAAATACCACTGGATATCCGATATGAGGACAATGATGTCATGGTGATTCACAAGCCGGCAGGATTGGTAGTTCATCCCGGAGTTGGAAATTATAGTGGAACACTTGTAAATGCATTAGCATGGCATCTGCAACATTCAACGATGCCGGTTTTACCCGGCAATCTGCCGGATCGACCGGGTTTGGTTCATCGTATTGATAAGGATACATCGGGCCTGATGGTGATTGCAAAGAATGATTATGCGATGACTCATCTAGCACGCCAGTTTTTTGATCATACGACGATTCGGGAATACAATGCTATTGTTTGGGGTGCGCCTGATCCTCCGGAAGGCATCATAGAAGGCCATCTCGGTCGTGATCCACGTTTCAGGCAATTGATGACCGTATTTGTAGAAGGTGAATCTGGAAAAGAAGCTACTACACATTATGAAACCCTGGAAGATTTATATTATGTAAGTCTTGTGAAATGTGTTCTTGAGACAGGACGAACACATCAGATCCGCGTGCATATGAAACATATCGGACATCCCGTATTTAATGATGCGCGATATGGTGGCGACAGGATTCTGAAAGGAACAGTATTCACAAAGTATAAGCAGTTTGTTGACAATTGTTTTGCAATGTGTCCACGACAGGCGTTGCATGCGCGGACTTTGGGATTTGAACATCCGGTCACAGGAGAACAAATGTATTTTGATTCCGATCTGCCGGACGATATGCAAAACCTGATGAACAAGTGGAGAGATTATGTCGCGCATCGTAAAGAAACGATAGAGGGACAATGATATCACGCGATTTATTTCTTAAATCATTACAGCCTTTACAACAGTATCTCAAATCAGGTGATGCTGAACTTGAACATGCCATTGAAAAAGGTTATGCAAATAACCCGTGGTTTTTTCCTGACTTTACGCGTCATGCGATCCATGCAATTGCTGATGAATTTCTTGATGAGGTAAAGTGTGCGAGATGGATGGATTTATACCCGAAAGCAAATCAAACCGGAAAAAACATAGCCATCATCATGGCCGGCAATGTCCCCATCGTCGGATTCCATGATTTGTTTTGTGTGCTGGCAAGTGGGAATAAAGCGATGATTAAGTTAAGTGATAAAGATTCTGTTCTGCCAAAATTTATAGTGAACAAATGGATTGAATTTTATCCTGAGTTATCATCCTGTATAACTTTTACAGAAAAGCTTGAAGGGTTTGATGCTGTGATTGCGACCGGAAGCAATAATAGTTCGCGTTATTTTGAATACTATTTTAAATCTTATCCGCACATACTCCGGAAGAACAGGAATGGTGTTGCCGTTTTAACCGGAGAAGAAACATCTGCAGAGTTGAAAGAACTTGGCAAAGATATTTTCCTTTACTATGGTCTTGGATGCAGGAATGTTTCGAAGATGTATGTCCCGGAAGGATATGATTTTGCGGAGATGGAGATGGCATTTGAAGGATGGAATTTTCTGGCGGACCATAATAAGTATAGGAATAATCTTGATTATAATTATGCTATCTATATCATCAATAATGTGCCGCATATCAACCTGGGGCATTTGATACTCAAAGAAGATGACGCTATAGCTTCAAGAATAGGTTGCGTTCATTATTCGTATTACAATACTGAAAAAGAATTGATTGAAAATCTTGAGTTAAAAAGAAATGAGATTCAGTGTCTTGTTAAATGTGATAAATTGAAAGGTTGGGAATGTGTTTCTCCTGGAAATACCCAATATCCTACATTAGGCCAGTATGCAGATGGAGTAGATACTATGCTTTTCTTGACATCCTTATGATGCCCGTCTGATGCGAATATCCAAACAAAAAAAAGCTGATGCTATAGCCAGGATGCTGGATGAATTCTATCCCGAAGTGCCTTCGCCACTCGAACACGAAGATCCGTATACTTTGCTGGTAGCTGTTATTTTATCAGCACGTTGTACAGATGTACGGGTCAATCAGGTCACTCCAATATTATTTAAGAAAGCTGATGATCCGAAATCGATGGTGAAGATGAAAGTGAAAGAGATACAGGAAATCATCAGGCCCTGCGGTCTTTCACCTGCAAAGGCAAAAAATATTCATCGCATGTCAGAGATATTGCTCGAACAATATTCAGGAAAAGTACCACGCAGTTTTGAAGAATTGGAAGCATTGCCCGGTGTCGGACATAAGACTGCATCAGTGGTGATGTCTCAGGCATTTGGTTTCCCGGCCTTCCCGGTCGATACACACATACATCGTCTTGCGCAACGATGGGGATTGAGTGATGGTCGAAACGTAGTGCAAACAGAGAGAGATTTAAAAGAATTATTTCCGGAGAATACTTGGAATAAACTACATCTGCAGATTATTTATTTCGGCAGAGAGTATTGTCCGGCCCGTGGGCATGTGAAGGAAGATTGTCCGATATGTTCTAAGTACGGCGTGTGAGAGAGTGAGAGGAGTGAGAGAGTGAGAGGTGCAAGAGAGTGAAAGGAGTGCTTGTCCAGGAACAACGTAAAGATTCGAAGTTGATAAACTTCGAATAGCGGGAGGAGACTAATCAAAATTCAATCCGACAGCGATCTGGACTTCGGAGCCGCCGGGAAATTTTTTCAATTCATCTTTTAATAGATGGGTGCCTTTTCCTGTGACGGGGTCAATGATTTTATAGGGGTTGTATAGTTTATAACCCAGATCAAGTCGGATTATAAAATAATCAAGGTCCATTCTGATTCCATATCCGTATCCGATACCAAGCTGTTGCAAAAATTTATTCCACTTAAATTGTGATTCCGGCCTTGAGGTATCTTTCCTATTTATCCACACATTGGCGGCATCCATGAAGATTGCACCATCAAAATACCAGAGGAGGTGAAAACGCATTTCGGCAGACATGTCGAGCTTGACATCTCCGGTCTGATAAAATGCTGAGATATTCTCTTTGTGATTGACGTAAAAGGTATCGATATAGGCTCCGGGGCCTAATTCCCTGACTTGCCAGGCTCTTATACTTTGAGCGCCTCCTACCCAGAATTGTTTTAAATAAGGAACCTGATTAGTGAATCCGAATGGTGCTGCTACACCTGCGTTAAATCTGAATGCTAACTGGGTGCGCGAATTTAGATTAAAAAAATATCTCAAATCCAATTCGCCTTTCACAAAGTGAGAAAAGGTAACCGTGTCCCCGGGTAGGCCATCGTTTTTGCCCAGATAGAAGCCTTTTTTCGAACTGCGAAAAATGTTTGTGAGATAATTAATACCAAGTATTTCCGCACCTGAAATCTCAACGTTATTTAGAATTCTCAAATGTCCACCTCTTGTTTTAGCACCCGCATTGAAATCATAATAATAACTCCGGAAAAGCAATCCGGTATACAACTGTTTTGAAAAACTCTCTTGTTGAAATTTACTTTTACTAAGGACTTTGATTTCAAAAGAATCATCAACAACAGGAGAGAATAAATCGAAACCAAATCGTTCTATGGTCAGTTTGTGCTGATTGTCCGGGAGGATATCGTAATTGAGACCTGCATTGAATGAGTTGTAGCGATACAACCCGACAATCTTAGTATAATTATAACTCAGATTTAATCGTGTTGTGGCATCATATAATAGCCATTTGCGCAGACGGTTTTTCATTAATGCCGGTTCATCATCAGACCTGGCGTTGCCGATGACATGATAAAGACGCAGAGGATCAAGAAATTTCGGAATGGATAGTGATGCACTGGGGCTGATGTTGAAGCTATTGATGATATCTTTTTTTCCTGCTATTTCACTAGCCTGCGGATAGAATTCAACACCTGTCTCAAAATTAATGTTTAGTACCTCTGCTCCCTTGAATGTATTCAGGTCCCTGTAATTAGCATTGACGGAAGCTCCAAGCAATGAACGTTTTTGGCCCGCTATATTTGAATAAGTCAATTCTCCTGAAAGAAGGAGTGGAATCTTTTTATATCTGCTGAGGAAAAATGTATAGTTAACCCTGGGCGTATCACTGCTGATGGTATCGATATCCGTGCTCGGGGTCACGAATTTCATAATTTCAATTTTGCCCAGGTTCCTTGTGGACTGGCTGAGATTTTGTTTTCTGGTCAGATCGCCTTCGTGAATAAATAAATTTCGTTCGATCACTTCTGGTTTCAACGTCAGTTCTTTGACAGGTGTGATATATTTCACATTACGTATCACGGTGTCAAAAAGCATCACTGTATCCGTGAAGTGATAATCCGGAAAAACAGTGACAGAACCTACATAATATTTCTTATGAAATGTACTATCGGTTTCATTAGCTACCCTCATCGTTGCTTTCACTCTTGCCGCATTCGTATCTACCTCTAAAGGCGAGATGAATGATTCATCAAATGTGGCATATCCATTGTTTTGTAAGAGGTTGACAAGACGACCTCTTTCTTTATTATAAAGCTCGATGTCCAGTGGACTTCCCTTCGTAAAAAAAGAATTTTTCTGGTCTGTTCCGATGATACGGATGAGGGCAGTATCGTTTGCGACGATGACAAAAGAATCAACGTAAGTTCTTGGTCCGGGATCTACATGATAGTAAACGGATGTGACCTGGTCAGCTGTTTTTGCTTTAAAGGTTGCTTTCGCGTATCTGTATCCCCTGAGATTTAGATATTTTTCAAAATCAAGTGTTGACTGCACCGCTTTGAGTGAATCATGTATGACCGGGCGATTCTTGATAATGCGTTCTTCAGACCATTGTTTTCGGCCTGGATTTTTCAGTAAAGATTCCTGGTATTGGTAGTAAAAAATATGACGGGGGATGCCAATTACGGTTTTTGTTTGATTTTGGCGATAAAGCCTGGAGAGGTTCAGGATCAGATCAGATTTATCGGCGATCTTCGATTTTGATTTAAGAGTGATCTTATTGTCAATGAGAAATGATTGATTCTCCTTCAGATATTTTTTACTATTGCACGACAATAGGATGAAGAATGACGCCAAAAAGAATACCCAGCGGGAAAAGCGCAGACGATATGCCTTACGATAGTTGATATATATGGAGCCTTTATCTAAAGCAAAAATCAAAATCATACAGTCTCTTCAACATAAGAAGTTCAGGCTAAAGTATGATAAATTCATAGTTGAAGGCCTGAAAATCAGCAATGAATTGCTCAGGGATAAACGCCGGATAGTGGAAGAAGTTTATATTTCCAATCCTGATTTTCTGGCTATCCTTGAAAAGGTGATCAGTCCGGATGACGTTTGCCTGATCACGCCTCAGCAAATGCACCATTTATCCCAAATGACTACTCCTCCCGGGATACTCTCTGTGTGCAAATTGCCTGATGAAGATCATTTGCCGGAAAACATCAGCGGGATGAAAATCTTTTATCTCGATGCCATTCGGGATCCGGGAAATCTGGGTACGATACTTCGTATTGCCGATTGGTTCGGCCTCGATTTCGTGATCTGTTCACCAGATTGTGTGGATATTTTCAATCATAAAGTTCTTCAGGCTTCTATGGGCAGTGCGCTCCGCGTCAAAACGTGTGTTTTGGAAAAAGAGGAAATCATAGCCAGTGGAGGAGATCATCTCTATATATGTGATGCGGAAGGGAAGGATATCAATACATCACGACCCCCTATGGAAGGAATTTTGATATTGGGAAATGAATCACTTGGTGTTTCGGATGTGATGATGGAGAGAGCTAAAGAAAGATTTGCGATCTCTGGACATCGGAGCCTCGGTGCGGAGAGTCTGAATGTAGCTTCAGCTGCTGCTGTGATGGCGGCGTGGTGGGTGAAAAAGTAATCAGTAATCAGTAAGCGGTATTCAGTCATCGATTAAAATTGTCTATGAAAGATAAAGGTTTGATTCCGACTGCAGTTTTGAAACTGCTTGAATAAAAATCAGAAATAGAAACAGTTTGGGATATTGTTTTGAAGTTTGAAACTTCAAATAGCGTTGATATTTTTTTACTAAATACTAAATACCGAATACTGAATACTGAATACTGAATACCGCTTACCGATTACTGTTCACCTCAAAGGGTATCGTCAATCATTTTCACAATGGTATCAAATTCTGCAGGATGGACATAGGACCACGTACCCTGGTTACGGTACCACGTCATTTGTCGCTTTGCGTATCTGCGGGTTGATTGCTGGATCAAAGGGATAGCTTCTTCTAAAGTGAGTTTTCCGTCGATGACATCGAAGAGTTCTTTGTAGCCTACGGTTTGTAATGCTTTGAGATGTCTTAAAGGATATAGTGCTATTGCTTCCTCCATCCATCCATCTGCTATCATACTCAGGACGCGCTGATTGATGCGTGTATATAATTCATCTCTGGGTAATTCTAAAGCAATCTGTAAAACTTTAAAAGTTCTTTGACTGGATTGACCGGTATGAAATGAGCTGAATGGCAATCCTGTATGCATGATAAATGAAACAGCTCTGATCAGTCTCATTGGATTAGCGCGATCTATTGTTTTGAAATATTCCGGATCTTTTTCTTCAAGAATAATTAACAATTCATTGATTCCTTTTTCTTTCCAGATTTGGGTCCAATATTCATTTACGTTTTCAGGTACTTCTGGCATCTGATCAAATCCTTCTGTGATGGCTTTGATATAAAGACCAGTGCCCCCTGTAAGAAAGACGATGTTATGTTTTTGAAATAAAGTATCAAGAACAGCCAAAGCGTCTTTGGTGTAAAGTCCTGCTGAATAGTGGTTTGACATCGTGGTATGTCCGATGAGATGATGGGGAATGCTATCTAATTGCTCACGTGATGGCTTTCCAACACCGATATTTAATTCTTTATAGACCTGTCTTGAGTCGGCACTTACGATCTCAGAGCCAAAGTGCAGTGCAAGGCTGATGGTAAGTGAAGTTTTGCCAACTGCTGTCGGACCACCGATGATGACCAATAATTTGTTTGGTATATCTTTATCGCTCACGGCAGAAAGTTCGCATTTTATATATGATATATGCATTTATTCGATTGTGGGCGACCATCTTTCTGAGGTTATATTTCAGGAAAACCATCATTTATGGGGATGAGAAGGTGCCTTTGAAGGGACCGCTTATCCTGGCCAGTAATCATCCAAGTGCTTTCCTGGAAGCGAGCGTACTCTCCATATTCCTGAAAAGACCACTTCATTATCTTGTGAGAGGGGATATGTTCAATCCCAAATTTCAATGGCTTTTTGACTGGACCAATCAGATCCCCATCTACAGAAAAAAGGATGGTATAGCCAATCTCAGAAAGAATGCTTCAAGTTTTGATCTCACCTATAAAAAATTGAGTGAAGGCGAAGCGATCCTGATCTTTCCCGAAGCCAAGACCGTTCTTGAGAAAAAGATGAGGCCTATTCAAAGGGGAACGGCGCATCTGGCGTTTGGTACGCTTCCGTTTATCCAAAATGGAGAAGAGCTTTTTATTCAACCTGTCGGGGTCAATTTCACAGAACCAAGATTGCCTGGAACAGATGTGGTCATCAAATTTGGTGAACCGTTTTTAACGCAGAATGCGACCCGGGAAGACAGAGATGCTATAGAAGAGTTTACGGATAAATTGAGTCATTCGATGGATGCCTTGATTATCCAGGTCGATGATGCACTGGAAAAAAAATATGATGTTCTTGCCTCGATTTACCTGAGAATGATGTACGAAAATAATCCGGGTGCAAATGCGCATCAGGATTTGCAGAAAATAGCGGGTTATGTTAATGGTTCAGACCAAAATGATCCTTTGTTGTTGAAAGCAGGAGAAATGTTAATGATATTGCAGCGTAAAAAAAATCCGCATGCCGCTTATTTTCCTGATCTGATCGTCATGAATCGTATGGGCCTTGCCACGATGACTGTGTTGAAATGCATTTGGTTAATTGCAGGAGGTTGGATCTGGCGCGTTCTTCGAAATGTTATTTTCAAAAAAATAACGACATCCACATTTCAGACGCCGACGACTGTAGGGGCTTTTATGGTGGTGATGCCGTTGATGACCATTATTCTTTTGGTCATCTTCATCATCTCGGATATACCCTTATATTTTGTTTTGATCTGGTTATTTGTCATGTGGCTTGGAACATTGATAAGACCACCTTTGCATTTGATCTGGGGGCTACTGGTTTCTGCTGCGAATACAAAAACGGCATTGAAAAAGGATGTATTTTCCATCAGGGATGGAGTAGGAAAAATTTTGAGTTAACAGGTAAAAGAGCCAAACAGTTAAACGATAATATGACAAAAGCATTTTTCTATACGCTACTCGTTCAAATTATAATTTCATCATGTCAATCTATGAATGAATCATCACATCATAAACCTGAATATGCACTCGTGATCCATGGTGGAGCAGGTGTCATCACACGTAACTCAATGGACTCGCTTACCGAAAAATCATACCGGTCGGCTTTGGACTCAGTATTGACTATCGGTGAAAAGATATTGGCTGATGGTGGTACAAGTTTAGATGCTGTGGAATCGGTAGTGGCCTGGATGGAAGATAATCCGCTCTTCAATGCAGGAAGAGGATCTGTATTTACCTATGATGGTAAAAATGAAATGGACGCCTCTATCATGAATGGTATTGATCTTTCTGCCGGATCGGTTGGCAATGTCAGGCATATCCGCAATCCGATAAAGCTTGCCCGAATGGTTATGGAAAAATCACCACACGTCATGCTGGTAGGTGATGGCGCTGAAGAATTTGCAACGCAAAATGGAGTCGGTCTTGTAGACTCATCTTATTTCTTTACGCAAATAAGGTGGGATGCCCACATGAAAGCTCTTGAAGATGAGAAAACATCTGCCGCTGAAAAACATGGCACTGTTGGTGCCGTGGCTCTTGATAAATATGGAAATCTTGCAGCAGCTACATCTACAGGTGGTATGACGAATAAGCGTTGGAATAGAATAGGGGACTCGCCAATAATAGGTGCCGGTACGTATGCAAATAATGCAACCTGTGCAATTTCTTCAACAGGTCATGGTGAATTATTTATCCGTTATGCTGTAGCGCATGATATATCTGCACTGATGGCCTATAAAGGTATTTCACTTCAGGAGGCTGCTAATGAAGTGGTCATGAAAAAATTGAAGGAAGCTAAAGGAGAAGGAGGCATCATAGGCGTTGATCACGATGGAAATCTTACGATGACCTTTAATTCAGATGGGATGTATAGAGGATATGTGATTCCTGGAAAAAGATATGTCGGAATATTTGGGAATGAATAAAGATCGAGTGATTTAGTGATCTGGTGATCGAGTGATCAAATGAAAAGATAATAAGTTGATAGGTTTATTTGTTTATTGATTCTGTAGCGAATTTATCTAATTCACAGAAATAAAAAAAAGTGACCCGAATATTCGCGTCACTTTTTTTATTTCGGTTAGATCGCTCGATCACCAGATCACTCGATCACCAGATCTTTGTTACAGTGTTTCCGGCAGTGTATATTTTCTTCCTTTGTTTTGCTCTTTGAGCCATGACATCAGTGGATCAAAGTAACGAACAAGTGCTTTTGCATTCATGTCTTCTCCTGTCGCTTCTTTCATGACATCACGCCAGTCTTTGGTGGCGCCTGAAGACATGATCTTTTTGAGAAAATCACCAACTTCTTTATGGCCGAAATAATTAGTCGCGGTTGCAGGTTGATGAAGTATTTTTTCTGCGATGTATTGATGCAACTGGAATAAGATCACATAGGACAATGCGTAATCATAATATTGGGCCGGATCATCATTGATGTGGGTTTTTGTACAAGCATCGCAATAGATATCTCCACGTTCTTCCGGAGGTACGATACCCTGATATTTTTTAGCGAGTTCCCACCATTTGTTATTGAATTCACTTTCAGGAAGATTGTCAGCATAAAGTGCTTTTTCGAATTCGCTCATGGTGCCTGCGGCGAATGGTATGAATACAGCGAAATTCAAAGCTTCTTTCAATAGAATTTGAATTGAATCTGTTTTTGCATTTGCAGGGATCAGGCCCTGGCCGATGAGGTAAGGTTTTTGTGTAGCAGCCATTCCCATCATACTTCCCAGCGCTTCATGAAATGCTCTGTTAGCGCCTTCACGTAATAGCGGTGGCACTTCTGGAGTAGAGTAGGAGATGTAATAATAAATGTGCCCAAGCTCGTGATTTGAGGTCTCAAACCATTCTGAATTGGGTTCTACACTCATGAGGCTTCGGACGTCCTGGTTGAGATCCATATGCCAGGCGGAAGCATGATTATTTTTCTTCAATATAGAATCAGCTGGGTAGGGGTACAGATTTGATTTAAGCCAAAACGTTTCAGGTAAGGCCGGATATCCTAAACTCTTGTACAGCGACTCACCTGCTTTTACAATCCACTCCGGACTTTTTGTTTTCAATACGCTATCGACATTTAATCCTTTGACATCCATCATAGCGCTCCAGTCCTGGCCCCAGCGATTGGGTAGCCAATGTGCAGGAAGATAATCGGGAACATCTTTTACGCCATATTTTTTGGCCAGTTCGTAGCGTGCGTATGTATGCAGTTCGCGGAATAATGGACGAAGCTCCTGGTTTAGGCGTTTCATCATTTCCATCATATCAGCAGTAGTGAGGCCGTAATTAGAAACTTCGTACGAAAAGAAATCAGGATAATCGAGTGCCTGCACAGTTTCGTTTCTGAGTTTGCGCAGATTGACGAGACCGCCTTTAAGGCCTTTGCCCACTTCTTTGCTCGACTCCCATGCGGCAAGGCGTTTTTGCAGGTTTGTTTCTTTCTTCAGGATATCATCGATGTCATTGGTGGTGACATTCTTACCATTGAGTTTAAATGTGAATCCAAACAATTTTTCTGTTTGTGCGATGGAAGCTTTGATTTTTTCTTTGACCAGGGGCGCTACTGTTTGGGGATTTTCGCCGGCCATGAAAAGGATGGCATCAAGCTGACGTACCTGTAGAGGATTCAGTTTGTCTTTCAGGCCGAGGTATTTCTTTGTGCTATCGATGTTCGCTACACTGCCCGTGAAAGCGGCGAAGGCTTCATCAGCGACGCTTGATTTGTGGGCATTGATCGTGTCGCCTTCTTTGATCTCTGTGTTGATCAGCCAGCTGGCTTCAGAGGAAGCGGTGTACAATTTCACATACTCCGTGGTGTAGGAGTCAAGGAAAGCCTGTGCATCTTTTTGTTCCTTCGTCGGCTCTGAAGAAGTGGCTGGTTTCGTTTCATTTTTACAGGAAACGAAGGTCAGGAAGGTGAATAGTGAAAGGAGGATAGTTAGTTGTTTCATGTTAGGTTGAGAATTTGTGCGAATGTAAAGAACGGTGGGCAAATGGTCGTGAATCTTAGACGAAGAGGGCCCCTAAATCCCCATACTTCGACTTGCAACACTCAGCCATCTGCTTCAGCTCAGCAACCAGGGGACTTACATTTTTTTATTAACTTATAATCTTGATTAACTCAGTGAAATCCATTTTTCTTTAAAAATCATCCCCCCAAAGAATCATTCTCATAATTCATAGGTGCGGCATGATGGGTATGTTTTTTTATCCTGTCATGTGACTTTGTCAGGGCTAATAGAAGAATGAATGCAAGGATAGCAATAACAGATAACCTGATAACGCTAAGAGTCTCCCAGGTGGAAGCTCTTCTGACAAGGTCAGGATCTATATGATCGTGATATGGAGTACCAATGAGTGTTATTAATTCAGGCACAAAAAAGCCAAATGTCATCGCTAAAATGATAATATAGCCACCCAGTACAATCAGTATTCTTCTGCGTCTGTTGCTATACCAATTGGCAATAAGTGCACCGCCTAAAAAGAAGAGCGTGATGGGGTGGATAGGCATCCAGAGATCCTCAGCATGTATACCGTACGGACCACTGAACATCAATAGTGAGGAAGGTGGAGCTGCACTCCATTTCGGAACAAGAACAACATGTTCATATACGCCTGCGCCGAAGACGGTCATAAAACACATGCAGGCAATGATCATGGTGAAGTTTTTCGTTGATTTCATATCATTCTGATTTGTACAGTTACAGATTTATCCCGCCACTTGCTTCTATTCTCTGACCATTGATCCATTCTGAATCTTCTGAACAAAGGAATGCAATTATTTTCCCGATATCGTCTGCATTGCCGAGACGGCCTAGTGCTGTATTGGCAATCATGCCTGCTCTTCGTTCTGGAGGTGCGTTACGAATTGCGGCATTGTTGAAATCAGTTTCAATCGGCCCCGGGGCGAGCACATTCACAGTGATACCTCTTGGCCCCACTTCTTTTGCCAGGTATTTTGTGAATACTTCAATAGCTCCTTTCATGGAGGCGTAAACTGAATAACCCGGATTCGCAAAACGTGTAGTCCCTGTTGACAGGTTGATGATGCGGCCGTTGTTATTCATGAATGGTAATATTCGTTGGCACAGAAAAAATACGCTTTTAAAATGAATATTCATAAACCTATCAAAATCATTTTCCGTCACTTTGTCGAAAGGAATAGTGGCACCGATGCCGGCATTGTTGATCAGAAAATCAAATTTGTCTGTATTCCATTTTTGAGAAAGGGTGTGTTCAACTTGTTTTACAAAATCGCTTAGTGAGTCGAAATCACCTGAGTCATATTTTAATGCTGTAGCCATGCTGCCACCGGATTCTATTTCTTTTACGACCTCGTCCGCCATTTCTTTCTGCGTATGGTAGGTAATGATGACATCATGGCCTTTCTCTGCTAACCTGAGCGCAGCGCTCTTTCCAAGTCCGCGGCTTCCACCTGTGATCAATGCTATTTTTGCTTTCATTTTTTGAAAATAAGTGATCTTGTGATCTTGTGATCTTGTGATCTTGTGATCGGTAATCTATGATCAGAGATCGGTGATTTGAGATTTGTAATGTGTTAACTGTAAAATACTCATACTGGTCTGTATAACAAATGTTGAATCTGAATATTGTAATTTGATCACCAGATCACTCACTCGATCACCACCTGATCACCTGATCAATGATCACAGCTACCTTACCAGTGTCACATCCCCTTTGAAGATATCACTTCCTCCATCTTCATATTTCACTTCGATGTAGTAGGCAAAAACACCGGGACTGACTGTCATCTTCTTATATGTACCGTCCCACCAATATTCAGTTGAACTAATCGGGAAGTCCTCAGCCTTATACACCATATTGCCCCAGCGATCAAAGATCATGTATTTCGTCACAAGGATATTTAATTCATCCGAAGTGGAGAGCTGGAAAAAATCATTGATACCATCCAGGTTAGGCGAAAAACTATTTGGAATATATATTTTGCAGCGTAGCCTTGGTATCCTGATCGTCGTGTCGATCTGACAACCATTTTCATCTTCAATAATAAGCTGGTGAGAACCTCCGGTCAATTGCTGAAATGTATTTCCTGTTTGAAAGGCTCCTCCATCTAATGAAAATGTAATCTGGCCAGTACCTCCTGCATAATGTATCACCAGGCTTCCGGTTACTTCTTCACATGCTGAAGGTTGAGTTAGAATTCCGGTGATGGCTATCGGTGTTGGTTCATTTATATCTGAGTTGGCCACAGCTCTGCAGCCGGCATCATCCATGATGTCGATGGTGTAATGGCCTGAACCAAGATTTGAAAATTTATTGGAAGACTGAAAATTAGTACCGTCAATTGAATACTGAACCTGGCCTGTTGCTCCTGCGGGTGTGACTTCAATAGAGCCGTCATTGACATCGCAACGTGGAGTAGTGCTTTCAATCTTCGATATGACAAGAGCATTAATTGAACTGATGCCTGCATTGATTGTGTCTGAACATCCATTCTGATCTTTGATCGTGATCAGGTAATTGGATGGAGCCAAAAGATCAAAATGATTACCAGGTTGAAAATTTATTCCATCGATTGAATATTCTATTTGACCTGTGCCTCCGAGAGGAGTGACGATGATCGAACCATCATCAGCAGTACAATGCGACGAATCAGTGGCCACATCTACGATATTAATAGCAACACCGGGATTGATCACAGCATCTGTAGTATCCCTGCATCCATTATCATCCATGATGATGATCTGATAAGTTAGTGGTGTTAACGTATCAAACAGATTGCCAGTCTGAAAATTAATGCCATTTAAGGAATAGGTTATTTGACCTGTGCCGCCTGAAGCAGTGATTGAAATTGAACCAAAGTCATAATCGCACAATGGATCAACACTGGTAACCTGATCAATATGAACAGCCACAGGAGGACTGATTACTGCGGTCATCGTATCCTTGCATCCATTGGCATCCCGGATGGTCACGAGGTATGTTGCCGGACTTAGTTGATCAAAGTGATTCGTGCTCTGAAAATTAATTCCATTGATTGAATACTGGATACCATTACCATTTTGCACTTGTATAATCAATGACCCCAGTGTTTCATCGCATGATACTAATGAGGCGGAGATGCTTTCAATCGTATCAAGTGATAATGTAGTCAGGTCAATGCTATCAATAGCTACACAACCTGCAGTATCCCGGACAGTGATCATATAGTGACCTGCACCCAAATTGGAAAATACAGGCGACAACTGATAGCTCAAGCCATCAATTGAATAACCTATCATACCATTTCCGCCATTGACTGATACATCTATTTCACCATTCGAACTGCCACATGTACTTGGCACCATGGCTACATTCTCAATGACAGGCCCGGGGGAAGCGATTAAGCTGACATCTTCTATGATCGTGCATCCGTTGGCATCACTGACGATGAATTGATAGCTGCCACCAGGTAAATTGTTAAATGTATTGGAAACCTGAAAATTTATTCCATCTAAAGAATATTTCAATGGAGCTATACCGCCGGTCACATTTATTGAAAAGGAACCATCACTATTACTGCAGGTAGGATCCGCATTTGAAACACCATTATAAATGATGGGAGCTGACCCGAAAAATTCATACGTACTTGCACCTCCACCAATCTTGATATTGAGGTTACACACTATCTGTAGAGATTTGGTTGTGAAATTGATCTCATAGATATCAGAAAATCCACTCGAAATCGCGTAACAATTTATACTGTCACAACTCTCTGCGTAGGAAACGATCCCAAATATTTCTCCGGTAATATTTCCATCTACAGCAATTGTACTATTCGCCGGATTATTTAGATCCACGAGTATGATTCTATCGTTTTCAGCGGCGGCATACAATTTCCCTTTATAAAAAGTGAGATCGCCTGTGGCTCTGAATCCGATAAATCCTAGAAATGTACCTGTGCCTGACGATTTGTCGTAAGAAAATAAAGCACCAAGATCACCGGTCGTATATAAAATACCCGAAGCTGATGTGGTGAGTGAATTGAATCGTTGAAGTCCGCCATTAAATTGATATATATTGACTGTAGTTCCGGTCAACGTGTCAATTGTAAATAGATTTCCACCGGAATCCATACCATATAAGGTGCCATCAGGATGAAAAGAAATATCTGTGATACCGCGTCCCAGCTGTACAATCTGTGTGTATGTGCAGGTCTTAATATTTAATCTGTAAATGCGGTTATTGGTGGAGCTCAGGTAGATAACCTGTCCGAAAAGATGACTCAGACAAAAGAAAATAAGGGGAAGAAGTATTATTTTTTTCATCTGCTATTGCATTGACACACCTGCTGAAGTGGCTAAATCCGGGTAATCCGTGATGATACCATCAACGCCCCAACGGATAAGTTGTTCAATCTCTTCTTTCGTGTTGACTGTCCATGGAATCACTTTGATTCCCAATGCATGTGCTTGCTTAATCGTTGATTCTGTCAGAGTCGTATAATCAGGACTATAAATCTCTGGTATGAAAGAAAGTTTTTGAAGATTTTTCTTCAGATTCTTACCTTTTTCAACGAGATAAGAAATGTAAAATTCACGTGGAGAAATTTTATGGAGCTCTTCCAGGACATTGATGTCAAAGGATTGAAGTGTTACACGATTGGCCATCCCCAGACGATTGATGTCTGATAAGACGATCGCAACAAATTCTTTGGGTTCAGGATTGTAAATATTGTAGCCCTTCGGTTCAGATTTGATTTCAATATTGTACCTGGGTTGTCTGTATTTATTTTCAGCAGCAAATATTTCAATGGAGCGAAAAACCATTTTGAGCGTTGGTTTTACTGTTCTTGTCTGCAACTGACTTGGAAAATTAGGGTTGCCTCTCGAACCGCTGTCATAATTCTGTATCTCTTCATAATCCATTTGATACAGGTTAAGACTTTTTTCTTCAGATTTTAATACCGGCGATCCATCAGGATGGGAGCATATGACGGAAGACATCCAGGGTTCGTGAGAAACGACAATCTGCCCATCTTTTGAAATCACCACGTCGAGCTCAAGAGTGGTAACGCCCAGTTCCACAGCCTTCAGAAATCCGGGCAGTGAGTTTTCGGGCATCAGGCCCCGACATCCACGGTGACCCTGCCAGTCAATTTTTTGCTGGGCCAAAGCGTGCTGGAATGTGAATAAAACGAATAGAATTTGGCATATGCATCGAAGATCCCTCATCAGGGTACAAGATAAGGTTCTAACAAGGTCGGAAGGTAGGGGAAACCATGTATTTATGCCGACGAAGGATTATAAGAAGAGGGATTTGCTTTTTATTACCAAAACAGTTGAAAATGGACAGATATTCCTTCAAAAACCAGTGAGTTGCTGATTACTTACCCCATAGAATAAGAATTATCTTGTGGCCACCAATTAAAGCAGGACGATGAAAAAGATATATGGTGGCAAATTAATTCAGCCCCTGATGGCTGTACTCTTTTTTCTGATTCTCAGTGTGATGTATTTTTTGCCTCAACTCCAGGGCAAAGTCCTACAACAATCTGATATCATGAGCGGTAGGGCGATGGCCCACGAATCTGTCACATACCAGGAGAAATTACACAGACCCATATTATGGACCAATTCGATGTTCGGAGGCATGCCTACTTACCAGATAAGTTCGCCTCAGAATAACAACCTGATCAAATGGGTAGACAAGGTTCATCAATTGTTTATAAGCCGGCCTATAGGTTACTTTCTGGCGGCCATGCTTGGATGTTATATTGTCCTTTTATGCCTGGGAGCAGGACATTGGCCTGCGATGTTAGGTGCGGTGGCTTTTGGGCTTACGACTAATCAGATGTCCTTATACGAGACAGGTCACATGAGTAAATTCATGACCATTGTTTATAGTTCGTATGTGATTGCGGGTGGCATCCTGGCCTACCAGAAGAAATATATTATGGGCGGGATAGTGTTTGCTGTAGGTATGGCATTGAGTCTTTACAACAATCACGTACAGATGACTTACTACATCGGGCTCTTTATGATCTTGTATGTCATCATGTCTTTTGTGTTGGCGATCAAAAGAAAAGAGATGTCAGCATTTGCTAAGGCTTCCGCAATTCTCTTGATTGGTGTGCTCCTGGCGATTGGGTCTTCAAGTTCTAAGTTATGGACCACATATGAATTCAGTAAGGACACGATGCGTGGTGGTGCGGTGCTTGAGACTCCTGTTGAAGCGAATGGGATCAGTACCAAGAGTGGGGGATTGAATTGGGATTATGCGATGCAGTGGAGCAATGGCCTTGAAGATGTTTTTGCTATGCTTATACCCCGCGCGGCGGGAGGCAGTGGGGCAGAGCCTTTGTCTGCTAATTCAGCTCTGGCTAAAGATCTAAAAACTAAAGGTGTTGATCCAAATTTTGGAATGCCACTTTACTACGGCTCTTTGCCGTTTACATCCGGACCTTCATATTTAGGTGCATCAGTTCTTTTTCTTTTTGTATTTGGCCTTTTCTATATGAGGCCTTCTCTCAGATGGTGGATACTTGGCATCACAGTGCTTACTGTGTTGATGTCGATGGGTAAACATTTTGCTTTACTCAACAGACCGTTGTTTGACCTTGTGCCGATGTATAACAAATTCAGGGCGCCCAGTTCAATACTCAGTATCACGGCATTGATTGTTCCTATTGGAGCAGCATTGGGTCTTGGCGGATTTATGAAGGGGCATCAAAAATCTTTTCAACGTCCGATTTGGATAGCATTGGGGATCGTAGGTGGGCTTAGCTTATTGATTGCTATTCTTGGCCCTTCGTTGATGTCTTTTGCAGGAAACAGTGATGATAGATTGGCTGCACAGGGATGGAGCATGACTGCTCTGATGCATGATCGTAAAGCTGCATTGAGTGCTGATGCCTGGAGATCATTTATATGGGTAGTATTGAGTTCAGCAGTGATCTGGGTATATCATCAGGGTAAGATCAAACAATGGTTATTACTCTCCGGTCTCGGGCTTCTCATCATTGCAGATTTATGGGCAGTAGGTCGACGTTATATTTCACCAAAAGATTTCATGGCGGAAAAAAATGCTGAAGCGGTTTTCAATCCAAGGACGGTAGATAATCAGATCCTCCAGGATCCGGATTTATTTTACAGGGTACATGATGTGACTGCTGATCCATTTAATTCTGCGATGGCTTCTTATTATCATCATACAATAGGTGGATATAGTCCGGCTAAATTTCAACGCTACCAGGATTTAATCGACCGGTATATCAGCAAAGGCAATCGGAACGTAATAAATATGCTGAACACGAAGTATATCATTTTCCCGGATGAGAAGAAAGAACCTGCTGTTCAGCCTAATCCCGGAGCTATGGGTAATGCATGGTTTGTGGAGAATATTGTCATGGTCAATTCGAATAAAGAAGAATTGGAAGCTATTGATTCTGCTGATCTGAGTAGGAATGTTTTTGTAAATAAAGAATTTGACAAAGAGGTAGCCGGATACACACCTGTTAAAAGCGGACAGATCAAGCTGACAAGTTATGCGCCTGATGAGATGATTTATCATAGTTCATCACAGGGCGATGGGTTAGCCGTTTTTTCTGAGATATGGTATGGGCCCGACAAAGGTTGGCAGGCCTATATTGATGGGGTGAAAGCACCACATTTCCGAGCGGATTATATATTGAGAGCAATGAAAATCCCTGCGGGCGAGCATGAAATAAAATTCAAGTTCAGTCCGAAGTCCTTTCATGCAGGAGAAATCATGTCGTTGATTTTTTCATTGTTGATTGTTTTGTCACTGCTCTATGGTTTGTACAGATGGTTGATCACAGCTACACCGACTGCCCCTGTGGCTGTCCTGGAACCGGTGTCAACAGGGAAGAAAAATGTGCATCCGAAGAAAAAACGCCCCTAAATCCCCTATGATTCGACTTGCTAAACTCAGCCTCGTGCTACAGCTCATCAACCAGGGGACTTTTGTTTGCGCCATTGGATGCCGGATTAAGGGATGCCGGACGGTTACTGAGCTGTAGCATCAGGATGTGTGGTGAAGGTCCAAGTATACCGGACTCATGAAGCAAGAACTGTGGATAACTTTTTACGGTTTTGAATTTATAACGCTTTAAGTGCTTTGTAATAATCAAACAGAAATCTAAATGTATTTGTTACTCATATCTCATATCTCAAATCTCAAATCTCATATCTCATATCTCACGTCTGACGTCTCACGCTTCACGAACAAAGGCTGAGCGGAGCTAAACTCACAACTCACTACTCACTACTCACTTGATAACATTCGGACTTATAGGATATGGAAAAATAGGCGAGCGTCATGCAGGCTATATTTCCGCACATCCTGATGGCAGGCTGAAAGGTGCATTTGATACAAAAAAGGAAAGGTCTGATCTCTTCGCACAAAATTTTCCGTCAGATAAAGTTTATTCATCACTTGCTGAAATATTAAATGATGAGGCTATAGATATTGTTTCTATCTGTACGCCAAACTATACACACGCTGAAATCACAATCGCTGCCTTGCAGGCCGGGAAGCATGTCCTGGTTGAAAAGCCGATGGCGATCAAAAAATCGGATTGTGAATCTATGATTCATACATCACTGAAAACGGGAAAGTCACTATTTGTGGTAAAACAAAACCGTTTTAATCCACCAGTACAGGCTGTAAAAAAACTTCTGGACCATAAGAAACTTGGTAAAATTTATTCCATTGCCATCAATTGCTATTGGAACCGGAATGAGAACTATTACAGGAATTCTGATTGGAAAGGAAAAAAAGATCTTGATGGCGGCACATTATTTACCCAATTCAGTCACTTCATAGACGTTGTCTACTACCTGATGGGGGATATGCATATTCTGAATGCTCAACTGACAAATGCTGCGCATCAGGGCCTCATAGAATTTGAAGATACAGGTGTCGTGACATTTTTATTAAATGAATACAATGCTCCGGGTGTACTTCATTACACGACTGCTGCGTTCAGACAAAATATGGAAGGAAGCATCACGATCTTTGCTGAACATGCAACCATCAAAATCGGGGGAAAATATTTAAACACCATTGATTACCAGGCTACGGATGGATTTGATATTCATGACATTCCCTTGAGTGGTGCCCCCAATCAATACGGAGACTATGAAGGTTCAATGTCAAATCATGACCAGGTGATCAACAATGTCATCAGGTCCCTCCAGGGAAAGACAGAAATCATGACAAATGCATATGATGGATTGAAGTCAGTTGAAATCATTGAAAATATTTATCAAATCGCCAGGACGAATGGAATCCAGCCACGATAATATCATACATCCCACAGCTATCCTTGAAGGAGAGATCCGGATGGGCCGGGGCAATCGTATCGGACCCAATGCTGTATTGAAAGGCAATATTGAAATAGGTGATCACAATATCATTGATACCGGCGTGTATATCGAGAATAATGTGCGGCTTGGCAATCACAATCATCTTTATCCATATGTTGTCATCGGTTCAGTAGGTGAGATGGGCGCGAAAGGCGATGTGCTTATTGCAGATAGCTGGGTCAATATTCACAATGAAGTCACGATCAGGGAATTCTCATGTGTTAATTCACCTTTCTATTATCCGGAGACATGTATTAATGACAAGGTGTATGTCATGAATAAATGTTACATCGCCCATGATTGTTTTCTTGGCCGGGGGGCGATCCTCAGTGCCGGAGTATTATTAGGCGGACGTGTTGTGATTGGTGAATTTTCAAATTTTGGTTTGGGGGCAACAGTGCATCAACGGATGCATATCGGTACCAGGGTTATGGTAGGAATGCAGACTGTGGTTACAAAAGATATTCTTCCGTATTCTCTTGTCGCCGGAAATCCTGCACGTATTCATCGCTTCAACAGATTAGGTGCAGAGCGAGGAGGCATGACAGAAGAACAAGTAGAGGAAATGGAATCAATTTTCAAATCCGGTATAAAGAATCATACTAAATCTGAAAACCCGGCGATGATGGAGATCAATGAATTTCTTAAAGAACATCCGAATAGTCTGTTGGAAATGAAGGCCAATAGGGAATAGGCAATAGGCAATAGGCAATGAGCAATAGGCAATAAGCAATAAGCAAAATACAATAAGTAAGATTCAATTCCATAGTTCAACCTTTTTATTCCCCGGGGTTGCGTAGAACTCCGCGGAAGCACTTTACAAAAGTGCAGGGGTAAAAAGAGGACGCGGATTGATTAAGATGAGTTATGATTTATTAAGATTTATTTTCAATGGTGAATCGAAAATTGCTTTGCGTCTTTGCGTCTTTGCGAGAGAATAAAAGAGCTAGTTAATCATGAGTAGTCTTTCAAAACACATTCCTCTTGTCGATCTTGTCGCGCAGTATTATTCCATACAGAGTGAAATGGATGATGCGATATCCGGAGTCATACACAGCGGAAGATTTATCGGCGGAGAAGAAGTCAAAAAATTTGCAATCAAATTCGCAGGCTTTAGTAATGTTCCATATTGTGTTCCTTGCGCAAATGGAACAGACTCGCTTGAGATAGCGCTTGCTGCTCTTGGCATTGGAAAGGGAGATGAAGTGATTATCCCTGCATTCTCATTTGTAGCCACCCTCGAAGCCGTATGCAATATAGGAGCTACGCCAGTGTTATGCGATATTGATCCAATCCGGTACACAATGGATGCCAGGAATGTTGAAGCGGTCATGACCGAAAAGACAAAGGCCATTATACCTGTGCATCTATATGGGCAAATGGCGGACATGCATCCTTTGATGTTGTTGGCCGGTGTGAATAATTTTTATGTGATAGAGGATGCAGCCCAGGCTCATGGTGCAGAATACAATGGACAGATCGCGGGGAGTATCGGCCACATGGGCTCATTTAGTTTTTATCCCGGAAAAAATCTGGGAGCATACGGTGATGCCGGAGCGATCACTACAAATGATGAGCAACTATATAATCTGGCTTTTAAAATAGCCAACCATGGCCGGACGAGTAAATACGATCATGAGATCGTCGGGCGCAACAGTCGGATGGATTCATTACAAGCCGCAGTTCTATCCGTGAAGCTTGCACATCTCAGAGAATGGAATAAGCGCAGATTTGAAATTGCAAACAGGTACATTCAGCTTTTGGAAGATATTGAACAGATTACTGTGCCGGTCATCAATGATCAAAGTAAAAGTGTATATCATTTATTTGTGATCAGAGTACCAAAGAGCAAACGAGATGATCTGATGAAATACCTTGCTAAGCATTCTATTGAAACAGGTATACATTATCCGATTTCACTTTCAAAGTTAAAAGTGACTACGGAGCAGTTAAAAATAGTTACAAATTGTCCTCAATCAGAGAAAGCAAGTGAAGAAGTTGTTTCTTTGCCCATGTATCCTGAACTAACGGAAGCTCAGCAGGAATATATCTGCAATCATATACAGGATTTTTTTTCAACCTAACAGACCAGTAACTTTTACATGGGTGTAATCAAGAGACAAGGATTTAAATTCAGTGTCATCAGCATCGTCGGGGTTGGATTAGGCGTGATCAGTACGCTCTTTATATATCCCAAGGCGCTTGAAATGGTGGGTCTTTTCAGAGCACTTTACGATGCTTCTGTAATAGCTTCTATCCTGGTTCTGCTTGGGAGTCCTACAGCTGCTGTTCGATATTTTCCAAAATTCAATGTTGAAGGAATAGGAGACAAGGGATTTCTGACATGGCTTTTAATTGTTGCCGGAGCTGGGTATATTATGTTCCTCATCTTATTTCCATTTTTAGATAAACTGTTGATCCGTTATGTTTTTCATGATCAGAACAAATTATACGAGGACTTCATTATTTATATTATTCCGTTGACCTTTTGTGTTGCCTTCACCAATTTATTAGGTCGGTATATTTCAAATTTCAGGCGGATTGTAGTTCCTGCTTTGTTTGAAAACCTGGCTATTAAAATCACACTACCACTTATTATTCTGATATTCCTTCAGGGCTGGATCAACGCTGAAGGAATTGTCATAGGTGTTGTCCTTTCTTTTTCGCTCGGTATGATAGGTATGTTCTGGTATCTTCTATTGCTGGGCAAATGGAAATTATCGCGACCCGAAATTCTTGATGATAAAGAGGGTTTGAAATCCTACTCCAGGTTTTCCGGCTTTAGTATTTTATCCACGATAGGAAGCCAGATTGCATTCAGGATTGATGGTTTGATGGTGGCCAGTATGATACAATTTGCAGCCAGTGGATTGTATGCTATTGCATGGGCTGTCTCGGACGTGATCGGAAAGCCAATGCGTGCATTATCGGCGATCTCCGGACCCATGATAGCTCAATACATTGAGAAAAATGATATGGCCGAACTTAAATCTCTATATCGGAAATCATCTCTCAATATGACGATTATCGGCGTAGGTATTTTCCTTTTGATCTGGACGATTCTGCCATTTGTATTTGATATCATGCCACATCCGGAAGTGATGCGTGAAGGGTCCTATGTTGTTTTCTTTTTGGGGCTGGCACAAGTATGGGACATGATGACAGGGGTAAACAATGAAATCATTACCTATTCCAAATTCTACAGGTTTAATTTATTCCTCACTTTATTCCTGGCGATTACAAATATTATTGCCAATCTTATTTTGATACCTCAATATGGTATGGTAGGAGCGGGGATGGCTACCTGTCTATCTTTCTTCCTGTTCAACCTTATGAAATTGATTTATATCAATATCAAATTTGATTTCCAGCCATTGAGTATGCGGTTAATACCTGTCATTACGTTTGGAGTTGCGGCCTGGATTCTTTGCTCATGGTTACCGGTCTCACATAGCCCTTTCATCACGATTATCTACAAAGGTGGATTGTTTTTACTTCTCTATGGTTTAGCCATCTGGAAGTTTCATATTTCAACGGATATTAATCAATGGATTGAGATGGCGCTGGGAAGAGTGAAGGGATTGCGGATTTTTGCCCCTAAATCCCTGAAGGGGACTTATAAACTGGTTTATTTAGATTTAATCATGTCATTCGAGAAATTAAAAAAGGAAATCAAATCGGGTAAATTCTATCCTGTGTATTTGTTGCACGGCGAAGAATCCTATCTGATTGATGAAGCCTCAGCTTTTCTGGAACATAATGTTCTCCAGGAGCATGAGAAAGTATTTGATCAGCAGATTCTATATGGCGCGGATTGTGATGCGAAATACATCATGGAGCAATTGATGCTCTTCCCGATGATGGCATCGCGCCGACTTGTGGTCGTCCGTGAGGCACAACAATTGGATGGTATACTGGAACTCGAAACGTTTGCGCATAAACCTATTCCTTCAAGCATCCTTGTGCTTTGTTACAAAGGCAAATCACTGGATAAGCGAACAAAATTATATGACGGAATAAAAAAGAATGGCTTCATCCTCGCGGCGGACAAATTGAAAGATGCTGATGTGCTGCCATGGATTTTGGAGACGGCGGCAGAATTGAAAATCAAGCTTGACCATGATGCGGCAGATGCAATGGTCGAATTGATCGGTAATGAAATATCCGTCCTGTTTCCGGAAATGCAAAAACTGGCAATGAATGCAAAGCCGGGTGTTTCGATTACAAAAATGGAAATCCTTGATCATGTCGGTCTGAGCAGGGAGTACAATGTATTTGAATTGCAAAATGCACTTGAATCCGGCAACGTCGGCAAGACCATGAAGATCGGTGCCATGATCGCAGAGCAAAAAGGCTATAGTATCATCGGGCTCGTCGCATTACTGGCAGGATACTATACGAAGATCTATGTGACCAGATCTATGATCAATGCGGATGACAATACGATAGCTGAAGCCCTGGGTATGAAGTCGCCATACATGGTCAGAAATTATAAAAATGCTGCAAAAAAATATTCACCTGAGACACTGGAGAGATGTATCGGATGGCTTCATGTGTATGATATGAAAGCGAAGGGTTGGAATTGGCCACACAAAGATGATCGTGCATTGACGATTGAATTGATAGGGCATCTGATGCATCCTGATTATGTGCCGGAGTTTGTGGATGGCCCCTAAATCCCTTATGCTTCGACTTGCCAGTCCGCAACCATATGCTACAGCTCAGCAACCAGGGGACTTTTGATTTCGCCCCCAACTTTGCCGCAAGACGCCCACTTTTAAGAAGAATTGCTATCATAAATGAAAAAAATAATTTCTCAGACTTTATAGTTCTAGTCTGAGTAGAACTATATTCACTATTCACTATTCACTATTCACTTTTCACTACTCACCTGAATGATTTCATTACCTGGCATTGATCTTCTTTCACTTCAATCGTCTTTGAAGTACAGCCGTGATCACAAGGGGCAGTTGCAGGTACTTGATCCGGTCAGAAAGAAATTTATAAAAACCAATCCCGAAGAAATAGTGCGACAACTATGGATCACCTATTTCATCAACATCATGAAGGTGAATCCCAAATTAATTTCTGTGGAGCGTCTGTTCAATATCAATGGCATGCCTCGCCGCTTTGATCTTGTCATTTTTGAAAAATCAACTCATCCGATCTTGCTTGCCGAATTTAAAGCGCCGGGTATAAAAATTCAACAAGCTGTATTTGACCAAATCGCACAATACAATATGAAACTGCAGATTCCTTATTCACTGGTCAGCAATGGAAGTGAACATTATTGTTTTCAGATCGATGATGAAGTGAAAGGTTTTGTCTGGCAAAATGAACTCCCCCTATTCAAATAATTCTAATGTTGAGCGCCGGTTGACCGACGTTCTGGCGTGTTCAAGGCTGCGCCTTGAATATCTTACTATGCAAGGCACAGCCTTGCTGACGCACAGACGTAGGTTAACCTACGCCTAACGATTTATTTTTTTGACGTATTAAAGTTTTTTTATGCAAGCAATGCTTGCATAAAAAACATACACCGTTAAGCTTAGGCTGTGCCTAAGCTTGTGCGTCAGCAAATTTCAGATTTGCGAAATGAAACATCAAATCGGCGATATATCAAGTATTGTAAACGTACCCGGCTTGAGCGGAGCCTTCGGGTTTGGAGTTGTTTTTGTAGCTGGAGGAATGTCTCCATATTCAGCATAGGGAAGATACAGGTGATGTGTTTTGGCATGAAGACAAATGGTGCGGGCATCTTTATGCGTTTCGAGTGTTGCGAGGATACGAAATTTATCACCCTTATCTTCCTGAACGACAGTCAATGTACCTTCTCCATTGGAACTGTATGCTCTTTTGGAGAACGGATCAAATACACAGCCATCAGGATTTCCTCCGATAGCCACAGTATCAACGAAAGCACCAGTCGTCGCATTGAGGATGACCATCATTTTATTGTTACACACCGAAAACAACCTGTGTGTAACATTGTCCAGTGCCAATCCCGTAGGACCGGTACCAGGAGCTAATGACCATTCATTGATCACACTCATGGTTATGGGATCAATCACAGCCACCATCGCCTTGTCCATAATGTTGACATAGATTTTTCCTTTACCGTCCGTCACTGCAAATTCAGGTTTTCCGGAAAGAGAGATGATCGTGCTGTCCACTGTTTCAGTAGGGACGTCAATCACAGTGACGTTGCCTGACCGGGCATTAAATACAAATACTTTGTTTGAAAATTTATCATAGAGAATAGCGTCCGGATTGACACCTGTCACTTTTATTTTTGACAATAATGCATAGGAGGAGATATCCACAATTGATACAGACGTATCTCTGCCGCAGGATATGAATGCTTTCTGATCGATCTGGTCTATTGTAATACCATGGACACCCTTTGTATTCGGAATCGTACCCAATAGTTCGCCTGTATTGCTGTCTACGACTTGTGTAATGCCGCCATGGGAAACAAACAACCTGTCAGTCTCATCATCAGAGACGAGATAATCCCACGGACCATCGCCTTTGACGGCGAAGCGGTTAGCAATGTTATAGTTAGCTTTTGGAACTATTGGCGCCTTTTTTTGGGCCTGGGTAGAAGTAATTAACAGCAACATCAGGCCATTAATCAGGAGGGTTAACTTGGTCATCAGTTTTGTTTGGGTTTGAGGTTCGGAATATTCCAGATATACATATCGGTTTTTTGCAGTTGAATATTGTGTAATCAGCAAGCAAAAAACCATAGATCAGTTCCAATACGAAATAAACAAAATGACTGAGGAGCGACCATCAAATTTGCAGGATGTCCAAAGTCCCGTTAAACACTAAGTTTATAAAGTCGTCGTGTAACCCAAACCTATATGGATACTTCTGTTTCGCGAGGTATTCAGTATATCCACATCTCGCAGGCCATGATAGTAATCAGCCTCCAGGAACAATCTACTATTACCCAATTTACGGGCGAGGCCCAGACCTCCGTAGAATCCATTATCCCATTGTCGCAGATTCGAATCCTCCATATCCAGTTTTCTTTTGTCTGGTGGATTGCCTGTCCCTGCATTGCTTATACGACGGTATGCTGAAAGTGCTTTTGACACACCGAATCCCGTTTTGCCGTAAGCTTCATATTTATTTTTAAAAACAGGGAATCTATAGGTAGCCATCACCGGTAATTCAAAATAATTCAGAAGAAGCCGTGTATCACCCAAAAAGGCAATCCATCCCGGAAAACAAGCTGCGCCACGTTGTGTGAATCCAGGTTCGAGTCCAATACTGAGATGCTGCGATAAATCATAATTGACCAGACCAGTTACCTGGTACCTATGGACATGAATGATCGCACCATCAGGAACTTCAGCATCACCATATTCCATCCAGGCTTTTACATAAGCCGCCCGGACACCGAATGATAATTGCGCTTCAGCCGTAATGCGAATAAAACAAAAAATGAGAATGAATAAGTAGTTGGTCGTTTTCATGATCTGAAATTTTATAGATAGACTAAAAATATTGCACAACGGTTGGGCAAATAAATGATGTGCCCTCTTTTGATATAACGAAGAGGTGGAAGTTTTATGATTGTAGTTGAGAGAAGTGGTTAATTTAAAGTGGAAGGGTTGTATCGTTTGGACAACTTCAGGTAGACATTCAATTATTTGTGGCCGCAGGCCACAAATAAAAAGCTTTGTTAAGCGTAGGCTGCGCCTACGCTTGTGCGTTTGCAAAACTCTGTTTTGCGTGACGAAGCTTCTTATTTCGCAAATCTGAAATTTGCAGACGCGAAAGCTTAGGCACAGCCTAAGCTTAACGAATGGTGTTTATTAATTCAAGCTACGCTTGAATTAATAAACAGTGAAATGGCATAAAAGAGACTAGAATTTCTGTGCTTCAGGTTAGCAAAAATCGTAAATTTTCTAAGCGACTTCCTTAAGTGACCTTAAGTTCCTTAAGTGACCTTAAGTTCCTTAAGTGGTTCATTTTATTTGTCTGTGAATCCTAAAACCCCATGCTTCGACCTGCTTTTGCCCCTTCGAATTTTTCTTTTCTATGTCCTTCTCTTACCAAGTTAATATTCCTATGAAAAATTCTCTTCCCTGTGTTTCTCAATCTCGCTTCGCATCGTTTCGAAAACCCCTGGCATTTTTGGCTCGTCAACAACTTTTAGATAATTGCTAATTGCTAATTGCTTTCCCGCATTATTTACTTCGTAATGGCGGGATCCGCCGTGCTGAGCGGAGTCGAAGTATTCGCTGCGCTTGATATTCGTTATTCGTTCCCGCTCATTGACTTCGTAATGGCGGGATCTTCGCTGCGCTTGATATTCGTTACTCGTTACTTGTTCCCGCTTCATGACTGCGTATGGCGGGATCTGCGCTGCGCTTGATATTCGTCACTCCTTTCAAGCCATTTGATATCCCGTGTACGACGTCCCGACATAATCAAGGATATCATCCTTCACACGCTTAACTTCAGCAGATGATTCAAGGAGCCAGCCTTTTGACCAGCTATGGATGACCTTGATGCCTAGCGATTCCATGTCATCTTTAAATTGGATATGCCAGAGGCTATTGTCAGGCCAGGCGCCTGATGGCCAGAAATCTCTGACCAGTAATACGAATGGTTTGTTAGGTTCGAGCAGTGCTTCTACCAGATAATTTTCATCCGGATTGAGACTGCGCTCTGAGATTTTATATGGCATCGGCAACTGATCAAGAACAAGACGATCCAGTTCAGCACCTAATAGCGAAATCATATTGACACGATGAGCAGAATAGATACACGCCTGCTCAAGGAATGGTGAGAACTGTCGTGCAAGATTTGTCACATGACGCAGTGCAGCTCCATTGCTACTTTGTCCAAGTTTGAAATCAGTGATCATCTTCGGCATCTCGAGACGCTCATTCAGATAACGTTGGTTGACAGGGGATACATTACTGTACACATCGCATGGCACTTCCTGCATCATCTTCCAGTTGAGATCCATCGAAGGTTCTTTCGAACCCAGAAGAATGTATTGATTCAACTTAGATGCTGATTTGCCTGATGTCATATCAGCGGCATCAATATGATCACCTGTCGGCATCATATTCATAGGTAAGATTTGAATTGGAAACCAACGACTTCTATCCTCTGTCGACATCTCCAAAAAGAATCGCTCTGCAGCCATGTCGTCAAACGTACCTTTCCGATCAACAAGCTTGCGAATGGCAAGTGCATATTCTTCACGTAATACAGAACGCTGTCCGTTCAATTCATTTTCATATTCGGCTACTGCATGGTGACGGATGCGTTCGATCATTTCTTTCAGATCTTCATCCATCATTTGCGGCCATTCTACTTCAAGTGCATCACCAGTGACAAGCTGTGTGATATACCATTCATCGAAATACGTCAGCCAGTCTTTCACAGGGATCAATTGCAATGCCTGCACGACCGTCCTGGCCATCTCCGGAAATGAATTGTGAAAGCCCGCCCAGAAAAAATAATCTTCAAGATGATGTTGTCTTTCGACGATGCAGGTCAATGCTGTATTCACTTCTCTCAGTCCTTCAACACTGCGATGTATGCTCAATGCCTGTGATTCAAATCTCTTTTTGAAATAGCCACAGATATTGACATTGTTGTACCATTTTGACAGATCATCTTCCCATTCTTTCAGTTCTGCAGCGAGACCTGTGTTGTCAGGAGCATTGTGCGAATTGAGTCTTTTGAGCTGACTGCGGATATGTGTTTCTACAGCATCTTTTGATCCGAGCAGATTTGTTTTGATCAGGCCAAGATTGTGGATGGCATCCGTCAGTGAAGTATTCTCTTTGTATGTTGAAGAGATCGTGACCCAGGGTTGTCCGGCTTCGATCTCTGCGAGTAATTCAAGGTATTGTGCTTTGATGCCTTTGCGATGCTGGCTGATCATTTTTGCTTTGCGGCTGATCTGGCCTTTGAATTTGTCAGCGATATTGCTCATGCTGCTTTCGAATGCAAATGAATCGCCGAAGGTGAGACTCAATTCCTGTGCATGGGCCAGCAGCTTGTCGATCTTGCTGACATACGCATTGATCTCTTTGACCCAGTAGGCTTTGACATAATTGAAATAGCGCAGCATCATCCAGTCGGCTCTCTTCAATAGTTCTGTTGCCTGGTCGGCCATCAATGCGATGGATTGCATCACTTCGCTTTTGACATAGTCGAGGGAGTGATTGACCAGCAGGCTGACATCGAGCATATCGAGACATTCGAATCCATCCTGCCGGAGCTTGCTGAGCTTGATGTGATGTTCTATTTTATTTCGTAGGCGCTTGTATTCTGCAGGAGATATTTCAAACATCGTTCTGCTCAGGCGAAAGAACAGGGGATTGACGGTGCTGTGATTGAAGAAGCCTGCGAATTTCTGGATCAGGTCGTAGCGGTTTGTCCCCGGCCAAAGTTCTTCATGAAGGGAAGCCCAGGGCATGCGCATTTTCTGATAGTCGCCGGAGAGTTTATAGAGCTCGATGTGGTGGATGCCTTGTTCGGCGGACTGGGGGAGGAGGGCATTTGATGATTTTACGGATCCGTGGCTATCGGCTACGTAGATGGCGCTTTTGAGTTGGTTGAAGGGGTAATGGCTGAGGATTTCCTCTGCTGCGGCATCTTCGTCGTACCAGATGACGATGGGTGTGCCGTTGATGGCGTCTGTGGCGGCGCGGGCGGCCAGGAGCTGGAGATGGTCTTCCTGTGGGCTCCAGATCCAGCGTTTACGGGTACCGGAAGGTGATGAGAATAATCGTGCCTGCTGTGGGTTGAGGTGGCTTCCCAGAATATTTGCAATCGTCATACGCGTAGTAGATGTAGAGTCCTTATCCTGCAAATATTAAACATTTTTGTAATATGAAGTAGCATTGTGTCAAATAAATGACGGTTTTACGGGGAAAATATTGGGTGAGGGGTGGGAATTTAAGGATGTGGAAGATGAATCAAACACCTTAACTTTGTTTTATGAAGATTCCGGTTCAATACGTAAACGATGAGGATGGTAATGTCAAGGCCATTCAGGTAACAATATCAGAATGGCAAAAAGTATTGACAAAACTGAAAAAATACGAACAAGCTTTAAGCTTAAAATCGGATCTCACAGAGGCATTCGAAGAAGTCGCTCAACTCAAAAGGTCTAAAGGTGCGAAACAGACACTAAAAGAATTTTTAAATGGGTTATAGTGTCATTCCAACTGAAAAATTTAAGAAGGAAGCAAATCGATTAATTAAGAAGTACCCATCTCTGAAAGAGGAACTCTATAAACTTGAGACCACTCTGTCCACAGATCCAAAATCTGGAATTGATTTGGGTCAGAACACTTACAAAATCAGATTGGCAATAAAAAGTAAAGGGAAAGGGAAAATGGGAGGTGGACGAGTCATCACCTATGTTTTTACGAAAGATAAAGAAGTATACCTACTTACCATTTTTGATAAATCTGAATTCGATACTATTGACAACAAGATGATAAAATCAATCGTAGAAAATCTTAAAAAATAAATAAATAAAGAACATAGCTTTTAGATGTAAGCAAAATACCCTAAGCAGATTATATTATCTTAGATCGTCGGCAGACTTTCCTTTATAGATTATTCAAAGAGTAACATCCACTTAAATACTTCATCGCGTATGAAAAAAACAGTATTGTATCCCCTAATCATTTTGACTTTAGGAATTGGTTCTATTTCAAAATTGATGGGCCAATGTCCTGAAAATATATCCTTTCATGATCAAAAATCAATTGATCTTTTCCCGGTTAATTATCCGGGATGTACCCACTTCACTAGCGTTCTTGTGGATGGCGGATCGAATTCAATTACTAATCTGGATAGTTTGTCAGGACTAAAGGTAATTGGGACTAATTTATTCATCAAGAATACGCTTATACAGGATTTAACAGGACTGGAGAATCTGGATTCCATTTACAGGGATTTTATTATTGAAGAGAATCCAAAACTTGAGGATCTTGAAGCAATCAGCAATCTTAAATTCATAGGTCGTGAACTGGAAATTAGTTTTAACCCAAAGCTCAGGTCATTAGACACCTTTCGGTATTTGAAACATATTGAATTCCTGACCTTGATTGGAAATGATAACCTGACAGATCTTTTAGGTCTTTCAGGTATTAAAAGTTTTGGAGAAAGAGTGTGGATCAGCGGTAATTCAGGACTTAAATCCTTAAATGGTCTGCAGGGAATTGACACAGTGGCAGGATCAATACAAATCCGCTATTGTGATTCGTTGACTACACTGCAGGCACTCACAGGATTGCATTATGTGGGTCGACAAATTGAAATCCTCGGTAATCCTTTAATAAAGGATCTGTCCGGATTGGATAATGTACGTGGCGACAGTCTGCATATTATTATTGAACGTAATCGTGATTTAGAAAGCCTGACGGGATTTCCCCGGGATGAAAAAGTGAAAACCCTTGAGATTATTTATAATCCTGCATTAAAGGGTTTTGAAGGTCTTTCCGGATTGCGTAAGGTGGAAGGTGATTTTATATTTGAGGGCAATGACCTTTTTACGGATCTTTCAGGCCTTGAAAACCTTGAATATATCAACGGTGTACTGCAATTGAGATACAATGATAGCTTGTCATCGATTGATCAATTACAAAACCTTATCCCGGATTCACTATCTACCATCATCATCGTCTCCAATCCGCTGCTTACAGAATGCAGTACAGATTTTATTTGCAGATCCTTTAGAACGTTAACTACGCTTCCTGATGTCCATGACAATGGTAATGGATGCAACTCTTACAATGAAATAGTAAAAGCATGCGGAATTGATGACTGTGTATCCCAATATTTATTCAGGAGCCAGGCAGATATAAATGAATTCCCATCCACCCTTCCTTTTTGTACTGCGCTTCAGGGAAATTTATTGATTGAGGAATCTGTACCCGGGGATATTAAAAATTTAGATTCGCTAAGGCAATTAACCGAAATAGCGGGTTCGCTTTATATCAGGAATAATGCAGCGCTAAAGGATTTTTCCGGGCTTCTTCATATCACAAACATTGGTAAATCTTTTCAGGTTATTAAAAATGACGGTCTGACTACTTTCTCAGGCATGGAAAGTCTTATAACCATTGGTGATAGCCTGGAGATTGCAGAAAACAAAAGTTTGATTTCACTTCAGGGTCTGGATGCATTGTCCACTCTTGGGGGTGAATTTCGCCTAAGCGAAAATCCTGAACTTCAATCCTTGCAGAGTCTTTCCCATCTGACAACGATAGGCAATAATTTGTATCTCCGATATAATACAAAACTGACAACTCTTGAAGGCATGGAACAAGTCCAGTCAATCCGGGGTAAAATTTCTTTTTATGACAATGATAAACTTTCCAGCCTGTCTGGTTTATCAGGTGTAAACCGGGTCGATGGAGGGATATCTATTTATCGGAATAATTCGCTTGATAGTCTGGGATTTCTTAACAGTGTAGATACGATCAAAGGTGATATTAATATTAATAACAATCATGGTTTAACCAAGTTAGGAGCATTCGGGAATGTATTGCATCTGGATGGTGAAATTGGATTAATCGATAATCCAGCAATGAGGAATTTATCGGCATTTCAAAGACTGAAAGGGGTAAAGGATGATTTTGGTATTGTCAAAAGCCCTTTACTTACCTCTATTGATGAATTGGATCAACTTACTTTTATCGGAGCTTCATTTTATATTGGCGAATGTGGAATAACTTCATTAAGCGGATTGTCTAATCTTCGCAGCGCAGATCAGTTTTCTATATATTCAAATGATAGCCTAAGCAGTTTTGATGGACTTGATGTATTTGAACACGTAGGCAAGCTTATTATTAACGGAAAAAACATTGAAAACCTGGATGTATTAACTTCCTTGATGGACATCAGGATTTTATGGATCAATGATTGTCCTAAACTTCGGCATCTGCCCGTACTGGACAAAATTCATTCATTGGACGAGTATATTCATATAGGAGGTTGTGATAAGCTCAGGGATTTATCAGGCCTGGACAGCCTTGAGGAAGTGAATGGTAGTCTTACAATTTGGGGTAATACTTCGTTGACTTCTTTACATGGATTAGAAAAATTGAAAGTATGTGGGGATGGACTTATTCTTAATTCAAATAATTCCCTTGAGAATTTGAATTTCCTGGAGAATCTCACCCAGACAAATGGCCCTGTGGTGATTCGTGACAATGCATTGTTGGTCAATATTGATGGATTACGCAATTTGTTGCCCGACCATATTCATGCTTCTTCTTCCTTTCTCATATCAATTGAAATTATCGGGAATACAAGTTTAACGGCTTGTTCGATTGAACCAGTCTGTAATAAATTGTCGACACGAATTTCAGAAGTGCAGATCTATAATAATGCAGCAGGATGTAATAGTCCGACCCAGGTAATGGTCGATTGTGACTTCCCAAGTTCATGTCAGGACGATGGACTTTTCATCACCAGCCAGGTGCAGATAGATGATTTTTTCATTACATATCCAGGATGTACGTTTATAAAAGGCGATGTCGTAATACGTGAAGAAGAACAAGGAAACATTACAAATCTGCTGGGATTGAAAGCGATAAAGACTATTGGTGGGTCTTTGACTATTGTAGAAAATAGTGCATTGGAGCAACTGACGGGACTTGATAGTGTGAAGATTGTAGGGGGTGTGATCAAAATATCAGATAATGAGCACCTCTTTTCGATTGATGCACTGAATAATATTGATCCTGTCTATATCAATACGAAGTCGTTTGAAGAATATCCTTTCATCATTACCGGTAATTCTAATTTGTCCGTCTGTTCCATTCAGCCATTGTGTTATTTCCTCGTTATCCCAAATGTGAAAGTTGACATCCAGGGAAATAGTTATGGTTGTTCTGATAAACAAGATGCTATTGATGGCTGTGGATTTCCGACTGAATGTTATTTAGGCACCATTCTAGATCAGAGAACGATTGATGAGTTTCCTGTTCGATATCCAAAGTGCACTGAGTTAACGGGTAGATTAGCTGTGTTTAGAGATCCGCAGCACAGTATGCCTTCCGACCCTATTCTTACGCTTGCACCGCTTTCACAAATCACCACGTTGCATGGTGGTTTACTGATCAGAAATATTAATGATTTAGTGGATTTAACCGGTCTCGAAAACCTTGAGAATGTAAATGGTACTATTGAGATTTCATTCAATCCCGTATTGGAAAGTTTGGATGGATTAAGTGGGATTAACCCTGCGTCAGTTTTTGAATCAGCTTCTATTTATGATAATGTGTCATTGAATGATTGTGCTGTGGAAAGTATTTGTCGACTGCTTGAACAAGATGAAATCCTCAATATTGGTATTGCACGTAACGGTGCTGATTGTATTAAAGCCAAAGTAAAAGCTCAATGCCTTGTATCCGTAACTGATTTACCTGGTCAGGCGAGCATAAAAATTTATCCGAATCCGACGACCGGGCTAATACAGATTGAAACTATTCCGGACATGGACACTGAAAATGCGAAAATAGGAATATATGATTTGTCAGGAAGGGAGATCAAAACGATTGAATTTGAAAACTCCATTTCCATTGGCGATTTGGATTCCGGATTATACATATTAGTTATCCGCGTATTAAACAAGGCTCATTATTATTCCCGCGTATTTTTAACAGACTGATTATTTTGTGTTTAATCGTCAATGTCATGGAAAAATCAGGGAGGATGGGTCACCTGCTGTGGTACTAGGTATTCGTCACTCGTTATTCGTTACTCGTTATTCGTCACTCGTTATTCGTTACTCGTTATTCGTCACTCGTTATTCGTTATTCGTTCGTCTGTCCTTATCCTGCAAATATTAAACATTTTTGTAATATGAAGTAGCATTGTGTCAAATAAATGACGGTTTTGAGGGGATTATATTGGGTGAGGGGGTGGATTTGTGTTGTGGAAGGTGTAAACTTTGGATCAGGGTTAAAACTTTCTGGAGTAATGTATCTGAAAAATGCAGGTTTTTATAAATGCAATTGAATAATTTGGAAAGGCAAGATTGCCTGAAAGATTAACGGATGATTGATGCGGTTGGGTTATGTATATTTATGTGTTAGTTGCAATAAATGAACGGGAAAAATCAAATAGTAGATTTGTTATTGGATACAGCCAAAGGATTCCATGATATCGGATTCAGTTGCGCGGCACATTTAAAAGAAGATCAAAATAGAACAGTTATTCAAAGAATGCCAGTTGCTGCTGTTGATTTATCTTTTTCTGCTGAGTTGTATCTTAAAGCCATTCACTTACTCAAAAAGAATTTAGTAAGGGGGCATAAACTACATGATTTGTTTAATGTCTTAGATGAAAAAAGCAAGTCTGAAATAAATGAACTCTTCATTAAACACCTTGATTCAAATCCTGACAACAAATTATTACCTAGTTTTGAACTGAAAATTTACAAGGAAGAGAGAGAAAGCAAATCAGATAAAGATATTGATCATAAGCAAGCAGATGACTTAGAAACTTTTCTAAAGAATCATAATCAAACTTTTGAAAATTGGCGATACATTCATGAATTGAATGACGAAGGGTATCATTTACATGCTAACTTTAAATATTTCCATTGTTTCATTTCTGTACTTCAGGGATTTATTTTTATACACAAACGGGGAAATGATATGTTTCTTCAAATATGAAAATACTTCGAGGCTGGTTTGGCGAGAAGATAACCACTTTCAATATGTGGCTATCACTTGATAAAAGAACCTATCATAAGTTTCATAATATTATTCTACCCTCGAAAAATGGTACAGCCCAAATTGACCATTTATTGGTTTCTGTTTATGGAATATTCATTGTAGAAACGAAGAATAAGAAAGGTTGGATCTTCGGATCAGAAAGCCGATCAGAATGGACACAAACGATTTTCAAAGAGAAATACTCATTTCAAAATCCTCTCCGACAAACCTTCAGACAAAAGAAAGTCCTTTCAGAATTTCTAGAGCTAAATGAATCCCTGATATACACTGTCGTATATTTTGTTGGAGATTGTACGTTCAAATCGCCTCTCCCAGATAATGTAATTAATTCAGGGCTTGGAAGATACATTAAATGGTTCCAAACTCCCATTTTATCGCATCAGGATGTAGAGCACGTTATTAAAATTCTTGAAGAACATATTTCCAATTCTACGCTGAGTAAAAGCGACCATATTCGATCTTTGCATCAACGACATACTTCAAATACGGTATGTCCTAAGTGTGGCTCAAGTCTTGTTGAAAGAACAGTTAAGAAAGGCCCTATGGTAGGTTCCAGGTTCTTGGGATGTAGTAATTACCCAACCTGTCGATTTACTAAGAGTTTTATAATAGGGCAAAGATGAAAATCAAATGTTATGTGCATCGTAAACTTGAAACACAATAAATTGGGAACACAGTCACAATGTTGACTTGCATAAGGGCCAGAACAAATAAGAGGGGTTTGACGTCTGGAGGTGGTTATCCTCGCAGTTTCTTCCCAAAGTATACATGATGTGCAATGATGAAGAGAAATAGGCCTTGGTTTCATTGATTGATATTCCGTTCAAGGACCAGTAAATTTACTGAATAGAAACCTGGCTTAAAGCGATATACTAGGAACTGATTAGCGGGCTATTTATCGTCTTTTTTGCCGCATCCACTGAGTTGTAGACTATGGAAAACTTCGCCCTAATTTGGAAAAGTTACCAAATATTGGTAACCTAGCTAAAAATTAAAGACATGGGACGCAATACCTCCATTTCATTGGGAGAGCACTTTGAAGATTTTATTGAAAGCATGGTCAGAAATGGTAAATTTAATAATGCCAGTGAAGTGGTACGAGCTGGTCTTAGACTTCTTGAAGATGAGGAAAACAGAATTATTTCTTTACGAAAAGCTATTCAGGAAGGAATAGACAGCGGCATTGCAAAAGATTTTGAACCTAAAGCGTTTTTGGAAAATTAAAAGCCAGGAAAAAATAAATGGCAAAGGATCATTTTACGAAACGAGACAGACTGATGATTGGCAAATGAATAGACAGTATCCGTTATGGCATTTGATCACCACAGTTTTTATGGCACCCATAATATATGCTATTCAAGAATTTATTTTTAATGGTTCTATAGATATTGTTGAGTTATTTCCGGTATTTATTTTATTTGGATTAGGTTTTCAATACCATGCTTTTTTATATATTATTTCATATTTATTAGGTTGATCAAAACTAATCTAAGCCCAATTTTGATAAAATTAATTCTCAATACGCTGGCTGTGATGGGTATAATAGTGAGTTGGAAGATAATGGAAGGTTTAATGGCTGATCAGTTAACAATAATTTATTCAATAGCGGTTATATTGTCCAGCTTAGTTTATAGGATTAGGTCTAATAAACAGGGTAGAGGAGAATTATTGAGTGGAAGACCGGGCACCTAATAAACATGGTGTAATAGGTTAAAGTATTTTCTTTGTCTTGTCAGGCGTGTCAGAGTTCCTATGTTTTAGGTGGAGTTGCAGTAAGAGTGCGTAAAGAATTAAAATTGACATATAAATTGCAATAAGCTGAAAGATTACATTGAAGCTATTGATTGTTGGCTGTATGCTTAAATTCACCACCATGAAAAAAGCAATAGCCTTCCTGCTTTTCATCCTCCTGACAAAATTCCGGTCACGCACTGTCAGCGAATTTCTTCGCAGATGGCTCAGGTGGGTTATCACAACTATGGAAACTTCCGAGATAGGACAATATTTTGTCCATTCATCAGATGAACAAGACATCATCCATGGGGACACTGTTATTGACGGACTTACTTATTTTAAGCTGTATAGGACTTTTACAACACGACAGTTGTCTACCTGACTTACCCGATGCCACCGGTAATATTACATTCTTATGATAGTATCAGGCCTACTTTTCTTCGCTATGACACACTGCTGAAAAGAGTCTATCATTTGCCAGCCATTGATTCCCCGGAAAGATTAATTTATGATTTCAATTACAGGTTGGAGATTCAACTCCTATGCAATTGGATTATTGGCTACCTACGGTCATTGATTCTATTGACACCATAACTGTTTTTGTGTACCGGTAAAGCGATTTTTTCTGGATATCGGTATAGAGGATTTTCTGAAGACCCAACTATATCATTGAGGGAATCGGAGGCAGCAACGGATCATTTCAATTTCAACCTGAATTCCTTTCTATTTCAGTGGAATTTACATGACTCATTTCAATTGTTTTCAATATAGAGACAGCATCTTCTCCTGACCACAACGACTGTCCGTTTATTAACTTTATCTCAGATACAAAAACAACTTCAAGACGACCATACACTAAATGTCAGTCCGAACCAACGCAAGGTTTATTTGCAGTTAACATCAGCGAAAGAGTTGCTTGAACTCCACATTTACATTACGGACTGCTTAGGAAGAGTAATTCAATCTTTCATATTGACAGAGATAAATTCCACCGCACAACTAAACTCATCGGGCATCTACTTTGGCAAGTGGTAAAAGATGGCCGTTTAATAGAACAGGTAAAATTATTTGTGAATGAATAGAGAAAATGGTTTATAGTTTATGGCTTTATAGGATTATAAGTTTATAGGATTATAAGTTGATAATGTTATGTTCATATTTATTCGGAAGGCCCATATTCAGCCAATGATTTTAATTTTTATATTTCGTAAAATTATCAGGATGATTAAATATTTACTTTTTCCCTCATTGAAATACTTAATCAGTCCACTGTTAGCCCAATCCAATGTCCGCGCATGAGTATGCCGAACGGTCAAGTCTGGATAGTCTGGGAAGCCTCCAACCCGTTGCCGGAAACCTATGCCGTGTATTCTAAACCATCAGCATTCACGAGTACGGACAATGCCACTCTTGTAGGACGACTTTTTAAGGAGGAATACGGCCCCGCAGCATTACGCGAACAAGTTGATTCTACAGCCACGTATCGAATTCCAAACAATAATGGCGGCATTTACCAATTAGCCGACAATGAAGCCTTGTTTGTAGCTACGCCGCATCAGGCTGGTTCTTTGTTTTTGCTGTGGTTGCCTGGGGCGATAATACGGTTACACCCGGCGTCAATATTACTCCATCGGCTGTAGCTTTTCAGTATGATCCGGTTAACGACCCGGTGGAATGTCATTTGCAAAATCATTCATCTCGCCTTTCGATTCTGATTACAGATGTTTTGCTTTTTATATGTGGGCCGACGGACGACAAAATCAATGGGAGAACCGTCCGGATTTTCCGGTCATGGCTAACGCCGCGAAAAAAACGGTATGCCTGGTTTTTCATGATATCCGCACCGCTGGATTTGGATACGACCGTGGTATACCACTTTCGGTTTGGCTGCACGGCGGTGGCGGAACTGCGCGGCAATCACCGCAGGAGCGGTCAATCATTCACTTAAATCCGAAACAAGGCATCCTGCTGGCGCACAACGACGACTTTTGGGTATTACCTTACCTATTTTTCAGGCATTGATGGTGCATCTAAACACTTTGGCTGGCGTAAAAACTACGACCTTTCACGCAGCACCAACAGAGATAGATACCATAGCTCAATATGCACCCAACGCCGATACCTATGGATTGACGAGGCTGATCCGAAATTATCATGTGGATCCCGACCGCATTAATATCAACGGACATAGCATGGGGTCGCGCGGAACGACGATGATGGCCAAAGCTTTTCCCGATCACTACGCTTCAGCTACGAGTTTGAACAACGGCGCCATTGATGATGATCCGCCCGCTCTCTCGGATGTGGTTTACGGACCAACCTCCATGAATTTCCCCACCAATTTGACTGATTACAACGGCAATACCGTGCCGTTCACTCATGCAATGGACTATACAACACGTCTTTCGAAGAAGCGGGATTTACCGCTCATGCGCTTTTATCACGCTAAAAACGATAACGACGGGACGACTACCGGCAATTCGTGGGATGCAGATGTTGTCGCCAATTTCCGCGCGCCGATTCGCTTGCATTCGGTTCGCAACTCAATTGAGCGAGCGGGATACGGACCGGATACCGGACCTAGTCATAATGACTCATTGGTTGAATGGCAATCTTCTACCCAGCAAACCGTTTTGGACGACATCGCTTACGAAGAAGAATATTTCCGCTCCGATGTTTCTTTCCCCGCCTTTTTCAACCACCGACTTGACCCGCAAAACAATGATCCCGGAACAGGCCTCACCGGTATCAACAACGGTGACGGAGACAATTGGGGCACCTGGGGAGGATATCATCGCTGGGAAAATGTACAGGAAAACAACCTTGATTGGCAAACAACGGCCTGGCTCGAATCGAACGCCGTTTATTCGAACGACAACTGCCCGAATGATTTCCTTACTGCTGATCTCGCCATACGCAAGCCCCGGAATTTCAAGCCAACGGGTACATTGGTTTATTGGCAGGTCAGGGATTTTGACACGAATCAAATGCTACAAAACGGCACGACGATGGTGCAGGCCGATGATCTGACAGTCATTCCACAAGTGAAAGTTTTCAGGAATGATATTCGTAAAGTACGGATCGAAGTTTCAACACAAACTGTGGCAACAAAAGAGGTCGAAAGTAATTTATTTAGCATCTCAATCTCGCCCAATCCATCCACTGAAACATCGATGCTGACCGTTTATTCGGAAAAAGAACTGAATGCAACTTTACGACTCTCTCATATTTCCGGAGTGATGTTAATTGTTGAAAAACAAACACTCAGGGGAGAAAACCATATTCCACTGATTGATTTCGGACCAGTTCCGGCAGGATTTTATTTTATAACAATAGAAGCTGACAGACAGCAGAAAGTAGTGCGCTGGGTGAAGATTTAAAGTTTAATTTATACCGAAAAAAACGATGACCTGAATGAGTGAAAGCTTCAAAGGAAAAGTAGGGTGTCTTCCGACAGTGCATTACGAGTCACTAAATAAATTTTACGTTGAATTTAAAATTTATTTTTCCATCTCACCACTTTTGGTGAGACTATCTATTCAAAAGCAATTATATTTAGCACCGTTATTTGTCAATACATTGTTTTTTACATTTTTGCTTACCCACCCAAATAAGCTAACTGTTTAAAGAATTATTATTTAAGCCGACAGAAGCTGCACTTACAGCAGGGAGATTGATTACGATTTCAAAAGCCGGATGACACCTCCGAGCTCCCTGCCCGTAAAGGGATCGGCTGCTTCATCGTACTCAAATATTTATTTGTCCTGTACCAGGACTGAATCTGTTTTTTAACAAAGTCTTTTTTAGCCCCTCTTCTCACGGCCATAAGCGAGATTATTTGCCTGACTCCGTCTTTTTAAAATGAGGATTTATAAGATCAGGCGAATTGTATTTTATAAAAAAATATCATCACTATGAAATCACCTATTTGATCTTCCTTGGATTTTTATTTTGCAGGCCAACATTCATGCGCAGCAAAATTGTCCCTCAGCCGGTGGAGGGCCTTAATTTTCTCCGGAAGGAATCTTATCGATTCCAATTTTTACTTCCTATCCCGCAAATGCATTAGTCGGCGCTAATTTCACCAATGCAAAACTCAATGGCGCCCAATTCCAAAATGTAAATCTGACCAACGCCAATTTCAGCGGCGCTATTATGCAGCGATCACCAAAAGGCGTCACCGATCTGAGCGAGCCACATTGGATCACACTTGTTTTCAAAAGACAAGACTGGACAGCGCCAATTTACAATTCGTCATTTTCAAAGCCACCGATTTTTCAAACGCCACATTGCTCTCTTCAGATTTTGGTCCGGCGCGACCATCCAGGGATCAGGCGATGGCCTGCGAACAAAATTCAACGGCACGACTACGGATTTCAATCACTTTCCGATCAACAACTGGCCCGGCAGCATATTGGTCATACACTGACCTGAGCAATTCAAGAATATCAGGAATGAATTCCAGAATTTTAGTTTTCGAAATAAAGACATCACCGGTGCCATATTGCAGGGACTCAATTTTACCAATTTCAATTTTCGTCATTGCATTATGAGCAGTGTTGATTTCACCGGTGCTACTCTCAATTATGCATTGATGGATAGTAGCACTATGGACAGAGTCAAACTTGTATTAGCCAAAATGAATTACACCCAATTGGCAAAAAGTGAGTTTTTACAATCCTACCTACACGGGTAAGTCAGCAGATTTTTCCGGAGCCGTATTGAATAACGCGACGATAAGACGAAGCAATTTTACTTATGCTAATCTGCAAGGAGCTGCTCTTCCGGGTGTCACTGCAGACAGTTGCGTTTTGATAATGCCAACTTTCAATCAGGTAATGGATACAGTGTAGCTTTCCTCCCCGGAGCCGTACTATCAAATTCCACATTCAGATCCGCACAACTTAATGGTGTTGATTTTTCCAATTCCTATATCATCAATGGCCAGTTTAATAATCTCACATTACTGAGTACCAATTTCAGCGGAGCTACCATGCCCCAATGTAATTTTCAGAATAGTGTTCTGGAAGGCGTGATTTTTAAAGGGGCTATTTTGCAAAGCACAAATTTTTCGCAGTGCACCATGAAGATTTCACCGACGGGAGGTGCAGGCGTTGATTTTACATGTACACAATTAGGAGGCGCCAATTTTGCAAACGCTATCATACTGCAGGCTAATTTTTCTGATGCTGTCATGCCGACAAGCGATCTGTGTTGCAAAACACTTGATGGATATTACTGCGGTATCATCGCGATCAATCAATTGGGTTATGGCGCGATCACATTCCCCGTCCTGAATAATAATATCACATGCCCCAATGGTGATTTTGCAAAATGTACAGGAAGCCAATGGGAACTTCCCGGTTGGCGGTCTGCTAATTGTAATTCACAACACGTGACACAAATATTGTGGTACAAACCGAATTGTGGCGGACATGATACGACAGGTATAATCAATTTCCCTGATCCAAATCTCCAGGCTTCAATCTTTAATCAAATGTCAGGAGGCAATCCGGATTATGTCATCACCAAAAATGCAGCAGCACAAGTAGTATCTCTTAACTGTCCTTCAGCCAGTATCAGCAATCTGGACGGACTACAATATTTCACTTCTCTGCAACAACTGAATTTATCCGGCAACAAACTTGTCGACGGAACATTTTTCACACGCCTCCCCACACTTCATTCCCTGAATGTCAGCGGCAATCAACTCTCCATACTTAATCTCCAGGGCCTGTCAGCGTTGAATGTATTGAATGCATCGAATAACAAACTTGTAACTGTATTGCTGGATGCCAGCAGTTATCTCAACTATCTCGATGTGTCGTACAATTCACTTTCACAAATGGATATCACTGTACAGAACACACTCAACTATGTTGACATGTCCAATAACCTGCTGACATCCGTAGGTAATCTTTCCAATTTTTCAAGTGTCAATTCAATTTATTTGCAAAACAACTCTCTGACACAGATTGGCAATCTGGCCAATATTTTTAATAACGGGCAGGGCAATTTGCTCTACATGAATATTTCATGCAATCTTCCTTTCCTCTGCAATACGCTCGGATTGAGCTCAACACCGGCACAACGGGATTTTCTGACGCATTCGCTTTGCGGTGTCAATGATTTGCCGGGCTGTCATACAAGTCCAAAAAATAGTCCATCACCAAATAAAACCAAACAAGATGTCAAAACGAAGAACAAATCTTAGAAGCACCACTTCAAAAAACTTTTTCTGCTACAGCTTTTTGATGCTGGTCATGATGATTACAAGTATTGCCTCAGGCAATGCACAGAATACGTATGATTGTCCATTCTGCTATCTGAAAGGAAAAGATTTTTCAGGTCAGAATCTGACGGATGCCAATTTTAGCGGGGCTAATCTTGACAGCGCCAATTTTACCAATTGCATTTTGAATGGAGCCATGTTCTCCAATGCAAGCCTGATCAAAGCCAATTTTACGAATGCGATCCTTGATCCTTCTTCATTCGGAGCAACGAATCTCTCAGGATCAAATCTTAGCTATGCTGTTTTCACCGGCGCATCGATGAATGGCGTGATCATGGAATATGCAAAAGTGACCGGCACCGATTTTTCAAACGCTAATCTCACCAATGCATTACCGGGATTGCAACTTTTGTATGATCAGGGGCCAAATACTTTTCCAAAATTTTTAAAAGCAAAACTCTCTTGTGAGTACAAGCGATTTATCCAGACGTTGGATTTGTCTCAATCACAATTTCCGACCTGCACAAATTTGAAAATGCCAGTTACCTCCTCAACTTTTGAAATTGATAGTGTGGGTATGCCTAAAGATCCTGCTCAGCCGACACGTGTAGTTCTTTCATTTTCAACAGCCGATACTACCCGAAAAGATAAGGGTGACAAAAAATGGAATGCGAATACAAAAACCTTCATTATTTACCGGCGATACGATATATGTATCCGTCAGCGGCGGAGACAATGCAGGATGTGGTGCCATGAGCAGTCCTTGCAAGACGATTGGACAAGCCGTGACAAATGTCAAAGCAAATGGAATGATCATCGTTGACTACGGACAATATCCATTTACAGCCACAGTGGGGATTAACAAAAATGTAACTCTTGTCGGGGGCTATGCAAGTGGTCAGCCTTCGCTTTATCAATCACAAGTCACAGCACCTCCAAATGGAAGTCCTGCCTTTAATGTATCAGGATCTGGTGTGGCTGTCAGTCTTGCAAACTTTATCATCAATGGCTCAATAGCGACTTCACAAAATTTAGCGAGTACGGCTGTCCAGATAACAGGCGGTGCAAATGTTGCAATGAAAACAGTAAATATTAATTCAGCCAAAGGAGGACCCGGTGCATCCGGAGTACAGCCTTCAGCAGGTGGTGCTGGAGGAGCAGGTGGAAAAGCGAGCGGAGGAACAGGTGGTGCCGGAGGAACTTCACCTTGTGGCAATACAAATGGTGGTGCAGGTGGCAATCAATCTACACGAGCCACAAGCGATTGCGTATGCAGCACGCTGTGTTTCAAATGTACCTCTGAGTCTTCTATCTATACATACAATGGGGGTACAGGTTATCCTGGCACCACCGGTCAATGGACTTCAGGATCAAGTAATGCAGGAGGAATAAATTATTTATGTCCCAGCACGGATCGTCCTGCACCTGCCGGCAATGGTAATAACGGTGTAGCAGCAGGTTGTGGCGGTGCAGGTTCTGCATCAACAAATCTTACAGGAAGTTTTTCATCAGGGACATGGATGCCTGCCGTGAGTGGTACGGGATCAGCCGGTGGTAATGGGGCAGGTGGCGGCGGCGGAGGTTCAGGAGGGACATGTCATTATTGCAATTGTATCTGTGGAGGTAACGGTGATTTTTATAATGGAACTGCCGGTGGTGGTGGTGGTGGTGGTGGTTGTGGTGCATCTGGCGGATCCGGTGGTGTACAAGGTGGTGCATCCATTGGTATAGAAATTCAGGCATCCAAATGCGTAGTCGACAATAGCGTAAAAATAACAAGTGGGGCAGGTGGTATTGGTGGCACTGGAGGAGCAGGAAATTCAGGCGGCACAGGTGGAAGTGCAGGTGCTGCAGTGCCTTCACATGATGTATGCAATGACACAGGCAGTCAGGGTGGCAATGGAGGCTCAGGAGGCGCAGGAGGTGCCAGCGGTGGCGGTGCTGGAGGAAATGGCGGGCCTGCAATCGGCATCGCTCTTGTCGGTGCATGCACACTTACAGGTGCACCTGTATACTATCTCGGTCAATCAGGTAGTGTAGGAACAGGCGGCACAGGTGGCACACAAGGAACCGGTGGCATATGCGGTGGAGTAAAAGGAGCGAACGGGTCAGCAGGCGCAGTAGTCAATACACAACAATTCTAAAATCCAAAAAGCAAAACAGTTGTCCGTAGTTTCAAACTACGGACAACTGTTTTGCTTTTTGGATCAGATAACCTAATCCAAAATCTAAAATCCAAAATCTAAAATCATTTCCATTATGGACACTACCAAACTTACACATCTCAATCACATCTTTCACGTTGACCTCTCGGACAAATTTGAAAATGAAGAGTACTGGTTACATGTAGCCGGTAAAAAATTTCCTCTTGTCGAACATACAAAGGAGACGCTATCAGCAACACTGAAGCAGGAGCCAAAATTAATGGCCATGCCTGGTGGAAAACTTACACACTACACACAAGCACCTGTCCCGATGAAGATGGGAACAGTGACACGTATATCCGTCAGACACACCAATAAAACGGGAAAGATTCCCGGTGATTTCGGTATTCAATCTGTGGCAATACATGTTGTTCAGGATCATGCTGAGAACAGGTTGATGGCAAAGAATGGAACGGCTCTCACCGTCAACCAGCCCATTGATTATGTAAGCACTGCGAAAGCTTTACTTTTTCATCATGCGGATCTGATCACAGCCAATCCTGATTACGCACCGATCGTCATGCAACATATGGATCAATATGATGCACCTGCTACTTACCTGCAAATACAAGCACTGGCGACGCAGATGCGTGCAGCAGGACCGCCTACTCAAAATTCAGGTTGGGCTACATATCAACCCTATGATGCAGGTGACTCTGGGATCAAACAAACATTAGTACCTACTAATGATACCATGAACTATGCAGGTACATCGATGACGATGGTGCAGGTCAGTACCAAAAATGATTTGCGTCTGCAGGGCACAAGCTGGACACAGGAGACAGGGACAAGCGTGCAATCAAATGATGGGGGATCTGATACGGTCATGTTGGGCAAGGTAAGTTTGGCTGCAGGTGGAGATAACTGGACAGCCGCATTGAGTAATACAGCAACGGCAAATGGTCTGCAGACGACGATCAAAGTACTGGACAGTGATAAACGTCAAGTGCAGGTGAACATGGACAATTATTACGTGAGATGGCTTGGTGCATATGTACAGTTTATTGATGCGGATGGCAATGCAATGAACACACCTAACTGGCAACCTGATGATGGAGGCATAGTCGCAGATATCATTCAGGCTCTAGGTTTGAATTATGACAATCTGCGTTTTATTGGTTGGATCAATCCGATCAATACTGTTTTTGCGATTCCGATTTCTGCTGATCCGGGTACACTCTCTGTGAATATTACTTTTCCTGATGGAGCTGTGTCTGCCAATTTATATGGATGTGGATTGGGTACGGGTAATAATCAATATCCTAAATCGCCTGTGATCGGGGGTGTATTCACAGGTCTTGCGAATCTTGGAATTCCAACATTCTTTTTAGGTTTTGGTGTCGCTGCACAGACATACAAACCGCTGTATGATATCATGGGTAAGCCTGCATTTATCAAAGCGGTCATCGCCATCGGTGTTACATATTTTGGAGCTGATTTTATTTACAATGGTGCGGTCAATAAAAAAATGGATTGGCATGCATTTGCATCGCTGACACAAATTTTATTTACGCAGGCTTGCACAAAAGCTTTACTATGGTGTGAACTTGAACTTGCAGGTGGAGAAATAGAAGATGAAATTCCATTTGCAGGATGGATCATGCTGGCGATCAATATTGCGACAACGTTAGCTCAGCTTGCAGAAACGATTGTTGAAGTGGCTACATCACCATGGTTAATTCCAAATAGCATCTCCACAACGATCACAAGTACGCTGACAGCTTATCCTGATCCGCGACACCAGGCTTTTCCGCAACCGCCTGCAGGATCAAAAGCAAGCTATATCACAAAGATGATTTACAAAGATCAGAACCGTCCGAGTATCACATCGCCTTCTGTGGTGCTTGACCCTGCACATTATCCGACATCATTAAGTGTATCGTATCAAAATACACTTGGTGGACAAGTAAAATTTGAAATTGATTTTTATATCGATAACTGGCTGGCGGGAAATGCATCGACATCTTGGCTTGAAAATGATGAAGATCATGCAGCGAATATCAAGCTCTATCTTTTTCAGTTACCTATTCCGCTTGACAATAAATCTGTTTACAAGCACACGGCGATATTGGGGTATCAGAACAATGCATATGCATGGATACCGCAAGCCACTCCGCCTAATGCGACACTTGCGAATGCGAATACAAGTCAATCCGGAAATGCAATCTCTGTTTGGACAGGTCTGACATTGAGTCAACGGCATGCGATGATAGGTCTGTCGTGGAAAGCTGCAGGCATGGGCATCGTAGATTGTTCGTCAGGTGCAGGAGGACAGTTGTTTGCATTTGAGAATGTAAATATTCCGGGCACTCCGATGGATTCAGTAAAATTTCCGAGCTGTGGTTTTTCAGCGCCGAGTCAATTGGTATATGATGTATATCCTCCGAAATTCCTGATGAAGGATGGACAGTTTGTGATCGGTGCGAATGGATTGCCTGTACCTGATCCTGCGGATATCAGTCTTGGAAATTATTACATCGATCCGCGCAAATCTGCGAATAGTCAGGATACGGATGGAGGTTATCATCTACGTGCGGTTGTGCTGGACAAGACGACTCCATTCAATATGTCACCGAATCAGAATTCGTATGGACGTTTTCCATATTATCCGGATGCGATCACGCTGCATCCGAGTGGACATGCGATCGGTGTCAATAGTCTGTATTGTAAAATGATGATTACAAACATCGCACCTGATCCGGGTCTTGCAGATGATAATATTCCATTGGCGATCACATTTGCAGGGACGGCGTTGAATTATCTGGGTAGTGATGGACGCGCAGGGCTTTTATTTACACCTGTTGCAGTCACTTCTTCTTACGATGGTACGATCATGGTGCTGGAGCAATTGAGTAGTTTGGATCTGAGCATAGCCCGTATCCAGGCCTTTGATCTCAATGGTAATCCGGTCAATTGTTTTATGGATAACAGTGGCAAACCTTCGCCATTTCTGATGCTGCCGAATAATGTAACCTATCTGGATCTCGCTGCGGTGGGTGATAATTACACGACGTATCTCTACGTGCTGAGTTATACCGGTAATGGTACCAATGTATCTGACTACAACATGACATTATACCAGGTAGGGCAGGGTGCACCAAAAGGGAACATGCTTGTCAACACGCCGAATGTACCTGCTGCGAAAGTGAATGTCGACATGTGGCATACGATGTATACATTAAATTATCTCATGACACAGGATGGAAATGGAAATAATGCGGGACCTAAAGGTGGACCGGGCACAGGACCTGGTGGTATTACAGTGCCATCAGTGAGTGAGTGGTTGCCTCCGATACCTAAATGATTTTATCGATTTGAATTGACTTCAAAAGTTTGCCTTGACAATAGTTGAAGCAGACTTTTGGAGTAGATAGTTGATTGTGTACTCCGGCCCCTTTCGAGAGAGAGGGGCATTTTTTTTGATTTTTTCGTGAAGGCATGCCAGAATATGGATCTAAAAAACTATTTGTTCCCGAATTGGGAACTTTCCATATATTTGATTCGTGAGGGTAATTGCAAAAAGAACACTAAGGACTTTTTGGGCTAAGCACAAGGACTCTGAACAACGTCTTAAAGCCTGGTATAAAGAAGCTGAGGAAGCTCAGTGGAAAAGAGTGAAAGATGTCAAATCAGAATACCCGTCTGCTAGCATTTTACCCAACAATAGATTTGTCTTCAATATAAAGGGCAATCAATACAGACTTGTTGTTAGGATCAACTTTGACTATGGGGTTGTTTGGATCAGATTCATAGGAACTCATAGTGAATATGATAAGATAAATGCTTCAAAAATTTAATACAATGGAGTGGAAAGTAATTAAAACCGAAAAGGATTATCAAAAGGCATTGAAGCGTCTAGAATTGATATTTGATGCTTCAAAGAGCACAAAGGAAGGAGATGAAATGGAGTTAATTTCCCTACTTATTGACAACTACGAGATTGAAAAATCTCCTATAGACTTTCCTGATCCAATCGAAGCCATTAAATTTCGCATGGAACAATTAGGATACAAGCAAAAAGATCTTGCCGATGTACTGGGACTCAAGAGCCGCGTCAGTGAAATTCTAAATAGAAAAAGAAAATTAACCCTTGATATGATTCGGAAGCTCAATGAGGAATTAGGTATACCAACTGAAGTTTTGGTGCGTGAATATTAAAAGCACAACAACTTAGCCCCTTCCTTAGCCTCAGCCTCCTCCTTCGCCTTCAATCACTTCTTCTCCACAATCCCGCCGCTCACTTTCTCTCCATTCTTATATTCATATTCCACGGACACATTGCCATTGTCATCATAATATCTGAAGTGGCCATCTTGCAACCCATTTTTATACTCAGTCTCCTGGCGGAGCTTGTATGACTTTTCATCATAGATCTTGACAGAACCATCGAGCTTTCCATTCTTGTATTGACGGGTCTCCAACACCTTTCCAAATTTATATTGTACCCATGGGCCATCGAGCTGTCCTAAATGAAAGTTAGTACGCTGATCGACCTGGCCGCGGAAAGAGAACTTCAATGCAGGGCCTTCCTGGAAGCCATTGAGATAACTCGTCAGTGTACTGAGATCCCCTTCATTATTGTGTTCGAGCCATGTACCTGTCTTTTTGTCCCCATCGAGAAAGCCCTCAATGACTACCTGGCCTCTCGGATCCTTTCTGATGGCTGTCTTTGCAGTAGTACCGGGTATCTCCGTAAGCTCAAATCCTGCCATATCGCCCTTGGTTTCCATGACCGGTTTCGGAGCCGAATTGCAACCCGAATTGTAAATGAAAATGTAACAGAGCAAAATGATGAAATATGGCCTGTAAAGAATCGTTTGAGGTAAGTTTTTCATAAGGATGCTATAATTGGTTAACAGAGAGCAAGATTAGAGAAATTTATAAATTTGGCGCTCTTTTTTAACGGCTTATTGGCCTCTATTCAATTTAGATTAACAAACTTAACCGACTAGTGTATGGATATCGTAATAGATGGTTTGTCAAAATCCTACGGAAACCAGAAGGCCGTAGATAACATTTCATTCGAAGTCAGGACAGGAGAGATCGTAGGTTTCCTGGGCCCAAACGGTGCCGGTAAGACCACCACGATGCGAATGATAACGCAGTATCTCTCTCCTGATTCAGGCCAGATTACTATCGGCGGCAAATCCACCACGCGCAACAACCTCAGAGGTAATATCGGATATCTTCCCGAGCACAATCCACTATATGATGATATGCCGGTCATCGAATATCTCGCCTTTTGCGGTCAACTGCAGGGTATCGCCCGCGGCAACCTGGACCAACGTATCCGCGAAATGGTCGTCATGTGCGGCCTCAATGATGAAAAACACAAGAAGATCGGCGAATTATCAAAAGGATATCGTCAGCGTGTAGGCCTTGCTCAGGCAATGATTCATGATCCTGCAATCCTTATCCTTGACGAACCTACTACAGGTCTTGACCCAAATCAACGTGTCGAGATACGTGACCTCATCAAAAAACTGGGTGTCCACAAATCAGTAATCCTCTGCACACACATCCTTCCTGAAGTCGAAGCTACCTGCGATCGGATATTGATCATCAACAAAGGAAAGATCGTAGCTAACGGCACACCGGAAGCACTCAGAAGTCATACAAGCGGAAAGAGTTTCATCCTTGTCGATATCGAAGGCGCGCCAAGAGAAGTGATCACACAAGCGATCAAATCATTACCTGGTGTCTCAAGTGTAGGTCTCAGTGCAGATCACAGATTGCTTGAAGTTGAATGCGCAGATGGAAATCAAACCGCAAGAGCAATCTATAAATTGTGCGTCGGCAAAGAGTGGATGTTACTTCAATTGAGTCCTGTCGAAGTGCGACTTGAAGACATCTTCCGCAATGTCACAATGAATTAATAACCTATCCGGATCAATAATAAACGAATCGATAACAAAATCAACTTAATTGAAATGAGAGAATCGTGGATCATCGCCAAAAAAGAACTGAATAGTTTTTTTGATTCACTGGTCGCCTATATCCTACTTGTGGCATTTCTTGGTTTCAGCGGGTTTTTTACCTGGCTGTGGGGAAATGATATCTTTTTTCACAAGCAGGCGAGCCTTGATATTTTTTTCAACGTAGCCCTATGGTCATTGTTCTTCTTCATCCCGGCCATCACAATGCGCCAGTTTGCAGAAGAGAAGAAAACAGGTACAATAGAATTGTTACTGACCAAGAAATTGTCCAATCATCAATTGGTGATAGGTAAATTTCTGGCATGTCTTCTTCTTGTGGCCATCGCGCTGGCATTTACCATTCCATATTATGTGAGCGTAGCACGACTTGGCAATATCGACCATGGCAGTACGATCACCGGATATCTGGGATTGATATTGATGAGTTCCATGTATATCGCGATAGGTTTACTCGCATCAAGTCTTACGAATAATCAGATCGTTGCTTTCCTGATGGCATTGTTGATCGGTGTTGTGTTCCAATTCATCTTTGGATCACTTGGATCAAGTCAATCAGGATGGTTAGGTAGCATACTGACGGATCTGAGTGTGCCGACACATTATGAATCGATGTCACGCGGCGTGATTGATACGAAGGATGTACTCTATTTCCTGTCGATAACATTTTTAGGTTTGATGCTGACTGAATTAAATATTTCCAAAAGAAGCTGATCATGAGAAAGGATAATAAACTCTCGATTTTACTGGTCATCGGTATCGTAGCCATTGTATTCCTGTTGTCACGTGAATTTTTCTTTCGTATTGACCTGACGGAAGACAAGGAATTCACAATGAGCAAAGCGACCAAGTCCATTCTTCATAATCTTGAAGACCCCGTCACGGTGAAGGCTTATTTCTCTGAAAATCTTCCTGCTGAATTTGAAAGAGTAAAGACTGATTTTCAAAATCTGTTGATCGAGTACAATAATATCTCTAAGGGAAAAGTGAATTATCAATTCATCAATCCCGGTACAGATCAGGCTAAAGAACAGGAAGCTGCACAGAATGGCATTCAACCGATCCTTATCAATGTGCGTGAGAAAGATGAAGCTTCACAGAAGAAAGCCTACATGGGAGCCGTCGTTGAATATGGTGATCAGAAAGAAGTACTTCCGTTCATCAATCAGCAATCACCGATGGAATATGACCTGACCACAGCAATCAAAAAAATAAGTGTGAAAGACAAACCGTCTCTTGGAATATTGCAGGGGAATGGTGAGCCACAGATGCAGGAGTTGAATCAGGTGGCAAAAGCCTTGAGTGTAATTTATACTATCGAAAGTGTGGATCTTTCAAAAGGAGAGCCTATTGCTGAGCGTGTCAAAGCTCTTCTAATCGTCAATCCTGTGGATTCAATTCCTGATGCTCAATTTAAATTACTCGATGATTACCTCGCAAAAGGTGGAAAGATCATCGCTGCTGTCAATGCTGTAACCGGTGATTTCAGTACAGCTACCGGTTCTGCTGTCAATAATAATATTCTCAAATGGCTGACATCGCACGGTATCACGATCGACCCGACATTCGTAGTCGACGCATCCTGTGGGAAAGTAAGTGTGCAACAGCGTATTGGTAATTTTAATATTCCGACACAAATCAATTTCCCATATCTGCCATTGATCAAGACGTTCTCTAATCATCCGGTGACGACTGGTATTGAAGCTGTGTTGTTCCAATTTGCGAGTCCGATCAAATTTCAATCTACTGATGGAAGTTTGTTTACAATTCTTGTCACGAGCTCGAATAAAGCAGGTACACTCAGTGTTCCTCTTCAGTTTGATGTACAAAAACAATGGACACAAGCTGATTTTCCGCTTTCCAATATCACATTGGGTGGAGTAGTGGAAGGATTGATGCAAAATCAGGATTCAAAACTGGTTGTCTTCTCAGATGGTGATTTCGTCGTATCAAAGGAAGGTAATCTCAATCCGGACAATGTCAATCTTATGCTAAACACAGTAGAGTGGCTTGTTGATAAATCCGGTTTGGCTGAACTGCGTGACAAAGGGATAGTCTATCGCCCAATCAAAGATCTTGAAGAGGGGAAACGAACCTTTACGAAGTATTTTAATTTCCTCTTACCATTGGCTCTTGTAGGTGTTGTGGGCATATGGCGTTCGCAACGAACACGTCGAAAGCGTATACAACGCATGGAAGAAAAATATGTCTAATCGTCAATTTTTTGTAGCATGAATACCCGCACGCTTGCCATCATTTTTAGTGTCCTTGTGTTATTGTTTGGCCTGAATCTTTTTTTCAGAGGTCATCGGCAGAGTTCGTATGATCCGACCATCAGTGCTGTAGACTCTGCGAAGGTGGATCATATCAAATTTATTTCCGGTGGTGAAAAATCAGAGGAATTTGAATTGAAGAAGACAGGTGATACATGGGAAGCTATCCAGGGAACTAAAAAAATTCCTGCACCTGCCCGCAATGTCAATGGAGTCATCCAGCAATTAGCTGATTTAAATGCGCAGCGTTTGCTTACAAACGATCCTTTGAAATATGCTGAATATGAAATCACGGACCAACAAGCTTCGCGAGTGATTGTGTGGGAGGGATCTAAACAGGTTGCTGATCTTTGGATAGGAGGTTTCAAATTTGATCAGGCTGCACGATCGGCTTCAAGTTATGTGCGTGTCGCTAAAAAACCGGAAGTATATCTTGTCGATGGATTTGTGAGCATGAGCCTCAAACAACGATTCGGTAATTACAGGGATAAAAAGCTGGTCAAAGTGACGGCGGATGATCTCAACAAAATAGAGTGGGTGAATGCTGCAGGTAAGAAACAATCTATTGAGAAAGATGGGATGAAATGGAATTATGCGGGCATGGAAGCAGTAGATACAACAAAAATGAAAACGTATCTCGCGGGTTTGACGAATTCACAGGGTTCGGAGTTTAGTGATCTTACATCAACAGATGGCCTTAGTCTTCTTGAGAAAGTTTCTCTGTATGGAAATAATATGACAGAGCCTACTGTTATCTCCGCTTATACTAATTCTGGTGGGGCTAAACCATTCCTTATAAATTCATCAGTCAATCCTGATGGCATATTTATTTCGGACACCATCGGCATTTATAAACAAATATTCGGAGATCTTCGCCAATTTTGGCCTAATGGTAAATAAACAGATCTCTGCACAGTTTAATCTTCTCGCAGCCCTGATGGAGTTGCATGGAGAGAATTCTTTTAAAATCAAGGCTTATCTCAATGCATACCAGAGTCTCCGGAAGTGGGACCGGCCTCTGATTGAAATGTCTGATGCTGAAATCTCTGCAATTCCCGGCATAGGTGCATCCACGGCGTCAAAGATCAGGGATATCATTTCTACAGGTACAATGGAGCCGCTTGAGAAATTGAAAGCCATTACACCGATTGGTATTCAGCAATTGCTGTCCATCAAAGGACTTGGACCTAAAAAGATCAGAGCGATCTGGGATGAATTGGGTGTAGAGTCCCCTGCAGAGTTATTGTACGCATGTACAGAAAACCGTCTTGTCAAACTCACCGGATTTGGATTGAAGACACAAGAGGATCTGCAGAATAAAATTTCCTATTTTCTTGATTCACAGGACAAGCATCTATATGGAGCGATTGAAAGTGAACTTGATCAATTCATACAATTCTGGCAAAAACATTTTGCTGAATATGAAATAGAATGGGTGGGTGAAGTTGCACGTAAATGTCCTGTGGTCAGTTCGATCGAATGCCTGATATCACCACAATTTTATCCTGCAAAATTTCATGGACTTGAACAGATACAATTGCTTGAGCAATATTCGGATCAAAAATTTTCCATTCGCTTCGATGATCGTTTTGCTATTCAATGTCATACTACTTCAAAGGAGGACAAATATGTCAATTGGAGTAAGCTGACGATGAGTGAATCTCTTTTTGAAAAATTATCTCCTGCGTATTCTACCCCCTACCTCCTGACAGGGGGAATTGCAGAGAATGCCAAAAATCCTTATCAGGTTCTTGCTGAAAATGGATTTGAAGGATTGCCGCCTGAGTTGATGGATTATGAGGGTATAGAAAAATGTTTGCCTGAAAAGTGGACTGATTTAATTACGGTGAAAGATATCAGGGGGGTGTTGCATAACCACAGTAATTGGTCAGATGGCAGTAATACATTGGAAGAAATGGCGTTGCATGTGAGAGGCATGGGGTATGAATATTTTGGGATCACGGATCATAGCAAGACAGCTTTTTATGCTAATGGATTACAACCTGAGCGTGTGCTTCAACAATTGGAAGAGATAGACAGGCTCAACAGGAACCTTGCACCGTTTAAAATATTCAAGGGAATAGAATCTGATATCCTTACTGATGGTTCGCTTGATTATGATGAAGAGATACTCCGCAAATTTGATTTTATAGTTGCTTCCATACATTCAAATCTGCGGATGGATGAGGAGAAAGCCACTGCGCGATTGATAGGTGCTATTGAAAATCCTTATACAAGAATACTTGGACATCCTACAAGTCGTCTTCTTCTCGCCAGGCCAGGCTATCCGATTGATTACAAAAAAGTCATTGATGCCTGTGCAGCGAATGGAGTTGTGATGGAATTGAATTCAAATCCGCAACGAATGGATATTGATTATTCGTGGCTGGAATATTGTCAGGAAAAGGGAGTCATGGTGTCGATCAATCCGGATGCCCATAGTAGAACACAAGTTGGTTATATAAAATATGGTGTGTTTTCAGCGCGAAAAGGAGTTTTAAAAAAAGAAAATTGTCTGAATGCGAAGGGATTGGGAGAGTTTGAGAAATGGATTGAACGACGTGAGATGTGAGATGTGAGATTTGGGACGTGAGATGTGGGCTGTGAGATTTGAGATGTGAGACAAGGGGGAGCGGGTTGCAACCATTTTACCCCAAATCCCACCACACTTTTCACCCCCTCAGCAACCAGGGGACTTAAGATTTCTCTTTCAACCCTACAATCTACATCTAACAGATATTACTTACTGAATATTCTTAACGGATTATTGATCCTGAAGGGATCACATGTTATTAGCCCCGGGTTGCAACCCGGGGAATAAAATGTAGAGAGAAATTTCGATCCTGAAGGGATCGAATAAATTCAGATTTTAAGCTCCACCGGAGCGAAATATGAAAGTTTGAGGAATCTTATGCAGTAAAACGCATATGCAGGATCAGAGAAACAAAAATTCGTTACTTGTTACTCGTTAATCGTCACTTGATTTACATCATTCCAATGGCCTTCACAAAATACGTGAAGAAGAAAGGTAATGCTATCCAGAAAAATGAAGGTAATAAGATCAACAAGGCGACACCCACTCCGAGAGAGATCAGTGTGATCAGCCAATAAAGTCCGCGTTTTTCGTCTTTGTCCTGATTTATTTCTGTTTCCATGTCTTTTTTTTCGTACTGCAAATATAGTAAAAAAAGTAATCGGTATTCAGAAATCAGTAAGTCAGGTGGCATGAGACAAAAGAAGCAAGAATGTTATCCGTAGTCTCAGACTACGGATAACATTCTTGCTTCTTTTGTATTTCAGACTGAATACTGAAAACCGATTACTGAATACTCGTTACTCGTTACTCGTTACTCGTTATTCGTTATTCGTTATTCGTTACTCGTTATTCGTTACTTCTTATCATCCCCGTCATCGAGGATGGCATCATCGACGATATCATTTTTAGGAAGGGGAGGGAGTGGCGTTAAGCCTTCTTCAGAAGCATCATCCTTATTTGTCTTTGTGACTACGGGTTTGCCCATGGAGTAATCACCATCAGCATATCGTTCAGCACGTTCGAAGAAATCATCTTTCGTTCTTAAAGTAGAATCGTGCTCGCGTAGTTTTTCGCTGATAGGTTTATCTGCCCAGCCATCACCGTTTGGATCAATCTTATCTTTTTCGTCCTGTATTTTTTTATCCAGATCTTTTGCTTTTTCAAGCATGGAGTCAACACCTTCATGAAATTTATCATTAGCCTTATTGGCTACATCTTTTGCTTTGGCCCAAAGATCATCACTTGTATCACCTGCTTTTTCCCAAAGCTTGTCAGAAGTTTTGACAGCTTTATCAATGAGGTCTTTGCCCTGTTCTTTGGCTTTGTCCCAGGTTTCTTCAGCGATCTTGCTCACTTTGCCTGCTACTTCGCCTAGTTTTTCACCGGCTTTGAATGCATCTGTTTCTTCCATTTTATCTGAAGTTGTGTTTTTTTGTGTCCAATCATCCTTTTTATCCCAGAGATCAGCAGCTTTTTCTTTTGTATCCTGGTAGGTTTCTTTTGTCTTTGTTACGATTTTATCAGTGATTTCCTCGGCTTTATCCTTGCCTTTGTGCCAGGTATCAGAGACTTTATCGGCGATATCTTCACTTATTTCACGACCTTTTTCAACAGCTTTATCAGCTGCAGACTCAGCTACAGCCTTGTTGACCCATAGAAGGCGCTTTATATCATTTAGGATTCCCATGATTATCAAATATTTAACATTGAAGATAAAAAGAAATGTGATTTCCTTTTAACCAATGGAGATTCGGAATAGTTGTTGGTAAGGCTAAAAAGTTAAATATTTTATAAATGACCGGTTCAGCATGATAGAGGTAGGGTTAACTGTGTTTCTATACCATTACCTTTGCTGAGTTCACCTTCAATGTTGGCGCTAATGATTCGTGTTTTTTCGATAGTAACATTTCTCTTCTTCGTTGTACTTGCTTTTCCGGCAACAGCCCAAATCAATTGGCTTACCTGGGAAGAAGCCCAGGCTAAGAACCAACAACATCCGAAGAAATTTATAGTGGATGTCTATACACAATGGTGCGGATGGTGTAAGAAAATGGACAAGGCCACGTTTGAAGAACCCAAAATTGCGGCGTACATCAACAAGAATTACTATCCTGTCAAGTTTGATGCTGAGATCAAAACCGATATCAATTTTAAAAACAAGGTGTACAAATTTGTACATGCGGGGGCATCAGGTTATCATGAACTGGCACAGGAACTTCTTTTTGGTAGATTTTCATACCCTACACTTGTTTTTCTCGATGAACAGCTGAATGTGATTCAACCCATTCAGGGTTATCAGGATCCTGGTTCCTTAGATAAGATCATGAAATACTTTGCGGAGGATTATTACAAGACTACGCCATGGAAGAAGTATGAAGAAATGTACCAGCAGCAGCATCCGGCTGCAGTGCCACCGAAAAAAAATTAGGTTGCAAACACCGTCTTTTTTTTCATTAAGTTATAGTTTATAACTATTAGGTTATAGTTTATAACTAAGGTCTGATTTCCTTGTGGTTGTTGGGAAAGCAAAAACATATTTAATATATTTTAAATATGTTTTATTCAATCTGCATACTTTTCGGCCATTACAGATTCATATCATTCAATATCGTCAGTATTTGATCGGATCCAATATCATATTGATCTTTCAATCTTCCTTTTACAACCGGCGCTTTTATTCCGGCATTCAGTTCATTCTCTGTTCTAATTACCCAGGCTTCATCCCATGCATGCTGTTCAATGAATAGATTATGCAGATACGCTCCACCTTCTATCAGAAGAATACCTATTCTCTCCAAGAATAGTGCTTTAAGGATTTGTTCCGGATGTAGACTGTCATCCGTTAAAGAGAATTTGATGATGTGATTCCCCGAAACCTTAAAGTTTTCTTCTTTTGAAAAATAAAACACCCTGCATCCATCATCATTGAAGACTCTGAATTTAGTTGAGAGGATACCATTGGGATCATAGATGACCCTGTGTGGTGACCGTCCTTCGTAGTCCCTGGTCGTCAATTGCGGATCATCATTCAGTACCGTCCGCGCACCGACCATGATCGCATCGACCATTGATCGTTTTTTGTGCGTCCAGATATTTGTATAGGGATGACTCAGCCATATTTTTTCATCCGGTTTTCCGATGTATCCATTTTTAGATTGAGCCCATTTCAATATGACATAAGGGCGATGATGCAGGATATTTGTTTGAAAAGAACGTATCAATTCCATTCCTTCTTTCTCAAGAATACCGGTAATGACGTTTATGCCTTTCGAGCGAAGTAATTCCACTCCCTTATTTGCTATGAGAGGATTGGGGTCGGTCGTTGAAATCCGGACATCCATCACGCCTTCACGAAGGATAAGATCGGTACAAGGCGGTGTTTTACCGGTGATGCAACAGGGTTCCAATGAAACATATAAAGTGGCCTTGGGGATCAGATGTCGATCGGCATCAGCAACACTACGAAATGCTTCCACCTCTGCATGAGGGCCTCCGAAACGGGTATGAAATCCTTCACCCAGGATCCGATTATCATAGACCAAAACAGCACCCACTGGTGGATTTGGAGATACGGCACCAATACCCCTTCTCGCAAGATCAAAACATCTTGAGATCCAATGATGATCGTTGTCTGGAGTATTGGTCATAAATGGTGCAAAGATTGGCAAAAGTATCAGGAATGATCGTGGCACGACTAGTCGTGGCACGACTAGTCGTGCCACGATGGTGTAAAGGGCTCTGTATCAATGTCCCCGGGCATGGTTTAGGGTACACTTAATTGGTCAACATTAATACCCTTTTTCGTGCAGCTTGCTTTCCGATATTTATTTCTAATTTTCACAATCCAAAGAACAAGTCTCCACTTTGGTTAAACTTCAAAACAAAATGGCAACTAAGTCAGATAATACCGGCGCTTTCAGAAGATATGTAGTTGAGTTTATTGGCACTTTTTTCCTCCTTATTGCTTTCTGTATGTCAGTTCAGAGCGGTTTGGGACAATTTGCTCCGCTTGCCGTTGGAGCTATGTTGATGGTGATGATGTATGCAGGGGGGCCTATTTCCGGAGGTCATTACAATCCCGCGGTGAGCCTCGCTGCATATTTAAGAGGAACACTTCACCTCGGTGATCTTCTGCCGTACATAGTCGCCCAGGCTCTTGGAGGCACCTTTGCATCCATGTTGTCGGGCTTTCTGATCACCTCGATGGGTATAGCTGAACCGACAACCAAAGAATTGGATATAGTGCCTTCATTGATTGCTGAATTCCTGGGGACATTTGCGCTTGTGTATGTTTTTTTAAATGTCACTACTTCAAAGAGAAGCACAGGGAATACATATTTCGGCCTCGCTATTGGTTCTACATTCCTCGCAAGTATGTATCTCTTCAGTGGTATTTCAGGTGGTGCATTTAATCCGGCTATCGCATTGGGTATCACAATGGCAGGCCTTGCCTCATGGGCTTCCATCTGGATATACATCGTTGCAAATTTTGTCGCAGGCGCATTAGCTGCATTTCTTTTTCAGTACGTCAACGGGCCGGAAGCGTAGGGCAGGGTGCAGGGTGCAGGGTGCAGGGTGCAGGGTGCAGGGTGCGAAGAATGAAGAACAAAGAGAAAGCAGTTATTATATGAAAAACTAATTTTCAAATAAATAGACTAATAAACCAATAAACCAATAAGCTAATAAACCGATAAACTTTTCTTCAAAGCAAAATCATCTTTTCAAACTTTCCCGCCCGCACATAATGTTTTACAAATTTCCCGTCTTCCGGAAGGGAGTTACGGACATTGATGTGTTCGATGACATCACCGATAGAAGAAATGGAATGTTCATTGTCCACATATCCCCAACCCATCACACGACCTTTAGAAATTAATATGAGACTTGATTCTCCGGGTTGACGTCCCTGGTCAGCGATGACATAATCTTCATCCAGATTTTTATGTGTGTCTGCTACAGCTTGTCGTACGCGTTGATTGTAATCATCAGGATCTTCAAGGCCAAGACATGCACCCGCACATTTTCCGACCTGATGATAAAAACAAGCCCCGGGACCGGTGTCAATATCGGTCTTCTTCATGCAGAGTGCATATTTGTCCGTAAGCCCCCGCAAATAATTCGCGGCTGCATATTGGTCAGGTAATTCATGCAGGATAGCCGCAGTGCCCGGCGTATCAATTCTATTTTTCTTTCGCACTTTCATCTGGATATAGCCACCTTCATCAAAATAATAATAGATAGCAAAAGGAAAACTCTTGCGTCGTTGTGCGCGATTGATCTCCGGTTGCAATCTTTTTATCTCTGCATTTTCTAAAAGCGATGCGATGAGTTCACTCCCTGTCACTTCGTATGTGATATCATGTACGCGTTGCTGCATCTTGCCTGATTTGTTAGAGATCTCTGCAAAATGCTGAATAACACGTTTTTTAATATGAATACTTTTTCCAACATAGATCACCTTGCCATCCTTGTCGTGAAAATAATATACACCCGCACCTTCAGGAAGCTGATGTAATTGTTCGAGTGAAATGGATGTTGGGAGCCTGGCTTCTTTAATACCCATGTTGATCAGGTCAGAAACCTCTGTAAGACTTTCATGCATTCGGGTCATTCTTTTGAAAACCTCCGCTGTAGCCAATGCATCATCTAATGCGCGATGTCTGTTGTCAACATGTAGTGCGTAGTGCCTGATCAATGAATCAAGACTATGTGATTTTAATTCAGGAAGTAATTTTCTACTAAGTCTTACCGTGCAAAGTTGTTTGCGTGTATAAGCATACCCTAATCGTGAAAATTCTTCCCTCAGAAATCCATAATCAAACCTTGCATTATGCGCGACAAAAACAGCGCCTTCTGTTCGCAATACAATTTCTTTCGCCACTTCACAGAAAAGAGGGGCATCGGCGACCATCGCATCCGTGATGCCTGTCATACTTGAAATGTATGCCGGTATACTACGTTCAGGGTTGATCAGCGTTTGATATTGGTCGATCACTTTGTGGCCATCGTGAAGGACTATGGCGATTTCAGTAATTTTGTCGCGCTTGACTAATCCTCCTGTTGTTTCAATATCGACTATGGCGTATTTGCGTTCCATTCTCTTTCCTCTAGGACCGGCTTTTTATAGCTTGGGGTCACTAATATCAATATTTTTTCTCATATGTGATGGATGCGCCCAGGTTCCGATCCATAAAACTACCTATGATCGTGAGATTCGTCCCGGTGCTATACAAACGGAAGAGTACCTTCCTTTATTGAAAGGCAAGAGGGTAGGGCTGGTCATCAATCAGACGAGTTTGATCCATGATACCTACCTCGTGGACAGTCTTATACGCCTCAAGATCAATGTAGTAAAGCTTTATGCACCTGAACATGGATTGCGTGGAAAAGAAGATGCCGGCGAAACGATTGATAGTGGAATTGATGCCAAAACGGGCCTCCCTGTTATTTCTCTTTACGGTGACAAAAAGAAACCAACGCCAGCTGATCTTGAAGGAGTGGATATCATGATTTTTGACATTCAGGACGTGGGGGCCAGGTTTTACACGTATATCAGCACCTTGCATTACCTGATGGAGGCGCTGGGTGCACAAGGCATTCCGCTCATTGTTCTTGATCGTCCCAATCCAAATGGGCATTATGTCGATGGACCTGTTCTGGATACGTTGCGTTTCAGGTCATTTGTAGGCATGGATCCTGTTCCTGTGGTGTACGGAATGACAATAGGAGAACTTGGCAGAATGATCAATGGTGAAAAGTGGATTCATTCAACTTGTAGCCTCACAGTCATAAAGTGTAAAAATTATGACCACACGAAGTTTTATGAATTGCCTGTAAAACCATCGCCTAATCTTCCGGATATACGTTCGATTCTTCTTTATCCGAGTTTGTGTTTTTTTGAAGGAACCATAGTGAGTTTAGGCCGGGGCACATTGAAACCATTCCAGATGTTGGGAAATCCATTATATCCGGATTCATCTTTTTCATTTATTCCTGTCTCAATGCAGGGTGCTCAACATCCACCGCTTGAGGGAAAGAAATGTTTTGGTATTGATCTCTCATCATTGAATGTGGATTCATTATTTCAAACGCGACAAATCAATCTCAGTCTGTTAATCACATTTTATAAGGCTTTGAAAAATGAACGATTTTTCAATCCATCATGGTTTGATAAACTTTCCGGCGGACCGGGTTTCAGGGAAGCTATTGAGAGTAGTTGGTCAGAAGCACAGATTAGAGCAAGTTGGCGGAAAGGGATAAATGCGTTTAATGAAAGACGAAAGTTATATTTGTTGTATCCGGATAACGAATAACGCATGCAGACCACAAAACACATTGATAAGACCCGCTTAATGTTTTTTTCAGATGCCTTGCTGGCTATCATCATGACTATTCTGGTCCTGGATATTAAAGTTCCTGAGGGTCTGGATTTGGCAACAAATGGAGAATTTTTTAAGGATTTAATTAAGGTGCTACCGCACTTCTTTGGATTTATCATCTCCTTTGCATTTATTATTGTTTTATGGTTGTCGCATCATGATTTAATGGAATCGCTTCTCTATGCCAACAGGCGCTTAGCTACATTTAATTTTTGTTTTTTGGGGGCCACGGCTACGCTTCCCTTTTCAACAGCATTGGCGGCGGCTTATCCCCATCAATCTTATGCTGTAGCTACACTGGCCTTAAATATGTTTGTGATGAATATCTTTTTGGCCACGCTGCATATTTATTCAGTCAAAACGGGATTAAGAGATATTAATTATTTCCCGATCAGGTATCAAAAAATGAAACAGATGCTCGGCGTGGGTGGGGGAATTGTTTTTCTACTGGCCATCTTTGTTTCCTTTTTTTCACCGACAATAGCACTTATCACTATAGCTGTCGTTCCTGTCCTTCATATCATTCCGATCTCATCTCCGGAATAAAGAATCAACATGTGCTTAATAATAAAATTATTTCTGGCTATTTAGATGGACTCAATTTTCAAATCTGTATATCAACTGTCCCCGAATCTCTGATCTTCGGTTTCCCTGGATTTCATCGTTGCCACTTCCCACAGTAGTCATGTCAAGCCATTGCGTACGTGCATACTTGATTTCTGCAGTGAGATGCCTGATACCCTTATACCTGAGGTTGATATAATATCGCGATCCCTTATCGCTGAATGCGGGAATGGCGTAATAGTAGATGAGATCATTCTCGTACGTATAGATTCTTGTGTTGAAACTGTCTGTGTCAAACAATACAACTCTTCCACTGAGTGACCATGGTGAAGAAACAGGTTTGTATAAAAAATCCTGGTATACTAAAAATCCATTTTCATGATCGCTGTTGAAATCATAGAAACTCCATTCTAAGCGCGTCCGCAATTGTATCGTTTTGTCCAGCATGTTATTGATATTCAATCTGGCCTGGGATCTTCGTTGGTCTGTTACATCAGGAATAGAGGATCCTTCCTGTGTAAAGTCCAGGCTCGATTTTTTTGTTCTGAATTGTGCATATATTTCTAATCGTCGCTTTATCGTATATGTCAGTCTTGCGAAAATTTCTTCGCCACCGGCGGGCCGATCTACCCGAAAACGTAGCCAGGGATTTGACCAAATGTCATGATACAATTGCAGTTTCCATTTTACGGACGGGGTTATTTCCAATCCTGTATACAATCCGATTTCATTGCTTGCTGATGAAGATTCTGCAAATACATTTGGCGTGAGCGAATGATAATCACGTGCAAACGATCTGAAGAGAATAGCCGCGAGAATATGCCGGTCAAGGCCTGCTAAAACGCCATTGACAGTCGCCATTCCTCCATTGTCACTGATGGCTGTCTCTCCGAAAAAGTGAATTCCACTTAACCAAAAACCATAATCCACACTTGCATTCGTCAACTTATCACCATTGAAATAATATTGATTGTACAGATCAGGTGTTCTGTTGAGTGGTGAACTTAAACTGGAATGTAGTGCATTAAAACCAAGATGAGTTCTGCGCGACTGATAAGATATATTCAGTCCGACCTGTGTCAGATCGATTGCATTTTCATCTGCGATCTCAGATTTGGTCCGATGAAGATTGGCGGTTTGCAAGCTGGTGATGTCAGCTTGTATATCAGTGATCTCTCCTCCTTCGCGAATGGTGTCGACCACGAGATTGCCATCACGGTTATTTTTGCTACCGAAAAGTGTCACGTTTAGATTATCCATTGGTTTGACAGTGACACCAATGCCACGCAGGAAATTATTTTCATCGACAGATGTGTATGGCCGTAATGGGTTTCCAGTCTTTTTTATAGAAGTGACGAAACTACTTTTTCCTGTTCCGAATCCTGAATGCATAATCAGGCCTTGCCCAAAACTTGCTACAAAATCGCCAAGCATTACAGCGGGCAACCACGATCTGTAATTCTGTAATGAAAGATGCGCTGAATAAAAATCAAATCCTGATTTGTTAGAACCTTTGAAAAAAGCTTCTCCTGCATCTTTTTCGCCCGTGATTCCATAGCTGAGGACATTTGAGTTGCGATGTCTTAAACGCATATATATTTTATCAGGGCTTCCTTCATAAGCAGGCGGATCACCGATATAGCCATCAGCTTTTTCAATCGTACGGCCACCTCTGATGTAAATTTCATTTTGACCATGCAGCAGCAATCTTCCAGGACTGGCTGTTTGGGTAAACATATCACGACCTTCAACATTGGTGATAGACTCCAAAATTCTTATCGTTGCCGGATCGAAGCCCGGGATTGATTGGAGTTCCAGAATCGACAGAAGGGGGCCGTTACGACGGATATGATCCTCTAGTTGCTGATATGCATAATCAGAGATGATGAACCACTGTGCTAACAAGGATACCTGATCAGAATTGATATTGATCGGTTTGCGTTGCCAATCATCGATATGTTCGACTAATATGGAATAGTCAAATTCTTCGCCGCTTTCGAGATTTTCGGAGATGATCTCAATGAGTTGGTTGTAATAGTCCTGAGCTTCCTGGGCGAGTAGGAGTGAGGTTGAAGCAAATAAAAAGCTGGCCAGGAAGAGGGATTTCAGCATATGCTGCTAAAATAAGAAAATGATTCGCAAAACTGAGTTTTGCTGTCGCAGGGGTGTAGTATTTACTACGCGTAGTGCTGAGGTTAATCGAAGTATCGGTGTGACTGCAAATTTCTGTTTTGCGAAAGCTACACTTTTACTTTCAACTCCACCTTAAACCCCTCATCGTACTTTATCGTTATCGTCCCATGCAATTTTTCCGCACGCATTTTCATATTACCTAAACCTGATCCGTCAGAAGAAGTCACATTTTTTTCTGAACCATTGTCATGAATAACAAGTCGCAAAAATTCAGGATTTTGGGCGAATATTATCTTCACATGATTACCATCTGAGTGCTTCACAATATTGGTGATGGATTCTTTGAAAATGAGATAAATATTCTGGCGCACTTCCGGATTGATAAATTTCTTGCCGTCCACACCTTCGACAATAAATTCGTGTGTGATATTTTTTCGTTCGAGATTTTTTTCAGCAAAATCACGCATGCGGTCGATAAGGTTTTCGTATTTGTCTTTACGCGCATCGATGGCCCATACCGTATCCCTCATCCGCTCCATCGCTTCACGACTCATATCGCTCAACTCAAGCATAGGTTTGCGGTCTTTCTCTTGCATGTCATATGACATCATCTGCGATTGCATAGCAAGACCGGAAAGAATAGAACCGACATCATCATGCAGATTGGAAGAAATATTGACGCGGAGTTTTTCAAGTTCTTTTTGTCTCTTCAATTTCTGCTGGAAATATGACCGGATGGTAAGTGTGATCAGGCCAGAAATCAAAGCTATAAAAAGAACGATGACCCAGGCTTTTCTATACCAGTATTCAGGCATGAAAATATCAAGTGTATAATAGGAAGCTTTTACATCATTTGCACCAGTGGATGCTTTAACTTCAAGTTGATAGTTTCCGGGTGGAAGCGAATTCATCAAAATCTTATTGTCAGTTGTATAGTCACTCCATGTATCATTCAGGCCCACAACCCGATGACTGTAATAAATATTTTTATCAAATTCCGCTACAGAAAAGGAGAATTCAATATTGGTTTCTGAAGCATTGAGTTCGAGTTTTTTCAAATCTATTAACCCCTCAGATAAATACCGGTATTTTTTTTCACTGCCATTGAAAATGGAAACATTGAATAACCGTATGGGCCGGAGTGTATCTTCACTTGATTTGAAGTCCAATTCCTGCGGCAAAAAAGAGTATAAACCATTTGTTGTGCCGAAGTAGTAACGTCCCCGACTGTCTTTAAATGCTGAAGTCCGATTGTATTCATTCTGCGCCATGGGATGTGCAGGATCCAGATGCATGAATTCTTCTGAAAGGGTATCAAAATAGACCAGGCCATTGCTTGTGCCCAGATAAAATCCGTTTTTCTCGTCAGGAAGGATGGAGAAAACGATCCTGTTATTTTGTTTCTTGTCTGAATTGATCATAGGATCTTTAAAGAGGGTGTAATGGCCCGACTTTATATTCAATTTACCCAACCCGTCAAAGCAACCGTACCATAGATTATCTCCATGAAAAAAGAGGTCGCAAATACCTTCCTCAATGCTTGTACCTAATTCCTTTTGCGAATAATTTTTTATAATATTTCCATTTTTGTTGACCACTACAATTCCATCCAGGCGTGTAGCCAGCCACATTGTCGATGAATCCTGGCTTTGAATAATATCATTTACCACAAATGGGAAGCTCACGGATACACCTGGATTTTTTTCTATTGACACTGAATCAAGCTGACCTGATGAAAGAGAATATTTGTAAAAATGTGATGAATTCCATATATACATCCAAAGTGTATCACCCGTGCGCATTTGCACTACATGACCATTCGGAACATTAGGAATAATCTGTTTTATCTTTCCATTAAGAAGATCAATGGATAGGGAATGCCAGAAAATCCTGTGATCATAATAGGTTAAGCTGAATGCACTATAGAGTGATTTGTCAAGATCTTTGATGAGATCCAGAGATCTGAATTGATCCTCATCAGCTGATTTTACTGCAATACCGTTGTAATAGGATGCATATACATTGTGTTTATCATCTTCCGTGAGACCACGCATACTTAGATTGGCGACCGAAGAAGGAATAGAATCTTTAAACACAGATACGGAAGGCGGTATGTCACGAAGCCGATAAAGATTTTTCCCACCCAGGAAATAGATCTGTCCATCGATCTTGCCGAGGCCCCGCATGTCTTCTGAAAGCGAACCCTGAAGTTTATCGGCTTTTAAATTGTAATACTGATCATTAAGGTTTTCATAGTTTTTTGTCAGTGTATCAATTATGCCAAATTGAGTCCCACCTCCGACATAGGCTTTGTGATGATCAACATAAAGATAATTACATCCTTTTTGATACAGTTTAGGAATGGGTGCGAAGATGCGGGGTGATGCCAAAGTTGAGTTCCAATACATTATGGTTTCTAAGGCATCTTCGACAAAATAAAAATTTAGTTCGTCACTCGTAGCGTACCATGTGATACCGGAATTATTCAAAAATGGATAGAACGAAGATTTTTTTCCATCATAAGCTATACGAAGAATACCCTTCGAAGTCTGAATCCAGTGGGTACTGTCCACTAATGCATACGATGCAAGTTCTCCGGTTTCTTTTTTACTAAAGCTGAAGATGTTTTTTGGTATTCCCTGTCTTTGCACTCCGACAATAGTCATTGAATCAGCAGTCTTGTTTGTTGAAACATAGAAAATCGCGTTGCTTTGGGGTTCGAACGGATAAAAATTTAGATAACTTGAAGGAGCTTCATATTGATACTGGGCGATTTTCTTTACGGGATCAATCGCTACAATTTTTCCGCCAGGGATGACATAAGCATGAATTTCACCTTTAGGGCTTTTCCTTAGGAAGTAATAATGAAAAGAGCTGTCGGTCCGGCTTCCCATCCTGAGCTTAGTGTCATCATCCGAATACAATACGCTTTTATGACCATCGAATATCACCATGCCACGTGAAGAAGAAATCCAGAGATATCCATCGTTGTCCTGAATCATCCCCGTCAGCACACCGGTATTTTCATCAGCGTTGAGATCTACTGCCGTAAGCTCATGCTGTAATGGTATTGATTTGTATGATTGTTGACTATGAACCTGAGCAGGTAGGAACCAAAATAAACACAGTAATGCAAGCAGAAAGGCACGCGGAGCAGATAGTAACCTTTTGAGATGGTTGAATAATATGTGTGAGAGAGCATGCACGAGATGTGCAAGATACTTGTTAAAAATTCAGGTTGGATATATCAATTCAGGTACGTAAAAGGCAAGTTTCCAAACTTTTCTGTAAAGTATGAAATTGTATCCTTTACTTCCCGGACACTAAACTGTTCTCTTTCATCCTGTACGCAGAAGGAGTCATGCCCATTTCCCTTTTGAAATACGTGTTGAAAGATGCTTTATTATTGAACCCCGCCTCGTAGGCAATTTGTATTATCGTGTATTGAGAATAAGCCGGATCGACCAGTACTTTTTTTACATACTGGACCCTATACCTGTTTAGTAATTCAAAAAAATTGACTTTATAGTGTTCATTGATGACCTGTGATAACTGATGTCTTGTAATATCAAGGTAAGAGGCAAGATCATCAAGCCTCAATTCATTTTCTTTAAAAACTTCTTCTTCCAGCAATAAGCGCTCAAGTCTTCTTTTGATTGTTTCACTGGCTGCTTTTGTCAGACTGGAGGACTGATATTTTTGCATGGATAGAATGGCTTCAATAGGTTCGCTGCTGAAAACTCTTTTTTGGATTAATCCCATATAGGCAATCACTAAAATGCCAAGCGCCATCACCATGCTGATCGCATAGTCCCACTGCGGATTGAAGAAAGAAGCAGATACAAGTATGAAGTAGGATACGAAAGCCAGCGTATATATTTTCATGCCCCATGAAAGTATCCGTGTCCAGGTCTTGATATTAGCATCGACCTGCCATTCATTTTGTGTCATGAAATGAATGCGTATCGTATAGAATACAATCTGCCCTGTGAGTAATGTAGACGATGAACCTAGTTGTGACAAGTCATTGTGAACGGAGATGTTTATTCCAAAATCGTATACGACCGCTGGTAATAGACAAAGAAAGGATACAGCAGGAATAATGAAATGGTAAAGGACAGAATTTGTGGTGTACTCTTCTTTGAAAGTGGCTTTAATATAAAAATACATTGACGGACCAATGAGCAATGTCAAAAAAGGCCAGGTATTCCGGATGTATGGAAAGTATATCACATACTTTGTCCACATCGTGAGATAGGAAAAGAGAATAATGGAGATGGATAATACGACAACCGACATCCATTTCTCTCCTGTTGAAAAATTTGATCTGCCAAACAGAAATATCAGTCCAAGCAATAAACCAATGACCGCAATGATCGTAAGTGCACCAGTCCAAATATTAATTCCCGGTTTTAAGGATTGTTTCAGTTGAGCGAAAGAATTGCTGCGCAATGTTATTTCGTCAAACTCAGGCTGGGTCAGCATTCGATAATTGAGAAAACCTTTGGGGAGTGATTGTAATTCCGCCACGGCGTTACTGTCCTGATGGAGGGTTGCATTGATTTTAGCTTCCCAAAATGCAGCACCTTTCCACCTTTCACCATTCATCTTTTGTATGTCCCTGAAGATATCAAGTGCACGATCCACACGGCCATTGCGATAAAAACAAATAGCGGCATTGAACTTCATGTTTTCAGTAGTCAATGTCATTGTATCAAGCTCCCGGGCTATAAGACTGCATTGTTGTCCTGCCAGAGCCGCCTGAAGTTGTGCATCAGACAGCTGGCTTGAAAGAGATTGGGCAAAGCCAACGATTACATAAAGTAGAATTGCAAATTTATTTTTCATCCAAAGAAAGTAATGCGTTTAGCGCTGAACCATAATTTTCTGACGGGCAATAGTCTTGTCCCGTAAGGTTAAGGTAATCACATACATTCCATCAGGTAAATCGGATGCATCCCAGAATGCGCTGTCTGATGCCATTATTTTCTTCATCATGACACCTGACGTGGTGCATACATCTGCTATGGAACCGGAAGGCATCAGATCTGATGATGCGAATTGAAAAAACACACCTATAGAAGGGGTGACGATATTCATCTCCTTGTATGATGGAGGATTGTCGATGGCTGTTGTCGATGGGTCATGTCTGAGTACAACAGCATTTGGCGTGATTAAGCCAAGCGATCCTGAAGGAACGATCGTATTCGTCAATGAGCCGGATGAGTTAAATACACTGACCGCCGCTGTGCCACCGATACCGATGATCGTGCTTCCATCCGGCAAGAAATCTACGCCTTCGCACTGAGGTACATCGGATATAAATACACTTTTGAAGACTCCATTACTATCAAATCGTTTGACGGCTCCCGCATTATAGTCATTGACCAGAAGGTCGCCGTTATGATCAAACCATATATTGGTTGGACCGGCGAGATTTGTTGAAATGAATTTGCCGAGATCAGTACCTGAAGGGCTGAATTTCTGTACAAACTTTCCATTGTATGAGGAGACGTATAGATTTCCAGATGTATCCCAGTCAAGCCCGATACTGGTAGTTACTCCGACGCTTGTGAATTCATCAACAAAAGTTCCATCGAGGTGATAGCGGCGCACTTTGCCATTACCTGACCATTGGAGAACATAGAGAAGACTATCCGGGCCAATCTCCATCCGGGTCGGTCCTCCGATGGCATTGGCAAATATGTTGACATAAGCGCCAGATGTGGCGTTGAATCTGAGGATCTGTCCGCTGTTAAGATTGGAGATCAGGACGATGTTGTCTTTCTCAAGGAATAGAATGTCTTGTGGCCAGGCGAGATGACTGGAGATAAAGACTTCTCCGTTTTCGCCATTGGCATCGAATTTCAGGATTTGCCATGGTGGTTGGTTGAAATTGCCGGCATCGCTAATGTACATGTGCATGTTTTGGGCATTTAGTGTTACCATGCTGATAACGGTAAGTATTGAGGTAAGGAACCTGGAAATATGTGTCATGATTCAAGAGATTTTGATGAATGATGACAAATAAAGGGTTGTAGGGTGGGTTAGGGGTTTGGAACTATCAGGATTTACCAATTATCGGGTAGTGCGATAGAAATTGACTCTGTCCGAAGGAGAGTTTATCGAGTTTATTGTTGAAACACTTGGTGTTCCGAAGTTTAGACTGTTTAGATTTTGTGATCTTTTGAGGGGATGGAATCCGAGTTCACTTGGATGAAGGTTTCTTTTTGGGCAATACTACTGTGATATAATATACCAGGGTACCCAGAGCACCAAACAGGACCATGTCGAGCAAAGATCTCATCAGGTTAAAAGTTATATTTTCGGTCAAATAGGTAAATCCAAAATTTAATATTGAAAAAATCAGACCGGAGAGGAAGAAGACGATGATGTAGGTTTTTAAAGAGGGTTTCATATGTAGGTTTAAATCTCGTTACCTGCTCAAATTAAACATTTTTATGTTTTTTTAAGAATTGCTTGTACTAAAAAACTTGTACCGTTAAGCTTAGGCTGTGCCTAAGCTTGTGCGTCAGCAAATTTCAGATTTGCGAAATGAAAGCTTTATAACGCAAAACAGAGTTTTGCAGACGCGAAAGCTTAGGCACAGCCTAAGCTTAACTTTAGCGTGACGATGAATGCTCACTTCGTTCGCATTCCTTCGTCATATAATCTAAAATTTAAAACCGTCGATCTAATATCCAATGCTTCGACTTGCGAGACTCAACCATATGCAATCCTTTGACTTGCCTTACTCATCCATATGTTACAACTCAACCGTCGTTCTACTTAAAATCTTAAATCTTAAATCTTAAATCTTAAATCTTAAATCTTAAATCTTAAATCTTAAATCTTAAATCACATTCCCATCTTCTTCTTCGCTTCCTTCAATCTCAATTCATCCAGATCCGCATCCATCTTCGTCTCTTTCATGCCCACACGGATGAATCCGAAAAGGCTCATATACACATTGGCTATCCATACCAAGGCAAATCCACCAATCACATAGCCTCGCCAATCCATGAATAACAATTTATAATCGGCGAGAAATAAAAAGGCAATCGTGACGTAATGACTAAAACAATATTCGCATGTAAACAGATAGAAGAATTTCCGGATGCCTATGCTTCTGTGCGATTTGGATTTCTGCACACAGAATTCACGGGGTTCACGGAATATTTCTTCATGCGTTACGGTCCAGGCGACACAGGCGATGGGTATCGCCAGTATAAAAAGCCAGGCTACTTGTTCGGAGATGGGTGGCATAGAGGAAGCGGATATTCGTTTGTGCTAAAGTTACTTCATTTGGTTTAGAAGGGAGCAAAGATTTTCTAAACTCCCAACAACTGGTTCATGCTTACTGGATGTCACAACATACATCTCCCCATCCTGATAGATCGAATGTCTGCGTCCTATAACCACTGGCTCCTTCAATCCTGCATGTTTGCACAATTCGCGAAATCGGTTGAATGAAACAGGATTCGGCACCCAAGGCGGATTCGGTTTGTCAGTATCATATTCGATGACAATGAATGTCCCTCCCGGTTTGAAGGATGTCAAAACGTTTTTTAAAACAAAAAGATGATCATGAGCATAGTGTAAAGCATTTGCCATGAGGATCCCATCCAACGGTGGGAGAATCATCGGCTTATTGAAATCTGCTTCATAAATCTCCACTGTTATTTTCGATTTTCGATTTTCGATTTTTGATTGGTACAACGAATGAGTGTTCTTGTCAAGAGCAAAGACTTTTCCTTCTTCAAGAATCTCTAGTAAAGCCTCTGTGAAAAGCCCGGTCCCTGCACCAATGTCTGCCCAGGTGCCCGAAGGTGGTATGACACCAGGGCGAATAAGGTCAATGGCTTCGTGTAGAGTCATGTGTAAATGTAATCTGTATTCTATAAAGACATTTATTGTTACGAATTACAAAATATTTTTTAAACTTTAGGGAATCTATTTTTAAGAAACTAATTTGAAAATTTAACCAAAAAAATAATGCATTATGGCCACCGGAAAATTTATTGACTTTATGCTGCCATACATGGTCGGCGGAAAAAATGTTCCTTCTCATGATATGGGTGTAAAATTACTCGATGAAGCCCGGACCCTGATCAGTAATGGCTCTCCGGGTGTCGGGTTTCTTTACTCTGCCAATTATGGACAGACGCGTACCATTGAGAAAACTTATTTTGGAAATGGATGGAATACCAATACAACTGGTGCTCACCAGGCGGTTACGGTGATGGCTGTAGAAAAATTATTGGGGACTGCCTATTCTGATCTACAGGGCAAAGTACATATCATGCCGATCACTACAATGGATGCCTATGATAATCCCGTAGGGAACTGGGGTGATGAACTTCAAAGAGGTATCGTCACCACAGATCTCGATCGAATCGAATATTATCTTCAGTGTGGATGGGATATCCTCGGCCTGCAGGACCAGGACAGCAATGCTAAAAAACCTTATGCAGTCGGTGGATCAATCGCCAATATGTCACAGACGATTTCGGATATGATTCAGAAGAGGTTGACCAGTTTCAGCACTGAATATAAATAAACAGAAGAATTTCAGTTCGTCAAATTTGTTTAGAAATCTTAGTCGTGACACTTTCAGTGCCATTGATTTAAAGCATTTAGAATGACTACATAAAATCTTTAAACGAGAACCTAAAAAGGGGAAATCGTTTTCTTTAAATTATTCTTAAATCTTAAATCTTAAGTCCAAAATCAATTCTCCGTTTTCACCTGCATTCTAAGCCTAGCTTCTTCGTGATCAATGCCTTGTTCTGCATTACGGAGCAATTCATCCGGATATTTATTTTCCAGTTTTAATTCTGCCAGTGCTTTACGTCTGACTTCAATCAATTCCAACAGTGCCTCGAAATATTTTGGATGCACAGGTTCGCTTATCTGCTTCTTCAATTGTTTTTGTTGCAAAGTCTGAAAATGTTCATAACGTTCCCTCAACATTTTAAAAGCCTTATCCTTTCTGACTTCAGTTTTATAATGTTCATCGATATAAGCAAGGATAGCAGTGACCAGATGCATTTGAATTTCAATTTCTTTTTCTTCACTATTATCCTTTACGATGATATTTAACTTTCTGATTAGGTAGGGTAGACTTAATCCCTGCACCACCAGCGTGATCAGGATCACAATGAACGTGATAAACAAGATTTCATTCCGGAATGGAAATGCATCGGCTTCGTTGATCATCAGTGGAATCGATAAAGCTGCCGCGAGTGAGACCACACCACGCATACCACTCCAGGCTACGATAAATACAGGTTTCCAATGCGGGTAGGGTTCGGTCTCTCTAATTTTCTTGCTGATCAGTCTGGGCAGATAAGTACTTGGATACACCCAGATAATCCGTACCAGAATTGTAGCTATACTGATGATGATGCCATACACAATGAGCATGGGCACATGTCCCTGTGGTAGATTGTGGAGTATGACAGGCAATTGTAAACCTATGAGAATAAAGACAGCACCATTGAGTAGAAACACCAGGGTCTCCCAAACTCCACGTGACTGAATACGTGTCTCATAGGTAAAAATTTCAGTAGCCCTGGCACTCAAAAATAATCCACCGCTGACAACAGCCAGAACACCGGAAAAATGAAAATGCTCCGCAATGATATACATCAGGTAAGGCGTGATCAACGTTATCGCTGTATCAATGCTCGCTGTAGTAGGAAGAAAGCGATGTACCGCATAAATAAGAAATGCAATCCCCAGGCCGACACCTATCCCTGCCGCTGCAACAATACCGAAATCAATACTGGCATTCCATAATGTAAATTGTCCCGTGATGACTGCCACAACGGCAAAACGAAATACAATCAAACTCGCTGCATCATTAACAAGGCTTTCTCCTTCAAGAATAGCCAGTACGCGCTTTGGCATTTTCAATTTCTGTAATACTGACGTTGCAGCTATTGCATCCGGAGGTGAAATAATTCCACCCAATAAAAATCCAAGGGCAAGTGTGAATCCCGGAATCAGCAAATGTGAAACTACAGCCACCGCGCATGACGTAAAAATCACAAGTCCCAATGCAAGCAGACTGATAGCCCTCCGAAGTGCCCAAAAATCTTTCCACGATGTATTCCACGCCGCTGAAAACAGTAATGGGGGCAGAAAAATCAGGAAAATAATATCCGGTTTCAAAATGATATCAATCACATTGGGGATAACACCAATGATCAATCCGCACACAACAAGGAATATGGGATATGGTATCCTCAACTTCTCACTCAGTATAGAAAGAAGCGATACCGACATCAACAATACAAGTATAAGAAGCAATTGATCCTGAAGCATGGATGTAAAATAAGATTTCTTCGGCGCTCACCCTTTCTTTCGTGAGACGTGAAGCTTGAATAATTAAAGAAGGAAGCAAGTTATCCGTAGTCTGAGACTACGGATAACTTGCTTCCTTCTTTAATCCAAGATCCGGAATTGAAAATCCTTTTTTCCCGAAAAACCCCTATTATTACGATTGCACAATCTAAAATCCGATTAGCAAACCGTACTATCACGATGAAAGAATTGAATAAACTCGCAGAGGAACTTGACAAAATCGATAGTTTCATGCTAAAGACAGTCAGGGACTTTGACAATCTGATCAGGGAAGTCCATCCTTCAAATAAAAAGAATGCCGTCAATCTCCTTCATTACCTGGCACTCAGAAGTCTTGATATCCGTGAATTGCAGGACAAATTGCATTCATATGGTCTTTCTTCGATTTCAAGCTCGGAGAGTCATATCCGGGGTCAGTTACTTGCGATATCACAACGATTGGGTAGCAAGAAAAAAATTCCCTCCAATGTTTTTGATTTTGAAACCAGTAAATTGTCATTAGCTCAAAAATCAACAGAATTATTTGGGAAAAAGGAGAAGGAGTTGGTGCCTTACATTATGGTTACGTTTGATACCAGCCTTGCGAATGATTATGAAAAAGTAAAAAGCCTGTTGCAATCCGGTATGAATGTGGCCCGGATCAATTGTGCACATGATGATGAGAATGTCTGGTTCAGCATGATTCAACATATCAAAAGAGCTGAGAAAATAACCGGACTGACTTGTAAAATTTATATGGATCTCGCGGGTCCTAAAATCCGGACCATTTTAAAAAAGAAAGATAAGCTTCCTGTCGAAGTGGGGCATTCCATTTATTTAACCGATGAGGAAAATTTTAAAGCACAGAAACATACTGTTGGTTGTACAGTGCCGGGCATCGCAAACCAATTAAAAACCGGTGAAATGGTGTTATTCGATGATGGTTTGATTGAAACCAGGGTGGATAGTATCGAATTGAATAAAGTAAAGTTGCAGGTACTGAGAGTCTCAACGAAAAAACCATATTTAAAAGCGGAAAAGGGAATCAATTTCCCAACTTCTGTTTTATCCTTGCCGGCATTTACGGAATATGATAAAACATGTCTTCCGTTTATTGTGAAACATGCAGATATGGTGGGCCTTTCATTTGTACACCACAAGAATGATATCATGTTGCTTCATCATGCGCTGGGCAGAAATAATAAACTGGCATTGATCATTAAAATCGAAACTCCGGAAGCCGTTAAAAATCTGCCTGAATTATTGTTTTACGGAATGCGGAAAAAAAATATCGGTGTGATGATCGCCCGTGGAGATCTGGCGGTAGAGATTGGATTTGAACGAATGAGTGAAATACAGGAAGAAATACTCTGGATCTGTGATGCTGCACATGTGCCCGTGATCTGGGCCACTCAAGTACTTGAGACACTCAATAAATCAGGAATAGCTACACGCTCAGAAGTCACTGATGCTGCACATGCCGCCCTGGCCGATTGTGTGATGCTCAACAAGGGAACTCATATCATCCAGGCCATGGAAACCTTACAGGATATACTGATTCGCAGCGGTGGTCATCATGTTAAGAAAAGATACACATTCAGGCCGCTTACAATCGCAAGCCGGTTTATGACGAAATAATCTGGTGCATGAATTGCAATACAAGAATAATTCACGAATTTTATTTAATTTAGATCTATACCTAATCGAGATTTTATGAAATTCCGACATCTGTTCATTGCATTAATTATCAGCCCTTTTCTTTTGCAGGGATTATGCAACAAGGAGGATGCTAAACCGGTCAAGAGTTTCACACGATTGCATACATCGGTACGATCGAAAGTATTGACCTTAAGCCATATTTCGATGCACATCCAACAGCTGATGGTACAGCTGTCATCGCAGCCCGTTTTTTCTGGTACAACCTGAGCGTAGGAACCGAAAAAAATTTTCTCGTGTTTTGGGGGGGTTTTTGGTGGGGGTGGGGGTGCCGGTTTTGTTTGTGTGGGGAAATGGAAGTTTTGTTGGGGGGGGCGGGGGGGGGGGGGGAAAACTCCTTCCCGCCGCCCCTTTTGGCCCCCTTTTGTAGCACGCCGTTGTTGGAGTTCTCTCCAACAACATCGGAAATCGAAAATCGTCATTCGTAAATCATCATTCACTTTCACCCTACAGGGTGATTGCCTGAATTTCATATTCATACGACTTTGCAGAGGTAATGAAACCTCTTTTGTAATGACAAAGTCACCCAAAATTCACAAGTATTTCCGGTTGCTGAGCTGTAGCACAAGGTTGTGGGAAAGCAGGTCGAAGCATCGCCTTTTCTTTAGCCTTTTCCTTTTCCTTAGCCTACATTTCTGCCTTTTTTCACAGAATGTCACCATCAAGAAAAATGCTAACAACGACCATCTTATCTGGCCACTTAATAGTTCGGGAAGTGTATATGTAGGAGAAGGAGCAGGAAGTGTCAGCACAGGTTTGTTCAATACTTCTGTCGGTGCATTTTCATTAAATCTCAATTCAACAGGTTCATCGAATTCAGCATTTGGAAATGGTACATTAGGAAAAGTCAACACTGGTGGATTCAATACTGCGATGGGTTCAGGTGCTATGACTGAAAACCTAACGGGTACTCAGAACACAGCATTTGGGACATTTGCTTTGTATAATAATAAAGGTAAAAGTCGCAGTACAGCTATTGGATATAACGCCATGTATTATGCGCACAATACAACTTCAGCAGGAAACACTTTCAACACCGCTGTTGGATATGAAGCTTTGAAAGGAAGTACGAATGCAGCCAATAACACAGGTACCAATAACACAGCTGTGGGTGATCAGGCGATGTTCTCAAATACTGCAGGACATGAAAATTCTGCATTCGGATTGGGTGCGTTGTTTTCCAATACCACAGGAAATGAGAATACTGCCATTGGATATCAGGCACTTTTATCCAATACCACGGGATATTCGAATACGGCCATTGGTATGGTAGCGCTTGCCAGTAATACGACTGGTAATTTGAATACTGCAATAGGTTTACAGGCTCTTGTGGTCAATACGACAGGGACTTCCAATACGGCAATAGGCAATGGGGCGCTGCTGGGAAATAGCAGTGGAAATTACAACAGTGCTATGGGTAATATGGCGATGAATGAGAATCAAACAGGCTATTCTAATGTAGCCATAGGAGCGAGTGCATTGCTGAAGAATATGACGCTCAGCAATTTAGTGGCTGTGGGTGATAGTGCTTTGTACAATAATGGCACAGGTGCATCAGGATCTATATATGCACATTGGAATACAGCGATTGGAAGTAAGACGCTTTACGCAAATACAACAGGCTATGCCAACACGGCTCAGGGCTATAAAAGTCTTTATGCCAATACTACCGGATGGAATAATACTGCAAATGGCTCCGATGCGCTGAGATCTAATGTAAACGGAAATTTTAATACAGCCATTGGATCAGGAGCCATGATCAGCAACGTATCAGGAGGTGGAAATACAGCTTTGGGTGAATCAACGTTGACCAATAATATTTCTGGTCATTTGAATACAGCTACCGGATCGCGTGCACTTTACCTTAACACAACAGGTATCAGCAATACGGCCAATGGATATTATGCATTGTATAATAATTCAACAGGTTATTCTAATGTTGCCATGGGGACATCGGCACTTTACAATAACACTTCACGAACCAACCTCGTCGCCATTGGTGATTCATCCTTATACAATAATGGAATTGGTGCATCATTGCCAGTTCATGGCACAGAAAATGTCGCTCTAGGCAGCAAAGCATTATATGCCAATACAACTGGATATTGGAATACGGCCACAGGATTTAAAGCGCTCTATGCTAATTCTTTTGGTTTTGGGAATTCTGCATTTGGCGACGCCGCCCTCAAAGATAATTTTACAGGAAATACCAACACGGCTGTTGGCATGAGTGCGATGACTTTCAATTCATCAGGCAGTGAAAATTCAGCTGTAGGCAATGCAGCACTTGCGATAAATTATACAGGCAATAGAAATGCTGCCCTTGGGGTTTGGGCTTTATATTCCAATTACAGTGGTTCATCGAATTCGGCAATTGGTTATTCAGCGCTTTACAATAACACATCTGCATACAGTAATGTAGCTATTGGGACTTCTGCATTATTTTATAATACTGTCAAATCAAATCTTGTCGCTATTGGTGATTCCTCTTTGTTTAATAATGGTAATGGTGCGGTTTCCATTGAAGGTTCGTTTAATACTGCAGTAGGAAGTAAGTCGTTGCTCAATAATACCAAAGGTTTAGATAATACCGCAACAGGCTTTCAGGCACTTTATGGCAATACTACAGGAAACGATAATACTGCTTTTGGTGCCCAGGCGATTTTTATTAATTCTATAGGTATCAGAAATACAGCTACCGGATCAGTAGCACTGCGAAATAATAACACTGGTAATAACAATAGCGCGTATGGGTTTTCAGCACTATTCTCTAATGGTAGCGGAAAAAATAATACGGGAATGGGATACCAGGCGATGTATGGAAATACAACAGGGTTCTCAAATGTAGCCATCGGAATTGACGCACTCAATAAAAATTCGGACAGGTCAAACCTGGTAGCCGTAGGAGATTCATCATTATATAATAATGGCACAGGAGCTTCTTTGGCCATTCATGCCATTAATAATGTAGCCATCGGTAGCAAGGCATTGTATGCGAATACGATCGGCTCGAATAACACCGCGCTGGGTCGACTGACCCTCACATCCAATACCACAGGCAAAGACAATACCTCAGTGGGACAAGGTTCTTTGGATAGCAACCTATCCGGGGATTATAATACATCCATAGGTTCTAACGCACTTGGTACGAACACATCCGGCAGTAAAAATGTGGCTATTGGAGAAGGAGCGTTGTTCTCGATCACAGGTTCAGGGAATACCGCTGTGGGCACAAATTCATTATTGTTTAATAGTACCGGAAGTAATAATGTGGGATTAGGATTGAGGTCCGGATTTGTTAGCCAGGGGTCAGGGAATATTTTTATTGGATTTGAAGCAGGTTACAATGAAGCAGGTTCGAATCGTCTTTATATTTCCAATTCCTCTGCAGATGCTAATAATGCACTTCTCTATGGAGAATTTGACAATCAGGTTCTGCGTGTCAATGGAAATGTCGGCATTGGTAAGGCTCCCGGCAATTATAAACTTTCGGTCAACCATGATGGATTCGGACTTCAAATTCATAACAATTCAGCCGGATCATCATTTTGGGAAATATTTCAAACCAGTGTGGCAAATGGGAATCTATTACTTTATGCAAATGCCACTGCAGTAGGCAATTTCAATTATACTTCAGGTGTATATACAGCTACTTCTGACCGACGCCTTAAAGAAAATATTCAACCAATGAATTCCATACTGGCTGATGTTATGAAATTACAGGCAGACAATTATACATACAAAACTGATCCTGAACACAAACCCTGTATTGGATTCATTGCACAGGAAGTTGAACCTATATTTCCAGAATTAGTGACACCCCCCACAAATGATGGCAAAAGAGAAACTCCATATATGATGAATTATGCCGGGTTCGGTGTGCTGGCCATTAAAGCCATACAGGAACAACAGGAGATATTAGATGTGCAGATTAAAGTTAACCTGGAACAACAGGCGATCATAGACTCACAGGAAGAAAGGATTGCAAAACTGGAAGCATTAGTTCAGCAATTATTGGAGAAGAATTAGTGATACGCAAAACGGAGTTTTACTGACGCCAGGACGTAGTAAATACTACGCCCAACCGTATCCACAAAATAATTTTGATTATCTAATAAACGCAATTCATCGCGTTTATTAGATAATCAAAATTATTTTATCTCAAATCTCAAATCCAAAACCTTAAATCCAAAATTGTTTTCACCCTGTAGGGTGATTGTCCAAACTTCATTTTCTTACGAATTTGCGGAGGTAAATGAAAGCCCTTTTTATCATGTCAAGTGTATCTAAATTTTTCCTCCGCCTTCGCCTCCGCCTTCGCCTTCTCCTTAGCCTTTGCCTCTGCCTTAGCCTACATTTCTGCCTTTTCTCACAGAACGTCACCATTAAGAAAAACGCAAATAACGACCATCTAATTCAGCCTTTAAATGTTTCAGGGAGTGTATATGTTGGAGAAGGAGCGGGAAGTGTCAGCACAGGTCTCTTTAATACCGCTGTCGGTGCATTTTCATTAAATCTCAATTCAACTGCTTCATCAAATTCAGCATTTGGAAATGGGGCGTTGGGTAAAGTAAACGTTGGAGGATTCAATACTGCGATGGGCTCTGGTGCTATGACTGAAAATCTTATCGGAACTGAAAATACCGCATTCGGAACATTTTCTTTATATAATAATAAAGGCAGAAGCCGTAGTACGGCTATAGGATTTCAGGCAATGTACTATGCCAACAATGCTACATCTGCCGGAACAACCTTCAATACCGCTGTTGGATATGAGGCTTTGAAAGGAAGTATTGCTCCAGGGAATAATACTGGCACCAACAATACAGCCATGGGCGATCAGGCGATGTTTGCCAATACTTCTGGTTATGATAATTCAGCATTTGGATTGAATGCATTGTATTCCAATACCACAGGGCTGGCGAATACGGCCATTGGAATGAAATCACTTTACAGTAATTCTACAGGGTACTTCAATACAGCACTTGGTAATTCGGCTCTGTACGGCAATATTTCTGGAATTGGCAACCAGGCTATGGGTCAACAGGCACTTGTGTCGAACAACACCGGGAACTTTAATATAGCCATTGGACCTTTAGCGCTTGGCGGTAATACTAGCGGGAATTATAATTGTGCACTTGGGTACGAAGCACTTACGACTAACACAACAGGCTATTCCAATGTGGCTTTCGGAACAAAAGCATTGCGGATGAATACCACATTCAGCAATTTAGTAGCTGTGGGTGATAGTGCATTGTATAATAATGGAACAGGAGCTACACTGTCTTATCATTCTAGATTCAATACGGCGGTGGGGAGTAAAGCTCTTTTTACGAATACTATTGGTGATGAAAACACAGCAACTGGATTTCAGGCGCTGTATTCTAATGTTTCAGGGTCAGCCAATTGTGCCTTTGGAGTTAAAGCGCTGTATACGAATACGACAGGTTTTGATAATGTTGCCTTCGGTGATGAAGCATTGTTAAGTAATAACACCGGATATGCTAACACAGCAACAGGTGTACAAGCACTTCGGAATAATTCGACAGGACGGTTCAACACGGGGAATGGGGATGCGGCGCTGTTCAACAATAATACCGGTTATTCCAATGTGGCTGTAGGGATGGAGGCTTTGTTCAGTAACACTACGCGCAGCAATCTGGTTGCTGTTGGTGATAGTGCTTTATGGAATAATGGAATCGGTGCGCTTTCGGCATTTGATGCAGTTGAAAACACGGCTATAGGAAGCAAGGCATTATTTGCAAATTCAATTGGTTTCTGGAATACAGCTACCGGATTTAAAGTTCTTACTGCAAATACTGAAGGCTCAGGGAATAGTGGCTTTGGAGATGGAGCTCTTAAATCAAATATTTCAGGAAGCTCGAATACGGCTGTGGGTTTGATGTCAATGAATGCCAATTTAACCGGGAGTTTCAATATAGCTGTCGGCACAGTTGCACTAGGTTTAAATCAATCAGGAAATAGAAACGTTGCCATTGGGTTAAATGCTATGTATCAAAATTTAAATGGTTCATCAAATACAGGAATAGGTTATTATACCCTTTACAGCAATTCATCCGGATACAGTAATGTGGCACTTGGAATCAAAGCGCTATATACCAATACAAATAGGTCTAATTTAGTGGCGGTAGGTGATTCTTCCTTATACAATAATGGATCCGGAGCCAGTCTCGCTACACATGCCATTGAGAATACTGCTATAGGAAGTAAAGCACTTTATTCCAACACGATTGGGAGATCGAATGCTGCAATGGGTTTTCAGGCTCTGTTTTCAAATACATCCGGCAATTACAACACAGCTGCAGGCATAACAGCACTTCAACTCAATAGTACCGGATCAAATAATACGGCATATGGTGCAGGTGCATTATTCGCCAACAACTTTGGAAGTAGTAATACAGCCCTGGGTAGTGAAGCATTATTGTTTAATACTACCGGCACCGCAAATGTAGCCGTCGGAATGGATGCTTTAAAGAGAAATACTTCACGATCAAAACTTGTCGCTGTGGGTGATTCCACTTTATATAATAACGGGGTCGGGGTATCCTCAGCTGATCAGGCGATTTTAAATACGGGGATTGGAAGTAAGGCATTATATGCAAATACGGTCGGCACCGGGAATACTGCCCTTGGATATCAGGCACTCACTGCCAATACAAGTGGTAATCTAAATGTTGGTATTGGTACGGGTGCTCTCATTGCTAATATCACCGGTGCATTTAATACCGCTATTGGAACCTCCTCCATGCAAACTAATTCCTCGGGGTCATCGAATTCTGCAATAGGTCTAAGTTCGCTCAATTCGCTTACTTCAGGAAGTAATAATATAGGTATTGGAAACAAAACCGGTTATACGAATTCGACAGGCAGTGGAAATATTTTTATCGGATATGAAGCAGGTTATTATGAAACAGGATCCAATCGCCTGTATATTTCCAATTCAAATGCAGATGCTAATAATGCGCTTCTTTACGGAGAATTTGACAATGACATTCTTCGTATAAATGGAAATGTCGGCATTGGTAAGGTTCCCGGCAATTATAAACTTTCAGTCAACCATGATGGATTCGGTCTTCAAATTCATAACAATGCATCCGGGTCAACTTTTTGGGAAATATATCAGGCCACGAATGCGAGTACCAACTTAAATCTCTATGCAAATACAAGCAGTGTTGGTAATTTCAATTATACATCGGGGGTGTATTCAGCTACCTCCGACCGACGCCTTAAAGAAAATATTCAACCCATGAATACAGTGCTGGCAGATGTGCTGAAGCTGCAGGCCGATGATTATACATACAAATCTGACCCTGAACACAAACCTTGTTTTGGATTCATCGCCCAGGAAGTTGAAGCTTTATTCCCTCAATTAATCACACCACCTACTAACGATGGAAAAAGTGAAACTCCCTATATGATGAATTATGCAGGCTTTGGTGTATTAGCTATTAAAGCAATACAGGAGCAACAGAAGATCATGGACGAATTAAAAGCTGCAAATGATGCTCAGGAATTGAGAATAGCAAAGCTTGAAGAATTGGTTCAAGAGCTTTTGGCTAAAGGAAAATGAGCTTATGAGTTTATAGGTTTATTAAAATATAAGCCAATAAGCCAATAAACCTATAAACCAATAAACTAGTTTGCTAAATTGATTGTGTCCACTACGAATAAATTACTTTAGTATGTTTACTGATGCTTACAAGATGGCAACCTCCACAAGTGATGCTCAAATGACGAAAACGAAGATTGTCATAATCGAAGACAACCAGGTCATTCGTGACAATGTCTCACGTTTCATCCGATTTCATGAAGAATTTGATGTTGTGGAAACAGTCGGTTCGATTGAATCTTTTATGCATAAGTTGCAGATCGATCCAAGATTTCAGACCGATATCATTTTATTAGATATTGGATTGCCCGGTGTATCAGGTCTCGATGCTATTCCGATGATACTAGAGCGTATGCCAGGTGTTGATATCATCATGCTCACTTCATATGAAGAAGAAGATGTGATCCTTCGCGCTCTCTGTTCCGGAGCATGTTCTTATTTATCAAAAAAAGCAAGCCTGGAAGAAATCGTTGACGCGATCCGGATTGTTGTGAAAGGTGGATCATATATGTCTCCTTCTATTGCCCGTGAGATCGTAACACACCTGATGGGAGGTCGTGTCAGCAAAGCGACGATATTAAGTGATCGTCAGAAAGAAATACTTGAAAAATTAGTCGACGGGAAAAGTTATGGCACCATTGCACATGAACTATTCATTTCGATTGAAACAGTACGTTCGCATGTCAAAGCCTTGTATAAAGTATTACAAGTGAATAATAAAGCTGAGGCCATCGCGAAGTATTTAAGAGGTGAAATTAAGTGAAAGAAAAAGTTATCCTTAGTCTCAGACTAAGGATAACTTTTTCTTTCACTTAATTCAATAGTATCTCTTCCTCACCACCTGCGCTATATACTTGCTCAACCTCATCACCTGTCGGGTATATCCATATTCATTGTCATACCACACATAGAGGATCACACTCATACCATCCGGATGCACTTGTGCAGCCTTCGAATCATAAACGGATGGACAACTATTGCCAATAATATCACTGCTCACTAATTCATTACTGAGGCTGTAATTAATTTGTTCGACAAGATCACCCTTAAGAGCGGCTGTGCGCATGATGCTATTAATGTCTTCAAGCGTTGTGGGTTTACTCACCTGCAGATTTAATATAGCCAGAGAACCATTTGGTACCGGAACACGTATGGCATTCGATGTAAATTTTGAACCGAGGCCCGGGATAGCTTTATCGATAGCAGATCCGGCTCCGGTTTCTGTGATCACCATATTGGTGGCTGCACCACGGCCCCGTCGATATTTGCTGTGCATGTTGTCGACCAGGTTTTGATCATTCGTATACGCATGTACAGTTTCGATATGTCCTTTTTCAATTCCTAGTGCATCATTGACAACTTTGAGAACAGGAACAATGGCATTTGTAGTGCACGATGCGGCTGAATAAATGTCTGTCGTTTTCGGATCGAACATCAGTTGATTGACACCATGTACGATATTCGGAACGCCTTTGCCCGGTGCTGTCAAAAGAACTTTGCCGGCGCCCTTGCTTTTAAGGTGTCGGCTGAGCGCTTCCTTGTCTCTGTATACGCCGGTATTATCGATCACTAATGCATCGTTGATACCATATTTGGTGTAATCGATATCTTCTGGCTGTTGGGCGTGGATCAAATGCACCACATGTCCGTCAATGATCAATGCACTATGCTCTTCATCAGCCTCAACGATGCCCGGGAATGCACCATGCACAGAATCGACACGAAGCAGTGAAGCACGTTTTTCCGCCATTCCGGCGCCTTTGTCGCGTGTCACAATAGCGCGCAGGCGTAATTGTTCGCCACGGCCTTCCTGGCTGATAAGCTCACGGGCCAGAAGGCGGCCAATCCGGCCAAAACCATAGAGAACAACATCTTTTGGCGTGATCGGATAATAATTATCAGGACCTATAAAATCGCTTAGTTTGTCTTTGAGGAAAGAAATCTCATCTCCTGTATGTCTGCCGCTTTCAATCCATTCAGAGGCAAGCCGTCCTATATCAATACGGGCAGGACATAGATCAAGTGAGAGCATGGTTTCAAGCAGTGATGTGGTGGTCTCGATATCAATAGGTTCGCCAACAAAATTTTGGGCATAGTTGTGCAGGCTCAGGATTTCAGATGCTCTTTTATCGATCAGCTGATTTCGAAAAAGTACCATTTCAATGCCCATATCATACCAGAGATCATTGATGGCTTTGATAAATTGTGTGGCCAGTTTTTCATGGGCGATGCGATTACGCACCATTTCTTCATAGCTGTAAGCGGACATAATAGCGTTTTTCTTCGTTTGATGGCAAAAATACATTTCCTTATGAAAACAATAAAAAAAGGCTAAGCATATCATGCTTAGCCTCCGGCAATAAAATTATGAGTATTGAATTCGGGAGATTAATTTCTCAATGTGCCATCACTTCCACGCCACGAATGGTCTTGATGATACGGGCAGCCACTTTGTATGGATCTGCATTTGAAGCAGGCCTTCTGTCTTCCAGGTAACCTTTCCAATCATGCTGTACAGTATACACAGGGATACGGATAGATGCTCCACGATCACTTACGCCATAACTGAAGGTATGCATAGATTGTGTCTCATGCTTGCCTGTCAGACGAAGATGATTGTCAGATCCATATACTTCAATGTGCTCTTTGTGTACGGAGCGGAAACTTTCACAGATGGCATCAAAGAGATCCTTTCCGCCTTCTTCACGCATTTCACCATTGGAGAAGTTGACGTGCATACCTGATCCATTCCAATCGCCTAACACTGGTTTCGGATGAATATTAACCTTAACTCCATATTTTTCTGAAATTCTGTAGAGGAGATAACGGCTCACAATCAATTCATCAGCGGCTTTCTTTCCGCCTTTGGCAAAACACTGAAATTCCCACTGGCCTAAAAGAACTTCTGCATTTATTCCTGTGATGCCAAGACCTGCATCGAGACATGCATCAAGATGCTCCTCAACCATGTCGCGTCCGGTTACATTTTTATATCCTACTGCACAGTAATAAGGTCCTTGTGGGCCTGGATATCCATTTGAAGGAAATCCGAGTGGCAAACCATCTTTCTCAAGCACATATTCCTGCTCATAGCCAAACCAATAGTCATCGGTATCATCTGGAATCAGGTTCCGCATATTTGTCGCATGTGGCGTACCATCAGGGTTGTAAACTTCAGATATGACAAGCCAGCTGTTTTTACGTTGTGGGTCAGGATAGCAAGAAACAGGGACGAGCAAACAATCAGATGAATGTCCTGCAGCTTGTTGTGTACTGCTGCCGTCAAATGACCATTCGGGAAGTTTTTTTGCATCGCCATTGAAACTTTCCATTTCGATGACCTTAGTTTTGCTTCTGATGTTCGGCTCAGGTTTGTAACCGTCGAGCCAGATGTATTCAAATTTGAGCTTAGCCATATATACTGTTATTTGGTTTAGGAAGAAGAAATGATAGTTTTTTTGAATATATGATGCGAAGCTAACCAGTCTGATCCCCGCCAAACAAAACAATATTTCTGATTTACGCTATTGCTAAATAGGCATATTAATATGTAATAAGCTGAAATAGTGTATATTGTGCCATAGTATATTGTTATGCCCATAGCTCATTCAGAACAGCTTTTTACCATTATTAAGTCCCTGACCAAGGCTGAAAAGAGGAATTTCAGGCTTTATGTTCAGCGGCTTCAGAGTAATGAAGATGTCCTCTATGTCCGTCTCTTCGATTTGCTGGACAAGATGGAAGATTATGATGAGGAGGTGGTCCTCGAAAAGCTTGGGGATATGCCCAAGTCTCAGTTTGTCAATATTAAGAGACATCTGTACACCCAGGTGCTCAAAAGCCTGAGACTCATTCATGAGAATATTGAGTCTATCAAAGTCAGGGAACAAATTGATTTTGCCCATATTCTCTATAGCAAAGGACTATACCTGCAGGCTTTTAAATTGCTTGACAGGGTCAAAGAGATGATGCCTGAAGGTGGACATGATCTGCTGCGTCTTGAGATCATCGAATTTCAAAAATTTATTGAGGAGCGTCATATTACAAGGAGCAGAAAAAAAGCAGGTAAGGTTCAGTCGCTGTTGATCGAATCTGAACAGCAGGAATCGAGAGTATCAAATCTTGTCCTTTTATCAAATCTTAAAATCAAAATACATGGATGGTATATTGAGACCGGTCATGTAAGAGATCAGAAAGATCATTTTACAGTGAAGAAATATTTTGAATCTGAGCTGCGGAAGGTAAGAACAACCAATCTCTCGGTCACCGAAGAAATATATCTGCAGCAGAGTTACATGTGGTTCTATTACATCCTTCTTGATTTTGAAAAATGTTATCAACATGCAAGGTTGTGGGTGAGTGCATTCGATGAGCATCCTGCCTTTATGATTGAAGACCCCGTACTGTATATGCGTGGCTTGTCTTACGAACTGACATCATTGTATAGCATGCGGGATTATCACAGATATGTCAATGTATTAGACAAGTTTGAAGCCTTTACAATTTCGCATGAGAAGTATTTTGATATGACAGGTCAGATCATCAGTTTTCTTTATCTGTATACAGCTAAGATCAACAGGCACTTTCTTGAAGGATCATTTGAAGAAGGACTGGCGCTTGTGCCTGAGATCAATAAGCTTGTGAAACGGTATGGTCGGTTTATAGATGTCCATCGTATCATGGTCTTTAATTATAAGACAGCATGGCTTTATTTTGGATCCGGATCCCCGGAGCATAGCATTGAATACCTTAATAAAATTGTAAATCTGCAGGCTGCCGGACATTTGCGTACGGATATTCAATGTTATGCACGACTGATGCAATTGATGGCGCATTTCGAATTGGGACATTATAATTTATTGGAACACCTGGTCAGCAGTGTCGGAAGATTTTTCAGTAAGATGCGTGATCTCAATGAAGTACAACGCACTCTTTTTAATTTTTTCAGAAATAATCTTGATGTCAAAAAACAGGAACTCAATCATAATCTGCAATCACTGCGAAAAGAAATCATTCGTCTTGAAAAAAATCCGTTTGAAGGAAGGACATTTCATCATCTTGATATCATAGCGTGGATTGACAGCAGAATTGAAGGGAAGACAGTGGGGGAGATGATCAGGAGGAGATTTCAAGAGTAAATATCTGTGATCTGGTGATCTGGTGATCTGGTGATCGTGTGATCTGAATTGAATTATTGATGTCTTTGTTGATCAAATTATTCACGTGTTTTCCGTATTTTGCGAAAACATAATTTTAGTTATGAAAGGAATAATATATGGTGTCATCTACCAAATCAAAAAAAGGATTGTTTATGCTTAGAAAATTATATAATTAATGATTATTAAAGACATTGGTATATATATTTCAAATGGGAAAGTATTTGAAGATGCCGCGGCCGGAGTAAGATTTAAATATTCAACATATACAGCCTTTTGGTTCCAAACAGAGAATAATAGAGTTTTGATAGCTGCAAAAATAGACAATAACAATTTCGAAAAAGGTGATTTTTCAGATTCAAAACCAGGAAAGCCATATGTAATAGAAGATAGCAAAGTGAAAATAACATACAACAAAGACACGAGATTTGAGATTGTGAAAATATTGGAAATACTTAGTGATATTCAATTAATGGATGCTGGTTCATTGAAATTTCAATTGCAACTATGGCCGATAAATGAATAAGAGTCTACGTTTCGATAAAGGACATCTATTAATTAACGGAACATTTTAGAATTGCGTAACATTGCCCCATGAAATCATCCCGACTCATCTTATTAATCATTGGCTTTCTTCTTTTCGTCACAGGCTTCATTTCATTTACGCTTATTCTGATCGGTGGCAACCTTAGTTATTTGGCATGGATAGACAGACCCGGAACACCACAGGGCGTTATCATCAGGATACTGATGGTCGGTGGAGGGCTTGTGATGGCCTACATGGCTTTGAATCCTGCCAAGGAAAGCGATAATGACGACACTGTCAATCCCTCCCGGTAAAAACTTCCGGTACTGTCGCCATCGCATTTAGAAAAGCCTCGCGGTTCATTCCAAGATCAATCTCCTGATCATCAAAGTATGAAATCAGATGTTCAGTAGGCATATTTCCGGTGAGCTCATCCTTAGCCATCGGACATCCACCATAGCCTTTCATCGCTGCATCAAAACGCCTGCAACCGCTCTTGTAGGCCGCTTCAATTTTTTCTCTCCAGTTGTGCGGCTGTGTATGCAGATGTGCTCCAAACTCCACATCAGGATAAGGAGGAATGAGGTTTGAAAAAAGATAACTGATGTTTTCAGGATTTGAAACACCTATCGTATCTGAGAGCGCAAGGATCTTAATATCCATTTCAGCTAAATGATCGACCCAATGTTGTACGATCTCGACATTCCAGGGATCACCATAAGGATTCCCGAAACCCATGGAGAGATAGACCACAAGCTTTCGATTGTTTACCATGCAGATTTCCTGAATCTCAGCCACCCGGTGAAGTGACTCTTCAATAGTCGCATTTGTATTCCGCAACTGAAACGTCTCAGAAACGGAGAAGGGATATCCGAGATAGGTGATCTCATCAAACTGTACAGCATCCATGGCTCCTCTTGTATTCGCCACAATGGCCAGAAGTTTTGAAGATGTGTCTGATAATTTTAATTGCTTCAGGACATCTCCGGTATCGCTCATCTGCGGAATAGCCTTCGGGGAAACAAACGAACCGAAATCAATAGTATCGAAACCAACCTGCAGAAGCTTGTTGATATACCTGGCTTTCAATTCGGTAGGTACGAATTGGTGAAGGCCTTGCATAGCGTCCCGTGGACATTCGATTATTTTGATCATCTCCGGGTAAAAATAGGGGATTTTGTGAGAAGCGTGAGAGCGTGAGAGCGTGAGAGAAACATGGAAAATATACCGCTCCTACGGAGCTCAAAAAAAACCTCTTTCGCACTTCGTGCTACAGAGATGTCGCTCCTACGGAGCTAAATAAATTCTCTCACTCTCTCACTCTCTCACTTCTCTCACTCTCTCACTTCTCTCACTCTCTCACTTCTCTTACTCTCTCACTTCTCTCATCCTCTCACTCTCTCACCCTCTCTCTCTCACTTTCTCACTTTCTCACTCCTCTCACTCTCTGAGAAATTGGTTATATTTCTATTTGAAAATCCGTCAGGTATGAAACAAATCGATATGCTCCTCGGCAAGTATGGAGAAAGCCATATGAATGCTACGAATAAGCTGATTCACTGGGTGTGTGTTCCGCTGATCATGTTCAGCTTGTTCACGATGTTATACTCAATTCCGTTTTTTAGTGAGCGGACATTTTTTACAAATTGGGCGATGGTCATACTTGTACTTGCATTAATTTATTATGCAAGGCTTTCTATGATTATGTTCACGGGCTTTTTGATGATCGGAACAGTCATGATCTGGGCCATCAATACGATGTATGCATGGTCAGATTTTAATGCAGGTAAGCTGGCATTGTGGGGTGTCATTATTTTTGTCACCGCGTGGATCGGACAATTTATCGGACATAAAATAGAAGGAAAGAAACCCTCTTTTTTTCAGGATCTTCAGTTTCTTCTGATCGGACCTGCGTGGTTGTTGAGTTTTATTTTTAAGAAGGTGGGGATTCAATATTGATTAAATATTAATCTTCCAGATGCTTCATATCAATTCCAATCGTATCCGATATCCGATATTTATTTCGCGAGGGGCCATTGCGACTGATCATTTCTGCTAAAAATCCTGTGAGGAACATCTGTGCGCCAATGATCAGCGTGAGGATTCCAAAGAAAAAGACGGGCCGTTCTGAAATCTTAAAAATATTGCGACCTAGTTTTAAGATGCTGAGATAACCCAGGATGCCAAAGCCAATCATAAAAAATATTATACCCAATGTTCCAAAGAAATGCATTGGCCGTTTACCGAATTTGCCAACGAACATGATCGACATGATGTCCAGGAAGCCGTTGATCATGCGTTGCCAGCCGAATTTACTTTTCCCATATTTTCGGGCCTGATGCTGAACTACTTTTTCACCGATTTTTTTGAAACCGGACCATTTGGCCATCACGGGAATGTATCGATGCATTTCGCCGTAGACCTCTATGTTTTTCACAACTTCATTTTTATAGGCTTTCAATCCGCAATTGAAATCATGAAGTTTTATACCGCTCGCACTACGTGTTACAGCATTGAAAAATTTTGATGGCCAGCGTTTGCTGACCGGATCTTTCCTGTTTTTCTTCCATCCGCTGACAAGATCATAATTTTCTTCGTTGATCATTTTCATCAACTCCGGAATTTCTTCCGGTGAGTCCTGAAGATCTGCATCCATCGTGATGACAACTTCACCACCGGCCGCTTCAAATCCTTTTTGAAGTGCAGCTGATTTGCCATAATTGCGTCTGAAACGAATCGCCTTGATGCGTGGATACGTTTGCTGCAGTTCTGTGATTACTTTCCATGAATCATCAGCACTACCATCATCGATAAATATTACTTCTGCAGGTTCAATAGCATTTGTCGTGATTACTTTTTCGATCCAGGCCATGAGTTCGGGCAACGAATCTCTTTCGTCGAAGACGGGAATAACTATAGATAAGGCGATACCTGATTGCGACATAGATTGTATCAGGCTCCGGGCATGGTTGAAGGCGGAGCTTCTTTTTTGAGCATAGCCCCGGCTACAACTCCTTTAATTAGACCCCAAAATAATGCACTGAGCAGTGACATGACTGAAAAAGCGATAGGCGTCATAAATATAGTTGTCCATTTGCGGGCCATATCCTTACTTTCTTCCGGCATTCCTGCTTTATCCCATTGATCCTCTATTTTGGACATCATATTATCGATAAAATTAGGATCGATTACTTTAGTATAGATGAGGGTAAAAATGGCTGAAATGACACCTGCTATCACAGCAATCTTGAATCCTGTCAAAAATCCCTGTCCGAGGGTGATGTATCCACCAAGATCCTGCTCGCGGGCTTCCTTGACACCCAGGTAAATAGGAAAATAAGTGGCCACCAGGATAAGGGCACCCATTCCAAACCCAAGTATTTTATTACCACTTTCCTGAACGCCCAACATATTGGAGCCCAGTGAAAAAATAATATACACCATACCGGTGATAAGTCCCCATTTAAGCGTAGTTGACATGTTTCGTTTTAGTTAAAAGGTGAGTGAGGATTCAAATATATCAATTAATCAATAGACGTCCTTTAGAAAAGGTACCGATCACCTTCCCGGTGAACTTTGTTCCCACCAATGCATCATTGTTTGAAAGCGAATGCTGTGAGCCATTATAGGACCATTCCTTCCCCGGATCAAAAAAGGTAAGATTTGCAACTCCTCCTTTTTCAATAGGAGGCACAGTCAGACCCAGTATCCTTGCAGGGCCAAAACAAAATTTATCGATGATATCACGCACTGGCATGACATCCTTTAGCACCGTATTGGCTGTAGCAAAAGCAGTTTCCAGACCTATCGAACCAAATGAAGCATATGTAAACTCACAATCTTTAGCTTCAATTTCAAGGGGTGTATGAATGGAGGAGATGTGATCAACGATTCCATCTTTCAACGCTTTAATCAAAGATTTCCTGTCCTTTTGTGCACGAAAAGGGGGGAGTACTTTTTTGTAACTATCGAAATCACCCACATCTTTGTCTTCTAATAAAAGATGCATGGCCGGGACATCACACGTCACATTCAGATTTTCTCCGCGAGCCTTTTGAATGAACGGCATTGATGAGCCTGATGAAACTGCATGAAGATGAAGCTTGCCTTTTGTATAGGCCAGGAGTTGCATATCACGCTGTACGATCACGTCTTCTGCCACAGATGGTATGCCTGTGAGGCCCATCGAAGCACTTATTTTTCCTTCATGTATCTGTCCTTCTGTTGTAAAACTTCGATCAAGTGGGAAATCAATAATGACTACACCGAGTGGAATCACATATTCGAGTGCCCTTGTCAGCAGGCTTGTTTCAATCGGGCTTTTACGTCCGTCACTGAAGGCTATGGCACCGATGGACACCATATCCATCATCTCTGTTAAGTCTTTCCCGGCGAGTTCTTGTGAAACCGCACCAACCGGATAAATATGAACAGGAAGTGATTCATTAAGCTGCAGAATATATTCTATTTCAATTCTGCTTTGTATAGGTGGATTGTTCCTTGGAAAAGTGGCGAGTGAAGTATAACCACCTGCACGCGCTGCATTGCCGATGGATAGAAAAGTCTCGCGATATTCATATCCCGGTTGACCGGGTTGAGCGCCGATATCAATCCATCCCGGTGAAACATGGAGATCATCAGATTCGATGATTTTTGCTTTATCGTCCGAAATCGATTTCGCAATGTTGGTGATCTTTCCATTTTCAATCAGGATATCCCTTTTGACAGGCTCTTGCCCCTGATTGATGATGGTCGCTTTTTTGATTAGAATCTTCATATCAGCGTTTAAAAAATTTTCTCGCAAAGCCGCAAAGGCGCAAAGAAACTATTCACATTGATTGATTTATCCGGCATCCCTTTTTCTCACCACAAATTTCGCAGATTAATGCAATTTATTTTCATTTCATCTGACGCCATTCACTATTTCACTTAGGTGTTATACACTGTGATTCTTTTTCACTTAAGTGTTTTATACAGACAGGGGCAAGCCCTGTCAATACTATTCACTATTCCTTTTCCTATTCGTTACTCACTATTCACTTTCTTGCCGCAAATTGCGCTAATTCAAACTACTTTTTACTAATTACTGAATACTGCCTACTGATTACCGATTTTTCCACAACCTGATCAACGCGATCTCCATGGCGATAAAAATCAGGCTGAGGATAATACACCATTTCCAAAGTTGCTTTCCCTGTCGTGTTTCTTCAATCAATTGTGTAAAATCCGTTTTCTCCTCATCTGTCCAGATCTTAAGCATTTTATTTTTTGCCAGTTCCTCTACATTTGCCAGTGTAAGATCCGATTCTCTTCTGTCATAATTGAATGCCAGTGAAGATATGACTGAATCCCGTTGTGTGACTTTATAAAAACCGGCTTCCTTCACCTGGCCCTGTACATCAAGAAGAATTTTTGAACCTAATGCCGATATCCCGGGAATGAATTGCGCCGAACCTTTGATCTGTATGTCTTTGTCAATATCGATTTTAGATTTATCCATTGGGATCAATTGATCTTTACCGATAGTGTATGCCAGATTGCGTTCGTCGGATGAATAAAGGGACATCTTGTAAAGTAATGGAACAAATACTTCAGGTTGTAATGAGAGATCATTTATTTTCTGATCGAGTGGTGCTGTGACTACACAAAATGCGCCTTTACCTGGTGTGTAAAATGTAATGAGATCGCCACCGTCCCTGAAGGATAGTAATGACTGGCCTCTGCTGCCCGACCCTTCGATCGGAAATGAAGCACTTACTTTAGGCAATCTCATGTTAGACCTCGTCCTGCTGAATACGTTGTGATAGACATAGGCTTCTGTATTGATCTTACCTACTTGTCTCTCTTGTGTTGCAAATGGTTGCAGCTTACCGGCACCCATTATGGTCATCAGGGAATTGTATGAATCAAGAGAACCATTGGCGGCAGGAAAGAAGAGCACCTTTCCGCCATCCTGCACGTACTTATGCAACACAGATGTGAGACCGGATGAAAAAGATGGAAGTTCGTTAAGGATGATCAGGTCATACGTCGTCAGTGAAGCAAATTCAAGACTATTGATAGTAGACTGATCAAGAATGAAATTTTTCTGACTTGCAAATACGGCAGATACGGCTTCATTGGACGTATGGTCATTGATCGAAAGTATCTTTAAATTCTGCTCCACATAAAATGTCAGAAAGTAAGCATCATCAAATGTCACCGGGAAATCACTGATCCTGATCGCTACCTCATGCCATCCTGTAGAAAGAACTGTAATATTGGAGGTGTCAATTTTAAATTTTCCACCGGCTATGTCAACTGATCCTTCTGGTCTTTCCTGTCCATCGAGTGACACGGTGACACGGACATTATCTGCGTCTTCTCCAGTGTAATTGTGAATTGAAAAAAGAAGTGGGGCCGTCTGATTGAGTGTCTGAAGAGGTGATTCAAACCATGCACTATCGATGGCTATGTTTTTCTCCTGGACACTTTTCAGTGGAAGCAGGTTTAGCGGATATAATGAATCCACTTGATTAAAATCGGTTATGGATTTTTGGAAATCTGAAATGATCCATGCGACAGGTGAACCATCTTCACGTGCGAAAGATTGTTTTTGCCTGCCTGTGACTACGGATAATGGTTTGACCTCAGGCGTGAATTCCATTTCTTCCAGCCTGAGTAATGCTTCATCTCTGCTGATCCAAAGATTCTGAGAAGGCGACAATTCATGTCCCAGGATCTGGAAATGATCTTCCTGGCCATATCCCATGATGATCTCTTTTGCCTTCTGACGGGAGCGGTCGAATAGGGACAGGTCCTGGCCAAAGGACTGCATGGAATATGAATTATCTACAAAAATGCTGATATCATGAATACCTTCTTTTTGAGTCTCACTGATGGGTATATAAGGCTGGGCGAAGGCCAGGATCATGAAAGCAAAAACCAAAAGCCTGGAAAGTAGGATTAAAAGATTCCGCAGCCGGTTACGGGCGGAGGTCTCTTCCTTTACTTCACGAAGGAAACGTAAACTGCTGAAATATATCTTCTTATACCGCCTGAAATAGAATAGATGCAGGACAATAGGTATAGAAAGTGCTGTTAATGCCCAGAGAAAAGGAGGATATAAAAACTGCATCGTGGTGCCAAAGATATCTACTAGAATCAATTGAAATAGAAAAGCCTGCACACACACTGGAATGCAGGCTTTTGTCAGGGAGTAAAACGGTGAAAAGCATGAAAAATTTTAAGACTTTAATTAAATAAAAAAGCCGGCCTGATCGGGCCGGCTTTTTTAAAGCTTTATTGAACAATTAATTCTTCATGACCCTTGCGGTCGCGATAAGCTTGCCTTGCTTATCATAAGCGCCTATCATATAGATACCGGATGCATAACCGCTGACATTCATCATAGCGATATCCTGGTTTTCAGCATTCATATACAGGACACTTTGACCCAATATATTGAATAGTCTGAAATGAACCGCAGCACCCGGATTCCGGATGTAGAGAATCTGATCAACAGGGTTTGGCGAAATTTCCAGTGTCTGGATACTTGGTGTAAACAGACCGTCACATATAGCCGTACTTGATTCAAAACGTAGGTTATCAAGCAGATAAGTAACTTCATCCGGAGCTTCTACACCACCATTCGGAAATATGCAGACACGTCTGTGGTCAGAACATACTTCTGAAGAGAAATCAGCCGTAAGCGTTTCCCAACTTCCGGCAACAGTATTATTAACCCAGACTTCTTTTGCCGGACTGGAACCACCTTCGAGTTTTAACAGGAAGGGCACACCAGCTGCAGGACTATTGACATCCACTTTGAATATATTGAATGGCGAGAGATCAATACTACCGCCAAAATCAACACATAGTGCAGCAAACGAATCGTGCGCAGGATCAAGATAAGCTCCTACTTTTTCAGAATGATCGGCAGCATCAGGGTCCGGATTGTCCATTGTCATTATTCTGTCGGCTCCTGCACCAAATGGATGATTCTGCTGGCATTCAAAATCATTGACCATATTAATATTCGGGTCAGGTACAACACCTACACAAGAGCATACGACTTCGTTGAGTTTTAAAGCTGCATACGATCTGGGGCTGAAAAACCAAAGTGCTGTGTCGATATAATGGTTAGCCTTTTCAATCGACATATCAGGATTAGTAGCAAGAGCAACTTCATGAATTGATTTCGTAGGATCGAGTGGATATGGACGAGTCTTCCAGAATGTAGAATCCCAATATTCCCACGGACCAGTCTGTGGGCCAGGAAGATTAATAGGCCAAAGATGTTCCTGTCCGTAACCATTAGCATCATTCCGGATAGCCTCGGAGACCGGATCATCATATGTACGTTTTTTCAAAGGATTATTGATGCCCAATTCGTTGGCCTTTCTCATCATGCAGGCTGACCCTGCGATATTGACTACGAATATTCCAGTCCCTGCGCCAGCAAAAACTGGAAGGTCACAATTGATCTCACCAGTGATCGGATCAATACCATAAGGCGTAGTAGGATGTGTCACTGTTCCTGCAGCTACCAATGGAACAGAATTGCCATCGTCCATCCATGAAGAATCACCTACGGCGCCATCTAGTCCGAATACAAATTTGAAATCATCTCTGTAACCGACATGATTAGGAATATTGATAGCACCTGCTTTGATACCATGAAGATCCCCGACAAGATTTGTGTCAATGAATGGAACACCGGTCACCGGATCTCTGAACTTGTCTATATAGATTTCCTGCTGTGAAAGGACTGCGGCATTGAATCCTACAAAGCCACCTGTACCTACACCGAATATCGCTACTCTGTCCGGATCTATATTATATGGATTGCCAAAATCAACAACCGTCTTATTCATATACCGGATGAAGGCATACATGTCCTGGATCGATCGGTAAGCCGCATTGATGATGGTCGAACGGCGAACAATATCTGATGCTGCAATTGGATTCCATCCTTTGCGATATTGGATAGCTGCTGCTACATAGCCTTGTTTAGCCAGTCTTTCACAGATCTGGACATTGGCATAATCATCTTTGTCTCCGGTCGGGGCCACAAAACCTCTGGGTAAAAATGTACCTGTATGTAAGATCACTGCAAGCGGACGAGAAGTACATGTATCTCCTGCAGGTAAATACAGATCATATCGAAGGGTATCTGCAGCAGGAGCACCTGTGACCACCGTGATATTTACACTGTAGATCTGATTACTGATCTTTGTTACTTCTGTAAAAACCGGATCAATAAATCGAACAGGAGGAATTACTTTTTCCATCCGGAGATTATCGAAGAGATATGTTTCTTCAGCCGGTGTATCTACACCACCATTCGGGAACATACATACTCTTGTATGATCCGCTGATGCCTGTGAAGAAAAATCGGCTGTGAGTGTCTCCCAACTACCGGCGACTGTATTACTTGTCCAAACTTCATATCCAGGACTGGTACCTCCTTCAAGTTTTAAAAGGAAAGGAACACCGGCTGCAGGACTATTGACTTCAACCTTAAATTGATTAAAAGTGGAGAGGTCCACACTGCCGCCGAAATTAACACAGAGTGCGGCAAAGGAATCATGAGCGGGATCGCGATACGCGCCTACTTTTTCGGAGTTGTTGGCAGCATCGGGATCAGGATTGTCCATGATCATCAATCTATCATTACCTGCACCAAATCCATAATTGCGCTGGCATTCAAAATCATTAATTAAAAAAACACCAGGATCAGGAACAACGCCATTGCAGGAGCATACGATCTCGTTAAGTTTTAATGCGGCAAAAGCTCTTGGACTAAAGAACCACATTGCAGTGTCTATATAGTGGTTAGCTTTCTCAAGAGACATATCAGGATTAGTAGCCAGTGCCACCTGATGGATTGATTTCGTAGGGTCGAGAGGGTAAGGACGTGTTTTCCAGAATGTAGAATCCCAATATTCCCATGGGCCTGTTTGTGGGCCGGGTAGGTTAATCGCCCAGAGATGTTCCTGTCCAAAATTATTTGCATCGTTTCGGATAGCCTCAGAGACAGCATCATCGTAAGGTAATTTGTTTAATGGATTGTTGATGCCGAGTGCGTTGGCTTTCTTCATCATGCATGCCGAACCACCAATGTTGACTACAAAAATACCGGTACCGGCACCGGCAAAAACAGGAAGCTCACAATTGATCTCCCCTGTAATCGGATCTATGCCAAACGGTGTCGTAGGATGTGTGACAGTTCCTGCAGCGACAAGCGGAACAGATTTACCATCTTCCATCCATGAAGAATCACCTACTGCACCATCGAGTCCGAAAACAAATTGAAAATCATCCCTATAACCGACGTGGTTAGGAATATTGATAGCACCAGCTTTGATACCATGGAGATCACCTACGAGATTAGTGTCGATAAATGGAACACCAGTCACAGGATCTCTGAACTTGTCAATATAGATTTCTTGTTGCGAAAGGACGGCTGCATTGAAACCAACAAAACCACCGGTCCCGATACCAAAAATGGCCACGCGGTTAGGATCAATATTGTAAGGATTACCGAAATCGACTACTGTCTTATTCATATACCGGATAAATGCATACATGTCCTGGATAGAACGATAAGCAGCATTGATGATCGTCGAGCGTCGCACAATATCTGTGGCTGCAATCGGATTCCAGCCTTTACGGTATTGGATAGCGGCAGCTACATAACCTTGTTTTGCTAATCTTTCACATACCTGCACATTGGCATAGTCATCTTTGTCACCGGTAGGGGCGACAAAACCACGTGGCAAAAATGTACCTGTATGCAAAACAACAGCAAGAGGACGAGCTGTACAATTATCGCCTGCCGGCATGTAGAGATCGAATCTCAGCGTGTCAGCTGCAGGAGCACCTGTGACTACAGTGACATTGATACTGTAGATTTGGTTTTGGACCTTCACTACATCTGTGAAAACCTCATCAAGATACCGTGTGCCTTGTGCGGACAGCATTTGAAAGAGTAATGTAATGAAAGTCAATAGTGTAAATATTTTTCTCATATTCAACAGTTTTGGTTTGTTAAGACTTAGATTCATAAAGGAAAGAAATATATGCAAGACGTCCTACACGCGGACCACCATATGTCTGGAATTGTTTTTTATTGAGCAAATTAGATGCACCTAGTTTTATGGTTAATCCTAATCGCTCAGCTTCCCAGTTGACCTGGGCATCAAACAGATCATAAGTGGGTATCTCGCCTGTAAACTGGGGCGATCCTTCGAAAAGGAATCCCTGGATCCATTTGTAATTGACATTGAAACCAACATGCTTAATCTGGCTGCCAAATAAACTGATAGGCATATTTTGGCCTGAAAGGCCCACGTTAAATTTATTTTCTGGTGTATTAAATGCGGGAATGATAGGATCTTCTGTGCCTTTTTTATTGAGTACGTTCCATGAATAATTTCCCGCAAGACTATAATAAGTGCCCAAGAAATAATTGCCACCTATATTGAAGCCCTGAGTAGTTACCTGGGTTTGCGCATTGGAGGCTACACGATACACTCTGGTACCAACCGGGAAATTAAAAGCATTGAAAGCTGAGCGGATACCTATTTTATATCCGATGAAATCCTTATACCAACTGTAATAATATCCGGCATCAACATAGAGTTTTTGGAATAGAGTCGCACGGTATCCTACTTCTATAGATTTTACTTTTTCGGGTTGGATCGAAGGTTCATCAAAGGATACTAAAGTGTCCCGGTTGAGTGTATTGAGATAATCAATAAATGAAGCGGGTGTGTATAGATTTTTGTATCCTGTTATATTTCCAAGGAGTTGTGCTCTCCCCACATCAAGATTGAGGTATTGATCAGAAAGTGTGGGATTGCGCACGGCTGAAGAAAAGGAAAGTCGAAAGGTATTGTTGAAATTGGGAGTGTATACAAATGATGCGGCAGGGGAGAGCACCATGTCAAAATTTTCATTCTTGTCCAGCCGGACAGTTGCATTTAGTTTGAGTTTTGTAGGAATGAGTTTTTTGTCGAGACCTCCATAGATACCAAATTCACGATTTGTGATTTTCACCCCCATCGTGTCACTGAAAATAGTCCCTCTTGAATCGGGGTTGTATTGTCTGTAATTACCACCTACCGTATAGTCGGCAAAACGTGATTCAATATGGTATTCACCCTGAAGATGTACAAGCCCTGATTTATCATAGAATCTTGTGCCCGGATTATTAGGATCATTTGAGAAATTGTGCGTGATAATAGCAAACATGGAATCGAAACGTGCAGTACCGGGCTCAAAGAATGGTAAGTTTGGTTTGTTCGGAGATTTTTTGTTGGCATAAAGCTGAGCCTGGGCGTGTAACATCGTCAATAAAGCAATACTGTCATGCAAAACTTTTTCCTGCTGGGCAAAATCGAAAGGGAAACCAGATGGATAGCCTTCAATCTTTTTTACTTTCTGTTTATTATACGTTTGCCAGTACTGAATATAATCTGTGTTCCAGTCATCATTCAACTTTGCAGAAGATTGTAAACGCAGAGCCGTAGAGTAGGCGTCGAAAGTTTTACCTGCATCTTCCTTGGTGATATAAGCTCTGAGGAAGAATTTTTTATCCTGTTTTATCTCTAGTTTTCCCTGCCAGAAAAAGATATCATCCAGCCTGAACCTGTTTTCACCCTGATACACTGTGGTGCCTGAACCAAAGTTATAGCCACCATTGATTTGTATATCTGGCGTAATTTTATAAAACAGGCCTACATTTCCTTTATAGTTCTCGGTATTGTAATTCACAAGATCGGTTTCAGCGTAGCCTCGCCTGTTGAAGTTTAAGAGTCCGGGATAATCAATGCGTTCTATACTACCGGTAAATGCCTGGCCTGCAACTTGCTCATCACCGTACACGTTGACAGCATCATATCCTCCGGGATTTGTTTCATCCGTGGCGGATTGTGAAGTAGGCGCAAGATTTGTGGCTTCCCAATCGTGTGCTTTCATGTAGGCACCATTGATTTTGAAAGCGAATTTGTCCTGGCCTTTGGCGTTTTTAAAAACTTTTGCAAAACGCAGTTCACCTTTAAATAGATCTCTTTCTCCGACCTTGATATCTGCTGAAAAACCGGGATGTAAAAAAGGATCTTTGGTCTGGATGTCAATGACACCATTGAAAGCATTCGGACCATAAAAAGCTGAACTAGCCCCCTGAATCAGGTCTACTTTGAGCACATCCAATTCTGGTGCGCCAAGAAAATTTCCAAGCGAAAAATTAAGTCCGGGAGATTGATTGTCTACTCCATCGATGATCTGAAGTGAACGAACAGGACTTGTACTGTTGAAACCTCTTGTATTGATGACCGTAAATCCCATGCTGGCGGTTGTAAGATCTACTCCTTTCAGCGATCCCAGCCCTTCATAAAAATCATTGGATGTCGTTTGTTTTATGGCCAGCAGGTCAATAGATTCAATGGTGAGTGGAGATTCTCTGCGTTTGTCAGAAATCCGACTACCGACCACATTGATAGTCTCGAAAAGAATAGGGGAGGACTCAAGTTCAATCTTTATTTTTCTTTCGGATCAGTCACAACATAGGTCGCTGTCTGATATCCGGTCAGAACAAATTCAAGTGTGACGGGGATCTGACTGACTTTGATTTGAAAAGAACCATCCCATTCCGTGGCAGTACCTGTTAAAGTTCCGGATACGACGACATTTGCGCCGATCATTGCTTCACCCGTGCTCTTGTCGATCACCTCCCCTCGAAGGATTTCCTGAGCATTTATATGGTGAATGCACACGAAAAAGAGGACACATACCATGAGGGTGGATTTTATCATTCTTGTCATGCAGGAGTTGAGTTAGTGCTTGAAAAATAAGTATTTCTACCGATCAGGCAAAGCATAAATATTTTTGAATTTTTTATCGGGAGCAAGGTGTATGCGTAATTTAAATATAGGTTTTGCTTTCTCTGCTTAAAATAGAAAACTTTGCCTAAATACTAATTTGGATAAAATGGTACTCATGATGAAGCAAGGATCAAATAAGCTTTAGAGGGGTTGAAAGTTATAGTTTACTTTCAATTTGAATGATTAGCTTAATGATTCAGCCTTTATTCTATAGGATCAACCCAAAATGCCGGGCATGAGAAAGGTAAGATTAATTTTGCATTCAGGGTATACCTTATGAATTCCCTTTAGAATTAGAATTTCGCGTCAAAAAAGCAGGGGGCAGAGGGCATAGAGCAATGGGGTCGAACACTAAAGATTTATCTAATTAATCCTACAAGAGATATAAGCAATCTGAGAAACGCATGTTCACCATTATAAACGACAAATGAATAAGGAAATAAAATTTAAAAAGTGGAAAATTTAAAGTCCCCTTTAGGGGATTTAGGGGCAAAACCTTTAGGGGATTTAGGGGCAAAACCCGATCTACATATCGTCTCTTTTGGAGTCCCTTTTCCTGCCAATTATGGCGGAGCGATCGATGTATGGAACAGGGTCAGAGCACTTCATCAGCAGGGCCTCAGGATAATGCTTCATTGTTTTGTTTATGGTTCTTTCAAGCCTCATGATGCTATAAGGGAAGTTGTAGAAGAGGTACACTATTATCCCCGGATTGCCTGGCCTGCCATTTTGTCGCCTGGTCAGCCGTATATCGTGGCTTCACGAAGAAATCCATTGTTGCTGGCAAGGTTAAAGAAGGATTATGCGCCTGTCCTGTTTGAGGGAATCCATACTACGGGGTATGTGGATGAATTGAAAGACAGGAAGTTACTGTTGCGGGCCCACAATATCGAACATCAGTATTATGCCGGACTGGCCAGAGAAAGTCAGCGTTTTGCCTATTTGTTTTTTCAGCGGGAAGCTTTAGCCCTCGAACGCTACGAAAATAACAAAGCCCGGTCTTTTAATGCTGTATTTGCGATATCTAAGGAGGATAAAGCATGGTATGATGCTAAAGGGAGCAATTGTATTTTTTCCCCAGTTTTCCATGGATTTGAAGCCATGGATGTTCCATCAGGCCGTGGGCAATACCTTCTTTATCAGGGAGATCTTTCTGTGGAAATCAACCAGAAATCACTTTTGGAAGTGCTTAAAAACATCCCCCCGGAGGATAATTACCCCATAGTTGTTGCCGGAAGATCGGGAGATCAGGGGTTTGAACAAAAACTGATGAAATATCCCAACATTCAACGGGAAATTGATGTTACAAGTGATCGAATGGCGGAATTGATCAGGGATGCTCAGGTGATCATCATTCACAGCAGACATCCTGCGGGTATGAAAGTGAAGATTTTCCCGGCTTTATACCAGGGAAGATTTATTGCGGCCAATGAAAACAGTTTAACACATACTTATCTGGATAAAGCGTTGCATATTTACCCTCTCGTTCAAAATTTGGGATCTCTCTTAAAAAAGCTCTGGCCTCTGGAGTTTTCTTCATCTCATCAAGCCGAACGCGCGTCAATTCTTTCTCAACTTCCTTCTGATCAGGAAAAAGCGAAGGAAATCATAAAATACTTGTGACCACAATGCCGCTATTGAGTAATATCGAAAACGAATATGCAGGACTGATCAAGGATGATTCCTTGTCACCTGGACTTATCGCTATTCGTGACAAAGTGATGCAGGAGCAACGGATATCTGATGAAGATGCTCTGCTTCTTTTTGAAAGTGCACCTCTATCATTTCTCAGTGTACTGGCGGATACTGTGCGTACAAGATTGAATGGCAACAAAACTTTCTTCAACCGGAATTTCCATATTGAACCGACGAATGTCTGTATCTATGATTGCAAGTTTTGTTCGTATTCGAGATTGATCAAGCATCGTGGTGAAGGATGGGAATATACGATGGAGGATATGTTGAATATCGTAAAATCGTATGATGGAAAACCTGTCACGGAAGTACATATTGTCGGAGGTGTGATGCCGCAGTATGATCTTGATTTCTATTGCACGCTTTTCAGAAAAATAAAAGAGCATCGTCCGGATCTTCATGTCAAAGCTTTGACGCCTGTCGAGTATCATTATATTTTTAAAAAGGCGAAGGTGACGTATGAAGAGGGGATGAAAAGAATTCTCGAATCAGGTGTTGATAGTATACCTGGTGGTGGTGCTGAAATATTTCATCCTGAAATCAGGGAGCAGATTGCTGCGGACAAGTGTAATGCGGATCAGTGGTTGCGCATTCATGAAATCTGGCATGAGTTAGGAAAAAAATCGAATGCTACTATTTTATACGGACACATTGAAAAATACACGCATCGTGTAGATCACATGCGTCGTCTTCGCGAACTTCAGGATCGTACAGGGGGATTCCAAACCTTTATACCCCTTAAGTTCAGAAATAAGGACAATCAGATGTCACACCTTGAAGAATCGACGGTAATAGAGGACCTTAAAAATTATGCAGTGAGCCGGATCTATCTTGATAATTTTCCACATGTCAAAGCATACTGGCCGATGCTTGGCCGTTCAATGGCCCAGGTCGCGATGAGTTTTGGTGTCGATGATCTGGATGGGACTATTGATGATACAACCAAAATATATAGCATGGCGGGAGCTGAAGAACAGAAACCTGCGATGAGTACATATGATCTGGTCACGCTGATCAAAAATGCAGGGCGGACACCGATCGAAAGAGACACATTATATCACGAATTGAAAGACTGGAGTGATCATTCATTTGATGAGGACACGGTCTATCGTGGTTATGTGGAACTGCCCATATTGAATTGAAACTTACATTATGAAATATCGTATTGCCCTGGTTGATTATCTCAACGCATTGCCATTTTCTGAAGGCTTAAGATTGAGCGGGATTGAAGAAGAGATGGAAGTGCACCGCGTCAATCCTGCACAATGTGCCGTATTATTCAGGGAAGGATTGGTTGACATCAGTTTGTGTCCTGTGGGCGCATTGGAAGATATGCCTGAGCATGAAGTGGTAAGTGATTACTGTATCGGTGCCGATGGGGATGTGGATACTGTAATGTTACTTAGCCATGTGCCAATACACAAAATTGAAAAAGTAAGATTGGATGAGCATTCCAGGACGTCCAACAAACTTGTGCAGATTTTGGCTGACAGGTATTGGCAGACGAACTGGAAATACTATTTTGATGAAAATGAAAAACAACCATTGTCATGTGTGATGATTGGTGACAAAGTATTTGATCAAAAGAAAAATTATCCTTTCCGCAATGATTTGGCCGGTGAGTGGAAAGCCATGACAGGTCTGCCTATGGTCTTTGCTGTATGGATCGCGAAGCCCGGTGTTCCCCCTGAGGTTATTCAGAAGCTGGATGATGCATTCAGACTTGGACTTGATTTCATACGTACGCCTGAATGTTTGTTGCCTGAGAATCGAAAAAAATATTTGCTTAATAATATTTCTTATTCTTTTGACCGGCGAAAGAAAGAAGCGATGCAATTGTATTTGCAATATGCGGATTCACTTGTGACTTCTTAGTGAATAGTGAATAGTGAATAGTGAATAGTGAATAGTGAATGATTGAGCGAGTGTCCAATAACCTTAGTAGTTTATACAGCGTCACCTTAAAATCGAAAATCGAAAATCGAAAATCGAAAATCGAAAATCGAAAATCGAAAATCGAAAATCGAAAATATGTTAATCGAAGCTTTTCCATATGGACTCCACCCGAATGATCTTGAACTTGTATATAACGAGTTGAAGAGAGGTAGGGTAGGTATAGTGCCGACAGATTCTGTATATGCTTTTTGTTGTTTATCTGATCAGAAATCCGGATTTGAATCTATATGTACGTTGAAACATATTGATCCGAAAGATGCATTGATGAGTATTGTTTGCAAAGACATGAGTCAGGCATCAGAATATTTTATTCAATGGCCGACACCGGTATTCAGAATGTTGAATAAAAATCTTCCCGGTCCTTTTACATTTATTCTTCAGTCAGGGCATCGTGCGCCTTCTTTTCTTAAAAACAAAAGAAAAACGTTGGGCTTGCGTATTCCTCAGCATCCGGTGATCAGGTCGATCATGACTAAAATGGACATGCCTTTGATCGTAAGTTCAGTCCTCAACGATGATGATATCGGATCATTTTTCACGGATTCAGATTTGCTGATCAGTCGGTATGAAAAAAATGTGGGTTTCATCGTCATCGATGAAGGCTGTGTCCAGGAGCCATCAACTGTAGTTGACCTGACCGGGGATGAACCCGTAATAATAAGACAGAGTATACACGAACTGAAACACTGAATATTTCAGATCCTCAGAAATTTGAGCTGACCAGAAAAAAGAGGTAAACGATCACACTCAGTGCGAATCCGAACATAAGTACCTGGTAAGCATAGGAAAGCAGATTATATTTCCTCTTCAGAACGATTCCCTGGTTGTGCAGATCGATGATCATCTGTTCATAGATTTCATCACCAGATTTCATGAGTTCATTCATTCTTGCTACATATGCTTCCTGGGTATAATTGGCGATCACCCCAAAAAATAACAAGCTCGATTTCTGAGATGCCAAATTCGGATCCCATTTGTTTATCAATTTAGGCCGGGCAGCCTGTATGGCCAGAACCATAGAAATAAGGCAGGTCAGGAGGATTAAAGCTAAAGGAATGCTTAGCTGGAAACCATAAATGTTGATTTTGTCCGATGCAGCCGTAAATCCCGTGAAGGCCACCAAAGCAGAAATGATCATCGTGCTTACGCTGATGATGATATTGGCTTTGTAGTCTGCGACCTGAATCAGCTTACTTTGATGGGAATACGTGACCCTAAAAAGGGTTTCTCTTCCCCGAGAGGTTTGTTTTTTGATTTTCCCTTCTTCTTCCATTGGGCTAAATGTATCTATTTTTCACACGATGCTGCTCACAAGAAAAAAGATCATCAGGTAGATCCACATCACATCGATGAAGTGCCAATACCAGGCTGTGTGTTTGAGCCTTGTCTTTTGATCATCATTCAGAAAATATAAGACAGAATTTCCTTCTTTACCTGAAACATAGAGAGGTAATAATATCCTGAGCAGAAAAGGTATTCCTGCTGCGACGTGAAGAAAATGGAGAATGGAGATGGCATACAGATAGCCATGTCCTCCTGAAAAGCCCGGGGCAATGTGTTGGGCTAAAAGATGATTCCAGGCAATGGTTTGAAGAATGAGGAATAATATTGTCGCGCCGATCGTCAGGAGTCCCCAGTTCAGGATTTGTTTTTCGTCACGCTGATTAAAGTATTTCCTGCATTTCTGAATGCAAAAACTGCTGGAAGCGAGAATGAAAGTATTGAAGACAAAAAGCCAGGGTACCCTGATGCTATCCATACCTTTATCAATACGGGAGTACAAATAGGCTATGCTCAGTGCACTGAAAAGTGCCGTGATCCCCATCAGTATGAGTACCATGATGATGGATGAAGGCGGGACAGAATAGGCTCTCTGATGGTAGGATTTAGTCATAACAAAAATCAACTCTGCAGTGTTAATATCATGTATTGGGCAATAGCCGACAAAATATTCGTGTAGCTTACCTTAAATTTGAAATAGGTTATGCGTGGTGAAGTTAGATTTTTCGGAGACAAAAATAATTGAACCACATAAAAACGTATGAAAAATTAAGTATACTTCAACTTGCTCAACACAACCATATGCTACAGATCAGTAACCGCCACCTGGAAACAAAATACTAAGGTCTTCAATTATACATAGAAGGACATTTAAGTAAAGAAAGTTAAATTTCCTAAGTGAGTTTTTAAGTGAACTAAGTACATAAGAGGTAAAAAGAAATTAAGAAATTATCGGAATGAAAAATAAAACATACATCCTTATTCTTTTTTTATCCGTGTATTTATTCCGTGTTCATGCACAGGAACGATTTGATATAGGAGTCAAAGTAGGACAAGCAGAAAGGACGATGCCATGGACAGGTGGATATAATGCTCCGCAATTCTCAAATATTGATCTCAATCGCGATGGCATCACGGATATGATCAGTTTTGACAGACAGGGAGATATATTGATACCCTATATTCATTTACCTGCGTCAGGAAGATGGATTGTTGATTGGTCATACAAATCCATTTTTCCTAAGCTTGTTGATTGGGTATTGGTGGTAGACTATAATCATGACGGAGTAGAAGATTTATTTACGAGTTCATCAGAGACGGGCATAGCCGGTATCTCAGTTTATAAAGGGTCGTATGACAATGGCCAGTGGGCATTTGTACTTCAACATGACAGGGATAGGGATTATCTTCAGATTTCTGTCCAAAACTTCCTGACCAATCTATATGTCTCCTGGGATGACATACCTGCAGTCAGTGATATCGATGGTGATGGTGATATTGACATACTCGCATATGAACCGGGTGGCAGTTACATTAATTATTACCTCAATCAGTCCATGGAAAATGGATGGGGTAGTGATTCGATCAGGTACAAATTGGATGATTTATGCTGGGGAAAAATTCTGGAGAATGAACTCAACCAGGAAGTCTATCTGAGTAACAATCCTGATGTTTGTTCTGATGGACATTTTACGGGTGAAGATCCGGTTGTGCCCAGGCATTCCGGGAGTACAACGATGGCTCTCGATATAGATGCTGACGGAGACAAGGATATTTTCATCGGTGATATTTCATCCCGGCACATTGTATTTGGACTAAATGGATTGAATGCGCAGGCATCGTGGATCGTGGATCAGGATGCTACGTTTCCATCACAGGATACAGTGATTGATTTGCCTTATTTCCTGGGGACTTTTAGTGTTCAATTGGATGATGATCCGGAACCTGAGCTATTGGTTGCGGTCAATAGCAGGGCATTGACTGAAGACAGAAAAAGTGTGTGGCGATATGATGATGATCCTTCTCCGGGTCCTTTAAATTATAAGCTCACAGAAAAGGGAGTTTTTCAGAATCAAATGATTGATCTGGGTTCGAACAGCAGACCGGCAGTCTCGGATATTGATGGTGATGGACTGGAGGATTTATTGATTGGAGGATATCATTATACGGATGGACCGACGACGAGAATTCCTTCGATATGGTATTTCCGCAATACTGGAACACTTCATTCCCCTTATTTTGAATTATTGACGGATGACTTTTTAAACATGAGTCAATTTGCAGGTTTTCCAACATTTGATTTCGCGCCTGCATTTGGTGATATTGATGGGAATGGCACTTTAGATTTAATCGTCGGCGAGCAAAACGGGAAATTGTTTTTTTACAGGAATAATTCACCTCAGGGGCAGCCGATGAGTTTTGATCCTCCGGTATATCCGTACATGAATATCAGTGTAGGCGTATCATCTGCTCCTCAAATCGCTGACATCAATGGGGATGGTTTAGGTGATCTGGTCATAGGTGAGCGGACGGGAAATGCTGATCAGAATGGCCGCTGCAGTAATCTCAATTATTTTGAAAATCTGGGTACGACAGGTAATGCTGTTTTTAACTCTGACCTCAATTCGCCACCGAATACAGCATGTTATGGTCGTGTATTATTTGATTTGCAACCCGGACTGCCGCAGTATAGCGCGCCTTATATATTTGTATCAAAAGATGGCGTGGAGTTAATGGCAGGAGGTGATCCCGGCAAGCTTAATCTGTATGGAGATCTGGAAGCCGGAAAAACAGGATCGTTGACGGTCATTGAAACTGAATATGGTGGTTTTGAGTTTGGCAACAGGTCTTCACCGGCTTTAGCTGATCTTGATCATGACGGCAAATTTGAATTGCTGGCGGGTAATCAGCGGGGTGGTGTAGAATTGTTCCACACGGATTTACTTGTCGGGACCACCGCAATTGTTCAGCCATCAGATCATCCTGATAAGCCATATCAGATCATGTATTCTAATGCAGAAAATATAGTGGAAGTCGTTTGGAAAAATGGTGTGCCCGGAAAAATTGAATTATACGATGCTATCGGAAGAGTTTTAAATATTGATGTTGATCAGGCGGAAATCATTCAGGCTATAAATCTTGAGCCATTTCCAATGGGCATTTATTTCGTCAGACTTCAACTTGGTAATAAGACCTGGGTGGAGAAAATTGTGGATAATAAATAATAATTTTTTTTTTCGCAAATCTGAAATTTGCTGACACGAAAGCTTAGGCTCAGCCTAAGCTTAACGTTGTGTCTATTTGATGCAAACAAATTTGCATCAAATATTATGGATTTTGGTATAATAAATAAAAATCGATAAGCTTAGGCTGAGCCTAAGCTTTCGCGTCTGCAAAACTCTGTTTTGCGTAATGATGTTTTTCATCAGGCGATCTGAAATTTTCTGACGATGAATTTCCTCGAACGTCAGTTTTTCGAATTTTTTAATTCGAGGTCAGAGACACTCGAACGTCAGTTTTTCGAGGATGGAGACATTCGAATGTCAGTTTTTCGGAATTGGTTAGTTCGAGGTCGGAGACATTCGAATGTCAGTTTTTCGGAATTAATTAGTTCGAGGTTGGAGACACTCGAATGTCAGCGTCAGTTTTTTGCATTTGTAAGACATGAAATCAAGTGCTGTGTATTTCTTTTTTTTCTTCTCTTGTCGTCACTGAATTATCAGGAATACCTGTGACCCATCCACGACAATGGGTCGCACCGCAGTGGCAGGTAAACGGTTCCATATGTTCGTCAAGAAAACTTGCATAATCAAGTGTCAGTTCTTCGCCTTTACTGATTTTTCTCAAGGCTAAAACATTTAATCCCTCATAGTATGTATTAGGATCACAACTATGATTTTGAGGCGACCAACTTCCGGGATTTGTATCCCAGAGTATAAATACTTCTTTACTGACAGGGTAGGCATATTGCCTGAAGACTTCCTTTTCTTTTTCAGTCCAATACCGGTCAACATAATTGCGGGTCACTATCCGCTGTGCCATTTCTTCACCCCGGAAAATAATTTCATTTTCAGCAATGTTCTGGTTTGCATAGATTCCATAGCCGGCAATCGCATTCCCATTCATTGTGTATTTCTTTTGCTTTCGACGGTGACGGGCTAATCCTTCATCAATGATTTTCTTCAGAAACCCGGCCTGACCGATACCATCACATTTCAATATTGAATCTGCCGATCCCTCATACCCATCTTTATAAAAAACAGAACATGTAAAGTTTATTTCCAGAAAGAAGATTTCTTTTTTAGCATTCATCCTGAAATCAAGCCGCGCATAACCTACGCCTCCAAATCCCTGGAAAATTCGCAAAGCCGCATCCTTCAATCGCTTTTCAAGATCGGGATCAACACATGGAATATTTGCTTCGGGGTGTAGTTCGGATGTTTTTAAAGAATAGGTTTTAAAATGAAAACCTTTCGGAAACACATATTCTATCGGTTTAAATACCGTGCATGTCTTTTCATCCTCAGCATTAGCCACGAGCATCACCGTAAATTCCCTGCCATCGATATATTCTTCAATGAGGAGTGGCCCGTATTCTTCAATGATATCATCACATTTGTGGATGAGCTCTTCTTTCGTTTGGACCAATGAGGCTTGATCAATACCCAGACTATCACCGGCCTTATCTGGTTTTACAAATAATGGGTAACGCAGATGATGACAATCTTTTGCTATATCATCCAGTGATTCGATCAAAGCAAACGCAGGCGTGTTGATGCCTTCCGTATAGGCTACATATTTCATCAGATCCTTTGGTGGATCATACAATATCGAGGAGGGTCCGGTAAAAGGCAGATTAAGCATTTCCATAAAATAAATAACCTCGATAGAAGGCACTGCCCATTCAAGGTAGCCTTCACAGAGATTTATAAATATGTCATACTTCTTTTTTTTAAGCTCCTTTAGTTGTTTGTATGTATAAAGTTTATTCAGCAATACATGATCGAATTCAGCGCCGGGCAACAGGTGACTTAAATCTCTGGCCGGATCATAATGCTGATAATCAACACTTGAAGTTGAATAATCAGGCTGAAGAACACAAATTTTCATTCGTTTAAGTTATATAAACTATTCAAAATGACTGTTCGATTCTTTTTTGGCATGTCGGTTAAAGGCGTCATTAATGATTTCTGCAACCAGATCAGTAAACGTATTTCCACTGATGCGCAATATAGCACCAATTGAAGTAAAATCTTCATCTTCACTCAGCCCGCATTGTGCATTTACTTCCAATACATACAATTGGCCTGTTTCTTTGTCCATCCGCACATCAGCACGGGTATACCCACACCCACGCGTAGCCACAAATGCATCCCAACTGATTTTTTTGATCTCCTCAATTAATGTAGAATCGGGCAAAGCATATTCATAAAAATTTCCTTCATTGGGCATAGGGGTTTCATCTTCATAGATTTCCCAAAGCCTGTCAAAGGATAAAAACTTCTCATGTTCAGGCAATGAAGCGTGAAAGACTCTTTCTACGGGAGTATAGATTTTTGCATCGTTTGGATTGTCATGCGAGCCGGAGATGAGTACTGTAAACTCCGGGCCTGAAATAAAGGATTCTGCAATAAGGCCGTCTGCTGCTAAATTCCATCCGCGGTAACCGGTGAACATTTTAGTAACTAATTCATTTAATTCCGTCTGATCATGGACTACATTTTTAATGCCGACACCCATGCTTCCGCCGGAGATGGCAGGTTTGACAATCACCGGGGAGCCTAGTATTTCAAAGATATCTTCAATGTCAAAATCTTTGTCATAAATGGCTTTCCATTTTGCCGTTGGAACGAAAGCAGCATCAAATGCTTCCTTCATTGGTATTTTGGACGTAGTGATTTTATAAAAGTATTCATCTGATCCTGTATAGATCAATCCCTTTTCTTCCAGGAGGTGAACGACAGAAAGGCCGGGTGTGCCATTGATCTCATCGCCATCACATAGGTTGAATATTACTGGTGTTTTGGGACCTGAATTTTTTTCCTGTAGTATTAAATCAATGATTTGAGGAAAATCCTTAATGGTCACCGGTTGCCATTTCCATTCTATGCCCAGGGTAGCGAACGTTTTATCATATTCAGCAATGCTTTGACTGAAATCGTAGTAATAATCAATTTTAGCATCGTTAGATTCAAGGAGTGGTGCCAGTACCCAGACTTTGATTTGTTTATATGACAGAGGTGATCTTGACGGGTTAGATTCGTCCATAAAAGACAATGGTTATTACAGGGATAACTTTTGGGTTATCATTTGCCTGATAAAATCGGTGAGTTTATACTTTGAAAGCGTTTCAATCGACAGATGTGAAGCGCCGTTGATCAACTTCAGACATTCCGGCTTTCCGCAATTGCAAATAAAAGGTTGAGCCATTTCCCATTCGGTACTTGGATAGAAAAAAGTAATCTCATCACCGGGTCTTAAGGCTTTGAGGCAAGTTAATTCCATCGTCGTGGTATTAAAGAAAGCAGTAGGAGCACAACTGTGATTAATGTATTGGAGAAATTCGGGCATAAGCGTAATATGTCTGTCAGGGCCCGTTTGCACAGTCAGATACGTAGCAAATGATTGGGTAGTGCCGGCACTGAACTGGCTGATGACATCACCGGGAGAAAAGTGTACAGAGGCATTCAATGATTTTTGACCGGTAGATTTGTTTAGTAACACCTTAGCAAAACCGTGTTCGCTCAATACTTTGGCAGCCTGCTTCGTACGGGTAGTTGTTATCATGTGATTTTGAATAAGATTGATGTATTAAAGTTTAAAATAACCAGGGCAAAACTGAACATCATCCTGAATAGGCCATTTACGGTCAATGATTTTAGAACCGTGAAACCTTTCAACTCCTGAGGGCCAGTTGCAATAGTCGGCAACATAAACAATTTGAACAAGATATTGAAGCATTATACTTTTATTTTATCTATATGATAAATTTAGGTATGAAAAAGGCGGAAGAGGCGGAAAGAAGAGGCGGAAAGGCAGAATAGGTAGAAGAGGCAGAAGAGGTAGAAGAGGTAGAAGAGGCGGAAAAGGTAGAAGAGGCGGAAGAGGTAGAAGAGGTAGAAGAGGCAGAAGAGGTAGAAGAGGCAGAAGAGGGAAGAAGAGGGAAGAAAGGGAAGAAAGGGAAGAAAGGGAAGAAAGGTCTCAATTAAATTCACGACTCACGTTTGACGACTGACGCAAATACTGGATACTCGCTACTCGGTATTCGTTACCTGTTATTTGTTGTTCGTTATTTGTTATCCGGATTTTCTTCAAATACAACAAAGCTTTCTTTTGGCCGTGGTGATAAAATCAAAAAACAATGGACATCACATGGTGAACGAATCGAAGGTGCGGATGAAATATGGATTGCTGCCATCGGACCTCACGTGCATGCAGAAGGTGAAATGAAAAATTCATCACAGATCTATCAGGGACAATTAGCCGCCACATTTGCGGCCGGCTATGTTATAGGATAAGATATTTGTGGCCGCAGGCCACAAAAAAAAAGACATTGTTGAGCGCTGGTTGTACCTGCGATCCAAACGGGCTGTAAGTGATCTGTGTCTAATAGTAGATCTGTGCAAGCAGGCTCCTGCCTGCCTTGAAAATTTTACATCTGTTCGCTTCAATTATTCCTTTGATTTTTTAATCTAATTTATAGCCATTGCAATCGTCATCCCTTTCATTTGCTGCAAAAAATGCTATGTCATTTGCTAAATCTGAAGTATTTTAAAGTTTCAATTGCGGTCCTTAAATTTTGTTTATGAACAACAGGTATAAAATTTTCTGTTCTATTCTGGTCATCGGAATATTCATCTTCTTTGCTGCTGCATCTGATCTTCTTGATGAATCCACGAATGTATCCATCGTCCTGAAACCTGAAGATTGTGAAGTAAAACCTGTGTTTACAGGCACTTTAAAGGTACAGGTTTCGTATACGGTCAAGAATGGAAATCCTATTCCGGGGGTTCTTGGCCAAATAATTCTGTCCAATCAAAAAATAGATGATACGGACAACTGCACCTCTTTTTACCGTACGTCCCTGAGCGCAGATTTTGTATTGGATAATAATGGTAAGTACACTTACGAAACTCCTCCATATTCACATGACAATAAAGGTGACTTATGGAGAGTCGAAGTTTGGCTAAAATCAGATCCAATCCTGAATATACCGGGTTTCAGAGATGTAAAAGTTGCCTTTTATAATACGAATTTGCTTCAGTTTAATGCCCAACTTCCTTCCCCTTTATGAAAAATCAACTTATCCTAAGCTGCATATTATTTAGTATCCTCAACCCACTGGCGGCCCAGCATTTTGTCTATCAGTCTGATGCACCTTTTGGAATCCAGCCTGCAAGAACTGATGGATCAAAAAAGGCACAGACCATCAAATTCTATGATTTCGACGGAGATGGCGATTACGATATCATGTTGACCGGTCTTGACTACACCGACAATGTACCTCAATTGCAATGGAAGAATCTTCACTTTTTTGTAGACGTTCAGATTAATACCGGCACACCATATGCTCCTCAATTTTCTGCACGGGATAGTTTTATGCATTTTCCATTTCCTGTAGGTTATTTTTTCATGAGTCCGGGGGATCTGAATGCGGATGGTCTGCAGGATTTTATCACGACGGCAGATATTGATTTTATCGGGCATGAGAAAGTCACGATGCAAATCAATGCAGGTTGGCCTACAATGGGTCCTTTCAATGCAACTTCACTTGATGTCATGGGACTTCCGGCTTTTGTACCTGAAAGTTTTTTTATGCCAGAACTTGTGGACCTTGATCGTGATGGTGATCTTGATCTGATGATGAGTGGTTTTGAATCCGCGTTTGCAGTAGAGGATGGACCTGATATTCCGACATTTTATTATGCAAGGAACATGGGTACTAACCTCGCACCTGCTTTCGAAGGATGGTATCCGAGTCCATATGGATTAAAACCTTACTCGGCACCTGAGATGATCACGAGTGGCGATATAGATAATGATGGTGATGTGGATTTTCTGGGTGCACTTCTTCTGATACCTGCTGATTCTGTCAATCAACTTCTGGTTCATCTCAACCATCCAGGAATAAATGGCAAGCCTGCATTTGATTCGATCCTGAAATCTCCATTCGGTTTGCCTACTACACATGGTAATAGTCAATTGTTATTTCCAGACCTGGTGGATATAGACGGTGATGGTGATCTGGATATGTTTGTATTCAACGGCAATAGTCAGAATCTGGACGTTCAATATTATCAGAATCAATTGTGCCAGGTGACTACACAGGACCTCACATTATCGCTATGTCAGGGACAATCTCTTGAATATAATGGTGTGATCTACAATGAGGAGGGGGATCATGTTGTTCATTTGCAAAGTGAATCAGGATGCGACAGCATCATCAATCTAAGCATTCATTTGCTACCAGTAACTGAAACTTCAATTGAGATAACGATTTGTGATGGATCAGCATATCAGATCGGAAATGAATCATTTAATGACCCCGGCATGTATACAGTACATCTGACTTCTGTCAATGGCTGTGATAGTATCATCCAATTGAACCTGAATGTAGATCCGCCACTTGTCACTTCAGTTGAGGCTACAATATGTGAAGGTGATGTTTATCAGGTCGGGAACCTGACGTTCGACGCACCTGGTGATTACCTGGTGACGCTTTCGACTGCTCAGGGATGTGATAGTCTTGTCCATCTGACATTGCAGGTCGATGTGATAGATCCTGCCGTGATCACTATTGATCATAGTCTGATCGCTAACCAGGATGGTGTTACGTATCAATGGTATAATTGTGATACCGGTGAAGATATTCCGGGTGCAGTAGGTCAGGAATATGAAGTGACGGTGACTGGTAACTATGCTGTGCATATCACTGATGCTGCGGGGTGTACGGATGAGTCAGTGTGTACAAATGTGATCATATCCAGCTTGCAGGATGAGCCATACAAGGATCGTATTATCGTGTATCCAAATCCGGCACGTGATTTTGTATACATCATTCACAAATTGAATCATCCGGTTTCTTCGGTTACAATCTATTCTGTATCAGGTCAGGCCTTAGGTGTTTTCATTCCGGATGTAAACCATTCGATTGATTTGAATGGTGTTGCAGCGGGTGTTTATTTCCTGAAGATCGATGGTGATGGGGTAGGAGGATATGAGAGGTTGGTGGTGGTGAAGTGATCGAGTGATCGAGTGATCGAGTGATGTTGTGATCTGGTGATCCTCTGATCCGGGGTGATGGGATTAAATAATCAAAATGAAGAAGATTTGTGGCCGCGGGCTATAAATTGGGAGCATAGTTAAGCACGGTGTTTACGTTTTGCCCCTTACACCCCCTGGAGTGGACTAATCCAAATTGTGGCCGCCGGCCTCAAACTCAAAGAAAAGTTAAACGTATATCACAAGTGCTCTCCTGATGTGGGTCTATTACATCATTTTCAGCTTGTCATTATGTCCATTCAATCTAAATGAAAAGATGAGGTTACCTTCAGTATTAAGGAAATAATAGACAAATACAAATCCGTTTTTTCTGAAATAATCCAGGGCGTCGTCTTTTATAATTTTACCATATGCCTGGCGGAATGATTCCTCCATCCGATCTTTTTCGTGTATAGTCAGGATGTCTTTTGTGTCTGTCACATAAAAGGTCAACTCTCTTGATGGCATCAGTTTTATACTATCCATGGTTATTCCATTTTCATAATGAATAGGACATTTTGAGGCAATATCTCTTATGCTTTTTTGTATAGTTTGATCTGTGGTGAAGGTGGAAAATTTGCTGGTAAGAATGGAAATGGAAATCATGAACAGCATGATGACGAAGATCCGTCTCCAATGAAGCATAGCAGGGGTTAAGAAATCCATACGAAGAACATTTGTTTTCTTTTGAGATTGAAGTTAATCATTTTACGAAATACTCATCCGTGGGTGCAATTATAAAATAGGTTAGTTCCATTCTGGTCACAAATGAATAATCGTCGAAATCTGTCAGCTGAGAAGTTGCGCTATTAAAGTCACCTTTGTAAGCCGAAAATTGATTTTTTGAAGGCATGGTCGGGGCGGGTGCAATACGCCCCGACTTTTAAAAAATATTGGAGATTCTGAACGCATTTATTCCTCAGCCTTAGCCTTCGCCTTCGCCTTCACCTTCGCCCTTTTTTTCTAAACTATAATCTGTCTTCCTTCAATCCTCCCTCCTTCAAGTTCCTCAAGACATTCATCTATTTCGATCAATCCATTTTTAGAAGCAAAATGTTTTAGCCTTTTTGTAAAGTTCTCATCGTACGAATAAAAATGCAAATGACCAATCTTGCAAATGTCGCCTACAAATGCATCTTCATTTGAGGAGAACCAGCAATAGGGTAGGGAGGCATTGCAGCGCACGATCCAAAATAAATTTGTGGTGAGTTCAGCGAGTTCTTCATTGTCTGCCTGTAAGCCCTCCGACAAAACCTTCAGATACGTCCTGATCTTGAAGGTAGTGGAGGGCTTTATTCACCGGGGGGAAGTCATTCTTTTGATGCAACCAGGGAATGCTATAATCAAGTAAAAAAGTAATTTCCGAATCAAGATATTCTGAAAGTCCTCTCATGATTTCTCCCAACTGTATAGAAAAAAGAAAGATATCATAGGTTGAAAGACGGAACTTGAGTTCTTTGCTGGCTGGCAGTTCGATAGGTTCAATTCTATCCCTTAACAGGTTGTATTCTTTGATTTCTTCTGCATTCAAGCGATCGATTTCCTCTTTGGAAAAAAATCTACGGGTGTCGGTTTTCGGATCAAAATATTCACCGGCTTCCCGCATGTATGGATCGTCTTCCGGATCGAATCGCTTCTGCCAGCTGTATATGAAAGTGGCGAAGACTGGGTTTGAGAGGGAGGAGGAGCGGGGGAGGAGGGAGAGCATTTGTAGTCAATTATGTTTCAGAATTAAAAAAATTTTTCGCCACACACCCTCTAGCTTCATATAGAAGAAATCTATTGAAAAATCATGGGAGAGTAATTTACTTTTTTAACAATTGCAATAATTATAGACTACAATGGTATCATTCTTATTTATAATCGTCCAGGTGCATATTTCTTGTTGGATTACTAACTTCTCTTTCCAGTTTGTATAAACATAACAATCATTGAAATTATTCAAGGCGCTACTAAAAAAAATAACCACTTCTTCGATTGAGAACCCTGGGAATTCATAACCAACATCTGAACCCATTTCGCTTGGACAGGAGCTCCGAGTGATATTTTTATCGAATGTTATTCTTAAGCAATAATGAGGTTCGTTTCCATGATTTTTAACAGGATTTTTCCAGGTTGTATCGATAGCTATTATCTTCAGGAAATTGAGTTCATATGCATCTTGACCATTGAGATTCCCAGGTTTTATAGATAATAAATACTGATCAATCACGTAACCGCTCAAATTTAAACCAAATGTAATTTTGACCCAATAGCCCCTCAGGATAAGAGGATCTACCTTATGATTAGAATCTTGTTCCATATTGGCTTCTATAGCAGTTAAATTGTACCTCATCAAGGTTGTATCGCTTATAATGACTGAATCTCCGAAGGCAATTGCTTTGATAATGGGATAATTGGTGCCTGGTCCTTTTCGGACATTGATGCCATTTCTTGCCCAGACATACAATTGATCGCCAATTTTGTAGTGATCTGCACAAAATGTATTCTGAATAATAAGCAAAGACAGGATTGAAAAAATTAATACTCGTTTCATAAGTTATTCTTCATTTCAATTGGAGCTAACTATTAATTTTAAGACAAAGTATTCATCTGCAGGAGCTATTATATAGTTTGAAAATTCATGCGGAGGTACAAAAACGTATTCATCATGATCAGTCAGATGAAAGGTAGCACTTTCAAAGTCGCATTCGAAGGCTAATAATTCAATGTTGAAATTATCGTATTCGTGAATGTTTGAACCAAAGTATTTAATATTTGAGACCGTCATGCCCATTTCTTCTTGAAGTTCTCTTTGAAGTGCAGCTACTGGATCTTCATTTAGTTCAAGCTTACCACCTGGAAATTCCCAATAGCCTCCTAAAGTCTTTTCGGGTTTTCTTTTCGCAATCAATATTTTTCCGTCTTTCCAAATGATACCACAGACTACTTTAATGCTTTTCATTGAAATGAAGTCTGTGTTTTTCCAGATAAAAGTGATTATCAGAATTAAAATTCTTGATAATTTCTAAACCAGTAACTCCGATTTTTTTGAAAGCTTGAGGTTCAATCGTTTCTTTTAAAATGATTTTGCCTGAATTTTCAAAACTTATCAAATGTCGATCAAATAATGCATCATAAGTAGGGGAGAGCAGGATCCCATTGTGAGGATCCAGGCGTTCTTCATTTGTAGATTTGGCCCAAGGTAATATGTGTGAGGCAATTAAGACATCACGCTTTTCAAATCCAGTGACTGCGCATTTATATTCCCATCGATGAAGGATGCAATTTCTAAAAAATCCTTGTCCCACTCTCGAAGTGACTAGGCCCTTTCTTTCTGTCTCATTTGGTGGTTTTAATTCATACTCAACGTAAGATTTCCTTCCGATTCGCTCTGGGTGGCTGAATAAATGCGGTTGAATGGGTAATTGAACGCCTTTTCTATTAAAGAAAAAGACAATAGCAATTCTTGGTTTTCCAGCCGTGTCAACTCCTTCCAAATAATCTGCATCAAAAACCTCTACCTCACAAATAAACTTTGCAAAACCGCGTCCTTCACTTTCAAACAGGAAAACTCTCTTTCCTTTCTGTTTGTGATCCTTCAATGCGAGATTGCCTCGTGTGAACTCCATATCTCCAATTTGTCCTTCACCAGTATATGAAAATACACTTGGATTCAACCATGAGTCGTGATAGCCATGTTGATGACCGGTTTTGCCAGAAAAGATGAATATGTATGGAAAAGTTGAAGAGGAAGAAATGCCGCTTTGTTGGTTACCACCATACATGGCATGGATCGAAGATCTCCTGTTGTATACTTGGTTTGGTATGAAAGGAAGTTGGTCCAAGGAGTTAAATATAAGTAGTTTACATTACTTTAGAGAAAGGAATTGAATCGAGCAGGCTTTTCGAAGCAGGAATACTGGAATGAAAATTCAACTCACAATGACCTTTGTATACTTATTGCAAAATGCGCTACATATGAATAGCTTCTCTGAAATATATATTTATTCAGACCAACCAACCACTTGTCCTAATTGTGGACTAAGGACGGAGATAATTATAGATTTATCCCATACTATGGATCAAACTCAGTTTCACAAATGTGAATCTGTTGGTTGTAATTTTGAATTTGTAGTTCAAAACGACATTGATTTTGCTAAATAATTATGAAGAAGGGACAAAGTTTGTGGGAAAGAGAAGAATTAATTTTAGCGATTAATCTTTATTGTAAACTTCCTTTTGGTAGATTACATAGACTAAACCCAGAGGTAATTAATCTTGCAAACCTTATTGGAAGAACGCCAAATGCAGTTGCATATAAACTTGTTAACTTTGCGAGCCTTGACCCAAGCTTAAAAGCAAGAGGGATTAAAGGTGCTTCTAATTCGAGTAATTTGGATAAAGAAATTTGGAAGGAGTTTTTCAGTAATTGGGATATACTTTCTTTTGAAAGCGAAAAACTTCTCGCTAAAATTGAAAACACTACTGTTGAAAAATTAAATAATATACCTGAAAATGAATTACCAAAAGAAGGAAAGGTTAGAGAACAAATGATACAGGCTAGAGTAAATCAATCTTTTTTTAGAAAATCTATTTTGGCTTCCTATAATAACACTTGTTGCATAACAGGAATTAACCAACCAGAATTTTTGATTGCTGGACATATAAAGTCCTGGAGTATAGATGAAAAAAATAGATTAAATCCTCAAAACGGAATTGCAATAAATGCACTTCACGATAAAGCATTTGAAAGCGGGTTATTGACAATTGCACCTGACTTCAGAATTAAGATTTCTTCAGTTCTTAAAAAACAAAGTAAATCGGAAACTATTAAAAATTATTTTCTAAGCTATGAAAATAAAAGTATAATTTTACCATCAAGGTTTTTACCAGACTCCGAATTTTTAAAGTATCACAATCAGAAAAAATTTAAACCGTAACAGATGAATAATCAAAAATTACTTGAAACAGTATCTGATATTTCCTATATCGCAGGTGAAAATAAATATTTTTCGGGAAACAGTCGTGCGGATGTTTCCACTTTTATCTTTTGGGCTAAGGAGTTTCAAAAAGAAAATTCAAAAACTAATTGGCATGAAGTTGATTACATAAGTTCAATAGAGGGTTTCACCGAAAATAAAATCAATGAGTTTTTGTATTAAGATTGTAGCGAAAATCCTTTTGTGAGGATCGAACAAGATATTGTAGGGTAAAATCTAACCCACAAGGAAATATCCTAAAAATAGTTAATTGTATCTATATCCTCAGTACAGTAATCTAAAATTGCTTTCAGCAAATAAATAGTTGCAAATAATACTAGTGTTACCTACGGTCTTCATGTCGGAATCTTTCGAACTACAGTTTTTAAAAGTTTTATGACCGTGTTTAAAGTCATGTGATGTGCCATTTTACGGCAGTAGGCAAAATCTTATTCACACCCTCCAATTTGTAAATGCTGATATGATTCAGCGATTTGTAGAGCAGTTCAGTTAATACTTTCTTACCGATTGTGTCTAGTAATGCACCAAGCAAAGCCCGTGTAGCGGGTGGATATTTTAACGCCAATCTTATCAGGGTGTTTTTATCTTTTTCTTTCAGGGCTTTTATGATCACAAATAATCGCTTACATACGCCCTGAGGATTACAGTCTGGAATTTTTTTGATATATCGTATTGCATCCAAAATCTGCAAAAGCGGAATATTGTCTTTTGTGATTGTATTCTTTTGTCTGACAAATGAAATCGTGTAGTTGCCCCTTTTGAAAGTGGGTCTTACTTCGATTTTACCGATCTGAATACTGTTGCTGACTTGTGTAGTTAATCCCAGCTGGTTATAGATGCTGTAACCTGTGAGATACCCTATAAGTTTACCATTTCGTTCAAGCAGGTCTTTCACGATCTGGCTCTGATTGGGAGGTAGCATTCCGAAAGTAGAATTCTCAGGTTTATAAAATTTCCCTTTTGATAGTTTTGAAATTTTTCCGGATACGGCCAGACGATTGAGTGCTTTGATAATAGCTTCTTTTCTGTTCACCTCCGCTACAAAGTCGGCATAGGTGAACACATACCCTTTGGGCAGCCTGTTAATGGTTTCAACTATGTAATCTACGGAATTCACGAGGCAAATATAAGGTAAATGTCCAGTTTATTACTAAAAAAACTGGACAATATTTGAATTGACAGAAATTGACAATCTTCAGCAAACCTTATTTCAATTGACATTGTTGTAATTGCCCAGGGGCCATTTTCGGGTAGATTTTTACAAGAGAGAACCAAATTTCACTTATTTTTGTCCTCTATTCTATATGGCAGCGAAAGGCAAGATTAAATCTAAAGATGTTACACCTGATGGGTACGCTTATCTAACTAAACGATTGGTGGTCAGCAAAGCCCAGGCAGCAGGCAAAACAGCTGCAGCAAAAGCAATGAGTACCATGGGCTACGTCATTACTGTCCGTAATGGATGGGTGATCAGGGAAAATCAAAATGGTACAATTCAAAAGATGACTCCCATAGGTGTCGAATAATATTTCGAAGAAAATCAAGACTGGAACACTCAGACTGAGAGTATTTGCAGGGCCAAACGGATCTGGCAAATCCACGATTATAAAAGGAATACAAGATGCGCGGGTGAAGGGACGTAAACTCGACCTGGGAACTTATATTAATGCTGACGATATCGCACAATTGATTTTCAAAAACAAGTTTACTTTTGAAAAGTATGATCTCAACGTTTCAAAAAAAGCAATCTTATTTTTTGCGTCAAATTCCGGACTCATCTCAGAAGAGTTTAGTGAGACTATGCTGGAATCGATGTTCAACATTAAAAAAAATGAAGTAATTCTTAAGCATAGCCAACATTTTCAAAACCTGGCCCAAATCATAGCTCGATTTCTTCGGGAAAAAATGTTAGAAAATCGAAAACGATTTTCATTTGAAACTGTTTTTTCTCATCCTTCAAATATCGATATCATGAGAAGGGCGAAAGAAGCTGGTTATAAAGTATATCTCTACTTTGTTTCAACAGAAGATCCTGAGATTAATAAGTTTCGTGTGAAATTTAGGATAACACAGAAAGGACATGCCGTTCCTGAAGAGAAGATTGCCACCAGATATTATCGGTCATTGGAGTTATTATATGATGCTGCTGAACTTGCTCACCAATGTTATTTTTTTGATAATTCCATCAATGACGAAACTTACAGACTTATTAATCATTTCAAAATGCGTGAATCTGAGAAAGTTTGGGACACAAAGAGAAAATCTGGATTCACAAACTGGTTTAAAAAATATTATTGGGATAAAATGAAGTAATCCTTTGGGTTCTATAAATAAATGTCCAGTTTATTACTAAAAAAACTGGACAAAATTTGCTTCAAAAGTTAGTCCCTGAGATCTATCTTAAAACAAACTTAACCGGCAACGTAAACTGACAATTTACCTTCCGGCCTTCATTGACAGCAGGGATCCAATTTGGCATTTTTTACATCATCCTGACAGAAAAGGCAGAAGAGGCGGAAAGGGCAGAAGAGGCAATAGGCAATAAGCAATAAGCAATGGGCAATGAGCAATAGGCAATAATCAATAGGCAATAAGCAATGAGCAATAGGCAAAAGGCAAATGGCAATATAAAATAGGTAGATCGATTTAATGTTCATAGAGTTCGGCGTCTGGTATCCTTTTATCCGGCATCTCAATTTCTGTATGCTACTTCCCGGTTCTCACCATATTTATTTTATGTTTATAATTAATTGATATTCAATAGTATATAAGAGTATTTATTGTTTTAAAATGTCGTATATTTGCAACTAACATCAAGCTTCTGCCGTTAAAAGGAATATCATGAGACTTAAAACACTGGAAAGCAAGGTAAAATACCGCATCAGTCGGAGCAGGGACAATGTATTCCTGCCTGCTGACTTTGTCGATCTTGGGGGTCGGGATCAGGTAGGTCGTGTCTTGCGCAGCCTTATCAGCAATGGAGAGGTTGTAAAGATCGGATATGGGATTTATGCAAAAGCTTCTTATTCCAATCTATTCAATAAAACCCAGCCTGTAGCTTCCTTGCCTGAATTAGCAAGGGAAGCCTTGAGTAAACTCGGCGTCAAAACCGCACCCACTTATTTTGAAAGATTGTATAACGAAAGAAAATCAACCCAGGTACCAACAGGCCGTGTAATCGGGATAAAGGACAGAGTTAGCAGGAAAATCAGGTATGGGGCTTCCGAGATCGTCTATGAACGTGTCCCCCAATAAAAAAGATATCCAGGATATCGCTATTGAATTATCCACTGAGCCGGTTTTTTTAGAAAAAGACTGGCATGTTTCACGTATTGTCGATGCACTTTCACAACTCAAGGATGATAAATTCACCATCGTTTTTTGTGGAGGCACCTCACTTTTGCAGGGGCATCGGCTCATTAACAGGTTTTCCGAAGATGCCGATTTCAGGATAATCAATAAGGATGGAAAAAAACAATCCAGACAACAACTGAGAGACTTCAGAGAAAAGTTTCTTGAAGAGCTAGATAAAATACCTGATCTGAAAATACTTGAGGACACGTTTGTTTCCAGGGATAGTAGCCGGTTTTTCAGCACCATGATCAAATATGAAAATCGTTTTGGCGATCACTCTTCATTGCGTCCTGAAATAAAAATCGATTGCACTTTTGCTGATCATTATTTACCAGGAATTGAAATAAGAACTATTAAACCTATCATCGGAGATTATCTGCCGGTGAATCTCGCATCCATAGATTGTCTTTCCTTGATGGAGACCACAATAGATAAAGCTAGTGCTTTGATTTGGCGAGTCTCAGGGTGCGATCGAAACGATCCTGATGATGATAAAACAATGATCAGGCATTTGCACGATCTACATCCATTGCTTGGAGTACCAGGTCAGGACTTGAATTCAATAAAGGAAAACCTGATTAGCACATATGCAATTGATCATCAAAAAAGAGGTACCCATGGAAACGCAGATTTATCCATTGCGGCAAATGAGGTGCTGCACATCCTCAAGACTGATCAGGAATACCGGGACGAATACGAGAACTTTGTCATCAACATGTGTTTTGGTTCAAGAGAACAAAGGATCACATATGATATGGCTTTGGAACGATTTGGGATGCTGGTTAAATCTCTTAAATAATAAATGTAATTTTTATTAACATGTCTCTATGTAAATAAATGTCCAGTTTATTACTAAAAAAACTGGACAAAATTTGCTTCAGAAGTTAGTCCCTGAGAACTAGCGCAAAACAAACTTCACCGGCAACGTATACTGACAATTAACCTTCCGGCCTTCTTTTACAGCAGGGATCCATTTTGGCATTTTTTTCATCATCCTGACAGTTTCTTCATCACATCCACCTCCAATGAAGCAATGCCCGAGGCCATCTTACAAGTATTGCAAAATCCCCCTAGGCAATAGGCAATAAGCAATAACCAATTAAGGCTAAGGCTTAGGAAGATCACTTTTTTCACAAGTCGGGGTGTTTTGCAACCACCCAGACTTGTGAAAAAAGGACATTCGAGGTCTGAGATATTCGAACGGTCAACCTAGCAGGGGAGTTTGGTTTTTTATGTTTGAACGTATCTTCATATCAAATATGTCAGGTTAAACCTGACATATTTGCTATAAAATATAATAATTCTTGAAGATTGATATATTTTACTTATCTTTCGTATCAATATAGTCAGGTTAAAACTGACAAAATTACTATGAAACATAAAACAGTATCATATCAATCAAGCCTCATTCTATCCTATTTTAATGGGCAGAACAAGCTTTGTTTTGACTATAATGAAGCACTTAAAGCCTTACCAGGTACTAAGGACAGTACAATTAGAGAGTTGCTGGGTGACATGACAAAGAGGGGACTATTAATGAGAGTAAAGGATGGCCTTTATTATATCATCCCTTTTGAACAAGACCCGGAGACATTCATGCCTGACTGGCATTTGCTGGCTGAATATCTGGTTAAGAATGCTGAATACTACATTGGCTATTATTCGGCCATGGAGATTCATAAACTCATAACGCAGCCTTCTTTGAAAGAACAAATTGTAGTCTCGAGTCAAATTAGACCTTCTGAGATCCTCATCAGGAATATTAATTTTCAATTCATCTATCATAACACTAAACACTTCTTTGGCAGCACGAAAGTCTGGGTGGACAGCTTTAACAAAGTGCCCTGTTCAGACCTGGATAAAACATTTATTGATTGCCTGTTCAAACCAGACTATGCGTGCGGTATCGTTGAAGTGGCAAGAGCACTCTATGTGTCAAGAGACAAAATCAACTTCAACCTACTTTTGGATTATGCCAAAAAATTCAATTCACAGGCAATCATAAAACGATTGGGGTTTCTTTTGGAAACTCTTGAAATCAAAACAAAAATTCTGGATGATTTACAAAAGTTAAAAACAAGGTCGTACGTAGTGCTCGATACAGAATTACCTAAAACCGGTAAACGAAGCAGTCGCTGGAGCATTCAGCAAAACGTAGAAACAGAAACAATTACCTCTGCAATTTACACATGATAAAGCCCGGCGAGATTCAAAAAATGCAACATTATCTGGAGTTCGTGATGCACAGATAGAGAAAGACTATGTGCTTTCCTGGCTGCTGAAAGGAATATCCCAACAAACACCTCTCTCTGAGGCAATCGTATTCAAGGGTGGAACTGTATTAAAGAAAGTCTACTTTGAAGACTACCGGTTTTCAGAAGATCTGGATTTTACATTGATCAATCCTGATATCACCAATGAAGAGATATTTACATGGTTCGAAGAGGTTTTTATATTTATTCGTGATGAAGCCAATATTCCACTTGAAATCATTGATAACAATGAGCACGATGATGGAGGCATTAATTTTTATATCAACTATAGAGGTCCTTTAGGTGGCCAGGGTGGTAATAAAAAAGTAAAGGTGGATATTTCCAGAAGCGAACATCTTGTTTTTAAGCCGGTTACAAAAAATGTTCTGATCAACTATTCAGATTTAGAAAATCATCAATTACTTTGTTATCCCTTGGAAGAGGTTTTAGTAGAGAAAATGCGTTGTGTCATGCAGCGGATGGAAGCACGCGATTTCTATGATCTTTGGTATTTACTGGAGGAACACCAAATGGCAATGGAGGATTACTTAATTGAATTCGAAACAAAATGCAAAAGCAAAGGTTTGTCTGCTGTCAATTTTCCCAAATCAATTGCACAGAGACTACCTCAATATAAAGCCCGGTGGCAGGGTTCATTGAGAGAACAAATAAAAGACTTACCAGATTTTGAACAGGTAGAAAGAGAAGTGATGAGACAGGTTAAAAAATTGAAATTTTGAATCAGGGAAGGACCAATAACTTGTCCACTTTCTAAAAACCACCAACTTAATCCTGAAATACTGATTACTGATCACCAGATCACCAGATCACTCGATCACTCGATCACAGATCCTTCAATATCTCCCTCGCAATCACAATCTTCTGTATCTCACTCGTCCCCTCTCCAATCGTACACAACTTACTATCCCGATAAAATTTTTCCACAGGAAAATCTTTCGTATAACCATATCCTCCAAAGATCTGCACAGCATCGGTAGAGATCTGTACACTTATCTCCGATGCATAATATTTAGCCATCGCAGCAAGCTTGGTCGCATGCTGGCCAGTCATTTTCAGATGGGCAGCTTTGCGAAGTAACATTTCAGCAGCTTCAATCTTCACCGCCATATCTGCAAGTTTAAAACTGATCGCCTGAAAACTCGAGATCGGTTTTCCAAACTGTTGTCTCTCCTGCGAATATTTCACAGATGCTTCATACGCACCTTTCGCGATACCGAGTGCGAGCGAACCGATAGATATCCGTCCACCATCAAGGATCTTCATGGATTGGATGAATCCATCACCTTCTTTGCCTAGCATATTTGAAGCAGGAATACGACAATCTTCAAAGATCATCTCCGCTGTCTCAGAGGCACGCATGCCTAATTTGTTTTCTTTCTTGCCGGCTTTAAATCCGGCTGTCCCTCTCTCCACTACAAACGCCGTCATGCCATGACTATCCAGCAGATCACCTGTACGCGCGATGACCACCGCTACATGTCCTGACTTACCATGTGTGATCCAACATTTCGTTCCATTCAGCACCCACTCATCACCATCTTTCACAGCAGTGCACTGCATTCGCATCGCATCACTTCCCGTATTCGGTTCGGTCAGTCCCCAGGCACCGATCCATTCACCGGTAGCGAGCTTCGTGACCCAGCGCTGTCGCTGCTCTTCATTGCCAAACGTATAGATATGATTCGTGCACAGTGAATTGTGTGCCGCCAGCGAAAGCCCGATTGAGCCACACACCTTCGCGATCTCCGTGATGATCGTGATGTATTCCTGATAACCCAGACCTGCACCTCCATATTCCTCAGGAATCAAGACGCCCAGGAAACCATGGTCGCCAAGCTGATGCATCAGACCCATCGGAAAGACCTGAGTTTCATCCCATTCCATAACATGCGGAAGGATGTACGTCTGTGCGAACTGGCGGGCAGAATCCTGGATAATGTGTTGATCTACAAGGGTTTGTTTCTCTGGGGACATAAATTTTGACTATTCTCGTTGACGGGATAAATATAGGTAAAATGGGTCTAAGGGAATTGGTCTGACTCCTTAATCTAAAAATGAGGACGCGGATTTATGAGGAAAAATTATGATTTGGTATGATTTGATTTCGGGTACAAAGCTGAGATCTTAATTCTTTGAACTTGAATGATCAAGGAGACGTATTGATTTAATGGGCAATTAATTAGATCAATCTTAATAGATCATAATTTTTCCTAATAAATCCGCGTCCTCTTTTTGACTTCAGATTTAGTCGGTTACTCAGATTTGCTTATTGCCAATTGCTTTTTGCTCTTTGCCAATTGCTTACATTAGGACCCTCAATCTCCCTTTATGAAATTTACCCTACTCCCTTTCTTCTTCTTTGTATTCATTATTTCATCTGCCTACAGCCAAACCTTCACTGGTGTCGGTGGCCCGATCTTCGATGACAATAATCAAAGTGTTTATACAATTGATGTGCAGGGACTTTCGCCTGGTGTACTCACACCTGATCACGGTCTGATAGATGTATGTATCAATGCGATACATACCTGGGATTCAGATCTTGACATTAGGCTCATCGCTCCCGATGGGACTAACATGATGCTGTCCGCTTCAATGGGTAATGATGGGGATAATTATACAAATACATGTTTCGATATGCAGGCTGCTGATCATATTCTCAAAGCAGTTCCACCATTCACAGGTAGTTATCGTCCGTTTACTTCACTGGGTGAGGCTAATAATGGGCATTCCGGAAATGGCATATGGACTCTTCGCATTCTCGATCAATACCCTTATGCAGACTCAGGCGAGTTGTTTGACTGGAGTCTGACATTCGGATCGGGTGCTGCTGCTCCGATACCATTTCAATCCTCTAAATTTCCAATCATTCTTCTCACGACCGATAACATTACGATACCGAATGAACCTAAGATCGATGGTAAAATAAAAGTCATCGACAATGGCCCTGGTTTAATGAATCATCTCACCGATACACCCGTCTTTGATGGGTATATGGGCATCGAAGTACGAGGTGCCTCATCACAAATGTTTCCAAAGAAAAACTTCGGCATGGAAACACGTGATTCTGTGGGCGGCAAACTGGAGGTTCCACTACTGGGTCTTCCCAAAGAAGAAGACTGGATATTGTATGCACCATACACTGATAAAAGTTTTATACGTGATGCACTGACATACAAACTTGGCAATGAAGAAGGAAGATATGCGCCCCGCACAAAATTTGTGGAGTTGTTTATCAATAGTGATTACCAGGGTGTGTATTGTGTGGAAGAAAAAATCAAACGCGATAAGAACAGGGTTAACATAGCCAAGCTTACGGCTTCAGATACAACAGGCGAAAAAAAGACAGGAGGATATATCCTCAAAGTGGACAGAGATGATGGTGAAGGGACTTTTTTCGTGTCTCAACATCTCGGTACAGACCAGGTCAACGAAGTCAGAATAGTGTATGAAGATCCTTCAGGCCCCGATCTTCAGCAACCTCAAAAAGACTACATTCAGAATTTTTTCCATGGCTTCGAATCATCTCTGTATGGTGACGATTTTCAGGATGCTCAAAAGGGCTACAGACGATATCTTGATGTGCCTTCAACTGTTGATTACTTTATCATCAATGAACTCGGACATAATGTAGATGGATACAGATTAAGTACCTACATGTACAAGGATCGCGATTCGAAAGATTCATTGCTCCATTTCGGTCCACTATGGGATTTCAATCTTTGCTATGGCAATGTAGATTATTGCAATTCGCAAAATCTGGAAGGCTGGGCGTATGATGATAGTGGTGCATGTGGGAATACACCGCTTTGGTGGCCACGATTGCTACAAGATACTTTTTTTCAAAACAAATTGCAATGCAGATATCAGTCTCTTCGCCAGAGTGTATTGAGCAATACATCCATATTGCATTATGTGGACAGCATGGCTGCAGAATTTAATAGTGTAGTGACCAGGAATTATGATCATTGGCCTATCCTTGGTATTTATGTGTGGCCAAATAATTTTGTAGGACAGACCTACCAGGAAGAAATTGATTACATGAAAAACTGGATCGCCGGACGACTGGCGTGGATGGATGATAATCTTCCCGGTGTGTGTATGACGACGGCAACAAATGAAGTTGTGACCAATACAATTTCAATCGTTCCAAATCCTGCAGATCAAAGAATTCACATCACTTCAACCTTTCTGCAACATTTCAATGGCAAAGTTGAAATCGCTGATATGACAGGAACGCTGCGATTGACTACGATGGTTGATGATAAAAACGAAATTAATATTTCATCACTTGCTGCAGGGACGTATGTTATCACATTGAAGAGTGATAATGGAAAAATGTTGAGGGAGAAGTTTGTGGTGGTGAGATGACGCGCAAAACGGAGTTTTGCAGACGCGAAAGCTTAGGTGCAACCTAAGCTTATCGATTTTCGTTTTTTAAAATGTTTTTCATTTTTTCATAAAATAAAAATTAAACATGATATTTGATGCAAACGCAGTTTGCATCAAATATGCTATGCCGTTAAGCTTAGGCTGTGCCTAAGCTTCCGTGTCAGCAAATTTCAGATTTGCGTTTACTAATGACCAAACAAATCCCGATTCAACGCCTCCAGTGCCTGCTGTTTGTATTTTGAATCTATCAATACTGAAATATTACTTTCACTTCCACCGGAAGAAATCATCCTGATCGGAATGTCCTTTAGTGGCTCGAGTACCTGGACTGCGATACCTGCATCGTCTTTACGGAAAGCACCGACTACACAGATGATGGTTTGGTTTCGGTCAATGGTGATGGTGCAATATTTTTCGAGTTCGGTTACAATCTGATCGAGATTGCTGTCGTCATCAATCGTCAGGGAGACGGCGACTTCTGCAGTGGTGACCATGTCCACTGATGTTTTGAAATGTTCAAAGACTTCGAATATCTTTTTCAGAAAACCATACGCCATGAGCATGTATGACGAACGGATATTGATGGCGATGATTCCGTCTTTGGCAGCAACGGCTTTGACACCAGCGGCTTCTTTTTGATTTTCACTTTGGATGATGGTTCCTTCAGCCGAAGGATTCAACGTATTGAGCAGACGGATAGGGACTTTTGCTTCGCGGGCAGGACGAACACATAGTGGATGTAGGATCTTTGCACCGAAATAGGCAAGCTCTGCAGCTTCAGCATAGCTGAGTTCATCAATGCGGCTTGTTTTCCTGACGATGCGTGGATCATTGTTGTGCACACCATCGATATCTGTCCAGATCTGAATTTCATCAGCATTCAATGCAGCACCGATGATCGTGGCTGAATAATCACTTCCACCTCGTCGGAGATTATCTATTTCATTTTTTTCATTTTTGCAGATATAACCCTGAGTCACATAGATATTTTTTTCTCCGACTTTATCCAAGGATTCCCGTATAAAATATTTTATGGCGGGCATATTGGGCTCTCCATCTGTAGCGATCATAAAATCAAGAGCAGAAAGAAAGGCAGCATCGATACCCCGCTCAAGTAAAAGATTAATAAAAAATGAAGAGGATATCATTTCTCCATAGGCGACAAACAAACGTTCGTCACGTGGGAGTGCTTTTGTAATGCCTGTCCTGAGTCCATCGAATATAGCTTCCAAGAAATTTTTTGCTTCAAGAAGGTTTTCTTCTTTTGAAAATAATGCCTGGATATATTCTGCATACTGCTTTTCCATCTGACTGATGATCTCTTCTCCTTGCTTCCCGGTAGACCTGGCGATTTTTATCAGCATATCTGTGGTACCTGATACAGCAGACAAGACAATGATCTTTTGTAGGTCATCACGTACGACGAGATCAGCTACAGATTTCATTCTTTCCGCTGTACCTAAAGATGTTCCACCGAACTTATATATGATCATCGTAAATTTTGGATTTTAATATTTGGATTTTAGAATTTAGATTTCGAAAGCTGCTAATTTCGGTAATTAAATCTACTTCATAAATTTTACCACATAGACACATAGGACACTTAGAAAGCCACTTAGAAATATTTAAACAATCAGCGTTCTTCTTTTTTTTACTGAATACTGAACACTGAATACTGATTACTGCTTACCATACTTCTCTTTCCACCAGTTCCTCATCCTACTGGCGATCTCCTGTTCATGTTTATTATCCCCCGGTTTATAAAAAGCAGTACCGGCTACATCATCCGGCATATACTCCTGTGGTGAAAAATTTCCTTCGTATTGATGGCTGTATTCATATCCTTTACCATAACCCATATTTTTCATCATTTGAGTTGGCGTATTCCGCAGATGGAGAGGTACGGGCAATGGACCTGTCTCATTGACATATTGCATTGCAGCACCGATGGCATCATATGCTGCATTTGATTTCGGACTTGTAGCGAGATAGATCACGGCTTCTGAAAGAATGATTCGTGCCTCAGGCATGCCGACAAAATGAATGGCATCAGCACAGGATTGAGCAAGCAATAGTGCATTTGGATTGGCAAGGCCTATGTCTTCTGCTGCAAGAATGACCATGCGTCGGGCGATGAATTTTATATCTTCTCCACCATGGAGCATTCTGGCCAGCCAATATACAGCTGCGTTTGGATCAGAGCCACGCATGGATTTGATAAAAGCAGAAATGATATCATAATGTTGATCACCACCTTTATCATACAATGCAATATTTCGCTGAATGGCTTCCTGAACAATGGCATTATTGATGATGACATCCTTTCCCGGCTGACTGGTGATAATTTCTAAAGCGGAAAGTAATTTTCGGGCATCACCTCCTGTCAGTTGAAGAAGGGCAGAATCTTCTTCGATGAGGATATTTTTTTCTTTCAACTCAGGATCCTGCTCAATGGTCCGTTTGATGAGTTTTCTCATCGTATCGTCATCAAGTGGTTTCAATACATATACCTGGCTTCGTGAGAGAAGAGCGGAGATCACTTCAAAAGAAGGATTTTCAGTAGTCGCGCCGATAAGTGTGATGGTCCCATCTTCAACGGCACCTAAAAGTGAATCCTGCTGTGATTTACTAAAACGGTGTATCTCATCAATAAACAAAATAGGTCCCGGTCTGTCAAAATATTTCTGCTTTTTTGCCTGGTCTATTGCATCCCGCACATCCTTGACTCCGCTATTGATAGCGGATAAAGCAATAAAGGACCGGTTCATCTCTCCGGCAATCACCCTGGCCAGGGTCGTCTTACCGACGCCCGGGGGTCCCCACAAGATCATAGAAGGAATCTTCCCTGAGCGAATAGCCTTCAGTAGGATAGCCCCCTCACTCAGAAGGTGCTCCTGTCCCAGGATCTCCGCGATAGATCTGGGCCTCATCCGCTCAGCTAATGGAATATTTGACATGTTGAGGCCGTAAAATAGGGGATTTAGTGATCGAGTGATCGAGTGATCTGGTGATCGAGTGATCAAAGGTGGTAAAACCATTAAAGATTTTATGGAATGAAACAGATGTGTCGCGCTACAATATATCGCTCCTACGGAGCTGGAAATCCTCTTTCGCACTGCGTGCTACAGAGATAACACTCCTACGGAGCTCCGTTAAATGAATATAATTCTTATAAGAAATTGCCCATGAATAAAATACTTGAGGCCCATAGGGCCGGAATATCTGTAACAAAAAGACAAGGAAGTAAAATTTTAAGCTCCATAGGAGCGAAATCTTATACCACGTAAGTTTCTTAATGACAATTGAGTTTATAAGTTTTCGGATGAAGTTATGCAACTCCCCCTTTTTCAGGGGGTCGGGGGGTAAAAGGGGCAGAAAAAGCAAAAAATAAGCCGAATACCCAACCCTTCCCCTGTCTATTCCGTACTATGCTTTGAAACAGATTATTTTCGAATTCTAATTAACTATAACACTATGTTCAGCAGAAAACTTTTACTCATTGCCCTCTTTACAGCATTTGGAATGGCCAGAATGTTCGGTCAGCAAAACGTACATGTTCACGGTACTGTGACAGATTCCAACGGGAATCTCATGGATAGCGTCAATGTCATCGTATACGCTATTTATTCGGATTCTACGATTGTATATGAATCTCTTTATACGAATGCCAGTGGCAATTATTCGTTGGATTTTGCTCCACCGCAACTGAATGTGGTGGGTACTGTTGAGGTTTCAATGGTAGATTGCTTTAGCGCATTGCTTACGCAGTATTTTACTGTGCTTAATTCGGGCCCGTATGATCTACAGGCCGATTTTGTCTATTGCGCCAACATCGTCATTGATTCATGCTCTGTTTATATTCTTGAAGAATCAAATCCTGGCGCATTGAATAGCCTCACCGCTTATACATTTATCAACGCAAATGTGAGCTATCTATGGAACACTGGTGCGACGACGCAAACCATATACCCTCAGGCTACAGGAGTTTATACCGTTGAGGTAGGCTTTCCATGGGGTTGCACTGGTATTGATAGTTTTTATTTCGTACTGGATACATTCCCAGGTTGCTTTGGTTACATTTCTTCATCAATCAACAGCAATGGCACTTATTATTTGCAGGCTTTTGATTTTGGAACAGCACCATTTACATATTTATGGAGTACGGGTGAGACCACATGGGACATCAACAATGTTTTACCAGGTACATATTGCGTCACGATGACAGACGCCACAGATTGTGTATTCTCAACCTGTGTCATACTTAATGATCCTAATGTTTGTACCGTAGGTATTTTTGAAGATCCGAATATCGGAGGATTAACAGCTGTCGCATCGGGAGTAGATCCGATCGTATTCTATTGGAGTACCGGAGAATACGGTGCTACTATTTATCCCAATGCACCCGGGACATATTGTGTGACGGCATATGACACTACCGGATGTAGTGCTACAGCATGTTATAAATATGGTGTTTTCAATGATTCATGCTATGTATACATATCCGTGGTCTATGTAGATTCAAATACTGTGGCTCTGCAGGCGTTCCCAGGTATTTTCAATGGGTATGCTACGTATCTGTGGAATACAGGTGATACTTTAGATATTATCTATCCACAGGATCCATCATTTGAATATTGTGTCACGGCCACTAATGCAGAGGGCTGCACAGCTACAGCGTGTTTTGACAATAGTCAATCATGTTATGCATGGGTAGATGTTCAATACGTAGATACAGTCACTGCTGTATTGACCGTCTTCTCTGATCCGATATTCGGATGGGGATCGAACACAGCGACATACGCATGGTCAAATGGCGATTCAACAGCTACAATCACTGTTCATGCAAATGGTGAATATTGTGTGACGGCCACTTTGAGTTCAACATGTGTCACAGAAGCATGTGTGTATGTTGATTTTGATAGTCTTCAATATGCATGTGCTACATGGGTCACCCAATACCAGGATCCTGTCACGAATCAATGGTATGCTCAGGCTTATTCATGGGGTTATGGAACATTTTCATACCTGTGGACAAATGGCGATACAAATGACATAACTCCGATAGCTACACCGAATGAATATGTATGTGTCACCGCGACAAATACATTTGGTTGTGTATCTACAGCATGTGTCGATACGACCTTTAATCCGTGTCAGGTATATATTGATGTAAGTTATTTCAATGGTGGTGCAGTGCTGACAGCTCAATCATGGTATGGAGGCGCTATCAACCAGGGTACATTCATCTGGTCAAATGGTCAGCAGGGAAATATCATTACAGTTACTCAGGAGGGAACATATTGCGTGACATTTAATTCTTTCAATGGATGTTCGTCGACAGCATGTTTTGATTTGGATTTTGGTATCACTGATTCTTGTGGTGTTTACATTTCAACAGAGCCCAATCCTGGCGGAGTATTATATACTGCCAATGCATGGGGCGTACCTCCATTTTTGTATCAGTGGTCCAATGGCGCAACCGGAGAAAGTCAGATCATTGATTTTGGGGATCCAAATGTTTGTGTCACCGTTATCGATGCAGTGGGATGTGTGTCAAACGCATGTTCATACGACACCATCAATGGAGGTGTAAATGAAATCAGTGGATTTGTATTCGCTGATAGTCTTTCTCATCTTGCTGCCAGAGTGTATTTATACAATACTAATTCTAACGGCGAACCTTTTGAATTGATTGATTCAACACAGGCAGGAGATTATGGATTCTATACTTTCAACAATCTGTCCAATGGTGCCTTCCTCGTGAAAGCATCATTGCTCCCGGGTACAGTTGGTTATGCTCAATATATTCCAACATATCACCTCAGCAGTACAACATGGGAAGATGCAGATCTTGCATTCATCCCTAATTGGTTGCCATACACGACAGATATTTCGATGAAACATACCACAGGTACTCCGGGTGGAGGTGTTATCGGAGGAGGTGTTCTGGATCCACATCATATCGTGGCAAGTTCAGGAAATGAGCCACGTGAAGTAGTGGGACTACCAAATGTAGAGGTCATATTAAAGAATGAAGCAGGCGAACCATTAGACTTTACGATCAGCGGTGCAGATGGAAGTTTCAAATTTCCTGATCTTGCTTTTGGTACATACAGGATCAGTTATGATATTCCGGGTATTCATTCACCGGATGTATGGGTGACAATAACACAGGCAGATCCTGAAAGATTACAGGTGACATTGATTGTCAACCAGGGCACAACTGCAGTCGATCAACCTGTTGCACAGGAATTGCAATTGTATCCTAATCCTGCAAAAAATGAAATAAATATTAAAATGCCTGTCCTCCAGGCGACATATGATGTCCAAATCGTCGATATGCAGGGACAGGTAGTATACAGAGGCAGCGCAAGGAGTTCCAATAGTATCCTCCCTGTTGAAGTAGGACAACTTTCATCCGGGCTTTTTCACATAAACCTCAAGGGTGAAAATCAGAACTACTACAGCCGGTTTTTAAAACTGGAATGACAGAGAGGATCTTTTTGATCTCTTTTTGAGAAAAGGGCTGCTAACTTGTCATTTAGAGGGAATGACTTGTTAGTAGCCTTTTCTACACTTAAGCAATGAAGATAGAAGAACGACTGATAAGGCAATGTATTGAGGGGGACAAGAAATCCCAGATCCTTCTATACGATCAATGCTACAGTTATATGATGTCTATCTGCATCAGATATTGCAGAGACAGACAGGAAGCCGGTGCTCGTCTCAATCTGGCTTTTCTAAAAGTTCTGTTACACCTTAAGGATTTTGATCACACCGGTTCATTCAAAGCCTGGGTTTCAAAGATTACCCTGAGAAGTATCATCGATGAATTCCGTTCGCAACAAAAACATTACCAGGTCCATATTTACCAGGGCCAAATCGTACAGGAGCCTCTTTGGTCTAATGGAGATTCCGGACATTGGTCAGGAGAAATAGATATCGATCGTGTCATGGGGATGATTCAACAGCTTTCACCGATGGACAGACAGGTATTTAATCTTTTGCTATCGACGGGTATACACACAAAGAAATAAGCACGATGTTGAATATTTCTGAAGGAACATCAAAATGGCATGTGCATGAAGCACGCAAGAAATTGAAAGAAAATTTATCAAAAGAATATAAAACAGCATTGAAATGAACAATAGTTTCGATGATCAATTGCGGAAAAAATGGGAGGAGAAACATTTCCCTGTGGATGATCAGCACAGGAATGAAATGATCAGCCTCCTTGAAACCAATCGCCGAAAGAAAGGAATCTTCTGGTGGTTCGGAGGTCTTGCTATCGCCGTCGCTATCGGAGGTGTGCTATTTTATGTGAATAGGGAAAATAAAATACAAGCTCCTGTATTGCCTGCACCCGTAGTCACTGAAAAAAATAAAAGTGATGTTGCACAATTGTCAAAAGCAATTGTGGATAAGGACAATATTCAATTTTCCGAATCCAAAACTGAGAAGTCAAATACAACCAGATCTTCGAAATCATCAAAGAAAGTTGTTCAACCTACTATCTCTGAAATAAAGCCATCTGTTGATCATAGTCATGCGCCGGCTAAAAATGCAATGGAGAAATCTGTAACTCAACAAAGTAGTACAATTGAAAATGAACAAATTGCAAAAACTGATATAAGGCAAATCTCAAAAACTGATATAACACAAATCTCAAAAACGGATATAACACAAAATCCAAATACAGATATAAAACAAAGTCCAAAGGTTGTCAATAAAGAAGACGTATTTTCTACAGCACCTAATGCAGTGAATAATGAATTGATCGTCATTCCAAATACATCACCTTCGATTGTATCCAAAACTGTCGGTATCACAGTGATACCCGATGATGTGGAGTTTATGCCTGCTGACGCGCCAGAGCATCATTATACATATGATCCTGTGCCTTTGGAATCTATTTTCTTTTCAGAAGTCACAGAACAATCTTCACTTACATTGGCCATCAAACCTTCCGCTGCGTATTTTCATTCTTTCAACTTATTTGCTGAAGCTGGAGCAGGGTTTATTCCGGGATTAAAAAATGAATATTCTGCAGGCTGGAATATTAATGTTGGTGGTGGAGTAGGATATAAAACTGGTTCAAAGACAAGCATCCTTTTATCGGCCGGATATCTGCTGCAAAACGAGGGTTTCAATTTTGAACGAACTTCTACGGTGACCCAACAGGGATTTGGAATTCGCAGTAATTTCAATACGCTTCAGCCTGATAAGCTTCATTTCATTTATTCAAAGCTTGGTCTTCAATACGAAGTGAAGAGAAATATATTTTCGATCTATGGTGGCATGCAATACCTTTATGGGGCACAGGGTACAATCGTCATCAGGACAGTTGATCAGTTTGCTACAGGAACTGAATCGTCGCACTATGCATGGCTGAGTACAGATGGTATGCAAAGACTACTATTCAACGGTGAAGTTTTGTATGGGTACAGGATTGCGCCCAGGATAGTGGCGAGGGCAGGTTTGAAATATTACTTCACGTCAATAGATAAAAATGACGATGCATTGCGAGATGAAGGCTATTCCTGGAAGGGAAAATTTTCTTCCATCACTCCATCGTTCACGGTCAATTATATTTTTTATGGGAAACGCTAAAGGAATTGTTCAACTTGCTTTATTGGCTTCTCTCTTATGGGTGAGCTGTGCGAAAGATCCGCAGGATATACCTGCGGGATTTACAGACAATCCTGTTTTCGGACTGTCAGGCTCATTTGATGGCCAGGCCTTGAATTTAGATGCGGGTATTGGTGACTGGACTGTACAACCTATTGTCATTGATAAAGATTCTTCAATAGTTTATACATCCGTATTCAGCAAAAATGGCTGCACACAACAATGTAATCCATCGTGGGAATTCAGATTTTATGGAACACAATCTGTTTCATCAGATCCGGAAGCGGATTTCTTACAAACAATAAAGAGCGGTTCAAAGGATTTTGTGCTTTCTCATAAGGAAAGGGATAGCTTTGAAATTACATTGAATACACAATCCGGATTATTCATGAGTGGGTATAGCTATTGGGAAAATCTCAATGGATCAGTCACGACCTTGAACGAACAATTTCAGGATGTAGTGGGTTACGGACAATTTTTAAATGTTTGTTTTCAGTCGCTTGCTTTTACCGGTTGTCAATATAATCAGTGTATTTATTTTAATCCTTCTACATTAATACCCTGTCTTGCTTCCATCATTGCTAAATATGAAGATTCAACTACAGTAAGTCTGACCATAAAACCGGAAAGTGGTACTCCGCCATTTCAGGTCCAATGGTTTGATGAGACTAATGCACCCGGCATTTTACTGCATCACGCTGAAAGTAAAGCAGAATTTTTTGTGAATGTGTTATTGACAGATGCATTGGGCAATCGTTCCGAATTGCATCAAACAGTTCGTGTACAGGATTCAATCGTTGACGCTTGCTACTTCCCGATTTCATTGGTCAGTACGCCGGTGCCTAATTATTCATCATTAAATCTTAATGACAGAGTTGAGATTATTTACACCGATGAAAACGGAATAGAGTGGAGTAGTACATCCGGTATTCAACCTTTCACTTCATATATGAACATCGGTAAGGTTGAGTATTTCGGTCTTTCCCCTGCGAATCAACCAGCCTATAAGACTTCATTGCAATTAGCTGTCACCTTATTTAATTCAGCAGGTGAAGGGAAATTGCTGGAAGCGCAGGATATGACGATTGCGTTGAGTCATAGGTAGAACTTTTAATGCAAACTGAGTTTGCATCAAAAATCAGAAATGTTAAGCTTAGGCTGGGCCTAAGCTTTCGTGTCAGCAAATTTCAGATTTGCGAAAATGGCTTTTTCATAGATTCAAAAATTCAATTCACTCACTACGGATACGCAAAACAGAGTTTTGCGGACACCAGGACGTAGTAAATACTACACCCAACCGTGAAAAAGTAAGAATTGATGTCCAGGAAATTAATTTTATCTTGGATTTCTGTTGATTCTTTCATCTCATCTCAAAATCACCTATTGTGAATATCAAGTTTCGCCTCATCATCATGAATTTCCTTGAGTTTTTTATCTGGGGCTCCTGGTTGATTTCCCTTGGGGGGTATATGTTTACAGTGTTGCATGCGACCGGTTCCCAGATAGGGGCTACGTATGGGACGATGGGGATAGCATCCTTATTTATGCCTGCTTTAATGGGGATTGTCGCAGACAGATGGGTGAATGCAGAAAGAGTTTTAGGCGCCTGCCATATCATTGGAGCTATTTTATTATTCTGGGCCTCGACAGTGGGTGACCCAACAATGATGTACTGGGTCATGTTTTTCAATGCACTTGTTTTTATGCCCACCATTGCGCTCAACAATACGGTGTCGTATATCATTCTGGAGAATAAAGGATACAGCATCATAAAAGATTTTCCACCGATCAGGGTATGGGGTACGGTTGGTTTTATTTGCGCGATGTGGTTAGTAGATATAACCGGATGGACGCAGACACCTATGCAGTTCATCGTCAGTGGAGTGGCGGCTGTGATCCTGGGTATTTATAGTATCACGATGCCGGCTTGCAAGCCTGCCGGAAAAAGTAAAGATGCCTCATGGATATCTGCCCTTGGTCTCGATGCGCTTGTTTTATTCAAACGCAGAAAGATGGCTGTCTTTTTCATTTTCTCGATGTTACTTGGCGCTGCATTGCAGATTACAAATGCATTCGGGAAGCCGTTTCTTGACGATTTTGGAAGTAATGAAGCTTTTAAAAATTTATTTGCCGTCACGCATCCTAATATTTTGATTTCTGTATCTCAGATCTCAGAGACTTTATTTATTCTCACGATTCCTTTTTTCCTGCACCGCTTTGGAATAAAAAAGGTCATGATGATGAGCATCTTTGCCTGGGTCTTCCGTTTTGGTTTATTCGGAATAGGGAATCCCGGTGGAGGATTTATTTTCCTTTTACTTTCAATGATTATCTACGGGATGGCCTTTGATTTTTTCAATATATCAGGCTCATTGTTTGTTGAAAAGGAAGCAGATATAAAAATCAGGGCCAGTGCGCAGGGATTATTCATGTTGATGACAAATGGCCTCGGTGCATTTTTTGGCGGCATGCTCAGCGGATGGGTTGTCGATCATTTCACTATTGAGGGTGTGAAACAATGGCCAAGCATATGGTTCACGTTTGCAGCCTATGCATTAGTGTTGGGTATTGTATTCCAGTTTGTATTCAGGTATAAACATGATCCCGCACAACTTGATGCTGTAAAACATTAAATGTATAAAATTCCCTGGTTGCTGAGCTGCAGCACAAGGTTGTGAATGGCTGGTCGAAGCATAGGGGATTTAGGGGCAAAAAAAAAACTACTTTCACACCTGCAATGACACACAAACCATACATCATAGGCATCACCGGCGGCAGTGGCTCAGGAAAGACAAGAATCATCCATGAGCTCAGGGAATTGTTTTCTGAAGAAAAGTTGTGTATTATTTCTCAGGATGAATATTATCATCCACGGGAAAGGCAGGTTTGGGATGATGCCGGGTATCAGAATTTTGATCTTCCTGAAGCTATTGATGACAGTGCATTTACAAATGATATTAAAAAACTGATCAATGGGCATGAAGTCCGCAAGGAACAATATGTTTTCAATAATCCGGACAAAGAACCTGTTTTCCTCTTATTCAAACCGGCTCCAATCATAATCGTCGAAGGGTTATTTGTTTTTTATTTTCCTGAGATACGTGAGCTACTTGATCTAAAGCTTTTCATTGATGCGGAAGATGTCATAAAACTGAAGCGCCGTATCATACGTGATGCGGGTGAACGAAATTATCCCCTCGAAGATGTACTTCATCGATATGAGTTTCATGTATTGCCTTCATACAAAGCCCACATTGAGCCTTTTAAGGATCAGGCACACCTCGTCATCAATAATCATACAAGCTATTTCAGGGCGATTGAAGTGTTGGCGGCATTGATTGAGGTGAAGAGTAAAAAGATCATTGACTGAAGACCATAGACCAAAATCTGAATCGGAAAAAAGAAGAGAAGAAAGTTGTTCGTAGTCTCAGACTACGAACAACTTTCTTCTCTTCTTTTTTTATTCGTTATTCGTTATTCGTTATTCGTTATTCGTTATTCGTTATTCGTTATTCGTTATTCGTTATTCGTTATTCGTTATTCGTTATTCGTTATTCGTATACTCTTTGTTACAATTTTATATACATCTACTAATTCAGGATTGTTTTCCAAAAGATGTAGATGCTTTTCAATCGTCTTCTCATCGCCTCTGATGGCCGGTCCTGTCTGACTTTCTTTCGGTCCGGATAATATGGCTTTGCTGAATGTCTCCAGGATGAGTGGCTTTAAAATCTCAAATGGAAGTTGATTTTCTTTACAAATCGATTCTGCTATTGTCAGCATGTGATTGGAGAAATTATTTGCAAATACCGCGGCGACATGAAGAATAGATTTTTGTTCATCCGTCATCCTGTATACGGAAGAAGACATTCTGCCTGCGATTTGATCCAGCTCAATCCAGATATCATCATCATGCGTCGTGATGATGATAGGTATAAACCGGAAAGAGACATCATGATTGTCTGAAAAACTCTGTAACGGGTAAAATCCTGCCTTTCGATTGAACGGGATGACATCAAGTTCAAGAATGCCTGAACAATGAACACAAAGCGCTTCAGGGCTAATGATTTTTTTTAATTCCAATGCCATAGGATTGATGACATCATCCGAAACCGTCAGAAAATATATTTCAGCATCAGGATTGACCTCTTCCAACTTTGATATGTGCGAAGCGGACTTAAGCTTATCTGAAAGAAGTTTTGCAGCTTCGGGTGTTCGGTTGTAAACCTGTATGATTTCACAACCCGCGTCCTCGAGTGCAGGCATCAGTTGATGTGCCAGTCGTCCTGCGCCAATGCAAACGATTTTCATTTTTGCTTAAGGTTTAAATGGGATGAATTAGATAGCATTTTCTTCATATTGAATCAAGATAAAGGATTGAACCATCAGAGCCAAATTTCTTTAAGAGTACGGACAGGTCGCGACCTGTCCGTACTCTTAAAGAAATTTGGGATTAGATTAATCATAAGTGTGCCATACTGTCTCATCAGGAGGATAATGGTCTCACCCAGACTCTAAATCCGTTAGGGAATATAAATGAAAGTCAAGGAAATTAAGCTGTAATGATTAGGATTTACGAAGCCGTTTATAAAGACCTATAAACATACCCAGCAACATGATGATAGCGCCTCCCCAGAACAAATTGATACCCGGAAATAATATCGCTTCAAGTACGATATAATCATTTCTCGGCACCTCTTCTGCCATTTCCAAAGCCAGTGATGGCTTCGCACTCGGACGTGCAAAAAGTAAAGTAAACTCCTCTTTTGCAGGATCTATTTTTTCGAGACGTACATGGAGCCCGAGATCAGGGAGATATACTTTCATGTTGAAGGGACTGCCATCACGAATAAAATAAAGTGGCCTGGCCGTAAATACCTGATGACGCGGAGTTTCAATTTTCACTACACCATGAATGGCAATGTCACCTTCTTCTGCTTTATAATTGGGATGTGTGATGTTTTTGTCAATGCCCTCGAATGTGATCTTCAGGTCTTTCCATGATTTAGTTTCCTGAGGTTTTATAACGAGTGGTTCATAGTTTAAATTTTCATCCAGCGGAATAAGGCTGTCAAGGGATGATGATCTCAAACGAAGACGGAGATTGAAATCATTGATCTGGTCATTCATTCCATATAGGAGACCTTTTCGGACGAGAAGTGTCGGATATGCTTTCTTAGTGCCTGGTGCTTCTATATTCCGCACCGAAAAATTACCTGACAGTGCGAGATCATTTTCCTGCCGGATATATCCCTGATTCTTTGAGTCAAGCGAAATGCTGTCAAGCGTAACAATAAATTTTCCGGCAATAATTGAATCACCCGGACTGATGACATAAGATTTATATTCCAGTAAACTATCCGCTTTTGCGATATTGGCGACATCCTGCTGTTCAGGTGGAAGCCCTGCGACGTATGTAAACATATCCCTGTCAGCATATCGTTTTGTATCCGGATTGGCGGTAGCTACTTTGGTAAGCTTGCGATCATACAACACATCAGGATAGGTTGTAAAATGTTCTACCGTATCACCTTTCTCCGTCATTTTCAAAAACTCAACTTCATAAAAGCGAGTAAGGCCCTGCAGTGTATCCGATTTGTAGGTCACCCAATATCCGTTCATGAACATGGGCATATTTTTGATGAGGAAAGCATTTTTGCCGGGATCAAAACCCTGTGCAATTCCCTCTTCTGCAAATTTGTTTTCGCTGACAATTCTTTTATTCAATCCACTCGCCATGATACCGATGACCATCAAAGCAAATCCGCCATGCGATAATCCTGAAGCCATCGCCCCTAATGTCCGTTTTCCAAAACTAATCAGGTAATCAACATTTGATATCACACCAAAACTTGCAGCACTCAGCAATACCGCATATTGCCATCCTGGCAGTATGATCCATTTCGATAAAAGAAATGCCACCACGGATCCAATCGCTGCAGAAATAACAATGTGCTTAAAGAATTTATTTTTATACAAATCCCATCCCATGCCTCCGAACCTCAGCATGAGTGTAGGACCAGCCAATAACGTGACTAATACAGCAATCCAAAGTTGAAATCTGTTATAATGTGTGATCGGATCCAGCGGAATGGCTTTATGATAAGATGTCATATCACCTTTACCCATCACCGATCCATATACATCGATCAGTTTATTCCACACCGGAATACTTGTTGTAAACGAAATCAGGATTGAAGAAAAAATTAAAATCAATGATCCTACAAACATCCAGAACTCACGGCTCTGCATGCTCTCTTCTTTTTTGATGACAGGTACTGATTTGTATCGGGAGAAAAAGAAGTAACCTGCTGCCAGCAAAAAAATGCCGATGAATCCTACAAGCTGCCATTCAAGACCCATCTGTGTAAACGCGTGTACACTTTCTTCACCTAATATACCTGATCGTGTAAGGAATGTTGAATACACAGCAAGCATAAAAGACCCGATATAAAAAAGATATGTTGTCCGAAGAGAATGTCCTGTATGTCTTGAAATGAAATTGCCATGCAATGCGGCAAGCATAACTACCCACGGGACAAGAGACATATTTTCAACAGGGTCCCATGCCCAGTAACCGCCGAAACTCAATGCTTCGTATGCCCATGCGCCACCCATCAATATCCCGGTACCCAATATGCCACATGAAAACAAAGTCCATGGCATGACTGGTTTTAACCATTCCGTATGATTCTTTTGCCACAATCCTGTCATCGCAAAACAAAATGGAATAGATACAGAAGCAAAACCAAGAAATAATGTAGGTGGATGAATTGTCATCCAGTAATTCTGTAGTAAAGGATTGAGACCATTACCGGTGATCATCGACAGGTAATTCGGATTCTGGAAGATGGGTGCATCCATACTATTCCGCATCATCATAAATGGACTGCTGCCCATCCTGAATGAATCCGCGAAATAAACACCTGCGATCATCGACACCAATACCACTTGTATAGCAGCTAACCATGTCATGACGCCTGATTCCCATTTCTTAGCTGTGAATAATACAACAGAGCCCAGCACGACATGCCAGAACATCCAGAGTAAAAAACTCCCTTCCTGGCCTTCCCAGAAAGCGGAAAAGATATATTTCATCGGCAGATCATTGGATACATGATCCCAGACATAGCGGTATTCATAGTATTGGTGGACCATCATATAGAAGATCAACCCGATGACAGAGAGAATTGAAAAGGCATGAACACCCCAGGAGATGCGGCTAAATTTTAGCCAGGAAGAATCCTGATTGGTGATTGTGGTTTTGCGGTATGCAAAAAATGTAAGGAGTGCGGATACGAGGCCGGAGAGAACAAAAAAATGACCGAGCCTGCCCGGAAGGAGATGCTCTCCTATATACTGGATGTCTTGCATGAATATTTACATATTGCTCCTCACGAGCACCTCTTCATTTTTATATTTGGAAGGGCACTTCATCAGGATGCTGGAAGCGACGAACTTATCGCCGTCAAAAGCTCCGGTGGCAACGATCTGCTCACTGAGCTCAAAATCCTGAGGTTTGGCTGAATGAAGAGTGACCTGATGTTCTTCACCGTTCTGGTCTTTCATGAAGAAGGTGAAGAGATTAGGATTTTCCTCCGCGTTGTAATACATCGGTTTGTCTTTTGAAAGCATTCCGACGACTTTGGCTGATTCACCTGAATTTTTCACGTGTGTGAACGTGCTATAGGTGCTCATGTCTTTAGAAGCTGAGATAAGCATGACTACACCTCCTGCCATCAGGGCTATGATAATAATGGGCATTAATTTCATTGTAATAGCTATGTTTAGAGGTTCAATCCCTGTGGTACTGAATCTTTGTGCAAATTTACAGGAAAATAGCCACAAAGAGTTACAAATCCAGTAACGAAATGTGCCTCTAGAAAGTGCGTTTATACCTTATGAAAGAAGTTGTCAGCTTAAAAAATGCCGGTATTTACCAGGAAGGGGTAAAAGTCCTCAGTGATGTCAATCTATCCGTCAGCCAGACTGAATTTGTGTACCTGATCGGGAAGACCGGAAGCGGGAAAAGCTCATTGATGCGGACGTTATGGGGCGATTTACCACTGAAAGAGGGGGATGGTCAGGTGGCTGATATTTCACTTTCGAAGCTTCAGGCGGTCAATATTCCGACATTGCGACGAAGAGTAGGGATGGTTTTCCAGGATTTTCAACTCTTTCCACAATGGTCCGTAGCTGAAAATCTCCGTTTTGTCCTTGATGCCACCGGAACTAATGATGAAGCAGAACAAAATAAGATCATCAGAGAGGTATGTGCTGATGTCCAGCTTTCGGACAATATCAATAAACCGGTTCATCAGCTTTCAGGTGGTGAGCAGCAAAGAGCTGTGATTGCGCGGGCGGTGCTCAACAAACCTCAGATACTTCTCGCGGATGAGCCGACAGGGCATCTCGATCCTGAGACGGCCGATGCTATTCTTCAATTGATGCGACGTCTTGCTGTCGAGTATCATACAGCGATCCTGATGGCGACACACAATACCGGTGTGATTGAACGATTTCCAGGGAGAGTGTATAAAGTGGGGAATGGGAAAGTGGTGGAGATGGATTAGATATTAAACCTCATCCCCGTATACCCGCCGGGTGTCAGTTTTCTGAGTTCTTTTTTAACTTCTTCTTTGACCTGCAGCTTTTCAATAAATTGATGAAGACTTTCTCGCGTCAGTTTTTCTTTACCGCGTGTCAGTTCTTTTAATTGCTCGTATGGATTAGGCACACCTTCACGACGAAGGATAGTTTGAATCGCTTCAGCAAGAACTGACCAGTTGTCATTGAGATCAGATTGTGTCTTTATTTCATTTGCTGATATTTTGCTCAGACCTTTTTGAATTGATTTCAATGAAAGAAGAGTATGGGCTACAGGAACACCAATATTTCGGAGAACAGTACTATCTGTCAAATCTCTTTGCAGTCGACTCACGGGTAGCTTGTCTGCAAGATGGCCAAAGATCGCATTGGCATAACCAAGATTTCCTTCAGCATTTTCAAAATCAATGGGGTTTACTTTGTGCGGCATGGCGGAAGAACCCACTTCATCCGGATTTGCTTTTTGGGTGAGGTAGTTCATGGAGATATACATCCAGATATCCCTGCAAAGATCAATCAGGATCGTATTGATGCGCATCGTAGCGTGACATAGCGCAGCGATCTGATCATAATGCTCGATTTGCGTCGTGTATTTGTATCGTCCGATATGCAGATATTTTGAAGTGAAATCATCTGCCCAGTCAGCCCAGTCGATATCCGGAAATGCTGCAACATGGGCATTGAAATTACCGGTCGCTCCACCAAATTTGACGCAGAGATTGATATGTTCAAGATGACCAAGTTGTATATCCAATCGTTCGACGAAGACCATCATTTCTTTCCCAAGCAAAGTGGGTGATGCTGGCTGTCCATGGGTGTAAGCCATCATTGGGATATCCTTTGTCGCCATTGCAAAATCAAAAATCTCCTGCCGGGTGGATTTTATTTCTGGTATGATGATTTCCCTATAGGCATTCCTGATCATCAGTGGAAATGCACTGTTGTTGACATCCTGCGATGTAAGGCCGAAGTGCACCCATTCGCGGAGCACATTCAGATTTAATTTCTCCAGTTTTTCTTTTATAAAATATTCAATCGCCTTGACATCATGATTGATCTTCGATTCAATTTTTTTTATGGAAGCGGCATCTTCATCATTAAAGGATGTCACGATATTCAGGAGGTTCGTTTTCGACTCAGCACTGAGTTTTGTATTGGGCACTATACCGGTTTCGATCAGCGCGATGAGGTATTCTATTTCCACAAGGCATCGGTATTTCATCAATGCAAATTCAGAGAAATAAGAACTCAACGCGGAGGTCTTATCGCCATACCTGCCATCAATCGGAGAAATATTGTGGAGCATTTTTAGTTATTCGGTTATCAGAGATTCTATTAACGTAAAAGTACATCTATTAAAATAAAGGCAGAAAAGGCAGAAGGGGCGGAAAAGGCAGAAAGGTCAAAAAATGTTAATTTTTGGTATCAGACAGTTAGGTATTTAGCGTTAATGGTTCAACTTGCCATACGCATCCATGTGCTGCAGCTCAGCAACCGATATGAATCTTGGGCGAATAAAAATGAGGACGCGGATCAAATAGGAAAAATTATGATCAATTAAGATTAATTTCCTGAATTAGACAGTTAATCCTAACACAATGTAAAATAGAACGCAGATTTTCATGATCATCATGATTGTTCATGATTATTTCTCTCAATGACAGAGTATCCGATCAGAAATAATATTTTCATTGCTCTTCTGCCTTTTCTGCCCTTTCCGCCTCTTTTGCCATTTTTGCCCTTTCTGCCTTCCTAAAACATTTCCGGATCGAAGTTCGAGAAAACTTCTCCTTCCGCCATTTCCTGTGTATACGGTATCGTGATGGTACTTGTGGTCCCTGTACCGATCACGCTATACACAGAAATTTCTCCTTTTAAGAAATTTACACGGGCGGAAACATTCTCTGTACCCATTCCTTTTTTTATTTCCGCCGGGTCATATCCCTGGCCATCATCTTCAACCATGATCTCAAGATCTTCTTCATTGCGGATCAGTTGAATGAGTATTTCCTTTGCATGAGCATGCTTGATACAGTTGTACAATAGTTCCTGAACTATCCGGAAAATATGGAGTATAATACTTGTAGGCAAATTATGCAAAGGACCATAGTGTATGAATTCAATATGTGGCATTTCTTCAGACTCAATGCGATTGATCAGGTCTTTGATGGCAGGGACGATGCCCATCTTCAGCAGCGCCCCCGGCTGCATGTTATTGGAGATGGTACGTACTTCAGCACATGCCGCATCGAGCAATGTATACGCCTTTGAATATTCCTTCTGGCTTGTGATCTCCGGATTTTTCACCTGTATAGCATCAAAATGTAGCTTGACGGTTGACAGCAATCCCCCAAGGCTATCATGTAAATCTCTTGCGATTCGCTCACGTTCGACTTCCTGGCCTGTGAGCATCGAACTCATCGTTTCTATTTTGAGATTTGTCTCAAGCTCATTTATTTTTCGTTGCGTCAATTCTTCATTTTGTTTCGTGATGATCTGATTGGCATTGAGTCGTTGCTGGAAGCTCCGGATAAAGATGTAGGAAACAATCAGCATAAAAACCACAGCAACTAACAATCCAACGCTAAAGACTTTTGATATCCTGGATTTTAAAGCGGTAATATTTCTGTCCAGCGCCATTTCTTGCAGCTCAGTTTCGCGCTCGATATTTTTACTATTGAGCAGCATCTGCTGTATGCTGGACGACTTGCTGGCGTCATTAAGGCTGTCATTGAAATTATTGTATGTCTTCATCACGGATAATGCAGCCGGATAGTCATTCATTTTTTCATAGCATTCTGAGAGATACCGGTACAATTCTCTTTTGACGAATGTATCATGGCCGCTCAGTTTCAGACCCTGGTGGAAATAATATTCAGCCAGCTTGTATTTCTTAGCCCGCATATTGTACATGCCGACATGGAGATGTATCGATGGAAGAAAAGATTCATACCGGATGCTGTCATATTTTGACAACTCAAGACGCATCGAATCAGGCAGATCGCTAAACATTTTCCTATGACCTGTAAGTGCAGTGATCGTAAGCTGATTGATGACGGATAGCAACGTATCCTGGATCTGAAGATTTAATTTACTTGCCTGTTCAAGATAACGTGAAGCCTCGCTTACCTGTTTGCGGGCGATGTATATCTCGCCGATCTGTTGGAGCATTCGGGCCTGGGTCAATGTATCCAATGTCCGGGATGCATATGATTTTACTTTCTCAAACATGGCGATGGCCTCCAGGTAATATTCACTTCCGCTGTATAAATGACCGAGATCATTGATGGTCTGGTACATGCGAACAGAGTCGCCTGCTTTTTCAAATAGTTTTTGGGCTTCTATATAGTTCTTGATAGCCTTATCAAGATTGTCTATTTCAGCGAGGTCTTTTTCAGCGATGAGACGATAAGCTTCGGCTGCCGTACTGTATTCTCCTATTTGTTCAAGTTGTGTAATCTGCCGGTACAGTTCAGCTTTTGACATCTGATCATTGATCGTTGGTTGAGCAGTGCTGCTGAGTGGCAGGCATAACAATATCATGACGGACACTATGCCGGCCATGAAAGAAAATATTTTCTGCGTTGAACTATTACTCATATCTTAAATTAATCAACTTAGCTGTAGGATCAAAACCCTGACAGCGGCTAAGATGCCCATGCAGGAGTGCGTTCCGGCAAGCCTGTAATCGATAATTAAAATATTGGGGTAGAGAAAATTCAATAGTTGGGTGTAAACGGTAATATGTTTCCTGTTATGCTTTTTTTTGTAGTATTCTGCGGTAACCAAAAATTAAACCGGTAATCAGTTCTAAACCGGCTTCATCAATTGATGTTCAATCGCGACTCTCACCAAACCTGCTGTATTTCGCACACCTAATTTTGTCAACAAGCTTCGCCTGTGCGACTCTACTGTTTTAAGACTGATAAAAAGAGTATCCGCTATTTCCTGCGTGGTATGTTCTTTTACAATTAATTCAAGCACATCTTTTTCACGCCTTGAAATCTTCGGTGTGAGCATAGATGATTTTTTACCACCGGTCCGCTGATTGACCAGGCTTTTCATTATGGTTTCAGTCACTTCATCACTGAAATAGGATTGACCGCTATTTACCATTTCAATCGCGTTGATCAACTCTTTCTTGCCCGTATTTTTCAGAATATATCCCTGTGCACCATATTTTAAAATCTCCGTCACAAAGCTTTCTTCATTGTGCATGGACAATGCAAGAACTTTGACATCAGGATATTCTTTGCTTAATTTCTGGCACACTTCAAGCCCATTCATGCCGGGCAAATTAATGTCCAGCAAAATAACATCAACAGGGGTGCTGGGTATCTTTTCAAAAACCTCCAGACCTGTATAGCATTTGGCGACAACCTGAATGTTATCGATTCCCTCAAGAATAGATTCAACCCCCTCCACAAACATATTGTGGTCATCGGCAATCATTACTCGTATCATAGACAGAATTCTAAACTGGTTTTTCCCCTTTAAAAGTACAAACTAAGATCAATTAAACCTGACGTCCCTCTTTGTGGACTAGGATAAACAGCGGATCACCTGATTTTCGGGTCACTTCACACCCTTTAGCTGTAATATCTACCAGTAGAACACGTTCTCTGAACCGAATGTTGAATTGTAGCCCGGTCCAGGTGGGAGGAAGCACAGGAGCGAGAATCAACATTCCGTCTTTGACTGTCATTCCTGCAAAACCCCGCACAACGGACATCCATGAGCCAGCCATACTGGTGATGTGGAGACCATCCTCTGTATCGTTGTTGTAGTCGTCAAGATCCAGGCGGGCTGTCCTGAGATACATCTCATACGCTTTGTCCATCTTGCCGAGTCGTGATGCAAGGATAGCATGAACACAGGGTGACAATGAAGATTCATGCACCGTCATCGGTTCGTAAAAATCAAAGTGTCGCCTTAACGTATCGAGATCAAAATGATCTTCAAAAAAATACATGCCTTGCAGCACATCCGCCTGTTTGATAAAACAGGATCGCAGTATACGGTCCCATGACCACTTTTGATTGATAGGTCGCTCTGCAGCAGGCAACTGATCAGCATGCATCAGTTCCTTATCCAGAAATCCATCTTGCTGGAGAAATAACTGTCGCGCATCATCCTTTGGAAAAAACATATTTTTTGCAACATCATCCCAGTGTGTCAGTTCAGCTTCATCAAAATGGACTGTGCTTTTTATTTTATCCCATTGCGTCGGGTACTGTTCTTTGACCCAACTGATCTGTTCAGTGGCATAGAGTATGCACCATCGGGCGAGGTAATTCGTGTACCAATTATTATTGACATTGTTTTCATATTCATTAGGTCCGGTGACACCCAGCATGACCCATGCTTTTTTTGCTTCAGAGTAATTCACACGTTGTGCCCAGAATCGTGCGACACCGATGATCACCTCAAGACCGCCTTCAACCATATAATGCATATCCCCGGTATAACGGACATAATCATAGATCGCATAGATGATAGCTCCATTGCGGTGTATCTCTTCAAACGTGATCTCCCATTCATTGTGACATTCTTCTCCATTGATCGTCACCATCGGATAAAGTGCTGCGCCATCCTTAAAACCTAATTTGGCCGCGTTCTTGATCGCCTTTGGAAGATGGAGATAACGGTATACCAGTAAGTTTCTTGCCACTTTGGCTTCAGAACTACTTAAATAAAAAGGCACACAATACGCTTCTGTATCCCAGTATGTGCTGCCGCCGTATTTCTCACCTGTAAATCCTTTTGGCCCGATATTCAATCTGTCATCTTCACCGGTATAGGTTTGCCAAAGCTGAAAAATATTAAACCTGATTCCCTGTTGAGCTGAGATGTCTCCTTTGATCCGCACATCCGCACCATCCCATATTTTTTTCCATGCCGTGATGTGAGCGGTTTTTAAAGCATGATATCCATTATTGTATAGTGTTTCAACTTTCTTTTTACCTGCATCAAGTTGTTCCTCAGCAGGCACGTATAAGCTGCTCAGATTGATTACAAATTTATTTAACACCAGCTCATCGCCAGATTTTACATCCAGGCTGTACAGGTGACTTGTCTTCATGCTTTCATGAGCGGAAGTAGCAATATCAGTGAGAACCTCATTTTTATATAAGTTCGTCCGCATCAATGAACTGACAGTGAATCCGGTTTTCTTTGTGACGGAGGAAACCATAGAAATATATTTATCCTGGTATTCGTCACGGCTTATCCAAAACTGATCACCATAATTAGCATCCTTGTTATGCACATCGAAATCCAGAAAAGGCTCTAATGTTACTTTACCAAAAAATCCTTCTGATTTGACCCTGATATGAATCACTCCGGCATCCGGATCTGCCATGCTGCAAAACCGTTCGAATTGAAAGATCAACTCACCTCCGGATGGAGGACTGATTTCAAATGATCTAAGGAGTAAACCATTTTCCATATCCAGCACACGTTGAAAATTCGTGACCGGGGTAATGGCAATATCCAATGGCACTTCATCGATAAGGATGCGTACACCTATCCAGTTGACACCATTGAGAACTTTTGCAAAATATTCAGGATAACCGTTTTTCCACCAACCTACACGTGTGAGGTCAGGATAATAAACCCCTGCGAAATATGATCCACGTAAAGTCTCACCACTATAATCTTCTTCAAAATTTCCACGCGTGCCCATCCGGCCATTGCCGAGACTGAAGATACTTTCGCTGATCAGATGGAAGTCATGATGAAATTCTTCTTCTATAATCTGCCAGGGATGATATTTGATATAATTTTTCATACTAATCGTTCGATTATCGTTGAGGGACTTAATTGATCTAAACCAGACATAACAATTTGTGCTGCCGAAAGCGTCGTGGGATCACCTATACCCACTGCATAACAACCTGCTGACAATGCAGCTTGCACACCCTTGACAGCATCTTCAAATACAACAACCTGTGCAGGTTCTAATTTTAAAGCCGCAACAGCATTGATGAATATTTCAGGATCTGGTTTAGAGGCCTTTGCATCATTGCCATCGAGTATTGCATCAAAATAATCTTTTACACCGAGCTTTTCAATGACAGGCTTTGCGTTTTTACTGGCTGATCCTAACGCCAGTAATAGACCAAGATCTTTTGAAGCGCTAAGAAACGATAAGGCACCAGGAAGAAGATCAGCAGAAGTGATCGTGTTGATGGCTTCAACATAAATGTCATTCTTCCGTGCAGCCCAATATTGTTTTTCATCCTCAGTCAGATGAACATCATATCGGTCAAGCAGGTATTGAAAGGACTCCATTCTCCCTGCACCACGTGTATGTTCATCGTCAGCTTCTTCGATATCCACACCCAGCTCTTTCATGATTTTGGTCCATGCACTGAAATGATGTACTGCAGTATCCACAATCACACCATCCAGATCGAATACAAAACCTTTAATGGTAGGTTTTATTTTAAGCGTTTCTTCACGTCCCGGGTTTTCCATTTCTTTTACTTTCATGCTGACGGATTGAAATAAATCAATTGTTTTCAGGTGGGCAAATATAGTATTCAGTTTTTGCCTTGCATTTACACCTCCATACATTTCACGTACGGAGACAATATACTCAGCATAGGCATCTTCAAGTTCTGCTCTGAATTTATCTTTTAGGATAAAATCAAAACTCACAAGGTGTTCGAGTTGCCCCATCGCTCTTAGTCTTTGGATAATTTTCAAACCCTGTCCTGTCATTTGCCATCCGTTCAAAAGCAGTTCATCGGCTGCCTGATCTGAACCCGCCTGATACATATCTTCTATGATGTGCAGAATACGGTCTGCTTTGGAAGGATCTTTTTCTTTGAGAAAATCCCAGGCATCCATATCAAGGTGATTCAACGCAAGCCTGTAGGCGAGATTAATCATCATGTCATTGTCAGCCATCAGTCTTGCAGATTTAAGACCTGCCTGCAATGAGGATTTGATGATCGCATCGGGATATTTCTCCGGCTTCAGATGGCTCATGAGATAAAGCACATCATCATGTCGCGATTGTTGAGCGGATTCGAGGATGATAGCTGGCAATGATGTTTCAAGTTGTTTTACTAAGGCTTCATTTGAAAAGCGAATAGACCACAAGCGTGTCCATCTATAGAGAAGTGTTGCCCATTGTATGATTTGAATTCCGGATCTGATTTTCTTTTCGGCTAATAAAAATGCGGCTTTGCGTGTTTTTTCTTCAAGAAGAAATGGTTCAGTTATGGATAAAAGCGGCCTCATGCCGGAAGGAAAAACATACCCTTCTCTGTTGCATATTTCCATGGAAAGGTTAATGGCTCGTATTTGCAATCTTGGCGCCATTTGCTGTGCGCACAGACTTTCAAATATTTTATAGGCCATGCGCAACTCGACCATCAATTGTTCCTGGAATTGAGGAAGCTTCATCCACAACCTGTGGAGATGAAGAATGGAGGCTTCAAGGATCTGGAGTGTTTCAGCGAGTGCCCGGTCTTTCAAAAGCTGCTGTGCCTGCCTGAGTAGGGTAGAACTGACGCTTCGTACAGTTTTTATACTATTTCTGTTTAGCCGGACCTGGCCATATTTGTCCAGAGGTGCGATGTCCATGAATAAACTGTGGTAATTCGGATTCCGGATGAGGTGCAGATAATTGGACAATATTTCTGCCCGGAATATGGAATGGGACAATGCATAGGAAGACAAGAATGCTCTTAACTCCGTGACGTTTAGCTTTTTAAGGACCTCATCAGTGACCAGCTGTTCCTGGTTGGATTTCTTTTTTGAACGGTTACTTCTCTGGATCTGATCCCTGAGCAGGAGAAGAGCTGCGATAGCGTGTTTACATTGTTTTGTTCGCTTGAATACGGTGCATTGGCATTTAGGGACAGCCAGGCCATCTTTTTTGATGGTGATCTCTACATGGTAATCGGGTTGTCTGGAGATACAATGATAATAGCCTTCTTCGACGAGATTTATCGCGTATTCCTGTGTGAAACTGACCAGCTCCTGCGCTTCTTCAAGGGCATCAGCGGTGATATTTTGTTCAATTTCGGAAAGAAGGACTTTCATTCGGTCATTCTGCGTTTTTTGTGCTTTGGTTGGTCATTTAAGGAGTCATAATCTTCATTTTGAATGAATTAATGAAGACATTCCCCTTTGTTAGACATAAATTTGTAAAGGTAATCCGCTCCTATGGAAGTAAAAGATGTTTGTTTTGTCCGTCATGCCAAGTCGAGCTGGGATCAGCCCGGTGCTGATGATTTTGACCGGAAGCTTGACGCCCGGGGCTTGAAAGATGCCCCTATGATGGCTCGCAAAATGAAGGAATCGGGCCTTATTCCGGACCTGATCATCACTTCTGGTGCAAATCGAGCCCGTACTACCGCTGAATTTTTCAGAAAAGAATTTGGCCTTCAGGAGTCAGCCTTTTTGGTCAGAAATGAATTGTATGAAGCCACTGCACAGCAGGTTTACGATGTGCTTTGTTCAGCACCTGATTCTGCATCGTTTGTTTACATTTTTGGTCACAATCCTACTTTTACCTGGATAGCTAACCATCTGGCAGGAGTTCATATCGACAATGTTCCCACTTGCGGGGTGGTGCATGCGCAGGCAATGATATCAAATTGGAAAAAATTCAAACCTGAACATGCAGGGTTCATTGGGTTTCATTACCCGAAACAATATTCATTATGAGGATAAAATCTTTGATCATTCTATTTTTGATCATGATCATGGCAGCCTGCCAGTCTTCACCAAAAAATGAATATAAGCTTTCGGATGAACGGATGGCCCATCTCATGCTTGATTTGCAGCTTGCGGAAGTAGCTTTGCCCGATTTGAGCCCGCTGCAACAGGATTCGATCAGACTTCTTTTTAAAAAGCGAATTGAAGAAGTCTATCAACTCTCTTATGAAGAGATAAAGAGTGAAATGGATCTGCTTCAGACTGATCCGAAAAAATTAAAATTGATCATTGATCGCGCTAAGCAAATGGCGGATTCGATACAGTGATATTAAAATAAATAACGAATAACGAATAACGAACGAATAACAAATAACGAGTAACAAATAACAAATAACAAATAACAAATAACGAATAACGAATAAATAACAAGTAATATATAACGAATAACAAATAAGGAAAAGTGAAAAAATAAAACTATTCACGAATTACCACTCACCACTCACAACTCACAATTCACAACTCACCATTCACAACTGACTAATCTTGTTTAAAAATATAAGCCTTCGATCCATGTCAATGTATGGCGCATTAGCCATGACGCTGTTTACAACATTGGCTTTGTGGCTCGGGACAGAGGTTTTGCGTGTTGAATTTTCATGGAAGACAGGCATATTTGTAATTCTGGCGATCGGTGTGTTTTCGTTTTTTGCGATTCAGTTTATACTCGATAGGTTTATCTATCGCCGGATAAAGTTGATGTATAAAATCATACGTAAAGCAAAGACTTCAGTACCGGATAAAAGAGCGTTGAAAAAAAGTGATGATCCCCTTCTTGATGGCGTCGAGCAGGAAGTCCAGCATTGGGCTGAAACGCAACAAAATGAAATTGAGACCTTGAAAACGCTTGAAGCTTATCGCAAGAGATTTATAGGCAATGTTTCCCATGAATTGAAAACACCGATATTTTCGATACAAGGGTATATCTACACGCTGATCGATGGTGGGGTGTATGATGAGAATGTCAATATGCGCTATCTCGAACGGGCAGCATCAAATGTGGAAAGACTATTGACGATCGTGCAGGATCTTGAAGAGATCAGTAAACTTGAATCTGAAGATCTGATCCTGGATATTCAGAAGTTTGATATTAAATCATTGGTACGCGAAGTCTTCAATGATCTTGAAGTCAATGCACGTCAGCGAAATGTGACGCTCACCTTTAAAGAAGGGGCAGATAAAACATTTGCAGTGCAGGGTGATCGCGAAGGCATAAGGCAGGTAGTCACAAATCTGATTCTCAATTCGATCAAATATGGAAATGAAAACGGAGTCACCAAAGTGAGTTTCTATGTGATGGACCGACAGATCCTCATCGAGATTGCAGACAATGGTATTGGCATTGAAGAAAAACATCTCAACCATCTTTTCGACCGCTTCTATCGTGTAGACAAAAGTCGCAGTCGTGAATCCGGTGGCTCAGGTTTAGGATTATCGATCGTCAAACATATCCTTGAAGCCCACAATCAGACTGTCAATGTAAGGAGCACGCCGGGTAGGGGTTCCACGTTTGGATTTACGTTGGATAAAGCTCAAGACTGAGATGTGAGATGTGAGATGTGAGACATGAGACGTGAGACGGGAAACGTGAGTTGTGAATGATAAATGCTATTCGAAGTTTACCACCTTCGAATCTATATCATGAATTAATGGATCAATTTGGAAAACAAACTCAAGCAGCCTGAGGCTGCGATTGAAAATCATTTCTTTAAACAATGAGTTTATTGTTGCCTAAAGCGGAAACTTCCCTTCTTCCTTTCTACGAATTCGGCAAGCTCTCATCAGGAACCTCATCAACCGGATGTTCGGCCGGAATGCTGATGATCACCTTATCCAACATTTCCTTGATGCCTTTACTGTATTCCAGATAACCCGGCAATTGATTAAGATCCATAGCTGCAGGCGGAGGCATTTTTTCATTTATCGGATTCACCTGTTTTCCATTTTTCCAAAATCGGAAACAAACATGGCATCCTGTAGCCAATCCTGTCTGACCGATATAACCAATCGTCTGTCCTTGTTTGACTAACACACCCGGATGGATACCCGGCCCAAAACGTGACATATGAAGATATTGAGTGTCATAGGTCTTGTCATGTTTTATCTTCACAAAATTGCCGTTACCTGATGTATAGGAAGCTGCTGTAATTCTTCCATCAGCAACTGCCCGGATGGGTGTACCACACGGAGCAGCATAATCAGTGCCTAAATGTGCTTTGACTCTCTTTAATATCGGATGGAAACGGGTCATGTTGAAGCCACTGGAGATTCGGGCATATTCTACAGGAGATTTCAGAAAAGCTTTTTTCATCGGACGGCCCTCAAGATCAAAGTATCCTTCATAATCACTTCCCTTATAAAGAATAGAATTATACACTGTGTTTCCTGAAGTATATCTCGCACCCACTAATTTTTGGATTCCCAGTGGCTGCCCATCAACATATTTTCTTTCATAGATCAATTGAAATGCATCCCCTTTCTGGACATGATAAAAGTCAACTGACCAGCCAAGCGCATTTTCCATAGAAGCAATCAGTTCCATAGGTAAGCCCAAATCGCTCATGCTGACCCACAAAGATTGGTTGATCACCCCACCTGCTGTTTCTGTACGTACTTCAACATCTTTATTGATGACCTCAACACGTACACTATCATCAAGATGAAACAGGATCTGGCGATACGGATCAGGCTCATATACAAGTGCCTGAATACTTGAATCCGCAAGGTCGCTTACGATCGTCAGATCTTTTCCTGCCCGAATTGAGCGGAATGGAAATATAGATTTGGCTGCTTCGATAAGCTGGTTGATCTTGAAATATTCAACTCCGCGATTGGAAAGTAACTGGCCCAGAACATCATTTGGTCTGAGCTTTAGAGTCTCGATGCCTACTATACCCAGATCCCAGTGAAGATATTTATGGCAGTCATCAAACTGACATGCCTGTTCCTGGTTCCGGGATGATAAAAAATGCAGACTTTTAGCTGAGTCTATCGCGAATGCCGTCAGTAGTACAAACAGCATGGATATAGCGTAACGTGTGATCTTAGTCCTGGCCAATGGATTAATTTTGACGCAAGTTAATTTAATTCATTAAAAATGAGGCTTTAAGCAGTTGTTAATGAAACATTCTCCTCAGTCAGTCCGATGCGGTCGGGTATTGCTGGACCTCACTACTCCGGTGGTGATGAGCATTTTAAATATCACGCCAGACTCTTTTTTTGCCCCTAGCCGGACCGGTATTTCAGGTGGTGAGTTGATTGACAGGGCAGGGCGGATGCTTGAGGAGGGTGCAAAAATCCTCGATGTCGGAGGGATGTCTTCCCGTCCCGGAGCTAAAGAGATTGGCTCTCAAGAGGAACTGGATCGGGTAATTCCGGCTGTTGAAGTTTTACACAATTCATTTCCGGAAGCCATTATATCTGTGGATTCCTACAGGTCTGAAGTAGCCGGTCAGGCTATCCATGCCGGGGCCACCATGGTCAATGATATTTCAGGAGGTTCGCTGGATCCGGGGATGATCGACCTTCTGGCTTCCTCAGAAGTGGCTTATGTCATGATGCACATGAGGGGTAATCCTGCCGATATGCAGACCTATACAGACTATGATGATCTCATCAGGGACCTTGTATCGTATTTTGTTAATAAATTGAGAATATTTCATCACCGGGGGATACGGGATATCATCATCGATCCGGGATTTGGATTTTCAAAGACTGTGAATCAGAATTTTGAGATCATTCGTCAACTTCGGATTCTTAATATCCTGGAATGTCCTGTTTTAATTGGCCTAAGCCGTAAATCATCACTAGGCCAGGTCATTAAAAGGCCTGTGGAAGAGACACTTTTTGCCACTACGGCTTTGCATATGGCAGCGCTTGAAGGTGGCGCGTCCATACTGAGAGTACATGATGTAAAGCCTGCGATGGATGCTATTGCAATATTTAATAAACTTCAGGAGGCTAAAAACCATTAATACAATAGTTTATGAAATCATATCTCCTGTATGATCTTAATGCAGGATAAGACGTTATAGGAGCATTCAATGAGTACAGAAAACGAGGAATCCAAGACGCAGGTGGTAAAGAAGCCAAGAGGTATCCTCTTTTGGCTTGGGCGGTTTGTACTGATTTTGCTCGCTATTTTCTTAACGTTGATGATCGTGATCGAACTTCCTTTCGTCCAGATGTGGGGCGCCGGGAGGGTCAGTAAGATCATTTCCCGTAGCCTGAAGACTGAGGTATCGATAGGTGGATTTAGCCTGAATCCGATATCAGACCTGACGTTGAAAGATGTCCATATCGGTTCTCCGGACAGGCCTGCAGATACGTTGATCCATGTAGGCTCTATGGAGGTGGATTTTAAAAATCTATGGGATCTTTTTTCAAAACGATTGACGATCAACCAGGTCATCCTTGAAAATGGTTTACTTAACATTCAAAAAAAGGAAGGGGATTCATTGACGAATATTGATCTGGCGCTGGTCAGGATGTTCCCTCCAAAAGCGGATACAAGTGCTGCACCATTCCAATTAGATCTTAAGAATGTAAGTGCTAATCAAATGAGGGTCAAACTTGATGATGCCTCTACCGGTACATTAGTAGATATGTTTTTTCACAGGGCTGACATCGAACTTGATTCCCTTGACCTGGCCGGGAAATTTATGGATATCAGTGATCTGGATGTTGATCAGCCCGTCATCAATTTCACATCAAAACCTGTAAAAGCTATATTATCTGCCGCAACGATACCATCCGGAAAACCATGGGCTTTTGATGTCGATGCGTTGAAATGGACAGATGGGAAATTATATATCGACAATCAAAACAAGCCTGTTGATACCACACAGGCACATGGCCTTGACTATGCGCATTTAAGTCTCGTTGATGTGGATATCCAGATGGATTCATTACAAATGAGGGGCACACATGTGAAAGCAAAAGATGTCCAGATCCATCTATTGCACCAAAACGGATTTGAGCTCGAAAATTTTTCTGCCTCAACGGCCGATATTTCTTCCGAAGGAATTGACCTGAATGATCTTGTCGTACGGACAAAAAATAGTCTCATCAAAAATTCAGTTAAACTTACTTATTCAGGATATAGCGACTTCAAATCATTTGCTGATTCCGTTCGTCTTAATCTGCCTGCTGCTGATATTAAACTACACATCAATGATCTGATCTCGATAGTTCCTGCCCTGGAGCATGTGACTTTTTTTTCCGACAACAAGGACAAGGACATTGTATTGCAGGGGAATATCAATGGTATTGTCAATCGCCTCAAGATCCTCAACATGAATGCAGGGATTGGGGGTATCAGCCTTACAGGGGATTTCAGGTCACGGGACCTTGCGATTAAAGGTGCGCAGCTTCTGAGCCTTGATCTTGACCAGTCAAAATTCAGTGCGACGAGTCTTAAAGATTTATTTCCGGGATTAAAGCTGCCTCCGATAGTCAATACATTAGGCCTGATCAATTTCACCGGAAAATTTGATGGATACCCTGATAATTTCGTTGCATACGGTAAGTTTAATACATCACTTGGCGGTATTACCCTTGACATGAATCTGAATACCATCAACGGGATAGCACAAGGCAAATATTCAGGAGAAATAAGCCTGGACAATTTTGATATTGGCAAATTGATTAATCAACCTGATGTGGGCCGTGTCACCATGACGGGACGCGTGATAGAAGGTACCGGGCTTACATCTGAATCAGTTTCTGCTGATTTGTCAGCGGTGATGTCATCATTTACCTACAAAAATTACACCTACCATAATACACGATTAGAAGGGCAGATCACCGGTAAACTATTTAATGGAACACTTGATATCAATGACCCGAATGTAGTCATGCATTTTGAAGGAAATGTTGATTTAAAAGGTAGTCAGCCAAAACTGGATTTTGTCGCTCGTATTGATAGCGTAAGATTATCAGAATTGGGATTAGGTGATATTCCTGTCTCGATCAGCGGAACATTTGACGTCAACCTGGTAGTAGGAAATATCGATCAATTCAATGGTTCTTTATTGGGGGAAAATGTAAAAGCAACAATACGGGGTGTAAACTATTCACTCGACACCCTCTCTGTTGTGGCCCTCATCGATTCAGTATCGAACGACAGGTATTATAAATTCAAATCGGATATTGCTTCCGGAACATTCAGTGGTGTATTTGATCCCATCTCTTTTCCAAATCAGCTCCAACAATACCTGCATGAACATTACCCAAGTGCTGTAGAAGCACCTAAAAAGGTAATCACTACACAGTTTAATCAACGGTTCTCCTGGGATCTACGTATACACGATAGCCGGCATTGGCTTGACCTTCTGGGTGTGAAAGGACTGGAGATCAAGAACGCATACACATTTGGCACACTCAATCTAAATCAACAGGAAACGGACGGTTATTTTGAATTGCCTGAATTGCATTACGGGGGTGTAAATGTATATGGGTCGACTATAAATTTTAGTGAGAAAGGTGGGAAAGCGGACCTGAATCTTGAAGTGATAGCTGCGGATTTAAAGGAGAATCTTTTTTTCGAAGATGTCATCATCACGGGTACAGCCACGGATGATAGTGTCAGGATGCGCCTCAAGACGGATGATATAGCGGATATCATCAAAGAGCTGGATCTTGAAATCAATGCCGATCCTCAGGATGGAGCATGGACATTTAACTTTAATCCGATCAAATTGAAGATGCTTGATGGAGATTGGGTGATGCCTGCCTCAAACAGAATACAGATTAAAAAAGGTGAATTCAATCTTGAGAATACCGAACTCTATTCAGGTGCACGGAAGATCGTCGTAAATGATGTGGATAACAAAGGTATCGAGGCATTCATTACGGGTTTTGATGTGAGTTATCTCAATACACTTTGGGTGAATGATAAATTTCAATTCTCAGGCACGTACACGATTGATCTGAGAATTGACAACATCTACAATATCAGACAATTCAACACGATGCTGCGTATCCCTGCGCTCAGGGTCAATAATAAACCGTATGGTGACTGGACAATCAAAGCGATCATGAATGATCCAAAAGATTCTGTCAAGATCGATGTGGCTATGAATATGCGTGGCGACGAAGTACATCTCAAAGGGACAGGGGCATTTTTGCCACCGATAAATTCTATTCCGAAAGCGGAGCAGAATTATCTCCGTTTAGCGCTCGAAGGGACGCAATTTCCAATGGACTTTATTGAATTTTTCCTTGGTGGAAATGTGCATGATACAGAAGGATCTGTAGACTTTACCCTGAACCTGGAAGGAAAGACAAATAGACTTGTACCCAATGGCCGGGGTAGAGTATACAATGGAAGTACCACCATTAATTATCTCGGCACTACTTATGCGTTCCATGATCAGCCTTTCGAAATCACCGAGACGATGATCGATCTTTCAGGTGATAAACTCTATGATGTGGAGGGAAACTATGCCGTCATTCAAGGAGGTCTGACACATCATAATTTTAAAGATTTTGGAGTCAGAGCCACCATTACTTCTGACCGTATTCTTGGCCTTGACATCACTTCTGAAGAAAATGCAAACTTTTATGGAAAGGGAGTTGGTTCAGTCATTGCGCAATTCTCAGGTCCAATTGCTAATCTACGAATGCAGGTAGACCTTGTGACTGCCAAGGGCACGCACATCTATATTCCTTTATCGGGTTCTAAAGTCAGCACAGATAAGGATTTTGTTGTCTTTCTTCAAAATGGTTTATTACCTGTTTCAAAAATCAATCAGTTCAAATTGAGTGGTATCGACCTGACGATGAATATGACGATCACGGATGATGCACAGGTGGATATTATTTTTGATGACAACACAGGTGAAGTATTACGTGGGGTGGGGACAGGTGATCTTCAGATAAAAATGAGTAGATCAGGTAATCTGACTATGCAGGGAAATTACATCATCACAAAAGGGGATTATCTCTTCACAAATTTCAAGATTGTCCGCAAGCAATTTGAATTGTTGCCCGGTGGAAAAATACATTGGGATGGTGATCCATATGATGCGACGATTGATATCAGGGCGAAGTACAAAGACCTTAAAGCCTCTATTAAGCCATTGATCGAAGAATATTTAGTAAGTAATAAAGGTCTCACCAGCCAGGCCAATGAGCGCGTCGATGTAGACCTGATCATGATTCTGACAGGCTCACTTCTTCATCCGAATATTGCTTTTGAAATTGAATTCCCTACGTTGACAGGCGAGCTTAAAGGATATGTGGATAGTAAAGTAAAAGCATTGAAATCTAATGAGAATGCATTGTTTGAGCAGGTCATGGGACTTCTGCTCACAAGGTCATTTCTGCCTACGACATCAGGGGTAAGTTTAAATGTGTCAAAAGGAATTACAAGCACGCTGGGAGATTTGATCTCATCTACGCTCTCCAATTATCTAGGAGGCTTCCTCCGAGACCTTATCAAGAGTGATGTCATCTCTATCGATTTGAATGTTGCAGTTGATTTACCCAATAAGGAAACGGGAACACTTGATCCAAATGGTTCGCCTAGTGATTATTCAGCCAGTGCCTACAGTGCCAGTCTGCCTATTGGATTTTTTAATGATCGATTATCTGTTAATGTGGGTGGCAACTATGTGAGCGGATCAGCACTTGAAGCAAGCAAAGGCGGAAAATATTTTGCAGGTGATATCTCTCTCGAATATTGGATTACCCCTGACAGACGGCTCAAAATCAGGGCGTACAACAGGAATGAAGTCACTTTTGAAGGCCGGAAAAATAAAGTAGGTTTAGGTCTTGCCTACCGAAGGGAGTATGATAAATTTTCCGAGATTTTTTCCGGTAAAAAGAAGAAAGTAAAAATCGTCGAAACCAATCCATCCGGAGGATAAAGTACAGCCTCAGGCTTCCGTCTTATATTTGCGTTTTAGAACTCATCAAAACCCTACATCCTATTCAATATGTTTCAATCACTTACCGATAGTCTCGATAATGCGTTCAAAACCCTGCGTGGTGATGGAAAGCTGACAGAACTCAATATCGCAGAAGCGATCAAGGAAATCCGGCGCAGTCTTGTGGCAGCCGATGTCAACTATAAGATCGCAAAGGAATTCACGGATAAAATCAAGGATAAAGCCATGGGTACGAAAAACGTACTCAACGCCGTCAAGCCTGGTGAACTCATGGTCAAGATCGTCCAGGATGAGATGATCGATCTCATGGGCGGCACGGCAGCAGGCATCAATGTGAAAGGTAATCCGGGTGTCATCCTGATCGCAGGTCTCCAGGGAAGTGGTAAAACGACTTTCTCAGCCAAGCTGGCTAATTTCCTGAAAACCAAAAGAAACAATAAACCACTGCTTGTGGCATGCGACGTCTATCGTCCTGCAGCTATGGATCAGTTGACCGTGCTCGGAGATTCCATCAGTGTGCCAGTCTATAAAGAACCAGACTCAAAAGATCCGGCGGCTATTGCCCTCAAAGCTATTGAACATGCAAAGGCACATGGCTTTGATGTAGTCATCATCGATACAGCGGGTCGTACATCGATTGATGAGGCGATGATGAAAGAGATTCGCGAGATCAAAGATGCTGTTCAGCCGAATGAAACTCTTTTTGTCGTCGATGCGATGACAGGTCAGGATGCAGTCAATACGGCTTTGGCATTCAATGATGTCATCAATTATGATGGTGTAGTATTGACCAAGCTCGATGGCGATACACGGGGTGGGGCAGCGCTATCAATAAAATACATTGTAGGGAAGCCTATCAAATTTGTCAGCACCGGTGAGAAAATGGATACGATCGATATGTTCTATCCGGATCGTATGGCTCAGCGGATTCTCGGCATGGGGGATATCGTCACTTTCGTGGAGAAAGCACAAGAGCAATTTGATGAGAAGGAATCCAAACGTATTGAGAAAAAAATCAAGAAGAATACATTTGATTTCAATGACTTTCTTGGCCAGATGTCACAGATCAAAAAAATGGGTGATCTCAAATCCCTCATGAGCATGATCCCGGGTGTAGGCAAGGCAATGAAAGATATAGACATCGATGATAAAGCTTTTGTCAAAATCGAATCGATCATACAATCCATGACGCCGACCGAAAGAGAAAATCCGGATATGCTCAATATGATGCGCAAGCAACGTATCGCCAAAGGTTGCGGCCGTGATCTTAATGAAGTGAATATGTTCATCAAACAATTTGATCAGATGCGCAAGATGATGCATACACTTAGCAAGGGCGACAATATGCAAAAGATGATGCAGCAGTTTAAAGGAAGATAAAAAAGATTTTGGATTTAAGATTTTGGATTTAAGAATGTCAAATTCAGAAAATTATAATAAAAAATGAGCGCATCGCGCTCATTTTTTATTTTCTTGGAAGCGAGGTGATTTTTCATCAGTCGAAAAATGAGATTATGATGAGAAATGACTTAATTTGTTATCATGATGAAGATAGTTTTAATTCTGAGTATAATTTTTCTATTTTCCCTAAATATATGTTTCAGTCAGTCTAAAGTAGATGGGTTTATTGGTTTTGATATAAGTATTCCTATTTATGAGGTTGGTGACGAATACGGAAATGGAGTATATAATGTCAATGCGAGATCCCAAATTAATACGGATTTTAATGGGGGGTTAAATTGTTGGGTATTCAATAACCTGGGCTTCTCATTTGGGCTGGGCCTTTCTTACAAGACATTTTTTATTGATCATCAGCTACAATTTGCTGAATTCCAATTGCCCTCAGATTTCAATAATGAAAGACGTTTGAAAGTCTCCGGAGGTATTCCTTCAGTCGGAGTTGTTTATAAAAAAGGGCGTTTCAGAACAGGTATTTCTTTTAATCAATTATTTAGGTTTAATAAAAACTATAGTAAGCCCCGATCGTACCATGATTCAGGAGTGATTGATTTTCCACATTCACTTCCGTTTATTATCATTGCGGTGAAGGAAGAAACTGAAGTAGTAAATGATGCTTTCGCGTATTCAGGAATACAATTTTATATTCAATACACACTTGCAGGAAGATTTAATTTGAATGTTGGTTTAGAGAGTAATTTATTTAACATAAAGCAAAATCACTATTCACTTAAGGTTTTTAAATATCCGGAGGCTCATATAAATGAAATAGAGGTATTAGAAGACTTTCATGTTTCCAATAAGTATAGAGGTTTTAATATTGGGCTTTATTATCTGTTATGCAAGTAAACTAATTGCAGTGGAACCTGAACTGTCCAAAACAATCATTTCTTTAGTAAATCAAATTGAATGATATGAATGCGCCGAAATATGAAATCATCATTTATTGGAGCTCAGATGATGAATGTTTTATTGCGGAAGCACCTGAATTGTCAGGGTGCATTGCTGATGGACCTTCTTATGCAGAAGCTCTTTCGAATGCTGAAATCGTCATTTCAGAATGGATTGAAACAGCTCAAAATCTCAATAGGGTTATCCCTGAACCTAAGGGCAGATTGAAATACGCCTGAGCGTTGTACCTACGTCTCCCCATTTTGTTGTGATAGGTAAACCAACTAGCCTGAAATGAAAAATATATCGCTCCGATGGAGCTCAAAAACCTCTTTCGCACTACGTGCTACAGAGATGACGCTCCGATGGAGCTAACTAACAACTCTCACTCTCTCACTCTCTCGCCCTCTCACTCTCTCACTCTCTCACTCTCTCGCCCTCTCACTCTCTCACTCTCTCACTCTCTCACTCTCTCGCCCTCTCACTCTCACTTCTCTCGCCCTCTCACTTCTCTCACTTTCTGCAGTACCATCACATTCATCAACAATAACGTCAACCCATAAAATACATCTTCAAACGGTATTGTCAGTAAACGAATACCGATGATGTGTGATTCATTATACCACACGACTTCTCCCGGAATACCTGTTCCGGTCAGGATACCATTGATGATAAAAAACGGAATCAATATGATCATATACATCAGATAAAAATGATCAAGCTTTTCTTTTAAATAAAAATGGGCAACGATCAAAGAAACTGCAGCCATGAAAAAAGCTGAGAAGGTGTACATTTTATGAATAAAGAAAAATGCACAGATAAGACAAAATGTGGTGAGGACAATGGTCAATGTATAACGTACATCAACGGAAAGCTTAAAATTCGGATAGATCTTTTTTAACGCATGAAGCGTAAATAAACTCGCATAGGGTATGCAGATAAAAAACAGGATCTCTTCAAATGGAAGACCCATGATGTTCCATCCTAATAGATATTCAGAATTGAACCCCCATACCCCTTCCTTTGTAAACCATGCATCCCAGATAATGAAAAACAAGGCAACAATCATATTGGCCGGAAAGAACCATTTCCATTCTTTGTAAAAATTCAGTCTCGGGTGAAAACTAAATATTAACGGGAACCAAACAGCCCCGAGATTCAACAGCAGGTATAAATACATTATTGGCTGAGCTTCCTTAATTCTTTGAAATATTTGAAAGGGACGAGTAACATCCCGAAACATTCGCCATTGAATCTCGTCAGATGCTTATGATGGATTTTGTGCGCCTTACGGATGGCTCTCAGATAGAGATTGTTAGAGCGTTTGAATAATCCTATCCGTTGATGAATAAAGATATCATGCACTAAAAAATAAGCCAATCCGTAAAGAGCGATACCTAAAGCAACATATAACGCCCAATGCAATCCCGCGAAATTCCACAGCGCAAAGAGAGCCATCGAAGGAATGGCAAATACAAGAAAGAAAGAATCGTTTTTTTCGATTATGGAATCATCATCTGGCTTCACATGATGATCTTCATGGAGCACCCAGAGTAAGCCATGCATGATGTACTTGTGTGTAAACCAGGCTACACCTTCCATGCCGATAAATGTCGCTAAGATGATCAGGAATCCCATGTGCAGTCGTATTTAATATAATGATTTGTTATTACCATGCTTCTTCTTTCAATGAGAATTTATAGATCAGGTATGAAGTGGCAATGATGAAAAGTTTTTTAAGATCAGGCACACGAACTCTTTGCGTTTGAATTTCCTCTGTTGGCAATTGTTCCAGTCTGTGCAAAAGTTTCATATAATATCTATAAGCTGTAAGCACACCGAGCCTGGATGAATTAGGGAGTAGTTTGATACCCTTTCTTGCTTCTCTGAAATCATGTTTGACATCTTCTATGATCTTTGCTTTATGCATCGAAGTCATTCGCCCATCCTGTATACCGGGGAAATAACTGCGATCTAACAAATGAACATCCATATTGAAGTCCCGCAGGAAATTAACTTTCTGAAAAGCGGATCCAAGGCACATGGCCATCGGCTTTAATTTTTCATATTGATCATCATCGCCATCGACAAATACTTTCAGGCACATCAATCCGACTACATCAGCAGAGCCATAAATATAATTCCGATATTCATCTTCTCCATAAGTTTGCTTCTGAAGATCTAAGCGCATACTGAGCAAAAAAGAATCAATCAGATCTTTGGTGATATTATATCTGCGTACTGTTTTCTGAAAACTATTCAGTGCCGGATTAACACTGATACCATTTGTGATGGCATGGAATGTATCTTCTTCAAGCCTGTTGAGCAGATATTCTTTTGGATAGTCGTGAAAGGTATCTACAATTTCATCCGCCATCCTCACAAAGCCATAGATGTTGTAAATATCCTGCCGGATACTCCGGGCCAGTAGACGAATGGCAAGAGAAAAGGAAGTTGAATACTTCCTTGTCAACATCCGGCTGTAATCGCCAGAGACCTGATGGAATAGATCAAGCTGCGTATTCATCGATATTGATCTTTTTGATTATTTCTCCGGCTACAATTTTCCCTGAGATAATCGCTGGCGGTACACCACCTCCGGGCACGGTTAACTGACCTGTATAAAATAAGTTTTTTACTTTTTTATTCCGAATACCCGGCCTGAAATACCCTGTTTGAAAAAGTGTATTCGCAAGTCCATAAGCATTCCCTTTGTAGGCATTGTAATCTTTAGTAAAATCATTGACACAGTATGAATGTTTGATTACGATGTGCTCTATAATCTTTTCACCTGTAAGATATTCAAATCTTCTGATCGTATCAAGGAAATATTTTTCTCTTATTTCAGCTGTATCCTCTATACCTGGTGCAATAGGAATGAGGATAGTCATGCATTCGTTTCCAATAGGAGCTACTGTGGGATCAGTGACGGATGGAACATTAATATAGAACAAGGGTTGCTCAGGCCATGAAGGATGATCATAGATAGCTTCCGCATGATTGTCAAATGAACTGTCAAAGAATAATGTGTGATGCAGGACAGTCGTCAGTTTCTTGTTGAGTCCTATAAAAAAGAGCAGGGCAGAGGGGGCAAATGTTCTTTTCGACCAATACTTTTCAGAATAGTTCCTGTATTCAATCGGAAGTAGTGATTCCGTATGCTGATAATCTGCTCCGCTGACCACCACATCCGGTGCATAATTACCTGATGAGGTGATTACGTTCCGGACGTTGGCGTCAGACACTTCCAATCCTCCAACCGCAATATCCGTGTGGATAGTGACGCCAAGATCAGAAGCAAGTTTTAGCATTCCTTCGACTACACTGTACATGCCTCCGTCCGGATACCAGGTACCCATCTCAAGATCAGCATGATTCATAAAGCTGTAGAAAGCGGGTGTGTCTCCTGGTTTAGCACCAAGGAAAAGAACAGGAAATTCAAGCAATGAGATTAAATAAGGATGCTTGAATTTACTTCGCACAAGTCGTCGAAGTGATTGCACAAATAGATGTGCATTTGTCATGGTTTGGGGAGTCACAAACTCAAACAAAGAGTAACCGGGTTTAAAGGCCATTTCTTTTACAGCCAGGTTATATGTCATGCCTGCCTGTTTCAGAAAGCTCTTTAGAAGGCTGGTGCTGCCGGGTTGATATTTTTCAAACAACCGGTATAATTCTTCTTTTGAAGCCGGAATATCTTCGTACTTGTATTGATCAAAATAAATCCGGTAAGAAGGATCCAGTCTTGATAATTGGTAAAAATCAGAGACGCGATGACCGAAATCGGCGAAGAAATTTTCGAATACATCCGGCATCCAATACCATGTAGGGCCGATATCAAATGTAAAACCCTGGTCACGCAATTGTCTTGCTCTTCCACCAGGCTGATGATTCTTTTCGAGCATAGTGACACTGAAACCGGCCTTAGCCAGGTAACAGGCTGATGAAAGAGAGGAGAAACCGGAGCCAATGACAAGAGCTTCTGGGGGCATATTTTTAGTTGTCTAAGTAAATTTACAACAAAGTTAGACAAATTAAGTTTTGATAAACACTAATAAATCATAGATGGATTTAAAAATTGAAATATTCTTCGATCCCGGGCCTTTGGGCAGCTTTTGAACTCTAGCTCCGGTCAACCAAAATTTATCTTCAGCTTTCATCAGCGATTTCCGGAATTCTCTGAAATAGCCTGATAAGTCCTCATCGGGCGACCCCATCGTCATATAGGAGACATAGATGTGTTGTTCGCTTTGAGGTAGCCCTTCCAGGGATTCGATATCCACATTAGGACCGAGGTAAATGGAATCTTTTCCCAGCATTAGGAGGGTATAATGAATAAAGAGAAGTCCGAGCTCGTGGAGTTCGTTCAGAGGGAGGAACAAAATATACCTTTCTTTTTGGCCCGGACCGGATCGGGGCAGATGCTCAATCTGGTAGAATATTTTCTGGCGTAAAATGTTTGAAACATAATGTTCATGGGCAACTGTGATGCTATTGGTCTGCCACAGAGAACCGATATGTTCGAGGAAAGGGACCATAACCTTAAGAAACAAATCATAAAAGCTCATCGTGTCCCGTAGCCTGTGATAAGTCGCTTCAAAAAGCCTTGAATCAAAATTCAGCATCGCCATTTTGAAGTCATTAATCGCCAATTGATAATCATTATCCAGGGCCAATACTGAATTGACTGCTATATTAAATTGCTGATCATTGAACGTCGCCAATTCGGATATCTTATAGCCTGATTTCAACAGAAAAGAGATATTGAGGAGCTTTTTCAGATGCTCATTTGAGTACCTTCTGATATTACTGTGGGTACGGGATGGATCTAACAAATTGTATCTGCGCTCCCACATCCGGATGTTGTGAACGCTGATTCCGGATAGCTCCTGGAGATCGGAAATGGAAAATGAAGTCTTAATATTGTCTAACATTATATGCTGTTAATTAGACAAAAGTAAGCAAGAATTGTTTATCCCCGGGTTGCAACCCGGGGTTATTAATATTTGATCCCTTCAGGATCAATCATGTTTTCCGGAATTTCTACTTATATCTCACTTATTTCACTTTTCTCACGCTCTCACTCTTACTCTCTCACTTCTCTCACATCTCTCGCATACCGTCAAAGAAGGGAGTTCAGCTTAAGCATTATATTTACTGAGAAGTTTAATCTAAACATAAACGAAGCTGACATGAAAACCAGGTACTCACTTACTTGCGCTCTGGCTTTTCTTTCATGCTTAAAAATTTTTGGCCAGGATAGGATTGATGGATATTTAGGAATTGATTTAAAGTTTCCTGTTAACAATATCGGGCGCCAATATGGAACCGGTGATTATGACATCAGTGGTCGAGCACAAATCAATCAAGATATTATACTTGGATTTAGTATTTGGATGATAAAAGACTTCGGCGTCTCCTGTGGAGTTGGTATTTCCTCCAACACTTTTATTGTTGACAACCAGATCAAAGTTTCTGAATTCGATCTGCCGACTGACTATAATGGTATTCGGAAATTTAAAGCCTCGGGTATAAAACCAATTATTGGAGTCGCTTACAGAAAAGGTCGTTTCAAAACCGGCATTTCAATTAGTCAACTCTTCCTTTTCAAAAACCATGAAAAACAGAAATCATACAATGATTCTGGTGTCATTGACTTTCCAAATACTTTTCCATTTATTGTCGTTGCGCTTAAGGAAAAAACTGACCCTTTGACAAATAGTTTTGTTTATATTGAAGGAGAAGGTTATGTACAATACAAAATTATGAAATCATTGAATTTGAAGATTTCAGTCCAAAGTACGTTATTTAAAGAAAGTGATACTCCATATACCCTTTCAATAACAAAGTTTCCGGAAGCTCATAGAATGGATGTTGAGGTACTAAAAGATTTTCATCTTTCTACAACATATCGAACATTTAATATCGGACTTTTTTATTTGATAAGTGCTTGATGTCTTCAGTTTGATAGAGGTTTATCGAAGGTTGCCGCAAATTCAGCTAATTTTCGCAAATTGTTATTTTACCGAATACCGTTTTTACCGAATGCCTTTTTACCCCCTGCCCCCTGAAGCGGGAATTGCTTTCATTTTTTACTAAATGTCCGATTATGGAATACAGATTATCATGTTTACTGAATTCCGAATACCCTTTTTACTGAATACTGGTTACTATTTTTACTGAATACTCATTTCCCTCTTATCTTCTTACTTTTCTCACGCTCTCACTTCTCTCACTCTCTTACAAGAGCCTCCAACAAATCCTCCAACAAATATTCAGGTTCTTCCAATCCCACATAAAACCTGACATAATTCCAGGGTATATGCGGATCAGCTCTGCCAGGTAAATTATACAGAGCAGCTATAGGCATCATCAGCGCTTCATGTCCACCCCAGGAAACGGCGATCTTCCATCGTTTTATTTTACTGACGATTTGTAATAATGATTCAATATCAGGGACATTAAATTCAACAGTAAATAATCCACCACAACCACTCATTTGTTTTTTTGCCAATTCGTATTGAGGGAAATCAGGATCAAATGGATAGATAACACGTTTTATCTTTTCATGTGTCTTTAGCTTTTCTACAATGATCTTAGTTGAAGATTGAACCCGTGACATGCGCAATGGGAGCGTACGCAGTCCACGTATCACAAGTGAGGCATCATGCGGTGAGATTATACCCCCTAGTGTCATGTATTCTTCCATGAACATCTTATTGATGATCTCATGACTGCTGCACACTGCTCCTCCGACCACATCACTGTGGCCATTGATATATTTTGTCAATGTGTGTATGACGATGTCTACACCCATCTTCGCCGGTTGCTGAAATAGAGGGCTTGAATAACTGTTGTCAATTGCAGTCTTTATATTATGTTTTTTCGCAAGAGTTGCACATGCCCTGATATCCTGAAGTTCAAACGTGAATGTATTCGGACTCTCCAGGAAAAGCAATTTTGTAGTGGGCCTGATCAGATTTTCAATTGCATTCATATCACTGCCATCTACAAAATCATAATCCACGCCAAACCGGAAAAGATATTTACTCAGCAAAGCAGAAGTCCAGCTGTAAGGATGTCGTACACAGATGACATGATCTCCCTGTGCCACACAAGACATAATCGCCGCAGCGATCGCAGCACTCCCACTCGCAAACACAAGTGCATCGTCAGTGCATTCCAATGCCGCAAGTTTTTTGCGAAGTATTTCTACAGTGGGATTGTTGCCCCTTGTATACACATGACTATTCACTTCATCAAGTATAGACTTCCTGAAGATATCTACATCAGGAAATGCAAAATTGCTGGTCTGAATGATGGGTGGTGACATCGCATTAAAATACTTTTCGCGGTCTTCACCCAGTTCGTTGAGAATAAAACTTATGTGGTCTTCCATGAAGGATTATAGGATTATAGGATTATAGGTTTATAGGTTTATTGAGGGAAATCAAATTCTGCATGGCTTTCATTTTAGTACATTAATCTTTTTCCGATCCAGACACTTTTTGGATTTTCTTCTCCGCCGATGATGTAGACCTGCTTGTCATCAACAGCTATGCCCAATCGGTTTCTGTACTTCGGGTATTGTTCCTACTTGTGTCCATTGATCGGCCTATTACATCATATTTAATGATTGGTGAAGACTCATGATATAATCTTCCACCTATGGCATATATTTTATTGTCAATCGTAATAAGACCGAAGAATCCGTTTGGCGCAGGAAGATCAGCCAGCCTGGTCCACTTGTCTGCTGAGGGATCATATTCTTCGACAATGAGGTCAGCATCCCTGTTTTGTAAAGCCACCTGCTACGATTATTTTATCGTTTACGGACGAAGCTGAAAGTCCATGCGGGAAGTAGGCATGTCAGATTTTTTTGTCCAGGTTCTGATGGACCGGATTATATTCTTCAATAAGGGATGATATTTGTGAATGTGGTCATTATGGCCTTCGAGTCCTCCGATCAGATATATTTTTCCTGGCAAACGACGGCCATGCGGCTTCTTTAGAGCAGTTGGGGTCAGGCAGGGTAGACCACTTATTCTGAAAGAGATCAAATTTTTGAAACGCATCAGTAAATTGGAGGAGCGTGTCAATTCCTCCAAGTACAAATAGGGCATGATCGAGCACCACTCCACTTCCAAACGAAACAGGCACCGGCAAGACAGGCAGGTCAATCCATTTTTTTGATTGCAATCATATGATTTGAAATGCTCCTTCAATAGTGCCGCCTAATGTATAAATTATATTGCCTTCGCTTAATGCGATATGTGTATTGAAATTCTGAATGCATTGGTTTACCCTTTGTCCAGGTAAACAGATCAGGACAACATTTTCTTGAAGCACATGAAAAGATCATGGGAACAAAAACAAGAGATAGTAAATAGTTTATTTTGTATTCCATGGATGTGAGATAAGATCAACGTTAATATCAGCCAGTGTTTTGCAGCCCGACAATGCCATGATCAGTTCCAGTTCAGCCTGGATGTTGGATATACAATCGACGACTCCTTTTGTACCACCACATGCGAGTGCGTATGCATAAGGCCTTCCGATCAGAACCCCTTTTGCGCCAAGTGCTAAACATTTGAAGACATCGCTTCCGGTTCGAATACCACTGTCAATCCAGATTTCCATCTTTCCATTTACAGCTTTTACAATAGACGGAAGAACTTCAACAGTCGAAACAGATCCATCAATTTGCCGGCCGCCATGATTTGAAATGATGATTCCATCTACACCGGCAGCCGCAGCCCTCAATGCGTCATCAGGGCGTATGATTCCCTTCAGATATATGGGCATTTTCGTCCATGATCTGATCAATGCAATATCATCCCAGTTCATGCCGGGATTATTGAAGACGGATAGAAATTTCCTGACGGCCTTCATTGCGCGCTTTGATTGGAGGTTAGATATTAATCCGCCCGGCATGCGGCTATTTAAGCTGATGATGGATTTAATAAGTGATAATGTCAATGGAGGTTTGAAAGATGAATTATCAGGGGGATCAGGCAAGGCATTAAAAACCGGATCTGAATAATATTGGGCTATTCCTTTTCCCAATATGAAAGGTGAGTACCCCAGATCAAGATCTCTCACTCTCCATCCTAACAGCGTCGTATCAAGTGTTACCACCAAAGCACTGCACCCTATGGCTTCAGCTCTCCGGATAAAACTTTGCGATAACTCTTTAGATTTACTATAATAAAGTTGAAATAGCCTGGGATTAGAATCAAGTTGAGATGCTATCTCTTCCATCGGAAAAGATGCCTGGCTACTGATGATCATCGGTGTATGCGTGGACGCCGCGGCTTTTGCGACGGCTTTATCTGCTTCACGGTGCGCTAATTCAAGAACACCAATGGGTGCGAGCATAAAAGGTGCAGGAAGTGTATGTTCCCTCCACATTAGTAGCATACTTACCTCCTGCACACCACCCAGCATATGTGGATGGATTTTGATCTTGTCAAGTGCTTGTCTGTTGCTATCTATTGTGGTTTCTCTGCCCGCTCCGCCGGCTAAATAGGCAAATGCAGGTTCGGATAAAATTTGCCGGGCTCTTTGTTCAAGCCCGGCAAAAGAAAGCGGGGTCTTTGGGACATATCCGGCCAACCCATTGATATAGATCTCTCGCTGACGTTGAAGGCTAAGCATGTTCCTCCAATGTAGAAAGATTTCAATAAAATGAAATCAGCATTTTGGATTCGGCGTCACTCATGATGATGAAAACTGAATGGGTAAATGTGGGCCGTCACCTTGTCCCTGATAATAAATGTTGATCGAATCCAACCCCGCCTGCATCGAACAAAACGTTGTATGAAAAAGCTCATTTGAGAAATTAATCCACTATAGAAGCTAATAAAGGGGAGTGGTACGGGTAAGACGCCGGCAAAGTATAACAATGAATTCAAACCATGCATAACGGATGAGAAAATGGGTGTTTACCCTGACATGCGAATCGCCCTGCTTTTAACGTTTATTATCCGGTTCTGGCATGATAATTGCCCTTTATTTTTCATTCATATTACCTTTTAGGCTTATGTCTAAAATAATGGTAATCAAAAAGTAACTCAGGATTTCGCAAAGAACCAGGGACAAAAACAAAAAGCGGATCCAACCCCTTATTGATATTAAAATAAATAATTATATATGATGAAGATTTTCAGGATTTTAACAGCGATTACCCTTGTTCTTTCAATAGGAGCCTGCGGTAAAAATGGGGTGGATCCAAAAAACCCGAAGAGCCGTGAATTCGAACTGTACATCGACTACTGGAATACCCAGGGTAATAACCCGCAGATCACTTTCGATGCAGTCAATTCCTCGCCTGAAGTTAAAATTGACTTTAGTAAGACATTTGCAGGGATCACTGTACCACCAAAGTATACGAATGTTGTCATCGATAATGTGCGCATCATTGATAATAATGATGTCAACTATCAGATTGACGGTATCACGGCATATGAATTCCGTCAGGATATCAATGACTGGAAGGTCGATGTCGAGTTTACGATGAATTATACACAGGTACAGGACCTGATGGTCGTGATGGTATTGGATGCCAGCGCTTCTCTTGGATCCGATATTGATAAGGTGAAACAATATGCAAGTAATTTCATCACGAAAGTGTTGACCCAAATACCAAATGCACGTATTGGTATCATTGACTTCTCTGATGAGATCCACAGTTTTCCACCTACAAATAATAAAGTGGCACTTCAAAATTATATTGCCAGTATACCGCAAGGACCATTTACATCCTTGTATGAGGCGGTCAACATGGGCATCGATATTCTTGATAATGCAGATGCAGAAGGTAAAGCACTTCTTGTTTTTACAGACGGAACAGATAATAATTCGGATCCGGAATATACACCTGCGTTTCTCCTGGATAAATTGAATAATCCTCCATCACATGTCGGCATCAATAGTTTTACGATTGGACTGAATGGCAATGGAGGTGTGGATAAACCGGTGCTTGAAGATCTTGCGGCGAACAGTGGTAGTGCTGCTTTCCCCAATAACATCGACGAACTGGGCACTGTCTTTGAAAAATTCAGTAGCTCCATATCGAATGTCTATAATCTGACTTATGTTCGTAATCAACAGGTCATCCCTGATACGAATAAAGCCAGACTCAGGTTCGTCATCAAAGGCACTCCGAAAATCGAGTGATCTTTAATTAAAAGAAAGGGTAATAGTTTTTTCATAGGTAGAGCCTGGTGTAGGAGCCTGGCTCTATTTTTTTTAATGCAAATAGAAGGGGAGGGAAAGTGAAAGTTGTTCGTAGTCTCAGACTACGAACAACTTTCACTTTCCCTTTCTATTTGCATTTGTTTTAAACACTCTTAATAAGGATTACGTTTATACTTGTAGGCTCGCTCCTTGCCAATATATGCATATGCAAATTATACTACGAGACCTGCTTTATCCTCCTTCAATTCCTTTCCTCAGATCGATTATCCTGACGATGCTTATCGTTGGATTTGTCCTACATGGGCATGCCCAATCCGGTCATCAATCCAATAGTGAAATTCGCGCCTCGAGGATAGATTCTATTTTTTCAAAAGCGGAATCAGATTCACTTCGCACAAGTGGTGTATTGCGCTATGATTATTATTTCAGCAATGCTACTCCCGGACAATTAAAAAAAATGAGTGAGAAATTTGAGCGGGATTCTTTTGAAACGATCATACTTCAAACAAATGAGGGTAGGGAATGGCGAATGACCATCATGAAAAATGAAATTCATTCCAGACAAAGCATGCTCAGGACAGATAAAAAAATGAGATCAATGGCGTATCAATTTATCATTGACCGTTATGATGGATTTATGATCTCAAAGCCTTTGCAGAATCCATTAAATGTCTCAGAGGATTCATTTGGTTCTTTCATTAATTCACTTGACAATGAAGCCTTATTTACATCGGCCAATTACCTGATCAGTCATGCGGCATACGATCGCGCAATGCTGGCCTACCAGGAAAGTATCAACAGGCATTTTAAAGAAGATACTTCTCAATACCAGATGGGAAATGCATTAGTAGCAAAGAATAAATTAGTAAAAGGAATAGAACGATGGGAAACGGCAAGAAACCTCAATCCAAAATATCTTGATGCTTACCTTAAACTTGGAAAAATATTTTTTGAAAATTCACATTTCAATCGCGCACTTTACAATTTTGAAAAAGCAGACGCCATTGATTCTGATAATGATCAGATCCTTTATCAATTATCCGAAACTCTTTATAAACTCGGGCGTTACAATGCTTCCTATCAATATGCCGAGCGTGCAGTCAGGCTTAATCACAAAAATGTATTTGCAAAAAGTATGGTGGATATTCTGGATCAACCTGATTTGAAGAAATTGAGGAAGCAGTTTCCACAGATGTGATTATTTCTTACAAAAGGGAGCCGGAGTGATTTTTTCAAAAAAATAGTATTTGGTTAGTAAATTTTTGTAATTTAAGCTATCCGTTCTTTAAATTTTTTAGCAAATGAAAAATTCGCTTACTCCGATCATTTGCGTCTTGATTTGTCACCTCCCCGCTCTCCTGACCGGCCAGGTAATTCAAGACCAAAATCAGAAATTGATGACAGGCGCCTCCCTCAAAGCCTTACAATCAAATTCCAACCGATCTATGCCTGTCTCGCCCCTTCTCCGAATCAGTAATATCGGTTCGTCCGGACAAGATGGTGTCAGCATTGAACTCAATGATCTCACTTTGATGAATCAAGGGCCGTCCCTCTTGTTTGATTTTCCAGCACTTGGCTCCACCAGCGGCAACAGCATGAGAATTCAGCCAAATAGTGGAAAGTCATACATAAAAGTGAGTAACATTGGGTCTTCCGGACAGGATGGTGTAAGCCTCAGGGTGAACAGTCAGTGCTGCCTCGATAGCTTTTTTGATATCTCCTATAATCTGAAAACAGGGATTGAAAACCACAGGTATGGTATCACAGGGGATCCTGATTTTGATTTACTTTCCATCCGCACCTATGACAGAGCGACACCAAAACTTTCGGAGAGAATTGCCTCATCTAATCCCGCTCTTGTCAACAGTTTTTTTGATATCTCTTATGATCTTGCTGCAAAAACTTCTAAAGTTAGTTTTCAGGACTTTCATTTTGCCAGGACATTTGACGCTTCGACACCAAAACTGCAGGAGCATATGTCCTCAGGGAATCCCGCGATGAATAGCTTCTTCGATGTATTCTATGATTTAAGTCTTGGTAAGGAAACACATGTCCATGGTGATCCGGATTTTGATTTACTCGTCAGCCGGACGTATGATAAAAATTTACGAAGACTGAAGGACAGCATCTACTCTCATAATCTGATGACGAATAGTTTTTTTGATATAGAGTACGATTTGGGTCTTGGGACAGAAACACATGTACATGGAGATCCGGATTTTGATTTGCTTGTCACGCGCACCTTTGACAAAGCGACACCTAAGCTTCAGGAAAAAATTTATTCAAGGATATTGGAAGAAGAGGGGATTTATTACTATACACAAAACCTGCACACAGGAGAACAGCTCTCTCAATATTGTGATACAAATTATATAGTAGGTGCATCTCGTATTTTTGACACCAGCACACCAAAACTTTCAGAAAAAATTTCTTCGACTAATCCATTAGGTCATGGATTTTTCGATATATCTTATGATCTGAATCTGGCTAGAGAAAGACGTGCATTTCGTGTTCTTCAGGGGGATCCCGATTTTGATTTGATCGTGGTGCGCAATTATGACAAAGCGACGCCCAAACTTCAGGAAACTATTTCGTCGTCTAACCCTGCATTGGTGAATAGTTTTTTTGACGTCTCGTATGATCTGAATGCAAAACAACATAAGATTAAGATGGAGGATTTAATTGTTACAAGTACTTTTTCATCGTCCACGCCCAAATATGGTCAAAAAATAGCGTCATCTCTTCTGCCCTATATCGATAATTTTTTTGATATCTCTTATGATCTGAATGCGAAATTGTACAAAATCATGTTGGAAGATCTGATCGTGTCGACTTATTATTATCCGGCAACGCCAAAGATTCAAAATCGAATTTCGTCTACCAATCCTCTTTATGAAAATAATTTTTTTGATATCACCTCCGATCTTGCATCAGGAACACAGAAAACGCAGTATAAAGGGTTGTCCTGGACAATTAACTCTAGTGAGCCAAGTACTATTTGTTGGAATGTTTCATCAAGTCTTCCTGCTGTCCCGGGTTATTTTGACGTTTGCCATAATATCGGTCTGGCTAATCTACAGACGATTTCAACGAAAGCGGGAGCACCAGGTACACCCGCATTGGAGCAGCGTTACGAATATGATGCTTCAGGCCGCAAAATAAGACAAGTCTCCACTGACCTTAATAATGGCGCAACACTTACAGTTGAACACCGATTGTTGCCTGCAGGATCATCGCTCTTTGTATCAAATAAAATGGAGATCCAGGGTGCTTTAGAAGTACAAGGTTCTGTGTCAACACCGGGTGGAGGGCCACTCACGATTTCCGACAATGTCATCATCAATGGAGCAGCTCATCAAATCATCGGTAATACGCAGGTCATCGGGAACCTTACAGTGAATGGCATGTTTTCGTCAACAAATAAATTTTTCAAAATTGATCATCCACTTGATCCTGATCATAAATACCTCATCCATAGTTGTGTTGAATCCCCTGACATGATGAATGTCTACAATGGAAACGCTGTTACTGATGAACAGGGATATGTGACTATTGCGCTACCGGATTATTTTGAAGCCTTAAACACTGATTTCAGATATCAATTGACCTGCATGGGTCAATTTGCTCAAGCCATTATTGCTGAAAAAATTAAGGACAACAAATTTGTTATCCGTACAGATAAGCCCAATGTAGAAGTCAGTTGGCAAGTTACCGGAATAAGAAATGACCCTGCTTCAAATCGCAAGACATATACCGTGGAGATAGAAAAGGAACCAGAAATGGAGGGGAAGAGATTGTACCATCAGTGATCGAGTGATCGAGTGATCGAGTGATCGAGTGATCGAGTGATCGAGTGATCGAGTGATCGAGTGATCGAGTGATCGAGTGATCGAGTGATCGAGTGATCGAGTGATCGAGTGATCGAGTGATATTTTATCTTGTGATCTGGAAAATTAGAAAAAAATATTGTTTTTATGGGATGGAAATTTTAAATTAGAGAAACCAAACCATTGAAAACATGAAACAAGAAGAATTTAATGAATTATTCAGACAGAGGACTAAGAAGTTAGCTTTAACAATTATTAAAATTACCTCTCCTCTAAAGTACTCAGACGCTCTGGGTGTCATTCGAAAACAATTGATTCGTGCATCAACTTCCGTAGCTTCCAATTTTAGAGCGGTATGTCGCTCTAGATCTGACAGAGAGAAATTTTCCAAACTTTGCATTGTTGTTGAAGAAGCTGATGAAACTCCTTTCTGGATTGAAATGATTATAGCAGGAGAGTTTCTTGCAAAGGAGGAGATGTCTGATATTGAACAGGAAGCGGATGAAATCTTAAAGGTGATGTCAGCTTATAAGAAACGATTATATGATGATCTCAACAAATCTCCAGACCATTTGATCACTTGATCACCAGATCACCAGATCACTCGATCACCAGATCATTTGACCTTTTGATCACCTGATCACTTGATCACCAGATCACAAGATTCTCGTTACCATCCCCGATAGCTCGGAGGCACGACATCATTCAATCTCAGATACACGACCAGTTGTCCACGATGGTGCGTGACGTGATCAGTCATCAGGAGCAGGATGCGTCTTCTGGACATCATACCTGCAAAGAAGTCAACGGGCTCATTCAAATCCTTTTCCTGGAGCCCGTCTACAGTTTGTTTTGCATAGTTGAATGCCTGGTTAAGCAACTCAATGATTTCTTTTTTCGAATCACCTGTTTTCGTCGGATCGATTGAGGTATGTTTTCCTTTCAGATAGGATGAGCTCAGCCATACCATATTGGCAGCTATGTGCTTCAATTGCTCACGGAAACTCATTTCAGCCGGTACCGGCTTATATCCATATTGGTCTTCAGGCATAGCCTGTGCAAATTCAAGCGTATACTCAGCCGCATTTTTCCATTTGAGCTTATAATCAGCCAGGAAGGATTGTGCCTGGGCCGTTTGGACAAAGAAAAACAGGAGAAGAGTGGAGCAGGTAATAAGGGGTATTCGCATAGTTGTTTATTTAGGCAACGTGCAAGATGATATGATTTTTTAATTTCAACATCCTGTTTAACAAAACGATAACTACAAGACGATATGAAATCATTCCAAAGACGCACCTTTCTTGGCCAGATTGCTGCTGCAGGGGCCGCTCCTCTTCTTTCTTCTTTTTTATTGCCGGGAGCTGACCTGGGATGGATTGATAGTTATAAGAAGTCCAATGTTTCCTTACCCCTTTCGCAGGATGAAAAATTCTGGTACCAGATCAAGACAATGTATTCCACTTCGCCAGGCCTTCTGAATCTCAACAACGGTGGTGTCAGCCCTCAGCCACTCATCGTCCAGGAAGCCCGTGAACGTTATGATAAGATGTGCAATGAAGCGCCTTCATATTATATGTGGCGTGTATTGGATCAGGGTCGCGAACCACTCCGGCAACGATTGGCTGATCTTGCAGGAGTAAGCAATGAGGAAATTTCCATTTGCCGCAATGCAAGTGAAGCCCTGGAAACAATCATATTCGGGCTAAGACTTCAGAAAGGAGATGCTGTCGTGCTTTCCAGGCTGGATTATCCAAACATGATGAATGCCTGGAAACAAAGAGAAATGCGAGATGGTATCATCCTGAAATGGGTTGAACTCGATCTTCCGAAAATGACGGAAGACGAAGTCGTCGATGCATTTGAAGCCCAGATGACCCCTGACGTAAAGATTGTTCATATCACACACATGATCAATTGGAACGGACATATCCTGCCCGTCAGAAAGATCGCCGACAAGGCCCATGCAAAGTCAGCGAAGGTACTCGTCGATGGTGCTCATACGTTTGCACATATCACATTCAAAATACCGGAACTGGGTGCTGATTTTTTTGGAACAAGCCTTCATAAATGGCTATGTGCTCCATTTGGTTCAGGGATGATGTATGTAAAGAAGGATCACATTGCAGACTTGTATCCACTATTTGGTACTGACAAACCTGAAAGTGCTGATATTCGAAAATTTGAATCCCTTGGCACAAGATCTTTTCCTATCGAACAGGCGATAGGCCAGGCTATTGATTTTCATTATACCATAGGGAGTGAGTTAAAAGAAGAAAGGTTGCAGTATCTCAAAAAATACTGGACCGATGGCGTGAAGGATCATCCGAAAATCAAGATTAAAACGGATACACATCCCACTAAAAGTTGCGCTCTTTGCATTGTAGCTATTGATGGTATGACCGGTGGAGAGCTAACGGGTGCTTTGCATGAAAAATTTAAAATCCATACGACGTCCATAGATTATTACAATGTCCAGGGCGTGCGGGTGACCCCCCATATCTATATTGTAAAATCAGACTTAGATCGATTAATTTCTGCATTACATACATTGGCAGATACTTAAGCGGTGGGGAAATGAGTATCTGGAAATAAGGAGCTAGGTATTCAGTATTCAGTAACCAGTATTCAGTAACCAGTATTCAGTAACCGGTAATCAGTAACCGGTAACCAGTAATCAGTAACACATTAATCAGTAACCTGTAATCAGTAACCAGAAATCAGTAACCGGTAACCAGTAATCAGTAACCTGTAATCAGTAACCTGTAATCAGTAACCTGCAATAAGTAAACGGTAATCAGTAACCCATAATCAGTAATAAGTTATTGGTTTGGCAGTATTCGTTAAAAACATTCAATTCATGAGTTCCTGTGAACCCATAATCCTCTTTAAAACTGAATACTGAATACTATTTACTGTTTACTTTTTTCAAAGTCCTCCCGTATACGGACACACACAATCATACATCAAACCACCTGGTTTGTTTTTCTTCACCATGTCAAACCACTTTTCAAAATATTTTCTGATTTGATTGCGACGCTCCTCACCCATTGGATTTACTGCGGTATTTACGGTGTTGATGACAGAGTCACGGAATAGATAAAATGATTTTAGGATTTGTCCTGCCTTGTCTTTGAAATATTCACCCTGGTATATCCGGTCATATGGATGCAACATGGTCTTTGGTAAAGTTTCACGACGGTAGGATGCGCCTACAACATTTGAAAAATCAAAATCATATGGAATGACAATATATTTTCCAATCGCTTTGTCAAAGAACAGCTTTGCATTCCGTGCGCCAATGACACTCCAGTCTCTGTTGCCAATTAAAAAATTGAAGGCAGCAGCATGGCCATAGGATTCAAATAGGAGTGAGTCCTCCTGGGGATTAAATATTTTTTTCTCACATACACCCAGCCTGTTAGTGATGTCACCATCTGGTTCGAGAAGAAAACCAGCAGATGTATCACATACGGCCGGATGATTTTGATCACAATAATAAACGGTCACCCAGATTGTCCTGTACGACATGGGGGTAATGGATTCATAGACCTGGTACATCATCCGTTCTTCCTGCAGGTTTAATTGACCTTCTTCTCCATTTATGCAGTGGGTCACCAGTTTCATTTCATCCACGTTTTTCAGGTCCAGGGACTTAAGCATTGATTTCTTAAAGTTGAGCAGGAGGGGAGGGAAATTGCATTTCATGCGACGGAATTTTCCTCTGAGATTCAATGTCAGGGGTTGATTTGTTACGAGAGAACCACTGGTTGATTCAATACTGATCAGGGCATCGATTTCATTATTGTTGGATTTGGTCAAAGAATCATAGGGGTATGTCAACGTCAGCCTTATGCTATCCAGGTGGTAAAGTTTCTCAAAAAGAGTAAGGCGGGTGCTCTCCTGGGCAGGTAGTGAAGTTTGAGCCCATAAGATGAATAGAAGTAGAGTAAATCGCATTGTAATCCGGTTAAACTTCATCACGAGACTTTTAATTCCATACTGGAAGGTAAAATTATTGTTACCATATTGCTTATCAAAATTAGTTTTGTCTTATGGTATTGGCGTTCTTCATTAGCTGGTGGCTATATTTCACACCTGATTTTAACCAATCTCCGCCACCGGAGAGGCCGTCGAATATCATATTGGTAATCGGGGACGGGATGGGCCTGGCCCATATCGCGCTTGGGGAATTACTTTCAAAACCGCCGTCACCATTGCAACGTATGGAAGTCGTGGGCTTGCAGAAGACTTATTCTTCCAGTCATCTTGAGACAGATAGTGGTGCATCAGCTACGGCGATGGCTTGTGGAGTAAAGACATTTAATTCTGCCGAGGGTGTCGGGCCTGACAGCTTACCGGTGACGTCAATTATGGAATTGGCGAAGGAACATGGTCTTAAAACGGGTTTTATTGTGACCAGTCCCGTTGTTCATGCGACACCTGCAGCATTTTACGCGCATGTTGATTCAAGGGGATCTTATGAAGATATTGCAAGACAACTGGTTCAGTCAGACATGGACGTATTTGTAGGCGGAGGAGAGAAATATTTCAAAGAAAGGTATACTGACAAATCAAATCTAATTGAAGAATTACAAAAGAAAAACTATGCAATACTGACCAGTCAGGATCCACAGGTGGTATTCAATTTTTCAAAGATCAACAGGGATAAAAAAATTGCTGCATTCACGGCCTTTGAAGATCCGAAGCGGGCTTCGCAGGGAAGGACCTATCTCCCGCAAATGGTTGCTGAGACGATGGATGCGATAAAGGCCAGATCTGATAAAGGCTATTTTTTAATGGTCGAAGCATCTCAGGTTGACTGGGCGTCACATGCCAATGATCAGGAATGGCTTGCGCTTGAGATGCAGGATACCTATAGCATGCTGGAGGTGATCCTTCGCAAAATGGATTCAAACACGTTGTTGATTGTGACTGCTGATCATGAGTGTGCTTATATCAGTATAAAAGGAAAGCATGCTCCGCGTATTGAATTCGGAAGCAAAGTACATTCGTCACAGATGGTGCCTGTATTTGCCCACGGTCCGGGTGCGGAGGAGTTTTTGGGTATTTATGAGAATACGGCGATTTTTGAAAAGATGAAAATGCTTTTAGGACTTTAAAGGGCAGAAAAGGCGGAAGAGGCGGAAAGGGCGGAAAAGGAGGAAAGGGCAGAAAGGGCAGAAGAGGCAGAAGAGGCAGAAGAGGCAGAAGAGGCAGAAAGGGCAGAAGAGGCGGAAGAGGCAGAAAGGGCAGAAGAGGCAGAAAGGGCAGAAGAGGCAGAAAGGGCAGGAGAGGCAGAAGAGGAAAATTAAATCATGACAAATCATGATCATCATGAAGATCTGCGTTCCATTTTTTCAGAGTACTATTTTCATCGGGTTAAAAATGAAACTTAATCTCAATAGATCTTAATTTTTCATATTTTTTCTGCGTCCTCTTTTCTTAGTTTTATTGAAACAAATTTCACCGTGTTGCTGAGCTGTAGCACGAGGATGAGTAAACCGGTCGAAGCATTAACGCAAATTAAATTTTATTTTGCGTATTGCTTATTTCTTTTTTGCCTATTGCCTATTGCCTATTGCTCATTGCCTATTGCTTATTGCCTATTGCTTATTGTTTCTTCAGATATTCTTTCAAAGAAGTACCAAGTATTGAAGTCCAGCCTTGTTCGAAATTTGTTTTTGCAAAATCCGGATTAGATGCAGGGAATGTTTCCAGTCCTGAATGTGTCAGTCGCACTCTTGTGTTTTCGCCTTCAGGGAAAAGCTCCCAGGTGACGAATGAGATTCCTTCATAACCATCATATCTCCAGCTATGGGTTAGTTTTTTATTGACATCTACTTCTGTGATGGTGCATAGGTGCAGATAGCTTTGATGTTCAGTACCGCCCACGAATGTGAATTCGAAACCAACTTTGGGTTTGAATTCAGCGAGGTTGAAATACCAAAGTTTCATTTCATTTTTGTCGGTGATGGCCGTCCATACTTTTTCGATAGGGGCGGGGTAGGTGCGTTCGATGATGATGGGTATGGGTTTCATTTCTTGTTGTTTTTTTTTGATGATTTAATATTTGAGGTACTGATACTTCTTTTTGATTTGGAGTCTTGGCCAGTTAATCTCCGAGGGCATCTGATTTATTGTTCTATAATTTGCTGGGGGGTAAACATGATTCTTGGATTTAGTTCCAGATTTCATTGAATCAGAATACTAGTTGTTCCACCAAATTCGGGTCTTTCATTGTTAGACTGATTATATTCGACGATCCTGAAATTAATAGCAAGCTATTCTTTATTTTGGGAAGATAACAAACTAGATTTGTCAGTAAAAGATAAATTGATTGAACAGAAAAGGAAAAGATTATTAGAAAACGGGGTATATTAAATTTAATTAATTCAAACGAAATTCATCTTTTGTCCTCATCATATTCAACAACCTTAGCAAACTTTAAGACGGTTTTGTTAAATGTATCTCGCGTCTTACGGCCCCGTACAGCAATAATTAGCGACATAGTTACCAAAATGCAGAATACATACCAATTCCATGGTTTTGAACTAAAAGGATAATATGCGGCGCTAAGTCCAAATACTACTGCCATTCCATTATGCATTGTGAATTCGGCTCTGATTTTTGCACAAAGTCCACCTACATAGGGATGTTTATATCGGAGATAATCGTAAGAGTTTTTCTCCTTTATGCCTGGCCTAAAGAACTTCAATTCTCCAAACCATTGTACAAACTTGGCCGCTGGTGATATAAGTTCTCCCGCAACATATGAGGCTCCGAGGAAAACAAAAATTGTAACAGATGCTCCGGCATTTACTACTGACTCTCCCATAATTTGTGCGACCAGCGATGCCCAGGTTTTATCAAAAAACAGTAGATAGGCAATAATACCAAACGCACCTGGTACGACTCTGGCGATTAAGTCAAAGAATACTTGTGGAATAATTTTTAAGCTTTCCATAAACTTTTATATTTATATTGTTTATTAATCAATTGTATGAGGTTGGAAGATAAATTTTGTGAAATGACGGTTGTTTAAAAGTTCAATGATAAATAAGATTTTGAACCCTTTTTTCCGTTTGCCCCCCCCCCCCCCGCCGGGCTGTCCTCTGCCCGCCGGGGGGGGGCCGCCGCCCCCCCCCCCCGACCCCCCCCCCCAGGAAGCCCCCCCCTCCCCCCCCCCCCCCCCAAAAACCGCCGCCCCGCCCCCGCGCGGCGGGGCCCACCCGCCCCCCCCCCCCCCCCCCCCCCCCCCCCTTCTCCCCCCCCCGGGGGACCCCCCCCCCCCCCCCCCCCCTCTCCCCCCCGCCCCGGGGGCCCCCGCGCCCCCCCGGCCCGCGCGGCCGGAAAAGGGGACCCCCCGCCCCGATTCTATTATTTTACCGGAGCATTATTGTTGATCTTATTGACGATCGTTTCTACTTTCGTTAAACAGGTTGGATTGATGGGGCAGGAATCAAACATGGTTTGATATTCATTGCTAGGGACTGGTGTCAAGAAAGGCTAGTTTATTTAAGTTAAAAAATGAATTTCTATTAGATTATTACCACAGATTATTTTATTATCCTAACTGCATCACTAATATCCATTGTCTCATATCGTAAATGGTTTGCCTTCTTTAGTCATTTCCCTTTTAACTCCATCCTGCACGTCAGACAGGAAAAATACAAGCTGTGATTTTTCTGCGATTATAGTTCTATCTGTTGTCTCATTTACTTTCCCTGTTATTTGCTTTTGTGTTTTTATTCTCTTCCATATTTCCGGTTCAAGTTCCATTCTCTCCACAGCTTTGATAGCGGCATAATGCACTACGTTAATGATGCTTCCACCTGACATCTCATATTTTTTTACCAGATCTGGGATGTCTACATAAATAAGCTCTTCGCGTATACCTTTAGTATTTCCATCCTCAGTGTTTACAGTCTGTTTCGTAACAAATATGGCATCTGGAGGAAATGCTTTTCGCCAAATCTGTGCACGTTGTGCAGATTCAGGGAATGGAAACTTTAACATGGAGTTAAATCGTCTAATAAATGAATCATCAATATTGTTCTTCATGTTCGTGGCCAGAATGATAAGGCCGTTATAATCCTCAATTCGTTGTAATAAATAAGATACTTCCTGGTTAGCATATTTATCATGGGCATCTCTTACCCCGGTTCGTTTTCCAAATAAAGCATCGGCCTCATCAAAAAACAAAATCCAACCTTTATCTTCTGCTCTTGCAAATAGTAGCTCCAGGTTTTTTTCTGTTTCACCGATATATTTTGATACGATCATGGAAAGGTCAATCTTAAAGACTTCCTTTTTAAGTTCATTTCCTAATATCTGCGCAGTGAACGTTTTTCCTGTTCCTGGAGGACCATAGAATAATGTCCGATACCCTTGCTTGAGTTTTTTACGCATACCATACGTATCCATCAACCGGTCATTGTACTTCAGCCAGCTTTTCAATTCATCAATCTGATCATGCAATTCATTTGGAATCACTAACTGGTCAAAACCAGGTGCATCCGGATCTTTTGACGGGGCAATTTTTTTTGCTGGAAAGCTGATGCTGAACTGCGGTGATTTGTGAATGCCATACGTTAAAAGGTCGATATAATCCGGAGACATGATTAATCTTCCATGCATTGAAGGTTCACCATTTTGCATGTCTTCAAGCCATAAGATCTTTTTTTCCCAGAAAAGATGTTCCGCTCCAAAAAACTGTTGTACCTGTAATCTTCTATCTACATTATCATCAGTGAGAAGAAACAAAGCTGTTTCACCGGTGGGTAAAAAGAACCTGCAATTCTTTCCTCTTACACCGCCAATTCCCGGGAAATCCCCGGAATTACCAATTTTCCGTTCAATGACTTTATCATACAGATCAGGCTTTATATGGGGTGCAAGACCGAGTAATAATAAGACTGCTTCGTCCTCTGAAAGCTTATTTTTTTGAATAAAATTGGCAAGAGGAAGTTGCCAGTAATTCAAATCCGGGAAGTCAGGTTTTGTATTATCAGCTTCTGTATAGTAATACCTATTTAACCTGTAGGTAATCAGATCTTCGATGTATTGAAATTCCGGTTGAATCCTCTCTATTGATGTTTTTTGATCCATCTGCTGTTCATTACTAGTTGAGTCCGTTTCAAATATGTCATTATCCCTGACAGTTAGAGTATTCTGAGTTAATTGCAGAGGTTTGTTCTTATTTCTTCTAAAAATATTTCTTATATTTTTTCTAAACCTCATGTCATATATTCAGGATATGCTTATTATTATTTTTGTATTCTTTACCAATTACATGTTACCTATTAAAAATACCAAATAATTATCCCCATCTTAAAACTATGAATAAAAGCGAAATAATTATTGATCCCCCTTATCCTCCAGTATGATTAACACATGATCTTAAAGCATTACTACCCGATGCACGAAGTGCGAAGGATTCAAAACAGCTCGCATCGGCCCTTTTTAATGCACTGACTTCATGACTAGCCATATGAAACCAGATATGAAATGGTTCATGGAGAATTACAGCACCCCGGTTAATCGGATTGGGAAAATCCCAAAAAGGTTGACATAATACAACCAGCCTATTTCCTGGACAACTAAAGGCATGATTCACGCCACAACTTCCAACTCGGCAACCAACTAGTTTTACATCACTTGTACCCAAGGCCATGTATCTTAAATAGCCGCTTTGTAATGTTTCTTTTACAGTCCTAAACCTTCCTATTTGTTGACGTATCAGACTATGCTGTCCAGGGTCATTGAATGAAATTCCAAGTTCTTCATTTAAGATTATTTCTGAATTAGCATCGACAACATTTCCTGTTCGCGCATTTGCAAGTTGTGTCCTCAGGATGTCCTCTGCATTTTGTGCAAGACTGATAGAATCAGCATCGGCAGAAGTAATCGCGTCAATCACTTGTTGTCTTGACAAGCCTAACGTATTCAACATAACTTGATTTGTGGTCACATTTCTGTCAATTACCCTTCGTTGAATGGTATACCTTTGTAGATCATCATTCTGCTGAACAACATGGGTCAATTCATGGGCCAATAGAAATTTTCCTTCGGAACTTTCAGGATCAAATTTGCCTTCATTAAAATATATATCATTACCCCGGGTGAATGCTTGTGCCTGTAATTCTTTGTTCAAGTTGACAGCTTCGCTATCCTTGTGTATCCTCACCCCACTGAAATCCACTCCAAATGAGGAACTCATTTCCATCTTTGTTTTAGCCGGAAGCACATTACCTTTTCCGGAAGTGGATTCGATCTTTGAGGTTACATGAGGTGATGCAGTTTTAGTATTTCCTGAAGCCTTCGTTTGGACAGCTTCTGTTTTTAATTTATCGTCTTCCTCAAGTCCTGAACCTTCCTTTTTTTGAATATTCTCTTTTTCGTCTTTTCCAGGAAGCTCTGTTTTTTGAATATCCTCTGATTTTTCTTTTTCAGGGACATCCGTCATGCGTTGTATTGGTTTTTCCTGGATCTCTTTGTCCTTTGCCATTCGGGCATCATTAGTACTCAATTTTTCGTCTTCCATTGAGGTGGCAAGACGTTGAATGCTGCTGATCTTTTTATGTTGGACTATAGGTCCTTTAGTTGTTTTATTCACTACAGCATTAGCCACAGAATCTGCTTCCTGCTCATAACTGTCACCGGGTTGATTGACAGTTAATTTCGCCTGAAAAAAAGTCCCTGGCTGATGTGATTTTTTAATATCATTTTCTTTCGAAAAAAACGGTTCCTTCTTCGATTCATCGTGAGTATGCGCATTGCGCTGACGGTAAACTCTTGAACAATAGGACATAAATTTAAATTTTATAAACCTGAATGCATAGCCATTCTCAATCTATTTCTGTTCTCATTTATTAGAAATTTTAGACAATTGCTGTCTTCAAAATACAGCTTTTGTTTCAAAATAGTATTGAAATTTATACTAGCCTGCTTTCATTTTAACAAGAAATTCATTCGTTAAATCTTCATAATCTTCAGCTCCGTTAGACCGTTTATTATAATTGAAAATATCCAGTCCCGCTTGCTGGGCTTTTGCAAGTTGAATATTGTTTCTTATTGTAGTATGAAATAATTTATTCCCAAATTCATCTTGCAGTTTTTGGCGTATATCCCTGTTCATTGTTTTATGATGATCATACTTTGTCAGTACAATACCAAGAAGTTCCAGATCTTTATTTAGTTTTTTGATTGTCTTGAGATGATGCATAAAAATTCTAACAGCTTTTTGGGGTAAAAATTCTGCCTGGATAGGCATTAAAATATAATCGCTGGACACTAAAGCATTTACAGTAAGCAATCCAACAGATGGCGGACAATCGAACAAAATGAAATCATATTTCGTTTCGAGCTTATCCAGCATCCAGGTAAATATCTGTTCTCTTCCATACACGCTCACCAATTCAAGTTCTGCCCATGCCAATTCAAGAGAGGAAGGTACCAATTGTAAACCTGATGCTGTAGTGATGATGGCATCGGATAAATTACTGTTTTCACCTCTTATTTCTTTGGACAATTCCGTAAAAAGGTTTTTTTCCTGTTCTTCCAGTATGCCCAGTGCTTCTGTCATACTGCCTTGCGGATCAGCATCAATCAGAAGCACGGACTTACCTTTTTTTTGAAGGCCCGCTCCAAGGTTAATCAGGGTGGTTGTTTTGGCAACTCCTCCTTTTTGACTGGCAATTGAAATTATAGACATGCTTTAGTTTCTATTAATATAGTTTTGAAAATCTACAAAATTTTCACGGGCCTCGCGATACAATTTGAATTGAACTCGTTTCGCTTATAGCTTCCTTTCCTTGATTTGTTCTACGTCAATGCTATTCACTTCCTTGCCTCCTGCTGTATAGACTGCTGTGACATCGATGCTATGCGTACTTTCTATCACAAGAAATCCTTCAAAACCGTGGATTAAATGCAGCCCGAAATCCTGGACCTGGCCACAGGTTACACGAGCTACTCCATCAGGTATTAGCACATCACCAAAATAATCTGATATGCCAATCGGAGATGCAAGTTTTTTTCGAAATTTTACCTTGACGTTTTGAGGGTTGTGAATATTAACTGCCGTTTGGTAATTGCCTGGAAGAAAGGCGTCGGTTGTCTGCGATGTACCCGGAATATTTGAGGTACAAATGAATTTGACTGCGTACTGAAACTTGAAGCCGGTACGTACGTTGTCTGCTGATTTTGCCATGTTAATTTATTTTTTTTGTTAAAAAATTATAATTATATATTAAAATAAAACGATGCTTTTTCCCATGCTGAGATGCCAACTGACTGGCCTAATTTTTGACTGAATTCAATACTCCGATTAAAATGAACGCCTCCATATAGTCGTGACTTTCCTGCCTGTTCTGCTGCGAATGTATACGTTAGCCAGTCTAATGTAATTTCCATAGAAGGAGTAATTACGGGCTCTATAGTTGATGAACCTTTGTCAATTATCGTGCATCCGCCAAACACATCGCTGCCTGTAAACTGTTTTAATATGGTTGCACCTGCATAACTGCAAGTACTAATGAAGGAAACGTGTTCAGGAAATGGAGGTGTGGGAATGTATGGATTCCACTTTTCACCTTTTATTGTTCTTGTTCCCAAACCCGGACCTGCCCATGCCTGTATATCAAGGCCCCAGCACAATTCCCTAATAGCTGTTACAGGACGAACTGAATTATAGAAATGTTTGCATTCCCAACAGGCAATAGAAGCATCAAGCAATGCATTACACAAGGCAAAGAAGAGTTTAATACATTGTGAATTCCTGTAATTATTTTTCATGGATACAAATTGAGCTATTTCGCACCAATGGCCTGCGGATGTGAAAGTGCCAGATCCATCTGTCCAGTATTCTGCAATAACTTTTTGCTGATCTGTTAATCCTGCACTTGCATCAATCACTTCCTGCGCCTGTTCTTTAAATCCAGGTTGTTCTTTTTGTAATGGTGGATCAGGTCTGAATTGCCAATTGCATGAAAGCGAAAAAGGTCGAACTAAGCCCCAATGTGCAACAAGGAAATTTTGCACATGATGATCACCATGAGAAGCATCAATAAGTAAAGGTTGCCACTGATTTAGATCATTTACTTTTTCAGGAGTGTTCACAGGCTGGTAACCTGTATAGTCTGACCATTGTGACGCATGCAATGTTCCTTGAGAATTACTGCCATCGCCATTGCGGTATTCGATTGTCATTCTGGCTGCAAGGTTGCCTATACCTTGTGGTGTTTGTATGTTGAAGGTGGTGTCATCAGGGTCATAACTGCATTTGCACATTAAGTCTTTGAACAAATTTTTATTTTCAGGAGGCAACTTCAACCAGAATAATTCCGTAAGAACCCGATAAGCCGCATAGCTGAAAGATTTGCGAACATTTTCTTTACTGCATTGATCTTTCTTTGCTTTGATATACAATGCTGTGGTGGTACTGATAGCAACTTTATCATACACACTCCAGGCATCATACATGGCGGTATGTACCATGGCTAAAGCCCGGGTAGCGACAGGAGGGGATGATTTGGTGTATTTGATGGCGTCAAGTGTCAGTTGATTCCATTGGAGGGTTAATGTTTTTTCGTCCATGTTGATTTGTTTACGCTCTCGTATAAACGAATAGGTATAAAAATTTACCAGTGATCTTCAACTGAAACGGCTTCATCAGGACCTGGCCATGGCGGCATGGTCACAATAAGTATACATAGGTTTTCTTTGCCAATATTGCGAAACTGGAAATGGTTGCCAGTAGGAATAACTACGCAAATACCTTTTGATAGCGTTTTGGTAATTTCTTCTTCAGGTGATTTTTGCCATATCTCACCCTCTCCACTGAGTACGTACCAGATTTCCTCTACGGATTTGTGTTTCACTGCTTTTGTTTTTTTTCCTTCAGGCAATAGACAGTGTGCGCAACCGCCATGGGATGTAACTGGAAGCAATCTGATTTCGGATCCGTCCGGAGCCAGGTAGTCATATTTTTGCTTAAGCATTTGGTATTGTATCATAATTTAAGATTTAAATTTTAAAAAATATATAAAAAGATGTAAAAGAAAACCTCATAGGCTTCAATAAAATCAGCATTTTATGAATTGTGGGTACCTTTTATTGAATTAAGGTGAGATAATACATTTAGTATAAAAATGAAATTTATATTTTATCCATGATGACATCATTATAAAGTTTGAGAATGAAATTGATGGACCAATCTGTTTTTCACGAATATGAGGTGATATATCCCGTTTTGTTTTTCCACCAAAGTAAATTGGCCGGAAAGGTTTTTTATTAAGCCAATGAGTTGAGCCATTTTATGAGCCATCTGCTTATTCATGATTTGTTTGTTTTTTAATGAAAAAGTAAAGTATTGTTTGTTTGATTCGGTTCCAATCACGCCATAGGATAGGTTAAGACCAGCCTGGGTGGTATAGATATTTACCAAAGTACCTCGTTCCGAATGTGTATTTGTTTTCTCCAACATATCTAATCCTTCTGCCAGTTGTCGGATATGTGGTGGACTGAACAATTGATATTCCGGATGACGGTAGGATGTGTAAATCGTAAATAGGGATATGATCATCATGGCTAATAATATTATCCAATGCCATGAATAAAAGGGAAGCCAGTTAATTGTGCTCATGACAAGAGTCAAGCTTGTTAAAGCTAAAGTGGTCCATTGTGCTTCGGATAAGCCATGCCACAAAGGCCTCTCAGGATCACCACGGAGAAACTCGAGTGCATATCGCATTGATCCATACACCACGGTGTAAACTATAATTACAGTTCCAGGTATAGCACCATTCAATAAAAGAACAACACTGATCAGTACCGTTAAAAAAACATAAGCTGACTCAATCAATTGGACTGGTAGAAGTGGAATGTCTTTATAAAACCAGGTGAAACCTGTATCTACATGTTGCTGACCATATTTTACTCCATGCTTGTGCGGCTTTCCATGACAGCAGCCTACTGAATAGCAACCGATGCGTCCAAAAGCAAGAAATGTACCTATGCCAATTAATGTGATATCGAGATAGGGGAGAATAGGTTGTTTTATAAGATAGAGATAAAGAGTGCATAATAGTAATATGCTTATTTCGTGATGATAATAAACAATTGTTTCCTGCCGTGTGATCCATTTTCCGAGGAATGCCAGTAAAAAGAAAGTGGCTGCACCGATTCCAGCCATCAGCAATACTATTAAAGGCTTCAGATTTAATTGTGAAGCAAGGACAACGCCGAGTAAAGTGCCCAGCATGTATCCAAGTACTCCGAAGAAATGAAAGGAGTGGATTTTAATTCCGATTAGTCTGATATAAATGTGTGGCCTCATTATTTATTTTTTCTTGCATACCATTTTATCATGTAATGTGTTTTCATTTGCTTTTTTCAGCGTCATCGATGTACCAAAATAAACGTCAATGTGATTACCCTCAATTGCTCCACCTGTATCTTCCGCCGTACGCGTTCCAATATCTTCAATTAACAACTGCGTCCCAAGAGGAATTACTTTCGTATCAACAGCAACCGTTTTTCCAACACTGGCTGCTACACCACTTTTGGTTATGGGGGCTGTAGACTCCTTAAAACAATCTCTGTCATTTTTATTCACATAAGCGATAAATTTACCTGAAAGGGATAATCCACTACCTTGCATTTTTACGCCTCGCGGTGATTTTTTTGTTTCATATAGGAATTTTTTTCTGTAGACGCCTTCAAGGCCGCAGGGATTAGTAACAGTAGGCTCCGCGTCAAATTCGGATTCCTGAGCAAGTGCATAGGATGTAATGAGGAAATTGCCAACTTTTTCGTAGCCAGGAGGACAGACAGTCGTAGTATCGGAAACGAAGGATTTTAAGTCAGTGTTAAAGGAGGTTGTAATCTTAAACATACCCTCTGCAAAGCCAGCTCGTTTTCCTGCTTCCAATTCACCTGCTTTTTTAGCCATCGCTGCATCTTTGTACGGCTTGAAATATATACTAAATAATGACTTATCAAGTTCAAATATTTCAGCCTCAATATTGGCAGTTTTAAACTTTTCTAGCAACGCTTTTGCTTCCTTCTCTGTAGAAAAACAATTTGTCCAAATATCAAAACCCGATTTTGGAGGAACTGCCTCAGGACATTTAAAATAAATTTTCAAGTAATGACTTTTTATATTTTCATCGAAAAGAACATCTATGTTATATTTGGCGCCTAATTCTTTTTGCTTTTTAGTTTTTGCTTCATTTGCTTCTGCTTCGTTCATTGGAAAATAATGAAATGTCCAGACTTTATCAATATTTACTGGGTCTTCAGCCTTTATGTTTTTTTGCCGAACCAGGTCACATTTATTTTGTGCTTCTTTTTTTGTGGCAAAATTTACTCTCCATTTTATCCTCTCTTTGCCTGCAAACTCCAATTTCATTTCACTTGGTTTTTCCAGAGGCAATGACGGTATTGGCCTTACGTCTTCGGCGGGTATGGGTGCTTCCTTTTTTTCCACTTTTCCCGCTTTTTCAGGAGAGGAAGGTCCGCACCTTTGTATGCTTAATCCTGTTTTAAGTCCTTTAGTAACTTTGTTTTTCAACTCCAAATCATCTCTCCCTGCCAATTTCATCATAACGTTTACTGCAGTGGTGTCAGCATCCTCTTCCAAGGCAGAATAACCTGATCCACTTTTCATTTGAGCGCCATTCGTCTTTCCTTGATCCTGTTGAATCGTATGTGCGAGCTCATGTGCCATCAATGCATCACCAACCAATGTACCGGGTTGATATTCGCCGCCGGCAAACGCAATATGATTTCCCACTGTGAAAGCCCGTGCATTCATGTCCTTGGACATTTGGGCTGCATTACTGTCCGTGTGAATTTCTACATCAGAAAAACTATTTCCGAATGCGCCTTCCATTTTACTGCGAGTGCCGCTCTCTATTGAATTACCTTTGCCTAAACTTTGCATCACGCCCTGTGGAGATTGTGTAGCCTTCGCACCACCCTGATTTTCTTTGAAAAACAGGCTGCCAATGTTGGAAGCTACACTGCTGATTCCTGACACAACACTTGATGCTGCTGAACTAATACTACTTGTAATTCCACCTAAAATTTGTGAAGCTCCTGATAGTCCGCTCTGCTTTAGCGCCCATTGAAGGGCTGCGGAGTACACTTTTGTTTTCATCCTTTGGATGAGGTCGGCTGCACTTTGAGCACTTGCTGCGGATGGACAGTAACGAATGATCACTGCCATGAGTTGAGCTGGGCTACTATGCTGATACCGGTCAAAGGAAGCTCGTATATATGGACAATTGTCAGATGTAAATCCAGTGCCTGCCAGAGCGCTGTTTACGGTTTCGCATATTTCATTTTTTAGTTGATTGAGGAAATCGGTTTTCCGCATTTGTCCTGATCCAGGCGTTTCATTGTCTTCAACTATATAATTTTCTGCAGGAGCAATTGCATTTAGTGGGGTTGTGTTTTGAAATGATTCATTGCCAGCAGTAGGAGGTTTGGTTGGTGTATCTGCCTCCTGTCCCTGTGTTGCTGACTCTTCTTTTTTCTGCACTTTTTCTTCTTGTTCGCATTCAGTGCATTTGCGTTGTACGGTTAAATTATTATTTGAAGAATTATGATTTGATGTGTAGTTGTCTGAAACAGCAGAAGATAATGGTTGTACTTCCGCATCGGTTGTTGAATCAAAATCCTGCCCATATTTATTATTGGGTTGATTATAGTTTGATTTTGATTGTATGGTTGTGTTAGTACTGATAGAATGGCTACCTCGGAAAAACGAAGGGTGATTTTCCTTTTGAAAGAAAGGGGAGGGGTTGAAGTTTGAAGGGGTTGTATTTTTGGGGTGGATGGATTTCATTATTTCTCCATGATGTTTTTCAATCCAAAATAAACAAGACTCTTTAGTAAAATATTAAATAAATTGTAAATTCGAGATTACTTCACCTTCTTATAATGATATAAACAATTTGATAAAAAGTATTTCGTTTTATTTCGTTATTAATTCAAGGTCAAGTAAATAACTTGCTAGTATGAATTTGTTAACAATGAATTCATGAAAATTCAATAAATATTAAATCATAGTTATAGAATATTTGATTCATCCCGAAGGTACTCAACTACAGCATAATATTTATTTTTTTCATGAATATATGGGTCTACAATAGCTGCATAGCTTTTTACTAAATCCTCAAAATTAGTATTATTGCATAATTTAGCTAGGATTAAGCCATGGATATATGTATCTGGAATACTTATTACATTGAAATTCGGATTCGTATTAAATTCTTTTTCAAGCAATTCAAGTGTTGTAAAATAATTGATTGATTCAATAATTTTATTTTCAAATAATTGTAAAAATTCATTCAAAGCAATTGATAATTCGTTTTCATTGGTGATTTTATAGTCAACGGTTTTATCATCAAAATATTTCAGTGGGGTTAAAGATGTGCAAGATGATTGTTGATATTCAGCAATAGTACCTGAGAATTTATGAAAAATAGATTCTACTTTATTGTTCCTAATGCATAATCCAAATGAAAATTTATATTCCGGGTTGTAATCATACAAACCTAGTATTACCTCATACTTCCAATCATCTTTTGATTTATAAAATGAACCAATCTTACTATTGTAAATAAATCCATGTTTTAAAAGTGAAACTTTTAAAACAGTAATGATTTTATTTCTTACTTCTTTTTTTGTCATATACTTTTACCTTAAAATATTAATAAACTCTAACCACAGTTCCACTTGGTGAATTTACATAAACTTTAACAGTTCGAGCGACATTCAAAGGCTGGCCTAAAGCCATGCCAGCTAACCTTGCATTTTCCCCAACTGGAAAAACTTGAATTTGAACGTTTGGATCAGAAATCCATGGATAAGTTATACTTTGATTAGTTGTGCACCTGCTATGTATTTCGGCAGGAGATGCAGTACTCAAATCGATGGCATCACTATATTTTGCGTCTGCTATTTCCCATCCTTGGGGTGTATTGACCATGTTATCAGTTCTGATTCTAACGCGTTGTCCGTTTGGTCCGATGATATCGAGGGTCACCTGCGTTCCAACTTGTGTATTTGCTGCTCGCAGTTCAGAATCCACAATTTGTTCATGTTGTCGCCATGACGTTGGCTGTTGAACTACTTGTGACTGAATTGGCGGCTGTTGATTCGCTGGTTGTTGAGTGGTTGAATGTTGATTCGCTGGTTGCTGGACGTTTGGTTGTTGAATTGGTTCTTGCTCATTAGCAGGCATTTCAGTTACTGGTTCAGGCGTAGCTGAAGGTGTGTTTATATGGGATTCGGTTTCTACTGCAGGCTCTGTTATAGGATGAGGTTCTATTGATACTGGACTTTGAGTTGTGCCTGCACCCAGATCTGTGACGTCACCAATTGTTGGTTCTGTCGCTACACCTCCTCTGTTCCACCAATTTGCTATTCTTCTTCTTGCACTCTTCAGTGTCACAAAATCAACAATACCTCTTCCAATTGCAGTTGCTATATCCACCGCAGCCAATCTATAGGCAAATGCACGTCCACCCGTAGCTGCAGCTATTTGTAACGCAACAGCTCGTTGTTCAGCTGCTGCAATGGTTTCAGGCATCGCTGCACCTGCATTTGCGCCTGCTTTACCGACAAGAGCATTCAATAAGCCGTTTGCAACACCGGATGCATCTTGAGATAAATCATTTGTTTCAGCTTGCAGTTGTTCGGCAGATTGGGCATCACCCATATCTGACAAACTCTTAACACCAGCAATGAAATTCAAAGCAGCAGCAGTCAATCCAGCCCATATTGCAACAGGACCAGTAAATGCCATCACTTCGCCAGCTATAGCCATTACAGCAACTGCAAAAGGCGCCGCAAGACCCAACGAGAAAATTATGATGGCTCCCATAGCTAATTCAATCACAAGAGCCAAACCTGTGATCGTACCTGCGATTACAGCTAAACCTGTTGCAATATCTGCTGCAGATTTTAAAGCACCCCACCAATTCCCATGTGCTATATCAACCACCAAATTTACGACACCATTTTCAAGCTGCATGAAGCCATGTAGAATCCCTTCCACATATGTCAAAGGATTAAACATGGATAGAATCAAATGGCCAATTCCTCCCACGATATTACCAATTGGAAGATTATGCCACCATCTTCCTAAGCGATTGAATTTTGCGCCTAATCCGGTACTTATTCGTTGCCATCTAGAATAATGATTGATGTCACCGGGTAACTGATCTTCAATATATTTTAGTTCCGCTTCGTTAGCAGCTCTTGCTTCTTCTTGAGTTCTTTGTCGCTCCTCTTCTGACTGTCGGGTTCGTGGATCTAATATGCTTCCTTCAAAAATATCTATCCTGTCATTATAATCTCCTTTTACCTGTCGCTGAATCTTACTTACACTATTTGTTTCTGCTTTTTCTTCCGGTTCAAATAATGGCCGTATTTGTTTTAGGTTTTGCTTGTAATTTTTAACCGATTGATGGAGCAAATTTTCATTAATAAAAGAGTTAGAAATCATTTTTGCCCCCTCTGTCTGCATCTGCTTAGCCTGATTTCTTACTTCTATAGGTTCTCCTGCATTTTCTTCTATACTGGCTTTAGCAGATTGATTTACTTTGTGGAGGTTCTTGGATTTATCTGAAGATTGTTTTAGCTGTTGTCCAATAATTTCTATTTTGGACTTACTTAAAGAATTTTTGCCTTTTGCCTCAATGGATCGGTCAATGAGAGTTTGTGTATTTGTCCTGGAATCATCGTATGTTTTGTCAATTGTTCCACTATCATTAGCAACCTGAGCTAAATGACCTCCCATTTCCTGGGAATCAGCTCTGTCCTCTTCGTCTTCCGGTTGGTTTGCATCATTTTCTGCCTTTAAGTTTGTGCTCTGTGAAACCGCATCGGTTGATTCAATCTTTTCTGAATTTATTTTTTCAAGATATTTAGGAGCTTCCGATTCGACCTTTTTTTGCTTCTCATCAACAATCTTGTGTGCGTTATTTCCACGATTTACGGTTTCTTCTCTTTGAGCTATAGCGTTATCAATAATTCCAAGATTCTGTTCACTTTCAGTTACCAATCCGGAAGCCGTATGAATATTTGCTTCCATAGCATAGGATTTTGCTTCATGCTCACCCCCGTCGATTTGCATTTGGTGACCCTTTAAACGAATTTCCTGAATACTTTTAGCAACGGAAGCTACTCTTGTAAACTGATTCGCATTTAACGGTAGAGGTTGGCCTTTGGAATCTTCCGGTCTAAAAACTTCTGGAAAAGAAACTTCTTTTGGGAGTGGTGGGGGTGAAATTGCATTTGCTTTTTTTCATTGCCAACCCAGCCTGAGTCAAATGTTTTTTTTGGGACGGTGGCTTCTTATTACCCTTACTGTCTGATTTTTTATTATTCTTTTGGCCACCTTTTGGTGGTGGTTTTTTTATTTTATCTTTTGCCTGCTCTTGTTGTAGGCGGGCCTTAGGAACTTGCCTTCTGGATTCATTTATTTCCGGAGTTGCAGTAGTTCTTAATTCTATTGCCTTTTGTCTTTTTTGTTCCTTACTAACATGATTAGGGCCACCGGATTCTTCCTGATTATTTCCATTTAATGTCTGATCTCTCTTTTGGGAATCGATTTCTCTATTTAATCGCCTTGTGGCGTTTTTGCCATGGCCAGGTTGTTCGTATTCATTTAATTTGGTTTGAATTGAATTATTTGATCTAGAAGTGGTGGCACCTTGCTGTAAGGTGTGTGTAAGTTCGTGTGCAAGCAAAGTTGAACCTTCAGTGCTTTCAGGAGAATATTTCCCATTATTAAAATAAATATCACTACCATGGGTAAATGCTTGAGCATGGAGATCTTCATTCAACTCAGCAGCAGTATTGTTGTTGTGGATCCTGACATTGGAAAAATCTGCTCCGAAAGATGATTCCATTTCGTTGCGGGTGATAGCAGGTAAAGGGCTTCCTGAACCTTTTGTAGAGGATAATGTACTTTCTATATTTGAAGAATGAACTGTAGAAGAAGAATTATCTGGTTTAGCTTGCACTTTTTGATTTTCCTCCTCTTCACACCCATCACATTTCCGCTGAACATTATTTTCGTCATCAGGTGGTGGTACCGCATTGCTTTCAAAAATGGGTTTCTTCTGCAGATCACCTTTTAGTAATTCAGTTCCCTCTTCGTTTTCTTTTTTCTGCAGTTTTTCTTCCTGATCACAGGTTGCACATTTTGCCTGTACGAAAGGAGTTATAGTGGGTGGTGTTACAACAGGTTTGGTTTGTATTTTATCCGCTGATTTATTTTGTATTGTGGGCTCAGGATTGCTTAATCGTTGTACCACTTTATCCGCTACTGCATCTGCTTCTTGTTCGTATTTATCATTTGGCTGGCCAACTGTAAGTTTAGTTTGTATGATTGGATCATCAGTTGTTTTTCTATTAAAGAATGATGACTCCGAAAGATTAGGAGAAAAAAAAGCCGGGTTGCTTTCTTTTTGAAAGAAAGCTGTATTTGTTTTGGCCGATGCCGTTGCTGTTTTGGATTCAGCAGTTTTCATTTGTAGATGGCACCTGGGTTTGATTTATTATTTCCGAAAATATCCTGCAAACGGTTCCTTGACATTAAGTCATTAGTCAATTCAGTCCTGAGTTCACTGAATAGATCCCTTATTATATCATAATGGTCATGAAGGCTGGAATCCAAAATATTATCTTTCAATATGACCTGAATTTTCTTCTGAACTTCAAAATATTTATTTCTTGTTTTCATAGATAACAACAACCCACCTTCCTCAAAATACCAATCCCGCATTTTTTCACTTATAGTAAAGAGATCCTTGTAGATTAAATTTGCTTTCTCCGGATATAGTGGCAAAGCACCGGTTAATTGAAGCAACTTTGTATACGTTCCATACCTTTTTTGCCAAAGTTCTTTGTAGACCATGGCTTTATAATCATACCAATACTTAAATAAAACGCCTATAATACCTCCAAAGACCAGAGCAAAAAATTCCTGCTGCATAATTTTGAATTAAAAGTTTTTATCTCCATTCCACCCTTATCATCTCGCTCATCCACGGCAGTTTTATATGACTCAGATTCCACGGCAAATGATCAAGCAATACATCAATCGCACTTTTTTCTACCTGGAAGAATAAATTGTCATTTTGCATAATCATTTTTCCATTGCGTTGCAGGAATCCATCACGCAATCCATCCGCACTCGTGTTCTTCAAAATGGTCCATTGTGCAATGGCTGCATGAAGAAGATCATTGGCTTCTGTTTTTTCTTGTTCACTCAGAGTTACATATGACTCCAATGGTTCATCCAAAGGCCATGAACATAAAAGTTTAGGCACTGCCAGTAAATACTCTTCCGGTTCTGCATTACCGGTGACCAGGTAGTGCAATAATAAAATAGCCTTTTCCTGTTTTTCTCTGTTGATGAATTTGCCTTCTTCAATAAGCCCGGTATTTTTAAATAAGTATCTGAAGAATTGATGCAGGAGGACAAGGCCTGCATGTTGTACAAAGAGCCCTTCTTCAGACACTGATGAACCAGGAGATGCCAGGAAGGGTGGTGCTGTTTCAGTTGCTATACTTCCGGATGTTTGTTTCAATGACTCATCAGTTGATTGAGTTATATTTTCCGATAGTTCGATCATTATCGGCTTTAATAAATGAAGCCCTTTTTCTATGTTCTCAAGATGCTCGGAAGCATTGTGTTGATTCTGTAATGTTTCCTTCAATATTTGCTCTGCTATTTGCAATGATGTAGGTTTGTTGGTTTTGGTGGCAGCTATTCTGATGACATCTGTCCATATTTTTAAAGGCTTGTCTGCTACCTCTTTTTTTATTTCCGGAACAAAGTCCTTTTGATGAAGATTGGTAAGTATGAAATGCAATTCATGTAGGACATCCGGAAGAGAATGTTGTTCCTGTGCAGTAAGTATTTCCACCAGTTTTACAAGAAATGACTCCTGATGCTCATTGATGATCCGGGTAAGAGACTTAGAGCTTTGAGAAATGACTTCTCTTAATCTGGTCACCAAAGCAAAATCAGTAGCCAATGCTTCCAGCACAAGTGTTTTCCATTCCTCAGTGATAGGGGAAGTGTTCCATGTAAGTACACCGTGTTGTATATAATATATCCACTGTTCGCCAGCATTGAGAGAAAGAGATAATTTTTTGTAATTGGATGGCGTTGCATTAAAATGAGACCTGTAGTTGGGTTTGCTTGTATTCTTGAGCTGGATTTCAATTTCTTTGAAAAGCATATTGTGCAAATCTTCTATCCTGATGTCATCTGAAGGATTTTCCAAAGAGATCGTACCCAAATCAATCTCAAGTCTGTCAATCTGAATCATTTCATTTGCACCCGATATGCGATCAAATATTTCTTCAAGTGCAGGTAAAATATTTTTATAATAGTACCGGCTGGCTTTCTCCTGCAAAATAAAAATATCATCACGGCGCCGGAGTTCCAGTTCTATCAATTGCTTTTTAATGATATGACGCATTGAGGTTGATTATTTTTATGTTGACTAAATAAAATTCATCTCCCGCACTATGGATAATAAGGTGGTGAAATGTCTATTTCTTTTTACCTGTCATGATTCTTTTTATCTGGACGAAATTCGTGTCGGGCTCATATATTTCTATTTCGGCTGCATCCCAATAGTTGTAAATGGATTGCATATCAAAGCCTGATTTGATCATTTTCGCAACCATTTTTTGCAATGCATTGATACGGGTTATATCTTTCCCATTAAAGCAAACCTTATCCACATAGTAACAAACAGCAGCCTGTAACAGCAGAAATTGTTGCTTAACGGTCATTTTTTTTACGCCCTTTGTTGCCGGCTTTTCGTTTAAGATGATTTCATCTGTTAGTTTAGTTAAGGTATCAGCATTAGGTTCTCCGGATGAGAGAAAACTTTTTAGTTTTAAAGCGAGCGGGTTACCATTCGAAGTAGTCAATATTTCAGTGACCGTATCCCTGTATTTCACCTGGCGGCCATTTACAGCTTTTGCTTTAATTTGTTTGGCTGGTTGTTGTTTCTGAGTTATGGATACTTCAGCAACTTCAGGCTGTTTGGTGATTTTTTGGGAAGGTTCTTTTATTGAAGGAAGTGGAGGTTGACGTTTTACAACTGGTTTTTTAGGAAATGATGATTCCTTTTGTGACGTCGCATTACTTTGTAATTCTTTTGCACTAGGGTCTACTTCTTTTGTACTAACTTCTACTTCTTTTTTTCTAGCTTCCGCAACTCTTGTAACATCTATAACTGGTCTTGGCTGATCATCATGATCACAATATTTATTAAGACAAAATACCTCATTGACCTGGTTGAGAAATTTAAACTGATCTGATATCAGCTTATTCAATTCGACATCTGTCAATTTTTTCTTTTCTTCCTCTAAACATGTGGTTTTATTTTCCACACTTGTATCTATACAGGGCTGACATTCTATGCATTCATCCAGGCAATCATAATGTTGCCTGAACAGGAGATCGAGAAACTTGCATGGATCAAAATTTTCATTACATCTTTTCTTGCCTGCCAGGTATTGACGCCAGAGTTTAAAAGCCGTTTCATATCTGCAGAGATCAATTGGTTTTAACCAAAGTATCCGAAGTAATACATGCGCAGGAGCTTCCCGATAGATTATATTTTCAAGGATCTGTCGGTTTTTTTGTTGTCTGAAACGGTATGACCAGGCCGGTAATACGATAGTAGCCATAAAGGAATAGGGATCAGATCCTGGTTTGAAACATATTTTAGCTGGCTTCAGTGTGCAGGGATCTTTATCATCAACCGGATATGGTGGGAAGTCGCAATCTGTGGTGCAATACTGAATTTGTTCCCTGCAATGGCAATCAACTTCACAATGGGGTCTTAATAAAATATGTTCAGCAAGGTGCATGCCTTCGCTGTTCACAAGATATTTTGCAGTTTCGACGGCTTTGCAGACTTCATCCTGGGTATGATAGCATTGAGGGTTGATAGCTACGATATGACTGTTCGTTTCAACAGTGGCTCGTGATTTAACCAACAGTGGTATATTAGTATGCAGGCTAATCCCAAATGAATTACAGGTACAATCGAATACAGGATGGTAATTATTTATATTTAGAAGTTGTTCATAAGCTTTTTGTAGCATAGCCATGGCTTCTTTGCAGGAAGAATAGCAACAAACTCCTTTCCAGGCTATATAACAAGTAGGTGGCGTTACCGGTGGTTGATCATTACAACCACAGGGCTTATTTTGGATTCTGTCGTCAGCACAACTATTGAAACCAGGTAGTTTTATTTCGATGCAATACTTATATTGAGTAGTTGAAACGTTGCCTGCAGCATTTCTAAGCTGGTTTTTTGTGGGTTCAATTATTTTTGTTCTCGTGATAGGTTGATAACAACTCCAGTCGAGTAATATTTTCCCCCATTCTTGTTTCCATTTTTCCTGTTCATCTTTATTCTCCGTTATTTTTTGTTCAACGGATTGTATGATGATCTCATCATTGCCTATGGAATCAACCAGTAAGCCATCTCTGTAACTGATTATATTTTGACTTTCTTTTATTCCTTCTGCAATCCGGATGAGCCTATCGCAATTGTCCCGCTCAACATTGTTTCCTAAATGTACTTTTGCGAATGGTTCTCCCTTCAGATTGTAGAGTAATATACCTGTGTCTGTTTGTTCATTCCCATAATATTTGTTTTTAAGGAAATTTTGCAATTGTAAGTACAATTCACTTATAGCCTTATCTCTTTGGAGCTCTGTCGTGTATGTGCATGGGTGCTCAAGCAACCCCTTGTCACAGGTCACATAGAAGGAATAGCAGCAATCCGGTTTACGGAGATAATTCTTAAAGCCATCAGGAGATTGCACGGCACATATAAACTTCTCTATTCCTTCAGGTCCCCAGGCAGCTTCTTGTGTTTCAAACCAGTTAATGCTTTCTGCCAAAACTTCCCGGATAAATATTTTATAACCATATGAAGTGGTGAATGCATCTTTAACCTTATCATAGATTTTAGTACACGCACAGTCAACAAAATAATTGCCGGTATATTTCACCAGCCTGGCGAAATAGAGAAAATCCCGCATGGCTTCCTCAGGTGATTGGTATTGCTTTGTGCTTCGCCAATCATGATGTAAAACTGTAGAATTGTATTCTATATTAACCGGTACGCTGAAATAGTAAACCCATTTTATTTCGTTTTCCAAACAGCTTTTGTCCTTTTCAGTAAAATCTTTGCAAAAGAATGCAGCAAACTCTTTAGAACCGGAATCGATTCTTTTTATCGGATAGGTTTTAAGATAGTCAGCGAGTTGTGTTGACCAAGATTCTATACCCAGATCAGATTGCAATAAACTAAAGGTAGATTCAGGAATAAATACGATAGCTTCAGGTGGAAGGTGTTTTTCTTTTTCCTGTTTAAAACTAATGGATTTACCATACTCTGCTTTGTCCGAAGCTAAAAATAATATCCTTTGATAGTCCTCCTGAAAAGCTTTCACTGCCTCATCCTTGGACACGTATCCACGGATACTTTCAAAGAGCAACCATTCAGACAGCATTTTTAATTTATTACCGGGAGCTCCCTTTAAGTTGAAAAGCTTTACCTGATAATGAAATGATGTGATGCCTTTTTTGTCGGTAACTTTATTAATAATATCTCCTCTAAAGCATATTTCAGGAATTTCCCGAATGGCCTGTTTGGTGAGTGCAGCTACTTTTTTTCTAATTTCCTTCGCAGCTATCCCATCATCAAATGGCAAGGTGTACATTGCTGGTACATGATCCTTGTCTACCAGTCGATATACGTAGGTTCCAAATTCTCCGACACTATCGACTTTCACATATGCCTTGAGTTCGTCGGTTGGAGCAGAAGTCATACGGGCTATAGCCTGTTGATAGGATAGCTCTTTATTTATAAGAGTTATTGGCAGGGGAGTGTCAATTGTCGGAGATAAATATGTTACCTGGGGAAAAGCTCTACTGCTGTTATTTTTCAAACTTAATTTATTCTTCAGTTCCTTCAAAGTTGCCCCTGCAATATTTTTATGAAAGAGAGCTGCAGCCTTCATGGTTTCAGCAATTGATTTATAACTTTCATTACTTTGAAAGAGGAAGACATTATTTATATCATATCCGAGTTGGTAATTAAATTTCCAGGATTCTGGCGAATTGTTAGTTTCTAAAGTATAACAATACCTGTTTATAGTTTCGTAGATATGGCCTAGTGCATGCTCGGCTTCTGTTTTGTTCTCATAGGATGTTGCACTTATGGCTTCATTTTCTCCATTTATTTGTAATCCTATGATGAATAATTTTGTGTCTTTATCACGATTTATACTGAAGTTATTTCTATCTGCAGCAGCAGCCAGGATTGTGCAGCAATGTTCTTTTGCCTGTTCGGGTGTCTTAAACTCACTTAATGGACGAATTTTGAATGAATTAGCAGACTTATCCAAAACATCATATGTAAACAGACCAGGTTTGCGAATGATGGTATCATTGATGTCAATATTAAAGGCGGAAATATCAATAAATCTTTTTACGGACGCATCGTTTTTATCATAAAATAGTTCTCGGGAAACTTTTTCTTTTTGTGACGTCAATTTTTTAGGATCATTAATTTTATCCACAAATTTACGGGTCGCATCCTCTGCCTCTTTGGCTGTGTTCCAGGTTTCAATGGCGGTCTCAACGATGTTTCTTTCGAAATCGTAAAGGTTGATTTTCCATATCCAGCTATGTTCGACAATGACGTCTTCAGATGGGTTCTGTGAAAAACTAGTTGTCAGATATTTTTTTAATTTTTCAGCTTCAATGGAGGTCGGAAAACTCTTTGGATATATGGCAGTCTGATTCGAACCATACTGAATATGGATACGGTATGTCTTGCTATCATTCAGGAAATTGAGCTTTAATCGTGATGGGTCACCCATAGACTTGATCAGTGATGAGGCTGCGTTGATGGCATCATCGTAGAGATCATATTTTTCAGAAAATAAAAAGCTCTCCTCATCTTGAGTTTTAAAATCGAGCACATATTGTTCATCATAAGGATCTACAGCAAAATAACAAAGGTTGTTTTTTTCCCAATCTTTGATTCCTGCCAGGGCTTTTACTTTTTTTTCAAAACCGGAAGAGTTACTATTATTCCATCCGTCCACCAGATAATCATAAGCCCTGCCTCTATTGCGACTGAGATCGTCGTAATGTGTTAAAAAACGTTCAACACCTGAAATGCCTTCATTTTCATATCCGCTCTTCCAATTGAACAAAACAAAATCTGTGAATTTTTCAGAAAAGCGGGAAAGAAGGTGGGTAAGAAATTGTTTCCTTCGCTGGATGTAAAGCTCATCACTTTCTACCATCATGCCCAGGTAGTCGAAGTATGAAGTATCGTTCAGTTCAATATTGAATGTATACTGACCATTTGCAGTTAAGAAACTACGATAATTGTTTTCAAAAATACTTGTGGATTGAACAGAAAGGGCTTGTTGCCTGGCCTCAACTTCACTACAAGCTATTTTTCTGCCCAGCAACATCCATTTTTCACCGGGTAAGCTGATTGTAAAAAGCCTGTAATCATCAGCAGTCTGATATATCTTAATGATTGTCTCTTCTTCATTCATCAAGTCATCACGGAACAAGCAGGTAGCTTCTTCCAATTCATTGAATGACCCGAATGAATAGGGTATTTGTGTTTGCAGGATTTTCTCAGCCAATAATTGTTTTGTGTCTATATCCTTCCAGGTTTTTACTGATATGGGATACGCCAAAACGGTTCCTCTTTCGCCTAAAGGATTATCATGCTCATCCACGCCAAAACGCAAAAGCTGTTTCAATTCCGGCACACTATTCAGGGTATTTAGAAAATAGGTGTGCTGCGTTTTTTTATCAGTTGGTCCTTTAAGCTGAAATAATTGCCTGATATTTTTTAGTTGTGATAGGTAATTAGCCAGCATTTGATCAAAAAAAAGTAAATATCCTTTTAACTGGAGCGCCCATGCCTTTCGTTTGTCTGGTGCATCGTCGGGAAGTCCACCTTCAGCAATGCCATAAACCCGGGGAAAATCATTTTGAATAGAATAGTAATTTTCAAGGTCTTCGTGATAAATACCTTTCGGAATTTCGATATCAAGATTCGAAGATGGTAATATTACCTTTCCTGAATGAGAAAAACTGAGCTCCAGAAGTGTTTCAAATTTTGCAGTATCAACAACAATTGGAACACCGTTTTTTGTAAATTCAAAACCTGAACAGCCTATCGAAAACAATGGAACATGGTTTTCAGGAATATGGAATTTCCAATACGATTTCTTTTCATTGACGGAGGGTATACAATTTTTACCACAGCTTCTAAGCCAAAGTTTCGAAATCTTATTTACGCCTTCCACGTCAAAAATGGAATTGTATACGTCAGATGTGTGTATTTCTTTTCTTAATTTTATTTTTTCTAATTCTTCCGTATCGATAAAACCATGGCTTTCTGCACTGAAAGGTCTGCCGGCAAAAATATCTTCAATCGCCTTTCCTTTTTCAAGTAACTCAGGTAGAGAATAGAATTTCGGTGCAGGGGAGAAAAATTCTCTAAGCTTATTTGCAATAGCTACATACACATTTTCGGCATCAGCATTTTCTTCAAGGTCAATAGATACACAAACACCTGTTTCCGAATGACACAGTATGTATATATCCTCAAAGTCTTCGCAAAGATTGCGGTGTGCCATGAGGACCTTCTTAATTAGTGTCAACAGATCATTCCATTCTTTCGAATGAGGCTCCAGGTCCTTTTCAGGTTCTATATAAACATGGTAGAGTCCATTCAGAAATTCATCACAAGAAACTGTTGCTTTAGGAGGAAGAACAATATTGTTAGTAAAATCAGATAATATAATATCACCATAAGTATTGTCCGTCTCTTTTCGCCTGTGACAAATATCTTTAATATCGGTAGCCGGCTCAAGCCAGGCATTTTTTACACCGGGTATATCAATGAGTAGTTTACGGTAATCAAGGATAGTAAGGGGATTACAGGTAAGTATTTGGGCGGGGGTGAAGAAATTATTATCAGGTGATGTATCGGTAGATTTACGCGCCAATATGTCTTCGATCGGCAGGTTTGTACGATAACCCAGGTCGAGAAGGGCGTAACAAAGTTCTTCCAGTATGGTAATGCCCGGGTCATGAACATTATGATCAGTCCATAACTTGCCAGATAATTTACCCAGGTAAGCAATGCCCTCGCTCCTTATCTTGTCAAAATCAAGATAAGCCGGGAAACCCGAATTATTCTTACTGATCGTGACACTATTTTTTTCCTCAATGGGCATATCCCAAATGGTTTATGATTTTATTTGATCGCTGCAATATTCCATAACCGGTATTTTTTCATGATCACAACAGGTACTTAATTTATTGTCCACTGCATCATTGCACTTACACCAGGTTTCACAATCCTTGGCGTCAATACACACATCAATTGATCCGGCTATCAATATGCTTCGGGGTGTGATCGGTACGATTTCCTGTTCCTCACCAACAGGTAATTTGATATCCATTCCTTTATCTGCATGGATCATACGCAGGTCAATGATGTAATCGAGATAGTCTCTTGATTCCAGGAACTGAATGATATCAGACCTGCTGATCGGTTGACCAAAAGTCAATTTGCTGTATTCACCGATGGCCCATGGAGCAAGGAATTCTCTGATATCCTGCTTTACTTTTTCCTTGTAATACACTTCATCTTTTTCCGGTAACAATTTTATCCTGAGACAGAAATTTACTTTTTCGTACCGCGGGTTTTTGATCCACAATCTGACAAAGGGAGACGTGACTTTTTTCAATGTCTCCGCAATATCTTCCAGCATGCTTACAGGGACTTTCGGTTCGAAGGACTTAGCAGCTTTTAATATATTCAGATCAGGGATGACAGCAATTAATACATAACCAGGTGCCATCGGGAAATCATTGAAATATTTGTTAGCATCAAGTGCATAACTATGGTTAATGCATTTTACTTTATAGATCTGCGGAAAGGCTTCGAGGGTTAATCGTTCATAATCAAATTTCTGTATAGCCCGGTTTTTGTGACGGAGTAATTCATGGGTGCGGATGTAAAAATGTTTTTCTTCTTCAGGTTCTCTCCCACCAAAAGAATCATAAGGCTGGGTGATCTTTTTAACAGAAGAATCAGCATCCTTTAGTTTGGCTACCGAACCTGCAGGAAGTGATTTTGACAATCGAAGCTTATCGTTGTTGACATCATTCGTAAATGTTGCCTTAATAGCCTGTGTATGAATACCAAAAATTTCACTGACAGATTTACTTTTGGCAGGAATGCTGGCTTTGATCCAGTGAAGACCTTTTGGCAAAATACTGTTATCACTGGTCATATTAGCGGGCAATGAAAACTTTATGATGCCAGACGTGGTGAGCCCGTTCGTGTCATCATCTAAGACTTCAAAACCGGTTCGCAATAATTTCCAGGCATTGTTTTCAAGGTAATACCACATTAAATCTTCCCTTTCTGATTCCGAATCAGCAGTAGCTTCTGCAAGTTGAAAGAGGATATTTACATTACTTCCCGGAACGAGGTCTTTGAGACCTATGAAAAAATTTCCTTCATCACAAAAGGTGGGGAAGAGCATAGGTTGTTGTGATAAGGATTCGGGTTTGTATGTGTCTTTGAAAGGGTAGAGGTGAATTAGTTTGATATCATTTATGTCAGCTATTGCTTCATAATCTACCGACAATTCTTTAATGGCCGGTGTATAAGGTTCTTTCGGAAGACCATATTTTAAATCAGGATCACCTTTAATTTTTGAATCAATGAAAAGAAGACGAAGTTGTAATTCTTGTGCAAGTCGATTGAGTCCGAATGAGTTGTAATTAGCAAAAACAAAATTAATCCCCGGGTTGAGGTTGATTATATCGTTGATTGCATCCTTTTCACTTTTAATATTATTGAGAGCAGTCACTAACGGATTTCCCACTGAGGTTACAAGGAGATTGGCAATTGCTTTTGCACTGTTAATATCTCCCGGACCCAGAGTTGTGAGTAAAGCATTTATCTTAGCAAGTTGCTGAAAAAGACTTGTTGGGGAGGGTGGAACACCAATATGAGCCAGTGCTGTTGTTATCTTGGTTTGAATCGTTCCTAAATTTGTGGGTATGCTATTAATCTTATTGATAATGACACTGATAATATCTTTTGCTTCCCCCAATTGTTTTATGATCTCGGGGATAGAAGTAGGATCAACAAGGTTGGATAGAACCATCATGTGACGCGCTACTACAAATGCATACCTGTTATGCTGAAAACCAACACCCTCCAATGTAAGCCTTAAAAATCCATAATCAGAAGTGATATTGAGTGGGGTTAAGGGTTTACTATACGCATCCCTTTTTTCATAAATTGTATTAATGAAATCAAATGGTAGGACATTACGTTGAAAATGATATTGATCTATGTTGTCTTTGTCATTGATTGCCGGGGCTACATGCCCACAGATTGGCATAGGACCAACTGTAGTAGTGGGATCATTGAACAATCTCCTGGTAAACGGTGATGGAGTAGGATTCTCTGTTTTCCATACTCCATTTTCGAGAACGGCATGGGTACGTAAAAAGCTTGAATCGGTGATTTTAAAAGTTCCGTCTTCAAATGCACCGTAATCATAGAATTTGTAGTTTATTTCGAGATCAGGCTTGTCTTTCCATTCAGCATTCACCCATATTTGCTGCCAGTTTTTGGAAAATATTTCCTGGCTGCCGATATAAAAATTCGCACCTACCTCTGGTCTTGCTCCAAAAGGATGTACAAGGCTATTTACATTCTCCACATTCTCATCATTCTGTACAATAAGATTTTTCAACCCGCAAACCTGCACATCTATTTTTGTGGCCGGCAGTAATTTTACATTCCGAAAGAAATGATATAATGAAACTTCCCTTGTATCTCCGCTTATTTCTTTTTCACAACAAGCTTTGCTTGAACCCTTACATGAATCAGTTGGAACCACCAATTTTATTTTATCATCCAATTCAATTTTTACAAGTGGTAAAGTGGTATTAAAATCCTCCTTCAGGTTTTCAGCATTATAAAAAGTAACTGCCGGTTGATCAGGTAAAAGTTTAGCTTTAATAATTAATGTAAATGATAAATTACCAACAAGCGGTGCTGTTGAAAAAATTAGGATTTCAAGGGGCCCCGGCTCAGGAGGTTTAGCAGCAATCCATTCCTTATCACCGCTGAATAATACATTCAAAGCTTTCCTGGGTTTAAAAAAATCTTTCAGGATTTCTCTTTCTCCAGGAGTAAAAATTTGTTCAAAGCCTTTTGAAAATTCTGCTATGGCAGGTAATGTTATTTCATACAATTTCTCTTCCCAAGAACAAAAGCAAAGGTTTGGGTCAAGGATGTCCGTATCTGATGGTGGATTATTTGCCTCCCTGATATGTTTGATGATCAACAACCGATTAAGTTTTTCCTGCAGATCTTTACTGATTCCCTTTTTAACAGCCTTGGCAATTAATTCGCGACTGATATAATAATATGTTTTATTAAGAACAGCTGAGACGTCAGCTAATAATTTATCTGATTCAAGGAAGGGTGGGTAGTCATTATTTTTGATTGTCGGGATGCCTGAAGGAGGTGCCGGATTATCGCAGCAGGGATTTAGAATCCCAATTTGTGGTAACAGACTTTTACAATAGTCGTGTTCTAATTCGCAATGTAATGTAATGGTAATGGTTCTTGTTCCTTCATTGAGCAACAAAACCGGTGACGCCAAAATAAAACCGAGTCTTGCATTGGGATAAGGATAAGTGAATTTGTTTTCAGGGTCAATGTATTTACTCCACTTATTCCCCAGGGTTGCCCGCGAAGGTAAATCATCAGTAAATTCTTTGTCTATGCCATTTGCCTTTGTGGCATCTGGTGCCATGTAAACACCTTCTGCCACAGCCATTTCCTCACAATCAGAAGACACATGTCTTTTAACAACCTGATTATTGAGAAATAAAGTGCGCTGATCAACAACCTGGGTTTTATTTACAACTATTTCATCGTCGGTGGCAAAATATACTTCAGCTTTATTGTTGTCTTTGCCATCTTTAAGCAAAAGTCCCTTTTTGAGTAGATATTGATCCAGCTGCTTTTGAATTTCAAAAACCAAATTGACTTTATCCGGGGTCGCTTCTACCGGCTTCAGCTTAAGTACCTCTTTATAAAAGAAATCCAGATGTCTGCGCGTCTGTTTGTTCAGGTCTTCCTGAAGATGTTGAAAGAGTTTTATGAATGCAAAAATGATAGCCAGATGAGGAGGATGTCTTTCCTGGAATTCTTCTTTCAATGGAATTAAACTTTGTTCCATGCTCATTTCTGCTGCGACGCTCAACAGGCGAATGACATCAAGAAATGATTGAACCAGCTGGCTCACTTTATTATACAATGCAATGAGGCGTTTCCGTCTGGTTGTTCCTGTATTTATAAATTCAACATCGATTGTTACCAGGTCTTTATTGGTCAGCAACCATACTTGGTTATCCAATAAAGAATTGAAGTTGAAATTCCTTGTACAGTACCATTTTGTACTGGTATTTGCATATTTTATAAATTCCTTAACAGGACCACTCAATTTATCTTTGATGATTTTATCAAAGGCGGCTTGAAATGGTATACCACTTTCAGAAATTTCATTTCCTATAGAGTCGGTTTTTTTTATTCCACCGTCTTCAATTAGCTTATGCCAGGATTTTATTTTTTTTATAAGGTTGTTGTTTGTATAATTTAACAGCAACTGGAGTCCTTCAGGAGAAGGTTTGCGTTCAAATTTATTTCTAAATGCGGCTAATTTATTTTGATCTGCTTCACGGTCGAATTTAACAATAGTGGCAATAGTAAAAGGCAGGCTTTTGCGAAAGAAAGGTTGCCAATTGCTTATAGTAAGATTTTCATCGTAATAATTTACATTGCGCGATAATTTCTCAAAATAGACAAGAAGCTCTGCAAGTGAACGGGGATCAATCTGAGCAGGACCGGACAAAAGATTTTCTGTAAGCCGTTGTCGTTGGCTTGTGCCCTGATCCGTTTGGAAGGGATGAATCAAATCTTTGCAATCCTCCAACATCGTACGTTACCTTTTCTTTTTATTAGACTGATTTTAATGCTTCATTTACATAGTAATCATATACATAATTGAATCTTGAGTTCGTGCCCGGAATTGAATATTCAACTGAAATAGTAAACCGTCCTTCGAGCAGATCGGAAGAATCATCACCTGTCACTTCAATTTTTTCTGCTACAATCCTGGGTTCGAAGTAAAGTATTGCATGGCTTACTCTGTCTTTGATAAAGCCAATAGTTGAGCTGCTTAATCCATCAAAGATGTAATCATTCAGATTGCAACCATATTTTGGCTGCATCACGCGTTCGCCCAAATACGTGGAAAGTAATATGTTGAGACTTTGTTTGATGTCTTCATAATCACTTACCATTTCCACTGTGCCGGCTTCTCTATTAAAGGATGGTGGAAAAGACCATCCGGTGCCCAGGAAAGAATTTAGTGTTTTGCTCATTTCTATTTAACCTCCGATTATTACTGTGGGAAACCCAGCTACGATTACACCTCCATGAGAAGTAAGATCACCTTGCCGGGCAGCGGGTTTACCTCCGATTAATACTGTAGAAGAACCTTTGACGATTGTATCCGGCGGACCGGTACAAACCAATAAATCGCCAACGACAGCTGCAATCATATTGCCTACCAAAACTGTGGGTACACCCGGTCCGATGATGGGGCCTCCTACATGTGGTACTGGTCCAGGATTGACCAATGGACAAGTATGTAAATCACTTAGTCTGGCTGCTAAAGGCATGTTACTTGTTTTAATTAATTTTTACCAATGATCCTTTTACTTCTGTAATACCGGATGCGGAAAGTTTCGCTAAGGCACCTTCCATGCTGATATTACCATCTGCTTTTATCGACAAAGTCATTCCTCCAATAGTTAATGATGCTCCTGCTTTCAGTGTAAGATTTACGCCTGCTTCGATATCAATATTTTTTGGACTTTCCATCTTGACGCCGGTGGTGCTCATGGTAACTTTATTTTGATTCTGATCTTTTATTTCAACCGTTTTGCCTTGTTCGTCGAGTTTAATGCTGTTTCCTGCAGGCGTGTCAATTGTGATGGTTTTCGTCTGATCATTGAAATGAACTCTCATTTTACTACGTGTGAAAATTCCTTTTTCATGATTATCATCATTGCCCTGCAGTGGTGCAGGTTTTGCACTGCTGTTTAACATGCCTAATACGATCGCATCGTTAGGATCATCATTGATAAAGCCTACAATGACTTCATCATCGAGTTCAGGTCGAAAGAATGTCCCTCTTTCTTCACCGGCGTCAAGACAGGCTACACGTGACCAAATACCTTGGGCGTTATTATCAATAGTTGGAATTTTTACGAGTATGCGGTCTTCACCATCAGGGTCATTTGAAAGATGAACCACTTTTCCAATCTGTAATCCATGAATGCCGCCCATAAGTCCTGCAGACAGTGGATCCGTGATATCTTTAAATACTGAAGCGAATCGTTCAGGGTCAAGACCAAACTGGATATGGGTTTCCCAAACATTATTCACGATCTCTTGCCTGACACCGGTTACGAAAGCATTTCCTTTAAAGCGTTTACCAACACCTGTCAACTTTACCATATCTCCTGGATGAATACCTGAAAAACCAGATACCCTTGCCATGCCCCTGATCTTTGCCAACCGGCTGCGCAACATTACCCCATCTACCCAGGATTGTAATTCCTGTTCTGTAACATGACCACTATGTTGCAAATGGTAATTATCCAGGTTTATAGTTTCTGCAAGTGTGCTACCTGCAATATTTCCGTTTTGTGAAAATGAACTTGCTTCTGATGTATCTGCTTCGAATAATCTTTGGTTGGCATAATCCCAGGAGCTTGCGTTTACATTTTTCCATTGGGAGCGTGCATCCATTTCAGCTTCAAATTCCAAAACCGAACTTCCATAATTAACCTGTAGAGCGGGTTGTGTTGACGTATTGGGTCGTAAAGTTTTAATAGAGCCATCAGTAACATTGACAAGCAAACCGTTCGCTTCGCTGCGCAGTAATAGAAAATCCCAGTCGCTGATGTTGTGTTGTACCAGTTCTTTATGTGTAACAGTTGTTTCTTGTGGATCAGCAGATAGTCCGGGATACTGACCAACAAGATCGTCCACCAACTGGCTGTCTTTTACATTTTCGTGGTATTTGTTTTTACGGCCTATAGTCATTTTGACGGATTCATCACGACATTCGATGTAGAGAGCCGTATCGCCGTTTGATTTTACTTTAATGGTCTGTTTGGTTATGATGCCTTTAAAAGACTGTTCGTTGTTTCCGTCGCGTCCTATTTTTATAGTGATTTTTTTGCCCGGAATTAAGTCATCGCTTTCACTGATTTCAAAATTGGATTCAGAAGCATCTCCATCCCGGATAATAATTTGTGCAAGAGGGATCCGGTTTATTTCATGAGTAATGCAAAGTGACATGATTTCATATGCCGGATTTATGGGATTGTTATTTACCAATAAATCAAAACTGGATACATCATGTTGGGAAGTATTGGGGATAAGCAGTTCTTCCATCAGACTTCATTTTTGTTAAATGGTGGAAAATAAAGTTCTGTTCCCGGGGTTAAAGTGCGAAGGGTAGTAAGTGAATTGACCTTGGCTACCTGTAGCAAATATTTAGGATTGTTGTAAATACGATTGGTCATCAGGTCGAGCCGATCACTTTGGGTTGTTTTCTGATAATGTGTTAAATCGGGTGATTGCTTTCTCTCAGCTGCAAGCCGTTCTTCTTCAACAACGTAATCGAGAAAAGTCGCTGTGATTTTAGCACGAATGGGAGTGCCGTCCGGATGAAAAAGAGTGAAATTAATATCCAGGTTTTTGAGTACGCACCTAAACCTGATCTCGGAACCCCAAATGAGAAGCAAAAAATTGGGACGATGTATAGTACCTTGATAATTATATACAGTATTTAAAAACTTACTTAATTGTTCGCTTACGGGCAATTTTTTATACTCATCAAAGTAGCCTTCCATTGTCCTTGTTCCATCCAGAATAAATTCAAGTTTTAATTCTTCGGGTTCAGTAAATTTGAAAGTAACTTTTTGCCCGCTATTACCAGATGATCGTTGTTGATCGTGTTCAACTTTGTAGTTTTTGGTAAAAGATTCAGGATTAATCGGTAGTGTAAATGTAGGTTCACCAAGTCCTGTATCACTAAAGTCCTTTATTTTAAATGCGTAGATGCCTAATTTTTCAAGTTTTCCAGCCATGTTTTTTACATTAACGTTCTTTCTTTTCTTTCAAAATTTCCAGTACTTTTTCTACACAGGTTTTAATTAAATCATCTGCTGATGGTCCTCTTTGACTTGAGGAAGTCGTGCCTTCACCCGATGCTCCTGCAACTGTGGCTTTTATTACAATTTCCCGAACTTCTATTGGCATATGGATCTGTTATTTAGGCGTCGGGGGATTAAGCGTTTTATTTTCCGTTACGATCAGCCTGTTATAGTTGAATTCAAGGGTTTCAATCAGAACTTCACTTCGTTCGGCATTCAATTCAGCAATCTTCCAGCTGCGCGGCCAAGCATTATTCACTGTCCATGTCATTAATGGCTGATGATCCTCACCAAGTAATTTGATTACTATTGTATCTATCACCTTGAAAATGAGAAGATCATTTTTTTTAGTTTCCTGAGGACTCTCTTTAAATGGATCTTCTTCAAAGATTTGTTTTAATAAAGCAGTTATTCCCGAAGTCTCAGGTCCAAGTAAACCTCTTTTTAAAATGAGTGGACCGAATTTTCTTCGGGTGGGTATTACATGCTCAAATCTGTTTTCTCCACCTTCCTTCACTGTTTCGGTATCTATAGTGGAATCCAACCCGGTTACAGACTGAAAGCGCACATCAACGCTTTTCGCACCATTGGAGAATTCAACTAAAAAATGAAAGTTTACTGCCTGATAAAACTTTTCCGGCACAGACATAGATTATTTTTTAGCCTCAACAATGGTTAATCCTTCATGTACCAGTTCAATGCTCTCGATGGCCACTTCATTAGCGTCTGCTTTCAGGTCAGTAGAAGTAACTTTCGATGGCCAGGCTTTGGATACCGACCAGGAAATGATAGGCTGATGCTCTTCATCGAGCAACCTGATCGTCACATCGCGTCTGAATTTTTCTTTTCCTTCCTGGAACATCATGGTCTTTTTCCATTGTTCAAAGAATTCAAAGTCACCCAGGAACGTGCCCCTTTTCAGGGTTATATTTTTGTATTCCGTTAGTCCGGGTTGTTTCCTCTTATTATAGTGCGGGTCACTGCCTTCACGATATTCGATAACTTTTGTTTCAAAATCAAGACCACTCACTTCTGTAAAACCAATTCGTGTTCCTCCCCAATCGAGCTGGAAGTGAAATTTGGGAAGTGGATAATTTTTTTTAGGATCGTCTGACATGGTTTTTATTTTTGGTTTGGATAAAAAAGCGGTTTAAATATGGGCATCGGTTTTAACTATGGATTTATTTGCATCGTTCTTTTGGATTTACTTCTTTAATGGCCGCCTCAAGACTTTGTTTGCAGGCCAATAACGATTCTTTTTTCTTATTTAGATCTACCACCTCCTTTCCGAGGACTTCAGCCTTCTTCTTATCGTCATCATACTTTTTCCATGTTTTTGCATAGTAATTATCATTACAGATCGGCAGATATAGTTCAGGCTTCAGATTGCAATTGCCATCAGCATCACAGTCTTCGCTGCTGCTTTGTATTCCTTTACTGGATTGCATTTGCTTCTTGTCTTGTTCGCCAGATGGACTTCCACAATCCTCACTGCAATTGAGTGTGCTTTTCCATTCATTTACTATTGCCAGCAAGCCATAATCAGGTGAGCTCGGATTATTGTCTTCGGCTATACTCAAATCAATTTTCTCAGCCAAGGCCAATGCTTCCATCACCATTTTCAATAAGTCATCCCGGAATGCCTGTGCCCCCGCTAATTTCACACCATAGTCCTCTATAAGTTTCATCAAGCCGGCACCGGGTACAAGGATTTCACTTTTAAGACAATGGATACAATTCATCAATGCATCATATTTGTCTTTGAGTTTGTCTAACTGGAAGAAATAGTCTCTGATCATGCAAAAGAGAATTTTGATGGCATCAATCGTGAACTGAGTATTCTTGCCAACTTTCTCTACCTGGCATATCAAGATCTCCAGCTGGTCGCAAATTGCTTTTTCAAGATCATTGGCTTTAGTTAATTCGTCATACCATTTTTTAAACTGGTCACGTCGGCCGGAGACATAAGTAAATTCATCTGATTTCTGGCGAGCTTCTTCTTCAATTTCCTGATATGCTTTGTTGACTAATTTCAATTCTTCCGTCCAGGTATCGTAGCAACAGTCTGATCCGGGTGGAATATCCGGGTTAGGCTTTTTGCAGCACTCCTTTATTTTTTCGTCCCAGGTAGTATTTAAGTTTATATAATTATGTTGTGTTAACATGATTGTTGGTTTTAAGAGTTAAGGCTTATTAATCAGCTTGACTTTGTTGATCACCGCAGCCGTTAGTGCAGAATGTGTCTTTTACTTCAGTGCAGATTTCACAGATTTTACATTCACAGTCGTGCAGTCTTGGTTCGCAATTATTTTCATTGATGGATACGCATCCGCATTTAGGACAGCAGAAGTATTTCGTTGTATCATATAATGACTCAAAATTGCTTCGCCAAGTATAAAGTGAGCCGGCAGCCTTTGTGGTATTCTGGACCGATATGATCAGTTGTTTTTGTAATTCCTTCATGTCCGCTTCACGTAATTTCATGACATCCTGCAGATGGGTATCAAAAGCTTTTGATTTTTCAGCAAATGATTTTTGCAGCGGATCCAGTGTACTTATATTTGAAAAGATCTGGATGCCAATGATTTCGGAAGAAGATTTGAATATTGAATTAATATCCAAATTCAACGCCTTTGGCATGCAGATGATGTCGCAGATGGTTTTATCAATATCCTTACATTTATTTGGATAATTCGGTGGTAATTCCCCCGTAGGTTCTTCACCACATTTGGCAGGTGATCTACCGGTAATAACGGTCCATTCTGCCTGGTAACATGTATTATCTTTTGAACTGTTGAGTTTACATGCGGCGTCTACCAAATCACCTAATTTCCCTTTTGCTTCCTTTACTTTTTTGAAAATATCTTTAAGATTGGTCGATAGTTTAGTGCCACATTCAATATAGTTCTTTACGTTATCCTTTATGATTTCTGTGGACTGCATCAATTCAGTGCCAAGACAGATCTCCGTGTTTCGATATCGTTGATAATTGCCCTCGGTCCAGACAAACATGCATTTCCTGAGGTTGAATAATTTGGTTTCGCCCGAATAAGTTTTTTCCCATTTGATCACAGTTCCCGCGGCTGCATAAACTTCGTCGCAGTATTTCAATCGCAGGGTATTGATTGTTTTCTGCGAAGCGAGGGTGGATTCTGTACATTCTTCCGGTCTGCATCCACAATCTTGTTCCCTTTTGTCGGCTTTTGATGATATTGCCATATAATAATTATTTATAAGTTTATGAATAGTAATCAGGATTCACTGAGCATTTTGTGCATGTAACGCAGAATAATAAATTCAGCAGGGCGAACCACTGCCAGACCAACTTCTACGATCATTCGGCCTTCCCACAGATCAAGCTCTGTCATCGTTTCCGGCAGTCCAACATGGACATAGAAGGCTTCTTTTGTAGAAGCACCTTGCAAAGCCCCTGCTTTCCATTGTTGGGTAAGATAATTTTCGATCATTGATTTTATCCGAACCCAGGTATTTCGATCGTTGGGCTCAAACACAAATTGTTCGGTTGCATTTTTAGTTGATTCTTCGACCATATTGAAGAATCTTCGTACAGAAACATAACGCCATTCATTATCATTACCTGCCAGTGTGCGTGCACCCCAGATAATGGCCGGCCCACGACCGGGAAATGAACGAATCACATTGATAGACTTTCCTGCTTTAGTATCCACGTTCAGTTCCATCTGGTCTTTATGTGTAATCATGATTTCAGGCTTGACAGCATAATCGATTCCCACATTAGCAGGTGCTTTCCAAACTCCCCGACCGTTATCTACGGTAGCATATTGTCCGGCCACTCCGCATGATGCAGGGAGTAAAAGGTCAATATTGGTTATTTCATTTTTTGCCATGAAATAAAAAGCATTATTCACGCTTTTTAATTGCGTTAGTGTTGTAGCACCACCTACACCAGTGATCTTAACCAAATCATCGTTATCATTATAAAAATAATCCAGCCTTGTATAGATCCTGGGATAATAAACAGCCCCGTATTTTGTAGTTTCAATATTTCCAAAATCAAAATCGCGCAGTACCTTAATATTGTCAACAGTACCATCAATGTCTATCCAAACATCCAATACTGCAAACCGGTCTTTTAATTCCTTGCACTGGTCGAGTGCCTCCTTGTATAAAGTATAATATTCCCCAGCCGAAACGAGATTAAGACCATCCGGAAATAGAATAAGCGTTACTTCATCAATTTTAGAAATTTCATCCAGACCTTTTTTTAGATCAGCATACGCGATCTGTCCGCCTGTTTCAGTATAATTCCCTACTGATGTAATATAGCATGGACCGCCACCATTTGCAAAAAACAATTGGAGTGAATAATACATCAGGAATTTGGATGCGGTCGCGGAATTTACTTTTCCATTTACTTCAATTTTATTAGGATCGGCAAGATTGAAGGTCACCTCAATACTTGTTTCAGCAAGTGCACCGCCAAAGTACTGTACATACTCAAGCATTGACTTGATCCTTTTGGGTTTTAATTTTAGATCGTTGTCTTCTTTGAGTCTGGCTTTATCTGTATAGCCGATGAAAGCAGGTATAGCAGTTTCAACGGAAGCGATAGAGGGGGGCAGTTTGGGAATTTCTTCAATATAAACTCCCGGTGTCTTGTATTCGCTCATAAAGGAAATATTTTTTGGTTAATTAATGCTCATTTATTAAATCCGATTTTTTGTATCATGGTGCCAATGGAAATAAATCAGATTCCCTGACGGTTATATCACTGTATATTTTATCATTTTCAATTTTTATGATGGAGTAGGGTTCCGGATTTGGTAAATAATGCAATGAATTGTCAGTTTTACGGAACAAGGTTGGAACATAAGTTACTGCTCGCGGTACCAGGGATACCAATGTTCCATTTTTTGTGACCATAAAATCCGGATGTAATCCATTTTGTATATTCTTTCTTTTATTGTTTATATATCGCCAGAACGACAACCTGCTTCTAAGTCTGATTTCAAATATGGGTGGTAATGGATTTATAGATCCATCCGGTTGTTTCCGGGTGATTAATTTGCCTGAATTGTCAATAAGATTAAATGCTGCATTGGTTACTTTCGGATAGATATTGATCAGCCCGAAACTATTTTTAGTGTTGATGTCAGCATCCATAAAAAGTATTTTGTGCTGATCACTATAGCCACCATTTCCTGTAACTGATAATGAATACAACAGTTTTTCATTATTAGAAGTATTTGGGACAGTGAATACCCGGGAAGGATCAATAGACATTTTCACTTTAGTGAGACGTTCTACGGTTGAAAAGTGAAACACAGATATACTATTGCCAAATGCATCTTTTATTACATTTCCATCAATGTCTTTTATCGTAATCAGGGCATCCGTAACATTTGCAGCCGCAGGAAAAGAATATGAGAAACTAGTAGGTAGCAATAAACGATCATTATCATTTGCAAAACCTCCCGAAGTAAAGGATATCCACTGAACAGCATTAGCGTCATCCCTGTAAAATTCTCTAAAATCGCTTGGGCCATGTTTGACAAGTTCGCCTTGCTCATATTCTTTGCTGGCATCAAATGAATTTATTTCAGCAGCTAAAAAAGGAAATGTCTTGCTTCCTGTACTATTTTCATTGGAAAAATAATAGATGAGGTTAAGTGGTTTTTTTAATGTCCAGTTTGAATATATGTCAATGAAGCTATTCTTCTTCACGATTAATATTGGAATGTTAATGTCGTCAGGTAATGGGACTTTGGGCTCATAAGTGATCGTTCCATCTGGAAGAGTAATCGATTTTACTTCAACCCCCAATTTAAAACCGGCATATGTAGTAAGTATCTTCAGCCGGTGATTTGCAAACATGGATTGGACATTTTCCGGCACCAGGAACTCTATATCACTGTTTATATTTTCACTGGCTGACCCGAATTTTTTTCTCAAATATGCCATCCTGTCGGCTTGAGCCGCAAGATCAAAAATCGTTTCTCCCGTAGTATCCGTGAGATAGAACTCATGGAGTACCTTAACTTCGAATAATATCTTGTATAAAAGCCCCATGATCAATTGGCCTTTATAGGTGAAAGTGAAAGATCAATTTCTTCAATTACCGGGACTTCACGGACGATTGCATTTTCAGTAATAGCCACTAACCGCAGCTTGTACATGGCAAATGGCATCTGCCTGCCACCCAATGAGCCCCACAGATGATTAATCTGTTCAAAGGTGAGCGTATATAATTCAACTGTAAATTTCAAATTAACTGTATCAGGATTTTCGAGATCAGCAGTGCCTGAAATCATGGATGACGAGGTGGAAAAAGATGTTTTGCTCTGAAAGAATTGAATAATATATCCAAGTCTTCTCAATGAAAGACTATAATCATTGCCCGAGTAATTGCAGGTAAATAGAATATATAAATTTAGAAATACAGGAGCGTTTCCGTAAACGGCGGTCATGCCAATGGGTCTTTTAAGCGGAGGTTGATTTTTTAATGTGGTTTCCTCTTCAATGTTGACCAGGGTAAGTATTATATGATTGTCAAGCGTAAGATCATTTTTGGTTTCAAACATCCCTATATTATCAATGCTGACATCAGCGGGGTCTTTTGTCCTGATGTATGCCTGAAGCTCGTTTCGGAGTAATATTAAAGCACTTTCAATCATAAATAATTAAAATTTGAAAACATTCAATTAGTTGCTGTACATCTTAGCTAAGTATGTTTGCTATAAAAATTTAAACCTTGAAAACATTTATTCAATTTATTTGTAAAGTTAAAAGTGTATTTCATATATCATAATTAATTAGTAGTAAATAAATGATAATTATCAAATAAATCCTAATGATAAATAATAATTTAAGAAACTTGAATAATAAATAATTGCAATACTATATTATTACATGGCAAGCCATTGTATAACCTATAAATTATTGCTTAATATTCTGTTTAGGCAGTCTTTATTTATTCATGAATATTTATTTGGTTACTTGATCAAGAGCTATTTCGATAATATTAATCCTCTGTTTTGTTTTAATGGTTGTTAGATATGCGATGTCCTCTTATGCTTAGTGATTTGTACTATCGTATTGAAGCATATTGAACACTGAGTCAATATGAGATTGAAGTGATTTTATATCCAGGCTGCATTCTGATTAATTTCATTTAATGACATTAGAATAACAGTGTAATGCGTCGCATTACAACAGTTCATATCTGAATAATAATTAATAATCAGAATGCTGGCATCAAGAATACATCAATGATGACACGGGCCGCAATTGTAAGTAGTAAATTGAAGAAACCAGTAAATAGATAAAAGAGAAACCACAACAAATCTGACTAATTTAATACAGAATTATTGGTATACATTAAATTTATTTGTATTCATTTTGAATAGGTTCCAAAATGAATTGGTTAAAAAATTCCCTTCTTAATCCCTTCAAAAAATATTTTTTATGCAATAAAAATTGTAATTCTGATCTGAATAAAATTTTGGCTGTGTTCAGATCGGATGCTAATATATACTTCGTATTTTCAATTTCCTAATCTTTTCAAAATATTTTTAAAACTATTTTTAAGTTTTCACAAGAAGATGATCCAGGTGCTCATCACCTGTAATTAGAATTATCTATTTATCACTTCTATACCTACTATACACCACCACCCCTTTCTCAAACGCCAACGTCTTTTTCCATTTCCTCTTTTTTCGCGCCTTATCATAACATCCCCAATGTCCATAATTTTTCGGATAGGTGGACAATTCAATAGTGACCCAATCGGCGAAGACAAGGCCATTGATGACAATAGGATTGTAATGATTAGCTTCAAAAAAAGGAATGATGTCCACTTTGTCATGGGATGGATTGTCCTTGGCGATTTCAACAAGGAATAATTTTTTATCGATCACCTTCCATGTGGCCTGGTATTCCCGAAGACAATCCAGATTGGGCACATAGATATCACTGCTACGAAAAGGCCGGACTTCAAAGCCAAGATCTTCCAGCGGAAAAGATCGCAGAAAGAGCGTGTCATTTCCTATGATCAGAAGATCAGGTTTTTGATCTATAGTGAAGGAGAAGTTTATTGCTGTCAGGAGTGAACAGAGAATAATAACTAAGCCATGTGTCAGGTTTTTTCTCACCATGTTATTTAAGGTGTCTCCTTGTTAAAAGACGAGGGAAAATCTGCTGAGGGTTAGATTTTCTGTCATTTTCCTTCTTTATTCTGCCAGAATGGGCCTGATTATATTGTTTTATGGCCCTCTGTCAGGATTGGCTAAATTAGTTAACCCTTTTTAGAATGGCAAATGAACATGGATTCAGGATGTGAGCTGCTCAATTTTAGACTTTAAAGTCTGCTTGTCTCCCGGCGATTTAGCCAATGCCAATGCGGACAGGAAATGTTCTTTAGCCTTCAATTTATCAACTGTCTTATACAATTCACCGAGTAGGGTATAGTAAAAATGATTGCCGGTCAGGTTAAGTTTCTCGGCTTCGGTAATCGCTTCATTCACTCCATTTGCCTTTGCGAGGGCATATGTTCTGTTTAAGGCCGCGATAGGTGAGTACTCGATTTGAAGGAGCTTGTTGTAAAGCTGGAGTATGTTTTCCCATTTAAGCTGCGAATCGATTTTATGAGTGTGCCAATAAGCAATCGCTGCCTCAAGATGGTACTTCGAAAGTTTATTTCCGGTTGAAGCCCGATTCAGATAGTATTCTCCTTTTTCAATCAATTCTTTGTTCCAAAGTTTCTCATCCTGCTCTTCATAAAGAATACTATCTCCCTTTTCATTTGTTCGGGCTTCAAATCTTGAGGAATGAAAACACATCAATGCAAGCAGCGCATTGGCTGAAGGTGTATTCGTTTTTTCGTTGTCAACAAGCATGATATTTAAACGCATAGCTTCAATGCAAAGATCTTTTCTCAGCGTTGTATTTTGTGAAGTCGAATAATATCCTTCACTAAACAGTAGATACAGGGTAGTGAGCACAGCATCCATTCTGCCGAGTATTTCGGATGCCACCGGCAGTTCAATCTTTACTTTTTCTTCTCTTAATTTTTCTTTTGCCCTGGCCAGTCGTTTATAGATGACTTCTTTATTGGTCAGAAAAGCATCTGCAATCTCTTCCACACCAAAACCACAAAGTATACTGAGCGAAAGTCCAACCTGTGCCTCTGTTGAAATACAGGGATGACATGTCGCAAACATCATCTGCAGTTGACTGTCAATTATGTTCTGACTTGATAAATCGATATCCATTATTGTCTCATCCACCTTTGATGTTTTTATAGCAATGGCCACTTTCTGAGAAAAAACAGCCTGGTGTTTTAGAAAATCTTTCGCTTTATTTTTTGCCACGATATACAGCCAGGCCGTGGGATTCGCAGGCAGCCCCTTTAGTCCCCAGGTTTCAGATGCAATCAGAAATGTATCACTGACGATGTCTTCCGCTGTCTCAATATGCTCAATACCAAAATGCCTGCACAGAACAGAAATTATTTTCCGGTATTCGGTTCTGAATAGATGGGGTAACAGTTGCCTTTCTTCCATAAATGAAAACGCTCCTGTAAAGCTACAGAAGCGTTTTTGGTTTTATTCAAACGGTAATCTCCATCGGTATTATCGTTCTTACTTCAACAGTACCGCCCACATTTAATATGGGACATCCAAGGGAAAGTTCTGTTGCTTCATCCAGTGAATCAGCCCTCACAATAGTGTAACCTCCGATAGCTTCTTTCAATTCAACATAAGGTCCGTTTGTGATAACGTTACCTGGTTTCACTACCCGGCCTTCCGATGTCAATCGATTTCCTGCACTCACCAGTTTATTTTGAGCTGCAATATTTCCTATCCAATCCTGCCATGGTTTCATCATGGATTGCAATTGTTCCGGTGACAAGGGTGGTTCATTGTTGGTAGCAGCTCTTCTGAATACGAATAAAAATTCCTGCATGTTAATATATTTATGTTTATGAATTTAATTTGGCAGTCAAAGTGTAATGTAAAGATGCATTCAAAATCAGTCTGCCTTAGATAAAAATGGGACAAAAAGCGATTTAAATTTTTAGAAGTACGGACAGGTCGCGACCTGTCCGTACTTCTAAAAATTTAAATGTTCTGTTTGAACACCTCCTTACATTATTGTTTAAAATAAAGTGTAGTCTTGTTAAAAGAAAAATTGTTCGGTTACGATCTTTCCATCTTTTACTTCGTAGACGCATAATTCTTCCATCGTCATCCGGCCTTGTCCTTTAATAGTGGCATCAAGTACCATGGCCGATGTGAAGTAATTACCTGCAACAATGGGATCGGAGAAGCTCCCGCCATGGCGCTCTTCAATCATAGCCGCAAATGCAGCTCCTTTTTCATTAAGGGCTTTCTTGCCTTTCGCGGAAGGTAACATACCATGAGCTGGTTCAATGCTGTTGATGTCATCCGAGTAAAGTTCTTCCTGGGCTGTGAAGATCTGGCCGTTACGGCATAATTCAACCAGCCGGTTAGCCACGTCTTTGGTGGTCATTGTTTTTTGAGAAGTCGTCATGATGTAGGTTTTAAGAATGAAGAATTGATTATTTCACCCCTATATCGACTGAGTTTCTAAAATTGGACAGGATTGGAAATTTTTACACCAAATACCCGAAAACATTATCATCCTGTTTCAGCTCTGTATAATTGACCTGTTGTCGTTCAAGGTTGGCCAGCAATCTGAAGTAATCTGTTCTTGACCTCACCTCAATGCCTACCAGCGCCGGACCGGATTCTTTGTTATGTTTTTTTACATATTCAAATCGGGTAATGTCATCCCCAGGCCCCAGGATATCATTGACGAAATCTTTCAATGTTCCCGAGCGCTGGGCAAATCGAATAAGAAAGTAATGTTTCAGGCCTTCGTATTGAAGCGAACGCTCTTTGATCTCCTGCATGCGGTCAATATCATTGTTACTGCCACTGATGATGCAGACTATATTTTTTCCTTTTATTTCTTCTGTGTAATCATCCAATGCCGCAACCGATAGTACACCGGCAGGTTCAACAACCATGGCATCATCGTTATAAAATGCAAGCATGGTTGAACAAATTTTCCCCTCATTCACCAAATGCATATCAGATAATACTTCTCTGCATATTGAAAATGTGATGTTGCCTGCGCGTTGAACAGCAGCGCCATCCACGAACCTGTCAATGTTTTGTAAGGTGACCGGTTCGCCTGCATCTAATGCCGCTTTCATAGAAGGTGCTCCTTTAGGTTCAACGCCAACTATTTTAGTTCGTGGTGAAAATGTTTTAAAATATGTTCCCACGCCTGCGCACAATCCACCACCACCTACCGGAACAAATAAATAATCCACGTTGGGTTGGTCTTCTAATATTTCAATGCCGATTGTTCCCTGGCCTTCGATTATTTTGTGATGATCAAAGGGATGTATGTAGGTCAACCTGTTAAGGTCACAATACTTTTGTGCAGCGATAGCGCATTCATCATACGTATCGCCGATCAGTTTTATTTCGATGAAATTGTCGCCGAATTTTTTGGTTTGATTTATTTTTTGATTTGGGGTGATGACAGGCATAAAGACAATACCCGGAACGCCAAGTTTTCTGCAGGAATAAGCAAATCCCTGGGCATGATTTCCGGCACTTGCACACACAACTCCTTTCTGCAGCTGCTCCCATGGCAAACTACTCATCATGTTGTACGCTCCACGGATTTTATATGAGCGAACGACCTGCAGATCTTCTCTTTTCAGATAAATATTAGCGTGATATTTCCTTGATAAAGCTGGATGAAGTACGAGAGGAGTCCTGTTGACGACTTCCTTAATCCGAAGAGCGGCTGCATTAAAATCAAACTTATAGCCGATATGAACGACCGATGGTTTTGATTTTAATTGAATGACTGTATGCGTTTGCAAATAAAGTAGTATTACACGTTAAATTTATTTTTCAAAATAAGCCTCTTCTAGCTGTGCTTCGACGGATACTGGCTGATTCTCTGGTCTTAGGCTTCGTACTGTTTTTCCGGCTTGCCACATTTCACTTTCACGTAGTTCTTTCAACTCCTCTTCGAGTTTCTCGCGATAGTCCGCTTTGCTATTGCTCGCTATTGAGAGAGCTGCTTCTTTGCCTGCGGCAACGCTTTCATACAATTCATTAAACAAGGGTAGGGTAGCATCACGGAATTTTTTCCACCAATCCAGTGCACCTCGTTGTGCTGTTGTAGAGCAATTGGCATACATCCAATCCATTCCATTTTCAGCTACAAGTGGCATCAATGATTGCGTGAGTTCTTCAACTGTTTCATTAAATGCTTCAGATGGAGAATGTCCTTTTTTTCGGAGTACTTCATATTGTGCTGCGAATATTCCCTGTATGGCACCCATCAAGGTTCCGCGTTCACCGGTGAGATCTGAATAGACTTCTTTCTTGAAATTCGTTTCAAACAGATATCCGGATCCAATAGCAATGCCGAGAGCAATTACTCTTTCGAAAGCTCTGCCTGTCGCATCCTGAAAGATTGCATAGCTGCTATTCAAGCCACGACCTTGTAAGAACATCCGCCTCAATGAAGTGCCTGAACCTTTAGGAGCTACTAAGAACACATCTACATCAGGTGGAGGAATGATTCCTGTCTGATCATTGTAGGTAATGCCGAAGCCATGAGAGAAGTATAATGCTTTCCCGGGTGTAAGATGTTTCTTTACGGTAGGCCACATTGCGATTTGGGCTGCATCACTTAGCAGATAGCAAATGATCGTGCCTCGTTTCACTGCTTCTTCAATTTCAAAAAGAGATTTACCTTCCACAAATCCATCACGAATAGCCTTGTCCCAGCTTTTGGTATTCTTTCGTTGACCGACGATGACATGGATTCCATTTTCTTTTTGATTTAAAGCCTGTCCCGGCCCTTGCACACCATATCCGATGACAGCTACGACTTCATCTCTAAGCACCCGTTGTGCTTTTACTAAAGGGAATTCATCTCGTGTGACTACATTTTCTTCTGTTCCTCCGAAATTCAATTTTGCCATGATAAATTATTTTGGATTTGCGATTTGCGATTTGCGATTTTTTTAAAAAAAAGATTAATAGATACATAGGTTAAGTGAGAAATGATTTACCTTTTGCTTATTGCTTATTGCTTATTGCTTATTGCTTATTGCTTATTGCTTATTGCTTATTGCTTATTGCTTTTTACTTTTTGCACCATGCTCCCTGCACCCTGCACCCTGCTCTTCCTTAATGTCTGTTGAATGAAACCTGCTGATAATCGGCTTTGAAGAATTTTCCAGATCCTTCTATCAAACGTGTCTTTTCGACTTCAATCAGTTTTTCTACCTGCAGCTGGACTTTTTCAGCCATCTCCGGCGTAGTGTGGAGTATAAAACTCGCCGCGCCTTTGTGTAGATTATTAGCAAATTCGAAGGCATAGAGGTTCTTAATGCGGACACGTCTCCTGTTGCAGATATTGATCATACGGTTTAAAATATTAAACCCGTTATCAGAAAATACCTCAAGTGTAAAATCTCTGTTCATGTTATTTGGATTTATATTCTAATATCATATCACTGACAGCTGCACCTGTAGGGATCATAGGGAAAACATTTTCTTCTTTCTCAACCTTTACTTCGAGAAAATATGGTCCCTCATGTTCAAGCATATCCTTAAGTGCTGTAGTTAATTCATGTCTCTCCGTTACTTTCATGGCCGTTATACCATAGGCCTGGTTGAGCTTGACGAAATCAGGATTGTTCATTTCGGTGAAAGAGTAGCGTCCTTCAAAAAACATTTGTTGCCATTGTCTCACCATTCCTAAAAATTCATTGTTGAGCACAACTATTTTTACCGGAATATTGTATTGAGAGATCGTGCCCAATTCCTGAAGTGTCATTTGAAATCCACCGTCGCCAATGATGGCAATGACTTGTTTTTTTGGAGCTCCTATTTTTGCACCCATCGCAGCAGGTAATGCGAAACCCATTGTGCCGAGTCCTCCTGATGTTACATTCGTTCTCGGATTTTTATAATGGAAATATCGTGACGTCACCATTTGATGCTGGCCCACATCCGTCACCACAATAGCATCACCTCCTGTAAATTCATTTAGCGCAAATACAACTTCTGCCATTTTTATCTCGCCGCTTGAATTGAGACAAGTTTTGCTTATTATTTTTTCATGTTCTTCTTCACTATATTCTTTGAACGAGCCCAGCCATTCAATTCGCTCTGCATGCTGAATCCTTTCTGTCAGCAGGGGCAATGCTTTTTTAGCATTGGCATGCAAAGGCACATCCACTTTGATGATCTTATTTATTTCAGATCTGTCGATATCAATATGGATTATTTTCGCCTGCTTCGCATACCGGGTAACATCACCTGTTACCCGGTCATCGAAGCGCATTCCAATAGCTAATAAAAGATCACAATCGTTTGTATTTTTATTTGGGCCATAATTGCCATGCATACCGAGATAGCCAACATACAATGGATGATCATGAGGAAAGCCGGAAAGGCCCAGAAGGGTAGAGGCAACAGGAATATTTCCTTTTTCAGCAAATGCAATTAACTCGTTTGTGGCATTCGCCAGGATGATACCCTGTCCTGCAAGGATGTATGGTTTCTTAGCAGCATTGATCAATAACGCTGCATCTTCGATAGCCGTCATGTTGACTACCGGTTCGGGTTGATATGTTGAGATTGATTTGCAGGGATGGTAATGAAATTTTGTTTTGGCAAATTGAGCATCTTTGGTCACGTCGATCAATACAGGGCCTGGTCTTCCTGATTTGGCAATATAAAATGCTTTGGCTACGGCATTAGCCATATCCTCTGCACGCGTAACCTGTATATTCCATTTTGTCACCGGCACAGTGATGTTCATCACATCTATTTCCTGGAATGCATCAGTACCCAGAAGATGTGAAGCCACTTGTCCGGTGATACATACAAGCGGTGTGCTATCAATCATCGCATCAGCTAGTCCTGTGACCAGATTAGTCGCTCCGGGGCCGGATGTAGCAAATACAATTCCTGCCTTTCCACTTACTCTTGCATAGCCTTGTGCTGCATGTATAGCACCTTGTTCATGGCGCACAAGAATATGTTTTATGCTTTCACTATAATGAAACAATGCATCATAGATGGGCATGATCGCTCCACCCGGGTATCCGAAGATGGTATCAACACCTTCTGCCAACAAGGAAAGGATCAGTGCGTCTGAACCCGAAAAACTCTGCTCTTCACTTCGGTGAGGAAGTGGAGTAGGCTGAGGTTTCGGTAGTGATGCTAGTTTCAATTTAAGATTTAAGATTTAAGATATGAGATTTGAGATTTGAGATTTTTCGCACGGAGTTCACGGAGATAGCTTCGTTACTCGTTACTCGTTACTCGTTACTAAAACCGGGGCTTCATCAGTTACGCACCCTTCTGCTGCTGTCGCAACACATCTTGCGTATTTGAATAAAGCCCCTTTTGTTGCCTTTAAATCCGGTTTTTTCCAGTTACCAAATCGTCTTTTGATTTCGGCCACGCTTATTTGTAATGTCATTTTGTGTGATACTGTATCGATGTCTATGATATCATCATCCTGCACCAATGCGATCAATCCACCGTCATATGCTTCAGGTGTGATGTGGCCTACGACAAAACCATGTGTACCGCCGCTAAATCTTCCGTCTGTAATGAGCGCTACAGATTTTCCTAATCCTGCACCTATAATTGCGGAAGTTGGTTTCAACATTTCGGGCATACCGGGGCCGCCTTTAGGACCGACGTAACGGATCACGATCACATCACCACTCTTGATTTTTCCGGAATTGATTCCTTTGATCAGATCATGTTCGCCATCGAAAACTCTGGCCGGGCCTGTAAATCGGTCACCTTCCTTTCCTGATATTTTAGCGACACTACCTCCTTCGGCCAGATTGCCATATATGATCTGAATGTGGCCTGTTGTCTTTACAGGATTTTCTATAGGCAGGATGATTTTTTGTGTATCAAAACTTATAGAGGGAACATCTTTTAAATTTTCGGCAATCGTTTTTCCGGTCACAGTGAGACAATCACCATGAATTAAATTTTGCCTGAACAGATATTTCATGACACCAGGAACTCCACCGATGTTGTGTAGGTCTTCCATGAGGTACTTACCACTTGGTTTAAGATCTGCGATGACAGGTACGCGATCACTGATCGTTTGAAAATCATCCTGTGTAAGATTGACATCAGCACTTTTAGCCATAGCAATAAGATGAAGCACCGCATTTGTACTGCCACCAAGAGCAATGACTACGGTTATTGCATTTTCAAAAGCCTTTCTGGTCATGATATCGGAAGGCTTAATATCTAGTTCGAGAAGATGTCGAATAGCTTTGCCTGCGTTGAGACATTCTTCTTTTTTCTCAATACTTAATGCGGGATTAGAAGAAGAATAGGGTAGACTCATCCCTAAAGCTTCTATTGCAGCTGACATTGTATTAGCTGTATACATGCCACCACATGCTCCGGCGCCGGGACACGAATGACGAATGATTTCTTTGAAATCTTTTTCATCAAGTGTGCCTGCCAGCTTTTCGCCTAGTGCTTCAAATGCAGATACGATGTTCAGATCTCTTCCTTTATAATGACCCGGGGCAATCGTCCCGCCATATACCATGATCGAAGGACGGTTGAGTCTGCCCATCGCGATGATGGAGCCCGGCATATTTTTATCACAACCAGGTATAGTGATCAATGCATCATAGTATTGTGCACCACAGACAGTTTCGATCGAATCAGCGATGATGTCACGGCTGACCAGTGAATAGCGCATGCCATCTGTTCCGTTACTGATGCCATCACTTACACCGATCGTATTGAAGATTAATCCGACGAGGTCATCTTTCCATACACCCTGTTTGACAAGTTTTGCGAGTTCATTGAGGTGCATGTTACAGGTGTTACCTTCATAACCCATGCTCACGATTCCTACCTGGGCTTTTTGAAGATCTTCCTCCTGTAAACCAATTCCATAGAGCATAGCCTGGGCGGCAGGTTGGGTTACATCCTGTGTGATTGTCCTGCTATATTTGTTCAGCTCCATGCCTCTTATTTGCACATTTATGATGATCGATTCCTAATATTGATTAAACTTGCTGCAACAGTTAATGACTAAATGTAAGATGAGGCAAAGGGTATGGATAAATCAAATTGTACTAGGTATTACACTGCTTAACGTCTCAAAAATGAATGAAAGGCCTATAAACATTAAGTTACAGGACAGATAAATTACGATGTCAAACCGCTCCACAGATCCTCTTTTTCAATTGATCCTTTCATTGCAGAAACATGAAAAGCGCAATTTCAAGCTCTACATGCAGCGCAATTCATCCAAAGAGGACATGAAAGTCATCCGGCTCTTTGATGCCCTTGACACTATGAAGGAGTATGATGAGGATGTCTTGTTGAAGAAGGCCACTTCATTAAAAAAGCAACAACTCAGTAATGCAAAAGCACATCTCTATCGGCAGATTCTTTCAAGCTTGAGGTTGCTGGAGAATAGTAATATCGACATTCTGCTGCATGAGCAACTGGATAATGCGAGGATACTTTACAACAAAGGTCTTTATTCTCAAAGTCTTAAGCTTCTGGACAGAGTAAAGGAAATGGCAAAGGCTCACAACCAGGTAAGCCTTCTGGTGCAGGTCTTATTTCTGGAGAAAAAGATTGAAACGCTGCACATCACACGAAGTTTCAAAGACAGGGCTTCACAGCTGATCGCTGAAGCTGACGAAGTCAATGCCCGTGTGATACGTATTACGAAGTTGTCAAACCTGGCGTTGCAGTTGTATAGTTGGTTTATCAATAATGGTCATGCGCGAAATGAAAAAGATGAAACAGAAGTAGAGGAATACTTTCAGGCCCAGATGACAGATGATCTGAGAAATAGCAATGGGTTTTATGAGAAATTGTATTTGTATCAGTGCTATTGCTGGTATGCATTTATCCGGCAGGATTTTTTATCCTACTATCGCTACACACAGCATTGGGTAGATTTGTTTCACCAGGAGCCTATGATGATTGAGATTGAGACCCCGAGCTATATCAAAGGCATGCATAATCTGCTGTCTTCTCATTTTATGCTGCGCAATGATTCAAAATTTGAGCGGGACCTTAAGATCTTTGAATCGTTTGCATTGTCGGACGTGGTCAGGCGTAGTGATAATAATCTGGTCCAGGTTTTTATTTATTCGTATGTAGCCAAGATCAATAAGCATATACTTGATGGGACATTCAACGAGGGATTGTTACTTGTGCCTGTTATCCTTGAGAAGCTTGAGGAGTATGAATTATACATTGATAGTCACAGGGTACTCGTTTATTATTACAAAATAGCTTCACTCTATTTTGGAGCAGGAGATTTCGGCAGCAGTATTGATTACCTCAATAAAATCATCCACTGGAAAGTTAATCTTCGCAATGATCTTCAATGTTATGCACGATTGCTTCATCTGATCGCCCATTATGAATTAGGTAATTATGATTTATTGGAATACCTGGTGAAGTCTGTATACAGGTATATGTATAAGATGGAGAATCTAAGTCTTGTGGAAGAAGAGATGTTTAAGTTTTTACAAAAATCATTTCATTTATCGGCTAAGGAATTGAAACCTGAGTTTGTCAAATTATTGGAAATAATAAAACGGTTAGAAAAGAGTCGTTTTGAAACCAGGGCGCTTGTTTATCTGGATGTTGTATCATGGCTGGAGAGTAAAGTGTATGAGAAACCGGTGTATGTGATTATAAGGGAAAAATATCTTGAGAGACACAGTAGGTAAGCAGTATTCAGTAAGCAGTAATCAGTAACGAATGGCGAGTAACGAATAACGAGTGACGAATAACGAGTGAAGAATAACGAGTGAAGAGTAACGAGTGACGACAATTACTTTATGTCTTCTGTGCAACTCACCCCCATCCCCTCTCTTAATAGAGTAATAACAAGTGGAAATAAAATTCATTTGAGAGAGGGGTGATAAGATTTTCGTATGTAAATCAAGACTCCCTTCTCTCCCGTTGATTCTGTTTCTATCAGAGTATTGCGTCTTTGGAAAAAAAATATACATCAGCCACGAAGATGCTTATAGACGAATGGAAGTTTTAGACCTTTGTGTCTTTGTGTCTTTGTGGCAAAATAAATTCACCCGCTATGAAGATGTGAAGAATAACTTTGTGACTTTATGCCTAAGAGGTATAAAAAATAAATAGGCCGCAAAGACGCAAAGACGCGAAGAAAATCTTTGTGCACGGCATTTAAAAATAAGAAACCCCCGAATAGTTTTATCCTATACGGGGGTTTCTTTCAAAATGATTTTAAATTATTGGATTGGCCATTTATGACCAATTCAAGAGGCGATTTTTATTTAATATATTTTCGCAGGTGTTCGTCAGTAGAGGCTACACATTCATTCCATGATTTCCAGAAGTTGTCCCATGAGCCTGCGCCATACATGGATTCATAATCATTGCGCCAGCTGATGTCATCGTCAAAATCTGCATACTTGTTAAATGAATAAATGATAACCGCATCATTGCCTTTGCTGCTCCATAGATCATTGTAAAATACCCGCAATGAATAGGTGTATTTTTTAGCTTCCCACATGGCTTTCCATTTTTTCATCAGCTCAGCAAACTGAAAGCGCATGCCTGGTTTGATGTCGATACTCCAGACATCTGCACGGTCAGGATGATAGTTAGGCGGTGTGACGGACATGTCTTCCTGAAGTTTCCACAAGTTGGATTCACCATATTGCTCGATATGGATGTCAACATTATTAGCCCAGTCTGCATCATGATCTTTATTGCCGTCAGGTTGATGGTCCAGATCAGCATACATTAATGGACCCATAGACCAGAAATACCAGCCATCACTTCCAGTGCCATCAGTGACCACGGCAAACCTGGCCTGAAATGGGGCAGTAGCATGAAACTTGTTGATATGCGCCGTGACTGCGGCTTCAAGTTGGGTTGCCTCGCCGGGCTTGGCTTTGACGTACATGGAGTTATACATCTGATAGGTTTTTGTTGTCCCTGCAGCCTGAGCAAAGAGGGAAACCGTAAAACCAGACAAAACCGTAATGAGGAGGAATAATTTTTTCATTAGTTTAAATGATTTGGTTAAGAAATGCGGACAAGGTAATTTAATGAATAAGTAATGAGGATCACATGTTGATGTGACCTTCTGAAGTACTTATTTTTTCTGACCCACTTGTATCAGTTTATTTAACGGATAGGATACATTCACACTGTATGCCCTGTTTTTTGTTTTGTTGCAGCCATTATTACGCTCCGGATTGGCGATATATCAATCCTTTTCAGGACTTTTGGTTTCTAATCTTATCTACTTATGAAAGTCGGAGCTATCCTGTTTATGATCCTGGGCATTTTTATGATTTTGGGCACTGCCGGGATTAGTTTTTTTGGATTTGTGATGTCCTTTGATGCACCCGGATCTGAAAGTGATCCAGGAGCCTGGCTTAACAGAATTTTGCTTTTTGGATTGCCATTGCTAGTTTTTATTGTTTTGCTGGTATTCGCCTGGATTTTTTTCAACAGAGGTCAGTATGTACGATCATTCTGGATAGGGTCTGTATTCGGTTTGGTAGTTGCCGGACTAGTCGCAGCTACAGTGATCACTTCATTTGCTTCCGTGAGCAAAATGAATTCTGATGCGAGACAGACTGCTGAAGACGAAAGATTATATCCTCTCCACACGTATTTGCGACCTGGAGAAGTTGCGGCGGACACCATTCTTGTTTTTCCAAGCCGAATAGTGGCCTATCGTATTTATACAGGTGAGGAATATCCTTTCTCAGGACCTGTAGGTGATCTGAATCAGGCAAGAGATACGATTGTTATACGATTTGATAGTGATTCTAAACTGAAGAGAGAAGACCTCTCACAATTTATCGATAGTGATGGAAAAAGACTCACAGATGTATATGGATTGAAATGATTTCGTAGTTCAAATATACCGCTCCGATGGAGCTCAGCAAGATTGTCTGATCACATCTGTTACAGATATATCGCTCCGATGGAGCTCAGCAAGATTGTCTGATCACATCTGTTACAGATATATCGCTCCGATGGAGCTCATCATGATACTCGGGTTTCATCTGTTACAGAGATATCGCTCCGCTGGAGCTTAAGCGCTGCCCGTTTACTTTTTAGAATAGATTTGTTAAAGCTATGGAATTCTATAAATCAATTCAATTTAGCTCCATAGGAGCGTCATCTCTGTAGCACGCAGTGCGAAAGAGTGTTTTGAGCTCCGGAGGAGCGATATATTTACCCAGTCCATTATCGGGGATATATAATAAAAAAAAGCGGATCAGAACTGACCCGCTTTTTTTAATCTTCTGTATTTGTATTATACTACAGTAACCGTAATCGATAACTGATTTGTGATTCCAGTTGCGGTTGTAATCGTAAACGTGTATTTGATCTTTGTTCCAATACTTCCGGCTAATACCTCAGTATAATCATGATTATAGCTATCTATTTCGGCACCGGTCAGATCATGCGTGAAGACTGTGGTAGCCGCTGCGCCATTAATGGATTTCGTGACCGTAAATTTCTTTAGGCCATCAGAAGTTTCCGATTTTGATGTATTGATACCAATAGCAATTATGCTTGTTGCTGCCAGAGAAATATCAGAACTGATATATATCGGACCGGTTTTAAAACTGATATGAGGCGGCATACCTTTTATCGTAATGGTCAGAAAGACCTGATTCATCAATCCATCCCGATTCGTAACCGTGAACGTATACTTAATAATATCACCGGCATTTCCGGCAAGTGTCTCGGTATACTCATGCGTATAACTATCACCTTCAGCGCCACTCAGATCCTGCGTATAAACTGTTGTAGCCGTCCCGCCATTTACGGATTTGGAAACGGTGAATTTCTTCAGTACGTCTTTGTCATCAGCTTTTGATGCATTGATTCCGATTGTAATGGAAGTGCCGGCTGTTAATGAGGTGTCCTCAGATATCAGTGTCAGGCCTGTTTTAAAATCGATATTTGGTAGTTTGCCTGCATCTTTTTCACATGCAGTAATAATGGCAATGATTGAGAGTAGCTTGAAAATGCTGAATATATTTTTCATAATTATTTTATTAAATGATGATACCTTATTATTTCTTATCCAACGAGAAGAGAAGAATCGGGGTCTGGTGGATATAATTCGTGACTGATGGCAGGACAAACCCAAGAATGAATAGTATAGATATGATCTTTATTCTCATCCCCTGTTAAAATCGCTATTAAATTTGACCTTAGGCATGGCAGTAATATTCCGACCAATATTTGTAAAAAAATGAATTGACTTCATATCGTGAAATTGTAATGCATATTTAATAGCAGGAGTCATTTTTTGAGCCGGTACAAAAGGAGAATAGTTTCCATCGGCAAGCTTGCTGGTCGACACGAGCGTAGAACCGATTAATAGCCTTTCGTCTTTTGTCTTTATTTTTTGCGAATGTATATGTGTTTGATATTGTGCTTGCCGGTTTCACGTTCATCAATTTCAAATCGGTTGACACTCCGTATCAACGGCAGCATTTTATTATAACCATAATTCCTGGGGTCAAAATCTGGTTTCTTCTTCAGCATTAAATTTCCAAGTTCACCCAGGAAAGTCCAGCCATTTTCATCCGCAAGATCTGTAATGCTGTCTGCAATGAGCTTGATCAATTCCGGATCGATTTTACTTAAAGGATTACTTTGTGAGACTGTAACGTTTTTTGATATTTTTTTGCTACCTGCGACGGGTTGAATGATGACTTCGGGCTTTAATATTTCCATGTAGATAAATTTATCGCAGGCAATGATAAAAGGATTCAGCGTTTTCTTTTCGCCGATCCCTATCACTTTCATTCCGGCTTCTCTCAGCCTTGTGGCCAGTCTTGTAAAATCGCTGTCGCTTGATACGATACAAAAGCCATCTACATTACCTGTATAAAGTATATCCATCGCATCAATGATAAGCGCGCTGTCGCTTGCATTTTTTCCCGTCGAATAACTGTACTGCTGCACAGGTGTGATTGCATTTTCTAAAAGAACTTTTTTCCATCCGGATACCGTTGGTTTTGTCCAGTCCGCATAGATACGTTTGAAGGTAGGAGTTCCATATTTTGCGATCTCTTCAAACATTTCCCTGACATTCGCATAGGGCACATTGTCAGCATCAATGAGCACAGCCAGTTTTAAATCTTTTTTTGTGTCTACCATATTATATTTTTAGAAAGAAATTTCTGGCTTCTTCGGCCATTCCATCAAACATTAAAAATGTATACGTATTTTGCGCTTTCTAATCCTGAAGTTGGAGCTTCAAAGTTAATAAAATGATGATTAGCCATATAGTATTGACTTTAAAGACTTTATGACAGGAATGGAACTTTCAAATGGATAAATCGTTAGCACTGGTGTGGATAGATTCTTCAGAGACCTTTCAATATCGGAAATAGCTTTTCTCCTCCCACAATCATAAATCTGAGCAGATATTGAAGGTTGAATTTCCTAAATTATGACAGTCAAAAAGTTAAATTTCGTGCGTTTTGCACTAGTTGGAAAAGATAGTTACTACGAGACCGTAAAGGAAAGCGTTCAGCACTATTTTGAAAGCAATGCTATCTCCCCATACGCGAATGCGTCTATGTGGTTTAAAACCGGCGTGATGCTCGCTTTGTTTTTTCTCCCATACGCGTTGATCGTATCCGGGATCGCAGACAGCAGCGGTTTCTTCTTTTTCGGCATGTGGTTCCTTATGGGATTAGGCATGGTCGGTATAGGAACCTCTGTGATGCATGATGCAAATCACGGAACCTACTCCGCCAACAGAAAAGTGAATAACCTGATCGGGCACATTCTTGAAGTGATCGGTGGATATGCGGTGACATGGAAAATTCAGCATAATGTGTTACATCATACGTACACCAATGTGTCAGGGCTTGATGATGATATTGACAGTATCGTTTTACTGAGGTTCTCACCGCAGCAACCGAGATATTGGTTTCACCGATATCAATATCTGTATGCGTGGTTTTTTTATATGCTGATGACTTTGTACTGGATGACTGTGAAAGATTTTCAAAATGCAGTACGATATAAGCAACGTGATCTTCTCACCAAACAAAAAGTAACACTGAAGCAGGCCTTATTGCGAATCTCTATTTTCAAACTGGGGTATTATGCATACATCATGCTGTTACCTATATTGATATCGGATATGCCATGGTATTTTGTTGTCGCCGGTTTCCTGGTGATGCATTTGACCGCAGGGTTGATTCTCTCATGCATATTTCAGCCCGCGCATATTCTGGAATCTTCAGGTTTTGCTGCGCCTGTTGAAACTGAAGGGAAGAGCAAAATGGAAGATTCATGGGCTATACATGAAGTAGCCAATACCGCGAATTTTGCGCCTAATAATCGTTTCCTGACATGGTTTATCGGTGGGCTTAATTTCCAGATTGAGCATCACTTATTCACTGAGGTTTGTCATGTGCACTATCGAAAACTTGCTCCGATTGTAAAGTCGATAACTGAATCGTATGGAATACCTTATCATCAGGCACCTACTTTCCGCAATGCACTGCTTGAACATGCAAGGATGTTGAAAAAGCTGGGAAGGGCTTAGCTTAACCTTAAATTAATTTCTGCTTTTTAAGGATTTTTCAGATATCCGTATTGGGGCTTGATTTCAACATATACCAGGCCAACTTAGCAGCATCTTCCTGGTATTCAAATTCAAGATCAAGGATGAAAACATTCTTTTTGAAAAAGTTTGTGACGCGTATCGGTTGAATGAACTCCATTTCAATTTCCTCATAACATTGAAGAAGTCCTTCGATTTTAAAAGATAAAGGAGCAGATCTGAATCTCCCTTTAGTTTGTCTTTTCAGGATACCGATTCTATCCGGATTGGTTTTATCAAAAAAAGAATGAACGGTTGATTGAAATGTTCTTATAGAAGCATTGTCTGTATCGTCCGTTAAAGTTAAAGATCTGAATGAGCCGGTCCGATTTTTTAGATTTCCATTTTGATCTTCTTCAAGGATATAGAAAATTGCTTTTGTCTTATCAATATCAATACCGATGACTTTCATGTTTTAAATGTGATAAAGCGTAATTGAGGAAAGAAACAATGAATTCAACGTATTTGTTTTCCGGCTGCTGAATAGCTGTGTAATAGGTTTGACTTTATCATATAACAGGATCTGATTACCATTCCCAAATAACCACACTCCAATCTTCAAGATCAGGGGCTGTATAAATAAAGACTTCATTGAATCCGATTCGTTGGTGTGCTTTCAATGATCTTGTATTTCTGCAGGATATCTCTGTGATGGCAAAATCATATCTGCCGTCGAAGTTGTTTTTGAAAACTTCATAACATTTGTCAAGGATACCCTGTCCCCTGTGCTGTTTATCCACACATGCCTGTCCTACGATGATGTAGTTGAATGCTGACACCGGTTTGTCGAGGTAAAGTATTTTTTCAAATTTTTCAAACATCGGAAAGAGGATGGGGAGATCATTTTTTGAATGAACGGTCATGGCCAGTGTGTAGGCTATGACATTGTCTCCATCTTTACAAATGATATGTTGTTCGATATCATTCATTTTTCTCAGATCATCTAAAGTGTGGACGACGGTCAAAAATCCCTGACTTTGGATTTCCTCTGCTGTCAAATGAGGGGCGATATTGTTTTTCTGGAGTTCGATGATTCCCAGTAAATCTTTATCTGTTTGAGCCGTGGTAAAGTGAATAGATGACATTTGAGAATTTTGATAAAAGAATTTAATCCGTTAAAGATCAGTTATTTGCAAAAGGTACCTTATTTTTTGTTTTAACGTGTTACGGAGGAAAATTATAGAATTTAACGGGACAAAATATATTTTCCTTAAACATGTTTTGGGTGAGATCGAGGGAGAATTTCACTTCCAAAATATATTATCCTTAAACCTGTTATCCTGGATTCCCGAAATGAGGGAAGAGCCCTAAAATGTTTTCCTTAAATATGTTTTGGGAGAGATCGAGGGAGAATTCCAGTTCCGAAATAGATTATCCTTAAACCTGTTATAATGGATTCCCGAAGTCTGGGAAGTGTCCAAACATATATTCTTTGACTCCGGTCACCAGGTTGCCGGAATCATGTTTCTTCCAGACCTACCCGCACATGTTGCTTGAGGGATTTGAACTCTCTGGGGGACAAACCGGTTGTTTTTTTAAACTGGCCGGACAGATGTGAGACATTGCAATATTGGAGCTTCCGGGCGATTTCCGAAAGTGTAAGTTCATTATAGATGAGTAGCTCTTTAACGCGTTCGATTTTATTAAAAATGATAAAATGTTCGATGGTTATTCCCTTGACTTCTGAAAAAATATTTGATAAGTACGTATAGTCATAATTTAATTTCTCGCTTATAAAGATTGAATATTTTACGTCCGGAGGTTCAGAAGTGAAATGGATCATCTCGATAATTACATTTTTTATTTTTTCAACCAATATGCTCTTTCTATCGTTTAAGATTTCAAAACCAGCATTGCGCAGATGATTTTTAAGCAGATTATATTTTCCATCTGAAATGGTTTCATTGAGTTTTATATCACCTATTCCAATGGTGGCATTATATATGCCCAGATTTTCCAATTCTGTCTTCACTACCATTTTGCAGCGCAAACTCACCATATTTTTAAGAAATAGTCTCATAATAAAATCATCTTTTTTGATAACGACTTCATTATCATCCTGCCAACACCGTTGAGAAATATTTTCTCATGGATAAACTCCGTACTAAAATGTGCTCAAAGTTTAAGGAATGGGGAGAACAACAAAAATGATCAATATCATGACTGAGACTGATTTTCCTTATGTAGAAAGTTGCGAGAGGTAAATCATTTGATAATCCACCTGGAACAAGGGCAATAACTATCTGGCCTTCATCCTGTTGCCTTTAGCGTCATGCGTCACTTCCGCCAAACCGAGTTGCTCCATCAACGGCGGAATATACATGCCAAATCGGCCGCGAAGCCCTTTTTTTATGCCATACCATCCACCAATAGGATTTTTCGGCGAACGACCCCAGGCTTCAACAGTCCCATCTTTAGCAGGTTTTTGTTCGTCGGCACTACCCAGTTCCATCCAGTCACCATGTTTTTTGAGCATAGCATGCAGATCAGCTAAGCAACGGTAGTCGTAATGGAGGACAGTTTTCCCCACAGTACAAACGAGGATTTCCTTGCCATCCTTTTCATCCTTGTACATTGTAAATTCTGAAGAGAGAGGTGGAGTCTTAAGTGTCCACGGGTTTTCTTTTGTGCCTTGTTCTTTTGCCATTTTGAGTAACGTTTATTTTTTGATTAATTCATTTTATTATTTATTATTTCAGACAACCTCGTTTTCAGATTCATTTTGACTCCTGGCCATTCAGAAGCAAGTATACTGAAATATGCAGAGCTTCTGTACGAGCCATCATCCTTAAGCATATGTTCGCGGATGATCCCTTCATAAACACCGCCGATCTTTTCGATAGCTTTTCTTGATCGAATATTATTGTGTTGTGTTTTTAACTGGACGCGATGAGTATGTAATGACTCAAAACAGTAGGTGAGCAATGCCAACTTACAATCGATATTGACAGCAGAAGCCCAATATTCAGGCATGAGCCAGGTGCCTCCTATCTCTAATCGTTTGTCATAAGGTACAATATCCATCAATCGTGTGGATCCGATTATCTTTTGGGTGGGTTTATAAATGATCACAAAAGGATACTCCTGCCCTCTGTCTCTTGAAGCAAGTATGGCTGTGTAGATTTTTTCAAATCTTTCTTCTTTAGACCAATCACCGGGATAGAATTCCCAGATTCTTTGATCTGAAGCCGCAGCAAGCAATGCAGGAAAATGATTCTGTTCCAAAGGAAGAAGTTCAACGACCTGTCCTCTTAAAATAGTTGGATGTGGTATCCAATTTTCCTCCATAAATCAAGATTTATCTGACTTGAATTTCTATCAGAATTTATTAATTCAAAAGTAAAAGAAAGTTGGTAGAAGTATGTCACAAATAGAACAATAGACAGAATCACCCAATCATCGATTTTTCAATGATTCATACATCATACCATAGCTTGGAACAAACAATCCATTTAGTTCAGCTTGTTTTATAATATATCCGGTCAGCGATTCAAGTTCAGTACGGTTTCCTTTTTTAAAATCACTATGCATTGAAGAAGTTGAATCGATAGGTAATTTAGCCATCTTGTCAATAGTAACCTGGAAAATATCCTCAGACAGACGTATTCCTTTTTTAAGGGCAACAGAAGTTAATTCTGTAAGCAATAGGTGTAAGAATTCTTTTTTATGCACATCAGCTACAATATCACCTATACTGCAATCGAGATATGAAGTCAATGTAGCGATGGGGGAGATGAACGAATATTTTTCCCAGATCACCTGTTCAATATTAGGAGTAAGTGTTGCATCGATGCCAGCATCTTTGAAAATGGAAAGGAAAGTGTCTAATCGTTGATCACTATGATTTGCAGATCCAAAAAATAATTTACTGATGTTGCCTGTTTCCATTACTATGCCTGGTTCAGTCAGACGGGCTACCAGATAAACACATCCATCAAGGACTGGATTTTTTGGGAAGATCGTTTCTATGAATTCACGGCTATCCACACCATTGAGTAAAGGAATTATGATCGTATCATCATTGATGCAAGGACTGCATTCGATCATATTCTCTGCCAGGTCATATCTTTTTGTGCAACAAATCAGGAGATCAATTTTTCCAATCAGGCTTGAATCTGACGTGGTAATCTTCGGATGTGCTGTGAAATTTCCTTTTACAGTCAGAACCTGGAGACCGTTTTGGCGGATTGCTTTTTCATTTTCACCTCTTGAAAGGAAGATAATCTCTACATCTTTGGAATTTTCATAGTGCTTAGCCAACAGCCCTCCAAAAAATCCGCCCAGGCCACCAATTCCGGATATCGCTATTTTCATTTTGGAGTTGTGATTTAAATTGATGCTACAAATGTAGGCCATTAGCTGTTCATCAAAGATGCCAATTACGACAATTTAGAGGCAGGATACGGCGATCAGAATAGCTAGTATTTATGGATGATGGTGGAGATGAAAATTTTATTCCACCACCTCAAGTAAATAAAAGCCATAAGGATCAAGGACAAAATACTGTTCGTCATTTTTTATTTCATACTGAACTGAACTCCAATGGTCATAGAGCCTTGCTGGCGCCGGATAGAGATGTTCTTTAAAAGCATACCATGTAAGAGATAAATGTTGCCCGCTGAAGTTAAAAAGACAATATAATCTTTGCTGATGCTGTGTGCGGATATAACCGGCTACATGAATATTGTGTGGTGTCATCCATGTCAGATTTTTAGTATCTGCTACCATAAGCAGTTTCTTTCTTAGCGCCAGTAATTTTTGTGTTCCCGAATACACTTTTTGTTCAATCGTTCCTTTTTTATTGACCAGTTTATTTTTTTTCCAATCGATTAATGGCCGGTGAAGCCATCGATTGTCATATATTTTTCCTGGATCTGAAATGTAGCTGTAGTCATTTGTGTAGCCGGCTTCGTCACCATAAAACAACATGGGAATACCTCCAAGAAAAAAACTGTGCGCCTGCATCATTAGAATTTTCTGAATTGAAATTTCTATCGCTGCAGTATCTTTTTTTTCAATCGCTTTTTCAAGTCCGCACAATGATGCAAGTGAACCACTGATACGGGCATCTCCCGTTTTTGGATTATAGGAAAATAAAGCGCCGGAAGCCGGTGAGCCACTATAGCTTCCTGAATAATAATCTTTAATAAATTGTCGGTGCGCATACGGATTGTAACCTGAAGATGAGATCATGTCATCATCATATCCTAATCCGATATCATCATGACATCTGGTGTACGTGATCCATGATGTGCCGTAAGGCTTACGTAATAGCAGATGTTGTGCAGCTAACATAACTCGCGTATCACCGGTAGCGAGCATGTCCCACTGAAGGGCCATTTGTGTTGCATTGTACGCGAGATCACATTCTTTCGCTGTAAAATCGCCGGTACCGAAATACTTCATGATTTCTTTAGGAGCTACAATCGCTTCACCTAACAACGCCATGCCCGGAGCGGCTACCTGCACACATTGCTTCAACAATCGCAATATGGTATGTGCCTGTGGAAGATTCTGACTGGTTGTTCCGGATTGCTTCCAGATAAAAGCAGGTGCATCAATCCGCAACACATCCACACCGAGATTGGCATAAAAGAAAATCGTATCCAGCATTTCTACTAGTACACGTGGATTACGGTAATTGAGATCCCACTGGTATGAATGGAATACAGTCATGACCCAACTGTCGCATTCTTTGATGTATGTAAAATTACCGGGTGAGCTTTCCGGAAATATTTCAGGAAGTGATTCATCAAGATGATCAGGAATGGTCCGGTCAGGATAGAAATAATAATAGTCCTTGTATTGCGGATTGCCTTGTTTTGCTTTCATCGCCCACTCATGCTGATCTGATGTATGATTCAATACGATATCCAGCATCAGGTACATATCCTTTTCATTCAATTCCTTCTGCAGTGAAATCAAATCATCTATTGTCCCGAGTCGCGAATCTACTTTTCTAAAATCAGATACGGCGTAACCTCCATCACTTGCATGTTCAGGGCTTTGAAAAACCGGCATCAGGTGTAAAAAATTTACGCCGAGATTTTCAAGATATTCCAGTTTTGAAGACATGCCGTTGAGCTTTCCGCAGAAGCGATCGACATAAAGGCTCATACCATTGATTTCATTACTCAGAAACCAGTATTCTTGTTTTGATTTTTCATTATCCCGAGTTCTTAATTTCTTTTTTCGTTGTTTCCAGTTTCGGGCGATGGTATGCAAAAGTCCCTGAAAATTATCTGCGGCTCCGGGGTGATGAGCATAAAGTTCATCGTATAATTCAGCAATGGTTTCAACATGGTCAACAAATCTTAAATAGAATGCACTGTCTTTTCCTTTGATGTCGAGTTTATTTTTGTTGACTTCAAGTAGAATTTGCTTTTCCAGGACTTTGTTTGCCATTAATGAAAATTCCTTGGGTTAGTTTAATGTGTTAAATGGTTAATTCAGTTTTATCATTTCTTATAAAATTGTGCAATCTTGGAAAAGAAAAATTAAATTGTTACTCTTACCGTTTCCGCTTCATTGCGTCTTTGGCGGGATATTCGCATAGCTTGATATTCGTTCTTCGTTACTAGGTAGTTGAGTCCTCTATCACTTTGTCTCTTTTTATCCTCATCGTGGCAATCGCTGCCATCAGTAATAATACACCGGCGAATGAAATAGCATTACCTGCATCCGATCCCAGGAAATGTTTGTACACATACCCAAATGAAAGTGTCTGCAGGATCATCGGCACGACAATCATCATGTTGATGATTCCCATATATACACCATAGCGTTCTTTCGGAATGCTGCCTACGACCATGATGTACGGAACACCCATCATGCTGGCCCATGCAATACCAAAACCTACCATGGGCGCAAACAATAAATTTTTATCACTGATATGGGGGAAGATGAGCAAAGCTATTCCTGCCATCGCCAGACATGCGATGTGTACATATTTAGCACTGAACTTTCGTGCCAGCCACACAAGTCCAAAGGCAGAAAGGAATGTAATAATATTATAGAAGCCATTCACTTTTCCTGCCCATACTACAGCCTGCTCATACAATTCTTTGTTCCCGTCGGATGTGGTGTTGAATACAGATTTGGCGATGCTCAGCGAAACAAATTGCCAATAACAAAACATAGCATACCATTGAAATAAATACACCAGCGCCAGATGCCACATGACGATGGGCATATCTTTGATTGCAGAAAAAATTTCTTTGAATGGTTCAAAAAATCCTTTCACTCTTGCCTTTAATGCGGCGAGTTCCTCAGCAGTGGGTGGAATTTCCGGAGTAGTCGATATAGACCATACGACAGATACAATTGAACAGATGCCTCCGACAAAAAATGAACCAAATACCCAGTATGGAATTCCGGATTGGCCATCGCTTGTGGTAGTTTCTCCGCTGATGATGTTTTTGAAAAAGCCAAGTGAAAGATTTGCAAGTGTGATGCCTAACCCTGTAAAAAAACTTTGAGTCAAAAAGCCCAGAGGTCTTTGTTTTTCAGGTAGTTTGTCCGCAATGAAAGCCCGGTAAGGTTCCATAGCTGTATTATTAGCAGCATCGAGAATCCAAAGCAGGCCTACAGCCATCCAGAGCGCCCTGCTGAACGGGAAAGCAAATAAACATAAGCTGCAAAAGATAGCTCCGATCAGGAAAAACGGCTTTCGTCGGCCCCATCGCGGATGCCATGTGCGGTCGCTCAGGGCGCCGATCAGCGGCTGAATCAGCAGACCTGTCATCGGTCCGGCCAGATTGAGCAAAGGCAATTCTTCCGGCCTCGCATGGAGAAATGTATAGAGCGGATTGATAGCAGTCTGTTGTAATCCGAAACTATACTGGATGCCGAAGAAACCGACATTCATATTGATGATCTGCCAGAAACTGAGTGTTGGTTTGGATAGGCGCATAATCAATGAAATAGAATATACCGGTAGTTGATTTCTACGCGTAATGTACTTTATTTATGCTTCGGAGGCAGGAAAATAATTTTCGTGGTGAAGGTTTATCCACGGTGCACATACCAAAGATGCACTTATCTTTGCCGCCTGAATCAAAATTGACTTCGTAGCTCAGTTGGTAGAGCAGATGACTCTTAATCATCGGGTCCAGGGTTCGAGTCCCTGCGAGGTCACTGAATACTAAAATTGGCGACAGATACCTTATCTGTCGCCAATTTTTATGTATTGAGATATTATTTTATTACTCCGCGAAGCTTACTTCAGGAGTACTGATCACGCCACCACGTTCCATTGCATCTTTCAGGCCAGGTGAATGACCAAAATTGAGTGCTTGCTCTTTGGTATCCCATTGGAGGACAGCGAGTACCTCATTTGGATTCTGACTGTTAGTGAAAACTTCTGATTTCGTGCACCCAAATTTTTTGCGGGTAGCATCATCGGCATCAAAAACAGGTTTCCATTTTCCGAATTCGGCAACTTTGTGCCTTACTAGCATTTTGACCATTGATAAGAAGTTTTAGATTTATTCCTACTCGTGTGGCTTTTCGGTATCGCCCCGTTTTTAGATGTGGTCTCCGGACTCCACTATTGATCTTTGGTATTAGTTTTTGGTGACCTCAAGGATATTGAACATTGGTGAGTGAGTCGGAATGATCTTAGAAAGTTTCAAACCTGCTTGCGTAAACAGCGAGGTGAATTCCTTTGCAGTCCTTTCCTTTCCGCCCGTCATGGCCATCATGTTGATATCCATAAATTTTCCCGGATGAGGGACATTTCCTTCCGGTATTACGGCTTCGATGACTATGATTTTGCTGTCCGATTTGGCTGCGTGCTGACAATTTTTTAAAATCTGAATGCATTGCTCATCAGTCCAGTCATGCAAAACCATTTTCATCAGGTAGGCATCAGCATCTTTAGGAACAAAATCAAAAAAGCTGCCGGATTCTACTGTGCATCTTTTACTGAGGCCTTTTGCGGCAATCGATTTTTTTGTTTCATCCTTTAGGTATTCTTCATCGAATACTATTCCTTCTGCTTGTGGTGCTGTATTCAGGACGGCCATGAGTAAAGCTCCGTTTCCGCCACCTACATCGACAATCTTTTTAAAAGATGTGAAATCGTAAGCAGGCAATACATTCATGATCACTGCACCGGTCACACCGGTCATGGCTTTCATAAAATTGATTCCTTCTTCAGGATGTGTTTCATAATATTTCCAAATGGACATTCCTTCAACTTTATCAAAAGCGGTGTTGCCTGTCTTGATGCTATACATCAGGTTTCCCCATCCATCGTAATGGTCGCCCAATTGAGCCATCGCCATGGCTTTCATAGAACCGGGGACCTCACTTTTCAGGGTGTTACTTAGGGGTGTATTTGAGAATTCACCTATTTCATTTTCGCTGAAAATTCCAACGCTGCCCAACGCTCTTAATACCCTGTATAGGGATGGAGCATGGCTATGTGTTGCTTCCGCCAGTTGATCGGCTGTCAGTGCATTTGTACCGATGACATCAGCAATGTTTAGCTTGGCGGCATTATAAATACAGCATGATGTCCAAAAACCGGTGATCATCTGCATCATTTGCACTGGTGGAGGAGTTTCCTGAGGATTCATATTTCTTTGTTTGATAAGCCAAAGATTAAATCCTTCAGATGTATGTCCAATAACCGTGGTTAAGAACGGACTTAACCGATGTTAATAAATTTTCATGGTAACTTTTATTTTTCAGAAAGACGCTTGCGAAGACGGCTTAAAGATTGCGGTTCGATATCGAGATAGGAGGCGATATACTGCAGTGGAATGCGCTGAAAAATCTGAGGATGCTTATTGATGAGGTTGACATAACGCTCTTCGGGAGTCTGGGATTTTACTTCGGCCAACCGGTTGAGTGTTCTGTAATGTGTTTTGGATATTTTAGCATTATGCCATTCCTGAATTTTCGGAATACAAGCTTTTTGTTTTATTAAATCCATTTTGGAAATGCAGAGTAACTCACAATCTTCGATGGCCTGTATATATAAATTGCTAGGCAGGCCTGTTTCAAGGCTTTCAAGATCTCCAACCCACCAATCTTCAAAGGCGAAGAATAAAATGTGTTCACCGCCTTTATCGTCCATTGTATATGTCCTTGTGCTGCCGACATTCAGGTAAGAGTGGTCATTACATACTTGTCCGGCTTTCAGCAGAAAGTATTTCCTGGGCACAAATTCGCGTCTGAAACCTGACAGAAAAGATTCGAATTCAGATTCGGTCAATCCTACCTTATTTATAAAGGTTTCAGCGAATAGTGGAGATATTTCGGACCTGTAGAGATGCATTTTTGTGTTGAAAGAGTTGAATGGAAATGAAACCCTGTTCAGTGGCGATCAAATTTAGCAGAATCCACTAAAGTGAACCTATTTAAATGTTGGGATTAGGTTTTTGTAAACAATGTTTTGATTTTCGATTATGTCGGAATCGGAAGGTTCTGCTGTCTTAGAAATGAAAGCATGTCGAAATATCCCCGTTGAAAGATAATCTGGTCATCGATGATGTTGAAGAAGCCGCAACCTCTTAAGCCTAATGGATCTTTCCATTCAAGTATTGCCCAGTCACCATCCTCAAAAATATTTTCCCGGATACAGACCATTTTTGCCCGTGCAAACTCTGTTTCGAACATCTCCCTGATGGCGGCTCTGCCGGCTAATGGTTCATGCATCACCTGGTGATTAATCGCATCTTCATGGTAAAGCTTGGCTAGTGTTTCAATATCGATGGCATTGAAAGCTTCGATCCATTTTTCAACAACTTGTTTTGGGGTCATGATGTCGACTGAAAGTTATTCGTTTGATTTTCGGGGGTTCGAGGTCGGAGACACTCGAACGTCAGTATTCATTATTCGTTACGGTTGCTGAGCTGTAGCACATGGATGAGTTTAGCAAGTCAAAGCACGTTATTCGTTACTATTTTTTATCCGGTTCGAAATCAAGCACAATAGAATTCATGCAATATCTTTTTCCTGTAGGAGGTGGGCCGTCATCGAATAGATGTCCGAGATGACCACCACATCGTCCGCATAGAACTTCAGTTCGCTCCATGTTGTACGAATGATCATCTTTATATTCAACCGATATAGGACGTATCGTTTCAAAAAAACTGGGCCACCCGCAAGTGCTTGCAAATTTCGAATCTGAACGAAATAGTGCATTACCGCATGCAGCGCAATAGTAGGTACCAATACCTGTCGCATTCCAGAATTTCCCGGTGAAAGCTTCTTCAGTTTCCTTGTTGCGTGCGACCTGGTAAATGCTGTCCGGAAGAACTTTTTTCCATTCTGCGTCTGAGACATGGAGCACAGTTGTGTCTGTTCTTGAATAATATGGATTGCCGGGATGACTTGTATCCGTCAAAGTGGTTGGACTGGGGACTGTGTTGACTACCTTTTTATTGCAACTTAATATGGGGAGAAAGAGGATGAAGAAGATGATTTTAGTTTGACGCATGATATCGTTTATTGTACAAGGTTCTTGATTGTAAAATTAAGTTATTTCCTTAGGATTGCTTTAAAATATGCGCATTTGGATACAGGATTTTATATTCTGCCACTTCGTAATCAATCTTAATAAATCATAAATTTTCATATTTTATACTTCGGCCTGCTAATCACAACCTAATGCTACAGCTCAGTAACCGTCTGCGTCTTCTTTTGAAAAAAAAAATTCTAAGAATACTAAAGCCATTTAAGATGACACTTGTAAAAGGTAACCAGATATCAAAAAAGAGGACGCGGATCTGGTATGAAAAATTTAAGATTTAATAAGATTTGATTTTACCATGCTCTAAAGTCATCGTCTCCTTTTACACAAATAATAGTGCCAGAAGAAGTATGCCGCTAATGAACGAAGCGGTTTCCATTTTTCAGACAATTTATATATCTCTTCTCTGTTATGAATATCTGTGAGTTCTTTCACTGTATTGATCACCGCGATATCGCCCAATGGAAATATATCTTTAGCCTGAAGACAAAACATAAGATAGATGTCTGAAGTCCAGGTACCTATTCCTTTGATAGCCATGAGCCTGGTGCGCACATCAGCTTCATCAAGATTGGACAATTCGTCAAGATTTAATTTTCGCTCAAGGATGGCCGTCGAAAGTTCCCTGAGATATTTTGCTTTCTGTCGGCTGATTTGGCAGGCTTTCATTTCTTCATCCGATAGAGAGAGGATTTCCGATGGTGTGAATTCTTTTATATACCCATTCAGTTTTTGAAAATGTGCATTTGCAGAGGCTAAGCTTACCTGTTGTTCTAATATAGTTTTACTTAAAGAAACAAAACCCTGTGGTCTTGACCAATTGGGAGGTGTGCCATATAAGTGATGAATGTGTTCAAATGTTTTGTCCTTCGTGAAGAGGGTCCGAATATCTTCATCGTTGACAATATCATTCATGATAGACTGTTTGTTTTGCAATTATCCGGGTGAATTGTCGACCATCCAAGTAGCATACAACAAAATATATACCTGGGGGGTAGGGAGTTAGGTCAACTTCAAGTTTGCGGGAAGACGAAAACATGTTTTCCTGAAACATATTTTCCTTAAATATATTTTCCTTAAACATATTTTGACCAAGCGCATCGAATATGTAAATAGACACGTCATGATGACCTTCCGTAGTAATCGATATTTCAATTTTAGAAGTGAATGGATTTGGGAAAATTGAAATTTTCGATTTAGAATCAATTTCATCTAAACCCGTTGTCCCCTGAAACTCATACGCTCCAATGTCTATTATACCATCAATTATTACCCGTGGTTGTAAAACGGTATTAAATGAAACATACATTTTTACCGGTTTCAATGAATAATTTGTATTGGTTAATCCGGCACCAGTTCCTTTGTTGATCATCGAAATAGCATCTTCTGTCAGCGAATAATCATCAGTATCCGGATCTGTAAAACCAGCGGATTGAAAATCATTGATCCAGACGTTATGCGATGTATCCAGTATGGTAGGAATGTTACCTGAGAAAAGTGTGTTACTTGCGCCGGGCACAGACGCAAAAATATTATTATAGAGTTTAAAAGTATTTATTCCGGAAGCAGGTGAAATGTTGAAAAACCTTGCATTGCCACCATATTTATTGATCACAGTATTATTGACAAAATAAAAATCCTCCAGTACATTGATAGCGGCATCATAGCTGATGATACCGTGATTTGCACCAGAAGTGCCCTGGATAATTACATTGCCCATGATCACATTCAGTCCACCTTGAGCAATATTTAATTCCCAGCTTCCATAACCAGAGTCTTCCTCATCAATGAGATTGTAGAGGATGTAACTCTGTTGCGCTCTTGTCTTTAACGAATTACCTTGTCCGCGAGGATGGTGGAAATAGCAATTCACTACGAAAAGTACTTCAGTACTTGCACTTATATAAATGTTATGTTCGTAACCTGAATATTGTGGATCATCCTGTAACTGGTATCCATTGTTTTGAAACTCGCAATTCCTGATGCTTACATTACTAGTAGTTACACTTCCATGTCCTTCCAAAATTCCATTCTGGCAGTTCATGAATTTGCAATGATTGATAGTCAGATTTTTGGCCTGAAAGCGAATGCCAGCACCATTGCCACCATCATTATCTGAAACCTGAGCGCCATCGAAGATGATGTTTTCGATATAAGCATCATCCGAGCTGCCCGGCGATTCGAACACCCAGATTCCTTTACCATTTGGAATATCGCCTGTGTATTGCAGTACTGCTCCGGAACCAAGGCCGATGAACGACAGATTATTTTTTGTCCATTTTGTGGCATCATTGACATAAGTACTTTCATCCAGATAGATGGTATCTCCGTTCTGAACCAGGTTTTTGACTTGGCTGGGTAGGGTATAAGTACGTGTTGGACCGATGTTCCATGTATTTGAATATGCATTGCAGATAAATGCAAAAGCAAAGAATAAAGTTGCTGCTGTTTTCAAAATGAGGTTCAATTATAGATACAAGATCAGCATTTTTAATTATTGGCGGAACCAATAATTAAAAATGCTTTGAAATGTTAAGCTTAGGCTGTGCCTAAGCTTTGGCGTCTGCAAAACTCCGTTTTGCGTAAAAATTTATTCTTGCTATTGATAGAAGATCTTAAACGTTGCAGGCTGATGTTCAATTTCAGTAGTCAGGATATAGATTCCCGAAAGAAGTGATTTGTTCATGTTCAACGTGTGCTGGCCGGTAGAATATTCCTTTTTTGGAAAGGCAGAAATCAATTGCCCGTTTATATCAAAAACATGGAATTCAATTGACTGTTGTTGCGTCATTGCGAATACAATCTTTTGATCCCGGGCTATTGTGAATACATTCAGACCGAATCGATCAGCAAATTCCTCTGTACTAGTTGAAAGATTAACCTCGAACGGATCTGCATGGCAATCATCTACGATAAAATAGGAATTAAGCACATTGTCAACACGAGCAAATTCACTTTCAAGTGGTTCATCTGAAAAACAAACACTCCCATATGTTCCGTTTTTCATATTGAATATTATCTGATACAAAATGGTGCCATCTGAAACTGATGTTCCCTGCAATGTCGGATCATACCAGAGTGAGGTAATCACTCCGGGAATACCTCCATAAAAATTATCTTCTGAGAGTTGTGGCAAGTTGAGGTTTTGAATACCTGCGAATGTCAGCTTGTTCGTATCATAACTTACGCTGTACTGAATAGAAATCAAATCTGTGAAATGATCGGTGACGACGTCGTAGACTACCTGATTGCCGCTGACCTGTGGATTTGTGATTTTCATGACCAGGTCTTCTGCGTTAATCCCCATGGGAATTAAAAATGCAAATATGTAAAGTATTGATTTCATGATATGTGGGTTTATAATGCTGATATGTTACTATGAAATTAGGGAAAAGATTTGAACAAATCAACATTCCACCCGTCGGCAAAAACTTAAGAGATCAGGAAAGGCATCCTGATCAAAAATCTTTTATAGTAAGCTCGACTTATGTTTTCTTATCTGTTCAGACAGATCTCCGCTTATTCAATCTGCTATTGTATTTTCGTCACAGTGGTCTTTAGAAATCCATCAGGTATCACACCGCCCCCTGAAATGACTACAATATTTTCCTGGTATGGCAGATTTGGATTAAAGGAAAATGATGACGGCAAGGTAGTCTGTAAATCACCTCCCTCTGTCAATGGTGATGAACCCGTGCATGTTGTTTGAATGAGAGGTGTCCGGCCTGTAGGAAAATTTGCACTTATGATGCCAATATATATTTCGTGTGTAATCGGATTTGAAAAACCACCAAGCTTTACACTGTCAGGTGTATTAAAAGGGCCATCTCCGGGATTAAGTATTTCATGGTTGCATTCCGGACCAACATCATACAAACTGCCGGGAGTGATCTCTGCTACAAAATTTTTAACAGCATATACGGTTACAGAATCGCCCTGTAATAATACTTTAAGATTTCCGTGATCAGTCTCAGTAAAAAAGTTGTCTCCTACCTGCTGAAGTGTTCGGCTTGATGAAAAATCAATCATAAAATATTTTTCATCACCAAACACGTTTATTAGGGCATGCAATGTCGGATCTGTAACTGTGTTTCCATTTATGGTGAAACTCACATTGTTGAACTTCACTGAGACATCGACCGGATTATCTGATGGGACTGTTGAAGGGGCTGTGTATTTGGCTTTGTCATCCCCCATTTTTTCGATGTTGCCTGCATCCGCATGCCATGTGGTGGATACTAAATTGTCGATATTAAGATTATTAAGTTCAATGCCCTGGCTATTCGTTATTGAATTTAAAGTACCAACGAAAGTTATTTTTAATGTTACGTTTTCATTGATGAAGACAGATGCTTTATGGGGGGAGATGGATAATCTTTCAAAAATGGACCAGTCAGAAAAATGTTTAGTCTGAACACTGATTTGATTCACCGATGCAGTTGAAGAAATAATTTTTGGTGCGAACCAGGTATGATCAACATCCTGATAGGCGATTGCCAAATAATTTTCATTTGCCACGATACTGTCAGCATAATTGAATAAGATTGTAACTGGTTGCGCAAACGTCAGGCCTTCAGGTGACAAACGATATGCACTACCTGCTCCTCCCGGACAATTATTGCTTAGCGGCTGAATGCTGAAGATGGTAGTTGAACTTACTGCCCCTGCCGGAATAGTCAATTTCAGCACGCCATCAGTTGAGGTGAGTGTGCCACCGGATGCATCGATTGATGTTGATGAAGGAATCCCGGTAGGTGACCCCACAGGCGTAACCAGCGGTTGTTGATTATTTGGATTGACGGGATCATCTTTACCACAATGGATATTCAGTAGCATGCATAGTGTAAATGCAATGTATAAAATGAGCGGATTTTTCATAAGTTGTAACGTTCAGATATGCTGAGCAATAGATTCGAAAGTAAGCGGGATCTGGGATTGAGGCAATAGAACGAAAGTTATGTCTCCTGCTTATGATTTACGCCTAAACCGGGATATGGAAGTGGTGCCTCGTCAGGTATGTTATTAAGACATGAGATCCTAAAATTTCCTATGATTCATTTCCATTTTGAACTAATAATATTTTTACATTTATGGGCCATTTATTCTATGGCAATTACATTTGATTTTATGCTCCTTCAATCCTCATGTATGAAAAAATTATTTACTCTTTTAACTTTAATGATGATCACGTTTTCCGGATATAGCCAGGCCATCGTCATTAATGCCGGTGATGTTCCTCTTCCGGCACCGATTGTCAACTTTGACAATCTCTATGGGACAAATGCAGGTAATCCAATACCAGGCAATGATCAGCTATGGAATTATTCCTCCTATTTCGGTGATACGCTGATCACCGCGTTCTATGTGCCGGAGACCGATCCGTTTTTTACCTCTAATGGTGTTCAATTTCACACCATGGTCTTTAAAGGTTTGACAGCAACGCTGGGCTATTTTCTTAATTCGGAAATTGCTTTTCTTTCAAGTGGTATTTATGAAGTGGGCTTAAGCATTCAAGCTGCTGCCTTTTCACTGGTTCCATTTACCGGAAACACACTCGACAGTATGATTATACCTGCGCAGAAACAGATCTTTCTGTCCGACAAGACGATCATGGAATTTCCTTCTACAATTGGAAGTGGTTGGCATAGCTCTACACGACGTTTTGCTGATTTTAACCTCACAGTTTCGGCATTTGGATTAAACCATACACCAGGGCAACATGTGTACACGACCGTGAGAAGTGACACCATCGTCGGCTGGGGTAAGATGCGTGTGTATACATCCAGTGGTCCGAGTATTGATTATGATGTATTGATGGACAAAGTGCATGAATACAATGTGGACAGCTTTTATCTCGGTGGTGCTCCGGCATCTCCTTTTTTGCTTGGTGCCTTCGGAGTTGCCCAGGGTCAGCATACTAATGAAGCTTACTTCTATCGATTCAACAGGAAGGGGAATGGTAGTTATCCTTACCTCGCCAGTTTCTCATATGGTGCTGATGCTTCATACACCGCGCTTGCGGATGCCTTTATCAATATGAATGATCTGACAACAGGTAGTAAGGATTTGCGTGATGTTGATTATTCGACTTTAATTTTCCCGAATCCATCGAATACAAATGAGATCAACATCAAAATAATCGGTCGTGAAATCAATGTCACAGACTATGCAGTTATCGATCTTCTGGGCAGAAATGTTCAACAAGGGAAAGTTGATAATTCTTCAAGTGGTTTGATCACATTGTCTTTGAATGACAATATTGGAAATGGCACGTATGTGATCAGGTTGATGAATAAGGAAGGTAGAGAAGTGGTCGTGGAGAAAGTGAATTTCAATAGGCAATAGGCAATAGGCAATGAGCAATAGGCAATGAGCACTAGGCAATAAGCAATTTGCAAAAACTTATTAGTATCTAATTTGATACAGATTACGACAATTCAAGTGTTTGAATCAAGCACGGTTGGGCGCTGAGCCTACGTCCTGGCGTCAGCAAAACTCTGTTTTGCGTAACAGGAAAGTCATCGTGTACAATCGATGATTGTTTATTTTTTTTGCCAATTGCCAATTGCTTATTGATTGCCTCTCACGACTAACTGTTCATACAATCTCTCCAGCATCTCCTCCGCATCATCCGTAAATCCGGGATGCACACTTGATGGTTGAAGTATTGTACTGCGTGTAGCGGTAAGCCAACGAAAACGACCAGGCATATCCATCATGCCGATGGTGCCGCCTTCAGGGCCGCCTTTACTGATAATATCGAATGCGCATAGATTTTGTTTCAATTCGTCCAGATCAAGTTTTGGCGCGAACTGAGCCATCAGTTTTTCATCCAACATCCATTTGGCATCGAGGAAATTTAGTTTTGAACAATACAGGATGACACCTACATTGATAAACTCTTCCCGTTCGACCTGGGGGACGACACGAATGACGGCATATTCAAATAAGTGCTTCTCTTGCATGATTTGCTTCAGTTATAAAAATCGCTGCATTCGCTAAGCGGGTTGCAAAATATTGAGAATACCGGGCTCTTTGTTCGTCTTTCGAAATATCATCCGCCAGCCATGTATCAGGAATCCACGATACGATCTCTTTTATTTTTTCTGAGGTAAGCAATGATTGTGCTTTTTTATCTGCCTCATCTAGGTGTGCCGCCTGTTTCAGCAACACATGATCTTTAATTAATGTAAATGGTTGCTTAGCCTTTTCCTGCCAATCGCCTGAACCATGATGAAAATAAAGTGAGGCGCCATGATCGATCATCCATAGCTGTTTGTGCCAGTATAGCATATTGGTATTCTTTGCTGTGCGATCTACATTCATCAGGAAGCAGTCCATCCATACAATCAATGAAGCCATGGAGGATTCTACTTTATTGACAGTAGGATCGTAGCTGATCGCACCGGAGAGATAATGTAATCCCAGATTTAGTCCTACGCTGAATTTCAACAAGTCCTGAATTTCTTCATCGCGCTCCATACGGCCAAAGCCTTCATCAAGATTTGCGAAAACAATTTCGGGCACACGCATGCCCAATGCTCTTGCTATTTCACCACCGAGCAATTCAGCGATCAGTGCCTTTGTCCCTTGTCCTGCGCCTTTGAATTTGAGGACATACATGAATTCGTCATCAGCTTCCACGATAGCAGGCAATGAACCCCCTTCGCGAAGAGGAGTGATGTAACGTGTGACGGTGACAGTGCGGAGCATAAGGTAAAGGTCGGAATAAAAAAAGAGACGGAATAAATCGCGTCTCTTCAGTATGAGGATTATATTGTCTGGTTATCTTTCAGGCTCCTTTCTTCCCTTTCATGACGATGAATACGATGATCGCAATAATGAATAGGACGAAGAAAATGCCGACACCAACACCGGCATTGAATATGCCTTCGATGGCAGCACAGGAACTCAAACTCATAGAAATGAATATGAGAGCTACAACTGAGGTTAAAATTGTTTTGTTCATTTTACGTCGGTTTGAGTAATGAAATGGAAATTGGGGATAAGACTTAATCAGATGTTGACAGTTAATTGAATAATCAACGGTCATCATCATTGTCGTCTTCGTCCGCATCATAGTCATCATCTCTTTCATCATCCAAGCCATCCTGATCATCCATATCATCGGACTCGTCGTATGAATCATCTGTATCCCTGTCTTCTTCTGCAGTATCTGCATCGTCTTCGTCCTCATGATCCGCGGCATTGGATTCATCGAGGATCTGCTCTTTTGAGATCGGCTTTTTGCCATTGAAATCTTCGTTTGTTTTTTTGTCCGCCATTACAGGCTTTGGACTTTTGATAGGATTCTTTGCCATGTCGTAAAAGGTTTGGTTTAAAGCATTTTAAAGACCAAAGGTGAGTAGAATAAGTGCTGAGGATCTTATATAATTCTTGGAAATGATTATATAATTATGTAGAAAATGACTTCTAACCCCCAATCCACTTTCCTCTAACCAAAAACTAATTACTATTGTGTTCGAAAGCATTCGGTACATTTATTATGTTGTTATCATTTCAAATTTTATGCAGGCTTCTTTATCCAAAAATATTTTCTTGATTTTAATGTTGGGGTTTTCCCAAAGTATTTTAGCGCATGTGGCATTAGATTATCCACATGGAGGTGAGACATTCATTGAAGGACAGACCGTAACCATAGAATGGCATATTATAGCACCACATGTGACGTTGAACTGGGATCTTTATTTTTCATCAGATGGAGGAGAAAATTGGCAGCCCATACAATTGGACATTCCTCTGGACTCTTTAAGTTATACATGGCATGTGCCTTCGGTCGCTACTTTACAGGGTAGGGTGCGCATCATCCAGGATAATCAAGGTCAGGATTATCTCGCCATAAGTATGGATTTTACCATTGTACCTAATACATCGCCACCTTCTCTTGATGCTCCGGCAAATAATATAATCATTGAATGTGGTATAGGAAATCCTGAGGCCACGTTGCTATCATGGTTAGATAATCATGGTGGAGCTTCGGTTACAAACCATTGCGGACAGCTTAACTGGACAAATGATTTTTTTCAATTAACCAACAATTGTGGAAGCACTGGTGATGCGATAGTAACTTTCACCGCGACTGACGAATGCGGAAGTACATACAGCGTTGCTTCAGTGTATATCATTGATTTGACTCCTCCGGTTTTTGATGTGCTTCCCATATGTATAGTTGTGGAATGTGATGGTCATGGTAATTTACCTGGTTTGAATGCATGGCTTGCGAATCATGGTGGAGCTCATACTGCTGATGCTTGTGGCAATGTCGTATGGACAAATGACCTTTCACCTCTTCTGCAACAATGCGGAGTGACAGGTTCAATAATTGTTTCTTTTATGGCCACGGATGAATGCGGTAATAGTGCTGCATCCACAGCGAGTTTCACCATTGCAGATCGTGTAGCACCAGAGATAAATGGCAATGCACAAGATCTGATATTGAATTGTGGAACTTTAAATGAACAAGATATTAATCAATGGCTTGAAAATCACGGTGGAGCTCACGCAACGGATTTGTGTGGTATGGTTCATTGGAGCCATGATTATTCTGCATTAAATCATACTTGCGGTTTCTCCGGAAATGCAACGGTTACATTCACGGTTACAGATGATTGTGGAAATGTAAGCACTACATCGGCGTCATTGAATATTGAAGATCATCTTGCGCCTGTCATCAATCAATCAGCTCAGGATAATACGATTGTCTGCGGCGCTTTCAATTCGGAAGGTCTTATTCAAAGTTGGATTGATATGCATGGAGGAGCTGAAGCAACTGATGCATGTGGATCTGTAAGTTGGACAAATGACTATGCAGGGCTCAATGACGGATGTGGGATTACAGGAAGCGCAATGGTGATTTTTACAGCATCAGATGAATGTGGTAATGGCTCTACTACTAGTGCGATTTTATCTTTGATAGATCAGATTCCTCCTGTGATTGATATTGAAGCAAGGGACACAACCATTGTATGCGGTTTGCCTGACCAGGAAATGATCATTCAACAATGGCTTGATCAGCATGGTGGGGCAAAGGCACATGATGAATGCGGGGATATTTTTTGGCAATATGATATACCGGTTGTTGAAAATGGCTGTGATACCACTGTGTCTTATGTGGTGACATTCACAGTTGTTGATGAGTGTGGGAATAGCAACTTAACAACTGCATCATTCACGATCATGAGCGAGATTTCTTCAGACGGAGTTATTCTTTCTGCGCCTGAATTCAAACTTTATCCAAATCCTGTGCATGATCTGCTCACAATAGATTTCAGTAGAAATGATTTTAAGCCACTTCGTCTCTCACTTTTTGATACATATGGAAAGTTGTTGTGGTCGGCCTCTGATTCAAGAACTGTCACCTCTATTCCCATGAGTCAATATGAACCTGGTGTTTATTTTCTTAGGGTTGAAATGGAAAACAGAACTTATGTAAGAGTTGTGATAAAAGCAATCAATTGAATTTGATGTGAGCGAAGCGAAACTCAAAGCATAATGTTTGGCGTAGGCTGTGCCTACGTCTTGGTGTCTGCAAAACTCTGTTTTGGATAAGAAGGTACCATTTCGCAAATCTGAAATTTGCTAACACTCCGACGTAGGCTCAGCCTACGCCGAACAATTTATGTACAAAGGATTTTGGCTAGCCAAAATCCTTTGTATTATATCAAATTAAATTAACAATAAATTTTCATGCTGACAACAACCTATTCATTGTTCACTTTATTTCAACAAATTTCACGATGATAAGCGTTCCTTTTATTGCCGCAAATTTCGCAGATTAACGCAAATTAAATTCTTCAAGCTTCCGAATTGCTTAATTGCCAGTTGTTTTTCAGCTTTGCAAATTCGCAGAAATTATTTCAAAAATTAAATCACTGCTCACTGCTCACTGCTCCCTGCCCCCTGCTTATTTATCTCACTAACGTCACATCTCCCGCAAATGTTCTAATATCTCCATTTGCTAATTCAACTACACACACCCATGCCATTACGCCAGGCTGCATTTTCTTTCCCTTGAATAAACCATCCCAACCAAAAGAACCATCTGCTGGAAAATTTTCACCCTGCCAAACGCCATTGCCCCATCGGTCATAGATCTGTAGTCTTCTGATTTGCTTCACTTCGCGATTACCAAATGCTGTAAATATGTCATTGATGCCATCACCATCCGGTGTAAATACATTTGGAATATAAATATTGACATCACGTGTGATTTTAATACTGATCACAGCAGTCGTTACACATCCATCCGCGGACCAGATGGTCAATGTATAGTCTATAGATTCTTCAGGACTGGCCCATGTCTGAGCACAATCTGTGCAACTCAATCCCGCTGCAGGAGTCCATCGCAAAGAGTCAACAATGAAATCAATCTGTGGCACCAACAACACACTATCCCCATATTGCAATGTGAATGACGATGGAAGATCCACCGGTGGTAAATGGATGAGCGCCACATTGACCGTCAAATCCAAACTATCACAACCACTCACACTGTTCTGCCATGCATATGCATAACTATCATCGGTTGTCGGCGTCACACTTTCACCCCATGGAAGTATTAACGTACTACCTGCACAAATAATCTCATCCTGAATACTATGCGCAGGCTCATCTTCCAATGCCAATACAATAGGCACGAGATTACTCTCGCAATGATCGATGGAAGGATCAAATGCCATTACATACAATGTATCGTCGTGCGTAACATTTGAATATAAAAATGTTGAGCCGGTAGCCAATAAATTTTGCCCGGCAGCATCATCAAACCACTGATACGAACCGGATGAACCAGTGGCTGTAAGCAGGATATCACTTCCTGGACAAAGGAATGAAGGCAATACATATGCTGGCACTGCCAGTTGGCCAAAAGTGACATCAAAGACACTTTCTTCAATGACACAATTGTCAATATCACTGATACTCACCACATATGTACCATCAACATTTACAATGATAGAATCTGTAGTAGCACCATTATTCCAAAGGTATGAAGCACCTATATCTCCGGCCTGCAGCGTAACAGAGGCTCCGGCACAACTAGTCACTACATTATCAGCTATCACAAGAGATTTGACTGTCAGATCAAGTGTGACCAGACTATCACATCCATTAATACCGGAAAGCATATTCGTGTATGTTCCTGATTGTGTCAGATTCTGATTTGCAAATGTGTAACTATCACCGAAGCAAATAGATTCTGTTAATAGGGTGTTGGCGGCAGGATAGAATTGCAAATTCACATTCAACAAGCTATCACAACCACTGGGATCTGCATTAGGAACTGTGACCACTCCTGATGGATTTGATTTATCAAAAACCTGCCCATGCACGACAAGTTTATCTTCAGGACAAATCTTTGAAGAGATAGTTCTTATTGCATCAATCGCTGTCACAACAACTGTATCACGTTTTTCGCAACCATCTTTTCTTATGATCACCTTATATGTGCCGGGAACAACAACAATCCTGGTAGCTAATGTAGATCCGTCATTCCATTCATATGTAGCACCCGCAACAGTTGCATCCAACAGCACATTTCCCATATGATTACACAAGATGTCATCAGCTATTGGAACATAATTAGCAAATGGATTTATAATATCCACTGTCAATGTTTTAATAGCAGAGGAATTTGAAATCACATTGGTCACAGTAAGTGTAATGGAATATGTGCCCGGACCTGGTGGTGTCCATACAGGATTCGCATCCGTACTCGTACCGTTTGGAAATTCCCATAAATAAGTGATGTCAGTTCCTGAAGTGGACAGATTCTGAAACGATACAGAATCGCATCCTGTATTCAAGGCGAAATCCGCAAGAACCTGGTTAGGGTCAAACGGAGTACTGCAGATCATCGGGTCAGACGGTGTGGCTGTAATCGTCAGCATCAACAAGCCTTTCAACTCAGGACTATTGTTTGAAGGACCGGTTCTTTCAGGCATGGATACCTGAACATAGTACTCGCCCGGTGCAAGGCAATTGAGCGTGATGACATTGGTACCTGAAGCACTACACACGATCGGTGTCATGGCACCACACGATCCGGAAAGTATCCGGTAAGACAGATCACTAAGATTGATGGCGCCGCCCTGAAAATTTTCGCCCAATTCAAAATTGAGATCCACCATAGGACCTGCATTGACGACCGCATGAAACCAGGTTGTTTTTCTTCCAGGCACGAAAAAACATGAATTTCCATCGGGAAGAAACTCACCTACATCTGTACCTATCGTGTGGCAGTCAATCAGTGTTGAGCCAATGACAGGATTATTGTTGACGACATTTATTTGAATGGCATTGCTGCAAAAATCTCCAGGCGAATCTTCCAGTTTTATGACTACGCGATAGGGCTGAATCGTATCGATGCGCAGACAATGGCGCACCAGTAGGTAATATACACCGCGATCAATACAACCATCTACCCATTCATGTCCACCGGTATTGATAGAATCCATCGCTATCTGCACTAAAGGTCCGCCCGGTGATGTTTCTGTATAGAGTGTCATATCCTCTACATTTGCAAACCATCCATTTGCAATACCGATCTCCTGAAGTGCGCCATAAAAATGTCCGGTAGCAGATGCTTCGAATCTGAACCATGCGGACTTACCTGTCTTCATCGTATCACAACCCGGTGGATCGGTTACATTTTTTGTGTAACACAACAATGAGAAATCAACACCTGTAAAGGAATCTCCTGGTGTAAGTTTTACGGTTGTGTATGGAGGAGTAGTTTCCAAAAGTCCATTGATGACATTAGCTGTGTTTCGTTCATCGTAGTCAACATTGAATGTCGGCCTTGGGTCATATTTCAGTGAAAGCGAAATGGCCTGGTTAGGGAGGTTTGGAGGAATGTTGGTGAATTGTGTATCAAAACTTGCCAGGACATAGTAGCGAACCTGATCACGTACGCAGCCACTCTTTGTAAAAACCAGATCAAAATTGTAAGAATCGCATCCCGGGGATACATGACTTTTGACGAGCTTCAAACCTGGAATGACGACATTAGCCGGATCCATCAATGTGGTTTGCAGCATACTCCAGGGAATCGTACCATCTTCAGCACTTTCATACACGGCGATCAGCGGCTTGTATATAGGTCCCATAAGCACTGCTGTGCGCAGCGTACATATTCCGGAACCGGAAAGTTTAAATGTATACCAAAGATTTCTCCATGGCTGAACGGCAGGAGGTGGCGGATCATTTTGCAGGAAAAGTGGTTTAGGTACACCCGGAGGCTGAGCATAAATGAGGTCATTAAACTGAGCATCACACTGTGTCTCATTTGGATCGATAACTGTTGCGCCGGTTGTGCAATAAAACACATCACGGCTTGGAGCTTGTCCCGGTAACGTCGGATGGGTATCCAATAATTTTCCATCAACGAACGTATTTGTGGTCGGTATCAGATCAAAATCATAAGCGCGCCATGCATGATCAAAACGCGATTCAGCAGCTTCATCCACATAGATCGCCGGAGAGATCACAAGTCCTTTATGTGTATCGTTCGCAAAAATTGCGATTGTATATTTTCCGGGCGGTAAGTCACAGATTTGTCGATTGTCTCTCCAGATACTTACACATGGATAGACGGGTGGAATGGTCAGCATTGAAAGGGGTGACGTATGAATATCAAAAGGATATACAGCTGTATAATAAGATTGGGCAAGATTCCGGATCTGTACAAACGAAGGTTTGGTGATCTCAAAGACATACATCGATATCCTGTTATAACCCAGTGCGCACGGTGCAACTGTATCAGGAATAAATGGAAAATCCGGATCGCAAAAAGTATCATTTGGAAACTGATAGATCACGCGTGTAAGTGCATTCGGAAATGCGGGAGGAGGTGTAAACCAATCAGTGATTCCAGCCTGGTAAGCCCGATTAGATAAATTATAGTTGGGCGTAATCACCGGAATCAATCGGATACTGACCTGTGTGGTTCTTCCGACATCAATAGGATTGCCTATCTGGTTCCATACTTTTGTATTTGTGTAGTTTGGTCCGGCACCATAGGATACCACCGTGTACCATCCTGCTTCAAGCGGTGTACAATAATCATAAAAGAGATAATTCGTAAAGCAATCAGTATGTAAAGTGAGAGTGGCTGCTAAATCAGAAGCCCGGCCTGTAAATAAGCTGAGTGAATTATTCGCAGTACCATTTTCAGAAATAATAACCACAGTGGGTTGTGCCAGAAAAAATTCGCGGTATATCAATTTCTTTGCGTCACCACATGGAGGCATCAGTCCGAGGTTGTCCTTGCATGAAAACACATCTGCACTACTGGAGTATACACCCGGCGAAGGTCCCAGGATGATCTCTTCTGCTTTTGGCCGGCTGTCATGCAGCGTGTTGTACACATTGAATTTGAATAAAGGCGCATCTCCTTTGCTTACATTATCCACATCACCATAACTGGCTAATGTATATATGCCGGAAGTCACACATGAACAGAAATTCGGAAGACCCAACAACGTAAGTGTATCGTCATCCTGGTTGATGCAAAATCCTGCATAATCGATTAGCCCTGGAATGGTTTGACCTGCTGAATGTGTACCTGCAGCTGTAGCTTTCTGATTAGCATCTCCTTTTAGGAATGAATAAAAAATCGGAGGTGCTGCTTTCAGATCAACGCGCAGGTTGGTCATGCAGAGCAAACCATCATCTGCTATGCCATCACCATCTGCATCACCGATATTGATCTCACGGTAGATAGCTTTCTCTCTTGTTGCTGTGCAAGGATCCACACCCGGCAATACTGTGTTTGCGCAGATGAACACTGCAGGCGTCGCATTGTAGGTGATATTATTTTGTAAAGGATTTAAATTGTTGATGGAGTCCAGGTTTCCCGGCGCATCAAGTCTGAACAATCCCACATCAGGAAGTGAAACTACAGTGAATGCTAATGTGAATGTCGTGCCCAGTGTGCCATTTGACCAAACATTATCATAATAGGCATGTGGAGAGAAAGCGTATGCAGAACTTGACAATATCTGGATGGAATAATCGCCGGCAGGCATACATTTCTCAAGATGGGCGATTGAAGGGAATTCAAGATAAAGATCACCGGCAGGATTTGGAGAAGGACAGGTATTGCCCAGGGTCTTTCTGAAAATGCGGGTGTAAAAAGCACCTCCGGGTTCATAGGCCACAAATCTGAAATCAACATTCGAATCGTCATTGAGTGTAAACGTAGCCCATGTAGTCAAATCAAAAGTGCCTCCGCCTGCAGTAATACTTCCACTGGCCGGATTTGCCGGTGGACAAATATTATCAATGATGAATGAATTGCAGTTAAACCTATCTGTCCATGTTGTGACAAGTCCAGGTGCAGGTGTTGCGGCTAATATCCCCAATTGATTTGAAGGAGCATCCGGAGGGAGTATGGGTAAGGACCATCCGCTATTCGTTTCTGAACGCTGTCTTACATTGATCTTGATATCACTGTATGAAAAATCGCGATGAAACACGATGTCAAGACTGTAGGTTGTATTAGGATTGAGAATGCAGGGGAATTCAATGTACCTGGTGGTGAATCTTGCTTTTGTGACACCACAATCAATTTGAGTCAATGATGATGGAACTGAATTTTTGACATTCCCCTCAAGTAATCTGTAACCTGCGACATCCGTACCGGCGACCATTGGAAAAGAAAAGTCCATGAGATCGACATTGGCTCCTGTGGTGAAAACATACCACGTGCTTTTCACATAAAGAGCTTTATTGGCCAATGGCAGGCAATTGTATTCGCTTGGATCTTCTATACTCTGACATTCTATATTATGTGGGTCGGATACGGCTGATGCACCGATCGGCAAACCACCATTAAAGACATACGCATCTGTAGGACAATCAAACTTGGAGTCGATCGGATGATTGGGACAACCCAGGTCGACTTTTAAAAAAACCGTGGCATTCATAGCAGCAGTGCCTGTGACCTGGATCAGATAAGTGCCAGGTTCGAGGCAGGGATTGGTGACATCACCTGAGCTGATGAAGGCACCTAGTTTGTTAGCGCTTCCCGGAATGCATGTGGGTGAAAGATATACGGTGACGCCGGCGTCGCCCGGACTGTTGATGACGCTTCCTGGTGAGACAGCCATTTCGATCCTTGCACTTCGCCTTGTGGGAATGCTGAAGGTGAACCAGACAGATTTGACATGATTAGGAGCGAATTGGAAAAACTCTCCGGCCTGGGCTGTAGCCTGTGTCATGTCTGATGTGGAAGAGGTGTAGGCACTATAATCATATCCGCCTCCGGTGAGGTTGATGACGGTGGCACTGCTGCAACTATCATTTGATGGTGGGGGAGGATTGAGAAGCCTGAAAGAAAGCAGGAGACCTACGAGGGAAAGGAGAATGAAGATTGATATTTGGTTTTTCAATATTGTAGTAATTGGTCTTTGAATATTCGGCAGGCTTCCGGTTTTTTAAAGCCTGTAGACTAAAGCTAAGAAGAGTTGGGGAAAGAAAGGTATTTCGGGTCGGAGAAGGAGGATAATTGACGGGCGGTTTGCAAACAAACGGGGAAAGGCAGAAAGGGCAGAAAAGGCAGAAGAGGCGGAAGGGGCAGAAGAGGCAGAAAGGGCGGAAAGGGCGGAAAGGGCAGAAGAGGCGGAAGGGGCAGAAGAGGCAGAAGAGGCGGAAAGGGCGGAAAGGGCGGAAAGAGCTGAAGAGGCAGAAAGGGCAGAAGAGGCGGAAAGGGCGGAAAGGCAGAAAGGGCAGAAAGAGCAGAAGAGGCGGTAAGGGCAGAAAGGGCGGTAAGGGCAGAAGAGCCGGAAATCCATGTCCTCTTCTTTTTACCGCAGATTACGCAGGATTTATTTCAAAGATTATTAACACAAATAGTAATCGAGGATAATCATGAAAAATCATGATGATCATGAAGATGCTTCGACTTGCTTTACTCATCCATGTGCTATACTTCGACCTGCAAAACTCATCCTATTGCTACAGCTCAGTAACCGCAGTTCAGCAACCGTCTGCGTTCTAATTTTTTCCTGCAAATTTCGCTGATTAATGCAAATTAAATCCTGTACAAGAAAGCACCCGATTAATGAAATGATCCTAAATTTTCTTATTTCATCTGCGTCCTCTTTTTTTATCAAGATTATGCAGAAATTATTTCAAAAATAATTAACACTAAAAGTGCCCGAAAATAATCATGAAAAATCATGATGATCATGACAATCTGCGTTCTTTTTTATTGCTGCGAAATTCCACAAAATAAAATCTATACAAGAAGTTTCCCGATTAGTGAAAAGTGATCCTAATTTTTCTTAATAGATCCGCGTCCTCTTTTTTTATTTTTTCATTTTATGTAGAGATTATTTCAAAAGTTATTGAAGAGTGAAAGATTAATGGTTTTATTTAGCCCAAACTTATTGGGCTTGCCAGCAATCGTTTTAACATATGGATTCTTTTTCAGATAATTTGTAAGTTTCCTACTATCCCAATTTAATCTAAGGGCGAGTAATATTTCTTTTGTGGTGTAGGCATCTTTTTGTAATAAATTCAATATATCCTTTTCAATATCTCGTTCTGCTGTATCATAACCAGCTTCTGGTTCGTTTGTTATGGTCAAATTTTCTGAATCATTAAAAAGTGTATTCTGGCGCACTCTCATTTCTTCAAGAGGAAGGCCATGGGCATTTACGGGAATAGCTCCAAGATCAATTAATTTCAAGTTTGCATTTTTTTCATTGACGTCAGGCACACGCACATACACTGAACGGTGACGAGTCAAGCCATCCATTGCACCTTGCCATGTACCTCCGGAGGAATCTGTTTCAGCCACATATATTTCCTTCGCCAATCCATAGATATAGGTATTCCTGGCCATAGCTAATCCTACTTCCCAGCCAGCTTGAGGAAAAAATGTACTAAATACCAGAACATCACCACTGACTATGGGTTCGTAATATTTTTTAAAACCTGATTGAAAAGTCAGTACTCCCTGCGGCAATACAATAATACTTTTTCCATGCGCCTCAAGCGTGCTGTCAAGTGCCTGCTTGTCCACTCCTTTTGCAAAGCCACTAACGACAACTTTGAAATCTTTGACAGCTTTTTTTGAAATAAAGTCAGTGAAACTCAACGCTGCATCACCTGCATTCCTTGAACCTACTATAGCCAATGCGTCTTCCTGCAATAAACCTGTTCTCCCAAATGTATAGATTACCGGAGGTGTTCCTTTGGTTTTAAGGTTTTCCTTCAAGACAGCAGGGTAGTCTTTGGAATTTAATGGGATGACCTGGAATCCTTCGTTATGTAGTTGTTCAGCTATAAAAGCTATCCGGGGTAAATCCTTTTTTACATTTTCTAAATCTGCAAGCTCCTTATCTGAAAAAGCAAATATTTCACGTAAGCCTTTCTTATCGAGTTCAAAAAATTCGTTCCATCGCAATCCGCTTTCATGAATGACCCGGATAACCATATGATTTACACGTTCAATAGTCCAACGTGGTAAATGCGCTATTGAAATCCAATATGTGTTTTCTGCATAATCACTCATCATCGTCATTCTTTAAGATCACCTCCGATCGTTCGGGCTATCACCAAAGGAGCAATAGTCTGTACACCTAGCGAAGTTAGATAGCGACCAATTTCTTTCATCGTATAGCCACTATCAAAGATATCATCGATCAAAAGTACTTTTTTGTTGGTCAGTTCCTCTGGTAAAGTATAGATGAATTTATCCTTCACATTTTCCTTCTTTATAATACCGCTTTCCAATATTTTTTGAGGTTCTGTAGGTGCCTTTTTTATTAACCCATGCGAAACGGGTATGTTTAAAACAGATCCTACTTTAACAGCGAAGTTTTTTACCAAATTTCCGGATTCTGTGGGTGGAACATAGAGAATCAAATCGAATGTAATGTCCTTGTAATGTAAGCGAAATGCTTTCAGGGTCAGTTTTAAAAGCCAATCGGGAAAATCTCCACCTCCTTCATATTTTGAAAAGTGAATGGCAGCACCTACATTGGAAAATCCGTAGTATGCAGCGGCTACACCATTGATAAGTTTACTTTTCTCCGTTTCAAGATCTAATATAGGAAAATACGTTTCCCTGAAATTTATTAGCTTTTCCTTCCTCCCTTCTGTGACATGAAGTGCATCCAAATGTTTTGTATCGACATCACAAATTCCACATGACGACTGCTTGGTATCCCCCAGATAACCACATAGATATTGCATTCTACAGGAATCCAAATTGGTGTATTCAATCATTTTGTCAAGCTCTTCCAGTTGAATGGATCGTAAAAGTTCAAATTTTCCTGCATCCAGAAGTGGAGCAGAAGGGTTGTAAAAATATTTTTTGGATTTGCCTTGCTGCTCCAGTAGGATCCCCTGTTCTACCAGGTCTGCAAGAATGACATGCACCTGCGTTTGCTTCAGATTTACTTCGCGTATAATTTCATGCAATCCCATTAATGCTTTCTTGGTGGCCGCCATTACTCTTTCGTATTTCCTGATCGATGGTTTAGTGCCTTCAATAAAACTCCTTGGCAATTCCAGGTCTTTCTCTGGATTGTATAAAAGAATGGCGAAAGCAGGCAAACCATCTCGTCCTGCGCGTCCAATTTCCTGGTAATAGTGAATTGGTGATTGCGGTATTTGAGTATGAATGATAAAACGAATGTCCGGTTTATCAATTCCCATACCCAGCGCATTTGTTGACACGACACAATCATATTGATTGTCCATAAATGATGTTTCAATACGTTTTCGACTTTCCGCATCAAGTTTGCCGCTATATGCTACGGCTTTGAGTCCAATAAAGTTTGCCCATTTGGCATAGATATCTGTATCAACTGTTATTCCCGTATAGATAATTCCTGTTTTTGGAAGTTGAGGTAAATATTCAGCAAGCCAGTAATGTTTTTCCTCTTCTGAATGCACAATTACAACCGATAAATGGATATTGGGTCTTAGCAATTGACCACGAATCACTTTAAGATCAACACCAACTTGTTCAACAATGTCTTCCTGTACTCTCGGAGTTGCGGTTGCTGTAGTAGCCAAAACAGGAAATGACTTTGGCAGAAGTTTTACGAGATTAACGATGCGTCGATAATTTGGTCTGAAACTCTGTCCCCAAATGGAAATACAATGTGCTTCATCTATCACTACCAGGGCAATATTCATTTCCCGCGCAGCGCTTATCCACAAAGCGTTTTCCATTCGTTCGGGAGAAATGTATAAGAGATCAAGTTGATTGTTTTGGGCCTGTCGGATGATCTCATTATTTTCTTCAATGGATTGATTGTAATTAATAGAAGCTGCTTTGATACCTTTCTCTTTCATGCTTCTTACCTGGTCTCTCATCAATGCAATCAGGGGAGAAAAAACGATGGTAAGCCCTTGTAGTTGTGTTGCGGGAAATTGAAAACAGAGTGATTTCCCATACCCTGTCTTTTCAATGAATAAAATTCTCTGTCCTGACAATAATTGTTCGATCACCTCCCATTGTAAATCTCGGAAGTAGGGAAAACCAAAAAGCTTTTGCAATTGTATTTCTGCCTGGTGACGTAACATTTGCTTATGGTTGTGGGTTGTTGGTTGTGAGAAGGTGGACTGGTTGTTGGTTCTGGGAAAGAAGACAAGTTGTTGGTTCTAGGAAAGAGGACAAGGCTTTAGTGATTAGAAATTGGTACTAACGACCAACAACTATTTTCCTGTCCAATAACATATAACCCAGAACCAGTCTACGTTCTTTCAACTTTCAACTAATAACATATTGGTTTGAGGTTAAAAGTTGCAGGAAAATGGACAAGTTGATGGTTGTGAGAAATTGGAAAAGGAATTAGATATTAGTGATTGCTACGAACAACCAACCACAAGTTTCTTCTCCAATAACTTATAACCCAGAACCAGTCAACTTTCTTTCAACTTTCAACTAATAACATATTGGTTTGAGGTTAAAAGTTGCAGGAAAATGGACAAGTTGATGGTTGTGAGAAATTGGAAAAGGAATTAGATATTAGTGATTGCTACGAACAACCAACCACAAGTTTCTTCTCCAATAACTTATAACCCAGAACCAGTCAACTTTCTTTCAACTTTCAACTAATAACATATTGGTTTGAGGTTAAAAGTTGCAGGAAAATGGACAAGTTGATGGTTGTGAGAAATTGGAAAAGGAATTAGATATTAGTGATTGCTACGAACAACCAACCACAAGTTTCTTCTCCAATAACTTATAACCCAGAACCAGTCAACTTTCTTTCAACTTTCAACTAATAACATATTGGTTTGAGGTTAAAAGTTGCAGGAAAATGGACAAGTAGATGGTTGTGAGAAATTGGAAAAGGAATTAGATATTAGTGATTGCTACGAACAACCAACCACAAGTTTCTTCTCCAATAACTTATAACCCAGAACCAGTCAACTTTCTTTCAACTTTCAACTAATAACATATGGTTTGAGGTTAAAAGTTGCGTGAATTGGGGTTAGTGAGTACCACCAACCGCTCCCAAACACCGCACTCTTTTCAACTAATAACATATTGGTTTGAGGTTAAAAGTTGCAGGAAAATGGACAAGTTGATGGTTGTGAGAAATTGGAAAAGGAATTAGATATTAGTGATTGCTACGAACAACCAACCACAAGTTTCTTCTCCAATAACTTATAACCCAGAACCAGTCAACTTTCTTTCAACTTTCAACTAATGACATATTATAATTTGAATTAAAGGTGAAGTCATTTGTTTTCGAAAATGAAATTACGGAGTTGTGAGGAGATTTGCAAAAAAATATTCTTCGCTGCGTCTTTCCTTTAGCCCCGCGACGCTGCCCCAATTATTCTTCACTTCGCTGCGAATAACAGGGGAAAAGGAAAGAGAGAATTACAAGAAGCTCCCTGCTCCCTGCTTTTTTCTCTTCAGATGACGCAGAAATTATTTCATAAATTATCATCGCAAAAAGACTCTATCTATGAAAAGCACAACCTGCAAAGGCCAGAAAGGCCAATTCCTGGAGGAGTATCTCAGTCAGTCCGCCGCTATTCATGGTGCGGATGAAATCAAAAAGCAATATGGACATGACTTAGCCCCGTATCAATGTCGCGCCTGTGGATATTGGCATCTTAATCCTGTGCAAACAAGAAGACAATGCTTCCTCTGTACTGATAGTTCATTGTTCCAGAAAGACATTTATGCCACGAGAGATGAAGCCATAAACACTGCGGATCGGATTCGAAAGGAAAAGAAAATTCAATTATTTCCTTATAAATGTCCGCATGGGAGTGGATGGCATTTGAGTAAAAAAGGGTAGAATAGGCGGAAAAGGCAGAAAGGGAATAAAGGGAAGAAAACAAAGCGATAAGAAATACAATTCCGTTTACTCACTATCCACGCCTCACGACTCATGGTTCACGCCTCACGCCTCACGGTTCAAGGTTCAAATCAAAATTGAAAAGCTAATTTATTTGGATTTTTCTATCATCTTCATCAGTAGTGCCTTCAATTCCAACAGTTGTCCTTCGAGGTCATTGACTTTCTGCTCAAGGGTATCAATCTTAGTTTCTTGCTCCTTCACAGCTTGTATAGACAGGACTGCAAACTGATCATAGCAAAGTGATTTATACCCATTGTTTTCCAATACCATTTGCGGGAATTGTTGCTCCACTTCCTGTGCCATAAATCCTATCGAAAGGGGTGCATCTTCCGGAGCATCCTTCATGTGATACGTATACGCCTGCAATTTGCTGATGCCGGGCAAGACATTACTGAAAGGCTGAATATCCTTTTTGAGTCGCCGGTCAGAACTGTTGTGATAAGAACCATCCGAGGGCAAGATCCAGGCGCGAAGGACGTTATCGCTGGCGAAGTTCAGGTGCTCGTTAATATCCAGGTATTGATCCCAATGGCCTTGACTCGTTGAGATTCTGATTCCTGTACCCATCCCTCCAACTGTAGCATTATCCACCGTCAATGCCTTGCCTGTAACCGCATATAAGTGAGCCGCACTTCCACCATTATAGGCAGTGACCTCAAGAGCGCTATTTCCATTATGACTTGTTATTAATGCGGATGCCGTACCTGGATTCTGGCCGCCATCAACATTAATCGTGCCTGCCACATCCAGCTTATAAATCGGAGAATTCGTCCCGATGCCCACATTTCCATGATCAACAATTAATCCTTTGCCACTCGTAGAACTAAAATATCCGGCCGTACCCGTTGTGGCGGTAAACACACCGCCAGATCCGCTTAAGGAACTCGCGGATATGCCTGCGCCAGTCCCGTTACAATAAGCATGCAGAGCATCACCAGATCCCGGTGAAGTGAAATTTCCGGCATGTTTGTTTCCGGTTGAAATAACATTGAGCTTGGCATTACTATTGAAATCTGTACCGATACCTACATCATTCGTCGTCGGGTTGTTGTAGGTCACGGTCCCATTGGTCGCCCAACTGGAATTTCCTGCAGGCAATTGAATGGAGCCACCACCATTTGACAACGATAGCTGATTTCCATTGATACTAAGGGTTTGAATTTCATTGGTGGGACTGATGTCATTAGCAGAAATAGTGTTTCCATTGATATCGATGCCGGCACCTTCCATATATGTTGTGCCTGTCGGTAAGGTCACGGTATTTCCATTCGAAATGGAGAGTTGATTGCCATTGACATCAAGTGTTTGGAGTTCGTTGTCTGAGCTGAGATCACCTGTGTTGGTAATCGTGTTATTTTGAATTTCAATCCCGTTGCCGGCGTCTAAGGTCGTTCCGGATTTAGCAGCATACATTGCATAGGGGACAGAAAGCAATTGAGTGGTACCCATTGATGTATAGTTTGTGTTGCCGTCAGCTTTAAGTTCCACTTCCAGAAAATACTGATGGTTGGCCCAATCGATATCAGACATGCTACCAGATACAACTGTGCCGCTACCGATAGCCATGCTGAATACACCCTGAGTAGTGGTCGTCGTCTGATTCGTCTCTTTATACCTGACGCTGCCGCCTGTGTTATCTTCATGGAGTGAAAATCTGACATTCACATTACCGGTGATCACATTTCCTGACTGATCGCGGGCCACAGCCTGATAGTTGAAACTTTGAGGAGCCTGAGCCATGATTCCTTGTGATATAAACAAGGCAAGGAGAGAGAATAAGAAAAACCATTTCATGATCAAAGAGATTTGAATTGACAGAGCAAATATGTAGCAGGTCAGTTCTGTGATGATCAATAAAATGATTTTGCGGTTGGGGGAAATGAGGGAAAGGATGGAAGCAACCTTGCACAAGTTGAAAGTTGTTGGTTGTAAGAAAGTGGACAAGGCGTTGGTTATTAGTTTTGGTCCCATCTACCATCAACTAATTCCTTTTTGCTGTAGTAAGGTTGAAAGTTGTTGGAAAGTGGACAGGTTATTTGTTGTGGGTTGTTTGAGTTGGAAAAAATTTTTTGGTAATAGGGTGTTGGCCTACTTTTTTACAGGTTTAAGGTTGAAAGTTATTGGAAAGTGGACAGGTTATTTGTTGTGGGTTGTTTTGCGTTGGACAAATTTTTAGTAATAGGTTGTTGGCCTATTAACCTAATACTTAAAACCGACCTACTTTCATTAAACTTTTAACAAATAACTTGTTCAGCGTTTGGGTCCCGAAAATTTACTCCATGATTCCTGAAGCTTGAATAATTGCTTACCAATAATTTTGTATTCGGCGATGAGTTCATTCGCGATAGCGGGGTTAATATCATGAGGATATAAATCTCTGGATTGGGCGAGGCTTACCTCCGTTTCATTGGATTCTCCGATGGCGTCAGTTAGATATTTTTGATAGCCGGCTTTCTGATATTTTTTTGCAAATCCCTCAGAAATTAGTCTTGGAATGGATTTGGAAGATCGCGATAATTGATCTTTTAAATCAAATCTTTCCTGTGCAGGTAGTTTTGACAATATTTCTTTAAAGATTCTAAGACAGGATGTGTAAGCTCTTTTGTACACGTCCAGGTCTTCATAGCTTATAACTTTTTGTTTTTCCATGGTTTTGTTTTTAACTGGAGAATTAATAATGGGATAAGTTGTTGGTTGTGAGAAAGTGGACAAGTTAAAGGTTGTAGGAAAGTGGACAAGGGATTAGTTATTTGTGATTAGCATTAATAACCAACAACCAGTTTCCTGTCCTATAACCAATAACCCAGAACCAGTCTACTTTCTTTCAACTTTCAACTAATAACAAGTTGTTGGTTGTGAGAAAGTGGACAAGTTAAAGGTTGTAGGAAAGTGGACAAGGGATTAGTTATTTGTGATTAGCATTAATAACCAACAACCAGTTTCCTGTCCTATAACCAATAACCCAGAACCAGTCTACTTTCTTTCAACTTTCAACTAATAACAAGTTGTTGGTTGTGAGAAAGTGGACAAGTTAAAGGTTGTAGGAAAGTGGACAAGGGATTAGTTATTTGTGATTAGCATTAATAACCAACAACCAGTTTCCTGTCCTATAACCAATAACCCAGAACCAGTCTACTTTCTTTCAACTTTCAACTAATAACAAGTTGTTGGTTGTGAGAAAGTGGACAAGTTAAAGGTTGTAGGAAAGTGGACAAGGGATTAGTTATTTGTGATTAGCATTAATAACCAACAACCAGTTTCCTGTCCTATAACCAATAACCCAGAACCAGTCTACTTTCTTTCAACTTTCAACTAATAACAAGTTGTTGGTTGTGAGAAAGTGGACAAGTTAAAGGTTGTAGGAAAGTGACGGATTATTATTTGTGATAGCATTAATAACCAACAACCGTTTCCGGCCCGGGGGGGAGGGGCCAAAATAACCACCAACCCTTACCTAATCCAGTTTCCAACAACTAATAACCAGTCCACTTTCTTTCAACTTTCAACCATCAACTTGCTGAGCAAATTATCTAATTCAACTCATCCTTCAACTTCAACTCAATACTTTCCAAATCAATAGCAAACCGGACGACCCAATTGGGTTTAATACTGATCCAAACGTCATAGAAGTTTTGACTAATGAATATATCACCCGGAAATAATGAATGATACAGATTAATGATAGATTCTCTCAAGCGCTCTCTTTTGGGTTCAAGTTCTTCTGAGATTTGCTTTAACAGGAGTATCCTCTCAAAATCCACGGCTTTACCAAATGAATATTCCTTCATTTCAGTGGTTTCAAATGCCTTATCCAGTTGATCCTGAATATTGTTGATTTCATCCTGCATTGCCTGAATTTGTTTAGCCTCTTCAAAAAACTTTTCTTCAAGTTTTAGAGATTCTGTTTGACTTAAATAGTTTGTTTTCATATTGGTGAGTTTTAGATATTTCATTTTGTTACTCTGAAAATGTTCCCCAACCATCAAATGTGCAACCTTCATGATGAGCAAGTTCACACATGAGGGTAGTCCATTCAGAAATGTGATTCGTATCCATCTTTATTTCAGTCGTCGAGCCTGAGACCAAAAACAGATTTTTATTTTTGTTGAAGATGGTTCTGATTTTTCAACCGTGTATCCCAGACGTGATAATGCAATAGCCAGGTTATTTGCGTTATCCTGATGGTCGGCGTAGAAGAAAAATTCAATTTGCTGGCTATCCTTTTCATCCAGCCCCAACTTATAGAGTTGCCTGAGAACGGCGGAGCTCATTGTCTTTTGTATTTCGGTGCGTTCTCTATTTTTAATTTTGGAGAGAAGGTCAATGTTGGGCGTAAAATTATATCCTCCTTTCCTCATCAATAATTCCTCCATGTCATCTGATGCGGATTCATTGTCATCATCATCATCTTCTTCAGGATATTCCTCTACCAGGTCATGGCCCATCAGGCCGCGAGCTTTATTTATCATGTCTATCGCCTCTATCGATTCTCCAAAACGATGCCGGCAATCATCAACATCATTAGATTCCCAATATAGGCTATCATCTTTGAGCTCAAAATCACTAAAATATTTCTGGCTGAGGTAGCGTAGGAATTTAATAATAGCCATGTGCGTATCGGAACCGGCATAACCAGTTTTCGTGAAGATCCATTTATGCTTTTCTTCCTCTACAATTTCCTGTTCCGGATGGCGTGTAAACAAAAGATGTGCAGCGTTGTACAAGCGACCATTTGACAGAAAGGTCAGGTCGATGGATTCGCTGCCTTCAGGTGTGATGAAAAGGCCTTCAACCGGCATAATTTCTGAACGATGAATAGGAAAATAACGCCAACCTATTTCATGACAGATGTCCATGGCGTCTGTGATTAATGCTTCTGCAGCATCAGGATCGCGAAGGTTTCCGCGATAATAGATAGATAGTCCCATGTTTCAACTGGATTAAGTAAAGGTGAAGTAATAGTTTGAAGTTGAAGGTTGTGAGAAAGTGGACAGGGTATTAGTTGATGGAAAGTGGACAAGTTGTTAGGTATTAAGGTATTTGATCTTTCAACCAATAACCTTTGCCGAGTCCAACTTCCAATAACTAATAACCAATCTATTTTCTTTTAACTTTCAACCAAGACCTAAAAATAAAGGTGAAGTAATTTGTTTTCGGAAGGGAAATTAAGGCAATGAAAAGAGAAATGCAAATATTATTTTAATTATTTTCCCTGCAGGAGGGGCAGAAGAGGTAGAAGAGGCTGAAAAGGCAGAAGAGGAAAACAAGTTTTTTTACTCTACTGGTTTCCCGCAATATGGACAAACTATCCACAAGTTTTGCAAATGCTGTATTAATCTATTGATACCTAGTTCGGCTTGTCGTAAAAAATGGATTTACGTATCATTTTCGAATATTTACGTATCATATCGTATCATTTTAGGCCACCGCCAACAATTGCTATTGTCGAAACTTCGGACATCAGGCTCAACATCTGCATTGTCCTCACGTGATAAATTAATCCTTGTTCTGATCAGGGAGCGTCCCGGTATTCAGTCCGGTGAGATCTCAACACGTCTCGGAATTCCGAATCCGACTGTAAAACGAATACTCGCATTGCTGGTCAACATGAAATTAATTGAGAAGAAAGGTGTGGGAAGAGGTACGGGCTATCAGGCGGGTCAGCCCTGAATCAACATACTTGCGATTGAAACAGTAGGCATGATGTATGCGTATCAGAGGAATATTGATTTGTTTGTGTAGAAAAATAAGATTAATTAAGTTTGGCTATGCCTCTCTCTGAATTCGACTACCATCTGTTTATGGATACCTTCCTTCCGCTCCTTCATTTTACTGCGATCAGGCATGGGCTGATTGATCCTAAAACATCTTTTATATCATTTGTGAAAAACCGTGATTTTAAATTGAAATTTGAGTGCAGACAAAAATTATATCAGGATCCGGACTTGCTCAAAGGATATATGGATAAAAATAGCAGCCATCTGTCTATTGATCAAAAAGCCATTTTGTCAGGAATTAATAAACGAATTTCAGGGAAATTTATCATTTACAAATTGCTGTCAAACAGGGCGATATTTGTAGATATGAATAATATTTTTTATTCAGTGCATGACCTGAGTGACCCTTTCGATTCAATGATTGAAGATGTGCCTTGCCTGGTGGAAGCCACCATACTCCCTTTTCAAAAACGCATCATCTATGATGGATTTACTCAGCCTTATGGTGTGACATTAGGGCCAAATCTCCTTAAAAGTTACCGGGAGAATTACAAGGCTGCAAAGGAAAAGGGACAGATCAGGACCGAGTTGTGAAGATTAAGAATTCCAGAAAATCTCTGAAATCAGGATTGAAGATGTTACCCATCTGTAAATTTGCGGGCTTGAAAATGAGTTTATAAATTTTCTACTTTTCGAGCTTTGCCCCCAACCCCTGCGTTTCTGCATTCGCAACATTTCTCGTTCAAGTTCAAAGCTTTCAAAATCTCATTCCGAAAACGCCGGGGCGAATGATTTTCACTTAGAGCATGATTTCCTTTTATGGAGATCCGGAAGTAGAATCATTGAATAAGGAAGTTCATTTTCTTATTTAAATCATTCGCCCCGGCGTTTCCGCGTAGAGGATGATAAGAAGAGGAACGCAGGGGTCGGGGGCAAACAAGAAAACTCAAAGAAATACAATAAGCAATAAGCAATCAAAGCGAATGCAGATTTTTTTTTCTCAAGTGCTTTGTCTAAGCCACAGGTTCACCGCAATAAGGGCAAACGATCCACAAGTTTTGTAATTGGCTGAAGCATTTTTATCACAGTGGAATTTTTTCAAAAGTGGTGAAATAGGTTCTTTTGACCCAAAGTTATTATCGGTTTGCATCCTCAGATTACTGTGAAGAAATCCAGGCTTTTCGTATCATTTTCGAATATTTACGTATCATATCGTATCATTCTGGCCATTTGGTGGAATGAAGGATTGGAAATGTGATCAGGTGATCTAATTATGTATACCTTGGTTTTGTGACAAGATTTAACTTATTATGCCCATTTTTTGTGACAAATTTATCTAAATATTGCCTTGGTTTTGTGACAAAAAATGACTAAAATATCCCTATCTTTGTGACATGTTTACACGGTTGGCTCTTGCAGAACTGGAAAAATGGAAAGCTCAATCAGGTCGTAAGCCGCTGATTATCAGAGGTGCCAGACAGGTTGGAAAGACGACTCTTGTCAACCAGTTTGCTAGCCAATTTGATCAGTATATCCAGCTTAACCTTGAGCTTCCGGAAGATCGAAAGCCGTTTGAGTCTTTTTCGAACGTGGACACCCTGATTCAATCCCTGTTTTTCCTTAAAAACCAGTCTGTACAGCTTAAGCAACAGACCCTGCTCTTCATTGATGAAATACAGGAGGTACCTGAAGCCCTGAACATTCTCCGCTATATCTATGAACAGGAACCGGGTATTGCGGTCATCGCGGCTGGAAGCATGTTGGAATCCCTGTTTAATAAAGACATTCATTTCCCGGTAGGCCGTGTATCCTTCCTCATGCTAAGGCCAGTTTCCTTTCCTGAATTTTTTAGCAGCCCTTGGAGAAGACACTGCATTAGAGCAAGTGCTGCATTTGCCTGTTAATGATTTTGCCCATGATAAACTGCTGAAATTATTTCACACCTATGCGCTCATTGGAGGAATGCCTGAAGTAGTGGAACAATATGCAGTTCACCGCGATCTCACTGCTCTTGCTCCTATATTTGACGCGCTGATCACTTCCTATTTCGATGATGTGGAAAAATATGCATCGAATGATTCTCAGTTATTGCATATCCGACATGTGATCCGGACATCCTTCACTTCAGCCGGCAAAAGAATTCAATTTGCAGGCTTTGGAAATTCGGCTTACCGATCCCGCGAAATGAGTGAAGCACTGCGAATAGCAGAAAAGCACTTCTCCTTTACCTGATGTATCCAATCACGAGTGCAACATTGCCATCCATACCGGATCTTAAAAAATCGCCGCGCCTTCAAATTCTGGATACTGGTATGCTCAATTATTTTGTTGGGTTGCAAAAAGACATTCTGGGTACAAGTGATCTCTCTTCGATTTATCGGGGGACATTGATTGAGCATTTGACAGGCCAGGAGATGCTCGCCTTTCAGTATGACGCGCTGAGCTCGTTGTCTTTTTGGGTAAGAGAAAAAAAGAATTCTTCTGCTGAAGTAGATTATATCTATCCATTTTATGGAAAATTGATTCCGGTCGAAACCAAATCCGGAGCAGAAGGCAGACTGAGATCTTTGCATCTTTATATGGACCTTGCGCCACACAACATGGCTATACGTTTTTATGCAGGCCAAATGCAACTCACTGAAGCCACAACACCATCCGGTAAAAAATATAAATTATTAAACCTGCCGTATTACCTGGTATCACAATTGGACAAATATTTAGTTTGGTTTCAATCAGAGGTCCCGACATGAACAAGTTAAAAAGTTTATAGGCTTATAAGTTTATGGGTTTATTCATTTATTTTATCATAATTATTGAAAGCAGAAATTGATCATAAATTTTCTTATTTGTTCCGCGTCCTCTTTTTTGCTTTCTGACAACAAACAATCTATTTATATTTTCTTTCCCCAACTAACTACGTTGGACTCAGACGCATTTAAGCTTTGCCAGGTCAAAGGAGGACGGAATGATTCAGCAGGCCTTCTTGCCTAAAAAACTTCATTTCAAAATATTCAATTGAAATCCTGTTACCACATTTACGGTTGCACCGGGTTGTATAGTGAGTTTGGAGCAAACCGCATTTGAATGTACTATCGGGTAAAAATTACAAGGGAATGGAATAGTGACATCTGTAAATGCATCAGGCACGGAGTTGGTCGTCCAGTTAACTACGTTTTCCCATTCGTTACTGATTATTCCTTTCCATGAATTTGCATAGGTGAGATGAAATAAAAAATCTTTTGTACAAACGTAGGAAGGAAAATTGGGGTCATCTGTAATACTGATGGTCACTATATAATTTCCCGGGCTAAGGTTATTGATGTCCTGATCGTCACCTGCCTGCAGTGGAGGCAGATCATAATCGTCATTGTATGGCGTCTCGCTGTAATCCCAGTCATAGGTGATATAACCTGGAGGACCAGTGACATTAACCAGTTCGATGGCGCCATGAAAGGCTGGAAATGTAGGATACGTAATTTGTGAGGTAATCATGATTGGAACGCCATCAATAACTTCCTTCGTTGCACTGCCTGAACAACCTGACGCATCTGTAACCGTCATCGAATAGAATCCTGCGGGGATAGAGTCTATATAAGGTAATCCATCATCACTGAAAACATCATTACCGGGTGTACCAAGGTTATCCCAATCGAAATCATAAGGTAAGGTTCCATTCGAATAATTATTGTCAAAAACGATGTTACCCGTAGCACTGCCCTGGCAGGTGCACTCTACATCGAATAATAGATCTGAATTTACCACTATACAGCAAGTGACCACGATCGTGATTGTCGTAGACGTGCCGCAAACTGAAGAATTAAAAGTAATCACATTGTTTCCAATATTCGCCCAGCCGGGTCTGGAAGACACCGTTGGAAGTTACAATGCCCGGACCAGACCAGGTACCTCCGGCAGGACTGGCTGTTAGTTCGATATCAGCAGTTCCATCACATAGTGGACCGACGGGTGAGATGACGGCGGGGCAGGAAAAAGTAGGTTCGTTTAAGATGCAACAATTGGTATTTGTAGTGGAGGCAAAAAGCAAGTCAATGCCAGGGAAGCTGAATACACATAGGAATACCAGAAATTTTTTCATTTTTTTTGGGTATGCGCTGGCTTGAAGTTGTAAAAATAGGGGAAAATGACTTGCCACAAGACCTATAAGGTTTTCAATCAAATATTGATGTAAAAGTCCCCGAAATCAATCATGAAAAATCATGATAATCATGAAGATGCTTCGACTCGGTTTCGTCCTCTTTTTAAATCCTAAGAACCATCAACCAATTTCTTGTCCACTTTCTTTCAACAAACAACCCTACACAAGTTGAGAGTTATTGGTTGTGAGAAAATGGACAAGGTGTTGGTTATTAGTTTTTGGTCCCAACTACCATCAACCAATTTCTTTTCCAACTTCCAACAACTAACAACCTGTCCACTTTCTTTCAACAAACAACCTTGCACAAGTTGAAGGTTGAAGGTTGTGAGAAAATGGAGTGTGGTTTAGTTTTGGCCCAACTACCATCAACCAATTTCTTTCCAACTTTCAACAACTAACAACCTGTCCACTTTCTTTCAACAAACAACCTTGCACAAGTTGAAGGTTGAAGGTGAAAGGACAAGGTGTTGGTTATTAGTTTTGGTCCCAACTACCATCAACCAATCTTTTCAACCACAACTAACAACCTGTCCACTTTCTTTCAACAAACAACCTTGCACAAGTTGAAGGTTGAAGGTTGTGAAAATGGACAAGGTGTTGGTATTGTTTTTGGTCCCAACTACCATCAACCAATTTCTTTTCCAACTTCCAACAACTACAACCTGTCCACTTTCTTTCAACAAACAACCTTGCACAAGTTGAAGGTTGAAGGTTGGGAGAAAATGGACAAGGTGTTGGTTATTAGTTTTGGTCCCAATATCAATACTGAAGCTCATTATATATGGACCGCTTCTTCAAGTCGCATTTCATTTTTGCCTACGAGAAACCCGGTATATCTCCGAACCAAAGCCACCAAATAATAAAAGGGGAAAGCCATAAATCTGCAAATCAGTGTATTTACTCGCTTCACTGGGTCCCGAAAAACCAACGACGAAAGACCCTGCAATGGAGGCGAAGTTGGCATACTTCCACCATTTCAATCCTTTTCGTTTTTGATCATAGAGAGCTAATTCATTTTTACACGGCCTACAACCAGTAGTATTATTACCGAGGTTTTCCCGGTTGAAATAAATGATTGGCTTGTCAAGACCCAGATCAAAAAACCTGGATACGTGAGTTCTGGTGTGTGTGGACATTCCAGTTGGATTCATTGCATTGGGCGTACTAAAGCTCGTGGTCAAATAGTCGGTGAATTCGTAATACAGATTCATCCGGCCTTTTATCAATCGGACATATTCCTTCTTGCCATCAATCCGATTGAAACTTCTTTTATCCTGTGAGGCTATGAGATCTTCATCCTTATAGTCCTTCCTGGTGGATTCAGTGACAGGGATAATCGTCATGTCCTTTGTCTGGACAAACATTTCTGGTGAATCTTCTCGTGCGGCGAGGCTCATATGTCGGATACGGGCTGTGTCGCAGGAGGACAGTAGAAAGACCATCGAAAACATTGACAGGAACACACTGAAATTCTTCATAAATATTTGTTCATTTAATGTAATCAAGATAATAATTCCGCCCCGATCGTCTTTAATAATTCCTCTTCTCAGCGAAAGCAAAATAGTTTAATTGAAGTGCTTAAATATTCTTTCACGATCCTCCATATCCTTCTCACCTTTGAAATACAACTCCACAAAAACGATCCTCAACTCTTCTTCATACCATGCATAAATTAATCTTAATCCGGAATTAACTCCGCGACCCTTCATAGCCCTGCAGGCGATTTTCTTCACTTTGATTACACACGTCTTCAGACCTAATCCCTCAATCCGATAACTAAAAGGAGGATGCTCCCCCGGTTCATCTGTCAGATCTTGTCGGACTACATCAAGATCACTTTCAAGAGTCCGGTATTTTTTGAGCAAGCGCTTCAGGTCTTTTCCGAATTCATCCAACTCTTCAAATTTCATCTGCCTCGTCTTCTTCATACACCCTTACAGAATAAGGAGGCCTGCGATAAAAAGCCAACTCATAATTCAGATCATCATTCATAGCCGTAGCTTTCCAGGGTTTATCCCCATGTGAATATTCACTGATCATTGTTGCGGACCAATCACTCATCTGATCAAGTACCCTGTCAATCACATCAACCTCACTTGCTTTTAAAGTCGTAAGGTCTGGTTTGATCAAAGGGATATATCGGGTTTGTGGAAAGCCATGAAATTCTGTTTTTATTCGCTGGAGCTGACCCTGATCGATCATTTGATTCAACATCTTATCAAGACTTTGAGGAACAGGTCCGTAGGGCAATTTGCGATAATTTGCTCCGGTCATTTGTTCCTCATACATCTCATAATAATTGAAATCAGAGAAGTACAACAACTTGTACAAAACTGTTTCACCGACATTCGGTTTGCCGGCACATCGCTCAAGTATATAAAGGAGGACATTTTTGAATTTATCCCGATTAAGTTTCGGAACAGAAATACGTATTTCTGATTTTACGTCATTCTTGTTGGTTTCAATTTCATCATCTTTCTCAACATCAAAATCTTTTGACATAAAATCATCTAATGAAAAGTCAAGAATCATTGATAACTTTTGCAGTTCCATGATATCAAGATTCCTGTTGCCTAACTCAATTTGCGTCAAAGATGATCTTGACATTTCCATGTTCCTGGCAAGATCGTCTTGTGACAAACCTTTAGCCTTGCGAAGCTTGGCAATTCTTTGGCCTATTTGTTCCTGAGATAAGTTAACTTTCATAGACATTTTGTACTAAACAAATCAAAATTACAAAAGTTAGATAATAAAACAAAATATTGTTCTTATTTAAAACAATTATTATTATCATCTTAAATATCAATGTGTTATAACATATACTTCAATAAAACAATCTAAAATCTTAAATCTTAAATCCAGAATCCCTTTGCCCAATCAATCCCCCGAACAACTAGCCCGCGACCGCATCGACACGGCCCTAATGGCATCGGGATGGATCGTCCAGGATAAAAAGAAATTCAACCTTAGCGCAGCCAGTGGAGTTGCCATACGCGAATACCAAACCGACACAGGCCCCGCCGACTACATCCTCTTCGTCGATAAAAAACCAGTCGGAGTCATCGAAGCAAAAAGAGTAGAAGAAGGCGTAAATCTCTCAAAAGACGAGGACCAATCAGAAAGATATGCTACCTCCAAACTCAAATACCTCAACCACGAAAAATTATCCTTTGCCTACGAAAGCACCGGAGATATCACGCACTTCACCGATTACAGAGATCCTAAACCACGATCAAGAGAAGTCTTCAGCTTCCATCGCCCTGAGACCTTCCGCCAATGGATGGAAGACGGCCTATCACTAAGACAAGGCCTCCTCCGCATCCCCGCCCTTCCCATCGACGGATTACGCGACTGCCAGATCACAGCGATCAACAACCTTGAGAAGTCATTCAAAGAATTCCGCCCGAAAGCCCTCATCCAGATGGCCAGAGCTCAGGCAAGACATACACCGCAATCACATTCATCTACCGCCTGCTGAAGTACGCCAAAGCAAAACGCATCCTCTTCCTCGTGGATACAAAGAATCTCGGGCAACAGGCGGAACAGGAATTCCAGGCCTTCCTGCCCAATGACGACAACCACTAAATTCGTCGAGCTCTATGGCGTGACCCGGCTACAAGCAGCTTTATTCCGCCCGACAGCCAGGTGTACATCAGCACGATCCAGCGCATGTATTCCATCCTCAAAGGCGAAGAGCTCGATGAGTCCGCCGAGCAGGACAATCCGAATGAAATGCGATTCGAACCCAGGTCGCCGGTACCGGTGGCGTACAATGAGAAAGTGCCGATCGAGTTTTTTGACTTCGTCGTCATCGATGAATGTCACCGCAGCATTTATAACCTGTGGAAACAGGTGCCTGATTATTTCGATGTGTTCCAGGTCGGTCTCACGGCGACACCTGACAATCGCACATTCGGATACTTCAATCAGAATGTGGTGAGCGATTACGGCTATGAGAAAGCGGTGATCGATGGCGTCCTGGTGCCGTATGATGTATTTACGATCGAAACCAAAATCACGAAGGATGGCGGCAAGATCGGTGTCGGTGAGTATGTCGACAAACGCGAACGCCTGACCCGCAAGAAATTCTGGGAAGCCGTCGATGAAGATGTCGAATACAGCGGCAGGCAACTCGATAAGGATATCGTCAATCTCAATACGATACGCACCATCGTGCAGGCTTTTCGCGATAGCATGCCGGCGATGTTTCCGGACCGGATCACGCGGGATGCAGACGGAGGCGAAGTTTCATTTGAAGTGCCGAAGACCCTGATCTTTGCCAAGACCGACTCGCATGCAGAAGATTTGGAGAGATTGTGCGATGGAGTTACTTGAGAGAATCCAAGTCAGGGCAATCATTAACAAAAAGTATTTCATACATTGCCGTCTCAATATTTTAACAGCCATAGCATTACCTTTTTTTATAATATTCATTCTCATTACGAACATTAATAAATTTGTGACTCCAATGACTTTCTAAATTTATCTATTTCAGTTTGATTTCCAATAACGATAGCAGTATTCATATCTGGACGAATCCATTTTAATCAATTTAATTATATTATTTCGAGAAATCGCGATGCAACCAGCCGTAGGAGCTCCTTTTTCGTTCAACATGTATAAAAATGGCACTTTCTTTACCTTTTACAATTGGCTGTGTGTTATATTTAATTATGATACCATATTCGTATAAATAATCACTGCGTTTCATTTTTTCTGCAGAGATACCTTCGGGGAGGTAGCTTACAAACTTATTATACATGTCCGAAAGAGTATCATTGACCCAGTAGTCATGATCAGAAAGTTCAATAAAATTGATGTCTGATTCTAAATTATGTTTATAGCCAAAAGCCGAACCAATTTGAAATGTACCCGATGGGGTTTTTAAATCCCCTTCAATTTTTTGATCAGCCTTCGCTAACCCTTTTTTGCCATAGGTACATGGAATAGAATCAAAAGTTAACATCCACTTGTCTTCGATAAGTTCCATGCCCCGAAGGTTTCCTTCAAAGAAATTATCGTTATTGCTAGAGGCTATGATTATTTGTGTTGTCTTAATGGGTTCTTTAATAATTTCAGCTTCCAAGCCAGATTTACTTGGACTTAATTTTGTCTTCTTATTGGATGGATAACAACTAGGTAATAAGATACCGAATAATAGGAGTAAACTAAGACATAAGGGGGCAAGTTTAATCTTGAAAAAACTCATATAGGTGAAATTAATCTATATAATCATAATTTTCCAAAATAACCCATCGGTATTCTGAAGCAGTATACTTTAAAATATATTTTTCCTTTATATTTAATTCATTAACTATTTTGCCATTTTTGAAATTGAAATTCATAGAATATTGAACATTTAGTGTGACTCGATCGTTGGTCTCCCTCCGAATATTACTAATACCGTAATTTAATACTTCAACGGACTTTAATCTACTAAAGAGAGATTGACGTCCAGTTAAGATGTCTTGATACCTTCTTGGTTCAAACTTTTTTGAATACTGGACACCATTGGCATCCCATTGACCCATATCTAGATTTAAATCAAGTTCTGTCCATGCTTTGAATAAATTATCTATTGGAGCGGAAATTAGTTGCGAGTGATCTTCTTCAATTGTTTCTCGTCGATTCTCAGATTGCCTGTTAGTTACAGGAGTAGATGGTTGAGTAAAAATTTTTGATTGAACTATATAAATATTTTTCGAATCAAAATATTTTTGTATTCCAATTGTTAAGCTGCCAATTAAAAATAAACTACCTATGATTACCATGTTACGTTTCGAGAATTCGCCTTCATTCTCTGAAGATGGTTTCTTTTTATTTAACCAATTGCGAATAAGAAAATAAGCTGCCACAAGTCCAGCGAATACATTTAAATAATAAAAAAATGGAATGGCCCCTTCAAAAAAAGATGCATTATTGACTAATGTTTTTGTTGACCATCCAATATTATAATCAAAAATAATTAGGACTGAACCAATAATAGAAAGTGGGAAAAGGATTTTATTAGCTTCTTTTTTTAGAAATCCCACAAATAATGCAATAACCGCAATATTTATCATTATCAGAGGGATTGCAATCGAAAAGACAAACCAGATAACAGCTGCAACGACAAGACCAATTCCTATAATTTTACCTAGGCAATTCCCTGATTCATTTTCATCTGAATCGTTGTGGGTAGTAGGCTTCTGTGTTCTTTGACTAAACCTTTTTTGGTTTTCTAATTCTTCATTTTCATTCCTTTGGTTACGTTCAAAATCTTCTATTTTCCTCTTTAAGTAATATCGAGACTTCTCTCGGCTTCTGATTTTGATACGCCCCATTGGCTATCTTTAAGTCTAGTTATTTTGTCTGTAATTGTACAATACCAGCCATGATGATCATCGCCTGCAATAGTGTCCACGGTTTTTTCAACAACATTGGCTAACCCTCCTGTGACAAGTGTTTCTATTAATCCTACCCCGCCTTCTGTAAATTCGACAATGTATCTTTCTTCCATAAAATTTATTATTTATTGATTTTAATTTTAAATTAAGTACTACTATGCAAAATTTAATCTGTTATTTATTAGTAGAAATTCAGTTCAGTAAAATATTTATTCAACACCTACATAATCACTAAACAGTATTTTATACCATAAGTTTCTTGAGTTATTTTTACTGGTTCGTTATCTCATTCGCGATCATCTCAGCCTGCTTCAACACCGTCTCAGTCGCCAATTTCTCCATATCCGGTGGATATCCATATTGTCGCAAAGTACGCTTAACTATGACTTTCAATTTTGCCCGAACATTTTCTTTTATCGTCCAATCAATAGTGGCATTCTGCCGTACTCTTTCATAAAGCACAATGGCCAGTTCTCTTAATTTGTCTTTCGACATGAGATCTTTTGCGCTTTGATTGTCAGCGACAGCCGTGTAAAAGGCATATTCAAAATCGGTAAGACCCATTTCCTTTGCCTCACTATCCATGTCCACAATATCCTTGCTCAATTGAATAAGCTCATCCATCACTTCGGCAGCCGTCAGTATCTTATTGTGGTAGCGCTTGATGGAGCTTTCAAGCATCTCCATTAAGGTCTTACTTTTTACGAGGTACTTTTTGGCTCTCGATTTGATCTCATCATTCAATAATTTTTTCAATACCTCAAGCGCCAGGTTCTTATGTTCCATTCCTCTCAGTTCCATCAGGAAGTCTTCGGAGAGAATGGAAATGTCAGGTTTCTTTATGCCTGCAGCATCAAAGATGTCAATCACCTTTTCTGAAACCAAAGCTTTATCAATGACCTGGCGGATGGTTGTTTCAATTTCTTCATCAGTTTTGCCTGTACCGGTTGAACCAAATTTTGCCAGCCGTGCCTTTATAGCCTGAAAGAATGAGACTTCATCCTTTACATCCATGGCCTGTTCGTGAGGGATGGCAATGGCAAATGATTTTGATAAAGCCGTTACTTCATTGATGTATCGCTTCTTTCCATCGTCTAATCCCAGGATATGTTCCTCTGCGGCTAATATTAAGGATAGCTTTTTAGCAGTAGAGGAGTCGAAATAATTTTCATAGGAGAAGCCATGAAACATCTGAGACACAACTTCCAGTTTCTCAATCATCACTTTCACTGCCTGCTCCTGTAAAATAGTCGGATCACCTTTGCCTCCGGCATCGGCATAGAATGAAAGTGCTTTTTTAGATCAGATGCAATACCCAAGTAATCCACAATCAATCCTCCAGGCTTGTCCAAATAGACCCTGTTTACCCTTGCAATGGCCTGCATCAGGTTATGGCCTTTCATGGGTTTGTCAATGTATAGCGTATGCATAGATGGCGCATCAAATCCTGTAAGCCACATATCCCGAACAATGACCAATTTCAATTCATCATCCGGATCTTTCATTCGATCTGCAAGAGTTCTTCGTTGGGTTTTACTAGTGTGATGTTTGGCAATTTGAGGACCATCTGCGGAAGCAGAAGTCATCACAACTTTAATGGTGCCCTTTTTCAGGTCGTCTGAATGCCATTCAGGTTTCAGTTTTGTTATGGCTTCATAAAGATCAGCAGCAATTCTGCGGCTCATCGTCACGATCATTCCTTTTCCTGCAAAGACAGACTGTCTTTGTTCAAAATGCGTCACAATGTCCTTCGCAATATTTTTTATCCTGTCCGGACTTCCCACAAGTGCTTCTAACTGCGTCCATTTGGCTTTGGCTTTCTGTGTGTTGGTTAGATCTTCCTGTTCAAGTTCATCATCAAGATCTTCGACTAGTTTTTTTCCTTCTGCACTCAGGTTTACTTTTGCGAGACGGCTTTCATAATAAATGCGGACAGTAGCCCCGTCTTCAACAGCCTGTGCTATGTCGTAGATATCGACATAGTTTCCAAAGACAGCAGGTGTATTTACATCAGTACTTTCAATAGGTGTGCCAGTAAAACCCAGATAAGTTGCATTAGGCAATGCATCCCGCATGTATTTAGCAAAACCATAAACGATTTTCTTGCCAATTACATTTTTTGCGCGTCCTTATCATCGATTGTTTTTGCTTTGAAGCCATATTGTGTCCGGTGCGCTTCATCAGCAATGACTACAATATTTTTTCTATCTGAAAGCGTTTCATAAATATTGCCCTCTTCAGGTTGAAATTTTTGGATAGTAGTAAATACAATTCCGCCCGCATTCACTTTGAGTAATTGCTTCAACTGTTCACGCTTTTCTGCTTGAACAGGTTCCTGCCGCAGTAATTGTTTGGAAGCTGCGAATGTGTCAAAAAGCTGGTCATCAAGATCGTTACGGTCAGTGATCACCAGGATAGTCGGATTGTCCAATACCAAAACAATTTTCCCCGTGTAGAAGACCATCGAAAGTGATTTGCCGCTTCCTTGTGTATGCCAGACGACACCACCTTTCCGGTCGCCAATGGGTTGAGGTGTCAAACCGTGCAATCCATAACTTTGTCTTGATTCAGCGGCTAAACTAAGCGTCGATTCTTGAGCAGGAATGTAACCGGATGCTCTTAATGTCGATTCGACGGCTTTATTTACAGCATAGTATTGATGATAGGCGGCCAGTTTTTTTACGATAGTAATGGACGTGAGACCTGTTACACTATCCTCCTTTGCAGATTCTTCAAATACGATAAAATGTCGGATTAGGTCTAAAAGTGTTTCTCTGTTAAGCATTCCATTGATCAGTGTCTCTAACTGACTCGTCAGATGCGATGCTTCGGCAAGGCCATCTGCTGACTTCCAGGTCATGAAACGGCTATATCCGGAATTGATGGTTCCTGATTTTGCTTCAAAGCCATCGGAAATAATATTGAATGCATTGAATGTAAACAGTCCAGGAATCTGAGCTTTGTATGTTTCAATTTGTCTAAAGGCAGAATGCGTGGTCGTGTTTTCATCAGCGGCATTTTTCAATTCCATTACTATAAGTGGAATTCCATTGACGAAAAGGAGAATATCAGGCCGTTTGTTGTGCCCATTTTCAATGATAGTAAATTGATTGACTACTAAAAACTCATTGTTCAGCGGATCTTTGAAATCAATGATCCATACCCGGTCACCTCTATCATCTCCATCGACGCGTTTGGATACGGGTATGCCTTCTGTGAGAAGACGATGAAATGTTTCATTATTGGCCAGAATTTCAGAAGAGGCTATACGCTGTATTTCCTTTATAGCTTCGTTCTGGGCACCAAGCGGAATAGATGAATTGATTCTTCGAACAGCATGAGTGATTCTCTTTGGCAACAGTACCTGTTCGTATGAATCCCTTTCCGGGGTATCACCATCTGGAGCTATGTCAGGGCCATAAAGGTATTTGTAGCCCAGGGATTCCAGACTTTCAATAGCAAGAAGCTCTATATCGTTTTCAGTGATTTTGGACATATTTTAAGCTAAAAATCACATAAAATATTAAATTAAAATATTGAATATCAATTACTTGTAAAATATATTTTGATAACAATCACATGACCGTCACATAAGCTTTTAGACCCAAAATGGGACATATTTCGCATATTTCTTTGACTTGTTTTCATCATCGTAATCCTTTATTAATTCCGCTTGTATTGTTTCAGAAATGATCCTTGAGGCAATAGAATAGTTGTGTTCTTCTATCCCAAATCGATCACGTAAGCTTAGGTTTGTCATATATTCTCCGGAAACATATTTTAAACAAGCATGAAGATAACAGGCACGTACTTTATCTTTTTTATCCATTTCTCTAAATCTGACATGACCATAAAGGATTATTCTTGTGTAGTTGTCGCCAACTATAAACTCAGGTGCAGGTAACTGGTAATATTCACATTCAAAAATCACCTTATCTATACCGCTTCCTCTTTCTTCACAGATATTCAAGCGTCGCATAAATCTAGCCAAAACCTCATTGCGACTTTGAGGGGCTGTGATCAACGAAACGCAAAGGGTCTATTAGCGGCTTACCTGGGTTTGTAATTTCTATCCGATTGTCAAATATCTCTATCATCGGCGAAGCCCCTTTAACGCTGAAATCCTGATGAATGAGCGCATTAGCAGCAAGTTCTCTAATTGCCAAAATAGGGTATGACGTTACTTCCCGTCTTAAAGCATTATCAATTATTTCATTAGAAGGTAACTGATCCGCTATGTATTGAATTAAGCCATTAAAACCCAGGGCATATCCTCTTTTACCAAGCTGTTCCTTCTTGGTTTTAGTCCGATTCTTTCCATCGTAAATGACCACCTTATCGCTTTTCTGGATATGGTGTCAAAAGCATCAATATCTCTAGCAAATAAAATTGCACCAAGATTTGTAATGTCAAACCCATTACCATTCCTTTGAATGATTTTGTCTTGTAACAATCTTTCGATGATTCCTTTCCGGTTATCAGGCAGTGGAAATTTAATCATATCAAAATAACCCGGATAATCGATCAACGAAAGAACATCGATATCCGTAATGCCCTCAATTGCATTTTCTCTTTCAAAAATGTAATTATTGTCACGATTCCAAATTTTTCGCTCACGTTCAGGATGTTCATCCAAAGGCTTGTTATATGTTCCAATTCTGATGAATGACTCCCCTTTGAAACTCACGGGCGAATTTTTAGTGGCTTCAACTCTTAAAATCACAAAATGTAACCCATTCATATCCCATTCGAAAATGTTAAAATCAACCTTAGGATTTAGTTGTGTAGCTAACCAATTCTCCAACTCTTGATTTCCTTTCTTTTCTTTTGATGGGTAAAACAATGTTCCAATCGCATGATGAGTTTCATTCTCAATTCCATATACTAAGTAGCCATATTTCTCGCCGTGATAACAAGCGCTATTGCTCAATGCGGATAGATATTTTCCAATATCAAAAGGGTTACTATTATTAACCTTAAATTCTACCCATTCGCATTCCTGTTGGAGAGTCTGTAAATCTTTTAGAAGGGCACCGAGGTCAATTTTTGTCAAAGTAGATTTTTTATAATATGAATCTTTTTTTTTATTCAAACTTTTATCGTATCTAATATTTTATCCAGTAAAAAACATTCTTCTGACAAAGCATCATTTTTATACATTCCTGTCTGGAGCCATGTGCTCCCCCTTTCATTTTTTCCGCAGGAAAATTTGCTTGTGATTGAATTGATAAATTTCTTCATAAGGCTCTGTATATAGCTCTTTCTCCTTATAAATATATTGATTAGAAGCAGATTTTTTCCATCCTTTTTCTAAGTTCTGTCCTCGATCGCTGGAAAGTTCACCATGCTGTACTTTTTCCCAGATGGTATCAGCACCCTCAATGACTTCTTCGTTTTTAATATCCACTTTTGTTCCATAAAGCTTCAACTCCAGGTCATCGCTAAACTCAATAAGTGTTTCAAAAGCGGTAATAAGTTCTTTTTGACTGATGTTATAATTGTTGTCCTTTGACATAAACAATGGAAGATCTATGCAAACATAAAACCGAAAGAAACCCTTGACTTCCCTGTTCCAACAAATTTTAAGTAATGGATTATTATTGTAAATATCCTGTATTATTCCCAATTTATTAATGTCACTTATAGCCTGAAATCGCCTAGCAAATGGTGTAGATAACCGGATGAAGTAAACTGGTTTTTTTAAGAAATAAAGTCCTGGTTCGCTATACCCAATTTCACCGATTATAGGCTGATGACGTTGATTTTCACGAATATGCTTGACGGCAAACAATTTTTTGATCACCTGTTTTAAGATCTCTTTTTTGAATAACACGAATTCATGTCCAAAGCGCTCCTGGATTGTATTCCATAATGGTGCCAGGAATGCATCTACGTCATTAGGTTTTGAAATGTTTAAAGATGGTAGCAGAATGCCTGAAAAGTCAGTTGAGTAATCAACAGGGAAAGGATCATGTTCCATGGTTGCCTTACCCGGAACATTTAGGTACTTGCCCCATTCTTCTTCCGAGATACGTTCTTTAAAATTAATTTCATTACTGAATTGGATATTTTTAAGCTGATCAAGAAGCTTTTCTGAATAATGTTTCCGCACAATAAACCTGGCGACTTGGTCCTGATCGATTGTATTTTTTAGGTAGGGATAATGAATAGGTAGGGTAGCATTCGGATTTTCTTTGAGCTGGGTATTTAATTTTCCAAACATTCTGTCTACACGACCCACACGCTGTTCATTGTCACCCTGTGTCCATGCTATTCCATAATGAATGATCTCTGAACAATGGTAATGTAAATCAACCCCTTCCTGCAGCACTGAAGTCGAAACAAGTACATCGGGATAAAAAGGTGAATTAAATGCCTTTATCATAGAATCCCTTCGATTGTCACTGCAAAAGGGATATGCAGGTAACGTATTGTTAAGAAAAGACCAACTTTCCTGTAAGATAGTTTGTTCAGTAAGCCCAAGTTCTTTTTTTATAAAAAAGTCTGAATGTCAAAATGGTTTTGTGATTAACCTTGATATTCCTGATGCATCCATCATAACCCGCACTCTTAAACAAAATTCTCTGTATAAATCTTCTCCTCTCAGATCGCCCTGATTTATAATCTGACGGTATAGTGCATAGAATCTAATGATAAACTGACTGCTGAAAAGAAATCCCTTTTCAAGGTATTGGGCTAATCCTTCTTTTTCAAAAACATGAAGACCATAAAATTCTTCTCTTGCTTTAAGAATTTCAGATTTGTGTTCAGTCTCAGTTATTTCATAGGTTAACCAAATAGTAAGCAATGTTTCAAGTTGCACTTCCTGAATGACCATCTTATCGACAGCTTCCGCGTTGGCAAAATGTTGTTCCAATATGAGTTTATTGCCATCATCAGAAGGAAGATTATCAAATCGAGACTGCTGGACTGCGCTTTTATAAAGTCTTTTGCCGCCCTGGTTTGTCGGGACAGTTGTGATACGGTAAATACCTGTATGGTAATCGGAAGGAGGTTCAAAGAATGCTGAAAAAATCTGATCCTTTTTTAGAAATCGAAGCCTGAAATTAGAACAGTCGGTTGTTCGGTATTTTCCTTCTTTTCGAACCGTGAATAAGCTTAAAAACTGACTTTCAATATCACCCACTTTGTCGATGGAATCCTGGCTATTTTTCTTTTTACTTCGATGACATCATCTATGATTTCTTCGTCTCCTTTAGACAGTCGATAAAAAAATGCCCTTGCATTCTCTTCAATCGATTTGTTTTCATTCTTAGAAAAAACAGGGTTCAGAAATTGCCTATAGGCATTATCATAATGTTCGATCACTCGACTGCTGATCTCATACACGGAAGCTATTCGTCTTACGAATACGAGTTTTTTCTCTGGTGCAAATTCGTTAGACGCTACTGGTTGAAGCACCTCCGTTATTTTCTGGTATTTCGGATGTTCAGGTCGAACTTTGTATACCTGTTTATACTGCTCGATAGCTTCACAATCACATTTGAATCATCCTGATGATGAAAATCAGTCACTTCGGATTTATTGATCTTTTGGGCATCATTGGATTGAGGTAGAAATTCGAATCCTTCAAGATAGCCAAACAGCACTCTGTATGGATTGTCGGCTTTAGCCTTTTGATCATCTCCTGCTGCTTCTGCTTTCGATTTGACAAGTCCCTTATGATACGCAGCAAAAAATAATCGTTCTCTCAAATGCTGCATTTCAACTCCCTCTGAAATTTCCTGACGGTATTCATGTTTTGTTTTTCCTTCCAATCTCCTGAATCGACGAACACACAATTCATTCAGGATTTCGATGGCCGTGTGCTTCCGATAGGCTGGCTCAAACAAACCTAATATGCTCTTTATGTCCTCGGGTGCTGAATGGTTTGGCGTGGCGGTCAGGCAAAGTACTTTACCTGCAAGCGGTTTGTGTGTATCCCAGGCATAAGGATCGTTGATATCCGACCCGCAAAAAAAGCGTGAGCAGCAATACTTCGCAGAGAATCACCCTCTGCCCGTCGCAAATAATGAGCTTCATCAAAAATGAGTAGGTCAAATGGAGGCTCATCATTCGTGCTGAAGTATTTATAGATAAGATCATTACTTTTCTTCCCCAATGTGTAAACCCACTTATTCTTTTCCTTATCATCGGATTTTTCGTTTACAGCTATTTGAACTTTCATCCCAATGGCAGACAATGCATCCTCCGTGATTTTAGGGGAAATGAACCCACTCAATGATGAGGTTTTGCACACGTAGAAGGAAGGCCATTTCTTATCACACTCCTGAAGAAGTTGAAGATGGTTTTCACAGTAGATGGCTTCTCTCAATGGCGTTCCATTCAAAGATGACTTTATCACATCATCATCGGGCCGGTAGTGATAGCGGATAAAATTTTGATATTCCCGAATCCATTTTAGCGCCACATTCTCATTCGGCGCATACAGAAGGACTTAGCATCAGGCTTTTGCTGCCATAGAATGGTCATGAGCGCAAGTGCCTGATCGTTTTGCCCATACCCACCTCATCTGCAAGGAGAGCAATTCTTTTGTCGAGCAACATATTCCAAAGCTTGGCTGTCCCTTCTGCCTGGATTTTGGGAATACCAATGGAAAGATCTCGATCATAATACCAGTCAGGATGATTGTAGAAGAAATTGACCGTTTCGGTGAGGTGTTCAGGAGTGATCTTATGCATGGTGATATCCGAATTCCTCTTTTAGTTTTTTTATAAATCGTATATCATCGGAGGTAGGATCCATGTATTCAATCAGATGTTACGATGCGAGTCTTGCAATAAAAGTTTCACTTTCCACATTGAATCGTTCAATACACCTGTTCAACTCCGCAGTAATGAAATAATGATAAAGAATATTATCCGGACTACTCTCCTTATGTAATGTTTGAATTGCTTCTTTCACAAGATCAGCCACTTTAATCAAAGAACCTGGAAGTCTGAATCCGATATCATCAAGCTTTCCGGGCTTATCAGCATTTTGCTCTATAGCATCAAATAGTCGCTGGAAGGCAACAAACATCATGTAATAAGATTCATTGCCGGTGTATTCGAAATTAATCTGAAGATTATCCACTTCTTCTTCTCCATCAATTTTATATAGGCACACTTTACGGGAGGTTTCATTCAGCGGGTTTTCAAGCAGTGCGTCAAATACGTCCAGTAAGGTCTGATATCCATACACTGGCCGTTTGTGTGTTCCCTCCTCAATTAAAAAACCGGCATATACCTCTTTGTCTTCCTGATTACGAATAGAGAAGGATTTATCTTTTAGTACACGTTTATAGTTTTCTCTAAAGGAAAGGCCAGCTATTTCTGACAACGGAATTTTTTCATTTGGCTTGTCAGGTAAGACTGCCCAGTATCCTTTTAGTTCTTCACTCTGTATGCTATATTTAAATTGAACCCAATCAGCGGTTATTTACATTCCATCGTAAATGGATTCAGCATCTTGTCCCATTCTTCATCCATTTCAGCTTCACTTGTGCCGTTGACCAACTTCGCATTCAAAGGCAAAAGCGTATTGATGAGTGAATTTCTAATAGCAGGAGATGTATTTAATATAATGCCAGCTTCAATATTTCTTTCCTGTGGAGATATGCCAAATCCTGTAGCACGATATGAACAATTCCATGATCCGATACCTAATTTTTCATCTGTCAGCCATACTTTGGCATGGGTTATTCTTGAAACATTACTTTTTGAATCACCAGTCTCTTTTGATTTCAGTATTTCAATTTGCTTGTGTTTTGAAATACTTGTTAATTCTTCCGGAGTGATCCTGATTTTACCTGCCGGTGAAATATCTGGTACGAGAGTAATATTGGAATAGCCTGCTTTAAGGAGCCGTTGCAGTAGATCGGTTGTGTTTTTAGAAATACGGTGACCAGGTTGTCAATGATCCTTTGCCTAGTTTATCAAAGAGTGTTTTTTCCGATTGCAGGCTATGGATAAAAAATTCCAACCTGAAGTACCGCCGGATAATTTGTTTCTCCATGCACTCAATGGGGTTTTAGCATCTGATAAAAGTCCGTTTTTTGTAAATAAAGAATCAAAAAATCCAATGATCTCATCCGCATTCTCTTTGTGCATGATCTCTTTGATCATTACAGCTTCTTTATTTGTACTCCAGGCAGAAATGGATAGATTGGCGGATCCTGATAACAGATAGGCTCCTCCTTTGCCTTTCAGGAAGATCACTTTGGGGTGAAAAACAATATTGTGTGACTTGGAATCAAAAAATGACCTGGGATCTGTGGAGATAAAATCCACAGTTGTTCGCTTCGGACTTTGGGTATTCATGGCTCTGTAATCATACCACACTTTGATATCGATGCCTTTGAGTTCAAGGTTCATTCCTTCATAATCCTCCGCTGTCTTTAATTCGATCGGTGCTTTGTCAATCAATTGCGACAATAAGAATTTTTCTACCAATTCCACATCCAGATTGAATGTCGTGAACCAGGCCGTATCAATGGGCTTGATTTTATCTGTAATCGATTTGTAGGCCTGGTAAAGTTTCATCAATGGTGTAATCCCTGGTATAAGCTGACAAGCGTGCTGAGATAATAATTATTGACCCAGCTATGATCGGATAAAGCTTCCATCTCCCTTTCATTATATTGAAAGGATCGGTGCTGCGTGATGGAGTGATTGCGTCCGATCGTAATCCACGGGAGATTACTACGTCGTTTCATCAATGTTTTATGGAACTCGATCAAATCATTAACAAGTTTTTCCTTGTCCTTGCCACGAGAAGAGTTCAGATAGATGTTGATTAGTTCATTAAGCCTGCGAATGGATTCCGGATTCAGATAAGATTCATTGAGAAATTCCTGCATCCGAGCGATGTTGAATTTTGGGTGATCAAGATGCAATCCCATAAATGCCTTTAGCTCATTGTCCACTTCAGATGTTCCACGCGCCAACAATCGATTCATGATCTTCTGGATGGCAGTGATGAATGGCTCTATAGCATTGATGGCATCGAGTTCAGTTGTAGGATTTGTTTTGTGAAGGGATTGAAGCGTCTGATCAAAATCAATTTGACCACCAGCTTTGTGAATAAAATTATATAACAAGCCGGCTGTGCTTTCTTTCTCCGAAACGCCGAGCCGTGTTTCCCAAAAATGGATAATCTCCTTTGTTGTAAAATGTTCTGGCTGAATAGCCTTGATATACTGATGGATGAGGGTGTCATTCAATACCTCTGAGACTTTTACACGGATATGTTTGTTTCCATGGACTTTTGAGGAAAGAATATGCTTATCCATCAGTTTGAGCAATGCCTCCATTAGTGAAGTCCAAGAAGGAGATTTGAAGAGTTGCCTGATTTCTTTCCATAGTGATTTATCTGTATAATAATGCAGTTTGCCGAAGATGCCCATTTGAGTGAACGGTCCTTTGTGACGTCCATGGATACCGAGGAGGATGTGACGGATGAGGATACCATCTTTTTATCCACTACAATACCGGTTACGTTTTTGTCTGATGCATTCCGGATCTTAATGCGCTGAAGTGCTGAGATGCCTGGGATGAAGAGTTCTTTTTACATCTTCATCCACATTGTCACTGGAAAGAACATGGACCAGGAGACATTCCAGGAAAACGATCAAGCCATCATACAGATCTGACCGATTGTCATAGGGTGGGCGTCCAATGAGATTGGTTATTTTATCCTCATACTTTTCTTCCAATTGCTGGATGACGAGATGGTGGAATAGGTTGAGGGTATAGTAGCGGATGTTGGTGCTGACTGTATTCAGACGATTACGAAAAACTTTATTGCCCAGTGATGTCCATACCATCTGTAGGCCTAATGGGTCGAAGGAGTCATCGCTGAAGATGGAATCATCATGATCAGTGAAGATATCGACACTAATATTATTAGAATATAAATTCATATTAAATTTAAACTTAATTTATTTCCGTTTCAATACATTATGAAAGAGGAAAACTCAAGCAATTTTCATGGTTGTTACACATCTGAATAAAATAAAATTGAATTTTAGTCTTGTTGGCTAACATTTCCAATCATTAGCTCTCTTAAATTTTCAAAACGCTTTAGTAATTCGTCAAAAGTTACTATTTCAACATCTTTACTATTATTTTGAATAATTCAAAAGAGCTAATTTCTTTTGAATTAAGATCAGCTATAGATCCCATTAAAACTACACACTTTGAATTAAAAGATTCAAACTTTTTATCATCACTATTCATTTTATGGATTGCGAATTGCTTTTGAAAATTGTCTCGTTGATTAAGGACTTGGGTTATGCCACCTGATAAATCTGAACTCATTGCAAAGACATCTGTCCCTCGATAAGCTTTCCCTTTTTTAAGAGTTCTGTCCTATGAGTTTTAATTTCTACAAAAGCAACATTTTTGGTAAGTTCATTTTTAATCAAAAATCAGTTATTTTTCCATTAGTATTTGATATTCCCTTACCTCCAACATAAGCTTCATCTTTATGCAATATGATGGGGAATGAAAACAAATATGAAAAAATCCAACTGTGTATTTTTAAAAACTTTTGCCACTTCTTTTCCAAATTTTCAGTTTCAGTTTTTTGTTTTAGGAGTTCCTTGTATTCTTGAATCACATCCTCAATATACTTTTCATCTATTGATTCTTTAGTTTTTATTAAAGTATCAGAATTGAGAAAGTCTCCTGTTAACAATAATTTATCAAATAGATCTTGTATTGCATCTTTATCCTCATCAGTGAACTCTGCGAGTGACTGTTTCAAGAGGAGAGAATTATAGAAATAGAATTACCAATATATAACCTTTCTCCCACTGTAACATTTTCCGGAAACAATAAATTTAGCTGTTCAGATGCAAGAATTTCGTTATCCTCTTTTTGCTTTTTATCATTGTGTTTAAATACAGAATGCAGAACATCAAGTTGTTCCTCAGTTAACGTGAGTATCTTTTGATCTTCACTAAATCCGGATGTGCCAAGTTTAACAATTTTTATGATACCTAACGGAAATTGTGATTCAAGGTATAAAATTACCGGTTTTAGAAATTTTGTAAATCCCAATCCACGACTAGCCGATTTGCTAATACCGGTCGGTAAGTGACCATTAAAACCTTCGTAAATAAATTTTTCAATTTTGGAGTATTTGATCCTCCGTTGTAACCAATAGGATAGTGAATTTCCTTATCTTCTTTTTTTAAAAACTTCTCTACTTAATTGGTTTATGTTTTTTTAGAATCAATATAGAAATAAACGTCCTTTGTGGGTAAATCCTTTTAAAATTTCTTCTCTTATTTCTTCTTCGGGCTTTTGTTTTTCTAATCCTTTAACCATTTTTTAAAAATTTATTTTTAGTTCTCTATTCATCAACTTCGGCAACAATGCATCCCTCAGAGTAGTGAGAGTTAGTATTTGTCTTTGATTTAAATTTATTTTCTTCCAATGAGATTTAACAATTTCTGTAAAATAATTTACTTTTTGTTTCGGTGGCAATTGAAACACAGGACGCTGCAGTCCATCAATGGCAAGCATATTTAACTGTAGAACCATTCGTAGCTGCTGTTATTTGTTCTCTAACAATTGGTAATTTAATAAGGTAGTATAGAAATTCATTCGATAAGTAGCTCGGTTTTAATAATGCTAATTTGTAAATATGCTGGCTGAATAATCCCTTTTCCCCAAAAGTTTCTGGTACAATTGCTGGATATCCAATTAGTTTTAAATCATGACCTTGTTCAGTATTAGTTACAATAATATCACCTGCATTTACCAAATGTCTTTCCTTGTATTCGCCAGTGTAGTATTTGATTCCTTCAAATTTGTATCCACCACCTTCAAATACAGAATTTAAGTTATGCATTGGCAGTCCTACTCCTGATACGGATAGTCCACTTCCTTTATAACTGAGACCTCTAAAAACTTCAACGTGTTGATCGAAAGTTGTAACAGGCCATTCTACTTTCGACTCCTCCACAAACCACTGCATAAAAAGAGTTTCTGCCATGCCTTCTAAACTGACGTTTTGATGTTGAAGCAAGCCTATTTTATCATCCAGACTCCTGAGAATTGAGGAAATGACGTTTTGTTCGGAAAGTGATGGTAAGAAGATTTCAATTTCTTCAATCATTCCTTTGGTAATCGCATTCCGGGTTGCGCCTATTTCTGCATTAATTAAAAGTTCGGGTTTGATGAATTGCAAATAGTAAAATACAAAGTCGTAAAAGGCAATATTTGGATTGGGACGAATAATTGATACATGCTGATTGACTCTGGCTGGCAATCTCGAAGTTGGCACAAGACAGCACCTTGCGACACTATCACCGGTTATATTTAGTAAAATATCATTTTCTTGGACTGTGACATTACTTAAATCCTTTGCTTGTTCCTCATCAATAAAGGCCAGACCCTCTTCAGAAAACCGAAAGTCCAAAACGTTTTGACTTCTGATTAAACTGATTCCTTTTTTCTTATATACATTGGAACCTCCTCTTGGTGTTGCACCACTACCAATTTTTAATGTTACATCTTTTAGTTTAAACTCTTTCCACTCAATCATTGATTATCTTACTAAAATTTGAATTAATTACTCCTTCTGCCCATTCTCGACTTAAATAACCATTATGATTTTTCATGTAGCTAATCATATCCCTGTATCCATCAGCCGCCTGTAAGGCTGAGGAATTGCCCAACACAATTAATTGTTCTTCTGCACGTGATATGCTCACTAGTAGTTTGCGGTCGGTTCTAAGCGGGTCAGAAAGAGAAATGTTTTGCATGTTTCTAACCTGAACTGCAGAAGCTACTGTTGTAGAAAAAATAATCACCTTGCGTTCATCTCCCTGGTAACGCTCGACGGTATCAATGATTAGGTCTTCATTCTCCTGAAGTTCATGTGGTAGGTATCTTTTTATTTCTGCGATCTGTGCCCTGAAGGGTGTGATAATACCTAACTCTGCCGGAGTGACTACACCTTCCATTATCAAAGTTTGTGCGATGATAGCGGCCACCATTGCTTCTTGTCTATTCTTGCGGGGGGCTGGATCAGGGGGTGTTTGGATGAAAATAGTTCGACTCTTTGTGATAAGTTGTAAGGATGACTCGGGGGGTAAGGAATAAGGGAGATCAAAGTTTTTTGTTCTGGTAATACTGCAACCAATGGTTCGTTATAATGGCTTGTTATCAAACTCGCTATATGTTCATGCATACGATAGTGATCGGTGAGTTGCCCGTAAGAATGGTGCCAGCCCCTCCTGGATGCATTGATCATAAGTCGTTCAAACATGGAAGTCCTTAAATCATTAATACCATATTCAATTAGTGCATCTTGATGCACTTTACAAGTCTTCTCATGCTGTGTTACAATTGCAGGTAACTGTTTATGATCACCAACAAGGACAAATTTTTCAAATGTTGCTAAAATTCCGGCCAGATCTGCTTCAGTTAATTGAGAAGCTTCATCAATTATTACATTCTTAAAGTCAATAAACTGCTTCAGTAAGAGTAAGTTATTTTGGAATGTAGCTACGGTAGTTACCAGGACTCTATTTTGTTCAAGTAACATCTGCCAATTATCGGGGTTATCGTCATCTTCAATTAACTCCGCAAATAGATAATCATCCTCAACATGTTTACTTCCTAACCTTATGTAATCAATTGGTCTTCTTGATCTTGGTTCTTTTAAGCTTTGGCATATTTTCTCCACTGCTTTGTTTGTAAATGCAAGCACAATGATTTTATCAGTTGTCTGTTCAACTAGTTCACCGATATAATTCACAAGAAATGTACTGGTTTTTCCCGTACCTGGCGGTCCCTGAAGGAGGAAATAATCCCTTGCATTCAATGCTCGTGTAATACATATATTTTGGTGTGGCGTAAGATTTACATCTTCAAAATCGAAGTTATTTTCTGTTAACGGCTCTTCCACTCCAAGTAAAAGATCACTTCTGCGTGGATCGCATTTTAGAAAATTAAATAGGCAAGATATCTTACTCCAGTAATTGCGTTCAAAAATGTCGGGTTCAATCGCCCAATAATTATATTCCCTTATAAATGTATAGTCGGTTTGTTTGTTAAATAGTGAGACAATTAATCGATTGTGATGCAATTCTTTTATTGACCCTTTCAAAATATGTTGAGTTAAGGAATCATAACCATTTTCAGATTCGGGATACAATATCACCAAGTCGCCTTTACGAAATGAATGTGGAATATCTTTTTCGTAAAAATAAATCAATATAACCATGATTTTCATCAATTGAGTCAACTATAAGATCGTAAAGGATTTCAAAATCTTTTTCCTTAGAATGTTGACTTTCAAGCCATAAACTTGCAAATCCATTTTGTTGTTCAGTTAGCTCCTCTAAGCATGTTGCCAACCTTTGAATTAATAAGTTCCCTCAGTGTAAATGCAACCATTTCATTATAATAATAAGTTTCAATTGAGGTGGGAATATAATATTGCCGAAATTCTTTTAAAGCATTCGCATGAAATGGTGGCAATGGATTAATACCATTTATTTTGATTTTTTCCAATATTGTAAAATCATTTTCAGCAAGGCGAAATACTTTTGTTACAATATAATTTCTTATTTTCAAAACACGTTGTTTCTCACGATGTTCGCTTACAATATTTCTTCGGGGCATAATATTGCATCCTGAATAAAATATTGAGTTTGTTCCATTGCGATTTGCACCATAAGTACTTTCCAATGCCATGTCGTAACAAACTACTTGCATATGATGTCCCGGCCAAGCAATATTCATATTTGGATTGGGAGAACTACCACTTTTTAATTCTAAAATATTTTGAACAAAAACTTCTTCATTACCGCTAAGTAAATCAATACGACCTTGAATTCCATAGTCTATAGAAAAAAAAGTAGGTTCTATCCAACACTTCCGAGTCCTTTCATTATTAGCCAAAGTCTGAATTTTAGGAAAGTGTTCTGCTTCAATTGAATCCTTTATTTTGTTCATTTCAATTTGGCCAAACTGGGCTGCTTTTAACGCATACTCCCGTTGGGCTTTAAAAAATAATGTTTCAGTTCCTATATCATCTTCTATTAACATTTCATCAAAATAATACCCAACAATACTACCCTTGATTGCTGCAGATCCAGAAGCAATTTCTTCTATTATTTTCTTAAGAATAAAAAGGTCACTATTAGCACCATTAGACTGAAAACATTCTCCAATTGCTGTTGCATCCACTAAATAATCTGGCTCTATGACAAATAAGGAATCAAAAGTAGTCTGGTAAATAGAGCTCTCATTTCCCTCAAATTTTAGTTGCTTGCAATTGAGAATGACGTTCTCAGATAATAGTGTATGTAGATAGGTATAATCAGAATGTTCATGATTTTGCATCAAAATTTCAACAGAACCTTCCATATTATCAAGATCATATCCATTGAGAATAAAATAAGCGTCATTACCTGTTGATATAATATTGCTCCATGATGAACATAATATCTTAATATCTTTAAGTGTGCTGTAATTCCTATTAGGAAAAAATGAACAAAAATAATCTGGAATGTAGGTGGCGGAGATATTAACAAAAAAAGATTGTTCTTCCTCACCGATTAGTTCTTTTATTAATGCAAACAGAAGTAATGATCCTTGATTACATAAGATTTCCGTAATAATTAAATTCCCTGCTGGCTTTTTAATTAACCTTCTGAACGCATCCAAATTTGCTTTGTTTCCAGAATCCATATTTACTTGCGTGGTAACAAAACGATATTGTGCATAAAAATTTCTAAAAGCTATTGGTTCAGTTGCTGCGGCTGATTTGATAATTTTGTAGAAGAGTTTTGATAAGTTTGAAAACTTGTCGTCCAACTCTATAGTGCCATTTACAATTGAGTTTAGGTCATCAAGGATTTCTTGGCTTGTTTCTTTTTTTAACCTGATCATTTCAATTGAATCTTTTGAAGATTATCAAGTATAACTTTATTTAATTGTTCTTCGTCATGTAATTGGACCTCCAGGTCAGTTTTAAGTTTTGTAAATCGTTCATTAAAATCAAAATCATCCTCCTCATCTGGCAGACCTACATATCGTCCAGGAGTTACTACATAATCCAGTTCTTTTACTCTATCAATTGAAGCAGAAGCACAAAATCCGGGGATGTCTTCATATGTTCCATTTTTATTTCGCCAATTGTGATAAGTACTAGAAATCTTGTCAATGTTTTCTTGAGAAAGTTCTCGTGTTCTGCGATTGATTAGATGACCTAAATTGCGAGCGTCAATGAATAAAATCTCTTTGCTTCTATCTCTAAACTTTCCGTTTTTTCTGTCTCTGCTCAAAAACCATAGCCCTGCAGGAATTTGAGTATTCAAAAATAGCTTCGCTGGAAGATTGACAATGCAATCAATGAGACCAGCTTCGATCAAAGCTTTCCGGATTTCTCCTTCGCCGGATGTTTTAGTTGTCAATGCTCCTTTGGCCAATACAATACCTGCTTGTCCGGTAGGGGCGAGGTGATATATAAAATGTTGCATCCAGGCGAAGTTGGCATTACCTGCCGGAGGTACGCCATATTGCCAGCGTCCGTCTGTGCGTATCAGTTCGCCGCCCCAGTCGCTCACATTGAAGGGTGGATTGGCTATTATATAATCGGCCTTTAGGTCTTTGTGTGCGTCATTAAGGAATGAACCTTCATTGTTCCACTTCACCTGGCTGCTGTCGATGCCTCTGATCGCGAGATTCATCTTGCAGAGTCGCCATGTCGTCTGGTTGCTTTCCTGTCCATAGATTGAGATATCATCGACTCTTCCTTGGTGTTCGGTGACAAACTTCTCGGAATGGACAAACATACCACCAGAGCCGCAGCAGGGGTCGAAGACACGGCCTTTGTAGGGTTCGAGCATTTCTACGAGGAGTTCTACAACACTTCGTGGTGTATAGAACTGTCCCCCTTTCTTTCCTTCTGCGAGCGCAAACTCGCCAAGGAAATATTCGAAGACATGACCCAGTACGTCAGCGCTTCTTGCTTTGGCGGTTCCGAGGGCTATGTTCCCAACGAGATCTATGAGACCTCCAAGGCTAGCTGGATCCAGATTCTGTCTTGCGAAAACTTTTGGTAAGACGCCTTTCAGTGAAGCATTGTCCCGTTCGATGGCATCCATGCCTTCGTCGACGTCTTTACCGATTTCCGGGAGCTTGGCGCGGCTTTGTAGGTATTTCCAACGGGCGGATGGTGGTACGAAGAAGACATTTTCGGCGCGGTATTCATCACGGTCTTCTGCATCGGAGCCTTTGTATTCGCCTCTACCTGAAATGAGTTTGTCATACAGTTCCTCAAAAGAATCGCTGATATACTTCAGAAAGATGAGGCCAAGGACGATGTGTTTGTATTCGGCAGCGTCTATGTTTTTACGGAGCTTGTCGGCAGTTTTCCAGAGTTGTTTTTCGAGGGGTTCTTCGTTTGTGATCTTTGCTTTTTTGGCCATTTATGTGTGTCGAAATTCTTTCCCGAAGATATACATTCATTGATCTTAAAAGTCAGTCCTGGCACTTGACATCGAGGAAAAATTGAATTAAATTCGCACTCCGATGAAAAAGATGCGTTATCTGGTTTATTTCATTTCTTTAGGAGTCTTACTCCTTACCACTGTCATTGGATGTGAGTATGAAGGTGCTCAGGTTAATCAATCGGATAGTCCAAATATTACCTCTGGGTCGAATCTTGACCCTGGACCTGATGGCAATCCAGCTACATATGACCAGAATCCTGACAATCTGCCATTATCAGCTTTAAAGACTTACGAAAATATTAATAGGGTAGAGGTTCAAAATCCCACCAAATACGGCGCACCTCCCCGATGCATGCGCTATTTGTAAAAACGGTAAATACTCATTCAGCAAAACAAGGCAAGGAACTTGTTCGCGTAATGGAGGGGTAGCAAAATGGTTAAAGGCTCTACGGTAACAAAGTATTAAGTATAAAGAGCTCTAAGCCAGCTCAATTTATTTGCATTGTTAATTTATTTTCAAAATAAAAATAAACTTCTCTGAAAATGAAATTCATTTTAATTTTCACTTTCCTGCTTGCAGGTATCCAACTTTCCAAAGCACACAAGCGGAACTCCATATCAATAATAATTCGGATCGTACGATGGATATTAAAATCATGCGAAACTCCTCTAATGGCACATCAGGCCTTTATTCCAGGATGACTATTTACCCAAGATCCAATGACGTAAAGTATTTTCCAACGACAGGTTATTACTTTTTAAAGATTAAGGCCAGTCGAAAAGGCAATAAGACTGTTTTCTCACAGGGAGATCCTTTTTAAGGTTTATGTAGTGATGGGTATGATGTATTGACGATCACTTATTCGATCCAGGAGTCAACACTGGATCCTCTTAGCGGGGAAACCATAAGTGAGGCGGAATTTGAAAAGGATTAGAAACGACAGATAGGAGAAAAGCTTTGTAAAATAATGCGAGGCAATTGGCTTAGGGATAGAGAAACTGTGAATTCGCATTATTTAAAATCAATTTTCCTTTAGTGTATCCAAATTGACTATCTACACTTAATATAGCCTCACCGGAATAACTATATTCGTAAACAATATTTGGTCTGAATATAAATTTTTGTTCCTTCCACTTTATACATATTGGTGGCTTTTCTCGTTACATTGACTTTATAATCTCCTACATCAAGTTTTGTGGGCACAAGAATTAACTCTGCATCCTCTATGCTTCCTAATGTTGTAAGTACTTTGGTTCCATAATCAGGTTCCACAACGCTAAAAAAATCTTCAATATCACACTCATTCACACTTACATTCTTATTGTTATTTATTCCTGTGTTAAAATTCATGGCAGGACAAGTAATAAATATATCATTTGAATTAAGATTTAAAGGTTTAGGATAATTGGTTTTCCATTTTATACTCTAAAATATAATGAAATTAATTGGCAGTTAAAATCAAAACATCTAGGATGACCTTGTTAATTGGTTGTCATAGGTGTCTTAAACCTATATATAAGTATTCGCAATTTCAGATTTAACTTTTAATAAAGCATAATCAACAATTATACTATTCCTTCCTTTTGCCCATTTTTTCTTTAGGTTTGACGAGGATTGATGCAATCAATGCAATTCCAACAATTACATCAACAATATTCCATAACTGTCTGCCCAATGATATTTTCAAAAGGGGTTGAAAGAGGATGGCCAGGCAGATGTAGATGATCATTTCGGTTTTGTTTTCCTTAATGCTTGCCTGATATGCAAGGATTGAAAAGCCAAGAAGTGCGGTAAAGCGGACGATTTCATAGAAGCCGTAGGGTAGGTGAAGGAGGCAGAGGAAGAAGAGGAGGGAGAGGATGAGTTTAATGATTATTTCCATTGATTACGTTTGAATTCTAAATATTATCGCCAAATCTCTAGTCCTTATTGCAAATAATAAGAGCGGCAATAATGCCTGGGATCCATCCTGCTACCGTAAGAATGGCTACAAGTAAAATGGAACCACACCCCTTGTCGTATACAGCTAGAGGTGGAAAAATAACGCATAAAATGACTCGACCTATTCCCATATCTATTATATGTTATATAAACTAATTAATGTAAAGTATGATTTAATCTTATTAATCGAATCCTTCCCAAATAGAGATGATTATTGCAATCACTAGAGAAACGAATCCAATTGCAATACAAAATTTTACCAAATCCCATACATAAAATTTTAGTACCCAGCCTATCAAAGAGCCTGCAATACCCAAAACGACAAAAGTCCAAAATATTTTGTAGAAATAGGATGATATTTTATAAGAGTTTTGCATACAAAAGTATTAAGAAATTACTTTAAACTAAGATATTAACGTTGAGCATTTTAACATAAAAATCCTATTCGTGGATGTCAAAAGAATCCTTTGTTGAAACACCTTCATGATGTAATTTCCTGTTCACCCAAGGAGCCATTGGATCCTTATCTGACCATAACCCAAGTTTAGCATTTCTTGCCGTATTCTCCAAATTTGCTAAATCAGAATTGGAATTATATTTTTTGAAGTGCCAGGCTAAGCCAGCCTTGATCATTTCATGACTTAACTCAGTTCCATCTTCTAAATATGAAAATGCAATTCTTCGTCCATGATTATCTATTTTGTTTCCTTCTAGTCGAACAAATTTACCAAAACACAAACTACCTAAATACTTCTTGCAACTTTTGAGAAAGGCATTCCTTTTTCAGGAGCATCAATTCCTTCCATTCTGATTCTGATAGTTTTATTCCCCTCAACTAGTAGATCATATGTGTCTCCATCCACAATTGAAATGACTTTACCTGAATTAGTTGTTTTGGTAACAGAATTTGTCCGATGACCACTTTTGGAATGGCAACAAATGCCAAAGAATATCAAGCAAATTATAAATATGAAAAGTATTTTACTATGCATTTATTCAAAAATTATTTCGCCTCTCTGATAGTCAATAGAAATTTTACCGAACTTCTCTAATGCAGATTGTCCAAAAAGCAAAGGAGCATTGAGGTTATGAACTACAGATGCCTCAATATCATTTAAAGTTCTATCCTCTATACGAACAGTTTTTAAGACAATAATCGTTCCTTCTGAGAGATCGCCATTTGCATCGGTAAAATTTTCTGTTCCTTTAATGTCCTCATCTGTAAGTTTGCCTTGTTTGTACAGAAAATTTGCTTCTGTTTCCGAAATTGAAATAATGCTTGCACCTGTATCAAAAATGAAAAACATTTTTACTCCATCAACTTCTGCAGGAATTTGATATACACCGTTCACTTTTTCCATTTTCACAACGGTTTTCTTTCCCGAACTTTTAACTCTTTCTTCGATCTCAGATGTTGGAGACAGCGGGTGAATAGATTTTATTCTTCCCGATTTGCGTTCACACGATGAAAGTGAAAAAAGTGCAAGTAAAATGATGCTTAATGTTTTAAATTTACATTTCATTGTTGCTTTTGTATACCTGCTTCAAATATTCCCGGTTTCGGAATGATGTGTATTACAAATCTTTGATTCGATTTATTGCCTGCAATATATGGATAAACTCTGAATCGACTAGCTTGTCCACTACCGGAAATTATAACTTCACAATAATGTGAATTAAAAATAACATGGTTTGTTGTCCAATATTTAACTAGATTCAGTGCACGTTCATAACTTAATTCATAATTATTGTGATAATAATCTTTTGAAGATTGCCCTTCAATTATCAATAAATACTTCACATTCGAATTTTTGGTGGTCGCATTATCAACAAAGCTCTTAATAGACCGACCTACTTCCAGAAGTCTTACTAATTGATTTTGAGGAATATCACTGATATTGGAACTACCTGTTTGAAATGAGATATTAATATTTTTTAAAGTATGTCGCTTATAAAGAGAGTCATATTCAAAATATTGATCATTAATATTTTTAACTGATTCTTCAATTTCCTTTATCTTATCTAATTGTGCTTGTGTTGCCTTTCTTTCGTTTTCAATATCTACCATTTTCCCATGTAATAATACTATTGTTAAAATAAAAAGAACTAACATGATAAAAAACATGCTTGTCATTAAATCAGCATAACTTGTCCAAAAAAGGATTCTTTTTTTTGTTTCTGCATCAGAAGTGTCAGTTCACTATTTTACTAATCAAATCAACAATAATAGGAATGATATAAAATAAGCATGCAATCACAAATAAACTGCTTCCAGTAATAAATAATATTTTATTCCATTTTGAAAAACTAATTATCTGCTTAATTGTACCTCCTTCGGTTTTGGCTATTGCTAATGATCGTATTTCTTTTACTAAATCATCAATTTTCGCGTTTTGTCGATTGGTAGCTTCCTTAAAGTCCTTTATTCCTTCTTTAATAGGAGTAAGATTCTTAAGTTCTTCGACCAGTTTTGTTGTTTCCTAAGTTTGCTATTTAATGATTTTTGCTGTTCAGAAATTGCCTTCTCAAAAGTTTGGTGGGTATTTATAAAAGATTCAGTAACAATTTCTGTAGTTATTGTTAATGCCTCTTTTAACCTCTCTTGTTGTATACGCATAACATTATCTAAATTCAAAATCTGGCCATTTAAAGATTCCTGTACCTTTGCAAGATTTGTATTAGAAGTTTCTTTAAATCTCTCCAATGCAGCGCTAATTTCTAAATTAGCTATATCGAAATTTTCAGCAAGCCATTTTTCGTTTTTTGTGAAAAATATACCTGCGCTTTCAATAATTTGCGTTCTTCTCTCATAATCGTCTAATTTTTGGGTTAAAGCTTGAATATTTACAAGGTAATTGTTTGCATTTTGCAAATATTGTGCAAATATTCCTATTTCATTAGTGCTATTTTTAAGCTTCTCGTAAACTTCAATATTTGCAGTAGCAATATCAGCGATTTTCAATCGATTTATTGCATGTATTAATTCTGTTTGTTTTTGATATGATTCATTAACATGTGTGATAGAGTTTTACTTAAATCTTGTGTATTTTGAGCAAAGGTATTGTTGAAATTTGATAAGTTTTTTGTCATTTGGACAAGAGCACCAGAAATATCACTTGATATTTTCGGTAATAATTCGGCTTGCATCCAACTAAGGAAAGTATTTTTGTTTTCTTCAACCTCAGATTTAGCGTTCTTGGCTATATGCGAACCCAATGTAGTCAACATTATTCCTGTAATACTGGAAATCATTGCAAGTGCTACACCACCTAGTAAAGTCTCTAATCCTTTTGAACCCAAGTCATTACTAGAGTTCAATAAATCATTTAACCCACCACCAAAAACCAAAAAACCAATTCCAATTAGGATCCCTAACATTGTACCAGCCAAACCTAAATAAAGAGGCACAGGAATTTGAGTGTGAATTTCTTCCTCTTTGGCATCGCAATTTCTGTCAACAATATCTTTCATCAGATGATAATCACTGACTGCTCCATTATTATTGATGAGATATTTATTTAAGGAGGTAATAATAACAAGCAAAATGAAATTTTTGTGTTGGCTTTGTATTCCCAGTACAAAATTATTTGTATCGTCCTGAATTAATTGAAATTCACCTTGATTATCCGGAAAGATATTCCTAAAAACCAATAGTTTGTTCCTGGTACTTACAAAACTAGAGAATTGCCAAAGCACAATCCCTAATATAATTACGCAAATGATTAAATAATGCAAAGTTTATACGAATTTAATAGTTGCAAGTGTTTCTACTATCCAATTTCCATTTGGATCTTTTTTTACGACACCAGGTGTTTTTGTTATAATATTTGATTTGTTGGGCACATTTGCTGGGTTATTTTGGAAAAGACATACACCATCAAAAAAATCGGAATTAACAATACCGCCACAATACTCAAAGTTTGCTTCGTTATTGTTGATGTTGTAAATTCTAAACGAACTTCCAACGGAATTAGTCAATTCTTCTTGCAGAGCGTTACCAGTTTTCGGTCTGAAGTATTTTTTCGTTGAATTTGGATAAACCAGGAATATTATTGTCAAATGTTTGCAATCCGGGTTGATTCTCTTTGTCATTAGACTGAATAATTTTCAATACCCTATCAACGATCTTATTAATAAAAAATTCATCATTTAAAGAATCCTTATCGATCTTTATGGATTTCAATTCTAATTTATTTTTTTCATTTATTATTTCACTATCAACAAGGGTTGGTATTATAAATTCTCTATTCATAAATTTTGAAAATTT
>JADKGY010000028.1 GCA_016722045.1 Candidatus Opimibacter skivensis | reverse complement strand
TTTACGATACGTTCTACGCTCGCCTCGCTAAATTCGGATTTGCGATTTTGGAAGCGCGCCGTATCGGTTTTCACGCCCGAAACGGGAAGCAACCAAACGTCGGAGACGCGCGCGCCTTCGTCGGTCGGAAAGATAGACGGCGTCGGTTCCGGCGGCGGCGCGGGCGCGGGCTTGAAGTCCAAACGCGGGCCGCTATCCCCCCAACGCAAATGCTCAATCTTTTCGGTGAAACGACGCATTTCGTCGTTATTTTTGAAGTCAAAGCGCGCCCAGGGCCGGCCGGAAAGACCGTCTAACTCCATATACTTTGGCTTCTCGGCAAGTCTTAGCCCGTGCGTTTCAAGGTATTTATTTAATTCTTCGTAGCGGGATTTCGGTATTTTAAATTCATACGGCGCAATCTTTGGACCGTTTTTTCCTACGAATTTTATTTCGCTATCGGGTATAGCATAAAATATATTTTCAAGTCTCCCCTTATCTTTACCGTAGCCTAAATTGCGAACGGGAATTGTTAGCTCATTTTCATTATCCGGAAACTCTTCCGGAACGAGTTCGTATTCTTTAACGTAAATGTAGCGATATCTCCGTTCGGCAAATGCGTCGGGCGCTTGCGTCGCTTGCGGCGCGTCGTCAAAAATGCTTTTGTCTATGGTTTTGGCTTTGGGTTTCCCGCCCGTGCCGCCCGTCGTTAATTTTACGTTGTACTCCCAATTTATTTTTTTGAGTTCGTCTAAAAAGTCCTTGCGGTCCGTTTCGTCGTCGAACTCAAATTTAGCGGACGGCTTGCCTAAACCGTCGTCGTCCACCCCGTCTATACCCCCCACTTGTGGCAGTCAGCCGCTTCGTTGAAAGACGGGGACGGCAATATATTGAGTCCCGGGGGTTTTGGTAAACGGTTTTTCGGGCGCGCGCAACCATTGCGCTACGCCGTCGGCGTTTGCTTTAAGGACGGCGGGTTGTTTCGGCGCGCCGGAAGCCTCCGCAAAAATTACTAAGCCTACCTTTTTTGCGGCGGGGATTAATTCCGGCGGCAAAAGGAAAGGCGTTACGCCCGCCGTTTTCGCGGCGATATATTCGTATATAAATCGCCGTCCGTTCGCGTCTATAAAGTTGGGGTTATGACTCAGGTTTTCAAGCGCGTGCGATAAAAACATGACGTTTTCGACGCGGCGCGTAGCGTCGAAAATGAGTTTGTCGGTTACGCGGTTACGCCCTTTCCCTTTTAAAAAGTTCGCCCAATCGCGGGTTGCGGCGGCTAAATCTTTGGCGGCGGCGTCGATAAAGTTGTAAACGGCGTCCGGTACTTTGCCCGAACGCGCATACCATTCGCCCGCGTTGGTTTGCCACTGACGGGCGCCGCGTTGGACTTTGTCGGCGCCTACTTTGAGCGTTACGCCGCGTTGGATAAACGGGCGTTGGGTTTGGGTTGTGGGGGGTGTTCGCATTGTTACTTTCGGTTCAGCCAAAGTGCTTTGGCGGTTGCTTCAAAGTTTTTAACTAAGGTTTCCACGTCGGACATAACGGCGCAAGCGCAAACGGGCGCGCCTATTCCTTCAAAAACGTAGTGTTTTACGCCGTCTTTATCAATAATATCGAGTACCCGTTTCGGTTGTGGGTCATTCCGTACAAAGGCGTAAGAGTCGATTTTTATTTCGTTTTCCATTGTTTTTATTTTTTCAAAATTATCCAACCAATAACAAACATTACGCCGACGGCGATAATCGCGCCGCCGCCGCCCGCGCCGGAGTCGGCTATTGCCTGCCCCGCTTCGCCAAGCAGGTTCGTCCAACTCGCGTACCATTCCTTCGCGCGCTTTAGAAGCCCTTCCCGAAAGACGTTCCACTGCGTGCCAGGTTGCGTGAGTGCGTCTAAAAAGGCGTAATGCCGCTTTTGGATAGCTTCTAACAATCTTGCGGGGTTGGCGCGAGCGATACCCGCGCGCGTTTCGGGGCCGATAACGCCGCGATAGAGCTTGCCGCCGGGGCGGTCAATCCCAACGGTAACGCCAATATCGTTTAGCGCAAGCTGTACGATAGTAGCGGCAACGCCGGGCCCGCTACCCCAGGTGATATGAAATATCGCGTCCGCAATCGCCTGGTTATCGACGGAGTCTAATCGCATACCGTCCCAATAGTAGGTTTTAGCAATGGTTACCCATTGGTCTTGTGTGAGCTGTTTCAAGCCTTCGACGCCAGGCGTCCAACCAAATTTTGCGGCGGCCGCGTTCCAGGTATTTATGGTGACGCCGCGATTCGTTTCCCTACCCGGGTCGTTGGGGTGGTTTACAAAGCCGCCCTCGTGCCGTGAGAGTTCGTCCAAATCTATTTTATTAAATGTTGCCATAATTACGATTTCGGTTTTGGGCGGCGGCGGTAAAGTGCCTACCATATTTTACCATTTAGAACTAATATAACTTGCGTCGATAAGCGGGTATAACCCAAAGTTGGGCGCGTCCATTTGCTTCATTCTTATGAAAGAAACCCAGAATTTATAGACTTTGCCCGTTTGCCCGCCTTTGAAGCCTAACTCTATCATTACATACGGCGCCCCGTCGGATAACTTACCTTTGTACAAGCGGCCGGTGCCAAAACCCACCGTTTTACCAACGGGCGCTTTTAAAACGGAGTAGGCGCTCGAAACACCCGATACCTTCGACGGGTCAGGGAAGGCGTAAAATTCCTGATTAGATATGAACACCTTGTCCTTCAAATTAGGGGCGTCGTTGTAGCCCCAATTAATCGCGCCGCCCCCTGTTTCCAGCGCTTGCCCGCCTTCGTTTTTGACAATTCCTTTTTGCGCGTCTTTTGAAGTGTTAATCGCGTCTTTCAGACTATTAAAATCTTTTATCGAAAGGTCACCCTTCAAATCAAGCAGTAAGTCGCCGCCGGTAAGTATTTTATAGTTTTTGATAACCTCCGGCCAATTCTTTACCTCCGTAGCCGTGTTCATTAATAGCTTTTCGTCTGTACCCAGCCCAAACATACCGTAGGGGTCAAGCCCTTGAATAAAAGCTATCGCCTGTTGCGCTTCCTCATTATCGGCTTTTTTCAAAAGGTTTGCCTTTTGAATCGCGCGATAAGCGACGCGCCCGCCAACGATAACGGACGTTCCCGCTAACGTCCAGAACGCGATTTTTTTTGTTTTGGGGTCAAGCCCCTTCCAACTTTTTACGGCGCTTGCGCCTATCGCGGAAGCGGCGGAAATAGCTATCGGAACGGCGGCGGCAAATTGTACCATAACTTTTTATTTTGTTTATTTTAATAAATCCCCCCCGCGCGGGCGGCGCGGGGAGGCGATGATTGTAGTATTTGCGAAATCAAAAAAAAGTAATCCCTAGTCGATAATCCACGCGGTACCCGTCGGTATTTCGCGGCTATTCAACCAACCTGGTACGGCTACATACGGGATAAAGGTCGCCGTATAGCTTGCAGGAAAAGCGCATAGACCCGTATCGGGGCCCGTGTGCGTGATATTAAAGAATGAGTTTACCGACTTGTGCAATAACCCGTCCGTTGCGAGCGGGCCCGTATCGATAAGCGCGGTATAATCGCCTGGCTTGAGTAGCGGACGGAAGCGACGTTGTACCGGAGCCGCTAAAAGCGAACGTTCGTTGCGAATGTTGTGCGCGCCTACGGTCGTAACGCCTAACGCTTCGTTAAACCAGCCGTCAAAATCGCCTTGCACAAGCGGCGCGTTATAAACGTGCAGGTCGTACAGGTTCATTGCTTGCGACTTCAAGCCGTTGCCGCCACACGGGCCGCCGGGGTAATCGGTCACAAACGGACAGGGCGAACCGAAGAGTAACGCGCCGCCGTAAAACATAGACGACATTTGATAAATATTACCATCGACTTGCGGATTGACGTCGTCGTAAGTAACATTGATGATAACCGTCGTAGCGCCGCCGCCGCCGTCGTTATAGAAGACTTTCAAGTTTTTCGTAGCCGCGTCCACGACAAAGGCTAATCCGATTTTTCGGTTTTGCCAATTCGGTAAAATCGCAAACGGAGACGTTCCTAATACGTCGTTTAAGTTGGCGATTTGAACGGTTAAACGCCCCGTCGCTTCGTTAAAGCGCGCGTCGAAAATACCGCAATCCCACGGGTGGACGGGCGTCGCACAGTTTTCGATTTGCGAAATCGACTGCCCGTGCATTTGCGAGTTCATCGGGCGGAACACGCCAAAGAGCGCGCGCGGAAGCGGCGTATTAGGCGGCGCCGGAGAATGAAATTCAAGTTCGGTGAATATCGAAACGGAGTCGCCGTTATTGATATAATAGCGAAGGTTTACCGTTTCATCGAACCCTAAGAAGCTCAACGCCGGATAATCGACGCCGTGCGGACCGGCCGCGTGCGGTCGGAAGGCTTCGCCGGAGCCAAACGCCGTGCGCCAGGTCGTATCGTTTGCGCCGTCCAAACCGGAGAACCCGCGTAACAAGCCGTTAAGCGCGCCGCCGCCCGTACCGTAATTTTGGGCGTTATTGCCGCCTGTTTCGTCCAATTTGTAATATACTCGTAAGTTCGTATCGAGGTCAAGCGCGTTGTTACCGGAGCCTTGATTGAATAGGCAACGGAGTTCGCATTCCTCTAATTCGCGGTTAAAGTAGCGGAGTTCGTCCATAAACCCGTAAAATGGATACGTGCGGGCGTCTTTCGTCGGATCCCAATGCGTTATCGCGCCCCAATTAAACGCCGTAAAGTTGGCGTTCGGGTAGGGGTTCGACGTTCCGGACGCATAAGGCAACCAGGTATTGCTGTTATCATCGCCTACGTATAATTTGTACGTATAAACGTTACCCGCGCCGCGGACCCACGTCATCGCTACCATCATCCAGCCGCCGCGAAAATCGCTATCTAAAAACGGCGGTTTAATGGATAATTGAACGAACGGGGAACCCGTGCCGATGTGCGCTTGAATGAGTCCCGCGTTCATACGCAAGGAGAACGCGGTATTTTGATTACTCTGTAAAACGTCGCCCGTCCATATCATTCCGCGATTGCCGCCCGCGTTGGCGGAGTCTTCGCCGTGTTCCTGCCCGCCGTAATCGGGCGTTTCGCCGTTTTTAATCCAGGCGACAATCGTACCCGTTGCGGGGATAGGCGTGCCTACCAGCGCCGACGTTTCGATATAGTCGTTTACGCCGTCAAATTCAAGGGCGTTGTTAAAGTCGAAAGAAGCGTTCGGACAATACAACGTTTTGAGTACGTGCGCTAAACCAGGACAATTCGCGTCGCGGATTTCAATCGTTATAATTTCGTTGAGCGGTACGGCTACTATTCCGATACTCGTGGTCGGTAAGGTTACGGGGTTCCAGGCGCCGCCGTCTTTAGAATACTCGTAAGCGCCGGAGCCGCCGCTAAATTCGGTCAGCGTAAGCATACGCGGGAACTTATCGGCGTTATCCACGCACGCGCAAAAGTGTAACGGTTGCGGCGGCGTAAACGGCGCGGAAACGACGTCGCGGCAATTCACGCGACCGACGTTATACGTACCCGCAAGTATCGGGCTAATCGAGGGCGCGTTTGACGTGAACCCACCCGGGCCCGTCCACGCAAAGGTAAACGGTCCCGGCCCGCCGCCCGTTACGACGGCCGTTAAATGCCCGCAACCGTCGTTTAAGATTGAGAGCGTACCCGCGCAGGGGTCGGGGACGGGCTTCTTTTTTTCTAATATCCACAGCCCAGATGATATATCTTTCATTTATTTGTTTGTTTTTATTTAAGCTAAGGGCATATAATTTAACGCGCGTTCCAAACGTTTTGGGTCGCTTGCGATTTCGCCAAGCGTTTTGAGCTTATCCATCGGAATGTTGCTCACGATAGACGTTATTGCGCTTATTGCGGCGATAGCTTCGTCGTCGTTACACGGCGGAAGCGTCAGCATTATCGATCGTTTTCGTTTGTTCATTTTTTTTCAAGCCCTGAATAAACATCAAAATCTGTTTTTTTTGAAGGCGGGTTAGCGACGGGTCGCTCATCATTTGCATCGCTTGCGCCGTCGCGCCGTCAATTTCCGAGACGGGCGGCGCGGCTTGTCCAACAACCGTCGCTTCGACGGTTTCGACGGGGCGCGCGGCCGGATAAGCGGGTTGCACCTCCGGCGTCGCTTCCACGTTACTAAACATCGCGGCGCCTAATGTTTCCAGCTGGCTTTTATCCACGCCCAATACTTTTGCGCCCGCCTGGAGCGCAACGCCTAATAAGTTGCCCGTTACTTTGGTGTTGTTTGTTACCGTCTCGGCGATACGCGAAGCACGATTAGCCCAATTATCTATTTTCGTGTGTTTGGCTTCCAATTCGGCGGCTTCTTCGTCCATTCTGCGGCGGTGTTCGCGCTTTTCCTGCTCAAAATCGCGGCGTTTCAAATCGAGTTCGATTTGCGCGCGGAGTTTATCCAATTCGAACTGCATTAGATACGCCGGAACGTATCCCTGCTTTTGAATTTGGGCGTCTGTTAGATTCGCTTGCGGAACGCCGGAAAGCGCCCGCGTTTTGGACGGCGGCGCTTCATATTCGTCTTCTTCCGGTTCTTCGTAGTCCGGCGGTACTAAAATAAACGGGCCTTCTTTGCGGCCGTTTAGTGCGCTTGTTTTTAAGGTTATAATAACGGGTTCGTTATTGTATTCCCAAATTTGTGCAAGACAATTATTCAGGTCTTCGATAGATTCTTCCGCATTTGCGTCGTTTTTCCCTCCGCCCGAAGGAATATACGACGTGCCGCTACTATTGGACGATTTTGTTTTTATTGTCCAAAATAGAAACCCGCGTTCTTTTATTTTGTCTTCGATAAATGCTATACCTACCTTCATCGTTATTTTTGGACTTTATTGTAACTCTATTCGGTCTTGCTCTTTTTTCGGCGGCGGAAAGGCCAATAAATAATGCGCCCATAATTCGATTACGCCGCCCAGGGCTACGCCGGGGGCTAACTTATTATCGACGTTTATGCGAAAAAACTCGTCGCACACAAAAATCGGGTTCACAAAATTAAGTGGGGGCAAACCCGGGAACCATTCCTCGTAAACGTCCGTCATATTGGAACTCTCAATACTAATTATTGGCGGGGTCGTAGAACCCCCAATCTCGTTCGACTCTATCAAATAGACAAACGCCGTCTGCCCTTGAAAAGGTAGGTACAACGCCCCCTTATCTTGAAAGGCGTCCAATACTCTAAATTTGGTCGTCTGCCTATCGCGGGTCTTGACTTTTACGGGGTCGTACCCGTGTTGTCCGCACCACGAGTTGAACAATATATCTAAACTAGGCGCTATCATAATCCGAGCCTACGCTTCGTGCGCGAGAGTTCAAAGGTGATAGAATAGGAATAATACTGATTCGCTAAAGTGTTGTTCACCGCGAACGTAAATCCAGGCGGCGTGAAGAAGCGGCTCATTAACTTAAGGTTATTGCCGACAATTTTTGTTTCTAGCTCAAGGCGCGTAAAGCGAGAATCGACGGGGGTCGTACCGTTTCTATCGACCATATAAAGTTCTCGGGGCGCAAGTTCTTTTATGATACCTTGATTGCACTGAAGTCCGATTTCGGGCGAAAATATCGCGCCCGCCGGTACTTGCGGAAAAACGGGGTCGGGCGTTTTGATGACCACAAACATTCCCGTGATAAGGTCGTATGTCGTATCTAAGGGCGTTACGTCCTGCGATATGATTACGTTGTTCGGTAGCGGGGCGCCGCCTGGGCCTGTCGAAATATCAAAAATCACGTTTACCGTTTGCGTGCGCGTTTCGACGCCCACCGTGCGGGATTTCATTAAAAGGGCCGCGGCGCGCGCCGCCGCTTGCGCGCCCGAACGGGACGATTGACGCCCGACGGCCAACGCTATCTCTTTCACGTCCTTTGGTAAGGGCGCGCCGCTGTTCGGGAACATATTCCGTCGAACCGCTTCCAAAATCCCCTCGAGGTCGCCATCAACGGCGCTGATTGCGTCGCTTTCTATTTTTCCTAATAAGTCTCCGGTTAATTCCATTTTATTAATTTGCTTATTAATATTTTTAATAAATAAAAAAGCGCAACCGCTTATCGATTAAGCGGTTGCGCTTGTCGATTAAATAATCGGAACGGTACCGGGCCCGTAAAAAGTGGTCTCCAAAAAATGGTACACGTCACGGGTAACGACGCCTACCGGCGCGTTCGGGTCGTCGGAAATAAACTGCAACGTCGCAGGCAACTGCTTCGACGTTTGGGGGTGGCGAATCTCGATTGTAATCGGTTGTTCTTCCCGCAAAAACTGCAAGCATTCCAGCGGAAGCGCGGCGGAGCTTTTCAGCCCGCCGGGGGCGTTCCAGCTCGCAATAAGGAACTCGTCCAACATCATTGCGCAAATAACCTTGCCTTCGACGCTGATATATACCGTCGCCGAACGCAAGGCGCTCGGTACCATATTCAAAAATTCGCGGTTTTGCGGGTCGTAAACGCGGTCAAATTGCAACGTATCGACGTTCGGGAACATCGCTTGCGAATGATAAGACGCAAGCGCGGCGTATGCGTTTTCAATGTCGTCGTCGGCGGTATAAAGGACGTCCGGCGCTTCGACGACATACATACCGTAACGAATACCAATCGCCGCGATGACCATATTTGACGTCTTCGGCAAAAAGACGCCGTTAAAACGGGAAATCCCCTCGCGTTTTTTATTGTCCGGCCTCAATAAATGAACGGACGAATTGCCCGTACCGCCGCGCACGACGGCGCGGTGAAAAACCGCTTGGTCTTGTAATTTAATCTCCCCTGCGTCAATACGGCGCTGGGTCTCTTTGTCCAAGCGTACCATTTGCGCGTTAAAATATTTTTGCGCGCGGGAAAATTGTGCGGCTAAATTAGCCTTGATTTGCTCTGTCCCTAAAGGGGCTCCTTGCATTTCCATATCTTATATAAAATATATTCGTTTGCTGTTTTGGAAAATAGATTTAGGTACTACATATAAAGGGACGCTAACCTTTCGGTTACTTCGCCCACCGCCTCGTTACCAAACAACGGGCGCTCGACGCGCCCAGCGTTATAAAAGCCGGGGTTAGACGCGCCTTGTTGTTGCCAATTTGAGCCGATATCGCCGTAGAGTGGTATTTCGCCGAAACGGTCTTCGGGGGACGCTAACAATTCCCCGTAGAGTTGTTCCGGCCCGTAGAGTTGTTCCGGCCCGTAGAGTTGTTCCGGCCCGAGCAAATCCCCGTAAAGTTGTATTTCGCCCACCGTATCGGGCGCGCCCATTTCGTAGCCGCTGACGTCTTCCGCGATACCAAGCCCGATTTTGTCTTTTTTCTCTTTCAGGAAAAAATCGCCGACGGAACGCATAACCCCGTAACCGGCCATACCTGCGCCGATATTTTCAAGGTGTGGGTTTTTCCCAAAAACCATCAATGCGCCGCCTAATAGCACCGCCGCCGGTCCGCGGAATTGTTTGATTTTTTTGTCCTTTTCGGGGTCGGTGTTTTTCATCAACATCGTCGTAAGCGCGGCGGCGCTCATCGCGCCGATTGCGACTTCCCCCCCGCGTACAAGCGCGGCGACGTATTTATTACCGCCGCCGATTGCGCCAAAACCGCGCGGACGACGACGACGACGTACTTTACCGACGGCGCCCACCGTCCGACGACGACGACGCTTTACGCCAGCTATTGCGCCCACCGTCCGACGACGACGACGTTTTACGCCCGCGATTGCGCCCACGCCCGCAACAGAACGTTTCTTGCGACGTTTCGCGGGGGCGCTTCCTTTTGCTTTTTTCCTTTTTCGTTTGACGGAGCCTAAGCCTTCCATATCTTTATTTGCTTAATTGTTTTGTTTTGATTGCTTAAAGCGTTTGTTTATTTGGTAGCGACATAAAGGACGGCCGCGGCCGCAATCGCCCCCCCCACATATAATAGGGTATTATTTTTTTTGGGTTCGGCGGCGCCGCCTGCGGGACTGATAACGTTCGTATCGCCGGGCCCGGGCGCGCCGTCTCCGCCCTGCCGTTGCATTTCTTGTGCGGCGGCTTGTTCGCCCGCGTTCTGGTAGCCGTCGGCTTGCGGCGTCGGCGGGTTGTTTACGTTTTGTTTTGCCGCTACCAACGCGGCCGCCGCCTGCACGACAGGACTATTGGGCGCAACCGCTTGCGCTACGTTTACAATTTTTTCAAAGCCGGACGGCTGGGCCGGCGGGGCTTGTCGCGCGTAGGGGTCTGGTTGCGGCGCAAACTGCTGTGGTTGCGGCGCAAACTGCTGTGGTTGCGGCGCAAACTGCTGTGGTTGCGGCGCTTGCGCGTTAAAGTTGGGTTGCGCGGGCGGGTTGTTGAAAACCTGCGGGTAATTGTAGGGTTGTGGTTTAGGCGCAATTAACGCGGCGGCTTTTTGAAAAAGATTCTTAAACGAAAACCTACCTATACCATTCAACAATTCGCCCATTTCGTAAGCGGCAATGTCGTCCGCGCCGTGAAAATCGACTTCACCTAACCCCTGCACGCTTTCCGTTTGGGGCTGAAGCGGTTCGGTGGACGGCGGTTGCGGGGGCGGGGGCGCGCCTTCTTTGGCGGCTTTCATTCGGTTTGCAATCGCTTTAATCGCGGGCATCGCGGCGGATAGCAACATCTTTACCTTTGCGATAATCGGCGCGGCGGTAGCCAACGCGGCTGCAAACGGAGCGGCGCCCAATCCCTGTATAATTTCAACGCCGCTTAACCCGCCGCCGCCTTTGATAATGGTATTTTTTAGCACTTCGGGGTCTCCGCCCACGTCGTACCAGATTTGTTTCAGCTTCTTTATCGTGTTACGCGCACGATTGACCGCGTCCGTACTTAACCCTAATCGCTTAACCTGTTCGTCGGTTACATAACCGTACTTTAGCATAGAAGCCATTTTGAATAAGTTTACGCGCAAAAGAAGCAAGAAAGCCCCGCGGATAGGTGCTAACCCGATTTTTGCCGCAAAGCGAAGCGGTTGAAATTTCTTTATCTTATTAATTGCATTTTTCAATCCTTTCCCAATTTTGGAAAAGAACGAACCGATTTGTTCCTGCGCGGCGCGGACGTCGTCCGCGCCTAAAAGCGTATCGACGGCGCTCACCGCTTGGTCGATTGCGGAAATTTCCGCGCTCCCTAAACCCGCTACGCCGCGACGTTGCCAGGACTGTAATTGTTTGAGCGCGTTATAATCTTCTAAAATATTGTCCGTTACGCCGTTTTTGAACGTAATCGTATAGTTTTGCAGATTAACGTCCTTTATAAAAGGAAAAATGCGGGCAACGATAGCGCGCTCTTGCGGCATTCCATTCAGCTTAATCAAGAAACGGAGCTTACGCCAGCGGCGCGCCGTCCGTCCGGTACGTAAAGCGTCGGGGTTGCCTTGCGACTCTTGCATAATTTTAGCAAGTAATTGCGAGGCTTCTCGCATAAACCCTTGCGTTATCGCGTCCGGAGGCGCAACGGCGCCAATACCGTAAATCGCGTTAGCCGTCGGAACGTAGGTAAGCCCGATTTCGCCCAGCTCTTGCACGCCCGCCAGCGCGTATTCGCCCAAGCCCGAAAGGTCGTATTGTCCCAAGCCCGAAACTTCGTACCCGCCAACGTCGCCCATATCATACGCGCCTAAACCCGCTAACAAGCCTTGCGCCTTCATACTATTTAGCGTCGGATACCTTTTTTTAATATCGTCGGGCGTATTCCCTTTCCACCGTATTGGACTATCCGGCCGTTTGCCGTCGTAATCAAATATATAATTGTAAACGAGGTTTTGAAGGGTTGGGCGCGTTTGCGGGTTGAGCGAACGGGTCAATAGACGCACTTTCCGCATTTGCCGGCCAAGCGAGCCAGCCCAATGTCCGGAACGAGCCGCGCCGGAGGGAAAGCTTTTTAGGCGCGCCTCCATTTGTCGATACGAACGCCACCACGCCGCAAGTTGCGCGTCCCCGCCCGCTTGTTGGGACGGTTGCGTTTGGCGGCCGCCGTAGCGTTGGTAGAATTGGCGCCCCGCGTTTGCTACCGTCGGGTTAAAAAAAGTGCGGCGCGCGCCCAACGCGCCAAAGTCGCTACTGTTTACGCCTGTTAAACCGTATATATCCATATGCTTTGTTTTAGTTATATTATTGGGCTTCTTGTCGAATAGGTCCATTACCGCGTCAATGGTAAAGCCGTTTACGATGACGTATATATGTCCATATTCTTTTTTGCCGTTGAAAGCGACGATTTCAAATTGCGGCGAATAGCCTAAATTCGTTAAAAGCGCGTAGGCGAAAATCGCAAAATCTTCACAGTCGATACCTTTCTTTCTATCGGCCCACGAGCGCGCCGCCGTGCGCACTTGCTCCATTCCGTTTTTATCCAGCTTATATTTTAAGCGCGTTTTTAGAAAGTGCCAGATATTATAAAACGTCTGTTCGTCCGTATCGGCTTTTAGCTTTTGCGCTAATTCTTTGGTTTGCGGAATAGAAGCGCGCGCCGCGTCTTGTATCGCTTGCATCGTTTCCTTTAATCCGCCTTCGGACAAAAGGACGGTTTTGCCGTCAGATTTAAGCGCGCCAAACGGGAGCGGTTCCCGATACGTAGGCGTATAAGGGTCGTTTTCGGGGTGATAGGGTAGAGAGCCGCGCCCTTCGTAGCTACTTATCATTATCAATTTCGTTGTTAGGGTTGTGTCGTTTCCGTCCCAAAAGTTTTTTTGCGCGATAAAGCGTTAGCGCTAACAGCACCGCCGTCGTAGCTAATTGTAGTCCGGCGTTGGCTTCAATTACGAATTCGTGCCAATTCAGATTGAGCGCAATGACGGTAAAACCGTCTTTCCCAAACTCCACGAAAAAAAAGCGAATGCGGTGCGGCATAGTTATTAAGAATATTACGTCAATGCTTGTTTAACGAGCATTTGATTCCCCGCGGCCGAAATCCAGCCTTCGATAGATAGATTTTTGGGGATAGGCCCGCCGCCGATAACGCTCATAATCACGGGGACTAAGCTTGCCGCCGTCTGCATTAGCGAAATAAAATTGATATCCAGATTTAGCGTGACCGTCGTTTGCGAGCGCGGCTCGACGAAAAAGGACTCTTTAGAGTTAATTTCCGCTATCTTGACGTTCCCTAAATACAAGTTCAAGAAGACGGTGTTTACCGTAACGCCCGCGCCGGCCGCGTTGCGGAACCGGAGTCGGAGGCTTTTCGGTAAAGAAAACCCGTCCAAACTGATTTGAAGGCTGGTCGCTAACTGCGACTTGCGCCAGAGCCAATATCCGCCCCACACAAGCCCGCCGCCAACGACGATAGTCCCCGCGCTAATTCTCATTTTTTTGTTTTTGTTTGGAGTAAACGGTTTGAACGAAAATAATTGCGCGGTCTTCGGGGACGGTAACGGAACGGTCTTTAGGGTTTATTGTCATATCTTGTAGCGTTTGCACGGCAAGGCGTAAATAAATAGCGTTACGAGCCGGCGCCGATATTTTCGGGAAATCGGATTGAATGGTTGCGCGCTTTTGGGCGTTTATAAAAACGTCTTTTTCATCAATCACTAACCAATCTGTGAGGTACTTCACAACGCGACGCGCCCAAAATAAGACGTCGTTATCGACGGCGGTTTTCGTGACGTTTACGAGGTCGTCCAGCTTATTCGACGCGAGCGCGTCTTTTACTAAATCGACGGCCGCGATAGCGATTTTGATTTTCGCCAACAGCCCCGGCGAAAATATCGCCAAAAACAACCGCCTTATAAATTGCAACATTCCTTACTTATTTACTCAAAAATAAGTAAGCGTTTTTTTTAATAAAAGCGCGCGGGCGTTATTGTCGTAATTTGGCGGTTATTGTCGTATAATAGCAGAATATTACAGTATTTGTATTATATTGCGGGTAAATTGATAAGCGAATAGTAAAGTTTACGATAAATTACTTTATTATTCGTTAATTTACGTTATAGTTACTTTATTATTCATTAACTTACGTTATAAGTACCCGAAAACGATGAAAAAAGCGGCAATTAAAGCTTATTACCCAACCGAATTGGCGATGATGTACGGACTTACCTACCGACAATTTTACAATCGACTTGAACCCTACCGCGAACAGGTACCAAAAAGACAACGACGAATGTTAGACCCTAAAGAAGTGGAATATATCTTTTCGATATTCGGACGGCCGGACGTACCGTAAATAAAAAAAAGCGCCGTGCGGGGCGCTTCGTTGGGGTTATTTGTTAAAGTATCCTTTGTTTTTAAGTATATGTTCGATTTGCATCATTCGTTCCATCAACGATAAGTCATTACGATAACCGCCCTCGCTCGCTATATTGGGGAGTCGCGGTTTCATTTGTAAATAATTTTCCCGCGTTATATTGTTTTCAATTCGTTCGCCTAATTTCTTTTCAAAGTCAGACAAACGGTTTTCTATAATAACGTAAAAGTTATCGGGCTTTTCGTGGTCGTAAAGAAATTTCGGGTCTTTAACCAATTTCTTTTCCATCGGCAAAATCCGCCAGAGGTACAAGCCCAGCGCCGCGCCCCAAACGGTTATTACCATACAAATAAACGCGCTAAAAATAGTCATCTTATTAATGTGGTCTAAATAAACGCCAATCGCAGGGCCTACAAAAAAGCTAAGTATCGACGCTATGTCTTTTAATGTTTTGAGTACCTTTGTCATATCTATTTTGTTTCATTAACGCCAAACGTTCCTACCGTTTGGCGTTTCAAATTTATAAAAAGGTACGCCCGCACGGCGTGCCTTTGCGTTTTTAGCGGCGGGCTTGTAGCTCGTCGATTCTCCGCTCCAAACGGTCAATACGCCTTTTGTTATCGGTTTCCGATTCAGCGGCATTAGCAACCATTTGAACCATACCATATATAGCGCCGCCAACGAAGGCCGCTAAAAGTATCCAAAAGAAATCCATAGTTTTTCTGCGTTAATAATTGATTTTATATGTTCCACAATATTAGCAAAATAAATTCTAATACCTGCCAAACCGACGCCCGAATTTTCAAAAATGTAAATTTTTCTGAAAGTTCGAATCATAGCGACAACAGCGACAACACGACAACAAGCGTTTTTTTTACGCCGTCAAATCGAATGTTTAGCATACACTTAACGACAACAAGCGACAACAAACGACGTCAAGCCGCCGCACAAAAAACGGCGTTTAACGGCGTTGTGTAATATATTAATTTATTTTTTTTTAGTTAATAGTAGTATATTGGTTTGTTGTCGTGTTGTCGCTGTTGTCGCTAACTTTCGGACTTTTCTTTTTTTTGCATTTTCGCCGCACGAAAAAAGCCCTTTTGTTGTCGCTTCAAAGGGCTTTGTTGTCGTTAAGTATAGGCTAAACATTCGATTTTGAGCGGTTTTTAGAGAAAATTGGACTGTCAAAACGGCGCGGGTTCGGGTTCTTCGTGCGTGTATTGCGATTGTTCTCTTATATCTTTAAGGCGATAACCTTTAATAACGTTCGCCGTACCCGGCCGGCGGCACTGTCGCATAACAAAGCCCTGACGTTCCAGCGCCCGCAAAAGTTTGCTTTGCCGCAAGGTTTTGTTCCCAGATACGACGGTTAAGCGCGTTAATATTTCGCTCATCGTTAAAGTCGATACGTTGGCGTCGGCGTCGGTCGCGGGAACGTAGCAAAGCGATAACCATTCGTGTTCTTGCGTTACTTCTAAAAATTGGTCGTTCATCTCGTTTAATTGCGCCATCTCGTCTTTGTTGAATACGAAACGTTCGCCCGCAATCAGCGCCTGCACGACTTCCGCCCAAACGTCGTCGTAATTGATAGCGTTGGATAATTCGCGGTTTACGGTCTCAATTTCAAAGCACAGGTAGCGGCGGTTTTGCGTGTCGGTTAAAAAGTTCGTCGAATTGACGGACGCGACGAACGACGCAATACGCGCGCGCTTCTTTGCCTGACGGGCGTAAGCCTTGCGGTTGCTTACGTTTGGCGCGGAAATAACGGATTTTAGCGAATTAAAATCTTTGCCGAAAATGGTTTCTAATTGGTCGTCTATATTAATCAACCACTTTTCGCCCAACAAATTGGCTGTTTCGTTGTTCGTCGTGTTCGGGTCTATGTGTCCACAATACCCGTAATCGTTGAGCGGGCAAAGTTTGTTTAACCACGTCGTTTTTCCCGTTCCCTGCCCGCCGATAAATACCAGGCACACGTCGTTAATCTTTTGTCCCAACGCGCAAGCCGCGTTCGCACACAACCAGCGCCAAAGGAGGCGCTCAAACGGCTTGCGGTACTCCGTTTCGTTGGTGAGCTTGATTGTTTTGCATAGCGCGGCGAACGCCGCTTTTCCCGTCGGTTTGCGCGTCAAAAGTCCGCTTAAGTAGTCTGCTATCGGCGAAACGGATTTTGTTAGCCGCGAAAAGATTATCATCGTAAGGACTTCCTTTGAAACTTTATATCGATTTAATTTCATCTCGATTAATATTGTATTTAAGTCTTCTTCTTCTAAAAGCGCCCACTCGTTTTTTTCGCCTAACGCGAATTGCTTTTTGCGAAAAACGCGCTCTTCCGTTATCCGGTTGTGTTGGAACATATACTCGGCGTTCAAATAATCGATAACCTTTTCAAGGTCAGTTTCGGAGTCTTCGTCTGCGCGCTTGCGTTTTTTGGGTTTGGTTTCGTCGTCGGTGGGTTCGTCCGGCGGCGGCGGCGGTTTACGCATATTTTATTTTACTTTAATAAAGGTTCGCCCAACGGTCGCGCGCCGCCCAGATAGACTCGGCGCGCAACCATTCTTTTTCGGCTTCGGATAGTTTTGTTTTCGGGGGCGGCGCGCCGTGAGTAGCGGCGGCTTTTTTCAGTCGTTCGTTTTCCGCGCGTAACTCTTTTAGCTCCGCTTCTTGTGCGTCCAGCGCCGCTTCGATAACGTCCAGCGCGTCGCAAACGCGGGCGAGTTCGTCGTGTTGGGCTTTCGATTTTTTCGCCAGGTACCGGTACTTATCGTACCAATCGTTCAGCACGCCCAGCGCGGCGCGGACGTCTATCATTGCTCAAATAGTTTTTTGATGATTTTATCCGACGGGAACGAACATTCGCCGTTTTCAAAGTTATCACGGTGGCTTATGACCGTCGAATGGTCTAGTCCGAGTAACTTCCCTACGCTTACCGTCGTTTGCCCCAGCCGTTTGGTCAGTATCCAGATTAGCGCCCGCCGCGCCTCAATGTTTCTCAGTTTCCGGTTTTTGGCAAAGGCGTCGCTTAACGGATAACGTACTTTTACCAACGCAACGGCGTCTTCAATGCTTTGAACGATTAGGGGCGTATCCTGGTCGTTTGCCCCCCCTTGAAGATAGCTAATCCTGTCTTGTTGTTTGACCCCCGCAAAAAGATACGGGTTTAATCGTAATTTTTCCATCGTCTAAAAGAGTGCGGCTTGGCGCGTTTCAATTGGATAAAGGTGTATATCGTATATTCCGGCGCCTTTATTGACGAACTCGCGGCGGTACCCGTATTTGTCGCAATAGGCTTCAAAGCGCTTTTCGTCGAATGTTTTGCGGTGACAGTTAAAGTTACTTGGCAGTTGGTATATCACGGTTCCGTCGTCTCGCTTCGTTCCCGTCCAGGTTTCAATCGGTTTTTTCATTTTTCGGTTTAATGCGTTCGTTTATCGCGGCTATTTGGGCTTGCGTGGTCTCTCTGCGCGCCGTCCAGGCGTTGCGCTCGTCTTCTGTTGCCGATATGGCGGCGCGAAAATTCAGGTAGCTCAAGGTATTAGCCATTCGGGCTATTTCCAATATGCCCTCGCGGCGAATACGTTCTGCGTTTTTTTTGTCCTCCGTTTGATTGGCAAAATCGAATAACTCGCGGAACTGTTCCTTTGGCGTCATACTGCACCATAATTTTCGGCTTTTCATTATTCCCCTTCTTTCGGCTTAATGCGTTCTTTTATCGCGGTCTGCACGTCTTCTAAGACGGCGCGTTGCGTTTCCCAAAAGTCCCGGTCGTCCGTCGTTTGGGCGAAATGCGCGCACGTCCGCAGTTCTTTGATGTGCCGGGTCAAATCGTAGTCGATAAACCAGGCTTTGTCCCTTATGATGTATTCGTTGGCCGTCGTCCTCATTTTATAAGCTCTTTTTTGTTTTTT
>JADKGY010000027.1 GCA_016722045.1 Candidatus Opimibacter skivensis | reverse complement strand
TGCCAATCTGTTTTGGAATTTCTTTGCAAGGCACTCATGAACCAGGCCCGTGCATTAGTGCATGCCCATACAGATGGTTCAATGGCGGTATCCACAGGTGCTGTTGAAATGGGGCGGGGTAAATACAAAAATGCAACAGGTTGCAGCTGAAACATTTTCGATTTCTTCCAGGCCAGGTCAAAGTACATTTCTACAAACACTTTGCGTGTTGCTCAACATGTCTTCCCTCACCTGCATCAGCTCCCGCGGATCTGAATGGCAAAACCCGTTCCCATAAGTGAAGCCGCGTGGAATCGATTGAAAATCGTCGCTGCTGAAGAATTAAATATTGGATTTCATACCGCAAAATTACGATTAGGATTGAAAATGGTTTTGTCTTTCACCAAATATTCAAACTAAACTCGATTGGAAAACACTTGTTTAAGCTACCGCTTTCGTCCGTAGAGTCAACCTGAGTGAGAACATGCTCATTATGCAACACCAGGCGTCCATTTCGATTGGACTATTTCGAAAGAGCACCCATTCTCTTATCATGTCTATGGTACTGCGATTATTCAGGTGACGCTAGATTGTATGCATAATGATATTTATGAAGTTGACTTTGTCAAAGGTGTGCAGCGATTATGGAAAATCAATGAACACGTTGATTGATCAAGGTCAAGTAGAAGGCTGGTATCGTACAGGGTCTCGGCTGGCGGATGACTATGGAAAGGTATTACCCCACGATGTTATTGTGGAAGATTACGTTCCAATGCGCTTTCATCCCATAAAATTCCTGATATCTATTGCTATATGATCCTATCGAACTATAGATATCCAGCCGCTTACCACGACTCGTAAAAAACCTTGCAATATTTTACACTATCTAAGGCGCTGGGCGAGCCGCCATTGGTGTTAACTTATCAGCATCAGGGCTTATTTTGCAATTCGTGATGCTATCAGGGCTTTAATACAAATGCATCGCCAGGATATGATGCACTACCATTTACTCCGAAGGAGAAATTGCTTTCCATGGCATTCGATGCAATTCGGAAATAAATAAATTTCATTCTCACCATATCCTCCACTGACACTTCGAATATCTACAACTCCTCCGGGCAAAGAAATCAACACTTTTGAACTTATATATCCAAGTTGAATGGTTTAGTCTTATCCTCTAAGGTTTGCTTTTTACCATTGGATAATCTGATCTCAAAGAGTGTCCACTTTTATATGTTAATACACGAGAAAAAAAAATCACGGCCTGCGCATCTATTGTCGACATTGTTGTTTTGGTTTTATCGCTCAAGTTGATTGCCATTTTTTGTTGAGCCATGGATCGCACAAAAATCGAATCCCTTTCGGACAACCTCACGCACCATTCAAGATTAAGGTTGAAGATGTAAATCTTTTTTCTTCTCTCCTTTGGAATCGCCTTTAATCATAATACGGTTTAGGCATACAAAGGACGTGCGGTAACTCGGTGCAAGGCGGCGGCAATATAGTTTTGTTCAATTTAAGGGCCTGAATATATTTAAGGTCTTTTTTCGCACGAGCTTGTTTTCAGGAGCTGTTGGTAACAAATCGGAAATATTGAAAATAAAGTCTCATTCAAAACACAGCCCACATCCATTCCTTTTGCCTTCAAAATTTCGATTCAGGCCATACATCTGGATCATGTGGATCTTGGGTTACAGGACAAACTCTCTTCGAGAACTTATCTCATCCGCAATAGTTCGTTTGACTTCCGTGATTTCAATTTTTATTAAAGGGCGAGAAACCGTTCAGTTTCAGCTCTACTTCTTTTGAACTCAATTGCCCCAACTAGTGGTCACATCTACTGAAGCATGTATACATTCCTGGTTGATCGTATTTCATATTCAACGGTAACGGAACATTTGGCTATCGACAGTTTTATCATCAGACCAAATTATAAGGAATATGATTTACTTCGCCTGAAAAATACCAGATCGATCGCATTGAGGGTTCATTTATTTATAACGATGTTTATGGATCTCTGTGTGGATGATTTTATCAAATATGGTGATATTGTTTTCAGAGAAGCCATTGTTCAATCTCGATATGGATATTTTCAGGGACAAGCGTAAACCATTTTGAACATAAGCAGAAACCTGTCTTCCAGGATATTTTAGAAGAGTATGCGCACACCATAGATGTCGATTCATTCATCTGTTAAATGGAAACATTAAATACGCAGAACACGCAAAGGATGCCAATCATCCCGGTATTGTTCGGTTCAAAGATGCAAACCGCGTCTATTTATACGATTTCCAATGACACACTTCGGCGAGGTTTGAATGATGGTGATCATGAGAGAAGCCATGCTCTGGAAAAGGGAAATTGCGTGTCCGCGCAAAAGCCAAATTGTTTGAGCCTCATCATACATTTGAAATGAATGGCCGGTTAGGTCCGATGTTGGCGAAAGCTTTGAATCCTATATTGGAAAAAAATGCAATTCCATGCCTACGGAAGAAATCAATTCACTTAGTTTTAATTTTATTGCTAATCAAAATAGTTCGAGTGGCAGCGATGCACTTTTGTACAATGATCTTTCTGATTACGCTTAAGAATAAAACGAGTGATGACACTTCCGGACTAAAAGAACAAGTGCTCACAAAGGTAGCCAAGCAATTATGATTGATGACAAACCCTACTCAGGATGAACCTACCCGAAGAGGTACTTATGATATCAATGGGATCCTGAAAAAAATGTTCTTTAATTACAGTTTGAAATCGGTCCTCTTGGGAATAAAACCGAGTGTGAATAAGGCCTGGGAAAAGAAGAAAAAATAGAGGAGATCATATTTTCTACCTTTATTTCTGATCATGATTAAAGCCCTCGCCTTTGGCAGTTCATTGCCGGTAGATTACAAGATAATCAGCGCCTGATGTTACTTCTTGTAGCTGAAAGCTCAGGCAGTAGTCCAGGGCGACAGGGATTTAAAATGGCAGTTGCAGATGGACGACAGTTCCATGGAAGTATCGGAGGCGGCATTATGGAAGTGAAACTAGTTGAGCTCGCCAAAGATCTCCTGAAAGAAGAAATCTTACTTCCCAAAATCAAAAACCAAATTCATAGAAAAAATGAACCCCGTGATCAGAGTGGGATGATTTGTTCCGGCGAACAAACTGTTATTTATTTTGCGCTGGATCCCTATCATCTTCCCGAAGTATTAACGATCATTGATGTTCTTGGGCAGTATAAGTCCTGTCTGTTGCACATTTCATATGCTCGTTAAATTCCGGCTCTTTTCGATTTGCAAAAGTGGGTGAAAATGAGTTTACCTGGCAGGAAGTCATCGGATACAAACAAAGACTTTATATTGTTGGTGGCGGCCATTGTGCATTAGCACTTTCGGAACTAATGTCCAGATTTGATTTTTATATTGATGTCATCGATGACCGCGCGATCTTAATACACTTTCCCAAAATAGTTTGCGCACAGAAACATGTCATTGAAAATTATGATACGGTCGGTGATCTTATACCCTTCAGGTCCAGATGTATTTGTAGTAGTGATGACGCTTGGTTACAGATCAGATCTCGAAGCATTACTTCAACTAGCACAAAAATCCTTTGCCTACTTAGGTCTGATGGGAAGCGAAGCTAAGGTGACTGCATTGAAAGAGGAACTTATGAAAAACGGCTTTCCTCAAATTCTGATTCAGACAATGCATGCCCCCATCGGCCTGAAGATAAACAGTCATACGCCTGAAGAAATCGCGGTCAGCATTGGAGCCGAATTGATTTCAGTAAAGAATACACTCATTGTTTCTCATAAATTCAATGCTCTCTCTGCGGAGCAATGGATCGGGTTGATCGGTTTTATATACTTTTGTCGCATGGCGCAGACAATTGAGATCAAAAGGCAACTGCATACACCGTTCCTTCTCCGCCTTGTGATCTTCTGGATGATCCTTTTCGCATTGTTTCGTTTTGTCTTTCTGGCATTCCATATCAATATCATTACGCATGCTGGATTATTTCCAGCCGCCCAAAGGTATGATGCAGGCTTTCGTTTAGACTTATCCACGATTTCATTTTTGATATTTCCGTCTTTTCTTTTTTTGGATACTTAACCAGTTCGTCAGCATAGGATCATTACTGTACTGAATATAACAACATTTACACTGTAGTCGTAGTATTTATTATTTCTCTGCTGGCCGTTTCCAACATAAAATGTACCATGAATGGGGCGCTCTTTTAAATTTTTGGTGTATTTGATTATGTGGCGCATCCCCATGAAGTGTTGACGTTTATTTCGACCTCTCAGTTATTTCTATTGATCGGTTTTCTTATCCTGTATTTCGGTTTTTCTTTTGGTTGTTTAAAAAATAGTTACAAATTTTTCAACGCCTGTCAAAAATGTATTTTTAAAAACGACTCTGATTATTATGCCCATTGTCATTCTGCCCGTGATGGCAAGAGGCGGCCTCAACTCGCGCCTATTAACGAAAGCTCAGCTTATTTTTCAAAAACTCCTTTTTATAATCATGTCGCTATCAATCCGGCCTGGTATTTTCTACACAGTTATTTTGATCTGAAGACCACAAAAAATCCATATGTCTATATGGATGGTGCTGAAGCAGAAAAACGAAATAAAAATCTTTTTTTTAAAAGCGAAACACCGACTGCTTCAATCCTGAAGTCTGTTAAACCAAATATTGTCATCATCATCCTGGAAAGCTGGACTGCCGATATCATCCGATCACTCGGTGGCGAGAATAATATCACGCCAAATTTTGATACTCTTTCAAAACAAGGTTTGCTATTCACCCAAATCTACGCGGCAGGTTCAAGGACAGAACATGGATTAATATCAGTACTCAGTGGATTTCCGCCGCCGCCATTGATCTCGATCATTTCCATTCCTTCCAAATCCGAAAAACTGAAAAGCATAAATAATGTATTCGCGGATGATGGCTACACCTCTTCATTTTATTACGGTGGAGAGTCAGGGTTTGTAAATATGAAAAGTTATTTGATCAATTCCGGTTTCACCACGATTGTTGATAAAGCCAGTTTCGCCTCCAATCAACTGAATAGCAAGTGGGGTGCACATGATCAATATGTTTTTGAAAAACAACTCTTGGATTTAAAATCTGCACAAGAACCTTTTTTATCGGTCCTCCTCACGTTGAGTTCACACGAACCATTTGAAGTGCCGATGGAAACACCTTTTGATGAAGATCATAGCGAACCCGGTAGATTTAGAAAAGCGGCTTTTTATTCTGATCATTGTTTAGGTGAATATTTCAGAGCCGCAAAAAATGAAGGTTGGTATGACAACACACTTTTTATTCTCGTTGCTGATCATGGTCATCGCCTGCCAAAAGAAAGGGATTTCAATATGCCGGAGTCAAAAAGAATTCCATTGCTCTTTTTTGGAAATGTACTGAAGGAAAATATCCGGGGCGCGACCATCGATAAAACCTCCAATCAAAATGACATAGCTGCAACGCTTTTGAGTCAGCTGAATAAAAATTATAGCGACTTCCCCTCAAGCAGGGACATACTAAATCCTCGCACTAAAAATTTCGCTTACTATACGAACGATAACGTTTGGGGTTGGATCACTCCCGATCAAAAATTTATTTACACCTACGCCACACAAGCACTTAGTAATACCGGAAGTTCTTCGCCTGCTGCTCCGCTGAATGACTCCATTGTTTTGGATGCAAAAGCCTACATACAGACACATTATCAGCGCTATCTTTCTTTCTGATCCGGGAATCAAAATGCAATAGAGTATAGTTTTTCCCTCCTTAAAGTGCATATCTTCATAGATACCGACTTTAGTTATAAACTAAAACTATCTATAGTTATAAACAATAACCTTTTTGTGTTATTTATAGTAGTATTACTCTTATTCTAAAGCCTTTCGAATCATGGATTCAGTCGAACAATATAATACCCTCACTGCTGCTATCAATAGTTTGCGTCTGCAGGGTTATACAGAAGACTTCAATCTTCAGACCGGCCACCTAGACTGTCGACAAGGAGCACTTCAGGTGCATCCTGATGAGTTTGAAATTGATAAGCTTTTCAGATTCTATGGTCCTTCAGACCCCGATGATGAAAGCATTCTCTACGCGATTTCATCTTCAAAGCATGACCTAAAGGGAATTCTCGTTGATGGATTTGGCACAAGCTCCGATTCGCTGACGCAGGATATGATTGAAAAACTGGCTAAGCCCTCCTGAGTGTTTCTAAGAATTTAAATCCCACTCGTTTAACCTTTTCACCGGTTAGCCTTTTAACATTTTTCCAATCCTATACTGATTACCGCTTACTGATTACCGAATACCAATTTCTGAATACTACCTTTGCCTTCCTGGTCCCGTAGTACAACGGATAGTATGAAGGTTTCCGGAACCTTAGATTGGGGTTCGATCCCCCACGGGACTACATCTTAATTTACGATGACTTACATGGGCGTTCATAAAAAAATTAATGTACAAAAATTACGATCGGAACACTTATTAAAAAAAAATTCAACCGACCATCATTACATTCCGATTTTTTTTTCTAAAGGGTTTGTCAATAGCCATGGCTTGTTGTACGTATATGACAAAAACAAAAACGAAATTCAAACCCAACAAAAATCTCCAAAGAGTGTTTTTTTTGAAGCAGATAGGAATACAGTTGATGTAATAGGAACGCAACAAAGTTCAGCGCTCGAGGACATATATTATAAGAAAATAGATGACGAGGCAAGTTTGATTATTAGGAAACTGAGGAATGAAGTTGCTGATAATCCACATGTTGAAATTGGCGACATTGAACACTTTTTGCGATTTTTAATAAAATTATATTGGAGAATTCCAGCAACAGATATTACATCATCTGACGTAATTGATCGAACGAAAATTATGTCTGATTCTATCTCACCTGAAAAGCTAAGGGATGATCAAACGTTTAGGAAATTACTACGATCCCAAATTGCTTATCATACCCTAAAACAAATTGAACTTTCACCAATTGATACTATTTCAACTCCATCTCTTAGGCAATTTCCTAAGGATATATTTGTTCTTGGTGATAACCCTCTTGTTTATCGAACGGCTCCAAAATTGTTTCGTGAGTTTGGTGAAACTGATCTCATGATAGCCATTTCATCAAGTCGAATTTTTTCTTTGACTTCGGTAAAAATGAAGGTATTTGAGAGGTCAAAGGCAATGATGTATAATGCTTTCATTATTCATCAATCGCTCAGGTATGTTGTTTGTAGTGATCGAAATATACTAACAGAGGCAGTAACTTCTTATAATGAATGCATTAGACGGGGTGATCTATTGCAGTGTCCAGATATGATATTTTCGTAATAATGTAAATCAAAATTGCAAGAGAAAAGATGGCAACCCTCTTAAGCAGTTCCTATCGGGATGTTGAGCCGGCCTTTGTAGTTTGATATAGCTAAATTATTCTTCTAAAACCAAATTTTGGAAAACTTGTCAAAATTTGACCTCGCATTCAGTCATTGTTGTACAAAAGTCAAGGAATTGCCAAAAACCTGGGTCCCTTGGGTACAAAAGTATTGTATACTGATAATAATCCTTAGCTTAGGTCTGTATAATTTTAAAAGTAAGTAGACTATTATCCTGTCAATGCCGCCTTGAAATATTAGAATCATTAAACGAATAAACCAAAATCTTAGAATTATGAAAAACCTATTATTTTTTTCCATTGCATTGATTTTAACGTCTTGCATCCAAACATCCTATTACCAAGTATTTACCACGACACCAACGAAGACTATCAACCCGCCGGAAAGGCATGCTATAATAACTTATGACTTATGGAACAATGGAGGCGTTATTGTTTGTAGCATTTACAACTCAGGCACAGAAGATATAATAGTCGATCTTACGAAATCGTTTTTGGTATTAAATGGAACAGCAAATGAATATTTTCAAAATAGGACATTCACAACATCAGCACTAAAGGAAAGCACGTATGTATCGAGATTTGTACCGACAGTCACAAGCGCCATCGGATCAGGTGTTACAATATCGGATAAGAAAGAATTGACCATACCCCCAAAGTCAAGGATAGTCCTTTCGCAATTCAATCTCGTAGACGAAAGGTATTCTAATTGCGACCTTAAAAAGACACCACTTTCTAAAGATCCAAAATCGGTTAAATTCGATAGAGAAAATTCGCCAATTGTAGCCAATAGTATTATATCTTATACTTATGGCACCTCATTTGAAAGGGCAGAAAATGAATTTTATGTAAGCGAAATAGGAAATTATTTAATGTCAAATCTTTATGAAACAGTAAAGCCTGACTGCAACCATAAGTATTCCATTTTAAGAATGAAACAACAAGGGGCTAATAAATTTTACTTTAAATACTCGGGGTTGTAGGTATAGGTAGTTAGCTGTAAAGCGGATGCAGACAGCTGTATTATCAAATTAGATACGGAATAGGTAAATTTCCAAAAGGGCTTAACATTTTGTACGATACTTGTATCTCCTGGCCAATAAGCTATTGAAATGAAAGCAATTCTTTTTTTTGTACTTCAAATAAATTTCACAACTCTTTTTTGTCAATCATTTGCTTTTAAGATTGATACAGTTGTTGACGATTTCACAGGAAATGTAACCATAGGAAGTCAAAGTTTACCATTTACAGACACAAGTGAGATACTGAATGGTAATGCTTTAGGTATAAGGTTTTTTAAGACCTGGGATAGCTATGTAATTGGACTTGTTGTTTTTTCGGAAGAGTTATGGCTCACCACATCTGATAAATGGATTTACCTTAAACTTACTACTGGTGAGGTTTTAAAGAGACCTGTTGCATTTCAGTCTTCTCCAAAATATACAGAAATACTTCATTGGGGTTATGGTTGGGGTAGTAGTATTGCATGTGTTATTATGAAAGCCGATTATGATGTTCTTTCCAAAACCGGTATCGAAAAAATTCGGATTGAAAAAGGTAGTGGATTAGAAGTCATAGACTTTACTGTTTATTCAAAATCATTTCAAAATAATATTATGAATATGATCGATGACTTTAAAAATAATGTGGTCAACAAATGAATTTTGGTCAATTACGTCAACTGTCACGTCAACTATATAGATGAAATTATTATAATTGTTTGATTACTACGTATTTATATAATAATCTTCGATTCCCCACAGGACTATACCCTCTTTATTCCTTTCCCTCATTCAAACCCACCGCACAATAGAAAATACTGCAACCAATAGAGTGTAGACCTATTTTTGCATCATTCAAAATCACAACCATTAAACTCATCAAACTCTCTCAATCATGATGCAATACTATCCATTAGCCCCGGGCAATAAATGGGAATACAAACAAAAAGACGGAAACCTATATACCAATTCTGTCGTCAGTGTTAATGGCCCCATCGTGACGATGAAGAATAGCACCGTACCCGATAACACATTAGTCAAAGTGGAGAACGGAATCATGTACAATGAACTGATGGGAAAAGACAACTATCAACTATGGCTTAAAGATGATCTGAAAAAAGGCGAAACCTGGGATGCTACGTTCACAGCCAATGGCCTAAACAGCATCATGGCCTTCACCGTGAAAGAAACCGGCATCAGCAAAGAGGTCAATGGCAAGACATACCCTGACGTGGTGATGCTTGAATCAGAAAGCAAAATCAATATGAATGGCAACCTGATCAGCACCCAGTTTTTTACACAATATTATTATGCAAAATCAATAGGATTGATCATGACCACCTCATCCATGGGAGATGTGCATACGTTGCAAAACTATGTGCTGAATTAAAAAAGCGAAACGCGGGTACCCTGCCTAAAATTTATACCCAAACGACACACCGCCATAATACGGAACAAAAAATCCATTCCCGAAAATAGGTGTAATAAATGCTCTGAATGTAAATCCACCATTCTCCGGCTGAAGCCTATAGCCAAAATTGAGGTGCCCGAATGTGCCTGAAAAATTTCCGCCATCTCCATCACTCCCAAGCACAGGAGTAACACCGATACCCATTTCAAAATAATTTCTGGAATCCTTACCTAAAAGATAATTCACTGCAATAGGTATAAACACTATCCCCACACCATCAACAGTGAAGCCACCAACACCAACTTTGCCACCAAGACCGCCTTCTTTGGCACTGAACCTTGTATCAAAATTTATAGACGCAAGTCCCGGTCCTCCCAGCTCAAAATAAACAGACTTCGCCGACTGTGCAGATGCTATCTGCGTTAATGCAAAAACCGTAGTAATAAGAATAAATAATTTTTTCATTGTCTTACGTTTTATTTTCAGGGGCAAGGTAATCGAATTGATCGGATTCAGATTCGGCTCCGTTTTAAAGTTCCGTTAAAAAATGAGTGCTCCCGGCTCAGGATTTTATTCATGATTGTTTCAAAGCCCTATCTTGTCGGTCTGATTCAATAAACGAACCCATATGAAGATGGAAATCTCATCCAATTTTGACAGCGGCAATATTGAAGTGGCCGGCATCGATGCAAAGAAAAATGAATTCCGTCTGCGCATCAGAAAGGATACCAATTCCGATTTCCTTCAGTGGTTTCACTTCAGGCTCACCGGCGCCGAAAAGAAAAACTGTAAGCTCTCTATCATCAATGCCGGCAAAACAGCCTACCCTGAAGGATGGAAGGGCTATAATGTCTGTGCTTCTTATGATCGTGAGGAATGGTTCCGCATTCCCACAACATATGTCAACGGTGTACTCAAATTCAATTTTACACCTGGACACAACGCGGTCTATTTTGCGTATTTCGCGCCCTATTCTTATGAACGTCATTTAGATCTTATTCACCATGCACAAATGGCTTCTGATGTAAAAGTTGAGGTCATCGGAAAAACTTTTCTTGGCCGGAATATTGAAATGCTTGTCATCGGAAAACCACGAAAGGATAAAAAAATAATATGGGTCATCGCACGCCAACATCCCGGCGAACCAATGGCCGAATGGTTTATTGAAGGATTTTTAGAACGACTACTGGATCACCATGACTCGGTTTCAAATAAGCTCTTAGAGGATGCCATTTTTTATGTTGTCCCCAATATGAATCTCGATGGTTCCATAGCAGGCAACTTACGTTCAAGCGCCTCAGGTGCAAACCTCAATCGTGAATGGCAAAAACCCTCTAAGAAAACAAGTCCTGAAGTTTATTATGTCCGCAATAAAATCCACGAAACAGGTATTAATCTTATGCTGGATGTACACGGCGATGAGGAACTACCCTATAATTTTATCGCAGCATCCGAAGGTATTCCTGACTACACCGAGTATCTGGCCACACTGGAAAAGAAATTCATTAATCATTGGATGGATACATGTCCCGATTTTCAGGATACGCACAAATATCCATTTGACAAATTCGGAGAAGCGAATCTGACATTGTGCAGTAATTATATAGCTCAACGGTATGGTTGCTTAGCCCTGACGATTGAAATGCCATTTAAAGACAACGCAGATATGCCTGACAAAAAATATGGCTGGTCAGATGTTCGCTCGCGCGTGCTCGGTGCTTCTGTTTTAAATCCTGTGCTGAATGTGTTGCCCTATTTGGGTTGAAAAATAAAACACGCTCAACTGAATTTTTAATTCACCAGCCAGCCGCTGTTTAAAAACTAAACTCTATTCAATCAGGTAACAATGATTTAATGAGGTCTGCATTGATTGTATATGCCCGCACAAAGGAATCATCAACATGTGCATAAAGAACTCCGGACCCTCTTCCTTTTTCTACAAACTGGCTGGCAAAAGTTATCGTTTTTGCCTGACTATCCTGTATGAACGGCTCCGGTGAAACCCAATCTATTTTTCCATTTTCAAAATCATAAATAAACAGGCCAACGGAGAACATGCCATATTTAATTTTATCTCCTTCTTTATGATTTGCTTCACGACCATTCAGTATACCTAAACGCCTGCCTTCACCGACATCCATAAACGTGTCAGGCAAAAGAGGTCCGGGAGAAGCGTGACCCGCAATCCATGGAATAGAATGTTCTTCCGGATTAAACAATGTATCTCCGAATTTCCATGGCATTCCCATATCTTCTGCTATGGCAACGCGAATAGTTGAATACCAGAATTCCTTTCCCTCAGAAGCGGACTCAACAAGATTGTAGCGGAATTTATTTTTATTGATCGGTGCGATTGAAACTTCTTTTCCACTGATCCCTTCTGTTCCGGACATGAGTACGGGCATAGTCATCTCAAGTGAATTCATATCCTTCCCTACGGCATGACCAAGGTGAATTAAGTCGGCCTGATGATTCCGGCTTCGCAACGGAATTGTAAAATACACATGCATCATACCGGTCTTTTCATCTATCCAGATATCCGGATCTTCAAGACCAATAAATTCCCTGTCCATTCCACATATCTGATCGATAATTTCTGATTCGTTTTTGATCACCAATCGATCTCCTATTTCAAAATGATTAGGAGAATGCTCTTTTACTTTGTGTAATTCACTTCTGTCAATATAGCCGGCCACTTGCACATCACCCTCGCGGCTTGTGATACAACGAATCATTCCTTCCTTATATCCTCCGTATGAATTGAGCGCGACTGACATGACATATTCGAAGCCCGCACCGGCACCAATGGCTTTGCCTGGATGTTCAAAATAATTTTTGTGATTATCCATTAATTCAATGCAGGCAGGAGCCTGTTTTCACAGATTTAAAATAGAAACCGATTTTTAAATCCTGTCCGGGTTTCCCGATGCGCTAAGAATAAACTCGTTATTCGTCACTCGTTATTCGTTACTCATCTTTCCGTACTCAACACCATCTTCAGATTCAGCTTCGCTGCGATCGACATGACATCGACAAGATCCTGAACGGTGAGTGACTTGGCAATACGAAGCACAACCGTAGGATCTTCATTACGTTTGATCGCATCAGCCAATGCGCCTTCAAGCATAGCAGATGGTACCTCGTTGGAGTTGACATAATATTTCAAATCCTCTGTAACCGTTAGTGTCAGCGGTTGTTTTGCCAATTGGCTGGTCGTATCCGATTTCGGAAGTAAGATCTTGATGATATTCGCGTTTGACATCGTGGCGATAATCAAAAAGAATAGTAACAGGAAGAACATGATGTCATTCATCGCTGACATCGCATCCTCATCGTGAAAAGCTCTTCTTTTTCTGAGTTCCATTTAGCGCACAGGTTTTTGAAGGCCTTTGATAAATTCCAGTACTTCCTTTTGAAGATGCAAAGAGAAATTATCAATTTTCGTCAACAGGAAGTTGTACCCCATAAATGCTACAACGCCCACAACTAAGCCTGTGGCAGATGAAATCATTTTCTGATATAAACCTCCTGAAATCGTGCCGATGGATATATCCGCTGTCTGTGAAATATTATAAAAGATCAGGATGACCCCGAGTATCGTACCGATGAATCCAAGACGTGGAGCTATACCGGACACCATGCTGATATAACCCATCTTGCTTTCCATTTCACCCAGCTCAATATTGGATTGCACTTCAAGTGCTTTCTCAATGTATTCAATCGGTTTTCCGATCTGTGAAACACCTGCTTTGATGACATTGCCGAGTGAACCATTTGACTGATCACACAGAAGACTGGCTGAATCAAACTGCCCGAGAGATATTTTATCCAGGACGGTGTTGACAAGATTCGTATCGATTTTAGATCGCTCCCGTATGAAGATGTATTTGCTGATGATAAATGCAATCGATATAAGCGACAGGATGATCAACGGTATCATCACCGGACCTCCTTTAAACAGGATATCGATCATCCTCAAACTTGAACCTGGTGCCACTGCTGTAGAATCAACTGCCGTGGTTGCTGCTTGCAAGAAAAATCCAATCATTGTTTTCTAGTTGATATTTATTGTTGCAAAATTACTATTAAACCCCAAAGGAACGAAAATTTATATCAATAATAGCGTAGATGTTTTATGTGCTGATAATCAGGATTTTAGTGGCTTTTCTTGGGGTGATTGCCGAATTAATTGAATTAATATCCTGACCAATAACGATACAGGAATGCTGTCTCGTATGTGGTGAGGTGGCTGAGCATGTCCGCTTCACGCTCCGCGTGAAGGACAGTCGAAGCCACCGTCTTCCTTCATCACCTTCAACCCAATCGCACAATGCAGACACCGGCGCATATCGCAATAATTTTTTTGAGATGCAGCATCGCCTGTGTTTGTCCTGCATCTTCAGCTCTCCACCCACATGATGTCCAGCCTTTGATGACAGCATTTTTCTCAGGGGGCATTTGCGAGAGCAAACGGACAGCTCTTTCTTTCAGGTTTTGTAGCCCTTGCATTTTACCATATACAAACATAAACGGGGCCACAAGATTTATCACTAGTGACTGCGCCGTATCCTTTCCAAGTCTCTTCGTAGAAGGTGGTGCTTCATTTTTGAAATGATAATGATCCTGCCAATATTTCTGATCCGGTGTCACCATAAATCGTTCTATCCACTCTTCCGGAGTCTCTGTTTGTATAAGCATGGAAATAAATAGTGGGGTGTCTGCAACAATCCTGGACAATTGCGCCAATCGAATGGTCGGAAAATGCACAGGTCGCATGCGCATAAATTTCCATCGCAATGCAGGCATCGGTTGTATCCCGTATTTGATTTTCAAAAAATCAAACTCTCTCTTTAGCGATGAAGGATATCCCGTACTCAGTTCTTTTGTCAACATTCCTGCCACACCAAAAAACAACGATTCTATCTGATCAGTACGGTCTCCGTGTTTTCTCAATATTTTTAGAGGAAGTTTTAAGGCCAGACTTTCCATCGCATCACTATTAGCTGGCGCACCCAGTTGTCTTGCAAGCACAACAAAAAAAGCCTGCTCCCAATCATGTCCGCATCGTTCAAGAATCTTAATGATGTTTTCTGTTTTGCTTTCCAGTCGTTCGGACATCAATCGTTCAAGCCATGAGGTGCGCGTGATGTCAGCCACAGATGACAATGATGAAGCACAGGGTATCCACTCTTCATTGTTCATCAGATGATTGTATCGCTCTAGCAGAATACGATCCACTCTTTCTCCTAATTCTATGCAAGGAAGGCGTGTACCATCGGATGTAAATACCGGCTGATCTTCGATCCACACCACATGCAATATGACATTGTTGTAATGCGTATCCTGATCATGTCGGTGCAGATACCATTCTGAACTGCGTATATGGATTTCGACATGCCCCGCCCAGACCTGGTCATCGATACGTATACGTGATTGAAGAAAATCAGGCCCCTGGTCCTGGTTCGGAATACCTGTCTGAAGGATCTCTACATCAAGAGATTCTGTAGTCCTTAATTCTACCTGGCTAAAAAGTTTCCGGTGCCAGATGAAGTGTAATAACTGTTCCTGCATTTTCATTTCCGGAGAAGTATATCAAAGCGCATGGGGAACTCATTTTTAGCATCTGCTTCAAAATATTCAGATGAGTCTACCCGCCATTCACTCATGTCAATCTCCGGAAAGTATATGTCTCCAACGACCTCAGATATGACCACCGTGAGGTATATTTTTTCAAGTAAATGCATAGATTGTTCAAATATCTTGCCGCCGCCTATTATAAAGGCCTCTTTTTCCCCCTCTTGAAATGCATAACTAAGCCCCTCTTCGATCGAATGCAGCACAATAGCAGAAGATGAAATGAAAAACGGATCCCTTGTCAGGACAATATTCGTCCTTCCTTTCAATGGCCTATAATCCAATGATGCAAAACTTTCACGCCCCATGATGACATGATGCCCGACCGTCGTCCGTTGAAAGTATTTCATATCGCGCGGCAGATGCCAGGGGAGTCCGCCATCTCTACCGATCACCCGGTTAGTACTCATCGCTACAATTGCACTTATGATCATGACTCTGTTTTTTTGCCCCTAAATCCCCTAAAGGGGACTTGATGACCTCGCTTCAAGCTAGACATTCAAGTCTCTCCGAGCTCGAACTTACATTACGCTTATGATTTATCCTTATTCGAGGTATATCTACCCCATGCCCTTTGCTCTCTACCCTCTGTTCCCTGCTCATGATTTGATTTTATGTATCAAATCCGTCTCGAGCATCTTCTTTTCAATCCCCTTATGTGCCTCAATGATTTCTCCTTTTATATATTTTTCCATCATCAGTCCACCTACAGGAGTTGCAAATGCTCCTCCCCATCCCGCATTTTCAATATAAACAGCTATCGCAATCTTCGGTTGATTCCTCGGCGCAAATCCAAAAAATACAGAGTGGTCTGCCCCATGAGGATTTTCAGATGTACCTGTTTTTCCACAAACTTCATATTCAGGATTTGAGGCCAATGTTGCAGTACCTGCGCGCACAGCACCCGCCATGCCTTCGATGACCGGTTCAAAGTATCTGTAATCAATAGACACACGTCGCCGGGGATAAAATTCAGCCTTCGGTTCACCACCAGTAGGTACTCTTGCTTTTAGAATATGTGGATCTGTGTACGTTCCTTCATTGGCGATGATAGCAGCAGCATGTGCCATCTGCAATGTCGTCAGCTGTAATTCGCCCTGTCCGATCCCCATCGATAATATATAAGACGATCTCCATTTTCCGGATCCATATAGTTCATCAAAATAATCCGGTCCAGGCAGATTGCCGGATTTTTCATTCGGCAAGTCAACGCTTATTTTTTTCCAAATCCAAATTCAGTCAGGTAACTATTAAGCTTTCGCATCCCGATCTCAGGTAGTGTATACCCTGCATCATCAATCACATCTTTATATACAGTGAAGAAATACGTATTGCATGAATACTGTATAGCTTGTGATACATTGTGTATCGCAGGATGATTGTGACATCCTCTCCTGAATCCTCCAAGGTTATAGGATCCGTTACAAAAAACGGTTTTATTCTCATCAAGTACGCCCTCCTGCATAGCCGCAAGTGCAAGGATCGGTTTAAAAATTGAACCCGGTGGATACTGCGCCATCACCGATCGGTCAAACAGAGGATTCAGTGTATCGCTTTGCAGCTTCGCAAAAACTTCTCCACGCATTCTCGAAATAGACAATTCGTTCGGATCATAACCCGGCGAACTGATCATGGCTAATATCTCACCAGTGGAGGGTTCAATAGCCACTATACTTCCTCTTTTATTTTGTAATAATTCCTGGCCATATTCCTGAAGGATATGATCAAGTGAAAGAATAATGTTATCCCCGGATATCGCGAGTGAATCATGCCGCCCATTGTCCAGAGACTTTCAATTTCACGCCCGAGGTTG
>JADKGY010000026.1 GCA_016722045.1 Candidatus Opimibacter skivensis | reverse complement strand
TGTGTATTCTTCATTTGAAAGCATAACAGGGACATCACTCACTCACCGGTATAACGAATGATCCTCGTGAGAGATGTACCTTGACACACCAATTTTGACAGGTCCGTTAGCATTGAGAGATGCTACATTTGCAGCACCGTTGATATCAAGAGAATTGACTTTTGACATTTCCATTGACATCCAGTTTGGCTGAAGGATTTGTTTTATTAATCCTACATTTCCGGAAGAATCAATCCGCATACGTTCGGTCATATTTGTGCCAAAATAATAGGTTTATTCTCCTGTTGATTAAGTGTGCATCACCACCTGCCAATGTTAAGCCCGTGACTAAACCGTCATTAGTCAATGCACCCGTGTTTGCGTTGGTTATTTGCAGACGGGTTGTTACAGCCTCCGGCCACTATTGATATGCAACTGGGCTTTGGGTGCATTTGTACCTATACCAATAGGCTTCCAGTGTTGGAATAGATAGGATGTTGCAGCCCATTTACTACCGTCCCATTTTAATGTTTCTCCATTGGTTGATCCATTTGAAATAGGAGGAGTCCAGGGTGGTGCCATCAAATGTATAAAAGCCTTTTGGAGAAGATGAATAAGGGGGACTTGACAGATCAGTCTGGAATACTGTCATACCGATGTCATCAAGGATAGAGGGTCAGCATATTTTTCCGCGCCTGTCATCCCGGGAGAAGTAAGCCTTTGGTATGTGATGAAAGCTCGAGGATTGATTTAGAATTGCGGTGTGATGGTGCCAATTCCAACCTCGGCAAAGAATGGCAAGTGAAAAGCCACAGCTCCTAGTATTAAGGCAAGTTTTCATGGGGGTCGTAATTAGATTGGGATGAATATCGGCTCCACCGGTTTGGGTACTTATGGTATCACATAAGCTCATCTTCAATCAATTAAATATTATATAAAAATTCATTAGTTCGTCGTCTGAATCGCTCGCCTCCGGGAAACACAAACTATCGATGCATATTCATGTATTCCTTGTACACAACCATCAATGGTCAGATATTTTTATCCGGCGTTTGGGTTCCCGCTCGGATGGAAAGAGCAGTGTCTAAGGTAATACTATTCCTTAGGATTAGATCTTTTCTACTGAATTGAAAATCTTAATTCAACTGATCAGATGTCGAAGAAATTTTCAAAAAAAGTTGTCAGGTGATTGGGTGCCGGAGGCTCTGATTTCCGATCTGGCGGTCATGAACCGGTATCAATACCTTCCCTATCAAACGCTTCTTTAATCCGCTTCCGAAGTTCCCCGTCACCGCCATTGTTTGAGCGATTGTGTTTCACCGACTATTTGACCAGAATCGCGGTATCTGTAAAGTCGTCGACCCTTAAAAACTGAGGGGCCTTAATAATCAGATCCTTCCATGTCAGATCTTCGGCTAACTCCATTCCTACCCGATTGACAGTTTCAATGACATGATCAAGATTAGATGCATAGACAATCGGAATATCGAGATTGACACGAGCAAATGATTTTTGAAAAATTGGCTACTTTTTTTTACCTCCCCGTGTGGAACATGACGTGTACCGGTACCATCCATATCCCTTAGAGTGGTGATACGCAACTTATATCTTCAACCTTACCGGACGTACCATCGAAATTCGACGACATCGCCTATCCTGTATTGATTTTCAAAATGATAAAGAAGCCGGAAACAATATCCCGGACAAGGTATTGACCACCGAAGCCCGGGCAATTCCGGAATATGCCTGCCCCCGCCAGCATAGGACCCTTAGGTATCCCCATTTCCTGAAGAGTCATCATCACGAACAGCCTAAGCCAATGCAAAATTGATCACTAATACACAGACACGTATTAAAGTGTCTTCACGCATTTTTTCATCTTGTGCAGTTGGATTTCGTTCATCTTGTTTAACGGATATTCTGATCACCCTGGCAATAAACCGCCTTGCAATAGCCCGCAGGAGGTATGCCCCTATGAGATAGAACAGGATCTTTACTCCATGACTGAGTAGCCAGGGACTGAGCTCATACATAAATGCTTGGATGGATTCTCTCATACTCAAAATTCATTTTCAGGAGAGGCCAAAGTATATTTTTAATTTAACATTGCTAAAATTAATAACATTGAAGCCATCGGGAAAGAAGAAGAGAAATGCTCACTTATAAATAAAAAAGCCTGGGCAAATCATTTACACAGGCTTCGCAATACTCGTATTTTTCACGACCGTATTCGACCTTATTAGGATATGTCGACTGTCATCCCTTACATTATTATTGAACCACTACCTTTCGAGTCACTATTTTCTTACCGTCACGTATTGAAATCAGGTAGATCCTTTTTTCCATAATCCGCTAAATTGATTGACTGATGTTTGCCCTTTGCCTTCATCGACTGAAAACATACGTTTACCTAGTAAATTATAAACCACCAAATCCTGAAAATCTTCTTTACTGCTTATCATGAACTTTCCGCTACTCGGATTTGGAGAAACTGTGATGTTGAGATTATTATCCGGAACATCATGGGTTCCCGTTATCGTATGAAAAAAGTTAAATGTGCTGTCTCCGTTGTTGCAATGACTCCGTCAGCATTAAATTGACGGCTTGAATAACTTTCAAGAAAGTTGTTTTCCCCATACGTATTGAATGATAATGTGGAATTAATCCAGGAACCGTTCCAGTTTTCAAATAAGTACTTTTAACACCTGGTGATTTCCATTATAAGTATAGGTGCCCCTTGCTGAATTTTCCCAATTGGTGACATTCCAATCCTGAAATAAAACATTCGTCAGATCATTACCGGCATTGTAGGTAGAAATACTATTACTATAATTCACCCATTTCGTAGCATCCCAGTATTGGAATAACTGAGTGATCTGATTATTGTTAGCATCATACGTATTTGTATACAATCCGGTATCCTCCCAATCCAAAATGGTTGCATTCCAGTTTTGATATTTATAAGTAAGCTGGTTATTATTGGCATCATAGGTGGCAGAGTACCGGTTTGAATTATCCCAGGTACCGTCCAAGTCATTCCAGAGTTGATAAATTTCACTGATAAAGTTTTTGTTTGCATCATAGCTATACGTGGACAGATCATAATTATCCCAACTGGTCCCATTCCAATTCTGGCTTAATTGACTGATCAGATTATTATTTCCATCATACATATAAATGTAACCGGATGAATTAACCCACGCAGTGCCGCTCCATAGCTGGAATACATCGCTGGTCTGGTTATTATTAGCATCATAGGTATAGACATCCTGAAATATATTTTGAAAGAAAGTGCCATTCCAACCCTTATACGTAGTCGAAAGCTCATTGTTATTAGCGTCATAAACAATGTTGTATTGGGTGAATTTACCCAATTCCCTGCGTCTAAATTCTGATAGGTATAACTAGTAGGTAAGCCGTCCATATTATACAGGATATTGATAGCTTTTGTCATAAGCTGCCATTTGGTGGCAAAGAATCCCATTGCCATACATAAATGCTATCATAAACCTGGATATCGGTGAACAATTCCCTTGTCTGGCGTTCGAGTTCTTTTGCAAATGCTCTGTCAGGATGCAATTCATTTTCCTGATGTCTGCTTCATGCAAACCTTATAGGGCGCTATAAAATACACTTGATTTCGGATTGTGCGAATAGGATGTACCGGAGTAGTCTGTCCAAATATGCTAATAGAAAAGTGAGAGCAAAAAATAGTAATGTTGTTTTCATTTATTTAGGTTTAATTTTTCCAGATATAAGACTTCGTGTATTCCGTAGCTTTTTCTATTCCTCAAATATTCTAGGCAGGATTCAAAAATTTCTTGGGAATCCTGACTGGCAGGCACTAGAAAAAGATCTTACGACAAATAAATTTAATAACATTTTATTAAATTAAATTGACCACCAATAGTTGAACGTCGGTTTAACTTTATATTATGATTTAAAGGTACAGTTCTTTCAATCCGATCCGCCAAAATTCATTTTCCGGTGATTCTTTTCCCGGGCAAATGATCAGATCCTTCGAATTGAAATTAACATCCGCCAGTTGTCCAGACATCATATAGCGACACCTCTACGTGGATATCTCCTCTGTTTGACAATAAATTCGCTGGAATAAATTTTTAACAAAAGAATAAACAGTGAAATGAGTAAGGGTCCGAAAATGAGACCGATGAATCCAAACAAATTTATCCCGATAATAACACCGAACACCGTAATGAGAGGATGTACATTCCCGATTTTTCTTGCGATTGTAAATCGTAAGACATTATCAACCAATCCGATCACGCCAAATCCATAGATCAGCATAAATACGCCCTGCCATATCTGATCATTTGCAAAGAAAATAATAGCCAATGGCACATATGCAAACGCCGCGCCGATGACCGGCAGCATGGCCGTAAAACAGGTAATGACAAACCAAAACCAGGGCTCCTTTACACCTATAATTAGGTATCCGATGAGAGCTACAATCCCCTGTAAAAAAGCAATCACAGGAATACCAATAGCATTGCTGATCACCATGTTGTGCACTTCGTAACCGAGCATATTGACATTTGTATTCTTCAGCGGGATATATTCATAAATATCATGCTCCATTTTGCGACCGTTGACCAGCATAAAATAAAGAATGAAGTACATGAAAAATAATGTAGCTAATGTGTTGAATGTGGCGCTGAGCAATTGCTGAGTCGTACGGGCGACAAAATTACCTAATGAACTTATATTCTCCTGGCTGATGAGTTCATAACCCAATTGACCTTCTACACGGGTAATAAGTGTTTGTGACGCCCAACTAACTCATCGGAATGCTGTATAGCATAGGTAACTTTTGATGACATCATGCTGACTAAACCACCGATCGGGATCATGATGACGATAAGGGACAACAACATAAGCAATGCGGCTGCCAATGGCTTCGGCCAGTGTTTTATCATGACCAGGTACAGCATCACTTTACGCATGATGATATAGAGCGTGATTGCGCCCAGGAATCCGGTACAAAAACGGATAGTTCCTGGCCAGCAATACACCAAGCAAAAGCAGGCATAAAAGAAAAAAGATCTGTCTTATCCTGTTTTGAGGTATATATAACTCTTCCATAAAAATCGATATGCCTTAAAGATAAAAAATAGGTTTGCAAATGATATTACCGTAGTTTAACTGATACAATATATTTTTACAATTATCCATTTGTATGTTTTAGACGAAAAGCTACAGTCTTTTATTAATCAAAACACGCTGCTCTTAACAATTGCATATACTGCAAGCCCTTTTGATTTGCATATGCTATATTTCGTTGAGGAATCCCATCAGGATCAGGAAAATTCTCAATAGCTCTTGTAATACTTTCTTCCCGCAAAATATGCAACATAGGATATACAGAACGATTTGTATAATTCGCCGGGTCATCATCCCTGGAATCTGCAAAACGATAATCCGGATGAAAGCTGGCTATCTGGTAGACGCCATCATATCCTTGCAGGGAAATGAATTCCTCGGCTATTCTGACAAGATCAAGGTAGGATACGAAATCGGAGAAATCGTAAGGCAAAATAATGAGGGTCGTTTCTATATTTTCAGATTCATCAAGTAATTTCAATTCCCTTGCCACGGCCTCCAGGGTGGCTTCAACAGTTGTATTTGGCAAGACTACAAACCGTACACTTTTCCTTTGCATGGCCTTGGCTGCAAACGGACAAAAATTGCAACCAATGACCACGGATTTTATCCATGCGATGGTTTGAGAAACTACAACCTCGTCCGTCAAGGAAACAATATTTTATAGTGTGGAATGAATGTTAAAGGTCAATAGAGAAATTGATTAATTAACATCTATAGACCCTTTACTTTTTGCTTTCATCTGTTTCAGCACATCTTTCGCATTATTACAGTAATACAGATGTGGTTCATCTGCAATGGCATTTAGTTCAGGAACGATTTCCTCTTGCGGCCGATTCAGGAACATCTTTGTCAAAATCCTATACCATCCTGTTTGCTGCACATATTCCCCGTTGTTCAATCCCTGGGTGTTGAATAAAGCAAGGGCTTTATCATATTCCCTATTCCCTATTAAGGCATGGGCAGTGTAATAGACTATCCGGTTATGTAATGGATGAGTTTCCGGTATCTGGTTGAAAGCTGTTATTGCTTTGTCCCAATTTTTATGGGCATAGGCATCCATCCCGATCTGGTATAGGGAATCCTCAGCCGAAGGCTTAGAGGGGAGATTCTGGGCCATGGGTGCTTTATAAATTTTACCTGCGAGCTGCTGTAAGCCTGATGTATGGTCCATCTTGCAGGAAAGACAAGCGAGCACTAGCATACTGATCGCTATCGGTATGCAGACGATCAGATTTCGATTTCGCGGGTAAGGCACTCCTGAAACTGAAGATATTTCATTGCACATGATTTCTAATTTATACCGGCAAGGTAGGTTTTGTATTCTAAACTAAATTTCTTTTCGCCCGCTGCTCATATTCAATCAATGGAAACAAATCGATATCCGCAGCCCGTATTTTTCCATCTAACGGATATTCAAACGGATGGTCAATATCTTTGATGAGGCTAACCATATATACATAGATCTGCGTGATGAAACCTACGAGAATAATACTGATAATCACATTTTCAAAACGAGTAATCATCAATAATCCGATAATCAATAAAGTCATCACTTCAAGAAATGCGTATCCTGTGGAAATAAAGTTTGTCCGCTTGATCACAGTGGCCCTGGCAAATAATTTCCGGAGATTGGTCTGTTCGCGCTTTACCCATGATGTAGTTGACCCCATGCGGTTTTTTTTACCCACAATGCTACAGATGTTATTTCATCGATCTTTTATAGACCACTTCTTCACTTTCCTGGTGAGTAAAATAAGCGATGATCGATCTTGTGACCTCATAGATTTGATTTTCTGCGCTAAAAGATCAAAATTCGGATTAAACCCATAAGCCAACACCACAGTATCATAAATACTCTCTATAGTAGAAGCCATCTCCGCCGGAATTTTTTCGCTCTCTTTATAATCTGCAAGGGTCCCCGCCAGCATAAATCCAACTAAAAATATCCCCCCTGTAAACACCAGTCCAGTTTCTGAAAAACTAACAAGTCCATCAAAATGTAACCATTGAACAATACCAATTTTCAAAAACACTACTACGGCGGTAATGGGAAATGTCAATAACATCAGTCTCCATTTCACCAGATTGATTGTCATATTTACGATTTACGATTTACGATTTACGATTTACGATTTACGATTTACGATTTAGAAAGGAAGAAGAAGTTATCCGTAGTTTGAAACTACGGATAACTTCTTCTTCCTTTCTAAATCTGCTTTTTGCCCGTTGATCATACTGCATGAGTGGATTTAGATCAATGTCTGCCTCTATGGCTTTACCTGACTTCGTATATTCAAACGGATCATCTTCATCACGTATCAGCCGGATCATATAAATAAAGATCTGTGAAATAAAGGATATAATGATGATGGCGGTCGTTTCGTTTTCAAATTTAGCCACAAGTAAAAGACAAATGATGACAAAAGTAAGAACTTCAAGGAGTGCATAACCCGGTGCGAGGAAACTTGTCTTTTCGATGACAGTGGCGCGGGTGAATAATTTTCTCAGGTTGTGCTGCTCATTGCTGACTCGGGAAGTTATCTGTCCGACACCAGCATTCTCCATCGTAAGGGCAATGTCTGAGATGCTGCTGATCTTTGTAAAAACTTCGTCTTCTGTACTTTTATGTTCAAACCAATTGATGATGGATTCAGTCACTTCATTTAATTGCCGGCGCACCATAGTAAGATCATATCCCCCTTTTAACCCATGACCAAGGCCAATCGTATCTTCGATCGTCTCAATCGTACAGGCCATTTCTGCAGGTATCTTTTCACTTTCTTTATAATCCGCTATCGTTCCGGCCAGCATGAATCCGATCAGGAATATTCCTCCGGTCACCACAATCCCCACTTCACTAAACTTCACAAGGCCATCATAATGTAGTCCATATACGATACCAAACTTGATCAGAAGTATAACTAATGTGATGGGAAGCGTGGTGAGCATCAGTTTCCATTTGATCAGGTTGAATTTCATAATATTATTTTTGATGGTTAGTGAACTCAAGCTCAGAATTGAGTAATACCAGTTGATACATTTGAATTTTAATTTTTACCACTTCATTTAAATTATATGAATCAATTTTAATCTCCATATTTACGATACAGTCTTACATTTGAATCATATCCCTCCATTATATATTCATATTTCTGACCAGAAGGATCACTAAAAATCAACAAGGCTTTAAAATGAAACCTCTCTTTTTCAAATTCTGCGCTTAGTGGAAGATAGCCTGTTTCTTCATTATCAGACCAGGTAAACGGTACCGGCAAAGTTGATGGCCAGGTCACATTTCCATCAACATTATGAATTGACTCTAATGTTGCAGGCATAAGCTCATCAATGAGGGACCAGGAAACTCTCACTATTTTACTTTTCTGATTTGTTGAACTTGAACTTGACGATCCAAGAGAAATAATAGGTTGGTTGAGCGTATGAATACCTTTAATCCAATAAATCTCGCCATTGCGAAAAAGATATCCGGGTTTCTCACTTAAAAATATCGATTCAATATCCTTTCTTGCCATGCTTCCTTTATTTTCTCTGCTGCCTGTTTGATATGCTTTATTTAGTGAGGTCATGCGTTCACCGATATCTTTTCAACCGTAAAACTATACCCCCAAACGCTATCAATACTGGCACTATCAACTTTAAACACATACAGAGGTCCCATGTATGAGCTCCTTCTTTCCCCATACACGATCAGGCTTTCTGAAGACAGATGTTTCACTATCCCACTCAGTTGTGCTTGTTTTATGCGGGTATTAAATTCATTTCTTTCCTGATTCGTTCTATTTTCCTTAATTTCTCCAAGCACAAATTGAAATACCGGAAGAATAAACAGAAGAAGCATCCAGAGTCTATTACTGGATTTACCGGACTTTTCGTAAGTTTCTTTGATGACGAAAGTACCAGACAAGCCGTCATGCCATCCGGTGGTTCCCAAAAATGAAAAAGGTTCAAAAGGAATAAAACGAAATAAGGATCGCATGATGATCTTCTCAAAACCAGGATTAGTAGCTCCATGCTGATTTACAACTTTCGAGCCTGTTAAATACTTCGCAGGCGTAGCTTTAAACACACTCTCCAAAACACCATAATAAATAAATCTTTGAAAAAAAAGCAGAGTTATAAAGAGAAATTTGGATGTCCTGATCATATCACTACCGGGAATAAAGTATTGAAATACAAAAAGAAATGGCATCAACAATGAAATAGTAAGTATTAAATCAACAATAAGGTGTATAAAACGACCATTCTTTCCAGTTTCAAACTTTAAAATATTTTCAACAGGATCTGAAAATATTTTTTCCTCTGTGGCTTTCAATTCATCATCCATTCCTTTTACAGCTATTTTAGATACCCATAGAAGAAAAACCGGATACAAAACCCATATTAGACTAATCCAATGATAAGGCGCACCTGAATCTTTAGTAGTCCTCATGAAAATGACAGGCAATAAAAGAGTCCAGAATATTCGCATTATGGAGCCATAAAAAATAGCACTAAAACAAAAACGTAATAAACCTGATACATCAAATTTATTTTGTAGGTAACGGCCAGCACCGACAACCATCATCAGGTAAAAAATCACCCCCAAAAAGTTCCAGGAAATCCCTGTGTAGCGAGATAGTAATTGAGGATTAATACCAATAGGAATAAAATACTCCACAATCCGGTGATTTGCTTTTCTGGAGAAAAAATAAGATCACAGCTGGAATTAATCCATATAAGCCGAGCACAAGAGCGACATATCCAATATTCCTGGTTAAAAATCTGGCAATAGTTTGCATAAAGAAAGAGCAAGATGAAGTTTAAAATAAAAAGCTTATTGGGCGTGAAAACATTTGGTCAACGCAATATGAATTGGATTAAAATTTTAAAGGCATGAATAATAATTAGCACATTCACTTTTTCAGATCCCCTATCCTCACTTCCTGGCTCATTAGCTCTCCAAAAACTTTCCAACGATTTTCAGGAGTAGGGTCAGATTTAATTCTGGATTCAACGTAACCGCGTACAAGGTCTTGTCCATAATTATAATTGATGACATAGCTTCTGTTGGCGTTGATAAATTTAATTGACTTTGCTGCGGTTTCATCATTAAACAAAGCATAGTCTTTCAGCCAGCGAAGAGCCTCTTCTTCAGACATCGTTTTGTTGACTATTCCTCTTGCAGCTTCATTGCGCGCATAATTCAATTCGCCTTTAATCGACATGGCTTTTATATACAGGGATATCCCGGCTGTATCAAGACCTGCCAATGGGAGCAGAACATCTTTTGCAAATTTGGTTTTATCATCACCTGGAAATACAACATCTATTCCATAGTTAGCAGTCCCTTCAGCTATCAATGATTGCGGACTGAACAGAGGATACATCGATATCTCTACGAGTCCCTGATCATGATATAGATTTTTTCTAAAAGCATGTTGTACACATGATGACCCGGATAGCTTTCGTGGCTTCCCACATCAATAGCCCTGTCCATAAAAATATTGATGTCCGTATTGATCTGAATGAGGCTGGTGTAATTTCCTTTATACCAGTTGTATCCATTCCATGGTTTGTTATTCACATATTCGAGTGTGAAGGATTCGTTGGCCGGCAATTGATAATGTTGTTTTGTACGCCTTCTGCATTCCGCTATAGCTGTTTTAAATACGGTATCCAGCTTTGGTTTAGGAATAATAAATCTATTGGCTAATGACTGAAACCGATCAGGAATACTTCCCTTACCGGGCAATAGATGATCAAGCTTATTGACAAGATCTTTATAATGCTGCTCATCATAGACTGGTGCAGCAACGCCGAATAAGTCCTTTGACTCCTCATCAAACGATCCGAATTCTCCTGAAAAAATGCGGATACGCCTTCCAAAGGATACGAGCTGATCCGAAATCCATCCGGCTCTGTTCTTTACCGAATCAGGTGCATTGCTTCCGGCAATTGTTTTAGCTGCTGCAAGGAGCTCCTCTGTTGCTTTCAGCAGACTGTCTTTTGGAAAAGCAGGAAGGGCTTTGGCAACAGGCTTCAGGGAATCAGGTCCATAGTAAGCATCTACAAAAGATTCGTCATACTGGCCGATATTAAGAGCCAACTTCACATACCGTTCAGCTAATACATTGATATCATCTTCCTTTTTGGTCTGCGTACTTACAGGTTTACAGGAAAAGATGAAGGTGAATAGAATCGCAGAAAAAAGTAACCTTGTCATATAGTTTGATTTTAATATTTCCGGTAATAGAAACATTGAAAGGTGTTAAATTAACAAAATTGTTACATCCGTGAGAGAAGTGATTTTCGGGCAATTCACTCCTTCCTCTCTCTTACGAAAAGCTAATCAATACGAAAATGATTTTGTTAAAGAGAGGAGTGATAAGATATCAATACGAAATCATGACACCCCTATCTCATGATGATTCTGTTGCTATGAGTTGCCTGAAAGACAAAAGACTGGGTTGTCTACGTTCTAATGTTGAGTGGATTAGCAATCTTCACTGTCGCAAATTACATTCTCCCTTTCCGTCTCCAGGGTACTATGGTGAATATTGAGATGTAAAAACTCGTGTTTTAGATCGTGTTTTATTTTTTGCTCTTCTTCACATGATACATTTTTTCCAAGAACAAGATGAGCAGTCATCGCATTCTCTGTGGTACTGATAGCCCATATGTGAACATGGTGTACGTCTTTAACTCCGTCCACTTGTCTCGCTATTGTCTTTATGTCATCCAGACTTATATTTTCCGGCACCCCATCCAGTGATAACCGCAAACTTCCTTTGAGAAGTCGCCAGGTGCTAAAGAGAATAAAAATAGCTACAGAAATACTCACAACACTGTCCACCCAAAACCAATGTGTGTAATAAATAATAATTCCGCCTATCACAATCCCCAGTGAGATGAAAGCATCACTCATCAGATGCAGGTAAGCGCTTTTAATATTGAGATCTTTGTCTTTATCCCTAAGGAATAAAAGTGCAGTGACCGAATTGATCACAATACCGACGCCCGCCACAATAGAAATCGTCAGACCCGGAATGGGTTCAGGATAGAAAAACCGATGCGCTGCTTCGTAAATAATAGCGCCTACTACGACAAATAAAACCATAGCGTTGAAGAGCGCCACCAGGATAGAGGTTTTTCGATAACCGTATGTATATAACTTGGTTGATTTCACCTTCAACAACCTAAAGGCGAGTAATGACAGTGCCAATGATCCCACATCAGCCAGATTGTGCCCGGCATCTGATAATAAAGACAGCGAATGTGTAAACAGACCTGCAATACCTTCAATAATGACAAATAGTAAATTAAGACCTATGCCAATAATAAAGGCTGCATTAACATTATTCAATGCTGCAGAATGGACGTGATGTGTGTGGCTGTCCGACATTTAACAGTGTAAAGTTACGGCAAAGGAGTGAGAGAGTGAGAGAGTGAGAGAGTGAGAGAGTGAGAGCGTGAGAGAGTGAGAGCGTGAGAGCGTGAGAGGGTAAGAGGGTAAGAGGGTAAGAGGGTAAGAGGGTAATTAAATTTTTGGTCATTTATGCTTCAGCCAAAGATGTCATATACGAATCAAAAATCTTCTTTTGTGATGCTGAATGCACCATCCAATCTCGTCTATTTCATATTTATATAAATATAATATGTATAATAACGATGGGACGTCCAACCAAAGCATTTCGACAAAATCCGAATGAACTTTATACCCTTGAATCCATAATGGAAATAAAAAAGAAAGGACAACCGTTACTGTCGGTTGTCCTTTCTTTTATCCTGATCGGTATATTGATCAGTCGTGTCGCATCACCACGATCACTTTCGTATACACCTCTTTCTCTGTCTTCATTTCTATCAGATAACTTCCTTCAGGGATACCCGAAACATTTACCTTCTGCGTATTCGGTCCTTTTCGTGCATCGATCTTATCACTAAGCATCACCTGTCCGAGGAAATTAATCAGTCTGTATTTCACTTCCTGGTTAGCATGTGAGGTGAAGCTTAGATTTACATTTCCATTCACAGGATTTGGCCATAAGCTCACCTTTGAAAGCACAGGAGCTGATTCATTGTCTGGCACAGGACTTTGTCCCTGATCATTGATCGTCGTCGGATCAGTTGTTTGAGGATCGCCTACATAAGGATTGATCGCCGTATCAAGACACTGGAATGCAGTCGAACATGAAGTTGTGCAACCATATCCATCCGTTATATTCAGAATGATCGTCAGTTCTGTCCAGCCCACATAGATCGTGATCTGATTCGTGCCCTGACCAGATTGTATAAACCCTTGTCCTATGATTTCCCAATTGTAGGTATAACCACCAAGTCCACCAGTGACATTACTTGAAATCACAACACCATGTGAATTACATTCTACAAGTTGCGGAATGATGATTTGACAGTCAAGGAATGTATCCGGTATCCATGTGATATGCTGACTTTCAGTCGTTACGTTTCCACACGCATCTTTTCCGGTCCATGTACGTGTCACATTGAATACCCCTGCTCCATTGCCCGGAAGAATTGTCTGTGTATACACAATCGAAACGGGTTGTGCAGGATCAGGAGAACTCACAAATGGCACAGCCGGTAATTGCGCACAGATAATCGTCGCATCCTTCGGCACGCCGATCAACACCGGTGGAATGTCATCCATGATGTACACATCAAAAGATACTGAAGATGAATTGCCACAAATATCAGTAGCTGTCCATGTATATACTCTGTGTTCAAAATAGCCTTCAGCTGCACAGTTTTCTGAATACGTGACCTCCAATGTAAATTGTGGTACTACCTGCAGATCGCACTCATCAGTTACATATACGCTTCCATCATCAAGATCATTGAGCTTATCAATGATATCCGTTTCAGAAAGATTAACGAAACTCTTACCAGGCGCATTCAGATATTTCAAAATGATCGACCAGGTCGGTATCTGTATTTCAGGAGGCGTCTTATCTCCTACTATGATGATTTGTTTAACTGTGGATACATTACCGCATGCATCAGTAGCTGTCCATGTACGTTCGAACACTTTTCCATCACGACATTGTGAATCCAGTTGCTTTTCTGTCATCGTCACGGGAACATTTTTTCCGGAACATGGATCGAAGGCTGTTACCTCCGGTATAGAAAGGTCATCACAAAGTTCAGGAACAACCCCACTGATGATTGGCCCGCTTCCATCGCCGACGTGTACAATCTGGGTAGCCGTAGTCACATTACCACATGGATCTGTCGCCGTGATGATTCGAGTGATATCATATTCAAATTCACAAGGACCAGGTCTTGAGCTTTGTGTTATGTTGATTGTTACTGCACCACAATTGTCCGTAGCATTTATAGAAGGAAGAGTATCCTTGCATCCTATCGTCACTTCAGTTTTAAAATTCACAAGCACAGGACTTGTATGATCTACTACAAATGCCGGAACTGTAAGTGTGCTCATATTTCCGCAAATGTCAGTGGCCGTCCATTCAAGTGAAAGTGTTGCTACTATACCATTTGTACAACCATGTGATTCCAACACTTTTTCATGGAAGGTAACAGTAACACCCGAACATCCATCCTGTACACTGACATCACCAACACCATATGGCGTATAATCTCCGGCCTGACCTTCACAATCAATCAGTAATACTTCTCCCGGCGGAAGATTAGCCAACTTAGGATTGACAAATTTCATCACCGGACCTACATGATCATTCGGAATCAGGATAGCGGTATCACGTGTGAAATTTCCGCAATTATCATAGGCCTCATACGTCCTCATGAATGCAGTTCCGTTACCGCAAGGATTAGGAATTTTAGTATCCCAATACCTGAGGAATGCTTCACCACAATCGTCTGTAGCTTCTACGAACTTAAAGGCAAGGTCATCAACGCACGCTGTATCTGGAACACCATGGATCACCGGTGCTTCTGTATCTATTAATTGTGCTATGATCGTAAGATCCGTTGCATTTCCACATACATCTACCGCATGCCAATGATATGTCTGTTGCTCCCGATATCCGGCTCTCTTACAATTGACGGCATGAATGGTGTTCTTTTCAAACTTAATCGTCACAGCACTACCGCATGACGGTGGACTGTACACAGATTCTGCATTCAGATCATCATACCATTGAGGAATGCCACCTTCACTGCATGTGTATTTCAGTATCGCTCCATCGCCTACGCCTGCCAGTTCCGGCTGTAAAATCTGCAATACAGGAGGCTTCACATCGATAAGATGAATGTGCTGTGTGCCTGTAGATTTATTTCCACACTCGTCCGTTGCTATCCATGATCTGTTGATCACCTGCCCATTTTGGCAGCCTGCACTCACTGGGGTGGCCACATATTGGATATTCATTGCAGATACACATTCATCAGTAGCATATACATTGGTTGGTGGATCAGGTATCTCATCACAATTGACTGTGATATCCGTAGGGATATTGAATAGTGTAGGTGCGATGTGATCGACCAGTGCCATGAACACAAACTTCGTACTGCTATTGCCGCAGACATCTGTTGCAGTCCATGTCAGCTTATACAATGTGATGTATCCATCCACAGGACAATTGCCCTGGGCCTGAAGAATCTGACTGAATGTTACAGTGACTGCGCCATTACAATTATCTGTAGTGCTGACACTGTTTGTGCCCAGTACCGGCAATGACCAGTTTGGATCCTGTCCGTGACACTGTACATCAAATCGTCCACCATTTGCAAGATTGGCTATGAGTGGATCTGTGAATGTGATGACAGGTGCTGTGTTATCAAATACAGTAATGATCTGAGCACATGTTGCCGAATTACCGCATTCATCTGTCGAACGATACGTACGAGTGACCACAAACCTATTGATACACGTTAGATTAGAAATCACATCACTTACAAAAGTTACTGTAGGTATTGCGCCACAATTGTCAGCCGTGACCACACCTGCAGTATTGACAGCAGGTACTAATGTAGCGCACTGAACTGTTACATTAGCGGGACATGTCAACGTAGGTGCTGTATTATCAAATACAGTGATGACCTGAGCACACGTGGCTGAATTGCCGCACGCATCCGTTGAGCGATAAGTTCTTGTTACAACAAATCGATTCGTACACGTTTGATTTGAAATCACATCATTGACAAATGTTACTGTCGGTACCGGACCACAATTGTCTGCCGTCACTACACCTGCTGTATTCACTGCAGGAACCAGTGAAGCACACTGTACCGTTACGTTTACCGGACATGTCAGTGTCGGTACCGTATTATCATTGACAATGATCGTTTGCGTGCAGGTTGCTGAGTTGCCGCACAAATCTGTAGCTCTATACGTCCTGGTCACTGTAAACTTATTCACACAGATCACATTTGAATTGACATCCGATACAAACGTTACAGTGGGTATACCAGAACAATTATCCGTTGCAGTGACAAGAGCCACATTCGGAGCAGGAATTAGACTTGCGCATTGTACGGTAATACCTGCAGGACATGTAAGTTGAGGCACAGTATTATCATTGACTGTAAAGACCTGCGTGCAAGTCGCTGAATTGCCGCAAGCATCTGTTGCGCGATACGTTCGTGTGAGCGTAAATTTATTTGCACAAGTTTGATTCGTAACCACATCATTGACAAACGTCGCTGTTGAGCCACCTGCGCAATTGTCCGTTGATGTGACGAGGGCAGGATTCGGTGCGGGGACATCACTTGCACACTGGAATGTCTGCGGTGCAGGACAATTGAGTTGAGGAGCTATATTATCAAATACAGTGATTGTCTGTTGACATGTTGCACTGTTGCCGCATGCATCTGTCGCTCTATAGGTACGCGCCACCTGGAATCGGTTAGTACATACCTGGTTGATGATGGCATCGGAGACAAAGCTTATAAATACACCACCTCCGCAATTATCCGAAGTCATAAAGGCACCTTCTACATTGGGGAAAGGTACCTCGCTGGCGCATGTGACAGTGACATTACCCGGACATGAAATGGTAGGAGGAGTGATATCTCTTACAGTGATGGTCTGGAGGCATGTGGCCATATCATTTGTATTGTCAGTGGCTTTCCATGTCCTGTTGATCGTATAATTATTGACACAATTACCTTGTACGATAGCATCTGTTGAAGTCACTACAACTCCCGGACAATCATCAGTAGCCGTAGCAGTACCGGTATTTGCAGGAAGTGTTGAAGCTTCACAGCTGATCGTTGTATTAGCCGGACAGAAGGTGATCACAGGAAGGAAGTCCTCATTGATGATTGTCCCTGTTCCGGCCAATGTAGCACCGGCTGGAGAAAAGGTGATATTTCTTCCATTGGCATTCAGTGCACTTAAGACAACAGTAAATATTTCATTCGGTTCTATAGTACAATCTCCGTTGATGACTACAGTGACCGTGGCTGTTGTTTGTCCAGGTGTAAGGGTGATCGTCCCGCTGTTGGCTACATAATCGCTGCCTGCTGTCGCTGTACCATTTGCCGTCGCAAAGTTGAAGATCGCATTGGCATCAGAGATCGCGGACATATTGATATTGAATACAAGATTTTGTGTGCCGGCATCGCCTTCCACGATCGATGGACTTGTGATGGTGATTACACCTGAATCATCATTTGTAATCGTACCTGTCCCGGTTCCGTTTTGGATAGCCCCGTTGACTGGATTTGAAAGTGTCATGATCACAGTCTCATCCAATTCAACTTTTAAGTCTCCATTGACGACCACAGTGACTGTTTGGGATAAAGCTCCCCCTTGTGTAAAACTGGCCGTACCGCCTGCGAACACCTGATAATCAAGATCAGCTGTTGTAGCCGTTCCACCGGTGATCGCATAATTTACTGAACAGGCTGTAGAATTATTGGTACGACTGATCGTGAATACCAGATTTGTAGTACCTGCATTTCCTTCCACCACCGATGGATTATCGATATTGAATTGTGTGTTTACGATATTGACCTGATAGTCTTCCACTTCACCAACGCCAGGCGCTAAGCCAACAGCAGAGAAAGATGATCCCTGATTTGAATCCGTCACCCGGAATCTTGCATAACTTAAACCAAGTGAAGCCCCGGCCGGAACATTTAGTGTAAGTGCATTATTTCCTGCGCTCAAACCTGTACCTAAGTACACAAATTCACCTGCATCAGCCCAGTCTCCATCTCTGTTCCAGTCAAACCATCCATATAGGAATCCTGTACCAGAAGAATTGACTGTAATGCTCTGAGATGTATTGATCACTAAAGCCGCGGGCATCGTGACGCCATCTTCATCAGCTCCGTCCCCTGTGGCTGTAGCACTGGGCTGACCATCCAGATCTGCGTCAACAGTAGTACCCAGGTGAAGTCCATTGGGAACAAGATTATGTCGTGCTCCATTGTCTGCTGAGAAAGTAGGATAAGTACCCGCGAATCCACTTTGTGCAGCCGTAGGTGCATCACCCCAATCTAATTCATCATTGACGATTGTACCCGTTTGTGGTGAACCAACTTCAGTAATGGCTGCTATTTGTACAGGAGTAGAATTGGTGATAGCGCCAATGGTTACAGTGAAGGTTTCATTATTTTCAATATTTAAATCACCATTAACCAACACCGTGATTTGATGTGTTTCGTTTGCATCACCGTTGAAGGTCAATGTTCCGTCATTGTCCACGTAGTCGTTATCCGCTGTTGTTGCGGTCCCGTCATTCGTGAAGTATGCAACAGTGAAACCTCCCTGTACAGCCTGGATTGTCCCGCGTGGATGACCATTCGGATCCACTAAGCCACTTTGTACTCCTGCACTTAGTGTGACATTGAAGACGCGAGGGTTCGTACCTGAATTACCTTCGTTGGCTGAACCACCACCACTTAGAGTCAGGTTAACTGTGTCGTCGTTGAGTATCGTCC
>JADKGY010000025.1 GCA_016722045.1 Candidatus Opimibacter skivensis | reverse complement strand
GCCTAATCCAATATTTCCATAACCATCTAAATTTGCTTGCAAGGACTTAATTCCAATGGCAATATTTCCTGCACTATATTGATTCGTTTTCAAAGCTTCCCAACCGAGCGCTATATTTTCTGTTCCAACTGTATTACTTGTTAAAGCCCTATGACCAATAGCCAGATTGCTACCTCCTCCAGTATTCGATTTTAACGCCTCCGAGCCTAAAGAAATGTTCCGAGTACCGGTATTTACACTAACACCAAATTCGTCAGAAATAAAAATATTATCATTATTATTAACAAACCCGAATAAGGAGTTTCCGGCTGGATTTTTTGTAATTTGAATTGAGGATTGTCCGCTTATTATTGTTGTCTGTAAACTAAATGCTGCCAGAATTATGGTTATAAAATTATTCATATAATAAATATTTAACATATTAACCTAGGTAGAAAACTAGTAAAATATTCAGGAGTCGAAATATTTGACTCCTGAAAAAAATTAATATTTGATCTACCTAAAATATTTGGTTGCCGATCCAAGTGCTGAGTTAGCACTTTTTATTCCTTGAATTATACTTGTAGAGGTCTTCTTAAAAGTTTTCGTCGTTGTTGCAGCATTTTCATCACAAAAATGATTTCTCTCTCGCAATTGAAATGTATATGTGGTAATTCCATTAGATATAGTTACTATTGGAATAGTCATAATTATAGCACTATGAGAACTGCCCCAATCTACTATGTCATATTTTTGAGGTACATAAGTTACCGAAATATTGTTTGTTGATTGATAGGCAGGTATTGGAATTGTTTTATTTGCTAAAAGTCTTTGATAAGCAGCTTCCCAAGTACATTGACCAAATCCTCTGCCTTCTTTGATCATTCCTAATATATTTATTATTTTGATTGCATATGTTCCGTTTACATGTTTGACCTTTATTGTGATATTTATTTTATAGTCTAAAGCCCAATTAGCTTGAGGACGAACCTTAATTTGAGTACTTGACCAAGAAAGAATTTGAAGTGATATGGTGCCACTGCTAATAAGTACTGTTCCTTGTGTACTTCCAAATCCTGATCCATTTATTAGCCAAAAATTATTTGAAGCAGTAGGATCAAAAGTGTTAATTACATAGTAATGGAAGTAGTTTCCTTGATTGCATGTATTGCCATCCCATTGACCATTTGTAAAAAATCCAGAAGCATTACCGCCACCCATGCTTGTGATAACTGGAGCTGCCCTAAAACTTAATTCCTGATTTGAATCCGAGGAAATATTTGTATGATCATTTAAAATTAACTTAGAGTCCGGATTCAAAGTTAAATTTTCATCATTTTTGCTGCAACCAACGATGCTTAACAAAAATGTTGATACTAGTAAAAACAGTAGTGATTTCATATTAACAGAATTTAATTGGTTAGAATTTAATTGGATTAGTTTACAAATAATACTTTTCAGCATCTTCATCCTCCCTATTGGTTTCCATTTATTAATACAGTTACCTTCTCCACCGACGCATGCTCTATATAGGCCACCCCATCATCATTGGTGTAATAATTCGATGTGAAACCCGATTGAAAAAACCCGGTGTACTCGAGGGATACCCTCACACCGCGCGCCGGAACCCGGCTTCGATAGTTCGTGACTTTTGAGATGGCCATCATTGGAAAAGCTTTTTTTATTGCATTTATCAATTATGCCTCTAAAGTAAGTTTGGCCTAACATGGAAAAGGCCCACTACTAACCAACATAGGACCCACCTGCATGAACCCTGCTTATTTGAGAATGAAATTTTCTGAGTAGGATAATGCATTTGCGAAACCAAAGGACTTGGGGCCACTAAGCGTCTATTGTAATTTATAGATTGTAAAGCATGGTTTATGGCCCAAGGGTATGCCTTCATTTCATGCGCATCCTGTTTCATAGCCCCCCAACATTCCTTCATCCCTCCCAAACCCCTCTTTATACGCATCGCATTGAATTACGAGACCCACACTCTATTTTTACCTTATGTCCATTCGCTTATTCCATTCTTTCCTATTCTGCTTCCTCGCTAATGGATTAACCGCCCAATTCAACCAAACTCAAACCTTCGATGTCACCTCTGGCTTGCCCATGACAGAATGTAACGTGGTCTATTGCGATAAAGAGGGGAAAATCTGGACAGTACACAACAACGGAGTCATCTCCTGCTATGATGGTCAAAGTTTTACCGCTTATCCTCCTGAGGTGACAGATCATTATACGGCAGGGGCCTGGTTCTTTGAGGATAGAGTGGGAATTTGGGTCATAAGTTCAGAGCATTCGATTGCCCTGTATACTAAAGGAAAATGGGCACATTGGAATACACCCATATTTTCGGTTGCTTGTATTGATAGAGAAACGAATCAAATCGTTGGGCTGGAAAAATCAGGTAATCTTTTCAATTTCGACACTACAAAGATGGAGTGGATATTACAAGCTAAAGCTCCTGCTTTACCCCCAATGACTATATACTTCCTCACACCATCACTCAATGAAGACAAATACCTCCTTCAGATATTCCGTGGAGATACATCCAGAATACCTCTTCAGGCTTTTACTTCATCCTCGCTCATAAACCCTGTCTGGACAGAAACCCCTGATCTGATGCATGCCGCTTTTTTTTGCACAAGCGGCGTGATTAATGCATTTGAAAGAAAAGAAAAAATTCATCAATACGAATACCGGTCAACGAATTTCATTATTCCAATTCCATCAGACAATATTTCCTTTTATCAAATATTTGCGTTGGGAGACAGAATGCTTATGTATCATTCAACACCATTGCCTAACGGAACTAATCGCGAAGTGACAGTTTATGTAAGTGATCATGACAATCATTTCTATCAACTGGCTCGATTCTATAGTCCCCATAGAACTTTAAATTTTACATTAGACCACTCCGGACATCTTTGGGTCAGTTCACAGGGTGGTTTGATGCGCATTGATCCTGCCATCATCCAATGCTATGAAGGACATCCAAATATGGTCGCATCATTAAATGTCATCAATGAAGACGACCGGGGCAGAATATGGTTTGGAGGATACAGTGACGGACTCTGTTATTTTGACGGACATAATGTCAATCCTGCCCCTTCCTATGCTTCCCACTTTAAAAGATTTCTTCCAGGTAGTTACAGGGACGTAAATGGTAATATGGCGTTCTGGACCGAAGATTATTCGCTAGTAACGTATTCTTCAGGTCTATGGAGCAAACAACATTCAAACTTTAATCGTGCACATACTTCCTTAGGATACTTTTTCTTCAATTTAGATCAACAACATATAGCAGCCGGTTTTATGAATCATGGTATAGGGATTACACAGCTACCATTGAAGTACAACAGTAACTGGAATTTTATAAGTAAGGGAAAAGGTATGTTACTGGACAATGTACTCACCATCAGTTCAGATGCAAAAGATCGTCTTTGGGTTGGGCGACCAAGTCAGGGTGTTGCAGTTTACGATATCAAGTCGGATACGGCACAGACATGGCTCCGTCAAACAGATCTAAATTTCAATTATGGAATGGTTAGTTCAATTACAGATCATAAAGGTCGTTTATGGATGGGTTGTAGTGATGGTTTGCGTGTTGTGACCAGCCCTTCAACATTTGAAATGTTTGCTGATGATCTGAATTCAGTGGCATATAAAATTGATATGGCGGAAGCAGGCAACACTCAGGTTGAATTTCTAGAGGAATTTAAAAATTTTATTGTTTTTGGAAATTTTGCAGGATATGGTTTTATTGATCTCCAATCCATGGAAACTGCACCGGATAAGCCACGAATATTTTTTTATCCAACAAAAGACTTTGGAGGTGCAGCCAAACAAAACGCAGTTTTTGCGGATACAAAAGGCTTTTTATGGTTTGGACAAGATAAAGGTGCTACCAGAATTGATCTTTCAAAATTTAATTTCGATACGCTGCCAGTTCATATTATCATTGATAGTTTAGTGATTGGATCAACAAGAATAAATTTACAACAAGATCTAAAAACGCTGAATATAACTCCAACAAAAAAACTCCCCACACTCAAACGCTATGTGGAAATTTTTCTGCATTCATCCTTCACCGGATTATTAAATGATAACGTCGGCTTTCAATACCGGATGCTAAACAACAAAGTACAGGATACCACCTGGAGCCATTATGCGAAAACAAATAAAATCACATTCAGCTACATGCCTCCGGGTAATAACCGTATTCAAATACGAGCCATTAAGAATAACCAGGTCTCAGATGTAACAACACTTGATCTTTATATTCCTTTTGCACTTTCCGAAAGTCCATGGTTTTGGATTAGTTCCATCGCTGTCCTGAGTATCATAGGAGCAATTTTATCTTTTTTGTTTTATCGCCAACAGTTACGCATGAAAGTATACCAGATCAACCTCTCTGAACAACGTCGCGAAAAAGAACAATTCCAGATTCGCGCTATCGCCAGCTCATTAAATCCACATTTTATCAAGAACTCTCTTAACTGGGCACAAACCCGCTTTCGCTCAGATCCAAAAGTAGTCACAGTCATCAACGAGCTTTCATCCAATATCAGTACTATCTTCAACAGGAGCCGTGAAGGTCAGGCCTTTCATTCATTGAAAGATGAGTTTGAACTGGTCAAAAATTATATCTCGATTCAGCAAGCTACTTATGGCCAGTTCCTTGATATTACTTTTCCGGACGCGGCAACTATTGAGCAATTCAAAAACATATTTGTACCCCTTATGCAAATTCAGATTCATGTAGAAAATGCCATCGAACATGGTATCCGCAATCGGACCGGCGCACATCTGCTGGATATTGCATTGGAAGATGAAAAAGATTATGTACACCTCACCATTACAGATGATGGTATCGGCCGTAAAGGAGCCATTGAACTTGGATCACACGGCACCCAACAAGGCACTATGATGCTCAAAAGCCTCTATGATATTTTTAACCAATATAATGATTACAAATTTTCATCCACATACGAAGACCTTCCTTTGACAGATCCGGTGACGGGTCTTAAAGTCGGAACGAGGGTTCACATTCTTATTCCAAAACATTTCGAATATCAAAATCATGAAAACAATACGATTTTTCATTCTTGAAGACATGCCGGATTTCAGGGTCGCACTGGAACAAACTATTAATGAATCTGCAGGATGTAATGTTTGTGGCGCATCTGACTCCGTAGAGGGTGGTTTTGAGGGAATTCTGGAAAGCAAACCTGATGCATTATTATTAGACATAAAAATATTTGGGGGCACAGCTTTTCATTTACTGCAAAGATTGAAGGATAATCAAATTCCAATTCCTCCATTCATCATCATTACAGGCCATGAAGATTTTGAACTGGCACAGCAAGCCGTCAATGATTGGGGGCAACAATTAGTCAAGATCCTCAAAAAACCAGTTTGGTCCTATTGGAATGATATATTACCTGAAATCCGCGCGGCCATCATTGCCCGCCTGAATCAATCTACACATGATGAACCAGAGAATTCAATTTCATTGAATGAAACAAGAGATGTGCTGTACATCCGGTCCAATCAAATGACGCATCGTTTCCAGATTTCAGATATCCTGTTCCTCGAAGTCGCAGGTGAAGGGCAAACCACAATAGTGATGGCTGATGGTCGTCAGGTGACGGTGCGAAAGACATTGAATGTGTTGATGAATTTATTACCCGAATACATCAGGCGCATCAACAGATTCAATGCCGCCAACATACATAAAATGCAATATATTAATCATGAAGACGATACGCTCATATTGGAAGGTTATTCAAGACCCCTGAGTATCGGAGATCCATATATGCAGGATCTCAAAGCGATGTTAAGTTAAAGCAGCATTTACTGATCTAATGCTATTTTGAAGATATACATTCTCCTCCTCCCTTTTCCATATCTTCACCTGCACAAACTTCATCATGGCACAATTCAAAAAAATAAATTCCACATTCATATCCCTCTCTCCACTCATCTTGTGTTTTTTCACTTTTTTCAGTTTACATGCTCAAAATCTTTTCCCCGATTACGCACCCATCTATAAAGACGATGTCGTCGCACGTATTGATATTTTTCTTCCGGCAGATAGTCTTGCATTGCTCCTCGCACCAGGCAATGAAGAAGATAATTACTACTACCGCGCTACTTTCTTTTTTGACAATGGTACGATCCGTGATACATTCGAAAATTGCGGATTGGAATTGCGCGGTAATACGTCCCGGTATTCGCAGAAGAAATCGTTCCAGGTTTCACTGAATACATATGCTCCGGGCCGTACATGGCATGGCATCGAAAAATTAGATCTCAACGGCGAACATAATGATCCCACTGTGAGCCGATCCAAACTTTGCTGGGATCTCTTGCGCGATATCGGCGTACCCGCCCCCAGAGCGAGCCACGTAGAATTGTACATCAATAGTGAATACTTCGGCCTCTATGCTAATGATGAACATATTGATGAAGAGTTTGTAAAGACACGATTTGGCAACAATGATGGAAATCTATATAAATGCCTGTGGCCTGCAGATCTGAAATACCTGGGCAACAATCCTGATGCCTACAAACTCACCAGCGGAAACCGAAGAGTTTACGAACTCAGTACAAATGAAGACAAGGATGATTATTCGGATTTAGCACACTTCATCGATATACTCAATAATACACCTGCTATCGACATGCAATGTGCGCTTGAATCTGTTTTCAATGTCAATTCCTATCTCAAGTCGATGGCATTTGATATCCTCTCGGGCAATTGGGATGGACCGCTTTATAATAAAAACAATTTTTTCCTTTATCATAACCAGGAAACAGGCCTGTTTGAATACATTCCTTATGATCTTGATAATACATTTGGTATTGACTGGTTTCATATTAACTGGGCGGAACGAAATCTATATGCCTGGAGTCATGATTCTGAACCCCGACCGTTGTATCATAATATCCTGCAGGTTGCAGAGTATAAAAACAGGTTATCCTTTTATATTAATCGAATCATTACCGAACATTATAAGGAGAGTGTACTTTTTCCTAGACTTGATGCCTTGAAAAATTTATTAGCACCTTCTATTGCAGATGATGTGTATTATACATTGGACTATGGTTTTGATATTGAGGATTTCAATAAAGGTTTTAGTGCGTCCCTTCCATATACACATACACCTATCGGGATTAAACCTTTTATAGCAAGTCGTCGTTCATCGGCCATATCTCAATTGGAGCTAAATGATATTTCACCAGTGATCACTGAGGTGAAGGTCAATCAAGTTCTTCCTTCACAAGCATTATTTTTCCAGGCATATATTGAGGATGATCAGCCAATTGAAAATGTGGAGATGATGATACAATTAAATGAAACAGTACCAACCGAAGTCCTCACACTTTATGATGATGGTGAGCATCACGATAAAGAAGCGAATGATGGATATTATGGTGTATCGTATTCTCTTTCGGGCTCGTGCAATTCGATTTCCTATACAATCAACGCCAGAGATACTCATGGAAATGAAAGCCAATACCCTGTATGCGGAACGAAAACGATCAGTGTTTGTAACTCTTCATTGACCCTCGTCATCAATGAACTCATGGCAAGTAATGAAACAATAATAACAGATGAAAATGGCGAATATGATGACTGGATAGAATTATATAATTATGGCACCGAAGAGATTTACCTGGGCGACAAGTATCTCTCAGATAAAGCGGATAATCCCATCAAATGGAAATTTCCGGATATTTCAATTCAGCCTGGTGAATATATTGTGGTCTGGGCTGATGAAGACGGAACCCAGGGCGATTTACATGCCAATTTTAAATTAAGCGCTACCGGTGAGTATGTGGGTATTTATGATAATGACGGTTCCGGTAATGCACTTATTGATGGGCTAACTTTTGGTGCGCAACAACCTGATATTTCATTCGGAAGAATACCAAATGGAACTGGATCTTTTCAATTCCTTCAACCAACGCCAGGTGGAATTAATCAGTTATCCTCTTCCACGACAAATGAAAAAGATTCATTCATCGTTTCATTGTTTCCAAATCCCACACATGATTTTGTTTTTATTAAAGGAGATTTTGATAATGTAGTACATCAACCATTCGTCATCATCAACACATTGGGTCAAACGGTTCTACAACTTCCGGGTGATACTAAATTCATCGATATCAGTCATCTGCCAAATGGAATTTATGTACTCGGTGTAAAAAATAATCCTGGGTCAAGTATCCTTGGGAAGGTGGTTAAGGAATAAATAGGCAGTACGAAGAGTATGTGCAGAAGCGAATTGAGGTCAGGGAGCAAACTTTATCAGGTAAAACCATGATTTTTAGTGATTTAGCCATATTTAAGGAATATAATTAAATACCCCCGAACTTCCTTCCTTACTCACAAGTCATTGGAATTTGGTCAATAGCCAAAATTTAATTTTTTCAGACTGAGATATGGAGCAATTTTCTTCTGCCAGCCTCCTTAAAACCTTTAATATTTTGTTAAAAAAATATGTGTAATCATCAAAATGTCATTACATTTGCGGCCAATATTTGATAAACACAAACAATTATGAAAAAACTATTTTTCTTCCTTCTTCCACTTCTCGTGCTTTCATGCAAAGGTGTGGAGCAATACCGTGCCGGCATCGAAGAGGTTTCCGGATCATGGGATACAACTACTAAAGCTGCATCTGATTTTTCAGGTATGGTTGCTTCAGATATGACCAACTATACTAAAGCATTAGCTTCAATGAATCCTGATGAAGCTACTATGAAAAAGCTGAAACCAGAGCAAGTTACAGCATGGACAGCAGCTCAGAAAGGTGCAACGGATGCCCTTACTGCATATGCTCCTCTTCAAAAAACAATCGGTGATTTCATGAAAACATGGACAGAAAAATCAGCCGATGTCAATGCACTTAAAGAAGGTCTTGCAAAAGGCAAACTTGATGGTGATGTTGCAGCTAAAATTACTGAACTGAAAGCTATGATAGCTACAGCCGGTGAGAACATGACTGCATGGAAAGCATCTTATGCTACAGTTAAGAACGGTGTTGCAGCTGCTCTTACTAACCTACAGCAAATGTTAGCTTCGTATTCTACTCCAGCAGCAGCAGCTACTGTGAAGTCTACTACTCCAATGAAGAAGAAGTAATTGAAAAGAAACCGGAAACGGTAAGAAAAAAAGGCCTCTGCACGATGTGTGGGGGCTTTTTTATTTAATCTCATTTTAGACTAACCCATCGTGTCTTATCCTTTCAACTTATCTTTGAGCCATGTATAAGGATAAAAAGGTCGTCGTTGTTTTACCCGCGTACAATGCTTCACGTACACTGGCCAAAACGTATAATGAAATTCCACATGACCTTGTGGATGAGGTTGTACTCTGCGATGATGCCAGCCGTGACAATACCTACCAGGAAGCCCAGGCCCTCGGTATCAATCACGTCATCCGTCACGAACAAAACAGGGGTTACGGTGGCAATCAGAAAACGCTTTATAAAAAAGCACTTGAAATCAACGGTGACATTGTCATCATGCTCCATCCGGATTATCAATATACCCCATTGCTGATCCCCAGTATGGTCAATATCATCGGGGAGAATCTTTATCCGGTCGTTCTGGGCTCACGTATCTTAGGAAAAGGCGCTTTACGAGGCGGTATGCCACTTTATAAATATTGGGCCAACCGGTTTCTAACACTTTTTCAAAATATCATGGTCAATTATAAATTGTCAGAATACCACACGGGCTACAGGGCATTTAGCGCTGAAGTCCTAAGATCCATTCCATTTGATTCTAATTCTGATGACTTCATCTTTGACAATGAAATGCTTTCCCAGATCATCTACGCAGGTTTTCCAATCGCTGAAGTGACTTGTCCTACTAAATATTTCGAAGAAGCCTCCTCTATCAATCTTTCGAGAAGCATGAAATATGGGCTTGGTGTACTTCGCGTTTCATTGCTTCACAGGTTACAACTCTGGGGCATCATTAAACATCCGCTCTACAAAAAAATAACACCACGAAAAAATGTGGTTGAACCAGTGCGCTTGTGATTTCGTTACCTTCTTTTCAACATCATGGCCGCACTTCCAGACATCAGAACGCTTTCATTAGCTGATCTTCAAAAATCATTTGTAGAAATAGGACAACCTGCTTACAGGGCCCAACAAGTCTATGACTGGATGTGGAAGCTCGGCGCAAAGAAATTTGACGATATGTCAAATGTTCCGGCGGCTCTTCGTAAAAGTCTCCACGAACATTATACTTTCCATAGCATCGAAACTGATGTACGCCAATCGAGTGCAGATGGAACGATTAAAACACGATACACGCTTCACGACGGAAAGAAAATCGAGACCGTGATGATTCCTGTGGAGAGGGATAAACGTTACACTGCATGCGTCTCATCACAGGTAGGGTGCAGTCTCACGTGTAGCTTTTGTGCTACTGGCCAAATGGGACGTATCCGAAACCTCACAGGTGCCGAAATTTATGATCAGGCATTTGATACAAATAAACTCTGTGAAGAAACACTCGGATCGCCATTAACGAATATCGTCTATATGGGTATGGGAGAACCATTACTTAATTATGGACCTGTGATGGAAAGCATTGCAAAGATTACAGGAAGTGATGGCATGAGTTGGTCTCCGCGACGAATCACCGTAAGTACAGCAGGCATTGCAAAAATGATCACCCGACTTGCCGACGAACAAGTGAAATTTAATCTAGCTCTTTCATTGCATGCAGCTGATGATCAGAAACGCAGCCGCATCATGCCGATCAATGAAACAAATCACCTCAGTGCATTGATGGAGGCTCTCGATTATTTTTATAAAAAAACACATGGCCGCATTTCATTTGAATACATCGCATTAAAAGGATTCAATGATGGACTCGATGATGCTGATAAATTAATCAAACTCTGTCGTGGACAATTTCCCGTGAAGGTCAATGTCATTGAATACAATCCTGTCCCCGGTGTCGCTTTCGAAAAAGCAGATGAATCGCAGATCGATAAATTTGCAAAGAAAGTCAGAGATAAAGGCGTCATGATCACTGTGAGAAGAAGCAGAGGAAAGGATATTGATGCAGCATGTGGGCAGTTGGCCAATCAGACGTGATAATGATAATGTGATAATGTGATAATGTGACAATGTGACAATGTGACAATGTGATGGCAATTTGGCAATGTGAGATATGAGATATGAGACGTGAGATATGAGACGTGAACCGTTGAATTGTTTTTCTGTTCACTTCGACTTCCTTTAGCACACCACTTACGGAGCTCTGTCTCCGGGATGTATCACCCAAACTTTGTTATTCAACTTAGGCTTGAAATACTTGAGCTCCAGCGGAGCGACATATCTGTATAAGGCAAGTTGTTCCCCCCCTTTTTAAGGGCGACGACGAAGCGTAGCGAGTACGTCGCTATACAGATATGCTGCTTAATTCGACTGATCTCAGTGACCGGAAAAAATATCGGTTAGCGTTTTTCTTAGTGCTACCTATTCACGCCTCACGATCATTACGATAGTCTGTATCTTTGTAAAAACAGATTCAACTGTGAAATCCGATAAAACTTCCGTGGTCGAAATCCTCGCTGAGGAACCCTGGTCAGCTGAATTGATGGTGATCAGAGAAATTGTATTGAAACATAAAGAACTGAAAGAAGAAATAAAATGGGGTGGTCCTATCTATACATTGAATGGAAAAAATGTATTGGCCATCGGTGGGTTTAAAAATTTCTTCACGATATGGTTTCACAATGGAGCTTTTCTGAGTGATCCGAAAAAGTGCTTGTCAATGCCAATGAAGAAAGAACACGAGGATTACGCCAATGGCGTTTTCAATCGATGAAAGAGATCAAACCTGCTGTGATTAAAAAATACATAGCAGAAGCGATCGCAAATGAAAAGGCCGGTATCAAAATCAAGCCTGAGAAAAAACCGCTTCCTGCCATTCCTGCCGAATACAATGCTGCCTTTAAAAAAGATAAAGCTCTTAAAGATGCCTTTTCAAAACTGACGCCCGGAAAGCAAAGAGAATACCTGGAGCATGTCTTAGAGGCCAAAACTGAAGAAACACGAGTTAAAAGGGTAGAAAAGGCAATTCCTAACATTAAAGCCGGAATCGGTCTGAATGAGAAATACAGATGAAAATGGTGGAAAGGGAGGAAAGGGCAGAAAGGCAGAAAAGTAATAGTAGTATTTAGCTTTGAGTATCCGTCCATTAATCATAGAATAATTAATATTTATTGTTCTATAAATCAATTCTTTAAATAATAGTTAAGATGGTCAGACGAAGTATACCGAAACCATTAAACTTTATCCTACAGTCACTCGTTTTAATCTTCAAGAGAGGCGAAAATCGTATCTTTGCACATAATTAGAAAAAACATGGCTTACGGGCAAAAACCAAAAGGCGACGGTACCATTTTCAAGAATCCAATTCTTGATCGGTTGACACGTACGCATATTGCGTGGCCTCTTTCCATATTCTATGGATTGGCCGTTGTATTACTGGCGTATACATTCTATGAAGGTTTCATTGGAACTGGTGCAAGCATCCTATTATTCTTTGCAGGTTTATTTGGATTTACACTGGTTGAATATTTAATTCACCGGTACACATTTCATATGGAGCCTACCACAAAGGAAAAAGAAAGGCTTCAATATGTATTGCATGGTGCGCATCACGATTATCCGAAAGACAAAACAAGACTTGCGATGCCTCCTATCGTGAGCGTAGCATTAGCATCCATATTCTTCATTTTTTACCGCTTACTTCTGGGTAAACTGGGTATTCCGTTTACAGCGGGATTTGTGGCCGGCTATGCTTCTTATCTGTGTGTGCATTATTCAGTGCATGCATTTCCACCTCCGAAGAATTTCCTAAAACATCTTTGGATACATCACGCTTTACATCATTATCAGCAGTCTGATGCGGCTTATGGTGTTTCATCTCCGTTGTGGGATTTCTTTTTTAAGACGATGCCTGAGAAAAGAGGATTTAATGTGAAGACGAAGACGGGGTTTATTGATGACAGGCAGAATCTGGCTTAGTTCAATAAGCAATTAGCAACAGGCAATTAGCAAAAAAAATATAAGGTCACATTTTGTGGCCTTTTTTTTGTTTACTCTATCAACACAAATTGCTTAGTAAGCAAGATTTCCTGATCACGCTTCAATATTAGAAAATATACCCCAGCGGGTTTTTCGCTTAGATTAATTTCAATGTCGGAAGAATATATGTTTCCATGACCAATTATTTTCCCCATAGAATTGCAGATTGAATACTTAGTGAAAACGGTTGTCGTTTCTCCAATATCTGAAAATTTTAATGTTATAATGCCTGTACTCGGGTTTGGATTAATTTCAACAGAATTTATTGCTTCCTGAATTTCGTCCGTGGAAACAATCGTTGCAGTATCATAATAAACTAACTTCACGCCTTCATTTGTCCGACTATGCACAAATACATCATCATGATAGAAAGTAAAATCTATTGGATTCACAATCTTTTCTCCAGTATTTGATTGAAGAAAGGCGTATTTTCCATCCTCATAAAAATCTTTATATGCTGCTGCTATTTTCCCCGAAGCAGAATCATATCTTCCAAAGTACATCTTACCTTTCCATCCTCTGATTTTAAAATCAGTATCAAAGGGAATTGAGCTTGGATCTTTTGCTGCTATATTGTTTACTATATTATAGCGGACTAACCCTCTTTGATTTTCTCCATAACTATAATAATAAAGAGTGTCTTCAATGCCTTCATCAAAAATGAAAAATGCATTTTCCTTATTACGCAAATCAATAATTTCCTTGTCATCCCTGTATGGACTTCTCAGGAAATATCTCACATTCCCAAATGCAAGGTTTTTGCACTTCCACACACTTTCGTGAAATGAATTCATTCCTGAAGTTTCACCATCATTGTAGATTGTTTGAAGATTATAGGCTTCTAACACTTCGAACCCTGGTAAAACTGAGGATGAAACATTATCAAATGTATGTGTTGCTGTATTGTACGCTAAAACTTTCGTAGAAGACGACGAATCATGGTCAATGATATACTGATAAAAGATATAATCCTTGTACACAAAATTAAGATCATATTTTGGACGAGTCCCAAGTTCATACACTTGTGTTAAAGAATTTAGCGTCGCCTGGTAAACGCCTACTGGGCCCCAGGTTTGCACATCAGGGTTATATTTGGCTCCTACAAAATCTATAGTTTCTGATCCTGAGATAGCGAATTCTTCCGATTCCTGAACAATTTTGACAGGATAACCTGCCTGATCCCTAAATTCCTTATAAATTTTTGTGTCTTCGTCATAAAAAATTACCACTGTGTCCCCAGTCGTTCTTTCGATTGCCTCAAAACTAAAATTGAAATTATACAATTGAAATGCCCTGAGGATTTGATAAGGTTTGTTGACATCTGTGTTATCATTAAATACTATTGTCGATCCAGGAGTTCCAGTCGTCTGATACCAAATATTTCCTATCCTAAACCAAACTTCCTCACTAATGATACCATATCGTTGTGAATCTGTAAATTTGGAAAAGGTCAGAGACGTATTGAATCCCGTATTAAAAAGCCAAAAACTGGTATCTCTATTAAATGCCAAAACATTTCTCAAATTAGTTTCAGGATCTAAAGCAAACATCATTAGATGATCTTTCCCTTTATAGATAAAGGAGGAGTCCTCGTTAACTATTATTTCGTTCCCTGATGGATCCTTTATCACCTTCAAAGATTGAGCAGAGGAAATACCAGCCATTGCATGAAGAAAACAGAACGCCAGAATATAAATTTTAGACGACATGGTAAAGTTTATTAATGGTGAAAATAAAAATATTTAAAAGCTCCAAAAACTAATCTGCTTTTTATTAAGATTGTTATGGTTTTCAACTTATCAAAACCAAAACTAAGAAAAAATAAAAATTTCCATTTTACAAATTCAAATTTCGAACATTTCACCTATTCTGTATGCCGATTGATGAAAAAGAAAAAGGGTCTACTTACGTAAACCCTTGATTATCCGGCGCCCCCTCAAGGACTTGAACCTTGGACCTACGGATTAACAGTCCGGCGCTCTAACCAACTGAGCTAAGGAGGCAATTTGGGACGGCAAATATAGAAGTTTTTTGTCTTAAGGGGAACAATGCGCATAATTGATCCGAAATCCCTAATTTTCAACACTTTAAATTCCCGAAAATGCCCTTAGACGAAGCCCTCTCCGACCGTATCCGACAAATCCTCGACGCCCGGAAAGTCAGGTTCACAGAAAAAAAGATGTTCGGCGGCCTCTGTTTCATGGTCGATGACAAGATGCTCATGGGCGCGAGAGAAGGACGGATCATGGTCCGGATTGATCCGGAAGAAGAGGCAAAATCACTGAAGATAAAAGGTGCACGACCCATGGACTTCACCGGCAGGTCTATGAAAGGGTACTTATTCGTTGATGAAAAGGGATTCGACCTGGATGAAGACCTTGAATATTGGGTATCCTTATGCCTGAAGTTTAATCCGAAGGCGAAATCAAGCAGGAAAAAAGGCTGAGGCGAAGGCTGAGGCGAAGGAAAGCAAGAAAAAAGGCGAAGGCTGAGGTATTAAAACTCATAGTTTACCAATCTATAACACGGCAGCAAATGCCAGATGCTGCCAGTAATTTGGAATAATAAATCTTACCTAATTGTGTAAAATAAATCCCGGACCAAAGGATATCTTTAGGAGGAATCCCGATTCCCTTGCTTAAAAAAATCTCCCGATACACATGGCTTACGACCGGAATCCTGTTCCTGATCGGTCTGGTTTGTATCAAGTTTCACCTCATTGATTATGACATTTCATTTTTTGTTGTTTTCCCCATCGCGATCGGTTTTGCGGCTGCAATCAATTCGCCCAATGCAGCTTCATTGGCACTCCACTCAAGTTACGCGTTACTGGGATTGATTCTCTTTATGGTTCTTGCTTCTATCATCGGACTGGAGGGTCTGATTTGTATATTACTTGCGTTGCCTATATTAATGTTCCTTTTGATGCTGGGATTCTTACTAGCCGCTATTTGCAGAGGTACTTTTTTGAAAAAATATACTGAACACCAGGATAGGATCTATACCCTGTTCTTTCCTCTGATTTTATTACTGGGCAGTCACCTCGCAGAAGTCTTGTTTTCAGACGAACCGAAATTGAACTCTATATCAACAACAGTTGCCTTGCCTTATCCTGCTGAAATTGTCTTTGACGGTGTAAAATCCATGGATACGCTGGATGGAGAAAAACCCCTGCTGATACAACTCGGATTGCCTACTCCGTATAAATGTATTTTAGAAAAAGAAAGTATAGGAGCACAACGAACCTGCCTGTTTGAAAATGGTAAAATTGTAGCTGAAATCACGGCCTACCGTCCCGGAGTATTGCTAAGCATGAAAGTGATTGAATATTCATTGACCGGCAACGAATGGTTTTCATTTCAGGATGCTTATTATACATTCCAACCCATTGAAGGTGGGACTTCCATCACACGTACCACAACCTATACTTCAAAATTAAAACCGAGATTGTATTGGACATACCTGGAAAAAATCGCCATCGATCAGGAACACACATTTGTGCTGAACAGCCTCTCAAAGAATTTAGCGCTCTTAAATCATCCTGATTTTTAAATAATTCCAGAAAAGATAGCCCTCATTTATTGCCAAATGAAACCGTGGAGTAAAAACTCGTAGGGTTTTCTAGGGCAAATTCCATATTTGATCCATCTCTGCTACGCTCTCCCTGCCCCCTGCCCCATGCTCCCTGCTTTACTTCCATCCTCGTATCTTTGCCGACTTTCCAATTATAACCACAAATATGTCCACAGATCTCTTCAAAGACCTCGTCTCCCACAGCAAAGAATATGGTTTCATCTTCCCATCCAGCGAAGTCTATGATGGATTGAGTGGTGTCTATGATTACGGACCGTATGGCGTCGAGCTGAAGAACAACATCAAGACCTACTGGTGGAGATCAATGGTGCAAAACCATGAGAATATCGTCGGTCTCGATGCCGCGATCATGATGCACCCCAAAACATGGAAAGCATCCGGACACGTCGATGCATTCAATGACCCATTGGTGGACAACAAGACATCTCAAAAAAGATATCGCGCCGACGTCCTCATCGAAGAAGGCCTTGAAAAAATCATGGCCAAAGCGGAAAAGGAATTAGAAAAAGCCCGTAAACGTTTCGGCGATGAGTTTGATGAGAATAAATACAAAACCGAAAATCAACGCGTAGCCGATTATATCAAACAACATGATCATCTTCATGGACGCTTTGTCACAGCAATGGGAAAAGGCGACATGCCCGAGCTCAAACTGATCATCGAAGAACTCGAAATAGCTGATCCTGTCAGTGGTACAAGAGACTGGACAGAAGTACGCCAGTTTAACCTGATGTTCTATACACAACTTGGAAACATAGCAGGTGAAGAAGGAAAATTATATCTGCGTCCTGAAACCGCGCAAGGAATATTTGTCAATTTTCTGAATGTTCAAAAAACAACACGTCAGAAACTTCCATTCGGTATCGCGCAGATCGGAAAGGCATTTCGAAATGAAATCATAGCACGTCAGTTCATCTTCAGGATGCGTGAATTCGAACAAATGGAAATGCAATATTTCATTCAGCCGGGTACAGAGATGCAGTGGTATAATTACTGGAAGGAAACACGGATGAAATGGCATTTGTCATTGGGCACTGATCCTGCGAAACTTCGCTTTCATGATCATGACAATCTCGCTCATTATGCTAATGCTGCTGTAGATGTGCAATTTGAATTTCCATTCGGGTTTAAAGAGCTTGAGGGGATTCACTCACGGACAGATTTTGATCTCAGCAGTCATCAGGAATTGAGTGGAAAGAAAATGCAATACTTCGATCCGGAGACCAATGAAAGTTATGTTCCGTATGTCGTGGAAACATCTATCGGTTTAGATCGAATGTTTCTCGCCATGATGAGCAATGCTTATACTGAAGAAACTGTGCCTGATGCCGATGGAAAAGATTCTACACGAATTGTTTTAAAATTTCATCCTGCATTAGCGCCTGTGAAATGTGCTATACTTCCATTGCTAAAAAATAATGATGATCTGACAGCCATGGGACGGAAGATATTTGATGATCTTAAATTTAGTTTTCTGTGTCAGTATGATGAGAAGGATGCGATCGGGCGACGATACAGGAGACAGGATGCGATTGGTACACCTTTTTGTGTGACTGTAGATCATCAGAGTCTCGAAGATCAGACGGTGACGATACGGGAGAGAGATACGTTAAAGCAGGATAGAATACATATTTCTAAAATACAGGGGATCGTTGAAGAAGGGATAAGTTTTAGGAGTTTATTCTGAGATAGGGGTATAGTGGGCTGGTGGCCGGGAAGAGGAAAATAAATATGTAAGTCAATAACTTTTAGTTAATTTTAAGGACCAACTTTTTATTCTCTCACTCTTTAAAAATCAAAACGAATGAACAACAAATTTCTCATCGGCGGAATCATCGGTGGTGTCGTCTTTTTCCTCCTCGGATGGCTCATCTACGGCGTGCTCCTCATGTCTACTATGGAAGGAAGCATGATGGCAGGCCTTAACAAACCTATGGAAGAATTCAATTGGCTCTTCCTCGGCCTTGGCCAGCTGGCATCAGGTTTCCTTCTGGCATATGTCCTTACAAAATCTGGTACATCAGGTTTTGGCGGAGGTGCTACTGTAGGTGCGGTACTAGGATTCCTTATGGTAGCTTCCTTTGACCTTTCTTTATGGGGGACATCGAATTACTTCACCAGTCTAAATGCAGTATTGATCGACATGGCTGCTGGTACTGTGATGGTAGCTATTACAGGCGGTGTTATTGGCCTTTATCTAGGCAGCGGAAAGAAGACAGCATAGGTGATCGGAATGTGGTAAGCGGTAAGCAGTAAGCAGTTTTCGGTAAAGGATCTGATTAATTAAAAATTAGATAAAACGGAATTTCTATTCATGAATAATCATGTTTCAAAGAATAAATTAAAAACTGATTACTGCTTACCGATTACCGTTTACTCATTTCTACATCCACGATGCCTTATCCCTCTCTACGCGGTACATAATATAATTCCTTGCCTGTCTTGCTATCTCGTCTTTTAGATAGGGAAAGGAGATGTCTCCCCCCGCAGTAAAGATGTGTAATGAACTCAGACCCCGCATACGTTGAACAGGGGAGGAATGAATCTGTACAGTCTGGATTTTATGAATTTCGACGAGCTTGTATGATCTGCCGAATATTCCGGCTTCTGACAGAATATAATCCGGATGAATCTTTAATCTCCGTTTTTTCTGATACGCATATCCCATGATGATAGCGATCGGAAATATTAACGTGAGGAACCATTGCATAAATCCTTCATTGCGCCAGGCCATAATTCCAAAAACCAAGGCAGGAATAAATCCAAATAGAAACACCATACGGATGACAATCGAAATATCCATCTTGTGCGTACTGAACACAGCTTTTCTGAAATCAGGAACTGTCATATCCAGCGTGCCATCTACCTGCTGCTGATAACAACCCGGAATGACAAGGGATTTATCTTTTTGATGCTCCATATTAGTGGCCTGGTAGATATTGAGCTGATAGATGCCGAATATTTGTTTCAATGGAGATGTCATCCACCGGATCAACTGGATCTTTGATTTTTGAATTGTTTTCTCATTCCGGATAATGAGTCCGCTGACCACTTTGAAATTTTGACCGACTCGCCAGAATTTTAATCCATAATATCTCAGCACAGTCCGAACCAAAGTGATTAAAAATGAAATCCCGATAAAGAGTGGAATTGCAATTATTGTCGCAAAGATTCCTAATAATGAAATTGAAGAAGTCGTATCCTCTAGTTTTCCATACACATCCCATCCAAGTACCTGATTTATATCGTCAGCGATACTCAGAAAAAAAGCAAAAACGATGCCAGCCGTCCTTAAATGATTTTCACTCATCCCGATTTTGATGAGATCTTTCGGAGAAAGCGTTAGTATTAATTCCGGTGCAAGTGATTCATCAGAAGTATCAGAAAGCAATTCGGAATTTACATTTGTCGAATTACTCTTTGTTCGTTTATAGGCCAAAACGATTTCCCTCAATTCTTCAGCGCGATGACGATCGACAGCATCCAATTCCAATTCAATGCCCTTGGAACCTGCAGTATCTACCCGGACACTGACCACATTTAAAAACTGATGAATAAGATTCTGCCTGAAATCAATAGATTGTATACGATCAAAAGGCACATTTAAAATTTTTTTCCTGATGACCCCAGACCTGACACACAATTCGTCGTCCTGAATAAAAAAATAAAACTTCAGATACGACAGGATAGAATAAACCAAAGAGAGAAAAGCAACTCCAAAAACGATGATCGTAATGATTATTCCCTTATGACTGGCCGGATTGATTAAGACTACAAGAAGGATAGGCCAGATGGTACTGATGATGATCCGACCATATTTGAGCAGAATCAGAAAAACAGCCTTTGGGGATTGCCGCTGTGGTTGATGCATGTTTGCCGGGCCTTCCATTATTTATACCCTTTCTTCTGTTGACTGCTCAGTTGATTTGAGAATAAAACTTTTTAAACGCTCAGCAGTATCGGGTAATAATCCCGGTATCATCAGATCTGTGCTTTGTCCTCCCGCGGTATATATAGTGAGTCTCGACAGCCCAAACCTCCTGTCGATCAAGCCCTGCTTAATATCACAATGTTGCACTCTGCTGAATGGAACTGTAGTCATACTACGCCACAGCCAACCTGATTTGAAACTAATATCTTTCTCCCTGAGCGCATATCCCATGTATCTATACGCTATCCCACTGTATAGAATGGACCATACTGAAATCAACACTATGAATATAAAAAGTGAAACGCTGTAAGGCCATTCTTTAAATTGAATCGTAAGTGCGAACCATGAAACAAAAACAACAATAAATGAAATCAAAGCGGAAGAGATATAACGCACTGTTTTATACGCTGGCTCTAACCTGACCATCTCCAACAAATCAGCATCAGGGAGGTGCTGAATATTTAACTGTGGATTAGTGAACAATTCTTCTTTAATGCTCATTTGCCGGAGACGGGTTCTTGTTCAGTGAGTCCCTGAAGTGAAAACAAAAATGCGCTTGCTGACTTCATGGATTTTATTTTTTCCTTTATCATAATCAATCTGGTGGCCGATTGTTTAAGGTGAACATCCAACACCCGGCTTTGGGCGCCCAGGATTTTAATTAATTTTCCAAAAATGGCACTTTCATAATACGCTGACTGCGCATTTTTATGAAAATAACATCTCAACACAGATCCCCGAAGTGTCACACGATCAAAACCAAGAGACCGTGCGATCCATCGCAGTCTCAATCCATCAAATAATTCTTCAACCTGACGGGGAAGTAATCCAAATCGATCTACAAGACTCATTGCAAATTTTTGAATTCCTTCTTCTGATTCAATATTATCCAATTCGGTATAAAGACGCAGACGCTCGTCAATGTTAGAAACATATTCATCGGGAATAAGCATTTCTACATCCGTATCAATCTGCACATCCTGTACATACTTGCGATCTCTTTCCATTTGTTCTTTGAAGAGATCTTTGAAATCGCTTTCTTTTAATTCCTGGATCGCTTCCTCAAGTATTTTCTGATAGGTCTCGTATCCGATGTCGGAAATAAATCCGCTTTGTTCACCGCCCAATAAATTACCAGCACCCCTGATGTCAAGGTCACGCATGGCAATATCAAAACCACTACCCAGATCTGTATACTCTTCAATCGTCTGAAGACGCTTACGGGCTTCTTGTGTCAATGTACTAAGCGGTGGTGTGAAGAGATAACAGAAAGCTTTTTTATTAGATCGTCCTACCCTTCCCCGTAATTGATGGAGATCACTCAGGCCAAATTGATTGGCCTGGTTGATCATGATCGTATTTGCATTTGGAATATCAAGACCTGTTTCAATGATGTTCGTACAGACCAGGACATCATGTTTTTTATTGATAAATTCCAAAAGGGTTTCTTCCATGTGATCTGCTTCCATCTGGCCGTGCGCCATGACAACATCGACATCAGGGCATGCGCGCCTGATGAGTGCCACTATTTCCGGAAGTGTCTTGATCCTGTTGTGTACAAAAAAAACCTGTCCTCCCCTGTTGATTTCATAATAAATCGCATCACGGATTAATTCTTCACTAAATACACGTCGTTCAGTGTGAATGGGCTGTCGGTTAGGAGGTGGTGTCCTGATGATGGAAAGGTCACGCGCTGCCATCAACGAAAACTGTAATGTCCGTGGAATAGGTGTAGCTGTCAGTGTAAGTGTATCAACATTCACCTGAATTTTTCGCAATTTTTCTTTAGCGGCCACGCCGAATTTTTGTTCTTCGTCTACGATCAATAAGCCCAGATCTTTGAATTCAATTTTATTGTTGAGCAAAGCATGCGTACCTATGACGAGATCCAACTTTCCTTCTTTCAATCGCTCCATGATTTCTTTTTTCTGTTTTGCAGACCGGAAACGATTGACATAATCAACACTTACACCCAGATTCTCGAGTCTATCTTTGAAACTGTAGCTGTGTTGAAGAGCGAGAATGGTAGTGGGCACAAGCACAGCGACTTGTTTTCCGCTGACAATGGCTTTGAACGCTGCACGTATGGCAACTTCTGTTTTACCAAAACCCACATCTCCACAGATGAGGCGATCCATAGGGTGTGGTTTTTCCATATCCTCTTTTACATCCTGTGTAGCTTTGAGCTGGTCAGGTGTGTCTTCATAGATAAAGGAAGCTTCCAATTCATTTTGAAGATAACCGTCAGGAGGGAACGCAAAACCTTCAGCACTTTTACGCAACGCATAAAGTTTAATCAATTCACGTGCTATATCCTTGACCTTAGTTTTGGTCTTTCGTTTCAGATTTTCCCACGCGTCTGATCCAAGTTTGCTCAATACAGGTTCTGTACCTTCTTTACCTACAAACTTTGAAATCTTGTGCAGCGATTGAATGCTGACGTAAAGGATGTCATTGTTTTTATAAAACAGACGTACCGATTCCTGGAGATGTCCGCTGATGTTTATTTTTTCAAGACCAGAATATTTTCCAATACCATGATCGATGTGTGTGACATAATCACCGGGTTGAAGTTCGCGGAGCATACGCACATTGAGTGCCTGATCTTTTGTAAAACCTCTCCGAAGATGATACTGATGAAAGCGTTCGAAAATCTGGTGATCCGTGTAACAAACTACATTTGCAGAAGAATCAACAAAACCTTCGTGTATTGATTTTAGGACCGGGATGAATTGAATCCTGGCGCCGAGATCTTCAAAGATGGTATAGAATCGTTCTACCTGTCTCGCATTGGACATGAATATATAATTTGTCCTTCCTGCAGCTGTTTGATTTTTTAAATCCTGGATGAGTAATGGAAAATTTTTATTAAAACTTTTCTGAGATTTCATTTTGAATGTAACCTTCGATGAAGGTATGAGTAGCTCAGCAGCATCTCCTTCAGAAACCCATTTTGCAGATTGTAGTCCTGATAATAATTTATGTGTGGGGGCCCAATGTTTTTCTTTAATAAATCGCTGTGTGGCCGGATGCTCTGTATCGATATCAATTGATCTGATGGTAGACAGCCGTTCAAATGTATCCTGATATTTATCAATTAAAATTATTGGCTCCTGGATCCAGACATGTGTATTTGATGGAATTGCTTCCAATAATGAGACATACTCTTCACTATTGAAATGTGTCTGAACATTTGGAATAATGTTGACGTAGGATAGATTGCGTTGTGAAAGTTGTGTGAGCGGATCGAAAGTCCTGATGCTCTCCACTTCTTCATCAAACAATTCGATACGGTAAGGCCATTCGTTACCGAATGAGAAAATATCAATGATGCCTCCACGAATTGAAAACTGACCTGGCTCATATACAAAGTCTACTCGATCAAATCCTATATCAACCAACAAAGCGAGTAAGCCATCCAAACCAAGATCTTCCCCTTTTTTAATTTGTATTTGTTGCTGAGCTACGGCATAAGGCGAGATGACAGATTCCACCAATGCCTCTGGATAAGTAACAGCGATGACCGAAGCTTTCATATATCCTGTCAGGCCATTCTGGTATAGTTTGTTGACCGTTTCTGTGCGCTCCATCACCTGGCCTGCAACAATTTCTTCGAAAAGACCCGGACGTTTGAAGCTATCGGGGATAAAAAGAATATCCGCATCTGGCATCAAGGAGGCGAGCGTATTCTGTAGATATGCGGCTGCTTCTTTATCTGGAGAAATGACCAGCCAGGGGCCGATTCCATTCAAAGTTAGTCCGGAAAGGACAAAGGATTTCCCGCTGCCAGCCAATCCGGACACCTCTATATGTGCCTGATCTGCATGCAGTGCCTGTTGAAGTGATTTTACGGAGGCGTCCTGACTATATAAGTCTATCAGCCGCTCCAGGTCAGTCATGGGAGGGCAAAAATAAGGGAATTGGTTGAAGGTTGTTGGAAAAAGGACTGGTTATATGTTATTGGTCTTAGGGTTTTCAAACCCAACAACTTACAACCCAATACCTGTCCAACTTCTAAAAACCTACAACCAATAACTTTTCTAAGACTTATTTATCATCACCCCCATCGCCTTCTGCACTTGTAGTGTATATTGATCTATTGTCTTCGAAACGATCTCAATATTGTCTTGCGCTTCTTTCCAATTGCGCTGTTCAATAGCTTCACGTATGCCCGGCAATGTCTTTACACCATACCCCGTATAATATCCTGGTGCATAAATCTCGTGTTTATACCATGCTCTCCTGGGCAATCCGTTTTCATTGATGAGACTTCTTTCAATTTGATATAAGATTTGATTCATCTCATTTTGTTTTTCCACCGGTAAGCGGGTAGCATCACCATATTGTTTTTGAAATTCTTCTGTACGATTTTTCATCTGCATCATCTCATTTTCAAGATCACTGAAATTAAGAAAAGGCACAGCATCTTTTATTTTTGGTGCGTGATATGTCTTCGTCGGATCTTTTGCCAGATCAAATAAGCTATCACGAATCATATTATTTTCTTCATCCGTTTGGGTTCTTGTATTGTCGAGCAATGTTTTTAATTCAGTTACGTAGTCATTGACTGTTTTATAAAAAATATTCACATCAAATGGCAATACATCTGCATTGGCCATTCTCATCATCACACGGCCGGCGGTTTTTGACAATGCAACACCATATTGAAAACCAGGATCACCAAATCTTATATAATGATCATAGGAATCATAAATGGAATGATATTCTCCACCATCTCCTTCACCTCCAAAACCGAGATTCAATGATGCAATACCTAAATGTTGAAGAAAACCAGACCAGTCGGATCCTGCACCAAGCGCACCCAGTTTAATATTTTTATTTCCAATCAATTTAGTTCTCGATGCTTTATCTGCGTTGACTAAAGTAGAAGCATATTTTCTCTCCTGTATACTTACACCGGTCTGCGGATCGATTACAGCGTCAGCGATTTCATTAAAGAAAGGTTCCAATGTATGTGATCCGGATGCACCGATAAAACCACGTGAATTGCTATCCGTATTTAAATATAAAACTGCCTTTTTTCTTAACTCCTCCTGGTGATCTTCAGACCATTCTGTAGAACCGAGGAGTGAAGGTTCTTCTCCATCCCATGCACAATACACTAAGGTGCGTTTTAATTTATATCCTTTTTTTACCAATTCACCAATGGCTCTTGCTTCTTCAAGTTCTGCCACCATGCCGCTGATCGGATCTTCGGCGCCATTGACCCAGCCATCGTGATGATTGCCCCGAATGATCCATTCATCGGGGAATTCAATGCCCGATAATTTTGCAATGACATTATATAATGGTTTTAAGTCCCAGTTGAATTTCAATTTTAAATGCACATTGTCAGTGGACGGACCTACATGATATGTGATCGGCAATCCACCTCTCCATGATGAAGGTGCGACTGGCCCATGTAATGATTGTAATAACGGTAATGCATCTTCATAAGAGATCGGTAATACAGGAATTTTCATAATCGTCACCGCTTCGCTCCTATCCAATCGTTTAGCATCTTTGGTTGCTCCCACTCCGGGCGTGAGTGGATCACCCGGATAAACAGGCATATCCATTACAGATCCGCGTTGAACACCATCCTTGGGGCGATAAGCACCTTCTGGATAAACATCGCCCTGTACATAGCCATCATCTGCCGGATCTGAATAAATAATGCAGCCAACAGCGCCATGCTCTGCTGCTACTTTTGGTTTTATACCACGCCATGATCCTCCATATTTGGCAATCACAATTTTACCTTTTACATCTATTCCCATTCTATCCAGTTCTTCATAATCTGCCGGAGTACCCCGATTGACAAAGATCAATTGAGCGGTCACATCGCCATCGGCCGAATAGGCATTGTAAGAAGGAAGTTGTTCGCTTTTTTGCCCGGAAGTTCTATCTTCTTTCAAAGTTGCTTCTTCAAGCTTTGCCTTATAAGGATTGCTACCTAAGAGTTCCAACGATCTTGTCAGGGGAGTCGGAAAGAGAACATCATAGGATACGATTTCGGTTTGATAGCCCCATTGTTTAAATAAGTTGGCCATGTATTCTGCATTCGCTTTATCCTGTGGACTGCCTACATGATGAGGATGGGACGTCAGAAACTGCATCCAGGTATCCAGGTTATGTGCATTGAGTTGTGCATCAAATTGTTTTTCCCAATCGATTTGTTTTGTGGCATTGGTATCTGTGAAGCCCATGAGTTTTTGGGCGTGGGATGAGGCAATTAATAGCAGAGATAGTATAAACAGATTCAAACATTTCATACCTGTGGATTTTATTTTCCTAAAGAGGCCAAATTAACACCTTTTAACTGTGAAAATTATCCTCATTTAGAAATATTGGCCAATCTTTCTGTTGTTGTAAATTTTCAAAAACTAATGTGCCACCTTACCATGGCAATTTCCTATATGATCCTTTATGCCAATCTTTGTTATTATCTTTATATGCAAATATTTTAACAATGAACGTGTCATTAACACCTGCCTTAGAAAAACTCATTTACAAAAAAGTAAAATCAGGAGTGTACAACAATGCAAGCGAAGTCGTGCGTGAGGCATTACGATTGCTTGAAGAACAGGACAAAATAAAAGAATTAAGACTCAACAAACTGAGGGCTGAACTTCAGGTAGGCATAGACCAACTTGATCGTAACCAATACAGTCATAAATCACTCCAATCTATCGCAAAAAAAATAAAAGCCAAATGATCTGATTGCAATTATGAGAAATCTTCACCTTTCTGTTGCAGCCGCTGAAGATCTTGAAAACATTCTTCAAAATACTCTAGACGTTTGGGGTGTAAATCAGCTTAATATTTATCAATCCTTGCTAGAAGAAACTTTTGATTTATTAATTATGGATCCTGAAAATCCAATGGTTAAACAAAGAGATGAATTGTTTCCAGGTAACAAATCTGTAAAGTCGGGGCATCACGTTATATTTTTCAGGCTAAAAAATAACAATATTGAAATTAAATCAACTCCCCCTTTGGTTGCTGAGCTGGAGCATAAGGATGTGGAAAGCAAGTCGAAGCATCAGGGGGCGGGGGGAAAAACGAGTAGGTACCCTGTCTAATAATATTAAAGCTTTTCAGGATCATAAATGTCGCATTTCAGAAACCCTGTCCAGTTGTAATTTCGCCAGCTAATTGCCCTCTGCAAACAGATCAAAAAAATTAATTCTATCTAATTGAAAATCAGCCAAATATATATTATTTCAGGTTAGGAAATACGGGTGATTTTGCTTACCTTTGCCGATTCAATTTTAGAGGAGATTTATGACAAAAATAGCAGGCAGTTACGGCGCCGATAATATACAGGCGTTAGAGGGTTTAGAAGCGGTCCGCATGCGTCCGAGCATGTATATCGGCAGCACAGATATCAAGGGTTTACACCACCTGGTCTGGGAGGTTGTCGACAATTCTATCGATGAACATCTGGCAGGATATTGCACCCATATTGAAGTGTATGTCAATAAAGATGGTTCGCTGACGGTCATCGATGATGGCCGGGGTATTCCGGTAGGCATGCACGAAAAACTTCAGAAATCAGCGCTTGAAGTGGTCATGACGATTCTTCATGCCGGAGGAAAATTTGACAAAGACACATACAAAGTTTCAGGAGGTCTTCACGGCGTAGGTATTAGCTGCGTGAATGCATTGAGTGAGAAGGTGCGTGCAGAAGTAAAACGTGAAGGCAAGATATTTAGGCAGGAATATAAAAGAGGCGTTCCTACTACTGCTGTTGATGCCATCGGAGAATCAAACGAAACAGGCACAACGATTACGTTCTGGCCTGATGCCGAGATCTTCGAAACAGTGGAATTCAAATACGAAACGTTAGCTAATCGTCTGCGTGAATTATCATTCCTTAATCGGGGTCTCAAGCTTACACTGCGTGATGATCGTGATACAGATGAAAAAGGCAATGCACGTACAGAGACATTTGTCTCAGAAGGCGGACTCCGGGAATTTGTTCAGTTTCTTGATGAAAGCCGTTCACCATTGTTTGCGAGTCCCATTTATGTAAAATCCAAAGAAGATAATGTTGAGATCGAAGTAGCCATGCAGTACAATACGGGCTACCAGGAACATATCTTTTCGTTTGTCAATAATATCTCCACAAAAGATGGAGGTACCCATGAAGCCGGATTCAAAAGAGCGATAGCCAGGGTATTCAAGCAATATGGTGATGACAGTGGCCAATTTACAAAAGCCAAAGTCACGCTCTCCGGAGAAGATTTCAGGGAAGGTTTGACTGCTGTTATTTCGGTCAAGATACCTGAGCCACAATTCAAAGGACAAACTAAAGGAGAGCTTGGAAATTCAGAAGTAGTAGGTATTGTCTCCAGATCTGTGGGAGAAACATTAGCTGCCTACCTCGAAGAAAACCCAACCAATGCTAAAATCATCGTAGAGAAAGTAATTCTCGCCGCCAGAGCACGTGATGCTGCACGCAAAGCACGCGAACTTGTACAGCGAAAAAATATTCTGACAGGTGGCGGGCTCCCCGGAAAATTAGCGGATTGTTCTTCACGTGATCCAAAAATATGCGAACTCTTTCTTGTCGAGGGAGATAGTGCCGGCGGTACAGCGAAACAAGGACGTGATCGGAATTTTCAGGCCATACTGCCTCTGCGTGGAAAAATACTCAATGTCGAAAAAGCGATGGAGCATAAAATCTACGACAACGAGGAAATCAAAAACATGTTTACCGCACTAGGTGTGAGTATTGAGGAAAAGAATGGTGAGCGGATACTCAATATCGAAAAACTCAGGTATCATAAGATAGTCATCATGTGCGATGCCGACATCGATGGCAGTCACATCGTGACCCTCATCCTGACGTTTTTCTTCAGGTATATGAGACCCTTGATTGACAATGGACATATTTTCATTGCAGCCCCACCTTTATATCGTGTTTCTAAAGGAAAACAATTCATGTATTGCTGGGACGAAACCGAGCGACAGGCAGCGGTTGATTCCTATACGGCAGGCGAGAAAGAATCAGGCGTCAAAGTACAGCGCTACAAAGGTCTGGGAGAAATGAATGCAGAGCAGCTATGGGAGACAACCATGGATCCTGATGCGCGCGTATTCCGTAGAGTAGGTGTTGATGATGCACTTGGGGCTGACCGTACATTCAGCATGCTGATGGGTGATGAAGTTCCTCCACGTCGCGCATTTATAGAAGCGAATGCGAAGTATGCGAGAGTGGATGTGTAGTAAACGGTAAACGGTAAACGGTAAACGGTAAACGGTATTCAGTATTCAGTATTCAGTATTCGGTATTCAGTATTTAGTTTTTAGTATGCAGTAATTGTATTTACTTGAAATACGCAAGCTGACGTTTATCGAACGTGAGCACACTCTACTAGTTGGATTTAAATACTGATTACTGAATACCGATTACTGAATACTCTTTTACTTCGGTCTGTTGTTAAAGCTCTCCAAGTTATAATCAATCGGAAGGGTAAATAATGAACTGACTGGTTTATCCCTGACCTTTGCAGGTGTCCACTTAGGCCATGTGTGCAGATATCCAATAGCCGCAGTGCTAAGACATTCATCCGGGCTGGACAATACTTTTATATCAGAGAGTGTGCCATTCAATTCTACTATAAATTGAAGCACTACTTTCCCCTGAATCTTTTGTTCAAGACCGCATGTGGGGTATGGATAGTAATCCTGATACATTTTAAATGTTTCCTTGCCTCCATAGAGTTCAGGCATTTTCTCTACATATGAATATACAGGATCATTTGGATCACGGTTTGGAATATCAGCGAGCATATTCTTTTGAGAGAAAGCTAGTGATGAGGCGCAAATGAATAGGACGGAGATGAAAGTAATTTTGAAAAGAAAATTCATATCATTTACATTTTATTAATCTATTCTCTCATTTGATATTCAATATCATACTCGTTACTTGTTACTCGTTATTCGTTATTCGTTTCCAAGGGTTCATGATTCACAACTAGATTTTTTCCAGTACAACCGCATAGCCCTGTCCTACACCAATACACATCGTAGCCAGTGCATACTTTTTATCAAGTCGCTGAAGAGTCCGTGCTGCTGAAAGAATAAGACGTGCACCACTCATACCTAATGGATGGCCCATAGCAATTGCCCCACCGTATTTATTGACACGTTCATCTTCATCTTCAAGACCTAAGGCCCTTGTACAAGCCAATACCTGTGCAGCAAAGGCTTCATTAATTTCTATGACTTCGATGTCATCAAGTTTTAGCCCTGCTTTTTTTAATGCTTGTTGCGTTGCTGTGACGGGACCAATACCCATGATACGAGGTTCGACACCTACTACTGCGGAAGAAACAATTTTTGCCAACGGCTTGAGATTATGCTGACGGGCGCCATTTTCAGAAGCTATTAATATTGCGGCTGCGCCATCGTTCAGACCACTACTGTTACCTGCAGTTACCGTCCCACCTTCTCTGAACGCCGGACGTAGTGCCGCCAATCCTTCAAGGGTAGTCTGTGGTTTCATAAATTCATCTTTATCAAAAACAGTTGGCTCTTGTTTTTTCCTGGGGATCATGATCGATGTGATCTCTTCTTTAAAAACAGATTTTGCAGCTACTGCTTTTCTTTGCGAATTGTATGCATATCTGTCCTGGTCTATTCTTGATATAGCGTACATCGTGGCCAGGTTTTCAGCTGTCTCCCCCATGGAATCGGTACCATACAACTTCTCCATCCTCGGATTGATAAAACGCCAGCCAAAAGAAGAATCATGCATTTCAACATTCGTACCGAATGCCTGATCTGCTTTTGAGGTAACCCATGGACCACGTGTCATATTTTCAACACCCCCTGCTATAAAAATATCTCCATCGCCAGCCTGGATGGCCCGATGTGCATGCACTACAGCAGACATACCAGATGCACATAGCCGGTTGATTGTTTCTCCGGGCACTGTATATGGAAGTTCAGCCAGAAGCAGCGCCATACGAGCTACATTCCTGTTGTCTTCCCCTGCCTGATTAGCGCAACCCATGATCACATCGTCAATCAACGCCGGGTCGAGATTTTCATGCCTGTTGATTAATGATCGTATCACATGCGCTGCCAGATCATCAGTACGAACTGAAGATAGCCCTCCACGAAAAGATCCTATCGCGGTACGAATGCCGTCTATGATAAAAGTGTCCTGCATTTATTTTTTATTCAGTAGTTAAGATGTAATGACTGTGGGAAATATTTTAGTCTTTTCCAACGGCCATGTTTCTAAAGTGCAGCAAGATGCTTGTTATTTTCGATTGTGCCAATATCGCTTTCAAAAATAAATTCATACGGCCAATAACAGCCCGATTTTGACCAAACACATTAGCTCTGGTATAGTTTATACCTGGTGCTGTGAAGGTTCGGAAGTAATCTTTTCGTTTTTGAAAACAAGGGCAAAAGATAACAGCACGACGAATGCAATACCCGCAGGTATCACCCATATCATCCTCCAGTCATGTGCGCCGTCGGCAAGCTGGAACTTATTATAGATATTTCCTGCAAGCCAGAATCCAATAAACATGCCTAATCCATAGGTGGCAAGTGTAATGAGCCCCTGTGCAGAACTTTTTATTTTCTCGCCCGCTTTGATGTCGGTATAAATCTGTCCTGATACAAAAAAGAAATCGTAGCAAACGCCGTGCATCAGAATACCCAGAAGGAGCATCCACGCGCCTTGACCCGAATCACCATAGGCAAAGAGAAGATACCGTACTGCCCATGCTGCCATCCCGACGAGCAGTGTGATCTTCAAACCAAACCTTTTGAAGAATAATGGTAACAATAACATGAAAGCCACTTCAGATACCTGGCCGAATGACATAATACCGGCTGCATTGTCTATTCCTGTTGCATTAAGAAACATATTGGCATTCTGATAATAGAAAGCCAAAGGAATGCATATCAGAATGGAAGCAATAAAAAACCAAAGAAAATTTTTGTCCTTCAATAAATTTAAAGCATCAAGTCCCAATATCTCTCTTAATGATGGTTTAGTGCCAGTATTTCCTTGAGGAGGCGTATCGGGTAACAGAAAACTAAAAACGCCAAGGAAGGCAGATACACCGGAGGCCATATAAAAAGTATCCCGAAGTAATCCCTTGGTCTCCCATTTCATCACATACCCGATGATAAGTCCTGCAACAATCCAACCGATAGTACCCCATACGCGAATACTTGCAAACTGCTTCGAAGGATTATTCATCTGGCGAAATGAAACAGAATTGACCAGTGCCAATGTAGGCATATAGAGAATCATGTAAGCCAGAATGTAGGGATAGAATCCCGAAAAGCTATCTGCCCTCGCCACCATAAATAATAATATGGCGCCTACAATATGAAGAAATCCGAGGATACGCTGCGCTGCAAAATATCGGTCCGCGATCAGCCCGATGATAAACGGGGCGATAATGGCACCCAGTGATTGTGTTGAATAGGCTGCTGCAATCTGGAATCCTTCTGAAGAGAGCGCTTGTGACAGGTATGTACCCATCGTGACAAACCAAGCACCCCAAATGAAGAATTCGAGGAACATCATCAAGGATAGCTTAAAGCGGGTAAGGGAATTCATAGCTGGATTTCGTTTTGTTTTGAAGAACCAAAATACAATTTAGAATTTTAGATTTGGGATTTTAGATTTGGGATTGCTGCTAAGCTGCGGTTGGTGAGTGTGTCTCACTGAGCTGAATGTGTGAAAGGATGAAGGTGTCGAGGTCCGGAATGAGGATGCGAAAGTAAAGACGAACCATAACACAGGGTTGAGTAAAAAAGGCGGTGTACTGAGGTCAGTCGAATGTGTGGAAGCATTGGATTTTAGAATTTAAAAATATTTTGGATCGTAATGAACGAATTAGAAATTTCTTATCCCTTTCTTTTTCGTATCAGTTCAAGCACGCCATTGATAAACGTGAGCGGGTGTATGGGATTGCCAGGGACGTATAAATCAATTTTGTGGTTGTTGAGAAAACTTCGGTTTAATGCGGGACTGCCGGCAAATATGCCTCCGCTTATAGCATCTGTTCCGGCGAGAATTATGATTTTCGGATGAGGTATGGCATCATAACAAATCTGCAATGGCTCAGCCATATTCTCGGTGATAGGCCCGGTGATCACAATTCCATCAGCATGCCTCGGTGATGCAACAAATTCTATTCCGAATCTTCCCATATCAAAATTAACATTGCCGCAGGCATTCAATTCCAGCTCACAACTATTGTCACCACCTGCAGATACCTGTCTCAACTTCAATGAACCGCTGAAATATTTTGCGATTTCCTCTCTGATTAAATCCGGATTCAGTATTATATTATTATACTCACCTTCTTTTACAATTAAACTTTCTCTTTGGTTAGTCGCTATTTTATAATCTAAGGTGAATTTTATTTTTTCAGGAAAGGCAAATGCACACTCGCCACAAAAAACACATTTACCTAAATCAATTTGTACCGGATTTAAACGAATAGCATCGGTAGGGCAAAGATCAACAAGGGCAATCGAGTCAACAGGCTCTGTGCTGATCTCCGGCCTTCCTCTGAATATTCCGGGTACTTCAGTGGTAGTGACATCAGGAATATATTGCTTCCCCTGATGCATAAGTATTTTTATATTTCCAATCATGCTTTAGTTATTTATAGATCATGTCCACAATAACTCAGATCAAAACTTTTATTACATATCGGGAAATCGGAAATTTCATTATTCCTCACTGCCAATGCAAGTGCAAGCCAATTGTGCATCGATGGATCTTTTATTTTATAATGAAGCAATTCTCCATTGCCATTTGTGATAGCGCAATGACAAATCTCACCTCTCCACCCTTCCGTTAGAGAAAGTGTAAATGAATCAGGTTTTGGTGGAGACAGGGGGGGGCGATTAATATGAACATCCGGAGGGTTTTTAATCATTTCCCGGATGTAGTCAATGGATTGCAAAATCTCTTCATTCCGGATCTGTGTTCTGGAATACACATCGCCATGATGTTTCACTATCGGCTGATGATTAAATTGACGATATAAATCATGTGGGTGTGAAGCCCGGATATCTCTTTTTATCCCTGCTGTTTTTGCTGTCATTCCTACTGCTCCGATTGAAACGGCCTGTTCATGTGTCACCACTCCGGTCTTTTCCAATCGTGCCAGGGCACTCGGAAGTTCCTTTATTTCATTCCACATTTCCTGATAATCAGGCTCAAAATCATCAAACAATTTTCGAAGCTGATCAGCAAGCTCTCCGGAAAAATGAAAGTGATTTTTTCCGGCACGGATAAGTCCTTTCGCCATGCGATTCCCACACCATACCTGGAAAAAATTAATGACCGGTGTTCTTAATCTTCCAAATACTGAACTACCAAGCTGATACGCAATATCTGTGCAAATCGCGCTCAAATCACCCGTGTGAATGGCAATACGTTCCAGTTCTAAAGCAAGAGTGCGGGCATATTGCAGATCATCATCAGCCGTATATCCACAAAGACTTTCCCAAAGATTTACAAAAGCAGTGGTATGTCCTGCAACTGTATCGCCAGCTATTGATTCGGCAAGAATATTTCGCTGCAGTAATTTCTTCTTCCTTACGAAAAGATTTTCAATGCCCCGATGCTGATATCCAAGTTGTATTTCAAGATGAAGTATTTGTTCCCCATTGCAAATAAACCTGAAATGTCCCGGCTCTATCACACCCGCATGAATGGGTCCAACACCTACTTCATGCAGTTCTTCGCTATTGATCTGGTAAAATGGGTACTGCCCAATGGTTGAATTTCTGTCTGCACGGTCAAAAGCATATCGCACAGGTTTTAGCCAGGGATGATCAGTATACGCAACTCCAAAATTTTCATGTATTTCCCTTTCGAAAATATGAAATGCGAGATGTTGAGCAGAAAATGATGGTAAAGAATTCAACTCTACCTTGATTTCCGAAGATGAAATCAGAATCGTATTTTCCTCATCATTTGCTATACAACAAATAAGCTTCAATTTATCCGGCAGAGGATACCCAAAATAATGAACACAATGATTCGCTTCATTGGAAAGAAGTGAAGTATTAAATGAAAGAAAATCCTCGTATCTCAATACAGGTATGCTTTCCAGCAAAATAGTCTCATTATTTTTTATAGCGATATAGTCCGACATTTTACGTAGGTAAATTAGAAATGATATCATTGATCATGTTGACAAATTCCTCTGGCGGATTTAATCCGAGATAAATAACCAAGGCCAATAGAATGAACTGACTTATAGATTCCACAGGATTTATTTTCTCAAGGTTTTCATCATTAAAATTGATGGGCTTACTAAAAAGCATTTTGAAGATATTCTTTCCAAATGCCCATATGATCATGGTAAGCAATAATAAGATAATGACAAGCAACACAATATGTCCTGATTCAAACAAAGATCGGAATATGAGAAATTCACTTACAAACATCCCTGATGGCGGCATAGCTGTGACAACGAAAAAGGCAAACAGGAAAACCAGGGCCCCGCTGAGATTGTATTTGAAATAATCTCCAATATCATAAATGCTTTTGCTTTTATAAATCCGATAGACCTGTCCCATCTGGAAAAAAAATGTTGGCTTGGCCAGGGAGTGCAATACCAAATGCAAAATAGCCGCATATCGTCCTATTCCACCTACGGCTAATCCGACCATGATTAAACCCATGTGTTCGACGCTGGAATAAGCAAACATGCGCTTGAGGTTCTTAACCCGAAGCATATAAACTGTAGCCACGAAAACAGAAAGAAATCCTGTGATGAGTATGATTTTATTGGCCCACGGAAAAATGGATGTAGGGCTGATAATCTGATAAAAACGAAAGATACCGATGAATCCTACATTCATCAATACGCTGCCAAATAAGGCGCCGGCAGGAGATGGTGCTTTATCCTTCGCATCAATACCTGCAGTGTACATAGGTACCAATCCAGCCTTGGATGTAAATCCTGTAAAGATGAAAAGGAATGCCAGTTTAAGCCAAAACACATTCATTCCACCGGCTTTTCGATACAATTGTGAATAGAACAAATCCGTACCCCCTGATTGTTGAACAGCCACAGAAAGAAAAAGGATGCCGATAAATACTAATGTAATGCTGATAGAACAAACAAAAATATATTTCCATGTACCCTCAAGTGATCGGTTGTTTCGTCTGTGATAAATCAAAGCTGAGGCGCTCAGGGTTGTAATTTCAACAAAAATCCATGTGATCGCTATGTGATTGGATAAATAGGCAGCACTGAGTGCGGTAAGTAATACGACCATTGCTGAAAAATAAATGCCCCGATGCCGGGCATTTTCCTGTTTTGAATTGCAATAAATATGACTGTGATAAAAAGCAGGTACGCTTACAACGCATAAGATAATTAAGAAGAGCACACCCAATGAATCCGGAGTAAAATATATAAGTTCAATCGTATTCATGTGATTGTACGCATACCACGTGAATCCACATTGCAAAGCCACAAATAAAATAGTAAGGAAATAATTCATCCTGTTGCTCCGGTTAAAAAACAAAAGGATGCTTATTGCCAAAGCCCCTGCCAGGTAGTATCCTATCATGCCTGATTGAAATAGTGTCATATCAGTCTTTCAGATTACTTAATTGTTCAACATCCTGTTCCTTCATCACATCACCTATTTTGTTGGCAAATATTCCTAATAAGAAGACACTTGCAAATATGTCCAGCAATATTCCAATGTTCACCAGCATGGGCATCACACTGCCTACGGCTATGGATAAAACAAACACGCCGTTTTCGATCACCAGGAAGCCCATGACATGTGTTATAATTTTTCTGCGGGTGACAATAATGTATAATCCTGTAAAAAGCGCGGACAAAGCCACCACAAGAAATATTTTCCGCACGTTGGGATCATGGATGGTATTGGTGAGCAGGAAGGACCCAAGTATAATGGTGGTAATAAGGACAATAGATACAAAATCCGGTAAATACGGTTCGGTATCACGAGTAATTTCATTTTTCCGAACGACATAATTAAGCAGGTAAGGAATGGCTATTGTTTTAAAGACTATGGTCTCTAATAAAACAAAAACAAGATTTACCCAATTGATTTCAATAAGTTCGATGAAAGCAATGCCAAAAAGTAAGATTCCCTGAAAAGCAAGAATTTTAATATAACTGCTTAAGCGATTGGCCACGGCCAGTAAGATGAGTGAGATGGCAAATGTGATCAAAAGAATGTCAGTCATTATTATTTCGTTTTATTTCAGGCTATTTTCCCAAGAATAAGTAGAACGCCCAGAAAAATTAAAATGGATATAGAGGTCAGCATGAATATATATTGAGGGTTATGATTCATCCTGAATCTTGCCATAAAGGATTCAATGATGCCAACTGTAATAGCGAAAACAAATTGCACACCTATAAAAATCGGAATAGAATAGTACCATTCATAGCCCGGGGTGAGAAAGAAGTTGGCAATCAATGCGCCATACATGGCAAATTTGAGATTGGTGGCATAGAGAATAAGGCCTAAATCAAATCCACTATTGTCAAGGATCATGACCTCATGAATCATGGTCAATTCAAGATGTGTTTTCGGATCGTCTATTGGCATCCGGCTATTTTCGATGAGGGCTATGATCACCAATACTATTGCTGCAAGAAAGCCCACCGCATACGATATGGAGGACCCGAAATGGAGTGCGCTGAATATTTCGTAAAAGGAGGAATACCCGGTAAGCAGGGCGAATGAACCCATCAAAATAAAAAATGCAGGCTCTGCCAATAGTGAATACAAAGCCTCGCGGCTTGCTCCCATGCCTGAAAAACTACTCCCGGTATCCATTGCAGAAATAATCATGAAAAATTTTCCGAGCGCAAGCACGTATGCAAAAAAAATAAAATCACCTCTGAATGAAATTATACCCGGATGATTCCCGACAGGAATTAAAAAAATGGCTATGAGCACGGAAGCGAAATAAATGCTCGGTGCTATTTGAAAAATATAGCTGCTCGTCTGGCTGTATACAGCTCCTTTACGGAACAAACGCCATATATCTTTTAAAGGCTGAAAAATCCCCGGTCCTTTTCTACCGGATAAGATACTTTTTGTACGTATCACAATCCCTGTAAAAAAAAGGCTGGCACAAAGAATTAATATCAAACTCAATATATTCATTTTCCAATCTCCTTTATCAATTCAATCACATATACTATCGCATTTACGAACAATGGCAAGGCGATGATGAAAAAAATAAACACCACGCCATAAAGAATATAGAACTGAGGATTTCCATTTTGCAGAAATTTGAACCGCCCGATAAATCCTCTGAGATGCATCAATGGAAGGTCGATCAGCGTGGCTTCCAGTTTATCATAAGGATGGGTTTCGGAATGCATCACGCCCGGAAAAACACCTTTGATCTCACCTTCTTTCTTATTCATCATAAGGAGTGGAAGTATCAACTTGCGAAAGGGCCGGACGAATGAATTAGCTGTAAACTGTTGCCTGGGTGAAGGTAACGCATAGCCGCATGCCCATGTCGGCGCTACATCTATTTCGGCAGATTTGGTTACAACTTTTTTTATCAATAGCATGACCAGGCATAAAAGAATAAATAAAACAGCAGCCATGCTGACCCACTGAAGTATCCTACTGAATTCAATGGGTTGATCAGATAAATTGTATTCGTTCAGAAACAGGGAAACGGGCATGGTCACAAGTTTGACAAAAACCTGCGGCAAAAGTCCGATGATGATAATCATGGCCCCGATTAAATATTTCGGGAAAAGTTTTTGAAATTCAGCTTCCCGGATAAGTGTCGGAAGAAGATGACGTTCTTTGCCCAGAAAAACAATTCCAAAAGCTTTTGTAAAACAAAGCATCGCCATTCCGCCTATGATGGCCAGGCCAAAGACTGATGGAACAAGAAAGGACGTAGAAAAAAAAGAGCCTGTTGAAATCCCCTTGAATAAACCGGAATAAATAAGAAATTCGGAAATGAAACCATTAAACGGCGGAAGCCCGCATATGGCCAATGCACCCACCAAAAACAAGGTGGAAGTTTGCGGCATTTTTTTTATCAACCCACCTAGTTTTTCAATGTCCAGCGTATGCGTAGCCTGATAAACTGTTCCTGCAACATAAAACAAAAGTGATTTGAAAAGTGAATGGTTAAGTGTGTGCAGCATTGCACCTGCAAAACCCGCAAATGCCAGGAACGGATTGTTCAAGCCTAACCCGACGCATCCTAAGCCAATACCGATTCCGATGATTCCAATATTTTCAATGCTGTGATAGGCCAGCAACTTTTTAAGGTTGTGTTGGATGATGGCCAGCATCACCCCATATACACCTGTAATCACGGAGATGACGAGAATAAAATACCCCATCGTCATAAAATCACCTTTGATCAACAGCAGCACACGGAGGATACCATAAATGCCAAGTTTAATAATGACACCCGACATCATTCCTGAAACATGAGCGGGGGCAACCGGATGAGCGTATGGAAGCCATGTGTGAAAAGGAACGAACCCTGCTTTAATGGCAAAAGCGATAAAAAAACATAAAAATAGAGTGAAACTTACAGCAGGACTCACGGATGAAGTGTACGCTGTAATCGCATTAAAATCAAAAGAACCGGTAAAGGAATTCACCCAAATGAATCCAAACGTCAGAAACATAATGCATATATGGGATTGGATAAGGTAATTGATTCCCGCTTTAAGTGTTTCGATTTTGTGATGCTCAAAGATGATCAGGAGGAAGGCTGAAATAGCCATCAATTCCCAAACACATAGGAAAGCAAATGAATTTTGAATGCAATAAATCCCAATCATCGCAACGTGATTGATCATGTAGCTTGCAAAATGCAGGGTTAGATTAGCAGACTGATTTTCGTAATGCTTCATGTACTGCCTGCCGTATAGCACTCCCGTGACGACTGTAAAATTCATGACTAAAATAAACCAGCCTGAAAGTGCATCTACACGGATCGGAATTTGCCCGATCACATTCCCTCCATATAGCACCTGATCAAAAAAGACACCCTGTAGCGCAGGAACAGCTAAAGATGAACTTATCACACCATTGACCAATACTGTGATAAGTGCCACATTTCCTTTCCACCCTTCATTCACCATTGTCAACAGTAAGGTTGAAAAGATGGTGATAATGATGATGGCGGAGATCACATTCATTTTATAAGAGGTTAAAAAATGTAGCCGCTATCAATATGACTATAAAAAAGAATCCATAGAGGATATATACCTGAAGCCTCCCATTATGAATGAATGTAAAATAATTCATGAAGGCCAAAATTCTGTTGTCGACGGGATCCAGAATATTTTTTTCGAAAAACTCCAGGTAGTTGGAATGAAATGTCCTTGACTGGGGGAATATAGTTTTTACGTCTATCTCATGGTATTTCTTTTTTTCCATTACAATAAAGCTAAATAATTTCGCGAAGCTTTTTGAAAATGACTTAGCGGTGTATTGCATTCTCCCATTTGGAGACCCATAGCCACATCCCCATGTAGGAAGATATACCGAGGACTTTGATGCTGTTATAGTTGAACGGACGTAATAAATGAGGGCTATAAACAAAATCAGCATTAAGGAAACTCTTCCTATTATTGCCAATAGCGGACTCACTGTCATTATTTCATCCGGGAATGAATGAACGCCATTAAGGCCGGATACGATCGAGAGTGCGGGAATAAAAACCGCATTTGGAAAAATACCGATGATAACAATCGCAGCTAAAATCAGGAATAAGGGTATACGCATGATCAGGGAGACCTCTTCCGGATGGTGTTCTAATTCTGTTCTTGGTGTCCCTAAAAAAATAACGCTAAACGATTTTGTAAATGTGAGCAGAGATATACCACCTACCAGGGCCAAACCCACAATACACAACATCATCATGGCACTGAACTGGACATTATCTGATTTTATCCCTTCAACTAATCCGGAGTATATCAGGAATTCCGAAATAAATCCATTGAATGGTGGCAGGCCGCCGATAGCCAGTGCGCCACACAAAAAGAAAAAGCCAGTAGACGGCATTTTTTTGATGAGCCCGCCCAAATGTTCCATGTTCCTGGTATGTAGTTTCTGATATAGGTTACCTGCTGTAAAAAAAAGAAGTGATTTATAAAGGGAGTGGTTCAGTGTATGCAATAGTGCCCCTGTAAAACCCAAAAGCATCAGGTATGGGTTATTAATTCCCTTCCCAATCATTCCAATTCCGATACCCATGCCGATAATCCCGATGTTTTCTATGGTACAGAACGCCAGCATTCGTTTGAAGTCGCGTACCACCGCCGCATTCAGAATACCGTAAAATGATGTCAACACAGATAATATCAAAACAGATTCGCCAAGGAATACTAAATCCGAATAGAGATAAAACACAATGCGCAGAAGACCGTAAATCCCCATTTTCACAATTACACCTGACATTACCCCTGACACATGCGCGGGGGCAGCAGGATGTGCATACGGCAACCATGTATGCAGAGGAATAAAGCCGGATTTAATTCCAAAACCAACGAAAAAAAGTAAAAAAAGTAGGGCCGGAGGATGATGTGCAAAGAAGGATGCGATCTTTTCAAATTCAAACGAGCCTTCCGAAAAATAAATCCAGATAAATGCTATGCTCAGGAAAACAACCCCAATATGCATTTGAACCAGATAGTTCATGCCCGCCTTTAAGGTATCTGACTTGTGATGTTCAAAGATGACGAGTAAGGCTGATGAGATAGACATGATTTCCCATGCGATTAAGAAAGCTAAGCTGTTGTGAAGGACACAAACCGAAATCATGGATACCTGGAAGACAACAAAAAGAATCCAATGGAGGGAAGTATTACTTTTCTGGTCTTCGTAAGGTTTCATATACCCTATGCCATACAATGCACCCGAGATGCAGGTGAAATTTACAATCAGAATAAACCAGGCTGAAAGCGCATCAATGCGGACTGGTATATTTCCAAATACACCTGATCCATGAAATATCATTTCAATCGGACTGCCGGTCAAAACGGAGATGGAAGGAATCGAGGAAGCGATGGCGATGCACAAAACAAAAATAAATGCAGCCGAAGATTTGAACCTGGATGGTAAAAAGGGAATTGTGAGACATGATATTCCAGCAGCTATCAAAGCACACCAGATCACAATCTCAAGGCTCATAATTAATAATTATTCCGGGACAAAGTTATCTAATATTCTCAGGCGGGCCCGTTAAGCAATTTACTGCGGGTAGACAGCTGTCATAAGTCCTCTATTTGAAATGTGATCAACTCACGATCGGCTGATTTCTCTGACCACACGATGGATCTGTCGAAGATGGTGTGCAAAGTGATGGTTGAAAAAGATCAGCATTTGTGTCATCGTCATTCTTCCGGAGATTGGATGATTAAAGACCAGATGGCTATGGAAGTTGGGCTGATGTTGAGTGATGAATGCTGCCAAATCTCTTCTTACCATGGTCCATTTTGAGTCAAGATCATCCGGTGAAAGAATTTCAATATCCTTCCACATATTGATAGCCGGTGGTGCTTTTATCTTAAAAGGTGACCACAAAATGAAATTAACGGAATAAAGAGCCCACCATGATTTGATGCTGAAAGGTGGAATCGTATCGATATAGGACATTTTTTTATTCAGATAGGCCAGGGAAAGACGTTCGCTCAGATATAGATGATTGGCAACCTGACCGACAGACCAGGTCCCGGGGTCAGGATTCCGTTGATACTTTTCAGGAGGAAGGGAGTGAATTATATTCATCAATTCCTGTTTTTTTTGATCCAACCGTTCGAGCTGGATATTAATTTTTTGATAGTTGATGGCCATACAATGACTAAATTTAAATCTCCAATACGGAGATTATAAAAAAGAATTTCCCAATGTTATCATTTCCACAGTTCTCTTCTCCGGAAGAAAAATACAAATATGATGAATCCTTAAAGGTACTTCAGGAAGATAATCGGGTTACGTTGCCGGCTGATACAGAAGAAGTTTTCGCTGAGGAACAAAATTTTGACCAGGCCTGGGTATGGTTATTACTGGGTGTCGTGACGCTTGGTGTTTTTGTTTCATTGGTCATGGCGGGACAATGGGGACTGATCATGTTACTTGCGGGGGCAGTCCTCGTGTCTTCTATGACATTGATGGCTTCATTCAAACTTTATACAAAGATTGATAGTGAGGGTGTGCATTATCACGCAAACCCATTTCAATGGAAAAATAAAACCATTCGATGGGATGAAATAGATCAGATCTATGTGCGCAAGTATTCTCCCTTGCTGGAGTATGGAGGATGGGGCATACGATACGGTAGAAGTGGCTGGGCCTATATTGCAAAGGGGAACCAGGGTATACAGATGGTGTTGAAAAATGGAAAAAAAATATTGCTGGGAACGCAGCAGGGTGAAGAAGTGACACGTCTTCTTGAGCATCGATCGCTCACGGTGTGAGTAAAAAGAAAAGAGCGTCGACTGTCGTCAACGCTCTTAATTCTCTCTTGATGTACGTTCGGGTGTAAAGAAAAAAACTTTCTCCAGGGATCCCGTTGCCTAAAGTGGCAAAAGTAGGTTGCGCTAGCTTACTTCTTAGCTGCTTTCTTAGCTGCCTTTTTAGGTGCTGCTTTTTTAGCTGCTTTCTTTGCTGGAGCTTTCTTTGATGGAGCTGCTTTTGCAGCTGGCATCACTTTAGCCTTCACAGAAGTCTTTTTAGCAGACGCTTTCTTAGCAGCTTTTCTTGGAGCTGCTTTTTTAGCAGCCTTTCTTGGAGCTGCTTTTTTAGCAGCCTTTCTTGGAGCTGCTTTTTTAGCGGCTTTTCTTGGAGCTGCTTTTTTAGCAGCCTTTCTTGGAGCTGCCTTCTTTGCAGCCTTCTTAGGTGCTGCCTTCTTTGCTGATTTAGCCATATGAATATTGAGATTAAGTTTGCAGATTTAGTTCTCTCTACTGACCTGACCCGCTATCATCAAGGTCGTCGTGAGAGATAGAATTATTTTGCGTGGAGATGCGTTGAGCGGAAGTATATGGATTGATCCAATCATTTTACCTGACAAAATTACATATTTTATTTATTATGTATATATTTTTTTTAAAATATTTGAATTTTTTTTTATTACGCGTGCGCGATCTAACTTTGACAGCATACGATGAAATAGAAATTACAAAAAGTGATCCAATTTTTTTCCGGCCCTTTTTTTACTTTTCACTTCCTCTAAATGATCATTTCAAACATCTTCTAACCGCATGAAAAAAGAACCCAGGCTATCATCGACCATATTCTCTTCACTCCAAAAGAAGATCAAATACATCAGTAGTTCTCTATTGTATGCTGCTCTCCTGATGTACTATGCATTCCGGCGAAGCGAAACACCTGCATGGGCAAAACGAATTGTGATGGGGGTATTCGTATATCTCTTTGCCCCGATTGATGCGATTCCTGATCTTACACCTATCATCGGATATACAGATGATATGGGTGTGATGCTCTACGGACTTGTGCTCATCGCAGCCTATATCAACGAGGACGTCCGCCTTTCTGCACGACGTACGCTTGAGTCATGGATCGGCCCGGTTGATCAGGAAAGCCTCAGAGAAGTCGATGAGCGCCTATGAAAATGATTTTATTTTGGCCTCACTTTTTCTCCGCCACTTAAAAGTGGCGGCAACTCATTTTATTTTTGAATTCCCACTAGCTTTAGCTAGTGGAGTTAATTTACTCAATGCTTCAACCCTCTTCATAGATGCGTTATGATCTGATCTCCTCATCATTGTTTACTGACCGTCGCAAGGCTTTCATAAAAAAAATGAAGCCGGGTTCAATCGCTATCTTCTGTTCAAGCGATCAGATGCCACGCAGCGGTGACCAGCATTTTCCATTCAGGCAGGATTCTGCTCTATTTGCTTTATCCGGTTTAGATCAGCCGGGTACCGTCATCGTTCTTTATCCCGATGCCGCGAAAGATTCGCTTAAGGAAATTGCTTTTATCCTTTCAACTGATCCCGAACATACCATATGGAATGGAAAACGTCTTGACGCTAAAGAAGCAAAAAAAATCTCAGGCATTACAACGATCAAAACAATCGAAGCATGGAATAAAATAATGACTCCCCTCCTTCTTTCCGCAAATGCCATCTATATTAATGAACATGAACAGGATCGTTCTCACACTGAGATCCCATCACAAAATGTTCGAATGGGCAGTCTTCTGAAACCGTTATACCCCTCACACACTTTTTTACGGACTCAACCGATTCTTCAACAGCTATCCATGATCAAGCATCCACAGGAGATAGAACTGATGAAGCGAGCTGTGGAGGTGACAGGCCTGGCTTTTGAACGTGTACTGAAAACGATCAAGCCAAAATTAAAAGAGTATGAGGTAGAGGCAGAACTCACTTACGTCCTATCAGCCAACGGATGTCAACACGCTTTTGAGCCTATCGTTGCATCAGGAAAGTCTGCCTGTATATTGCATTATATCAAAAATGACCAGGTGATCAAACCTGACACCCTTGTGCTTCTCGATTTTGGAGCTGAATATGCATATATGGCATCGGATATGTCCAGAACGATTCCTGCTTCAGGAAAATTTTCCTTACGTCAGCGACAAATTTATACATCTGTTTTATCCGTTCTGAATGAAGTAACAGATATGATGAATCCTGGTATGACGATCAACCAGCTTAATAAAGAAGCCGCAAAATTGATTGAGCGGGAATTGATCAATCTCAGGATACTCAGAAAAAGTGATATCCGTCGCCAGCCAAAGGAAGCTCCTTTATGGAAAAAATATTTCATGCACGGCGTTAGCCACCATCTTGGCTTTGATGTGCATGATATCAGCGACAGGTCAGTTCCTTTTAAAGCCGGGATGGTGCTCACATGCGAACCCGGAATATATATACCCGAAGAAAACATCGGAATACGGCTTGAAAATGATATTCTCATCACTAAAAAAGGTCACCGTAATCTCATGGCTTCTATTCCTATAGATCCTGATGAAATCGAATCGATGATGAACACAAGTCTGCTTTAAACTGTATTATAAAACAGGAATTGGCAAAACCGGCTGATTATCCAGATTGAGGTGGTTTCAGTTTAGCCTGATTTTTTTCTCACTCAGTATTATTACACCTTCAGGAGTCAGTTGATGTGGCTCAAGGCCGTATTTTGGATATTGGCATTCAGTCTATATGCACGATTATCGGAGATATTTCTCCTCCTTATTAGAAACCCTTTTGAACTATTTTAATTTAAAAAATAAAAAAATGAAAAGAACACTTTTTTCCTTAATGGTAATTCTCTCCGCTTTCTGCAACATTTCGTTCGCAGGGCATCTTACATCGAGTTTAATCTTTACGGCCAGGATGAATGGCGCCACAGAAGAACCTGCAGTCACTTCGGATGGGCAAGGCCTTGGCATTTTTACATTCGACGAGAAAAAATCTACACTATATATTAATGCAAGCCTAAGTAATCTAAGTGGCTCAATAACCGGAATTCACATCCATGAAGGAAATCCCGGAGAAAATGGGCCGGTTATTTTCAACCTGACTCCTTTCTTAATCGGCAATCGTGTCAAAGGAACGATACATGATGTCACAAAAGAAATGATGGCTACATTCATCAGGGGTGGTTATTATATCAATGCACATACTGAATTGAATCCGGGAGGTGAAATCAGGGGACAGATAGGTTTGGAAACAGATCTTCGTTATGCTGCCTTACTGAATGGCAATTCTGAAGTTCCTGAAGTTACTACTGACGGAAGAGGACTTTTTATTGCACACTTTTCTGCCGATGGGAATAAGGTAGAATACAAAATGATCTTTGAGGGATTGTCAAGTGCAGTCACAGCTTCACATATACACCAGGGCGCAATCGGAAGTAATGGTGGTGTCATTTTTGGGCTTACTACTTCTATTATTGGAAATGTTGCCAGTGGGGAATGGGATGCAACTGATTTTCTTGATGCGTTGAGTAATGGTGGCTTATATGTTAACATACATACAGTCAACAATCCGGGCGGTGAAATCCGTGGACAGCTTTTACTACAGGAAGGACTCACCTTTGATGTCAGCATGGATGGTACCCAGGAAAATCCGGCAGTCAACACACAGGGAAAAGCTCTCGGTATTGCTACTGTTCGCCCTGATCTTTCCGAGGTAGAATATTTTGTTGTATTTGATAGTTTATCAGGTTCGGCGACAGGCGCACATTTTCATGCAGGAGTGCCAGGTACAAGCGGTGGAGTAGTTATCCCCATAACAAGCGATATCAATGGAAACGTAATTACCGGTTCACAACCGCTCAGCCTTGACCTGTTAAATAAAATGCTTGAAGGTGGTCTTTACATGAATATTCATACTGCAGCTCATCCGGGTGGTGAAGTGAGAGGACAGGTTTACAAATTTGCACGCGAGCCTTATGTATTTGATTTGAATGGCGGACAGGAAGTCCCACCAAATAGCAGTACCGCGACAGGTGCAGGCATGGCTTCGATCGACAGAGGATGAAACCAATGTGCATTTTAAAATTCTATACAGTGGTCTCCAGGGAACATTTTCCAATGCGCATTTTCATTATGAAGAACCCGGTGTTTCAGGTCCGGTAATATTTGGCCTGGCCTCGTTCTTTGATAGTTTTGGATTCGCAGATGGGTATTGGGATCGGCAAAGTTCAGCGACATTTAATGGTGTCTATGCAAAATACTTTGAAGATGGTGAAGTCTATGTAAATATTCATTCCAGTACTTTTCCAGGTGGTGAAATACGTGGTAACCTGATTCGTCCAGGTTCACTATTCACTGAATTGCCTTTCGATCCGAAATTTAAAGATGATCTTATATTCTCAGCTGAACTGACAGGTGATGATGAGAATCCTGCTGTGACGACAGATGGTGTAGGTTTAGCAACTTTTTATTTTGATGAAGATAAATCCACTGCATATGTCAATGTGACTGTTCATGGATTGTCAGGTCCTCCGACTGCGGCTCATATACATGATGGAGTCTTTGGTGTAAATGGTCCTGTCATATTTCCTTTGACCGTAGTAGGGAATAGGATCCAAATGGAAATACCGGGAATTACTCCTGAGCAATTTGGAAAATTCGTGGATGGCAGCTACTATATTAATGTACATACGGCAGCACATCCTGGAGGTGAAATCCGCGGACAAATATCTCCCGAACAAGATGTGACATTTGTAGCCAACCTCAATGGACTTCAGGAGAATCCGGTGAATACTTCGGATGGAAGAGGGTTAGGTGCTTTTCATTACACGATCGGACAAACGACACTTGATGTGAATGTTCAATTGACATCTCTTTCAAGTACGATCACGTCCGCACATCTGCATGCAGGTTTGCCCGGAGAAAATGGGGATGTGATCGTTGACCTGTCGAACTTAATAGACGGCAATCGTATCCGGGGCACAGTGGACCTGACAGCGACTGATATTTTCGCTCTTGCAGTCGGAGATGTTTATGTCAATGTACACACTTCAGATTTTGCTGATGGCGAGATACGCGGACAACTGGTATATCAGAATGGATTGACCTTTGACGGATGGATGTCAGGCGTGCAGGAAAATCCTTTTGCAACAACATCTGCAAGTGGATTGGCAGTTGCTACCGTTTCGCCTGATCTATCAAATGTCAATGTATGGATGACGACTGATGCTCTATCAGGCCCGATAGGCGCTTCGCATTTTCATCGTGCAGCATTAGGTTCAAATGGTGGTGTAGTCCTTAATTTTTCAAATGACCTTAATAATAATGCACTTGATTTTACAGGACCTATCTCTGCCGATATCGTGAGTTCATTACTTAAAGGTGAGATATATATCAATGGACATACAGCTGCATATCCCGGTGGAGAGTTGAGAGGACAAATGTTCAGACTCGCACGTGACGGGTATGGGTTTGATATGTGTACAAATCAGGAAGTGGCAGGAGTCAATGCACCTGATGCACAAGGTTCAGGTCTGGCCTCTATCGACAGGCTTCATTCTAATCTTAATCTTTCGATAGCGACTGATGGATTGACCGGTGATCTTACGGCTGCACATCTGCATGCAGCGGCTATAGGTGCCAATGGTGGAGTCATATTACCCCTTACATCATTCTTTGTGAATGGTGCAGTTTTCGGAAGTGGCGTTCCGACAGATACATCTATTCTCAACGGCATAATCGCAGGAAATGTATACGCCAATGTTCATACGGCGCTGCATCCGGGCGGAGAATTGCGCGGACAGATTGTGAAAGACTTTTTATGCTCTATTGAAACAGGTGTTGCACCTATCGAAGCTATTGATGGTGAAGTTCTTTTGAGTCCCAATCCGGTAAATGATGTACTCAATGTTCAATTAGAATTGAGCAGAGCAGCAGCATTGAACATGAATATCTATGATCTTTCCGGTAAAATAATTTCTTCAACGCCTTTCAGTTTATCGGAAGGGAAAAATATCGTACAAGTCGAAACTGACAATTTAAGCGCAGGCTTTTATTTACTCTTGATCACTGACGGTCATAGTAGCCAGGCTTATAAGTTTGTCAAATAACAGATAAATTCATTGTGGGCAAGAAGCCGCATTCCATGGATTGGAGTGTGGCTTTTTTTTTGCACTGGTTTTGCCCCCTGCCCCCTAAAGGGGGAAAGAAGAAGACTATTTGCTTCTCCGGTTTTATCTCTTTGAATCAACCATAGATTTACTATAAACCCCCCGCCCACTCTCACTTCTCTCATTTAAGTTTTCATTAATAGATCAACAACTCACCTTAACTTAGGAAGGGGCGTCTTTTACATATATATAATTGATCTAAAAGACTGAATCATGAAAACTCAAAATGTAACTCAAAAGAAAAGCATCCAATGGAGCTTTGGTGTGCATGCAGCATTATTGTTACTTGGTTTTCTTCCTTTCGCACATCAAATGGCCAAAGAAGAACCTAAAGAGGTGCTGGTTGAATTAGGCTATGTTGAAATGCCACAGATTGTAGAAGCCGGTAGCCAGGGTCTTCAGGCCCGGAGTCCTATCTTCAATGAAACGCCAGAACCTACTGCTGACAAGCCTACGGATAATCCAGTTCCCGTGGATGAAACAAATCCGACCACGGAGACTACTGTCGCAGATAATGTAAGTCTTATACCAAGTGATGTAACATCGAATGATGATACCGAAGTGACAGCAAGCGAAAGTAATACTACCGGAACTGATGCAGAAACACATGCGGATGGTGGTGGTGAAGGCAGTCCGATAGAAGGAAATCAACAAGGTGCGGCTACTGCAGGTGATGGTGGCGGAGGTGACGGTTTGGAAGGTAATGGTGTCATCACACGTCGTGTAATTTATAGAGAAGATATTTCCAAAGCGGCAAAAGTCAATGGTAGAGTCACCTTAAATATATGCATCAACAGACAGGGACGAGTAGTCTATGTAGCTTATGATCCTGAGAAAACAACAATAACTGATCATGATGTCATCAATCAGGCGTCTCACCTGGCTGCGAAATACAGATTTGAAGAAAAATATTCCGGTCCCGTAAAAGAATGTGGCCAGCTGACTTTCATCTTTAGTATCGAAAAGCCTTTAGTAGCGGAGTTCTTTTAAACTGATTATATATACTTTACTAAAGCCTGAAACAGTCAATCGTTTCAGGTTTTTTTATGTATGGTCCCTGGCCTCTAAAAGAGTGCAAACAGTTTTTCCATACAAAGACATATCCCTTAAAAGATGATACCCAACTCAAAAGAGAATCCTGACAGAAGCGATTCCTGGCGTTTTCTCATGAGCTCATTGAGGGCATGATGGTATTTGACATCAAAGGTGACCAGTGAGAATAATTCAACCTGAATAGCAGCTGTAAGCGCCGGTGCCACTCCATACATTTCATCAACACCAAGGCCAATATCGTTTGAATCGAGACTGTAAAAGAAAAAAGCTTCAGCTCCGGCAAGTACAGACAGATCAATTGACTTGAGCGTTAATGCCTTGTATCCTACTGTCATCGGAATGCTGAAATAATGCAGATGATTTCTTTTTCTGAAATTATATTGCAAACCATCCTGTGTATTGAGCACAGATATCCTGTGATAGTGAAATCCGGGCGCAAATATCAGCCTGTTACTCATGATATGCATATCAAACCCGATGGTTTGACCGCTATGATGCGACGTGCTTTCAAGACTTTTTTCATCCTTGATGGACCATGTCTCTACTCCTGTCTTGATATTGAATCGAGCCTGGGCATTTCCTTTAACTGAACCTATAAGGCTTAAAAGCAAAGCCAAATACAGTACACTACGTGTCGTATTCATGATAAAAAATTTAGGGGGGAGGCTTGCAATACAAAAGTACGCTATTTTCGCTTCTGATTTTGATTTATTATTCACCTACTGTTCAATCTATGTATCCGGATCTCTCTTATTTTTTTCACGATCTCTTCGGCAGTGATCCTGATAACGGTTTAAGTGTATTAAAAACCTTTGGGGTACTTCTTATCCTGGCCTTCATCGCCAGTGCTTATGTACTGAAACTTGAAGTAAAACGAAAAGAGGAAGAAGGATTACTCCAAGCATCTACCGAAAAAATCAAGGTAGGTTTTCCGGCTACATGGCAGCAGATAGCACAGAATGCATTATTCGGTTTTATCATTGGTTTCAAGCTACCCTATATTATACAGCACTTTGAACAATTCAAACCCGATCCTGCATCGATATTACTTTCTGCCAAAGGAACATTGATATGGGGAATATTATCTGCAGCATTTTTTGGTTTTCTGAAATATTGGGATCATAAGAAACAACAGCTTCCAAAACCGCAGATCCAGGAAGTATTGGTGAGGCCTGATCAGCGTATTGGAGACATCACCATACTTGCGGCGATATCAGGTCTCGTTGGCGCCAGATTATTTTCAATCATTGAGAGCACAGAAAATATAAAAGCTTTTATAAAAAATCCACTTGATCAATTGTTGAGTGGTAGTGGCCTTGCTATCTATGGTGGTCTCATCCTGGCGTTCATCATGGTGTATTTGTATGTCAAACGCAATGGACTGAAACCGATACATATGATGGATGCGGCAGCACCTGCTATGATCATGGGCTATGCTGTCGGTCGAATAGGATGTCAACTATCCGGTGATGGTGACTGGGGAATCGTCAATACACATCCGCAACCTTCATGGTGGTTTCTGCCGGACTGGATGTGGTCATTTGATTATCCGCACAATGTATTGAATGATGGTATCCAGATCGAAGGATGTCTGTGGCATTATTGCAAGCATCTTGGCGAAGGTGTTTATCCTACACCATTTTATGAAACTATTTTTGCGTTTACCATTTTTGGAATCTTATGGTCACTGCGAAAGAGAATTAAAATACCGGGCATCATTTTTTTCATTTATGTATTGCTGAATGGAATTGAAAGATTCTTTATTGAGAAAATACGTACCAATCCGGACATCGATATTTTCGGGATACAGGCGACGCAGGCGGAGTATATCGCGTTTATGTTGATTGTGAGCGGGATTGTGGGGATTGTGTGGTTGTATGTGAAGCGTGAACAATCGGTGATCAAGTGATCGGGTGATCGGTGATCGAGTGATCGAGTGATCGGTAATCGGTAATCGGTGATCGGTAATCGGTTTTCGGTAATCGGTGATCGGTGATCGGTGATCGGTGATCAGTATTCAGTATTCAGTATTCAGTATTCAGTAAAAATAATTGACGTTCGAGTGTCTCCGACCTCGAACCCGCGATAATCAGAGGAATATGTGAGTTGTCCGTAAAATTTTAATTTGCGTTAATTTGCGGCATTAATTTTGGCAGCCTTTATTCCATCAAAAAATTCATTCCTTTTTAATAAATTTCCGTGTGGCTATCAAATGTTTTTCATCTGAAATTTGGAGCATATAAACACCATTTGGCAGACCGGAAAGATCAAGTATGTTTTTTGATTCATACAAATGAGAAGACATTAGCTCTCTACCATACGTATCATAAATGCTGACGAATGTATTTTTTGGAATTTCATCTGAAAATTGAATAGTCAGTTCATCTCTTGTGGGATTAGGATATAAAAGGACTTTATCTTCCTCCAAATGGATCTGATCTTCAATGGCTGTAGTGGTGCATATTGTATCAATACATCCGTCCTTGTTAATCTTAAGTAAAAGTCCTTCATAGAAATTAGCATTTTTATATGTGTAACCAACTGCATAAATACTTCCGCTTTCAGACTCAACTATTCCCTCCATTAAGTTAAGTGATTGGCCATTTGGAAGCGCTATACCTGTGTCCCTGATTTCACACTGAACAGACCCGTCGAGACAAATTTTCATAATTCTGGCCGCATTAAAGTTCATGCTAGAATCTACATTTTGACCTGTCACGAGCAAATGACCGTCTCTTGACAGGACCATGTCTCCTAAACCAGTGAATTGACTATCCGGGACTCCATATTGTTTTCTCCAGACGATATTAAAACTACTATCTCTTCTCACTATCTCACCACCAACCACAGGACCAAAATTTGTTTCCTGTCCAATGGTATTTGTAGTATAAATATAGTCGTCGTTGTATTTCAGCAATGTTCCTGCCCATCCTTCGTGATTTGTTACTTCTTCTTTCCAATCCCTGATTATGGACCCGCTGGTGTCAATGTGCATAAAACGAATCCAATACCGGGTGTCATTTTTAATAGTAGGAGTTGGATCATATGATTCTGAAATCATTACTGTCAAACCATCATCTTCAATTATGGCTGCGCGACCTGTTTCATCACGTGAAGGAATGCCATATGTTTTTTCCCAAATTTTGTTTCCAATTGTATCAATTTTTTGAATAAAAACATCAAGATCAAAATTTTGAGTTTGAACAAACCCGATTAAATATAAAGCCTCATTATACCTGATTAATGATTCAGTGAGACGCACAAGATAGGAGCCAGGATATACTTTATAAAAAATGCTGTCATTATTTTCATTTAAACCTAAAATAAAATGATCACTTTTATAAAGGAAATTACCTGCTAAAATTATATTTTTGTTATTGAAATAAAATGGTTGCCTTCCGCTTAATAGAGCTTGATCCATTAATAGTGGATCTCTGAAGTACCTTTTACTTCCAATTTTACCTGTAGAATCAGTTCTAAGTATAAAAAAACCTTGTAACCCCAGAGAATCTCTCCCAATTTCACCAGTAATCAATAAGCTATCTCCATCAAGAATAATATTCCTAAGAATAGTGGATCTTTTCTCTAAGAAAATTTTTCTATTGAATTCAGATGATTGACCTAAAAGTGATGATATGGTTAGGAAGCTCATCAAAATTGAGATAAGCTTCCTAACACCTATTATATACTCTTTACTTTTTACCATTCTCAATTTCTGATAATGATTACTTTTCCGGAAATAATATTTCCTTCCTTGCTCTGAGCCACAACCCGATATAATCCATTTGGCCAATCAAAAGTCTCCAATACAGTTAAAGGTTGTAACTTTTTATCCAAAGCTTGAATTTTTCGTCCATACATGTCAACAACAAATATGAAATTAGGTTGGAATTTCTCTTCATCCCAAGTAATCGTAACAAAGTCACCAGCTGGACTTGGGTATATTTTCAATATTTCTTCATTAGGAGTTGTTTTATTTTCATGTTGAGATTCAGATTCAGAAACTCTAAATTTTATCTGCTGTCCAAGATAATATGGCAGAGGAATAAATTCCTTATATATAGAAAGAATTGATCTTGAAACACCAGCTGACATTCCAATGTTGGAATACGCTATAGAACGCAAATTCGAGAGGTCTACATTATCTAGCAAAGTTACATTTTTGGTAGCAAGCATGGTGTATATGTTTTCCATATATTCCAGATCTATATTTTGCTCAGATGACAATATTCTTCGTGAAGATAGGGTTTCCAGAAAGCCTAAAGCTTCATCATAATGATGTTTCACAACAAACTCACCAGCAATCATCAAATCAGCGCCATAAGTATCTAAATAACCGTACCATCGGATTAAAGAATCCACATTATAATCAAGTGTATCGATCATCAAATGAATAATTACACTGTATGCATCATTTGAGGCTTCTCTCCTGAAGAAAACTGCTTTTGACCTTGCTGCCTGAATCTTTTCCGGAATAGCCAAAATAATAGCTTCATTATAAACCTCAACTGCCGCATCTAACGAATCAATATTTGTAAAATAATTTCCCTTGATATCGTCAATGTCTTCAATACAAGGAGGTGCACAATATTCCATTTCACATGAATTTTGTATGCCGAATGAACTTGTTATCCCTAACGAAAAGGAATCGCGCGGTTCCTCATTTTGACCATTTTCATAGAACCAGAACAAAATATTACCGTCTCCGTAATTATTAAAATCATTTGCCGTGTATGCAAAACGATTACCAGTTGCAATATTCGATCCCTGAGATGAGCCTGGAGTCTGAAATGGATGGATTAAGTCTAAGGCTGGAGTATTAGGTATATGAAAGTCGTACCCGTATGCAGGAGTTTCTTCATTGATATTGCATAGATAAATAAGTCCCCTAGGGAAAAAAATATTGGTATCTGCATTAACTCCAAAGGCCTGATTTGCGGTCTCAATACCAATAAATGAATCTCTACTGATATTATTATCAAATGCGCCAATACCATTGCTTAATATCCCAATGGTATTGAGATCTGTTTGATCTGTAGTTAGTTCAAACGTGTTCTCCTGTAGTACAAACCCGTTGTGATCAAAATGAAGATCTACTCCGATCTGGCCGTGCGAAAAATTACCAGGCACATCACCAAATAAAAACCTGTTAAATAATATAGTTCCCCCGGTTGTACCAATGCTGGTTATACCCCTATAACAATTACTGAATTCCGCCTGATATACGTAATAAAGTCTGTTTTTGTCCAAAGTAGACACACAGATACCCAGGCCAAGTCCATTAAAAGTTGTCCTGTCATAAACTATACATGGGTCTGTGCAGGGAAAGATTCCTCCCGTTGAACTGGAAGCATAAACTCCAAAGCCTGCGCTCACAGCCTGGATACCGAACCCAAAATCTGCAATAGATGATGGAAGTGTTGGTAAAAGGTTGTTTTCAAAAGTACAAGCTCTGAAACTCATTCCATCCACTTTCAGTAAATTGACAAACGCATAAAACGGCTCATTCAAATGATAATCTTCGTTTGTCAAAAATGTACAATTTTCAAAGCTGCCTAGCGAGGGTATGGGCTGAGCACCATTAAAGTTTTGATAAGGGCCAAAATCAACTCCAATCGTGTTATTTAAAAATTCGGTTTGGTCACAACGGATCATTCCTCCTGCACTCTCAAATTCGTTCAAACCATAATTTCGCACGCCTATCATAGCATTCTCTATTATAGAACCCTCTCTTGTATTGAGGAAACCCTGTTGAAGTCCATGAAATCCTCCGGAATTAAAATCAATTGCCTGACTCAACGAAGTATCTCCGGCGACAAATACACCTTTCCAGGTCATATCCCCATAAGATGTTAGCTTTCCCGCCAGATCTACATATCCTCCGGGTTGGATCACTAAAGCCCCATCCTGACAAAACTGTAATGTCAAATCATCAGATATAGTGAAAGCGACTCCATGATTTACTGTGATCGTATGAAACCTGCCATTGTGTGGTACATTGGTAGAATCCCATATAGTAGAATTTGATATTAAAGTGTCTGGGCAACATTCTCCTGTTTGTGTATTAACAATAATATTCAGAGTTGTCGAATCTAAATTTCCGCATATGTCACCCACTATGTGTTTGACGACAAATGTATCAGCATGAGTATATAAATGGGATGGATTCAATGCAGTAGAGGTGCTATTGTCTCCAAATTTCCAAAAATGTGTAATAGACGAATCTTGATCACAAGCCGTAAAGGCTAAATCATTACAAACTTCAAGGTATTGATAAGTGAAACATGAATTAAGACAAACCTTTCGAATAATAATGTCATCAATTTTTATTGTTGTTTCATTGATACCAGGAGAAAGTATGACATAATTAATGGTATCCCCAGTGTTGTTGACCCATACGTATTCATCAATAGAATGAAGATTTGGACTACTTGTACATGAGACACTCCCTGACAAATTATCAATTGAAATTTCATCAACACAAATAGGATTAAACTGATATGTACCACAATTAGTTGGAATGCATTCCAATCTAATTCTTGCATCAGCAAAATTACAGGGTGGATGCTTGCTTACATGGATTCTCAGTTTTGAATCAGAAACAAAACTTGAAGCTTTGAGGTTAATCAATAATTTGCATCCTGGTTCAATGGGCTCATTTAGTTTTAGACAAAGCCCTTCTAAGTCATACGAGAATCCTGCCATATTTAAGTATTTATTACCCACAGAGTCAATACAAACATCAACTGAATTGGTTGGAATATTCTCGTAAACCCAATAGCCACCGTCCGATAATTCAGGTTGAACGAGGTATGAGTTATTTTCTATTGGGAATTGCTCAAAACCATTCACACAGGTTAGGTTTAGGCAGGGGTCAATCTGTGAACAATCAAAGCATGGTCCAAAATGCACCCTAAAAGATGCATTTAATAAATGACAATCACATCCTTTTAGCGTATAAACAATCACAAAAACTCCAACAGATGATGAAGATATTAAAAAACTTGAATCGTTACTTACTACATTAACCCCATCAGGAGATTCCCACGAACTAATACTTATAGAATCACTATTCGTAAAATCATTGCAAAGAATATCATCAAATTTGATGATAATTGTATCATTCACGCAGCCATAGAAAAAGGGATCTGTAAATAAATTCTCATTAAATTCTATTATTTCCGAGTTGCTTGTAATGAAGCAGCTTTCACACTTATTCAAATTATAACCCAACTCACATAAAATATTAAGTTCAGGTTGTGTAAATTCTCTGCGTTGGTGGCCTTTTGATAAAAATCTTTGCATAACATAATCAATGGACTCATTGTTACAGTTCGGATGCAAATGACTCAAACTGTTTAGTCTATTTTCTATCAAATCCCCCCCATAAATAGGTGCAACAGCGTGTTCTCCAAATACAAAATCAATATTACCAAATTCTGAACAATTATCCACTAAAGCTTGGTTTAATTCACTGTAATTACCAAATAAATGTCCATTTAAATCCCAACAATTTGAAACACAATCACTTGTGAATAACGGTACAACATTTTCACTTTGATTGTTTTCTAAATACTCGGGTGTAGTAAATATCATCTTGTCCCATAATGAAATATATCCTGCGACTGGACCAGAAGAATCGATTAACGATGCAAATCCCAGCAAATGACCTGCTTCATGGAGAATAACAGAGAATAGATCAAATGAATCATTTGGAGTATTTTCCAGACCAGTAAACCACTTTATTGTATCATTAATATTTATGGTTATTCTACCATCATAGAATAAAAATATTGGATAAGGAGGGTCCGCTAATCCTCCGTTAATTTTTAAGTACACTTTATTTTCCCGAACCTCATTACAATTTTGAAGGTATGAACCACCCATGCCGTAGAAGGAAGACGATACGGCCAATATTTTTGAACTTAAAGTATCTAAACCAATCCTTACTTTTACCCTTTTAGGGTTATAGGTATCACCACATGAACTTTTATTTATCCTTTGTGGAATTAGCTCAGATAAACTTTCAAAAACTTCACATATTCGGTCTCTAAATGATTGAGTCACATCAATATCATAATCTATCTCATAATACCCACAGAATTGTATTGATCTTTCGAGAGTGTTTTCTCCTGGAAATGAACTATATAAATTATACGAATTCCCAAACCTATCCCAATAAATTGAATCCGGGTCATTGGAAGTCGCTTGATGAGGTGGAAACATCCCACATAAATCAATATCCTGGCTTATCAGTGAATTGATTGCCATAGAAATAAGTAGGAGAAGAATTCCACTTTGTATTAAATCAGATTTAGGTGGTAATATAAGCAATGGTCTCATGATTATAAGATTTATAAATTAAGAAATAGAATACACCTTGATCATTTGTATGATCAATATCAATAATGAAATTTCTTGTTAAAAAAATGACTTCTATAGTCCTGTTTTGAACAAGAAAATAATTAAAGAGGTAAGTGCCCTGTAACAGAGTTTAATGAAGGGGAGGTGCAATCCTTTCGTGGAGGATAATGAAGGGGAACTGTAATCCTTTCGTGGAGGATAATGAAGGGGAACTGTAAACGAATATACAGGATTAACCTTGGAAATGCAAATTTATTTTAATGTAAATCAAAAAAAAAATTAATCTCTAACTACACGAAGGTTCTTAGCTGTGTATGTCAAATGATTTTTTCTACTTGAAAAATTATTAATTCGCTCATTTACCTATGAAGCCTGATTTGTAATGGCATCTGAGATGGGCAAATAAATCTCTCCTTTTTTCACATCTTTTAATCATCACCTTTTTACTACCTTTACGCCCCTGATGAATAGAATAATAGGTCAAATCATTATCACGTAATACACCATTGCAATCTAAGCTTTAAGAGGCCCCGTCAGATTGCAGTCGGGGCTTTTTTAATTTAAGGCATTGAACTACTGACATGAAACTATATCCCGAATATAAAGGACTGAATCTCCCGGCGATCGATAAAGAACTCCTGAGCTGGTGGGAGGAACATGGCATTTTTGAAAAGAGTGTCACCCAACGACCGGAAGACAAACGGTGGGTATTCTATGAAGGACCACCGAGCGCCAATGGTATGCCGGGTATCCATCACGTCATGGCCCGCACGATCAAGGATTTATTCTGCCGCTATCAGACACTGAAAGGTCACCGCGTCGAACGCAAAGGCGGATGGGATACACACGGTCTTCCGATCGAACTCAGTGTTGAAAAAGAACTGGGCATCACCAAAGATGATATCGGGAAGACAATCTCCATCGAAGATTATAATGCAAAATGCCGCGAGACCGTCATGCGCCACAAAGCGGAATGGGATGACATCACACGACGGATGGGCTATTGGGTGGATCTTGATAATCCATACATCACCTACAAAAATGATTACATCGAGTCTGTATGGAATCTGTTGAAGATTCTTTACGACAAAGGACTTCTGTACAAAGGCTATACTATACAACCTTACTCTCCTGCTGCAGGAACGGGTTTGAGTTCTCACGAGCTGAATATGCCGGGTGCATACAAAGAGGTGAAGGATACGACTGTCGTCGCCATGTTCAAGGTGAATCGTGATGATAAGTCTTCATTTTTATTTGATGACAATGATGAAGATGTAAGGATACTCGCCTGGACAACTACACCATGGACGCTTCCTTCAAATACTGCACTATCAGTAGGACCGGATATCGATTATGTCAAAATCAAAACAAAAAATCCGTATACAGATGCACAGGTCAGCGTGGTGCTTGCACAAGCATTAGTGGGTCATTGGATAGGTGGAAAAAATCAACCTGCCATCGAATCGCAATCCGCTCCATTCAAAGGAAGCAAAATGCGCGGCATCCGATACGAACAACTTTTAGATTTTGGAAATCCAATCGAACCTCTTCTCGATGGCACGGACGCCTTTGTTGTATTGACAGGTGATCATGTGACGACATCCGATGGAACAGGTATTGTGCATACGGCTCCTTCATTCGGTGCAGATGACCAGCGGGTAGCTAAAGCAAATGGCGTAGGTACACTTACCCTTGTGGATCTCACCGGCAAGTTCAAAGAAAATGTAGGCCCCTATTCAGGAAGGTATGTGAAAGATTATAAAGACGATCCGAATTATGTAAATGTAGATGTCGATATATCCGTGCAATTGAAGCTCGAAGGGAAAGCACTGAATGTTCAAAAATATGAACACAACTATCCACATTGCTGGCGCACAGATAAACCGATTTTGTATTATCCGATGGATAGCTGGTTTATCAAATCAACAGCATGCAGAGACAGAATGATTGAATTGAATAAGACAATCAACTGGACGCCTGCACATACGGGTGAGAAAAGATTTGGCAACTGGCTTGAAAATCTGCAGGATTGGAACCTCTCACGATCACGCTTCTGGGGCATTCCACTTCCCATCTGGAGATCAGAGGATGGTAGCGAAGAAATGTGTATCGGTTCGATTGAGCAGCTTGCAAGTGAAATCAAGAATGCAAATCAGAAATTGAATCTTTCTCAGCAAGTTCCTGATGATTTGCACAGACCTTTTATTGATGATGTTGTATTGCTTTCACCTAAAGGCAATGTCATGAAGCGGGAGACGGATCTGATCGACGTGTGGTTTGATAGTGGTTCGATGCCGTATGCACAATGGCATTATCCATTTGAAAATGTGGATGTATTCAATCAAAATTTTCCTGCTGATTTTATTGCGGAAGGAGTGGATCAGACAAGAGGTTGGTTTTTTACACTACATGCTATCGCAGTGATGGTGAAAGATTCGGTTGCATTTAAGAATGTGGTGTCGAATGGTTTGGTGCTTGACAAAAATGGGCAGAAGATGTCCAAACGGCTGGGCAATGCTGTTGACCCATTCCGGATCATCAATCAATATGGAGCTGATGCGCCACGATGGTATATGCTGTCGAATGCACAGCCTTGGGACAATCTAAAATTTGATGAGGACGGGATCACGGAGACGACAAGAAAGCTATTCAGTACATTATATAATACGTATTCATTTTTTGCGCTGTATGCTAATCTCGATCATTGGAAGAGTAGTGATCCAGGCATAATGACTGTAGCGGAACGACCTGAAATAGATCGCTGGATATTATCAAGGCTACACACCCTGATAGATGATTATCATGTCGACATGGACGGATATGATGTCACGACAGCATGTCGCCAGATCGAAACTTTTGTCAATGATCATCTTTCGAATTGGTACGTGCGATTAAACCGGAGGCGTTTTTGGAAAGGAGAATTGACAGATGATAAGAAAGCGGCGTATGCTACATTATTTGAGTGTCTCACCATTGTAGCACAGATGATATCACCGGTCGCTCCATTTTTCGCGGATTGGTTGTATCGTAATCTTACGTCTTCATCAGGTCAGTATCCTGAAAGTGTGCATCTGACTGATCTTCCGGCAGCCTCTCATGAATTGAAAGATGAAGTGTTGATCAGGCGAATGGATTATGCGCAGCATATCAGTTCACTTGTATTGTCGATCCGCAAAAAAGAGAAACTGCGTGTCCGATTGCCATTACGGAAAATCATGTTGCCTGTACTTGATGATAAGTTTCAGGAAGATATCGATCAGGTCAAGGATCTCATCTTATCAGAAGTCAATGTGAAAGGGATTGAATACATCGCCAATACTTCAGGCATTGTGTCGAAAAAAGCGAAAGCGAATTTCAAAACCCTTGGCAAGCGGCTGGGTAAAAACATGAAGGCGGCAGCAGATCTTATCAGTGCGCTTTCGCAGGAGGAAATCAACAGGTTTGAAATTGGAGGTGAATTGATATTGATGATCGAGGGACAGGAATTTATGCCTGTCAGGGAGGACATTGAAATCATCTCTGAAGATATCCCCGGATGGCAAGTTGCCTCTGAAGATGGTATCACTGTGGCACTGGATGTGACATTGGATGATGAATTGATCGCGGAAGGAACTGCGCGTGAGTTGGTCAATAGGATACAGAATCTGAGGAAGAGTAGTGGGCTGAATGTGACGGACAGGATCAAAATAAAAGTTGAGGGTTTGTCCGGAATTGAGATGGCCGTTGCTGATTTTGGGGATTATATCAAGACTGAGACCTTGGCGGATTCAATAAATGTTGTACCTATCTCGATTTTGGAAATGATGGAAATACACGCAATGGATAAGTATACAAGTGTGGAATGGATGGATGGGGAAGAGATTCATATTTCAATTGAAAGTTAACCGTTCTGCCCAAAGCAAAATCTTCAAAACGCAAGGCACAGCCTTGAAGTCACCAGAACGTCGGTCAACCGACCTCAACAAGTATATAATAATTTTATAAAAAAATGAGTTAATTCGGGGTGATTCGAAATCTCTTCATCTTCTTCAATCTGTTATCTATAGCATTTTGTTATGGGAAGGAAGGAACTGAGGAGCCTGGAGGAATAAATATATTTTGTACTCTTTCTTTTCCGGAGGCGGCCAGGCCAAATCTTAATACGATCTACATTCCTTTTTCTCTTGTGGGGCATCTGATCGTTGTCCAGGCGAATGCAGATACTTTAAGTGGAAATTTTATTCTGGACACAGGTTCTGAAAGACTGGTATTGAATCAACAATATTTTAAACCGGCCGTCAGGGATCGGGATGTGGTGGCTACCGGCAATACCGGGATAGTGGCCTCAGTCACGGAAATGGAAGTTGATACACTACTGCTTGACAGGTTGTTTCTTCTGAATTTACGGGCTCACGTGGTAGATTTGAGTCATATTGAAGAAAAGAAAAATGCAAGAATCATAGGCATTTTAGGATTTGATGTGTTTAAAGATTTTGAGTTGTTTATTGATTTCCAGAACAGCCGGATTGTGTTGAGCCGTCTGGACAGAAATGGAGAGAGGCTTGATAGTATCCGTAACTGGGAGATACCAAGTGACAGTCTGAAGTTCGAGTTGAAGAAGCATGTCATCATTGTGGACGGGTCTGTCAACAATGCAAAATTGCATCTGATGCTGGATTCAGGAGCAGAATTAAATCTTATCGACAGAAAAACGAACAGAAAAGCCCTGGATCGGTTTACAATCATAAAGCGTGTCAATCTGATCGGTATGGGAAAGAGACAGGTCGAGGTTATCGCGGGCACCCTGAATGATGTGGCGGTAGGCCATCAACATTGCGCAAGTATGAATACCTTGCTGACGAGTCTGGAGGATATCAATGAAAGTTTTGGTGTGTCGCTCAACGGTGTGCTTGGCTACGAATTTCTGAGCACACGCCGGGTGATGATTAATTATAAAAAAAGAAAGCTCTACTTCTTTGATCCTGTGAGATCGTGATGGTATGAAAATAAAAATTGAATATTATTTAAAATTGGTGGTCGGATTCGTCATGTTCTGGCTATTACCGGCTATAGCCATCAGCCAGCACCCTGCTGATCCCTACTATCTTGACGGACAGGATGTAGTTTTTGTATTTGATGTACGTGATTATGCCAAAGCATTGCAATCCAAGGGTAAGGATAATGTGGATTTTGCTGACCTCCACATAGATGATGTCGCCATCAGTGGAAAATTTAATGGCTGGAGTAAAAAGGGGTGGCACATGGAAAAGAAGGGAGAGTTTCTCTTTGAATTAAGAAAAAAGATCCTTGATTTCAACGATGCCTTTCCACTTGAATTCAGATATATCATCAATGGAAAATACATCGCTGAGCAGAATCGAATTAAAGCGGATGAAAAGAACTACTCAGATAAATTTCTGAGAGATGTATATAAGTTGGATTTATCCGTATTGAAATGTACTGACCAGGGTAATACACGATTCTATCTCAAAGGTTTTCCACAAGCCAAAGAAGTTGTACTGGCCGGAACTTTTAATGGATGGGATGAGCACACCACGCTCATGCAAAAGACAGCTGATGGATGGGAACTCAAAGCAGATCTTCCTCCGGGCCGGTATGAATACAAATTTATAGTTGATGGGGTGTGGATGCATGATCCTGCAAGCAAAGAAAATGTCCGGAATGAACATAATACCTTTAACTCCGTGCTCAATATCACAGCACCTATAACTTTTAAGCTTCAGGGGTTCCCAAAGGCAAACAAAGTAATTCTGACAGGATCGTTTGTGGATTGGAATGAAAATAAAATAAAGATGACGCTTATCAACGATGTCTGGACATCAAGTCAACAGCTCAATGCAGGTAAGCACCAGTATAAATTTATCGTTGATGGAAAATGGTATACCGATCCGGTAAATCCGATTGTAGAAGATGACGGTAAGGGGAATCTGAATTCTATACTATTTGTGCGTTAAGGATCAGATTAAAAAAGGCTGACCATTCCATGCAAGAACGATCAGCCCGGGCAATTTTGATCCTAAGGGAAATATTTCACCCAGGATCCATAATGGGTGTTATGAATGAAAGGGATTTATATACGTATTATCGATTCATGTAAATCCGAGATTGCTGGCTTTCGAATTAAACAGGACTGTCAATATCAATCGTTTTGGTGTTCCGATTGTGCCTTACTCCGCAACCACAGGTGTAAAAGTGTGGTGTATTCTTTTTCTTGGCGTTTCGCGATAAATATATACCCTATTTGGATGACTGACTTCACCAAAAGTGGTGAGATCAGTAAAAAAATAAGTATTTTTTTAAACCTAATATGAGCCTATCTGATCAATCTTTCTTCGACGGCTCGTTTGACGGCTTTCGCCCTGGAATGGACTTCCAATGCGTAGTAAATACCCTTGATATGCGTATTAATGGTGTTGTCCGACAGCCCAAGCTCCAATGCAATCTCAGGTGTGGATTTTCCTTCGACTATTTTCTTCAGGACAGCCAATTGCATTTTTGTGAGATGAGGGCGTTTTTTTTCATCCTCCGATTCTTTTTGGAATAGAGTCTGGAACCGTTCCCTGACTTGAATTATTCTGTCAGCGATAGTTTGATCTGAAAATAAACTAAGTATTTTTCTTGCGACTGCCGGTGTAAGGTAGGCCCCTCCTTCACACATTATTCGTAAAGATTTGCGCATGGCTTCGTGCGGAAGTTGTTGCGAAGAAAAATCTGATTTAAGCATATAACCATCAGCACCAAGACATATGGCTTTGAACACTTTGTCATCTACATCAAATGTAGTGAGCATCATGACCTTCTGGTCCGGATTAGCTTTCTTGATTTTGTACAAAGCGTTGAGGCCGTCTTCATTTTCATTCATCTGGATATCCATGATGACCATATTGGGCTTATATGTGATGATGTGCTGAAGCACGCCCGATGGTTCTTCAAATGAAGCTAAAAGAAGAAAATCCTCCCTGATCGCATAAAAAACATTTTCCAGTTGCGCTCTTAAGGCAGGTTCATCTTCATAGACAATCACTGTTTTTCCCATAAAAATTAAAGTTGGTGTCTTCAGACAAATGTACTTATCTGTCTGCAAATGATCTTTAGCAGAAAGTAATGACGCTACTAAAACGGGATCCTGACAAGAATCGTTGTGCCTGTTCCTGGTTTTGACTCAATATTAATAGTCCCTTTCACCCTGGCGACTCTTTTTTGCATATTACCCAAGCCGTACCCGGAAGCCTTTACTTTGTCATTAATTACATTCTCAGGATCAAAACCGACTCCATCATCGCGAATGATCATGTTCAATTCACCTTCCTTTTTGGTCAGTTGAATCCAGACATTTTTAGCCTTTGCGTATTTCGATATATTATTCAGTGCTTCATTGACGACAGATGTCACCTGGTAGCGGACTTCTCCCGGTACGATCACCGGACTGAGATGCGGATCTAAATCAAGATGGAATGATATAGAATCATCGAGAATAAATGATTTATCATACCTGATTTTATCAACAAGACTATTCATGCTGTCATTTTCGGGGTCGATAGCCCATACGAGCCGGCGCATATTGCCTACGATACTATTAGCCACTTTTGATATTTGCTGAACTTTGGGATTACCGGTCTGATCCTGGCGTAATAATTCCTGTGCTGAAAGAGCAATGGCGCTCAATCTGGAGCCTACATCATCGTGTAGATTCTCATATAGCCTGAGACGTACATTCTGTAGTTCAAGTTTCTTGCTAATCCTCAGATATACGATATAGGCGATTGGTCCCAACGTAAGAAGGACTACAGATAAGATAAACCACCATCTTTTATAAAACGGAGGTCTGATCGTTATGTCCAGTTTTCTGATGTCTGCACTGTATATTCCATCTGAATTAGAGGCCTGAAGACAAAATGTAAAGTGCTTTGAAGGTAAGTTTGGATAACGTATCCTGCTTCCGGAAGGAACTTCAATGGTGTCATTATCAAATCCTTCTAACCAATAGCGTACTTTATTTTTTTTCGGAGCGCTAAATTCGAGTGAGTTGATAATAAATGTGAGTGTCCTATCGCGATATGAAAAAGTCAGTTTTTCAATTTCAGAAATATTTGTGCTTCCCGTCCTTTCACAAATAAGCTTATTGACAGGAGATTGATCATTGATAAGCAATTCTGTAATTTGAGGAATGGCTTTAATTTGAAGATCCTGTAACTTATAGGGATTGAATTTCGTGATTCCGTAGGCTGAGGCAAACCACATTTCACCATCTTCAAATTGATACGCTGCAGTACTATTAAAATTGGATGTCGGCAATCCATCTTCATAATTATAGACCCTACTTTCTTCCGTTTCAGGATTGAAAACTATAATACCAATTTTACTGGTGATCCATAATTTTCCAGTCTTGTCCATCAGGACGCTATTCAGTCCTACCGAAGGAAATCCTTGGTTCTCATTATAGGTTTTTCGCAATTTTAAATTTTCAGCATCAATATTATAGAGACCGTCCGAACTTGCTATCCATATTGTCTTTCCATCACTTGATTCTACCATCGAGCTGTATACACCTGTAACTGGTAATTCCTTGATTTTATCATAGGTGATAGGATCAAGGACAATATAATCCACTAAACCATTGTTCAGCCAGATTCTTCCTTTTCGATCCTTCTTCAGGAATTGATAAGATTTGCTTAAACTATCAGGGCTAATATGAATTAATGAATCTGCTCTCTCGCTCACCTCATATATCCCCGAATTATTACTGGCAAATATGAGCCGTCCATCATTTAATTCAATTCCACCTGAAAACACCTCAGGAAAATCCGTCAGATGGCTGGCACCTTTCAATGATGGCCAGATATAAGACAGACCGGAATAAGAAATCAGCCAGATCCGATTTTTATTGTCTTCAAAAAAATGATCTATCTTTTTTAATCGCTTTGTGGTCTCGGGGTCATTAATTTCAATTCTATTAATTATCCGGCATTCGTTGTTCAATTGGAATATTCCTTTTCCTGTATTGCACAGGATGCGGCCCGAATGATCAACCAGGATATCTTTTGCGTTGAAATCAATATTTTCGGGATCGTCTTTTGTTAACGGGTGATAATTGGTAAATTTCTTTTTACCTAAATATCCATAGCTTAATCCGTTGTTCATTGAGCAAAACCAGAATCCATTGTCTCTGTCTACGGATATATAGTCAACCTTTTTCGATAACAGGCTAAGTGAATTATCATTTTCCGGGAGATATTGGAACCCAAATGAAAATGTATTTTTATTAAATTCAAATACGCCCTTTTTATTAATTGATACCAGTAGTAAGGAATCATTAAACGCCTCAATGGTCATAACGTCCTTTAAGGGCAGCGATCTGTCAGATTTATTTAAATAATTATATTTGACGATCTTACTCTCGGCAATGATCCATATAACGCTGTCTCCGTCCGATACTATTTTTTTGGGTCCGTAAAGAATATTATTTTTTTCATTCCAAAGCAATTTTTGCTCAGTTACTTTGCCATTTTCATCAACAAGAATTTCCAGAACACCCGAAGTGGCTTGCAAAAAACCAAAAATTCTTTTGACCTGTCTATTCTTATCAGCTATAGCTATTGCTCTTTGACAATAGCTTTTCAACTTCGTTACAAACTTAATTTCATGAGTGAAAACATTAAATGTATGGAGTATGCTGTCATCCGTCGTAAACCATAATTGATTCCTGGAATCCAAATAAAAAGCATGATAGTCGGCACGCCGGGACGAACGATTATCAGACACAATATGGTGCTGAAAATTATCATGTTTTCTGTCATACCCATTGATCGCATTGTAGGTCGTAAACCACAAATGGGATGTGCTATCCTCAAAAAAATTACTTTGAACCAGGCTACCATAGATTGCCAATGTATCATCAGGATTTGGAAAATACCTTTTAACCACCGTACCATCAAACCTATTCAATCCACTTACTGAACTTATCCAGATGAAGCCTTCTGAATCTTTATAGACATATTGATTAATCAGATCGCTAAGTCCATCCTCAAGCTTAAGATGATGAAATAAAAGATTGCCCTGCTGGCAGGTTGCGTTCATGCTGAAAGAAATCCACGCATGTAGAATGAACAAATATTTGATGGCATTGATATTTCCTATGTTGTTCATTCGTTCAACAAAATAAGAAATAAAGACATAACTCATCACATATTACCTGTCACTTCATTTCCACCTTAAAAAATACTTAGAATTTCTAACAGAATGGTGGGCAAGGATGGAAACACAGGTCGTTCGGACCAATCAAAGGATCACCGGTTTTGGGATCTAAAACAATAAGCCCTGTTATGGACTTTGTTCCTCCTGTCGTATAAGGCGAGATGACATTTATGGATTGGAATGTGAGCTGCTGCTCTTCATCTGATAATTGATAATTATCCCTGGTCAATGGTACTGGGTTATCGGCACCATTTCCTCCAAAAGTTATTTCAGATATTTTTTTAATATAAGACATAATAATAAAGATTAAAAAGTTAATTAATTTATGTGATTTCAGAAAATACCTGTGTTTGTCTGATGAAAATCAGAAAGAATCATACTCTCTATTCAAAAAATTTAAATGATCGCACAAAATTTCTAATAAATTTATAAAACTATATTCATAAAAAATATTTTATTCCATATTTTATTCCGAATTGAGTTTATAAGGTTTGTACGTATCAAGAGTTCATCCTGATTTCTCCTTTCATGTACAATACGGCCTGACCACTGATCAGTACCCGATCTCCTGATAATTCACATTTAAGATCTCCTCCCCGGGGAGAAACCTGTTTGGCTACAAGCTTCTTTTTGCCCAATCGGTTAGACCAATATGGCGTAAGCGTCGTATGCGCAGATCCTGTCACCGGATCTTCCGGAATGCCATACGCGGGTGCAAAAAAACGGGAGACAAAATCAACACCAGTACCTTCCGATGTAAAAATAACACCTCTGTTTCCAAGAGCGGCAATAGCCAATAGATCAAAGTGGCTTTCTCTCACTGTCTTTTGATCGGAGAGCACAAACATATAATCGGATCTACCTTGATACGCCTCCAGGATATTGGCTGTTGTGCATTTTTTCATACTCGCAGTAACCTCAAGCGGGCTAGGCTTATCCGCAGGGAAGTCAAGTATAAGCCATGTTCCATCACGTCGCACAGACAACCAACCGCTCCTGGACTGAAATCTGATGATGTCAGCGGCATATCCAAGTTCATTGAACATCACATAGGCGGCAGCAAGTGTAGCATGTCCGCATAAGTCCACCTCTACAGCAGGGGTGAACCAACGAATGCGGAAGTCATTTCCTTCAGGTACGATGAATGCTGTTTCCGCGAGGTTATTTTCCAAAGCGATGGATTGCATGAGTGCATCATCGGGCCATGCATCCAGCGGAATGACAGCTGCAGGATTACCACCGAAGAGTTTGTCCGTAAAGGCATCGATCTGATAAATGGTCATTTCGAAAAATATTTTTTTTATTTGGATTTCATTTGTTGATAATCAGGATCCATGTCCGGCATGCGAAGACCAGCCACTTCATCAGCCATGAGTATAAAAACATTCCAGCACAATCCCCTTGTCGATGTCCACCAGCTATCGATTGATGTCCATTTTGTAGGAATAAATTCTTTGCTGAATGGCCATTTCGGATTAAGATAAATCTCTGCCCACACTCTGTTTTCCATCAATTTTGTAGCCTTCGTCCAACCATGTTTGAGTCCGACAACATAAGCACAATACTCAGCTCTGAACCAACTTCCCCCATTGTAATAATATCCATCACTTTTACCATTGCTATAATTTTCCTCTCCAAATTTTTCAAAGGGCTGATAATCGCCACTGAGATATGAATATCCCGGAGCATCTTTTATCAACCTGACACAGATAGGTGCAGTGGTTCCATATTCCGGGTGGGGTGAATTGGATACTATATTGAGATGAGGTATTTGATCAAGATGATTTTGGACCATTTCATCTGTTAACATTGGCCTATTGAATAACCACAAAGAGAAAAACTCAGGTTCAAGGTCAGTCAGTGTGATGATGTCCGGAAAATTTCTGTCAAAAAGTAAATGCTTTCTTTCTGCATCATAAAACTTTCGATATTCATTTTCTGCCTTTAGAATATAATCATCGGAAATATCAAAACCCAATTCTTTTATTGTCCTGAGCGCGATAGCCAGCATACCCTGGTTAACTGCAAGACGATCTGTCTTTGGATTGAAATCCACAATGTCGACCTGGCTCAGTGAGAAGTGTGATTTACAAATCGCATCACTGTCGGCATCAAATTCACTCAATACATAATCAACAGCCTTTTGAATTTTTTCCTTTGGAAGCGTCACCCCAAATCGGCGTTTGTTCATCATGGCCCAGATCAGCCATTCGATGGTGGCTTCATTATCTTTTGCTTCGACCGATCCCATGAGAGGAGTGATGATCGTACCGATACCGCCCTTTGGTGTTTGTGTTTTGCCCCATTGTTCCCACAAGGAAATGTTCAATTCTTTATTGTAAGTGGCCACACCTGCAAAAAAACAATCCCTGTTGTACATATCAGGTGCATAATTCATATTCGGCACATTAAACGGCGTAAAATCTCTTACATCGGTGATCCAGGTGAGCATATTGAAATTGGCGTACAGCATTTTTTCAATCTGTGAACCTTTAAAGCCTTCTCCTTCGGCTAATCGGGTTTGGGCTGAGATCATAAATTGTTGGTGTGATATCCATGGCTCAACAAAAATATAAGTTGTCTTTTCCACTTGTTCACCGAGTGGTAGTATGTTGTATGGTTCATGTTGGGGTTGGTGCTCTACAAAATGCAAATTTTTTATTTGAAGGTGACATTCCTTTCCGGATTGTGTACCTATGAACATGGATACGCTGTCATGTTCGATATAAGGGACCAGGATGCTTCCTTCGAAACGGGTCCATTCGTTTTCTGTTGCCGGAAAGTTGTCGATGTATTTTACACCATCTTCCAGTTCGATAGTTTTCTGTCCATTTTTAATTCTGAATAGTTTTAAGGCTACCGGTGTATTGCCTTTACATAAAAAAGAAATGGTATAAATTTTTTGATCTTGAAATGGGGTTATAAAATCTATGCCTGCTCTGCCACCGGGATGGCCTGTTATTGAAATTAGACCGTCTTTGTAATCAACCTCTGCGTTGCCTTCTTTTTGATATGCTAAAGGTGGTTTTAGTATTGTTGTTGTGCCTGCGTCAAGGTTGTACATTTCACCAAATGTTTGTTTGATGGAATGATCATCATGTGCCCTGTCTGATAAAGATGCGATAGAAAATAAATTCGGATCAGGTAATCTGCGCATACCTACAAACCCACCGCCGCGGCCGCTGAAACGGCGACGTGTATTTCTGGTGTATTGATTTTTATACCCGGCATCCATCAAAAATCCAACGACATCATTACCTGGAGTGATGAAGCCTGCCGCAGGAAACATCTCATGGACGAGGCCGCCGGGGAAGGTATCATATTCAAATGTTACATATCGTTGTGGCGCTTGAGCCGGTCTGGCTGTCTCTTGCAATATATAATACATGCCGGGCATCGATGGTTGGAACAATTCAACTGTCTTCTTTACGAGATTAGAATTAACGACCTGATAGGTTACGCTTGCGGATAGATTAGCATCAAACTCTTTCAGATACAAATCACTATGAAGTGTGATGCTATTTTCATCTCCGTTCCATTTTTGACCTCTCCATTCTACAAGCGCGGACGTACTCAAATCCAGATTAAATAATTGTATGGAAAATTCTTCGGTATTGGATACTAAAAGCTGACCATCATTGTAGATATCAGTATGAAATCCGGACTGAGCATCGCCGGAGATTTTAAGGGACAGAGGTTGGCTGGTGGCTGAAGAATAATGTAGAACTGCAAGGAGAGAAAGCAAGAAAACCTTTATACTGGTTTTACGAAAGAGCATCAGCGGCTATTAAGGTATAAAGCTAAAAAAAAAGCTGGCAGGAACTTTTTTCTGCCAGCTTCAAAAAATAGTCATGACAATTAATAATCTACTTTAAACAAACATAATATTATGATCAGTTAATAACTAAGATTCAACCTATAGAAAAGTCCTGAGGGTGTTGGCAATTTGCATCGCTTGGTGTGTTTCCTTTCTACAGCGTTACTTCCGGTAAATATAGAGGGGGTTTGGGGAAAGAAATCTCACCAAAAGTGGTGAGGTTTTAAAAAAAAAGGCACTTTTTTTGGATTATTTACATTAGAAAAGGGGCGGAAACAGGATAAATTGCCCCGGATACCATGAATCCTTTATCTCCGTGCAGTTTCCATTTTAAGGTTTACTATTCATCTTTTTCAGCCAGCTTCTCCATCATAAATTTGATGGTCTCCTTCATCATTTGAAAAAGCGGTCCCTGTATAGTGACATGAACGATGAAACACGTTTTATTTTATGTAATTTTGCAATTAAATTGCAAATTAACATAAAATGATTTCCCGAAATATCGGCCTGCAGGTAAAGAAACTACTCCGGTTCTATCCTATTGTCTCCTTGTCCGGACCCCGGCAATCAGGTAAAACCACTTTACTCAGATACCAGTATCCAACGCTGCCATATGCTTCCTTCGAGGATCCTGATGTGAGAAGATATTCCATGTCAGATCCCAGGGGCTTCCTGGATCAGTTTCCGAAGGGATGTATAATTGATGAAGTACAACTAAACCCGGAAATCCTGTCCTATCTGCAGACCAGGGTAGATCTGAATGCTAAACTCAAGTTTTTGATTTCAGGCTCGCAGAATTTTTTACTCATGGAAAAAGTAACTCAATCCTTAGCTGGCAGGGCTGGATTATTGACCCTACTACCTTTCAGCAGGAATGAAATGCCAATGCCCGTACTGGAAGAATGGATTTGGAAGGGCGGTTATCCTGCATTGTATGACAGAAACATACCGCCAAAAACTTTCTTTCCCAATTACATACAAACATACCTGGAGCGAGATGTAAGAACACTACTTAATGTCGGAAGCTTATTGGATTTTGAACGTTTTCTTCGTTTATGTGCCGGTCGTTCCGGGCAATTATTAAATCTTTCTTCACTAGCGTCAGATACCGGAATCAGTGTGAATACAGCTAAAGCCTGGATCTCAGTGTTGGAAGCTTCTTATACAATCTTTTTGCTTCCTCCCTATCACAACAATTTCAACAAACGAATGATAAAAATGCCAAAACTTTATTTTTGGGATACCGGGTTATTATCCTGGTTGCTCAATATTGATCTGGCGTCAAGAATAACTTCACATTTTGCTGTCGGATCTCTTTTTGAAAATGCGATAATTGTCGAAATGGCAAAGCAATATTTTAATCGGGGAGAGACTCCGTCTTTTTACTTTTTGAGGGATAGCAATGGAAATGAAGTCGACCTATTGATTGAACGAGGTAATTCAATAAAAGCTGTAGAAATAAAATTTGGTAAAACGATCAATGATGATTACTTCCGTGGATTAAATGTGTGGGCGAAAGTTTCAGGCCAGCCATTGAAAAATGGATATTTAATTTATGGAGGAGAACATGAATCCATCTATAAGGGGTTTCATGTAATGCCATGGAACTCGAAAAATGTGTTGACAGGCAAATTCTAAAAAAGCAAAAATCCATAAAAAAATTCCCTGTCTTCAAGACACACTGCCGGCTTAGTGCCTGGTTTGATTTTGCATAGACATCTATCTGCGGTCCAAAAAGTAAAACATCTCCTTTTTGTAATTGATCAACATACGTCGTGTATTGAAAAAGGCATTCCCAAGTAAGCCATCGACCATAGATACAATGTCCCTTTATTTAATTTGTTTTCGTTGGTCATAAAAAAAGCCCCTGTAATCAGGAGCTCTTGCATTTTATAAACCGGCCACTAACATATATCCGATACAACCTATACTCAGCGAACGATGATATTGTAGTAAACATCAGGAACAATACCCGTGGCCAGAATTTCTGCATGCGTATGAAGAGTGTGCCTGCCGGGAGAAAGATGGTCGATCACGATCCAGTATCCGTCAGAAACGCCTACCTGAAGTTGGCCGGTCACTGCCTGTCCTACACATCCCGCAAGATCTTTGTTGCGTTTGAAATAGAACATATCTGTAGCGACGCGATCTTTAGCGGTGATTTTAATCACATCTCTGTCCAGGACCACTTTCATATTTGTGGCCAGGTTGACATACTTAGCTGCTTCGGCCTTTAAAAATTGTTCTACGGTTTGGCCTGGTCTTGGATTCTGATCTGTATTGGTCGAAGGATATTCTTTGAGCACATTGATGATGGGTACAAACAGTGCTTTGTCTCTTGTTACTTCAATCGTCCTTTCCGAAATCCCACTGGGCATTCCGGAAAGGAATACTACAGGGCTTGCCTGATTGACAGTTACAGACAATGATTGTTGGTTTAAAGGATTATGTACACAGTCATATGACATTATCGTCTTCCACCATTCTGTTGACCATTGTTGGTTGGACTTTCCAAATAATAATTTTTGATCAGGATAGATATTATTCTGTCCGTTTGTAAGATCTGGTACGCTCCGGGCTGAATGATCAACCGGTACGATACCGTCAATGTCCGTGTCCTGGCAGGAAGTGAATACGAACAAGCAAGCCATTGATGCGATAGCTGCAGAAATGAAGTTCATCTTTTTCATGATTATAGTATTTAAAATTGATGCTTACTCTTGATGGGATTTTCAGCATGCTCCCTGAACGCATTTCAGAAGTTTGCACTTGAATACGTTCTGTGATTTATACTGGAGCCGTTGAAATATTAGCAAGGCAGAAAAGGTAGAAGAGGTAGAAGGGGCGGAAGAGGTGGAAGTAGGATGTGAGATGTGAGATGTGAGATGTGAGATGTGAGATGTGAGATGTGAGATGTGAGATGTGAGATGTGAGATGTGAGATGTGAGATGTGAGATGTGAAATAATAATAATTGAATTCACATTGCGAATTAAAATAAAAGAGACGCGATAATTCGCGTCTCTGCATTCATATTATTTTTGAAAATATATTTATTGAATGTTCATCATGGATTAGAATCCGAATTGAACAGAGAATACAAAATTGCCGGGGACGTTATTTTGTTCGAGGGATTGTTTGTTGACATACATGCCTTGTCCTTCTCTGTTGAGTGTGCCCTGATATTCTATACCGAGCATTGTCCTGCCGATGGCGTATCGGGCGCCCATCTGCCATCCGACCCGGATCGCATTGTCATCCTGATGAAAGCCTTGCAGGTGAGTTAATTCTTTGGCTTTAGTCAATGTCTTCATAGCAGACAGGCCGCTGGTGATGTCTATTTTTCCAAGACTTACACCGATGTTGACAGGCAGCAGAAGTATTTTCTCTTTTTCAGACATCACCATTTCTGCGGGGTTTGTTTCTGTGGGCATTCTGTAGTTGACCTGATAGAGAGAAGTCTTTTCGGTGTATGTCATTCCGGCTTCAAGGAAGAAGGGGGTCCTCATCTGAAGGCGCGCAGATACTCCGGCATAGAATTGTGGTTTGACCTGTAATGTTGAAAATTTAAATTCTTCGCGGGGATTGTTGCGATTGACAATCATGTAATGTTTAAAGCTCCCTGAACGAGGAGTCGCACCTAACTTAATAATTATGCTGGTTTGTGTCCACGCGGATAAAGTATGTACGAGGATAATGCAAGTGAAGATCATTAATTTTTTCATGGCATTGGGTTTAAAAGGTATACCTAATAATGCCATCATCATAATAATCTTAGCAAGACTGCAACTAAATAAAAATGCCCGCATACCAATTATCAGATATGCGGGCATTCTATTGAATAATATAAATATGCTAGGGTTGTGGAGGAGCTGTTCTCCTTCTCCTTCTCAACCGCACGAACAGTATGACCGCTATAGCTAGTGCCGCAAGGATGCCGGCCAAACACGGAAGACAGAATGTACTCCCACATGAACAGTTTCCTTCTTTAATAACCCTGGTCCAGGCGGAATCCTTCACAAACATCATATCTTTAAAATCATCTATTGGATACGCAATTCCATCAAAATAGACCAATGGATTGATCAACCGCAGACTCTTTTGGGGATCTGTGAGATCATATGTGGAAGGAACACCTATTTTAAACCGTATGTGACCGGAGCATGATAGAGTATCCTGTGGTTGATATATCGACAATGAAGCAGATGAAGAATACGTAAATTGAATAGCGGATCCATTAAAATCGACATGGTTAGCTGAAGAATTTGTACTTGGTGACCACCCCAAAACCTGAAAACAATTCGTGAGAAATTCTTGAGGAAATGAGAGTGTGACTTTCAGTCCTGTAGCGGGTTGGTCTACACTGGTATTCCTGAACTGAAGATAATAATAGACCATCTGGATTCCATTGGGACCGGGGGCTTTGCAGATATGTTCAACCTTTATAAAATTGGGGTCATAGCTGTTCAGAATACGTTCATTCAAACTTGCAACAATTAAATTATTCTCGTCTACAATTCTGAAGACAGCTTCATATTTCTCTATATTTTCATTAGGAACACAACCATCGATTAGGTTAGATGGTCTTAAATTGACATATGCAAAAGGACTTACAGAATTATAATTTAAATTTACAATATTACTTCCTGGTGCATTTGCGGAGGTCCCGGATGGAAATTCAGCTTTCAATTCAGTACCTATGGTGAAAATAGGTTGCAAGTTGAAGTAATTTGCATTTGGCAGATGAGGTGATGAATTTAACGACTTTAAACTATCACATATTAAGCGGAAAGAATTCTTATCACTGACAATCGTGTCAAGTTCCTTTAAAGATTTCAGATCAATAACTAATGTAATGTCTTTGTTTCTGACAACGTTATGATCTGCATGAATAAGACGTCCATCACCATAATCATCTGTTGTGCCTAAAGGATAAATGGGCGGATTCAGCGACCCTGTTGACCTTGCATAAACTAGTTTTGGAGGGTCATCTTCTTCGTATCGATTCGTTAAATACATATAGGCCAGACCTGAATTACCTGGATGAAAACTATGGACTGAGCTTCCTAGTGATGAAATATTAGCAGCATCGGGATAAAAGAATCCCCTGCCAGATTGAAATCGTGAATTAAAATGTTTTCCATCAGAATATATTGCAAAAATATCATTCCTCGCATTAGCAATTCCAGTAGCGGGATGTTTAATTCCGGATAAAGTGAAATCACCTGTGATAGGGTTTAAAAAATAATTTACCCCTGACGCGGTCAAACCCTCCTTACCTCGAGAATTATTAATTAACCATTGTTTATCATTCTGTCCATATGAATGATGTAACACAAATAATCCCAAGACAAATAATAGTTGCTTTTTCATTTTGTTTCATTTTGAATGTTATTAATAATTTTGGTTTGTTTGCATTTACTTTATTTGTAATACACTCATATCCCCTGCCGGAATAAATGCCGCCCAATAATACGGATGTTTAAACCGCAACTGAGCTTGTGTAATATAATCCAGTTTTGCCTGTCGTAATGCATCATCTTTTCTCTTTCCATTCTTCAGATATTTATAGAATGCAGCCATGATCATCGCCGTAGATCTATCATTGACATTCCAAAGAGAAATCACTGTGGCCTGTGCACCGGATTCCATAAAACTTCTTCCAAGGCTTCGAATTCCTTCACCCTGTTCCATTTTCCCAAGACCTGTCTCACAGGCACTCAATACCACAAGATCAAGTGCATGATGTTTTAATCCGATTTCGCTGGCCGTCAGTTGTTGCTTCTCCTCTCCGCTATCATTTAAAGCCAGGTATGCCTTTTCATTCCTTATGATGGCATGACCGGCGTAATGAAATATATGTGCTTCGTTTAACTTCTGATCCAAATCCTTCTTATCGCCGGACTGAGATGTCATAGCGGATGACCCATACAATCTCTTGATAGAGTCCACTTCCATTTTTGCAAACGGAAGATCGTAAATCGAACCCCTTGAAACTTCGGTCCCTTTCAATTCTTTCAGCTTATACTTTGGTGCAAGGCAATACACCTCCAGAGATCGATCATCATGAACAGACCCTTCCTGATACATTTGGTATTCAAATGAATACGAAATTGTTGATTTCTCAAATAAATATTTCCCCTCTTCATCCTGCAGCATTTCAAATGGAACATATCCTATCGAACCATCAGGAATAATGACAAAATGGTCAGGAAGATGTACCGTCACAGGTTTAATCAAAAAAGTATAAATATCCTTCAGAAGTCCATCATCAAGACTCATTGCTTTCTGACTGATAAATTCATTTAATCTGTCCCCAAGTCCCTGAAAATCACTGAGCAATCCAAGCTTTAGAAATTTCTGCTGGCCATTAAAAGAGGAGAGTGAATAAATATTATCTTGAGTGATCAGATATTCCACATATTGATCTGGTTCCTGCGTGATTAACAACTCACTATTGTAACTTTCAAAAAGTTTATCAATTTGTTCCTGGAAAGCCAAAATTTTCCCATTGATATAATTTATATCTGCTCCTGTTTCAAATTTTGATTCATACCCATTAACCAGGCTATCCTGTAAAGCAATCCATCTTTGTCTGTCTGATGATGAAAGCAATCCGGTCAGGTTATTTCTTCGCGTTTTATCATTGTACAATACAGATTTAGAACGATTAAATAAAGTCCTGGCCCTGGCGTAATAATTATTACTGTTATCCATGCAAGTCAACTTATATAGGATGGCAATTGCTTTTCCTATCAAACCCTTATTACTTCTTATCGAAACGAGTTTTGATGGATCAGCTACCACCGTCTCCCTAATCATGTCGTTAACATCTAAAGCCAGCTCAATACATGACAGCGCTTTTTGCAAATCTTTCTTTTCTGATGAAGCGGTATAATCCTGCTCATAGATTTGTGATTTCAATTCAAGAAGATTTACAAAACTATTTTCAGGAAATAACTGGTTGATTAATGGCATTTCGTCATCTTCCTTAAATTCAGGTATCAGGCAGGCAATTCCAAGATTTATAGTTCGTTTAGCTGCGATCAAAGAATCTGAACAGATATAGGCTTTTGCAAATGAAGTATAATATTTTGCAAATTCTCTTCTTTTCGTGTTGGGGTAGTATTGCGTAAGGGTAAGAATTGCTTCTTTATAGTGAGGAATACTTTCTAAACACTTTCCATGCGCGTTTTTATAATCAGCAATTTCCATTTCCAATCCGGCCTTTTTTTCCAAATACCCATTATCGTGGGTAAGCATTGGCAATACTTCTTCCGCTTTCAATAAATATAATTCAGGAGAACCCAAATCGGGATATTGATTATATACATTGGCCAGGCTAAGTACATTGCCAAATATTCCACTATTGTAATGTATTGAATCTGCTATTTGATATCCTCTTTCAAAAGCCAAAATGGCCTGGTCAATTTTGAATTGAGACTCCAGGATTGTTCCAAGATTTGTACAGCAACGAGAAAGCTGCTCAGTCATTTTATAATATCTCAGGCTGGATTCTAACAATGAACTATAGTATTGCGCTTTCTCATAATCCCCTTTACGCGTATACAAATTTGAAATTACATTTTCAATGTACCATGCCAGGGAGTCCAGGTTCTTTTTATCATTGACATGCTGATGGGCAATCAGATAGACGGCCAGTGATTCATTGATATTGCCAGTTATTTTTTGAATGTTAAAACCTGTATTCATTGCTTCACGCCGTATCAACATATGCTCATCATCTGTCATTTCCCCAAATTCTTGTTTCAATAATGTGCCCAGGTAGAAAAGAGTTTTCGAGTCCTTTAGCTTGTAAGCACCCTCGCTTAATCGATTAATTTTTTTAAAATAGGCATGGTACTCCTTATGATTATAAAGCAGGTTTAACGTGTCCTCGTCTGTCTTATCCAAAAGTTGTGCCTGGACACTATATGACAATAGCGAAAAGATAAATAAACTCAACAGCAAGGCAGTGATTTTCACTAATAGTTAAAATTTAATTTAGGTCCGTTAAAATTATATTTGCTTTTTTCCCTTTCAGAATGTTTGAATTTTTCAGATATAAATTCAAATTTTTAATGCAATCATCTATTTTTCCGGATTTCAGATTACACAGCGCGAGATAGAAATACGCTTCTGATGTAAATGCCGATTTATGATTCTGAATGATCCCTGCTAGCATAAGACTAGCTTCATTCGTCTTGTTTAAGGACATTAATACATTGGCATATATAAACCGGTAATTATCATTTTGCTGGTCTGCTGCGCTCATGTCGTTAAATGCAGCCTGAGCTTCTTTACTATTCCCTTCCCAATAGTTTAAGAGGAATCGATCACGCGGCTTTAAATCTTCTTCACCGGAACGTGAAGTAGGATCCATGGTATCATCTTTGTAAGGTTCGAAATTTTCGGCATAAAGCTCCTGTGTTGTTCTTTTTTTCCTGGCAGGTTGCTTGTCTTCGATTTTCGGTGCGTTTGTTTTGATGGTATCAATGACTACCGGCAGGTTTTGAACTATCTCCGTCGAATCTTTCGTATCGTTATGAGCCTGATCAATTGTCTGTAGTGGCGGTGCATATATAAAATACCAGGCCACCAGGACAGAAACGGTAGCAGCCACAGCCAACCATGAAAAAGATACTCTCTTTCCTCCGCGTTCGTTATTGTTTTTCTTATCCAGGATTTTATCGCGTTGTCTGAATCGGTTTATTAATTCATCCCGTTGTGTAAGCTTCAATGCTTCAAGAGAGAGCTTATACTCCGTGAGATCTTTTCTGAACTGTGCATCATCCTTTGCCCGACGTTCCACTTCGTTTCGTTCTGACAGCGTGAGCTCGTCAGCCAGGTATCGTTCGATGAGTGTCTGATCTATCTGTTCCATACTTTTTCGGCATCCATGCGTTCACTGATTATTTCTTTGAGCCTTTTCAATCCCCGGGACAACGTCACACTCACCGCGTTCTCGCTTGTATAGCCCAGCGTTTTCATGATTTCAGGTATTGATTTACCATCCATAAACCGCATCACCAGGATCTGACGGCTTTTCTCCGGCAATTCCTTTACAGCGTCTTTCAATATGGTTTGTTGTTGCTCCGTCACTTCTTCGTATTCATACACATTAATACTTTCATCTATATTAATATTAGCATCAAATTCTTCGACCAGGTCCGTTCGTTTCAATTTATTGTGCATTTTTAATAAGCGCCTGTAGCCTATCGTAAAGAGATATGTCTTGACTTCACAGGTCAGGTGTGTAAGTTTTTTATCTCGGACATTTTCATAGAACATGATCATCGTATCGTGCCATGCATCGATCAGGTCATCGCGGTTTTGGATGTGGAAGCGTTGGCCTGCCCAGCGTATAAAATCATCTCTGTAATCATCGTAGAGCTGATCCAATACAGCCATATCACCCCCGGACAGGGAATGTAGCAGAGTGTCGGCAGTTGCTTTGTTTTCTTTCTCCATTACGTACAACCCTGAGTGCCGGGAGGAGAGACTTGCTATTGCTTCCGCCCTCATGGCTGATATTCATTAGTCTTCCCCGGCCCGGGTATGATGACCGGCATGAAGGAGAACTTAGTGAAAAGTAATAAAAAATAATTGTTTCTCCACAAGTCGTGAGCGTCTTGTATGCAAATCGTGGTCATAGTCAGAACTTGTTTGATTTGATGGTTGTCAATTCGTCGCCAGGAATACTATTTGGATCGGGTTTTTCATATTTCACTTTACCCTGTATTTGATCTTTCCGGTAATGACTCTTTGCTGAATCAAGTATGGACAATTTGCCATTTAGGATGATGAGGCTGGCATCACGATGCATGTTGAGTGAATTTATTTCTATACAGTCGGATTTGATGACCGGATAATTGTATGTGAGCGTATTGTCTACAGGGATGAAAACATCCGTAAAATCATCGGGCAGTCGATTATTGCTCCAGTTGCACGGCCAATTCCAATCACATTCATGACCCGGTGTTTTTCCTTTCCAGATGGAGGTGATCTGTGAAAAGCTATGGGTAGCCAGCAGGCTAAGAAAGAGGATAAAGGCTGGTTTCATGATAATATTCCTGTTTGATTTCGAAGATTTATGCCCGTAGACACCGATTCTTAGCACCTTTTTTAAAGGGTTTTGAAAATAAAATCAGTTTACTGTTGCAAAATCGATGCAAAGTCATTTACTTTGTATTTCAAAGTACTTTGTATTATGAACAAAAATCAATATTCTGAAGATCTCGCGCATATCCGTTCGATGATGGAGCGTTCATCCCGTTTCATTTCCCTGAGTGGTTGGGCCGGTATCCTGCCTGGAATTTTTGCTCTTGGAGGATTGGCATTGGCTTTAAGATTTATTCAGGCCTCAACATCTAATGGTATGTATATAGATGGAGTAGAAGGAGAAATACAATTGATGAACAGAATTGGCCTCATAGCCTTTGGCGTCCTGGCTCTCTCTGTATTCAGTTCATGGTACATGTGTATGCGAAAAGCCCGCATGGAAAACCAATCAACATGGACCCCTGCTATACGGAATATGCTTCTTCATTTTTGTATTCCTCTCCTGGCAGGTGCCATCATAGCAGCATGGGTGACACACAGAGAACAATGGAGTCTGATCGCGCCCATTTTACTTTCCTTTTATGGCCTGGCATTGATCCAGGTATCACAGTTCACGCTGAAAAGTATTTTCTGGTTAGGCTTAATTGAAATCGCATTGAGTCTTCCGGCGGGAGTGAATGGTTGGGGAATCCCTGCGTTGGCGATTGGTTTTGGATTCGCGCATATTATTTATGGAATCACAAGGTTTGCGCCCGGATCTTCCAGAGGAGACATGTCCAAAGCTGGTTTATAAAATCAAACTCATCATGATTGATTTCAATAAGAATACATAATGAAGGACCTGATAGAGGCATTGGACAAAACGTTTGACAACCGGATTCGACTAGGGATCATGGCTGCACTGGCTGTCAATGAATCTATAGATTTCAATGCACTCAAAGCCCTGATGGATGTCACAGATGGGAACCTGGCTTCGCATCTAAAAGGACTTGAAGCAGCGGCATACATCAGTGTTCAAAAATCATTCGTGGGGCGTAAGCCAATGACCAGATATAAAATCACAAAACAAGGCCGTAAAGCTTTCGAAATACATATCACTGCACTTGAAAAACTAATACGGTTTAAATCTTAAATCCCTTTTGCCCCTAAATCCCCTATGCTTCGACTTGCATATCTCATCCATGTACTTCAGCTCAGCAACCGGGGACTTCACAATTACAAATCATTATAAATTATGGATACCACAACAAACCCAGAGACTGAATTAAAAAAATGGTCTGAAAATCCGCTCCTGAAAGTCATCATCATCGGGTTTCTTATTCTCATCCTGATGATCCCCAGTATGATGATCACATCACTGGTGCAGGAAAGATCATTACGAAAAATGCAGGTGACGAATGAGGTGAGCAGCAAATGGGGACAGCTTCAGACGGTCACCGGACCGTATATCGAAATTCCTTACCTGGAAGAAATAAAAATTAATAGCAAGCTACCTTCAGAATGGAATGAGCATAAACTATATTATTTCCCCCATGAGCTGGTGACCAATGGCACGATCACGCCGGTGATCAAGAAGCGCAGCATTTTCAAAGTCATACTGTATGATAGCCATCTGGACATCAAAGGAAGCTTTAACTATCCCGATCTGACAGCATTAAATATTGCTCCGGATAAAATCATGTGGGATAAAGCCACCGTGCATATGGCAGTCACTGATTTATCCGGTATCAGTACACAGGTAAATTTTGTAATCAGTGACACCATCATTCCGATGACAGCAGCTGCGCCTGCAGGCATCAATCTTTCGAACGGGTTGATGTGTCATCTGCCGGAACATCTTGTCAAAAATGAAAAACTGGATTTTAGTATCACACTCAATCTTAAAGGAAGCCAGGGCATTTATTTTTCTCCTGTTGCCGGCAACAACAAAGTCAGAATGTCTTCTTCATGGCCATCACCAAAATTTGAAGGGCAGTTTTTGCCGGACACAAGTACAATCAGTGATAAAGGATTTGAAGCCAGCTGGACGATTCTCGATATCAACCGGCAGATCACACAGCAATGGACGGATGTCAATCCGCAGTCTTTTCAGAATGTAAGTATCTATAGGTACGATGCTCCTAATGGCTATGAGACATCTTCGGCTAAAACGCCTGTATTTGGTGTAGAGTTATTTGCTACTGTAGATCAGTATACAAAAAATGAGCGGACGGTTAAATATGCATTTCTTCTCATCACACTCACCTTTGCTGTTTATTTCTTTTGTGAAGTGCTGAAGAAACAAAAAGTACATCCACTTCAGTACGGACTTGTAGGTGCAGCTTTGGTGATCTTTTTCATTTTGCTTCTTTCGCTTTCTGAACATCTGGGCTTTGATCCCGCCTATGTTGTGGCTTCGTTCGCTACAATATTGTTGATTACACTGTACAGCAGAAGTATTTTCTCAGAAAAACGATATGCAACACTTGTAGGCGGCTTGTTGATATTGTTATTCGGATTTATCTATATCATTCTTCAGTTGGAAGACTTTGCATTGCTCGCAGGAAGCATAGCTTTATTTGTCATCATTGCATTGGTAATGTATCTGACAAGAAAAGTGAAGTGGGCTTAAAAAAGGCGGATGCTTCGACTTGCTTGTTCTCAACCTAGTGCTACAGCTCAGCAACCGAGGCGGAAAAGGGAGAATAGGAGGAAGAGGTATAATGTTCGACCTGCTTAATTTCATCCTTTTGCTTCGGCTTAGCTAGCATAGTGAGTAGACTTTTTAAGCATTGTTACGCAAAACGGATTTTTGCAAACGCACAAGCGTAGGTGCAACCTACGCTTAACATTGTGTTTTTTTTATTTAATGTGTGTGAATTGATGCAAACTACGTTTGCATCAATTCACAACAACGTTAAGCTTAGGCTGTGTCTAAGCTTTTGCGTCAGCAAATTTCAGATTTGCGAAATAGGCATTGTTATGCAAAAGCAGTGGTTGAAGCAATTTTTTATTTTTCCTAAGTGTCTACTCAAGTGTTCTTAAGTTCCTAAGTGGTAAAAATGTTAGAACGCTAGATAGTTGGAATGGCTAATAATTCTAACTGTTCTTACACTCTTCACACGGATCATTGTGCACAATACGGCGGGCAGGCTCTGACTATATTCTTGGTGTCGCCTGAAATAAAAGAAGTTGAAGTTGAGAGATTACCTGAGGACGTAAGAAAACGTGTATAGCTGAATTGAATATCCTTACCGGCTTCAGTGCATGGATGATTTAAACTAAAAATATTGAGTGTATCTCTTGTCGTGCCTTTTTTTAATCCTGCATAAAAATAATCATCCATGTCCGCGTTCTTTCCGGCTTCATGGTGGATATAATATCCTTTGAATACAGGTGCATGTGCAGGATCCGCATCATAAAGATTCGAGACCCATTTGTCAATAATGGATTTATCCATAGGTGACCATAGGCCGCTTCTTGTGTTGTAGGAATAATAAAGTTCAATGCTATCTGCTTTGGCCACCTGAAAAGCTACTTTGCAATTCTGGCTATCTACCTGGGTGAATTCCTCTTTCAACATGATCAGATAAAGCGTCACAATATTTTCGGTGGCAACAGGCTTTCCAAAACCGATCATCAATCCAACCTTCTCTCCAAGGCGGCTGAACGAATCCAAAAGATTATTCGGTCTTTCAGTAGGATCTACGCCCAGATGATAGGGTGTCTGGTGATATGGATTGTCTACCTGTGATGCCGACATTTCGCCCTTCTGATACAGTGTATAATTTTGATTAAACGCTGCAACCTGGGCTTTGAAATCGGCTTCTCTGTTGTCTCCTCCCTCTGCTAAACCTGCAATGAATTTGCAGTTAGTAGGTTTTGTTTCACCTGATTTGATAGATTTCTGACATGAAATCATCAGGGAGATCATCATTGACACCCCTAGTATAAAGGTAAAGGACGGAGCAAATGGAATGTTGAACAATGTTTTCATCGAAATATTTTAAGCCTGCAAGGTAAATACTTAGGAATCACTTTTCTAATATATGATCCCCTGTTCGCCAGAGAAATCTATTTGAAAATATTTTTATTGATTAACGGCTACCTATTTTCCTTTTAACTTTAAATTATTCAATTTTAAAACCCCAACTCCCTTTTTACTGTTTCAATCAAAAGCTTAAACCATCGTCATGAAAAAACTCTGCCTCTTTTCTTTGTTATGTCTCCCTTTTTTATTGCTTAATCTTCAAGCACAATCCAATATCTATTCCCAATCGATCAACCAACCCGCGCTTAACCTTCGTGGTGGCGCAATCACACTTGGATCTGTCAATGCTACATTTCCCTCAGATGGTTATGTAGTCGTTCATTTTGATGGTGAATGTTATGCTTCCGTCGGTGACCTGATAGTTGTAGCAGCGAGCAATAACGGAGATTGGCAATCTAATGATGGCAATATTTCTATCGAGACATCAAAGGCCGGTTTTGGAAGGCCATTTTCGCATACCCGTGTTTATCCCGTCACTGCCGGAGCACACACGTATGCGGCAGTAGCCCAAAATTATGTTGAAACGGATGGTAACGGTATCGCCTCGATCTATGGAACACTCACTGTAGAATATTTTCCTGAGGGGGGCACATCAACTGTAAAAGCCTCGGGTTTTATTTTCAATGGTAATGTGACGAATACCACTGTGGTAGGCCAACAAACTATTCATGCAAATGCTGCGGGAAAAATGTTGGTGAGATTCGATGGGTTTATTACCAGTGATCCGGGTGATCGCATCGTACTCGCGGCAAGTAATACAATGAACTGGTCTTTCAATGATGGCAATGTGGCTGTAGAAGCCGTCAATGAAGGAGATGTAGATGAAAATTCGTTTTCGCACACTCGGGTGTATAATGTCCCTTCAGCCGGCGACTATACCTATTATGCCCTGGCTCAGCAATATGGTGAAGCGGGTGGTAACGGTAATATCTGGGCATATGGCAATCTTCTTGTTGAGTTTTATCCGACTACCGGTCCGGAAAAAATTCTATCCAGTGGTTTCACACTACCTACTATTGATTTGAATGGCAACTCGACCACACTGACTTCACTTTCACTGACGGCGCCTGAAGCCGGTAAAGTAATGGTTACCCTTGATGGATATTTAACAGCCAATGAAGGCTATGATATCGTTCTTGCCGCAAGCAACAATGGAGATTGGACTGCAGCAGATGGCAACATCACTCTTCAGGCTCTGGATAATGATCAGAATCGTTATTCATTTTCACATACTCGTGTATACACCATCAACGCAGGAGTCAATACGTTCTATGGTGTGGGACAAATATTTGGCGGGTCAGGCAGTGAAACAGCAGATCTGTTCGGGCAGCTCACTGTGAAATATTTCCCGGCTTCGGCAACGGCTACGAATGAGATAACGGCTACGAAAAATACATTTGATCTTTATCCTAACCCGGCAAAAGATGAAATTCATCTCTCATTCAAAAATTCAGGTGATCCGGTAAAGGATATTCAATTACTGGATTTGAATGGCCACACTTTAAAGGAATTTAGAGATAATGGTAAAGAAGAAATGAATATTGATATTTCAACTTTTCCTGTGAATGTGTATTGGGTAAAGGTGGGGGAAAGTGTGAAGCGCGTGGTGAAGATGTAAAGAAGGGCAGAAAAGGTAGAAGAGGCAGAAAAGGCGGAATAGGAAATATACTCGTTGATAGGAGACGCGATAAATCGTGTCTCTACGACCGTAAATCCAAAATCGTAAATCGTAATTCCAAAATTACCCGGGGATATCCTCACTTGCCGCATTACTCATATCAATCTCACCGAATTTCTGCGGACCTCCCGATAATATTTCGTCTGAAGCCTGTGATGCATATTTATAAAAATTACGATGAAAGGATTGTGCCAGTGAAATCGCTTTTGTCTTATACGCCTCAGCATCTTTCCATGTCTGCACAGGGTTGAGAATATTCTGATCACTTATCCCCGGGCATGACATCGGCATCGCCAGGTTAAACACTTCATGTGTTTTGTAGCGTACATGATTAAGGTTTCCTTCCAATGCAGCTGTGATCATCGCTCTCGTATTGGACAGTTTAATTCTACTGCCTACACCATAGGGTCCACCTGACCACCCGGTGTTGACCAGCCATACATTGACTTTATAACGTCGCATCAATTCGCCAAGCATCGAGGCATATTGAGTAGGATGTAATGGAAGAAAAGGTGCTCCGAAACATGCTGAAAATGTGGCCTGTGGCTCTGTCACCCCGGCTTCAGTCCCTGCCACCTTGGCCGTATATCCTGATATAAAATGGTACATCGCCTGTGCAGGCGTCAACTTGCTGATCGGAGGCAACGTCCCGAATGCATCAGCAGTGAGAAAGAAAATATTGCGCGGATGCCCTGACACAGAACCTGGCATCACATTTTGAATATGATAAAGAGGATAAGAAACTCTCGTGTTTTCAGTCACAGATATATCGGCGTAATTGACCGTGCGAGAACCAGGGTAAAAACGAATGTTTTCCAATAACGCGCCATGCTTGATCGCTCTGAATATATCAGGCTCCTTTTCTTCGGTGAGATCTACACACTTAGCATAACATCCACCTTCAAAATTGAAAACGCCTTCTTCTGACCATCCATGTTCATCATCTCCTATGAGATAGCGTTGTGGATCTGCACTTAATGTTGTCTTTCCCGTTCCGGAAAGTCCAAAGAAAACGGCTGTATCACCTTGTTTGCCCACATTGGAAGAACAATGCATGGATAGTGTGTTTTCGTTTTGGGGCAAAATATAATTGAGCACACTGAAGATTCCTTTTTTGATTTCTCCTGTATATCCGGTTCCTCCGATCAGTATCGCACGGTCTGTAAAATTGATCACAGCGAAATTCGCTTGTCGTGTACCATGCTTTGACGGGTCTGCTTTAAATCCGGGGGCACACACCACCGTCCACTCAGGTGCATAACTATCGATCTCCGGTCCGGTCAGACGCAGAAACATATTATTGGCAAACAACGCGCTCCACGGATACTCCGCCAGGACTCTCACATTGAGTCTATAGATGTCATCCGAACATACATATCCATCATGGATAAAGATCTCATGCTGCCGGACATAATCAAGGATGTCTTTTTTGAGCACTTCATATTGATCTTCCCCAAAAGGCTTATTGACCAGGCCCCAGTCCACCGTCTCGCGGGTGATATCATCTTTGACGATGTAGCGATCTTTTGGCGACCGCCCGGTGAATTTTCCGGTGTCAATGCAAAGTGCACCAGTATCATTCAATACACCCTGTCCCTTCTGGATCGTAGCTTCAATAAGCTCCGCAGGTGTCAGCATGTAATGAATTTTTTCAGGATCCAGCGAGAGGTGCTGAAGGAAAATAGTGAGTTGGGAATTCATGATAAGTTTTATTGCCGGGGTAAAGGTAAAAGGCATAGAGCATAGGGCATAGAGCAGAGAGCAAAAATCTGTTCACGAAATATTATTAAACATTTCTTGCCAAAAGTGGTCACATTTTGTCCTTCTCGAGACATTACCTATTGAGTATAAGCAAATAGACCTTTATTTTAAATAAATCCTCCACAAAATGGCAAAATTCAGATTCGAAGACTTAGAAATATGGCAGGAAGCCATCCGCTTGGCAGCCATATTTTTTCGCATTGCTGATGAAATGGAAAAGAAAAAGCTCTGGAGGTTTGCTGACCAATTGAGGGGTGTCGGAATGAGTATTCCTAACAATATTTCCGAAAGCACAGGAACGGATATGATTGGGGAAGAAAAGCAATTGTTACGTTATGCGAAGAGAGAATGTTATGAAGGTGCAAACATCATGGTGATATTGAAAAACGAATCATACATAAGTCTTGAATTACAAATCGAAATGTTTGACAGACTAGATGTTTTAAGCAAAAGGATTCAGGCATATTCTAACTCTCTAAAACGATAGCAGATTATTCTCTCTATGCTCTTTGCTCTATGCCCTATGCTTTTTTCGGCAAGTGTATCGCAAACACAGTCCCCTCTCCAAGCTTCGAATGCTTGACATGTATTCTTCCTTTGTGATAATTTTCTATGATACGTTGTGCAAGACTAAGTCCTAATCCCCAGCCTCTCGCTTTTGTCGTAAAGCCGGGTTCAAAAATCGTTTTCAATTTTGATGGAGGTATCCCTTTGCCTGTGTCTGAAATATTGATTTCAATATCATGGGCATGATCATGTACTTCCCATTTTATCGTTCCGGTGCCTTCTTCCATCGCATCGAGTGCATTGCGCATTATATTCTCTACCACCCAGTTGAAGAGTGGAGGATTGATATTAACCATCAATGGGGTTGAATTTTCGACTGGTTCTTCAAATATGATTTTACGTGATGCACGACGACGGATGTAATTCGTGATCTCTCTCATCTGCGCATAGACATTGACAGGATCAAGTATAGGCGCTGATCCTATCTTGCTGAAACGATCCGCTATAAGATCAAGCCTTGCTACATCATTCTGCATTTCATCCAGAACCTCGAGTTCGTCAGGCCGACGATAATGGGATTCCCGCAAATGTTCGATCCATCCGATGATCGCACTGATCGGTGTACCTAACTGGTGCGCAGTTTCCTTGGCCATGCCAACCCACACACGATTTTGTTCTGCACGTCGTGCATTATTTATACTGATATAACCGACAGAAATAAATGCGGCTAATAATAATAACTGCACGTAAGGAAAATACGTAAGCAGCTCGAGAACTCTTGAATTCTGGTAATACAGAAATTGATCTTCGCCTGAAATCTCAATAGGCTTTGGTCCTTTTTTCTTTAAATGAATAAGACGTTGTTGTAAAAAAGCTTTATTCGAATCAAGGTCCGGTCCAAAATTTATAGCAGAAACGACTATATTCTGGGATTTAACCCACATGATAGGGATGTCCTTATTCGATTCAAGAATACTCAGTGGTAATGAGAGATCAGTTTCGAGATCCTGTGCTGCCGGGTCATTGGCATTATTGATGGCATCATACGCATAGAAAAGAAGTGATGCTTTGTTCCGTTCTCCTTCGCGAAGCCGTTGTGCCAGGTAATTCGTATAATAGAGAGAAATAAAAAGAATGATTATCCCGGCGACGGCGAGATAAATTTTCCAACGAGACCTCTGGTTGTAGATATCCATCATCTCAATGCGTGCTTAGGTAAACACGAACACGATCCTGTGCATTCTTCCTGACATCCGCATAGAAAAGATTATAATCAGCAATATGATAATTTTTCCTGGTGAATAAAAAACTCCCGGGGAAGACAGGTTTGTTGACCCACAAAAGATCTTCATGGATTTCTGTGTGCACAAGTTTCGGCATCAGCACATGGACATTGCGCAGCACTCCACCAAGCTGTACATCCTGCGAACAACCCGGTTGATCACAACTCCATGTTACAGGATTTGTCACTGCGATGTTTTGATCAGGGTAATGTATTTTCGGAGGAATATATCCTTCTCTGAATGTCCGCCATGTACAAAAACAACCTGTGTCATCAGGATACTTACACGGTTTCACCGATATAAATTCATCATTCTTCAATGGCCATCCCGGCATATACGCCACGATCAATTTATCCTGGAGCGGTGTTCCATCGATCAGCTCATTGATTAATCTGCTGGCATGTAATGAACCCTGGCTATGTGAAGCAATAATAAATGGACGGCCCTGATTGTAATGGTCCATATAATATTGAAATGCAGTTTTCACATCTGCATAGGCAAGATCCAATGCACTTTTTAACTCCGGAGCTTTATCCAGCGCATAAAACACTTTCAGATTAGCCTGTCTGTAACGGGGTGCATAGATTTTACCTGCACCATTGAATATGCTCGCCTGGTACCTGATGGTTGATTTATCGGTGGCGAGATTTAATTTTTTATCAGCCACATCAGCATTCAATTGATGATTTTTTACTTTACCGGTATAGGTAGTCGGATGAATAAAAAAAACATCGGCCTGTGCTGTGGACTGTTCATCATGCCAACTGGCGATCGGTACGACATCAGCACTATCAGCTACTGTAGGCAGTGCAGCCCAATTTTTGATTAGTGAATAATCAGGTGGTGCCGGCGTATTGGAAGAGGATTGACTTTTAGAAAGCGAGGCGCAAGACTCTGCTGAACATAAGAGTAATGCTGATAAAAGGTAAAGAAAAAAGATCCTGATCATTAATCTGGTTCAAATCCAAGGATAATATTAAAATTACCAAACTCTGACCACTTCGCGCCTGCATTGATCTTTGCCTGGTTGTCCCATCCGTAACCAAAATCAAATCCAAGCAATCCAAACATCGGCAGATATGCACGGACGCCAACGCCAGCACTTCGTTTAAGATCGAAAGGATTATAGTCATCAAATGTTTTCCATGCATTTCCGCCTTCAAGAAACAGCAGGCCAAATACAGTCGAACTCGGATTGAGTGAAAGCGGATAACGGATTTCGGCGGTGAATTTATTGAATACAGTAGCACCTCCTGACGCATTCGCAGGGATATCATCTACTTCGTATCCACGCATTGATAATATATCCTTCCCTGTGATACCAAACTGCTGATTGCTCAGACCATCGCCTCCCACTTCAAAACGTTCGAATGGTGGTGCTCCGATTTTCTTGTTGTAGTATCCGAGGTATCCCATTTTAGCGGCAGTCTTGAGGACCAGTTTACCCACGATAGGTGTATACCATTCAGCATCAAGACGCCATTTGTGATATTCTACAAAACGATATTTAGACTGTGGGTCAGTGGGGTTGAAACTACGCCCGAACAATGTAGTATAGGGTAATGTGGCTTGAAGTGTTAAGCTGATAGATGATCCCGATCTTGGAAATGTAGGTTCATTGATTGTCGAACGGGCTATAGTTTGCGAGATAGAAAAATTATTAAAGAAGCCATTCGATATCACATTTCCATTCATATCCCGGAAATCACCTGTTGAATAATCAACAAGATTCAGATATTCAAGATTGAGCGTTGTATTGGAGACAAAATTATCATCGGGCCATTTCAATCTCGAACCGAGGCCAATGAATGCTCTTCCAATCGCAAGTCTTCCTCCCTGGAAATATTCCTGGTTGAATTTAGTGAGCACACCACCCAGTGTAAAAGAATTGGGGCGTTTACCACCTAACCAAGGTTCGGTGAATGAGAAATTGTACGATTGAAAGAAGTCACCATTTGTCTGTGCCCTGATGGATAGACGCTGGCCATCACCTTGTGGCAACGGGCTCCATGCATCTTTGTTGAAAATATTCCGAAGCGAAAAATTATTGAATGTGACACCTAATGTACCGATGACTTTACTGCGGCCAAAGCCTCCCCATCCGGCACTCAATTCCAATTGATCTGATGGACGCTCTTCTACTTCATAGATGATATCCACCGTTCCGTTTGTCTGGTCTACCGGGGTCTCAATACCGAGTTTTTCAGGATTGAAATAACCTAATGCGATGATCTGGCGCTGTGAACGTATAATATCTGACCTGCTGAATTTCTGACCTGGTTGAGTTCTTAATTCACGACGGATGACATGTTCATGCGTTCGTGTATTTCCTTTGATGATCACTTCATCTATTGTAGCCTGAGGTCCTTCAAAGATTCTCATCTCAAGGTCTATCGTATCATTCCGCACGGATATTTCTGTAGGCTCGACAGTAAAAAATAAATACCCGTCATCCAGATATATGCTGCTGACGTCTCTTCCATCAATGCTGAAGCGAAGACGTGAGTCAAGTAATTTTTCATTGTACACTTCGCCTTTGCGGATACCCAGTACTTTGCTCAACGCATCACTTTCATGTATTGTATTTCCTTTCCAGGTGATATTGCCAAAATAGTATTTGTCTCCTTCATCTATTTTCATTGAGAGGTTCAACTCACCATCCTTATTTCGCCAGAGCGAATCATTGACAACGGCTGCATCCCTGAAACCCAACGTATGATAGTAATCGATGATGGCTTGCTTGTCATTTTCAAAATCAGACTCTACAAATTTTGATTTTTTCAACAAAGCGGCTTTAGCCTTCGTTTTCTTCATCAGTTTACGAAGCTTTTTATCTTTTACTTCTGTATTGCCGACAAAGGTGATATGGTCGATTTTGATCTTGTCTTTGGTGTCAATATCAAAGATCAGGTTGACTGCATTTGTACGATCTGAGGTGGGTTCTTCACTGACCCTGACAGAGACATCCAGAAATCCTTTTTCGATAAAATATTTTTGAATTGCATTTTTCGCATTGTTTTGCATTGCGGCACCGGCCACTTGTCCTTTGATCAGGAATGGTTTGATGATATCATTGAGATCATCATGTGTGCCTTGCTTTACTCCCCTGTATGACCAGTTGGCCAGACGTGCACGTTCCATAAGATGAATGGAAAGAAATACGATGTTTCCGATGCGTTTGTCCTGGGTGATCCGCACATCATCAAAAAGACGAAGTTTCCAGAGGTTGCGCATTGCTTTTGTGATATCTGTTCCCGGGATTTTGATGGTTTGGCCGACTTTAAGGCCGGCTACCGATTTTATAGCCGTGGGATCAGAAAAGAATATCCCGATGACTTCGATACCGCCGATTTCGAGCTCCTCTACAGCTCCGTACTCCACGTTAGTTTTCTGAGCGAAAACGGCTGTTGTGGGCAACAGGAAAAATGAAAGGAAAAAAAGTATACAGGTAGAGTATTTCAAAATCTTCATGCGGGTGATCAATTAATCTGGGTCAAAAACGATTAGCGGGGGTCTTGTGTTGTTTGGAAAGTTACTGGTGGGTCAGTTGTTCACTGATCATGCCAAATCGGCGTTCCCGTTGTTGATAATCTAGTATGGCATTATAGAAGTCTTCTCTTTCAAAGTCAGGCCAATACACATCTGAAAAATACAGTTCTGTGTAAGCGATCTGCCATAGAAGGAAATTACTTATGCGGCGTTCTCCACTCGTCCGGATCAATAATTCCGGATCTGGTATGCCGGACGTGGCAAGAAATGTACTCACGCTGGTTTCATCAATATCTTCAGGCTTAATCCTGCCTTCAGCCGCCTGCAGGGCAACTTTACGCATAGCCTCTGTTATTTCCCAACGGGCTGAATAATTCAACGCTAAAGTCAGCGTCATCCGGTCATTAGTCTTCGTATTCTCTATTCCTTCCAGCAGTGCTTTTTTCGTCCTTGGAGGTAATCGATCAAGGTCTCCTATAGCGTTAAGGCGGATATTGTTTTTATTCATGGTGGCCAGCTCTTCCCTGATCGTGGACACCAGGATATCCATCAGGGCATTGACCTCAGGCCTCGGACGATTCCAGTTCTCTGTGGAAAAAGCATATAAGGTGAGAAACTGAATTCCGATCTCAGTCGCGGCTTCTGTGACTTCGCGGACAGATTTTACGCCATTGCGATGACCCCAGATTCTGGGTTTCCCATGTTCTTTAGCCCAGCGACCATTACCATCCATGATGACAGCCACATGTTGCGGCAATCTGGATAGATTTATCTGTTCTTTTGCTGAGGCCATAAGGTCGGCAAAGGTATTGATTAAAAACGAAGCCGGGACAGTGTCCCGGCTTCGTTTTTAAAGGCTGATTATTTGTTTATTGTCTATGAGGAAATATCAGAACATCAGGCTCACACCGGCACCCAATCCGTTATTTCTGACCTCGATCTCATTATCTGATATATTGGAAATGCCATATAAATACCTGAGATCAATGACCAGCGGACCGAGCGCAATGCCTGCTCCGGCATGAATGCCGATTTCTATTTTTTTGTAGTCATTCAGACTTATATCCTTAGATGCATCAATAAGGTACCCAAAACTTGGTCCTGCAAAAACAGAAAAGCCCACGTCTGTACCAAATTTGAATTTCACCAGCACAGGAACTTCAAGATAATTGAAGGTTGCCGTGATGTCATCCCCTGATATATCTTCGATTTTAGCTCCTTTCTGAAGCCAATGGAATTCAGGAGATATATTAAGTACTTCGCCAACCGGGAAATCAGCTACCAAAGCCACATCAAGTCCAAGCTTGGCTTTGGTATTTATGTCCAGTCCGCCATTTTTGAAATCCTGATTGGAAAACAATACGCCTGCCCTAATCCCAACTTTCGCTTCAGATTGAGCCTGGAGATTGCTAAAAATGAACATCGAGAAGATAAACAACCCAATGAACTTAAATTTTAATACGTTTTTCATATAGTTTGGTTTGATGATGAATTATATTGGTTTATTATAAAATTACGATTTCACGTTACAAAATCCAGTTGTTTCCAATAGATAGGACGCGTAATATTGGTATAAACCTGAGGGAAGATTTTATAACACAAAAAATGCAGGAAAGTTGAAAAACGATTGATTATCCCCGATTATCTTGCATGATTATGGAAGACTCCAGGGAAACTACTTTGTCCTCTTTATTTTATAAGTTCCGTTACCACTTCTTCCTGGGCATGATCATCCTCATCGCCGCCATCAACCTGACGATTGATATCATGGAGATAGATGCTGCTCAATATGCATCCATTTCTCTGGAGATGTCGGGCAGTGGAAGTTATCTCCATGTCATGCAAAGGGGACAAGACTATCTTGATAAACCTCCATTGTTATTCTGGTTGTCTTCATTGAGCATTTCTATTTTTGGAAATTCAAACATCGGATACAAATTTCCCGCAGTATTGATGTTGATAGTCGCGCTATGGGCCACATTTTCTTTTGCACGATTATGGTATGACCGGCGAACAGGTATAATAGCTGTATTAATTCTGGGTACAACACAGGGCTATCATCTGATGACAAATGATGTGCGCACGGATGGGCTTTTGACTGCATTTGTCATTTTAGCTGTTTGGCTTCTGTCATTATATCTCAAACATGGGAAGTGGGGCCATCTGCTTTTAAGTGGATTTTGCATAGGTGCAGCAATGCTTGCCAAAGGACCGATTGGTATCGTTATTCCTGCCCTGGCTATATTTGGCCATCTGGTATTAAACAAGGAATGGAAAAAACTATTTAATCCGGCTTGGTTACTTCTTTTAATTCCTGTTGTGATTGTCTTAGCGCCGATGTGTTATGGTCTCTACACCCAGTTTGATCTTCATCCTGAAAAAGAAGTCTACGGAATGAAGGGGCCTTCAGGGTTACTGTTTTATTTTTGGACACAAAGCTTTGGTCGTATCACAGGTGCCAGTCAATGGCATAACAATGCACCGGTATATTATTTCTTGCAAACCATGCTTTGGGATTTTCAACCGTGGATTATTCTATTCTTTCCAGCTCTTGTGCGTAAGATGATTTCATGGTGGAAGCAAAATAAGTGGAATGAACAAAAGCCAGAATGGATTTCGCTTTCCGGATTTGTATTGCCTTTTATTGCGCTATCGATGTCCGGGTATAAATTACCTCATTATATATTTCCATTATTTCCATTTGCTGCTGTCATTACGGCTGATTATGTGGTACGGACAGCAGAGAGGCTACCGCGATGGTTGGAATATTTTCAAATGTTCGTTGTTCATTTATTATTTGCAGCTGCGTTATTGATTCTGCTGTGGGTATTTCCTGTTCATACCATTTGGATTTTATTTTTATTCCCTGTTTTTTATTTTCTTTTCTGGTGGTATAGAAAAAAATCTGCTGATGCTGTTGACAGATGGCTTATACCTTCGTTAGCCGGAGTGATTTTTTTTCAGTTGGTGATGAGTCTTCATTTTTATCCACAATTGTTGAAATATCAATCATCAGGTGAGGCCGGAAAATATATAGCCATAGAAAAACCGGCACATATCTATTGGTTTGACCAATCCGGATTTGCACTTGACTATTACAGTGGACATTCGATTCCGAATATCACGCAAGAGCAGTTGGATACTGTGAGGACAGGCAGTTGGATCTATGTCACTGCTGATGCTTTGAGTCAAATGCCTGCATATAAAATCATACGCACTTTTGATGACTACAGGGTGACGTTGTTGAGCATGCCATTTTTGAATCCGGCGACCAGAGAAAGTAAATTGAAAAAAATGTACTTGATTGAGGTAACGGGGATAGTGGATTAACGCAAAGGAATTTGCCACCGGTATTCAGTATTCAGTATTCAGTATTCAGTAAAAAGTTAAAGTAAACGGTAAGTGGTAAGCACCTCACTATTCAACCAGGTGTTTTTCTCAGACACGGGCAAAGTTTTTCTCAGACCAGGGCAAGCCACTAGCGCCTTACTAATACAGGGGCAAGCCTTAGGTGTCTAACTAAGACAGGGGCAAGCCCTGTCAATACTATTTACTATTCATTTTCATTTGAGTGTTTCTCTTAGACAGGGGCAAGCCCTGTCAATACTATCTATTATTCACACCTCAAAGTTTTTTTTTAGTTTAGAGAATTCCGCTATTAAATACTTTTTACAACAAATAATTATTTCTTATTTTACTGATCAGCGATACTGAATACTGATTACTGAATACTGAATACTCTTTTTACTGAATACTTATTTTTAACTCTATGACAAATCCCTACAAATCTCATCCCTGGCATGGGGTCCCGATTGGCGATCTGGCGCCTGCAGTGGTGACGGCTTTCATTGAGATCACACCGTCTGATACGGTCAAATATGAAATCGACAAAGCCAGTGGTATCCTCAAAGTGGATCGGCCACAATTGTTTTCCAATGTGGTACCTGCACTCTATGGGTTTATCCCGCAGACGTATTGCAAAGATGAAATTGCAAAGTTGTGTATGGATCAAACCGGGATGACGGGTATAGAAGGTGATGGTGATCCGCTTGATATTCTGGTATTGACTGAACATCGGATCGTGCGAGGTGATATCCTTGTACAAGCTATCCCCATCGGAGGATTAAAGATGATCGATGATCATCAGGCTGATGACAAGATCATCGCTGTGCTCCAGAAAGATGCGATGTATGCCCACATCGAAGATATCTTTCAACTGCCGGATGCTATACTGCAACGACTTAAACATTATTTCCTGACCTACAAATTAAATCCCGGAAAAATGCAGCCTGTGGAGATACCAAATATCTACGGAAAAGAGGAAGCGATGAAAGTAATTGAGGCATCGAGGAAAGATTACAATCACTACTTTGGACAAAGTTAGGCGTCGGTTGACCGACGTCTGAGTGTCTGCAAGGCTTTGCCACCCTTCAAAGTAATATTGCTACAAAGCCGCAAAAAGAGTTTTCACGCGCGGGTAGGAACATCTTCACTTAACCTCAATATTTATTATTCACCTCAAAGCTGATCATCACCGGCGAATGATCACTATGTGCTATCCAGCTTTCATATTTTCCTATCCCTATACTTTGTACTTTATCCAGGAAACTTGTTGATGCAAAACAATAATCAAGATGATATGGCTTTTGCTGACTGCGATACAGATAAAAAGTGGGATGCTTCTCTTTCCCTTGTTCGCAGTTGAAATGACGGTGATATATGCTGTGAATATTAGTTTCAGCCAGTTTGCTGACCACATCCGTGTGATTTCCTACTCTTTCCTTTCGGTCCCAGATAGTGTTGCTGTTGAAGTCACCGATCAGGATTGAAGGTTCAGCAAACATTTCTGCATAATGATGTATTGCAAGCCAGATTTGTCCGACATATCTTTCTTTATAATTTCTCTTTGCTGTCCATGGCCCAGATTGCAAAAAAGCAAAAAGATTCTTCTTGCCTTGTTACGCGAAAAGGCAGTATGTATCTGAATTTAGAATTGTATTGAGGTAACAATTCAAATTTATACTCTGCAAAGGAGAAAATTCCGATACCCTTATGATGGCTATCTCCATACCAATGAAAATCGTAAGGTTTATTTATAAAGGCATCAAAATCCATTTTGTCAGTATGCTCACATTCCTGCACGACGAGGATATCGGGCTTGAGATGCAGGATGTAGTCAGCCTTTTTTCTGAATGCACCCTGGCAGTTCCATGTGATTAGTCTCATTAATTATTAAACGACTGGAAGGTAGCAAACCGCTGATGTGAACAAGTTAATTTTCATAATATTCAAAAGCGTCTATGATGTCCAAATATGCGCCATCAAAACCTGAATTCAATATTTTTTTTAAATACGAATTGTCATTCCCGTATATTATATTTTGCCATTCGGTATTCCAATATTTCACTTTAAAATTCCCTGCCCAATTTGGGTTTTCAGCATCTAACCACACAGGCTTGTTAGCATTCCAAGCCGATTTCCAATAGTATCTATAATTCTCTGCTTCACCAATAGACATATAGGAAATCACCAATCTCTTACCTCCGTTTGCTTTGTTTTTAACTGTGCTATTTCTGACGCTGTAAATGCTGAACCATCGTTAAAAAATAATCCATAATCAACAAATCGTAATTTGTTGAAGTTACCCGCGTTTATAAAACTGATTTTGGTTTTATAATTTGTTGGATTTATTAAATACAAAAAGTTTTTTGTTGTAGAAATATGGGTAATAACTGAATTGTTTTCGTGATTTATTATTGCCGGAAAATCTGGAATATTATTAAGTTCTCTTTGGTTGGCGGCAAAAGAAATATATCCTGCATTGGCATTTTCAGCGTAGGAGTTGGTCATTTTGGTATGTGTTGAACAATAGTCAATTACCAAAATGGTCTTCCCTGAATCTTTAGAAATATTCAAAAATCTTTTTAAATATGTATTGTCGGTTGAAGATGTAGCCTGATCATCAGCATTGTAACCATAAAACAAATCTTCTTGTCCGTTGGCATCAATGGCATTTAAATATGAAGTATCCGGTCGTCCGGAATCTTCCCCATTTGTAGTGACTAATTCAATACCATTTTGAGGTATAATGTAGAAATCCGGATTAATATTTTTAGCATATTGACTAATTCCGATAACAAAATCCCTCATTTTCTGCTTGAATTCAGTTTTATTGCCAGGGTTATCCTTCTGGCAAGATGAAATCATCAATAATGAAATCAGATAGACAATTGCGTATTTCATCTTTATAGTTTCATTTGATAACGATTTTATTGTGTGGTAATATATCTCATGGGCTCAATTTGATGTGAACACACCTACCCGTTGCTCCCTACATTCTGCACTTCAACTTCTACTTTAAACCATCCTGCATATTTAATATAATTCGCCGCCGTCCTTGTGATGAAAAATTGTTTCGTATCCTCATCGAGTTCTTTTAATTTTTTCGCAGGTGTTCCTCCATAGATCCAGCCTGATTCCAATATTGAATTTTCAAGTACTACGGCACCGGCAGCAACGATCACATGTTTTTGTACGATGGTATTGTCCATGATGATCGCGCCCATGCCGACAAGAACTTCATCTTCGATGATACATCCATGGACAATGGCATTATGGCCTATGGAAACATCATTGCCAATAATGACCGTTGATTTCTGAAATGTAGCGTGAAGCACAGCGCCATCCTGAATATTCACTCGATCCCCAATGCGGATCGAATTGACATCACCTCTCACAATAGTGCCCTACCAGATCGAACATTGATCACCCATGATGACATCACCGATGATGACAGCTGTGTCGGCGAGGAAGCAATCTTTTCCAAATTGAGGGTGGATGTTATGGACAGGTCTGATTATAGGCATTGACGAATGACGATTTATTATTGGCAATTTACGAATGACATTCGTAATAGTCCAGGTAATCTTATTAATCGAGGTGGATGCGAGATAAAAGGATGCCGGATACCAGACTCATGACTCTGCCTATAACCCTTTAACTCACTTTGATCAAGTGCCGTAGGCACGACCGATATTGTAACGGCGGAATTTATTCCGCCGCAAGGGCTGGCAGCAAGCCAGTATAGAAAGATAGAAAGTCAGGAGATAAATATTGCAATCATAAAAATGAACAACCAAGAACCCCCTTAAAATAATTGCTATGATGAAGAAAAAATTTCAACAACTATTATTCTTCTAAAATTGAACAAATAACCCGCTATTTTAATCCTCCATTTGAGTGATTTGGATTGGAAATCATTTAATTGATTTTTCCAAAAATCACTTTACCCTTGTCTGAAGTGTAACCATGACTACCTATCAAAAATCGTTTAGTGAGGGCATCAATCGCCACATCTTGTCCTAAATGATCATTTGAATTTCCTCTGGGATCGATCACAAATTGAAGTCGTTCCCAGTTAGTTCCTAACCGTATATAAATATCTGCTGAGCCCTGATCTGCCTGAGTCCCGATATTGTCATACGCAGATCCTACGATCGCAAAATGATCTGATACAGATACACTGGAGCAAAAATAATCGTCCATTGAACCGTTTACATCATATAGCCTTTGTGTTTGTATCCAATTACTCCCATTATAATGATAGATACAAACTGAGCCCTGGTTCACTACACCGAATACATCATCATTGGGGATACCTACCAGCACATAATTTCCGGATATGGAAACGACATCGCCAAAATAATCATTGGCTACTCCTGTGACATCCAGTAATTTTTGGACAAAAATCCAATTGCTGCCATCAAATTGATAAATACTGGCTGAACCCTGGTTTTGACCCGAGACATCATCGTCAAAATAAGATCCGGCTACAAAAAGGTTGCCTGATATAGATACACTATGTCCAAAAAAATCACCGGAAGCACCATTGGCATCAAATATTTTTTCCATCAACACCCAAGCATTGCCATCGAATTGATATATGCTCACTGATCCTTGACCCGGACCTGCTGGTCCGCTATCATCAGGAGAACCGATAATGGCATAATTCCCAGACAAGGAAACACTGGACCCAAAATTATCGTGCGCGGCGCCATCTGCGTCAGTGATTTTTTGCATCAGTTGCCAGGTACTTCCATTGTATTGGTAAATACTTGACGAACCTTGTCCATCCCCGGCGTTTCCGTTATCCTGGGGGGCACCGACAATCGCAAAATTGCCGGCTATAGAAATACTTTGACCAAAAAATGCCCATGCCTCACCATCTTCATCTATTACTTTTTGTACAAAAATCCAGGTGTTGCCATTAAATTGATAAAAACTCACCGAGCCCTGATTGATACCGGCACCGGCATCATCACCGTACGAACCTATGATAGCGAAGTTGCCGGATATGGCAGTGGTATATCCGAAATGATCTCCGATAGAAATGTCCTGTCCGGCACCTTCTTCATCTACGACCGGATTATACTCACTGATATTCCCATTCGTCGCACAATCTCCCCAGACGCCATAACCAACATTCCCAGTATTATTTTGAGGAGGAGGAAGCATCATATTTTCCCATGATGCATTTCCAATACCATCACTTTTCAATATTTTACCCACTCCTGCATTTGGTGCAAATAAAACAGCATTTGGTTTTATAGTGTCCGCTTTAAGATTTCCCTCATCCAGTTTTTCAGTTGGAGTGATTGTGCCTACGCCCACATTTTGTGAAATAATGAGAATATTAAGAACCGGAGAAAATAAAAGGAGCACTAAACAGATGTAACATTTCATTCTGGAATTTTTTCCTTCAAAAATTGAAGTAATTAATGACTCATTCAATCCTCCTTTTGAGTGATTCGGACTGGAAAATATTTAATTTATTTTTCCAAAAACAACTTTTCCACGGCTATTCTGAAATCCCCTGGCACCTATCAAAAATCGTTTTGTGGTACAATCTAAAGCGCATGACGTTCCAAATAAATCCGGGCTAACACCTGCAGGGTCAGTGATCAGTTGCATTTGCTGCCAGCAGGATCCGATTCTTTGAAAAAGTGATGCGGAACCCTGACTATTATTTGTGCCTACATCATCTCTGGCGGAACCCACCAATGCATATGGGCCACACAGCGCTACACATGTACCAAAATTATCCTCGTCACCACCTACGAGCTCTGATATTTTTTGCATCATTACCCAATTTGTTCCATTATAATGATAGATACTGGCTGATCCCTGATTACTATAATTGATATCATCATATATTGATCCGACAATCGCATATTGACCTGATATACTGACGCTGTATCCAAAATTATCATTGAACCCACTCGTAGCATCTAAGACTTTATTCATTAACACCCAATTACTTCCATTGAATTGAAATATACTGGCGGATCCCTGGTTTTCGTGACTTTCATCATCATTGATAGCCCCTATGATGGCATATCCATTCGAGATGGCAACTGCATAACCAAAATTATCGGCAGCAGCTCCTGAAGGATTGGTGACTTTATCCATCAATGTCCATGTACTACCATCGTAATAATAAATACTTGCTGATCCTTGCAGGAAATGACCCTCCATCATTTGCATAGGAGCGCCGATGATGGCATAATCTCCCGAAATGGATACGCTGAATCCAAATTGATATCCTGTCTGACCATCAGGATCCGTTATCTTTTGCATCAATTGCCAATTACTTCCATTGAATTGATAAATACTGGCCGAACCCTGTTGAGAAAAAATATCCGAATCAAACGGGGCACCTACTATGGCATATGCGCCGGATATAGATACACTTGTTCCAAAAACATCATTGGCTCCTGCATCAGGATCTGTCAACTTCTCCAATAGTTGCCAGGTACTTCCATTAAATTGATAGAACGTGACAGATCCTTGATTTTGAAAAGTCTCATCATCCGTATTCGACCCGACAATTGCAAAATTACCGGAGATGGATACAGTGCCTCCGTATGTATCAGCTTCATTTGCTGCAGTATCTGCCATGGGCTGATACGCTGCGATATTTCCATTCGTCCCACAATCACCCCAAACGCCATAACCTACATTACCACCAGGATTTGCAGGAGGTGCTAGAATCAGGCTTTCCCATGACGCATTACCGGTGACATCACTTGTCAATATTTTACCTGTTCCGGCATTTGGTAAAAGTTGTAATGCATTTGGTTTTAATGTATCCGCTTTGACATTCCCATCAACATCCAGCTTTTCAACGGGAGTGATCGTGCCGATGCCTACATTTTGTGCAGAGATGAAATGCGATAAAAAAAATAATATGCTGACTGGGATAATTATAACAGTATTCGTTTTCATGCTGCGGGTCTTCAAGTAAACTAATTGCTATTCCTTTTTTCCAATGCTTCAATTCTGCTGATCAATACCTGATTAGCTTTTACCAGTTCATCAATCATGGTTTGTTGTTCTTGTACTGCTTTGACAAGAGGGACCACAAATACTGCATATCGTAGTCCATACAGATCATGATCATTCTGTGGCGCATCAACACCACTGAAATCATAATCTATACTTTTGGCGGCATTCTCTACTTCCTGCGCAAGGAATCCGGTGTGACGTATTTTTTCATAGTTGTTGTCTGGTCGCAATTCAATCGTATCTGTTCTTCCGGTAATTTTATATTCAAGTTTCATGCTCTTGGTGTAGGTGACGGGGTGCAATAGTTTGATGAATGCCATACCGGGCACATCTTCTTTGATATTTAATTTGATACGTGCATCAGATGTATTTGTCCAATCGACCGGACCGCCAATACTATTGACACCATGACCAATTCGGACCTGATTTGAAGCGGTGATATCAACTAAAGAACCCAAGGCAGTGGAATTGTAAAAATCGGCTCCGTTGAGAAAGGCACTATAACCCAGCGCGGTATTATTAAAGCCGGTATCATTACCTCTTAATGCTTTATACCCAACAGCAGTATTTTTTTCGGCGAGGTTATAAAAAAGTGCCTGTCTGCCTACTGCAGTATTTTCCTGTCCGGATTCGTTAGTATAAAGAGAAGCTACTCCGATGGAAGTGTTATCCCATCCGGTCAGATTACCATACATAGCTCCATATCCAATGGCTACATTATCATATCCGATAGTATTTCCAACCATTGCATAAGTTCCTGCAGCAGTGTTTTCAATTCCATTTGAAGTCGTAGTCGACTGATTAAATAGAAGTGCGGCAAAACCTATTGCCACATTTCCACTGTACCAGGGGGTTTGCCCGTTATCAAAGGATTGACTGGACAATGCAAGCATACCAATAGCCGTATTGCTCCTTGCCGTTGTATTTGCACTTAAGGCGAAAGATCCTAACGCAGTATTTTGAGTACCTATGGTATTGTTGGCTAAACAAGAAAAACCCACAGCCGTATTCAAGGAACCTCTCGTATTGTAACCACCTGTCTGCGCTCCAATAAAAATATTTGGACTTCCGCCAATGTAGCTTTGATTAAACTTCCCTGCATTTTTCCCAATAAAAATATTGTTGGGATCATCTGAATTTATCCACATCAAATCATCGCCGCTGCTGCTTCGCAACCTGATCAAAGGGTTAGAATCATTTTGAGAAATATTGGCATCAACGATAAGTTGTGAGACATCTGATGATCCTTTGATATGCAATGCACTTTCAGGAACTGTCGTCCCAATACCAATCTTTCCCGCATTGGTATTATATAGGTCATCACCATTCATTGCCCATCCTCCCGATAGTGAAGATGCATCAACCGGGGTCCATGCAGTACCATCATAATAATATATCCCCGGAATTCCATTCGTCTGAAAAATAGTAAGGCCAAAAGCAGGTAAAGGAATAGCATCACGTTGCGCAATAGTCATCCTTGGAATCAACAATCCTTTCGAGGTGCTTTTTATATCAAGGATCGCGCTCGAATCCGGTGGTGAGCCATCCGGGCTGATTGAAATACTTTGACCAAAAACGTTTAGACAAGGAGAAACCAAAAGAAGCATCGAAACGATGAAAAATCTCATAAAGGAATATTTCTTCAAAAATTGAAAAATTCAATTTCTGAAACAATCCTCCTTTTGAGTGATTCGGATTAAGGAAACCGGTTAATTTATTTTTCCAAAAACAGCTTTCCCTGTATTACCTATATAACCTGAAGCCCCGCTCAGAAAGCGTCGCGTAGAAATATCAAGCGCACACGCAGATCCAAAAAAATCACTCGCATTTCCGCCAGGCTCAGTGATGAATTGCACAAGTTGCCATCCATTTCCTAATCGTTGATACATACTTATTGACCCCTGATCTACATTTACGCCTATATCATCTCTGCCCGATCCAACGAGCATAAAATCACCTGAAATAGATAGACTGATTCCAAAACCATCATTGGCAAGACCTGTTATGCTTGTCTTTTTTTGCATAGAAACCCAACTACTCCCATTATACCGAAAAACAGTCGCCGATCCCTGGTCTTCATTGTTGCCTACTTTATCACCCGGCGAACCTATGGCTGCATATATATTCGAAATGGTAACACTGCTGCCAAAATAATCACTCGATGCCCCATCTGAATCGATCACTTTTTGCATATATACCCAGGCATTCCCATCGTATTGATAAATACTGGCGGAACCCTGATCAGTATTCGCACCGGCATCATCATATGGTGACCCCACGATAATATTATTTCCCGCAAGGGACACGCTCGAACCAAATCCGTCTGCCAGGCCTGAAAGAGGATCGGTTAGTTTTACAACAAACACCCAATTGGTTCCATCAAAATGAAAAACACATGCTGATCCCTGGTCTCCTCCCGGACTGCTATCATCGAGATATGATCCGGCAATGAAATTATCGCCTGACATGGATACGCTAAATCCAAAATGATCAGAAGCAGCTCCATCCGGATCCGTTATCTTCTCCAACCAATCCCAACTAATGCCATTGTATTGAAAGACACTCACGGAACCCTGGTTGTTAAAAGGACCATCATCATTATACGCACCCACTATAGCAAAGTTGCCCGATAGTGAAACACTGATACCAAAATTATCATCCATGAAACCAGTGGGATCGGTTATTTTTTGCATCCATGTCCAATGCCCCTGATTAAAATGATAAATCGTGGCAGAGCCCTGATTATTATTCGTTTCATCATCATTTGGAGATCCCACGATTGCAAAATCACCGGATATGGACACGGAGTTTCCAAAAAAATCTCCGGCCACTCCGGCGGTATCTGCAACAGGGTTATATTCTGTGATATTTCCATTCGTCCCGCAATCACCCCAAACGCCATAACCTA
>JADKGY010000024.1 GCA_016722045.1 Candidatus Opimibacter skivensis | reverse complement strand
CAACAATTTCATTATCCGGGACGACATACAAGGTGGATACGCTGAGTATTGTTTCAGTGGCCACAGCAGGAGAAGATACACTTGATATCAGATCAGCATTCCTGACGGCCAATATGCATGGCAATGCAAGCTTACAATTAGTGTCAGCACTGCAAGCACAATCAGTAATACATAACACTCAACCGGACACAGTCATCACTTTTGATCCGCAGAAAATTGAATTCACAGCAAAACTGGTTCGCTCGCCTTTCATTGAAGCCTTATTACCTGAATTGGTTGAAATGGAAGACGCAAATCTGTCCGTAATTTTGATAGCGAGACCGGTAAGATTGAAGTGGACGGAAGCATACCCAGGTTAAAATACAGGGATTACACGATTGATAATTTTCTGTTGACTCTTAATACGGATAATAATTCTTTAAATTATGCTGTCGCTCTTGATCAGGTCAGCAGCACGCAGTTGCAGTTAACCAACTTATCACTGTCAGGGAAAGCACAAAAATATTCTCAGTATAAATCTGAAAGAACAGGATGTTGAGAAAAAGATCTATACAGAATATCCGGTGAATTCACTTCGGTCAATCATGTATATAAATTCAGTCTCCTACCTGATGGATTGTTGCTCAATAAACAATCATGGGCAGTTGCACAAGACAATGTCATTCAATTTGGTGGCGAAGGAATCATGGTCAGAAATTTCAATATTTCAAATGACGGACAATCGTTGACGATCAACAGCATTCCCTCAGCAGGTTAATGCTCCACCGAATATTCAGTTTAATGATTTTAAAATTGAAACCTTTACACGTCTGGTAACCAAAGATTCATTGTTAGCCGGAGGGATCATCAATGGTAAGGCGTCATTACGTGAGCTAAACACAAACCGGGTTTTTACATCGGACCTCACGATTCAGGACTTTAGTTTTCATGGCGACACAGTCGGGAATATTTCGATGAAAGTGAATAATGAAAAGCAGGATACATACGCTGCTGAAGTTACGATCAGTGGGAGAGGAAATGATGTAAAAATGGATGGGTACTATTACAATGCAGGTGCTCAAAGTCATTTTGATCTCAATGCACATCTTGTACAACTTAGTTTGAAGAGTATAGAAGGATTCACACTGGGCGAGCTTCATGACGCATCCGGAAATATAACAGGAGACCTTGCTATCAAAGGAACAATGGCCACACCGGAGATACGTGGTGATCTTCGATTTCAACAAGCCGGCTTTAAACTGACACGATTCAATTCCTATTACAGAGCACAGGATGAACATATTCGTTTTACCCCGGACGGAATTGAATTGATCAATTTTACGCTACTTGATTCTACCGGAAATAAGGCTGTATTTGATGGCAATGTGTATACGAAAGATTTCAGGGATTACAGGTTTGGATTAATTGTGCATGCCGAGAATTTTCAGGTACTCAATTCAACACGTGAGGATAACAAGCTTTATTTCGGACGATTATTTATTGATACTAAAGTGCTTATAAAGGGGATATCAACCATCCTGTAGTGGATGGTAGGATACGTGTCAATGATAAGACGCAATTGACTATTGTCATACCGCAGGACGATCCGGGTATTGTTGATCGTGAAGGTATCGTACAATTTGTGGACATGGACACATTTCAACTCAACACTTCTATTTCCGTTCAGGATTCTTTGACCCATACACAGATGACAGGCATGGATGTGACTGTGGCTATATCTGTTGACAAGAATGCGGTATTGAATCTGATCATCGATGAAGCCAATGGAGATTTTCTGAAAGTCAAAGGCGCCGCTAACCTTGATGGGGGTATTGATCCTAGCGGAAAAGTGACATTGACGGGGATATATGAATTGGAAGAGGGAACCTATAATTTTTCATTCAATCAACTCAGGCGAGAATTTCAGATCAGAAGGGGAAGTACGATTTCGTGGACAGGTGATCCTTACACGGCTGATGTAGATGTGACGGCTGTATATAAGGCGAATACAGCACCTCTGGAGTCTTGTGCAAAATCAGATAGGAGATGCGGATCAGAACGTCATCAATACCTATAAACAAAAGCTTCCTTTTTGAAATCATGCTCTACATGAAAGGGAAATTGCTGAAACCAGACGTGACATTCGATATCCAGCTTCCGGATAAAAATAATGGTGTCTCGGGTGAGGTGACGTCTACTGTCCAAACAAAACTTACACAATTGCGTACCGAGCCCTCCGAGCTCAACAAGCAGGTATTTGCTGTCTTACTGCTTAACAGATTTATTTCAGAGGATCCATTTCAAAATGCAGCGTGGTGGTGGTATATCATCACTGGCGAGACAAAGCGCAAGCAAGATCTTATCCGAACAGTTGAACAATCTTGTCGGGGGTATGGTCGCCGGTGTTGACCTGAGCTTTGATATCAATTCCATCGAAGATTATACAACGGGTGAATTGAAAACAGGACTGACCTCACTGTGGGATTGACGAAGCAATTATTGAACGACAGGCTGAAAGTGAGCATCGGCAGCAATTTTGAACTTGAAGGCCTGCAGGAAGCCAATCGCAAAACTACCAACATAGCCGGGGATGTCTCTGCGGAGTATCAACTGTCAAAGGACGGAAAATATGTATTGCGGGTCTATCGTCGCGATGAATATATCATCGTGCAGGGTCAGGTCATTGAGACAGGAATAGGATTCGTGTTCACCGCTGATTATGACAAATTCAAAGATCTCTTCTCAAAAAAGACGGAAGAACAAAAGCAAGTGAAGAAAGAAATACTTGACGAGAAAAAACAAAGCAGAAGTGAATAAGATAGACGAGGACAAAGCTGCAAGTATGCTTAGCTCAATCTGCTTGAATGGGATTGTGAGGCTGTGCATTGTTATGATGGTCCTATGTTCAGTTTTCTCCTGCAGTGTCACAAAAAAGCTACCTCCGAATGAAAAACTTTATATCGGAGCAAACGTAAAAATTGATGATCAGCATAAAACGGCTAAACAGAAAAAAGCATTAGGAAGTGAACTTCAGAGTTTAGTACGGCCGAAACCAAATACATCACTTTTGGGTATCCGGTACAAGCTCATGTTTTACAATCTCGTCGATTCAGTCAAAAGTAAAAAAGGTCTTAAGTATTTTATCAAACATAAGCTGGGCGAGCCTCCTGTTCTGTTCAGTGCAGTCAGCGTTGATGCTAATTCAAAATATTATGCAATCGACTTGAAAACAGAGGTTATTTTAATTCGCGATGTACTGCTGAGGTAAAGGATAAGAACCGCAAAGTCAAAGTTATCTATACGGCTGTACCCGGTTCACAATATACTATCCGCGATGTCAAATTTCTGATCGACAGCACAGATGAAGCAGGAGATGCGGTGATGAAGACGAAAGAAGAAACGTTTTTGAAATCCGGTGACGCCTATGATCTCAATGTCATCAAAGCGGAACGTGAGCGAATTGATCTGCGACTTAAGGAGAATGGTTTTTATTTTTTCTCTCCCGATGATATTCTGGTGCTTGTCGACAGTACGATAGGAGAGCACAAAGTAGATCTCTTTGTACGGATCAAATCTTCCATACCTGATAAAGCGAAGCGTATCTACAAAATAGCTAACACGTATGTTTTTCCTGAATTTGATATTACAAATGACACCATTGATATCTCGCATGCAGTGAAGCAAAATGATTTCTATATCATCGATCCTGAGCATAAATGGAAGCCATTGACGTTTGAGCGTCTTATTCATTTTCATCCCGGCGATATATACAACCGAACAGATCATAGTGTGTCGCTCAACAGTATGGTCAGCCTTGGAGCTTTCAAATTTGTAAAAAATAAGTTTGAGGAGACAGGTGATTCTGCACGACTAAATGTCTATTATATTCTCACGCCTTATCCGAAGAAATCTATACGTCTCGAGTTATCAGGCAAAAAACAGATGCGGACTTTACCGGAACGGAATTGACTGTCAACTGGCGAAACCGTAATTCTTTTCGTGGAGCTGAATTGCTCACCGTTTCAGCATATGGGGGTGCCGATATACAGACAGGAATAAAGGAGGGGATAGCCAATCGGAGTTACTTCAAATTGGGTGCACAGATCTCGTTGAGTGTTCCCAGGTTTATAACGCCATTTAAAATTGGAAACACAGGTCCGTTTGTACCGAAGACAAGATTTACACTTGGGTATGATTTTCTACAGAGACAAAATTCATACACACTCAATTCTATTCGAACTGTAGGCGGATATAATTGGAAAGAAACTATCAGTAAAGAACATCAGCTCAATCCGATAGAGGTCAATTATGTACATGCGTCCAGTGTTACGGATATCTATAGAATGCTGGCAGAAACCGATGCCACATTAAAAAAGGCGATCGAAGATCAGTTTACATTCGGATCAACGTATCATTACACGTATACAAATACGGCACAGACAAAAAAAGGTCAATACATTCTATTATCAGGGTGGTCTTGATCTGTCCGGAAATATTTTAGGTTTAGTGACAGGTGCGGATATTAAAGCCGGAAAGGGTAAAACGCTTTTTGGGACATCATTCGCTCAATACATCAAGATAGATAATGATTTCAGATACTATTTAAAATTAGGAGCAAATTCAAAGCTTGCCAATCGAGTTTTTGCAGGATATGGATATGCATATGGCAATTCTGTGAATCTTCCTTTTGTCAAACAATTTTTATTGGTGGAAGTAATAGTATCAGGGCCTTCAGGGCGCGCACGATAGGCCCCGGATCCTACTATGCTCCGGATGATCCAAATACTTCGAAAGGATTTACTGCGGATCAATCAGGTGATATCAAGCTTGAATTTAATTCCGAATACCGCACCAAACTTGCAGGCTTCATCAATGGAGCCATCTTTGTTGATGCAGGCAATATCTGGTTATTGCACGATGACCTTGATCCGGCGGCGAGGAAAGAGGGATCATTATTTTCGAATCATTTTCTGAAAGATTTACTTGTCGGTACAGGTGCCGGTTTGCGTTTTGATCTTTCGTTTGTGATATTACGTTTTGATCTTGCATTCCCGTTGCGTAAGCCCTGGCTTCCTGAAGGACAGCGATGGGTATTCAATGATCTCCGTTTCGGTAGTCCCGGATGGCGTAAAGAGAATCTTGTTTTTCATGTGGCAATAGGGTACCCGTTTTGAGAAAGCAAAATATCTTATTGAAGTGCTGTGAATTTATTAGCTCCGTAGGAGCGAAATATCTGTAGAAAAGGAAAATAAAGGGATTTGTGAGCTCCATCGGAGCGGAATATTTACGCACATTCATGTGATAGATGTTTTTCTTTAAGAAATAGAATTTCAATAATTTGAAGAATATAGATTCATTGTTGATTTTGATAATCATCAAAACATATAATATATTGCTCAAAATATTCCGCTGAACGGATTCAAACATTTCAGAAAGTATATATCTAAAATAATATGAGATCATTCATCATACTTCTTGTTCTTATTTTCTGTATGTCTTCCATAGGTGCACAGACAAATAAATCTATTCAATCCAATACATCAAAGCCCTTCATCCTTGGCTCAATTGAAGAAATCCAATCAGCACAATTGGGTGAAAAAAGGATTCTAAATATTTATCTGCCTGATGGGTATAATCAGGCAGATACTATTCGTTATCCGGTCATCTATTTGCTTGATGGGGGTGCCGACGAGGACTTTATTCATATTGTCGGTCTTGTTCAATTCAATAATTTCTCCTGGATCAATCGTGTCCCTAAGTCCATTGTCGTCGGAATAGCCAATACAGACCGTAAAAAGAGATTTTACATATCCGACCACAATTATTGACGATCAACTGGAATACCCCACAACAGGTCATTCAGATAAATTCATGTTGTTTATTGAAAATGAATTACAACCATTCATAGCCGGAATGTATAAAACAAATAACGCCCGAACGATCATCGGCGAGTCTTTGGGCGGGCTGGTAGCCACCGAGATTTTATTTAAAAAACCATATCTCTTTGATAAATTTATCATCATCAGTCCCAGCTTGTGGTGGGACAATGGATCTCTGTTAAATCTGCAACCTGATATTCTGCGGGCAACTTTTTCGCAAAAAAAAGATATCTATATCGGCGTTGGAAAAGAAGGTCTTGTCAGAGGGGCTACTCCACATGTCATGGAAGTAGATGCTAATGTACTATACGACAAAATAAAAAGTACAAAGAGTAAAACTATAACTGTTTATTTCGACTACCTTCCACAGGAAGATCACGCTACGATTGAGCACCAGGCTGTGTTTAATGCATTCAGAATGTTGTACCCAGTAGTGAGAGAGTGAGAGAGTGAGAAGGTGAGAGAAATTGCATTGGAAGCGGCTTGCACCTGCCAGTCCAACAGCATCAAAGTACGAGTCATAGCCCGTTCTGATCGGCAATTGATTTTCAATCGCAGCCACAGGCTGCTTGAGTTTGATTTCCAAAAAGGACATAGATTCGTGATATAGATTCGAAGTTGGTAAACTTCAAATAGCGAGAGAGTGAGAGAGTGAGAGAGTGGGAGGGTGAGAGGGGGAGAAGAGCACAATTAGTGTTAATTTGCGGCTATGCTTTTTCACAATAAAATAAGGAAATTTGTATTGATTCTAAAAAATCGAAAATCGAAAATCGAAAATCGAAAATCGAAAATCGAAAATCGAAAATCGAAAATCGAAAATCCAAAATAGTCTATGTATAAGAAAGCAGAATTAGTCAGCAATTATTTTGCCACCATCTATCTCACGTTTATCTCACTTTTGCAAAGTGTAGCCCTTTCGCAGTTGGTGCCAATCATCATTACCTATTTTGCAATATCCGAACATCCATGGACAGATATTCAGGTATTGCCCCTGGCACTGATGATGCTCATCATCTTTATTGTATGGCACCATTATGCTATCGGGATATTTTATCTGCGATGGTTTCCCAATATTATTGATACGATTATTCCTTTTGTGGTGAGTATCGGACAGTTTTTTCTTGTTTCTTACCTGACGATCCGGACGTCTTTACTGGATATCGATATGGGCAGATGGACTGTAGGATTTGCCATCTTTCTTGTCGTTGGTTCATTCGCTTATTTTGCTGCGGCCTGGCGTATTGAAGCGGATTTGTTTTTAAATATCATGAGCAGGCAAAATGCGGATATCCATTGCCAATACATCCGCAAATATTATAACCTTGCCGGGTTTTCAATCTGCGGCCAGGGATTGTTTGGCTTTCTCATTGTATACATGCACAACAACGAATTGCTCCTCATGTCGCTGATCTTATTTCTGACTCATCTTATCCTTTCGGAGTATTTCCTGATGCGCACGTTCAAGCCACATTTTGTCAAATCGATAGATGAATTTGACGGAAATGTGCAATAAAAAATGCATGAAGGGAAGAATGGCAGAATGGGCGGAAAAGGTGGACATCTGGTGTATTGGCAGGGCTTGCCCCTCGAACTACGAACGTCAGTATTCGTTATTCGGTATTCATTTGATTTCGGGGGTTCGAGGTCGGAGACACTCAAACGTCAGTAGACACTCACGTCAGTATTCGTTATTCGTTATTCGTTATTCGTTATTCGTTATTCGTTACTCGTTATTTGTTATTCCTTATTCTATAAGTATATTTGGAATCTTAGATTTCTCCAACTCCCAATCAAATCAAAATGAAAAGCAATCTTCTCCTCTCTTTTATTCTCTTCGTAAGTCTTATCGGTAATGTAAAGGCGCAATATCAGTCTTCAACTGTAGAAGACAATTCGACAGAAGCGGCACATTCAATATTGCCGGCAGATGGAATTATTCCATACCTCCCCAGGGATACAGGTTATTTTTCGGATATCCATCTTCCTTTGAAGGATGATGGTTCTGTGGGTTCCATGCCTCCTCCGGATAAAGTACAGTTCACACCTCTCGTTACTTTTTCTTTCGTCCTGAAGGAACATTCGAGTACAAAGAAGCCGGACTAGCCAGGGACACCGGCCATCTTAATTTTTATCTGAGAGGTGATTTCGGAGGAAAGGTTTCGCTACCGAAAAACATTGATATGGTTTTTAACCTGCAGTCGTATGGTGTGTATACGCGCAGCCTTGGTCCACTTGATCCGAATCTGTCATTGTATGAAGCATATGTTGACATGAAGAAGTTAGACAGGGCGGGCAGGTTGTCATTGCGTTTCGGCCGTATGTGCCTGGGCAAATATGGAACTGAAATTCTTGTAGGAGATGATGATTTTACAAAGGGCAGAAGCTTTGAAAGTGTACGACTTCGATATAAGACTGATCGATCGACCCATGATGTGATGTGGGTGCAGTTGTATCAGCAGGCACCTGATTCAGCCGGGATTGAATGGAATCACCCGCTTTTGGTGGGCAGCTTTAATACCTTTCATTTTTCCGAAGCGCTTAACCTTGATGCGAATCTTCCCTATTTAATTACTCAATATAACAGTGGATTCAATACATCCGTGTTTATGCCCGATGTGCGGATTTTCGGACAAATGTCCAACATAAGATATTCAGCAGAAATGATCTATCAGTCCGGTACAGGTCATGCGATCGTGACGAAAGAAGCTAAATGCACAGTGAAAGCGTATGCGGCAGAAGTAAGTGCAGGTTATTTCTCAAAGGATGATAAAGTGAGTATAGATCTCACCTATTATCGCGCCAGTGGCGATGATAAGCCGGGAGATAAGGAGATTAAATCCTATAATGTGCTTTGGCAAAATGAACATCGCCGTTTTGGTTTTATTGATGCATTCAAAGGTTCTAATGTGCAGGCCGCTACGTTTCATCTCAATTGGAAATTGGGAAGATTGTTGGCGACAGGAGTGCATGGTGTGTATGCCACAGTATTGGAATCAAAAGACAGATCCACAGGAATCGCCACTGTCAATCTGAATTCATTGATGACTGACAACAAAACAATCGGATATGGTGGTGACTGGTATTTCAATTATTATTTCAATCATTATCTCAATATGCAGTTTACCACTTCTGTATTTAGTCCCGGGGAATATTTTACAGCGGCCAATGGAGTTGATAAGACGATGGTAAGAATGTATTTAATACTTGCATTGAGAATTTAATGGCGATGAGCTCCTCATGGACTAACGCTTCAATCACCGAATGAGGGATATACCTTACATTGATCCCCTAAGATGAATTCATGAAAGAGAAAAAAGTACGTCAGCTTGCAGCTAATACAATTCAGCCGGTTGAAATATTTGCGGTTGCAAACGATGGTATCATCATTCCTCAACCTTTGGAAATAAAAAGCAAACACAATAGTATTCATAAGACAATAGCTGTTCTTCCGTTTGTCAATATGAGTACAAGTCGGGAGAATGAATATTTCAGCGACGGTATTACTGAAGAAATCATCAATGCGTTAGCAAAAATCAAGAGCTTAAAAGTAACCTCGCGTACGTCTTCTTTCTTTTTTAAAAATAAAAATATTCCCGTTCCGCAAATCGCGAAAGAACTAAATGTCTCCGCCATTCTTGAAGGCAGTGTCCGGCTGTCAGGGCATACAATTCGAATCACTGCCCAGCTCATCCAGGCCGAAGAAGATTTTCATTTCTGGTCTGAAACCTGGGACAGAAAGCTTGAAAATATTTTGAAATACAAGATGAGATCAGCCTGTTGATCGCTGAAAAGTTAAGAGAACAATTTGGACACTTTGAAATTCAGGAACACCTCGTCGGAAAGCAAACGGACAATATAGATGCGTATGAATATTCACTTAAAGCTAAATACCATTTTAATAAATGGAATCCGGAGGACATCCGTATCGCGATTTCACTTTATGAGAAGGCACTGGAGCTTGATCCCAATCATACTGAATCTTATCTGGGTCTGGCACAATGTTATGGATTTATGGCCACAACCGGTTTTATGCCTGCCGGGGAAGGATGGGGAAAAACAATTCAATTAACTCACCATGCACTTCTGCTGAATGAACAATTGCCAGGTGTACATTATCAGCTCGGACATCTTGCCTTTTTTACGGCTTGTGATTATAAAGAGTCTTTTAATCGCATGCAAAAGGCTATAGACATTCAGCCAAACTATGTAGAAGCGCAGCAGTTTATGTCCTTCCTGTACATCATCGCGAATGAAAGGGAAAAATCACGTCAGCATTTAGATATAGCCCTCAGTATAGACCCCTGTCGCAGGAAACATTGTTTTTCAACGCCTATTTCCATTACATGCTCGAAGATTACAATACTTCTCTTGAGCAATTGGATAGTTGCCTGAAACAGAATCCCAAAAATATTCCTGTTCATACTGTCAAATGTCATTGTCTGCTGAAGATGGGTCGTGGGGATGAAGTCCTTCATTATTTTGATGATATGCCTTCTGACATTGTGGATCCTATAAATAAATTAGGAATTTCCGGTCTGGCATATGCTGTAATGAAAGATTCTAAAAATGCTGCAACATCTCTAAACCAATTATTGGAAGCAGCAAATAGTCCTGATGGGTTCAATGCAGAATCCTATCTGTTCCTGATGTATGGCGTCATGGGAGACAATGACCATGCATTTGAATGTGTCCGTCAGGGCATGGAGAAAAAATCATCTTTGTTACTCCTTCGCTATCCTGACCCTTTGGTTGATGTGTTGAAAAATGATCCACGATATGCGGAGTATCATAAAATTTTATATCAGACTCAAGAAGGCATTGAAAAAACAAAGAAGAAGAAAGAACTTCTGGATGAGGCGACAGTGAAAACCTATACTGCGCTTTTGTTGAAACATATCCACGAAGTAAAACCTTTTTTAGATCCGGATCTGTCCTTGCGCTCACTGGCAGAACAGATAGACATCCATCCCAATCAACTCTCCTGGCTACTTAATGAGGGCATGGGAAAAAACTTCAATGAATTCATCAATCATGACAGGATCGAATATTTCAAGCAGATTTCTAAAGATCCAGGTAAGGCGCATCTTACATTGATTGGCCTCGCTTATGAAAGTGGTTTTAATTCCAAAACTGTTTTTAATACATACTTCAAAAAAGAAACTGGGATGACACCGAAGGAATTTATGAAGAAGGGGAGTAGTGTGTAGTTTAGGTTTTGCCCCCCGAATCCCTGGATAAGGGGAACTATATACCATTTGGGACAAGTATTGGTTGCCTTTATAAATAAAAAATTGTAGGTTTCATATTATTATAGAGAGTATTTTATTTATAATTGTGTAGGAATACTACAAAAAACACAATAGTTTTGACGTCCATTTTTCATATAAACACCTAATAATCAGATTATTACAAATTCGGCAGCATTTTTGTTTTGTTAATGGTGTACCAATTTTGATCAAACAAGTATATATTTCTCGTTGTTAGGTTTATTAGTAGTAAAATACGCTTTAAAATAATCAACTAAAATGCAAACTATTATAAAGGCCGACACAAAATTAAAGGAGCCTAGATGGACTGAATCCTCGGGTTCGCATTTATATACTAGCAATCAATTAATTGATGCTTTTATGGTTGGAAAAACAAAAGGAAAGGAAGAATTCGTGGAGGAAGTGCTTGGTTCGGTTGGAGAAAATTTAAGTGAAGTACAATCAATTTTATCTGATTTTTATAATGAACTCACCGCTAAGGGGATTAGCCCTAAAGCGCTTGGCTTAAAAAGAAAAGATTCTTTATATTTTGAAGCAGCCTATGTCATTGACAAGGCAATATATAATTCTAGTAAAATAAAATCATTCTTCAGGCGGATAGTTGAGATTGAAACAGAGCTTAACGAAAGCAAAAACTACGAACTGCGGATTATGCTCATCCCATTAGTTGTTAATAGCGAAAGGATGGAACAAAATTTAGTTAGTTTCGATTGGTTTTATGACAACAGCCCATCTTGATCACGCAAAACATAACCATAAATTAGCGGATCAACTTTTTAAAGAAGGCGAGTTTATGGATTGGGCGCTTACAGTAGCTTATTACGCCAGTATTAATTATGTAAAGCATCATATTTTTCCACTTCCAGATCATGGCTTATCTCATCTTGGCGAGCCAATAAAGTCATTTGACGATTACTGCACATATTTTAAGCCGGCAGATAGACATGCCGCATTGTGTGATCTTTTTATGAATAAATGCAATAAAAATATAGGGATTAGTCTTAGAACTTTAATGAATGATTGCAAAACAGCCAGATATAATGATTATATGATTGAGTCAGCAAGAGTTAGGGCGGCAATGTCTACGCTTAAATCTGTTGAAAAAATATGCATTTCAAAAAGAGTTGCTGATCCTAATAAAAAACAAAAAAGGCCAAGAATACAAAAGGCAATTGTAGTAAGAAAATAAACTGGACTATTTGCCTATTAATTGCTTGTATGTAATTCTTGCTGAATCTACTTTCTGAATTGCACCTTCGAATTTTTCTACGCCTGTTTCGGTCCGGTTATTGTATCTGTAACCAAATTCATTAAAATATAGGTTCAAGTGTTTTGGTGAGACACTTTGATAAACTCCGTAAATACTTCTCTTCATTGTAGCCCAAAATCCTTCGATGTTGTTAGTATGGAACATACCTCATACGTATTCACCTTTTTGAGACGTCAGATGTAAGTTTTTCTCTGACTTCATCGTCTCAGCCAATTTGTTCGGAATTATAATACCGAACACCCTTCTGTGATCCCGAACGATGGGGCATAGGCTCAGCCATACTTTTGCTTTCGAATTGAGACAAACAAACAATTCATTCAAAAAAATCTATAATTATGAAAGCTATTGTAAGTACAGCCTACGGTTCACCTGAAGTTCTTCAACTCAGAGAAGTTAAGACGCCTGTGCCAACGGAAAATGAAATACTGATCAGGATACACGCGACATCGGTATCCTCAGGAGATGTCCGGATCAGGAAAGCAGATCCATATGCCGTCAGATTCGTCTATGGTTTCCGAAAACCTAAAAATGATATCCTTGGATATGCTTTTGCAGGGGAAATTGAAGCAATGGGAAAAAATGTAAAACGTTTCAAAGTAGGTGACCAGGTTTTTGGTTCGGCTGGAATGCACATGGGTGCATATGCTGAATATGTATGCCTTCCTGAAGATGGCGTGCTTGCAATGAAACCAAAAATATGTCCTATGCAGAAGCTGCTGCTATTCCATTCGGAGGTAATACGGCTTTGTATTTTCTTAGAAAAGCAGAAATTAAAAACGGGCAAAAGGTTCTGATCTATGGAGCCTCCAGTGCGATAGGCACAATTGCAGTACAATTAGCAAAATATTTTGGAGCTGAAGTGACAGGTGTGTGTAGCTCTGCCAATTTAGACATGGTCTTATCTCTTGGAGCGGATAAAGTGATTGACTATACGAAAGTTGATTTTTCCAAAAGCGGTGAAACTTACGATGTCATTTTTGACACAGTAGGTAAAAGTTCCTTTTCAGGATCGATAAAATCCTTAAAGAAAAACAGTTTCTATCTTAAAACAGTCCACATGGATCTGTCTTCGATCTTTCGCGGCATATGGACATCAATGACGAGCGGCAAGAAAGTAAAGGGAGGGGTGACAGTCGAAAAATCAGAAGATCTCAATTTCCTCAGAGAAATTATTGAAGCCGGTAAGCTGAAAGCGGTCATTGACAGAACATATACATTGGAACAAATACCCGAAGCTCATGGCTATGTAGAAAAGGGACACAAAAAAGGGAATGTGGTGATCACGGTTGATCACGAATAGTTAGTCGTCGGTCAGATTCCAAATGTCTTTTCGACTAACATCAATCACCTGACGACCATTCAGCACTTTCAGGTTTTTCAATTCTGCACACGGCCATGATTGTATTGTATTTTGCCTGCTCTTTAAAGACATAAATATTTCAATATGAAAACGTATCAATACACTGTGATGTTTGTATTCAGTCTCCTGGCCATTTCATGTTTTTCTCAGGGTCCCATGAAGATGAATCTACAGGACCTGTATAAGAAAAATGAAATCGAAGTATATAACAGGGACCTTACCCTCATTAATGAAAAATCATATCCGGGCATCCATTTAAGCAAAGATTATGGAGAAGGTATTGCCTGGTTGAAAGACGTTGATTTCTCAACCGGTGTATTGGAATTTGATGTCAGGGGCGAAGATGTGAAGCAACATAGTTTTGTCGGCATAGCCTTTCATGCGCAAAATGATTCCACATTCGAAGCCATATACCTGCGTCCGTTTCAATTCAAATCTGATGATGAAACATTGAGAAGTCATTCTATTCAGTATATATCCCTGCCCAAATTTACCTGGCAAGTGTTACGTGGGAATTTCCCGGGTAAATACGAACAGGCCATCGATCCGTCCCCTGATCCTAATTCGTGGGTCAGAGTCCGCATGGAGATAACAGATGCTATGATCTCAACTTACATCAATGGTGAAAAAGAGCCCAGCCTTGTTGTTGAAAAATTTACACCCTTTACACATGGATCCGTCGGATTCTATGTCGCCGATACGTCAGGAGGTGATTTTGCGAATATTACGATCACGAAAACAGAATGAATTCAAATAACAAGTAACGAATAACGAGTAACGAGTGACCAATAACGAGTAACGAATAACGAGTAACGAGTAACGAATAACGAATAACGAATAACGAACGAATAACGAATAACGAATAACGTGTTGTGAAGTAAAATTGCATGACGTTCGAGTGTCTCTGACCTCGAACTCCGAAATCAAATTAATATCGAGAACGCCCAAAAGTTACTATGGTTCGAGGTCAGAGACACTCGAACGTCTAGTCGCATATCTCATATCTCATATCTCATGTCTCATATCTCACTACATCAACCTCGTTATCTTAAACGTCATCATAAAAATTAATCCCAGTACGAACACAATTAGATGAATTCCATAAAATAAATACTGCACTATTTTAAGACCTCCACCACGCTCACTGCTCAGGATATAAAAAACACCGCAGGCGATGACCACAACTTCAAAAAGCAGAACAAGTATTTCTCTTAGCTCAAAGATGTGTTGCGTGATTTGGATTTGTCTTAGGCTCCAATACAACAGGATAGCTCCACCTGTGATTATATTGACAATAGAAGCGAGGTAGGCGAACTTTTGCCCTTTATATCCGATAACCCCAATAGCCAGGTATAGAATGATGGCTCCTATGATAAGAATATTGACGTATTGATCTGATTTACTCATCATTTGCGACTTGATTATTATTAGAAAAACTTTAATTCCTTAATGGGTATAAATACCTGGCAATTATAAATGTACACTTAAAGGCCATTTTGTCTAAAACTTTTTAAATTTGACTATGCTGAGACTTATAAACACAGGCCTTCTTCTCTCCTTTCTCGTTTGTTATCTGGAATGGGGGCATGACAATTCTTCATTCGTTTTCCAGGTCGAATATTTGGTTTTCTTTCAAAAAGACCATTCTGCCAACACCTTCACACATCCCCTCATCATCATACCATTCCTCGGACAATTATTAATCCTTTTTACCATCTTTCAAAAGAAGCCAGGCAGAAGATTGACATGGATTGGATTAATCCTGCTGGGCATACTGGTTTTAGTGATATTACTTGTAGGATTGTTGAGCTTAAATTATAAAATAATTTTGTCGACAGTTCCATTCATACTGTTCTCGATGCTTTTTATCGTTAAGAGACAGGCGTATTCGAAAACAATAGGTAATTTGCAATAAGCAAAATTTATTAAAATAATTTTCGCAAATCTTCGGCAAATGCTGCAAAAACAATGAGCGCTTTAAAACAAATCTTAACCAATCTTAACTTTTCTTATTTGATACTTCGACTTCCATTCCACAACCTTGTGCTACAGCTTAGCAACCGTCCGCGTCCTCATTTTGAGCCAAATTAACAATGGACCTTATGAATAAAAGGTGAACTTTGCGTATAAGATTTTCATTTTTGCCTATTGCCTATTGCCTATTGCCATTTTGCCTATTGCCATTTACTCGTTACTCGTTACTCACTAACCTATGTTCCACGGTATCATCATTGATGAAATAATCTATATACTGATCGTCATCCTGGTCTGTATCCGCATCATCTATGATACGCATGCCAATTCAAAGGCCCTGGCTTACCTTCTATTTGTCATTTTTGTTCCCTTTATTGGCATCTTCGTTTATTTCTCCTTTGGTGTCAATTACCGCAAACGTAAACTCTACAAGAAAAAATTGATCTCTGATAGTATCCTGGCTAAGAAAGTAGTAGATGATCTTTACCAGGAATCAAAGCGCGCGTTTGAAGAAGGAGGCAAGTTGCTTCAGGACAATAAAGAACTGACAGTGATGCTGCTGAAGGATACGAGAAGTCCATTGACGATGAACAATCGCGTAACCCTTCTTAAAAACGGTGAAAATAAATTTCCTGAAGTATTAAAAGCTATAAAAGAAGCAAAACATCATGTGCACATCGAGTACTATATCTATGAAGATGATGATATAGGCAAAGCTGTAGAGAACGCATTGGCTGAAAAAGCCAAAGAAGGTGTTTCTGTTCGATTCATATATGATGACTTCGGTAGCCGGTCTATCCGTAGACACCTGGTGCCGCGGCTGAAAGCAGCCGGTGTGAAAACAACGCCATTTTATAGAGTTCGCTTCTGGGCATTTGCCAATCGCCTCAATTATCGTAACCATCGTAAGATTGTGGTGATCGACGGGACCATCGGTTTTGTAGGCGGGATCAATGTGAGTTCCAGGTATGTCAACAATGATGCTGGGGAGAAACAACTTTATTGGAGAGACACTCACCTGCGTATCGAAGGACCCGGCGTACAATATCTTCAGTATCTATTTGTGAATGACTGGAATTTTTGTACTGACGATATCTTGCTGCCTGACGAATATTTTTTCCAAAACTAAATGCTCTTTCTGCCAAAGGGAACAAGATAGTACAGATCGCTGCCAGTGGACCTGATTCAGATACACCGACTATTTTATTTTCTCTGCTCATGGTGATTTACCAGGCCAGGAATGAAGTTTTAATCACGACACCCTATTTTATTCCCACAGAAAGTATACTTGAGGCTTTACTCGCAGCGGCGTTAGGTGGAGTCAGTATAAAGCTTTTAGTTCCGGCCGTAGCTGATTCGAAAGTGGTCAATGCAGCCGCGAGATCCTATTACGGAGAACTATTGGCTGCCGGCGTTGAAATTTATTTATACAAAAAAGGTTTTATTCACGCCAAAACTTTAGTAGCTGACAAAAAGATAGGCATAGTCGGTACAGCCAATATTGACTATCGCAGTTTTGATCTCAATTTTGAAGTCAATGCGATCGTGTATGACAAAGAGTTTGCAAATGAGCTTGCAGATGATTTTTACAATGATCTGAAAGATGCTGATAAAATTGACAGGGCAGCTTGGGATAGCCGCCCTGCAATTAAACAGTTCCTGGAAAAAACAGCGCGATTGGTGTCACCGCTTTTGTGACCTTATCTGTTTGCATTTACCAGCGATAGCACACGGTTTCCAAGCTGAACAGACCCTACATCTACTCTCCACCTTACATCTATTGTCTGTCCCGTAGCCACAGTGGCCAATGCCTGCAAAGCCATTTCAGATGTATTGATATCACTTGTCCGACTTGAAAATGGAACAAGCATACCATTTTGATATATACTGAACGTAGCTAATGAAGTGTTTGTCGGAGGTGGTGCACCGGGATAATAAATATTGCCATTCAGATTGCCGAAACCGGCAATGGCTCCTGCATGTGTGCCTACATCACCTGTCATCATTGAAGGGTCTGTATTACTAATCGCGCCGGCGGAAGTAAAAATAATGAAGGTTGAGAGGACACCAAGATTAATATAAGAAGGTCCGGCGGGCAGTGCTATTGTTCCGGGACCCATGCTGATAGCACCTGTCGTTGAAAACATCCTACCGACAACATTTGAACCCGCAGCAGCAGCAACTGCCGCATTGTGGGCTATCATTGTTCCTTTCATTATTGTATTTGCTGCAAGGCTTAGCGCTCCTTCTGAGACCCAGAATATATTATTTGCTTTAGCGCCATTTGTCAACACTACTGTTGTACCTGCACCTGCAGCTAATGCGCCACCAGTTCGGATGATAAATACTGAATTCGTATCACCACCTCCGTCCAGTGTCAATGTGCCGGCCCAAGATGCAGCTGCAGGCAAATCGTATACACCAGGGACCAAGGTCTCACCATTTCCAAATATCGCTCCATGCGTAGTATTGGTGGCGGGAATCGCCATGATCGAATTATACGCTGCAGTGAGATCAGCTACTCCTTGTGCTGTACTGATGGCTGTATCTGAAATTAGCCCATACTGACCATTGAATAATACCAGGTAGGTTCCGGCAGCAGGCGATAATGTCATGCCCACGATCAATGTGTCTATAACTGAAGAAGAGAAAATGTTCACACCGTCTGTAACAGAAGTTGTTGAGGTAGAATCCAAATTACCTTTCATGCCAAACCAGGCAGGTACTCCGGGCGTTCCACCATTCACCTGCATTTCACTGTTAGTTTGATTGTATATCATTAGTCCTGTCGCGGGGTTAAGGATTGCATTTCTTTCTGCCGTTGTCATCCTCGGCATTAGAAATCCCCTTGTGGTGGAGACAAGATCCAATACCGCAGAAGGATCAGGTGTGGTCGTACCTATGCCGACCTGTGCGACAGCGACTGCGGAAAGGAAAAGACAGGACGCTGTCAATACGAGTATAATAAGTCTATTCATGATAGGTTTGATTAAATTTTATTTTGAATGAATAAATATTTTTAATGAATCACGCATGATGCAATAAAAAGCAATGGGAATTAAAAAATTCCCTTTTAATTTTAGTTGGTTGCTTTTTGGGGTAATACAATAATGTATCCTGCATTGATCGTTACTGCATGGTAGAAACGCTCAATGCGAAGAGTCAAATCTGAACTGTCGAAGAGTGTAGAGGGAAATTCAGACTTCGAATACTATTTGCATTCATATTTATGAAATACAAACTATAGCCAAGACGCTGTCGGATTTTTTAATACAGACAGAATCTTTATAAACCTGGCATTGGATTCTATGGAAAAGAGGCCTTGCTTGTGATCCTCAGTAACCCTGATGCCAGCGGTGAAGTACACCGATCCCTTATTGTAAAAGTGGGTTTTTTTGGATGGAATACTTTATACAATTCCGGAGAAAGGTTACATTATTCACATATAAGAATATAGTATGATGCAGAAGTTCTAAAAATATTTTTGATATTTATGTAACACAATTTGGGAAAAAGTACTTCATCTTTGTGTTTTAAAATTCTCACTGACCAACAACTTAACCATGAAACGGAAAGAAACATCGAAGCCTTCTTCAAACGATGCAGCCAAAAATGAAAAAAATGAACCGATAGGATATCCTCTCTATCCGGATAAGGATGATATCTATAAGAGAGCTCATGAAGAAAAGGAAATCGATCCTGATGCCATGGATAAGATAAAGGAAGATCCTGATCTGATCGATGACGATGAAGTGGAAGAATTGGATTTTAGCCGTGATGTCATCAGAGACGATCTTGATATACCCGGATCCGGAATTGGATGATGACCAGGAAGACATCGGCAATGAGGATGAAGAAAACAATTTTTACAGCATCGGCGGAGACAATCACAATGATCTTGAAGAAGATCAGGGTGATGATGAGTTTTAGGCATAGGCAACGGGCAATAGGCAATAAGCAATAAGCAAAAGAATAAATAAAGAGAAATTAATGAACAACGAGAATCAAATCTTAATAAATCTTAATTTTTCATAACAGATCCGCGTCCTCCTTTTTGAGCCATTTCGAATTTTTCGATTATCGGAAATCATGAAGTGAATTTCATGGTTTACATATTAGTGTTTATCATAGGCAGGGGCAAGCCCTGCCACTGCTTACGCATTATTCACTATTGACTATTCACTACTGACTAATACGCTGTCTTTCGTTAACTTTGATCACAACGACCAACGAAAACCTGCTCCCTATGTCCGAAAATACTCCCCACATCAATGAGCTCCTTGAAAAGCTTGATGTATTATTAAAAAGACAGGATGATTTTTCCAGGGAGATCCATGAACTTCGGACACAAATCATCAGGCTGAAGACAGCCGACGAGCGTATCACAAAAGAAGAAACGACTCAGCCCGCCATCGAAGAAACTTATGTGACTCCGATTTCCGAACAAAGGAAAATAAATGTCCCGCCACCAATTCCTTTTTCCAATGAGGTGAAACCTATCGTTGAAGAACAATTAATTCCCAGCTCTCAAACCAATACATCGCCTGACAAAAAATCAGATCTCGAAAAATTCATCGGTGAAAATCTTATTAATAAGATAGGGATTGCCATCACAGTCATTGGTGTGGCGATAGGTGCTAAATATTCGATCGATCACGATCTGATCAGTCCGCTCACACGGATTATTCTGGGCTACATGATGGGTCTGGGATTGATGGGCACCGGGATGAAACTCAGAAAAAATTATGAAAACTTCAGTGCTGTACTCGAAAGTGGTGCGATAGCGATCATGTATTTTATCACCTATGCAGCCTATAGTTTTTATGGTTTGATGCCTATGGTGGCGGCGTTTGTAGTGATGGTAGTGTTTACGGTATTCACAGTAGTGACGGCGATAAAATATAACAGCCAGGTGATCGCGATCATCGGGTTAGTAGGTGCGTATGCTGTACCATTTTACTTAGTGAAGGATCCGGAAATGCCGAGGTTCTTTTTTCATACATGGCGATCATCAATATCGGCATCCTGTTTATAGCCATAAAGAAATATTGGAAAATACTTTATTACTCCTCATTCATCCTGACATGGATTATTTTCACAGGTTGGGTTTTCACAGACTATGAACCTTCCTTACATTTTTCATTAGCATTCATATTTCTGGCCATCTTCTTTTTTACCTTCTATTTCATATTCCTGGCCTATAAGCTGATCAAAAAGGAAAAATTTGAATTCGGGGATATTGTGGTCCTACTGGGGAATTCATTTATTTTTTATGGAATAGGATATTACATGTTGAATGATTCTCAAGACAATAGTCGACTCCTGGGATTATTTACACTGTGCACTGCTGTGATCCATTTCATTGTGGCTGTGCTCATCTACAGGCAAAACTTGCAGACAGAAACCTGTTTTTTCTGGTGGCTGGATTGTTTCTGATATTTATTACGATCGCCATACCCGTGCAGCTTGATGGCAATTGGGTGACACTTCTATGGACAGGAGAAGCCGCATTGTTATTCTGGATCGGAAGGACAAATGATGTGCCCATGTATGAACGGCTTTCATTTCCGTTGATGGCCCTTGCATTTTTAAGTTTGCTTTCAGATTGGACGTCCCTCTATGATGTATATCAATCGAATATCATCACCACGACGGTGACACCTTTTATCAATATCAATTTCCTGACCTCTGTATTATTTATTGGCGCATTTTTCTTTTATTACACAGATCAATAGTGATGAAAAATATAAAACGGAGATCTATCCATCAAAGCAGTTGGGAAAGATGCTTGATTTCATTCTTCCAACCCTACTGCTCGTCGTCCTGTACTTTTCCATAAGAATGGAAATCTCTTTTTATTTCCAACAGATGTATTCCGCTTCTTTGAAAGAGATCACCAGTCCCGGAGATGATTACAGTCACAATATCTGGAATGACGATCTCAACAATTTCAGAATTACCTGGATTATCAATTATTCATTGCTCTTTTTCTCTGTTTTATTTTACCTGAAACGAAAGATGTTCAGCAATATCACTGTACGTTGGATATTACTGAGCCTGGGGATCATCGTTTTGTTTTCATTTCTGACACTCAGCTTATATATTCTCAGCGAACTTCGTGAGAACTATTTGGATCAGACACTTTCTGAATATTATCAACATTCGTCCTTCAATATTGTGATCAGGTATATTACTCTAGTGTTTGCAGGTTTGTTCCTCTTCAGTCTTCATCGGTTTATTACCACTTTCTCGGAGAGCCCGTCCTATACTAAACTGAAAATCTTTTACGAATTGATTCTCTCTATGGCCATCATCTGGATCGCCACCAGTGAATTGCTGTCCTGGATGGACATCATGAAATCTACGCAGTCTTACAAACTTGTGCTGAGTATTCTCTGGGGCTTATGCTCACTGATCCTTGTCATACTCGGTATATGGAAAGACAAAAAACATCTTCGTATAGCGGCGATTTTATTATTTGCAGCCACATTGCTCAAGTTATTCTTCTATGATATTCTTGAATTGAGCACGATATCAAAGACAATCGTTTTTGTAGTCCTGGGTATTTTGTTGCTGATCATATCATTCCTGTACAATAAATATACACACAAGATAAAATGAGTAACGAGTAACGAGTAACGAGTGACGAGTAATGAGTAACGAATAACGAGTAACGAAATAAAATAACGGAAATCAAATCTTACTAAGTCTTAATTTTTCTCATTAAATCCGCGTCCTCTTTTACTGAACCCGATACTATTTTTGAATTTAAACAAAGCATATTAATTCTGAAGCTCTAAACAGGTTTACCACTTAGAAACTTAAGATCACTTAAGCAGTCACTTAGAAAACCTCACACCTTGCGCTGGTTGCTGAACTGCGGTTGGGCCCTGCGCACACGCCTCACGCCTCACGCCTCACGCCTCACGCCTCACATCTCATATCCGCATCCCACATCTTATATCTCACATCTCACATCGGTTGCTGAGCTGTAGCACAGGGATGAGAAGAGCAGGTCGAAGCACACATCTCACATCTCACAGCACACTATTTTCTAGGAATTATATAACATTATTGCAGATTTCTGTAAGGTATTCGGATGATTATACGACCATCTTTGAGCCATCATTCAACAAACAATTTAAATCATGACGACCTTGAGACATATCAAAACCACCGTATTCCTTATCATTTGCGGGTTACTAATCACTGTTATTTCCTGTCAAAACAGCACCAAGCCTGTTGATGCTGAGAAATTGGCCGAGGATATAAATAATGCAAAGATGGACAATCCAAAAGATGAAAAAGATGCATTGTTCATGGTAAAGGCAGCTGAAATGAATGATCAGGACATCAGGATGGGGCAGCTTGCACAGCAACGCGGCATGACGAATGATGTCAAAGCATTGGGAAAAATGATGGAAAATGATCACAGTAAAGCTATGACTGATCTTACAGCGATGGCGAATAGAAAATATATTAATATTCCTACTGTGCCAACTGAGGATTCTAAACAAGCTTACAATAAGCTGAATGAAAAAACAGGTATCGATTTTGACAAAGCCTATACCGCTTTAGTGGTCAACGGGCATACTGATGCCATCGATCTGTATGAAAAGGCTTCTTCCAGCTGCACTGATGTGGAAATTAAGAGCTGGGCACAATCGATGTTGCCCGGGTTACATACTCATCTTGATCAGGCCATGGCCGCACAGCAACGACTAAAATAATCCTAAACATATCAATATCAATTACCTGTACTGTTAGGGGCCAACCTAGACGTACAGGTTTTTTTATTTTATTTAACATGGATTGTCTTTATTATTTTGAATATTGTGCATTCTTATGGTCGGATAGCGATTTAATCAAATATGGCTTCGAATAAAATAAATACGTTGACAGATTTCCTTTCGAAGATCCCGGCTATTGAAGGATCGGTTCATTCGGACACTGATGCGGATGGAATGTGGTCTGTCAAATTTCATATTGACATTCGTCATGATTTAGCATGGCAGGTTGTGCAAGAGCTTGGAAGTGTCATCAACAATTTGTCATTGACAGAAAGATTACCGGCTGTTTTTTATCCTGTATCACCACCGCCGTATCTGAATGGGGGCCCTGATGAATTCTTATCATGGGTGATTGAGACCAGGGATAAAGACTTTACTCCTGAAACGCTTGCAAAATGGCTGGAAGGGCGATTGCCTAATCCTGTCGATGATCCCGATCAATGGAGTAGTGAAGAAGAATAAGGCCATTCTATCATGTCTGAAATGGCTTTCTGTATATTCTTTTAAGGTCTTAGGCGATCTTATCGCTGATCATACCTATATACGTTGTACTATTATTTTTTGAATGAATCTAATTACGCAAAAAATATAGTCATCACAGTTATGAAAATATTCACATTTATCATTTGCCTGTTTGTAGTTTCTGTTTGTACCGCACAGACTGAAGGAATCATAAAAAGTGTTGATGCTGCACCCATCTACTACAGGACGTTTGGATCAGGACAGCCATTATTGATCATCAATGGAGGACCGGGAATGAATAGTAATGGCTTCGAAAATCTCGCGCGTAAACTTTCTGAGCACTATAAGACGATCATTTATGATCAACGTGGAACGGGTAAATCTATATTGCCAATATTAGATTCAACGACCATAACGATGGATCTGATGATAGAAGATGTGGAGAGCCTGCGTAAGTTTTTTAAATTGGACAGTTGGTCCATTCTCGGACATTCGTTTGGTGGAATGCTCGCTTCGTATTATGCTACCAAATATCCGGAGCACATCGACAAGATGATTTTATCCTCATCAGGAGGGATTGATCTGGGGTTGTTATCGTATGTCAATGATGCGATCTCTTCTAAATTGAGTAGTGAAGAAAAAAAGATTCGTTAAAATACTGGAATGATAAATTAAATACAGGAGATACCACATTTGCTGCGCGTCTTGGCAGGGGAAGGGCTTTGGCGCCGGCATATCTTCAGGATAGAAAATATATTCCTGTTTTGGCTAATCGGCTGACACAAGGAAATGCAGAGATCAATGGATTGATCTGGACAGATCTGCAACGGATAAATTATGATTGCACAGAAAAATTAAAGTCATTTGACAGGCCCGTCTTGATTATCCAGGGAAAGCAGGATATCATCGATGCAGACACTGGCGAACGAGCACATAAGGTTTTGAAGAATTCCAAGATTTGTCCTCATGGATCATTGCGGACATTATGGATGGCTTGACAATGAAGAAGTTTATTTTAAGGAAATAAATTCTTTCATGAATTATTAATATTCAAGGGGATATTTAGCACTATCGGATTCCTTTAGCTTAATACTAGGAATGCACATTGATCCCGTACACAAATATGTCGCTCCGATGGAGCTCAAAAATTTGTATTTCATTTAGCCTACAGATATGTCGCTCCGATGGAGCTATAAAGGTGGAGCCGGAAATGCAGATTGACTTCGCTTGCAAATTTTCTGCTTCTCTGGAGCTCAAAAAATGTAAATTTCTTTTGTCCTACAGATATGTCGCTCCGATGGAGCTATAAAGGTGGAGCCGGAAATGCGGATTGACTTCGCTTGCAAATATTCCGCTCCTCTGGAGCTCAAAAAATGTAAATTTCATTTAGCCTAATGTCGCTCCTGATGGAGCTATAAAGGGAGCCGGAAATACGGATTGACTGCTTGAAAATATTCCGCTCCTCTTGGAGCTCAAAAAGGCCATGCAGATGGAGGGCCGGGTGACTTGCTTGCAAATTTTCTGCTTCCTGGAACTCAAAATGTAAATTTCTTTTGTCCCAGATTGTCGCCCCGATGGAGCTATAAAGGTGGAGCCGGAAATGCGGATTGACTTCGCTTGCAAATATTCCGCTCTCTGGAGCTCAAAAATGTAAATTTCTTTTGTCCTACAGATATTTCCCTCCCATTCACTATTAACAATTCACTTACTTGTTTTACGCAGACAGGGGCAAGCCCTGTCAATACTTTAGGTTTTAACAATTCACTTAAGATTTAAAATGTTGGTTATCTCACTTCCATGTATGGTGCTAAAAATTTAAATCCTTATTCATTATTCGTATTTATATTCTAAATTTACTCCTGACTTGTGACTTATTACTTATTGCTCGTTGCTCGTTACTCGTTACTCGTTATTCGTTATTCGTTATTCGTTAATCGTTACTTGTTAAACCGGATTTATGAAATGCCATTCAATTTTGTTGACGCTACTATTCCTAATTTCTTTTCTGATGCCGGTCTGTGCACAAACGTCCGGTGTAGACACATCTAAAATCGGTCATAGCGATCTTGTGGGAAAGTATGTCAGCATGCGTGGATTTAAGATGTACTACGAAGTCTATGGCAAAGGTGAACCCGTATTGATGATTCATGGTAATGGTGGTGACATCTCCAACATGCTGTATCAGATCCCCTATTTCGCGCAGCATTATCATGTCATTGTGGCGGACAGCCGTGATCAGGGTAAGTCAGCTGATCCGACAGATTCCATCAGTTATGAAATGATGGCGGATGATCTCAATGGATTGCTTGATTACTTAAGTATCGATTCAGCCTATGTCATCGGTTGGAGTGATGGAGGTATAGAAGGTTTATTGCTGGCGATGCGTCATCCGGATAAAGTAAAAAAACTTGCGATCACCGGTGCGAATTTGTGGCCGGATTCTACCGCTGTGGATCCGTGGGTTGTAAGTTCGACTGCAGAATATTGTCAATCATTGATGAAGCAGCCTCAGACACCTGAACTAAAACATCAGATCAAATTAATAAAGCTTTGTGTTTTTGAACCAAATATTACCACAAAACAATTGGCACAAATAAAATGTCCGACCCTTGTGATCGGCGGTGATCATGATGTCATCCTTCCGCAGCATACGATGTTGATCGCACAGTCCATTCCAAAGTCATACCTGTGGATTTTACCAAATTCCGGCCATTCCACACCGATCGTGTATCACGATGAATTTAATAGAGTGATCGGTGAGTTTTTTTGAAGCCATATCGAAAGATTGAAGAATTGGGTAGGTTTAATTAAGAAAAATATTGCGAGACTCTTGAAAATTGAAAGATGCAAGCATGCTTGCATCTTTCCATCCTTGAATTGTTCAGCGTAGGCTGAGCCTACGCTGTGGCGTCAGCAAATTTCTGATTTGCGAAATGAAAGCTTTGATACGCAAATCAGAAATTTGCTGAGACAACAAAAAAATGCATTAAACGGCTGCAATAGATTTTGACTTGGAGATAACCTGTGATTAAAAAACAATTATATTCTCTTCGGCGTTAAATTCTAAAGCGATGATCCAATGCGTATCCTGTCTATTATTATTCTGGGGATTAAGTCTATCCAATTGTAACAACGAGGTGTCAAAGCAAAATGTGAATCCTTGTCATGAATTTGTTACTCCTGATCATTGGATCTGTTATGAGAGAATAAACTATGAGTTTTGTTTTCCTGAAGCATATTATTCTGAGACTTATTTTTTCAGTAGGAGCGAACCATCTGCTTCATTATCCAAAGGAATATTCATCGATCACGTTATTAAAGACATTGATCCGGATCAATATGTGACGATGCCTTTTCCTGAAAAAATTGAACTTCCGGAGAGTAATACTATCAGCGAAAGAATGGGGATATGTGATCAGGGCGATATTATAGGCGTGTTTTATTATGGAGAAGTGCATTTCATTGATGCATTGCCTTATGTTGGAAATCTATATTTGAGGTCGGACGACACAAATCCTAAGTATTATTTGACTGCAAATAGTGAATGTTCGAAAGAAGGAATGGACGACTTGTTGAAATCCATAATCAGGATAAAAAGAAAACATTGAATTCTTATTTATGAGTGAAAGGGGTGAAATAGAGTCAACGTCCAATCGGCCGAGGTGTCTTTAATTATCAACTGTCTTTAAATGGTCGAGTTGTTGCATCAAAAAACTTGTGATTGTTCGATAGGTCATAATATCTCAAGGAGGTGAGAATGCACATTATATTATTTTTGTTCCCAAACAATCCGCTTCAATCCTTGATACCGCATCCGGCAAACGAAATTCTTTCAACCTTTTCGACTAAGATTCTTGAAATGGAGAGTGATTTTGTTCAGGCATTTATGTTACA
>JADKGY010000023.1 GCA_016722045.1 Candidatus Opimibacter skivensis | reverse complement strand
ATGTAACAACATCCGGAGATTGTGCGGGAGAATACAGTGTCACCAGAACATGGACAGCAACGGATGCATGTGGTAATTCATCCAGTGCTTCACAAACGATAAATGTTCAGGACATTACAGCTCCTGTTATTGCAACATTACCTTCTCCAACAACAATTGATTGTCCTGCTGCACCAGTCTTTGCTGTTGCCACTGCAACGGATGCATGCGGAAGTGCCTTCACACTGACTTCAGCTGATGTAACAACATCCGGAGATTGTGCGGGAGAATACAGTGTCACCAGAACATGGACAGCAACAGATGCATGTGGTAATTCATCCAGTGCTTCACAAACCATCAATGTTCAGGATATCACAGCTCCTGTTATTGCAACATTACCTGCTCCAACCACAATTAATTGTCCGTCGACTCCGGTCTTTGCCGTTGCCACTGCAACGGATGCATGCGAAAGTGCTTTCACACTGACTTCAAATGATGTAACCACACCTGGTGATTGTGCAGGAGAATACAGTGTTATCAGAACCTGGACGGCAACAGATGCATGCGGTAATTCATCCAGTGCTTCACAAACGATAAATGTTCAGGATATAGCAGCTCCTGTTATTGCAACATTACCTTCTCCAACAACAATTGATTGTCCTGCTGCACCAGTCTTTGCTGTTGCCACTGCAACGGATGCATGCGGAAGTTCATTCACACTGACTTCAGCTGATGTAACAACATCCGGAGATTGTGCGGGAGAATACAGTGTTATCAGAACCTGGACAGCAACGGATGCATGTGGTAATTCATCCAGTGCTTCACAAACGATAAATGTTCAGGACATTACAGCTCCTGTTATTGATGCACTACCTGTTACAACCACAATTAATTGTCCGTCGACTCCGGTCTTTGCTGTTGCCACTGCAACGGATGCATGCGGAAGTGCCTTCACACTGACTTCAGCTGATGTAACAACATCCGGAGATTGTGCGGGAGAATACAGTGTTATCAGAACCTGGACGGCAACAGATGCGTGCGGTAATTCATCCAGTGCTTCACAAACGATAAATGTCCAGGATGTAACAGCACCTGTAATTGCGGCTTTACCTGCCCCGGCAACAATTGATTGTCCTGCTGCACCAGTCTTTGCTGTTGCCACTGCAACGGATGCATGCGGAAGTTCATTCACGCTGACTTCAGCTGATGTAACAACATCCGGAGATTGTGCGGGAGAATACAGTGTCACCAAAACGTGGACAGCAACGGATGCATGCGGTAATTCATCCAGTGCTTCACAAACAATAAATGTTCAGGACAATACAGCTCCTGTTATTGATGCACTACCTGTTACAACCACAATTAATTGTCCGTCGACTCCGGTCTTTGCAGTTGCCACTGCAACGGATGCATGCGGAAGTGCCTTCACACTGACTTCAGCTGATGTAACAACATCCGGAGATTGTGCGGGAGAATACAGTGTTATCAGAACCTGGACGGCAACAGATGCATGCGGTAATTCATCCAGTGCTTCACAAACGATAAATGTTCAGGATATAGCAGCACCTGTCATTGCTGCACTGCCTGCTCCGACAACAATTGATTGTCCTGCTGCACCAGTCTTTGCAGTTGCCACTGCAACGGATGCATGCGGAAGTGCCTTCACACTTACTTCAGCTGATGTAACAACATCTGGAGATTGTGCGGGAGAATACAGTGTCACCAGAACATGGACGGCAATGGATGCATGCGGTAATTCATCCAGTGCTTCACAAACGATAAATGTTCAGGACATTACAGCTCCTGTTATTGATGCACTACCTGTTACAACCACAATTAATTGTCCGTCGACTCCGGTCTTTGCAGTTGCCACTGCAACGGATGCATGCGGAAGTGCATTCACATTGACATCTACTGATGTCACTACACCAGGAGTATGTGCAGGATCCTACAGCGTTACAAGAACGTGGACGGCAACGGATGCATGTGGTAATTCATCCAGTGCTTCACAAACGATAAATGTTCAGGATATAACAGCTCCTGTAATTGCGGCTTTACCTGCCCCGGCAACAATTGATTGTCCTTCAACACCAGTCTTTGCAGTTGCCACAGTAACGGATGCATGCGGAAGTGCCTTCACACTGACTTCAAATGATGTAACCACACCCGGTGATTGTGCAGGAGAATACAGTGTTACCAGAACCTGGACAGCAACAGATGCATGTGGTAATTCATCAAGTGCTTCACAAACCATCAATGTTCAGGATATAACAGCACCTGTGATAGCATCATTACCTACTGCATCAACGATTGATTGTCCTGCTACTCCGGTATTTGCTGTGGCTACGGCTACGGATGCATGCGGAAGTGCATTCACACTGACTTCAAATGATGTAACCACACCCGGTGATTGTGCAGGAGAATACAGTGTTATCAGAACCTGGACGGCAACAGATGCATGTGGTAATTCATCAAGTGCTTCACAAACCATCAATGTTCAGGATATAACAGCACCTGTGATAGCATCATTACCTACTGCATCAACGATTGATTGTCCTGCTACTCCGGTATTTGCTGTGGCTACGGCTACGGATGCATGCGGAAGTGTATTCACACTGACTTCAAATGATGTAACCACACCCGGTGATTGTGCAGGAGAATACAATGTCACAAGAACATGGACAGCAACAGATGGATGTGGTAATTCATCCAGTGCTTCACAAACAATAAATGTTCAGGACATCACCGCACCAGTTATTGCAGCACTACCTGCAGCAACTACGATTAATTGTCCTTCAACACCGATATTTGCAACAGCCACTGCAACAGATGCATGCGGAAGTGCTTTCACACTGACTTCAGCTGATGTAACGACTCCTGGTGATTGTACTGGAGAATACAGTGTCACCAGAACGTGGACGGCAACGGATGCATGTGGTAATTCATCCAGTGCTTCACAAACCATCAATGTTCAGGATATAACAGCACCTGTCATTGCAACATTACCTTCTCCAACAACAATTGATTGTCCTGCTGCACCAGTCTTTGCTGTTGCCACTGCAACGGATGCATGCGGAAGTGCCTTCACACTGACTTCAGCTGATGTAACAACATCCGGAGATTGTGCGGGAGAATACAGTGTCACCAGAACGTGGACAGCAACGGATGCATGCGGTAATTCATCCAGTGCTTCACAAACGATAAATGTTCAGGATATAACAGCTCCTGTTATTGATGCACTACCTGTTACAACCACAATTAATTGTCCGTCGACTCCGGTCTTTGCAGTTGCCACTGCAACGGATGCATGCGGAAGTGCATTCACATTGACATCTACTGATGTCACTACACCAGGAGTATGTGCAGGATCCTACAGCGTTACAAGAACGTGGACGGCAACGGATGCATGTGGTAATTCATCCAGTGCTTCACAAACGATAAATGTTCAGGATATAGCAGCACCTGTCATTGCTGCACTGCCTGCTCCGACAACAATTGATTGTCCTGCTGCACCAGTCTTTGCAGTTGCCCGCAACGGATGCATGCAGTGCCTTCACACTTACTTCAGCTGATGTAACAACATCTGGAGATTGTGCGGGAGAATACAGTGTCACCAGAACATGGACGGCAATGGATGCATGCGGTAATTTTTCTACAGCAACACAAATTATCAATGTACAGGACATCACAGCACCTGTTATTGTAGCACTCCCTGCACCAACTACGATTGATTGTCCATCAACGCCAATATTTGCGACAGCCACTGCAACAGATGCATGCGGAAGTTCATTCACACTTACTTCTGGTGATGTTACAACTGATGGAGCATGCACCGGATCATACAGCGTGACGAGAACCTGGACAGCAACGGATGATTGTGGGAATGTTTCAACTGCAACTCAAACCATCAATGTTCAGGACATTACAGCACCTTTTATTGCGGCACTTCCTGCGCCAACAACGATTAATTGTCCAGCCACACCAATATTTGCAACAGCCACTGCAACAGATGCATGTGGAAGTTCATTCACACTTACTTCAGCTGATGTAACAACATCCGGAGATTGTGCGGGAGAATACAGTGTCACCAGAACATGGACGGCAATGGATGCATGCGGTAATTCATCCAGTGCTTCACAAACCATCAATGTTCAGGATATAACAGCACCTGTCATAGCATCATTACCTTCTGCATCAACGATTGATTGTCCTGCAACTCCGGTCTTTGCTGTTGCCACTGCAACGGATGCATGCGGAAGTGCATTCACACTGACATCTACTGATGTCACTACACCAGGAGCATGTGCAGGATCCTACAGCGTTACAAGAACGTGGACGGCAACGGATGCATGTGGTAATTCATCCAGTGCTTCACAAACCATCAATGTTCAGGATATAACAGCACCTGTCATTGCAACATTACCTTCTCCAACAACAATTGATTGTCCTGCTGCACCAGTCTTTGCTGTTGCCACTGCAACGGATGCATGCGGAAGTGCCTTCACACTGACTTCAGCTGATGTAACAACATCCGGAGATTGTGCGGGAGAATACAGTGTCACCAGAACGTGGACAGCAACGGATGCATGCGGTAATTCATCCAGTGCTTCACAAACGATAAATGTTCAGGATATAACAGCACCTGTTATTGCAACATTACCTTCTCCAACAACAATTGATTGTCCTGCTGCACCAGTCTTTGCTGTTGCCACTGCAACGGATGCATGCGGAAGTTCATTCACGCTGACTTCAGCTGATGTAACAACATCCGGAGATTGTGCGGGAGAATACAGTGTCACCAAAACATGGACAGCAACGGATGCATGTGGTAATTCATCCAGTGCTTCACAAACCATCAATGTTCAGGATATAACAGCTCCTGTAATTGCGGCTTTACCTGCCCCGGCAACAATTGATTGTCCTGCTGCACCAGTCTTTGCAGTTGCCACTGCAACGGATGCATGCGGAAGTTCATTCACGCTGACTTCAGCTGATGTAACAACATCCGGAGATTGTGCGGGAGAATACAGTGTCACCAAAACATGGACAGCAACGGATGCATGTGGTAATTCATCCAGTGCTTCACAAACCATCAATGTTCAGGATATAACAGCTCCTGTAATTGCGGCTTTACCTGCCCCGGCAACAATTGATTGTCCTGCTGCACCAGTCTTTGCAGTTGCCACTGCAACGGATGCATGCGGAAGTGCCTTCACACTGACTTCAGCTGATGTAACAACATCTGGAGATTGTGCGGGAGAATACAGTGTCACCAGAACCTGGACGGCAATGGATGCATGCGGTAATTCATCCAGTGCATCACAAACAATAAATGTTCAGGACAATACAGCTCCTGTTATTGATGCACTACCTGTTACAACCACAATTAATTGTCCGTCGACTCCGGTCTTTGCAGTTGCCACTGCAACGGATGCATGCGGAAGTGCCTTCACACTGACTTCAGCTGATGTAACAACATCCGGAGATTGTGCGGGAGAATACAGTGTTATCAGAACCTGGACGGCAACAGATGCATGCGGTAATTCATCCAGTGCTTCACAAACGATAAATGTTCAGGATATAGCAGCACCTGTCATTGCTGCACTGCCTGCTCCGACAACAATTGATTGTCCTGCTGCACCAGTCTTTGCAGTTGCCACTGCAACGGATGCATGCGGAAGTGCCTTCACATTGACTTCAGCTGATGTAACAACATCCGGAGATTGTGCGGGAGAATACAGTGTCACCAGAACATGGACAGCAACAGATGGATGTGGTAATTCATCTATAGCATCACAAACAATAAATGTTCAGGACATCACAGCGCCTGTCATTGATGCACTACCTGCTCCAACGACAATTGATTGTCCTTCAACACCAGTCTTTGCTGTTGCCACAGCAACGGATGCATGCGGAAGTTCATTCACGCTGACTTCTGCTGATGTAACAACACCCGGAGATTGTGCAGGATCATACAGCATCACCAGAACATGGACAGCAACAGATGCGTGTGGTAATTCATCCAGTGCTTCACAAACGATAAATGTTCAGGATATAACAGCTCCTGTTATTGCAACATTACCTTCTCCAACAACAATTGATTGTCCGTCGACTCCGGTCTTTGCAGTTGCCACTGCAACGGATGCATGCGGAAGTGCCTTCACACTGACTTCAGCTGATGTAACAACATCCGGAGATTGTGCGGGAGAATATAGTGTTATCAGAACATGGCTTGCAACAGATGCATGTGGTAATTCATCCAGTGCTTCACAAACGATAAATGTTCAGGATATAACAGCTCCTGTTATTGATGCACTACCTGTTACAACCACAATTAATTGTCCGTCGACTCCGGTCTTTGCAGTTGCCACTGCAACGGATGCATGCGGAAGTGCCTTCACACTTACTTCAGCTGATGTAACAACATCTGGAGATTGTGCAGGAGAATACAGTGTTATCAGAACCTGGACGGCAACAGATGCATGTGGTAATTCATCCAGTGCTTCACAAACGATAAATGTTCAGGATATAACAGCTCCTGTAATTGCGGCTTTACCTGCCCCGGCAACAATTGATTGTCCTGCTGCACCAGTCTTTGCTGTTGCCACTGCAACGGATGCATGCGGAAGTTCATTCGCACTCACATCTGGTGATGTAACAACATCAGGAGAATGTGCCGGATCATACAGTGTCACAAGAACCTGGACAGCAACGGATGATTGCGAGAATTCATCCAGTGCTTCACAAACGATAAATGTTCAGGATGTATCAGCACCTGTTATTGCAACATTACCTTCTCCAACAACAATTGATTGTCCTGCTACTCCGGTGTTCGCTGTGGCTACGGCTACGGATGCATGCGGAAGTGCCTTCACACTGACTTCAGCTGATGTAACAACATCCGGAGATTGTGCGGGAGAATATAGTGTCATCAGAACATGGCTTGCAACAGATGCATGTGGTAATTCATCCAGTGCTTCACAAACGATAAATGTTCAGGATATAACAGCTCCTGTTATTGATGCACTACCTGTTACAACCACAATTAATTGTCCGTCGACTCCGGTCTTTGCAGTTGCCACTGCAACGGATGCATGCGGAAGTGCCTTCACACTTACTTCAGCTGATGTAACAACATCTGGAGATTGTGCAGGAGAATACAGTGTTATCAGAACCTGGACGGCAACAGATGCATGTGGTAATTCATCCAGTGCTTCACAAACGATAAATGTTCAGGATATAACAGCTCCTGTAATTGCGGCTTTACCTGCCCCGGCAACAATTGATTGTCCTGCTGCACCAGTCTTTGCTGTTGCCACTGCAACGGATGCATGCGGAAGTTCATTCGCACTCACATCTGGTGATGTAACAACATCAGGAGAATGTGCCGGATCATACAGTGTCACAAGAACCTGGACAGCAACGGATGATTGCGGGAATTCATCCAGTGCTTCACAAACGATAAATGTTCAGGATATAACAGCTCCTGTTATTGCAACATTACCTTCTCCAACAACAATTGATTGTCCTGCTACTCCGGTGTTCGCTGTGGCTACGGCTACGGATGCATGCGAAAGTGCTTTCACACTGACTTCAAATGATGTAACCACACCTGGTGATTGTGCAGGAGAATACAGTGTTATCAGAACCTGGACGGCAACAGATGCATGCGGTAATTCATCCAGTGCTTCACAAACGATAAATGTTCAGGATATAGCAGCTCCTGTTATTGCAACATTACCTTCTCCAACAACAATTGATTGTCCTGCTGCACCAGTCTTTGCTGTTGCCACTGCAACGGATGCATGCGGAAGTTCATTCACACTGACTTCAGCTGATGTAACAACATCCGGAGATTGTGCGGGAGAATACAGTGTTATCAGAACCTGGACAGCAACGGATGCATGTGGTAATTCATCCAGTGCTTCACAAACGATAAATGTTCAGGACATTACAGCTCCTGTTATTGATGCACTACCTGTTACAACCACAATTAATTGTCCGTCGACTCCGGTCTTTGCTGTTGCCACTGCAACGGATGCATGCGGAAGTGCCTTCACACTGACTTCAGCTGATGTAACAACATCCGGAGATTGTGCGGGAGAATACAGTGTTATCAGAACCTGGACGGCAACAGATGCGTGCGGTAATTCATCCAGTGCTTCACAAACGATAAATGTCCAGGATGTAACAGCACCTATAATTGCGGCTTTACCTGCCCCGACAACAATTGATTGTCCTGCTGCACCAGTCTTTGCAGTTGCCACTGCAACGGATGCATGCGGAAGTGCCTTCACACTTACTTCAGCTGATGTAACAACATCTGGAGATTGTGCGGGAGAATACAGTGTCACCAGAACATGGACGGCAATGGATGCATGCGGTAATTCATCAAGTGCTTCACAAACCATCAATGTTCAGGACATAACAGCACCTGTGATAGCATCATTACCTACTGCATCAACAATTGATTGTCCTGCTACTCCGGTCTTTGCAGTTGCCACTGCAACGGATGCATGCGGAAGTGCTTTCACACTGACTTCAAATGATGTAACCACACCTGGTGATTGTGCAGGAGAATACAGTGTTACCAGAACATGGACAGCAACAGATGCATGTGGTAATTCATCCAGTGCTTCACAAACGATAAATGTTCAGGATATAACAGCTCCTGTTATTGATGCACTACCTGTTACAACCACAATTAATTGTCCGTCGACTCCGGTCTTTGCAGTTGCCACTGCAACGGATGCATGCGGAAGTGCCTTCACACTGACTTCAAATGATGTAACCACACCCGGTGATTGTGCAGGAGAATACAGTGTCACCAGAACGTGGCTCGCAACAGATGCATGCGGTAATTCATCCAGTGCTTCACAAACGATAAATGTCCAGGATGTAACAGCTCCTGTTATTGCAACATTACCTACTGCATCAACGATTGATTGTCCTGCTGCACCAGTCTTTGCAGTTGCCACTGCAACGGATGCATGCGGAAGTGCCTTCACACTGACTTCAGATGATGTAACAACATCCGGAGATTGTGCGGGAGAATACAGTGTCACCAAAACATGGACAGCAACAGATGCATGCGGTAATTCATCCAGTGCTTCACAAACGATAAATGTTCAGGATATAACAGCACCTGTAATTGCGGCTTTACCTGCCCCGGCAACAATTGATTGTCCTGCTGCACCAGTCTTTGCTGTTGCCACTGCAACG
>JADKGY010000022.1 GCA_016722045.1 Candidatus Opimibacter skivensis | reverse complement strand
ATCTTATAAACGGATGTCTTATTCTGAAGGAAATTCCTTGACTTGCCCCGGACTTTAGCCACCCTTTGCCCCTAAATCCCCTAATACTTCGACCTGCTATCTCTCAACCTATGGCTACAGCTCAGCAACCGGGGACTTTTAATTCCTTACAATTTGATTTCTTAATTGAAATTTAAAATCGTGCTCAGATTTCGATCCCGCATGAATGGCTCCTTCAATTGCCCTGGGCGTTAGCCCGGGGAGTTATGGATTAGAAAAATTTTCAACCCTAATGAATTTCTCTCTATTGCCCCGGGCTTTAGCCCGGGGAATAAGGGATGAGAAAAATTTTCGACCCTGAAGGGGTCAGACTGGAATCATCCTCTACCTTCGCATCAATATGTCACTACGCTCATCTTTCCTCCGTCACATTGCACAGACATCTCCTGAACCCGATGGCTTCGAAGTCATAAGAGGTGAAGGAATCTATCTCTATGATAAAGATGGAAATGCATACATCGATTGCATCTCCGGTATTGCTGTTTCTTCACTAGGCCATAGTCATCCAAAAATAATTTCTGCCATTCGGGCTCAGCTTGATCTGCATCTGCATACACAGGTTTATGGCGAACATATCACCATTCCGCAAGTTGCTTTAGCTGAAAGATTAGCTCAACTTCTTCCCCCCTCGTTAACTACTTCATATTTCACAAACTCAGGAACAGAAGCAGTCGAAGGTGCATTAAAACTCGCCAGAAAATATATAGGGCGATATGAAATTATTTCCTGTCGCAATGCATATCATGGCAGCACTGCAGGTGCTGAAAGTCTTCGTGCAGACTTATTGTATACATCCTCTTTCATGCCCTTGGTACCGGGTATTCGCCACATTGATTTCAATTCATTTGAAGATATCAATCGCATCAATGACCGAACAGCTGCTGTCATCATCGAACCAATCCAGGGTGAGGCTGGAGTAATGCTTCCTGCAGAAGGTTATTTAAAAGCAGTAAAGGATAAATGCAAAGAGACAGGTACTCTACTTATCCTTGATGAAATACAAACGGGGATGGGTCGGACAGGAACCATGTGGGCATTCGAACAGGAAAATGTAATTCCCGATATTCTTCTTGTGGCAAAAGCATTTGGTGGTGGCTTACCTCTCGGTGCTTTTATTTCAAGCGAAGAAATCATGAGCGCGCTTTCGCATGATCCTCCTCTTGGTCACCTGACTACATTCGGAGGAAATGCATTGAGCTGTGTAGCAAGTCTTGCTGCCATCAATATTATCACAGAAGAAAATCTCCTTCATAAAGCAATCGCCTTAGGGAAAAAAATAAGTGGTGCGTTAAGTCAACATCCTGCAGTTCGCGAAGTCAGAAGCCGTGGATTGATGATGGCCATTGAGCTTAATGATCCGGGTCGATTACATCCTATTGTAAAGGCTTGTAAAAAAGAAGGGCTACTAGTGGATTGGTTTTTATTTAATGACCGGTCGATACGGATGGCGCCGCCATTGGTGATTAGTGATGAGGAAATAGAAGTGATGTGTGGGAAACTAATTAAAGCGTTGAACAATTAAAACGCCGACACATATCTGGTTGTTGGAGAAAACTCCAACAACGGCGTCTCACAACTCCTTCCTCAACCTCGCCACAGGTATATTAAGCTGCTCCCTGTATTTCGCAACGGTGCGTCGCGCGATGCTGTACCCTTTTTGTTCCAGCATTTGTCTCAATTTTTCGTCAGACAACGGCTTGCGTTTATGCTCACCGGCTATGATCTCACCCAGGATAGATTTGACTTCCTGCGTAGATACTTCATCGCCTTCTACATTCACTATCGATTCTGAAAAGAAATCTTTCAGCCGCTTTGTTCCAAATTCTGTCTGCACAAATTTGCTGCTCGCTACACGTGAAACCGTAGAAATATCAAGACTGGTCAGCTCTGCAATATCCCGAAGGATCATCGGCTTGAGCTTTGTGGAATCACCGGTCAGAAAAAATTCTTTCTGAAACTGCATGATCGCATACATCGTCTGCTTGAGTGTGTTCTGCCGCTGTTTGATCGCATCAATAAACCATTTTGCAGAATCAATCTTTTGCTTGATAAATATGATCGCTTCTTTATTTTCCTTGTTGACCGTATGTGCTTCGCGTTTTGTCTGATAGGACTTGAGCATATCTACATACTGATCATTGATCCGCAAATCCGGTGCATTACGAACATCCATTGTCAATTCCAATTCTCCGTCACGGTTGGTGACCATAAAATCCGGAATAATCGTCTGGGTCTGTGTATCAAACTGACTTGTATATCCGCTGGCCGGTTTGGGATTCAATTTCAGGATTTCATCAAGAGCATCTTTCAGTTGTGATTCTGATATCTCCAATTGTCGCTGAAGTCTTGAAAAATGTTTTTTGGAAAATGCTTCAAAGTGTTTATTCAATATCAGCAATCCGAGTTTTAATATTTCTACCAACTCATCATCTTCTACAGCTTCCGCCAGATTTAATCTTTGCTGTAACTGTATCATGAGTGTCTCTCGAAGATCGCGTGCACACACACCCGGCGGATCAAAACGCTGGATCATCGCGAGCACTTCCACGACTTGTTTTGTAGTCACTTCGATATTGAACGCAAACAGGATATCATCGATGAGTGAAGGAATATCCCGTCGCAGATAACCTGTATCATCAATACTACCGATGATCTGCTGAGCTATGATACGATGTACTTCTGAATCCAGATTGAGCAGACCCAATTGCTGATCCAGGTAGTCATGGAATGTACTGGACACTACAGCAGGCAGATTCTTTTCGCGTTGTTCGCTTACGGTCTCAGTCGTATGATAACTGACCGGATCATCCTCGATGTAGTCATTGAGATAATCGTCCAGCTCATAGTCCTCTTCCTTTTCCTTTTCCGCTGCATCACTTTTCTCCTCCTGGGCATCGTCCGGTGTGGACTCATTGTAATTATCCGGTTCTTCAAGTGCCGGGTTGGCTTCCAGTTCTTCTTTAATCCGCTGCTCGAGGGAGACAGTAGGTATCTGTAGCAGCTTCATCAACTGAATCTGTTGAGGGGAGAGTTTCTGAAGAAGCTTCTGTGAAAGTTGTTGTCTGATCATATGGACACGGATCGCGCTAAGGGCAAATATAGCATTCCATTTTCATATTACGAAAATATTTAATTTGAAAATGGCTATTCGTTATTGGTTGATAGAAAGTAGACAGGTGATTGGGTTAAAGGTTGTTAGTATTTGCCATAGGACTGTTTTTATGGTTTTTGAGTATAGATCATTTGCAAAATGCCCTCATTTTCATAAACCAATAACCCTTAACCTAGTTTATCACATGAAGTGATTGTTTTTTGTTCCCAAGATGAAATCAGGTTTTTACTGTTTACACCTGACACCCTATACCCAGTCCACTTTCTATCAACCCATAACGTATAACCAATTTTCTCTATGCTCTATGCACTCTGCTCTATGCTATTGACTAATTTTGCCCTTTGATTTGAATTCTACCTATCATCGTGAATACTAAACATCCGGACACTCCTGATACACCTCCCATCCTGGAAGTGTTCAGATCCAAGAGCGAATTGGATAAAATACTTTGGATCACAGGGATCTGGGTATTTTTTTCCATTAGCCAGTCCGTATATGATTACCTGGTACTCCTTTCGCAAAATGTGAATCTGGCCGGTTATGATTTCTGGACATCCATGATGGTCAATGCGATAGCCACTTTCGTTGCGGGCATGATCGGTGGTGCTATCCTGGTCGCTTATCTACAGCGATGGGTCAGAAATCATCCTTATGGACAAGCACTTGTTTATATTCTCATTGCTTTTACGCTCATTATCTTCTTTGTTACGGTGCTGGCATTTCTTACGAGAGTCTCACTCGCTGCTGAAGAAGGTCTGCCTGAGAAAGATATTTTTTCACAACTGGGTCATCACATCCGGAGCCTGACATTTGCTAAAGATTATTTCCTCTGGCTCTTCATTGTATTACTGACCATAGCAGGCATTCTCATCAATGATAAATATGGTCCGGGTAATCTCAGTAGTTTTTTCATGGGCAGATATTTCAGACCCAAACGCGAAGAACACATCTTCATGTTTCTTGATCTGAGAGCATCAACATACATTGCTCAGGTCCTCGGCGAACAACAATACTTCAATTTTATCAAAGATGTTGTGCGTGATGTGACACCTGTCATCCTCAGACACAAAGGAAATATCTATCAATACGTCGGCGATGAAGTCACCGTCAGCTGGTGGATGAAATCCGGATTGAATAAACTCAATTGTATCCGCTGTCCGATTGAAGTGAGAAAAGTTTTCAATCACAGATCATCATATTACATGGCCCAATATGGTGTAGTCCCTGATTTCAAAGCAGGTCTTCACTGTGGTCCTGTCATGGTAGGCGAAATCGGTGTCGTCAAACGTGACATCGCTTTCTCCGGAGAGGTCGTCGGCACTGCAGCCCGTATCCAAAACCGATGTAATCACCTCGAAGTAAATCTCCTGATCTCTCATGATCTGAAAGAACTTTTACCATGGGAAGGTTCTAAGCTAAAGCCTGAGCATAAAGGAGATCTCCTGATAAAAGGAAAGATGGAGAACCTGCCGTTGTATACTGTGGTGTCTGAATAGAAGAGTGAGAGAGTGATAGAGTGAGAGGATAAGAGGATAAGAGGGTAAGACAGTAAGAAAAATAAAGTCCCCGGTTGCTGAGCTGTAGCCAAAGGTTGAGAGATAGCAGTCGAAGTATCAGGGGATTTAGGGGCAAATCAGTCAATGATCTTCTTCCTCTTCAACTGATCGAGATCGATGCGCAATCCCAGATGCTTCGATGATCCGGCCTGGTGATAGACAGCGAAGCCATAATCAAGAATAAAGGCTTTAAGATTTATGCCAACACCTGCTGAAAAACCTGAAAGGCTGCGAAGGTTCACAACAGATAATTCTTTTCTGCGCTGATGATTGTATCCAAAACGAAGCATGAGACTTTCCTTTTTACCGATCAAAAATTCACCACCGAATGTCAGATGCCTGAAAGTATTGTCAACACTTTGTCCAAACTTACTGGGTGGCTTTGGGGCTTCACCTCCAAGGTCAAGTCCGTTTTGTTCATCAAGTGGACTGTCATAGCGAAGGTCCCATCGATTGAGATCGTGGGCCAATATCGAAAGCCTGAAAGGCACATACTGCAGCCGCTTAGAATATCCGATCTGAAAATCTACAGGCATGCGACCCTTTGCATCATCAGGATAATATTTTGAAAACTGAACACCTGTTCCTCTCAGCACAACTGCATAATAATTGTATCCATCTTCACTCTTATAGGTGATACCTGCATCCATTACAAGACCATTAGAACTATATGTCTCAAGTGAAGACTGAACATAACGTATCAGAAAGCCAGCCGTCATGCGTTCATTCAATTGTTTTGATATGCCGACATTCAAGGCGATATCTTTTGCATTGAATTCACCTTCGACATTTCCCATTTCATCAGCGGCAGTAAATGTTCCATATGACAGATATTGTACTCCCCCATGCAATGTTGATTTCAATCCTGGAAAATATTTTGCATAGCCTGCATAGCCATTGTTAATACCGGCAAAATGAAAATTGTCCTGAAAAATGAGTGTGCCGCTCATCGATTCATTAAGCATAGCAGGATTGCCGCCCACGAGACTGTAATCATTAGATATCACTGCGATCTGACTTCCGCCTAATGCAGTTGATCTGGCAGAAGTAGTAAGGTTGACAAATTCGAATATGTGTTCTCCTCCACGCTGACTCCATGCAATAGCTGACCAGCAGAGGAACAGTAAGGCAAGAAAGTTATTTCTTTTGCCAGGTTGTAACACATTTTCCACTATCGCAAAGCATCGTTTTGTATAACGTTCCTGATTCATCATAGAGATTTAATATTCCATCTTCATTCGGGCCATGAAGATAAGTGCCCTGTGTCTGCAAAGTACCATCGGGATAATATTCCGTAAATGGTCCCATCTCCTCATTCTGCACCATCATGACTTCTTCAAGCAGCTTGCCTGCTTCATTATATTTTCGCCAGACACCATACATCGCGCCGTCAACATAATCGCCCTGAAGTTGTAATTGGCCATTGGGGAAAAAATATTCATAAAGATCCGTCATTTGTCCTTTTGAATAGTGCTCTCTGACCTTGACCTTTCCATCCGGGAAATATAGTTCCCGGATACCCTGCAACTGTCCTGCCTCATAAACACCCTTCTCAAGCAATACGCCGGAGGAGTCCACCTTCGTATAGGGACCCTGATATGTAGTCTGATCTTTTGGATTTAAGGTATAGGTCGTCTTAAATCCTGAGTAAGGATCTACTTCTACTTTGGTCTTTTCCTTTTGACAACTCACAAGGAGGACCACAAGGATGAATAGATTTCTGATAGATGGCATCAACTTTTTTAAACGAAAGGCTTTAAATGAAATTGCCCGGCGAGGATGTCCTGGCCAGGCAATTACCTATATCTGTCAATTTTCTTCTGCTAGTAGAAGGTGTACCTGTTATCGCTGAGCTTGGCTTTTGCTTTGAGGACTTCCATCAAGCGGCTATCCACGCTGCCACGTGCTACCATTAAAGACTGATTCTTAAATGAGCTCAGGTCAGTGGTCACATTAGGATCTGCCATATTGTACACCTGGGCTACAAAAGTTCCTGTTTGACCGGCTATAGGTTTAGATGTCTCCCCGACTTTCATGATAGACACTCTGCCGATCAGTGCGGTCTCACCACCTATTCCATCAAGATAGCTCATGTTGAAATTGACATTTTTGAATGTATCAATGGGTACATGAAACTGATCAGCAATAGCCTGAAGATCTGTGCTTGTGATTTTAGATGCTATAAGTTCAGCTTGTTTCTTTTCAAGCACTTTTTGTTTGTATTTCTCTTTCACCTCAGCCAGTGTGTATGTACCTGGTTTCATAATGGATTTTAATCCGGGTACTACATAATGAGCATTATAAAATAAAGTAGGCTCGTCGTACACAAATACTTCAGGTGATACTGAACCCAGCTTTGTATCCTTTTTGAAAGCCCATCGTATGATATCTCTTGACGTGCCACCGCTACCGAGCGTTGAAAACTGGTATCCATTTGCTGTCAATCCTTCCGCTGTTTCAACACTTAACTCAGGTTTAGCTTCAACTGCTTTGTGTAGCGCTTCAACCGTTCTGTTTTGACCACTGAATTCAATGGCATCATCATAGATGGCAGCTTGTGTGCTCTCTGAAGGTACGATAGGCTCTATGAGATAAGCCAGTTTCACACCTTCTGTATTTTTGATATATTTTCTACCGGTGATTTCAATAAGGTGCACACCGAATTGAGTCGTCACCACTTGCAGCTCACCTTCTTTTTTTCCGGTAAAGAACAATGCATCATTGAAAGGCTTTACCATTCTGTTGATCGCTGAATACCCAAGATCTCCGCCTTTAGGTCCGCTGCCATCCTGGCTAACTCTCATCGCTAATGAATCAAATCTTTCTTTGCCTGATTCTATCAGCGTCCTGAGACTATCAATCGTCTTGCGAGCTGAAGCAATAGCTCCTGCATTCTCTGCCCTGATCAGGATATGACGAGCTTTAACTGAGTCAGCGATTATTTTTCTATCCAGAATTTTGACTGCTTTCATGTCTACTCCATCGATGTATGGGCCATATACTGAACCAATCGGAAGTTTAAAAGCTGTGTCAGCAATAGATTCTGCCAGGTCATCTTTTTTGTAATAGACGGCATCGATTGTTCCATAGTTATTCTCCACAAAAAGAGAATCATTTTTTGCTTCCCGGAATTGCTGAATCCGGTCAGTGATCGCTGTACGAACTAATGCAGAATCTTCGGCAGTCGGTACGACGTTGAACACAACGAATTCAACTGTTCTGAATTCTTCCTTCTTCTTCATCAGGCCTTCATTTTCTTTCATGAATGCCTTGAAGTCATCATCTGTGAGTTTGACTTCACTTGTAGCTGTAGTGTCAACAGGAATTTTGACATATTTGAAATCTAATGTCGTGCCCTGCTCTGCCTGCAACTGCTGGGCCATCCAGGTAGGTGTATAGATACCTTTCTTGACGATATTGGTCAGCTTCCGCTGGATTCTTTCTTTTTTGATTTCACCGCTTTGGTATCCCCAGTATTCTTCAAGTTGTGGCTGAAGTTTTCCTGTACCCAGGTTGGCTTTGATCTGATCGAGATTTTTCATATCGACCTGGCCTGTATTCGGATCACGGAAATTACGTTGAATGATCGGGCTCAGGTGTGTACCGAACTCAAGATCCTGAAGCTCTTCTTCACCTACGCTCAAGCCGAGATCTTCAGATTCATCTCTGAGGAGACGCTCTTCGACCATATAGTTCCAGATATAATTACGCTGGCCATAGACATCTCCAGTGGAGTTGGGATATAGTATCCTTTCTGCGCGTTGAAAGTCAGGCCATTCAATTTTCTGACCATTTACGGTACCGACGGTATAACTGCTTCCATTTGCTCTAGAGGCCTTACTGACCATGTCCATGAGCACAAATCCCCCCATGCCTAAAGCAACCATGACGATCAGCACCCAGCTGTGTTTACGAATCTCACTAATTAAAGCCATAATTAATATATATATACTATGTTGTTTATCAAAATACTACACCTATTTCTGGAGTTGAAATTCAGGAAAATCCTTAGGACCCTTTCCAAAAAAGCCCTGCAAAAGTAGTTTGTTTAGGATGGATTATCAAATGTCATTCAAATCTCAGGTATTTCGAGTCTGGGAGTGTCACTTAAAGAGTACAGATTTGCGTCTTGAATCTAAGGATGCCACTGACCCACGAATCTTGTAAAACCTTAAATTTTTTTTAAGAGTACGGACAGGTCGCGACCTGTCCGTACTCTTAAAAAAAATTTAGAGGTCCGCTTTATATAGAAACAATAAAAGGGATCTTGAGAAAGTCCATACAGTGGATTTAGGGGCTAAGCGCCAGGTCGACCTCTTCGCCTTACTTCTCACGAAGAGGTTGCGCCTTCCAAAACTCACTCCTCTCACTTCTCTCACTTCTCTCACTCTCTCACTCTCTCACTTCTCTTACTACCTTCGCATCATGCAATCAAATCGTAAAGCTGCCATTGGTTTCATCTTCGTCACCTTGTTGATGGATGTGATCGGCTGGGGTATTATCATCCCAGTCATGCCCAACTTGTTGAAGCAGATCGGTCATGTTGATACCGGTCATGCATCCAGTCTCAATGGTTGGCTCTTGTTTGCATTTTCCATTACACAATTCATGTTTGCGCCGCTCATTGGTAATCTGAGTGATAAGTATGGCAGAAGGCCTATTATCCTGATGTCTCTTTTTGGTTTTGGATTAGATTATATTTTGTTGAGTTGGGCACCGACGATCGAATGGATATTTCTTGGACGGGTTTTAGCGGGATTTACTGGTGCGAGTTTTACAACTGCTGCTGCTTACATCGCCGATATCAGTGATGAAAAGACAAGGGCAAAGAATTTTGGAATGATCGGTGCTGCATTTGGTATGGGCTTTATCATCGGGCCGGTCATCGGAGGTTTGCTTGGCGGACTTGGACCAAGAGTTCCGTTTATTGCTGCAGCTGTTTTGTGTTTTCTCAATTGGTTGTGGGGATATTTTATTCTTCCCGAATCATTGAGTCTTGATCATCGACGTGAGTTGGATTGGAAACGTGCTAATCCACTCGGTTCATTACTTCATCTCAAAAAATATCCTGACCTGGGGTATTTATTGGTTGCGATGTTCCTTGTTTATATCGGAGCTCATGCTATACAGAGCAACTGGTCATTTTATACGATCGAACGATTTCATTGGACACCAAGTATGATTGGTCTTTCACTTGGCATGGTAGGTGCACTTGTAGGAATTGTACAGGGATTGCTGATCAGAAAAATTAATCCGTGGCTGGGAAATCATCGAAGTATTTATATCGGACTTATTCTTTATTCGGTAGGTATGGTATTATTTGGTTTAGCGACATCTGGGTGGATGATGTTTGTGATTTTGGTACCGTATTGTCTCGGTGGTATTGCGGGGCCTGCGTTACAGGCTACAATCACGAGCCAGGTGGATGTGCGGGAGCAGGGTGAATTGCAGGGAGCATTAACAAGTCTCATGAGTGCAGCTGCTATCATCGGTCCGCCGGTTATGACTAATTTATTCGCGTGGGGTATCCGACCGGAGAATCCGATTTATATTCCGGGTGCGCCGTTTTTTCTTGGGAGTTTATTGTTGTTGGTGAGTGCAGTGTTTGCGTTTATTGCTTTTAAGCATTCGGAGAGAAAAGTTGAGGTTTCAGAAAAATAAAATTATAAAGAATTAAATAAATTTGGTTCTTACCTTATTTTTAATTATATTCGGCAATAATTTTTTTTAGAAAGAAAGATTTTCAGTTTATTTAAATTTTATAACAGCATCCAAAAATGATAGCTTCGTCACCACTTAATATTTATAATTTAAATATGAGGGTCTTAATTATTATTAGTATTTTATTAATTTCAAGTTGGTTAAAAGGTCAAGACTCTAAATGGCAAATTAGTTTTAGCCTTGGTATTTCTAGCATAAATAATTTAATAAGTAATAAAGATGAGTTGGACAACAAATTTAAATATAATAAAAAAATTAATACTTTGAACAATAAATTTAGGGACAACCACCACAATTCAGGGTTAATCAATTTTGCCTTTGCACCACAAACGGGGATTTTAAAAACTTTAACAATTAATACTTCGCTTTCTCTTTACAATTTTGGATCGGTTTATTATAAAGAGGATAAATGTCATAACTGTGGTGCTGGAGGTGATACAATCAATACCCCAAATTGGCTGACTTCAAAATATACATTTACTTATGTTGAATTAGGTTTGTCTAAGGAAATAAGTTTCTTAAAGAATCACAATCTTGAGATTGGCATATTTGCCGCTTATTCAATTAATTTATTTTATACTAATAAAGCGATAATCTATGATTCAGTTTATGGCTTCCAAGAATGGATAAACCCAGTTTATGCTCCAGATTTGGTAAATAATGAATTTTATCAATACAATTATGGGCTAAGAACATCAATTAGTTTTTTTAAAAATAAAACAATTCACCCAAAAGTTATTTATACACAAAGTTTAAATGATATAGCTAAAAGAGATTTGAATACTTCAAAACATGCAAATATTTGGTCTTTAAATATAGGGTTGTGTACCGGATTCAAAAAACGAGAAAATAAACTAAATGGAAAAGCTCAATAACATTATAGTTATTAATTGTATTCTTTTTATAGTAATGCTCTTTCCTAAATTTGCTGAAGGTCAAATAAAATATTCCTTTTCATTAAATTATATTTATGCAACCAAATGGAATCATTGGATTCTTAGAAACGATGATTTCTATTATTTTGATGTACCCAGGAATCATACAGGTTCCATTCAAGGAGAAGCGCTTATCAATATCTTACAACTTAAATCAGATAAGGTTGGAAAATTCAATAATTTTAAAATTGGCTTTTCATCTGAGATCATATATCTTCCTTTCTCTGGGCTTCACTATATTGATTACACGTATCTCGGCAAGATCAATGGTCTGGATCAATGGCTACATCACTACGACCATGACCGGTACCAGTTTATCCATATGGTCAATGGAGTGAAAGTCAAATGTGAAATAAAAAATAATTGGTCCGTAAGTTTTATGAAAGCTTATTCGATAGTCCTCCACAAATCCAGCCAGACACAGGACTTGTTTATCAACAACAAAACAGGAGCTTTCACCTATGGCCCCTGGGAAAAAAGATCAACTGATCTAACCAGAAATCCAGGCATCTTCACCGAATTGATGGTTGGCTTACAAATGACAAAAAATCAATCTTTCCAGTTTGGCTTTCAGTGGACCGCCAGATCTTCTTTCAATCGGGTCAATGAATTTGTGGATAACCGTCATTTTGCATTCCGCAATGTGAAAATCGGCTGGCAGATTTCTTTATAATACCTTCACCGAAGCTTCCAAAATTTTTTTCATAACTTGAAGTTGTTATTCAATTCTTCACCACTAATATTAATTTTTTTAAATGAAAACATTACTCCCTCTTCTTGTCATTTTTCTTTCGTTCATCACCACTTCATTTAGCCAGGACATCAAAGTCAAATTTGGAAAAGTATCTCCGGCCGACCTGGCCATGAAAGTATATCCCTCTGATACCGGTGCCATCGCCGTCGTCCTGTCCAAAATAGGAAGGATGCGCTATGACGTCCTGACGGATAAATATCCACTCACCGAAGACCGGCATATCGTCATCAAACTCCTCACGGACGCCGGCATCGATGAATACGGCGATGTCAAAATCCAATACTACTCTTACAAGGATTATTCGAAAGTGGCCAATATCAAAGCCATGGTGCACCTGCCCGATGGCACAGATATTAAAGTAGACAACAGCCAGATCTTCGACGAACAAACTAATGACTACTGGTCCACCAAAAAAATTGCTTTCCCTGGTCTTGTCAAAGGAGCTATCATCGAATATCAATATACCATCTTCCAGGACTATATGTTTCAACCTGTCGATTGGTTTTTCCAGAGCTATATCCCCATCCGCTATGCAGAGCTGACCACAAAAATTCCGGATTGGTACGAATACGTCGTCCTGACACAAGGCCTGCCCCTGGACAAAAACGCCAGAGAGGAAAACATAGAAACCATTCACTATACCAATGTCTCGAGATCAGACGGAATCATAACTTCAAGCCAGACCAATCATGAGACCGCCAATGTAAACTTCATCATCAACACCTTCATCAATCAGGATGTGCCCGCTCTGAAAGAAGAATGCTGCATCACGACCATGGATGATTATTACAGCAGGGTACGCTATCAGTTGCAGGCATATCATTTTGCCATGCGACCCAGAGAACCTGTACTCAATTCGTGGAATAAATTAGCTGAAGAACTTTACCAGGACCCTCAGTGGGGAGGCCAGCTCAAAAATAAACGACCAGGTTCATTAGTGTTAGAAGCCGCAGGTATCACTGTCGATACGTCCGTCAATCAAATGGAGACTGCGCAACTCATCTATGATTATATCAACAATAATGTTCAATGGAACGATATGCAGGGATATGGCGGATCGCGCGATATCAGTACCATATTGAAAACAAAATCCGGTAATAGCGGCGATCTCAACAAACTGATGTGTGCCGCCCTGATACAGGCCGGCATCGATGCGCAACCGGTCTTGCTCAGCACCCGTGACAATGGCAAACCACTTGAACTTTACCCCTTCATCGATCAGTTTAACCACATGGTTGTCGTGGCCAACATCGAAGGCAAAGATATGTGGATGGATCTCGGGGATAAAAATCTTCCGATGGGTCTGTTGCGAGCCGATGTATTGAATTCAAGAGGCTGGCTTGTCGATGAAAAGAATCCTGCATGGATCGATATCGTGCCTGCATCAAGCAATTCAACTTACCTCATCACCGGCACTCTGGATAAAGAAGGTAACCTGAATGCAACTGTTGAATCCAGATATACCGGATACCATGCTGTAGAACAAAGAACAAATGCAGATGATGAAAAAGAAAAATTCGGTGAGAATATTTTGATGAGTGGGACGAATCCTATGAAACTTGCAGACATCGAGATGATCAATAAAAAAGAGATCTCCAAGCCCTTTCAGTTGAAAGCAAAAGTGATCAATCAATCTGTCGCCACGGTGACTCCGGATAAAATATATCTGAATCCATTATTCACGAATGGAATGGATGAACTTCCCTTCAAACTCGAAGAAAGAACATATCCGATAGAAATGAATTATCCGGAAGAAGTGACGATGATTCTGAATTTAACTTTACCGGAAGGATATACTGTCGAATCTATTCCTAAGCCAATAAAATTTGTAACCGAAAACAATGGAATCCAGGCTTCCTACAATTCCTCACAGACACCAGGCAAATTGAATGTCACGATGAAATATACGCTGAAGCAATTGGCATTTGATCCGACTGAATATACTGCGCTTAAAAACTTTTATAATGAAAGACATCAGAAATTTAATGAGCAAATTGTATTGACAAAATCGTGATGTCCAAACTTATTCATCAATGTATATATCTTTTTCTGTTTTTGTGGACGGGAATTCTCACCGGTCAGAACAGGCTTGAGTATGCTGTGTCAAGAATTGATACATCCCTGCTTCAAAATGCAGAAGCCGTCATCCGCTTCGAGGAAACAAGATTAATAATTAAATCACCTCGGGAATATGTTCAACAGGTCACCAAAGCGGTCACCATATTTGACGAAGACTCACGGGAAGCTTTAGTAATCGTGCCGTATGATAAATACAGTTCTGCTGATTTGGTCAGTGTATTCCTCTATAACGCCAATGGAAAGTTGCTGCGAAAAATGAAGAAATCAGAAATTGTAGATGTTGCAGCTTATAGCGATAATAGCATCCTGACCGACGAACGATTTCTCGGTGTGAGATCATTCGGTGGCCAATTACCCTATACCCTGGAATACAAATGGAAGACAAGTTATCATGAGACTCTTTCGTATCCTGACTGGCATCCACAGCGTAAAAAGGAATCTATTGAACACGCCAAATTTATCCTCGAGACACCACAGAATCTCATCATTCATACGAAGACATTAAATGCTGATTTTACTTACAAAAAGGAAACAGATGGTGAACGTAAAATACAATCGTGGACGCTGATCAATGTCAAAGCCATCCCGCGGGAGGCGTCAGGACCTCCTGATCATGAAATACTCCCTTTATTGATGATGTCTCCATCGGTGTTTCAGGTAGGTGAATATACTGGCAGCATGTCGGACTGGAAATCATTTGGTGCATTTCTGTACATGATCAATAAGGACAGAGAAAAAATGCCTCCGGTCATGGTTTCGCTGATCAAACAAATGACAGCAAATTGTAAGACACCCAAGGAAAAGATTGATACGATGTATCACTGGCTTCAGCACAATATGCGGTACGTCAGTGTTCAGCTGGGTATCGGAGGTTGGCAATCATTTGATGCAACTTATGTTGAGAAAAACAGGTATGGTGATTGTAAAGCTTTGTCAACTTTTATGAAAGGGATGTTTCGTGAAGTTGGGATAGATGCTTACCAGGTTGTGATCAGATGGGATGAAGAGAACAGTTTATTTCCTGATGATTTTATTTACAATGATTTCAATCACATGATGATCAATGTGCCGTCTGAGAATATGTGGCTTGAATGTACCAGTAATAATTTGCCCACCGGTGAGATTGATAAAGATGAGCAAAACAAAAAAGTACTTCTCATTACACCTGAAGGAGGAAAAATCAGCAGAACGCCGTCCATACCGGATTCATTGAATACCATAACTACACAGGATACAATTTTCGCCACCGATCCCATGAGGATATCCGGAAGAGAAGAACATCATGGAAATCAACAGCGAATAGTCAGAAGCCTGTATTACTATGCCTCACCGGAAGAGCAGCGAAAATATTTTCTCGAACATTGTCATTTGACCATTGACAAGCTCGATCAGTTGCATATTTCTACAGAGAAGTCGGGATCATCCTCATCGATCGCATACGATGCCACCCTAAGTAAATTTGGAAATGTATCAGGTATTCGTTTATTTATACCTGTCAATTCCATTCAACCGCCACACAATTCATGTTCGGGGAATACGGATCGAAAAACGGATTTTATATCCATCGATAATTACACAGAGAAAAATGACATCTATATTGCTTTGGCACCTGATTATGTCATTGAATATTTGCCCTCTAAATCTTTTTTTGAATTTAAGGGAAATCACTATTCTGTGGAATTAAATCTTGAAGGTCAATTTATTCATGTACATCACCAGATCACAGAAGCACCTATGCGATTGACTCCGACTGAGTACACTGAGTTGTGTGCATATAACACATCGGTGGCAAAGTCGAATAGTCAGATGATAGTGTTGAAAAAATCGAAGGATAATGCACGCCATCCCCCCAATGGCCCTTAGATCCCCATGGGCTTTTACATAAATTACATGGATCCATTGTTGTCTCTAAATTCAATTAAGAAGAATCAATTGATTATCACAATGACATATCCGCAGCCATCAAACGGATATCCATCCCTTCTTCGAGGGATAGGGAACAACGGAAACAGACAATGGAATTTTCCCGAAAATGAAAATATGTAACCATCATCAGCGTCAAAAACATAAAAATACCCACCAGGTAAGGCCCAAAAGAAAATACTTCTGATAACTTGAACCAATCTCCACCGCTACTAACAATGATCCCAATGACAAAAACAAATCTGATAAGCTCGGCAATGAATGCATAAGATGCTTTATCCAATAATGATGTAATGCTAAATACCGACACCATTAAAAACAACCCATAAATCAACACACCCGGAAAACCTATTGCCGCAAAATTCATAAACAAATACATTGTAAAGGCAAGAAGAATAATTAACTGGATCCATGAAAACATAATCAGTCGTTGTGATACAAACGTATCATACTTAGGCATTCGGAATACATCTTCCACAATCTGAATCGGGTGTTTCATTTTTACATCTTCAGGCCTCCAACCGGTGGGCATAAACCATATCTTCAATTTATCCTTCCAACTTGCGGCATGCCATGCATCTGTAATGATCAGCCATATGTGTTTGAAATTGATCAGGAAAGGATTCCATGTTTGCACCGGCCTCTTCACACCATACACTGCAGGCACTTCTTCAAGTTCAGGTTGAAATGTCCCAAACAACTTATCCCAAACAATAAAGATCTGGCTGAAATTTTTATCCAGGTACTCAGGATTGATGGCATGATGTACACGATGATGAGAGGGTGTCACGATGATATATTCCAGAATACCCATTTTATGTATTAACCTGGTATGATACCAGAACTGGGCGAACAATTGGATCGGTGCGATCACAGCTATGACTTCGGTGGGTACTCCTAACAAAGCTGCGGGAAGAAGAAACAATGAAACAAAAGAAAACACTTCAGAAATACTTTGTCGCAATGCACAGGACAAATTATATTCTTCGCTGCTGTGATGAATGATATGCCGGTTCCACATGAAATTGATCGTATGCTCCAGCCGGTGTATCCAATACCCTGCAAAATCTTTAGCCACAAATGCAATGATGTAGACATACCACACATTGTTGATATGAAAAATAGCTACCCGATTGACCAGCCATCCATAGCTCACTATCGCAATGGAAAGACCTAATACATCTTTTACAATATTGGTGATGCCGGATCCCAGGCTGGAGATCATATCTGCACCCCGATTGATCTTTATTCCCATCCGCCAGGAGATAAAGGCTTCAATTCCGATAAGCGCTAGGAATATCGGAATCGCATATGTGAGGGCTAGTGCGTAAGCTTCCATGAATCACTAAGATAACAGGAATAAAAAATATGCGAAAGTTGTCCGTAGTTTGAAACTACGGACAACTTTCGCATATTTTTTATTCCACCCCCTCTGCACAAGCTTCCAGCATCTTATAAAACTTCCTCCCCTTCGCCCTTACGATAGCACGTTTGAGAAATTTGTACAAGGGTACATTCAATTTCTTTCCATTCTTACATGCCGGAGCGCAGATATTCCATCGACTGTAATTCCACGCCTCTGTTCCGTTTTTCAGATAGCGAACACGAATCGGATAGAGATGACATGAGATGGGTTTTGGCCAATCGGTAATCCCTTCTTCAAAAGCCTTTTCAAATGAACATTTACCGATCCCTTTTCCATCCCAGATCAGGTATGCACATGCACCATTTTTCACCAGCGGTGTACCTAATAATTCACCCTCATTATAGTATGCACTAAAGCCATTCTTTTCTACAGTTTTTCTACTCTCCTCACTCAACATAGGAGCAACTTTATCCCACACCGATTCAATAGTAGCCACTTCCTTCTCTAACAGTGGTGCCCCTCCATCGCCTTCCCAACAGCAAGCACCATGACAAGCATCGAGGTTGCAGACGAATTTGGTGGTTACGATTTCATCGCTAAGCAAAACATCATCTATTGCAATCATCCGGTAAATATAAGTAACGAATAACGAGTAACGAGTAACGAGTGGCAAGTAACGAATAACGAGTAACGAGTAACGAATAACGAGTAGGAGTAACGAGTGGCAAGTAACGAGTAACGAGTGAGGAGTAACGAGTGGCAAGTAACGAGTGAATAGTGGCTGTTATAAGCAAAAAATATTTGCATTGTTGATCTTTTTCACCTTAATTTTCTTATTCACTAACGTTGAAAACTATGGATTACTCAAATCTCAAAAAGAGGTTTTTGGACTTCGCGCTTGCCGTCCATGAACTGACGAAGGAATTTCCAAAGGAAGATGTTTACATCAACATTAAGAATCAAATAACGCGATGCTCATCATCAAGTGGGGCGAATTATAGGGCTGCCTCAAGAGGTAAGTCACCGTCGGATTTCATCAACAAATTAAAAATGGTAGAGGAAGAGCTTGATGAATCTCTTTATTGGTTACAATATCTCAATGGAGTGGATAAAAAATGGATTCTCTTAAGCTCAAATCTCATTAAAGAAGGGAATGAGTTACTTAGCATCATCGTAGCCTCCCTGAAAACCGCCAGAAAGAACCAGGAATCTCCACTTAAATACAAAATGAAATAGCCCACATGCCCAGACAGAAAGCTCCCACTAATCGTTACTCGATATTCGTTACACGTTACTTGCCACTCGTTATTCGTTACTCGTTACTCGTTATTCGTTGTCCGTTACTCGTTACTTCTGTTTAAATATTCGATATTTCTAAATCTCGTTATCTTAGCCTTTCCACGATATTTACAGACTTTGCTAGTACATGGACAGACTGAAATCAAAATTTTACGAGAAAGCAATGGCCGCCATCGCTGAGATGAAGCCATTCATGAAAGAACATGATGAAACCATCATCGACCAGGTCACGATCGGCCAGGTCTTCGGTGGGATGAGAGGCATCAAAAGCATGCTCTGGGAAACATCCCTTCTTGATTCCAATGAAGGTATCCGGTTCAGAGGATACTCTATCCCCGAACTCAAAGTAAAACTACCCTCCCGAGGAGGCGAACCCCTCCCTGAAGGGCTTTTCTGGCTTATGCTCACCGACGAAATCCCCACACAGGAAGAGGTCGACTGGCTCAGCAATGAGTGGGAACGGAGACGTGTGATCCCGGATCAAACCTGGAAAGTTCTTGATAGTCTTGATCCCGACACTCATCCGATGACCCAGTTTGGAATCGCTGTACTGTCATTGCAGCAAAAAAGTGAGTTTGCCCGACGCTATTCAGAAGGCATGAATAAACGTGATTACTGGGATGCTACCTACGAAGACTCCATGAACCTGATAGCCTGTCTTCCCCATGTGGCAGCTTATATCTATCGACGATCCTTTCGCAACAATGAGCAAATAGCTCCGGATGATAATCTTGACTGGGCTTCAAGTTATGCGCATATGTTAGGTGTGACCGATGATCCTGATTTTATGAGCCTGATGCGTCTATATATGACAATTCATGCTGATCATGAAGGCGGAAATGCAAGCGCTCATGCTGTTCATCTCGCCAGTTCGACATTGAGTGATGTATACTATTCATTTGTCTCAGGCGTCAATGCACTGGCAGGTCCACTTCATGGCCTGGCAAATCAGGAAGTAATCAAATGGATCTTCGAAATGGTCGATCACCTGGGCACCTCAAAACCAACTAAAGAACAAATAGCCCAATACATCAACGAAACTATCGCACAGGGAAAAGTTATTCCCGGATATGGACATGCTGTCTTAAGGAAACCTGATCCGAGATTCCTTGCCCAACAAGCTTTTGCCAGTACTCATATGCCGGATGATGATATCGTCAATATTGTATGGAAAGTATTTGATGTCGCTCCTGCTATACTTGGCTCATTAGGCAAAGTCTCAAATCCATGGCCAAATGTTGATGCACACTCCGGTGCCATCCTGGTCCATTATGGATTGAAAGAATACAACTACTACACCGTCCTCTTCGCCGTCTCCCGTGCACTCGGTGTACTGGCTTCAACATGCTGGAGCCGCATCCTCAGTCTTCCTCTTGAGCGACCAAAGTCGTTAACCTATGAATGGATAAAACACTGGGTTGATGCGAGGAAGGAGAAATAGGTAAGCGGTATTCGGTATTCAGTATTCAGTATTCAGTATTCAGTAAAAAAATGTATTGGCGGGGCTTGCCCCTGCCTTGTTTCTGCATGCTTTTCATTTCGCAAATCAGAAATTTGCTGACGCGAAAGCTTAGGCACAGCCTAAGCTTAACGTTTGAGCAATTGGCAATTATTTCTTTTAAATATTGGCTTTGCCAATATTTAAAAGAAACAAAATTTGTTAGGCGTAGGCTGCGCCTACGTCTGAGTGTTTGCAAAACTCTGTTTTGCGATATCGTGGATATCGTCTACTCTTTAATCTCACGCAACTCGCGACGTAATATCTTTCCGACATTCGACTTCGGAAGTGAGTCCCTGAATTCAATCTCCTTCGGCATTTTATACCCGGTCAGATTTTCCTTACAATAATCAAGTAATTCATTTTTTGAAAGGCTTCTGTCTTTTTTGACAATAAATAATTTCAATACCTCACCACTCTTTTCATTTGGAATACCAACGGCTGCACATTCTTTTACTTTAGGATGCGCGCTTACAACTTCTTCGATTTCATTCGGGAATACCTTGAAACCTGATACAATGATCATATCTTTTTTGCGATCGACGATTCGGAAGAAGCCATCTTCATCCATGATGCCTATATCACCTGTGCATAACCAACCGTCACGAATCGTATTCGCAGTCTCAGCTGGTTTGTTGTAATATCCTTTCATCACCTGTGGACCTTTCACCTGTATCTCTCCTCTTTGTCCGACAGGTTGTACTACTCCATTATCATCGACAATGCGCACGTCAGTGGATGGCACAGGCAGACCAATCGTACCGATACGTGCTGTGCCATCGATAGGATTGACAGAGACAACAGGTGAAGCTTCTGTCATACCATAGCCTTCAATCAGATCACTGCCTGTCACTGCTTTCCAACGCTCATTGACTGAGGATTGAATGGCCATCGCACCACCTACTCCAAATTTGAACTGGCTGAAATCAACCTTTGCAAAATCCTTGTCATTCAACATGGCATTATACAGTGAATTGACGCCTGTCATCACTGTTATTTTATGATTCTTAAATTCTTTGATGACCGATTTAATATCACGCGCATTGGTGACAAGTACATTCATTGAACCATACGCCATCATCGCGAGACAATTGACGATGAAAGCAAAGATGTGATACATGGGCAACGGACACAAAGTGATTTCTTCACCTTCCTTGAGTCTTGTATCAAGACATCCTTTGATCTGAAGCATATTCGCTACAATGTTCCTGTTTGTCAGCATCGCTCCTTTTGCAACACCCGTAGTTCCACCGGTATATTGATGTGCAATCACATTATCCGGACTATCCTCGAAGTCTTTGATGGTAAAATTTTTGCCATGCGCAATAGCATCTTTAAAGTTTACCGTATTGGGTATCGAAAATTTCGGAACCATTCTTTTTACTTTACGCACGACAAAATTGACAATACTTCCTTTGACAGTGCCGAGCAGCTCACCAATGCTGGTAAGAATGACAGTTTCAATTTGTGTTTCGCCTATGATTTCCTGCAGATGGGAAGCAAAATTCTCTACGATGATGATACCCCGTACTCCACTGTCTTTAAGTTGATAAAGCAATTCACGTGGTGTGTAAAGAGGATTTGTATTGACGACTACAAGACCTGCCCTGATGCACGCAAAAAGTGCAATCGGATACTGCAGTAGGTTAGGCATCATGATCGCCACCCTGTCGCCTGGTTTCAGGCCACGGGATTGAAGATATCCGGCCATTTGCCTTGACGCCTTATCTATTTCGCCATAAGTCATGCTTTTCCCCATGCAATAGAATGCAGTTTTGTCAGCAAATTTCTCCATGGCTTCGCTGAGGAAGCTATTCAAATTTGGATATCGGTCCACATCAATATTGGCAGGAAGTCCTTTAGGATAGTGCTTTAACCAGGGGCGTGATTCGGCCATGTCCGGATTGAGTAAGTGAACATGCAATATAAAACTCTTTGAATAACGATTAACGGGTTACGTATTACGAATTTTACAAGTCCCCCTGTTTCAGGGGCAGGATGGTAAAACGTGAGTTGCGAATAACGAGTAACGAATTCTGAATTTCTTTCCGTTACGGCTTGCCAGAAAGAAAGAAATTCCTACCTTTGCGTCCCGTTTTTGAATTCATTATTTAACCTCCATTCCTGATAATCAATCATTTAGGAATGTACAAACCACCAAACTCTCTGAGATGTCAGAAGAAACAAACCTTCCAGAGGAGTCCCTTGAGACTCCAATCCAGGAAACTACTGAAACAATAACTGAAGAAGTAGCGACCCCAGAAGCTCCCAAAGAAGAGCCAAAAATTACCACCGGTCCTGAAGTATCCACTGCACATGACGATTTCGACTGGTCGATCTCTAACCGTCACCAGTATATCTATGCAAAGGACGAGTTCGAGCGATTGGAAGCCCTTTATGAAAAAACTTTAGGTGCTGTCAATGAAAACGAAGTCATCAAAGCCCGTGTATCTCAGATCACAGGTGGAGATGCCGTACTGGACATCAATTTTAAATCAGATGGCCTTGTGTCCGTATCTGAATTTAAAGACATCGATGGTTTTAAGATCGGTGACGAAGTAGATGTATACGTCGAACGCCAGGAAGATGAAAGAGGCCAGCTGGTCCTTTCCCGTCGTAAAGCAAAACTGCTGAAAGCATGGGAACGCCTTGTGGACTCCTTTAACAATGGTACGATCATCAATGGTACTGTCATCAGCAAGACCAAAGGTGGTCTGATCGTTGATGCAGGCGGTCTTGAAACATTCCTTCCCGGATCACAGATCGATATCAAACAGATCATCGACTATGATCAGTTTGTAGGAAAGACGATGGAATTCAAAGTCGTCAAGATCAATGAGAATATTAAAAATGCAGTTGTATCGCACAAAGCGCTTATTGAAAGCGATCTGGCAGAACAACGCGAAGCTATCATCTCCGGTCTTGAGAAAGGTCAGGTACTTGAGGGCGTCGTGAAGAACATCACCGACTTCGGAGCCTTTATGGATCTGGGTGGTGTAGATGGTCTTCTCTATATCACCGATATCAGCTGGGGACGTATCAACCATCCATCTGAAGTCCTTGAGATCAATCAGAAAGTACACGTCGTTGTACTTGATTTTGATGAAAACAAAAAGAGAATTTCACTTGGTCTCAAACAATTACAACCTCATCCATGGGATGTCGTCAGTGATACCATCAAAGAAGGCAGCATCGTCAAAGGCAAGATTGTCAATGTCGAAGATTACGGAGCTTTCCTTGAGATCACACCGGGCGTAGAAGGTTTGATCCACGTCTCCGAGGTAAGCTGGAGCAATCAACCCATACATGCTCGCGATTACTTCACCGTAGGACAGGAATATGAAACCAAAGTGGTGACCATCGATCGCGAAGAGCGCAAGATGTCATTGTCACTCAAGCAACTGACGCCTGATCCATGGGGAGAAATCGAACAGAAATATCCTGTGGGCAGCAAACATGTCGGTCGTGTACAAAACCTTACGCCATATGGTGTATTCGTAGAGTTACAGGATGGTATCGGTGGTATGGTACATATCTCTGATCTGTCATGGACTAAACGATTTGCACATCCATCTGAATTTACGAAAGTAGGTGCTGATCTTCCGGTCATGATCCTTGATATCGATCGTGAAAACCGTAAGTTGTCATTAGGACATAAGCATGTGGAAGAGAATCCATGGGATACATTTGAGAATGTATTCCCGGTAGGATCTTATCACGAAGCTACAGTGATGAAGCGTGATGATAAAGGAGCTATCGTTCAATTACCATATGGTCTTGAAGCCTTTGCACCATCACGTCATCTACGCAAGGAAAATGGCAAGCTGGCAGAAGTAGATGAGACTTTGACATTCAAGGTGATTGAATTCAACCGGGATGACAAGCGTATCATGGTTTCACATCTCCGTTATCTTGAGGATATCCAGCGTGAAGCAGAGGAAGTCGTAAAAGATGACCGCCGCAAACAAGGACAGGAAATAAAACAAGCCGTCAAAGAGCAGCAGGGCAAATATGAGCCCACCACACTCGGAGACATGGCTATGTTTTCACAATTGAAGGAGCAATTGGCTGATGCAAAAGGCAAGAAAGCGGTAAAAGATGCTAAGGATGCAAAAGATGCCGAAGTAGCAGCTACTGAAGAATCTACACCTGAAGTTGTGGAAGAAACCACATCTCCGGCTGTAAAGGAAACAACTGCTGCAGAAGAAGTAGCCACTCCGGAGATGGAACAGGAAATATCATCCGCTAATGAAGAAGTAGCTGAAGAAGCTGCATCAGAAATCGAAGCGGCTCCTGCAAAAGAAGAGAAGGCACCAAAGGCTAAAGCTGCAAAAGCGAAAAGCGATGGTGACGATCTTAAGATCATCGAAGGCATAGGCCCTAAGATCGAAGAGATCCTTCATGCTGCAGGTATTGATAGTTTCGCTACACTGGCTTCAAAGACAGGTGATGAAATTCGTGAGATCCTTCTTGCACAGGGTAGTCGCTTCAAAATGTTTGATCCCACTACATGGCCGGAGCAATCCGCTTTAGCTGCTGATGGAAAGATGGATGAATTACAGGTACTGAAAGATTCATTGCAGGGAGGAAAGAAATAACTTTCTCTTTAAGATGAAATGATAAAAAAACGCTCTGCACATGCAGGGCGTTTTTTATTTACCTCAAATTAATTTCATTTGAGCAGGGTATGAAGAATTTTATTCTCTTTGATGCCAATATGATGCAATTGGTAAAATGCTTTGTTTCAATGTCACGTGAATTTCGACTGCTCTTAGTCTTGTGTCTATTTTGGCTTTTTACTGATGGCCAAAACATAGCTCCAAACCCTGACTTTGAAACCTTTACTTCCTGCCCTTCGAATATCGGAACAGGAGGCTTCTTTCAGGCCATTCCCTGGGAAAACGGCAATCTGGGAACAAGCGACTATTTTAATGCATGCGATATTTCAAATACAGTAGGTGTCCCCATAAATGTATTTGGTAATCAACCTGCGCATTCCGGCAATGGATATGCAGGATTCTTTGTTCGAGGCCAGACACCAGATTATTTCGAATACATACAGGCACCTCTTTTGAATGCACTGGTCAGTGGCTCTACATACCATGTCAGTTTCTATGTCAATCTCAGCGATGAATTTTGTGGCACTAGACATGTCGGGGCGTATTTCTCTTCACTGCCTCCGGTCACAAATTCCAGCGATCGTCTTGATGTAATCCCTCAGATTGACTATGCACTGAATACATATCTATCCAACAATACAGAATGGATGCTTGTATCTGGCTGCTTTACAGCTATGGGTGGTGAGGCTTATATCACCATTGGAAATTTTCACACGTATGCTGATACACCTGTCGATCCGGCTTGCCCTATACAATCAGATGAATCTTATTATTATATCGATGATGTCGTCGTTGAAGAAGGACCTGACCCGGGTATCATTCCGCTTGATCTTGGAAGTCCTGTTTCAATCTGTACTCAATATGTGATAGAGCCTGGCATCGATAGTGTATCATACCATTGGGAAGATGGTTCAACACTTGATTCATTCATCGTGACGACATCAGGAAATTATGCATTGACGATTTCTGATGGATGTAATTTCGGAATGGATAGCGTCGCTGTGACTATCCTTGGCAATCCCCAATCAGTTGAAATCGGAACTGACTCTGTGACGATTTGCAGTGGAGATCACTTTGATATTTCACTTGATCCCAATTGGAATTATGTATGGAGTGACGGTACTACTTCTCCTGACATTTCTTTGACGACTACCGGAAGCTATAGCGTCACACTTGATGATGGATGTGACATTTCAGCAGATACGATTGTACTCAATGTCCTGTCTCCTCCGCCACCATTCTCCTTGGGAATTGATACGGCTATCTGCCAGGGCTCTATCATTACATATAGTTTCGATCCTACGTGGGGACAATTTATCTGGCAAGATGCGACTATAGGTTCTCTGTATGAAATAAGTTCTGCAGGAAATTATGCTTTGACTGTTTCAAATATTTGTGGCACTGTCTCTGATGACATATTAATTTCTTATCTCCCGATTCCGAATGTTGAATTAGGTGGCCCGGTCATTTCATTATGTACAGGTAATAATCTTCTTCTCAATTTAGATACGCTTCCGGCATTCTTCATCTGGCAGGATGGTTCGCTCAATTCATCTTTTCTGGTTACAACAGCAGGAGATTATTCGGTTACTGCTTCCAATGCATGTGGCTTCGACACTGATACAATTACTGTCGATGAGGTATTAATACCTAATGTTGATTTGGGAGCAGATATCACTATATGTTTTGCACAACTTCCATATACTCTTAATGTATCCGGGATACCTGATGCGACTGATTATTTATGGCAAGATGGAAGTACAAGTCCTGTTTTTAATGTCATGTCTTCAGGAGATTACAGTGTCACGGTTTCCAATCTTTGTTTTGCTTCAGTAGATACGATCCATATTGAGGTAACAAATACATCGCCACAAGTGATATTACCTATTGATCAAACCCTTTGTATTGGAGATACTCTTGTTTTGACAAATGCCGGATCTATGGGTGCGTATGAATGGAATGATCATTCAACTGTTCCATCATACCCGGTCACTTCTTCAGGAACATATTCACTGACAGTTACAAATATCTGTGGGTCTGGAGCGGATACAATCAATGTAGACTTTGTTTCACCACCTTCTCTTCCTGATTTAGGCCCGGATATTTCTTTGTGTGTCGGGCAAACATATTTGTTGTCTACTGTGATTCCAGATGTCACTTATGTGTGGCAGGACGGAAGTACGGCGGATACTTTTTTAGTCACTTCAGCTGGTACTTATGATGTGCAGGTAAGTAATATGTGTGGTACTTCGAATGATACAATAGTCATTGCTCAAACTACGGTTGCTCCACAGGTTGATTTAGGTCCTGATATCAGAGGATGTGAAGGAGATATAGTGATGCTCATGTCCAATATTTCAGGGGTTGACTATATGTGGCAGGATGGTTCACACTTGCCTTCATTGACTACATCTGTTTCTGGCATGTTTATTCTGACTGTGAGTAATAGTTGTGGTACTGATGCAGACACGATCGCAGTGGATATTCATGGATCAATTCCGCAAATCCAATTAGGTAGTGATACAATTTTATGCGAGGGCGATACTTTGCATGTGAGCATAAATTCAGATGCTGAAACAACTGTTCATTGGCAGGATGGTTCAATGTTTCCTCAATTGGATATCATCACACCGGGGATTTATTCAGTAACGGCATCAAATTTTTGTGGTACAAGTTCTGATACGATTGAAATAAGACTTTTGAGTGCGCCAAAAGAATTTGATCTTGGTTCTGATACAATTCTTTGTCCTGGTGAGTTCTTAATCCTACAATCGCCTCCAACTACAGATGCGATTCAATGGCAGGATGGGAGCAATAGTGTGACAATTCTTGCTGACCAATCACAAATTTATTCACTCAGGATATTCAATAGTTGCGGAAGTGCATCGGATGAATTATTACTTGATTACGATTTGAATGTTCCCGTCGTTCAATTGGATACACAGATGTTGATTTGTCAGGGTGATCAGATTACACTCAATGTGACACAATTGTTTCCTGCTATTTATGAATGGAATACAGGTTCAATATTACCCGTTTTTAAAATTACAGAACCGGGTCAGTATTCAGTTTCGGTGAAAACACTTTGTGCAGAAACACATGCTGTTACCAATGTAGTGCTTACCGATTCCTGTTTTGCAGAAAATTCATTTTACGTCCCCAATATTTTTTCACCGAATGGAGATGATGTCAATGATGTATTTACTATAAACTGGCATCCTGAGATTGACGTACATTCCATTAAGGCCAACATTTTTGATCGTTGGGGTAATATGGTTTATAATTCAAACGAAATGCCTTTTAAATGGAATGGTGAATACAAAGGGAAGATCCTCAGTCCAGGTGTTTTTGTATATCGAATAGAAATTATGTATTTTGATAAATTGGAAGAAAGGACTTTGGTTTTGCATGGAGATGTGACGTTGATCAGGTAAATCTTTATCTTATCACCCCTCTCTCTAGTAAAATCATCTTCGCATGTCTTTCGGAAAACTCACCCCCTTCCCCACTCTTATCTTTCTGGTAACTCACCCCCTGCCCCTCTCTTTTTACAGTATGCAGTGATGTGAAACAGTAACTCCATGAGAGAGGGGAGTCATGATATACTTACTTAAATCATACGCCCCTCTCTCTAGGAAAATTATTTGCGGAACCCACAGTATTTCGTAAGAGAGGGGAAGGGGGTGAGTTACCCGAAAATCATTTTGTGAGAGAGGGCTGTGGCGGGTTCGAGATAAGCAAAAAATCCCTAAATTTATTTCATGCCTCACCAGCATTTCAATAGAAGTCTTTATTTAAAGATTCGTGAACTGGCGCGCACCATGCGCAAAAATCAAACGCCAGCTGAAGATTTCTTTTGGGTAAAAGTTCGTGCCCGGCGATTTTTCGGTTTGAAGTGGAATAGACAATTCATCATTCAATGTCAGATTGATCTTTTCATCACAAAATATTATATCTCCGATTTTCATTGTCATCAGTACAAATTAATTGTAGAATTGGACGGCAACATTCATTTAAAGCAACTTGAGGAAGATCTTATAAGGACAGAGCGCATGAATGAGTATGGGTTTACTGTATTGCGATTTTCAAATGAGCAGATTCTTAAACAATGGGATGAGGTTGAACAAATAATCAAAGTGGTTATATTCGGATGTTGAAAATAATTTTTGTATTCCGGACAGTTTATCCCGGCTTCTCTCTTTAGACTTACGAACAACTCAATCCAACTCCTTTCTTTGTCTTTCTAGTAACTCACCCCCTTCCCCCCTCTCTTATTACAGTTTACATTAGTATTGAAACAGAATTCGCGGGAGAGAGGGGTGATTTGATTTCCTTACGAAATATTTACGCCCCTCTCTCCCGGAAATATTGTTTCATTCTAACGAATACTTTTGTAAGAGAGGGGATGGGGGTGAGTTAACCGAGAGGCATGTTTGATTTATCTCTTCACAATTTCTTGAGTCCGGGTGTATTCGTTTATCGGATAGAAATTAAGTATTATGACAAAATTGAAGAAAGGACTTTGATTTTGCATGGCGATGTGACGTTGATCAGGTAGATTGTTGTTACTAATTCATCCTCTTCTTTCAAATCACTGTTTTCAATTATTTTCGCTTCTTCTTCAAAGAAGCTTAGGATGATGTTCAGGAGTTGTTTCATGTTTAGATAAGCGAAATATTTGATTACATTAAAATTAATACTTAGAGCTTGATCAATTTACGCTGCACAACCAATTCATATTTATTGCTTAACAAAAAAAAGTAAACGCCCGTATTTAAATGTTGTAGAAATACATTATTAATATTTTTATTTAATTCCTGGCCGTATACTATCCTTCCAAAAATATCCAAAATTGTTAATCGGACAGGTTCGTTAACTTCAATTTGAACATTATTATAAAATGGACTAGGAAATATTTTAGTTTTAAATTCATGCCTCTTTATGGAGAGTGTTCCTACTATTGAATCACAAACATTTGAAGACCCCCAGTCATTATAAGTTGGTTGATTTGGCATACCGTAAATATTCCAAGATGGCATCTTTACAGCGTATTGTTGTAAATCACAATTTTGACCACCACAATTAGGTGATTGTATAACATGCAAATAATTATGTGTATTCGTGCCTCCAATATAAATTTTACCATCAGCGGCTAATACCGCATGATTAAATCTTGTTTTAAATTGAATATCTTGCGGTGTATTTAATTCTGCAATTAACGTATTATTTATTAAGCTATCAGAAGAGTTTAAGTCTAATTGAAATAATTTGTCAAAAGTTGTAGCATAAATATACCTTGAGTTAGGAGAAATTGCAACGCCCGAATAGTAAAATGTGTCAATAGGAATTTTTATATTAATAGGACTAGATAGTCTTCCAGTTAAATCATCAAAATCGTAAATATTTAATCCATAAAAATAATTAAATCTTACATATTTTTTTCCATTCGGAGAAAATACAGCTTGACCGGTTAAATCTCTATCACCCCAGACTTCCCCTAAACATTGATGTAAAATCGTATCAATTCCATTTATAGAAAGTCTAATTATATAATAGCAATTTGAATGAGATTCAGGCATTATAATCCACCAACAATCCTTAGTATTTGAACTTGTGGCTTGAATCATTCCTCTTGCCAAAGTATCAGAAATTACTAAGCTATTTTTTATTGTTACTTCACCCTTGCCATCGTTTTTTGACATGTCAACTACACTATAATATAAATGCAAAGGTGCCAAAGCAAAATAATTTTCCTTTGAATGTCGATACGGTGATTCTAAGTCTGGGTAAAATAAATAATAAATATTATTATCACCTTGGATGGGTAAGGCTATAATGGATTGATTTAGTGGATTTCCACCAGTATTGCAATAACTAGTTGAAAGCACACCTAATCCAATTGAATCACTATTCAGTATTTTCTGATTGTCTGAGTCATTGATATAACAACCGTTAGAGTAAAATTGTAAAATTCCATCATAATTACTAATAGAGGTATTAGATCCCTCTAAAACCATACTTTTATTTATACCAGTAATTTCAATAGAATTGGCTGAGAAACTTAACAAGCTGCCCTTAATATTAGGAATTTCGCTGTCGTAACCGAGGATCCAATTATTACCATATCCACCTTGGCTGTTAGATCGATAGCAAACACAAAATATAATTAAAATAAACAAAAAGTATTTTGAAGGCACAATATAGCGTGAAATAAAAAGCATTTTTTCTGAATTATTTAAGTACAAATATCTTTTTAACTAGTATTTCTCCGGTAATGGACTGCAGATGCTTCCCAATACAATAATAATTAGAACTCAGATTCTCATAACTATATTTACTTTAAAAAGGGGAATGGGGAATCATCCCCTATTTTCCTACCAAACAAATGTTCTTTTAAAGAGATTTGAATTTGGCTCTACTCCAAATATACTATAAATTCAACATATTCCTAATCGAATGTATGAAAAATATAAATTCCTTTTCTTCATTCCAAGTACTGAAGTGAAAGTATAACTTACCAATTCTGAAATAGGAGGTCTCTGTCCAAAGTAATATTCAAAACATCACTAACAGATTTTGAAATTTACAGTTTCCCGTATTCAAATTAAAATTCAGGGCATTTAATTCTTTTCTCTTTTCTTTGTTTATCCAGAACCTTAATATTATAACTTAATTGCATCCCCAATGAGGCCAATGGTTTAAGAAATAAGGTTCCCCTTTTATCATTAACAGATGATAATCCAGAATAATAATAAAATTCCAGATCAAATTTTTTGAAAATACCTCCTACTGATAGTCGTAAATCCGATTCAGTTAAATTATTTGTGAAAGAATCAAAGGTGTTATTGTTATTAAGGATGAACCTAATATTATTTAACATGTTAAAGGAAAAACCCACACCTATGAACCAATTAGGCAATCTATAGTTAAATGATAAATTGTTTTTAATATAATTGAATTTTATCCCGTAAATTGATGCGAAATTATCTGAATCAGCATTCACCTTTTTAGATGCATAATTTGAGGCAACAGAAATAAAAATACTTTTTGAAATAATTCTTTTTATTTTCACTCCGTATATAGGGCTATTATTAGAATAACCGTTATCGATTAAATGAAGTATATGTGATTCTCTTATACTTTCCATTTTTAAATAATCAATACCAATTGTGGGAGAAATATATGTTTGGCAGTACACTACAATTGTACAATGCATTGCAACACAAAAGAATAATATTTTCATAATGTTAAATAAATATTTTTAGATAAATAATTCTAATCCAATATTTCCTCGGCTGAGTCGCATCTTATATTCTGTATTCCAGATGCTTCATTCACTCTTAACGATTTTTCCTTGTCCTATTAATTCATGTTTAGTAACAACTCTGTAAAAATACATGCTGTTCAAAAGAAAATCTAATGTTACTATATTTTGAGCTGAATCGAACTGTTTTGTAAATACCAGCCTTCCAAATGAATCATAAATCTCTAATATAAATTGTGCTTTACTTACAATATGCAATTCATTATTGAATGGATTAGGAAAAACTTTTAGATCCATACTTACATTGGGCGAAATATTGTTAGTTATGGAATCACAAATATCGGACTCACTCCAGTCGCCAAAACATGGAATATTTGGTAATCCATACAAATTAAATGCAGGCATTTCAAGAGCATATTGGTCGACATCACAGTTTAAACCGTAACAGTTTGGATTTTGAATTATATGCAAATAATTATGTGAACTAGTCCCGCCAATATATATTTTACCATTTGGGGCTAATAATGCTTGATTAAATCTTGTTTTATTTGAAATATTGGCTGGAGTATTTAATTCAGCTACTAATATTTTACTATTTGCTATATCAGACGCATACAAATCAAATTGAAATATATTATTATAAGCCGTTATATAGATAAATCGAGAATTGGGTGAGAAAACAGCTCCTGAGAAGTAGAACGTGTCTAATCCAAAATCAATATTAATGGGATTTGACAATATTCCAGTATTGGAATCAAAATCAAATATATTTAATCCATTAAAATAGTTGGATCGTACGTATTTTTTACCATTCTGTGAAAATACAGCTTGACCAGTCCTGTCTTCGTCATCCCAGACAATACCTTGACATTGCTTGAAAATTGTATCAATACCATTGCTGGTTAATTTTAGTGTATAATAACAATTTGAATGAGATTCTGGCATTAAGATCCACCAACAACTTCCATCATCATTCTGCACGGCTTGAAGCATTCCGCGTGACAATGTATCTGATACTACCGACATATCTTTCACAACCATACTTCCCAGATTATTATTCGAACTCATGTCAATTATTCCATAATATAAATTAGTTGGCGCAAATGGAAAATATAAGCCAGTCGGAAACTCATAAGTTAACTGAAGATCCAAATAAAATAAATAATACAGGTAGTCTGAGCCGGGTTGTGGTAATGATAATATTCCTTGTGTCAATGGACTACCGATTGAATTACAGAAACTCGTTGCAAGGTTTCCATGTCCTATTGAACCCCCATTTAAAAGTAAGATATTATTCGCACCAGCGACTTCACATCCATTAGAATAGAATAATAGATTGCCTTCAGCATCACTCATAGAAGTATTTGCAGCGTGCATAAACATGCTTTTATCACTGCTGAAAATATTAATTGAATCAGGTCTAAAATTTATAATTGTACCAGATATTTCTGGACTAGTGCTGTTGCCTAAAACCCAATTATTTCCATAACCTACCTGAGAAAAGCAAACATGGATAAAAACAATTTGTACAATAGAAAATATAATAATATACCAATATTTCATATAACAAATATTTTCAAAATACATCTGCAAACGGTTACCCGACATTGCCAATAGCATCTATGTTATGTGCCGTGTTTTATATTTTTATGAACTTTGCAATGATTTCTTTATTCAAGATCATCACGTATATTCCTGGTACTAAATAAGAAATATTTTCATTTAAAACATAACCATTGACTGCCTTCTTGACGATTGGTTCACCTATTATATTGACGATTTCGAGGAAACTAATGTCATTCTCGGATTCTATATGCAGGATATCAGAGATCGGGTTTGGATATATGCTAACCTTTATATTATTGTGGGGATCAAATTCGCTTGATTTTAGATTACAATTTAGTGCAAATGGAGGACCATTAACCCACGAGGTCACAGGTGTTCCATAGGATCTTAAAAATTGAGCTTCGCATTTTGATGTATTCGATTGGAATTCCCATATTCTGGTTGAAATACAACCTGCCTGACAGTCGTCCCAGCCGAGTATGAATTTGAAATTATGATCATCTCCTTCTTGACTATGCGTAATATACGTTCCTCCACCATAAGAAGGAACTAATTCTGCAAATACAATTCCATCCACTGTTTCTAGTAATCTTACTAGGGCGGGTAAGTTTAGGACTTCAACGAATTCTAATCTTTTAATATTATCGAAAAGTGGATTCACCGTATAGTCTACACCAAACAATAAACTATCGATAAAAGCATTGCCAGATGAATCAATATTGTCCTCCCAAGATTCAGTCCATGTTATTGTCGTATCTAAAGAGACATAGAGAGCATTTGATCTGTATGAATTGAATTCATCAGAATATTTATTATTAATGCAATAAATATTGAAGATGCTATCTACTTGTTCCGTAAACGGCGAATTATAAATAGCGGCAAGAGCTTCAAAAACTGGTAAATAATAAGGTTCAAGAATACGAATAGAATTAGAATCCGCAGTTCCAGAATTCAGCATCGGGCCTAATGCTAAGATCTTAATCTGGTCATTGTAGGATACTTCTAAATCAGGGGGAATTTCGCAAGGTGAAAAACCTTGTGATTGGATTTCATAGGAAATCAGTAAAAGAATATAGCAGAAATGTTTCCTCATACATTCATTTTGTTTAATGGCACATAACACTTAAATATACGTAACATTTAGCTACTTGACTTTTAACTACTACATTTAACTTGGACAGCGATTGGAGATGTGACCTTAAATACATCTGCAAAAGTATTCTCCAATTCAAGTTTTTATTACTCTATTTGATTTATCTCTTCACAACCTTTTCTGTTTTTGTATTTCCATTTACTTCAGTCGTCACGAAGTAAATTCCCGCACCCCATTCACCAGTATTTATTGTAGTTGACTGCGAAGAAAACTCTTGCCTGAATATTATTTTTCCATAAATATCTGTTACACGAACTTCTCCTGCAACTTTTCCTGCCACTTGCACCGTCAACTCCTGATCAACAGGATTTGGAAAAATAACCATTTCATTTGAGGTAAGAACAGGACGAATACCTACAGGAAGACATTCAGAATTATATGGACCACCCGGGGACCCACCAAGACAACCTGCAAACCAATTGAATGGATCATTCAGATTGACATAAGCATCACCGAGTTCAAGTGTATATCCATTACCATCTGCTTCAGTAGTCCATGGATCACTATCATCATAACAAATACTCAATTGCAGTTTTCCACTTTCATCATACAATCTGATTACATCACCTCCATTACCGAGGCCGAAACCAAGATCTCCGATGAGGAAAGGCACAGCAGGATGCACGGCATTAAAGTCTTCTTTGTTTTCACATACAACCAAATATTTTCCAGCCGATAAAACTGTTCCATCAGGAATCGTAAACTGGTGCGTATCATCATCATCCCTGATCGACCAACCCGAAAGATCAACCGGGATATCAAGTTGATTTTTTATTTCCAACCAATCACCAGCATCTTCTGCATTGGCAGAATGATAATTGATTTCACTCACGATAAGATAATCTGCGCAAGGTGAAAATGCATCACCGGGACTTCCGCCCATACATCCGTCAAACCAGCTTTGAGGTTGATCAGGATCATTAATTCCGGGATATCGCTCCAGTGTGCGGCCGAATCCTGCAGGCGTACAAGGCCATGGAGATTTATTGTCAAAAGAGGCCTGCAATACATTTGTTCCTGTACGATCTACTACCCGGATCTGATCACCACTATTATCCAATCTGAACAAGGTGCTACCTACTTTATTCAATACTTCAGGATGTTGAACACTGAATTTATCTTCATCTTCCACCACTACTACTCGCTCATTCGGCTGAAGTATAGTTCCTGCAGGAACAGGGAATGCATTGTACCACTCACGATCCTGCATTTTAAAATCAGTAAGATCAATAGCATAGTCAGCAGCATTTCTGATCTCAAACCAGTCACCTGCATCTCTTGTCACATCAGATTGATAATTCACTTCTGACAATTCAAGTGCAACAGGTTGAGCTGTCCCTGTAAAATGTGCAGTGAACTCCGAAAATGGTTTCAGATTGATCGTAACCGATTGCCCAAAAGTGTCAATGGAAAAACTATTTTCCCAATGATCGAAAGTATAACCCGGATTCGCAACAGCTGTAATGGTCACAGGATTTCCATCAAAATAAATTCCGGCCCATGGATATGTTTTAGGAACGATTGTATTGATGTGTATAACTCCAGCTCCTGCCGGTTCAACCTGCAGAGAGAGGTCGACCTGATCATTTAATCCAAAATAATCTTCGATCTGGTTACGCTGATAAATACGTCGTACGACATGAAACTCTTTGAGGTCATGTAATTGATTACGCCAGCTTACAGAATCCTGTGATCCCCAACGCGCACTTTGCCTGTTAATCTCTGAAGCGATTTCAGTGGCATTATCATCAATGATAGTGCCTGCTTTTTCAGGTGTCCAGTATTCATTCATCAGATCAGCAAAACGATTGATAAAATATCTTTTAAATTCTGGGTTTAACAAAAAACTATTCATCATGTCTGTGTATCGATTGGGAAAGGCAGGATGAGCAAGTGCTTCATCCAGGATATTGGTGGTTACTGAAACACCATTCCCCTGAGCATAAGTGACATCAAAAATCAGAAACCTCCATCGTACATCAGGTGCCCTGTACATCCGAAGGTTATTGAAATACATGCTCGAAAACCAATCCCCATTGGCGAGATACATCTCTGCAGCGAAATAATCAACCCAGTTTTCCCAATCAACACGTTTTTTTGCTGCCGCGAAATAGACCGGATTGTTCATGTCATGCTGAATGATATAGTCACTCATGTCAAAAAAATCAACATCCGTGCCTTCATCTGCGAGATAATGATTGTTTTCAAAATAAGAAGTCAGTATTTCTTCGACAAGATCCGGATCGGCACCATGATTGTCACGGACATAAAATTCATTCGTCACTTCTCTTCCGGCATAATGTCCCCAATATTGGCCATTGATGAATACAGCCATATGCTGATACCCTTCAGATGCGCAATGTGTAGGCAATGTGAGTTGATTGGCCAGCACATCACGTATGCGTGTACTATTCCAATCATCATCCATATTGCGTACACGGAATTCACGATAGCTTGTAATGCCCGGCTTGTCTCTTCCAAATATCGGATAGTGCACATCATCCTTTGCACCAAAATCTTCATCAAAAGAAAATTGCATTGACTTCTGATCAAAGCCTATAGAATATCCGCCGACAGGACGAAGACTCGCGTTCTCAGAAAATGCAAGGCTCCTGTCTTTATCAAAATATTCAAGATGAACTGGTGCACGATTACCGGAATTATAATTGTCATAAGCTGCAAGGCCACCACTACCATCATTGAAAAGGTCACCGGGATTCGCTGTGATACTAAGTACGGGAAGTTGACTGCTTTCGCCGATAAAATAAGAAGCATCAGCAGCCTCACCAGCTAACCTTCCAGGTTCAAAACTTCTCGCTCTGATCACGCTGGTACTACTGATATCGAAAGGTCCTGTATACAATGGGGATGCATCAAGCGGCACACTACCATCAGTGGTATAGTGTACATTATTTCCTGTGATTGAAATAGTCTGATCCGTTTGATAAAAACCTGCAGCCGGTGAGATGACGGGTGTTTCAGTATAACCTGAGAGACATTTGTTTCCATTTGGTGCATCAGCGGTAGAACTGTCTGTCAGACACCAATCGCTGATATCATCTAAACGCATGATAGAATTTCCTGGAAGCAAATAAGGAATCGCAATGCTATCGGCAGCTAAACCATCAACATCAAAAAGTTTTACTGTTTCTCCAAAACCGATTTTAAAATTGGTATGAAATGTAGTGACGCTGACATCGTTGAAAAAAGGAGGATTAGGACCATAAAAAACATCCGGTGTATTGATCCCAAAATGCAGCCATGTCCTTGCCGTAAGATCACTTGAGCCCGGATCTATATTGTGTATTTCTACAGCAAGCGCATTTTGTCCGGTGATCAACAATTCTTTCAGTTTTGATTTTGAAACAGGGAATACCTCAGGATTCCCACCAGAATATATATGCGCTTCGTGATCAAAAGTAGCCAAAGTTGTATTGTCAGGTGTACCAACCATATTCGCACTTCGAGCGATTTCGACACCATTGAGATAAGCGATGAAAGCATCATCATAGTCTATGCTCAGAATAGCACTATCCAGTTTTGAAGGATCTGATACATTAAATGTGCGTCGAGAATAAAATGAAAGTGTAGAATCCGGTATAGGTGTCACATCATCATCATCTCCATATCCAAAACCACCTTGTGCATTAGTCCATGCGCTGTCGTCGAAATCAACACTAGCCCAATCAGTTGGAGGATTCTCAGTACCGATGAATAAACGCCATTGGTCCCCTTCATATAGAGCTGTCTCCCAATGGTCGATCTTCGATTGACCTAAGCCTCCTCTGTTTTTACCGGAAGCAAACACGAGAAGACGCTGTCCTGCACCGAGTATATAATCAGGAAATGTCCATTTGGGTTTATTACTATCACTCAGACTTAGCCCGACGAGATTTTGCTGAGAAGCACCTGCATTATAGATTTCAATCCAGTCCGGATACTCATTATTCTCATCAGGCACCTGGTAGTAATTGGTGGGTGCCACTTCGGACAGGATCAATTGAGCATGGGACTGAAAAGGCAGCAGAAACAGAAGTCCTGCCATGAGGGAAGCAATTTTCATTGGCTGAATCTTTCGATGAATTAAAGATAGAAAGTTGTGTCACTTGGTGACAAGGGTGAGGGTATAAAGATGGTGAATATAAGCAGATTGTATGAATGGCAAAGTTAAAGGACCATATCAAGATCTCTGATCTGTGCCTTATATTTTCCTGGCAGGATCATCGATTTTATGACCCTGTCCATTCTTACTATTCTGCTCAGTTTATATGGAAGTATGATTAACCTCATCCAGGAAAATTTTCCAAGCTTTAATAACTTACTCACTGTTGGTGGCACAACTAATGCCTGACCCTGTAATAATATGTTGTATCGAATAGCCCCTAAATGTTTTTTGTACTGTTTAAATAAGTCGATCGTAAAATCACCTTTTTGAAGATCATTTTCCATATGTTCCCTTCGCATGATTTCCCATGCACTGAAATTTGTTGGCAGACCTTTTAAATTCATTCTTAACCCCACTCTGTTGAACACATCAAATACTTCTTCTTTTTCGGCTGTTGATAATTTTCTTTCTAATAATTCATATGCTGCTATCGAATAATGGATCAGCATAAATAGTACATCTCTATACGCCCAATCCGGAATTTGTTGTTGGCGACTGGTTTCAACTGCTGTATGAATGGATGTTATTCTATCAATCGCTTTTAATGCAGCTTCATTTTCGGCAAAAACAATTTCCCGTGCATAGGCGACTGTAGAAAATAATCGGCCTATCGGATCTGCAGGTAGTTTGCCTGTGTAATACAACCAGTCGACTGCTTTATTCAATGCAAATTCCGCGGCAGAGCCGGCGAAGATGAAGATGATGGTGTCGCTCTTGCTCCATATTTTTCTGACGATGGAATTTTCCTTTACAAAAAATGTCATAGGTAAAAGTAAGGCCTTTAGCAGGAGGGGGAAGGTTAAAAGACGTTAACTACCAAACCTTAAAAATTTCCCGGTTGCCTGAGATATTGAATAACTGGTATTTCTTCCTCCACTATCATCTTTTACCAATATACCTTTTTTTACCAAATCATTTATCTCACGAACTGCAGTATCAGAAGAGGATTTCGTCATTAGAGCCCATTTTGAAGAAGTGAGTTTGCCCATAAATCCATTAAGCAGTTTGTGGATCATAAGTTTTTGTCTTTCATTCAGAGATGTATGCTTATGCTTTTCCCAAAAACGCGCTTTTCGCATGACGTTTGCAAGCGTTTCATCTGTTGCAGATAGTGCCCAATCCAAACAGCCCAGGAACCATTCAAGCCACTTTTGCTATACTTGCAAAATGGATCTCAAGATCATTTTTGGAATACTAGCTACATGCCTGACTTTAACTGGCTATGTACCCTACTTCCGGGACATCTTTGTACATAAGACCAAACCACATTTATATACCTGGCTTGTTTGGGCCCTTACTCAGGGCACTGCAGCTTTCGCGATGGTACGTGGCGGAGGAAAATGGGGTGCTATTAGTCTATTCGTGGGTACCGTCCTTGTGATCGTTATATTTTTTCTTTGCTTTAAATATGGAACAAAGAATATTAAACGATCAGATACGATTGCATTAGCTACAGCGCTCATAGCAATTCTTGTATGGTGGCAATTAGATAATCCTGTCCTTGCTGTTTTATTAGTATCATTTATCGATGGATTAGGATATATCCCGACCTATCGAAAGACATATGCAGATCCTTCTACTGAAACTGTTTCATTCTGGATATGCATGATAGGCACTGACATCTTTGCATTACTGGCAAATTCGGCACATAATATCTTAACGATGTCCTATTTGGTGACATTGGGAATATGTAATACGGTGTTGGTGGGGATAATACTTTTTAGAAAAAGGAGGATTACAATGGAACGTACAATATTATAATATAAGTAAAAATGAATGAATAACCAGTATTAAATATATTTTACAATTAATTCCTGACTACATGGATAAAAAGTTGTAAAACCTATGAAGAAAGCTTTTTAGCATTTACTTATATTCCTGCATATAGCATATATTTACCTCTTTATGCAATGAGAAAATGGATACAATTAATCAGGACCATTGATCATATTGTTAATATCATCCCAATTCTCACTTATTTAATTAAGTGATTGAATAGATTTTTTTTGGGGTAGTGTCTGACTTCACTTAAAATACCTATATTATTCCATAAAACTTTTACTAATCTTTAAATTTTACCTCAACATGAAAAATATTTCAACTCTATTAGGCCTTTTCCTTTTAACTGCGTGCCCCTTTAATAATGGAAATTCTCAGGTTCGATTGGGCCTGAAGACAGGTCTCAATCTGGCCAATTTAAATGCAGATGAGGAATTGGATATTGACACAAAAATATTACCCGCTTTGATGATTGGTGGAATTGTGGCAATTCCTCTAAGTGAAAAATTTGGCATCCTGACAGGGGTAGAATATCAAGGTAAAGGTGCGATAAACAGGGAAGAGGATGATGTTAAAGCAATTCTTAATTACATACAGATTCCTCTTGGGATACAATTTAAGAATCGACATTTATTTTGCTCAGTGGGACCATATGTAGCTTATGCATTTAGTGGTAAGAATGTGAATGGAAGTGATTCCTATAAATATTCATTTGGAAGTACGGAGGATGATGATTTCAGCCAATTTGACTACGGTGGAAACATAGAACTCGGTTATGAGTTTGGTGATCATGTTAGAGTTTCTGCTTCGTATAGTCTTGGATTGGCCAATGGCGTTCCAAAGGATCAACGGGAGGATTATGATGGAGCATCTGCTGAAAATACCGTTATAGGATTTGCAATTAGTTATCTCTTCAGTAAAAAACAAACCGAGTAATGATTTTGTGAAGTGAAGATTGTGAATATGGATTTTCAACAAGACGAATGCATTCCCATGGTCATAATTAAGGAGGGATTTCTAATAATCGCTAAATAGCTATTGTATGTAAATGAATTGGATAAGAGATTTCTTTACTGAGGCTTCGGCTCTAAAAGATTTCTCCTTCGCCAAGGGTTTTGAGCACAACGTTGAACTATTGACCTTGACGCTTTTGGCGGCATGCTCTTAACAAATGAGCTAATCCTGACGACCCTTCGTTTGTGGAGGATGGCGCAAAAAAGTGCGCCACACGTAACTTATTCGAACCCATGACCCTGAAGAGTGTGAGTTGGGGTGTGAGTGTGAGTTTGTATGGGATTGCAATAAAAAAGCCTGACCGATTGGTCAGGCTTTTGTGGAGGATAACGGATTCGAACCGTTGACCCCCTGCGTGCAAGGCAGGTGCTCTAGCCAGCTGAGCTAATCCCCCGGAAGAGTTTGAGTTGGAGTGTGAGTTTGAGTTAAATTCATCACACTCCAACTCACACTCAAACTCACACTTTTCAGTAGTCTCAGGCAGATTTGAACTGCCGACCTCTACATTATCAGTGTAGCGCTCTAACCAACTGAGCTACGAGACTAAAAAGAAATCTTTATTTCTATTTTAAAAACAAGTTTGGACAATAGGGAAGGAATAATGAATAGAGAATATCGAATATCGAAGTAAGAAGTGGAAGTTCTAAGTAGAAGTGAAGAGAAAAACTGTAAATCTTACTCTCCACGCTCTTACCCTCGTACTTCGATATTCGTTATTCCTTATTCAAGGAGACAGGGAAGAAGGAGCGGGACTATTGACTATATTAATAGTACACTCTTGTAAAATAAAAGGAGGTATTCCAGCCACACCTTCCGGTACGGCTACCTTGTTACGACTTAGCCCCAGTCACCAGTTTTACCTTAGATAGCTCCCAGTAAAGTCACCATCTTCAGGTACCCCGGCTTCCATGGCTTGACGGGCGGTGTGTACAAGGTCCGGGAACGTATTCACCGCGCCATGGCTGATGCGCGATTACTAGCGATTCCAACTTCATGGAGTCGGGTTTCAGACTCCAATCCGAACTGAGACCGGCTTTAAGGGATTGGCTCCACCTCGCGGCTTCGCAACCCTCTGTACCGGCCATTGTAGCACGTGTGTCGCCCTGGGCATAAAGGCCATGATGACTTGACGTCATCCCCACCTTCCTCTCGGCTTACGCCGGCAGTCTCCTTAGAGTCCCTCCATCTTGCGATGAGTTGGCAACTAAGGACAGGGGTTGCGCTCGTTGCGGGACTTAACCCAACACCTCACGGCACGAGCTGACGACAGCCATGCAGCACCTTGCTTTGTGCCCCGAAGGGAATCCTGCTTTCACAGGACGTCACTCGCATTCTAGCCCAGGTAAGGTTCCTCGCGTATCATCGAATTAAACCACATGCTCCACCGCTTGTGCGGACCCCGTCAATTCCTTTGAGTTTCATCCTTGCGGACGTACTCCCCAGGTGGGATACTTATCGGTTTCCCTTGGGCACCCAGCCCCGAAAGGCCGGACACCTAGTATCCATCGTTTACGGTGTGGACTACCAGGGTATCTAATCCTGTTCGCTCCCCCACGCTTTCGTGCCTCAGCGTCAATCCAGGTCTAGCCAGCTGCCTTCGCAATTGGTGTTCTATGGCATATCTATGCATTTCACCGCTACATGCCACATTCCGCTGACCTCATCCTAATTCTAGCCCCGCAGTATCAAAAGCAATTTTACGGTTGAGCCGCAAACTTTCACTCCTGACTTACAGGGCCGCCTACGCACCCTTTAAACCCAGTAATTCCGGATAACGCTCGCACCCTCCGTATTACCGCGGCTGCTGGCACGGAGTTAGCCGGTGCTTATTCTTCAGGTACCTTCAGCTGCGGAGTAAATCCACAGGTTTATTCCCTGATAAAAGCAGTTTACAACCCATAGGGCCTTCTTCCTGCACGCTGGATGGCTGGATCAGCCTTGCGGCCATTGTCCAATATTCCTTACTGCTGCCTCCCGTAGGAGTCGGGTCCGTGTCTCAGTACCCGTGTGGGGGACCACGCTCTCACGCCCCCTACTGATCATCGCCTTGGTAAGCCGTTACCTTACCAACTAGCTAATCAGACGCACACCCATCTCTGACCGCCTGAACTTTCATTCCCAACCTTTATTATCGAGAATTATATGCGGTATTAATCCCAGTTTCCCAGGGCTATCCCCCAGTCAAAGGTAGGTCGTGTACGCGTTACTCACCCGTGCGCCGCTCTCATGTAGTATTGCTACCACAATCCCGCTCGACTTGCATGTATTAAGCCTCCAGCTAGCGTTCATCCTGAGCCAGGATCAAACTCTCCATAGTTCGTTTTTTTATCCACTCTCTTCCTCCCAAACTTAAATGTCCGGGCAATTCAAGCAGACGATCCTCGCTCCTTCTGTTTTCCTATCTGTAATTTTATGAGTACAGCTACCCGTTTGATTTTTACTTATTAATCCGACAGATCTCAAATCTCGGCTTATAGGTTTATTTGTTAATAGGCTTATTGGTTTTATAACCATAACCCTATAAGCCTATAATCTTATAAGCTTTTAATACTTCAATCTCCCGAACAACCAGCAGAATCATCTGCGTAGCCTTCAATTTTCTTACCTAAATTTATCACCAACCACTTCCTCAGCAATTGATCATAAATCGTTGTCCATACTTGTCAATGAACTTTTCTTCTTTAGGCTAAAGCTGAGGCAAAGGCTAAGGAATAGCTTCATTATCAGCAATTAGACATCAAATTCCCTCTTCTCACACGCTCACGCTTCGGTTGCTGAGCTGTAGCACAAGGCTGAGTTAAGCTGGTCGAAGCACACCCCTCTCGCAAAAGGGACGGCAAAGATATCATTCTACCCCACCTAACCCAAATGTTTTTAGAAAAATTTCACGGTTATGTAGGCCCCTCAGACATGCATTATGCCCACAACTGTCAAAGGCAAACTCAGCCTGACTCGCTGAATCGGTTACATTAGAACCAATGGCCTATTATAATTTCAGTAAATCAAAAGATGAAAATACTGATCCGGTCAATAGCAACACTTTTGGCCTGAGAATCGAATTGAAAATATTTTTAGGAGAAAAATGAAGAAGCTTGGCCCCCTCAGTTTCGTGGTTATATTTGCGTCACATTGGTATAAAAAACATACATGTTTTATGTAATATGATTTTTTTACCTTTAATAATTAGTTCTCAAACCTTTTAAAAAATCAAAACTTATGAAAATGTTTACAAAATCAATTATTGCGATTTTTGCATTTGTGTGCTTTGCACAAGCCATCTCAGCTCAGACCGTTGGAAAAGGTGCATGGATGTTAGGTGGATCTGCCGGATTCTCAAGTACGAAAGTTAAGGGCCTGGATGGCTCTCTTACAGCTATTTTAATAGACCCAACTATCGGTTATTTCATTGCTAATGATTTAGCTATCGGTACCGAACTTTCCTTCTTCAGCTTAAGTTCTGGAGGCGAGACAAATACTTCCACTGGTCTCGGCCCATTCGTCCGTTATTATGTAACGAATCCTATTTTCATTCAGGCTCATGTAAGTCTGGATCTAAGCGACAATGGTCAGGACCCTACTTATGGAGCTTCAGTTGGATACTCATGGTTTCTTAACAATGGAGTAGCTATTGAGCCAGCAGTTTTCTTTAACACAGGTAACAGTACTACCGAATTTGGGTTAAGCATAGGTATCCAGGCTTTTGTTAATCATGATCATGGTATGGAATAATTTGATTGCCCACTGATACTTCAGTGTCATTACAGAGAAAAAAAGAGGCTGTCCGTTTGATAGCCTCTTTTTTTTAGTCTGCTTTTTGGAATGTTCATCACGATTCTTACATGGTCCGTAATCTCAAGGCGTACTTTCTATTAAATTTATCGTTTACTTGATGACGATTTTGTATATTTCACCTCAAGAAATGGGCTGACTTCCTTCCTTTAGGGACTTTCTGTCTATTTATCAAGGGCTTACACATTGTTTTTTTACTTAACCAAATTTCTGTCTATTCAGGAATCTTTACATCCACAAGGCTATGATCAAAAGACTTGCTTTTTTAACATCACTGGTTGGCATTTTAACAGTGACGTCTCTATGTGGACAAGACATCCACTTTTCTCAATTCTATATGTCGCCCCTGACGCTAAACCCTGCCCTTACAGGTGTGCAAAACTGCAACACCCGTATCGTAGGTAATTATCGTAATCAATGGGCCTCAGTCCTGGGACGAAACGCATACAACACGTATAGTGTGTCCTATGATCAGAAGATGCCTGTAGGCCGATATGATTATTTCGGTTTCGGAGGCAATGTATGGACCGATGTAGCCGGACAACTTGACTTTCAAACCCTGACATTAAAATTATCAGGTGCCTATAGCCGTAGGGTCGGTGGTGACAGAAAGAAAGCAAATTATGTAGTGGTTGGCGCTGAAGTGGGTGCTTCTCAACGAAGCCTTGACTTTACAAATGCCCAATGGCCTTTACAAGCAAATCCTGATGGTACCTATTGTGCCACATGTCCATCACAAGAAGGTGAGCTCCCAAACAATTTCATTTTCGGAGATATCGGCCTTGGCGGTCTTTGGTTCTCTGTAATAGACAAGCACACTAACTTTTATTTTGGTGGTGCTATCAATCACCTTAACCAGGCTAATCTGTCATTCTATCGCCCTGATGATGTTGAAAAATATTACACCAAATCAGTTATACACGCAGGTGGTGAGTTCCCATTAAACAGGAGTGTTTCTCTTGTACCGGGTGCCGTGTTTTTCAAACAGGGTCCTTCATTGGAAATTAATGCCGGAAATAGTTTCCGCTTCAATCTTGATAATGGCGGCGCAGATCAGTCATTCCAATTTGGTGGATGGATCCGGTTGGCCAGGCATTTTACAAAACCTATTCTCGTAGATGCTATCATTCTCTCTACAAGATTTGATTATTCTAACTGGGGTATTGGTTTCAGTTATGATATCAATACATCCAGTCTGAGCCAGGGCAGCAGGGGTAACGGAGGATTTGAATTCTCCATGGTTTATCTCGTTTGCGGACCTCAGAATCGTGGTGTTTATTGTCCCAAGTTCTAGTAACGAGTAACGAATAACGAATAACGAATAACGAATAATGAATAATGAATAATGAATAATGAATAACGAATAACGAGTAACGAGTAACGAGTTGCAATTCACATTTCAGATCAATAATCAATAATCAATAATCAATAATAATCAATAATTAATATTTATTACTCGTTATTCGTTACTCGTTATTCGTTATTTTACAACCCCCTTTGTCAGATTGTAGTCTCCATGACACTATATCTATTCACGACTTTAATTCTCTCAAGGGATGTTCAACAACACAAAAAATGATACAAAAGGCAAGACGAATGGCCTGATCACATCAGCCTCTGCCTCTTCAAGCAATAGCCTCGTACAAGGCACAAATATTGAAGGAACCGTACAAGCGGATAAAGACATTCGTATTGATGGCACTTTAAAAGGTACACTCAATTGCAAAGGTAAAGTCATCATTGGCCCCACCGGTTATATTACGGGGGATGTGCAATGTGAAAATGCAGTGATAGAAGGTCGTTTCGAAGGCGTGCTGCTTGTCAATGATATTCTGCATGTCAAAGAAACTGCAAGAATTGAAGGAGACGTGACTACACAGAAATTAGTCGTTCAGCCCGGATCCATCTTTAATGTGAAATGTAAGATGGGTGCTCAACACACCAATCCACGCAAGGTTTCATTAGATGAAGATGTGATTGAACTCAGTTCTCTCGGTAGTGCAAAAGCTACAATGTCCTGAATAGTGAAGGCTGATCCCAAATCACCTTCATCCAATAAATATCTGAAGTATAGCGGCATGGCCATCCAGCTTTTTGCGCTGATGGGAATAGCGGCATGGCTTGGACAGAAAATCGATAAGAAGCTGGCTACCTCCATTCCGTACTTTACAGTTTTACTGCTGTTACTTTTCACAGGCGGATTTTTTTATATCCTGGTCAAAGAATTAAATCGTAAAGATGAGCCCTAAGCAATTTTTTGCCGGGCTGGCCATCACCAGCATCACAGAGATGAGTATCATAATGGTATTAATCATGTTGTTCGCGCCAATGAGGGCTCACGCAGGTTTTATAGTGGTGACGATTGCAGCAATGATTATTTTCTGTACTCTCTTATATGGCGCGGCGAAAATCTTAGCACGCAGCTCTTATACTAAATTATACATTCAGTTGATCATGCTGGCCGTATTTCTTAAGATGATCCTGTGCGTGATATTGATCCTGGGATATCAGAAAGGATATGAACCTGCTGATAATTCTTTTATCTGGCCCTTCCTTGTGATCTATCTTGCATCCACTATTTATGAAGTCATCTTTCTTGAGAAAGTTGGCCGTGAAAAACAATCCTCTACCCCGTAATGAAATTCGAAAGCAAAACAACCATTGAAATTGATGGCGAAAGATTCGAAATGACAGCCAATGAAAGTGGGGCTAATCAATCCGCTATGGCTGATCATATTCACATGATGTCGCAGGCAGAAGGAATGTACAAATTTCAGGAAGGAAATAAACTGCATCAGATTAAAATCATGGGGTATGATGCTGATTCACACACATACAGTATTGAATTGGATGGGCAACTAAAACATGTCCGAATATATCGGGAATTGGATCTGATGATTGAAAAAATGGGACTGAACACCATTCATTCCAAAAAATTAAGTTTAATGGAAGCCCCCATGCCTGGGCTTGTGACATCAATCAAAGTAACAGCAGGTGATCATGTAATCAAAGGAACTCCACTACTTATCCTGGAAGCCATGAAAATGGAAAATGTGATTGCCGCACCTCATGATGCGATAATAAAAGAGATAAAAGTCAATATAGGACAGGCTGTGGATAGAGGATTTCCATTGGTGGAGTTTGAGTGATGTTTCGAAGCGAAACGTCAAATAAAATGCCGTAGGCACGACCGATTTTGTAACGATGGAATTCATTCCGTCGCACATTACGCAAGGCACAGCCTTGCAAACGCTCGAACGTCGGTCAACCGCTCAACATGCGCTTTTTCTTTGACTCTTCGGCTACCCTCATCTTGAAACCGCTACTTGTTACTTGTTACTCGTTACTCGATATTCGTTTTTCCTAAATCGTCTTACTTTTTATAATTCTCTTCAAAGAATGCCTTATACGCATCCAATGATCTTGCCTTGATCACTTCACGATAGTTCTTCTGTGTGATCGGATATACTTCATAGATCGCATTAGAAGGTAAAAAGTCTTTTGGATTGCGGGTGGCGGTATCATAGTATTTCATCGCCTTCTCTTTTGTCGTAAAAGATCTTACTAGTACTAAAGATTGATTCTTTGAAGGATCAAATACAAGGCTTGCCATTTTGAGATTATCAAGCTGGAAATATTGATTATGAAATTTCGCTAATGCAACCTTTGTATCCTGAATACTTATTTCATCCTGGTTCCGCACATAGACGATGATGAAATGTAGTGCATTATCCTCCACTGTAAATTGAGCATCGCTTAGACCCGTTTCTCCATAAACGCTGTTTGCATTATTATCGCCCAGAAGAAGCAGCATGTCTTTCGCTTTTTTGTCTTCATCTGTATTTGGATATTTAGCAATGATATCCTTGAGCGCGTCTACATAAGCATCCTTTCCAATGGTAGCACCAATACTCATCGCTTTGAGCAATTCAAATTTCGCCATCAGCGAATTGTTGACGCCAAATTTTTCACCGACATCTGTGATGCGCTGGAGAACGACATTATAATTTTTCTGCTCGAAGAGGCTATATGTTTCATCATAGTACGTCATCAATCGCTCATGTTCAGATTGCTGACTGGCGGCGAAATTCGGATCCGAAAGAACCCTCGCAAACCGAGAATTCGGATATTCGGCAATGATAAGTGCTTTATACTTTTCTGTACGTACAAGATCGCCGGCTGATAAAGAAGAGAGATAAAGTTGGTAATAGGCTTCCAGCTTTTCGGGCGCTTCAGGATATCGTGCCAATAGTTTTTCCAAAATATCAATTGAGCTTTGAAAGTCCTGCAATCGGTCGCGGTACAGCTGGCCGAGCAAAAGCATAGACTTCCTGATCTGGGCATGTGATTGAGCTCTGGCTGTATCATTCTTTGGAACGTCTTTAAAGAAATTTTCAATTTCACTTTCATACAGTCCTATATCGCCATTACCTGATTGGGCCGACTCAGCTGTTGAGACATATTGACTTGCTTTAGAACTTACACCCCAGTAATCGGTAAGCGGTATATCTCCCCACGTCTTATCAAATTCACGTTTTGCCTTCTTCAGATTTTTTTGATCAAATGCCCAGAATGTACTTTCAATGGGACTGCCACTGACCTGACGAACTGCAGGTACGCCATTCTGAAGTGCAGGAGAAGGCGATGTACCCTTACCTACCTGGCTGGCATTATATTTGCTTTTCGCCGCAGCTTCTTCTTCTTCTTTCTGCTTTGCTTTTTTTAGATCACGTGCTATGTTTTTGAGCTGATCTTCATTCATGTAGGAAAGCTTTAATAAGCTATCCTGCAACGTGATCGTGTTGAGATTCATAGCGATGTCACTCAGATTGTCACCCATCTTTTTGACAAACTTATAGCGCGGGTCCGTCTCTGTCATGACTGCTGCGCAAGCTTTAAATGTGGCTTCAGCTTCTACAAATTGTAATTGTTTCATGTACAATGTGGCAAGCAAATACTGGCTTTCCACAGCCTGAAATTTATCGTCCTGTACATTTTCAATACTCTTTTCAAGATGTCCGATAGCCGTGGCTATATCATTATTGTCTAAAGCAAGAGTGGCTAATACGAAGTATATACGTCCCTGAAATGGTTTGTTCTTCTCGTCCTTCAGCATTTTTTCAAGACTCTGCTGAGCTTCAGCTGAGGTCATCGTTTTATTGCGGACGGATGACCTGATGATGCTCAGCCTTGTATTGAATTCCATATCATACTTGTTGCTGAAATCCAATGATTTCTGATAGAACTCACCGGCCTTGGCTACATTGCCATCGCGATCATACAATTGAGCTATGATATATGCATATCTCGCTTTATTGGCTCTTTTTGAGGCACGTTCAATGGCTTGTTCGAGAAAGGGAATCACCTGAGGATAGTTTTCACGAACCATATGATAATAGGCTCTCGCTACTGGTAGTTCTTCATAAACTTTTGGGGGAAGGACATCATCGGATTCCAGACGTCTGAATTGATAATCTGCTGCTGTCCAGTTTTGGCGTTCAATATACGATTTGGCTAACCACAGAATAGCTTCATCATAAACAGGAACGTGACCAAGCAAACCAACATGTTCACCTTCAGCTTTTGCTTTAGCTTTTATTTCGGCGGCTGTGGGCTCATATTTCTTGAGATCGGATGTTGGAAGTACAGTTGTTGCATCGGGCCCCTTTGTCGTGCCGGGACGTTGAATATCAGTCGTACTTTTTCCTTTCTTCTTCAGCTTATGGATTTGCTTGTTGTAAGCCTTGCGTTCTTTTTCTGCTTTCTTACGAACACGTTCAAGTTCTTTCTTCCGCTTATTCGCTTCCTTTACCGCGTTGGTCTTTCCGCTTTTTTTGGCTTTGTTTACTCTCTTGGATTTTTTATGAAGAGATGTATGCTTGCCATTTGGAAGAAATTCATCCTGGTAGAATTCGAGGGCGTCTTCGGCTGCTTCATAATCCTTTTTAAGGTAAAGCGCTTTCCCGATGAGGAGATAACAATCATCAGCCCAATCACTGTATTCGTGCAATGTGACGACGACTGATACTTTTTTAATGGCTTCGTCCAGATCGGCTTTGACGGCATCCGCATTCTGAACGGCGGAATATTCATAGATGGGCAGGATCTCGTTGAAATTGTCTTCATGCTGGGTTTCAAGCGTGAGGATGCTGTTATTCACCAGTTCATTGGCATTGAACCAACCATTGTACTTGGCAGTCACGTTATGGTAGAATTGCCCTACTTTTGACATGTCCTGATGGCTCTTCGTTGTCACACAACCCCAAATCATTCCCAGCGTCAAAAAGATCAAAAGTGTATTTTTCACGTTAATACGGTATAGCATTTATATGATTTGAAGCTGAAAGGTTGTTTCCCACCAGGCGTTTAATCTTATAAACTGATTAGGAGGCAAATTTATTTCAAAATCACCACTACACCCAATTTCCTATCATGGAGCAAGGAAAGACCAGAAAGCGGCATTGGCATACCATATATAGGCTTGTCCTCCGGAAGGATGATACCCTTGAAGAAGTGGGCTCCTATCGCCTTACGTTGCTCAATCTTTATGTTCTTCTTTCTTCGATCATACTGGTGACCATGGGGATCATGATCGTGGTGATCTTTTTTACCCCACTTAGACGACTTGTGCCCGGTTACGCGATGCCAAGCCAAAACCCTGATTTCATTCGCCTTGCTAAGAAAGTAGCCTCCCTGGAAACAGAATTGGTTGATTATAAACAATATTACGATCATTTCAACCAGATGATCAGTATGTCGGACAGCATAGGAAAGTCAAACGTCGTCCAGACCCCAAACGAAGAAAAAACGCCTGAGGAAAAATCGTTGTCATGGGAAAAGGATCGAACAGAGCCACCAAAGCCTGTGCAAACTATTCAGGTAAAAAGCTCTTCCGCCCCGTCTGTATTGAAGCCAGCTGATTACCTGTACCTGATTCCGCCGATATCAGGTGTCATCAGCAGCAAATTTGATCCTTCACAGGATCATTTTGGGGTTGACATCCTCGCTCCTCATGATACGCCGGTGAAGGCAATCTGGGATGGCCATGTGATTACTGCCGACTGGACACTTGAGACGGGTTATACTATAGGCATTCAGCATAGTAATGATATGGTGTCATTTTATAAGCATAATGCTACGCTGTTAAAAAGAAATGGAGCTTTTGTCAGGGCTGGTGAGGCTGTAGCCATTATAGGAAATACCGGGAAATTATCTTCCGGGCCCCATCTGCATTTTGAACTCTGGATCCAGGGAAGGCCTGTGGATCCCACCGATTACATAGATTTTTAAGTCTTCGACTGGAATTTAGTCTTTTAAGAAGATGATATACAACTATTTGCAAGTGAATTATTGAGTTTAAGACTGCCGCCCCTATCTTTGACCCTATCTTGACCATTTAAAATAATAATGAGCGAACAACCTCCATTAATCCCCTTGTACAATGAGAAAGGGGAGAAGATGAGTCCTTTACTCCCTGGAGAAGTAAAAAACTACCTGATCGATATCGATGGTACGATCTGTGATGATATCCCCAATGAGGAACCTGAACGAATGGTCGATGTACCCTACTATGAAGATGCTCTTGAAATCATCAACAAATGGTATGACGACGGGCACATCATTACGTTTTTCACATCACGTACGGAAGCACATCGAAAGATTACAGAAGATTGGTTAGCAAAATGCGGTTTCAAATATCATGGCCTTCTTGTCGGAAAACCACGCGGTGGAAATTATCACTGGATCGATAATCACATCGTACGGGCTACACGATTCAAAGGGAAGTTTACAAACTTAGTTTGGCGTACAAAGGATATTGAAATTTTCGAACCGTAAACGGATTTACGATGGTTGAGCTGTCGCACGAGGATAAGTAAAGCGGGTCGAAGCTTTCGATTTTCGATTTTCGATTTTCGATTTTCGATTTTCGATTTTCGATTTTGGTCCTCAAGAATGAAGAGTTAAGCTCTCTCGGAGCGAAATATCTGTAACAACCCCGACATCATAAACTTTAAGCTCCATCGGAGCGATATATCTGTAACAACACCGACATCATATTTTTTAAGCTCCATCGGAGCGAGAGCGTGATTCCCATGAACCGTTACAGGCACACTCCATTTGGAGATTTTAGTTCTATCACCTGCCTTCATACTAACTGCTACATTCCAGAATATAGTTTATACGACCCCACTGCTCTTCGCTCTTTGCTCATTTTTTCAACAGATTTTTAACTGCAGCATCGACCGAAGGAAATTCAAATTGAAATCCTTCTCCTTCTATTTTTGCTGAGGAAGCGTTACAACTTTCAAATAGAACTCTGTGTGTCTCCCCTAAAATTGTGGCTATTACTATTTTAGGTACACCAACTACTAATCTTTTAGGCTTTAAATAATGATTGATTGTTTTTGTCAGAATTTTATTTGAGACCGGATGAGGTGATGATGCCAGGTATACGCCCTTTGTATTTGCATCCCCAATGCAGAAAAAAATCATTCGGATCAAATCATGAATATGTATCCATGACCAGACCTGCTTCCCGTTTCCAAAATAAGACAAGACACCAATACCGGGAGTACTCATGATTTCCTTTAGAGCACCTCCGTCCAAACTCAAAACAATACCTGTCCGGAGAATGATAGTTCTGATATCTAAATCTGCAAAAGCCATATGGCCGGATTCCCAGTCGATCGTAGTTTTAATAAGCCAATCATCTCCATTTACAATAGGCGTGTCTACATCGACAATATCATTTCCCCTGTCTCCATAAATGCCGATACCGGAGATACCGAGATAAAATGAAGTAGTGAGTCGTCCTTCACGCACATACTTTTCGATCGTATGGCAGGAATCAATGCGGCTTTGATAAATTTCTTTTTTTCTTTTTTCTGTCCATCTGCCTTCTGCAATAGAAGCACCGGCAAGGTTGATGATCGCATCGTATGCTTCTCTATCCTTTATATCTATAGTACCCTTTTCAGGATCCCAGACAATCCTTCCGGTACCGGCATGTCTGCTCAGAATGGTTATTTCCCATCCCTGAAGATTGGCCTCTTTGGCCAGGGCAGTTCCGATTAATCCACTTCCACCGGCTATGAGGAGCTTCTTTTGCATACTACCTACAACACTATTTTAAGATATTGGTTAAAAATAATTGGTAGTGTCTCGATTTTGAAATACTATTAATCACGAGGGATAGCCATCGAAAACAATACTCATCACTATCTTTGGCAAATGGGAAGAAGGGATATAAAACACATAATTGCTATACTATGCTTGTCAGCTTTGATGATCACATCATGCAAAACTGGTACTGATTCATCAACGCCGCTCGCCGTATCAGTGCGCTTACCCATAGAGCCTGAAACGCTGAATCCTTTGTTTGGGAAGAGCTCCTATGTGACTCAAATAACTAGTCTCATTTTGCTGCCAATCGCGGAATACGACCCGGTGAGTTTGAAATTATCTCCTTTACTGATCACCGAAATGCCTGTTGCTGAAAAAGTCACGGAGGGAAAGCATATTGGCGGACAACGATATCAATTGCATTTCAGGCCTGAAGCCACGTGGTCGGATGGAAAGCCTGTGACGACTGATGATTATCTCTTTACATTGAAAGCAATATTCAATCCTTATGTCACCGCTGCAACGACACGAGGTTTTTTAAACTTCATCAGTGAAGTTGAGACGGATCCGAAAGATCCCTTACATGCAACAGCATATGTAGACAGTTCGTACATATTGGCGCTTGAAGTGATCACAAACTTCAATCTTTATCCCGCTCATCTCTACGATCCGCAAAATTTCATGAGCAAAATTTCATTGGATGCTTTGCGCGATCCGAATAAGAAATGGTCTGTTGAACAAGACACTTTACTAAAGCAGTTTGCGACTTCGTTTGAATCGCCACATTATGGAAGAGAAATGGTCAGCGGTGCCGGCCCTTATGAATTAGACAACTGGACGACCGGAGAATTCATCAGACTGAAAAAAAAGAGTAATTACTGGGGAGATAAAATTCAGAATGCACCTCTTTTGATCCAGGGCTATCCGACTGAAATCACCTACAAAATAATTACAGATGCGGCTACTGCTGAAGCTGCTCTAAAATCTGGTGAGGTAGATGTGATGGGGGATGTAAGCCCTGGTACGTTTCTCAAGATGAAAGCTGATTCGCAATGGTCAGCAAAATTTCAGTTTGCAAGCCCAGGTTTATTACAAATGAATTATTTGTTGCTCAACAATAGAAAACCTATTCTGGCGGATAAAAGAATTCGTCAGGCACTTGCGTATTGCCTGGATTATGACGGGATCATGAATAATCTGCTTCAGGGTCTGGGGCAACGTACTGTAGGTCCAATCCATCCGAGTAAACCATATTATGACAAAGATCTTAAACCTGTGACCCAGGATATCAACAAAGCAATAGCTCTAATCAAAGACGCCGGATGGAAAGACACGAATGGAAATGGAATCCCTGATAAAATAATAGATGGAAAACTTCAGGAATTAAGTATAAGTATTAAAATAACCGCTCAGGAAGAAGGTAAAGCCATTGCAAATATTCTCAAAGAGAATGCTAAAAAAGCAGGCATTGAAATCAATATAGAGGTCCTGGACAATAGTCAGTTTAATGATGATCGCAGACAAAACAATTTTGATATCGAGCCCATGCGGATGCGTTCACAACCTGCATTTGATGATCCCTATCAGACCTGGCATTCGGAAAGTGATAAACCGGGTGGGGGCAATGTCAGTGGCTTCCATAGCATGGCGGCTGATAGTGTGATCAATGAAATCCGAACCGATGCTTCAGATCAGGAAAGAGATCATGACTATCATTCTCTACAGGAAATCATTTACAAAGAGCAGCCTGTTATATTTCTGTATGTCCCACTGGAGAGAATTATTGTTTCCAAAAAATTTGAATTTCGTTCTTCTTCCCGGAAACCCGGTTATTTTGAAAATCTTTTCAAGCGCGCTGCATAATCAGGATGAACAATGATCTTATCCTTCATCAGGAGATTTAGTAATGCCATACTATTATTGTGGATCATTTCTATTATTGCTTTCTGGCTCAGTAAACTGACGCCGGGTGATGAGGTGATGGATTATCTGAGCATCGATGATCCGCGGTACAATATCAATTCCAATCCGCTTGAACTTCAAAACGCCTATCTGCAGATAGCGCATCGACGTGGATTGGATCTGCCGATGTTCTATTGGTCCGTCTCACCAGGTTATTATCCAAAGAATGTAAATCTTATCCTTCCCCTTGACGAAAGAAAGTCATTAAAATCCTGGATTGATCAAACAAAGAATGGAAATGGATCCCTGCTGCTGCATGATCAATTGAAATCAGGATTGCAAACGTATTGTCCCATTAGCAATTCACTGGCGGCTCACGATGTGCTTTGCCAGCATTTCAATAGCGCATTAAAAACAAATGATCTGAAACTATTGCAAAACAACATGCTTGCAGTGAAGGAAGCTTTATTAAAAGATACCATCGCTATTCCGGAAATCACAAATCAATTGTCCTTAATCCTTTTGTCATGTGATCAGCTATTGGAGCAAGGGAATTCAGATGTTGCAACCACCTGGTTACCGTTGATTGAATGGAATGGCACACACAATCAATATCATCAATGGATGTCCGGATTACTTTCGCAGCGGCCGCTGACATCTCTTGTTGACGGATTGAATGCATGGACTAAAATATTCGATGCATTGAAATGGACATTATTACTAAACGGGCTTGCATTTTTGCTTGCTATTTTACTGGGTGTGGGTATAGGTATTTGGAGTGGTGCTCATGATGGCATGCCTCTGGAACGTATTATTAACTGGATACTATTTGCTCTTTTTGCACTTCCATCATTCTGGCTTGGTACATTATTCATTTATTCGCTTACTTCAGGAGAGTGGTTATCTATCTTTCCATCGGGTGGATTAGGTTCTTATCAACGCGCCGGATCGGTGATTGAAAAATGGAGCATTTTATTTTCTCATCTTTTATTGCCCGTCATGTGTCTTACGCTTGGTGCGCTGGCTTATGTGTCAAGACAAATGAAACAATCTGTACTTCATCAAATGGAACAGCCATATGTAAAAGCATTACGGGCTCAGGGTATTTCAGAGCGAACGATTTTAAAGAAGCATGTGATCAGAAATGCATTGTTTCCTGTGATTACGATTATAGGCGGATCAGTGCCGGCACTACTATCCGGTTCTTTAATCGTTGAAGTCATCTTCAGCATTCCAGGGATGGGCCGGCTGATGTACAATAGTTTGCTTGCGCATGACTGGCCGGTGGTATTTCCTGTACTGATGTTAGGGGCAGCGATTACAGTATTTTCATATGTATTGACAGATGTAGTTTATAAGTGGGCGGATCCAAGAGTTAAGACAGTTTAAGTTTGAAGAAAGAGGCTTTGTCATATTATACTTTGTTACCCGGATGGAGATCTCCATTGAGTTTACGTTTGTCATGGCTATTTATTTTAATCGTGAGCCTTATCGCGATATTGGGACCTTTGATTTCAAATGAAAAACCTTATATGTGCAGACTGGAAGGACGTACATATTTTCCCTTATTCTCCGGCATTTCAGAGGCAGAGCTTTCTACCCTTTATCCATCGTTTTCACCGGTGGAATGGCGGTCAACATCATTTGAATCGATCTGGCGTGCTCCGATTCCATATAGTCATACCACGATTGATCTTGCATCCGGAAGTCATCTTAGTCCAATTGCATCTCAACCATTGAGCCTGAGATTCCGTCATTGGCTAGGTACTGATGCGTTGGGTAGAGATGTACTTGCAGGAATGATTCGGGGTTGCCGCGTGAGCTTATTGATTGGTTTTGGTTCGATGTTGCTTGCATTGCTATTTGGTGTGCCTCTTGGATCTGCGGCGGCATATTGGGGAAATCGTAAATGGAGAGTTTCATGGATTCAGGTCATCGAAACACTTATCTTTTTTATTTTGCTGTTTATTATATGGTGGTTGCCCTTCAGTGTTTTTCTAAAATATGTGCTATTAATACTGTTGATCATAGCCTTGGCAATGGTATTTCGTTTTTCGAGAACCATAAGATCAAAACAAACAGGAATACCGATAGACACTATCGTCATGAGTTTGATCAGTATAGTGGATAGCTTCCCCGGTTTATTTATCATCCTGATCCTTCTGGTCATCTTGCCTGTAAAAGGCCTGCTGACTGTCATGATGGCTATTGCGCTCTTACGATGGCCGGTGATGGCACGTTACATGCGGGCTGAGGTATTTAAAATGAAGGAGAGTAATTATATCAAAGCTGCACAGCTATTGAATATACCAGATCTGAAAATCTTAAAAAATCATTTGATCCCTTATGCATTCAGACCTGTGATGATCACTTTTATATTCGGTGTGTCTTCTGCTATTCTTGCTGAATCTTCACTTTCGTTTTTAGGCATCGGGCTGCCGCCGGAAGAAATGAATTGGGGAAGATTGTTATCACAGTCGCGTAATCATTTTGATGATTGGTGGCTGGTATTATTTCCGGGGTGTGCTATCTTCTTTACACTGCTATCATTGTATACGATAGGCAATATGTTGAAGAAAAGAGTTGAGCAGGGCATACCTGATATACATCAGATTCCCCTCATCACAGAGTGACGAAAAGATATTTTTTTGAACTCTAAGGGATTAAGAAAAAGAGATACAGAAAGGATTAATTGGAATGCTTCACCTTTTTTCCTGACTTGTATTTACCTTTTATCTTCTTATGATAACCTTTTGGCGGCAATAATCCGGACTTGGTTTTGCTGACCTTATACTCCCCGTTTTTATCCACCTGAGACTGGGCGGATTCAGCCGGGCAGCCTGATTTTCGGCTGCAGGCGGGAGCTAAAAGGGCTATAGATACTATCAAAAAAAGACAAAGAATGTTCTTCATGCCCTAAAAATAGGGCTTTTAGACCGTCCAAATGAAAGAAAGTCAATAAAATCAGGCATTTCAGGCATATTTTCATACATAATGCTTGTTTATAATATATTCCCGACCTACATTTGTTCGATTTTAATTTATTGTTTAACATTAATAAGCTGATAATGAACAAAGGCGATTTAATTGAAGCTATTGCTAAGGGATCTGATTTGACAAAAGCAGATGCTGGCAGGGCTCTAGATGCTACTCTTGATGCAATTGGAAAAACACTCAAGAAAGGCGACAAAGTTACTCTTCCTGGATTTGGTACTTTCTCTGTAAGCAAGCGTGCTGCCCGTATGGGACGTAATCCTGCTACAGGAGAAGCCATCAAAATCAAAGCCAAGAAAACACCAAAATTCAAAGCTGGAACAAGCCTGGTAGAAACTGTAAAGTAATACCCGTCGTTTCGATTTGATAATGCATCTGTCTATGACAAATGCAATTGGCTGAAGAAGGCAGTCTGCAGGCAGATTGCCTTCTTCTATTATCCCCTACCCCCCACCCCCTGAAGGGGGAGAACATGAATACAAAAAATAAAAAATGGCTGACATCCAGGATTTAAAAAAAATATCAACCCAGGTGAGACGCGACATCGTCCGGATGGTACATCAATGTCAGAGTGGACATCCGGGTGGATCACTGGGATGCACTGATTTTATGGTGGCCCTGTATTTCCATTTTTTACATTATAAACTTCCCTTTCAAATGGAAGGACATGGGGAGGATATGTTTTTTCTTTCCAATGGTCATATCTCACCGGTATGGTATAGTGTGCTTGCGAGAAGTGGTTTTTTTCCTACAAGTGAATTAGCCACGTTTCGCAGAATCAATACAAGATTGCAGGGACATCCGACTACGCATGAAGGCCTGCCGGGTATCAGAGTTGCATCCGGATCATTGGGTCAGGGACTTTCGGTAGCTATAGGTGCGGCATTAGCTAAGCGTCTTGATGGAGATCAAAACATGATTTATGTGTTGACTGGTGATGGCGAATTGGAAGAAGGTCAGGTGTGGGAAGCTATCATGTCTGCTGCACATTACAAGCTGGACAATATCATCGTCACTGTTGACTGGAATGGTCAGCAGATTGATGGACCTACTAGTGAAGTGATGTCATTAGGTGATCTTGAAGCAAAATGGAAATCATTTGGCTGGAAAGTATTGCACATGAACGGAAATGTGATCGAAGACGTGATCTCTACTTTACAACAAGCAAAAGAACAAACAGGAAAAAAACAACCCATTGTCATCCTGATGAAATCTGTGATGGGCTACGGTGTTGATTTCATGATGGAAGGACATCATTGGCACGGTATCGCACCGAATGATGAGCAGTTGATTAGAGCGCTGACACAGTTGGAGGAAACTGTAGGAGATTATTAGCAGGGAGCAGGGAGCAGGGAGTAACGAGTAACGAGTAACGAGTAACGAGTAACAAGTAACAAGTAACAAGTAACAAGTAACAAGTAACAAGTAACAAGTAACGAATAGTGAATAGTGAATAGTGAATAGTGAAATTTAAAGTACATTCAGAGATATAGTCCGGCATCTGGTATCCTTTTAATCCGGTATCGGATAAAATCTAAAATCCAAAATCGTAAATAATGTTAACTGATTTTCCAATAACAGGTAAGAAAGCAACGCGCGATGGATTTGGTGATGGCCTTCTCATGGCTGGTCAACAAAATAAAAATGTAGTTGCATTGTGTGCAGATCTGCTAGGCTCATTAAAAATGAATGCATTTGTCAAAGCTTTTCCTGAGCGATTTGTACAGGTAGGAATTGCAGAAGCGAATATGATGGGCATTGCAGCCGGTCTGGCTATTGGAGGTAAAATACCGTATACAGGAACCTTTGCCAATTTTTCTACAGGACGTGTTTATGATCAGATCAGGCAATCGATAGCATATTCACACAAGAATGTAAAGATCTGCGCTTCTCATGCGGGACTGACATTAGGTGAAGATGGTGCGACTCATCAGATCCTTGAGGATATCGGGTTGATGAAGATGCTTCCCGGGATGACTGTGATCAATCCCTGTGATTATAATCAAACTAAGGCCGCCACAATAGCCATAGCAGAACATTATGGCCCTGTCTATTTACGTTTCGGTCGTCCGTCATGGCCCATCTTCATGCCGGAGAATTTGCCTTTTGAAATTGGTAAAGGGATATTGATGAATGAAGGAAGTGATGTCACCATTATTGCCACAGGTCATTTAGTGGCTTATGCTATGGAAGCTGTGAAAAAATTAAATGAAGAAGGCATCAGTGCAGAACTGATTAATATCCATACAATCAAACCGCTGGATGAAGAAATCATTTTAGATTCCGTTTCTAAAACCAAATGTGTTGTTACTGCGGAAGAACATCAACGCAATGGCGGGCTTGGTGATTCTGTAGCTCAATTACTTTCAAGAAAGATGCCTACGGCTCAGGAGTATGTAGCTGTAAACGATAGTTTCGGAGAAAGTGGAGTCCCCGAATTGCTTTTAGCAAAATATGGATTGACTCCGGAGAATATTATTGCTTCTGTGCAAGAAGTTTTGAAGAGAAAAGAAATGGTCAGTTCCTTTAGCTCCTAAGTATCTTTCGTTTCGACTTCGCTCAACGACCGATACAAGTTTCCACCTTTCATTTCGACTTCGCTCAATGAAGAATTTATTTTATTCCAATTGAATTTTTTCGATTTCATTCCATTTTCATTTTTAATAAATGGTCAGTTTTCTATTTAAGCCTTCGCCTTTCATTTTACTACCTTTGACGTCCTTAAACATTTAATACAAATGAGTTCTAACGATAAACAGGGTTTTGGCACCAAAGCCGTACATGCAGGCGTCGCCCCAGACCCTACTTCAGGTGCTATCATGACTCCCATATACCAGACGTCAACATACGTCCAGGAAGCTCCGGGCAAACACAAAGGATATGAATATGCCCGCACCCAGAATCCAACCCGTGATGCACTGCAAGCCAGTATTGCAGCTTTGGAAAATGGAAAGTATGGAATATGCTTCAGTAGCGGATTGGCGGCCATGGATGCTGTCATCAAACTATTTCAAACCGGTGATGATATTCTATGTGGTAATGACTTATATGGTGGCTCATATCGTCTCCTGACAAAAGTATATGGCCCGATGGGTATTAAAAGCCGTTACATCGACATGACCAATCTCGATTTGCTTCGGAAATCAATTCTGCCGGAGACAAAATTGATATGGCTTGAAACCCCTACAAATCCTACTCTGCAGATATTCGATATCAAGGCTATTTGCATGGTAGCAAAAGAGAAAAATATTCCTGTAGCTGTTGACAATACGTTTGCATCGCCTTATTTACAAAACCCCTTAGCGCTTGGCGCAACGATTGTCCATCATTCCATTACAAAATATATAGCCGGACATAGTGATGTCATCATGGGTGGCCTCATCGTTAATGACGATGCATTAGCTGAACGACTTAAGTTTTTACAAAATGCAAGTGGTGCTGTGCCCGGACCACAGGATTGTTTTTTGACATTGCGTGGAATTAAGACACTGCATATTCGTATGGATCGATCTTGTGAAAATGCAATGCGTCTTGCACAGTATCTTCAGAATCATCCTCGTGTCGGGAAAGTGATGTATCCAGGATTGAAGACTCACCCACAATATACGCTTGCTGCAAGCCAGATGAAAAATTTCGGTGCCATGATTTCTTTTGATCTGAAAGATGACAGTATGGATGCAGCTAATAAGGTATTGGGTGGAACTAAATTGTTTTCACTTGCTGAATCACTCGGTGGAGTAGAATCACTGATCGGTCATCCTGCATCGATGACGCATGCATCTATACCGAGAGAACAGCGATTAGCTTCGGGGCTGACAGATTCACTTATACGACTTAGTGTAGGGATAGAGAGTTATGAAGATCTTGAAAAGGATATTGAACAGGCGTTGAAATGATTTGAGATTTGAGATTTGAGATTTGAGATTTGAGATTTTTAGATGAAACGATATTTCACAGTCGTAATCTAAGTTTATTACTCCCATGGGCATTGGGCGGGACATTTTCTAATGAAATGCAACTATAGTGCAACTAAAAATGTACTATTTTACTTTCACGTAATGAATGTTGAATAATGAACTCCATTTCCAATACAATCCCTGGCTATACTGATCCGGATTTGCTTGCTACTAATACGATCCGCTTCCTTTCCATTGATGCTGTGCAAAAGGCAAATAGTGGTCACCCCGGATTACCTATGGGTGCTGCTGCCATGGCCTATGTTCTCTGGACCCGATTTCTGAAGCACAATCCATCAGATCCGCATTGGTTCGATCGCGACAGGTTTGTCTTGTCTGCAGGTCATGGCTCTATGCTGTTATATAGTTTGCTTCATCTTACAGGTTATGATTTATCCCTGGAAGAAATAAAACACTTTCGTCAATGGGGAAGTAAAACACCGGGCCATCCGGAACGTGGAGAAACTCCTGGTGTAGAAACAACTACAGGACCATTAGGTCAGGGATTTGCAAATGGTGTGGGCATGGCTATTGCTGAAGCATATCTTGCAGCACGATATAATAAACCGGGATTTGAAATTATCAATCATCATACCTATGCATTGGTCAGTGATGGCGATCTGATGGAAGGAGTGGCCGCGGAAGCTGCACCGCTAGCCGGTCATCTGAAACTCGGCAAATTGATTTATCTCTATGACAGTAATCATATCACGCTTGCTTCTTCCACGCAGGTCACGTTCACGGAAGATCATGTACAACGTTTTGAAGCATATGGCTGGCATACCCAATCTATTGAAGACGGTAATGATGTAGAGGCCATAACGAACGCTATTCGCTTCGCGCAGGAAGAAAAGGAGCGTCCTTCTATCATTATTGTCCGGACACATATCGGATACGGGTCTCCTCATAAACAAGATTCTTGTGCCGCTCATGGCTCACCTTTGGGTGTAGAAGAAGTAAAACTGACAAAAGAAAATCTTGGTTGGCCGCTGGAACCTACTTTTTATATTCCTGATGAAGCATTGCATCTTTTTCGAAAGGCATTAGCTAATGGAGATCAGTTAGAAACAGCATGGGAACAAAATTTTACTGCTTATAAAAATAAATATCCTGAACTGGCTTCAGAACTGGCGGATCTTATAAACGGCATTATACCATCGGGGTGGGATAAGGATTTTCCTGAATTTCCTACTGATGCAAAAGGAATGGCTACACGTGTAGCATCAGGAAAAATCATGCAATCATTTTTCAAGTTTCTGCCTGGTTTTATCGGTGGTTCTGCGGATTTGAATTCATCTACGCACACTGAGCTAAAAGGCGCTGGAAATTTTGAAGATCCATCAATGGCAGTTGGTGACCTGCAAGGCTCTGCAGAAGGTGGATGGAGTCATGCAGGCCGAAATGTACAGTATGGAGTCCGTGAACATGCCATGGGGGCCATTTCAAACGGGATGGCAGCACATGGTGGTATTCTTCCTTTTACCGCTACTTTCCTGACCTTTTCAGATTATATGCGTCCCGCGATTCGTCTCGCTGCATTGATGGAATTAAAAGTGGTTTATGTTTTTACGCATGACAGTATTGCATTGGGGGAAGATGGACCTACACATCAATCCGTAGAACATGTCGCTGTGCTTCGTGCTATTCCAGGACTGATGGTGATTCGTCCTTGCGATGCCAATGAAACTGCAGTGGCATGGCGCATGGCTATTGAGACTCATAAAACACCCGTAGCTTTAATTTTATCGCGGCAAGATTTACCAACACTGGACAGGAAAATATATGGTGCAGCAGATGGACTTCATTTCGGTGCGTATATTCTTGCTGATACACCGAATGCAAATCCGGATTTGATATTAATGGCCAGCGGATCAGAAGTCAGTTTAATCGTACAGGCACAACAAGAATTAAGTAAACATAATTTAGCTGTGAGACTCGTATCCATGCCTAGTTGGGAATTGTTTGAAGCCCAACCTCCTGAGTACAGGGATCTAGTGCTACCCCCAACAATACGCAACCGAATATCCGTAGAAGCCGGTATAACTATGGGATGGCAACATTACGTTGGCGATGAAGGAGACATGATAGGCATCAATACGTTTGGCGCTTCTGCACCTGGTGATGTCATGATGAGAGAATACGGATTTACGGTTGAAAATATCTGTAATCGTGCGCTCGCTTTGGTAAAACGAAATCGTCATGACTAATTCAAAATCAATGGCATCGGACCTGTTATATAAAATAGGTATCGCGGCAGATCATGGTGGCTTTGTATTAAAAGAAAAGTTGAAGATGAAGTTGCATGATCAGGGCTATGAAGTCATTGATTTTGGAAATACTGAATTGAATTTGGCTGATGATTATCCGGATTATATCTTACCACTTGCTAAGGCAATAGCCGATGGCTGGGTTTCACGTGGGATAGCTATTTGTGGAAGTGGTGTTGGTGCTTGTATTATTGCAAATAAAGTTGCAAAGGTTAGGGCTTGTCTTATCCATGAAGATTTTTCAGCACATCAGGGTGTCGAAGATGACAATATGAACATGATTTGTCTTGGTGGCAGAGTTATTGATGAACAACTTGCATGGACCTTGACTACAACTTTTCTTGCTGCGAAATTTAGTGCGTTGGAACGGCATGTACGCCGGCTTAGGAAAGTGACAGAAATTGAAAAAAATAAAAACTGAATGCCCATATGGAAGTAAGTGTTCTCGCCGGATTGCCGGCACCACAAAGTATTCTGGTCAATGTCCCCAGGCTTATCAGCGCTTATTATACCGGACGACCTGACCCATCCATAGCTGAACAACGCGTTTCATTCGGCACCTCAGGTCATCGTGGGTCCTCGTTCAAAAATGCTTTTAATGAATGGCATATCCTGGCGATCACACAAGCTATTTGTATGTATCGTCAAACTCAAAAGATCGATGGTCCGTTATTTCTCGGCTTTGACACGCATGCGCTTTCAGCACCTGCTTTTTCTTCTACAATGGAAGTGTTGGCTGCCAATAGTGTTGATGTTATGATTGCAGAAGGAGATGAATACACCCCTACTCCTGCTATTTCTCATGCCATACTGAAATACAATCATGGTCGCACGACGGGACTTGCGGATGGTATAGTGATCACACCATCGCACAATCCTCCGGATGACGGAGGATTTAAATACAACCCGCCAAACGGTGGACCCGCAGGAGGTGAAGTGACAAGCTGGATCGAAGCAAAAGCAAACGAAATCCTATTGAATAATCTTCAAGCGGTAAAAAGAATATCATTAGAGAAAGCCCTCCACGCTTCTACTACACATCGACATGATTATCTCAACGATTATGTCAATGACCTGGGTCAAATCATTGATATGAATCTTCTCCGTGATTCAAAGATCAACATAGGTGCAGATCCGTTGGGTGGCGCCGGAGTTCATTACTGGGAACCTATCGCCGATCGATATCATTTGAATCTAACGGTAGTGAATAAAATAGTAGCTCCCACATTCAGTTTTATGACGGTTGACTGGGATGGACAGATTCGCATGGATCCCTCTTCTCCGTATGCGATGAAGGGATTACTTGCGATGAAAGATCAGTTTGATATTTCTTTTGCATGTGACACAGATCATGACCGGCATGGGATTGTAACAAAAAGTTCAGGCCTCCTAAATCCCAATCATTATTTAGCGGTCGCTATTCACTATCTTCTGCAACATCGTTCCGGTTGGTCTGATCATGCTGCCATTGGTAAAACGCTTGTGAGCAGTTCGATCATTGATCGTGTTGTTGCCGGAGCCGGGCGAAAACTTTATGAAGTTCCTGTTGGCTTTAAATGGTTTGTAGATGGGTTAATGGATTCGTCACTTTGTTTTGTTGGCGAAGAAAGTGCGGGTGCTACTTTCCTGCGACAAGATGGAAGTGTCTGGACGACAGATAAGGATGCTTTTGTACCGGCATTGCTTTCTGCGGAGATCACAGCAAAAATGAACCGGGATCCAGGTGAAATCTATAAAGAGATTACGAATAAATATGGTGAACCTTATTCCGACCGCATCGAAGCTAAAGCAACACCTGCGCAAAAAGAAAAATTAAAAAATCTTTCAGCAGATCAAATAAAACATAAGGATCTGGCCGGGGAAAAAATAGTGAGCATACTTTCAAAGGCACCAGGAAATAATGCTTCAGTAGGTGGGATCAAGGTCAACACAGAGAACGGTTGGTTTGCAGCACGACCCTCGGGAACTGAGAATATCTATAAAATCTATGCAGAAAGTTTCAAGGGTAAAGAACATCTGAAGAAAATAATAGAAGAGGCGCAGGAAATAGTCGATGCTGCATTGAGCGCATAAGAAAAGGTAAAAGAATGTCATGAAATATCATTCATCCAGTTGGGATGCTGCTGATTGATCCACCATCCAAAACAATTCTCCATCAACAGGGTTGATAAGCTGTGCAGGGTAAAGTGCGGGCTGAAAAGGACCATTTAAAACTGTATTTAACACACCAGCCTTTTGAGGTCCTGTAACAAGGAAAAGAATTTTGTGAGCCTGATTGATCAATGGCGCAGTCATGGATACGCGATGCATTTTATCTTCTTCTACATACAATGATTCCACTCCGGAATTTTTATTATCTAATATTGATGTTCCGGGAAAAAGTGATGCCGTATGTCCATTATCACCAAGGCCTAGAAGAATGAGATCAAATCGCTTCGGATTCTTACCAAAAAAATGCTGAAGTTCTCTTTGGTAATGCATAGCTGCCTCCTTTGGTGACAAGTTGACTTTAATCCGGTGAATGTTACCTGGCGGAATAGGTACTTTATCGAGCAGAACGGATAAGGCCTGATGCGCATTATTCCTTACATCATTTAACGGAACGCAACGTTCATCACCCCAGAAAATGAAAATTTTAGTCCAATCCAATTTTTTACGAAATGCAGGTTCTGCTAACAGCGAGTAAATTTTTTGGGGAGTTTGTCCTCCTGAAAGTGCGATAACAAATTTACCATGTGCAGCGAGCGAAGCTGATGCAGAGACTATAATAAATTCAGCAGCGGCATGATTAAGTTCATCTACTGTTTGAAATATACTCAGGTTATATGGAGATTGCTTTGTCAATTATAAAGTGTTCTTTTCTACGCTGCGTTTTTCATTTCCTTTTGTGCAATTCTTTTTGCCATTCGTTCTATAGTTAACCCCTGTACCAAGATACTAAAGACAACACAGGTATAGGTTACGATCATTAACAATTGTTTTTCGTCACGGCCTTTGTCAAAACACCCAAAACGGCTATTGGGTCAGTTAAATTTGCTTTATACAACACTATTATCATCCGTACTGCAATTGAAATCCCGGAACCAGGGATCAATCATGGATTAACAACCATTACATCTATTTTAATAGCCTTATGAATCATGATCAAATGAAATCATACCGGACTAGTCCATTTCCAGTTTAGAATTTCAGGCATGTCCTCACCATGCTTTTCAATATAGGCTTTGTGGTCCAGCAATTTATTTTTAAGATATTGTTTGGTATAGGCACCCTTTGACGCTAGTTGAGGCAAACGATCTATCACGTCCATTACAAGGTGATACCGGTCCATGTCATTCATGACGACCATATCAAAAGGTGTTGTGGTGGTGCCCTCTCCTTTATATCCGCGCACATGAATATTATCGTGATTGGTTCTGCGATAAGTAAGCCTGTGAATCAGCAATGGATATCCGTGAAAAGCAAATATGATATGTTTATCTTTTGTAAAAAGCGAATCAAAATCATTATCATTCAATCCGTGAGGATGTTCGCTTTGCGGTTGAAGTGTCATGAGATCAACCACATTAATGACGCGAACTTTTAATTCGGGAAAATGTTCCCGGAGAATATGCACCGCGGCAATGGTTTCGAGCGTTGGTACATCGCCTGCACAAGCCATAACGACATCAGGTTCTGCACCTTCATCATTGCTTGCCCATTTCCAAATACCTAATCCCGCAGTGCAGTGTTTGATCGCATCATCCATATTCATCCATTGAAGCTCAGGCTGCTTTCCGGCTACAATCACATTGATGTAATTACGGCTTCGCAAACAATGATCCGTGATACATAGCAATGTATTTGCGTCCGGTGGAAGATAAATACGAATGATATCCGCAGATTTATTTGCTACAAGATCAAGAAATCCGGGATCCTGATGACTGTTGCCATTATGATCCTGCCGCCATACATGAGACGTAAGTAAATAATTCAACGAAGCAATCGGTTTCCTCCATGGAATTTTTCTTGACCCCTGTAACCATTTAGCATGTTGGTTAAACATAGAGTCAACAATATGAATGAATGCTTCATAACAAGAGAACAAACCATGTCTGCCTGTAAGTAAATATCCTTCGAGCCATCCTTCACATAAATGCTCGCTCAATACTTCCATCACTCGTCCATCATTGGAGATAAGATCATCGCTTTCCCTTATCTCGGCAGTGGACGTGCGACCGGTGATGTCGAATAAGTGTGTGAGGCGGTTAGACGCTGTTTCATCAGGACCAAATACTCTGAAATTTCTTCTTTCCCAGTTGAGTTCCATTACATCACGAAGAAAGGCACCCATGATTCGGGTTGTCTCGGCATTAGTTGTTCCAGGTGTCGTCACTTCTAAAGCATGCCCTCTGAAATCGGGCATTTCCAGATCGTGTAGGAGAAGGCCACCATTTGCATTTGGATTGTCACTCATTCGATTTGTGCCTGTTGGTGCCAAGCTTGCAAATTCAGCGATTAGTTTTCCATGCTCATCAAAAAGTTCTTCAGGCTTGTAACTTTTCATCCATGATTCTAACATTTTGATATGGTCCGGTTTGGTGGCCATATCTGCAAGTGGAACCTGATGAGCACGCCACGTTCCTTCTACCTGAAGCCCATCGACGATTTTTGGTCCTGTCCATCCTTTTGGTGTATTAAATACAATCATCGGCCATTGAGGCCGCACAGTAAATCCGTTGTTACGTGCGTCTTTTTGGATTTGTTTGATTTCACCCACGATTGTATCTAAAGTGAACGCCAACAATTGATGCACTTTTTCCGGATCATCTCCTTCAACGAAATAAGGTTTGTAGCCATACCCAATAAATAATTGTTTCAATTCATCTTTTGGAATTCGGGCGAGAACAGTTGGCTCAGCGATTTTATACCCATTCAAATGCAGGATCGGTATCACCCCACCATCATGAACAGGATTTAAAAATTTATTGGAATGCCAACTGGTGGCCAACGGTCCTGTTTCAGCTTCACCATCACCTATCACACAAGCCGCTATTAAATCCGGATTGTCAAAAACTGCACCATAGGCATGCACCAAAGAATACCCGAGCTCACCGCCTTCATTAATAGAGCCGGGTGTTTGGGGAGCTACATGACTTGGAATACCGCCGGGAAAGGAAAACTGCTTGAATAGTTTTTTCATACCCTCTTCATCTTCTGAGATGGCAGGAAATAATTCGCTGTATGTTCCTTCGAGATATGTGTTCGCTACAATACCGGGTCCACCATGCCCGGGACCGGTGACATAGATGATATTGAGATCATATTTTTTTATGATGCGGTTAAGGTGTACATAGATAAAGTTCAAACCGGGCGTTGTGCCCCAATGCCCTAAAAGGCGTGGTTTGATGTGCTCAAGGGTTAAAGGTTTTTTAAGGAGGGCATTATCATAAAGATAAATTTGACCGACGGATAAATAATTGGCCGCACGCCAATAAGCATTCATCTTTTGTAGTTGATCAGGAGATAAAATTTCGACCCTCTTCTCTGCTATTTCTGATTCCATGATTATTAACTTTCTATTGTCGTCATAATTTATAACAGTTTTGAATTCCTTAATCGAAGTGCGTTTGCAATAACAGAGACTGAACTGAAACTCATAGCCAATGCGGCAATCATCGGAGAAAGTAATAACCCGAATACAGGATATAAAACACCGGCTGCAATAGGAATCCCCAACACATTGTAGCCAAGAGCGAAGAACAAATTTTCTTTAATATTCCTCATTACTTTTTGACTCAACGAACGTGCTTTCGCGATACCATTCATGTCGCCTTTCACCAACGTGATCGATGCGCTTTCAATAGCCACGTCTGTTCCGGTACCCATAGCGATTCCGATGTCAGCTTGCGATAAAGCAGGTGCATCATTAATGCCATCACCAGCCATCGCAACCTTCTTTCCGTCTGCCTGAAGTTTTTTTATTTCATTCAATTTATCTTCGGGCAGCATCTGGGCTTTATATCCATCTAAATGCAATGTCTCACTTACAGACTTCGCCGTGTCTTCATTGTCGCCTGTAAACATGATCACCTTTAAACCTTCCTGCTGCAATTTATGGATGGCTTCTTTACTCGATTCTTTTATTTTATCTGAAATCACGACAAACCCAATAGCTGTATTTCCTTCAGCTAAATAAGAGACGGTCTTGCCCAATTTTTGCTCTGCTTTAACCCGCTTATCCAGATCCGGCGCAATAGACGCCTTTACTTGTTCCATCAATTTTTCATTGCCGACTGCAAGTGATGCACCATCCAATTGACCTATTACTCCCTTTCCGGTAACAGCTTCAAAATTGGTAACAGGTTTAATCACTAATTTCTTTTCTTCACCAAATCGTAAAGTTGCCTGCGCTAATGGATGTTCACTACTGCTGTTGATGGATATTATTTTTTGAAGAATATCGTCCTCTGAAAATTTAGCGTCGGCACTAATCACTTTTTCAACGGATGGTTTTCCTTCCGTCAGTGTGCCTGTTTTATCAATGATGACAATATCTATGTCATTCATTTTTTCAAGTGACTCGGCATTTTTAATCAGTACTCCGGATTGGGCACCTTTACCTACTCCTACCATGATCGACATGGGTGTGGCCAATCCAAGCGCACATGGGCATGCAATAATCAGAACGGCGATCGCATTGACAAAAGCATATACATACGAAGGTTCAGGACCATAGATCGCCCAAACGAAAAAAGTGATGATGGAAATGCCTACCACGATCGGAACAAAATAACCTGAAATTTTATCCGCCAGATTTTGAATCGGTGCTTTGGAACGGCTTGCAGAGTTTACCATTTCAATAATTTTGGCAAGCAGGGTTTCTGAACCTACTTTTTCAGTCACCATCACAAAAGATTTGTTTCCGTTGATCGTGCCCGAACTTACCTTATCTCCAGTTTTCTTTTCAACGGGAATCGGTTCGCCTGAAATCATGGACTCGTCAATGATCGCTTCTCCTTCTTTGATGCTCCCATCTACCGGAATTTTTTCACCTGGTTTTACCCGCAATAAATTACCAATTTGAATAGCATCAATGGCAACTACCTGTTCTTTACCATCGACAATTAAGGTTGCTTTATTCGGTGCAAGTTTTAATAATTCCTTTATGGCACTATTGGTTCTGCCATGTGCGCGTGCTTCTAAAAGCTGTCCCAACAAAACAAGCGTTAAAATAACTGTTGCAGCTTCAAAATAAACAAACACTGTTCCCTGCTCCGTTTTAAATTGATCTGGAAATATATCGGGGAAGAAAAGAGCGAACACACTAAATAGCCAGGCTACTCCTGAACCAATACCGATCAGGGTAAACATATTTAAATTCCATGTTACAATAGACCGCCATGCTCTTTGAAAAAACATCCATGTAGCATAAAATACAACGGGAATGGACAATGCTAACTGCGTCCAGTTCCAATATTTTATACCCATGATTTTAAAAAGGGGATTATTGTGCAGCATTTCCATCATCGTAATGATGAAAATGGGCGCAGTAAAAATGACGGCTATTATAAATTTATGCAGCAGTTTCTTATACGTCTTGTCTTCCTCATCTACATTTGACTCCATGGGAACAAGGTCCATCCCACAAATCGGACATGCTCCCGGTTCATCGCGAATAATTTCCGGATGCATGGGACAGGTATATTGAGTAGACTTTATTTGAGTAGGCTGTTCTACCAGATCCATTCCACAAACAGGACAATTTCCCGGTTTGTCGTAGGTCTTATCTCCCTCGCAATGCATGGGGCAATAATACACTCCTGCTCCACCACTCTTATTTGGTGAAGTTTCTTTAGGAATGGGCTTGTTTTCATGGTGATGATGATGGTCTGATTCCGCTCCCGGAAGTGAAATGCTATAATGACCTCCACTTTGTTTTAAAGCATCCTGAAATTTTTCAAGGGGAATGTGCTCTTCCATTTCGATCACAGCTTCCTGCTTTTGCAGATCCACCTTTACGCTACTCACACCTTTCACCTGGCGGAGGGCTTCATCAACATGAGTCACACAACCATTGCAACTCATTCCATTAATGGTATATGTATGTTTCATGCTATTATTTCAATTATTTAATTATCAACAGCCTCCCGGATAGTATAATGGCCTACTTTACTAAGCTGGGCTTGTAATTCTTTAATACCGATTGAATGGCTCATAGATATAGATGCCCTTTGAGGATGCAGTTGCACTTCGGCCTCTGTGACATCGGGAAGTTCGAGCAACGATCGTTTCACATTGGCTACACAACCTCCACAACTCATGCCTTCTAATTCATACTCCTTTTTCATGATACATATTTATGCATTTAATTTTATTACCGTAGTAGGATATATCGTTACTTGTTTATTTTCCCTTTCGGTTTCTGCCCATCCATATAACAAGGACAATGGCGATGAAGATGACGAAAAATAACAACCACCAACCCACATGCATTCCCCAGTATTGATTGTTTCCATATTGATCCATCATAGCTGTAAATTTTATAGTATTATAGATTTTGGAAAAATATTCATCCGATGAAAAAGCAGAAACATCAAATCCTAAGGGACCTCACCATCTCATAGAGGATAAAATGACCTTATTTGAACACCCCTAAAACGATTAAGTTTTTACTCTCAGCTTCGTTGGTTCCTTTTTCAGGGACCTTCGGGATCATATTCTAAAGAAATATTCAATACCTGGCAAACCAGTCTGGCTATCATCAATTCTTCATTAGTCTTGATGACATGGATGATTACTTTGCTTTTGTCAGAAGAAATGGTTTCTTCATTATTTCTATTTCTCCTTTCATCCAATTCAATTCCTAAAAATTGTAGCCCTTCGCATATTCTGCTGCGGATTTCAGATGCACGTTCTCCGATACCGCCGGAAAAAACTAATGTATCGAGACCTCCAAGTACTGCAGCATAAGCGCCAATCCATTTCTTTACCTGATAACAAAACATGTCAATTGCTTCAGCGGCATGGTGATCAGTAGCCTGGTTTTCCAGTAGTACTCTCATATCCGAACTCAATGCTGATATACCCAGAAGACCGGATTCATCATTGATAAGATGGCTAAATTGTTGAGGACTTATTTTTTCGGCATTCATCAGATACCATGCAACTCCGGGATCAAGATCGCCGGAGCGCGTACTCATCGGCAGCCCGGATGTGGGCGTAAAACCCATACTTGTATCCATGCATTTTCCATCGCGGACGGCTGCAAGACTGGCACCATTACCAAGATGAGCTAATATCACTTTGTCATTCCCAGCTGTATTTCCGCCTAGCCGGTTAAGTTCTTCCATAAGATACGCATAGGAAAGACCATGGAAACCATATCGTTGAATCCCCATATCAAAATATCGACGCGGAATGGACAACATTTTTGCAACTAATGGCATAGACGTATGAAAGGATGTGTCGAAACAAGCTACTTGCACCAGTGCCGGAAAACGTTTACCTAATTCTTCTATTAATTTTATTTCTCCTGGTAAATGTTCCGGATCGTAGGCACTTATTTTCTTCAACTCAGTCAACAAAGGAGGTGTGATCTGCTGAGGTTGTGTATGATGCATTCCATGCACAATTCTATGTCCGATGATTTTGACAGATGCAAATTCATCCTGTTTTTCGAGCCAGTCTAAAAGAATAACTATCGCTTCATCATGGCTGACAGGCTTAATATCGGTACTGATTTTTTTATCGCTCTGAATACGGGAGTAGATGAGTTTGGTGTTTTCTGTACCAATGCTTTCCATCACGCCATGCAACAATGGTCGCAGCATTTCTCCTATTTCATACACAGCAAATTTAATACTGGATGAGCCCGCATTGATCGTAAGTATATTTTCCTTAGTTGGTTTCACGCGTAGTCGGGAAAAATTATCGAATCATTCTAATTGACGTCAATAGCACCTTATGCTTATTCGCTTTTTTCTGGTGGAATGACACTCCAACTATGTCCGTCCTTCGCGATCAGCGCTTCAGCATCTTCAGGTCCCTGCATACCTGATTCATAATTTGGAAAATTAACGGATGGATTCGCCTCCCATGAATTTATAACCGGCATTAGTATTTTCCATGCAGCTTCAACCTGATCGGCCCGCATAAAAAGTGTTGAATCGCCTTCCATAATATCCAGCAGCAAGGTTTCATAAGCTTCAGGAGTACCCGAAGTATAGGTGTCGTCATAATTGAATTGCATATCCACCGGATAAAGATTCATCTTAAGACCCGGACGTTTTGCCTGAAACCGCATCCTGATACCCATGTGCGGTTGGATATACAATACCAGTCTGTTTGGTTGCCAGTTACCTGTAGCTTCTGAGGGAAAGGATTGATGAGGGACAGGTCTGAATTGGATCGTGATCACAGATAATGTTTCATTCAATCGTTTACCGGTGCGCAGATAAAACGGCACACCCTGCCATCTCCAGTTATCAATAAATAATTTTAAAGCCGCAAAAGTCTCTTTTGATGAGTCTTTATTTACATCAGGTTCCTTGCGATAGCCCACCACTTTTTTCCCCTGTATCCATCCTGCACCATACTGGCCGCGCACAGCATACTTGTGCACTTCTTCCGGACGGATTTTTCGGGCAGCATTTAATACATCCACTTTGCGGTTACGTACTTCATCCGCTTCAAAGGAAACAGGAGGTTCCATAGCTATCAGGCAAAGTAATTGCAAAAGATGATTTTGAATCATGTCACGAAGGGCGCCTGCTGTCTCATAATAATTTCCTCTGTTCTCTACGCCCAATTGTTCCGCCACAGATATCTGTACACTGTCAATGTAAATGCGATTCCATATAGGTTCAAACATGGCATTGGCAAAACGGAATGCAAGAATATTTTGTACCGTTTCTTTACCCAGGTAATGATCTATGCGATATATCTGACCTTCATCAAAAATAGTGTGCAAGAGATCATTGAGATGTTTTGCACTGACCAGGTCGTAGCCAAAAGGTTTTTCAATGACAATGCGGCTAAGTAATTTATTTTTTGCAAGACCTGAAGAACCAATTTTCAGGGCAATTTCATCAAATGAATTGGGTGGAACAGCCAGGTAAAAGATCCTGTTGGCAGAGACTTTCCACTCTTTTTCAAATTTTTGTATCTGCTTTTCTATCGCTGTGTATGTTCCGGCAACATTGAATTCAGCTTTATGATAATTGAGATATTTTTCAAAACTATTCCACTCACTGGCTTTGGCTTTTCCTCTTCGTGAAAATTTGTTGACGCCCTCATGCAATCGCTTTTTAAAATCATCAACAGTTATGTCTTTATGGCTGATCCCGATCACAGCAAAATGATCCGGTATCCATTTATCCAAATAGAGGTTGTAAATAGCCGGAATTAATTTTCGCCAGGTTAGATCTCCGGTTGCGCCCAGAATAATAATAATTGTGGGATTTAATTTTTTATCTGTTTCCATTCTAATCTTCTTTATGATTCCAAATCGTGTGAAAAGTTCCTTCCCGGTCATTTCGCTCATACGTATGTGCCCCGAAGTAATCACGTTGCGCCTGTATCAGGCTGGCCGGTAGCCAGCTGCTTCTATAACTATCGAAATAAGCCAGCGAGCCCATCATAGCAGGAAGAGGAATACCTGCATCAATTCCGGCATGAATTACTTTCCGTATTGCTTCCTGTGATTTCTGCAATTTTTCAGCGATGTTATCATCCAATAAAATATTTGAAAGATCTGGTTTCCGAGAATAGGCTAACCGGATATCTTCCAACAAAGAGGCCCTGATGATACAACCTCCACGCCATATACGCGCGATTGTTTCAAGGTTCAAATTATATTGATACGTACCGGAAGCAACCTGCAAAAGCGCCATACCCTGTGCATAGGTAGTGATCATTGAAAAATAAAAAGCCTCTTCCAGCGAACTAATGAATTCAGATTTATTTCCATTCAACATTTCTTTTGGACTTTTTAATTTGAGCCCGGCAAGCATCCTGTCCTTTTTGTAAGCCGACAGATTGCGCATCGATACAGCAATATCAATCACCGGAATAGGAACTTGTAATTCCATCGCATCTTCTGACGTCCAGCCTCCTGTACCCTTTTGATGTGCACTATCCAATATCTTTTCAATGAGTCGCTGACCCGTAATCTCATCCTGTTGAATAAATATATCGGCTGTGATCTCCAGTAGAAATGAATGAAGCTTTCCCTGGTTCCAGTTTGTGAAGACATGATGCAATTCATCATCATCCATACCTAATAATTCTTTCAGTATATGATAACATTCTGCAATGAGCTGCATCAATCCATATTCAATGCCATTGTGCACCATCTTGACATAATGACCTGCGGAACCTGGACCGAGCCATGCTGTGCAGGGTTCATTGTCCACTTTTGCGGCTATGGAATCAAGCATGGAAGCCACAAGGTCAAAAATATCTTTTGGTCCACCCGGCATAATACTTGGTCCATGTCTTGCACCGGATTCTCCTCCTGATATCCCAACACCCATGAAATGTATTTTGGATTTCTCCAGTTGTTCGATTCGGGCATTCGTATCCGTGTAATGCGAATTACCCCAATCCATCAATAGATCACCTTCGGAGAGAAGAGGCAGGTATTCCTGAATGACAGCATCTACAATTTTGCCGGCGGGAACAAGCATGATGATAGCCCGTGGCGTCTTCAAAGAATTAATAAATTCATGAGGATCAGTTGTCGCAAAAACATTTCGTCCTTCATTCTCTTTCTTCAGGACTTCAACCTGTTCCTGGTTTCTGTCAATGGCAGCGACACTGTATCCATGATCACTCATATTGAGCACCAGATTACGCCCCATCGTCCCTATTCCAATCATCCCGAAATCATATGTCTTGTCTTTCATCATCGTGTACTATTCTGGATTTTACTTTATGTATGTTGAAATTCATATAAATTCAAATGATTCCGGGTCTTTTCGAGGCCTTCATATCGCATGCCATGCATGCCCAGACTTTGTGCTACTTCAACGAACATACGTCTGTCATCAATATAGAGAATATGATCCGGATGCGTTTGGGATATATCAATAGCCATTTTAAATATGTCCGCATCAGGTTTACGAAGATGCACATAGGATGATGAAACAAAAGCATCAAACAATTCTCTCAGTTTAAATTCAGTAATTCTGTAATCATTTAACTCCCTCCCTTCATTACTGACTGCAATCACTTTGAGCTGATATTGATTTTTTAAGAATTTAAAAAAATCAATTGTTTCCTGAAAGGGAACAGATTGGCTGAACATAAATTCTGTGAATTCCTGAAGGGAGAAATGCCTGGGTTCATAAAAAACTATTCTCTTCAAATATTCGGGAAGAGACAATTTGCCCTGCTCGTAGGTATCAAAAGTCAGATGATGTCTTTGATTCAATTCAGCGCCATCAAGCTTAAAAAATGAAATAGCTTTTTCACGTTGTTCGCTGCCCCACCCGTTAGAAAGTAATACCCCGCCAATGTCAAGAAAAAGAGTGGTAATTGTTTTATGCTTCATCTGCTTTGTCCATTCACTACTTAAGAGATATGATGTTTATTATAGACAGATTGGTACAACTGATTTAGTCCCGCATCAATGTCTTTCCCTAAATGTATCCTGATGACACGGCGACCCTTTTCATCCAGTGAACGAAAGTCACCCAGGGCCTGCGCCTGATGTAAAATATCAAATCCAAATTTAGATTCCGGGATAGGCAAACTTTCTTCGTCATCACCCATCAATAAAATAAATAGTCCGGTATCAGGACCCCCTTTGTGCAATTGCCCTGTTGAATGAAGATATCTTGGGCCATTGAGTAATGTTGTGGCTACTTTCAATTCATCGCGCAGATGATGTCTCCAATTCTGTAAAATTTCTTCTCTTGAAGACGTCAGCATAAAATAGGGAAGGAAAGCAATGTAATCATCAGGTTTTGCCTGAGTCGTAAAACTGTTGACAAGATCTCCTGCAGTATTATATTTTCCCGATGCAAGTGATTCAACTTTTTTTCCGGCGTAGATGGAGATATCTCCGGTTTGTAATAATGGCGCAGATTTTTTGAACGCTCCATCTTTAACCCAATCGGCAAGAAGCTGATTTGTATTCTTTTTGCTTTCCTCAACATTTGGCTGATCGAATGGATTGATATTCATTATTATTCCGGCGATCGCAGTAGCTATTTCCCATCTGTAAAATTCTCCTCCTAAGGCCAGCTTATCCGGCAATTCAATTCTTACGATCGGATGCCCTGCCTTTTCAAGTGATTCTACTTTCGCAGTATCATCTCCGTTATGATCAGTGGATAAAAACATGTAAATAAATATCCTGTCCTTGCCATATACACCGGGTTGCCCGGGTGTTTCACCACTTACAGGAATTAATCCATGCCCTTCTTTTCCGGTGCTTTCCGCTATCAATTGCTCGACCCAAAGTCCAAAAGAAGAAATGGATGAAGATAAAATAAATGTCACCTTGTCCCGACCATGACGTTGTGCTATTCCTAATATTACTCCTAAACTAATTCCAGGATTCATTGCAGAAGGAACAGCCTTACAACTCAATTCCATTTGCCTGGCGCTGTTCAATAATTCGATGATGTCAATACCCATCAATGCCATAGGTACTAATCCAAAAGCTGATAACACAGAATAACGACCTCCCAAATCTGAAGGATTTATAAATACTTTTCTGAACTTATGCTGCTCTGCTATTTTCACAAGAGGTGTACCCTCATCCGTAATAGCGATAAAATGATCTCCCGGATTTTTATGATTTTTCTTTTCTAATTGCTGATAGAAGTATTGAAAGAAGCTCAGTGTTTCAGCTGTATTGCCCGATTTACTGGCAGCGATAAATAGAGTTTTTTCTAACTCAATTTTATCTTCCAAATCTACTATCGCATCAGGCTCGGTATTATCCAAAACAAATAATTGAGGATAGCCTTCAACTGATCCAAATGTTTCACGCGCTACTTCCGAACATAAACTACTTCCGCCCATACCCAACAGCACTGCATAAGTATATCCTTCATTTTTTATTTGCGAAGCGAATTCAATGATCTCCGCTGCATGTTCTAAATAATAATCAGGTAAAGAGATCCAACCTAATCGTTGGCTAATGTCATTTACCTGTTGAGGATCGGAAACCCATAGATGAGGATTCTTTTCAAAAAGCAACGTGGGAATTTGCTTTTCATCCAGCGAGGAATACATTGCTTTTAATTCCATTCCCTGTTCAGCATAATTGATGTGCTGTGGAGAAACCTTTTCGTCTGAAATAGTTGATGTGTTTTTTGCAGGGTTATGAGAAGAATCCATATTCATGATTTGACGGTGCAAGGAGTAAAGGTTGGAAACAATGCGACAAAGAAATAGTTTGAAATGATTTTAATGCGCATTTGACCCAACACACATCAATTATTTTCCCTTAATTTCGTTTGACAACTTCACTAGTCATGTATCAATCTATTAAACACTGGTCTTCGGCCGACCAGCCCCGGGAGAAACTCCTGCATATCGGTTCCAAATCGCTTTCAGAAGCTGAACTTATTGCCATCCTCATGCGAAATGGCACGAAGAATCGTTCTGCCCTGGATTTAGCTAAAGAACTCCTGGCAGCCCATGATCATTCCCTTGCAGCAGTAGCAAAGCTATCGATCCACGAAATTGTCAAAATCAAAGGTATCGGAGAAGCCAAAGCTGTCACGATCGCAGCCGCATTGGAGCTGGGCCGGCGTCGGGCTACTGAAAATGCCATTCAAAAAAGCCATATTTCTTCCAGCCTGGATGCTTATGACCTTATCCATTCGGGGATGAGAGACCTCACCCGTGAAGAATTCTGGATTATCCTGTTGGATCGCCGCTCAAAGGTGATATCAGTAGAAGAAATCCATATAGGTGGCATGTCAGCGATGGTGGTGGACCCAAAAATTATTTTTCAACGGGCACTTGAACGCAAGGCTTCATCCGTTATATTGTCGCACAATCATCCCTCCGGAACTCCCTCTCCGTCGATCGAAGACATAAGGCTGACAGAAAAGGTGAAACTGGCCGGAAGTTATATTGATATTAAAGTCATCGACCATATTATCATCGGTGACGGCGCTTATTATAGCTTTGCAGATGAGGGAAAACTGTAGGAGAAAGGCGAAGGATGAGGCGAAGGCGAAGGCTTATAACCCCGGGGTTTTTGTTGCCATTTTCCGCAGGAATGCGTTAAACAAAACACAGGCGGTGTGCTGAGCGTGAGTCGAAGTAGGAGAGAATTTCCGATGAAAATTCGATGGGGCGAAGAAAGGCAGAAAAGACAATAGCAATAGGCAATAAAAGCAAAGGGCAGAGAGCGAAGAGCAGTGGGGTCGAATGAAGGAAACTCTCGATAGGAGAATAATATTATTTTAAAAATAATTCTAAATAACCTTTATAAACTTATAAGCCTATAAACCATTATAAGCCTATAAGCCTTTATAAACCCATAAACTTATAAACCCATTACACAACTGGTGAGTACAGATAAAAAGAAAGACAAAAAAAGTATGGATTGGCATCTGCTGGGGCGGATGTTGAAGTTGGCGATGCCGTATAAGAAATTGTTATTTCTGTGTGCGCTATTTGCCATCGTATTAGCTCCCCTCAATACTGCACAACCTTACCTGGTCAATGTCATTGTGGACGATTACATTATCTCCCCGCATCCTGAGGGATTGATCAAGATGTGTTTATTGTTTGCGGTCATACTGATTTCGACAGGAGTGCTCCAGTATACATTTATCTATATCACCAATCTACTGGGGCATAGTGTGATCAGGGATCTGCGTGTGCGGGTTTTTAATAAGATCACAAATCTCAAACTTTCTTTTTTTGATAAAACACCGATAGGTAATCTTACGACACGTACCATTAATGACATTGAAACTATTAAAACCGTCTTCTCCGAAGGTGTCATTACCATCGTTGCTGATTTACTCAGTATAATCGTTGTGCTCTTTGTCATGTTTTATACGAGTCCGCTTCTGACGTTGATTTGTTTATCAACGATTCCATTGATAATAATAGCTACCTGGATATTCAAACAAAAAGTAAAAGTCTCTTATCAGAAAGTAAGGACGCAAATAGCCCGTCTCAATGCATTTCTCCAGGAAAGGATCAGTGGAATGCATGTGGTACAAATCTTTAATGCGGAAGGACAGGAGCGGGCGAAATTCAAAGAGATCAATAGGGATTATACACGGGCCAATCTTGACTCGATATTATATTATGCTATATTCTTTCCAGTGGTTGAAGTCATTGCTGCACTTGCGCTCGGCATCATGGTGTGGTACGGTGCCCGCAATGTGGTGAGTGGGTCGGTGACGATGGGTCAGCTGATTGCATTTCCATTGTACATCAATATGCTCTTCAGACCGATGCGTTGGTTAGCTGACAAGTTTAATACACTTCAGATGGGCCTTGTTGCCGGCGAGCGGGTGTTTAATATTCTGGATAGTGATGAGATGATGGCGGATGCCTCTAAACCTGTAGAGTTTATAACAAAAGCGGGAGGAGAAGTGATATTTGATCATGTGTTCTTCGCGTATGTTGATGAAAATGATGTGCTTAAAGATGTTTCCTTTACAATTCCTGCAGGACACACGCTTGCAATTGTAGGAAGCACAGGCTCAGGAAAAAGTACGATCATCAATCTTCTCAACCGGTTTTACGATATCAGGGCCGGGCATATTCGTATCAATGGAACGGATATACGTGATTATGATCTGGAGGATTTGAGAAAGAGATTAGCTATCGTACTGCAGGATGTATTTCTGTTTTCCGGCACAGTGGCGGAGAATATTTCGCTTCGCAATAAGTCCATTTCCACAGAGCGAATCATTGAAGCTTCAAAAACAATAGGTGCACATCCATTTATCATGGCACTTCCCGGGGAATATGATTTTGTCGTTTCAGAACGTGGAGGTAATCTTTCGATGGGTCAGCGACAGCTTATTTCTTTTGTCAGAGCATTAGTTTATGATCCTGAGATCCTCATTCTGGATGAAGCTACATCGTCAATTGATACGGAGACAGAAGGCATCATTCAGTATGCCATCGAAAAATTAATTGATAAACGAACTTCGATCATCATCGCACACCGGCTTTCGACGATCAGGCATGCGGACCGCATTTTAGTCCTTGAAAAAGGTGTGGTGGTAGAATATGGCTCACACGATGAACTTCTGAAAATAAAAAATGGTAAATACAAGAAGTTGTATGACATGCAGTTTCGAGTGGCAGTTGTGAATAGTGAGTAGTGAATTTTATTAGCTGGAATTAGCGCAAATAGGGGCAGAAAAGGCGGAAGAGGCAGAAGGGGCGGAAGAGGCAGAAGAGGTGGAAAAGGCAGAAGAGGTGGAAGAGGCGGAAAGGGTGGAAGAGGCAGAAGAGGCGGAAAAGGTGGAAAAGGCAGAAGGGGCGGAAAAGGCAAAAAGGGCGGAAAGGGCAGAAAAGGCGGAAGAGGCGGAAGAGGCGGAAGAGGCAGAAGGGGCGGAAAAGGCAGAAGGGGCGGAAAAGGCAGAAGAGGTGGAAAAGGCGGAAAGGGTGGAAAAGGCAAAAAGGGCAGAAAAGGCAGAAGAGCGAGGTGTGGCAATAAGAAATTCGAGCGTAGCGAAGATCCCGCCATTACGAAGTAAATGTTGCGGGAAAGCAATAAGCAATAAAGAAAAATCTTAAATCTTAAATCTTAAATCTTAAATCTTAAATCTTAAATTTTTCCTATGGCAAATCAAGGTTTTTCAATCAGGGGTAACGGGATACTTGGATTCATCTTCCTTGTTCTGGTATTGATCGGGATGTTTTTTATAGCCAAAGGGATCTTTACGCTTCTTTTGTGGGCATCGCCTTTTCTTATAATCGGGGCCTTGATTATCAATTACAAGACTATATTGAATTATCTGAAGTTTATACTTTCACTTTTGCAGCGAAATGTATTGTCCGGGATCGTAGCGATAATCTTTAGTGTTATTGGCTTCCCCATATTGGCCGGTGTGTTATTTGGAAAAGCACTTTTTGATCGTAAAATCCGGAGGTTGCAACAGGCACATGCACATCAGGAATCCTCAGAATATGTGGATTATGAAGAAGTCATCAAACCTGAACGATCTCAACGAAACGATGGACTTGATCTTCCCCCTCTCGAAAAGCCGCAGGTGGAGAAGAAGGATAATAGGTATGAGAAGTTGTTTTAGCCATTCCTTACCCCCCAGCCCCCTGAAAAAGGGGGAGTTGTTTAGAAGCGCCGCTACTCGTGGCACATTTCAGTACAGCCTTGAGTTTAGCTAATGTGCCACGATTGCCGGGCCGCCACACCGAAATCCAAAAAGCGCTGTTACCCTCCTGGCACCTGGTGGAGCAAAAACAACACAATAATCGGCCTGAGGCGTGAGAATTGACTGATGAACAATGTTTCTTGATTTTTACTTTTCCTGCTTTGCCCCCGACCCCTGCGTTCCTCAACCACTCTACCTAAACTCGGAAACGCCGGGGCGAATGATTTTCAACTTGAGTATGATCTTCGCTTCTCTTTCCTGTTCTTATTAATTTATTCTCTATTCGAAAATCATTCGCCCCGGCGTTTTCGGAATGAGATTATGAATACTGCATGCTGATCGGGAATTATTGCGAATGTAGAAACGCAGGGGTCGGGGGCAAATCAAGAGAATCAAAAGAACTGCTTACCTTCTCGGCATGGGTTTTATTTTGATTGCAGTATTACTGGGTTCGGCTTATCTCTGTCTTCAACTATACTATGTCTATTACTGGCTAAAGAAACCAGAAGTAATTGTTCCTGCTGAATTTATTCCTTCTCTTAAAATCACTGTTGTCGTTGTTGCCCATAATGAAGAAGAAAGCATTGAATCGTGCATTGAAGGAATCGTAAAACAACATTATTCGCAGGAATTATTTGAAATCATTGTCATTGATGACCGATCTTCTGACGGGACTGTTGAGCTGATCAAAAAAATGCAATCGCCTTTAGTCCGCATTTTTCAATTGACTGATTATCCGGAATTCATTCATCCGCCGGCTTATAAAAAATCTGCGATTGAACTGGCTATTAGCATGGCACAGCATGACTGGATAGTGTTGACAGATGCAGATTGTATTCCTCCGGCTGAATGGCTTAGGAATATTGCTTATGCACAATCTATCACGGATGCAGTTTTTCTGGCTGCTCCCATTAGTTATTCTTCAGGCCATACGATGCTTGAGAAAATGCAGGAGATGGAAATGTCCGTTCTGATGCTGATCACGGCGGCAGGTATTCGATCAGGATTACATGACATGGCTAATGGTGCTAACATGTCATTTTCAAAACAAGCTTTTCTTGATGTGAAAGGATATGAAGGAAACTATCAGTATGCTTCTGGTGATGATATGTTCCTGATTGAGAAAATGAGATATGCATTTCCGGATCGAATTGCTTTTGTAAAATCAGGAAATGCTATTGTTGAAACACTGCCTAAAAATGACTGGAGCTCATTGATAAAACAAAGATTGAGGTGGGCTGGGAAAAATAAAGGGCTTAAGAACCCGGTTTTTCGAAATATTTGGTTTTTCATTGGATGTTATCACGTATCAATTATCATTGCATTGGTGTCTGGCATTTATAAGTTGTCATCCTGGTGGCCTTTTTTTATACTCATTATTGTCAAATGGATTGTTGATAGCCTAATAATTTATTATAGTTCCAATTTTTTCAGAACCAGACTGAGTTTTTTAGATTACTTTAGGATGCACATCGTTTATATGTTTTATATATTAAGAATTGGATGGAATCTGATATTAGGAAGAAAAGGAGATTGGTATTGATTATACTAAAGTTCCCAAGCATAATCGACCTCAATTATTGTATTATTCATAAGCTTTTGGTTTTAGGTCTATTTATTTTAAGTATGGCATCTTATCTTCAGGTAGAGGCCAGATTGAATGGCGATTTAAATGGACATCCGATTCTCAATATCTCGCATGAAAATTCAGAGGCATTAAAGATCTATTTCCAGCTAGCCCAGTCCTTCACAAATAAAGATTCATTGCTCATTTTGAATCCATTGTTTTATGAAGTTGACTGGGAGTCGGGCATACCTACTGGTTTCTTTGGAGATAGTTCGTTTGTATTTAATATTAAAGATGATTTATATGGATACACGAAATCTTTTGGGATGCAAATTGTGATGTCAAAAAATTCTACAAGTATTACATCCATTCGATCACTCTTCTATATCTGCGATGCTTCTCTGAATGAACTGGACAATCAAAAACCCGGCATGCACAACTTTTCCGGACATGTCATCGAGAGTAATGCAAAAGATGAATTATTAAACCTGTATTGTTTTCATCAGGGTGATATTGTGGACATCTCTTCTATTAAAACATTTTCAGTTGTGAAAATTGCACGCCATAATTATGGTTATTCTTTGATAACGGAGAATCTACAGACTCATCTACTTAACTGGTTAGGTAGTTTGCTTAAGGAAAAACTTATCTCTTCATTTCATGGAGTTGATCCACGAAGTTTCACAGGAATATGGGACAATGATTTCCTTTTGCCCTGCTGTACTTCCCATATTAAGAAGATGCCTTGTCAATCCATGGTGGAAGCCTTTTTAGAAGAGTATAACCAAATCAAAGTGTTAAAGGAGAATAATCGATTACTTGAAGTTTTTGATCTTGCCTATTTGATTGGAGACTTTGACGGCCATTGCTCCTCAAAAGATTCACTGGATGAATTTATTAGAGATAACATTTACTATAATTGGTATCTTGAAAATATTGATGGGGGACCAGATTATAATCCGGGAGGTGATTGGAATAACCACAGTCCAATTCAAACTCAGTTCTTTCCCACTAATAAGAAGCCTCCTGATAGGTTTTGAAAATAAATAGTTAAAAGAGTTTCCAATACACAGGTTGATTTTTCCCAAGGCAACCGCTAGGGTTGCCAATACATGTTTTCCTTCTACTTTAAAACCACGAGAAAATTACCTTTGTCGCTTAATTCACTCAAAACCATAAAATGAGTTTACTCGTCATAGGTTCAGTCGCATTTGATGATATAGAAACCCCCTTCGGACATGCCGAAAAAATAGTAGGAGGTGCAGGCACGTACATTGCCTGGTCAGCATCTTACTTTACAAAAGGCATCCGCATGGTGTCCATCGTTGGTGAAGATTTTCCTTTATCCGAATTGGAAGCCCTGCAGAAAAGAGGGGTCGATACTTCAGGCATCAAGATCGTCGAAGGTGGAAAATCTTTTTTCTGGGCCGGCCGCTATTACAATAATCTCAATTCCCGCGATACCCTGGTGACCGATCTCAATGTCCTCGCCGATTTTGACCCCGTCCTGCCTCCCCATTTCAGAGACAGCGAATACGTCATGCTGGGCAATTTGACACCCGCTATTCAATTAAGCGTCATAAAGCAAATGGCCCACCGTCCAAAGGTCATCGCCCTCGATACAATGAACTACTGGATGGACAGCGCCATGGATGAACTCCTGGAAGTACTGTCTCAGATCGATCTGCTCATCATCAATGATGAGGAAGCCAGACAATTATCAGGTGAATACTCCCTCTTGAAAGCAAGCGAAATCATCAGGGAAATAGGCCCAAAGTATCTGGTCATCAAAAAAGGAGAACATGGAGCATTGCTCTTTGGAGAAGGCCGTGTATTCTACTCCCCTGCCTTACTTCTTTCTGAAGTACGTGACCCAACAGGTGCCGGCGATACCTTTGCCGGGGGACTGATGGGGTACCTTGCCGGACAGAAAAATCTTGATTTTGAGGTCCTGAAACAAGCGATTACCTGCGGCTCAGCTATGGCTTCATTTTGCGTGGAAAAGTTTGGTACTGAGGCGTTAAGACATATCAGCCAGGAAGAATTAAGTGAAAGAGTGGAGCGATTTGCCCACATGGTTCAATTCCAGGTCCCTGGATGGTAAAAAAGGCTTTTTGGCTAAAAGGTAAGATGGGAGTTCTTAGAATAAACCCATATCAACAGGAGGATGAATAAAATGAAGAAGAGTAAAAACGTGAGAAAACAACCCCCTTTACGACCGTAATTTTGACTTTCCATTTTGTTTATTGAATGAAATCGCGGGCAAGATAGAAATTATTCGATATTCTGATAAGAGTGCCAGGTTTTTGGATGCCGATTAAGGGGGAGACACGATGGTTCGACCTGCTTTCACTCATCCTTGTGCTACAGTTCTTCAACTGTAAATCGGGTCTCTACAACCATTTAATTGCCGGAACAATGATATTGTCTTCTCAATATCTTTTAAAAAAGTACGGACAGGTCGCGACCTGTCCGTACTTTTTTAAAAGATATTGAAGCCTAATTTTTCACCTGTTTCGCAAACTCCGGCGTGATACCCATATTGGCCCATGTAAATGCATATATATCCGTCTGCAATTCGATCTGCTGCGTAGTGGATACTGAACCATGTCCTGCCTTGGTCTGAATCCTGATCAATGTCGGATTATCTCCCTGCTGAACTTCCTGAAGTCGTGCAGCAAATTTGAAAGAATGTGCAGGCACTACCCTGTCATCATGATCTGCCGTAGTGATCAATGTGGCAGGATATGCAGTACTATCTTTCAATGCATGCACAGGACTATATTTTCTTAAGGTATTCAAACATTTCTTTTGAATCTTCTGCTGTACCATAATCAGAAGCCCATCCAGCACCTGCTGTGAATTTATTGTAGCGCAACATATCCATAACACCGACCGCAGGCAAAGCAACCTTTGCAATGTCTGGCCTTTGTGTCATTGTCGCACCAATCAACAAACCTCCATTTGATCCACCAGAGATGGCCAGGTAATCTGTTGATGTATAATTCTCTTTCTTCAGATATTCCGCAGCGGCAATAAAATCATCAAATACATTTTGCTTCTTCATCTTCGTTCCGGCCTGGTGCCAGTTTTCACCATACTCACCACCACCTCTGAGATTGGGTTGTGCATATATACCACCCTGCTCGAGCCATGCTACACGAAGCGCACTGAATCCAGGCGTTAGGTTGATATTGAACCCACCATATGCATACAGGATAGTTGGATTTTTTCCATCCATCTTGATTCCTTTTTTATAGACGATGAACATCGGAATCTTTGTACCGTCTTTGCTCTGATAAAAAATTTGTTTTGTCTCGTATGCATCCGGATCAAAATCAACCTTTGGCTGGATATACAATGTTGATTTACCACTGGCAATATCGTAATGGTAGATTGTGGAAGGACTAGTGAAGGATGTGAATGAATAATAAAGATCTTTATCCTCACGCTTTGCACCAAAACCTGCAGCTGTACCTATACCCGGCAATTCAATGTCTCTTTCAAATTTTCCATTGAGATCATATTGTTTCACTGCGGTCTTCGCATCGATGAGATATTCAGCGAATAATTTTCCACCCCCTGAACCTGAACTCAATACATGCTCCGTCTCTGGAATGACATCAACCCAATTTTCTTTTCCCGGCTTATGAATATCGACTGAAACGACTTTGTAATTAGGGGCGCCAATATTGGTCAGAAAATAAAATTTTGATCCTTCATTTTCAACAAAGTTGAAGTCCTTCTCATAGTCACCATTGATCTGAACGAATGGCGCATTTTTTACAGAAAGATCCCGTACATACAACTGGCCACCGCTTGTGGTTTCTGCACAGGCGAGGACAAGATATTTCTGATCTTCTGTGACATATCCACCGATGTAGCGGTTAGGTTGTTTCTCTCCGCCATAGATGAGGACATCACTTGACTGAGGTGTTTTTAATTTATGATAAAACAATTTGTGATACTGAGTCTTACCCGATAGTTGACTTGCATCTTTAGGTTTGTCATAGCTGCTGTAATAAAATCCTTCATCACCATACCAGGAGACATCGCTGAATTTGACATCCTTCAATGTGTCTTCAATGATCTCTTTGTTGATAGCATCCATGACGATGACTTTTCGCCAGTCGGATCCGCCTTCTGTGATCTGATGTGCGGAGAGTGTACCATCTTTGGTAAAAGAAATACCACTCAGTCCTATTGTACCATCTTTAGAGAATCCATTCGGATCAAGATATAATTCCGGTTCGGCATCAGGTTTATCTTTTGGTTTTCTGTACAGAACACTATGATTTTGCAGACCGGTATTTTTATAAAAATATTCGAACTGTCCTTCACGTTGCGGTGCTGATATCCGCTCATAGTTGATCAACGACTCAAGTCTCTTTTTGAGATTTGCTCTCCATGAAATCTTATCGAGGAATCCAAATGTGACTTTGTTCTGCGCTTCAACCCAATCCATGGTGGCTTTGGATGTATCATTCTCAAGCCAGTTGTAGGGATCGGCAACATCTTCACCAAAATAGGTGTCCTTATGATCTGATTTAGCTGTCGCTGGATACGTCAATTTGGAAGACATTGTTTCTGGTGAATTTTTACAGGCGGTGGCGAAGGTAAGGCCTGCAAGACTGATAAGAAATGCTAATTTCATGTATTGACAATTAAGTAGTGAGATTGGTAGAATTCGTTTTGATGCGGGCGCAAACATAGTCAGAAGATCTGTTTTTACTATGATTTCCCGCAGAAGTTCTCTACTATACGTGAAACTAAATCGACTAACGCATGACTGTTCAGTGGGGCATACTATCTACAGCACATATCAACCGGAGGATCATACCCGCCATCCATCAATCCGAGCGCGGACATCTTTTGGCTGTGGCCAGCAGAGACTATGAAAAATCATGGGACTATGCTACGCAATGGCATATCCCAAAATCCTATGGGAGTTATGAAGAATTGCTTGGTAATGATGAAATCAATGTTGTCTACATTTCACTTCCAAATCATCTGCATACAGAATGGATCATCAAGTCACTGCAAGCCGGAAAGCATGTGCTGTGTGAAAAACCAATGTGTCTTTCTCTGGAAGATTTTGATTCTGTCGAAAATGCGGCTGCAAAAACCGGCTTAACGGTGATGGAAGGATATATGCATTTGCATCATCCACAAACACATCTATGGAAGTCAATTATTGATCGCGGAGATTTAGGTGAAATCCATTCGATGCGAAGTTGTTTTAGTTTCAATCTTGAAAGAGGTGCAGATAATTATCGTTGGAATGCAAATGAAGGTGGCGGTTCATTGTGGGATGTGGGTGTTTATCCGATTAGTTTGTTCCAATATTTGTATAGTGCTTCACCTATCAATGCCTCTGCTCAAATGTATATTGAAAACGGAATTGATCTTTCCACATCTGCCATGCTTGATTTTGGCGAAGGTCGAACCGCACAATTTTTTGCAAGCTTCAGATCTTCATTTTCTACAGATACGGTCATTCATGGAAGTGAAGCCCAACTATATATTTCACATCCATTCACCAATGCGGATGCATGCAAAGCTTATATCCGCAGAAATGATGAGATAGAAAATCTTGATGTGCCTCGACAATATTTGTATGCAGGTGAAGTGGAAAATATGCAGGATATTATTCTGGAAGGTAAGATTCCGGTTGTTTCTCTACAACAATCAAAAGAGGTATTGAAAACGATACTCAAAATCAGGTCCTGAAGGTGAATTGAGCAGGTACCGGATTCATTGGCACCCGAATAAAATGACAGTGTAGTTGATATTGACATCCTAACAAGGGTATTGGAATTCATATGAAAGAAGTAAATCGATTGGTGGTCCAGAAGCCAATAAAATGCTGGCGTATAAACATTAAGTTATAGTTTATAACTAAGTGCTTTCAAAAGGAGGTAAGAAGTGCTTGAAAACCCAATAAGATCAAGTTTATAAACTTTAAGTTTTAGTTTATAACTGTTGATTTATACTCATGTTTTTACAAGGAGTTGATAGTCTGGTATTTTAATATTGACCAATAAAAATTATTTATTTCCTCCCCGGTCTCGTCACAAATCCAAAAATACTACCACAAATTCCGCCCATGATATGCGCAAATTGGGAGATCTGATCATTCTGCAGACTTTGGATGACCTCCTTGCCAATAAACAATAAGGCAATCAAAATAAATGTAACCGGTATCTCTCCTGATTTTGAATTTGTAAAACTGGCCAGCAGTATAAACATAAATACAAGGCCACTTGCACCCAGCAATCCGGTGTGGAAAAAAAGTATATTGAAAATAGCTGTCATAAAAGCCGTGACCAGCATCATCAGTATCGTCAATCTGCTTCCATATTTCTCTTCGACAATCGGCCCCACGAGCAATATGAATGTGAGGTTACCGATCAAATGCTCCCAACTCACATGGCCCAGTACGTGCGTGAATAATGTGAGAATGGTAATCGGATTTGCTAGGCTGACATAGCCCAAGGTGAAGAAAGGCATGAGCTGACCAATCATCAGTTTGTCTAAAACAAAAACGGCAACACATGCGAGTGAAAAACTAAGGATGACAGGAGAATTGAATTTTATTTTCATAATAAGTGAATAGTGAGTAATCAATAGTGAATAGGAATTAAAGATATTACATATTCCAATGCTGCGAAAGGAGCAACCAAATTCCTTTGCGTCTTTGCGACTTTGCGAGCTATTCCAATAACGGCCTCGATACAACTTATTAAATGTCGTTGGAGAAAACCCAACAACGGCGATATATTGTTGTGACAAGAGAAACCTGATTCCTTTGCGTCTTTGCGCCTTTGCGAGCTATTACAAAGATCACGGATGTTATTGGAGAAAACGCCAACAACGGGAGACGACCTTCCTTCGCCGTGGCAGGAGTTTTCTCCTGACGCTACGAAGTTAAATATCTGTTAACTGAAAAGAACGGTTTATGCATTTTCGTTTTCACGTGCATCTACATCTTGTTTCCGGCCGGATCCAACATCGTTAACCGTTTAAAATCTAATTGTCATGAATACAATGTATCTGGCAGTCTTTATGATTGCAAGTAGTTTCTATTTATTATTTACCGGCCAACATACACCGAGGGCAACGGAAACTCCTGATCCTATTTATTTCTACAATGACCTATCACTACCAGCCTGGAATCAGTCAGCTGTCAATTGGTTGCTCGAAGCTCAATCTCCCAATGGTGGATGGGGCTCTGGTGCACACGCTTATCAAAACGTTACAGATCCGCATGCGGTACAAACAGATCCAGCGACGACTTCATTTGCTGCAATGGCTTTATTAAAAGCAGGTGGTAAGCTCGAAACAAATCCTTACAAAACACAAATCATGAAAGCGCTGGACCGCTTGTTGAAAGATATTGACAACAGACCTGACAACGGACGCATTACATCACTTGAAGGCACGCAACCTCAGGTCAAATTGGGGATTCACATTGATGCTTCGCTTGCATTGCAATTTCTTTCAACAATGCGGGATCAGATAAAAGATGATGCCCTTTCTGCAAAAGTGGACAAAGCTGCCGAAACCTGTATCACACTTATTCAGGGAAGTCAGAATGCCAATGGCGGTTGGGCTGGTGGTGGCTGGGCTCCGGTATTGCAATCGGCTATGGCCAACAATGCCCTTGAACATGCACAGACAAGATATAAAGTGGATCAGAAAGTAATCGATCAGTCACGTGAATATCAGGCCAACAATATCAGCACTGATGGTGTGAAATCAGAAGACGCTGCAGGTGTACCATTGTATGCAGCAGTGAGTGCACAACGTGCGACTTCTGCCGATGCAAAAGAAGTTGAAAACATGCTTGAACCCGGCATGGCACTTGGATACTCAACCGGAAAAACTAAAAAGGATGATATCAGCAAAGCCTTAATATCAAAAGGTATGGGCCGTGATAAGGCAGAGAAAATGGCCAATTCATATGCCGTAAATTATACGTCCACACAAGCACTTCAAAGCGATGATATCTGGCAGGGCTTTGGCAATAATGGTGGCGAAGAATATCTGTCCTACATGATGACCAGTGAGGCTCTTGCGCAACAAGGGAAAGAAGAGTGGCTGAAATGGAGACAATCTATTGAACCTAAATTCAAGCAGGCACAAAATCCGAACGGAAGCTGGAGTGGACAACATTGTATTACTAGCCCGGTGTTTTGTACAGCAGCTGTTGTGCAGGCGTGGAACGCTTTTAGTGAATAGTGAGTTCAACAAAAAGGTAAGGCGTTTTCAATTCGGATTTTGTCGAAATGCTTTTGATACAAACCTTACTGGCATTGAACATATTCAAATAAAAAGATTATGTTTTTCATTCGCGAGATATCAAATGTGAGATGAATTCTAAGACACATTCGACTTCGCTTAACTTTGAATTCAAGATTCAAACCACAATCAATATGCTCATGATTGAGCCGAGTAGCATTCAATATGGAAAATAAGTTATCCGTAGTTTCAAACTACGGATAACTTATTTTCCTTCTTGTCCATACTTTTAAATTAATTAAATCAAAGACGTTCGAATGTCTCTGACTTCGAACAACCGACTGTTCGAGGTCAGAGACACTCGAACGTCAACCTTTCCTAACTATTAATAAATATTTCAATTACTAAAAACTCAACTAATCCTTTGAAAAAATATTATCTATATCTTATTTTAATTTCCTTTTCAATTGGCTGTCAGAAAAAACAAATGACGCTTGATGACACCATGCAAAAATCCATCACCTGGATTTGGGCGCAACAGGCTGAAGATGGTGGGTGGCATAGTAAGACACACAAAGTGCTGGAGGATGGTAAAGTATTGACGCCTTATATTCTTTTTCAACTTGCGCAAATTAAAAATAGTTCGTTTGAAGAACATAAAGAGCAAACTGAAAAAGCTATTCACTTCATCATTGCCTCAGTGAAATCTTCTTTGAATACGGATAGCACATCGCTCATTGAATATCCGAATTATAGTGCAGCTTATGATTTGCGTGTATTGCATAAGTTGAACAGAGATACTTCTCTTCAAAAGATCATTGCACAATATTTGCTTAAACAACAATTTACAGAGCAACGTGGCTTTACAAAAGATAGTCTTGCTTATGGAGGATGGGGATATGGTGAACCGGATCTTAAAAATGGCGAGCATGGGCATGAAGATATGTCGCATACAAGACGTGTTACGCAAGCTTTGGTGGAATATGGACATTTGCCTGATAGTCTTCGGAATGACATTGTTCTTTTTTTAAACGGGACACAACGATCGAAGAATGATTCAAGATTGTATGAAGGTTGCCTTTCAAGATCAAAACTTCCTTATGATGGTGGGTTTGTTTCTTCTGTAGTGACATTGGCAACGAATAAATCGCAGGCTGCTTTTATTGAAGGGGCTGGATATCATTATCCGAGTTATGCGACGGCTACTTGTGATGGATTGATCGCGATGCATGCTTTGCATATGGATACTACACAGGCATTTCATGATGCTGAAAATTGGTTAAAGAAAAATCAAAACTACACTACCATTGACGGCCTTTCTGTAAATGATCCTGAGCAATGGACATATGTGATGCACTTTTATCATCTCTCTGTCCGTGCAGAAGCGATGCAGGACATCGATCCTCATGGGGCATGGAGAGACAGTATTTCAATGATGTTGATTAAAGAACAATTGCCCGAAGGTGATTACCTCAATCCACTAGGTGGTGTGAATAAGGAAGATGATCCTTTGGTGTCAACGATCTTTTGTATTCAGGCGGGGAATGATGTTCTCAATTCAGGAGAACATTAATCCATGGGTTAAAACCCATGGCAATTCAAATCGATCCACGGGTTAAAACCCGTGGCAATTCAAGTAATCTTAAATCGCTATTCGAAGTTTATCAACTTTGAATTCATATCAACAATCAATATCCATTTCGAAAATCATTGGCAAGCAGCTTGTAGCTGCGAATGAAAATCTTTGATCATTTATTCAGACTTTCGAGACAGATCTTCAAATAGAAACAGATTTTTGTTGACCCCCTTCAGGGTTCCAAATTTTCACGTCCTCATTATCCGCGGGTTGCAACCCGCGGATATTATTATGTGATCCTTTCAGGATCAGGATTGCAAATTAATTTTTAGCTGATTTAAGAAAGTCCCCTTTAGGGGATTTAGGGGCAAAAGGAGTTGCAACCCGCGGCTATTAAGGTTTTAAGAAAATTCCTCACCCGGTAAACCATTCACCTCCTTCAATACGTTAAGGTCTCTACATATCCCCGTATTTTTGGGTTTTACGTACAAACACTATGAATAAGAAAGTTTTCTATGCCCTCGCTGTTCTTGTTGCTTTCGGACTTGGTGTCGCAGCCACGACCGTGCAGCAAAATGGCCGCTATTTTGACATCACCAAGAATCTTGAGATCTTCAGCAATCTCTATAAAGAGCTCAATACCAACTATGTAGACGAGATCGATCCAAATGCGATCATGAAAGTCGGAATAGATGCCATGCTCGCTACCCTGGATCCTTTTACCAATTATTTCTCTGAGTCCCAGATTGAAGGATACCGATTCAAGAACGAAGAAGGTGAGGCTTCCTCAGGATTGAGAGTTAAGAAGATCGATACGGACCTGGTGATCACCGGCATCATCGAACAGTCTCCTGCACATACAGCCGGACTCAAGGTCGGTGATAAGATCAAATCCATCAATGGCGAATCCACCGAGAAAAGAACTGCGGAGGATGTCATGGATATCATCAGCGGCATCCCGGGAAGTGAGATGACCCTGGATATCCAGAGACCTGGCAAACCGGAAGAAATAAATGTAAAAATCACCCGCGGCGGCCAGGATGGAAAGAATGTTCCTTATTCTGGAATGGTGGATGATAAGATTGGTTATATTTCGCTGACCACGTTCTCAAGAGATGCCGGTCGTAATGTGGCCAATGCGCTGCGTGATTTGAAAACAGCTTCTCCAGATCTGAAAGGCGTCATTCTTGATCTCCGTGGAAACGGAGGTGGATTATTGCGCGAAGCAATCAATGTTTGTAATGTATTTATTCCTGCAAATGAAACTGTCGTCACGACAAGAAGTAAAGTGGTAGAAGCCGACCAGGAATTCAAAACACGCAATGAAGTTGTAGATCAAACCATTCCTCTCGTCATCCTTATCGATCAATTTTCTGCATCTGCTTCAGAGATTGTTTCAGGTGTCATGCAGGATCTTGACCGTGGTGTATTGATCGGCCAGCTCTCTTATGGAAAAGGCCTTGTGCAGAATACATTTGATATCGGTTACAATGCGAAAATAAAACTGACTACTTCGAAATATTATATTCCAAGTGGAAGATGTATTCAATCAGTAGTATATAAAAACGGTGAACGTGTACACATTCCTGATGATCAACGGGCAAAGTTTAAAACAAGGGCAGGACGTACCGTACTCGATGGAGGTGGTGTGCAACCTGATGTACCGATGACTGCTGAACAAAAACCACTCATCGTGCAGAAACTTCAGGATCAGGATGTCATCTTCAACTATGTGACCCAATACTGCATCGGCCGTGATAGCATTGGCCCCCTGGAAACATTCAGGTATACGGATTTCAATGGCTTCACGCAATACATTTCCAAAAACGATTTCACGTTTGAAACCAAGACGGATGATCTGATCAAAAATCTGAAGGATGTTTCAAAAGAAGAAGCCTATTCATCTGATGTGACGAACCAGGTCGATAAACTCAAATCTGTAGTAGAACAGGAAAAATCGAGCCAGATCAAATCTCATGACAAGGCCATTCTTCAGGCTATTGAGCGCGAAATACTCAGCCGTTATTATTTTGAAACCGGCGTAGTACGTCATCAACTGAAGAATGATCCTGAACTAACGGAAGCGATAGCAGTGCTGAAGGCACCGGATAGATATAATTCGATCTTAAAAGGCAGTTGAAGGAAAAACGAATAACGAAAAACAAGTAACGAATAACGAGTAACGGATAACGAGTAAGAAGTAAGAAGTAAGAAGTAAGAAGTAAGAACTTACGGAAGGTAACTTTTGCTATTCATTACTCGTTACTCGTTATTCGTTATTCGTTATTTTTATTTATGTATATACTTCATATAGAGACATCCACGAAGATTTGTTCTGTGGCCCTTAGCCGGGACGAGGAGTTAATTGATTGTCTGGAGCGAACTGAGGGGATGAACCACACAGCTCTATTAACTCCAATGATCAGTCAGCTTCTGAAATCAGCTTCTTTAAAGCCCGGGGACCTGGGGGCCATTTCAGTCAGTTCAGGGCCAGGTTCTTATACCGGGTTGCGTGTAGGAAGCTCTACGGCCAAAGCTATGGCATACAGTCTTAACATTCCGCTGGTCAGTATACCTACGCTTGCTGCTTTGGCCTGGGCGAGCTTCCAGAAGCATCCTGAGGCTGATTATGCCTTGCCTATGGTTGATGCCCGGCGAGATGAAGTTTACTTATCGCTTTATAATAAAGAAATAGAGGAGTTGTTCCCAACCAGTTCGGTGATACTTGATGAAGGAGCTTTAAGCTTTATTCCGGAAAATATGAACGAAGAAGGGGAAACTCACGGGCGAGTGATTTCGTCGAAATCCTTTTTGACGATTTGTTGCGGAGATGGCGCCTTTAAGTTGAATTCACTCCATTTGAAATCGCCCCGGATGATCGTCGACGAGGAAATCCTGGCTAGTGCAAAACACCTGGTAGCCCTTGCCTACAAGTCAATATCCCGAAACCATTTTCAAGACCCGATGCATTTTGTACCCCACTATCTCAAACCTCCCAACATTACCCAGCAGCGGAAGGCACAATAAACCCGAAAACGCACGAGAGGCGTATATAAAACGGGCATTTAAATATGCATAAGCATTTGAATATAATTCATTTATTTGGCATAGTTCATTATAATCAAATCATTATATAATGTTATAAAAAACATGGAATGATTTGTGCATAATGCAATACTGAATCCGAATAATCTCGCTCATGATGAAAAAGAAGACTGAAATTGTAAGTTTGAGAAAAGGGACCAGCGAAATAGAATTGAATTACGCTGATCTCCGAAAAGCTGTATTAGTACTTCGGGCGGTGAATCACAAGCTACGTCAGCGTGTGATTGATCTCCTGGAAGAACATGCGACTATGACTGTGACAGATATTTATATCAAGTTACGCCTGGAACAGTCAGTGGCATCCCAGCATCTGGCTATTCTCCGCCGGGCAGGTGTGGTCCTTACCGAAAGACAGGGTAAATTCATTTACTACTCTTTAGACAAGGACCGACTAAACCAGATATCAAAACTGGTGGAAGAGCTCGCCGGCTAAATCTTTGCTTTAAGTAGCCACTTTAAGGCTTTGATAATGTGAAGATTAAAAAAAAATTTCCCCCCACTCTTTTTTACATTTCCTTATCAATCAGACACTTAGATATCCTTAGGTGGTAAACAGCATATTACAGATGCATTTTTTTTGTAATATCTCTTGTTTACATCAAATCTTAATTGCAAATTTGCTCTCAAGGTTTAACTCAAAATAAGGATATGTATGAAAAGGACTAAGGTCACCTTTCAGCAGGAGAAGCTACAGGTGTCTACAGAACTTATGCGAGCTCTTGCTCACCCCCTCCGACTGAAGATTCTGGAATTTTTGGATCAAAACAAAAATATCCAGGTGAATCAAATTTACAACACCCTAAAGATCGAGCAATCCATTGCTTCGCAACATCTTCGAATACTGAAGAATGCCGGCGTACTGGTGGCAGATAAGGATGGAAAGTATATGCATTACACCATAGACTATCCAAGGGTAAGCAATGCTGTGAAAGCCATCAACCGATTTATGGGTAAATAGAAGGATCTATCAGCTGAAACGATTACGAATATTTCCCATCCCAAATTTTTTTTCCCGCAGTATATTTTGAGAGCTTTTTCCAGAGCTTTCTGCTTTCGACTCATCAAGTCATCATCGTTCCGCACGAATGATTTTGATCATGTACTTCATGTACAAAACTGATTTTTCACTCATGTCTGTGTCCTCAACAAAGTAGAAATTTTGTTGTGGCTTCAGCTATAACAAAGGCTATGGTTCTGCGTAAGCTGTGCCGACGTTAGAGTGAAAGCAAATTCCTGATTTACGAAATAAAGATCACGAAGCGCAAAACGGGTTTTTGCAAATCTTTTTGAATACTAGCTCTCCGTCCGTGAAAGATTTTTCATTTCACATCTTCCACAGAAGACCCTGTCGTCATATCATTTTCGACCATGGGATTTTCTTTGTGCAGTTCTGTGGACGGTTTTGATTTGAATATACGCCGATGAAAGAGAAGCAAAGAAATCACTCCTGTAGAAATAGAGGCATCTGAAATATTGAAGACAGGTCTGAAAAACTGAAATCGTTCTCCACCCCATATCGGAAATGAAGAAGGTAATGTCGTATCAATCATCGGGAAATATAACATGTCGACCACCTTTCCAAAAAGGAAAGAAGCATACCCTCCTCCATCAGGAAACATCGTCGCTAAACCACCGTGATAGGGTGTATTTGAAAAAATAAGCCCATAGAAAGCACTATCCAGAATATTACCAAGGGCTCCTGCGAGTATCAGTGAAAAGGACAAGATCACACCAAATGTTTCTTTGACTTTGATCAGGTTATGTATAATATACATGAGGAAGCCAACAGCGATTAAACGGAATACACTTAATGCAAGCTTTCCTAAATTACCTCCAAGTGAAAGACCGAATGCCATGCCTTCATTTTCAACAAAATGAATCCGGGCCCAGGACAACCCCAATATTCCAAACTCCTCTCCATATTCCATATGCGTCTTGACCCATATCTTGATACATTGATCAACGAATAAGACGAGGAAAACAACACCGATAACTATTCCTGAGCGAGTTGAAATTTTCATGCGATAAAGGGCTCTTATGTTGTTTTACTTACGCCAGTGAATAAAACGATCTACTCAGGAGTTCTATGCAGAAAACCGGAATGAAATGAAACGTTATTTAATGATTAATTCTGAGCTTGTTTCGCCTCAATGGATAAAGTAGCATGCGGAACTGCACGAAGCCTTTCTTTTGAAATCAGCTTACCGGTCTCTCTGCAGATACCATAGACTTTATTCTTAATCCGGATTTTAGCATTTTCAAGATGCTGGATTAATTTCTGTTGGCGGGAAGCCATCGAACTCACTCTTTCACTTTCCAATGTACTGAGTCCGTCATCAAGACCTTTAATCTTGTTGTCCGGATTTTCAGCCATGTCTTCCAACTGCTTGAGATAGAATTCAAGTTGCTCCCTGGCAACAACCAGTTTCTGATCGATGAGCTGATCGAACTCTTCCAACTCCTTGTCATTATATCTTGATTTTTGAGGCTCGTCGGGAAATGCAACCCCCATCGTCTTGTTCTCTTTCTTATCTGACATTGTATCGTGTGATTTCACAGCATGAGCTGTGTTCTGTTTTAATGATTTACGTTGAAATTCTTTTGGTTGTTCTTTTGGTTTTTCCTCCATTGGCTTTGAGCTCACTGAGGGCTTTACCAGATCAGAACTTTTGGACCCTGTGTTTTTAGCTTCCGGTTTTACAGCGATTACTGTTGGTTTTTCCGCACTGACTATCGGCTTATGTTCGCTTACAATTGGTTTTGCAGGTGCCTCCTTCGTAATCACTTTTGGGGCCTCATGAACCACCGGCTTGGGGGCGACCTTTACAGGCGGTTTGACAGCTACTGCAGGTTTAGCTATTGGAGCTGGCTTAATAACGGGGCTTGTTACTTTTGAACTAGCCACTGTATGTACAGCTTTTGAGGCTGCAGGTTTAACTGGAGGAAGAACTTTAGCCTTGGTTGTCACGACAGGTTTGGCTATTGTTTTTGGTGCTGCTGGTTTTATATGAGCTTTTGGCTGAGCTTTACCGGCCTTCGATTTTACCGGGCTTAATTTAACAGGAGCGGCCTTTTTAGGGGCTGATTTTGGTGCGGGTTTAGCCACTGGCCTCTTTGCTGCCGGAACTGCCTTCTTCGCTTTAGAAACTGCAACTGTCTTAGCTAGCGCCTTAGATTTGGCAACTACAACAGGTTTAGTGGGCTTTTTTCCCTTAGCAGGGGCTTTTGGAGCAGGTTTCTTCGCAACAACGGCCTTGGAGGGCTTGCCCTTCACGGCTGTTGCCTTAGATGACTTAGTGTTTTTCTGAGTGGCCATAACGAGCCGATTTTAAATTAAGTGGGTTTTCAGATAGATCAGGAGCTAATGGGGCCTGGATACGATCTAAAAAGCGCCGCAAATTTACATGAAAGGATATAATACCAGCTATCTGATTGATAATAAGACTGGTTTTTGACCTCTTATAATCATTTTCGAAGTAAATAAGTTCTGATCCCTGGTGAAATTTAATTCAACTATCTGATAATTAATGTATTACATAATTTGGTAAATCGCTTTTTACGAAGAAAATAAATGGCATTTTATCGTTTCAACGACTACTATTTCACAATTCCGTGCTTTATCGAAGGTTTAAATAGGAGATGTAAGGGTAAACTCCAAACTCTGCGCAAGAACAATCTGAACAAATGAGTTCACCCAATATGCTCCCAGGAGATTCTGTTTTAACCAATCTTTATCTTTGCCGTCAGATGAAGGGTAAGACGCTACATAATAAGGTCAACCGGGATGAATTAAGGGCCCGTATTCAAAAGGAAGAGATAAGGAGAACGACCCTTTCATTCTATGCTTATGCACAAATTCCGGATCCGGATGCCTTCCGTGATTCATTTTACAAGGCTCTCCAGGATCTGGACGTCTTTGGCCGGATCTATGTAGCCCATGAAGGAGTAAATGCCCAGCTTTCTGTCCCTACCCGGCGACTGGATGAATTGAGAACTTACCTGAATACTATTCCATTTCTGAACAATATTCGGCTAAACATTGCTGTGGAGGATAATGGAAAATCCTTTTTTACCCTGGCGATCAAGGTCCGGGAGAAGATTGTAGCCGATGGCCTGACAGATCCTGACTTTGATGTCAGAAATAGCGGGGTGCATCTGGATGCAGAATCATTCAATCAGCTGACGGAAGACCCTGAGACTATCGTCGTAGATATGCGGAATCATTATGAAAGCGAGGTTGGCTATTTTGAAAAGGCTATTCTGCCTCCGATGGAAACATTCAGAGAAGGACTACCAATGGTAGCTGAAATACTGGGAGCCGGTAAGGAAAAAAATATCGTCATGTATTGCACCGGCGGCATACGCTGTGAAAAAGCATCTGCTTATCTGAAGTTCAGTGGATTCACAAATGTCTATCAACTTGATGGCGGGATCATCGAATATGCAAGACAGGTCGAACAAAAAGGTCTTCGCAATAAATTTATCGGAAAGAATTTTGTGTTTGATGAGCGATTGGGCGAAAGGATATCTGATGATGTAGTGGCTACATGTCATCTCTGTGGAGCTCCATGTGATACACATACCAATTGTGCAAATAATGCATGTCATCTCCTCTTCATTCAGTGCCCCGAGTGTGCAAAAGATTATGAAGGATGTTGTTCTGTCAAATGCAAAGAATTTAATACACTGCCGGAAGGTGAACGGAAGGCACTTCGTTCAAAGATGGAATTTAACGGGACAAAATTTTCGAAGAGCAAACCGGGAATGCTATAAAATCGCTCTCCGTCTCGAGGATTTGCGAGTTTGGCTTATAAAAGCTTATGGGCTTATGGGCTTATAGGTTTATAATCTTTTAAACGCATAAACCTATAAGCACATAAACATATAAACCTTTAAGTCCACTACATTGCTGGCATATCCGCAGGCCAATGATTTAAGGCATCAATTGTCCCTCCCATTAATACCAATGTGATCAGCCAGTAGAGGATATGAATGGCCAGGTATTTGAAATTTTTCCTTTCAAAAAGACCATTTATAACCATTAATGGCATGGCAACAAAAAAGGTCAGAATAATTCCATGCCCGGCACCATGTTTGAAGGAGTCGTATTTTCCTTCTTGACCGGGTCCGTCTACATTGATCAAAATAAACATAGACAAAAGGAAAGACATGATGAGGCAGATAATCAGGACCTTGCCCATATTAACTTTCGGCATTGAATCTTTGGTCCAACCCAGGGTATCCATCCAGGCCTTACCAAAAACTTTGTCATGATAGTAAATGAAACCCACGATCATAGGGATGAAGGTTGAAATCAGAATGGCGAGCCAATTGGTTGGTGGCATAATCGATTTGTTTTGATGGTTAAAAAGAAAGAACTAATTTACGATATACGAATGATAATTTAAAATGGTTAGTGAACTTTTGTTTTCAAGATCGTAATGTATGAGGATAGTGCATATGTCCATCATATTGATTGTAGATGACTACTAAAAGGCAAGGCTATTTTGAGTCACTGAACGAAATTTTTACTTATATTGAGCTTGAAAATATTATACTTTTTTTTAGAATCTCTCTCTTTATTATGAATTCGAATAAATTTTAACATTTGTATCTCACCCAGATTTAGGTCTTCTCCTTTGCATTTTATTTTTAACACTAAAGGTACACCTATGTCAATTCTTCAAAATGTTCGCTTGCTGAAAAAGATGCATGGATATCTTAATCGGAAAAGTACAGGCACTCCTGAAAATTTCGCTCATCGCCTGGGCATCTCTGAAAGTACATTATATCGGATTTTCCAGGAGTTAAATGATGAAGGTATCACTACAAAATTCGATTCATTACTTGCCTCCTATTACTACGAAGGTGACCTGGATATCCTAAGTTTATTCAAATGATCAGGTTAAACAAGCAATGTTAAATTCTAAATTTTTTTTACCTACTGTCAAATTTGACAGAGTAGGGGACTAATATTGTAATTGTAATTTATCCCTTCTCCCCAATAAATACTCAAGTCTCTCCGGGGTATAGATTGCTTCCTCTCCCCTTACACAAGTACTTATGTGAATTTATTGAACATATAGCTGAAATGGTCATACTTCAGTTTGATGTCATTTTATCATTTATAAAAAAGACAATACTATGAAAATAAAGAAAACAAACTAATCAATTCGGACATTTCAGTTCCAGGTCATACCATGATATGATATTGGTCCCTCCACATTAACTCAGGCATCTCTGAGTAGAAACTCATTTTGCCTCTGTTTACATCAAAGGAATGATCATTCCTTTCTGAATACAAATGTAAATTTATTTGTATCTCCACTCTTTTATTCGTGTTGTATGTCATTCCATACAATTTCAAATAAATATTTCAAATACAAAATCACAAAACAATGAAGTCAATAATTATTATTCAATATAGAATTGTGATATTCTCACTATTTTATTTCTTAATTAATTTCGAACTCGCTGCGCAAATTATTGCAAACGGAGATTTTGAAAATTCATCTACTTGCACCGCCAACTCATGCGATGACTTTGAAATTTCATGCATCGATGGTTGGTGGTATTATGATACGCCTGGTACTACAGATTTTGCATGGTTTAGATATGATTGTGCTCCCGATTTGAACAATATGACGGATTGCGGTCTAGGGGAGCGGGGATTATGGCTCCAGAATATAAATTCCGGGGATCCAAATTTTCCTGATAACCCTCAGCGGTACGCCACGACCAATCCATTCTATCACAATAATTAGAATGCTATATACAGAATGCAGCTTACTATCTTACCGTGGTATTCGGAAGCCGGTTTTTACATCAATATATATGGAGCAGACTACCCCACTTCTAGTTCTGGTTCTCTGACATTTTTAGGTTCAACTTCTGATATCGTATATTTTGACACGCGCTTTGATTGTGTGGAACGCGAGATCTATTTCAACGATCTTGATGTTTGCAACGGTGAGGGACCATATTTGACGGACTTTCAGTATTTGGTTTTCCGGGTTTCTACTATCCATAGAAGTACTGATGATGACGCAAATGCACTGCTTCAGTGTATCTTAGATAATATATCAATGTGTAAATTGCTGGAGATAAATCTTCATGACGACTGTCTGTCACCTTGTGTTGAGATTGCTTATGATGAATCTTGTTTTGTTCCGAATTGTGAGGAAGAAGGTTGTCTTTTGATAGGAATTGTCTCTTTTGATCATGGTGATCCTTTTGAATTCAGTTATGAAGACGAACCCTGGGCAGATCATGTAGATTGCTTTGAAATCCCAACAAACGCGACTGAAATGGATTTAATTTTTCAAGCGAGCTATGTGGGAATTCCTGATGACCAATACATTTGCTTTCACCATGAATTTGGAGAGTGCGGTGATTTTGATATTACTGACGATACTGACTGGGGTTTAACTCATGATACTCCTCCCTTTGAGCATTTTAATACCCTAACTGTTAAATCAGGTTATTCACTGACAGTTGATGCTGATCAAATACTTAGATTTTGCGATGGCGGAAAACTCATAGTCGAACCACGCGCCACCTTAAATCTATATGGCACTCTGACCTCCAATTGTAATGCAGGCTGGAATGGTGTTGAGGTACAGGGCAATAGTTCTGTAAGCCAGTATGCATCCGGTGGACATTTTCCACAAGGAGTAATCAATTGTTATGAAAATTCTATAATTGAGAATGCATTCAGGGCAGTACAATTGTACGGTCCTACAGCCGCCAATGCAGGAGGTCAAATTAATGCAGACGGGGCGATTTTTACAAACAATTGCCAAGGCATTGTATTTGCACCATTCAATAATTATTTCAATACTGCATCTAAACCACGGCCCTATTTTAGCAGGATTAGAAATTGCATATTTGATATCACTGGAGATTTTGATCCTGATAAGACTTTTTTTTACCACATTTTTATGTATAATGTTTTTGGGATTAATATATCGGGTTGCAAGTTTATTGACAACCATGTTGCCCAACCGATAAGTGGATTTGATCAATATAGTATTGGGATAGAGAGCTTTGGATCAAATTTCACCATCGGTCCGTCAGCAGCCAATATCCTTGACGAACCCTGTCCGGCAGGAGGATGTTCAGATATGAACCCAACAGAATTTACAGGTTTGAGATACGGAGTGGACGCTTATAGTTTCTCGGGAAATTATCCATTTACAGTGTACTACTCAAAATTCTCAAAATGCTCGTATGGTATAAATGTCAATCAAGTCAGCGGAGCAAGTATTTTACACAATAGGTTTGAGTTTGGTGATTTGCAGCAAGTGAATACTTCGGATGATCAACTTGGTATCAAAGCCGTAGGTCCAATACAAAACATCGATATCCAGGAAGACACCTTTGACCTTGTAGGTGAAATGGCAGAAAACACCCTTGGAGTTGTGATGGAAAATTTGGGTACCAAAAACATCATTGTTCGTAGGAATTACTTTCATGGCATCACAATAGGTGATGAAGCGTTTGGAGAAAATGCTCAGCACGACCTGAAAACATTGTCCGGACTTGCTTATGAATGTAATGAAAACAGCCATGTAACTGCATTTGATTTCTATGTCCCGGATTCAAGGAATGAAAGAGATATAATCCGAAAATTGCAGTGTAATAACGGATTCTCACAATTCCTAGAAGCGGCCAATACATTTTCTAACTACGGAGATCCTGATGAAGGAGATTTCTCTAATCATGGCAATTTTGCTCCCATGCAAGTTTTAGTGGAATATCATCCGGTGGATTATTTCTATCATGTAAATAATTCATCAGATAAGCCTGACAAGTATTTTGGTATACAAAACCTTGTGGAAGGACTCCCAAATGCATGTTTACCCAATGATTGTTTGCAACCATGTCTATCAAGTGTAGATTTTAGTGACGAGGTTGATTCCTTTTATACCTATTGGGAAGATTTTAATATAGCACTGGCAAATGATGATCAGGATGGCGTAGCATTTCACAAATGTAAAGCAGACTCAAGTATTGATAAGGTCACGCGATACCTTGAGTTAGATACAGCTAATTTTATCCGGGACACGCTCAGAGCCTGGTATCTCAGAGACAGTTCTATTTCGGGAGATTTACTATTAGCCGGAGACTTTTTTGCCACAGGTGATTACACTGAAATGGATGATGTCCTTGACAATATTCATGATCGTTTTGACCTATCCCGTTTTGATTCATTTGAAATCGAAAGGATCAAATATGCTTATGATATCCTGACTGCAAGGTCTATCAATAGTCTGACCTCTTCGGATATCGATTCCCTCTTGGTATTTGCCGCAAGTCCTGGATATTCGACAGCCATAGCTAGGGGCATTTTAGCCTTGTCCGGAGATACAATTTTGACACCGGCCTATTATATCCCGGGCGAAGTAGATCCGCGTTCAAACCAAAATACTAAGTCAGTAAATATGGCAGAAGCAAGTCAATTGTTGCTATTTCCAAATCCAACTGGCGATAACATTTCGATCTTTGTGGAAGCGAAAGTACAAGATCCTGTTTTGGTGGTCTATGATCTTAATGGCATGGCGATCTCAAGAATCAATTTGCATGGAGGTCTAAATGACATATCCATCCAAAAAGACTGGAAACCAGGATTATACTATTGCTCCTTGATTGGTAAAGGAATTCCAATACGTTCTGGTAAATTTGTAGTAATTAAATAAAAGGCTATGGAATTCCGATATCGCTATATATGGCTCGTGTGTCTTTTCCTAATGCCAATGACTTTTTTTGCCCAATCGGGCTATAAAAAGATACTGAGTTATACTGACTCCCGCAGCCTCAATATTGATGATATCATATTCCATAATGACCACTTGTTCCTCTCAGGGAATGCCTATACACTTGGCGCTGACCATTGGGGGCATTCCCTGGCGGAACTAGATACAAATGGAGTTGTAATCTGGCAAAAAACTTATTTTGATACCAGTTCCACAACTAATTTGATCGCTAATTCCCCTTGCAGATTTTATTTTGATGGAAAAAGAATATTGGCTTTGGATTACATTTTTGAGCGAAATAATCTGAACCTGGTGATTACTGATTCTGTTGGTAATGTCTTAGAACAAGGAGAATTTATTAATTCTGAATCTTCAATTTTTCCACAAATAATTCTGACTTACCAAAAAGGTATTTATCTTTTTGGAACAATAGCTCGAAATAATTATTTTACCGATTGCTATATGATTAAAGCAGATAGCTTAGGTCAATTTCAATGGATCAAATATTTCGGCTCTTCCAATTACAATGACGAACCTAAAGAAGCCATAGATAATAAAGATGGAACATTTATTATTTCTGCAACCAAATATAATAACGATTATAATATTGAACCATTTGGCAGTCATGGTTGGCGCCGACCGTGGATTTTTACTGTTGATACTTCAGGAACAATTATATCACAATGGATAGGAGAGGAAAATGACCCACGGACTTTGGGATATGGTCCCTTGTATCATTTGAAAGATAGCGGCTGGATCGTTATTTCTTCTGAATATAAAAGCATCACCTTACTGGGCAACGAGTATACTGCTCAGGCTCCTACGATCACCCGACTCGATTCAAATTACAATTTGGTCTGGAAAAAATATATGTCCGATTATAAGGGATATTGGGATCGTCTTGAAGATATGGAATATGACAGTTTACGTGATGAATTTGTAGCGGCTGGCCATCGTACTATTTTCTATTCCGATACTACCGCAGAGCTCGAATCATGGGTTGTCAAATTCAAAGCTGACGGAGAGATACTATGGAGCAATAGTGATTCCATCTGGTATGACCGCACTAGTTCTCTGACCGCCTGGACCTCCGGATTGGCGATCGCACCTTCAGGATCTATCTATGTTGCCGGACGTCTGGACCATGACAATTTCCCACACAGGGAGTTTGGGTGGTTGCTGAAAGTTTCTACTGATGGATGCTTTACTAAGCTATGTCAGACGGCCTCAGATAAAGATATACCCGCTGTGGATGCATTTAAAATTTATCCCAATCCAGTGCATGATTATTTTGAAGTAGAAAAACCCGATAGATATAGCGGATCAAAACTCATCATTTGGGATCTGTATGGAAGGATTGTTGAAAAAGCAGATTTAACAGAATCCACAACCAAGATTGATTGTAAGCTTCCTACAGGAATTTATTTTTATACAATATTTGAAAATAATATCATTTTGAAATCAGGGAAACTAATTGTGGTTTAATTGGCAATGTTTTATTAATTCAATTGGTGAAATATTAAGAAAATAGAGACAGATCTTGTTGGAGAGGGTTCGACTAGCGCTCACCACAACGGAACTCCAACAACGGCGTCCTCCGATACGTAGCCGATGCAGGAAGTTTTCTCCCGCATCCAAAGGTTGTTGGAAAGGGTTCGACTACCGCTCACCACAATGGAACTTAAACAATGGCGGTAGCGAAAAGATAATTATTTCAAACTTCCATTTCGTCCTTCAACTTCTTACATCCACTTCATACCTCGATATTCGCTATTCCTTACTCTCTATTCATCACGATTTCTCAGCATAAAACTTTATTCCTGCCAAACCCTGATCGAATTGTTTTTTAAGCATGCTCTTCATGGCGAGGCTGAAATATTTGCTCCAGGGCATGTTACCAATTTTATTGGTCATCGACCATGTGACTTCGATATCATTTCCTTTGTGACCGAAATGGAATGTAGCACTGCTGTCCCCCCAATCATCGGAATGCAGAGCGGTCACGATCTGTTCATTGTTAGTCACGCTGGCAAGGGTGCATGTACCGGTGCCCAGATGTTTGTCTTTGGAGACCCACTTATAAAATGCGCCTTGTCCGACAGGAGGGTTGCTGAAGGTCATCTCCATCATGGGGTCCATTCGTTTCCAGGGGGACCATTTTTCCCAGTTGCGGAGGTCATTGACCTGGTCGAAGACGCGGTCGATGGGAGCACTTACGGTGATACTTCTGCTCACAGTGACTTCTTTAGGAAGAAGGAGTGAGAATAAAATGAGTGCCAGAATCAAGAAGCCTAACCAGAGGAGTGATTTTTTGAAGAATTTTGTCATGCTAAATTACTTTCATCAAAGATCGAAAAAAACATTCATGTCTTTTCAAAATGAATCTTGTGTTTAGCTGATTTGTAGCCAAGTGTTTAGTTCACACTTTAGTGTAAACTGTAAACCACCAGAATAGTCCTTATTCCAAAATTAAAGTCGACAAAATAAAAATCCTTAATTTATAATAGACCTTCAATCACCTTTTCCTCATTTATCCCTTCCGCTTCAGCTTTATAGTTACGAACGATACGGTGACGAAGCACATATTTGGCGATTGCTTTCACATCTGAGATATCGGGTGAATATTTACCCTGGATAGCGGCGTGACATTTTGCACCCAATACTAAATATTGAGAAGCACGTGGGCCAGCTCCCCAGGTGATGTACTGATTGACCTGATCTGTGGCCAACGAAGTACCCGGGCGGGTCTTAGAAGCCAGGGAAACCGCATATTCAAGCACATTATCTGCAACCGGTATTTTCCTGACCAACTGCTGAAAGTGTAAAATCTCACCTGCAGATAAGATGTGATTGAGGGTGATATCCTGAACAGTAGTAGTCGTCTTGACGACCTGTATCTCCTCCTGATACGATGGATAATCCAGTGGTATATTAAACATGAACCTGTCCAATTGGGCTTCAGGAAGCGGATAAGTACCTTCCTGCTCAATAGGGTTCTGTGTGGCTAATACAAAGAATGGAGATGGCAGAAGGTGACGTTCGCCATTGACGGTCACTGAGCGCTCCTGCATGGCTTCCAGTAGGGCTGCCTGGGTCTTCGGCGGCGTACGGTTGATTTCATCAGCGAGGATAATATTGGCAAAAATGGGGCCCCTGCTGAACTTGAAATGACGCCCTTCATCCAGGATCTCTGTCCCGGTGATGTCGGACGGCATAAGGTCTGGAGTGAATTGGATACGTTTGAATTCGAGATCCAAAACCTCGGAAATAGTACTTACAAGGAGTGTCTTGGCCAATCCCGGAACACCTACCAGAAGACTGTGACCATTACTAAAAAGAGAGATCAACACTGCTTTGACCACTTCGTCCTGACCGACGATTACCTTGGCAATTTCCTTTTTCAGGCTTTGATATTTTCCGGCCAGTGCGTCTATCGCCTGGACATCTGATGCGTATTGTGTAGACATAGGTATTTGGAAGGTAAAGGGTTAAGTGGTGAAGGGTTAAAGGGTTTTGTGTTTACTTGTTTAGGTGTTTAAGAGTTTATCCTTCAAAAAGTTTGAAATATAGAGTCCTTAAACGAAAAAGAAGGGCAAAATTATACAAAAAAGGCGGAGGAGAAGGCGGAGGCGGAGAAGAAGGCGGAGGAGAAGGCGGAGGCGAAGGCGAAGGCGAAGGAAGAGAGATGGTCTAGCAAGAGGGCTTTGCATAATTGCGCTTATAACTTAAGTTTTAGTCCTTATGGATAAAACTTAACCTCCGCCTTCTCCTTAGCCTTCGCCTCCGCCTCCGCCTTCTCCTTATTTACACGGCCATTGCCAATCCTCTAATGGTGAGGAAGATTTTGTGTAAAAAAAGTGCCACCATTCGGTGCGGATGGATTGAAAGCCTTCAGCTTCCATGGCGGATTTAAGAAGTTGACGGCGGGATAAAATCATAGGTGATAATTTGGTGTAGTCCTGGTGTGCTTCGGGACCAAAGAAATCGTAGTGGGTGCCCATGTCAAGTTCGATACCATACATATCCGTCAGGGTCAGATCTATAGCAAGTCCACGGTTGTGCATTGATCCTTCTGCAGGATTGGTGACATAATCAGGGTTTGGAACCTTTTCCCACAATTTGTATTGAACAGGGCGGGGTCTATATCCATCAAATAACTTCAACCTGCAGCTTTCTGATTTTACTTTGTCCCTTACCCTGTTGAGTGCAAGAGCTGCATCCGGCTTAAGGAATAATCTTGCACAGGGATACATGGCTTCCTTCACAAAATTGTCTGTCGTCGCATATTTGATATCGATGACATATCCATTTTCAGAAGATAATTCGGTCCATTGTGTCGAATCATAATCTATGGTTCTTTTCATTGTCGATTCAGGCAAGGCAGAAGGTTCCGGTGATTTCATTTTTGGATCATGGCGACAGGCCAGTAAGGATGTAAGCAATGAGATGTACAGATAAAATCGGGTCATACGTATGCAGTAGCGATAACGATGCAAAGATATTTGAATGTGGTGATCATTTGATCAGGTGATGTGGTGATCGAGTGATCGAGTGATCAGGGAATGATTCAATATCGCAGCTACAAGCTGCTTGAGGAGAATTTAGTTATGGAATACAGACTCGAAATATTGATTTTAAGTTTAGAAACTTAAAATAGCGGGTGATCGAGTGATCAGGGAATGATTCAATATCGCAGCTACAAGCTGCTTGAGGAGAATTTAGTTATGGAATACAGACTCGAAATAGTGATTTTAAGTTTAGAAACTTAAAATAGCGGGTGATCGAGTGATCAGGGAATGATTCAATATCGCAGCTACAAGCTGCTTGAGGAGAATTTAGTTATGGAATACAGACTCGAAATATTGATTTTAAGTTTGAAAACTTAAAATAGCGGTTGCGGAAGAGTGATTTTAAGTTTGAAAACCTAAAATAGTGGTGCATAGCGGGGTGGTAATCTGTGGTGATTGTCCATGAATAAGATTAGATCGTCTAAATCGAAGTATTGCCAATTGTGGTTAACTAACTTTGATCATGATCTGAAAATTCATTTTTATGGCAAAGTATTTAGTCCTCCTGGTGATGTGTCTCTGTATCACTATTGGTATTCAAAGCCAATCCAATCATGGCAATAAGTTTGAACAACTCGGGACCATTCTTCCGACTGACAACAACTATAGAAATATGGATGGAAGTCCCGGTCCTGATTATTGGCAGCAGCGAGTTGATTATGATATCGAATGCTCGCTCGACGAAAAAGAGCAGCGCCTCGATGGAAAAGAATTGATCACCTATTATAACCAATCACCTTCCACATTAAATTATCTCTGGCTTCAGTTGGACGAGAACGAGCATTCGTCTGAATCAGATAAACATAAGATGGAAGGAAGTACGATCCAGGATGTGATGAGCGAGCAAGGATTACGCTATCTCGAACCCTGGCGTGAGCTTGATAAATACGGTGATAAAATACACTCCGTGATCGATGACAATGGAGATTCCCTCAAGTATACCATCAACCAGACGATGATGCGTGTGGAGCTGCCACATCCATTAAAACCCGGAGAACATTTTTCATTTCATGTGGACTGGCATTATTACCTGATTGACAGAATACATAGTGTAAGTTGGGGGCGCGGCGGTTATGAATATTTTGAAAAAGACGGTAATAGCCTTTATACTATTGTTCAATGGTATCCAAGGTTGTGTGCCTATACTGACGAAGGTGGATGGCAGACCAAACAATTTATCGGGCGTGGTGAATTCGCTTTGACATTTGGAAATTTCATCGTGAAGATGACTGTGCCTGAAGATCATGTCGTAGGTGCGACAGGAGAATGTATTAATTATCAGCAAGTGCTATCACCGGAACAATACAACCGTTGGAAACTGGCTCAGACTGCTGCAGAACCTCTTGAGATTGTCACACATGATGAAGCTGTAAAAGCAGAAAAAAATAAACCGAAAGGAACGAAGACATGGATATATAAAGCGGACAATGTGCGTGACTTTGCCTGGACATCAAGCCGGAAATTTATCTGGGATGCCATGCCGCATTTCAATGAAGATGGAAAGAAAGCGATGTGCATGAGTTACTATGGCAAGGAAGCCTATCCGATCTATAGCCGCTTTTCTACTAAAGCAGTTGCGCATACGTTAAAAACATATTCGAAGTTTGCCATTCCTTATCCATATCCAAGTGCTATCTCTGTTGAGGCAGCTAATGGGATGGAGTATCCGATGATATGTTTCAATCCTGGCCGCGCTGCTGATGATGGAACATATACGGCCCATGATAAATATGGTGCTATTTCTACCATCATACACGAAGTGGGCCATACTTATTTTCCGATGATCATCAATAGTGATGAGCGACAGTGGGCATGGTTTGATGAAGGCATTAATTCATTTGTGCAGTTCCTGGCTGAATCAGAATGGGATCCCAATTACCCACACTGGTCAGGGCCTGCCGAATTGATCACGGCATACATGAAGCAACCAAAAGATAAGCTGGAACCTATCATGACGAATAGTGAAAACATCGTGAGTTATTTTGCGAATGCCTATGTAAAACCGTCCTGTGCATTGAATATTCTGCGGGAGACGGTGATGGGGAGAGAGAAATTTGATTATGCCTTCAAGACGTATTGCCAGCGATGGGCATTTAAGCATCCTACACCTGCTGATTTCTTTAGAACCATGGAAGATGCCAGTGGTGTAGATCTTGATTGGTTCTGGAGAGGTTGGTTTTATGGAACAGACAATGTTGACGTTTCTCTTGATAGCATCAAATGGTTCAAAGTGGATATGCAAAATAATCCTGAACGAAAAGAAGTCATTGATTCGTTCAGGCCTGAACCACCTGTAAATCATATCGCCAGGATGCGGAATGTGGAGGAAGGAATTGATTTTGCGGTGGATAAGGATCCTGCATTGCGTGATTTCTATTATAGTTACAAACCATGGGAAACGAAGGACAGTCTGTTGACGAGTAAGCGATGGCTTTACGACGAGACATTCACAGAGAAGGAAAAGAAAGAAAAGTATGGAGACAATAATTATTACGAATTATTTTTCAGTAATAAGGGAGGGCTTGTGATGCCTGTGATCATTGAGTGGACGTACAAAGATGGAACGAAAGAGATCGAACATGTTCCTGTAGAAATCTGGCGGAAGAATGAAAATAAGTTTACAAAAGTATTTGTAAAAACGAAAGAGGTAGCGGGAATTGTAATAGATCCTTACAAAGAAACAGCGGATACAGATTTAACGAACAATAACTGGCCTGTAAAAGAATTGCCTTCACGATTTGAAGTGTATAAGAAGAGCAAGACTGAGGATGTGCCGAATGCGATGCAACGGGCGGGAGTGAAACCAGGGAAGACGTAGTAACGAATAACGAATAACGAATAACGAGTAACGAATAACGAGTAACGAGTAGCGAGTAACGAGTAACGAGTATTCAGTATTCAGTTTCAAACGTGAGATATGAGATGTGAGAAATATAGCAATGGATTAAAAAGAAGAAAGTTATTCGTAGTCTGAGACTACGAATAACTTTCTTCTTTTTAATCACCGATCAGTATCGCTGCGCCGAATACACCGGCGCTGTCGCCGAGGGATGGAGGGAGAATAGGTGTTGAAAGTGTGGGGTTGAAAATATTTTTTGCAACAGATGCGATTCCATCTGTGTAGAGAAAATCGATATGAGCTAATCCGCCGCCCAAAACGATAACGTCCGGATCGAGGACATTGATGATTTGCCCAAGACCTTTGCCAAAAAAATGGATTAGACGGTTTTTTATTTCAATGGTATAGGGGTCCTCGGGAGTTGCTAATATATCAACCAGTTTTTTCTGTTGGCCTGTAAGCTTTGTGTAATAGCGTTGAAGTGCCGGACCGGATATGATCGTTTCGACGCAGCCATGTCGTCCGCAATAACAATCTTCGCCTGATTCATCCAGGAACATATGGCCCCATTCGCCACCTATGCCATGATGGCCTCCGATTATTTTTCCATCGACGACTACTCCACCTCCTACGCCTGTGCCCATGATGACACCAAACATCACCCGCGCATCCGGTAACTTAGAGTGTACAACACCCAGATGATATTCTGCAAGCGCAAAACAATTTGCATCATTGGCCATTGCTATTTTGATGCCTAATAATTTTTCCAGGTCTTTATTAACAGGTTGGCCATTGAGGCAAAGTGTATTGCTATTTTTTAATAACCCGCTTGTCGGATCGATTGTACCCGGAGTGCCAATGCCCAGGGCTGAAGGACGATATCCGGTCATCTCTATTAAATGATCAACGAGAAGTTTTATACGGGATAGAATATGTTCATATCCGCCTTTCGCTTCTGTGTCGATGCGATGTCTTGCGATGACGCTATCAGGATGCCGGTCAGTCATGACCATGCCTTCTATTTTTGTGCCGCCTAAGTCAATACCCCAGTACATGATTTACGATTTACGAATAACGAGTGACGAATAACGATTCTTTTCTTTGGATGCCGGACGTAAAACACACTCATTTGACACAAATAACGTGAATAAACTTCACGTTTCACGCCTCAAGCCTCACGAGTTTAGGATCAGCGATGCAGAACTCACTACTCACTTTTCACTATTCACTTAATATCCTAGTTCTTCTAATGCAGCTGACAGGCTGCGGCCGATGCCTTCGCCAGACCATTGACTGCCACCGGGTATTTCGGTTGCAGCCAGGATTTCATTTTTTGTTTTTCCTGCGGTTATCTGTCCTTTGACAAATTCCATTACTGCGGTAAGATAATCACTGAATGCCGCGAGGTCATCTTTATTCCCTGTCACCTGATAGCCCTCATTGGCATGGCCAAAAATGAAAAGGGTGTCATTGTCAAAATAGGATTGCAATTGTTGTAATATTTCAATCCAGTTTTCGATCATGGCGCCGGCGGTTTTGTCGATGTAGGGATATTTCCTGTTGAACATCAGGTCACCAATATGTGCGATATTGGCATGTTGAAAATGAATGATGACATCACCGTTTGTATGTGCGGGTCCCATATATTGAATGTCAATAAATTCATCGCCGATTTGTTGCTGCCATCGATCTTTGAATGTCTGATCGGGGTATAGTTGATCTGATTCATTGCCATTTTTTTTGGCGCTGTTCATTTGATTGATCTTCGAATTTTCGTGTGCGAGGACATGTTGGGCGAGGCCTTTGAAGGCGATATTCCCGGAGGTGTGATCACCATGATGATGTGTGTTGATGAGATAGTCGATGGGTGCAATAGGATACTTTTTTATTTCATCTATCAAATGGCCTGCCTGTTCGCGGAATTGGGCATCAACGACGACGATGCTGTCGGGTTGGATGAGCCAGCCGATGGTTCCGCCTTTTTCGGAGAAGATACCGACGTTGCGTCTGAGGGGTTTCATTTCGTATGCAGAGGGTACAAATAAATTGACCCATGAAGGTAAAGTAGAAAGTGGTAGCGCGAGGGCTGAAGATTCGAGAAATGTTCGGCGTTGCATAAATAGCTATCTTTAAAAACTTAATTTTCTATTCAATAATACAAAACTCAATGATTAAAGTACTTATACTTTTCCTTTTTATAGGTTCAAATATGCCGCTACTGGCACAAGAGGAAGAAAAAGCTTTTACATATACTGAAAAAATGCCTCAGTTTGTAGGTGGTACCGAGGAAATGTATCGGTTTGTCTATACGAATATCCGGTCCACAAAATTATGCCAACAGGAAAGTGCCAGAACCCAGGTAATTGTACAATTTGTTGTTGATACTACAGGGTACATTGATAATCCGAAAATAATGAAGGATAACAAGAGTGGATGCAATGATGAAGCGCTACGAGTGATAAATTTGATGAATGAAGGTGGACCTTATTGGAGCCCAGGTGAACAGAATGGTAGAAAAGTAAGAGTGACGTTTACGTTACCAATTTTGTTTAACATAAAATAAGTTTGGCATTAAAAAATGAAATTTCCGTTCATGATACAAAACTCAATGATTAAATTACTTATACTTTTCCTTTTCATTGGTTTTCATATTTCGCTGCAGGCTCAGGTGGAAGATGTAAAATGGGAAGATTTGAAGATTAACTTTACTGAAAAAGAGCCTGCGTTTATAGGTGGAACAGAGGAAATGTATCGGTTTATCTACAAGAATATCCGTTCCACAGCACCCTGCCAGCAGGAAAGTGCGAACACTAAGGTAGAAGTACAATTTGCTGTACTTACTACAGGATACGTAACTAATCTTAAAGTAATCAGTGATAAAAAGAATGGATGCAATGATGAAGCACTAAGGGTAGTAAGTTTGATGAAGGGAGGTGTCCCATGCTGGAATCCAGGTGAACATAATGGGAAAAAAGAGAGCATGACGTTTACCTTGCCAATTATGTTTAATATAAAATAAATTTCAGATGAAAATGCAAATTCTGATCCTATTCATTGGTTTCAGCATTTCATTGCACGCCCAATATGGAGATGCACCATTTACTTACGTTGAAAATATACCTGAATATGTCGGAGGGACGAAAGCCATGTATCGGTTTATAAACCAAAATCTTCAGTATTCGGATACATGTGCAGCGAAACTGGGTACTACTTATGTAATCGTACAATTCATAATTGATACATCCGGGTACATCGTAAAACCGAAAGTAGTAAAGGGCAATGAATGTGGCCTTAATGAAGAAGCTCTCCGGGTTACAAACCTAATGAATGAAAATGGCCCACATTGGAATTCCGGAATGCATAATCATAAAAAGGTCAATGTAATGTTCACGTTACCAATTAAATTTAAACCCGGTAAACATTAGGGATTAGTATTTATAAGGCAGATAACTCAGCTAATTTTTCCTGAATTTTTTGAAACCGATATCCATCAGAGTTATCTACAATCCTTATTGAAATAATATACTCCTTCAGATTTGCGATTGACTTGAAATAGAAGGATCGACTATAATTTCAAAACTATACGTGATTTTAGCGATGTGATCGATCATTTTACTAATGGTACAATATTTTGTAATCGAAAGGGATATAGCTTGCTCAGCTTTTTCAGGTTTGATATTTCCATACAATTTGTAGTGAAGGTGAATATTTGTAAACAACTTCGGAACCTGATCCTGGGCACGCTGCGCGTCCAGCTCAATTTCAAGGTGAATGATGCCCTGACGCATTTTTTTTAACATGTCAACGACATCGACTGCGGTACAGGCTGCCTGGCTCATCATGAATAGTTCTGTAGGATAAGGTGCTGTGTCATGGCCGCCTACACTATGGCCACCTTCTATCATGACGGTGTGTCCTCTTTCATTGGAGGCTTCGAACAGAACAGCATCATTGGAACGTTTCAGGTGGATTTTCATGTTATCAGCTCTATATTGGGCATAGATAAGGCAAAATCAGTCTTTTTTTGCTATCTTTGCGGGCTTATCTGATCACCTCAAATCATCAAATATGTGGGTATTGGCTTTTTTTGCTGCACACTGGTATCTTTCTTTATTTACACAGTCTTTTTTCAATCATCGGTATGCTGCGCACAGGCAGTTTACAATGAGTAAGGGCGTAGAGAAATTCTTCTATGTACTATCCTTTATTTTTCAAGGTTCTTCATACCTCAGTCCTAGGGCTTATGCGATAATGCACAGGATGCACCACGCGTATGCAGATACAGCTTTGGATCCCCATTCGCCAAAATATGATGCTAATTTATTTGCCATGATGTGGCGAACAAGAAATACATATATGCGTCTTTTTCAACGCGTAACCCCGGTTGATGCAAAGTTTACAAAAGAGCTTCCTGACTGGAAAGCGTTTGATGATTTTGCATGTAATGGATGGGTACGTCTTGCATGGATTTTTGTGTATATCGGAGTATATATTTTACTGGGTGCGCCATGGTGGCTTTATCCATTGATTCTTGTGCATGCAGCGATGGGACCATTCCATGGTGTGATCATCAATTGGTTTGCACACACTGTTGGGTATGTCAATTTTAAGATGAAGGATACATCCCGGAATCTTTTTCCTATTGATCTTCTCATGTGGGGTGAAGGATTACATAACAATCACCACAAACATAGTGGCAGGGCCAATTTCGGATGGAAGAAATATGAATTTGATCCTTTATATCCGATCATCAGGATGCTTGACGTTGTAAAAATGATCAAACTCCGAAGAGTACCTCTTGAAAAAGTAATGCAGGAGGAGGCTTTGCTTTCCGAAGTTAATTCATAGTGTAAGCAAAAGAGATAATCCTTTCGGGGACATTAATCCGATCATCTTATTTTACACCTGCAGTATTCATCTGGCGAATCTGATCAATACATTTAGGATCACCTCTTCTGCAATCATCCCATCAAACCTGGTGGCTTTTTATGCTTGGCTATGACATATGGAATAGCAGACAAAGCGGATGCCATCAGCAGGAGAATGATCAGCAAATAAAGATTCCCCAGATCCTGGAAATACACCACAAAAAGTATAAATGCAAAATTGACTGCTAACAATACGATGGTGGCCTGCGTATGGGATAGACCGGCATCCAGCATTAAATGATGTATATGACTGCGGTCAGCATGAAAAGGAGATTTGCCTCTGAAAAGCCTCACCACAAATACTCTTGCCGTATCAAATAGCGGTAAGATAAGCATGCCTACGGCTACAGCCGGGACGGCTTTGAATGCATATGGAGATCCTTGTATCTGGGTATGAACTTCAATAAATTCGATAACCAGGATAGCGGAAATAATTCCGATCAGCATAGATCCGGTGTCTCCCATAAAAATTCTGGCGGGCGTGATATTATATCTCAAAAATGCGATCGTCGCACCGGCAAGAGAAAATGCGATGATAGCGAGGTCAGTCCTGTCAATCAGAAAAAACCAGGTGCCCATCGTAAGCGATATTAATGTGGCCAGGCTGCCTGAAAGGCCATTGATACCATCTATAAGATTGAAGGCATTGATGATCACCAGGATTGTAAACATGGATAGAAGGATAGAGGGAATAACAGGTATAGTATACACCCCGAAAATGCCATAAAGACTTGTCAATCTGACCTGAGCTTTAAATACCAAAATGAAACAAGCCAGAATTTGTCCCATCAACTTCCTTGTCGGTGACATAGGAAGGATATCATCTTTGGCTCCAATCAGGAATATAATGATGAAAGCACAAAGAATGTACTGGAGATCACCAAAAACATCAAAAGGTGTCCAGAGGATAATACTGAAGATAACCCCAGCGAATATGGCAACACCGCCCAGTGTTGGAACAACTTCCTGGTGAGATTTTCGCGCATCTGGTACATCATACAATTGCTTTACCCTCGCGATATTAATAATACTAGGTATCGCCATGAAAACCAGCAAAAAGGCTGTAATAAAGCTTAAAATGATATCATACATAGAGATGTAAAGTTAAGCTTAAACTCTAAGAAAACAGGCGAAGGAGAAGGAGAAGGAGAAGGAGAAGACAAAAGCAGGGAACAGGGAGCAGGGAGCAGGGGATAACGAGTAACGAGTAACGAGTAGCGAGTAACGAGTAACGAGTAGCGAGTAACGAGTAACGAGTAGCGAGTAACGAGTAGCGAGTAACGAGTAGCGAGTAACGAGTAGCGAGTAACGAGTAGCGAGTAACGAGTAAGTAAGCGAGTAACAAGTAGCGAGTAACAAGTAGCGAGTAACAAGTAGCGAGAAACGAGTAGCGAGTAGCGAGTAACGAGCAGGGAGCAGGGAGCAGGGAGCAGGAAGCAGGGATAATAAAAAAAAGCCCCGGAAAAAATTCCGGGGCCACCAAAATGTTAAGTTCTTACCAAAATCTTTATTACTCCAGGCGGATCATTTTCTTTGTTGCACTATAATTGCCACTATCGAGACGATAATAGAGAACGCCATGAGCTGAAATATCTTTTTTGTTTAGCAGGATCGATTGTCTTCCTGATTTAAATTCACCTTCGACTACTTTGATCAGTTTACCGGTCACATCGAAGAGTGAAAGTTTCACAGAACCGGCTTCAGGCAAATTGAAACTGATGGATGTGGTTCCTGTCCATGGATTTGGCTGATTCTGATAAAGTGCAAATTCAGTTTGTGTTTGAGCAGGACTATTGTCAAGTTTCACGTCGACAATTTCATTATCAAAAGTATAGGCTTCAGCATTTGTCACCTTACCTGATAAGCTGATCATATCCTTGATCTCACCTGCCTGATTAGCCATGAACTGAAGTACGATGGTGATGTCTTTCTTATCCGCAGGTTTCTTATCATTTTCCTGATTCCAACTCATCGTCACAATACCATCTTTGAGTATGCCTACATTACTATTGCTGATCGCGATATCATCACTGCTGATGCCGAGATACTCTAATCCTGTTGTCTCAAGTGTCCACTGGAACCCTTCTACTACTTCCGGGATCGTGATAGACACATTGATCACTCTTCCAATCTCAGCTCTGGAATCACCTCCTTCAATCATGTGTATGACCCGATGTGCTCCACGAGGCAGGATTTGAAGTACATTGGCTTGAACAGTATTATTGACATCACCAATTTTAACCCCCATGAAATCCAATCCTGAATGAGATATACCGTCATACTGCATGTTGATTACTTCTTCGAATGGCCATGGATTCGCCGGATCAGGGAGCGCAGAACCGATATCTACAAATCTCCAGCTATCATTATCCGGGAACTGATCATAAATACCAAGTATAAGTTTTCTGATTTCAAGCAGGTCAATAGCACTTACCTGATGATTGTTATTGGCATCAGCAGCTATATACTGATAAGGACTATCGAATACTTCTTTTCCGAGCAGATGTTTTTGAATGCGCACAAGGTCAAGCGTGCTAACACCATTGCGAGGATCATCAGATCGTTTTGGTATCACCTGATAACGCTGGCCATCTACCTGTGGAACTACCAGGACAAACTGACCATTTTCGACAGTCGTCATTTCATAAATGGATTCAGTATTTGAGTTGAGCGATACACCTACAGATCCTACGGGCTCGCCGTGATCAGTAAGTATTTCACCCTGATATAGAATGGTCAAAGAACCACTACAATTGCTACTATGATCTGCGAAAACAACATTAGTTGTACAATAATCCTTATTCCTTTCTGCCCAACTGATCTGTCCATTGCAGTTATCATCAGTGCCTCCATCGGCTACCCAGATATTCAGCGAAAGTTCAACTCCAAATCCCGGGATATTATCCTGATTGAATACTTTACTTGGTTGGTATGAATCTCCACTGAAGCTAAAGAGAAGATCTGCTTCAGGAGTGCAATCATCAAAGCTGGAGGCGTTGAAGTCTTTCGCCCACAATGTAACTTCACAACCTATCGGCATCAATACCGTACTTAACCCATTGATACAAACTGGTGATGGTTGCTTGCAATCTTCAAGGCGGATCAGGTATTCACAATGGCTCCAGTTGCCACAGCCATCCTCTGCACTCCACAAGATCTTGTGATAGTCACCACAGAATGGACTGTTGTATGGGATTCCATTATTCCGAATCGCCTGGCTTGAATTATTTCTGGTGTTGAAACACAGATCTGCTATACCATTCGCATCGACAGGCACTGTCGTCAGCGGCTGGAGATATATAAATTCATCTGCGTTGAACAGATACATCTTCACATCATAATGCACTACATCGCTGCATGACTCTCTTACCTGTTGACATAGATTCAGATGTACACTACAGCTTGATGACTGCGGATTTTCTTCGCCAAGGAATGCCTGATTGTTGTCAGGAAGTGTCACTCCATCATCGGCTACACATAGTGTCACCGGGCCTGCAGGACAATTGACAAATGCAGGTCCAACATTGTCATGTACTTTGATCACCTGTGTATAACTCCACAATCCTTCTCCTGTCTGTGAATTGTACTGGCACCAGTCAATCACTGACCATTCACGTAAAATCTTGAAACATGCACCTTCTTCCACAAATTCGAATCTTGTGTCTTCGTAAGCTACACCGATCAGGCTGCACGCATTATCATAAATCGTTGGCTCTCCTGTTCCGGTGATACTATCAGGACATGTCGTGAGTAATACATCACACGGCCAGATCACCCCATCATTTGGATTCGAATTGTTACAGTTTGAATCTGTGATATAGAATGGGTGGAAATTAACTACCCAGATACGTTGTGTGCATACGCCAGGTGCGATTCCCTGGTTGCCATCGCTGGCGCTGAATCGTCGCTCGATCAGCTTGACAGCGCCTGCCGGTGCTCCCGGTGGAAGATCATCTCCTGTACAATCATTGAACACGCGTACTCTCACCTGCAGATTCACTTCACAGTTATCATCCGCCCATCCATCGATACCCCATGTATGTGGTTGATGGTAATCATTATTGCCCGGATCATTGATGACAATCTGATCTCTTATACTTTCCGGATAACGGAATGCATCATACATATTTCCAAAGACAGGTGTCAATGGGTCTTCATCAAGATTGCCATTATTATTTCCTTCACCATCTACAAATGTTCCTTCCTGTACATTGAACCAGAAATCACAACTTACGGTGATATCAGGAGGACATTCTACGAATGGTGAGATTTTATCCTGTACTGTCGCTTCTACCATACAGTAGTTGACATTGCCGGCCGCATCGGTGACTTCCAATTCAACCATCACCGGACCTGCACCTACATCACAACAAGAGAACGGAACGCAGGTCCTGCGTATCGTGCCCTGATCTGCTCCGTTGACAAATCCATTAGGGACATCATCGACACATGCACCATTTGTGGTCCAGTCGAAATCAATACAACTATCCATTCGTCTGACTCTGAACGTCACCGGACCGCAATTGTCGTAGCTACCATCATTGAATACAGTGGCAGGTACAAGTGTAAGTCCCGCAGGTCCGTCATTAGTCAAAGACACAATAGTATGTGCATCACAATTGGCAACAGGTGCTACATCGTCTACAACTGTGATATGGAAACTGCATGTGCTGCTGTTACCGCAACCATCACTTACTGTCCAAACTGCAGTGTACGTTCCAATGAGAAGACCATTGATCACAAAATTATTTCCAAATTGGGTTATGGTACCACCATTGACGGACAGACTGAAGTCGACCACATCACTACATACATCATGAGCCTGTGGTTTTGGCACGCTCACATTAGCATAGCAATACCAGAATTCAGTTCCCACTGTAATATTTGAAGGACATGTCAGAATCGGGCCTTCATTATCTATTAATTTTATGATCTGACTTGCTTCCACCAATTCAAGTGTACACCAGTCAAGAACTAGCCAGCTGCGTAATATTTTAACGCCTCCGCCACAGTCCTGAATAGTCTCATCCCAGTACCCGAGATAGAGATTGCACAGATTGACCTGGTCAGTCAGATTTATGCCATGAATGGTTGGCCATCCTGTGACATTTGGATTAGAGCTTGTGCCGCATTGTCCAATATAGTTTTGCGGGAATATGAGACTATCCGCTGATAGTGGTACTACACGGAACACCTGTTCACAAGTTGCCATCAGATTACTTACATCGGTGACCTTCCATGTGACTGTAACAGACCCATCGCCGCACGATACATTGTTATAATCAATGTTCTGAATTGTAAGATCGTATTCGCAATTTTCGATGACTGTAGGATATAGATTTTGCGGAATATTACCATTTAACAGCTGGTCAACTTCAAGACATGAAATGACGCATGTATCACCTCCATCACTATTCGGAGGACAAGCGCAAATAATCTGTGGTGGTATCTTATCCTCCAGATGTATTTTGCCCCAGCATGAATTTCCTGTCTCAGGATCGGTAATCGTAACCATGTAAAAACTATTGACGGGTACACCCGAGACGACAATCCATCCTGTATCGCTTCCTACATTCATTATCGTGATAATGAAGTCATTGAAGCATCCATAACTCGTACCCTCAAGCACCATGTCAACAAAAATATGTGCGTCACAATTTTGTGTGACGCTCACATTGATCGTATCATTACAAGCCATCACTACCGGAATGTCATATTCGATGACAAGGATGGTGAATGAGCACATGACAGTGTCAAAGCCATTGGTGGCTATATAGGTTTGTGTAGTGATACCTATCGGAAACGGATCTCCTGAGGTCAGACCAGATGTATCTACTTGTATAATCTGGATATTACCTCCACCGCAAAGCGCTTCTGCAGTAACAACGTAATTGATATAAGCGACACATTCTCCCGGACCAAGATTGACTGTGATATCAGCCGGACAATGGATAGCGAGTGAACCTCCTACACCTGACACGAGTGCCTGGCAGGTAGAAGAGTTACCACAAATATCAGTAACGGTTAATACGACCGGTATGCTGGTAGCGCCATTGAATTGACTACAATCGAAATTTGTCTGAGAAAGGCCCAACGTGACAGCACCCCCACAAGCATCAAAGCTTCCATTATTTATTTGTTGTGGTGTGATGGTCACGGAAGGATTCATTGTAAAATCAATCGTAATATTCTGGCAGATGGCTACCGGAGGTGTCACATCATTGACCACAATCACCTGACTGCATGTCGCAGTGTTACCACACGCATCAGTAGATTGATATGTACGTGTTACCGTAAAACGGTTTGTACAGGTCTGATTACTGATCACATCATTGACAAAAGTTACTGTTGCTGTGCCGCAATTATCATTGGTCACAACGCTTGCAGGGTTAGCTGCAGGAACATCTGTGGCGCATGAAACCGTTAAGTTAGCAGGACAGGTTAATGTTGGTACCGAACTATCGAATACGGTGATCGTCTGATTGCATGTAGCTGAGTTTCCGCAAGCATCGGTAGCTGTGTAAGTTCGTGTGAGTGTAAACCGGCTAGCACAAGTCTGATTGGTTATGACATCTGCTGAGGTGACAGTAACCACACCACTACAATTATCTGTGGTCGCGATACTTCCCGGTGTTGCTGCAGGCACAAGATTAGCACACTGCACGGTTAGGTTAGCAGGGCAGGCGATAGTTGGTGCAGTATTATCAAATACAGTGATGGTCTGGCTACATGTGGCTGAATTACCGCAAGCATCTGTTGCACTATACGTACGAGTCACTGTAAATCGATTAACGCAAGTCTGATTAGTGATGACATCACTTACAAAAGCTGCAACAGCCTGACCGCCGCAGTTGTCTGAACTGATTACACCTGCCGGATTGGGTGCCGGTACAAGACTGGCGCACTGAACGGTTAAGTTAGTCGGGCAGGTTATAGAAGGTGGTGTATTATCAAATACAATGATGGTCTGGCTGCATGTTGCTGAGTTGCCGCAGGCATCTACAGCCATATAAGTTCGAGTTACGTTAAAACGATTTGCACAAATCTGATTGCTGTTGACATCGCTCACAAAGCTCACTGTCGCTGCACCACCGCAATTGTCGGTAGAAACTACTAATGCCGTATTTGGTGCAGGTATAAGACCAGCGCATTGTACGGTAACATTACCAGGACAGGTAATAGATGGTGGTGTATTATCAAATACAGTGATGGTTTGGCTACATGAAGCAGAATTGCCACATGCGTCTGTTGCCCGATACGATCTTGTCACTGTAAAACGATTTGTACATGTTTGGTTTGAAATCACATCACCTATAAATGTCACTGAAGCTGCTCCACCGCAGTTGTCGGTAGATACAATACTTGCTGTATTAGGTGCGGGCACCTGGCTTGCACATTGTACAGTGACATTTCCAGGGCATGACAGTGTGGGAACTGTATTATCCAACACCGAAATGGTCTGAGCACATGTAGTGGAATTGCCACATTCATCCGTTGCCTGGTAGGTTCGAGTCACTGTAAAGCTGTTTACACAAGTCTGATTACTGATCACATCATTGACAAATGACACAGTAGCAAGACCTCCACAATTGTCAGAAGCGGTGACACTTGCCGGATTTGGGGCAGGCACCTGGCTGGCGCATTGTACGACTACATTAGCAGGACAGGAAATAGATGGTGCTATGTTATCAAATACGGTTATGGTCTGTGAGCATGATGCCGAGTTACCGCATTCATCTGTTGCTCTATATGTTCGAATTACATTAAATCTGTTAGTGCATGTTTGATTCGCGATCACATCAGAGACGAAGGTCACTGTGGCCAATCCGTTACAATTATCAGATGCGATCACACTGGCTGTATTTGGTGCGGGTACCTGACTGGCACATTGTACTGTGACATTGCCCGGGCAAGTGATTGATGGCACCGTATTGTCAAATACTGTAATCGTTTGTGTACACGTCGCTGAATTGCCGCAGGCATCAGTAGCTCTGTATGTTCGATTGACAGTGAATCGGTTTACACATGTTTGGTTTGTTATAACATCTGCGACAAACGTCACTGTGGAGCCTCCTCCGCAATTATCGGAAGAAGTTACACTTGCCGGATTATTTGCAGGTACCAGGCTCGCACACTGTACTGTTAAGTTTGGTGGGCATGATATAGAAGGTGCTGTATTATCAAATACAGTGATCGTTTGATTACATGTGGCGGAGTTACCGCATGCATCTGTTGACTGATATGTACGTGTCACTGTAAAACGATTCGTACAAGTCTGATTGCTGATCACATCTCCTATAAAAGTAACCGTTGTCCCTCCGCCACAATTGTCGGAAGTGGTCACACTGGCTGTATTTGGTGCAGGCACCTGGCTGGCACATTGTACGGTGACAGGAGCCGGACAAGATATAGAAGCTGTATTATCAATGACGGTATAGGTCACTGCACAAGTGGCGGTATTACCTACATTATCTGCGACTGTAAATCGTCTTGTGATCACTAATGGACTTGCAGGACATCCTGTTCCTCCGTTATTGGTATCATTGGATGTAATGTTGAATCCATTACAAAAGCTATTGACGACAATACCACTATTAGAACTTGGCGGAACATTGCTCACACAGGAAAATGTACCACCATCAGAAGGCGGACAACTCACACTGAGTGTGCAACAACCCTGAACCTGTATGCTATTTGTTGAGGTACATCCATTTGCATCAGTTACCGTGACAGAGTATAATCCGGGAGGGACATTTGTCAGGTCTTCAGTGATAGCCCCATTGGACCAAATGAATGTAAATGGTGGTTGTCCACTGTTGACTGTTAGATTAACATTTGCATTGGATTGATTTGCACCAAGGCATGTAAATGCGATGGTGGTTCCCGGTGCAGGATTGACTATAAGTGTTGCTGAATCTATAGCAGAACAATTTGTAATCGGATCTGTGATGGTCACAAAATATTTTCCGGCTACATGGATAAAACCTGAACTTTGAGTCGTAGCTGAAAAACCTCCTGGTCCTGACCACATAAAATTATAACTGACCATGGCAGGCAAAACGTTTGCAAAAAATGTAGTACTGTCACCGGCACAGATCACACTGTCGCCTGTAATATTCACTTGTGCAAACGGCAGGAAAATATTATTGAGTACAAAGGTACTTGCAAACCACCAGGTATTGAGTGTACTATTTTCTGCATAACCAAATGGTGTTCCTGTGCAACTTCCTGTGGGAGGATCCCCGATCTGAAAATTATTCCAGGATCTGCATCCTGCTACACCGCAAATACATCCATTGAATTGAATCTTTGGTTGCCCTGTTCCGGGATCTCCTTCATTAATTGACAATGTCACTACATCATCCGTAATCTGGCTATCATCCCAAAACAAAAGATTAGTGGCTATACCCGCACAAATAGGTCGGACGGTCTGAACACAATATCCATTTTTTAAGAATTCCACATCAAAAGCTGCGTAATGTTGGACACCCTGCGAATAACGGATAATGGTCGGAACCTGCTCTCCAAATAAAATCGCAGAGCCATCTCCTTTCAAACCATTCCAAGGGATGCAAACCGTATCTGCAATAACATAAAACATAGCTATAAGAACGTCCTGAGAATTCAGATCATAAATTCCATTTTGATTAAAGTCGAGTATCACTTCAACCTGTCCGGGTTTTGTGACGCCAACATTAATACAATAGTTGTTGAATCCCTGACAACTAACACTTTGTAAGGAGACCGATCCACACTGGCTGATTGAAGATGGAAATAATATATTGTCCGGATCATTTAGGAAGGCCTGGTGATCCGCATTATTAGCAGTGGCATTCATATCATTGACTGATCGCCTGTCGGCCATTACATCTCCTGAATTTCCAGGGCCTCTGTCACCAAAGGAAACTGTAAATGATAAGCCCTGAAATCCTGAATTATTGAAATCGATTTTGGAAACAAAACCATCCATTGTGTAGGTATAGAACTGGCCATTGAATTGCCTGTTGAAAGCGCAATCCGGAGGTACACCTGTGCCTCTGGGTGGTGTTCTGATGGCCCAGTTACGGGACCATAATCTACCAGGCTTAACTACATTGGCATTTCGAACTGTGAAGTCATACCAAAGGACATTTACAATATCATTGGGAGTCGGAATGACGCCATCCTGATCATTGAACTGTATAATATAGTCTCCTGCTATACCCGGGATAAATCTTGAATAAGGGAAAGTACCTGTATTCGTACTGTATCCACCGCCACCCAATACATCGGGACCTGCTGAGGCCAAAGCATAAGTGGAGGCATTTTGATTGGCAAGACCCACCTGAAATGGGCCAAAAACGACCGTGCCGCTTGTGTTGATAATTCTGAAAAAATAAGAACTATTGAGTGTCCCGTCATCGGCTGCTTCTGCGGATAAGCCTATAAAAACTGTGTCTAATGGCGAAGCGACATTAATATGCAGACTTGATGCTGTGCCATTGACTGCTGCATAGGAGGCAAAATTGCCAAATCCTGAGGCATTGGTATGAAGCATCGCAGAATCTGCTAATGTGGGGGACAGCTGCTTTGTGCCTTCTCCAAACACTTTTCCGAAAGAAAACTGGAGAAATACAATAAAGGCTGAGATGATGATCAGTCGGTTCCTGTGGTTCATGGTGGGTAAAAACTTTTGCAAATCGTTTGTTTTTGTATTGATTATCAATACTTTAAGTTACAATTACTCATTCTCAAAAGGGTGTGGTTCTATGGTATCCGACCAATACATATGCGGATTAGCCTAATACCTGCAAGAGGAGAGGCAAATACTATACCAGATTATGGGGAAAAAGAAAGATGAAGGGAAGCAGGATACTGGAAGTCAGCTTAACCACTGATAGTCAGCACAAAGACGGCCAGAAGGTTATTTTCTCGTTTTTTATCGCATAAGCGTAATATCCCCTTTAAAAGGAATAACCATTCCGTTCACTAATTCCACCTTTGCGATATAAGCGAATACCGCAGGATTCATCGGCTTGTTTCTGAATGTCCCATCCCATCCTAAAATAGGGTCATTCGGGAGGAAGTCATTGGCTACAAAGACCTGGTTCCCCCATCGATCGAAGATCTCAAGGAAGACTACCCTCTTCACCCGAGCGTCACCATATATAGTGACATGATCGTTTTTACCATCGCCATTTGGTGAAAAAATGTTTGGTATATAAATAGCAACATCAACGTCTACACTGAGTGTGACCTGATCCTGATCTACACAGCTACCGGCATAAATAACCGCGGTAATAATTCCATTTAATAAACCATATAGTTGAGGATTCATGCAATTCGTGCAGGAAAGCATGTCAGCAGGTCCCCAAATAATAGAATCAATTTGCGACCACGGCAAACTTACAGTTGCTGAAAGCTGAATACTGTCTCCCAATTGAATATCAATATCCGCACCAATGTTTAATGAAAGAAATTGTCCATCAGGCATCGAAATTGTCTCTTCGTACATACAACCATTAGCATCCATTACCGTCAGGTGATAATTCCCAGCCATAAGGTCTTCAAAAAAAGGAGATGCCTGGAATGGAGAACCATCCAGGGAATACAAATATGGAGGTGTACCACCGGTGACTCCACTGACGGAAATGATTCCGGACATATCTCCGGTACATATAGGAACTGTAATATCGGCTGGCGCTTCAGAAGGAGAATCAGGTAGCTCCAATAGGATAGAATCGCTTGCTGTACAGCCTGAAACATCATTAAATACTGTCAGATAAAATAAACCTGGTGTAGTAGGTTCTATAATTGTTGAGGTCGCATTATTGATTGATGGACCATTCCATACAAAATGAAAACCTGTACCTGTGTCAGATGACCCAATGTCTAACATAGCTATAGAATCAATGCAAGTAAACGGTTCAATAAGTCGAATTTCAGCAAGAGGTGATTGGCTTATTTCTGTGACCATCACTGTATCCGAATGACTACATCCTGTCAATGTATCCGTTGCTGTCAGAATATATTGACCTGCTGCTCCTGCCTGGATACTAAGAAGATTAGACGCAGAAAGAATGCCTCCCACAGGACCTGACCAGTGAAAAAGAATGTCCGGAAGAATATTGATAGCCCCCTCATTGAGAGTTACGATTTCGTGATTACAATCAAGTACTTGCGGAAGACCGGCATCAACGGGAGGATAATCCTGAACCTGTAGAACCATAACTGAATCATGAGCAAAACACCCACTAATCGTATCCTGAGCAAAAAATGTAAGTATGCCACCTTTAGACACGCGAAGTATCGGAGATGTTCCAACAACATTTCCGGATTCATTGTACCAGAAATAAATAATATTCAGGCCTGATGATGATCCATTCGCATTGAGATCCACATAAGTATTACTGCAGGTCAACGTGAGTGGATCCTGAATAATGACAACAATACTTGCTGAGATATCTGTAATCATCACTGTATCCGGCACTGAAACACATTGTGTTATTGTATTGGTCACTACAAGTGAGTATATGCCTGGTACAGTTACAACCGGATTGATTAAATGCGCATTCAACGAATTGATACCCGGGCCAGACCATTGATAGAAAAGATCCACTCCTGAAGGACTACCCTGAAGCATAACCGAATCAATGTCACAGCTCAGTATTGCATCGTTGCCTGCATCAGCAATAACAATGGAAGGGTCTACAGAAATGAGAACTGTATCCATGCTCTGGCATCCGGACGACGAATTTACTGTAAGGATATATTGACCAGGTTGGGATATAGTTGGCGTTAAAATGTGATTATTTCCCGCATTAATATCCGGGCCTGTCCAAAGTATTGTACCTCCTGAAGCGCTTCCAGCTAGTATCACAACAGGCAAAGAGCATGTAAGCACCTGATCAGGTCCAGCATCCACATTGGGTAATGGATTGACAATTAAATTCAAAGACCTGATGGTATCACAACTTCCGAATCCATGGATGGTATCCAATACATAAATTCCGGCTGAAGTAAAATTAATTCCATTAAACCTATATACATCTCCATTGCAAATGGTGGCATTAATAATGCTTGTATTTAATTCATTTGTCAACAATCGCAATATTCGAATAGAATCACATCCGGCGACAGCACCAATTGTGTCAATCGTGTACTCTCCGGCTTGTGTATAATTATTACCGCCGATAGAAAATACTTCATTTGCACAAATAGTCACATCCAGGAATGTGGTCTCCAAAGGGTCTATGGTGATGTCAAGCATCCGTATTGTGTCGCATCCTGATATAGCGGGAATGGTATCTATTAAATATTGCCCCGCCATAGTATACTCAATGCCGTCATACGTAAGAATTTCACCCTGGCAAACAGATCTGTACACTATTTTTTCTACCAAAGGATCTATCTCCAATTGTAGAACTATAGTACTATCACAACCATTGTGAGAACCTCCGGGGACAGTAATGTTGTGTATACCTGCTGTAGTGATTACTTGTCCGTGAATTAAATATTCCTGACCATCACAAATGGATGCCTGCATATTATAATATACTGAGCCGATGGATTCAATTTCAACATCTTTCGAAATTAAACAGCCATTAGCACCCTTTACTTTTACAGTATATATCCCTGCAGGTAAAAGTGTAAAAATATGGGCGGACCCGAAAGGTCCATTATTAATAGAAAATAATAAAGGCGCAATTCCACCCGAGGCCATGACCTGGATCATTCCCTGGCTCAGACCGCAAGCTGTAGCTACGACAATAATATCATTAAAGATCGGCGCAGGGTTGGGTGAAATAACAGCAACATCAGAATCTTTACAACCGAATTTATCCATTACTGTGATCACATACGATCCAGGTGAAACAGGATAGAACATACCTGTCAACTGATATGTAGGCAATTTGATTGAATACTTAAGATTCGTTCCGGTAGCAACGACCTCTATCCTTCCATTGACATCGCCGCAATCCGGACCACTGATGATAACATCGGTAATCTCCGGACCTTTTTCTTCCCAAAGGAAAATGTCTTTTTCAAATATACATCCTGCAGCATCCTTTACCGCGATGTTATAGAAATCTGAAGGATAATTATAAAATGTAAAATTGGGTAAGAATGGACCGCCGTTCATTGAATACGTATACGGTGACAAACCATGCAAACCATCCAATTCAATAACTCCATCAGATTTGCCACAATGGGAAGGTGTTATGTACGCATCTACATCAGGGCTTTCAGACGGATTGATGATAGCCTGAGCTGTTGCATGACAACCATTTTGATCTTCTACTTCAATAAAATAAGTACCAGATGCCAGGTCGACAATAAATTTTATATCTCCATAATTAATTCCCTTCACTATATATTGTAATGTTCCTGTTCCGCCTGTAGCATTGATCAGCAAGGTGCCGTTATCTTTTCCACATGTAGTAGGCGTAACCTTAACTGAATTTATTTTAGGTCCATCCGCAGAATTGATGACCACAGGTTGTGAAGCAGTACATCCGTTCTGATCTTTTACACAAACGGTGTATGATCCGGAGGACAGATTATTGAACACATTTAATGTTCCGTAATCAACACAATTGATCGAATAGGTTAATGTCGTATTTCCTGTGGCGATGATGGAAAGAGAACCAACATTCGCAGTACAGGTAGCGGGTTGAATTAAAACATTATTTATTATAGGACCTCCTATATCCAAAATTTCCGTAGACGACTCAACTATACAACCAATTTCATCTTTTACAAAAACTGAATATACGCCGGCAGTCAAACTATTAAAAGCAGGAGACACCTGGAAGCTGATACCATCGATCGAATATTCAAGAGTACCTACCCCACCGGTGCCTTCAATAAAAATCGATCCGTCTGATTGATCACAGGTTGAGCTGGAGACTGTGACGCTTTCAATGACAGGTGCTTCAAGTGCAATAATTGAAACTGAAATAATATCTGAACAACCAATTGCATCGAGAAGATAGATGACGTAGTCGCCCGCACTCAGGTTGTGAAAGAGTCCCGTATATATATAATTGATACCATCAATTGAATACGTATATGGAGCGCTGCCCTGAATACCCTCTACTTCAATTGATCCATTATCCATTCCACAGGTTGCATCTATATGCTGGATTATATTTATTTGCGGCCCCGCTCCTGTACCAATCAATAAATTTTCCGTTTCCAGGCAGCCTGAATTGTCTCTGACGTAAACGGTGTATGTCCCGGGAGATAATCCTGAAAATACATTTGAAGCCTGAAAAAGAATACCATCCAATGAATATTTGAAAGGAATTAATACACCACTGGCCGAAATGGTAATGGATCCATCATTGACACCAACACAAGTTGCATCACGCACTACAACCGAATCTAATACCAGATCGCATGGTACTGTAATGATGAACTGGCATTGAGCTACACATCCGGACGCATCTGCAACGACTATAGCGTAAAGACCGGCGGTCAATCCTGTCATTAGAAAATCCCCGTCTATATTCATTGTACTTACACCTGATACAGGGCCGGTCCAAACAATATAATATGGTGTCAATCCTCCGGAAATATTGATTTGTCCTTCGCCATCACCCATTCCAATCGATGTTTCATTCTGATTTGCCTGGCAGGCTATGATCATTTCATAAATAATGATTTCTATAGTGTCGGCACTTTGACATGATCCTGAATTGATCGAATAAATAATTTCGTGAGTGCCCGCGCCTAAGTTTGCAGGATCAAGCCGGTCACTGTTTACTGAGCCTGACCAAACTCCTCCTGCAGGAATAGCCTCAAGTGTAATGACACCATGTGACATACAAACTGGATCGGCTGGTTCAATATGGGCGGGAATAAAAAGTATTTCGTTGATCGTGATGGTCAGTGCTGTATCACAGGCACTCGTTACACTTATGATTGTGTCCTGGTAGATTCCAGGAGAAGTGTATTCAATACCATGCACAATGACAGATTCTCCTGAACAAAAACTGGCCGAAATTGGATTCAAAACATAGGGGTCTACGATGATGATAATAGTAATGGCAGTGTCACAGCTACCGGTTGCACTCAAAACAGTATCCTGGTATGAGCCTGCAAGATTATATTCTATACCATAGATGGATACAGACTTGCCCGAACAGATATTCGCTGTTATTGAATTGAGTATAAGCGGTGATTCAATGATACTGATGACTATAGCGGTATCGCATGCACCGTGGCTACCAGGTATAGTGTCATAAAACAGGCCAGCATGATCATACATTATGCCATAAATCAAAATAGAATCCTTTGGACAAATTTCTTCTGTCACCAATAAATCGTTTAAAGGATATTGTGTGATCGTGATAATAACTGCTGTATCACAACCTCCTGCCGCACCGCGCACAGTATCATTAAACGTACCTGCACTATGATAGAATACGCCGTAAAGCAGGATTGAATCACCTAAACATATTCTTTCAGCTACAGAAAGTGTATTCAGGGGTAACTCATTAATCACGATCATGACTGCTGTATCACAACCTCCCGCAATAGCAGAAATAGTGTCTCTGTAAATACCTCCCTTATTATACGTCACTCCAAATAAAGTGACGGATTCTCCGGGACATAAAGCTTCTGTGATTGATATGGCATTGAAGGGCAATTCTGTGATCGTAATACTCACTGTGGTATCACAAGCACCAGCTATTCCCGGGATGAGATCCTGATAAGTGCCTCCTGAATCGTATACTGATCCATAGATAGTGACAGATTCACCCGGGCATAAAGCTTCAGCAAGTGAAATCGTATTTAATGGCAGGACTGTGATATGGATCAACACAGCGGTGTCACAACTACCACCTGTGCTTGCAATTGTATCGTTATAAGTTCCACCTGCATCGTACTCAACATTGTAGATGGTTGTGGATTCGCCAAAACAAATTTCAGCATCAACTATTTTATTGATCAGCGGAGATTCTGTGATAATAACCGTCATGGCTGTATCGCATCCACCCGAGAGGTCAGGAACTGTATCAAGATAGGTGCCTGCACTATTGTAAATAATGCCATAGATAGTTATCTCCTGTCCATAACAGAACTGTGCAACCAACGTTCGTTGAATTAAAGGCAATTCTGAAACAAAAATTGTCACTGCGGTATCACATCCCCCTGAAAGGTTTGGAATCGTATCGAAGTATGTACCTGCATTTGAATAAAGTATACCATGTAAGGTTACGGATTCACCAAAACAGAATGCTGCTGTTTCCGTATTATTAATGAGTGGCGATTCTATGATGGTAATCAATACGGCAGTATCACAATTGCCCGCGGTGCCGGAAAGGGTATCAGTATAAATACCTGCACTATCGTAAGTCACTCCAAAAAGGGTAACTGTCTTTCCAAAGCAAAATTCAGCCACAACATTCTTGTCAATTAATGATAGCTCGTTTATGATGATTGTTACTGCTGTGTCACAGCCTCCTGATGTGCTGGGTAAAGTATCCAGGAAAACACCGGAAGCATCATATACTTCGCCGTAAAGAACTATTGAATCTCCATAACAGAATACTGTTGTTATTATTTTCGGAATTAATTCGAGTTCAATAATGATGTTTTGCGTTACAGTGGTTGTATTTCCGCATTCATCTGTTGCAGTCCAGGTCCAGATTATTGTCGGCGGATTACCTGAAGGTCCTGTTTCCACACCCATTACAGTTCCACCTGCGCTACAATTGTCAGTGTATGATAATGAAGGCACAGGTGGTACTTCTGCGATGCATTTCACAATGGTATCCGCAGGAATAGTGGTAAATACAGGTGGTATGGTGTCGAATGTCCGCGTTATATTCTGCCTTACAAAAATCTTGTTGAGACAACTATCTGATATACTATATGTCCTTATTAAAGTTTGTATACAGCCTGTTAAAAAAGTTGAGTCATTCATGAATGTGATTGCCTTTATGCCGCAATTATCAGATGCATCTGTAACGACATTTATATCCGGGAAAGGAATAGGTGTATTACAACCCATTAGATCAATGTCAGCAGGATCTGATGCTACAGGTGAAATATCATCACGAATGTTGATGATTTGTTTTACAAGTATTACATTGCCGCAAGCGTCTGTAATGCTGTATGTCCTTGTGATTTTTTCAGGACAGATAGCGCCATCAGATTTATCACCGATATATGAAACAATTATAGGCTCCGCACAATTGTCAGATTCATCAGTCACCACATTAATATCCGGTGCAGGTACATCCTCAACGCATTGCACGAAGATGGTCACCGGATCGGATGCGGTCGGTAATATGTCATCGTGAATTGTGATGACTTGAATTACTGATATTTGATTTCCACAAGCATCGGTAATGGAATATGTTCTTAAGATAGTCTCAGGACAGGACAGACCATCAGATTGGTCACCCATGAAAGCAACAACGATAGGCAATGCACAATTATCAGCTTCATCTGTCACTTCAGTAATATCCGGAGCAGGAACATCTTCAATGCATTGAACGGAGACGGGAGCCGGGTCGGATGCCGTCGGTAATATGTCATCGTTAACTATGATCGTTTGAATAACTAATATTTGATTTCCACACGCGTCGGTAATGGAATATGTTCTTAAGACAGTTTCAGGACAGGACAGACCATCAGATAGGTCACCCATGAAAGCAACAACGAGAGGTAATGAGCAATTGTCAGCTTCATCTGTCACTACTGTAATATCAGGTGCAGGTATGTCCTGAATACATTGCACGGTTATAGAAGAAGGATTGGAAGCGGTAGGTAAGATGTCATCATTGACAGTAATGGTTTGTGTGACGAATATCTGATTATGGCATGCATCTGTTACGCTGTATCTCCGGCTTATGACCTGTGGACAAATAGTACCATCCGAAATATCATCGACAAAGGATACAATGATCGGACCGGCACAATTGTCAGTTTCGTCTGTTACGACATTTGGATCCGGTAACGGGATATCTTCAACGCATTCTACTGTAATTGGAGCGGGATTCGAGGCTTCAGGAAAAATATCGTCATCAATAGATAATATCTGTATGACCAATGCCTGGTTGCCACAAGCATCTGTTATGCTGTATGTCCTGGTGATAATTTCAGGGCATGATGAGCCATTTGATATATCACCTTCAAAAGCGACTATTACGGGGCCATTGCAGTTGTCAGTAATATTTGTCACTACATTAATATCAGGCAATGGCAAATCTCCAATGCATTCCACCGAGGTAGAATCAGGATTTGAAGCTATTGGTAAAATATCATCATCAATGGTGATGATTTGCGTGACAAAGATCTGGTTTCCACAACCATCTGTAATGCTGTATATCCTGGTGATGATTTCAGGGCAAGTCGTGCCGCTTGAAAGATCATTGACGAAAGCTACGACAATCGGGCTTGTGCAATTATCTGATTCATCTGAAACCACGTTGATATCGGGCAGATCTAAATCATCAATGCATTGTATTGAAAGAGGAAGTGGATCGGATGCGGTGGGTAAAATATCGTCATCAATGGTAATCGTCTGAGTGACCAATATCTGGTTACTGCATTCATCTGCAACACTATATATCCTGGTAATAATCTGTGGGCAAAGACCGCTCAGGCTATCCTGTACAAATGCAACCGTAACTATTCCTAAGCAATTATCAATTTCATCCGTCACTACAGCGATATCAGGTAAGGGTACATCTTCGATACATTCGAAGAATAAGGGTAAGGGATTACTTGCTGTGGGATTGATGGAATCCCTGATGGTAACACTATGGATATAATCCTGGGTGTTTCCTTTGCAGTCTGTGTATGTCCATGTAAAATTCAGATTGGATTCGCATGATGCTATACCTGATTCAATCGGACCCGTGGGCGTAATAGGCAGCCCACAATTATCGAATATTGATGGAGGTGCCGGAAGGATGATATTTGCATAACAATCAACAATTGCTGATGTAGAAGGTATTGCCGGGAATGGAGAATATTCAATTGTAACTGTGTGAACAAAATCTTGTGTGTTTCCTTCACAGTCAGTGTATGTCCAGGTGTACGTGACATCACCTCCGCAAGAGACTATTCCAGATTCTACAGGGCCAGTTGGGGTAAGTGTAACTCCGCAATTATCTGTAATTACCGGAGGTGATGGAAGGATAATATTTGTGTAGCAATCAGCAACCGCATTCGTCGGTGGAATTGAAGCAAAAGGAGAATATTCAATGGTGACTGTGTGAACATAATCCTGCGTATTTCCTTCGCAGTCAGTATATGTCCAGGTGTATGTGATATCACCTTCGCAAGTAACTGATCCTGTTTCAACAGGGCCAGTTGGAATAAGTGTAACTCCACAATTATCTGTAACTACAGGTGGTGAAGGAAGAACAATATTTGTATAACAATCAACTACTGAGATGGTCGGTGAAATCGCAGTAATTGGCTCATACTCAATTGTGATCGTATGAACATAATCTTGTGTGTTGCCTTCACAGTCTGTGTATATCCAGGTATAAGTAACATCACCTTCGCAAGTAACAGTTCCTGATTCAACAGGTCCTGTTGGTATAAGTGTAACTCCGCAATTATCCGTGATAGTTGGCGGAGGTGGAAGAATAATATTTGCATAACAATCAACAACATGCATTCGTAGGTGGTATTGCCGGGAACGGCTCATACTCAATCGTGACGGCATGAACATAATCCTGAGTGTTGCCTTCGCAGTCTGTGTATGTCCAGGTGTAAGTGACATCCCCTTCGCAAAGAACTGATCCGGTCTCAACAGGACCAGTCTGAGTAAGAGTAACACCGCAATTATCAGTTACTGTTGGTGGAACCGGAAGAATAATATTTGCATAACAATCAACAACTGCTGCTGTCGGTGGAATCGCTGCGAATGGCTCATATTCAATCGTGACTGTGTGAACATAATCTTGTGTGTTTCCTTCACAGTCGGAATATGTCCAGGTGTAAGTGATATCTCCTTCACATGTAACAGCTCCTGTTTCAACAGGGCCAATTGGTGTAAGTGTAGCTCCACAATTATCAGTTACTGTAGGCGGAGTTGGTAAAATAATATTTGAATAGCAGTCAACAACTGCATTCGTCGGTGGAATTGAAGAAAATGGCTGATATTCTATCGTGATAGTGTGAACATAATCTTGTGTGTTTCCTTCGCAGTCTGTATATGTCCATGTATAAGTAACATCACCTTCACATGTGACGGATCCCGATTCAATCGGGCCTGTTGGTGACAGTGTAACACCGCAATTGTCAGTTATAGTTGGTGGAGTTGTAAGTACAATATTTGCATAACAATCAACAACTGCCGTTGTCGGTGGTATTGCAGGAAATGGCTCATACTCAATCGTAACTGTATGAACATAGTCTTGTGTGTTTCCTTCGCAGTCTGTGTATGTCCATGTATAAATTATATCTCCTTCACATGTAACAGCTCCTGTTTCAACAGGGCCAATTGGTGTAAGTGTAGCTCCACAATTATCAGTTACTGTAGGCGGAGTTGGTAAAATAATATTTGCATAGCAATCAACAACTGCATTCGTCGGTGGAATTGAAGCAAATGGCTGATATTCTATCGTGACAGTGTGAACATAATCTTGTGTGTTTCCTTCGCAGTCAGTATATGTCCATATATAAGTTATATCTCCTTCGCAAAGGACTGATCCAGTTTCAACAGGACTTGTTGGCGTAAGTGTAACTCCACAATTATCTGTTATAGTTGGCGGAGTTGGAAGTACAATATTTGCATAGCAATCAACAACTCCTGTTGTCGGTGAAATAGCAAGAAATGGCTCATACTCAATCGTGACTGTGTGAACATAGTCTTGTGTGTTTCCATCGCAATCAATGAATGTCCATGTATAAGTGATGTTACCTTCGCAAAGGACTGATCCTGTTTCTACCGGCCCGGTTGGAATAAGTGTTACTCCACAGTTATCAGTTACTATTGGTGGGATTGGTAATACAATATTTGTATAGCAATCAACAACTGCTGTTGTCGCAAGGACCGCACCTAATGGTTGATATGATACAGTAACAGTGTGAGTATAATTCTGAGTGTTGCCTTCACAATCGGTGTACATCCATGTATAAGTGACGTTACCTGCACAAGTAACCGCTCCTGATTCGATGGGGCCAGTTGGTATGAGTACAACTCCACAATTGTCAGTTATTGTAGGTGGTGTTGGAAGTACAATATTTGCATAACAATCAACAACTGCATTCGTCGGTGGGATCGCAGCAAATGGTTGATATTCCACAGTAACAGTATGAACATAGCCTTGCGTATTTCCTTCGCAGTCTGTGTATGTCCAAGTATACGTGATATCACCTTCGCAAGTAACCGATCCAGTTTCAACAGGACCAGTTGGCGAAAGTGTAACTCCACAATTATCTGTAACTACCGGAGGTGAAGGAAGAATAATATTTGCATAGCAATCAACAACTGCTGTTGTCGGCGGAATCGCAACGAATGGTTGATATTCCACAGTAACAGTGTGAACATAATCCTGCGTGTTCCCTTCGCAGTCTGTGTATGTCCATGTATATGTGATATCGCCTTCACATGCAATTGATCCAGTTTCAACAGGGCCCGTTGGTGTAAGTGAAACATTACAATTATCTAATACAGTTGGTGGAACCGGAAGAATAATATTTGCATAGCAATCAACAACTGCTGTTGTCGGTGGTATCGCTGCGAATGGTTCATACTCAATTGTGACCTTGTGAACATAATCTTGTGTGTTGCCTTCGCAGTCGGTGTATGTCCATGTATATGTGATATCACCTTCACATGTAACAGATCCCGATTCAACAGGGCCCGTTGGTGTAAGTGTAACTCCACAATTATCAGTTACTACCGGCGGTGAACCGGAAGAATAATGTTCGCATAGCAATCAACAACTGCTGTTGTGGCAAGTATCGCAGGGAATGGCTCATACTCAATAGTGATCGTATGAACATAATCCTGTGTGTTGCCTTCACAGTCTGTGTATGTCCATGTATAAGTAAGATCACCTTCGCAAAGGATAGTTCCTGTTTCAACAGGGCCTGTTGGTAAAAGTGCAACTCCACAATTATCAGTTACTGCTGGAGGAACTGGTAAAACAATATTTGCATAACAATCAACAACTGCATTCGTAGGTGGGATCGCAGCAAATGGTTGATATTCCATAGTGACAGTATGAACATAGTCTTGCGTATTCCCTTCGCAGTCTGTGTATGTCCAGGTATAGTGATATCGCCTTCGCATGTAACAGATCCCGATTCAACAGGGCCGTTGGTGTAAGTGTAACATTACAATTATCTAATACAGTTGGTGGAACCGGAAGAATAATATTTGCATAACAATCAACAACTGCTGAGGTCGGTGGGATCGCTGCAAATGGCTCATATTCTATAGTAACAGTGTGAACATAATCTTGTGTGTTGCTTTCGCAGTCAGTGTATGTCCATGTATAGGTGATATCTCCTTCGCATGTTACTAATCCTGTTTCAACAGGGCCAGTCGGTGTAAGTGTAACTCCACAGTTATCAGTCATAGTTGGTGGAGCAGGAAGAACAATATTTGCATAACAATCAACAACATCTGTTGTAGGTGTTATTGCGACGAAAGGCTGATATTCTATGGTGACAGTGTGAACATAGTCTTGCGTATTTCCTTCGCAGTCAGTGTACGTCCATGTAAAAGTGACATCACCTTCGCATGTAACCGTTCCCGATTCAATAGGCCCAGTTGGTATAAGCACAACTCCACAATTATCCGTAACTACCGGAGGTGAAGGAAGAATAATATTTCCATAGCAATCAACAACTGCTGCTGTCGGCGGAATAGCACCAAATGGTTCGTACTCAATTGTAACCGTATGAACATAATCTTGTGTATTGCCTTCGCAGTCGGAATATGTCCAGGTGTAAGTGATATCTCCTTCGCAAGTGACTGATCCAGTCTCAACAGGGCCGGATGGAATAATTGTAACTCCACAGTTATCAGTTACTGTTGGTGGAACTGGAAGAATAATATTTGCATAACAATCAACTACTGCCGTTGTCGGAGGGATTGCAGGGAAAGGCTGATATTCAATTGTAACAGTGTGAACATAGTCTTGTGTATTTCCTTCGCAGTCCGTGTATGTCCAGGTGTATGTGATATCTCCTTCGCAAAGAACTGATCCCGTTTCAACCGGGCCAGTTGGTGTAAGTGTAACTCCGCAATTGTCTAATACCGTCGGTGCTGTTGGAAGAATGATATTTGCATAACAATCAACAACTGCATTCGTAGAAGGAATCGCTGCAAATGGCTCATATTCTATAGTAACGGTGTGTACATAGTCTTGCATATTTCCTTCGCAGTCGGTGTATGTCCAGGTGTATGTGATATCTCCTTCGCAAAGAACTGATCCCGTTTCAACAGGGCCGGTAGGTGAAAGTGTAACTCCACAGTTATCTGTAACTACCGGTGGTGAAGGAAGAATAATGTTTGCATAGCAGTCAACAACTGCTGTTGTCGGTGGTATCGCTGCGAATGGTTCATACTCAATTGTGACAGTATGAACATAATCCTTTGTGTTTCCTTCGCAATCGGTGTATGTCCATGTATAAGTGATATCACCTTCGCAAAGGACTGTTCCGGTTTCAACAGGGCCGGATGGTGTAAGTGTAACTCCACAATTATCTGTAACAACCGGAGGTGAAGGAAGAATAATATTTGCATAACAATCAACAACTGCTGAGGTCGGTGGGATCGCTGCAAATGGCTCATATTCTATAGTAACAGTGTGAACATAATCTTGTGTGTTGCTTTCGCAGTCAGTGTATGTCCATGTGTAGATGATATCACCTTCGCATGGAACAGTTCCTGATTCAACAGGACCGGATGGAGTAAGCGTAACTCCACAATTATCGGTTACTGTCGGAGGAACTGGTAAAACAATATTTGCATAACAATCAACAACTGCTGTTGTCGCAGGAATAGAAGGAAATGGCTCATACTCAATTGTGATTGTATGAACATAGCCTTGCGTATTTCCTTCGCAGTCGGTATATGTCCAGGTGTAAGTTATATCTCCTTCGCATGTAACAGTTCCTGATTCAACAGGCCCGATCGGAACAAGTGAAACACCACAGTTATCCGTTACCGGCGGAGGTGTTGGAAGTACAATATTTGAATAACAATCAACAACTTCTGTTGTCGGTGAAATCGCAGCAAATGGCTCAACCTCAATTGTAACCGTATGAACATAATCTTGTGTGTTGCCTTCGCAGTCGGTGTATGTCCAGGTGTATGTGATATCTCCTTCGCATGCAACCGATCCAGTTTCAACAGGGCCGGACGGTGTAAGCGTAACTCCACAATTATCTGTTACTGCTGGTGGGAGGAATAATATTTGCATAGCAATCACAACTGTGTCGGGGAATGAAAGGCATTCTGTGACAGGAACATAGTCTGTTTCCGCAGGCTAGTATCCCCCGCTGTTAAGGGCCGGACTCCCTTTCTACGGTGGAACAAATTGTACAACAACACTGTGGCACTCAATTGTGATTGACATAGCTGTGTGTGCCTTCGCAGTGTGCCAGGTAGTGATTCCCTAGAACCGATCCGTTTCAACAGGGCCAGTGGTAAAGGTAACTCCACAATTGTCTGTAACTATCGGGGTGGAAGAATAATATTTGCATAACAATCAACAACTTCTGTTGTGGATCCTAATGGCTCATATTCAATGTGACAGTGTGAACATAACTTGTGTTTCCTTCGCAGTCAGTTATGTCCAGTGTAGTGACATCCCTTCACAGTGACTGATCCGTTTCAACAGGGCCGGGGTAAGTAACTCCACAATTATCAGTTATGTTGGGGTTGGAAGACAATATTTGATAACAATCACAACTGCTGGGTGGGATCGCGGAATGGCTATACTCTATGTAACAATGTGAACATAATCCTGTGTGTTTCCTTCGCAATCTGTGTATGTCCATGTATATGTGATATCACCTTCGCAAAGCACTGATCCGGTTTCTACAGGGCCGGATGGTATAAGCGTAACTCCACAATTATCTGTAACAACCGGAGGTGAAGGAAGAATAATATTCGCATAACAATCAACAACTGTTGTTGTAGAAGGTATCGCTGGGAATGGAGAATATTCTATTGTGACGGTGTGAACATAGTCTTGTGTGTTGCCTTCGCAGTCAGTGTATGTCCAGGTGTATGTGATATCTCCTTCGCAAAGAACTGATCCCGTTTCAACAGGGCCGGTTGGTGTAAGTGTAACTCCACAATTATCAGTAACTACAGGTGGTGAAGGAAGAATTATATTTGCATAACAATCAACAACTGCATGTGACGGTGTGAACATAGTCTTGCGTGTTGCCTTCGCAGTCAGTGTATGTCCATGTATATGTGATATCACCTTCACATGCAACTGATCCCGTTTCAACAGGGCCTGTTGGTGTAAGCGTAACTCCACAATTGTCTGTAACTATCGGAGGTGAAGGAAGAATAATATTTGCATAACAATCAACAACTGCTGTGTCGGTGGGATCGCAGGAAATGGCTCATATTCTATGTGACAGTGTGAACATAATCTTGTGTGTTTCCTTCGCAGTCGTGTATGTCCAGGTGTAAGTGATATCACCTTCGCATGGGACAGTTCCTGTTTCAACAGGGCCGGGTAAGCGTAACTCCACAATTATCGGTTACTGTGGGGGTGGTAAAACAATATTTGCATAACAATCAACAACTGCTGTTGTCGGTGGAATTGAGGAAATGGCTGATACTCTATTGTGATTGTATGAACATAGTCTTGTGTGTTACCTTCGCAGTCGGTGTATGTCCAGGTGTATGTGATATCTCCTTCGCATGTCACAGTTCCTGATTCAACAGGGCCGTGGAATAAGTGTAACTCCACAATTATCCGTTACCGTGGGGGTTGGAAGACAATATTTGCATAACAATCAACAACTGCTGTCGGTGGGATCCAGAAATGGCTCAACTCAATTGTGACCGTATGAACATAATCTTGGTGTTGCCTTCGCAGTTGTATGTCCAGTGTATGTGATATCTCCTTCGCAAGGAACGTTCCTGATTCAACAGGGCCATGGAAAGTGAACACCACAGTTATCCGTTACCGCGGAGGAGTTGGAAGTACAATATTTGCATAACAATCAACAACTGCTGTTGTCGGTGGAATCGCTGCGAATGGCTCATACTCAATTGTGACCGTATGAACATAGTCTTGTGTGTTTCCTTCGCAGTCGGTGTATGTCCAGGTGTATGTGATATCTCCTTCGCATGCAACTGATCCAGTTTCAACAGGGCCGGACGGTGTAAGCGTAACTCCACAATTATCTGCTATTGTTGGTGGGACTGGTAAAACAATATTTGCATAGCAATCAACAACTGCTGCGGTCGGCGGAATTGAAGCAAAAGGCTGGTATTCAATTGTAACAGTATGAACATAGTCCTGTGTGTTTCCTTCGCAATCTGTGTAAGTCCAGGTGTAAGTGATATCACCTTCGCATGTCACAGTTCCTGATTCAACAGGGCCAGTTGGAATAAGTGTAACTCCGCAATTGTCTAATACCGTCGGTGGTGTAGGTAAAATAATATTTGCATAACAGTCAACAACTGCTGTTGTCGGTGGAATAGCAGGGAATGGCTCATACTCAATTGTAACCGTATGAACATAATCTTGTGTGTTGCCTTCGCAGTCTGTGTATGTCCAGGTGTATGTGATATCGCCTTCGCAAAGGACTGTTCCTGTTTCAAAAGGCCCGATCGGAACAAGTGAAACACCACAGTTATCCGTTACCGGCGGAGGTGTTGGAAGTACAATATTTGAATAACAATCAACAACTTCTGTTGTCGGTGAAATCGCAGCGAATGGTTCATACTCAATTGTGACCGTATGAACATAATCTTGTGTGTTTCCTTCGCAGTCTGTGTATGTCCATGTGTATGTGATATCACCTTCGCAAAGGACTGTTCCTGTTTCAACAGGACCAGTCGGAGTAAGAGTAACTCCGCAATTGTCAGTTATTGATGGAGGAGTTGGTAGTACAATATTTGCATAGCAGTCAACAACTGCTGTTGTCGGCGGAATAGAAGCAAATGGCTCATATTCAATCGTGACCGTATGAACATAATCCTGCGTATTTCCTTCGCAGTCAGTGTATGTCCATATATACGTAATATCCCCTTCGCACGTAACCGATCCTGTTTCAACAGGGCCAGTAGGTATAAGCACAACTCCACAGTTATCGTTTATAACTGGTGGCGATGGAAGAATGATATTTGCATAACAATCAACCACTGCTGTTGTAGAAGGTATCGCTGCGAATGGAGAATATTCAATGGTGACGGTATGAACGTAATCCTGAGTATTCCCTTCACAATCCGTGTATAACCATGTATAAATGATATCTCCTTCGCAAGCGACTGATCCAGTTTCAATCGGGCCGGATGGTGTAAGTGTAACACCGCAATTATCCGTAACAACCGGTGGTGAAGGAAGAACAATATTTGCATAACAATCAACTACTGCTGAGGTCGGTGGGATCGCAGCGAATGGTTGATATTCCATAGTAACAGTGTGAACATAATCCTGCGTGTTCCCTTCGCAGTCTGTGTATGTCCATGTATATGTGATATCTCCTTCACATGCAACCGATCCAGTTTCAACAGGGCCAGTTGGCAAAAGATTAACCCCACAGTTATCTGTAACTGTTGGAGGTGAAGGAAGAATAATATTTGCATAACAATCAACAACTGCCATGGTAGGCGGTATTGAATCAAAAGGCTGATATTCTATTGTAACGGTGTGCACATAGTCCTTCGCATTTCCTTCGCAATCCGTGTATGTCCATGTATACTTGATATCTCCTTCGCAAACGACTGATCCAGTTTCAACAGGACTTGTTGGCGTAAGTGTAACTCCACAATTATCTGTAACTACCGGAGGTGTTGGAAGTACAATATTCGCATAGCAATCAACTACTGCATTCGTTGAAGGAATTGAAGCAAAAGGCTGGTATTCAATTGTAACGGTATGAACATAATCCTGTGTGTTTCCTTCGCAATCTGTGTATGTCCAAGTATACGTGATATCTCCTTCGCAAAGGACTGTTCCAGTTTCAACAGGACTTGTTGGCGTAAGTGTAACTCCACAATTATCTGTAACTACCGGAGGTGTTGGAAGTACAATATTCGCATAGCAATCAACTACTGCATTCGTTGAAGGAATTGAAGCAAAAGGCTGGTATCCAATTGTAACAGTATGAACATAATCTTGTGTGTTGCCTTCGCAGTCGGTGTATGTCCAGGTGTATGTGATATCACCTTCGCAAAGCACTGATCCGGTTTCTACAGGGCCGGATGGCGTAAGTGTAACTCCGCAATTATCTGTAACTATCGGAGGTGAAGGAAGAATAATATTTGCGTAACAATCAACAACTGCTGTTGTCGGTGGAATCGCTGCGAATGGCTCATACTCAATTGTGACTGTGTGAACATAATCTTGTGTGTTGCCTTCGCAGTCTGTGTATGTCCAGGTATAAGTGATATCACCTTCGCATGTAACAGTTCCTGATTCAACAGGGCCAGTTGGTGTAAGTGTAACTCCACAATTATCTAATACCGTTGGTGGTGTTGGTAAAATAATATTTGCATAACAATCAATAACATCAGTTGTAGGTGGTATTGCAGGGAATGGTTGATACTCAATTGTGATCGTATGAACATAATCCTTTGTGTTTCCTTCGCAGTCTGTGTATGTCCAGGTGTATGTGATATCGCCTTCGCATGTAACAGTTCCTGATTCAACAGGGCCAGTTGGTGTAAGTGTAACTCCACAATTATCAGTAACTACCGGTGGTGAAGGAAGAACGATGTTTGCATAACAATCAACAACTGCTGTTGTCGGTGGTATCGCTGCAAATGGCTCATATTCAATTGTGACAGTGTGAACATAATCTTGTGTGTTTCCTTCGCAGTCCGTGTATGTCCAGGTGTAAGTGATATCACCTTCGCAAAGGATCGTTCCTGTTTCAACAGGGCCGGATGGTGTAAGTGTAACTCCACAATTGTCAGTTATAGTTGGCGGAGTCGGTAAAACAATATTTGCATAACAGTCAACAACTGCCGTAGTCGGTGGTATCGCTGCGAATGGCTCATATTCAATTGTGACAGTGTGAACATAATCTTGTGTGTTACCTTCGCAGTCAGTGTACGTCCATGTATATGTGATATCGCCTTCACATGTAACAGATCCCGATTCAACAGGGCCCGTTGGTGTAAGTGTAACATTACAATTATCTAATACAGTTGGTGGAACCGGAAGAATAATATTCGCATAGCAATCAACAACTGCTGTTGTCGGCGGAATCGCAGCAAATGGTTCATACTCAATTGTGACAGTGTGAATATAATTCTGCGTATTGCCTTCGCAGTCTGTGTATGTCCAGGTGTATGTGATATCTCCTTCGCAAGCGACTGATCCGGTTTCAACAGGGCCTGTTGGTAAAAGTGCAACTCCACAATTATCAGTTATTGTAGGTGGTGTTGGAAGTACAATATTTGCATAGCAATCAACAACTGCTGTTGTCGGTGGTATCGCAGCGAATGGCTCATACTCAATTGTGACAGTGTGAACATAGTCTTGGGTGTTGCCTTCGCAGTCGGTATATGTCCAGGTGTATGTGATATCTCCTTCGCAAGCGACTGATCCGGTTTCAACAGGGCCTGTTGGTAAAAGTGCAACTCCACAATTATCAGTTATTGTAGGTGGTGTTGGAAGTACAATATTTGCATAGCAATCAACGACTGCTGTTGTCGGTGGAATAGCAAGGAATGGCTCATACTCAATTGTAACCGTATGAACATAATCTTGTGTGTTGCCTTCGCAGTCAGTGTATGTCCAGGTATAAGTGATATCTCCTTCGCATGTAACAGCTCCTGTTTCAACAGGGCCATTTGGTGTAAGTGAAACTCCACAGTTATCAGTTATAGCTGGCGGAGTTGGAAGTACAATATTTGCATAGCAGTCAACAACTGCTGTAGTCGGTGGTATCGTTGCGAATGGCTCATATTCAATTGTAACAGTGTGAACGTAGTCTTGCGTATTTCCTTCACAGTCGGAATATGTCCAGGTGTAAGTGATATCTCCTTCGCAAGTGACTGATCCAGTCTCAACAGGGTCGGATGGAATAATTGTAACTCCACAGTTATCAGTTACTGTTGGTGGAACTGGAAGAATAATATTTGCATAACAATCAATAACATCTGTTGTAGGTGGTATTGCAGGGAATGGCTCATATTCAATTGTAACAGTGTGAACGTAGTCTTGCGTATTTCCTTCACAGTCGGAATATGTCCAGGTGTAAGTGATATCTCCTTCGCATGCAACTGATCCAGTTTCAACAGGGCCTGTTGGTGTAAGTGTAACTCCACAGTTATCAGTTATAGTTGGCGGAGTTGGAAGTACAATATTTGCGTAACAGTCAACAACTGCTGTAGTCGACGGAATTGAAGCGAAAGGCTGATATTCTATCGTGACAGTGTGAACATAGTCTTGTGTGTTTCCTTCGCAGTCAGTGTATGTCCAAGTATAAGTGATATCTCCTTCGCAAGTAACTGCTCCTGTTTCAACAGGGCCCGTTGGAATAAGTGTAACTCCGCAATTGTCAGTTATAGTTGGCGGAGTTGGAAGTACAATATTTGCATAGCAATCCACAACTGCTGTTGTCGGTGGTATCGCTGCAAATGGCTCATATTCAATTGTGACAGTATGAACATAATCTTGAGTGTTCCCTTCACAGTCTGTATATGTCCATGTATAAGTAACATCACCTTCACATGTGACGGATCCTGTTTCAATAGGACCAGTTGGAATAAGCGTAACTCCACAATTATCTGTAACTGCAGGTGGTGAAGGAAGAACAATATTTGCATAACAATCAACAACTGCTATTGTCGGTGGGATCGCAGCGAATGGTTGATATTCAATTGTGACCGTATGAACATAATCTTGTGTGTTTCCTTCGCAGTCTGTGTATGTCCAGGTGTAAGTGATATCTCCTTCGCAAAGGACTGTTCCTGTTTCAAAAGGGCCAGTCGGAGTAAGAGTAACTCCGCAATTGTCTAATATCGTCGGTGGCGTTGGTAAAATTATGTTTGCATAGCAATCAACAACTGCTGTTGTCGCAGGGATCGCAGAGAATGGTTCATACTCAATTGTGACTGTATGAACATAATCTTGTGTGTTTCCTTCGCAGTCCGTGTATGTCCAGGTGTAAGTGATATCACCTTCGCAAAGGACCGTTCCTGATTCTACAGGGGCACTTGGTGAAAGTGAAACTCCACAGTTATCAGTTACTGTAGGTGGTATTGGAAAAATAATATTTGCATAACAATCAACAACTGCTGTTGTCGGTGGGATTGCAGGGAATGGCTCATACTCAATCGTGACTGTATGAACATAATCTTGTGTGTTTCCTTCGCAGTCAGTGTATGTCCAGGTATATGTGATATCACCTTCGCAAAGGACTGTTCCTGTTTCAACAGGTCCCGTTGGTGTAAGTGTAACTCCACAGTTATCAGTTATAGTTGGTGGAGCAGGAAGAACAATATTTGCGTAGCAATCTACAATTGCTGTTGTCGAAGGTATCGCTGGGAAATGGTTGATATTCTATAGTAACAGTGTGAACATAGTCTTGTGTGTTTCCTTCGCAGTCTGTGTATGTCCATGTATAAGTAATATCACCTTCGCATGCAACTGATCCAGTTTCAACAGGGCCGGATGGTGTAAGTGTAACTCCACAATTATCTGTAACAACCGGAGGTGTTGGAAGAATAATATTTGCATAGCAATCAACAACTGCTGTTGTCGGTGGTATTGCAGGGAATGGAGAATATTCAATTGTAACAGTGTGAACATAGTCTTGTGTGTTGCCTTCGCAGTCAGTGTATGTCCATGTATATGTGATATCTCCTTCGCAAAGGACTGATCCGGTTTCAACAGGGCCCGTTGGTGTAAGTGTAACTCCACAATTGTCTAATACCGTCGGTGGAGTTGGAAGTACAATATTTGCATAACAATCAACAACTGCTGTTGTAGGTGGTATCGCTGCGAATGGCTCATACTCAATCGTGACAGTATGAACATAGTCTTGTGTGTTGCCTTCGCAGTCGGTGTATGTCCAGGTGTATGTGATATCACCTTCGCATGCAACCGATCCAGTTTCAACAGGGCCAGTTGGTGTAAGTGTAACTCCACAATTATCAGTTACTGTCGGTGGTGTCGGTAAAATAATATTTGCATAACAATCAACAACTGCTGTCGTCGGTGGAATTGTAGCAAATGGCTGATATTCAATTGTGACAGTGTGAACATAATCTTGTGTGTTGCCTTCGCAGTCGGTGTATGTCCAGGTGTATGTGATATCTCCTTCGCAAGTGACTGATCCAGTTTCAACAGGGCCAGTTGGAGTAAGTGTAACTCCGCAATTGTCAGTTATAGTTGGTGGAGTTGGAAGTACAATATTTGCATAACAATCAACAACTGCTGTCGTCGGTGGAATTGTAGCAAATGGCTGATATTCTATCGTGACAGTGTGAACATAATCTTGTGTGTTTCCTTCGCAGTCTGTATATGTCCAGCTATAAGTGATATCACCTTCGCAAGCGACTGTTCCTGTTTCAACAGGGCCAGTTGGTGTAAGTGTAACTCCACAATTATCTGTAACAACCTGAGGTGTTGGAAGAATAATATTTGCATAGCAATCAACAACTGCTGTTGTCGGTGGAATTGAAGCAAATGGCTGATATTCTATCGTGACAGTATGAACATAGTCTTGTGTGTTTCCTTCGCAATCCGTATATGTCCAGGTGTAAGTGATATCTCCTTCGCAAAGGACTGTTCCTGTTTCAACAGGGCCAGTTGGTGAAAGTGTAACTCCACAATTATCTGTAACAACCGGAGGTGAAGGAAGAATAATATTTGCATAGCAATCAAAAACTGCTGTTGTCGGTGGTATTGCAGCAAATGGTTGATATTCTATTGTGACAGTGTGAACATAGTCCTTGTGTGTTGCCTTCGCAGTCGGTGTATGTCCAGGTGTAAGTGATATCTCCTTCGCAAGGGACAGATCCTGATTCAACAGGGCCGGTTGGAGAAAGTGTAACTCCACAATTATCTAATACCGTCGGTGGGTTGGAAGAATAATATTTGCATAACAGTCAACAACTGCTGATGTAGAAGGTATTGCCGGGAATGGAGAATATTCAATTGTGACAGTGTGAACGTAATCTTGTGTGTTACCTTCGCAGTCTGTGTATGTCCAGGTATACGTGATGTCTCCTTCGCAAAGGACAGATCCTGATTCCACAGGGCCGGATGGAGAAAGTGTAACGCCACAATTATCTTAATACCGTGAGGTGTTGGAAGACAATATTTGCATAGCAATCAACTACTGCTGTTGTCGACGGAATTGAAGCAAATGGCTCATATTCAATTGTAACAGTATGAACATAATCTTGTGTGTTTCCTTCGCAGTCCGTGTATGTCCAGGTGTAAGTGATATCACCTTCGCAAAGGACTGTTCCTGTTTCAACAGGGCCGGATGGTGTAAGTGTAACTCCACAATTATCAGTTATTGTTGGCGGTGAAGGAAGAATAATGTTTGCATAGCAATCAACAACTGCTGTTGTAGGTGGTATCGCAGGGAATGGCTCATACTCAATTGTGATCGTATGAACATAATCCTGTGTGTTTCCTTCGCAGTCGGTGTATGTCCATGTGTATGTGATATCACCTTCGCAAAGGACAGATCCCGTTTCAACAGGGCCAGTTGGTAAAAGTGTAACTCCACAATTATCAGTTATAGTTGGTGGAGCAGTAAAACAATATTTGCATAACAATCAACAACTGCTGTTGTCGGTGGGATCGCTGGAAATGGCTGATATTCTATGGTGACAGTGTGAACATAGTCTTGCGTATTTCCTTCGCAGTCGGTATATGTCCAGGTGTATGTGATATCACCTTCACAAGTGACAGATCCCGATTCAACAGGGCCAGTTGGTGAAAGTGTAACTCCACAATTATCAGTTATAGTTGGAGGAGTTGGAAGCACAATATTTGCATAGCAATCAACAACTGCTGTTGTCGGCGGAATAGCAGCAAATGGTACATACTCAATTGTGACAGTATGAATATAGTCTTGTGTGTTTCCTTCGCAGTCGGTGTATGTCCAGGTGTAAGTAATATCACCTTCGCAAGTGACAGCTCCTGTTTCAACAGGGCCGGATGGTGTAAGCGTAACTCCACAATTATCAGTTACTACCGGCGGTGAAGGAAGAATAATGTTTGCATAGCAATCAACAACTGCTGTTGTCGGTGGAATTGAAGCAAATGGCTGATATTCTATCGTGACAGTATGAACATAGTCTTGCGTGTTTCCTTCGCAGTCGGTATATGTCCAGGCGTATGTGATATCTCCTTCGCAAAGGACAGATCCCGTTTCAACAGGACCAGTCGGTGTAAGTGTAACTCCACAATTATCAGTTATAGTTGGCGGAGTTGGAAGAATAATATTTGCATAGCAATCAACAACTGCTGTTGTCGGTGGTATCGCAGGGAATGGCTCATACTCAATCGTGACGGTATGAACATAATCTTGTGTGTTTCCTTCGCAGTCGGTGTATGTCCAGGTATATGTGATATCACCTTCGCAAAGCACTGATCCAGTTTCAACAGGGCCGGATGGTGTAAGTGTAACTCCACAATTATCTGTTATAGTTGGCGGAGTTGGAAGAATAATATTTGCATAACAATCAACAACTGCTGTTGTCGGTGGAATTGAAGCAAATGGCTCATACTCAATTGTGACAGTATGAACATAATCTTGTGTGTTTCCTTCGCAGTCTGTGTATGTCCATGTATACGTGATATCACCTTCGCAAGCGACTGTTCCAGTTTCAACAGGGCCTGTTGGTGAAAGTGCAACTCCACAATTATCAGTTACTGTTGGTGGAACTGGTAAAACAATATTTGCATAACAATCAACAACTGCTGTTGTCGGTGGAATAGCAGGGAATGGCTGATATTCTATGGTGACAGTGTGAACATAATCCTGTGTGTTTCCTTCGCAGTCTGTATATGTCCATGTATAAGTGATATCTCCTTCGCAAGCGACTGATCCTGTTTCAACAGGGCCGGATGGTGTAAGTGTAACTCCACAATTATCTGTAACTACAGGTGGTGAAGGAAGAATAATATTTGCATAACAATCAACTACTGCTATTGTAGAAGGTATCGCTGGGAATGGTTGATATTCTATAGTGACAGTGTGAACATAATCCTGTGTGTTGCCTTCGCAATCTGTGTAAGTCCATGTGTATGTGATATCGCCTTCGCAAAGGACTGTTCCTGTTTCAAAAGGGCCAGTCGGAGTAAGAGTAACTCCGCAATTGTCTAATATCGTCGATGGCGTTGGTAAAATTATGTTTGCATAGCAATCAACTACTGCTGTTGTCGCAGGGATTGCTGCAAATGGCTCATACTCAATCGTGACTGTATGAACATAATCCTGTGTGTTTCCTTCGCAGTCTGTGTATGTCCATGTATATGTGATATCACCTTCGCAAGCGACTGATCCTGTTTCAACAGGACCAGTTGGTGAAAGTGTAACTCCACAATTATCAGTTATAGTTGGCGGAGTTGGAAGAATAATATTTGCATAGCAATCAACAACTGCTGTTGTTTGTGGAATTGAAGCGAATGGAGAATATTCAATTGTAACAGTATGAACATAATCTTGTGTGTTGCCTTCGCAGTCTGTGTATGTCCATGTATAAGTAAGATCACCTTCGCAAAGGACCGTTCCTGTTTCGACTGGGCCAGCTGGTGTAAGTGCAACTCCGCAATTATCTATAACAACCGGAGGTGAAGGAAGAATAATATTTGCATAGCAGTCAACAACTGCTGTTGTCGGTGGTATCGCAGGGAATGGCTCATATTCAATTGTGACAGTATGAACATAATCCTGTGTGTTGCCTTCGCAGTCTGTGTATGTCCAGGTGTATGTGATATCACCTTCGCAAGCGACTGTTCCTGTTTCAACAGGGCCAGTTGGTGAAAGTGTAACTCCACAATTATCAGTAACTACCGGTGGTGAAGGAAGAATAATATTTGCATAGCAATCAACAACATCACTTGTCTCCACGATCAACCCAGGCGGCTCATATTCCACAGTAATTGTATGAACATAATCCCCAGTGTTACCTTCGCAATCCGTATATGTCCAGGTGTAAGTAATGTCGCCTTCACATGTAACTGAACCAGATTCAACAGGCCCGATCGGAACAAGTGATACACCACAGTTATCTGTTACCGGCGGAGGTGACGGCAATACAATATTTGCATAACAATCTATAACACTCGAAGTGGGTGGTATCGCATTCAAAGGAGAATACTCTATCGTAACAGTATGAACATAATCCTCTGTATTGCCTTCACAATCTGTATACGTCCACGTGTATGTTACGTCTCCTTCACATGATACAGATCCTGATTCAATAGGACCTGTCGGAACAAGTGTAACTCCACAATTATCATATATAGTTGGCAGAGCTGGAAGTACAATATTTACATAACAATCAACAACTGCTGTTGTAGGTGGAATCGCTGCAAATGGCTCATATTCAATTGTGATCGTATGAACATAGTCTTGCGTATTTCCTTCGCAGTCAGTATACGTCCATGTATAAGTGATATCTCCTTCGCATGAAACTGATCCGGTTTCAACAGGCCCTGTTGGAATAAGTGCAACTCCGCAATTATCTGTAACTACCGGAGATGAAGGAAGAATAATATTTGCATAACAATCAACAACTGCTGCTGTAGGTAGTATTGCAGCGAATGGCTCATACTCAATAGTGACTGTATGAACATAGTCTTGTGTATTTCCTTCACAGTCCGTGTATGTCCATGTATACGTGATATCCCCCTCACATGCAACCGATCCGGTTTCAAAAGGACCCGTTGGATAAAGTATCACTCCACAATTGTCAGTCACGACCGGAGGTAATGGAAGAATAATATTCGCATAGCAATCAACAACTGCTGTTGTCGGAGAGAGTGCAGCAAATGGCTCATATTCTATGGTGACCGTGTGCACATAGGTACGTGCATTTCCTTCGCAATCAATGTATGTCCAGGTATATGAAATACTCCCTTCACATCCACTGGCGCCATCATCAATAGGACCTGTCGGAGAAATCGCAACCCCACAATTGTCTAATATTACCGGTGGAGATGGAAGTATAATATTTGAATAGCAATCTGCAACAGCCGTTGTCGGAGGTATCGAAGCGAATGGTTCATACTCCACTGTAACTGTATGAACATAATCCTGAGTGTTGCCTTCGCAGTCAGTGTATGTCCATGTGTACGTAATATCACCTTCGCATGTAACTGTTCCAGTTTCAATCGGACCGGATGGTGTAAGTGTAATACCACAATTATCAGTTATAGTCGGCAGAACTGGAAAAACAATATTTGCATAACAATCCGATACTGCATTAGTCGGCGGAATTGAAGCAAATGGTTCATATTCAATCGTGACAGTGTGAACATAATATTGGGTATTTCCCGCACAATCAGTATATGTCCAGGTATAGGTGATATCTCCTTCACAAGCAATCGATCCACTTTCAAGAGGTCCTGATGGTGTTATTTGTACACCGCAATTATCAGTTATGAATGGAGGAATTGGAAGAATAATATTTGTATAACAATCAACAACAGCCGTTGTAGAAGGGGTTGCAGCAAACGGAGAATATTCTATTGTTACCGTGTGAATATAATCCTGATGATTGCCCGCACAGTCTGTGTACGTCCAGGTAAAAGTGATATCGCCTTCACATGCACCTGATCCTGCTTCAATCGGGCCGATTGGTGAAAGTGAAACCCCACAATGGTCAATTATTATTGGCGGTATTGGAAGGACAATATTTGCATAACAATCAACTACCCCTACTGTCGGAAGTATAGCAGCAAATGGTTGATATTCTATTGTTACAGTATGAACATAATCCTGCGTATTTCCTTCGCAATCTGTGTATGTCCATGTATAAAGGATATCGCCCTCACAGGTAACAAATCCTGTTTCAACGGGACCTGATGAAATAAGTGAAACACCACAATTATCAGTTATTGTTGGCGGAATAGGAAGTATAATATTCGCATAGCAATCAACAACTTCTGTTGTCGGCGGAATAGAAGCAAATGGCTCATATTCAATCGTGACCGTATGAACATAATCCTGCGTATTTCCTTCGCAGTCAGTGTATGTCCATATATACGTAATATCCCCTTCGCACGTAACCGATCCTGTTTCAACAGGGCCAGTTGGTATAAGCACAACTCCACAGTTATCGTTTATAACTGGTGGCGATGGAAGAATGATATTTGCATAACAATCAACCACTGCTGTTGTAGAAGGTATCGCTGCGAATGGAGAATATTCAATGGTGACGGTATGAACGTAATCCTGAGTATTCCCTTCACAATCCGTGTATAACCATGTATAAATGATATCACCTTCGCAAGTGACTGTTCCTGTTTCAACAGGCCCAGTTGGTATAAGCACAACTCCACAGTTATCGTTTATAACTGGTAGCGATGGAAGGACAATATTTGCATAACAATCAACAACTGCTGTGGTCGGAGGGATTGTGGCAAATGGCTTATACTCAATTGTCACTGTGTGAACATAATCCTGTGTGTTGCCTTCACAGTCTGTGTATGTCCAGGTATATATGATATCTCCTTCACACGCAACCGATCCAGTTTCAACAGGGCCAGTTGGCAAAAGATTAACCCCACAGTTATCTGTAACTGTTGGAGGTGAAGGAAGAATAATGTTTGCATAACAATCAACAACTGCCATGGTAGGCGGTATTGAATCAAAAGGCTGATATTCTATTGTAACGGTGTGCACATAGTCCTGCGCATTTCCTTCGCAATCCGTGTATGTCCAGGTATACGTGAAATCACCTTCGCAAGCAACAGATCCGGTTTCCAATGGGCCAGTTGGTGTAAGCGTAACTCCACAATGATCAGTTATTGATGGCGGGGTCGGAAGTACAATATTTGCATAGCAATCAGCCACTGCTGTCGTCGGCGGGATAGAATCAAAAGGCTGATATTCAATTGTGACAGTGTGCGTATAATTCTGTGCGTTGCCTTCGCAGTCAGTATATGTCCAGGTGTATGTGATATCACCTTCGCAAGTGACTAATCCGGTTTCAACAGGGCCGGATGGTATGAGTGGGGCCCCACAATGATCAGTTATAGAAGGAGGAATTGGAAGAATAATATTTGCATAACAATCAACTATAGCTGTTGTCGGTGATATTGAATCAAATGGCTGATATTCTATTGTGACAGTGTGAACATAATCCTGAGTGTTGCCCTCGCAATCGGTGTACGTCCAGATAAACGTAAGATTTCCATTGCATAGCGGAGCACTGGAAATAACAGGTCCCGCGGGCGTCACCGGATTACCACAGTTATCAATTACAATTGGCGGTGTAGGTATTACAATGCTATCCACGCAGGAAACTGTATCGCTGGTAGCTGAAATCAACGGCAATGGCGAAAGATCAATCGTGATGGTCTGCACATGCGTGATCGTACGATTGCAATCATCAGTAAATGTCCAGGTGATCGTCTCTGATCCGCCGCATGAATCGAAAGAAGTTACTAATATTCCAGGTACCATGCCACTGATTGCACATGCACCTGTCTCTCCATTTGAATATGATAACGTATTTACAAAAAGATGTTGAGCGCTATCACAAGTCAATACGATATCTGAAGGGGGGTTAATAAATGCAGCCTGAGATGAAGGGGTGACGATCACAATCTGAGAATGTGAAAGTGTAATGCCACATATCAGTGAAGTGTCCCAAACGATAGTAAGGATACCACCACATTCATCAGTGGTTCCCAATATTGTCGGGGACATGCTTCCTGCGATCAGACAAAGGCCACTCTGTATATTTGAATATTGTAAATTTCCCGGTGCTAATGTGGTCGTCTCATTACAAGCTATCGTGATGGTGTCAGGAGGCAGATTTAATATGACCGGCAAAGGAGGTGGAACGACATTGATGACCTGGTGAATGGCCCCAACATTTCCACAACTATCCACTGCAGTCCAGTTTCTTGCAATCGTATAATTACAACCGCTACCGGCCACTTCAGTAAATACAACAGGAACAACTCCCGAACAACTGTCGAATGCAGTAATAAATGGAATTGCAGGAATTTCACACCAGTCGACACTTGTATCACGTGGAGTTGCACTAAATACGGGGGGAATAAAATCGCCTACAGTTACAGTTTGGTTACCTTGCGTCTCATTGCCACATGCATCGACAGCGATATAAGTTCGTATCAATTTAAAATGTCCTACACAACTTCCGATTATTCTTTGTTCAGAAGTAATGATAGAAACCCCGTCACAATTATCAGTAGCAAATGGAATAAATGTAGGATCAAAAAGAGTTACCACATTTACCGCATCAATTAAATTCCCTTTAGTGATGTCTGATGGCTCACCCTGAATAGCCCTGAATAATACAACCGCATTTGTCTGTCCTGATGGTACCGGATAAAGCACAGTATACAACAGCCAACCCGAAATATCAGTAGCTGTAAATACGCCTTGAGATGTGAGATTGGAAAGATCAGGACCTACAAAAAGTTCCATGATATCATCAGTCGTATTGGCCGCCGTAATCCGTTTGTGATGCGCAAAACTAATGTGAAGTATTGTCGTTGGCACAGTACAAAATTCCTGATACAGGTCCCCTTCCTGATCTGCATTTAACTCGATGTGCTGGTTGCCGGAAAAAGATACTACCCCATCAACCTGGCCACTTTGATGAAATTCAATATTGCCTGATGAAGAAGTCGTATTCCAACCCGGAACCGCGTCTTCATTAATATTAACAGGGCCACCAGATATCGCAGGAGATTCGAAATCCGAATTTAAAAAAGACTGAATACAGTCCTGGCACTTAATATTAACATCCGGTGGAATACCGAAAATCTGCGGAGGGATAAGATCTGAAATAATAATGGTGTAGGTACAAGAACCAATATTGCCACAACTATCCGTTATTTCATATACTCTCTCAATAATCTTTGGACAGGTAATCGATAAATATGTTTCACTGCGTAAGGCAAAAGAAGACGCCACATATCCGCATGGATCACTTATTGTTCCTCCCGCAGCTAAAAATTGATTCAGATTTGAAAATGTGCTCGGCAGGTCTTCCGCACATACCAGATTAAGTGTTGCAGGGCAAGAAATGACAGGGGGAGTTCCATCCGATATCGAAATGATCTGAACACACGCTGCAGTATTACCACAAACATCTGCTATTTGATATGTTCTGCTGACGGATTCCGCGCAATTCACTCCACCACTAGATTGATTGATCATCTGAAAGCTTGCGGAATCAATCTGGCAATTGTCCGAAATTGTTCCTCCTGCATTTAAAAAATCATTAAGATTACTATATGCCGGAGAAGATGACGCATCACACCCTTCCACAGAAATAGATTGACACGTTATAGAAGGTGCTTCATCATCCGTTAATGTCACTACATGGTCATAAGTTGTAACATTACCACACAAGTCTGTATATGTCCATGTAAAGGTGAGCTGACCTGAACATGTTATTATGCCTGTTTGAATCGGCCCCGTTACTGTCAGCAACATACCGCAGTTACCTGTTACTGTTGGCGGTATAGGTAAAACAATATTTGCATAGCAATCCACAATACCTGTTGTCCCTGGAACTGAAGGAAGCGGATCCCAGGTAATGGTCACGGTATGAATATATTGATTTGAATTCCCGGCACAATCGGTGTAAGACCAGGTATACGTGATAATCCCACCACATACAGGAAGACTTGAAATGGCAGGCCCAGTCGGAATAATTGCAGTCCCGCAATGATCAATCACAATCGGTGGTGTCGGTACTACGATATCACTTATGCAACTGTATGTTGCGCTTGTCGGCGGAATCGCAGGAAACGATATATATTCAATGGTGACAGTATGTACATAATCCTGTGTATTTCCCTCGCAATCCGTGTATGTCCATGTATAATTGACATCGCCTTCACAAGTGACTGAACCAGTTTCAACAGGGCCACTTGGCAAAATATTAATTCCACAATTATCTGTAACTGCTGGTGGTGAAGGAAGAATGATATTTGCATAGCAATCAGCAACTGCCGTTGTCGGAGCTACCGCACCAAATGGTTGATATTCTATAGAAACTGTATGAACATAATTCTGAGAGTTGCCTTCGCAGTCGGTGTATGTCCAGGTATAAGTGACATCACCTTCGCAAGTAACCGTTCCTGATTCAACAGGGCCAGTTGGTATGAGTGAAACTCCACAATTATCAGTTATTGATGGTGGCGCAGGAAGTACAATATTTGCGTAGCAATCACTAACTGCTGTTGTCGGAGGTATTGAAGCAAATGGTACATATTCGATGGTGACAGTGTGAACATAATTCTGCGTATTGCCTTCGCAGTCAGTATATGTCCATGTGTATGTGATATCACCTTCACAAGTAACCGATCCCGATTCAACCGGGCCGGATGGTGATAGTGTAACTCCACAATTATCTGTAACTACAGGAGGTGACGGAAGAACAATATTTGCATAGCAATCCGTAACTGTTGTTGTCGGAGGGACGACACCAATGGGTTGATACTCTACATTTACTGCATGAACGTAGTTCTGGGTATTCCCTGCGCAATCAGTGTATATCCATGTATAGCTTACTATTCCTTCGCATGCGGTGGTACCGGCTTCAAAAGGACCCGTTGGCGTGAGTGACACTCCGCAGTTATCAATTATTGTTGGAGGAGTTGGTAAAGCAATGTGCGCATAGCAATCAGATACATCGGATGTGGATGGAATGCCTGGAAACGGAACATATACAATGGACACTGTATGAATATAGTCGTGACTATTTCCTTCACAATCTGTATATGTCCATGTGTAGACTATACTTCCTTCACAGGATGCAGAGCCGGTTTCGACCGGACCTGAGGGAATCATCAGGACACCGCAGTTATCTGTTATTACCGGAGGTGATGGGATGACAATATTTAAATAGCAATCAACTACAGCAGAAGTTGGTGGAATGGGAGGAAATGGTTCATGCTCGATAGTCACTGTATGAATATATTCTTGTGTATTTCCTTCGCAGTCAGTATAAGTCCAGGTGTACGAAATATTTCCTTCACATGCAGGTGTACCTGAAGTAACCGGGCCTGTGGGTAACAATGTTATTCCACAATGATCCAATACTGTTGGCGGGTTTGGTAAAATAATATTTGCAAAACAATCCGTCATTGATGTTGTCGGTGCTATTGCATTAAAAGGAACGTATTCTATAGTCACCGTATGTACATAATCCTGAATGTTTCCTTCGCAGTCTGTATATGTCCATGTGTAGGAAATATCTCCCTCACAGGATAAAGGTGAACTTGCGACAGGGCCAGTGGGAATCAGGGTAACGCCACAATTATCTAAGATGGTTGGCAGAACAGGAAGTATAATATTTGCATAACAATCACCTGTTGACGTTGTTGGTGGTATGACAGCGAAAGGCTCATACTCAATGGTCACCGTATGTACATAATTCTGTGTATTTCCAATACAATCTGAGTATATCCATGTATATGTAATAGATCCTTCACAAGATGGGATGCTTGAAACAGTTGGTCCTGTGGGCACAATTGGATGACCACAACTATTATTGACAACCGGGGGTGTCGGAACAACAATATTTCCTATACAGGAACCCGTTCCATTTGTTGGAGGAATCGGATTGATCGATGCAGGATTGATCGTAATCGTCTGAACATAAGAGATGATTCGGTTGCACGCATCCGTATATGTCCAGGTAATGGTTTCAGTACCACCACAATCATCAAAACTTCCACCCAGCACTCCTGGTACACTTCCACTGATCTGGCAAAGACCTGTTTCACTATTTGTATATGCAAGATTGCCAATAATTAAATTCTGAGCTCCATTGCAGGAGAGGGTAATATTAGCAGGCGGATTAACAAATACAGCCGTCGATGCCGGTTGAGAAGTGATGGTCTGGATATGCGTAATCGTACGATTGCAATTATCCGTAAATGTCCAGGTGACCGTTCGTGCACCACCGCACGGATCAATAGTTCCACTCACTGTTCCCACAGCGTCACCGACGATCCTGCAGACACCGTTTCCGCTATTGGCATAATGCAAACTATTTATTACATAGCTCTGTGAATTTTGGCAACTCAGGGTAATATCCGCAGGCGGATTTACGAATGCGGCTTTTTCAGATGGTGCAACAATGACAAACTGAGAATGTGTAATTGCAATACCGCATGCCAATGTAGTATCCCATACCACTGTCAGCATACCGCCGCAATCTGTTATGGCTCCGGTTATTGTTGGGGTCATGCTTCCTGCCATTAAACAAATACCACTGGCACTATTTGAATATTGCAAATTACTGGGAGTAAAAGTGCTCATAGCATTACATGCGATACGAAGCGTATCAGGAGGTGGATTTACAATAACAGGTGCTGCAGGAGGAATGACAGTTATAGTCTGCATCATGCTGGTAGAGTTACTGCACAGATCCACTGTTGTCCATGTGCGACTTATATTATAATTGCAACCACTTCCTATCACCTGGGAAAAAACTACGGGAACTACACCTGCACAAGCATCCAAAGCCGTAATTGTAGGGACCACAGGAATGTTACACCATGTTACAGTAGTATTTGCGGGAATGGCACTAAATACCGGGGGATAAAAATCACCAATCGTTACAGTCTGCGTTGCCACTTTCGTATTTCCACATGCATCGACAGCCGTATATGTTCTTATCAATTGATATTGGCCGGCACATACACCATTAATTTTTACTTCTGTGGAAGCTATCGAAACACCGGGGCAATTGTCAGTGGCTACAGGTATAAATGTCGGATCAAAAAGAGTCACAACATTTACAGCATCAATTAAATTTCCATACGTGTTGTTTGTAGGTGCGCCTTGTACAGCTCTGAATAAAAATATGGTACTGTTCTGTCCTGTAGGCACAGGGTAAATGACAGTATGTACTTGCCAGCCGGAAGTCTGAGTCGCCGTGAACTGTCCCAGTGATATCAGACTTGCTAATGATGGTCCTGCAAAAACCTCCATGATATCATCTGTCGTATTGATGGCGGCCATCCGCTTGTGATGTGCAAAACTAATATGCAAGATTGTGGTCGGTACAGTACAAAACTGTTGATATAAGTCACCGACTAAGTCCCCGTTTAATTCAGCATGCTGATTGCCAGAATAAGAAATGACACCATCCACTCCCCCGCTTCTTTGAATTTCAATATTATTTGTAGGCGAGGTAGTTTCCCATCCCGGTACTAAATTTTCATTTAAATATGCCCACGCCCCGGCCAGTACAGGTTGCTCAAAATCTGAATTCAAAAATGATTGAATGCAATCCAGGCAGGTGATGTCTACATTAGGTGGAACATTGGAAATCTGTGGTGGAACGATATCTGAAATAATCAGACGATGTGTACAATAACCGATATTGCCGCATATATCTGCTATTTTATATACTCTGTCTATCAGCTTCGGACATGAAGTAGTTGGATACACTTCACTGACCAGGGCGAACGAAGCAGCCACATATCCACAAGGATCAGTAACTGTCCCACCGGCTGATATAAATTGTGCAAGCGTTGAAAATGCAACAGGCAAATCTCCTATGCACGTTACAGTTGTGACGGAAGGACAAATAATGACCGGAGATGTTGTATCAATTATATTTATGGTTTGTGTACCTGTTGATATATTTCCATATCCATCTGTGATTTTCCACGTCCTGGTGATCGTATACTGATTAATGCAGCTTCCGCTTACAGTTACATCGCTAAATGTGACTGTGGGTAAAGCAGTACAATTATCTGTTGTAGTAGCCTGACCGGTATTCGATGGCAATGTGCTTGCACTACATTGTATGCTCACATTAGGTGGAACCGTAATGACCGGTGGAGTACTATCAGCGATAACAACAGAAGTCGTTGTTGTAAATTGCGCACAACCGTTTGCAGGTATAATGGTATACGTCACTACATATGTTCCGGGTGTTGATGTGTTCGGTGTAATCGCTCCCGTAGCCGAATTAATAGTTAACCCTGCAGTAGATGAAAAAATCCCTCCCGGCGTACCTGTCAAAACCACAACCTGATTTGTAGAATTTGGACAAAAAGGAACTCCTGAATAACTGATAGTGGCGAAAGGAATCGGAGAAATGATAACAGTGGCAATAGCTATTACAGAACCGCAACCTGACGCAGGTGTGCTGGAATAAGTAACCGTGTATGTTCCGGCAATACTTAAGCTGGGGGTAATGTCGCCTGATGATCCATTAATAAATAATCCTGCCGGTGTCGATGTAAATGTACCGGGTGTGAAAATTCCCGTACCTGTCAGTGTGACGATTTGCGCTGTGCTGACTGACATACAAAAAGGTGATCCTGCATATAGGAATGAAGTAATTACCGGATTGGCAGTAATTGTAATCGTTGTAGTGGCCAGGACAATTGGGCATACAGCTGCGGCAGGTGTAGCATATGTTATCGTGTATGTTCCTTGCGTACTTCCGGCAGCAATAATTCCACCTGTAGCCGAATTAATAATTAACCCTGGTGTTGATGAGAATACCCCGCCCAAATAAGCGCCTGTCCCTGTAAGTATCACTGCATGTTCAATACCTGAAGACGTACAGAATGGCGAACCCGTATACGCAATGCTTACTGTAGGTATGGGTTCAATAGTAATTGTAAAAACATTTGATACCACTGCAGGGCATCCGCCAGATGCAGGAATAGTGTAGGTTACAGTATAAGTGCCAACACTGCTTGTGACTGGTGATATCGCACCGGTGCCTGCATTGATATCGAGGCCTGCAGGAACCGCGGAATAAATACCACCGGTATATGCTCCGGTACCCGTCAGTGTCACAGGTTGCAATGTTGCATCGTTAATACAAAAATTATTTGCAGGATATGAAATCGTAGCAGTTGGTATTAAAGTTATGGTCACTGTTGTTGAGCATGTAGAAGTATTTCCACATCCATCATTGACAGTCCAGGTTATAGTTGAAATACCTACATTAAATATTCCACTGGCATCAGTACCTGTTCCCGCACGGTTAGTAGCTCCGGTGATCTGAAATGAAATATTTAAAAATGAAGCTGCAGTGCAATTATCTGAAGCACTCAGTTGTGCAATTGAATAGGTATTATTTGAAACGCTGCAAAAGACAATTGCCGGAGGACACACAATGATAGGGGCAATAAGATCTGTCACGGTAATTACTTGTGACGCACTTGTTGAATTACCACACGCATCCGTTGCTGTCCATGTCCTCGTCATGATGTAATCGCTTCCGCATGATCCCGGAGTAATTGATGTGGACAATACTACACCCGCCGGGATAGCACTGCAATTGTCGGTTGCCGTTACGTTAGCGGGTATTGGAATGGCTGAACAATCGGTGCTCAGGTTTGAAGGTACACCTGATAATACCGGACCATCAAGATCTGTGACTGAAATGATCTGCGAAGCACTCATGGAATTACCACATGCATTAGTGGCAGACCATGTCCTCGTGATAACGTAATTACCACTACATGAACCCGGGATAACAGATGAAGAAAAAAGTACTGTAAGTGGTAGTCCATTGCAAATATCGATAGCGGTCACGGTTGCAGGAGATGGAACGTTTGCACAATCCACAGTCACATCATCAGGTATCTGGGATAATGTCAGGGATGCCTGATTTATAGCTCTGATTGTTACAGCCGATTCTTCACATGCCAAAATAAAACTTGCAGAGCCTGCAGGCAAGAAACCGCATGGAGAATCTGTTACATATCGCGTTCTTATTTTATTCCCTAAACAATTATCATCAGTAGGTGGAATATTTGGCCCCCATGTTGCTCCATCATCAAAACTGTATTCTATATCAAATCCTGAAATTGATGCCGGTGGCGTCACTACAAACAAACCGCAACCCGGATTAACAATTGGTGCTGATGGAGCCAATGGAAAAATCATAACACTCACTGTATCACTTGGACCGCATAAGCCCGTATCTGTAGAGCCCTGCGATGTGTTTCCACACATACTTGCGAGCATATACCGAACCTGAATTGTATGACAGCCGGGGATAGAAGGTATTGTAGGTATGGAAGCATATGGCCCTCCATCTATACTATATTGTGTTGTAAATCCCGATGCCGAAAGATTTGTGACAACAGGTAATGAAAAAGCTGATGCGCATGTATTTGCTGTAGCTGTAATGACAGGAGATAAAGGAAAAATAACAACGCTGACCAGGTTACTCACACCACATCCCGTCTCTCCTGCCGGTATCGAACCGCAAGCTGATGCAATGACATATCGAACCTGTACAGTATGACATCCCGGAGTGAAAGGTATAACCGGCGTACCAGAATAGGGATTATTATCAATACTATACTCAGCACTAAATCCTGTTGATGTCAGATCTGTAACTAATGGTAAGATAAATTCCGATCCACAAGTGTTATCTGGTGCTATGATGACAGGAGGGGCAGGAAATAAAACGACACTTACAATAACACTGGCACCACATAACCCCGGCCCTGTTGATCCTTGTGCAATACTACCACATGATGCACTCAGGACATATCGTACCTGAACTGTATGACATCCCGATGTTGAAGGAAGAGTCGGTGAAATTGCAAAAGGGCCACCATCAATACTAAACTGTGTTGTAAAACCCATACCTGAAAAATCAGGCACCACAGGTAAAGTAAAACCAGGTGTACAGGAATTTGATAATGTAAAAACAGGAGCTAGAGGAAAGATCACTACACGCACAGCATTACTTATTGAACAAGTCCCGGTTCCGGAAGCACCAGCTGATGTCGTCCCACACGCTGCACTTAAGACATATCTTGCGATGACCACATGACAACCTATGACAGAAGTAGAAGGAGCAGAAGCAAAGGTCCCTCCATCAAGACTATATTCAACATTAAATCCTGCTATGGCAGTGACAACCGGTAAAGAAAATGCTGATGCACATGCATTAGCAGGTGATGTAATCACCGGAGCCGCAGGAAAAACGATCGTATACATTGTACTTTCCTGACATGCCAGAATTCCACTTATAGAATTTGCAGGCGTTGCACCACATGCTGAGGTAAGCTTATATCGTGCTTTTATAGTCCAGCATCCGGGTGTATTTGTACGTAATGCATTAGCAGCAGCTAATGAACCATAGGAGCTCAATGTACCTCCTGGTGCCTGCACAGCATATTCGGCAGTAAATCCAAACGAACTTAAATTGTTTACAGCAGTAATGACACCTGGTAGGGAGTTACAGGTATTTGCTATTGATGCCATTACCGGGGCTGCAGGAAAAATAACAACATTCACTGCATTTCCAGCTCCGCATGCGCCTGTGCCGGATGTCCCTATTGGAGATGCTCCGCACACAGAAGCTAAAACGTATCGCGCTGTTATTAAATGACATCCCGGAGTCGTCGTAGTCGGTGCAGATGAAAATGCTCCTCCATCTAAACTATATTGAACACTGAATCCTGTGATGGCCGGAACCACAGGCAAGCTAAACATCGACGCACAAGAATTAACACTTGCTGTGATAACAGGGGCAATAGGAAAAATAACTACTCTGACAATGTTACCTGAACCACATGATCCTGATCCTGCTGTGCCTGCTGATACTGATCCGCATATTGCTGCAATAACATATCGCGCCTGCACTGTATGACATCCCGGAGAGGTAGTGGATGGAGCTGCCGAAAAAGGGCCGCCATCAATGCTATACTCTGTATTAAATCCTGATTGCGCAGCGACAATAGGTAAGATAAAGGATGATGCACATGTATTAGCAGGTGCTGTGATGATAGGTGCTATCGGAAAAATAACAACACTCACTGCATTACCGGAAACACAAAGTCCAGTACCTGCTGTTCCGGCAGGAGTTGACCCGCAGGCATTCGCTAAAACGTAACGTGCCTGGATACTGTGGCATCCCGGAGTAGATGTGCTCGGTGATGACGAAAATGCTCCCCCATCAATACTGTATTCCACATTGAATCCTGTGATAGGAGGAGCAACAGGCAAACTGAACATGGATGCGCAACTATTTGCCGGTGCTATAATGACAGGTGTCGTAGGAAAAATAACAACGCTCACTGAATTACCCGATGCGCATGATCCGGTTCCAGATGTTCCTGCAGGCGTTGATCCGCACGCTGATGCCAGTATATAACGTGCATTCACTGTATGACATCCAGGTGATGAAGTAGAAGGAGATGATGAAAATAGTCCACCGTCAATGCTATACTCCACATCGAATCCGGCAATAACAGGAACAAGAGGTAAGCTAAACATAGATGCACAACTATTAGCCGGAGCAGTAATAACAGGGCCCGAAGGAAAAACAACCGCGTTGATCGTACTTTCCTGGCATGCCGGAATTCCACTTGTTGCGTTAGCAGGAGTCGTACCACAGGCAGATGTCAGTTTATATCTTGCATTTATGATCCAACATCCGGGTGTATTCGTGAGTAAAGAATTAGTAGCGGATAATGAACCATATGCGCTCAGTGATCCTCCCGGTGCCTGCACGGCATATTCAGCTGTAAAACCGGATGCGCTCAGATTAGCCACCGCCTGAATACCGGATAAAGGAGAGTTACAAGTATTCGTCATTGCAGCCATCGCAGGTGCTACCGGAAAAATGACAACCAATGCTGAATTACTCAATCCGCACAGACCGGTTCCTGCCGTACCTGCAGATGTTGAACCACATGCTGCAGCCAGTACATAATGCGCCTGGATAGTATGACATCCGGGAGTCGCAGTTGATGGCGAAGCAGAAAATGCACCACCGTCAATATTAAACTCAAGATTGAATCCCGCAATTGAAGGGACGATTGGAAGTGTAAACGCTGAAGCGCATGTATTCGAAGTTGCGCTTAAGATTGGAGCCAACGGAAAAACCACAGCGCTAATGGTTCTTTCCTGGCAAGCCAGAGAACCACTTGTTGCATCAGCAGGTGTTGTGTCGCATGCTGATGTCAGTTTATATCTTGATTTTATAGTCCAGCATCCGGGTGTATTCGTAAGCATGGCATTGGCCGATGCTAACGAAACGTACGCACTCAATGATCCTCCCGGAGGTTGCACTGCATACTCTGATGTGAATCCGGCAATGATAGCAACATCTGTTATATTGTTTAGTGCTGCATTACATCCGTTAGCTATTGGTGTCATGACAGGTGCTGCAGGAAAAATAACAACACGCACAGTATTGCTGAATGCACAAGGTCCGCTTTCCGCTGTGCCTGCAGGTACGATACCACATGCCGCTGATAAAACATAACGGGCCTGTATCGTATGACATCCCGGAACTACAGTGGATGGAGAAGTAGAAAAAACTCCACCATCAATAGCATATTCGATATTAAATCCTGTTTTCACAGGAACAACCGGTAACGTAAAAGCAGCTGCACATGTATTAGCAGGTGCAATGATGACTGGTGCTGCAGGAAAAACTACTGCATTGATCGTACTTTCCTGGCATGCTGGAATTCCGCTTATTGCATTTGCTCCGGTCGATCCGCATGCTGCTGTCAATTTATACCTTGATTTTATTGTCCAACAACCTGAAGTATTCAGGAGTAAACCGTTAGCAATTGCCAAAGTATTATATGAGCTTAATGCTCCTCCGGGTGCTTGCACTGCGTACTCTGCCGTAAATGATGGTACATCCGCAACAGCAGTGATGGAGGCTAATGCCGTATTACAAGTATTTGCAATTGGTGGGAGGACTGGCGCCAGTGGAAAAATAACTATGCTCACAGGATTGCTTGATCCACATGATCCTGCCCCAGTTGTGCCTGCTATTGTCGACCCGCAGGTTGCAGTCAAAACATAACGCGCCCTCAGCGTATGACACCCCGGAACTGTAGTACTAGGTGCGGCCGCAAATGCTCCACCGTCAATATTATATTCAACACTAAAACCTGCTATGGCTGCAACAGCAGGTAACGCAAACATGGTTGAACATGTATTCGCCGGAGTGGACAGGACAGGTGTGGCAGGAAAGACAACTGCGTAGGTAGTTCCTTCCTGGCAAGCCGTAATTCCACTTGTTGAATTTGCAGGTGTAGCACCACATGCATTTGTCAGTTTATACCTCGCTTTGATTGTCCAACACCCTGGTGTATTCGTGCGTAAAGCATTCACTGAAGCCAGAGTTCCATATGCACTTAAGACTCCGACCGGTGACTGGATTGCATACTGTGCGGTGAATGAAGGAATGGGTGCCACAGCTACAATGTTAGCCAGGGCTGCATTACACGTATTGGCTACAGCTGGTATAGTCGGTGCAGCCGGGAATATGACAAAATTCGCTGAAACATTACAACCACCAGGAGGATTGTAATTAGCGGAAAAACATCCTGGTGTGTTACCTGGTGTGAATATAAAATTACTTGTTCCGCTGGCGACCCCGGTACCTCCGGTGACTGTCCAGAGAGAATTGAGTAGATCGTTGTTTTGGGTAAATGTAACTGTACCTCCACCAATACATGCGTTTTGAAAATTGATCGTACAAGCGACCGGCAGTAAATCTGCGCAAAGAGTATTAGAAAAATTCAACTCAGGAACACAATTTACTGATGACGGTCCTGAAAAAGATGTGAGGCCAAATACTAAAATGAAAGAAGTAGAAAATAATAATAAATTCCCTTTCGCCAGTTTCGCCCAATAATAATACCAGACCATAAACACAGCTGTCAATTCAAACAATATCGTTTTCTGAATTTTATAAAATCGTAACATAAATTATGAATACAGATCATATTACAACAGCCTCACTTTCAGATTAGCGTTTTCATCCTTCTTACTGTAATTCACCCATTTCCAGAAATCAAGTTCAAAATGTATTTGTTTAATTCTTAAATCTGACATTGACTCTTTTCAAATTAGATTGGTTGACAACGATAATGGTAGTTCACATATAAAGCTATCCCCGGCAAAGAATTATAATATTGATTTATATCAATTGAAATTCTATAGCTGTCAAAAGCATAAAAACGAATTTCGATTCCTTTTACGGGAGTATGAGGTATAATAAACAGGTCGCAAAGAAAACTGGTTTAGGAAGCCTAAATCATGAATTCGGTCATGGTTTCAGTTGATTGATATCAACCGGATATTACAGATCGGATTTTGAAAAAGAAATGGGAAACCTTACAGTCATCCGTGTACTAAATGAAAAACTATTTCTTTACTCTTGATGAAGGGCTAAGATCCGGTTAGCGTTTACTTATGTAATTATGTAATTCTCTCAAATAATAAATTGGCGGTGTCCACATTTAATAATTGAGTGTGTGTGGATAAATAAGAATGAAATTTATCCGTGTTCTGTATTGTCTTACGACTTTAGTAAGGTAATCATCACGTTATAGGAATTGTTATACAATTCTTAGTATTACTTGCATAATTACTTCCTTAGACTTCAGCCCTTTTTAGCCGTCTCCGGGTCCGCAAACCAATGAAATAAGAGAATATTAATAATAATGGAGCTAAAAAGGGTAATTAAAAAAAGTAAACCCGGAAGTATCTTTTTCCCGTTCTGTCTCTCTTCATGAATTTTAAATCATCTATTGATCAAATAAAGAAAATTGTAAAAAAAAGAAATCGAAATATTGAAGCTCGGGGCATCAAGTCATAAAAAACAACATATGCAATAAGTCATATGTATAAGTGCATTGAAAACACATCCCCCACATTCACGGATAGATCTGTCCTTTATGGACAGATCTATCAAGATCATGAATAATTTTTTGTTAGGAAAATTGGAATAAGATAATTACCTCAATAGCGTAATATCTCCTTTGAATGGAATCTGGACTCCATTGATCAATTCAACTTTGGCTATATAGGCAAAGACGGCTGGATTCATGGGTTTATGCTTAAATGTGCCGTTCCATCCAAAGGTAAGATCGTTAGGAGGGAAATTATTGGCTACGAAAACCTGGTTCCCCCATCGATCAAATATTTCCAGATATACAACTTTTTTGACGCGATGATCCGCGAAGACTGTGACCACGTCATTGATACCATCATTATTAGGTGAGAATACATTTGGTATGTAGACATTTGCATCAACATCCACGCGAAGTGAAAGTGCATCAGAGTCAATACAACCCCCGGCATATACTGTAGCTGTGATAATTTCATTCAACAGACCATACAATGTAGGATCAATGCAATACGTACACGACAGATGCAATGGTGATGCCCAAACAATAGAATCAATTTGTGACCATGGAAGATTGACAGAAGCGGATAACTGAAAACTATCACCCAATTCAAGTTGTAAGTCTGCACCTATATTAATCGTAAGTTTTTCACCTTCCGGAATTGTAAATGATTCTTCATAGCTACAACCATTTGCATCGACGACGACAAGTGAATGATTACCTGCCATGAGTTGATCGAACAGAGTCGATGATTGTAATGGTAATCCATCGATGGAATACATATATACGGGTGTGCCTCCGCTGACTGTATCTACAAGAAGACTTCCTGACAGATCTCCCTGGCACAATGGAATCGTAAGATCCACCTGAACACCTACCGGAAAATCAGGTAACTCTAATAGGATAGAATCTAGTGATGAACAACCGGTTGCATCATTAGCCACTGTCAGATAATACATACCCGGCAGTTTAGGTTCGATGAAGGTGGCTATCACTCCATTCGTCTGGGGACCATTCCATTCATAATGAATATCCGGACCTACTTCAGAGGTTCCAACATTAATTAAAGCTGTGCTGTCCACACATGTAAATTGCTCAACAAGCTGAATCTCTATAAATGGTAATTGACTCAAATCCGTGACAAGCACTGAATCTGAATTCACACAACCTGTAATGGTATCTGTCGCTGAGATGATGTATTCACCACCTGCTCCCACTGTGATAGAAAGTAATGTCGGCGATGTCAATATGCCTCCGGGAGGACCGTCCCAATGGAAAATAACATTAGGAAGATTATTGACTGCGCCTTCGTTAAGAATAGCTGTTGGATGATTGCAATCGATTTGTTGCGGATTACCTGCTGCTATAGGTGGATAGGCTTGAAGATCTTTTACAAATACTGAGGTATCATCGAAACATCCGCTGATCGTGTCTATCACCTGGAATGTGAACATGCCACCTGAAGTCACCTGAAGGAATGGAGAGCTGCTCAGAATATTTCCGCTTTCATCAAACCAGATATATGCTATGTTGACTCCAACGCTTGATCCGCTTGTATTAAGGTCGACAAATGTGCTGAAGCATGTCAGGTTTGTTGGATCCTGTATGATGGCCACAATATTTTGAGTCAGATCCACAACATTTACATTGACCGGAAGAGATACACAATTTGTAACTGTGTTAGTCACCACAAGTGTGTATGTTCCTGCTATCGTCACTATAGGATTGACAAGATGTTCATTTGATGCATTGATATCGGGGCCTGACCATTGATAAATAAGGTTTGGTCCTATAGGTCCTGCCTGAAGAACTACTGTATCAATATCACAACTCAGGAATGTATCTACAGTTGCTGTCGCTACAACACTGGAAGGATCAAGAGTGATCACTGCCGAATCGATCGCTGTACAATTGTTTGGTGATGTGACTGTCAGGTAATATGTGCCTGCCAGTGTCACTGATGGTGTGAGTTGATCAGCATTACCTGCATTGATATCCGGACCTGTCCAGTGAGGTGTACCTCCTGTGGCTACACCATTGAGTACGACAGATTGAACATTACAATCCAATTGCTGATCATTCCCCGCATTTGCCTGTGGCAATGGATCGACAGTGAGATTTAATGTTCTGATAGTATCACAACTCGCTGCTACTACAATTGTATCAATCACATACTGTCCTGCGACAGTGTAATTCATTCCATTGATCGTATAAACATCTCCCTGGCAAATAGATGCATTGATATCACCATAGATATAATTTGATACAGTGAGGTTCAATGTCCGGATTGAATCACACCCTATTGCTGCTGGTATAGTATCAATCAAATATTGACCGGATACACTGTAGTTCATTCCATTGATCGTGTAGACTTCACCATTACAAATTGAAACATTCAGTGTTGTAGCTTCAAGTGGATTAACTGTTAAGTCTAATGTCCGGATAGTGTCACATCCTACAGCAGCAGCAACTGTATCAATCAGGTATTGTCCCGGTGTGGAGTAACCAATACCATTGATGGTGTATACTTCATTGGCACAAATTGTAACTGCTATTGTTTTTGTCTTTAATGGACTAACTGTGAGCACCAACGTGCGTATGGTATCACAACCTACTGCAGCTGGTATTGTATCTATTAAATATGAACCTGCAGTTGAGTAATCAATACCATTGAGTGTATACACCTCATTGGCACAAATCGTAACAGGAAGATTTTTTGTTTTCAATGGGTTCATTGAAAGGTTGAGTGTGATGATACTGTCACAACCATTTGCAGCTCCATTTGCCAAAGTGATCGTATATGTTCCGGGAAGGGTGTATGTATTCCCTGCTATCACATAATCATCACCCGCGCAGAACGCATCATTGATGGTAGAAGTTTCCGCGCCTATACTCATCACAGTGACATCCTGTGAAACTTCACAACCATTCGCCCCTTTCACTTTCACAGTATATGTAGCCGATCCTAATCCAGTGAAAATAGGTGATGAGCCAAATGGACCATTATTTAAAGCATACATCAAAGGAGCTACACCACCGTTGGCCTGAATGGTGATCGTTCCGGTGCTGCTACCGCAATCAGTTGGCACAACGATTACATTGTTGATGACCGGTGCCGGTTTAGGAGCGATGGTTATCGTTGCTTCATCGGTGCATCCGAATTGATCCTTCACAGTGACTGTGTAGGTGCCTGGTGCTACAGGGTCGAATACATTACTCAATTGATAAAAAGGAAGAGCAATAGAATACATGAGTGGAGCAATCCCAGTGGCTGTGACTGTAATCGTACCGTCAGCCATTCCACAAGTTGCATCCGTTTTGGCAACCCCTGTTATTTTTGGTGCAATGTCTTCAAACAGGAACACATCCTTTTCTGTAATACAGCCTTTGGCATCTTTAATAGCCACGGTATAGAAATCAGAAATGTGTCCCGGGAATGTTAGAATAGGACCGAAAGGACCTCCATTAAATGAATACATGAATGGAGCTGTTCCATCAGTCGGATCCAATTCAATGATGCCATCTGCTCTGCCGCAATGTGCAGGGGTGATATATACATCAAAATCAGGTTTGACAGAAGGATCAACTGTCACTTGTGTAGAAACGGAGCAACCATTTTCATCTACCACATCAATGTCATATACATCTGCCGGTAAATTATCCTGGACATTATCATTACCATTGGATATACCATTAAAGAAATATTCTAAAACACCTACCCCACCAGCAGCATTTACAGTAATCATTCCATTGTCATCTCCGCATTTTGTATCTATTACGACGACGCCATTGATATGAGGTCCATTAGTTGTATTCAGTGTCACTGGTTGTGACTGCACGCAACTATTACCATCCTTGACATACACTGTATAATTCCCTGCCGCCAGATTCATAAATATTTCTGAGGCGAAGTAAGTAGTGCCATTGATAGAATAGGTAAGAGGAGGTGTTCCGGTGGCATGAATTGTTATTTTGCCATCATTATTACCGCAAGTTGCATCTTCAGTATCGACTCCAGAAATAGCAGGGCCATTTGCATTTGGTACTGTTGTATTACCCGTAACCTGACACCCTGATTCATCTTTAACAAATATTGGATAAGGTCCTGCAGCAAGTCCATTGAATACCGGTGAAGTCTGGAAATTTGTTCCATCGATAGAATACATTAGTACTCCCTGACCGCCACTCGCCTGAATAGTAATGGAGCCATTAGATTGTCCACATGCTGCATCCACAACATTCACTGCATCGATGACAGGAGCACCATCTGCTATAATAGAGAAAGGAATTGTATCTGAGCATCCTGCATTGTCAGTCAGGTATCCAGAGTAATTACCTGCATTAAGACCGGGGAAAACTCCATTAAGTGTATAATTGATACCATCAATTGAAAATGAGTACGGAGGTAGTCCAAATGATCCACTAAGTGTTACAGATCCATTAGCAACACCGCATGATGCGTTTGTTGTTAAGTCGACATTGATGGTTGGACCAGGGCCTACACCAATCGTGAAAGGCTGTGAAACGACGCAACCAGTTCCATCCCTGACGAAAAGTGTATAATTCCCTGGAGCTAAGTTTGCAAATACATTTAGCAGTTGGAAATTAACGCCGTCAAGCGAATATTCAAAAGGAATCTGTCCTCCGCTGGCTGTGACTAAAATGCCACCATTATTTGAACCGGCGCAAGATGCATCCTGAACATTAATATTGTCAATAACTGTGAGGCAAGGAATATTGCTATTGATCACAAACTGACATGTTGTCGTACATCCTGAATCATCCTGAACCACAATGGTGTAAACACCGCCACCGAGACCTGTGATCGTATGACTACCATCAGCAAGAAGATTAAAGTTGCCAGATACAGGACCGGTCCATGATATTAAATAAGGAGCAATACCTCCCGATACAGTGACCATTCCTGAACCATCATTTGCACCAGGTGCAGATTCATCTGTGACAGCCTGACATGCAATGGTCATTTGATAGACACTGATATATATAGTATCTGCATCACTGCAAGCTCCCTGATTGATTGAATAAATCACCTGATGTAATCCTATACCCAGAATAGATGGATCAAATTGATTACTGTTCACCGCACCTGACCATGTACCACCAGCTGGTGTTACCGTAAGTGTAACTGGAGCACCATCAGTACAAAGCGGACCTACTGGATCAATCACAACTGGCTGAACCGGCGCAAAAACGAGATTGATTGTAACTACAGAATCACATCCATTGACATTTGTCAATGTTTCCATTCCATCAGGATTTGCTTCATTATACACTGTACCATTTACCACTACAGAATATCCATCACCTTCACAACCTGAATAATTTTCCTGTCCGGTAACAGTAGCATTGAATACAAGATTGATAGTGACTATTGAATCACATCCATTTGCACTTGCATGATCTAGCGTCTCTACGCCCATTGGCAGATTTTCATCATATGTAGTGCCATTGACTACAATTGAAAACCCATCTCCTATGCAACCAATGTGACTTACATTTCCGGTAGTGCTTTGATTCAGCGTTAAGGTTACATTGACTAAAGAATCACATCCATTAGCCGCAGTGAATGTAAATGGTCCGAAAGAACCTGCACTGGTTGTCGTACTGCCATCAGGTAGAATATATGTATCTCCGTTACAGTAACTATCAGAAAGATTTGTAACCGGAATTGGTAATTCAGTAATCGTAATTGACAATAAGGTGTCACAACCTCCTGTAGTAGATGGTATCGTGTCAAGGAAATTACCAGGTGTATTATAAACTTCGCCATTGATAACAACAGAACCACCCGTGCAAAATGAGCCAGTCGCTGTATTTGGTATTAATGATCCGGTTATGGTAATGGTTTGAGTTTGTGTAGCAGGGTTACCACATGCATCTGTGAATGTCCATGTACGTATGATTGTCAATGGCATTCCACTTGGACCTGTTTCTGTACCTACTAATGTTCCACCCGGACTGCAATTGTCTGTATAGGTCAGTGAAATCATTGGTGGAACTTGTGTAAGACAAGCCACAGTCAAATCTGCAGGAGCTGGACTAATGACTGGAGGTGTTGTATCAAGCGTTCGGGTAATCGTTTGGGAAACAATTATGCTATTGTTGCAACCGTCTGTAACACTATAATTTCTGATTGTTGTTTCAGTACAACCTACTAAAGAAGTAACATCATTTATAAATGCAACTACAGAAGCAGTGCAATTATCCGCCTCATCAGTGACCACAGTAACATCAGGAGCAGGAACAGAAGCATTACATCCTGCAAGATTTATTGGCGCAGGATTAGATGCAGTGGGCGGTGTGGTATCATCAATAGTAATCGTTTGTGATGTTGTTCCCAAGAATCCGCAATCGTCAGTGAAACTCCATGTACGAGTGATCGTAGCAGGGCATGAACCCATAATCGGAGAATCTACTGCAGCAACAGGAGTACTTGGCGTACAATCATCCGTAAATGAAAGCATGATCGATGATGGTACATCTGTGATACATGATACGGTGACATTTGCAGGTGGGTTTGCAAAGACAGGTCCTGTATTTCCTGTAATGGTGTATGTGAATACCCAATTAAAGTTTGTACCAGCACAATCAGTGTACGTCCATGTGTATGCTTTTGTACCTGAACATACAGGATCAGCTCCTACAACAGGGCCTGTCGGTGTAACAGGACTGCCACATGTATTAGAAACATTGGGAGGAACAGGTACAACTTGTGCATCGCTGATACATGTTACAGTTGAACCATCATTTGGTGGCAATGAAAACGTAGACGCAGGAATAGTGTATGTATAAATCCATTGCATTGAGCCTCCATTACAATCCGCATATGTCCATGTATATGTTTTTGTTCCTGCGCATACCGGATCAGGACTTACTACAGGGCCTGTCGGAAGTATAGGATTATTGCATGATGTATTTACTGTAGGTGGTATAGGCACAACCTGTGCATCACTCAGGCACGGAACAGTAGAACCATCATTAGGTGGTAAAACAATTGAAGGCGTATTGATAGTGTATGTATATACCCATTGCATTGAAATACCTGTGCAGTCAAGGTATGTCCATGTGTATGTTTTTGTTCCCGAACATAAAGGATCAGCACTGACCACGGGCCCTGTAGGAATTACCGGATCTCCGCAAGAATTATTTACTGTAGGTGGTGTTGGAACAATTTGTGCATCCGCTACACATGAGACTGTTGATCCTGCATTAGGGGGTAATGACAATGTTGGCGGAGAAATTGTATAAGTGTAAACCCATGGTGCTGAATTACCGGAGCAATCCATATAAGTCCATGTGTAAATTTTCGTTCCGGAGCAAACAGGATCAGGACCGACTAACGGACCAACGACTGTAAGTGGTACTCCACAATTGGAATTTACAACCGGTGGTATTGGTGTTGTCTGTGCATTGATTATACAAGCGACTGTTGATCCTGCATTAGCCGGTAATGTGAATGATGATGGAGAAATTGTATAGGTATAAATCCATTGTGAAGAAATACCTGTGCAATCCATATATGTCCATGTGTATGTTTTGGTGCCTGAACAAACCGGATCAGGTCCGATGACTGGACCAGTCACTGTGAGAGGATCTCCGCATGAATTAACTGCTGTGGGTGGAGTAGGAACAACCTGTGCATCACTTATACAAGCGACTGTTGACCCACCATTAGGAGGAAATCCCGTTGTAGGCGGATCGACAGTGTATGTATATACCCATGGATAAGTAGAACCGTCACAAGCTGTATATGTAAATGTCCATGTCTTTGGTCCGCTACATATTGGATCTGCACCTGGTACACCTGCTGAAACTGTAAGTGTACGACCACAATTATCCATGATTGTGGGTGCTGATGGAAGCGTTGCATTGGCAATACAAGCAACATTAGAGCTTCCGCCCGCAGGCATAGTGACCACAGGTGGGCTGATCGTGTATGTGTAAACCCAATTCACAGGAGTTCCATCACAACCAACAAATGTAAATGTCCATGTCTTGGTGCCTGCGCATGATGGATCAGCAGAAGGCACACCTATCGGAGAAGGAATTGTATTACCGCAATTATCAACCACTGTCGGAGGCGTAGGTGCTACTGCAAGAGCAACACATGCTACTGTTGAAGATCCAGGGGCGGGAAGAGTAAATGTTGGTGCTGGTATTGTATATGTGTATACCCAGTTGTATGGTGTGCCATTGCATGCAGTATATGTAAATGTCCAGGTCTTCGTGCCAGCGCAAGTCGGATCAGTACCAGGTACGCCTGCTGAAGGTATGATAGCACGACCACAATTGTCTGTCACCGCAGGAGGTGCAGGGGCAACAGCATCAGATAAGCAAGGTACTGTTGAAGCACCAGGAGCAGGCAGTGTAACTGTCGGCGCACTTATCGTGTATGTATACACCCATGGATATGTAGATCCATCACATGCTGTATATGTAAATGTCCATGTCTTTGTTCCCGCGCATGGAGGATCTGCACTCGGAACTCCTGCAGATGGAGTCAATGTATTTCCACAATTGTCTGTAGCCGCAGGTGGTGTTGGGGCAGTAGCTAATGCAGGACATGCTACAGTTGACGATCCACCAACAGGAAGAGTAACGGTCGGAGCACTAATAGTGTATGTGTAAACCCAAGGATATGTAGATCCATCACATGCTGTATAGGTGAATGTCCATGTCTTTGTACCTGCACATGGAGGATCTACTCCGGGTACACCTGCTGAAACAGTAAGTGTACGCCCACAATTATCTAACACTGTAGGTGGAGTGGGTGCAGTAGCTAATGCAAGACATGCTACTGTCGATGATCCGCCTGCAGGTATTGTCACCACAGGAGGACTGATCGTGTATGTATACACCCATGGATAAGTTGAGCCATCGCATGCGGTATATGTGAATGTCCATGTTTTTGTTCCTGCACATGGTGGATCTGCACTTGGTACGCCTGCAGAAACTGTAAGTGTTCGACCGCAATTATCTAACACAACCGGTGCAGTCGGTGCAGTTGCACTAGATACACATGCAACTGTTGAAGAACCTCCTGCGGGCAATGTGACAATAGGAGCGCTGATTGTATATGTATAAACCCAATTGACAGGAATACCATCACAACCCGTGTATGTGAATGTCCATGTCTTTGTTCCTGCACAAGGTGGATCTGCACTTGGGACTCCTGCCGGTGGAGTGATGGTGTTACCACAATTATCAACTACAGCAGGAGGAGTCGGAACCGTTGCAAGTGCAACGCATGCAACCGTTGAAGAGCCTCCTGCCGGCAAAGTAAATGCTGGTGGAGGTATAGTATATGTATATACCCAATTGTATGGTGTACCATTACAAGCTGTGTATGTAAACGTCCATGTTTTTGTGCCGCCACAGGTTGGATTTGCGCCGGGTACACCTGCAGATGGTGTGATTGATCGACCGCAATTATCAGTGACCGCAGGAGGTACGGGCGCTACTGCGTCTGAAAGACAAGGAACTGTAGAAGCACCTGGTGCTGGAAGCGTAACTGTCGGCGCACTGATTGTATATGTATAAACCCAATTGTATGGTGTGCCATCACATGCTGTATACGTAAATGTCCATGTCTTTGGTCCGGCACATGGTGGATCAGCACTTGGTACACCTGCCGAAGGTGTGATCGTACGACCACAATTGTCGGTCACTGCCGGTGGTGTTGGTACTGTTGCCAATGCGGGACATGCTACAGTGGAAGAACCTCCTGCAGGCAGCGTAACTGTTGGAGCACCGATAGTATAGGTGTACACCCAGGGGTAAGTTGAATTATCACATGCGGTATAGGTGAATGTCCATGTCTTCGTTCCTGCACATGGTGGGTCCGCACTTGCTACACCTGCAGAGATCGTAAGCGGACGACCGCAATTGTCTGTTACAGCTGGTGGTGTTGGTGCAGTAGCTAATGCAGGACAAGCCACTGTTGATGATCCGCCTGCAGGCATTGTGACTGTCGGAGGACTGATGGTGTATGTATACACCCATGGATATGTTGAATTGTCACATGCTGTGTATGTGTATGTCCATGTCTTTGTTCCGGCACATGGCGGGTCTGCACTTGCCACTCCCGCAGAAATCGTAAGTAACCGACCACAATTATCTGTTACAGCAGGCGGTGTCGGAGCAGTCGCTAACGCAACACATGCCACCGTTGATGCACCTCCTGCAGGAATTGTAACTGTCGGTGGACTGATGGTATAGGTATAAACCCAATTGAGTGGAATACCATCACAACCTGTGTATGTAAATGTCCATGTCTTTGTTCCGGCACATGGTGGATCAGCACTTGGTACACCTGCTGATGGTGTAATGTTATTTCCGCAATTATCAGTTACAGTTGGTGGTGTAGGTGCAGTCGCTAATGCAGGACATGCTACCGTTGATGATCCATTTGGAGGAAGTGTAAGAGATGGGGGAGTAATTGTATAAGTATATACCCAGTTGTGTGGTGTACCATTGCAATCTGTGTATGTAAATGTCCAAGTCTTTGAGCCGCCACATGCAGGATTTGCACTTGGTACTCCTGCTGAAGGTGTGATAGAACGACCGCAATTATCAGTGACTACAGGTGGTGTTGGTGGCACTGCGTCAGAGATACATGGAACTGTTGACGCACCGGGTGCTGGAAGTGAAACTGTCGGTGCACTTATCGTGTAAGTGTATACCCAATTGTATGGTGTACCATCACATGCTGTGTAAGTAAATGTCCATGTCTTTGTGCCGGCACATGGTGGATCTGCACTTGGTACTCCTGCTGATGGTGTTATTGATCGTCCACAATTATCTGTCACAGCAGGAGGTGTTGGTGAAGTAGCTAATGCAGGACATGCAACAGTTGATGAACCACCAGCTGGTAGTGTAACTGTCGGAGGACTGATGGTATATGTGTATACCCAAGGGTATGTCGAATTATCACATGCAGTGTATGTGAATGTCCATGTTTTTGTACCTGCGCATGGTGGATCTGCACTGGCTACCCCTGCAGAAATGGTAAGGGCGCGGCCACAGTTGTCTGTTACAGCTGGCGGTGTTGGGGCAGTAGCTAATGCAGGACATGCTACCGTTGAAGAACCACCTGCAGGCATTGTTACTGTAGGAGGACTAATCGTATATGTATAAATCCATGGATAAGTCGTGTTGTCACATGCAGTATATGTGAATGTCCATGTCTTTGTACCCGCGCATGGTGGATCGGCACTCGCTACTCCCGCAGAAATCGTAAGTGCACGACCACAATTGTCTGTTACTGCCGGCGGTATTGGAGCAGTAGCTAATGCAACACATGCAACTGTTGATGCACCTCCTGCAGGCATTGTAACTGTTGGAGGACTGATAGTATATGTATAAACCCAGTTGAGTGGAATTCCATCACAACCTGTATAGGTAAATGTCCATGTCTTTGTGCCTGCGCATGGTGGATTAGCACTGGGTACACCTGCAGATGGTGTAATGTTATTTCCGCAATTATCAGTTACAGTCGGTGGTGTTGGTGCAGTGGCTAATGCAGGACATGCCACCGTAGATGATCCTCCCGGAGGAAGAGTTATTGACGGTGGAGTTATAGTATAGGTGTATACCCAGTTGTGTGGCGTACCATTACAATCCGTGTATGTAAATGTCCATGTCTTTGTGCCACCACATGCAGGATTTGCACTTGGCACTCCCGCTGAAGGTGTGATAGATCGTCCGCAATTATCAGTGACTACAGGTGGTGTTGGTGCCACTGCGTCAGATGTACAAGGAACTGTAGAGGCACCAGGCGCAGGAAGTGTAACCGTAGGTGCGCTTATTGTATAAGTGTATACCCATGGATGTGATGTACCATTACAATCTACGTAATTAAATGTCCATGTCTTTGTTCCTGCACATGGTGGATCTGCGCCTGGCACGCCTGCTGAAGGTGTGATAGATCGTCCGCAATTATCTGTAACTGTTGGTGGTGTGGGTGCAGTCGCTAATGCAGGACAAGCTACTGTTGATGATCCATTTGCAGGTAGTGTAACTGTAGGTGCGCTGATTGTATATGTGTACACCCATGGATATGTGGTATTGTCACATGCAGTGTAAGTAAATGTCCATGTTTTTGTTCCTGCGCACGGAGGATCTGCGCTTGCCACACCTGCAGAAATGGTAAGTGTGCGACCACAATTATCTGTGACTGTTGGTGGTGTCGGTGCAGTAGCTAATGCAGGACATGCTACTGTTGATGATCCGCCTGCAGGCATGGTGACTGTCGGAGGACTTATGGTGTATGTATAAACCCATGGATAAGTTGAATTATCACATGCAGTGTATGTGAATGTCCATGTCTTTGTGCCTGCACAAAGTGGATCTGCACTTGGAACGCCTGCTGAAATTGTAAGTGCCCGACCACAGTTGTCAGTAACTGCGGGTGGTGTTGGTGCTGTTGCTAGAGCAACACATGCTACTGTTGATGACCCTGCTGCAGGCATTGTCACTATAGGTGGACTGATCGTGTATGTATATACCCAGCTTAAAGGAATTCCGTCACAACCTGTGTATGTGAATGTCCATGTCATTGTACCTGAACATGCGGGTATTGCACTTGGTACACCAGCTGATGGCGTGATTGTATTACCACATGCATCTACTACTGTCGGTGGTGTGGGCGCGGTAGCCAATGCTGGACATGATACTGTCGAAGAACCATTTGCAGGAAGTGTAATTCCTGTAACAGAAATTGTATACGTATACACCCAGTTGTGTGGAGTACCATTACAATCTGTGTATGTAAATGTCCATGTCTTTGTGCCACCGCATACCGGATTTACACTTGGTACTCCGGCTGATGGAGTGATGGATCTACCACAATTATCAGTCACTACAGGAGGAGTAGGAGCTACTGCATTGGAGACACATGGGACAGTCGATGCACCTCCGGGAGGAAGTGTAACTGTAGGTGCGCTGATTGTGTACGTGTATACCCATGGATGTGATGTACCATTACAATCTACGTAATTAAATGTCCATGTCTTTGTTCCTGCACATGGAGGATCTGCACTTGGCACGCCTGCTGAAGGAGTGATAGATCGTCCGCAATTATCTGTGACCGTTGGTGGCGTTGGTGCGGTTGCTAATGCAGGACATGCTACTGTTGATGAACCACCTGCAGGAAGAGTAACTGTAGGTGCGCTGATTGTATATGTGTATACCCATGGATATGTAGTATTGTCACAGGCAGTGTAGGTGAATGTCCATGTCTTTGTTCCTGCACATGGTGGATCTACACTTGGTACGCCTGCTGATACTGTAAGTGTGCGACCACAGTTATCTGTAACTGTCGGCGGTGTTGGTGCTGTTGCCAATGCAGGACATGCTACTGTTGATGATCCTCCACCTGGCATTGTTACTGTTGGTGGACTTATTGTATATGTATACACCCATGGATAAGTAGTGGCATCGCATGCTGTATATGTGAATGTCCATGTTTTCGTTCCTGCGCATAGAGGATCTGCACTTGGTACGCCTGCAGAAATTGTAAGTGCGCGACCACAATTATCTGTAACAGCGGGTGGTGTCGGAGCAGATGCAAGAGCAACACATGCTACAGTTGATGACCCTGCTGCAGGCATTGTCACTATCGGTGGACTGATTGTGTATGTATAGACCCAGTTTAAAGGAATTCCGTCACAACCTGTGTATGTGAATGTCCATGTCATTGTACCTGAACATGCGGGTATTGCACTTGGTACACCTGCTGATGGCGTGATTGTATTACCACATGCATCTACTACTGTCGGTGGTGTTGGTGCTGTTGCCAATGCAGGACATGCTACTGTCGAAGATCCATTTGCAGGAAGTGTAATTCCTGTAACAGAAATTGTATACGTATACACCCAGTTGTGTGGAGTGCCATTACAATCTGTGTATGTAAATGTCCATGTCTTTGTGCCGCCGCATACCGGATTTACACTTGGTACTCCGGCTGATGGCGTGATTGAGCGACCACAATTATCGGTCACTACAGGTGGAGTGGGCGCTACAGCATTGGATGCGCAAGGGACAGTCGATGCACCTCCTGCAGGAAGTGTAACAGTAGGTGGACTGATCGTATATGTGTATACCCAGGGATGTGGTGTACCATTACAATCGGTGTATGTGAATGTCCATGTCTTTGTTCCTGCGCATGCTGGATCGGGACTTGCAACTCCGGCTGAAGGTGTTATGGAACGACCACAGTTGTCTGTCACTGTCGGTGGCGTTGGCGCAGTCGCTAATGCAGGACATGCTACTGTTGATGATCCACCTGCAGGAAGTATAACTGTAGGAGGGCTGATAGTATAAGTATATACCCAGGGGTATGTCGTATTGTCACATGCAGTATAAGTGAATGTCCATGTCTTTGTGCCGGCACATGCAGGATCTGCAGAAGGTACACCAGCTGATACTGTAAGCGTACGACCACAGTTGTCTGTGACTGTTGGTGGTGTTGGTGCAGTGGCTAAAGCAGGACATGCTACTGTTGATGATCCGCCTGCAGGCATGGTGACTGTCGGAGGACTAATCGTGTATGTATAAATCCACGGATAGGTTGTGCCATCACATGCTGAATATGTGAATGTCCATGTTTTCGTGCCGGCACATGCAGGATCTGCAGAAGGAACACCTGCAGAAATCGTAAGTGCGCGGCCGCAATTATCAGTCATCCCTGGTGGTGTAGGTGCAGTAGCTAAAGCAACGCATGCTACAGTGGATGATCCACCTGGAAGTAAGACTACTGTGGGTGGACTAATCGTGTATGTATAAACCCAATTTAATGGAATGCCGTCGCATCCGGTATAGGTAAATGTCCATGTCTTTGTGCCAGAACATGCTGGAGTTGCACTGGGTACGCCTGCTGATGGAGTGATGTTATTTCCACAAGCATCGGTTACTGTTGGTGGTGTTGGTGCAATTGCTACAGCAGGACATGCTACAGTTGAAGATCCGTTAGGAGGAAGTGTTATACCTGTTACAGAGATGGTATATGTATACACCCAATTGTGAGGTGTGCCATTACAATCTGTGTATGTAAATGTCCATGTCTTTGTGCCACCGCATACCGGATTGACACTTGGAACTCCTGCTGATGGTGTAATGGATCGACCACAATTGTCAGTTACTACAGGTGGTGTTGGTGCTGTCGCATTTGATGCACAAGGTACAGTCGATGAACCTCCTGGTGGAAGTGTAACTGTAGGTGCACTAATAGTGTACGTATAAACCCACGGATGTGGTGTACCATTACAATCGGTGTATGTGAATGTCCATGTCTTTGTTCCTGCGCATGCTGGATCGGGACTTGCAACTCCGGCTGAAGGTGTTATGGAACGACCACAGTTGTCTGTCACTGTCGGTGGCGTTGGCGCAGTGGCTAATGCAGGGCATGCTACTGTTGATGATCCACCTGCAGGAAGAGTTACTGTAGGTGGGCTTATTGTATACGTATATACCCAGGGGTATGTGGTATTGTCACATGCTGTGTAGGTGAATGTCCATGTCTTTGTACCTGCACATGCAGGATCTGCACTTGGTACTCCTGCAGAAATTGTTAGTGCGCGACCACAGTTATCGTTCACTACCGGTGGCGTGGGTGCAATAGCTAATGCAGGGCACGCTACTGTTGATGATCCGCCTGCAGGCATTGTCACAGTAGGTGGACTGATTGTATATGTATAAACCCATGGATACGTAGTGGCATCGCATGCAGTATAAGTGAATGTCCATGTCTTTGTGCCTGCACATGCAGGATCTGCACTTGGTACGCCTGCAGAAATCGTCAATGCGCGAGCACAATTATCTGTGACAGCAGGAGGTGTAGGCGCGGTGGCTAATGCAGCACATGCCACAGTTGATGCACCGGCGGCCGGCATTGTCACTGTTGGCGGACTGATCGTGTAAGTGTATACCCAGTTGACAGGAGGTCCGCTACATCCTGTGTATGTGAATGTCCACGTCTTTGTACCTGAACATGCAGGAGTTGCACTCGGTACACCTGCAGAAGGAGTGATTGTATTTCCGCAATTATCTATTACTGTTGGTGGTGTCGGAGCTACTGCCAATACAGGGCATGCAACTGTTGATGATCCTCCTGCAGGAACTGTAAATGTCGGAGCACTTATAGTATATGTATAAACCCAATTGTAAGGTGTACCGTCGCATGCTGTATAAGTAAATGTCCATGTCTTTGGTCCTCCACATGGTGGATTCGCACTGGGTACACCAGCTGAAGGAGTGATGGATCGGCCGCAATTGTCAGTTACTGTTGGAGGCGTCGGCGCAGTCGCTAATGCAGGGCATGCGACAGTTGATGAACCTCCTGCAGGAAGAGTTACTGTAGGTGCGCTTATTGTGTATGTGTATACCCATGGATGTGATGTACCATTACAATCTATGTAATTAAATGTCCATGTCTTTGTGCCTGCGCAAGGTGGATCTGCACTGGATACGCCTGCTGATGGAGTGATGGAGCGACCACAATTGTCTGTCACTGTCGGCGGTGTTGGTGCAGTCGCCAATGCAGGACATGCTACGGTAGATGATCCATTTGCAGGAAGCGTAACTGTTGGAGCACTGATCGTATACGTGTATACCCATGGGTACGTAGTATTGTCACATGCAGTGTATGTGAATGTCCAGATTTTTGTTCCTACGCAAGCTGGATCTGCACCAGGAACACCTGCAGAAATAGTAAGTGTTCTTCCGCAATTATCTGTTACGGTTGGAGGTGTCGGTGCAATGGCCAATGCTGGACATGCTACCGTTGATGAACTTCCTGCGGGCATAGTCACGACAGGAGGACTGATTGTATAGGTGTATACCCAAGGGTATGTAGAATTATCACATGCAGTGTAGGTGAATGTCCATGTCTTTGTACCTGCACAAGGTGGATCTGCCGAGGGCACACCTGCAGAAACAGTCAAAGTCCGTCCGCAATTGTCCACCACAGTAGGTGCTGCTGGAGAAGTTGCATTTGCTGCACATGCAACTGTAGATGAACCTCCTGCAGGTATTGTCACTACTGGAGGACTAATTGTATATGTGTATATCCAGTTATTAGGAATTCCATCACAACCTGTGTATGTAAATGTCCATGTCTTTGTACCGGAACAGGCAGGAGTAGCACTTGGCACACCCGCCGAAGGAGTGATAATATTTCCGCAATTGTCTGTTACAACAGGTGGTGTAGGTACAGTCGCTAAGGCAGGACATGCTACAGTGGAAGATCCATTAGCTGGTAAAGTGTAAGTAGGCGTTAAAACAGTATACGTGTATGTATAAGTGCCTGTAATCAGTGTGACAGGATCTGTGTATGTCCATGTATAAATTTTTGTTCCGGAGCATGTGGGACTTGCGCCAACTACCGGACCAACAATGGTGAGCGCTGTGCCACAATTATCAAGGACAACCGGAGGTGTAGGCACTACAAGTGCATTTGCAAGACATGGTACTGTTGAACTACCATTCGGTGGCATTGTAAAAAAAGGAGGCGTAACAGTAACAGTAGCCTGAGCCGTTTGTGTACAGCCATTTGCATCTGTGACAGTGACCGTATACGTTCCACCATTTAATCCAGTAACCGTTTGATTTGTTGAGCCTCCGGGAGTCCACAAATATGTATAAGCTGATGTACCGCCACTTGGATTGGCTGTAACTGTTCCTGTATTATTATTGCACGCTATTGTTGATCCCGTCGTTGAAACCGATAAAGCTGAGGCAGGTTGTGTGACAAAAGCAACATCTGTTGCGGTACAACCTTTTGAATCCGTTACTGTAATAATATAATTCCCCACTCCAACAGGTCCATCTGTCGAACCTTCATTTGTACCTGGCGGTGTGGAAATATTGGACCAATTGTATGAGTATGCTGATGTACCTCCTGCTGGTGTTGCTGTAAGCGTTGTAGTATTTCCAAAACATGGTAAAGCGAAATCCGGAACATTAACTGTAAGTGCAGAAGCCGGTTGGGTTACAACAAAAGACTGGGTATATGTACATGTATAACTTGGAAAGAAAGGATCATCCTGAACGGTGATGACGAGATTGTATGTGCCGGCAGCAAGTCCCGAAATATCTTCGTCGTCACCATTTTGAAGGGGGAGCACATCATAATCATCATTAAAGGCAGTACCCGTGAAATCCCAATCATAGGTGATAGTGCCCGGAGGACCAGTTATACTAGTAATCTGTATACTACCAGTTGACTGGCCAAAACAATTTACATTACCTACCAAAGTGGTGATGACAATGGGAGGCGCATTTTCAACTTCAATAGTTGCTGAACCTGTACAACCTAAAGCATCAGTAACAATAATGGTATAAAAGCCTGCAGGGATAGAATCAATCTGAGGCGAACCATCATCTGAAAATACATCATTCCCAGGTGTGCCTACCAAATCCCAATCATACGTTAGTATACCGGTAGCACCAGGAATCGGTCCTCCGGGATCAAATACGATATTTCCATCAGCTCCACCATTGCATGTAGTCTGTACGGGGAATAGCCAGGCGGGATTTATGGTTATAGTGCAAAGAGGTAAGGCTGCAGAGTTTGGATTGTTTACTATATCAGTTGAAACCGTTTTAGATTTCCCGGTGAATGTGTTTACTACGGTTTCTAAGATTGGATTCCCATATATACCTGCGAATGAGTTATCTGAATTTAAAAAAAATAAAGCGAATGAAAATAGCGGAATAAATATCCGTTTTAGATCCGGCAGCAGTAAAGCCAGCCGCCTCAAAGGCAGCCAAAATAATAGACCGAAAACCGTCATCCATCTATCCTTTTTAAGATCAATAAATGACTGGTTATCAATGCTGTAGACAACCCTCCCAGGCATATTTTTTATTGCCATTGCCTGTTATTTGGAACATGACTACGAAGGTAGCCCTTAAATCTGATCATTTGGCGGTCCTCATTTTCTAGCATAACTTAAAATTCACTTTTGACAAAAAATCACCATTAAAGAAATCAAAAACCAAGCCGAAAAGGAATAATAGGTCATTAAATAATCGCCTTTTGAAAGGCTCATATGAATGATAGAACCCGGTCGATTTCTGTTTTCTTCTTTTCTACCGACCGGGCTCTTTATCCTATCAATTCGTTTGAATATGGCAAAGTCCCTTGACCTCTAAATTCCCTGTTAATTGGTTGTATATAAAAATATTATTTGGAGGTAACAATGGATTTCTATACAACCATATATCCCAGAGTATTAAACTTCCTGCAATTTCAAATGCCGCACCAGACATTCCTCCTAATCCGGTAGTGATATCCAGATTCTTCAATTCCACAGTATGACCCGCGCCTATCATAAAGGCACCAGGCACATCAGAGTATATCATTACCCTCGGGCTAAGTTCGCAGTATATGTGAATATCCTTATAGATTTCAATCCTGCCTGTATTAAGATGTATCGCCTGACCGGTCAATGCGTTAGCGAAATGTATCGTATCACCACTATTGGCACAATCAATAATATATCTCAATGATCCCGGGCCATTGTCATTTGTATTTGTGACTATGTGCGTACAAGCCTGTGCTTCGATGAAATAGTTGTTCGCATCCGTTTCACCATTTATAATGGTAGCCGGAATTGTATCATTATTCATATTTGTATTTGGCACCAAATCATTATCGTTAGTGGCATCAATGTCACTTACTGAAAGAAATCCTGCAGGTTGTACTTCAGCTATGATATAACTTGAACCCGGAGTAATATTCCCGATTGAGTAAAATCCGGTACCTGCGGACAGGGTACTCGTTACAAATCCCCCCGGATCAGCTACACCATCAAGATTTACATCCTTCCACAAGTTGATGGTTACTCCTCCGATTCCTTCTCCTGTGTCAGGTATTCCATCCAGGTTGAGATCATTGAATACATAACCTGTGATTAATCCTGATGTAGGATGCTCCCTGAATATGTTATCAGCATCATTTTCCTGTGGCTCAATAGTGACTGGAATAATCTCATCATTTGGAGGACTGACAACCAAAGTATCGTTGTCATTAGACTCATCACTTTCATACAATGTAGAATAACCAGCAGGTTGAGTTTCAACAAGGACATATTGTCCCGGTACGAGGTTTGTCATTGAATACAGACCTGCAGCCGTAGTGAATACACTTCTGACAGGCGTAGTAGGGACTGCATCAGGTATTCCATCCATAGGGTTGATATCATTCCACAATCTTATATTGACACCTCCTATACCTGCATTCGTAGAATCGATCAAGACTTTTCCTGTAATATTTCCATTACATACGATGACAGGGAATGTCAATATAGATGTGTCACCACAGGATGATCCTGCAGCATTTGACCACACAATCAATTGAACTGTCTTTGTTCCTGTTGTTGAATATTCAATCGTATGCGGGCCATATGTGTTTGAAGTTGCCGGAAGAGCGCCTGCTCCAAAATTCCATGAATAACTGTAACCTGGTATGAGTGGTGCAACAGGTGTAAATGTCCTTGGCGCAAAATAACACAGACTTGTTGTAGCTCCATTGATCTCGGCACTAGGTATCGGATTGACCACAATATTTGCTACTGCGGCACCCATAGGCACACATCCTTCCTTCGTCTCCGTTAAGAATACAGTTGAGCTTACAGGAGCATTCGTGGTGTTCGTATAATTTACGACATGTGGACCTATCCCTGAACCAGTAGACGGAGACGAACTTGTACCAAATGTCCATGCAAATGTAACTGTGCCTATTCCCGGATTAACAGCCTGTAATGTCACTGCATCGCCGGAGCAAATCGTATCTACTGCGAATCCTGTAATCAAAGGAATACCCGGACAAACGATATCTACGAAATCATTGTCAACATCATTCTCATTAGGTGTTACGTCACACGGAATATTATTATTCGTTCCCATTGCACTATCGTCACCATCCGGATCCGGAGTTGAATCCCAATCTGACAGATCACCATATGTTGGCAACTGAACTTCGTTGACAACATATAGACCAGGTGTCACATTCATGAAACAGTAATTACCAGCGGTATCAGTCATCATGGAGCCAACCATGATATCACCCAGATCCATTATTCCATTGCCATTCACATCAGTATACAATTGAACGGTCATGGTACCCATAGGACTTCCGAGATCATTCATGATCGATCCACAAATTGAACCTGCACGACCATCTACGAAGTTGTTGTCCTGATCTGATTCAGCAGGAGTGACCGTCACAGGAATATCATTATCAGGTCCTTGTGCGCTATCATTTCCATCATTATCACCACCTGTTGTGGAATGATCATAATCAGAAACATTGCTATAGTAAAGTGGATTGACTTCCACAACAACGTAGACACCAATCAGCACATTTGTAAAGATGTAATAACCTGCTGCATCCGTATAAACAGTATCAATAGGTAAGCCATCTTCATTTCCATCACCGTTTGTATCGTGATAGAGATAGACAGTTACGTTGCTTAATGGATTACCGACTTCATCAGCTATATAACCGCTGATCGTACCAGGCACAGCTGCATCAACAAAATTATTGTTATTGTCTCCTTCGGCTGGCACAAGGGTGACTGGTATCTCATTGTCTGGCCCATCAATCTGATCGTTACCATCAGGATCAAATGCACCTGTAGTGTAATCGTAGTCGCTGACGCTATAATAGTTAGCCGGATCAGTTTCCACCACCACGTATTCACCAGGCGTGACGTCTTCGAAACAATAATTACCTGTATCACCATCTGTGAGTGTAAATGCTACAAGGATATCGCCGGCGTCATAGATATCATTGTTATTGACATCCAGGAACAATTGGACAAGAGCAGAAGAAATAGGTACGCCTGTGTCGCTGTGTACCCATCCACAAATGGTACCAGGACGGCCATCGACAAAAATGTTATCTGCATCTGTTTCTCCAGGTGTCAGTAATACCGGAATATTATCATCCGGACCTTGTGCGCTGTCATCACCATCTGTATCAGGTGGTGCAGTAGATGTATCGAAATCGCTGATGCTGCTATAATAGAAAGGTTGTGTTTCTACTACAACATACAATCCAGGTTCAACTCCGGTAAATGAGTATGTACCGGTTGCATTTGTGGATGTAGTTGCAATAGCCGCTCCATTTGGCAGGCCATCGCCATTCGTATCAAGGTATAAACTCACTACAACAAAATTGAGTGGGCTTCCGGCATCATTGAATACATGACCAGTCACAACTCCGGTAAACGGATCTTCTATGAAGTCATTATTGTTATCACCTTCAGCAGGTACCAGTGTGACCGGAATTTCATTGTCCGGATCGCCGGCAGATACACCACCATCAGGATCAAAAGCACCTGTGGTATGATCATAATCGGATACACTGTTGTAAAATGCAGGTTGTACCTGAGAAATTAAATACTCACCCGGTGTTACAATCGGGAAGCAATAGCTGCCACTAGCATTTGTGACTACCGACAATAAAAGGATATCGGCTACGTCCAATGAATCGTTGTTATTCACATCATTGTAAAGACGAATGGTGTCATTTGCAATCGGTAATCCTGTATCATCATGAACACTTCCACAGATTGATCCGGGACTGCCTTCGACAAAATCATTGTCTGCGTCGGCTTCTCCAGCCAATACTCTGGCGGGGATATTATTATCGGTGCCTTGCGCAGAATCATCTCCATCAAGATCAGTAGCTGATATACTGTGATCGTAATCACTGATACTGCTATAGTTTGTTGGCTGCGTCTCTACTACTACATAGAAGCCGGGTTCTACACCTGTAAAGATGTAAGCACCTGAAGTATTTGTAAGTATAGTGCCAATAGCAACGCCATCAGGATTTCCGTCTCCATTGGTATCATTATAAAGCTTGAGTTCGACACCAGATATTGGATTGCCAACTTCATCATTTACAAATCCACTTATGGAACCAGTGAACGGATCTTCTATAAAGTCATTGTTATAATCCAGTTCAGCCGGGACAAGTGTCACAGGTATTTCATTATCAGGATCACCAACCGAAACGCCTCCATCAGGATCGAAAGCACCTGTAGTGTGATCATAATCGGAAACGCTGTTATAGTTAGACGGCTGAATTTCAACGACAACATATTCACCCGGTGTGACATCTTCGAAGCAATAATTGCCACTATCACCATCTGTATATTGCGTAGCTATCAGGATATCTGCTGCATCCAGAGAGTCATTGTTGTTGACATCCAGATACAATCTGATTTCAACAGTCGACATCGGCAATCCTGTATCATCGTGTACACTTCCACAAATATTACCTGGTCTGCCATCTACAAAATCATTATCGTTGTCAGCCTCAGCCGGTAATAACTTCACAGGAACATCATTATCTGGTCCTTGTGCGCTATCGTCACCATCGGTATCAGTAGCAGAAATGCTATGGTCATAATCGCTGATACTGTTGTAATACAGTGGTTGAGTTTCTACAACAACATAATATTTCGGTACTACGCCTGTGAAGATGTAGAATCCTGCGGCATTAGTTGTAGTTGTACTGATAGCGACTCCATCAGGATTACCATCTGCATTGGTATCATTGTAAAGTTTTATCTGAATACCCAGCAATGGACTACCAATATCATTAGTCACATGTCCACTGATAGAACCCGGAAGTGGATCTTCAACAAAATCATTATTGTAATCCTGTTCTGCAGGTAAAAGCGTCACCTGAATTTCATCGTCGGGATCACCTGACAATGCTCCTCCATCAGGATCGAAAGCTCCGGTTGTATGATCGTAGTCAGAGATGCTGTTATAATTAGCAGGTTGAACTTCAAAGACCACATACTCTCCCGGTGTGATATCCTCAAAGCAATAATTGCCGCTATCACCATCTGTAAATGTTACGGCTACCTGAATATCAGCTACATCGAGGGAATCATTGTTGTTTGTATCCAGGTATAGACGTACTTCAACATTTGAAATCGGTTGACCTGTATTATCACTTACACGACCGCAGATTTGTCCGGGTCGTCCATCGATGAAATCATTATCCTCATCAACTTCCGCAGGTAACAAATTGACCGGTACATTATCATCTGGTCCCTGAGCGCTATCGTCTCCATCCAGATCTGATGCATTTATACTAAAGTCATAATCGCTAATGCTGTTAAAGTAAAGCGGTTGGGTTTCCACAACAACATAGAATCCTGGTTCAACATTTGCGAAGATGTAGAATCCGGCTGCATTAGTTGTTGTAGTGCTGATAGCTACTCCGTCCGGATTGCCATCTGCATTGGTGTCATTGTAAAGTTTCACCTGAACTCCGTTGATGGCTGATCCGGCATCATTCTTAACATGACCGCTTATAGCACCCGTCAATGGATCTTCTACATAGTCATTGTTATTATCATTTTCGAAAGGTGCCAGAGTTAGCTGAATCTCATTGTCCGGATCACCTGGTCTGATGACACCATCAGGATCGAATGCACCTGTCGTGTGGTCATAATCAGAAACGCTGTTATAATTAGCAGGTTGAACTTCGGACACAACATACTCACCGGGAGTGACATTATTGAAACAATAATTTCCGGTGTTTACAGCTGTGAATATTACAGCTACCTGAATGTCGGCGACATCTAATGAATCGTTGTTGTTGACATCCTGGTATAAACGAATTTCCACGTTTGAAATCGGTAAGCCTGTATCATCGCTAACATTGCCACATATCGAACCCGGTCGACCATCGACAAAATTATTGTCAAGATCGGCTTCTCCTGCAAGCAGTCTGACAGGGATATTGTCATCAGGTCCTTGTGCACTGTCATCACCGTCAAGATCAGAAGCGGATATACTATGATCGTAATCACTGATATTACTGTAATTAGCCGGTGTCGTTTCAAGTACGACATAGAAACCAGGCTCAACACCAGTAAAGCTATAGTTTCCAGAACTGTTGGTCGTCGTGGTCGAAATAGCCGCACCGTTTGGCAGGCCATCAGCATTTGTATCGAGATATAGTGATATCACAACTCCATTCATCGGAGCACCTATTTCATTTGTGACATTACCACTGATAGAACCAACCAAAGGATCTTCGATGAAATCATTATCGAAATCACTTTCGTGTGGCACAAGAGTTACCGGTATTTCGTTGTCCGGATCATTGGCACTTGCATATCCATCATTGTCAGTTGGGCCCGTAGTATGATCATAATCTGAGACGCTGTTATAATTAAATGGTTGAGTTTCAACTACGATATATTCACCCGGAGTAATGTCATCAAAACAATAATCTCCTGTATCACCATCCGTAAATGTATTCATCAGATAGGTATCAGCCGCATCGAGTGAGTCATTATTATTGACATCCAGATAAAGCCTAATCTCAACATTTGATATCGGTAATCCTGTATCATCATGGACACTTCCACAAATGTTTCCGGGTCGACCGTCGATAAAGTCGTTATCTGTATCGGCTTCTCCGGCTAATAATCTGACCGGAATATTATTATCTGGTCCCTGTGCTGAGTCATCTCCATCAAGATCTGTAGCGGATATAGAATGATCATAATCACTCACATCTGAATACAAAGGCAAATTCGTCTCAACGAGAACATATATACCTGGTTCTACACCCGTAAAGATGTAGTTGCCTGATGCATTGGTCGTCGTTGTAGCAATAGCGGCACCATTTGGTAATCCATCGTTGTTCGTATCAAGGAATAATTGAATCACAATGGCTGGTAAAGCACCGCCTCCATCATGTGTGACTGTGCCACTTATTAACCCTAAGAACGGATCTTCAATAAAGTCATTATTGTAATCCAATTCTCCCGGGACAAGTGTTACCGGAATCAAATTGTCAGGATCAAATGCGCCTGGTAAGCCATCAGGGTCAAACGCACCTGTTGTAAGGTCATAATCAGATATACTGTTGTAGTTAGCAGGTTGTACTTCGGATACAACATATTCACCTGCGATGATATCGTCAAAGCAATAATTACCGCTATCACCATCGGTGTATTGAGTACCTACAAGGACATCACCGGCATCATAGATATCATTGTTGTTGATATCTCTGTATAGATTCAATTGTACATTCGAAAGAGGAAGTCCTGTGTCATCACGTACCTGTCCGCATATAGATCCGCATGGTAATTCCTGAACCTGTATGCTACCGATAAATACAGCGCATTCATCTGTTGCCCATTTAATCCATACCGGATAAATAGCAGGAGCCAGATTTGAGAAAACTGTGGAACCAATATTGTCAGGTATAGGAGCCGAGTAGGTGGCACCTCCATCAAGACTGATCATCAAGGCTGTCGCCAATGGATTGTCGCTGAATGTGACTGTTATCGTACCCGCATTATTGCCACAAGAAGAAGGTGTAGAAGCAAGCGATGCTGTAGGATAGCCAATGACTGTAAATAATATATCTCCACTGATACCCTGACATCCTGAATTTTGAGTGACGATCGTACGATATTGATAGTTGCCTGTGGCCAGTGCTCCGGGATCAAAGCTTGCATTGTTTGTGCCTACATTGCCCCATGACGATCCTACAAAAGATTGCCATTGATAAACACTGGTTCCTGTACCTCCAGTAACTGTAACAGACATTACAACAGGTTCGCCAAGACAATAAATATCATCTACGAAACCAGGTGTAACAATAGGATCAGGAGATACAGTGACTTGTACTGAATTCGAAAATGGTGATGCACAGCCAGAAACCGGATCAGTTACATTAACCCTATACCATGTTGATCCCGCGGTTGTAGTCGGAACTGAATAATTGAGAGCAGTAGCTCCCGATATCAATGTCCATGGACCAGTCGATGCCGGAGCTGAATACCATTGATATGTAGGAGCTGTACCACCTGTGACATTTCCTGTAACTGTGGCGCTTCCTCCAATACACACATTTGGATTATCAACAGTCGCATTGACTGTAGCATCAGGATTGACAACCATGAATAATGAAGCACTTATGGTCTGACAACCTGAAGACTGGGTAACGATTAATCTGTATTCGTATGTTCCCGCTGTAGGAAGCGAGGTATTGTATGGACCTGCAGTAGCATTTACCTGCTGCCATCCATTGGTAGGATGGTTGAACTGCCAGCTATACGTATTCGTTCCTTGTCCACCGGTGACGACCCCAGTGATTGAAGCTATACCACCTGCGCAAATTGGATTTGCTGCCGGACTGATAGTAACTGTTGGATGTGTGGCTGCAGTAACATTAAGTGTATTACTTACGGCGTCGCATGAATTACTATTTTCAAGATATAGTCGATAAGAATATGTTCCCGCCACCAACGCACCTGTGCTGAATGATGGTTGTGTATTCCCTACATCTGTCCAGACGGATGCGATCTGTAACTGCCAATGGAAGTTGAAGGTCGGAACGCCACCTGAAACGTTTGAATTTAATGTTATTGATGAGCCTTCACATACAAGGCTGGAACTTGGTGTAATCGTAACCACGGGGTCATTGACGACCTGGATGGATACTGAATTACTTTGAGCTGTACAACCAGAACTTGCAGAGAAGATTACTCTATAATTGTATGTACCAGTTGTCAGGACGCCGGTTGCAAATGTTGTGGTATTTGTACCCACATTCGTCCATACTGCTCCTATAAATCGCTGCCATTGATAAGTTGGTGAACCAAACGAACCATTTACACTTGATGTAATTATTACACTTCCACCTGTACAAATCTGTGTAGCTGAAGCTGAAATTGTAACGACAGGACTTGGAATAACTGTCACAGTCAATGGTGTACTTATGGTTTGACAGCCAAGGCCCTGAGTAACTATCACTCTGTATTGGAAAGTGCCAAGTTGGCTTATGACTGTTGAGTAATTTGCTGAGTTTCCGGATGGTACGTTTGACCATGTACCATTAAGTGTTTGCCATTGGTATGTTGAGGCACCAAAGCCACCTGCTACAGTAACGCTTGCAGACATCAAACCACCTATACATATGGTCTGGTCACCTGATGTGGTCAGCACCGGATCATTGACTACCTGGATCAAGACTGTACTACTGTAAATACTTTCGCATCCGTTTTCAGAAGCATGCAAAAATACTCTATACCAGGTACTAACCAATAATGGATCCGTAGTGAATGAAGAAGTCGTGCCGCCTGATTCAGAGACATTTTGCCATGTACCACCTACGATACTATCCTGCCACTGATAAAGCAGGTTCGGAGAGCCAATGGCAATTACATTAAAGACCCACTGTCCGCCCTCACACATTGAACCACCTGTGGGTTGAGCAGATATGGATATATCAGATGCGATTACAGCTGTGGCATTATCACTTACGGCCTGATCACATCCATTGTTGGCTGCATTCACTAACACTCTGTAGAATGTCGTTCCGGCTACTGCACTTGATGGTGTGTAGGTTGATGTTGTAGCACCTAAGCCTGTTGCATTTGCCCAGCCACTTATACCGTCTGCACTTGACTGCCATTGGTAGCTGATTGTTCCTGAACCTCCCGTCACAACTACATTCATTGTATTTGTTCCGCCGATACACTCACTTACATTCGTTGGTTGTGTTGTCACCAGTAGATCAGGTGCAATGATAGCTGTTGCATTGCTGCTTACGGCCTGATCACATCCATTGTTGGCTGCATTCACAAGTACTCTGTAATATGTTGTTCCGGCTATTGTGCTCAATGGTGTGTAGGTTGATGTTGTAGCACCTAAGCCTGTTGCATTTGCCCAGCCACTTATTCCATCTGCACTTGACTGCCATTGGTAGCTTATTGTTCCTGAGCCTCCGGTCACCACTACATTCATTGTGTTTGTTCCGCCGATACACTCACTTACGTTTGTTGGCTGAGTAGACACTACAAGGTCTGCTGTGATGACAGCTGTTGCGTTGTTGCTCACCGCCTGATCACATCCATTGTTAGCTGCATTCACTAACACTCTGTAGAATGTCGTTCCGGCTACTGCACTTGATGGTGTGTAGGTTGATGTTGTAGCACCTAAGCCTGTTGCATTTGCCCAGCCACTTATTCCATCTGCACTTGACTGCCATTGGTAGCTGATCGTCCCCGAACCGCCAGTAACAATTACATTCATTGTATTTGTTCCACCAACACACTCATTCACATTTGTTGGTTGAGATGTGACCACAAGATCAGGAGAGACTATTGTAGTAACGACATTACTTACAGCCTGATCACAACCATTGTTAGCCGCATTGATCAGCACTCTGTAATAAGTTGTTCCGACTACTGCGCTTAATGGTGAATATATTGAAGTTGTCGAGCCGCCTCCTGTTGCGTTAGTCCAGCCACTTATTCCGTCTGCACTTGACTGCCATTGGTAGCTGATTGTTCCTGAACCTCCAGTGACCACCACAATTATTACGT
>JADKGY010000021.1 GCA_016722045.1 Candidatus Opimibacter skivensis | reverse complement strand
TTCCACTTCGATCATTCACTACATATGATGTCGGTGTATTAATTCCGGAATGCGTCCATACAAAGAGATCAAACGTCGTGGAAAATGCTGCGGAATTTGTTCCTGTTTCTCCTTTGATCATTTTCGGAGCACCTCCATTCAGATCGACACTATAAATTTCCCTTTCCATTGGCGATTTCATATCACCCTGGAAATACACCATTTTATTTTTTTCATCGAGGCCATAAAATTCTGGTACTTCCTATTGGCCTGATGTCAATTCTTGCTTTAGCTTTCCATCCATACCATAGAGATAGATGTGATTGAATCCATCTTTCTCATTTGTCCAGATGGAAACCTCTCTGATCCGCAAGAAAGGAAGATTGTCATGGATATCGATATAATATTTGTTTTCTTCCTGCAGCAGTGTTGTCGTTTTTCCATCTGCAGCATTGGCCAGAAGTAAATCAAGATGATTCGATGCCTGTTCATCCAGAAAACACAGGGTTTGATGGATCTGTAGTCCATTTGATTCGGGGTATATATCCATCCGGATCACTGTTGCGATCGACAGTCGCTTTTTTTCTTCGTCTTTGATCATAGAGATGAATACTCACCTTGAATTTTCCATTCCTACTTTTGGATATTGAATGTTTCCATTTCCGGATATACTTCACCGGTGTAGTTTGTCATGGTGATTTCTTTTACAGCACTTTCATCAAAACGATAAAACGCAAGATGACGACTGTCCGGTGACCATGCAAAATGCTGTGAATGGGAATTCTTCTTCTAGACCCAGTCACAAGATCCGTTGATGATCGCATTGACTTTTCCATCGGTAGTGACCCGGGTCGTCTTGCCTGATGCAAGATCTTTTGAAGTAAAGGTCATTGTCCATGACGTAGGCTACTCTTTTGCCATCAGGGAGAAAAAGGGCATGCATTTGCTTATTGACATCCGATAGCTTGGTTGTTTTCCTGTAGCCAGGTTGTATACATAATTCCATTCTTTTGTTGAATGGCGATATGGATTCCGTGCCTGTCGCGAGAAGGATTTGAGATTCATTATCGCTGAATGTGTAATCATCGACTTGATTTAGTTCACCAGGCAACATCAAAGAACTGACATCAAGAATTGTGTCTACCACTTTACCGGTTCGGAGGTCATATTTTAATATCGTATTATGCTGAAGCGCTGTATAATGGTGACCATCATTCATAAAACGAAATCCCGGTACTCCTTTTGAACGGAACGTACCATTAGTCCATATATCATCGATCGTGATCTGGCGTTGTGCCAGCGTCTGGGATAAAGCGAAGGATAATAAATCCTGTCAGGAGGAGGGAAAATAACCAATTACTTTTCATGTAATTCTTTTAATGTAGAAGGTGGGCAAATTTCGTGAATAGATAACGTAATGACAAGGGGATTGAGGTATGATGGTCTAATAAACAAGGTTGATTATCGAAAGAAGGACGATGGACAATAGGCGATAAGCAATAGGCAATAGGCAAAGTGCTGTGGCCTTGATATAAGCCAATAAACCTATAAGCTAATAAGCCTATAAACAGATAAACAGATAAACAGAATATTTTAGGAATTGATATTATTTACCCAATGGCGTCCTCACACCGGTCTGAATGGAGATAGACCGTAGGTGTTTTCCATTGTTATTGCTGAACGCAAGATTTGGGATTTGGTAATGAGCAGCTGCCTGGATGAAAAAGTCTTGTGTTCATTCAGTGAATACTGAGACCTAAACCTGCAGCAGGACACGAAGCTTTTTGGACTGAATGGTGCACCATCGCGTATATGTTCACTGACTCTTCTCGATTCTTTAATTGTATTGGCAAGGTTCGGATTGCTGTTTGGATTTTCATTGATAGATAATGACTGGAAATGGTATTTGATCGATACATCAATGTCAGATTGTACGATCAGGTTAAGATCAAAACCTGCGAGAGCATAGAATTTAATTGGACCTTTATTTTCCACCTTGTATCTCATTTGCAAAGGCAGAGTCACTAATTGTAAACGCATAGCTTCAAACTCAATAGTACCATTATCAAAGGCAGTACCAACAGATAATTTACGTCCGGGTTCAAATGTTTTCGAGTTGTAAATAAGACCTGTTTCCACCGCCCATCTTGGATGGTTCAGTGCAATCGTGAATCCTCCGCCATATCCATAGCTTGGAAGACCCTGTTGAGGAAATACAATGATTCGACCTGAACTGCTCAATCGATCTTCAGGCATCCGGAGTCGGTTGTAATCTACCTGGGTAAGAATTCAAAAACAGTATGCGTAGTCTTTCGCTGTTTTACGAAAGTCGGATGTGGAAAAGTGGTGTAGCTAAATCCTAGAACCGGAGAAGTCAAAGAGGCGATAAAATTAATATTTCCCTCCCGGGGTTCTGAATACACAGATGTTGAAAGGTGGTCGTCATCTGCTGATGACCCATCTGCATACTGCAGCGACTCAAGAGCTTCCCTGGTGGTGGGAATAAAATTATGGCTTCGTTCCAATGTATTGATTCCAGCGAATGAATGCAATGGATCAACAAATGCAACAGATGAATTGTGTTATAGCTTTTGATTTTTGAATAAGCGGATCACCAGTCGTCTTCAGTACCGATCCCGATGAAACAAATGAATTTATATCTGTATTGGTTTTAGTGTTTAAACTGTTCGGAGTTGCTTGATTTATCCCTTCCTGATTTGATTTATTACTTGAAGTGATTTTAGCGTTCGGATTGTTTTTAGCTGAAGGAGTTAAATTTCCAATTCTATTTAATGGAATTGAATTGTCAGCCATACCATCATGGGGAGTAATTGGCTTTAACGCATCATTTGCGTTATTGTACAATGGGGTATCGAAAGGAAGCTTGCCCATCCGTCCCAAATTGACAACTGTAAATAGAAGAAGAAAAACAGCGGCCACCTCTACGATTTTCATAGCGATCAATTTCGCACGAAGGAAATTGCTGTCAGCGAGACGTTGGAGGAATAATGGCCAGGTACGGGGATCGTATTTAGGTTCGAATTGAGCTATTCGTCTGCGGATATCTTCATCAAATTCTTTATCGGCTGCATCGAGTGATGCTTTGATTAGATTCCAACCGATATCTTGTCCAGGGACATCATAATTTTTGAATGATTCTTTGAGATTTTCATCGAATGCAGGATCATCACCCGTATTATTCAATTCGGCTATCTGGTCCATTTGGTTCACAAACTCATCCCAATTGGGCTGAAGTCCTTCAGGCTTGTATTCGCCTAAAAGTTCCTTCAAATTCTTTTCCCATTGGTTATTTAGCATGTTGTCCCAGTGTTGCAGCAATAAAATCTTTAAGCTTTGATCTGGCTTTGACAAGATTTGACCTGCTGGTGCTCTCTGTTATTTCCAGGATATCAGCGATCTCCTTGTGTGAAAAGCCTTCAACTACATATAGATTAAAGACAGAACGATAAGCAGGGGACAAGCGCTGTATGCATTTGATGATTTCCTGGACAGTAAGTTTACTCAGGGCATCAGGTTCATTAGTTTGGACATTATAGGCAGTTTCAAGGTCTTCAGTGCGGCGGCGGGTCTGCATCCTGTAATAATCGATCGCCGTGTTGACCATAATCCTTCTCATCCAGGCGACCAGTGAGGTACCGGGCTGGTATTTATGAATGTTATTGAGGATTTTGATGAAACCTTCATGGAGGATGTCGAGGGCATCGTCCTGGTTGCTTGAATAGCGCAGACAGACGCCCATGAGCAGGGTGTAGTTGTCTTCATATAGCTGTTTCTGTGCCCACCGTTCCTTGGCGACACAGGCATCAATGAAGCCCTTTTCCTGATTCTCGAGGCTGATAGAAATACTCATAACCGAACTAAATATCGGAAAAATCCCGTAATAGTGGTAATCAATTCAACCGAATGACAACCGATTTACAAAAAAGTCGCTGAGTTGGTCTAAAAACTGGATCAATCATCACATTCATCGTATTAACTTTCTGCCATGGAAGAAACATTGGAAAAATTAAGATACCCAGTTGGCAAATTTGACTGGTCAAAGGAAATCTCCGAAGCAGTGAGAAATGAATCCATCAAAAAAATAGCTGAGTTTCCGGATCGGATCCGGGATGCTGTGGGGCCTCTCGATGAAGATCAATTAGATACTCCCTATCGACCAGAAGGATGGACCGTGCGACAGGTTGTTCATCATGTTGCGGACAGCCATATGAATGCTTATATCCGTTTCAAGCTTGCCCTTACAGAAGACAAGCCGGTCATTAAGCCATATGCAGAAGCGGAGTGGGCGAAACTTGTAGATAGCAAACTTGATCCATCTGTTTCAATCCACCTGCTTTATGGCATTCATCATCGTTGGGTGACGATCATGGAAGATATGAATGAGACACAATGGGATCTTGGCTTCACACATCCTGAGCATAATCGATGGATGGTGTTGAATAAAGTGGTGGCGATGTACGCGTGGCATTGTGAGCATCATCTGGGGCATGTGACGGGGTTAATAGAGAGAGAGGGTTGGCTCTAAAAAAGGCGAAGGCTGAGGCTGAGGCGAAGGAGGTTTGAAAAAAGGCGAAGGATATGGAGAAGCAAAATGGATTTTGCACTTCTTTCTCAGTTATCGTTATTAATTAGAATTAGGGACCGATAATTATAATCTAACAGTTATAAACCTGGTTTAAATCAGTGGTTATTTAAAGTTACAAAAAAGCTTTTGCCTCAGCCTTCGCCTTCGCCTCAGCCTTCGCCTTCTTCCAACAGCATCTTCCTCAACAACACCAACGCCGCTATCGAAGCATATTCAATATTGCTCACCCGATCCCGAGTCAATTTCAATAATCTCGCTTTAGTGCCATTAGGTCCCGAACATGCAATCCAGATTGTACCTACTGGTTTTTGAGGTGTACCACCTGTTGGACCTGCAATTCCACTCGTCGATAATGCCCATGTGACATCAAGATTTTTACGCACACCTGCTGCCATTGATCTGACCACTTCTTCACTGACAGCACCAAATTCCCACAGCATTTCCTGAGGGACATCCAGTTCTGATGTCTTCATCCGGTATGCATATGGAACAATAGACCCTATGAAGTAATCAGATGAGCCTGATACTGCAGTGATGAGATGAGATAAATATCCACCGGTACAACTTTCACCTGTACCTATGGTTTCATTCCGCTTTCTCAGGATGTCACCGATTGATTTTGAAAGTGAAATATCAAGTGATGTACTATACACAAGATCACCAAGACGATCCACAATTTGTTTTTGTAAAACATCCATCCTTACCTTCTTTCCGTCACCATAACTTGTCAATCGCAATGTCACCTGGCTGAAGGAAGGCAAATAGGCTAATTTGATATCTGATGGAAGAGCGGACTCAATGTCTTCTATCATTTCTGCCAGTACAGTTTCTCCTTCTCCGGCAGTACGAACAAATCGATGTTCGACAGCTTCACCTTTAGGAAGCAATTGAATTATCTTTTCTGACAGTAGATGCTTCATTTCATGAGGCACGCCCGGAACTGAAACAAGAATTTTATTACTTTCTTCAAACATCATCCCCGGAGCAGATCCCTGGTCATTTGGAATGATTCGCGCATTCTCAGGTAAGTAACATTGTACTTTATGCAGGTCAGATGGTTCACGATTGATGCGCTTTAGAATTTCTTTTACCCGTGACCATGTTTCTTCATGCCATATCAATTTGGAATTATAATATTGACACAATGCATCTTTGGTGAGATCATCTTTTGTGGGTCCCAGGCCACCGGTAGTGATGACCAGGTCTGCATCTTCATAACACAGATCAATTCCTTTAATGATTTCTGGGATTTCATCTCTTACGCCCAGTTTGCGCGTCACCTTCCAGCCATTTAGATCAAGCCAGGCTGCGATCCACGTACTATTCGTATCCACGATCTGCCCGATCATGATTTCATCACCTATCGTCAGTATTGCTGCCTTCATTTATTTCAACCATTTAATTTCATGTGAAAAATAAGACTTACTTCGTCCATCTATATCAAGTGATAATTTTCCATCAGTCCCGACCCCAATAATTGTAGCGATCACATTTTTACCATTCAATTCGAAATCTTTTTGATTACCCAATCCATAGATCAACTGATCATATTCAGGTTTCCATTTTTCAATTGGCTCATCCAGCACCTTCATCATTTCTTTTTTCAGTTTCTCACCCAGTGGGATTATTTCAAATTTCCTGTCTGTCAGTAAGAAAAGTGAAATCGGATTCGTTAGATCGGAGGGGAATGCAGATTCATTGACATTCATCCCGATGCCGATGATGGAATGCTGGACTTTTGAAGATGAAATCGAATTTTCAATCAGGATGCCGGCTAGTTTCAGATTTCCCACATAAATATCATTTGGCCATTTGATGAGGGGTTTCAGTTCCGGAGCGAAAAAAGAAAGTGAACGAACCACATCAATACTTGTTTTCAGTGAAAGGAGCGGTAAGTCCTCTACTAGCATATAATCCAGTTGCAGAATGATCGAAATCGCGAGATGATTACCAGGTTCCGAAAACCATGACCTGCCATATTGGCCACGACCTTCGGTCTGATCCAGAGCTAAAATGGCTGATCCATGTAGTTTTTGGCCTGAAACCAACAATCTTTGGGATTCTTTGTTAGTTGAATCAAGGGTTTCGTATAGTCTTAAATCTTCCATGATTTGCCTTAAAAGAGCCTTACCTTTGAATCGCGGAAACGTAATCTTCCACGAAACAATTATCTTACGTCTGAATTAATATAAACACCTGAAGCGAAGTAAGGTAAAAGAAAGGATATCAAGAATTACCAGGGATTTTCCAGGCTGATTCTTTTCACTAAAAACATGAACATTTGGTAAGCGCGAAAAAAGCCATCCAGGCGAAAACAATAAGTAATGATCTTACAGATCGGATCATAGACTGCATCACAGATATCAAAGGAAAAAATATCATTCTTCTCAACCTCAAAGACATAGATGACGCGCCTGCAGATTATTTTATCGTCTGCGAAGGTGATTCTACTACACAGGTCAGAGCTATTTCCCAGAATATTGAACGTCGGCTAAGGGCAGAACTGCACCTCGGACCGGCCCATGTAGAGGGGACTCAGCATGCCAAGTGGGTATGTATGGATTACTTTGATGTCGTCGTCCATATTTTTCACCCGGAGACCAGGCATTACTACGATCTGGAGCAGCTTTGGAGTGACGCGGAAATGATCGAATATCAGAATGTCTGACGGGTTTCGTCCAGAGATCGATAGACTTGATCATCAATTTAAAACCTTATCATCGGTGTTACCGTTATAAGTCATTTACGAAGATTTTACAAAGGAATATAATGAGCGAAGAAAATAATAATCAGGATAAAAAGCCGGGGAACAAGTTCACTTTCAATTCATACTGGATCTACGGTAGTATCATTCTCGGGCTGATCATCTTTAACCTGATGTTCCTCAACGAGATTTCCACAGAGACTATCAACTTCCAGAAGTTTGTGGAAATGGTGGAAGCCGGAGATGTGTCCAAGATCGAGGTCGTCAATAAGAAAGACGCCAGGGTATACATCAAAAAAGAAAGTATGACCAAGCCTCAGTATAAAAAGCTGAGTGAAACTACTTTCAATAAGGCCAGGCCAAGTTATGTATTCAACATCGGCCCACCGGAATCATTTGCCAATGATATCAATGCACTCAATGCGCGTGTGTCTCCGGAGCTGAGGGTTTATCCGGACTATGTAGACAAAGAAAACTGGGTTGGCCCATTGATGGGTTGGCTCATTCCGATCTTCCTTTTTCTTGGTCTTTGGATCTTTATGATGCGCAGAGTATCTGGTGGATCTGGAGGTCCCGGAGCACAGATATTTAATATTGGAAAAAGCAAAGCCACACTTTTTGAAAAGGATTCAAAGGTCACTGTCACTTTCGCTGATGTGGCAGGTCTTGAAGAAGCCAAGGAGGAAGTAATGGAAGTGGTAGACTTCCTGAAACATCCAAAAAAATATACGGCACTCGGTGGAAAAATTCCTAAAGGTGTTCTTCTTGTAGGTCCTCCGGGAACGGGGAAAACACTTTTAGCAAAAGCAGTAGCAGGTGAAGCGGCTGTACCGTTCTTTTCGATTTCAGGTTCTGATTTCGTTGAGATGTTTGTTGGGGTAGGAGCATCGCGTGTGCGCGACCTGTTCAAACAGGCAAGAGAGAAGGCGCCTTGTATTGTATTCATCGATGAGATTGATGCGATTGGAAGAGCTCGTGGACGAAATGCATTCCAGGGTGGAAATGATGAGCGTGAGAATACGCTCAATCAACTACTTGTTGAGATGGATGGTTTCAGTACAGATAAGGGAGTGATCCTGATGGCAGCTACGAACAGACCGGACATACTTGACAATGCCTTGATGCGTCCGGGACGATTCGACAGACAGATTGGATTAGAGCGCCCTGATCTTGTAGGACGTGAAGCGATCTTCAAAGTACATCTCAAGAATATCAAGAAGGGATTATCTGTTGATCCGAAGATTCTAAGTGAAATGACACCTGGTTTTGCAGGAGCTGATATTGCTAATGTTTGTAATGAAGCTGCATTGGTGGCTGCCCGCCGTAACAAAACGGAGGTCGATCTTGATGATTTTCATTATGCACTGGATAGAGTGATCGGTGGTCTTGAAAAGAGAAATAAGCTGATCTCCCCTGAAGAGAAAGAGATCATAGCGTATCATGAAGCAGGACATGCTATTTGTGGCTGGTACCTGGAACATGCATCGCCATTAGTGAAGGTTACGATTGTACCCAGAGGTGTTGGTACATTGGGTTTTGCGCAATACAGTCCGAAGGAAGAATATATCACACGTACCGAGCAGATGCTTGATCGCATGTGTATGGCACTTGGAGGAAGAGCTGCAGAGAGTGTGATCTTTGATAAAATATCTACTGGTGCGCAAAGTGATCTTGATCACGTGACGAAGATGGCGTATAGTATGGTCTCTATTTATGGACTTGATGTGGAGGTAGGTAATGTGTCATTCTATGGTTTGTCACAGGACCAGTTTTCAAAACCATATTCAGAAGATACAGCAACACTGATTGACAATCGTGTTCGGATTATTATTGATGGACAGTATGCACGTGCGCAGGAATTGTTGAGATCGCATAAAGGAGATCTTGAAATACTGGCGAAAACGCTTCTTGAAAAAGAGGTTATTCACAAATCAGATATCGAAAGATTAATTGGTGCGAGACCTTGGGTAGTAAAAGGACATCCGGGTAAGGATGAAGATCCTGTAACGGATGCGGTGGATCAGGGGAATAATCTTATACCACCGATTCCGAATTTTATTCCTCTTCCGGAGAATGATCCGGATTTGGAGCAGATATAAAGGGCAGAGGGCGAAGAGCAGTGGGGTCGTGCAAGGCAATCTTGCTTCGGATAATCAGAAGTTTAGCAGGCTTAAGCGAAACATAATTCAAAGGGAAAATAGTAAAACCATGAAATTAATTGTGGAAGTGGAAGATCAAAAAGCAGAGTTTTTGCTTGAACTTTTGAAGCAATTATAGTTTGTAAAAGTTAAACCTATCAGCCCTTATAAAGCTGAAATTCTCGAAGGAATAAAAGAGGCGGTGGAACAGGTAAATCTCGCTAAAGAAGGAAAAATTAAATTAAAATCTGCCCGTGATTTATTAGCAGGATGATATATCTGACAATGAGATATAGAATATATTTAAATTCTTAAGATAATATTTAAGTAAGGAGAGGAGTTGGTTTAAATTTTATTAATTAGTATTGTTGGCATATCTATCCTAAAAAACCAGAAATAAATGGGATATGTTTTATAGAAGCTTTTTATCGCCTCGTGTGCTAAGATTCTCTTCCAGCAATTTCATCACATTGCCTCTTACGGGCCAAAATGGAGGTGTTCTTCCCGTTTATAGTTCACCGATGGTTTTCCAGGGGAATAAATAGAAAGTCTGAAATGAAAATTATAAATATCATTTTAATATCAATCCTTCTGGGGGCAGGTATTTCATTCAGCCAAACTACGGTATTGCCCTTTCTGAAAAATGGGAAGTATGGTATTGCTGACATGCAGGGAAAAATTATTGTAGAACCTCAATTTGAAGATGTCAGATTTTATAGCAGGAATAAAGTTGGGGCGTTTAAAAAAAATGGACTTTGGGGTATCATAGATATATTTGGAAAGATATTATTACCCAATCAGGTAAATGTAAAAGTGTTTGAAAAAGATGAAAGAAACTTAGATGAACTTGTTAATGCAGTATTTGATACTGCGTATCAAAATTATAGCGGTGGTAAGTATATTAATATTCAGCTTTATAAAATTAAGGACAATTTTGCAAAGGTAGAATATTATGTTAACCCTTATCATCCGGTTTCTATTCCAAAATCATTTATTCAGACAACGTTGAGAAGTTCTAAAACTGCGATTGACAATTCGTCTGAAGTATTTCGGACAGGACTGGTAAGAGTAATTAGGCAAAATGACAAGATCAATTTTGTTGATACTGCAGGTCAATTGATCCTCAAGGATGATATATACGACGGGTCCGCCCTTACAGACAGGTTTATCGTATTCAGAGATGAGCAAAATCAGGAAGCACTGTATGACAGAATGAAAAACACAGTCACACCCTATTCATATACCAGAATCGTGATGAGTGATAATGGATCGTTTATTATTTTGAATGCGACTATAAACAAAAATCGGTATGAAACACTTTTGGACCTTGAAGGTATTGCGGTTCAAAATCAAATTCAAAGTGCAGGTGATTTTAGTGAAGTATTTAACTTTAATAAAAAATATATTATTGTAAATGGATTTGAATCTGCCATTCTATTAGACAAATCCGGAAATAAGAAGTTTGAAATTCCGGGTGGACAACTTATCATCAATAAGGATGATGATGAGATCTATATTTTAAGAAAAAATAATATGTACGGTCTTGTAGATGCTAAGGGCAATTTAGTCCTTCAGCCGACTTTTGATTTTATTGAGAAGCAAAATAATAATTATATTAGCTTTAATAAGGGAAATAGTACTGGTGTTTTAGATCATTCCGGACATATCATCTCGCATTTGGACTCAGTCCATATCGTATATAATTACAGTCGTTTCCCCGATTTGTTTTTGATAAATCGAAAAAATGAATATAAATACACTTATGGAATCGCAGATATAAGTGGTAAAATAATAGTGCAACCGGTTTATAAACGGATTGAACTACATGCTTCTCAGCCTCTCCTTACAGTGTACAGTGATTCAATGTCTGGTATATTTTCAATAGAAGGGAAGGAGATAATTCCATTTTCAAAATCCTCTAAACAAATTAGCAGTTGGGATACTACCATCGAGTCTCGCTTTAAGGATTTAATTATAACCTATGATCTCAAAGGGACTGAGGTCGGAAGGGAATATGACATGAATATTTACCTTGCGATTTCACATATTGGCGGTATGGACCAGCTATTAGATCAAAAGGGGATTCCGGTAAGTGAGTTATACACCTCTATTCAGGAAAAAAATTTTGTATTTAAATTATATTCACATCGGTATTATGTAGCGAAAAAATCAACTCAGGATAAGAATATCTATATTCTAAATCGTCTTGGGCAAAATATTGTTCCCAGGGATTATATCTGTATTGAACCCAATCGAAATTCCAACTCGGACCCTGCTGTCAATGGGGCAGTGGTCGTGTTTAACGAAGCGGATTTATTATCAGGAAAGAAGTCTTTTCGAAGTGGTGTTGTGGATCTGAGCGGTCAATGGCTGATTGAGCCAGATTACCAAACTATCGTTGTGATCAACAGGGAATTATTTGCTGCCTTTAACGTCGCTCAAAATAAATCAGTCTTGTATGACAGAAAGGGTAAACTGATTTCAAATGAGCCCTACATACTTAAATACAACACAATTGAGAGTGAACTTAAATACCCCCGCGTGATAGTCACAAAAAAGGCAGGAATTAAAGAAAGTGTATTATTTGATAAGGTAAGTCCCGATATGGTTGTAGGTGTTATAGATTTGAAAGGAAAAGTAATAACCCCTCTAAAATATAAATCTGTTTATTCTTACGAACATTCATATACGATTGTTAAAGGAGAAGATAAGTCCGGGGCTGTCTTCAGTGCAGTGATTGATTTGAATGGAAAAGAGATTCTTCATACAGGATTTGATGATCTTTATATTTTTCCAGCTGATACCACTTTGCTCATGACTTATCAAGGTTCTCGAAGAGGGATCATGCGAATTACAGGAGAAGAAATTGTTGGAACTGTATGGAATCAGATTGATTTTCTTGGAAAACTTTATGGAGATATTGTATTTGCCTTAAAGGATTCTACAAATGTTTATGCTTTTATGGCGGGTAAGCCACTCATTCATCTTGGTACTGGTAAATCGAATTCTGTCAGAGAATTGAAAGGTCATTATGATGGCATATCTTATGCTGAAAATGCTACAGGGGAAGTAATTCAACACTTGATAGTGTTTGACAAGGATGGACATGTTTACGGTACATATTCAGGATTTGATGTCAATTCCTATCCTTATGCTAAAGAAGGATATTTATATATTTCAGATAGAAAAGGTGACCTTCCTTACGTGGTTGATTTTAGAACCGGGAGAGAATTCAGAATAAAATAAAAAATAATATAATAAAATAATAGCATGATTAATTTTAGTACTATTTGTAACATCTGCTGTCACAGAGATACAAGGCTCAAAACAATATGTAGTTAATTTTTTATCCGAACTGAAATATTGAAAAAACTAAAAGAGAGAGGAAATATCAAATTGAATGGTCAGTCGTTTAAAATAGCTGGCAACTCCTCACCTTCCTTAATAAACTTCATCGAAATCGAATTGACACAATGACGTGTATTCTTGCTGGTCATTCTCTCGCCGGTAAATACATGTCCAAGGTGAGCATCGCAATTGCTGCATAGAATTTCTACCCGACGTCCATCAGCATCGGTGTGTTTCGTGACAGCACCAGGTAATTCATCATCAAAACTTGGCCATCCACAGCCTGATGCAAACTTATCCTCCGATTTATATAAAGGCTGATTGCATTGTCTGCAGATGTATGTACCCGGCATCTTGTTGTTATCATATTCACCGGTGAATGGGCGTTCAGTTCCTTTGTGCAGGATGACATGCGCTTCGTCTTTGGATAGAGGGTTGTAGGCCATGATGTGATTATTTTTATACAAAAATGAATTTAATATAAGTCGATGTCTGATCAATTGGTGAATTCTTCGTCTTCTTCTGCTTCTTGAATTGATTTTTCAATAAGTGAATCAGAAATATAAAAATTAGTTGTTTTTATCTTGGAGAGTATTGGTTTAATAGAGGGAATTAGTCCTTCGAGTTTAGCTTTTATAATTACGCCCAATGTCCCTGTAACTGAAAGACCTAAATCTTTCGCAAATTTTCTTGCCTTTGTATCATCAAGAATAATCGTACAATCGGGCATTTCAAGAGCTAAAGCAATTGCACTTGCTTCTCCTTCATCTAATTGAAGCTTAAGAAATTCCTTTTGGTCTTGATTGGAAGAAGATATAGGTATGACCCAGTTTGGTAGAGAAGTTCCAAACTCTAAAACGACTTCAGGAGTAGTATAAACGTCTCCATAAAGGTCATAAAGCAAGTTAATGTGATCAATGGTTGTAAGAAGAATAAAGCAACTTGTATCCGATATGATGACCTTAGGCATTTTTTACATCTATGCTAAGTTCATCTGCGGAGAAATTGAATATAGAGACTGAATATTTACCCAAACCTTCCGCAAATAATCGTTTTGAAATACCAGCCATCTCGGCGGCCTGACCAAGAGACAATTTTCCTTGTTCATACAATTTGACAGCCAATAACATTATAAGAGATTTGTCATCAAGGTCAATTGTGTCTGGTAGGTGTAGGGTAAGGGTTTTCATTATCTAAAATTACTTTAAAAGTAACAAACAAGATAAATCAGGAATGGGTTCAAATCAGCTGTGTAAAAACACCCGGATATATCCCAAGCACCAAACTTAACACCACGCATAGAATCATGACGATCAGGTAAAGTGGAGTTGGTTTAACAACAACATCATCTGCATCTTTCGTATACATCGCGAGTATGACTTTGAAATAATAATAGACTCCAATTATTGAAGCAACAACGGCAACAACAGTAAGCCAGATATATCCATTCTTAATGGCTTCAGAAAAGATGTAATATTTTCCAAGGAATCCTGCAAGAGGTGGAATACCAGCAAGTGAAAGCATACTCATCGTAAGCATGGCCGCCATCAATGGATTCTTTTTTCCAAGACCATTGAATGCACTGATGCTTTCATATTTCATGGCAGAGAAAACAGGAATCGCAACTGCAAATGCACCGATTGTCGCCAGAACATAGGCTGTGCCATAGAATAAAAGTGCAGACGAAGAATTAGTCTGAAGACTCAGAATCGCCAAAAGCATGTAGCCTGCATGTGATATTCCGGAATAAGCCAGAAGCCGTTTGAAATTGTCCTGTGTAAGTGCAATGAGATTTCCAATAATCATTGTAGCCGCAGCGACGATCATCAAAATGTCACCGGTATAATCGTGTACACCGATGAGACCATTGACCATTAATCGATAAAATGCAGCAAAGAAAGCCACCTTGACGAGCGTAGCCATCGTAGCCGTCACCAAAGATGGGGAACCTTCATACACATCAGGACTCCAAAAATGAAAAGGTACTGCAGCCACTTTAAACAGAAGAGCCATCGTCATCAGCATGGTTCCGATCAGAAACATAGGTGATACCGCCCCTGCAGAAACGTAAGCCGCAATTTTATCAAGTTCAAATGAACCGCTGGCACCATATATCAATGCGATGCCAAACAATAATACTCCAGAGGCAAATGATCCCATCAGGAAATATTTAAAACCGGCTTCATTGGATCGTATATCAAACCTCCTGCTCCCCGCCATGATGTACAGAGAGATCGAAACAATCTCAATACCGAGAAAGAGCATCACCAAATTCCAAAAACTAAACAGGACAAGCGTACCGGATAATACGAAAAGTAAAATGGCCAGGTAATCACTCAGGTGATGCGGCTCGTCTTTATAAAAATCAGAAGACAATGCAAATATCAATGCAGCTGTAAATATCGAAAGGCCACTGAATGCAATGGAGAAATGATCTACACGCATCATGCGGGACATATCCATTCCGCCAATAATAATCGGTGCAGTCTGCGCCCATTCAAGAACGTTGACAAAAAAGATAGCTGCAAGGCCGGCGATGATCACGGGAACTAAAATCTTTCGCAGATTTAAGATTTCCGCCACCAGGCAGAACAGTCCGAGACAACACGTATAGGTTAAGACGTTCACTATCCGAATTAATTAATCGATTTATTTAATATCAGTTGTAATGCAGGTTCGGCAAGTTGAAGTATAGGTTTTGGATATACACCCATCACAATAACAAACACCACAATGATCCCCAACGCCAACATTTCATTCCACTGTAAATCTGTAAATCCTTCAGCAGGCAGGCTTGTCGGTCCCAGCATTACTTTCTTAAACATGCGCAACATATACACAGCTCCAAGGATGATGGTCAATCCTGCAAAAACAGACAACCATGTATTGTATTCATACACTCCATACAGCAGGAGAAATTCTCCAATGAATCCATTCGTCAAAGGCAATGCAACACTTCCAAGCACGATCACCATGAATACAGTGGTGAATTGCGGAGCTTTATTTCGTATTCCACCCAATCCATACACATCCTGGCTGCCTGTACGATTGAAAATAATATCAGCGCAAAAAAACAATCCAACTACATTGATACCATGTGCGATCATTTGCACAACACTACCCTGCAATCCCTGGATATTGAATGCGAATATGCCTGCAGAAATTAAACCAACGTGTGCAAGTGATGAATAGGCAAGAAGATTTTTGAGATTCTTTTGTTTGATCGCAATGATCGAAGCATAAACTATCCCGATCACACATAACGCGATGGCTAAAGGACCCCATTGCGCCACACCTAACGGAAGAACCGGAAGTAACCATCTGATTAAACTATAGGTACCCATCTTCAACATGATACCAGATAAGAGCATGGTTCCCTGTGTAGGTGATTCCCGATAGGTATCCGCCTGCCATGTGTGAAAAGGAACAATTGGAATCTTAATGGCGAATGCCAGGAAAAACATCCAGAATAGCCAGCTCTGATTTTTAGCACTGACAGCGGATTGATAGAGTTCTCTGATATCAAAGGTGTGTGCAGGATTATACCAATACAACATGATAAATCCAAAGAGCATCAATAAGCTACCGGCTAGTGTGTAGATAAAGAACTTAAGTGTTATAGCTACTCTGTTTTCTCCTCCCCACTGTAATGCAATAAAATATATCGGAATCAGTGCGAGTTCCCAGAAAATATAATACAATAAACCATCCATTGCCATAAACACCCCAAGGAGTGCGAACTGCATCATCAGGATGAGGGCGAAATAACTTTTAGCTCTCGGGATGATCCGATTGAAAGCTGACAAGACGATGATGGGCGTAAGGAAATTCGTCAACAGGATCATTAATAAACTCAGACCATCGACAGCAAGATGAAAACTGACTTTAGGATAATCAATCCAGGGCTTGAATACAAAAAAGGCATCGGATCCTTCTTTCAGAAATTTTGAAACGGCGTATCCTGATATCGCTAATTCAATGACTGCAAAACCCAATGCCAGCTTCGCAGCCATCTTGTGGCCCGCCAGGAAGACGAACAACGCGGCAGCTAACGGAAAAAATAAGAGGAGTAATGTTATCATCAAATCAATAATCGAATTATGAAGAGTACGACCATGCCGATCACCATTGCAAAAACATAGAAGCCGGTATTCCCGTTTTGCAACAACCTTAATGTCCTTCCACTAAAATCCACTAGCCAGCCTGAACCATTGACTACCCGGTCGATAATCATTTTGTCAATCCAGTCTCCGGCAAATGTGGATAATCTGAATACAGGTTGTGAAATGAATTTTTCATAGAATTCATCGACATAAAATTTATTGTAAACCAATTTTTCAAATCCTTTGAGAGAGACTTCTTCCGGAGGTAGTTGATGAAGGGTAATGTATCTGTTACGTGCAAAGAGTATAACCAGAATAGCTCCAAATCCTGCCAATGACATCAATCCGATTTCCATTGTATGGTTAAGCGCTTCGGTGTGATTTAGAAATCGAAGAGAACCTTCTGTAACTCCTGATAAGTAGCCATCAAGCCAATGTCCTACATTGAAAACACTCGGCAAGCCAATCAAACCACCAAATATGGAAAGGAAACAAAGAACAACAAGGGGCACGGTCATCGTCCATGGTGACTCATGTACATGAGACCTTGTTTCTTCTGTTCCTCTAAAGGTGTTAAAGAAAGTCAGGTATATCAGCCTGAACATATAAAATGCTGTCAGGAAGGAACTGAAAGATAAAATGATCCATACAGTTTTATTCTGCTCATAAGCGTGAGCCAGAATTTCATCTTTTGAAAAGAAACCTGATAAAAGCGGAAATCCTGATATGGCTAATGCAGCTATTAAAACAGTGATAAATGTAATAGGGATTAATTTTTTAAGACCACCCATGTTTCTGATATCCTGCTCTCCATGCAGTGCATGAATGACACTTCCTGCTCCCAGGAATAATAATGCTTTGAAAAAGCATGTGTCACCAGGTGGAATATTCCGCTGCTGAATGCGCCCAGTCCAAGTGCTGCGAACATTAATCCGAGTTGCGAAACGGTAGAGTAGGCCAGTACTTTTTGATGTCATTTTGTTTAAGTCCGATCACTGCTGCGAATAGTGAAGTGGCCACGCCGACAAACAGAATCACTGTCAGTGTCGTGGGTGCCATCGCGAAAAGTACATTGGAACGAACTACCATATAGATGCCGGCAGTAACCATTGTAGCCGCATGGATTAACGCAGATACAGGAGTAGGACCAGCCATCGCATCAGGTAACCATGTATACAAAGGAAGTTGTGCTGATTTTCCAATTGCGCCTACAAATAATAGAAGTGTGATTGTGATCAGGATTCCGCTATCAGGTGTGAGTTCCGCAGCAAGCTTTTGTACGCCTCCAAATTCTAGTGTCCCGAAATGAAACAAAATAAAAAACATACCCAGCAAAAAGCCCAGATCGCCGATACGGTTCATCACAAATGCTTTTTGAGCTGCATCATTATAGGCTTCATTCTTAAACCAAAAACCTATCAACAGGTAAGAACACAATCCTACACCTTCCCACCCAATAAACATCACGAGATAATTACTACCCATGACCAGCAGAAGCATGAAGAAAATAAAGAGATTCATGTAGGTAAAAAAGCGGTTGAACCCGTCATCGCCGTGCATGTATCCGATTGAATAAAGATGAATCAGAAAACCAACTCCTGTCACCACAAGCATCATGACGATCGTCAGCGGGTCTATCTGCATGCCAAATGAAATATCAAGCCCGGATACAGCTATCCAGTTGAATAAATCAATATGGATCAAATCGTGAGCGCCTACACTTCTGAACAGAGTAATAACACATATAAAAGAAGCCAACACCATCCCGCTTCCTATCCAGCCTGAACTACCCTTTGGAAGATACTTGCCAAACAATCCGTTGATTAAAAAACCAATTAACGGAAACAGGGGAATGAGTAGTCCCAGGAAAATCAATGTTGGATCGTTAAGTAGTTGTTCGGTCACTTTTGTTTGTTTATTGTCAAAGTCACTCTGTATATGTTGTTGGAGAGAACTCCAACAACGGCATTTATTTCGTTTGTTACTGCATGGGTTTTTCTCTTGCAGCCATGATGATCGTTATCACCATTTTAATTTATTCAACACATCAATATCTGTACTTCCGATATTCCTGTAGATGCTCATCATCAATGCCAGCCCCACTGCGACTTCAGCTGCAGCTACCACCATGATAAAAAATACAAACACCTGACCATCGCTATTGCCGCTGTATGCCGAAAATGAAACCAGTAACAAATTGACCGCGTTGAGCATGATTTCAATACACATCAGCATGATGATCGCATTGCGACGAAAGAGTACGCCCATCACTCCGATACAGAATAAAAAGTGCTTAAGACGAGGTACCAGTTGAGCGGTATGATTTGATCTGTGTGGGCCCATATCAGTGTTTTTCTTTTAGCCAGGACGACAGCTCCGATCATTGCTGATAAAAACAAGATGGAAGATATTTCGAATGGCAATAAATAATCTGTAAAGAGTCTTTGCCCCACGTCGAATCATCCCATTGGTTGAGGGTGGAGGAAAAGAAAGTTTCCATCGTTGTTGATTTCATGGCAGCAATGAGAATCAGGAAAAGCATTCCGGCAGAGATTGTCGCTGCAAATTTCATTTTTCCCGGCTTATGCGGTTCTGATTCCGGTTCAGATTGAGCAGCATCACCACGAAAAGAAAGAGGACCATGATCGCCCCGGCATATACGATAATGTGTGTGATCGCGAAAACTGAGCATTGAGCAGAATATAATGACCAACGATGGTGAAAAAACAAACTACAAGGAAAGAACGCTATACATGGGATGCTTGGAAAAAACAACCAAATTGCGCTTGCAATCGTCATAGCTGATAATATGAAAAGATAAGTTGGCTCATTCGTTTATATCTAAGCGTATATTTTCAAAAACGAGAAATTATACTCTTGGTTTTTCATTCATTTCATAATGTTTCTTCCGCACACCGATATCGATTCTTTCTTCGGGCTTGATTCCTTCTACAAGCAGATCTTTTCCGTAGATGAAATTATTTCGTTGATAGTTTGAGGAAGAATGCGGTCAGTCAGATAAATAGAATCTTCCGGACATGCTTCTTCACAAATGCCGCAAAAGATGCACCGCAGCATATTGATCTCATACATAGCTGCTTTTCTTTTGTAAAGATGTTCTTCGCCTTCGGCGTTCCGCTGCTACAATCGTAATGGCTTCGGCGGACAAGACACAGCAATCCGCAGGCTGTACAATTCTCCTGCCCTTATCATTTCTTTCAAAACATACACACCTCTGTACACAGGAGCGATGTATCGTTTTTTCTTCAGGATAACGTGTTGTAGCTGCTTTCTTAAAAAAATGTTTGATCGTAATAATCATGCCGGAGAATATCGCAGGGAGATATAAACTCTCCACCCAATTCAATTTCTTTTTGTTTATGACCTTCGATCTGTTCGTCGGCTGCATAATGTCTATTTAAAAACGTAAAGCCACGCCCCCTATTGCCAATACATTGAGAATGGATAAGGGTATGAGTATCTTCCAGCCTAACCATCAATTGGTCATACCGGAAACATGGTACTGTCCACCTCACCCACATAAAGAAGAAAATAAAGAAAAATATCTTCGCAAACAGCACTATGATGCTCACTATTGCAACCAGTTCGGAGATAAACCAAGGCTATCTATCCCCGGAAAATGATATCCACCGAAAACAGGCATGATATGATCGCTGAAATAAACATATTGATGTATTCAGCAAATAAAAACAGGCCCAGCTTCATTGAGCTGTATTCTGGATGGTATCCGCCTACCAATTCACTTTCTGATTCAGGTAAATCAAACGGAGCTCTGTTGCATTCAGCAAATGCACAAATCAGGAAAAATGAGAAATCCTACGGTTGATAAAATCATTCCAATGAAATCCCTGCTGCATATCCACGATCTCGCGGATACTCAATGATTGAGATAATAGCAAGAGTGCGATGATCGCCATGCCCATAGATAGTTCATAACTGATCATCTGTGTGCGCTCTCAATACACCAATAAAGCAAATTTGTTGTTCGATGACCAACCACCGATCATGATCCCGTAGCCACCAATGGATACAGCAACCAGGAGATACAGTATACCTACATTAAGATCGGCAACCTGAAGGAGAAAACATGACTTCCAAAATGAAGAGGCATACCCCAGGGATAATCACCCTCGTCATCAAGGCGGTCATCATAAAACAGCGGTCCCATGATGAAGAGAAACTTGTCTGATGCTGTAGCAGGGAATGATTTCTTCTTTATAAGAAAATTTAGAGTCCGGTCAACCAAGTGGTGGTTGTAATGAACCAAAGGGTCCTGCGCGATCAGGGCCAATCCGATCCTGAAGGAAAGCCGCGACTTTTCGCTCTCCATGGAGTGGAGTGAGCGGCGATCGCAAGACTTATCCCACGAAAGATGATAACGTCAGAATAGTTTTATCAGTAGAATACTCCAATCCATTATTCTGTGATTGCTTTGATATCGTTAAGATGAAACTCATTTGGTTTCACCAAGGTTTTTATATTTTAGTAAGCTGATATGACAGGTGCCACCACTGATATTGCGCACACCTTCTATCGTCCAGTCTGCTGTATGCTTCTTTTCAAAGCGACATGTATTGCAGATGAATTCATCCCTTCGCCCATTCATCTTTACGTCCGGTCACC
>JADKGY010000020.1 GCA_016722045.1 Candidatus Opimibacter skivensis | reverse complement strand
AGCCCTGTCAATACTATCTATTATTCACACCTCAAAGTTTTTTTTTAGTTTAGAGGATTCCGCTATTAAATACTTTTTACAACAAATAATTATTTCTTATTTTACTGATCAGCGATACTGAATACTGATTACTGAATACTGAATACTCTTTTTACTGAATACTTATTTTTAACTCTATGACAAATCCCTACAAATCTCATCCCTGGCATGGGGTCCCGATTGGCGATCTGGCGCCTGCAGTGGTGACGGCTTTCATTGAGATCACACCGTCTGATACGGTCAAATATGAAATCGACAAGCCAGTGGTATCCTCAAAGTGGATCGGCCACAATTGTTTTCCAATGTGGTACCTGCACTCTATGGGTTTATCCCGCAGACGTATTGCAAAGATGAAATTGCGAAGTTGTGTATGGATCAAACCGGGATGACGGGTATAGAAGGTGATGGTGATCCGCTTGATATTCTGGTATTGACAGAACATCGGATTGTGAGAGGTGACATCCTTGTGCAAGCCATTCCCATCGGAGGATTAAAGATGATCGATGATCATCAGGCTGATGACAAGATCATCGCTGTGCTCCAGAAAGATGCGATGTATGCTCACATCGAAGATATCTTTCAACTCCCGGATTCAATTCTACAACGGCTGAAACATTATTTCCTGACCTACAAATTAAATCCCGGAAAAATGCAGCCTGTGGAGATACCAAATATCTACGGAAAAGAGGAAGCGATGAAAGTAATTGAGGCATCGAGGAAAGATTACAATCACTACTTTGGACAAAGTTAGGCGTCGGTTGACCGACGTCTGAGTGTCTGCAAGGCTTTGCCTTGCGGGAGAAAATTCCCATTTCAATTCAAAGTTTCTCTTAAAATTCGAATAAACTAATCCAACATTTCGACAACTCATTTTTGTTTGTAGATAATCAACTCACTTTTACTTCTTTGAGTCAGGTATTTTTGAGAATGGTATTCTATTTTTCCGATTATTTCGGTGCAAGTCAAATTATGAAAAGCCCCATCCCATGATAGAATTAACTTATTGCCAATCACGGTAAGAAAAACATCTCCTTCTGCAGGAAAAATAATATTTAAAATTTTATTGTTCCTGTTTTTCAAAAAAGTGTGTTTATCTAAAGTTATCAATTCAGGTTTAATAATTTTGTCAGTACTTCCCTGTGTCCCATTGGAATGTATTACGACAGGCTCAAGCTTCTCAATAACTTCCAATTTGGGAATAAGCTCAATTCTCTCCAATCCTGGTAATGTCCATGCAACATACTTTCCATGATCAGCACCTCCAACAATATAGGTATCATCCGGTGAAAATCCTGCCTTGGTCATCCCGAAATTATGATGTATATCGTTATACAATTTTTCAATATATCCCCTTATGAAGGTTGGATGAGCCCAAAGTGTATTTTTCTCACCATTTGTAAGATTATAAAATTGCGATTTCGTAGAATACCCAAAGCAAATGAGATATTTGTAATTGTGCGAAAATTCAAAAGAAGTGTTACCCAATCCAAAGTCATATAAACCTACTTCATTACCATTGAAGTCCAGGACTTGAATTTCAGTATCCCCTATCTGCGTAATGATCCACTCTTTTTCAATAATTATTTGTCGACAAATGGATTTCCCTGTATCAAATGTTTTTTCCCATATTCCCATACGATCAAATGTCAAAAAGCTGTGTCTGTAAAGAAGTATGTATTTTTCTTCCTTCTGCCAATAAGCCAGTTCGGTGATCACAGATTTTTGTAACTTTTTATTCTTGAGTTTTTCGATTGGCAAGGGGAGTTCAATAAAACGATTATCATTTGTAACAATATAATTATTAACATAAAAATCCAGTGTTTCTGTAATTACACCCGAAGGCACATCCCAATAAATTTTTTCAAAACCCTTCTTGGTTTCAATTTCTTTTTCAAAAACTATATCACCATTTCCATTGATTTTGATTATTCTTTGTTTATTTACCAATAAGAAAATGTCTCCCATTGCATTAATTTCACAATTATTGATTTCATATTGTGAGATATCAAATCTTAATATTTCTAAAAAATTCAAAATTTCAGAAAATACAAAATTTTCTTTTTGAGATGTCAATTTATGAATACCACGTTTGTATGGATTAATATAGGATCTTTGACTAACATTTTGGGCGATCTTAATGAATGTTTCCAGGTTTTGTATTGCCCCACCTACATTTATATCAGAAAGTTTCAACTTATCTTCTATTGTATCTAAGTTATTTCTATATATTTTATCAAGTTGTTCATTCGACAGATCCGTATATCCACCATAGATTAATAAATATGTATGTTGCAGTGGATGCTCTCTTTTCTCAAATATTTTTAAAATGTCCGAGTCATCAGATATTTTCGAAATTAATACTGGCAATTGATTTCGTAATAATTCATCGAGAGGGATTATATATACTTTATTATTTCTAGCACTCGCCAGTGAATTTGTTACATATTTTTTGAATTTCTGGGATGCGGAAGGTGTATAAAAATTATCGTCTTTAAAATCTTCCTGGAAAAGTTCAACTTGCGAAGTTAATACTGGAGATCTAACTAAAGACCCAGGTTTACTTTCCAATTTTTCTAGATACCATTTTTCATAATCCGGAATTTCAATTTGGTAAGAAATATTGAATTGCAAATATACCCGTTCCGTATCCTCATCAAAATAAATAGGTGAATATGGGTTATACAAAGTAATTACCTGATGAAAGTTTTTCTCCTGACGTAAAAAATATCTTTTGGATTTTAGATACTTGAAATCATATCTTTCCAATTCCGGGATAAGCAAATTGGCCACTTTGCCATAAATTAAGTCCTTGATTTTACTTTCCTTAATCATTTTCTGAATATCTGTAATTGATTTAAGATCAAATGAAAATAGTACTCCAGATTGAATTTAAGAATGTTATACTTAGAAAAAATTCATCATAGAGACATGGATCGATCAGGCACCGCAAAATGTCCAAATTCTTTAAGAAAATCTCTCGTCTCCATCAGCACAAACCCAAGTAGATTCTCTCCCCGCCAGGCATAAATATTGTCAATGTCTTTACTGTCCTGTGATAAGCCAATCCCCCAAATCGTATCTACAGGGCTTGCTTCGACCAAAATCCTATCGTCTGTTTTCAGCAGATACTCTGCATTTGGAGGATGTTGATTGAACTTATGAATATTGCCAAGCTTTACGATTTCAAATTTGTTTTCCTGCCACACCCGGTCGTCATAGCCTGAGACTTGTCGTCCAAGTTCTTTCGCTTCACCCGGCTTATTGCAATTTATGATTTTCTCAAAATTGACTTTGTCCCCAAACAACAAAGCCTTATGCGCCATCATCCAATGTTCAGAGGTCTTGTATGTAATGTTGTCAACTATAAACGGACATTCAAACCACTGACTAAAACAGAATTTCCCAATGCGCTCATTGTTCTTATTGGTGTGTCCCCAGAAGTATACGTACTTCAATGTGTCGCCACTTTCAAGTTTTGTTTTCAGCCAATTAATGTCGTAATGTGCTTTCATTTTCATCATTCAATCTAGCTAATAAACTGGTGTTGCAGGGCATCTAAATGTTATTTTTATTTGGTATAAACATTTTATTAAAAACGTATTGCAGCACTAATGATATTGGCAGAAACAAAATAAAATTGCATACGAATAATGCAAATTGCGGAGTCAGGCATCTGGGACCCGGATCTGGAGGATTGTAATAGTCATCTATTCGTATTAAAACAAAAGGAAATACGAAAATAATAAACGTTGTCAGCAAATAAGAAAGTCCCCTCTGAGAAATTTTTAATTTATTAAAACTCAAAGTCAACAGGAAAGGTACCAAAACATAAACGCTAAAAAAAATAAACAGCCTCATAATACATTATTGAACATTTGTAATTAAAAACGTTATTGGGTTCAATTAATTATACGGACCTTGATTCAATGTCTCGCTCTAAACCCACTGAAAACACATACAATATTTATCCTCTATTCTGTATTGACCATTAATAGCTCACGATATATGAAATCTACCTCTGGTTTACTACTGTCGTGCCTTCCAATCCACTCACTATTCACTATTCACTACCCAATACTCAGTCAAAGCTGATCATCACGGGAGCATGATCACTATGCGCTATCCAGCTTTCATATTTACCGATTCCGATACTTTGCACTTTATCAAGAAAAGAGTTTGATGCAAAACAATAGTCAAGATGATATGGCTTAAGCTGACTGCGGTGCAAATAAAAAGTGGGATGTTTTTCTTTCCCCTGTTCGCAGTTGAAATGACGGTGATAAATACTGTGAATATTATTTTCGGACAGTTTGCTGACGACATCAGAGTGATTTCCTACTCTTTCCTTGCGGTCCCAGATGGTGTTGCTATTGAAGTCTCCGATCAGAATTGAAGGTTCAGCAAACATCTCTGCATAATGATGTATTGCAAGCCAGATCTGTCCGACATATCTTTCTTTATAATTCTCTTTACTGTCCATGGCCCAGATTGCAAAAAGCAAAAAAGATTCTTCTTGGCTTGTTACACGAAAAGGCAGTATGTATCTGAATTTAGAATTGTATTGAGGCAATAATTCAAATTTATACTCTGCGAATGAGAAAATTCCAATGCCCTTATGATGATTGTCGCCATACCAATGAAAATTGTAAGGTTTATGAATAAATGCATCAAAATCCATTTTGTCCGTATGCTCACATTCCTGTACGATCAGGATATCAGGCTTAAGGTGAAGGATATGTTCAGCCTTTTTTCTGAATGCACCCTGACAGTTCCATGTGATTAGTCTCATTAATTATTAAACGACTGGAAGGTAGCAAACCTCTGATGTGAACAAGTTAATTTTCATAATATTCAAAAGCGTCTATGAGGTCCAGATATGCACCGTCAAAATCGGCATCCAATATTTTTTTTAGGTACGAATTGTCGTTTCCATAAATTATATTTTGCCATTCGGTATTCCAATATTTCACTTTAAAATTCCCTGCCCAATTTGGGTTTTCAGCATCTAACCACACAGGCTTGTTAGCATTCCAAGCCGATTTCCAATAGTATCTATAATTCTCTGCTTCACCAATAGACATATAGGAAATCACCAATCTCTTACCTCCGTTTGCTTTGTTTTTTAACTGTGCTATTTCTGACGCTGTAAATGCTGAACCATCGTTAAAAAATAAATCCATAATCAACAAATCGTAATTTGTTGAAGTTACCGCGTTTATAAAACTGATTTTGGTTTTATAATTTGTTGGGTTTATTAAATACAAAAAGTTTTTTATTGTAGAAATATGGGTAATAACTGAATTGTTTTCGTGATTTATTATTGCCGGAAAATCTGGAATATTATTAAGTTCTCTTTGGTTGGCGGCAAAAGAAATATATCCTGCATTGGTATTTTCAGCGTAGGAGTTGGTCATTTTGGTATGTGTTGAACAATAGTCAATTACCAAAATGGTCTTCCCTGAATCTTTAGAAATATTCAAAAATCTTTTTAAATATGTATTGTCGGTTGAAGATGTAGCCTGATCATCAGCATTGTAACCATAAAACAAATCTTCTTGTCCGTTGGCATCAATGGCATTTAAATATGAAGTATCCGGTCGTCCGGAATCTTCCCCATTTGTAGTGACTAATTCAATACCATTTTGAGGTATAATGTAGAAATCCGGATTAGTATTTTTAGCATATTGACTAATTCCGATAACAAAATCCCTCATTTTCTGCTTGAATTCAGTTTTATTGCCAGGGTTATCCTTCTGGCAAGATGAAATCATCAATAATGAAATCAGATAGACAATTGCGTATTTCATCATTATAGTTTCATTTGATAACGATTTTATTGTGTGGTAATATATCTCATGGGCTCAATTTGATGTGAACACACCTACCCGTTGCTCCCTACATTCTGCCCTTCAACTTCTACTTTAAACCATCCTGCATATTTAATATAATTCGCCGCCGTCCGCGTGATGAAAAATTGTTGCGTATCCTCATCGAGTTCTTTTAATTTTTTTGCAGGCGTGCCCCCATAGATCCATCCCGATTCTAATATTGAATTTTCAAGTACTACGGCACCTGCGGCAACGATCACATGTTTTTGAACGATGGTATTGTCCATGATGATGGCGCCCATGCCGACAAGGACTTCATCTTCGATGATACATCCGTGGACGATGGCATTATGGCCTATGGAAACATCATTACCTATTATGACAGTTGATTTTTGAAATGTAGCATGAAGGACAGCACCATCCTGGATATTCACACGATCCCCTATGCGGATGGAATTAACATCACCTCGCACAATAGTCCCCCACCATATCGAACATTGATCACCCATGATGACATCACCGATGACGACAGCTGTGTCGGCGAGGAAACAATCTTTTCCGAATTGAGGATGGATGTTGTGGACTGGTCTGATTATAGGCATTGACGAATGACGATTTACGAGTAACGATTTTTGAATTTACTTGCAAAGTAAACAGAATAGATAAAGCATAACGAGAAAAAAAGTTTACCACTTAGGAGCTTAAATGCACTTAGAAAGTCACTTAGAAAAATAGTCAAGGGGCATTTGTTATGGCAACGAGTTTAGGAATGAGGAAACTGGCTAGAGGTTTTATTCTACACCCTGACCACATAACCTAACGCGCTGCTATGCCTAAAAACCATTACCTGATTTTGATCAAGTGCCATGGGCACGACCGATATTGTAACGGCGGAATTTATTCCGCCGCAAGGGCTGGCAGCAAGCCAGTATAGATAGATAGAAAGTCGGGAGATAAATATTGCAATCATAAAAATGAACAACCAAGAACCCCTTAAAATAATTGCTATGATGAATAAAAATTTAAACAACTATTATTCTTCTTAAATTGAACAAATAATCCGCTATTTCAATCCTCCTTTTGAGTGATTTGGATTGGAAATTATTTAATTGATTTTTCCAAAAATCACTTTACCCTTGTCTGAAGTGTAACCATGACTACCTATCAAAAATCGTTTAGTGAGGGCATCAATCGCCACATCTTGTCCTAAATGATCATTTGAATTTCCTCTGGGATCGATCACATATTGAAGTCGTTCCCAGTTAGTTCCTAACCGTATATAAATATCTGCTGAGCCCTGATCTGCCTGAGTCCCTATATTGTCATACGCAGATCCTACAATCGCAAAATGATCTGATACAGATACACTGGAACCAAAATAATCATCCATTGAACCGTTGACATCATATAGCCTTTGTGTTTGTATCCAATTACTTCCATTATATTGATAGATACAGACTGAACCCTGATTCACTACGCCGAATACATCATCATTGGGGATACCTACCAGCACATAATTACCGGATATGGAAACGACATCGCCAAAATAATCATTGGCTACTCCTGTGACATCCAGTAATTTTTTGGTCCGCTATCATCAGGAGAACCGATAATGGCATAATTCCCAGACAAGGAAACACTGGACCCAAAATTATCGTGCGCGGCGCCATCTGCGTCAGTGATTTTTTGCATCAGTTGCCAGGTACTTCCATTGTATTGGTAAATACTTGACGAACCTTGTCCATCCCCGGCGTTTCCGTTATCCTGGGGGGCACCGACAATCGCAAAATTGCCGGCTATAGAAATACTTTGACCAAAAAATGCCCATGCCTCACCATCTTCATCTATTACTTTTTGTACAAAAATCCAGGTGTTGCCATCAAATTGATAAAAACTCACCGAGCCCTGATTGATACCGGCACCGGCATCATCACCGTACGAACCTATGATAGCGAAGTTGCCGGATATGGCAGTGGTATATCCGAAATGATCTCCGATAGAAATGTCCTGTCCGGCACCTTCTTCATCTACGACCGGATTATACTCACTGATATTCCCATTCGTCGCACAATCTCCCCAGACACCATAACCAACATTTCCATTGTAATTATTGGGAGGGGGAGGAAGCATCATATTTTCCCATGATGCATTTCCAATACCATCACTTGTCAATATTTTACCCGCTCCTGCATTGGGCAAAAATTTAAATGCATTTGGTTTTAAAGTATCAGCTTTGACATTCCCATCAACATCCAGCTTTTCAGTGGGTGTGATTGTGCCGATGCCGACATTTTGTGCAGTAATGAGAATATTAAGAACCGGAGAAAATAAAAGGAGCACTAAACAGATGTAACATTTCATTCTGGAATTTTTTCCTTCAAAAATTGAAGTATTTAATGACTCATTCAATCCTCCTTTTGAGTGATTCTGCGTGGAAAAAATTTAATTCATTTTTCCAAAAACAGCCTTTCCCAAACCGCCTGAAAAATTGGCCATTCCAATTAAAAACCGTTTGTTTGTGCCATCAATAGAAGTACTATTGCCAAAATAATCATCTTTTTCGCCACCGGGGTCGGTAACATATTGTAATCTTTGCCATGCCATACCCACTCTTTGATAAATACTGGCAGAACCCTGGTTTTGAATGTTGCCCACATCATCCCAAGAGGCCCCAACAATAACATAGTTACCCGAAATGGATACACTGATTCCAAAATAATCGTAGGCTGCCCCGTTACCATCGGTTATTTTTTTTATCATTACCCAATTGGTTCCGTTGTATTGAAAAATACTGGCAGAACCCTGATTTTCATTGTTGCCCACATCATCATTTTCGGCCGCAACAATAGCATAGTTACCCGAAATGGCTACACTCCATCCAAAATTATCGTAAGACATTCCTGTGGCGTCCGTTATTCTTTGCATCAGAATCCAGTTAGTTCCATTGTATTGAAAAATACTGGCCGAACCCTGGTCGGTCGTGAGGCCCGGTGCATCATCACCATAAGCACCCACAATGGCATAGATGCCGGAAATGGATACACTACACCCAAATAAATCATCGCTTGCGCCGGTGGCATCAGTTATTGTTTGCATCAGAACCCAGTTAGTTCCATTAAATTCAAAAATACTGGCAGAACCTTGGTCATTGCCACCAGGCCCATTATCACGCATTGCCCCCACAATGGCATAGTTGCCGGAAATGGATACACTGAATCCAAAATGATCGTCGCCATCACCTAAGGGGTCAATTATTTTACCCACCAGAACCCAGTTGGTTCCATTAAATCCAAAAATACTGGCAGAACCCTGGTCATTGCCACCAGGCCCATCATCAAAATCAGCACCCACAATGGCATAGTAGCCAGAGATGGATACACTGGTTCCAAATTTATCATTTGCCGATCCATCGGGGTCCGTTATTTTTTGCATCCATTCCCAATGGCCATTATTAAATTTATAAATTGTTACAGAGCCCTGATTGATATACGTCTCATCATCGGTTAGAGAACCCACAATTGCAAAATCTCCGGATATGGACACGGAGTTCCCAAAAAAATCTCCGGCCACTCCGGCGGTATCTGCTACGGGGTGATAATCAGTTATATTCCCATTCGTTGCACAATCACCCCACACGCCATAACCAACATTCCCAGTATTATTTTGAGGAGGAGGAAGCATCATATTTTCCCAGGTTGCATTTCCAATACCATCACTTGTCAATATTTTACCCACTCCTGCATTTGGTGCAAATAAAACAGCATTTGGTTTTATAGTGTCCGCTTTAAGATTTCCCTCTACATCCAGTTTTTCAGTTGGAGTGATTGTGCCTACGCCCACATTTTGTGAAATAATGAGAATATTAAGAACCGGAGAAAATAAAAATAACACCAAACAGATGATAAATTTCATACAGGAATTTTTTCTTTCAAAAATTGAAGTAATTAATGGCTCATTCAATCCTCCTTTTGAGTGATTCGGCGTGGAAAAAATTTAATTTATTTTTCCAAAAACAGCTTTCCCTGTATTACTTATATAACCTGAAGCCCCGCTTAGAAAGCGTCGCGTAGAAATATCAAGCGCACATGTAAATCCAAAAAAATCACTCGCATTTCCGCCAGGCTCTGTGATGTACTGGACGAGTTGCCATCCATTTCCCAATCGTTGATACATACTTATTGACCCCTGATCTACATTTACGCCTACATCATCTCTATCCGATCCTATGAGCATAAAATCACCTGAAATAGATATACAGATTCCAAACCCATCGTTGGCAAGACCTGTTATGCTTGTCTTTTTTTGCATAGAAACCCAACTACTCCCATTATACCGAAAAACAGTCGCCGATCCCTGGTCTTCATTGTTGCCTACTTTATCACCCGGCGCACCTATGGCTGCATACATATTCGAAATGGTAACACTGCTGCCAAAATAATCACTCGTTGCCCCATCTGAATCGATCACTTTTTGCATATATACCCAGGTATTGCCATCGAATTGGTAAATACTGGCAGAGCCCTGGTCGAAATTTGCACCTGCATCATCATACGGCGAACCTACAAGAGCATAATTGTTTGAAATGGAAACGCTCGAACCAAATTCATCTGTGAAAGCTGAAAGAGGATCAGTCAATTTTACCACGAGCTCCCAATTACTTCCATTAAAATGAAAAATACTGGCTGAGCCCTGGTCACCGTTTGGACTGCTATCATCCAAAAATGACCCGGCGATAAAATAATCGCCGGATATGGATACGCTGATTCCAAAATGATCAGATGTAGCTCCATCCGGATCCGATATCTTTTCCAACCAATCCCAACTAGTGCCATTGTATTGATAGATGGTGACGGATCCCTGATTGTTAAAAGGTCCATCGTCTGCATGAGCACCCACGATGGCAAAGTTGCCGGATATAGATACACTGTAACCAAAATTATCATCAGTAGACCCATTGGGGTCCGTTAATTTTTGTGTGAATTGCCAGCTACTGCCATTGAAATGATAAATGGAAGCAGAGCCTTGATTAGGATTCATTTCATCATCAATTGGCGTACCTATGATGGCGAAATCACCGGATATGGAGACACTTGCTCCGAAATAATCTCCCGCAACTCCGGTGGAATCTGCAACCGGGTCATATTCAGAAATATTGCCCGTGGTAGCACAATCACCCCAAACACCATGACCTACATTACCACTAGTATTTGCAGGAGGGGCGACAATCAGGCTTTCCCATGACGCATTACCAGTGACATCACTTGTCAATATTTTACCTGCTCCTGCATTTGGTAAAAGTTGTAATGCATTTGGTTTTAGCGTATCCGATTTGATATTCCCATTGACATCCAGCTTTTCAACAGGAGTGATCGTGCCGATGCCTATATTTTGTGCCAGTATGATACTATTAAGATGCACGAGCATACAGATGACAATAAAACAAATAGCTCTATTTTTTATGATCCTCATATGTTTTTCAATTATCTCTTTTCTCCAATGATTCAATTCTGGCGATCAATTCCTTGATATCGCTTTTCAATTGCACGTTTTCTTCAGCGAGTTGCTCAACTTTAGAATTCAATTCCTGTGTTGCTTTGACAAGAGGCACGACGAACAATGAATAACTCATCGTATAGAGTTCTGTATTCTTTTTTGGAGCCGTGTAGCCGTTGAAATTATATCCTGATGCGATAGCGGCCTGCTCGACTTCCTGGGCCAGAAAACCGGATTGTTTTATTTTTTCTATGTCATATTTTTCGGGATAGTCTTCTGTATCCTTATTGCCCGTAATGTCACGCATAGAAGAAATGTCAAGGTTATACGTCACAGGACGTAATCTTGAAATAAAATCAAGGCCTTTGACATCTTCCTGAACATTATTTTTCACTCGCGCATCTGATGCATACGTGGACCAAGTGGTTTGTCCGCCTATCCAGGCCGTGCTGAGATTTCCAATAAAAGCCTGGTTATTTGCTGCATTATAATAGCCCTCATTGCCTATACTCACGGTATTAATGACGTTAGGTGAACCAGGGTCAATTCCGCTATCATATCCAATCGCGATATTACTGTGTCCTCCGATTAAATGGTACAGCGCTTTATGACCAACAGCGGTATTTTGGTTACCCGTCGTGTTTGAAAAAAGTGAAGTATATCCAACAGTAGTATTATAATTGCCAATTGAATTGTTATATAAGGATGCATACCCCAGGGCTGCATTTTCTATACCACTTACATCAGTAGCAAGTGCGTAAGCTCCTATGGCAGTGCTATTATCAGCGGTTTGGTGGCCATAAAGTGCATACGCTCCAAGTGCTGTATTGAAATTACTATTTCGATTCCAATACATAGCATTCAGACCTATTGCGGTATTATTACTTCCAATAGTGTCATGAAGAAGAGCGCTACGTCCAACAGCAACATTATTGTTACCACTGATATTGCTATACATCGCGTTAAGGCCTACAACTGTATTTGAATATCCACTGACGTTGCGAAAAAGTGAATAACCTCCACTAGCCGTATTGGAAAATCCTGTAGTATTATAAAAAAGTGAATAGGCTCCATTTGCAGTATTCAAATCGGCATATCTGCTTGAATAAAGAGAATTGACCCCCGTGGCTGTGTTTGCTGATCCTCCTACATTCGACTTAAGAGCCTGCGTTCCAAAAGCTGAGTTCTCCGAACCATAAATGGTAGAATCCAGCGCTGAAAAACCAAAAGCTGCATTATAATTCCCCCAGATATTTGAATACATAGCTTCTGAGCCCATTGCCGTATTCCAGTTCCCCACAGTATTTTTAGCTAATACTCTGGATCCAATTCCGACGTTTTTGTATCCTATCGTATTTGATATCCCTGTGCTATCCCCCAAAAAATAATTTCTCAATCCGGCATTCAGTTCACCTGCCCAGGTATTATTTAATCTGAATCGCAGAGGAAAAGTATCTGTTGTCCCGATAAAATTAATTGCAGGATCTGTATCTGTATTTCCGTATGTCGACCATACTCTTAATCTTTCGGCAAGATCAGACCACAGCGTACCTGTGTAATAGTAGAATGTATTAGTTGTTGTATCAAACACCACAAGTCCATGAGCGGGATTCATGATAGAGTCACGTGAATTGGATGACATCCGGGGTAGGAGTACCCCTTGTGTAGTACTTTTTATATCCAGTATCGCACTTGAATCCGATGGCGAACCATCAGCGCTTATGGAAACACCCTGAGCAAAAATTTTTAGAGAAGGAGAAAGCAAAAGAAGAATGAAGAGGATGAAAAATCTCATGAAGATATTTTTCTTCAAAAATTGATGAAATCAAACGGAGAAACAATCCTCTTTTTGAGTGAATTCACATTTCCCACTTAATACATGATATTCACATTGCCCACAATCTCCATCATGGATGTACCTGTGAGGGTCATGGATTTGGGTGTTCCGTTTTCGAAGTTGTGTTGCAAAATCATATTTTCAAGGATCAGATTTCCTTCTACGAAAAGAGCCCCTCCATTTAGCAGAGCACTCGCATTTTTCAAAGACATATTTGCGATGGTGAGATTATGTCCGGTCAGAAGATGAAATATTCTCGAGGTAAAATTGCCCGATATCGTCAGATTCATTATACCCGGACCGGATATGATCAGGTCCTTATTGATCACGATTTCTCCGGAGGTCAATTTGATGGTATCTCCTGAGAGTACTGGTGAGAACGTAATGGTTGACCCCGAAACTGCGGATAAGATGACATTGCGTAGAGACCCTCCGCCATTATCATTCGTATTGGTCACCATCGTAGCCGAAAAGGCCGTAAAATTTCCTGCATCTGCTCCAATGTCCACTGGTGTGAATCCTGTCCTGACCTGACCATCAAAATCATATGTGACGCCAACATCAACACCACTTCCTTCTATGGGTGTCGGATTGATAAGATGAATATGCAGATCAGGTATAGCATTATTGGGACCTACACACTGAGGATCACTCTCCAGACTGGCACCATCCTGTCCTACTGCGGATTGCCATCCGGATAAATTGATCAGGTCTGAACCATTGTATGACCCGAAAAATGTTCCGGAACCAGTGACGTAGTATACATTGTTGTCAATGGTTAATCCTGCGGGATTTGGTGTTGTACCACCTACTTGTACCGAATAATTTTTTCCCGTTGCACCATTATTAGTCCGGGTATTTACAAAAATATTATCCCTGTAACTACGTGTATTGTTGGTGATAGTACTGTTGAACGCATACGAATTTGCTGTACCCGTATTTGGTGATCCGCCGATAAAAACTGTGTTATGAAAAAAATTATCTGTACCCAATGGTTCGTTGATGCCACTGATGAGACATGCATTGGATGTGCCGGCTCCTATGGCGATCATATTATTCCGGTATGTTGTAGATCCGCCATTTATTCGTATTCCATTTATTTCAGTGGAAGAATTAGTAGAGGCTGATGAAAGTCCATAGATAAAATTACCCTCTACAATATTTGCTCCTGTAGAGCCTTGGAATTGAATGCCGGTTATTACTGAAGCATCAGTCGTATTTGAATTATGCAAATTAAATACAGTATTTTTTGAAATAAGATGAGTTGTTGCTGCTGGCGTTACGCATATTCCGGTTAGTGATGCATTTGAAATTGTACCGGTTCCTCCGGAAGCGGAGATGTTACGAATTGTATTTCCGGAGATGTTTGCTGAGGCAGCCAAATTGCGTATTCCTCCGACTTTAGAATTGTTTGATATGGTCGTACTTTGAATTGAGTTTGTAATAATCCCGCCAATCGTATTATTCAGACACAACCAGGACTTGTTAGAGCCGGTCTGACCCCAAAAACCGTAAATATTAGCAGCACCCGTATTTGAATTGGATGCAGTAATTCCTCCTATGATATTATTGTTCGTTGTCCAGTCTGATGCACCAAAATTGCACATGCCCATCACAAATGCATCTGATGCTGAATTTGATGTGAAGTTGATACTTCCTGTTGCAGTCTGACTTCCAATGATATTTCCTGTCACATCACCTATTGTAGCCAGTCCGCTGGTCACAAAAATACCAGACAGTGATGGACTTGTACTATTTCCTGAAGCTTCTCCGGAGACAGCGATACCGGCTATTGTATTACCCTGCACACTTGTAGCTGTTGTCGTTCCTACTGCAAGCCATATAGCTCTCACTGCTGCTCCTCCAGTACTAGCCGGCAACACAACTGAATAGGTACCCGTTCCCGCACCGTTAGCAAAGCCGATTGTGTTACCGATGATCTGATAATTATTTCCGCCTGAATTAACAATATTGATGGGTCTGTGATTGAACCCGGTACCTGTTTGAGTCCTTGACGCGGTTTGATAAAATTTATTATTAGAAATTACGGTTCCTACAGTACCTACAAAAATATCTATCCCTGAAGAACTATTTGTCGGGAGGAAAAAATCAAATATATTATTACCGGTTATGACAATTCCGCTATTGGCGGTTCCGGGATCTGTATTTGATGTGCCGCTTGCAAAAATGCACTTCGATGGAAGATTTGTACCGGCGGGCCCGATATTACAAAAGGAAATAGTGTTATCATCATTGCCTGTAGAAATAGCAGCAGCGGCAAACCAAATATTACCTCCTGCAGCACTATTGGGCATAGTAGCCGATCCGAGTATGCTGCATCGTGTCATCGTATTGTTAGTGGCATCAGATTGAAACTTAATTGTACATGTTCCATTGGTTGAAGAAACTGTGGTATTTGAAATGACCAGTGAATTTCCTCCCGTATTTAATCCATCTATCGTGACATTATCAGGACCATTCAGATCAATCAATGGGTTTCCTGGTGTAATGGCTCCGGTGATAGTCCTTGATGATCCACCACTCGGCTGAATGAGCATGCCCGAATAAGAAGCGGAGCCTGTACCGCTGGCATTAAGAACAGCACTGGTGGACTCATTTGTATTTCCCGTGATATTCAATGTGATGACACCCTGATGTATACCTGAGTTGACGGCGTCAAATGCGTCCTTAATCGTTGAATAATTTGTTGGACCCAAGTTGCCAGCAGTAGCTGTGACAGAAACCTGGGCATCAAGTGACAATGGAAAAAAAATAAATACGGATAGCAAATGAATGATCGAAAACCTTTTGCTCCTGAAGTACTTCTTAAACGCCGGTAAAAATAATTTTGGCATTCAATTTTTTCTTCAAAATTGGAAGAAATCAAACCCTGAAACAATCCTCCTTTTGAGTGAAATCAAAAGCTCTGTAAACTTTCGACCTTTCCAAAATCCAAAATCCAAAATCGAAAATCGAAAATATATTAAAGATCATGCACGATCCTCTCCCTCAATGCTTTTACTATCGCCTCCTTTCCACAATTGACATGCAGCTTTTGATAAATACTTTTGAGATGACTTCGCACCGTATCAAACGAAATAAATAATTCAGAAGCGATCTGTTTTGTACCATAGCCTTTGATGAGATGTTGAAGCACCTCTGTCTCGCGCGGAGAAAGATCGTAACTTATCTTACTTGACCTGGTATGAAATGATCCCAGCACCTTTCGTGCGATCTGTGGGGACATCGGTGCTCCCCCTTCAATCACTTCCTGTATAGCATCGAATAATTTCTGTGGGGATGTCTTTTTTAATAAATAACCATTAGCCCCTGCGCACAGGCATTGAAATAATTTTTCATTGTCTTCAAAAACAGTGTACATAATCACCGCCGTCTCCGGTCGCGCTTCTTTGACAAGTGAAACACCTTCAATCCCTGTCTTCCCGGGCATATCAATATCCATCAATACTACATCAGGCTGATGCATCAGCACTATTTCAGTGGCCTGATTACAATTATTGAAATGCCCTACCACGGTATAATCGTCGGAATGCTGAAGCAGCACTGCAAGCGATTCACGCAATCGGTCATTGTCTTCAAAAATTACTATCCGGGTAGGCATCTTAGACAAAACTAAGTGATATTTGATCTATTCATTTCACTCAATTGAGTGAATCCTCTATTTCAGGGCTATATATTTTTCTTCAACGGCAAACCGATCTTAATCGTCGTACCCTGATCAGATGAATCAACCGATATCTGACCTTTCCATTTTGATACACGTCCTTTAATGCTTTTTAGTCCATGTCTTTCCGTAGCAACACCCGTATCAAACCCATGCCCATTGTCATTGACCACCATCGACAGAAACTGATCTTCGCGCAAAATGCGGATACTGACCTTAGTAGCTTCTGCATGACGTATGATATTGCGCAGTAATTCTTTATAAATAAGATAAAAATCACGCCGGAGTTCAAGTCCTATTGATTGGTTTTCATCAAGCTGCTCAACATGCAGGGCAAAAGTGATTCCTTTAGCGTCAAACAATTCTGAGGCATATCTTCTCATTCGTGATATGAGATCTTCTGCCGTATCCACACGACTGCTTACACTCCAGATGATATCATCAAGCGCTTCAGCGGATGACTGTACTTCTTCACCGATCCGCTTGAACAATTGCTGTGGTTGATCATCCTTGTCAAATGTCTTTCGTCCGATTTCGCTGAGAATATTGACATGGGTGAGTGATGATCCGATTTCATCATGCAGGTCAGAAGCAATTCTGTTTCGTACATCCTGGATACGTTGCAATTGTTTGATGCGGTAGCGATACAATGAATACACCAAAGCCAAAACCGCAGCAATAAAAAGTATTACGAACCATGCCTGCCGCCAAAAAGGAGGCCTGATCATAAACTTGTAAAATGTTGCCTTACCAAATTCGCCATTCCATCCTTTTACCTTGACTTCAAAGCGATAGACCCCAGGCAATAAATTTGCATAAGACACATTGTGAACAGGAAATGGATTTGACCATGAAGTGTCCTGGCTTCCAGTAAGACGATAACTGTACTCAATTTGCTTGCCATTGATAAAATCATTCGATGAAAATTCAATGTCAATGTAATTCTGATTGTAGTTCAATTTGAAAGGCAGAAGCTCTGTCGGGTCCTCCAATATTTTTTTTGCTGTTGTGACTGACGAAATATACACTTCAGGAGGTGCAATAGTGTCATAGCCACTATCTCTTACTTTGTCAACGCCGGAAGTTGTGGCACACCAAAGCGTATGGTCAGGCCCAACCACAATTTGTTGGACTGCTGCAAAAAAATTGTGCACACGGCTAAATGAAAAAACACGATAATGATCATCCACAGGAATCAATTTTTCAATACCTGCATTTGTCCCGACCCAAATATTGCCATCTTCATCTGAATCTATCGACTTGATAAAATCTGACATGAATCCCTCTTTTCTTCCAAACCTGTGCGTGACATATGTATCATTTGTCCCATTCTTAGTAAGCTCTACAAGGCCGCTATAACGCGTCCCGACCCATATATTTCCTTTTCTATCACGATGAAGGCTCCTAAGGGTTTTTTCAGGGATGTATGTATTGAAATCTTCCCATTCCAGCTTCTTATTACCCACAGCATCTTTTATCAAATTGACTCTGAACAATCCCTTGTTCAATGATGCCACCCATATCTTTTCATCATCATCCGGAACGAGCACATATACCTGATCATGAAATGTCGTGTCCGTAAAACTTCCTTTTGATGTGGCAACAGTGATTTCTCCTCCATACGCAGAGATTAGTGTACTGTCCATCATAACTGAAATGACTAATCGTGAATAGGGGATTTCATCCCAAATACGGATTCCCTGCCCGGTGATCTTGTAATATCCGTTCATGGTACACACTAATGTATCCGTCCCTGCTTTCAAAAAACTGTAAGCATCTCCAAAGTTGCCCATCGGAATTGATTTAATCGGCTGGCCCACTTTTATTTTATTGACCACCGGTAGATTCGAAACCAAATAAGCTGAGCCATCTTGTCTTGGTAGAAGATCAATAACTATGGTGTTGGGCAGATCTTCTGAAATTGTAAAAATATCGATCGCGTTTTTGATGTCAAGTTGTGCCATGCCCTGATCAGTCCCAATCCAGATAAATCCATCACGGTCTTCAAATACGGAAGTGATATTATCATTTGGTAATCCGTCTTTTCGATTGTACACCCGCCAGGATTGATCGGGTCTGATCTGAATCAATCCACCAAGTGCGGCGATCCAGATCGAGCCTTCTGATGATTGCATGATATCATTGATGATCCATCGTCCCCAGGGAGCGCGATCGTATGCAGTCAGGCTGAGCTTATTTATTTTATCCGCCGCACCTGTCAGATAGACCCATCTCAATCCTTTGTACGTTCCGACCCACATGCGATCCTGATTTTCTTTCAGGATACCGCTATATGGAAAAAGAGAATCGGGCCACACACTGACAAAAGTGTGATCCTCATGCATTACTCCACTTTTATCGCCACAAACGAAATAATAATTATTATCTACTAATACATCTGTGACAGAAAAGAATTCCTGAGTTTTATTGAGGGTTATAACAGTATCTTCAGTAAATAGAAATACACCTGAATGGTCCAATGACGCCAATATCCTGCCATCGGTTTGACGGGATAGCCGGTTGATCGATTTAGAATATTTTTTTCGAAGAGAGGGCTGAATTTCACCCTTGAGAATTACATCTACTGACCCATCATTTTCTGCAATAAAAATCCTTCCGTCTTTTCCCTCGATCATATCATTGATCAATGGATGTGCCAGACCTTCTGCCAAAGTATAATTTCTGAATGCATAACCATCATATCGGCTCAGCCCTTCCCACGTCATGATCCATAAAAATCCTTTTTTATCCTGGTAAAATCCCCGCACCTGGTTACTGACCAGGCCATCATTGATATTAAAAGATCTCATGATGGTGTGCTGTGCACTTGCAGGAAAAACGAAAAACAATAAGCAATAAGCAATAGGCAATAAGCAATTCGAGCGAAGCGAAGATCCCGCCATTACGCAGTAAATGATGCGGGATGGCAATGTGCAATTGGCAATAAGCAAATTTATCTTCCGATTTGATTTTGATTTTCGCTTATTTCTCATTGCCTTATTAAACCGATTCAAATTTTACCACTTAAAAAACTTAACTACACTTTAGAAGACACTTAAGAAAATCCTTACTAATGTTGATTGTAGTTGAAAACAACTTCATTTGCTTATTGCATTTTCCTTATTGTTTTTTTCAATTTCTTTTTGCTTATTGCCTATTCCATTTTGCCTATTGCTCATTGCCTATTGCCTATTTCTTTACCCCATGGTCAAAATCACCGTCTTAAATATCCGCTCTTTCTCTTCCCTCGCTTTTGCAAGTAACTCATTCGCTTCTTTCTTAAATGCCTCTGCTGCCTTTTTACTTTTCAATCCACTCATATTGATCATCACATTGAGCCATCCACCTTCAACAGCTGCTAATGCACATGCTGCACCAACACCGGCATCGGAGACAGAATTCGGATTTCCTTCTTTTGTCATCGCATCAAGTAATGCAAATTGATCACAAGACACTCTCATGATATTCAATGGAGATTCAATAGCTCCCGTTGTCGCTTCCTCAATAGCAGCAGATCTTGTTTTCTTTTGTTCGTCAGTTTCTTTCGGAAGACGAAAGGCATCCATCAATTTATTGAATGCCCTTGTATCCTCATCCACGCAATGAAGCAATTTTTTTCTTGCCTCCTGTCCTTTGACTGCCCATTCTACAAAATAATCCATCTTGTCTTCCCATCCTCGCTTATGAGCACTAAGATTAGCAACCATCGTACCTAATGATGCTCCTAATGCACCAACATAAGCAGCGGCGGAACCGCCACCAGGTGCAGGAGAGTCTGCTGCCAGTTCTTCAGTAAATCCGGTAAGTGTCAATGTAGTCAATGGATTCATAGTATTTTCTTCAAGTAAGTATTCAATGATTTTCTTCTGTGGATCAAATGGCGCTAATTCATCAAGGCCCATGCTTTTTATCGCGATGTGTATAAGTTCACGATCAGGTGCAGCATGTGACAGGCCTTGCTTTTTCAAATAATGTCGCCCGGCATCAAGCATCACCTGTAAAGGAACCAACCCAACTAGTTCAGAACCCGTCACTCGCAACCCACGAGCAGCAGCGCTTTGCACACAAGCATCAAAGGCCTGGTGCAATGATGTCTGATTGGTATCTGTGATATTCATCGAAACCTGTGCGATACCATATTCCTGAATATACCATCCGATCGCTTTCACACCTTTACACATTCCTTTTTCACGAACGACCTCGCCTTTTTCATCTCTTACGATTTCGCCGGTCACTGGATTTCCTTTGCGGAGGATACGCCCATTCTCTCGCACATCAAAAGCAACAGCATTCGCTTTGCGTTCTGATCTTGTATTGAGATTGACATTGTAGGCGACAAGAAAATCTCTTGCACCGATCACTGTAGCCCCTGCAGTAACATTGAATGTCGTAGGACCATAATCAGGATGCCATTCCGCCTCACGTATTTTTGTATTGAATCCTTCATATTCACCGGCCCGTATTGTAGCCAGATTTTTTCGCTCAGGTCTTGTGGCTGCAGCTTCATACATATAAACCGGAATTCCTAATTCATCACCGACACGTCTTGCTAGCCTGTGTGCAAATTGCGCCGTTTCTTCCATCGTGATGCCGCTGATGGGGATCAGAGGACATACATCGGTGGCGCCCATCCTTGGATGCTCTCCTTTATGTGTCCGCATATCGATCAGCGAAGCGGCCGTCTTAATCGCCTGAAATGCAGCTTCAATCACACGACCTGGTGCACCGGCCATTGTCATCACGGTCCGGTTCGTCGCCTTGCCCGGATCGACATCCAGGAGCTTGACGCCATCTACTTGTCTTATACTTTGCGCGATAGCTTCAATTACTTCAGGTCGCCGTCCTTCGCTGAAATTGGGGACACACTCGATTATAGCAGGTTGATTCATAGTTTATTTTTTAGACAGGAGGTAAAAATACAAGTTAGGTCGCAACTCAGCTTTTATCTCTCGCAAAGACGCAAAGTAAAAGTCACGCAGGTCGCAAAACTTTTCACCAGGGAAAATCTCTATTAATCCATATGATAATCTCCGTGTACGACCCCACTGCTCTATGCTCTATGCCCTCTGCTCTCCTCCTCTTGCTTTTCACCCCAAATGAACCTATCTTTCACCATTGATGTCTTGAGAATATGATGAAGCCAATTTTTGTATTTCTTTTTACGATTGTCACCTTCACGACATTTGGCCAGTCCATCACCATCTCCGAAGAGCTTGCCCTTAGAAACGATTACGACTACACCATACTCGGTTGGGTCGGCGGTGACCTCCTTTTGTTCAGAGACAGGGGCCATGAGTTTTTTATTCAGGCCTTTGATGAAGAACTACATCTGAAATGGGAACGCGAGATCCTGCTGAGCCCTCATAGAGCTGATATTATAGGTGTAATATCTCATCCGGATAAAATTGACATTCTGTATGGGGTCCGTGATAAAGGTGACTATTACATTAAGCACAGCGCATACGATCATTCGATCACCCTCATCGATACGATGACACTTGGGATCGTTGAAAATATATTTATCACCCCCAAGGTTCAGATGGTGAGCTCTGAAGATGAAAACAAAGCAGTAGTGTACCGGGAAGATGGAGAAGGCTTGCATCTCATCAGCTACGATCTTACTGCACACATCGTGTTATGGCAAAATACACTCAAGTTACCCGGCGGAGGTTTTCAACGGGATTTCAGGTCTATTGAAGTGAGCAATTCCGGAGAGTTCTATCTCACGGTTGAACCGGAAAAATTCCTGCAGAAAGTGCAAAGCCTCGATGTGTATTCATCATTACCCGGTTCAGAAGAATTTATTCACGAATCGATCGACATGGGCGAGCAACAGGTCTATGATTATTATACACAGTTTGACAATCTCCATCATGATCTCGTCATCACCGGTTTGTACAGTGATCGCAATGCCGCACGTGCGCAGGGATTTTATTTTGTCAGATATCAACCTGGTCTTGACCAAACCATACATCTTTTACCATTCGATGAATCTCTACTCTCGGAAGTGAATGGTAAAGAAGTAGCGATTTCAAGAGGCCTTTCAGATTTCAATGTGCAAAAAGTGGCATTGAGAGAAGATGGCGGAGCAGTGGTTATCGCTGAATTGAATAAAGAATTTTCACGCCGTTCCAGCTTGCCCGTGAGAAGGGACAATGGAACTTTTGGCAGAGGAGGCTGGGTAGATTATTATTATGAAGATCTTATTCTCTTCGCGATCAATCCGGACGGCACACCACATTGGAAAAAAGTATTACGAAAACGCCAGTACTCCCAGGACGATGATGCCATCTATTCGTCCTTCTTCCTTTTTAAAACACCCGCCCGTTTACGATTTCTATTCAATGATGAAATCAAACAGGAAAATACCGTAGGTGGATATGAAGTCTCGGGAACAGGATATGTAGAACGAAAAACTGTCTTCAATACCGATTATCAACGATTGAAACTTCGATTCAAAGACGGCATCCAGGTCGCCTACAATGAATGCATCGTACCCAGTGAACGAAACAACAGATTGAATCTGGTGAGGATACAATATTGAGCTAAAGTGGATGCCGGATAAAAGGATTCATTGGCTAAAGGACTCAATTATCGATACTCAGATTCACTTGTTATGCCTTACAGTACGTTACTCCCTACTCTCAATTCCTTTTCTTCCCTACAAACTCACCATCCTTTGCAAAAAGATATGTGGCCTGATCCACTACGATTTCATAAGAATTATTTCCTTTTGGATCTGTATACGTAATCGCGGAGGTTATTTTTTTTCCTCCCATCTGAGCAGACACATAGTCTTTGACGGTCTGTGGCAGACGGGAAGGATCGATGATCTCCTGATATTTAAGTATGGTGCCATCTTCAGTCAGGATCACCATTAGATTTTTTTGATCCTGGTGGAAAAAGGCTTCATATTTCCCGTCCTCCATTTTCCATTGTGTCCCTTTTGCATCAGGATACATGGTTGTAAATTTTGTTTTGACTGTAGTGGGAATATTAATCTTTTCACTGGGCTTTGAACAGCCTGCAAAACTGAATACAGTAATGACAAAATAAAAAATGACGTTTCGCATAAAATGAAAATGTAAAAGATGATTACTGTTGAATAGTTCTTTCAGCATCTCTCGCAAAGGCGCAAAGACGCAAAGTAAACTAAATACTGATTGCTGAAACAAACATCATGATAACAGATTTACTGATCATTAAAACACAAGATCACTGATTACCGATTACTGATTACTGATTACTCCTTTTCTTCTCCCTTCTCCTCTGCTTCCTTCCCCGTAAACTGCCCATTCGAGTCAAACAAATAATCTGTTTCACCGACTTCAACTTCATATGAAACCATGCCCGTGGCGCTAACAATCTTTTCAGCAGACGAAATTTTCTTTCCACCCAACTGCGAAGCGACATAATCATTAACAGGCTGAGGCAACATAGCGGCATCCACACTAGTCTCTGTTTCTACCACATTTCCATCAGGTGAGATGATGACGGAGGTCTCCATTTTTTCTTCCTTGAAAGAAGCTTCATAGTTTCCGTCTTCCATTTCCCATTCAGCATGTTCCGCTTTAGGATACATAGAAGAAAATTTTGCCTTAACAGCATCCGGGACATTTACTTTCGCTTCAGAAGGTTTACAACTCATCATTGTAAACATCAGAAATACAATCGATGCAAGAACTACTTTCATGACTATTAGATTTTAAAATAAATTAATAAAGTAAATTTCCTCTATACTATGATCACACCATCCCTACATTGTCACACTATCACATTATCACATTTCAACATTGTCACATTCCCACATTGTCACATTGCCACATTATAATATCACCACATTGTCACATTCCCACATTGTCAGATTCCCACATTGTCACATTCCCACATTGTCACATTCTCACATTGTCAAATTGTCACATCACTTCTCCATAAAACTCTTCGTTGCCGATTTGTACACCCAATAACATACACCAAGCAAACAAACTAATCCTACAAGACCAGGAAGTGCCCGATGCAGATCAAAAACATTGCGTTCCCAAATCACAATTGGTACTGCAAGCAATATTCCAATCAATGCTTCTCCCGTGATAAGACCTGATGCAAAAAGTAAACCGGTACGCTCACTTCTGCTTGCCGCACTGGCCACATCAGGTTGTGCTTTTGATGGATTTTTATTTTGAAATCTTGTTACCGCCCAGGATACTAATCCACCGACCAGCACAGCACTACCCAAATCAAATGGTAAATAAATACCAACAGCCACCGCCAAAACAGGAACTCTGTATTCACTCTTGCGTGCTTCCTGTATCTGATCAATAATGATGATTACAACACCGATCGCCATTCCGATATATACCATCGTCCACGGTAATCCTCCCTGGAACACACCTTTAGCCACACTCGCCATAAGCGATGCCTGGGGTGCCTGAAGTGCAGTTTCTCTTCCACTCTGCGCTCCTAAACCATACGCTGTATTGAGCAAATTAAGGATCACCGGCAATGCTACTGCTGCTGCAACAACACCGACCATCAACATAATCTGTTGTGCACGTGGTGTAGCACCAAGCATATATCCCGCCTTAAGATCCTGCAGATTATCCCCTGCTATCGATGCTGCACAACATGTCACTGCACCAATCATGATGGCCGCTACCGGACCACTAGTGGAATCTTTTCCCATCAACGCCAGTAAGATCAATGATGATGTAAGTATCGTAGCGATCGTCACACCTGAAATAGGATTATTAGAACTTCCCACAAGGCCTGCCATGTATCCTGCAACGGCAGAAAAAATAAACCCTGCAATAAGCATGATCACTGCCATAAAAAGTGTGATCGGCACATTTTGTATCTCTCGCAGGTAAATAATAAAAATCGGAATGATCATCGCCACTATCGCGATGAGCACTTGTCCCATTGGCATGTCTCTCTCTGTTCGAATAGCATTCGCGCCACCGGTTTTATTTCGGATAGCGGCTAATCCATTTTTCACTGCTGCAATAATTGGTTTGACAAGACTGATGATCGCCCACAATCCACCCACCAGCATAGCACCTACGCCCAGGTACCTGATCTGACTACTCCATATATTACCTCCCACAGCTACAAGCGTATCATCCTGTGGAATACCGGTGAGATATAAATAAATGGGCATAGCCACCCACCAACTAATAGCCCCACCAAGAAAAATCAAAAATGAAATACGCAATCCTACAATGTATCCTACCGCCATGAGGGCAGGCGACTGATTCAATCCTACATACGCATATATCTTAGTACCGAAAGTGGTGGCCGTCTCCGCAACAGCACTCCACAGCTTTAATCCGGCTTCTGAAAATTTTAAAACCGCTCCAAGCAAGGCACCTGTCACCAGATACCTTATGGACTTACCGGCTTCTTCACCACTCTTCAATACCTCTGCTGTCGCCACACCTTCCGGAAATTTTAAGTTTTGCTCTACAATAAGTGCCCGACGCAACGGGATCGTAAATAGTACACCCAAAACACCGCCGCACAAAGCAATCAACATCGTCTCCCAGTAGCTGAAAGAAGTCCAGTATCCAAAAATAATCAGCGCCGGAAAAGTGAAGATCGCCCCTGCTGCTAATGCCTCACCGGCCGAAGCCGCCGTCTGCACGATGTTATTTTCAAGAATATTATTATTCTTAAACATCTTGAGTACTACCATGGAAATCACCGCAGCCGGAATACAGGCAGATACCGTCATACCTGCAAAAAGTCCCAGGTACGCATTAGCCGCAGCCAGGATGACCGAGAGCAGGGCCCCAAGGATAAAAGCTTTGACTGTGGTCTCCGGAAGTACCGTTTCCGCAGGTATATAAGGTTTATTTTCTTCACTCATAAAGGGAGAATTTCTTTAGTAACGTTCAAAAATAACTTATTCTAATGAGAGGCGGAGGCGAAGGCGAAGGCGGAGGCGAAGGCGAAGGCGGAGGCGAAGGCGAAGGTGAAGGCGAAGGCGAAGGACAATAAGCAATTCGAGCGCAGCGAAGATCCCGCCATTACGCAGTAAATGTTGCGGGAAAGCAATAAGCAATAACAAAAAACATATAGTTTTCTAAAAATTGGCTTCGCCAATTTTTAGAAAACACTTACGGTTTGGCGTAGGCTGTGCCTACGTCTGTGTGTCTGCAAAACTCCGTTTTGCGAAACCGGCATTTAGTTTAGCATACACAACTAACAGAAAATATAACTGATCACCATTTTTACTGAATACTGAATACTTTTTTCCTTCGCCTTCGCCTCAGCCTTCTCCTTATCTTCACCTCATGCACGACATCATCATCATCGGCGCCGGCCCTATCGGCATGAACTGTGCTCTTGAAGCACAGAAGGCAGGACTCAACGCACTAATGATCGACAAAGGCATGCTCGTCAACACCCTTTCCATTTCCCCACAAACATGACCTACTTTTCTACATCCCAATTATTGGAAATCGGCGATGTCCCTTTCGTAAGTCATGGAGAGAAACCCACACGTAGAGAATCCTTAGAATATTTCCGCCGTGTATTTGAAAGCTGGAATTTAAATGCAAAGTTTTATGAACTTGTAGAAGATGTGAAGAAAAAGAAAGATCATTTCGAAGTCCATACATCAAAAGATAAATACCAGGCAAAAACAGTCATTGTATCTACCGGATTCTACGGCCTACCCGTATTGATGAATGTACCAGGTGAACATTTATCAAAGGTCCGTCACTATTACGATGAGCCTCATCCTTACGTAGAACAAAAAGTAGCGATCATCGGAGCAGCCAATTCCGCATGTGATGTTGCGCTTGAACTTTTCTACCGAGGCGCTGACGTCACGATGATCGTTCGTTCCGGCGAAATAAGTGAGCGCGTTAAATACTGGATCAAACCAAATATTGAAAACCGGATAAAAGAAGGTTCTATTAAAGCTTACTTCAAAAGTGAAGTCACCAAAATAAAAGAAGATACTATTGAAATCAACACACCAGATGGTCACCTTTCACTTGAAAACAATTTTGTCCTTGCAATGACAGGCTATCAACCTGATTTCAAATTTTTACAAAAAATCGGCATCAAATTCACAGATGATCCTGAACCTGAATTAATCTACGATGACACCACGCATGAATCTTCAGTACCAGGCCTATACTTAGCAGGTGTTGTCTGCGGTGGCATGCGTACAAATAAATTTACCATCGAAAACGCACGGGAACATGCACATAAGATTATTAGCCATCTTATCAAGTAGTCTTTTAATAAAAAACAACCTATGACCTTCTCCTTCAGCCCAAACCGGCTGCTCTAACCTATGACCTTTTTTCTAAGTGACTTCTTAAGTTTTCTTATGTTTCTTAAGTGGTAAATTGTTTTTGTTTTTCCATTTACTAATATATTCATCTCTGCTACTCGTTATTCGTTATTCGTTATTCGTTATTTTTTTGGTTCTATTAAAACCCATATCTCCCCTCCCGGTCTCAACGTCACCAACGGTTTTTCAACCACATCCTTCGATATCAATTTAATATTCCATGTATTCACGATCGTGGTCAGAATAAGCTGCATCTCCATCATCGCGAAATGCTCACCAATACATAATCTCGGTCCTGCACCAAATGCCATATAAGCTTCCTTGTTGAGTTGCGGATCATTCCATCGATCAGGAATAAATTCATCCGGCTTGTCCCAGTACGCAGGGTTCCGATGCATCCCCCGGATATAAATAATCCAGGTTGTTCCTTTTGGTAATGTGTAATCTAAAACATGATCTTCTTCAAGAGAAATTCTGTCCGTCACCCAGGCTGGTGGATATAATCTCAGCGATTCTTCAATCACATTCCGTACCAATGCAGCCTGAGCTTCACCTTGTGCATTTTGAAGTTTGGTATATTCATCAGGATGGGATCCCAACAAATAAATCATCCATGACAATGCATTGGCAGAAGTCTCATGACCGGCTACAAAAAGAATAAGGCATTCATCAATCAACTGATCTTCTTCCATACTCAAACCAGTGTCCTCATATGTTGACTCCAAAAGCATCGTCAGTAGATCGTCAGGCATCGTTGTTGATGCCCTTCGTTTTCTGATGATATCCCGGATCAATTCATTTGTTCCCTTTGCAAGTGCAATATGCTTTGCCATAATTCCACTGAGCTTAAACCACCATCGCTTATGTGGTTGTCGCACCTCTTTAATGATATATGCTTGTATTGTACTTATCAATTCGCTTAATTGGGTAAGTTGATTTTCCTGAATAGAATCACTGAACAATGCTTTCGCAATAATCCGGAACGTGAGCATATTCATTTCCTTATACGCATCGATCATCTCACCACCTGATGATTTGTTAGCCCAGTTGATCATACCCGCATCCACTTCTGCTTTCATCAGACCTATGAGTGATTCAATACGTTTTCGGTGAAAACCTGGCTGAATGAGTCTCCGTTGTCTAAGCCATTGATCACCTGTATTGGTGAGCAAGCCGTTGCCTAAATATTTCGAGAGGATCTCGGTGACTATTTTAGATTTTTCATATGCCCGATGATGTTTTTGAAGTATATAGCGTGCGACTTTGGGATCAATCGTTAAGACTGCTTTTTGAACTCCCCCCATATAAAAACCATATGTCGTGCCTAATTTTGAAACAGCTTTATCAAGTATCGGAAATGGATTTTTTATAAACTTGCCTGCATTGATGAGCGATCGGAATCGACTAGCAACAGGAGGATATTGAGCTGGCATGTGATGATCCTATTATATAAATTTTATTTATTGATTTCAAACGCCTCCGCAATATGAACCGCTTTCCTATCCGCAAAATCTGCTATCTGGTGTCTGCAACTAAATCCATTGGCGATCACCATGGCATCAGGTTTTGCATTTATGGATGGAACCAAAACACGCTCAGCCATTTTTTTTGAAATGTCATAATGCTTTGCTTCATAACCAAACGAACCGGCCATACCACAACAACCGCTATCAATCTCCTCGTACTTTGTCGCAGGCCACATGGAAAATATTTCTTTAACTGCATCCATCCCATATATCGATTTCTGATGACAATGCCCGTGGACAAGTACATGTGCAGATTTAGGCTTGATCACGTCGGATCCGTTTGTTGCTTTTTTCAAAACCGTTAAAAGCAATTGCTCGAACGTCATGATTTTTTTCAATGCATCCGCTGTTACATCATCTTCGATCAGATCGGGTATGTCATCCGCCCATGCTGAAGCACAACCAGGTTCTAATACGGCAATAGGAATATTTTTATCCAACCATGGTATAATTTTTTCAATAGCCGGCTTTACTTTCTGCGCAGCTTCTTTCAAAAATCCGTGCGAGATACGCGGCCGTTGACAACATCCCGCATCAAGCAGCATCACATTTTGTCCCAACGCTTCAAGCAATCGTACTGCAGCGATACCGGATTCCGGCTGATGGCATTGTGTGTAAGTATCCGTCAGAAGGATGACATCAGGATCACCACCTAGTGTTTTTGCGTGTTGCTCACTGTGCGACTTAGTCCACAGTTTGGAAGCATATGTTGGCAATCTTCTTCGGGCATCCATGCCAATAGATTTCATTACAAGGTGTCGGATACCAGCCATGTTTTGAAATAAATTGACCACACCCGCTTTTTTTCCTGCAAATTTTCTGGCCAGATCCGCACTCTTTCCGATCATCTTATCTTTTAACGATACACCCAGATGATCAAATTGATATTGCATCACTTCACCTTTCAATCGGGCCATATCCACACTACTTGGACATTCAGCTTTACATGCTTTACAGGAAAGACACAAATCAAGTATTTCCGGTAGCTCCTTATTGGCGAGACCATCTTCCAACTGACCTGACATCGCCAGTCGCAAAGCATTAGCGCGCCCTCGTGTAGAATCCCGTTCATCAAGCGTCACCATGAAACTTGGACACATTGTCCCCCCGGAAATTTTCCTACAGGCTCCCAAACCTGAACATTGATGCACCGCTGTATGAAAATCATGCTGTTCGCGGTATTTATACACTGACTCAAATGGCCAGTCATGATACAACGCACCATAGCGAAGATGACTATCTATCGGTGGCGCATCGACGATCTTCTCAGGATTAAGCAGATGATCAGGATCAAATAAAATTTTTGTCTTTCTAAATCCTTCATAGATAGTATCTCCATAAAACTCCCGTAGATAACTACTTCGTACAAGACCATCTCCATGCTCACTACTCCACGATCCTTTATAAAATAGCACCAATTGAAATACCTCGTCTGCTATTTTTTTGAAAAGATCAATATCTCCCTGTACCCGAAGATCTAAAATGGGCTTTATGTGAATGACGCCGACACTCGCATGGGCATAATAATCCACACCCACTCCCTTGGATTCACATATCACCACAACCTTTGCAATAAAAGCATCAAGATGTTCAAGCGGAATGGCTGCATCTTCAATTACGGGAACACCTTTCTTATCCGTAGGTTCTCCCAGCAATAATCCCAAGCCACGTTCCCTGATCCCCCATACATCATAGTATGTTTTTCCTTCCGGATAATAATCATGTGCATATCCGAATCCAAGCGATCGCAATTCAGTATGCATAGACTCCGCCCTGTTTTTTATTTCTTGGGGATCATCTCCATAAAATTCAATGATCTGAATGGAATCAGGATCTCCTTTCAGAAAGCCACACATCGGAGCCGTTTCAATATTCTTCCGGCTATATCCTATCAACAATCGGCTCAGGATCTCCACTGCAGATGGTTTGTATTTCACCATCGTGATGGTTGCTTTGATAGCATCCTGTGCGTGATCAAACTGAACAACACTCAGTCCCTTGAATTTTGGAAGCCTGACAACGTTTAGTTTGGCTTCAAGGATAATACCCAGTGTTCCTTCGCTTCCGATAATGATCCGGTTGAGATCACCAAATCCGGATGAGATAAAGTCATCAAACGCATATCCTCCTACTCTTCGCATCGTCTTCGGATATCGTTCTGACACTTCTGTCTGCAATGGCAAAACGATATCCATCATCTTTTTGTAATAGAATCGATCCTCGTCCTCGCCTGATAATTTGTCCTGTAATTCTACAGATGAAAGTGCTTTTGTATGAATGACTTTACCATCCACCATCATGACTTTTAATTCAACGACATGATCTCCTGTCTTTCCATAGATAATACTCTTTGTGCCTGATGAATTATTGGCCACCATTCCACCTATAGTAGCTCTTGTTCCGGTAGCAGGATCAGGAGCAAATTCAAGTCCATGCGGTTTTAGAAATTTATTCAGTTGCGATCGTATGACACCAGGCTGAACACTCACAAGATCATTTTCAAACGAAAGAATTTTATTCATGTACTTCGAAAAATCAATGACGATCGCTTCTGCCACAGTCTGACCAGCCAGGCTGGTTCCTCCTCCTCTCGCTAAAATGGGTACCTGATATTGATTCGCTATTTTAAGACAAGTCCTTACATCCTCTTCATCTTTCGGACATACGACAGCTACGGGCGTGATCTGATAGATACTTGCATCTGTAGCATAAATACCAAGTGTCACCGGGTCATGATAAACATCACCTCTGATGTCCTGCAACAATGCATAAATAAATCCAATAGGTTCTGATGTCATTTGTTTACGCGTACGGCTTTGATTTCTTCAAAGAAAATATCATCATTAGGAACATCAAATAATAAACCGTCAGGTTTGGCATTATTATCCTTGAGTATCTGAACTGTTCCAAAACTAAACCAGGCCTGTGGCTTCAACCACTCTATCTGATAGACATCATGATGCCAGTGTGACAGTTTTGCTTTTAGGCCCGGAGAGGCAGTAAAGTCAATCATTAGTTGTGTGCCATCATGCTCGATGCGTATATCACCGTACATAGGATCTCTGTACAAACCAGAGATTTCTTCAGCGCTCATGGTTGGCTTCGTACCTGTCTCATGTGCTTTCATTCTTTCTTCTATTCTGTCAGCCTTACTTTTCCATGCAGCCTGATCTTGCTTCAATCCTCTGTCTTCCCAATCACCCTGTGGAAGATCTAATAGTTTATCAATGATTTCATTACTTAACATTGGACCAATACTGTGCATAGCATTTGTCAGCACTACAATACCTATATGCTCATTGGGTAGAAGCATCACGCTGGAATACATTCCATCATAGCCTCCGGTATGCGAGGCAACAAAATGTCCCTGGTATTCTCCCAGTCCCCATCCCAAACCATATCCATTGAAATTCCTGCCATAGATTTGATGGGCCCTTTGACTCACAGGAAAATTATTGTGTGGCGTCCACATCGTGGTTTGTGATTGTGCTGTGAAAAAAGTATCCGTTCCTTCAATACCATGATCCAGCTGCAATGCCATCCATTTCAGCATATCTGTTGAAGAAGAAATAATACCACCTGCAGCTCCCATATTATCCCAATTGACCCATTCGATGGGAACCTCATGATCTCCCTGAGGTTTGTGGGGTGTCGCTATATTAGAGGTTGCATAGATTTCATTTGTAGAAGTGGTCGTTCTGTTCATGTGAAGGGGCCTGATAAAATTCTCCTTCACATACTCGTCCCATTTTTTTCCGGATACCTTTCGTATCACTTCACCTGCTGCAAGAAACATCACATTTGAATAGCCAAAACCACTCCGAAATTCAAAATTCTGAGGAAGTGCAGCAACGCGTCGAACGACTTCCTCTGCACTATATTCACTGCGATACCATATCACATCTCCACTGAATGTCCCTAGCCCTGAACGATGACATAACAGATCACGCACAGTCATCATCTCTGATACACATGGATCATACAATTCAAAATATGGAAGATAGGTTTGCACCCTGTCATCCCAATTCATCTTTCCTTCATCCACCAGTTTTGCAATAGATGCTGTTATAAACGCTTTTGTATTCGATGCGATTGAAAAAAGTGTATTCTCATCCACCTTGGTTTTCTTTCCTTCTTCCAATACCCCATACCCACTTGATAATACGACCTTACCATCTTTTATAATTCCCACAGACATGCCTGGCACATGATACTCTGTTCTCCACTTTTCAATCAGTTCATCCCATTTGACATCTTGTCCAAAGAGTGAGGAGAGTTGAATTAAACTAAAAAGTACAATTGAAAAATATTTGATGTAATTACTCAACATCAGAGTAACTTTTAATTCATTTTCGATTTTCGATTTTCGATTTCTTATTGCACAAGTATGATCAATCATAATAAATCTTATATTTTCTTATTTAATCTGCGTCCTCTTTTTTTGATTTGTAACACCTCCTGCATTTTGCCCCTAAATCCCCTAAAGGGGACTTTTAATTTAAACTATATTTATTCAAGACCTAATATCTTCCTATTCGTCTTCTGATCCGAAACACCACCAGCAAAATCGTCGAACGCACGCTGCGTCACGTTGATCATATGGTTTTTGATGAAGACTGCACCTTCGGTAGCGCCTTGTTCACTGTCTTTGATACAACATTCCCATTCCAGTACAGCCCATCCTTCATATTCATATTGTGCGAGCTTACTGAAGATGGCTCCAAAATCAATCTCTCCATCACCCGGACTACGAAATCTCCCCGCCCTGTCGATCCAATCCTGGTAACCTCCGTACACGCCATTCGTTCCATCCGGATTAAACTCTGCATCCTTCACATGAAACATCCGGATCCGGTCTTCATACAAATCAATAAACTGCAGATAATCCATTTGCTGAATTACAAAATGACTTGGATCATAATTGAGACATATCCGTGGATGCTCATCACACTGATCCAGAAAACGATCAAAGCTGGCACCATCATGCAGGTCTTCTCCGGGATGCAATTCAAAACAAAGATCTACATCATGTTTTTCAAAAGTTTGCAAGATGGGCATCCATCGGTTTGATAATTCTGTAAATGCCTCTTCAATCAAACCGTTCGGTCGCTGCGGCCATGGATAAACATAAGGCCATGCCAATGCACCGGAAAATGTAACATGTGCATTGAGTCCAAGATTAGCACTTGCACGTGCCGCAAGTTTTAGCTGATCAATCGCCCATGCCGTTCTTGCTTTTGGTTTTCCTTTTACTTCTGCAGGAGCAAAATTGTCAAACAATACATCATAGGCCGGATGTACAGCGACCAGTTGGCCCTGTAGATGAGTTGAGAGTTCTGAAATCTCAAGTCCATATGATCTTACTTTGCCGTTGAGCTCATCACAATACGTTTTGCTTTCAGCAGCTTTCTTTAGATCGATTAGCCATGGATCAAGTGTTGGCATTTGTATTCCTTTATACCCATGTCCTGCTGCCCATGCACATATTCCATCAAGACTGTTGAACGGAGCTTCATCACGAATAAATTGCGCAAGAAAAATAGCCGGTCCTTTCATAGCGTAAGGTGTTGATGATAGATGCAACAATATAATTGATTGTAAGCAACCTCAGTAGAAAAGTCTACGAGAGTGATGCATTCCGATTCCTGCGACTCTTTTTCTATTTTTATCAGATGACTACAAAAGCCAACTCGCACTATGTTGAAGATGTCTACGAGGTCGTCAGATCGATTCCAAAAGGAAGAATAAGCACTTATGGTGCTATTGCTGACTTCCTGGCCCTGGGATCTGCCAGAATGGTAGGATGGGCGCTGCGTCAATCAAGCGTCATGGACGGGCCGATACCTGCGCATCGCGTAGTCAATCGACTGGGTCATTTAAGCGGTCGTCTACATTTTCCGGATCCGAAATATATGCAGCGAGCTCTTGAAAAGGAAGGCGTCAAAGTGAAAAATGATACAGTCGTAGATTTTGACAAACACTTCTGGCATCCTGCAGAGAACATTTTGTAAAAGGTAAAAAAGCAAAACGGAAAGATCGTTTTGCTTTTTTATTGGTCTTTGTCTTATTTTTCGTCATTTATTGACGAATTTCACTACTTTTGTAGTAAACTAAAGCTTTTCAAGATTATGCTTTCACAGAATCTTCAATACCTCAGGCGTAAATCCGGCCACTCCCAGCAGGAAATAGCTGACCGTTTAGAAATTCCACGTACGACATGGAGCGGCTATGAATTAGGTAAAGTTGAGCCCAACATCGGTATGCTACAGCGCATCTCTACTTACTTCAACCAATCTATCGACAGGTTGCTAAATAAGAGAATTGATCATGATGCCTTCGAAATTGCAAAAGATGATCATCTGCGTGTTCTGGCGATCACGATGGACCAGGACCAGCGTCAGAACATTGAGCTTGTTTATTCAAAAGCCGAAGCCGGATACCTCGATAGCTTTCAGGATCCTGAATATATCGGTGAGCTTCCCAAAATGTACATTCCTAATTTACCTTCCGGCAGTTATCGCGCATTTGAGATTCATGGCGATTCTATGTTGCCAATGCCTTCCGGTTCACTTGTAGTGTCAAAGTATGTTGAATCACTTTCAGATCTAAAAGATGATAAGACTTACATCATCATCACCCAGCGTGATGGTATCGTATACAAAAGAGTCCGGAATCATAAAGATCAAAAATGCCTCACTGCTATTTCCGACAATGAATCTTATCCTCCATACACGATTTCGTATACAGATATACAAGAGATCTGGCGCTATCATGCCCATATCGTTTATTCAGATGCCCGTCAGCAAAAAACAGACTGGCTACAGGAAACAGTGATGGACATGCAAAAGAAACTCGTCGAAATGGAAAAGAAAATGTAAGAATTGAATTAAACTTTCCACTTCCCCAATAAACCTATAAACCTATAAACCTATAAACCTATAAACAAAAACGAAGAAGGCTTCCAATGGAAGCCTTCTTCGTAAATTATTATTGCACCTCTGTCACAGGTCTCGGCAATTCCTGCCACACATCATCACCGGGACGATCGATCGGCAATTGACTTAACCGTCCATAGCGTCTCATATCAACCCATCGATGCCCTTCAGCATACAATGAATATCTGCGTTGCTTCAATAGCTCATCTACAAGTGATGCATCATCTGTACCTCCGCTATAATTGGGAAGACCATGCGCATTGCGGATTACATTGAGATCTTCAACTGCTCCGGTATTGTTACTACCGATCCTTGCTTCAACACGAATCAGTATCAATTCTTCATTACGAATCAATGAGATCGGTGAAGAAAGAGAAGGATATACGACACAGTCGTAGGTGCTGCTCAAATCATCAAGTTTGAGAGTATCCCGTGCCAGTACCTTGCTGATACGGTCATCTCCGGGTTCAATATCATTGACATAAGATGGATGCGCCAAAAATGCCTCAGATTGATTAGGAGTTCTATATATTTCATTTGATTGGTCACCACTACTTGTAGAATATGGACGGTATGGACCGGCATACAAATCTCCTGCAACATCAAGAAATGATTCTCCAAGATTTGTTGCTGCTGCAGCTTTATCACCCTGATAAATCGAAATACGTGCAGCTAATGCTTTCACAAATAGACGAAAGGTAGCAGGTGTATCAAATCCTGTAAATCCGGATGACAACTTGAAAGGAAAAGTAGACCCGGCATTTGATAATTCAGTTGCAGCAGTAGTTAACAAACTCTGTATTGCAGCCAAGGACTGATCATAATTCAGAAATGGACCCAGATGGTCAGGATCAGCTACATCGACACGGATACCGTTTTGGTACTGCATATTCAATGCTAGATGCAATTCATAAGCCTGAATAGCATGTGCAAAGGCATTGTATCCATTGATTTCTTCAGTGGTCAGACTCAGCTTTTGTGCATTATTCGTCACTGCCTGAATCAGAATATTCGTATTCCGGATGGTGATATATCTTCCTGAATATGGACGGGTTCCATAAAATCCCGCATTGTCAAGAACGGATTCTGCTCTTCCGAGCAACTCACCTGTATATCGTGGGTCAGCTGAAGTAAACAAATAGACTTCCCGACCAATAATACCGGTAGAGAAATAGTAGAAATTCAATTGCTTCCTGAGTAGTGATTCAGCACCGGTCACCACCAATTGCAGATCACTCCTTGAGGCATTATTGATGATGGCCTGCAGACTTGGTCCATTTGGATCAAGCACTTCATCAATCTGACATGAAGAAAATCCTAACATCAGGATCGTCACGCAAGAAAGATAAAGGGATCTTATATAAAATTTATATGTATTCATTTTTTTTTGTTTATAGATTGAAAGTGGACTAAAAATCAGCGATGATGTGGAAATCAAATCGTTTGGATGAAGGGAATGGATTTACTTCTACCTGCGTAGAGAGTCCATCCGATCCAAAGTTTGATACTTCAGGATCATAGCTGTTATACTTGAATATGTTGATCAGATTCGTTCCTGAAAAACCAAGCTTAAGATTGACATCCTTTACAAAAGTCTTCGGAAGTGTATAATACAGACCGATTTCTCTCAAGCGTATATAAGAAGCATCTTCAATCATCACATCACTGTTTACGCCGATCTGAGACACACGGTATGGGCCATTTCCTATCACGTGGTTCGGATCGAGATCCACGTCATCATAGTCATGCGTAGTGCCGCCAAGATCAAATAACAGGGTTGATAAATTTATAGCCTGTCCACCTTTTTTCCAATGCCATAAAAATGTAAGATCAAAATTCTTCCATGTCAATGTGTTGAACCATGACATTTGGAAGTCTGGCTCAGCATCTCCATAGACGACATAGCCGTCCGCATCAGGATTATTACCAACACCAATAATCTCAGTGGGACTATGTCCTTCCTTAATCCTGAACTGGCCAAGGAAGTCAGCAAAACCACCTGTAGTATATGAAGGGACAAGCAACTTCGTCACCTCAGCTTTATTCTTCCACCAACCAATCCGGGTATTCCAGTTGAAATCAGTAGTACGTATGACTTGATAATCCAGGCCGATCTCGACACCTTTATTTTGCAGAGATGCCGCATTAGTCACACGGGTTATAAATCCGGTTGACCAGGGGACATTAGCTTCGAGCAAAAGGTCTTCTACGTTCTTGATATAATAGGTGAAATCGAATAGCATCCTGTTTTTTAATGCCCCAATATCTACTCCAAATTCAAGTTCCTTTTGACGCTCAGGTGCTACATTTGCATTCCCTAACAAATTATCAATTTCAACACCTGGCTGACCATCGATAATACCACTTGTGAAGGTGGTGAACTTGGATCCAAATTTTGCAAAATTTCCGGATTGTCCATAAGCAGCTCTTAGTTTTATCTGGTTGAGATTGTCACTGTTCATGTCCATGAATTCATGAAGATTAACGGCAACGGAAGCTTTAGGATAGAAATAAAATTTATTGACATCTCCATTGTTGGATGATTTATCTCCCCGTACTCCAACTGTGGCAATCACCTTGTCTTTATAATTCAATTCTTCCTGACCAAAAAAACCTTTGTCATGTTGGATTAGTCGTGTTTGTTCAATGTCACGTGTTCCGGATTGATCCAGGTTAGTCTGTGAGCCTACAAGATTTGATGCGGTACCCAGGATAAAATTATTTTCAAAATTTTCCTGTGTTACACCCAATTGAGTTCTTGAAGAAATCCCACTATTTGCATAATGCGAATACACCAGGAAAGCAGACAAATTGGAATTCAGGTTCTTCGTAGAGCCTTGTGCAGACACACCATTCAGACCATTTCCATCACGCTCAAACTGAAGGCTATTTGGAAATATCGCTGTTGTATTCAGATTATAATAATCTGCACCACCGTTGAGTAACAGCTTAAGTTCGTGATGACCAGTTGAAAAAATCTTAGCGGTCAATGAGCCCCCTCCAATGAAGCGATTGACTTCTTCATTGTTTGTAATTTTTGCAGCTGTTTCTAAGAAATTGGAAGCCGCAAAATCATTCTTTGGAAAATTACCATTTGCGTCAGGTAACAACTGTGCAAAAGATGGCGTGGAAGTTAAAGCTACACCCATAGTTGTACCGGTATTGTCATTGTTGAAAAATCCCCGGTCTGCAGATGAGTGGATATAGTTAGTAGATACAGAACCATCAAGCCAATCATTGAACTTATGATTTAAATTCAAACGAGCTGATTCCTTGACTATGCCTGTATTTTTTACAATTCCTTCTTCGTTCTTGTAGGTTCCTCCTATAAAAAATTGAGTCTGATCATTTCCACCACTTACACTGATCCTTGAATTGTACAATTTTCCATTGTTCCCGAAAAGTTCATCTTCATAATCATGGATCTGTCCATTGGCTACGGATTGTCTGTACAAATCAATCTTTGAAGCAAAATTAGACCCCAACACCCGTTCTTCTGTCCATTGTCTGACACCCTGCGGATTGAGGATAGTATTAACACCTACGGATTGAGATAATCTGACGGAAGTTTTCCCTGAAGTTCCTCTCTTGGTTGTGATTATAACTACACCACCTGATGCACGTGATCCATAGATAGCTGCTGCAGATGCACCTTTTAGCACTTCAATTTTCTCTATGTCATTTGGATCAATATCAGCAAGACGATTTGATGGATTGTCCTGGTTAGTGGTGGCACCACCTGCCTGCGCTTTTGACACGACATTTAGACCAGCTTTGATCGAAGAGTTATCAAGATAGATTCCATCAATGATAAAAAGTGGTTGTGAGGATCCGTTGATAGAAGTGGTACCTCTTAGCTTGAAAGACATACCTCCACCGGGAGCACCGGAATTGGATGAAATATTAACACCTTTAAATTTCCCGTACAACGCTGCTTCTGTTGTCGTTGGGACTGTGATTCCGGATATCTCTGATGCCGGAACTGATGCAACCGAGTTGGCGAGGTTTGATCGCTTTACGCTACTCGCAAGACCGGTCACCACGACCTCCTCCATTCGGGTTACGTCTTCACTCAGGGAGACATTGATCATGCTTGCCCCTGAGGTGACAACATATGTGGCGCTGGTATACCCCAAATAGGAAAACTCAAGTGTTGCTGATGAGGTGGGCACATCGATCTTATATTTGCCATCTATATCTGAGATGGTACCAATGGTTGTGCCTTTGATAGTCACTGTTACGCCGACCAAAGGATTCCCCTCATCATCGGATATCGTCCCTGACGCCGAAAACTGGGCATGAACCCAACCTCCACTGATAAGAAGGACGAATAAAAGCCAAAGTCTGGTTTTTTTCATAAATAGTTGGATTTTATGGTGAAATGATTATTTCGTTTTCAATTAAACACCAGAATAAACTTAGCCCCGACATCTCAATCAAAAGAAGCAATTCCGGTATTTTTAACTGTAGAGCGTCAACTCTTCAGTTTTGTCTTTGTTACTTATCCCTACTCTAAATCTACCTAATTTTGCAATTCGCTACATATGCTAAATGACAATGAAAGATTATAGTCAGGTATTCAATGCTCATCCTATATATATTGATTCACTGTATCAATCGTATCAAAAAGACCCTGATAGCGTTGATCAGGGGTGGCGCGTTTTTTTTGAAGGTTTTGAATTTGGCCAGAATGAGAACGGACGTGCAGATACACTCGCTGCCACATCCTATGTAACGCTAGATGATGCTTCTAAGGAATTTGGTGTCATGTCCATTATTAATGGTTTTCGCAACAGGGGGCATCTGTTATCCACCACTAATCCAATCCGTCAACGAAGAGATCGTAAGCCTCACCTTGATCTTGCTGATTATAATTTGACGGACGAAGATTTAAATAAAGTTTTCAAAGCCGGCATCGAAATAGGATTAGCAGATGCTACGCTTGAAGATATTCTGCATCACCTCAGACTTATTTTTTGCGGGAACATTGGTTTTGAATATGCACATATTGAAAACCGGGCAAAACGTAAGTGGCTCAGTGATCGTATCGAAAAAAGAAAAATCAAAGAGGACACCGATGATTATGGCCTTCCACTTGAAACCAAAAAACGTATACTTGAAAAATTAAACGGCGCTGTAGTTTTTGAAAAATTTCTCAATACAAAATATGTAGGCCAAAAAAGATTTTCGCTGGAAGGCGGGGAGAGCACGATTCCTGCACTGGATTCGATTATCGAGTTTGGAGCTTCATTGGGTGCTGAAGAGTTTATATTCGGTATGTCCCATCGTGGACGTCTAAATGTATTGGCCAATATTCTTGGAAAAACATACGAACAGATCTTCAATGAATTTGAAGGTAATATGATGCCGGAGCAAAGTTTCGGTGATGGTGATGTAAAATATCATTTAGGTTTCTCATCACAGGTTACAGGCCAGGATGGGAAAATGCATCATCTCAAACTTGTTCCAAATCCTTCGCACCTTGAATCCGTTGATCCTGTAGTGGAAGGCTTCTCCCGGGCTAAAGCTGATCTTTTATATGGATCTGATTACAATAAGATCATCCCCATACTTATACATGGTGATGCTGCAGCTGCCGGGCAGGGTGTCGTCTATGAGACCGTACAGATGTCCCAGCTTGAAGGTTATTTTACAGGGGGTACAATTCATTTTGTCATCAACAATCAGATTGGATTCACGACTGACTTTGATGATGCACGTTCTTCAACTTATTGTACTGCCGCTGCGGGCTTAGTTCAGGCACCGGTTTTTCACGTCAATGGCGATGATCCTGAAGCAGTTGTTTTTGCTACTCGACTGGCTACCGAATATCGAATGAAATTTAACAGCGATGTCTTTATTGATATGGTCTGTTACAGACGCCATGGGCACAATGAAGGTGATGATCCTGAATTTACGCAACCGGAGATGTATGATATCATCAATAATCATCCCAATCCCCGTGAGATCTATGTTAAAAAACTTGCAGGTAGAGGTGATGTTGAATTAAAGCTATCAGAAGAGCAGGAAAAAAACTTTTGGAATGATCTCCAGAAGCGTCTTGATATGGTAAAGGAGAAGAAACTTCCTTACGAATACCAGGAGCCTGAGCTGGCATGGAGGCAACTTAAAAAGCATGCCTCTCTTGAAGACATGCTCACCATTCCGACTACCGGAATTGCGTCGGAGAGAATTACATCATTATTGGATGCACTGCACAAGCTTCCTGCTGATTTTCATCCGTTGAGTAAAATCACCAGGATATATAAATCGAAATTAAAACTCATCGAAGAAGGAAATATAGACTGGGGCCTCGGTGAATTATTAGCCTATGGAAGTTTGCTCACGGAAGGAATGAATGTAAGGATGAGTGGACAGGATGTCAAACGGGGCACTTTCTCACATCGGCATGCGGTAGTATATGATCATGAGAATTATGTCGCTTATAACCGGCTTGATCATCTTGCGGAGAAGCAGGGTAAGTTTATGATCTATAATTCACTCCTTTCTGAATTTGGCGTATTGGGATTTGAATATGGATATTCATTGGCAAGTCCCGGACATCTTGTTTTGTGGGAAGCACAATTTGGTGACTTTACGAACGGAGCGCAGACGATAGTCGATCAATATATCAGTGCCGCAGAGAGTAAGTGGCATAGAATGAGTGGGCTCGTGATGTTGCTTCCTCATGGATATGAGGGCCAGGGACCAGAACATTCGAGTGCACGACTAGAGCGTTTTCTTCAGGCTTGTGGTGATGGTAATATGGTGATTTGTAATGTGACCACACCTTCCAATTTTTTCCATTTACTACGCCGACAGATGGTGTGGAATTTCAGGAAGCCATTGATTGTGATGTCCCCTAAATCTTTGTTGAGACATCCAAAGTGTATTTCACCGATCAATGAATTATCAGGATCAACACAATTCAGACCTGTCATTGAAGAAGAGCTTACAGCTGCTCAGGCAAAAAAAGTAAAACGTGTTATTTTCTGTTCCGGTAAAATCTATTATGATCTGATTGATTTTAGAGAAAAGAATAATGTGCAGGATATTACAATTGTTAGGTTAGAGCAATTGTATCCGATTTATAAAAATCATCTTCTGGAAATAGCTTCACACTATAAAGGTGCTTCGATGATATGGTTACAAGAGGAACCTGCGAATATGGGTGCTTGGACATTCATTCAAAACAAACTTCCTGAACTTGGTCTCAAATTGATTTCACGCAAGACGAGTGCTTCTCCGGCTACGGGGTATAAGAAGTTGCATGATGAAAATCAGGAGAGGATCGTGAGGGAAGCGATGACTCTATAAATCACCTTTGGATTTTAATAAAAAACAAACGATATTTTAAGTTTTAACCTAGCGTGATTTAAAGTTTAAACGCTATTTTAAGTTTGAACTTAAAATCTATATTATAAATCATGTTCTACTATCGAAATCCTTTGTGAGCAGGCTGTGCCTGCAAAGAGTGATCTAGACTATATTTTCGTTTGCAGGTGCAACCTGCCTTTATTTGATTTCATTTTGAATGAGAGATCGGATATATGGATTTGAAGTTCAAACTTCAAATAGCGGTTTGGGCAAAAAAAATCCCATATCGTTTTGCGATATGGGATGGCCCAAAAGAAGGAAGGGCTTAAAGCTTTATAGCGTCTAGGGTTAATCGAGTCGCTTTTCTTATTTAAAAGATTGACGGCTCCAAGCATTTTGATATCCTCCTTCCTTCTGAGGGAATGGTAAATAAGTTAAAAAGGGGGGTGAGATTATTTTACTAGCGCTGTCCTACGACGATTTGTTTGAAATCAAGTGGTTCTTGTCCGTTTAATATTCGCAACAGATAAAGACCTGGCATAATGTTAGTATGACCGAAATCAATATATTCCTGATTCGTATTTTCAGATACTTTCTGTGAATACACCAATTTACCCTCAACATCAAAAAACTCAAGCGATGTAGGCTGATCGATCAGGTTAGCATCCCATTCAATCTGAATGCCATCTGAAGACGGATTTGGATAGACTACAAACTCTCTACCAGTAGTACCTGAATTACCAAAAATCACAGATTCAATCGGTGAAGTTTTAAATTTCGAATCCAGATCTACCATTTGTAATCTGTAAAAGGCTGTTAGTTTATTATCACGTCCATTGTATACACCAATATCAGTGTAGCTATATTGCTGAATGCCTAAACTATATCCAGCAGCAGTAACACTTCCGACTTTTGTCCATGATTTTTTATCAAATGAACGCTCAACAATAAAATGACTTGTATTTTCTTCATTCGTTGTGACCCATGAAATAAGGGCATCTTTGGTTCCCGATTTTTCAGTTCTGAATGAAATTAAATTCAATGGTAACGCAATATTAATCGCTGGTGTATAATCAGTGAAATCATTGCCAAAATTTGGAAACTGACCATCAAATGGCAATATGTCAAAATCTGCAGCACTACCAGTACCATTAATAAACATAGTCCCGAGATTTACCCATTGATTCTGAACCCAATTAATAGGATTTAGAAAGAAATTACAAGAAGCACAAAACCCTACAGCTTGTGTTTTATTATTACCAGCGCCAGCAACTGCAGCTTGTTCATTTAATGAAGCGCCATAACTCGTTGGCTGGTCCATGTTAATACTGGTGATTGCAGCAGTATTCCAATGTATTCTGAAACCAGCATCGCTACAAAAACTTCCGGTAGTAGGAATATCTGTGGATATTGCTCTGACCTGAATCCGAAAGGTATTAGGTTCACCACCTGGGCTGACCAGGCGAAACTGATAAAAACCTGGATTATTTTGTGCCAGAGCAACTGCGCTAATTAGCGTAAAACTTAAGAATATATATATTTTTTTCATTTTCATTTCAATTTATACTTCAATTGGATGGATTAGTTATTATTATGGGCGGTTAGAACATCATTTGGTGTTGCAGGACCTACATTCACTAGAATTACGTTTTTATCATTTAACGCACCATTATAAAGTGTAACCCCATTCATATTTACATCAGCTCTATTGTACCCACTGACGACATTATTTGGAGTTGCAGGACCAACCGTCGTGAGAACGATATTCTTATCATTAGAAGCTCCGTTATAAGAAACGAGACCATTGAATCCAGCATCACCCGAATGTAGTCCATAAAGACCACCTGTAAGAAGTTTCATTGGATCTGTAGGTTTGGTTACAGCAGGATCATCAAACGCAGTTGCTAACAGAGTAAAATCAACAAGCGCTGAAGGAGCGTTACTCAGGGAAACAAGGGCATTAGATCTAACGCCTAAGTGATTACGATGTCTTACACCTATATAATAACTACCATCAGCTACACCCTGTACTGATAACTTACTTACCCCGTCAACATCCACAATATTTCCATCTCTTTGAAGCAAACCAGATTTTGTAGCTACAATTGTAGTTGGCGCACTTCTTAATTCAACAACGACCCAGTCAACAATATCATCGGCATTAAGTGGCTGATCAAAAATGGCTGCAGATGTTACTGCCTCACCACCACCATAAGCTTTATGAAGATAATTATATGGGGCAGCCGTATATGGCTCAGTTAAAGGAATATAATTATGAACTCTGAGTGAATCCACCATCAATGCCGAAACATAAGGACCTTGCAATAAAACCTTTGCATCTACTAAGAGAGTATTAGCAACAGCTTTACCACCAACTGCAAAAGCTCCGAAAGCATTCAACCCGGTTCTTGTCCTCGTTGTTCCTGAACCACCGAGACCTGAAAAGAGTGCATCCCATCCATTCACGCCATCGTTTCTGCTTATTGCATTAGCTGTCTCACTGAAGCCAGGAAGTTCATCTCCAACAGTCCAGCCCAATGTAAGGTCATATGTATTACCACCTGCAGCAGCTTCATTAATATCCCATACGGCATTCACTACCTGAGTGGTTAGTGGAGTACCTGTGAGACCATTTCCATTAGTTGGAGAAGCTAATACACGGGCCTGATATGTATCTGATGGACCTGCTGTAACATTCATTGTAGCAGGATTATAGGTTGCAGCATCAAATCCCAGTGGGAATTGAAAACTTCCTGAGGCAAGCGTCTTTTTCATGTAACCTGTACCGCCGGTCAACACATATTCATCTGCATCAAAACCTGTCACAGTAGCTGCGCTTCCCATGATCAGATTATTGCTACCAAGATTGACTTTATTTCCGGTTCCGGCAGCAGGTGCATTAAAATCAAGATTATGAGTGACGTTCATGGCATCAAGGAGGTTCACATTGAATGTGGTACCTTTTTGCACAACTACATCATAGAATTGAGCGCCATTGCTAGTGACATTGGAGGCCAAATCACCGCTGAATTTCAGCGTATTCGGGTTTGGAGAGTTCCAACCCGCGGGGTTTCCATTTGTGAAATCCCCTTTTAGTTCAATCGTACCACTATTGGCAATGACACCGGTGGCCGTATTGAGCATCGTACCTTCTACGTAAAGGACAGCTCCTGCCTGAACCGTGATCGTTGATTCATTGTGGATAAGTTCCTGAGCCCATGATGATATGGACACCATGCTCAAAAGTGATAGGATAAGTAGTTTCATTTTCATCCGCTTAATACTTTCAAAAATTAAAAAATGGGTTTAGTCGGGGGCATTATTTTATATAATGCTCTCAAAAATAGGCATCTCGCCCTTTACTTGGTAGTTTTTTTTCTTAAATGTTCTCCTTATTTAGTTTTTGGTGTGTTTCATTGAGTAAAGTGACAAAAAACCACCCCCCAATATCATTTCTATCTGATTTTGGAAGAAGGTGAAAGCTATTCATTCAAACACGCTTAGCTCAATTTCTGGGTGGGAACAGGGAAACCCTCACAAAAATCCTGCCTTACTTTTTGAGGGGGAACAATTTAGGAAGAGTGAATATAACTCTAATAAAATCAACAAACAAGATAAATTTTAATAAATCTGATTTGATTATTTTATTGCATCTATTACCGCTTCTTTTTCAACAACTTTATAAGTAAGAAAGTTGACCCACAAGGTTTCGAACCTTGACTAACAGAACCAAAATCTGCCGTGCTACCGTTACACAATGGGTCAATACGGGCGGCAAAGATAACCGATTCGCTAAAAAAATTTAGTTTTTTAGCGAATCTGTCGAGGATAGCGAAAAGAAGGCAAAAGGCTGAGGCTAAGGCTAAGAAAATAGGCATTAGGCAAAAAACAATAAACAATAACTAATTCGAGTGCAGAACAGATCACTCCATTAGATAATCACGCTCAATACGAGGTAATTATATAGTAGCTATAAAGCAAAATGGCAAGGAGAATTAGGCAAAGAAATTGATCAATCGGGAATAATCAAAAGTCCCCTGGATGCTGAGCTGTAGCCCAAGGATGTGAATAGCAAGTCGAAGCATAGGGGATTTAGGGGCAAAGGAGGGGCTTTTATTTCACCACCAATATCTTTGTCACAAGGGCATCAGGTTTGTTAAACCCATCACTTGCAGCTGTTGAAAAGACCAGGTAAACTCCTGTGGCAGCCTGCTGACCATTGAGATCTTTTCCATCCCATATAGCCTGCCCGCCCAGTGCTTTCGTCTCATATAAGACCTGGCCTCTAATATCAGTAATCTTGACAATCGCATCCCTGGCCAAACCCCTGATGGCAATCAACCCATCGTAATCAGGCCTGACGGGGTTGGGAAATGCATAAACATTGTCACTGTGGATGGCTTCCCCTACAATAGCGTCAGTACGAACACTCATTATACCTCCCACAGTGGCTATATATACAACTCCATTATTTTGGTCAATAGCGATGTCAATGATCCGGTTGTTCAACAACGGGCTATTCCTTGTCGTATAGGCTGCTATCTGCTCATTCCCTGCAGGTGACTGTACAAATACACCACTCCCCGTCCCAAACCATTTCCGATTGGCCCCATCCACGGCAATCGAATAGATAGTCTCCTCACCTAAAAGGTAATTGAGTACACCGTCTTGCTCTACCTTGATCCGGCTTCCCTGATGGCCATCAAAAATATCCGCTCCACCATCAAAAACTACCGGCCCCTCTGCTGTACCTACCCAAATGTCACCGTCCAGATCAACCGCAAGGCAGTTTACACTATTGGAAGGTATTGCAGTATTTGAAGAGCCGAGTTGAATGCACCTGTCATCGGACTCATCATCAATAGTCCCATTGTCATCATACACGACAATGCCTGCAGACTTGCTATAGAGCATGATCCACTTATAACCTCTTTTATCAATCACCACCTGGGAGACGTTTGTAATCGAAGTGCAGGGGAAATCAAATGACTTCCACGTACCATCGGTTTTGAAAACACTTAATGGCCTTGGCGCAAGATAATTTGTAACCCATAGATTGTTCTGCTCATCAAAGGCAAGGCCACTGACTCGTTCTCTGAGTCCATCTCCCACAGCACCCTGAAGTGAGCTATTGGTATCATCATACACTTTGAAATGCTCTCCGTCATATTCAAGCAAGCCACCATAATAAGATCCGACATAAAGTTTGCTGTCCGTGGGATGATGAAGTATTCTGAAAAAATTCTCCAGTTTGGTCGCTGCTAACTCCGGGTTATTAAATTGATTGTAGGTCTTCCACGTAACACGGTCAAAAGAGAAAAAGCCATCTTTATTGCCCTGGTAATTGTAACTCTCCGAAACTCCACCGGTGGCAACATATAAGATGCCATCATGGACATCCATTTCACTGACATTGCCTGAATATGGAGTATTAAAACGAAGCAAATCGCATGGTGGATATTGATTCTGTGCTACCCGAATATCAGGATACTGATCAGCATACCAAATGCGTCCTCTTTCATCTTCAATAGCATAGGTTGGTCGGGCAGTGCAATAAATACCGTTCTCATGCAAATAGGCATGGTCACTGAAGAAAAGTACTTTTCCGATGCATTCATTGATACAACGAAAACCGACCATCATGTTCTGTCCTTCAGGTGAAATAAAAGAAACTGAATAATTTTCCAAATGATACCAGGCTGAATCGAGGCGATCTATTCTGTACAAATCATCTTTCGCGCCGAAATAAAGTTGATTTTGAAACACAGCAACAGCTTGTGATGTATATATTGGCGGCACACCAGGTACTATAATTTTTTCCCATTGATTAAAATTTTCAATGATATTACCTGAAGCAGGATCGTAGGTGTAAAGGCCATTATCCGTAGCGAGATAATATTTGTTTTGAAAAATAGTAAATGCATTCGCTGGAATGTTAGTAAAAACTGTGGAACGAAACTTCAGTTTCACTAGATCAAATATGACTAATCCAAATGGAGTGCACAGATAAGCCAGTGAGCTGTCATCTGTATAAATATTTGTAATGGCTTTATCTCCTTGTAAAGATGCATTCCGGAGGATATCATTGACATTGGTGATACCATTTGAATCGAGGAGATCAATGTTGCCATTCTTATACCCGATGATAAGTGTTTTAAGACCGGCATGATATCGAATCCAACTCGGACCCACATCACTGAGTCCATCTACTTTAGAAAAGAAATTAACCTTTGAGGAATCACTTTTAAGAATGGACATCAGCGCAAAATCGGTACCGTAATAAATCCGTGTAGGACTTTGCGCCACTGTTGAGCCCACATTATAGGGCAAATGTTCAGACCATTGGCCTATGCGTAAATCACTTTGTCCGATGACCGGATGAAGTATTGAAATCAAACAGAACGTAAAAAGGAAAGGTAGTTTCATAGATCGCGTCAAAGATAATGGGTGTTTCCAATGAGCACTTGCCCGGCCTTGTATCGGTTGTGGATTCTTGTTATTAATGAAAGATGCCTGTGATTTATTGCCTGTAAAGTCTTGAGCCATCCAAAAATTGATAAACACTTTCCGGCACCATATACCGGATAGAGAGTCCCTCAGCAATCCGTCCCCGAATAAATGTGGAAGAAATATCAAGCATAGGAACATCATGGAATCTTACATCCTTGGCATGTTCGGGAGTAATGCCTGCAGCAGATCCCGGTCGATTATAAATATGAATGGTATATCGCTCCAGTAAAACATTATAATTTTTCCACTTGTGGATGCTTTCAAGATTATCACTTCCCATGATGAGCGAAAACGTATGATCGGGATACTTCTCATGCAGATACGCCATCGTATCAATTGTATAGGAAGGTTTGGGAAGAGAGAATTCAATATTTGAAACTCTCAGTCTGGGATTATCATCGATAGCCAGTGTGACCATATGTAGCCTGTCAAAATCATTGGCCAAAGTTGCCCGGTTTTTTAACGGATTGTGCGGTGATACGACAAACCAAACCTGATCAAGTTCAGGCTGAGTGGCCATATATTCTGCTATGATGAGGTGGCCCGTATGAATCGGGTTGAAGGATCCAAAAAAAAGACCGACTCTCTTGGGTGATAACATGCACGAAATTAAGAAATAAGGAGGAGGCGAAGGCTAAGGCAGAAAGGGCAGAAGAGGCAGAAAGGGCAGAAGAGGCGGAAAGGGCAGAAGAGGCGGAAGAGGCGGAAGAGGCAGAAGAGCCAGTAGAGGCGGAAGAGGCAGAAGAGGCAAAGGAACTGAGTAATCAGTAAACGGTATTCAGTAAAAATGGCAAAGTGCAGAGCGCAGGATAGAAAAAAAGAAAAGGAAGAAGTTTTCCGTAGTTTGAAACTACGGAAAACTTCTTCCTTTTCTTTTTTTCATTCGCCGAGGGAATCTTTTAAGCCATAAAGAGCTTTTTCAGCAAGCTCTGGCCAGTCGTGGTGGTAATAATAAGGTACCTCTACCCACTTTTGTAGGTAGACGGGTCGTCCATGTGGTTTGTAATACTGCCAGCCTAATATTCCTGATTCAGGTAATTCGTGCCCGTCAAGCTTTAGTACAATCCTGTCTTCGTGGATCATGGCGAAGGCTCTTCCCTTATATTCAATAGAAGGAGAAGATAACAGGGTGGACTTCCTGAGATGAGGATGAAGGCTTTCCATTCGGGCGCAAAGGTTCATGAAAAAAGCTAATGCTGTCATGGTCCGTGAAGAATGGTTAGCACAATATAAACACTTTATAAAAATATATAATGTGTCGTGGAAAAATTCTCAGGATTTTTAATACTCCCGCCCTTTATCCTTTGAATCCATTGGTTTTGTGGCTGCTATCACAAAAAGGATATGAAGCTGAGCCACCGCACCTGCAGATGGCTACACCATTGGGTTTCTCAACTATTGTGCCGTCCGGAAGTGTGACCATGCATGCGCCCATGAGGCGAATGGGTCCATCGGTCATAATTTTCACTTTGGGTAATTCCGCATTATTTGAAATATCATTCTTCTGCATATCCGCCGCCACTTTCAATGAAAGTGCCCCGGACGGGCAGGCATTAATAGTGGCTTCGATGGTTGCGCTGTCGCTCTTCTCCATCTGGATCCATGGCTGGTCTCTTGGCTTAAATACTTCAGGCAGGCTGTGAAAACAAACGCCTGAATGGATGCAAAGTCCCGGCTGCCAAACAACCGTGATTTCGCCATTCGTATATTCCTTTTTTATCATCGTGATTTTCTTTAGTTAAGATCATTTAATAACAAGCGCAACAGGACAATGATCACTTCCCATTTCAGAAGGCATGATAAAGCTATCGACAACAGAAGGTAAAAATGAATCTGATACGATGAAATAATCAATGCGCCATCCAATGTTTTTTTCTCTCGCTCCAAAACGAGCGCTCCACCAGCTATACCCTTTTTCATCCGGACGAAGATGACGATAAGTATCGACAAATCCTGAACCGAGAAGCGCGGTCATTCCATCAATTTCCTGCTGTGTGTATCCTGAGGTCTTGTTATAATTCTCTTTTGGCCGGGCCAGGTCAATAGGCTGATGAGCAACATTAAAATCGCCGCACGCAATCACAGGTTTTTTCTTCTGTAGTGTTTTAAGGTATTTCGTGAAATCATCATCCCATGTTTTGCGATAATCAAGCCTCCCCAGTTCACTCCCGGAATTGGGAATATATGCCGTCAATAAATAAAAGCTGTCATATTCGGCAGTGATCACTCTGCCTTCCTGATCATGAGCGTCAATGCCCAATCCGTAGTTAATATTTTTAGGGTGCTCTTTGGTAAGAATACTTGTACCTGAATATCCTTTTCGAATGGCCGAATACGAATAGACATTATAATCGGCGATATCGGAAAGCGCCTGTTTCACTTCAGCATCCTGCGCCTTTGTTTCCTGTAAACAAATTATATCCGCATCCCAGTTTTTGATTTGCGTTGCAAAACCTTTTTTGGCTACAGCACGTACACCATTGACGTTCCAGCTTATGATTTTCATTCATTGAGATTTTTGCGAATATGGAGTTTTTTTCTGAAAACGTAAATATAGTTACGAATAAAGGCGAAGGAGGAGGCGAAGGCGAAGGAGGAGGCGAAGGAAAATCAAAATCCGTTGAGATTAATTCCTGTAATTTAATATTCTTATAAAAATATTCTAACTTGAAATCATGATCTACATTCTAATGTTAATAAACTTAATTGCATATACAGGTCCGGGCAATCCTACCGAGCTGGGTGATGTGCATTGGCTCCGATCGATGGAAGAAGCACAATCTAGAAGTAAAGCTGAAAAAAAACCTATTCTTATTGTATTTCAGGAGATACCGGGATGTATCACATGCAGAACATATGGAAAGGAAGTGCTAAGCCATCCCCTGATCGTTGAAGCTATTGAAACGTACTTTGTTCCGCTGGCCATCTACAATAATAAACAAGGAGCTGATGCAGAAATTCTTCAGCGTTTTAATGAACCAGCCTGGAATAATCCTGTCGTCAGAATAGTGGATGAAAAAGGAAATGATCTGTCATCAAGACTAAACGGAAATTATAGTCCGCATGGAATAAGTGATATGATGACAAATGTTTTAGTCAAAACAAATGGCAAGGCTCCTCTTTATCTTCAGATACTGACAGATGAGCTTGCTGCCAAACAAAAAGGGACTACGACGGCTACGTATACAATGTATTGCTTTTGGGCGGGCGAGGCTTTATTCGGTGCTGTGAATGGAGTGATCTCAACAAGTGCCGGATACCAGGAAGGAAAAGAGGCTGTGAAAGTCGAATATGATCCGGGAGTTATTTCAAAATCACAACTGGATAAGATAGCGCAGCAGTCAACCTGCAAAGCTACAAGCGGAGGAAGTTTCAGACCGGATACAACGCCGAAATATTATCTCACCAATTCCAAATACCGTGGAATACCTATGACGGAAATTCAAAAATGCAGAGTGAATAGTGCATTGGCAGAAGGGCAGAATGCGGATGTGTTTCTTTCGCCATCTCAACTTGCATTTTTAAACGTATCGCCGCAAAAAAATTATGTTGGCGTGTCGCTGACGGAAGGGTGGGCGGCAGCAATGAAATGAAGAGACAGATAATCCTATTGAAACAGATTTTTATTCAATCCCTTCAGGATTGAAAACATATTGATTAAATGAAGTGTGAATGTTATCCGTAGTCTGAGACTACGGATAACATTCACACTTCATTCAATCTACACTTTATAATTATAAATAGATAATGATCCTTGAGAATTTTTTACGACTTCTGTAGTGCACCTCCGTTCTGCGTCATTTCAATCATGGTCATTAATTCCTCGACGAGTGTATCGGTGTTTCCACTGTAGCCTACGGCTTTAAATCTTATCTTTTGATCTTTATCGATGATAAATTTTGTAGGAATGCCATCCACTTTGTAGTTTGCCACCACTTCATTTTTGCTGTCAAGAATTACAGGGAATGGATATTTGTTATCGCTGATAAACGTGCTAACTCTTTCCGGAATTTTTTCACCATTTTCCCAGGTATCAACAAACAGGAACACAACATCTTTGTCTTGTGCATAATGCTCGACTACTTTTTTCATGCCGGGGAAACTCGCTTTACAAGGTCCACACCATGTGGCCCAGAAATCCAGTATGACTGTTTTGCCTTTGTAGTCTGCAAGTGAAACATCTTCACCATTCAGATTCTTTAAGGTAAAATTGATGGCCGATGCATCCATCCACATCGCTTTGATTTCTTCAAGTCTTTTCTCTTTCGCTTTTTCCTCAAGCTTTGATACATATTTATTGTAAAGCTGATCAGGTGTTTTGTCGGTCATCCAGATTTTCTTATGGATTTCTTTCATCTTTTCAGTTGCTTTGCCCATCTCTATCATTTGGTCTACGAATGATACGAGTTCATCTTTCTGTCCTGCCTTATCTAGGTAGATGACAAAGCGTTCATTCATATCAGGGCTATCATAATTAGTGGTTTTGACAGCAAATGCCTGGTGATCGATGGCTTCATTGTATTTCCCCTGCTTGTATAATAGAAGTGCGTATGTATCTCCGAACTGGGCCCTCATAAATTCAAGATTTTTTTCCCATTCCTGTTTTGAAAGGGACGAAGGTTTTTTCAGGTCTGGAGTCAGTGCGCTCAGTGATGCTGAAGATAAGCGGGCTCCGATCTCAAGATTAATAGCATCCTTGTCAATATCCTCTCCTGACAATGTCCAAGCATATTCATTGCACGCATTAGCTTTGGTCATCGGATCTACTATTTCATTGATGTAGGATTCTACTTTATTCCAGTCTTGTGCTGTCGCATAATCTTCGATGATCGAAGATGTCATTCGATCATATATCCCCTGGCTTTGATCTGTGAGGCCGAAGTTGGATTTAAATTTATTCCGGATCGAGATCTTATCATCTACGGTTTTCGCCTTGCCGATTAAAGCAATTTGATCCTCCTGTTTCAGCATAGACTTCGGATATGTTTTATCTAGTTTTTTACGCAGGGTGATCGATAGTGCTGTATCTCCTATTGATTTGGATACACGGACAGCGCTGGTCAGCAGGTCTGCAGACTCACTGCTTTTTTTCGAATCGAATGCCATAAGCTGACCTTTAATCACTTTCAGGTCATCATCTGATTTAGAGGCTTTGGCTGAAGATGCATAACCTGACAATACATCAGCATTATTGAGCCACTCGGGATCAGCTTTGATGGCTTCTCTGTATAATGCAGTAGCACCTGCATCATCCCGTTTAAGACCTACAGCTCTTGCATACATTGTCGTGGCCATAGCTTGCTCGATTTGACTTGCCTTCACAGGAGCACCGGTTTTGACTACAGATTTATGGTCTCCGGTTATTGGTTGATTATCCGCATCTTTAGCTACGAGGCGCACCCAGTTTGTTTCAGAAGGTACCAGAAGAGAAAGATGAACCCCATCTTTATCGGTCAGGCAAAAGACATCATTAGTGACCAATTCTTTTCCTTTAAATGAGTATGCAACCATATGCATCTCGCCTTTGACATCAAGACCTTTAATATCAACATTTACAATTTCACCTGCTTTTGGTGTTTCAGATGACCAGGTCCAGGTTTGAGCATTGATCTGATTAATCGTGAGGAGTGTAAGTAAGAGTGCGAATAAATTTTTCATCAGTATAGATTTGTGCGTAAAGATAGGTCGAAGAAGTAATGAAAGATTGATTAATATTATGGATGACCGCTACGATCGAAATCAGCCTTTATCCGCTTCACAATGAATACCCCTCCTCAGTATTGAATTTTCTTCAAAAACTGAAGGCTATTCCGGACCTTGATATTCAATCTAACGGAATGAGCACGATCGTCATAGGTCAGTTTGAAAAATTGTGGCCAGAATTAGGTGATTTGTTGACATCCCAATTGTCAATGGAAGACTCAATCTGCGTTTTAAAGGTCGCTCAGGGCAGAAGGGAGTATGTGGATTGAGTATTGTGTTAAGATTTTTTAAATCTTCAAAAATGATTTTTTAATCGGGATTTTATTTAGAATTTTGGCATGAGATGATGGGCATAGATCATTTGTGACCAATCATTCAAAACGAATTCTCATCGAAAGTCGCTCCGGTGGAGCGACTTTTTTTTATTTACCCCATCACTTCGTTTCACTGAACAAGTTCAGTGCGAAGTTTCTCCCCTGCGTTCTGCGAAACACCGGGGTATTTAAAATCTTTTGATTGTTATTCGGAATATCTCAACCATTTGATCATTTCTCTGATGGTTGCTTTTTTGCCGTACATCAGAATACCTACGCGGTAAATTCTGCTGGTGAGCCAGATGAAAAACCAAACGGTAGAAAGCATCAGGACAATGGAAACGACGATCTGCCACCATGGCGGATCAAAGGCTAAGCGAGCCGGCATGATGATCGGAGAAAATAATGGAAACATAGAAGCAAATATGGCAAGTGTTCCATTTGGATTGGAAAGGACCGGGAATAACATATAGAAAGCGATCAACACAACAATGATGATGGGCAACATCAATTGCTGGCCTTCACCCATATCTTCGTTGATGGCCGATCCCATGGCTGCGAACATGGAGCTATAAATAAAATAACCTCCAAGGAAAAAAAGCACAAATACAGGAAGGATAAGCCACCATTTGATATTAAAAATGGCCTGGATGATTTGCTGTCCTGAGAATCCATTAAGTGATTCCTGATCGACCTGTGATACACTACTGACACTGGCTAGTTGTGAATGATCCATACCCGGTAGAAATGCCTGGGCAATGATCAGAAGTATAGGGATCAGAATAGCCCAAAGTGCAAGCTGTGTCAACCCAACGCCTCCTACACCTATTAACTTACCCATCATGAGATAGATGGGACGCACAGAACTCACCATAACTTCCACGATGCGGCTTAATTTTTCTTCCATTACACTGCGCATGACCATACCGCCGTAGATAAAGATCACGAGGTACATGAGGAAACCCATCAGTGCACCCAATGCTGTGCCGATGATGATATTAAGTTTTCCGGTGGCTGCAGATCCTGAATGATCATTAGGATCCATCGCGCCATTCTCAAGCTCGATATCAGCCAAAAAAGAATCAAGCAGTGACTGTTCGATTTTTGATTTGCGCATTCTGTACGCCTGTATCTGATCACCCAGATGAGATTCAATGGATTCTAAAAGAGCAAGAGAAGGTTTTTCTTCACCGTAATATGATGCTGAAATATGTGTTGATGCCGAATCTTTGAGTGCCGGAATATGCACGAGGATATCATAACCCATCGACCGGTATTCCTCCTTCAATGTATTCAGATCATTTTCAGAGAATTGATAAGGAAAGTTTTTATCGTTAGTCGCCATTTCGCGGATGATACCTGTATCATCATGGATCAGGACGCGCTGATCGGATTTACTCCCCGCGCTCATGATAAAACCTACCAGGACTGAAAATAATGCAATACCTATAGGTGTCAGAAGTGTCACCAGGATAAATGTCTTCTTTTGAACACGGGTCAGATATTCTCGTTTTGCAACGATCCAGATCTTACTACTACTCATGGCTGATTCCTTTTACCTGGCGAATAAATATTTCATTGATGGATGGCAGTATTTCATGGAACGAATGAATCTGGCAACCTGAGTTTATGAGGTATTGAAGCAAGACGTTCGGTGTGCCCTGATTTGGGATTCTGAATGTAGCTGTATGATCTTCTGATTTTACCAATTCTAATCCATCCGTAAATTGTTTTGGCAAATCTCCTGAGTAGGATATTTTGTACAGATGTTCTTTGTATTTATTCCTGATCTCTTTGACATTGCCTTGCAGAATATTTTTACCCTGATTGATGAGAATTATGTTTTCACACATCTCTTCAACTTGTTCCATGCGGTGTGTAGAGAAAATAATGGTCGTCCCTTTATCCCTTAATCTGAATATTTCATCCTGGATCATACTGCTGTTGATAGGATCAAGCCCTGTGAATGGTTCATCCAGGATGATGAGTACCGGATCATGGACAATCGTAGCGATGAATTGGATTTTTTGTTGCATCCCTTTCGAAAGCTCTTCAATTTTTTTGTTCCACCAGTCAAGGGCTTCGAATCGATCAAGCATTTCTTTGCATTTTCTTGTAGCATCTGCTACCGAAAGTCCTCTTAGTTGTGCGAGGTAGATAAGATGGGCGCCCACTTTCATGCGTTTGTACAAACCTCTTTCTTCGGGCAGATAGCCCATCAGGGAAGGATGCTTTTTGTTGAGTAGCTCACCCTGAAAATAAACTTGGCCACTGTCGGGACCCATGATGGTGGTGATGATTCTGATCGTGGTGGTTTTACCGGCACCGTTTGGTCCGAGCATGCCAAAGATTGTGCCCTGCTCTACTTCAAAACTCACTTCATCAACCGCGAGATGATCTTTGAAACGTTTTGTTACTTTATCTAATCTTAAAATTGACATATATCGGGGTGTGATCAAAAACTTGTTTTCGTCACAGACGCCCAAAATAAATTTTTAAATCAAGACTTGAAGGAAAAAAATTCCAAACAAAAAAAAACGCCTGTCTTGCTTTTAAGACAGGCGCATCAAAACAAAACGAAAAACCAACTATATTTTTAAATGAGTTTACCTCATTCCTTAAAGTCCTTTTTTTAAACGCACCGGAATGTCTAAATATTTGCCGTTCCGGTATACTTTCACTGTCACTGAATCTCCCACTTTCGCCAGATCTATTTTCTCTTTTAGATCATTGAAAGTCTTAAGTTTTTTGCCATCAATCTCTACAAGAACATCGTGAGGCAGAATTCCTGCATATTGGGCGGAACTGCTTTCACTGACTTCATCTACCAGTAAACCTTCGTTTATAGGTAATTTCTGTTCAGCAGCAAACTCTTCATCTAATACTAACACTGTAACACCCAAAGATGTTCGCTCAATGTCGTTACCATTTTTGATAATGTCGTTAGCTATACCAACTGCAAGATTTGCAGGGATGGCAAATGAGTATCCGGTATAACTTCCTGTTTCAGAAGCTATTGCAGTATTAATGCCGAGGAGTCTGCCATTTGCGTCCACTAAAGCACCTCCGCTATTGCCCGGATTGATGGCAGCATCGGTCTGAATGAACTCTTCAATGGCTTTTTTCCCTGGGATAATATCGAGATCGCGGCCTTTGGCGCTGATGATACCTGCAGTGACAGTAGAAGTCAGATATTCAAAAGGATTTCCAACGGCCAGTACCCATTCTCCAACCCTGGCTTTATCTGAATCCGCATATTCCAATGTAGGTAGGTTTTTGGCATCGATTTTCACGACAGCGAGGTCTGTGCTTGGATCACGGCCTACAATTACAGCTTTATACTTTTTGTTATCGAACGTGATAATATTCACTTCATCAGCAAAATCCACGACGTGATTGTTTGTCAGGATATATCCATCGCTGGAAATGATGACGCCTGATCCGGCACCTTTACGGATTTGAGGACCATAGCCGAAGCCGTCTGAATTAATACCAAAACGCTGGAAAAAATCCTGGAATGGATCCTGACGTCTACGATTCTGTGCAGTCGCTTCACTTTCTGAAGCTTCGATCAGGACAACAACTTTCTGGGCCGCTTCGGCAGCATTGGCAAAATCCGGACCGGTCACCGGAGCAGGCGTAGAAAGAGATGCAGGTGTAGATGGAACTCCGGTGGCAGAATTAAAATCCTGGCCCGAAGAAGGTGCCGCTGTCAAAGAGAATATGGACGAATGACCAAGAAGATTGAAATGTTGTGAATATTGAATAGCTCCAAAACAAATCAAGCCTCCAAAAATGCCGGCAAGCATGAGCGAAAAAAATGGTTTCAGTTTCATAGTCTTTTCACTTTTTTGAGGATCGTAAGTGGCTATTTAAACGGAAGCAACATACAGATGGTATCATTTCCTTTTTCGTTTAACAATTGTTTAACAGCGGCCTTTAATAGACCCTCTACATCAGACGTGGCTTAAGCGCGGATAGCTGCGGCGAAAGATGTAAAACAAATATTTTATAAAACGGTGAATTCAATGTTTGCAGCAATTTCAATGCTTCTGATTTATAAGGCTCAGAAGCTGTTGATTGAAAAACAATCATTTCCTCTTTCCAGTATATATCTGTGTCACCGAGTGCAAATCGGGACAGGAGAATATTCCATTTTGCTGCAGTAGATGTTTCAGTAAGAGAGTCCTCTAAAAAAGGTTGAAAAAGAATAATGGCTTCCTGAAAATTTTTATTCCTGAACGCTATGTTAGCTAATGTCCAATCATTTACACTTACATCTTTAGTTTCATATAGCATCATATTTATTTCTGAACTCTTCAGAAAATGCCGCATAGCTATTGAAGCCGGATCATAGTGTCTGATCGCCCACAGCCATAAGCCAAGGAAGGACAGGATAATCAAAATGGTCATGACCAACCAACGCTGACCGAAAAAGCCGGTTTTGCTCTTTTCATCTGCATTATCGATTTGACGCAATTTCTCCCGCAGTTGTTTGTAGCGGAGATATTTGATCACGTTGAAGGCTTCAATACTCTGCCTGACCTGGAGTTCTGTGTCAGGGTTTGTTTTTCTTAGATACTCTAACCTCTGCAGGTCATCAGGTTTAATCCTGCCCAGGAGATACTGATCAATAAGTTCCAACAACTCTTTTTCTTCCATGCTTAAGGTGTTATAGTGTTTACTTTTCGATTTCTCTATAGGTAATGTCTTCAGAGGTCTAACATGTGACCGTTTTGGACCAGATTTTTTAGTTTTTTAAAACAGGCATACTTTATTTTCCTGGCCATCTGGGCACCTGAAAGATGTAATTCGTCTGCTATCTCACCCATCGTAAACTGTGCTAACCACATGATCAGGACTTGCTTACATCGTTCACCAGCCCGGGAGAGATAGTTTTCGATTTGTTCGTTATGTTCAGTGATCATGAATAAGGATTCAGGGGAGATTTCGGGTGCACCGTAGTCTTCATCTAGTTCTGCCACAAGTGTTATCCGTTTGAATTTTCTCACTTGGTTGAGAATTAATTTTCTCGAAATGCCAATCCAAAAAGCCTTTAATGATATGGTTGGTGCTGTTTCGAACTGAATTTTGTGAATCATCACCAGGAATGCATCGTGTACGATGTCATCCGGTTCGGTGCGACAAGCGGGATAAAGTTTTATCAGATCCGAAATTGCAGTTCTGACTGATTTATGATAATGGGTGTACAGGCTTATGATTGCCTTTTCTCCGTCTAGGCCACCGGGTCTTATGGTGCTGACGAAATGTTCATCCCTGAGCAGGGGACTGTGATCAAGCTGGTGCATGTTTTCAACTGGATGATTTCCCGGTGAAGTGTAAACCTCCGTCAGATTTACAGGAAAGACATCAGACAAGTATACAAAAAAGATGAAAGAAAATAGCTGAAAAAAATATTTTTGAAAAAAGTTGAAAAAAGCGGTCACATTTTAGTGCTCTCGAGACATTATACTATGCGTAAGAAGAGGTTGGATCCTCATTTTTTGATTTGCCAGTTGAACAATAGCCGGACGACGCACCCAAAGCAGTCCGGCTTTTTTTCTATTTGAAGATGACGCCATGGTACAGACATATTATTGACTTACTATATCCACCTTTGTGTGCAAGCTGTGGTGTGCAACGGCCGTTGGATCACCATATTTTTTGTCTGGATTGTATAAATGAACTACCTGAAACCGGATTTCATCAGTATGCAGAAAATCCATTTACGTCACATTTCAAAGGACGAATAGATCTTAAGACAGGTGCTGCGTTTCTGTATTTCTCAAGAGGAGGTGGCACGCAGCGATTGCTTCACCAGATAAAATATAATAATCAGCCTGAACTTATCGTGACTATCGGAAAGTGGTATGGAAAGCAACTCCTTCAATCTGAACTCTGGAATGAAATTGATATCGTCGTACCTGTACCTCTTCATTGGAAAAAACAACGTAAGCGCGGCTATAATCAAAGTGCAGTCTTCGGAGAAGGTATTGCTGAAGCGATGGGAATCACCTGTCAGAAAAATGCACTTCGAAGATCTACGCATGACAAGAGTCTGACTGGAATGAAAAGACTTGAACGTGTACAGACTATCGGTTCATCGTTTGTATTAGTCAATCCAAATCTTGTAAAGGAGAAACATGTTTTACTTGTTGATGATGTTTTAACTACTGGGGCTACTTTGGAATCTTGTGCGCTTGCTCTTGCCTCAGCTAAGATCGCTTCGCTACGGATGGTTACTATAGCGACGGGGGAATTGTAGTACTCAGTGTTCAGTATTCGGTATTCAGTATTCAGTATTCAGTATTCAGTAAAAAAATAAAAATGGAATACGTAACAAGTTTTCGGGAATTGGAAGTTTACAAACAGGCGAGGAGATTATCAAAGGAGATATTTTAGATATCAAAAAGATTTCCGAAGGAAGAAATGTATTCACTCACCGATCAGGTCAGGAGGTCTTCGCGATCTATTGGAGCTCAAATAGCGGAGGCGTGGGGGAAAAGGAGATATGAAAAGTCTTTTGTAACAAAATTGACGGATGCAGATGGGGAACAAATGGAAACACAACATTGGATTGAAGCTGCTCTCGATTGCACATACATTTCAAATGAGATAGCATTTGATTTCTTAGATCGATGCGCATCAATTGGAAAAATGCTAAATTCAATGATCGATAAATCTGCCTCATTCTGTATTAAGCCATCATTATCAAAACACACTAAAGACTGAATACCGAATACTAAATACTGAATACAAAAATGACAACTCCTGACCAAATAAATGAAGCTCTGATCCAAGAAGTCCTGTACCGTCTCTATGACGAATCTCTTCCCCGTATTTTAAAATGCCTGGATCAATTGGATGAATCCCAGATCTGGTGGCGACCAAATGAATCTTCCAATAGTGTAGGCAACCTGGTGCTTCATCTCTGCGGAAATGTCAGACAGTGGATTTATACAGGCCTTGGTGGTCACGATGATCATCGGAACAGGCAAAGTGAATTTGATGAGTTGGGCCCGATCCCGAAAGAAGAACTCATATCAAAACTCACATCAACGATGGAACTGGTCAGGCCGGTGATCAGCAACATACCTGTCGATCAGATGTTATTGAAGAGGCCGGTACAGACATTTGAGGAATCGGGTTTGACGATTTTGATTCATGTGACAGAACATTTTTCATACCATACCGGTCAGATTGCGTATATTTCGAAACTGCTCCTAGCCAGACCCCTTGGTTTTTATGAAGGTATTATACTTCAGTAGGTAGTTTCACGTAGAATCTTACTTTTACCCTATGCATAACATCATACGGGTCATCCTGTGGATAGTCTTTGTCGTCCCCCTATGTCACGGTCAGGGCGAACTAGAGAAGTTGCCGGCTTCGGTCAATACTGATGCATATGACGAAAGCAGCCCGGTCCTGAGCAAGGATGGAACAAGGCTCTTCTTTACCCGTACCGCTTCTCCTGATTTCAATCCCAGCATCATGAGCGAGGATGGTCAGCTTACATCCAGCCTGGGAGATAAGATCTATGACCAGCGGCTATCCGTTATTTATTCTCAGATCGCCGGAAGAAAGATATTGGACCCTTCCTCTTCAGTCTATAATCAGGATATCTGGTATGCTTCCATAGTAGATGATACCGTTAAAAGCACATTTCATCCCGGCTATCCGCTCAATAGCGCACTTACAAATAGTCTTGTATCAACCGGAATGAAACCTGAAGAATATGTCATCATCAATCAGTTCTATGAAGATGGAAGTATGTATGCAGGTTTCTCGAGAGTAAATATTCAGAAAGACGGTGAACAAAGTTTTCCGAAGCCGATGTATATCTATGAATTCCAGGTGGATAGTTCTGATGTCAATCTGACGATGACGCCGAAGGGTCATGTCATCGTGCTCAGTATGAAGCGATCTGACAGCAGGGGTGCAAATGATCTCTTTGTATCTTTTTATGTGCGTGAAAATGTCTGGTCCGCACCTATCAATATGGGTGATGTATTGAATACTGAATACCAGGAGACGACACCGCACATCACACCGGATAAACGATTTATTTATTTTTCATCAAATCGTCCGGGTGGAATTGGGGGCAATGATATTTACGTATCAGAACGGCTAGATTATACATGGTTGCACTGGTCAAAACCGGTATTATTAACTGGAGAAGTGAATTCTGCATATGATGATAGCCAACCTTATTTTGACCCTTACAATCATTATATGTATTTCACATCAAAGAGAGATGGCAGCAGTGATATATTCAGGATCAGGCTCACCCCAAAACCACGATTGAAAAAATCCATTTTCGTCAGAGGTACTATTGTGGATACCAATACCGGCCAACCCACACGTAGTGAGCTTTTCTGGGGTCAGCAATCATCACCAAAATTTCTTGAATATTTCAATAGTTATGATGGACATTTTGAGGCTACGCTGGCAGAATATGAGCCTTATAAATTTTTACCCAGGAAGCCCCGGAGTTCGGGACAGCCCATATTGGTTGATCCGCGTATCATTGAAAAAACAGGAAAGGATACGATCGATATGATACTGTATGTCACTCCGGATGAAATTGATGATATGATTCCTGAAACCCCGGGTGAGCCGATTTCGACTTCAAGTAAATCTCAAGCGAATACATATCAACTTACAAAATCTGCCAGGCAAGACGACAGCATTAAACTTGCTGATCAGGTTTTCATATATAAAATCCAGTTTGTCAAAGCCAGTCCGGTCATACTGACGAAATCCTCCCGCGCATTGCAGGATCTTGTAATACTGATGCAATCACATCCTACTATGGAAATCCTGATAGAAGGACATACCGATAATGTGGGTGATGAACTTTCTCTGATCGATCTTTCCGAACAAAGAGCAGAGATGGTCAAAGATTATCTGGTCGCACATGGCATAGAGGCGCCCAGAGTCTTAACTTCGGGCCTTGGAGCTACGCAACCTGTTGAAGAAAACTCTACCGAAGCCGGCAGAGAAAAAAACAGGCGTGTAGAAATCAAGATCATAAAGCCCTGACGGATGAAGGCCATCGCCAATTTTTTTTCAATTGTTTTCCATCCTTTGCTGATTCTCACCTACATGACATTAGTCTTGTTGTGGACGAATCCATTTTCGTTCGGGTACAGGCATGTTGCTGAAGCAGACACATTGTTGATCATTGTGGTCATGACTACGATCACACTCCCTGGTATCGCTGTGCTGATGATGAAAATGCTGGGCTGGATAGATACATTCAGGATGGAAACGAGACAGGAAAGAATCGGACCTTATATCGTCGCCGGTATTTTATATCTCACACTTTACCTGCATGTCTCGAAGGCGGATTTTCCAACTTCAATACGCGTAGCTACTCTTGGTGTATTGATCGGATTGTGGGCATGTTTTCTGATTAACAACTTCATGAAAGTCAGTGCGCATGCAGCAGGTATGGGTGGGTTGGTGGCCCTGGTCGCATTGACAAAATTAAAGTTTGGCTATGATGAAGCGCAAATTGGATTCCCCGGTGGTGTCAATCTTATCGTGTCCATTGATTATCTATTGTATGGTGTGATTATTCTGGCAGGGATCGTGTGTACCTCACGATTACTTTTGAAAGCGCATGAATCGAAGGAGGTATACCTTGGATTGATGATGGGAATTTTAGGAATGGTGATATCTTATTTAATTCTTCATTGATCTAAGACAGTGATTTATTTATTTCCTTCTTCGATACCAGTTAAAATAATTCAGCCACAAAGGCGCAAAGACGCAAAGAAAAAGTGCCTCGTTGGTCGAAGCTCACTACTCACTTCTTATTTTTCTCGCAAAGACGCAAAGAAAAAGTGGCTTGGTGGTCGAAGTACACTCCTCACTTCTTATTTTTCTCGCAAAGACGCAAATTTTTTCATTTTTCTCGCAAAGGCGCAAAGACGCAAAGAAAAAGTGGCTTGGTGGTCGAAGTACACTCCTCGCTTTTTATTTTTCTCGCAAAGGCGCAAAGGCGCAAAGAAAAAGTGGCTTGGTGGTCGAAGTACACTCCTCGCTTTTTATTTTTCTCGCAAAGGCGCAAAGGCGCAAAGAAAAACTTTACTTTTTTGTTAACAGCTGCTGTAGGGATTGATGCAAGCGTCGCAAGTAGGTATTCAATTTTTAATCAAGAAATTAATCTTATTGAATCTTAATTTTTCCTAATTTATCCGCGTCCTCTTTTTGCTTATTGCTTTTTGCCTATTGAATCCTGCGGCTTTTCCTTAATGAAATATCAGATCCTTCTGCCAAAAAGACTGAATATGGTTGCTGGGTTGAGAGAAATGAAAATTTATCTCCATATACGGATCCAAAATCTACATCAATCTGATGATTTTTTGTTTTGTAATATATCCAGTCCGGATGAGTTACTTCGTACTCCGATGTCAATCCGGAATTAATTTTTGAATATCCCCAATGTTGATCTGTAAAAAACATTTGTTCGCTTCCTTTTGACATTTCTAAAGGTGAAGCTTCAGTCGTAATGCCGAGTGAGTGCCATCTTTGTTTTTTCCATTTGTATTCAACATTCAATTCATCAGGTCTAAGATTCAGGGTGTGTTTCATGGACATGGTTTGATAATGTTCATGATAAACTGTATTCGCTACGAGAGTTATCCCCGGTAGAGGGACAATCTCTTTGATAAAGACCACTCCTCGCTTCCATCGGCCATCCTGTTGATGCCGAACATAGAATCTCAGATTGACTTCTTCGAATTGAACATGAAATGGAAATTTTATTCCCAGTACTGTCGTATCCATAAACATGAATCCGACAAGACTCACGAAACAATGATTGTCCCAACGATCCAATTCAGTTTTGAATGGTAAATACGCAGACAATACCTCAGGGGCGATGGTATAATTGGCTAAGATTAGTTTTTTCCACGATGCTTTTATCATTTTAAAATGCGAAACCTACGCTAAACTGCCATGATCTGCTTTTGTTGACATCGCCGCGTTGAATAAAACTACCGTCGGTATGTAATGATTGAAAGGAAATGTCATAATTGTTTCTGTCTACATCCCCAAGACCATGCACATATTTGACACCGAGAAATAATCCCTGGTTTAAGAAATAGGATACTCCTGCGACCAGGCCGAAGTCCAATGTCTTGAAAAGATTTTTATCCTTTTCAGTAAAATCATAATACGCACCGATAATTGTCGGTACGGGATAATCTCTGCCATCAATATTTACAAGTTGCGTTGTCGCGGAGGCAGTACCCGCTTTGTCTTTTTTATAATTATAATTAAGATTGATTGTATAGGGGTTTACGGCAGCACCTGTAATAGGTGAAACTCCATCAAAGGTTAAACTACCTCCAGCTGCAGAAGAAATCAAAAGACCTGAATTCAAACCTCCGGAAATTTCAAAACTTTTTATTCTGTAATAAAGGACAAGAGGTATATCCAGGTATGCATTAGAGACATTTATTGATTGTGTTCTGGTACCCGCGATGGTGACAGACGTTAATGTATTACGACCAAGTACATAATATGAAGGCCCTTTGTACAGATAATCCGTGCCCCTCTGGGAAAACATAAGTTCGGTACGAAGTCCCATCAAATCACCAAACTTAAAGTTGATCGTCATCCCGATATGAAATCCGGTGGCCATCTTATTGGTTTCGAGTTTTTCGCCATTGGGTCCTGTCTCAGAGGGGCCATCATATTTGCCCAGGCTGAGCCCTGCTCTGAATCCATATCCGATATGATCATTTTGAGATATGGCATTTTCGGCCAGGAATACAAGGAAAGAAGCAATAAGTATGTATTTCATTTATGGGGTGGATTTCTTTGTTTTTGTAATTGTTTACACAGGTAATATCTATAATCTCTGAGCGGCAAAACTAAAGACTTTTAATGATGAATCATTGATGTTGAAGAATTCTGTTCATTTCTGGTTGATACCGCTGTTCTACGTAGATAGAATGAAATGTCTATACAAGGAGACTCATAAATTTTCCTGAATTTCTGAGTACGGGTAAATTGCGGGGTAATTTGTCTTTACTGATGTATGTGAAATTGTTTTTTAGATAAAACCTGGATGCGGCAGTAAGCCAATCTGTTGTCTCCAGAAATATTTCTTTAAATCCATTTTCTTTTGTCCAGGATATTGCGCTGTCAAGCAGATGTTGTCCGACACCAAATTCATTTCCCCGGTATGTTGCCTTTACAAACATTCTTCTCAATTCAACTCCACTATTGTTAAGATAGTAAATCCCGGTAGTTCCGATCACCTGGTCATCATGCAATGCTATCCAAAAATTTCCTTTTTGTTTTTGATACATGGCATGGATATCTGCCAGATCAGGCTGCATATCGAGGGTAAGATTCATGTTGAATTCATTATTCTCAATATCGAGGATGTGATCAGTCACTTGTGACTGATATATAGGAATAAATTCTTGTATGAAGATCCCTTCTGCCATTTGCCGCATACATTCCTGAAAAATAATGATTTGAAAATTCAGTACATATTGTGACGTCCAATAATATCAACTTATAACGACCAACCATTGGAAATGGCGGTTTTGTTTACACAAAAGCATATTTAAAAAGAGGCATAGGCGTATTCAAAAGGGTTTTCTTAATTTACGCGCGGTGGTTGACCGTATACAACCTGTGAAATCAGAGATGCACTTTAACCAATGATATTAAACCCTCAGGTTTCTGTGTATTCATTGAAACGAAGATTTATAAACGACAATATTCATGAAATCTCTATGAAAAAAGAAGCATCATTGACCGATCTCGAAATCGCGCAAAAAGCCGACATCAGGCATATCAAGGAAATCGCGGCCAAACTATCCATCAATCAGGACGACCTTGAATACTACGGCAAATATAAATCCAAGCTGCCGCTCAGCCTGATCAATGAAGAGAAGGTAGCACAGAGTAATCTGATATTGGTGACTGCCATCAATCCCACTCCTGCAGGGGAAGGCAAGACCACGGTGTCAATCGGCCTAACTGATGGTCTGAATAAGATAGGGAAACAAGCCATGGTCGTCCTGCGAGAGCCTTCACTTGGTCCTGTATTCGGAATGAAAGGAGGTGCTGCGGGAGGTGGGAACTCGCAGGTTATCCCGATGGTTGATATTAACCTTCATTTTACAGGAGATTTTTCTGCTATTGAAAAAGCAAATAATCTGCTTGCGGCATTGATCGATAATAATATTCAGAATAAAACCAACAATCTGAATATTGATCCCCGGACGATTGTCTGGAAAAGAGTGATGGATATGAATGATCGTGCGCTGCGTCAGATGGTCATCGGTCTTGGGGGTTCAGCCAATGGCATTCCACGTGAAGATGGATTCAATATTACTGCGGCTTCGGAAGTCATGGCTATACTATGCCTCTCTAAAGATTTTGATGATCTTAAAAAGAGACTTGGTAATATTTTTATAGGTTCAACATTTGATCGAAGGCCGGTATTTGCGCGTGAATTGAAAGCACAAGGCGCTATGGCCATACTGCTTAAAGACGCGATCAAACCCAATCTTGTTCAAACACTTGAAGGCAATCCTGCCATTATTCACGGTGGCCCTTTTGGCAACATCGCTCAAGGGACCAATTCTATTATCGCTACAAAAACGGGCATGTCTTTATGCGATTATGTAGTGACAGAAGCCGGTTTTGGCGCTGATCTTGGAGCAGAAAAATTTCTTGATATCAAATGTCCTGTCGCCGGCCTAAAACCAAAAGCATTGGTATTGGTGGCTACGATACGAGCCCTTAGGCATCATGGTGGTGCTAAGAAAGAGGAATATAACACACCCAGCCTGCCTAAAGTAAAAAAGGGATTTGAAAACCTGGAGAAGCATATTGAGAATTGTAAAAAATTCGGACTTACTCCCGTTGTAGCGATCAACCATTTCTATTCGGATACCGATGAAGAAATAAATTTTGTGAAAGAGAAATGCAAATCAATGGGGGTTAATGCGGTTGTATCAAAGGGATGGTCACTCGGGGGTGATGGTACTACAGATCTTGCACAGGCGGTATTGGACAGCATTGAAAGCGGTGTGAATGCATATCATCCTTTATACGACTGGAGCCTTTCTATTGAAGGAAAAATCATGCTTATCGCCACAGAAATATATGGAGCGTCTCATGTGAATTATTCGCTGAAAGCGATTGCACAATTAAAAGAATTAGTCAGAAATGGTTTTGATGGACTGCCTGTCTGCATGGCCAAAACACAAAAATCATTTTCAGATGATGAGAAAAAAATCGGGCGGCCGGTCAACTTCTCCATTAATATCCGTGAAGTAGAAGTGGCAGCAGGCGCAGGGTTCGTCATACCGATATTGGGTGAGATGATGCGTATGCCCGGACTTCCCGTTGTACCAGCGTCCGAAGGGATGGACATCGATGACAATGGGGTTATAACTGGTTTGTCGTAACTTCATAGAACTTCTTTGCAGACAATGAACGTCGAACGATACAACGGGATATTTTATAATGAAGGAAAGTTTTCCCAGGTAGAGGATATACTCGCTATTGAAGTGCCGCTTGCTATTGCGGTCAATGGCATTCCGTTCACGGTGACGATGCAAACACCAGGTAATGAAAAAGACCTGGTTCGCGGTCTGTTGTTTTCAGAAAATATTTTTCGTAGCCTGGTTGAGGATCCGGTCATTGAGATAACCGGTGTCAATGAGGAAGGATTTATCTCGTCTGTAAACGCAAAAATTTCTCCTGAACTGATATTGAAAGATTTTGCAGGAACACGTAATGTGATAAGTGCCTCGTCCTGTGGGATCTGCGGAAAAACTTCTCTTGATGATGCAAATGATGAACGGGTTTCAAATCATGAAATACTTGATCCTTCGTTAGTATCAATGATGTTTGACCAGGTCAGCAGCAAGCAAAAATCATTTCAACAGTCCGGTGGCACACATGCTGCAGGAGCATTTACAATAGACGGCGAACTACTCACGGTGCAGGAAGATATCGGAAGACATAATGCTGTTGATAAAGTCATCGGTTATGTAGTCAACCATCGACTATTAGATAAAGTAAAATGCATGACTGTAAGCGGCAGAGTCTCTTATGAAATTGTCAACAAAGCGAAAGCTGCCGGCATACCTTTTATTGCAGCGGTTTCAGCACCTTCTTCCCTCGCTGTTGATTATGCTGAAGAAGGAGGAATCTCATTAATGGCATTTTGCAGGAATAAAAAATTAACAGTATATTCTAATCATTCGCAGGTTGCCAATGAATCTGCAGGAATGATGACCGGCCCTGTAAATCAACATCTCCATGTCGAAAAACTTAAGTGATCTCTCGGGTCGTAAAGGCCTTGCGAAAAATCTTTTCGAAGAACTGGGTATTGCTGCCAAAGCAACTGGCACTCCAGGTGAAGACGATATGGAAAAACTTCGTTCTGAATTTCTTGTCGGCAAGGCAAATGTATATGGTTCAGTTTCATTTTATGATTTTCTGAAGCCTGAAAATCAGGGTAAGAAAGTGTATATCTGCAATGGCAGTGCCTGCATGACGGCCGGAACTCAGGAAAAACTTGAGGCTACTCTAAGTGAGCATTTTTCTAAAGAGGAAACCGGTGAAATGTGTTGCCTGGGAAGATGTCATGAAAACAGTTCATTTCATCTCAATGGCAGAAATTATTCCGGAGATGATATCAATGATATTGTAAACATCAAAAAAGGAATTTCAACTGAGCCTGATCACTATCATGTCAGTAGTAAAGGCACCCCGATACTGACGAGTGAGTATGGAACTGTGCATGAGTATTATAAAATATTTCTTGACTGCCTTCAAAAAACACCTGAGGTGCTTTTAGCAGAATTAAAAGATTCAGGGTTGCGTGGACGTGGTGGCGCAGGATTTTCAATGGCATTCAAACTGGACTCATGCAGGAATGCTGTATCCAACACAAAGTTTATAGTTTGCAATGCTGACGAAGGTGATCCGGGTGCGTATTCCGATCGGTACATCATGGAACAGCGGCCGCATGCGATGCTGATGGGCATGATGATCGCAGGATACATTACAGGTGCCGCTTATGGTGTGGTGTATATCCGGGGTGAATATCCTGAATCAGTAGACATCGTCAATGAATGTGTTGAAACATTGCGTAAAGAGAAATTGATAGGAGAAGATATCAATGGTTCAGGTTTCACCTTTGAATTTAAGATCATAGAAGCACAGGGTGCATATATCTGTGGCGAAGAGACGGCTCTACTTTCTTCGATTGAAGGACAGCGTCCGGAAGTGCGTGTGCGACCTCCTTATCCAACACAAAAAGGTTTATTCAATCAACCTACTGTAGTCAATAATGTGGAGACTTTAGCTAATCTTCCATTTATCATGCAACATGGAGGAAAGGCTTTTGCTGCAATCGGAACTGCGAAATCGACCGGTACAAAACTGATTTCATTGGATGGATATTTCAACCGTCCCGGGATTTATGAAGTTGACATGGGTACGCCTTTAAGTATTGTCATCAATGAACTTGGCGGTGGATTCAGGTTACCTGTTAAAGCCATGCATATAGGCGGACCGCTTGGTGGTCTTGTCCCTGTGCAAAAAGTAGAAAGCCTGACTGTTGATTTTGATTCTTTTGCGAAAGAAGGATTTTTGCTGGGTCACGCATCGGTCGTTTGTATCCCGGAAGATTATCCTTTGATCAAATATCTGGAGCACTTATTCAGGTTTACGGCGCATGAAAGTTGTGGAAAATGTTTCCCTTGCAGATTGGGCTCTACGAGAGGATATGAGATGTTGGAAAAAGCACAGGAGGGCAATTACAAAATTGATATCAAGCTGATGAATGATCTGTTGGAAACGCTTGAGACCGGGTCGCTCTGTGCATTAGGAGGTGGGTTGCCACTTCCGATAAAAAATGCCTTGCATTATTTTGAAGGAGAGTTGGCTCCTTTTTTTAGCGAAAATCAACCTAGAAGAAGTGGCAGCAGCAGTAGCAGCGGCAGTTAAAGAAACACATTTTTATGAGCGAAGGATTTAAAAGTTTGAACGTTTATCAATTAGCATATAAGCTTGCCATGGAAATATTTCATATGACTAAATCCTTTCCGAAAGAAGAAACATATTCTCTAACTGATCAAATCAGAAGGGCTTCGAGGTCGGTTTGTTCTAATATTAGTGAAGGATATAGAAAAAGAAGATATCTCAAACACTTTGTAAGCAAGATTACAGATTCGGATGGTGAAGCGAGTGAAACCATGGTTTGGCTTGATTTTTCAAAGGATTGTAAATATCTTAGTGAGGAGAAACATAAAGAGTTATATGAACAATACGAGGAGGTTGGGAGAATGTTAGGTGGCATGATTGACAATCCTGAAAAATTCTTACCAAAAAACAAATGAACTTACTATCTGCCATTACTGCTACTGCTACTGCTACTGCCGCTTCGACTAATAAGGCTATTAATACTGCCACTGCGTTCATTAATGATAAGGCATACCCTTTTAATGAAGGTGAGACCATATTGCAATTTGTAAGAAGGAATTTGGGAAAAGATTTTGTACCGACACTATGTGATGCCCCTAATCTTGATCCTTTCGGCTCATGTCGTGTATGTAGTGTTGATGTGGCCCTGGTGAAAGATGGCCCTTCAAAAGTACAGGCCTCCTGTCATACACCATTAATTCCAAATTCATATATATACACCGATAGCGAACGCATCACACGTTTACGTCGCAACATCATAGAACTCGTACTGACAGATCATCCTCTTGATTGTCTGACATGTGAAGTGAATAATAATTGTGAGCTGCAGACTGTAGCCGCAAGAGTGGGCATAAGAGATGTGCGTTATCCTGAGGGCAAAAATCATCTTGACAAAAAGAAAGACCTGAGTCATCCATATATGACTTCAGACTTTTCAAAATGTATCAATTGCTTTCGTTGTGTGCGGGCATGTGATGAAGTGCAGGGAGAATTTGTGCTGAGCATGGCCGGCAGAGGTTTTGACAGCCATATTGTCAAGAGTTTCAACAATTCATTTTTTGAATCTGATTGTGTGAGTTGTGGTGCATGTGCACAGGCTTGTCCAACGTCCGCTATCTCAGATGTATTTGAATCTAAATCAATTGTTGCTGACACAAAAACAAGAACTATATGTACATATTGTGGGGTGGGTTGTAACCTCGAAGTAGCTGTTGTCAATGGTAAAGTCAAATCCATACAGGCCCCTTATGATGCAAATGTCAATCATGGTCATACCTGTCTGAAAGGACGTTTTGCATTTTCATTCTACAATCATCCAGATCGTTTGCGTACTCCCCTTATTCGTAAGCATGGCGAACTGGTTCCTGCAACATGGGATGAAGCCTATGACTACATTGTAAACGAACTCAATCGGATAAAAAATGACCTCGGTCCCGATTATATAGCCGGCATTTCTTCGGCACGCTGCACAAATGAAGAGAATTATCTGATGCAGAAATTTATACGTGCAGTCATCGGAACAAATAATATAGACAGTTGCGCACGCGTCTGTCATTCACCTACAGCGCTCGGTATGCAGCGTACATTTGGCACAGGTGCTGCTACAAATTCGGTCATTGATCTGAACTATACAGATTGTATCATGGTGATCGGTGCAAACCCCACGGATGCTCACCCTGTGACTGGTGCTAAACTGAAGCAGTTTGCGATGCATGGAACTTCTATTGTGATTGATCCACGCAGAACAGAGATGGCCAGATATGCCACCTATCATCTACAACTTCGGCCCGGAACGAATGTGGCTGTGATGAACATGTTGTTGTATTACATCATCAAGGAGGGATTAGAAGACAAACAATTTATTGAAGCTCGTACTGAGGGTTATGAAGAGTTTAAGAACCATATCTTGAATATTGATATCGGGAAAATGGAAGCGATATGTGGTGTGGACCGAAATCTTGTACGCTCTGCAGCAATGGCCTATGCCAGTGCTCCAAATGCGATGTCGTTTCATGGATTAGGTGTGACAGAACATTCGCAAGGAACTTATACTGTAATGTTGATCGCAGACCTGGCAATGATCACCGGCAATATCGGCAGACGTGGAGTGGGTGTCAATCCATTGCGCGGACAAAACAATGTGCAGGGCGCAGCTGATATGGGTTGCCAACCGCATCAGGGAGCCGGATACCTGGATATCACTAATCCTGACTACCATCATATGTATGAGGACTTTTATCACGCCACATTGCCATTGCATGTAGGATATAAAATTCCACAGATGTATGATGCGGCGTTGAATGGAAAATTAAAAGCACTCTGGTTGATGGGCGAAGACAATGTGCAAACGGATCCAAATACCCAACATGTAGTCAATGCCTTAAATCAACTTGATCTATTGATCGTACAGGAAATATTTATGACGGAGACGGCGAAGATGGCTCACGTCGTATTACCTGCTGCATCATTTCTCGAAAAGAGTGGCACGTTTACAAATGGAGAACGACGCATACAACGTGTGCAAAAAGTAGTGGAGCCTATTGAAGGCACAAAATCAGATGGCCAGATCATGGTGGAGATCATGAACAGGATGGGCTATGCACAACCTGACTATGATCCCAAGACAATGCTTGAAGAAATAGCACAGATTGTTCCATTCTTTGCCGGTGTGAAATGGGATGAATTGGGTGAGAATGGTAAACAGTGGCCGGTATTGAAAGATGGAAGTGACACAGAGATCCTGCATATCGATACATTCAAAAGAGGAAAAGGAAAATTCCAAGTAGCAACATTTAAGGAATCTGAAGAAATCGTCAATCACGGTGCTGAATTTCCTTATATCCTTACGACTAACCGTGAACTCGAACATTATAACTGTGGGACGATGACACGTCGTACCGGTAATGCTGAAATATTGACGGATGATGTATTGATGATCAATCCTGCTGATGCATCAAACCATCTTATTGCTGAAGGGGACATGGTCTGTATTATTTCAGCCCGTGGAAAGATAGATGTGAAAGCCCATATCACGGATGAAGTGAAAGCAGGAATACTTTCTTCTACATTTCATTTTCCTGATATCAAAATGAATGATCTTACATCCAGCATCAGCGACAGTGAAGCGATGTGTCCTGAATACAAAGTGGTAGCTGTGAATATCCGGAAAAGTAAAGGGAAGTATAAAAACAAAGTCTTATCCTGACCTTCTAGAAATCATTGGTCGTTGTCATTATATAATGAATATTTCTTTCTTTCAAATAATTCAGTATGTAATCGAAACAAGCTTCATGTTTCCCAATCAGCTCTGGCGGAAAAACTCCTTTTTCAGTAAATAACCCTTCCAAAAACATGTTGGCTACTGCTGTGGCTGTGTAGCCTGTGGTTCTGGCCATAGAAGAGGTCTGTGATATGCGGTCATATTCATCATACAAATTGTAGACTACTTTTTCAAACGCGCCATCGGGGTTATGGCCTGAAAGTGTCACACGCATTATGGTAAGTTCTTCTTCATGTTCTCCAAGTTTCCATTCATTAAATAGAATTTTACTTGTCACATCAAGGGGTGATATTTCAATACCATTGACGCTTATTTTTTTCTTGTCAAAGAATCCACTTTCCTTTAAGACACGCACGTATTCAACATGTCCGGGGTACCGTAGTGTTTTTTCCTTCATGTTTTTGATGTGGGGCATCGTAAATAATATAGATCTTAATCCGTCTGAATTAAAGGCTTCCAATGTTCCCACTTTTTCAAATTCTATGAATTCGGAATCTGTCAATGGCTCTCGCACGATGATATTTCCATTTTCAACATAGCGTGCAGGCCGGGTATATTCCTCAATGACATCTATCGGGGAAAATGGAGCTTTATAACAGAAGGGCCATTTTTTTATTTTGGGTAATCCTCCAACGAGACATTCAAAATCTGTTAGTTTTAATCTTTCATTATAATAACCAAGGATGATATTGTCCATTCCGGGGGCAACACCGCAATCCACAATCGCTGTTACGCCTTTTTCTTTGGCCAGCTTATTTAAGTCCAGTGCGTTTTCAGGAAAAAATGAGATGTCCACTACATTCTTGCCAGCTTCTATGGTATGCCTTAAAGTTTCAAACCCAAGAAATCCGGGAACAGCACAAACGACCAAATCAAAATCCTGGATTGTGGAATGAAGTTTAGCTTGATCACAAACATCTAATTGTAAAACGGTAAGTTCCGGACACTTACTTTTCACATGATTTAATCGTTCCATATTCAGATCAGTCAGTGTTACTCTATGTTTTATGGACAGATCAGTAGCCATCGCGCTCCCAACCATTCCGGCACCTAAGACGATTATATTTTTCATGTTTTTAGAATGTCAATAAAATCTTGTTGAAAACAATTAGGTGTTATTGCAACATCCTCTCCCGTATATATTTGACCGGAGAGCTTCCGAAGCTCAGGAATTTCTCATGGAAATCTTTGAGACTGTATTTGTCTCCCATTTTCTTTTGGTAATCATCCCTTAGTGCCTGAATAGCTGTGGCACCTGTGTAGTAAGAACACAGCTGAACCTGCGAAACAGTAGCTCGGTGATATTTCTCTTCTGCCTGGGCATTTGTTTGAAAACAATCAACCACCAACAGATGAAGGATCTCTTCTTTCGGTTTATTAAGAACCTGGATATCATAATCAATAATCACGTTGGCCAATTCTCTCAACTTAAGTTTGTCATGAACCAGCTCCATTTCCGGTGCGTGATCTGCCCAGCCGTTTTCAAGCATCATACCTTCTGTGTATACAGCCCAACCTTCGATCATAGCGCCGTTTTGAAAAACAGATCGCAAGACATCAGGTGATTTTTTGTTATTGTAAATGCCCTGCACACAATGTCCAGGCACTGCTTCATGAATGGAAAGTAACTGGGATGCATAGTTATTTAATTCTCTCAATGCGCTTTCAGCTTTCTCCGGCGGAAACTTGGTTAAGTCGTCAATGTTGTAATAGGTTGTTCCTTGTTTTTGATATGGAGGTGTAAATTCCGCGCTGGCTATTGAAAATCCTCTTGCGTATTCAGGCATAATTCTGACAACGATCGGTGGAGAAACCGTATCGAAATCAAATAAATTTTTCTCAATGATAAATTTTTTCAATTGATGCACCTGGCTAGTCAGTGCCGCAAAGAAATCTGCAGGCTTCGCATGTTGCAATTGAATTTTATCCAGTACCATTTGGATTAGTTTAAGACTATCTGCAGGTTTGGCCTGTTTGTCATAATATTTTGTCCACAACCCATTGGCCGTTTCAACCATCCGGTGTGTATATGCTTTTTTATCCGCTGTAGCTTTATCATATAGCTGTTCTGGTGTGAAATCCGTAGCGAGGTCATATTTGAATTTCTCAGTGAATAATTTCTTGCCAATATTGAAAGCCCGGAATTCATAGTTCTTATTTGCGACAATTCCTTTCAAAGCTTCCACATAAGTGTTTATGGCCTGAATCGTCTTCGCAATATTTTTTTGCAACGCATCTTTTTCATCACTGCTCAGATGAGAAGTAGTAATGGAATCCGTCAATGCAGCACCGAAAAGTGAAAGGCCGCCCTGATTTTGAAGGATAGCTAATTCAACATGCTCCTTCGTTGGCTTATGGAGTGAAGTCAGTGCGGCTTTATAATAATCATCTGCATGTTGGAGATGTTGAGAAAGAATTTTAAGCCTGGCATCCAGGGGAGCATAGGGTTGATTGAGCAGGTAATCACACTCACCGGCTAAATTATAGATAGAGGCATCCCATTCCTGCTGCTTAAATACGGACTGATACCAGATATCGCTTTCCAGTTGGTTCTTAATAATATTGAAACTGATTTTATTGTTGTCGCTCAGTTTGGAAAGGTCGATGGTTTGAAGGGAGTCAATCCATGCTTTGGAGAAAGCAATATTGTTCGTGACAGATGCACTGTCAGGAATAACCAGGTTTTCGTAGTATTTGCCATATCCTACAAAAATAGCCGCAGAAGGATGTTGTTTCCAGTAGGCGTCTAAAAATGAATTTTCAAATGTGGAAAAAGTGGCGTCGAGATTTTCAGTGTTTGTTGATGTTGCCTGGGGCTTACAACTTAACGCAGCAATGACCATCACGAATGCGATGGCAGATAGAAGGTTTTTCATTTATAATTATTTTGTGCGTCAAATGTAATGAAAAGCACAAAATTATTTTTGAAGCGCGACTACAGCGTTAGATAAGACTATTTTTCAATCTACCGCATCGTGCTTATGTCCAAATCTAAAATTAGCCCCTAAGACAATATTAAATTGAGTAAAGAGAAAGCTTTGACTTGCCTTCGCTGTCTTGACTGGCGCAATTCTAATATCGGGCATATTGATAAAACCGTTTTTAAATTCGGATTGAATAAAGAAATATTTGAAAAATGAAATATTGGCAGCCACTACAGCACTGATGCCATAGCCGGAAAGGTGATATTGATCATTGTTATTTCGATTAAATAATGTTGTATTTGTTTTGGGCAATAAAATACCAGCACCGATGCCTTCTGTCAGGCTGATTTTAATCTTATTCAGATCCAGAATTTCATCAAATCTACGCGCGTCGATATTAATATAATTTAATCCATTCGTATGTTCAAATTCTAAAAAGTCACGAGAGATGGTTATGTCATCATTGAGATAGGTTTTATCATATGGAGTTTCGGTACTACTTATGACGCCTGATATACGCGTAACCTGATATTGACTTACAACATATTTCATATGATCGAATCCGGCTGAAATAGAATAATGATTATGAATAAAAAATCCTATCCTGAAATCAGTCTGTGGAATAGTGGCATTGAATGGATTGATGTAATTATTTATATTACTTGAAGGTTTATCGTGTGATTCAACGTCCCGCAATGTGAAGTCAAAATTTTCACCTTTGAAATGAATATCGGATGTGCTGTACCAGGCCCTGTTCCAGCCCCAGTAAATGTAAATGTTGCCTTTTCTGCTAATGGGCTGAATACCCGATTGAGTTTGTGAAAATCCGCTGTGGATGATGAGGAACAAGAAAAAAAATATACCCGGAAATTTCATTTTTTAAATTACGTGCCTGGTAATAATGCAATCTGATCAAAATAGTTTAATTAAGTATGCCAATACTTAAGTTACATCTTTATGAAACGATACATTGATCTTCTTTCATCATTGCCAATACTATAAATGTAGGTGCCCGAAGGAAGACTTGAGCCATCGAAATAGAATTGATTGTCACCTTGTGTCAGATGTAAATTCTGAGTATACATTTGATGCCCGAGTAAACTGTATACTGCAAATCTGAACTTACCATTTTGATTTGATCGGACCTGAATGTTTGTTTCCCCAAAAAAAGGATTTGGTATTGCCTGAGCCTGACTGATAGTGTTTCTCGTTTCCGTAGTTGAGGTGCTGAAGCAATTTCCAGGCGCATATAAGATTAGAAAAAAGCGACTTCCTGAAGACATCGAAATAGGAATGTCGATCGCAATAGGCCCAATTATAGTAGAATAGCTGGCATCCATGTAGATATTAAACGTATCAGGTACATTATTCTCTGAAATCGGAGTTCCATAGAGTAAAATACATCCAAGTGAACCGGAATTGAATACGCAATTGGGTGGATCACATGCATATGTCACCCCATTTGGTTTATTATGAACAGCAAAGCTCGTAGGAATACTGAGATTCGTAACCGGTACTCCAAAAATGTCCGTAGGCACATTTATGGTAATAGACTGATTATAGGGTTCGCCGATGCAGGCCGGATGCAAATTGTATAAGGGTGCATTTTCGTACCATGGCGTCGGAGAAAATACATCACCTGAGATAAGTAGGCTGGAATCACGTACACAAATTTGTGTTTTGACATCTTTGATACTTATGAAGACAACGCAGAACAGAATGATTGTTTTCTTCATGCTTCGGAGGCTGTTAATTTGATTTATATTTTACTTCCATCCCCTGCGCCGGATTCGTAATACGGACTTCTGTCCGACGATTATATTGATGCTCTTCTTCAGTACAAGACACTCCATCGACGCATTTATTTCGTGGTTCAGATTCACCGGCTGCCTTTGTGACAATCCTTGATGAGGCAATACCACGTGATACCAGGTATGATTTCGAAGATTCTGATCTTCGTTTTGACAATTCCATATTGTACTCGGCAGTGCCTCGTGTGTCCGTATGTGATGTCAACTCAATCGTCAGATCAGGATATTGTTTTAATATATTGGCGAGTGAAATAAGTTCGTCAGCGTCTCCTTTGCGGATCTCTGATTTGTTGAAGTCATAATAGATGTTGTCAAGAACGATGACTGTACCTGAAGTAATAGGTGCAGTAGGCGCGGTGAGACCGGTTGCATCTTTTAAATATATTTTCCAAAGTTCATTTTCTTCTGATGGTGTCAATGTGAATGTATGCATGGCATAGCCCGGTTTTTGGATCTCTGCTTTGATCTGACAACCTGCCGGCAGACATGCAGTAATATTTCCCATGGGATCTGTATAGAGATTCAGATTGACTTTGAGGCAGGGACCTGACAACATAATGTTGGCACCATTCAATGGCTCAGTACCTGATTCGTTATATACTGTAAAGTGTGTATTGAGACATTTTTCAGGCGCTACCGGTGCATGATACAATCTCACGTATGTTGGGATTTCTTCACCTCTCATCACGCGGATAAATGGCAAATAATCACTACGTTGAACGACAAGCGCATAATTTTCTTTGTTATCAACTTTTAGTTGTGCACTTCCGGTCGAAGATGTTATGGCATCTGCTGTTTCAAACGATAGTGTATCCTGGATACCCCATCTCAGAAAGAAAGTTCCTTCTTTATCTTGTTTCGGTACCAGCTCAGTATTGAAGTGATCTTTGTACAACGAGGGCCCTTCCTTGTCCATTGTTATCAACCATACATAAGCTGTCTCAAGGCCATCACCGTTCTCATTGGTCACCAGTAGATCGCGTGATTCAAGCGGCCGATCTATCGTGGCACAGAATATGGATACTGGTGAGTTCCAGCGATACAAATCATCCTTTCCTTTTGTGGGTTTTCGATCACTACCAAAATACCCGGATGTGCCATCGTCAGAAACGATCAATCCCAAATCATCTCTGCCACTATTGAATGGTTCAGGCAATCGTTGCAATCCTCTGAATGTGTTGTCTGATGAAAAAGCAGTAACGAAAATATCGAGACCACCTTTTCCGCCTCGACCATCAGATGAAAAGAAGAGGTACCCGTCTTTATGAAAATAAGGAAAGATTTCATTGCCCTTTGAATTTATAGAAGAGCCGAGATTAACAGGTGTTGACCAGCCCTGAAGCGTTCGTTCTACAATGTATAAATCCATTCCTCCCATGCCACCAGGCATATTGGAAGCAAAAACAAGATAACGACCATCAGCGCTCAATGCGGGATGTGCCACAGAATAATTATCGCTACAGAATGGAAGCTCTTCTATTTGTTCCCAGTCTTCTGCACCCTTCACTGCATGATATATTTTTAATTGAACTTCTCTTTTATCGTCATTGACCACCTTACCACCTGCAATGTTAGATCTTGTGAAGAAAATCTCATTGGCATCCCTGTTGAACGTGCAAGGACCTTCATGATATTGGGTCCGTATGTTTGGCGAGAAGAAGACAGGTTTGTCACCCAAACCATCCGGACCAGGGTCTGCATACATCAAATCAAAATATGCCTGTCCTGTTTTGGGATCGAGTATGCTGTTTCGCTCGCGGGCAACCACATAGACTATTCCACTTTGATAATAAACAGGTGAAAACTCAATTGACTTGGTATTCAATTTCTCCAAAGGAACTGTAATCACGTTGACCGTCTGACACACATAGGAAGTATCCTGTGCAGGCAGCATGGTTGTCAAAATGGAAAATAAGAAAGCGTATATAATTCTCATGGATCAGATTAAAAATACCTGGGGTTAATAAACGTTGATGCCCTGGCCGGTTCGCCAAAACAATACATCATCATCAATTCGATGCTGCCATCACTGTAGCGTTTCAATTCACTCAGTGTGATATCATAAGCTGCACCGATGCGCAGACCTCTGAGGACTTTGGCGGATGCTATGAGATCAACCGATTCAATTAATCTCTTGTCAATGCCTCCTTTTCGTAAGCTTACCGCGAGACTATAATCCTCGTACCATCTCAGGCCAAGATTGAGATCGACGGCCATCGGGGCTGACTTTGTATATCGGGCCATCACCTGGGGAACAAAACTCATCTGGTGATTCAAGCGCAAAGAAACGCCTGTCATCAGGTAATAATGTGGTTGCTCTCGAGCTGTAAATAAGTTGTTGAGTTCAAAATCAATATCTGAACTCATTAATCTCGGTGCAGACAATCCAGCAAAAAATGAGGGGGTGCTAAAATATAAACCCGCGCCAACATTTGCTAAAAACTTACTATCAGAAATTGATTCCACACCCGGATCGATATTAATATCCTGAACAGTTTTAACGGCAGGATCAGAATAATCAACTTTCAGAAAACGGCCAGATGCCTGAACGCCCAGGCTCAATGTACCTTTACCAAGCGGAATTCTGTAATCATATATGCCATCAAAAGTTGTCGCACTTGACACACCGATCGAACGACGCTGAAGATTTAACCCAATGCCTATCCGCTGTGACGCAAGCGGACCATGCAGACTAAGTGACTCAGTCTGTGGCGCGCCATCAAATCCAAGCCATTGCTCGCGAAAATGTATTGTTGCACAAGGATGCTCATGGTATCCTGCATAAGCCGGATTGACTAAAAGCTTATTGAACATAAACATGGTATGCAACGGTTGCTGCTGTGCAGACATTTTCAAACTAATGATCATCATTAGTAAGAAAATTGTTGCCATCAGTTTTATCTTATATCCTCTATCCATCTGTTCACAATTTTTGATTTTCGAATTTCGATTTTCGATTTATATAAAATCTCATGATTCGCTATTTGCTATTCGTTACTCGCTACTCGTTATTCGCTACTCGTTATTCGTTATTCGTTATTCGTTATTCGTTATTCGTTACTCGTTATTCGTTACTTTCTTCTATCTTTCCAGTACTAAAAACGTTCTCCTCGGTTCACTGCCATCACCGAAATCCATGATGTAGAAATAAGTACCTACAGGTAGTGACTCTCCCGATACTCTTCCGTCCCAGTCATTTTGGTAAGGGGTAGACGTATATACCACTGCACCCCATTCATTGAATACAATAATCTTGTTTTGAGGGAATCGTGAAGTCTCAAGACAAGGTATGATCAGCACATCATTGACACCATCATCATTGGGCGTGAATAATGTGGGGACAATGCAATCATCTTCGTTACCAACATGTAGCACTACAATGGCTTCGCTGCACTCCTCAGGACAATCGGTAGAGCAAATTCTGTACGTGAGAAAATCAGTTCCTACAAATCCAATATTCGGTGTGTATCTGAATATTCCATTTCCTGCGTGCAACGCATTTCCATGTTGCGCGCCAGTGACCAATTGAAGTATATACGGTCCCATTGAAATAGAATCATTTGCAGTGACTACAAATTCAACTGTCTGTCCGAATGGAACATCTACAGTATCCGGGAAAACTTTCGGAGAGAAAACGATACCAATACGTACAGAATCAGCACTGTAATTATGACATGATTCATAGCTCAGCGTCCATGTCATCACATAATCTCCCGGAAGCAATGGATTGACAGGTGTGTTCGGATTAATGATGTCAGAAAAAACAACTTCGCCTGAAGAGCTTGTCCAAACACCTATGGAAGGAGATGCATCAGTAGCTTCAAGTATGATGGCTTCATCCGGACAGAATTGCATATCTGGTCCTGCATTTGCCTGGAGGTCAGGAATTTCATCTGCAGTGATACTCAATGCATTGCTTGTATCCGAAAGACATCCTTGTAGTGAAGCCACTACAGTTATTAAATTAACTCCACCCTGCAAAGGCGAACCATTAATAACTATACAACTGTCCGTTGCAGGAGTGCCTATAACAGCATTGCCATTTAATATCCATGTATAGGTTGCACCTGATGTTCCACTTTGATTTGCAAGACAAAGATTTACAGGGATAGGATCATCGATACAGATCCGGGTGATATCTGCTTCTACTAAAGGTGTGATTAAAGAAGATTGAACCTTAACTTCTTTTTCAACTGATACAGGAGATATACATCCGTTTAACGTAAAATATACTGAATAGAAACCTGCATTTGCGGGAGTCACAGGGAAGATAACAGGACGTACATCATTGCTCATAAATCCATTCGGTCCTGTCCATTGCACAATCACTCCGGGAGAATTAGATGTCAGAATTAAGCTGTCGCCTTCACACACTAGTGCTGGTGACGTGATGACAGGAACGTTTAGAGGAGGCCTTACCTGAACTGCTATTTGAGTTTGCGTAGAAGTGCATCCATTCACTGTCACATCAACCTTGTAAATACCTGTGAATGTTTGATCTGCATTTGGAATAATCAATGTCCCGGGACTATTGATTATAGCTGTTGTATCTGATGATGTCCATGTATAAACTCCACCCGGTAAAGGTGAAGTAATATTCAAAACAATAGAATCTCCATTGCAATAAACCTGGTCACCATTGATCACAGGTTCTTCAGGGCTGTCCCTTAACAACAATTCAATGGATGCAGTATCAGATGTACATGCGCCATTTTCAATATACAGTGTATACACCCCATTGACATTTGAAGTGACCTTATGAAGAGTGATGACAGAATCTTGTATCTGAAAACTTTGAGGGCCGTCCCAATGATAAATAAATGTTCCCGGATCAGTAGGATTTGCATGTGCGGAAATATGAACTGTAGATACGCCATTCACACAACTATCACCATCCGAGATCAATGATGTGATGACGGGTAATACATCAACATGAAGTATAAATGTGTCTTCGGATGCACAGCCGGTATTTGTCAGAACAGAAACTGTATAAATTCCTTCCTCTGCTAAAACTTTTGGTGAAACTTCATCTGATGTAAATCCATTTGGTCCGGTCCATGTATATGTACCATTATTGGATGGGACAACCGAAAGCATAATTGAATCACCTGCGCATGCTGCAGCCGGACCAAGGATTTGAATGGCTATAGAAGTATCAATACCTACCTGAAATGAAGCTGAAGTATCAGATGGACATCCATTGATAAATGCTATGACATGCCATGAACCTGCATCTGTAGTGTCGGCAGAAACCACAAGAAGTGAATCAACATTCGTCAATATTGATTGGCCTGAAGGATCAATCCATTCGAAATTATCAGCTGCAGAATTTGCAATTAATAAAAACAAACCGCCTTCGCACGTAACAGAATCTCCCGTAATAACAGGAGTTTCCGGCGAAGCCTGGATATCAATAATAAGTATATCCGCCAACGAAATACAGAAATCGTTTGATGCCGTCAACGTAAAAATATCACTATCCGCAAGATCTGAAACCGGAATGCCGGGAGGAACCGGAACAAAAGATTCAAATCCATTTGGTCCGCTCCAATGATATTGCAAAGTAGTATCTATCGATTGAGGCTGTAGATATAATGTATCTGCGATGCACAATGGCATCATGCCATCAAGTATTGACACCGTCGGTACAGGTGATACAAAAACTGATATGTCCAGACTTGGATCTGAACTGCATGTATCCTGTATCACCACGGCATAAAAAGTATAGCTGCCTGATGATGTAAGTGAAATGGTAAGTGTAGGATCTGAAGTAATAGATAAAATCGTATCCCCATCAGGCAAAATCTGATACCATTGGTAGGATACATTACCTGAATATGCCTGTGTTGTAAGAATGACATTGTCACCGGCACAAAGCGTATCATCAGATGCCGAAATGGACGGTGATATTAATGTCTGAATAAGCACATCGACTGAGCCTGTGGATACGCATCCACTATCACTTTGTACGGTCAGGATATACGTCCCACTAAATGTTGAATCTGAACCAGGAAGAATTGGGTTTTCATCCGATGATGAAAATAAATTTGGCCCTGTCCATGAGTATATATAATTGACTGGTGGCCCGGGAGGAATATTTGCAAAAAGCCTGAGCGTATCATCGCATAATCCCCGTTGCCATTGAGGCATGAGAGGTAGTGTCGCTATGAAAAGAGAGCTCACGCATGAAACAGCATTGCCACTTAGATCAAACGCAGTGATCGTAACTGAAATATTTTGCCCATTGCTGTCACAGTTGACAAATGGAGGATCGTACACAATATTCTGGATGCTACAATTGTCCGCAGTTGATACGACTAATGATGTAGTAGATAGATCAATATTTTCAACACCAGATGGTGGTAACAGCAAAGTATCATTTTGACAAACGATAGATGGAATGATAGTATCTCTCAATTCAACATGATAGATACAGGTATCTATGTCACCTGTGCTGTCTCTTGCGATCAGCAGCACATTGTTAATCCCAGACATAAATGAAATCAGCACACTATCTGAAGCCGAACTGAAAATTACGTAATTGGGTATGGCATTTCCCTGCACTTCCGCGCGCAGGACAACAACACCTTTCGCACACTTACCTGATTCTGTTTGAGGTGGAAATACCCAAAGGCTTACCGAACAGCTATTTTCATCCGTATATAAAAGTGTATCTGACGGACAGGTCAGCGAGATTGCATTCTCATCAATGATCTCAATACTTGATAAGCAGGTGCCTGTATTTCCTTTACAATCGGTGGCGGTCCATAACGCTGAATGAATACCAACATCAAGAAGTGTATCTAAACTTACTATTGTATTTACATCAATCGGGCTTCCTCCATCGATTTGTAACACCATATGAATAGTATCGGGAAAACAAACATCATCAGCGCCAGGCTTTATAAGTGTAACCAGTGCATTACATCCTGATGTATCAGGTAAAACTGAAATCAAAGGTTGACATGAAGTGAATACAGGACCCGTTGTATCAATGACTGTGAATGAAATCTCATCTACCACAGCATTGCCACAAACATCGTAAGCGACAAGATCAGCTTCAAGAATGTAATTCTGTTTACACATCAACCTGACTGAATCTGGCGGTGGAGTTCCGGGCCATGTGGCTGTATCGCCCAGAACGTACGATCCTCTTAATGCTATGAAGAATTGCGTAGCTGAACACCCATCACTGATTGCCACTGAATCCTGCCATTGCTGATAAGTATCCTGAAGGTCTCCTGCTAATGCATTGCATGAAAAAGTATAATCACCCGGTGACAGTGTGATAATGGGTGGTGTAGAATCGCTAAGATCAAATTGTTGAATTGCAGTGGTTGAATTACCACATGCATCCGTTACCATCCATGTGCGTGATAAAATCTGATGACATGCTAATCCTGTGACTACATCTACATATGACGTGACAGGTGATGGATCACAATTATCCTGCACATTAACAAGAAACAATGTATCCACACTACAAAACTGAACAGAATCAGGAGGAAGAGAAAACGTAGGTGGTATTGTATCTATTCGAAAGAAAACTTCCACTGCTGTGGATGAATTTCCACATGCATCCTGCGCCGTCCATGTTCTGTAGACAATGTTTGGTTGGCCAAAACAGGAATCAATCCCTGCGACATCTATGAATGTCAGCATCAATGAATCCGTACATGCATCCGTCGCTGTTGGAAAAGTTAGCGGTATCGTATCTTGGCACAACAAATGAATTGTATCCTCCGCAATAAGTATGACGGGAGGAATCGTATCAATGGATGAAAAGATAGCTGTATCAGAAACTGTATTCTGACATGGATCAGATGCCGTAAAAATGATTTCAAGACCTGTTGAACAACCAAGTACAGTGACAGAAGGATAAGGTCCTGTACCGGGTACACCATTGATCACCGTACCGGATGTATCCGTCCATGAAAAATTCCATGTCAGTGATCCACATCCATCAGAAGCTGAAGCACCTGCCAGCGTATCAATCCAGTTTTGAAGTGCCTGGCCTACATTAAGTGAACATGGCGCTATAAAATCGGAGGCCGGTGTAGTTAATACAGGAGGAATCGTATCGGACAAGTTAAATGTTGCAGAAGGCATCGTCAGACTTGCATTGCCGCATTCATCCGTGAGACTGAATTGGATCGTTACATGAGCACCTGCCGAACATGCGGTATCCAGGGCAGCATTGAGAATAGCTATCGCGCTATCTGCTGTCATACTCGCATGGACAGTGACTGCACTACAGGCATCAGAATAGGTAGCGCCTCCTGCAGCGTTGTACCAACCATTAAAAACTTCCTGCCATGTTTGATTAGCAGAACACGAAAATGATGTATCAACAGGCTGTGTTACAAAAACAGGTTTCCCATTATCGGTGATTCCAAAAAAACCTGTTGCTGATGCTTCATTGTTGCATTTATCTACATACACAAAGTGGACTTCCAGATAAGCTTTGACATTATTGAGGCCGACACCATTTATGATAACATTGTCATGACAACCACTTGCTAGTGAATCCTGCCATGCATCTAAAACTTCCTGCAGAGATAGATCATTGCCGCCAACTCTATAGATCAATCCAAGCTCTGCATCTGCAGTACACAGATCATGCGCTTCCGAATGTCCTGCATCGACAAGCCAGTCCATCAACAATGAATCGAGTACTGAAGAATTACAATTAAGTATGGAGGTTGAAGGCTGAACTGTAATAGCAGGCCCTGTATCATCTGTCAATGTAAAGCTAGCGGTCGTCGTAGCGGAATTCCCGCATCCATCGCCGGCAACAAACGTAACCACTATGGCTGCATCGCATGTATCGTGTATCGAAGGTGATGCAGGTAACGTCGTCCAGAATATCGAACTGCAATCATCTGTTGCCGCAGCACCTCCATGATTGCTGATCCAGTTATTGAATATCTGGTTGATGTTAGCCTGACCACAATTTCCACTTGCACCGGAGGCAGGGGTAGTGATGACAGGAGCTACATTATTTGTGACTGTGAATGTTTTGTCGACAGTGCTCGTATTGTTGCAATTATCTTTTGCTGTAAAGGTGACGGTGATGATGCCACAAAATGATGTGATTTGTGAAGCAGGTGGTGCGTTGTCCGTTTTAGACATCACGCCACATCCATTGTCTGTTGCTGTGAAAGCAGCGCGTTGAGTCTGTAGCCATGAAGCATATTGTGTCATCGCTGTGGCGCAGGGTGAAGTGCCATTTTGCAGATTGTTGGTGATGATAGGAGCAATAATATCCGGCAGAATGGTAATCAATTGAACAAATACTGCGGTGTTTCCAAGATCATCATCGGCTACCCATTTTCGTTGGATGACTCCCCCTCCGCACACAGGAACAGTTCCAATCTGTGTATAGGTAATGGTGAGTGGAGGATCTACGCCACCGCAATTGTCAGTAGCTTCTACAATAGCTGGTGGAGGAAGATTGTTTGAACAATTCAGGGTGATATTCGGAGGTAGTGACAGAGGATCAAAAACCGGAGGGATATGATCAACAAAGGTTATGGAGAAACCGAATAAGGCATTATTTCCAAAATTATCAACTGCCTGGTAGAAAACAGTGACCGTATTTCCGGCGTGGACCTGATCGTTGATATGATAGCCTCCGCTGATGGAATAAACGCCGAAGGAGACGATCATGCCTCCGGGGATATTACTGCTGACCGTGGGTGTAGCCGGAGCTCCCCAATTGAGCGCGGCTGTGCATTGTGTGCCCACAACGATCTGGGTAGGACCTGTATAGGAGAAGGTGAAGCCGTTTCCCTGGCCAAAAGTCACTCCTATCCAGCCTAAAAGTATAATAAATAGAATCGAACGCATCTAACAAAATTAACATATGTTGCGAGAATGAGGCGAGGAAATAGAGAGGGAGAGAAACGAATATACAAAACCCTATAGTAAGTGGTTCGTGGCCTTGGGTCTTTGTCATGATATAGACACTTGATCAGTCGGAGTGAAATAACCCAATTATGGACGATTTTGGGTTATATCGAGTGGATATAACCCAATTTGAGTGTTTTTTGGGCTATCATTTCATCTGTCAGCTATTTGACTTAATCAAAGAGTGAGCAACCTATATAATGCCTCATGAATCGTAACTTACATAAAAATAGGACAGATGCTAAAAAGCATATTAAATCTTTAAGGCCTTTCGCTTTATAGCATTCTGATTTTTTTTACTCATTATGGTTCTGTGAAAGCTCAGATACCAAATTTCCATAGTGGTACTAAGTGGATTGGTAGACTTTCTATTAGAGCCTCTATTACGCATAGTTCTTATTGCAGATAAGATCATTTTAATAAGAAAACATTATGATTAATCGTCATTTAGTGATCGCAGTATTTCTAACATTTTTTTGCTTTACAATCCAAAGTCAAAATAATTGCAATTACTTATTTGATAATAATTGGATTTTAGGAGGAAAAGATGACACCATTGATGGAGATAAATATGGTGGTACTATTCTAAGATTTGATCCAGAGTTACTCATCACGGAATATAACAAACATGTCAGTCAGAGGGTGACTTCTGCTGAAATAAGTTCCAGGGAGGGAAATTTATTAATTTATTCTAACGGTTGTGATATTTTTAACTCCCAAAATAATATAATTGAAAACGGTGAAAATATTAATCCTGGAGAAGTCCATGACTTATTTTGCGTAGATAATGACGGTTATCCAGGATTAAATTCAATGTTTATTTTACCATCTGCGTACGATGCATCTATTTTTTTCCTAATCCATATTGCAGAAACAATAAACCATTCACCTGACCCGGCATTTTCAATCCAGGCACAATATGTCTATTCTACTACAATTAAAATTGATAAGGATCTAGGCATTGAAAAGGTAATTAGCAAAAATGAAATTCTTTTGAATGATACAAGCATGCTTGGATCGCCGATTTGTGCCGTAAGGCATGCAAATGGAAAAGATTGGTGGATATTAACACCTGATAGATGGAATAATGGATATTATATTTTTCAGGTTGATTCTATTGGCCCAAGCTTTATTCGCGAACAGTATATTGGTGATGAGACAAATCCAAGAGCTACTGGTGCAGAAGGAAAATTCTCCCCAGATGGATCACATTTTGCTTGGTATCATCCAAGAAATGGAGTTTTTCTTTACGCATTTGACCGCGGAACAGGATACTTAAGTGAATTTAATAGAATAGATATTCCAAAAGTTGATTTTATTACTGGTGGATGTGAGTTTTCTTCAAATAGTAGATATCTATATATAAATACCGATACCAGTCTATATCAATTAGATGTACAGGCAAATGATATTCAGGGTAGTTTAATGCATATAGCAGATTATGATCGATTTGGTGCCCCACTTCCGACATTATTTCTTTACATGGCCTTGACACCTGATAATAGAATTTTCATGAACACTTCAAATGGTACACAGTATTTACATGTAATTCAAAATCCAAATGAAAGAGGACTGGAGAGTAATTTTACTCAACATGCTATAAAATTGCCTACCATTAACTTTCTTACGTTTCCTAATTTTCCAAACTATAGACTTAGTGCTATCAATAGTTCATATTGTGACAGTTTAAACGCCATAATTGATAGTCCAAATACTGTTTCAGATGTATCTATTTTTCCAAATCCTTCTTCCGGAATCATTTACATATCAGGTCCTGAAAACCCAATCCAATACGAAATATACAATCTCAATGGAATGAAAATCCAAAATGGTGTTTGCAGAACTTGGGAAATTTTGATTGAGAATCCGGGCATATATTTACTAAATGTGTTTTTGAAAAATAAATGGGAAATAAAAAAAGTGATGGTGATGCGCTGATGACCGCTGGATTGTTAGCTTTTACCAGGAATTTTTTCTTAAATTTTATTTTTTATCCTGTGCATTTTAAGAATTCCTGATTAATAAATATAAATGTGAAATAGTTAAATATCTAAACTAATGACGTGATGAAAATCTTGAGGATAATTTTGCTATTTCTTTTATTGATGGCCATCATAACTTGTAATGATTATGATTATTACAATCCTTTTATACCAAATTATTGGGGAAAAGTGGATGCAAATCTAAATGGTAATGTTTGGCACGCAGTTCCATATTGCAGGCGATCATCCTGGGATCATTCGAGAATGACAATTAGTATGGATCGTCGAAATTCATATGGTGAATTGCGTGAGTCACTTGATATTTTTAACGTTCCAAAATTGGAAGGCAGTCATAAAATTACAGCTACTACATCCTCCCCAAAACCAACCGAAATTGGAGCATTATTAAGTACTTTGCTTGATGATGGCGATGTATTTGGTGATTTATTTAGATATGATTCAACCTTGGGGAGTAGTTTTATCCAAATAATTAAGTGGGATTCAATTAATGGCCTCATATGTGGATCATTTGATATTAACCTTTTAAGGTCCAATCTCAATAGGCCAAACTTAGATTATAAAGACACCCTGAATATTTCGGGGGATTTTTTAACTAAATTAGACTCTATTTAATTAAGAAATTAAGATTTGTTGTGGTTATTAAGCTAAAATTGATTCTAAAGTAATTTATATCATCAAATGAGAGATTTAAGGTTGTTTCTTTTTTTGTTTACGCAAATATTCAATATTTCGATTTATGCACAGGCAAAGAATGATTATAATTGGGTACTGGGTTATCCACCTAACGATCCTGATAGATATTTTGGCGGAACTATGTTAAAGTTTTCACCTGACCTAGCTCCACCGGAATATTTTGAAACAAGATGTGTCTCAGGAGATGTATCAATTTTAAGTGATTCTAATGGGAAATTATTACTTTATTCAGAAGGATGTCGAATATATAATTCACATCACTCTGTAATGGATAATGGTGACAGCATAGCTTATGGTAAGATATGGAGGAATTATTGTGACTTTGTTGGATATCCTGGTACGCAAAATCATTTAATTTTACCTTGGCCTGGAGATACATCCCAGGCGATTGCTTTATATATAAAAGAAAGTGATGATCATGGCCACTATCTTCGAAACTTAGGAATCAAAATATTATATTTTCAGGAAACTTTCCTAATAGCATTGAAGTTATATATCTTTGTAGCTATATTTGCAAATGGCATGGCAGGTTGAGTTTGATGATGAATTCAAAAAGGAATATGATCAGTTTAATGCTGTGGTCAAGGAGGAGTTGGTGGCCAGAGCTTTGACATTAAGTGAAGTGGGACCCCAACTAGGAAGACCGTATGTAGACACTTTAAAAGGATCAAAACATGCCAATATGAAGGAACTTCGTTTTGATGTAGAAAATGAAGTATGGCGAGTTGCTTTCGCTTTTGATACTGAACGGAAAGCTATTTTATTAGCAGGAGCAGATAAGAAAGGACAAAATCAAAAACAGTTTTACAACAAACTGATAAGTATCGCGGATAAACGATATAGCAATCATTTAGAAAAACTAAAAAACAAGTATTATCATGGGAATTCCAATTCAAAAAGTGCTAGCCGAGTTTCCAAAAGACAGGCAGGAAAAAATAAAGGCGAAAGCAAATGAGTACATCCGTGAATATAAAAAACTAGCTGATCTCAGGAAAGAATTGGGCATAACTCAGGAGATGATCGCCCGGCACCAGGGTATCAAGCAGGTAAACATTTCAAATTTAGAAAAGCGACACGATATGCTTTTATCCACTTTGCACAAGTATGTAAATTCACTTGGAGGCAAACTTGATATTCGTATTCAATTTCCAAATGCTGAATCAATAAATGTTAAGAGTCTTAATGTCAAGTCCGGTAAGGTAAAACCAATAGCTGCAAGAACTCGGATAGCATCTAAAAAGATCTAAGCATTTTCAAGTGGATAATTGGCAAGTAGCTTTTTATACTTAATCTTAATGTGAAAGCCTAACAAAAAGTCTGGGCGGTTGCAAAACGCCCCGACTTTTTGCTAGCACTCCTTTGTATTAATTCCGAAAAGCAAACAATTTCTTTTCTCTGGTCGGGGCGTTTTGCAACCGCCCGGACCAGAGAAAAGAAAAGGAATGAAATCATTTGAAATCTTTTAGGCCTACCCAGCCCACTCCTCCCTATCAAGACTTCTGAAATTAATCGCCTCTGCCAAATGCGGTATTTCAATCTCTGCACTTCCTTCGAGATCTGCGATCGTCCTCGACACTTTCAGTATCCGGTCATATGCCCTTGCAGACAACTGTAATTTTTTCATCGCTGTTTTCAACAACGCACTGCCCGATGGTTGTATCCTACAGATATCTCTCACCAAATTGCTTGGCATAAGTGTATTACTATGCACTCCATCAAGATCCGCGAATCGCTCTTCCTGAATTTTTCGCGCCCGAATGACACGCTCCCTGATCTCGAAGCTTTTCTCTGATACGATTTCATACTTTGACAATTCATCAATAGAGACCGGCGTCACTTCAACGTGCAGATCAATGCGATCAAGAAGAGGTCCCGATATTTTGTTGAGATATTTTTTGACGACACCGGGTCCACACACACATTCTTTTTCGGGATGATTGTAGAAACCACATGGACAGGGATTCATCGACGCGATCAGCATAAAATTTGCTGGATAATCAACTGCAACCTTTGCTCTTGAAATAGTAACCTTATGATCTTCCATTGGCTGCCGCAATACTTCAAGCACACCTCGTTTGAATTCAGGTAATTCATCAAGAAATAAAACACCATTGTGTGCAAGAGATATCTCGCCGGGATTGGGCGTAGATCCACCACCCACTAATGCAACATCACTGATCGTATGATGCGGTGATCTGAACGGTCGATTTGTGATGAGTGAAGAATCCTTAGATAATTTTCCTGCCACCGAATAAATCTTTGTGGTCTCCAGCGCTTCATTCAACATGAGTGGCGGAAGGATTGTGGGAAGTCGCTTTGCAAGCATTGTTTTTCCGGAACCCGGAGGACCGATCAGAATTACATTGTGTCCACCCGCAGCTGCTATTTCAAGTGCACGTTTGATATTCTGCTGTCCCTTTACATCACAAAAATCAATTGAGTATTTGTCCTGCGCGGTTGCAAATGCTTCTCTCGTATCATACTTGTATGGCGTGAGCATTTTTGTTCCATTGAAGAAATCAAATACTTCTGTCAGGCTGCTGACTCCATAGACATTCAATTGATTGACGATAGCCGCTTCTTTGACATTCGCTTCCGGAACGATAAGTCCTTCAAATTTTTGTTTGCGTGCCTGGATAGCGATGGGGAGCACTCCTTTCACAGGCCTGACTGAACCATCGAGTGCGAGTTCGCCTACGAGCATATACTTTCCGATGTTGTGCCCGTCAATCATCCCCGTGCTTGCAGCTATCGCAGTAGCAATAGGCAGATCATATGAAGCACCTTCCTTTCGTACATCTGCAGGTGCAAGGTTTGCTACGATCTTGCACCTGGGTAAGCGATAGCCGATACTTTTGATGGCGGATTCCATTCGCTGCCATCCTTCACGGATTGCATTGTCTGGTAATCCTACAAGAAAATACATGGGTTGACCTTGTGGTACTTCTCCGCCGGAATTGACTTCGACTTCGATGGTCCGCGCGTCCACGCCGTGGACGGCAGCAGCATTGGTTTTTGCTAGCATGGATTTGTTTTCTTTTTAAACTGGTGATGCACTGAACCACCCCGTTACTTACATGGTTCAGTGAAATTCAAACTGGTTACTATCCGGAGCGAACAGGTGAATTTTGTTTGCTCTTTAGTAAATATAAGGAAAAAAATAATTGGATATAAATAAAAAAAGTCAAGGGGTAAAAGGGAGAGCTGCAGGTGTTGTCAGAAGGAAGCAGTCAATTATTTAAATACAATGGCTTAATTACCATACACTATATTATATTGCTCGCAATGACGCAAAGAAAATAAAACTCATATGGTTCCACCGGAAAGTTCCTTATAAAGATCAGCAAGATTAACTTTTAAGTCCTCCAAACTGGTTCCTTGCGTCATACAATCGGGGAACTCTTCAAGATAGCCCAGCCAATATTCATCCTCCTGCCAATATTTGAATTTTGTATTTGCTATTGTCTGCATAGTATTAAGGATGTCGATAAAACGAAAATTACAACATATAAAATTCTTTACAAATAGGAATTCCCAAATGTCTTTGAATATCGCCTTGGTCTCAGGTGGTCGCAAATTGCGACCACCTCATCCTTTTCCTTCTTAAAATGCTTAAACATAAAATCATTTGGGAACCCATCAATAAAGAAGGCCAGAAAGACAATCCTAAGTCAATAGTTTTACTTTTTCCAGCTGAAATGAATATGTTATGTACACGTTCAAATCTGCGCCTATTTACTCTTATCTCATAAAATTAAAATTGTTTTTGCTCGTTCTTAAGTTCAAATAAAACTATATGAGCGCTTTAAAATCTTTGATCATCCTGTCTTTTGGTATTCTTTTGTCTTGTGATCCTAAAAACGATCCTTTAAAATGCCAAACTGACTCCGTAAATAATTTAGACGGAGTTATTTACAATGGCCATATCACTTTATGTAACGCTCAGGGTCATCCAGATCTGATTTATGAGATAGGGATCTGTTCTTTGACAGTTAAGGCTGATTCCATAATTTTTTCAGTATTTAGTACAAACCCAAACTTCCATTATTATTATAGCGATACTCTTGCATATCAGTGCGATGTTTACGAAGGCAAATCAAGAGTATACAATCTCCATGACTTTTCCACTGGAAGTGAAATGGGCACTGTGCTTGAAACAGATAATGATATTCATTTAATTATTACAGATAATCAGTGTCCAACCTCATCCTTCTTTGAAGGAAACCTCTAGATAAAAGTTTAAGCCTACCCTCAAAAACAATGCATTTGGTCGTTTTTTCCAATAGATTTCATTCGTCGGAACCATATACTCAAACTATGGATGGCGATTTATTCGAGATGATTTCATTTCGCAAATCGGAAATTTGCTGACGCACAAACGTAGATACAATCTACGCTTAACCGTATCCTATTTTATTGCTCGCTACGCTCGCAATAAAAATTATATTTGGATCGCAATTAAAACGGCTTTAGAGACGACGATATACGGTTGGTGAGCTGTAGCACGAGGAAGCGCAGTAGCAGGTCGAATCATCGCGTCTCAAACTTCATTCTCAGTGTTGTCACAGATATTTCGCTCCTACGGAGCTATTGTATTTATACACGTTTCATTGTTCCAATTGATCTTTACCTTTGCTTATTGCCAATTGCTTGTTGCTTATTGCACAAATAGCCCATTTTCCTATATAAAAGATATGATTTCAATAGACGTTATCGACCGCGAGGGTCAATCGCATATTATCGAAGCACCTGTCGACATGGGTCTTAACCTGATGGAAGTCTGTAAAATCGCAGAACTCCCGGTTGAAGGCACATGTGGTGGCATGGCATTGTGCGCGAGCTGTCATGTGTATGTGCTCAGCGATCATCAACTCAGAGAGAGATCAGACGCGGAGGAAGACATGCTGGACAAAGCATTCTTCGTAGACGAGAGTAGCAGACTTGCGTGTCAGGTGAGAATCACTGAAGATTTAGACGGATTGAAGATAAAGTTAGCACCCGTTTAAGTGAGTAGTGAATAGTGAATAGTGAATAGTGAATAGTGAATAGTGAATAGTGAAAAACGTGAGATGTGTACTTCTACATACTTTTCACATCCTACTATCACCAAGGTGAGATTTAACTGACATCTAATATCTGGTTTAAGAGGATTTTGAATCCACGATTTTGAATGGATATGAAATAAAAAAGGAGAAAGTTATCCGTAGTTTGAAACTACGGATAACTTTCTCCTTTTTTATTTCAATAACTATCAACTTTACATCATTCACTATTCACAACTCACTATTCACTTTCTCCAGTCAAACGTCGAGATCATATGTTTGATATCCTGCTGGATAAATTGCGCGATCGGCTGCAGGCTATCCGGATTGACTTTCGAATCAAAATATAATGCGGCTGTGAAAAAATGAGCAGTCGTATCTGTCAGAAAAAAATGCATTGGTGAAGCAGCAGGTCCTGTCCAGGTAAGGATCATACCGCGTATGCGCTGCGGATTCTGCAAGGGTGTTTCTTGCATATAGTTTGCTCTCGCATTGATACGATCTGCTATCGCATAGGAGTCACTGATCAGGTCATCAAATTTTGCTCTGCTTGTTACCGGCACATAAGTGCAATGTATACGCGCATCGAATGAAGGCATAAAAAGATCAAACCAACATTGTTCATTTTTCTTTTTGATTTCTGCGTAGTCAGGATATTCAAATGTAAACGGACATTCGGCTTCATTGTATTGTACATACTTACGTTCCGGGTATTCGATTCTTGGATATGCCCTTGGTTTCGGTGATGCCGGATCATGCTGACATCCTGCAACAAGAATGCACAATGTGAATATTGAAAATATAGCTCTGATCATTTATCGATCTGTACTTTAATTCGTTCGATCCGCTTTGGTGAAACCGAAAGAATGGTGAATGAAAAAGGGGGAAATGAAATCTTCTGACCTGCTACCGGCATTTTTCCATTGATGTCAAGGATCATTCCGGCCAGTGAATCTGCATCGCCGTCTACTTCATCAAAACTTGATTTGTCTACATCCATCAGCCTGTACACATCGATGAGCATGGTTTTACCCTCAAAGATAAATTCACGATCATTAAGCCTTCTGTATTCCAATTCCTGGTCTTCATCAAATTCATCTTTGATGTCGCCGATCACTTCTTCGATGACATCTTCCATCGTGACAATACCGGAAGTACCCCCGTATTCATCCACCACAATAGCCATATGGAGATGTTCGCGTTGAAAATCTTTGAGCAGCTCATTGATCTTGCGTGCTTCAGGGACATAGAGCACTTCGTTCCTGATCAATTGAGGCCATCCATGCGGAGGTGTTTCCTGATCAAGATATCCGATGAGGTCCTTTACGTATAAAATTCCTTTGATGTTGTCCAACTGCTCTTCGAAGACAGGAATGCGACTATATCCTGCATCACGGACCACCTTCATCATTTCGTCCATGGTCAGGGCCGTATCAAGCGCTACAATATCCATTCGTGATCGCATGATTTGTTTGACAGCCACATCATTGAACGACACGATTGATTTCAGTATTTCGGCTTCGACTGCAGAATCCTTGTCTTTAGCAACAGCAAGATCAATGGCTCTGTCAATGTCATCTTTATTCGCACCCAGTGAGTTCTCCGTTCCAAGTTTTCGTTCGATGACATTTCCCCATTTTACTAAAGTCCTGTTTAACGGAGCTAGAATTGTCATCAGAATACTTATAGGCGTACTCATCAATCTTGCAAATCCGACATTGTTGAGATTTGCATAAATTTTTGGAACGATCTCTCCAAAAAGCACTAGAAGAAATGTGATACCCACTACAGAAATCACAAATCGCAATACTGCAGCCCACTCCAATGAGGTTAACCAGTTCAGGGCATTGAGCTGGCTGATATTGAATCCCCAATAGGCCAGAATTTCAGGATGAAGGAGATGATTGAGCAGATAATAAGAAAGAATGATGATCCCGATATTGATCAGGTTGTTCGAAATCAGAATTGTAGCCAGCAGTCTTCTGGGCTTTTCTCTTAAGCTGAGTATTCGTTGTCCACCACGATCATGTTCGTCTTCTAAATTCTTCAATTGATTTCTATCCAGGGAAAAGAATGCCACTTCTGATCCGCTGATCAAAGCTGAACATGCTAATAAAAAAATGAGCAGTAAAAAACCACCTGTAAATCCCCAGGTAATGAACGATATCAATAACAACGAAAAAGGTTCGGAATCCAAAATCAATATTTTAATTCAAAATAATCAACAGCCTCTGATCAGAATGGCAGATCATCGTCTGCATGTTGTTCTCCGCTGGTCGTCATCGATGACGAAGTATCACCCATGGTATCATCTGCAGGTGGCTCTTCGTCATGTCCGCCCGGCCTTGAATCACGCCGATCGAGGACTCTGAAACTATTCGCCACGACTTCTGTCACATATCTCTCGATGCCATCTTTGTCCTGGTACTTGCGATGTGTAAGTTTTCCTTCTACAAATACCTGGCTTCCCTTTTTAAGTTGTTTCTCAGCCCGCTCCGCCAATGTTCTCCAGGCAACCACATCATGCCATTCCGTAGCAGTCTGCCAATCGCCTTTTTTGTCCTTATAACTTTCATTTGTGGCTACCGAAAATTTTGCAACCGCGACATTGCCTTCGAGATATCTGACTTCAGGGTCACGACCCAGATTACCGATGAGGATTACCTTGTTTACCATGTTGTGGAGATTTGTTTTTAACCAGACTGGACAATAAAGATACATTGGTTTACAGTTTATAGGTGTATCGGGTCGACACCCAGGTTCTTCCTTCTTCTGACGAAACATTTTAAATACCCATTATCTTTGGCATCAGGTGATGTCCTCATTTTAGAAACAATCAACTGAATTTCAATTAAATACATATAACAAAGGCTTATCAAAACCAGCCAGTAAAAATTGTGTTTAATCAAAAGTGGTGATGCCAATAATCAGCATTTGTTCCACACCTGAACTAAGAATTTCGATTGAATAATGAATTTATATGTATAGAATAGTCATAAATTTTTTAACAATTCTTCTTGTATTGATTTCCTCGCATGGTTTAAAGGCGCAGGTAACGGGTTTATGGAAAACCATCGATGACCGAGATGGATCAGAAAAATCTGTGATTGAAATCTACGAACAGGATGGTAAACTTCATGGGAAAGTCATCAAACTTTTAAAGGGTTCAACATACACGACTTGTGAAAATTGCCACGGTGATCTGAAAGATAAGGCACTCGTCGGCATGACCATCATTCATGACCTGACTAAAACAGCAACAGGAGGAATTGATGGAACAGTGATGGATCCAAATAATGGAAAGACATATAGTTGCTTAATTGAACTGGAATCCCCCGACAAACTTAGGCTCAGAGGATATATTGGTCTTCCGGCCTTTGGCAGGACACAATATTGGTATAGGGTGCAGTAGTAAAATACTTTGCGCCCGATTTTCCCTTAAAAAGGAGATTTTATATTTTTGATATTTACAGATCTTATAGGAAATAAATCATGACAAATCATGATAATCATGACGATCTGCGTTCCAATTTTGCATCTTGGCGGTAGCTTTTTTTAAAATCAGATTACAAATTTGATACCCTGCGCGAGTGGTAGATCTTTACTCCAGTTGATCGTATTCGTTTGACGACGCATGTAGGCTTTCCATGCATCTGAGCCACTCTCACGTCCTCCGCCGGTTTCTTTTTCTCCTCCGAATGCCCCACCGATTTCTGCGCCTGATGTACCGATATTGACATTAGCGATACCGCAATCAGATCCTGCTGTGGATAGAAATCGTTCTGCTTCTTTGATACTATCTGTCATGATCGCGGAAGAGAGCCCCTGAGGAACATTATTTTGGATCCGTATCGCTTCATCGAGATCTTTATACGACATGACATATAAGATCGGTGCAAACGTTTCTGCCTGTACTATCGGCAGCTCGTTCGTAACATGTGCTATGCAGGGAAGAACATAACATCCACTGGAATATTTTTTCCCTTTCAACACACCACCCTGCACTAACATTTTGCCACCCTGATTTTTTATCGCCTCCAGTGCTTTCTGATAATGAAATACAGCCTGCAAATCGATGAGTGGCCCCATATGAACATGCGGATCCAAAGGATTTCCGATGACAATTTGTTTGTATGCTTTTATTAATCCTGACGTAACTTTTTCAAAAATGGATTGATGTATGATAAGTCTTCGGGTCGATGTACAACGCTGACCTGCTGTGCCTACTGCACCAAATACTGCACCGGTGAGAACGATATTGAGATCCGCATTTGGCGTGACGATGATGGCATTATTTCCACCCAGTTCAAGCAATGATCTACCTAGTCTTTCAGCAACTGCGCTCCCAACTATTTTACCCATGCGTGTGCTTCCTGTAGCCGATATAAGCGGAACACGAGGATCCTTTGTCATAAACTCTCCTACACGGTAATCACCATTGATCATGTTGACTATTCCTTCAGGCAGATTATTTGCTTTGAGTACATCATGAAATATATTCATGCACGCTACTCCACACAAAGGGGTTTTTTCTGAAGGTTTCCATACTACAACATCACCGCAGACCAATGCTAACATCGTATTCCATGACCATACAGCGACAGGAAAATTGAAAGCGGAAACAACCCCTACGATGCCCAGTGGATGCCATTGTTCATACATGCGATGCAAGTTGCGCTCGGAGTGCATAGTGAGTCCGTACAATTGCCTGGACAATCCTACTGCGAAATCACAGATGTCAATCATCTCCTGCACTTCGCCCCATCCTTCCTGCAGGCTCTTGCCCATCTCGTAGGAGACAAGCCTGCCCAATGGATCTTTATTGCGGCGTAAAGCTTCACCATATTGACGAACGATCTCCCCACGCTTTGGTGCGGGCATCATTCTCCACGTTTCGAATGCTTTAGTGGCCGCCTTAATTACTTTTTCATATTCCTTCGGCGTCGTGGTACTGACAGCACCGATCAGATTTCCATCTACAGGTGATTGGGATGGTTGAAAGCTTTTTGAAGTTGATGATTTCTGGCCGGTCGAGGTGCCGTTGTTGAATTTCTTAATATTTAGCTTGCTTAGAAATCTGGTGTCTATAGCCATGTCCCTGCTTATTTAAGGAGTGAACTGAAATGTTAAATTGATATCATTACGAGCGCATGTTGCAGAATGCAAAGATGGTCAATCCTGTCTAACTCTTTACATTGACCCTGAAAGAAAAATAGCATGTTGAAAGACTGAAAAAACAAATCAATGCATCAGGCTAACCAACCCATTGTGAACAGGCTTGCCTTCTGCATAAATGACATACTGATAAAGACCTGCGGGCCATCCTGTGGTTGTCACACGCTGCGTATTTCCTGTGATCGATCCTGCGGTATAAACCTCACGTCCCAGCGTATTGTATACAGAGATCGCAGGCTTAGTTAATTGAGGGATCTGAATATTAAAACTATTATCAGCCGGATTTGGATAAACTGAAAAGGCAGACTCATCGACATCAGTCGTGGTTGTAGTTCCTTCATTAATCGTGGTCACTTTGAAATCATCAAAATATAAACCGTCCTTAAATCCAAAACCATCTGTGACTAACAGAAAACGCAATTGGATCGTTTGACCGAGATATGCATCAAGATCTGTGGTCTCCAGTACCCATTGTAATTGTTTACCATCATACAATGGCTGCTCATACAACTGAAATATGGATCCGAGCTTTGATCTTTCTCCACATAGATTTTGCCAGTTTTGTCCATCAGTGCTCACCTGGAAAACGACGTAATCATATTCATCTTCTATATCCCATCGAGCCCAGAACTGTACATATGCTGAAGTAACATTTTGAAGATCGATTTGCTGATTTAGTACAATGGCTTCATTTAAATTTGGACCATACAACCCATTGGGGCTATCTGTGATCGACATCGGAGGTGATTTGAATTGCGCTGAAGTGGTTCCCCAATCTTCTCCGTGACTTTTATCCCAGTTGGACATGTTACCCTGATCTTCCACGAGTGTGGAAAAATCAGCACGCACTTTTGTCAGTGTATCACGAAAAGTGTATTCACCCTGTTGACAGAGTATTTCAATTTTAGCGGCTTCTCCAAATTGTATCCCGGAAGCTACTGTAAATTGCAGATCCTTTTGAAAAGGTTCAAATTTATGCAAGTCAAGTGCAAATGAAGATGGCACCTGCGTAATATTTGGGCTTAACGATTTAAACGAAATCGTCACGGTTCCATCAAGAAGACCATACCGGTTGAATTCAAGATTTAAAGGATTGACACCAGCCTCGATAAACTTAGGTGTCTCATCTGTAATGGATACAAGTGAGTTGACAAGTCGTGCAGACAGCAGATTCATTTTCAATGTAGACTTACATAGCGGAATGATCCTTTCTTTTTTTGGATAGAATCCGTCTTCATCATCTCCCAATTCAGGTGTCATGGAATACATTCCTAATTCACCATACATCCAGTCATCCGAATCCCCGTTGCTGACATATCCTACTGTCTGTAATCCTCTTCCGTATACAAACTTGTTTTGCTGAGTGAGCAATTCACCATAATGATCAAATATCGTGGAGTCAATTGTATTGAGGTCTTCATATCCCCATGGTGTCACGAGGAGATTGCCATACGAATGGTAATTGAGCGCTATTTTAAAATCATGTGTATTGCAGAAATACTGGATTGCTTTTGTCTCGGGTTCAGAAAATGCGGATGGGCCTCTGTATGTAGGACTACCTTCATTATTCGAAGAACCTTCATTGTCATATCCCCATCTGTAGCCAAAATTTCGGTTTAGATCTACGCCATCAAACTCTGGATTGAATACACCGTCGCCATCATTGTCGCGCATGTTTTTGCGAAGATTGCGTGTGAAGATGTCCTGTGCCTGATCATATCCGGCGATATTATAATTGAGTCCGTCAGGATTCACCACCGGAACAAAATACAACTCAGTATGATCGACGATTTGTTTTACGACTGGGTCCTTGTCATAGTTTTCGAGCAGGTACCACATGTAATAAATATTCTCACTTATACTGATCAATTCACGTGCATGAGTTAGCCCTGTATAAAGTATCTGAGGCTCATTTTCATCTATCTCAGGATTGTCAGAAATCTTCACCCAGAAAATGCTGTTATTGCCCCATGTTTTGAAATTTCCAATAGGCTTCCGCACAGAGATGAGATTAGGATAATAGTACTGCATGATGTCGAGATTATCTAAGACATCTGACATAGAGAAAAATCCTCCTGCTTTTCCCATTTCAAAATTTTTGGGAACTACGCTGTTGTAGAGATCATCCTGGCAATTGAGGAGCTGAGTCCGGGTTGAATTGTGATCCTGATGGCGATATAGAGAAATATCAGGAATATCGACTTTATACTGAATACCTAATTTGTCCAGACGAGCCAGTTCATATCCTTCCATCTCGGTGGTAAAAGAGACGCCGAGTTTTCCATGTCCGTGGGTCAGATCTATTCCTGCTTTTGCCAGGTCACGGCTTGTCTGCTGATCATTGATGGGAAATGTTACCCGAGATAGAATGCTTTGACCCTCAATGGTTTGAGTAAGGCATAACGATAGCAGGAGAATGAAGAGTCTTGATATGGACATAGGAGCAATAAATCAGGGGGTAAAAAACGATTGCAAAGTTAGAAATATACTGATACCAGCATGGCTCTTCGAACAAGATCATTGACAGGCAACAACAAATCTAATATAAAATTAACACATTATGTTATTTTTTAATGTGTAAATCGTCAGTTTTTAGGAATTTTTTCCTCCGTAGGAAGGGACACAAGGAGAGACATTCAGGCTATGGTTTTTCAGCTTAAAGGATAAAAAACATGCAATCTCAGGTGTAAAATTGTCTAAGGTATTACCTGAACCAAACCACTTGTGATGAGTAGGCTACCCGGAGCATTATAAAAAGCAGGTGCAGAATTGCTGACAAGGGTGATCTGCTTACAGGTAAGGGAGCCCTGATTATAAACCCCACTTCCCGTCTGCAACGGAATTGTCCCTCCATTGGCCATTCCTCCCTGTATCGTGATTCCATCCAACAGGACATTTCCGCCAGAAGAGATGGTGATGACATGATATAAATTGTCTCCAGTGCTATTTAAAGTTCCAATATCTCCACTCAACATAGTAGGATACATACCGTAGATCCGTTGATTGATATTCGTTTCATTTCCAAAAAATCCACCATACACACTGAGACCGTTGGAGATGGTAAATCCTGAATTACGACTTACATCAACATAAGGCATGTAGGTTCCTCCGGCTATCCATATCTGTGTTACAGCCGAACAATGTGCAGCACGATCCAATGCCTGCTCGAAAGATCTATAGGCATCCGTCCATGATGATCCATTTTGCAAGCCTGTAGCATTCTTATTGACATACAGAATTCCATTTGCTGTGCATGTGCTATCATATGTAATGACGAGTTCTGCTGCTTTCAATGGATCGCCGTCATAACTCCATGATTCCCTCAGGCCTGATCCTTTCATGATCAGCACCAGATCATTTCCTGTCTTCCATGTTGTTTGGTCTACAATATTTTGAACAAGGTGTCGTATGTCCGGCGAGGTATATTCCTGGTTAGTCAATGTCCAACCCGAAGGCTGCCATTGAACAACCTGATTTGATCTTGATCTAAGTGTGATATTGTATTTGCTTGTGATGAACGTAGACGCATCAGCAGAGAGTTCACTGCGAAGTATCCATTGGGCTGATGATGATGACGTATCACGTGAAGTCCATTTGATCTTTGCATCCTTTATGTAGCTACCAAGTGGAATGGTTATGTTTTTAAATCGCCAGCCAATAGTTTGCTGTCCATTATATTCTGTCATCGCTATGATGTCGCGAACAGGATTGACAGCCCCATTGTCCTGATGCTCTTCGGCATCATCACCCGAGCTACTGACTCTCCTGGATAGTTGTCCGGCTTTTTTTGTGACCTGGGAAGTGATCCACCATTCTGATAATCCTGACGTGGACCATTCCGCATAATATCCATTTTCATATGGATGGATTTCTGTTGAATCCAATGGATACGTCAATACCTGCGATGCTATATTATTGCTGTATAGTCCATCCTGATTCGGACCTGAATAGCGTAGTGCCGTGACATCAAATCCATCTCTGGCGACTATACATTGACTACACCCTGTTGCATTGACCAGATTATTCGCTTCTGTTGCCGTAAAGTATCCTCGCAATTTTATATTTCCATTTACGGGCAATGAACTGGTGACTACCCAATTGCGCGACAAGAGATATAAACTATCCGCGAGTAAAAATCCCTGGTTGGATTTGAATAAACTCACAGTTACATTTCCCAAGTCCTGGCCTTCAGGGTTGATACTTAAAATTCTTTGTCCGGACTGATCGAAATGAATCCAGTTATTTCCGGATACAGGTTGTGTCATTTGCAAATCCACTCCGTTATAAATCTGCACCCGATCATAGATATTGATTTGATCAACAGCAAGGCCTTCTAATTCAACACCAACATCAGATTGCATCACCCAACGAAATTGTACAACTGTATTCGTTACCGGAATCTGGATTCCGGTGGTGACCCATCGGGATTGCGTTCCATTCCAACGATTGGAAGCATCGTTATACCAGTTTGTACCATTTCCCTGTACACCTAATTTTAACCAGTCCTCACTTCCTTCAACACGATATTCGACCCATGCATAATCGAAACCGGTTTCAAGCTGATATTGAAATGCAAATGAAAGAAACGGTTGTGTGAATCCTGTGAAATCAAAACAAGGTGAATAGAGATAGGACACTTCATCGGGGTTGTGAGGGCCATTTAAATTTGTAGTCCATATTTTTTGACCTTCAGCGGCACGCGAAATAATTTCTTTTCCGGGAGAACCTGTCATCCATGATGAATTGATGCCTCCCGCTACCCAGCCATCAGGACCGGTTTCAAAACCTTCCCGATAAGGAAAAGAAGTGATCAGCGCCGAATTGACGATTTGAATTCGGAGTGTGTCATTAAAATGAAAATCATCTTGCGGACTGTAGACCCATGATACAAGATTGTATGTTCCTGCATTTGAAAAATTGAACGTTGGATTTAACATTAAATTCATCGAAGCGTTGCCGGCGATTGTTCCAATATTCATGGAGTGTATTGTGCCTCCATTTATTTGCCAGAAAATGGATGTGCTGTCCACGGGCATATTAGTTGTATTGCTGACATGCACTTCAATGGTTTCTATGCCCAATCCACATGACTGAATTTGTGGTTGAATCAATTGATCAAGTGTAATATCCTTTTGAATCCGGGTGAATGAAATATCATCTATGGTCTGGCCATCCTCACTTGTCGTCTGTCCTGCAGTGCCTTTGACGTCATGCGTAAATTTGACCTGGAATGAAGAGCTGAAATTCTGATTGTGCTGATTCAATAATGTAGTGATGCGAAGTCCTGTCAGATGTTGATAAATCCCACGAAGGTTGGCTTCATTTGGTAAATAGGTCAGCAACAAAAATGTATCTGCATCTGATCCTCTTATCCATACGGCTTCTGTATTGACGACATCCGGTATGATCTCATGATGCATGAAATACATATTCATCAATATCTCGTCATTGTTCACAGAATAGCTTGACATATTCATCGTGAGAAAAAGATTTCCCTTCTTTGATGAGCTATTTTGTGTGGCGTCGACAGTAAGTGCCCGATCACCGGAATGACAAAAAGGAGAGCCTGCAAATGTTCTTACCCTGCAGGTTGGTTCAAGTGAAACATCCCATGCATCAAGCCCCGGCAATCCTGTCCTGCTATTCAAAACCTGCACATCCGGAATCGATTCAAAATCTTCCGACCATGGTAACGTGATTAAAGTATTTGGAAGATGATGAATATTGGTATTGATTGTATCATTTTGATGAAGCGGATCTGAAGCATAGGTAGTCCACACCTTTATGTTATAATTACCTGTTGCTGATAAATCTGCCGGTTGATTAAATTTAAAAACACTTCCTGTTCCTGCACTTAATGTTCCGGCGTAAGGTTGAGTAACGACTGAGCCATTATTAATCGAGTAAGACAATGAAAAGCCTGATGCATTTGTGGCTCCTTCATTAGTGATGTGCACGCGTATCGTGTCAGATGCAGTCAATGCAGAGGATGTAAATTTTCTACCCGATCGAAGTTGAACAAGAGAATCAAGTCTTAAGTCATTATTCCATGTGCATTGATTTCCTCCGCCGGGAGTGATCAGAACTGCACGCGCCCTGAGTCCTTGTTTGCCTGATGGAAAGACACCAGCAACAGTAACCCACGCTGCAGAATCGGCAGCGAAACCGCCTAATGAAATAGACGTGTTAGATGTTGTTGTTAATAATGTCAGTATCTCATTTTTAAGTTTATAGACTTCGTAATGATCCGCTGCCGTGACAGGATCCCACGAGAGTTGAATATATCCATTGCAGGGTGATGACGCAGAAAGATTTGTCGGAGGCGCCAGGATCACGGAATAATTATTCGAAGAATCCTGCATGCCATTTGATGCGGTGACTCTGACTTTCAATTTATCCGTAGGCACATTAGGTACAAACCAATCCTGGTATCGTCGTGTAGAAGGAACATTAGTAGCAATGTTTGTCCATGCTCCACCTGCACTCGTTTTGTAATCAATTGTAAATGTTGATGATCCAGTCCCAAATGCATCCCATCGGATATATTGTTTGTCATTGGGTAATGAAACATTTCCAGGTTTAAATACTTCTCCGCCATCTGGTGACTGAATCGTAATACCTGCATGTTGAATGTCCCATGAAACCCATGCACGTTGTGGACCGAGAGGAACCCTGAATCCTTTGACACGGATCGTATACGTACCGGCTATAGGTGTTTGAATGGTTACCTGTTCATAATTATTGACATGATCAGGTCCGGTAGTTGCTGCGGAGGAAACACCTGAAGGAGTATAATTTAAATGCCATGGTTTAGATGTATCTCCTGTGGGTGAGATGACAACAATATCAAGATCATTGACCAGGGCAACTGTTTCATAAGGAGCGGCAGCAGGATCAGACCACATGAGCATCACATCAACTGATGCTACGCCGGATGGAACAATCATTGTCTTTGTGACAATCTGCTGATCATTGATCGATAGTGATGCGTAATGATTTGATTCGAGTATTTCAACAGACCGCACACCATTGATACATCCGTAGCCATAGAGAAAATCAGGACCTGTAGCACCTAGATCATCTGCCCCGTTGCAAATCACATTTTTGATCAGGGCTGCCTCAGGTAAACTATCATTGTGAAGTTGTCTGTAACGTTGATATAGTAGTGTTGCCATCCCGGTTGTGGCAGGAGATGAAAAGCTTGTACCACTGTTGCTTGAATACGTATTGTTGTTTATTGTGCTGAATCTTCCCTGACCATAGGCGACCACTTCCGGTTTTAATCGTCCATCTTCAACAGGACCGCGACTTGAAAATCCTGCAATAGCATCTGTAATCGTTATAGCGCCAACTGTTAGAACATTTTTTGCTGGTTGATACCCACCGAGCACATTTGCATATCCCGCTGGAAATGGCGTGCAAGTCTGGCCACCTGAATTGCCTGAAGAGAAAACATGAAGCAATGAAGGATAAACCACGATCATCTCATCGAGGGCAGCACTTGTGCCATCATAATCACCTAAGTATCTACAGTCAGTGAGTGCAGAGCCATAAGAATTGTTCGTCAGGCTCATCCCGAAATCACTGATGTATTGTGGAGAAGACCAGAGAATATCTGAAAAATTTCTAAGGATCACATGCGCATTTGGCGCGTATCCAAATCCAAATGCAGGATCCAGAAGTCCTGCGCCGGTGACGATGCCGGAGACTTGGGTTGCATGATTACTCAGAGCAAAACTCGAAAGGTCAAGCACAGAAGAAGCTAGATCTTCGTGTGTGCCCAGACGACCGCCATCGCCGATGCCTACAGTGATACCTGATCCATCAAGGTTTCTGGTAAGAGGTGATTTCAGACCCCACCCTCTTTCAGCATTTAGTAATCTGTAATTGACCTGTTCGTCATGAGGAATGGATTGGATGTATGCAATCCAGGGTGTATTGATAACCTTTTCCATACCACTGCCACGAACTTCTACATCAATAAATCCAAAATTCATTGCCCGCAGGTCAAGAAGGGAAATGGTATTCTCAGCAGCCCATGATTCGATTTCTGACAAAGCCATTCCAGGGGCAATCGTAAGTCTTAGCTTATTGAAGTCAGATCGCTCTGAAAATGTAATTGTGTTTTTATACTCAGGACTTAGATCGAAGAAATATTTTAAGTAATTATCATTTGTTAATCCTTTTATGCGAACCCAATATATATGATCCTGAAGTGCATATAAGATTTCAATTCCCTGCAAGCGTAATGCTTCTCTTTCTCCAGGCGTCAGAACATGATCTGCTGCAAAGAAGTGGTATTCTGCCTGGGTCGAAGAGCGTGAAGAGGCCGTGGTTGTTAAAACAGGGAAGGTACCGGTTTTGAAAGTTACTGCCTGCTGCGCGACTGAAGGTTGGCAGCAGATGAATGAAATGAAGGAGAAAATGAAGGCACGAATGACATGTATGTAATTCACTTTCATAAAAATACGAAATCCAAACTGCCTGAGGCGCGGCATTTTGCTTTTATCTGTGTTTGTCTTGGCAAACACATGACAATTTTTCATCATTTCATTTTTGAAACAGGAGAAATAAAAAATTGAAAAAAAATATTTTTCATTTTATTGTCATAATAATTCTATTATCTTTCGTCCTGATCAAAAAGATTTTTCGATGGAGAATTTTCGGTCGAAAAACCAACAAATTATGATCCTCAGGAATCCCTCTTTACGGAGGGATTCCGTATTTATAGCTTGTTCGTTTTGTCTGTTCTTTCTTTCTACTTCTCTTTTATCGCAGGGGGTGATCGGGTATGTTAAAGAGAAGATTTCCCACCAGGCTATTTCAGGCGCGGCGATTTCAATTATAAAAGGCGATTCAGTACTGACTTCATTGTCAACAGATGACAATGGCCGGTACGATTATCATTCGGCTGATGCAGGCAGAATTCAGATCTTGATTCATGCGCTAGGCTATAAAGCTGAAACGCCGGACCTGATATTATTGGATGGCTATACAACCTACAGGCTTGAAAATTTTCTGGAGATTGATGCATTTAATCTTCAGACTGTAACTGTTTCATCTATCCGGCCTGTTAATCCGATATTAGAAAGAATATCTGAGGAGGATCTTGTATTGACAGCAGCAAATTATGATGACCCTGTTCGTGTAGCCCAGAGTAAAGCAGGTCTGATCCTTGTCAATGATCAGGCGAATCATTTGTCTGCCCGTGGTGAATCGCCGCTGTTCAATAGCTGGTATCTGGAAGGCATGGAGATCGTCAATCCAAATCACACAAGTAATGCGGGTACATTATCTGATCTGCCTACACAATCCGGCGGCGGGGTGAATTTATTTTCTGCCCAGATATTAGGATCAACGGATGTGTATACCGGGATAAATCCTTTGGATATAGGTCGAAGTGCAGGGGCTGTCATAGATATGCATTTGCATGAAAGTGCCAAGTCTGAAATGAGGGCAAAAGCAGGACTTCTTGGTTTTGAATATGGAGGAGCACAGTCGATAGGTGAAAATGGAATGTTGGACGTAAATCTCAGGTATAGCTTTACAGGTGTATTGACAAATCTTGGTGCGGATTTCGGTGGTGAAAAAATTAATTATTACGATGGTGTCGTTTCATTCCGTCAACTCGGTCAAAAATATAAGTTGAAAATATACGGTTGGGCGGGTAAAAGCCTCAATCAGTTTGATCATGTCACAGACCCTGAAAAAATAGAGCGATACAAAGATTTTTTTGATATCGATTTTTCAAATGTATTGTATGGTGGCGGCCTGACATATGATTACACTTTTAGTCCAAAAATGAATCTTCGCACCGGTATTTCGCAATCACAATCCAATGCGAAATATGATCGAAGTGGCCAATTTGGTCCGTTGCCGGTTTCAATCCATCGAAATGATTTGGTGAATATTTTTTCATCTATGGCGGAATTAAATTTTAATCATTCACCGCGCATTCATTCGGCATTAGGACTGAATTACACACATAAGTCCGCAGCTTCAAGTCCTCTGAGAGAAGAGTCTTTTGTCAGGCCGTATATAAATGCAGAAATAGACCTTTCACAAGTATTAAAAATCGAAGCAGGCGGCGAGATCAACCATTCATTTCTTAACGATTATACTACACCTGGTTTCAGAGGAATGATCCAATGGGGAAAACTGGAAAGAAATATTTACGCGGGCATTCGCCATTCAGCAGGGCAGGTATTGACCAATGCATATCAAACTTTATCTACGATTCCAATTATCGTAAATAAATATGAAATAGGATTAAGTAGTACAGTCAGAAAGCACACAGCTGTATTGAAAATTTATTATCAGCAACTAAACCGCCTAACACTTTATAGTGTGCAGGACAGATACATACAGCTTGCCGATTTTTTTGAATCAACCACTTCATTAGATTTTCCGGTTGGCAATTATCTTTCAGCTGAATCGTATGGTGTAGAAGAATCATGGCGATATAGAAATGAAAAAGGATTGGCCCTGGAAATCAATGGTAATATTTATAAAAGCGTAAGAGGAGATAGATCGTACGAAGCCCGACAGTTATCACTACGTCCGGGCAGATTTAATGGGAAGTTTGCATTAAATTTTCTTGCCTCAAAAGAGTTTGTGCATGAAAAGAAAGATAAAAACCGGATCTGGAACATCAGTCTTAGATATTTTACACTTGGAGGTTTATGGGAACAAGCCATTGACAAAGTTCTTTCAGCACAGGCAGAAGGCACTGTGTATGCAGAACCCGGAAACTTTAATCAACAACTTGCCAGTTATTCCCGACTCGATTTTAGCTTGTCAAGAACTATCGCAACTAAAAAAATCCGGTGGAGATATGCATTGGATGTGCAGAATGTGCTGGGTATTTCAAATGCAGCATTTCACTATTACGATCCCTTCCTTGCGAGTATCCATACTCAGGAACAACTGGGTATTATCCCTGTTTTGTCCGTTCAGGCCTCCTGGTAAACCGTTTAAAAGAATTTTCGCGTAGAAGTCCAAAGGATTACTAATTTTATCCATATAAACCAAAACCAATTATGGACGACAAGACAAAATCAATCGTAGCTCACCTCACACTTATTGGCTGGATCATAGCACTGGTGATGAATCAATCAGACAAAGGACCAAACACATCCTATTACCTCAGACAAATGCTTGGCCTGACCGTTTTAGGCGTGCTTAGTTGGCTGGTTGGCATGGTGCCTGTTCCTTATCTCTCTATGATATTTTCTATAGTGATCCTGGTTCTCTGGGTTCTTAGCTTAGTCAGTGCTTTGAGCGGTCAGCAAAAACCAGTGCCTGTAGTAGGTGAAATGTTTCAACAGTGGTTTAAATCCATTTCCTGATTTAACCCTTACAGCATCTTTTTAAGAAATTTCCGCAGGGGGCATAGCTTGTTTCCTGCGGATTTTTTATGCCACCGGAAGTGTCAACGGAATAAATTCCGTTGTTACAATATTTTCCGTGCCTATGGCACTATGTTCATCATTCTACGAATGCCGAATTCACCCTTCTCACCATTTCGCTATTTTAAGTCTCCAGACTTAAAATCAATATCTTGAATCTCCTTCTATTTTGAAATCTCCCTCAAGCAGCTTGAAGCTGCGATTGAAAAAATAACAACTCACTTCTCTCACTCTCTCACTTCTCTTTGACAGGCTTCCTGCTCTCCAAGTCAAACTCCAGATGCATCTGTTTTGAAATGTTTCTACTGTAATGCACAAGCCCAATACCCTTAGCATAAATTTCTTCACCTGTCCATTCTGAATTTGTCCACCCTACTTCTTCAGTTTCGAATTTGTCTTCTGTTCTGAAACGGATCGCGGGAATAGATTTTCCTTCATCAGCCCATACGGTGTGGCCCATAAAACGACGACGTCTTTCCAGAACCACATGTAAAGAATCGCCTGGTTGCCACCATTCGAGTTTCGTCAGCCAGACTTTTGTAGAATCAACCGCATCAAAAGGAAACCTGCTGGCCGAAAGGACCTTTACCGGTACTTTCTCCGTAGCTCCGGATGCATTGGCAAAGAACAAGATCAGGGAATCTATGATCACCCCATTGTGTACAATCTGCTCGTATTGTTTTTGTACAACTTGTTGCCTGTTATCATAGTTTATACTGGTAATATGGTTTTTTGACGTCAGGGTATGTTGCCACACTTCGTTATCGGCAGACGTATCGGCCACATTTCCGTAGATATACATCATTCCTTGCTCCGGAAAAGACGTGACAGGCAAATAATATCCGGACAAGTCCTGTGGATTTTCATCCGGATTTTTGCATTTCGTCAGAAATAAGAACAAACACATGACAAATTGGCATATAACGCTGCGTGTGGTACGGTATCTGATCATATCTTTACACCTTTAACTGATAACCTATAGCATGTTTAAATTTATAACCAAAGTATTTGGTTCAAAATACGACCGGGACGTCAAGACGTATGGCCCAAATGTAGAGATCATCAACGAATTTGCTGCTCAATATGAGTCCTTATCTAACGATGAGCTTCGTCAGAAAACGAATGAGTTTAAACATCGCATCGCTGATTATCTCAAAGATATCGATGAGGAGATTGCGACATTGAAGACGGATGCGGAGGAAGAGATAGATTTCACTGTTAAGGAGGAGCTCTATAAAGAACTTGATGAAGTCACTAAAGAACGGGACAAATCCCTGGAAGAAATTCTGAAAGTCATTCTACCCGAAGCATTCGCAGTAGTCAAGGAAACGTGCCGGCGGTTTGTCCAGAATGAAAACATCGCTGTTACCGCAACCGATCATGACCGGAATCTTGCGCCCAACAAACCTTACATCTCGATCAGCGGAGATCAGGCCTCCTATAAAAACGAATGGATGGCCGCAGGCGGTCACATCAAGTGGAACATGGTTCCTTATGATGTGCAGTTGATCGGTGGTATGGTATTACATGATGGAAAGGTTGCAGAAATGGGTACAGGTGAAGGAAAGACACTTGTGGCCACACTTCCTGCCTATCTGAATGCACTGGCAGGCCAGGGGGTACATATTGTAACTGTCAATGATTATCTCGCCCGACGTGATGGTGAATGGGTCGGTCCTATTTTTGAATTTCTATTCCTGACTGTTGATTGTATTGATAAGCATAAACCTCATTCCGCTGAACGTAAGATTGCTTACACCAGTGACATTACGTACGGCACTAATAGTGAGTTTGGTTTTGACTATTTGCGTGACAACATGGTCAGGTCTCCGGAGGAACAGGTACAGAAGAAGCATCACTATTGCATGGTCGATGAGGTTGACTCTGTCCTCATTGATGATGCGCGTACACCCTTGATCATATCCGGACCTGTACCTGAAGGAATGGAGGAGCAGGAGTACCTGGAGCTCAAGCCTTATGTGGAGAAATTAATTGATGCACAACGCAGGTTATCTACACAATATCTGACAGAAGCGCGTAAGTTATACCAGGAAGGTAAAACAGGTCCACAAGAAGGTGAAGCAGGTATGGCCTTATTACGATCATACCGGGCGCTGCCGAAAAACAGACCATTGATTAAATTCTTGTCTGAGGAAGGTGTAAAAGTTCTGTTGCAAAAAACAGAGAACTTTTATATGCAGGAGCAAAACAAAAAAATGCACCTTGCTGATGAACCTCTTCTTTTTACGATTGATGAAAAGAACAGACAAATTGAATTGACGGAACGAGGTACAGATTACCTGTCAAAATATAATTCAGATACAAACTTCTTCATCCTTCCCGATATCGCCTCAGAGATGCAGGCTATCACAGACAATAGCAATCTCGGGACAGAGGCCATGGCTGAAGCACGGCAGCAATTAGCACAGGATTTTTCGATCAAGTCTCGTCGTCTTCACGCGATCAATCAATTGTTGAAAGCATATACATTGTTCGAACGTGATGAAGAATACGTCGTCATCGAAGGCAATGTCAAAATCGTCGATGAGTCCACAGGACGTCTCATGGAAGGCCGCAGATATTCTGATGGATTGCACCAGGCACTTGAAGCAAAAGAAAATGTGAAAGTGGGTGAGATCACCCAGACATATGCTACGGTGACCTTACAGAATTATTTCAGGATGTATCACAAGCTTGCAGGAATGACCGGTACAGCAGAGACTGAAGCAAGTGAATTGTGGCAAATCTATAAACTTGATGTCGTCGTCATTCCGACGAACAGACCTGTAGTGCGTGATGACCGCGAGGATCTTGTATTCAAAACTGCACGCGAAAAATATAATACGGTCATCGATGATATCGTCAAACTCACACAGGAAGGAAGACCTGTTCTGGTGGGAACAACATCCGTTGATATTTCAGAAAAATTAAGTCGAATGCTGCAACTGCGTGGCATTCCGCACAATGTCCTTAATGCTAAGCAGCATCAGCGTGAAGCAGAGATTGTGGCTGAAGCAGGTCATTCAAGCCGGGTAACGATAGCAACGAATATGGCAGGTAGAGGTACTGACATCAAGTTAGGCCCTGGCGTAAAAGATGCAGGTGGTCTAGCCATCATTGGTACCGAGCGTCATGATTCAAGAAGGGTGGACAGGCAGCTACGTGGACGTGCAGGTCGCCAGGGTGATCCAGGTTCGTCTCAGTTTTATGTCTCACTGGAAGATAATCTCATGCGATTGTTTCACTCCGAGCGTATCGCCAAGGTGATGGATAGCATGGGCCACAAAGAGGGTGAAGTGATCCAACATTCGATGGTGACAAAATCTATCGAACGTGCGCAAAAGAAAGTAGAAGAAAACAATTTTGGCATACGGAAACGTCTTCTCGAATATGATGATGTCATGAACATTCAGCGTGAAGCCATTTATAAAAAACGTAAACACGCATTGGAAGGAGCGCGTCTGCAGCTTGATCTCAATACGATGTTTATGTCCATGGCTGAAAACATCGCTGAACGATCAAAAAATGCAAATGATTACGACGGTTTTGTTTCTGACGGCATCAGTATCCTCGGAACGATTCCTAATATTGATGAGGAAACTTTCAGCTCTGTCACCAATGATGATCTGATTGAAACATTTCAAAATCAGATCCAAAAAGATTATGAGCACAAGCGGTATAAAATAGCTGAAGTGCTGATGCCTGTGATACGCAGTGTGTATGACAATGAAGGCCATCGCTACAAACGAATAGCGGTACCCTATACAGATGGACGTAAAAATGCTTTGCCTGTATCGGCTGATCTCAAAGAAGCTATTGATACAAAAGGTAAATCCGTCATGATCGATATTGAAAAGGCTGTCACGTTATCACTTATCGATGACAACTGGAAAGAGCATCTGCGGGACATGGATGAATTGAAAGAATCTGCGCAAGCTGCTTCTTTTGAACAAAAAGATCCTCTCGTCGTCTACAAGATGGAAGCTTACGAACTCTTTGAAAGCCTTGTCTATAAAGTCAACATGGAAGTTTGTTCGTATCTGATGAAGGGCAAGCTTTTAATCAATGCACCTGATGAAGTAAGGGAAGCACGCGAACAAAAAACAGATCTGAGCAAAGTGCGTACAAACAGAGTCGAAGATGTTGCACGAAAAGCTGCAGCTGCTTCTGCCGGGCGCCGTCCTGAAGTGGCCGTAGAAACTGTCAAGCGTGAAGAACCAAAAGTGGGACGCAATGATCCTTGTCCATGTGGAAGTGGGAAGAAGTATAAGCAGTGCCACGGGAAGTGAGTAATCAGTAATCAGTAATCAGTATCAGTATTCAGTATTCAGTATTCAGTATTTAGTATTGAGTAGTGACTGAGTGAGTGAGTGAACGGTCGTAGAGACGTCGATTTACGGTTGGTGAGCTGTAGCACAAGGTCGAGTGAAGCTGGTCGAACCATCGCGTCTCCATGCAAACCGTATGTGACGTTAGATGGGAGACGGGATATTCCATTTAGCTCCGTAGGAGCGATATCTCTGTAGGAAATATCAAATAAATGTTTTTTGAGCTCCATCGGAGCGGAATATTTTGTCCCCGAAGAGCGATGAATTATTGTGGAGGGGTAAAATTTTTTAATAAAAATATTGAATATCTGCAATTTCGGTTCGGGTCAATTTTTTTTAATAAAATATTCAGCCTTATCCAAATCGGCTAATACAGATTTTGGATTACCCGTATCGGATTTCATATTGTCATTATTCATACTATTCAAACCAAATTTGTTTTATTTAACCTTAACTAACGTTTGTGACATAATTTTTTAAACGACAGATTCATTTATAAAGAAAACTATTGGAATCAGGTGCAACTACTATTTATTGCCGCAAATTCCACAAATTTTCGCAAATTAATTTCTCAGCTATTCACAACTCACTATTCACAATTCACAGGGGAAAGGATAGCATGAGGGTATTACCTTTGCTCCTGAAAATTGAACGAACTCATTGAATTTATCTATGTCAAATCATTCCGCTACTCAACACATACTCGTCACCGGAGGCGCTGGGTTTATTGGTTCTCACGTCATACGCCGGCTTGTGACACGATATCCCGGATACAGGATAGTTAACCTGGATGCCCTAACATACGCCGGCAATCCGGATAACATCAGAGATATTGAAGACAAGCCTAATTATACTTTTGTCAAGGGAGATATAAATGATGCTGCACATGTCAGTTCGATCCTTCGTGAATATGATATCAATGGCATTATTCACCTCGCGGCGGAATCGCATGTGGACAGGTCCATTGCTGATCCTCTTGCTTTTGTTCGTACAAATGTTTTAGGCACCGGAACGCTACTCGAGTGTTGCAGACAATATTGGAAAGAAACGTCAAAAGCGATTAGATTTTATCACGTTTCTACAGACGAAGTGTATGGTGAGTTGGGTGATACGGGTTACTTCACTGAAGAGACAGCATATGATCCACGAAGTCCCTATTCAGCATCTAAGGCAGGAAGTGATCACTTAGTGCGAGCCTATTATTCTACATACGGTTGCCCTACATTGGTAAGCAATTGTAGTAATAACTATGGCCCTAATCAATTTCCCGAAAAGCTCATTCCGTTGATGATCCGGAATATCAAAGAAGGACTTCCATTGCCTGTGTACGGTGAAGGGACAAATATACGTGACTGGTTGTATGTAGAAGATCACGCTGAGGCAATTGATACCATTTACCATAAAGGAGAGGTAGGACAGACCTATAATATAGGTGGAGATAAAGAATTAAAAAATATAGACCTGGTTCGCACGTTATGCAAATTGATGGATGACAAAATGGGACGCTTGCTGGGAAGTTCAGAAGAATTGATTCGTTTTGTCAAGGACAGAGCCGGACATGATCACAGATATGCTATTGATTTTAGCAAATTGAAAAATGAACTTGGCTGGACACCGGCAACGGATTTCAAGACAGGTTTATCTAAAACGATTGACTGGTATTTATCGCATCAGGATTGGGTGGCGCGCATTGCGGATGGATCGTATAAGGAGTATTATGAGAAGCAATATGGAACCGGGCAATAAAAGAAGATGTGAGACGCGATGGTTCGACACATTCGACTAGCGCTCAATGCACCGCCTGCTTTAAGCTGCCTGGTTCTACAGCTCACCAAAAGTAAATCACGTCTCAACTACCAAGCAATTAAACTTATCTACTGTCCGTTGGTTTACTTGGTATAATTCCAATTTATATCTTTTTTCTTCCAATCAATCCTCTACTGCTATGAACCGTTTTCCCTTGATTTTTGCCTGTGTCATTATAGTGCTTTCGGCGTGCAAGCCAACAGTAAAAGAAGAAGTACAAACTGTTGCACCCCCACCGGCCACGATCCGCGACAGTATTGACAATCCAACCCCTACATTGACAAGGATATGGACATCGGAAGCGAAACTTACTACTTCCGAATCTGTATTTTATGATACAACGGCCAATGTGCTTTATGTTTCCTGTATAAATGGAGTACCACCGGATAAAAAAGATGGTGATGGATTTATAGCCAAAGTCAGTCTTGATGGTAAAATCATAACCCTGAAATGGGTGACAGGACTTAATGCCCCAAAAGGGATGGGAAGAACAGGAAACACATTATATGTCACGGATATAGATAAGGTCGTAGCCATAGATGTCAATACAGGCAAGATCAGCAATAGCTGGAAAGTCGCAGGTGCTACGTTTTTAAATGATATTACTACTTCAGCTGATGGAGTTGTTTACATTTCTGATTCAAATAAAAGTACTATCTATCAATTGACAAAAGGCAAAGTAACTCCTTTGCTTTCTGACACCACTTTGCATGGTACGAATGGATTATTTGCAGATGGAAAAAATCTACTCATCGCAGGTGATGGTAAAACGTACTCTTTGGATGTGGTCAGTAAGACTGTCAAAGTTATTGCAGAAGGAATTCCTGCAGGTGATGGCATAGAAAAATATGGTGATGGCATCTTTCAATCCAGTTGGTTGGGTGAAGTCAATTATATCGATCAAAAAGGAAAAGTTTCAAAGATACTCGACACAAAAAATGCGAAGCTAAATACAGCTGATATCGAAGTCGTAGAGAATAAAAACCTATTGTATGTTCCGACTTTCTTTGGAAATACTGTGACGGCGTATACGATTTCTCCGAAGAAGTGAGAGAAGTGTGCCCCCCCCCCCCCCCCCCCCCCCGCCCCCGCTCAGCAACCGAGGAGTGAGAGCGGGAGACAGGATGAACGCATCAAAACTCGCTACTGACCACTGAATACTGACCACTAAATACTGAATACTGACTATACCAGCCAGTGGCTTAAATCTTTCCCAGTGAGTTTTTCCAATTGATGGACATCGTCGGTCAATTCATTGATGATGTATTGCTTCACGGTTTCCGGCATCTTTGTTTTTGCAAGAGGCCTGCTATTGGCTTTCATTACAAAGTTACCCAGGCCAGCCATTTTTAATCTCTTGATTAGTCCTGACAATCCAAATCCAATCAATACATTATTCATTCGACGTATGGCTGTCTGCAAAAATGGAAAGCGACTTATTCTTGCCGAATTTGATTTCTTAAACATTGTTTTGGGTTGAAATGAAGGATCAACACCAAGGAATGAAAAAACATCTTTCATCAATTCTGCGGGCTTGCGTTGAATATCCTCAAACCAAATCAAAAAGATCTGTTCCTGTGAAAAATGCTGTAGATAAAGTGAAAGGGTCCTGTGATATTTTGACATCCGGATATATTCTTCTTCTTCCCTTATCGCTTGTTCAATGGGTCTCTTTTCTTTTCGTTCAAAATATTTTGCAAACTGATAATGAGACCAAATGCGATCTACAGGATGACGTAGGCAAAACAAAATCCTGATGTGCGGATTATGTTCTTTGATCCGTTGAGCTGCTAAAGGATCGACACAATACCGATTGGTAATCTCCCCTTTAATTTTACCAGGAGAACAATGATTAAAGAATTTCTTATACCATTGAATGCCCCGGCCAAAATGGGGTTTTAAAAAGGAATTAAAACTCAGGCGGTCATTAAAAAAATGCACTTCTTTAGGTTCCGACAGGCAGATCTGTGGATGCTCTTCCAGAACATGTCCCAGCCAGGTGGTACCACATTTGGAGGCGCCGATGCCGACAAAGTCAATTTGAAATTTTCGATTTTCGATTTTCGATTTTGAACGCATATGCCCTTCACTCTATGCCCTCTGCTCTCCGCCTTTTCATTTGATCATGTTCTTAAATCTCGGCCTCTTCGGTGTGATATCTCCAAGCCGTTTCTTCTTTGCCTCTTCATAGTCTTCAAAATTTCCTTCGAAGAAAACTACTTCTCCTTCATCTTCAAATGCGAGAATGTGCGTCGCAAGTTTATCGATAAACCATCTGTCGTGAGAAATAACCAAAACACAGCCTGCGAAATTTTCCAATGCTTCTTCAAGAGCGCGAAGCGTATTCACATCGATGTCATTCGTAGGTTCATCGAGGAGTAATACATTTCCTCCTTCACGAAGAGTGATGGCTAGCTGTACACGATTTTTTTCACCTCCGGAGAGAACGCCTACTTTCTTCTGCTGATCAGCACCCGTGAAGTTGAATTTACTGATGTATGCACGTACGTTTACCTGCAATGCGCCGACAGTGATGATTTCATTTCCTCCACCGACTACTTCGTAAACTGTTTTGTCAGGATCAAGATCTTTGTGGGCCTGATCGACATAACTGATCTGCACCGTATCACCAATCGTGATGGAACCGCTATCCGGTTTTTCTACACCCATGATCATTTTGAAGAGTGTGGATTTTCCTACACCATTCGGACCGATGATACCGACGATAGCATTCTTTGGAACTTTGAATGTGAAGTTGTCAATCAGGATACGATCACCAAATCCTTTCGTCAGATTGTTGGTTTCGATGATCAGATCACCCAGACGTGGGCCAGGTGGAATGAAAAGTTCAAGCTTAGCTTCTCGTTCTTTGATCTCAGCATTGCGTAATGTATCGTATGCTGTAAGACGTGCCTTTCCTTTTGCCTGTCTTGCCTTTGGCGCCATGCGGATCCATTCCAATTCGCGATCCAGCGTTTTCTTGCGTTTTGATTCAACTTTTTCTTCCTGTTCGAGACGTCTTGATTTTTGCTCAAGCCATGATGAATAATTGCCTTGCCATGGAATACCTTCACCGCGATCGAGTTCAAGTATCCAGCCTGCTACATTGTCCAGGAAGTACCGGTCGTGTGTAACAGCGATGACTGTGCCCGGAAAATTCTTTAAATATTGTTCGAGCCAAAGGACACTTTCCGCATCCAAGTGATTCGTAGGTTCATCGAGCAACAGGATATCAGGTTGTGACAACAGAAGTCTGCATAATGCAACCCGTCTTCGTTCACCTCCTGAAAGAACTCCAATGAGTGCATCTTCCGGAGGACACCGTAAAGACTCCATGGCAGTGGCCAATTTGTAATCCAATTCCCATGCATTGAAGTGATCGAGTTTTTCCATGAGTTCGCCCTGGCGTTCGATCATTTTCATCATGGTATCATCGTCCATGGGTTCGGCGAGCTTCATATTGATATCCTCGTATTCCTTGAGGAGATCGACGATAGGTTGAACGCCTTCTTCTACAATCTGGCGGACAGTTTTGGTGTCATCGAGATGAGGCTCTTGTTCGAGGAGGCCGATTTTATAATCACCATCGAACCAAACCTTGCCATTGTAATTGGGGTCTTTACCGGCGATGATGCGCAGGAGGCTTGATTTTCCTGAGCCGTTGAGACCGAGTACACCGATTTTAGCTCCATAGAAAAAGGAGAGCCAGATGTTTTTGAGGACTACTTTGGATGGGGGGTAGGTCTTGGTGACGCCCTCCATGGAAAAGATTATTTTATTGTCAGCCATATGGCGATTTTGGATTTTAGATTTTGGATTTTAGATTTATTGCACTTGCATTTGCCTGTTGCTAATTGCCTATTGAAATAGGGCTGCGAAGGTAGGAAAAAGGGGGGAAAGGCAACTGACCATGGTTATTAGCCTTAAAAACGCCGGATATCCATAAGCATTACGCATAATTTAATATTTACCTTGTATTTTTAAATAATTATTTTTAAATTTACCCTGTAATATTAAATTAGTCTAAATAATAGTAGTTTTAAATGAAAAGGGATATTGATGCGAGATTACTCCAGTGGAAGGAATCTGTTGATCATAAACCCCTGATTGTCAGAGGAGCCCGACAAGTAGGAAAGTCATGGTCTATTTCTGAATTTGGACGTTCATTTACGGGAAGAACACACCTCGTCAATCTGGAAAAACGGCCTGACTGGCATGGCATTTTTGAACTCAATCTGGATGCAAAACGTATACTTGCGGAGCTTGAAATCGTCCTGAACAACCCTATCCGACCGGGAGAAGATCTTCTCTTCATTGATGAGATACAAGCTTGTCCCAAAGCCATCAGTGCATTGAGGTATTTTTTTGAGCAGGTTCCGGGCCTTCATGTGATTTGTGCCGGCTCACTTTTAGAATTTGCATTGCGGGATCTGCCTTTTCCGGTAGGACGTGTTCAGCTTATGGATATGTACCCGATGCATTTTGCTGAATTTCTGGAAGCTACAGGACAATCAATGCTGGCGAACGTGATCTTATCACGACCAGAGAAGATCAGTGAGACAATTCATAAAAGCATTCTGGAGTCGTTGAAAATATATTTTGACATCGGCGGAATGCCTGCATGTGTCGCCTATTATGCAGAGACCAGAAGCATACTCCGTGTACGTGAGATACAGGATGATCTCCTGGCTACGATGAGGCAGGATTTTCTCAAGTATACTCCGTATGTTAATACTAACTGCCTGAATGATATTCTTTCTGCTGTTGCAGGTTCCACTGGGCAGCAAATCAGTTATACCAGACTTTCTCAACATTATACAAGTCCAACGAATAAAAAGGCATTTGATTTATTGATTACTGCCAGAGTGATCTATAAAGTGGCATGCATCTCACCACTTTCACTTCCATTACGAGAGGGTGCTTCGTTGAAAAAATTCAAAGCCCTATTTCTGGATATTGGTCTCCTATCCAGATTGCAGGGTGTAGACATGGGATATAGAACGGATTATCATTCATTATTTCGTGGAGCCATAGCTGAACAATTTGTTGGGCAGGAATTAGTGGCATCACGAAAAGGTATTGTTTATTATTGGGCAAGGGAGGCGAAGAGCAGTCAGGCTGAGATTGATTTCCTCATTGACCGTGAGGGTGTATTGATTCCAATAGAAGTAAAAAGCGGTGCATCAGGGCGACTTAAAAGTTTGCATTTGTTGTTGAATGAACATGCTGAAATACCACATGGGTATATACTATCTGAAGGTGCATATGGGCAAATCCCTGATCAACGTTTAACGTATATGCCCATATATTTTGCGGGCTATTTGGGTCGGGGTGACGGATGATAATTTGAAGCGCTTTAGAAGAACTTGATGAGATGGAGGATATCCGGCTTTATGATGAGGCTATGAAGGAGGATGATGGGGAACGCATTTTATTGTCAGATTATGTAAGGGAGAGGGAGAAAAAGAATGAATAAGTAAGTATACTCCTAAAATCAGAATAAATGCTTTGTGATAATCAGAAAAGCGAAACCTTCACTGTCGAACTAGAATAAGCACGGAGAGAAGCCAGACGCGCATCAATACTCTTATTCCACTTAAGCTGTTGCTCAGTATCCATGGAATGTTTTGTCTCGCGGTCGTATTTGTTTTGTTCGGCGCGATATTCACTTGTTATTTTATTGAAAATATTTTCCAGTGATGAACTGAATTTGGTGCGGGAAAAATGATTCATGACGATCGCCTGCCGGATCTTGCGGGCGTAGATTTCGCAGATATCGAAGTGACGCTTCTCATGATTCAAAGCTTCATCAGGATGTTCCAGTTTTGGATATCGGGTCCAGGATTCGAAGGGTAGAAATAATGCGGTAACTTTTACGATTGCAGTTTTGCCTTTGACCTGGGTTGTATAATTTATGGAGGACACTGTGACCGCAGCTGTATTTTTCCCCATTGAAGCCACGTGATGTGGATTGACTTTCCCCTTAAAAATGCCCCAGTTGAAGTCTACGTCAGGTGAGTATTCAATACTCGCGGTTTCCTGGGCGAAGAGTGAAAGTGAAGAAATGATAAGACAGAGGGACAGGAGGAACTTCATCGTGATAATAAACTGTCGTTCGATCAGATTATTTCAATGTTGGGTAATAAAGTTGTGTTAATGTTTAATTGAATCCGGAAGATATCACATGTTGTGATACCATATTTCAATATTATCGAATGTAATTTCAAACATCAAAGACAGTTTCAAAACGGTTTCGCAAATCAGAAATTTGCTGACACTCCAACGTAGGCGCAGCCTACGCTGAACAAATGTTTTTTTTTGAAGCGTATACGTTTCAAAAAAAGTACCGTAGGTACGACCGATTTTGTAACGCCGGAATTCATTCCGGTGGACTTATGCTGACTGTGTAAGCGTGGGAAGAAGTGCAGCCTTCCACATGCTGAAGGTGCCATCCAGAATATGTGTACGCGCATCGCGCACAAGCTGGAGATAGAAGGAAAGATTTTGAAGAGAGGAAATCATCGCGCCGAGTGGCTCGCCGGATATGACGAGATGGCGGAGATACGCAAGCGAATGCTCGCGACTGGTGGAAGATGGTGATAGCGGATCAATAGGTTCATGACATTGTTGCCATTTTTTATTCCGGATATGTACAATACCTCTTGATGTATACAGTAATCCATGTCGTGCATTGCGTGTCGGCAATACACAATCAAACATATCAATGCCAAGTGAAATCGATTCGAGAATATTTGCAGGTGTGCCAACACCCATTAGATATCTTGGTTTTTCCTTTGGAAGAATAGCACATACGACGGATGTCATTGAATACATTTCTTCATCCGGTTCGCCGACCGAAAGACCTCCGATCGCATTGATAGGCATGTCTCTTGACGCAATAAATTCGGCAGATTGTTTACGCAGATGCGAATATGTGCTACCCTGCACGATCGGCGCAAGGATCTGGTCATACCCGTAGGCTCCTTCAGTTTCGTTGAATCTCGTGATACATCTGTCAAGCCATCGATGCGTCATGTGCATGGATCGTGTTGCATATTTTTCATCGCAAGGGTAAGGGGTGCATTCATCAAAGGCCATAATGATATCAGCACCAATCAGTCGTTGTATATCAATTGCAAATTCAGGCGTAAACACATGCAGTGATCCATCGATGTGTGATCTGAATTTTACACCTTCCTCTTTTATTTTGCGTTGTTGACTTAATGAATAGACCTGGTAGCCTCCGCTGTCCGTGAGTATCGGACGATCCCAGTTGTTGAATTTATGCAGCCCTCCCGCAGCTTTAATCACATCAGTTCCGGGACGCAGATAGAGATGATAAGTATTCCCTAAAATGATTTGAGCACCCACCTGATCTTTCAGCTCTTGTTGATGCACGGCCTTCACTGTACCTGCGGTCCCAACAGGCATAAATATCGGAGTCTCAATGTCTCCGTGTGGGAGATGAAGGGTGCCGGCACGAGCGGAAGAGGAAGGGTCTGTGGCAAGGATATCGAAATGTTTCCCGTCTGCCCCTAAATCCCCTAAAGGGGACTTTTGTTCTTGCTTTTTAGTCATAGTGCCTGTAACTTAGAACTTCATTCTCCATTGTCATGGCCACCAGTATGCACTACGGAGTGAAGAAATCGACCTTCCTTTTTGCTCTTCACCTAAGGAAAGGACTTTCAACTGTCTTAAATTCAAAAGGTAAAATCAGAAGTCCCCTTTAGGGGATTTAGGGGCAAAATGGGTATCCCTATTTTCTCATACAACGGCCTCATCGTCTCTTCTATTGAATACTTTTTTTTCAACACTTCCACATCAACCGCTTTCCTGTTCATACCTGTTTTCTTCCAGTGCGTATATTCTTCGAAAATAAATTCTTTAATGCCAGGTAGATCTGATGGCAGATCTGAAAATGATTTTCCGATACGAAGTTCCTTTAAAAGAATTTCCAGTTCAGGGTCGATTTGATTTTTGACAATGGCCAGGACAGGATTTCCTGCTTCAAAATATTCAATCATTTTACCTGTCAGGATCCCGGTCTGGTGGTCTGATGATATGGTGAGCAATAAATTGACGCATGCATCCTTTTGGACATTCATAGCATCTGTTGATGTGAGAACTCCTCTGTCATCTATCAATTCTGAAAGCTTATAAACAGCCGCCATATCATGCCAATAAAACGAATCTTTCCCTGCGTAGATAATGTTCACATTTTCTCTAGCCAACTTTCCTTCGTCAATCAATTCTTTGATTGCAACAAAAAATGGTTCCGCGTTTTTTTTATCAAGATACATTGAACCTGTGTAGGCTACCGTAAATTTCGAAGCAGGTACCGGTAAGAATTGCTCAGGAAATTTTGAGATCCCATTTTTCAGGGTGATCACATTTGAATTGTATGCTCTTAATTTCTCAGCCAGTCCCTCTGAAATCGTTGTGACAAGGTCAGCAGTGTAAAAAATATTTCTGAAAAATCTGTTATGAATTTTTTTAAAATAAATTTTATTAAAATAAGGGTCGTACATCAGATCTCTGAAATCCGCTATCCAATAAATATGCGGATTCATTTTTTTCAAAATGTAGGCCGCAAAATGATCCGTAAATGGCCGGAACGATGAATAAATATGTGTGATCTTATGTTTTCGTATAGCTGTGTTTCCTTGCCAGATGAGATTCATGAGGTATACAGGACCACCTTCACCTATCAAAATGGAAAAAGGGAATGTATTCATCAATTTAATTGCCCGCTGAAACCAAACACTATTCTTTCTTTTATCAACGACCGTTCCGCCGGAATTTTTTTTCCGTAAAAAATATCTAAAATCAAATGCTGAAATTGTCTTTACTGAAATGTTGGCTGTATCTCTTGTCAACGCCGATTTGGTCGACGTAAAGATGATTGAGAATGCAGATCTTTTGGCGATTTCAGAGGATATCAGATAATTACGTTTCGGTGAAATCCCGGGAAGAGGTGGGTAATGGTAAAGGAGGAAAAGGAAACGAAATGAAGGCAAGAGGCTAAGGCTAAGGAGAAGGCTAAGGAAAAAATGAAAAAATAAAGGTGAATGAAAAAGCAAATTATTTTTTGCCATTCCAGCAATTTTGCAGGGCTTCATAGAGATGATTTGCAATGAGGCGATCATCAAATTCATTCATTACTTTGATGCGACCGGCTTTCCCCATTTTAATTCTGGCCTCTGTATCCAATGCAATAAATTTATTCATCGCACCGGCCAATGCCTTACTATTTTTAACAGGGACCAGATAGCCATTGATATTTTCATCTACAGTTTCACGACAACCTGCAGTATCCGTAGTGATGACAGGACGTTCCATTGACATCGCTTCCATGATGACCCTTGGCATTCCTTCGCGATATGAAGGCAAAACAATACAATCGGACTGTTCAATAAATTTCCGGATATGATCCGTAGCACCATGATATTGGATCTTGGGGTCCCGTATCCACCGCATGAGATCATCATTGCGGATCGATGATGGATTTTCCTTATCGATTTCTCCGACAAGCCAAAATCGTATATGATCATTGGACTTAATTAATTGAGCAGCTTCGATAAATTCCTTTACTCCTTTATCATAAAGCAAGCGCCCAATAAATGTAAATATGATCAGGCCTTCTTTTCTTCCATCACCATTCGGGCTAAAGGCAGTAGTATCAACGCCACAACCTTTTATCGACATGCTTCGGCTTGATAAAGTCAAACCTTCATCTTCAAATAATTTTTTATCATCAATATTTTCAAAAATCACTTTGCGATGATAAGGCAAGGAGAATTTATACAGCATCCGTGTGATCCTGTTGATCCACCCTTCGTGAATCAATGAATAACCAAGGCCTGTCACAACCGCAACGGAGGGTATGCCCAGTAACCGGGCGGCAAAGCCACCAAAAATATTTGGCTTGACTGTATAATGCAGTACAAGGTCCGGTTTATAGTGTTTGTATAAGTTGACAAACTCCAAAAACAATCTGATGTCCTGGAATGGATTGACACTATCGCGGTAGAGATGACGAATAGGAATATGCTGAACCTGTGGCAGTGTCTCGGTGTAGAAAATAAATTTATCCACCGGAGCCATGACAATCACCTCATGACCTTCATCGATCAGCTTTCGGATGATGTTCAGCCTGAAATTGTAAATATTCCAGGTTGTATTCGCGACGATGATGATGCGTTTCGCTTTCATTATATCAGAGGTATCTACCCAGACCCTCTTTCATGAGTTTTTCTTTCAATTCCTTTATGCTTTGCTCTTCGGATTTTGGAAAAATCATAAGGCAATCATCCGTATCCACAACGATAAAATCTTCAAGGCCTTTGATGACGACGAGCTTGGAATGTTTTGCAATGATCAGGGATTGATAAGTGGCTTCCACATATACAGGTTTACCCATTATGGCATTTCCATCTTTGTCTTTTTCACTTATTTCAAATAATGAATTCCAGGTGCCTACATCTGACCATCCGATATCACAAGGGATGGTGTACACATTGTCCGCTTTTTCTAAAATGGCATAATCCACCGATATCTTTTCTGTTTTCGGATATTCGCTGAGAATGAAATCAATTTCCTTTTCCGTGTTGTACTTTGCATGACCCGGATACAGAATAGTATAAATTCCCGGCGCATGTATTTTATAAGAATTCAGTATGGCATCTAATCTCCAGATAAATATTCCTGAATTCCAAACAAAATTACCGGTCTCCATATAAAATAAAGCATCGGTTGCATTTGGTTTTTCTCTGAAGGATTTCACTTTTCGCACAGCAGAAGGATCTTCAGTATCGAATTCAATATATCCATATCCGGTATCCGGCCGCGTCGGTTTAATTCCCAACGTGACGAAACTGTGATATAATTCAGCATGCTTACATGCGGTTTCAATATACTTTTCAAATCCTGACGGATCCATGATGATATGATCTGCAGGAGCAACAATACATATGGCGTCCGGATTTTTTTTACTCAGTTTAAATGAAGCCAAAGCTATGGATGCCGCTGTATTATTACGCGATGGCTCAGTGATGATATTATTTTGATGGATATCCGGAAGGGATTCGATCGTCAGTGTACGGTATTGCTCATGTGTGATGACATAAATATTATCTGTCGGAATAAAAGCAGCAAACCGATCGAATGTCATTTGGATGAGTGTCTTTCCTTCTCCGGTAATATCTAAAAACTGTTTCGGTAAATGTTCCCGACTTGCCGGCCAGAAACGGGAGCCAACTCCACCGGCCATGATCAATACGTATGGGCTTGTCTTCATTGTCAAAGTTTATTACGCTGCAACCAATCTGATAATATTACCTGGTTCCAAATGGAAGTCCATAAAATTTTTGGATTTCCTTTTTTGAATTCCATCCATTTTCGAAGGATCACATCACTGTTGAATTCTTTTCGGTCAGCAAGGTATTTTATTCTTTCATCCGCCATACCGCTCAGCTGATTTTTCAACCAATCATGAATAGGAAGTGTGAATCCCATTTTGGGCCGATTCACTATTTCCAATGGAATACGCGGGGCCAATGATTCGACCAGCATTTTTTTTGGTGACGTGGGATACTTAAATATATCAGGCAGGGATAAAACATACTCTACCAATCGGTAATCAAAAAATGGCGCTCTTACTTCAAGCGCATGAGCCATGGCCATCTGGTCAGTATCTTTCAACAGTATATCTCTTGTGTACAATTCAATTTCACCTATTGAGGCTTTACTTAAGTGCCCCATCCATGAAGTATCGTGATCTATTTCCTTCAGCTTTATCTCTATGTCATCATCCCTGAAGGGTTCGGATAATAAGGAATTGGTTTCGGCTATACTTCCGGATCCCCGAAATACCGGATACAAAGAAGGCAAATCCCATTTCTTTAGATTGAGTATAGACGCCAGCTTATTGTATTTGCGGTCAGAACTCAATTTGAGTACACCGGTAGCTAATCTTTTTCTTATCGGCAGGGGTAATTTTGTGAATCTCTTATTTCGTATCAGTTTGTGATACATCATAAAATATTGGTATCCCGCGAATAATTCATCTCCGCCCAATCCTGACAAGGCCACTTTTATTCCTGCCTGACGTGTATGTTTGGATACGAGATATGTATTTGGCCCATCCCCGCTTGGGGAATCGATAGCATTCAATATTTCTTCAATGGAATCAAGAAATTCCCCCGGTTTAATAATTATCCTGTGATGATGAGTATGATATTTTGTAGCTATCAATTGCGCGTATGACGATTCATCATATTTTTTTTCGGTGAAACTGACATTGTATGTGTCAATCGGGCCATTAGCTAATTCCGCCATACAGGCCACCACAAGACTTGAATCAATACCACCGGATAAAAAAGCGCCTACAGGTACATCTGAAACCAGCCTCAGTCTTACCGAATCAATAAATAATTCCTTCACCTTTTTCTTAGCGCCTTCATAGTCTTCAGTTGCAGGCCTTATATTTTTATATTCCCAATAAGGGACTTCGGTGAAAATTCCATCTTTGATAATTGCAAAATGTCCGGCCTGAAGTTGTCTTACATTTTTGACCAATGTATGGGCACCCAATGTAGCCTGGTAAAGAAAATATTCTCCCAAATGCATTTTATCTAATTCACGCGGGACAAGACCTGAGGCCAGCATGCTTCTGATTTCGGAGCTGAAGACGAAATACTCTCCGGACAAAAAATAATAAAATGGTTTTTTACCTAAACGATCACGCGCGACAAATAAAACTTCTTCTTCCTTATCCCAAATGGCAAAAGCAAACATCCCATTTAAACGGGAAAGACAATCGGTGCCCCATTTTGAAAAGGCTGCCAGGATGACCTCTGAATCAGATTGCGTATGAAATGGATAAGAAGGCAATTGCGCTCTCACTTCGCGGTAATTGTATATTTCACCATTGTAAATGATGATATATCTTCCTGTGAAATCAATCATTGGTTGATTAGCCGCCTCGCTCAGATCAATGATAGAAAGACGTCGATGACCTAATGCAATTTTTTTACTTACGAAAATGCCTTCATGATCAGGACCACGATGGGCAATGGCAGAGGTCATGATCTGAATAGCCGTTTTATTTGCTTTTTCGTGACCAATATTTAATATGCCGGCTATGCCACACATCTATTCTTAAAACCAGTCCTGAGTGTTCAATTGGTTATACACATTTCTGATCCCTGCCTCCAGCGGAATTGAAGAGTGCCATCCCATAGTTGTAAGCTTACTTACATCCATCAATTTCCGGGGCATACCATCAGGTTTTGTCCTGTCATAAACGATCTCTCCTTCGAAGCCCACAATATCTTTAATTAAATACGCCAGGTTCAAAATGGATATTTCCACTTGTGTCCCCACATTAACAAAGCCGGGTTCATTAAAATTATTGATCAAAAAATAACATGCATCGGCAAGGTCATCCACATGCATGAATTCACGCAGTGGTGTGCCTGTTCCCCAAAGGACAACTTCATTGACATTGTTCTTTTTGGCTTCGTGAAATTTTCTGATCAATGCCGGAAGAACATGTGAACCGGTGAGATCATAGTTATCATTTGGCCCGTATAGATTGGTGGGCATCGCAGAAATAAAATTGCATCCATACTGTGCTCTGTACGCGTCGCACAATTTGATGCCTGCTATTTTGGCTATGGCATAGGGTTCATTTGTTGATTCTAACAGACCTGTCAGCAGGTATTCTTCTTTAATGGGTTGAGGAGCAAGTCTTGGATATATACATGATGAACCCAGAAACAACAATTTTTGTACTCCGGAGAGATACGACGCATGAATGATATTTGATTCGATCATTAAATTGTCATACAGAAATTCAGCACGGTATGTATTGTTGGCGAATATGCCACCAACCTTTGCGGCAGCAAGGAATACAACGTCAGGTTTTTCATTTTCAAAAAAGCCAAAGACAGCATCCTGTTTCCTTAAATCTGTTTCTTTGGATGTGCTGAATATAAAATTGTGATATCCAAGCTCCATAAGTCTTCTGACTATCGCAGATCCAACCATTCCTGTATGGCCGGCAACATATATTTTATCCTTCTTATTCATCCCCTTGTCTCATTTAATTATTCAAATTCATTCCGTACATCAAATCCTTCTTTTCGTAAAAAAGAAAGTTTCTGAAATAATTTTAAATCTGAAAGGATCATTTCTTTGCAAAGCGAATGGATATCATGTACCGGTGTCCAATCCAGTTTTTGTCTTGCCTTTGAGGCATCTCCGATCAACAGATCAACTTCTGTCGGCCTGTAATATTTTTTATCAACACGTAAAACAATTTGTCCGGAAGTGAATGGTGCCGGCACACCTGCCACAGATTGAAACCGTTCATGATCAATCGTATCAATATGTCCGGTTTCATGATCACCATGACCTGAATACGCAAGTGTGATGCCTAGTTCTCTCCATGTCATGCTGATAAAATCACGAACACTTGTTGTAACCCCTGTCGCAATCACCCAATCTTCAGGCTGATGATATTGCAATATCTTCCACATCAATTCCACATAGTCTTTGGCATGTCCCCAGTCGCGCTTGGCATCAAGATTGCCGATATAAAGATCTGCCTGGAGACCAAGTGCTATTTTTGCGACAGCTCTTGTTATTTTCCTGGTTACAAATGTTTCTCCACGTAATGGACTTTCATGATTAAATAAAATACCATTGCAGGCAAACATATTGTAGGCTTCTCTATAATTGATTGTAATCCAATAGGCGTAGAGCTTAGCCACGCCGTAAGGTGATCTTGGATAGAAAGGAGTGTTTTCATTTTGAGGAGTCTCGGTTACTTTACCGAATAATTCTGATGTCGACGCCTGGTATATTTTAGTTTTCTCTGTCATTTTCAAGAGACGGACAGCTTCTAAAACTCGCAGTGTACCGATGCCATCTACATCTGCAGAATATTCCGGCTCTTCGAAACTGACCTTGACGTGGGACATTGCTCCAAGGTTATAGATTTCATCAGGTTGTACGTCCTGTATAATCCGGATGATGTTAGACGAATCAGTCAGGTCACCATAGTGGAGTATAAAATTCCGGTTGGACTCATGTGGATCCTGATACAGATGATCTATCCGCGCTGTATTGAACAATGAGCTTCTGCGTTTAATACCGTGAACCTCATAGCCCTTTTTCAACAACAATTCTGACAGATACGCTCCATCCTGGCCGGTGATACCGGTGATCAATGCTCTTTTCATTCGTTCTCTTTCTTGTCGTGAATAAATTGGGATACTTTTCTCAGTGGCTTTAGCCATGATGTATAGAAGCGTGGTTTTAATCCATTTAATCGCCACGCTTCACTATCTTCTTTATTGGCTCTTATCCTGTTGGCTATGGAAGAGTTGCTTACTCCTCCTGCTCTCATTTTTACGATGATCTGGTGCAGATAGGATACAGAAATCTGATGCTTGTATAAAAAGCGCAACATCAGTTCATAATCGGCGGCTGATCGCAAGGATGTATTGAACAAGCCCCATCTATCGTACATTTCCCTTCGCACAAAAAATGTGGGATGTGGCGGCATCCATCCGTATAAAAATTTCGAAGCTTTAAATTCACCGGCTATCCATGTCCGGAGTCGTTTCTTTATATTATTTTGACTGACATAGATCAGGTCGCCGTACAGTGCGCTTGTATTCTCTGCCTGCATTTTCTCCACTACACTACTGATCACATTAGGGTTTGGATAAAAGTCATCTGAATTGAGGATGCCAATGATATCACCCGAACACTCCTTTATTCCCTTATTCATGGCGTCATATATACCATTGTCTTTTTCAGAAATAATTTTCTTTATATGACTGAAATTTTTTACAATATCTATCGTCCGGTCTGCAGAGCGGCCATCGATGATGATGTGTTCGATAGGAAAATAATCCTGCATGGCTACCGATGTCAGGGTATCTTTTATCGTGCGCTCGCTATTATAGGAGGCGGTGATGATACTGACCAATGGCTTATTTGTGTCGGATAAAACTGACAATTTATTCGGTTAGTTGATCTCGTTCGATGACGATATTTTCAAGGACTAACATATCCATCTGTGTACGCAAAAAACAATCAAGCGCCTCTTTGGGGCTATTGACGATAGGTTCGTTTTCATTGAAGGACGTGTTCAATAAAATAGGGACTCCGGATTTTTCATAAAAGCGTTTAATCAATCTGTAATATCTCGGATTTGTCGCTTCATCCACCGTTTGAAGACGACCGGTTCCATCCACATGCGTTACCGCAGGGATGAGCTCCTGTTTATCTATTCGTACAGGAAATACCTTTTCCATAAATGGTACATCATCAATGACATTAAAATATTCACCGACATAGTCTTTCAAAATTGAAGGTGCAAAGGGTCTGAAACTTTCACGTCGTTTTACTTTTGAATTCAACAATTCCTTTGCGTCCTTTCTTCTTGGATCTGCAAGAATTGACCTTGCCCCTAATGCTCTGGGTCCGAATTCAGCTCTTCCATTGAACCATCCTATGACACCTCCATTGACGAGTCGCTCAGATACGATCTCATACAATTGCTCGTCCGAATAAGATGTATACCGGAGGTTTGCAGATTTAAGCATGGACTCGATCTGTGAATTATCATATCGGCTGCCTGTATATGCACTCCAGATCGCCGGCATCCGTTCTTCATGCATCAACTGGTGGTATACATAAAGTGCAGAACCCATAGCAATACCGGCATCATGACCTGCAGAAGGGATGTACACATTTTTAAAAGGAGTGTTGCTTTTTATTTTTCCATTAGCTACAGAGTTTTGGGCGACTCCCCCGGCTATACACACAGATTCGAGTTTATTGCGCTCATAAAGACCATGGAGTAAATGAAAAATAATTTCCTCTGTATATCGCTGTACAGATGCCGCGATGTCCATATGGAATTGGGTGATCGGATCCTTACCATTTCGAGCAGGCCCCATCTCTTCCACTAGTTTTTTGCTAAACAATTTATCTACTACAGGGATATGGTCGTCACCGTATGATATGATATTCCCCTTTGTAGCTGTGAAATATCGAAGATCTAATTTAAACAGACCGTTATTCAAAAGCTTTACGATATGTCTCAGCTTATCGACATATACCGGCTTACCGTATGGTGCAAGGCCCATTATTTTATACTCATCCCCATAATGCGGAAATCCAAGAAATTGAGTAAATGCAGAATAAAATATTCCGATCGAGTGCGGAAAATCTATTGAATCATATATCTCCATTGATGTATCCATCCCGTGTCCCAACATTGTCGTTGTGAAATCACCGCTGCCATCGATGGACAATAATGCCGCCTCTCTAAATGGGGATGCAAAAAATGCAGAAGCAAGATGAGCCCTGTGATGTTCAATGTATCTAAGCTTATGTTCTATGTTCTCTTTATCGCTGCCCGGAAAAATCCTAAGGAACTCTTCAGGTATGGAAGAAATCTTTTTTGCATTTTGCATCCTGTTTCGAATGGCATTCATACCGATGCCCGGATGTGATGCTGCAAATAATATTTTGGTAAACAATTTCGCTTTCGGATCTCTGCCGATTGCAATGGAATGGAGATCATCAAGTGAAATACCGGCCTCATGAAGACAAAACTTTATGGCCTGATCAGGAAAACCTGCCCAGTGTTTTACTCTTCGAAAACGTTCTTCCTCCGTAGCCGCAATCAGGACACCATCTTTGAAAATGGCGGCTGAAGAATCGGCATGATATGCATTAAGACCAAGAATGAACATTAACCGATTTTCAAATTTGTGAAGGAAAAAGAATTGACATTACTATTTAAGTCCATAGTTTTCTTCAAGGATTTGTTTTACTGATTTCTTTTCTTTCTTCGCTAGCCATTCAATTTGCAGAATTTTCGAATCCACAAGGAACCTGTACCAGAAGCCCTGCAGGAAATGCCATACCAGACCCTTTCGACCATCCAGAAAACCTAACTGAAAAATATACCTGTAATTGAAATACAACCAGGCTCTCAGAAATAAAGGTAATCGTCCATAAAAATTCTGCTTCAACCAGCGCTTTTGCTGGTTTTGTTTATTAGCCAGTGAATATTCTTTTGACTGGTTTTTTTGAAAACCATATTTAGTATTGAGTAAATCAAAGGCTTCTCGCGTAGAATAGTGATTGTGCTTATCCGTCCACCACGTCAGGTTATTCAAATTTTCATCGATAAAATCATGTTCCAGCTCAATCGTATTACCGTGTGACAACACGATGTGCTCGTCCATCCATCGATTTTCAGACCGGCCTGCATCCTTACGCCATATCCGGATCAGTTTTATCGGGTAATATCCTCCATGACGGATCCATTGTCCCATAAAATAAACACGGCGTTTAAGTATCAAACCGGTAATACTATCTGAAAGACCATCGAGCTTTTGTCGTATTTCTGATATCAATTCCGGTGTGAGATATTCATCTGCATCCAGTTTCATGACCCATCCTGTAGTGATATTACAATGGTCCAGTGCCCAGTTGAGTTGTTCGGCATGATTGATAAACGCGTGTTGATACACCTTCACATTCAGTGATCGTGCAATGTCCAACGTATCATCATCCGAAAAACTATCCACAAGGATTACATTTTCTGTGAGGCCAAGCGCTATGGGTAAATATTTGCCTAAATGAATAGATTCATTTTTGGTGAGGATGATAATGGTGAGGTTGACGGACATTACCTATTCATCATGTACAGTGATTAAATCTGATTTGAGATAATGCGCCAACCTGATCGCTAAAGCCATAATCGTAAGTGTAGGATTGGAATGACCTGTAGTTGAGAATACTGAACTACCGGCGATGTAGAGATTATCTACACCATGCATTTTACAATTCGTATCCACTACACCTGACTCTATCGTATGACTCATCCTGGTACTGCTCATATGATGATAGGCGTCAATCAAATTATTCCGGATTTCATCATCGCTCTTTTTAATCCACGCATCCCATTTTATCTCTCCTAATTTCAACTTTCTGAAATTGGATTCGATTTCAGCACAAAATCGTCTGAGTGTTTCTATTGTTAGTGAAGTAAATGTCCAGTGGATTTGTGCTATAGGCAGCCCCATCGGATCCGGTTTCTCTGACAAGGCGATGTAACTTTCAGTGATGGGTTCCTGCTCAAGCATGATTGTCAATCTTGCCGTGCTTCGGGGTGTATATATTCGACGATGCACCAAATAGGAAGAGGCCGTCTTCGCCAATGTATTTATTTCAATTAAATTCTTAAACACATTATAGAATTCTTTTTTGGCCGGCATTTTCATCCTGGCGAATGATCTGTAAATACCTTTTAACGCTTCAAACAATCCACCCGGAGGCGGTATAAATTGTACAAATGCAGTAGCTGCCAATAATTTTTCCTGCTGCTGATATTGGCTGGTCATTGAGATTCTCGGAAGAAATCTTGTTTCACCCTTAAAGAAATAATTAAAATAAGCCTGAAGCTTTTTGTCATTCGTAGCCTCAATCGTTGCAACCTGCGCTGTAGGATGATCCTGGAACATTTTTCCTACAAAAGTGTGATGCCTGATCAGGGGGGCAGACATTAAAAGGATCCTTGCATTTTCTATGCCTCCTGCCGAAAGAATAAATTTATCCGCCTTAACTCTCGAACGCTGGCCTCCCTTCGATTGAATTTCAATTTCGTTGATCTTATCATGATTTTCGTGCTTAATCAATTGTATGCAATAAGCGTTTTGCATTAAAGTGATTTGTTCACTATGGGCACATATACCCGTGAGATCATTTTTTAGATTAGGTCTTGGGCTCCACTTTGAAAAATGACATTGCAATGCAGATTCATCCAAATCAAGCTTTGGTAATCTTTGCAATTTATGAAGCTCAACATCATAAGGGACTTCATCAAGATTCAACAATCTTTCTGCATCCGGATAGTACCGGCTGATTTCTTCATATGAAATCGGCCAACCACTATTCTTCACCCATTTTTTATTTTCTACATCAATTGGTGTGTATGGCAAAGACTGTCCTCCCCAAGTAACTGAAGTTCCACCCACGCTGAATTCTCTACCTGCTACATGACCTGCAAAAGGATGTCCCGTAATTTCACATGTTTTGAATTGCTCCTTTTCAATGTCAGTATTCATCGAACCTCGTTCAACTATAATAATACGTGCCGGAGTATCTTTTAAAACTGACAATATAGAATATGTGGCAATACCCGCACCTATAATGCAAATGTCTGCCAGATACAAATCCAATTTACTTTCCTCGAAATCAATAATCATCTGTGTGCAAGTAGATGAGATGGATCTACCCATCGCAGGTATGTAAATCCGGCTGATGTCAGGATATCCGAAATTCGACCAGCTCTTCCGTTATCTTTTTCAGCCGCATATATCGAGAAATGCATTTCAATCATGATCGCCTTACAAGAAGGCTCGCTGATGGTTTGACGTGCTCCCTGTAAAACCTGCTCTTCCCAACCTTCAACATCAATTTTCAACACCCCAGGTATTTTGAGTTTATCCTTTTCAATAAGATGATCAGCTGTTGTCACTTTGACCAGCTGTGTATTGTCAGGATTTTGAATTGCATTCTCTTCGAGCTTGTGTGTACCCGCTGTAGCGTCATGCGCAAGTACAAGCTGTAATTCATTTTCTTCTTTTCCCAGTGCCAGATCATAGATAACGATGTTCTTCACATCATTTAAGGCCACGTTATTTTTTAGTTTTTGCCTCGAAGCAGGCTCGGGTTCGAAAGCATAAACCACGCCATCAGGTTTGTTTTTAAGCGAAAATATACAACTGTAAGCTCCGATGCTGGCCCCTATATCCCAACAATCCATCCCTGGTTCCAGGTAGTTTAAGAGTGCTTCGATAATATGTTTATCCTGGTAAACTGCATTTGCACGCAGCCATTCATAAGCGCTTAAGGTATTGAGCTTATAGGTATACCCCAGCATATTGATCTCAGCAAATTTGGGACTGTGTGTCTGATAATATTTGGTGGATTTGGTATTTGCGATTCTGCTTCTGATAGATAAAAGCCGGGTGATCCCCAGGTTCCTCGCTATGTTTCTTATAAATGTCAGGTGCGTAAAATTCATATGGTCATGGCGTGTTTTCGGATGATGTTCAAGATGCCATCTATTTGCGGATCCTTAAGCTTGCTGGTATTCCACATCGAAATGGTTTCTTTTATATGGTGATCTTTTGTAGCGCTGAATAATGTATTGCCATATGGATTAAGATATCGGGCACCGGCTAAACAAATTTCTAAAGCCTCTGCTTCTTTCTTTATATCCAATGCTGCAATTTCTTCTATTTCATCTCTGATTTCTTTGTCCATCGACAAGGATGTTAAAAATTTCAGGTTTTGGAAAAGTCCATGGATATTAATTATTCTTCCGGTGCCAATTTGGTTTTGCACATCCTCCAAAGAATATTCATGCTGAAGTAATGTGTAGACTGGTGCTAAATCTTTTACATCATGCAATTTACTTGCTTCTGAACCTAAGCCTACGAAGCGCGCTTTCCCCGTATTTAAAATATGATCAATGAATTTTATTGTTTCATCTTCATTTGCAAATTCAACAGTTGTCTCGTGCAATAAAAGGGCATCCACATAATCTGATTTTAATCTCCGCAGGCTTTGATCAAAATGTTTCATTGCCCACTTACTGTCAAAATGAATTGCATTTACCGGATTCCTGACCACCGGAAGAGAATTAGGATTTTTCTCAGTTGCATCTTTTACTTTGCGTCTCAATGCGGAGACCAGTTCAAATGGAAGTGATGATAATACTTTAGAAGGTAATAGGCCGATCTTAGTCGCTATGAATAGCGAATCCCGTTTGTCTATGCTGAATGTTCCGAGTATTTTTTCCGACCATCCATATCCATAAATCGGTGCAGTATCAAAATAACGAATGCCCATCTCATAGGCTACGTGAAGATTTTGCAGTGCTGCTGATTTAGTCGTATGATGTACAAGGCGGGATGTACCAAAACCTAAAGCCGGAAAATTCTTGTTCATAAATTAAATGTCGGCTGCCACTTTCTCAAATTGTCCGAACTTAGGGTTGACTGGTTTATAACATTCCAGCAGGTAGCGGGAAACCAGCGTTTGCGGTGAAAATTCTTTATCAATTATACCCGGTGCTCTCTCCCGTATAGCATCAAGTTCCTCCTGATCAATATTTATTTTATAAAGCGCCTCCATGCAGGATTCAATATCTGGTTGGATCACCCAGCCTAAATGATGTTGCTGTACAAAGTCCGCAGCGCCTACATTCTTACTGATCAATACCGCTGTTCCCTGAGACAAAGCTTCGATGACTACATTTCCAAAATTCTCTGTGTGGGAGAGCAACACAAGCAAATCAGAATGGGCTAATAAATCATACTTCTCTTCGTCATAACGCGATTCAAGTATACTGATGCCGGGCATATCACTGATCATCTCTCTGATATGGGCCAGGTATTCAGGTCCGCCATCTCCTACAATCGTCAGTTTATAGGTAAAGGATACACGACGAAGGGCGTTGATCAGTAATTCCAGGTTTTTAACAGGATTTATTCGACCAAGAAAAATGATTTTCAATTCATCCCGTTTCCGTTTGATCCCCATTTGCGCATCAGGCATAGAGATAATGTTTGGAATAGAAATATATTTAGCATCCGGGATCATCATTTTACATTTCTCCATTTCTTCCTGGCTGGTGACATGAATAAATGTTCCCTTTAAAAAAGGCTTGAATAAAAAAGAATGAAGTATGTTTTTAATTCGCCTGGTATGTGCAGTGCGAAAAGTATATTCACTTAAAGAACCTCTTAAGGATAGGACGTGGGGTACATGGCGAATTTTACAAATGAATAATGAGGCGATGGCTACCCAGTTCCACCAGCCGTTGATATGCACCAGGTCGTACTGCTTAATCATTTTCCACAAAGCCCATGAATGGGTAAACGAAACTGATGTCGGATCTCCGGTTATTCGTCTGCAATAGATAACATTTACGCCTGCAATGGAATTTGTTGTATAATTTTTATAACTGAAATCATGTTGACCATTTGCATTGGTGGTCAGAACTGTGACGTCCATACCATATTGAACCAGGGCCTCACTAAGCGCGCTGATAGAATACGTAGGTCCTCCGTAGATCCAGGCAGGTTTGTATCCGGCGGCGATCACCAAAATTTTCACCGGGTATATTTAGAATTATAGATAGATTTTACTAATTTTATTTAGTTAAATATGTTGACAAAATCCATGAAATTATGGTTGTCATATTACGCTTCTCAGATTCATGCAAATAATATTGGTTCAGATACTTTTTTTGTAAAAATCCGAACCTCCAATAATTTGAATATAATCCAATACACCAATATTAATTTAATATTCCCTGCAATATCGAGCCAGGTAACATCTGCAGGTAGAATAGCTTTAATGAAAACCAAAATATAAATAAATATATAGTGGCCATATAATAGTCTTTTGATCAAAGCCATAAATAATCCTAAAACCGCAGCTACACTTATCACGCCTAAAAAACCATTGACCATATATCCATATCCTACGGGGGTAATTCCAATTGAATATTTGACCTTATAACCAACAAAAACTTCAGAAGCGAACCAATTTCCAAATGTGGATTCCGGCTTATCGGGCATTATTATCCTCGGGACAACAGCATACAGGGGAGCAAATAAAACCTGGTAAAATCTACTATTTTCAGGTACTCCAAAATCATGTCGCTCGCAATAGCTAATCGCTTTTACGATCGCATTGCCATAAAACAATCTGATCAATATATGTTGATTCAGGCTATACGTTCCATAGGCTTTATCAAATTCCTTTTGATTTAATGCCTTTTCAGATATTTCTTTCACTTCCAGAACGGACGTCACACCTTTAGATTTCGAATCAAAATAGTACTGTCGAATGGTAGTCACCGCTCCAAAGGATAATGGCAATCCAATGACCGCAGCCAAAATAGCGGCTTTTGGAAATCTCTGATTTTTAAAATACAATGTGATGGCAATTGCCAAAAGTGGCATCAACGCGGCTTGTTTTCCACCCGATACAATACCCAGAATAAAAAATAAAATCCCGGTGATCGCTATAAGATATCTTCGGTGAGTATGCTGATACGTAAGAATGATAAGACCTAATAATCCCAATTGCTGGCCAAGATCAATATACGTTGAATAATTTGATATGGATTCTGTATTTGTGTTTTGAAGAATACCAAAAGCGCCCGATATAATAGCAATGAAATTAGCCAACAGCCCAAATAAAATTAGGATATATATTTTAACTATTGGTATATACTTAATGATTGGTTTTATATTCGTACCGGAAAAAATAAATGTTCCGATGTGATAACTAATCCAAATGAATTGTATAAAGATCAATCCATATGAAAGGGCTTTTAATATTAAATAATCCTCCCAATTGAGTAGATGTTTTAGAAATTCTGAATTATAGATCAATAAGGTCGAAACATAAAGGGCAAGGAATATGTATGCAGTTGTTACCGTCGGTAAACTTTTCCATATATCCGGTCCGAATAACTTTCTGAAGAGATACATCATGATCACAATAGCTATAACCTGCATGCCGTATAGCAAAAGGAAATTGTGCCCATTCCATAAATAATCGATAGCTATTTTAACTCCAATAGAAATTAAAAACGTAATAAAATAAATCAAGAAACCAAATTCAATTGACCTGGGTTTTGAGTTCGCCTGCTCCATCAGGAAAATAATATCCGATTAAACAATAGCACGTGCTTTTCTTTGAAAAGCTCATATCCAAAGCATTGTTTAGCTATTTTTTCAGCTCCGAGGGCCATTTTTTCTCTGAGATCTGAATGATCAGCTAAGTCACATATAATTTCGGTATGTCTATCCAGGTCGTTTGGATCAATCACATACCCATTTTCGTTTTCAAAGACAGCTTCTTTTGATCCATCCTGGTTTCCTACTATAATGGGTGTGCCGCAAGCCATGGCTTCAAGAGGAGTCAATGGTATGCCCTCTCCTTTTCCAATTCCGATTTCCGTGACTAACGAAAACAGATGGGCGTAAGAATATAAATTGACAATATCATTCTCGTCTACCGAACCTGTGAAAATGACATTTTTCTCAATACCCAGAGCCCTTACGCTTTCCTTCAATACGTCTAAATAATCTCCTGAACCCGCCATGATAAGTTTTACATTTTTCTTCTTTTTCAATACCTTGTCTAATACCTCAATGAGTCGACTATATCCCTTATAAGAAGCATCTGCAGACATGCGACCCAGCGTGAGTACAATAAAAGATGCCTTTCGGTCCGGAAGTTTATATTTTTCAATCAGCTGAGGGAAATACTGCTCACGGTGTTTGAATTTATCCAAATCTACACAATCCCAAATCACCATAATTTCGCCCGTTATCATCCGATTTTTTTTGACATAATCGGCGGTATTATGACAATCGGATAAAATAAAATCAGATCTTTTCAGCCCCATTTTTTTAAATAACGTCAATCCACTCCAAATCTCAATCCCATAGATATTTAGAATGGTTCGAGCTTTGAATAATTTTGCTAACACTACGGTTAATCCACTGAAATTAACATGTGTTGTATGAATAACTGACGGCCTCCAGGTGAAAAAAGTTTTCAGGATGACAAATGCAAACTTGATTTTTGCGAAAACAGAATTCCCGTGACCATGCCAATAGACCTCAAAAGGCTCCTCAATATCATTCTTATCATGTCCCATTAATGAGATCACTCGTACATTCTTATCTCCGATCAATTCCCTGATCGCTCTAATCTGATAACGGTTGTACCTGCTGATGCCTCCCTTATCGAAACATCCAGGTGTTATGTACAAGATCTTAGATATCAATTGTCCTTCGTTTGGATTATTTTCTCATTGTTCACCTCAGGGGTGTCTTTAACGATGACCGAATTGGGTTTAATAAATGTATCTCGTCCAACACAATGACCCAGTAAAATTGCATTTAATCCCAACCAAACATTCTCTTCCATCATAACAGGATGTATGACATACGAGGTATTCATCATTGTTCCAGTCTTACACTTGCCGGGGTCATTCGAAAAAGAATAAATTTTACATCCTGCGGAGGTTGTACAGTATCGGTCAATGTATACTCCACCATGTCCCTGAATAATTGTTCCTATACCTATATGAGAAAATGATCCGATATGGATTTCCCCTAAGCGGCCTTTGAAAGAAGGATTTTCAATAATTCGTGTGGGATAAGATGAATTCTTAATTTCACCGGCAATCAGTATAGTATTTCTGTCGATCCAAACATGATCTTCAATCTCAATCTTCGATGAATTGACGATATGAACCCCGCTTTCGATAACGACTCCCTTTCCACATTTTTTCAATCTCATTTTATAATAATAATATCTCATTCCTCTTCCAACCCGTCCTTCCAGTCCTCTGAGTACCGATTCAATTAAATCAAAAAAGATCATAGATATTTTTTAATGACAGAACACACGTATTCTATTTCTTCTTCCGAAAGATCTATGTATGTGGGAAGATTTAAACCAATTTTATATTTTTCGAAAGTGACAGGTGTATCGACAGGCATATTTATATAAGGCATAAAAGACATGGGAAAGAAATAAGGCCTGCTATCAATACCTGCTTGATTTAAATGGATCATAAATTCATCTCTTTCCTTTTCTGAAGCCCCTTGAATTTCCATGCATACCAACCAACATGAAGGTTCCGCCCAATCGGCATGCTTATTAAGAGACAATCTTTTCACGCCCGCAAGATGTTTTTCGTACGTTCTCAGGATTTCATTTCTTCGTGAAAGCAGAAACCCGACACGCTCCAACTGTGCACATCCAAGTGCTGCCTGCAAATTTGTCATTCGATAATTAAACCCCAATGTATCATGCCAATACCTTTTTTCTTTCAACATCGCGTGATCCCGAAGGTGTCTCAACCTTTTATCGAGAACCTGATCATTGGTTGTTATCATTCCTCCCTCTCCAGTGGTAATAATTTTATTCCCATAAAAACTAAAGGTCGCACATTTGCCAAACGAACCTACTGTTTTACCAAATGCCTTCGCTCCATGCGCTTCTGCAGCGTCCTCTATTACTAAAAGATCGTGTTCTGAAGCGATTTTCAGGATTGAATTCATATTTGCAGGATGTCCATATAAATGAACAGGCATGATTGCTTTTGTCTTTCCGGTTATTTTTCTTTCAATGTCATTAGCATCAATGCATAATGTATCCGGCTCGATATCTGCGAAAACAGGAACAGCACGTGCATGCAATACAGCATTTGCTGTGGCAATAAATGAAAGATTCGGCATGATGACCTCATCACCCTCCCCAATACCGAGTGCTTCGAGTGCCAGATGGATGGCTACAGTTCCATTGAAAACAGATACAGCATAATCCACCCCGCAAAAAGAGGCAAAATCCTTTTCAAATTTGATTATGTATTCACCAAGTGAGGATACCCAGGTCGAGGTCACTGCTGCATTAACATAGGAAATTTCCTTTTCTGTAATATTGGGCTTTGAAATTGGAATAAATGCTCTCATTGTTTAATCCTAATTTTTACATTAAATAATGGAATTTACAACCTTCATGAATTCCATAGCTCTGTCTTTATATGAATATTTTGAATTTAAGGTTTTTGCTCTTGTCGTCTTTTTCATTTCCATCAATTGCGCATTCGTCATTTGATTAATGTTATATATCAAATCGTACACATCCTCCGGATTTTTATATAAGAATACCTCCTCTTTGTTCATGAAGAACTGATTCATCTGATCAGAATACTCCACCAGTTGCAGACCTCCCACGGATGGTATTTCAAATGATCTCATATTATGTCCACCTTTATTTTGTTGTCTATAAAGATTCATTGAGATCATATACCTCTGAAGAAGTGAAAAATATTCAAGACCACTTACGCTGGGACAAATTGTCAAATATGGAGATGCGGAAGTGAAATATCTATTAAATCCTCCGCCATATACGTCAACATAAATTTCGTTTTTGACCAATTCTTTTATAAATTCTGATCGTGTTTTGTCCGCTGTACCTGCAAAAACCACCTTCCTTATCAGTTCACTATCAGAAATTAGGTTTGAGCTATAATACGAATCTTCATATCCAAATGGCAATATCTCTATCCTTGATAAAGGTAAACGAATACTAATTTCATTTTTAATTACAGAACTATACGTAAAGATCAGGTCATATAATTCGATTGATTCTTTAACATTTCGATTTCCGGGAGCATCAGTCTCAAAATAAAGCGGATGATCCGGGTTATAATTAATAAGGTAAATTCCCTTCTTCTTCATTTTTTCAAGAAATGAAGGACTTACAAATTGTCCTTTAATAATCAACAATGCATCCGGCGTGTTTTTCTGAACAAGATCTTCAAGATATGCACTGACTAATTTTGTTAAAATCTGAGGACGAAGGTGAACGCTCACTTTTGCCCATAAACCTTTTTGAATATAGTCATCTTCCAAATCAAATGAATAGGCTGGAATAAGTTTGACAGACGGATCAGAGGCTAAATGTTTAGAATAATAAGAGGCGATCGTATTGGATTGATGGGTTGTGGTGATCATTAACTTCATCTTCCAATAAACCTTGCTTTTGAAATAATTTGGTTAACAAATTTCTTTTCATCAGATTCAAAGACATATTTTGTGCAGAATAAAATATACATTCCTATAATACTAAGAAACAAAAGATTAAATAACCACGATCGTTGCAGGCAAATACTATATAGAAAAGCGATCCCCAGGATTCCGAATGTGCCTGATAAAAACCAAATAATTTTTCGTTTGTCATTATAGGCGTTCATTCTTAAATCATATACGATTAATATGATCATTCCAGTAAAATAACTTCCGCCAAATGAAATGTAGTAACCATTTATCCCAATGGTTGGTATTAAGAATATGGCCAATAAAATATACATACCCATGACAATCCCTGAGACCAGACCTGAAAATACCAGATGCCCTTTCCCGGCAATAAAACTATTCAACACTGAATAAATGCTAATAAAAATATTTATCAGCAAAATCATGATATAAATTTGGACACCAGCGTCATATTCATTTCCAAAAATAAATGATACGACCGGGGCGAGTATAATGGTCAAGAGGAGAGTGCTTGTCACAATCAGAAAAAACAAATATCTCATCTGGATAGATTGGAGCCGGGTAGAATTCGCTTCCTGCTTTGCAATATAGGTTACTGTCACTGTTTTAGCAGCATTTGGAACCACCATCAAAATAGCAGCCAGGCTGAGCCCTATTCTTAAATATCCCAGCTCAGCGAATCCAATATGTTTTGCAAAAAGTCCGATGAGTATTATATTAGCTACTGAACCCAGAAATACATTTCCAACAAAATAGGGTATTCCTTTTCGAAGACTTTGATACGCCAGTTTAACCCAATTGGTTATAACCAATTGAATGCGCTTCTCTACGAACACTTTTTTAATAATGATCCCTACTATGATGGCATTTATACTATACGAAACCAACAAACCATAGATAACTCCAGGCAATCCCCACATCTTTCCTCCTATTAAAATACAAATCCCGGTAACAATCGCTTCAATCATGTTTCTAAACGAATACACTTTAAACATCCCCAAGCCGAGAATCAATGACAATGGAGCCTGTACTAAAAAATACAGAAGCGTAAGCCACGGTACCCATTGAATGAGTGAGCTGTCAATACCGCCAAACAATGCCCCGTTAATTTTGTCGTGAAAAATTTGAAACAACACTACCAGACCCAAAATAGAAATGGACATACACATAAATCCCGCAGAAATAATTTCGCCCAAGTAAATCCCGCTTTTCACTGAGTGTTTCGCACTTTCACGTTGCAAGACCATAGAAAGTCCTAAGCCGGACATTCCGTAAATGGAGGTAATGGTGGTCAATAAAGCATTGTATTTTCCTAAAATCTCCGGCTCAAGGATAAACGTCAACAAGGATAACACCCCGAATCCAATGGCCTTAGTTCCAATGTCCGCAAATAATACATTCGCACTACTTCGTAAAAAATCTTTAATCAAAAGACAAATATTTCAGACTCCAATTTCAATTTTGATTTCGTTCTATTCACAAACAAATAATGGTATACTCTTTTCCAAGGTAAAACACAGGGAGTACTATTTTTTAATCCAGTTATAAAGCTTTGGCTTTATTTTTTCAAATAAACCAATGGGAAACACAAGACTTCCGGCGGATGTGCCTATGTATAAAGAAAATATTTTTAATTGGCTGAATCCGGTCATTTTTTCCCTGTTTTTTACGGTTAAAGGAAACATACCATGAATAATTCCGACAGCGGCAGGAAATGCACCTTGTTTTCTGTATTCGAGAATCCAATATGGTAGTGTTGTAAAATATATTTTCCTAAATGCCTTGTAAACCAAATTTTGAGACAGCGTTCCACTATCCTTCAAAGCGCTGATCAACACATGAAGTACGGATGGCAATCCTCCATCTATTCTTTTATATCCAGACCATTTTTTAGGTATAAAATCCAGATAAGAAAGTCTGTCCTTTTCCTTATGCAAAACATCCTTAATTACGACAGGCGCTGATATGGAAAATAAGACGTATCCTGAAGCGACAACCATACAGGCCATATAGATTTGTGTATAAATACTTCCATCATATTTTTCCGTATCATATTTCAAAAATACTTCACGCTTGATGACGATACCTCCTACAAAACTAAAACAGGAATAATATTTTAACGCCATTTCCGGACCCGACCCAAGGACTTTAGTTTCCTGTGCTCTTTTTGTAATGTATTGATCACCTTCATCTATATAATTTGTAAATCCAATGTCTGGATAATTATTCATCTGAATAAACTGTACTAATTCTTCAAGATTGTAAGCGGGATTAATGGTATCATCGTTTCCAATAATTATGACATATTCGCCACTTGCCAGTGAAATGGCTTTTCTCAAATTACGATCGTATCCGAGATTCGTTCTATTTTTTGAATATCGTATCCGGTATTTGTAATCGCCGCTTAGCCCAAGGATTTTTGATTCCGTCTCATCTGTGGAACAATCATCGCTTATTATAATTTCAATATGGGGATACTCCTGTTGTTCTATGATTCGAAGGCTCTCCAAAAGAAATTTTATACGGTTGTATTGTGGTATACAAATGGAAATCAACATGGATAATCCGTTTATCTCCTTTTTGGGAAGTTCAATATTCATCATTGATGAACTATTGGTAATTTCCTAATATTGATTGCCTCTAATCCTGACTTATCATTTATGGATTGGAAACCCTTTGTCAGAGGTCTATTTTGCATGTCATAAAACGGGCTTTCTATGCCAGAAGCATTCTTATAAAAATTTCCATTACTGTAAATCGTACTTGTGGCTTTATCATCCCATTTTATCTTATTGATCTGATCACTTCCTCCCATGCCACCAAAATTATTGTTGATAAGCACGATGCTTCCTGCTCCGCCACGTATAACAAAATCAGCATCCTCACTACCATAAAAACAATTATCCAAAAATGTTGCGAACGCTACGTTCTGTGAAATCTCAGATTTGAAAAACGAGTTAGATCGTTCGCTATAATTTGAGCTGGCTATTATATTGCAGAGCTGACAAATAATATCAATATCGTTGAAAGCAAATCCACAGTTTTCCACTTTTATAATATCTGATATCTTAATATTGATTCCACCAATGGAATAACCCAAAAAAGAGCAGTTTCTGAAAAAGAAATTTTTAGTATTGGCTAGTCCTCCGATTACAGCAGATTCTGTCAACCAGGTTTTATTATCATACGTGACGCCACCAAACAGGCAATTTTCAAAATTAATTTCAGAAACCTGCAATCCATTTCCGGCATTCATGTTGATATTTGCAGATTCACGACCTGCACAGCCCGTAAAGGAGCAATTCCTGATGCTTAGCTGGTTGATGTATGGTCTTAGTTCAATATCGCTTTTAAGCAAATGGTTGGATTCGGCATTAAAACCAATCCCATCTATCACGAAACTGGTATTATTGTTTATGATCAACATGTTTTTGCCTGTTTCACCATTCCAAACCAATGAAGAGCCTAGTCTTGAATTTGCACTCATTCCTTTACCAATCAGGTTGATGGATTTTCCAACAGGTACTTCGTTTCCAATTTCAATGGATTCACTGATGAGAAACTTCCCAACCGGAATCTCCACATTGATGTTGTAAGAATATGTACGGGCTATAGCAAACAATTTTTGAAAAGCTTTTGTGTCATCTATTTCATCATACCCTTTTGCACCGAACCAACACGGGTTCAGGGAACTTATAGTGGCTCCTCTGAATTCAACATTCAGATATTGATCAAATACCTGCGATTCACCCAAAATGTTAACTTTTTTAGCAAAAATAATTTCGCCCTTTCCCCTGGTCTCTAAAAATGCTCCCGGATAAATAGTAACCTCTTTGTCAATAATCGTCACTGAGGTATAAATCATTCTTTTATTCAAGACAACCATGTCTGTGGTAGAAGTATCCCCTCCTCCGGAAAGCAGCATTTTCTCGTGCGAACAGGAAGAAAAAGAAAAAATGAAAGTAATGAAAGTAAAAATCCTTAGCTTAAAATATTTCATAACGTCCGGCAATGTGTATTTATCAATATTTCCATATCTGATTAAAATATTTTTTCTTCACGAATAGAACATTGCGCTCATAAGCAATTGGGCCTCTTGTCTTATCAAAGACACCGAAACAAATAGGATGTAATCCAAGGTTTCTGAAAATGGGTACAATCTCACCGAATGTAGGAAGCTGACCCTGATATTCCTCGACAAATGAACATTCTAAAATGATGAGGTCTGCCTTTTCTATCACCTTTAATCCTCCTTTAACTACATGCGCTTCAAAACCCTGGACATCAATTTTCACAACTGTTTTATTCATGAATTCAATCCCAGGATAAAAATTATCCAGTTTTTTTATAACCACCTTTTCTTTATTGATAAAATTCACATTTTTATCTTTAAGACTTGCATCGTATTCATGAAAAGAAGATAAATAGTGTCCCATCGAAGTATTCATTACAGCCTCTGTATCTTCAGAGCCGAGTGCGGTATTGTATATATGCACAGCAGAATTGCCTGAAAATCTGTTTTGATATTCCTGAAACATTTCCAAAATAGGTTCAAATCCATAGACTTTACTATTCGGATAAAATTGAAGAAACTCTTCCGCCCAATACCCTGAATTGCCTCCTATATCAATTAATGTAATTTCTTCATGAGAGGGAATGAATCTCAAAAGCCAGATAAATTCCTCCTCCACATGTGGAATTTTCCAAATCCTCTTTTTTACATGATCCGGCAATTTATTTCCTTCTCTTTTGGCTTTATTTATTTCCTTATTTAAATAAGCCCGGAGTTGAATGGCAGAAGACCAGCGATGAAGAAATGGCCAAATCATTATTTTATTAATTTGTTAAACTGATGAATGAAAATATACTATTTGAAGAAAACTATTTAAAATAATCATATTTCAAAATTTAACACTTTAAATTTGGGCGCCGTTATTAACCTATCCTTTACAAAATCAATATCTCGGATATATATGGTATTATAACCTCCAAATTTTTCAATACCCATTAATCTTCTTTCCCATGGAAAATATTCATATGCCCCAAAGCCTGCCTGAATAAATGTGTCGTGAATTTTACTTTCATCATAGCCATATCTTGCTCCCACACCGGGTAGTTCGATAATGATTGCTTTTAATTCGTTTTGCTGTAGAGTCCACGATGCACCCCGAACGACTTCTGTTTCAAAACCTTCCACATCAATTTTTAAAAGGTTGGGCACCTGGCGTTTTTGTAATATTCCATCCAGAGTCTCCACTTTGACTTTGAATGTTCCCGGACCTTCTTGTTTCGCTACATGATTCATGGTATCCAGAGAATTTGTAAAGTCAATAAATCCTTCTTGTGATCCCATAGCCACATTGTAAGAAGTCACTTTATCATTGATTTGATTGACATAGATATTCCTCACCAATCCGGCATATGTAGTAGGTACCGGCTCAACACATATGGATGTAGCTCCGCAATGCGCACTTGCTAACATCGTGAAACTCCCCACATTAGCACCGATGTCTCCAAAACCATCACCTTCTCTTAAAAAGTGCAACAGAAAAGACATAGAATCAAATTCATGGAGGCCACAATACAAATTGCCCGTGGCTCCTGTCATTCCACGTTGAATGGCCAATTTAGCTTTTTCAGTAAATGGATATATAATAGGATAGGGATTTAATCTGACATTGATTTGCCATTTTACAAATCTCCAAATGGCACGGAATTTATGATTCCTGTTCAATGGGTGATTTGTAATAAATTTTAAAACGGGTAGGACGCTCATTTACTTTTCTTTTTGATAAATCTCATTTACAATGTTATATATCTTTTTATTTCTTTGCCAGGAACAACTCCTTTGATATCGATCAGAATTAATTCCCCGATAGATAATTTCCTTAAATAATGAATGCCTGTTGTAGCATATTCTCGATGTCCTACTGCGATCACCACGGCATCATATATTCCTATTGGGTCTCTCTTGAGATCAATGCCATAAGTATGTTTCACCTCTTCAATTGAAGCGTGGGGATCAATAACATCAATGGAAACGGAATAATCTTCCAGCTCATGGATCAAATCCACCACCTTACTATTCCGTATATCAGATACATCCTCCTTAAATGTAATCCCCATCACCAGCACTTTGCATTCGCCGGGATTCTTACCGGCTTCTATCAATGCCTGAACAAGTTTTTTTGCGATAAAATGCGGCATGTAATCATTCACCCGGCGTCCGGCAGCGATCACCTGTGGTTCATAGCCAAGCTCTCTGGCTTTATGCATCAGGTAAAAAGGATCCACACTGATACAATGACCACCAACAAGCCCGGGATAGTATTTATGAAAATTCCATTTCGTACCTGCAGCCTCAATAACTTCGCGCGTATCAATTCCCATCTTATCAAAGATGATCGCGAGTTCATTCATCAACGAGATGTTGATATCTCGTTGTGTATTCTCTATCACCTTTGCAGCTTCCGCCACTTTTATAGATGGCGCTTTGTATAATCCTGCAGTGATGATCTTCCCATATACCTTCGATATTTCTTCCAGGGCTTCTTCGTCATTCCCACTCACGATTTTCAAAATGTTCGTCAGCGTTCTTATTTTATCACCAGGTACAATTCGTTCAGGACTATAACCATAACTAAAATCAATTCCTCCTTTCAAGCCGGATTCCTTTTCAAGCACCTCAAGACAATCCTCCTCTGTACATCCCGGATAGACTGTACTCTCATATACAACATAATCTCCCTTCTTGAGTGCCCTTCCTACACTTGCACTGGCTTTAAGCAACGGTAATAAATCGGGTACTTTATGATCATCAATATCCGTCGGCACACCGATGATATGAAAATGTGCATTTTTTAAATCTTCCGCTTGCGTGGTAAATTTAATATCACAGCCTTCAAAAGAGGCCGCTGAAAGTTCTTTTGACGGATCAATATGCTGACGCATCATAGCGATGCGCTCTTCATTGATATCAAATCCTATCACTTTAAAGTGTTTTGCAAATTCAAGCGCAAGGGGCAAGCCTACATAGCCGAGACCGGTGACGCTTATTGCTTTTTGTTTTGATTTTAGTTCTTCGAAGATTTTCAAGAAGAGAAAGTGTTTAGTTTATAAACGGGTTTTATTAATGTTCATTCTTTTTTGTAATTCTTCAACATCGGCTTCGTCTTTCTTTCGACCTGTGTTTATTTTAGAAAGGATCAATTCCCGGATGTTGATGACAGGAATTTGCATGTTCTCAAAAGAATACATGACTTTATTCCGGTACGCCTCGTCAAAAGAAACCTGATTGATATAGGTGATGAAATCAATTTTTTGGGGTTCAATGCCAATACTAAATGCAAAATGCTTCGTAAAATCCACATTTGATAAAGTCTCCAGATCCTCCGTTTCAAATCCAGAGGCAGTCAAAGCATTTATTATTTTATCTCTATTCTCATTTGTTGGATTCAACCAAAGATCCATATCACCCGTAGATCGGTTATATCCATGATAAATGACCGCGTAACCTCCAATGAGCAGAAATTCAACATGATTTTGTATCAAATGACCTAATATTTCCTGATGTTCATTTAATAAAATGTTCATTTGGAGAAATGAATTCTTTTAGAAGTATCCGGTTTCATGTCGGGATATATCTTTTTAATTAGTTCTACCACCATTGCAATTCTTTCTTCCGGCGTCATCTTCAGTGCCTCTTCGATCATATGTTCCTCCTGAGATTGCAAATCTTTATATACGGTAATTTTTTTCATTTAATATTCTATCTATTGCAGATTTCGATTTTCACGTTTAACTCAAACATGCCTAAATTATCATTCCAGCGGCCACAGTCTCATTCGTTTTTTTTGCCCCCTGCCCCCTGAAGGGGGTAAATGTTTTCCGTAAATTAATTATCAACATATTATCATTATTAAATAATCATTCCTGCCGCCACAGTCTCATTCGTTCCTTCATCTATTAAGATGATACTTCCCGTGATTCTGTTTTTCTGATAGGCGTCTACAAACAACGGCAAGGTGGAACGAATCGTGATCCGGGCGATGTCATTCATCTTTATCTTTTTGTCCGTCATATCACGATGAAGTGTATTGACATCCATTCGATAACGCACCTCCTTGATAATGCATCGTGATTCTTTTGTCGTATGCCTTAACACATATTTTCCCCTTTCTTCAAGTGGCTTTTCATGGAACCAGCAGATCATCAGATCGATATCCTGCTCTTGTCTCGGCATATTATTGGCACGAACGATCATGTCGCCACGACTCAGGTCAAAATCATCTTCAATGTGCACCACTACACTCATCGGCGGAAATGCTTCTTCAATTTCCTCTTTGAACATTTCAATTTTACTGATCCGCGTTGTAAATCCTGACGGGAGCAACATCACATCATCCCCTTTCTTTAATATCCCACCTGCTATTCTTCCGGCATATCCACGATAATCATGAAACTCATCATTGTATGGCCTGATCACATATTGCACCGGGAAGCGGCAATCAATAAAATTATAATCACTCGCGATGTGCACATTTTCGAGATAGTATAGAAGTGTAGAACCTTCGTACCATGGCATATGCTGACTTCTGTCTACGATATTGTCACCACGAAGAGCGGAGATCGGAATGAAATTGACATCATGCACATCCAGCTTACTGGCGAAAGCTTCAAATTCATCATGAATGCGATCATACACTTCCTGACTATAATCGACCAGATCCATCTTATTGATGCAAATCACGAGGTGTGGAATCTGCAGTAAACTCGCTATGATCGCATGCCTCCTCGTTTGTTCGAGGACACCTTGTCGCGCATCAATGAGAACAAGAGCGACATTGGCCGTACTTGCACCTGTCACCATGTTACGTGTGTACTGAATATGTCCAGGCGTATCGGCGATAATAAATTTTCGTTTCGGCGTTGAAAAATATCTGTACGCCACATCAATCGTGATGCCTTGTTCGCGCTCTGCTTTTAAGCCATCTGTCAATAGAGCAAGATTGATTCCTTCTTCGCCTCTTCGTTTAGATACTTCTTCGATTGCATCGTACTGATCCTGGAAAATGGATTTGCTGTCGTAAAGTAATCTCCCGATAAGAGTTGACTTGCCGTCATCGACACTTCCCGCAGTTGTGAAGCGGAGGAGTTCCGTTGAGCTATTGCTTTGTTTATGTGATCGCTGTGTCATTTGATTTTGCAGATGGAATTGATTCTGCTGTAAAAAGCTTAAAGGTTTATAGGCTTATAAGCTTATGGGGTTATGTATTAGGTTTAAGGTGTGTGTTTGGAATTATTATTTTTTTGCTCATTAAACCTTTTTAGTTGTGACTTTTTAAGTCCATCTAGCAAAAATCCAACTTGATCAACGTGCATTCTTATTTCCGCTATTTGAATTTCTGATACAAGGTTAATATCATGACTTAGAATGGCCTGACTCAGCAGCTCCATAAGACTACCAAAAGATAATTCAGTATATCTAGCCTGATCCTTTAGCGATTTTCTTGAGGATCCTTCTGCTATATTCGAAGAGATCGAAATTACAGCTCGCCTCATTTGACTAACCAGGCCAAATTTCTCTTCCCGTGGAAATGAATTTGTCGCGTTATATATAATCTTTGACAAGATTCGTATTTCTTTCCAAACATCCAGTGTTTCAAAAGAATATGTTTTAAATTTCAACATGATGAACTGTTTTAAGGTGAAGTAATTAATTTTCAACAGTTCAATATTAGGGTTAAAATCCATGAAAATCAAGGTCCTCATTAACTATATAAACTTCATAAACTTTATAAGCCATATAAACCTTATAAGCCCTTTAAAAGTATCCCTGCTTCTTCCTATCCTCCATACTCGTCTCGCTCCGTCTATCGTCAGATCTTCCACCTCTTTCAGTTAACCGCGAAGTGGCTACTTCCTGTATGATCTCTTCAATCGTTGATGCTGTTGATCGCCATACACCGGTGCAAGTCATATCACCTATCGTACGGCAACGAATCATTTCTTCTTTTACAATTTCTTCCGGTTTACGCGTGATGTATTCGCAATCGGCGAGAAGGACACCATCGCGTTCGAAGATGTTGCGTTTGTGTGCGAAGTAGAGATTGGGCAATGGAAATTCTTCTGCTGCGAGATAACGCCATACATCAAGTTCGGTCCAGTTGCTGATCGGAAATACTCTGAAGTGTTCGCCGAAATGTTTGCGACCATTAAATAAATTCCATAATTCAGGTCGTTGATTTTTTGGATCCCATTGACCGAATTCATCGCGATGACTGAAAAATCTTTCTTTCGCTCTTGCTTTTTCTTCATCACGTCGTCCTCCTCCCAATGCAGCATCATATTTTCCTTTTTCCAATTCATCCAGCAGAACATAAGTTTGCAAAGCATTGCGGCTTGCATTGTATCCACGTTCTTCTTTCACTTTCCCTTCATCAATAGCTTTCTGAACCGAGCCGATGATCAGTCTCAAATTGTAGTGCTTCACTAACCAATCCCTGTACTCCAGAGCTTCCGGGAAGTTGTGGCCTGTATCAATATGCAAAAGAGGAAAAGGAACCTTCGCTGGATAAAATGCTTTTATCGCCAGATATACCATGAGGATGCTGTCTTTGCCGCCGGAAAACAGGATGACCGGATTTTCAAATTGCGCAGCTACTTCGCGCAGGATGAAGATGGATTCTGATTCTAGTTCTTCGAGATGGTTGAGGTAGTACTTCATCTGTTGATAGGGTGATTTGTATATATGGTTATAGGCTTATAGGTTTATAAGCTTATAAGCCTATAAACCTATAAGCTGATTATTTGCTTCGCTTTTTGCGGTATTTATTTCAAATCCATATCTCAGATCTGTCTCCATTAATATAATCTGTGCTAAGCAGACTGCGTCTGCTATAGGTTTGACTTTATCATTGTTACAGAAGTTCACCATTGAATAAAAGGTAAAACCTGTTCATACAAATGAGAAAAAGATTCTTCCAATTTTTTATTCTTTGTTTCAATATGAATATCCGGTTTCACAGGAGCTTCATACGGGGCATTCACTCCTGTAAAATCTGAAATCTCCCCCGCTCTTGCTTTTTTATACAAGCCCTTGACATCTCTTGATTCGCAGATTTCAATCGGCGTATCAATAAACACTTCTATAAAATCATGTTCCCCGATGATTTGTTTTGCATTTTGTCTCATTTCAATGGTAGGCGAAATAAAACTGACGATACAGATCTGTCCACTAGAAATAATAAGTTTAGCAACTTCGGCAACACGACGAATATTCTCAATTCTGTCTTCAGGTGAAAAAGTGAGATTGTTATTAATCCCTCCGCGAATGTTATCGCCATCCAACACCACTGCATGATATCCCAGGTCAAATAATTTTCTCTCCAGAGCTGTGGCCAAAGTACTTTTCCCAGACCCTGATAAACCGGTCATCCAAAAGACTTTCGCGCGCTGGCCGAGACGAAGTTGTTTTTCTTCGCGGGAGATGAATTTTGATGTTGGATAAATGTTTTTCATTTGCCCCTAAATCCCCTGAAAAAGGGGACTTATTGTTTTTACCTGCTCATTATTCAATTAATATTTTTATAATTTCAATCACAATGAAAAAAAATTTACCCCATAAGAAACATAAGGACACTTAAGAAGTCACTTAGGGAATTTCGTTATTCGTCACTCGTTATTCGTCACTCGTTATTCATTTTTTGACAGGGCTTCGCCTTCTGATAGGTCGCAGCCTATCAGTAATTTTAATGCCCTACTTTGCCCCTAAATCCCCTAAGGGGGACTTTTGTTATTTCACTTATATAGTTCCGATAAGTTTAGACCTATCAGTATTTTTATATTCCAATTTTTCCCTGCTCCATGCTCTGTGCTCTATGCTCTATGCTCCTCACCATGCTAATTCAAGCATCTCTTTATCAACCTGAATCACCATTTGCATTCCGATACTTTCAAGCGCCACAACCATTTCATGTTTTGATCTTTGTGAAATGATCACACCTTCCATACCTGCCAGTTGGCCATAAGCAAGGATGACACGATCACCTTGATTCATCGACAATGTTTCTGTTCTCACCTCTATATCTGTTCCGCTTATTTTTTGCAACCATTGTATCTCACGATCACTCACAAGACAATCATGTCCTGCTGTGCGTAACATACCTTGTACATAAGGAAGTGCTAATACTTCGTTCCTTCTTGTCTTATCAAGCCGAACAAACGTGTAGCACGTGATGAGTGGCAATTCATACACTTTCACTTTACGATTATATTTCGCTGTCCTTTTTCGAAGTGGCACAAATGCTTCAAGCCCCATTGCAATCAATCTGTCGCGCACAAATTTTTCGCATTTCGTTTTTGTGTGAATGACCATCCAGGGTTCTTTTGACACAACCCTTTCTTCGGGAAAATAAGATTGGTCCTCAGGATATAAATACTGATTACTGTTTACCGAATACTGATTACCTTTTTCTATTCGCTGTCTTTGCTCCATAGCAGTAGTGGTTGAGGGTCAAATTGTTTCCAGTCGATTGTCGGCAATTCATCAAGTCTGTAGATGATGTATCTGATCTTACGCTTGACTAAAGTTTCAGCTTTATGTATAAGGTTGATTAGGTAGTTCTCGTCAATGTCGCCAGTGAACATTAGGTCGATGACTGGACTGTCGAGGCCGTTGGAAAACTGACCGATGATGTATACTTCTTTTATTTCGCCGAGGCGTTCAATCACGGTGTCAATGATGGTATCGAAACCGATGTATTTGATCAGGATATTGTGGACTTCTTTGTATAGCGGGTGGTCTGTATTGGCCTGGAAGTATTTCTTGTTGCCTTCCGTATAAGCCTTGAGCATCCCGGCCTTTTCGAAACGATTGAGCTCCTGGCGGATGGCGTTTGTGGAATCGCCAAATTCGGTTTCCAGACCACGGAGGTAGGAACGGGATTGGCTGTTAAGGAAGAACTTCAACAGAAGTTTAATCCTCATTTTTGAAGAGATGAGCGTTTCTATCATGACTTTCGCTACTAATTGAGTAACAAAATTACTCAATCATGGCTTAAAATGCAATCAAAAAGGAGTTTTTGGGGCCTTTTTGGGTTGATAGAAGGGAGGCAAAAGGTGTGCCCGAAAAGGAACCCCATCAAAATTTCCTGCTATGCGAAATTTCTCTCCCCTGTGTTTCATTGCTGCGCTCGAAAACCCCGGGGTATAAACTAATTACCCCGGGGTTTTCGAAACGATGCGAAGCGGGATTGAGAAACACAGGGGAGAAGAATTTTTCCCAGTAAAATTGAAGTAGCAAAAGAGAAACGCAGTAAGGAAAAATTCGAGGGGGCAAGTGGTAGAAAAGGCAGAAGAGGAATACTTCGACCCAATGTCCTCAAACTAGTAACTCTTGTTCGGCGGCACTAACATTATCCGGCAAAATGCCGTACAAAAAACATAATCGTACGGTAAATAACCGTACATTTGTTCAAATAATAAAGATCATGAAAACGGCGTCCCAAAAAAAAGAAAGCAACAGGATTGAGCTTCGCGTAAGTCAGGAGGATAAAGAGCTCTTTGAATACGCCAGTGCGCTAAGAGGATTCAAGTCCTTCTCTGAATTTGCCAGGCTTGCTATTTACAAGGAAGCAAAGGCCATCGTTGAAAACGAAAAAAGTATATTGATTTCCGAAAGGGATAAAGAGATATTTTTTAGTGCTCTGATGGGTAAGGAAGAAAAACCCAATGATGCGCTTATCGCTGCCATTAAATATCACAACGAACTGGTGGCTAAATAGACAGGCGTTGAATATCATTCCATACGAAAGGAAATTTAAAGGGGAACATTTCTCATGTGGTAAGCCGGCATTAGATAATTACTTTCTAAGAAATGTTACTACCGATGTGAGTTCAGGTGCCAGTACCTGTTTTGTGATCATTGATGAAAATGAAAGTGTTATTGCATTCTATACGCTTAGTGCTGATAGTATTCCGTCAGTTGATGCTCCACATGAATTGAAAAAGAAAATAAATTATCCTCATATTCCTGTGATCTTGCTTGGTCGCTTAGCTGTTGATCAGAATTACAAAGGTAAATCATATGGAAAGTTGTTATTGATAGATGCGCTCAAAAAAAGTGTATTAGTATCTAAAACACAAGTTGGTTCAATGGCGCTTATTGTTGACCCTATTGATGAAGAAGCTGAAAATTTTTATGTGAAGTATGGTTTCACTAAAATTCCGGATAGTGGTAAAATGTTCATGACGATAAGGAAGATAGAAGAAGCTATAGGGTTAAGCTCCTAAATTTTTGCCCCTTCGAAATTTCATGCTTCGCGAAATTTCTCTCCCCTGTGTTTCATTGCTGCGCTCGAAAACCCCGGGGTAACAAAAGAACTACGGTTAGGCGTAGTTTGTAACTACGTCCCGACGCCAGTTCACCTTAATAGGAGGAAATGTTGAATGAAGAATGAGGAAGGCAATCGGGAATAGAGAATTTTGAGCTCTGAATTAAGAGCTTGAATGGTGAATGTGGAAGGTGAAATGTGGAATGATGGTTGGACACATTCGGCTAGTCAGAGACCAGCGCCAGAAATATTTTCTTTGTGGCTTTGTGCCTTCGTGGCTATTTATTCTTTTACCTCACATGCCTCGAACAGTCAACAGCGATTAATCGAGTCTCTCCAGATTGATATTCGGCCCGGCGTTTTTGATGTTTACTCCAACTTCCCATCCAGCCAATGCACAATATTCAAAAGCAACTTGAAATTTTCAGGAGCTTTATCGCTGTTCATGCCGACTTTCGTCTGTAGTTCTCCACTCAGTTGAGCTGTAAACATGGCGGCCTCTCCAAATAGGACAACTCTGCCTTTTCCATATTTTAAATATGCACCCTGGGACCAACCTTTCATATTTATTCTGGGTGTGCCTTCGGGAAAGACCCAGGCTGTATCTGGCATCATGCATTCATACTTTTCATCAAATGTTAAGATAGACGTTGCGCCAGGAGGAATTTTAAAACCCTGACCAGTAAAGGATACAATTTGTTTCACACGTTCACTGCTGTCCCGGCCTAATGTAATCGGGCTTTCTATTAAAGAACCATCTGTCAGATTAAAATAACCTATTCCATTTGTTACTGTATGAAGTACGAATCCATTTGCAATTTCAAATCCAAATGCCGCTGCAAGATCTTGTGCAGCACCAGCCATAGGCATATGATCAGCGATAAGAAATAAGCTGCCGCCTTCATGCACCCAATTCTTCACTGACATGATTTCTGCTTTTGAAAATGCTGACGGCGTCGGCAAATACCAATTCTCTTCATTGATTTCATTCAAAGCATTCGAGATGACCAGGATTTTACCTTTGGCTAAATTCTTCTTTGTGAATTCATCTGCCAATGCATCGACCTGGTATCCATCACGTTCAAGAAGATTCGCAAATGGAAGATATCGGCCAGTCTTTGTGTGGAAATTATGATGGCCCTCGTCGATAAAAATAACAGGGCCTTTTCCTTTAGCATATGCAGGATGAATAATTGTCGGATGATAGGATGTATCAGCAATCTGTTGAGCATTTCCTGAAATAGAAATGATAATTAGGATGAAGAGAAATACGTGTTTCATATATAGTCTGTAAAAAATCTATTCATATTCTTTGATGAGTATTTCCGCAGGAATATGTAAGGAAGTATTTAGATTCCGTATCATCGCAAGACTCAGTTTTCTTTTTCCTGACAATATTTCATTGATCCTGCTTCGATGACCAAGGATATCACTAAGCTGCGACTTTTTCATCCCGAGTTGATCCAGCCTAAAAAGTATGGCGTCTATCGGATGAGGAGGAGCTATAGTGTAATGCTTTTGCTCGTAAGATTCAATAAGTATACTGATCAATTCTAATTCATCTGATTCTTTAGTATTTGAACGAAGATCAAGCTGCATTAAGGCATAGGCCCTTTCCAGATAGGATTCGTATTGCTTTTTATTTTTTATTGGCTTTATCATGACCGATTGTTTTAGCATCTATTTCATTGTATTTTATATGTGTTCCGACCCAAACAATAAATATAATTTGCAATCTGTATTCTACATCCACGATCAACCTGTATGAATTGCCTTTAATGTTAAAAACAACTCGTTTAGAATTGAGGATCGAAGCATTTTTATATTGCAATTTCAGCTGACCAGCATTTCTCCAACTTGCGCGTGTAGCTTCCTGATACCATGATCGAAGTTAAATATTATTCCCACGGTTAGGCGTAGTTTGTAACTACCCGCTGTGCTGAGCTGGTTGAGTTTGGGATATGCGAGTCGAAGTATCTTGGTGACAGCAAAACTCGGTTTTGCGTGTTTTTGCCCCTTCGAAATTTCCTGCTACGCGAAATTTCTCTCCCCTGTGTTTCATTGCTTCGCTCGAAAACTCCGGGGTAATAAGTTACGAGCTTCAATTACCCCGGGGTTTTTGAAACAATGCGAAGCGAGATTGAGAAACACAGGGGAGGACACTTCGACACGTCCTGATAAATCCGATGACATTGCTCAGTGCAAGGAATTTTTTCCAGGAATATTGAAGTAGCAAAAGAGAAACTCAATAAAGAAAAATTCGAAGGGGCAAATAGCCGACATTTTAGAATACTGGTTTCAGGACACGATGCAAAACCCTATTTTTATATATCAACACTCTAAATCACATAACCCGCCCTTTCTCCGTTCTATCCTCAACAATGAAATCCTTCTTCACAATATTGCTTATTGCTTTCCCGCGTCATTTACTTCGTCATGGCAGGACTCTCGTTGCACTCGGATTGCTTATTGCCTATTGCTTATTGCCTAGTGAATCATTGGCTCAGTCAAACAATTGCCTCGGCGCGATCGTCGTCTGCTCTGATGATAATATAAACCTTAATCCTATCGGCCCGGGGATAGATGATTTCGCTAACCCGAATAATATACCGGGTTGCCTGATAGATCTTGAAAAGAATTCGTCCTGGTTTTATTTTGAAATTGATCCGAACGCACCACCATCATTAATATTGGGTTTTGTCATCCTGCCCAATGGCGGATTTGGAGAAGACTATGACTGGGCATTATATGGACCGGATGTACGCTGCAATAATCTTGGAGCCCCTTTACGGTGTTCCTCTTCAAGTGCCTTTTGTGATTTTTGCCCCGAGACCGGAATGGGAAATGGTACAACAGATGTTTCTGAAGGCCCCGGTTCAGGAGATGGTTTTGTCATGGCATTAATTGTTGAACCCGGTCAGGGATTTTTTCTATTGATCGACAACTGGCAGGGATCACATAAGGGGTTTAAACTTACCTGGACAGGTACGGCAGCACCTTTTCTCAACTGCAATGTAGTGGTGCCCTGTGGAATACTAGCATCTGCCGGCCCTGACATCAATACATGTGGTGGAGAGAAACCTGTCATATCTCTTCATGGATCGAGTACAAATAATCATGGTACCGAAACTTATAGCTGGTCCGGCACAAATGGAGGAACCGGTTTTCTGAGTGATCCAAATAATCCGAATGCCGACATTCACTTGCCTTCAGATTTTACAGGAGCCATTACCTATACACTCACCGTAGAAGAAGATAGTTGTAAGAGCAAGGATAATCTGACTATAGTAGTGTCTGCGCCGGAAGCCATCATTAACCCGGCCGGTCCATTTTGTGAAAGTGCGCTTCCTCAAATACTTTCTGCATCACCTGCCGGTGGAATATGGGGAAGTGCTGTCACCGGAAATATTTTCGATCCGATCGCGCTTGGTCCGGGAATACATACAGTGACGTATACTGCAACGGATAGCCAGCACTGTGTGAATACAGATTCCATCAACATTGAAGTGTTCATGGATTCCGGCATTACGATTGGCTTAGGCCAGGATATATCATTGTCACTTGGTGAAACCACCACGACGGAGGCCAATACTAATTTTTCTCCGGCCCAGATTGATACTATTATCTGGTCACCACAGGATGATATCACTTGTCTTGACCCTAAATGTCTCAGTGTTCTGCTGCATCCAATCAATGATGTCACATTGACTGCAACCGTTTTTGATATCAATGGATGTACGGGCAGAGACGAATTGCAAATTACCGTGACCAAAGACCGAAGAGTATTTATTCCTACTGTATTCTCACCGAATCATGATGGCATCAATGACATCTTCACGATCGCTGCGGATCAACGACAAATCACGAGGATAAAAAAATTCGAGATTTACAATCGGTGGGGAGCGATAGTTCATCATGCAGTAGATTTCCTTCCGGATGATTTGAATTTTGGTTGGACAGGAGTGGATGACAATGGAATCATAAATCACGGGGTGTATGTGTATTTGGCGGAGATTGAATTTATAGATGGGGTATCAGTTAGATATATGGGGGATGTGACTGTCATACAATAAAAGGTGGATGCTTCGACCTGCTTTACTCAACCTTGTGCTGCAGCTCAGCAACCAGGGTAGAAAGGGCAGAAGGGGCAGAAATGGTAGAAGAGGAATATAAACTGCGTGAGTTATTAATTTGTGGAAATCTGCGAAATTTGCGGCAATAAAAGGAGCACGGTTAGGCGTAGTTTGTAACTACGACTTGGCGTCAGCAAAACTCTGTTTTGCGTTTTTTGCACTTTTTAATTTCGCGCAATACAAATTTACCTGCTGTAAATCATTATTTCGCAAAACAGAGTTTTGCTGACGCTCGAACGTAGGCGCAGCCTACGCTCAACCGTATTATTTTAATTGCTCGCTTCGGTTGCAATTACTCTAAAATAAAGATCAAATCCACGCCTAATATGAAAGGGATGTTTTTCATCATAATAATTTCGCAAGTAGTAAGGCGCTACAGTACAAGAAGCAAAACCAATGAGCTCGTCACCCGGCTCAAACCTGGATTGATTCATATAAATCTTATCCAATGTAACAGGAACTGATAGTGATGCAGAATACTCATCCTTCAGATTGAGTTTAAATATCGTATCGTATTTCGTACCGTCGTTATAATAAGCGATTATGTGTTGATCGAAAACTCTAAACTCTACATCCCACCAATCCATGAATCCGCTCATTTTTAATATCAATGTATCCTGGACGATATCTGTCCAACAAAACCAGAAATCCTGCCGAATGCTATTCCATTCCTCCTGTTCAGGATCTGGTTTATCAACATAAGGAACACCATTTATGCCGATAATCCTGATATTGGACAAGTCCGGGAAATGAATACTGTCAAGGTTCAATGTATCGGTATGAATTTTTGTCACGTACACAAAATATGACTCACTATATTCTGCACCTCCTTGTACTCTTGTCATTGAATCCAAACGTGCGATGACCTTTTGCAACAAGGGATGCAAAGAATCGAAAGCGTGATTATAGACTTCCATCATTCCTTCTTTCACCATGATCTTTGTGGCATCGCTTTGTCCATGAATGGAATTGCAAATACCTAAGAAGGTTAAAAGAGAAATGAGAAATAATTTCATGTGTGAAAATCCAATATTTGTTCAGGATACTATTTGTAAATACTATCAGTTAATGCCTTAAAAGCTCAACAATGAAGAATGTACTTTATCGAAGTGGTGGTGATGAAGAGCCTATGATGTCATCAATTTGCTGTTTCAATATTGGTAAATGATTTACCAATATTGACCAAATATTTTCATCTGAAATATTATCATACGCATGGATGATTTGATTACGTAATCCGATAATACTTTTAGCCTCCGGAATCGTAGTGGAAAAGGAAGGATCTTGCTTAATGATCCGATGTATAGCTTCCCCGATAATTTCGAATTCTCTTTCGATGGCTCTCTTTAATAGTAAGTTGGATTGGTATTCTTCAAAGGAATTTGATTTTAATTCAGCCAAAAAAGAATCTATTTCCGAAATAGCCATTTTAATATCATAACACCATTTCTCGATCCGTTCATCCATAGATCTGGGACTTATTCCGATTTATTGATCGAATCAGGATAGGATTTTTTAAAGTTTGTTCCTCGACCAGATCTACTTTTCTTTTAAATATAGTTTCAAGCTTTTCTTTTAATGACAGGTAGTTAGAGAAATAATTTTTAAATCAAAGCTTTTAAAACGAACTAAAAAATCAATATCACTCGTGGACTTGCTATTGCCCTTCTGGATGGAACCAAAAACAGACAGACTTGAAACCTGATGGGATTCACACAGATGAATTAACTCACTTTTATGTATTTCTACCTCATTCATATAAACAAATGTACGGAAGAAAAATTGAAAATAGATCCGGCTCGTATCATGATCATGAGTGCTGATTTCATCATCAATTCATCTTAAATGTACCGCCTGGTTTGTAAAAGGATTCAAATTAATTTTCCTTCAGACAATCTCTCAACTATTGCTGCCTTGGGAGATGGGATGGACTGAATAAGCCTGAAAAGTTGTTCTGCATCAGCCACATCGGTTTTATAATATTTCCCATCGGCAGATTGCATTTTCAGTTGACTACAATTTGTAGTCAACTGGCTACCTTCTTTTTTCAGTCTGGTTTTCAGTACGCTCCAATATTTGCGGGGATTGGGGCTTTCGGTTAGCACTTCAACTGTGTCCACAATTGAGAAAAACCATTTTTCCTGCACATTGTCCCATAGGGTACGAACCTTTTTTTCTTCGAATATTTTTACTGCTTCCTGTTTGCTCATTGCTTTCAATTGGATTTAGGTGATAAAGTCCTGACTGGTATTTTTGGTGAATTGGCCAGGATTAAAATTAGGGATATTTGTGTTCCTTAGCTCTTACGAAATGATTTCTATGCTTTTTGGGTAACTCACCCCCGGCCCCTGTTGTTTTTTTTGGTAACCCACCCCCGACCCCTCTCTTTTTACAGTAAGTGCATATTGAAACAATATTCTTTGTGAGAGAGGGGAGATTAACTATCTATATGAAATCACAACGCCCCTCTCTCCAGGTGATATTATTTCCATGGATTTCCTTTCTTCAGATCCCACAGATAATGGATGATGCCGTTGGAGAGGATGATGAATTGGGCTCCGACTGTGTTGACGTATTTCTTTGCTTGTTCTTTCGCTACTAGAGGGTGTAGGCTTTCCTTCTTGGCTTCGAGGACACAGATAGGTTTGTTTTGATTGTCGATAAGTAGGAAGTCCACGGAGCCGTGAGTCGACTTTTCGTAGTCATTGCCCCAAGCGTCGACGGCTTGTTGGGAGATCTTTACGTGGTTCTCGAGGAGGATATTGGCTGGCCCTTGTGCGTCATCAAAGAATCTCCAGCCTGCTTCAGAGAGCAGTTGGTTGATTTTGATGCGGGCGTGGGCTTCATTGAGCACGGGAGAGAATGTTATTGATATAGAGTGTTAAAAATAGGAAATTTAAGTCCAGATTAATTTAAAGTCTTATGGCTTTCCGCCTCCATAATGGGTCGATAAAAACTCATTAACATTGTATCTTCAATTAAAAGATTTTATGGGGAAGCCAATAATGAAGAGAATATTTGATTGGGGGCAAGTAATTATTTTTACTTGCGTTTCAGTAATGTATGTACAGCGCTTTTTTGTTACTGATTTAAATGGCTTTTTAGGAACTTCGGGGGTTGTTTTTGCCGGATTAGCAACGCTTTGTGGTCTTTCCTTAGGATTTGCTTCAGTTGTTGAAGAGAAAGATAGACGTGTGGTTTCACTATCAGGAGAAAAGTTACTTCATGCAACGATTCTCTTTTTATTTGCGTCCTTGTTTGGAGTTTTTGCTCTACAAATTGCTGCGGAAGCCATGTTTGGTGAATTGGGCACTAAGATTGTCACGTTCATTTTTACTGGATTTGGATTTTACTTCTTGATTATGTCCTTTTATTCTGCTCACTATGGAACATTGTGGTTGTTGGATACTTTATATCAGAGATTTGATGTAAGAAATAAAAGTGTAGAAAAAGCATTGATCGAGCAGAAAGAAGCTACTAAATCGCTTATCGAGGGTGAAGCAGGAGTCGAATTACCTAAAGCGGAAAAAGTTGTTGAACAATTGACAAAACAGGAATAATAAATTAGAATTAATTGTGGTTTTTATTATCCACTATATACACAAATGAAAACCCGAATACTTTGAATTATATGTGTATTTATCAACACTACCGAAATCAAAATTTATCCTCCATGTATGCTGATTAAAACTATGTCTAAATTGAAGAGACTAGGAAACCACGTTTCATTTGTAGTCGTTTCCCCATATTTCATTGCGTTATCTATAATTAAAACCCAACGTGGCTCATACATTCTCTGGGAAATTCAAAGGTAGGATTAGAATTAGTAATCCTTGTTTCACTGTTGCAATTGAATATTGACTTTTTCTTACGTGTTTGAATACCAAGTTCAAAAGATGACCCGATATTATTATCAACACAGATATACAGAGTATTCTTTAAAGAATCGAGTTTAAATTCAGACTCCTCATAATTTGCATATGCTACTTATGACTATCATCTTTTTATACTCTTCTTTGCTGAAACTTTTTGGGTAGAAGTTGTAGCGGCCAACGGAAACTTTCTTTCAGCTATCTTCACAAGGGGAATGTCCCATACTGCTCTGACAAAATAAATCGTAGAATTTCCAAGGTTATTATCTTGACCAAATCGCCTGAGAAGTGGTGCATATTGAATACCTCCAGAAATAGCTATAGGTGTGTTTTTAAAACCATAGTTAAGTGAAATTCCAGGCGAAAGTATTTGCTTAAATGTAATCTTCTCTGGTAATTCAGATTCAGTGTCATTCAATCTATAATTAAAAACAGCACCAAGATCAGCCACTTGTAATGAAATTCCGAATGATTCTCCTGTCTTTTCCCTAATACTATCGCCCTTGACAAAGGCATTTCGATACTCCTTGTTCTTTGCTGTGTCTTTTTTTGAGGTTCCCCAACTGAATTCGAAAGAGATAGGTAGAGAGAGTCCAATATTGGCCTTTGTTTCTTTAATAGATTGAAATTTCTCTAGCCCGCCCCTGAGAGCCGGACTTCCAGTAATGGTCCAGCTAAAGCTTGCTTGGCGTTTATCCAAATAAGTAAAGTCTGTAACATGTTCTTTTATAACTTCTTTTAATTCATCCGAGTTATCAGTCTCTAAAACATCTGCCATGAAAGTGCCATATTTTCTAAATTCATTTAGAAATTGAATGATTTTTGCTTTTGTTGTATCGGCCCCTGTCTGATCAATAACATGTTTGATAACATCTATACCCGCTGGAATCAAAGATGCATATTTCTTATTGTGTACCGCAACAGCCATAGACTTAATGGATATCAACAAAGTTTCTTGTTCGTGATTAATGATTTTGTTGTTAACGGGTAGTAAACTATTTATTGATAACGTGACATTAATTAAAGCCTCAGATAACTTAGAATAGTCAGCAGGTGTAATTTCGCCTGTTGAATTAATACGATCAACATATGTGTAGATATTTGTAATTGGCAGAATTAATTCACTCCTAATTTTTTTAGTAAGATTTTCTATGCTACCGTAATTTATCGATTTTAATGTTGCCAATTCTCCTTTCCCAAGTAAGTTTGAGATTATACTATCAACTAATATCGATTCACATTGGTAATATAGAAATGCTGTGAAAAAAACGACTTTTCTGTCTGTATTTAGTTTCTTGATGCCATCAAAATCAAGCCATAATGGTATTGGTTTTGGGTTCTCATATGGCAGCGGGGGTGGGGCAATCTTGCGTAAATTGTATTGAAGAACGTCAACAAATTTGAATAATTCTACTTCCCTTGAAAATTCAGGTTCCTTTGAATATTTAGTTATAACGAAATCCAGAATTTGGGTTAGTTCTTGACTCTTCTGAATTTGTATTCCAATGTCAAGAAAGAGCCTTAAAATATTGCGCGTTGGTTGGTCTGTCATGACTGATTTAAGTGAATCTTTACCCTCCAGTAATTTAAGAGCGTTCTCCATAATTTTTTCTAAATCCATCTCGAAAGCATCTTTGAAATCTGTACCCAAAGTGCCATAATTGAATACATTTGTTGTATTCAGAAAATCTGTGGTTTGAGGAAAAATATAAACTAATTCTTTTTGGGCCATGAGTTTTTCTCTAAACTTCTCAACATATATAGACGTCGCTTCGGCTTTGAAACGTTCGGCTATGTATTTCACAACACCATCAATTATCACAGATTGGTTGAGAGTGAAAAGATCATTAAGACCTTGCTCAGAAGCAACTTGTTTGGTTTGTAAAAGGGTTATTAAGTTAGATAAATCGTTTGAATCCAACGAAAATGGGTTTAATTTTAATTTATCTATCGTCGGATTTGAAATTTTCGCGGTAATAGCAGAATCGGCGAGAAGAGCTAAATAGTAAGCATTTATTCCTCTTTTTTTGAATAAATCATGCCCGCCTTCATTAGATAATTTCTGGGCATTTGCACTGCTTAGTAAACAAAATAATATCGATAGTGAAAGCCCTAAAGTTCGTGAATTTTTCATATTAAACTATTTTATTAAAAGTGAAATGCATTCGTTTAAATAATTCTTGAAGTGGTTGGGCAAGAGAAAATTCTAGGTAAGGCGGGACATTATTTCCCTCACCATAAAAAAGCATTCCTATCCCTTCTTTTGATCCTTGCTTATACCAAAGTGCTCCTGAATCACCAGCAAAAGAAACTTCGTAATTTTCTTGATTTTCAGGGGAGACAGGAACAATCCGGAGAGCAGATATTGCCTGTCGCATTTTTAAAGGCGTCTTCACGAAATAAGTACCTATTCCATCAATAATTCCTTCAGTTATCCCTGTAGAACGTCCAGATTTCATTACTACCTGTCCCAATTCGGGTTCTGCAATAGCAGTAATTATGTCATTCGTCCCAAACTGTTCGAAACGTAATTGTCTTCTTGCTAGTAAGGATATTACTGCTGCGTCTCCATTAGGATCAATTCGGTCCACAAGGCCTATAATGTGTTGCCTTCCACCATGGTCAACAGAAAAAGAAGGCTGCATTATTGGCCACCGCGACCCTCCTTTTACAAGGTGATGGCATGTAAGTATAGCTTCTTTAGGGCTCCCAGTAAATACATCATAACCAAGGATTCCAAGAGTTCCTGCAGTGTCATACCCTATACTAATCCCAGGTTGCATTGTTAATCTAGGAATCCTCCGATCCACTTCTGTTTCAAGTATTCTGTGAGTTGCATTTACACTGGCTATATAATGTATAAGTTGTACATCATGGCCAGAAATAAATGGTATTAATCTCTCTGCATGTATGCGAACTGCAAGATCAGAAGTTCTTTTTTGACCCTCATATCGATATCCTATATCAACTCCAAAAACATCCTGATTATGTTCCAATGTTGGAAGTATATCATTAAATTTAGGCAGAAGTTCAGAGTAGACTGGCATACATTTGCTTAATATGCAACTGTTATTTGCTTAAGAGTAAGATCTTCTTTTATTACTCTATCGGTATCCTTCACAATAAGATCTCTTTCTGCTCGAAATGCTCTAGCTTTATTAAGATCAGTATTTTTTTCAACATATTCGGCCATAAGCCAATAGTGACCAGGAGCAATCTCTTTGAATTCAAAATTCAAATTCGAGTCCGGGTTAGTAGTAAAAGTTATTTTCGATGGATCATCTGATGATTGGAGGATTATAGCTATGTCTTTTGGTTCAATCTCCAAAGGTGATGAGCCGTCGAGAACTTCGATTTTGCCTGTAATTGAACCTTGGAGTTCAGATGTACTATTAGGGACCCCTTCAACAGAATCATTCCCTAATGGCAAAACAAGGTTCTTCAAGCGATTTAAAAATTCAACTGTCCTTCCTGAAAAGAATCCCAAAATAAATGCTATAACCAGAATTGCATTACTAATCCCAGTGGTAATAATGCTTCCATTAGCAACAAAAAGACTAAAACTGAAAATAATTACCAGGCTGCTAATTGGAGCATAAACAAGCTTTGCAATATGTCCAGGAATTTTATTTCTATCAAATTCGCTCCTACCTATAGCTTCCGCGCCATAGTATATAATACTGGCAATAACACCAAAAATTGACCAAAAAACAATCTCCCAATATTGCATTGGCCCATGTAGCCAAAAAGATGACCCGACCTTGAAAGGAATACTTGACAACAATGTAGGCAATGACTCCAGAGAATAGATCTGGATTCTATCCTTCACAATGGCAGTATCATCTACATCGAGTACGTGAGTAAGATACATCACTACTCTTTCAAAATTTACCAAATCCTGTTGTGCAATGCTTAAAGTGGTATCGTGCTCACCCAGGATGGTTCTAACAGCATCGACTTGATCAGTATTTAGGAACTTGATTTGTTCCCTTGGTGTCTTGCAAAAGACATGTAGTAAAACGTATGTGAGAGCAATTATCAAAGAGAAATAGACAGCCGAATTGAACCATCTTAATATATACTCTTCCAATTGTTCGTTATTAAATATTCTGAATTTCATAATTACAAATCTTTTAATTTATTGGATACAGAGATATTTTTCTACAAGTAATATGAATATCGAATAACTCCATTTGGTGTCAATTCATTAAATAAGTAAGTACATCAAACAAAAATCTTAATTTTTTTCAGTTATTTGTACTACCTGAGCTGATTTTTGTCTCCTTTCTATGAATTTCCTTTTGAAGTGTAAATAAATCCTCCTCACTTTTCTAATTTTTCCAAGTTTTTTGTTTAACCTATTTTTGTTTTATCATTCTATTCTTACAATCAAAAAGACCTATTTGAATCTTACTTTTATTTTTTTTAATTCGACTATCAAATCACATGTCATAATTTTCTGATAGGTTTTTTGAAGCTCGAAGCTCTTTATTAAAGTGTTATTTATTAATTATAAATTTTATGGGCGCTTAAATTGAACAACAAATTAATTAATCGTTAAAAGTTTTAGGAATTTTCGTGTGGATATGAAGAAATATCCCAACCGTTTTCGTAAATTTTAAAATATGGTTCACCAGTTAAAATAAACATCAAGCATAGAATGCCATGTTGGAAAGAGTTAATTATATCAAACGATTCTAAGTAATTTTTTAAATATCCATAACAAAATAACTCAGATTGCCGTGGCGAAGATTGAACATTGTCCGTAATAAAATAATCTACATGCGTTAAAATAGGAGAATTGGCAAAATCTCCCTGACATGAAAAAATACCAAATATATCTGTTTTCTTGTCGGGACTTTTTGCGAAAACTTCACTTAGCCAACCTGGGGTAATCACTTGATCACCCAACTTAGTGCCTGATTCTCCGCCATGTCCTACGATGAAAATTTGATCTTTTTCGTAAAGGGAACGGGTAAAAGATTGCTCATTAAATTCTGAAATAAATTTTATGTCTACAAAATTTTTAAACTCTTTTCTGCGCAAAGATTTAAAATATACATCACTATTTAGCTTATCAGAAATGCATAAAAGTATTTTTCGCATTTTTTTTACCCTATATTTCAAGGTGAATAACAATCGAACGATATCGAATTCCAAATCATTATACATCTTTAAAATTCGCTTAATCAACTGTAAGCAATTCTCAGGATCTTTGGAATAATATTCAATTAAACATAAATATAATAGACCATATTTTTTATACTCTTTTTCATAAAAATGATCACTCTCCAATACTTCCCTTAGTGTGAATATATAATCCTGAAAAGAAAATATACCTTTTTCTCTTTTTTCTGTTTCCTTAATGATGTATTCTGGAAGTTTCCTTTTATTGATGTATTCAAGTACACGGGTAATTGAATAAGTATTTTTTTGTTCTAAAACCATGCTATTTAAATATATTATATTTAATTAATTTAATTTTATGGTTGAGCATTCAATTAACTTTGAATACTCAACCATTGTTGTAATTTATTTGATATTAATTAATAATAATTATTATTATTATTTATGGGTTAATTGTTTTTGCCAATATTTTAAATGCAGCAATAATTTTTTCATCTCCTCCATCTGGTAATTCGTCATTATCGCAGAAATCTGGGCAAGGGGCAAGTACAGCTGATTTACTTAATAAAACCACAGGATAAGTTTTCCCAACTTCACCTTCACCCAGAAGGTCAGTTTCACCTGCTGAGTTAATTCCAACATAAAGCGCAGTTACAATATTTCCTGGAATTCCTGTGCCAATGTTTCGAAACCATTCTCTGGATCTAATTCGTTTAAATTCTTGTTTAGGCATGATTTATTAGTTTGGTTAGTTAATTGATAATTGATGAATGTAACATATTAAATATTAATATTTAATTTTGTGACCGTTGTATTAATGGATTTATTTTGAGAATATTATATAAATAATTTCTTAACAAATTTAGAAATAAATTATTAAAATGCCTACACTTCGTTTTGTTGATCAATTGCAGTCATACTAGATTACATTATACTTGTCATTTGATTTTTTGAAGGCATTAATTCAGTGACATCTGCAATTCGATCAAAACGATCAATTGAATATTTTGCCATAGTAATAGTTGGTTTAGATTAATAATTAATTCATTTTATTGTAAAGATCAATATTTAGAAATTAATAAAATATAACTTTAGTTATATATCCAAAAAAGTTCATTTCCCCATCAAATTCACCGCCTCCGTCCTATTCGATACCTGCAACTTATCATATATCCTGTGTATATGCTGCTTTACCGTTCCTGTCGTAATATTAAGTAATTCTCCGATTTCTTTATATAGTAATCCCTTCGCCAATAAATTTAATATTTCCTGCTCTCGGTCTGTTAGCGGCAGGGATACCACCACCGGGGTAACCTTCATCCGTTGAAACTGATCGAGGACCCGCCTGGCTATACTCGGACTCATCGGAGAACCGCCCCTGAATAACTCCCGAACTGCCTCCAGTATCTTTTCCTTTGAAGAACCTTTTAAAATATATCCCTTAGCCCCTGTCTGGAGCGAATTGAAAATCTTATCATCATCCTCATATACCGTGAACATACAATACTGCATGCCGGGACACTTTTCTGACAGCGCTTTCATCGCTTCTATACCACTGGCCCTGGGCAAACCAATATCGACGATAAGGATATCAGCAGGATTGGACGGCAGAAAATGGATGGCGTCCTCCGCATTGTAGTACACCTGCCGGCATTCCAGGCCAGGTTCCGCATTGAACATCTCCATCAACTCACCCGCCACTTCTTTTAGGTCTTCCAATACAGCTATACGAATCGTTTCCATAAGTCAATCTTCTAAGGGTACAGTGATATGAATATCCATTGAATTCTCCAGTTTTTCATACTTGATCGAACCCTTTACTGCTGTCATTCGATGTTCGGCATTATACAGCCCGTTTCCTTTTTCCATTGACGCAGCAGGGTCAAAACCAATACCTCCCATTTCTGAAATCCTGAGTGCAAACTGATTATTGACATCTACGCGAATGATGATGGATTTCGCATTTGCATGCTTGACCGTATTGTGAAGGGTCTCCTTAAATACCATAAATATATTCCGTCGTTTTTCACCACCAATACTCAGAGGCTGTATACCATCTTCCGGCAAAATAAATTGAACCGGTATTTGATACCCTTCCAGATATTCTGATGCATAATGCCGCAGATACCCGATCAGGTTTTCGGTATTGTCGTAGCGGGAATTCATGGCCCATATGATTTCCGACATTTTACGGATCAGCATATTACTCTGCTCCGCGATCTTCTTTATCTGACTTACTTCCTTTGTCTCCTCGATTTCCTTCAGGGCTTTGTCACTCAGATACCGTATCGTCGTCAATCCGGATCCCAGATCATCATGCATCTCAGCAGCGATCCTTGTCCGCTCATCCTCTATCGCCTTCTGTTTCTCAATGATCAACGCCTGCTCTCGCAAAAGCTGATTTTTCCGTTCCAGTTTGCGACTATAATAAGATCGGATAAAATAATAAATGATCCATCCTGAGGTGCCCAGCGTGAGCAGGATAAACCACCACGTCATCCAATATGGTTTCAGGATTTTAATTGAAATTTCTCTGGGCTCCCTGCTTAAGACGTTATCTGAATTGCGGGATACTATGGAAAAAGTATATGAACCTGGTCGCAGATTTGCATATCGGGCGAATCCATCAGCTGATCGAGTATCAAGAGAATCCGGTTCATTGCCGACCAATCGATACCTGGCCCTTGTAGCTTCCGGATCTCCATTATCAATAGCATGGAATCCAAAAGAGATCGTATTCCGTTCATACGGAAGTGTCAATGATTTAATATACTGAGGAACTCCGAATGTGGTATCGTTCTCATCATTAATCAATATTTCATTTATATAAACCGGTGCCGGCTTTTCGGAAGGATATACCTTGTCAGGAATGAAATGATTGATGCCATTTACACCACCAAATAACATCTCTCCATCTGAGGTCAGCAAACTGGCATGGGTATTATATTCCAAATCCTGTATGCCATCCATGATCGAGTATAACTTTGTCTCATTGTTTTCGGTGTAATACTTAATCAGGCCGTGATTAGTGCCTACCCACAGATTGTCAAACCTGTCGGTCAATGATGTATAAATAGTTTGCAACAAAAGTTTGTTGGGATCAATTACCGGTTTTACCTGCCGCTTATCCAGGTTTACTTTAAACAATCCTACAGAATTTCCAATATAGATGACGCTCGGTTCTTTGCCACTACTTAACGTTCGTATGCCTCCTGCTATAGCTAATGAATATGCGTATTGATGCTTGTGTTGAGCAATATCATATTCAAACACCAGAATATCGACTTCATCATTGCTCACGAAGAGTGTCTGATCCGGGGCTTCCATGAAATAAGTGGCATGTCTAGTCAAAGCAGAACAATCCAGGTAAGGAGTTAGATAATACCTATTCACACTAATAGTTATTTCATAAAGCTTATTTCCAGAGTCACTCAATAAGATTTTTCCATTTTGCAGCATTTCCATTTGCTCGATATAATTAAGCGCATATGGAGATTCGGATTTTAATACAATTATTCGTCCTGTATTCAGGTCTAGTGTGAATAAATTATTTTGATTCGAAAAGATGATGCTATGCTGATCAATCTGTGCACTCGCCAAAGAAGTGAAATTCTCTTTACGATCCGGAAGTTGATTCCAATGATTGATCCTTTTGCCATTCTGATCCAATTGATAGATCCCGGATTGACGTGTAAAAACATAGTAATCCTTTGATGCCACCTGGAAAATTTTTGTCACCGAAACAGAATTCAACCAGTGATCAAATTTTTGTTTACGCAGATTCCGGAACAAGGTGCCTTTTCCATCAGCACCAATCCAAAGCGTAGAGTCGGCATCGACGTAAGGAACTACAAGATTTTTTACGCCTTCCTTCGTGGTGGAAATGAGAGGTACAATTGAATCGCTCACTTGTTGTTTCTGAAGATTAACTGTATACAGTTTTCTGGAAGAGGCGGTTGCTAACAATTGTGTAGTAGATAACCTTGCCAGGCCATTGATAGCTGTATTCGAAATTCTAATGCTATCCGAAAAAGACTTTTCCTTAAAATAATATCTTGAGATGGAACCGGTGACGTTCCCGACCCAGACTGAATTCAGATCACAGGGATAAATTGTAGAAATTTTTAAGGCGGTGTCTTTAAGAATATTGAAGGCGCCATCCGGATATAGCCTGGTATGATAAAATCCCTTTCTATTTCCATAAACAATATCAGTGGTAGGCCCGGTATTCATTCCGGACAATTCAAAATAATCAGACAGATCCAATGCATAATTCTTTTCAGGTTTTCTGCCATAAACGTCAAAAACAAAAAACTCTGTGCCTGCTTTAAGAAAAAGATGTTGCCCATCCAGCCAGAATGCTTTATAATTTTCTTTCAAGGTATCGCCGCAGGAATTTACCATAAAATAATATTCAAATTCATCTTTCACCGGATCAAAAACATGCAACGCTTCATACGTCGTAAACCAAATCAGTCCTGTTTTGTCTTCAAAAAAATTACTTTGAATATTATAGCCATGCATATGATTTGTGCTTTGGCGATATGTCCTGATATGCAGCCCGTCATAAACATTTAATCCATCCGTGGACGACAGAAAGGTCAGGTGGTGTCTTGGGCTGGTATAGATATAATAATTGCTGTTTTGTGATGGATGAAGAATGGAAAATAATTTTTCCGTTTCCTGCGCATTTGAAACTTGATAATGAAGGGTCCAAAATAAAACACCAATAAAAATTATTCTCATTTTTCGTTTTGAAGAATCCAAACTGTATCCGTTTTTTCAATCACTTTTTTGATCTCGTTTCCGATTTCAGGGTCAAGGATGACAATGGTATCTGTCGAATAAATAATTTTCCTTTCTAATATTTCATCATCCTGAATGGGCTCGTTTTTCAGGCAACTTACAGAGCTTATACCTGTTGCCATTAACCATAATCCAAGATACATTAGCTTTTTCATATTGGTTGATGTTTTTCAAAAATTGAAAGTAACCTCTGCCTCCACACAATTAATTGATCGATTGTCTTCATGTTTACATTCACTTATAATACTTATCTAAAATTTTTAGGAAGAAAGCCCACCATACAATAGCACTCATTAGGGTTATTCTGGCAAACTTCCTTCCCTTTCATCGATGATCTTGTAAATTTCATTTATACCATTCTTTGCTCATTTTTCCATCTGCCCCCTCAATACTTAAAATACTCCCTCATCCTCCTCATCAAAACCTCCCGCTTGCTCCGGGCCACATCTATCGCCTTGCCATCCGTCATAAGCACATTACTTCCGGCACCCTTTACATACGCGGTGACATGATCAAGATTGACAACAAAGGATTTGTGGACACGGACAAAATTGCTGTCCTCGAGTAAGGTCGCATAGGTATGCACCGGCTTTGAAGCACATATACGTGGCCGGTCCGTAAAGAACAAATGGCTATAATTGCTGCTGGCTTCAATATAGATGAGGCTCTGAATATCCACCACCTGGACACCTTTCACCGAGGAGATACACAGTTTCATTTTTTGCGGATTTGCGATTGAGGTTTCCATTTTCTGTTCGTTGATATGCGTTATAAAACCGTTGTCATTTCTTTTCGGCCATCAAAGTCTCCACCATACTCCGCAGACTCTGAATCTCCGCTTTGAGTTCCTGGTTTTCTTTCGCCAACTCCTGGATGCCAGCCAGCGCAACCCCTGCATCCTCCCTCAACACTGTATTTTCAGTTTGAAAAATAGCTTTGTATTCATTGAGATTTTTATTTTCCTTAATTAAAGTATCGATCATTTTTTGCTGCTCCTGAACTGCTTTAACAAGTGGGACTACAAACTCTCCATATCTTAATCCCCATAAACTTTTATCATTCTGAGGTTTGTCTATGCCACTAAAATCAAATCCAATTTCGTTTGCTGATTTATCTACTTCCTGAGCAATAAATCCGGTATATACTATTTCCTCTTTTTGCAGTCTGTTCTGTTTATCCTTTTCAATAGTGTTTTTTATAATTTCTTCCTCACTTTCATTTTTAAGTTTATCTTCTTCTAATAATGTACTGATTCCATCAACTGCAAGCTGATATGTAACTGGTCTGAGCTTTAAAATAAAATCCAACCCATGAACATCTTCCTTAATATTGTTTTTAAACCTCCCATCTGAAATATTTGTCCAACCTGCATACCCGCCAATACTTGTTATTGAACTATTGCCAACCCTGATTTGATTGTTGGCAGTGGCTCTTGAACTATATCCAATGGCTGTAGAATTGGTCAGACCGTCTAAAACTGTAGAACTCGCATCAGCCCCTAAAAAAGTATTTTTATCATGATTTTCGATATCGTATCCTGATTGCCAGCCTAAGGCTGTATTGTATATGTCATCAAAGTCATCAGGAAGGCCGGAAGTAGTTAGTGAATTATACCCAACCGCTGTATTATAATTACCATATTTATAAGACTGAAGTGCCTTATACCCCAGAGCAGTATTTTGATCTCCGGTCAAATTTAACCCCAATGCATTACTTCCTATTGCTGTATTATTAAATCCACTTATATTCTGTTCTAAAGCAAAATTACCCATAGCCGTATTAAAAGACGCCACTGTGTTTGCACGTAATGCTCCATTACCTACTGCCGTATTAGCTATACCATCATCACTGAATAAACTTCCTTGCGCATTGTGATATAAAGCTTCATAACCAACAGCGACATTGAAACCATTGACAGTATAGTGTAATGCATTTTTACCAATGGCTACATTTGCATCATCAGAATGGAGACTGGATAATGCTCCAGATCCAATGGCAACATTATCCTTTCCTGTTGAAGTAAATGTAAGTGCATCATTTCCAAATGCAGTATTATCAGTTCCTGATGTAAAACTATCTCCCGCTCCAACGCCAATTGCAGTATTATTAATCCCCGTCATACCAGGATTACTTGTTCCACTCTCAAAAGTGGATCCTGCAGTAGGATGCACTAATCCGTTTCCACTTCCACCGCCAGAAGTTAAACCTGTCATTGATTTCCATACGCTGCCGTTAAATCCTTCAAAGTCATTTGCCATTGTGGAGAACCTGATCATACCTGCAGATTGCTGCGCTGTATCGTCACCAATTTTTACTTTTCCGTTTACATCTAGTGTTGCCTGTGGGTTAGCCGTGTTAATTCCCACCTTCTGTAATGTTTGCATGGGTGCAATTGTAACAGACCATGAATTTAAAATCCCGACGTCACCGGAAGCACCATCTTTAATTTTTAATGTCCAATTTCCATTAGTATTAGTTCCCGCAAATTGAGAAGCAAAGGTATACGTGCCCACAGTACCTGTTGGATCGCACTGGATATCAGTATTCGCTCTACCTTCGGGCTTGAAGGAGCCTGTGAATGGAGCAGTCCCGGTTGTAATAAAAGAAGGTGCGCTATCCGTAAAAATAGTATTGACATAATTAACTCCTGAACCGCCATTTCCCGTACTTAATTCAATTATTGTTCCCGTTGGTCCAACTAAGAATATGTTCAAATCACTATCCCATGTATGTGATATATTAATAGTTACGCTTTGAATAACATCAGTTACACCTACATTACTGACAGTGGCTGAAAAAGTATTAAAAGCGCCTGCACAATTGTTATCTGTTAATGCACCTGCAGAACCTGGAAATGTTTGGGCCTGTAGAATTGAGAAGGAGAATCCGAAAAGAGAGAAGAGAATGATGTAGTATTTCATGTTTTTAATTTTTAATGTTGACAGAACCAGTTTTTTTGAAGCCCCCGGACTATCCGCATTGGTGTTATACGGATAGCCAGGGACCTCTCTTTCATCAATTAAATTCTAATAATCTTCCGTGTCATCTCCCCCATCTCCGTATACACTCTTAAGAAATACATACCCCGGGCCAAATCACCCATGGACAGCTTTTGATTAAAGTTGGCAGAGCTCACCGGGCCCATCGGAATATGCCGGACTACTACCCCGACTTCATTGATGAGCTCCACCCCTACACGTGTAGGTATGTTGAAGGATAAATAAATATTCAGATAGTCCGAGGTTGGATTGGGCGCAATCTCTACCTCATCAAGATTTTCAATATGGTCCGTTGCCGTAAGGATACTCCGGCAACATTCCCTGTACAACTGCGTGGTCTGATCAAAATATTGAAGACTGATCAACGCCCCACCAGGTGGAAGAAGGTAATCCACCGATGCTCCCGTACCAATAACCTCCCCATTCGCAAGCCACTTCATCTCCTGGTATTGTACATCCGTGGAGAAGCGGGTCTTTCCATTGCCCAGTAATTGAGATTTGATCGTAGCAGCACATCCCAGCGGATCGCACAGATACAGGCGAAGACAACACAGCCTGTAACATGTGCATGTCTTGTCATAATACCGGACTGATATAATATAAGGCACACACGCACCTCCTGGTATCTTCAGCACATCAGATTGAAGATTAGTACCCAATTCCAGGGCTACAGGATCATCTGCCGTCCATACAATCTCTTCCACATCACTCGCCGTGCGATCAAGCTCAAACCGGTATCCGTTTTCTGCTGTGCTATAACTATATATAATATTGGCGCAGGTAAATGGATTGTCTGCATAGATTCTCTTACAGCACTTGATATAACAACCCGTGACAAGATTGCGGTAATAACAACACACATTGTAATAACCCTCTGAAGGAAAAGTATATGTCAATGTATTCTCTCCGGAATTCGGAATCGCCACACCATCGATTTCCCAATTCGTGACCTCTACATCTGCTGCATCATACACCAGGTTATAAAGAAGCCCATTCTGTGCCGATAAAAATACCGGCCGGATATCATAACACTGATCTATCTGCTGCTGACAACATCCCACCTTCACTGAAAAACATATGCAGCCTTCATGAGAACATATGAAAAATCCCTGCGCATATGTCGTCACATACCGGATGCATATTTCATACACACTGTCTTTCGCGAAAGTGTGCACTTTATTGCCCCACACATCCCCCTGCACAATCGCTGTACTATCGCCAAAATCAATTTTGTATGACGAAATGGAGGCTGCAGTATTATCCACATCTTTCACCGTAAGACTACGCCCACTGAGTGTGTATGTAAATTTTGGATTGGTACCTGCGGTGCATTCAATAGCACCTGGTAAAAACTGCCTGCTGTACACCGATATACCAAAATCGTTTTCAACATACGTGCTGTACTTAAATACACCGGGCGGATAAGTATGTTCCAGAGTGGGATCATTTCCATTATTCTGTATTAATGTCCCATCTCCAAATTCCCAGGAATATCTCGCCCCATCTGTAGATTCACTCGCATCCAGAACAGCATTATAGAATGGCCACTCGCCACCTAACTTCGTGTGCGCCACCGGAGGTTTCGCACAACCCGGAGTAGGTTTTATATCCCAGCAACATTTAAATATCTGGGTGCCTTTATATTTGACGACCTGACAAACTTTTACCTTTTTATTATTTTCAAGTGAAAGTGTAGGACTGTATTTTGTTGATTTGACATTGCCATCCACCGTCCACTGAAACTGGTGATCTGCCGAGGGATAATGGTCTACACCGCAATCCACATACTTGGGGTGGCAAGCCACATTAGAATTGACGCCCTTATCGAATATCGTGTAGGTGAAACAATCACCGCAATCTTTGCACATGAGTGATTCACATTCCACTTCAAGACTATAAGTAGACGTAGCGCCATCCACACCATCGATCACGATGATATAGGTATGGCCCTGATGCACCTGAAAAGAAATCGTCTCATCGGAAGTACCCGGCCCGTCACTACGATCCGCACAAACTGCCCCATTGCATTCTTCCAACAGAAACATATCGAGATTGGCCTCCATATCCGACAGGGTGATCGTGATGATTTCATTGCGCTCCGCATAGAAAGAATAAATCCGCTCTCTCCCGGTCCATTTAGCCGTTCCATCACCGCAATAATCAATTTCGCTATTGATCCCTCCATCGGCTGCAGAATTGGAACTAAATATGACGTCACCACATTCGAGGGGCTCATCATCACTGCAATCCAGATCACCCTCGCAAGTCACGCTAATCCAATAATCGGATTCGGCTAAAAGGTATCCATCCACAACGATGAAGTAATGATGACCTTCTATGACATCAATAGTCACACTTTCATCTACAGTGCCAAAATGAAGACTCGATAGCACACAGGAAGTAGCATCACATCCTTCCAATACAAACAGATCCAAATCATCATTCAGACCCGAAATAGTGATGGTGACCTGACCGGTAAATGAAGCAACAAATTCATACACTTTTTCACGACCGGTCCACTCATGAGAATTGATGTCACAATAATCATCTTCATTGTTGACACCTCCCGTTGAGGCGAATGTGGCATCATAAAAAGTATTTCCGCACTCTATGGGTTCCGCATCATCACAACCAAGCTCTCCACTACCTGGATCCATACAATTAAATTGCAAATCGCATCCACAGATGTCTCCACCACAGTCATATTCAGCCACCAGATAATGTTCGCCTGCTGGTACATCATGCAGAATGAACTCACCCCCAACTTCATCAGCTTTCTGACAGGTATAGACCTCGCATTGATAAATTGTAATCACGAAAAGATCTGTAATACATTCACATGACAAACTGAGGTCCTGGTTTTGAGATAAGTTGAATAAATAAAATCGCTCAGGTCCCGGATAATATCCATTGTCACATTCCAGGTAATAATCGACTTGACCTGCACATGACCCAAACGCCCAGCAATTGAATACTTCGCTTGTCCTGGGATTGCCATTGGTTTGGTTGATCCCTATAACTCCCGAACAATCTATAGTATGCAGATCCGCACATGATTGATGTGAACCACATATCATGTGATACGGATCTTTAAGCGAAACATAAATGATGATGTGCCAGCCTGGTTTGGGAACCGATGCATCAGAAGTAAACGAAAAGGAAATCCCTTCTCCGGAGCAAAGAGCCATAGTACTACAACAAGGCTGGACAAAGCTTCCGCAATAGTCCTGGTTAATAAACAGATCAGAACAGGTAGGAAGCCAGGATGAAGTCAATCTGTCACAACATTGTTCAGCACCACAAAATGGATCAAGTTCAAATTCATATTGTACAAATTTCCATTCTATATAGTAACCCTGAGCAGGTGTAAAGTGAATAGAGGATCCGTTGATATTGTTCGAGTAATTTCCATTTGGACCACCATCATCATAATAGTGATATGTGCCCTCACCAAGTGTATGGTCTTCGAATCCGGAAATCGGATGATTGAAATTCTGACCATGGATCAAGCCCGGCAGTGAAATGAACTCCAATAAAGCAATGCATAGAAATGCCTTTAGGTGAAAATGATATTGAAAAAAAGTTGTTGGTTTCATAACATTCTTGTTTTGATGAAAGAATGACACAAACCTATCAGTCAAAAAAATGGCCTCCTATATAACCTTTGTTATAGACCGCCCGGAAATTGAAAAGCCGCGTAGCACTGATAGCGATACGCGGCTTAAGAATGGGTATTATGGTTTCTTTTTCCTGCAGGAAAGTAATGCTCGGATCAGTTCACTATGAAAATAAACGGAAAGCATATCCATGCGATAATACCAAGTACGAGTAAAATAATCTGCCTTGTATTGAAGCTCTCCTGTTCGACGACAGTCACATAAGCCATATGGCGGATGATATAATTCAGCGCTTTAAATGGAGGAATAAAAAGAAATATTTCAATTACAGAAAGAAGAATCAGGTATGGAGAAAACGCACTAATGATTTCAAGTAGTAATATGAAAATGAATAGTACCGGAGTTGAATATGTTGAGTGATAGCCCTTTTCCTTTGCCATGTTCAGGATTTGTCTGAACAGGGAATACAGATAGAATATCCCAAAAACAGTCCTGAATGCCGGACTGATACCGGGTTTTTTGTATCGTTCGATAAATTGCCAGGCTCTGTAATTCCACCATAAATCATACAATCCGAAAGTAATCAGAGACAGGATCATAAATTTCCGGACACTTACTAATTCTATGGTTTGTTGAATGTCATTTCCCGTTTGATAAACATCACTTATGATTTCGATTTGATTTTCCATTATTTTTTTTCGTTTAAAGATCTGAGTGAATACTATTCACCTTTTTATAAAAAATATTTCAAGCTTCAGAGAGATATGTTGTAAATTTTTCTACTTACTCTTCATATTAAAATACTGACGACAAAACTTACAAACAATGACAGAACAAACATCCCAGCCAGAATCATGATGAATGCTGCTACATTTTCAATAAAACTTTTACCAGCTGATTCAGAGGTGTTATGATTCTTATTTCGATCACAAAACAAAAAATGCATCGTTGCTTCTATATTATTTGTGCAGATATATATTTCAATACATTACTTCCTCTCAGAAGAATACCACAAACCTACAATGAGCAAAATGCGAATACTATATAACTTTTGTTAGATAAGCAAAACGTTTGCATATAACACATCACTCAAGGCACAGCCTTGAACACACCCCGATACTTCGACTAGCTCAGCACAACGCGTCGGTCAACCGACGCCGAACCATGACATTATATGGTCGTAGAGACGTCAATTTTGTTGCTGAGCTGCGGTTGGTGAGTAGCATGGGGTTGTGTTTAGCGGGTCGAATCAAAGCACAAGGAAGTGTCTTAGCAAGCCGAAGCATCGCGTCTCTCATTGTCGATCCGATTTATTTTGAAATGTTTTCGTTACGCAAAACCGAGTTTTGCCAACACCGAAGCGTAGTTACAAACTACGCTTAACAATTTTACTTTGAATACTCACTACGTTCGCATTCATCCTTCCACTTGAATTCAAAAAATAAACCCTCTAAACTCTTAAATACGGAATGAAAAATTGATTTCTTTTGGCGCGAGAGGCCGCCCCGGCGTTTGCGCGTATAGGATGAGGAAGGAGCAACGCAGGGGATGGGGGCAGCGAGAGGAAAAAGCACGACTTACGATTAACAATTTGCCACTGAATCTTAAATCCAAATTCTTAACTCCAAAATCCTACCTCTCCCTCCTCCAATACACCCCCGCCCAGTCAATCGGAATGATCTCCTCTGTGATATTATGTTTTGTGCGATAATCAATAATAGCATCCTTACAACCCTGCACAGCGCCCCAATCATCTACAATGAGGTACCCACCCACAGAAAGTTTCGGATAAAGGTTTACGATGCCATCCATCGTCGATTCGTACATATCGCCATCAAGACGAACTAAAGACAATTTTTCAATCGGCGCTACCGGCAATGTGTCTTTAAACCATCCCTTCAGAAATTTGACATTGTCATCCAATAAATTATACTTTGAAAAATTATTTTTCACCGTTTCAAGTGACACTGCCAGTTCTTTCATGGCAAAGTGCTTGTCTCCTTTATCCGCCTTATAATTTTTAACATCTGGTTTGGGAAGACCTTCAAATGAATCTGCAAGCCATACGACGCGCTCATGATCATCATTCACTTCCAGCAATGCTTTCATAAAAATGGAAGCACCACCACGCCATACACCCGTCTCTATAAAATCACCAGGTACATTGTCTTTTAATATCTGATTGATACAAAATTCCAGATTTTCAATTCTTTTTAACCCGATCATCGTATCCGCGTAGCCAGGCCAGTCACGGCCTTCAATACGCTTCTGCATATTGGGTTCTATTTTTTTACAGATAGCGATATCCGCACTGCTGATCAGTGAATTGATCGCTCTCACCAGTTTCACTCTCCACATGAAGTGTCCATACAGTGGCTTATACTCTCCGTATTCAACATGGTGCAGATCGATGAGGACCATCTTGAGCAATTGAATATATCTGTCTTTATCCATCATGGAATTCATCATTGTGATGCCGAAAGTGCCGGAAGTTTTTCTATTTTTTTGTCAATGCACTCCAATCCGTAGACCGATAAGACTCAATCACCAACACCGCCCCAAGACTAAACAGAAAAGCCGCCATCGTGCAGGCCAATACAATGATTGACCTCTTGGGCCGGCTCTTAAACAACGGCACCTCTGCCGGTTCTACCAGGTGAAGTGCTGATACATTGATATCCGCTGCAGAACTATAGGTCTTTAATTTTTCAAGATCATACGCTATCTGATCATACGATCTCGCATATTGAGATTCCAATACTTCTACACGGCCTTTGGCAATATTAAAATTTGAAAGACTATACAGAGAGCCTGTGTCCGAACTATTCAAAAGTTTCATCTCCCTTGTAAAGCCGGCTATTCGTGCTTTGATCAACTGCAGGCTGTCTCTGAGTTTTGGGGAGAGGTTAGGCGCAGATTGTAAGGCTTCTAATTTTGCCTTTTCGCTTTCAATGGTATTCGATATCTCAGTGACTCTGGTAGCTAGTATTTCAGTCTGTCCTTTCGAATCATAGATTCCAGACTTGCGACGATGATAGATTAGACTGTCCAGCGTAGACTGCATTAGCGCCTCTTTATTATGTATAGCCTTTTGAAAAGACGATGCGAGCGCTAACTGGCTGCTCTTCATGATCGACCGCACCAGGTTATCAATTTGATCCCGTGCCGCATTCGTCATTTTCGCAGCCCTCTCCGGATCTTTATCTTCTATCGTCAGTTCAAGAGCATCCTGCTTGGTGAGCAGAATATTATAATTCTCACGAAACGCTTTTCTCAGTTTATAATGGGCTTTGGGCGTTCCGGATTTGATCTTATATACAGACCACAGGTCAAATGAATCGATCAGAAAATCAATGACCTCATCCGAATTTCCTATGGTCATAATCCGATCGATATCCTCACCACTACCATAATAGTAAACCTCATTCTGAGAATTCCCAAAGACCTTTTCCGGCTTGAACAGATCCTGACTGGCTGCATAAAAGACTGTTTTTCCCTGGTAATAATTTTTCATAAACAGACATACCACGACGCTCAGGACGAAAGCCGTGAGAGTCACATAGGCTATACGGCGACGCCAGGGATACAACGTACCCAACAATGGTAAAAGACTATCCTTGACATTCGACATAAGCTAAAAGCGATTCAGTTACATAAACCGGGCCCAAAAGTAAGAAGATTTAAGGATGAGGCTTTGGAGACCATTATCGGCACTTCATTAAAAGTGGCGGCTATTCATTTTCTGTCCTTGAATTACCACTAGTTTTAACTAGTGGGAGGGAATTTCCACCAGTTTCAACTAGTGGAATGGTGGCGACTATTCATTTTGTTTCCTTGAATTACCACTAGTTTTAACTAGTGGGAGGGAATTTCCACTAGTTTCAACTATTGGAATGGTGACCACTTTAAACATCCTCATGTTATTTGACGGACATTTTTGATCTTGTGTGTCATGAAAAAGCTCTTCCTACTCCTTCTTACCCAGACCATCCTTATCAGCTGCTCCTCCAAAAGGAAAGAAATGACACAATATGGTCCTGATTCAGACCGCATTCATTGGTACGGGCGTATTGTGCAGGATAATTCAGGCAACAGAGTATTGGTCAGCAGCGCCTCTGGATTGAAATTCAGGTTTGGTGGGAATAAATGCACAATCCGGTTAAAGAATGAAGTCCCTGCGGGCAATTACAATTACTTCTCTATTGTGCTCGATGGCATTCACCAACAACGAATAGCCATCCATGCTGACACATTTATTCCATTGGAAATAAAATCATTGAAAAGTGCCCCATTTCATGAAGTCGAATTGTATAAAGAGACCGAGGCTTTGATCGGCAGGATTGTGATCAATAAGATTGAGGCAGATTCATTGATTGCTTACTCCGAAGACAGACGAAAAAAAATCGAATTCATCGGCAATTCCATCACTGTTGGCATGTCTGATGATCCATCTCTTGTGCCTTGCGATAAAGGAACATGGTTTGATCAACATAATGCGTATGATACATATGGTCCGCGCACAGCGAGAGCATTGGATCTTGAATATATGATCAGTGGTGTCAGTGGAATCGGTATTTATCGAAACTGGAACACAGATGGCCCTACGATAGGAACCGTCTACGACCAGGCTAATATGAGCGCCAATTCAAATGAGCTGCAATGGGATTTTAGACAATTCTCACCCGACATTGTGACGATATGCCTGGGTACAAATGATATGTCAGCCGGAGATGGCGTCACACCCAGATTGCCTTTTGATTCAACAAGATTCATCAATGCCTATGTAGCTTTTATTCAAAAAATCAATACGCATTATCCGGATGCAAAAGTACTCTTGCTCAATACGCCATTAGTAAGTTATGCAAATACAGAAATACTGAATCTATGTCTGCAATCCGTAAAAGCAAAAGCAGAAGCATCCATTCCGAAATTAAAATCAGTGTCAGTTTTCGCCTTCACCATGATGGAAGGAAAAGGATGCGGAGGTCATCCGGATCTCGAACAACATAAAAGAATGGCAGATGAGTTAATTCCTGTGATAAAAAAGATGTTATAGAGCGGGAGAGAAGTGAGAGTGTGAGAGTGTGAGAGATGTGAGAGATGTGAGAGCGTGAGAGCGTAAGACGAATTCGTAATTAAACAAGTCATATTGCCCCGTAGGGGCCATAGGTTGGTAACTGAGGACAAAGAAAAATATCTCCTTGCCCCATAGGGGCAAAACTGAATTCCGAAAATCCACCTCTTAATAAATATAAATACCAGAAAATGTATGATCCTGAAGGGATCAAATATTAATAGCCCCGGGTCGCAACCCGGGGACAAAGGATGAAATAGAATTTACAACCCTGAAGGGGTTGAATAAAAATCTGTGCATAAAGGATATCTGTATTCATCCTGAATTTTCAATTTCAAAAGAATTTGATTTCAATCGCAGCTGCAAGCTGCTTGTGGAAGATTTTAATATAGAAAGAGATTCAAAATATGGATTTTAAGTCTGGAAACTTAAAATAACGGGGTATATTTTTTTTAAGTCTTCAGACTTAAAATTGCGTGAATGTCCATTTGCTTTAGTTTTGAATTGCCACTAGATGAATCAGAATCATCAACCTCCTTCGGCACACCTTTCTTCTGGAAAAGCATAGAGTAAAGAACCGCACCTGCAAGACAAAGTATGATGAAAATTAATGAAATAAGCACCTGTGTTGTTTTATCTATATAAGGATTGATCCAATGCTCAAGCAACATTTTCAACCCGATAAATACAAGCACAATAGCAATGCCCTGTTGCAGGTAATCGAATTTTGAAATAGCGCTTCGCAGTAAAAAAAACAATGACCGCAATCCGAGCAACGCAAAAATATTAGACGTATATATCACCATTCGGTCTCTTGATATCCCCATGACAGCCGGAATTGAATCAAGAGCAAAAACAAGATCAATTGCTGCCAACATAATCACCACAACAAATAAAGTGGTATACATCCTCTTGCCATTTTCATGAACTATAAATTTTCCATCCCCGTCGTGTGGTGTCAATGGAAGAAATTTTTTGACGGCTTTATAAACCTTTGACTGAAGCGGATCAAATTCCTCATCTTCTGTTGACGTGAACATTTTGAATCCCGTATACACAAGGAAAGCACCAAAGAGATAAAGTATCCAGTGAAAACGCTCCACAAGCGTAACACCCACTGTGATAAATATCACTCTGAACACTATCGCCATCAATATCCCGAGTAAAAGCACCCGCCCATAATGTTTAGGTCTGACAGAGAATGCCGTGAAGATGAGTATGAACACAAAAATATTGTCGATGCTCAGACTCCATTCCATCATATACGCACTGAGAAATTCCAGCGCTGCGACCTGGCTATCATACACCCACATGAAAACAAAAAATCCCAATGCCAGGGTCACCCAAAAAACGGTTTGGTAAAAAGCCTGCTTTATGGAAATAGTCTTGTTCGCTTTACTGATCAGACCAAGGTCAAAACCCAGGGCTAATAATATAACAATTCCAAAAATGAGATACATCAACTCGTTAACAGTCATCGAAGGTGGTTATGGAGCAAAGATATCCCAACAGACGGACCGGATAGAAGTTGCTTTACTGTCCTCAATTAATTTTTATAGAAGTACGGACGAGTAGCGGAATGCCTCTACTTCTATAAAAGATCCTGTACAGCATAATTTTAATGATGGTACGGACAGGTCGCGACCTGTCCGTACCATCATTAAAATTATGCTGAGGGCCTTTCGGTTTACTTAATTTTATTTTCAGCTACAATATTTATTATATAACTGATTTATAGACCATTACACATATATTTTTAATCTTTGAATTTAAGGCTGCGTTAATAGCTTTAGCATACTATTGACAATTGCATCATTTTACCCCTAACTTGCCGTTTTGTGTGTGTAAACAGGCGGACCAGCTGTTGAATTAATTGTACTCAAAGACCGTTTACTTTACATTACTGACAATCATTCATGGCGCAAACTGGCAATTATCAAATCCTCATCCAGAAACTGGATGCGTTCACAAGACGTTTTTACCTCAACAAACTGATTCGCGGCAGCCTTATCACGATTGGCTCTGTTCTGGCAGTTTTCCTGGTATATGCACTACTGGAGAACCAGTTTTACTTCGGTGGAGGTATGCGCAAGCTGCTACTGGGGTCTTTTATCCTGATGTCAGTGGCCAGTCTGGGTTATCTCGTATTGTGGCCATTAGCTCAATATTACAGACTTGGAAAAGTGATCTCTCATGATCAGGCAGCCGCCATCATCGGCAATCATTTCGGACACATCCAGGACAAACTTTTAAATATCCTCCAACTCAAACGCCAGGCCGACAGTACAGAAGGCAATACAGAACTTCTATTCGCCGGTATCGAACAAAAGACAAAAGAAATAGAACTCGTTCCCTTCAAGACCGCTATTGATTTAAATAAAAACCGGAGATATCTGCGCTATGTTCTTCCACCGGCATTAGTATTATTGACACTGTTAATAGCCGCACCAAGCATGATCCGCGATAGCGCTAACCGCTTAATCCATACAAATAAAGTCTATGAACGTGCAGCTCCTTTTCATTTTTTAATTGATCCTGCACAGTCTCTTTCGGTAGTTCAGTATGATGACTATGAGTTAAAAGTTTCGACCGAAGGTTCTATGACACCTGCTGAAGTTTTTATTACAATTGATAATTATTCATATCGTCTGCGGAAAGATGGTGCCGCTTCATTTTCATATCATTTTAAAAATGTTCAGGACGATACACCATTTAAAATTTATGCCGGTCCCGTTTCTTCACAAGAGATGACATTGGCTGTCATCAAAAAACCGGGTATCATGTCTTTTGACATCGGCCTCGACTATCCTTCTTACACCGGACGAAAAGATGAAAACCTGAATAATATTGGCGACCTGGTGGTTCCGGAAGGCACACAGCTTACGTGGGATATTCAGGCAGCACACACTGAAGCCATGGATGCACGTTTTGAAGGCATTCAAAATAAAACGATTGCCGAACGCCGAAGCGAGGATCGTTTTATCATCAAGTCAAAAGCAAATAAGGACGGACACTATACTTTATTTCTCAACAATAGTTTAATCGCTCATCCGGATAGTATTCAGTATACGATCAGAGTTATTCCGGACAGATTTCCTGGTATTACTGTGGAATCATTTGTAGACAGTGTGGAGCATAATCTGATCTATTTCGCCGGTCATGCCGATGATGATTACGGTATCAGATCTCTTACATTCCAATATGAGCATGTAGATGACAAAGGCAATATCATCGATACAAAAACAGAAGGTATGGATGTGCCTCATCCTACGCAGTTCTCCTACACACATGCTTTTGACATCAATTCAGTAGAATTAAAACCCGGCGAAGAAATCCGGTATTTTTTCGAAGTCCATGATAATGATGGTATTCATGGCAGTAAGGCAAGTCGTACACCCGTCATGCAATACCGCAAACCCACTGCTGAAGAATTTGAGAAAAAAGAATCAGAAAACAACGCCAGCATCCAGTCCAATCTCGAAAAGTCCCTGAAGGAAACCAAGGACCTGCAGGAAGAGATGAAGACCATGCGCGAAAAAATGTTGCAGGAAAAGAAAGTTGAATGGCAGGATAAAAAAGAACTTGAACGTCTCATCGAGCGTCACAATTCTCTGCAGACAGAGATGAAGGATGCTATGGATAAATACAAAGAGAATCTCCAAAACCAGGAAGAGCATGCCAAGCCATCTGATGAGCTCAAAGAAAAACAGGAGAAAGTGCAGAAGCTTTTCGATCAGCTGCAAAGTGAGGAAATGAAAGACCTCCTCAAAAAAATGGAGGAGTTGATGAAGAACATGGAGAAGGAAAGTGCCATCGATATGATGGAAAAAACGGAGATGAATGATCAGCAGCTGGAAAAAGAACTGGATCGCATGCTCGAGCTTTTCAAACAGCTTGAAGTCGAAGCGGCCATGGAAAAAGAAATTCAGAAGCTTGAAGAGCTCGCTCAAAAACAGGATGATCTAAGCAAAGAAACAGAAGAAAGCAAAAAACCAAATGAAGAGCTTGGTGAAAAGCAGGACACGCTCAACAAGAAATTTGACGATATCAAAAAAGAGATGGAGGATCTGCAAAAGAAAAATGCAGAACTAGAACGTCCGAAAAATATGGAGGGCACAAAAGAGCAGACAGAGAAGATCGATCAGGACATGAAGAACAGTAAAGAGCAGATCGATCAGAAACAAAATAAAAATGCTTCTAAGTCCCAGAAAAATGCATCACAGCGAATGAAAGATATGGCTTCGCAAATGGGTGCACAAATGAAAGCGGGAGATATGCAACAAATGGAAGAAGACATGGCTATGCTGCGTCAGCTCCTTGAAAATCTTGTCACGCTTTCATTTGACCAGGAACAATTGATGACCGATTTCGGAAGTGTTGAAGTATCAACACCAAAATACGTCAGCCTTGTCCAGGATCAATATAGAATAAAAGATGATTTCAAAGTTGTGGAAGACACTTTGCATGCCCTGAGTAAAAGAGTAACCCAGATTGAAAGTTTTGTGCAGGAAAAAGTGACAGATGTAAAAGTCAATCTCAATAAGAGTATTGAGCAACTTGAAGAACGAAATAAACCCCTTTCGGGTGAACATCAGCAGCGCACAATGACCTATCTCAACGATTTGGCACTAATGTTGAGTGAAGTTATGAACCAGATGCAACAACAAATGGCTTCTATGATGCCGGGTGCTCAGATGTGTGACAAACCCGGAGGTAAAGGTTCAGGTAAAAGCGGACGAAAGCCAATGGATAAAATAACAGAAGGCCAGGAAGGTATAAATGGCGACATGCAGAAGATGTCAGAACAGATGAAGAAAGGGGATAATGGCAAGATGAGTAAAGAATTTGCACAAATGGCAGCACGTCAGGCCGCAATGCGGAAGGCACTGAAAGATCTGGCGCAGGAAAAGAAAGAACAGGGAAAAGGAAATCCGGCTCTTGATCAGATCGGTGATGAAATGAATAAAATCGAAATTGATCTGGTCAACAAGAAACTTAACAATGAAACCCTCAATCGTCAAAAGGATATCATGACAAGGCTGCTTGAAGCTGAAAAATCAGATCGTCAGCGGGATCAGGATCAAAAACGACAGGCCGAAACTGCACGCGAACAAAAAAGATCAATGCCACCTGCTCTTGAGCAGTATATCAAACAACGTGAAGCTGAAATCGAACAATACAAATCTGTTTCACCCGATCTGAAACCATACTACAAGTTTTTGGTAGAGGAATATTATCAATCATTGAAAAATTCAAAATAGACGATCATCAGTATACGTGTCGAAATATTGAAACTTCCTTCGAATCCGAGCTGTATCTGCGAAGTCGAAAACTTCGTGCAACGGCTTGTGACGCGATTGAATATCGATCCGAACTTATACCCCAATATCCTCATCAGCGTGACTGAGGCCGTAAACAATGCAATGCAACACGGCAATCAGTTTGATGATCAAAAACAAATACTCGTGTCTTGTCGAAAACGAGGACATCAATTCAGGTTGATCATCTCAGATGAAGGCAGTGGGTTTGATCCGGTGAATATCCCTGACCCGACCAATGCCGACCATATCGAAGAGGAAGGTGGCCGCGGTGTATTCCTCATGAAGCAGCTGACTGATGAGATTCACTTTCTCGATCAGGGCCGCACAGTGGAATTGATGTGGAAAATATAATCGTTCCTTCATGGCCCGGAATCCACCGGGAGAAGCCAAACATTTTTTTTACAAATAATGAAATTGATTTCGATTTGCAGGACCCCGAAAGGCTTTTGGAGTGGATCACAGATGCCATTGCAGAAGAAGGTTTTGAATTAGATAGAATCGACTATATTTTCTGTTCGGATGAATTTCTGCTTGACATCAATCGTACGCATCTTCAACATGAAGATTACACGGACATCATCACATTCCCCCTGGAAGAAAATCCGATTGTAGGTGAAATCTATATCAGTATAGATCGTGTGCGGGAAAATGCATCGTCATTTCATATTGATTTCGAAGAAGAATTGCACCGTGTGATGATCCATGGTGTGTTGCATCTGTGTGGATATGATGATCATGAAGATGATGATATTGAAGAGATCAGGGGGAAAGAAGAGGAGTATTTAAATGAATACAGAATAAGGAGTAACGAGTAACGAGTAACGAATAACGAATAACGAATAACGAATAACGAATAACGAATAACGAATTATGAGGTGGGGATATCGGACGCCGGACTCTTTATGCTCCCTTATTTGTTATTCCCGAATTATAAAATTCATACAAGACTTATAGACCTTCCATGCCCCATAGGGGCTACAGGTGGGTAAATCAAACAGTCTACTTGGTTAGTGTCACGTCATGAGTCCGGCATCCGGCATCCCTTTATCCGGCATCCTCGTTCTCTGCTAACATCACTTCCTCCCTCTTAATAATCAACTGTCTGAACGACTCCCATTGCATGAGCTTAAAAAGAAAACCTGCAAACACAGCCACAAACATAAATATCACGATCGCAAACATCCAGTGTAAAGTAGTGGATTCCAATATCCATCCACTTGAGCCAAGTATGAAAAAATAAATCAGGATCATCGACAATCTCCGGACGTCTAATTTTTCTTTAAGATGTGATTGGCCCAAAATAATAAGCCCTGCAGTTGTAATGCTTTGCACAATCAATGCCGTGATCGCCGCACCCACTGTACCATATGCAGGAATCATAATTAAATTGAGCGAAATACTGATCACAACAGATACAATAAAGAGTATATTCTGTTTTCGTAATTCCGAAACGGCGGTCAGATAGCTGCTGAAGATATACATCAGGCCTATCGGAATGTTACTGAGTATCAACAGTCGAAAGGTAAGTATCCATGTCTCATTGACATCCTTGTACAACAGCGTCATGATAGGTGCTCCCCACCAAAAACCTGCAAAGCCAATAAACCCTGTCATACAGATCATGATCCCGCTTGAAAGGCGGAGTAGTTGCATCGTTTCCATTCTGTCATTTCTCAGGCGGGCATACATCGGTATCAGTAGTGGGCTGAACAAATAAGCGATCATATTGGCAGCATCAAGCAAACGATAGCCTGCTGCATAAATACCCACATTGAAAGCTCCTCCGGGCATTAGTTTTTCAATGAGTATGCTATCTGACCTTGTATAAATAAACATCAAAAGTGTTGCAAGTGTGTATGGCAGTGTGTCCTTAAACACAACATACATTGGCGTCAGCCTTATATCATTTGGTGTCCGGTCAATAAACTTTAATGAAATGAGGAATGCTATGATCATTGTTATCACAAGAGACGCCGTCTGTGCCCAGACAAACCATTGCATTTGAAAGTCTGCGAAACGGAAAAGTAAAAATCCGCAAATCACAATCATGAAGGCCTTGTCCATTACAGAGATCATAGCTTCCGCCCTGTATCGACCTGTCCCTGAAATGCCGGCTCTGAAAACCAAAATGAGGGAGACCAGGACATTATTAACTACAAGCCATATCAGGAGACGCCATGCATCACCATATCCAAGACCTAAGGCCACAAGACCTACGATGAATGAATAGAATAAAGCAAGAATAATTTTGAGACGCAGGATCTGGTACCATCTCTCCACTCTCACTTTCCCATGTACTGCAGTGTCTGTATTGTGCAGAAGGTTTAATCCAAAATCATTGACGATCTGAAAGATGTAACATAAGTTGAGCAATGTGAAATACAATCCATACGACGACTGTCCCACACGCAGCTGCACCTGAATATCAACCCCAAAAATGAAGATAGCCTTGATGATGAGGTTGACAAGGATAAGCCAGATGATGGTGGAAAGAAAAATGCGTTTACTCATCGGATCAAGAGCGCTGTATAGTCCATGAGTTCAAAGGTAGATGATTGATTGGCCTTTTAGACTTGTCTTCTTTGGATGCCGGATAAATGGATGCCGGATACCGGACTCGATTCCTAAAAAAGGGAGGCGCTATAAATCGCATCACTACTTCCGAAATGCTCCTTTACATCCGAATATCAAATGCGTCTTGAGTCCGGTATCCGGTGTCCCTTAATCCGGCATCCCCTTTCTGTTATTATAAACTTAGTTTAATTGTCACTACTTTTCAACCACATGAAGTACGACATAGCCATCATCGGAGGAGGAATTGTAGGTCTGGCTTCTGCATTCAAAATTTTGGAACGACATCCGGAGTTGAAACTCGTCGTTTTAGAAAAAGAAACAAACGTAGCCACCCATCAGACTGATCGCAATAGCGGTGTCATCCATTCCGGCATATACTACAAACCCGGCAGTGCGAAAGCCATCAATTGTGTCAAAGGAGCTCGTATGTTGGTTGATTTCTGTCGTGAACAACAAATCCCTTTCGAACTATGTGGAAAGGTGATCGTGGCTGTCCAGGCACATGAAATACAAGTGATGGAAGGTATCTATCAGAGAGGTTTACAAAACGGATTGAATGGAATAAAAATGATAGATGCCGGAGAGGTGAAAGCAATCGAACCTCATTGCGCAGCTATACAAGGTATCTGGGTTCCGCAGGCCGGGATCGTTGATTATCGGGTCGTCGCTGAACGGTTGAAAGAATTGATCATCAATAAAGGAGGCCACATTATAACAGGCTTCAAAGCGGAAAAAATAAAAGAAAGGTCCGATGGTATTATAATTTCATCAGATCACCAGGAAATCAAAAGCCAGATGGCGATAGGTTGTGCAGGTCTTTATTCTGATCATCTTGCACGCATCGCAGGGCTTCAACCTCCACATCAGATCGTTCCGTTCAGGGGTGAATTTTATAGCCTTGTACCTGATGCTGAGAAATTAGTGAGGGGATTGATCTATCCTGTACCTGACATCAATTTTCCTTTCCTTGGTGTGCATCTCACCAAACGGATTGGTGGAGGCATTGAGGCTGGTCCAAATGCAGTGCTTGCTTTCCGGAGAGAAGGATATAAGCACATGGATATTCATGCCGGTGAATTACTTGAAGCGCTTCGGTACAAAGGCTTTCAGCGATTGGCGCTCAAACACTGGCGGAAAGGAATGGACGAAATGGCAAGGTCTTTTTCCGCGCGTGCTTTTTTAAAAAGTCTGAAAAAATTAGTTCCCGAATTGCGTCTTGAAGACATCAAAAGAAGTCGTACCGGTGTCAGGGCTCAGGCGTTGGATAAAGAAGGCAATATGATCGATGATTATGTTATACTACAACAGGAAAGAATGATTCACATCTGCAATGCGCCAAGCCCTGCAGCTACATCATGTCTGTCCATTGGAGAGTTCATTGCAGATATTGCAGAAGAAAAACTAAGAGGGATGTCATAATCGTTTAACAACGAACCTGATTTCTGCTTAAATTACCTCTATGTGTCATCCTTTGTGAACCATGTGCCTATGTGGTAATATTTATTTTGAGAATCTCAGGTTATTCCTTTTTAAAATGATTTTTAAATGAACCACATAGAAACATAAGAACACTTAAGTAGTCACATAGAAAATAAAATAAGAGCTTTATGAAAAAAAATTCCGGGATTCTTTTCTTTGTACTATTACTTTTGGCTTGTTCGGGAATATGCGCTCAGGATATTCAGCTTCAAAATGGAGGTCAGATCATCACCATTAAGGCCGGTTCGTATATCAGTCTCCAGCTTCGCGTACCTGGCCAGACGCCGTGTCTGAAATGCGATCTGAATTATTTGTCAGGGCAAATGGTGTCATACGAAAATGGAAAACTGACTCTTCGGGTCTTTCATGATGATGAAGTCATCCTTGATGAAAAGAAGAGTGTCGGATTCGCGCACAGAGACTATAAAAATGAAGTCGTCAGGCCGATCAGAGAAATCGCGGTTGAGGATATTTTGACCATCACAAAACGAGGGACAAAAAAATTAGTGACTCGGACTATAGGTGAAAAAATAGGAATCGTCTTCCTGCTTTTTGGAGCAGGCAATATATTGTCAGCCCCTCTAGCCCAAACGTTGGATAAAGATGGAGCTGTTACGTTTGGTCTTATTGGATTGTCAGAAATTCTGGCGGGCGGTATTATTGGTGCTGCCTCTGTGCAGAAAGCCCTCATTGTCAGTCCTGATTTTCCCCAAAAAAGGAATCCGAAGAAAATCTGGGTTATCAATTAATTCACGACCTTTGTACCTGAATTGTAGCGTTTTATAAACATTTTACCCCATTTAGACATTATTGAGATCATGGAAGCAACCACCGCCACCAAAAGTCCGGTCCTCATATATACAGAGCAAACACCCAATCCGGAGTCACTGAAATTTGTGACAAATAAGATGCTTTATGCAGGTACTGCCGATTTCCGCACAAGGGAACTCGCCCTGGAGTATTCCCCTCTTGCGTCAGCCTTGTTTGAGCTCCCTTATGTCAAGTCAGTGTACATCTCCAATAACTTCATCACCCTGACCAAGGAGCTGAACTACGAATGGGAAGACATGATGATCCGCACCAAGGAGTTTATCAAAAATTATGTGGCTGAAGAAAAACCAATCATCCGCGAAGGTTTCGCAGAAGCCATGACCGCCATCGAAGAAAAACAAAGAGCAGAAATCTCTTATAGCGATGACGATGGCGAACTGGTGCAACGTATAAAAGAACTTATCGATACCTACGTCAAGCCCGCAGTGGAAATGGATGGTGGAAATATCGAATTCAAATCCTATAACGATGGCATTGTCACACTGATCATGCAAGGAGCATGTAGCGGTTGCCCTTCAAGTACTGTCACACTCAAATCCGGTATCGAAGCGATGCTAAAACGTATGATGCCTCAAGTGAAAGAAGTGGTGCAGGAAATGGCGTAAGCGCTCGCTTTGCTCTTCGCTATTTTTTGTAAAAATTATCCGCCTTCGCCTTCAGAATATTTATCCTGTCCTGATAAAAAGCAATGTCCTTCTGCTTGTCATTGAATAGCTGAAGGGTCTGAAGATGTACGTTCATCAATTCCGATGCATATCTGCAACAATCAGCTTCATTGGCAAAATAGACTTTGTCTGTAATTTTTGTTTTGAAAAAATAATCAGGCAGATAACTCATCATATCTGTCGTCAGGTCAAGATATTCGTCATTTTTCTGTTGTTCTTCAAGGACCACAAGCTTCTGTAGATAATGATTGCCATACATGCTGACGAGGTCATTCGAGTTGTATACAAACAATCCTTTTTTTACAATATTGCCTGTATATAGAAATGCAAGAAGAACCAGGCCCATTGAAATGAAAAGTGGTTTCCAGCTTTTTTGAATATAATATTGTGCAAGTTCGATCAACAGATACGCTGCAGCAAGAGACATCAGTATCTCGAGTGGCGTTCGATAACGGGCAAGATTTCCAGCAACCATAAGTGGAACCATGCTGACCACAGTCATTAAAACAAAAGGCACAAATCGTCTTCTCAATTTCCAGCAGCCAAGAAGAAGACCGACAAGACCCAGTGGTGCTATGAAATAATAGCGCACCGGAAGCTGGCCCAGGATAGGAGCATACTGGCAATACATATAGTAGCTCATGTTATTGGGCATCTCATACCACATAAACATGCCATTGATTTTCTGAATATAGACCTTCATAAAATCACCGATACCATCAAATGTTTTTAGACATTCTATGACAGCAGGCAACATTTTTCCTTTACTGTCATGACGGATCTTGACGAGCGATGGAACATAAATCGAAAATGATTCCATGGGTGAAGCATACTTCGTATTGACAGGTATATAGGCCATTGCTCCATGACTCGCTACAGCACTCATAGGTATACCTACCTTTAAGTTACGATAGAAAAGGGGAGCCATGACGACTAATAACGCGCCGATGAAAGCCGCTAAATTGATCACAACTTCTTTTTTACTTTTCCAATGTGTCCAGGCAAACCAACCCAAAGCAGGCAGAATAAAAAGAATAAAGTAAGATTGTCCCAACAGTGTAAAACCTGCTGCTGCTCCAAAAGCCAGCTGTAATTTCCAATTTGGTTTCTCAAGAAGTAATAAAAACAAATACAACAGCGATACAGTGTAAAAATTAGTCAGTGTCGTCCGCAATACCACCATCTCATATACTAAAATACTACCGGTCAGCATGACCAATAGCGCAGCCAATAATCCAGTTAAAGCTCCGAAGTAGCGTTTACCCAAATAGAAAATTAAAACATTTGTAAGCGCACCCAACAGAAACTGCCAGAAATAAACCCATTTGTAATCATAGCCGAATAGCTTAAAGCTTGCGGCAAGCATATACGTATACAATGGTTCCTGATGGAATGTCTTTCCTTTATAGATATCATTGATCAATGCCTTTCGGGCTGCAATCGAATCAAGGATACCATCATGTGTGTTCGCCTGGTAGTACGGAGCAGCAACATCAGGATATGCATTCAGATAAGAACTCGCTACGATTCCGTGCCAGTCATGAAAGGGATGTAAAACTGTATCACACATCCAATCGCCACCTTCAATATGCCTGGCCCATGTATCAAAAAAGGCCATGTCTGAATTTTCCCACTTGTACAAACTCTTCAGTGGCGAATTGTATCCTTCAAAATAGTATACAGCACTAAGCGCCAATGACAGCGCAAAAATCAGCCCTGCAACCTTTTTCGAATGTTGAGTCAGAAACTCATTAGCCGGGGCCAACCAGTCTGTCACGCCCTGAACATATTTCTCCTTTTTAGTTGTTTTACGAACTGGTTTTTGCGGAATACGTTTTGCCATTTTTTAAAAAAGAAATTTTGACCGGCTGTAAGATAGCGGATGAATCGAAAATAAAGATAATGGTGTGTATGAATTCAACGCGTACCCAGTGGAAGGCAGGCATGGCCGTATTCTTTTCTGTTAAATTCTTTAACCTGCACTCGATTTGTATCTATGGATTAAAACCCGACATTTGCCTTCTAAACTAAACTATGATGAATAAGTTATTCTCCCTCCTCTTTTTCGTTTCACTCACTGTGACATTGATGGGCCAGTCAAGAGCCATTTACGTCCATCCCAAGTTCTATACTATTGCAAAAAATCATAAAACCCTCGCCGTACTGCCTTTTTCAGTCCAGATAGGGCTGAGACCTGATGAAAGAAAGACTATAACGACAGAGCAATTGGCAGAAATGGAAAAAAAAGAAGGCATTGATGCACAAAATGCATTGGTCAGCTGGTTCCTGAAGAAACAAAAGACGAATCCATTTGCTATTGAATTTCAGGATGTACAGACTACAAACGCCATGCTGTTGCAAGCCGGTATTGATCTGAATCATTTGACAAACTATACACCACAGGAACTGGCTACAATACTCAAAGTTGATGCCGTGATGGGTGGCTCTATGCAGACAGCTAAGCCTGTTTCAGAAGGCGCTTCCATCGCTATCGGCGTAGCTTTCGGTTTTTGGGGACCCACGAATAGCGGAAATGTCACCATCAACCTTAATAATGCAGCAGATGGTACGTTGCTATGGAAATATGATAAACAATTGTCACGTGGCCTTGGCAGCGATATGAATATATTGATGGATACGCTCATGCGAAAGGCTTCGAAAAAATTTCCTTACATGTTTATGGACAAGTATCGGGAAGAAGCAAAGAAACACTAATCCTGAGCGTTCTTTTTCTGATTACATAGCCTGCGCCTGAAGAGCTTTTGCCAGGTATTCATCTACGCGTTTCTGATACAGTGCCTGCATTTTAACGGCGAGTGGATGAACAGATCCATCACCTATCAGCTGATCATCCAGTTTGACCACAGGCAATACGCCTTTGGTAGTGGCCGTAAGAAATGCACCGGCCATATCCGGTATTTCATGAAGATATATCTCACGCTCGACCAGTGGAATGTTGTTTTGTGCGGCCAGTGAAAGGACTTGCTTACGTGTGATCCCTTTCAGCATACCATTTTTTGGCGTATTGATGACGCCTTGCTTGTCAATAAAGAAAATATTGCAGCGTGAGCATTCCGTGATCTCGCCTTTCCAGTGATACAGCACTTCAAATGCACCTGCCTTTTTCAATTGCGGCTGGAAATGCATGGACTGAATATATATTGTTGTTTTCGCGGAAGGAATATCGCGCTGATAAGATGAGGTCAATAAACTGACGCCGTGTTCGTATTGTTTTGGATCGTTCGCTGGCAGATGGTGTAGCATCAGGTAGATATTTTTTTGTTCAGGAATCGTATAGCCGTCCTCGCTGTATCCTCCTGTGACAACTACTCTAAACCCTGCGCGGTCCGCTTCATTGATTTTGATCATCTGATAAAACCAATCCATCCATTGCTGGTCATTCGCATTAGTGTTCAGATCGATGACCTTAAGCGAATATTGCAGACGCTCGATGTGATCTTCAGCAAAAAGAGCGACACCGTCCCATACTTTGAAAAAATCAAAAATACCCAGACCTCTTAGTAAGCCGAGATCATACACCGGGATCAATGCTTTTTCGCGAGGCAGGATGTCACCGTTGATAAAAATGTAAGGATAAATCATTTGGATGGTTGAAAGTTATTAGTTGTTGGAAAGTTGATTGGTCTAAGGTAATGAGTTGATGAGTTTTTATTCTTCTACTCAGGCAACCGCAAGGGTCGCCTATACTTTTTTTCTGTTTGTATTGACAGGGCTTGCCCCTGTCTCATTTTTCTCAAAAAGGTTGTTAGTTATTAGTTGAAGGATAGTAGACTGGTCAAAGGTAAATGGTTGGTAGTTATTGGTTGAATGAAAGTAGACTGGTTTTAGGTTTTTTGTTGTTAGGCTTATATTTTTTACAAAAGAAACCGCAAGGGTCGCTTCTACTATTCTTTTGCTCGTATTGACAGGGTTTGCCCCTGTCTCATTTTTGTCTAACCCTACAACTTGTCCATCCTCCTACAACCAACAACTTGTCTTCTTTCCTTCAACCATCAACCAACAACTATTCTTTTTCCTCTGGTTCTTCAATATGCATTTTATGAAGAAACCTATGGAGGATGGGTGAAAGCATGACAGCAATAGTGACTAAAAATACCACGCCACTAACAAGTGCATAGGTACCCGAAAATAGTTTAGCAGCATCTGTTGGCATTTTATCTATTTCCCCCATTCCGGAAAGAATCATTGTGGCATTGTGATAAGCACTCACCCATCCCAAACCTCCAATGAATCGATACCCCAGCATTCCTATACCGAGGCAGATTATTAAAAAACAGAAGGCATACAACACATATTTGAACTGGCGTTGATTAAAAGAGCGCTGATCTAATAATGGCTTACCGATGTGTTCGAATGGAAGTTCTGTTTTCTTTTTTAATGGTTTTTTCTTCGTCATAAAGTAGATAGCATAGAGTGAGATCTTTTTAATCTTCGCTTTTGAATCTTGATTTAACAGATAATGAGATTGGCAGATTGTGCTTCATCGCGGGGTCGACGATGGGTTGGTCAAAGGCAAGATGAGCAGGCAAAACACCGGCCCATACAGGAAGATCATAATCTGCGTCATCGTCTGATGGTGGTCCTGTACGGATCTTTGCGGAGGCTGAATCAATATCAATAGCCAAAACGGTTGTCGCTTTCAATTCAATTTCACTGGGCAATCTGACTTCATCCCATCGGCCTGCAAGGATTTGTTCGGACACAATCCTCAGGGCTTCCATTTTTTCCTCTCCTTCGAGTTCGTGTGCGTGGCCATAGATGATGGCTGACCGGTAATTCATGGAGTGATGGAAAGCAGATCTGGCCAATACCAGCCCATCAACAATCGTGACTACCATGCAAAGAGGACGGCCATCTGTCAGCGCGGATAGCATTCTGCTTTTACTACTTCCATGCACGTACAGGGTATCTCCTTTTCGGCCGTAAGCCGTAGGAATGAGGAATGGTTGGCCATCTACCTCCCAGCCCAGGTGACAAATAAAATGCTCGTCGAGAATCCCGAAAATTGTTTCTTTGTCGTAATAGCCTCTTTTGGGCAACCTCTTTACAGTATTGAGAGGTGATTTTTCAAATTCATTGTCGCTCATAAGCCTGAAATCTGCATCAAATCTATAGCTTCATTGTTGTCTTTATCATGAACATTGACGATTATATCATCCGGCCCCCTCAAACCCAGGAAGAATGGGATGAAGTACCTAAGTTATTATTGGACTACAGGCATGAATTCAATGATTCTACGTGCTTTACCTCCTTTGAAGAAGAAATGGTCAATATCCAGAATGTGTACAACGCTCCGGGCAGCCAGCTTTTCATCGCCGTAGAGGAATCAGATAAAAAAATAGTGGGTTGTGTGGCTTTGCGTACTGTGTCGCCAGGCATTGCAGAAATGAAAAGGTTGTATGTGATCCCTTCATGTCGTGGTTTACATCTTGGTGAAAATTTAGCTTTGGAAATATTGAACTTTGCTGAAGAAAAAAAATATACCCGCATGGTGCTGGATACGATGCATGAAATGCACGCGGCTCAAAAATTATATCAGCAACTCGGTTTTACAAAGACCGAACCTTATCGTGATCAGGACCCGTCAACAGTGGTTTGTTATGAGAAAAAATTTACCTAATAGTTTCGCGTGAAGGATAGGAATCAACTCTGGCAGGATCTATTGGCCGCCGAAAATAAATCGAGATCAGGAAAATTTAAAAAACTGGGAAGGGCTCCTTTTCTTTATCCCGCATTGATGTTGTTCAATTATGCATGGTATCCGTTTTTTAAAAAAGGAGTATATGTCAAAGCCAATACTTTTTTTGGTTTACCGCTCAGAACACTTCTGCCTTCTGGAACTGATGTGCTGCTCAATAAAATTAAATCTCATGATTCGGAAATCAGACTGTCTAAATATCTGACACTTGTACTGCAGGAAGGAGATGTGTTTATCGATGTTGGCGCCCACTACGGGTATTACTCACTTCTTGCTTCCGTGTTGGTAGGAAATAGTGGAAAGGTGTATAGCATCGAGGCTTCCGCTTCATCATTTTCAGAATTAAAAGAAAATGTTGATCCCCTTAAAAATATCATACCCTACCATGCTGCTGCCGGTGACAGTCCGGGAACTATCACCTTTTATGAATACCCGGGCCCATATGCAGAGTACAACACGATCATACCCGGTGCTTATACAAATGAAAAGTGGTTTCAAACGGTTAAAGAAAAAACAAATACTGTCCCGATGCTAATTCTGGATGAACTGATCAGGAACGAACAAATCGAAAAGGCTGTACTAAAAATTGATGTTGAAGGTGGGGAATCATCTGTGTTGAGAGGTCTGCAATCTGCTTTGAAAGAAAAGAAGCTGATCATCGCTATGGAATATCTCATCCCTAAAGAAGGAAAAAAATTACATCAGGAATCTGCTGAGATACTCTTCAAATCCAATTATAAAAGTTATGCTATCTCTTCTGATGGAAATCTGGAATACATAGATGATATAGATCTGTATCTCCGCCATTCAGGGATGGATTCTGACAATATTATTTTTATCAACACCTGATATATAAAATTCAATGGCAGCCCGGATTTGATTCCGTACATTAGCTGCTCTTACAAAAAATACTCACACATATGTATCCAGGTTTACTTCATGCGCATTCAGGTCTCAGATGGATCGTCCTCTTGTTGATCATCATCAATGTCTTCAATGCATTGAAAGGATATGCCGGCAATAAGGCAGTAGGTCCGATGGATAAAAAGCTGAGCTTATTTGCACTGATCTTTACCCATACACAGGTGCTGATTGGATTGGGATTATATGCGATAAGTCCAAAAGTTCAATTTTCTTCAGCTACGATGGCTAATTCCCAATTACGATTTTTCACGATGGAGCATACACTCATGATGCTCATCGCTGTGATCCTGATTACAATAGGTCATGGTGCTGTGAAAAGGGGGAGTTTCAAAAAAGAATTCTGGTATTATTTCATAGCTCTTGTGATCATTCTTGCGGCTATTCCATGGCCTTTCAGGACGATGCTGGGGAGTGGATGGTTTTAAAATATTCGGCAGAAAAGGTTAAAAAGGTAGAAAAGGCAGAAGGGCGGAAAAGGCAGAAAGGGAATTCAAAATTTATATGTGTCTTTCTATATGAACTATGTGGCTATGTGGTTAACCTTTTTTTTAGTAGTCCAATTCACCTCCTCGGCCTTCGCAATCGCTATTTTAAGTTTCCAAACTTAAAATCAATATCAACGCTCTGATTCATGCTGGAATCAATGTATAGCAGTTTTAAACTTCGAAAAAAGTCACATTCTTTCCCTTTGCCTGTAACTTCACATTAGCTTTTATTACATTTTCTTTCCTTCGCCCCAGCCTTAGCCTTTAGTGCCTATTATTTGACCCCTCCTTAGCCTTCCCCGGTTGATGAGCTGTAGTCCAAGGTTGTGTTTATCAGGCAGTGCAGTGAGCGGAGTCGTAGTGTCGAATCATAGCCTTTATTACCTTTTCTTTCCTTCGCCTCAGCCTTAGCCTTAGCCTTTACTACCTTCGTGAACAATGAAAGAACAACTATTACAAAAATGGCATCTGCATTTCGGAGCTTCTTCGCCTGAAGTGATCGTACGTGCCCCCGGTCGTGTCAACTTCATCGGTGAGCATACGGATTACAATGAAGGGTGGGTATTGCCAGGGGCGATGAGTCGTTCGGTTTATATTCTGGTATCAAAAAATGAAAAAGATGGTCATCGTTGGGTGGCCGGAGATCTGAATGAAGAATATGTGTATGATGCGGCCACGGATTTGCCCTTGTGGGGGAAGTATGTTGAGGGCACGATTCAATTATATGCGCCTCAGACCGGTCCATTAAAAATCCTGATTAGTGGCGATCTGCCAGTAGGTGCGGGAGTTTCTTCTTCTTCTTCCCTTGTGTGTGGCTTGCTATATGCGCTTCAGAAAATAACCGGAGGGAAAGAAACGAAAGATGACCTCGCACTTTTCGGTAGCAGGGTCGAGCGGGAGATCATCGGATTGCAGGGCGGGATCATGGATCAGTTTGCGATCATGCTCAGCCGGAAGAATCACGTCATGATGCTTGATTGTCGTACAAGAGAATACAAATTCATATCGGCTGATTTACCGGGATGCAAATGGGTGTTGATCAATACGAAAGTAAAACACAAGCTGATCGATAGTGACTACAACAATCGGGCTGATGAATGTCTTAGAGCTGTTGGGATCATTAAGCGATTATATCCAAAAGTGGAAACCCTAAGGGATGTCACTATGGATATGCTGAGCGAAATCCATCTGCCGGAGCTCCTCCGGAAACGAAGTCTTTTTATCGTAGAAGAGAATGATCGTGTTCACAAAATGGTCGATGCTTTAAAAAAGAAAGATCCAAAGAAAGCAGGTTCTCTATTGAAAGCATCACATGCCGGTCTTCGCGATCAGTATGAGGTGAGTTGCGCTGAGCTTGATCATCTGGCCGCGGTTGCGAATAAATATAAGGGCGCTTATGGTGCCAGGATGATGGGAGGTGGATTTGGTGGATGTGTATTGTGCCTTGTGAAAGAAGAGGAAATGGAAGAGTTTCTAGAGGAATGCAGTGTGTCCTATTTTGAAAAATTTGGATTTGATCCTGAGGTTATACTTTTTGATTTAGGAAATGGGGTGGAATATGTTTAAATTATTTACGCTTCATCAATTATAACCTGGACAATACTCTCTTCCAGTCTGCGAAATAAATCAATATCACGTTTTATCGGATACCAATCATAAAGCAATAATTCCATTGGTCGCCACAATGCTACCCAGGCCAATATGATGAACGACTCACTGATAACCTTCATTAATTGATTGTCCGCAATAAAGTTAGTGCCGAGTTGGATTAACGAAAACACAACGCCTAACAATCCAAAGGCAATGAAAAGATTCATCCATCCAAAATGCAAGGTGTGTTTTAATTTGATCTGCGCCTGTTGCCGGCGATAAGAAAACTGCTGGTGCACTGCAGGAGGAATATCGTCCTTATACTGAGTTCCTGATGCGGCAAGTCGAATAATGATTTTTATTTCTCCTTTTCTGGAAATCATTTCACTTTCTTCTATGATAAAATTTTCCGCATCTCTGTTTAGTGTTCGTTTGCGGTACCGGGCACCAGGTGCACGCAGCAGCTCCTGGATATTGGGTACATGAAGCGTTATTTCTAAGGGTTTGTCCATACTGTTCATCATCAAAATTAAGAGCATTCTTTTAGCTCCAAAATTCTTAACCTGTTTGAACACGTTAAAACAAACTTTTTTTGTCTACTTTTAAACGGACTAATGTAGGGATCAGCTACTGGAATAGTTTCACATATTTTGATTTTCAATACCCAGAAAATGAAATCGTTTTCCATTCCTCTTATTACTTTATTGTTTCTGCTGCCTTTCTACAGTCAGGCTCAGATCAATGACTGCTCTGAAGCACAAGTCGTATGTGACGATTCTGATCTCGCTTTTAACCCCATGGGCCCGGGAGAGAACGATTTCTCAAATCCCAATAATCACCCCGGATGTATTACTTCGCTTGAGCAAAACTCTGCCTGGTATTATTTTGAAATAGACCCCACAGCACCTCCGAATTTAGTCTTAGGATTCATTATTAATCCCTTTGGCGGCTATGGTGAAGATTATGACTGGGCTTTATTTGGGCCTGATGTGACATGTGGGGCTCTCGGATTTCCTATTCGGTGCTCTTCCTCAAGTTTCATGTGCGGCTTCTGTCCTCAAACCGGGATGGGTATGGGCGCTACTGATGTGACAGAAGGTCCTGGTACAGGCGATGGTTTTGTGAGCACGCTTGTAGTCCAACCGGGTCAGGGTTTTTATTTGTTGATAGATAACTGGCAGGGCACTAATAATGGATTCCAGCTGAAGTGGTCTGATACTGCTGCGCCTTATCTCAATTGCGCTGCCACACCCCCTTGTTCACTGGGTGCACGTGCAGGAGCTGACTTTGCCGCCTGCGAAGGCGATGATAATGTTCAGTTGGACGGAAGTGCTTATGGTGGTCACGGCAATGTAACATACTCCTGGTCGGGCACAAATGGCGGAACGGGCTTTTTGTCAGATCCGAATACCGAAGACCCGACTGCAAGTATACCAATAGGCTTCAACGGATCAATTACCTATACACTGACAGTATCAGAAGATACCTGTATGGGAACAGATGATGTTGAACTTACGGTGAATCCTTTACCTGTTATAGAAATCGATCAGATCGGCCCCTTCTGTGCTAACAATCCACCTCATTTACTTACAGCAGTTCCCGGCGGCGGCATCTGGGGCGGCGCAGCAACAGGTAATATGTTTAATCCTATGATCAGTGGACCAGGGATACACACTGTGACGGATTCCTACACTGACATAAATGGTTGTACCAACACAGCATCCATTGATATCGAAGTGTATGAACTTCCTGATATTTCGATTGATCCTGTTCCGGCGGTGTTTTGCGATAGTGAAGCACCTGTTCAGCTGACTGCTACAGGTAGTGGTGGAGCCGGAGGCTATATCTATATGTGGACTACCCCTGAAGCTGTGGATGGCAATACATTTGATGCTTTTTTTTCCGGTCTGCATACCGTCGTGGTGACAGATAATAATGGTTGTACAAATTCGACAGCCACCGCAGTTATATTCTATGCAAATCCAGATGTACAAATTGTAGATCCCGGACCGATATGTGGAAATCTGGATTTAATTACACTCACTGCAAGTCCACCGGGAGGAACATTTCTTGGAAGCTATGTTTCTGCGGGAGGAGTTTTACATCCGAAAAATATTCCACCCGGTACATATCAAATAAGTTATGATATCGTCGACGGACATGATTGTGAAGGGATGGATTTTCAGAATATCACTATCCTTCCTGCACCAAGTACGTCTGCTACTAACAATGGTCCGCTATGTGAAGGAGATCCGATACAGTTGATCGGAATATCTGATACAACAGGAGCATCAGTTGTGTATTCATGGACAGGTCCAAATGGATATGTATCTAATCAGCAAAACCCAACGAATGCCACACTTGGTGGTGCATATGCATTCCATGCCTCACTTGGTGTCTGCTCGTCAGCTAATGATTCAACAGTGGTGATGATCAGCCCAAGACCTGATGCAGTAGCACAAAATGATGGCCCATACTGTGGAGTGCAAACGAATCAATTGCATGGAAGCACGACTTCTATGGATACAAGTGTCGTTTTTCATTGGACCGGTCCAAATGGATATCAATCGTTTTTACAAAATCCTTCAGATACGCTTGATCCTGGTCTTTATTCTTTAGTGGTGGATGTGAATGGTTGTCATTCTTTACCCGCTACAACATCCGTCTCCATAAATCCATTCCCTCAACCTGTGATTGCAGGCCAACATGTTTTTTGTACCGGCTTCTCTGCGACGCTTGATGCCGGAGCAGGATACACAACTTATATATGGAATGATGGCAGTGTTAATCAAACACTGGATGTTACTTCTTCAGGCACATATCACGTCACAGTCACCGATGCAAATGGATGCACAGGTATAGCATCATCAGATGTTACAGAGCTTGCTTCTCTGTCTCCACTCATCACAGGCACGTTAGAATTTTGTGAAGGTTCAGGTACCGCTCTTGATGCAGGACCCGGATACACAAGCTATCTCTGGTCCACAGGTGCAACAAGTCAAACTATATCCGTGACCGATGGAAACAATTATGGAGTGATGGTGACAGATGCTGATGGATGCAGTGGATCAACCAATGTCAATACTGTAATGCATTCTCTTCCGAATGTCATGATCGGTGGTTCCACTACATATTGCATCGGCGGATCAACGATACTCGATGCAGGAACTGGTTATGCCAGTTATTTGTGGAGTGATAGTTCTACGGGTCAAACAATCACTGTATCTACTCCGGGCGTCTATTCGGTAGATGTGATTGATCCCTTTGGCTGTGCAGGATCTGCATCAGCGATGATTGATGTGAGTACATCACTTCATCCTGTCATCGCCGGCAATCAGGCATTCTGTGAGAATGGAAATACAACGCTCAATGCAGGTTCTGGTTTTGCATCATACTTGTGGTCCGATGGATCGACGAATCAAAATTTATTTGTCAATGTCGCCGGTGATTATAGTGTAACTGTTTCAAACGGTCCTGGCTGCTCAGGAGCGGATACGGTTACTGTCATTGAAGTGCTTCCGCCTTCATCTCAATTGCAAAGCACAGCTACGCTTTGTAATACACAGGCCGGTGGTTCTATCATTAACTTATATGATCTGGTGCTTTCAGGCGATGTGAATGGTAGTTGGCAGGATTTAGATAATTCAGGAGCAGCAGGATTATTTAATAATCTTGACTTTAAAAACATTGCAGCGGGAGATTATCGCTTTTTATATACGACTAACTCAGCTATTGATCCATGCCCTGAAGCTACTTACCTGGTAGTCGTCACGATCATTGATTGTACTTGTCCTGATGTCTTCTTTTTCAATGCATCTCCCTTGTGCAATGCAGGTGATGTCCTTGATCTCTCTTCGATTGAAAACACATCTGAAAATGGTACATGGTCATTGATTCAAACTCCGGCCGGAATAAAACCAGGCACGTTGAACGGAACCGTCTTTGATGCGACAGCAGGTGATCCGGGTGCATATACTTTTCAATTTAGTTTGCTTAGCCCACCACCTCCGGGTTGTGCAGTAGATTATCAGGTCAGTGTCAATGTTGATCCGACAGTGGATGCAGGTGTTGCGGCTCAACCTGCTGCGTATTGTTTTAATGAAAATGCAGTGGTCAATCTCGCGAGTCTGATCAATGGTGAAGATGCAAATGGAACCTGGACAGAAACGTCAACATCGCCTTCTCAGGGTAATGCATTTAATCCTGTAAACGGAACATTTAATACATTGAACCAGGTGTCAGGAAATTATACATTTCAATATAAGTTGGTTTCTCCCGGTGTTTGTCCTGATGATGTATCAGCAGTTTCGGTGGTGATCAATCCATTGCCAGTTGTGGCGATAGCTAATGTGGGACAAATAGATTGTAGTCATCCAACCCAAAGTCCGGATGCAAGCGGATCGTCTTCAGGCACAGGATATGACATCCAGTGGACAGGTCCTGGAATTGTGGCTAATGGAAATGAAAACACATTACATCCTACTGTTGATCAGGCTGGTATTTATCAGTTGACCATTTCAAATACACTGACAGGATGTAGCAATTCCTCTTCTGTCACGGTGATTGGAAACACAGATAAACCAACCGGTGCCAAGCTCAACATCAAAGGACCTTCATGTTTCGGTGATCAGGATGCATACATTCACATCGATCAGGTGATTGGAGGAGTAGCTCCATATCAATACAGTTTGAACAATGGAGCCTCAGGCAGTCTCAATGCATTTGATCATTTGTCAGCCGGAGATTATTCTATCGCTGTAGATGATGTCAATGGTTGCAGATGGGATACATTGATCACAATCGCTGCACCTTCAGAGATTTCGCTTGATCTTGGTCCTGATATTCAAATCGTACTCGGTGAAGATGCTTCCATCCAGGCGACGATCAATCTTTCTCCGAATCAAATTGATACATTGATTTGGACTCCCGATCAACTCATCAATTGTTTTGATCAGGCTTGTCTTGAAGGCACTGTGCATACATTCAATACAGTCACATTGAAAGCCACGCTAGTGGCATTAAGCGGTTGCCAGGTTTCGGATGAAGTAATAATCAGTGTGGTAAAGATTCGCAAGCTTTACATTCCTACAGTGTTTTCTCCGAATGGTGATGGTATCAATGATATCTTCTTCATTAGCGGCGATCCAGGCCAAATCGTCAGGATTAAAAAATTCCTGATTTTCAATCGCTGGGGAGATTTACTTCATGAAAAAATAGATTTCCAAGCCAATGATCAGGCAAGCGGATGGGATGGGCGTTTCAGAAATGAGCTAATGAATCCAGGTGTTTACGTTTATGTCGCGGAAGTGGAATACATTGATGGCATCACGGAAATGTTGACGGGAGATGTGACGCTTTTGAAATAAAAAGGCAGAAGAGGCGGAAAAGGCAGAAGAGGCAGAAGAGGCAGAAGAGGCGGAAGAGGCGGAAAAGGCAGAAAAGGCGGAAAAGGCAGAAGAGGCGGAAGAGGTAGAAGAGGCAGAAGGGGAAAACAAAGTTTTTAAACTCGTCATAAAGTTTTCTCTTCGTTATTTTTCATTTTACTTCTTAATTCAAAATTCGGTATTCTTTATTCAAGATTCTTTTTACCTCTTAAAATTATGGTAAAAATAAATCGCCGTAATCTCCTGTGTTTTCTTATCAATACTTAGTCTGATGATATCTTTTTGATACAGAATTTCTCCTCCGACTATAGTTCTATTTCCTCCGGGATAACTTTCCTGAAAACTCACGGCAACATTCTTCATGAGCTTTATATCCTCAACTGATTTATGACCGGTCATATCATTACCCACGATAAAAAGATAACCGGTGAAGAGTTGAATTAACTTTCCATCAAATTCATCGCTTGCATCTGAAGTATTGGCAATTTTGATGGATAATGAATATTTTGATGGGTCGTCCTTATATGTACGAAAGGCGATGCCTAATGTCGGATAATAAAGCGTCACCTGTTTGACTTTGACGCCGGTATGTGTTTTAATGTTGAGATCGCTTTTTGCCTTTACCTTCGAATGTTTCGCACCCAGCAAAGCATCGAGTTGTTTTGCAGTGGTATGCGCATCAATATAGACCTTGTTGATCTTCAGGCTGTCGTCATGAAAACTGATCACCTGGCCGATTGCAAATAAATGTAGCAAAATAAAAACACATGTTGAGAAAGTGCGCATGATCATCCGTTTGAAATATATTGACGCTTTAAATAGAAATTCGATCCAAATACCTGGATGGGATAATATTTGACAAAGGTGCGCTATAATACTTTAATGTATTCAAGTTCTTTTGCCAACTGGCCGGGGCTTTGAAAATGGATCACATTGAGGCCTATTTCATTTGCAGCTTTGATGTTGTTGACATTATCATCGATAAAAACCGAAAGCTCAGGATTGATCTGATACCTGTCAAACAGCACATGAAATATTCTCTTATCGGGCTTTATTATTTTTTCTGTGCCCGAAACCACGATGCCTTTGAATTCCTTAAAAAATGAATATCGCTCATACGCGATTGGAAACGTTTCTGCCGACCAGTTGGTCAATCCATAGAGATTATATTTTTCCTTTAATTTATTCAGGATCGCCACCGTATCAGGAATATCACTTTTAAGCATGGTCTCCCATCCATCGTAGTAGAGTTGGATCAGATCATGATGCTCCGGGTATTTTTCTTGCAATATTCTTGTTCCTTCTGCTAATGTGCGTCCTCTGTCCTGTTCGATGTTCCATTCATCCGTGCATATATTGTGCAGAAAGTATTCCATTTCCTCTTCAGAAGCAAAATGATCTTTATACATATACCTTGGATTCCAATCCACCAATACACCTCCGAAATCAAATATGATGTTTTCAATTTTCATTTATATGTTTTGTTGTATGGTTCTGCCACCATTACTTTCTACCGTACCATAAACTGATTACAGTCATTAAAACCCAAAGGTAAGCTTATAATTATTTAGGGATACAGCCCCATTCTAGTGTCTATCCTATAGAAGCATATGTAACGGATATATCCAAAGCCAAAATCAGAATTACTTCCTGTCTGCAAAAATATTTTATGCAATCATGTTGATTTTGTCATCATGTCTGCACGACAGTTCGATTGTATTGATTCACGTTTTAAAATCCTAACATCATGAAATATCTACTTATTTCCCTGGCCATGCTATTTTTTATCAGGCCTATCCAACAATTCACATCCACTGGTATTGACCGCACGATCAAAGGATTAGTCCTGGATTCAAACAATGATCCTCTTATCGGAGCAAGTGTCCAGGGTAAAGGGGAAACGAAAGGAACAGTTACCGATTTCAATGGCCACTTTAACATAACCCTTCCTGACAACTGCAAATTCATAGTCGTGGCGTATACCGGATACGTTTCTCAGGAGATTAATATCAAGGAAAAGGATTCTATCACGGTGGTCATGAAAGAAGGAATAATAATGAACGAAACCGTCATAACCGACTTACGAAAATCGGGTGAAGAAAAATCAATGAGCAATACTATAATGCAAGAGGTGCAATATTACAGTATGCCTGTCAGCGCTTTAGCAGGGAGAGTAGCAGGAGCAAGTATTTCTCCAAAATCAAAGTATAAAAATGGAGACGCGGATTTTAATACAGAAGATTATGATCTCATCAGTGAAAATAAATTTCATACGCCGAAAGATGCTCCGCTCTCCACGTTCTCTATCGATGTAGATGCAGCCTCCTATGCCAATGTTCGTCGCTTTCTCACGAATGGCCAGGAGCCACCCAAAGATGCTGTCCGTATAGAAGAGCTGGTCAATTATTTTGATTACGACTATCCTCAGCCCAAAGGAAATGATCCCATCGCCATCATCACAGAAGTCGGTGACTGTCCATGGGACCAGACGCACAAGCTAGTTCATATCGGTCTTCAGGGCAAGACGATCCCCACCGCCGATCTGCCTGCATCTAATCTTGTATTCCTGCTCGATGTATCCGGAAGTATGGACGAAGCAAATAAACTACCATTGGTCATTCAATCATTTAAGATCCTGGCAGAACAACTGCGTGAAAAGGATCGCGTTGCCATCGTCGTCTATGCAGGTTCGTCAGGTCTTGTGCTGCCAAGTACATCAGGAGCGAATAAGGCTAATATATATGAAGCATTGGAGCAGCTACATGCCGGTGGATCCACTGCGGGAGCAGAAGGAATCGAGCTTGCATACCAGACCGCAAGAGAAAATTTTATCAAAGGCGGTAACAACCGTGTCATCCTGGCTACAGATGGTGATTTCAATGTCGGTGTCAGCAGCGATGCGGAATTAATCCGGTTGATTGAAAAGGAAAGAACCAGCGGTGTGTTCTTAACTGTACTTGGATTCGGGATGGGAAATTATAAAGACAATAAAATGGAAAAGCTTGCCGACTCCGGAAATGGAAATCATGGATATGTCGACAATCTATCCGAAGCCCGAAAAGTATTCGTCCATGAATTTGGCGGGACACTATTTACAATTGCAAAGGATGTGAAAATTCAGGTAGAATTTAATCCTGAAGTTGTCGGGGGATACCGTCTGATCGGGTATGAAAACCGTATGCTGGAAAATGAAGATTTCAATGATGATCAAAAAGATGCCGGCGAAATGGGTAGCGGCCATACAGTCACTGCACTCTATGAAATCATTCCTGCAGGCGTGAAGTCTGATTTTCTAAAAACAGTAGATGATCTGAAATATCAAAAGTCCAAAAAAACAGGTTCTGCGTCCAGCGCTGATGAATGGCTGACAGTGAAATTCAGATACAAAGATCCTGATGGCAATACAAGTAAACTACTTGAGAATGTGGTTCCATACGAAACCAAAAGTTTTGACACCACGAGTGAAAATTTCAGATGGTCAGCCGCTGTGGCTTCCTTCGGCATGTTACTTCGGGATTCTGAATTTGAAGGAAACTCTTCATATGCTGATGTCGAAAAATGGGCCGGAGGAGCAGTCGGAAGAGATGAACATGGATATCGTAAAGAGTTTTTAGAATTGGTAAGAGGTATGCGAGAGATCGTTGCCGACAAAGACAATGATGAAACAACTGAACGTACACACTAATAAATAAGGTGTTGTTAGTTATTGGTTGAAGGAAAGCAGACTGGTTGTGGGTTGTTGGTATTTGGATTTTCAAAACTATCAACTTACAACCTCTTTCTTGTCCGGCTTCTCATAACTAACAACCTATAACGTTTTTTAAAACACCCCTTTATCATACATTCCCTGCCCTTTCAATTGCTCCACTGTTTCCTTGAATGTCTTTGTATTTTTTGTACTGTCAATGACAATAATGTATTGACCCTTTCCGAATGCCTCAATTTGTTCATCATAAAAATACATACAGGGCTGTATCTCCTTTTCGTATGATACTTCATTCGTCGTCTCCATGATATGTTCGTACATCATGACGGATACATAACTTGATTTTGTCGCCAATAAATTCGTTTCGTAATTCGTGAATGTATAATCATTGCTAGCCAGAGGTTCACTCGTATAGTCCATTGTTTTGTAGAGAGAAACCGTTCCTTCCTGGGAAGTTTTAAACCAGCAACTGAGTTGAACATGGACCTTGGCTTTAGTCATGTTTTTAATCGTAAGGGTCAATGGGGGCACACTTTTGAGCGGAGGGGCAGCTGCATATATATCTGTCATCTTTTGACGAATGAAAGGTATAGTCATATATATCAGCGGTATGCAGAATATAATGAACCCAATGGTTGGTCTTTTCCAAAATAATAATCCAATGATGAGTATAACTAACAAGCCTGCAGAAAAGAAAATACCCCTGGCCCAATCTACCGTGGCGTCGCCAGTTGGTGTTGGTTTTGTGATATAAGTAAACAGGGAATAAAGCAGGAAGAGGGTATAGATAATGCCCAGAATGTAGTATCCGTATTTAAACATGGGAAAAAGGTTAATCGGCCTGATAAGAAATCGATGAAAAGGTAAATCATTCAACCGGTTAATCGATACGTCTTCATTTAGAATAAAAATGAAATATTTTCATTTGACGGGAAGAAAGGAGTGCAGATATGGAATCATTGCACTCAAAGTTTATTCTTTTCTTTTAACCCCTTAACCGTTTCGCCATTTAAGCATTTTTATTTCTTACCTGATAAGATTGACACTGCCCGCGAATTGTCTCTCCTGCTCATCATCCATTTTTAGTTTAACCATATACGTGTATACACCAGGGTTTACAGCTGTTTCATAGTGTTTTCCATCCCATTCTGGGCCGGCATAAATTTGATTTCCCCACCGGTCATAAATCGTGAGGTTTATCTCATTAATCTCCTCACCAACACCATACACGCTGAATAAATCATTGATCCCATCCCCATTCGGTGAAAAAATATTTGGAATATAAACGTGATAATAATCCAATTGCAAAAAAACAAGACTATCACAGCCCTGTGACGAAACCAGGGAGACTAAATATTCGCCTGAAGTATTAAAATGGTATGTTTCGATTTTATAGATTTCTCCTTCAAACATTTTTGCCTGAATTGTATCCGCGACAATACCCAGCACATGCAGATCAAGAAATACTACACTATCACAATTATATTTCGTTTTAAATGTGTCTATATATTGCCCAGGTTCGCTCAGTAACCTGTCCCCAAAAGGATATACATCTTCTTCGCAAATCGTAATGTCAACCTGTTCGTTGTAGACAGGAATGGAATAGGTATAGATACCGGATAAGCTGCAAGACCCTCCTTTCTGGATCATCACCTGGTACTCTCCCTCTCCATACATGTGCATCATATGCGCTGCTGTCTCACCGATCAATGCAATTTTATCCTTATACCACTGATATGTAAAGCCGGCCTGTAAAGGAACCTGTAATAAAAAATCATCTGCGCACGGTTGCGATTTTTCAGTGATCTTAAACTGAAATGATCTGAGATCTACAAGCGTCAGATTGTCAAAGAAATAATAAATACTGATCGGGCTTTGCACGGGTGGACAATCCGGTCCGATGGCAATCGCCGTAATGTTTTCACGGGGTGTCACTTCTATTTTAGTCTTCACCCATTTATTACCTGCTCCACCGGATACAAAACTTGAACCCAGACGCACCCATCCAGGCCCGTTTGTAGGACAACCAAACGCTTCATCCCCTACGCCAAAAGGAAGATTGGCACAATCGCTTGTTCCAAAAAAAGTAATGTTGATATCTGGTGATTTAAACCTGTTGACGAAGCCTACATAAAATTCAAACACATACGGTGTATCAGCGATCAAAGGACTCAACAGACACGCGCCTGCATACTCTTTCCAATTGACTTCAGGCTCACCCAGATTCTGGCGTACACGTCCATCCCTGAAGCCTACAATGCCCTCCCCATCAGGAAACGGAACAGGGGGTGGAAACTCAGGCCAACCCATGTAGCCACACATATTTATATAATCAGTAGTAGGCTCAGATGCCTGTATCCATGTGCCCGCGCAAGCCAATTGACTCTGCATATCGGGACAACAATTCATGTCTTCAAACGAAGGATTGGGAATCAGCGAAACTGGTGCAACGATCGCGCAGGTACAATCCGGATCGTTCAGATCAATCAACCCATCGCCATCATCGTCAAGCGCATTGTTGCATATCTCAACTCCAATGTTATTTGTGTTTTGTAAATGATGGGGTGCATTATCCAAAAAGCCCAGTGCCAACATGCTGAGAAGTGTGTTGCTAAATATAATGTGATGTAGGAATATGGACACTTCTTAAAGATAATACCAAAGACTACACTATTCCCCTGTAGTTATCGGCTTTCAGGATGAGCAGGGATTTTGTATGTATAGAACGGTTTACGAGGATTCTCACGCATTCGCTGTTCTAATCGTTCGGCAAGCCACTGAAAGTACTCACCCAGGAAAGGATCCGGTTGATGGACACGTATGTCAAGAAACAATTTTTTGTATTTCTCCCACGAAGACGTGACAAAACATCATTTGGCTCATTGCTCTGTCGGAATTGGTTTCCCTCTGTGACATGTAATGCAGGTTACCATAGGATTGGTATCATAATTTTTGCCGGTGATGGCGGGCAGTATTTCGGAGTTTATTTTCACTCTCATATTCCACATTCCTCTCGCTATGTCTTTTGTATACAGCTCATCCGATTCCCACCGACCGATGATATGACAATGATCGCAGCTCACTCCCAGCTCGGCACTCCATCCCCAGTTCATCATCCACAGGAAATGTTCGGCAGAGATATTGCCTTTTCCCTTTATGACTTTAATGTTTTTAAATACGGAATCTGCAGGCCATTTTTCTTTTCCTTTTATAGACGCCATCACTTCATTCATATATTTAAGTCTGTCCAGTTCCAGACTATCCCCGGAAATGGACATATTTTTTAGGCTTGTCTTTTCCGTCCGGATTAAACTAAAAGCGGATATCTCCACGAGTGTGACCATCATGACGATTGCAAAAAGTATGCGCATAAGATCTGATTTAGAATATCCTTTTCAAAATTTATCTGAAATCAAAACAATTCTCAAAACACTTGGCCTGTCTGTCCCTCGATGTAAGCGATTTTAATTTCCATCTTTTTTCAATCAACCTGAGTATGCTCAATGTTTCGTATTGGGTATGATCGATAAATCCTTTTTTTGCAAAGGGTGAAATAATAATCCCCGGCACGCGTGTTCCGGGTCCCCACTTATCGATCACTGGTGGAGCGACATGGTCCCAGAAACCGCCATTTTCATCATAGGTGATGATGATGACGCAATCTTTCCAGTTTGGACCATTGCGGATGGCATTGATGATTTCTTCAACATGTTTTTCTCCGGTGACAATATCAGCATACCCAGGGTGTTCATTTTCGATGCCGATGGGTTTCACAAAAGACACTGCGGGTAATGTGCCTGCTTGTGCTGCAGCAAAAAATTCTGTTTCGTCCTTCAGGTGCTCCGTTCTTCCTGATGTATTTTCGGCGTAATTTGAAAAGTATGCGAATGGCTGATGGTGAAATTGAAATGACTCGTCCGGTTTACCTGCCAATGCATCATTCCATCCACCCGAATACCATGCCCACGTGATATTTTTATCGTTCAACCGGTCTCCTATTGTTGGCATGGTTTGCATCGGCAATAATTCTTTTGGTCTCCTTACTTTAATATCAGGATGAGGTGTATTGACGCTGAAGCAAGTATTCACGGCAAAACCATCCGGTGTCACCATACCATCCTGAATTAAAATTCCATTCGCATCAAATTGCGCAACCACTGACTCAGGTGCATTGTGATATACCGGTGATGCCGCAGCCACGAGCCACATATGATTGAGGAAGGAACCACCAAATGCACTGTGAAACAAGTTGTCACAAAGCGTATAATTTTTCGCTTCAGCTGCTAAAAGAAGTTGATCGGTGTTATAATAGCCCATTGTCAATCCTCCCGCATCACTGATGTCAGCAAACCTATCCATTTTCCCTCCATGTATTTGTGTCTGTTCCTGGTAGTATCTGTGCACAGGGTCCGGAATCTTCATATCCGCCGGCACATACTGATCAATATTGAAATAATTATTGGGAAGGTCTACAGGAAAAGCATTGGTTCTCGGAACCGGGGGAAGAAAAGTAAACGGCTTTCCTGAGGCGTCGATTTGCTTTACATTCCTGGCATTGGCCAGGCCATTGGCACCAGGAAACAAACCGTAAAGGTTGTCAAAACTGTGGTTCTCCAAATAGATGATCACCACATGATTTATTTTATTTATACCCTTGGGGGAAGGGCTTCCGGGGTCTGTGAAGCCAAAAAGAAAAGTAATGACAACCAGAAGTGATAACGAGGATAGGCGAAAATAATACTTCATCATTCTTGTTTATTTAGATTCAGCCGGCAGAAAAAGTTTCGCCGTTCCTTTTTTTATCACAAAACTTTCGAGGTGTCCCATCTTCTTCTTGTCTGCTGTCATCATGTGGATATGCACATATGTATCGTGATGTGTAAATATACCCTGGTGTTGTGTTGAAAAAAAACCTATCAATTCGGCATCAGTATTTTTTACAATAAAATGATGTTGATGCTGCTGCACATCTTCAGGAGAATTGACTGCGGTTCCATCGGGAAGATTTACAATGTGTATGGCGGCATTCTCAATCGTGGCATTCAGTCGAAATGCAAAAGGCCGTGAATGATTTTTTGTTGTTGCATCAAGAAATGTCTCCAGTTGCTGGAGATTCACAATATAATCGGGTATTGAAATTTCTTCCCACCTGTCAACATTTTCGGAAACAAAAAAAGGAGCTTTTACTTTATACGTTTCTTCCATCACTATAGAACCATCCTCCGCCATTTTGCTGACATACGACTTCCCGTCATCAATTAATATCTCGCCCTTCAGGTATTCCACCGGCCCCAATCCATACAGGTGTTTTTTATTGGATATCGTATCAAGATTGATTGTGCCGTATAGCAAACCAAGATGCATCACATTTAACATCGCACCTGTGATCTTAACATTGCTTACTTTTTCAGCAGGATCGTTATTGGCTTCCATTTTTTCCAGATCCATTCCACACACCGGGCAAGTTCCGGGATGGTCATATGTTTTTTCTCCTTCACATTTCATCGGGCATTGATATCTGATTGTGTCACCCACTGAAACTGACATGGCCATACTATTAGAAACAATTCCAGTCAGAGCAAAAAGAAATATGGTCAACAGTCGCATTGTTTTTCTCATTATGTTAATTTGAATTTACTTATTTAAATATCTCTCATCTGGCCAGAAGTGCCATCATTTCATCCATCGCTCCATAATCTCTCACTCCTGTCATATCCTCATCACCGCCAATGAAACAAATGCCTCCCGTATAACCTTTCGACAGCACATCATCAAGCAATTCTGCTGACCACTTTGCCTGCAGAAATATTTTATCTGCCGGAAATTTTAATAGAACATCGATTGATGACATGACATTGTATAAAAGAATCGTTTTTCCTTCGTTAACGGCTGCCTCTTCACCTGGTGTATTGACTTCATAAAAAATGGTTAGCTCTGCGGGCAGATCGATAATAGCTGTATCCTTCAGGATAATTCCATTCGGTTTCGCATCAATGATGGTTTTGGCTAATAGCATTTCATCTTTTACATCAATCTCTGCGGCCAGCCCGACTCCTTCTACCCAGCTCCTGAGTGCATGCCAAAGCATGAAAGAGGTCGGGTCCTGACTCAGTGCTATGCTCATCCAATCCACTCCCATCGCTGCAAAGTAACGGGCATCGGTAAGATGTTTTATATTTCGAACGAGAATAGGGGTCATCTGGATATTAAGATAGCACAAACATATAATGATTTCTGCCAAATCGAGATCCTGTCTTTGATTTGACTTTTTTCTTGTGATCAACGAAATGATGGCTCGCAAATTGAAGATCCCGCCGAAATGCCTGACATTTGTAACAGGAGGGGTAAAAACGAAAAGGTTTAAATATGATGACTTACAAATACTAAAAAAGAATCTCGCACATGAATATAAACTATCACAAACGAAAATTTGCCGGTGTAACGAATACGCCTAACGGCCAGGTAAATGGCGATACAATCTTTAATTATAAGCAGAAGGATAATTTACTCACCGCCACATACAATGGTGGCAGAATCGAAGAAGGATATATACTTGGGCGCGTACATGATGACAATAGCCTCGACTTTGTATATCATCATATTGATGACCGCGGACATCTCAGAAGCGGACATTGCATCAGCACACCGGAGCTATTGCCCGATGGCCGCATTCGGCTGTATGAAAAATGGGAATGGACGTATGGTGGGGAAGGAACCGGTGAGTCGGTAGTGGAGGAGATTAAATAATCAGTAAGAGGTATTCAGTACGAGGTATTCAGTATTCAGTAAAAAAGAATTTATTTAATCTAAACATTAAATCAATAAACTATTATTTATAAAACCGGCATCATTGAAATCAGATGTTGAGGATTTGAAAATATATACCTGCAACCACAAAATCAATGATATTAAGCATTCCTACCTATGGAACATTCGAAGGCAATTCGTAAATTGGTAATTCGTAATTTTCCCTTGACCTGTATAGCTTAGCAAAAATCCAATAGTATGATCCGAAGTATACTTTGCTCCATGCTTTTATTGATCCTGACATCAGCAACCGGTCAGGATGTAAATATTAAAAAAAATCCGAATGGGGATCCACGGATTGAAATCATCAGCCCCGGAGGGAATTCATTCCTCGGAGATGGTGCAGGTACTGCCAGTACCGGCATAGAAAATTCTTCACTTGGATTCAAAGCTTTGTTTTCCAATTCTACAGGTTATGATAATGCGGCTTTTGGTTATAAAGCATTAACACTGAATACTACCGGTCAGTACAATTCTGCTTCCGGCGCATGGTCTTTACAGGCCAATACTTCCGGATATAATAATACCGGTCAGGGCACTTATTCGCTTTATTCCAACACTATAGGTTTTTACAACACAGCAATTGGGTACGAATCGCTGTTGCTGAATACGATAGGCTCTGCAAATACTGCCGCAGGATATGATGCATTAAGATCGAATACAACAGGACGCACAAACACAGGTTTTGGCTCACAAAGCCTGAAATCAAATACAACAGGCTATTCGAATGTCGCGGTTGGTGCTTCAGCCTTATTCAGCAATACCCTCAGAGGCAATCTTGTGGCTGTAGGTGATTCGGCATTATTTAAAAATGGAACGGGGGCCTCATCCATTTCTGAAGGTGCCTACAATACCGCTGTCGGAAGTAAGACTCTTTATGCAAATACAACAGGGTCTAACAATACAGCTACAGGTACAAATGCATTGAACCAAAATACATCCGGTAATAACAATACAGCCAATGGTGATGCTTCATTGTATTCAAATACAACAGGATTTGACAATACAGCGACAGGCCATAATGCATTGGTGGCAAACACTACCGGCTTTTTTAATACCGCAACGGGCTCCTATGCACTCACTAATAATACAACAGGGCTTTCAAATGCAGCATTTGGCTTCAATGCCTTGAATCACAATACGACCGGTCAGAATAATACAGCGGTAGGAAACAATGCATTGTACAATACCACAACCGGAAGCTTCAACACTGGTGTGGGAGCTACATCTCTTAATTTCAATACGACCGGACATCATAACGCTGCATTTGGAAATGATGCGTTGTATTCCAATACGACCGGTTTTGAGAATTGCGCATTGGGCAATGGATCGCTGACCTCAAATACGACAGGAAGTGGAAATGTCAGCGTAGGAAATAATGCTTTGCTCTCCAATTCGACAGGAACCCGGAATGTTACTATTGGAAATACCGCCATGTGGTATAATACAACCGGAAACCGGAATGTAGCGATCGGTCATCAGGCTTTATATAATAGTACGACCGCCTCATATAATATCGCTATTGGATCAGATGCACTAAATAAAAATACAATCCGGGGGAATCTTATTGCGATCGGTGATTCTTCACTTTACAACAATGGCTTAGGAGCTACACTGCCTATTCATAGTACATCCAATTTAGCCATCGGCAATAAAGCGCTATATTCGAATACAACTGGCAACAATAATATTGCACAGGGCAATAAAGGCTTTATCGCATAATACGTCGGGATTCGCCAATATTGCGATTGGAACTTCTGCACTTGCTAACGTTATCGATAGAGGCCAACTTATAGCTATCGGTGATTCGGCACTGTACAACGATGGCATAGGTGCGGTCTTTTCTGTTGATGGATACAACAATCTCGCTATAGGATGGAAGGCAATGTTTTCAAATAAACGAGGATCTTTTAATCTCGGCAGTTGGAAATCAAAGCCTTTTGAAAAATGTTGACGGTACAGGTAACGTTGCCATTGGACTTTCGGTATTAACAAGAAAATTTAGTCATCCAATTGCGGCGGTAGGGGGCAGTCCTTCTTAGCAATACGACCGGAGAAGGTAATTCAGTATATGGGAAGTTGGCGGTGCTTCCAATAATACAACAGGATCATACAATACCGCTGTAGGAAATCAGTCTCTGTACCAAAATCAAACCGGATCAAATAACGTAGCCATTGGAGCATATGCGAATCTCAATCAGACTCCATTGGACAATACCGTAGCTATCGGCTACAATACGGTTGCTACGACTACCAATAAATCCCGTATCGGAAATACAATGATGACCGTAATTGAAGGTCAGGTGGCGTGGAGCTTTCCTTCAGATGCGCGATTTAAGTACAATGTCAAAAATGATGTACCCGGTCTCAATTTTATCCAGCGACTCCGCCCGGTGACGTATCAATTTGACATAGCTGCATTTAATTCTTTCATCATGCCCGATGGATGGCAGGAACGAATGGATGAAAAAAATCTCTCAAAATGGCATGCAGAAGAATTAACGCATTCAGAAGTTATTCAAAGTGGTTTCATCGCACAGGAAGTAGAGGCTGCTGCTCATGAAATTGGTTATGATTTTGACGGAGTTGTAAAGCCTCAAAACGAAAAAGATAATTACGGTCTGCGATATGCTGAATTCGTAGTGCCGTTAGTGAAAGCGGTACAAGAGCTTTCAAGTCAAAATGATGAACTGAAAAAACAAAATGATGAACTGTTGAAACGAATTGAGAAACTTGAATCTCTACTTACCCCTAAAAAATAAATTACTCAGCACCTGATATTTATACTTTTTCTTCTCCTTTTCCAATATTACTTATTCAACTTTTAGTTGACTTTCGGAGCTGATTACGATCTCAGGCTTACCGCCGTATATTTTCACTTTTCCCGTCACACATACATTTTTACCTTTTAGAAACTCTGATGGAACGTAAGAAAAATGCGGCAGGTCAGCTGAAAATATCGTGACACTAAAACTTTGATTAGGATACGGGTGATCAAAATTGAGATGGGTTATCTTTTTTTCCGACTTGGTGACATAAGTATCCGCAACCTTTCCGCAAACCGTAACAGTTTTGCCCTCATAGTTTGCTAAACTATCCGGTATCACATTCTGACCCCAGGCCATGTGAATAAAAAAAACACTTACCACCAAAAGAATAACCTGTTTCATATACCTTGATTTTACCAGTTAAATGTATGATAATTAAAAGCAAAACGCCTACGACGAAGGGTTATTAACTTACTATTTAACATCTATATATTTTATATCCTATTGAACCCCTAAGCCGTTAATCTCACTCAACATCTTTAACCTCCAGAAGCTCTAATTGCCAAAACCTCTAAACTCTATAAACTTATAAGCCTTATAAACTCTATAAACTCTGTTTCCCTTTCGAAATCATTGAAAACATTATCACCTGAGATATGGATTAAACATCCGCTCGTATCCAATCGTCGTCTTCGGCCCATGCCCCGGATAAACGGCTGTATCATCCGGTAATGTGAATAACTGCGTTCGTATGCTTTTAAGAAGCGTATCATGATCTCCTCCTGGTAAATCTGTACGGCCAATACTTTCATAAAAGAGTACATCCCCACCGATCACCCATTTATCCTGTTCATTATAAAAACAAATACTTGCCGGCGAATGACCGGGTGTAAACAAAACCTTTAACCCTATACCATCAAGTTCAATCACATCATTTTCTCTGACAAATTTTTGTGGCGCCGGCGAAGGATTATATGGAACTCCATACATACCTGCCACAGCCATACCTGCCTTCAGGACTGGTAGTTCGCCTTCATGAATTTCAAGGCCTATGGAATATTCCGAAGCCACAAAAGCATTGCCCAGGATATGATCGATATGACAATGCGTATTGATGAGCCGAACTGGTTTCAGGTTATTTTCTTTAACAAAATCGATTAGCTCCGATCGCTCTGTATCATCAAAACAACCGGGATCAATGATGATACAATCACCACTCTCACTATAAATGATATATGTGTTTTCTTCAAATGGATTAAACGTCAACGCATGAACTGATAAACTCATTGATGGTTGTTTTATTCAGCGCAAAGATGAGGATTTACCTTGATGGAGGTTGTAGGTTCTTGGTTATGAGAATCTGGAAATGGTATAGGTTTTAGGTAAAGGCCATACAATGACCAATTCCTATCAACTTGTCCATTTTCCATAAACTATCAACCTAAGCCCCGGTCCCTGTTGCAATTCTCTCCTTTCTCCCTTATATTCGTCATGTGGGCAGGTTTATCTTCTTCATTTTTTCATTTCTTCTCTATTGTACATGGGCTGGAGGCCAAAACGTTGTCACTGAATTCGGTAAAAACAGGGTTCAGTACCACGATGACTTCAAACAGTGGAATATGTACGAAACGGAGAATTTTGTCACCTACTGGTATGGCAAGGGTCGTGAAATAGCGCACACTGTCGTCCAGATGGCAGAACTCGACAATCCTTCGATCCAAAACGTGCTCGAGCATAAGATGAATGACAAGATCGAACTCATCGTCTATCTCGATCTCACCGACATGAAACAAAGCAACCTGGGCATAGGGGAGCAATTTCAAAGCCAGGGAGGGATAACAAAAGTGGTTGAAAACAAAGTCTTTCTCTACTTCAATGGTGATCACAATGCACTGCGCAAATCACTGCGCGAAGGCATTGCCTCAGTCTATATCAATTCCATGTTGCATGGCAATAACCTCCAGGAAATTGTCCAAAATGCAGTCCTTTTAAATTTGCCTGACTGGTTCCAGGAGGGATTAGTCTCTTATATGGGTGAAGAATGGAGCCCAAAACTTGACAGCCGGCTAAAAGATTATTTCACGTCACCCAAAAAACAGAAAAAAGATTTTGCACGTCTGGCTAAAATTGATCCTCAGCTTGCTGGCCACTCCATGTGGAATTTTTTAGCCAACTATTATGGCCGTGCTTCTATTTCAAATATTCTTTACCTCACACGTATCAACAGAAGCCTGGAGAATGGCCTTCTCTATGTACTGGGTATTGACACAAAAGAATTGAATCGTCAATGGCAGGACTATTATGAGAAAAATTTAATCTCCGCATGGAGGTAAAAAGCATATTTAGAAACGACCTCGATCTTTCAAAACAAAAACTGAATGTCCCCATCGGGAGAATGCGCTTAAGCCCTCATGGCAACCAACTGGCGTATTCAATCAATGATCATGGGCGCATCAAGGTGGTCCTGTATGACATGCATTCCGGCGAAAAACAAATGCTGTTCCGTTATGGCGTGCGCAACTTCGAACAAGAGGCTGATCCAAATTATCCTGCACTCGCATGGAAAAAAGAGGGCAATGAATTGACGATGATCTATGAAAGAAAAGATGTCATCTATCAGACTACGTTCGATTTTGATTCCGCAAAAATACATACCGATAAAGTAAGCCCTGAATATCAAAGAATATATGATGTAGATTATTGGTCCAATGATACGTTGATGTTTGCCGCTACTACAGACGGTTTAGCAGATCTTTATCTGTACATCCCCTCGACACGGGAAAGCATCAGGATGACGGATGATTTCTACGACGATCTTGATGCTTCGGTAGTCCACATTAATGATCAGCGGTATGTTCTTTTTTCGTCCAATCGACCTGACGAGACATTACGGAAAATGGAATTGGATTCCATACTACCCATCGGGCCTTTTGACCTTTACCTGTTGTCTTACCATTCCGGCAAGGGATCATTGAGAAGATTGACATTCACATCCGGTGAGAGCGAAAGACAGGCACGTATCGCAGGTCCGGACAAATTAATCTGCCTGACAGACAGAAATGGACGCTGGCAGCGGATGCAGGTCAGCCGGTTATTTGATGATCCTCCTGTCAATACAATCATAACTCGCTATGACAGAGATATTCTATTGCATGAATACGTTCCAAATTCCCCGGTTGTGATTGATTGGCTTGAGAAATGGGATAAGCCCTATTTCCAGACAAGCCGTGTTGATTCACTTCAACTTTATTCAGGTTCCTCTACAGATGCCCCTTCACTACTTTTAAAAGATCCGAAAAGTGTCTCTTCGAAACAAGAAAATAATGAAGATGAAATCATAGATCCGGGATTTCTTTTTCAAACAAAATTTCCGCAGCCTATCGCTACCAAACCAACAACCATCAATGTAGTCAAGACACCTGTAGAAGAAGTACCATCAGCAATTGATACCATTACAAACATTGATGTCCTGAATTGGATCAAACCATCTACCTCCAAAGGTCTCGGATATAAGCCTGGTGATCTCGTTCCTTTTATCAAGACAAGAGTGATAGCCTCGCGTCTGAAATTCAAGCTGGACTACCTCAACACGACGATGGACAATGATCCGCTTTTTGGTGGTCTTGACAGTTATGCCGGAAATAAACGCGAATTTGAACCTTCACCTTTAGGCTTTCTGATCAAAGGAAGTGTGAAGGACTTATTGGAAGATTACATTATCACCGGTGGTGCCAGGTTCCCGACTACATTTAATGGTTCAGAATATTTTCTCCTTTTCGACAACAGGAAAAAACGAATTGATAAAGAATATGCCCTCTATCGAAAATCTACTATCGTACCCGATCCTTCAGAACCGAATACGCTGCATCGAAATCAATATGTAACAACACTTGGACTGATAAAATATTCGTATCCATTTGATGTCTACAACAGTCTCCGGTTAGCCGCTACGTTTCGCAATGATCGCTCGATTACATTGGCCACAGACGCCGGAACACTTGCAAAAAAAACTGATGACGCCCAACGTTTTGGATTGAAGTTGGAATGGATATTTGACAATACAAGAATTCTGGATATCAACAGTCGTTTAGGCACGCGTGCAAAAGCCTGGGTGGAAGTCATCAAACGATTTGATCTCAATCTCTTTGAATCAGGACCAAAACTGCAATTCAATAAAGGTTTCATGACTGTGCTTGGTTTTGATGCGAGACATTATGTTTCACTCGATCGCCGGAGCCTGCTTGCTTTTCGATTTACCGGTGCTACGTCTTTAGGGTCAGAACGTATACTTTATTATCTCGGTGGTGTGGAGAACTGGTTGTTCCCTGCATTTGATCAGGGTGTGAATGTGCCTGATAAAATCAATTTTGCCTACACAGGACTTGCGGCCAATATGCGTGGCTTTAAATACAATGCGCGAAATGGCAGCAGCGTGGTGCTGATGAATACTGAATTGCGTATCCCTGTATTACAATATCTGTCACGGCAAAAAATCAGGTCCTCCTTCCTACGGAATATTCAGGTTGTAGGTTTCATTGATGCCGGGACAGCATGGCATGGGCCTAATCCGTTCAGTCCTGAAAATCCATTGAACACAGTTGTGTTGACGAATCCACCCACAGTGGAAGTGACCATCAGCTATTATCGTAATCCACTTATCGTGGGATATGGTGCCGGTGTGCGAACTATACTTTTCGGCTATCTACTCAAGCTTGATTATGGATGGAACTGGGAGACAAAAACAGATCGTAAGCCGATACTGCATTTTTCGATGGGGGCTGATTTTTAGCCCCTAAATTCCCTAAAGGGGACTTAAGATATTTCGTCGAAAATGAATTTTGACAATCCTTTGCAGGGAATTTGGGGGCTAAAAATCCGGGGGCATCACACCTGCTCCGACGTCATCTCTTTCAACCGTTCAGTATTCTCAGCATATTTCAATGCATCAATCACTTCATCCAGAGCGCCTAATACAATGCGATCAAGATTGTACAATGTCAGATTGATTCGATGATCGGTCACCCGGTTTTGTGGATAATTATAGGTTCTGATTTTATCCGATCTGTCACCTGTTCCTACTAATGATTTACGATGTGCTGCTGCTGCATTGTGATGAGCTTCACGTTGTGCATCATTGACTTTATTGTATAATCGCTGTAACGCGATTTCCCGGTTTTTGATTTGAGATCTTGTATCTGTAGATTCTGAAACAATTCCTGTAGGAAGGTGAGTAAAACGCACACCGGATTCTGTTTTATTGACATGCTGTCCACCAGCACCACTCGAGCGGAATGTATCTACACGCAAATCTTCTTTGCGGATATTGACATCTTCCATTTCAAGTTTAGGAAGGATCACAACTGTAGCTGCAGAAGTATGAACACGGCCCTGTGATTCTGTTTTGGGTACACGTTGTACGCGGTGAGCACCGGATTCAAACTTAAGTGTACCGTATACATCATCACCAAAAATCTCAAGCACTATTTTATTGTATCCGCCTACAGCTCCTTCACTTATAGAATCAATCTCATACTTCCATCCTTTCGAATCCATGAAGCGCGTATACATTTTGTATAAATCTCCTGCAAAAATGCTTGCTTCATCTCCGCCGGTTCCGGACCTGATCTCCATGATGACATCTTTTGTATCATCGGGATCGCGGGGGATCAGTAGCCATTTCAATTTTTCTTCGATTGCTTCTTTCTGTTCTTTGAGTACCCCAAGCTCATCATAAGCCATGTCTCTCATTTCCTGATCTGTCTCACGCAGCATATTGGTAGAGGAAGCGATATTGGCCAGGATCAGTTCATATTCATCTACAGCTTCGACAACAGGGATGAGGTCTTTGTATTCCTTGTGCATCCTCGAATACAACTTGATATCGTTCACTACTTCCGGATCCGACAGGCGGAGTTCCAGATCCATGTATTTGTTCTTTATCGCTCGGAGCCGGTCAATCATTTGGCAAAGATAGCAAAGGCGAAGGCTTAGGAGAAGGCGAAGGAAAAGGCAGAAGAGGTAGAAAGGGCAGAAGAGGTAGAAGAGGCAGAAAAGGTAGAAGGGGCAGAACAGGTAGAAGGGGCAAAAGGGGTAGAAAAGGTAGAAAGGGCAGAAAAGCGAAAGTTATAAACTCACGGTTGTAGCTTTCTTTGCGCCTTTGTGTCTTTGTGGCAAAAATTTCTCAGTGTTCTTCCATAGAAAATTAAACTGCACTCTCTGGCAGAGCTGAATAGAATTATACGGGCTCAACCAATCCCGCATCATTCTCTCTCACTTTATTCACCCGATCAGATACTCTGTACCATGTGATCCAATCACCGGGAACAGGCTGCAAATTATTCATGACATCTTTCGTGGGAACAGATGCATCGATCCATAATTGTTCCTGCTCCGGAAGCAAGATTAATGGCATCCGGTCATGAAGGTGTGCGATAGCAGGATCCGCCTCTTTTGTGATGAGTGTGAAGCTGTGTATTATTTTTCCATCAGGAGCTTTCCAATTTTCATAAAGACCGGCGATGGTGAATATGTCAGTGTTTGTGACTTTGATGCGATATGGAATTTTTCCTTCCGGTGTTTTCATCCATTCATAATAGCCATCAAAGGGAACGAGACAACGTCGTTTTTCAAATGCCTGTCGAAATGCGGGTTTTGAAGCTATAGTCTCTATACGGGCATTGATCATGCTCGCACCGATCTTCATGTCCTTGGCCCAAAACGGAATCAGGCCCCATCGATAAAGATGAATCACAAGCGGATCTTCCTGCGTGATGACAGGATGCATCTGCGTAGGCGCTACGTTGTAATTGGGTAA
>JADKGY010000019.1 GCA_016722045.1 Candidatus Opimibacter skivensis | reverse complement strand
CAACGGTAGATTTTTCCTTTCGTCTGAGTCATTTTACTTTTCTGACATACTTTACTGAACGGCTTTTTACTCTATTTTTCAGTATGAGGACTATGCACTATGCTCTTCGCCCTTTGCTAAGTATCATTTTCTTATATTCCACTGCCGCTTCTTTAGGAAAACATAACACACACTCTTTTCTGCGCACTGAAATATAGCAATTCAACATCAGTGGAGATAAAACCTTCTTTTACAGGCTCTTCTTTCAGTAAATCGGTGCTTAAATATTTTTATTGCTATCCGGAAAAACGGTGACAACGATCTTATCTTTTCCTAATTGATTTTGAATATAGCGCACCTATAAAATTAGCTCCGGAAGAAATCCCCACAGCTAAACCTAACTCTGCTGCTAATTTTCTGTTGCCTGATTATTGCATCACCATCATCGACAAGAAATCACTTCTGCATCAAGTTCCTGAAGATGTACAATTGATGGAATGAATTCATCGGATATGCCTTGTATCCTAATAGCACTTGCCGGTTTGTGCCCGGTGGATAATGTTGGTCAGTTAGCCGGCTCTAATGGATGAATTTTGACGGCGGGATTTCTTTCTTTTAAATATTTACCAACACCCATCTTTGTTCCACAGGAACTTCTACCAACCACAAAAGCATGCGGTGCAATATCGTTGACTTTCATTTGCCACCATATTTCAGGACCAATGGTCAGATAATGTGCATCTGTATTGTCCTCATTTCGAAAGCTGACACGTACAAAGCCTCCTGTCAGAGCAGCTGCATTCCTTGCACGCATCTCAATGCTGCCTAGAAATCCTCTTCTTCTTTTGCTGACTAATGTTATTTTGGCACCAAGGCTTTTGATGAGATTGATCCGGGTTCCATAATCGTCCAATCCGGCATAAGGGTATTGACACGGTGGCCAAGGAAACACTGCCCTAAGAGCCGCAACTGAAGGCCGGTGTTGCCGCTTGTGGCTAAAATCTGCCTTAGGGGCTGTCTTATACTTTTCATAACCACTGTTGAGAATATGAAATGCCATCCGGTCTTTTATACTCCCCGTCATATTCAGACTTTCGGCTTTGGTGTAGATGACCCTATCCTCGCCTTTGTATCTGAGATGGATTTCCAAAAGTAAGGTATTTCCAATCGAACTTTTAATTCATGTGCGCTTGTTGAATTTCGCAAAAATATAGTTCAATACCGAAAAACACCATCACGGATTCGTGTCTAAATTGTAAGTCGCGAGGATGCACAAGTATAATGCGGGGGTGGTGACGTGATTGTAGTCAGTTCAGATGGACCTTGTCAAAAAGAAGAGGACGCGGATAAGATAAAGAAGGGTTAATTTAATAAGATTAATTGGCATCTATTACTAAACTCATCTTTTGAACGCAGATTATCATGATCATCATGATCAGTCAAGCATTGATTGACGGAAAGTGAAATTACTACGACTCACTGCTCTGAGCTCTATGCTAAAAGCCTCATGTTCAGCGTAGGTTTACCCTACGTTGGAGTTCTCCAAGGCTTAGCCCCACATATAGTCTGTCCCAATTCCCACACGCTTCATCATCATAATTCGCCCATTCCTCGTCCATAATTTGACCCATGTTCATCTGGGTCTACATTTGGTTTACTCATTCACATCTAAAACAAATACGCCATGAAACGTATGCAATTAATTACATCACTGGTCATCTGCTTGTCAGTGATTTTTTCTTTAACCTCCTGTTCAAATGGCGATAATGTTAACATCACTCCGACTGTGGTTTAGAACAGTGCAGACCGGAGGTTGGAAAATCACATCATTTATTGACTCGGGAAAGATGAAACAAGTCATTACAGTGGCTATACATTCACATTTCAAACTAACGGAACATTAACTGCAACAAATAGCAGTAACACGAATACAGGGACTTGGAGTATCGGTGACAATAACAGCTCAGATGACAGCGTTACTAGTCTGCATTTCAACATTGTATTCAATGCTGGGAATGATTTTGAAGCTCACTGAAGATTGGAATTTCATATCTCAATCATCAAGCAAGATTGAATTGATTCATGTCAGCGGTGGCAATGGAGGAACAGATTATCTGACGTTTGAAAAATCATAGTGAATCCGTTCAGCGTAAGTTTATCTACGGATTATTTTTTTCTAAGTGACTACTTAAATTAACTAAATTTCTAAGTAGTAAATAGAGCGGGACAACAAGTATTTATAGTACTCAATCCATCCTATCTGATTTATTAAGATAATCCAGAAAGGGTGAAATTAGGTACAGTTTACAGGAGCGCTTTTCGCAAGAAGGCGCTTTGCCTCATTTAGGGCATTTGCCTCTGCTTAAGTTCGCGATTACCGATACGAATTAGATTACAATTGTGTCCGAAATTTGATCATTAATTTTCTTATTTGATCTGCGTCCTTTTTTTTGTTTTCGCCTCTAATCCTCTATTTAGCAAATATTAATTTTATATGGTCAACCCTCAATTGAAGGGTGATGGATAACTTTAATTATTTTAAAGCACGAATTGCTGTCTATGTGGATCGCACCATTTGCAGTCCTTAGATATATTATCTGGATAAATCGAAATCATATCCTTGAAACCTAACGATACAACCCTAACGAAATCAAGGCATGCCCTTTAGATCTGGACCTTATCAAAAGTATCCGGGTCAATCTAGCGCCGTCGAACGAAGGGCGCTGCCATGGGCGTAGACGAAGTGTTAATAGACTGGCAGGCCGCATGGTTACTTAAAGCTATAACCTGTATGGACCTGACAACCCTCGCGGGCGACGATACCCCAGGCAATGTCATACGTCTTTGTGCAAAAGCAAGACAACCTGTACGAGAAGATATTTTACACAGGCCATGGATATGAATGACAGTAATATTCATGTGGCAGCAGTATGTGTTTATCACAATTTGATACATACCGCAGTTGAAGCCTGGCCGGTTCCGGCATTCCTGTCGCCGCTGTGTCAACAGGTTTTCCTGCCGGTCAAATCACGATGGATCAAAAGCTCAACGAAATTGAGAAATCAGTGGCTGCAGGTGCTAAGGAAATTGATATCGTCATCAGTCGTGCCAATGTCCTGCGTGACTGGAATGCACTTTATAAAGAAGTGCAGTTGTTCAGACAATCCTGCGGTGATGCACATATGAAATCAATTCTGGAGACCGGCGAACTTGTCACATTAAATAATGTCGCCAAAGCAAGTCATGTCTGTATGATGGCAGGTTCCGATTTATCAAAACCAGTACAGGCAAAGCTGCAGTCAATGCAACACTCCCCGTAAGTCTTGTCATGGTGCGTGCCATCAGAGAATATTATGAACGAACAGGAATAAAAATTGGATTCAAACCCGCAGGTGGAATTCAAAAAGCAAAACAGGCACTCGAATGGCTCATATTGATGAAAGAAGAATTGGGTGATGATTGGTTGTCACCTGATCTGTTTCGATTTGGGGCAAGCACATTACTGAGTGATATTGAAAGACAATTAGAACATTTCGTGACGGGAAGATATTCTGCTTCCTATCGTCATCCGATGGCATAATAAATAATAAGACAATGAAAGTGAAGACCATATTTAATAACATGGATTATGGATACGCTCCTGAAAGTTCTTCAGCGGCAGATGAATGGTTAGATGCACACAAACGAAAGTTTACACTATACATCGATGGTAAATGGCAGGCTCCTCTGTCAAAGAAATATTTTGAAAGTGTCAATCCTGCAACTACAAAAAACCTTGCACTTATATCACAAGCCAATGATAAGGATGTAGATAAAGCTGTAAAAGCTGCGAAAAAAGCATTGCCCAAATGGGTTAAGCTCGGTGCACATGCAAGAGCACGATATCTGTATGCGATCGCACGGCAGATTCAAAAGCATTCCCGATTATTTTCAGTATTGGAGTCGATGGACAATGGAAAACCAATTCGCGAAAGTCGTGATATTGATATTCCACTTGCAGCCCGTCATTTCTATCATCATGCAGGATGGGCACAACTACGCGATACAGAATTGCAGGACTATAAAGAAGTCGGGGTCATTGCACAGATCATTCCCTGGAATTTTCCATTGTTGATGCTTGCATGGAAAATTGCTCCCGCACTGGCGATGGGAAATACAGTGGTGTTGAAACCAGCAGAGTTTACCTCTATCACTGCATTATTATTTGCAGAAATATGTGAGCAAATCGGTTTGCCTGATGGTGTAGTGAATATCATCACCGGTGATGGAAAGAGTGGAGCTGCGATGGTGGATCATCCGGATGTGGATAAGATTGCATTCACTGGTTCTACTGATGTAGGGCGTATCATCAGGCGAGCAACTGCCGGTACAGGAAAAAAAATATCCCTTGAACTTGGCGGTAAATCTCCGTTTATCGTATTCGATGATGCAGATCTTGATAGTGTGGTCGAAGGTGTGGTTGATGCAATATGGTTTAACCAGGGACAAGTATGTTGTGCAGGTTCAAGACTTCTTGTGCAAGAGTCAATAGCCGAAAAACTTTATGCAAAGATCAAAGCGCGGATGGAAAAACTTCGCGTCGGTAATTCATTAGATAAAAGTGTTGATATCGGAGCAATCATAGCGCCGGTTCAATTGCGCACCATTGAACAGTTGGTCGCGAAGGGAATTGAAGAAGGTGGACAAATGTGGCAACCATCGTGGAGTTGTCCTACGGATGGATATTTTTATCCGCCTACATTATTTACAGATGTATCTCCTTCATCGACGATAGCGCAATTGGAAATATTTGGTCCTGTGCTTGTGGCGATGACATTTCGGACGCATCCTGAAGCAATTAAACTAGCGAATAATACACGATATGGATTGGCGTCGAGTATCTGGACTGAGAATATCAATCTTGCCCTTGGATATGGCGCCGAAAATAAAAAAGCAGGCACAGTGTGGATCAATTGTACGAATCTGTTTGATGCAGCATCAGGTTTTGGTGGCTATCGCGAGTCCGGTTTCGGAAGAGAAGGTGGCAGAGAAGGATTGTATGAATATCTGAAATTAAAGTCTGATGAATTGCAAATTGCGCCAAAGAAATTAATTCAGAAAAAAAATGCAAAGGAATCACCATCATCTTTAGTTCCTGAAATTGATCGTACGATTAAATTATTTATTGGTGGCAAAGAAGCACGGCCCGATGGAGGGTATAGTAGTTCAATAAAAAATGCATCTGGAAAAATTATTGCAACAGTTAGCCAGGGCAATCGCAAGGATATACGTAATGCAGTTGAAGCTGCTCATGCTGCAGAGTCCTGGACAGCGATGACCGGACATGCGAGAGCACAGATCTTATATTATCTCGCAGAAAACCTGGCGATACGTAAAGATGAATTTGCAGGCCGATTGATACAACTTCTGGGTGTTTCAAAATCAGATGCTGATCGTGAAGTGAGTTTGTCCATTGATCGGATCTATACCTATGCCGCTAAGGCTGATAAATATGATGGACAGGTACATCACACGTTGTCTCGACATGTCACGATGGCGATGCCGGAAGCACTGGGTGTGATGGGTATAGTGTGTCCGGATACGGCTCCTTTACTCGGATTTATTTCTGCAGTTATCCCTGCATTGGCGATGGGCAATCGGGTGATTGTGATACCATCGGAGACTACACCATTGTCAGCTACGGATATGTTTCAAGTATTTGAGGCATCAGATTTTCCGGGCGGTGTGATCAACATCATCACTGGAAAGCAAGATGAACTCGCAGGAGTGTTAGCCAATCATGATGATGTAGATGGATTGTGGTATTTCGGTACAAAAGAAGGAAGTAAATGGTGGAACACGCAGCTGCAGAAAATATGAAACGCACCTGCTTAATTTTGGAAAACAACGAGATTGGTATGAAGGTCACCAGGGTGAAGTGGAACAGTTTTACGCAATGCGACACAGATTAAGAATATCTGGATTCCGTATGGGGAGTGATGATTAGAATATCCTTTCCAGCACCACTCCAATCAGCTTTTCCACATCCTTGTGATAATCTTTACTAAATTTCTTTGTGATCCGATTTGCAATAATAGTACAGCACGTGCAGCAGTGATGTCCTAGCAGATTTCCTAAACCATACAACGCCGATGTCTCCATTTCAAAATTGGTGATGCGATAATTTAGATGCGAAAAGGACTGGAGTCTTGAATTGATGTCCGGATATAAAGGTTCTAATCGTAGTCTCCTTCCCTGCGGTCCATAAAATCCGGGTGAAGTAGCCGTTATACCCGGGATCATGCCTTCAGCTAGTTTGTTAAATAGCGGAGTGCTCACTTTACACACATATGGATAGGCAAGAGGTGCATTCCAATTGAGATGCTCTCTGATTTTTTTCTGTAATTCATTTTCCAGAGCATCATAATGGTATTTGTAATAATGGAGTACTCCATCAAATCCAAGACCAAATTGAGAGATCACTGACGAGCCCACCTCAATATCTTCCTGCAATGTTCCGGAGGTACCGATGCGGACGATGTTCAATTTTCTCTTTACAGATTTTTGTTGTCTTGTCTTTGGATCGATATTGATAGCAGCATCAAGTTCATTGATCGCGATGTCTATATTGTCAGTGCCAATACCTGTTGATAACACCGTGATCCTGTTTTGGCCGATGTATCCGGTATGCGTGACAAACTCACGATTTTGAATTTGTGATTCTGTTTTATCAAAATGTTTACTGATTTGGGCTACACGACCCTGATCGCCGACAACGATGACATGGTCAGCAATATGCTCATCACGCAGATGTAAATGGTATACACTTCCATCGGGATTGAGGATCAAATCTGTGTCCGAAAACTGTCCGCTCATCCTTTACTTATGATATGTGTCAAATCTACTTTAAATTGTTGGCTAATAAAACGCCTATGAGCCTGCACATTCAAGCTACCCCCGGTCAGATTGCTGAAACTGTTTTGATAGCAGGTGACCCCCTTCGCGCTAAATACGTGGCCGAAAAAATTCTCATTGATGTCATATGTTACAATGAGGTGCGGGGCATGCTTGGCTTTACAGGGATGTATAATGGAAAGCGAGTGTCGGTGCAGGGAACTGGTATGGGCATACCTTCTACGGCTATCTATGTACATGAATTGATCTTTGGATACGGGGTTAAAAAGATAATCCGGATTGGTACATGCGGTGGATTACAGTCTGATCTTGACCTTGGCATACTTATTCTGGCAGAAGCTGCGTATACGGATTCGAATACGCAGATGTTGTATTATGATAGCATGGATTATGCACCCACAGCAGATCCGGAATTATTGAGACAGGCCAAAGAAGTGGCCGAAAAAAATTCAGTGCCTTCAGGCAAGGAAAGTATTCAGCACAGATATATTTTATGATGAAACACCGAATCGCTGGGACCCCTGGATCAAACGTGGGGTGCTGGCAATTGAAATGGAAACAAGCATTCTTTATTCCCTTGCGGCTAAAAATAATATCAAAGCTTTGTCCATCCTGACCGTAAGTGATAATATCATCACAAATGAATCTACATCTACAAAAGATCGCGAGCATATCAGTCTTCAGATGATGCGACTGGCACTGGAAATCGCCTGACGTTTTTCTATTTACAAGAAAGTCAGAAAATACGTGTCGCAAAACCGAGTTTTGCAAACGCTCCGACGTAGGCACAGCCTACGCCGAACAAATTCTATTATTATTTGGTCGTAGAGACGACGATTTATCGCGTATCCACCGCACAATACAACATATATAGTTGTTTGGCGTAGGCTGTGCCTACGTCAGGGTGTTTGCAAATTTCCGATTTGCGCCCGCGCTTAAATTTGCTTGAGATCTTATCACCGAAAATGGTAGATTTGAAGAAGGACTTATAAAAACATCATACCATGGACAGAAAAGATTTTTTGAAAAATACTTTGATCATCGGTGGTGCATCCATGCTTCCTTCGAATTCAATCTTTGCTGCTTCTGTCACAGAAGGCGGTATTGACAAATTAGTGGATGCCAACGGAAATTTTATTCAGCAAGTTTTGCCATATGCTGAAAATTATTTAGAACCAGGTATGGACGCTGAAACCATGCACCTGCACTATACCTTTCATCACGGAGGAGCAGTGAAAGCAGCAAATAACGATTTGAAAAAAATAAAAGAGGCACTGGACAGCAACAATCTTGAAACGGTTGACTACTGGACGAAGAAACTCTCATTTCATTTTTCATCACACGTGCTGCATTCTATTTTCTGGACAAATCTAACCGCCAAACAAACTTCGCCCACAGGCGAATTACTCAAACGGATTGAAAAAGACTTTGGCTCTTTTGATAAATTGAAAACATACATCGCCGCCACGTCTAAAAATGTGGATGGCAATGGTTGGGGAATACTAGGCTATCAACCTTATTCCGATAGCCTCTCGGTATTGCAATGCGAGAACCATGAGAAACTTACACAATGGGGTGTTATTCCTCTATTGGTCATTGATGTTTGGGAACATGCTTACTATCTGAAATATAAAAACAAGCGCACTGATTTTGTTGATGCTTTATTTCCGATCCTCAATTGGGACAATGCGGCTATGCGTCTTGACAATGCATTAAAACTGACCAGATAATCTGAACGATTTATGCAACATCACAAGTAAAAGCGTAAGAGATGGTCATTATTGTTTTTGGACTACCCGGATCAGGGAAAAGTTATTTTGCATCAAGACTCGCTGAAAAGTTAGACGCGCTGTATGTGAGCACGGATGAGCTGAGGATGAAAATGTTTTCTGAACGAACGTATTCTGATGATGAAAAGCAGTTGGTTTATAACGCTATGCTTGCCATCATGGTTGATCATATTCCTGAGCAAATCCCAATTGTCCTGGATGGTACATTTTATAAGGCGTCCCTGCGAGATAAATTTGAACAGAAAGTAGAGGAATTAAAGGAGGAGATCAGATATATTGAAGTGACAGCCCCGGAAGACAGTATTGAGGAAAGATTAGATAAACCACGAAAAAACAGTGAAGCCAATTTTGATGTTTATCTGAAGATCAGGCAAGTGACGGAGCCACTCTTGAAAGAACATCTTGTGCTGGTTTCATCAAACGATAACATTGATGCCATGCTCCGTGAAGCGATTCACTATCTTGATCTACGCAAATGAACAGCAGGCTCATTCAGACCATTTTAGAATCAGGAAAGTTTCAGCATCCTTTCACAGAGCGGAAATTGGTTGAAACCCATATTTCTTATGTTATTCTGGGCACGTCGTTTGCATATAAATTTAAGAAAGAGATAAAGTATTCTTTTCTCGATTTTTCAACATTACAATTGCGGAAATATTTTTTGTGAACATGAATTGATGCTGAACAATAGGTTGACCAAAGGAATGTACCTGGACGTTGTAACTGTGCGAAAGAAAGACACGGAAATTTCTATTGATGGTACTGAAGGCGTGATTATTGATTACGCGATCAGGATGAAACGAATGCAGGATGCAAAACAAATGCACCTGATGCTGGATAAAAATCAGGTCACTTTAAAACATATTAAGGCGCTGGCAGTATTGATCCGGGCATTTCATGAGCGAACGGATGTGATCCATAGAAAATTTAATGAGGATCACTTTTCATCAAGATTCAATGATATTTTATCTATAGCTGATTTTGTCTTAACAACGCTCGGAGCACAGCAGGTAAAAACGATAGAAAAAGCAGTTCATGTTTCGGACAATTTCCTGGAAAACCACAGGGATCTGTTTATTCAGCGAGTTGAAAGTGGATGCGTAAGGGATTGTCATGGCGATCTTCATTCACGAAATATATTTTTATACACCAAGCCTGTCATATTCGATTGCATTGAATTCAATGATGAGTTCAGGCAAATTGATGTTTTGGATGAACTGGCTTTTTTTTGCATGGACCTGGAGGCGGAAGGGTTTTATAAGTTAAGCAAAGCGTTCACAGATTATTATTTTTCGAAAGCCAAAAATGAATTTGGCAAAAATGAACATTTACTTTTCACTTATTACAAATGTTATCGTGCCAATGTCAGGGCTAAAGTAAATGCATTACGTGCCATGAAAGCTGAAGGGCAGGTGCGTGAAAAAAACCTGGTCGATCTGAAAAGATATCTTATATTAATGGACAAATATCTGATTTATCTTGTCTAAATTGATGACTGACAGTACAATTATTCTTTCGAACTATAACCAAAAAAATAATGTAGCGCTTATTTATTTAACTCCTCAATTCAATTTGTATGAAAAACAAAATCCCTCTTTGGATAAATCTTTCTTTTTGGTTTTTCTTATGTGCCGGTATGATTTTCGATATGTTGGTCGTGGCTGTCAATTGGAGATCAGGTGAATTGACAGATATCAAACATCTTCAGGACTTTTTCGCATTACAAATCCTGGTGATTATTTCTACCTCAAATTCGGGGTATTGATTTTCAGTATTATTTGCCTGGTTTATTACTGGAAACCCTCAAAAACGATCCGCATGTTATTGCTCATTGCTTTAGGTGTCAGCCTGGCCGATATGGTTTTTACAATGGTGCATTTTTTACCGATCAATATTTATATGGCCGGCTCAGACTTAGATGCAGTCTTAACGAAGCAAAGGGCTAATTCCTGGTTTACAGCAAATTATTTCAGAATAGCATTGGACTTTATTGGTCTGTATGTATCATCGAGAGCCTTACATAAGGAATATACATTACTGCCAAATCAATAACGGGTATTCTGAAATGACAGTGCTGGGAAAAAGAAAAGCAGTGCCTTTTTCAGCACCGCTTTTCCTGCTTTACGAACTGACCTCTTTTCTATCAACCATCAATTGCGACCCGGTTTCTTTTTATCTGTATCTGTAGGTTTAGGTTGTGTTTGTTCCTTCTTCGTAGGTGGTGTTCTGGGTGGTGTTTGTTTTTGATCTTTCCTTGCAGGCTCTGTCCGTGGCGGTTTATTTTGCTGATCTCTTTTTGCAGGATTGGCTGAAGGGGATTCTTGCTTTGGGGGCTTCCGTTGATTGTCCCAGACATTTTCATGATTTTCTTTGGCCCTGTCTATTTTTTCTTCAGGAGTTATTTTTTCCCTAGGATTATTTTGTACAGGCTTGTATTCCGGTACAGGATTATTGTCCTGATCCTTTTTTGGTGGAGTTCTTGGACTTCCTGGTTTTTCTGTCAATACAGGTTTTAATGTCGGGTATTTGTCAGCATGTTTTTGCAGATACTCTCTTTCCGTAGGTGACTTCTCCGTTTTGACACCGACTTTTTTATCATAATCCATTTTGAATTTTCCATACTCACGTATTCTGTTCACTCTGTTTTTGTCATCATTAAACCAATTGTCGGGCAATTCTGATCTGTGGTCTTCTTCCCATCTTTTAAACACAGGTTGCATATGTGAACCTGTATGTCTTGGACCATAGTAATGTCGTATGACCTGATCCGTGAAATGTGGATAGTGATAGAAATGACTGTCATGATAAAAATGCCAGTTAAAAAATACATTGGATGGCAACCCGATGATGACGATCACATGACCAGGACCATAATAGAATCCGGAATGATACCACCACGGATAGGGATACCAGCATTCATCGGCATACCATGAAGGCCAACCGAACCAATACTGATAGGGCCTCCATACCTCATGCACGACAACTCTCTCCGTATAACTTTCCGGCAGCGGTCCATCATACACATCATCATCATACACACTATTATCATATGGCTCATCATTGGCAAACTCCTCAGCCGCATTTTCAAATTCTGTCATGGCAGCCGGATCATCCTCAATTTTCTGTTTCCAGTCTTTTAATTCGTTGGCTTGTTGTTCGGCGACGACTACATTGAGTGAATCAAGTGCATGCATTATTTGCACTGGCTGCTTGCCGTATAGATCGCCGAGCAGAACAGTCATCTTCATATTGTCTGTGAGGATACTTGTGACACCAGGCAACTGATCAAGTTGTCTGAATGCTTCACGCACTTTCTCAGGATAGGCCGAAAGGACAGTCTGAAAAGCTTCCTCAGCGCCCATGTAAAGATTATTGACTTCTCTGAGGAGGCCAAAATAATTTTGATTAGCAAACAAAGCGTCTGCGTGGATTCCTTCAGGATAACTCTGGAGTATATCTGTCATCTCCGCATTCGACCTGCCATTCCCTACAACACAGATCTTTGTGATGAGATCCGGATAGCGGGACAGATTGTAAATCTTTTTTTGATCTGCCTCTGCTATGCCCGAAATGTTTTCTTTGAATTTCGTTTCAGTCGTACTGCGTATGTTTTCCATCCGTACCAGGATCTCCGGATGAAGAGATGCTTCCAGGATTGCCTCTCTTTCTTTGGCAGGATAAAGCGCTATCGCTTCAATAGCGTTTTGTTCTTCCTCAGACAATCCATTCAATATATTCTTGTCCTGAGCACTGGTTTTTGAGATGAAAAAAATCAGAAAAACCAGAACGGATAAAAGTGATGTTTTCATATCAAAATATTTGGGTAAAATTAGCGACTGCAAGGACGAAAGACGACCGTCCTCATCATTTCTGAGGCTGATATATGTCACCTGTTAAATGACAACAATTGTAATGATTCATGTGTTAAAAGATAAGAGGTAAAAAGTGTTTTGCATTTGACTAACCATCGGATGATTTGGTATTAAATAATAAATAGAATTTGGTTTAACAATTAATTGATAGTCAAATCATACTTTGCAGGACAATTTATTATATGAAAAAAGCACTTGTCCTTATTCTTGTGACGTTGGTTATGAACATAGCGTGTGGGCAGATCAATATTTCCAAACTGCAATCCGATTATGAAAAGGCCCTTGGAAAGACATCTTATGGGCGAAATGATAAAACCGGGAAATATTATGATATCCGGGGATTTAGAATGTACTGTGAAGTATATGGCAAAGGGGAACCGTTGCTGTTAATACACGGAAACGGTGGCAGCATTAATAACTTTGTAAAGCAAATTCCCAGCCTGTCTAAAAAATATAAAGTTATCGTGGCTGATAGTCGGGCCCAGGGTAAATCATTGGATAGTAATGACTCCCTGACTTATGAAATGATGGCAGATGACTACGCTGCATTATTATCCGCTATGCACATTGATTCGGCTTATGTTGTCGGGTGGAGTGACGGAGGTATCAACGGGTTATTGCTTGCTATCCGTCATCCGGAAAAAGTGAAAAAGCTTGTCATGACCGGGGCCAGTCTTCAGCCTGATTCATCGGCAGTTCAGGCTGACGTGTTACAAAGAGTGACTAAAAATTATAATCTCTTTGCAGATATGTTTAAAGAAGACAGGCCAAAAACGGCTTTGGACTCTACTGTTTTTAAATACAAAAAGCTGACGATTGAACAACCCCACATTGCATTGAAGGAATTGCACAAAATAACAATCCCGGTTTTAGTTATTGGCGGAGATCATGATGTCATACGTCCCCGGCACACCTTATTGATATTTGAAAATATACCCCGTTCGTATTTGTGGATATTGCCTGATTCAGGGCATAGTACACCAGTGGTATATGCCGATGAATTTAATAACAGGGTTGTTGAATTTCTGAATACAAAATATCGAAAAATAGAGGACAGAGCCAGGGAATTTTAATACAGGTAATATGAAAACTCTATTTTCAACCGATCAGTTTTTAGAGATATTTTTTTAGAGATATTTAAGTACTGCAATACTTCTTGTTTCGGGTCTTGTGACAACCCCTTTAGTGATCATACGGAATGGAAAGTATAGGGAGGTCTGACCAGTAGTTTATCTATTTTGGGCAAAAAACAGTTCCATTCTTTCTTGATTATGGCAAAATGTGCGGCTGATCTTCTCCGTTATCCTGATTTTGAATAAAACAAAGTGACCATATAATGGGTTTAAACCGGAAATAAAATCAAGAAAATGAATAAAATAATCGTTGTTGCAGGGGCTACCGGAAATTTGGGTGGAAGAATTGTGAGGAATCTTATTGAGCGTGGAGCTGAAGTTCGCGTGATCGTCCGCCCCGGAAGTGAAATTGAAAAAATTACTAAACTTGAAAAACTTGGAGCGCACGTATTTAAGATCAATATGTCAAGTGAGGATGAGATATCAAAAGTGTGCAATGGAGCCTCTTGCGTGGTATCTGCTTTGCAAGGTTTGCATGATGTCATCGTCGATACGCAAAAAGTGTTGTTGGATGCTGCCATAGCTGCAGGTGTTTCTCGTTTTATACCATCTGATTATTCAACGGATTTCACGTTGCTTACTCCGGGTGAGAATCGCAACTTTGATCTGAGAAGAGAGTTTCATACTTATCTGGATAAAAGTTTGATATCATCCACTTCAATTTTCAATTGGGCCTTTGCTGAAATTCTGGCCTACAATACACCAATGCTTGACATGAAGAAGAAGAGTGTCGGCTATTGGGGAGAAAACCCGGACTGGCATTTGGAATTTACGACGATGGATGACACTGCGGCGTATACAGCGGCTGCGGCATTGGATGATCATACACCCGGTAAGCTTAGCATTGCCAGTTTCAGGGTAAGCCCAAATGAAATGGTAGCCATGGCAAGCGAGATAACACACACTGCATTTCAATTGATTCCAATGGGAAGTCTTAGTCAATTTGCAGCCTATATTAAAAGTGAGCGTGCGGCCAATCCTCAAGGTGAGAACGAACTCAACCCAAGATGGCAAAGCGCCCAATATATGCATGGTATGTTCAGTGTTCAACATGAAATGCTGGATAACAGCCGGTATCCTGATATAAAGTGGACGAGCAGCAAGGAGTTTATTACCTCCTTATTTAATCGAATAAAACAGTAAGCAAAGTTTCTGAGCGTCAGCAAGGCTGTGCCTTGCGTGTATTAATGTGCCGTACGTAATACAGATTTGATATTCATCTGTTCCAAATCATCATTAGTCTATTAACTCAATACACTTCAATTTTTCATTCGTTATTTTCCATCAATGAATGCATCGTAAGCATTTCATTTTTCACACTATTGAACGCATTTAAAAATGGAAAACGATGAACAGAGATAAAATCTTCAAATTCCTCACGAGCAGAATAGTTGTTATTTCTATCATCATTGGTATTATTCTGCTTTCTTATTTCAATGGAACCATTGGATACTTTACGGGATTATTATTAGCCCTGATCACATTCTGGGCGAGCCGTTTCAAATGGGCAGAATTTGGTATTTCCTTACCTGACTGGAGTAAAGCAATTGGTTGGGCTATTGTATTTGCTGTAATTCTATTTTTGGTAGTCGATATTATTTTACAACCCCTCATTGAACTTGTGTTCGGACAGGTTAACTTAAATGATTTCACAAACGTGAAGGGGAATCTGATCAATACGCTAGTGTTTATCTTTTTAATGTGGATCGCCGGAGCCATTGGAGAAGAGTTTATGTATAGAGGTTTTTTTATGAGGAGACTAGCTGTTGCGCTGGGCGATACGGACAGAAGTTGGCTGATTTCAGCCATATTGATTTCGATGATGTTTGGCTTTGCCCATTTGTATCAGGGTATGTCCGGCGTGATTTCGACGGTCTGCACCGGATTTATGTTCTCCATGATTTTTTACAAGAACAGGAACAATCTCATACTGAGCATGCTCACGCACGGCTTTTATGATATGATCGGTATTGCCTTAATTTACCTCGGCAAAGAGAGATTTTTTGTGGATTGGATACATAGCTTGTTTTAAATATCTTACTTTGATGCCGTGACGCCCGTTATTCTCCTCGCATTTGCCAACGACAAACAAAATACCGGAGCAGGATACCTCAGGGGTCTCACTGCCGAACGCAATGCCATCCGCGATGCCTTATCCAAAGCTGAAGAAAACGGCCTCTGCCAGGTCCTCGTCGAACCCGATGCTACCATAGATCGCATTTTTGATCTGTTCCAAAACACCACCTATCGTGACCGGATAGCCATCTTTCATTATGGCGGTCATGCGGATAGTTATTCACTTCTGCTTGAATCTGCATCCGGCGCCACAGCTGCTGCACACAGTGAAGGGTTAGTCAATTTTCTGGCAAAGCAAAAGAGTCTTAAGCTTGTTTTTCTCAACGGATGTTCGTCCCAAAAACAATCTGAAGAACTCGTGGCTGCTGGACTGCCCGCTGTGATCGGTACATCACAATCGATCAATGATACAGTGGCCACAGGCCTGGCTTCACGTTTTTATAAAGGCATGTCGGCGGGCATGAATGTGGAAAGGGCATGGACCGATGCCGTTGACCAGATCAAAACTGAAAATGGTGCAGAAAATTCTAAAGCCCTTTTCGTTGAATCCATTTTAGGAAGTCCCGGTGAAGATCAGTTCCCATGGAAACTCTATACAGGCGAAGGAGGGACAATATCAAAAGCATGGAATTTACCTGAAGCCGCTAATCAACCCTTATTCGGTCTTGAACTTCCAAATACCTACTATCGAAAATTACCTGCTGCGCCCTATGTCGGACTTCGGAGTTTTAAGCAAGACGAAGCCGCCATATTTTTCGGACGGGGCAATGACATTCGGAGGTTGTATACACAGTTGGGAAGAGAGCAGCCTGTTATATTGCTTTCTGGAAAAAAAGGAGTTGGTAAATCTTCGCTGTTGGCTGCAGGTTTAGCGCCGAGACTTGAATCATCATATGTTGTTTCATACAATGATATTTCAGGAAATAATATTTCCGATAGATTGTCATCTGCATTGGATCAATTACGTGATGAAAATGGATTAGAGAAATTACCACCAAAAGATAAAAGCAATCTGCATGAAAAAATCGCAGAACTTCAAAAATTAATTTCGACTGTTACCGGATATGCGAAAGATATTCTTCAAAATGAATTACAACAACTGATTCATCTCGATGGAGTAGAGCGCCTCAACTATTATGAACAATGGATTAATATTGAAGAAAAACAGGTAAGCCCCTTATCATTATTCTTGACGAGATATCCTCTGATCCTGCGGAGTGGAAAACATTCATTGATATTCTGGTCAGCCTATTTGAAACAAAAAAAGCTCCTGTCGGAAAACTTGTATTGAGTATTGGCGAGGAGAATCATGCTTTGTTTAGTGATCTATTGCAGTCCGCACATTTTCCATACGCTGATGTATTTCTGCAGCCATTGACATGGGATGGATTGTATGAAGCGATTGCAGGCATCACACTTTCACCGGTGACAAAAGAATATTATCGTCTGCAGATTGAAAATACACCTTCTAATAATTTTCCAACCACTCTTTGTGGCGATCTGTCAGATGGAGATAACACATTAGTGGCCCCGTATCTGCAGGTTATTCTGTCAGATCTGTGGTCATCCGCTGTGTTGGAAAATGCACAGATACCATCTTTCACCATGAGATCCTATCAGCAGGGAATTCTGTCCGGTGAGATCATGGACAGGTTTTTAAATCAGCAAATCGCAACGCTTAAAGAATGGAATAAGGAATCTGTTCAATCGGGTCTTGCGCTTGACCTCCTCTATCGTCACACATCTGCTCTGGGTAAATCTGAAATCCTTGAAGCTGCGAAACGAAAATTGATCTATAGCGATCGGGATGAAATCATCAATAGCCTGATCAGAAAATGCAAAGAACTTTTCTTGCTGACAAGTGCACATTCGGATGGTACCAACTTAGGACACAATCTGCTTGCACTCGTTGTGATTCGTCAATACAGCATCTCGCTCAGCCCGGGTCAGCAGGCAGCTCGTATCCTTGGTGCAAAAACAGGTGAGGCAACAGAGCAAGGAAAAAATTCATGGCTGAATGAAACGGAACTTGATGTAGTAGAAAAAGGAATGCAGGGCATGCGCAGTCTCAGTGACAAAGAGAAAGAGCTTCTTGAATTCAGCAGAATAAAAAAAGTACAGGCACAAAAGGACAGACAACGCAATCGTATCATTCGCGGCGTATTAGGCGCGGTAGTTGTGATATTCGCAGCACTTGCCGGATGGCAATGGCATGTGGCTTCTCAACGCTATCAATACGCACGAGCCGGAGAACTTGCCTTCACGGCGAGAGAGGAGTTGAAGAAAGATAATACGCTCGCACTCGATGTGGCGTACAATGCCTATTCAACTCTTGAAGAAAATTCACCCCCGTTGTTAATCCTTGCCCTGAGTGATATATTTCACACACAGGATGAGATGCCACTGTATAAATCAAATTTTCCCCATACCAAAAAAGTTTTCACTGCAGTATTTTCTCCGGATGGAAAGCAAGTGCTGACCGCTTCTGAAGATGGCTATGCTAAATTGTGGGATATCAATGGAAAAGAAATCCTCTCACTGCCACATGAAATAGAAGTAAAGAGCGCCGCCTTTCACCTAACGGGCAACAAATACTAACCCTTACACGAACGAATGTTTATCTGTGGGAGAAAGATGGAAGGTTGACAGACAAGGATAGTATCCCGGAATCGATGACAAGCCTGGATTCATTTTCAACGGATGGAATGAAAATTATTCGAAGCACGATTAATACAGGTGCTTATTCTTCAATGGTCCGAAAGCTAAAACAGGATAATAACATTGTCATTTTTTCTCCAGCTGAAAATCTTTTACTCACCATTCAAAATGGCAATTGTACATTATTTGACAAAGAGGGTAGTGCATTGAAAGATACTTTTTCTTCAGGGGTGATCAATGCTGCTTTTTCGGTAGATGGCCTACTTTTTCTGACGATTACACCTGACTCTAATTCCGCTCACATCACAGTATGGGATGATCACGGGGATTCGCTCTACAGTTTCAGATGCAAGGGCACTGAAGTGAGTGCTGTGTTTTCACCTGATGGCAAAAGTATCCTGACAGCGTCAAATGATTTCACGGCGAAACTCTGGGACTTCTCACAACCATTTCTGCATAGATTTCCAAGACAATCGCAAGCGGTCAACACCATTGATTATTTCCCAGAAGGAGACAGATATGTGACCGCTTCATTTGATTCGACTGCAAGAATATGGGATGCATCCGGGAAACTGATCGATAGTCTGAAGCACGGCAGTGTGGTTACATCTGCTTTATTTTCACCCGATGGGTTGCGCATCATCACCGCATCAAGAGATAGTACGGCTAGAATATGGGACCCGAAGGAATCACATGTCATCGTGTTGAAGCATAAAGGCGAAGTGACGAATGCGAGCTTCTCCCACAAGGGTGATCTCATATTGACCTCTTCTCTTGATAGTCTTGCCAGACTTTGGAAGGTAGATGGCCAGCTTGTTCATTCTTTTCATTTGAAAGGTGATGTACTATGGTCAGGTTTTTCGCCGGATGATACACACATACTTACGATTTCGTCAGACAGCGCAGTCACAGTTTTAGATATACAGGGGAATGTATTGCATGTGATGAAACACAAAAACAAAATTTATTCAGCTTCATTCTCTCATGACGGCCAATATCTTTTGACTTCATGTGCTGATAGCACAGTGCGTAAGTATTCTGCAGCAGGAGAATTATTGTTGACCCTGCATCACAATGAAAAACCAAAACAGGCGATTTTTACACAGGATGATCATAACATTCTGACCGGAGGAAAATTGATCAAAATCTGGGCGGCAGATGGGACGATTATAGACAGCTTGCCTCATACGGCAAATGTTTCAACAGTGTCTGTTGCGCCTGATGGTCATCACATACTGACGACCTGTTATGATGGACGCGCGTATCTGTGGACGATCAATGGAGAGTTGGTTGCTACATATAGAAAACATACAGCGAAAATAAATGATGGTGTCTTCACACCTGATGGAAGTCATATACTCACTGCATCAGATGATGGATACATTTATCGGTGGCGCACACCCTGGGCGATTTATAGCGGATTGACTTCAAATCCGATTTATCAACTGTCGGAGAAAGAGAAGGAAGAGTTTGGGGTGGTGAGATAACGAGTAACGAGTAACGAATAACGAGTAACGAATAACGAGTAACGAATAACGAATAACGAGTAACGAATAACGAGTAACGAATAACGAGTAACGAATAACGAGTAACGAATAACGAGTAACGAATAACGAGTAACGAATAACGAATAACGAGTAACAAGTAACGAATAATAAGTAACGAGTAACGAATGACGCTTAACATCAAGGTTTCGCCAGAACGTCCGTCATCCGATAATAAAAGCAAAATGTTAGGTCGGTTGACCGACGTCTTGGTGTATTCAAGGCTGCGCCTTGCGTAGGAGTTCGAGGTCGGAGACACTCGAACGTCAGGGACACTCGAACGCCAGAGAATAACGAATACTGTTTCTGTCTTCCGTGTAACTCACCCCCATCCCCTCTCTTTTTACAGTATGCGTTTAATGGGATACAAAATTCATGTGAGAGAGGGGTGATAAGATATCCCTATGAAATCATGACCTTGTTAAGCGTAGGATGTTCCTACGCTTTCGCGTCAGCAAAACTCTGTTTTGCGAAGTAATGCATTGAACGCAAATCTGAAATTTGCTAACACTCCGACGTAGGCACAGCCTACGCCGAACAAGCAAGTAATAAATAAATGCAAACTAAGTTTGCATTTATTTATTACCCTTTAAATTTTCCATTTTAGTAAATCGTAAAATCACAAAGACTCGCGCACGTCTCCATGAGATAGAAATACATGAGTTCATCCGGTTGGTTATCGAGACCGGCCCAGTCATTGACGGTCACGATGACGGCGAGGAAATCACCATCATTGATGATCAGATCGGCATACCACCCGGATTGAACATCACCATTCTGATTACTGCCTTCTTTTTCGATGTGCTCGCTGTAGTATGGATTGTCTTCATCATCGGTGAAGTCATCAACATCCTCATCTTTCGGTTGCAGGATCATTCCGCTTGTCGCCATGTATGACTTGAATGCACTCATCGCCTGCAATCCGTTATCCATCGACTCGTTAGGAGAGATGTAGACAGACATCGTGATCAATCCTCCCGGACTTGACGTGGTAATCAATGTTCCGTAATCATCAGCGGTGCGTGACAACCTGCATTGGGACGGAATCATTAAGGTGATGCCTGTCACATCTTCGACATAAAGATCAATAGTCTTGTCGAGCAGGTCTTCTAGGGATATACTTTCCTCCGCATCAAGTATTTCTATCAGATCTTGTTTCTCGTCGTCAAACAATGTTTCATACACTTCGCCGAAACTCATCCTGTAGTCGTGATAAAGTTGAATCAGTTCACCGCCACCTGTCGGAATTTTCATTGGGTTTTCAAACTGTTTTGCCTGTCTGACTTCTTCCGGACTGAGCAGGGGATTGTCAGAGCGCAGACCGCTGTACATATATTTATTTTCGATGCCTCCCTGATCACAGGATTGCATGGGCTTTGAAAGTGGTGTGCCCTGGTTGAAAAGTTTATTGAAATCAGCAGCGGGGATGGCCCATACACAAGCTTTACCATCAACAAGTTTTGCACCACCATCTACCATCCCTAATATTTTATTGTCATACGTCAGTGGAGAACCTGAATGCGCTTTACGGATATTCGGTTCTTTAAAATTGATCACTTCGGTATTCATACCGGGATAGTACTGACCGCCATCGCTGCACAATGCTTTTGAAAGGCCCGTTGGATTGTTAGCGACACGGGGGCTGATCTTGGCGAGGCTTGTACGTTCTTCAAGTACAGTTGTTTTTGCGCTCATACTTGCAGTGTTGACCGGCATTTCCCAGAAATTTATATTGGTGTCGTATGGTGGTTCGCCGGAGTAGAGTGTGAGTGAAGGGAATGCCAAGGGGAGTCTGTAATCTTAGCAACGCGAGGTCAGAAGGTTTGTAGATTTTTTCAATATCGGCGTATGCGCTTTTACCCTGCCATACAACCATGATGGTGCTTTTACCGGAAACGACATGGAGGGCGGTGACGATGAGGTCAGGGCCTCCGCAGGCTACACCGTATCCTGAAGATTTGTCGGCATGTACCTGGACGATGGAGGATTTCTGGGCGGTGGCTGTAAATGGGATTGTGGCCAGAATACCTATCAGAAGGAAAGAAGTGGAAAGAATGAAACGACGAATATTGAGCATGGTTTGATTGGTTGAATGGGGTAAAGGTAGGGGAGTTGAGTGTATTAAAGTAGGGGGTAGGGTGATGGTTGGCAGTATGACTCTAAAGCTATAAGGTGTCGGTAGGATCGGCTAAATAGGTTTAAAGTATTTGCTTCAGGTTATAGGTAGAAATGGAGGAAGTGAATAGCTATTTTGGGGGCATGCCTGAAGATTAATGAGATGGAGATGAGTATATTTAGATGGTATAAGCCATTTTAAGACGATTATGATAAGACAAGTGTTAACCATATTTATTTTGACAATTTTCTTTTCGTGCAGACAGAAGAGCAACAATTCTGAAAGTAAATTTGACAACATAGACATTGCTTCAATTGACACTATTTCAGCACAACCCATTAACAAAAAAATCGACCAAGACAACAATTGCAGTTACGACAATCAAGAATCAAGTTTAGGAATTGGTTTGATTATTGCGCCTTTGAAATTTGAAATTTTTAATGACAGCTTACTGAAAGACAAAATCTCGAGTTGGGATATGTATGAAGACGCAAGCCAAATAAATATGTGCTCAAAATTTTTTAAACCTGACTACGGAATAATGCATTTTGTGTGTATTGCAAAAAGTGAAATGGCATATAAGGTCTTAGTAAACTTTTCCGATGTTAAATATTTACCTAATACAAAAAATTATCACTTCAAAATTTGGGACGAATACATATCTCAATCTTTCGGTATAAGCCGACTTACAAGCAAAAATGGAGACATTTCAAAAAAAATGCCCACTAAGAATTAAACCCAATGATAATGCGGACACATTGATAATTCCTAATGGACACGAGTCATTTTGTCCAATGGAAATTAAAGGTGATTGGGTAAAGGTGAGATATGATTGCTTCTACAATGACGAAAATAATTCATATGTAGGTGAGCCTTGCCACAACTATATTGAAAAATGCAAAAATCCATTGACAGGTTGGTTGCGATGGCGACAAGAAAACCAATTGCTTATTGGCATATATTTAATGCCATGACAAGCAAAACGGCTTATAACATCGGCTCCTATGTAAAGTAGTTTACCCAAGCAAATTGCCATAAGTTAATATGCATTTCCTTTTTTTATTTCATTTCATAAATGAAGATTTTATCAACAACCAGATCCGCATTAGCTCAGGCTCCTTAATGAAAGTGCCTTCCTGGTATTTTTAATTCTCTTGTCTGGGTGGTTGCAAAACACCCCTACAAGAGAATTAAAAAAGATCTTCTTCCGAAAATGGAAAATAATCGGGACGCGAAGACTCTAAGAGAAATAATGAGTTTCAAAAAGTCAGGGCGTTTTGCAACCACTCGGACTTTTTGAAACTGACAGAACCGAATCCAGGAAGCTTATGACAGATTTGTTTTATCACCGGAAATGGGTCCTTCCATAGATTGTATTGACTACATTCGTGACTGAACAGGAAGAGCCATGTCTCCTTCGCCAAGAATTCGGCGACTAAAAGTCTCCTTCGCAATAGCTTCGGCGACTAAAAGTGAATCGAGAGGTTCAAGCACGGTTCTGTAGAACGCAATGGTGAAGGTCCTTTGTGTGACTCGACTATGCGTCATGATTGGCAGCAGTTCTAATTTAAAAGTAATTGCAAAAAATCAATTTTGTAAAAAATCTTATTATGAAATATAATATGCAGAAAATAATTTTTATCGCTTTAATTTTTCTTTGTTCGGCAGAATCAAAGGTGATTGCGCAAAACATCTCCCGTAATAGCGGGCTTCATCAATTATTTGAAAACTACTACGAAGACCGTTTAAAACTTTTCCACTAGAAGCCACCGCTGCGGGGACAATCGTTATAATAATATACTGCCAAATGATGGTTCACAGGCTTTCTTAAAACAAGCACATGATTTTTATTCAAAATATCAAATAGATTTAAACGGCTACAAACCGGAAAATCTGAATTTCGAAGACCGTATTTCTCTATATTTTAAGGGACATTCTGACCAGGAACTCGATGCCGAACAATACCACAAAGAGTGGATGCCTTTGCACAGTTCCTTTCATTACCTCTTAAAATGGGTCAGCTTGGGAATGGCACAGGAGATCAACCGTTTAAAACTGTTCAGGATTATGATAACTGGTTGCAACGGATTGATGCGTTCACCGTGTGGACAGATAATACCATAGCAAACTTCCGCAAAGGCATTAAAGCAGGAATGGTGTTGCCTAAGGCATTAGTATTGAAAATGATTCCTCAAATGGAAAGCCTTGCACAAAGCGATACTTCCAAAATGTTTTTTATGGTCCGGTTAAACGTTTCCCGGAGCAATTTTCAAATGTAGATAAAGTGCGCTTGACTAATTTATATACTCATGCCATTATTACACAATTTATTCCTGCTTATAAAAAAACTAAGCACATTTTTTAGCGGGGATTATTTAAATGCTGCCCGTTCAACAAGCGGTATTAATGCCTTACCTAACGGTGAAGCTATGTATCGGTACAATATTTATTTTTTACTACAACTCTTAAATCTCCCTGAAGAAATTTACGAAACAGGTTTAAGTGAAGTGACCAGGATTACTGCAGAAATGGAACAATTAAAAAATAACATTGGTTATACCGGCACTTTAAAGAACTGTTCAACTATATGCAAACCGACAAACGGTTTATGCCTTTTAAAACAATTAAGGAAGTGTTAGATAGTAACCTTGCGGTGCTGGCTAAAATACAACCACAGCTAAAAAAGCTTTTTAGTGTTGCTCCAAAAACACCTTTTGAAGTGCGAGAGGTGGAATCGTTTCGTGCCGCTGCTGCTCCTCAGTATAACCGCAGTTCTGCTGATGGCAAACGCCCGGGAATTTATTACATTCCTATAATTGACCCGACAAAAATAAACGTAACAAACTGGGCACTAGAAGCAACATTTTTACACGAAGCTATTCCAGGTCATCATTATCAATTTTCATTACTACAGGAAAATACATCTCTGCCGAAATTCAGGCGATTTTCTTATTATCCTGCCTTTTCAGAAGGATGGGCACTCTATTGCGAATCTCTTGGTGAACAATTAGGATGTTACACAGACCTATATCAGAAAATGGGAGCATACGGAAATGAAATTCACAGAGCCATACGTTTAGTTGTAGATGTTGGCATACATACGGGAAAACTGACAAGAGAAGAGGCGATAAAATACATGATGGAAAATGAAGCTGTATCTGAGCAAAACGCGACAGCAGAAATTGAGCGCTATATGGCAATGCCGGGTCAGGCACTAGCCTATAAAATCGGAGAATTGAAAATTAAAGAGCTTCGGGATAAATATAAAAAAGAGTTGGGTGCAAAGTTTAATCTGACAGCTTTTCATGATGCTATATTGCAGGGGGGCAGTATGCCGCTAGATGTATTTGAAACGTATATGGATGAATGGGCAAAAAGAATGTAGCATGAACGCATAACAGTAAGATTAAAAGAAATAAAAAAAAAGACGGGTCATGCCGTTTAGAAAATATTGGCTCATACAAATTAGCGCAAAACTTGGATTTATACCTTCAGCAGAAATACCCTATTATAGATTAAGTAGATGAGTATGAAAATGCGGAATGCCACTTGTCGGTGATAGTTAGCTATAAAATATGGAAATCATAATACATCATACAATTTCTGACTTATATAAAACACTCGGCTTGCCCTTTAACCAGGAAATAGATTTTACCATTCTTTCTATACCTGAAATTCATCCGGAAATTCCATTTCAATCACCAACTTTACGGGCAGATTATTTTTCGTTCATTTTGACAAAAGAAGGGTCTGGCGTTTATTGGCTCGATGACCATAAATTCCCTTTCGATTCGCACACCATTTATTTTACGAATCCGGGACACATAAAATCTTATGAATTATATGAATCAAAGGATGCTTACATCATCACCTTATCTGAAAAGTTTCTGCGAGAAAATGTTCATCCGGAAATTTATGGAGAATTTCCATTTTTATTGGCAGAAATAGTTCCACCCCAAAAGCTATTGCAAATTGATTTTGAAGAATTTGAAACTTTGTATAGTCAAATTTTAAAAGAATTTAATAAGGAATCCGAATACAAAAACAAAATCCTGGGAAATCTTTTTATGGTGATCCTGCTTAAGATAAAAGAAAAATTTTGGTCAACCTACAATCCAATAGAAGAAGGGAATAGAGATTCTCAAATTGTCAAATCATTCAAAAGGCTTTTAGAAACAGAGTTTAAGGAGGTTTTAAGGGATAAGCATAATGAAGACAAATTGCAAGTTCAATATTTCGCCAAAAAAATGAATATTCACCCAAATTATCTGAACTCAGTCATAAAAAGTAAAACAGGAAGAACTGTGAATGATTGGATTTCAAAACGAACCCTCTCCGTTGCCAAATCTCTTTTATTAAATACGCCTTACTCTTCGAAGGAAATCGCTTATAGATTAGGCTTTAGTGAGGCTACTCATTTTAGTCGGTTTTTTAAAAAACACACCGAACTTTCCCCAAACACTTTCCGAAAAACGAATAAATCGTAGACCAATCTTTGAAATTGGTCATTTCTTGTATGATTATGGTCGTATCATAGCGTCCTCTATCCTTCAACTTTGTATTGGAAATTTTAAAATACAGATACAATGAATCAAACAACAACATTAGGACACAGTACACTAAATGTGAATAGAATAGGTCTGGGTTGTATGGGTATGTCTGAGTTTTATGGATCTTTTAATGAAAAAGATTCTATAAATACATTGCACAAAGCCATCGACTTAGGCGTCAATTTTTTCGACACAGCGGATATGTATGGTTGGGGAGCGAATGAACGACTATTAGGAAAAGCATTTGAAGATCGATGGGATATCGTGACCGTAGCTACCAAATTTGGTGTGATGCGAGGACCCAATGGTGAATTTCTTGGACTTAACGGCAAGCCGGAATACATCAGGGAAGCTTGCGACCGAAGTCTTCAAAATCTGGGTGTTGAGGCCATTGATTTGTATTTCATGCATAGACAGGATCCTAAAGTGGAAATAGAAGAAATTGTAGGTACACTGAGTGATTTGGTCAAACAAGGAAAAGTAAAATACATAGGTCTGTCTGAAGTGAATGCAGAAACGCTTCGCAGGGCACACGCAGTTCACCCCATTACCGCTCTTCAAACCGAATATTCCTTGTGGAGTCGTGAACCAGAGCAAGAGATGTTTGATATTTGTAATGAACTCGGTATCTCCTTTGTGGCCTATAGTCCTTTGGGAAGAGGGTTCCTAACCGGAGCGATTAAAAGTCAGGCAGATTTAGAAACAAATGATTGGCGTCTTACTCTTCCTCGCTTTAAAGATGAAGCTATAAAGGAGAACTTGAAGTTTGTTGAAGTGATTGATCAAATCGCGCAAAATAAAGAAGTCACCAAAGCACAAGTTGCTCTTGCATGGGTGCTGTCTCAAAACGATGAAATCATAACTATTCCGGGCACCAGAAACGTTCATCGTCTCGAAGAGAATTTAGGTGCATTCCAGGTGGAATTAACTAAAACTGATCTGGCTGTTATTCAAAAATCTATGCCGTCAGAAACAATTGGTAAACGCTATTAGTATTACACAGAGTTTTGGTATCTAAAGGGGTTTATCAAAGTTGGCCAAAAAGAAGCCGATACTCCCCATACTCTCGATACGTGCGGTTCGGGTTTTTTAATAATTCTCACCAAGGGTACGGTGATGTTAGAAGAAAGTAGAGCTTAAATCAAGGCTGAAGAGACGTTCTTTTTTCGTATATTTGTATTACATTCAAATGACATATTGTGAAGACTATTGATATAAATACTACACTCATTGAGGGTTATATGGAAATGTTGGATAATTTAAGTCCGGGTAATAAACTAGACCTTATTTCCAAACTTACTCTTTCTGTTAAAACAGACCTCACAGATAGGAAGAAATCTTTTTACAAAGCATTTGGTGCATGGGATTCAAAACAATCGGCAGATGATATTATTAAAGATATTCGTAGCTCAAGAACTTTTAACAGACAAATCGAAAACCTTTGAAAAAATATCTGATTGATACAAACACTTGCATTTATTATATAAAAGGAAAGTTTGATCTCAGGAAAAAATTTGAAAAAGCTGATCCTGATAATTGTTTCATTTCTGAAATTACACTTGCAGAATTAAAATTTGGTGTTGAGAATAGCGAAAAGAAGGAGAAGAATCAAAAAGCTCTTGATAATTTTTTAACAGGCATAAAAATTGTTCCCATTTTCCATTCACTGGATCTTTATGCAAAAGAAAAGGCGAGATTACGAAAAGCGGGTACTCCACTTGATGACTTTGATCTTTTAATTGGAGTTACTTCTTTAACACATAATTTGACCGTAGTGACCAACAACACTGACCATTTCAAACGATTAAAAGGGATTTCTTTTGAGGACTGGACGAAATAATTATTTCTCTTTTCTGGATCAATCGGGTGACAAATACTTTAAAAGGATTTTCAAACTGGCTTTATGTGATGGCAGATATCCGATTTTCCACCGCCTTCCCTACCTTCAGTCAACCTTAGCAGAGCTTCAATGAGAGAGGGTAATTTATTATCTTGAAACAGATTAAGGCTACCTGGTAGATTTTCGCATTGAACCGCCGCTATCCATAATCCTGATTATTGTAGGCAATTAAAAATGGTAAAGAAAACTCTGAGTGTATCTGAATATTGAGAAAATTTTGAAGACCTCTGCTAAAGGCTAAGGGGGAAAGAAGTGAATGATCAAAAGGATGTATTCTTATCTGACAAGCTTTGTAAATCATCCTTTTAAAATTAATTGACGATGAAGGAAACACTATTATGCGTTATGCTGTGTGGGCGCTGGGGAAGTGTCCAGGCCCGCAAGTACGATTAATAGGACTTTTAGCTTTTTACCTTAGAAGACTTCTATTTTCAATAGCATTGTTGTCACAGACAGCTGTTATTATATTACCGGAATAGTGGCAGACAGTGTTTGGCCGTACAATGCAGGTGCCCTTTTTGTTAAGACTGATCTGGACGGTAATCCATTAATCATTAGAGGTTTGACGGATACAGTTAACCGATACGAAACGTGGTTTCAAAGCCTTAGTATTGATAGTGAAGGAAACCTGGTGACCCACGGCTATAATTATGCACAGGACACTAATGCATTGTTTTTTATAAAGTATGACACCGCTCCTAACTCTTTCGGATTTTCGCGCAGCCCGGATTCAATCCAGAAATACCCTACGATGGTAAGCTGAATGATCAATCCATGGTTTGTGTAGCGGTAGCGCATGAAGGTGGTTATTCGGAGCTTTGGGTAGTTAAACTGGACAAGGACGGCATTCCACAATTTAGCAAGCCAGCTACCAGTAATGTAAATGGCATCGCTCTGAACCGGATTACCACTTCCAAAGATGGCGGCTTCATAGTTGGTGGACTTGGGAGTGATCAAAATGTAAAAGCGAAGAATATTATTATGCAAATAGTTCTCACCAAACTGGACAGCCTCGGTAACAAAGAGTGGGACTATTTGAGTCCTGTAAATGAAGATTGGTTTGGACTTTGGGAGGAGTAGTCGTAAATGAAAACCAGAAATCGTTTTTGGAACAGCGAAAGGGAAGGCTATTCCCATTAATTCTTCAAGTGAGTATTTTGTCTGGGATTGGTGTATTGTTAAAATGGATGTTAATAAAAACATCCTTTGGAAAACATTTTTCAGGCCTTCTGCAGATGCTTTTCAAGATGTTGCCCAGCACCTTTGGAATATGATTGAACTCCGCAACCAAAAAGGATATGTTGCAGTAGGCCAGAGTTTTACACTTGGCCCGGAGTGGCAAGGTTGGATAGTTAAAGTGGCAGAAAACGGAGATAGCCTTTGGATGCGTGGTTATAATTTTGAGGGAACGAATATTGTCTATGAATTAAAAGACATTAAAGAAGATTTGGATGGCAACTTGATAATGGTGGGTGAATATCGCGATTTAAATGGCGGCGATGTGGGGCAAAAAGCCTGGCTGCTTAAAGTAGACCAGTATGGTTGCCTTGTTCCGGGTTGTCAATTGGTACACACCGAAGACGTTGACTCGGAAGAAATTAATTTATTGCTTTATCCAAATCCGGCCAATGATTTCTTAAGTTTCTATTGCTCATTTTCTCCTTTATTGAAAGAAATGACGTATTTCATTACAGATATTAATGGCCGCGTGCTCTTTCATTCTGTCAGGTTATCGAACAATACGACGAATATATATTCCGTAGAGAAATTACCTCCGGGTGCTTACTTCCTTCAACTTACTAGTGGCAACCAAATTGTCAAGACTGCAAAATTCATGGTAGCGCATTAATAGTTCATATCTTAATCAGGCTCTTATGAGAATATCACTTTTTATTTTGATCGTTTTTTTTCTGACATGCTGTTCAAATTTATTTGCACAACCATATTATAAGTTATTAAAAAATGGTCGAAACTGGATTTATACACAAATGGCGCCAGGAGAAGAACCCCCAGTACATATTGTGTTAGCTTTTGCATTGTCAATGCAGGGCGATACTATAATCCAAGGCAATTCTTACAAGAAAATTTATCAGCGCCCCCTAAAGCTAAATGTGAACTCAACGGCTATTCAAAATCCAAAGGAAATCCTGAACACATATATATACGCATTGATGCGGGAAGACACTTTTGCTCGAAAAGTTTACATGCTACCATTTAAGGACACTGTTTCTATGTGTCAACCCACGGAACATTTGTTATATGATTTTTCCTAGAGGAGAACAATGTTGTGTGTTGGAAAATATATGACCCGTCCTATGTCATATGTACCTCTGAGATTCTATCCCAGTTAACTTATTTGGGCTTGGAGACCAGGTTTTTTACACAAGTGTTAATTAGGCGATTAACTGACGGCCAGGGTCTATTGTGGAGGGCACGAAACATGGATTGATTAATTATGGACGAAATGGACCCTTGGTGTTCTTTAAGTACTTTGCGAAGGTGATTCTCTCGATTGCGCTTCTTTCGCCGTAAAGGAGCCGCCGGAAATACAGCAACCGGTCCTCATGGTTTTCCCCAATCCCGCAGATAATGCAGTAAGAATTCAAATTGATCCAGCCTTTCGTAAAGAAAATGAATTGCAATTATCTATACTTAACACAGTGGGCGATGTTGTCCTTCATATAAACTGGAAAACTTGGAAGGAACTGGAAGTTGATGTTAGGAACTTACACGATGGTATGTATTATTTGAACGTCTATGGGGAAAGGATGAACGCTATCAAGAAAATTGTAATCGTCCACTAAGATAAGTATCTCCTACCATCACTTATAATGTCCAAAAAATCTAATTCCATTTGCTCACCATCTGCAAAGAATCATTGGTTTTTTGATAATATTACAATTTACATCTTTGTCCTTCTAGGTTTTCACCTAATGTCCTGCATGCCTGTCATTAAATTAGTCTATGGAATTCATAAACCAAAGTATGTTTCAGATTCAGATGTAGTCAAATATTATCGTCACCTTGAGTTGGATAGCGAAATTTATAGACTGAAAGATTACTATAATGGAAATCGTACCCAATATCGATACTTAGGTAATTCAATGCCGGATGTATTATTATTTAATTTACGGGACGACTTACAAAATTTGAAATAAATTGTAGCAATAAACTGGATTCTATCGTGGAGCTTTCAACTCATGATATTGACAATCTCGGTCTGGAAGGAAAGTCTATCCAGGATTTTATTAGCGATACTTACGTTATTAATACATTGAACAATGACGATAATACTCCTCTTAAGATGCCTCTGTATGTAGTCAAATTTGCGGAATACGCAGGTAGATTTAATAAGGAGAATGTTCCGGAACTGGTGGGGCGTCTTAAGTATCGTAGGGATGTTCAATATATAATATTGAATATGGATTACTCAATGCATAAATAAATTTTTTCAGCTCTAAGTTTCCATGAAGATCAGTATCTTGAAAAAGACTAGATAGTCGGTTTGGACAATAAACAGATAAGTGCTATGAAAAAATATTTGTCATCAACGGTAGTGCGAGCGAAAATTCATCGAACCAAAAACTCATTGACAATTTTGCAGCCTTGACTAAGGACAGTTTTGAGCTGACTATTTTCAATGGATTAAAAACACTTCCTCATTTTGATCCTGAACTTTCTATTGAAAACACCCCGGAAGTGATTTTGAACTTTAGGAGGAGCATTGAAAATACAGATGGAATTTTAATCTGCACGCCGGAATATGTATTCAGTATCCCCAGCGGACTTAAAAATGCAATTGAATGGTGTGTTTCAACCACTGTATTTTCCGACAAGCCAACAGGACTTATAACGGCTTCAGCAAGTGGTCAAAAAGGACACGAAGAATTGCAACTGATAATGAAAACTGTAATGGCAAAATTTACAAATGACACAACGCTGTTAATACAGGGAATTAAAAGTAAAATAAACGAACGAGGAGACATCACGGACAAAAAAACAAAAGAGGACCTGATAAAATTTAGTGACGCATTTAAGGCGCTGACGGAAAACAATAGGAACTGATAATTCGTCATTTTGATTTACCTAAATCACAAATCACAAATCACAAATCACAAATCACAAATCACAAATATTCCAAACCTATATGAGCAATAAAAAAAATTGGCACGACCAGCATAAAGAGACATTGTCCTTTGGTAGCCGCCTCATGGATTCTGTAGCTAAAGGAATGGGTTCCTGGAGATTTATAATCATTCAGACTATCTTAGTTATGCTATGGATGAGCTTAAATGTTCTTGCCTTCACGCACATTGGGATGTGTATCCTTTCATTTTACTTAATCTTGTTTTTCAACACAGGCAGCTTATGCAGCACCCATCATCATGATGGCCCAGAACAAGCAAAATGACCGGGACAGAGCACAGGCCTTATCTGATTATGAAACCAATGTGGAAGCCAAACTTGAAATAGAAGCCCTGACTATCAAATTGAACACCATTGAAACAGAGAAATTGGATAAAATAATTAAGATGCTGGAAGAGATGGGAATTAATTCGAAGAAATGAAGTAAGCATAAAATTTTCAATGCAGGCAGGAGCCTGCTTTCACAGAATTAATAAAGACACAGAATTTTTCAGCCCATCTGGATCGCAGGTGCAACCTGCGCTCAACGATTCTATATATTTGTGGCCTGCGGCCACAAATACAGAAGGTAATTATAAGTCCCCTTCTGGGGATTTAGGGGCAAAACGAGGATTCAAGGGCAAACAGTACCATTTAATATTTCCCTACTTTTATAGTATGAAACACTTCCATTTTATTTGCTCCTCTGCATACCTCTTCTCCACCGCTCAGCAAACGATCAACGGTTCTATCCTCCATGATGGATTGCAAAGGGATTATATACTTTATGTTCCCGCCAGTTATGTGCCCGGAACACCGGCGCCACTTGTGCTTAATTTTCATGGATACACATCGAATGCTTTCGAACAAATGTTCTATGGTGACTTCAGGCCGATAGCGGATACTGCCGGTTTCCTGATCGTACATCCCAATGGTACTGTTGATCAGTTAGGTAACACACATTGGAATGTAGGTTGGGGTACCAGCAATGTGGATGATATTGGTTTTACCAGTGATTTGATTGATTCTCTTTCAGCTCAATATGCCATCGATCAAAACAGAATATACAGCACAGGCATGTCTAACGGTGGCTTTATGAGTTATTTTCTCGCATGTGGACTAAGTGACCGCATCGCGGCGATCGCCTCTGTCACAGGATCAATGAATGTAACCCAACTCACCACCTGCGATCCACAACATCCTATGCCAGTCATGGAAATACACGGGACATCAGATCCTACGGTGGCATATACAGGGAATATTATTTTCGCACCGATACCATCTGTTCTGGCGTATTGGGTAGCATTCAATGCATGTCATACACCTCCTGACCAGAATAGTATTCCGGACATCAATACAGGAGATGGTTGCACAGCAGAACATTATTTGTATGCCAATGGCACAAATGGTGTTGAGGTCGAACATTACAAAATAATTAATGGTGTACATGCCTGGCCTGGCTCAGCTTTTGGCGGTGTGGGGACGAATCAGGACATGAATGCGTCGAAAGAGATCTGGCGATTTTTCTCGAAATATGATATTCATGGATTGATCCAGACCACATCTACCAGCGATCATGTCAAACCTCATTCAGTTCTGGTCTATCCAAATCCAGTGAATACAACTATCACCATTAAACTTGATTACGATAAACCGACACACTACATGCTCTCAACATTATTTGGACAGGTTGTGATGTCCGGGAATTCGTACTCGACTACTTATGATTTAGATGTTGCTGGATTGTCTCCTGGTATGTATGTTTTGCATGTCGGTGAGAAGAATTTCAAAATTATAAAACAATAAAAGTTTTAAGATTTTAGATTTTCAATGCAGGCAGGAGCCTGCGTTCACAGATTTATTATAGAAACAGATTTTTTCAGCCCGTCTGGATCGCAGGTACAACCTGCGCTCAACGATGATTAATTTGTGGCCTGCGGCCACAAATTTCTTGGCATTGAAATCCATACATCTTAATTGAGCGCAGCCGAAACTTCATTTTGGTATTGCTTTGTCGGTCGTTGAGCGGAGTCGAAACGAAATAACAAACGTAATTCGGACAAAAGTGTCCGATATTTAAATATTTACCTATCTTTGCAGGGTAAAGAGAAAATATGTTTTCAAAGCCTGTGAATACGGCATCAAAGCCATCGTTTTTATTGCTGTCAAATCCCGACAGGATGAAAGGGTGAGCCTGAATGATATTGCGTGGGCCATTGATTCGCCGGTCTCATTTACGTCCAAAATTTTGCAGAAACTGGTCAAATGCAATCTTCTTGATTCTGTAAAAGGATCTGCAGGGGGATTTGAACTAAAAATCAAAGGCCGAAAAGATTAAGCTCAGCCAGATTGTATCTGCTATAGACGGCGATTCATTTATAAGGTTGCGGTCTTGGCTTTCATGATTGTAACGAAAAGAAACCTTGTTCACTTCATTATAAGTTTAAGCTGGTCAGAGATGATCTTCGGACAATGCTGGAAAGTACGTCCTTCTTGATTTGTCAAATGACATCAATAACGGCATCACTTTCAAAACAAAACTAAAATGCAAGCCATAGTTAAACCACAAATAAGCATCCTTGGAAACAGGTAAGAATATAAAATCCTGCGTGACCGGAGCAAGGGGTGCCAAATGCCTCAGCATATAAGTACCAAGAAGCCATCATCATTGTGTATGAAGGAGAGGCAATCTTAAAGTTGGGTAGCAGGGAGATTCCTTTACGCGTGAATGAACCTTTCATCATACCGCATTGGCCGCTCATTCGCTTTTCATCACAGAAGACTTTGTATGTCTTGATCATGGCCGTCGAATCAGAAATAAAATTTATTAATACTTAAACATTCACAATATGCAAATCACCACATCACCTACCATAGGTTCATTCGTAGCCAAAGATTATCGCACAGCATCTGTTTTTCAAAAACATGGTATTGACTTCTGCTGTAAAGGAGGTAAATCGATTGACGAAGTCTGCGAAGCCAAAAGTATCAATCCCGATGCTTTGCTTGCGGAATTGGCCAATGTCTCCGGCAACCAAAACTGAGGGTATGGATTTCAGATCATGGCCTTTGGATCTGCTTGCCGACTATATATTGAAAAAAAGCATCACCCGGTATATTGAACAAACTACGCCTGCACTCAGGCAGTTCCTTGAGCAAAACTATGTAAGGTTCACGGCAGTCATCATCCGGAATTATTTAGCATCGCTGAAGAATTCAATGCATCTGCCGATGAGACGGCTGCGCATATGAAGAAAGAAGAAATGATCCTTTTTTCCTTTTATCAGAAAATGAGTGGCTGCTAAAATGAACAAAGAACAATTTATAAAGCCTGGATTCGACACTGTGCAAAACCCGATTCATATGATGAGGCAGGAACATGATGTAGAAGGCGAAAGATTCAGAATGATCGCTATCCTGAGTGAATTCAATGCACCTGCTGACGGATGCACGACGTGGCCAGGGTTGCTTTCACCTTGTTGAAAGAATTTAGAGGCTGGATTTGCATCTCCATATTCATTTGGAAAATATCCTGTTCCCCGGTGCCATTGATATGAGAAGGAATTTGTGCTAATCAGTGCAATCAATTTGCTGTGAAACAATTTGGAAATCAAGCAGATTCGATGCATCCCGGCGGTGATGAATATTGGATTGAAATATAGTATCTATGTACATTATTACATTAAATATTCCATACGTCTGCTATTAACTTCTGTATTGGAAAATCTAATGCCGGGAGAAGCGGAGAGTTATTGCTTATCTTGGAGTCGCGCTTACATGAATCATTCGATAGCGCGTTCGGACAATGCACAAAAAGAAAAGGACTTCAAATAAATTCTTAAGGTTTTGGAGATTACTTGGCCTGGCTTTTAGTCAGGATCCGGTGACGATGATCCTCGGGTATGCCACCTATTCGCAGGCGGGGGCCTCACGGACTATCAACTTTGGACATCGATTGTGGCATTTCCGCTGATGGCTGCCACACAACAGGATGTGCGCGTATTGGTGAAGTCCCATCCCGGGGCTTGACCTGAGCACTTAAGAAAACACTATCCCAGACCTGTTTTGTATTTGATGCTGATATTTAGTTTCTCGGGTTGTGGTGATATTGGCGCTGACTTTGCAGGCATGGGCGCTGTCGGAAATCCCTTGTTCCCATCGATCATGGCCGGCTATTTTAGCGTTGTTTTTACAATCCTTCTTTTGGTTTAATTATTTATTTGCCCCTATCAAAAGATAGGTTCATTTTGGAAAATATTTGTGTGTTGTGATGCTCGTTTATTTTATTGTTCCTTTTTTTGCATAAGCAGGGATTGTTGAAATCTTAAAATCAACTTTTTATTCCCACGATCAAATTTGACAGCATTTATTGCCATTCTGGTGGGCATACTGGGGGACGACGA
>JADKGY010000018.1 GCA_016722045.1 Candidatus Opimibacter skivensis | reverse complement strand
ATTGCACAATGTGATAATGAGGTGTTGCGATGCAATGTAATCCCATCCACAGACTGAGCATCAAAATAGTCAAGACCGGATAAAGTGAGCAATTCATGATTTGAACCAATATAGATTTTTTTTCGGATGGTTTTGACTGATTCAAGGCCATTAAGATCTGTGAGGGCATCATTGGAGGACAGATGTATGCCACCATCTATTGTATTGAGAGAATTTAAACCATTGAAGGATTGAATTTCATTGCTTACCGAAGTGAATTCTCCTCCAATGAATTTTAAGGATTCCAAGCCGGTAAAATCTATGAGAGGTAAATGATTAACATTTAAATCATGCTGAATAGAATCCAGGCTTTCCAATCCGGTAAGGTGTACCAGGTGAGTATTGTAAGAAAGTTTGAAAGTTCGTCCTACAGTTTTAAGGGATTGAAGCCCGTCCATTGAAATGATTTGGTAATTGTATTCAATGGAAAAATTTCTCCCGACATATTCCAGCGAATTTAATCCAACCAAAGAACCAAGGCGTGTATTAGAAGTTATATCCACATCTTGAAGTACGGCGCGAAGAGACTCCAGCCCAATTAAATTTTCCATGAAAAAATTTGCTTCAATTCCCACTGAGCCTTTGACTTCCGAAAGTGAAAATAAACCGATGAAATTTTTCAAAGCCGCATTGTGGTCAACCTGGAAAATATTTCCAACTGATTTCAGCGATCCTAACCCTGTCATGTCTTTAAGTAATGGATTGTATTCAATATTGAGAGTTCCGTATATTGTATCAAGGTTATCCAGGCCACTTAAGTTTTGAAGGCCATCATTTCCTTCAATACCTATTGAGGATATTTCGGTCAAAGAATTAAGTCCATTTAAATTTGCAAGCAGGTCATTGTTTTTGATACTGATCGTACCTGCTGAACGGAGAGAACCTAACTGGGCTAGATTTAATAATCCTGTGTCTCCTTCGATTCTAAGATTCCATGACACCGTTTGGATAGAGTCCAGACCGGATAAAGAAGTTAAATTATTCGTGTTGGAAATCGTTAAACTCAAAATTTCTTTTAACCCCATCAGTCCATTTAAATTCAGAATATCCGGCCCACTTATTTCAATCTCTCCGAATAATGATGAACAACCGGGATAATTGATCGGGAAGCTATCAATTTGAGATTGGCGGGTAAGCGTTTTTTCATAGACAAAGCATGATTGAGAATGCAACCCTATGCTGCCAAAAAATGCGATGGTGAAAAATATGTATTGTTTCATAAGTTAAGATTGAAGGAAGTAACCAATTTGTTAACTTGATCTATCCTTCATTAGCTTTTGATAATTCTCCGAACAATATTCTGCTTATTCGATTGGATCGACATGAAATACATGCCTGCGGAAAGGCTACTTATATCTATACTTCCACCGGAAATTTTCCATCCTTGAATCATTGCTCCTTTAGTGTCCGTCATCCGAATACTGACATTGTCAAGTGAAATACCATTAATAACTAATTTATCATTAGCAGGATTGGGATATAATACTATCCCATTTTCATTCCCGGTCTCATTGACGGCTACTGCGCACTTTTCAAGGATTTCATTGGCCGTACTACATCCACTAGCATTGGCCCCAATATCGTAAGGCCCTCCGGTCGAAATGTGACTACAAACACTCATGATCGCACAGGTTAATAATTCATCATTGAAATGTATGTTAAGATTTCCTCCAATGGATGTCAATTGACCTGGTCCGGTTAAGCTTGTCAGAGATTGATTATGCGTAATGGTGAGGTTGTTCCCGATAATGGTAAGCGAATTCAAACCAGTTAGATTCTCTATTGTATTATTGTAAGCAATTTCAACATCTCCATTAATCGATGTCAATGCATCCAATCCTGTCAAATTCAATAATAAATCATTCCGGAATAAATCAAGCTGTCCAACGTCAACAAGGCCATTTAAACCTGACAAACTCGTGAGTGCGTAGTTCTTTTCAATGGTTAATTTCCCAATAACATGCTGTATAGATTCAAGGCCAGTCAGATTTTGCAATGTTGAATTTTGATTTATTGAAAAATCACCCTCAATGCTTTCTATGGGCGGAAAGCCTGTTAAATTTTGCAGGGAGCCATTAGAAGAAATTTCTAAATTTCCCCCAATCGAACTGAGGTGATCAAGACCTGATAAATTCTGTATAGATTGTTGACCGGATAAAATAAAATTTCCATCGATTGATTCAAGATGATTTAATCCCGCGAGGTTATTAGCTTTTGAACCTATAAAATAGAAATCGCCGTGAATATTTTTCAGTGCATTCAAATCCGTCATTTGTAAAGATATACTACCTATTAAACTAAATTCACCATCCACAGATGTTAAAGAATTTAGCCCGAGGGTTTCCAGAGAATAATTTGAAGTAATCCGCAATCCTCCTGAAATTGTTTTAACATGAGAGAGACCAGATAAATTTTTTAAGTTCTTGTTGAAATTTATATCGACGTTTCCTCCAAGTGTTGTCACCGAATCCAGACCTTTCAGTTCGGTTAACTCATCTGCCTGGACTAGAAGTCTTCCTCCAATAGAAGTAATTCCACTTAAACCCAGCAAATTTTGAATTTCAGCTCCCTGAATCCTCATCGGTCCCTCGATGACGGTGCAACCAGGGTGATCGATGTGAAAACTGTCAATCTGACCTTGTCTTTCGAAATCAATACCATCAGGTAAACAAGATTGGGCCATTGGAAAGATGTGAAGACTCAAAAAAAGAATCCACAGTAAGTTTATTTTTTTCATGGGAAATGATTTAAAATGATTAATATTTATTTTGAATTTCTATCCTCAAAATTGTCCGATGCCAAAAATCCTATTCACACATTCTACCTTACTTCAACTAAACTTCAAATACACACTTTGTTTTTTCTATAATGGTACCTTAAATATAATAAAATAATACCTAAAGATATAGGGAATGAATCTTAAGATTAAATCTCAGCTCTTCAATATTCAGAGCAGAAGCATTAAAAAAGGCTACCCGTCTATGACCGATAGCCTTTTATAAAGCGACTTTTAGGGAGCGTGTCTACCCGCAATTGATTTTAATTTGTAAGGCAAGTTAATATTATATCCTGAGTTTGTAGTTCAGATTTTGTTGTTTTTATTTTTTGGGAGTTGAATTTCATTAAATAAAAAATGGTTTAACAAGATGTAATTCCTGCTAAACCATTAAATGATTTACATGCTGAATCCGTGAGAATATTATCTACCTCCTGGATGAAGCCGGACGTATCAGTCTGCTTCTGTAACCACCACCACTTGATGCTCTTTTTTTGCATCTGTGTTTGTTGTTTTGGTTCCAGGTCGCTTTGACTGGCAGCCATCGCGTATGGATGTTCTGTCTCGACAGGAATACTCTTTCCGATCAATTTTTGGATATCCTTCAACAATGGTTTTTCTTCAAAGTCACAAAATGATATAGCTCTTCCGTTTGCGCCTGCTCTTCCGGTACGACCGATACGGTGTACATAGGTTTCAGGTACATGAGGCAATTCGAAATTGACCACATGGCTCAGGTCGTCGATATCAATACCCCGTGCTGCAATATCTGTAGCGACAAGAACACGTGTGTGTTGATTTTTGAAATTTTTCAATGCGGCCTGGCGTGCATTCTGTGATTTGTTGCCGTGAATAGCTTCGGTTTTGATACCGGCTCTGTTCAGGTCTTTCGTCAGTTTATCAGCGCCATGTTTGGTACGTGTAAATACAAGTGCTGTATTGATGTCTGTACCGGTAAGCAAATGTCTGAGCAGATTAGTTTTGTTTGGCTTCTCTGTGAAATAGACAGTTTGCTGAATTGTATCTGCTGTAGATGATACAGGTGATACTTCGACAGTGACAGGATTTCTCAGGATGCTTTTTGCCAGTTGGTTGATTTCAGGTGGCATTGTAGCTGAGAAAAATAAAGTCTGTCTTTCGTGTGGAAGTTTGGCAATGATTCTTTTGACATCATGGACAAATCCCATATCGAGCATTCTGTCGGCTTCATCAAGGACGAAAAATTTGACATCACGCAGAGAGACATGTCCCTGGTGCATGAGGTCGAGTAGACGGCCGGGTGTAGCGACGAGAATATCAACTCCACGACGAAGGTTGTTGACAGAACTTACTTGTGATACTCCTCCGAAAACCACCAGGTGGCGAAGGTTGAGAAATCGGCCATAAGCCTTGAAGCTTTCTTCGATCTGGATCGCCAGTTCTCTTGTCGGGGTCAGGATCAAAGCCCTTATCGGGCGGCGACCTTGTGGATCAGCCTGTTGGTCCTGATCCAAAAGTTGAAGTAAAGGGATGGCAAAAGCAGCTGTTTTGCCGGTTCCGGTTTGTGCGCAGCCTCTGAGGTCTCTGCCTTCGAGGATGGCCGGAATAGATTGCTGCTGAATAGGGGTGGGTATGGTGTACCCTTCATGGATTAATGCTTTGAGCACAGGCTCAATGAGCTTTAGGTTGTTAAACGACACTAGTTATAAATTTGATTAAAAAAATGTGGTAAGGCTATCAAATTGAGGATTGATACTTTACCTGCCTTACGTTAAGCTGCCACGAAATTGGAGCTGGATATACTCATCATTAACTGAGAAGCTATAACATACAAGACTGCAAATATACGGGAATATTCGGAATAAACAGTGAATCAATTCATTAGGGTGTTAAAAAGGAGAAGGCTGAGGCGAAGGCGAAGGCGCTATTTTATATGTATTATATGATCAAAGTCAGATGATTATACATCAACATCCATTTATATTTCAAAGCCTAATATTGATTTGATAGTATTGAATAGCACAGTCAAGTGTTGCTTTTTTCTTGCTGTCTTACCTTCTTACTGTCTTACTCTCTCATATCTGCCTCAGATGATGCTCCAGGTGCCTTACATAATCATCAAAAAGCCATGACAGGCTATAAACCTCTCCATCACGCATCCGGCATCCTCTTTCTAAACCTTCTTTTGGAATTCTTTTGATCAGTTCAATGATGTGCTGATTATACATGGCCCAGAAAGCGATGAGGTGATGGCCATCCATTTGCTGATAATAGCCATGATGGTTCCATAGATTTTGATCATAAAGAATAGTAGGATTGTCATCAAATTGTGCACGGACAAACCGATGGTGATTATTTGTAGCGCTGTCGATCAGATGGCCGATGATTTCTTTTTTGCTCCATTTGTCAGGTGCAGGTTTTCTGGAAAATTCATCGTCAGGAATAGCCAGGAGTATCGCAGGCGGGTATGTCTACTAAATGTTGAAGTTGCTTGAGTGTGATTTCGTTTGTGTCTGTGGGGAAGCGGTATGAGTTCATTAGAGTAATATTTGATTTATTCATGAGCTTATTGAGGCCATTTCGCAAAACAGAGTTTTGCAGACACACAGACGTAGGCGCAGCCTACGCTTAACCGTATAGTTTTATTAAATTTTAGCAAAGCTAAAATTTAATAAAATAAACCTATCATCACTGCAGGTCGAAGCATTAACGCAAATTATTTCCGGGAGATAACTTTTTAAGATGTGGATTTCCGGAAGTCAGTTTTGCCCCGATGGGGCAATGAGAGATTTTATATGTCTACAGTTACCAACCTTTGGCCCCTAGGGGGCATTATGCTTCGTTCGATTACGAATTCGTCTCACGTCTCACGTCTCACGTCTCACGTCTTACGTCTCACTCCTCTCATCTCAAAACTCACTTCCATCTCAATTCTCAAATCTCAATTCTTTAATCTCAAAACTCACGGTCCTCTCACTCCTCTCACATCTCTCTCATCTCCTCTCACATCTCTCACCTCCTCTCACTCCATCTCACATCTCTCATCTCACATCCCACATTTCACATCTCTCATCTCACATCTCACATCTCACATCTCTTACTTCTTAATCTCTTCACTTTGATTACCCCTAACGGTTACTGATTACTGTTTACTTTTTTTATACGCCCTTAACGGACCATTGTTGTTGCTCAACAGATATACCTCATCGCCGGTGGCTAATTTTATTTTTTGGATATCACGGATATCATCGATACGCATTTGATTTTCAATGAAAATAGATTTGCATACAAAATTTCCTTTGCCATCACCATAACATATTCCAGGGTAGAGGCCATCATATCGGGCTGTCTCCACTTCAGTGGGAAAATGATTTCCGGCGTACATGAAATCAAGGTTGCCATCTTTGTTGAAATCATCTGCATAAAATGCTTTTACAGGTCCCGCCTGACACATGAGAGGTAAATCTTTTGCTGTAAATTTTCCACTACCATCATTGATGAGATAAATACTGGTCATTGTGGAAAGCTTGTTATGGGTACTATTCTTCAACATGTCAGCAGAGAAAATATCTGTAAAGCTTGCAGTCGCATAACTTTGATAATTCGGAAATTTATTAAGCACAAAAGGCAGTTCCTGTGAAGTGCATTCTCTTCCGCGAACCGGAAGTAATTTGTCCTGTTTCGTATTAGCGAGCACAACATCGAATTTTCCATTCTGATCAAAATCATTTCCATAGACTTCAAGTTTCGTTCCTTTTGAGCCGCCGAACTTGTTGTTCCATCCAAGATTGCCTAAAAGAAAATCGGTGTCACCATCTTTGTCAAAATCTCCTTTTTCAACAGTCCACCATAATCCTGTACCGGCAGCTTCAATAGGTTGTGCAGTGAAACCTGCTGCACCTCCATTGATGAGCCATGTAGGCATCATCCATTCACCAACCACGAGCAAATCAATATCGCCATCTTTATCAATGTCATCCTGCACTACATCTGTCACCATTCCAAATTTATCCAGGAATGGAGCCAGTGTGCTTGTCTTGTCCGTGTATCGTCCTGATTGATTGATCAATAGTTTTGAAGATGCAGGCATCGGATATTTCCCTCCGATCAGTCGGCCTCCGATAAACAGATCATTGTCTTTATCACCATCCGCATCAAATACTTCAACACACTGTCCATTGATCAGGTAATTTGGAAGAGCCTCTCTGGTTGGCTTTTAAAATGGCCTAATCCATCATTTAGATAAATTCTGTCACGGAGTAATGGATTGCCTTCTTCAAATTCATAGCTTCCACTGATCACGAAGAGATCAAGATCATGATCGCCATCTATATCAAACAATGCTGATTCCTGATCTTCACTTTTGGCATCTGAATCAATGGCAGGCTGTTTGGTCAATGCAAATGTTCCATCCGTTTTTGCCAAATACATTTGCCCCGGATGACCTGCAGCGCCACCAATGAAAAAATCTTCATTTCCATCACCGTTGATATCACCTACAGAAATATGAGGACCATTTTGTGAAAGTTTGTATGGCAATAAAACTTCTTTGGCATAATCGTCATATTTATCATCAACATCTTCATGTTGGACGACATTGGCGTCAGCCATCATGATGCCGTTGATAGGGTCCGAATGGAAAGGCACTTTTTTGTCTTTCTCATAATTGATTTTCAACTCGTGATCTACAGTAACATTCGTCAGCATACTCATCGACTTGTGATCCCAGTATACTTTGACCGAATCTACTTTGGTGACCTGGCCTAATCCAAAATGGATAAGAGGTTCGACTGCAGAAAAATATCCCCTTGTAGTCTGCATCGTACTTGCCTGTTTTTTATCACCGGTGTAGACGATCACAGTACATCCTAAGCCGTCGACATTCGTTCCAGGACCTTTAAGTTTGACAGTTATAAAGTGTCCATCGGTGTGACTTATATTTTTATAGATGGATGCGGGTGCATTGACATGATTGATGATGACGTCCAGTTTGCCATCGCCATCAAGATCAGCATACGCCATACCATTGGAAAAATCAGCAGTATTAAAACCATTTTCAGCCGGAAGTTTTGAGAAATGCATATTCCCATCATTGCTGAATATGATATCTTTTATCGGCGTGGAAGGAAGTTTGCTGAGTACCTCAAGATAATTTTGAGGCCCGACCCTGTTCTGATATTTTTCTTTTACAAAATCATTAAAATCATTATTCCGCACATCGCGTAATACACCATTTGTGATGAGGATATCCTGATCACCATCAAGATCCAGATCCGCAAACAGTGTCGAAAAGCTCCAGTCTGATTTTGAAATACCTCCTATCTGTGCCATCTCCGAAAAATAGCCCTGGCCCATATTGACCTGCAATCCATTCTGCATGTATTGATAATGCTGATGATCAGCTACGATCTCCCAGAACCTGGCTTGGGACATCGAACCCATATTCGTCTTTGACCGAACATGATCTTCGAAGGCCATATCTAAAGTAAAAATGTCAGGCAGACCATCCATATTGACATCACCTACATCTGATCCCATCGAATAAAACGAAATGTGCCCTGTATGTGTATGAAGTGCATCAGTAAATCGGCCATTCGTATTGAGATACAGATAATCCGCATGATGATAGTCATTGCAGATATACATATCCGTCCACCCGTTGAGATCAAAATCACCCAGAGACACATTCAGGCCATACGTGAACTTAGCATCCCCAATACGGCTGTTTTGTCTACATACTTTCCGTTTTCAAAAAAGAAAAAACGATTGGTCTGTGTATAGTTAGCCACCACATCAGGCTTATTGACCAGTCTCGCGAATTCGTCGAAAGGTTGGTTGACAAGAAACATATCCAGATCGCCATCCTGGTCTGCATCAAAAAATGAAGCCTGTGTGCTGAAGCCTATATCATCAATGCCATATTTTGCGGCCTGTTCTGAAAATTTATTTTTTCCTTCGTTGATATAAAGTTTATTCCGGTTATTGTCCGGTACACCGGTTGGTGAATTTTTACAAACATAGATATCGATCAGTCCATCTCCGTTGACATCGGCGAGGGTCACACCACTTGACCAGATTTGTTTTCCAATCCCTGCTTTGGCCGTTATGTCTTCGAATTTGAAATTTCCTTTATTGAGATATAATTTGTCCGGTGTCATATTACCTGAAAAATATAAATCAGGTAAACCATCGTTGTTGATGTCTCCTGCCGCGACGCCTCCCCCGTTGTATAGAAAGTGCCATGTGAAAATATTGATCATCCCTTCGTCATTGATCTGGTTGACGAAATTGACTCCGGTCTCAGCAGCAGGCAGTGCTTCTAATTTAATTTCAGGATTTGTGCCAGATGGAGATGTATTTGTTTTTTTTCTGAAGGGTTCTTGCAGGATAGGGCAGAACAGAGCGATAATCCAATTGTAAAAAAAAGTATCCTGGCCGAATTCATTTTATGATACATGAGGGGATGAAATGCTAGAAGATGTTTGATGGAGCAAGTTACAAAAATAGACTTCGGTATATACATCATCTCCACCGGATATCTTACCGACATCTTCCTTCTAATGAATAAAATCCAATAAAATTTCAAAAAAAGAGCTAAACTAGCAGTGATTCTGGATAAACATACATGGCCAAAAAAAGAAAACAAGATCGAATTAAACCTATTTCACAGGTTGCAGAGCCTGACATTTCAGGTATGGGCGGATTGTCAGAGCCTGTTATTGCCTTGTTATTGGCTTTATTTGGTTTTGTGCTATATGCCAATACGCTCGGACATGGCTATGTACTTGATGATGACCTGACCATTTCGCTCAATGCCAATGTACAACGTGGTATTTCCGGTATTGCCAATATATTCAGTCAGCCATATCGCGACAATTGTTTTGGTGGCTGTCTATACCGGCCATTGACACTGTCTTGTTTCGCCGTAGAATGGGCTATAGCACCGAATAGTCCTTTCATTGGTCATTTGATGAATGTGGCGTGGTACTCGGCTACAGTTGCATTATTCTACATTACATTGCGCAAGCTCATTCCTTACAGCAACAGCATTTTGCTTTGTGCAGTTGTTGTTTTATTCATGGCACATCCGATCCATACTGAAGTAGTCGCCAATATCAAAAGCCGTGACGAAATATTGAGTTTATTTTTTTATAATCCTCAGTTTATTCCTGTTTGCGAAATGGTTTGAAAAGGAAAATTGGAAAATGCTGGTGGCTGCGGGACTTACATTCATTGCTGCCATGCTTTCGAAAGAAGGTGCGGTCACGGCTCTAGCTGTTTTTCCTTTGATCGGATGGACATTTTTTCAAAAGTCTTTTAGCAGTAGTCTCAAAAGTAGTGCCTGGGCAATAATCTCCGTGGCGCTTTTTTTCTTTTGCGTGGCCTGGTGTTGAGAGGTTTGACCGAACCAGCCATAAGCATGATGGATAATCCTATCGTAGAAGCACATGGCATGGTGCTGATCGGTACCTCGTTGAATATACTGGCGAAATATCTTTTCCTGCTGGTAGTGCCCGTAAAGCTGGTATGTGATTATTCCTATAATGTTATACCTCTTCAGTCGTTTGGAAGCACAGGCAGTCTTATCGGACTGGCACTATACAGCATCATGGCCTTTTACGCCATCTATGCAATCACAAAGCGAAGGGTGACCGGGTTTTTTGTTGCTTCCTTTTTTTTTAGTATTTCGCTCTACAGCCAGATACCCAAAGTGCTCGGAACGATGATGGCGGAACGTCTTCTCTATGCGCCATCGATGTGGTTTGTCCTGGCATTGGCCGGAATCACGACAGTACTGGCAAAAACAAATGATGATGTTTTGCCGAAAAATGGCAGGAGACGATTGTCCGGTTTCCAAAGATATTTCTTGATTGCTACAGCCTGCGTTGCATTTCTCTTTAGCATCAAAACCATAACGCGAAACAATGATTGGGCCAGCAATTCCAAACTTTATCAGGCTGATGTCGCCAAAGTTCCTAATAGTGTTCGGCTTAATGACGGGAGTGCTGAAGTACTTTATAAATCCGGCTATTGATACGAGTCTGAGTCAAACTGAAAAAAATAGGGATCTGGATCTTTCCGAAAAATATTCGGAGCAAAGTCTGAAGATCAAGCCTGGTGTATCGGCATACAATAATCTTGGAAATGTAAATTTTAGCAGGAGAAATTTTGCTGAGGCTGTTTCATATTATCAAAAAGCACTGGAAGAAGTGAAAGACTTTGATATTTCAAAGCGAAACATTATAAATGTATTCATCGTCTGGGGAAAGGAGGAAGGTGAGAAAAATAATAATCCTGAACGCGCCCGTCAACTGCTTCAACAAGCACTTCAATATGATGAAAATAACAGTGATGTCTGGCAACTGATTGGTATATCGTATGGTGTGCAGAGTAATTATGCAGAAGCATTGAAGGCTTTTGAAAAAGCATATAGTTTAGCGCCCACAAGTGAAGCCATTAAGCATGATTTAAAGACGACCTATATGAATATGGGTTTGAAGGAGAAAGCCGATGCGTTAAAATGACCAAGGACAAAAGACGGAAGACCACAGGAGTAGGCTAAGGCTAAGGAAAGAAGGCTAAGGATTTGATTAACCAATAAACCTATAAACAATTTAAAAGAATAATCCCTCAAAAGACATACGAAAATCATCACATCTCGTGTTGATGATGCATCCCACCGTCTTTTTTAAAAGGCACATAATCGTAACTGACAGGTTCTAAAGCACCTCCTTCTTTCAGAGAATAGGCTTTATTGATTCCAACATTTTTGAATTCCTGGACACTATTATTTTTTACAGGCCATGTGATTTTTTAAATTCGTTATGGTTTCAGCTTTGCCCAGACCCATTTCTAATTGAAGGCTATTACCTCCGAAGCTTGAGCCGGTAGAAACCATTTCTTCTATTTTCCGGGTCTTACCATTTTCTGAGATCTCTGCCTCAACACGGGCTCCGATGGCCGGTCGATTTGAATTTACGCCTTCAAGGCGAAGGACTATCCATCTGTTGTCATGGGGTATCGGATTTTCAAAAAAGAGTGTCTCATACACATCACCTTCAAAACTTCCGCCCATCACCACATAAATATCCTGATCTCCATCACGATCGAAATCACCGAAACCGACTGCATGTCCTTTCTGAATATTTCCGAAACCTCCGGCATAGGTGACATCATCAAAATATTTGCCTTCACGGTTGAGATACATTTTATTGGGCACTATTGATTTTAGATTCGGCTCACCGGTCCCCAGATAAAAATCAAGGAACCCATCATTATTCAAATCCCCATAATTGCTGCCCATCGAGAATACAGGTTCTGTAAGACCCATCTGCGAGCTGAGATCTGTAAATGTATTGTCGTGATTATTATGATAAAGTCTCGGACGAAACGGATCATCTTTTTTGCCATATGCTCTCAATACTTTTCCGGGAAGATCTTCGGAGCCATCTGAATATGCCGATACGAAAATATCTAGCCAACCATCATTGTCAAAGTCAAACATCCATGTCGGAAAAGAAACGTATGGTTCACCTATACCGGCAGTGGAGGAAATATTCTGAAAATGAATTCCGGTCTTATCAGATGTATTGAGGAAAAGCAGATTGGCACCATTGAGATTTGAAATGTACAAATCAGGCAAACCATCATTGTTGATATCACCGCCTGTACTTCCTTTGACAAATGAATTAATGTTAAGACCTGCAGCATTAGATACTTCTTTGAATGTGCCGTCATGTTCATTGTGATATAGTTCGGATGGAAAATTAAAAGCTGCACCAGCTTCCGGAATGGATTCATTGCCAATAAATAAATCAAGCCATCCATCAAGATCAAAATCGGCCCACACTGCATTTTGCGTTGGTCGCTTTGAATAGATTCCTGCGCTGACAGTCACATCAGTAAATGATCCATCGCCATTATTTCGGAGCAGTGAATTTGGAATACGGCCCTGATCTCTCAACCAGGCACCACGTAAAATCAAAAGATCAGGGAAGCCATCATTATTATAGTCAGCATGACGAATATTGAGACCACCTGTCACACCCTTTAGTCCGGCCTGTATCGACATGTCTTCAAAGCTTCCATCACCCTTGTTGTGAAGGTATCGGATCTGATCATGAAATCCCCATGATGAAGCGATGATGTCCAGGAATCCATCGCGATCAAAATCTTCAACAGCTACACCGCCTGCAAGACCTCTTTTGTCAAGACCAAGTTCTGGTGCGATGTCCGTAAACATAGGAAAATCAACAGATGATTTAAAATATCCATCCGGTAGTCGCATTGACGATGGTATGCCGTTTGGATATTTTCCAAGGGTCATAGCGGCAATGTTCAAAAGATATTTGGAAGTGAGATCAGTAGGATCAGATTTTAATATTTCTTCATAAAGTTCCATGGCCTGTGTGGATCCGTCTTTTAATGCATGTTGTCCGGCTTTCGCAATAGGAATGACACAGGAAGCTGAAGTGTGATTGTTGATACAATTTTGTTGTTCACCTAAACGCAATGCTGCAATCGCCAGCATTTTTTTTACTTCCAGGATGGTTTTTTCTTTTCCGGGAATTTGCATAGGTGTGACAAAGGTGATGCACTCCTGAAATGCATCTATGGCCTGTTGTGTATTGCCTGCTTTTAGTTCTTCAAATCCGTACATCACCATCAGGTTGGCTTTTTCGAGGCCACTTACAGAGGATAGTCTTGCTTTATACATTTGAGCGCGTTGTGCACAGAGGATGATATTCACTTTTGCCGGATCTACTTTGTTTTGAGCTTGCTGGACACTATCGATCATGGCCAATGTCTCAGCTGCAGGCTGGCCTTTGGGCGAAGTAGAAGAGTGATCCATCGGGTGGCCGGCTTCAGGATTCATTTTTTGTTCGTTCCTGCATGAAGCGAAAAAGAAAATGTACAGGAAGATGAAGAAAGGGAGTCGAAAATTGAAATGCATAGGGTAAAGATATGGAGAGAAAGTGGAGATAGAATGTCGGACTATTGGATGTCGGGTTCAAATAGAGCGTCTTTAAATCTTTTTAGAAGTACGGACAGGTCGCGACCTGTCCGTACTTCTAAAAAGATTTAAGGGTATGTTTGTTGTCCGTACTTCTAAAAAAATTTGGAATTTGTTTAATAATTTATTTTTGTGCAACATCTTTATATAATTACAATATAATTTTCCATAATTCACACATTTATATTTTCTGTCGACGAAAGTTTGCAAAAAACATTAATTACATGGATCGGTGAACAACCTTATACATACCTCATTGTTACAACCGTAATTAAATCACGCATAAAAAACGATATACCATGTTTAGTAAATTAAAAATACTTGTGCTTACGGCTTGCCTTTTTGCAATGCATCAATTGAGTGCTCAGGATGCTCTTTCTATAGGACCAAGAGTTGGAGTCAATTTTTCAACTGTAAGTCATGTTGCCAATTCCAAGTCGCTTCCTGGACTTGCATTAGGGCTCACCTCTACGTATAGTATCAATGAGACGGCGGGTCTGACATTGGATGTTTTGTATTCCGGACAGGGATATAAAGTTGGAAATGATGATTACAAAATTAGTTACTTACAAATCCCACTTTACTTCGATGTTTTCTTTGGAGATCTCGGAGAAAAGATCCGGCCTAAAGTCTATGTGGGTATAGCGCCGGAGTTTCTGTTAAATGCAAAAGTAAATGATACCAAGATTGATAAGAGTGTTTATAATTCTTTCGGACTTGCTGTATCTGGAGGCCTTGGATTTAATGCCAGATTAGCCAGCAGAGTTTGGTTGAATACTGATCTGCGCGCATTTCTGGGCTTGACTGATATCAGAGATAAATCCTTCCAGGGAGGTGATAAGATTACAGGTAGCAGCATCCAATTCAGTTTAGGTGTAGCGTATGGTCTATCAAAGCTTGATTAATACTTAATTATTCCAGCTCATTGAGAGTTGTAGAAGGGATAAAAAAAAGGTTGCTGTCGTTTATTTCAAAATGAATGGCAGCAACCTTTTTCTTTTTTAATTAAAAAGATTACTTTTTGAACCGGTCCGTATATTTTTGCTAAAAATAGATGCAGGAGAAAACTCCTTCATTGGCCCTTTGCCTTTGTTGGAGTTTTCTCCAACAAATTATAGTTTATCCTCTGATCAATTTCAACAGAAACAGAAGAACCAAGGCTCCTCCGGCTGAGATAAGGATTTGGTAAATAAAACCGCCCCCCATCACGCCTAATTGGCCCGCAAGCCATCCACCTAACATACTGCCGATGATCCCGGTGATAATGTTACCCAGAAGGCCAAATCCTGAACCTTTCCATACGAGTCCTGCAAGCCATCCTGCCAGGGCGCCAACGATAATAAAATAGAGCCAATTCAGGTGTTTTAGGGTTAAGTTTTGAAATGAAAACTTAAGATAAAAATTAAAGGACAAGCGGTGAAGGTTTTGGACAGAAGATTCAACTCGCTAAATTGAACACATTGCAACCTAGGTAAGAAGAGAGAGGCCTGATTTATTGACAGTTAAAGGATAATTCATTACCTTAAGGAGGTTTTGGGAACACAATTTTTTTTCCAAAAAATGAACAGATCAAAATCACCCTGACATATGATTTTGATCATGAACCCAAAATAATGCCTGTAATATTTTCACACTAAATTCATACAAAATGAAACAACTGTTCATTCTCTTTTGCTTTATTTCATTGATCATGGCTTGTGGGGAAAGGCCACGGATACAAAATCCGGACTAATCCATATGCCTCAACAGAGCCTGCTGCAACCACAAATCCTACTTATGACCCAAACCGTGGATCGGGAAGTGGACACCTGAAAATCTGACATTGACTGCCAATCTTGATGCTGCTATGGCTGATGCAGGTTTAAAAGTCCGTGAGGTTAAATGTGCATCGTGCCATAAGATCACCAGCGAGAAGTTGGTAGGCCCTGGATGGAAGGGTGTCACACAAAGGAGGAAACCAGAATGGATCATGAATTTCATTACTAATCCTGACCCGATGATTTCAAAAGATCCTGCAGTACAGGCTCAACTTGAACTCTTGCCTGGTCCGTATGCCCAATCAAAACCTATCTGACGTAGAAGCCCGGCAAATTCTGGAATTCATGCGAAAGAATGACGGAGTACAATAACTAACTTTTTATACATGAAAAATCGATTATTAAATTTTGTAATAGCAGTAGCTGCGATTACATTGTGTATCTCTTCCTGCAAACCAAAAGATCTTGGCAGCGCGGTGAGTGGTGATGCTGCATCGAAAGCCTATGTGGCACCTGGTCATTATGACGAATTCTACAATTTCGTCAGCGGTGGGTTTAGCGGTCAAATGTCTGTCTATGGATTACCCAGCGGAAGGCTTTTGCGCGTGATTCCCGTATTCAGTGTTGATCCTGAAAAGGGATGGGGATACAGCGAAGAAACAAAGCCTATGCTAAATACATCACATGGATTTGTTCCATGGGATGACTTGCACCATGTCGAGCTATCTCAAACCAATGGCGAGGTGGATGGAAGATGGGTGTTTGGCAATGCCAATAACACACCTCGTGTAGCACGCATCGACCTGACTACATTCCGCACAGCTGAAATTATCGAATTGCTAAATAGCGCCGGAAATCACTCTTCACCTTTCATCACGGAGAATACGGAGTATGTAGTAGCAGGTACCCGGTTCAGCGTTCCTCCGGATAATGATAATGGTGATGTACCTATCAATACTTATAAGGAGAATTTTAAAGGACATATCAGCTTTATCGCAGTAGATAAAGAAACCGGACATATGAGTATCGCTTTTCAATTGCGCTGCCCGGGTGTCAATTTTGACCTGAGTCATGCCGGAAAAGGCCCTTCACATGGTTGGTTTTTCTTCTCCTGCTATAACACGGAACAAGCCAATACTTTATTGGAAGTCAATGCTTCGCAGAAAGACAAGGACTTCATCATGGCGGTCAATTGGAAGAAGGCTGAAGAATATGTCAAAGCCGGAAAGGGAAAGAAAGTGCCTGTTCAGTATTCTCACTCTCTATGGGATGAAAAAACACATTCAGGTAAATTGAAATGATAAAAGAAGTTTTGGTATTAGATACCAAGGAACTGAAGGATATCTGTTACATGATCCCATGTCCTAAATCACCTCACGGATGTGATGTGGATCCTACAGGAGAGTATATCGTAGGAAGTGGAAAACTGGCTGCACTTATTCCTGTATTCAGTTTTACAAAATTGCAGGAGGCCATTGCTAAAAAGATTTTGATGGTGTTTATGAAGGTATAAATGTGGTCAAGTATGAATCCGCATTGTACGGTGAAGTACAAAAACCAGGACTTGGTCCATTGCATACAGAATTTGATGCTAATGGTAATGCGTATACATCTTTCTTTGTATCCTCTGAAGTCGTGAAGTGGAATATTAAAGATCTTAAAGTGCTTGACAGAGTACCGACGTATTATTCAGTGGGCCATTTATGGTTCCGGGCGGCGATAGCAGAAAACCATTTGGTAAATACCTGGTTGCTTACAATAAGATTACCAAGGATCGTTACTTGCCTACAGGTCCTGAATTGTCACAGAGTGCACAGCTTTTGATATCAGCGGAGATAAGATGCAATTGATTCTGGACTATCCGACGATAGGTGAGCCTCATTATGCTCAGGCTGCCCGGCGGATCTGATCACAAAGAATCAGCTGAAGATTTTCAAGATGGCGGACAATGGACATCCTTATTTTACAAATGGCGAGAAGGAAGCAAAGTAGTGCGGGAAGGTAATAAAGTACATGTCTATATGACGACTATGCGTTCGCATTTTTCTCCTGACAATATTGAGGGTATTAAGATGGGTGATGATGTTTATTTCCATGTTACTAATCTTGAACAGGACTGGGATGTTCCTCATGGATTTGCTATAAAGGGTGCTGTCAATGCGGAACTTGATCATGCCCGGAGAAACTACGACGTTGAAATGGACACCGGACAAAGTGGGTATATTCCCATTTTATTGCACTGACTTCTGCAGTGCCCTTCACCAGGAAATGCAGGGCTATCTCAGGGTATCACCTGCGAACAGCAATGTTCAGTTGACATCAAGCCTTGGAGGGCAAGCTTCAGGAACGACTGAAGTGAATTAGTGGAGCTAACCATTAAGTAAACAGGGGTACAAATATTTGTACCCCTTCTTTGCCCCCTGACCCCCTATGCTTCGGCGGCCCAAAACGCTCATCTCTACCGCAGCTCGGCAAACAGGGGAATGGTCAGTTTTTGATGCACTTTGATTTTAATGTCAAATCGACATTAAGTTCTTAAAGGATATTACGAAGCAAATAAATTGAAGTGATTATGGATACTAAAATCAAGGGGCTTTCAAGAGCGATACTGATCCTGTCTGCTATCTTTTTGGCGGCTAATATATTTTTACCGATCTGGAAGATTCAACTATGGGCTCCACAATATCCTGAAGGATTGGCGTTGCTAATCTATGCGAATAAACTGGCCGGTGATGTGGACATCATCAATGGATTGAATCATTATATCGGAATGCAAACACTGCATGCTGAAAATTTTATTGAATTTTCCATTCTGCGATATATCCTGAGTTTTTTTTGTCCTTTTATTCTGGTGACGGCACTTGATTGGGCGTAAAAAATTAGTGTATATGTTATTTACAATCTTTCTTTTGTTTAGTCTCCTGGCCATGGTTGATTTTTACAGATGGAATTACAATTATGGACATCACCTTGATTCCAAAGCAGCGATCAAAGTGCCGGGCATGTCCTATCAGCCACCATTGATTGGGTATAAAAAATTACTGAATTTTGGAGCATATTCAATGCCGGATATCGGTGGTATTTTATTTATCGCATCTGTGCTGTTGGTATTGGTGGTCATTCTGATAGAGAAAAATGTATTTACAAAATTGTTTAAAAGAAAACCACACAACAGTTGCAACCGTCCTTCTTGTATTTCTTTCTTTCATTTCATGTAGTTTGCCGGACCAGGACCGTAAAATTGAATACGGATAATTGTGATAAATGTAAGATGACCCTTACCAATGAGCATTACGCAACGCAATTAAGTGACTGCAAAGGAAGGCAATATGTTTTTGATGTTGTCGCTTTTGGTGGCGGCCTACACGAAGTCCATGGTAAGGGACATTTTCTGAACTATTATATTGCGACTTCTCTACCCTTCTGATTTCATTGATGCGGACCACGTCGTACTTTTGCAAAGTGATTGCCTGCATAGTCCGATGGGTGGAAATGTCATAGGTTGTTGACACCGCGCCAGGGTATTACTATCGGACAAAGCTTAACGCCAAAAAGCCACTGGACGGAAGTTTCCGTTGATAGTATCCATGCGGAATCTAGGTGCCATAACCTTCAGGTTTGCCTGACCCTCTCCTTTTTTTTGTGTTCGTACACTTACAAAGCCGAAACATATCCTGTCGGCAATGGATATCCATTTACTTGATTAAGGCAGCGATCGATTCCCCACTAAAGGAGACACGGTTATGGTTCATGGAGGGGTTATGCGGGAAGGCAATATTATTGTGGCCAAGTCAATTTCTTTGATTGGGCGTGATTGGCCGGTATTGATTGTTAGCATAAATACGAAGTCTTGTCTGTCAAAGCTGATCCGTATCGACGGTCACCGGGTTTAAAATTCAAATTTCCGACATGCTTCGTTGGATGACCCTTGTGGTATTAAAGTGTATGACAGTCAGTATGTTGATATCACCGGAACGAATTCAATGATAATTTCTTTGGTATATATCTGCACAATACAGTAAGGATTGCATCATCAGGGAATCAATAAGATTCATTCCTCCGAACTGAAGAGCAACAACAAACAGGAAATGGGATACATTGCTGGAAAAGTGATAGCCTGCAGATCATAGGAAATACGATATCCGGGCACAGAGATGGTATCTATTTCGAATTTGTGTACCCGGTGATTCATGGAATATATCGCACGATAATATCCGGTATGGTCTTCATTTTTTATGTTTTCAAATGACGATGCCTATATCACCAATTATTTTCATCATAATGGTGCTGGGGTGGCTGTTATGTTTACAAATGGAGCCAAAATGTTCAATAATAATTTTAAGGACACCTTTGGGGTGATGCTGCGTATGGTTTGTTTATTAAAGGAAATTTCTGATAGTTATATTTTTAATAATAAGTTTATCGGCAACACATCAGGTATATTTATGGAAGGAACAAACCGTATACAGGTGGAGAAAAATATATTTAAGGATATGGATGGGATGAAAATACAGGCCAGTTGCATGACAATGAAATCAGCCGGAATAATTTTTGTCAGGAATACATTTGATGTCAGCACCAATGGTACATTAGTGCTCAATACATTTGATCATACTCATTGGGATGAATATGAGGGATATGATCTTATTAAAGATAGTATTGGTGACATACCCTACAGGCCTTGAGTCTTTTTCAGTCATCGTTGAAAAAAAAAAAAAATCCACCTACTATGCTTTTTGTACAGAAGCTTTATTGTGACCCTTCTGGACAGGTCTGAAAAATGATTCCTACACTTACACCTGACAA
>JADKGY010000017.1 GCA_016722045.1 Candidatus Opimibacter skivensis | reverse complement strand
TAAGTGAAAATATTTGGTCTTGCACAATCTTTCAGCAAATTCTGTAACCATTTCTATACCAGACAAATCCAAAATTTTATCCTATGATAAAATCATTATTACGGACACAAATTCAATATTGAAGCTTACTCAACTATTCTATTCCAAAATAAACAGGATTAACAATAGTTATTTCTTTGACTATTAAGCTTGGCAAAAAGGATTTGTGATTAACTAAGAAAATTTAAGATCACTTCCCAGGCACAAATGACTGTGAAAATTAATCCTACTAAATCTTAATTTTCTTAAGTTAATGCTTCGATCTGCTTTCCTCGACCTAGTGCTACAGCTCAGCAACTGTCCGCGTCCTTATTTTTTAAATTTCTGTCCGACATCTAAGGCATTTTTTCAGGTTTTCCTCCACCATCACGCCATGCCTTGACTTCTTATCTGCTCTCTCCAGTGAGCTCCGGCGGTAATCAATATCCGCCAATAAACGCCTTAAGATTCTATCCTTGGCATTAAATTTCTGAATACTTTCAAAACATTTCGGCTCAATCAAAATCTTTCAAGCTAGAAATAGGCCAGTGCCTTATTGTATAACGGGATATGCTTAAGCTTTTTATCGTCTTTAGACTTAATGCCGTACTCTCTTTACTTTCAGCATTATAAAAATTAAGGATGTTTCTTATTCTGGCTTTTGATTGTATCTAATCTTAAAGATGCACTCATTACTTTGAATGCTTCTTTATTGTTTCCAATGCATTTTGTGATAAACATCATAGTCAGGATGTTTTTTCTTCCTCTATGGTCTCGAAATGCGCATTTTCCTTCTTCACGAGCCTGTGTAGCCATATTTATCATTTAGCAGGGATGATATTTTCTTAAATCCTTCTCTTTACCTTATCGCGCTGAAGGTCCGTCAGCTTGGATGTTCTATTGATTCTCCAATAGGAATCAAGCTCTGAAAGGCTGTTGTAATAAGAAGTTGTATATGTGTTCTCATCTGTCCTGCAGAAGATATATTTGTTCCTCAAGGGCAGTGTTGCCATTTTATCGGCGACTTTGATGGAAATAGTAGGTATTGAATACTTTACTTTACGCGTAGGGGTAGGTACTCCTTTCCATCCTTGTTCTTTTTCGTTCTCTAAATCTGTTCTCTCCCCGAACACATTAAAATCGCCGATGGAGGCTTCAATTTTCATATCGCCGCTCTGTTTACTTTTTATATCCTTCCAGTGTCAGATAATCATCTTCAAGACCTTCGCTGCAGTATAGCCTGTCATGGACAAACCTCCAAACCTTACTGATATTCGCAGAATAGGTTGTGTAGGATGGGTCAATGGATTGTCAGGGATCCTGGGTATGTAGTATTCAACCGAACTGATTCGTTATCGATAGTAACAGGCTGAGCAATAATTCCTAACTGAATTGCGGCTAAAAACACAAAGATTGCTGAGGGTTTTTCATAATAATTATGTAGGTTTTAATAAGAATATAAATATGGAATAACACTTAACAATATTACGGGATTCAGGTGTGAGTTTACAGCGCCTAACCCGGACTTTCCTTTGTGGATGTGAGATGTGAGGACGTGAGATGAGATTAACGAGTTCCCTTCTGACCAAGCTTTCATCCCCTTACTTTTAAACATCTTCCAGCACTTCTATATCATTCTTTCTTTCAAACGAAGCAAAAATCGAAAATCGAAAAATCGAAAATATTTTTCAATATCTTAACCCCATGTCATCAAAACTGCACTGGCTTGTGGAGCTAATTTTTGTGGAACTTTACTGTAATTCCTTAGACTAGCCGACCGCGGACATCGGATCACACTACTTGGAGAAAAGAGAAGATCCATGAAGGAGCCCTTGTCGCCGGCAGGTCCATAAATCTTGCTCCATCTGATCGAGGATTAGCAGCCCTCGACCCGGATAGACCAAAAAAAGAGCACCCTGATATTTCTATTCCGATGTTGGGACGGATGATTCATTCTATAGATGGGTCAGATCACAAGATTGTTGCCTTATAGCGGACGGCCGGATGAATTTATTCAATCTATTTCGCGACATGGATTAAATGCATTACCGTTTGATGCGGCCGGTAGAGCATGCTAATATTGATATTCAATTTTGGAATTAGCATTCAACATGCTGATGTCCGGTACGCTCGTGTTGCGGGCTTAAAATGGGCACCACTGGAAAAATAGATTTATCGGGAGACATTTTGATTGGCACTGATGCTGGCAGTGATGTGCGGCAAGGGCGTCATGCAGATCGGTTCAAATATCAGGTTCAAATTATCAGCAGGATTGCTTGACCATGGGCATAAAGAATTAGAGATTCTGTTTATCTATGGGGCACATGGAGTACATTGAAAAATGCACGGCATCCTTGGCCGCGACATAGCTTTTATGGTCATAGCACTGCCCAATCTTGAGAAGTTTCACTGTCACCTTTATTTCTCGCCTTTGATGGGCAACTCCAGTTCAATCAGTTGAATCAGAAGGTGAGGTACTTGATTTTTCTAAACTCAATTTCGAACTTGTCCAACTGATGCCGAATCTCGTCTACGATTTTATGCTTCACCCGACCGGTGCTTCAGGGACAGGGAAATGTAGTCCATGGCATACGGATCGTAAACTTTGCTGATGGGTGAGATGCGGCTCATGCAGTCGTTCCTTTATGGTCAGGGTATGAATTGTGCTATGTGAAGATGCGTATCCTCTATTCAGTAGCTTGATTTGCACAATGAAAACTGGAGTGAAGTCAATACATACCCAGTTGCTTCGCAAAAAAATACGGATGCCATCGCGGATTTGGCAGTTGAAAATTATATGAGATGCGGGATCATGTTGATAATCCAAATTTTATAGCCAAGCGACAAATTGAAATGCACTGGAAAAAAATTATCCTGACTATGCTTCAAAATACAACCTTATGACTTTTTGTGAAGATATTTGGATATGTATCAAAAGAGAGAGGACATGCGCAGTGATGACTGGCTGCTCGATTATTGCGCAAAGAATGATACAAGAAATTTGACAGCAGCAGATCTCGATAAAATCTACAGCGAACTTATGTGAGAGCGAGAGAGTGAGAGAGGAGAGAGTGAGAGAGTGAGAGTGAGAGAGCGAGAGAGCGAGAATAATTTCTTAAGGACGACATTTTTCTTCGATTTTGTCGAAACTTTTGATATAAGCCTTACTGTTATTGAACATATTAAAATAAAAAGATTATATTTTCTCTTGTGATGCATTTACGTAAGGCGTTTACTTGACCAGCTATACACATCATTGCGTTTGCAGCAACCATCGAAACATCTTTCTCCTAAACTTTTCAAATTTACTCATGGTAAAAAGACCTTTCAACCCGCAAGCCCGGACCGATGAACATCGCCATGAGCTCAAACCTCCCGTGGGCAATCGAAATCTGTATCATGATGCCGGCGATTACATCGTCATGGTTGTGGCGGTCCGAACGCTCGCAAGGACTATCACTAATGAGACTAAAGAATTATACTAGGTCAGCTTGAAGGCGAATATCAATATCGTTCGTATCCGTAAGAAGGAAAAGCTGTAGACATCTAATCAAACAAGGAGAAATGTTTTCCTTCCTGCCCGGACTCGTCATAGTCCTTCCCGGTCGCCATTCCCATCGTCTTGGTCGTTACGAACTGAAAAGACGAAATAATGAAGATGATGGCCTCATGGTTCTGTGACAATTGCAATAAGGCAAACTTCAATGAATCATTTCACCTGACGAATATTGAAAAAGATTTTCTTCCGCGTTTTAAGGAACGTTATAATTCCGAAGAAAAAAACGAACATGTCCCCAATTGTGGTCATGTGATGGAATCGGATTTAGATTTGTTGATTAACTCCTTTTTTGCCCAACCTCTAAAGGGGACTTACAGTGCTCCATTTGAACATATAATTCACATCTCACGCTTCACGTCTCACGAGCAATGAATAATCACAAATGAAGAAAACTTTTTTTGCTTCTGATTTTCATCTTGGAACTGATGGTGCTTCCAAAAGTCTGGATCGTGAACGACTGATCGTGAGAAATGGCTTGAAGAATCTGCTCCGGAGATGAACGTTCTTACCTTAGGCGATATCTGGGATTATTGGTTTGAATATGGACAAGTGATCCCAAAAGGATATTCACGTTTTTAGGCTGCCTGCGAAACTACGGGATGCAGACATTCCGTCTATTATTTCACTGGTAATCATGACATGTGGATGTTCAGATATCTCACGGATGAATTTGACATACCCATATTCAGAGAACCGGTGATCCATGATATAGACGGGAAAATTTTATATCGGTCATGGGGATGGCCTGGGACCGGATCATGGATATAAATTCATAAAAAGGTATTCGTCATCCTGCCAGCCGGTGGTGTTTTCAAGCATTCATCCGAATACAGGGCTTCGCATCATGAAACCTTGGTCTGGAACAGGCTGACAGCACACCCAAGGTGACGAATTATTTCTTGGCCCGGAAAAAGGCAGTTGATTCATCATGCCCTGGATGTCCTGCGCATCAGGACATCGATTGTTTTATATTTGGCCATCGTCATCTGCTCTATCGATTATAATCTGGGGTAAAAGGAGCGAGACATATAAATCTTGGTGACTGGCTGATTTACAATTCGTATGCGGTCTTTGATGGCGCTGAAGTTGACATTGGCATATTATAAACAGGTTTAGAAATTTCTTCTTTGGTGGAATATTTACCTTTATAGCTTCGTTTGTAGTCCACTATTGAATCATTTAATTATACTCCACATGACATTTTCAAGCAGACATACCTTTTCTTTATGCTTTTTCCCTATGCATTTTTGTCTCTGCACAGACACCTTTGGCTGAAGCCGTCCGATCTGCGGATATCATGCTTTCATTACCCAGGTATGAGCCAAAATGATCGATGATGATTGTTCACAAGCTAAACTTGTGATGAATTTATCTCTCAAAAACCTCCGATTCCTGAAGCTAGAAAAACCAGGAGCAGTCGGACTTGTCATGGTTGAGTCGTTGTTGAAAAGAACGGAAAGATCGGTGAAGTCAAAACACTTCGTGATCCGGGTTTCCGGATTAGGTGGTGAAGCCATAAGGGTGATCAAACTAATGAATGAAAAAAGATGGAATGGTCACCGCCAGGGAGAAAGGCAAGAAAGTTGCATGCGGTATATAACCCGGTTCCATTTAATTCATCTGCCCTCCAAAGGAAATGCCGAAAAAGTCGCTGAAACTGAAAAAGTTACGAGCCGAAGATTTACGATGGTTGATATGAGACCAGTGTTTTGAAGGCTGTGGTCGAATGCTAAAGACACAATCGACTGCACATTTATGAAGATGCTCCAAGCATATCCAGTCTAATCTTAAATATCCTGAAGAGGCTTGGCCTCTGAGAGCTGAAGGTCCGGTGTAGTCGATTTTGTTATCGATTCATCAGGGCATGTTGTCAATCCTGTTGTAAAAAGGAATAGGCCATGGCTGTGATGAAGAGGCTACCTGGGTCGTTTCCTTGTGCCGGCTTGGACACCAAAGGCGGCTACTTGAAGGCAAGCATGTGGCTGTAAGGATGACTCTTCCTATTCTTTCCAGATTCCAAAGGAGAAGAATTTTAAATCTGATGAATCAAACCGAGACTCTTTAAATCGCCTCGTTACTTAAAAAAAGTTAGGTTCGATTCCTTTCGGGATGCACTGGCATTCTCTCACTTGTCGTCATAAATGACTCGCTTTTCGTGGCACGAATTGTGACCTGAAAACCTCATAACTCTACAGATTATCAGCCATTTAGACCATCGTGGCACGACTAGTGGTGGCACCACCAGTCGTGCCACGATGAATTTAGGTGCGGGGTGCATGTCACTCTGGCATCTGTTTTCGTGATTTCAGGCCATTTTGTCATATGCTTTTGGGTGGAATATCTTTGATCAGGAAGGGATATTAATCACTTAAAACCTATTCCGCTTATGAAACCATATGCATGTTACCCCGGAGCAAGGACAAGATTCCAGCCTATGCATTCTAATGTCCGGTCTCCTTGCAATTTCAATGTTCCTTTTACCTCAGGTAAAGAAACCCGTCCTGCTGCGAATATTGTTCGCAATGAAGGATCATTCGAAATACAACTTGCCGTCCCCGGCTTCGCAAAAGATCAGATCAAAATCGAAGTCAATGAAGACCAGTTGATCGTAACCGCCACCAACCCTAACCAGGATGATCAAAAACTTAAGTTTATACGCCAGAATTCGAAGCATTAAGCTTAAAAGAGTGTTTCGACTCCACAGAAATGCAAATTCATCTGCATTGAAGGCCAGCTTTGATCAGGGAATCCTGACCATCATTATTCCGGACAAAGAACCTGGAGACGATTAAAATTGCTATTCAATAATCTAAAAACCATATCAGTTATGAACCATACAAAATTCAACCAGATGCAACCATCAGATACGATAAGCAAATGGATCGACACCTTATTCAACACGACATTGAGTGATGCTATCGGCATGGATTATTCTGCATCCAATCCTGCTGTCAATGTCACAGAAGAAGATGCAAAATATAATTTGCAACTAGCCGCACCGGGCCTCACCAAACAGGATTTCAATATCCGAATCGAGAATGATCATCTGATCATCTCCGTGGAAAAGAAAAATGAAAAGGACGAAAGTGTTCCCGGACGTTTTACACGACGTGAATTCAATTACAGCGCATTCAAAAAATCATTCCAGCTGGATGATAAAATTAACAGGCAGGGAATAACTGCCGCTTATGAAAATGGTATTCTCAACGTGACACTTCCCAAAAAAGATGTGACGCAGGAGAAGTCATCTTCACATGTCATAGAGATCAGTTAGATTGGTTTTCGGTTCAGTTTGAAAAGCCACCTGCAGAAGGTGGCTTTTTTTATTTATTTATCACGCTTTCGTATCGAAAATGCTGTCCTGTCGAGACGAGGTTCATCAGCAGGATCATAGCCATACGCACGAGAGATAAATGATATGCAGCTCTTATTTTTCTGCATCAGTTCTGGTTCTCCAATAGGCTACAGTATTGAAGCCTCCTTAGCTGTCTGGCGTTTAAAAGCTGTTCGATCTAATTTTTCTTCCATACTATTTTTCCAGTGAATATTTATTGTGTTAAATTCTCAATATCATCTATATCCCTGCTTCTTCCTGATGCAGCTTTAGCCTTAAGTAACTCATTTATTGATATAACTTTTACTTCAAGTCCTTCCACCTCTCTAATTTCTACGTTGGAATAGACATTTTCAAAATTCATTCCTTTCACGGAAAGCATGAGGTCAATACTTACGGGAGGCCTACCAAATGTATAAACATCCTGTTCAGTGTTCTCAAGAAAATTACTCAGGACATATCAAACAAAGGCATCCCGAATTTTTGAAAAGCCTTTATAATTTTTTGATAATTTTCAGCACTACGTTCAACCCAGATGTCCAGATCACCTGTTGTGCGATTGTATCCATGAATAATCACTGCATATCCTCCCACGAGAATATACTTCACATCTGAGTAATTAAGTGCTCTGATAAAGTCCAGAAATCCGGATTGAAAATATTTTGCATCTCTTGATACAAAGCTAATGCAAAACTTCCTTTTCCATTTAACCAGCCATTCTCTGACTGTACGTAGCATAATCGGTTTTTGCCGGCACCGTAAATGCAAAGACATCCAATTTGTCTTCATGGGGTTGTAGATCAAGATCAGCGCCATCGTCGACTATGATGAAATCATCCTGTTCAATCGTCTTTCCATTGATTGTTCCTGAACCTCCCACGACATACAGAGATCTGATTTCATCCTTATTGCCCTTCCATTCGTAAGCCTTATCATTTATTTTCAATCGCCTGATGTCGACTTTAGGTGTCGAGTTGCATCAATCCTTTTCACCCTGCATAGTGAATGATGGTCGTGCTGTCAGATTCTTCTTTTCAAAATCAACTTCTTTGTAATCATCATAAGATGCTTCCTTATCAAGTGTTTTTGAAAGATCAGGATCAACCCAGATTTGGAATATCACACCACCTCTTTCGATATGCTCAGCATGTGATATACCGTTCCCTGCACGGATGATCTGTACATCTCCTGCCTGCAGTGGTTTCCATGCATTCATTTTTCGTATCAAAATGCGGATATTTCCTTCCAGAACAAAAGACATAATCTCAAAACCCTGGTGAGGATGTAGTCCAATCGTACTGTCCACCATGCCTGCCGCTCTGGCCCAATAAAACAATGATGAATATGGCCTTACAAACCCATGGTCCTGAGGAAACCCAATGGGTTTGTTTTCGAGGATCTGTCCATTATTAAATGCACCCCTCGCTTGTTGTGATTTAGATATTATTCTCATGATGTGCAATTAACATTTACTGTTTTTAATAGTTTAGATAAAAATGTCTGTTATGAATTATTAACAATCATGAATCATAAAGGGATACCGCATTAAAGGATGCCGGATACCGAATAAAGGGATGCCGGACAAAAGGATGCCGGATGCCGGACTCATGACAACAATCATTTGCATTATAATTTGTTTCTTAAGAAAGTTCAGTGATTAGAACAGATGAGTATAATAGTTCAATATGGATTGCGATTCATCCATAGGAAAATCTAAAATTCGTCCCATAAGTCCGGTATCCATTTGTCCGGCATCCGGCATCCATCTCGCTACATCAAACATTGTCCTTATTCATTAGATTTGCCATTCAATTTCAAAACCACCACATCTAAAAGAGTATGTATAAGCTCATCATTTCCTTCATTCTGCTCGCTTTTGTCATCGCTTGTGCTTCAAAAGAGTCGTCATCGTCAGGGGCACCCAGCGTAGCAGAAGGCGAACAGGTCTTTAAGAAATATTGTATTCTTTGTCATGGCGCAGATGGCAAACTTGGCATCAATGGCGCAAAGGATCTCACCGTCTGTAAGCTGACCCAGGAAGAACGTGAAGCACAGGTCAAAAAGGAAAAAACGCAATGACCCTTTCGAAGGTATCCTGAATGAAACCCAGATCAAATCCGTTGCTTCGTATACAATGACTTTAAAATAATCCTGTGTCCACTCATGTCATAGGAATCATGTCAGGCAGCTCGCTTGATGGTCTTGATATCGCATTGTGTCAGTTTGAAGAAAAAGGAAATTTTTGTTATGGGAAATAATGGATTCAACCACTATTCCTTATACTGACCAATGGTACGATTTGTTGAAATCCGCTTCGAACCTCAGTGGCCGAGATCTGATGCATCTGGATGCATACTTCGGTGACTTTATAGGCGAACAAACAAAAAAATTGATTGACGCCAGGGATGGAAAGCTGATTATGTTGCATCACATGGGCATACAGTTTTTCATGAACCTGCTCTTGGCTTTACAACACAAATAGGAAGTGGTGCGCATATTTCATTAATGACGGGTCTTGATACGATCACTTCGTTTCGCAATTCTGATGTTGCTGCGGGCGGTCAAGGTGCTCCGTTTTCCCCGGTAGCTGATCGGACTTTATTCTCCGGTTATGAAGGATTCCTCAATCTTGGTGGTATAGCCAATGTCACATTGATTGACAAAATGAGATTTGGCATGCATGGGATATATGTCCCTGTAATCAGACATTGAATTTTCTGTCACAACGCGCCAATCTCCCATTCGATAAAGGAGGTCACATGGCATCACAAGGCGCTATCCTTGATGAAATCAGTCAACAACTAATAGCCATGTATCCCTTTGATGCAGGTTTGCCTCGAGGACTATCTAATGCAGAAGTGGCTTCGACATGGATAAGTTATCTCGAATCAAGAACAGAAAATACACATGACCTGTTGGGGACTACGACACAATCAATAGCTGATGTCATCAGTATACATATCTCTTCTCTGATCAAAAGACCTGCTAAAATATTGGTGACCGGTGGAGGTGTATACAATGATCATCTTATAAAATTATTACGAAGAGCCGGACAGGATTTCGGATTAACCTATGAATTACCTTCTCCTGAAATTATTGATTTCAAAGAAAGTCTTCTCATTGCCTATCTCGGTTACCTGACGATGAATGGCAAGCCTTATAACATTCACACACTTACCGGGGCATCTCAGAATATGGGTGGTGGAGCTTTGTACAAAGCCGTATGAATGATCCACGAATTCTTATCACTGGTGGTTCGGGATTGCTTGGATCATATTTTCTCAGATGGTTTAAACATAAGGGTTATAAAATCTAACAGCGACTTATCATCGCGAAGGAACTATCCCGGAAGATCTTAAAGAAGGAATAGAATGGAAGTCATTGATACTGCCGGATATTCCGAATGCATTTGACATCATCCGGGACAAAGATTGGGTCATACATGCGGCAGGACTTGTATCCTACAATCATGAAGACAGATATCGACTCCTGGACATCAATCGGACAGGAACAGAAATAATAGTCAATGCATGTCTAGCACAAAAAGTGGAACATCTGGTCTACATCGGTTCCATAGCAGCTCTTGGAAAAGAACTGAATCACGAGACACTTGATGAATCGAAGGCCTGGTTTCAAAATGAATATAGCACGCCCTATGGTCTCTCAAAATATTTAGCTGAACTCGAAGTATGGCGCGGAGCAGGTGAGGGATTGAATGTCTCAGTGATATTACCTTCTATTATTTTGGGCACCGGAGATTGGCGAAGTTCAAGTCTGCAATTGTTTGATCGGGTGGCGAATAAGATGCCTTGGTATCCGGGTGGACAGACAGGCTATGTTGATGTAAGAGATGTAGTACAATTCACTTCGCTTCTTCTGGAAAACAAAAACATAGGTCAACGATGGATATTGAATGGAAAGAATATGAGCTATGCAGAGATCTATCTTCTGATCGCTGATAAACTTGGAATAAAAAAGAAATACAGAGAAGCACCGGAGTGGTTGGCAAAAACAATTTTGCTTGCAACAAATATAAAAAAGGGAAGATTTTCTATACCGGAACTTGTGCACCAGGTGTATGGGTCATTTAGTTATGATGCATCAAAAAGTTTGACCGTTGAAGATTTTCGATACAGGCCAATTGAAAAAACTATAGAAGAAATTGTTGAGGTGTATTTAGAAAAGAAAGAGGTAATTTTTGAGGTATTGAAGAAAGTGAAATTTTTTGAAAAACATGCTTAATAACAATTTGAATAGAATTGGAATATACCTTTTCAGTTGAAGATATCAATAGTATATGGGAGCTCACTGCTTCATGCGGAAGCAGGAATTATTTAAAAATAAATGGTGAATAATACCTGACCTATTTTACAACTCCATTCGAGCTGAAGAAATCTATTATAGATTTAGCGGCTTCATGATATATTTCCCAATCCAGTTCATAAACCAGATAAGGGTGTTTTTTTTGAATTTTATTAATTGGATGTCCCTTAATATTTCAATATGTTGAGAATAAGCACTCAATGAAAGTGGATGATGTTCTGCCAGATCCAAGACGGTCATAGGACCAAAATCTCTTAAGTCCCTGAGGGTCACTACACGGGTTGGATGTTTAATTCCATTTGCATACGTGCTGATAATCTGGTCTGCCGGGGCATACAGATGGGCTTTAGAATTTATCATTATTAAATTGTTTTGTGGTGAAGTAAAAACTGATGAATCGAAAAACTGGTTTGACAAATATATAGGTGATCTGAGTAAAAAGCAATAGGTCAAAGAATATAATTAAGGAACATACAATTGTATTTAAGGAAAACACAATCGTATTTAAGGAAAATACGAAATAGCTCATTTTGGACTCTTCACACCCAGTCCTTCACCCGTCATTTCGTGTTTAAGGAAAACACAATCGTATTTAAGGAAAATGCATAATGGCCGATTGTGGAGTCTCTGCTTATAGGTTCCAACTGACATTTCGTGTTTAAGGAAAACAAGATTGTGTTTAAGGAAAACAAGATCGTGTTTAAGGAAAACACAATTGTATTTAAGCAAAATACTAAATGGCCCATTTGGTACTCATCGCCTCCAGACTCCCACTTCTCAATACATGTTTTAGGAAAACACAATTATTTTTAGGAAAACATATAATAGTGCTCGCACCCTAAAACTCAACTCATACATTGTTGAGCAGTGGGTAGTGAGTGGAATAGTTTTCAATATCATATCTGCTTCCATTTTCCCGGAGAAATTTGCATCAAAACTGAACTAGAGTATATTGAATTAAATTTTTATATAACATGTATATTGCTGTTGATCAATTAATCACAGCTTTCAAAATCTTTATGAATCTTTAATTGCAAGCCTCTAACCACTAACCATTCACTACTCACTATTCACCCGATTAGGCAATATCTCCAATTCACCAGAGTTTTATAAAGACTATGTGGCTTGGTTTTGTCTTCATACCAGGTTGGTTAACAAAGCATTAATCAAGGCGGTACATACATAAAATTGTATTAACTAACCGTTTACATATTACATATAGTTGATCAACGTTAATGTTAGCCCCTTCTGACCTAAACCTTTTGATTTATTGATGACCTTTGCGATCTTACAGTTCCAGAAGACAACAAGGTTCGTTTTGTTTTTGCTATTGCCTATGAACATAAAATTCGTCTGTCGCTTCTTTGTTTCTACTCTCGGACTTCTGAGTGTAATAGCCTGGACTAACCCCTTTGACATGGGTATGATAGCTGAAAACCGGCTTGACGAACAGGAAGAAACCATAAGAGAACGAATTCCCACAGTTGTCACCATAGTCAGTCCCACTTATAATACAATCGTCAGATCTTATCTGAATACATACATCTATCGCCGCCCGGAGCAAACCACTGCGATGTTGGGTTGGGCTGCTTATTACTTTCCAAAATTTGAAAAAGCACTTGCCGCAGAAGGATTGCCTACAGATCTGAAATATCTCGCCATAGTAGAATCTGCATTGAATCCAAATGCAATCTCAAGATCAGGTGCAGGTGGCCTTTGGCAATTTATGAAACCTACAGCAAGAGAGTGCGGATTAAAATGCGGCACATATATCGATGAAAGAATGGATCCTGAAAAATCATCAAAAGCTGCAGCCTCATATCTCAAGCAACTCTACACGATGTTTGGCAATTGGGAGCTTGTCATGGCGGCGTACAATGCAGGCCCCGGACGCATTCGCTCTGCTGTCAAAAGATCTGGCACAAGTGATTATTGGCAAATGCTGAAATATCTGCCTGCAGAAACACAAAATTATGTTCCCGCTTTTATTGCGGCGAGCTACATCATGAATTACCATTACGAACACAATCTGTGTCCTGAAATTCCTGAGCATGCAATGGGTGAATTGACAAGTGTGATGCTATATGAAGGAATGTCTATTTCCGACATTGCCAACAGGTCAGGCATGTCAGAAGATATGGTAAAAGGACTCAATCCTTCTTTCGTACGCAATTTCATTCCTGCATCACAGACCGGCAATATGATATGGCTTCCGGTTGCTGCTGCAGAATTATTCAATGCCGGTAGAAATATGGAACCTCCAGCAATGAGTATTGATGCCGATGCAAACGCTGAAATAAAAACAGTGAGCATCCATGGTACGATGTATAATATCATCACGACAAGAAAAGAATACCGTGTTCATTCAGGAGATAATCTATACACCATCGCTCAGCGAAATGATTGTACAGTCTCTGATATGATGTCATGGAATAATTTGCGTAGTAATCACCTCTCCATCGGTCAGCGTTTGGAGATCCGCCACGTGACACGAGAAATAGCACCTCTCGTGATCGAACAAGCTCCTGCACCTGAAGTTGTAGCGGAAGCATCTCGCAACTATCAACCTGCAAGTACAGTTCCTTCATTGGAATTGGAATCACTTGATTTTGACCAGGAGACAGCATCATTAAATTTCAGCATCGAACCAAGAGTTCCTGAGCAAACTGCTGAACATTTAGTCCTCAAAAGACGCCAAAGTATAAGACAGGCACTTGATGCTTATCAATTTACTTCTTCCCTCAATACATCACAGGTCATCATGCCGGATAATGCTGTAGCGGGAGATGTGATTAGAGTAAAAGCCAGAACGTAGGCAGTTTTCGGTATTCGGTATTCGGTATTCAGTATCTGTTAGAATAGACTCTTGACGATCGAGTGTCTCTGACCTCGAACATGGGTAAATCATAAGTTGCGTTTTCGAGGTCGGTTCGAGGTCAGAGACACTCGAACGTCCGGGTTTAAATCAGATTTTCATATCTCTGGTCGGGGTGTTTTGCAACTACCCAAACCAAAGATATGCAGTTTAAAAAGTCAGGGCGGTTGCAAAACGCCCGAATTTTTAAACTGAAACTTCTCAATCTTGGTAAAAACCCTGTAGAGGCAGAGCTACCTCCTACCTTGTGAAAAATCAATCCCTGTATATTATCAAGGTTCAAATTACCCTTCGCCTAAACCTTAGCCTTAGCCTTTTACTTTATCTTTGCCCCATGATAAAAATCACACTACCCGATGGTTCGGTCAGAGAGTATGAGGCGGGAACCACATCCATGGACATCGCGAGATCCATCAGTGAAGGCTTGGCACGTAATGTATTAGCTGCAAAAGTTAATGGCGAAATATGGGATGCATCCCGTTCGATCAATACAGATTCGACTTTACAACTACTGACCTGGAATGATACGGGTGGGAAATTTGCCTTCTGGCATAGCTCGGCTCATCTTATGGCTGAAGCCCTGGAGAGCTTATATCCGGGAGTGAAATTCGGAATCGGCCCTGCGATCGAAAATGGCTTCTATTATGATATAGATCTTGGTGAACGTTCACTGTCACCGGAAGAGCTTCCGAAGATTGAAGAGAAGATGCTTGAACTGGCGCGTCAGAAAAATGAATACAAACGTAGCAATGTCAGTAAAGCTGATGCTGTAGATTATTTTAGAAAAAAAGATGACGAGTATAAATTGGAATTGCTTCAGGATCTGACAGACGGTGAAATCACATTTTATCAGCAGGGAAATTTTGTTGATTTATGTCGTGGTCCACACATTCAAAATACTGAAAAAATAAAAGCTGTCAAGCTCACCAACATTGCAGGTGCTTACTGGAGAGGTGATGAAAAAAGAAAACAACTCACGCGTATTTACGGTATCACATTTCCGCAACAAAAAGAACTGACGGAATATCTCGTCCTGCTTGAAGAAGCCAAAAAACGTGATCATCGCAAGCTTGGTGCTGAGTTAGAACTATTTGCATTTTCTGAACGTGTTGGTGCAGGTCTTGTATTGTGGTTGCCGAAAGGAACGATAGTCAGAAATCGGTTGCAGAATTTTTTACGCAAAGAACAATCGAAGAGAGGATACCAGGAAGTAATGACTCCGCATATCGGAAAGAAAGAATTATATGTGACATCAGGCCATTATGAAAAATACGGAGCTGATAGTTTTCAACCGATCCATACACCGAAAGAAGGTGAAGAATTTTTATTAAAACCAATGAATTGTCCTCATCACTGTGAGATCTATGGTCACAAACCGCATTCGTATCGTGATCTACCGATCAGGATTTCTGAATTTGGTACAGTGTATCGATATGAGCAAAGTGGTGAGCTGCATGGCTTGTCACGTGTGAGAGGATTTACACAGGATGATGCACATATTTTTTGCACACCGGAACAAGTGAGGGAAGAATTTTTGAATGTGCTTGAATTGACAAAGCTTGTGATTGCAAAAGCAGGTTTTGAAAAATTCACTGCGCAAATTTCACTGCGTGATCTGAGTAAGCCTGAAAAATATCTGGGTGATCCTGAAAATTTTGCAAAGGCGGAACAGGCTATTATTGATGCGGTAGCAGAAGCTGGCCTTGATGCATTGCAGGTTCCAGGTGAGGCTGCATTCTATGGCCCTAAACTTGACTTCATGATCCGTGATGCCATCGGACGTCAATGGCAATTGGGCACCATACAAGTTGATTACAATCTACCTGAGCGATTTCAATTGGAATATATCGGGGCAGACAATCAACCACACCGACCTGTAATGATCCATCGTGCGCCTTTCGGAAGCATGGAAAGATTCATCAGTATTCTTATTGAACATACAACTGGAAAACTTCCTCTATGGTTAGCACCGGATCAATTTGCAGTACTTCCTATCGGTGAAGGGCATATTGAATATTGCAAAAATGTTTTGGCTCAACTTGAAGAAGCAGGCCTATCCGGATATGTAGATGATCGCAATGAAACGATAGGACGAAAGATCAGAGATACGGAGATGAAGAAAGTGCCGTACATGCTGATTGCGGGAGACAAAGAAATGGCTGACAATGTTGTGGCGTTGAGAAGACAGGGTGAAGGTGATAAGGGTGCGATATCTGTGAAAGAATTTGAGGGACAGTTGTTGAAAGAGATTTCGCAGTGATTAATTTGCGAAAATTTGCGGCACGAATTTTGAAAAGAAGGACGCGGATCATTTAAGAAATGATATGATCAATTTCCAAAATCGAAGTCAATTGAATACGACGACAGATCTTAATAAATCTTAATTTTTCTTATTTTATCTGCGTCCTCTTTTATTTATTTTTTGATGAATTTCCAGATATGAAAAAATATAGCTCCCTTTTATTCTCCATTCTTGTCTGTGCAAGTCTGTTCGCTCAACCGTGGACAAAAAATTTACCAAAGGAAAAGTCCCGTTCAGAGCTCACCTTCTTTGATTATCAAAATGCTTTCGAAGAGTATTGGGCACCCTTCCGTTTAGAGAAAGGATACTACATGGAAAATGGTACAAAGAAAAAAGCGAGAGGATGGAAACAATTCAAACGCTGGGAATATGCCATGCAAAGCCAGATCAATCCACTCAGCGGGGAGTTTCCAAAAAAAGACAGCGCAACAGGTAGTTGATGAATTTAATTTATCGCATGCACATACCCGTTCTTTATTCCCTGCAAACTGGACATCTTTAGGCCCTGACAATTCAAATAGTGGATATTCAGGTGTAGGCCGTATCAACTGCGTGGCATTTCATCCCGGCGACATAAATACATACTGGGCAGGTGCTGCTGCCGGAGGATTGTGGGTGACACATGACAATGGTTCTACATGGACATGTCTCACTGATCAGAATGGTGTACTTGCGGTGAGCAATATTATTATTCCACCGGATTATGAATCTTCTCATACCATCTACATCGGTACCGGTGACAGAGAATCATATGACAATCGCAGCATCGGTGTACTCAAATCAACAGACAGTGGTCAATCATGGAATGAAACAGGACTAAGTTATTCCATTTATGATAATGAAATGGTCAATCGAATTCTCATTGATCCAAATAACAATGAGACATTATTAGCAGCTACCACAGAAGGCGTATTTAAAACAACTGATGGAGGAGCAATCTGGAATACCCTATTAACAAATCTTGCATTTATCGATATGGAATTTCAGCCAGGCAATCCAAATATTATATATGGCTCTACAAAAGATGGAAGAATATTTGTTTCAACTGACGGGTCTTCATTTGGTGCGCCTTCATTCGAAGATAGTGAAGCAAGCAGAATCGAACTTGCCGTTTCTCCAAATCAACCTACATGGGTTTATGCAGTGGCCGTCAATAGTGAGAGTGGTCTCTATGGTATCTACAAATCGATAAACAGCGGATCATCATTCGACCTCGTGCTGGATGGGAATGCAACAAATTTATTGTCCTACGAATCTGATGGCAGTGGAAGTGGTGGACAGGGCTATTATGATCTGTGTATCGCTGCATCCCCCACCAATGCAAACAATATAGTGGTAGGCGGCGTAAATACGTGGGGCTCTTCCAATGGCGGTAATTCATGGACACTACTCAATCACTGGTATGGCGATATGGCCCAGGCTGTTCATGCAGATAAACATTCTCTGACGTATCGTGCGAATGGCGATGTGTTCGAAACGAATGATGGTGGTGTATACATATCTCAGAATAATGGAAATAACTGGGCTGATAAAACAAATGGCATCGTCATCAGTCAGATGTATAAGCTCGGTGTATCCCAAACTGATGGTGGAGATATCATCACGGGATTGCAAGACAATGGAACAAAGATTCATTCTGGTTCTATTTGGTTTGATCAGATCGGTGGTGACGGGATGGAATGTCTGATCGATTATACGGATGCGGATATTCAATATGGTACATTGTATTATGGATCGATATTCCGCACGATGAATCATTGGCAGAGCAGTGATGAAGTCACTGCGTTTGATGCAGGTGATGGTGCATGGATCACACCTTACATCATTGACCCTGTCGATCCGCAAACATTGTATGCAGGTTATGCCGAAGTATGGAAATCGGGTGATCGCGGAAATAACTGGGAGAAGATCTCAAATTTTCATATTACGAACGGACTTATCCAATCGATGGCTATTTCATCATCGGATCCTCTTGTGATTTATATCGCCTTTAATTCCAATATCTGGAAGACTGTTGATGGTGGCGGACATTGGACAAACACTACAAATGATTTGCCTTCATCACAAGCGGATATCCGGTACATTACTGTCAAGAATAATGATCCGAATAAAGTGTGGGTTGCATTGAGTGGCTATTCTAATCCGGGTGTGTATGAATCGGACAATGGCGGAATGACATGGACGGATATTTCTCAGGGACTTCCACCGATACCTGTGCACACCGTTGTGGAAAATAAATTATTGATGTCGGACAATCTGTATGCGGGTACGGAACTGGGTGTGTATTCTAAACGAGGGAATGAGGAGTGGACAAGATTCAGTAATGGCCTTCCGAATGTGATTGTCAATGAGCTTGAGATTTATTATGCACAGAATCCGATTGAAACGAAACTAAGAGCAGCGACGTACGGACGTGGACTATGGGAAACATCGATTCCATTTTCATCAACTCCTGTCAGTACTCCTGAGAATGCGGATATATGTGAAGGCACAACGGCTTCATTGACCCTGCTTGAATTTGAAGGCGATGTACAATGGCAGACATCTGTGGATGGTGTGAATGGATGGGTTGATGTGAGTGATGGATCGGGTGCGAATACAGAAAACTATACAACCGGAATCCTGAATGGTACAACGTATTATCGAGCTGCTATCACTAATGGAGCGAATACAACATATTCGAATACATCAACAGTAAATGTCAATCCAACTCCTGATGCTGCGGGACCGATCGCAGGTGATACGACAGTATGCCAGGGACAGCAGGATATCGTGTATAGTATAGAACCGATAGCGGAAGCAGGGATTTACATCTGGACATTGCCGAGTGGAATTACGGGGACAAGTAGTTCTGAAAGTATCACGGTAGATATAGGTGTAGGTACACAGGGTGGTACGATATCTGTTTTCGGAAGAAATTCTGTTTGTGATGGTGCATCATCTTCATTTGATATCAGTGTATCACCGAGACCATCGAAGCCATTGATAGGTTCTATAGTGCAGCCTACATGTGCCAGCGAGACGGGCCAGGTCACGCTGAATAATCTTCCTTCATCGGGTGAATGGACGGTGACAAGTATACCTGATGGACTTACATTGAATGGTACAGGTACGAGTGTAATCGTAAGTGGTCTTGAACCCGGTAACCATTCGTTTACGATCACTAATCAGGGTGGTTGTGTGTCTGCCGCGTCGAGTACGATCGTGATCCATGCGCACGCATTTATGCCACCTGCGCCTTTAGTCACAGTCAATGGAGCTCTGCTACACTCTGATGCGCCTGTGGGTAATCAGTGGTATGATGGTAATGGTATTATTGCCGGAGAAACTGCACAGGACTTCATAGCGCCACAAACTGGTGATTATTATACTATTGTGACATTGAATGGATGTACATCGGATACGTCTAATGTGGTGATCATTGATTTCACCGCTATTGATCCGGTGGAGTCAGGAAAGAATATTATTGTATATCCAAATCCCGTGAAGGATGAGATGGTGATTGAGATGCATGGGAATAAGGAGACTGTAAAATTTGAAATATTGAATTCTGTGGGGCAGGTTGTTTATAAAGGGCATTTGATTGATAAAGTAATTGTAAAAATGACGAAGTACGCGGTGGGAGCGTATGTGATAAAAGTGAGTGGGGAGAATGGGGGTGTTAGGAGGATAATAAAAGGGTAAAAAGGCAGAAGAGGCAAAGGGAATCTGGAATAACGAATAAGGAATATGGAAATAAGAACGAGAATTGAGAATGGGAAATAATTGTTATCAATTTGTCTATGTGGCAGCCCTTCTTTTCTAAGTGTCTACTGAATTGATTTAAGTTTCTAAGTGGTAAAAATTGCAAAAGAGGAAGCATTAAGATGAATTAGCGGCTGAAGAAAAAATCAATAGACAAAAATATTTTTTGCTTTGCCCTGGCGACATTTTCAGAATTATAAATTTACAGCATGAACAAAACCCGTCTCGAAGCTTTCAGCGATGGTGTGCTCGCTATCGTCATCACGATCATGGTCCTGAATTTAAAGTACCTCATGGGGCTGAATGGAGTGACCTTGTTCCCCTGATCCCCATCGTGCTGAGTTATGTGTTGAGTTTTATTTATATAGGTATCTACTGGAATAATCACCATCACATGATGCATACGGTGAAGTCCGTGACTGGTGATGTCCTGTGGGCAAACCTGCATTTGCTTTTCTGGTTATCTCTTGTTCCTTTCGTGACGGGGTGGATGGGCGAAAATCATTTTGCCTCTGTTCCACTTGCTTTATACGGGCTTGTGCTGTTGATGGCAGCGATAGCCTATTTTGTTTTACAAACACGCATCATTAAAAATCACGGTCCTGATTCTATACTTGCGAAAGCTGTTGGGAATGACCTGAAAGGAAAGGCATCTCCGATCATCTATATACTCGGTATTATTTCCTGTTGGATCAATCCGTGGATCGCCGGAGGAGCTTATGTACTTGTCGCCTTGATCTGGCTGGTGCCTGACAAGCGGATTGAAATTATATTCAAGAATGAATTGTAAATGATTTAAAACTAAAGCGCAAAACTTTCCCCACATTTTCTGCATGTAATCCCATGCACTTTCCTCCCACAGTGCTCACAATGCGCACTCCCTCCTACCTCGTCATCCCATCGTACGACTCCCTGACAATAATCACAATGGGTTTTGTCCGTGACAAATCCACAAGCCGGGCATTGGTATCCCAGGACAGGTCCTTGTTCCATAAGTAAAATTTCATTTATTATCGGAGAAAGATAGTTGTCTAATCAGCTCCCAACTTAAAGAATTAGGTTGGATATAAAAAATCTTATACACTGTTTTTAAATATATTAACTTAGACCTCCATCACAATTTTACATCCCTATTAATCACATTTCAATTCACCCATGCAATCAAACTCACGTTTCACGTCTCACGACTCACGTGATGAGGCTGAACATAGCATACCCACTACTCACTCACAATTCACTATTCACTATTCACTATTCACTAATGACGATAAACTTTCACACATGAATGAGTCAAAACATCTCCCCTTCCATCTTTTTTTCCTTCTCTGTTTCATCGGGACTTCCTTTCTTTCCGCCCAACCATTTTCATCGCGCCATTTCGAAATAGAAAAATTAGATGACGGGGTGTGGGCCGCCATCGCAAAGATTGGGGGCCATGCCATTTGCAATGCAGGCATTATTGACCTCGGCGAAGAAACACTCATTTTTGATCCTTTCATGACGCCCGAAGCAGCAGAGGATCTGAAAAAAGCTGCATTAGACCTGACAGGTCATCCGGTGAAGTATGTAGTGAACAGTCACTATCACAATGATCACATCGGCGGCGATCAGGTCTTTGAAAATGCCATTCTCATCAGCACTACCCGAACCCGCGAATTAATAGCTCAAAATCAACCTGATGAAATTGAATATGGAAAGACCGATGCTTCGAAGCGCCTTGCAGATATCAATGCGGCTAACATTACCAGTATGAGCAATCAGGCTATGGAAGAACATGAGATGTGGAAAGGATATTATGAAGCCTATGTGACTTCCGGTCCGGTTCTACGCGTCATTCTGCCGACATTGCTGGTTGATCATGAATTGTCGATCATGGGTTCGAAGCAAAATGTAAAATGTATTACCCTTGGTACAGGTCATACGGAAAGTGATCTCTTTGTTTACCTCCCGGAAAAAAAGATTCTATTCCTCGGCGACCTGTTGTTTATAAAAACCATCCTGGATGAAAGAAGGAAATACCGATCATTGGATAATCACCCTTGACTCAATAAAAATGATGGACAGCAAAATGATCGTGCCCGGCCATGGACCTGTAGGCTCGAAATCCGATATCGATGTGATGGAAAACTATTTCAAACAAATATTTGAAACTGCTCTGGCTTATAAAAACAAAGGCATGTCCCCTGAGCAGGATGAGTCACTTTCTTCTCCTGCCAGTTATTACAGCTGGTTGCTCTCCATGTTTTATAAATACAATGTGATATATGCATATGGACTGCTACACTAAATGACATTAGACCATTGCCAATATCAATAGACCATTGCCCATTGATTTCCCGCTTCCTTTTCTTCGAAATTGCGGGATCACCGCTTTGCTCTAATTGCCTATTGCACATTGCTTATTGCTTATCGCCTATTGTCATCTAACTGTCAATTATCATTAATTAAAACAATGCCAGAGTAATTGTTCGGATATTAGAAGAGACA
>JADKGY010000016.1 GCA_016722045.1 Candidatus Opimibacter skivensis | reverse complement strand
CCTTCATCATTGTCGCCCGTGATCTGCATCACATATTTTGGATTATCTGCTGCCAGATCCGCATTATGATTTTGCAGCGCCGAACGCATCCTTTCAGCATGATCAATATCTGCACAGAAAACAACCGTCTTCGCATAGCGATCTACCCTTTCAAAAACTCAGAGATCTTTCTTACTACTGTGTCTGTGCGCTCATCGATGACTAAAGTTCTTTCAAAATCCCTGCGATTGTAGATCCGGTCTTCTACGGGGACTCCAACTTTATCTACTTTTCCTGATTCAGGACGATAACCTTCGAGGTCAACATTCAATCCGATACGGATTACTCGATAAGGTGCAAGGAAGCCGTCATTTATTCCCTGTTTGAGTGAGTAAGTGTAAATCGGATCATTGAAATATTCAATGTTGATGATCGTATTTGTTTCTCTCGGTGTAGCGGTGAGACCAATTTGTGTGCTTGGTTAAAATATTGAAGGATCTCGCGCCACGCGCTGTCTTCACTAGCACGCCCCGATGACACTTATCAATGACGATCAGATCAAAAATTTTCTGGTGTGAATTGTTTGTATATATTTTTGTCATCTTCATTTCCCGTCAGACCCTGGTACAAAGCCAGGTACACTTCATAGCTTTTATCGACCATGCGATTTTTCACTACGGTCATTTTGTCTTTGAAGTGTTTGCAAAAATCATTTCTTCGTCTGATCGATCAATGCATTTCGATCTGCAAGAAATAGGATCCGCTTTTTATTTCCGCTTTTCCAAAGACGATGGATGATTTGGAACGCTGTGTATGTTTTACCTGTACCTGTGGCCATGACCAAGAGAATCCTATTCTGACCATTTGCGATGGCTTCGACTGTACGATTGATGGCGATCTGCTGATAGTATCTTGGCTTTCTAGCCAAGTCATCGAAGAAGTAATCCTGACCCACTATTTTCTCTGCCTTACTAGTCACAATTCCTTTGTAGGATTTATACTTGTCCCAGAGTTGTTCAGGGGATGGAAAATGATCGAGATCGAATTCAGATTCAATATTCGAATCCTTTGCAGAGCGATCGTGAAAAAGAAAGCCATCACCATTGCTACTGAAAACACAAGGAATATCAAGTATCCGGGCATATTCTAATGCTTGTTGTATACCCGATCTGACAGAATGATTATTATCCTTCGCTTCAATAATGGCAATAGGAATATTGGGTTTGTAGTAAAGGATGTAGTCAGCCCTCTTTGATTTTCCCCTACCTGTCAGTTTTCCACGGACGTATATTTTCCCGTCTGTGAATGATACTTCCTCCAGGAAATGGGTATCCCTGTTCCAGCCTGCCCTCTCGATTGCGGGAGTGATGAATTTTGAAGATATCTCTCGGAGAGGGAATTTTGGACATTGGGTTAAAGGTGGAAAGAATCAGAACTCGCTCATAACAAGAGAGATTCCTGAATTGTGCAAATAAAAAATGAAAAACTTAATATTCTAGGCAAAAAATTGTAACTTATCAGTCTTATTATTATTGAATTCCCGTGTTTGTATTTACACTTTTTATACGCTTATCTTTTTATCATATTATAAAAATTATTCAATATGAAACGCTCCCTACTCATCCTTATCCTCTTTCCATTTCTTGTAATTGGAATTCACGGTCAATGTTGGCAACAAGTTGATGCAGCCCATTTACATACTCTGCTCTGCATTCCGTAGTACGCTCTGAACCGGAGGTATCACTTCGGACCATTGGGAAATGGAACAATACTTCAAAGTAATAAGACAAACCCTATTAGTATGCCCTAGTTTGTCACCCGGTACTAGTGGCAGGTGGAAATGCTCATAATGTCGCTCTTAAAACCGATGGCACAGGGTGGACATGCGGATGGAATAGATTTAAGACATCATTAGGAAGTTAATTATACTGTAGAATGATACCATTTATAATAAAACAAGTCGGAATAAAAGTTAATGAAACTTAGTAGCTGCAGAGGAGAGCCACGGTTGCCATAAAAACTGATGGTACGCTTTGGGCATGGGGCGCAAATGATCACGGTGAACTGGGGAATGGAACAATAGAAGCACATAACACTCCAATTAAAATAGGAAGTGAAAATACATGGCAATATGTTGCAGCTGGAAACGCTTTTACGGCAGCGATAAAAAGGATAGTTCTCTCTGGCTTTGGGGCGTGAATTATTTTGGACAAATCGGAAAAGGCACACACGGAGATTCGACTGATCAAATCATACCTTTGCAAATTCAACCTGGTACAAAATGGATTTATGTTTCAACAGGAGAATGCCATATATAATAAGCTACTAAAGACGATGGATCACTCTTGCGGTGGACGAAATGTTTCTGGGCAATTAGGATTGGGGTACTCTTCCGATTAACATAGCCCGGTTCAAGTTGGTATGTAAGAAATAAATTGGCAAAGTTCAGCCGAAGCGACCATATACTCACTATTAAAACATGGTACGCTGGGGCATGGGGCGCAAATGGGGATGGCCAAATTGGAGATGGAACAAATATAATCAGAGGATAACGCCAACTAAGTCTTGATACAAATTGGGAAGAAGTAAAAGCTGGATTTCAGTATCCGGTAGCTCTAAGAATGATGGTTCAATTTCTGTTTGGGGTACGAATGAACATGGCAGCTCGGTGATGGAACGGATACCATAAGGAATGTTCCATCAGAATTAATTGTCCAAATACAGCCCATCTGGATAGTCTTTACTACGGATTGTGTTATAGTCCATACAGGATAATGTCGAAGATCCTAACCACGGTGTGCATCCATCTATCGTTGCAATAAAAGAGGACCTGCCCTTGAACAAAAAATTAACTTCACTTATACGTTTATACAGTAGTACCGGTGGCCACGAAAAAAATTCCCTGAACAATGCGAAGAAATAGGAATTAATTATTTGCCGGAGCATACATTACTCCAAATCTATGTGAAAATGATTCCCAGACTAGTAACAGGTAATTAAAATTGTAAATTCCAATTTCACTTTCAATCCATCTTAAGGGTCTAACGTGAAATGTAAGTTTTCTTTCTTGAGAGGATGTTCCTTTTGAAGACCCGAATAAAACTATATAAAAATCTGTAAAAATTCAACTCACTTACCGGTAATGTATGCAGAAACCTGGGGTATGGTTAGATACAATGGGTAAATATATGATTAAGGACCTTGAAAAGGAAGGATGACTATCCTGGTTCATATTTATCCATATTGGGATAAGGTTCACATCAATTTTGTTGTTGAAGACGTCCTTCAAAGGTAATGAACATGAAAGTCAAGTATCCGATAAAACAATGACTAGGAGAAACAGGATGGCCCTCAGCAGGTGATATTAACGTGCAGGCAGTTCCAAGCCCTGAAAATCAATTAAATATATCAAGATTTTAAGTTAATGGCTCAGGTAATAATATTCCGTATTTCTATTTCAGTGATGCTGAAATGGAAAAAGGAACCGATACCAGATTATTATTACTCAAATGGCACATTAAAACTAATCTATCTAACGAATTCCAATTTCCATAAAGTGGAATTAACCTCCCCACCAAAACTGTCCTATAAAGACGTCATTCCGCATTATGTCTATTAACATGAAGATGAGTAGCCTGGAACAAATTTTATGCCACTGGATGGTTTAACGAACCGCCATCTATCAAAGTGATTCATTTCAATTTGATGAGTCATCTACGGATAAACCATATTCAGGAGAATCCTGCATTAAAAATATTCTATAAACCTGCAATCGATAGTTTTGGCGGAATAGCATGGCAATATCGAATAAATAATTGGGGAAGTGCACCCTGATATGATTTTCCAAAAGCAACATCTACCTTAGGTCCAAATGCAAAAGTTAGATTCGATTTTACGCAAGAGGACAAAGCGGAAATGAAAATGCTGAGTTTAATACAGGGCGTCCGGATACAGCAAAATACACGAATTCATTTCAAACTGTATCGCACGTATATCTATTGGATACGCTATGGACTGAACAACATATCGATCTTACCGGGAAGGACTTATCCAGCGTATGTATCGGTTTTGTTTGGGTGACCAATCATGACCAAAATCCTCATGGGGCAACAATCTATCTGGATGAAATTGTATATAGAGGTTGGACAATGATGGTGATGGTTATTATGCACAGGATGATTGCAATGATGAAGAAACCAATATTTATCCTGGGGCCGTTGAAATTCCAATAACGGAATTGATGAAGATTGTGATGGTTCTGGTTAATCACAGAAACTCATGATCTTGCCGGTAAATCAATCGCGTTCTCTCTAAACCCTGTTTCTTAATCAGTATACCTTTCAACTGATATTCAGACGGATCTGATCGTTAAACTATATTATACGACAGGACAATTGATATATTCCCAAATCGGAAAAGAGGCTATAAATGTTTCTGAGTTTCCGGCAGGGGTTTATATCTTAAAGATCAGTGACATGTCTGGCAGACATAGTGTAGTTGAAAAAATTGTAATTGTGGAGTAGAAAATGTTGATATTCGGAATCCGAAGTGCTTAATTTGACAATACAATTTGTCAATTCAGAGAAGACAAAGGAGAATTTCTGGAAAGATGGGGTTTACTTGAATAATTAAATCTTTGAAAGCAATTGACGAACTAGCAAAGGCTCTTGCAGTAAGGTATGGAATGCCTTCAGATATTCATGTCCCTATAGCTGCAAGAGACAAAGAGTCAATAGAAAAATATATTGGCCATATTATTTCAACATTTCAAAATTCCAGTCGAACTAATGTCATCGTTGTGACCCAGGATGAATCTGAAATGACCCTAAAAAATCTGCAATCTGGAAAGTAAGCGAATCTGAAATATTGTTTACCCAAGCAGGTTTGGGTTCATGTTAATTTTACCGGATATAGAAAGCCTATCAAAACGTTTTTCCTGAAGAAAACCTGGGAAATCTTGTGATCGATCATATCATGAACAGGAGACTGGCAAGGCTAAAGGGTTTTGACTATCTGAGAATAATACCAATTTCAAAGGCTGCTAATACCAATAGCGGCACAATAACAGAAAAATATGGATTTGATTATCATCACTCTCAGTCATCCCAAAATAATATCAATCCAAACGGACCTTTTATTCAATATGCCGACATTGCAGATATCACAAAAATGCTTAACCTCAAAACCGGTGGTGATTTTCAGGACGGTGTAAATGAAGCTTTGAAATATTTGTTGGAATAAAAGATTATATACATAAAATATAAAATACCTTGGATTGCCATATTTTAATATTGAACAAATTAAGTCATGAATCTTTCCAACGCTATTCTCAATGTTTATGAAAGATACAGGTCTGAACATACCCTATTTATCCATTCTTGAAAGTATTGAAGTCAAAGATTGTAATGAAATAATCAATACATTGGAGAAAATTTTGCCTGTTCACTGGTGTAATACTTACCGAAAATGTCAGAGGCAAAAACGAATATTTTGCAATTCAGACAACTCGGGTTCGAATTTCTGTTTGATTTTCCAACGGAACTGTTGGAACATGGTCAGGCAGAATATGACCAGATTCCGATGATCGGGTAGTCGCAGTTTTTTGGTAAATCAATATCGGTAGATATTAAGAGGGATAAATCAAGAATGAAAGGGTTTCTTGGTGGTCCATTAATGGATGACCAGGGTCAAAGCATGGATAAAGGTCATTTCATGGGCCATTGTTTAGGGAGGCGGATTAGATGTTAACCTTTTTCCTCAAAAACCTGATATCAACAGAGGTCATTCGGATAGAGGTAAAGTCTTTCGAAAAATGGAGATGTATTGTGCAGAAAATCCCGGAACGTTTTGCTTTTCAAGACCTATCTATAATACCCTAACATGGAAGCCTTTTCAAATTGAATATGGAGTACTACTACCTGATAAATCATTGTGGGTGGAGCAATTTAATAACGCATGATTTGCAAATACAAAGCATTAAATGGAGTGTATTTGACTCTAAAGCTTATTGGTGTTTAATTTGATTATTCATTAAGTTTACTTTTAAATTATCGAATTGATACCGCGGAATTTCACGCGTCTGATTGACCTTGTAATATTCCTTCACCGAGGATCCGAGCTGAAAAAGTGAATTGGGAATCTGAATGGATTTACCTAATGAGTACAACTTGATTACTTTATCATTGTCCTGCTTAACCTCTGATGTATAAGGCGCCTTGTACATCACATTTATCTTCAATGGACGCATTAGGTAAGGCCGATCAATACTTTTATCAAGTGACAGCTTTATTTGTTGAAGTCGTTTGAAATCATTGGCAGAGTGAAGTGAATCCAACAATGCAACCCGGCTGAGAGCTTCTACAAATAAGATTTGCTGAGATTTCATATCTACAGGCTCAATCTGTTTGCCTAAGTCACTTAGGCATTTGAAATACTGGATATCGATATAGTCTTTGGAAAAATATTTTGCAAACCGACCTTCGTCTTTTGTCATTTTTGCTAAATACCGGGTAACGTACATTGAATCATCCAGGATTTGATTTTTTGGATTGGCACTTTCCGCCCGGACATCAATTAGTCTGGAGAGCACTTCCAGTTCTTTGATATGGAGTGAATCTTTATTTCCTTTGGCAATCTTAATAGTTTTCTTTAACAAGTCTCCTGCTTCATCTAACCTATCCACAAGTAACATATCCTTCACACTCCCGATATACGCATCCACAGCCTTCGCTCCTCCATTTTTGACATGTGTGTAAACATCACCAAGCATCATTCTCAATTCAGGATCCACTATGGCTCCCAGCTTTATACTTAGTGCGTGTTCCAATTGGTACAAGGCATTCGCATATCCGCTTCCATCCCATTTCTTCCGATCATAAAAAATACTGCCCAATACGATATGAAACTCCCTGATCAATTCCTTATTTCTGGACAAGTAGGCTATCATCTTGCCTTCAAACAAACGATTGATCATTTCCTCCAATTTTATTCCCTTGGGATCCAACTCAGGATGAGATCCATACAATAGAGCAAGATCCTTCGCAACCTTCGTAATTCTCGTCTCTTCGTACTCCGCTCTGTCAAATGCTTCCTTCAAATAATTTTCAGCATTCTTCAAGTCGCCGACAGTTAAGGCCTGAGCACCTTTGTACTGCAATGTTTTTACCACCAATAAATACGGAGAGAGCTTTTTATCCTTTACGATCTGAATCTCAGGTGAATGCTTCATCCAAAATCCATCATTTGGAAATTTTTGTGTTTGTGTTGCCTGAGAAATCTGTGTCAGTTCCTGAAGTATTTTTGTGGCCATACCTAATGTAATTGGATCTGTTTTTTTCCTTGATGAAATGCCTTTGATCAATTCTTCTATTCGTTGAGTATCAAACCATCTGTTGTCAAGAAGGATATCTGTCCACAAGAGGATATTCTCTTCTATCTTATCCTTCTTTCCCTCTTCTACAGTATATAATATTTGCTGACGCAGCATTCGCTCTGAATAATTTGGTAAACCGGCTTCACTACAACTTACTGCAAAGAGACTGATGGCGCTACTTTTTTGATTAGTAGAGTTATCCATTTTAAAACATTGTAATCCATGCAGTACATACATACTGGCTATTCGGTCACAGACTTCACCTGACGCTTGATTTTCATCGTATGCTTGTCTAAAATAATTGCAGGCCTCTTGAGGATTATGTTGTTCAAGATAAAGATCCCCGATGCGTATGAGGTTTTTACTCCGTTCTTCCGGATAATTTTTTGTCATCTGCTTCAGAAGAACAATGGCTGTATCTACATCCTCCTGGGCAATATTCAATTGCACTAGGTTCTTTAGTGCAGACTGATGATCCGGCTGGAGCAGGAGAGTTTCTCTGTAATAATTTTTAGCAATGCTCAGATATTCAGATTCATGATCCGGATCGTTTTCTGCTTCAAGTTGAAATCTATACGCTCCTGCAAATAAAACGCCTGCTTCGCATCCGGTGATATCATCTGTATTGATACATTGCTTGCGCTTGTCGGCAAGCAGGGCTATCACTTTGTTCTTGTTTTCATATGTCAATTGATTCTCAAGCTGTGTATTTAGAATGTTTAGAAAATCCTTAACTTTTTCTTTTCCATCCATATGCATCGTTGTAAGAGCATTATGCTGGTTCATCGGATGTACTAAGGGTTGTCCATAAGCATTTGGATAGAGGAAGGACATGCCTAATATCACTGTTATAAGGCTTGTATTACACCGCCAGGCTTTATTGAGGAGACAAGCTTTCATATACTTTTCTTTTATATTCTTTAAAATAAACCTTCCCTCTTACAGGATTATGATTAGACTCCCAGGGAGTTAGTTGAACACAAACACATCCCTTTAAGTGGAAAGGTCCTACGGTGATGTTGTCTTTAAAGTCCTCCCTGTAGACTATATTGTTTTGAGGAATGAAATTATCCGGATCATCATTGTATTCGATCGACACTGTAAACATGCTTAGCTCTGTATTTAACTTGAGTTCTTTTTTTGACTCCGGAAAAACTGCCCTGAACGTAGAAGTATAATGTTCCTGGCTCGGTAATATAAGATACAGGTTGGTGAATAGTTCTTTTGTTAATCCTTCATCATAATGTCCGCTCAAATGTTCTATCCATTTTTGGGAAAGGTTATCCAATGCTTCATTTACATTGCTGCTCAGGTGGTTTAATTCATTGAAATCAATGTAATCCCATTTGTACGTATTTACCTCAGATCCATCCCCAGGGTCAAATGTGAAAAGTAGATAGTGATCGCTGAGTGAATTATTCTCCGAATTCTTTTCACTCATCAATTCAATCTTTAATTTTTGAGGATGACTGGTTTTCACAAAATTGGCAAACGCGATATATTCATTGAGCTGCCTCACCAGTGTATCCAATGCCTGTTTCTGATAAACAGTCATATCCCGTTTATACTTAACATAAAAAGGAGTATTCTTGAGGACCGAAAATGTGACTTCCACATTGGACTTCTGTGCGCAAACAGGATGCATGGTGAAGGCAAGGAAAACAAATAGCCAGAATAAGTGATGAAATGTTTTCATATTGTATCTAATGGGTTAACTAAAATTAATGTAAGGTCATTTTTGATGATTATTTTTTTTCTGAAAAACAGAGATGAATCTGTTTTATCGAACAGAGAAACTCTTATCGAATCACCTCTGTCGAGATTAAGGGATGATGGATGCTGAAAATTTGAAATCGTATCCAGAACAGCCTGTTGCAAGGTAGCCTCCATCCCGGAAAGATCTTGTCTCACCTCTTCAATAAAAGCAGGTGTCTTTTCGATATCCCTGTTTCCAACCAATAAAGCTCCTGTACGGGATAATGCATCATATCTTTCCTTCAAATTATTTTTCAACATGGTAATTTCAAGAATATACGACTCATAATTATCAAAAAGTATAAGATCATTATTAAAGCGCATGAATAAAACGGGTTCCAGCTTGAAATCAAAAGGATAATGAAGCGTATTTCTTTTGCCGGTTTGAATGTTTATGGTTACCTGTTCCCGACCTTCCGGCTTTAGGATGATTTCCTTTTGAAACGGGAACATAGGCACAAGGAAATAAGCCTGGTGGTTGTTATCCAAATGTGTTATCCTTCCTGAATCTAACTTTTTGTCATTGTATAAAGTCAGTTTCAGCTCAGGATTTTCTGGGCTACCCAAAATCCACACAGAAGTGATAAAAAGCCACAACCCACCAACGATGACTATCAAACCCATTAAAAACCACCAATTGAAAAGAAATGCTGCGGTCTTATTTCTCACTTTATTTCTTGCTGCATCAACTTCTACGCCCAACCAATCACCAAAAGTTTGAGCGATAATGGAATGATGACGAGAAGAGCTGCTAGAAGTAAGATTTTTGCAACTGACCGATATGGGTAAAAACCAAAGTAACGCAAAGAACATCACAAGACTGAAAGCCAAAAGATTCTTCCAATATTTTTGAATTAATGGAAACTGTGGATAATCTTTTCTATACGTCTTCAATACGGCCTTTCGATGATCACTGGATTGAAGTGTAGAAAAAAGTTTTTCATCGAGATGGCGGATCGCTTTCAGAACAGCCTCACTGGGGATCGTATAAGCACCCAGGTCAGCAACATCGTCTCGTGTCATATGGACAATCCCGGTAATTCTCACCCCTAACCTCTCAACCAAAGGCGCGCCACTCATTCCGGGCTGTACGAGTCCATTTTCAAAAATTATTTTACGATTACCGTTCGCATCTTCTTCACCTTCATAATTGAGGCTTACGGTTTGAGGAATATTCTGACCTGAATGAACGCTTTGCTTTTGATAACCAAAAGCGATATACTCAACATCACGGGTATATAAAATTTCCTCCTTTACCTCCGGAAGAAGGAATATCCCGTGTGGAAAATTGGAAGTTATCTCCAAAACCGCTACATCCGGATATTCCTCACCATCTTTCATTTCTGTGATCAACACTTTGTGAGCAACTTCTTTGATAAATTGAACATCTCCTTTTTCATCCTGCGTCCAGTATTGGGCATAGATTGGGGTTTGATTAACCAGGGCATCCCTTACCACATGTGCACAGGTCAGGATCTGATGTTGTGTTATGAAAAATCCGGTTCCAAAGCTATGTTCATTGGAAATAAGCACGATGCGCGGTGCTAAAAATTTAATGAGGGGATCAGCCACAATAAAAGATTTAATATTTTATCAAAATAAATCCTGTAACCAGTTAAAATATTTTTAGTTGTAAATTCACAAAAGCAAAAGTCATTAATTCAATTTCGGGTGTATAAAATTTTCTTAAATATAATACAAATTATTTATGATTTCCATCGAAATGTTTCCTGCCGGAAATGGAGATACCATATTATTGGGGCTGGATGACACATACATCCTGATAGATGGAGGGTATACTTCAACCTATCGCGATCATTTAAAACCGCGGTTAGCAGAATTAAGCAGAGCCGGTAAACGTCTCTCCAAATTTGTAGTCACACACATTGATGCTGACCATATTACAGGTGCGATGTCCTTTATCGAAGAAAATGGAAATGCCCGGAATCCTGCCATTATTCCTATTGACGAGGTTTGGTTTAATAGTTATAGACATCTCCAGTTCAAAGAAAAAGAACATGGGACGCTTGAAAAAGAACCTCCCCAACTCGGCCCCAGGGCTAAAAAGAGTATAGAAGCAGATGCTGGTGACAGCTACGTGAGTTTTGATCAGGGATCATCCTTGGGTAGTCTTCTCCTGCAAAATGAATATGCATGGAATACCTCCTTTAATGGAAAGGCGGTAAAAACAGATGCACCTACCCCATTAAAAATGGGAGATGAGGTTCTATTCACGATACTTGGCCCGACTACCGATGCCCTTGACAAATTAGGTGATGACTGGCGTAAAAGTTTAATGAAACTCTACGATGGAAAGATCAATGACGATTCTTTCTTTGATGACGCTTTCGAGGGGATGACCTTAGCTGCACATCAGGCAGAAACCAACAAAAAATTGACATCAACGGAAAAATTGGTAGCCGGAGGCAGGGATTGGATACAGGCTGAGTCGATCTTATGGAAAACGGAAGATTCTTCTTTGCCTAACGGATCATCTATTACCTTTTTAATCGAATACAAAGGGAAAAAAATTACTTTTCCTGGGGATGCTATTCCAAGCCATGTCCTCCCACTGATCAAAAATAATTTTGAGGAAGGTGGTAAACCGTTTTCGGTCGATGTGCTGAAAGTTGCACATCACGGGGCATGGCCCAATAATAATCCCGAATTGTTTGACCACATCCAGGCACAATATTACCTGATCTCAACTAATGGATTCCGGCATCGGCATCCTCATCTCTCTACGCTGGCATCCATCATTCAGTCTAATGGAAATCCAAGTCAGAAAAACATCGTTTTTAATTATAGGCAACGGAATCGATTCCAACATATCGATATAGAGGAAATAAAAAACAAATACAATTTTAAATGCTTTTGGCCTGATGTGGATGAGTTTGGGCAGGGAAAAGACGGATATTATTTACTAACAATATAAAACAATTTTTTATGGAAGAATCTTTCGCCAAACAAACTGATCAAACGGAACTAAAGCCGTTTGAAAACATAGCCTTATCATTCTCAGGCGGAGGCTTCAGAGCTGCCGCTTTCAGCCTGGGCGTACTTTCATATTTAAATAAAATAATGTTCACTGATAGCTCAAATTTATTAAGTAAAGTAAGCTACATTTCTTCAACTTCCGGAGGTACAATTACTGCAGCTTATTATACGCTGTGTAGTTCTAAACCTGGTTTTGATTTTAATGACTTTTATAAAACCTTAAAGGAATTTATGAAAGCCGATAAATTATTATTAGGTGCGCTCGAAATACTTAATAAAAAAGAATTATGGCCAAAAGACAGAGAAGGTAAGTCTCATAATCTTATTAATTCATTTTCAATATTTTATGATCAATATTTATTTAATAAAGCCACCATTGGCGATATTATTCCAGATCACTCACATCTAAAAGAAGTTTGCTTTAATGCAACAGAGTTTTTTAAAGGACATTCATTTCGTTTCCAATTCATATTTAATAATTATAAATCACAATTAACATTTGGTAATTATTATATTAAAATTCGCGAAAAGAAAATAATTAATAAAATAAAATTAGCTGATTGCCTGGCTGCATCATCTTGTTTTCCTGCAGGGTTTGAGCCTCTTATTTTTCCTACCGATTTCATAAGCGAGAATCTTTCTCTTACAGAATTAGAAAATAATGTAATTCTCAGAGATCCATACACCTTGATAGAAAATAAATTATTAGATTATAAAACAAAATCTGTAGGGTTGATGGATGGCGGTATAACTGATAACCAGTCAATACGAAGTATGGTTGAAGCCAATGGAAGAAGAGAAGGTAATAAAGAGGCCTTTCAATTGATGTTGGTTTGCGATGTATCAAGTCATTATATGGATCCATATATATCAACAAGTCAACAACAAAATGGTTTCTTCTATTCACTGAATCTGCAAAAGTTAAAATGGATATTTTTAGCTTTTTTCATATGTACAATCCCTTTGCCAATTTTATTATCAGCTTTAGGACTGAAAATTACGCAACTAGCAATTATATCAATGACCGCTGTTGGTACTGTATCAGTCATTTTTTGGTTATTATATTTTTATATAAAATCAACATTGTTTGGTAAATCTGCTTTGTTCAATAAGAAAAAAATAAAGGAAGATACAGTCCTTAACCTCGGTGAAATTTTTTCATCCGATGTTGTCGGTACGTTATCAGAATATTTAAACAAAACAAAATTTGGTGTTTTATCCTATATGTTTAAATCAAGAGTAACATCTATTCTAACACTTAGTAACGATGTTTTTCTAAAAAGGGTAAGGAAATTGATTTATGATAGTTTTTATGAGGCTGAACCTTTGAAATATCGTCAAAAGTCAATAACCATATATGACTTAAGCATAACAAATGACCATAAAATAGAATCGTATATCAATAATAAATTAATACCCTATTTGGAAAAAATGAAAATAAATGTGGATATTGAAAAAATGAAGCCAACTTTGCAAATAAAAGAAATTGCTGAAAAAGCATTTAAAATGGAAACTACTTTATGGTTCAACAAAGATCAATCTATTAATGATAAAGCGGTAAATGATATAATTGCGACAGGTCAGTTTACAACTTGTTATAATTTACTAGATTACATTATTAATCTTAAAAACTCAACAGAAACTTTAACTTTTAACTCCGACGTACAAAATGTACTAAATCATATTCAAAACCAATTAATCACAGATTGGTTAAAATTCACCAATGACCCGTATTTTCTGATAAAAAATATTGAAATAAAATGATAATAAATATTATATTAATCTATTTTTAAAACTGCACATTATTTTATGAATTTTATTTATAATTCTTTCAAGGCCCTACTCCTGCCTTTCATTGTGCTTTGTCAATTTAAACCAACCTGATGACAGCCGATTGCTGTTTGAAATTGTCAGCTGATCTGGCAAGCACTTTTGGAGTTTTCCCCCTCCCCCATTTGGAAATCCCCCTCCCTCCCGTATCTTCCCTTCACCAAAATTGCACAACCCGACTGAATAACTTTTTGCATAACATCGGGCGAACTAATAGTTAAGTTTTTTTTTCGGAAGAATAATATTGAATCTGTTGCATCAGATGAATAATTATAATTCACTATCCGGATCGAAAGTTTTTTATCATTCTATCATTTTTTTAAACCATGCTCCTATGCCCACCAAACTAATCACCCTGCCCACAGGCAATCCCGCGCAGGCACAAGCCTTGCTGACACAAACCCTTCAGGAAAACAAAGTCCTGCTTATCGTCATCGGCAGTACCAATATCGCTGTCAATACTGCCGATCGTGCAGCGCGTTTTGCCGGTGCACCGGATGAAGCCAGATGGGTCGTCCGCGCACCTGTCATTGAAGATGTCATCACCATCCTCAAAACCATCAAGGATCCTACACCTCTCGTCCTCGATTGGGATGATACACTGCTGATCGCTGTATCGATCACAGATGTGATCCGCGACATGATAGACCAGGACGGCACTCTCCCCACTCTGGTCAGGTTGCAAACCGCCTGGATGAAAGCAGAAAATAACCAATAGCCTTAGGTCACTCCGCATTCGATTATTCCTTTAATCCCCAGCTCAAATGAAAAAATTCATTTCATTACTCATGCTCATCGCATCCGCACATGCACTGCATGGACAATTCCTTACCCTGACCGAATCCGATGAATCCGGAAAAAAACGCACCCTCACGGAGCAGCGTCAAACCATCGATATCAACAGCAAAATCAGTATCGATATCGATCGGAACAAAATCACCGATGCATTCAGTCAACAATTGGCGCACAACGGAAGCGCTGCTATAGATACGCTTCTCAAAACATTAAATCTATATAAAACCTATCTCGAAAAATTAAGCCAGGAGATTCAAAACTACCAGGACCTCTACAATGAAGGACTAGCATCTGTTGATGTCGCCCGTTTAGATCAGGCATTGAAGGCAAGAGCGGCTGCGGGTCTTGATATCGCTGAACTCTTCTCCAACAATGAAAGATTCAACCAACGATGGGAAGAAGAACTGACCAGATTCAGCGGGGGTACCACAAATGATCAGTACCGCATAATACTTCGTCTTCTGTCTGAAGAAATAGAACTTTTACAAGGTGATCTGCAGACTAAGCTCAAAGAAGCCGGAGTTTATTTTCAGCTGGCCGCATGGTTTACCGGAAATGGCAACACGACACCTGTTCATCTTGATGGTTTCGATGATCTGCCTCCGGGTGAATATTATCATTTTGAAAGAAATAAACTCTATCTCACGCAGGCCCAGTTAGATGAATTCAAAGGGCTCCAATCCTTTTTTGAAGGCATGGATCGTAGCCAGTTTTTTGATAAAATCATTGATGCCATACCCGGCATGCTCAACAATGTCATCAATGAAGACTCTATCCAAGCTCAACTAAATCGATTAATATCCTCCATCACAAACCTGACCACAACGGCACAAGCAGAAAAAACAAAAGTGCTTGAACAGGCTAAGCAAATAGCAGATGGGTTCAAACTACTCACACTTGATATAAAGAATGATATCGCTAAATATTCGTCAGGAACCGGTACATCAAATGCCTCATCAAAAATGGAGCTTTTGCAAAACTTCATGACCGATGTAAACCAGGTGAAAAGTCAGATCCAGACATTGCAGGATGAGATGAAAACTCTTGTCTCAGGGATAGATTTTCAGACACTTGGTGCAGGAGTGAATTCCATAAAAACAGATTTCAATTCGCTGCAATCACTCCTGAAAAGACAAGCTACCGATCTGGTAGAAAGAGCCACAGAAGGCATTCAGATCGCCATCTATGGCCGTAAAATAAATACAGCAGCACTGGAGATCAGCAATCAGGTATTGAAATTACAATTAGACAACATTCCTGCCAACAGCGTGCTCGACGTCAACTATGTGGGCAAACGCGAACCAGGAGATCTGCTCGTCCTGAAAGCCATGCTATGGAAAGGTGATGAAAAAAATCCAATAGCTGTCGAAACCCGCGAATTTGTAGTCATGAATGCACTACCACATCTTGAAATGGGCATCCTATACGCATTTGCAAAACCGGTCACATCAAATTCTAATTTCAAAGGCGGCCCGCTGGTCAGTCTTTTGTATAAATTTAAAAGTCACAGTATGCCCTACCGCAATTTTTTAGACTTCGGTATTGGTATTCATGCTGCATCTTTTGATTTTAATAACGATGACACACCTGAATTTGCAGGTGGTATCGTAGCGAGTTTTCTTAAAGACTATGTACAGTTTGGATGGGGCTTCAATTTTAATAGTAACAGAGGATATAATTTTGTCGGTATCCGGATTCCTATTCCTACATCACCCATTTCACTGGCAAAATTACCTTAAACTATTTCGCGCTATGGAACCCAAGCCACATATTATCAATTGTCACACACATGTTTTTAAGAGTGATGCCATACCTCCTTTTCTGGCGAAAACATTTTTGTCCTGGCCATTCTATTTTATTTTCAATACCAGTGTTATACTCGGACTCGCGCGATTTTGGTACAATAGCAAGCTAAGTCCCCGCAGATGGCCTTACACCTATTTTTACAGACGTCTTCAAATCGCACAGTACGCTTACAGATCATTTGTACAACGAAATCCTATCGCCCGGCCATTGGTGTCGATTATCAATTTGCTACTTATACTTCACGCTGTTTATTTTATATTCAAACCATTGCTGATAAAACTTATCGCGATCAATTCAACGATTCATACATGGGTCTCTGCTGTAAAAAATGTTCTTGTTCAATTCCATTTATTCTATCCCGATCCTTCAACTATTATAAAAATCACAATCATACTCTTCGTATTTCTTTTTATTAAAAGTGGTAGAAAAGTTCTAATCGGGATCCTCAAAAATGGTACAAAACTCGGCGGCTTGTGGCCGGATGACCAATCCATTGCGTTTTATAAACGATATCTCAATATTGGTCGTTTTGCCAATTATAAAACATCATCATCTATATTCGGCCGTCTGGAAAAACAATATGATGCAGGCACCGGATTTATTTTACTTCCGATGGATATGGCTTATATGGGCGCAGGTCCGCTCAAAGGTGAGGTGCTTATGCAGATCAAATGGATGAGCTCGCCAGGATAAAGAAATTAAAACCAGACATTGCATTTCCTTTTGTATTCATAGATCCCAGGAGAATCACAAAAGATAAATCTTTTCTAAAATATACAATTGAACCTGCCGAAGGGAAAGTAGTTCTTGAGGATTGTTTTGTAAAAAATTATATCGAAACAAACAAATTCAATGGTTTTAAAATTTATCCGGCATTAGGCTATTATCCTTTCGATGACCGCTTATTGGTCCTTTGGAAATATGCTGCCGATCATGGGCTGCCAATCATGACACATGCGATCAAAGGCACAATTTATTACAGGGGGACAAAGAAAAAAAAATGGGGCTATCATCCTGTATTCGAACAAACGAAAGGTCATGAGCGAACAGACTCTGAAAAATTAATGCTTCCGGAATTAAAGAATATAAATTTCATCAACAATTTCACTCATCCGTTAAATTATTTCTGTCTTGTCGAAGAACAAGCGTTGCGTCATGTAGTCGCCATTTCTAAAAACGAGGATGTAAAAAAACTTTTTGGTTTTACAGATTTGGCTACGCCGCTGAAACATGACCTTAAAAATTTAAAATTATGTTTCGGCCACTATGGTGGAGAAGACGAATGGGCCCGCTACCTCGAGCTCGACAGGAATCAATATGCGCCGCAGCTCACCACCTATCCGGACAGAGGAATAGATTTTTTGACCAATGGAATATTTTCTCCGGTCAAAATGGAACAACTCTGGAAAAATGCAGATTGGTATTCGATCATCTCGTCTTTAATTCTTCAGTACGATAATCTATACGCCGACATCAGTTACATCCTGCATGATCTTTCGATCATTCCATTGTTAAAAACTTCGCTTCAGAATCCAAAATTATCACAGCGTATTTTATTTGGTACAGATTTTTATGTGGTGCGTAATCACAAGAGTGAACGAGAAATGCTGGGTGAAATGCAATCCAGTCTTTCAATCGCTGAATTTGATTTGATCGCGAGGACGAATCCAATAAATTACCTGACATCTTCTAATTATCCCTGATACTTCAGTATTCAACCAATAAGATTATTATTTCTTATCTTCCAGTATTCAAACCCATGAATATGAAACGATGCCTTATCCGCGTCTTCCTGTTGCTCGTGCCCATGATTGTCAGGGGACAGACGACCGAAGACTATTTCTCCAGACCCGGCCTGAATATTAATGCCTATCATATTGGTTATTTTGACAACCCTTTTTCAAATTCTTTTACGCTTACTGATACCACAACTCTCTGTGGACGGCATGTATTAGTATTTTCTTATAATGAAGGCCTGGCCAAAAGATTTATTCAGATCGATGGGGACAAAGTGTATCAAATTTATTCAGATTGTACCAGGGAATTACTATTTGATTTTAGTTTGGAGCCCGGCAATAAAATTACTGAAGGGTTTTATGCAGATTACACAGTTGTAGGTAGAAATGAGGTTATACTTGAAAATGGTGAAGTGCGTTTTTTATTCGATGTTGATTCTCCACAAGGATATAGAAGATCATGGATTGAAGGCATAGGAGATATTGAAGCCGGTTTATTTCCTATAAATGATCCTGAAGGTCTTGATGTTTTTGTCTGCGCACGAGACTCAACCGGGATACTTTGGAGTAATGCACAACAATTGGGAAAATGTGATTCATTGAGTTGTCTGCAACCAAGAGCTTTGTTTTCTTTCGTTCAAAATGATTTCCAGATATCAGTAACCAACGCATCTGAATTTGCTACCGATTACTTATGGAACTTTGGTAATGGAGACATTTCGCATGACAAGAACCTTGTGTACAATTATCCAAAAGCAGGTTGTTATTCTATTTCATTGCATGTATCCAATGAATGTTATAAAGGTAAAAAAACACAATCCTATATCATACCTGTTTGCGTTACACCTGATTGGGATACGATTAGCAAGCTTGATTTTGTGTCCCCATTCACTTTCAACCTGAAAAGAATAAATGATCATCTCCAGTTTATTTATTCCGGAACAAAGCTTTATCGATCTGATGATGATGGAGTTTCATGGGCGTTGATCAGTATTCCGCAGGGAGGTTATTCACGGGTAGTAGATATTGAAATGTACGATGAGCTCAGGGGCATCATATCTTGTCAAAGTGATGGTCCTGCTGATCAAACGAAAGCCATAATGATCACCATTGATGGAGGTTTGACCTGGCAGCAAAGAGCACTTCATGCATTGTATCTTACAAACTTAGAATTAGGAAGTCATGGGGATGCCTGGGTTACAGGTCAATATAATCGCTATTTCAAATCAATTGATTTTGGTGAGACATGGACAGATCTTTCTGATTCAGGGGATTTCCAGTTGAGTGGAATATGGAATTATAAAGATTCTATGCTCCTTGCGTTGATTACGGAAGGAAACTTTTCAAATTCGCGATATTATTTGGGGAAATCATTTGACGGAGGTATTCAATGGGAAAAATACCCTTTACCTATTTCAATCAAATCTTTTTACTTTATAAACCCAATCCTTGGATATGGATATAGCTGGAGTAACCCGGGATTGTATAGAACAGAAGATGGTGGACTTAGTTGGCAATTAATTCTTTCCGACATAAATCCTGTCCGGATTGCATTTTTCGATTCCAAAACAGGATGGATCAGTGATGACAATGGAATTGTTTATTATACAACCGATGGAATGGAATCTTTTGTAAAAACGAATTGTAAAGGGACAAGTTTATGGGCCATTTATCCACTATCTAATGAAAAAGCGATGGCTGTCTCCAGGCAATATATTTTAGAATTTAATGGGATAAAGCCATCCACTTGTCTTTCATCCGATCAGGACAACGATGGCTATTCCGATGATGCAGATTGTGACGACACAAATGCTTCCATCCATCCGGGTGCCATTGAAATCCCGAATAACGGAATTGATGAAGATTGTGATGGAGTTGATCTTGTCACGGCGACACAAGACCTCGCGGGTATGCCCATTACGATATATCCAAATCCGGCCTCAGAAACATTATTCATTTCATGCGTTTTGGGCGACCTACTTTCAATAACTATTTTTGATGTAACCGGTAAGATGCTTTATACGCAAAGTGGAACATCATCCATCAATATATCTGATTTCACAATGGGGATTTATTTTGTGAAGATGAGTTCCATTTCCAACAAACAGAGTGTAATTGAAAAAATTATAGTCATGAAGTAAATAAAATTAACACTATATCTTTACAAAACAATCAAAGGACTCATGCAATACAATTACAAACTTCTACTTCGCAAAGAACCTGAAGGAGGCTATACGGTCATTGTTCCTGCTTTACCTGGTTGCATTACTTATGGTGATAATGTCGAAGAAGCTAGTACAATGGCAAAAGAGGCTATAGAATTATATATTGAAGAATTAAAAGACCATGGAGAAGCAGTGCCTGATTTTTGTTTGTAACGCGATTTAATAAATTTTTTTTTATGAAATTCTTATTCACCCTCATTGCCATTTTTAATTTTCTACCTCTTTTTTCTCAACAAGATCAATTACCTCCAACCTTATTGAAACCTAAGCGGTTTGAATTAGGCATTGTCATCGCTCCGGGTATAACTTACAGGACATTGATCAACCATGATACTTCCTCTGCCGGGCCTGCTATCATCGGGGTCAGAAATGACATCGAGAAACCCAAAGTAAGTTATAAGACTGGTATTTCATTGCGATATGCGTTTTCTGAAAAAGCAGGATTAACTACCGGTATTTATTATGCCCATCGCGGGTTCAGACAAAAATCACGTAATGCTTTCTGGCCATCACGGGATACTACAGGAATATTTGATCCGACTTCATCTTCAACGGTAAAAAGCAGCTACAATTTCAGTTCTATTGAAATCCCATTTCTGTTGGACTATACATTTCATAAAGCAAAATTTTCTTATTCGGTAGGTATAGGTGGAAGCTGTAATTATCTTTTGAGGGCAACATTTTCTTATAAGATAACGGAGGATAATGGACAAATTCAACAAGCTACTTCAACGGATAATGGGCCTTACCATTATATTAATGTGAGCATGCTTTTAAAAGCCGGAGTCTCATATTCACTAAATGAAAAATCTTCAATCCACGTTGATCCTACTTTTCAATATGATATGACACCCTGGCTTGATAGTGTGCTTGTAAAAGAGCATTTATTGAACTTCGGATTGCATATCGGTTATCTCAGGGCTTTATAATATTAATGCCCGGATAAGCAGCTATTCTATTCTTCAACTTTCTACCTTCCATTTTGTTGAAATCTGATGATCAGACATTCTCAGTATTCAATCATATTTCTCATTCTATTATTTCTAATGAATTCAACCACCTCGTCTTCCCAGCCCTTAGAAACCGTTCCATCTGTAGATTTAAATAAGTACGCAGGCAAATGGTATGAAATCGCATCTTTCCCACAGATCTTTCAGAAAGGATGTCAATGCACGACCGCCGAGTATTCCCTGGACCCTCAGGGATTTGTTGTAGTGGAAAATCGATGCAACCGCAATGGAAAAGTATCCTATATCAAAGGCAAAGCAACAGTAGACAAGAATTCAGGCAATGCAAAATTGAAAGTCCAATTCTTCTGGCCCTTTAAAGGAAAATACTGGATCATCGAACTGGCCAGTGATTACAGCTACGCCGTAGTCGGCCACCCCAACCGTAAATATTTATGGATTCTTTCACGGACACCAAAGATGAATGAATCCCTTTATCAGGATATCGTTGACCGGGCGAAACGAAGAGGTTTTGATATTACCCTTCTAAAGGTCACGGATCAAAATTGTCATTAAACGTTTTTCACCGCCGATCCTTTTTATACTTTTCTTTTATACTATTTTTATTAATTTAACCTCATCATTGCTAAGATTCAATAGGACAATCATATTACGTCAGGCGCTTACATTTCGAAGGGATATTTAAAGGAGCTCCGAAACAATTTTACCAAAGTGTCTAAGATTTGCGCACAGCAAACATTTCTCTTGTATTGATTGCCACGTTTAATAAATATCCGTTCACCTTTAAATTTTAACACAATGTACAGCTACACTATTGGCGGAAAAAAAGGAAAAAAGATTTCCCTGCAGGAAAGCAAAGACCGAGTCGTCGTCAGGACGAGAAACGCACGCTCCCTTGAAGATGCCATCGTGGCACCCGAATCAAGGGCGGCATTGAAAAATTTCAACGTTGAATTAAAACTTCCGGAAGCTGATGTCACCATATTTCAAACGGATAAAAAGCAAACCACAAATGCAATGCGTGACAGGGCAAGAAAGTCGCTGAAGAAGGAACCTGAATTACGTTTCGCAGGAAGAGTGCTGGAGGACAAGAAAAGCAAATCACCGGTATTGTATACCGAAAATATTTTCATAAAATTTCATGACGCCCTTACGTCTGATGACTGTGAAAAATTCCTGGCCAAAAATCAATTGGTCATCGCACAGAAGATGGACTCCTCGAAGAATTCCTATTTTGTAAAAACACCGGAGAATACAGGACTAAAAGTTTTTGAAATAGCAGAAACTTTATTGACAAAAAAAGAAGTAGAGCTATGCCATCCTGAAATATTAAGGCAACTCAGCTATAAACTGATCAACCCGAATCAATGGCATCTGAAAACAACGATCATCAATGGGCAACAAATAAATGCGAATGTAAAAGCTGACCGTGCACACTTGTTGACCCAGGGAGAGAATATCACTATCGCAGTCATCGATGACGGCATTGATATAGACAATCCTGAATTTAATATTCCGGGTAAAGTGGTGAGTGCACATGATGCTACATTGAACAGACCCGATCCCCGGCCTGTGACTACTGAAAGTAATCATGGAACAGCTTGTGCCGGTGTTGCTACAGCTTCCGGTATCAATGCTTCAGGCGTTGCTCCGAAATCAAAATTGATGCCTATCCGCCTAAGGTCATGGCTCGGTTCAATCAATGAAGCCAATGCATTTAAGTGGGCAGTAGATCATGGAGCTGATATTATTTCATGCAGCTGGGGCCCGAATGATGGCGTATGGTGGAATCCAAATGATCCACAACATACCGAACAGGCTTATCTCATGGATAGCACACGTATGGCCATTGATGATGCCGTGACAAGAGGAAGAAATGGACTGGGCTGTGTGATATTTTTTGCCGCAGGTAACGGAAATGAAAATGTCAAATACGATGGCTATGCCAGTTATGAAAACGTAATCGCCGTGGCTGCGTGCAACGATACAAATAAGCGAAGTGTATACAGTGATTTCGGAGATGCCGTATGGTGTTCTTTTCCGAGCGACGATCAGGGATGGCCGGAGAAAAATCATCCTGATCCATTGACGAAAGGAATCTATACCACTGACCGTGTAGGTGTGGAAGGCTATAATCCGAATGGGGACTATGCAGATGATTTTGGTGGCACGTCCAGCGCCTGCCCTGGTGCAGCAGGCACAGCAGCATTAATCCTTTCTGCCAATCCAAATCTAACCTGGCAGCAGGTCAGAGATATTCTCAAAGACTCATGCGAAAAAATAGATGTTGCCAACGGACAATACGATGCGCAGGGTCATAGCAATAAATATGGATATGGAAAAATTGATGCCGAAAAAGCTGTTCAACGTGCGATTGCATTACGACCAGCTGATGGAATAGGAATTGTAAAAATTGTGTCTGCCCTGGTAGACCCCGCAGGCAACGACACAGGTAAAGAAAAATTAAGCTGAAGAATACATCTGCTGCCAATATTGATCTCAATGGTTGGAGTATCGAAGTGAAAGGAAAAAAACAAATACTCAATGTTGCCCTCTCACCAGGCCAAACTAAGACCATCAACATCAATGGCCAGGTAAAATTGACAAACACGGGCGCGACAATAAACCTCATCGACAAACAACAACACATCGTTGATTCAGTCACCTATAAAAAGAGCAACGTAAAGACAGGAGTACCCGTGGAATTCTGACATGCCCTTCAGCGAACAACACCCCTTCAGGGGAGAGAATTCGCAGAATTCGATGGGGCAGGAATTCGATGGGGCTCAACTGGTTATTCCCCCAACGACACCCTCAATTTCTCAATATCCAGTTTAGCCGCAAATGCAAGCTCATCGGCTTCTGTTGCAAATCCTTTGAGATTGATGGTGATGAGTGTTTGTGTTAATGGAATCTGTAGCTCAGTAGACCGGATTTGTTTACTATTGCCATTGTCACCATATGAATCCTGCATTTCTGATTTTAATATTCCTCGCCGTGTGCCCACACGAATACTTTTGTATCCCTGGCCCATGACGGCAGGATTGTTCATATACATACTCATCATACTCATCATCGGGCTGTTGGCTATGATATTGATCTCCGCGGAATTTTCTTTTTTCGTCGGGTGCTGATATGTTTTTGATATGGTCATACCTCCGCCCATCATACCCATTGTCGCCGTATTCGTTGAGTTGCCGTTGTCTTCATTGGCTTTAAGGCCGTTGATCTCTGCAGGAAAAGATTGGCTGATCTGTTGCGCCAGTACATTGTTGATATCATTGATCGCATCCTGCAGGCTGAGTTGAGCCTGTTTATAGTCCTTTTGTGCGAGATAAGCCTGGGCTTCTTTGATGAAGGTTTCAGCCTGGCTTTGCGCGGTCATCTGCACGGTTACAACCAGAGCGACGAGGAAAAGAATGAAATTTTTCATGATTATATATGGTTTAAAATCTATTTGATAAATATAAGGACTTTTGTTCCGTGAATATGTGTTTTTTTTCATTCTCAAATCGAAAACAGACATTCGAGTGTCTCTGACCTCGAACACGCATATATTATCCTATCATCAAATATTAGATTCAAAGTTGCATAAGATTTTCATAGTTTACCAATTCGAGGTCAGAGACACTCGAACGTCAGTTATTCGTTACTCGTTATTCATTACTCGGTATTCGTTACTTGTTGCTCGTTACTTGTTGCTCGTTATTCGTTACTCGTTACTCGTCATTTTTTTTCATTTGTCTTAACTGCACCACAAACCATTTTTTCGTAATCACAAATACGATTGCAAAAAGAATGACCAACACACTGATCAGAAAATCTATGACAGGAAAATGACGGAACAGCCAGGTAAGAAATAAAATGACTACTCCTGAAAGTAATAATGCAGGTTGCAATATCTCTTTAGCCCGATCATACTCCTTTGGATATTCAAGGAAAGCGCTGATCGCTGTAATGCTCCAAAGGAAAACTGCAATGCCAGATCCAAACAAGACTCTTTCAATTAATAAATAAGCATTGTCAGCCGATGCTAAACCTTCAATAACTCCCGGAAAACTTGCACCCGTCATCCCCAATGAGGCAAGCACAGGAATAAAAAGGATCAACATGGTTTGCCCTGTCAGAAATCCTCTCTTACTTTCCCTGTCCGCTATCAATGCAAAAAATATCCACCACAACATAAACACCACCAGGATACCAAGTCCGAAATTGGCCCATATCAATGCATTCATGTCTTCCATCCCTGTCACACCACTGATCACCCCAAGGATCGCCTCACCAAACACGATGATGGTAATCAACCCCATCCTCTCCATCATGCTCGATGACATTGAAAACTCATCATTATTCTTTCTGAAAATCCTGGCTCCTAAAAACGGCGGCATATAATTCAAAATCAACGTGAGCCAGAATAACAATCGCACAAACCCGGCCGGCACAAATAATGTAGATATAATCGTCACCAATGCAGCCAGATAACAAAGCGTATAAGGCCTGTTTAACTTTCGATGATGTTTATCATAAATCCCCACACTCCACCACAAATACGTAATGTATCCCTGCAAAACAGCTAATGCGATCGTACCTCTGAATATCAATTTATCATCAGGACTATCCAATGCTACAGCCAGAGCAGCAACAGCCACCATCTGCCAGAGCGTCATAAAACGGGTACGAATACCGGGTGAGCCATGCAAATCATAATAAAGACTTCCATTGACCCAACCCCAATATATCATAATGAATATGTAGAGGTAATCTTTCAGCCCATCCCACCCCGGATGCTGTGCCAGATGGTGTGTCGCTTTTGAAATCACGATGACATAGACAAGGGTCATAAAAAGCTCCAACCAACTTATTTTACGCTCCTCAAGCTTTGCTGAAAATTGACGTGGTGGCCCCCACCAGATGCTCACATTTTTCCGTATCATATTCAAATATGGTGATAGGGTGATCAAGTGATGTAGAGATCAAACACCCATTGACAAAGTAAAAGATATTTTATTGTTCATTAAAAATACTCAGGAGTTTTAACTTTATTTGTGTCCCTTCTTGAAGATTGACTCAGGAAAAAACACAAATGGAATATCCAGTATTCAAACTCAATAATCATCATGAAAAAAAATAACGCTTTTCATTATTATTTTATCTGCAGTAGCTTTTCAATTTTGTTCCACATCAAAGAATGCAAGTAAGCATGTGATGAAGATGTCTTATCAAAAAGATATTTCACCTATTGTCATGGCGCATTGCAGCCCCTGTCATTTTCCGGATAGTGGTAAGAAATTACCCCTGAATACTTATGAAGCCATGACGACGAACATTGAAAAGGTACTGTTTCGTGTGCAACTACCCCTTACGGATGAGAAATTCATGCCCTGGAAAAGCAAAAAGGAACCACTCAGCGACAGCCTGATCCAGGTGATTAAACTTTGGAGAGATCAGGCGATGCCAATGTGATATCTTTAGTAGATAATAAAGTCTACTTCTATGGAAAATCTAAACCAACCTATTGATCTGACGGATATTGACAAATACTATCAGGACCAGTTTACTTTAATTCAAAACTCTAATGGATCTTACAAAGGAAAATGGAATTGGTGGGCTTTCTTCTTTACGTGGATCTGGTGCTTTACAAAAGGTTGCTGGTTATTTGGCATCATTACGCTGCTGACTTTTTCGATCACATTATACAAGCTTCAGGTAACCCCGGAGTACATCTTAACTTCGGATTCGGCACAAATATCATCTGGTGCCTTCTGCTTGGATGGCGCGGCACATGGATTTTTTACAATGTCAAAATGTTTAAAAAACAATTGCCCTCCTTTTAGAAATTATTTTGCGCACGGAGTTCACAGGAGGACACAGAGAAAATAACTAATGACTGTATTCCTTAATTTTCGATCACTAAATCATAACATCACTTGATCACCCGATCACAACATCACCCGATCACCTGATCATTTTTACAAACTTCCACACGTCCTTCATCTAGTTTTCCATTACGTCTCAATCCCGAACAAATATCCACACCGAACGGATTGACATGATCAATGGCTTCCCGCACATTTGAAGGATTCAATCCGCCTGCCAGAAAAACCGGCTTTCCACATTGCTCCACAATCGCACGACTTATTCGCCAATCATGTACTCTCCCTGTTCCTCTAATTCTTTTTACAGCCAGTTTTGGATTACCACTACTAATAACAGGGCATCCGTATATGGCGCTAATAGTATAGCTTCATCTAGTGACTCCTCTCCGGTGACATGTATGACCTGTACAAGTTTCACATGAGGCAATGCTTCTCTCAGTTTCAAATACACGTTTACATCCTCTACAGCATCTACCAATTGTAAAACCTGTATGTGTCTGGTTATACATCCTGATGATCCCATCAGCAGTAGTTTCACTGGTCAATAAAAAAAAGAAACTCCGGGATGTACATTCTGCGCAATTTCTCTGATCAGAGAAACCGATATCGGCCCCGGTCCACTCGGCATAGGCCCGACCAGACCAAGTGCATTTGCCCCATAATTAATGGCAAGCATTGCCTCTTCACTGCTTGAAATGCAACATATCTTTATCCTGGTGCTCATTTATACGACATTTCTATTTTACCTTCAAAACTAATTCCAATGTACCTTTGTTAAGCAATTCGGATTCGCAAATCCAAAATCTAAAATCTAAAATCTAAAATTTAAAAATTTAAAAAATATGTATCCAGCCGAAATAGTAGCGCCCATGACCTGGGATTTACTTTCTGTAGGCTTTGAGCGCTTGAAACACCTCAGGAAGTCGTCGATGTCCTTGACAATCAAAGTGGTACAGCCCTTTTGGTAGTTAATTCAGTATGCGGTTGCGCTGCTGCTATGGCCTCGTCCGGGAGTCAAAATGGCTCTCCAAAATAGTAAGCACCCTGAAAATCTATACACCGTTTTTGCGGGTGTAGACACAGATGCTACATCCAAAGCACGTGAATTTCTGCTTCCATATCCTCCGTCATCACCAGCCATTGCCCTCTTCAAAGATGGCCGCCTTGTACATTTCTCGAGCGCCATCATATCGAAGGCAGAAGCGCCATGATGATCGCCGAAAATCTCAAAGCAGCTTTTGACGAATATTGCTAATCGTCCACGCAACAAGATTTTTACTTTTTGTCCAAAAAATCTAATGAAGTCAATGGTTATACCGTTGACTTCTTTTTACCACTACAATCGAGTCTGGGTATCCGGCATCCATTTATCCGGCATCCATTTATCCGGCATCCATTTAGGTAACTTAACTTTCAATCCATGGACAGGATTACTGAAAAAAGATTCCCCTATCGTCATCTCGAAAAAGATGTCAACATCAGAACTTCTTTCGTTGATCAATCTCGAAGATCAAAACCGTAGCCCTTAAAGTCGTGAATGTATTCCTTCCATCGAAAGACTTGTAGAAGACATTGTAGTCAGGATGAGAGACGGGGTCATCTTTTTACACAGGTGCCGGTACAAGCGGGGCAGGCTCGGCATGCTCGTTCCATCTGAATGTCCACCTACATTCGGCGTGGATCGTGAAGATGTGATCGGCCTGATCGCAGGTGATGCTGCCATCCGAAAGCACAAGGAATTTGCAGAAGATGATACTGATCAGGCATGGAAAGACGTAATGGAATATCAGATCAATGAAATGGATACGTTGATTGGCATCGCGGCATCAGGTACTACGCCCTATGTCATCGGCGGTCTTAAATCTGCAAGGGAAAATAAAATACTCACAGGTTGCATCACCTGCAATCCGAATGCTCCTTGATCGGACATGCTGATCACCCTATTGTCTGTGTGGTAGTCGGCCCTGAAGAAATCGTGACAGGCAGCACCCGTATGAAAGCAGGTACTGCCCAGAAAATGATCCTTAATATGATTTCGACGACCACAATGATTCGTCTCGGTAAAATCGAAGACAACAAAATGGTCGATATGCAGCCCTCCAATAATAAGCTGATCGATCGAGGTGTACGAATGATCATGGAAGCAACTTCCCTACCTTATGAAGAAGCATCTGCATTACTTTCTGTTCATGGTTCTGTACGCAGAGCATTGGAAAGCAATTACCTGATTTTATTTATCTCTCCGCTTCCGCTTTTTTTGCTGACGACACCAGCTGAACCTGAATAGGTCCTCGCCTACCGGATATATGTGTTTCAAGATTTTGTTGGCCTGAACAGATGCGTCACCTGATCCACTGATGTGAACGGAGCAATTTTCTGTCACAAGATCTTTTGTCTTGACATCACCTGATCCACTGATGGCGATCGATAAAGATTTACTTGCACCACTCAGATCAATTTCGCCGGACCCACTTAGCCGGAGATCAGTAGATTTTGCATCATATTTAAAATTCGATATCATGCCGGATCCGGACATCGCAAATTTCAACGTCCTTCAGACCCGAAAATTTACCTGTCGATTTTATTGATCCTGCCACTCATTGTAATTCTTTGAAGTTTGGGTAGTGTAATATATACAGTGACATCTTTGGCCTCTTTTACACTTTTGTCAAAAGCAATATGCCATACTCCGTTTCGGACTTCACGTATTATATTGTCAATAATATTTTTCTGACCTTCGATTGTAATTTTCTGCTTGCTGCGGTGTGATGACGACATCACCGTCAAATGCAAGATCGATTCCTTTGGGGACTCAAGCGAATGTCCTGTTTCCACCACTTCACCTTCCCCTTTGATAAGCATTCCTTCATCCAGGACTGAGCATCTGATGTAACTCAGAAGTAATCCCATAAAACATAATGCAATGAACATCCGATGTGCAACAGTGACGAACTGATTTAAATGTGAGTAGATTTTGAATAAATTACAAGAAGGACTCCTTTTTTTTTATAAAGGTTGCAGAACCTTATAAATTTTCATTTTTGAAAAAAGATCAGCAAATTCAATAACGAATTTAGTGCCATACCTTATCCACCTCTTCTACCTCTTCTCCTTTTTCTCCTTTTTTCCTTTTTTCCTTTTCTCCTTTTCTCCTTTTCTCCTTTTTTCCTTTTTTCCTTTTTTCCTTTTCTCCTTTTCTGCCTCTTCTGCCTTTTCCGCCTTTCTCCTCTTCTCCTTGCCTTTTCCGCCTTTTCTGCCTCTTCTACCTTTTCCGCCTTTTCTGCCTTTTCTGCCTCTTCTACCTTTTCCGCCTCTTCTACCCTTTTCTACCCTTTTCTATCAAACACATCCCTCGGCAAAAAATAATTCTTTTCCTCCTCTTCTTCTTTCTTCCCTCATCTACCGCCATCGAATTTCATCCTGTTCGATATCGGACCTGTAGACCCAGACCAGTATAATTCCGGGGGATGGCACCCTTAATAAATTGACTCTCCCAGGAGATGCCTTCTTTCCCGGTAACAATACCTCCAAAATATCCTGCATACAACACAAGAATAATTAATGCAAGTACAATGGATTTAATATTGCGCCGGAATATTCCGCTCCAAAATACAAGCGAAACCATACCTATACAATTCCACTGGCACCAATACGATAAGTATGTGGTGCTGCAAAACCAAACACCAAGACCTGACAATAAATATATCCAGATAAAACTCTTAATCGCAATACGTGGATAAAACCAAAAAGTATCGCGCCGAGAATTAAAAAAAGAACAGAATTATAAAATAAATGCTCCCATCCCCCAGCGGTCAATGGCGCTTAAGGATCGCAGGCAATCCTTTAATTCGTCTGGGGAAAACCCCAAGCGTCCGCAAATCAATCCCAGACCACCTGGATATATGAATAACCCAGATCAGCCCAACAAATGCAGTTGGAAAGCCTAACCTTTTAAATACGAGTTTATAATTCAATGTCAGGAAACGGATTTTAGGACCTCTCCGTGATACGATACGGATAAATTGCTCTGCCATTTTCAGATGCTCCTTGAGATGACCAGTTATAATCTTTCGCAGGCCCATTGATCAAAGCATTGCGCGGGCTTCAACAAAAAGAATTGAAGCTATTCCAGTTTCGCACATGTATCATCAAAATGCTTTGTTACCCCAAATAAATCATTGAGTGTAAATATCCTTTCATTCAGACCCATTGCAGATTCGATACTTGCGATCGGTACATGACTGGAATCGTCCTGACATCTCATCTGTTTGTGATGTCAAAAAAGTTTAGTCAACCCTTCATTCGCTTCTGAAATGGTGTGGTGAATTTTAGTGGGCTGAATAGTTTCTTTGACAGGTTCTGGTTCGTGGTGATGAATTGCTTTTGTCTCAACAAGGCGGTGGATTTAAAGTAAGGTTCATGGTGGACTTCTTCCTACAGTTTTTTCTTTTGGAGCCTTTACGACATGATCTGTATAAAGTGGTTTTGGAATTTCAGGAGATTCTGATTTTCCAAGTACATATTCCTCCCGGAGAGGAGGTGATCGATTTTCGGTGCAGCTTCTCTTTTGGGTATTTGATACTCGACAAACTCTCGATGGGCTTCTCTTGCTCATGATTTACACCTTCGGTATCAGTGACCGCATCTAAAGCTGGATGATGTATGATTTTATCAAATCCTTTTCAAGCCTTTGGGATGTCCTGCGCATTTCCATTGTCAAGAAAAGTCTGAAGTTTAGTGATCAATCGTTGTGCTTTTTAAGATCCATAGAGCTGTTAGTTAATGACCGGAAAGGTAATACCGTCCGTTATCTATTGCGATACAAACGGGTTAATATTGTGAACTCCCTTGTGGAACTGATAAAAACCATTTTGTTCAGCCTCAAAGAGAGTTTGCAGAGGCATATTACTCTAAGGTCAATGAAAAAGTAAAGTATCCTGCATCTTTGCCCTGCCATGTTTTCTGGAGCCGTCATTTCATTCACAACGCAGGGGCTGGATAGAAGTTATCTGCGGATCCATGTTTTCAGGTAAAACAGAGGAACTTCATCCGCCGTCTGAAAAG
>JADKGY010000015.1 GCA_016722045.1 Candidatus Opimibacter skivensis | reverse complement strand
AAAGAATTGCTGGATAATGCTGTCGATGCCGGTGCCACTGAAATAAATGTCATCATAAAGGATGCGGGGAAAACCTCGATCCATATCCAGGACAATGGTTCAGGGATGTCGCCGACGGATGCGAGGATGAGCCTTGAGCGTCATGCTACGTCCAAACTTCGGAAAGCGGAAGATCTGTTTGATATCCGTACGATGGGTTTCAGAGGAGAAGCTTTGGCTTCGATCGCAGCTATTGCTCAAATGGAGATCAGGACAAGACGTGCAGATGACGTGATCGGTACAAGACTTATTGTAGAAGCTTCAGTTGTCACAGTACAGGAAGGTTGCCAATGTCCTGTAGGCACATCGATCATCGTACGTAATCTTTTTTATAATGTTCCGGCGAGACGCAAATTTTTAAAAAGTGATCCTGTGGAAATGCGTCATATTCTTGATGAGTTTCACCGGATAGCCCTCGCTTTTGAAAATGTTCAATTCAAGCTTTATCACAATGATCAGGAGATCTATAATCTGCAGGAAGTTTCTCTGAGGAGCAGGATACTCAATATTTTCGGAAAGCGGATCAATGAATTTTTAGTTCCGGTCGAAGAAGATACTAACTATGTCAACTTCAGCGGCTACATCGGCAAACCAAAACTGGGAAAGAAAACAAGGGGCGAGCAATTTTTATTTGTCAACAGAAGATATATCCGAAGCTCTTATTTACAACATGCGGTAAAATCTGCTTATGAAGATATTCTGCCTGCAGATCAATTTCCATTCTTCGTATTGTTTCTCGATATCAATACAGATAAGATTGATGTCAATGTGCATCCGACCAAACAAGAAATAAAGTTTGAAGATGAACGCATTATTTACAATTATCTGAGAGTGGCGTGCAGACACGCACTTGGAAAATACAGTATCACACCTAGTCTTGATTTCGAACAGGAAGTAGCTATCGATCGTGCATCCGGAGAAAGAGCGAATCAGAATTCTTCGACAGCAGGTATGTCAAGGCTTGAACAAGACCGATATCACGAAAAAGAAAACATCAAAAAGTGGGGTGCCCTGCTTGAATCCATTGAAGGATTTTCAATTGAGAAAAGTGATGAACCGGGTGAGACAACCAATCCTTATGGTCCATTATTCCAGGGAAGTGAAACAGGAGAAGATCTGCTGTCTCAATCATCAACACCTGTTCAATTGTGGCAGCGGTATATTTTATTGCCCGGACTATCTGACCTTGTCATCATTGATCAGCGGGCTGCACACGAAAGAGTCATCTTCGAATCGATGATGAAAGATCTGGCCATTCATAATCCTGCGATTCAAAAATTATTGTGGCCGGAGACGATACAAAGTCATGCTTCGGATACAATGTTATTGAAAGAGCTCTTACCTCATCTTCAATATCTTGGTTTTGATATCGCTGAATTCGGGCATGGAAGTTTTATTGTGCATGGAATACCTGCCATCATCACAGATCTGATATCACCACAACAGGCGATAGACGATGTCCTTGACAGATTCAAATCAGGCCATGATACGCCTGATATGAAACCGGTTGAAAAGATTGCTTTTGCTCTTGCATCAAATCTGGAGTCGAAAACGCGGTGATGCCATGACCACGGAAGAAATGCAAATGCTTGTCGAAGAATTGATGGCATCAGAAAATCCGTATACAAGTCCATCCGGAAGAAAGACGTTCATCACGATTCCGAAAGATGAAATGTCAAGGCGATTCCAATCTTAACCTAAACGCACTACACGAACATGATGCCCATAACCCCGATCGTAAAACACCTGTTGATTCTCAATGCATTATTTTTTATTGCGATCCATTTGTTGCCTGAGCATATAGCTGAGATGATGCCGTTTTACTCACCGGCTACAGGACAGTTTCAGCCTTTTCAGATCATCACATATATGTTTACGCATTTTGAAGTATCGCATATATTCTTCAACATGCTGAGTCTTTATTTTATGGGCCCTGCTGTGGAGATGACATTAGGACCAAAGCGATTTTTAGGATTGTATATGATTTCAGGATTGGTTGCATTGGCTGCACACTGCCTGGTGTTTTATCTTCCTTATCTTATGGGGAGCACAGATATGGCTCCTGTGTTTTCAGTGTTAGGTGCATCGGGTGCTGTTTTTGGAGTTGTAATAGCCTTCGCCACTTTATACCCTGACAGGGAACTGATGTTGTTTTCCTCTATCCCAATCAAAGCCTGGGTCATGGCTTTAATACTGATAGGGGATAGGTTTGTATCAGGGCTTAACTGGGGACCGGAGGAAATGTGGCTCATTTTGCACACCTTGGAGGGGCTTTGGCAGGTTTATACTGGCTGGGCATTGGAAGAATGGGGGAGGTTTTTGAAATGAAAAGAAAGAGGAGAAGGCGGAGGAGAATGCGAAGGCGAAGGCAATAGGCAATAAACAAAAAAACAATTCGCAAATAACAATTGGCAATTAGTTAGATTCCATATTTACATTTATTGAAAGTTTTCATTCGCAAAACTGAAATACCCCGGGGTTTTCGAAACGATGCGAAGCGAGATTTAGAAACACAGGGGAGAGAATTTTTCACAAATAAATTTACGGATTAGAAAGAGTAATTCTCAGGCAAGAAAAATTCGATGGGGCAAAACACGCATGGAAATCACTGAACAATTCAAATGTTAAGTACAAACCTCAATTGCATCTAAAAAAATGCATGGCAGCAAAATCTTCTATTCTTTCATCAATTTAAAACTACTCTGGCTTCCATTTTCGTCCAATAAATTACATAAATAAATACCGGGGGGAAAATTAGGCATAAATATTTTTGAAGGGATTATCATATTGGGATCGTCATAAATGATGCGTCCATACATGTCATATAATTGGATATGGCCTGATCGGAAATTACCGCGGCGGGAATTAATCACAATGAAATCATGAAATGGATTTGGAGCAATGGAAATATCAGGTAGTGTACGATCCTGTTCTTCTTTGATTCCAGTAGGAAGAATTTCTACCCAACGGCATGTGCTGTCTGTTGCGTATTGATTACTCACGGTGAGACAGACATGATATAAGCCGGGTTCAAACTGATGCACAGGAGCAGGAAAGTCGCTTGTCTTATCATCATCAAAATCCCAGTGCCAGGTCTCCGGATCAAAGTAGGATAAATCCGTAAAACGAATCGTCTCCGGAAATCCCAGTTGATCTTCTTCATATCTCCATTTTGCAACCGGCAGATTATCCAGACCTAAGGTGTCGCATTCACTTCCGTCCAGAGGTCCTAATCTGTAATTTGGAATGTTTGGAGCTGTCCGTTCATTTCGTAAATGCAAATGAATAGTATGCTGTCGAAACCGGCAATCTTTTCCCTTCAAGTCAGGTCGATCTATGACATGCAGGTATTTACTTGAACTTATAGAAGGCACTATATAAATTCTTCCATCCGGAGCACTTATCATCGGGCCGAAACGTGTCGGGCCCCAATTTGTTTCCTGGAAACCATCGAAAGTATCTATTAAAGTTTGACTGGCACGTATGTCATCTGCCCACAGGTCCCATTGCCATAACTTGGTGTTGTTGTCCGCGTATAGAAATCTTTCAGAAGGCGAAAATGCTATTCCAGCAAAAGTACCAGAAGCGGTTTTTAAAGTTATTTTCCGATGTAAATCACCCGTGCATCTATCAAAATCGAACAATGTAATGAATTGACCAATAGATTGGGTAATTGCATCTAGCCTTACAAAGTATTTTCCGGAATTTGAAAATAAAGACTGGCCTAACCCTTCCAAGATTGTACTGTCGACTTCCCCGATGTGATCTAAATGAATTCCAAGAGTATCTAATAAATATGTGAAATACTTCGGACTATCCTCCTCAAATGTTAAAACCCACCAGTCTCGCCCATTTGCATGTTGAACTGCAGAAATCGTGTTCGTATACCACTCTAACCTTTCTCCAATTGGTAAATCTTTAAACTTTAATTCAAAAGAAGAATCCTGATTCCAGACAACACGAGATTCTAAATATTTTGTAACCGCATAGATAAAAACCGGATGAGCTTCTGCATAATGATAAATTATTGAATATTCTTTTGGATGATCTGGTAAAGGGAGTATTAATGCTCCATTAAATTCAGGAAATCCATCTGCTATATTATTCTGATGTGAATAAAAACTTTTCCAATAATTCCCATCTCCATCGTAAGCTATGGTGTCAGCTATATATTTACCATCATAGCCCATAATTTGCATTCCATTAGTCCAGATCAAACTTTCACCATCCGGAGTACAAATATTTGCAGCAGTTCCATCCATATTCATCCTGATCTGAGGTTTCTGAATGATCCACGGATTGTCATGTTTAAAGTCCAGATAAAAAATAGAATATCCTTCGCCACCTGTTCCCCAGTACCCCATTACCCACTGGTCACCCTCCATTTGAGCTGTGGTGATGCATGGAAGCATCACCACAGTCAAAATGATTAAATAGATTTTTAAGGTCGTTTGGATATTCATTTCCCTGAGTAAAAATTAAAACATTAATTCCAATTGTACACCTGTCTCCTTCGATTCACTAATTCACTTATGTAATATTCAAACTTAAACCGCAAACTAAGGTGTTGAATGAGAATGGTCTAGTGCAACTTTAAGCCCAATTTATGAGTTCTTAATCGTTAGATAGAAGGCCAATGGACTCATAAGGTCCACAATGACCTTTTGGGGGAGATAACCTATATTTGATATCATGTTCAGATCGATTCTAAACGATGTACGATTTCAGTTTCAATCCGGTAATACGATTACCCGGTTGATTATTGTCAACGTGGCCTTGTTTCTGATCATTACGCTGTTGAAAGGTGTTCTTTTCCTGACTGGTGCATTTGGAGAGCATGATGAGTTGTTTTCAAGAATAGTCGGGTACCTTTTTCTATCCCAGGATCTGATGTGGGATGCGAAACATCCGTGGACTATCGTCACCCACATGTTTACCCACATTGCGTTTTTTCATTTGGTGTTCAATATGCTTGTTCTGTATTGGTTTGGGCGTATAGCGGGGGATTTGCTGGGGGATCACAGGATGTTGCCTCTCTATATCTTTTCAGGTCTTTCAGGAGCCTTGATTTATCTGATCTCATCACCTTTCCTTTATGCCGGAAGCACTATGCACGGGGCTTCAGGAGCGATCATGGGAATTGTGGCTGCTGCAGGGATGACGGCACCTGACTATCAGATGCGGCTGATGTTTTTCGGGGATGTGCGATTGAAATATATAGTCTTTGGTCTTCTCATCATATATTTTGTCAGTCTTGTCAATATGGATAATGCCGGAGGGCAAATGGCCCATTTCGGAGGAGCTGCATTTGGTTTCTTTTATGTGCATATGCTTCGGCAAGGCTATGACCTTACGGGCGGGTTCCGGCGGATGGTGACTTTTCTACGAAAACCCACTTACCAGCCAACACCTACTCCGAAACGAAAAGTGACCATGGAAGTCAGACATCGAAGTGGTGCACGTCAAAGAGAAATCAATCCACCACCCGATCGTACGTATATGGGTGAGCAGGAACGTCTCGATTCTATCCTAGATAAGATTAAAAAATCCGGATTCGATAGTCTCGACGAAGACGATAAAAAATTCCTGCATGACGCGAGCCAAAAGTAATTCCAGGCCGGCCGTCTGAAAAAGTGGATGCTTTGGATCAACTTTTCCTTTATCATCCTTCTGGTACTAACCTACGCAACACCCTACATGGCTGTGAAAACATGGGGTTGGTTATCCTTACTTGCCCTCGCCTATCCATTCATCTTACTGGCCAATGCGATTTTCGCCACCGGGTGGATACTCTTTCGGAGCTGGTTTGCTATTTTTTCCATCATTACCATCCTCGCCGGTACCGGTATTCATAACCGATATATTCAGATCCTGCCCTCAGCCGGAAATAAAGCATCATGCAAAGAATCCATACGACTGCTGACCTACAATATGCGCGGCCTTTCGATGATCTATGTTCGTCAGGATGCGGGTATAGAAGCGAAGATTGACTCCTTGTACAATGTCCTCACAGATCTCAAAGAATATCCCGACATCATCTGTCTTCAGGAAGCCATCAAGGGCGATCTCATCGGTAGGCGGTTTGGATTGAATTATAGTGTTCATGCCCCAAAATCTTCTCTGTGGCTATTGTCCCGATACCAGATCCTGGACAATGGACAGATTGCCGGGGCCGAAGCTAGTCCCAGCACCATGTGGGCCGATGTCAAGACACCACAGGGCATTCTGAGAGTGTATAACATGCACCTGGTCTCTAACCGGGTCACGAATACTACAGAAACGCTCATCCAGGATATGGATCTTAAAAATGAAAATACATGGAACAATATCCGTTTCATTGTAAGCCGGTATAAATCGACTACGCAAAAACGGGCCAAAGAAGCTGCCGCGATCAGGGTGCACATGGCTTCCAGTAAGTATCCGGCTATCCTGGCCGGTGATGGGAATGATACTCCGTTGTCTAATACCTACAAGGTCCTGAAGACCGGTCTGAAAGATAGCTTTGAAGAAAAAGGGTTCGGGGTCAGCTCTACATATGAAAGCCGGTTGCCTTTATTGCGGATTGATTATGTCTTTGGGAGCCAGGGTATCCACTTCAAGGATTTCTCGACATATCATATCCACTATAGTGATCACTACCCCGTCAGTACAGGTATCTGCATCCAATCTAAAACTGGGTCCTGATCTCATCGTTTCAATACCTTATTTTTGTCGGTATGAGTTTGAAGATTTACAACAGCGTCAGCAGTCAGAAAGAAACATTTACGCCTTTAGTTGAAGGACGTGTCGGAATGTACGTATGCGGACCGACTGTGTATAGCGATGTACACATCGGGAATGTCAGGACTTTTGTGAGTTTTGACATGATCTACAGGTACTTACTCTATTTAGGGTATAAAGTCAGATATGTACGAAATATTACGGATGTGGGGCATCTTGAAGGGGATGTGGATACCGGTGCAGAAGATAAAATCAGTAAAAAGCCAGGCTTGAACAAGTGGAGCCCATGGAAGTCGTACAGCGGTATACGCTTGGTTTCCATCATGTGATGCGGCTTTTTAATACGCTGGATCCAAGTATTGAGCCACGTGCTACAGGTCATATTCTTGAACAGATAGAGATGGTTCAAAAAATTATGGATAAGGGATATGCGTATGAGGTAGATGGTAGCGTTTACTTCGATACAGTGAAACTTATCAAAGAGGCAGATGTGTATGGAAAATTATCGGGCCGGAGAGTAGAAGATCTACTTGTAGAAACCAGGGAGCTTAAAAAACAAAATGAAAAACGCAACCCTGCTGATTTTGCGATCTGGATAAAAGCAGAAGAGAATCATTTATTAAGATGGAACGCACCATGGTCAGAGGGATTTCCGGGATGGCATCTCGAATGTTCGGTGATGAGTACAAAATATCTCGGCGAACGATTTGATATTCATGGGGGAGGTAATGATTTGAAATTTCCCCATCATGAAAATGAAATTGCGCAACATTACGGCGCTTGTGGAAATACACCTGCCAACTATTGGCTTCACACGAATATGCTCCTGATGAATGGACGGAAGATGTCAAAGAGTGAAGGAAATTTTATCACACCCGAACAATTATTTTCAGGTGAAAGTGAGCACATTTCTAAAGCATACTCTCCGATGGCGGTGAAGTTTTTCTTTACAGGCGCATTACGGTAGTACACTTGATCTTAATGATGCATCACTTGGCGCTGCAGAAAAAGGATACCGGCGTCTGCTTGAAGCCTACAACACACTCAATCAACTTTCTTCTGAAATACCAAGAAGCGATAAACCGTTGGCCATTGAAATCGAAGAAGGAATAAAAGCTGCGTTCGAAGAAATGGATGATGACTTCAATGTACCCAAATCACTAGCCCGTCTATTTGAAATGTGTGCTACCATCAATAAAATGGCTGATGGACAACTTGATGTCAACGATGCCGGACAGTACAGTCTGGATATCGCAAAGAAGGGTTTTAAGAATTTATTGATTGATATTTATGGCCTTTCAGATGAGTCTGCTGCTGGTACAGACGATCATATGAACCAACTGGATGGACTGATGAAACTGGTGATTGATATGCGGCAGCAGGCAAGACAAAATAAAGACTGGCCTACATCGGATAAGATCAGGGACACATTAGCAGCTATTGATATTGAATTGAAAGACGGAAAGGAAGGGACGAAGTGGGTGATAGGCAAGTAACGAGTAACGAATAACGAATAACGAGTAACGAGTAACGAGTAACGAGTAGCGAGTAGCGAGGAACGAGTAACGAGTAACGAGTAACGAGTAACGAGTAACGAATAGTGAGACGTGAGTTTAATTTGCGGAATTTGCGGCATTCGTATAAGCTCATAAACGTATAAACACATAAACACTCAATCTGTTATCACTAAATACAAATCGAAAATTGAACCGAACAATTAAATATTTTCACTTCACAGTTATCATAGGTATAGGAGTATTCCTTTTTTCCTGCAAAAATGATACTCAGGTTAGTAGTGATCCGACTAAGGATGGACCGACGATACATACACCTATAAAAGTGCCATTGTTTTCGAAAGACACTGCGTATGCACTGGTCGCTAAACAGGTGGCATTTGGACCGCGAGTTCCGGGAACGGATGCACATCAGGCAACACGTCTATGGCTGGTGCAAAAATTGAAAAGTTATGGGGCTACTGTCATAGAACAAAGTTTCAAAGCGAATACAGTTCCATTAGGTGAAGTGAGATCGGTCAATATCGTGGCATCATTTAATCCGACATATGCACGACGTGTGCTTTTAGCTGCGCATTGGGATACGCGCTATGCTGCGGATGAAGATGATGATCGGCCAAAGGAAAAATTTGATGGTGCGGATGATGGCGGCAGTGGTGTTGGAATTCTGTTGGAGATCGCCCGACTGATAAAAGAAAATCCAATCTCACTGGGTGTAGATCTGATTTTATTTGATGCAGAGGATCAGGGTACCTCTGATGGAAATGAAGACACATGGTGTCTGGGTTCACAATACTGGGCAAAGAATCCACATGTGAAAGGATATCGTGCTGAATATGGTATCCTGCTTGATATGGTCGGAGCTAAAGGAGCTACATTTCAAAAAGAAGATCCGTTCAATGTATTCTTGCCTGAAAAAAACAAGAAAATTCATTCTATCTATGATAGGCTCTGGGCGCAGGCGAAAGGAATGAATCAAACTACTTTTTTTGTTGACCTCAAAGGCAAACCGTTGATTGATGATCATTACTATGTCAATCTCAATACGGACATCCCGATGGCTGACATTATCAACAAACCTGTCAATAGCGCGAAAGGATTTGGAGCACACTGGCATACACACGATGACAACATGAGTGTCATTGATCCGATGACGCTGGGAGCCGTTGGACAAGTTGTTACTGCTTTCGTTTATAATTCTTCAAGAGCACCTCTATAGCAGCATATCATCAGGCTTTAAGTCTCTATTTATTACCTTCGGCTTCTGACCAACATTCAGGGTGATTATGAAATTCGAAACCCTTGCTATACGTATACAAACTGCTCTTACGCAACAAAGAGAACATAGTACACCTATGTTTCCTACATCAAGTTTTGTATTCGATGACGCTGAACAGATGCGTGCGATGTTTGCCGATGAGCAATCCGGGAATATCTATAGCCGCTTTACAAATCCGAATAGTATAGAGCTTGAAAATAAAATGGCTGCTCTTGAAAATACTGATGATGCCGTCTCTACAGCATCCGGAATGTCGGCCATCTTTAATTCGTTCATGGCTTTTCTTAAAGCAGGTGATCACCTGATATCATCGCGAGCTGTTTTTGGTGCAACCCACACTATTTTTACGCAGTTTTTTCCAAACTGGAATATTGATTTTACACTTGTAGATCCTGTCGATCAGGATACATGGCAAAAAGCAATACGACCAAACACAAAAATGTTTTTGTGGAGACCCCTTCAAATCCGGGTCTGGATATCGTCGATTTGACAGCAGCAAAATCTTTTGTGAAACGAATGGATTGTTGTTGAATGTAGATAATTGTTTTGCAACTCCTTACCTGCAGCAGCCTGCAAATTTTGGAGCGGATCTGATCACGCACAGCGCTACAAAATTTATTGATGGACAGGGAAGAGTATTAGGAGGCATTGTCGCCGGTAAGCGTGAATTGATCGCACAGGTTAAAAAATTTTGCCGCAGTACGGGTCCTGCACTTTCTCCATTTAATGCATGGATATTATCAAAGAGTCTTGAAACACTGGCTGTACGAATGGACCGTCATTGTGACAATGCAGAAAAATTAGCCACCATTCTGATCGATCATCCACAGGTATCAGGTGTTACATATCCCTTTTTTAAAAAATCATCCTTCATATGACATTGCGAAGCGCCAGATGAAACGCGGTGGCGGTCTTGTGACCTTTGAAATAAAAGGTGGGCTTGAACAGGGACGACGGTTTTTAGATGCAATCCAAATGCTTTCATTGACTGCCAACCTCGGAGATACACGCAGCATCGCGACACATCCCGCTTCTACTACACATGCAAGGCTCACCACAGAAGCACGAGCCGAAACCGGAATTACAGATGGTCTCATACGCATATCAGCAGGACTTGAACACATCGATGATATCGTCAGCGATATCGACCATGCATTAAATGCAAGCGCCTGATGAGTATTGGTCCTGAGTATAAATTGCCTGTTGAAATTCCCGGTCTACAATTTTTCAGATACCATGAGTCATTTAAACTGGATCTGGGTGGAACGCTATGGGACGGGATTACCATCGCATATCATACCTATGGCCAGCTCAATGCAAAAAAGGATAATGTCATCTGGGTGTGCCATGCATTGACTGCCAATAGTAATGTAGCTGATTGGTGGAGCGGACTTTTTGGTGAAAATAAACTCTTCGATCCTTCAAAATATTTCATTGTATGTGCTAATATTCTTGGCTCATGTTATGGCACTACAGGCCAAGAAGCATTGATCCTTCTGAAGGAGAACCATACGGTATGACGTGGCCTGTCATTACCATTCGCGATTGGGTACAGGCGCATGACAAGTTGCGTGTTCATTTGGGCATTGAGGAGATCAGCTTATGTATAGGCGGATCTTGTGGTGGACATCAGGTATTAGAATTTGCGTATCTGATTCCGGATCGTATTAAGCATATGGGATTGTTAGTGACGAGTGCACGAGAAACGGCGTGGGTGATAGCGGGTCATGAGGCACAGCGATTGGCGATGCAGGCTGATCCGACACTTGAGGGTAATGATGATCATTCGGGTCTGGATGGTATGAGGGCTGCGCGTGGAATGGCTTTGTTAGGCTACAGGACGATTCAATCGTACATCGATACACAGACGGATGATGATGATGTGGTCAATGATCAGAAGGCAGCGAGATACATCAGGCACCAGGGAGAAAACTTGTGAAGCGATTTTATCCGCATTGTTATTGGAGTCTTACGAAATCTCTTGACACACATCATATCGGCAGAGGACGGGGAAGTATTCCTGAAGTGCTACAGTCGATGAAAATGAAAGCAACAATTATAGCTATTGATTCGGATCGATTGATTCCTGTGGCTGAGCAGGAACTACTTGCAAAGTATTTACCCAATGTGGAGTTACATATTTTGCATTCAATGTATGGGCATGATGGATTTTTGATGGAGACGGAGAAGATCAATGATATTTTTCAAGCTGCCTTTGTTGGAGTTTTCTCCAACAACAAGTAGAGCAGGGTCTGCGGGGAGCAGGAGAAAACTCCTGCATCGGCGTATCATATGATTACTCCAGTGATATTCTGATCGTAAGACCTCCTTTTGTCGTCACTACTTTATATGAGTTACTGACATAAGGTTCCTGTTTTCTGAAATCCACAAAGAATCGCAGATTGACATTCTTATTGATATCGTACCGGATGGCCGGGGATATCGTGATGTCCTTTGAACCACGTGTTGCACGTGCACCTGCTTCCTGGTCAAGAAGATGATTGAGCGTAAGGTTGTCTGCAAAGGATAAATCAAAAAGTATATCCAGGTCATTACCTCTCTTCGCATTGGATTTTTCTTCTTCTTTTTTGCTACTTGCTTTTTTCTTATTGGCAGCACTATTGAAGCCGGGAAGAAATCCAATACGTACATTTTTCATCTTCCAGTCAAAACCGAAATCAAGCGTAGTAGATCTTGTCTCCGCAAGCTCATACGATATGAATCCCATTTGGAGACTTCTCTTCTTCGTATAGGAGAAACTGATGTTCATATCATTCTTCGTCTTGATATCGATACCGATCAGCGGAGAAAATGATTCTTCAATGATGATCGAAGGCAGTAGGAATTGCGAATAATAATTATGACTTATCGTATCCAGATTTCGCTGATTTTGTTGACCATCTTTAATATTGTTTATAGGATCATAATCTGTATAGCTCAGGTCGGATTCGAATGAATTGACACTGAGCGTATTTTTGTAGCCATGGGATATCCTGATATTACTGAAGATGTCTTTCAGAAATGGAAGCTTGCTGAGGCCATTGTAGTTAATTGTCCAGTTTGGTCTTGGTACCCATTTGAACATGTCTGTCAGCTCAAAATTCTCTGGGCTCTTATTTGTATAAGCCGATAAGAATGCAGGAACAAGTATATCCTGTTGTTTTCTTCCAAACCCTTTTGCATATTCTGGCCCATCTGTCTCATGTATACTCACACCTCGCTGTCTGGAGATAATAGCCCTGTTATTTTCAAACTTATGAAAGAGGTCTGCCAGTTGTAAAGAATCATCTCTGAATAAAGTCGGAATAGAAAGATATGACATCGAGAAGCTGCCTATTTCACGAGGTGATCGACGATCTATATCATTGATTGTATTTGCTCCTTTTGTATATGTCTTAAAGAATTCAGAAAAATTATTTGACACATTTCTGCTGGCATCAACATCTATTTTAAAATCCGTAAATGGCTCTAATGTCAATTTCCCATCAAGATTTTTCATGCTTGACTGAAGGATCGGAGAATTTTGAAATGCATTTGTTGTGATCCAGGAACGGCTTTGCGCATTTGCTAACCAGTCTCCTGTTTTTTCTTCTGCACGTCTGTTGATTTTAGGTTGAATACCGGCAATAAAATCCCAGCCGGGTGCTCCGAACCCACTACTCAAACCGAGCAATCTTGATTGTGGTGTAAATCCGGGAATTGTAGTACTTACTGTTTCACCATAATTCACTCTAAGCTTTCGGATAGACATGATCGGTCTGAGGATAGCTTTGAGCACAGGATTGACGGGTTTGGATGCGTTCTTCTTTTTATCCTTCGCTTTAGATTCTTTGTCCTTTGGCTGCGTTTTGACTTTTGATTTAGTGTCCTTTTGATTGATATTGCCTTTCACATCCTTATTACTTGTTGAATCCGGAGGGTAATGACAGGTTCTTGTGTATCCTTATTGCCTTTGACGTCTTTTTTGTCCTTCTGATTTTTTGTATCCTTTGGCTCCTTTTTATTACCAGGATCATTTGCACCAGGCTTAACGGGTGCACGGCCGTCACGTTTGGCAGAAGTTGTACCTCCGGGCTTATTGATTTTTGCAAGTAGCGGAATCTTTCCATAGAGCCTTGTGAAATCAAGGTCAGCGGAGATCTGACGTGTCTGGCCATTCTGAATCACATTGCCTAGTGAATCCGTATTGATTGGAAGCGGCTTTCCATCCATAGTTTGCATCAACACTTAGGTCGGTTCTGATCCAGTCGAGGATTGGAAAATTTTTAAATGGAAGAGCGTAGCTAACCCGTATCTGGTGGGTATAATCTTTTGTACGTCCGAACTTTTTGATATTGCTCCAGATCGAATCATTCCTGACCTTTTTATCGATAGGTACGAGAGGTTGTCTGGAAACATATTCATCAGGTTCATCAATGACCGCATTATTAAGCGCATTGAACGTAAACTTGATTGATTTTGTAAAATCCCAACGCAATGTGTAACTGCGCTCCCATGTGAATCGCTTATTAAACCATGTCTTGTAAATCGGATCTGAAAAACGATACGATCTTTCACCAAACTTCCGATCCATCACAGTACCAAACGTGAAACTATTTGGGATTGGATTGAAATTGAGTTCGGTCAGCCACATCAGCCATTTACTCTTCGATAGGTTTTTCAATGGCTGTATTGGCTTGCTGTTGATGCTGTATGTATAATCCAATGATCCCCGATGCTGATCGAGCTCATCTAACTGAACAACTTCATTATGAATTGTAGATTTTGAATATGAATAGCTCGTCGTAAAATTGGAGATGTCCCACGGCATGGATGGCCCGGTACCGGATTTCTCTTTTCTGACATTCGTGAAACTGATCTGGCTCAGCGAACTGAAATCCTGTGATTGCTCTTTGACACTGTCTCTTGCATGACTATCACTGATGCTTCGTAATTTCTCTTTCAGCTGAAGATCAAGATCGAGAGCATCAAACCTTGGTTTATGGACGGTCTGACTGTATTGATAATAGAAAGGGATTTGGACTTTGGAATTTGTGCCAAAGAATTTTCCTAATTGTAATGTGGTTGAAAAATCCATTTGGGTGATGGCTTCTTTCGAACGGTCATCAAGTTTTTGATCTATCGCTCCCCATCCTATACTTGAATAGGTTCCGGAAACGCCTACGCTTCCAAAGTCAGCGAGATCTGCGTCAAGTCTGGCAAGACCGGCTACACCACCTTTTTCTTCAAGGCCTACTAATCGTAATTCATTTACCCAAACTTCTCCATTGTATGAACTTACAAAATCATCGTTTGTCGGATTCCTCAGACCGATGAGTACATTTCGCACATAGCCCAGTGTTGGATTTCCTTTGATCCGAAATACGCGTTCGACAGAAACACCGTTGATGACTACGTTTACTATTTTTTCATACGGTATGGTTGGATCGGGATTCATCTTGTTCCTCTCTATCTTCAAATTTGTAAAATCCTCAAGTGCGAAGTTTACTTCATTTTCACCTCTCCACAATTCTTCTTTATATGCATCACCAGTCAGGCTTGGATCTTTTGATTCAACAAGTGGTACTTCATATTCATAATAGTTATTGTCAAAAGTCAGAACCGAATCGCATGAAGAGTTTAACTGCGCCGTTAGGTACCTGTCCTGATATCTGCGTGCTGTCAAGCTCTTCAGCATGAACAAACATCTGCACGTTTTTAAACACCCGGAGATCGAGATCAAGACTCTTGTACACTTTAAGATCACATCCGTCACTGAGATTGGAATATTTCAATGAAAGTGATTGTTCATTTTGAAATACATCCTGGAATGTGCTGCTTGTAATTCGTTCACGCTGTATACCCAGTGGGATATCATATTTGAAAGGTAAACGATCTTTATGCTCTTCAATGTTGACCGCATCGACTACGAGATCTCCCGTGCAGCCCATTGGGGTATTTTTTGTCAATCTCCTCCACTGATTTCTGACAAGATCGAAAGTAGCAAAACGTAAAGTGGTTTTCTGGGTGAACTGAGTCATCAGCATTCGCATAAACCGGATCGACCTGAAATCTGAAATACCATTGACAGCCCTGTTGTATTCATCCAATGGAATTTTGAATCTGTACCAGGCTCCATTTGCGGTTTTCACAACATTTGTGATTAACGGATTGTCAGCCGGATTTAAGTGACCGGTTTCTTTTGTTCCGCCAGGATCTTTTTTCAGATCAATCACATATTCATAGTAAGACTCATTTTCACTGAGGCTATTATCGTTGTTGATATCTTCTGAATCCGGAATATTGGTCGAAGCATTTATTCTTGTTGCACCTGAATTTGGTGGCGGTGAATTTCGTTCAGTTCCATTAAACTTTTTATATCGTGTAAAGAGAGATCAGTGCCTGACGGAAATACCTGGTCATCCAGGAAATACTCAAAGTCATCATTACTTGGATCGCGTAAAACCTGATCCAGGCAAGGTTGATTTAAAAACCCCCGTACTTTATTCAGGTAATCACTAAAAACAACATTTTCACCTGCATCGCTAAGTCCATCCAAACCCACATCCTGAATTTCTCTTGCTCCGGGTTCATTTGAAAATGCATTTACTGTTGCAGGAATACGTGGTACTCGCCCCCATACAGTTGTATCCACTCTTTCCGTTTTCGATAACGGAAGTCCATGTTCATAAAATTTTCGACTATCCCGTAGAATATCTTCAGATACATTTCCAAGTTGGAGTACAACATTTCCTTCGGAACCCATCGTGTCAGAATATAGGGATCCAGCATCCAGAATTCCACGGCTTCAATATTAGCCTGTTCAAAATTTGTTTGGTTGAGGCTTCGCATTATGCCTCCCCATCGGCTGTAAGGATCCATCAACTTACAATTCTGATCAATACCCGCACTGATACCCGGACTTCCACCTGGAGGATCAAAATTGTAGGGACCTCTTTCATCAGGAAGGTAGGTGATATCAAATGTTCTGAAATCATTCAGTCCGAACCGTGGAGTTCTATTGCTGAATATTTCATTTTGATTTATCGCTCTTGTATACGGTTTTCACTTGAACCCGGACTTGCGTTACGTACACCTGATCTATTCTATACCAGTTGATGTGTTCCCGATTCATGCCATATCTCAAATCATTAATTTCTGCAGATTCCGGTGGGTAGTTGCAGGCATACCATCACGACCGGGAAGATTTTTTCATTTTGAGGTGTAGAAGCAAGAATCCGGAAGCTGTAGTGGGTGTACGCAAATCAAGATTACTCGTCGTGCCTTCGAAGTCATCGGATAGACAACGCCTGATTATCTCCTTTACTTTTATCAATAGCCCTGGAGTGACTAGGTTTTAATGCAGCCACTTCAGCGGCGAATGTTATGTTGGAAGGAGCACTTGTGATGAATGGAGATCTTATCCACAAGTTTTGTCAGCCCAGGGTGCTTCGTTGCTGTAATTAAAATCAAGACCGTAGATCGTATTGTTGATCGGGTCATCACCTATATTGACTTTCTGTGTATATGGCCTTTCAAATAGGTGCATGTAAGTAGCACCAAAACTGATATGTTTATTCAATGTATAATCAGCCCGCAGACCGAGCATGGTCTTCTTGTTAAAGCTGAACAGCGCATTATCTTCAAATGAGACATTGATAGGTGTACCCGGTTGAAGGAATGCATGGTTGAAGTGATCTTGATTCGTCCGATGTTGCAATCAATCGTATAATCTTCATTTTCCTTCAAGACTTGTCCTCCTGCAGTAACTCTCACTGAACCCGGTGGAGATATTAAATGCGCCAGAGAAATATCAGAAGAAGTGCTTGTCTTTGAACCTTGCCTCCCAAGGTAAAGCGGTTTTATCGAGATACTCACGTGCTTTGACAATTGTGCTATCATACGGTTGTTGATAAACATAGCGGGTATTTCCATACTTTTTAAAATTTCATTTTTAAAGTGGTACCGATAGGTTCAGAAGCTTACAGGAAACATGACAATTCCCAGGATGGTGTAATCATTACCCCTTCTACAAAATCAAATCTTCCATCCAGGCTGTGGATCACCAGTCACGTTGAGGTTATCAAGATTGAAAATATTGAAGTAGCGGGGTACTTTCAAGTTTAGGACTCAGCTGGAAGAACGTTTTAATCCTTTTCCGGATGCTCATAAAGAAATATCGGATTCGAATTCATCTTTATTGAGATCACCTCCGCCGATGCGATATACATTCTTCATCATCAGATCCCACAGTGGAAGATCCATATTTGATTAGTGCCTTTCAATAATTTGACGAAGGGGACTTTTG
>JADKGY010000014.1 GCA_016722045.1 Candidatus Opimibacter skivensis | reverse complement strand
CAAAGAGCTGATCACTTATTTTGGAAACACTTTTATTCATCATTGCTTATCCTTCGGATGCGCCACAGCTATTTCTTGGCTGAAAAAGAATTACTATGATCACAAAGATTCTTCAAGCAAACCGGAAAATCAAAGTGTTATTTGACAATTCAGGAATGCCTTTCACGTCAACGATAACACGTTTTTCACATGACGGTGTCAGGTGGCTTCTCGCACATCCACATTGTGACGTAACATTTAATTCATTTGAATCGCCCACACTTCAACTCAATGAGGTGCTTCGGATGACCCTTACCTCGCCCGAAAAGAGCGAAACAATCGCCGCCTTAGCAATCAGAGCCTGATGGATATGCTATTGGTAACCGAAAAACAACGTCTTCGTTTTATCATCAATGAATCTCGGCGAGACTGGATCATCTACCTTTATCAAAGATCACTTTCTTTGACCGCCTCGAATTATTCGTTCGGGTTACACCAAAGGACAAATTATTTTCAAAAGTATACAACCGTTGCATTTTTCCATCTCCATATTTTAATCTGGAGTTGCTTAAAAATTTGAAGTAAAGGAGGTTATAATCAAAACATTACCAGCCTGTGCCGAAATGTTGAATGAGGAAAAGCGAAAAAGTGGTTTACGTGGATAAAAATTCAATGGCCGTTACCGCAGAGAAACTGATCCGACAACATTTATGGAGGATGGTTCATTGAGATTATATCATCTGGAGCGCGGCAGATTCTGTTGGGTGATATATAGTATGATTCCTTCAAGACAACTTCCTCTCTCGAATCCTATGTTGGTTTTACAGCATTTAAAAATGGATTTCGGTAGCGTATAAGTGCATATGGGCATTTGGCGAAAGAGCGAATTTTGGAATAAAATATTTTCGAATCCTTTCAGGAATGGCGAATCAGCATTTATCCTGGCGCAGCTCTTACGTGTCTACAAACATGTATTTAAACTCAGTTATTTTGAAGTCGAGCCTTATCAATTCGGACTGGACAATCCTGAAGGAATCGCATCCGGTGCTTTCTGGTTTTATTATCGTTTTGGCTTCAGACCTCTGACTCCATCTGGGACAAAAAGCCAATGAAGAGCATGAGAAAATAAAGACAAGAAAAGGATACAGGACTAGTCACAAGACACTGATCCGCTTTATGGAAAGCAGTATAGGCCCAAACTGCAACCTGTTCCTCCGGGAGTGGTTGATGTTGATGGCTAGAGTGACCCGCATGATTCAACGCAGGTACAATGGAGATAGAATTTTAGCAGAATACAGATTGCAGAACTAAGTTTTGAGTGAAAACAAAAAAATTACAGCAACTCATGACGAATATAAAAATCAGGTTTTGAATCGAAGTTGCATTATGGGCTGAAGCTTTGACTATAAAAGAAACGGATCGGCTTGATTTACTAGGACAAATGATTACTGCAAAACTCTAGAGACAATATGCATACTCAGATTTGGTCATCAACTTTTAAGGATTAAAAATCCTGGTTGCTTTTAAGATTTGGACATGATAAATGTGTTCCAGTTCACACCGATGCGGAAGGTTTGATATAGCCTTCCATTGGCAAGGGGTTGCCTCCATAATGTTTTGAAGCGGAATGCAGGGCACCTGATGGATAAGCAATCATCCTGTTAAACTTATAACCTAAATTCGATCCGTTTCAATCCATTTCGTGCGGTCTTTTGATCTTCTTCAAACCGATCCCTTAGTTTCGAAAGATCTGTTTTCAATCGACGCGCGTCACGCGGCATCGGGGATCGCACAACTTGTTTTTTATGCATCCACAAAGATGTGTGCCGCAATCTACAGGAGATCTGCGGTCAGGTATATGACGACAGTGATATTTCATTGTATGGCTCGGTCCGAATGCACACCCGGAGTTTCCTTATGTTCGGCCTTTGGAAAAACCCTGGTAGAAGACACCATTTTCTCTCTATGGGATCGGTATCCCATCTGGTAATTTTATTCCAAGTATTTTTTCCAATTTGGTTTTCACACCCGGCTCATGATAGACCGCAGTGCTGCAAGACCAGTGACATTGCAGGCTCATAATAGGAGGCAGAAAGAGCAGCTTTGTACGTTTTTTCCGGGTCAGTATAAAAATTATCCTTGACGAGTAAAAAGCGTTTATACATTAGCGTATTCATGGTTGCTTTTTATTTTCTTAAAATTAAGGCTTAAAAGGATAGAATTCACTCCATTTTCCATTTTCGAATAAAAGTCTTTTATTAGGCTTATTATGGGTTATCCGTACTGCACATCAAGTAGGCGTTCAAGAAAAAAAAGATTTCACTTTATCATTACGTGTACAAATGAAAATCGTAACATCAACTGAATTATCAAAGGCACAGAAAGAAACAATTGTTTATTTGTGGAATCGCGAATATCCAGGTCGAATCAGCATTACAAAAGAAGGATTTGATGAATACCTCAATGCATCAGCCCTGCAAACACATTATTTAATGCTTGATGATGCAAATGAAATCATAGGGTGGGCCTATACCTTTGATCGTGAAGAGGAGAGGTGGTTTTCAATCATTATTAATAGTTTGTATCATGGGATTGGTCTGGGCCGGATGATGCTGGATCATATGAAAGAAAATGAGCTCCGATTAAACGGTTGGGTTATTGATCATGACCATGAAATCAAACAAAATGGTGAACCTTATGAATCTCCGTTAGCATTTTATGTAAAAAACGGATTTGAGGTTTTTTCTGACATTCGTTTTGAAAATGAAAAAATGTCAGCGGTGAAGATTGTTTGGGAAAAGAAATCATAAAAAAAAGTGATTGATGTCCATAGTCTCAGACTACGGACATCAATCACTTTTTTTTTATTTAATTGAAATCCTATTACTTCGTCATCGCAGCATTGATAATAGACCTGTCGCTGTAATGAATCATGCGGTCTATTTTACCATTGGCATCAAAATGAGAATCTGTATGCATCCACTGTGTCATTTTTTGCCTGTGGTTTTATACTTGGCTGTCGTTTCATACCAGGCTAATACCCATATACCGGAAGCTTCAACACTTTGTGGATTATTTACTTTTATCGGAAGAAATATTTCCTTTTTGAAAGTAAGCGAATCAACGACTTCCCCTCTTCGCTTAGTCCAATAGGTATTAATAGCGGCCTTTCCGGCAAGGCTGTCCCCACCGTTCCATAGGTATACTGCGTTATCCGCGAAAGGGGCCATCCAGGCAGCTATATCACCTTTTGACAAACCGGCCATACCGTTTTTAAACGGTTTCGCTGTATTTCATGTCTGCAAACTCAGCCGGAGCAGAAGCCGGTGCCGCCATCGCAGTGGAATCGGCTTTTGCGGCGGAAGCTTTTTCATCCGTTGTCGCTGCAGGTTTACAAGCGATCATAAAGAGAACTAAAAGGCTAAATGCCCAAAGAAGTTGGTTTTTCATACGAACAGATTTAAGGTTAAGGATATTGGTTAGCGTTTGGGGAGTCAGGAGGTTTTGATGAATACGAAATTTATTAAAATTTTATCAGAATTAGAAATTAATCTGATGTAGAGAAGTAGATGGAAAAAACTCTCACCTTTCTTCTTGTTTCGCAGGGAGGACACGTAGTTCACTTAGAAACCTCACGCCTCACGCCTCACCCATCTCACATCTCATGTCTCACGTCTAAAGTCTCCTGCTTTTCTCTCACCTTTCTTTCTCACGACAAGAACCTTGTCAATTTTCGGTCCGTCCATGTCGAGGATTTCAAATTCAAAATGTTCCCAGCGTGCTTTTTCTGTTTCTTTTGGGATATGCCCAAGCACCTGGATAATGAGTCCGCCAACAGTATTCACTTCGAAATCTTTGATAAAATCTTCCATCCCAAATTCAATCAAAAAATCAGGCAATGGATAATGACCGTCAATCAGCCATGAATTGTCATCCCGTTTTTCAAATTTATATTCCTGTCCATAAAATTCTGATACCTCGCCGACGAGTGCCTCGAGGATATCACTCATCGTCAGAATCCCTTGAGTAGAACCGTATTCATCGATCACCAGGGCATAATGAATATTTGTTTGCTTGAATTGTTCCAAAGCCTGGTATGCAGAAGCTCCTTCAGCGATGTAAGAAGGTTCAGATAGAATATTCTTCAGATTAAATTCACCCTTTTCGATTTCGGCGAATAATCGCTTCAGGCTGACAATGCCCACAATGTCCTGCACATCGCTGTCATAGATCGGGTAAAAATTATGCATGTCATGATAGACAAGCTTTTTCACTTCTTCTTTTGTATCCGTAATGTCGAGGGCTGTCATTTTTTTTCTGGACGTCATCAGTGAACTTACGCTTCTGTCCCCTACACTAAATACACGATTGACTATATCCTGTTCGATTTCCTGTACTTCACCTTCTTCAGTGCCTTCTTTGATGATCGCTTTTATTTCTTCTTCAGTGACTTTGCTATTACTTGAAGGTTTGACGCTGAATATTTTTAGAAGCAGATCAGTCGTGTTGGTTAATAAAAAGATGAAAGGTGCCATGATGAAGCCGATTATTTTCATCGGGAAGGCCACTGTTTTTGCTATGGCTTCGGGATACGTAAGGCCTATTCGCTTCGGTACGAGTTCGCCAAGTACTAAGGCAAAGAAGCTCAGGATAATAAGTACAACGGTGATGGACAATGTATGCGCATATGGCGTAAGAAGTGGAAATTGTAAAAAATATTCTTCCATGCCCTGTGTTATTCTTTCTCCACTGTAGATACCGGTCAATATCCCGATCAGTGTGATCCCTATTTGAGCTGTAGAAAGAAGCTTACTTGGATTTGAGGCGAGATCAAGGGCAATTTTTGCTCCCCTATTTCCCCTCTGAGCTGAATAATTAAGCCTGTTTTTGCGGGCTGAAACAAGGGCGATTTCAGACATAGAAAATAAACCGTTGATCAGTATGAGAATGAGAATAATGAGGATTTCCATGGTTTTTCGTTGATAATTCCGGGGATAACCGGGATTAGACAAATCAAAGGTACAAGTTAATCAACGACGTCTTTGTGCACGAGGAACGGGTTAGAAAACGGATTTCGACAAAATCGGACTCTGGTTTTTGGAAAAAAATAATTTCGATTTGGTGTATAACATCAATTGAGACAATGACTTATAAGATTGGATTTCGACAAAATCCGATTGAAAGGAACCTAAGAAGATTAAAGAAATTTCAAGTCTCCTTTCCCACCCTTTGTCCCTATTCTTCCTTTTCTTCCTTTTCCGCCTTTTCTACCCTTTCCGCCTTTTCCGCCTCTTCTGCCTATTTTCGTCCTGTGCGTCTTTTCCGACATCCTGCTGTCAGATGGCTGATGACCATTTTATTGCTTGGCCTACTTGGATTCCAACTATGGTCCAGAAGCAATCACTTTGCAAATCTTTCCCTCATCTCTTTTGACAAGACCTTTTGGTGGTTCACCATAGTCTTCCTGATGATGCCTGTCAACTGGCTGCTTGAGATATTTAAATGGAGGACATTATTATCTATACATGTCAGAATTCCATTTATCCACATCGTCAGAGCTGTGCTTGGTGGGATAGCATTATCCATCTTTACGCCCAGCAGAATAGGTGAATATGGCGGCCGAATCATGTTTATGCCTTCAAATGCCAAGTGGCAAGTCGCTATATCAACACTTATAGGTAGTATCGCTCAAAACCTGGTTGGATTTTCTGCTGGTATTGTAGCCTGTCTTTTTCTTTTTGATGGATTTTTGGTTTTCAAAATTTTAGGAATTGTTCTCATTTTGACAGGAGTGCTATGTTTTTTCAATGTGAAAAAAGTCATTCAGCGAATCTCGGCGCTGAATATCCATTCTGTTTTCAAAAAGCTGATATTGAATCTCCAATACATTGATGATTATTCGTATAAAATACTTTTCAGGGTATTAGGTTTTGCTTTAGCCCGTTATTTGATCTATATCACCCAGTTTGTACTGATACTCCATGCCTTTGAACCGGCCATAAGGCTGAATATATTGGTGCTGGGCGTGAGTGCCATTTATCTTTTTCAGACGTTGGTTCCTTTGCCCCCTATTGCAGATGTTATGGCACGTGCTAATATTGGGTTAATTCTTTGGTCCGGCAGCGGAATGAGTGAACTAAGTATAACCCTGGGAAGTTTAATGATTTGGTTAGTCAACTTGCTGATACCCGCCATGATAGGTAGTTTTGCAATAGGTACGACAGCCCCATTAATTTCGTTAAATACTCATGAGTCAATTCTCCCTTCTGATTACTTGCATGTTGCTCCTGAGCAACCCGACATCACCTGAACCGGGCATTAAACCATATAATTATTGTGACACACCGAATGAGAGCTGGCAGGGTGGTGAAGAAGTGACGTATAAGCTTTACTATCAGCTCAATTTTATCTGGATAGCGGCAGGGGAAGCGACCTTTAAAGTAAAAGATATGGGTGACCGGTATTTTATCACCATCGATGGCAGGACCATAAGTGCGTTCGAATGGTTTTATAAAGTGCAGGACCATTATGAAAGTGTGATTGATAAAAAAACGCTCCTTCCGCTTTCCTTTTCACGCGATGTACATGAAGGCAAATACCAATGGTGGGATAAATTTTTCTTTGACCAGGTCAATCACAAAGTAAGTGCATCGAAAGGAGGACCCGACAAAGAGACGAAGTATTACGATGCGGATCTCACCGGATGTATGCATGATTTAATCTCGATCATCTATAATGTGCGCAATGTCAATTTTGAACAATATGACGAAGGTGCGCAATTTGATGTTAAGGTTTTTATTGAGGAAGAGTATCCACTAAAGGTGGAACTCAGGAAGAAAAATTATGAGACCAGGGTAAGAGGGCTCGGCAAACAAAAAACATACCTGATACGTCCTCAGGTGGTTTCAGGACATTTTTTCAAGGAGGATACACGGATGGATATTTATATATCTGATGATGGCAACAGAATCCCACTCATGATTGAAAGCCCTGTGTCCGTCGGTAAAGTCAAGGCTGTACTTAGAGAATACAAAGGATTGAGACATCCGTTTGTCTGCAATGAATAAGTCGCTCACATGAGAGGGCTTCGGGCATGGATTTGGGTCTTTCTTGCTGCGGCTGCGTTGTTCCTTGCTTTTCAGCTTGGTTCAAAATTTAGTTTTCCAAAAACAAAGACGTCTGAGGACAGTGTTGTACTTCTTGAGAAGATCAGGACGGTGTGCAAGCTTGTGACTGCAGAAGGAGAATTCTCCGAAATATATTCCTATAAAGAATCGAAATGGTTTGATGTTTCTTTCCTGAGTAAGAAAGCTTTGATTCGTGTGAAAGCGAAAGTTTCAGTGGGCTATGATCTCAGCAAAATAAAAGTTGAGCCTGATGAAAAAAGTCACACACTGGTGATTTCCGGAATGCCACCTGCTGAAATTTTATCTGTGGATCATGATCTTGATTATTATGATCTGAGTGAAGGATTTTTTAATTCATTTTCTACAGAGGATTATAATAAAATCAATGCTGATGCTAAGGACTTTGTCATCTCCCAGGTGAAGAAAAGTTCGTTGATGCAGGCTGCGGATAAAAAACGGGATGAATTGATTAATGTGATACGGTTTATGGCCGAAGCTTCGGGATGGAAGATATTATTGTTAAATCAGGGAATTGCAGACCAAAAGTTGAATTAATAATTTAATGAAATATAAATAGCAATTGTAAGATACCTGTCATTGAGTTAGCTGCACTGTGTCTAATTTTAAAGAAAGATAAGACAAATGAAAACATCAGCTGTATTTGTATTATTATTATCATCATGGACAATTATTCATGCTCAGGATCCATGCAGAGGAAGAGGTACACCAGCCGTATTTCAGGCTAATCGTATTGGAGCATTATTTTTTCCGCAGGGAGAGAAATTCTTCGACCTCGAGCATGAATATTTCAAAGTTCCATATACATCAGAAGCATCACCTAGTACTATTTTCGCATGTGCTCCATGGATAAGCGGGTATATCAATGGTGAAGTCAGAGCTGCATGTCAAACGTATCTTAGTTTCACAGGTCAGGATTTCAATACCGGACCGCTTATTACGGATGCGCAAATACCAGTTGACCTCTGTGGAAAATTTGATCATGTTTGGGAAATTTCAAACGGAGATATTTTTTCTCACATTGCGGATTATGAAACTGATCATTTTATTGATGATACTATTCCATCTGTTTTTGGTTGGCCTGCGCAGGGGAATAAATATTTTTTTAGATTCAATGGTTTTGAATTACCTGCAGAACATAAAGGCGGTTGGGCAGAATTTGAAGATTTGAATCAGAATGGAAACTATGATCCGGATCTTGGAGAATATCCAATAGTCAGACTTAAGGGACATCCTTATATTCCTACTGAAATCATGTGGATGGTATTTAATGATCAGGGTATTCATGGCCTTACTGCTTCCTCACCATTAGGAATAGAGATTCAATTGACAGTTTTTGGTTTCAATTGCCAGGACAATGCAGTATTGAACAATGCCTTATTCAATACATATAAAGTAATCAACCAAAATGCAGTTGCAATAGATAGTATGTTTTTCGGTCTGTTTACGGATTATGATCTTGGATGCGCCGAAGATGATTATATGGGCTGTGATAGCAGTCGCAATACTGAATTTGTTTATAATAAAAAGGCTTTAGAAGGATTTTCAGATGGGGATTGTAGTACGGGACAAGCTACATATGGTGAATTTCCTCCGGTACAAAGTATGACGTACGTATCTCATCCATTGCACAGTTTTATTTTTGAAGACAGGACATTGCATCCTTCGGTACAGGGGTATTTTAACTTTCTGAACGGGCTATGGGAAGACGGCACCCCTATCAGGAAGTATGGTGATGGCTATCATCAGGACCCATCCTATACAATGACGAGATTTTTATACGGTGGTGATCCAAGAGATTCAACCCAGTGGTCACTTCATACGAACCCACCAATGTATGGTATAGATGCATTGACAGTGTCCTCAGTTTCAATCGGACGACTGCCTTCCTACGATAGTGTAGTCATTGAAACAGTATATCAATTTCACCAGGATTCAACTCTGGATAATCTGGAACAAATCGGATATATGCAATCTAATATTGATTACCTGCATGAACATCTGGATGATTTATTAAGTGAATGCACACCCACTCCGGTTTGTTCTGATGATGATTGCGTATGGCCTGGCGACTTTAACCGTAATGGTATAGCGGATCATTTTGATATTCTTTATTGGGGAGTTGAGAAAGATGCTTATGGTAGCCCTCGCGATGGCAGAATAAACTGGGAGGGTCATGCAGCAGAACCATGGGTATTGGAATTACCAGATGGATTTAATGCCAAGCACGGCGATGCCAATGGAAATGGAGTCATCAATGATGAGGATATCGAACGAAACCTTGTTCATTTTCTCAAAACCAATTATCGCTTTCATCCTATAAATCTTTATCCTGAAGGGCCAGAAATTGTTTTGTCATCTGATATGATAGGGAGTAATGGAAGGATTCCCAGAGTGAGGATAAAGGCCGGTACGGATATTCAAAATGTTCTGGGTCTAGGGTATGAAATAGAATATGATACCAGCTTATTTGTGTTTAATAAAATGTTAGATTTCTGGCCATCGGACTCAAACAGTCTTACGTATTCATTAATGCAATATTTGCCTACCGGTACGCTTTTGAATGAAGATGTCAGATTTGCCAGCGTGCAGACGGATCATAGGGGAATCAATATACCTAAAGGCTTTTTGCTACAAAGAGATTTTGTGTTCATGCTTTCTCTGAAATCCGGACTGACCTATGATGATCTGCCAGACAGTATTGTGATCAGACTGCGCAACCTTATTGCTATCGATCCGGATGGCAATGACCTTCATATAGGTTCAGAACCCCTCGTACTTTATAAAAATCAAATAACAGCCGCGATATCCCCATTGGATGATCAATTTCTTGTTTACCCTAATCCGGCCCGCGATCTTTTGTATGTTGATTCACCTATTGACACTTCAGGAGAGATTCTAAATCTACAGGGACAAATCATTCAGCGAGTCTATCTAAAAAATAATTCTCCAATAGATGTATCAGGCTTAGGTCCCGGCGTCTATTTATTACGAATCTCAGGCTCGTCACATACTTATAAAGTTGTGATCTATTAAGTCGTTTAGGCAACAAGTCCGGCGTCCGGTATCCTTTAATCCGGCATCGAATAAATTTCCTATTTTGCCCCTCGTTCAATCCCATGGACGCAGTCATCACTCCTAAAATTTAACTTATATGAAGAGTTTCTTTGGGCATCCGCCCGGCCTGGCGACATTGTTTTTTACTGAAATGTGGGAACGTTTCTCTTATTATGGAGGACGGGCAATGTTGATACTATATATGACAGCTGCAGTTGCTGGACTAAATCCGGGTCTTGGACTTTCTGTTCCGGAAGCAGGTGCTTTATATGCCTTATATACCGCTATCGTATACATGACGAACCTGCCGGGAGGATGGATCGCCGACAAATTTATCGGTGCTCGAAATGCTGTCTTTTATGGTGGATGCATCATTGCATTAGGCAATTTGATGCTTGCTGCGCCTATCGGTTTGCCCGGTTTCTATACAGGCCTTGGACTTATTGCGATTGGTACCGGTTTGTTGAAACCAAATGTCAGCACGATGGTAGGGGCTCTTTATGCACAGGGAGATGGCCGTCGTGATTCTGCATTTTCCATTTTCTATATGGGTATCAATCTTGGAGCTTTCCTCGCGCCTCTTATTGCAGGTTGGTTTGGACAAAAAATCGATTGGAATGTTGGATTCCTGGTTGTCGCCATCGGCATGGTATTAGGATTGATTCAATATAAATTAGGGGCTAAACATTTAGGGGATGCCGGATTGGTCACTACCGCTCCGACTCCTGAAGAAAAAGTCAGTCAAAGTAAATCACTACGTGGTGGATTTTTAGGGCTTGTGATTGCAGCCGCAGTTTTGCTGGGACTTCATTTTACAGGTATCTATGAAATGAATATTCTAAATCTCTCCAACCTTGTGGGTGTATTGCTGATCGTCGTACCGATCATTTATTTTGGATTTTTATTTGCCCGCGGTGGATTTGATAAGGCCGAAAAAAACAGGATTATAGCGATCATAATGTTCTATATCGCAGCAGCACTCTTTTGGTCCGCTTTCGAACAGGCTGGTTCTACATTGACTCTTTTTGCTGACCGGAATACTGAAAACAGCATCCTCGGTTATGAATTTCCATCAACATGGTGGCAGAGTATTAATGCATTATTTATCATCGTTTTGTCTGGTGTTTTTGCATGGCTTTGGCTTAAGCTCAATTCAATGAAGAAAGAGCCGTCGACACCGATGAAATTTGCCATTGGACTTTTATTGGCAGGGGTTGGATTTTTTAATTCTTGTTCCAGCCGCCAGCATCATTGAGAGTACAGGAGGACGTGTAGGCGTTCATTGGCTGTTATTTGTATACTTCACACATACTGTAGGGGAATTGTTTTTGTCACCTGTTGGCTTAAGTGCGATGACAAAACTTGCACCACATCGAATAGTAGGACAGATGATGGGTATTTGGTTTCTTGGTGCCGCTACCGCAATTTCATCGGAGGACGTATCGGAGGCTTGTTTGAATCATTTCCACTCAAATCAATATTCCTGGCAGTGTTCGTGTATTGTGCAATTTCAGCATTGGTGATGTTCCTGCTCGTTCCATGGATCAAGAGATTGATGGGCGAAGTGAAATAAAGTGAGTAGTGAATAGTGAGTAGTCAATACGTAGTTTAACTTTCAATGAATCTGAAAGCTTGCATTAAAAACTAAAAACTTACTATTCACTATTCAATATTCAGTCCTCACCGTTCAATATTCACCACTCACTATTCACTACATGATTGATTTTCCTTTATTGAAACTGATTTCCGAGACTCCCGGTGCTCCGGGATTTGAACACCAGATACGCAACCTGGTGAAGAGCGAGATCAAAGATCTGGTTGATGAGATGTATATTGATTCGATGGGGTCATTGATCGGCGTCAGAAAAGGAAAAAGTGACAAGCGTGTTTTAGTGGCGGCACATATGGATGAGATCAGTTTCATGGTCACGCATATTGATGACGAAGGGTTCATCCGGTTTCATCCTCTTGGAGGCTTTGATCCTAAAACACTTACGGCCCAGCGCGTCATCGTCCATGGAAAAAAAGATGTAATCGGTGTGATGGGCAGCAAGCCAGTTCACCTGATGACTACGGACGAAAAAAACAAAATGGTTCAGCTTCGTGACTATTTCATTGATGTTGGTATGCCAGTTGCACAAGTTAAAGAATTGATCAGCGTCGGTGATCCGATTACACGGGAACGTGAACTCATCGTGATGGGAGATTGTGTCAATGGCAAATCTCTTGATAACCGCGTCTCTGTTTACATTCTGATTGAAGCACTGAAAGCATTGAAAGGAAAAGAAATTCCCTATGACTTTTATGCTGCTTTTACGGTGCAGGAAGAAGTGGGTCTGCGAGGAGCATTCAATGCTGCAGGACATATTGATCCTGATTTCGGTATTGGATTAGATACAACGATCGCATATGATACACCCGGAGCTCTGCCTTATGAAATGGTGACAAAGCTTGGTGCAGGTACAGCCGTGAAGATCATGGATGCTTCCATCATCTGCGATCCCAGGATGACTTCATATATGAAATCCACTGCTGCAAAACACAATATCACCTACCAGGCCGAAATACTTCCTGCAGGAGGTACGGATACGGCTGCTATTCAGCGTCAGGGAGCTAAAGGCTCTATCGCCGGCGCTATTTCAATTCCGGTGCGACATATACACCAGAGTATTGAGATGGCACACATGGAAGATATTGCTGGCACGATTGCTTTACTCACGGCTACGATTTCAGAACTAGATAAGTGGAACTGGGAATTGTAATAATGTGATAATGTGACAATGTGAAAATGGGCAATAGGAAATAGCCAAGAGAAATATAGGAAATCAAAATATTCATTCTTAAATTTATATAGCCAGATAATTTTTAATTGTCACATTGTCACATTGTCACATTATCACATTGTCACATTATCACATTGTCACATCACAGATATTACTCTCTTACCTTCTTACTTTCTTACCCATGTGGACCGAAATAAACAACAAACTCACTGCCGAATTTACCTTCGAGGATTTCGTGCAAGCCTGGGCATTTATGACTGAAGTCGCAATGCTCGCTGAACGAAAAAATCATCATCCGGAATGGACGAATGTGTGGAATAAGGTTGCGATTTCATTGAGTACACATGATGCCGGTGATGTTGTAACGGAGAAGGATAGAAAGCTTGCAGATGGCATCAGTAAAATCTATGAGCGCTATCAATACCGTACGTGATGTCGTTGAAGAGTAAACTTCCTGATGTAGGCACGACGATTTTTACGGTGATGTCACGATTGGCGACACAACATCAGGCGATTAATCTTTCACAGGGTTTTCCGGATTTTGATACAGACCCACGGCTTATTGCATTTGTTGAAGAAGCCTTGCGTGGTGGACATAATCAATACGCACCTATGCCGGGTCTTCCGGATTTAGTGCAGATGATCGCTGAGAAGATCAAAAAGGATTATGGTTGGCGTCCCGATCCCGATACAGAAATAACCGTCACAGCCGGCGGGACACAAGCTTTGTATTCGATTATTGGCGCTATGATCAGTCAGGGTGACGAGGTGATTGTACTCGAGCCAAGCTATGACAGCTACATTCCTTCTGTGATTTCTTTTGGAGGTAGTGTAAAAACCGTTCAGTTACTGCCGCCATCGTACAAAGTGGATTGGGATGAAGTTGAATCGCTGATCACAGATCGTACGAAGCTCATCATGATCAATACACCCCACAACCCTTGTGGGGTAACCCTGGAAATGGAAGATTTAAAAAGGTTGGAAGAGATCGTTGTAAATCATGGGATCTATCTTATCAGTGACGAAGTCTATGAGCATATCATCTTTGATGGCCATCGTCATGAATCGGTATTGCGATATCCTGAATTATACAAAAGATCATTTGTGGTTTTCTCTTTCGGAAAGAGTCTTCATGTTACAGGCTGGAAGATCGGATATGTCATTGCTCCTCCTGCATTGACGACAGAATTGAGAAAGATCCATCAGTTCAATGTCTTCTCTGTCAACAGGCCAATACAACTTGCGATAGCAAAATACATTCAGCATCATGGAGATTTTGCCGCGCTGGCATCATTCTACCAGGACAAACGCGATTTGTTTTTAAAATTAATGGAAGGTCTCCCTTTGAAATTTCTTCCTTGCTTTGGCAGTTATTTTATTCTTGCTGATTACAGCGAGGTAAGTGATCTTGATGATCGGGCATTTGCACAAAAACTGACAATAGAAGGAGGAGTAGCGACGATTCCATTAAGTCCGTTTTATAAAAATGGAAGTGAGGAGAAGATTATAAGGTTTTGTTTTGCGAAGAAGGAGGAGACGTTAGTGGAGGCGGCTTCGAGGTTGAAAAACTATTTTAATATCTAAACAATATTTTTTTTGGCGAAGCCAAAAAAAATATGAAACACAGTTAGGCGTAGGCTGTGCCTACGTCTGAGTGTCAGCAAAACTCTGTTTTGCGTATTGGTTTGCAGATTTGTGATGATCTGTATTCATTGTTGGAAGATTGGAGTAACCTAAATTTGATCTTTCCTTTAGCCATCCATGAAATTAGACCGTCAAATCCTAAAACTTGCCCATCATGAAGCACATCATCATCTGATGTCTGACCTGAATTATACAATGGAGCTCCATCGTTTCATGAAAGACGTCATTGATTTGGACACCTATCTTTCCTCAGATTTTGGGTTCAAAAAATTTCTCAATGATTATGGTGTCGGTCGAACCTTAAAAGCGGGTGACGATCCTAAGCTGAAAATATTATCACTCATCAAAGATTTTCAATTTGGAAAATCACATGTGCAGGAAATTGCAATATTAGCTACTAAAATTCAGCAGCAAGGGCTTTCCTCACAGTCAGGCAAGGGCGGACCAGGTCTTCCTCAATCCTTTTGTTCCAAATTTCTTTATGTGCTCAAGCCCGATCAATTAATTCCATATGATTCGTATGTCCTGAAATCCCTTCAACTCACCTATGGACTTCCGCTGAAAACATTGGATGAGTATTACGAAAAAGCAGATCATTTCAGACTCAGGTATTTCTCTGAAAAAAGCGATGAAGTCATTAAGATCAGAGAAAAAAAGTGATCCGCTATTCAGGACACAAATGACTAAGTTGAAAATCAATATCGATAAAGTACTTAGTTGGAAACTAACGGATAAATATTTGTGGTGCGAGCATGAAGTCAGGAGGAAGGAATGAATGACCGGATGGAAAATGTCTATTACAATTCATCCTTATCTTTCATCAATTCAGCAGACTGAATACCAACTGAGGCATGATACCCCTTATGGTGATTTAGGCCAGGGGTATCTTTGGGCCATCATGGAGGCAAAAAACTATATATCAAATCTTGAAAATTCACCACATGGTGAAGTCATGCAGACATCCGGCGATCGAATATCATTGGGAAAACTGATTAGCGATATACCGCATGCGATTTTTCATGTGGACCGAGGTATCTTTTTCAATCTGGTACAATTGTGTAAACGTCCGGCCGATGTTATCCAGGATTATCTCGCCGGAAATCGGAAATCATTTTTTCATCCGGCCAGTTACCTCGTAGTGGCTCTGTTGTGTAATTATCTTGTAGTCAAAATGATCGATCTGCATTTCTATGACGAAGCGGAACTGAGGACGATGACCCCATTGGCGGCACAGGCGATCAGGGACTATGATGCATTGCAATGGTGGTTTTTGGAACATACTTATATCTATATTCTCATCGCCATACCGGCTTCTTCTATATTTCTACACCTCATTTTTCGACTGTCAGGTAAACGATTGAATATCGCGGAGACAACCATTGTTATTCTCTTCACAATAGCCCAGGGTGTATTCATTCAAACCTTGATATACTTATGTTTTGGATGGGTACATGACGGATCCTTTCGCCGGACGATGGAGATGATCAACATGTCAATACTCATCTTATATGCCTCCATCGTAGCTTATCGGTTTCTTTCCACCATCAGGTTTAAAGCCATAAGGCCCCTGGTTTCTTTATTTGCCGGCATCGGTCTTGCAGTCGTATGGATAGCCTCAGCCTATTTTTTGAATTATTTGTTAGGTTAATTATTATTGCAGAGGTTGTGTCGCATTCCCCCCTCCACAAATCCGCATTCCACCACCTTCGTGTTTAGTAAATGATCAGATATTTGACAAGTCAATAATAACAATTGGCAACAAACAATAAGCAATTGGCAATCAGCAATTCGAACGCAGCGATGATCCCGCCATTATGAAATAAATATTGCGGGATGGCAAAATGGAAAAACTTTAAACTAAAGACTGTATTTCCTAAAAAATCGTCATTCGTCATTCGTAAATCGTCACTCGCAAATCCTTTCCTATGGCAAAAGTTTCAATTTATCTCAACTTCCAGGGCAACACAGAGGAAGCCTTTAATTTTTACAAATCCGTTTTCGGTGGAGAATTCGAAGGCGGCATCATGCGCAATCGTGATATCCCCCCGATGCCGGGTATGCCAGAGATTCCTGAAAAGGAAAAAAATATGGTGATGCATGTAGCCCTTCCCATTCTGGGTGGCACTTTCATCATGGGCACCGATATGCTCGAATCCATGGGTCACAAACTTATCGTGGGTAACAATACCACCATCAATCTTGAACCCGATTCAAAAGAAGAAGTGGATCGTCTTTATGCAGCACTTTCACAAGGTAGCACTCAAAACATGGCTCCTTCAGATCAATTCTGGGGTGCATATTGGGGCGTATGTCTTGATCGGTTTGGAATAAGATGGATGTTGAACTACACGTACCCGAAATCGTAGTTCGACGATTTTCATCTGCATGGCCAAGAGATTTATTTAGACCAAGTAATCAGTAATCAGTAATCAGTATTCGGTAATCAGTAAATGAACTTAATACCGATTACTGAATACTGAATACTTGATGTCGTATATCTTTTGTAAAAACAACTATTCATTTACTTAGCCACAACAGGTCTCTTCGGCATCTTCAGGCTATCCGCAGGATAATGCGCTTTCAATGTATCCATCTGCGCAGTAGCCCAATCAATGATCAACTTTCGATCTGCATCTGTAATCTTCGCTTCAGGATGAAGGCCTAACCATGTATACGATGGTAATGGCATCTCCTTCTCCTTGATCTGTTCCACAATGTCTTCAAATTTGTGATTCTGAAACGCAATACGACGTGAAGTAAACGTGGAGAAATTCAGTTTTTGTTTTCCCTCATTGACATGATTCGCCAGCCACCAGGCGACAGGTTGAATATTGACATACCATGGATAATCCGTTTTATTGGTGTGACAATTATCACATGCCTTTACGAATATGGTGTCCACATCTCCAGGCACATTATATTTTAATGAGATATCATGTGTGCGATCATCGGATAGATTTTTTGCAGGATGGAAAAACTGGATAGCGATGAAAATGATGACGAGGGCAAGCAGGATTTTACGGATCATGGTCTACAGGATTATGAATGTAATATAGAATGAATGTGTGAGAATATGAATTTTAAAGCATTCGCAAGGCCCATACGTTTCTTTTTCTATTTTGCATGATACACCCTGGTATTCAATGCGTTTCTGGCAATTTCTTACTTGCGTTTTATTTTTTTTATTCCTGGCATGTCATTATCAACTGGCTATCATCACAGATCAATCAGTCATCAGCAGGAAAGAAATCGTTCAACATTGATCTGTTGATCAAGAGTAAGCGTGTAAGAGGGGAAGCACAAAAATAATTGATTCATTGCTTCTAATCCATGCACCTTTTCGGGGAGACCCGGGAAGGTGCTTTTTTTGTTGGAGCACACGGGTCCGAACTGCGGACTCTGCCCGGTGAGAACAGAATAACATGTATTCCATGTCAAATTTTAGATTTCTCAAATGTCACATTAACACAATTAGTAAAATTCTGTGTGTATCCACACTATTCACAAACTTTAAACTCCACCCTTCGATTAATAAACTCATAAACTTCTGACTTCGGATGAATTATCAGAGGGTCAATTTCGCCTTTGGAAAAAACATTAAATGTTGTGGTACTTATTCCGAACTCGTCTCTAAGTATTTTAATCACTTCCTGCGCTCTAAGCAATCCAAGTTTTTCATTATATTCAAATCCATCTCGATTATCTGCATGGCCCGTGATCATGATGCAATGTATATTGGATTCCTTTAAAAATGAGGCTATGTTGGCTAATGCAGGATATTGATCCTGGCCAACCAAGTAACTATCAGAATTGAAAAATACAAAGGGGAGGCCAATCTTCTTTTTATTCACCTCGTTGATTCTCGAATAGATTTCGCTTGTATCACTTACATGTATTTTTGATCCATATTTACTGTTGTCTTCACGTTTTTTTAGATAATCTGCAACAATGGATTCAATATCAGATTTGTCACCGAATGGAAATTTATCATAACAATCTGATATCCCATCCCGATCACTATCCAGTGTAATTCCTTTCGAATCAACTGGACAATTGGAGACTGAATTAGCTTGCTGGTCAACCGCATCAATAACACCATCTTTATCAGTATCCATTATTTCTTTTTCCAGCTCGGAGACTCTGGATTCAAGCGAGTCTACAATTTTCTGATTCTCATCCCATGGATTTACCCAGTACAAAGGTTCCTTTTTCTGACCCTTGTTGATGTTCATTGCTAATCGGACACTTGTGTAATGGCCGACATCAAACCCATTGGTTACATCATTTTGGGTGCGCCAACGCAGTCCATCCAAATAGTCATTTTTGGAGAGTATAATTTCATGTTCAAGCGAAATATTGAAACGGGACGAAACCCTGTAGGAAATCCCCAGACCAATGGAAGCTTCCAGGGCAATATTCGTTTCATCACCTAATCTAAATTCACCTACTTTCTTAAAAGCCGGAGTTTCATAGGTAGCATCATATATCTCTTTTAATTCTTTGCGTATCGCTCTTCGGCCCGAGGAAGTGTTATAATCATTATCTTTTTGAAAGGATGTTTTATTTAATAAATCTGTATAGGGTTCACCATTTGCATCTTTTAGGTTTAACCAGGTGCCATGAGAATCAAAACCTAAACCTCCAAGGACAAAAAGATTAAATTTTTTGTATTTTATATCAGGTTCAAGATTAGTAAGTTCCAGAAGACCCTGAAAATTAAGCCGAATGAGTTTTGTCTGGTAGGAATAAAACCATGGTTGAGAAACAGAGTAACCCTCAAAAACACCAGGTTCCTGAAAGATGCCATCAGTTGTAGGTTTTGCATCGAGCCCATACGTAATGCCATAAAAAAGCTCTGAACGAAAAGATAAAGCATTATTAATTGCCGTTCTGTAGTGCAGGCCACCGGCAAATCCAGGGAAAAGAGGATGATCCACATCACCGGCTATAAAAAAATTGCCAAAGTGAATGCCTAATTCATCGCTGTTTTGGTTTTTTTGCCCCTTTGCTACTTGAAAGGTGAGCATTGAAATAACAATGCTTAAGACTATAGTTATTCTCTTGATAAATAAATATTCTACTATCATCCTTCTAAAATCTAGTTTGAATATCGATCTTACAAATACATCGGTTTAATCGAAAAGGTATCTTTGCATCTGAAAAATCAAGCCCTATATCAAAATTGAGTGATTTGTTTTTATCAAGCGTGTATTCTATATTTCCTCTTGCAATCAATTGATTGACATGATTATTTGAAAAGGAGACGGATTGATATTGAAATATAGAACTTAATTTGATTTTGTCAGTAAGTGTATTCCCATACATAAAAGAGCCTCCGATAGTCTTATTTAGATATAATTGGGATATCGTGTTTGTAAAAGATAGAGAAGCATTTATATTGTCCTTTTCCCATTGTTTACTATAAGTTAAGCTGATCAATTTGTTTTTAATACGATCTTCATGGACGATTTCATCCTGAATCGAGTTAGATCCCTGCACTGATATGATCAATCCCAAGGCAAATGGGTTTTCTTCTTTAGAGACAAAATTAGATCCTAAAGAGAATGAGCTACTGACCTGGGACAAGGCTAGCGAATCAACAGTACTGCTGTTATTACCTTGATAATAATCCTGTTGTACTATTTTGAAATTATTATAAGATATGTATGATGTCAATTGATCACTCCATGGATATGAAATCATGGATTGCACCACTATTTTTGAGTTCGCTGTGTTGATGTCCTGTTTTGTTTTAATGGTTCGTAAGCCTCCGGAGAGAACGTAATTAAGTTTCTCCTTGAGGATGCCTGAGACCTTCATCCGATTTTCTATGAAGTTGTTATCAAAAAATAATGACCCCAGAGATCTGTAATCTTTGTCCACAGACTCATATATATAGGAAATGGACTGCTCTTTCAATACGTATTTAGCTTCAACATAATTCGATGAATAATAGTCAGATGACTCCTTTTTTTCAAAAAGACCAAATATATTATTTGCGGATTGAGGTGTTAGGATATTTACCCTTGGAGAAAGTGCATTGTGGGTAAATGCAGAAAGGGCTTGAACCACTTCAATGGAAAATTTTTCTGATGGTTCAAAATGGATGGAATACGAAATGACTGTGTTTTCCTTTGGCAGAGTTTTTAATGTATCGACCTTTATTGCTTTGTCAACTTTGTCATTCGCTTTGAATACGATACTCTTAAATTGTATTTTCTTGGTTGTCAATCCAACTAGACCGCCCCATGACTTGCGATTAAAATCAGGCTCCAGGTCTGACTTATATAAAAGGTCATTTGGCTCTCTGATTTTAAGACTGCCGGAGAAGGCCTTTATGTACAATCCTTTTTCAGGGGTTTGAATGCCCATGCCCTGAAAACGAACATTCTGAAATGAATACTTTGAAAAGTCCATTGTTCTATTCCCAAGGAGCAACGTGTAACCTTTATAACCTGGGCTGAAACCTATAGCATTAAAAGAAGGAAGGCGAAAAGAAGTTCCGTTAAACCGGTATATGGATCTCCCGTTTGAAAATGCATACTGAAAGGGAAGCTTTAAACCTTTGTATGATCCTTTGAGATTGATATTGAATTGATAATCTAATGTTGGACGCTCTTCTCTGGATAATGTGTATACCAAATTTCCATTACAGGTTCCGGTAATATTGAAATGATTGGATCGGAGTGAATCTTTAATTGTTTCCAGTTTTTGGGACATTTTATCCTTGACTGAATGAATATCATTCTGACCAAATAACGGTATAATCCCGACACTGAGATAAAGACTGAATATAAGTTTATATACGAAATAACATCCGTGTGATGCAGGCTTCAAGGATTTTGGATTTTTAGCCTGGTGCAATATTGGACCTAACCTTTTTTGGCAAATAACATGCCAATGATTAGTATAATAAAGAGATACTTAATTGAAATAATTTTTCGTTTTGTCTTTTTTGGCACAAAATTTGAAGATATCTTGTTAATGAAATAATAATATTGAAAATTTTAGGTAGTATTTTTTTTTTGCGCTTTTGCGCTTGGATTTTTTATTGGGCATCAAAGAACATTTTATGAAACAACCAATTCGCTCCCAAGGGAAATTTAATATCACATTTTTCTTCTTTCTACTGCTGAATAGCAATATGCTTTTAGGGCAAGCCGAGCTTTTCCTCAATTTCCAATCTACATCGCTAGACTTTCCTTCCTTGTCGGAAAAAGATATTCAATACTCTAACCAGTTTATACTTCAAATTACCAATCCAAAACAAGGGGATGAAAACATATACAATTTAAAGCTCGAAATTCAAGGAAATGGCATTTCGATGACATCTCTGGGTAGGCCTGGATCAGGAATATCATTTAAATTTGCATCCCAAATCACTTTTTTTAGTTCTGATTTAGCCCATTTTTTTGATTTTGATGAGCTTGAAATTTCAGGGATATCACGGGAACAATATCAATTACATGGACTGCCTGAAGGCATTTATACAGTTTGTTTTACAGCGATTGATAATACATATGATCGTAATCAATCAGCTTCCAACCAGGCCTGTATTAATTTATTGGTCAGAGAGAATTTACCTCCTGAAATCATCCGACCTTACAATGAAGAGGTGTTCTCTAAAAACGATCAATACCTTTTCCAATGGATGCCTCGTCATATATCCTCAGGTCTTGTGAATTATAACTTCCTGGTATTTGAAGCTCAGGAAGGTTTCACAGATCAGGAACTTCTGTATCATTTCAGACCGATTATAAATGAATCCACTTTTGGGTTTCAATACACATATTATGTATCCAGTAAAATACTCAAACCAGGTAAAAAATATGTTGCATTTGTTCAGGCGCAAGCACCTTATAATAATTTTATTTTTAAAAATGCAGGATATAGTGACCCGATCCGATTTGAACTTGATAAAACAGTCATTTCAAATACAAGAATGCAGGAAAATGAAGCTCCTGAACCCAATTGTTTATACCCGGTTTCTGATGTCATCATTAATGAATTTAATTACGGTTTGGAAGGAGGAAGGGGTGTCTTTATTGAACTATTGGTCACAGGAATTCAAAGTGGCCAGGATGAAATAGATCTTGATGGATGGATTATCGATGATAACAATTATTTTCAATCCAATCCAAATGCCAATAGTGGACATATCCGCTTAGGTACATGTTTCTCAGACATTCCACGCGGCAGTTTAATACTCATATATGATAACAATTATCTGAATGCAGGAATAAATCCAGCTATGGACGGGATGCCAAATGCTAATGGCGTCTATCAGATTTGTTTAACAAACGCATGTCTATCTGTCACACAAAATTGCCCGAGTGATACGGATAGCCATTATTCCTGTACTCCGCAGTCCACTGGAGCCACATCATGGCCAACCTATGCCTCATTTCAATCATCAGGTGATCTTATTCAACTTCGTAGACCTGATGGAGATATTGAACATGCTTTTCTTTGGAATACTGACAATTATGAATTTATTTCATCAGAGAAAGTGATCGATTTCAATACTGTAAATTTTGCGACTGGTCTTGGTTTAGCATTTACTACCGGGAATAATTGGTACAATGCACAGGGTTTTAGTGTTATCAATTCGTCACAGGCCTCACCAGGTACAGGAAATTCCTCAGCCAACACAGATTTGATCAATAATTTAAAAGCCATAACATCCTATAATCCATTTTACATAACCTGTAGGCAAGAGATTCTCGGAAATTCTTCATGGGCTATTATTGATTTATTTGGATATACTGCAAGTTCTTCATTTAGGGTTATCGTTGACGGAGTTCCTGTTATCACATATTCTGTCAATAACCCAATTCAAGTTCCATTGCATGGTGCAGGGTATCATATCATTGATGTAGTAGATTCATATAACGGGTGCCATGATGAAGGGATTGTAGAAGTTCCTACTGTATGTGTACCAGGAACACCATGCAATGACCTTAATTCATGCACATCATCCGATGTACTTGATGCCCATTGTAATTGTGCTGGAACACCCGATGATGAAGTAACATTTACGGTCAGCCTTGCAAACCTGAAAAATTGTGATTATTGTATTTCACTTGTGCCTACTGATTACGATCCCTACATTGATTATTTTATTATTGAAAGCATCACATTGGTATTGCCAACAGGAGGGACTGTTTATCTAAATGAGTTGGATAACCTGGATGATGACAGAAGACAAATATTTAATTTCCCTTATTGTATCGGATGCCAGGGAAACAACGGGATAACTTTATTAATGAATGACTTCAACGCATGGCTGGTTGCAAATGGTTTTATTGGAAATGTGAGTATCGGAACTTCACCATGTGGAGCCTATTCCCTTATTTTTACCAATACCAATATTTCACTTTTATCTGCTGAAGCCACGACAAATATTGGAGATCCTTTTGAGATCAATTTTCATGAAAGCGATTGTTCTCAGCTGCCTACAACCTTCGGTTATAACGTATCTGCCAGCCTTGAAAATTGCGGCGAATTAAGTCCTGAAAATGAAAATGAAGTAGTAAGCTGGATATGGAGCACAGGCTCTTCTGAAAATTATTTATTTACACCCAATCAGGAAGACTGCTATGCAGTTTCTGTCACGTGTAGCACAGGTTGTACATATGTTGGAGTATTTCCCCAAGGAGGTGATTGTGGTTGCATTGTCGGCAATCCCTGCATCCTGGCTGGCAATGACCCGGCTGAATGCAGAACTGGGACGCTGGATCAAAATTGTCATTGCGTTTTGAATCCCGTACCAGATTCAGATAACGACTCAGTATGCGATCTGGCTGATCAATGCCCTGGCTTCAATGATTTGGAAGATTCTGATCATGATGGCGTTCCTGATGGATGTGATCTATGTTATGATCCAACATATCCGCCTCATGTTCTAACGGCAGTTGATTCAATGCATTTATTGGATAATGACCCTGAAAATGATCCTGTTTTTTGTCTTGGATATCCATGTAATGAGGATGTCAGTATTGGAGTAACATCTCTGGGACAACCCACCTGTGATTACTGTCTTCGCGTTGATGGTACCACAACATTTCCAAATGATCCTTACAGATATTTTAAATCTGCTTCTTTTATCATCAATGGCCAACCTGCTCAGTTGGATCTAATGACGGCCTGGGAAAATTACAATACTGAGGGATTCGAAATAGATTGGGGATCATGGAATTCAGGAGGAAGTGATGCCATTCGTCACCCTGACGTAGTTCTCGCAAATACGGGAAAATATTCAGTTGAGTTGAAATCCAGTGGGGTATCAGCGTCTATGAGTACTGATCCTTTTTCCTTATCCTCATGTTGCCAGATCCGCATTGATTTTTCATACAGGACAAAGGATTTTCAGGGGTCATCAGAAAGCTTTATCCTTGAAAAGTCTACAAATAATGGAAGTTCTTATTCGAGTGTAAAGGAATACTTCTATAATACTGATTTTCAAAATGAATTGCGTTACAATGAGACCGTTTATATCAATGGTCCGTTCTCAAGCGTTACGAAATTCAGATTTAGATGTATAGCTTCAAATTCCAGTCATAAAATTTATATCGATGATATTATCATTCATCGGATTTCAAACACAGGTTATGGTTGCTTTTCAACAGATGACGACCGTCCTCAATTTGCCCACATAGTTCAAAACTGGTTATATAACCAATTGGAATATCTGGATTTCCTATATGTTACTGGCAATTCAAATCTTTGTGGCTCGGGTGATTTTTTTCAGGTAAGTAATACAGATGTAGCTTTTCAATCCATAAGTATACTAGGCAATGGTCAATTTGGAAATTATCATTTCACATCGCCTGACTGCGGAAATTTGCTTCCTGGTCAGGAATCTTTTGTACTCAAAGCAGAATCAACATGTATTGAATCAACGTATAAATGGTCTACAGGTCAGACGACTTCTTCTATTGTTGTACCCTATGAAGATGCCGGATACCAGGTGACGATCACCTGTGAAGATGGTTGCAGCTATGTGGTCGAATATGGTAATCAGAATTGTCTTGTTGGAACACCATGTACCAGACCAGGTGATCTGTGTAATCCAACAGGCGTCATAGATGCATATTGCAATTGCTATGTCGAAGAGCCAAACACAATTGATACGAATGGAAATGGTATACCGGATTGTAAAGAGGAATCATGTAATTGTAATACTGAACCGGAAATCATTTATACTCCTGCAGCGCCTCAAGACCGGTGTAATTTTTGTATACCTCTGGATGGTGTAAATGATCTTGTGATCGGAGTCAAGATTAGTACTTCGGAAGAAACAATTATTTTGGATTGTCCGGGTGATTTAGAATACCAATATTGTATTGGAAATGGCGGTTCTGCTGACTGTGATTCGGATACCATTAAACCTTTAGAACAATTTAAAAGTGACTTTTACAGATGGTCTTTATTGCATGGATATAATCTCAGAGTATTACTTGAAACGGACTCTGTATTAAATTGCGGACTAGGATATTTTCTTCGTATTGAGAATGCTCCGTTTAAGGATATAAGTCTGATATTAGAAAACGACCAACTTAACTCTCTTTCCAATCCTACATGTTCAGTTGTAAGTACAGGATATAGTGTATCCTTGAGCACAGTTGACTGTGCTGTTTGTTCTCATCCTTCTTACCACTGGAGCGATGGAAGCACAGGTCCAACACCTTTGGCAGAGATTGTTTCCTCGCCAAACATTGGATATACCGTCACCGTGACATGTAGCGATAATTGTAGCTATGAAATTGAAAGCCCCGGAGATATTTTGTGTATCGTTGGTACTCCTTGTGATGATGCAAATTCATGTACGCACGGAGATGTGTATGATGAACAGTGTCATTGTGCCGGAGTGATTGATGATGAAAATGATAGTGACGGGGACGGAGTAGCTAATTCGTGTGACAGATGTGAAGGATTCAATGACACTGATGATGACGATGCGGATACGGTTCCGAATGGTTGTGATTGTCATCCCGGTCAAAATGATCTGGACCCGAATGTAACCGGGCCTTGTGAAGCATGTTCATATGCAGATGGACAATCCCCATACATGGTAAGGATATATATGAGTGTTTTGAATATGACGAGCCCAAATTGGTGTGGCATTGGTTCTAATTATATCCGGGGATTTAGTTATTGTGGTCCTGAGGAGATTGATCCTGTATCGCCTCATCAATGTGCTTCTTCTCTTTGGGTGGAGTTTAAACTTGAGCCCAATTTCAAATTAGGATATTGTGTGTGTCCGGGAGTATGTACTGGGGTATTTTATGATATTGATGATTTCACGCATGATCTCCAAAATTGGTTAAGAAATGTAATGCATGATGATTTAGCCGAAGTATTGATCATTAATAATGACCTCGTCATCCAGCATTCAATTTATAGATTTGATCAACTGTATTTAACAGATAAGCTGACGAATTTCTTTGACGGCTCATATGCAGGATTTGATGCCAGATATGAAGATTATGTGGTAGAGATCGGAGCACCTTGTGATGATGGTGACCCTTGTACTATATATGACCGATGGGATGAGACCTGCAGATGTGCAGGTATATTCCAGGACTCGGATGGGGATGGTGTCTGTAATGCAGAAGATCAGTGCCCTGATCAATTAGATTATATTGATTTTAATCAAGACGGGATCCCTGATTGCCTGCAATCTCAATTAGTCGATTGTGATGGAGGTATCTCCTTTTGTGAATTTATTAAAAGGCAATTGGAAGCTACGTATGAGAAATATATTCCACCTGGGATTCCGAATGCTACTGAAATTGTACCTCTGATCACTAATGACGATAATCTTGCAGGTAACTCTTATCCACGGGTGATTCAAAGAAAATTTAAAGATGTTCAGGATAGGCTTTATATAGAGTTCCAATCAGAAAACTGGCAGCCATTGAATATGAATTATCCATTACTGATTGAAAATATCAGATCAAAAAGGGATAGTGATAAAGATGGTATCTATGATTATTTTGACCCATGTCCTGATAAAGAAAGAGAGGAAACAGGTGATTATTTCACCTCGGCTGATTTCAGTCAATGTGACTGTAGTGACAAGACATGGGAGAATATGGTGATTCTATATGGCCTTCTATTTGAAACTGTAAGTTATTTTAATGATCCTAATTCACCATGTTACGATTCGGAAGAACAAATAATTCTACCTGGTTGTGCAGCAGCTTTGGGCATAGCGGTTTATATGGATGATGACTGCGTATTGAGAGCCAGCGAAGGAAATTGTCCGATAGAATTTAAAGTTGATTGCAATGGAAATTGTGAAGCCATTTATTTAGGTCTTCATGATGGAAGTAATAATTGTGATGCAGTTGTTGATGTTGGTGCTCCTTGTGCACTTACGCCGGCAGATTGTCCTACACCTGGTCCTTGTCAGGTATATGTGATCGTAGGAAATCCTGCCTACGCACAAGATCCAAGCCAGGAACCTTGTATGTGTCAAATAATAAATCGCCCCGATGCCGATGGAGATGGCATCTGTGATGATGAAGACCCTTGTCCAACCATTGATTTTGTGGATAACGACCAAGATGGAATTGATGATTGTATTGACAATTGTCCGGACATACCTGGTATGCGTGGTGATCCTTGTGATGACAATGACCCATGTACATATGCGGATCACATCGATGAAAACTGTCATTGCACGGGAGTCCACATTGACCTGGATGATGATGGCGTATATGATTGCGATCCCTGTACGGCTGCTATCGATAATGACGGTGACGGATACATTGATGAAGTGATCATGGAAAACGGACATCCTAAGTGTGATGTATGTCCGGGGCTGGATGATATGGTGGATGAAGACCAGGATGGAAGGCCGGATTGCATTTTTCCACCATATAAACCCATTGGATGTCCGACAGGATTTGCACTCATTAAGAAAACCGGAATCGTTCTAATTTATGATTCCGACGAGATATTAAAAAAAGATTTACCAGAACCCATTTCGATATGGTTGATTGGGACTTTTACAGGTGCGAGCACCTCTTATGAATTTTATCCTTACCTGACGATCACGAGTCTCAGGGAGACTTCTGGGACATTCGAGGTCTTGTATGGGATTAAAGATCTACCAAGCTATATAGATCCTGCCGATATCAGAATTGCAGGTATTACTTATTCTAATCACCAACAATGCATAATGGATGATCTGGATGAAGATGGTAATTTTGATATTTCCACACAAACGTTTGTGGGTTTGCCTTGCCCTAGTTTCAGCACTTTTTCGGATAGGATTGAATTTTTATTTTCCGTTGATCCGGAATTCAAAATAGACCCTACTTCTTTAATAGGCGATCTGACAGTAAATTTTACAAGTTCCGCGGGAGCCAATATTCAGCAAACATTTGAGATCAGCTCAACTACTGTTGATATTGTTCCTTCCGGGTTAATGATCACGGGTCGTGATTTGGTGGGCCTCGGTGCCACTGGTACATATTCAGGAGATTTAAACCTGCCAAACGGTCTCACTTGCCATTATAATCCTGGAGGTGCATTGGCATTTGATTGTGTTGAAATAATAAATGGAGCAAATGTATATCACACTTCAGGTAATCCTTGCGATGATGGTGATCCTTGTACCCATCATGACAAATGGCAGATGCTCAATGGGGTATGTACGTGCGCAGGAGAAGCCAGTCCGGATTCAGATGGTGATACTGTTTGTGATGCGATTGATCCTTGTCCGGATATACCTAATGAAGTAGTCAATGGTGTTGTACAAAATTGTCCTTGTCCAGAATTAATCATTGAATCTTCTCAGATTGTAAATGAGAAAGACCTCGAAATTATACTAAATGTATCAGAAGCGTCTCAATTCTCGCATGTGGATGTAAGTATTACAGGAGGCCCGAAGGATGAACAAATTTCAGGAATGTCATTTACAAGTCCATTTATAGTTCCGAATTTAGCATATGGATATTATTATGTAATAACTCTTCATGGAGTTTGTTTGACGGGAGGTACTAGTGATGCCACAGTTGAAATAGATGTCCCATTTGGAGAAGATCAATTTATTTGTGGGATAAACATAAGTGATATTGACCTCTCTAATTTTTCAATGTTGCCTTCATTAAACAGAGGTGATATTTTTACTGCGGCAGATTTCGAAATAAATGTCGGAAGTACAAAGGGTTCCAATGGAAAATTTACGGGATTAGGATATATTAAAGTGCCTTATCTGGGTCAGGTCAGAATCAACGTGAGCTTTACAGATATTATCATAAATGCTGACTATCAATTAGTGAGTGGTTCGATAAAGGTTAATGGTTTTGGTCTTGCACTCCTGGGTGATGATCTGAGTAATAGCATAAACGACCTGGTGAATAAAGTGCTGGATCCATTAATAAGTCTTGATCAGATGCTTGAAGAAATATCGGATATGCTCGAATTGATTGATGAGTATGTGGAAACGACCAAGCAATTAGTGTCTCAGGAAACTAAGGATTGTCTTACCAATGCTAAAGCTAATCTGGTTGCTTTACAACAACAACAACCTCCGGCGACTGAGGCTGAGTTAAAAGCAGCTGCCGTGGAAGTCCAGAATTGCCTTACATTGTATAACCAGGAAATTGCTGCTATCATGGCTTCAATTTCAGAAGTGATACAACCATTGACAGAAAAGATTTTCCAGGAAAGTTGTCAAACACAATTGGAGGATCTCCGTATTGCATATGAGGGCAGCACGAGTCCCTTTGTGGAAGGGGTTGTCAATAAACCTCTGGATAACTATACATCCTTATACACAGCTTATATCAATGCACACCCGCTTATTCTTAATACTGAATTACAATCTGCCGGGTTTATTACATCAGATCCATTTACTAAATATTATCCGATTGAGCCTGCAGAGATTCCATCTACTGCCAATTCATTACAGGCTGAATTTTATTCAAAGGAAAGTGCATATCATTTTTGTTATTTGATGGATTTAATTGCCAATCCTAACTCATCTGAATATATGGATACACCTGAAGAAATAAAAATCCTGTTAAAATTGCTCCTGGAAGTCGGGAATCAAATTGTAGATGATATTCAGTCCATGGTCAAAGCCGGATACACAAATGAAGAAATCGTAAACGATCCGGATAAAAAAATACAATTATTGCTTGAATCTTATTTAAAATCTTCTGTACAATTAAGATCTTATGGAAACATTCGTAATTAAATTGAAGTATTCTTTATTTTTTCTGGTAACATTTTTCTCCTTTGGATTATGTATTCCTGTTTTTTCAAATTCAATATCCGAGGCCAGAACGGATTCACTAATATCAACCATTGTTTCTGAATTCAATCGTGTCGTTAAGGACAATGAAAAATTAGCAGTTGAAGGTAGAAATGATGAACGCAAATATATTGTCCGATTTGAGGTTGCGGATGACTTTACGACCACTGTTAGCCTTACATGTGATTGGGTCGAGGATGCCGGTGTGGGGTTGGATGAAAATACATACCAATCTATTTGTACTCAGTATACGGCATTTAATAATGATAATTTAAGTAAAGTTCAACATTATCTTATCTATATAGATTTCCCTGCGGTTATATTAGGTACCAAAATGATTGTAGGTCAAAAGGAGGCTGAAAAACATTTAGATTATTATACAAAAAATCAAAATGATGTAAATTATCCGGCGTATGAAGCCATGATTAATACCATTCGTTCCCGAATGAATATCGATAATATTGGGTTTTTGGGAAATACAGGAGATGATCACCAGAAAATTCTGACTGTATTTGGACGGTGGTATTACCAGCGAAACAAAGAACAAAAACTAGCTGTATCATATGGAACCGATTATTATCCATCTAATTTTTTAACGCCATTTGTAATATCGCATTTTATAAATAGAATTAATGAAAATGAAGCTAATTATTATGGCAACAAATGGAGTCTTATTAATGTCATGCAGACAACAATGGACTACTTTAATAATTTTGTTCCTCCAGGTACTACTTGTTTGGCATTAAAAGATGAAGTTCATTTTAGTTCTGCGATAGGCTTTATTGATAATATCTGTACTACAATCAATCCTGCGCCGGAATATCTCCCTTACCTTTGGTCATTGGCAAAATATATTGATAATCGTCAAAGCAGACATCCTACAAATGCTCCAATTGATCAGGGGGAATTAAATTTTATCACTTCATTATTTAGTGGATTTATAGCACAACATGATAAGGAATGGGATGACTATGTAGAATCACAAATAAACGGCAATGATAATATCAATTTTTTAGGCTATATTATTTATAGCCTTGGTACTGGTGAAGATTTCTCTCCTCAATGGTCTTCAGTTCATCTAAAAGATCTCTTAGTTGAATATCTTGCTCAAATCCATGAAGTAGGTTCCAGTAACTATTATGTCAATGAACATAGACGTAATGTTATTTTGAATCTTTTCAATACTGCTTTGCAACAAATGGAACCGACTGACTGTGCAACGTTATTAAATGAAATCCAATCGAAAGTTTCTCCGAGCGATGGAAAAAGAGCCTGCATTAATACTATATGGGATCTGAGTAATTTATTTTGGAATTCAGGTCAAACAGATGTGGAAGTCATTAATTTAATTAATAAGGTTGCCATAAAGGCCAGTGGAATTACAAGGGGAAATGTTGCAACATTTATTGATGGTGCAAATGCTAAAAAGCTTGTTTACTGGAAATTCAGTCCAAATGCTGTAGCTAATATTGAAAGCATTAGTCCGGAGGATCGTGTAGATTATTCCTATAATTTTCTTAATGACGATTATGCGAAGCTGAATCTTAGTATGAAACAATGCACCCTGGTAACGTGCTCCACTTATTATGATGGAAATTCATTTCATAATACATGTAATTGCACAAATCAGAACTTTTTTGATTATAACGATCAAGACCATAGGTATGAGAATCTTGATCCGTTTACCGTGTTATATGTTGTTGCACCCACTAATGTAAGTTTTCTGAATTTATGCTCAAATGGATCAGGCTTTTGTGACGAAGGAGTTTCACCAGTAACTGCATTATCATTGGCCTTATCCATAGAAAAATCCCAAGAAGAGACTACGGAAGAAAATCTGGTATTAGCAGGGACAATAATTTCAACCGTATTAACTTTTGGAGAAGCCTATCCTGTGCTTGCCGTGGGGGGAAAATTAGCAAAAATATATGCTGGGTTTAATGTGGCAAATGAAGCCGTTTTTTCCAACATGCAGACAGATAACATTTACAATACACTTACTGGTCCTGACTATCATGTTGATCCTGGCACTGCGGGAACCATTAAAACAATTTTGGATAAAGTCAAAATTATTGGTCTTGCCGTAGATATGGCAATGTTGGATCCCGGTGATTTCTTAACTGTTGAAGATGCTGCGAAATTAGGAGTTCTAAATAAAGTTGCGCAGTATGAGACTAAGGCTTTGGATGCAGCCAATGATATCACAGACATTCAAAACTTAATTGAGGTTTCTTTGGATGTAGAAAATGTTGCAACAAAGAAGGTTTCCGATTTAACAACACTTCAAAAATCTATAACACGGGACGTGCTTGGAATTCAAAATGTCCCTAATGCAAATTTGTCAGAGGAGCTTGTAGAATTGATATCGAGATCTAAAGGATTGGATCATAATTTTGGACCTGATATAAATAGTCTTTCCACTGCAGATCAATTATTATTACTAAACTCGATTGAAAATAACACAGATTTCATTAAAGATCTCGCTGAACTACCCAATGGGATCAAGGCATGGAAGTTAATCAAAAATTTTCCTCAAAGAAGAACAGACATTAATTTGTTGAGGAAAATGGATGAAGTAATGGCTGATGGGACAATTCTTAATAGATTGGGAGGTGAAACCGGGCTTCAGGATATAATTATAAAGAACGTCCAGGCCCCTTGTTGTGGCTTATCTCATCCCTGGTTAAAAAGTATCGATGAATATTTGGATGATGTTAAAGGTTTTGCAACTGAATTTGGAAGCCCTCCACCTTCCACCGGTTTTGATGTGGTTATAGACGGTATGAAAAGCAATAATGCTTGGACTGTCCAATCTGTAGCCCAAATGCTTAAGAAGATAAAAAATGAGCCAAGTCTTTTTACGAAGAGTAATGTCGCATCTTTTGACAATACTTTTGCATCCATGGCCGAAGAAGAGCTCGATTTGGCGTGTGGAAATTGTAGATTCGACATGGCAATGAATGATGATTCAAAATTTGAATTCAAAAGTTATAAAGAAACTTCAGTTAACTTATTGCCAAACAGCTCAGGCTTCAAAAACCAGCACAGAGCATACATTGAAGCAGGCCCTGTGAATAAAACCAATTATATTTTTGAAAGTGGTAAAATTCCAAATAATGTTACAGTTAATATAAATGGGACAAATGAAGTACTCACCAGGGATCAGTATATTAGACACCGGTTTTTAGAGATGTATAAGAATGATCCTGGTTACTTTTGGAATGGTGGTTCAACATCCGTATATTGGCAAAGTGTCAGCCCCACTATAGTCAGTCAATCAACACTTACTTCCTTCCTGAATTCCCAAGATTATAACTCTACATTTTTAAATTTTATTAAATCCGAGTAGCAATGATTTTGAAGAAGAGAATTAATACAATAAATTATTATTTTATAGGTTCAAATTATATCGGTCAGGTATTTCCAAATGAAACTGTAATGGAACCTGGAACAAGTTCAGTAAAAATTTATGACGATGAGTTTAACGAATATATACTGGGTAATATTGAGTTTGAATATGGTCGGCCGATCCGAGATACAATTAATTCGTATTTATTTGGAGAAAAATGTGAATTGTATAAAGTGGATCATATAAATAAAGAAATTATTGAAGTTAAAAAGTTTGACAATGGTGTAATTGGTGACAGGCTTGAAAATTATCCATTTTTTATTCATATGGATAAGCATGTTTTTGATTCAACAAATACGCCAATCAACCCTATTGTCAAAGCATTATATCATTTAGATAGGGTAGTTTGGATTAATAATGACTTTGGGTGGATAAAGTTATATTCAAATGAATTAATGATCTTATATACACATGAAGTATTGAATGAAAATAACACTAATGTATTTTCAAAAATAAATCCCACAACTGGGTCGAAGCAATGGAATTTCAATTTGAATAATTGCATCGATAAAATTGTTTCTAATTTTCCATTTGATTACATTCATAAAATCAAAGATCCTATTGGAATATTTAGAAATCAATTGTGGTTTGCTTTGGAAAATGAAGGTATGATGTGCGTCGATAACACATCAGGGGCTTTTAGACATTATATAAGAGACCTGGATGTATATACTGATACAAGTGGAGTATCTAGATCCAAATTTCCAGTTCTGCCTTGGGCTGAAAAAGCAGTAATTCTTAACTCCGAAGAAAAAATGGTGTGTTTCCATACCTGGTATTATTGGGAAATGGACTTGAATACGCTCGAAATCGAGTTTCATTATTTGCGTCCTTATCTGGAAAAAATGCAATGCTACAACTATCAGCAATGGAAGACTTTAATTGTTGAAGGAAATCAGATTATCACAGTATCACAACTGACAAAGAAATTTTCAGCATTTAACAGAAATACTTTGGAATATGATTGGATTGTAGATTTGCCGCCGGATTGTGGGAGACCAAGGTCGATTGAAAAACATGGCAACAGATATTATATTGATACTTTTAATAAGGAGCTTTTAGTGTATGAAGACGAATAGCTTTTGATATTTATAACAAGATAATTTATTCTATTATGGAATCATGTGGTAAATTAAATGAGATCAAGCCTTATTACTTGATTTTGAAATAGAAATCCCTACTTTTAATAAATGAAAACACCATTCATACATATTATCATCATCTACCTGCTGATCCTTGGTCTTCTACTTCCGTTTTCATTAAAGTCACAGCACCTGCTATCTCAAGTCGAAGTCCAGGGAGGAGCATTTACCGACTGCTTTCAATATATGGTTCATGATCCGGCAGAAAATTATTATGTGGGAGTAAGATATGGTACAAATAGAGACAGTATAATCGTAGGGAATACTACTGTGTACGCGCACCGTAAAGATCCCATGAATATTTTTCTTGGGCTTTCAGACTACTTTTTACTAAAGTTTAATATGAATCACGAAATAATCGGGTCATTCGTGATAGATAATGCAGAGCAAGTCAGGGATTTCTATAGTGATGGAACTCATACATTGATAAGCATGACTTTATATGACAGTGAGAGTGAAGACAGCCTCTATCCGATCACACTAGGGGGCATTGAGGAAGTGGAAAGAGAAGGCAATAGAGGTAAAGGCATATTGGTTGTACTGGATGAAAATATGAATTTGGAAAAAGTTGTAATTCCATCCACCGGGGAATTAGGGCATGTGGCTGCGGATGGGGATTTTGCGTACCTGGAGGTCAGAATCCCAAAAAAATCGGCATTTATATTGATCGGATCAGATACCGTTTTTAATCAGCCATATATAAATTTACCTACATATTTTGATGAGACTGTGGTGTTATGTAAATATAATCTTATCACAGATGAAGTAGAATGGTGGAAAAGAATAGGTGAAAGAGGGGATGAAGAACTAGAGGAGATGGAATTAGATCCTGATAAAAACCTGGTGATACGTGGTATAACTTCAAGTATTGATTTCTATTTTGATGACAGCACATATGTAGTTAATACATCTCCCCATAATCCTTTTATAGGGAAATATTCACCAGATGGAAAATGGCTATTAGGAATTTTGAACCCTAACGAAGTCAATGAATATGTTTCTGATATGACCGTTGATCCTGAAGGGAATTTTTACATAGCAAGTGAATATTATGGTCCTGCGTATGCCATTGGCGATACCGTACTGTTCAATGAATTTATCGATGGCCAATATCAATATAAAGGGTTAGTTGTCAAATATGACGCAGTTGGGAATTTTGTTTGGGCGCATCAATCGCAGGGAAATTGTCAACAGACGTCTCTATTCTCTATTGCCTGGATGAAAAATCAACAACTTGTGATCAGCGGATATTTTATTGAAGGTGATTTACAGTTTGGAAAACAAGTCTATCATCAGGAAAACGGCACAAATAATGAAAATGGATTTCTCTGGATATTGGATGCAGAAACCGGAGCATATATCCAGCATGTCATGTCACAAGGTGTGCAAGGAAGAACATTCTACGACATGTATGTGGACAAAGACAATATTCTCAATATGTACTTACAATTTGGAGGAACAGATACATTATTCAATGCGATTATTTCTAGTTACTTGCCTTTTGCAAGTGGATTTTTATTAAAAATTGCGCCTGATTTCATTTCTGCTCTTCCTGAATTAAATAACGTTTTGGATAACTTCAATATGTATCCAAATCCTGTATCTGGAGGATCGGGTGTAAACATTACGTTCAACGACGTCTCATCAATATCAACATATTCTTGTGCTATATATGACCAATGTGGGCAAAAAATATTAGAAAGAAGAGAGATTGATAACAGCTATGATAAGACATATCATCTCAATACTTCCTCTCTTTTGCCGGGACCTTATTGGGTTGTCCTTTACACTAAAAATCATCGTGAGATTGAATTACTTATAATCGAATAATCTTTAAACATCTTTTTTATACGTCTAAAAAATATCAATATGAGACACATTTTTATTTTCCTAATCATGCAATTATCTGCTTCTGCGCTTTTTTCTCAAATATGCACAGAGGAACCAAGGGGTATGAGCAATCTTCCGGTCACTACCCCGAATGGATTCTTCGGTGGTTTGAAAATTCCAGTACCTGGTACCCTGATCACAGACAAAGCTGATACTTGTCTGACCCGATTGATCAACCAGTTTTCAACCGAGCTCAGCTCTTTGGAACTTGATCGAAGTTCTACAATCTCAACTTCGCTGTATGACCAGGTTTTCTATCAGCAATACATTGATGGAATGCTTTTAGAAGGAAGAGGGATCTGGTTTCAATTTGACAAATCCAGATTTCTTTCTGCATTTTTTATTTATGCTGAACAGGACCCGGATATCCTGGATGATTTATCAGATCTGGTGGCTTCGGCAGGACCAGGCAAACACAAGATCATATATGAGGATGAAGAGTATATTCTTGCAGATGTAATAGAACCTCCTGTCCACACGCCACCCACTGTGGATTTGCCAGTCGCTGTCACCGTGGAAGTAACTTACCCAATCGATGGAACAGATTGCAGAGAAATAAAAGCTCATCCTGTGATATCATCCAATGAAGAGCCGTTGAGTGCAACATTTTCCAACGGCATGTATACATTTAGTGGAATTTATGCCTACCCATCGCAGGGACAGCCTACATTCACAACCACTGGGGGTATTATCAAGTATCCATGTAACGGAACCAACTGTGATGATGATAAAGGAAATAAGCATGAGCCCCTTATGTGCTATTATCACTTAAATCATGCATTTAAATATATTCATGATCACCTTGAAAATACAAACCTGCCTATTAAAATAATGACTTTTCTCGCATATGATGATAGTAATCCAAATCCACTGGACGTCCCTATTGTAGATGTTGATGAACTTCAAATCCGTTTTCCGGCAGAATGCACGAATGCCTCATTTCATGATGTGGCTGAAGACGCTGATCAGATAGTAAGTTCCGCGTTTGAAAGTTTCATGGCTACGAATAAAGCTTTTCCAACAAAGAAATCTCAAGGTGTTGGAGCTGGTATAGCAGCCTATTGGACTTCAAGATATATGGATGATAAAACCTTCGGTCACACTAAAATCGGAGGATATGCCGGTTCATCTTACAATCCTATTGATATATCAAATAATCTTACGTATAACAATATTGAACTAATAGACGTCAGGAAAAATGCACGCATTTTTGCGGCTACTTTAAATGAAATATTTACTGATGCGCTTGGAAGTTCGGATGAAGTAATGGACGTTTTGCTCATCAACTTAATGAGTTCATGGAAATTGATGGGTCAAAATAATATTGATCAACCCAATGCTGTACTGATGTTGCATCATATTGCTTTTATGATGACTCCTAATCTAATTAGTGATAAGGCATTTTGTAAAATAGATGATATTTTACGGAAAAGATATCCTACTGGAGGAATGAATGATCACTGGCCAATAGCGGATGTTGGTTACTTTCCCGACTTGACCGATAATTTCTACATCAAAGACACACACGAGACAAAAGATAATAATGGAATTGTCATCACTGGCGAAGATCGTGGTGTTGAAGAAAATAATGTAAGCATTGTATTTGACCGCAGCCCTTCAATCTGGAACTGTCTTGGAGAAGACTGTGATAAGGATCAAAAGCCTGCCATAGGAGTAACCAATTATCTCCATGTACTGATCTCAAATCAGAAATGTAGTGCAGCTGAACTTGATGGTGAATTGGAAGTGTATGCAGCTTACACCACATTTAATGAAAGTTGGCCTGAGGACTGGGGAGGGGCTTACAACAATCTCCATCAGGTTATCCCTCAAGACCGATACTACTCTTCGGGCGGACATACTTATCTCGTTGGTAAAAGAATTGGCCATGTCGACCTCGGCGATGGAGAAGAAGATCCCCAGGGTAACGGTATTATATATACGATTCCATGGACCCCTTGGAATCCATGGGGTTCAAGCAAGCCCTGGACTCCACCTATAAATTATTTAGCCAGGATAGTGTCTAATCAAGACCCAATGAATGTACCTATTCCAAGCGATGGTTCTGCTCTAAAATATGTGATGCAAAATAATAACGTTGCACGTCGCAAACTCGGATATGGACTTTATACCGCAAGTTCCCCAACGCCAGGTCCGACACCAGCTATCAGATTAGGTTCTATCCTGGGAGATGCAACCGGAATTCCAGGCAACATTTATCTTAATCTTAAGTATACTAATACCACTTTCGATTATACAGATAATAATTTTGATTCATTAGGAATAATCAAATTTATTTTCACTAGTGATTTTCTCAATACGTATCATGGACATCTGCCCACCGGCAGTGATCATATATGGGTCAATGACAGTACGCTATTAATCACCGGAACTGATTTTTTACTACCCTTGCATTTAACTCAGGGCGCAATGTATCCTTTTCAAATTCAATACATACCTCAACGTACTTTTGAACCTGTTTCTTTCAGATTGAATCTGGTGGATGCAGCAGGATGTAATTATGGAGGTGAGTATTACAGCATCGATTCCATAGGTGTTTCGCCAAGGTCAGAAGGGAAAATTCAAACAGAGAATCATACTGTTTCTTTGCAGCCTAATCCCGCGAACGATCAATTTACACTGACCATACCTTCATCCCAGGTTCTTAAACAGATCATTGTTTATAATGTATTTGGTCAATTGATCTATACGACTACTGATCAAAATACAAGATCAATTTCAATAGATTCCTGGCCAGACGGAATGTACTACACGAAGGTGATATTAACTAATGGTGAATTCCATACACTTTCATTCCTTAAAAGCCATTAATTATTACCATTGATAATGATGACGAATTAAATCCCGGTCAATTTTATGGCCGGGGTTTAACTTGTCAATTCGGTACAATTATTGTTTTACTATCCCTGAAATAATTTTTAAGTTGTAGGGATGTAATTTTAAAAAAACCTCGTGATGAATAAGCACAATTTGAAACACCACCTTGCCGTCGTAGTAATCTTATTTTTGACTTACAATCTGCAGGCTTACAATTTTAGTCTTAGTATTGCTGATCCAGTTATAAGTCCCCTGCCCTTGCTCAAAACAACAGGGATCATGAGTCATCTACATGATGATCAGACAACCGGGCAAAGATCACAGGATGCAATAAACTCAAGCCAGTTCTTTTTTCCTGAGCTGGAGGAATCAATTGCGACTTATGAAATGATGCCGATGATGCCTCCGGAAAATGATAACCTGACTCAGTTTATGATTCAGATCGGAAATGGAAAGGCATCCGCTAAAGTGAAGAAAGCTCAGGAGATAATTCAAAAAGCAATTGATATTGGCAATAAAATTGATTTGCTGACAGGAGGGGATCTTGTCAAAATGCCTATTTATAAAACACAAATGATAGGTCAGACTACCGTGACCATTGTATTCAATTCCGCTACTATTTATCCTCAGTATGCACAAATTCAGGTGTTTGCCAAAATCGAATTACCACAGAAAGATTTTGCCGGGAATCCTGTCGTACTTTTTTTTGGTGCAAATGAAATTTATTTTTCGCAGGAAAAGGGAATTATTAAAGGGAATATTGGTCTATTGGCAGATTTCGCATTTAAGATCGGAGAAGATAGTCCGAAAGCCGGTGTGTGGTTAAGCAAAATGATCAAAAGTGATCAACCCATTTCCGGAGGTGACACAGAAACATTACTCGACGATGAATATGATTACACGGGTACCTATATCAATTTTGACTGTGAAGGATTTAAAGAAATGGGCATCGGTGGAAGGGTATATTTTAGTCGTGATTGGGTATTACCGGCTGATGAGTTTGGTGACCCACTTACAGTAACTAACGATGATAAAAGCCCTACTACTCCTCGTACATGGGGTGAATTTCAGATCATAGCACAGGATTGGAATGATATCCTGGTATCGGTCAATATTCATGATCCCTTTGTTCTGAATGATTGGAGGGATATGAGTTTTCAATTGCGCCATGCGTATTTGGATCTTAGTTCTTATCGTAACCCGTTGAATATTCCTTACCCGATAGATCCAAATACATGGGAAGGATTGTATATCGATACTGTAGCTATCACCTTACCCAAGCCTTTCAAACGAGTTAAAGATAGTTACTCATCTGTAGGAACACCACCAGCAGATGAAAATTTTCCGTTGCCAGACAGAGAAAGAATTCGGGTATCAGCCACTCACCTACTATTGGATGCCACCGGAGTTTCGGGAGAATTCTCTATTGATGGACAGGTGCCGCTGATAGGTGGTGCTATTATGGCTGGTGAATGGGGATGGTCTTTGGACGAGATTTATATTCGCCTGGCTGAAAGTGATTTAACTGATTTTCATTTTGCAGGCGAAATTGGTGCACCTATTCTCTCAAAGGAAACCCCTTTACACTATTCGGGACATCTCACGATCTCAGAAGGCCATGATGATTATGGATTTGAACTTCAAGCCGGACAGGACAAATCTATTCCGATATGGAATGCAGTACATGTTTCATTTGGCATTCCGATAATGGGGGCCAATGTAATTGACGATGAATTCAATGCATACATAATTCTTCCTAGTTTAAGTCTCACGCTAGGCACAAATAAAGATTATATCAATTCACAGACCGGTAGTAAAGTGAAACTCCCAGGAGTAAATTTTACCGGATTTAAATTAGCAACCAGCGAACCGTTTATTTCATATGAGGATATGACTATTCAGGCAGGTGACAGCAAACTAATGGAATTCCCTATCAACCTCACTTCATATAAGCTCGAAACCCCGCAAGGACATCCTGATCAACTCAATTTTGCATTCACACTTGATCTCAATCTAATGGGCCAGAGTGAAAGCGGAGTAGTCGCGAAAGGAGATCTTAAACTTATAGGAGATTATAAAAGGGATATTAATGGAGCCAGGCACTGGGTATATCGCACTCTTGAGTTTGAAGGTGCAGACGTTACAGTCAATTTGCCGCAGGTATGGGCGCATGGTAAATTATGTCTCTTTGATAAGGATAAGACTTATGGGAAAGGATTTTATGCTGATGTGGAAGCCCGGATTATTGGAGATGGATTAGAAGTAGAAGGAAGTGGAATGTTTGATATTAAGATGATGGCCATTTTTGGAAGTACGGCGGGGTATAGGTATTTTTTGGTGGATGGATTTGTCAGCGGGCAAGCGATTAGTGTTCCATTGTTTGGGCCATTTTATCTTGATGGATTTGGTGGTGGTGTTTTTCATAATATGAGACCTAACGACTATAAATCATCCGGAACCCAGCCACCCGGGGAGGCATGCTCAGTTGCTGCCTCTACATCAGGCATTGTATATGTTCCAGATAATCAAACCAAGCTCGGTTTCAATTTCGCCACATCCATTTCGACCACTAGCAATCTGATGACAGGAACGTTGACGTGCATCATCAGGTTTAATCAAAACATGGCGCTTCAGAATATTACATTCTGGGGAGTGGCAAATATTATGGTGGCTTCCGGATTGTCAGAAAAACTAGTACCTGGTTTGAATGACCTTCAGGCGAAAGTTGCTGATTGTCCATTAACTGTATCTGTGTTAAAGGAGAAAAATAAAAATGAAGTTTTTGAAACCCAAACTCCTGTACCGGGGGAACCTATTCCTCCTGTTCCTTCTAATGGCATTAAAGCAAATCTTGGGATAAGCATGAATTTCGTCAATGGATTCTCATTTCATGGATTTGCTGATGTCTCGATAAAAGTTTATGCTAATCCTGGATCAGCAGGGCCACCCACAGCACCGATTCTTGTTGGAAGAGGTACAATGGATCTATTACTTTCAGGCAATGACTGGCATTTCTACATGGGAGGTTATTATCCGAATAATCAGGGTGCTGAAATCAAAGTGCCGAATTTTTTCAACGCGAATGATTTTATCGTTCTGCAACCTGTAAGTGTGGTTGTAGATTACAAAGATTTCAAGATATCAGCCAATGCTTATTTCCTTACAGGCAATACAATCCCAGGACCGCCTCCTCCTGCTCCGGAAGTGGTGAAATTTTTTGGAGCAGAAGCCAACGAATCTAATAGAGGTCTGTTAGATTGCGCACCTAATTCCAGAGCATTAGGAACAGGAATCGCATTCGGAGCCAGTGCATTTTTTGACTTTACAAAAGTTTCAAAAGGTCTATTTGGATCATGCTTTCTGGGCATGAAAGTCAATGTAGCCGGAGGTGCAGGTTTTGATCTGGCCTTATTAAAATTTGATAAAAATACTGCCTGTGCTATATCTGAAACTTCTCCTCAGGGATTGAATGGATTCAGAGCAGGTGGAAGAATATTTGTCTTTTTAGATCTTGAGGGCAAGCATGTAACCTGTTTACCTATCCCGCCATTGGGCATGGGTCTGAAAATAAGATTTGACGTACCCAATCCATCCTTTTTTGAAGTGCTCGCCATCCTGAGAGTAGGTAAGGAATTTAAGTTTAAAATCAAACTGGGGGATGAATGCGGAGCTCCGTGCGTGAGCACCGTACATATTGATTAACCATTCACCTAAATCTTAATAATCATCACCTGAGAGAAAAAGGAAATGGCAGGATTTTTGCCTTAAACGTATATTGTATTATTTTAATATGTTTATCTGTCAATTTTAATGTAATATTCAATGAAACACCGAATAACTTTTCTATCAAGCCTGACATTGATGATAATCTTTACAGGTTATAGTTCACTCAATGCCCAGATTGTGCTTCCCCACCCCATCATTTCCAAAATAATCAATGACAATCTGATGTTACGCTGGGAGCCTGCATCTATGGAGGAATGGGAAAGAGCGTTTAAACTTGGTTATACTATAGAAATTCAGGGTGAAAATGGAGAAAAACTCTCAACCCAAAATGTGATTCCTCTTGATGCAAAACAATTCCAGGCTGAGGCGAATCAGGCACCTGCTGATCTTCTCAGTTTTTATGATGCTTGCATTGGTTTGATTTATCCTGATCATTCCGGCAGCGGCAAAGATTTACAAAGTATTACTGAACAGATGGTTAAGACTAGTGCTCATACAGTAGATTCGTTTCGGTTGAGCATGTTATCATTTTATAGCAGTTACGATATGCGACTCGGAAATGCTGTAGGATTGGGAGTGGTGATAAAGAATGTTAACCGAAACGCTAAACACTGTGTTATCTCAGTTCCAGGATTTCCTTCCCGTACGCATGAGATTAATACAGAAAAGCAATCGATTTGGACACCTACGCTGATCGCCAAATGGGGTGACCATAAAGTACGTCTTGAATGGGACGTCCTGGATAAATACAAGGATTACATGGGATATTACATCGAACGATCAAATGATGGAGAGCGGTTTTTCAAAATCAACGCACTGCCATTGCTTGATCCTGCAGTTGGTATTGATGGTAATAAAGAAGGTTCTAATATTGGAACAGAAGATTCTTTGTCGATTAACTATAAGGAATTTTATTACCGACTTAAGCCGATGGATTATTTTGGAAACATATCTGAAGCTTCAGCCGTAGCAAAAGGATATGGGTATAATGTGATACAAAGTTCACCACAGATCACCTTCGCAGACCAAGAGAATAATAATACCGCTCATTTAAAATGGGTGATTGATGAAAGGGATATTAAACTGATCAAAGACTTTAATCTCCTTAGATCTGACAAACTCGATGGTAAATATGTGTCTATTGATACATTGGCAAAAGATATCCGGGAGATACATAGTCCCATGGTCTTTGAAACCAATTATTACAGGATAGAAATTGATCCCATCGATGGCGAACCCGTTTCAAGTTTTCCGGTTTTCGTAATGGGCATGGATACTACGCCCCCTGTCACTCCTGTCGTGATCGGTGCATTTATTGACACCTTAGGAAGAGTTTCCATAAGTTGGCATCCGAATCATGAGCCTGATCTATGGGGGTATAAAATATTCAGATCTAATTTTGACACAGATGAATATTCACTTCAAAATGGTAAGCCCACACTGGATTCCACATTTATCGATTCTGTCTCTCTTCATCTTGGGCTAAAGAATGTATATTATGTATTGCAGGCAGTTGATAAACGAAATAATCGTTCTCCATTTACTAAACCGATTGTTCTTGAAAGGCCGGATATTATTCCTCCGGGCACACCTGTCATTCTGCACTTATCTCAGGTTCATGACACTATCGAAGTATATTGGGGCAAAAGCGGTAGCAGTGATGTTGTAAAGCACCAGTTATTCCGACGCAATCTCGATAGTAAAGAAGGATGGGCCTTAGTAGCTGAATTTGATTCACTGTACAAGGATAGTATTTACCTTGATCCAGGACTTGCGTATGGAAATCGATATGCATACACTATGCGCGCGATCGATCATGTCAATCTTATCTCAGGGATGGCTCCAATGCAGGTATTACAAATGAAAGCTCCTAAGGTGGTATTTGATCCACATATAGTTATTGGAGCTGAATATGATGCAGAAAAGAAAGCTATAGAAGTAACCTGGTCAAGTAATCAAGAAGATAAGATTTCATCCATATTAATGTACAGGGGATGGGAAAAAAATAAACTGGGTAAGTATAAGTACGTAGAACCGGTTGAATCTTCATTTACTGAACCTTTGTCAGGACCGATCACTGTCTATTATATGGTTAAGGTTAATTACAAAGACGATACAAAAAGTTACTTTAGTGATGTGGTTGAATATGTGGTTGAAAAATGATGGACTTTCATTAAAGACAAATCAACCAGTGTAAAGAAGCAGCGGAACAAAGAAGTTCAAAATAAAAGAGGCCATCCACCTCAGGCGGATGACCTTCTTTTTGTGGGAGTACACGGGTTCGAACCGCGGACCCTCTGCTTGTAAGGCAGATGCTCTGAACCAGCTGAGCTATACTCCCTTTCTAAAATCGGACTGCAAACATACCACCTATCCGTCAAAAGTCAAAATCATATTCAATTCTATTCAACTTATTGAAAATGAATAAGTTGTATAAATATAAGCCTATAATCATATAAACCCATAAGCTAAACTCTCTCAACCTTTGTCTCCGAAGGCGGCAATTATAAACTCTCTAAATTCATTGATTAGCCGGGAATTTGCCTAAAACGACAGACCTTTACTTCACGCTGAGCTCCTCAATCAACTTCAATATCTCCCCCCGATTTTTAGCACTCGTGATAAAAGTAGGTAGCCGGCTAAACATCAAACTGTTTTTGCTCCCCTTATTTTCAATTCCCCTTTCACGTAGTTTAGCACGGACATATTGTTCTAGCAGGCTGAGGTGCTCATAATTAAATGCCCAAAAAAGATCGGATCTGAATTCCTTTTGCAACCACAACGGTAATCCAAAAACCGAATCACACATCAGGCCGTGATGCATATAGTGTCTGGAGATTTTTGCTTCATATTCACACTCATCCCCGCATTCATCACATTTCACTTTAAGTTTGGCCCACTCGCCGGTCACTTCAGCACTCCTCGATATTGACTGGTGGCATACACGACATTTAACAGACACATAGGCCGTCATCGAACCATACCAATGACCTGGTAATTCGACATGAAAACATTTCGAACAAGTCAGTTTCCATGAGCCATTGAATGGAAGTACCTGCGCTTTTCCATCACACTTTGGGCAATGCACGATGAAATGTGTAGCGAGTTGGTAGAGACTTACGCCTGGATCTGCAAATCGTTCTGTCATGTTTAAAATCCCTTTCCTTTAACAATCTTAGTAATCGTTTATAATTTATCGGACAAATACCAGAGTATAACCTATGCGAAGACGATCAATAACCTTATAAGCCAATAAGCCCATAAGCATTTCTTAAAACTCTTTTCCTTTTACAATTTTTGAGAATGTCTTCTGGTCAGCCTGGTATACGCCTGATACATATCCTAAGCGAAGGCTTTCAATATCCTCTGTTTCGTCAGGTGGTTTTTGTGTATAGTAGGGAAAATGAAAATGCATAGCCATCAGATCATGTTCATCTAAGTCATCCCATACGAGTTGATCAGGCTCTATATAGTAGGGTGGCTTGATATTTTTGTCTGCCCATTTTAAGGCCTCCTGATAAGCCTCATTCCGATATATGCTACTTCTGTTCGCATACGTATTCAACGTCCACTTTGACACCAATGTATCGGGCTTCATCTTTGGTGACCATGCAAAATCAATCGATACCGTTTTGTTGTCTTGATAATAATGGTCTATCCGATTCCAAAATCCTGCAGGAACGATGTCGTTAAATTCCTGATGATAGGTACTATCTTCCATGAAATCAATAAAAACCTTCGTCTGTGCAAAATCATTTTTTTGATCTAGTGTGGACAGGATTTCCTGTAAATACTTCTTCCTGTTCTCCATCGAAGGTTCTTCATAAACTAAAAAGTAAGCGGCTTCTTCGACAACGGCCATGGACACTTTTGCAGATCCATGTTCAGTGTATGATTTATACAATGCCCGTGCCTGTTCAGCTTCCTTTTTACTTCGATCAAACGCATTTTGAATTTCATCTGCGCTCACTCTTAGATCCGGTACATCCCTGTACCATATCACCACAAATTCAATGAGGGTATCCTGTTTGAACGCCACCACCGAAGTCACTCTTTTTGAAAACTGAAACTGTTCCATAAATCGCCGACGGCTATCGACGACTTCAAACTGCCCCGGAAATTTTTTGTCCAGCCAGGATTGAAGATTTTCTTTTTTACGAAAACAACTAAAGATGGACATGAGGAGAGCAATTGTGAAGGCTATTTGAAAAACAATTTTTTTCAATTCAAATTTTTCATAAAACTAATCAATTCGCGTATGGGCTTAGAGGTTTATGGGGTTATAGGCTTATAAGTTTATGGAAGTATTGGATTATGAGTTTATTGATGTATAGGATTAAAAACCTATAAACTAATAAACCTATAAACAAAACTAACTAGCCCTTTTACTATTTGGCCGTATAAACATATAAGCACATAAACCTATAAACCCATAAACAAGAAGTGTGAATTTATATGTAAATTTGTCCTCATATATTAAAAGAAGCAATGAAAGTTACCGAAGAACTGATAGACAAAATCCTTGAACAAGGTGAAAATGGCTCTTTAGATCCTACCCCTTACATGGATAGCCTCCAATACCTGATCATGGAGGATGATGAGGTGGATCTGACAGAAGAAGACCAGGCTTACCTGATCTTCCTCGGCACCATCTGCATGGAGAGCCTTAAACGGACCGATCTGTATAAAGAAATAGAAGATGAGGAATATCTCTACGATCTTGAAGATGCCAACTGGGATGCCCTCGAAAAAGCCGATGGTGAATTGGATGCCTTCATCAGTTCGATTTCAGAAGACTATCCGGAGATGGATCTTCTCGACTTTGTAGCGTTCTCTATCCTGCCTGTTGATGATGAAGATGATGAAGATGACGAGCCGGTGATGAGCAGTGAAGATGGACAACTTCTTGGCTTCATGAGGCTGAAGGCGATGCTGGATGCGATATTGTTGCCGAAGGTTTAAGTTTTGTCATTCGTTTATTTTTCCATTGATTGCCTGCCTTCATAGTCAAACGGATCTTCATGCGATGTCGTATGATTAAGATTTGTCTTATCGGGATCTCACTCGATTTGACATATTAACATCAACCTTTTTTCTTTTCATCAATACTTAGTGATTGCCTCAGTATACTCTCCTGATGCACCGCACTCAAATAATGACTAATAAACCCTTCACTCAATCCTCGCTCTCTTCCCATATCCTTCGCCTTCTCAAGTATTTCATTCCATCGTTTTACTTGCAATATTGAAATGCGATTATGCTTTTTATGCTTCCCAATCTCTTCACTCAACTTCATTCTCTTACCAAGAAGATTTAAGACTTCAAGATCAATCTCATCAATCTGCTTTCGCACAAAATCCATGTACTCAAGGAAATCACTGTCATCCGTCATCTCCCGCTTAAAGTCAAGCTTATCGATGAGCAATTTATAAGTTGCAGGTGTGATTTGTTGCGCAGCATCACTCAATGCATGATCAGGATCACAATGCGTCTCCGTCATCAATCCATCATAATTCAGATCCAGTGCATACTGCGCCACATTCAACAACTCCGTTCGATTTCCACAGATATGACTGTTGTCACACAACAAAGGAATACCCGGCATTCGTCTTCTCAACTCAATCGGTATTTCCCAATAAGGCTCATTCCGATACATCGATTTTCCATAAGATGAAAATCCACGATGGATAGCAGCAATAGTTGTCACTCCGGCTTTCTGCACACGCTCTATCGCCCCAATCCACAATTCAAGATCCGGATTCGTAGGATTCTTCACCATCACAGGTATATCCACACCCTGCAATGCATCCGCTATCTCCTGCACCGAAAATGGATTCGCTGTCGAACGCGCACCTATCCATAACACATCAATTCCAAAAGCAAGGGCCTTCTCCACCTGTTTTGCATTCGCCACTTCAATGGTCGTTTTCAAACCAAATTCTTCCTTCACTCTCTTCAGCCATGGCAATGCAATAGAACCTTTTCCTTCAAATACACCCGGGCGTGTACGTGGTTTCCAGATACCCGATCTGAACAAATCGATATTGGCGGCCACCAATTCTCTCGCAGTTGTCATGACTTGTTCTTCTGTCTCTGCACTACAGGGTCCAGCAATTAGAAAAGGTCGATTGTGTTTTTTCTGAAACAAAGGATTTGAGATTTAGTAGATACTAAGGAAAATCGAAAGCCCCCTTTAGGGATTTAGGGGCCAATCTGTCTCTGCACTAGATGGACCAGCGATCAGAAAAGGTCGATTATCTTTTTTGTAAAACAAATGATTTGGGTTTTAATTGATACTTTTACTTGTGATCAAAAGTCCCCTGGTTGCTGAGCTGTAGCACAAGGCTGAGTTTAGCAGGCCGAAGCACAGGGGATTTAGGGGTTAAAGCTATTCACTCAAACGGAATAAATACGTATCAGTTCAAAACGTGATTGGAACTCCCCTTGGTTGCTGAGCTGTGGCCCAAGGATGAGTGTGTAAGGTCGAAATTTATCGGATTCATATATCTGTCAAAATATCCTCAAGATTGAAAGATTTCGAATGGCAGACACAGTCTGCTTTTAGAAGATTTAATAGTGGAGGGAGCTGCAATATATTGATTTGAAGTTAGGATACTTCAAATAGCGGTTAGAGATCATTTCAGGATCAAAAATGAAAGCTGATACCTCAAGAAAAATAATATCATGTCAATCACAAAAATCACAAAAATAAAGGTTAAGACAGAGGAGGCTAAAAAATACAAAATAGGGAAAGGGGCCCAGTGGTTTAAGGCTTTGTCAGGTCAGCTTCCAAGCTTCATTGCTGAATGCCGGATAAACGGATGCCGGACTTGGACGAATGTATTTCTAAAAGCCTAAAACTAAAACCTGAAATCTCATCTCACATCTCATCTCCTCTCTCACTTCTCTCACTCTCCTTCTCTCATCTCTCTCATTCTCATTCTCAACTCTCTCTACCTCTCACTCTCTCACCCTCACCTCTACGCTCTCACGCTCTCACGACTTCCCCGGAACCTGCTCTTTCGTCACCCCCGGACTCCTCTTCAAAAACTCTTCATACAACAACGTCTGTCTCGACTCGAGCGGGCACATGCCAACCACTAATAAAAAGTTGTTTTATCTGCGTAGCCGGTTCAAAAGGATCACCTGTAGAAACGAATATATTGGCATCCTTTCCCACTTCTATCGAACCGATTTTATCTGCTACACCAAAAATTTCGGCAGGTACAATTGTTACCGCTTTCATGGCATCCTCTTTACTCATTCCATACGCAGCAGCAAATCCTGCATTGAACGGAAGATTCCGTACATTCTCAGCATCATCAGTACGAATGGCCACTTTCACGCCGGCTTTGTGCATTAAACCTGCATTTTTATAACCCTGATCATAGCGATCAGATTCTCTCGTCGGTTGTGATATCACCGGACCGGTGATGACAGGTATACCAGCTAATGCAATCGAATCTGCAACTCGCCATCCTTCATCAACACCAGTCAATATCGCTTTGATTTTATTTTCCTTTATCCATTTTAATGCAGATAGTATATCCGATTCTTTATTCACTTCGATCATCGCCGTCGCCTTGCCTCTGTATACAGGTACCAGTGCAGCCAACTGTGGATTGTAATCCGCTTTTCCATTTGTAGATGAATCTATTGCGGCATATGTCTTAACCCTATCCCAGGTTTCATTTAATTTTTTGATGGCCTTATCACTATCTTTTTTTACATCTTCATCTGTCCTTCTATCATATCGTCCTCTTCTTCCCGTTGATGGAAAGTTCATCACAATAGCTTTAAACCCTGCATACATTTGCTCCGGTGTATATCCCTCAAGATTTATCAAAGCTGCAGTGCCGGGAAATAAACCACCTGAAGGTGATGCGATCACTGATGTAACACCACTCACACGCGTCACAGGTATCAACACACTATTCGGATTGATAGCCGTCAAGGCCTGCATCTCAGGTGTAAGCTCTCCCATCTCATCGTAATCCTGTGTTACCGATATCGATTCTATTTCCTGCAAACCCAAATGTGTTCCACTATCCACCATGCCCGGATAAATCGTCAGGCCTTTGCAATCAATCACCTGCGCATCTGCAGGTATAGGGACATTCGTACCCACTGCTTCAATCTTTCCATTACGAATGATCACTGTAGCATTTTCCAATTTGCCTTTCGTAACCGTTTCAATGGTTGCATTTGTTAGTGCAAAAACACCAAATGTAGATTTCTCCACTTGCTGCGCCTGCAAAACAAAAATGCTTTGAACGAAAAGCAACATAATTAGAATTGGATTATATTTTTTCATAGTTGTCAGCAATCAATGACGATTATTAAACATTTGATCAGTACCTCGCATACATTCATCTACTTCTTCACGTCCATAATAAGCAGGAGTCGCTTCTTCAGGATCAATATAGATACGCATGTCCGATGGATCATTTTCTTTATCAAAACGGATGATGCCATCCACAATCGTCATTTGTGGAACTGCATAAACAGATAATGGATGCCCTGAAAAGATAGCGATGTCAGCATCCTTTCCGACTTCAATCGAACCCACTTTATCATCAATGCCCAATTGGCGTGCAGGATTGATGGTGATGAGTGACAATGCTTCATCATCAGACAGGCCACCATAACGCTGCGTCTTTGCACACTCATAATACAAATGTCTGATCATCTCACCACTATCACTGTTGATCGATGTCACGACACCATTGCGTGTCAGTATTGTAGCGTTATAGGCTGTCGAATAATACACTTCAAATTTATACGCCCACCAATCTGAAAACACAGAAGCCATCGCACCGAATGTAGCTAATTCAGGAGCTACTTTAAAACCTTCATTCACATGCTGAAACGTAATTTTTTTAACACCAAAATCACGAAGAACATTAAGTAGCATCAGTATTTCATCCGCACGATAGGAGTGACATTGTATGATGATCTTTCCATCCAGAATATCTGCCATTGTCTGGTATCTCTCGTTGTACACAGGAGGAGCAGCATTCGGATTTTTTACTTTCTCCAATTCATAGGCTTTCATTTATCCCTATACACCTGTCCTTCTGCAAAAGCATTTCGAATGACTCTCTCCACACCCATACGTGTACGAGGTTGCACTCCTCTGCCCTCACCATGCACCCGAATTGGATTTTCACCTAAAGCAAATTTTATAGTTCGAGGTGCATCTTTAAATATAAACGCTGAAGGATCCATCAATCCATAGCGATGTTTGATGGTCTGACATTGGCCACCGATCACGTTGGCTGAGCCATGCATCGCGTGAGAAGTTGTCACTCCACCTGCCAGTGCTCTGTATATAGACAAATCAAACGGATCAATGGCATCACCCACTTTTACCTCTGGTGTAATTGGATTTGTGGCTTCATTGACGGCATCAATACCGATGTGGGAGTGTGCATCAATGATCCCCGGCATTACAAATACCCCTGAAGCATCCATTTCTTTTGTGCCTTCTGGTGCTTTTAACCCTTTGCCAATGGCGGTTATTTTCCTTTCTGAACCAGGATATCCGTTTCAGTCAATGTCCCTTTCGTGATGGTCAGCACAGTTCCTTTCCGGATGATCATATCGCCTGTTGGCACCTGCCCTATGACAAAACCGAATGAAAAAATAAGGATAAAAAAATAATTTTTCTCATATCGCGATGTTGATGAGTTTTAATTTTTTGGTTTGGACATGCGTTGACCGGTGATATAAAATGAACCCACATCAGCTATGGTGACCCTTCCATCAAATGATTCACCTTTCATTTTACATTGAATTCGATGACCACAATTTGACCTTCGATCTCAAAGGCAAAGGTGAAGGCTGCAGTATTTCCGTCAACGACAATAGATTCCAGTTCGTTGTTGCCGGAAGTAATGTCACTGCTATGTATTGTGCCTGTGATGGATCCATCTTTTCCGTAAACTCCATGGTGCCTTCTTTTTCTGATCAGGAAGATCAATCGTATAGGACCATGTACCTGCTATTGAAGATGAAGTGGAAGCAGAAGGAGATTCTTTTCCGTGATTTTCTTTTTCTCTTTTCTTCATATGCGTATAAATTACCTTCGACGATCATGTATCGGATTGCAGCATCTTTTTCAAATAAGGGTTTAGTTGATACAATGACATTCGCCATTTTCCCAATGTCAATCGTGCCACAATTTTTTCTATTCCTAGCAATTTTGCGGGCTGTGAAGTCAATGCACTTAATACCTGGTCAGCGGTTAAGCCATTGTCCATCATCAGCTTTATATTCTTTGTGAAATCACAGGATTTTCCGCTGAGCGTTCCGAAGGAAAATGGAATACCCTCTTTTGCAAGTACACCAGCTTGCTGATAATGCTCCTTCAGACTTTGTGCTCTTTTCTTTTCAAATGCTTCCTTCTCCGGATCTGTATTGATCGTATCCTTCTTCTCAGCTTTCGCTTCATCACCTTTTTTTCCTTCGCCTCAGCCTTCGCCTCAGCCTTTTTCTCACTCTTATCTTCCGGAAGGGCAAGTGATAGAACAAGTGGAATAGTTCCTGTTTTAAATTGATCCTTGAGATACCATGCTTCTTCGGCATCGCTGATCACCATCTTCATCCCGAGATCTTTTTGTAAGGCTAATGCTCGGCTGATATCTTTCACTTTCGGTGCCCTGAAATAAACAGGCATCTCTTGTTTGACCACCGGTATCAAGGCTTCATGCGCCTGATTGTAATGTGGCCGGGGAACAAGTGTCGCATTGGTATATGAAGTTTGTTGGACAAGATCCTGTTAAGCATTATGATAAAGTTCGCGCCACTTTGCCATCATTCCAATGACAGTCCTTGGATAATTATCACCTGCACCTGACCATTGTGCAAACATGGAGACATCTTCTTTCCAGAACAATTGACCTGTTTCTTTGCCAGACAGGATAATCAATGATCCTTTGCCGGGTATCATCTTTCCTTTTGGAACAATGTGCGCTTGGCAAAACCCTGTCCTCTCCAATCTGCAATGGATTTCTCTTTTATGTCCACAGAAGGTCGTACACTATGGAATGGTGTGATGCCTGCATCTTCAAGACTTGCATTTCCTTCTTCGTCCACACTTGGGCGTGAATTATTCCGATCCCTGTTGCCCGGACCACCCTGTGGGCCACCCCGTGGATCTCACTTTCAGGATTCTTTACGCCAATGCATGAAAATGCATCAATAAATGCCGGATAAGCATACAGGCTATCCGCTGGAATCCGATAAGCATCCGAAGGAATTTTTGCGCGGGGTCCGATATCGGTGATCAGACCATCCCGCATGATGATCGTCTCTACCAATGCATGGTTTGCCTGGAGCTGAGATCACCTTTGCATTGATCAGGGCAAAACAACCTGTGATCTGGGGCAAATCTTCGCTGACTGGCTGAGCGATGATCCCAGCAGTAAACCCAAAAACAAAAAGTGTCAACAGGAAATATTTCCTTTTCATTTGATAGAATTAAAGAGAAGGATGTAATTTAGAAAAAGTATTTATAGTGCTTTTCGCAACTGTATGAAGAATCGGCAAATAGGGGATATTTCTGATGAAAGGAAGGGAAGGGAGATTATTTCTATTTTCGCCATCAGCAATCGAACTACTAACTACAAAAAAGCATTGAAATTTCCTGAAGATCTTAAATACACTAGCGAACACGAATGGGTTCGCCTGACCGAGGAAAAACTGACGATGACCGGATCATGGCTGTCGTAGGAATTACGGATTTCGCCCAGAGTGAATTGGGCGAACTTGTTTATATCGAAGTTGAAACCGTCGGTGAGGTCGTGGACAAGGATCAGATATTCGGTACTGTCGAAGCGGTTAAGACCACTTCTGATTTATTCATGCCTTTGAGCGGAATCGTATTGGAGTTTAATAATGACCTCTCCGAATCTGGCGGTGATAATCCGGGTTTAATCAATAGCGATCCTTATGGCAAGGGGTGGATCATTAAAATATCCGTGACGGATCTCTCCGAATATGATGAATTGTTAGGTGTGTCTGCTTACAAAGAGCTTACCGGACATTGATTCTGAAAGGCTTCTTTTCCTTCCCACCCTATGTTTAAAGGCAGGTTTCGTTGGATACCTCCACTTCTATGGGGGTATTGATTGCTATTCTTTCCCTTATTCCCGGCGGTCCCGGGAATTTCAATTTTTTAGGAATTCCTTATTTTGATAAGGTCGGCCATTGCGGTATGTATGCGGTGTGGGCGTTTTTGATATTCAATGCATTCGCTGGCAATCCGGGATGGTCACTACGGAAAGCATTTTGGAGCACAGTTATTCTAGGCACATGTGTTGGGGTCGGACTTGAGTTTGTTCAGAATATGATGGCATTAGGCCGGCAGTTTGAAATCCTTGATATGGCGGCGAATGCCTGTGGTGCATTCGCAGGAACTCTTCTTGGGAAATTATTCTTTCAGCTCAGGTTGAAGGGGAAATAAATCCCTATAAAAAAAATGAGGCAAACCGGTTTCCCAGCTTGCCTCACTAGTTTAGGCTATCCTGTATAGCTGCCTTAATGGGTGTGTTAAAGATGAGCCACTTTCTTCATCAGACTTGATTTCAGATTGGCTGCTTTATTTTGATGCCAAAGATTTCTCTTCGCTAATTTATCAATTAAACTGATCACTTTGGGTAATAATTTTGAGGCCTCCGGTTTATCAGTCATCTCACGAAGCTTCATGATCGATGTACGGGTAGACTTTTTGTAATACCGGTTGCGCAGGCGTTTGATAGCATCCTGTCTGATTCTTTTCTTGGCTGATTTATGATGGGCCATATTAGTGTTGTTTAAAAAATAGGCGGCAAAGGTAATATTTTCCTTTATATCAAGCCACGGTTTATTTCTTTTACTTCATGATCCACTCAGAATCCACCCGTCAGGAAAAAGCGATAAAGGATATCGCGATCAAAAACGCAAAGCACCTCCAACAGCTGATGATGCTATAGCCAGGCCACGCCCCTCCGATGTTCATATCTTTTCTTGTTTGTCCACCCAAACAACCCCAATATTGTACCTAAAGGGATAAGTACTGCTCCTATTGCCGGTAATAGGAAAAGGCTTGCCAGCCCTACAGTTGTTGCTATATAGGACGTCAGACTCAGTCCGTCCATCTTTTTACGCTCCGGCCTTGTGGCTAATTTTTCCTTTTTATCGCATTGTCTTAACTCTATCACTCCTCTTTTTAGATCCTCCAGATTTATCGGCTTATGTGAATGAAAAGCACCCAGTGGTGATAATGGTAGAAACATACCTGCAAGAATCATTACCGGAAGAAAATAGTGTTTTCCTTTCATCTTTATAAATGTAACAACGAATTATTTATGTGTATAATTTTTTCCTTTTCGCCTTAGCCTGCGCCTCAGCCTTTTCCTTGCCTTCATCCTTAGCCTAATAATTACATTGACTAAAAACACGTCATAAAAATGCCTTATATTTGGTCTTATGTACGACAGGGCTATACTGCATCTGGATCTCGATTCCTTCTTTGTTTCCGTCGAATGTCTGCGGGATAGCAGCCTCAAAGGCAAGCCCCTGATCATCGGTGGGATGGGAGGCAGAGGAGTGGTAGCCTCCTGCAGCTATGAAGCCCGCCGCTACGGCGTTCATTCGGCCATGCCCATGAAAATGGCCTTGCGGCCTTTGCCCCCAGGCCCTGGTCCTGCGTGGAGATATGGATTCCTACACCCGCCATTCGATGCTGGTCTCTGAGATCATCGAAGGCCAGGCACCGGTATATGAAAAATCTTCGATCGATGAGTTCTATCTCGACCTTACCGGCATGGACCGCTATTTCGGCTGCTATAAATGGTCGGCCGAACTCAGGCAACGTATCATCAAAGAGTCAGGTCTCCCGATCTCCTGCGCTCTCTCCGTCAATAAGCTGGTCTCCAAGGTCGGCACCGGCGAAGTCAAACCCAATGGTATCCGAGAGATCCCCACCGGTGAAGAACGCGAATTCCTCGCCCCGCTCTCCACAGGCAAAATCCCCGGCATCGGCAAAGAGACATACAAAAAGCTCAGCTTTATGGGCGTGCGGACCATCAGAGTACTGCGCGAAATCCCCCATCCACTGCTCGAACGCGAATTTGGAAAAATGGGCCAGTTCCTCTGGGAAAGCTCCAATGCCATCGATCGTCGTCAGGTCATCCCCTACAATGAACAAAAATCCATGTCGAAAGAACGCACCTTCAGCGAAGACACCCTCGATATGAAGTTTATCCGTAGCCTCCTCGGAAGCATGGTCGATGAGCTTGCCTTTGATCTTCGCCAGGATTCACGTCTCACCAGCTGTATCACCGTCAAGATCCGCTATGCCGACTTCAATACCTTCACCAAACAACGCCGCATACCCTACACCGCACAGACACGCCAGTTGATCACCTACGCACAGGAACTCTTCGAAGAAGTATACGAACGCCGCCAACTGATCAGACTTATCGGTGTCAAATTCAGCGGTCTCGTCAACGGTCATATCCAACTCAATCTCTTCGATGATACACAGTCAGAAATATCCCTTCTCCAGCAACTCGACCACATCCGCCGACGATGGGGAAAGGACGCGATCAGCTGGGCAAATTTTAAACCTCAGGCGAGAAAGGCATAGGGCAGGGAGCAGGGAGAAAGAATTGGCGTTCAATAACACATTGCTACACCTTAAGCCTCAAGACCCAATAAAAAAGGGGCAATAATTAAATTACCCCTATTCAATTTTCGATTTTCGTTATCCGTTATCCGTTATCCGTTATCCGTTATCCGTTACTCGTTACTCGTTACTCGTTACTCACTCCCTGCTCCCTGCTATTTCACTAAATACATAATCTTCGTCATCCATTTATTAGAGTCAGGCTCTGTACCTGGACCTGCAAAATACACTTCCATCACTGGAGGTACCTGCTCGAGTTTATTGGTTTTGATATGAGCATCCATCGCCATGTGTGCATCACCCATATTACCATATCCTCCTACGTAATCAATCATCAAAGCTTTATTTCGCCGGCACCATAATAATCTGCATTCCTGAAGGAGCTTTCATATCTCCTTTTGATAGGAACGGCAACAGCCATATCACTTTCCATTTTCTTTTCATCCCAGGTATAATATATTCCGGCCGGAGGACCTGCCATTTCCACTTTTCCTTTTTCCAAAGCGTCCATCAGCAGCGGAGTATTTTTAGAAAAGAAATCAGCGATTCCACCCATGGCTATTGTTTTGCGAACAGCCAGATATTTCCCTCCAGGATATTGTGCTTCGATGATTTTTATAGTTCATACCCATTTTTGGAGTTTTTGGCGGATTTAATCATCGTCTTAAATCGGCAAGGCCTTTTCATAAAACCACCGACATTTTTATCCATGCTCATCATGGAGCCCATCATCTTGCCCACAAAATTGTGAGCTCCGCATCTCCCATGTCACTTTTGTTCCGGTGCTTGGGTTCAAGTTAAAGAGCATCTGACTCACTTTACGCCCCAGGGCATAAAGAATTTAAGATGCACATTTGAAGATTTCATTGGATAAATCGCCGTAATCGTCTGCTCGCCCTTACCCATTTTTTGGGATTTCCATGTACTTGTGGAGCCCACTTCACCATCATTGCCAGCATATTCAACAACTGAAGTAGTATCCGCTTTTAAAAAAGGAGACCATTCATTTGCCTTTTTCAACGAATTCATGTGGCCAGACCATATCCGGTGTGCGGCAATCACTACAGATCTCTTGACCTTATAATTTTTGGTCCAAGAAGGCCCATCACAATGCCTATTACCACCAGGGCCAACAGAACATATAAGAGATATTTTAAAATTTTCATTTAGGTTGATTTTAGTTACTCAAATATAAAAATGAAGCCCATTTGATATACCAAAGCCATCATGATAAATTCAGTATTATTGACAAATAAATACAATTGAAATAATGAAAAACCAACTGAAAATCCTTTGGTCAGTAGCGATATTGTTGACCGTATTGGGATGTAAAAAAGCAGTCCTTCAGCAGATGCTGATCGACCATATCAACCATGGGTATTCAGATCTGTCCTTGATCAGCAACCCCGGATCAATCGACATTTGCACTTCATGATGATATGTGGGCCGCTTACCATACGGACAGTTGTTCTCTTTACCAGGTCTGGAAAGGCCATGTAAAGCTGCAAGGCGCAGTCTATGACAATGCACATGGACCACAGCCTATATCGATAGGGAATGCATGGCTTAAAAATCCATATGGTCAACCTTGGAAAGTAACGAAAGGTGGTCAGCCAGTACTCAAGGAAGTTCAATATGGCGGACATGCTATAAAAAATGGCTATGCCTGCATGATGTACTTACTGAAATGCAAGATGGCACTGTACTCAGTGTGAGTGAACAACTGAGTTTGTAAAAAAATGCCGATGGGCAAATGGGTTTTGAGAGCAAGTACAATGTCAAAACCGGTGCAAAAGGATATGAAATCAGCATCACTCAACAAGTAACTTCAATAGCTCTAAAAAATCAATGTGTGCAGACTAACGGAACTGGAATGTTGAGAATGAAGAATCTGCACAGGTTAATTCAAAACAGGTACTGACGCTTAACGGCCGTCTTACAATTAATGAAGAAGGTGAAACATCCTTCACAACATTATTCGTCAGCGCGCCTACACGATCATCAATCCAAATAAATCCGGAGAAGATGAAAGCACATATCGCGGGCGAAAGGCTCATTGATAAAAATGATTGTAAGACATGTCACAACAAAAATGTTCGGACTATCGGTCCATCATTCAGACAAATAGCACAACGCTATCCACTCGATGATGAAACTGTAGCCACGTTGACCAATAAAGTTATCAAGGGCGGTGCAGGAATATGGGGTTCCCTTGTAGTCATGAGCGCACATCCCAGATTCCGGTTTTGAGGTGCGCAACAAATCGTTCGTTATGTGTTGTCACTTGACACTACAGACTTTGGACAAAAGATGTCGCCGGGTAATGCCATTGAATTAAAGACTGAACTGAAGGACGGAAAGATTTGTTGCCCGGATTATTTGTAGAGGCGTATACAGATCAAAAAGGATATGAAAACATACCGACTATCCCAATCCTTCAAAAAACTGATCAGGCGGGCATCATTTCTGATTTCCAGGAATAGATGCACAGAAATTCGGCGGCAAAAATGAAGACTTTATCCTGATTGCGAAGGGATATCTGTATGCTGAAAAGATCTTAATACAGGATTAAGAATATGGAGTGATGATGGCTCAAAGTGACGGTGGATGGCAAACTGATCCTCGATAATGATGGACAACATGGAACGGAAGTAAAAGAAGCGACTGTAAACTGGACATGTGGGATATCATCCTATCATCCTCGAATACATGCAGGGAAAAGGAGGAAGGTATCTGTCATTTGAATGGAAGCCCGAAGATGTAAAAGAATGACCGGTGTTCCATCCACTGCGCCCTTCATTCAACAGATATAAATTCAAAATTGCAGGGGAAAACACTTTCGATGCAGATAGGCAGCCATCTCCAGGCGATATGTCATCTGGAAGTAAAAGTACCCATCATATGATCTGACACAGGTGCGACCATGGGATTTTCTTCCCAAAGTAGGTGGAATGGATTTCATGGCAGACGGGACTTTAGCTATCAGCACTTGGGACCCTTCAGGCTCCGTATACCTTCTTACAAATGTTGAATCCAAGTGATCCGGCACAAATAAAAGTCAAAAGAATAGCAAGCGGTCTTGCAGAACCTCCCGGTCTAAAAGTGATCCATGACACCATATACGTTATGCAAAAACAGGAACTCACAAGGTGGACACGGATGAGAGACGGCCTGATAGATGAATATCAATGCATAAACAACAAGTGGCAGACTTCAGGAAATTTCTGGCGAGTTTTCTTTGGCCTGGCTGAAAAAATGGAGATCTTTATGCAATAATCGCTACAGATATTCTCCCGGGCATCTGCACCAAATCAACCACTCCAGCCGTGGACATGCCGTAAAATTTGGATCTTCCGTCAGGAGATCTCTCATATATCGCGAGCGGATTAAGAACACCAAATGGAATCGAGATAGGCATTGACAACGAAATATTCGCTACGACAATCAGGGCGACTGGTTACCATCAAGCAAAATTCTTCACATCACACAAGATGCCTGGTTCGGATCAAGATCAGTAGATTTTGAAGGCACTGCTTCTTGCCAAAAAGAAAACCTCCGTTGTCTGGCTTCCACAAGACGAATTTAGAAAATCACCATCAACACCGTTAGGTAATCAATGATGGTCCATATAAAGGCAATGATCCATGGTGAAGTGTCACGATGGTGGTGTCAAACGAGTTTTGTTGAAAAAATAAATGGTGAATACTTAGGGAGTTGTTTTCTGTTTCATCCAGGGTCCAGAAGCTTGCATCAACAGAATGGTCTGGGGCCCTGATGGGGCATTGTATGTAGGTGGAATAGGTAATCCCGGCAAGGTTCATACAATCAGACAAACTTTGGTATGGATTACAGAGATTAAAATAAGCAACGGTAAGCCCACTTTTGAAATGTTAGCCAAAGAGCAAAAGAGACGTGATGGTGTTGAAATTGAATCATAGAGCCATTGAAAGAAGCGTGACGGATGGAATGTCAATGACTGGGAAGTGAAACAACATGGTAGCAACACCACAATGGGTAACAGGTGAAAGCGCAAAGGGGCACAAACATGTGCAGAAGAGTGTACATGTGCCGATTAAAGATTTATGGTATCCAGTGTTGATAATGTCAATCAAAGAAGGGCGTATGTTTCATCTGATCGTAAAAAGTTTCATTAAACTTTGATGGAATGAAAGCAGGACAGGTAGTCTATATCCACATGAAGAATGCGTACATAAGCGATAGTGGGTTACCGTTGTGGTTCAAGTATAGAAGCGTATACCAAGAATCAAATTCCGCAGGGAAGTCCTGTAACTATCAGTGCTGTTCCGGCTTTCACCATATTCATTGACAATCTTCAGAAGAGAGTGGTGGATGGAAATTATTGTTTGATGGAAAATCAACTACCGGTTGGCATAATTTTAATAAATCTTCAATTG
>JADKGY010000013.1 GCA_016722045.1 Candidatus Opimibacter skivensis | reverse complement strand
TGCCCCTGAACAGTTCTGCGCCCGGACCTGATGCGAATACAGGTATCATCATTGCAGTGTGCTCCTTTGTTGTGAACGCAACATCGATGTGATTGAGTTTTGAACCGGGGTTGACAGCAAAACCGCCGGTCTCATGATCTGCCGTCACAATGACTAATGTGTTACCATCTTTCTCTGCGAAATCGAGTGCTTCTGCTATTACTTTTTCAAATTCATGAAGTTCAGTCACTACATAATTAGCATCATTAGCATGGCCACCCCAATCGATCTGTGAACCTTCTATCATCATGAAAAAACCTGAAGGGGACCTGTTATCTAAAAAGCGCAATGCTTTATTTGTAGCAGGGATAAAATAATTACGTCCTTCAGTGACACTGAGTGGCTCATCATCAGCGGTGAAAAAGCCAATATTTTTTTTCGTACCAGCATCAAGATCCTCAATCGATAAATGGGCCATATCATTGATCGCATAACCTGCAGAAATCATCTCCCTGACCAGATCACGTCCATCAGCCCGATGTATGAATGAATCCTCACCACCACCGATAAATAGATCAATATTCGAATTCAACATTTGTAAAGCAATACCTTCTTTATCAGTTCTGCCGTCAATGTGTGCATAGTATGCTGCAGGTGTAGCGTGTGTCATTGAACACGTGACCACAAGCCCGGTAGCCATGCCTTTCTTTTCAGCCATTTCAAGTATCGTAGGAAAAGATTTTTTATGGGCATCCATACCCAGGTATCCATTGTCTGTTTTCACTCCCGACGCAAAAGCAGTTGCACCCGCTGCACTATCCGTCACGAGATTATCGGCTGAATACGATTTGTGAAAACCGATATTTTTAAATCGTTCGAAAACAGTTTTGTTGTTATTCATATACATCGCCCCGGTGATCTGTGGCAATCCCATTCCATCACCAATCAAAAAGATTACATTTTTTGGCTTTGCTCCTGTCGCTTCATTCTGAACAGTATTCGTTTTTCCTGTGCCGGATGATGTCGAGCATGAGGAGATGCATAACAACAGAAAGATGATAGCAGGAACATATACTCCTTTAGCCCATTGCTGCATATTTCTTGCCCGGAAGGGATTTGATAGCGCCTTTAAATTCAAGATTAAGTAATATCGCTGCAAGCTCACCCGGGGTCGATTTTGATTCAAAGGCTAAGGTATCAATATCTTTTTCGCCCCTGTCTACGATGAGGCTGTAAATTTTCTGTTCATTTTCATCCATCTCTGTAAACAAATCAGCCTGGAAGGTCTGTTGTTTTGTTTTCCTGTCCCATGACATCAGGTGAAGAAGGTCTTCTCCGGATTCAATCAGATGGGCCTGCTGATTTTTGATAAGATGATTGCATCCTGCTGAGCTTTTATCAATTTTTCTGCCCGGAATGGCAGCCACATCTTTGTTGTAATCATTGGCTATAGCGGCCGTGATCATTGAGCCTCCGGTCACACCTGATTCGATGACCACAAGCACATCACACAGTCCGGCAACAATCCTGTTGCGCATTGGGAAATTCACTGCATCAGGCCCGGTCTCGTAGCTGAATTCGGTGATGATCCCGCCACGTGCCATCATTTTTTCTGCTACAGGGGCATGTGCATCCGGGTAAATGACGCCCATACCGCTGCCCATCACGCCTATCGTAGGTACATCAATAGCGACACAATGGCGGTGAGCAGCTATGTCAATACCATAGGCAAGTCCACTAATGATGCTTACATCATACGGTGCTATGGCGTCAATGATCTCTTCAGTCACTGTTTTTCCATACATAGTCGGTTTACGCGTGCCTACAATGGCAACAGAGCGTTCTGGATTAAGATCGACATTACCTCTTGTAAAGAGTAATAATGGTGAATCAGCAAAATGCTTAAGCCTTGATGGATATTGATCGTCCGTATAAAAAGTGTACTGGATTCCTTTTTTCTCCATGATGTCGAGTTCCTCTTCTGCAGCAATAAAGCAGGCTTTGCTTTTTGCGATTTGATTAGCAATCTCTTCACCCACACCCGGAATAGATTTGAGAAATCTTTTTTGTTCTCCGAATACAGTTTCGATACTTCCGCAATAAGAGATAAGTTGACGGGCGATGATGGGCCCGACCAGAGGGATCATCGTGAAAGCGATCTCCTCAATTTTTGTTTTCCTGGTTTTCATTTGATGTTACTTTTTCATTGCCAAAAAAGTAACCATCCCTCAAAATAAATTGATCTCTTGGTTTTCTTCCTGGCTATCCAAAGCTAAGAAATTACGGATAAAAAAAGGAGAAAAAGTTGAACGTAGTTTCAAACTACGTTCAACTTTTTCTCTTATTGCTTATTGCTTATTGCTTATTGCTTATTGCTTATTGCTTATTGCTTATTGCTTATTGCTTATTGCTTATTGCTTATTGCCCATTGCTTATTGCATATCCCGCAACGCAGGATTGATCTGATACGCCCGTTCAAGATATTTCGTGCCTTGTACCTGATCACCACCGCCATAAAATGCTTTTCCAAGTCCAAACAAAATCCTTGGATCATCCGGCGCGATTTTTTCGCCAAGTTTTAGAATCGTGACGGCAGTCGGATATTCCCGTTTTGTTTTTGTCAATAATTCATAACCGGCTTTGTAGTAAAAATCTATCATGGAATCCTTCGGAGCACGTCCATTGAGGTAATCCAGAAACTGAGGGACATATTCTGTACGTGGTGCCGCATTGAGTATCGTCGTGAAATCAGTGAGCAATCGTTGAAGATCACCATCTCTGAGATATCGCTCCGCGACAAGACCTGATTTGATTTGATTGGCCGAACTATAGGTCGGATACATCGCAAGCGATTTATCCACATAATAATCAGCTTCCTGGAGCAATTCCAGTTTTTTAGCAGGATCATTTTCTTTCATATCCCGAGCCTCTTCAAAAAGAGCAGTACCCATAAAACAATTATTCCTCGCACTATTGACAGATACCATTGCCGCCTGCCCATTCAGACTGAGAGAATCTTTCCAGGCTGGCACACGAACATAAGTTTTAAAAATATAGGCACCCATGATAAATACAAGGATACCAATAGACGCGAATCGAATTCCTTTCTTTTCCGAACTCCATCCATATTGAATAAACACCCAGGCACACACCACCGAAAAAGCAATCGATGGAATAAAGATGAAGCGCTCATTCATGAAGGTGCCTACGGGGAAAAATAAATTAGAGACAATAGAAACTGTTGCAACAAAGAATCCGATGGCCCATGCGTAAATGCTTTTCCTTTTCCACAATTTGAAAAATACATAGCCAAGAACCAGGTAGATCGCCAATGAAATTAGTGTACCCGGTTTTCCAAAATTCATGATCGGAATATGATATGGATAATAATCGTGCGTCAATGGATGTGGAAAAACAAGAAGACGTATGTATTGACCAAGGGTGTAAAGTATGGTCGCATATCGCTCACCCGTATTCATACCGATGAAAGGATCGTTCATCAGGTCGGTGATTTTTTACCACTATCAAATACATATCCGATCACATTAGTTCGGATGACCATATAGATGATAAATGCGATCAAGGAAGGAATAAGAGCAGTGACATAATCCTTCATTTTAGCATTCGTGAAAAAATACATCGTGAGTGGAATGACCGCCAGGAAAGTGACAGCATTTTCTTTCGCCATCAGGCCCAGGAACATGGCAAGTCCACTGAAGATGAGCCAGTTCATTTTTCCCGAGGAGAGATATCGAAGCACGCAATAAAGAGCCCCCATCGCTCCCAGGGCCGTCATGATCTCATCTCTTCCTTTAATATTAGCCACTACTTCAGAATGAACCGGATGGAGGATGTAGAGAATGACAGCCAGGAATGGAATGGATACCAGCCAGTTCCTAGTCTCTTTTCAGGAAAAGTATGGATAGGACTCTAAAGATGAGCAACCCGATCAGACCGTAAAGGAGAATATTTATAAAATGGCGCTCGATCCGGTTGTCTCCAAAAATTGATTGTTCGACTGCAAAGGAAATGATGGAAAGCGGTCTGTATCGCGCGCCGGCCACAAGGTCCTGCTGGCCATGGAAATAACCTGAAAAACTCTCTGTGCTGAGGATTTCCCAGATGCCACTGATGCCCTTTTTAGTATAGTCATTTCCAGTTATAACGATCTGATCATCAAGTACATAACCATAAGGCAAGCACATCCAGTACAAAGCAAAGGCCAGAATTGGTATGATCAGTGCTTCCTTCCAGTGTCGTTCCCAGAAGCCAGGGGTGAAATCCAGGTTTGAAGCGAATTGGGATTTACTCTTAGACTTAGCAGGTTTTTTTTTGATTGTCGTTTTCGCCATGGCGGATAAAGATAAGCGGATGGTGTTTGTGTGGCAACATCCGATTTGGAATTCATCACAAACCGAATTATCTTTCTGCCAGTAATAACACCAACAATGGTCTGCCTTAGAGCAATAATTATCTTGCTTTTGGCATTTTTTGGTTTTTCTCCTCGCCAGCTAATGCTCAGATTAACCTGAAGACAGGTTACAGTTTTTCAGTTTTATCCACACCGGCTTTGCATCGGGTAGTATCCTCTTTTAATCAATCTCAATCGTATATTTCTCGTTTTCATGACCTGGATTGGCTTCATGGATTTGAAGCAGGACTGCGTCTGAAAGGAGGAATACATGCCCTAGAATTGACATACCAGGGTGCCAGCAAATCTTTCAAGGCTACCGGTTTAATACCCGGATCTATAAACAAATACACAGACAAGCTTAGGTATTCTGCTAATAGTCTGGCCGTAGGATATCAACTGGGAAATGGAGTTTTGGGAATGGGAACGGATCTCCTTTTTCAAATTTATAAGGTTAAATATGAGGAAGGATTGACGAAACATTCCTTCAGTAATATACAGCATATGACAGCCTTCAAATTATACCTGATGGTGACATTCAAGGGAGATACCGGTATTGATTTTGCATTACAACCCTTCGTCATCATACCTTCAAAAGCCTATGATCTCCGACCATTAGCTGATATCCTCCATACCGAAGCCGGATCCAGAGAAGAGAAATGGGTCAGGTATGGATTGACCATTTCGTTTTATAATGGAAAAAAGTAGGAAGGTTAAACGATTGACCGTTTAAATCGTTAATCGATATCGTTAAGTACTTCACCAAACCCTACTTTTGCCAGTCGATGTCATTTAAACTTACTTCCACATATCAACCTACAGGAGATCAGCCCGAGGCTATTCGCCAGCTTGTTAAAAGTATTGGAAAAGGAGAGCAAAGCCAGGTATTGCTCGGCGTCACAGGATCAGGAAAAACATTTACGGTAGCAAATGTCATCCAGGAAGTACAACGTCCAGTTCTTGTACTTACACACAATAAAACACTGACAGCTCAGCTCTATGGTGAGTTCAAAAGAATTCTTTCCTGACAATGCAGTTGAATATTTTGTCTCCTACTATGATTATTATCAGCCGGAAGCATATCTCTCTGTCTCTGATACATTCATAGAAAAAGATCTTTCTATCAATGAAGAAGTAGATAAACTACGTCTAAGGGCAACATCTTCATTATTGTCCGGCCGTCGCGATATCATTGTGGTCGCTTCTGTATCCTGCATATATGGTATGGGGAATCCTGAAGATTATAAAGCAGGCATCATCCGAATCCAGACGGGAGAAAAAAATATCACGCAATAGTTTTCTTTATCGCCTGGTGGAAAGTTTGTATAGCCGGACAGAAGGTCAACTCGCAAGGGCTAATTTCAGAGTCAAAGGTGATACCGTTGATATCCATTTACCCTATGTAGACTATGGCTACCGGGTTACATTTTATGGGGATGAAATTGAAGAGATAGATATCATCGATGTACATACCGGTCAGCGTCAGGAACCACTTAAACATGCAGCCATTTTTCCTGCCAATTTATATGTAGCTCCTCGAGACAGACTCAAATTCATCATCCGTGACATTGAAGATGAATTATTCAGACAGGAAGAATATTTCACCAGGGAACGAAAATATCTTGAAAGCAAGCGTATTCATGAACGCACGCATTTTGATCTTGAAATGATCCGTGAGCTTGGTTATTGCAGTGGTGTTGAAAACTATAGTAGATTTTTTGATGGCAGAGAACCTGGCACACGTCCATTTTGCCTACTTGATTATTTTCCGGATGATTATCTTATGATTGTTGATGAAAGTCATGTGACGTTGCCTCAGGTACGTGGGATGTGGGGTGGTGACCGTGCCCGGAAGTTAAACCTTGTCAATTATGGTTTCAGGCTTCCATCTGCTATTGATAACAGGCCATTGAATTTTGATGAGTTTACAGGACTGATCAACCAGGTGATCTATGTAAGTGCCACGCCTGCGGATTATGAATTAGAACAAACCGGTGGAGTACTTGTCGAGCAAATTGTCCGTCCGACAGGATTGCTCGACCCTCCTATTGAAATCAGGCCCAGCCTCAATCAGATTGATGATCTTCTGGATGAGGTCAACGAAAGAGTAAAATCAAACGAACGTGTATTGGTCACCACGCTGACAAAACGAATGGCTGAGGAGTTAAGTAAGTATTTCATCAAACTCAATGTGAAGTGCAAATACATTCACTCCGAAGTCGAAACCATGGAACGTGTAGAAATTCTGAGGGATCTGAGACTCGGTGATTTCGATGTGTTGGTGGGTGTCAATTTATTGAGAGAAGGACTTGATCTTCCGGAAGTCTCTTTGGTGGCTATTCTCGACGCGGACAAAGAAGGATTTCTTCGCAATGATCGTTCACTGACACAAACTGCAGGAAGAGCGGCGCGGAATTCAAATGGGATGGTCATTTTTTATGCCGACAAAATCACAGAGTCGATGCAAAAAACGATCGATGAAACTAACCGGCGACGATCCATACAAATGGCTTACAATGAAAAGCATGGCATCACACCTACTACGATATCCAGAACAAGAGAGGAAATTTTAGCCAGAAAATCAATTCTCGATGTGCGTGAAGGCAATAAGAAAGCCTATGTGGACAGAGAGCTTGAGCCTTCAATGGCTGCTGATCCGGTGCTTGCCTTCATGTCCCGTGACCAGGTAGAACGAATGCTTGCGGACACAGAACGAAAGATGAAGGACGCAGCTAAAGATTTAGATTTTATTACGGCAGCTCAATACAGGGATGAGATGATGGCCCTGAGGAAAAGACTGAAATGATTTTGAATTTTCGATTTTCGCTTTTCGATTTGTTTTTATTCGCGCTTAAAACAACATCTTTATACGTATTTAATTACCAAAATCTCAAATCTCAAATCTCAAATCGCCGTGTCTTTCAACAAAAAACTTTCAAAACAACTAACCACTCCATGGAAAATGAGAATGTGGATGTTGAGAAGGCTTCCGATGGGTCTGATATCAGGTATGGTGATCGATTCTTTGGATGAAAATGGATGCAGGGTGATGCTGAAAGATCGCCTCTGGATCCGGAACCCTTTTGGGTCTGTTTTCTGGGCGGTGATGGGGATGGCAGCAGAGTTGAGCACAGGGGCTCTTGTATATGCCTATGTATCAGGAACTAATACAAAGTATATTTTAACAGGTGTGAAGGGTGAATTTTTAAAGAAAGTAAGAGGTAAAAGTTACTATTTTTGCAATTCCGGTCAGGAGGTACAACTTCAATTGGACTCTTTGAGAACACCGGGCGAAACTTTGACTATTTCATTACCCGTCACAGCTCATGATCAGGCTGGACAAAAGGTTGCCTCATTTGAATTTTACTGGCAACTGAAGCGAACGGATAACTAACAGAACCCTTTATTGCTATGCACAGTAATGTGTTGATCCTTTATTTGCTTAAAGGGAATTTTTAACTATTTGTAAAAAAGAAAGACGATGAAAATTGGTGTATTTATTGACGCTGAGAATATAAGACGCAGCGGTGGTTATGGTATTAGGTATGATGTGCTGAGAGACTATGTTTCTTTATACGGAGATCCCATCAGGCTTAACTCCTACATGTCAATTGATGAGGCCAGGATGAAAACCGATTACGAATATAAAGACCGCACAAATGGGTTTTTAAGTATCGTAAGGAGTTATGGTTTCAAGGTGATTACAAAAGCGATTAAATGGTTTGAAGATGAAGACGGACAGCGTATCGGAAAAGCGAATGCTGATCTGGACATGGCTGTTGACATCCTTCTGCAAAGTCAACATCTTGACACAGTATACCTTCTCACAGGTGATGGTGATTTTAAAAAAGTAGTGCAGGCAATACAAAACATGGGAATCCGTGTTGAGATTTTAGCCTTCAGATACATCAGCCGGGACCTTGTCAACGAAGGGGATAAATTTCTTTCGGGGTATCTTATACCTAATCTGCTTCCGGTACTTGATCAGCGGGTTGAAGATTGGGGTGCTATAGGTTGTCGTACCCGGGGTTATTGTTATTCTGTACAGGATGGATATGGCTTTATGAAATATCTTGACATCGATCTGCGCACATGGAGAGATATTTTCTTTCACTTCTCACAATTGCCCGAACGTCATTATGTGAATCTCGATGACGTCTTTGAATTCACGATTGAAGAATCAGGTAGATCTGAAGGCGGAATATTGGCAACGCATATGCAATTGCTACATTCAAGACATTTTATACCGGATAAGGCACAACCCGCAGTGTAAGGATATAATATTTTAAAAAGTACGGACAGGTCGCGACCTGTCCGTACTTTTTTAAAATATTATTGGTTAGCTAATGCAATAAACTCATCTTCCGTAAGTATCTGCACAGTGCCAATTTTTTTTGCTTTGTCGAGTTTTGATCCTGCATCTTCTCCGACGACAAGGATGTCCAGATTACCGCTGACGGCACTGATGTTTTTAGCGCCTAAGGATTCTGCCAGGTCCTGAGCTTCTTTACGTCCCATCCTGGAAAGTGTACCTGTGAATAAAATTGTTTTTCCTGACAATACACCATCTGTTATCAATTGTTTAGGCTTATCCAGATCCGTTTGTTTCAGATTTACACCATTGGATTCCATCTGGTGAAGGAGAGCGATATTCTTTTTAACTGAAAACCAATCCTGCACTTTTTCTGCGACCACAGGGCCAATGTCTTTGATAGACGTATAGTCGGTAAGTGTCCAATTTTCTAAATCAAATACGTGTGCGATTCGTTCTGCGATAAGCTTTGATGCACGTTGACCTAAATGATGGATACTCAGGCTATGGAGAAGTCTATATATCGGATTGGATTTCGCTTTTTCAATGGAATCTTTCAATTTGTCAGCAGATTTTTTACCAAAACCTTCCAACGCGGCTATTTTATCATAATCCAGATTGTAGATATCTGCGAAATTTTTGAGCCAACCCAATTCAAAAAAACGAACAATATATTTTTCACCAAAGCCATCGATATCCATGGCGTCTTTTGATACATGGAAAATTAATTTTTGAATGAGTTGGGCTTCACAATCCGGATTAGGACATCGCCATGCGGCTTCATCTTCTTCCCGGACCAGAGTCGTATTGCATGAAGGACAATGTGCTGGATAGATAACCGGTTTTAGATTGCCTGTCCTTAGTTCAGGAAGCGATTTGACGATATAGGGAATCACATCGCCTGCCCTTTCGATGAGCACCTGATCGCCAATGCGTATATCCTTTGATTTGATGAAGTCTTCATTATGAAGGGAGATTGATGAAATCGTTACGCCTGCAAGTGATACAGGTTCAACTTTCGCCACCGGGGTGATTGAGCCTATTTTACCTACGTTGTATTCGATATCAAGGAGTTTTGTTGTGGCCTGCTTTGCCTGGAACTTATACGCTATTGCCCACCTGGGATGATGACTTGTGTAGCCGCACATATCCTGCAGATCGAAAGAATCCACTTTCACGACCATGCCATCGATCTCAATCGGGAAATCATCCCGAATCGTCGTCCAGTGATTGATCTGGTCGATGACTTCTTCTATTCCTTTGCAAAAACGTTTATCACCTTTTGAAACTTTGAAGCCAAGCGTTCCCAGAAGTTCGATAGCGTCGTGATGAGATTTTATTGAAGGCAATACATCTTTGCCATTTTTATCTACAGCATAACCCATTTGAAAAATGAAAGCATCCAACTGACGTCTTGCCGTTTCTGAAGGATCTTTTGTTCGTAAACCACCTGATGCACTGTTTCTTGAATTGGCTAATAAAGGAAGGCCATCATCAGCCCGCTGTTTGTTGACTTCTTTAAATCTTGCCTTTGAGATAACAGCTTCACCTCTCAATTCCACTTTATAAATTCCATGTTTCGAAAATGCCGCACTTAATGGCAGTGATTTGATCGTGCGTGCCTGAACAGTGATTTCTTCACCTTCCTCACCGTTACCCCGTGTGGCTACCCTTACCAATAGATCATTTTCATATATAATAGCAATGCTTCCCCCATCGTATTTTGGTTCGACTGTGTAATTAATAATATTTCTCTCGGTCAGTTTTTTAACCTGCGTATCAAATTTGATCAGATCATCCGCATCATATGAATTGTCAAGAGATAACATGGGGATCACATGTTTCACCGTGACGAAATCATCAATCAGATCACTCGAGACACGACGGGTAGGGGAGTTAGGTGATGATTTTGCGGGATATTTTTTCTCAAGTGACTCAAGAAGTTTATATAGCTGATCATATTCGAAATCACTGACCAGTGGATCATTGAGGACATAATATCGGTATTCATGAAAGCGAACCAATTCTTCCAGGGGTTGAATATCATCGCCTTGCAAATCACCGGCACTTTTTTTTGCCAGGTATTTTTTTGTTTCATTGAAAAAAATCTTCTGTTGTTCAGCCGTGTAGCGCATCTGTGGTTGTTGATCTTCAGGGCGAATTTAAGGATACAATAGTGAAATAGGTCATAGGTTAAGGTCATGGCTGCGAGTTAGGGCAATGGGAGGATGGTCAAAGGACTATTACTTTAAAATTTGGTATTCATTCTTTTACTTCAAAATTCAGAATTCGTTGATCCTTATTCAAAATTCTATCTGGTCGAGTTTATTTTAACTTCACACTTATACCTATTTTCACCTTATGACTGTCCCAGACTCAAAGGAACCTCAGTTTCTTTCCAGCAAAGCCATCATCCGATTCCAGGATTGTGATCCGTATTCGCATCTCAATAATGGAAAGTACCTTGATTACTTTATGAATGCCCGTGAGGACCAGGTATGGAAGACGTATGACTTCAATATCTATGAATATAGCCGGACTACGGGGTTAGGATGGGTGGTGACTCAAAATCAGATCGCCTATATCAGGCCGGCACTATTGATGGAAGAAGTGACGATTGAGAGCCAGTTGATTGATTCAAAACCAAAATTTCTACATGTTGAAATGCGGATGTATGATGCTGAAAGAACACTGAAATCACTTTTATGGGCACAATTTATCCACATTGATATCCGGAAAGGAAAGAGTATAGAACACGGGGTGGAACTACAGGAATTATTTAATAGGGTATGTGTACCTATTGAGGAGAAAGATTTTAATGAAAGGCTTAGGAATATGACTAAAAAAAGTGGTAATCAGTGAGCAGTAATCAGTATTCAGTCCGACACCCCGGGTGAGCAAACCAAACCAAACCAGACAAGGGCCAAGAGGATATAAAAGCAGCTTAGACGCCAGAATCAAAATCCGTCTCAGATTCAGATCTCAGATTTCCACCTCACGCCACCTTCCTGAAATACTTCCTTCCACTTTCGCCCCCATCACTCCATCAAAATAACTCCATATCAAATCAAGATCTTTTTCAGAATCGGATGTTGGATAAAAGGGCTTCATGAAATGAACAGTCTTATGTCCATAATCAAATGAACATGGAATGATCGGTACACCCGCTTTTTGTGCGATGAAATAAAATCCGGTTTTGAAATCACTTACCTTTTTCCGTGTCCCTTCAGGAGCAATTCCGATAGCAAATTCTTCACTACCGTTAAATAGCGCAACGACCTGATCGACTAAACCTGTTTTTTGTTTCCGATCGACAGGCCTTCCCCCGGTCCACCAGAAGAAGAAGCCAAAAGGACTGTCAAACAATTCCTTTTTGCCCAAATAGTAAATCTTCCGACCAATCGAAGAACGCACCACAAGCCCCAGAAAAAAGTCCTTCCAGCTCGTATGTGGTGCTACTGCTACTACATATTTCTTCAGATCAGCAGGTATCTCCAGGATCACTTTCCAACCCAAAATCCTCAAAATCAACCGAGATAAGTACTTCATGGAGACAAAGATAGACGCGGATTTAGGATAAGTATAAAGGTTATTGGTTGTTGGAAAGTGGACTGGTTTCTGGTTTTTGGGAATAGGAAAGGTAATGTGTTATCAGTCAATAGATAAAAGACTTCTATCGGGAATTTAATTTTTGTTTCTTCAAAAACCAAAGACCATTAACATGTCCCGCAACTCATAACCTAAAACCAGTCTACTTTCCCACAACCAATAACCATCAGCCATTAAATTCCTACGCATTAAACCCAAGGCGCTTTCCGTTGTCTTAGATATTGAAGGACAGCATGACAGACGAAGAGATAGTAACACTGGTAAGTCACCCCCGGACTCAGGAGGAAGGGTTTAGGCAATTGGTCGTCAAGTACCAGAAGCGCCTGTATAGCCTGGTGAGAGGAAGAGTATCGTCTCATGAAGATGCAGATGACATCCTGCAAAACACCTTCATCAAAATCTTCAGGCATATCAAAGGATATGAAGGAAGATCAGAACTATTCACCTGGATGTACAGGATCGCCTGCAATGAAGTGATCAACTATCAGAAAAGTACCTCAAGAATAAAGACAGTTGAACTGGAAAATCATGACACACGTCCCGCAGAAGCTTATCTCAATACAGACAATTTAGCGGCCTCACTGGAGATGGTGGTTACAGGTCTGCCTGAACGACAACAAATGGTATTCCGCATGCGGTATTTTGATGAATTGTCATACAAGCAAATGGCTGAAATGCTGCAGCTGACAGAAGGGGCGTTGAAAGCTTCCTTTCATCATGCCGTAAAGAAAATAGAAGAAGAATTTCGTGCAAAACAAATATTATAAATCATGACACCAGAAGATGATATAAATGACGAGGTAAAAGAAATAGCACCCGGATTTCCATTGAAAGAATCAATTGATCCTCCTGCCGGATATTTTGAATCATTTCCGGATGATGTTTTAAACCGTTGGAAGAAAGAGGAGTCTCAACCGATAGTAAGAAAGATTACATGGAAAAGGATAATCGGAATAGCCGCGATCATGACAGGGCTCAGCATAGGTGGATTTTGGTTTTTATCAAAACCTGCTTTAGTAGAGACGAATGACATCAGTGCAGTCGAAGCTTACCAATACATAAATGAAAATATCGATGAGTTTGAACCTCTCCTCGAAACCACTGACATCCAGATGGACGAAATCCAACCGGATGTACCGCATGATGCCATCGAAGAATATCTCATGGAAGAAACAAACGGAACAGATCCAGAAGACTTATTTTAAATAACACACCAAACTCTATAAACATGAAACTCAAATATTTAGTCATCGCCCTGACCTTTATCATACCTGTCCTGGGATTTGCTCAGCCACAAGGCCCCCTTTCAAAAGAAGCTAGGCAGCGGATAGAAGCACAGCGCATCGGATTCATCACGCAAAAGCTTGATTTGTCTCCTGACGAAGCCACAAAATTCTGGCCTGTGTACAATGAATACAAAGACGCACTCAAGGACATGAAAGATGACATGGAGCGCCCCGATCTGATGACCATCACCGATGATGAAGCTAATACTATCATCGATCGTCACGTCATTCAGGAACAGAAAAGACTTGATCTTCAGAAAAAACTGATTGCAGATTTACGCAAGGTGATCAGTCCGAGAAAAATCATTTTACTACAGGCATCTGAAAGAGAATTCAACAGAGGTCTCCTGAAAAGAGCAAATGGAATGAATCCTCAGGGGCCACAGCGTGATCAAAAAAATTAGTGCGTTTAGAATTTTTTTTTGATTCAACAATGCGATAAAAAAAGAAGAAGGGGTGGGTACAACACACCCCTTCTTCTTTTTTTTATCACTATCGCAGAAGTTTTCCACATGTTTTTTCCCAATTGGGGATAAAAAATTTTATTTTTTTTCTTAATCATGTATTCGATGTATGATACATACTGGTGTGTATTAGAGCGCATTACCTATGATGTAAAAATGATGTATGATAAGGTGCTTATGTAAGCATCTATGTATGTGTGATTTACAGATGAAAGCACGAAGCATGTATCTATGTTTTTAAAAGGTGCAAATGCCAATGGATATCGTATGTTTGACGCCGTTTTGGTTATATTTACCAACGACAAATTATTATAATCCCAACCATCATTTGCATGGAGTACAGAACGAAACCAAACCTGTCTCTTCCTGAGTTTGTATCTGTCTTTGAGAACATGATATTGCACGGGGGTCATCCCACTGGGATGAAAAAGATTACCTCAATCTCATCCAATACTATATCTCAGAATCACTCACGGAGAAAGCGCTTGAAGCCCTTGATTACGCATTGCAATACTCAAGTCATCACGCGGAATTCTATGTCATCAAATCACGTCTGCTGATCAACGAAGAAGATTACAAAGAAGCAAACGAGACCCTTGACATTGCCCTCAACCTATTCCCCCACAATCCGGAAATGCAGTTGATGAAAATCAAAGTGACAGCCCAGCTCGGCGATTACGAGAAGGCTTTCACGATGGTGGACAACTGTACGAACCAGATGACACTCAACTCCTGTGTAGATCTGTATCTCGCAGAAGCCTACATCTATGAGTGCATGCGGGAATACAACCAGATGTATCACAAGCTGCGTGAAGTGCTGACGATCGATCCCAAAAACGAAGAAGCACTGGAGCATATCTGGCTTTGCGTAGAGTGGTCGAGATTGTACCAGGAGAGCATTGAATTTCACAACAGCCTCATCGATCAGGATGCGTATAACTACCTCGCGTGGTTTAACCTGGGGCATGCGTATAGTTGTGAAGGCGATTACAAAAACGCCATTCGATCGCTTGAATACAGCTACATCGTCAATCCTGCATTCAAAACAGGATATCTCGATTGTGCAGAAGTGTGCATACAGACCAAAGACTATAAAAAAGCTCTCGGCATCTACCAGGAATTGATCCAGCGTTTCGGCCACAACCAGGAATACCTGGTTCCTGCGGCTGAATGTATGCTCAACCTGCGCAAATATGCTGTGGCTAAGGATTACCTGATCGAAGCATTGAAGATCGATCAGTACATCGATGATGTGTATTACCTGCTGGGCATTTGCTACGCAAGGGAAGGTAATTACACGAATGCGATCAGTTCGTTGATCAAAGCCATTCGCCTTGATGATCGTCGTGAGGAATATTATGCTGAGCTGGCCTATTGCTATGAGAAAACAAAGCAGTACGGCAAGGCTGACTTCTATCATACCAAATCAACAGAAGCAGGTCCTGAAGAAGAACAATACTGGCTTGCCCACGTCAAATTCCTGATGCGTCGCAATAAGCTGGAGAAAGCACTTGATGTACTTGAGGAAGCAGATGAGTATACAGTCGGCCCACGTCTTTCTTACTGCAAAGCAGCTTGTCTGTATCGCTTAGGAAAGAAGAAAGAAACCATGGAATGCCTTGACGAATTGCTGCCTGAAGATTTTGATTCGCATAAGATCTTTTTCAAGATGGCACCCAAGAGTAAGACCGATCGCGAGATCCAATCGATGATCCGGTATTACACGATGGAAAGCTAACAGAAGAACTACATAAATTCTATGATCCCGCTGGCTGAGAAGGTAGCGGGATTTTTTTTATTTGATTTGAAATAACACATCGAAGGCCAGGAAAAGAAGTTTCATTTGAGAAATTTAAGTCTTATGCTATGGGGAAACTGTGAATTTATTAACTCCCAATAAATAGCCTCCTTTACTTAATAATTGAACGAAATAAATGCCCGGCAGATAACCACTTAAGTTCAAGAAAGTTTCAGAACTACCATTTGCTAGATTTAACTTTTGCTTTCGCTTTCCATCCTCAGCAAATACTAGTAAGTAATCTGCATTACGTCCAGTGTTTTCAGACCATTGAATCACTGCCTGGGTCCTTGCGGGATTTGGACTAATTCTAAGAGATGAGGTTATATTTTCAGGTGGGGCCTCATTTTTCGATATTAAGTTCTTGCAGGGTGGATTTGGCATTTTGACAAGCCAAGCGTAAATATTATGTTCAGTTTCTTCGCCAAATCGTCCTTCACCGCAAGCGATTATGTTACCACTGGACAATGTGTCCATGGTCCTAAAAATACCTTCGGATGAATTTGTCATTGGAAACCACGTGGCAGTGTCGAATCGTTCACATTTACTGTCTCCCAATGGTGTAGTTAAAACAGTCCATCCGGTCATATATCCCCATGGATTACCTAATGCGGTACGTGAAGTATCTTCGTACGAACCAACAGATATTAATTTATTGTCAGAACTAATCATATCTGTCAAACCTGTAGAGATACTAATATTTTTCCCAAAACTCAATTTCCACTTTAGATTAAAATCAGTATCAAGCATTCCTATTCTTCCCTGTGCATTTTGTTGCCCATGTTGAGCATCAATAATCTGTTCACCGCAATAATAAATGTTATTGTTTTTATCAATAACTAGTCCCCCAGAAGGGCCTGAATATGGATCAGGATCAACAAATTCTTGCAGAATATTTCCATCTGAGTCAACTTCAAAAATCCAAGTATTGTATAAATGATTCTGGCTAGGGACTGGAAAAGGCTTATGAAAAGATGCTAAAATAAACGTACTATCCGTGTACTGTGCAATATCACCAAAGGCCTCGTCCTTATTGGTCAAACCGTACCATTTTCGCCACAGTAAATCCCCATTTTTTGTTATTCGAAAGATTTGACCATCAGTTGCGTAGGATAATCGCTGCGCTGATCCGAATACAATATATCCGTCATTCAATTCAAATACGCTTCGGACGAGGTTTAATCTGACTGAAGTTTCTGCAGTGAAAAATTCGAAAACAGTATCTACAAAAAATTGTGAATTCAGAAATATTAATAAAAGAGCTTCATCCTGTAACGTCATAGCTGGTACTAGGTATCTGCCATCCGATAACTTAATAATGTTATTAAGAGGAGGATAAGTAAGATCTCTTCCTTTAGTATCAAAATATCGATGGTAGGATATCAAATTTCCGGATGAATCAACTTTTGCAAATGCAATCCCTTGTAGAAAGGGAGAAATTGTATCTACAAATATGCCCTCAAGCAATATGGTATCCTTATCCACCAATAGCGTTCTAAAATTAGAAACCCCACTGTCAAAAGTGTAGTATTTACTGAAATTATCCTGGCCTTGGAGAAGGTGTTGAAATAATACTCCGAAGGCCAGGAAAAAGATTTTCATTTTATTGATGTTATATTAGCGAAGTTAAGCATAAACAGACCTAATGCATAATTAACGCATTGCAGTTTCTAAACTGCCTGAAACAGATCCCAAATAGAAACAGTTGAATATATTAGTTTGAAGTTTACAAACTTCAAACAGCGTTGGGAAGGTAGTTAACACTATTTATTTCATACGGAGGTAAAGAAGAAATCACTTATTGGCGCTAATTAACGCTAATTATTTTTTTACTGAATACTGAATACTGAATACTGAATACTGCTTACCTCTTACCTCTTACTGCTTACCTCTTACCTCTTACTGCTTACCTTTTATTTCGAGCTTCCAATCACCGCAGGATTCAAATCCTTAAAAGCATTGAGTCCACAATTCAAAAAAGCTTCATACCCTTCCACATCTGGATTATAGCCACGAGGTGCAGTAAGTACTTTTTCATCAGGACTGATCAATACATAAAGCGGTTGCGAATTCTGTTTAAAATTGGCGATCTGGAAATCGGCCCAGATGTCGCCGACTTTCTTCATTTTTTTATTGTCTTGGAGTGGCGAAATGAGATAAGGTGTATCCAGCGCCATTTTATCATCAACATACAATGACACTAGTACAAAATCATCATTGATCTTATTCCGGATATTATCCTTCACCCAGATATGCTCCTCCGTTTTTCTACAGTTGACACAACCATAGCCAGTGAAGTCAAGTAGAATAGGTTTGTTTTTTTGTTTAGCATATGCGAGACCTTCATAGTAGTCATGAAAGCAATCAAAATTATTAGCACACTTTGTCAATGAAGCATAGCGGGTTTCTCCTTCATCATTTACTTTTCCTTCAGGCCTGAAAAAATTATAATGTGCAGGAGGTGCTAATCCACTCATCAGACTGAGTGCATTGTATGTCCCTGTCGTTTTACTACCCAATAAGCCTGTAGCCAGATAAATACCAAGTATGGCGAAGCCCAATCCAAATAATGCAAACGAAGCATTTAATTTTCTCTTTGGATTATCATGTGGAAATCGAATCCATCCAAACATATACGCCGACATGCCTAAAGCACAGATCACCCAAATGCTAATGAAGAGTTCATACCGTAGAAAACCCCAATGTGCAGTCATATCTGCCACGGATAAAAACTTAAAGGCTAATGCAAGTTCAGCAAAACCCAATATCACCTTAACACTATTCATCCATCCACCGGATCTCGGAAGTGAATTGAGCCATGCAGGAAATGCAGCAAACAACCCGAACGGAATCGCCAGCGCCAGTGAAAATCCTCCCATCACCACCAACGGACCAAGGAAGCCCGAAGATGCAGCAGATACAAGTGCAGATCCAATCAACGGACCTGTACATGAAAATGAAACGATCGCCAATGTCGCAGCCATAAAAAAGATTCCGATAAATCCTCCTTTGTCTGCCATCTGATCACTCTTATTACTCCAGCTACTCGGCAATGTGATTTCATAATAACCGAAAAAAGAAAGTGCGAAAGCAATGAAGATGAGAAAGAAGATTGTATTCGCAATGGGATTTGTTGAAAGCTCATTCAATGCGGCAGCCCCGAAAACAATGGTGATCAACAATCCAAGCACAACATATATCGCAATGATCGAAATGCCATACCAAAGTCCGTTCTCCCATCCTTTCCGTTTTGTATCCTTTGTAAAAAAACTAACGGTCAACGGAATCATCGGGAACACACATGGTGTCAACAATGCAATAAAACCATTGATCATGCCGAAAATAAACATCCAGAGCAGATTGCTGCTTTTCTCTTCTTTTTGAGTGCCACAATCGCTCACCGGATTTTCAAATGTAGCTTGGAGTGAAGGAACAGCGTGATCTACAAATTCTCCATTGACATGAGGGCCGGTTGCTGATTTGTCATCTGTGACTTGCTTACCGGTGGCAAGATTTATTTTGAATTCAAGAAATTCCGGTGGAAGGCATTTTGATTCATCGCATGACATATATTCCAATGATCCTGAAATAATATTGGCAGCAGGCGATTTTATAGTTTGTGTAAGACGGACATCATGCTGGAATTGTACAAGATCCATGTTGAAGTATTCGTCGTGGGCTTGTAGTCGCCCTGTGCTTTGTTCGGCAGGTTTTCCTTCTTTGGTGTAGGCTGCATTGTCTTCAATGATGAAGGATGTGGGTATTGGCCCATCCTGCAGATGTTCACCTGTTCCGTAAATGTGCCATCCTTCATCAATTCTGGCTTCAGCTATGACATCATAGACGCCGTCAGATTTCTTTACCGAACTAAACGTCCATTTTACCGGAGAAAGAATGCCCGGAGACGATGTGCCTTTTGGAACATTCGCAACAATTACATTAGAAATGGAAGTGGAAGAAGAAGTAGCCGAAGGATTGGTATCCTCAGTTAACTTTTTTTTTCAGCTGAAGTACTATTGTCTTCGACAGGTACTTTTTATCTGCCTGTGTCAACGATTTTGTATCCGATGTACTTGCATCTTTTGGTTTAGCATCACCACTGGATTTGCCTGTAGCTTTCAACGAAAAATCTACATCAGTAGGAGGGAGGCAACGCTCATCATTGCAAGTCATAAAAGTGACCACACCGACTATTGGCTTGGATGGATCAATCACTTTTATTTTTTGTTCGATTGTAAAGTAGTCCTGGTACTTGGCCAAATTCATTTCAAAGACCTTGTCAAAGATCTTGTGCACATTGTCAGACTCTTTATTTTTTCCAATCAATTTGTAATGTGGGCCTTCTTCAAAAAAGACTACAGTGGCAACGGGGCCATCTTCACTTTCAAGGTGTTGTGAGTAAACCCACCATCCTTTATCGATTGTAGCCTTCGCCGTGAAGAGGTATTCACCATTTCCTGATGGCTGCAGATCCATTTTCCATTTTACAGGACTGTAGATCTGACCTATAGCCACGAAAGAAAGCAGACAGAATATCGAGAGAAGAAGATGTCGCATATGGGTAAAACTTTTCCTAAAGAGTACAAAAATAGGCTAAAGACCCATTACTGTCTTGTGTTTAATATATCCTTAACGGGAATTGATGAAAATATAAGTTTTCGTTTTACCCCTGCCCCCTAAATGGGAACTATATATCAGTTAGGACAAGGCAAGGTTTTTCTGAAATTTCAATTCTATACAATTTTTTAGCTACACGATAGCCGTATATCAATAGATTAACATATTTATATATTTACTATAATTCGTTATAAGATGCTGAAAATCAATAAAGTATACAATTAAGTAATAGTGTGATTATGACCGACTGTTTTTGAGGCACAAAAGTGGACTATATTTGGTTTATCAAATAATGGATATGAATACCGCAATAAATATTAATAGCAAAAGCACATCTAAAGCCGAACCTGTTACCAGCAAAACTAAAGTATCGAAAAGGAACTTGCTACAACAGGCTGTTTTTAATTATAAGGCTAAATCGGAAGTGAAAAAACAATTAAATCACTTGATGAAGCAAGACAAATCCGAGAAGGGAAAAAAACCGCCAAATCCTTCGAGCAGTCCATCAAGGAATTATAAAGTTTTTCCAACCCCTACCTTTTTAAAAGACGCAAAAAAATTATTAAAAAAATATCCAAAGATTAAGGACGATTTTCTTAATCTGGCTAAGTCATTAAAGAAAAACCCAGAACAGGGTGAAAATTTAGGAGGCGGCATCTATAAAATCCGAATGGATATTACTGAAAAAAGTAAAGGCAAGTCAGGATGCGCCAGGGTAGCTGTTCAGGTTATTGTTGAAGACAAAGAGGTATATGTTCTAAGAGCAATAGATAAAGGAGAGTTTGAGACATTTATTACAGAGGCCTTAAAAAATGAAGCCAAAAGGAACTTATAAAAACCATTCAATTCATTTACCAATCAAAGTTTTGAAATTCCCTCTAGAAGGGGGAGTCGCAACAGATATTACCCTTCAATTAGGCATTGACTAAAGGTGAAACTGCACTGTAAATGGATTGAAAAAGAGCTAATCCATCCGTATTTCCGAGGATAGTCTCAGAGGCGCGTTCAGGGTGAGGCATCATGCCAAAGACATTCCGGCCATCATTGCAGATGCCGGCAATATCATCAGTTGAGCCATTTTCGCTGAATAATTGACCTTCTGCATCTGTATATCTAAATAAGATCTGGTCCTTTTCTTTGAGCCTTTTCAGGCCATCGGCATCTGTCACATATCTTCCTTCAGCATGCGCTATCGGCATTTTCAATATTTGACCTTTTTGGCACAAATGCGTGATCATAGAATCTGTCGTCTCCACCCGCATATAGATATTCTTCGAAATAAATTTCTGAAGATGATTCCTCACTAATGCCCCCGGAAGGAGTCCCGCTTCACATAAGATCTGAAATCCATTGCAAATCCCCCATACTTTTCCACCATCATTGGCAAAGGAAATGACAGACTGCATGATCGGCGAATACCTCGCGATAGCACCTGCTCTTAAATAATCTCCATAAGAAAACCCACCCGGCAAAACAATACAGTCCTCTGTGGTAATCCCATCAAGACCAGTGTCTTTGTGCCACAATTTCTGAACTTGTGCTCCCAGGACGGTGCCCAGGACATGCATCATATCATCATCGCAATTGGAACCGGGAAATACGACTACGCCAAATTTCATCTTATTAGGAAATTATTTACAGTGCAAAAATATGAAATTCGAAGGGACAGGTCATCATCATAGTAAGAATAACCTAAATGACGTTATTCGTTTTAATTTTCTGAATCAAATCAATACGTATGAAAACCTTCTTCTTATCCTTCATCTGCATCGTGCTCTTAGCCGCATGTGAGAAGAGTTCTCCTCTTTCGAATCGCGAAATGGGCATGGATTCCAAAGTAGCAGCTCCTGCAACAATAGAAAGCCAATCAGGAGGTAGTACGCAGCCTTCAGAGGGAACTGTCGATAAGCTCGAAATACGTGACCCAAAGATCATACGCAATGGGACGATCAATATCACTGTAGCCGATGCATTGAAATCAAAAGCTGAAGTGGATGCCATTCTTGCAAAACACAAAGCTTATGCGGGAAATGAGCAACTTGATAATACAGACTACCAGGTTAGTTATCATATACAGATTCGTGTACCTGCAGATCAGCTGGATGGATTGATTGCGGACCTTGAAGCGCTCAAAGGAACAGTCACCTTCAAGTCAGTCAATGCACGTGATGTCACAGAAGAATATATCGATCTTGAAACCAGGCTGACCAATAAGAAGGCTTATCTCGATCAGTATCGCCAGCTCCTGAAGACAGCAAAAACAATCGAAGATATCCTAAGTGTCCGCGAACAAATACGTGTCCTCGAAGAAGAAATCGAAAGTGCTGAAGGACGTCTTAAATATCTGACTAACCAGGTTGACTTAAGTACACTTGATCTCACTTTGTTGCAACAAAAAGATTATGTCTACAAGCCTGATCATAATGTAAATTTCCTGGAGCGTTTCAAAGAATCCATTTCTTCCGGATGGTATGGTTTTGTCAATTTCATTATCTCCATTTTTGTGCTGTGGCCATTTGCGATTATCCTAGTTGTGATATGGTGGTTATGGAAAAGATCGAGGAAAAACAAGAATAAAATATGACCCGTGAAGCGTAGGCAACAAATCATTTTTTTAATAAAAGCCATGTTACGCAAAACGGAGTTTTGCAGACGCGAAAGCTTAGGCACAGCCTAAGCTTAACGGTTGGTTTTTATTTTTTAATAACTAATCATGGTTTTAGAAATCAAGCAACGCTTGTATTCAAAGACGCGACACCGTTAAGCTTAGGCTGAGCCTAAGCTTTCGTGTCAGCAAATTTCAGATTTGCGAAATGGAATCCCTCACCCTAGCTATCGCCTCTGTCCTTGAATTGACACTCAACTTTGCAAAGAGTCGTGATAAATGGGTTTTGATGGTATTGATGGAGAGAAATAATTCCTCTGACATCTGTTGGTTAGTGCGGCCTTCGAAAATTAATTTCAGTACATCCATTTCACGATTAGATAGAGGTTCCTTGAGACGTTGATTGATTAATGTCAAATCTGAAAGTGGTGATTGCCGTTGATGAAAATTGTAGAGTGCGATTTCGAGCCCTGCCAATAAATCTCTTTCAGTGAATGGTTTGACAATATAGCCGGACGGTTGCGTCAGTTTTGCATTGTGGAGTGTCTGATCATCTGCATGGGCAGTGATATAGAGGAATGGAATATGATGGTGATCACGAATGAGCCTTCCGATTTCGATGCCCTCAAAATTTCCTTCAAGATTGATATCCAGCAAAGCGGCATCAATGGGTTCAGTGGCAAGGTATTTTTCTGCGGATGCCTTATTGAAGGCTACTGCCCGAACACTATATTTTGTTTTAGACAAGGCTTCTTTGATCATCGCGGCGACAAGCGCTTCATCTTCTACGACAAGGATATTGATTGCGTTCATACGTGGAGATTATGCTGCTTTTTTATGAGGGACGACAAGGGTGACTTTAGTGCCATCCACGGATTCTGTTGTCCAGGTGGCACCTAATCTTTCTGTGAGAATATTGATGAGCTTGAAACCGAAATTGCCATTTTCATCCTTATTCACATTTTTAGGTAAGCCCGGGCCGTTGTCTTTTACTTCGAGTACGATGTCGCCATTTCGTTCACCAAAGAAGATGTCAATGATGCCATTTCGTCCATCCCTGAATGCATATTTCAGCGCATTACTGATGAGTTCATTGATGATCAAAGCCAGTGGAATTACAGTATCGACATCGACATGCGCTATATTGATCACTTTATTGATGTGGATCCTGTCTTGTTCGATGTTATATGAACTGATCAGGTGATTCATCAATTTGTCCATGTAGTCTTTTACACTTACCCCTAGTAAGTTGTCATTCTGGTACAAGTTCTGATGGATCATCGCCATGGACTGTACACGGTTCTGGCTTTCCATCAGCGCTTCCTGGGCAGAAGTATCATCTACTGATTTCCCATGTAAATATAGAAGTGCAGATATCATCTGGAGATTATTCTTGACCCGGTGATGGATTTCTCTGAGTAATATATCTTTTTCAGAAAGCGCTTTTAAGATGATGTCATTTTTTTCTGCAAGTTCTTTGTTGGTTTTCGATTTCAGACGGAGTAGATAATAAAGAGCTAATGCACAAATGATAAAGGAAAGAGCCACTATTCCATACAGCAGTTTTTGCCTGTTTGATTTTTCGATGCGCAGTGTATTTAATTCATTCTGTGTATTCAGCAGGGATATCTTCTGATCTTTTTCTTTTACATCATATTCCGTTGTAAGCTGTGTGATCCGATCATCCTTCTGCTTGTTGAGCATGGAATCCTGGCTAGCTTTGAATATTTTAAAGGAAATAAGTGCCTGTTTGTAGTTTCCTTCTTTTCAAAAATTCCGCTTTCGACTTCATAATTGTTGGACAGCAGATATTGGAATTTATTTTCTTTCCTGATTTTGATGGACAGATCATTATATTTTTTGCTTCTGCCAATTGATTAAGTGCGAGGTAGGATCTTCCCAATGCTGCATAGGCATTGCTGACAACGTCCGTCGTGTGAAATTTTTATAATTATTCAAATAATCATTTTCCATATCAATAGCTGTTGTATACTGACCTAGCAGACGATAGCATTCGGCCATGTTGGGAATCAATGTAGCCATGGTAGAGGAATCATGAAGGGTGGTGTACAAAGCTTTTGCCCGTAGATAATGTTCCAGTGATTCTTTATTTCGCTCTGCCACATTAAGTTGAATAGCAATATTATTCAGCACATTGGCCATCCACAATGTGTCCTTCAGTAATGTGAATGATGCCAGAGCGGTCTTATAATACGAAATGGATTGTTCAGGTTCTTTTCTATACTCATAGGCTGCACCGATATTGTTATTCATCATACCGATAAAATAAGTATCTCTCACTGCGGTGAAGAAAGGAAGTGCTGCGAGATAATATTCAATTGCTTTTCATGATTGCCGGTCAGATAAGAATACATTCCTAAGAAGTTTTGCCCTTCCCCATGCGCAGTGTATCACCGGATAATTGTGCTATAGAATCATAAGCCATAGCCTGAGCAAGAAAATGGTTTGTACCTGCGCCAACTTCTTTGCGGATAAGAGTCTGTAATGAATCCAATAATTTAAGATGTGGATCAGATCCGGCCTCTTTTGAGAAAAAGGAGAATAAAAAAATAACAATTGGGGCCACGCCAGTGAATGATATAAGTATGCGAAAAGATGAGGGTCTCATTATACCTGAGGATTTACTTCCAAATTAATTCTCTTCTTCATTCTTTTACTGACAAATCAATTGCTGATGTTAAAGGTTAAAGGTCAGGGTAAGAGCCGATGCTCATTTCATCCTTTCAGGTGATTGTTTCCAGGATTACAAAAGATCTTTGGCGTGCCTATCTTTGCCGCCCTATGGAAGAATGGCAGCTGGATTTTGAGTGGTTAAGGGTGCGTCATTGGATTAAGGACAGGTTCAATCGAAGTGAGCTTCCGGACCTCAATGCTCTGCTCTATCTCATTGGGATACAGGAGCTGGGGAGGCATCAGGTAAAATTTTCAAAGGAAGAGAAACAGGATCTGATGCACATCGCCGTCTGCCATCTGCTGTCTGAAGACGGATATTTTGAATTTGAAGGCATGGACGCTGATGGATGGCCCCATTGGAAAGTCCTGATGCCCATTGATATAAAAGGACTCGGGCCACAGGAAGCATTGTTGCGTCGAAAAGTCGTGGAGTATTTTGCACCTTTGCTGTCCAATCAAGAACAAACATGATCATGAAGAGAGGTATTCATTCCTTATTTATATTGATTCTTTTAGGCTTAATGCTCCCTTTTCTGGGATGTAAGGAAAAAGAACACCATGCCCTGATATCGACCGAATATGGAGATATCACTATTGTTCTTTACAACAGCACACCTAAGCATCGGGATAATTTTATCAAACTTGCAAAATCAGGTTTTTATGATTCTCTTCTTTTTCATCGGGTGATCAACAATTTCATGATCCAGGGCGGGGATCCAACATCCAAAAAAGCACCGGACGGTGAACTTTTAGGTTCTGGAGGACCAGGTTATGAAATTCCTGCCGAAATCGGAGCCCCCCATCTCAGAGGCGCTTTGGCAGCAGCCAGACTCCCAAGCAATGATAAAAGGTCTTCCGGAAGTCAGTTTTATATCGTCACTGGCGCTAAGCAAAATGAAACCGAACTAAAATATTACCAGGATCAAAAGAAAATTACGTACAACCAGGCTCAGCTAAATGCCTATATGAATCTGGGTGGATATCCAAGTCTCGACATGGAATATACTGTATTCGGTGAAGTGGTATCCGGAATGGAAATAGTGGATAAGATCAGTCAGGAACCAAAAGATGCGCATGACCGGCCGTTGAAAAATATCAGGATGACTATAAAAATGATTGACTAATGAAGTGGAATAACAAGATTTTAAGTGGAGGATTGATGGTGATGACATTCACCTCATGTATGAAACCAATGGCAAAGTTTTCAATGAGCGCAGATCGTGCTGATGCACCTGGCTACCATTGAATTCAAAAATAATTCACAGAAAGCGGATTCATATCTCTGGAATTTAGGTGATGGTACACAATCAAAAGATTCTGTTCCAAATCATCACTACACACATTCCGGCAAATATGATGTCACGTTAAGTGCCACAAAAGGAAAGAAAACAAATACCATGACACAACCTCTTATCATTAATCCTCCTACAAAATGCCTCATCGAGATCACCACAGATTATGGTGTGATGGTCGCAGAACTCTATGATGCTACGCCTAAACACCGGGACAATTTCCTGAAGTTGATCGATCAGGGTTTTTATGATGGATTATTATTTCATCGCGTGATTGATGGATTCATGATCCAGGGTGGAGATCCGGATTCAAAACATGCTGCTGCAGGCGCACCTCTGGGCATGGGTGGTCCGGGTTATCAGGTTCCTGCCGAGTTTGTCGATAGCCTTATCCATGTGAAAGGATCGCTGGCTGCTGCGAGAATGGGTGATAATGTTAATCCGCAGAAAATGTCATCAGGTTCGCAATTCTATATTGTGCAGGGAAGACCAGTCGAGAGTAGTGTGATAGATATGTTCGAGACGCGGAAAGGCATATCATACACTCCTGAGCAGAAAAAGGAATATATGGAGTTAGGAGGAACACCTGCATTGGATCGCGACTACACTGTTTTTGGCCGGGTGATTTCGGGTCTGGATGTCATTGATAAGATTGCTTTAGTGCAGAAAGATTCAAGAGACCGGCCTCTGAAGGATGTAAAAATGTATATTAAAGCTGTCAAATAAATCAGTATGAGCTCACCTGCTTTAGGTATCGATATCGGTGGTTCCGGCATAAAGTTCGGACTTGTCAATCTTGAAACGGGAGAACTTATCGGAGAGCGCATCAAGGTTGATACGCCACAGCCTTCCACACCTGTTGCAGTAGCTACAAGCATCCGTGATGCACTGAAGGATATTGACTGGCAGGGTGAAAAAATAGGATGTGGATTTCCGGCTATCATTCAGGATGGTATCGCATACTCTGCAGCTAATATTGATAAATCATGGCTAGGTGTCAATGTTGAAGAATTACTTCAAAATTATACAGGGCATAAATATTATGTCATCAATGATGCAGATGCAGCCGGCATGGCTGAACGAATGTTTGGCAATATAAAAAATGTCAGAGGTACCGTGATATTGCTGACCCTGGGAACCGGTATAGGTTCTGCACTTTTTCATGATGGTATTCTTGTTCCAAATACTGAATTTGGCCATATCAATTACAAAGGGAAAATAGCAGAAGACTGGGTTAGTAACAGAGCAAGAAAAGATCGCCTGCTCGATTATGATGAATGGGCTGTTGAGTTGGCTGAATTTCTTGATTATTTAATCTTTCTTTTCTCTCCACGGCTTTTGTTCTTGGTGGGGTATCAGTTTCAGATTTGATGAATTTGCACTCATTTCAGTCATCTTCGCACCTGTAGTGAGTGCTTCAGCATTTAATGATGCCGGGATCATCGGTGCAGCAGTTGCGGCATTTCCGGAATTGATGGCACCGTATACGTGAGTTTAAATTTTGGATTTAAGATTTAAGATTTAAGATTTAAGATTTAAGATTTGAGATTTTCGGAATATTAGGTTACAGATTATAACTCACTATTCACGACTCACAACTCACGATTCACGATTCTTGGTTGAGGCCTGACAAGTCGAAGCATTCGGTTTTGGATTTTGTTTGATTGATTATTTCGAAGCTGGTCGTTGCTCATAAACGTTTTTATCAACACGTATCGTTCCTGCGAACAAAGTTTGAAGTCTGAATTTCTTACTTCCTCCCTTAACGTAACCTTTAAATGACCCTTCAATTACCCCTGACTGTTTACAAAATATGTAGAGGGTGAATCATTCGTTTTTAATTTTTTGCTAAAATGCTGGGATGATTTAAGATTAAGGTATCACCTTTTGGATATGTTATTTTTCTTTTCACATTCACCGATGACGTTTCCCATCAATGGATTAAGCTTGTATTTGAATCTTATCCTGGAAAATAAATTACTTGTAGGCGAATTAAAATCAAGAATTTGTTGATTCGTGTCCTCTAATATTAGTATCGTTTGGATCTCCGGACTAAAAGTGGTATCCTGTAAATCTTTAAGCAGCAACATTAAAGGATAACATCCTAAACGACCAAGGATGACCATACTTTCCTTGCGAGTAAATATACTGTTGTTAATTGTTGCGCCTTCGATAGAGGTATATTGAAATGTGGGGAAAGGTTTCTCTTTCTGAGCAGACAAACAGAATAATATCAAAGGGAATAAGATGATATGAAACATTTTCATAAACTTGAAACTTATATCAAAATTCATTTTTTTGAATTGTCTCACGTCTCACGTCTCACGTCTCACGTCTCACGTCTCCCATTTCACTATTCACTTCACCGGAATTCTGATCTCATATTTCTTCCTGCTCTTATTGGTCAGTGAAGAACCAATCAGCCAGGGGTTGAATACTTTCAGCATTCTGTAGCTGGTGCCATATTGTTGCGCAAAGGCTTGCGAGGTTGAGGATAGGTTCAGTAACGATCACTGTGGTATATTTTGAAGAAGGAGCATAGAAGCTGATCATCCTCAAGATAAAATCCAAATTTTTGGGGTTATTCATGATCTCTTTTATAGCTATGATCCTGAATATGTAACGTGAAGTTTCTTCATTGAGATTGAGGTCATAATAATTATTTGCTTTTGTTCTTCAAGACGTTTTGCAATACCTGCTTCTCCCATATTGTAAGCTGCTGCAGCTAATGTCCAGCTGCCAAATTTTTGTTTAAGATGAAGTATAAATTTGCATGCGGCTTCTGTTGATTTTTCAACATGATATCGTTCATCGATTTCACTATTGATTTCAAGTCCATACCCTTTTCCGGATTCCTCCATAAATTGCCAGAACCCTTTAGCACCTGATGGAGATGTGGCCATTCTTAAATTACTTTCAGCCACAGAGAGATATTTGAAATCTTCAGGGATACCATATTTTTTTAAAATGGGTTCGATCACGGGAAAAAACCTGTTGGCGATCTTCAGGTTGAGAAGAGTGGTGGCATTGAGATAACTGTTGATCAGTAGTTCCCGGTCAAGACGTTCGACTGCATCAAAATTATCCTTGGGAATGGCCTCCCCGGCGAAATTAAATTCCTGATGTAGATCATAGGCGATGATTCGTCTGTACATCGCATTGGAATCCACATTGGTGGGACTTTCCGGTGTTAACTTCTCGTTATAAAAAGAACTAAAGATGACGAGACAAAGAAGCCTGCCATAAGAGAGTGAACAAGTACATTTTCTTTTCCATAATTAATTATTTGAGGAAACCCAAATCAGATGTGGACTGATTTCCTTTGATTCACGAAAATAACGAAATGCGGGGTTAAACCAATATACCTCTTAATCCGATACCTGTATTAGCTTAGCCACAATAATGCCAGGATCACCGAAAAATATATTAGCTGATACCACAGATCTTTCGCAGGGCGCAAAGAGAATTGGCTTATTGCTGGGACCAGCCTTGTTTCTGATCATTTACTTCTTCATTGCCCCGTCGGGTATGCCAGAGGCGGCTATAACTGTTATGGCCATTACAGCCTGGATAGCGATATGGTGGGTCACTGAGCCCATTCCCCTGGCCGCAACATCACTGATCCCGATTATTTTATTTCCATTGATGGGCGTATTAAAGCTTGGGGAAACAACAGCATCGTATGGACAGCCTATTGTCTTTCTGTATATAGGTGGTTTCCTGATTGCGATTGCCATTGAGAAGACAGGACTTCAGCGTCGAATTGCTTTGACGATCATTCGAAGCATGGGGACGAGACTGAGTATGATTATACTGGGGTTTATGATTTCTACTGCATTTCTGTCGATGTGGATTTCAAATACAGCTACTGCGATTATGATGCTTCCTATCGGCATGGCGATTATAACCGCTACTTCAGATGATGGCGGAGAGCCACAGTGGTATTTCAAAACGTTGATGTTGGCTATCGCATATGCCTCATCCATCGGCGGATTAGCTACATTGTGGTACTCCTCCTAATCTTGTTTTTGCAGGTGTAGTCAGGGACATATCATGTTGACATCATTCACAAATGGTTTGCCATTGGATTCCCGATCACAGTTCTTTTACTGCTCATTAGTTGGTGGTATTTAGTTCGTATAGGATTTCCACTCGGTCATGCACGAGTTGCCGGAGGAAAAGAAGAAATGAATCAAAGGTTGTCACAATCGGGTATGATGAGTTCTGCTGAAAAAAAAGTAGCCATTGTTTTTGTTAGTGTCGCAATTGCCTGGATCATTCGCTCCTTTATTCTTGAGAAAATAATTCCCGGCATTGATGATACAATCATTGCGATGTTGGGCGGTGTGGTTTTTATTCCTGATTCCATCGGGTGAAGGAAAAAATAAAAGCTGATCAGCTGGGAAAGATGCTCACAAGCTGCCATGGGAATTGTGTTATTGTTTGGTGGAGGCCTTGCACTTGCAGAAGCATTTGAAAAAACAGGGCTTGCCCAATGGATAGGACAAAATATGTCTGCACTGGCAGGCCTTGGTGTATTTGTTACAATACTTTTAGTTGTTGCCTTGGTGAATTTTCTCACTGAATTCACTTCCAATCTGGCTACAGTCACTATGATCCTGCCTGTCATCGCTCCGATAGCTGTATCTGCAGGTGTCCATCCTTTTATGCTGATGGTAGGCGCAACATTGGCTGCATCGTGTGGATTTATGATGCCTGCCGTTACACCGCCCAATGGGATTGCATTTGGATCCAGTTACTTAAGTATAAAGGATATGTGGTGAAAACTGGTTTCTGGCTCAACATCGCATCGATCATCATCATCACCTGTGTTGTATATTTTTGTTGGGGCCGATGTGGGGGATATAATTCTTTAAGGGGATGCCGGATAGATGGATGCCGGATACAGGACGATCACTCACTCCTCCGCTATTTTAAGTTTTGAACTTAAGGTCAATATATCGAATCTTCCGATATGTGGTAAATCTCCTTAAGCGAGTTTGCAACTGCGACCGAGAAATCCATCTTTGTGCGCAAAGAAATTTTCTAAAGAAACAGATAATTCCCATAGAGGCGGATTTCTATTCAGCAGTCAGGGTTGCAACCTCCATCTTCATCATTTGCCCCCCCGGAGTTTAGGACCCGGGGCTACAATAACATATGATCACTCAGGATCACTTCACGATGTTGCATTGCTATCTCTGCTGTCTCTATCGCTGTGCTTCCTCTTCTCATCCTCTCGCTCCTCACTCCTCATCCTCTCACTCCTCTCACTCCTCTCACTCCTCTCCTCCTCCCTCACTCCTCTCACTTCTCTCACAAATCAAACCCAATATCTCTTCTAAAATGCTTCCCTTCAAACTCTATTCGATCGCATTGATCAATGATTTATCAATCGCCCTTTGCATATTACACGCCGGGCTTGTTACCGCTAAGACGCATTACTCTCTGCTGTGATCGCTGAACCATTAAAAATGGATGTTCCTCTAAGTAAATCACTGCTCCATCTACGTGATCCATTTTAATGATCTTTCCTTTCTCGCAATCTGCAGATAACCACCGGGAAACCAACATGATGTTGGCTGCAGAACTAGGAATCAACTTTAAGTTGGAAGTCCGACAAATGTCCATTCAGGCCGCCAAAGGGTTTCGACGAAATCAGAAATTGATCCTGGGAAGGATCGCTTCGGTCTCAGGATCACCAGCCTGCAATTGTATTCAGTCACATACGGATCACCATTGACATTGATCAATCCAAAAAGATAAAACCAGTATAATTTATGCTTTCATCGGTGATGCCCTTTATTGTTGGTTC
>JADKGY010000012.1 GCA_016722045.1 Candidatus Opimibacter skivensis | reverse complement strand
GCTTCTATTAATATTTCAATGGAAACCGTTCAGAGCCTTTGTCGGTGATAATTACCTTCCTATCAACGCACATCAGGGTTTGCGATGCAGAGTTTTTTCATTGAATCCAGCCGTTGTAGCCTCGTCATGCTATATGTTTTTACTAATTGGTTCGGGGTATCAAACCAGCAGTCGAGGGAATTATACCTGACTCCCCGTGAAATGTCTATATTGGTGGACTTATTTACCTGGCTGCATGTGATTCGACACAGTCTTCAGTTCAAAAGAATATCTCCGAGAGTTAGCTTTCCATTTTCTGGAATCATAATGATCCTTGGATGTTTTCTCTACTGAGTTGACAAACAGATCAGCCTTGACTATTTCTTTGCGCACAGGGAGTATTTACTTATCATCGGCATCCTTCTCAATGTATGGTTTTGGCTTGAAGCACTTCCAAAAGAATTGTATCTTTTTCGTATGGTACAATGCTGGTGGGGATTTTGTTTTTATTGGTAGGGTTGATGAAAAAAGCAATTTATCAAGCTCAGGATTTGTCACGATCATGGATGATCTTTTTGAATATGCCATCTTCGATGAAACAGCTTTCTGTGGTACAATTTTTTTCATGGTTCGATTGTTTGCGATGTGGATTTATATGACATCTGCAGTGACAAGTCATATTTATCATTCGACGGATACTACGACTAAAATTTACAATGATGGGGCCGATTGGGTTCATTATGCATGGGTGTTTACAATGGCGGGCGTTAGTAGCATTCGGTCTTCCGGTACTTGCGGGAAGGACAAGTAGAAAAGTAGCGCATATGATTTGTCTTGTGCTTGGTGGATTGGGATTAGTCTCCGTTTGTTTCATTACAGATCCTCATTATCTCCTTGTTTCCATGATCGGAGTTGGTGTGGCCTGGGCATCTATTCTTTCTGTACCCTTTGCAATGCTGGCGGGATCTCTGCCTCCGCATAAAATGGGCTATTATATGGGTGTATTCAATTTCTTCATTGTCATTCCGCAGATTGTAGCTGCACTTCTTGGATTTCTGGTGAAATCATTTTTTGGGGATGGACCAATCTATGCGGTTATGTTGGGTGGCGGCTCAATGATTTTGGCCGGTATCATGTGTCTTCGGGTGACAGATGTGGATGATTATATGGGTATTAAACCCGGTGAGCTATATATCCACGCATCGTGGCACGACTAGTCGTGCCACCACTAGTCGTGCCACGATAGTTTAACTTATTGGTTGTCAATGTCTAAGAGAGGGTTTTAGGATCCTAAAAAGACACTTTAATGTGCTCTTATTTTCGGATTTGTGACATAATGGTCAGGCTGAAATGATTATTTTAGATTAGTCTAAATTATAATTTAGTATAATCTAAATAATTAAGTATTTTTGAAATGTGGTATTGACAATTACAGAAGAAAATTATCTGAAAGGAATCCTTAAGCTCTATTCATGCAGATATCTCAGTGACTACCAATGAAATAGCTGCACTATTATTGAATACTCCGGCATCTGTCACAGATATGCTGAAGAAATTGTCAGCTAAAGAACTTATCAATTATCAGCCCTACAAAGGTGCGAGGCTAACCGAACAAGGCTATAAACACGCCACTTTCCTTGTCCGAAAACACCGGCTCTGGAAAGTCTTCTTATACCAATCCCTGAACATCCCATGGGAAGCAGTCCAGGAAATCGCTGAGGAACTTGAACATATCAATTCTGAACTCCTCATCGATCACCTGGACTCTTTCCTGGGCTTCCCGAAATTCGATCCTCACGGCGATCCTATACCAAACGCTCAGGGCAAATACACCTTAAGAGCGCAATCACTGTTGTCTGATCTTTCACCCGGGAAACAAGGCTTAATTATCGGAGTAAAGGATCAGCAGTTATCTTTCCTTCAATACCTTGACGAAAAAGGAATAGGTATAGGTAAAACCGTAACAACAATCAAACATGACCCCTATGATCAAAGTATGATCATCTCCATGGATCAAAAAGAAATAAACCTATCCGGAAAAGCTGCAGGTCTTATTTTCATTAAATCTCTATAAAGCCTATATTCTCTTTTGAAAGAAATAAATGATTCAAAAAAGGTCAAGCCAATGCACATTATCTTTAAATCATAATAATGTCTGCCTTAATCTACAATGTAACGGTTAAAATTTCAGCGGAAGCCCGCGAACAGTGGGTCGAGTGGATGCTGAATGAGCATATCCCGGAGGTCATGGCGACAGCCTGCTTCAAATCCTTCCGCCTTCTTCATCTTGAAGGGTATGATGATGATGAAGGCATCACCTACGCCATCCAATATACATGCCCTAACCAGGAATTATTTACCATCTATCAGCGGGATCACGCCCCTCAATTGCAGAAAAAACATCAACATGCATTTGACGGGAAGTTTGTCGCCTTCAGGACGATACTAGGATTGATCGCAGAAGGCTAAGGAAAAGGCAGAGGCGAAGGCGAAGGCTAAGACTAAGGCGAAGGCGAAGGAAAAGGCAGAGGCGAAGGCGAAGGCTAAGACTAAGGCGAAGGCTAAGGCTAAGGCTAAGGCTAAGGCTAAGGAAAAATAAGTATTCGTAATCATTAACTTAAATACAGAATCTATATTTTTCTTTCCTTCGCCTTCGCCTCAGCCTTTGCCTTCTCTTTCGCCTTTCTTCACCTTTTCTATTAATTTTACCCTATGAATTTTGAACTTACCGAAGAGCAGCTCGCCGTCAACATGCAGCACGCGAATTTGCACGTAAAGAACTTCTTCCGGGTGTCATAGCCCGTGACAGAGACATGATATACCCTACAAGACCAGGTCCGTCAGATGTGTGAGATGGGTTTTATGGGCATGATGGTCAGCCCGGAGTATGGCGGTGGAGGTATGGATACGTTGAGTTATGTCTTAGCTCTTGAAGAAATTTCAAAAATAGATTCCAGTGCATCTGTCATCATGTCGGTCAATAATTCCCTGGTTTGTTGGGGTATCGAATCCTACGGAAGCCCTGAGCAAAAATTAAAATACCTGCCGAAACTGGCAACAGGCGAATGGATCGGCGCATTTTGTCTTTCTGAACCTGAAGCAGGAAGCGATGCTACAAGTCAGCGCACCACAGCAAAAGAAGACGGTGACCATTATATCCTAAATGGTACAAAAAACTGGATCACAAACGGTGGTAAATCCTCTCTCCATGTGGTCATGGCTCAAAGTCATACTGAGCTCAAACATAGAGGTATCAACACACTCATAGTCGAACGATCATCACCGGGGATTGAGATAGGTGCCAAAGAAGACAAACTTGGAATCCGTGCATCGGATACACATTCGATTATGTACAGCGATGTGCGGGTTCCAAAAGAAAACCGCATAGGTCCTGATGGATTTGGATTCAAATATGCCATGAGTACACTTGATGGCGGGCGTATCGGAATTGCTGCACAGGCATTGGGTATTGCGGCTGGTGCTTATGAACTGGCGCTCAAATACGCCCAGGATAGAGAAGCTTTTGGGAAACCGATCATGAATCATCAAATAATCGCATTCAAGCTGGCCGACATGGCTACCGAGATTGAAGCAGCCCGGCTTCTCGTCTACAGGGCTGCACGATTGAAAGATATGGGCATGGATTATAGTTCTATGGCAGCCATGGCAAAATTATTCGCTTCGGAAACCGCTATGAAACATACTGTCGAAGCCGTGCAGATACATGGTGGCTATGGATACGTAAAGGAATATCATGTAGAGCGCCTGATGCGCGATGCAAAGATCACCCAGATATACGAAGGCACAAGTGAGATCCAGCGTCTTGTGATCTCAAGGGCTATATTGAGTGGAGAACTCTACCAGCCTATGGCAACTTTGTGAGCACAGATCCGTTTTTGAAGCCTGACACTTTTCCATTTTTCATCATTATCCCATCATGAAAGGATCTTTCCATATTGCTACAGTATCAGGCATCCCCGTGAAAATTCACTGGAGCTTTGGTCTTTTGCTGTTGTGGGTAGCCTATGAAACCAGCAAAGATGGATTCCAGCCTGTTCTCCTTCTACTATCTATTGCAATCGTCCTGAGTGTTTTTTTCTGCGTGATCCTGCATGAATTTGGTCATGCATTGGCTGCCAGGAAATTCGGAGTAAAGACTTTCGATATCATCATGACGCCTATAGGCGGGATCGCGAGACTGGAGAGGATGCCGGAAGGTAGAGGGCAGGAATTCTGGGTTGCTATAGCAGGTCCTGTTGTCAACTTTCTTATCGTAGGTGTAATTTGGCTCAGCTATGCTCTTTTCAAAGGCGAAGTATTTCCACTTTTCTCATCCTCCTTCTGGAATTTCGATCAGGAAGCAACATCTTATTTCAAAATAATACTTCTGGCAAATGGCTACCTGGGCACCTTCAACTTGTTACCTGCATTCCCTATGGATGGCGGTCGGATACTTCGCAGCCTCCTTTCACTCAGAATGGATCGGGCCAAAGCCACTCAGATCGCATCTTATGCAGGCCAGGGATAGCCTTTCTGATGTTTGGGTATGGAGTCATGCACAATCGTCCGACACTGACGCTGATCGGAGTCTTTATTTTCTTCGCCGCACGACAGGAGAACAAGGCTCTTCAACGTCAGACATGGCTGACTAAAACAAAAGCTTCAGATCTGATGGAGCCTATCGAACACTCATTCGAAATCGGTCAAACGATGTCGGAAGCAAAAAGAAAAGATCAAATCTGTAAAAGGTGAAGGTTTTATTGTTTGGGCAGGTCCGGAAAAACCTGTAGGGTATCTCACAAGGGAATTATTGGCAAATTTTGATTCTACACGTTATCCCGAAAGCCTGATTGATGCATGGGTGATACCATCGCCGACAATTGTTTCACCTGAAACTCCCGCAGCGCAATTATTTGCATTCATGCAGCATCATAAAATTCCACTAGCCCTTGTATCTGATCACTTCCATTACAAAGGAATAGTGCACTGGAAAAAACTTTCTGAAGGTGTATGATGATTTAAATAGCAATTGGGGATAAAAAAAATAAGGGACAGGTTGCGACCAGTCCCTTATTTTTTAAAACCATATTGATGCGTCGTAAACGGCTATTTTTTCAATCTTGCTTTCACAGCTTCGGTGAGATCATTGCCATCTTCTGCGAAAAGCAAAGCACCTGAAACGCTGGTATCAAAGATCATGGTATAATGTCCTTCCTTGCCGATGACCTGGATGACACTGTCGACCTGAGTGAGAATAGGCTGTAGAAGTGATTCTCTTTTTGCATCACTTTGAATTTGATCTGCTCCTGCAGAGTATTCAGTGAATCCTGTTCTGTCTGAAGAGCTACTTGTTTATTTTGTTGTGCAATCTGGGAAAGAGTCCCACTATTGGCTTCTTCAACATAGGCTCTGTACCTCGCTTCGAAAGCTTTTGATTGAGCATCAAAAGGATCTAAAAGCCCTTTTTGAAATGCTTCTAGTTCAGTGTTAGCCGGACCGATCAGTGGATGACCTTGTATGATCAGGGCAGAATTGACATGGCCGAATTTCTGGGCGCTACTTTGTTGAGAAGCTGCCATAAAAATCACCAGTGAGAATAAGATTAATTTATTCATTTGATAAAGTTGTTCTTTGAATATGAAGAGTTGTTTTTGGTACAAACAATCCGTGAATTTATGTCTAGTTGCTGAATTTAATCTCTATTTAACAAAAGATTAAAACTATGCAGACACCCCGAGCATGAGAGCACAAATTCCATTTTTAAGGAATGGAATAAAAGATCTATTCTGATGAGGTAAATTAAGTGGTTAGACTTCCTTTTTACTCTCTTCGATGGCTTTGCGGTCTGATTCCCGCATACCTTCTTTGATCTCATTTTCGATATTGTTCCGTGCATTGTTAAACTCACGGATACCCTTACCAAGGCCGCGCATCAGTTCCGGAATTTTCTTGCCTCCGAATAACAACAATACAACAGCTAAGATGATAAACCACTCAGAACCACCGGGCATGCTTAGAAATAAAAAAGTATTCATTGTCAGACTATTTAGAGACTCAAATGTACGGGAAAAGTACCAATGCCTTTCAAATTGACCAGGGGCATGTGTTAATGGAATGTTGTATTCTGACTGAAAAAATGACCTTTTCTGCTGATCTGATCATAAAGCTTTAAAATCTATTGATTTATTTTCACTTAATACCTATTAGTTAAGATGATCATATGTGCCTACCGAACATACAGGCATTGTTCATCTTGTTTTATAAACATTCAATTTAATATTTGCGTTATCCTGTTGTTCCCGCGTATGTTTATGATACCCCGCCGCATACCGTTTTCATCTGATTGATCTAAATTTTGCTTTTTGAAAAACCAATTCGATATGGATTGCGCATAGTGGCTGGATTCATTTTATTTCTCATCAGTTTCTTTGCGATCATGTATATGCTGGTCTCGTCCAACAAGGGTGTCATCATTGCGATGGCCAGGACGCAGATCAACAGGCAGGTAAAAGGGATTGTGACGATAGGCGACCTTAAGCTCAATTTTGTCCGGACATTTCCCAATCTCTCTGTCCAGCTTTCAGACATCACACTCCGGGATTCTCTTTGGGACCTGCACCATCATAATTTTTGCAGGCGGAAAAAATATATACCCGGTTTGACATCATGAGCCTATTCAGGGGGAAACCAAAGATTTCCGGTATGATCGTTCAAAATTGTACGATTTATCTCTACACGGATGAATGTGGATACTGTAATCTTCATCGATCTGATGATCTTTCTTTCAATAAAGACAAAACTGAATTACCGGATATCAAATTTGAACATACGCGGCTGATTGTAGAAAATAAGAGTCAGAACTCCTATCATGATATTGATATGGACTATTTAAGCAGTCATCTCGATCAAATGGATAGCGGATTCGTATTTAGGATTGAAATGAAATCTCTAATCCACAGTATAGGCTTCAATATGGACAGAGGAAGCTATCTGAAGGAGAAATCATTACAAGGTATTTTTGATTTGATTTTTTACCCTGGGAATAAATTAGAATTTAATAATATCAACCTGAATATAGATCAACAACCCTTCGTCTTAAACGGGAATATTTATTTTCTGAATGAGCCAGTTTCGTATGACCTGGATATTAAAACAAAAAAAATACTTTATCAGAAAGCTACCGGCCTGCTCACCCAATCCCTTTTGCAAAAAACTTCAACCTATCGATATCCTGGAGCCTTTTGATGTGGGCGCAGAAATTTCAGGTCTCGCCGCACCAAATGTAATACCTCGGATTACTACTCATTTTGAAGTGCATGATTCAGAAATGAAAACTCCGGCAGGTACACTTCATCAATGTTCCTTCACCGGCACTTTTAATAACCAGATGGATACAAAATTTCTACCCGGAGATGAAAATTCAAAATTTATTTTTGACAGTATCCAATGCACGTGGGAGAATATTACCTTCCTATCTAACCGCGCCGAAATCAGCAATCTTAATTCGCCTTATCTGATCTGCGATTTACGATCCAATTTTAAACTCGAGTCTATTAATGCATTGGCAGAGAGTAATTCCATTCGTTTTACCAAAGGCCTGGGAAGGCTCGATATCACGTACACAGGTTCATTTGGAAAAGAAGATACGCTCAAGTCAATGGTCAATGGGACTTTAACACTATCGGAGGCAGAGATAAATTATCTTCCCCGTGGACTGCTATTTAAAAAATGCAGCGGTGTCCTCGCTTTTAAAGGTGAGGACCTGGTCATCAATCACTTTATCGCAACTGCGGGAAGTACGAATCTAACTATGAATGGTGAAGTGACCAATCTGCTAGCCTTGCTGAATAAAAATCCTGAACAGCTCACGATGAATTGGTCCATATCTACACCAGAACTTAACCTTAATGATTTCATTTCCTATGTCAGTGAAAGATCTGTCATACCAAGGCAAAAACCGGCGCTCAAAAATAAACTGATCAGCGCCACTGAAAATTTGGACAGGATGCTAAGTGATGGCACTGCTAAACTAAATATCAATGCAGGCCAAATGACATTCAAGAAATTCAATGCAAGCAATGTGACAGCATCTGTATTCCTGATTGGCAACAAAGTGCTATTGCGAAACGTAAAATTAAATCATGCAGGCGGCACACTCACGCTGAATGGCTCCCTGGCCAATGGAAATCACGCCAATATTCTTGAACTCTCATCCACCCTGGACAGAGTGGATATCCCGGGTATTTTCCATGCTTTTGACAATTTTGGCCAGGATGCGATCACTGCTCAAAACATGAAAGGAAATCTGTCTGCTAAAATAAAACTGAAGGGTGTCATCACCGATAAGGCAGAAGTGTATGCCAACAGCATGAAAGGAAATGTCCAATTCAGTGTAAATGAAGGCGAACTGATCAATTTTGATCCTGCAATAAAAATTGCCTCGACAGCATTCAAAAACCGCGATTTTTCACATATCCTTTTCGGAGAACTGACGAATGAATTGGAAATAGACGGATCAGCTATCACCATACATAAAATGGAGATCAGGTCTAATGTGGTCATCCTGTTCGTGGAAGGGGTATATGATACAAAGAAAGGAACTGACATGAGTATCCAGGTGCCCCTCAGCAATCTTTCCAAAAGCGAAAATTCAACTTTAAAGAATACCGGCCGTGTAGGAATGAATATCCGGCTCAGGGCAAAAAACAGCGGATGACGGAAAATTGAAAGTAAGCTGGGATCCTTTTAACAACGCTTCAAAACAAAGAAAGGAAGAAAGCAATCAGGATTCACTTAAAACTCCGGGTTTAAATAAAAAATAATCGCAATATGTTAATTACCGGAAAAAGGCGGTATTCTTTTATATTTTTGACAAAAGCCCAACCTCAGGGCTAGTACAATCGTCTTATTTTCCTATAAAAGTATAAGAAAACGGAATTTACTTCTCCCTCATAAACAGCTTAGGTTTTTTCTCCACCTGAGTATTTGATTCCGTATTGCTTATTATTTTAGAGATCTTTCATTCAGGAAGCCCAATTAATTATTGCTATGCCCAAATTCTACCCCGCCTACCTGTACTCTATTTTATTCATGCTTTGCTCGACTGCTTCTGCTCAGACAGTGCTTGCTCCAGGTGATATTGCTGTCTTGGGCGTAGTCACAGATCTGGGTGTATGTGTGAAACCAGAATCAGATGAAATAAGCTTTGTATGCTTTAAGGACATTACTCCTTTCACAACGATTATATTAACTGACAATGGATGGGAAGCCGTCAACAATGGATATTGGGGAGATAGTGAAGCAACATTAAAGTTTACGCGTACTGGCGGAGTTATTCCGAGGGGCACAGTTATCACGTTTCGTGCAGTGTTGAATGGGGGAGTCTGGACTGATTTTTTTGTAAGTCCGGATAATGGATGGCTTGTTCAGAATCTCAATGTTCCCGGAGGTCCATTCAATCTCGAACCCGGAGGCGATCAATTTTATTTCATGCAGGGCGGAACCTGGACTAATTCAGGTGGATTGGATAAGGCCTCATATGATGGCACTGTGATCTATGCATACACCACGAATTCAGTGTGGGTCGCCAATGGGACTTCACATCAGTCAAACCTCTATCCATCTGTGATACCCTGTTACTACATGTCATCAGGAGGTGCGGATTTTTATAAATACACAAATCCTTTTACGCCGGAAAGCCAATTGAATTGGTGGCATCGTATCCAGGATGGAACTAACTGGAATTCTTTTCTGGATTGTACGACATACGCTTTAGGTTCCCCAAATTATCCGGGAGGATGGACCATTCCGATAATGGATATGAATATTGGAATCGATTGCCTGGATTGTGATGGCTGTGCTCCTTTTGAAACATCTATCACTATTCATGTCCCTCCAGGTTTTTATGATGTACAGTATACGGACGGCACGGATACATTCACCCTTATGGCTATACAGGATTTTACATTTATCAATGTCATGATATCGGACACCACTACATACACGATTATTTCAGTGACCGAAGTGGCCGGATGTCCTATACAAGGTCCTTTTTACAAATACTGCCGTAATCAATGTGCCCCATAACAATCCGGGTACGCACAAAACAATATTCGTATGTCCTACGCAAGGATTGGTAGCCATCGGCGGTTATCTGGGCATGCATGATCCAGGTGGCTTATGGTCTCCTCCGCTAGATACGTTCAATGGTATTTTTTATTTTTACTTCTGCGGGCCCGGAACATATACTTCCTATTTCAAACATCCTGGGTGTCCGGCTGATACAGCTACAATCACTATATACTGGATCGATCCGGCTGCAACAACTTATGAAATCGGGTGTGATCAGAATGGGACTCCAAATGATATCACAGACGACCGGATGACAGTGACGATCAATTTTACGGCCCCTGGATTTGGTCCTGATTATTGGGTATGGGTCACTCATTTTGGCGTGACGACGGGTTCCATTTCCCCGGGCACCGGACTTACAGGTGTGCCGACTACATTTATACTTGACCCTGGTACGGCAACGACTACAAATCTTGCTCTTGTACTTCAGGATCTGAGCGGTAATGGATGCATATTTAAATTTCCGCTCATACCTCCCGGATTTTGTTCGGATCCATGTGATCATGAAATGACAGCATCTATTTCAGGAGATTTTGATACATGTCCCAATAGTTGTCCGGACAATCCAGCGCATTTTTATGTTGATGTCACTGGAGGTTTGCCGGATTATTCAATGGATTTTTCGGTTACGGCCACGGGCTTTCCAACATGGACATTTACCAATGTACCGATTGATATCAGTTCAGAATTTGAAGTGTGCGTTGCAGATGTACCTGTGGCAGTATATGATGAGGCTACACATTCATTGTTAGTGCCGAAATTAATGACAGGGCATGATATCATCATCACGCTCTTAAATGTTTATGGTAAATATGGTTGTACTGCGATCCTTGACAATGCAGAGCAGATCATAACGATTCATACGTTGCCTCCGATATTAGCACCTCATCTTACATTTTGTAAGGGCATTGCAAATAATATTAACCTAACGGATTACGATATTTTCGTAAGCTCATTTTATAATGTATCATGGTACGATGGAGATCCACTACAAGGAGGCGATATCATCAATAGTCCGACCGGGGCAAATCTTTTTAATGTAAATCAGCTATGGGCTCTAATTGCAGATGATTATTGCCAGAATTCAATACAGATTCCACTTACACTTCTTCCACAACCGAAACTCGATTCTGTGCCTCCATTGCAAATTTGCAAAGGAGATATTGTAGCACTGCAAACTATTCCTTTGATTGATGCCGGCAATAGCATGCCGGTTTACACTTTTCATTCAGGACTTCCTCCTGATACAACTAACCGACTGAATCCGCTCATCTATATTCCAAATGATACTGTGACTGTATATGTCCTGGCTACAGCAGGGATGTGTTATGATACAATTCCGATTGAAATCGATGTGCAGGATTATCCTGATTTCACTTTGCAGGGTTCTCCATGCGATATGATCGCGCATACCTATTCAATTGTTTTCACAAGTTCAGCGGATTCAATTCATGCCAGTGCAGGTATTGTGGTCAATAATCCTACAGGTCAGGATTCGATCAAAGGAATACCTGAAAATGTAAATGTGACAATAGAAATTTTAAATCCATCAGCGCTTTGCAAAGACACATTTCTGATCACCGCACCGAATTGTAATTGCCCTCTCATCAACTCTCCTATAGCCGGCCAGGCATCATATTCAATATGTGATGGTAATGCTATTCCTGTCTTGTCTGTTACAATAGATCCGGGGATGGTGGCTAATTGGTATAATGTACCAAGTGGTGGTGTTGCTCTTTTACAAAACAGTCTGACGTATCAACCACCGAGTGCTGTCAGTGCCATTTATTATGCTGAAGCGCTTGACCCATTGAATCTTTGTTACAGTATCCGGACACAAATCCCATTTGACGTCTATCCTGTAGCAGATCTTCAGCAGGTGGCTGATCCCACTCTTTGTGATCAGGAGACCATAAATCTAAATACACTTGCTCCGACAGTTTTGAATGGCGTAGGAGGAAGTGGCCAATGGTTTGATCTTACAACAAATCTTCCGGTATCTGGTATCATCCAACCTCAAAATGGAGATGCCTGGTATTATCTCTTCACAAGTTCTCCTGGTAATTGTCCGAGTTCGGATACAATTCAGGCAATCGTCAATTCATTACCCATAGTAGACCTTTACAATATTCTCTGCGATGATGTTGCACTTGAGTATGAAGTTTCTTTTACATCAGATGCAGATGTGGTGTTGGTCAGTGTAGGTAATCTGACACACATAGCAGGAACGGATAGTTTCTCGCTGACGAATATTCCTTTTGATACAGATATCACATTTGATCTTACAAATACGGCGACCGGTTGTACGAACAGTATTTTTCAGGCTGCACCAGATTGTAGTTGTCCTGCATTACTTCAAACTAATAGCATTGAGCTATGCTCTGCTCAGAGTGCTTTGGATCTTTCTGCATACGTTGGATTTGGTGTCAATGGAAGCTGGCAACTCGTAAGTACTCCAGCAGGTGTTAATCCTGCAACATTGGTGGGAAATAATTTCAATGGGACGAATAAGGATGCAGGTCTGTATGTATTGCGATTTATTCGTTCTGTTATTCTTGCAGATTGTGTCGATACGGCTGCATTTCAGATTCAACTGCATACATCACCATTTGTTGATGCCGGAAGCAATGCTACTGTGTGTGCGCCTGATGTCATCAATCTTTTTGGAAGTGGTGGTGGAAGTAACGTGACATTCCACTGGACAGAAACAGGTAGTGCCGCTGTCGCAAATGCAAATGCACTCAATACTAGTTATACACCTACTCTTGCTGACATCACAGCGGGTTCGGTCAGCTTTACGCTGACGGCTACGGATCAGACAGGCTTTTGTCCTCCTGCAAGTGAAACGATCACGATCACCATTGATGGATCAGCTTATTTTATCATTGCTCCCGGCTCTCAGGTCTATTGCGACACTGCAGATATACAAGTCAATTTTGATGCCCTCATTACGTTTGGAAATAAAAACGGGCATTGGTTTTTCCCCGATACGGTGAGTGCACCTATCACGGGTTCCAGCATGTTCAATCCATCCACACTTGCTTCCGGAAATTATACAGTTTTCTATACAACGTCGAATGCTGTATTGCCATGCAAAAATGATACTGTAGGTGTCAACCTGATAATTCGCAATTGTGCATGTCCAAGTGTTGCATTGTCTGCACCTTCACAGGGTATCTGCAGCGAGTCCGCAATACAGGAGTTAAATAATTTCCTCATTACGGCTGAGCCAGGCACATGGAGTATCACAGGGAAACCGGCTGGTTCCAAACCTGCGGTGATCAATGGGACTAAATTTGTCACAAATAATTCGGATGTTGGTTTTTATACTTTACGATATTCCCTTACGAATCCTGTGGCAGGTTGTAATGCATTTGCTGAAATAACGATAGAGGTTATTTCTACACCCTCATTGCAGATCACTTCGGTGAAATGCGCTACGGATCTTCAAAGCTGGGAAGCGATCATTACTTCCAATACTGCAAATATTACAAATACGCAAGGCAACCTGACTTCAATCGGCAATGGACAATATCTCATTGACGGATTGACACTTTTTAACGAATCTTCAGGTATCTGCTTCCAATGGCGGTGGGCTCTGTACAAGTAACTTAATAATTTCTGCTCCCGATTGTGCATGTACCTTGACCATATCCAATCTTCCGGACAATATTTCATTGTGCCCTGATGAGAAAACAACATTTAATGCTGTTGTGTCCGGGGCAAAGGGAAATGCAGTCTCATTCTGGATTGTCAATAATGACAGTCTCTATCAAAATTCTCTTGAGGTTGGAACTGCAGGCACATATACTTTCGTCAGTCTGGATGAATTGGGCTGCCGGGAAGAGAAACAAATTAATGTCAATGTCTATACAGAGATGGTGCCTGATGTCAGTATAGTGGACATTACATGTCCGGGCGATCAGGATGGCCAGATCATATTGAATGCCATCACAGGTGGAAATGGACCATTTTTTATTTCTATCAATGGTGGCAACATGCAACCTGTGTTATCCTTCCCATACACTTTCAATGGACTGAAAGTCGGTAATTATAAAATTGATTTGCTCGATGGATTCAGTTGTGCGATCACGTTCAATATTATGGTTCAATCTGTGAGTTCTGAGACGTTGGATCTTGGGCCTGACAAGACAATCCTGGTGGGCGATAGCGTGGAGATCAAACCGTTGATCAGTTTCATTCCGGATTCATTTTACTGGACGGGTGATTTGACGCTCATAGATCCATTGGTGTTGGACAATTGGATTAAACCGGAGACTGATCAGGAGTATATGCTATTCGCGATTGATAGTAAAGGATGTCTGTATAGTGATGATATTAAGATTAAAGTACTTCTGCATAGCAGCATTTATGTTCCGACGATCTTTTTGCCTAATGGGGATGGAGTCAATGATCTGCTTGCACCTTTACCTGATCCCTCTGTGACGACTATAGAATATTTTGAGATTTACAGCCGTTGGGGAGAATTAGTTTACTCATCTCCTTCCAACTTTACGCCCAATCAGTCAAATATTGGATGGGATGGATCATTGAAAGGCAAGCCATTAAATCCGGGAGTATACGTGTATAGGCTTTCGGCGACGAATAAGAAAGGGAAGGTATTACAGCTTACAGGAGATGTCACCCTTTTAAGATAAACATCAACTTCAGCTAATAGCCAATTTGCCTTTCTTATTTGTTACAAGAAGAAAGAAAAACCCAAGGATAAAAAATCCGCCTAACGCGAAAATTGAATTCCGCATATTGCCGGTGACATGTTCGATAAAGCCAAATGAAAACATGCCGATGACAATGGCTATTTTTTCTGTTACATCATAGAAGCTGAAGAATGATGTGGTGTCCTTTGTGGGCGGCATGATCTTCGAATATGTAGAACGACTCATAGATTGAATACCGCCCATCACCAATCCGATCATGACCGCAATCAGATAAAAATGCATAGCTGTCGTGATGAAATATGCAGCAGCACAAATGGCTATCCACAGCAATACTGTCAACATAAGAACTTTGATATTGCCGATAATTTTTGAAAGCCTGGCCATCAGCATGGCACCGAGGATCGCTACTAATTGGATGAGCAATATGGTGATAATCAAATCTTTGGCTTCCATATTGACCCACTGGCCATCGACTTGTTTTTTTATTTCCTTACTGGCAAATTCTGCCGAGGCCAGCATGACCGTCTGCACACCCATGCTGTAAAAGAAAAAAGCGGTGAGATAGGATTTGAGAAATGGCATGTCCTGGATCTGATGCCATACTTTTTCAATTCACGGAATCCATTGGTGATCACACTATGTGTGAAGTCTTTTGGCATGGGTTTACCTAAGGGTAATACACGAAATGCAATCTGTGCAAATCCAAACCACCACAATCCGACAAGCAAAAAAGATAACCTCGGCGCAAATGTGGAATCTGTAAATGTCATCATCACAAATACAAAACATATCAATTGAAGAATTACACTGCCGATATATCCATACGCATAGCCTTGCGCACTTAATTTATCGCGATATTCTACTGCGGCTATTTCCGGAAGGAATGCATTATAAAAACAAGACTCCCACAATACCCAATGGCAGCTAAAATGGCAAGAATAATTCCAAGCTCAAGATGGCCCGGATAAAAAAAAGTACATCCCCACACAAGCTCCTGAGCCTACGTAACAAAAGAGCTGCATAAATCTTTTCTTATTGCCTTCATAATCCGCTATAGATGACAGGATAGGTGATAAAAACGCGATGACCAGGTAAGCAAAGGCCAACGCATAATTTAAAAGGGCACTATTGATGACTTTCCACCCAAAAAAAGAAACATAATCAAGCGTGGAGTCATCTCCATCTCCTGAAATGGCAAGGTAATAAATCGGGAAAATGGTGGCCGTAATGACAAGATTATAGGCCGAATTGGCCCAATCATACATGCTCCATGCCCGGTACAATTTCTTTTCAGCTTTATTTATCGTCATGATTATTCACAATGAGAAAGCGTGCAATTTAGAATATTTTAGGTGCTGGTTACTTTTTAAGCCCAACTACAATCTTCATGGAAATACAGGTAAATATCTCTATCATTGCCTGAATTTAAAAAAGTCCGGGTATGAAATATCTCCTCTTATTGGTCATCGCCACAGTCCTCATCAATTGCAAGTCAGCCAGTCATCAGACTAGTAAAATGCAATCAAATATCGAAACATATCTCAAAGCGCATGGATATGCAGGAGATGATTATCAATTCATCGGGATCACAGAAATGGACACTGTGACAGAAAAAGATTTTTTAACCCGCCAAATGGAATCCGTATCCCTTCAATTGATCAATAAGGACAAACGATTAAAAAAAATGGATTCCTTAGAAACAACGTTTAAAAAAGGACTGGAACAACATCCAAATGACCAGATGCTGCAACAAAATCTACTGGATATCACGAGGGGCAAAACAACCTTGTATGTTCTGCAACATAAACTCGATAGCCTACAGGCAACGTCGAAACCTGAGCAGGCTCAAATTATTAAATTTATCGGCATGGATTTTTCCTTTAGTTCAAAAGGTGGCAATGGAGCCCCAGTGCAACATCACTATTACATCAAACTTGATGAGCAGATGAACGTGCTGAGTGTGGGCGACCTCCAGCAATAGGCCTAAGAAACATTCTTTACATTTGCGTCACCTAAACCGTACGTATGAAATTACTTCTCCGCAATGAAGTGATCATCATCATCATCATCGGGGTGATTTTTTCTTTCCTTTTCTCGGATCTGTACATTTATTTGATTGGGATGAGATCAATTTCGCGGAGTGCTCCCGTGAAATGATGGTCCTGCATGATTATAGCCGTGTCTATATTGATTTCAAACCGTTCTGGGAAAAGCCGCCCATGTTTTTCTGGATGCAAAGTTCGGCGATGATGATTTTTTCTGTTACAGAATTTGCAGCCCGATTTCCCAACGCGATTTGTGGCATAGTTACACTCCTGGTTTTATTCTTATTCGGTACCAGACTTTTTGACCGGAAGTTTGGCTTGTTCTGGGCACTTGCTTATGGTGGCTCTATTTTCCCGAATCTCTATTTCAAGTCCGGTATCATCGACCCCTGGTTCAATCTCTTTATTTTTATTTCCATCTACTACCTGATTTGCTACCACTGGAAACGAAATGAGATGGATAAAGAAGGATTGAACAGAAAGAAATTTTCGTACATCTGTTTCTCGGCGATATTTATGGGTCTTCGCTATTCTGACAAAAGGACCTGTTGCTTTGATCATTTTTTGGAGCAGTGGGCATGGTCTACCTTGTGTATAATCGTTTTAAAATTTATTTTAACTGGCTGCATGTTCTTGCATTCATAGTGATCGCGGCACTTGTGATATTGCCCTGGTATGGTTATGAGACGGCGAAAAACGGATCATGGTTTATTACTGAATTCCTACGGTATCAAATCAGATTATTCACAACACATGATGCCGGCCAAAAAGGTTTTTTTGGTTATCATTTTGTTGTCATTCTCCTGGGCTGTTTCCTGCATCTGTTTTCGCTCTTCCCGCTTTTTTTAAAATGCCATACAATACCCGTTATGAAAAAGACTTTAGGCTCTGGATGCTCATTCTATTCTGGGTAGTGATGATTTTATTTACGATTGTTCAATCGCGTATCATTCATTATTCATCATTAGCCTGGTTTCCTGTTTCTTTTCTGGCTGCGTATACATTTTACAAGTGGGACAGGAAGGAGAAAACCATGCAGCAATATATTCCTTATGTCATAGCGATCACGGGTGGTTTGATATCTATAGCCCTTATGACGCTTCCTTTTTTGCGATGCATATCAGGAAATTCATTCCTTATGTGCGGGATCAATTTGCACAGGCTGCTATGGGCGCAGATGTCTATTGGTCAGGGTGGGAGTGCCTGCCGGGTGTATTCATGTTACTTGTCATCTATTACGGACTGCGGAAATTGAATAGAAAAAAATTCATTACGTCCGCCTGGGTTTTTTTTACCGGAACCGCTATCGTGATTTTTATGGCATCTTCTATTTTGATTCCTAAAATTGAAAGATATTCGCAGGGTGCGGCTATTGATTTTTTTATTCAGCGACAGGGTGAAGATTGTTATGTGCGGACTCTGGGGTTTAAAAGTTATGGCGAATTATTCTATACTCAAAAAGCGAAACCGCTTAATGTACAATCCTATGATATAAACTGGTTGCTTACAGGAAACATTGATAAACCTGTTTACTTCGTCACAAAGATTAATAGAGTGGATGATTATAAGAAGTATGAAGATCTGAAAGAATTATATCGTAAAAATGGATTTGTGTTTTTGAAAAGGATGCCCAAATAATTGTGATTTTCTATAGCAGCTACAAGCTGCTTATACATGATCTATTTATTGGACTTTGATTTAATATATTGATTTGAAGTTACAAACTTCAAATAGCGTGATAATTTAAATTTTCGATGGCAGCTACAAGCTGCCTATACATGATCTATTTATTGGACTTTGATTTAATATATTGATTTGAAGTTACAAACTTCAAATAGCGTGATAATTTAATTTTCGATGGCAGCTACAAGCTGCCTTTACATGATCTATTTATTGGACTTTGATTTAATATATTGATTTGAAGTTACAAACTTCAAATAGCGTGATAATTTAAATTTTCGATGGCAGCTACAAGCTGCTTATACATGATCTACTTATTTGGACTTTGATTCGATATATTGATCTGAAGTTACAAACTTCAAATAGCGTGATAATTTAAACTATCGATGGCAGCTACAAGCTGCCTTTACATGTTCTACTTTATTTACATTGATTCAATATATGGATTTGAAGTTACAAACTTCAAATAGCGTGGTCTTAAATAACGTGGCCCCTAAACCTCCTGAAGGGGACTTTTGAATTCAACAATTAATAAAGAAAAGGGCTGACTCCGAGGTGGAATCAGCCCTTTTGTATGTATAAGATCCTTAGATCTTAAGTCAAATCAATGTACATCAAAGAATAGTTTTACATCAGCTTCATCTCCGCCAATTGCTGTGGCAGCTAGGTGATACTGATCACCATTCAATGTCTGCTCCTGGATAGGATATGGAAGACGTGTAGGTACGCCACTTCTTGCTTCAGGAGGAGCTGTCAACTCAGGATAATCAAGGCGACGCCAGGTACCCCATGCTTCAAAACCTCTGTTGTATAAAGCGATCCAGGCCTGTGTGCCGATCTTTTCCTGCCATGTACCCGCTGCTGTTGCATATGCAACATCCGGGTTTGCGAGATAAGCATCTGCATCAGCTTGAGAACCACCCCACTCTTCTATGGAAGAAGTGATACCCTCATTATAATGCTCTTCAGCAGTACCGGATACGTTATATCCTCTGGCTGCAGCTTCAGCAAGTAAAAAATGAACTTCTGCAGCACTCATGATTGTACCAGGATAAGTAGGCTCAAGAAGTGCAAAATTTCCAGGATCAGTCCCGTAACTTACATTTGAGAATTGGCTGAAAATACTATTCTCACCATATGTTCCGCCTAAATATTCTTCAACTGCAGGAGTGGTATCAATATCCACATTGTTATGCTGGAAGAAAAATTGTCTTCTTGGATCATTGAGCGCATTCAGTTTGTCAACAAAAGTGTTGGCACCGATGAAGTCCTGACGACCTGAAGCTACGAGATCAACATAAAGTGGATTCGTATTAGGTGTAGAAGAAAGATAATGAACAGCTGCATTGTCAGCATTTGAACCGATAGCATTTGCTGCTGCAGACTCAACAGTTGATTTAGCAAGAGCTGCCTCAGAAGCGACATCAGCAATGGTCATACCCATCCTCAGTTTAAGCGAATTGGCAAAAGCGATCCATTTTTGTGTCACCACCATAGATGTTATCCGCACTGGCATTAAAGCTTCCGAAACCGCCATCCAATGTTCCAATGGCTGTATTAAGGCGGGCGATAAGATCCTTGTATACTGTCAATCCATCATCATATTTCGGAGTCAGGATATCAATATTCAAAGCTTCTGAATATGGAATGTTACCAAATGATTCAACAAGGACAGAATACGTATAGACTTCCATGACCTCTATGATCGCGAGTCTGTTATTCTTAGCCTTGATTTGCTCATCAGCAACAGCTTCATCAGTAGCTATGATCTTTGCAGATTCCTTGAAATTAGCTAAGGTTCTCCTGTAAAGCTCATCCCAGTGCTGGAAAGGGATAGCTCGTGTAGCGAAGTCATAATTAGCCTCATCTGTGTAGGTAGTCTCAGTCCATTGTTGAACGATCAATCTGAAAATATTGAAATTCACGTTGGTACTGACCATCTGGTCGACGAGGTTCTTTTGTGCAGAAGTAAAGAGTGTTTCCCCTGGTACTGCAAAGGGTTCTTTTTATCGATATTTAGATCTGTGAGGTCATTACAAGCCACAAATGCCAGAATGAGCCCAAGAAGTAAGAATTTATTTTTCATATTAGAATCTGACATTTAAATTGAAAGAAAAGTCTTTGGTGGACGGCAGTGAGCTGATAGAATAACCCTGAAGATTACCAGCACCCAATCCTGATTCAGGATCAGCATGAGGTAAGTTCTTACTGATGATCCAAAGGTTGTTACCTACAAAGCTCAGAGATATGTCTTCGAACATTGTCTTTGTCAACCATTTCTTAGGGAATGAATATGAAAGCGATACTTCTCTAAGTTTGACATAGCTCGCATCATATATGAATTCACTTTGTGGGTGATAAGCATAACCTGTTGCCAGATAATTGTTACCATTTACTCTCTTTGTGTTTGGTTGTCCATCTGCAGTGACACCCTGATTGATAATACCACCAGAAGTAGCATCAGCAGTCAATGGGTCTCTCACTGGATTGCCAAGATCGTTCAATCCAACAGATTCTTCATAAAGACCTGTAGCCAAACCATAATATAAATCAAGGGAGAAGATATCACCGCCATGTTGAATATCAACAAGGAAGCTTAAAGCCCAGTTTTTGTAAGAAAGTTTGTTCATAACACCGCCTGTCCAATCAGGATTAGGATCGCCGATGACGTTGTCAGAATTTGATGTACTTACATTTCTACCTGAGGCACTGATAAGTCTTTGTGTATCATCAGTTGGGTCATTTGGAGTACCGTTGTCATATAATTTATATGTCTTACCAAAAATGACACCATATGGTTGGCCCACTTTAGCATTCAACGTTACACCACCTTGTAAGAACCAAGTTGAAGATTAGTAAGGCCTTCTGTGAGTTCAAGTACTTTGTTACGGTTTTGTGTCCAGTTGAATAAAATGTTCCAGTTAAAATTAGTAGTGCGGACTGGTACAACATCAACAGTAAGTTCAATACCCTTATTTTCGATATTCCCTGCATTGATGACCTTGTAGTAATAACCAGTAGCAGAAGAAGTACGAATAGGCAAAATCTGATTAATAGAATTTGTCTTGTAATAAGCGGCTTCAAAACCCAGACGGCTGTTAAGGAATCTCATTTCTAAACCGATTTCGTAGCTGTTAGTACGTTCTGGCTGTAATTCAGAATTCTTCTTGGTATTAGGTAAAGAAGAACTTGCACCTCCGAATGCGGAATTAACAGCATAACTGTCATTTATCTGGTTGAAGGTTGCTGTTACCTACTTCAGCATAATTGGCGCTAAGTTTTCCAAAGCTCAACCAATCGGCTTCGATAAATTTGTCAAATACAAAACTTAAAGAAACAGCAGGATAGTAGTAGACGTTATTTCCTTTTGGTAAGGTAGAAGACTCATCTCTTCTGATAGAGCCATCCAGGTAAAGGAAGTTATCATAACCCAAGGAAGCCTGAGCAAATAAAACCGTTAACTCCGGTATGTTCATCCCTTTCGATTGGATTAGGAAGAGTAAACACAGTATTCTGAAGAGCGTAAAGTCTTGGAACGACTAAACCACCATTGGTAGCTGCAAAAATCGAATTGAACTGAGTTCTGCGAAGGCTTGATCCAGAAGTCCGGAAAGGTTGAATTTCTCCCCGAGATCTGTATGGAAGTTGAGGAATAAATCATAGTTGTTCTCGACAGAGGTAGGAGGTTTTTCGCGAATTCCCGCTACCTACATCGATAGGCCTATACTTCCGTCACGGTCGGTTCCCGATACCAAAACGATTTGGTACGCTACCGATAGCTCTCTGTCTTCCTGTAATTCATCATATGTATCAATACGATGCGACCGAAAACATCGAGCCAGTCAAATAACTTATAATTATTGGTAGCATATCCTAAACGATTTCTGTTATCGCTTTCGTAGTTTTCATATACCTGCCAGTATGGATTGTCAATAAATGAACATTGTTAGGCGGACCTGCATAATTCAGGTTACATTTCTCTTTGTATCCAGGTAAGCTTTTTCAAGTTGTTTAACGTCAACATTCACCTCTACCACTGGCGGAAGCTACTTACTGCACCGTTTGAATAACCTGTTCCGTTACGGCTAAACCATCCGTACGGATATAGTTTCACCAAATCCGGAGGCTATGAAGTCTGGCCTGTAACTTTCAAATTCGTTTTGCAGAAAAATTGTTTACGTT
>JADKGY010000011.1 GCA_016722045.1 Candidatus Opimibacter skivensis | reverse complement strand
GGACGGAGACTGACAGCGTCTTTGATATGTCCGAGACCACGCTGACTGAGCACATCATATTTGTGAAAGTTGAGATCCTCTGCATGATACATGTCGAAGTGCGAGATCGGAAATCCTTTGGGCATCATCTGCAATGCGGTGTGATACGTGAGGGGACGTTCCGAAACGAGAACACCCCCTGCATGGATCGAGAGGTAATTGGGATATCGTTCGATCATCTCGCCGTAGCGGAAGATGTGTTGTGCATAAGGATGATGTTTGGCGCTGGCCATGGGCGCATCGACGATGGCATCGATGTCTGCTTTGGAAGACCGACTACTTTTCCAAGCTCACGGATGATGGAGCGGCCTTTGAATGTATTGTATGTCGCCAGCAATGCGGTGTGCCGATGGCCATAGCGTTTGAAGATGTAGTCGGTGACATCATCGCGTTCGTCCCATGAGAAGTCGATATCAAAATCGGGTGGTGATGATCGATGTGGATTGATGAAGCGCTCGAAGTAGAGATCGAGTTCGAGCGGATCGACATCGGTGATGCCGAGACAAAATGCTACGAGTGAATTGGCACCGCTACCCCGCCCTACATGATGATAGCCTGCGGTCTGCGCATAGCGGATGATGTCCCATGTGATGAGAAAGTATGGAGCGAAGCCTAACTGTCGTATGACTTTGAGTTCGCTCTCCATTCTGGCGTTTGCCTTTGCGTTTGTTTTTCCATAGCGGCGATTGCAGCCTTCGCGGGCGAGCTTGAGGAGAAGTTGATGATCGTCACGCTCTGATCCGGTGAAGACTTGCCTGTTGTTGAAATTGCCGGAGGGGAGTTCTGCTTCGCAGTGATAGAGAAGAGCTTCGGTATTGCGTACGATCTGCGGATAGGCTCTGAAGGCATTGTCGATGACATCGCGGTTGACCCAATGTTCGCCGGGGCCTGCATGATTATTTTCTTCAAGCTGACCGAGCATGATATTGAGGTCGACACAGCGCATGAGCTTGTGGACTTTGTAGCCGGTGTCGCCATCGTAGGTGATAGGTTGCCAGACCACGAGGCGGTCGGCGTGTTCCCGCAGCGACGAACTGTAAAGACCGTTCGCTTCAGCGGGCATGATGCCGATGTATTCATAAGGACGAAGGTTTTCGGGAATACCCGCCTCAGGTCTGTAAATTATATAGACATGTTCCATCTCCGGTGGCCTGTCAGGAAGAGGCACTCCATCGAGAGAGCATGCTGTGAGAAGTTCGCATAGTTCGCGCCAACCCTCTGCGTTTTTGGCGATGCCGGTGTAGAGGTATCGGTTGTCAATTCGGTATTCGATGCCGAGGACGGGTTTGATGTCACGTTTCTTGCATTCATTGATCCAGGCTATGGCGCAGGAGGTGTTGTTGATATCGGTGAGGGCGAGGGCGGTGATGCCACGGCGTGATGCTCCTTCGGCGAGCTCTTCCGGGGAGAGCGTTCCATATTTGAAGGAGTAGTAGGTGTGGCAGTTGAGGTACATGGGAGGGTGAAGATAAGGGATTTGACGTATTTTTAGTCATTTATTGACTATTAAATAGTCAATAAATATGTATTCCACTGATTACCGCGGTTTTGAATAATGAATACTGAACAAGGAATTATGAATTGAGAGGTACAGGGTCTACAGTTTTTCCTAATAAACCTCAGGTGATGAAGTCGGGTAAAACAAGGAGAAAAGGTCAATTTGTGGACTTAAGTAGATAAATTAAGCTGAATTTATGGACTTAAGTAGATGAATTTGGCTGAATTTGTGGAGTTGACTACATAAATTAAGTTGAATTTGTGTAGTTGATCGGACAAATTTAGCTAAGATGGAAGGGGAGCAATGTCTGGAAGTAAATATAACTTCAAAAAGAAGATAATTATAGTTTCTCAAGTATCAACCTTATCCGAATATTATTAGATAATAAATTGCTTGTTTTTTAAACATTTTTTGACTATTTTTACCTCATGCAAATAATAATGATCATTTTTTGGTGAAAAATAAAAAATAACTACCGGTAATAATTTCAAAAATATATGCATATTCGCGGTATTTGTTCATATTTGCAAAATGAACGGTATTAATTGGGATCAGCAAGCAAAACGCTTGTTAAAATCAGAATTGGTAAGACGTGGAATATCGAGCGAGGAGTTAGTCGAAAGATTACGCAGAATTGGTGGAGAGGAAACTAAATCAAGCATAGAAAGTAAAATTAGTCGGGGCTCTTTTAGAGCTGCCTTCTTATTACAATGCTTGAATGCAATTGGCTGTAAAAGCTGCACAATTGAAACTGAAACCTAGAATCCCTTTTAAAAACTTAATTAATAGAAATAAACAAACAAATGGATACCTACAAGAGCATAAAAACTTCAACATCCTTCATAGAGATTGCTAATGCTCCAAATAGTAATAAAAATGGGTTGCAATTTCCTGTTGTTAGCTTATTCACCGGAGCAGGTGGGCTTGATATAGGATTAGAAGAAAGTGGTTTTACTACAGCGGTCTGTGTAGAATATGATGCTGATTGTAGAGAAACTTTGCGTTTCAATCGACCTGATTGGAAGCTATTTGAAGAAGAAATTAAAATTGAAAATGGCAGAATAAAAACTCGAATACCAGGAGATATTAGAGATATAGAGGTTTCTGAATTATTAAAATTTGCTTGTTATAAAAAAGGAGAGATCGCCCTTGTCGTTGGGGGTGCTCCTTGTCAGCCGTTCAGTAATATTGGTAAAAAATTAGGGCGGGAGGATGAAAAAAATGGAGATTTATTCTTAGAGTTTGCAAGAATGGTTAAAGGCATTCAACCAGAAGCCTTTATTTTTGAAAATGTTGCGGGTATAACACAACAAAAACATTCTGAAGTTATCAATTATATGGTTTCAAAATTCAAAGGCTTAGGTTATGGAATTTCCCACACTGTTCTGAATGCTGCAAATTATGGGGTTCCCCAAAGGAGAGAAAGATTCTTTTTAATTGGAATAAAAGGAATTGATAATCCTGCCTTTCCATTCCCGACTCATTTCAAGGATAAAAAACACTATGAAACTTTTATAAATAGTTTAGATGATTTTCCCTTTCCTCATTTTAATAAATGGGTATCTGTGAAAAAAACATTTAATAAGATTCCGAAAAATTCAGAAAAAAGAAATGATTACGCATTAATGAACATATCCGATCCTGTTGTAAAAAGGATGACATATATAAAGGAAGGTGAGAATTTTAAAGTATTGCCAATGAAACTTCGGCCTGATTGCTGGAAAAGCGGAAAACACCAAGGAAATGACACCTTTGGAAGATTAGTTGCTGATTTGCCTTCGGTTACAATTAGAACAGCAGCTTACAACCCAGCCAAAGGGCAATATATTCATCCTTTTGAAAATCGCGGCTTAAGTACAATTGAAATGGCGGCATTGCAATCATTTCCTTATGCTTGGCACTTTAAAAGTAAGGGTCGTGAAAAAATAACATTAGTAAGTGGTGGAAGACAAATTGGCAATGCAGTTCCTCCGATTCTTGCAAAAGCGCTTGGGACAGCAATAAAAATGCAAATTATTTCTAAACACCTAACATCTGAGCAAAAGCTCCCTGTGCTTGTTGAAGAGTATTGACTTCATACACTTCGTCAACAGCAGCCTGAGGTAAGCTTGATACAGTTGTAATTGAATGTGTCGCCACTGTTTTTAATCCTTTCCGGTCTTCCGTTCCAACCTTTGTAGCTACAGCGTAGTATCTTAAACCAGCGGGATCAATAATCCATTTCCGAGTTTGCAAATGAGTATATAAAGCCTTCATAAGGCTTCCTTCATGAGATATTTGTAATCTTCTATCGGGTCGAAAAGAAGTTTTTACTGATGTAAAACCAACAATCTGATCAAAATTACATTTACCTATAAACATTTTGTAATATGTATTAATTGCAGCCAAAGTATCAATTGTAAAATTTTGAATTACTTCACGATGTCCAAGAATTTGTCTTGCTAATTCGCCATTAATAATAACAAAATCAGGGTTTGATGTAACAAGTCGCACTTGTGATGTTTTTAAAACTTTTTGTCTTAAATCCTCTATAAGGGATGATAGTTCTTCATTATATAACATTCCAACTTTAAATCTATTTACATTTGGCAATAAAAGAGCTAAATGACAATTGTCATGGTTTACAAAAAAATTCCATGCAGTGATAGCAAGCAACCATTCATACCAATCTCCATGTGCATTACTAAGAGCCCCACTAGTTATTTTTTCAATTTGTTGCCGAATTTGACTATCCATTTGCTTAAATAAATCAATAATTGAATCGCTGTCGTTCGGCAATCGCCCATCCAGAAGTGTAAAAAACGCTTGATCCTTAATTATCGTGGATCTTCCTTTCGGTGTTATTCCTATGTAATTCATTGTTTAATTTTCCTTTTTATAATTTCATTTTCTATTATTAATAAACATTTTTCTAATCCATTTTCTATTTCGCTACCCCAAAACCGAAGAACTTTCCATCCTTGTCGTTTCAACTCTAAGCTAACTTCAAGGTCTCTTTGAATATTGCGTTCAATCTTTTGGTGCCAAAATTCACTATTACTTTTATGATCATGTTTTCTTTTGTCCCAATCCTTCCCATGCCAAAATTCACCATCCACAAAGATTGCAATTTTGTATCTCTTGAAGGTCAAATCAGGTTTGCCGAAAACAGAATGATCATTTTTTCGATACCTGTAGTTTCTTGCAAAAAGGGCCTTTGCTAATCTGACTTCGATTTTAGATCCAGTAGCTCTGACCGCTTGCATATTCTTTCTTCTTTGATCACGAGTTAGCCTATCCACTTATCCAAAAATATGAATTCAAGTTCACATCTGATTTCAAAGTTTATCTTTAACCTATGTAAGCACAAATTATAACCCTTAATTTTGAATAACAAAATATTAAATGAGTAAAGTCAATATTGGCCTCGTCCAGATGAGTTGTGTAGCCGACAAAGCGACCAACATGAACAAGGCAATTGAAGGAATCAGAAAAGCACATGCGCTTGGAGCACAGATCGTATGCCTTCAGGAGTTGTTCATTTCGCTCTATTTCTGCGACGAAGAAGATTATGATAATTTCCTGCTGGCAGAAGCCATTCCCGGACCGTCATCGGATATATTATCTATCATCGCAGCCGAATTAGGTATTGTCATTATTGCTTCGTTATTTGAAAAAAGAGCACAAGGCATTTATCACAATACCACTGCCGTATTAGATGCTGATGGATCATATCTGGGTAAGTACAGGAAAATGCACATACCGGATGATCCGCATTATTATGAAAAATTTTATTTCACACCGGGTGATCTGGGCTATAAAATTTTCAAAACAAAATTTGCGACGATCGGCGTATTGATCTGCTGGGATCAATGGTATCCTGAAGCGGCAAGGATCACTTCATTGATGGGCGCTGAAATTCTTTTTTATCCTACAGCGATTGGATGGGCGACATCACAAAACGAAGCGACAAACACTGAGCAATACAATGCCTGGCAAACCATACAACGCAGTCATGCTGTTGCCAATGGTGTGCATGTTGTCGGTGTGAATCGTGTAGGAATGGAGCAGGATGGACGAATGAAATTTTGGGGAGGATCATTTGTATCAAATCCTTTCGGAACAATCATACAACAGGCTTCGCATGACAAAGAGGAAACGATCGTTGTTGAAGTGGATACACAAAAGACTGATCAATACCGGACGCACTGGCCATTTCTACGTGATCGCCGCATTGATTCTTATGAACCTATTACGAAGCGATATATAGATGAGTGAATTGACACCCGCGCAAGCCGGCTATTATTTTCCTGCTGAATTTGCATTACACACGGCTACATGGTTAAGCTGGCCTCATAATCCTGACACATGGCCCGGAAAAATTGAAACTGTGTTCCAGCCTTATTCACAATTTATCAAGACACTTGTCGCCGGTGAGTATGTGCATATCAATGTTGCAGATGCTGTGATGGAAAATGAGGCTAGAAAAATCCTGACACAACATGATGTTCCACTGGAAAGAATAAAATTCTACCATCATCCGACGAATGATGCCTGGTGCCGCGATCATGGACCTGCTTTCCTGATCAATCCTGACAGCAGACATCCCAAGGTAATAGTGGATTGGGGCCACAATGCCTGGGGAGGAAAGTATCCGCCTTTTGATCTTGATGATGTGATCCCAACGCTCATCGGTAAAGCATATGATATTCCTGTCTATCATCCGGGAATAATCATGGAAGGTGGAAGCGTTGATTTTAACGGCCAGGGAACATTGATCACATCGACATCATGCCTGCTCAATCCAAACCGCAATCCTCATCTGACAAAACGAGAGATTGAACAATACCTTGTTGATTATTATGGTGTTGAACAAATCCTATGGGTTGATGAAGGAATCATCGGTGATGATACGGATGGACACATTGATGATACAGTAAGATTCTATAATGAGGATTCTGTCATTACTGTGATCGAACATAATAAAGCAGACGAAAACTTTGCACCTTTAAAACATAACCTGAAGCAACTGCAAACGATGCGATTGCTCAATGATCGACAGCTTACAATTGTAGAGTTACCGATGCCTGATGCGATACATTATAATGGGCAGCGATTGCCTGCATCGTATGCCAATTTTTATATTTCAAATCTGCATGTGATCGTACCGACATTTCGAAGTGACAGGGATGATGAAGCGATGGAAATAATTCAAAGTTGTTTTCCTGATCGCACAGTGGTAGGAATTGATTCAGTTGATGTGATCTGGGGACTGGGAAGTTTTCATTGTCTGAGTCAGCAGGAGCCGGCTGTGTGAGCAGTAAGACATTAAGACAGAAAGAGGTAAACGGTAAGCGGTATTCAGTATTCAGTATTCAGTATTCAGGGTTCAGTATTCAGTACACGTTTGATTTCAATAATTAATTAGACCATTCGAGTGCAGCGAAAGATTTCCTTTTGCAGATGCAATCTGCTTTGAAATGATTTCACTAAAAGAGGAAGATGAAATATATTGATTTGAAGTTTGAAACTTCAAATAGCGGGGGAAATTGATTTGAAGTTTCAAACTTCAAATAGTGTGTGAAAAACGAAAGCCTGATTTATGCAGATGCATTCTGTATTGAAATGATTACCATAAACTTGGAGATTCATGATATTGATTTGAAGTTTGGAAACTTCAAATAGCGTTTCGTAAAATATAAGTCCCCTTTAGGGGATTTAGGGGCAAATTATTTCTTGAATATAAAATACACTGCAAGCACCAGGAAAAGGAATCCGATGAAGTGATTGATCCTGAATGTCTCATTGCGAAAAACAAGGAGAGTGAAGATGGTGAAGATGACGAGGGTGATGACTTCCTGGATGACTTTTAGCTGAACCAACGTATATGGGCCTCCATATTGTTGATAGCCAAGTCTGTTGGCCGGAACCTGGGCACAATATTCGAAAAATGCAATACCCCAGCTGATGCAGATGATCGTCAGGAGTCCGAGTTTTTGAAATCCCTTCATCTCTCCAAATTTCAGATGGCCGTACCAGGCGAGAGTCATAAAAATATTGGAGAGCATGAGTAATCCGATGGTGGCAAGTCCGCGGGGCATGGTAGTGAATAACGAATGACGTAATGACGAATAAATATATTAAAAAATATTACGAATCTAATTCAAAGTAAGAAAAAGAAAAGATTGCACTATGCAGATGAAATCTGCTTTTATATGATTCCACTAAAGTTGAAGATTCAGGATATGGATTTGAAGTTACAATCTTCAAATAGTGGAGGATATTAATTTGAAGTCCCCTTTAGGGGATTTAGGGGCCAAAAAACCGGCAACTCCTCGCTGCCGGTTCCAGATATATGAAATATTAAGTATGAAAGTTCGCTGTTACTGTTTTGAAATCTGCTGGGTGTAGATTTTACCGCCCTGATTGACAGATAAGATGTAATTGCCTTGCGGAACACCTTTTAGATCGATGTCATGATTGTATGATCCTGTGGTATTGTCGTTGTTTTCCTGATACACTACTTTACCATTTACATCTGTGATGGATATTGTAAGTGGACCGGGTTTGGACTGGAAGGATAATGCAAAAGCACCTTCGGTTGGATTAGGATATACACGTGCGTTCTGAAGATCCAGTTGTTGAATATTCTGAGTGCTGGTTGGATCTTCTACAGGTCCTTGTTTGACGTCTTCATCTTTCACCGGATTGCCGCAATCTGTGCGTGCGCGCCATTCGTGGCCGGGGAGTTGAGCCCAGTCTTTAAGTTCGACTTTAGCTTTCATGTTTTTATCCTCACGTACAAAACGAACTAAGACAACATCACCTGCAACATAATGAGAAAGGGCATCATGAAGTGAAGGAAAATCGGTGATGTCATACTTTTCGATTTTGTTGATCACATCACCTTCCTGTAACCCGGCTTCTTTAGCTCCACCTTTTTCAATCAGTGAATTGATCCTGGTTCCATTTTCACCATGATAATCAACATATACCCCAAGTGCAGCGCAATTGTTTTTCAGATTATCATTTGTGCCACGGACCCATACATCTGCATGAACTGGTCCGCCATGGTAATATGCCTTAGGACTATCGGTGTCTTTATCATTTGTAATAATGATCACTTTTTCGACTTTGTCAGTATTCTTATTTTCATTTGCATTGTCACTGTCACTCAGCTTGCCTTCAACAGCAACTTTGTCGCCGGCGCTCCTGAACAGAAAGAGACGTTCTTCATTTTGCTTTTTAGTCTGATCGTCACTATTCATCTTTTGCAGGACATCAGGATTCACTGCCATTTTCTCCAGGATTTGCTCCGGCTGATCTCCTTCTGCAATCCATGTTTCGGTAACTGACTTTCCATTTTCATCAACTTTAGTCGTCGTGATCGTGATTCGCTTTTCATTCTTCTCAATGGTAGTTGTCTGGGCAGATGCCGACAAACAAATTAATGTGCAAAATGTAATGAGTAAACTCGCCTGTTTCATAATGAAGATGATTGATTAGGTTTAAATGGTTTCTATATTATTTAAAGATAGGGTACTATCCTATTGGTTTCAATTCTTTTCGTTCCTTATTCGATGGAAAGATGCATCTAAAGGACGAATTACATACTTCTTCTGCTTTTCGTTTTGAATTCAACTCGCGAATTGCCTGATAATTCTACACCTTGTTGTTGTTCATACATTCTGAGATATTTCTGGTGGATATTTTCCGGCATTTTTTTACCATTTATTTTCAACTTATCAGGTGTCAGGATTACATCTGCTTCTTCGCCGGGTTGTACAAGCCCTTCTTCAACCATCTCTTCTGTCATGCCCATACGAGGAGCCATAAACGTATACGCTCTGGGTGTTTCAAGTTCTCTCTTCAATGCATCTTCAAGAGCTCTGTTGTAATCACCGGAGTTCATATACTCTCGACTTTCTTCTCTGATTTTGTCTCCTTGTTCTCTCATCCTGTCCCCTTCACTACGCAGACGTTCTTGTTCTGCCTGCATATGTGCCTGTTGTTCGCGCCAGTTGTCCTGCCATTGTCCTGCATTTTCTTCCCAGTGTTTTTCAATTCTTCTTCCTGTTCTTTCCACGCTTGTTGTTGCTTTTTCCAATTATCTCCATTTTGAATATATATATCGCGATTCATTGATGGAGCAGGACTTCCCTCAGCCCATTGAATATCCGGACTGACTATAACAGTTGAATCACCGTTTCTGATAATGATAATTTTTGCACCTTCCGGATTATTGGTATCGGATAAAAAGGAGAGATTGCCCATCTGACCTTTTAATAATTCTTCAAGATGCCCATCTCTTAAGATGGCCAAGTTTGAATCATCTCCAAATAAATGTTCCAATTCCATTTCATTCATCCCCATTGAAGGCATGGGTGGCATAGGTGGCATCACTGGCATGGTATATGAAAATGAGGAGGGCGGCATGTCCGGCATTTCAGGCATGTCCGGCATAGGCGGCATAGCCGGCATCGTGAAATTAAATCCTTCTGCTGATGGTGGTGCTTCCATTGAGCCAAACAACTCGTCGATGACTGAATCGTAATGATTAAACTGTTCCGGTGCTATTTCTTTACCATCGACTTTGAGTTCCTTGATATCTCCATCTTCGACCTGGATGCTTATATCCTGATTGTCTGTTTTTTTGTGGATCATATATGTTCCTTTAGACGGAATTGAATCCGACGATGTTACTTCGACATTTACAATTTCTGCCGGTGCGGAAGTCTTTTCATTTTTTTGATCCTGAATAGTATGGCTGTTGAGGGTGAAGCCAAGGAAAAATAGTGAGCAAAGACTGATCAATACTGTCTTTTCCATTTGATTGTGGTTTTTATAAGGGATGTGAAGAATACGTTGGATACGGGCCAGCATGGCACCTTTGCCGGATGCAAAACCAATGGATAGTGATGGTGCATTTCCGAGTTCCATTTCCTGAACTGTGATCAATGCTTTGGCATAGCCGACATGATCGCCACACCATGAAATAGCCAGGTCATCAGCACGGTTTTCACGCTCTGTTCTCACTTTATTTGAAATCCACCAGGTGACCGGGTGATAATAAAAGATGGTTTCGATAAAAGATTGAATCAGATTGGATAGATAATCTCTCCTGACGATGTGTGCCAGTTCATGTGTGAGGATAGCTTCTACTTCCTGCGGATTTAATTGATTGATGATACCTATCGGAAAGAGAATAACCGGTTTGATATGTCCGATAGTGACCGGTGAGGATACATATCCTGATTCGGATACAAGAGGTTTGATTCGGATCTGAAGGCGATGAATTAAATCATTGACTATATTTTGTACAGGGATAAGTGGGGCTGCAACAGAACGCATATACTGAACCCATAAAAGGCTAAATGCGAGTCTCAGCATGAGGATGATGACACCGCCAAACCATATGGAGAGCATCATAGGCATGCGGTTTTCGAGCCACATCGAGATTCGATCGGTCAGTGTGTATGCTTCTGCTATTTTCACAAGGATGACTTGCCCTGAAATTTCGGTCACGGAATTTGAGTTCGGAAGCATGATGATGAATGTGGATAATACTGTGATCACAATCATCCATATCGCCATTGTTGAAATGGTGTAGCGTATATGAGCGCTTCTACCCGGAATTAATCTCAGGATGATGTAGAGTAATAATCCTATAGCTGCTATTTGCCATAGTGAATGAACGAAGGTCCAGCCTAACGCTTTGCACCAATCGGATTGCATCCAATGAGTTGTCAGGTTCATGATGGTTTATTTTTTTCGAGTTGATCAATCAATGCTTTTATCGCTGCTAATTCGTCCGGTGTGGTTTTGTGATTGCCTAACAATTGCAGAGCAAGTTTTGAAGCTGAGCCTTTGTAAGCTGCGTTTAAAAAACGATCCAGTAGAGCAGATTGTATTTTGCCTTCGCGCACAGCAGCTGTGTAAATATGTGTACGTTGGGCATCATCACGGAGCAGTAATCCTTTTTCATACATGATCTGCATGATCTTAAGTGTGGTGGTGTAGCCGGTTGATTTGTCCTGATCATCATTGAGGAGATCGTTGACTTCCCGGACAGTTGAAGGACCTTTTTTCCATAGGATCTGGAGGATCTCCAGTTCGCCATCGGTCGGTTTTATTTCGTTTACCATATTGTAGTACGAATTGTTTCGTATACAATAATAGGGAATATCACATTCATAGTACGAACTGATTCGTATTTTAATAAAAATTTAACATTTAGGAAGGAAAGGCGAAGGCTCAGGAGAAGGCGAAGGCTCAGGAGAAGTGAATCTTAAGTTGAAAAGACTTGGACAGCTTATTAAGTAACCACCAGCAAGGGAACGGAATTATTTATACGCGGAACAAACGACAACCAAGGCAAAGGTTTTATCTGCCGAAGGACAATTCGATACCATTTGAGAAAGAGTAAATATTGTGTGGGACTCCATCGGGTGGACGGGAATCAAATGCATATCTGAATGAAGCATTGAATGTCAGTTTCTTGCTTATTTCCAGGGAAAGGGAAGTTTCATTGCTTACGCGGTAATCTTTAAAATCTGCAAATAGGGGTTGACCATAGGTGGTGCTCGTAAAAGTCACTGTTTCTTCAGGACTTAGCGTAAATGTAAAATAGCTACTGAGCCTGCTATCCCGGTGAACTAAAAAAACCTCAGCATCTTCTTCGTATTCAAACATGTACGCCACACCCAGGTAAAAGTGTGCATCATCATATTGAGTGAGCTTGAAACGAGGCCCTGTTCCGGCTATCGCCCTTTGTTTGATTTTTGTAAGCTTGTTATATTGAAGCTGTGTGAATATTTCCCATCGTATTGCCTTACCAAGTTTACGGTTATAGCGAATATGGCCCCAGCCAGAATTTGAAAACTTCTCCCCTTCAGCACTTACGAGGTTAAAATCAGTGATAAACAACCATAGGTCCTTATTTTTTTTGGATTTGTATTCTAATAACGTACCGGTTGAAAGAGCGATATATGATTTTGTGGATCTTGAACCTGAAAAATTAAGTCTGGCCGTTCCTAACCATCCTGTGGAATCATCGGGAATGCGAAGCCTCTCGATATTGACGATCTGGGCTTTGATCGAGCTTGAAAAAGCTATAAGGATAGCAATTCCAAGATATCGCCATGATTTAAGAAAATTCATATCAGACCCTCCTTGCAAAATCTATTCCTGAATTTCAGTACATAGGAGACCATAAGTTGACAATGACTTAAAAATTGTTACCCTGAACTATTTATCTTTCTATCATGAAACCTGAGGAAATCATTGAACATCTAAAGGACAATCTATTTGTCTTTAAAGCATTGCTAAATGGAAAACAACCGGATGAATTTAATTTCCGTCCGGATGATAGCTCCTGGTCATTGCTTGAGATTACCTGTCATCTTTATGATGAAGAGAAAGAGGATTTCAGGACAAGGGTCCGAAACACTTTGCATACACCTCATCTTGCTCCGCCGCCAATCAATCCATCGGGATGGGTGAAGGAACGTAATTATGCAGGGCAGAATTTTGAAGAAAAACTAAATGCGTTTCTCATCGAACGTGATGCATCGATTGAATGGTTGAAGTCACTACATGAAGCACAATGGGATAATATATATGAACATCCTACTGCAGGAAAATTTACGGCATATTCATTTCTGACGAACTGGCTGGCTCATGATTATCATCACATACGACAGATCAACCGAAGACTTTACGAATACTTAAAAGCTAAAAGTGGAGTAAGTCTTGGGTATGCGGGAGACTGGTAGTAAGTAATCAGTATTCAGTATCCAGTATTCAGTATTCAGTATTCAGTATTCAGTATTCAGTGGCAAGTTATTAGTCTAAAGTTTGGTTCCTCAGCCTTTGCCTAAACTTGTGCTTCTGTTGTTCAGAACATCCTCATATATTTTGATCCACTCCTGTGGTGTTAATTTAGCGGCGAGCCTGCCGATTAATTCGAGAGGGACATCTTCGGCTTTTTTAAAACGTACACAGCTTTTTCCCATGTCCAGTTTTTTTGTCGTGCTTTTTTTCCATTCATCCTGAAACCACTGAAGGAGTGGTCCTGCATACAGACCCATATGATACATTGCGATATGGTTTTTCTGTGCGGCAATGCTGATAAGGCCCAGTGGCTGTTTCGGATCGACATGATAACCCGGTGGGTATAGTGAGTGTGGTACCGAATAACACAACATGCCATACCCTATGCCTTCCTTAAATCCCTTTGGGAGATTTTTTAAGATTACTTTCCTGATATCTGAAATAATTTTCTTTCGATCCTCCGGTAGTGAGTCAATGTATTCTTCGGGTGTGGTGGCTTTAGATTGCATTCGAATTAATTAAATGGTCACAATTTAACGGAATATATGAAAATGAATTTTCATTCAGATTGAAATCACAGTTCCTGATATATTTCAAGGATTAATCTTCAATGCCATCAATATTCTGGCCGTACTGAATCAGATAGCCGTTAATGTCATAGAAGGCAAATTCCCTCATGTCATATTCAAAATTTTCGATGTCATAGCACAACTTGACTTTGTCTTTCAATTGTGCCCACCAGTAATCCACATCATCTGTGTTGATATATAATGATCCTGTGAACACAGGTTTATCAAATGGGACGTGTTCGTTTGGGATTGCAAGCATGATCTCAACACCATCGAGATGCATTGTAGCCCAGCCCCAGTCTTCATTGTATTCGATGCATGTGAAGCCGAGGATATTGGTGTAGAAATCAATTGACTCTTTTAATTGACGGGTCCAGAGCATTGGACGAAGATGATTTAGTTTCATGTTTTTGGATTTGCCCCTAAATCCCCCTTTGCTTCGACTTGCTATTCACATCCTTGTGCTACAGCTCAGCATCCAGGGGACTTTTAATTTCGGGTGGTTAGTAGTTTGTAATTCTTTAAGATGCGGGTATCCATATATTGAATCGCCTTATCTTCCTGGTCAGTCATGATGGCGTTTTTGTAGTTTGTGAAAACATCCTTAATAGCTTGAATATCATTTTGTGAATACAAAAAAACATATTTGGTGAGAATGCAAATTGTAAAAAGGAGTCTTTTCATTTTAATGGTGGTTTAATCTTTACCTTTATATTTTTGTAAAGAGCCTGGTTGATGATGTGCCTTTATCGTCCTGTATCGTGATGAGGAAAATACCAACGGGCAAAGAACTCAACTCAATAAAATTATTACTGCTTCCTTTTGAAATAGTCTGTTTTAGCAAAACATGACCAAGCATGTCCGAAACTTCCAATTGACCATCCTGAGCGGTCTGCGATTCTGTACTTACATAAAGAACATCATGAGCCGGATTTGGAAAAATCTGCCATTGTATTTCATTTAAAGGCGCATAAGTAGCAGTAGGCAGAACAAGGTAACAATCCGAAAACGCTTCACAGCCCTGTATTGTGGTTAATCTCACCCTGTAAAATCCAATTGAAGCCGGGGTGAAATCACTTTGCACCGCGCCGGGGACCGGTAAATTCGTGTTGCAATCAAACCACTGAAAAAGTACTTCGTGTGCGGGAGAATGTAAGCTTGTACCCATATTGACAATACTGGTATCAATTGTGACCTCATACACAGTGAGATGAAGGATAGTGCTGCAATTTGTAGTGTCGAGATGTATATCATAAAATCCCGGCTGTGTAATACTATTGCCTGAAATCATCAATGTGTCTCCGTTACATAAATCTTCTGATCCATACGCTTCAATAGGAACAAGGACATCAAGGTTTAAGGTGACGATTGAATCCGCGCCACTTGATAATGGATAAATATCCTGATATAGTCCACCGACAGTCAGCGCATTACCATTGTAATAAAAAGTATCCCCGGGGCAAATGGTCCAAAAGAGTTCGGTGAATATATTTTGAATTAAACTATCGCAAGTCAGCGAATAATAATCTTGAAATTCGGGAGAGATAAATTGTTCCGTGACATCCACATTGGCGGGATGATCATCGAGTCCATCACAATTGCGATCATATGCGGATTCAAACTGCAGATATGTACCATTGTCACATTCCCTGAAAAATTCAGCATCGCCGCCCTAGATAAATATCGCCGTGCAAAGTTGCGCCCAGCAAATGTATTATCATGCAACTGTGCATTTTCATAAACTTTTGTATTAAAAAATAAGTGCGTTATTATCCAGAAGCGCATTATCATAAATATCGCATCCTCCAAAAGCATGAGCCTGATCTGTGATTTTTGCATTACCATATACATGTGCATTTTCACCTATGACTGCAATACCAGATATAACAGCAGTATCACCGACAATCGCAGAGTGCTCAACAACTGCATAGTCTTCTATCCTTGACTGATCCAGTATTTGAGCCTGGTCCAAAACCTGAGCTTTAGGTCCAACATATGCAGTTGGAGCAGCAAAGGCAGTTGAAGCCACGAAGCCACCTCCATTGCTATGCGGAGCACCCGGAATGCCAGAAGGTACATCATGAAAACCAGGTTGAAATCCTTCCGGGTATGCATTTTCTAATTTGAATTCATAAGGGTAGCGATAGATTTTTGGAAAACCAACTTCCCATGGATAATTGTGATGATGAGTAGGTGCGCCAACGACAACCAGATAGAGTTCTGTTTCATCGTCCTGCATTTCGAATGATTCTTCTCCATGGTCGGTGTACATCTCACTGTATCGTGGTTGGCCTGAAGAATTGACAGCAACAAAACCAAAACGTAAGCCCGCTTCACCAAAATCGGGGAAAATATATTGACCCAAAAGATTGAGATATACAATTCGTTTTTGACAACCTTCCAATTGCTGTGGATATAACCTGATGATATTGTAACCATAATCCTGAGGCGCGAGATGGTTTTGAATTTTGTATCGTTGAGTCGCGGAATCAACCAGCTCCGGAATGATAGTCGGATGAGAAACAAAAACCGGATTGAGTGTGGATACGCGTTCGCGCAATAAATCTCCGATTTCATAATCCCATGTGACATTGCGCATGGCATATTCGCCAAAGAGATCATTGAGTTGATTTTGTGTGATTCCTTTTAGACGTTTGTACGTTTCGAGAGGATGTTCACCGATATTGGCTTCATTCCACATGCGATTGATCATACCGATACCATCTTTCTCTTTGATGAATTGAAGAAAAACGAATGCCTGGTAATGATGTCTTGTCGAGCTCCAGTGAAACTGACAGGTATTGAGCCATCGGGCCATATCAAATTCGAGTGCGACGGAGGGATAGCGTTGGAGGGCCATAAATTCGGCATGTGCTCCCAGAAAACTTATTGTAGGGAACCTGTCGATGAATCCATGGCCGGGATTCATCATCCATGTATAATTCTCAAGTGTGTAAAACTCATGCGCCAGAGTGGGGCCTGATGATGCGGCTTGCGGGTGCATCCACATGGCACCGACGACACCGTCATAATTTCCACCGTAGGCCCATCCGTCATAGCCTGTCCAGGTGTTGAGCATCACGAGGATGATCTTGTATTGATGGATCAGGGGCCTGCGTCGTCATTGATAAAATGAATGGTATCGATATAAATGTGTAGAGGCTTTAGGCGGTGTTCAGTATGTTTTGAGGGTTGAATGAAATATCACCAGGTGCCTGGGTAGGGTCATCGCCTGCGAGTGGTCCCCCAGAAAACAAATGAAGTTGTCTGATTCTGCGGAGCGGGAGAGTGAATAATCAAATCCTCCCTTGTTGCCATTCGAGTGGGATATAGATTTGCTTTTGGGAGAAAACTGCAAACGGGAAGAAAAATAACAGGTAGAAAATTTTTCATGTCTTCATTGACGAAAAGTGATGCAGTCATAAGTGACAAGATATAAATTGAGCAAATTTAGTGCCCAATTCGTCAGTCTTCCATAACACTTAGAAGCAGTTGTGCCCATTGTGTCGAATCGAGAACCATTTTTTTCTGATAGTTCTTATCTGAGATATAATTAATGATTGCTTTAGTTCTTTCTTCAGAACTTGGATGTGTACTTATCCAGAATAATTGTTTCGGATAATCTTTTTCTCTTGAAGACATTCGATACAGAAATCCTGCAAAAGCCTCGGGATCAATATCCGCCTTCATCAGGTAATCTGCTCCGGTAATATCTGCATCGCTTTCAAGATTACGGTCATACGCAGTAGAGGATAATACCTTGATTGCATTTTGGGCAATATCCTGACTTGCATTGCCGCTGGTCATGGAGATCAGTATGGATAAGCCAACTTCTTTGATTAATTTCTTCATGATATGGCCATTCTCCATGTGGGCCATTTCATGTGCGATGACTCCGCAGAGTTCCGCTTCGTTTTCACAGTCTTCAATCAGGCCGGTAAAAAGGACAAGATGATGATCCGGCAAAGCGAATGCATTGATATCATCTTTGCTGGATGATGTGAAGCTTAACTTTCGCGCGATCAATTTCATTCTTCATACAAATCCTGGTCAACAGGGAATCGATTGGGACCGTTATTTTCTTATCCTCCGTCTCATGTTCCATTTTTCTATAGATATCCCAATAAAGTTCTCCCAGCTTTTCTTCTGTCGATTGACTGATCTTTTCACATTGAATTGTGTCATCCAGTCAACCTGACGTAAACACCCAAAGTGTCGCAAAAAAAAATTGCAACAATGATGAATAGTTTGAGGGATAGTTTTTCCATATTATTTTCGAACTATTGCATTCGTCAGATCGCCATAGAACCACCAGGATATATGAATTCCTTTTCTCGTCTGAATGGCCGTATAAATTGTGGCTATAAACTCAATAAGGTTAAAAAGGAATACGGTGATCATATAGGAGATATACTGATTAGATATTTCAACATCTTTAAATACAATCCGAGACCGTCCACCAAAACCAACACTATTCATCGCAAGTAAAGAAAATTGTGACAACAATGCCTGTGTACAATGCCAACGAACAAATATGTGCCTTTGCGATTTCCTAAATAAAAAATGAATGTGGCGATAAGATTTATAATAGGCAGATGAAGCTCAGCAATGACAGCTATCAATGACATCAGATAACCGTTTTAAGCTTTTCGGCTTCATGGTTCCGGGCTTGTACCAAAAAAAGTTGAAACCATTATACGTCTTTTACCAATGTTCCAGATCCAATTCGCGAGTAAACTTAATACAATCATAGGAATATCAATCCACTTATTAGGAATATGATTTTCCACCCGTTTATAAAAAATAAGGAACGTAATTTTGCAAAAATCATATCAAATAAAAAATCCATAGGCCGTGCTAATGATGAGAATGCCTGAAATTAAATATCCAAAATGGATTAAACTTCAATGCTGCAGGTAAATCTCCGTCGGATAATCGCCAGGACAGCCCTCGATGACCCGTGTATGAGGACAGGGGTGTCTGTCACTTTCCGGATCAGGCTACATCCATATCATGGCCGGAGTGTCCTCAATTAGACAGGAGGGAAGCCAGGACATAACTCAACAGGCAGGCCAATGCCGTGATCCTATCAGTTGTGGATCGCGTCATAGGGAGCGCTGGATAAAACCCGCTGGAAAATGAAGCGATATTTTTTCACGTGCAGCTGGCTGATCAAAACCAACCGATGATTGCCCATATGCCAAGGCCGCCACATGTCAGTAATTGTACCAACACCTAAACCTGTATCGCCCCATGATGAACCCGCCAACCAAGGTGGCTCCCAAGAATCGTAAACAGTAGATGTATAGTCGGGTCTTTAAATTGGAGCATTGAGTTTGCTATTTAGATTCATATCCATCTGGAGGATTTGTTCGCGCACCCAATTGAGATAG
>JADKGY010000010.1 GCA_016722045.1 Candidatus Opimibacter skivensis | reverse complement strand
CAAACCATTTTGGTTTGGCACACATCGAAAAGGTTACCGTTTTACTCTTCCCGGCAATCCTGTTCTTCATTTCTTAGCTTCATCCGGTACATCAAACCTGGCTTGAACTCTGTCTTCAAAAAATCTCTTTCACCACACAGTTTGCCGACCTTTCAGCGGACATCACTTCTACCGAATCTTGTTGATTTCGTGACTGTTCGCCTGCAGCAAAATGAAAGTTGGCGAAATACTTGTACTTCTACAGCTGGCCTGGTTCAGTTGATTGCGCCAATCATGTTGGTGCAGATGCATTTATTGAATTGCCTGCGGATAGTGAGGCGTTTAAGATGGGGGGAAGTGTTTGAATATTTTTCGATTTTAGATTTTGGACTTGGCGTAATGGCTGTTTGGCTAGCTCAGCGAAAATCATGTTTTTTTACACTACATAATGTTAGTTGCGACTTCGTTTGCATCTAATAGGATCGTTAAACTTAGGTTGTACCTGAGCTTTCGTGACAACAAATTTCAGATTTGCGGATTAAAAGCATCGTTAAGAAAACGGATTTTTGCGGACGCGCAAACGTAGGTGCAGCCTACGTTTAACAATTAGTATTTTTAAAATTTGGCTTTTGCCGAATTTTAAAAGCTTAACGAATAAATTTAATGTGATCAAAACCTTACATCCTTAAGTTAATCTCTACAAAGTATTTTCCACCACTCATTGCATCTTCTTCATCTTCATCGCATCTCCGGTGTATTCGCATTTCTCAGCACTTCAGGCCGTTCAGTCTTTATTTACAGCTTCGTATCTGAATTGATCGGTACTTTTCTCGGACAACTTCTTCCTTCCACTAGAAATTGCAATAAAAGTGGATACGCCCTGAACTCCCATGTCGTGATCATCGGCTCCGGAAAACCAATAGTGGGATCATGATAGCGATGTGGCTATTTTCCGGATCACGTTGGCTGATCAATTTCGTTCAGAAAGGATTCATCGATAAGCGGATTGATCACATGCGACGAAAGTCAACCAGGCCCGATTCCAGTTTTATCGTCGAAATGCGGAGAGCACGCCGCCATAAGGACCCAAATCCAGAAAAGTATCGGTATCCTCTGTAATCAATCTTGGTATACGATCAGGATGACGGGATAAAAATACATCAGGCACAATTTTATTCACCGGTTGAAGCATATAATCCCGTTGCGCCATGCCATGATAAGACAGCATAGATTTATCCTCACCCATCCGGCTACTTTTACCGCCCGCAAGAACAAGGCCGTTTATATCCGGCGTTGACCCTTCCCAGGAAGGCTTAACAAGTGGCGTATGTTTTGATGCTCATTCATTAGTACTCGGAAGATAGTACTTCTTATCTTGATCACCGAATTCAAAAAAGGATACATTTAGGATGAAAACACTTTTAAGTACAACTCATATTTTTCCTGATGGGCCTGACCAGTATTTATCCCCAGGATTATTCGCTCGTTGGCACCTGCCAGGGAACAAAGGGATGGCGAAACCGGCAAATTTATTTTTTGATAAAAAGGATATGCGATCATGGATCAGGGCGGCGAAAAAAATAGGGGGCAAAAAATACATCGCCCAGGGCATGACATTAAAAGTCATCTACGATGTCAACCCCACTACCGATCCAAAAACTATTGATTTCATCATTAAAAAAGTTGACGATGATACTGAAATCACCCGCATGGTCGGTATCTATAAATTCGTCAATGAAAAAAACTCTTATTTTAAATCTCAACACCACAGACAAAATTCGCCCACGAAAATTTGATCCGCATGGTGAAGATCAAATTGTACTATCGAAGATCAGGTAGAGGATATTCGCGCTACTTAAACCGATAGAAGAATCAAGATGCACTAATTAGCACACAACTCCACTCCACGAAAAGAGGACGCAGATTCAATAAGAAAATTTAAGATTAATTAAGATTTGAATTATCCCTGGTTATCCAGCGACTTTCTCACGTTCAATCTCACTTTGAAAAATACGTAAATCTTCCTAATTTCGGAAAATGATCCTGATTTTTCATAACTAATCCGCGTCCTCTTTTTTTTGATTGGCCCTTTCCGCCTTTTCTGCCTTTTCCCGCCTTTTCCGCCCTTTTTAATATATTTGAGAATCCTCAAGACTATTCATTATGAAACGGAAAGAATTTCTTAAACTAAGTGCGATAGCCGCAGCTATTGGCCCCATCAATACAATTTTCTCTGTAGGTAGAAACAAGTTGAATCTCCTGTCCTTCCTCGAAAATGAGGAGAAGGATATTGCACCGGTAAGTGCATATGTACAGGAGAATTTCTCAATCCTTATGACCTGGCTTTCCAAAAATGGATGGGCTGCTTATCTCAAAGATGCACTTGGCGTCAATCTTACGCTTACCGGAGATGCACTGAAAGCGGAACTTCTTAAAGACCTTGATAAAGATGCACTTCAGAAATTGAAGGATACACCGGATTCAGGATTTGATGATTTCGCAGGCATGAATCTGATCAAACCCGGCTTCCCTGCCTTCAGTCTTTTGTATCATGCGCTGGCAAGTCCAAGAGTGAGATCTTCTGCCATTAAGGCTTATCCGGAGTTAGAACATATCGATGTCCTGGAAAACTACATTTATGCCCTTGCCGATTGGCAACACCTCAAAGATATCTATGAAGTCAAATCAAATGATGACATGGTGATGGCCGTATTCGCATACGAATATCGTCCTGCATTCAAAACACCACATCACGAATATGCAGACATGGTGTATTCAAGAACAGGTGTAGCCCGCATCGGACAACATGATATAAATTACGATACAATCAACCGATGCTATACAAACAAACCAAAGGATGGCATTCCCGTTCAAAAGGTGGCAGTCGTACCGGCAAGATATGGCCTCTTCATTGCCAAGCGTGTCAAATTCAATGAAATAGATCTGATGACCACCGGCATTTACAAACCCGGTGATAAGTTTAATGATAAGGATGACAATCAGCGGACTTTTTTGCAACCAATCCGCAAGATCTTTCATCATGATATTCTTTTAATGAATCAAAACTGACTTTCCATGAAGCACACAAAAGTGAGAAACTTGCAAAACTCGCAGAACATACAGATCTTAAATTCTATCGTGATCTAAAACCCACTCCCAGAGATTCTAAGCATCTGATCATTCAAAATGCTAACATCACAAATGTGATTTCTTCATTTCTGGTCGTTTCGCAGCCCAAAGAATTAATACGCGTTGCGAAGGAAGGAAATAAGGTGCTCTATTTTCAAGGTGCCGGCCATGATCCCGGTGAGGATGGCTATTCACCCAACAGATATTTCACAAGCTATAATACACAGGATGTTGAGGATGTTGAACTGTTGGTAAAAGGAAAAGGTAAAACAACTATCAGAAAATCCCAAATCAATATGACGAACCGAGGACACAGCCATTATTTTTAAATATCACACATCAGCAGGACACACTGATCGCTGCAGGATATCATGAAGTCGTAAAAGATGATGCATTTGAAAAACGCATTAATGATGGCTTGTATCAATCTCCGTTATTTGAAGATAGTATCTGCGAAGGAAAAGTAAATGCCCAAATACTATTTGATCATAAAGGTGAACTCAAAGGACTTTACACGGAATGCCTTCCGGCTTATTCTATCGTTACCGCCCCTGATTTTTTTCCACAGGTTGACAATTTTGATTTAGTGGAATTTGATGTAGCGCCGGGCAAAATTGCAGGTAAGAGTAATTTTTATGAAGGTGGGGTCGCGAGTCTGGCCACTGCAAGATTAACACCTAATCCAAAGCTTTTCGCAGTCAATACTCTATCCGACAATCAAACCTACACCGCCGTACTAAGTCAGAAGTCAAAGGTTACAATGCCTTCATCGCAAAGCACAAAATTTAATAATCCGGCATTACCAAAAGGGTATATCGTGTCAGGATTTTTACCGGATGTCGCATCATCTGTATTTGCTCCGGGATGGGATGTTACATATTCTGCAGACAAGCCAGGAAGCACAGATGTTTATCTCAGTACAGAAGGATTAGGTTCGCCATTCGTGGAGGACATGAAATTATGTGCGGCAAGTAACGGCATGTGGCCTGCCTCATCCCCTGATTCAGCACGAACATATCAGGGTGCATTGGATCGCGATTACAGAAATCCTACTGCCATTCCTTTGTTAGATGATGAGCTTGGGTTTCACAAACATTCTCCCGCTGGCCTGAAGATGGATAAGGAAACTTTTGGATGGGATGGTGTGCAGGGACCATTCATGGAAAATATCGATGGGATGTGGGTGATCAATTTTGCAGATGTTGGTCGTGCAGACGTAGTACAAAATGCATTGGATGGAAATCTTGATATGTCAAAATTGAGAACGCTCACGAGTGCTGAATTGATATCCCGTATGACATGTCTGAGAAGATGTATCGAATATCTTCCGAAGTCTAATTTTAATACACATCAGAAAGATGGAAGGATGCCTGCATTTACAAGATGGTGGCTGATCAGTGCAGAACCTGTCCATTTTGGAAAAGATGATGCACAAGGTTGGGGCATCCCTGCGAACCTGGTGGGTACCGATACGAAATGGGTCACCGACAAATCAAATGCAAAAGTTTCTGGCAAAGGATATCTGTACGTCATTGTGGATGTCAATGATAAAAATGTATCGTGGGATGGTTTTGGCAGACGACGAATTGAATTGACAAAATGTATGTGTGCCAGGTAACTGATGATCAGGCTGGTGCTCCACATCTTGCTATGGCATCGATTAAAGAAGGAAAGGTGAAGTGGAAGATGGCGTGAGAGGGTGCTTCGGTTTTACCCCCCGGCCCCCTGAAAAAGGGGGAGCTGATTTTACTTTTTTCTATGTGACTTTCTCTTTTTTCTATGTGTCTTTGTGGTTAATTTTTTTAAACTGTAATGGTCTCTTATGGATTAATGAAATCAAATCATGATCAATCATGATCATCATGATAATCTGCGTTCTGATTTTTTATTGATATATGGAGATCCATGACGAAGTGATGAAATTAATCTTATCAAATCTTAATTTTTCCGTTTAAATCCGCGTCCTTTTTTGAGATGTGATGTGACGTATCAAATCCAAAATCGAAAATCGAAAATCGAAAATCTTTTGATGTAATTGTAATTGGTTCCGGCCCCGCAGGTTGTGCTGCTGCCGGTACATGTACAAAGGCCGGTTTAAATGTCCTCATCGTCACAGACCAACCTAATCCTTATCCTTTACCAGTTGTAGTTCCTGGACCACTTGAAAGTATTCATCCTGGTGTCTCTTCCCTTCTCGTCAAGATCGGTGCGGAGGGTGCGGAGTATGATGCAATTCAAGCTTTGTACTCTGGAATTCATGCAGGTGACAATTACACACCATTGGGTGAAGACACCAAGGGCACCTGGCAAGGCATGCATATCAACCGGGATATTTTCAATGCACGTTTAGTAACATTGGTACAATACTTAGGGATGAAAGTGATGTACAATGTAAGAGTTAAAGACCTTATTTTGGAGGACAACAAAGTGGTAGGTATTAAGACAAGCTTCCTTGATCTTGGTGCGAAATACATCATTGATGCAAGTGGTAAAAAAAACCATCGCGGGAAAGATGTTGAAATTCAAGCGAAGATTTTATTCCCCGCCTTTAATCTGCTGGACAGGAGTATCTAAAATTGATAAAACATTTTCCTACGATCTGACCGCAGCGCACTTCATTCCACACAAAGATGGATGGACATGGTTAGCTCCTCAGCCACCGGATTATTGTGCCTGGACCATGCTAAGCATGAAGGGTGAAAAATCTTTCTTACCGCCAGAAGAATTAAAAAACAATATCACTTTCAATACTATCCATTTTGCCAATATGCGTTGGCGATTATTTCGTCCGGTGTGCAGTGAAGGAATTTTACTTTGCGGTGATGCCGCAGGCATACTTGATCCCGCAGCAGGCCAGGGAATATTCAATGCATTGCTGTCCGGTATAACAGTAGCAAACACGGTCGTGATGTGCATTCAGGAATCAGACTTAGCAGCTTTTCATTTGGCACATTATGATGATTGGTTTGTAAGGGAGTTTGAGGGGAAGGTGGAGCAACTCAGACTTTACTATGAAGAACACGGTATAACTGTTTTCGGCAGGGAGCAGGGGGCAGGGAGCAGGGATAAAAGTGCAGATTGATAGAGTAATACAAGCCAGATCAGAACTTATAGAAATTTGCCTATTTTAGATAACTCAAAACACGCTTATTTTACAATTTTGGAGTAACCATGTTGAAATACAGTTATCAGAAATTTTTATTACAATGGCTAAATCCATCAAAATCAATGTTAGCGGCACTTATATTTCCATCCTTTTTATCGAATCATCTGATTTCATATCTCTCACTGATATAGCCAGGCATAAAGATGCTAAAAACACCGATACGGTAATTCAGAACTGGATGCGTAACCGAAACACTGTTGAATTATTGGGGTTCTGGGAAACTATTTACAACCCCAATTTTAAACCCCTCGAATTCGAGGGGTTTAGAAAGCAAGCCGGTTTGAATAGTTTTGTAATGACTCCCAAGAAATGGATTGATCATGAAGAACAAGAGGTAATTTTTTAATTATTGAAATTATGACCGATAATATTGACCCGAAATCAAATTCTCAATTTAGCACGATTAGTCATCATCAGGGCTTATTGTGGCTAGATGAAATAAGAAATGAAATAAGAAAGGATGTCCTTGTAAAAAATTATTTGTATTCGTTGAGTACAAGGGATTTGCAATATAGATCTGGATTAGCGTCTTATGCCATCGCCAGAAATATGCCTCTTCATGATTTCACGAGTGAACGTGATGGTTGGTGTGTAATATGCGGAGAATATACATTCGTAGAAACAAAGAGAGATTTTAGTGGATTAAAATTAACTTTTGAGACTGGTGCCATTCCTTGGTGCGACACAAGTCCGGTCACTTAAGCGTATTATCTAACAGAATCATTTCGTCTTTCGCCTAAAATGCCTTCGAATGAGGATATTAAAATATTCAAACAAATCCTGGCTTTATCTACAGAGATTACGACTGGACTTACTGCTCCTCAATTTGAAAAAGTTCTTGGAAGAAATAAAATATTCAAATCAAATGCCAATGAAAGACAAGGCTTATTGGAGACACTCGGATATTTAGGAATATTTGAAAATCCGGAATATCCCAGCTACTTCGAACAATACATACCCAGAAATTACCAACCCACTAAATCAACAAGAGGTTATTATAATTATCCAGTAGAATGGTGGAGAACAACAGATGGAATAAACATTGAAGCGCTGGAATTTTGGTTTGGACCTTGGATTAATTAAACCACTACATGTATTCTTTCATATCGTCCAGAGGCTTGTCAAAATCCTTCGCCAATTCAATCTTCCCTTTGGCGTAACCAAATTCACGAGCTTTGAGTTTGGGACTTTTTTTGACTTTTTTTTTCAACATCACAATAAAATCAGCTACCTCATCACGAAGCTCTTTTGGCAGTGAATTGATTTCCAGTTTTAATGATGTATTTGTCATCCTACAAAAATAAGGGATTATATTTTAAAGTTTGAAGTTGTTGGTTGTCAGAAAGTAGACAAGTTATTAGTTGCTAGTTGTTTGAAAAACCCAATACCTAAAACCCTTCTCCCTGTCCACTTTCTCACAACCTTCACCCTACGCCCTCTTCTTCACCTCCACCGGTGTCACCCTCAAATCCACTTTCTCCGTATTCCTGATCACCGTCAGATGCTGAAACATTCCGATCTTATCTTCCGTCAACATTTTGAATAATTCATCAGAAGATTCCAATGGAACATCATTGAAAGCAATAATAAAATCACCATCATTGACACCAGCCTTTGCTGCCGGCGAATTATTTTCTACGTGAGTGACGAACAATGCTTTCCTGTTTTTCAGATTATGATAAGATGCTAATCTGGGGACAAGATCAACGACTTGTGTACTGATACCCAGCCATGCACGTTTCACTTTACCATAGCGTATCAATTGATACGCAATGTGCTTGGCCGTATTAATACTGATCGCGAAACACAATCCCTGGGCATGCATAATAGTCGCTGTGTTCACACCGATCACTTCACCATCTGCATTGATGAGAGGGCCTCCGCTATTACCGGGATTGAGTGGCGCATCCGTTTGGATGACATTGTCGATCTGTCGGCCCGACTCTGTACGTAATGTCCGTTGCAATGCGCTGATGACTCCATGTAACCGTATGCTGAAAACCATATGGATTGCCAAGTGCGATCACGAGTTGCCCGATCAATAAATCCGATGCTTCGCCCAGTTTCGCCGGATCAAATGGCGTGACACCAGCCACCTTCAATACAGCCAGGTCAGTGTCCTGATCTTCGCCGACCAGTTCAGCTTCTGCCTGAGTGCCGTCATGCAGGGTCACAGTGATCTTGTCAGCCTTATGGATCACATGACTGTTAGTAAAAATATACCCGTCCGACGAAAAGAAAAACCCCGAACCTGCTCCATTAGGAACCGTTTTATTGCCCTCATTCTTCAGCCTGTCAATCTTCACCAATGAAGTTCGGGCCGATTCTACAGCACCAATGATGATGGATGAAAAAGGATCCATTTTATATAAATTTTTTGCCTGATAAAAACCATGGAAGGGGAGAAAAGTTCAGGTTATCGAATTCGAACGCAATTCAAGCTTTTTGCTTTTCCTCCCTTTCTACCTCTTCTGCCTCTTCTGCCTCTTCCGCCTCTTCCGCCCTTTCTGCCCTTTCTGCCTCTTCTGCCTCTTCTGCCTCTTCTACCTTTCCCCCCTTTCTGCCCCTATTGCCCCTTCTTTGTCAATTTGGTAGTTTAAATAAGAGGGTTAATTTTGTCCTCTGAAACATTGCACTACCCGACCCAAAAAAGCCAGTCCCTCAGCTATACTGGTATTGGCCAGGAGTTTATCTGATCATCTAAACAATTAAAAATGAATCGTAACTATTTCAAACTTATTCCCGCTCTGGCATTGATTCTCCTTCTCTCCTGCGTGAGTAAGAAAAAATTTATTGCCCTTCAGGACCAATTGGCATCCTGCAATGAACAACTCGGCAAAAGCGGGATGAGCCTCAATGATTATATGAACCGTCTTCAGAAATGTCAGGCTGATGCTGACGCTAATAAGTCGGATCTGTCACATGCGATGGACAAAGCAAAAAGACCTTCGCTCCCAACTGGACGATTGCAAAAACCAGCGAGACAAACAAATGACCCAGGTAGGCGACCTCACTGTTCTTACCAAGAGCGCGAATGACAACATGAAGGAAACGCTTGAGCAATTGGCGAAAAAGATCAATACATCCATTTGCTCCAGGCTGCTAAATCCAAAGCAGATTCGCTCAACCTCGCACTTGCTGTCAACCTTAAAGGTCAGTTAGCTCAGGGCCTTGATGACCAGGATGTCAATATAAATGTCGATAAGACAGTCGTCATGATCAACCTTTCTGATAAAATGCTTTATACAAGCGGAAGCGCTAATCTAAGCCCTAAAGCAAATGAAGTGCTAGGTAAAATCGCTCAGATCATCAATGCAAGACCTGATCTCGAAGTCATGGTCGAAGGATACACAGATAATGTAAAAATCAAAAATGATTGCGTCAAAGACAATTGGGATCTCAGTGTGAAGAGAGCTACTGCTGTTGTACGAGTTCTTCAAACCAAATACAACATCGATCCAAACCGTCTGATCGCTGCAGGTCGTGGTGAATTCAATACATTGGCCAGCAATGATACTCCTGAAGGTCGTTCAACAAATCGTCGTACACGAATCATCATTCTTCCGAAACTCAATCAGTTCTATGATCTCTTAGATCCGGACAAAGTACCGAAGTAATAAAGTCGTTGTAAAACGAATAGAATAAAATAAAAAAGGACAGGTTCACATCTGTCCTTTTTTTTATTGCATAGAAAGTCGCTAAAGCAAAATGCAACGATAATCAAATCTTAAATAATCTTAATTTTTCTTATTCATACTTCGACCTGCTTAACTCATCCTTTTTGCTACAGCTAAGTAACCGTCCGCGCCATTATTTTTTACCCTTAAGAAACTTAAGTACACCGTACTTAGAAAATTTGTACTGACAGGGCTTGCCCTGTCTGGTTATACATCAGATTTATTGACAGGGCTTGCCCTGTCTTGTTATACATCCTGATACTCGAACGTCTAAGCACTTGATAGGTAATTAGAGGTCAGAGACATTCTAACGTCCGTTCACTTAATGTGACAAAAAGAAATATAGACTAAGCCCGATAAACAACTCCGCCTTTTTCAGGGCCGGGGTGTATAACGTGAAATTTATTTGTAAATTCCATCCATATTATCCCGAACCTCCGGGACTGACGACCGAACACCAATTCTTGACAGCTTGCAAAACCATTGGAATATGCGCTTACTTTTCCTCCTATCGCTCCTTTGCATCTCCATTACCATTGCCAGTGCACAGGTAAGTATTACCACCACAGGCACGCCACCAGATCCCAGCTCGATGCTGGACATTAAGAACTCAACCAAAGGAGTACTCATCCCAAGGATGACATTCACGCAGAGAAATTTAATATCCCTGCCGGCAAACGCACTCCTTATCTATCAGACAGACAATAACCCCGGATTCTATTACAACCAGGGTACCCCACTTGCACCAGTATGGCTTAGTCTTTTCTCCTTCCTGGATATTGACAATCTAAGAGACAGAATCCCTATCGACTCCCTACCTTATACCATCTCTGCACCAGGATCTTACTACGCTACAGCTAATCTTTCAGGAACAGTTGGAATCACCATTACAACATCGCATGTCACACTCGATCTGAATGGATACACACTCAAAGGAACAGTCGGCAATACTTCAGAAGGAATCAAAGTAACAGCAGCCGTCACAAACATCAATATCAAAAATGGTGGCGTTGCCAACTGGGGAAAAGAAGGTATAAAAGCAGGCCTGGCCACGAATTCAAGTTTCTCACAACTACAGATCGTCGCCAATTCATTTGATGGAATCAATACCGGCAATAATGATCTTATTTCATTTGTTGATGCAGGTACCAATGGTTTTGATGGAATTGATATGGGCGAAAGTGCAGCGATATTTCATTGCACCGCTTCCGGCAATGGGAATGATGGCATTGAAGCTGATGCCGGTTCAAGCTTTATGCAATGCACAGCACGCGGCAATACACAGGAAGGATTTCGCGCCACCGGTGCTTCTACAATTTCAGATTGTGCCAGCTCTGAAAACCTTGGCGATGGCTATTCGTGTGGCGCAGGGTCAATAGTTGAACAATGCACCGCCCTGCATAATAGCCTTAGCGGTTTTTATTTATTCAGTACATCATCAGCATCGGACAATACATCACGAAACAATGGACACCATGGATTCGAGTTTTTAAATGATTGTATTCTTCAATCCAACAATGCATCGCTCAATTCATTTTCAGGATTTAGCACGACATTCAATGGAGGTAAGCTGGACAATAACAACAGCAGCACAAATACACAACATGGATTTAATATTCAAAATACAGGCGGTTGTCTGATCATCCGGAATACCGCTTCAGGAAATGGTATCAGCGCATTCAACATCGTACCGGGCAATACATTTGCCACTGCCGTGACTTCTGCAACTATAAACACAAACACCAATCCCTTCGCCAATTTCCAACTCTAATCTTAAAGAACTCAGCTATGAAAAAATTTATACTGCCTATACTACTCCTCGTTGGATTTATTTATACAGGTGAAGCCCAGATTATTGCTGTCCCTGATACGGTATGTATCATGCCAGGCATGCCATTTACACTCAATGTGAAAACGAATGACATACCCCCTTGTTTTATGCCTGACTGCAGTGTCAGACTAATCGAACAGTCTACATGCTTTGCATTAAATTCAGAGGGCTTCCTTTCTTACATCGGCACCACTCCGGAATGTTGTGGTATGATTACGCTTCATTACGTCTACGATCACTTACCTGTGCAGCCACCTATCACAGGCACGATAGTCATAACCGTCAAATGTCCAAAACCGGATTGTGGCTTCGTTCATCTTGAACCAACTCCCGGAGGTACTGCAGGTGGAGGACCCGTAAAAGTAACTTTCAACGCATGCGAAAACAGCACGGCTACATATTATTTCAATCATACTCTTGGCAATACGTACAGTTGGATCGTGACAGGCGGATCATTTATCGTAGTGGATTCAGGCATCATCGATGTCACATGGGGCAATGCAGGTACAGGCATGGTCACACTTACAGTTACGAATGGCACAAATGTGCAGACATACATGTATTGCGTCAATATTCTCAACGGACCTACCGCTCTGTTTTCGACACTTTATACGAATTACTGTTTGAAGTCTCCTGTTGCTTTTATGAATAACAGCATAGGTGGCACGAGTTTCTTTTGGGACTTTGGGGATGGATTTACATCTTCTTCATATTCGCCTTCACATCCATACGCTACAGCCGGCACATACAATGTCACACTTTATGTGATGCAGACGAATTATGATCCCCAGGGTAATCCGCTTTGTTGCTGCTCAGATTCAATCACACATCAGGTGATCATCGATCCGTTTGAAGGACCGGATATTTTGTGGATTTCTACTTTGTGCGAGGGAGATTCATCCTGCTACTGGACTACGGCTACAGGATGCACATTTACCTGGACAGTATTAGATGCCAATAACGTACCTGTCACATTCACAGGTCAGGGTAATGATACGATATGTCTGAGGTGGGGTCAGGGACCTTTTGGAATTGTCACATTGCAATTGTCAAATTGTACAGGAAATTATTGTCTTAATCCGGTATCAGCAGTAGTTCCGATCGTGGATATGAATTCTCCGATCAATGGGCCGATTGTAGTGTGTGCAAATAGTACAGCGACGTATACTTTACCAAAATGGATGAGTGTGATGTATACATGGCAAGTGATGGGAGGCACGATCGTCTCTTCAGATTCTTTGTCAAATACAATCACCATCCAATGGGGCACCGGACCGCTGGGAATGATAGTAGCCCATTGGAAAAGTAAATTCCTGCAACACTTACCTGGTCATGATGAGGATGACTGTGAAGGATGGTCTTCGCTGAATGTCAGCATCCTTCCACAATATCATCTCAACGCACCTCCCGGAACTGCCTGCGTAGGTGGTACATCTTTTTTCTCTACTGATATGCCTTCAGGAAGTGGATTCACATGGAATATTTCTCCATTGATCACACCATTCCCAATCGTAGGACCAAACAACATCACGGTGACATGGCCGTCTCCCGGATTATATACCGTCACTGTTTATCCCAATCCTGTAAATCCATTTTGCAATGATACATTGACTGCACTCGTCAATGTGATTCTTGTTCCACCTCCCGACAGTATAGTAGGTGAAACTTTAATTTGTCCTAATTCAACATTTACATATACTGGATACAGTTCAACAACAGGGACCGGCTTCATGTGGAATGTGACAAATGGCACCATCATCATTTACAGGAAATCCAATTTCTGTGACATGGGGGCCGACAGGTCCATATTCATTGTCACTAAGCCAGTTTCAGGTGGGTACTCCTTTTTGCAGCTCCGCTCCTATCACATTGACAGTCACGCCGAAAGTATTAGCCGGACCTCTTGTCATCACAGGACCAAATGGTTGTATCAATGATGTGGATACATATTCAATAGCACCGACTCAACCATCCGGGACAACATTCACCTGGACTATCGCACCTCCGGCTGCAGGTTCTGTTATCCTGGGACAAGGAACAAATTCAGTGAATATTCAATGGAACAATACGCCTGCTTCTGTGACAATCACATGCGCTGTCAATGTGTGTGGAAATATTACAAACAAGACTAAGGTCATCACGTTGACTTCTGCGATCATACCTACGATTACGCAGACAGGATATTTGTGTCCGAGTGTCAGTGCTACACTTACGGTGAGCCCAGCCTATTCTTCTTATTTGTGGTCCAATGGAATGATCACGCAATCAATATCTATAAGTAATCCCGGAACCTACACCGTCACCGTCACTGATGCCAATGGATGTACAGCTGTAAAGCTATGAAGCCTTTAATGTTCCCGGACCATTAGCAGATATTACAACTCCGGATCCGATCGTGCTGTGTACTAATCCGGTCACACAGACTACAGTCACATTGTATGCTTTGACAAATCCAAATTATTCATATCAATGGTATTGCAATTTCTCTCCTGTAGCAGGTGCTCCGGGTATGGCAAATCCATTTGTACATACAAATACGGGTATCCCTGGTACGTTTGTTTATTTCGTGATCGTAATGGACAATATTACCGGCTGCACAAAACAGAGTAATTCCATCACAGTCACTCAGCTGGCTTGCATAGGTGGTGGTGGCAATGGTTGCATGCCGCAGCCTTATACACTGACTATCTCAGGAATGAATAACACACCATTGTGCAATGATGTCACATTCCTTGTCAACAATAGTGTCAATGTAACACCCTCATCCTGGAATTTTAATGATCCGGGTGGTAATTCTTATACAGGGCCAATTTCAAATCCAACCATACATATTCAAAGGCAGGTTATTTCTTAGTAACACTTTCAGCAACCGTACCAAATACGATGCTCCTCCTGCACTCTGCACTGTATTTGCGACAACACAAGTAACTGTACCGGTAGCCGCTGAGTTCTCTTGTTCAAATTTGTGTCGCGCTTATACATTCACAGATTTCAGTACGACCATTCCTTCTGTTTCAATTTCAAATTACTTCTGGAATTTCGGGATTTCAATACGATGTCATGTGCTTGTCCTGTTGTCAACCATACCTATACTTCAGGTGGCACGTACACTGTGACATTAACTGTTACGACGAATACAGGTTGCCAATCTACATTCAGTAAGATCATCACAGCACCATCTGACCCGAATGCAAATTTCACGATGGCACCCAATCCGGCATGTGTCGGAGATGCAGTTGTATTCACCCCTGCTTCAACAGCAGGTATTGTTTCTTTCTTATGGGCCTTTGCTGATGCCAGTACAAATGGATCAGCGAATCCATCGCACTCGTATATCCTCCCTATGAATCCATACAATGTCAAACTCACAGTCGTTGATGTCAATGGTTGTATGGCGATGAAGATCAATCCACTAGTCATCAATCCAAAACCATTAGTCGGACCTATCATCGTTTCCGATACGACCATATGCCAGGGTGATACGGCGACACTGACAGCTGCTGCAGGTTTTACGTCTTATCTATGGAATACAGGTGCCACAACACAAATTATCATGGTGACAACTTCAGGCACATACAAGGTGACAGTCACTGATGCAAATGGATGTACAGCTGTGCAGGATTCCGTCACGATCCAGGTCAATCCTTTACCACAAGCGATCATCACGGGTAGTCATTACATCTGCGATAATGGCTGCATTACACTCCAGGCAAGTACAGGTTTCAATTATATGTATCAATGGTACAATGAGAATCTGATGGCCGCACCTAATCAGACCATGTCATCGATTACGATTTGTTTTGCTAATTACCAGGATACAGTTATTGTCGGAATTACGGATGCCAATGGATGCACTGCTTTCCAGCACCATGGGCGATTGATACGGCTTCCGCACCACCTGTCTCTATTGTCCTTACATCCGGTGATTCATGTGCAGGCACACCTAAATTGCTAAATGTTTCGCCTGTACTTGGCTATTGTCAATATTACTGGAGTACAGGAGCTACAGGAACAGGTATCATTGTTTCCAATGCAGGTACATATACAGTTTTGGCAGTGGATACGCTCACAGGTTGTTCATCTTCTGCCAGTATTATTATTCATCCACTACCTGATTTGTGTTTTGTTCCTGTAGGATGTTACATCATGTGTGACAATGACACACTCTGTGGTCCGCCAAATCTGGCAAGTTATCAATGGAATAAAAACGGAGTGCCTATCCCGGAAGCAACGATGATGTGGTATGTCGTCACGATGAACGGAAGCTATTCATTGACAGGCACGAATAGTTTTGGCTGCAGTAAAACGTCTGATTCCTTATCATCATGGTCATCACTTGCTGCCGTGATTCCAGCACAATGGTCTGTCACGCCACACCTGGTTCCAACTGCTGGCGATAGTTGTTGTTGGTAATTCCTATGTCAATACTTTGGATTCGATTTTTGCGATCGAGATTACCACACCTGATGCAGATTTGTTTACGACAGTGGATCCTCCGATCCATCCTTTCTCACTCTTCGCATCATCTGCCAATAGTATAACAATCGTCAATAAGGTTCCCGGCGATCCGGGCTACCTATCGATACGCTTGTCAATTTTGTCACTGGATCGTGTTTTCCACAATATTGAAACCAGCCCGATCGAGGTTTTGATCAACTGGCTTGACAGTGATTATGTGGTGCTTTGTATGGATACTCTTCTTCTTCCATGTGATCCGGAGCCTCCCTGTCTGTACCTTGCCAGTGACTCCATCTGGTGTGGCTTTGATGCGGTCGTATGTACAGATGGAATTGTGTAACTTTCGTATAGTCTGATACCCGATTTCATTTATCAACTTCACCGTATTTTCCCTTTGGCGCCATACTATCACCTCCGCACTCAACTATCTGGTACCCCATTATTGCCCGTCCAGTGGCACCTACACTTTTACCATACAAGGTGGAAGTTTCCTAACCAGGAATTTTGTTACAACCGTACGGGGCATGAAGCGAACTCCGGCCTTAGATTCTACAGCCTTGTGTTGTACATTGGATACATTATATTGTATTCCGTATTCCGGGATGTAACTCCCGTGATAGTGTGTATGTCGCGAATGTCGTTCCTGTGGAATACGGAGACGGATTCATGTTGTTAAGCCATTACGGTTTACAATTATTATGATGATGCCCCGTTTGACGGTATTAATATTTGTGTGATCACTCCGGCAGTATGATGACACTTGACAATGAGTTGGGAAGTACGTGGTGATTTGGACAGAGAATCTGACAGTAACCAGGCATCACCATCAATTATATTAACATTGAAGACCCGGCCGATCCGTATTCCTATCGGACCTGTGACACTACCAACTATATGTGTAAACAATCCTTCTAATCCGATTACTCAAATGAGGTCAAATGGGATGAAAGGCAACTTGGTAGTGTGTAGGGATACGATCGACCAGGTCTGCAGTGATTGTGGATACTTTGATCAACACTGTTTATTGCGATGAAAACAATAATCACGGTCATCCAGGGTACACTCACTAACAACACTGGCCCTTACGGTGGGTACGGCCAATATCATTTTTGTAACGGCCTTCACTTTACTCAACCTTATAACCAGACTATTAATCTTGGCGCCCTTGCCCCTGGGCTTCTTATGGTCCTATCTTGTTGAACATTGGAACTAGGTTGGCCAAGCCGGCACTACGGTCTTCGCTACGATCACTTTACATTACGTTTGATGATGATACGCATCACACTAATTGTTGCTCATTCGAAGTTTGTTTCGTCGTCCCGGCTTTGTAGATCATGACAAGCCATGTGAATGCGATCCTGATTTCTTTGCTCAGGTGGCTCTCGGCGTTAATGTTGGTCATCGTAGGTCAGTGAATATCGTCATTTTTACACCTATTGGTCATTTTGATCTGAAGTGCGATCGAGTGCAATGATTTTCTACCATGACGGCTCGTCCTCATCTACACATGGAAATGAAAGGGTCATACACTTTTCCCGGACCGGGAGAATATGATGTTTGCATGATCGTTTATCGTACGACTGGCCAGCGGAGAAGAATGTAAAGAAAAGATCCTGGTGCATGAAGATCACGATCTTCCCTCCGGAGCGCCTCCAACTATATTCCCAAATCCTGTGACTGGAATGAATTATTACTTCAGCTTCGTCAAAATCATTCAGAGC
>JADKGY010000009.1 GCA_016722045.1 Candidatus Opimibacter skivensis | reverse complement strand
CAGCCCGGCATTGATAAATGAGTTTGAAAAGAACAAAATAAATTCAACTGAAGAGTTAGCCAATACGTCTTTTGAAAATTTAACCTCCATTCTGGCATCCTGTAAAAACCTTATTTCATCTTACCAATATCCTGAATCATGGTCCATTCAGGCCAAATATCTTCAGCGAAAAGACTGGTTCAGTCTGATTAAACTACAGCGAATGCTGAAATCAAAACCAGATAGCAATGAACGTTCAAAGTTGGAGATCATTGCCAGGAAGGAGACAAAACATGATTTATTTGAAATAGAATAATCATAAGTATGAAAAATCCTTTTAAAAATTCCGGAAAGCCAGCAAAACATACTCAAGCTATAGTTATCGATTGATCCAGATAAACATCCTGAACTGCATTCAAAAGATCCACACCTTCTTTGAATGGTCGTTGGAATGCCTTCCTTCCCAATATCAGCCCCATACCACCTGCACGTTTATTTATCACAGCAGTAGTCACGGCTTCACTCAGATCACTTTCGCCCTGACTTTCGCCACCACTGTTGATCAGTCCTATGCGACCACTATAACAGTTAAGCACCTGGTATCGTGTCAAATCAATAGGATGATCCGTTGTCAGTCTTTCATAGACAAGCTTACTTGTTTTTCCATGTTTCGTGGCCAGGTATCCGCCATTATTGACAGGTAATTTTTGTTTGATTATATCAGCCTGAATAGTTACACCCAAATGATTAGCCTGACCCGTAAGATCAGCAGAGGCATGATAATCAATACCATCCACTTTAAATCCATTGTTGCGAGTATAACACCATAGTATGGTCATCATACCCAGTTCATGCGCCAGTTCAAATGCTTCAGCGATCTCTTTCAACTGACGGGAACTTTCCGGACTGCCCCAATAGATAGTAGCACCTATAGCCACTGCGCCCATATTCCATGCACTCCGGACAGACCCGAAAAGCGTCTGATCATATCGGTTAGGCATGCTAAGAAATTCGTTGTGATTGATCTTAACGATGAATGGAATCCGATGCGCATATTTCCTTGACATTATACCTAGTACACCATATGTAGAAGCAACACCGTTACAACCCCCTTCAATAGCAAGTTTAATAATATGTTCAGGATCAAAATAAATGGGATTGGGTGCAAACGCAGAACCAGCACTATGTTCTATTCCCTGATCTACCGGAAGAATGCTGCAATAACCTGTGCCTCCCAATCTGCCATGATCTAACAATGTCTGATAACTCCGAGTACCTGGTTGTTCCGATTGCTATTCATCCATATTTCCTCAATATGATTTGGCGAAGGAAGATGAATCATGTTTTTATCAATCGCAGTGCAGGTATGGTTTAATAAAAATTCCGCTTTGTTACCTAACAGAGTATTGATTTTCTCGCTTGTCATTTTTTTATAGTTTGATATGTTCAGGTTTAGGATTTGGTTTTATAATCCGTGATATTATTTACAACAATCTTTTTTAAGAAATTTCGGAATGCTTTCCAGAATGCTTTTAGATAGCCATAATAGGATCATTAGTATTAAAGAAACGAATTTACGAAATCAACCGCATCTGAACTGTTGATACCATACCAAGTCTGAAAGACTTGAATATCAATAGCCGTGAGTGGAACTCACGGATTGAGAGAAAATATTCAGTTCAACCCTGAATGGGTTGAATAAATCTGTTTCATGAACAAAATCATCGATACACAATGAAATTCAACCCCTTCAGGGTTGAACACTTGCTCATCTTTTATTCCGTGGGTTGCACCCACGGCTATTAACATCAAACCCTTTCAGGGTTTTAGTTCTAATAAGTAATCGTCACACCTCCACCCCATCCCATATCACTATCATAATGTGTAGACAAGCTGAAATATTTTGTGACTACGTATCTAGCCTACCGTATACTCTTTATCCGTGTTAGCCATCAGATTGAGTCGTAATCGATTTGTAACCGGAATATCTTCTCTGCTCAGCTGAAAACGAAATTTTCCATCAGTATCCACTCTTCCATCTGCTATAATCAGCATTGGCAAAGTATATTCAACGCCTAAAACAAAAGCCTTACGATTATTTTTATTACTGATCTGATTGAAATAATTTTTTTCAATTATATCAGAAACACGATAATGATAATCAAATCCGACATACGGATAAAGCCATTGCATCTTCCCCAGATATTTGCCAAGATTGATTTCATTTTCATAGCCATGCTCATCATGATAGCCGAGATGCCACATCGTAGCCAGTTTCCATCGCGTATTGGCTAGCATAGCTTCACCATCACTTCCATTGCTTTCAACACCCACCTTTGCCATCACATGAAATTGCCTGTCATCGTTATACAATTTGCGTAATGACTGTGACGGATTAGGAAGCTCAGGATTAGGAAGTGAATTTTCATAACTGAATATCCTGCCCATGCCACTCATCATGTGATATAGAATATGACAATGAAAAAACCAGTCTCCGCTTTCTGTCGCTGCAAACTCAAGTGTATCCGTTTCCATTGGCATGATATCCACCACATTTTTTAATGGTGCATGTTCTCCCTGTCCATTCAGCAATCTGAAATAATGACCATGCAAGTGCATTGGATGACGCATCATGGTATTGTTCGTCATGATGATCCGGATGTTCTCCCCCTTGTGGATCAATATTTTATCCGCTTCAGATACAGTCTTGTTATTAATACTCCATACAAAACGATTCATGTTGCCCGTCAATTCGAAATGCAATTCCTTCAGTGTCCCCTGTGGCAATGTTGTGTTCTTTGGCGAACGCAACATGGAATAATCGAGTGTGACAATATCTTCCGAACTCATATCCATGTTTTGCATATCATCATGGCTCATATCCATCTTTTCGTCATGATGCACATCTTGGTTTTTATCCATTTTCTTTTTCGATTCTGGCTCTCCGGATATTTCAGGATACATGACATTGTTCATATCCATGGTTTGATTGCTCATATTCATGCCCATATCATCAAGATCGCCATTGAGCTTCATCATTCCATTCATCATTTTCATGCCTTCAAAATATTTCAGTTTGGGTAATGGATTTGCAGGCATGAGCATTCCACTGCCAAGCCAAAGCGAAGTAGATTTCGTACGGTCTTCAGCTGTAGCCAGGAATTGATAGCTCATATCTTCAGGCACGGTGACAATGATATCGTACGTTTCTGAAACGGCTATGATCAATCGATCTACTTCAACAGGTTCTATATCTTCTCCATCGTTAGCTACAACAGTTATTTTTCCTCCGGACCATGTCAACCAGAAATAAGTGGCGGCGCTTCCATTGACGACACGAAGTTTTACTTTATCACCTTTTTTGAATAGAGGTTGCTCAATTTGCGTTTTCCCATTTGTCAAAAATCTGTCATAGGCTACATCACTTACATCCATCGCCAGCATTCGCTTCCATTCGTTGGCAACTTTGGTACTAAAATATCCCTGGCCGATAGCCTGAAAATAATTCTGTGTACTTCCTTTTCGTATTGCATACCAATCTGTTGCATTATGCAGGCTCCGATGCACCTGCTTAGGGATTTTCATCGATCCAGTCACTCAAGACGACCGGATATTGATGCATCACCGGTTCGTCCTTTTATAAATAATCAATGCACCATACATGCCACTCTGCTCCTGCAGTTCTGTATGCGAATGATACCAATATGTACCGTTTTGGATTATAGGAAATTCAAACAAATGCACTTCTCCAGGCTTGATGGGAGCAGTAGTTAAATTAGGTACCCCATCAAAACGATTGGGTAATATTATTCCATGCCAATGGATAGATGTTGTTCCTTTTTTTAACGTATTGTGTACATAGATTTCTGCAGTGTCACCTTCTGTAAAATATAAAGTTGGTGCGGGAATCGATCCATTGATGGCAATAGCGTGCCTGGATTTACCTGTATAATTGACAGTGGTGTCAGCGATATAAAGATGATATATCACACGTTTCCCTTTCGAAATATGCGATTCCTGTTGCGCATGGACATGAATAAAACCTAAAAGAACGAGTAGAATGGTGAGGAGTCGATTCATCGGGATTATTTGATTTTTAACAGGCTTGCATTGATAGCGACAACAATAGTACTGATGGTCATTAATACTGCACCTGCTGCAGGACTTAATAATACACCTTTGGAGTACAATACACCTGCCGCAAGAGGCAATGCTACAACATTATAACCAGTGGCCCAAATCAGGTTCTGTATCATTTTCCTGTAGGTGGCTTTTCCAAATACAATAAGGCTCACGATATCTTTTGGATTACTATTGACCAAAACAATCCCTGCAGTTTCAGCAGCAATATCACTACCACTACCTACTGCAATACCAACATCAGCAATGGCCAATGCAGGCGCATCATTCACGCCGTCACCTGTCATGGCTACAAATTCACCTTTGCTTTGAAGCTCTTTTATTTTTTCAAGTTTTTGATGTGGCAATACTTCAGCTACAAAACTATCCATCCCCAGTGTATCACTCACGCTCTTTGCCACTTTATTATTATCGCCTGTAAGCAACATGGATTTGATATTATTCTGTTTCAATGTTTTTATGGCCTCAGCAGATTCAGGTCTTATCTCATCAGATAAAGCAATGTATCCTGCCAAAATATGATCAATCAAAACAAAAACTACCGTCTCTGAGTCATTAGCTTTGTAGTCAACGGGTAAAGCAATACTATTTTCCTTTAAATATCCCGGACTTACGACCATTAATTTTTTGCCCTCAACTATAGCTTCAATTCCTTTACCTGTGATCGCATTAAAATTTGTGGCTGAAGGTATGGCAATGGATAAATCTTTTATTTTTTGAAGAATACCTGTTGCGATAGGATGCTCTGAATTTTGTTCCAATGCCGAGGCAAGGCGAATGATTTCATTTTCTGCTAATCCGTTTTGCAATGTAACAACCTTTGAAACTTCAAATTTACCAACGGTCAGTGTTCCTGTTTTATCAAATACGATGGTGGTGATTTTTCTTGCATTTTCAAATGCAGTCCTGTTCTTAATCAATAAACCATGCTTCGCTGACATAGCCGTTGACTTAGCCACCACTAAGGGTACGGCTAATCCCAAAGCATGAGGACAACAAATCACAATGACTGTTACCATGCGCTCCATGGCGAACGATAATGATTGGCCTGTGAGGTACCAATATAAAAATGTGATAATCCCTGCCAGCATAGCCACGATTGTCAGAATTCTTGCAGCTTTATCCGCCAGCAACTGCGTCTTCGATTTTGATTTCTGTGCATCTGATACAAGTTTGATGACCTGCGAGAGATATGAATCTGCAGCTCCGTGCGACACTGTCACTTTAATTGAACCATTGCCATTGATGGATCCTGCAATGACTTTATCCCCCTTTATTTTCTGTACAGGTAAAGATTCACCAGTCAACATCGATTCGTTCAGATAACTCTCGCCTTCTAAAATGATTCCATCTGCAGCAACCTTCTCTCCTGGTTTTACAAGAATAATATCATTCTCTTTCAGCGTATCTGTCTTTACATCATGCACCATATCGGGCATGACCATGTGTGCTTCGGATGGCATCAACTGTACCAGCAACTCTAATTCCCTTGATGCACCTGCCACCGATTTCATTTCTATCCAATGCCCTAAAAGCATGATTAGAATAAGTGTGGAAAGTTCCCAGAAAAAGTCCATTCCTTCCAATCCGAATACAACAGCTACACTGTAGATGTAGGCAACAGAAATGGCAAAACCAATCAGGGTCATCATACCGGGATTCTTCACGCTTAGCTCACCGACAAGCCCTTTGAGAAAAGGCATCCCACCGTAAATAAATACAACTGTTGACAAAAGCAAAAGCAGATATTTTGAACCGGGAAAGCTGATGTGCAGATTTAGCCAGTGCTGAATCATTTCGGATAGCAGCATGATAGGTATACTCAATATCAGCACAACATAAAATCGTTTTCTGAAATCCGCTATACCCGACGAGTGTGACCCACGACCATCATGTTCGACCGATTTGGAAAGTGGAACCAGGTTCATTCCACATAAAGGACACTTTCCCGGACCGTCCTGAACGATCTGAGGATGCATCGGACAGGTGTATTTTTTGAAACCCGGGACAGCATCAGTCACAGGAGCACTTGCTATCTCCTCATGCATATGATGCGCATCAACCTTGTGATGTGGATGCGAATCCTCTTCCTCCTGATCATGAAGTTTTTCCTCTTTTGAAGTTACGGGAACCAGGTTCATTCCGCACTTTGGACAATTCCCTGGTTTATCCTGAATGATCTCAGGATGCATGGGGCAGGTGTATTTCGTGTCGGGGTGATGATGATGGGTTTCCATTGGATATCTATTTAATAATACACTGAGAATACTTCAGAAACAAACAGGTCATTCCGCACTAAGTCCCTTTCTGAATTGTCTGTTTTAATATCACCATGTTCTCATTTGTATACCTTCTCAGCCAGTTCATTCAGGATTCAGGCCAAATTGGTGAGGACAACGAACTCTTTTTGTTTTAAATGGCTATTTTTGCTTATCTCATGAGTAATTACATTGGAATGCAGAAAGGTTTTTCCATTTCAATAAACATTACCATACTCTTGGTTTTGACTTGTATAATGAGGATTTATCGTTGAAATTAAACTAAATAGTACCTTTGAAACCGAAATAAATTAGATTGAAACTCATATTCTCTATATTCCTCTCATCTGTCATTCTGCTTCAGTCCTTTAGCTGTCTGATCATCCTGGGAGGCTATGAGCTCAATAAAGACTACATCACCAGAATATTTTGCAAGAATAAAGACAAACCAATTCTGCATTGCAATGGAAAATGTTACCTGGAGAATCAACTTACTGAACATCAAAAAAAGGAACAAACCCCCGCTTCCAAAGCAAAAGAGAAACACGAAGTTCTCCAGTTTTGTGAAAAGCAATTTGCCTTTCAATTTATATCTTTTGCATGTACTTCAATGCATCATTCTCTGTATGTAAATATGCCATACGATGAAATTAGTTTATCCATATTTCATCCTCCATCCTGCTGATTTATTTTTCGTTACCACCCAACCTGTTTATCTAAAATAATTCAATAGCGGCAAATGCCTGAACTCCTTTTATAGGCATTTCTATACTTCCGCTTTATTACTCAGATCTCAGGGGTAACATGAATGAAATTTTCAGTTTTAAAGCATTTTACACAACAATCAATGAAAGCAAAGTATTATACAGCTATAATGTTATCCTTCATCAAATATCAAATCGTGATCAGTCAGGGCATATTAAGTCCGGCAGGTGTAATGATCAGCCACGCGCATTCAAAAGGCGGTGTGATGCTATCTTACAATTACATGAGTATGACGATGAAAAATAACAGATCAGGCACCACAGCAGTAAGCGATGAAGCCGTTTGGAATAATTACATTTTCGCACCTCAGGATATGCACATGAATATGCATATGCTCATGGGCATGTACGGTCTCACGGACCGGCTTACACTTATGGCGATGACTGATTATATCACATCAACGATGACGCTGACATTACCGCCTGGAACTGTTTTAAACCACCATCATGGTGACAGTTCGATGGTCATGTCTACCGAATCAATACACACACATGCCACCTCAGGATTTGGAGATTTAAAATTGTGGGCCATTTATAAATTGCTTAGTGATGAGAGGTCTTCACTTGTATTCAGTGCAGGAATAAATATTCCAACCGGAAAATTTGATATTGATGCCGGCGATCACGCAGTCTTTGAAGGTGAACGTCATCCCTATATGATGCAACTAGGGACAGGCTCATTGGACTTCATGCCCGGACTTACCTATCTGAAACATAATGAAAACATTACGTGGAGTGCGCAGGCATTTGCTACGATCAGACCTTTTTTCAATTCTATCGGCTACCATTATGGAAGTGATATCACTTTCAATGTTTGGACTTCTTACCTTATCTCTTCATTCATGAGTGTTTCTGCCCGGTTAGAAAGTTTCACAGGAGGGAGCATCCAGGGAAGTGATCCAAACGTATATTCAGTCATTGAGCCTGATGCAAATCCCGGTAGCTACGGAGGCCAAAAGGTAAATGGATATTTAGGTACTAACTTCTATATCGACAAAAATTTCCTGAGTAATTGTAAAATTGCCGTGGAATTCGGAATACCTGTTTATCAAAACCTGAATGGAACACAACTTGCTCATCAATACACATTAAATGCGGGTATCACTAAAACATTTTGATGCCTGTATTCGAAACATTAAATTCAAATCATTAAAAAAAATAAAAATGAAAAAAATAAATTCAATGTTATTGCTTCTTGTAGGTACATACTTCATGAGCACTTTATTCAGTGCTTGTAAAGATAATCCAACAGACTCAAAACCAGGATCCCTTGCTTTCCATATGCATACATTAGTGGATACCACTGAAGTAGATAGCTATGGAGACACAATTGGTTTGGCAAGTGGAAGACAAATTACAGTCACTACAGCACAACTATATATCTCCAATGTTAAGTTGATCAAAGCGGATGGCAGTCTGATTGATGGACCTTCATCGACTATTCTGATGAAACAAGGTTTTGAAGAATATGAACTTGGAGATGTACCCGCAGGAAATTATAAGTCCGTGCGATTTGATGTTGGACTGAATGATGCTACGAATGCTTCAACACCAGCAACTTCGGACCTGATATTATATCAACCTTCCATGTGGTTTGGTGCAACAGCACAACCCGATGGCTTTGTATTCTTTAACTTTCAGGGCACAATTGATACGACTGATGCACTCACAGGAGTAAATCTGGTTCCTTTTGCTTTCAAGATCGGTACGAATGCCCATCGGGTAACAATCACCATGCCGGACCAGAATTTCAGTGTCATTCCCGAACAATTAGCCATAGTTCACATCGAAGTTAATTATGCAAAGATTTTTGATACGATTGATCTTAATGTTGCCGGTAATCTTAATATTACAACACCATTAGAAAATTCTTGGATCTGGATAAGCCAGTTGGAAACGAGCATCAGTGAAATGTTTCAATACGAAGAATAATAATTGAAAATAAAAATTATGTTTCGATTTAAAACTGTAATACCGTATTTGTTTTTCAGCATTTACGGTATTACAGTTTGTTCGTGTACTTACGACAACCTGGAGAGCCATCCTTGTGCTAATGCGCCTGATATAATCTCTTTCAGTGTGGATATTGTACCGATACTGAATGCGAATTGCAGCACACTACTTTGCCATTCGGGTTCGGAACCTGCTGCTAATCTTAACCTTGAAGCTGACAAGGCCTACACATCACTACAGAAGGAAGGCAGCGGATATATCAACACGGCTAACCCGACACATAGTGTTGTGTATAGTCAGTTGTTTTCGACATCCAAACCCATGCCTCCGGATGGAAAATTGGATCCTTGCACTACGAGCCTGATTTTGAAGTGGCTTGAACAAGGGGCCAGGAATAATTAAAGGGCAGAAAAGGCAGAAAAGGCAGAAAAGGCAGAAGAGGAGGAAAAGGCAGAAGAGGAGGAAAAGGCAGAAAAGGAGGAAGGGGCAGAAGAGGAGGAAAAGGCAGAAAAGGAGGAAATGGCAGAAAAGGAGGAAATGGCAGAAAAGGAGGAAGGGGCAGAAGAGGTAGAAAAGGGCGGAAAGGAAGATGTGTAGAAATTACTAAAGGTTAATAGGTCGGATAGTTAGTGAGATCTAAATAAACTCTATTGTATACATGTTTTCCTAAAACATGTTTTAGGAAAACCTAAAATGGTCCATAGTCATAGAAAACCTCCAGGGATTCACTTATCAGGAACACAGCTCCGATTTATGGTTTGGGAAAACCTGTTACAATTCATGTCAAAGGAGAACCTATAATGATTCATGTTTAAGGAAAACCTGTTATGATTCATATTTAAGGAAAACCTGTTACGTTTCATGTCCGGGAAACCATAAAATGATTCATGTTTAAGGAAAATAAGGTACAGACACCCAAATCATATTTCAGACAAACCTGTTTTCCCCTTTATCAGATAAGTCCTGCCTATCTGTAATCCTAAATTATTGAGGCTTAACAATGGTTTCCCTCATTATAAGACCTCCAGACCTTCCTGTTCGGAATATATTTCAAGCGGCTCCTAAACCTGAATTCCATAAAACCAGGTTTAAAAGGTCTTATGGCAGAAGAAAAAGAAACTCCTGATCTTTAACCGTTTACAGCGGACAATCCCCTTACCATTCACAGAAAGCCTTGTTAATGTGAGAGATATCAATAGGCCAACTGGGAGAAAATTTGGTGAGACACGAACTTTTTTAACACTTCCGGGGTTTAAACCCTATCCCACAAGGTGATCTGATAGTTTTAGGGCAGGGAGGGTATGGTTATCAAAAAGTTGAAAAAAAAAGTACATAACCTGCATGATTATCAGAAATATGTATCTTTGCGGGCTAATTAATCAATTTAATACAATGAATAAAGGAATTGTCAAATTCTTTAATGAATCCAAAGGATTCGGATTTATTAAGGACGAGTCTTCTGGAAAGGAGTATTTCGTACACGTCAGTGGACTCACCGAAAAAGTCAAAGAAAACGATAACGTTAGCTTTGATCTCATCGAAGGAAGAAAAGGACTAAATGCCGTAAATGTCAGAAAAGCATAAGCACGCAGTAAGTTATTTCTTTTGAATTCTAAAGACAAAGAACCCCGCCACAAGCGGGGTTTTTTGTTTTTCTACCCCTAAATCCCCTGGAGGGGACTTGCTATTTATCCCTATAGACGCAAATACCGCGTCCGAAAGGATGAGGCAGAATAGGATAGAAAGGATGAGTTTCATTTGTAGTGTTCCTGAATAAAAAAATAGCAATTTAAATCTATGCATTCCGGGGAAAATAAAAGCATTAAAAGATGACACCGGTTTTTAATCCGAAAAATACAGGATGACCTCCATCATACGTCCATAGTATCTGTGGAACTGAAAATCCAATTAAATCTCTGATCGAGTATTCGAAAGAAGGTCCAATGAAAAATCTGCAACCTGCACCTATATGAAAATTATAATTACACCCAAGGCTTATTAAAATCTGTGTTTTATTAAATGTATTCTTCAATTCATCCTCTATGGGATCATGGAGGTTACCTGATTCGTTGATGATTAATTTATCATTCACATTCAGCATTCGCCTCAAGGCTACCGAACCATTTAACGACCAGTTATTTTCTTTTGTGGTCAAGGCAAAATCAAATCCTCCATCAAGTCCGATACCAAAATATTTTGCTTCAAATTGCTCGTATGATCGACCAGGCACCCACATTCCGTTTTCAACATCTGAAGGCCATTGTAGATTATTATACCGTTGCTTTATTTCAGAATCCTGTACATTAAAACCGGTATGCAGTTGCAATCGGTCAGACAATTTTGTAACCAATTTCACTTCAATGACATAACCAAATGTAGCCCTTCCTGTTCCGTCACGGCTGCCATTCCACATACTACTAACCTGAGGAGTTAGTGATGCTCTAAAATGGACGGATTTTGGCGAGGATTGACCTGTGCTATAGCATGTGCAAATTGAACAAATTCCAAGAGCTAATAATATTGATTTCATATGGTCAAAGTTGATTAATTATAAGCAAATCTTAAACCGAACAATTGTAAATGCCCATTCCGTGCACCATGGTTGCCCCTGAAAAAATGAGGTACAAGAGTAATGCAAAGAGATACTTCATGGTAAAAAAGAAAAATATCCGGCAGCAAATTAAGCCCGAAAGTCATCGTGACACGACTAGTGGTGGCACGACTAGTCGTGCCACCACTAGTCGTGCCACGATGGTCTAACGAGCTGATAATCATTGTATTTGAAGGTGTTTTTGGTTCAAAATTATTGTCATTATTTGGTCCGCTTATGCGGCTGAAAGGTGATTTTATACTCATTTGAATCTGAGGCTTCCCTAAAATAATTCCAGAGTATATTCGATTCCATCTGTTCATCTTTGCCTCAGTTTAACGCAGCCGTAAGTTTTCTTAAGACATTTTAAGAAACCCAGAGCTCACACCTGTCGTCATACAGGTAATAAAACGCAACAACCATGAAAAACCTGCTCCCTACTCACGATCACTCTCGCTATGATGAGTGCATGCGCTTCTGCCGACAAGATGCTCGAACGCGGTGATTATGATGGTCTCATCAATCTCGCTACTAAGAAACTCTCCGGAAAAAAGAAAAAAGATGAATACGTCATCGCCCTTGAAAAGGGTTTCGAAAAAGTGACAAAGAGCAATATGGCTACAATCGAATCACTGAAAAATTCCGACAGACCTGAAGATTGGGAGGATATCATGGACATCGCCCGTGACATCGACAGAAGACAGGAAAAAATAGAACCGTTTCTTCCCCTGATTAGTGTATCCGGTTATCATGCAAAATTTACATTTGTACATACTGACCAAATCCTTTCCGAAGCAAAAATCACCGCCGTCAATCTTTATGAAAAACGTCTTGATGACATGGTGAACGCAGCACGAAAGGGAAATAAGAAACAAGCACGTGCGGCTTTCAACCTGATCGATCACATCTGTTCGATCACTGACAAATATTACAAACCCGAATTGCGGGATGAAATGTGGGGACTGGGTTTAAATAAAATATTACTTCAGATCGAAAACAACAGCAACACCATCATGCCTGCAGGCTTTGAAGAAGAAATCCTCTCTGCAGATTTTGCTAACATGGGCGGTAGCTGGGACCGATACTACACCGAAATCGATGAAGACATGAAAATCGATTACAAGGTCGTACTCAAAATATTAGATATCGCGACCACACATGATGAGATCAGCGAAAGACAACAGGCCTATTCCAAAAATATCGTCGATGGATGGGAATATGTGCTTGATGATCGGGGCAATGTGAAAAAAGACTCACTGGGCAATGACATTAAAAAAGATAAATACATTACCGTCAAAGCCACTGTGGTCGAAACCCTCCAAAGCAAGAAAGCCCATATTCATGCCAGGATAGATATTACAAATGCCAAAACCAATGCCAGAATATATTCACAACCTATGGATGTGGAAGATGCATTCAACCATACAGCCAGAAATTTCTTCGGCGACGAAAGAGCTCTTGACAATCAATTAAGAACCCGGATCCCCCCGATTGCATTTCCTTCTGATGCTTCGATCATCTGGGATGCATTCAAAGGCCTGAAGCCAAAGTTCTTCGATGAAGTGAAGAGAGCGAATTTGTCCGCGTAGAGCGCCTATCGCTTCGACTCCGCTCAGCGACCGTGCGAGCTCTTCCAAAAATCATTTCGACTTCGCTCAATGAAGAAAAACACTTCAACACTAAAACGAAAATTAACTGAATAAAATTCGGAAAAAATAATATTCGTTGAGCGGAGTCGAAATGACCTTAAGCGAAACCTCTTCGGTCGCTGAGCGGAGTCGAAGCGAACGAACCGAAAATTAATTTTTAAAAACTAATATCAAATTCCATTTCCTTTCCGCCACGGAGCGCCGTAACTTTTATTTTGTCGCCTTTGTGAAATGTACCCAACACAGCCATGTATGCATAGATATCTTTAATATCCTTTCCGGCCATGTGGGTGATGATATCTCCTTTTTTCATTCCGGCTATCTGAGCAGGCTTACCATCACGTACACCATCCAGTCGTAGACCGGCCCCATCGTATAAATAATCAGGTAAGACCCCAAGTGTAACTTCCAACTTAGGTGAAGAAGACGGATCAGCATCTTTCGTTTTGGTAAACTGCATCTTCTCCTTGTTGTTCATTCCTGAAATCATAGCTACCACGAGATTTGCTATTCGTACCATGCCTGCGGAATTGATTTTATCTACATCATCAGAAGGCTTATGATAGTCTTCATGCGAACCGCTGAAAAAATGTAACACCGGCATATCCATGACATAAAAAGAAGAATGATCTGAAGGACCAATACCTGATTCACTCGAGGTGATATCAAATCCAAATGTGTTAGATGATTTGATCAGGTCAGGCCAACCCGGAGATGTTCCCACGCCATTGATCGCCAATTTACTTTCAGGATTAAGACGGCCCACCATATCGAAATTGAGCATAGCCGTTACATCTTTAAAATCAATCGTAGGATGCTCTGTATAATAATTTGAGCCCCACAATCCATTTTCTTCGCCGGTAAATGCGATGAATAAATAATTGAAATTTTGTTTGCTCTCAATCGCTCAGCTAATTCGAGGATCATGCCGACGCCGCTTGCATTATCATCTGCACCATTGTGAATGGCAGGCTTACCATCGCCGAGCGAACCAAATGTCCCCATGCCCAGATGATCATAATGTGCGCCAAGAATAATGGTCAAAGGAGCCTTATGATCAATAAACCCGATCACATTTCTTCCATGCAATCCTGTGGAGTCACTGTTTTTTGAAAATTCAACCGTATGCGGATTTGGATTTTTTACGGCAAGCGCCTGAAACCATGTTCCATTCTCTCCTTTTGGTTGGAGGCCAAGTTGTTGAAACCGGCCGGCGATATAATCACCTGCTTTTAGTTCACCCGGCGATCCAAATGTTCTGCCTTTGAGCTTATTAGAGGCCAGGAAAGAGATATCTGAAAGCATCTGCCGGTCATCTGTAGCCGTACTCTCCCATTTCAGGGTGCTACACGAAAAAATGAAGAGGGCACTTAAAAGAATGAATCCGGCTCTGAGTATCCGGCTATTAGGTATTATTTTCATCTGAAGAGGTATTAAGGCAAGGCCATCAAGAGCCTATATTTGTGGGACTAAAGTACGACGGATGAACCAATTCTCTTTTATAGCCTGCATATGTATCGCCGGAATTATTTCCTGCAAGCCCAAGGCTGAGGCTTCAACGGAAAATGCGACCACTGCCGCACCCCCAGATACGATCCATTACGACCAGGAAAAACACCTGGCCAATGTCCGCCAGCTCACGTTCGGAGGAGATAATGCAGAAGCCTATTGGAGTTTTGATAGTAAAAAACTGACTTTTCAGGCTACACGCAAAGCATGGAATACATCATGTGATCAGATCTTCATGATCGATATCACACAACCTCTGGATACAACTAAGGCTCCACAACTTATATCTACTGGAAAAGGACGTACTACATGTTCTTATTTCATGCCCGGCGACACTACGATTCTGTATGCAAGTACGCACGAAGCTGATGCTGCATGTCCGCCGTCACCAGAGCGCGTAGTTGGTGGAAAATATGTATGGCCTATTTATCCCTCATTCGATATTTACATAGCTGACTTAAAGGGAAATATTAAAAGCAAATTGACTAATTCCCCTGGGTATGATGCGGAAGCAACTGTGTCTCAAAAGGAGATAAAATTGTTTTTACGAGCATCAGAAGTGGTGATCTGGAAATCTATACGATGGATCTGGATGGAAGTCATGTGCACCAAATATCTCATGACCTTGGTTATGACGGCGGTGCATTCTTTTCTCCTGATGGAAGCAAAATTGTATTCAGAGCATCACGACCTACGACACCTGAAGACATTAAGTCATATAAAGAATTACTTGCCCAGAATCTTGTGCAGCCTACCCAAATGGAATTATACGTTTGCAATACTGACGGGAGTGATCTTCATCAATTGACACATCTGGGAAAGGCAAATTGGGCGCCTTACTTTTTACCTTCTGGTGATAGAATTATTTTCTCTTCCAATCATGCAGGAACAAAAGGATTTGAATTTAATTTGTATATAATTGGTCTTGATGGAAATGGACTGGAACAAGTGACATAGTCCGGATGGCAAGAAAATTTCATTTTCATCGAATCGAAATGATAAAGGGACGCATGATACGAATCTCTTTGTAGCTGACTGGGTTAATTAATAGCATTAAAAATTCACTATTGAATGTCAGCTCCTTCCTGGATTGAAAAATTACAAGTGCGCTGGGGTGCGAAATCTGCATTGCAGGTTGTCATAATTCTCATTGTGTTTGCCTGTACAGGTTTTTCAGTGATGTTTATAAAACCAGTGATCACTGACTGGTTATTTCAGGACGGTGAAAGCACCTTATTTTCAATTCTTTACTGGGTCATGATCCTTCCGGTGTACAATATATTTCTCCTGGTCTATGGATTTATTTTTGGGCAATTCAGGTTTTTTTGGGCATTTGAGAAGCGGTTTTTCAATAGGATGTTTGGAAAACGGGTCGCCGGACAAAAACAGGGGTCAAAAGGTTAAAAAGACTTTTTCATAAAATCGACTATTTTTGTGTCCCTTCAGAAGAGAAGAGGTCTAAAATCATATTGCCAGAGTGGCGGAACTGGTAGACGCACTGGATTCAAAATCCAGCGTTCGCAAGGATGTGCGGGTTCGACTCCCGCCTCTGGTACTGAAGAGTGTGGGTGGGAGTGTGAGTGTGGGATTTTTTATTTCACACCCAAACTCAAACTCTTAAGCCGAAGTGGTGGAATTGGTAGACACGCACGTTTCAGGGGCGTGTGTTCGTAAGGACATGGGGGTTCGAGTCCCCCCTTCGGCACTCCTGTGAGAGGGTGAAAGGGTGAGATTGCGAGCAAGCAAGAGGGATAGTGAAACTTCTTAATTCATTATTTCTTGTTCGTCATTCAACTTCTTAATTCAAAATTCGATATTCAATATTCATGATTCATCTAGTCCCCCCTTCGGCACTCTTTCTAGCATCACCGGATCAGCTTAATATCTCCAAACCTGGTCACCCTCACCCCATCCTGAAATTCCGCTATAAGTTTGTAAGCATATACACCTGTGTTGAGCGGTTTGCCATTCATGAGTCCATCCCAGGCTACGGAAGAATCTTCAGGCTGACCATGAAGCTGACTGAATACGAGATTTCCCCAACGATCAAAAATGGCGAACTCTTCAATTTCTTTAAGTCCTCTACTTGTGCTGATCATCAAAAGATCATTGACCTGGTCACCATTAGGAGAGAATATATTTGGAACAAATACATCATGATTGATGAAGACATCTATGATGACCTCATCTTCACTCGTGCATCCGTTTTCATCCGTTGCTGTTACACTGAATGCAGAGCCTTTATTTATTTCAATCATTCTTGATCCACAATTATCGCAAAGCTGATCTGACCATGTGAATTGCAAAAGACCTGTCGGTTGTCCATTTATGACCGGAGCAAGGTCAAAGCTAGTGCCATACAATACAGTTGTATCTGATCCTAAACTCAATGTCCAGTGATCTGGTTCTGTCAATAAAAATTGTTCTTCACTCAGGCATCCATTTTGATCCATGATTCTTAATTCATGATTCCCAGGCATCAAATCGTGATAGGAAAGATCCATCTGGAATGAACTGCTGTCAAGAGAAGTGACATATGGCGCCACCCCACCCTGCATACCGGACAATGACACAACTCCTGATTGATCACCAAAACACAGTATGTTTTCAATCACAAGATTATAGTCAATACCCGATGGCTCTGAGATATTCACGGAAGACGAAGCAGTACATCCATGATTATCTGTAACGGTTAAATTATAATCACCGGCCTTTAGGTTTGAAACATCAGGCGTCTTATTTCCATTCGACCACAGATATGAAAGTGGAATTGCACCACCGGACCTTATTTCAACCATCGCCGTCCCAATACTGTCTCCATGACAAGGCACATTATACCCATTGTAATCACTCGTGTTTTGAATGGCGATGTCAAACGGAGGTACACTCTCAACAAATATAGTATCCAATATTTGCAGCCCATTGGCTGTAGTCAAAACAATAAAAGATTCTCCCTGAATGTCAAATGGAAAAGTATAAATTCCGGATGAAGGAAAATCATAAAAACCGACTTGATCCACATGCACCCAAAGCAAGCTAAATGGACCCGTCCCGATCTGCAGATCAACGGTCACCCATGCAGAATCACCATAACATACAGGTTGCTGAACAGACATTGTTGCCTGAAAATGGCAAATATCTATTGGTAAAAGATTTGTAGTCGTCACCACAAGACTGTCACACCCAACACTGTTTGTTAAATGTCGAGTTACAACTCCAGTGTCCAAAGGCTCACACGTGCTGATTGTAAGATAGGTTGTGTCAGAAGCAAGCAATCCTACGAAGCTGGAGATGATACTATCACAACCAAATTGATTGGTCAGATCCGAATAGAAAAATCCGGCGTTTGCAGGTATACATGTAGTTGAAAAAATAAAAGTTGTATCCGATCCTGCGTAGAACAGGGTGCTCATGACAAGACTATCACAACCCATCGCATTGACATACAGCGACGATGTCGTGCCGGTATCTGCATACGTACATGTCATTGCAAAAATCAAAGTTGTATCTGAAAGTGAAAATGAAGTATTGGTGATCACAAGGCTGTCACATCCGACCATATTAGGTAAAGTCTGCATCGTGATACCTGCCGCCGCAGGATCACAAGTGGTCAGAAATAATATTGTTGTATCTGATTGCAGAAGATATGTATTCGTGATGACCATGCTATCACACCCCACCTGGTTAGTCAGTATCTGAACGATTTGTCCTGTATCAGATATCATGCAAGAGAAAAGCACTATCGAAGTAGTATCTGATGGCAACAACATAACTTGTGTGATGACTATACTATCACAATTGCCCTCATTGATAGTTGTGATCGTAGTCCCCGCAAGAGCAGGATCACAAGTCGTGGATATAATCCATGCGGTGTCAAAAGGGGCAAAAATAAGCTCTGTGATGACGATACTATCACAATGGTATACTGAAGAAAAGTATCAATGTACGAACCAGCCTGTGTCTGAAACGCACCTTGCAGATAAAGTGAATCACCCGGACAAAGCTTTTTAGTGGTCATCATTTCAAAAGCATTTACAGGTGTAATCTGGATTTCAACTACACTGTCGCAACCTGTTGAACTTGGGATTAACTCAGTACCTGACCATATCCCGTTTCCGTACGTATGATTATTTACAACAATGGTATTGCTTCCACATAACACTGTATCCAGTATAGTCGTGTATCCTGAAAATTGTGTGATCGTTATGCAACTTGTAGACGTGCCGCACTCATTGACCAATTCAAGACATAAATCTGCACTGGGGGTATTGCTCCATTGGACCTGAAGGGTATTGGTACCTTGTCCGCTGATGATGTTGATACCCGAGGTGATGCTCCAGTTATATTCATCCACTGCTGCATCGAAAGGAACTGTATATGTCCCAAACTCTCCGGGGCAAAGAAAAGGAGGCCCGGTGACCTGTTCAGGAAATGGAATAATACCAATGTGTGCATCCAGGCATGCACTGTTTGTCTGACAATTTGTTTCAACATCCAGGCACACATGCGCATTTCCAACTCCATTCCAAAACACCTTGAGTTGATCTGTACCTTGTCCACTGATGATAGCACCTGCAGATGAAGGAGTCCATGTATACGAAAGGATATTCGCTCCAGGTGCAAATGAAGCCGTATAGACGGCCATATCGCCATCACATAATAATGTATCGCCGGTGATCACCGGAACAGGTGCAACATCAGCAATGACAGCAATCGAGACAGAATCGTGAGCCTGGCAAAGCTCAATCAAAGAAAGATCATCTATAGCGTAATCATTCCCCTCACCGATGATGCCACTGGCGTTGGTCAGACAAATATGCGCAAATACAGAATCACCTGAATACCATATCGTAGGGTCAATCTGCTGCCAAAGACAGAGTGTGGTATCCGTAAAAATAGTATCCGACAGTTGTTCATTAAACCTTACAAGGAAGATGGGAGGGGCTATAGTATTGAACGGACATGTCCAACCTGTAAATCTATAATAGTGATGAGCCAGGATCGGTATAGTCTGACACCAAACGGTATCAATAGTTGACGTACCATTGATGAGCATCATATTGACACCGGCCCCACCAGTATGATCTGCTACAATTAGGCCATGTGTCATTGACGAGAATAGGATTGTCAATTAAAGTATATGTACCATTCGGGTACATTTCATTCTGCATGCCGGACAAATCAGAGACATAGGTTTGCTCACTATAAAAGCCTGTATTGCCCTGTTCGAAATTGCCATTGACAACAAGATTATGATTTGCAGTATCAAATCCCAGTGCAGTTAAAGTATAAGTTATAGCACTATCAATGGTAGCTGTTGGATGAAGAACGAAAGGATCATTTAGACCATCATGTGGCGTCCATTCCAGAAATGCAGAATCACCGATTATAGATCCCTGAAGAATGAGTTGACCACCGATACAAATGGAGGTATCATGTCCGGCATCTACGATAAGATTACATGAAGAAGAAAAGCGCGCGACCATCGATTACGGTTTTGGGAATAGATTTCGGTTTCCCGGGCGAAAACCAGCAGATCAATAACAATATCCATGGTGCTGTCCAATACCCCATATGTTATGAATCTGACCGAAAGGGTGTACGTAGAATTAAATGAGACAATTATACCCTCAAAACTACAAAACTAAGGCCAAGTCGATCCGGCAGACTGTATAGCATTGAAATTCAGAGAACTATCTGCTTAAACCTCTCATCTTATCAGCGTAACATCACCGAATCTGGTCTCATGAAGATTATCCTCAAATACGACTACCAGCTTGTAGGTATACACACCCATATTTAGAGGTTTCCCATTAAGAACACCATTCCAGGCTGTGGGAGGATCATTGGATTGAAAATGAAATTTTTGGAAGACCAGGCTTCCCCACCGGTCATAAATAGTGAGTTCTTCAATTTCTTTTATTCCCTGACCAGAACTAATCATGAAGAGATCATTCACCTGATCACCATCAGGTGAGAAAATATTTGGAATGAATAAATCACGATTGACTGAAACGCTTATTCTGATTTCATCTACACTCGTGCATCCGTTTTCATCAGTTGCAGTTATGCTGAATAAGGAAGTAGTCTTAATTTCAAATATTCTTGATCCACAACTATCACATTGATTGTCTGACCAGGTGTAATTTACTTTTCCATTTGGCAGACCATAAACAAAAGGTTTAATTTCAAAGTGGGCACCATAATTAACCGTTGTATCCGAACCTAAATCTATGGACCAATCAGATGGATCCAACAGCTCAAATTGTTGTTCACTCGCGCATCCATTTTGATCTTTAATGACAAGGTCATGGTTTCCTGGTAACAAGGTCTGATAGGAAAGAACTGACTGAAATGAATTGTTATCCAGTGAGGTAATCAAAGGGAGCACACCTCCTTGAAGAGCAGACAAAAGACACGCCACCTGACATATCCCCAAAACACAAGATGTCATCTATCGTGATCGAATACTGAATTTCCATTGGCTCGGTGATCACTATAGAAGTTGAAGTTGCACAGCCATGAATGTCGGTAACTGTTACGCCGTATAACCCTGCTTTAAGATTAGCAACATCATCTGCATTCATTCCATTCGACCATTCGAATAAAAATGGAAGCTCCACCTGACAATATATTTACTTTCGCTTCTCCGGTACTGTCACCATGACACGCGATACCATAGCCATTATAATCACTTACATTTTGGGCGTCAATTTCGAAAGGAGATAGTGCATCAACATAAATTGTGTCAACTATTTGCAATCCATTCGCAGATGTCAGGACGATATAAGATTCTCCGGCCACACCGATTGAAAATGAATAAATACCTGCTGAAGGGTATTCATAGCTTAGCATGCTACCCATATGCATCAAATGAATGTCGAATGGACCCAATCCTGTCTGTAGTTCAAGAATCACCTTCGCTGAGTCACCATAACATAATGGCTGGACAACGGACACAAATGCCTGAAATTGACATAGATCAACCGGCACAAGCGTTGTCGTCGTGATCACCATACTATCGCATCCAAAACTGTTGGTCAAAGATTGAATCACAACTCCTGTATCCAGGGTTCACAACTGGTAGTCGTCAAATGCGTTGTATCTGATTGAAGCAGAGAAACGAAAATGGAGATGACACTGTCGCATCCATTTAGATTTGTAAGATGGGAGATAATTAATCCAGAATTTGCGGGATTGCATGTAGTGCCGGTGATGAATGTTGTATCAGATCCTGCATAATTCGTCGTGCTGATGACGAGACTATCACAACCCATTGCATTCACATATAGTGTGAAAGTTTCTCCAGTATCCGCATGGTGCATGTCAGTACATTGATTAAAGTCGTATCTGAAAGTAAAATGAAGTTGTTGTGATCACCAGGCTATCGCAACCGTTGTTATTGCTCAATGTCTGCATCATGACTCCTGTCATCGCCGGATCGCAGGATGTAAGAAAAAGCAAGTAGTATCCGATTGAAGCAGGAAAGTATTTGTGATGACCAGGCTGTCGCATCCGGCCTGGTTAGTCGCATTTGCAAAAGTTTGACCGGTATCAGATGTCATGCAAGAAGTGATATGGTGGTGGTATCTGAAACCAACAACAAAATTGTGGTGATGACTGTGCTATCACAATTACCCTGACTGTATGAAGTAATTGTCGTGCCGGCTGAGGCAGGATCGCAGGTAGTGGAAACAATCCAGGTAGTGTCAAATGGAGAAACAATAACTTCAGTGATCGCAGACTATCACAATTTGAAATGGTTGTAAACGAATCGATATAGGATCCTGCCTGGGTTTGAAATGCGCCTTGTAGAAATATCGAATCACCGGGACACAGATATTTGGATACATAAATTCAAGCGATGTTGCTTCCGTGATATTTACTGCACGATACTATCACATCCATTCATTCCTGTGAAATGTTCAATCCCTGTCGAACACCGTTGCCATAAGCATGTCCATTGATTATGATCGCTGTTCCCAGACAAAGAACAGTATCAAAGTTTGACGCGTGATCTGCAAGCAATGTCAGAAAGGTGCAATTTTCCGTGGTGCCACACTCATTAGTTACTTCCAGACAAATTTCCACCTCCCCTGAAATAGAACCTTGTATTTCAATTTCATTTGTGCCACTTCCACTGATGATTGATACACCTGAAGGAATCATCCAATTATACACATCATCCGGATCAATCTCAGGCGTATAAAGGGACGCTATCTCTCCCGGACAAAGCGAACCAGGACCTGAGATAAGCGGAGGATCTGGCACGTCGCCTACTGTCACTTCCAGACATCCTTCGTTCATATCACATCGTGTTTCAATCATGAGGCATAGATCCTCTATCTGGGGAACATCCCATCGTATTGTAACCTGCGTAGTGCCCTGTCCATTAATCAATGTAGCACCGGAAGGTATATTCCAGTGGTACGAAAGAATAGGCGGGTCAGGTGGAAAATCAACAGTATATATTCCTGTTTCACCAGCACATAGAAATGTAGGTCCATCGATTTCAGGTTCAGGTGCTGTCTCCTGATAAAGAGTGATACTGACCTGATCCTGTACAGCCCACAATGCTACAATCGAAATATCATCTATTGCAAAATCATTTCCACCTGAGGCTGTATTGAGATTGAGTATACAGATTGTTGCTGTTGTATTGACACCGGAATTCCAGTTGGCATTGAAGGGTATCCACTGACAGGGTATCGGAGTGGCATTGACTACATTTCCAATTTGTATTCCGTTGATTGAAAATCTCAAATGTGCAGGAGACGACGGACTGACTGAAGCGACCATGCGAGATACATTGTACCATGTATTGGGTGTGATCGTAATGGTTTGACACCAGACATTCTGAAAAGAAGGAGCGCCATTCAGCACCATCATATTGCCACCGCCAGTATGATCCCCGCATGCAGAGAAACCGGTGTGTACCAGGTTTGGATTATTGATCACTGTATATGTCCCGGCGGGTACCATTTCATTCTGGACATTGGGCGGTCGGCATTTATAGTTGTAATCTGTTGTGAAACCCGTATTACCCATTGAAGTCACCATTGACAATAAGATTTGGGTTGTTGGAATCAATGGCATAACCGGTCAATGTGTAGGTTATAGGTCCCGTGATATTGGCCACCGGATTGAGGATCAATGGATTGTTGAGGCCTGTCGAAGGAGTCCACTGGAAGAAAATTGCATTCCCTTCAATCGAACCCATCAGGCCAAGTAAACCGGATGGGAAGCAAACATTGGTGTCAGGGCCTGCGTCAACTGTAAGATCGCATGATATGGCAAGTTCACTTGCCTGATTTTCAAATGTGAAAGAAAGAGATTGTTTCTGTGGGAAAATGAGTAATGAGTAATGAATAACAATAACGAATAACGAATAAGGGGTAACGAATATCGAGCGCAGCGAGGACCCCCGCCTATGAAGCAAAGAGGGGGAGTGAATTACGAATCAAAAAAACACCACTATAAAACGAAAGAAACTTTCTATAAAATGGAATAAAAGTTTTCACTTTTATTTTCCAAACAATCGCATGATGTCAAGTCCATTGGCAAAAACAAGCAGACCCTAATACAAATGCAAATCCTACTACGTAGCATATTCCATAAACTTATCACCCGGTTTTTTACCTGTCGCGACTTCCCATAAAGAAACATCACATGACCTCCATCCAAAGCAGGGATCGGCAATAATTCATAATCGCAAGGATAAATGAAAGTATACCGGTAATGCACAGAATGCTTCCCAATCCCAAGAGGTTGAAAATAATTTTGTGATCGAAATAAAACCTCCAAGACTATCCTTTGCTTTGACTTTTCCTTTGAAAATCTGTGCTATTCCCTTAAACCAATCACCCATGAAGGAAACACCATCATGAAACCCTGCGGAATAGCAGAAGCCAATGAATAATCCCCGCGGGCTGTCCACTTGAAATCAAGAGGGGTCATTAAGACAATTCCGATTTTCCCTTTTTCATTTATAGTGATCGACGTATGTTGTTCAACGCCGTTTCACGTATATCCCAAATCCATCGTTTTACCTTTTGATTCACTAAACGCTTTCATTACCTCATGTTGAAACATCATGGGCTTTCCATCGATGGAAACGATATGATCTATCTCTTTGCAATTCCATTTTCTTCAGTATCTGATTTTCGCCGACTTCGCCGACTACAAATGGAATTTCTAAAATAAATGTGAGGTATAGTCTTGTAGAAATTGGAAGCCAGCACGGGTATAAAATTTTAGGGATCAAAATATTGACTGTCACATCTCGGGAATCTCTAACCTGGACAATTATATCTTTCGCATTGTTGAGTACGATCTGGCGACGCAACATATTTGCAGAAACTCCTCCATTTTTCTACCACCGACGGAAAGGATCGCATCAGCTCATCCATCAGTCCTATTTAAAATGCAATGAATCAGGGTTTATACCATATTCCATTTTATCATTGACGAGTATTCTTTTCCATATATACCCAAAGCATCATTCCGAAAATCAGGAAGCCAAGGAGAAAATTTACGGTAACGCCATCGGGCAACACGATCAAAGTCGCCGCCAAGCGGCTTCGATCTGAATTCCCATGGCTGAGGTGGTGCGCTTTTCAATTGCTCAAGATCCATGCTTTCATCTACCATTCCGGCGATTTTGGACATATCCACCTGAGTGGCAGCCAACTGATGCCATACTCTGTTTCCACCTGATTTTCTTCTTAACCAATGAAAATTTCTAGGATCGAAAAAGAGATAAAATTTTTCAACACGGGTTTTTAAACCATTTTGTGAATAAATGCCTCCATTTCATGCAGAACTACTACTAGTGTGAAAGGGCTCAGAACGGGCTTGAGCTATCATTATCACAATACCCATTTGTATGGAAAATTTGGTGAATTAATGCTTAAGATGCTGATAAACGATAGTTTTACTTCTTATGTTTCAAACGAACGCGTGAAAATAGTCAATTATAAAGCACTCCTCCATTGGTACTACCTGGCCTCTCGAAAGACTGGGATGTGGTTTCATGTGGCTGCGGGTGAGTGGCATCATGCCCATCATGTACTCTCGCCTGACGATCAGCGAGCTCTATCATCTGATCGATGCAGGAAAGCGAACTGCATGAAAGGCCTGATCAAGTTAGTTTCAAAACATGAAGGCCAGATTGAGCTTGCAGGATGATCTTCATTCTGAATTTCAAAATCCAAGAAAATACAAGCTATCCATAGGTAATGCACCGACCAAAAATATAGACAGAAACCGAATTGGCAATTGAGAAACTTGTCGAATTAGTAGATGAATTGTTTCTTGCATGCAGACATGCTGAGCG
>JADKGY010000008.1 GCA_016722045.1 Candidatus Opimibacter skivensis | reverse complement strand
GTCTGTTGGTTGTGTCGTGATGACAAGGTCTTGTGTAATGATAGCTGTTGCATTGCTGCTTACAGCCTGATCACATCCATTGTTGGCTGCATTCACAAGTACTCTGTAGAATGTCGTTCCGGCTACTGCACTTGATGGTGTGTATGTTGATGTTGTAGCACCTAAGCCTGTTGCATTTGCCCAACCACTTATACCATCTGCACTTGACTGCCATTGGTAGCTGATTGTTCCTGAACCACCCGTCACAACTACATTCATTGTGTTTGTTCCACCTACGCATTCATTTACGTTTGTAGGTTGTGTTGTTATAACTAAGTCCGGAGTGATTACAGCTGTGGCATTAATGCTTATGGCCTGATCACAACCGTTATTAGCTGCATTGACTAATACCCTATAGAATGTGGTTCCTGCTATAACACTTGGAGGTGTAAATGTTCCGGTTGTAGATCCAATTCCTGCTGCATTAACCCAACCACTTGTTCCATTGGGGCTTGATTGCCATTGGTAACTTATAACACCTGCACCGCCTGTGACTACAACTGTCATTACGTTTGTTCCACCTACGCATTCATTTACGTTTGAAGGCTGGCCTGATATATTTAAGTCTGGAGTAACATTAATTGTTTGTCCATTGCTTACGCCTTCACAGCCTGCATCCTGTGTCACAATAACTCTATATATGTAGCTTCCAATACTAAGCGAGCCAGTACTATAATCTGCACTATTGGCTGAGAAAATATCAATCCAAAGACCTCCCAATAATTCCTGCCATTGGTAATTATTTATTCCAGCTCCGCCCGTAACCTGGCTATGAAGGATAGCTATGCCACCATCACAGATAATATTTTGGTCAGCATTGTCAGTTACTATCGGATCCGCATTTACAACAAGTATGACTTCGTTGCTTATGGCTTCACAGCCAGCATCCTGAGTCACAACAACTCTGTATGTATATGTTCCTGCATCCAAAAGTTCACTTGTATAGTCTGAGCTATTAGCCAGGAATAAATCAATCCATACACCTTGTAATAATTGTTGCCATTGATAATTAGCTGCGCCTGATCCGCCAGTAACCTGTGAATGTAAATTTGTACTTCCGCCTTCACAGAACTCATAATCATCTGCATTGATAATTACCTGAGGATCAGCAGTGACAACGATAATCTGTCCATCACTTACATTTTCGCAACCTCCGTTTTGTGTAACTACTACCCGGTATGTATATGTACCTGCATCTAAAAGATCAGTGGTATAATCGGTTCCTGTTGCACCAAATACATCAATCCAAACCCCTTCTATTAAAGTCTGCCACTGATAGTTGTTGCCACCTGCGCCACCTACTACTTCAGTATGCAATGTTGTGGAACCACCACTGCAAAACTCATTATCATCGGCGCTATCAAAAACCTGTGGATCAGCAGTGACCACAATAGTTTCGCCGTCACTGACGCCTTCGCAGCCTGCATCCTGATTGACAACGACGCGATATGAATAACTTCCGGGAGGCAATATTTCAGTAATATAACTATCTGCATTTGCACCGAAAATATCAATCCATACCCCACCTGATAATTCCTGCCATTGATAATTATTTCCACCAGCACCTCCTACAACTTCACTCTGAAGTGTAGCGGAACCACCTTCACAAATCTGATTAAAATTAGCATTGTCATAAACTTCAGGATCTCCATTTACAATGATCGTCTCTCCTGCACTTTCGCTACTACATCCTGCATCCTGATTGACTATAACTCTGTATGTATAACTTCCTTCGCCCAGAATTTCGGTTGTGTAATTTTCACCGTTTGCACCGAAAATATCAATCCATAGGCCTCCTGATAATTCCTGCCACTGATAGAAATTCATTCCCGCACCACCAACGACAACACTATATATAGAGGTTACACCACCTTCACATATCTCATTATCTTCTGCATTAAGAAATACCTGTGGATCGTTATTTACCAAAATATCTTCACCATCACTGACACCTTCACAACCCGAATCCTGAGTCACCACTACCCGGTATGAATAATTGCCTGCATTTAGTATTTCGGTTGTATAATCCGGTCCATTTGCATTAAATATATTTGACCATACACCACCACTTAATTGCTGCCATTGATAGTTATTTATTCCTGCTCCGCCAATGATTTCACTATGCAAGGTTGTCTGGCCACCTTCGCAGAATTCATTATCATCTGCATTGTCAAAGACTTCGGGATCAGGATTGACAATAATCAATTCGCCATCACTTGCAGACTCACAACCAGCATCCTGAAGAACAACTATTCTGTAGGTGTAGCTACCGGTTGACAAAATATCAGTTGTATAATCAGGGCTATTTGCACCAAAGATGTCTACCCAGGAACCAGCGATCAATTGCTGCCATTGATAGTTATTACTTCCGGCGCCGCCAAGTACTTCACTGTGCAGTGTCGTGAAACCGCCATCACAGAATTCATTGTCATCTGCATTGTCGAATACGGCAGGATCATTGTTGACAACTATGATTTCACCATCGCTGACACCTTCACAACCTGCATCTTGTATTACTACAACACGATATGTATAGGTACCTGCCAGGAGAATTTCTGTTGTGTAATCAGGACCGTTTGCATTGAATATATCTATCCAGTTGGTTCCATCCAAAATTTGCCATTGGTAATTATTTTGGCCGGCACCTCCGGTAACATCACTATGCAATGTTGTCGTACCTCCATCACATATTTCGTGATCATCAGCACTATCAGTTACAACAGGATCAGAATTGACATCAATTGTCTCACCATCACTCACACCTTCGCAACCTGCATCCTGCATTACAACTACACGATATGTGAAGGAACCAACATTCAATACATCAGTTGTATAGTCCTGGCCGTTTGCACCAAAGATATCAACCCATATAGTTGAAACTAATTCCTGCCACTGGTAGTTGTTGCTTCCTGCTCCACCGATTACTTCACTGTGCAATGTTGTCGTACCACCTTCGCAAATATTATTATCCTCTGCTGAATCAAAAACCTGAGGATCTGAATTAACTATTATCACTTCACCGTCACTAAAACCATCACAACCTGCATCTTGTGTAACGATCACCCTGTACTCATAGGATCCGACATTCAGTATGTCAGTTGTATAATCAGGATTATTTGCATTCAAAATATTAATCCATGATCCTGAAATCAATTGTTGCCATTGATAACTATTCCCGCCGGCACCACCGATTACTTCACTATGTAACGTCGTAGTTCCACCATCACAAATCTCATTATCATCTGCATTGTCATAAACCTGTGGATCCGCATTTACTAGTATTTCCTGTCCACTGCTTACCCCCTGGCATCCTGCATCCTGGGTGACAACTACACGATATGTGTATGAACCTTCTGCAAGAATGTTCGTAGTGTAATCAGGCGAATTGGCATTCGTTATATTCACCCATAGACCGGCAATTAATTGTTGCCATTGGTAATTGTTTCCACCGGCACCACCTATCACTTCACTATGTAATGTGGTAGTTCCACCATCACATATCTCATTGTCATCAACGCTGTCAAATACCTGTGGATCATTATTGACTTGAATGACTTCGGCAACACTCATGCCATCACAACCTGTGTCTTGTGTCACTAAAACTCTGTAGGAGTAACTACCGGCGCCCAAAATACCCGTTGAATAATCAGCATTATTAGCTCCATTAATATTGGTCCATACAAGATTTATTAATTGTTGCCACTGATAAATGTTTGATCCGGTGCCTCCAATTACATTGCTATGTAAAATAGTTACACCGCCATCACATATCTCATTATCATCTGTAATAACTGTCACGATTGGGTCAGTCACAATCAGGGCATTGACTACATTGCTTAAGGCCTGATCACATCCATTATTTGGAGCATTTACTAAAACTCTGTAATATAAAGTTCCGGCAACGCCACTTGGTGGTAAATATGTTGTGGATGTTTCATTCAGAATATTAGTCCACCCACTTGTACCATTAGCGCTTACCTGCCATTGGTAACTTAATGGACCTGATCCATTAATAGCTGTGAAAGACATGGTCTCATTGCCACCAACGCACTCAACTATACTTTGTGGTTGAGTTGAAAAAGATATGTCTGGCGTAACCACAACTGTGACATCTGTAGAGTACACATCTTCGCAACCGCTTTCAGCTGCATTAACAAATACTCTATAAGTCGTCGTTACAGATAAGGCTCCAGTATTGTAGGATGATTGATCAGTACCTACGATAACCCATGATGAAGGCCCTGTTTGCTGCTGCCATTGATAATGTATATCAGGCGAACCACTCGCTGTCACTATGAGATTCAGGTTTCCGCCTTCGCAGATAAATCCACCCTGCGGCTGTGCGGTTATTGAAATGTCCGGGGCTATTATAGCTATACCATTATTACTTACTGCCTGATCACAACCGTTGTTCGCTGCATTTACAAGTATTCTGTAATAAGTTGTTCCCGCTACTGCACTTGATGGTGTGTATATATTGGTTGTTGCACCAAGGCCTGTTGCATTTGCCCAACCTGTTGATCCGTCAGCACTTGATTGCCACTGATAGCTTACAAGACCTGACCCACCTGTGATCGTAACTGTCATCGTGTTTGTACCACCGATACATTCATTGACATTCGATGGTTGTGTTGTAACGACTAAGTCCGGTGTGATAACAGCAATTCCATTATTGCTTACGGCCTGATCGCAACCGTTGTTCGCTGCATTTACAAGTACTCTGTAATAAGTTGTTCCCGCTACTGCACTTGATGGTGTATATGTATTTGTTGTTGCGCCAAGGCCTGTTGCATTTGCCCAGCCTGTAGATCCGTCAGCACTTGATTGCCACTGATAGCTTACTACGCCTGATCCACCTGTGATCGCAACTGTCATGGTGTTTGTTCCTCCGATACACTCATTGACATCACTTGGTTGTGTTGTCACAACAAGATCAGGATTGATCACTGCGATTCCATTATTACTTACGGCCTGATCGCAACCATTGTTGGCTGCATTTACAAGAACTCTGTAATATGTTGTTCCGGCTACTGCACTTGATGGTGTGTATGTATTTGTCGTTGCGCCAAGACCCGTAGCATTTGCCCAACCACCTATTCCGTCAGTACTTGATTGCCACTGATAGCTGATTGCTCCTGAACCTCCACTGACTGTTACTGTCATTGTGTTTGTTCCTCCGATACATTCATTTACATTTGATGGTTGTGTTGTCACCACTAAATCTGGAGCGATAACGGCTATTCCATTATTACTTACAGCCTGATCGCAACCGTTATTAGCTGCATTGATCAACACTCTGTAATATGTCGTTCCGCTAACTACACTTGGTGGTGTGAATACAGAGGTTGTGGATCCACTTCCTATTGCATTTACCCAACCACTTAGACCATCAGAACTTGATTGCCACTGATAGCTGATTGTTCCTGAACCTCCGGATACTACAACATTCATGGTGTTTGTTCCACCGATACATTCATTGACATCACTTGGTTGTGTTGTTACGACTAAGTCCGGTGTGATAACAGCGATTCCATTATTACTTACGGCCTGATCGCAACCATTGTTTGCTGCATTGACCAATACTCTGTAATATGTTGTTCCTGCTACTGCACTTGATGGTGTGTATGTGTTTGTTGTTGCGCCAAGGCCTGTTGCATTTGCCCAGCCGGTTGATCCGTCTGCACTTGATTGCCACTGATATGTGACTGCTCCTGAACCTCCACTTACTGCAACTGTCATTGTGTTTGTTCCACCAATACATTCATTCACATTTGATGGTTGTGTTGTCACAACTAAGTCAGGATTGATAACAGCAATTCCATTATTACTTACGGCCTGATCACAGCCATTGTTGGCTGCATTAACCAATACTCTGTAATATGTTGTTCCGGCTACTGCACTTGATGGTGTGTATGTATTTGTTGTTGCGCCAAGGCCTGTTGCATTTGCCCAACCCTGTAGATCCGTCAGCACTTGATTGCCACTGATAGCTTGCAGTCCTGAACCTCCAGTTACTGCAACTGTCATGGTGTTTGTTCCACCGATACACTCATTGACATTCGATGGTTGTGTTGTAACGACTAAGTCCGGTGTGATAACTGCGATTCCATTATTACTTACAGCCTGATCACAACCGTTGTTGGCTGCATTTACTAGTACTCTGTAATATGTTGTACCTGCTGTTGCGCTTGATGGTGTGTATGTATTTGTTGTTGCGCCAGGGCCTGTTGCATTTGCCCAGCTTGTAGATCCGTCTGCACTTGATTGCCACTGATAGCTTACTACGCCTGATCCTCCAGTGATCGCAACTGTCATAGTGTTTGTTCCGCCGATACACTCATTGACATCACTTGGTTGTGTTGTTACAACAAGATCAGGATTGATCACTGCGATTCCATTGTTACTTACAGCCTGATCACAACCATTGTTAGCTGCATTTACCAGAACTCTGTAATATGTCGTTCCGGCTACTGCACTTGATGGTGTGTATGTGTTTGTTGTTGCGCCAAGGCCTGTTGCATTTGCCCAGCCTGTAGATCCGTCAGCACTTGATTGCCACTGATAGCTTACTACGCCTGATCCACCTGTGATCGCAACTGTCATGGTGTTTGTACCACCGATACATTCACTCACATCACTTGGTTGTGTTGTCACAACTAAGTCTGGATTGATAACTGCGATTCCATTATTACTTACTGCCTGATCACAACCGTTGTTGGCTGCATTTACAAGAACTCTGTAATATGTCGTTCCGGCTACTGCACTTGATGGTGTGTATGTATTTGTTGTTGCACCAAGACCTGTTGCATTTGTCCAGCCTGTTGATCCGTCAGCACTTGATTGCCACTGATAAGTGATCGCTCCTGAACCTCCAGTGATTGTTACTGTCATTGTGTTTGTTCCACCGATACATTCATTGACATTCGATGGTTGTGTTGTAACGACTAAGTCCGGATTGATGATAGCTATTCCATTATTACTTACAGCCTGATCACAACCATTGTTGGCTGCATTCACAAGTACTCTGTAATATGTTGTTCCCGCTACTGCACTTGATGGTGTGTATGTATTTGTTGTTGCACCAATTCCTGTTGCATTTGCCCAACCACTTATACCGTCTGCACTTGACTGCCATTGGTAGCTGATTACGCCTGATCCTCCGGTGACAACTGTCATGGTGTTTGTTCCTCCGATACACTCATTGACATCACCTTGGTTGTGTTGTCACAACAAGGTCAGGATTGATCACTGCGATTCCATTATTACTTACCGCCTGATCGCAACCATTGTTCGCTGCATTGATCAGTACTCTGTAATATGTTGTTCCTGCTATTGCACTTGATGGTGTGTATGTATTTGTTGTTGCACCAAGGCCTGTTGCATTTGCCCAGCCACTTATTCCGTCAGTGCTTGATTGCCACTGATAGCTGATTGCTCCTGAACCTCCACTGACTGTTACAGTCATAGTGTTTGTTCCTCCGATACATTCATTTACATTCGATGGTTGTGTTGTCACCACTAAGTCTGGTGCGATAACAGCTGTTCCATTGTTGCTTACAGCCTGATCGCATCCGTTATTGGCTGCATTGATCAGCACTCTGTAATATGTTGTTCCGCTAACTGCACTTGGTGGTGTGAATATTGAGGTTGTGGATCCAATTCCTGTTGCATTTGCCCAACCACTTAGTCCGTCTGCACTTGACTGCCATTGGTAGCTGATTGTTCCTGAACCTCCCGTCACCACTACATTCATCGTGTTTGTTCCACCGATACATTCATTGACATTTGATGGTTGTGTTGTTACGACTAAGTCCGGAGTAATAACAGCGATTCCATTATTACTTACAGCCTGATCACAACCATTGTTAGCTGCATTAACCAATACTCTGTAATATGTTGTTCCTGCTGTTGCACTTGATGGTGTGTATGTATTTGTTGTTGCTCCGAGGCCTGTTGCATTTGCCCAGCCGCTTATTCCGTCAGCGCTTGATTGCCACTGATAGCTGACTACGCCTGATCCGCCTGTCATCGCTACTGTCATTGTGTTTGTTCCGCCGATACATTCATTGACATTTGTTGGTTGTGTTGTTACGACTAAGTACGGTGTGATAATAGCAATTCCATTATTACTTACGGCCTGGTCGCATCCATTGTTCGCTGCATTTACAAGAACTCTATAGTAAGTTGTCCCGGCTACTGCACTTGATGGTGTGTATGTGTTTGTTGTCGCACCAATTCCTGTTGCATTTGCCCAACCACTTAGTCCGTCTGCACTTGACTGCCATTGGTAGCTGATTGCTCCTGAACCTCCAGTTACTGCAACTGTCATTGTGTTTGTTCCACCGATACACTCATTGACATTTGATGGTTGTGTTGTCACCAGTAGGTCCGGTGTGATAACTGCGATTGCATTATTACTTACGGCCTGATCACATCCATTGTTTGGTGCGCTCACTAACACTCTGTAGAATGTTGTTCCGGCTATTGCACTTGATGGTGTGTATGTATTTGTTGTTGCACCAATTCCTGTTGCATTTGCCCAACCACTTAGTCCGTCAGCACTTGACTGCCATTGATAGCTGATCGTTCCTGAGCCTCCTGTCACAACTACATTCATCGTGTTTGTTCCGCCGATACATTCATTTACGTTTGTGGGTTGTGTTGTCACAACAAGATCAGGATTGATAACAGCAATTCCATTATTACTTACGGCCTGATCACATCCATTGTTAGCTGCATTTACTAGTACTCTGTAATATGTTGTACCCGCTACTGCACTTGATGGTGTGTATGTGTTTGTTGTTGCGCCAAGACCTGTTGCATTTGTCCAGCCTGTAGATCCGTCAGCACTTGATTGCCACTGATAGCTGATCGCTCCTGAACCACCACTGATCGCAACTGTCATGGTGTTTGTTCCACCGATACACTCATTGACATCACTTGGTTGTGTTGTCACCACTAAATCAGGATTAATAACAGCAATTCCATTATTGCTTACGGCCTGATCACATCCATTGTTGGCTGCATTTACAAGAACTCTGTAATATGTCGTTCCGGCTACTGCACTTGATGGTGTGTATGTGTTTGTTGTCGCACCAAGGCCTGTTGCATTTGCCCAGCCACTTATTCCGTCAGCACTTGATTGCCACTGATAGCTTACTACGCCTGATCCACCGGTGATTGTTACTGTCATCGTGTTTGTTCCGCCAATACACTCATTGACATTTGATGGTTGCGTTGTCACAACTAAGTCCGGATTGATAATAGCTATTCCATTATTACTTACGGCCTGGTCGCAACCGTTGTTCGCTGCATTTACAAGTACTCTGTAATAAGTTGTTCCCGCTACTGCACTTGATGGTGTATATGTATTTGTTGTTGCGCCAGGGCCTGTTGCATTTGCCCAGCCTGTAGATCCGTCAGCACTTGATTGCCACTGATAGCTGATCGCTCCTGAACCTCCACTGACTGTTAATGTCATGGTGTTTGTTCCTCCGATACACTCATTGACATCGCTTGGTTGTGTTGTCACAACAAGATCAGGATTGATCACTGCGACTCCATTATTACTTACGGCCTGATCGCAACCATTGTTGGCTGCATTTACTAGCACTCTATAATATGTCGTTCCTGCTACTGCACTTGATGGTGTGTATGTATTTGTTGTTGCGCCAAGACCCGTTGCATTCGTCCAGCCACCTATTCCGTCAGTGCTTGATTGCCACTGATAGCTGATTGCTCCTGAACCTCCACTGACTGTTACTGTCATTGTGTTTGTGCCCCCTATACATTCATTGACATTTGATGGTTGTGTTGTCACCACTAGATCTGGTGCGATTATAGCGGTTCCATTGTTGCTTACGGCCTGATCGCAACCGTTATTGGCTGCATTGATCAACACTCTGTAATATGTCGTTCCGCTAACTGCACTTGGTGGTGTGAATACAGAGGTTGTGGATCCACTTCCTGTTGCATTTGCCCAACCACCCAGACCATCAGAGCTTGATTGCCACTGATAGCTGATTGTTCCTGAACCTCCGGATACTACAACAGTCATGGTGTTTGTTCCTCCGATACATTCATTGACATTTGATGGTTGTGTTGTTACGACTAAGTCCGGTGTGATTACAGCGATTCCATTATTACTTACGGCCTGATCACATCCATTGTTGGCTGCATTAACCAATACTCTGTAGAATGTTGTTCCCGCTACTGCACTTGATGGTGTGTATGTATTTGTTGTTGCACCAAGGCCTGTTGCATTTGCCCAGCCACTTATTCCATCTGCGCTTGATTGCCACTGGTAGCTTACTACGCCCTGATCCTCCTGTGATCGCAACTGTCATTGTGTTTGTTCCACCGATACATTCATTGACATCACTTGGTTGTGTTGTCACCACTAAGTCTGGAGTGATTACTGCGATTCCATTATTACTTACGGCCTGATCACATCCATTGTTGGCTGCATTAACCAATACTCTGTAGAATGTTGTTCCGGCTACTGCACTTGATGGTGTGTATGTATTTGTTGTTGCACCAATTCCTGTTGCATTTGCCCAACCACTTAGTCCGTCTGCACTTGACTGCCATTGGTAGCTGATTGTTCCTGAGCCTCCGGTCACCACTACATTCATCGTGTTTGTTCCACCGATACACTCACTTACATTCGTTGGTTGTGTTGTCACCAGTAGATCAGGTGCAATGATAGCTGTTGCATTGCTGCTTACGGCCTGGTCACATCCATTGTTGGCTGCATTCACTAACACTCTGTAGAATGTTGTTCCGGCTACTGCACTTGATGGTGTGTATGTATTTGTTGTTGCACCAATTCCTGTTGCATTTGCCCAGCCCTGTAGATCCGTCAGCGCTTGATTGCCATTGATAGCTGATTGCTCCTGAACCTCCCGTGATGGCAACTGTCATGGTGTTTGTTCCGCCGATACATTCATTCACATCACTTGGTTGTGTTGTTACAACTAAGTCAGGATTGATTATAGCGATTCCATTGTTACTTACAGCCTGATCACATCCATTGTTTGCTGCATTGACTAGAACTCTGTAATATGTTGTTCCGGCTGTTGCACTTGATGGTGTGTATGTATTTGTTGTTGCGCCAAGACCTGTTGCATTTGCCCAGCCTGTTGATCCGTCTGCACTTGATTGCCACTGGTAGCTTACTACGCCTGATCCTCCAGTGATCGCAACTGTCATCGTGTTTGTTCCTCCGATACATTCACTTACATTAGTTGGTTGTGTTGTCACAACTAAGTCTGGATTGATAACTGCGATTCCATTATTACTTACGGCCTGATCACAACCATTGTTGGCTGCATTTACAAGCACTCTGTAATATGTCGTTCCGGCTACTGCACTTGATGGTGTGTATGTGTTTGTTGTTGCTCCAAGGCCTGTTGCATTTGCCCAGCCTGTTGATCCGTCAGCGCTTGACTGCCACTGGTAGCTGATCGCTCCTGAACCTCCACTGACTACTGTCATTGTGTTTGTTCCTCCGATACATTCATTGACATTTGATGGTTGCGTTGTCACAACTAAGTCTGGATTGATAACAGCTATTCCATTATTGCTTACAGTCTGGTCACATCCATTGTTGGCTGCATTTACAAGTACTCTGTAATATGTTGTTCCGGCTACTGCACTTGATGGTGTGTATGTATTTGTTGTTGCACCAATTCCTGTTGCATTTGCCCAGCCTGTAGATACCGTCAGCACTTGATTGCCACTGATAGCTGATCGCTCCTGAACCTCCACTCACAACTACATTCATCGTGTTTGTTCCGCCGATACATTCATTGACATCCTTGGGTTGTGTTGTCACAACAAGGTCAGGATTGATAACAGCTATTCCATTATTACTTACGGCCTGATCACATCCATTGTTGGCTGCATTGATCAGTACTCTGTAGTATGTCGTTCCGGCTACTGCACTTGATGGTGTGTATGTATTTGTTGTTGCACCAAGTCCTGTTGCATTTGCCCAGCCACTTGTTCCGTCTGTACTTGATTGCCACTGATAGCTGATTGCTCCTGAACCTCCACTGACTGTTACTGTCATTGTGTTTGTGCCCCCTATACATTCATTGACATTTGATGGTTGTGTTGTCACCACTAAGTCTGGTGCGATAACAGCGATTCCATTGTTACTTACAGCCTGATCACATCCGTTATTGGCTGCATTGATCAGTACTCTGTAGTATGTTGTTCCGGCTAACTACACTTGGTGGTGTGATATAGGGTTGTGGATCCACTTCCTATTGCATTTACCCAACCACCCAGACCATCAGAGCTTGATTGCCACTGATAGCTGATTGCGCCTGAACCTCCGGATACGACAACTGTCATTGTGTTTGTTCCACCGATACATTCATTGACATTTGATGGTTGTGTTGTTGCGACTAAGTCCGGAGTAATAACAGCGATTCCATTGTTACTTACAGCTTGGTCGCATCCATTGTTGGCTGCATTGACTAGCACTCTGTAATATGTTGTTCCGGCTGTTGCACTTGATGGTGTATATGTATTTGTTGTTGCTCCGAGGCCTGTTGCATTTGTCCATCCACCGATACCGTCAGTGCTTGATTGCCACTGATAGCTTACTACGCCTGATCCGCCTGTAATCGCAACTGTCATTGTGTTTGTTCCACCGATACATTCATTGACATCACTTGGTTGTGTTGTCACAACTAAGTCAGGATTGATAACAGCAATTCCATTATTACTTACGGCCTGGTCGCATCCATTGTTCGCTGCATTTACAAGAACTCTGTAATAAGTTGTTCCGGCTACTGCACTTGATGGTGTGTATGTGTTTGTTGTTGCGCCAAGGCCCGTAGCATTTGCCCAACCCGTAGATCCGTCAGAACTTGATTGCCACTGATATGTGATTGCTCCTGAACCTCCACTTACTGCAACTGTCATTGTGTTTGTTCCACCGATACACTCATTGACATTTGATGGTTGTGTGGTCACCAGTAAGTCTGGATTAATAACAGCAATTCCATTATTACTTACTGCCTGATCACATCCATTGTTAGCTGCATTTACTAGTACTCTGTAATATGTTGTACCCGCCGTTGCACTTGATGGTGTGTATGTATTTGTTGTTGCGCCAGGGCCTGTTGCATTTGCCCAGCCTGTAGATCCGTCAGTGCTTGATTGCCACTGATAGCTGATTGCTCCTGAACCTCCGGATACTACAACTGTCATGGTGTTTGTGCCGCCAATACATTCATTGACATTTGATGGCTGTGTTGTCACTAGTAAGTCTGGATTAATTACTGCAATTCCATTAGAACTTACGGCTTGATCACATCCATTGTTAGCTGCATTTACTAGTACTCTGTAATATGTTGTACCTGCTGTTGCGCTTGATGGTGTGTATGTATTTGTTGTTGCGCCAAGGCCTGTTGCATTTGTCCAGCCTGTAGATCCGTCAGCACTTGATTGCCACTGATAGCTTACTACGCCTGATCCACCCGTGATGGCAACTGTCATGGTGTTTGTACCACCGATACATTCACTTACATCACTTGGTTGTGTTGTCACAACTAAGTCCGGATTGATAACTGCGATTCCATTAGAACTTACTGCCTGATCGCAACCATTGTTAGCTGCATTGACTAATACTCTGTAATATGTTGTTCCGGCTATTGCACTTGATGGTGTGTATGTATTTGTTGTCGCTCCAAGGCCTGTTGCATTTACCCAGCCTGTTGATCCGTCTGCACTTGATTGCCACTGATAAGTGATCGCTCCTGAACCTCCACTGACTGTTACTGTCATCGTGTTTGTTCCGCCAATACACTCATTGACATTTGATGGTTGCGTTGTCACAACTAAGTCCGGATTGATGAGAGCTATTCCATTATTACTTACGGCCTGGTCGCAACCGTTGTTAGCTGCATTTACAAGTACTCTGTAATATGTCGTTCCGGCTACTGCACTTGATGGTGTATATGTATTTGTTGTTGCGCCAGGGCCTGTTGCATTTGCCCAGCCTGTTGACCCATCACTACTTGATTGCCACTGATAGCTGATCGCTCCTGAACCTCCACTGACTGTTACTGTCATGGTGTTTGTTCCTCCGATACACTCATTGACATCACCTGGTTGTGATGTTACCACTAGGTCAGGATTAATTACTGCAATTCCATTGTTACTTACAGTCTGATCACATCCATTGTTGGCTGCATTTACAAGAACTCTATAGTATGTTGTTCCGGCTATTGCACTTGATGGTGTGTATGTGTTAGTTGTTGCGCCAAGACCCGTAGCATTAGCCCAGCCACCTATTCCGTCAGTACTTGATTGCCACTGATAGCTGATTGCTCCTGAACCTCCACTGACTGTTACTGTCATTGTGTTTGTGCCCCCTATACATTCATTGACATTTGATGGTTGTGTTGTCACCACTAAGTCTGGTGCGATAACAGCGATTCCATTATTACTTACAGCCTGATCGCAACCGTTATTAGCTGCATTGATCAACACTCTGTAATATGTCGTTCCGCTAACTACACTTGGTGGTGTGAATACAGAGGTCGTGGATCCACTTCCTATTGCATTTACCCAACCACCCAGACCATCAGAGCTTGATTGCCACTGATAGCTGATTGCGCCTGAACCTCCGGATACGACAACAGTCATGGTGTTTGTTCCTCCGATACACTCATTCACATTTGATGGTTGTGTTGTCACCAGTAAGTCTGGAGTGATTACTGCGATTCCATTGTTACTTACAGCCTGATCGCAACCATTGTTGGCTGCATTGACCAGAACTCTGTAATAAGTTGTTCCTGCTACTGCACTTGATGGTGTGTATGTGTTTGTTGTTGCGCCAAGGCCTGTTGCATTTGTCCACCCACCTATTCCGTCAGCGCTTGATTGCCACTGATAGCTTACTACGCCTGATCCGCCTGTAATCGCAACTGTCATTGTGTTTGTTCCACCGATACATTCATTGACATTTGATGGTTGTGTTGTCACAACTAAGTCAGGATTGATAACAGCAATTCCATTATTACTTACGGCCTGGTCGCATCCATTGTTCGCTGCATTGACCAGAACTCTGTAATAAGTTGTTCCCGCTACTGCACTTGATGGTGTGTATGTATTTGTTGTTGCGCCAAGGCCTGTTGCATTTGTCCAACCTGTAGATCCGTCAGCACTTGATTGCCACTGATAGCTTACAAGACCTGATCCACCGGTGATTGTAACTGTCATCGTGTTTGTGCCACCGATACATTCATTGACATTCGATGGTTGTGTTGTAACGACTAAGTCCGGTGTGATAACAGCGATTCCATTATTACTTACGGCCTGGTCGCATCCATTGTTCGCTGCATTAACCAATACTCTGTAATATGTTGTTCCGGCGACTGCACTTGATGGTGTGTATGTATTTGTATCAGCACCAATTCCTGTAGAATTTGTCCATCCATTTGAGCCATCGGCACTTTCTTGCCATTGATATGAAATGGCACCTGAGCCACCACTTACAGATACAGATATTGTATTATCACCACCGACACATTCATTGATATTTGTAGGCTGTGTAGTTATTAGAATATCAGGATTGATAGTAGCGATTCCATTTTCGGTAACCGCCTGATCACATCCATTATTTGATGCATTGATCAATACCCTGTAATACGTTGAACCCGCCACCAGACTCAACGGTGTGTAAGTATCTGTATTTGCGCCTATTCCTGTAGCGTCAACCCATACAAGGCTGTCAGGACTTGATTGCCATTGATATGTGATTATGCCTGATCCTCCAGATACAAAAACAAACATTGTATTTGTACCTCCGATGCATTCATCGACATCCTGAGGGTGAGAGATGACTTGCAAATCCGGTGATATGATCACAATACTATTATTACTTACTGCCTGGTCGCATCCATTGTTGGCTGCATTGATCAGAACGCGGTAATACGTTGTACCCGAGAATGCACTTGCAGGAGTATAGGTGTTTGTAGTTGCACCGGCACCTAATGCATCAGCCCATCCACTTACTCCATTTGAGCTTGATTGCCATTGATAGCTAATTGAACCTGAACCACCTGTGACAACAACATTTATTGTACCTGTTCCGCCAATACATTCATTAAGGTTGGTAGGTTGAGTTGTTACAAGTAAATCAGGATTGATAACAGCAATGCCGTTATTGCTTACAGCCTGATCACATCCATTGTTAGCTGCATTGACCAGAACTCTGTAATATGTCGTTCCGGCTATTGCACTTGATGGTGTATATGTATTCGTTGTTGCGCCAGGGCCAGTCGCATTTGCCCAGCCCGTTGATCCGTTAGCGCTTGATTGCCACTGATAGCTTATTGCTCCTGATCCTCCACTGACTGTAACTGTCATTGTGTTTGTTCCGCCAATACACTCATTGACATTCGATGGCTGTGTTGTCACAACCAAATCAGGGTTTATAACAGCTATTCCATTATTACTTACAGCCTGATCGCAACCATTGTTAGCTGCATTAACAAGTACTCTGTAATATGTTGTTCCTGCTACGGCACTTGATGGTGTATATGTATTTGTTGTTGCTCCGGGTCCTGTTGCATTAGCCCAACCAGTTGATCCGTCGGCACTTGATTGCCATTGATATGTGATGGTGCCTGCACCACCGGTGACAGTAACTGTCATGTTGTCTGTTCCTCCTATGCATTCATTGACATCGGTAGGTTGTGTAGTGACCAGAATATCAGGTGTCACTACGATAGTTACTCCCGAACTTGCAGATGCACAACCTGTATTTTGGGTGACAAAGACGCGATATTGATATGTACCAGTTGATAATACTCCTGAAGTATAATTTTGATTATTCGCACCGGCTATATCCACCCAAACCGAACCATTAAAGATTTGCCATTGGTATGCATTTGTTCCTGAGCCTCCCGTTACAGTAGATGACAACGAGGCAACACCACCATTACAAATCGTATACTCTGCAGCAGTTGCATCTACAGTCGGATCAGAGACTACATTTATATCTAAAGCGATACTTGTAGTTGAACAACCTGAATTCTGAGTGACCACAAGTTGGTAGGTATAGGTACCTGGTGTTGCAAATATTGGTGTCGTATAAGATGATAAATTGGCCCCTGGAATACTTACAAATCCCACATTGAGTACAAATTGTTGCCATTGATAGACGATGGTTCCTGCACCGCCTGTTACCACACTACTCAATATTGTATTTGCACCAACGCATAAAAATAAATCACTAGCTCCAATGGTAACCACAGGATCTGCCGTGACGGTAATAAGCACAGATGAGCTTGCAGATGCACAACCCAATCCTTGTGTGACGAAAAGTCGATATTGATATGTTCCGGTGATTGTAAGTACTGGCGTAGTATATGTCGAAATTGTAGCACCAGCGATATTTTCCCATAAAGAGGTATTGGTATTAAATTGTTGCCATTGGTAATTGTTGGCTCCAACTCCACCAGTAACGTTACTTGTAAATTGAACTACACCTCCGCTGCAAATAGTATTGAAGTCAGGCAGAATGGTTACTACCGGATCAGGAACAACCGTAATAGGATATTGATCACTTACACTTGCGCAACCAGAGTTCTGAGTGACATTAACTCTGAAAAAGTGGAGACCTGCAGCTAATGCAGGGGATGTATAATCCTGAGCCGTAGCCCCCGGTATGACAACCCATGTACCACTTATAAATTCCTCCCATTGATATAAAATCACACCTGCTCCACCACTCACTGCTGCGTGCAGGACAGCAGAGCCTCCTTCACAAAACTGATTTACGTCCGCTGTGACTACAATGGCCGGATCACTTACAACCTGAATGATGATTGCATTACTGACACTATAGCAACCTGTACTCTGGTTAACTACTAAACGATATGAATATGAACCCTCAGTCAATACCTGGGTAGTATAATTATTTGCAGTTGCACCAGAGATATTTGTCCAGGTACTTCCTATCTGTTGCTGCCATTGATATATAGATGTACCTGTTCCCCCGGTTACAGTAGAAGTGAAATTCGCTACACCTCCATCACATATTGTAGTTTGTATTGCTGCAATCGTCACAATAGGATCATTTACAATAATCACCTGTGCAATGCTGCTGATAGCATCCTGACATCCATTTCCGGGAGCGCTGATGATAACTCTATACCATATAGTGCCTGCTGTACTTGTATTCGGAGCATATGTTGTGAGTTGGGCACCTGGAATAGTAGACCAGTTGAATGGTGTATCACTATTGCTCAATTGCCATTGATATGTCAGTCCACCCGTTCCGTTTTGACCCTGAACAGTCAATACATCAGGAGCACCAATACATCCTGTAAATCCTACCGGCTGAAGAGATACTGAAATATCCGGGTTGATCGTCGCCGTAACAGCAGAACTTACGATGTCATCACAACCAACTCCATCTGCATTGATGAGCACCCTGTACCAGGTCGTACCCGCAGAAGAACTTGGAGGTGTATATGTTGACAATGTAGCCCCTGAGATATCTACATATGACGCATTGATTCCTGTAGGACTTGATTGCCATTGATAAGTAATATTTCCATACCCACCACTGACCAAAACGCTCATATCCAATGTACCACCGATACATTCTGTGATCGGAGAAGGATCCACAGAAACTATGAGATCAGGGATGACCGTCACAGTCATGATGGTTGAGTAAGGTTCAAAACATCCAGCTGAATTATCATTTATTCTTACTCTGTAATAGATTGTTCCGGACACATTAGTTGGAGCTGTATAGTTTAGTGTATGTTCTCCGACGATATCCACCCATGGTCCAGCTATGTTACTACTTGTCTCCCACTGAATAGTAAGCTGACTCGAACCGCCTGTAACGACTGCACTCAATGGTGCGGCACCGTCAATACAAACTGTAGTCAATGCCGGCGATACAGAAACAGATGCATCTGGTCGAACAGTTATATAAATAATATTTGAAACAGGCTGATTACATCCTGACAATGGATCAGTAACCACCACTCTATAGAAATGGACGCCGACAGGTGAAGGCGTGGCCGTATAAATACTTGTATTTGGACTACCTATGTTTGTCCAACCAGAAAGACTATCAAGGCTATGTTGCCATTGATATGAAACTGAAGAAGAACCTCCGGTCAATGTGGCCGTAAGATTGACAGATCCTCCTATACAAATTTCAGAAACTGCTGGAGCCGCCGTGATAAGTGCATCAGGTCTGATGATGACAGTGGACACAACACTCACAGCAGCATCACAACCGATGCCGGAAGCAGTGATCATGACCCTATAATAAGTTGTTCCTGCTGATGTACTCGGTGGCAGATACGTAGTTGATGTCGCCCCTATGATATTAGTAAATCCGGCAGGGAAATTTGATGTGCTTGACTGCCACTGATACGATATGCTACCAGTGCCTCCTGTCGTAGTCACACTCAAAATATCACTTCCTCCGATACATTCTTCAATATTTGTTGGTTGAGCCGTAATGACGATATCAGGGATGACATTAACAGATATGATTTGACTGTAAAAATCTTCACAACCATTTTCTGTGGCATAAACAAACACACGGTACTGTGTAGTAAGTGTTAGTGCTCCGGTATTATATGAAGCGAGGGTTGCAGATGGAATAGCATTCCATGTAGAACCATTAAAAATCTCCCATTGATAAAGAATATTTGGAGATCCTGAAGCGACCACATTTAAATTCAAACTACCTCCCGAACAAATTGTACCTCCTGTTGGCTGAGTACTTATCACGATGTCAGGGGATACAGCAACCTGAACTGTAGAACTAAAAATGTCTTCGCATCCATTTTCAGTTGCTGATAAGAATACTCTGTACCATGTTGTCACAGATAATGGATCAGTTGTAAAGCCTGAGGTAGTACCGCCGACTTCACTTACATTTTGCCATGAACCAGTAGCTGTACTATCCTGCCACTGATAATGGATTAGTGGCGAGCCACTGGCTATGACGTTCAAATTCCATGTACCTCCTACGCAAACTGCACCACCAGTAGGTTGTCCACTGATAGATATATCCGGAGCAACGGTCACTGTAACCTGGTTGGAGTAGATGTCTTCGCAACCATTTTCTGTCGCGAAAACAAATACACGATAGTTTGTAGTGGTGATAATAGCACCTGTATTATAGCTTGGAATATCTGATCCGACGATGACCCATGATGCGCCTGTAAAAGCCTGCCATTGGTAATGTATAGCAGGTGAACCGGAAGCTACTACATTGAGTGTGAGATCACCTCCGATACAAATAGCTCCTCCTACTGGTTGTGCACTAATGCTGATGTCAGGCGAAACTGTTACGTCTACTGTATTTGAATAGACGTCCTCGCAACCGCTTTGCGTATTGTAAGCAAAAACCCGATAGCTTGTAGTGGTTGTCAAAGTTCCCGTATTATATGTTGGCAAGTCGGAACCTACAATGCTCCACGTTGTACCATTGAAAGATTCCCATTGGAAGTGTATAGCAGGCGAACCACTGGCTGTCACACTCAAATCGAAATTACCCCCTGTACATATTGAGCCCCCGACCGGTTGCACACTTATAGAAATATCAGGAGCAACAGTGACTGTCACCTGACTAGAATAAACATCTTCACAACCATTTTCACTTGCATTGACAAATACGCGATATGTTGTTGTCGTAGTCAATATGCCTGTGTTATATGTTGGCAAATCGGAACCGACTACGCTCCAGGTACTTCCATTAAATGACTCCCATTGATAATGAATATTTGGTGAACCGCTGGCAGTGACACTCAGATCAAAATTACCACCAGTACATATTGAGCCACCCACGGGCTGAGCACTGATGGAAATATCAGGTGCAACTGTAACTACTACAGTATTTGAAAAAATATCTTCACAACCATTTTGAGTATTATAAACAAATACACGATAAGTTGTTGTCGTCGTAAGCGTTCCTGTATTGTATGCGGGTAAATCTGATCCGACTACACTCCATATCGTTCCATTAAATGACTGCCACTCATAATGTATAGCCGGCGAACCACTGGCCGTCACACTCAAATCAAAATTACCACCTGTACATATTGAACCTCCTACAGGTTGAACACTGATCGAAATGTCAGGAGTGACGATTACGGACACTTGTGTTGAATAAATATCCTCGCAACCACTTTGTGTATTGTACACAAAAACTCTATAGCTGGTCGTAGTTGTTAATGTACCTGTATTGTATGTAGATACATCTGATCCCACGATGCTCCATGTGGTGCCATTGAATGATTCCCATTGGTAGTGTATAGCAGGTGATCCACTGGCTATAACACTCAGATCAAAATTACCTCCTGTGCATATCGAGCCTCCAACAGGCTGAACACTTATCGCAATATCAGGAGTGACAGTAACTGTTACCTGTGTCGAGTAAATATCTTCACAACCATTTTGAGTATTATAAACAAATACTCTATAGCTTGTGGTTGTTGTTAATGTACCTGTGTTATATGTTGGCAAGTCTGAACCGACGATGCTCCATGTGGTGCCATTGAATGATTCCCATTGGTAGTGAATAGCAGGTGAACCGCTCGCCGTTACACTGAGGTCAAAATTACCGCCTGTACATATTGAACCTCCCACGGGTTGAATTGTGATGGCAATATCCGGGGCAACTGTAACAATCACAGAAGATGAATAGACATCTTCACAACCACTTTGCGTGTTATAAACAAATACCCGATACGTTGTAGTTGTTGTTAATGTACCCGTGTTGTAGGTTGGCAAATCTGATCCAACCACACTCCATGCTGTGCCATTGAATGACTCCCATTGGTAGTGAATAGCAGGTGAACCGCTCGCAGTTACACTGAGGTCAAAATTACCGCCTGTACATATTGAGCCCCCTACAGGTTGCACACTAATGGAAATGTCAGGTGCTACAGTGACCACCACTGTACTTGAATAAATATCCTCACAACCGCTTTGAGTATTGAAAACAAAAACTCTATATGTTGTCGTCGTGGTCAATGTGCCCGTGTTATATGTTGACAAGTCTGATCCAACTATGCTCCAGGTTGTGCCATTGAAAGATTCCCATTGGTAGTGAATAGCCGGTGATCCACTGGCCGTTACACTCAAATCAAAATTACCGCCTGTACATATTGAACCTCCAACTGGTTGGGCACTGATTGATATATCAGGTGCTACTGTAACTACAACCGCTGTTGAAAAAATATCTTCACAACCGTTTTGAGTATTATATACAAATACGCGATAAGTTGTAGTAGTCGTTAACGTTCCGGTATTATAAGTTGGCAAATCTGAGCCTACTACACTCCATATAGTGCCATTAAAGGACTGCCACTCATAATGAATAGCTGGTGATCCGCTGGCTGAAACACTCAAATCAAAATTACCTCCTGTACAGATTGATCCTCCGACAGGTTGCACGCTTATTGAAATGTCAGGTGTAACTGTGACCGTAACCTGAGTAGAATATATATCCTCACAACCACTCTGCGTATTGTAAACAAAGACTCTGTAACTGGTCGTCGTGGTCAATGCCCCTGTATTGTATGAAGGCAAATCTGATCCCACGATTGCATATGTTGTTCCATCGAAAGATTCCCACTGATAATGAATAGCAGGTGATCCACTGGCAGTAATGCTCAGATCAAAATTACCTCCGGTACAAATTGATCCTCCGATAGGTTGTACACTGATCGCGATATCGGGTGTAACTGTGACTGTGACCGGAGTAGAATATAAATCCTCACAACCACTTTGTGTATTATAAACAAAAACCCGGTATTGTGTAGTACCACTTAAAACACCGGTATTATAGGATGAGCTGGTAGCTCCAGCTATTGATGTCCATGTTGAGCCATTAAATTGTTCCCACTGATACTGGATAGAAGGAGAACCGCTGGCAGTAACACTAAGATCAAAATTACCGCCTGTACAAATCGAACCGCCTACTGGTTGTAAGCTTATAGAAATATCCGGAGTAACAGTGACAGTGACTTGTGTAGAATAAACATCCTCACAACCACTTAGATTATTATAAACAAAAACCCTGTAGCTTGTGGTGGTTGTTAATGTTCCGGTATTATATGTCGGCAAGTCTGTGCCCACAATACTCCATGTTGTGCCATTAAATGACTCCCATTGATAGTGGATAGCAGGTGATCCGCTTGCGACTACACTCAGATCAAAATTGCCACCCGTACAGATAGCTCCGCCTAGAGGTTGTGTAGAGATAGCGATGTCTGGTGCCACATTTACTGTCACGATAGGTGAATAGACATCTTCACAACCATTTTGAGTTGCAAAGACAAATACTCTGTATTGAGTTGTTGTTGTTAATACTCCTGTATTAAATGCAGGGAAAGTAGCTCCGCTAATTGCAACCCATGATGAGCCATCGAATGTCTCCCATTGATAGTGTATTGAAGGGGAACCGCTGCCTAAAACAAACAGATCAAAATTACCTCCGGTACAAATGGAACCACCTACTGGTTGAAGGGTGATGACGATGTCCGGGCTTACAGTGACTGCAACAGTGTTGCTGTATATATCCTCACATCCACTTTGATTGTTATATACAAATACCCTGTACCATGTAGTGACAGATAGTAAATCTGTGGTGAATGACGATGTTGTATTTCCAACTGCAGTTACGTTATGCCATGTACCTCCGACGATACTGTCCTGCCATTGATATTGAATAGCAGGTGAACCGCTCGCGACAACATTTAATATCCATGTACCTCCAACGCATATAGCACCGCCGACAGGCTGAGTGCTTATGGAAATATCAGGAGTTACCGTAACTGTAGCGATTGAGGAATATACATTTACGCAACCACTTTGAGATGCATAAACCAAAACTCTGTACTGCGTAGTGGATGAAAGTGTTCCAGTGTTGTAGGTAGCACTTGTAGCTCCTGCTATTGAAACCCAGGAAGTACCATTGAATTGCTCCCATTGATACTGAATGGAAGGTGAGCCACTAGCCGTAACGCTTAAATCAAAATTACCTCCGGTACAAATAGAACCACCAGTAGGTTGCGCAGATATTGTAATGTTGGGTGTTACAATGACCGATACCTGTGTAGAATAAACATCTTCGCAACCACTTTCGATGGAAAACACAAATACTCTGTACTGAGTCGTGGTGACTAATGCTGGTGTTGTATAGTTTGGTAAATCTGTTCCGACCACAGACCATGTGGAACCATTGAATGCTTCCCACTGATAATGTATCGCCGGAGAACCACTTGCTGTAACGGTCAAACTAAATGTGCCTCCTGTGCATATAGAACCGCCAACCGGTTGTGCACTTATCGTGATGTCAGGAGATACATTCGCAGTAACGATATTTGAATACACACTTGAACATCCACTTTGTGAAGCATACACCAACACACGATATTGTGTCGTGCTGGCCAGCGCTCCCGTATTATAAGATGAGGCTGTCGCTCCAGATATAGGGCTCCAGGTGCTTCCATTAAATGATTCCCATTGGTATAATAGCAAAGGAGATCCTGAAGCTGCAACTGTGAAGATTAGATTGCCACCTACACACAATACACCACTTTGTGGTTGTGTGTTGATGGTGATGTTAGGCGTTACAGTTACAGTTACTGCCGATGAATAAATCGGATCGCAACCATTAGAAGCTGAAGAGAGATAAAGCCTGTATTGTGTAGTGACAGAAAGCGCACCTGTATTATAAGATGATGAAGTCGCACCGGAAATAGTGGTCCATCCTGATCCTGTATTTTGTTCCCATTGATAAAGTATAGCTGGCGATCCACTTGCCGTGACACTCATAGTGAAATTTCCTCCTGTACAAATAGACCCACCTACAGGTTGAACAGATATAGAAATATCCGGAGTGACGGTAACAATAGCGTCATTAGAAACTGCCGTTTCACAACCGTTTTGATTGGCATATACTAATACACGATATGTTGTTGTTGAACCCAATGTCGGCGTGTTAAATGTTGACTGGTTTGTTCCTGTATTGAACCAATTGATACCTGACTGGAATTGCCATTGGTAATTGAGCCCCGGTGAACCGGTTGCAATAACGCTTAATGTTAAATTGCCCCCGGTACAGATTGATCCTCCGAGAGGTTGAGATGTGATCTCAATATCCGGAGCAACATTGACTGTAGCAAGATTTGATATCGCTGGATCACAACCACTTTGAGTAGCGTACACGATGACACGATATATCGTAGTGCTGGTCAGTGATCCTGTGTTGTATGTAGTTGAGTTCGTCCCTACCGTGATCCAACTTGGTCCTGCCTGGCGTTGCCATTCATAATTAAGTCCGGGGGAACCTGTTGCTGCCACAGTTAAAGTCATGTTTCCACCTACGCATATATTTCCGCCGACAGGTTGTGTCGTGATCGCGATGTCATTGACGATGATAGCTGTCACAACTGTACTGAGTGCCTGGTCACAACCACCTGCTGATGCGCTGATGAGGACACGATAATATGTAGTTCCGGCGGCTGCACTTGAAGGAAGATAAGATGTGTTCGTTGCTCCAGCGATGTTGGTAAAATTGGCGGATACGTTAGTTGTACTTGATTGCCATTGATAAGTCACAACGCCTGAACCTCCCGTGACTATTACACTAAATGTATTCGTACCACCGATACATTCAAGCACATTTGTAGGCTGTGTTGTAATCGATAGATCTGGAGTTACAGTTACTCTGGCCGTATCACTTTGCTGACTATCACATCCATTGCCTGATGCTGTAATAAGTACTCGATACCACAGAACACCTGCCGATACTGAAGGAGGTGTGTATGTTGCCGTAGTTGAACCAGTACCTGTTGCAGCTGCCCAGCTACCGGTTCCGTTAGGACTGGTTTGCCATGCGTATGAAACCGTGCCTGAACCACCCGGAGAGACTACGTTAAGTGTATTTGTTCCTCCTATACATTCGACGATTGGTGAAGGCTGCGTAGTGATATTTAGATCTGCTGAAATGATAGCTGTAACCACGGAACTTACGGCCTGATCACAACCACTATCGGCAGCATTGATTAATACTCTGTACCATTTTGTTCCTACGGTCGTACTAGGTGGTGTGTATGTAATGCTTGTAGAACCTGTACCTGTTGCATTTGCCCATCCGGTTGTACCATCAGGACTGACCTGCCATTGATAGCTTATTGCTCCTGAACCTCCGGTGACTGCAACAGACATTGTAGCTGTTCCTCCGGCACATTCAGCGATACCTGTTGGTTGTGTTGTAATTGAGAGATCAGGAGATACAGTAACCGTAACGTTGTTAGAGTTACCTCCACCGCAACCTGGAAGTGGATCAAGGAAAGAAATTCTATAGAAAATAGTACCTACAATTGTTGTAGGTGGATTGTATACTAATCCTGTTTGGCCTGCAATCACCGACCATGATCCTGCAAGACCTGTAGAACTTTGTTCCCATATTCTTGACAATGATGATGAGCCGCCGGTGATAGTAGCTGTCAAAGGAGCGCTTCCTCCGATACAAACAGGATTTGTAAGTGGAGCAAGTGTTGCGACTGCATCGGGGTTAACGATGATGTTTAATACATTAGAAACCGGATCTGCACAATCAGGTAGCGGATCACTTATAGTAATGCGATAGTCTAAACTTGAAGGCACTGTCCCACTGACCACATAGGTAGTATTAATTGCACCCGGAATATCAGTCCATGTATTTAGGCCGTGCGGGCTAGACTGCCATTGCCGGATGTAGATGGAGCCACCAGAACCACCTGTAATAGTTGCAGTGATAGTTACACTACTTCCAACACAAATTTCAAGATTAGGCGCGGAGATGGATACTGTTGCATCATTATTGACAGTGATGACAGATGTTGGATTTGAGGTAACAATTGTTGTACAACCCAGTCCGTTATCTGTAAGTACAACTCTGTAATAATATGTTCCTGCTGTAGTTCCATTAAAAACATATGTAGAACTATTTGCTCCGGAAACATCTGACCACGGTCCGCCAAAAGCGACGCCATTTTGCCATTGAATAATTTGCAAAGGCGATCCACCAGTGATATTTGCTGTGAGAGTTGTCGTACCTCCTACACATATTTTTATATCAGAAATGGTAACATTTACAGCAGGATCGGCATGTACTACTACCTTAGCCACATTAGAAATAACCGGACTTGGGCATTGACTTCCCCCTGGTTCAACCGTATAAAATCGATAGTATATGGTGCCGACAACATTAGTCGGTGGTGAATACGTAGTAGCGTTAGCTCCGGCTATATCTGTAAAAACAAGACTATCAGGACTTGATTGCCAGATACTGGTTCCACCACCAGATCCACCTATTATGATAGCTGTCAAAAGGGCCGCACCATCAAGACAAATATTAACATCATTCACACTTGCTGTTGATGATGCTCCGGTATAAATATTAACAGTTGAAACTGAAGAAACAGGTGTACTACAACCTGAGTTTGGATCTACGATCATTGCTCTATAGGCTAATGATCCAGTCACATTAGTTGGAACAAGATAATTCAGATTGACCGCACCGGATATATTCACCCATGAAGTAGTCAATGAATCATATCGCTGCCATTGAACATGTACAAGGGCAGAACCTCCCGTGATGGTAGCCGTCAGATTTTGAAATGCTCCGGTACAAAGATTGTAAACCGGCGGTGTAATACTGACTGTTGCATCCGGATCAATGATGACACTCACATTATTGCTCATAGCCTGACCACAACCATTACCTGTAGCATTGATCAATACACGATACCATGTTGTGCCTGTTGATACAGATGCTGGAGTGAAGGAAGATGTAGTAGAACCTGTACCGGAAGCATTGGTATAAGTTCCATTCTGCGTAGTACTTGTTTGCCATTGATATGAAACTGTACCTGTACCACCAGTGACTACAACTGTCAATTGAGCTGTACCACCAAGGCACTCATTTAGATTTGTTGGTTGCGTCGTAATGGTGAGATCCGGATTGATGACAGCGGTCACTGCATTACTTACAGCCTGATCACATCCTGAATTTGTTGCATTCACAAGTACTCTGTAATATGTTGTTCCTGCTGTTACACTCGATGGTGTATATGTATTTGTTGTTGCTCCCGTACCGGTTGCATTGGCCCATCCGGTAGATCCGTCTGCACTGGATTGCCATTGATATGAGATTGTACCTGAGCCACCACTGTTAGCAACAGTCATTGTCAAAGTTCCACCCACACATTCAGCAATTCCTGTTGGTTGTGTAGTAATTGTGATATCAGGTGTTATTGTTGCTGTAGCATTTGCACTTACAGCCTGACCGCATCCATTACCAGATGCATTGATTAAGACTCTGTAAAAAATAGTTCCGGCTACAATACTTGGAGGTGTATAAGTTGATGTGGTAGATCCTGTTCCGGTTGCATTTGCCCAACCTGTGGATCCATCAGCACTTGATTGCCATTGATAAGATACAGTACCAACACCGCCATTCACCGAGACTGTCATAGTAGACGTACCGCCGATACATTCCGACACATTTGTAGGTTGTGTTCCTACACTTAAGTCAGGAATCACAGTCACACGGGCTGTGTCGCTATTTATCGGATCACATCCACTTGCTGATGCTGTGATACGAACTCTGTACCAATTTGTTCCTACTACAGTGCTTGGAGGCGTATATGTATTTGTCAATACACCTGGCCCTGCAGCATTTGCCCAGCCTGATGTTCCTGTTGGGCTTGTTTGCCATTGATAGCTTATTGTTCCTGAGCCACCCGCTATTGCAACAGAAACTGTGGCTACACCATCTACACACTCAGTTATCGGAGATGGCTGAGTTGTGACACTTAGATCAGGTGTGATGATAGCTGTAGCGACATTACTTACAGCCTGATCACAACCGCTGTTTGATGCATTGATCAATACTCTGTACCATGTAGTGCCTGTGGCTGTACTGGCAGGAGTATACGTATTTGTATTTGCTCCTGTTCCGGTTGCAGTGGTCCAGCCGTTAGTACCATTTGGACTTGATTGCCATTGATATGATATAGTACCTGATCCACCTGTCACAGCTACTGTCATTGTAGCGGAACCTCCCAGGCATTCTGTAAGATTAGTTGGCTGCGTTGACACAGAAAGATCTGGTGATACGATTACACTTGCATTGTTCGATACGGGATCACTACATCCACTGACAAGGTCAGTAATCTCTACACGATAATATAATGTACCTGTTGAAGAAGTAGGCGGATTATATCCTTGTGCAGTTGCTCCCGGAATAATACTCCATGCGATTTGATCAGTGCTGCTTTCCCATTGAATGGTAAATGAAGTAGATCCACCTACGATGGTAGCATTGATGGTCACCGATCCGCCAAGACAAACTTGTGATGTCGATGGCGCGATGCTTACAGTTGCATCCGGCTGTACAATAACTAATACGGCGTTCGATACGGGATCACTACATCCACTAAGGTTATCAGTGATGATTACTCTATAGTCTGTATTTCCGGCAGTTAGTGTTTGTGCACTGTATGTTGAAGCATTTGCACCACCAATATTTGACCAGATATTTTGACCTGCAGCGCTTGATTGCCACTGATATGTCAAACCTGTAGATCCGCCTGTCACTGTGGCTGTCAATAAAGCAACTCCACCTACACATACTTCTGTCGAAGGTGGATTGACGGTCACTGAAGCATCAGGTTGTACTAGTATAGTCACGCTGTTAGATGCAAGGGTTGCAGGACATCCGGAATTTGGATCAAGTAATAAAATCCTGTATTGTGTAGATCCGGCAGATGATCCGAGAACAGTATATGTACTGGAAGTGGCACCGGCAATATTTGCCCATGTACCTGTATTCGATTGCCATTGTAAAGTTTGCAGACTTGAGCCACCTGTAATGGTTGCAGTCAACAAAGAACTTCCACCGACGCAGATTTCAGAATTCTGTGCAACGATAGATGCAGTTGGATCAGGTCTTACTAAAACAGAAAGAGCACTGGATGCAGGATCAGAACACAAAAGCGCAGGATCGGTGACCTGAAGTCTATACCATGTTGTTCCTGCTGACGTCGTCGGTGCTACATAAGTAAGAGCAGTAGCTCCTACAATATTTACCCAGCCTGAAGAACCATTAGGACTTGATTGCCATTGGTATGTTAATGTCGTTGAACCACCTGTAATGGTTGCAGTGAAAGTTGCATCTCCATCAAGACAAACCTCTGCATTGTTGAGTGTGATACTTACAGTTGCATTAGGCTGTACGATTACAGTCACAATATTTGAAAATGGTTGGCTACAACCTGAACTTGGATCTATAACCCGTACTCTGTATTGAGTGGTTCCGGCAACAGCGGTCGATGGTGCATATGTAGAACCTGTCTGTCCTGCTATATCACTCCAGCTTCCATTATTGATTTGCCATTGTGTGCTGACGAGGCCTGAACCACCTGTCAATGTTCTTGTCAGGGTGACGCTGGCTCCAATACACACTTCAGTTGATACAGGACTGACTGATACTGTAGCATTAGGTGAAATGGTTAAGGTTGCAATCGTACTTACGGCTTGACCGCAATCATTGCCTGTGGCATTGATCAATACGCGATAATCTACTACACCAGGTGTAATGGAAGGAGGAGTATAAACGGAAGAAGTTGAACCTGTGCCCGTCGCATTGGACCATGTACCTGCACCTGATGGACTTGATTGCCATTGATAGCTTATTGTTCCTGTACCACCGGTGACCACTACTGATAATGTTCCTGTTCCGCCGACACATTCATTGAAACTTGTCGGTTGGGTTTGTACACTGATATCAGGCACTATGGTCGCTGTGGCATTAGAGCTTACAGCCTGGTCGCATCCTGAATTAGCACCATTCACTAAAACCCTATAAAATAATGTTCCTGCAACACTGCTCGGTGGAGTATATGTTGCTGCAGTTGAACCTGTACCGGTTGCATTTGACCAACTACCAATGCCTGTTGTGCTTGTTTGCCATTGATATGAAATTGTTCCTGAACCACCCGAGATTGCGACTGTCATGGTCAGAGTTCCGCCCACACATTCAGTGATATTGGTTGGTTGAGTTGTGACAGAAATATCCTGGGTGATAATCACGGTTACTACACTGCTTATCGCATTACCGCAACCACTTCCAGGGGTACTGATCGTTACTCTGTAAAAAGTAGAACCAGCAGTTGAGCTTGGAGGCGTGTAAACCGCAGTGGTAGAGCCGGTACCTGTGGCGATATTCCAATTCGTACCATTCGTACTGGATTCCCATTGATATGTCATCGTACCTGTTCCACCCGTCGCTGCAACACTCAATGTTGTAGTGCCTCCGATACATTCTGAAAACCCTACAGGTTGTGTTGTTACGGCCAGATCAGCAAAAATATTAGCAAATGCTACTGCGCTTATGGCCTGTCCACAACCATTATTCGTAGCGTTAATTAATACACGATAGTAAGTTGATCCTGCCACTGTACTTGGAGGAGTGTATGTAATAGTTGCATTTCCGGTTCCTGTTGCATTTACCCAGTTACTACTTCCATCAGGACTTGATTGCCATTGATAACTTAATGTTCCGGATCCACCTGTCACGACTACAGTCATTGTAGACGTACCACCGATACATTCGATGACATTCGTAGGTTGTGTGGTGACTGAAAGATCAGGTGAGATGACCACATTGATCACATTTGAAAGTGGATCATTACATCCACTGGCCAGATCTGTGACGATGAGTCTATAAAAGAAACTTCCGTTTGTTGGGGAAGGCACATCATATGTTGGGTTGGTTCCATTCACGGCTATATCTGTCCATGGACCTGTGCCGGAAGTACCTGACTGCCATTGATAATTAAATAATCCGGAACCATTACTTATCGTAGAGGATATCGTAGATAATCCACCGATACAGATCAGTGCGTTATCAACTGAAATCGAAACAGTAGGTTGAGGTTGTACAATGAGTTGAACTGAAGAAGAAACAGGATCATTACATCCGTTTCCTGCATCAGTCACCATAACTCTGTAATAGGTAGTGCCTGCAAGACTTGTCAATGGAGCATAAGTTGCTGCATTTCCATTGACTGTAATATTGACCCATCCACTACTTCCATTCGGACTGGATTGCCATTGATAGCTGATCAGATTGGTACCATTAAGAATAGTAGATGTGATCAATGCAGAACCTGTGACACACACAGTAGGATTGTCAATTGATATGGTTACTGTTGGCTGAGATTGCACGATTACCTGCACTGAATTTGATACCGGATCGTTACATCCATTACCAGAGTCTGTAACGAGTACACGATAAAAAGTCGAATTTGCAGAACCTGTTGGCACCGCATATGAAGCACCTGTTCCTTGACTCGCCACATTTGACCATGTACTTCCATTCGGACTTGACTGCCATTGGTAAGTTAAAAATGCAGTACCATTAGTGACTACAGAATTGATAGTAGAAGAACCACCGATACATAGATTAGTATTTGTCGCACTGATTGTTACTGCTGGTTGAGAATTAACCTGGACTGATACCACGACCGGCGCAGGATCATCACAACCATTAGAATTGTCGACCAGAATAATGCGGTAATAAAATGTACCCACAGTCCCTGTAGGCACATTATACGTTGGACCATTTCCTCCCGATACTACATTGCTCCATCCACTTGTACCATTTGGACTTGTCTGCCATTGATAACTGAAATCACCAGAGCCTCCTGTTATTGAAGTTGAAATGACAGATGACCCGCCAATACAGAGTACGGGATTATTAGCACTTGCAGTTAACACAGCATCGCTTTGGACAGTGACAGGAGTTACATTTGAAATAGGGTCAGCGCATCCGTTTGCCTGATCCGTTAGTACTAATCTGTAAAAAAATCTTTGAGCTACTAGTGTAGGCACTGTGTAGGTTGGATTAGTTCCATTTGAAGGCACATTGGCCCAGCCACTTGATCCATTAAGACTTTGTTGCCATTGATATGAAAAGATACCGGACCCTCCTGTGATCGTGGAGAGGATTGTTGTGATCGCTCCAATACAAACCGTATCATCAGGCGCTGTGATCGAAACATTTGAAGGAGATACGACATTGACCTGAATATTATTAGATTGTGGATCATCACAGCTGGCCACATTATCAGTCAGAATTAATCTGTAAAAACTTGAGCTGGTGACCGTAGTAGGTACACTATAATTTGGTCCATTTCCACCGCTGGCAACATCTGCCCATGAGGATGAACCATCAGGACTTACTTGCCATTGGTAATTAAATAATCCTGATCCGTTTGTAATGTTGGATGTGATGACGGCTATTCCACCTACACAAACTACAGGTACTGCTAACTGTATACTCAAAGTAGGCTGATTGAAAACAGCGATCCTGACACCACTTGATACAGGGTCGCCACAACCACTGGCAAGATCTGTAATCATGACGCGATACCATGTTACGCCTGCAGTTGCAGTTGAAGGATTAAATGTTGAATTTGTCTCCCCTGCTAAAGTTGTCCAGGGACCACCACTCAAAGGACTGGATTGCCATTGATAATTATATATGCCTGAACCGTTCAGTATTGTTGGGGTGATTTCTACAGCACCAAATAAACACACACTATCCTGATCTGCATTTATGGAGACTGTTGCCCCTGATTGAACTACCACGGATACAGAAGAAGAAACAGGATTATTACAACCATTAGAAAGATCATCTACAATGACACGATAGTAAGTTGTTCCAGTGACTGTTCCGGTAAGAATAAGTGAAGAACTATTTGTTCCTGTATTTGTCCACGGGGTACTACCTGTTGGGCTTGATTGCCATTGGAATGCGTATGATCCTGATCCGTTTGTGATGGTTGAAGTTACTGTTGATGTTCCTCCGATACAGATGACCGGATTGTTGACTGATATAGCTACTGAAGGTTGATTTACAACTACAACGGATACAGCATTTGAGACTGTGCTACCACAACCACTACCGGCATCAGTGACGATGACTCTGTAAAATGTTGTACCGGACACACCTGAGGGTGCTGCATAACTTGCACCATTACCTTGATTTGTTATATTACTCCATGACCCACCCGCACCAGTTGGGCTCGATTGCCACTGATAAGAATAAAATCCTGATCCGTTCAATACGGTTGAATTGACTGTCGAACTACCGCCAATACAAATCACACTTCCGGTTGCAGCTACTGTAACTGTAGGAAGACTTTGAACAGTAACATTGACATTATTGGAAATAGGGTCTGCACAACCACTGCCAATATCAGAAAGAATTAATCTGTAAAAAAGTGAACCGGCAGAGGCGGATGGAACATTGTAAGTTGCATTTGTTCCATTGGAAGCTACATTAGCCCAGCCTGAAGTACCGTTTACACTTTGCTGCCACTGGTATGTATAAGTTCCAGAGCCATTTAATATAGTAGCGCTGATTGTCGAACTACCTCCTACACAAATGATAGGATTATTTGCAGCGATAGATACTGTAGGTTGGTCATGAACATTGACAAATACAGACCCGGAATAAAGGTCGGCGCATCCGCTTCCAATATCATTGATCCAAACTCTATAATATGTTGATGTCAGAGCCCCTGTCGGTGGATTATATGTCACTGCATTTCCACCACTGGCTACATTCGACCATGAGGAACCATCAGGACTCTGTTCCCATTGATATTGAAAATTACCTGAACCACTTAACACTGTTGCAGTGAGCGTTGCAGGACCTCCGATACATACAGTTTGACCTGCTGGCGAAACTGTAACGGTAGGATTTGAATTGACTGTAATGGAAACAGCTACAGATGTCATTATTCCGCAGCCACTAGCCAGATCATCGACGATGACCCTATAATATCTTACTCCGGGTGACGATAGAATATCAGAGTATTCAGATTGATCACCATTCACAGTGATATTGGTCCATGGCCCTGTAGATGTAGTTCCTGATTGCCATTGATAAGAATATATTCCTGATCCGTTATTGACAGTAGATGAAATTGTAAACGTTCCATCAATACATATCGTTGGCGTAAGGGTGCTCACTGATACCGTCGGCTGTGGTATCACAGTCACGGTTACTGCATTTGAAGTAGGATCAGTACAGTTATTTGCAGGATCTGTTACCATCACTCTGTAATAAGTTGTACCTGCAATATTTCCTGCTACACTTAAATTTTGATTTGTACCCCCTGGGGATACATTTGTCCATGGATTACCTCCGGTTGGACTTGATTGCCACTGAAATGTATATGTTCCCGAGCCCCCTGATGGCGTTGATACCAACAATGCGGTTCCTCCTATACAAATATATCCATCACTAGTACTTACATTAACTACCGGCTGACTCTGAACAACAACATTGACAGAACTTGAAACCGGATTTCCACAATTCCAAAGTACATCCGTTACTAATACTCTGTAGTCAAACGAACCTACACTACCTGAAGGCACAGTATAATTTGCTAAAGTATTAGGAGACGGTGCAGTGGACCATGTATTTAAACCGGCAGGACTTCGCTGCCATAAATAGGAATATGTTCCTGAACCGTTTGTCACAGTTGATGTGATAACTGATGAACCACCAAGACAGATTACAGGATTGTTGACAGATATGCTCACAGAGGCAGGTCCTGTGATTTGCACAGTTACTACAGCACTTGTAAGTGAATTGCAACCTGCTCCGGACGTTGTGATATTAACTCTGTAAAAATTTGTTCCGGTAATTACGCTAGGTGGTGTATATGTATTGCTATTGCTACCTACAGTATTCCATGGTCCTGTTGACGTGGTGCCAACCTGCCATTGATATGTATATGTCCCTGTACCACCAGATACCGTAACCGTCAAAGCATTTGTTTGTCCGATACATTCTACGAACCCTACAGGCTCTACTGTAATTAATGGATCTGAAACAACAGTTACTATTTGATCGACACTCTGGACAGAACAACCCGATGCCTGTGTCACAATGACTCGATAGGTGAATGTTCCATTTGAGTTGAGTGTAGGTGTTGTAAACGTATTTTGATTTGTACCTACAGGAGTCCACGTGCCTAAAACATTCTCCTGCCATGCATATACATTCGTGCCTGTACCTCCGGATACTGTTGCTGTCAATGTGGCTGTTCCGCCGATACAAAGTGTAGGATTATTGATACCTACACTTATTGTAGGATCCGCAGAGACGACTACTGTTTGATTTGTACTTTGTACTGAACAACCTGCCGCCTGTGTTACAATCAATCTGTATGTATATGATCCGATGGTCAGCACAGGTGTGGTATAGACGTTACTGTTTGTACCAACATTTACCCAGGTTACACCTGTTGAATTGAATTGCCATTGGAAAAGGTTTGTTCCTGTTCCTCCAGTTACTGTTGCCGTAAAGGTGCTCGTGCCACCATCGCAAATAGAAAGGCCAGTGGAAACAATGCTCACTGTCGGATCAGCTACAACCACCACATCAGCATTCGCGCTCTGTACTGCACATCCGCTGGCTTGTGTGATCAAAACTCTGTAACTATAAGTACCAGTTGTGGACAGCACAGGAGTTGTGTATGTATTTTGATTTGAACCCACATTGATCCACGTAACACCTGTTGAATTGAACTGCCATTGGTAAACGGTTGTGCCAGTTCCTCCAGTGACATTGGCAGTAAGCAAAGTAGTACCACCTGAACAAATTGACGGCTCGGCAATGATTACACTTACGGTTGGATCTGCGACAACATTTACGACCTGATTGGCACTGACCGCATCACAACCCGCAGCCTGTGTGACTAAGACACGGTATGTGTATGTACCGATAGTCAATACAGGAGTCGTATATGTGTTCTGATTTGTACCTACATTGCTCCATATCGTACCATTGAAAGATTGCCATTGATATACATTTGTACCTGTACCACCTGTCACTGTAGCCGTAAACAAACTGGTACCTCCATCACAAATAGTAAGTGCACTTGCGGCGACGGAGACGACAGGATCATCAACGACTGTTACAATCGTATTGCTACTAATCACAAGACAGCCTGAACTATTTTGTGTCACGATGACTCGATATGTATACGTTCCCGGTGTTGTCAATATATCGGTTGTATAACTCTGACTATTGCTGACATTAGTCCAGACTGCAGCGACAAGTTGTTGCCACTGAAAACTATTTGTGCCTGTGCCACCGCTTGGATTCGCTGTTAACAAAGAAGTTCCACCATTGCATATTGTTGGATTCGAATTGATTATGGTAACGGTGGGATCATCAGAAACTGTGATCGTCAGTGTTGTACTTACAACATCGCATTGAGAACCCGACTGTGTTATTAATACACGATACGTATGTGTTCCTGTAGCTAAAACAGGTGTTGTAAATGGATTAACATTACCCCCTTCATCTACCCATGTAGTACCTGCACTTGGGAAGTCATGCTGCCATTGATAAGAAGCTGTACCTGCACCACCGGACACTGTCGCTGTGATCACACTTATACCACCATCGCAAATCGTATTATCATCTACGGCAAGACTTACTGTCGGATCAAGGACAATCGTCGCGGTAGCATTATTACTGATGGCCTGTCCGCATCCATTAGTTGCTGAAGTAATTAATACTCTATAAAAAGTAACGCCGGCAGATACACTCGGCGGAGTATAGGTTGGAGTTGTAGAACCTGTACCTACAGCATTGACCCATCCGCTTGTTCCATTCGGACTCGATTGCCATTGGTAGAGAATAGTACCTGAACCTCCAGAAATGACAACTGTCATCGTTGAAGTTCCACCTATACATTCACTTATATTGGCCGGTTGAGTTGTTATGACTGGTGAATTACTGTCTATGACTACGATAGTCTGATTGCATGTGACCATATTACCACATGGGTCAGTTGCTTTCCAAGTTCTGGTGATCGTGTATTCTCCTGGCCGTCCTGATGAAACAGTTACATCCGTAAATGTTATTACAGGCACACCGCCACAATTATCGGTAGCAGTTGCTGTGCCTGTATTTGCCGGTAAAGTATTAATGGTACATTCCAAGGTTAGATTCACAGGACAGGTTATCACAGGCGCGGTAAGGTCACTGATGGTAATCGTTTGATTACATGTGCTGGTGTTACCGCAATTATCTGTTGCTCTCCATGTTCTTGTTATGCTGTAATTCTGCGCACATGTTGGCGATGCCACAGTCACATCGGTAAACGTTATTGTTGGAGTTGCACAATTATCAGTTCCTGTCGCCGTACCTGTACCTGCAGGTAGTGTGCTGGCAGTACATGTTATAGTCACGTTGGCGGGACATACTACAGCGGGAAGAACATTGTCTGTGACATTGATTGTTTGGATACACGTTGCTGTATTGCCACACACATCACTTACTGTCCATTTACGTTTTACGACTATTGGACAAGTACCTGTGGCCACATCTATGTATGTTACCGCGGTAATACCACAAGCATCGGATGTAATACCCAGATTGGGAGCAGCTTCAAATACGGCTTCAGTTGAGGCAACTGTGGTGGCTGAATAAGATGGTGTTGTAATAGCAGCAGTATTACAACCTATGATATTGCGTGTCACTGCACAAGTAGTAATCACTGGTGAAGCATCTGCGGCCACTGTAAAAGTGGATGAACACGTCAGTACAAGCGGTGCACATGCACTGGTATATGTAAATATTACCGTTTTAACTCCGCCGCAACTTGAAGGTGCGCCGGTACTGTTATTTGTCAATACACCATTACATCCACCGCCAGCTTTTACTGAGGCTAGCCATGTCGCATATTTTGCATCGATAGCAGCTTGGGTTTGACAGGCTGCTTCATTTGCTGGTGCGGGACACGTCAGTTCTACAGCCAGGTAATCTTCTACTTCACCACTTGATGCAGATCCGGTTGATCGTTCATCTACTGCAGTTGTAGCTACATTATCAAGTAAGTTATTCTTAGTTAATCGGATTCGCAGATAATGACTTGTCGCCGGACCACTGACAGTTACATTAGACCAGGTTAATGTTTTAGAACCAGTGAATCCCACAGCAAGAGTAGTAGTTGCAAATTCTCCTACAGAGAATTGTCCATCACCATTAAGATCGATCCAACCATAGAGATTAGCTACAGTGAGTGTAGTATTGACCAGATTTGAAACTGTCACCGAAATATTTTGCGGGCCTCCGGCAGAAAAAGAAGGAAGTGTTGTCACACCATCTTCATCATCTAATCCATTGGTATCATCACCATTCGCCTGAACACCTGGAAATGGCCCTGCTTCAGGATCCAATAGTGGACCAATACGAAGAGCCTGACAATCTAAAATGTGAGAAGGCGCACCGTAGCTTGCTGGTGCATCACTATAATCTCTCTCAATAATCGTATTGAATTCAATAGATAGAATGATATGTGAGTCATTAGTACCATTAGTTTTAGTTAGGTCAAAACCGCCGGCTACTAACGTCGGTGAATGCGCAGCACTGTGTGTTGTTGTTCCTAAATATACATCAGCATTATTTACCCAAAGGTGGTTTGAACCTTTTGGTACACCTGTTTCACCTAGGTAATCGTTTTGATTACCGCCCATATATGTTCCATATAATAGGGTCGATAACGAATTCGTAAATCCCGCAAAAAACATATCAATTCCCCCCTGTGAAGCGGCCTGATAGAAGGTTTCACCATTGATATTCACAACAGGTAAACCTGTGCCACCTACAGTTCCAAAAACTAAAAGAAATACGGTTTGAACTCCTTCACAATCTGTCTCTGTTACTAATCTGATCCCATTGCCAATATCTGCGGATGCTGTTCCATAAAAGGTAGCTCCATATGTTCCTGCACCTCCTGCTTCACTTACTTTACCGACGACTACATCAGTAGATCCATTATGCGTATTATCATAAACTCCTGATGCCGAAACCGGAAAACCTGCAGACGCTGAACCTGTCCAGAATAAAGTTGTCCCAACAACTTCCACATCGTTGATGCGGTCTGCTCCACTACCACCTATCTTATCTAAATAATTAAATCCTGTACCTGCATTGTTCAATACTCCCAAAACACCATCTGTACCACTACCTGTAGTACCTCCAGGATTTACTTCAGTAATAGCCCCTGTAGTCGAACCTGCAAACGCGACCCGGCCATCACCATAAAATTCGAGATCATTAAATTCCTCATTTCCGGCACCTCCCACATAAGTTCCCCAATTCAGTACATTCATGTTGGTGAACTTTGCGATATACATATCAGTTCCACCACCAAATGTAGTGGATGCAGCACCTGCACTTATATATGAACCGGGCACAGCGGCATTTACTGTCATACCTACATAGAACGTGTTGTCATTGACAGCACGAACGGTAGTAACTCCTATTGCTTCATCACTGGCACTTCCCAAATATGTGCTATACACAAGCGTACCTAAATCCCGTGAGAAAACAGCAACAAAACCGTCGCCGAGATTAAGGGAGTTATCGAATTGAGTCCCGGCTGCAGGAATGGCCACATTGGTTATCCCACCGACGAAAACTCCTGTCGGAGATAAACTTAATGCCTGAAAAAAGAGCTCATTCGGCGACGCTGCGGTGGCGGGTCCAAAAAGTGTCAGATCCAATAGGTCGGTTCCGGTATTATTGATCCGGTATACTACTGCAACCATCGGTATAGGTGATGAAGGTTGTCCGGTAAGTCCGTTAATTACATTCAGGTAACCATCCGCATCATATGGAGCTGCGTTTGTTGGAAAATTCCTGTTCGTTCCACCGGCACAATAAACCGTTCCATCAGCAGGATCAACTTCTATAGCATACAGATAAGCATCAAACGTAGAATTATTCGCATCCAAAAATGTTCCCCAGGTTAATGTTGGGTCAATAATTAAAGGAAACCGTGGATCAATAGTTGATGTAGTCGTGAATTCAATCGTTTGTTTGTCGAGTTTGTTGAACGAAAACTTAACAGGCACTTTTCCTTCTGCAGTGACCTGATAAGATTCCGGTATATCAAATTTGACGTTTGTAAAACGTAAGCCAACACTCAGATTACCTCCCTGATCAATGGACAGATCATCCTGACCCGAAAAACGCATTTTCACTTTACTAAAGTCTGCACCCGGATCCATCAACCAGTCAAACTCCATACTTCCATTCGAAGTACTATACAGACGAAGGTCAATGCCCGGATATAGATCTTCAAGTGTTAATTCCTTTGATGCCTTAACACCACTGGCCCAGGTCTTTGAGTCCTCCCCTAAATAATAATTATAATTCTCTTTAAAGGAATCTCCCAGTTTAATAGCCGGGTTGAGATTTGCGCCATTTAAGTATAAAGAAAAAGTATGCGTTGATGTGATTACTCTGGTATGTTCATCTTCTGCAAATGGAAGAGTTTCATCTTCATCATGTTCCTCATGCTCCTCTGTGATAAGGGAATCTTTAATCGCCACAAATCGTATACGTCCTTGTTCAATGTAAACTCCCCCATTAGCGTTTTCAAAATAATAGAGCACCGCTTTGTTTTCAAGCTGCCCTTTGTTTTCCATGAATCGAATAGTCTGTGCATTTTCTTTTAAGGTGCTTCGTACACGCGCATCCAGTTCCTGCATCTCTTTCGTCTTCTCCTCGGTCTGGCCAAAAGCAATAGTTGTAGTGATCAGTCCGATCACCAATACCATACATGATAGTTTCAAATTTTGGAATGAAGGGCTAGTTTGGGCAAGTTTGATTTTATCCCTGAGAAGATCAAGGTGCAGAAGATTTACAGTATAATACGCGATCACAGAGGCCACATTGATTGTGACCCCACATGATCGACAAAGCTTTTTGAGAAATCCTGACAGAAAGGGTAGAGAAACAGGGAGCAGGGATTCCGCAGTGACGGTGGTTTTTCTCATTTGTCGATATATGTAAAATGCTTTTTTAGTTGACCATGCCTATGACGATTAGATCAAAGGGCATCGGTGCAACAACCTTGCCAAAAAAACCTTCGGGTGAAAGCAATAAAGAGGTGAAAAGCAATAAGACTTCTGTTCATTAGAAGCCTTAGTAAAAGAGTCTAAAATGAATTCTTTAGCTCTTTGGATGTGGTGCAATAACTAAAACGAAAGTAACGATCAATACATCAATAAAGAAGTTTTAATACATTTTTGTTTAACATATATTTTTTTGTTATTTGAAAAAAGGTTTAAACTTTATTTTCTTCAATGATTTTAAGTCCTTTACATATGCGGATAGATCTCATTTGAATTTTTATGCCAACCGCTTTCTTCCATGTACATATTTGAAATACAGGCTTGAAGCTCCTGATTTTATTACATCATACCACCATGCCGCTGATTTTCATGATCCATCTGCTCATCTTTTTTGATTTTTTGAAATCTTGAATTGATTCATTGGCATTCGAATGCATGAGGGTATACCCTGAATAAATCAAATTAAAAATTCATGGTAATTATTTATGCCTGATACACAGAGAAGGTGTGTCCGAAGTGATGATTTTTACATTCGAATTTACGTCAATGTCAGTGATTGGCATTAGTCAGTTATGAAATGTCTGGAGAGGCCTATATGCAAAATTCAACTTTTGACATCAATCACAGTTATCTTTACATTCTAACGTATAGTATGGAAAAAGCGGTTTTGATCATTTTAGATGGTTGGGGTATAAATCCTGATCCGGCTATCAGCGCTATTGATGCAGCTGATACTCCTTATTTTGATTCACTCTGGGATAAGTACCCGCACGCCACCCTGGTCACCTATGGAGAAGATGTGGGTTTGCCAGATGGACAAATGGGCAATTCAGAAGTGGGTCATCTTAATATCGGAGCGGGTAGAGTTGTTTACCAGGAATTAGCAAGAATAAATAAAGCGGTTCGTGAAGGCGAACTATATAAAAACCAAATTCTCCTTAAGGCATTGGCCGGAATTAAAGGTCGTTTGCACCTGATCGGACTTGTATCCGATGGTGGGGTTCATTCCCATATCAATCATTTGATTGGATTGGCGACAGTATGCAGGAGCCAGTTCAATGGATCAATCTGCATACATGCATTTACAGATGGAAGAGATGTTGATCCTAAAAGTGGTTTAGGTTTCCTTCGTCAACTTAAATCAGAAATGGATCCTATTCATATTCCAATAGCAAGTGTAGTGGGACGATATTTCGCCATGGACAGGGACAAACGTTGGGAGAGAATTAAGTTAGCTTATGATCTTCTGGTAAAGGGAATCGGATCACCTACCATGGATATTCTTGACGCGATGCAAACATCATATGAAAGTGGGGTTACGGATGAGTTTATACAACCTATTGTATTAACGGATGATCAAGGTCACCCTGTTGCAACTATTCAGGATGGGGATACCGTTATCTTTTTTAATTTTCGTACTGACCGCCCAAGACAATTGGCTACAGCACTTTGTCAACATGAAATACCAGGGTTCGACATGCATCCACTGGACATTCACATGGTGACCATGACATCATATGACAAATCATTTGTGAATGTTGATATTCTTTTTCCCGAAGTGGATATTACAGGGACACTGGGAGAATACGTATCTGCTCAACATAAAACACAACTCAGAATAGCCGAAACAGAAAAGTATCCACATGTCAGCTATTTTTTCTCTGGCGGAAGAGAAGAGCCTTTTACAGGCGAAGAGCGAATACTTATTCCTTCCCCTAAAGTAGCAACATATGATCTGCAACCTGAGATGAGTGCCCAGGGTGTCACCGATGCAACCATCAACTACATACGGACAAATCATCCTGATTTTATCTGCCTTAATTTCGCCAATACAGATATGGTTGGTCATACGGGTGTATTCAGTGCTGCTGTCAAAGCAGCAGAGACTGTTGACGGGTGTCTAAAACAACTAGTCCCATTTTGCCTGGAAAATGGCTATTGCCTTTTCATCATAGCTGATCACGGAAATGCCGATGTCATGGTCAATCCGGATGGTTCACCTAACACAGCGCACTCAAAAAGTCCTGTTCCTGTGATATTTGTTTCAAAAGATGTCAATGGCCTTAAAATGAAAAGTGGAAGGCTTGCTGATATCGCACCCAGTATCCTTTCCGCCATGGGTCTTGCTATCCCCACTTCAATGGATGGAAAAAACCTGCTTTTCCAATAAATCACTGTTATTTAGACTTTGAATTCACTTCATTTTATCAAAGTTATTTCCAAATAACTTTAGTTCTATTCAGATAAAAGTGAGCTCTTTTTTAGTTTTATAGCCCTATCTTACATCACTAAAACATAAACATCATGAATACATTTCAAAAAATCATTGCAGGAATATGCATTATGTCTATTCCATTTGTCAGCTCATGCAAAAAAGATCCTGTTACATGTAATTGGGCAACAGAAGTTCAGAGCGAACTGAATGCTCTATCAACTGCTGCAGCGACCTACGGCAACGATCCTACTACTGCAAATTGTAATGCCTATAAGGCGGCAGTTCAGAATTATCTGAATGCTCTTGAAGATCATAAGGGCTGTGTTCCGTCCGAACAATCAGCAGGTTTACAGCAAGCAATTGATGATGAGAGGGCATCACTTGATGCTCTTCAGTGCTAAGATTTCTTACTGCCTGATTTAATTCAACGTTTAAAAAAAAATGACGGTCACATGACCGTCATTTTTTTTTCAAAGAAATATTTTCGGTTCAAAGTTATCATTGATTGTCAATCATAATACCTCCTTTAATTGTCATCATAGCAGCAACTGTATTGAAGATCAATGGATTATTGGGCAGCAGCAATGCATTTTTGGTTATAGTTGCATCCCACAAAATCAAGTGACCATTGTTTTCAAATGCTGCACCGGGATTCCCGCTTAATCCACTGATGAAATCGATATTTTTAAATTCAGCTGTAAACCCGGCATCAATAAGGAATGCTCCTGAAATATCTGATTTTATCTTGATTCTGGGTGTCAGATTAGAATAGATGTAAATATTCCTGTTGATTTCAATTCTTGTTGTATTCAGATGGATAGTTTGATTTTGTAGTGATGGGGCAAACAAAATAGTGTCGCCGGGGTCAGCACAATCAAGAACATACCTGAGCGATCCCGGTCCGTTATCATTTGTATTGGTGACCATCTGTCCACAGACCTGGATCTCAGTAAAATAGTTATCCGCATCTGTTTCTGCAAGCGTTATCGTGAAAGGTATTATGTCGTTAGTCATGTTTGTGTTCGGGACTACATCATTATCATCTGTGACATCAATATCCATAGCTGAAATATAACCGATAGGTTCAGTTTCAACCAGGATATAATCCCCATTCGGCAGGTTACCAAATTCATAATAACCCAGAATTGATGTTTGCTTAGTACTGAGGACATTTCCTGCCACGGGTATGCCATTGTGGTTAACATCATTATAGAGTGTGATGGTCACGCCTGCAAGGCCTTCGCCATTGTCAACAATCAGATCATTATCCAGGTCTGTGAATACATATCCATTCACTATTCCATCCACTTTTTTCTCTGTGAATATATTATCTGCATCATTTTCCTGTGGCTCAATTGAGGCAGGAATAATGTTGTCATTCAAATTGATATTCACCACCGAATCCATATCATTCGTAATGTCTATATCGCTCTTTGAAACATAGCCTACCGGTTGTGTCTGGACAATAACATATTGACCAGGGATAACACTTGTCATCGAGAAAACGCCGGAGGATACTGTATTTACACTCTTTACAGAACCCATATTTGGATCAGGAAGTCCATCGAAATTATTATCTACAAAGAGTCTGACGTTGACGCTTTGGATACCGGCATTGAGCGTATCTATTACTTTACCCGTTACGCTACCTAAACAAGTGATAACATTGAAAGATATCGTTGATGTATCTCCACATGAAGCTCCCGGATCATTAGCAAAAACAATAAGCTGAACTGTTTTAACACCTATGGTAGAATATTTGACATTATAAGGTCCATACCCCGTTGTAGGCGGAAGGCTTGCCCCACTTCCGAAATCCCAATGATAGTAATACCCAGGCACCTGCGGAGCAACAGGTTTGAATGTCCTGAACCTGAAGTAACATAAAGGATCCGTAGCTGCCATGATCGACGTATTCGGTAGTGGATTGACATGAATATTTGAAACTGTATCCGTCACCGATGCACATCCCGGAAAACTTACGGTCAACAATACCCATGCGCCGACTGTGCCATTCGTAGGGTTGTACGTATACGTCACGGTATGTGGCCCTATTCCTGTAGCAGTAGGGGGAGATGCTCCAGAACCGAAATTCCATTGGTAAGTAACATTACCTAAGCCCTGATTTTGTGCCTGAAACACCTCTGAATCACCTGAACATATAGTATCAGTAGGTGATCCGGTTATTGAAGGATCAAGTGGATTTTCTACTGTCACATGCTGAATACATGTGCTGCTGTTGCCACAAGCATCTGTACCTGTCCATGTCCTGACGATGTTGTAGCCATGTGATGTAGGGCCACTCATCGTCACATCATTATAGATAACTACGGGAGCAACATCACAGTTGTCTGTCGAAGTAGCACTTCCTGTCTGCGCGGGCAAGGTGCTCGAGATACATTGTACTGTTATATCTGCGGGACAACTTATCAGAGGTGGTGTGCTGTCATCAACAAAAATGGTTTGAATACATGTCGATGAATTGCCACAAGCATCTGTAGTTTTCCATGTTCTCGTAATCGTTTTTTCCTGTGGACAAGCACCGGGAGTAACAATATCCGTAGATGTAATCGCAAATGTGGAGCAATTATCCGTGGCGGTTGCAGAACCTGTATTCGCAGGCAGTGTGCTGGCCGTACATTCAATCGTCACATTTATTGGACATGTCATCAAAGGATGAGTGCTGTCATCGACTGTGATCGTTTGATTGCATGAACTTGTATTTCCGCACGCATCCGTTGCTTTCCAGTTACGTACAATTGTTATTTCCTGAGGGCAATCTCCCGGAAGAATAACATCAGTGGATGTGATGGAGATTGTAGAACAATTGTCGGTGGCAGTTGCAGTACCTGTAGTGGCTGGTAATGTGCTGGACGTACACTCAATAGTGATGTTAACAGGACAAGTCACGGAAGGTGCCGTACTGTCATCAACAGTGATGGTCTGCATGCATGTACTGAAATTATTACATGCATCTGTTGCTTTCCATGTACGAGTGATGATTCGCTCTTGCAGGCAGCCTCCGGCCACTGTCACATCTGTAAACGTTATTGCAAATGTTGAACAATTATCTGTAGCTGTCGATGTCCCTGTATTGGCAGGCAATGTGCTGGCCGTGCATTCAATAGTTTTATTTGCAGGGCAGGTTATCGCAGGTGGTGTGCTGTCATGTATGGTTATAGTTTGATTGCATGTACTGAAATTTCCACACGCGTCTGTAGCTTTCCATGTCCGCGTGATGGTCTTCTCCTGTGGACAAATTCCGGTGACGATGACATCAGTGGATGTGATACCGAATGTGGAGCAATTGTCGGTCGCAGATGCAGTTCCGGTGTTGGCCGGCAAAGTGCTTGCTGTACAATCAATCGTCACATTGACAGGGCATGTCACCGAAGGAGGTGAGGTATCCACTACGCTGATGGTTTGATTGCATGTACTGACATTCCCGCATGCATCCGTTGCATTCCATGTACGTGTTATTGTTTTTTGCTGCGGGCAGCTTCCGATGACAATCACATCTGTAGATGTAATGCTAAACGTTGAACAATTGTCTGTGGCTGTAGCCGAGCCGGTAGCGGCAGGCAAAGTACTGGCCGTACATTGTATAGTCACATTGGCCGGACACGACATAGATGGTGGTGAAGTATCATGTACGGTGATGATTTGATTGCAGGTACTTGAGTTACCACAGGCATCCTGAACCATCCATTTACGTGTGATAATTTTTTCCTGAGGGCAAGGTCCGGTGACCACTACATCTGTAGAAGTGATTGCTATGGTAGAACAATTATCTGTCGCTGTGGGAGTGCCGGTACTGGCAGGCAAAGTACTGACTGAACAGGCAATCGTCACATTGACCGGACAAGTGATCGTAGGCACAACATTATCCATTACGGTTATACTCTGTGTGCAATAGGCTGTGTTACCACATTCATCTGTCGCTTTCCAGGTACGTGCGATACTATAGTCCTGAGGGCAGGTAGGTGTAACTGTGATAGCATCTGTATACGAGATGCCGGGTGATATAGAACAATTGTCAGTAGCAGTAGCAGAACCTGTGCTTCCTGGAAGCGTGCTCGTCGTGCAGGCGATAGTGACACTTACCGGGCAAAAAATAACGGGTATACTTTGGTCTTTGATGACAATCAGCTGATTGCATGTAGCGCTGTTTCCACAATTATCTGTTATTGTCCAGGTGCGAACAAGGCTGCATATTGGAGGTGTGGGCGAGTACACAAATAAATCTGTGTATGTTGCTACACTTGTGCCACCGCAATTATTGGTGGCCACCGGAGTTCCCAAACTTGGATTGCTCGGTAAAATACTTTCTGAACACAAAATTATTTTGTCTTCACATGTGAATTGTGGTGGTGTGTTGTCAGTCACAATGATTGTCTGCAGACATGTGTTGCTATTTCCACAATGATCAGTTGCTGACCATGTTCTTTTCACCGTATATTTTGCAGGACATGCGCCAGGTACGATGACATCTGTATACGTTAAAGTAGGACTCGGATCACAAAGGTCTATTGGATTTGCAGTACCTGTAGTGGCAGGTAATGTACTCGATGCGCAATCCACTGTCACATTTGATGGACATCCTACTGAAGGAGGTGTTGTATCGATCAGATTGATGACCTGGTTACATGTTACAAAATTACCGCAGACATCTGTTGCTTTCCATGTTCGTGTTATGATATTTGCCTGGGGGCAGGATCCGTTGGTAGTCACGTCTGTATAGGTGATTGTGGGAAGTGGCCCATCAGGATCTAAACCGGAAGCCATACCTGTGTTGGCCGGAAGTGTGCTTGCAGAACATTGTATTGTCACATTCACCGGACATATTATAGTCGGTGGGGCATCTACTGTCAAAAGATTACCAGGGAAGGTGTCACTGGCCGCATCAGCATTTTCAGCAAAGGCCCAAGCAATATTTGTATAGGGTCCTGTTGAATAATTGCCGGGAGTGACATCAACTGTAAGGATGAGTGTTGCGGTATCACCGGGATCTACTGAGAATGGAACCCAAATAAATGTATTCGTGGGCACAGGAGGTATGCAGCCTGCTCCACTACAATATTTTATACTAGGGCCTGTATAGGTGATGTTAGAATAACCAGCTGGAAATGTATCCTGCACGAATACACTTGTTATACTACTCTGCACTCCGGTATTAATCACTCTGAATCTGAACTGTACCATTCCGTTACAAATAGGGCCAAGGACATCTTTTATAAGTATCATTGTGCTTCGGCAAAGCTCAAGCACAAAATGCTGAAGGTCTGTGGCAAGGCTGGCAAAATTACCAATTGAATAATCCGATGTACCCATTGTATTCAGGCCTTTCTGATATGCAGTGAATCCGCTCATTCTTTGAAGATTCAAAGAATTGATACCGGTTCCAACACCAAGCATAAACATATGTGTTCCTTCGCCTTTCATCTTATTGGCGATCTTGACAGGGTTGACAATTTCGGGTGGTTGAGTTGATCCTCCATTACCGCAATCACTGGTTGTGTTACTGGTAGGAGAATAAACTGTTGGTTCTCCATCTGTAAAAAACAAAACCAAATCTGAAAGAGACAGTGCATCTGCTTTGATCATAGCATCATGCCAGTTGGTACCACCCCCCGGAGAATATGTTTGACCGTTGTATGGCGTACCAGTAAAGTAATTTGTGATATTAGTTATGTAAGTGTTATTTATGGTCGTATAATCATTTACTAATGTAGCTGTGGTTGAAAACTCAATCAATGCAGCCTGAGCATTTTGTCCATTTAATGCATTGAGAAATGCAAGTACACCATTTTTAACATCGGTTTGATTGCCAGAAATGGATCCGGACTCATCTAAAATGAAAATGAGTTTGAGTGCATAACATCCAGAATCAAGAACTGGGTTAGCTGCAGGTGCAGGGAGAAAACAATCACCACATGTGGTCATATTCGCCGAGCAATTTGTGCATAATGAAGTCAGACTTGAAGCAACACATACCGTAATCGTACTACATGAATTTGTACATAAAGGATCTGATGACGGCCTCACATAGTAAGTAACATTGCCGGTAGAAGCAGGAGCGGTTACAGTAAAAGAATTTGTCATCGTGGTTTGAAGAGGTGATCCACTACCACATCCTGCGGTGTAAAGCTCCCATGAAATACCAGGTGTCAATGTGCCTGTTATCTGGATTGTAAAAACCTGGCTGGGTATGACTTCGCTAGGCGCTGCCAAAGGAGGTGCGCCTAAACCACAACAAAAATTGCAAAGTGGTGAGTTTAGCGAAATGACAGTATTTGATTCAGCCCAATTATTAGTTGCATCTGCTTTTAACCCTCCCATACCATCATCATTTGAAATTGCAGCCTGCATGCCCTGTGGTTGCCCTCCGTTTGGTGTACAATCATATTTTGCATCATCAAACTCAGCATTAAATCTGACAACATCATTTGCTGTTAAACCGGCAGGTATTTGAGATTCATCATCCGTATTTAAAGGATTTGTATACCCATTATCCATCTGTATCATCGCTACAAATGTGTTCTGAGTTGAATCGTTTGGTTCAGGTAATTGATAGATGATGATCTGATCTCCTGTTGTACCCAATTCCATTCCATCGGGATCGCCACTGGCCAATATGGCAATTGTACCTATTACATTGCCCATATCATCTTTCGCCTCCCAATCATTAGCACCATCATTGTCAGAGAATATGATTTCATCTCCACAGAAAAAGTTAGCCGTGAAAGTAAAGCTGATCGTGCCTTCTGTAGTGTTGTCCACCCTGAAACCGGTTGAATTACTCCATCCCCTGTCCGTAAAATAGATCACAGTTCCACTTGTAACATTTGTAAGTAGAACTATTGAAAATGCACCGAAAGGAGCAGTCGGTCCGGCAGCCGGATCCGAAGCATATCCTGTGAACATGATCTCCCCGGGCTCAAGAACAGTCTGACTTTCTACCCTCAATGTGAATAATAAAAGACCCAGAAATAAAATGAAGCCAATCAAAGATTTAGAACGGCACGGATAGAAAAAAAACGTAGAAATAGAGTTCATTCTGGAAGGTCTTTTTATGGGGATTTTTACAACAGGAAAGGAAGCGAATGTATAAAAATCAAGATGACGAAAATAATCCATTTTTCAAATAGTGAGGCTATACTTTCAACCCCGCTCAAGGCTATTTTTATCCTGTTCGTCAGGGTATGTGGCATTTAGGCATAAAATAAGACCAAAAAGAGAATCAGATGATCAAATTCTGGCCTTGATTGCGCTTGTTTAGACAAAAACTAAAGCCACTGCCGTTTTCCCGACAGTGGCTTTATTTTTATTCTTTAAGAAGCTATTTATCGAATCAGTACCATTTTCCTGCTTGCTGAATTCCTTCCGCTTTCCAGTCGATAATACAGCACTCCTGATGATCGGATATCTTTTTCTGTCAGGACTACCGTATTATAGCCTGCCTTAAATTCCCTCTCAAAGCTCGCTACTATCTGGCCTGTGACATCATAGATCGTAAGACGGGCCACCCCATCCTCAGGCAGATCAAACCCGATCGTTGTCTGGCCATTCCATGGATTCGGCTTGTTCTGATACAGATTGAAGTCCGGTGTCGACTCACCATTCACATAGCTCAGTTTCACATCCAGTATCTCTCCCGATGGTGTGTAACTCTCCGCCGGTGTCACCAGGCTGGTCAATCTTATCCGGTTACTGATCTTCCCGGCCACCGTGACTCTCCATCTCATGATGATGCTCTCTTCATTCTTGTATCCCCCATCACTGAGTACATCCCCATTCCAACTCATCGTCGTGATTCCATTGCCCAGTAGTCCCACATTACTGTCATCAATCTGAATATCTCCGCTGTTCACACCCACATACTCCATCCCGTCTGTCTCCAATGTCCACTGGAATCCACTTATGATTTCAGGTATGGTCATTTTCACTTCGATCACTTCTCCCGCCTTTGCTACTTCCTTCGTCTCTGCATTGATGTCAAGTATTCTTCTTGCTTCTCGCGGTTTTAGTTGAAGTGCATTTGCTTTTACCGAGTTATTGATGTCTCCGATCTTCACCGCGATGAAATTATTTTGTGTCCCCTCACCCTGCCAATGCTGGATGTATAAATTCTCATTGAACAACCATGGATTTGCCGGATCCGGAAATACCGTATGCTCATCCATAAATCTCCAACTGTCACTATTCGGTAAAGCTGAAGTGATACCCAGGATCAGCTTCCTCAATTCGAGAAGATCAACCGCACTGACATTACCGCTGTTGTTCGCATCTGCAGCGATGTACTGGTATGGACTTGTGAATATTTCCTTTCCAAGCAGATGTTTCTGTATCGCTACAAGATCCAGCGTGCTAACACCGTTCTTGTAATCATCATTACGTGCCGGCGTAATCGTATAATCCAATCCTTCCGGTAACTCCGAGAATATAAATTTCCCATCGTTTGATGTGGTATACGCCGGAAACAACTGCTGAGGACTTGTCAGATTGACGATAACCTTCTCTACCGCATCATGGTGATCCGTCAGAATATCTCCCGACAACATACTTTGCAATTGTCCACACACATGATTTGGATCTGTCACCACTAGTGTCGCGACGGCTAATGATTTGTTCCGCTCACTCCATTCGATCTGTCCATTGCAGTTCTGATCCGATCCTCCATCTCCTACCCATATCGTTACATTAAACGGCACTCCTATATGAGGCACATTTGCACATGTATACGTAAACGTCGGTTGATAACTTGTTCCGCTGAAACTGAATAACAATTCATCTCCCGGTGTACAGTCATCATTGCTCGATGCATTGAAGGATGAAGCCGATACCGTCACCGTGCCCTGTGGCCCCATCACCGCTGTGCTCAATCCGTTGATCAATACTGGTGTCGGATCTTTACAATCTATAAGCCTGAATAAATAATCACATGAGCTTGCATTGCCACATCCATCTGTGACACTCCATACCACACGGTGGTAATCTCCGCATAACGGACTGTTGTATGGTAATCCATTTTGTTGTATCGATGGTATTGTACTCTGCTCCGTATCAAAGCTGATATCCACTTCATGATTTGCATTCAGCGTGGTTGATGTCGTGGGTTTGATTTGTATGAATGATGCTCCATTGAACGGATAGATTTTCACATCATAGAATATCATCTCACTACAATCCTCATGGATCCGTTGGCTCATCGTCACATGTACACTGCAACTTGATGCATTCGGATTATTCTCTCCCAGGAATATCTGATTATTGGCCGGTATCCTGATTCCCGGGTTATCTGTACACAAGGTCACAGGACTTGATGGACAATTGACAAAATCCGGTGATATCCCATCGAACACTTTGATGACCTGGGTGTATGTCCATAATCCGGCTCCTGTATTCGCATTAAACTGGCACCAGTCGATCACCTTCCAGTCTCTGAGCACCTTATAACATGCACTATCTGCAAAATTAAAGCGCCTGTCTTCGTGACTTACACCGATCAGGCTGCAGGCATCATCAAATAGTACCGGCTCGCCCGTGCCTGTAAGATCACTCGGACACGTATTGAGCAGTACATCACATGGCCAGATCACTCCGTCATTTGCATTCGCGTTTAAGCATGTGGTATCCGTGATATTGAATGGATGAAAATCTACCACCCATATCAGTTGTATGCACGTGCCGGCTGTAACTCCATCAAAAGCCCGGAACCGTCGCTCTATCAATTTTCGCGCATTCTTCGGCGTATGAAATGGAAATGATGCTCCTGTGCAATCATCTATCTCGATCACGGTCACCTGCAGATCCACTTCACAGTTGTCCTGCGCCCAGCCATCAATTCCCCATGTATGGGGTTGTGGATAATCCGTATTGTGCGGATCGTTGATGATGATACTCTTTCTTTCTCCCTGTGTGTGGCTGAAAGCATCATACACATTCCCGAATAATCCGCTTAACGGATCTTCATCCAGACTTCCATTCTTATTCCCTTCTATATCTTTAAATATTCCTTCATGGATATCCGCTAGATAATCACAACTGATCGTGATATCCGGTGGACATTGTATCGTCGGCGCTAGTTTATCCTGCACCAGAACTTCAACCATACAGTAGTTTACATTGCCTGAGCCATCTGTGACCTCTAGTTCGACCATGATCGGCCCGCTTCCTACATCGCAACATCCAAATGGAACACATGTACTTCGATCCGTACCCCGATCCTTTCCATTCACCGGCGGATTTCCTCCCGGTATCTCATCTACACAGGCCCCTCCTGTCGTCCAGTCAAAATCTATACAACTATCCATCCTCCTCGCTCTGAAACTCACAGGCCCGCAATTGTCAAAACTCTGGTCATTGAATACTGTAGCAGGTACCAGCGTTATTCCATTTGATCGCTCACTTGTCAGGCTTACTATCGTATGTCCCTGACAACTTACTACCGGCGGTACTTCATCAACTACTGTAATATTGAATACGCATTCACTTGTATTACCGCATTCATCCGTCACTATCCATTTTACTGCGTGTATTCCTTCAATGAGTCCGTTGAGGATCGTATTGTTTCCCACAGTAGTCACCGTTCCATCATGCGAAAAGAATTGATATGTGGTCACTTTGCTACATGAATCAATGGCTCTCGGTTTTGGTATGATCACTGTAGCATAACAATTCCACAGATCGGTACTTACCGTTATATCTCCGCTGCATGTCAACACCGGTCCTTCATGATCCGCCAGCCATATCGTCTGACTATATACCGACACATCTCCTGTGCACCAATCTCTCACCGTCCATGTACGTATGATCTTTGTTCCCCCTCCGCATAACTGTATTAATAAATCCTTGTACGTCACCGACAGGTTACAAACCCCTGCAGGTAAATCCAGATCAATACCGTCTACCTGTGGATACCCCGTCACTGATGGATCTGAACTACCATGACATACACCCAGATATTCAGGTGGGAATGTCAACGTTTGCAATGTCAATGGAATAATGCGGAATATCTGAAGACACGTCGATGAGTTGCCGCTCTTATCTGTGGCTTCCCATGTTATTTGTATTGTTCCGTTTGTACAATAATTGAAATCTAATACTGTATTGATGATTTTAAGCGTTGCACCGCCACAATTGTCTATGACTTCAGGATGTAATTTCTCCGGTATATTTCCAGCCAGAATTTGTTCTACATCACGACATGTAATCGTGCAGAATCGGTTTTCATTATCCGGGGGACAGATACAATTTATCCTTGGTGCTAATTTATCTTCTACAGTGACATATGCCCAACAACTTTGACCATTGCACCTACTCTGGACAGAAACCTTAAATGTCTTTCCGACATCTTTCCAGGTAAACATATTGCCTGGAATAATGTGACCATCCAAATCAATAATAACCACTTTATAACTCGTATCACCTGCCAGTTCTCCTGTCAGAATCATTCCACTATTGACAACAGTTCCGCATTCATTATCGATCGATATATTGATATTGTCAATACATGCAAGTGCCCCGATTCCATGTACATAGACCGTATATGTTGCGGTGGATGATGCGCATCCTCCTATGACCGTAACTGAAATCGTAAAAGGTCCTCCGGGTTGTGTCTGCCAAACGATCGTAATCGTGGAGTCTGTATTTTCAATGATCGTTCCTCCACCTTGAAGGACCCAGTCATATGTAAATGATTGATTGAAATTATTGACAAAATATGTAACTGTATCCCCGGCACATACGACAGTAGCTGCAGTTGACGAAATCACAGGTGCAACCGGTTGAGCTCCTAATGTAACTATATTATTATGCAGGCCAATGGCCCCGGCGCGTGAAAGCCCTCTTCCTAAAAGCGATGAGCCTTCTAATAGGTTGATCGCACCGTTGACAAGAAGTGTACCTCTGAAAACAGAACTATCTCCTAAAGAAAATGCTCCATTTACCTGCCAATATACATTGCATAAAGAGGCTGAATTCATCAGGATAACATTGGCGTGTGTACTGGTAGATAATGCCCCGTCTATCTCAAAAATGAATAATGCATTTGGATCACCCTTACCATCCAATATTAAATCTGCATTCAACGTGGTAGCAGCACCTATGCAGTATATATGAGGAGGAAGGATCTGGTTATTTCCTAATGTAACCCCAATAACTGAATCACACGTAAGCTGATCCAGGTACATATAAGCAATATCAACATCGGTTGCAGCTGTTGCAGAAACAGGATCAACAACGTGTTCTTGTCCAATCAATGTTCCGGGAGGAAAAGCAGAAAATGCACCGGCATTTGTTCCCACGTCTCCCGTTACAATTGTCGCTGCTCCTATATTACTAAAAGCGCCAACGGCCGTAAATAATGCAAAACCGGATGCGGTCCCTAAGTCAGGTGTCTGTCCGAAATTTACATTTGGTAGCAAGAGTAGGATACTTGCTGTTATCGCATTTATAAATATGCTTTTCATTTTATTTTATTTTATGTTTTATAAAATATGTATGGAGTCTTTCTGATCGATATGCATGCATGTCGTGTTAATTCTAATGGGCACGGTATTATTTGAATTATCGATTGAATTTTCTGGCTGGCCTTTCATAGCAAGAGGTATTTGATGCAGTATGTCTCTTGATTGAGAGCATTTGGTAACTGACCAATCATGACCTAGGACGAAAACAGAGGGACAGAAATCCTGAAACAGGACCACTGAAAGTGCATAAGTATCACCAGAATGAAAGTCAGTGGTAAAGATTTCACGCGGAGCGAAATCTGGCTGTGCTTTGAACGTAGTTGTTGAGACAACCACGCAAAACAGCATAGGTATTACGTACGGCCTGACCTGGCAAGGCGTAGTTTCCATAAGTTTTGAGAACAATGAATAATCGCAATAAACCGGCTTTCGCCTTAAGCACAAAACTATATAATTATTTTGAATATATATAATATTTTAAAAAAAATTATAATTTTTAATATTTTGTATATCAATACATTACATATAATATAATTAATTTTTGTAATGTTTATTAATATTAAAAAAATAAATAATATCAAAATACTTCAACCTTACCATCACCAGACCTTTCTTGTATGAATTCGTCCTGGTTAAAACCTTCTTTTAGGTGCAGGTCTAATAGAAAAGGCCTTCATAATTGAAGGCCTTTTCACAAATGAATTTATTGTACTGTTACCGGATCAGTACCATTTTCCTGCTTGCTGAATTCCTTCCGCTTTCCAGTCGATAATACAGCACTCCTGATGATCGGATATCTTTTTCTGTCAGGACTACCGTATTATAGCCTTCCTTAAATTCCCTCTCAAAGCTCGCTACTATCTGGCCTGTGACATCATAGATCGTAAGACGGGCCACCCCATCCTCAGGCAGATCAAACCCGATCGTTGTCTGGCTATTCCATGGATTCGGCTTGTTCTGATACAGATTGAAGTCCGGTGTCGACTCACCATTCACATAGCTCAGTTTCACATCCAGTATCTCTCCCGATGGGGTGTAACTCTCCGCCGATGTCACCAGGCTGGTCAATCTTATCCGGTTACTGATCTTCCCGGCCACCGTGACTTTCCATCTCATGACGATGTTTACCTCATTTTTGTATCCCCCATCACTGAGTACATCCCCATTCCAACTCATCGTCGTGATTCCATTGCCCAGTAGTCCCACATTACTGTCATCTATCTGGATATCTCCACTATTCACGCCCACATACTCCATTCCGTCTGTCTCCAATGTCCACTGGAATCCACTTATGATTTCAGGTATGGTCATTTTCACTTCGATGATCTCTCCGGCTTTGGCTACTTCCTTTGTCTCTGCATTGATGTCAAGTATTCTTCTTGCTTCTCGCGGTTTTAGTTGAAGTGCATTTGCTTTTACCGAGTTATTGATGTCTCCGATCTTCACCGCGATGAAATTATTTTGTGTCCCCTCACCCTGCCAATGCTGGATGTATAAATTCTCATTGAACAACCATGGATTTGCCGGATCCGGAAATACCGTATGCTCATCCATAAATCTCCAACTGTCACTGTTCGGTAAAGCTGAAGTGATACCCAGGATCAGCTTCCTCAGTTCGAGCAGATCCACCGCACTTACATTCCGGCTATTGTTAGCATCTGCAGCGATGTACTGGTATGGACTTGTAAATATTTCCTTTCCAAGCAGATGTTTCTGTATGCCTACCAGATCCAACGTGCTCACACCGTTTTTGTAATCATCATTTCGTGCCGGCGTAATCGTATAATCCAATCCTTCCGGTAACTCCGAGAAAATAAATTTCCCATCATTTGACGTCGTATACGCCGGAAACAACTGCTGAGGACTTGTCAGATTGACGATAACCTTCTCTACCGCATCATGGTGATCCGTCAGAATATCTCCCGACAACATACTTTGCAATTGTCCACACACATGATTTGGATCTGTCACCACTAGTGTCGCGACGGCTAATGATTTGTTCCGCTCACTCCATTCGATCTGTCCATTGCAGTTCTGATCCGATCCTCCATCTCCTACCCATATCGTTACATTAAACGGCACTCCTATATGAGGCACATTTGCACATGTATACGTAAACGTCGGTTGATAACTTGTTCCACTGAAACTGAATAACAGTTCATCACCCGGTGTACAGTCATCATTGCTCGATGCATTGAAGGATGAAGCCGATACCGTCACCGTGCCCTGTGGACCCATCACCGCTGTGCTCAATCCGTTAATCAATACTGGTGTCGGATCTTTACAATCTATAAGCCTGAATAAATAATCACATGAGCTTGCATTGCCACATCCATCTGTGACACTCCATACCACACGGTGGTAATCTCCGCATAACGGACTGTTGTATGGTAATCCATTTTGTTGTATCGATGGTATTGTACTCTGCTCCGTATCAAAGCTGATATCCACTTCATGATTTGCATTCAGCGTGGTTGATGTCGTGGGTTTGATTTGTATGAATGATGCTCCATTGAACGGATAGATTTTCACATCATAGAATATCATCTCACTACAATCCTCATGGATCCGTTGGCTCATCGTCACATGTACACTGCAACTTGATGCATTCGGATTATTCTCTCCCAGGAATATCTGATTATTGGCCGGTATCCTGATTCCCGGGTTATCTGTACACAAGGTCACAGGACTTGATGGACAATTGACAAAATCCGGTGATATCCCATCGAACACTTTGATGACCTGGGTGTATGTCCATAATCCGGCTCCTGTATTCGCATTGAACTGGCACCAGTCGATCACCTTCCAGTCTCTGAGCACCTTATAACATGCACTATCTGCAAAATTAAAGCGCCTGTCTTCGTGACTTACACCGATCAGGCTGCAGGCATCATCAAATAGAACCGGCTCTCCAGTGCCTGTAAGATCACTCGGACACGTATTGAGCAGTACATCACATGGCCAGATCACTCCGTCATTTGCATTCGCGTTTAAGCATGTGGTATCCGTGATATTGAATGGATGAAAATCTACCACCCATATCAGTTGTATGCACGTGCCGGCTGTAACTCCATCAAAAGCCCGGAACCGTCGCTCTATCAATTTTCGCGCATTCTTCGGCGTATGAAATGGAAATGATGCTCCTGTGCAATCATCTATCTCGATCACGGTCACCTGCAGATCCACTTCACAGTTGTCCTGCGCCCAGCCATCAATTCCCCATGTATGTGGCTGAGGGAAATCGGTATTGTGCGGATCGTTGATGATGATACTCTTTCTTTCTCCCTGTGTGTGGCTGAAAGCATCATACACATTCCCGAATAATCCGCTTAACGGATCTTCATCCAGACTTCCATTCTTATTCCCTTCTATATCTTTAAATATTCCTTCATGGATATCCGCTAGATAATCACAACTGATCGTGATATCCGGTGGACATTGTATCGTCGGCGCTAGTTTATCCTGCACCAGAACTTCAACCATACAGTAGTTTACATTGCCTGAGCCATCTGTGACCTCTAGTTCTACCATGATCGGGCCGCTTCCTACATCGCAACATCCAAATGGAACACATGTACTTCGATCCGTACCCCGATCCTTTCCATTCACCGGCGGATTTCCTCCCGGTATCTCATCTACACAGGCCCCTCCTGTCGTCCAGTCAAAATCAATACAACTATCCATCCTCCTCGCTCTGAAACTCACAGGCCCGCAATTGTCAAAACTCTGGTCATTGAATACTGTAGCCGGTACCAGCGTTATTCCATTTGATCGCTCACTTGTCAGGCTTACTATCGTATGTCCCTGACAACTTACTACCGGCGGTACTTCATCAACTACTGTAATATTGAATACGCATTCACTTGTATTACCGCATTCATCCGTCACTATCCATTTTACTGCGTGTATTCCTTCAATGAGTCCGTTGAGGATTGTATTATTTCCCACAGTAGTCACCGTTCCATCTGGCGAAAAGAATTGATATGTGGTCACTTTGCTACATGAATCAATGGCTCTCGGTTTTGGTATGATCACTGTAGCATAACAATTCCACAGATCGGTACTTACCGTTATATCTCCGCTGCATGTCAACACCGGTCCTTCATGATCCGCCAGCCATATCGTCTGACTATATACCGACACATCTCCTGTGCACCAGTCTCTCACCGTCCATGTACGTATGATCTTTGTTCCCCCTCCGCATAACTGTATTAATAAATCCTTGTACGTCACCGACAGGTTACAAACCCCTGCAGGTAAATCCAGATCGATACCGTCTACCTGTGGATACCCCGTCACTGATGGATCTGAACTACCATGACATACACCCAGATATTCAGGTGGGAATGTCAACGTTTGCAATGTCAATGGAATAATGCGGAATATCTGAAGACACGTCGATGAGTTGCCGCTCTTATCTATGGCTTCCCACGTTATTTGTATTGTTCCGTTTGTACAATAATTGAAATCTAATACTGTATTGATGATTTTAAGCGTTGCACCGCCACAATTGTCTATGACTTCAGGATGTAATTTCTCCGGTATATTTCCTGCCAGAATTTGTTCTACATCACGACATGTAATCTCGCAGAATCGGTTTTCATTATCCGGAGGACAGATACAATTAATAATTGGCGCTAATTTATCTTCCACCGTGACTTTACCCCAACAACTGTTACCGCTACAATCACTGATCACCATGACATTAAACGTTTGGCCTACGTCCTCCCAGGTGAATGTAGCATTTGGTCTGATGTTTCCATTCTGGTCTTTAATGATAACGGTATAATTATTATCGCCTGCCTGCTCACCCACCAGTATCATTCCGCTTGTGACGATTGTTCCACATTCATTATCGATGGAAAGGTTAATATGATCTATGCAGGCAATAGGTTCTGCACCACGTATTTTTACTTCCAGTGTATCGATAGCACTGCATCCCATAGACACTATTTCAGTTAAGGCGAGCAGAAAAGGCCCACCTGGCGTAATCTGCCATTCTACTGTCACTGTTGAGTCCGTGGTTGAAATAATCATACCTCCGCCATTCAATAGTACCCATGTATATAAGTTGCTACTGATGAAAGATTCAACACCATATACGACTGTGTCACCAGGACAAACAAACGCAGGCCCTACGATTGTAGGATCAACTACACAGATCAATGCCGGATCTATATCATCTTCACCTGGTGGATCATTTGTATCATTATTGTCCGCATTACTATCTGTATCCGCTGCGCTGACATCTACTCCATTTGTGTCAAAGACCAAACTGATCTCTGCAAGATTTGTATAGATTCCACTTGTGATATTTGGCGAGGCCACCAGAGTGATCCCTACATTTACGCTTTCACCCGTAATCAATCCATCCGCTCCGAGTAGACCTGCGCCATCGGTTAAAACAATTGTAGCGCTTTGCCCGGTGCTTCCGGCTGTTCCGGCAGTCCAATCAGGATCATTCAATGTGAAACCCAATGGAATATAATCCGTAATGGTAAATTGACTTATGGTGACTTGTCCCTGATTAGTCACAGTGATCGTAAAATTGACATTATCCCCACCTTTGACAATCGTCTGGCCTGGATCAAGGTTTTTTACAAGTGCAAGATCGACTATGCATGTACCTGTCACTTCTATAGTTTGCAGACAAGTAGCTGTATTATTGCAGGCATCACTGACTATCCATGTCCTTTGAATCTCATAAGCATCCTGACAAAATCCTTGTATGGTCACGTCATTAAATGTGGGGGAAGCAATTACAAGGCAATTATCAGTTGCAGAGGCTTGTCCTGTGGACATTGGTGATGTGTCAGTTTCACTCGAGATCGTCATGTTAGAAGGACAAGTTATGACTGGTGCAGTTTGATCATTGACAGTGATGAGCTGTGTGCAGGAGGCTGAATTACCGCAGGCATCAGTAGCATGATAGGAGCGTGTAATGGTAAACCTGTTGGCACAAGTTTGATTAGATATAACATCATTATCAAAAAATACGGTTGCCATTCCTCCACAATTATCGGATGTTGTTATTGCTGCCGGATTAGCCGGTGGCACCTCATTGGCACATTGTACGGTGATCGATTCAGGACACAATATTGAAGGTGGAGTCTGATCATTGACAAAAATCAATTGCGCACATGTTGCCGTGTTTCCGCACACATCGGTGGCCCGATAAGTTCGCGTCAACGTGTATTTATTTACGCAAAGCTGGTTTGAAATGGCATCATTGTCGAAGGTAATTGTTGCAACACCTCCGCAATTATCACTTGTAGTCACCCCTGCTATGTTCACGGGGGGCACCTGACTTGCGCACATAACAGTTACATTTTCCGGACATGTTATAGAAGGTGGTGTCTGATCATTGACAAAAATGGTTTGCGTGCATGAAGCTGAATTTCCGCAGAAATCTGATGCCTGGTATGTTCGCAATAAGGTATAGCGATTTGCACAAGTCTGATTTATTATCATATCGTTGAGGAATCCAACAATAACGCCGCTTGTGCAATTGTCACTGGCGGTGGGGCTTCCGGTATCCGGCATTGGCACCTCGCTTGCACATGCAACAGTCAGGTTAGCCGGACAGGTTATAGTCGGCGCTATTTGATCATTGACAGTAATGGTTTGAACACATGTAGCGGTATTACCACACAGGTCTGATGCCTGATATGTGCGTAGCAGAGTGTAGCGGTTTACACATGTCTGATTGACTACTCTGTCATTAATAAATCCTACTGCCACAACACCACCGCAATTGTCACTTGCTGATGGGGCACCTGTATTAACACCCGGAACCTCATTCGCGCATGAAACTGTTATGTTTTGAGGGCATGATATAGTGGGAGGTGTTTGATCATTGACTAAAATAGTCTGTGCACAAGTCGCCGAATTTCCACATACATCAATAGCGCGGTAAGTGCGTGTGATCGTATATCGATTTGCACAGGTTTGATTTGAGATGACATCTGATACAAATACAACAGTTGATATGGCGCCACAATTGTCGGAAGCCATGACGCTTGTTGTACTTGAAACAGGTACATCACCTGTGCACTGAACAGTCAGGTTCCCCGGACACATTATAGTGGGTGGTGTCTGATCATTCACAGTGATCAGTTGTGAGCATGTTGCAGTATTACCACAAGCATCAGTCGCTCTGTACGTGCGTGTTATTGTAAACTTGTTTGCACAAGTCTGATTTGACAAAATATCATTTTCAAATGTGACAGAGGCTATGCCACCACAATTATCGCTTGTGGTTACAGAAGCTGGATTTACTGGTGGTACCAGGCTGGCACACATGACGGTCACATTCTGTGGGCAGGAGATGAAAGGAGGTGTTTGATCATTGACAGTGATCGTTTGTGTGCACGTGGACGTATTTCCACAAAAATCGGTTGCCTTGTAAGTACGCAATAGTGTAAGTCGATTTGCACAAGTTTGGTTGACGACAACATCACCTACAAATCCTACGACTACACCTCCCGCACAATTGTCTGTTGCAGTCGGGGCACCTATATTGACACCCGGGATCTGACTCGCGCAGGAGACTGTTACATTTTGTGGACAACTTATTGTTGGAGGAGTTTGGTCATTCACTGTAATGGTTTGCGTGCATCTGGCTGTATTACCGCATAGATCAGAAGCCTGGTATGTGCGCAATATTGTAAAACGGTTAGCACATATAGGAGTCACCGTGACATCATTGATAAATCCGACTACTACTACTCCACCGCAGTTATCGCTGGCTGATGGAGCACCGGTATTGACCGGTGGTACAAGGCTGGCGCATGAAACAGTTACATTTTGTGGACAACTTATTGTTGGAGGAGTTTGATCATTGACCACTATAGTTTGAGTGCATGTTGCAGAGTTTCCACACTCGTCAATGGCACGGTATGTTCGGGTGATCGTGAATCGATTTACACAAGTCAGACCTGAGATTATATCATTGACAAATAATACAGATGCAATTGCACCACAATTATCTGACGTAACAACGCTAGCAGTATTGGGGGCTGGTACTTCGCCTGCGCACTCAACATTTACAGTGGGTGGGCAAATTATTGTTGGCGTAGTTTGATCATTCACGGTGATGAGCTGGGAACAGGTTGCTGTATTCCCGCACAGATCTGTCGCACGGTATGTGCGTGTTATGTTAAACTTGTTAGCACAAATCTGATTTGATATGACATCATTTTCAAAAATGACTGTAGCCGAACCACCGCAATTGTCTGTTGTGGATACTGAGGCAGGATTGGCCGGGGGCACCTGACTGGCACACATGACCGTCGTATTTTGAGGACAGGTGATTGAGGGTGGAATGTTATCGAAGACTGTTATTGTTTGAGTACAGGAAGCTGAGTTCCCGCACGCATCAAGAGCTCTGTAGGTACGGTTGACAGTATAGCGGTCCGCACAGGTTTGATTACTTAATACATCACCGATAAAAACAACTGTTGCATTGCCTGAGCAATTATCAGATGTCACAACACTTCCTGGATTGACTGGAGGAATTTGGCTTGTACATTGTACGGTAGTATTGGCCGGGCACATGATGAATGGTGCTGTATTGTCAATTACTGTAATAAACTGGATACAGGTATCAGATAAATTACAGGCATTTGTCGCAATCCATTTACGCTTGATAATAAAATTATTCGGACAGTTTCCTAAAATAATAGAATCAGTAAATGTAAAGACAGGATCACCTGCACAAATATCGGTGGCAGTGGCAGATCCGGTATTTGACGGATTGATTGAGGTATTACATTGGATAGTGGCATCTGCAGCACATGTAATCATCGGAGAACAATCAAGAGAAATACAGGTAGTGCTGATCGGCATGCCAAAATGAGTAGGATCCGTCATATTATATATCCAGTTGAACTGGACCACATTTTCGTCTGAAGGAAGAGATTCCATTGTCATGGTAATATCTACAATGGTGATGACGACTCCATCATCTCCTCCGAGGAAACCCCCGTTTATTGGATTTTCTTTCAAATCCCATACAATTGATGGGCAAAAAATAACGGCATTAGGATCATCAACAGTGAAACATACTTTAAAAAGCTTTGTCCATAGAAGAGTGTCAAGAAGAATAGGTGTAGTGTCAGGATTTGTAAGCTGTATAGCGCCATTTACAAAATCAGCAGGACCTGCAAAATTTAAAAATCCGCCCGGACCAGTTACAACAGTGGGTGGATCCGGTGAGACCGGAGCATAGCCTCCCTGAAAATCTGAAAACCCTACCAGTTCAAGTAGTGTGTCCGGATAAAAAAAACGAACATTCATCCCAAACAACTCCACGCCAATAGTATCGGCACGAAATTCCACATCAAGACAATACTGACCTGTCATACAATCGTATGAAGGATTGGCAAATCGAGCAGTGACAACAGGAATCTGGGATATTGCCTCTGTGTGGATACCACATAGGCTAATAAGAAATACATAGGCCAAAAGCCCAGCCCTTAACGGGGTGTGTGTAGTTTTCATAAGTTTTAGTTAATCCTAAAATCGCAATAAAAGTCGTGTAACCTTGGGCGTAAAGGTAAAAAGTAATTTTGAATTTATAAAACATTTTAAAAAAATATAACATGTCTAAAGTCTTCATTTATAGATATTTATGTATTTATATTATTAAATACTTTAATATCTATAATATATTATTAAAAAATACCATGTGATTATTGAAAAATATCACGGGAGGCTCAGGAGCGCTTTTAAGGCTTACGGATTAAGCTGGTATTTAAGTAACAGGCAAAAAAAAGGCCTTCACATGGAAGGCCTTTTTTAATAGATATGTCTGGATTTTTCTTAGCGCAATATGATCATCTTTTTACTTGCAGAATTTTCCCCACTTTCAAGTCTATAATAAAGTACGCCTGAACCAGGAATATCTTTTTCAGTCAATTCGATTGAATTGTATCCAGTTTTAAAATCACCTTCGATGGTCTTTAAAGTCTTACCTGCTACATCAAAAATCGTTAGTCGAGCATGTCCATCCTTTGGCAAATCAAACCCTATTAAGGTCTCGCCATTCCATGGATTTGGTTTGTTCTGATATAATCCAAATTCTGACTTAACCTGATCATTCAAATAGGAAAGTCTGACATCCATGATTTCGTCAGCTGCAGTATAAGATTCTGCAGGTGTCACATCGCTTGTCATCCTGATCATCTTGCTTATTTTTCCAGGAGTCGTCGCTTTCCATTTCATAACTATCGTTGGACCCATGTTCGTTGAATGTTTCTTTTGTATTCCATTCCAACTCATCGTGATGATACCATTTCCAAGTAATCCAAGGTTTTCGTCTCCGATGTTGATATCCTCACTGGATACCCCGATGTATTCAAGACCATCTGTCTCCAATGTCCACTGGAATCCACTGACTTCGGATGGAAGCGTCATATTCATTTCTATCACATCTCCGGCTTCAACAGATTCAGGTGAAGCTACCTTGATGCTCATCACTTTTCTTCCACCTCTTGGAAGAATCTGAGTTGCATTTGCCTGAACGCTATTATTGACATCGCCTACTTTAACGCCTATAAAGTCATTATCAAAAATTCTACCCTGTAAAGCCTCGATTCTTATTTCTCCCTCATAAGGCCATGGATGCGCAGGATTCGACATCGTGAATTTCTTATCTACAAATGTCCAACTTTCACTGGCTGGTAATTCAGCGTATATACCCAGAATTAGTTTCCGCAGTTCTACAAGATCTATGGCACTCACTGAATTACTATTGTTAGCATCAGCAGCAATGTATTGATAAGGGTCTGTAAAGTCCTGCAGTCCTAATAAATGTTTCTGTATACGTACCAGATCGAGTGTACTGACTCCGTTTTTATGATTATCATTTCTTTCCGGAGTAATAGTATAATTCGCGCCAGGTAATAAATGGTCAAATCGATAGCGGCCATCTGCAGATGTGATGTAATCAGGATATACAAAACCCGGACTAGTCAATGTGACTTTCACCTGACCTACCGGCACGCCATGATCTGTAAGAATCTGTCCGGCTAAAATGCTTCCAGTGGTATCACACACATTGGCATTGTCTGTAATCACTAAATTAGTAGAGCAATAATCTTTATTTCGTTCAGCCCAACTGATCTGACCATTACAATTATCATCCGTACCGCCATCAGCTACCCAGATATGAACTGAAAGTTCAACTCCAAAAGCAGGCACATTGTCACATGTATACGTAAAGCTCGGCTGATAGGCATCTCCACTAAAGCTGTAAAGAAGATCAGCTTCAGGCGTACAATCATCAAAACTAGACGCATTGAAATCTTTTGCCCAAATCGTGACCTGACCACCAATAGGCATCACTACCGTACTCAGTCCATTGATGCACACTGGTGTTGGTTGCTTGCAATCTTCAAGACGGATCAGGTATTCACAATGGCTCCAGTTGCCGCATCCGTCCTCTGCACTCCACAAGATCTTGTGATAGTCGCCACAGAATGGACTGTTATACGGAACACCATTGTTATTAATTGTCTGGTTAGCATTTTTATGTGTATCGAAACATAGATCAGCTATACCATTCGCATCTACAGGTACTGTCGTAAGTGGCTGTAGATATATAAATTCATCTGCATTGAACAGGTACATCTTCACATCATAATGCACTACATCGCTGCATGTCTCTCTTACTTGTTGACATAGATTCAGATGTACACTACAGCTTGATGACTGCGGATTTTCTTCGCCAAGGAATGCCTGGTTGTTGTCAGGAAGTGTCACTCCATCATCGGCTACGCATAGTGTCACCGGGCCTGCAGGACAATTGACAAATGCAGGTCCCACATTGTCATGTACTTTGATCACCTGTGTATAACTCCACAATCCTTCTCCTGTCTGTGAATTGTACTGGCACCAGTCAATCACTGACCATTCACGTAAGATCTTGAAACATGCACCTTCTTCCACAAATTCAAATCTTGTGTCCTCATATGCTACACCTATCAGGCTGCATGCATTATCATAAATCGTTGGCTCACCTGTTCCGGTGATACTATCAGGGCATGTGGTGAGTAATACATCACATGGCCAGATTACCCCATCATTTGGATTCGAATTGTTACAGTTTGAATCCGTGATATAGAATGGATGGAAATTAACAACCCAGATCCGTTGTGTGCATACGCCAGGTGCGATTCCCTGGTTGCCATCGCTGGCGCTGAATCGTCGCTCGATCAGTTTGACAGCGCCTGCCGGTGCTCCCGGTGGAAGATCATCTCCTGTACAATCATTGAATACGCGGACTCTCACTTGTAGATTTACTTCACAGTTATCATCCGCCCATCCATCGATACCCCACGTATGTGGTTGATGGTAATCATTATTGCCCGGATCATTGATGACAATCTGATCTCTTATATTCTCCTGATAGCGGAATGCATCATACATATTTCCAAAGACAGGTGTCAATGGATCTTCATCAAGATTGCCATTATTATTTCCATCACCATCCACAAATGTTCCTTCCTGTACATTGAACCAGAAATCACAGCTGACCGTGATATCAGGAGGACACTCTACGAATGGGGATATTTTATCCTGTACTGTGGCTTCTATCATACAATAGTTGACATTGCCAGCGGCATCCGTCACCTCCAATTCAACCATCACCGGACCTGCACCTACATCACAACAAGAGAACGGAACGCAGGTCCTGCGTATCGTGCCCTGATCTGCTCCGTTGACAAATCCATTAGGGACATCATCGACACATGCGCCATTTGTAGTCCAGTCGATATCAATACAACTATCCATTCGTCTGACTCTGAACGTCACCGGACCGCAATTGTCGTAGCTACCATCATTGAATACAGTAGCAGGTACAAGTGTAAGTCCCGCAGGTCCATCATTAGTCAAAGACACAATAGTATGTGCATCACAATTTGCAACAGGTGCTACATCATCTACTACAGTAATGTAGAAACTACATGTGCTGCTATTGCCACATTCATCACTAACTGTCCAAACTGCAATATATGTTCCAATGAGAAGACCATTGATCACAAAATTATTTCCAAATTGGGTTATGGTACCACCATTGACGGACAGACTGAAGTCGACCACATCACTACATACATCATGAGCCTGTGGTTTTGGCACGCTCACATTAGCATAACAATACCAGAATTCAGTTCCTACAGTTATGTTGGATGGACATGTCAGGATTGGACCCTGATCATCAGTCAATTTTATGATCTGCGTGTATTCTACAATTTCAACAGTACACCAATCGAGCACTGTCCAGGTCCGGATGATTTTACGTCCACCTCCACATTGATTCAATTCTTCATCCCAGTATCCTGCAAAAATATTGCACACACCACCCGCGTCAGTAAGATTAACACCATTGATTTGTGGCCAACCAGTGATGGCAGGGTTCGGACTTGTACCACACTCTCCTAAATAATTTGGAGGAAATACTAGAGTCTCAAGTGTGAGTGGAACGACTGTAAATGATTCGACACATGTGGCTGTATTGCCACTAAGATCTGATGCCAGCCATGTGACATGAACAAATCCTCCTGCGCAATTATCATAATTGACATCAATGTCCAGTATCTCAACATTTACCTGGCCGCAATTGTCTGACACATCAGGTTGAAGGCCATTTGGAATAATTCCATTGACCAATTGATCTATTTCAAGACACGTGATTTTACATGCAGGATCATCACTGCCTTCCTGAGGACATGCGCATGTTATGTGTGGTGGAATTTTATCTTCCACGGAGATTGTACCCCAGCAACTATTGATATTACATTCACTTATTATTTTTACAGTGTACGTATGACCTACGCTTTCATAAGTGAGTGTTGCATTTGGAATAGTATCGCCATTTTCATCAAGAAGAATTACAATATAATTTTCTCCATACAATTGGCCTTCAAGGATCATGGATGGAACGATGACCACCTGGCAATCCCCATCTAGTGATATCTGTATATGATCGTCACATGCGAGGACCTCAAAGGCCTCAACGACAACATTTAAGAATGTAGTTGTCTGACAACCCTGTGCGATTATCACATCCAATTGAATTTGGTAAGAACCCGGTGTGCTCAACCATTGTATTGTTATTGTTTCACCTGTATTGGTGATAATTGTACCACCACCATTTAAAGTCCAGTTATACGTGAAAGCCGGATTGTAGTTCTGCACAGTATATGTCGCTAATTGTCCAGGGCATACAAATGGATCACCCACGATAACACCTTGAGGCAATACACAAATAGCAGCCTGACTGATATCATCTTCACCCGGTGGGTCATTAGTGTTATCGTTGTCCGCATTACTATCCTGATCCTGATCACTGACATCTACTCCCTGAAGATTGAGGACTACACTTATTTCAGCGGTGTTGAAATATTGACCTGGTTGAATATTTAGATTTGCCTGAAGTGTGATTTGAACTGAAACACTTTCACCGGGATTTAATCCACTTGGATCTAATCCGCCATTAGCAATGGATAATACGATTGATGCACTTTGGCCGGTACTACCTGCATTTCCAGGAGTCCAATCAGGATCATTGAGCGAGAAGCCAAGTGGAATATAATCAGTAATGGTCACTGAACTGACATCACCTTGTCCTTGGTTAGTAACTGTAATCGTAAAATTGATATTATCCCCTCCTGATACAGGTCCCTGATTTGGATCCAAGACTTTTACAAGTGACAAGTCGACACTACAATTTCCATCCACGGTGATGCTTTGAACGCAGGTTGCCGTTATTGAACATGCGTCTGTTGCGGTCCATGTTCTGTTGATGATAAAGTCCTCAGGACAGTTTCCAAGAATAATGACATCATTAAAAGTGAAAACAGGTGTTCCAGTGCAATTATCTGATCCTGTCGGATTGCCTGTATTTACAGGAAGTGTATTTGCACCAAATGCAACTGTCATGTTAGCCGGACAGGTGATTGTTGGCGGAGTTATATCATTGACGGTAATGATTTGCGCGCAAGTAGCAGAGTTTCCGCATTCGTCTGTTGAACGATATGTTCGTGTTACTGTAAAGCGGTTTGCACAGGTCTGATTACTGATCACATCCTGGCCTACTAACGTGACGGTTGCGATTCCTCCGCAATTATCCGCTGTTGTAACACTTGCAGTATTTGCTGCAGGAACCTGGCTGGCGCATTGTACGGTGACATTTCCAGGGCATGTAATAGTTGGCACTGTATTGTCAAATACCGTTATCGTCTGTGAGCATGTGGCTGAATTTCCACATTCATCGGTTGCTCTATATGTCCTGGTGACATTAAATCTATTTGTACAGCTTTGGTTTGAAATCACATCATTGACAAAAGTGATCGTCGCTAGTCCATTGCAATTATCTGATGCTATGACAAGCGCTGTATTTGGAGCAGGTACCTGGCTGGCACATTGTACGGTGACATTTCCAGGGCATGTAATAGTTGGCACTGTATTGTCAAATACCGTTATCGTCTGTGAGCATGTGGCTGAATTTCCACATTCATCCGTTGCTCTATATGTCCTGGTGACATTAAATCTATTTGTACATGTTTGATTTGAAATCACATCATTGACAAAAGTGATCGTCGCTAGTCCATTGCAATTATCTGATGCTATGACAAGGGCTGTATTCGGAGCAGGTACCTGGCTGGCACATTGTACGGTGACATTTCCAGGGCATGTAATAGTTGGCACTGTATTGTCAAACACCGTTATCGTCTGTGAGCATGTGGCTGAATTTCCACATTCATCCGTTGCTCTATATGTCCTGGTGACATTAAATCTATTTGTACATGATTGATTTGAAATCACATCATTGACAAAAGTGATCGTCGCTAGTCCATTGCAATTATCTGATGCTGTGACAAGGGCAGTATTTGGAGCAGGTATCTGGCTGGCACATTGTACGGTGACATTTCCAGGACATGTAATAGTTGGCACTGTATTGTCAAACACCGTTATCGTCTGTGAGCATGAGGCTGAATTCCCACATTCATCCGTTGCTCTATAGGTTCGGGTGACATTAAATCTATTTGTACATGTTTGATTTGAAATCACATCATTGACAAATGTTACAGTAGCCAGGCCATTGCAATTATCTGAGGCAATGACGCTAGCTGTATTCGGTTGAGGCACCTGACTTGCACATTGTACTGTGATATTACCTGGGCATTGAATTGATGGCACTGTGTTATCAAATACAGTGATCGTCTGCGAACATGTGGCTGAATTACCACACTCGTCGGTTGCTCTATAGGTTCGGGTGACGTCAAATCTATTGGTACATGTTTGATTTGAAATCACATCATTGACAAATGTGATTGTCGCCAGACCATTGCAATTGTCAGAAGCTGTGACGGTTGCTGTATTCGGTTGAGGCACCTGACTGGCGCACTGAACTGTGATATTACCTGGGCATTGAATCGATGGTACTGTGCTATCAAATACAGTGATCGTCTGTGAACATGTAGCTGAATTACCACACTCATCCGTGGCTCTGTAAGTACGGGTGACATTAAATCTGTTTGTGCATGTCTGATTGGATATCACATCATTGACAAATGTGACGGTGGCCAATCCATTGCAATTATCAGACGCAATGACAAGGGTTGTATTTGGAGCAGGTATCTGGCTTGCACATTGGACAGTGACATTACCCGGACACTGGATGGATGGTATTGTATTATCAAATACTGTAATCGTTTGTGAGCATGTGGCTGAATTACCACATTCATCTGTTGCTCGGTAGGTACGGGTGACATTAAACCTGTTTGTGCATGTTTGATTCGAAATCACATCATTCACAAATGTGACTGTGGCTAGTCCATTGCAATTATCTGATGCAATAACAAGGGATGTATTTGGTTGCGGTACCAGACTGGCGCATTGTACCGTGACATTGCCTGGACACTGAATAGATGGTACAGTATTATCAAATACAGTAATCGTCTGCGAACATGTCGCTGAATTTCCACACTCGTCGGTTGCTCTATAGGTTCGGGTGACGTCAAATCTATTGGTACATGTTTGATTTGAAATCACATCGTTCACAAATGTGACTGTCGCAAGCCCATTGCAATTATCTGATGCTGTGACAAGGGCTGTATTTGGAGCAGGTACCTGGCTGGCACATTGTACGGTGACATTACCAGGACACTGAATGGATGGCGCTGTATTGTCAAATACTGTAATCGTCTGTGAGCATGTGGCTGAATTACCGCACTCATCTGTTGCTCGGTAGGTACGGGTGACATTAAACCTGTTTGTGCATGTTTGATTCGAAATCACATCATTCACAAATGTGACTGTGGCTAGTCCATTGCAATTATCGGATGCAATAACAAGGGATGTATTTGGTTGAGGTACCAAACTGGCGCATTGTACCGTGACATTTCCAGGACACTGAATGGATGGCACTGTATTGTCAAATACCGTAATCGTCTGTGAGCACGTCGCTGAATTACCACACTCATCTGTAGCCCTATAAGTTCGGGTTACATTAAATCTGTTGGTACATGTCTGATTGGATATCACATCATTGACAAATGTGACAGTGGCCAGGCCATTACAATTATCTGATGCAATAACAAGAGTTGTATTTGGTTGTGGTACCAGACTGGCGCATTGTACGGTGACATTGCCAGGACACTGAATGGATGGCACCGTATTATCAAACACAGTAATCGTCTGTGAGCATGAAGCAGAATTACCACACTCATCTGTAGCTCTATAAGTTCGAGTTACATTAAATCTGTTTGTGCATGTCTGATTGGATATCACATCATTGACAAATGTGACGGTGGCCAGGCCATTGCAATTATCTGATGCAATAACAAGAGTTGTATTTGGAGCTGGCACCTGGCTGGCGCATTGTACTGTGACATTACCTGGACACTGGATGGATGGCACTATATTATCAAATACAGTAATCGTCTGCGAACATGTGGCTGAATTACCACATTCATCCGTGGCTCGATAGGTACGTGTTACATTAAACCTGTTTGTACATGTTTGATTTGAAATCACATCATTCACAAATGTGACTGTCGCAAGTCCATTGCAATTATCTGATGCAACAACAAGGGCTGTATTTGGAGCAGGTACCTGGCTGGTGCATTGTACAGTGACATTACCTGGACACTGAATAGATGGTGCTGTATTATCAAATACTGTAATCGTCTGTGAACATGAAGCTGAGTTACCACACTCATCTATTGCTTGATATGTACGGGTTACATTAAACCTGTTTGTACATGTCTGATTGGAAATCACATCATTTACAAATGTGACGGTGGCCAGTCCATTGCAATTATCGGATGCAATGACAAGGGCTGTATTTGGAGCAGGTACCTGGCTGGCACATTGTACTGTGACATTACCGGGGCATGTAATAGAAGGTGCTGTATTATCAAACACAGTTATTGTCTGAGAGCATGAGGCTGAATTACCACATTCATCTATTGCTCTATACGTCCGTGTTACATTATATCTATTTGTACATGTTTGATTTGAAATCACATCATCAACAAATGACACTGTAGCCAGGCCGTTGCAATTATCTGATGCTGTGACACTGGCTGTATTTGGCTGAGGTATAAGGCTGGCGCATTGTACTGTGACATTGGCAGGACACTGAATGAATGGAGGAGTATCGTCGGATACTATTATAGTTTGGACGCATGTAGCTGAATTTCCGCATAGATCCGTTGACTGGTATGTCCGGGACACCGTAAAATGATTGATGCAGGTCTGATTGCTTATTACATCCTGTATAAAGGTTACGCTTGCTTGTCCTCCGCAATTATCCGAAGTCGTAACACCGGTAGTATTAACAGGTGGAACCTGACTGGCGCATTGCACTGTAATATCGGTTGGGCAAGTTATGGAAGGCGGGATATCATCAAATACATCGATTGTCTGATTGCATGAAGTGGAATTGCCACATCCATCTGTTGCTCTGTATGTGCGTGTGAGTATAAAACGATTGACACAAGTTTGGTTGGTGATCAAATCCCCTAAAAAGGTAACTATTGTCGGTCCATTGCAATTATCGGAAGCTGTTACTGATCCTGGGTTAGGAGATGGTACATCAGAAGCACACTCTAGTGTAATATCATTTGGACAAACAATAGTCGGAGCGGTAGTATCGATGACCGTTATAATTTGTACACACGTATCAAATAAATTACATCCATTGGCAGCATACCATGTTCGTATCAGTATAAAATCATTGGGACAGTTTCCTGGAACAATCGAATCACTAAAAGTAATAACAGGGTCTCCTGCACAAATATCGGTAGCTGTAGCAAAACCGGTAATAGTCGGATCCGTCTGATTACATTCTACAGTGGTATCTACTGCACACATAAGCATCGGAGAACAATCGAGGGAAATACAACTCGTTGGTTGAGGCGTTCCAAAGTAAGGGGTTGCAACAGTATAAATCCAGTTGAACTGGACAACATTTTCATCAGAAGGTATTGACTCCATCATCATGGTAGGGTCAACAACTGTAATGACCACGCCATCATCTCCACCAAGATATCCCCCATTGGCCGGATTCACTTGCAGATCCCAAACAATCGGTGGGCAAAAGTTTTGAGCATTTGGAATTGGACCATCAAACTTAAAACAGACCTGAAAGAGTTTAGTCCAATTGACCGTATCGAGAATAATAGCCGGAAGCATTGTGTTTTTAAGTTGCATAGCTGCATTCACCCAATCTGCATTACCACTAAAATTTAAAAAGCCCCCCATACCGGTTACGACCATAGGTGGAATAGGCGCAACTGGCTCATATCCACCCTGATAATCAGCGATTGTATCAAGTTCAAGGTAACTATCCTCATAAAAAAAACGGATATTCATACCAAACACCTGTATACCCGATGTGTCTGCGCGAAATTCAACATCAAGACAATAGGTCGAATCAGCACAATTATAAATAGGATTAGCAAATCGAACGGTTACTACCGGTGTTGTTTGTGAAATAGCTTGATCACTGTACACAAGAGTTAGGAAATAAAAAGCACCAACAAGCGCTATTTTAGATCCGTGTATCCAGCGGCTAATGTTAATAATGTTCATGATGTTGTGCATATGGGTGGGGTAAATACAAAAAGGAGAAACCTTTCCAAGCTGCTCCTGAATTTCTAATTGTCCAAAAATTTTTTGATTTGAATTGTGTCCTTTCATTATGTTTCCTGTCAAATCATGAAATGAAGTCGATTATCATGTCTTCACTTTTCTATTCAAGTTTTACTTCATGCCATATCACCCCTGATGATCATTATCACCTGGACAATACAACATTGAACTATATGCATATTTAAGTTTGCACCTAAACTGCCTAAGCTTGGTATTGTGTGATTTAGTAATTGCGGCTTTGGGGTTGAAGGCCTGTACGATCCTTTTGATTGCTTTATATCAAGCAAAGGCGGAGGCCAATTCCTCTCCAATTCCAATTGGAGTTGGCTAAAATCATACCAGATTTGATTTTAGCCTGGTGCAGGTGGGGATTTTCTTAACACATATAAAAAAAACCAGCTAGTATTTAGCTGGTTTTAAGGAAATTAAATATTTCATTACCTGTCATTCATTTATCAGTACCATTTTCAGTGTATTTGACCTGAATCCTTCTGTTTCCATCTGGTAAAAAATAACCTTTGATTCCCCCATCCAGGGCTGACGGTCAAGGTTAATTGTGTTTTTGCCTTCTTTATACTCACCATTAATCTCATCTACTTCCTTACCCGTAACATCATAGAATTTGAATGTCGCATGCTGCGCTGATGGAAGAATGAATTGAATGGATGTCCCTCGATTAAATGGATTTGGTTCATTTTGAAAAAGAGCAAATCCTTTTTCATTTACATCATTATCCTGGGTAGATGTAGTCTGGCTAATGGTTACGCAACTTTGCGGAATTGGTTTGCCATATGGCATGACATTGAAGGAATTTTGTTCCCAGTTAAAGAACGTACCAGTTACATGTGAAGGTGCAGAAACTTCAGGTGTATTGGGATCATTTTCAAGTACAGTGATGACAAGGCCGTCATCGCCCATAAGAAAACCACCTCTACCCATATCACCTTTCGTATCCCAGATGACACTAGGGCAAAATTCTCTTTTATCTGGATAAATCAATGGTACTTTGAAGCATACACGAAATACTTTTACCCATTTTTCAGGTACAATTTGAAGAGGGTTATTCTCATCAGTCAATTGAATGGCTCCGTTTATAAATGCAGTAGATTCTTTCAAATTGAACATTTGCACTCCGGCCTGACCATTAGACACAGTTGATCTTGGGGTTGCTCCCAAAGTACCATATCCGACAGTGAACTGGTCAAAATTCTGGAATTCAAGCATATTGGCATCGTAGAAAAAACGAACATTCATACCAAATAAGAATTCTTTGGAGGTCAGGGAATTCAATTCAACATCCAGGAAATACATTCTCGTATTGTCATCAAAATGGGGGTTCGAAAACCTTGCATTGATCTGGGCTATAGTTTGACCAGACAACCAAGAGGATGTGCTGATAAGGGCACAGATCATAAAGAGCATTTTTACGCTCATATTAATACTTTTTAACATTGATTTCATTTTAGCGTTTTTGTGGGTTATGATGTTTTTTCATATATGAACCATGGGGACATGTTCATATTTCGTTACAATTTAGCTCATTTTTTTTAATCTCTTGGTACACTGGTAAACTTTCCATTGTTCCGTTCCCAGACGATTCGGTCATTAAAATTAGTATCTCCGTTCAGATTATAATCACCCCTTCTGTATGAACCAATAGTTCCATTCTGTGATTCCCAGTAAGTACGGTCGTCAAAGTTAATATCTGTATCCGCATTTAATGAAGGAGTTTGATGTCCATTGCCTGAAAACATCGCAAATTTACCTGGAAGTATTTCTTTTTCACGAGCAAACAGATTAAGTCCGGCAAAAAAAGGATCCTCCCAACTCTGCTGAAAACGGAAATCATATGAAAGCTTATGATTGATGAAGTGAACTTTACCACGTGACATGACAATCAGGTGATTCCGATGCTCAATCACAATGTAATAATTGACACTCTCAAGGACACCACAACAATTTAATGGTTTCACAAATTGAATGGTCCCGTCATTGTGCAATAAAGCTGCAGACTGACAGATGGCGCCTGCGGTACCTGCTGAATCCAATCTCAAGCTCACAAGAACCCAATCCACAACTGTAGGTGGATATCCTGCGGAGCCATTAAATGGATTGCCACCGGAATCAAATAAACTACCTTCTGAACCCGGATAATTCCAGGGAGCTACACTATATGGCTGTCCGGGGGGAGAATATTTCACACCAAAAAATGGATCCAATAATGCCTGTCCGGGTAGCAGTCTTATATCATTGAGAGCTGTTCTCATAGGCAATGTATAGATACTTTGTCCACCGGAATCAATAGCAGAGCCTTCAAGATATACCCAGGTTTCAACTGAAAAACATGGTTTGACAATTGAAGCTGTACAAGAAGAAGAATTTCCACAAAGATCCGTCGCTGTAAATGTGATGACCAGACCTCCCTGGCAGGCGAAGTTCGGAATGCTTATCCCATCGTAGTTCGTTGTGATAGTGACATTCACACCACAAGCATCCGTTGCGGTTGCAGTTGCGATCCAGGCATAGATGAGTGCCACATAATTTTGACCTGCATCACATGTTAAGACAAGATTTGATGGGCAATGAATTTGAGGAGCGGTATTATCCTGCACAGTGATCGTCGAACTACATGTTGCGGAATTACCACATACATCCGTAGCACGATAGGTTCGTGTTATTTTGAACTTGTTCGCACAAGTTTGATTCGTCTTCACATCTCCAACATGAATTACAGTTACATTACCTGCGCAATTATCACTTCTTATTACCGATGCTGTGTTTACTACAGGGACCTGACCTGCACATGATACTGTCACATTTGCCGGACAAATGATCGATGGTGGTGTATTGTCCATAACTGTAATCGTCTGCGTACAAATCACTCCGTTAACAGAACTAACCCATGTTCGGGTGATGATCTGAATTAAAGGACATGTTCCACCTGTAATGTTGTCGGAATATGTAATTGTTCCACAATTTGCTATTGTTGTAGGTGCACCGGTTTGTGCAGGAGCTGTAGATGATCCACATTGTATAGTGACATTCGCAGGACAAGTTGGAACACAACAATTCGCTGGTTCATTTACAGTAAAGGCATCTATATCCGTATTGCAGCTATTAGCATCGGTAGTTTCAAATGTATATGAACCAAAATTCAGTCCTGTTGCTGTATAGGAATTTGCACTGGTTTCAACAGGGTATCCGGACTGCGTGACACCTTCTTTTGTAAGTCTTATCACAAAAGATGGAGTACCTGTACTTATAGATAGTGTAGCTGAACCACTATTTGGATTAATACATGTTGGTTGTATTACACTAGTAACTGCAGCGACTACATTAGGTGCATTGGCTACAATGGTTTCATAAAATATTTCAGTCCTTGTACAATTTGATCCGGGAACCTCCACATCCACTTCAATACGATATGAACCGACGGCTAAACCTGAAATCATAAGTGGAGATGTACTCACATTTACGGCTTCACCTAATAATTCATTGGTAATATTATTGAAATATTGATAGTTGAATGGGAATAATTGAGTTGGCACCGTGATTGAAATACTACCATTGGTGCCTCCTACGCAGATACTTTGTGATACAACCTCAGCGGCAAACGGGCACAAGTTCTCTACCACTTCTGCAAGTCCCTGGGCCAGGTCACTAAAATTACTCGTTGAATAATCAGAATTTCCAATGCCGTTTGTACCCACAACAAATTCAGTTGTACCTGCCATTTGTTGCAATGTAGACAATGTAGCATTTCCTACACCTACCATAAACATATGAGCGCCTTCAACCTTCAGTTTATTGGCAATCTTCACAGGATTTACAATCTCCGGTGTCTGAGTTGTTGTGCCATCTCCACAATAATCATAAGGACCATTGTAGGTTGGATTTGCATCTGTAGAATATCCTGTTGGAACGCCATCTGTAAGAAAAATAATGAGGTCGGGTGTAAAAGGTATTGCATCTACTGCTAACATTCCGGCCTCCCAATTCGTCCCTTGCAAATCAGTGATATAGGCGTTAGGTTGATAAATCTCGTTGTCCATAAATGGATTCGGAATATCGTCAAAGTAGCTTTGAGCAGCGGTCACATAATTATCATCTACAGGCGTGTAATCATCTACAAGAAATCTCGCCTGGGCATTAAACTCGATTATCGCAACTGATGCTCCGGTACAATTGAGCGAATTCAGAAAATTCATTGTTGCATTTTCCATTTCGTTTTGATAACCCTGAAGTGAACCTGATTCATCCAGAACCAATGCGATCGTAAATCCTGTGCACAAAGCCGAAAAATCCGGGTTGTTAATTGCGCCTGGATTCACACAAGCTGCGCCACTACCATCACAATTCAGGCAAAATGATATAGGAGCTGTGGTGGTTTTAAATGACCAATTTGTACATCCGCTCGCTGTTCCATAGGAATTGACGGACTGAATTCTCCAATAGTAAGTCGTATTGTTCACCAAGGCACCCGTGGCGTGTGTCGTTACATTTCCCTGGTTGACACCATTGACAATATTTGTTGGAGGAAAGTTGGTGCCAAAATAAAGTACATAACTCGATGCTTCCGGCACAGCATTCCATGACAGATTGAAGCTTGTAATAGGCAAGCCGGTAGATTCGTGTGGTGGAAAAACCGGAGTAGTGCATCCGGGTATTCCGTTATTTGTCACAAAGGACCAAACCGAACATCCTACAGCATCACCGGCATTGTTGGCAGGAACAATTTTCCAATAATATCTTGTATTAGGAGCAAGCAGAGCTACCGGATCGTAACTTAGTACATTACCAAGATTAGTACCATTTACAATATTCGTTGGAGGATTATTTGTTCCAAAATATATTTTATATCCTGAAGAACAATCTGCAGTTACCCAATTGAGGACGGAGCCGATTGAAACACCTGTGGCGCCATGAGCGGGAGATAACGGGACAGTACATAATGGTGCGATACATCCGGACCAGGTACAAAATGAATTCAACGCAACCGGGTTGGCATCACTGGTAGCCCAATTGACTTTGTTCATAATACCTGAGGTGGATATATTAATCCCACCACCACATGCTGAACCATTAGCACAATTATACATCCCGTTATCTTGAGAAAAGTCAATAGCTGAAGCTCCATTTATAAGTGTAGCTGGTAAGTTGCCATTACTTCCCCATTCAGCATTACCAAAGCTGATAGCAGAAATGAAATTGATACCGGATAAAGAAGGTTCAATGAGGTATAATGCTTCCCCCCCGGATTCAAAACTAAAGGCGTTATCATTGATTGTGGCCGTACTTCCGTTATTACTCACAGGTGCGTTTCCGGTTTGAAACGCAAATTCAGTTCCACAAGGGGCGGCAGTTGTAAAGGTGATTATGAATGTTTTTTCGCCAGTATTAAATGATGTCCCATTCCATTCGTTTTCTGAGACGTACAGTATCTTACCTGCAGCCACTGGTTTCGTAAGCACGAATGACCAACCATCAGGAGCGTCACTATTGACATGTGTAAAGAGAATGTCTCCGGCAAGAAAGTTCGTCGCATTGCAGCTCCAGAAACAAGGTGAATGTGTAATGACGACGTCGCTTGTTGTCCAGTTAGTTTCATTCATAACTGTCAGGGAAAGTGATCCTGCTCCACAATTATACTCCCCATTGTCCGAAACAAAGTCAATGGCTGTAACATCATTCGTCAGTGTGGCTGGAAGATTGTGTCCTCCATTGCCCCACGTACCGGCACCAAACTTGATAGCGGATATAAAATTGGGTGCACCGATCGTTCCGTCAAAAAGATATAAAGCATCACCTGCTGCTTCAAGATCAAGAAAAGTATTGTCATTAATGGTAGCAGTACTTCCATTATTACTTGTAGGTGCCAATCCATCCACAAATGTAAATTCTGTACCACAAGGCGCAGCACTTGTGAAAGTGATCGTGTAGACCTCATCCGAACCGTCCGCATCAAAAGCCGAACCACTCCACTCATTGTCTGTAACAAATACTACTATTCCTGAAACAATAGATGTTGTGGTGACAAAAGACCATCCCTCCGGATCATCACTGTTCACATGAGTAAACTGGATATTCCCGGCATTTAGCATCAGCATGGGATGGATCGTTTCTGTTGTCTTGTCAATGGCAGTCATATCCTTGACTGCCGGCGCTACAAATATTTCTCCTGCGTTGACGTTTGTGGGTATACCGGTTAGAAATAAAGTTCCGACAGCTTCAGGGGAACTTTTTAATGGATTCAGGATAACTATAGTTAGTAGAACCAGAATGTCGTAGAAAAAAAATTGAGCTGAAAACGACATGAATTTCCCAAGGAAATTGTTGAAGGTCGAAGTTGTTTTCAAAATATTGGGGTTAGCAGCTTATCTTAATTAGCGCAAATACACCTTTGTGAAAATTCGTCTATCGTGTAAAAGTCGTGCCAAACCTGCTCAGGAACCATGATATGAATCAATGCTTACATTGTTTCAAATCATATAAAAACAATGGATTAATTTATATTTTTATTTAAATTGGATAATAATATGTTTTAATGAACCTCTTTTGGGTCAACATCTTTATCAATAGATTTATTACTGAGTCTGCCACACAAATACATATTGAAATAACCCGATGGCAAACGATGCCTTAATGGCATTGAATGAAAAACTTAATTAAAAAAGGGGTATTTGTCTGAAACAAATACCCCTTTCAATCTGAAATTTTTTAAACCTGAAAAACAGTTTACATCAATTCCTTGGTACACTTGTAAACTTACCATTGTTCCTTTCCCAGGCGATCCGATCATTGAAGTTCGTATCCCCATTGAGATTGTAGTCACCAATCCTATAGAAGCCAACAGCACCATTCTGAGATTCCCAGAAAGACCGGTCGTCAAAATTGATATCTGTATCTGCATTCAATGATCCTGTTTGTTGTCCATTTCCAGTATACATGGCAAATTTTCCGGGAAGAATTTCCTTTTGACGTGCAAACAGATTGAGTCCGGCGAACAAAGGATCCTCATAACTCTGTGTGAAACGGAAATCATAAGAAATAATATGATTTACGAATGAAGCTTTGACAGGGGACATCACAATCATATGATTTCGATGTTCGATCACCACATAATAACTTGTATTCTCGGTCACGCCACAACAATTCAAAGGTTTGACAAATTGAATCGTCCCGTCTTTATGCACTAAAGCTGCTGACTGACAAACGGGGCCGCCTGTACCCGCTGAATCCAATCGCAAACTAACCAGAACCCAATCCACAACTGTTGCAGGATATCCCGCAGTAGCATTATTTGGATTACCGCCGGAATCAAATAAACTTCCTTCGGTACCCATATAATTCCAGGGAGCAGTACTGTAGGGCTGTCCGGGAGGTGAATATTTGTTACCAAAGAATGGATCAACAAGTAATTGTCCTGGTAGTACATGGAGGTCATTGAGAGAGGTTCTCATGGGCAACGTGTACGTGTTTCCACCATTTGGATTAACAGCAGATCCTTCAAGGTATACCCATGATTCCATATTGAAACATGGTTTGGTGACCGTAGCACTGCAGGTAGAGGTATTTCCACAATCATCCGTAGCTGTAAAGGTTATGACCAATCCTCCCTGGCAGGTGAAAGCAGGAATACTCATGCCATCGTAATTGTTGGTAATTGAAACATTTGCATCACATGCATCCGTTGCTGTAGCCGTGGCGATCCATGCATTGATCAATGCCACGTAGTTCTGCCCTGCATCACATGTCAGCACAAGATCTGATGGGCAATGGATCACTGGCGATGTATCATCTTTCACTGTGATCGTTGCACTACAGGTCGCCGTATTTCCACAATCATCCGTGGCTGTCCAAGTTCTTGTCACATTATACCTTCCTGGACAATTGCCTTGTGTGGTCAGATCTGATGATGTAATGGCCACAGATGCATCACATAAATCTCCTGCAGTAGGCGTACCAAATACCGGTGTTGCCGGACAATTGATAGTTGAGTTGCCGGGGCAAGATGTGAAAAATGGTGCAGTGGTGTCTGTAATATTGATCGTCTGATTGCATGTTGATGTATTTCCACATGCATCTGTCACTGTCCATCGTCGTGTGACGACTATCGGACAAGTTCCTGCAGCCATGTCTTGATATGTCACAGCTACCACTCCGCAGTTATCGGACGTGTTTCCATTATTTGGTGCATTTTCGAAGACCGATTCGCTACTAAAGACTGTCACACTTGAAAATGGTGGACTTGTAATCACACTTGTATTACATCCTTCAATAGTTCTTGTAACTGCACATGCAGATATCAGCGGACTTGTAGTGTCATTGATAGATATCGTTTGATTACATGTCGCCGAATTTCCGCAAGCATCACTGACTGTCCATCGACGTGTTACTACAGTAGGACAAACCCCTGAGGAGACATCCACATATGTTACAGAGGCTATTCCACAACCATCCGATGCATTGCCATTATTTGTCAGGTTTTCAAATACGGACTCATCTGAGGTAACAATTGTAGCCGAAAATGGCGGATCTGTAATCGCTCCTGTACCACAACCCTGGATAGATCTCGGAGCTGCACAGGATACAATCACAGGAGGTGTCACATCCTGTACTAATACATTCGTCATACAGACTATCGGTGATGTACCGCAAGACTGACAATCAATCGATACACTTACTGTATACGATTGGCCGCAGATACTGCCTGCTGTTACAGTTACAGAAGATCCGTTAGGAACGAAGTTTAATACGTTGCCCGTTACAGTCCAATGGTAGACAGGATTGTCGCACAAACCTGCAACTTGTGCATTAAAGGTGCTCGTGGTACCAGGACAAACCGGATTTGAAGGTCCATTTATTACATTACATGTTCCGCAGTTGATGGTAATTGCTACACTTGCTTCATCATCATCCGAGAAAGTATCACTATGATCATCCTGGTTGAAAGAAGTATGAGGATCACTATCAGGGTCTGCCTGATCCGCATTGTTAATTTCAGCAAAATTCACAATCGTACCTGAACCAGTTACAGTCGCAACGATCTGAAGTGTTTGACTCGCTCCATTTGCCAAAGAACCTATTGTCCAGATACCGCTTACATTGTTGTATGAGCCCACACTGGCTATATTACTTACATATGCGAGTCCGGCAGGTAGAAGGTCCTTAACAGTAACTCCTGTTGCATTATTAGGTCCACTGTTCATCACAGTGATTGTATAGGTGATGTTACTATTCTGATTCGGCGAATTATTATTGACGATTTTTGTAAGTGACAGATCTGACACAGGCAATGTAACATTGTCTTCATCGTCATCATCTCCATTACCATTGCCATCTTCATCCACCAGTGGTCCTGTATCCGGTGAACTATCAGGATCTATCTGGTCAGCATCTGTGATCTGAGCAGCATTGGTATACACCAGACCTACTCCCGAATTGACAGTAGCTGTGATCATCAATGTAGCGCTAGCTCCATTTGCCAAACTTCCTATCGTCCATATACCCGTACCATTTACATAAGATCCCTGGCTTGGAGTATTGCTCACGTATGTAAATCCATTTGGCAATTGATCTGTTACTTTTACGCCAGTAGCACCATTTGGTCCGCTATTCAATACTGTGATTGTAAATACAACCTGATTAGTTGTTGAATTATAGGACGCTATGGTCTTTGTTAAACTCAGATCAGCAATTAATGGTGTTGCATTGTCCTCATCGTCATCATCTCCATTACCATTGCCATCTTCATCAACAGTTGGTCCTGTATCAGGTGAACTGTCAGGATCGATCTGATCTGAATTCGTTATCTGTGCAGCATTGGTATATACTAATCCTGTTCCTGTGTTTACAGTTACCGTAATTGTTAGTGTAGCACTACCTCCATTGGCAATGCTTCCTATTGTCCACAATCCTGTTCCACTAGCGTAGGATCCCTGACTTGGTGTGCTGCTTACAAAAGTGTATCCACTTGGCAGTTGATCTGTCACTTGTACACCTGTTGCACCGTCAGGTCCACTATTAAATATAGTGACAGTAAATACCAACTGGTTATTTACAGGATTGAATATGCCTACAGTCTTTGTCAAACTTAGATCTGCTATCAGTGGTTTAGCACTATCCTCATCATCATCATCTCCGTTGCCATCTCCATTCTCATCTACAGTTGGGCCTGTATCAGGTGAACTATCAGGGTCGATCTGATCTGAGTTGGTAATCTGTGCTGCATTTGTATACACCAATCCTGTTCCGGTAAGAACAGTAGTTGTTATAGTTAATGTTGCGCTACCTCCATTTGCAAGACTTCCTACTGTCCACAGACCAGTGATGTTATTATATGATCCCTGACTTGGCATGCTACTTACAAAAGAGTAACCGCCAGGTAACTGATCAGTCACCTCCACACCGGTTGCTCCATCAGGTCCGCTATTTGATACTGTGACCGTAAATACTAACTGATTATTAACCGGATTAAACAGGCCTGCAGTCTTTGTCAGGCTGAGGTCAGCTATCAATGGTTTTGCATTATCCTCATCATCATCATCTCCGTTGCCATCGCCATTCTCATCTACGGTTGGTCCTGTATCAGGAGAACTATCAGGATCGATCTGATCTGAGTTCGTGATTTGAGCAGCATTTGTATAAACCAAGCCTGTTCCAGTCAGAACCGTAGATGTAATAGTTAATGTCGCACTTCCTCCATTAGCAATATTACCAACAGTCCATAGTCCTGTAATGTTATTATATGTTCCCTGACTTGGTGAACTGCTTACAAATGAGTAACCGTTTGGCAATTGATCCGTCACTTGTACTCCCGTTGCTGCGTTAGGTCCGGCATTGCTCACTGTTATGGTAAACACTAATTGATTATTCACAGGATTGAATAGGCCAGCTGTCTTTGTTAAACTCAGATCAGCGATCAAAGGTGTTGCATTGTCTTCATCATCATCATCACCGTTGCCATCGCCATTTTCATCCACAGTCGGTCCTGTATCTGGTGAACTGTCCGGATCTACCTGATCTGAATTTGTTATTTGTGCTGCATTGGTATACACTAATCCTGTACCCGTCAACACAGTGGATGTAATCGTTAATGTTGCACTACCACCATTAGCAATATTGCCTACTGTCCAGAGACCGGTAATGTTATTATAGGATCCCTGGCTTGGTGAGCTGCTCACATATGAGTAACCATTTGGCAGTTGATCCGTCACTTGGACTCCTGTTGCTCCGTTAGGTCCGGCATTGCTAATGGTAATCGTAAAGACTAATTGATTGTTGACAGGATTGAATAGGCCAGCTGTCTTTGTTAAACTCAGATCAGCGATCAGTGGAGTTGCATTGTCTTCATCATCATCATCTCCATTACCATCACCATTCTCATCCACAGTCGGTCCTGTATCCGGTGAACTGTCAGGATCTATTTGATCTGAATTCGTTATTTGTGCTGCATTGATATACACTAATCCTGTTCCTGTAAGAACTGTTGATGTAATCGTCAGAGTAGCACTTCCGCCATTCGCAATATTACCTACTGTCCAAAGACCTGTAATGTTATTATATGAACCCTGACTTGGCGTACTGCTTACATATGTGTAACCATTTGGAAGTTGATCAGTTACTTGTACTCCAGTTGCTCCGTTTGGTCCTGCATTATTAATTGTAATGGTAAAGACTAACTGGTTATTCACAGGATTAAATAGACCTGCCGTCTTTGTTAAACTCAGATCGGCGATCAATGGTGTCACAGTATCTTCATCATCATCATCTCCATTGCCATTGCCATCTTCATCTACTGTCGGTCCTGTATCCGGTGAACTGTCAGGATCTATCTGATCAGAATTCGTAATCTGTGCTGCATTAGCAAACACCAATCCTGTTCCTGTATTCACAGTCACAGTAATCGTTAGTGTAGCACTACCACCGTTGGCAATACTGCCTACTGTCCACAATCCGGTTCCATTAGCGTAGGATCCCTGGCTTGGTGTGCTACTTACATACGTATAGCCATTTGGCAGTTGATCCGTCACTTGCACACCCGTTGCTCCGTTTGGTCCTGCATTGCTAACCGTAATTGTAAATACCAATTGATTATTGACAGGATTAAATAATCCAACAGTCTTTGCCAAACTCAAGTCTGCAATGGATGGAGTGGCGTTGTCTTCATCATCATCATCTCCATTTCCATTTCCATCCTCATCCACAGTTGGTCCTGTATCCGGTGAACTATCAGGATCGATTTGATCTGAGTTCGTGATTTGAGCAGCATTTGTATACACCAAGCCTGTTCCAGTCAGAACCGTAGATGTAATGGTTAATGTCGCACTTCCTCCATTAGCAATATTACCTACAGTCCATAGTCCTGTAATATTATTATATGTTCCCTGACTTGGCGAACTGCTTACAAATGAGTAACCGTTTGGCAATTGATCCGTCACCTGTACACCTGTCGCCCCGTTAGGTCCGCTATTGAATACGGTAACCGTAAAGACCAATTGGTTATTTACTGGATTGAATACACCAGCAGTCTTTGTCAAACTCAAGTCTGCGATCAGTGGTGTTGCATTGTCTTCATCATCATCATCTCCATTGCCATCACCATTCTCATCCACAGTCGGTCCAGTATCCGGTGAACTGTCCGGATCTATCTGATCTGAATTCGTAATCTGTGCTGCATTGAGATACACTAATCCCGTGCCGGTAAGAACTGTTGATGTAATCGTTAGCGAAGCACTTCCGCCATTCGCAATATTACCTACTGTCCAAAGACCTGTAATGTTATTATATGAACCCTGACTTGGCGAGCTGCTTACATATGTGTACCCATTTGGAAGTTGATCTGTTACTTGTACCCCTGTAGCACCATTTGGTCCGTTATTGAGTACTGTAATGGTAAATGTCAATTGGTTAGTAACCGCATTAAACAGTCCAGCCGTCTTTGTCAAACTCAGATCAGCGATCAATGGTGTTGCACTGTCTTCATCGTCATCATCTCCGTTACCATCACCATTTTCATCCACAGTCGGACCTGTATCCGGTGAACTGTCAGGATCTATCTGATCTGAATTCGTTATTTGGGCTGCATTGATATACACTAATCCTGTTCCTGTAAGAACTGTTGCTGTAATCGTCAGTGTCGCACTTCCGCCATTCGCAATATTACCTACTGTCCAAAGACCTGTAATGTTATTATATGAACCCTGACTTGGAGAGCTGCTTACATATGTGTAACCATTTGGAAGTTGATCAGTTACTTGCACTCCCGTTGCTCCGTCAGGTCCCGCATTGTTAATGGTAATCGTAAAGACTAACTGGTTATTCACAGGATTAAATAGATCTGCTGTTTTTGTTAAACTCAGATCCGCGATGATTGGTGTTGCATTATCTTCATCATCATCATCTCCATTTCCATTTCCGTCCTCATCCACAGTTGGTCCTGTATCTGGTGAGCTATCAGGATCAATCTGATCTGAGTTTGTGATCTGGGCGGGATTGGTATATACTAATCCTGTTCCTGTAAGAACTGTAGCCGTGATCGTTAATGTACGGCTTACTCCATTTGCCAGTACACCTACGTTCCACACACCAGTACCACTATTATATGTGCCCTGGCTTGGTGAGCTGCTTACATACAAATAACCGCTTGGTAGTTGATCTGTCACCATGACACCTGTTGCACCATCAGGACCGCTATTCAATACCGTGATGGTGAAGACGATCTGATTTGTAACAGGATTAAATAATCCAACGGTTTTGGTAAGACTTAAATCTGCAATCAATGGCGTAGCATTGTCTTCATCGTCATCATCTCCATTGCCATTTCCATCTTCATCTACTGCAGGGCCTGTATCTGGTGAGCTGTCAGGATCGATCTGATCTGAATTTGTGATCTGCGCCGCATTGGTATACACTAATCCTGTTCCTGTAAGTACAGTGGATGTAATCGTTAACGTCGCACTGCCTCCATTTGCAATATTACCTACAGTCCAGAGTCCGGAAATGTTATTATAAGATCCCTGGCTTGGAGAACTACTGACAAAAGTGTAACCAGTTGGCAACTGATCAGTCACTTGTACGCCTGTCGCTCCATTTGGCCCGTTATTGTTTACAGTGATGGTGAAGACCAACTGATTAGTGATCGGATTGAAAGTTCCTGCAGTCTTGGTCAGACTCAGGTCAGCTATAATTGGAGTGGCGTTATCTTCATCGTCATCGTCTCCGTTGCCATTTCCATCTTCATCAATCGTCGGTCCGGTGTCTGGTGAACTATCTGGATCGATCTGGTCTGAATTGGTAATCTGTGCGGCATTGGTATACACTAATCCATTTCCGGTAAGAACTGTCGTTGTAATTGTTAATGTAGCATTGCCACCATTTACAATATTACCTACAGTCCAAAGTCCGGAAATATTATTGTATGAACCCTGACTTGGATTGCTGCTGACATATGTGTAACCATTTGGAAGTTGATCTGTCACCTGAACTCCGGTCGCGCCATTGGGACCACTATTTAATATTGTGATTGTAAATACTAATTGATTATTGACAGGATTAAAAATTCCTGCGGTCTTTGACAAACTTAAATCTGCAATGATTGGTGTAGCATTATCTTCATCGTCATCATCTCCATTTCCATTTCCATCTTCATCAATAGTTGGCCCGGTATCAGGTGAACTATCCGGATCGATCTGATCAGAATTCGTAATCTGGGCTGCATTAGTAAAGATCAAACCAGTCCCTGTATTTACGGTCACGGTTATTGTCAATGTAGCACTACCGCCATTCGACAGACTTCCTACGGTCCAGAGTCCGGTAATGTTATTGTATGCTCCCTGGCTTGGGGTGCTGCTTACATATGTGTAAGCATTAGGCAATTGATCTGTGACTTGAACGCCTGTAGCACCGTTAGGTCCGCTATTGAGTACTGTTATTGTAAATACCAATTGGTTAGTGACCGGATTAAAAATCCCTGAAGTCTTGGTCAAACTCAAATCAGCAATAATAGGTATTGCACTGTCTTCATCATCGTCATCTCCATTGCCATCACCATCTTCATCCACAAGAGGACCTGTATTCGGAGAACTATCTGGATCGATCTGATCTGAATGTGTAACCTGTGCAGTGTTAGTAAAAACTAATCCGTTTCCGGTTTTCACAGTTGCAGTGATCGTCAATGTCCTGCTGACTCCATTTGCGAGAACGCCTACTGTCCATAAGCCGGTCACATTATTATATGAACCCTGGCTCGGAACACTGCTCACATAGGTAAATCCTGAAGGTAACTGGTCTGTTACTTCTACCCCTGTAGCCGTGTTAGGACCGCTATTCAATATCGTCAGTGTAAAAACTAATTGATTATTAACAGGATTGAAGATACCTGCTGTCTTTGTCAGACTCAGATCAGCTATAATCGGGGTGACATTGTCTTCATCATCATCATCTCCGTTACCATCTCCATCTTCATCAATGGTAGGCCCTGTATGTGGATTACTGTCAGGATCTATTTGATCTGAATCTGTGATCTGGGCTGCATTGGTATAATTAAGTCCTATGCCCGTCTTGACAGTGGCAGTGATCGTGAGTGTCACACTGGCTCCATTCGCCATGGTACCTATTGTCCACAATCCGGTGACATTGTTGTAAGAGCCCTGACTTGGTGTATTGCTCACATAGGTATAACCATTAGGTAACTGATCTGTCACTTTTACATTTGTGGCAGTTGTAGGGCCGCTGTTCAATACGGTTATGGTAAAGACAATTTGGTTGGTCGCCGGATTATATGTTCCGGCTGTCTTCGTTAAGCTAAGGTCCGCTGTTGACAATGTTGCATTTGCTTCGTCATCATCAGGAATACCATCATTAAAGTCATCTATGGTGTCGTCTGTTGAAGGATCGCTATCGACATCATATTGTTGATCCTTTGTGATCTGGGCTTTGTTTAAATAATTTAGTCCCAACCCTGAATTCACTGTCGCATTGATTAATAATGTTGCACTCGCATTTACAGCCAGGTTTCCTACTAACCATAACCCGGTACCATTCGCGTATGAGCCTTGACTTGGGGTGTTGCTTACATATGTATAACCGTTAGGCAATTGATCTGTCGCTTCTATACCCGTCGCAGGACTAGGCCCATTATTAGTGACTGTAATTGTAAATGTGGCTACGTTCGTCATTGAATTGTAGCTCACTGTTTTTGTAAGAGAAAGGTCAGCACACCCTGTGATAGTCACAGTAGCTGTACAAGTTGACGTATTACCACAAGCATCAGTTACAGTAAGGACGACAGTATTGGGTCCTGAATTACTACATGAGAAATTACTTGGGCTCACAGCTAAAGTAACGCTGCTGCAAGCATCAGAAGAACCGTTATTGACCTGGGATGGTGTGATACTTGCCTGACCTGTCAATGGATCAACCGTAACGGTGATATTTTGTGTCTGACAAACAGGAGGAGTGATATCTCTCACTGTAATTGTCTGATTACACGTTGATGTATTTCCACAAGCGTCACTTACTGTCCAACGTCGTGTGACAACAATCGGACATGTTCCGACTGCAATGTCACTGTAAGTCACTGAACTGATGCCACAGTTATCTGAGGTATTTCCATTATTTGGAGAACTTTCGAACACACTCTCAGTCGATGCCGCTGTTGTAGCAGAAAATGGAGGGTTGAGGATAGCAGATGTATTACATCCATCAATAGTTCTTGGAACGGCACATGTGATCACGACGGGTGCTGTATTATCAATTGCTGTCAGAGTATGTGTAACATTGACAGTGTTACCACAAGCATCTGTCACGCTATATATTCTGGTGGCTATGTATGGACTCGCGGCACATCCTGCGCCTCCGTTATTTGTATTACTCAGTAATGTAACAGTTGGTGTGCTGCAATTATCTGCTTCCGTTGTGACAACTAATGGATTCGGTGCAGGGATATCTGCTATACACTGCACAGATGTAGGCGCCGGGTTACTTGCTGTCGGAGGTGTTGTATCCGTGATATTAATCGTCTGATTACATGTTGCAGTATTGCCGCATGCATCGCTTACTGTCCATCGACGTGTGACTACGATCGGACAGCTTCCTGTGGCTACATCGATATAGCTTACTGAGCTTATGCCACAGTTATCAGATGTATTGCCATTATTTGGTGCACTTTCAAACACGCTTTCACTTGATGTTGCTGTTGTCGCTGAAAATGGAGGCGTGAGGACAACGGCCGTATTACAACCTTCAATTGTTCGTGTGGCCGCACATGTAACAATGACAGGTGAAGTATTATCTATAGCTGTTATGGTGTGGGTCACATTGGCGGTGTTGCCACATGCATCTGTGACACGATATATTCTTGTGGCAATGAATGGGCTGGCGGCACATCCGGCTCCACCGTTATTTGTATTACTCAATAATGTAACCGTCGGTGTGCTACAATTATCTGCTTCCGTTGTGACAACTAATGGATCTGGTGCAGGAATATCTGCTATGCACTGAACTGATGTAGGCGCCGGGTTACTTGCCGTCGGAGGTGTATTGTCAATGGCAGTTACTGTATGAGTTACGTTCACTGTATTTCCACATGCATCCGTCACACGATATATTCTTGTGGCTATGAATGGACTGGCGGGACAGCCTGATCCACCATTATTTGTATTACTCAATAGTGTAACTGTTGGTGTACTACAGTTATCAGCTTCATTGATAACCACCAATGGATCGGGTGCAGGAACACTTGCAACACATTGTACAGATGTGGGCGCAGGGTTGCTTGCTGTAGGAGGTGTGGTATCTGTGATATTAATGGTCTGATTACATGTTGCTGTGTTACCACATGCATCGCTTACTGTCCATCGACGTGTGACTACAATGGGACAACTTCCTGTGGCTACATCGATATAAGTAACTGCACTTATCCCACAGTTATCAGATGTATTGCCATTGTTTGGTGAACTTTCAAATACGCTTTCGCTTGATACTGCTGTTGTCGACGAAAATGGAGGAGTAAGGATAACAGTTGTATTACAACCTTCAATTGTTCGTGTGGCAGCACAGGTCACAATGACAGGTGCAGTATTATCTATTGCTGTAATCGTATGGGTGACATTGACCGTATTACCACATGCATCGGTGACGCGATATATTCTTGTTGCTATGTATGGGCTTGCTGAACAGCCTGCTCCTCCATTATTAGTATTACTTAACAAAGTGACCGTTGGTGTGGTGCAATTGTCTGCTTCTGTTGTCACGACCAGTGGATCAGCCGCGGGAACATCAGCGATACATTGTACTGATGTTGGCGCTGGGTTACTTGCCGTAGGCGGGGTATTATCAATAGCTGTAATAGTATGTGTTACATTGACCGTATTACCACAGGCATCGGTGACACGATATATTCTTGTCGCAATAAATGGGTTTGCAGCACAGCCTGCCCCTCCATTGTTTGTATTACTCAATAATGTTACTGTCGGTGTGCTGCAGTTATCGGCTTCTGTTGTCACGACTAACGGATCCGGAGCTGGTACACCAGTTATACACTGCACGGATGTTGGCGCAGGGTTACTTGCTGTCGGAGGTGTATTATCTATCGCGGTCACTGTATGGGTCACATTGACAGTATTACCACAGGCATCTGTAACACGATATATTCTTGTCGCTATAAACGGACTTGCCGGACAGCCTGATCCGCCATTATTTGTATTACTCAATAGTGTAACTGTTGGTGTACTACAGTTATCAGCTTCGTTGATGACCACCAATGGATCGGGTGCAGGAACACTTGCAACGCATTGTACAGATGTTGGCGCAGGGTTACTTGCTGTTGGTGGCGTTGTATCTGTGATATTAATTGTCTGATTACATGTAGCTGTGTTACCGCAGGCATCGCTGACCGTCCATCGACGTGTGACTACTATTGGACAACTTCCTGTGGCTACATCGATATAGGTAACTGAGCTAATACCACAGTTGTCTGAGGTATTTCCACTATTTGGTGAAGTTTCAAATACACTTTCACTCGATGTCGCTGTGGTAGACGAAAATGGAGGTGTAAGGATCACGGTTGTATTGCATCCTTCAATTGTTCGTGTGGCTGCACAAGTAACAATGACAGGAGCAGTATTATCTATTGCTGTCAGGGTATGCGTGACATTGACTGTATTGCCACATGCATCTGTTACACGATATATTCTTGTAGCGACGTAAGGGCTGGCTGCGCATCCGGCTCCGCCATTATTTGTATTACTTAATAAAGTGACTGTAGGTGTGCTACAATTATCTGCTTCATTAATGACCACCAATGGATCAGGAGCAGGTATGTCTGCTATGCATTGCACTGATGTTGGTGCTGGATTACTTGCAGTCGGAGGTGTATTGTCAATGGCAGTTACCGTATGAGTTACATTCACTGTATTTCCACATGCATCCGTTACACGATATATTCTTGTCGCTACGAATGGACTTGCCGGACAGCCTGATCCACCATTATTTGTATTACTCAGGAGTGTTACCGTTGGTGTACTACAGTTATCAGCTTCATTGATGACCACCAATGGATCGGGTGCAGGAACACTTGCAACACATTGCACAGATGTTGGCGCAGGGTTACTGGCGGTTGGTGGTGTTGTATCAGTGATATTGATTGTTTGATTACATGTTGATGTATTACCACAGGCATCACTCACTGTCCATCGACGTGTGACTACGATTGGACAGCTTCCTGTGGCTACATCGATATAGGTTACTGAACTTATACCGCAATTATCTGAGGTATTTCCACTGTTTGGTGTGGTTTCGAATACACTTTCACTCGATGCCGCTGTTGTGGCCGAAAAAGGAGGAGTGAGGATCACGGAGGTATTGCAGCCTTCAATTGTTCGTGTAGCAGCACAAGTAACAATGACAGGAGCAGTATTATCTATTGCGGTTATGGTATGGGTCACATTGACGGTGTTGCCACATGCATCTGTCACTCGATATATCCTCGTCGCTATGTATGGACTTGCTGCGCATCCCGCACCTCCATTATTTGTGTTGCTCAGTAAGGCGACTGTTGGTGTAGTGCAATTATCGGCTTCTGTTGTGACGACCAGTGGATCAGGTGCAGGTATATCTGCTATGCATTGTACTGATGTTGGAGCAGGATTACTTGCTGTCGGAGGTGTATTATCTATTGCTGTTACTGTATGGGTCACGTTTACAGTGTTTCCGCAAGCATCCGTCACACGATATATTCTTGTCTCAATGTATGGGTTTGCTGCACATCCTGCGCCTCCGTTATTTGTATTGCTCAATAATGTTACTGTCGGTGTGCTACAGTTATCGGCTTCTGTTGTCACGACCAATGGATCGGGTGCGGGGACATTGGCTATACACTGTACAGATGTTGGTGCAGGATTGCTCGCCGTTGGGGGTGTTGTATCTGTGATATTGATTGTCTGGTTGCATGTTGATGTATTACCACAGGCATCACTTACTGTCCATCGTCGGGTTACAACTATCGGACATGTTCCAGTGGCTACATCGATATAGCTTACTGAACTTATACCACAGTTATCGGAAGTGTTTCCATTGTTGGGTGAACTTTCAAATACGCTTTCACTCGATGCTGCAGTTGTCGTTGAAAATGGAGGTGTGGTGATCACTGTGGTGTTACATCCCTGAATAGTTCTTGTTACAGCACAGGTAACAATGACCGGTGCGGTATTGTCTATCGCTGTAATGGTATGGGTCACATTGACCGTATTGCCACATGCATCCGTCACTCGATATATCCTCGTCGCTATATAAGGACTTGCGGCACAACCTGCTCCTCCGTTATTTGTATTGCTCAACAAGGTTACTGTAGGGGTACTACAATTATCGGCTTCCGTAGTTACGACCAGTGGATCAGCTACCGGCACATCAGCTATACATTGGACTGATGTAGGTGCAGGGTTACTTGCTGTCGGCGGGGTATTGTCTATCGCCGTTATTGTATGCGTTACATTGACAGTATTACCACATGCATCTGTCACACGATATATTCTTGTGGCGATGTATGGACTGGCTGCACATCCTGCTCCACCATTATTTGTATTAACTAGTATTGTGACTGTCGGAGTGCTGCAATTATCCGCTTCTGTTGTAACAACTAATGGATCAGCTGCAGGAACACCAGCTATGCATTGCACAGATGTTGGTGCAGGATTACTTGCTGTCGGAGGTGTATTATCTATGGCAGTTATGGTATGGGTCACATTGACCGTATTCCCGCAGGCGTCGGTGACGCGATATATTCTTGTCGCTATGTAAGGACTTGCTGCACAGCCTGCTCCTCCATTATTCGTATTGCTCAATAATGTAACGGTGGGCGTACTACAATTATCTGCTTCATTAATCACTACTAATGGGTCTGGGGCAGGCACACTCGCAATACATTGCACAGATGTAGGTGCTGGGTTACTAGCAGTAGGAGGTGTAGTATCAGCTACATTTATTGTCTGGTTACACGTAGCTGTGTGTCCGCATGCATCAGTTACCGTCCATCGACGTGTTACAACGATAGGACATGTTCCTGCAGCAACATCACTATAGGTTACTGATGTGATCGCACAATTGTCCGAAGTATTTCCATTATTGGGCGCGCTTTCAAATACGGCTTCAGTAGATGCAACTGTTGTAGCTGAAAATACAGGAGTCGTAATCGCCCCTGTATTGCATCCTTCGACGGTTCTTGTGACTGCACATGCAGTGATCACAGGCGATGCATCTACAGGCACCGTAAATGAAGACATACAAGTGGTCGTAAGTGGTGCGCAGGCACTTGTATATGTGAATGTAACTGTTGATGTGCCTCCGATACAAGCTGTAGGTGCACCTGGACTATTATTGGTTACTGTTCCATCATTACAGCCACCACCTGCTTTCACTGTCGCCAGCCATGCACTGTAGGCGGTATTAATTTGGGCCTGTGTCAGACAAGATGCTGAAGTGGTGACTGTCGGGCATGTTAAATCAATGGCCCTGTAATCTTCGACTTCACCATTGGAAGCGGAAGCTGTGGATCTTTCATCCACCGCTGGTGTACCTGCATTGTCATTAAGCGTATTGGTAGTCAATCTGATTCTGAGATAATGATTGGCTGCTGTTCCGCTTACGGTTACTCCTGTCCAGGTCAATACTTTTGAGCCACTAAAACCAGTTGCTACAGTAGTTGAAGTAAATTCACCAGCTTCAAATTGACCATTACTATTCAAGTCGATCCAACCATAAAGATTAGCAGTAGCTCCGGTGGTATTAGAAATATTGTTTACTGTCACAGAGATAGTTTGAGGACCTCCATCAGAAAAAGAAGGAAGTGTACTTATACCATCTTCATCATCACTTCCGGCAGTATCATCACCGTTAGCAAGAGTCGTTGGTACTGCGGCTGATTCAGCATCCAGGAGTGTTCCAATCTTGAGGTGTGTACAATCAAGAGTATGAGATGGCACTCCATATGTAGCGGGTGCATCACTATAATCTGATTCAATAAAAGAAGGGAATTGGATAGAAAGAATCAAATGCGTGTCTTCGCCGCTGGCTTCATTGGTTCTGGTCAAATCAAACCCTCCTGATACGAGAGTAGGCACATGAATGGTATTATGCGTTGTTGTGCCTAAATACACATTAACATTATTGACCCACAAGTGATTTGCTCCTCTTGGATCTCCTGTAGATCCCAGATAATCGTCATTCGCACCACCCATGTATGTGCCGTAAGTCAGATTTAAAAGATTGCTGCTAAAACCTGCAAAAAACATATCCAGACCGCCCTGATATGTATCGTTGAATAATGTTTCTGAACCAATATTTTGAGTGGGAAGTCCTGAACCGCCAACTGTACCAAAGACCAGAAGAAATGTGGTTGTGACACCTGCACAATTGGTAGAAGTAACCAATCGTATTCCATTCCCAAGGTCTCCTGAAGTAGTCCCGTAGAATGTGGAATGGTATCCAATTCCTACAGAAGTCACACAGCCCACGATCACATCTGTACCGCCATTCTGAGAACTATCATAAACGCCCGATGCTGAAACAGGAAATCCTGATTTCGCCGAACCTGTCCAATACAGGGTTTCACCTACAATCTCGACATCGTTGATACGATCATTATTAGCACCGCCGATCTCATCTAAATAATTAAATGCGGTTCCGGTGGCATTTAGAACACCTATTATTCCATCAGTATTATTTGTATTCGTGGATCTTCCTGCAGCACTATTTACTTCTGTAAGTTGGCCCGTCCCATAACCTGCAAAGGCAACACGACCATCACCAAACACCTCAAGATCATTGAACACTTCATCACTTGTACCTCCGACGTATGTTCCCCAGCTAAGTGTATTATTTGCAGTAAATTTTGCTATATACATTTCAGACCCTGTACCGAATGTATTGTCTGCGGCACTTCCGGAAATATACCCGGCAGGCAACGCAGCATTTGCAGTAAGCCCTGCTACAAATGAATTATCACTTAGGGCACGGATTGAAGTGACACCTAAGACTTCATCGCCTGTTCCTCCTAAGTAAGTTGCATAGATAAGTGTACCTAAATCCTTAGTGAAGATGGCCACAAAACCATCACCACTATTACGCGTACCATCGAAAGGTGATCCCGTGGTTGGGATTGTAGAAGTTGTAACACCGCTTATGAATACATTATTAGTTGAAAGACTCAATCCATGAGCAAGGGTGTTATCTGAACTCGTAACAGTACTTGGACCATAAAGTGTTAAATCCACAATATCAGTACCTGAGCTATTGATCCTGTATAAAACAGCTACATGGGGTAATGCATCAGCAGCGCCATTAAGACCAGTTACCACATTAAGATATCCGTTAGCATCGTAAGGAGCTGCATTAGTTGGAACCTGTCTATTTGTGCCTCCTGCACAATATAACATTCCATCCGCAGGATCAACCTGAACGGCGAATAGATAATCATCAAATCCCGTATCGTTAGCATCAAAAAATGAACCCCAACTTAAAGTGGGATCAATGACGATTGGATACCTCACATCAATTGAAGATTGCGTAGCAAATTCAATTGTATTGTTATTTGATTGTGCGAAGGCAAAACTCACCGGAACTTTGCCATGGTCAGTGACCTGATAAGATTCAGGTATATTAAATTTAACGTCTGTGAATCTTAATCCAACTTTAAGGCTACCATCGGGGTCAACAAAAAGACCATCCTGCCCTTCAAAATGCATTTTTACTTTAGTATAATCTGCCCCGGCATCCATTACCCAGTCAAACTCCATTGAACCATCTGAATTACTGTATAGTCGAAGGTGGATCCCCGGATATATATCTTCTAATGTTAATTCTTTTGATGCTCTGACCCCACTCACCCAAGCACTTGGATCATCACCTAAAAAATAATTATACTTTGTCGTGAATGCATCACCAAGTTTTATACCCGGCTTAGGATTTGAACCACTTAGATAAAGTGAAAATGTGTGAGATCCCAGGATTTCCCGTGATCTTTCGCCTTGTTGGGGCTCAATTTCTGTCTGAGCTTCTTCATGCTCTTCATCATTTTCTACAAGAGTATCTTTTAAAGCTACGAAACGTATTCTGTCTTTTTCGACGTAAACAGCATTATTACCATTCTGAAAATAATAAAGAACGTCCTTGTTTTCAAGCTGTCCTTTGTTTTCAAGAAACCTGATAGTCTGCGCGTTTTCCTTGAGGGTACTCTTGACACGTTCATCCATTTTAGCTTTATCATCAGCTGCCTGCTGTACCTGAGCTTTGGCTTGATAGGTGCCGAGAAGCACAATGATAAAACAGATTAAACCTGGTATCCTGGAAGTTGCCTTTTGCAATACCAATAATGCAGAATTTGGTTCTGGTTGATTTTTCATTAGTTTTTTTTGATTCAAGTGGGTGATGTAACTCTATTTCATTTCTATCCCGGCACCTGTTTCACACTTTTTGTGAAATTAGATTCCAGGATTAATAACATTAGTTTTATAGATTGACTTACTTATTGAACTGAAAATGATCTCAAGACAAATAGCCTATGGGCATTTGCTTCAAAATGAATTAAAGTCCGATGAGTGAAAATCAATGGAAAGACTTTTAAAAACCAGCATTAACCATGTGGGAATGTCTAAAGATGAAGTTGTGGGATGGAAGCATCTCACATCACATCGACGAAATAACCTGACCGGATAAGGCGTACCTAAATCAATAGAACTTGATTCTGAACTAAAATTGGAGGGGAAAAGTACAATGAGGGAAAAGGGGTTCAATTGACTCGGGGTTTTTAAAAAGGTTGGCTAAATTATAAAAATCTCCGACGACAAAGTTAGAAATATCTATCAATCATGCCAACATATATGCCATCTAAAAATATATCTAAGTAATTAGAAGCCACATCTTTATACATATTATTTTTTTTCCAGTTTGTGGGGCAGTCGAAATAGGTAAAAAATAAATTTCAAATCAACTTTTACATTACTGGAAATGATAATATATGTACAGTTGGAATAATTATTAATCCGGCCTATAAATTAATTACCCAAAATTTGAACTGACACACATCAGAGCTCTTTATTTAGAGCTCTGATGATCCATTTCAATTAATTCCTTGGCACACTTGTAAACTTACCATTGTTTCTTTCCCATGCAATACGGTCATTAAAATTCGTATCCGCATTAAGATTGTAATCACCGATCCTATAGAAACCAACAGCTCCATTTTGCGTCTCCCAGAATGAACGGTCATCAAAATTGAGATCTGTATCCGCATTCAATGATCCTGTTTGTTTTCCATTTGATGTATACATCGCAAATTTACCTGGGAGGATTTCTTTCTCACGGGCAAAGATGTTAAGCCCTGCAAATAAAGGATCTTCCCAGCTTTGCTGAAAGCGGAAATCATAAGAAAGCTTATGGCTGATAAAAGAAGCTTTCACATGTGACATCACAATGAGGTGATTTCGATGTTCAATCACTACATAATAACTTGTACTCTCAATGACGCCGCAACAATTCAATGGTTTGACAAATTGGATCGTTCCGTCTTTATGCAATAATGCTGCAGCCTGACAAACCGGACCCACTGTACCGGCTGAATCCAATCGAAGACTTACCAATACCCAATCCACCACTGTTGCCGGATAGCCGGCACTTGCATTTGATGGATTACCACCGGAATCAAATAGACTACCTTCCGTTCCAGGATAATTCCATGGTGCAATGCTGTATGGTTGTCCCGGAGGTGAATACTTATTTCCGGCAAATGGATCAACAAGCGTCTGACCCGGCAGCACACGTATATCGTTCAATGTTGTTCTCATGGGTATGGTATAGGAAGTCCCTCCAGTTGGACTCGCTGCGGCACCTTCAAGGTATACCCACGATTCAATTGTAAAACATGGCTTGGTGACAGTTGCAGAACAAGTTGATGTATTTCCGCAATCATCTGCTGCCGTAAATGTAATGACCATTCCGCCCTGACAAGAGAAGTCAGGAACAGTCATCCCATCATAATTATTTGTGATGGTAACATTCGCGTCGCATGCATCAGTTGCTGTGGCAGTAGCAATCCATGCATTGATGAGTGCTACATAATTTTGGCCTGCATCACACGTCAGGACAAGATCTGAAGGACAATGGATCTGGGGAGGAGTGTTATCCTGAACAGAAATCATCGCACTACAGGTAGCTGAATTATTACAATCATCCACTGCAGTCCATGTTCTGACTATAGAATATTGTCCCGGACAAAGACCCTGAATTGTAACATCTGCAGGAGTAATCGATACTGAAAGATCACATGCATCCATAGCAGTAGGTGTGCCAAAGACTGGGGTTACACCACAATTTACCGTTGAGCTACCGGGACAAAATGTAATAATTGGCGAAGTCGTATCATTTACATTTATGATCTGATTACAGGTTGAAGTATTTCCACATGCATCACTTATTTTCCATGTACGTGTCACTACGATCGGACATGAACCCGAAGCAACATCACTATATGTCACTGATGAAATACCGCAGTTATCCGATGTATTTCCATTGTTTGGAGCACTTTCAAAAACCAATTCTGTTGACGCTGCTGTGCCAGCTGAAAATGGAGGACTTGTGATCACTCCTGTGTTACATCCTTCAATAGTTCGTGTAACTGCACATAGTGTAATCAATGGTGAAGTATTATCAATGCTTGTATTGTAGGATACTGAATTTACATTATTACATGCATCCGTTTCTGTCACAGTGACAATGGCATTGCAGGTTCCTGTAGTACTTGCTGCTTCGGTTATCATTCCACTACAATTGTCCGTTGCACTTGTTGCGGCTAAAGCCGCTGCTTCTGCAGCTGCGACCGTTGGATAACATGTGGCTATTGATCCACTGGTTACAACTGGTGGTGTAATATCTCTCACTGTGATCGTCTGGATGCATGTCGATGAATTACCACAGGCATCACTCACTGTCCAGCGCCGTGTCACAACGATCGGACATGAGCCCGCAGCGACATCTATGTATGTCACAGAAGCAACCCCACAATTATCCGATGTGTTTCCATTATTTGGTGTGCTTTCAAATACACCTTCAGTTGTTGCAACTGTTGTCTCCGAATACGGAGGACTTGTGATCGCTCCTGTACTACATCCGTCTATGATACGAGGTGCTGCACACGTTGTAATGGTTGGCGCTGATTGGTCGATTATAGAAAATGTCTCTGTACACGTATATTGTTGTTCTCCGATATCTCTGATTCCATTTGCTATGACATCATGCCATCCATAATAAGTGTACGTTACAGTAAGATTATTACACAGCGAACCTGAGGTGGAAGTAATTTCCTGGTAAAGAATGTTACAATTCAAACCGGCAATGCTGAGCGTATCAAATACTTTATTAGGCGGATTAATGGGCGCGGGTGCGGCTGCAGTGCTGCAACCATTGATCGTACCGCTGCGTAGCACTGAATTGTCACAATTAAGAACAATCAGACAAGCACATTGAATAAAGTGCAGTGTGATCATATCCGACGCGGTTGTGCAAGTTCCTGTCACTGTCATCGTCAATACCACTGTTCCTGCCACTATATCCGCAGCACTTGGCGTATATACTGCATCTTCATTTGTCTGTGTTCCGTTAAAACTTCCAGTTCCTGATGTAGTCCATAAAACTGTTCCATTGGTAGAAGTTGCTGCTGCTGTATAAGTTGCATCATTGCATACATCTGCATTGGCTGGCCCTGCATCTGCAGTTGGAGTTGGAGCTGTCACGGTCACTGTCGAAGTACAAGTTGATGTGTTCCCACAATCATCAGTGACTTTCAGTGTCACAATGTTAGCACCCAGATTGGCACATGTAAAATTTGTGGGCATAGCCGATAGCACACCATTACATCCGAGTGTTGAGCCATTATTGATCAATGAAGGGGATATAGTTGCAACACCATTGCTGTTTAACTGGACACTGGCATTCTTGCATACAGCCAAAGGCAATGTAGGTGTAACCTTAATGCTCTGCACACATTGTCTGAATTCGATTGTATCCCCATTTGAGTCAATAAAATATAGCGTATATGTCCGGATAAAATTGACCCCTGCCGGGCTATTACAAAAGCTAACATCACCCACATCAGTATGCGATAGTACCAGTGAAATACCAGCGCAGGTTGAGATATTCGTAAATACACTGGATGGATTGGTGAACGCTACAGGGACATTGGCCTGACATCCCTGAAAATTTATGTTCGCCAGATTACATTCAGGAAGCTGTGTACATGGAGGAGGCACCGCACACAAATTACAAACTGAAACATGCGCTCCGGAATTAATACAAAAGAAGAGATGAATCGTATCAATATTAAATGGAAAAGTGAAGGTTATTAATGTCTGTGAACCCCCATTTGATAATTGATAACAAACGCCATTAATATAGGCAAAGGAGGCATCCAATTCACCTGTACAACCACTTCCCTGGCCCACGTGCAAATTGAATTGTTGAGTTAGGGAAAGGGGCGGACGATAAACAATGAATTCGTGGCAATTTAAACTCCCGTTTTGACAATCGTTTTGATTGGGTTGAACATCTCCATCTAGACTTAAGCTTCCTGTCCCGCAATAAGGCACACTGGCGATATCAATGAAAGTTTGATGTGCTACAGTACATGGTGTCACTGGACATTGCTGACAAAATAGATTTACTGACCAGAAGGTTATGGAAATCAGTAATACTATAGATCTGAAATAGCGTCTGGCCGGCCTTGTATCGTAAGGCGCCGGGAATATAAGTTTGAATTGACCACCTTTATCTTTATTTGAACACAATTGTTGAACAAACCGTGTGATGTGAAGAGGGAGCTTCTTTTCCATATGGCCTCATTAAAAAAGTAAAAATAGATTCTTGGTATTCATGTATATATAAATTGCCGTCGTATTGAATTATAAACTGATAAAAACTTACTCATATACTCATTTACGGAAGTCACACCTGATACATTTAAAGTCTTTAACAAAAAGTATATACAGGTAAGTAAAATGGATATAACATCAGGTGCAAAAATTTCTTTGACTTTAGGCTTAAGGAGAAATTGAAAGCAAATGAGGTCAAGAGGAGGAAGCTCACGCGGAATATTTGAAGAATGGATATGATTCAGGATTAGCGATTTTTCGCTTCCACAAATGGAACATCTAAACCCGCAAGAGGTAAGGTTAAAAGAGTTCATGTTTCAATTTTGGACCTTGGGCAATCGTAAGCGGAGGATGCTGCGCCTACACTACAAAAGTAGGCAATTTTATTCAAAAAGTATCGATATATAATTAAAATAATATATGTATTGTGCTAAAAATAATAGTATTATATAATTAAATTAATGCAATTAAAACTCCAAAACACTTTATATAGTCCCACGTAAATATTTTGATCGATAATTTATATGGAAAAACCATGAAGGAAGATAAAGCAGGAAATTGAAAAATAAGGGGCCCGGAATATGGGCCCCTTACATATCGCTTGATTAATTTCTTGGTACACTCGTAAACTTACCGTTGTTTCGTTCCCATGTGATACGATCGTTGAAATTTGTATCGCCATTAAGATTGTAATCGCCTATCCTATATTGACCGACCTGTCCATTCTGACTTTCCCAATAAGAACGATCATCAAAATTGATATCCGTATCTGCATTTAGCGTTGGGGTTTGATTTCCATTACCTGCATACATAGCAAACGTCCCGGTTATAATTTCTTTCTGCCGGGCAAAAATATCAAGGCCAGCAAACAATGGATCTTCCCAGCTTTGATGGTGGCGGAAATCGTACGTCAGTTTATGACCAGTAAAAGTCAATATGCTGTCAGACATTACGATCAAGTGATTCCGGTGTTCAATGACGAGATAGTATGGATTACTTTCACTGACACTACAACAATCAAGAGGCTCAACAAATTGAATACGCCCATCCTTATGCAATAAGGCTGCTGCCTGACAAACTGGACCGCCTGTACCTGCAGAATCAGAACGAAGGCTCACTAAAACCCAGTCTGTTACTGTGGAAGGATAGCCGGCATCTCCAAACATCGGATTTCCACCCGAGTCAAACAAACTTCCTTCCATACCAGGATAATTCCAAGGAGCAATGCTGTATGGCTGTCCCGGAGGAGTATACTTAATTCCAAGGAACGGATCGAAAAGTGTCTGGCCCGGTAATACCCTGAGATTATTTAGCGTAGTTCGCATGGGTATCGTATAAGACGGCAATCCATTTGGATTGGTTGCCGATCCCTCAAGATAAACCCATGACTCAACTGTAAAGCAAGGTTTCGTAATGGTGCCGGTACAAGTCGAAGTATTTCCACAATCATCAGTCGCTGTAAAGGTAATCACGAGACCTCCCTGGCATGAGAATACAGGAATACTCATACCATCATAGTTATTGGAGATCATAACATTCGCATCACATAGATCAGAAGCAGTGGCAGTTGCTAACCATGCATTAATGAGTGCAGGATAATTACTGTTTGCATCACAATTCAAAACAAGATCCCCTGGGCAATGAATTACAGGAGGGGTATTATCCTCGACAGTAATTGTTGCGCTGCAAGTTGCCGAATTACCACAATCATCAACGGCTGTCCATGTCCTTGTGATACTGTACTCCGCTGGACATGTTCCCTGGACAGTAATATTTGCAAATGTGACGGATACAGAAGGATCACAAGCATCCATAGCCAGAGCTGTTCCAAATACAGGAGTAGCAGGACAACTAATCGTTGAACCCGAAGGACAGAAAGTAAAGAATGGAGGTGTAGTATCCGATACATTTATTGTCTGAGTACATGTTGCGGAGTTACCACATGCATCACTGATCGTCCATGTACGGGTTACACTCGTCGGACATGTACCTACTGCTACGTCAATATATGTTACTGAGGTAACGCCACACGCATCAGATACATTCCCATGGTTAGTAGCATTTTCAAATACGGCTTCACTCGATATTGCAGTCACTAGAGAATATGCAGGACCAGTGATGACACCTGGGCTACAGCCTTCAATTGTCCTTGTCACTGCACATGATACAATTGATGGACTTGTTGTATCATTTACGTTGATGGTCTGATTACAAGTTGCCGTATTTCCGCACGCATCACTTAGTGTCCATGTCCGCGTAACGATCGTAGGACAAGTGCCAGATGAAATATCGATATACGTCACTGCTGTAATGCCGCAGGCATCTGATGCACTTCCCTGATTGGTTTCGTTTTCGAACTCAGCTTCACTCGATATAGCCGTCATCGAAGAATAAGGAGGTTCAGTAATCGCTCCTGTATTACATCCTTCGATTGTTCTTGTTGCAGCGCATGTTATTACCTCCGGAAGAGTCGTATCATTTATGCTAATTGTCTGGTTACATGTCGATGTATTTCCACATGCGTCGCTTATCGTCCATGTACGTGTCACAATAGTCGGGCAGGTCCCTGCTGCTTCATCAATATACGTCACTAAAGTAATGCCACACGCATCAAATACGCTGCCACCATTCGTTTCACTTTCAAACATCTCTTCACTTGAAAGGGTAATTGTGGCAGAATATGGAGGATCAGTAACAACGTCAACATTGCATCCTTCAATTGTTCGTGATATTGCACATGACATTATTTCCGGCGCAGTAGTATCATTTATGCTGATCATCTGATTACATGTCGATGTGTTTCCACAAGCATCACCAATAATCCATGTACGTGTTACAATCGTTGGACATGTGCCTATTGATACATCAATATATGAGACTGATGTAATACCACACGCATCCGATGCATTTCCTCCATTGATTTCATCTTCAAATACAATCTCGCTTGACAAAGTCAATTCTGAAGAATATGGTGGATCTGTGATATCCTCAACACTGCAGCCTTCCAATATTCTGGTTTGCGCACATGCTGTAATTGTCGGACTCGTCGTATCATTAATACTGATCGTCTGAATACACGTTGATGTATTACCGCAAGCGTCACTAATCGTCCATGTTCTCGTCACAACTGTTGGACACGTCCCTCCGGATACATCAATATACGTCACCGAAGTAATGCCACACGCATCTGAAACGATACCACCGTTGGTCTCATTTTCAAAAAACTCCTCACTTGATAAAGCATTTGTAGAAGAATATGGAGGCTCTGTAATCACTGCTATATCACACCCTTCAATCGTTCTTGTCATGGCGCAGGCAACAATTTCCGGTGAGGTCGTATCATTTATACTAATTGTCTGAATACATGTAGCAGAATTACCACATGCGTCCTGTATGACCCATGTCCTTGTGACGATGGTTGGGCATGTACCTGCTGCAATGTCTGAATAGAAGACTGAGGTAATACCGCAAGCATCAGATGTACTTCCACCATTAATTTCGTCTTCAAATACCAGTTCGCTTGATATAGCAACATCAGAAGAATATGGTGGATCTGAAATAGCTTCAACATTACAGCCTTCAATAGTCCTTGTCACTGCACATGATACTATTGCTGGACTGGTTGTATCATTTACACTTATCGTCTGATTACATGTCGATGTATTTCCGCATGCGTCACTTATCGTCCATGTTCTTGTTACTAATGTTGGACATGTTCCTGTGGCAAGGTCAATATAGGTTACTAATGTAATACCACATGCATCCGATGCATTGCCCTGGTTTGTAGCATTTTCAAATACACCTTCACTTGATGTGGCTGTTGTGGTTGAATATACAGGATCAGTAATCGCACTCGTATTGCATCCCTCTATTGTTCTTGACACAGCGCATGCTACAATTGAAGGATGCGTCGTATCATTTACATTGATGGTTTGATTGCATGTTGATGTGTTTCCGCATGCATCACTTATCGTCCATGTTCTTGTTACTACTGTTGGACATGTTCCTGTAGCAACGTCAATATAGGTTACTGCAGTAATTCCACATGCATCTGATGCATTGCCTTGGTTTATGGCATTTTCAAACACAACTTCGCTTGATGTGGCTGTTGTGGTGGAATACACAGGATTTGTAATTGCACCGGTATTGCATCCTTCAATGGTTCTGGTCACAGCGCATGATACTATTATTGGACTGGTTGTATCATTTACGTTTATCGACTGATTACATGTTGATGTATTTCCGCATGCATCACTTATCGTCCATGTTCGTGTTACTATTGTCGGACATGTTCCTGTAGCAACGTCAATATAAGTTACTGATGTAATACCACATGCATCCGAAGTATTGCCCTGGTTAGTAGCATTCTCAAATACAGCTTCACTCGAAATTACAGTCAATACAGAATATGCAGGACCCGTAATTGCACTCGTATTGCATCCCTCTATTGTTCTTGACACAGCGCATGCTACAATTGTCGGATGTGTCGTATCATTTACATTGATCGTCTGATTACATGTTGATGTGTTTCCGCATGCATCACTTATCGTCCATGTTCGTGTTACTATTGTAGGACATGTTCCTGTAGCAACATCAATATAGGTTACTGCAGTAATTCCACATGCATCTGATGCATTGCCCTGGTTTATGGCATTTTCAAATACACCTTCACTTGATACGGCTGTAGTGGTGGAAAATACAGGATTTGTAATTGCACCGGTATTGCATCCTTCAATGGTTCTCGGTACAGCGCATGCTACAATTGTAGGATGCGTCGTATCATTTACATTGATCGTCTGATTACATGTTGATGTGTTTCCGCATGCATCACTTATCGTCCATGTTCGTGTTACTATTGTCGGACATGTTCCTGTGGCAACATCAATATAGGTTACTGATGTAATTCCACATGCATCCGATGCATTGCCCTGGTTTGTAGCATTTTCAAATACACCTTCACTTGATGTGGCTGTCGTGGTGGAAAATACAGGATTTGTAATTGCACCGGTATTGCATCCTTCAATGGTTCTGGTCACAGCGCATGCTCCGATTGTCGGATGCGTCGTATCATTTACATTGATCGTCTGGTTGCATGTTGACAGATTTCCACACGCATCCCGTACTATCCAGGTCCGTGTTACTACTGTCGGACAAGTCCCTGCTGATACATCTATATAGAATACTGCAGTGATACCACAAGCATCAGTGGCATTTCCAAGGTTTGTCTCATTTTCAAAAACAGCTTCACTTGATATTGCAGGTAAGACAGAATATACAGGATCAGTGATCGCTTCTACACTGCATCCCTCTATCGTTCTTGTTACTGCACATGATACTATTGTTGGACTAGTTGTATCATTTACGCTTATCGTCTGATTACATGTTGATGTATTTCCGCATGCATCACTTATTGTCCATGTTCGTGTTACTATTGTCGGACATGTTCCTGTAGCAACATCAATATAGGTTACTGATGTAATACCACATGCATCCGATGCATTCCCTTGGTTAGTAGCATTTTCAAATACACCTTCACTTGATGTGGCTATTGTGGTGGAATATACAGGATCTGTAATCGCGCTCGTATTGCATCCCTCTATTGTTCTTGACACAGCACATGCTACAATTGTCGGATGTGTCGTATCATTTACAGTGATCGTTTGATTACATGTTGATGTATTTCCGCATGCATCACTTATCGTCCATGTTCGTGTTACTACTGTAGGACATGTTCCTGTAGCAACATCAATATAAGTTACTGATGTAATACCACATGCATCTGAAGTATTGCCCTGGTTAGTAGCATTCTCAAATACAGCTTCACTCGATATTACAGTCAATACAGAATATGCAGGACCCGTAATTGCTCCCGTATTGCATCCTTCAATGGTTCTCGGCACAGCGCATGCTCCGATTGTCGGATGAGTGGTATCACTTACATTGATGGTTTGAATGCATGTTGATGTGTTTCCGCATGCATCACTTATTGTCCATGTTCGTGTTACTACTGTCGGACATGTTCCTGTAGCAACGTCAATATAAGTTACTGATGTAATTCCACATGCATCCGATGCATTGCCCTGGTTTGTAGCATTTTCAAATACACCTTCACTTGATGTGGCTGTCGTGGTGGAAAATACAGGATCTGTAATCGCGCTCGTATTGCATCCCTCTATTGTTCTTGACACAGCGCATGCTGCAATTGTCGGATGGGTCGTATCATTTACGTTTATCGTCTGATTACATGTTGATGTATTTCCGCATGCATCACTTATCGTCCATGTTCTTATTACTATTGTCGGACATGTTCCTGTAGCAACGTCAATATAAGTTACTGATGTAATACCACATGCATCCGATGCATTGCCCTGGTTAGTACTATTTTCAAATACACCTTCGCTTGATGTGGCTGTTATGGTGGAATACACAGGATTTGTAATTGCACCGGTATTGCATCCTTCAATGGTTCTCGGTACAGCGCATGCAACAATTGTAGGATGCGTCGTATCATTTACACTTATCGTCTGATTACATGTCGATGTATTTCCGCATGCATCACTTATCGTCCATGTTCGTGTTACTACTGTAGGACATGTTCCTGTAGCAACGTCAATATAAGATACTGATGTAATACCACATGCATCCGATGCATTGCCCTGGTTTATGGCATTTTCAAATACACCTTCACTTGATGTGGCTGTTGTGGTGGAATACACAGGATTTGTAATTGCACCGGTATTGCATCCTTCAATGGTTCTGGTCACAGCGCATGCTCCGATTGTCGGATGCGTCGTATCATTTACATTGATCGTCTGATTACATGTTGATGTGTTTCCGCATGCATCACTTATCGTCCATGTTCGTGTTACTATTGTCGGACATGTTCCTGTAGCAACATCAATATAGGTTACTGATGTAATTCCACATGCATCTGATGAATTGCCCTGGTTTGTAGCATTTTCAAACACAACTTCGCTTGATGTGGCTGTTGTGGTGGAATATACAGGATCTGTAATCGCGCTCGTATTGCATCCCTCTATTGTTCTTGACACAGCGCATGCTACAATTGTCGGATGCGTCGTATCATTTACAGTGATGGTTTGATTACATGTTGATGTGTTTCCGCATGCATCGCTTATCGCCCACGTTCTTGTTACTATTGTCGGACATGTTCCTGTAGCAACATCAATATAAGTTACTGATGTAATACCACATGCATCCGATGCATTGCCCTGGTTTATGGCATTTTCAAACACAACTTCGCTTGATGTGGCTGTTGTGGTGGAATATACAGGATCTGTAATCGCACTCGTATTGCATCCCTCTATTGTTCTTGACACCGCACATGATACTATTGTTGGACTGGTTGTATCATTTACGTTTATCGTCTGATTACATGTTGATGTATTTCCGCATGCATCACTTATCGTCCATGTTCGTGTTACTACTGTAGGACATGTTCCTGTAGCAACATCAATATAGGTTACTGATGTAATACCACATGCATCCGATGCATTCCCTTGGTTAGTAGCATTTTCAAATACACCTTCACTTGATGTGGCTGTTGTGGTGGAATATACAGGATCTGCAATCGCGCTCGTATTGCATCCCTCTATTGTTCTTGACACAGCGCATGCTCCGATTGTCGGATGTGTCGTATCATTTACAGTGATCGTCTGATTACATGTTGATGTGTTTCCGCATGCATCACTTATTGTCCATGTTCTTGTTACTACTGTAGGACATGTTCCTGTAGCAACATCAATATAAGTTACTGATGTAATACCACATGCATCCGATGCATTCCCTTGGTTAGTAGCATTTTCAAATACACCTTCACTTGATGTGGCTGATGTGGTGGAATATACAGGATCTGTAATCGCGCTCGTATTGCATCCCTCTATTGTTCTTGACACAGCGCATGCTATAATTGTCGGATGAGTCGTATCATTTACATTGATCGTCTGATTACATGATGATGTATTTCCGCATGCATCACTTATCGTCCATGTTCTTGTTACTATTGTCGGACATGTTCCTGTAGCAACATCAATATAGGTTACTGATGTAATACCACATGCATCCGATGCATTGCCCTGGTTTGTCTCATTTTCAAATACAGCTTCACTTGATATTGCAGGTAAGACAGAATATACAGGATCAGTGATCGCTTCTACACTGCATCCCTCTATTGTCCTTGACACCGCGCATGATACTATTGTTGGACTGGTTGTATCATTTACATTGATGGTTTGATTGCATGTTGATGTATTTCCGCATACATCACTTATCGTCCATGTTCGTGTTACTATTGTCGGACATGTCCCTGTAGCAACGTCAATATAAGATACTGATGTAATACCACATGCATCTGATGCATTGCCCTGGTTTGTAGCATTTTCAAACACACCTTCACTTGATGTGGCTGTTGTGGTGGAATATACAGGATCTGTAATCGCACTCGTATTGCATCCCTCTATTGTTCTTGACACAGCGCATGCTACAATTATCGGATGTGTCGTATCGTTTACATTGATCGTCTGATTACATATTGATGTGTTTCCGCATGCATCACCTATCGTCCATGTTCGTGTTACTATTGTCGGACATGTTCCTGTGGCAACATCAATATAGGTTACTGATGTAATTCCACATGCATCCGATGCATTGCCCTGGTTTGTAGCATTTTCAAATACACCTTCACTTGATGTGGCTGTCGTGGTGGAAAATACAGGATTTGTAATTGCACCGGTATTGCATCCTTCAATGGTTCTGGTCACAGCGCATGCTCCGATTGTCGGATGCGTCGTATCATTTACATTGATCGTCTGGTTGCATGTTGACAGATTTCCACACGCATCCCGTACTATCCAGGTCCGTGTTACTACTGTCGGACAAGTCCCTGCTGATACATCTATATAGAATACTGCAGTGATACCACAAGCATCAGTGGCATTTCCAAGGTTTGTCTCATTTTCAAAAACAGCTTCACTTGATATTGCAGGTAAGACAGAATATACAGGATCAGTGATCGCTTCTACACTGCATCCCTCTATCGTTCTTGTTACTGCACATGATACTATTGTTGGACTAGTTGTATCATTTACGCTTATCGTCTGATTACATGTTGATGTATTTCCGCATGCATCACTTATTGTCCATGTTCGTGTTACAACAGTTGGACATGTTCCTGTAGCAACGTCAATATACGTTACAGCTGTAATACCACATGCATCCGATGCATTGCCCTGGTTTATGGCATTTTCAAATACACCTTCACTTGATACGGCTGTAGTGGTGGAAAATACAGGATTTGTAATTGCACCGGTATTGCATCCTTCAATGGTTCTGGTCACAGCGCATGCTACAATTGTAGGATGCGTCGTATCATTTACATTGATGGTTTGATTGCATGTTGATGTATTTCCGCATGCATCACTTATCGTCCATGTTCGTGTTACTATTGTCGGACATGTTCCTGTAGCAACGTCAATATAGGTTACTGCAGTAATTCCACATGCATCTGATGCATTGCCCTGGTTTGTAGCATTTTCAAACACACCTTCACTTGATGTGGCTGTTGTGGTGGAATATACAGGATCTGTAATCGCGCTCGTGTTGCATCCCTCTATTGTTCTTGACACAGCGCATGCTACAATTGTCGGATGCGTCGTATCGTTAACATTGATGGTTTGATTACATGTTGATGTGTTTCCGCATGCATCACTTATCGTCCATGTTCGTGTTACTACTGTAGGACATGTTCCTGTAGCAACGTCAATATAAGTTACTGATGTAATTCCACATGCATCCGATGCATTGCCCTGGTTTATGGCATTTTCAAACACAACTTCGCTTGATGTGGCTGTTGTGGTGGAATATACAGGATCTGTAATCGCGCTCGTATTGCATCCCTCTATTGTTCTTGACACAGCACATGCTACAATTGTCGGATGTGTCGTATCATTTACAGTGATGGTTTGATTACATGTTGATGTGTTTCCGCATGCATCACTTATCGTCCATGTTCGTGTTACTACTGTAGGACATGTCCCAGTGGCAACATCAATATAGGTTACTGAGGTAATTCCACATGCATCTGAAGTATTGCCCTGGTTAGTAGCATTCTCAAATACAGTTTCACTCGATATGCCTGCTGTTGCAGAAAATACAGGACCGGTAATCGCACTCGTATTGCATCCTTCTATGGTCCTGGTCACAGCGCATACTACAATTGTCGGATGCGTCGTATCATTTACAGTGATGGTTTGATTACATGTTGATGTGTTTCCGCATGCATCACTTATCGTCCATGTTCGTGTTACTATTGTCGGACATGTTCCTGCAGCAACATCAATATAAGATACTGATGTAATACCACATGCATCCGATGCATTGCCCTGGTTTATGGCATTTTCAAACACAACTTCGCTTGATGTGGCTGTTGTGGTGGAATACACAGGGTTTGTAATTGCACCGGTATTGCATCCTTCAATGGTTCTGGTCACAGCGCATGCTACAATTGTCGGATGCGTCGTATCATTTACAGTGATGGTTTGATTACATGTTGATGTATTTCCGCATGCATCACTTATCGTCCATGTTCGTGTTACTATTGTCGGACATGTTCCTGTAGCAACATCAATATAAGTTACTGATGTAATACCACATGCATCTGATGCATTGCCCTGGTTTGTAGCATTTTCAAACACACCTTCACTTGATGTGGCTGTTGTGGTGGAATATACAGGATCTGTAATCGCGCTCGTGTTGCATCCCTCTATTGTTCTTGACACAGCGCATGCTACAATTGTCGGATGCGTCGTATCGTTAACATTGATGGTTTGATTACATGTTGATGTGTTTCCGCATGCATCACTTATCGTCCATGTTCGTGTTACTACTGTAGGACATGTTCCTGTAGCAACGTCAATATAAGTTACTGATGTAATTCCACATGCATCCGATGCATTGCCCTGGTTTATGGCATTTTCAAACACAACTTCGCTTGATGTGGCTGTTGTGGTGGAATATACAGGATCTGTAATCGCGCTCGTATTGCATCCCTCTATTGTTCTTGACACAGCACATGCTACAATTGTCGGATGTGTCGTATCATTTACAGTGATGGTTTGATTACATGTTGATGTGTTTCCGCATGCATCACTTATCGTCCATGTTCGTGTTACTACTGTAGGACATGTCCCAGTGGCAACATCAATATAGGTTACTGATGTAATTCCACATGCATCCGATGCATTGCCCTGGTTTATGGCATTTTCAAATACACCTTCACTTGATACGGCTGTAGTGGTGGAAAATACAGGATTTGTAATTGCACCGGTATTGCATCCTTCAATGGTTCTGGTCACAGCGCATGCTCCGATTGTCGGATGTGTCGTATCATTTACATTGATCGTCTGGTTGCATGTTGACAGATTTCCACACGCATCCCGTACTATCCAGGTCCGTGTTACTACTGTCGGACAAGTCCCAGCTGACAAATCTATATAGAATACTGCAGTGATACCACAAGCATCAGTGGCATTTCCAAGGTTTGTCTCATTTTCAAAAACAGCTTCACTTGATATTGCAGGTAAGACAGAATATACAGGATCAGTGATCGCTTCTACACTGCATCCCTCTATCGTTCTTGTTACTGCACATGATACTATTGTTGGACTAGTTGTATCATTTACGCTTATCGTCTGATTACATGTTGATGTATTTCCGCATGCATCACTTATTGTCCATGTTCGTGTTACAACAGTTGGGCATGTTCCTGTAGCAACGTCAATATACGTTACAGCTGTAATTCCACATGCATCCGATGCATTGCCCTGGTTTGTCCCATTTTCAAACACAATTTCACTTGATGCAGCTGTGGTCGCAGAATATGGTGGATCGGTGATAGCTCCCGGATCACAGCCTTCGAGTGTCCTTGTCACGGCACAACTTGTTATCACCGGATGGGTTGTATCGTTGACATAAATCGTTTGATTGCATGTAGCTGTATTTCCGCACATGTCTGACACCGTCCATTTACGGGTCACCACTGAAGGACATGATCCTGTGGCCACATCTATATAGGTTACCGCCGTGATACCACAAGCATCTGACGCATTGCCCTGATTTATTGCATTCTCAAATACGCCTTCACTTGATATGGCCAACGTTGCAGAATACGGTGGATTAGTAATGTTGCCGGGATTACAGCCTTCTATGGTTCTTGTCACAGCACATGCCACTATTGTTGGATTCGTGGTATCATATATATTGATGGTCTGATTACATGTAGCCGAGTGTCCGCATGCATCGCTCACTGTCCATTTTCTTGTCACCACGATCGGACATGTACCTGTAGCCACATCTATATATGTAACCGATGTGATTGTACACGCATCAGATGCATTGCCCTGATTAGTTGCATTTTCAAAAACAAATTCACTGGAAGCGGCCAGGGTTGTAGAGAATGATGGGCCGGTGATTGCCCCTGTATTACATCCTTCAATATTGCGTGTCACTGCACAGGCGCTTATGACCGGATTGGTCGTATCATTTATGATGATGGTCTGATTACATGTCGCCGTATTTCCACATAGATCGGATACCGTCCATTTCCTGGTCACAATTGTTGGACATGTTCCTGTAGCCACATCTATATATGTGACACCAGTAATTCCGCAGGCATCTGATGCATTACCATGATTAGTGTTGTTCTCAAATGCAAATTCACTCGAGGCAGCCAATGTTGCAGAATAGGGAGGATCAGTGATATAGGTAGGATCACATCCTTCGATCGTTCTTGTTATGGCGCATTCACTTATAACAGGCGGCGTAGTATCATAAATATTAATGGTCTGATTACATGTTGCCGTGTTGCCACACGCATCGCTCACTGTCCACTTACGTGTTACCACTACTGGACAGTTGCCTGAGAATACATCGATATATGTTACGGCAGTAATTCCGCACGCATCCGATGCATTGCCCTGGTTTGTCGCATTTTCAAACACAATTTCACTTGATGCAGCTGTGGTCGCAGAATATGGTGGATCGGTGATAGCTCCCGGATCACAGCCTTCGAGTGTCCTTGTCACGGCACAACTTGTTATCACCGGATGGGTTGTATCGTTGACATAAATCGTTTGATTGCATGTAGCTGTATTTCCGCACATGTCTGACACTGTCCATTTACGGGTCACCACTGAAGGACATGATCCTGTGGCCACATCTATATAGGTTACCGCCGTGATACCACAAGCATCTGACGCATTGCCCTGATTTATTGCATTCTCAAATACGCCTTCACTTGATATGGCCAACGTTGCAGAATACGGTGGATTAGTAATGTTGCCGGGATTACAGCCTTCTATGGTTCTTGTCACAGCACATGCCACTATTGTTGGATTCGTGGTATCATATATATTGATGGTCTGATTACATGTAGCCGAGTGTCCGCATGCATCGCTCACTGTCCATTTTCTTGTCACCACGATCGGACATGTACCTGTAGCCACATCTATATATGTAACCGATGTGATTGTACACGCATCAGATGCATTGCCCTGATTAGTTGCATTTTCAAAAACAAATTCACTGGAAGCGGCCAGGGTTGTAGAGAATGATGGGCCGGTGATTGCCCCTGTATTACATCCTTCAATATTGCGTGTCACTGCACAGGCGCTTATGACCGGATTGGTCGTATCATTTATGATGATGGTCTGATTACATGTCGCCGTATTTCCACATAGATCGGATACCGTCCATTTCCTGGTCACAATTGTTGGACATGTTCCTGTAGCCATATCTATATATGTGACACCAGTAATTCCGCAGGCATCTGATGCATTACCATGATTAGTGTTGTTCTCAAATGCAAATTCACTCGAGGTAGCCAATGTTGCAGAATAGGGAGGATCAGTGATATAGGTAGGATCACATCCTTCGATCGTTCTTGTTATGGCGCATTCACTTATAACAGGCGGCGTAGTATCATAAATATTGATGGTCTGATTACATGTTGCCGTGTTGCCACACGCATCGCTCACTGTCCACTTACGTGTTACCACTACTGGACAGTTGCCTGAGAATACATCGATATACGTTACTCCGGTAATACCGCATGCATCCGATGCATTGCCCTGGTTTGTCGCATTTTCAAACACAATTTCACTTGATGCAGCTGTGGTCGCAGAATATGGTGGATCGGTGATAGCTCCCGGATCACAGCCTTCGAGTGTCCTTGTCACGGCACAACTTGTTATCACCGGATGGGTTGTATCGTTGACATAAATCGTTTGATTGCATGTAGCTGTATTTCCGCACATGTCTGACACTGTCCATTTACGGGTCACCACTGAAGGACATGATCCTGTGGCCACATCTATATAGGTTACCGCCGTGATACCACAAGCATCTGACGCATTGCCTTGATTTATTGCATTCTCAAATACGCCTTCACTTGATATGGCCAACGTTGCAGAATACGGTGGATTAGTAATGTTGCCGGGATTACAGCCTTCTATGGTTCTTGTCACAGCACATGCCACTATTGTTGGATTCGTGGTATCATATATATTGATGGTCTGATTACATGTAGCCGAGTGTCCGCATGCATCGCTCACTGTCCATTTTCTTGTCACCACGATCGGACATGTACCTGTAGCCACATCTATATATGTAACCGATGTGATTGTACACGCATCAGATGCATTGCCCTGATTAGTTGCATTTTCAAAAACAAATTCACTGGAAGCGGCCAGGGTTGTAGAGAATGATGGGCCGGTGATTGCCCCTGTATTACATCCTTCAATATTACGTGTTACTGCACAGGCGCTTATGACCGGATTGGTCGTATCATTTATGATGATGGTCTGATTACATGTCGCCGTATTTCCACATAGATCGGATACCGTCCATTTCCTGGTCACAATTGTTGGACATGTTCCTGTAGCCACATCTATATATGTGACACCAGTAATTCCGCAGGCATCTGATGCATTACCATGATTAGTGTTGTTCTCAAATGCAAATTCACTCGAGGCAGCCAATGTTGCAGAATAGGGAGGATCAGTGATATAGGTAGGATCACATCCTTCGATCGTTCTTGTTATGGCGCATTCACTTATAACAGGCGGCGTAGTATCATAAATATTAATGGTCTGATTACATGTTGCCGTGTTGCCACACGCATCGCTCACTGTCCATTTACGTGTTACCACTACAGGACAGTTGCCTGAGAATACATCGATATACGTTACTCCGGTAATACCGCATGCATCCGATGCATTGCCCTGGTTTGTCGCATTTTCAAACACAATTTCACTTGATGCAGCTGTGGTCGCAGAATATGGTGGATCAGTGATAGCTCCCGGATCACAGCCTTCGAGTGTCCTTGTCACGGCACAACTTGTTATCACCGGATGGGTTGTATCGTTGACATAAATCGTTTGATTGCATGTGGCTGTATTTCCGCACATGTCTGACACTGTCCATTTACGGGTCACCACTGAAGGACATGATCCTGTGGCCACATCTATATAGGTTACCGCCGTGATACCACAAGCATCTGACGCATTGCCTTGATTTATTGCATTCTCAAATACGCCTTCACTTGATATGGCCAACGTTGCAGAATACGGTGGATTAGTAATGTTGCCGGGATTACAGCCTTCTATGGTTCTTGTCACAGCACATGCCACTATTGTTGGATTCGTGGTATCATATATATTGATGGTCTGATTACATGTAGCCGAGTGTCCGCATGCATCGCTCACTGTCCATTTTCTTGTCACCACGATCGGACATGTACCTGTAGCCACATCTATATATGTAACCGATGTGATTGTACACGCATCAGATGCATTGCCCTGATTAGTTGCATTTTCAAAAACAAATTCACTGGAAGCGGCCAGGGTTGTAGAGAATGATGGGCCGGTGATTGCCCCTGTATTACATCCTTCAATATTACGTGTCACTGCACAGGCGCTTATGACCGGATTGGTCGTATCATTTATGATGATGGTCTGATTACATGTCGCCGTATTTCCACATAGATCGGATACCGTCCATTTCCTGGTCACAATTGTTGGACATGTTCCTGTAGCCACATCTATATATGTGACACCAGTAATTCCGCAGGCATCTGATGCATTACCATGATTAGTGTTGTTCTCAAATGCAAATTCACTCGAGGCAGCCAATGTTGCAGAATAGGGAGGATCTGGGATATAGGTAGGATCACATCCTTCGATCGTTCTTGTTATGGCGCATTCACTTATAACAGGCGGCGTAGTATCATAAATATTGATGGTCTGATTACATGTTGCCGTGTTGCCACACGCATCGCTCACTGTCCACTTACGTGTTACCACTACTGGACAGTTGCCTGAGAATACATCGACATATGTTACGACAGTAATTCCACATGCGTCTGATACATTGCCTTGATTTGTTGCATTTTCAAAAACAAATTCACTTGTAGCAAACGGTGTTGCGGAAAATGGTGGATTTGTAATAACTCCCGGATTACAGCCTTCGAGATTCCGAGTTACGGCACAACTTGTAATTACCGGATTTGTAGTATCATTAATTGTTATCGTTTGTATACATGTTGCAGTGTGGCCGCATGCATCACTCACCGTCCATTTACGTGTTACGATCGACGGGCATGTACCTGTTGTCACATCAATGTACATCACCGAAGTAATGCCGCAAGCGTCTGTTACATTTCCCTGATTAATGGCATTTTCAAATACAAATTCACTTGACGCTGCAAGTGATGAGGAAAATGGGGGGCTCGTAATGGCTCCGGGATCACAGCCTTCTATAGTTCTTGGAACAGCACAACTTACAATTACAGGATTGGTTGTGTCATTTACATTGATTGTTTGATTACATGTGGCCGAGTGTCCGCATGCATCGCTTATTGTCCATTTTCGTGTCACCACTATCGGACAAGTACCGGTGGCTACGTCAATATATGTAACCGATGTGATTGTACATGCATCAGATGCATTGCCCTGATTAGTTGCATTTTCAAAAACAAATTCACTGGAAGCGGCCAGGGTTGTAGAGAATGATGGGCCGGTGATCGCCCCTGTATTACATCCTTCAATATTGCGTGTTACCGCACAGGCGCTTATAACCGGATTGGTGGTATCATTTATGATAATGGTCTGATTACATGTCGAAGAGTTTCCACAAATATCAGTTACGGTCCATTTCCTTGTTACTATACTCGGGCAGGTACCAGTAACCATATCAATATATGTAACAGAGACAATTCCACATGCGTCAGTTACATTTCCCATGTTTGTAGCATCTTCAAAAACAAACTCGTTTGAAGTAGCAAGACTGGTTGAATAGGTTGGGTTAGTAATGTAGCCAGGATCACAGCCTTCAATCATAAGCGTTTTTGCACAAGCAACAAATGTTGGACTTGTGGTATCATTTATGTTGATTGTTTGCATACAAGTGGCTGAATGCCCGCAGGCATCACTCACAGTCCATTTGCGAGTAACCACAGTTGGGCACGTCCCCACTGCGACATCAATATAAGTGACTAATGTAATTCCACATGCATCCGTCACATTACCCATGTTCGTGGCATCTTCAAAAACCGCTTCAGAAGAAGCAGCATTTGTGGCAGAAAATACAGGATCGGTAATAGCTCCAGCGTCACATCCTTCAATATTTCGTGTTTTTGCACAGGCTACTATCGTAGGTGTAGTAGTATCATTCACATTGATCGTTTGATTACAAGTAGATAAATTTCCACATGCATCACTTATTGTCCATTTTCTTGTCAATACAGTTGGACATGTACCGATAGCAACATCAATATACGTGACAGAACTAATGCCGCATTGATCTGATGCGTTGCCCATGTTCGTGGCATTTTCAAAAACCGATTCTGATGATGCAGTAGTTGTAGTTGAGTATACCGGGCCAGTTATCGCAGATGTGTTACATCCTTCAATATTTCTGGTGATGGCACAAGCGGTTATAACCGGATTTGTAGTGTCATTTACACGAATAGTTTGATTACATGTTGTGTAATTCTCACATGCGTCTATTACTGTCCAGGTCCTTGTGACAACAATTGGACACGTCCCCGATGCGACATCTGAATAATTTACGGAAGTGATTCCGCATCCATCAGATGCGTTACCCATGTTTGTTGCATTTTCGAATTCTGCTTCACTTGAAACAGAAAGCGTAGATGAAAATACAGGTCCTGTAATAGCCAATGTGCTACATCCTTCAATATCCCGTGTCTTTGCACACATGGTAATTGTTGGGTTGGTCGTATCGTCAATATTTATAATTTGATTACATGATGATAAATTACCACATGCATCACGCAAAATCCATACCCGGGTTACAATGATAGGACATGCACCTGAAGCTTCATCTAAGTAGAAGACTGCACTAATGCCACATTCATCAGATGCATTACCCTGATTTGTGGCGTCTTCAAATACCATTTCACTTGACATGACTGGAATTGATGAAAATGGCGGATCAGTAATTGCATCTGTATTACATCCTTCGATGTTCCGTGTGGCAGCGCATTGTACTATTTCCGGTGGAGTCCCATCAATGCTTGTGTTGTAGGTTGTAAAGAATGAATTGCCACACCCATCTGTTTCTGTGATGGTTATTACTGCATTACATGTACCCACAGTACTGGCTGTCTCTATGATAGCTCCGGGACAATTATCCGTTGCTGTGGTTGCAGCAAGTGCCGCTTCTTCAGCCAGAGCTACTGTTGAATAACAAGTGGCTATTGTTCCTGTTGTAATTACCGGCGGTGTATTATCTATTCGCGTGTTATATGTTGTGGTTGAGAAATTTCCGCATCCATCCGTTTCTGTCACTGTGACCACTGCACTACATGTACCTACTGTACTGGCTGTTTCTATTATCGCACCAGGACAATTATCTGTAGCTGTTGTGGCGGCCATTGCGGCAGCCTCTGCTAACGCAACTGTCGAATAGCATGCAGCGATTGTTCCTGTTGTAATTACAGGTGGTGTATTATCTATTCGCGTGTTGTATGTTGTTGTTGAGAAATTTCCACAGCCATCTGTTTCCGTCACTGTGACCACTGCACTACATGAACCTACTGTGCTCGCTGTTTCTATTATCGCACCAGGACAATTATCTGTTGCTGTGGTTGCAGCCATTGCGGCAGCCTCTGCTAAGGCAACTGTCGAATAACATGCAGCGATTGTTCCTGTTGTAATTACAGGTGGTGTATTATCTATTCGCGTGTTATATGTGGTGGTTGAGAAATTTCCACAGCCATCCGTTTCTGTTACTGTGACCACTGCACTACACTCACCAACTGTACTGGCTGTTTCTATTATCGCTCCAGGACAATTATCTGTAGCTGTGGTTGCAGCCATTGCAGCTGCTTCTGCTAACGCAACTGTCGAATAACATGCAGCGATTGTCCCTGTTGTTAATGCTGGTGGTGTATTATCTATTCGCGTGTTGTATGTAGTTGTTGAGAAATTTCCACAGCCATCCGTTTCTGTCACTGTGACCACTGCACTACATGTACCTACTGTGCTGGCTGTTTCTATTATCGCTCCTGGACAATTATCTGTTGCTGTTGTGGCGGCCATTGCGGCAGCCTCTGCTAAGGCAACTGTCGAATAACATGCAGCGATTGTTCCCGTTGTGATTACCGGAGGTGTATTATCTATTCGAGTGTTGTATGTAGTTGTTGAGAAATTTCCACAGCCATCTGCTTCCGTCACTGTGACCACTGCACTACACTCACCAACTGTGCTGGCTGTTTCTATTATCGCACCAGGACAATTATCAGTTGCTGTGGTTGCAGCCATTGCAGCTGCCTCTGCTAACGCAACTGTCGAATAGCATGCAGCTATTGTTCCTGTTGTAATTACAGGTGGTGTATTATCTATTCGGGTGTTGTATGTAGTTGTTGAGAAATTTCCACAGCCATCTGTTTCTGTCACTGTGACCACTGCACTACACTCACCAACTGTACTGGCTGTTTCTATTATCGCTCCTGGACAATTATCTGTAGCTGTGGTTGCAGCCATTGCAGCTGCCTCTGCTAACGCAACTGTTGAATAACATGCAGCGATTGTTCCTGCTGTAATTACAGGTGGTGTATTATCTATTCGGGTGTTGTATGTAGTTGTTGAGAAATTTCCACAGCCATCCGTTTCTGTCACTGTGACCACTGCACTACATGTACCTACTGTGCTGGCTGTTTCTATTATCGCTCCTGGACAATTATCCGAAGCTGTCGTGGCGGCCATTGCGGCAGCCTCTGCTAAGGCAACTGTCGAATAACATGCTGCTATTGTCCCTGTTGTAATTACAGGTGGCGTATTATCTATTCGAGTGTTGTATGTAGTTGTTGAGAAATTTCCACAGCCATCTGCTTCCGTCACTGTGACCACTGCACTACACTCACCAACTGTGCTGGCTGTTTCTATTATCGCACCAGGACAATTATCAGTTGCTGTGGTTGCAGCCATTGCAGCTGCCTCTGCTAACGCAACTGTTGAATAACATGCAGCGATTGTTCCTGTTGTAATTACAGGTGGTGTATTATCTATTCGGGTGATGTATGTAGTTGTTGAGAAATTTCCACAGCCATCTGTTTCAGTCACTGTGACCACTGCACTACACTCACCAACTGTACTGGCTGTCTCTATTATCGCTCCTGGACAATTATCTGTAGCTGTGGTTGCAGCCATTGCAGCTGCCTCTGCTAACGCAACTGTTGAATAACATGCAGCTATTGTCCCTGTTGTAATTACAGGTGGTGTATTATCTATTCGGGTGCTGTATGTAGTTGTTGAGAAATTTCCACAGCCATCTGTTTCCGTCACTGTGACCACTGCACTACACCCGCCAACTGTACTGGCTGTCTCTATTATCGCTCCTGGACAATTATCTGTTGCTGTGGTTGCAGCCATTGCGGCTGCCTCTGCTAACGCAACTGTCGAATAACATGCAGCGATTGTTCCTGTTGTAATTACAGGTGGTGTATTATCTATTCGGGTGTTGTATGTAGTTGTTGAGAAATTTCCACAGCCATCCGTTTCTGTCACTGTGACCACTGCACTACACTCACCAACTGTGCTGGCTGTTTCTATTATCGCTCCGGAACAATTATCCGTAGCTGTCGTGGCGGCCATTGCGGCAGCTTCTGCTAACGCAACTGTCGAATAGCATGCAGCGATTGTTCCTGTTGTAATTACAGGTGGTGTATTATCAATTCGGGTGTTATATGTGGTTGTTGAGAAATTTCCACAGCCATCTGTCTCAGTCACTGTGACCACTGCACTACATGTACCTACTGTGCTCGCTGTTTCTATTATCGCTCCAGGACAATTATCTGTAGCTGTGGTTGCAGCCATTGCGGCAGCTTCAGCTAGCGCAACTGTCGAATAACATGCTGCGATTGTTCCTGTCGTTATTACAGGTGGTGTATTATCTATTCGGGTGTTATATGTTGTCGTTGAGAAATTTCCACAGCCATCCGTTTCTGTTACTGTGACCACTGCACTACATGTACCTACTGTGCTCGCTGTTTCTATTATCGCTCCAGGACAATTATCTGTAGCTGTGGTTGCAGCCATTGCGGCAGCCTCTGCTAACGCAACTGTTGAATAACATGCAGCTATTGTTCCTGTTGTAATTACAGGTGGTGTATTATCTATTCGGGTGTTGTATGTAGTTGTTGAGAAATTTCCACAGCCATCTGTTTCTGTCACTGTGACCACTGCACTACACTCACCAACTGTACTGGCTGTTTCTATTATCGCTCCTGGACAATTATCTGTAGCTGTGGTTGCAGCCATTGCAGCTGCCTCTGCTAACGCAACTGTTGAATAACATGCAGCGATTGTTCCTGCTGTAATTACAGGTGGTGTATTATCTATTCGGGTGTTGTATGTAGTTGTTGAGAAATTTCCACAGCCATCCGTTTCTGTCACTGTGACCACTGCACTACATGTACCTACTGTGCTGGCTGTTTCTATTATCGCTCCAGGACAATTATCAGTTGCTGTGGTTGCAGCCATTGCAGCTGCCTCTGCTAACGCAACTGTCGAATAGCATGCAGCTATTGTTCCTGTTGTAATTACAGGTGGTGTATTATCTATTCGGGTGTTGTATGTAGTTGTTGAGAAATTTCCACAGCCATCTGTTTCTGTCACTGTGACCACTGCACTACATGTACCTACTGTGCTGGCTGTTTCTATTATCGCTCCTGGACAATTATCTGTTGCTGTTGTGGCGGCCATTGCGGCAGCCTCTGCTAGCGCAACTGTTGAATAACATGCAGCTATTGTCCCTGTTGTAATTACAGGTGGTGTATTATCTATTCGGGTGTTGTATGTAGTTGTGGAGAAATTTCCACAGCCATCTGTTTCCGTCACTGTGACCACTGCACTACACTCACCAACTGTACTGGCTGTCTCTATTATCGCTCCTGGACAATTATCTGTTGCTGTGGTTGCAGCCATTGCGGCTGCCTCTGCTAACGCAACTGTCGAATAACATGCAGCGATTGTTCCTGTTGTAATTACAGGCGGTGTATTATCTATTCGAGTGTTATATGTTGTCGTTGAGAAATTTCCACAGCCATCCGTTTCTGTTACTGTGACCACTGCGCTGCAAGTACCTACTGTGCTGGCTGTTTCTATTATCGCTCCTGGACAATTATCTGTAGCTGTTGTGGCGGCCATTGCAGCTGCCTCTGCTAACGCAACTGTCGAATAGCATGCAGCTATTGTTCCTGTTGTAATTACAGGTGGTGTATTATCTATTCGGGTGTTGTATGTAGTTGTTGAGAAATTTCCACAGCCATCTGTTTCAGTTACTGTGACCACTGCACTACATGTACCAACTGTACTGGCCGTTTCTATTATTGCTCCAGGACAATTATCTGTAGCTGTGGTTGCAGCCATTGCGGCAGCTTCAGCTAGCGCAACTGTTGAATAGCATGCAGCTATTGTTCCTATTGTAATTACAGGTGGTGCATTATCTATTCTGGTGTTATATGTGGTTGTTGAGAAATTTCCACAGCCATCCGTTTCCGTTACTGTGACCACTGCACTACATGTACCTACTGTACTGGCTGTTTCTATTATTGCTCCAGGACAATTATCTGTAGCTGTGGTTGCAGCCATTGCGGCTGCCTCTGCTAACGCAACTGTCGAATAGCATGCAGCTATTGTTCCTGTTGTAATTACAGGTGGTGTATTATCTATTCGAGTGTTATATGTTGTCGTTGAGAAATTTCCACAACCATCCGTCTCCGTCACTGTGACCACTGCGCTGCAAGTACCTACTGTGCTGGCTGTTTCTATTATCGCACCAGTACAATTATCAGTTGCTGTTGTGGCGGCCATTGCGGCAGCCTCTGCTAACGCAACTGTCGAATAGCATGCAGCTATTGTTCCAGTTGTAATTACAGGTGGCGTATTATCTATTCGGGTGTTGTATGTAGTTGTTGAGAAATTTCCACAGCCATCCGTTTCTGTCACTGTGACCACTGCACTACATGTACCTACTGTACTGGCTGTTTCTATTATCACACCAGAACAATTATCCGTAGCTGTCGTGGCGGTCAAAGCCGCAGCTTCAGCTAACGCAACTGTCGAATAACATGCAGCGATTGTTCCTGTTGTAATTACAGGCGGTGTATTATCTATTCGGGTGTTATATGTTGTCGTTGAGAAATTTCCACAGCCATCCGTTTCTGTTACTGTTACCACTGCGCTGCAAGTACCAACTGTACTGGCCGTTTCTATTATTGCTCCTGGACAATTATCTGTAGCTGTGGTTGCAGCCATTGCGGCTGCCTCTGCTAACGCAACTGTCGAATAACAAGCTGCGATTGTTCCTGTTGTTAATGCAGGTGGTGTATTATCTATTCGGGTGTTGTATGTTGTTGTTGAGAAATTTCCACAGCCATCCGTTTCAGTTACTGTGACCACTGCACTACATGTACCAACTGTACTGGCCGTTTCTATTATCGCTCCAGGACAATTATCTGTAGCTGTGGTTGCAGCCATTGCGGCAGCTTCAGCTAGCGCAACTGTTGAATAGCATGCAGCTATTGTTCCTGTTGTAATTACAGGTGGTGTATTATCTATTCTGGTGTTATATGTGGTTGTTGAGAAATTTCCACATCCATCTGTCTCAGTCACTGTCACCACTGCGCTACATGTACCAACTGTACTTGCTGTTTCAATTATCGCACCAGGACAATTATCAGTTGCTGTGGTTGCAGCCATTGCGGCAGCCTCTGCTAAGGCAACTGTTGAATAACATGCAGCTATTGTTCCCGTTGTAATTACAGGTGGTGTATTATCTATTCGCGTGTTGTATGTTGTTGTTGAGAAATTTCCACAGCCATCCGTCTCAGTCACTGTCACCACTGCGCTACATGTACCAACTGTACTGGCCGTTTCTATTATTGCTCCTGGACAATTATCTGTAGCTGTGGTTGCAGCCATTGCGGCTGCCTCTGCTAACGCAACTGTCGAATAACATGCTGCGATTGTTCCTGTCGTTATTACAGGTGGTGTATTATCAATTCGGGTGTTATATGTAGTTGTTGAGAAATTTCCACAGCCATCTGTCTCAGTCACTGTGACCACTGCACTACATGTACCTACTGTACTTGCTGTTTCTATTATCGCTCCGGAACAATTATCCGTAGCTGTCGTGGCGGTCAAAGCCGCTGCTTGTGCTAACGCAACTGTCGAATAACATGCTGCGATTGTTCCTGTCGTTATTACAGGTGGCGTATTATCAATTCGGGTGTTATATGTGGTTGTTGAGAAATTTCCACAGCCATCCGTTTCTGTTACTGTGACCACTGCACTACATGTACCTACTGTACTGGCCGTTTCTATTATTGCTCCTGGACAATTATCTGTAGCTGTGGTTGCAGCCATTGCAGCTGCCTCTGCTAACGCAACTGTCGAATAACAAGCTGCGATTGTTCCTGTTGTTAATGCAGGTGGTGTATTATCTATTCGGGTGTTGTATGTTGTTGTTGAGAAATTTCCACAGCCATCTGTCTCAGTCACTGTGACCACTGCACTACATGTACCTACTGTACTTGCTGTTTCTATTATTGCTCCGGAACAATTATCCGTAGCTGTCGTGGCGGTCAAAGCCGCAGCTTGTGCTAACGCAACTGTCGAATAACATGCTGCGATTGTTCCTGTCGTTATTACAGGTGGCGTATTATCAATTCGGGTGTTATATGTGGTTGTTGAGAAATTTCCACAGCCATCCGTTTCTGTTACTGTGACCACTGCACTACATGTACCTACTGTACTGGCCGTTTCTATTATTGCTCCTGGACAATTATCTGTAGCTGTGGTTGCAGCCATTGCAGCTGCCTCTGCTAAAGCAACTGTTGAATAACATGCAGCGATTGTTCCTGATGTTAATGCAGGTGGTGTATTATCTATTCGGGTATTATACGTTGTTGTTGAGAAATTTCCACATGCATCTGTCTCAGTCACTGTGACCACTGCACTACATGTACCCACTGTACTGGCCGTTTCTATCACGGTACCACAATTATCGGTTGCGCTTGTCGCGTTCATTGCAGCGGTTTGAGCGGCGGCTACTGTTTGATAACAAGTTGCTATTGTTCCCGAGGTTATTGTTGGAGGAGCTGTATCTGTGATTGTTATTAACTGCGCACATGAAGAAGAGTTGCCGCAACCATCTGTGATCGTCCAGGTTCGGGTCACTTCTATTGGGCACGAACCTGCCGCCACATCGATATAGGTCACAGATGCAATGCTGCAGTTATCTGAGGTATTCCCGTTATTAGGAGCGCTTTCAAATATAGCTTCAGTTGACGCCATTGTGATCGCAGAAAATGGAGGGCTCGTAATATCTGCTGTAGAACATCCTAACAATCCACGAGTCATTGCACAGGAAATGATCACCGGAGCAGTGCTTGAATTATCCTGCACCGTGATGGTTTGATTGCAGGTTGCTGAATGGCCACAAGCATCGCTCACTGTCCATTTACGGATCACAACGATTGGACATGATCCTGAAGCTACATCGATATATGTTACTGCAGTGATGGCGCAGTCATCAGTTGTATTTCCATTATTCGGAGCGCTTTCAAAAACGGCTTCAGACGATGCCATAGTAGTCGCAGAAAAAGGAGGTGTCGTAATAGCTCCGGTATTGCATCCTGAAATAGTACGTGGCACTGCACATGTTACGATCACAGGTGATGCATCTGCAGGCACTGTAAATGATGACATACAAGTAGTCGTGACCGGCGCACATGCGCTTGTATATGTAAATGTTACTGTTTTTGTTCCACCGACACATGCGGTGGGTGCACCGGTGCTATTATTGGTAAGTGTGCCGTCATTACATCCTCCACCTGCTTTTGCTGTTACCAGCCATGCAGCATATGCAGTGTTTATTTGTGCCTGTGTAAGACATGAGGCGGAAATTGTTGCTGTCGGACAGGTTAAGCTGACAATCCTATAATCTTCTATTTCACCATTTGATGCATTGGCTGTAGATCGTTCATCAACAGCAGGTGTCCCTACATTATCATTTAAATTATTGGTTGTCAACCGGATTCGTAAGTAATGATTAGCTGCCGTACCGCTAACCGTAACTCCAGTCCATGTCAGATTTGTCGATGCCAAAGGGTTGCTACCTGTAGGTATCAGTACTGACGTAAATTCACTTGCTTCAAATACCCCATTACTGTTGAAATCAATCCATCCATAGAGTGTAGCTGTTGAACCTGTTGTATTGTAAATGTTGTTGACCGTGACAGAAACATTTTGAGGTCCACCATCAGAAATAAATGGTAGCACGCTTATACCATCTTCATCATCAATTCCGGCAAGGTCGTCTCCATTAGCAAGAGTTGTGGGTACGGCCGCTACTTCTGCATCAAGATTTGTACCTATTTTAAGATGAGTACAATCAAGTGTATGCGCAGGACTTCCATATGTAGCCGGAGCATCTGAATAATCAGTCTCTAAAAAAGAAGTGAACTGTATAGAAAAAATAACATGGGCATCGTCACTTGTAGGATTTGCAGTATTACTTTTTGAAGTATCAAAACCATTAGCTACAAATTGAGGAGAAAGTGATGTCTGATCGCTATGGATGGTGGTTCCTACATAAATGTTTGCGTCCTTGACCCATAAATGATTGGCACCCCTTGGTGTTCCCGTGTCACCTAAATAATCATTGAACGCCCCTCCCATATTTGTTCCAAATTGAAGTGGGGCCGTCAAATCACTTTTAAATCCGGCAAAGAAAATATCAAGTCCACCATTATTAGAATTATCGAAGAATGGGTCCGTCCCGATATTTTGGGCAGGTACGCTTCCGGATGTAGAACCAAACACCAATAGAAAGGATGACACTGTACCATCGCATTTTGTCTGCGTGACTAATTTCAGACCACTACCGATATCATCATTTCCGGTTCCGTAAAATGTGGCGGCGTAACTTGCTGCTCCGCCTGAAGAACTCACTTTACCGACGACAGCATCCAGATTTCCATTGTGTGATCCGTCATATACACCTGCTGTTGTTGGAAAAGCATTTGCCGCACTACTACCGGCAGATGCGGATCCAGTAAAATAAAGCGTTTCACCTACAAGTGTCACATCATTTATCCGGTCATTAGCAGTGTTATTTCCAGTGCTACCAATTTTATCAAGGTAATTAAATGCTGTTCCGGTTGGGTTCAACACTCCTATAATTCCATCTGTATTATTTGTGCTGGTTGAATTACCGGCTGCAGGTGCTACTTCAGTGAGAGGACCATTTCCATATCCTGCAAAAGCAACACGACCATCTGCAAAAACCTCAAGATCATTAAACACTTCATCATTAGTACTACCTACATATGAACCCCAGCTTAATACATTGTTAGTCGTGAATTTTGCAATATACATTTCACTGTTACCATTGTATGCTGCATCCGCGGGGGATCCAATAATATACGCTGCCGGTAACGCAGCAGTAACGGTAAGACCCGCAATGAATGAATTGTCACTTAAAGCCCTTATAGAAGTTACACCCGGAAAATCATCACCTGTCCCTCCGAGATATGTCGCATAGTTTAGTGTCCCGAGATCTTTTGTAAAGACAGCTACAAATCCATCACCACTATTCAATGCATTATCAAAAGGAGTAACAGATGGTGTACTGGTTTGAGGAAGTGCAATATTTGTATATCCTCCTATCATTACTTTATTAGTAGACAAACTAAGTGAATAGGCTACCGTGTTATTCCCATTGACTACAGAAGCCGGACCATAGAGTGTCAAATCAACAAGATCCGTTCCTGAAGAAGTCATACGATAAACAATCGCAACACGAGGGGTTCCACCAGTCAAGCCCGTGACCGTATTAAGATAACCATTAGCATCATAAGGTGCTGCACCGGTAGGAATATTAAGATTGGTAGCACCTGCACAATACACCATGCCATCCACATCGTCAACCTGTAATGAAAACAGATATTCATCAAAATCAGTGCTGTTACCCTCCATATAAGTTCCCCAACTAAGCGTAGGGTCAATAATCAAAGGATACCGAGGATCAATTTTATTTTGAGTCGAAAAACTTATAGTGTTTTCATTTAATTTTTGAAACGCAACATTCACAGGTAATTTACCCTGCTCAGTAACCTGGTAAGATTCAGGAATATGGAATTTGACATCCGTAAATCTCAATCCAACATCAAGACCACCTTCTGAATTAATGGATAACCCATCCTGACCTTCAAAACGTAATTTTACTTTATTGTAATCAGCACCTGCATCGATGATCCAGTCGAATTCCATTGTTCCATCTGAATTGCTATACAAACGCAGATCAATTCCTGGATAAACATCTTCCAATGTTAAATCTTTAGCAGCTTTAACTTTGGTCGCCCAATTTTTAGAATCTGTTCCGAGGTAATAATTATAATTTGTGCTAAACGAATCTCCCAGCTTAATCTTAGGTAAAGATCTTGCCCCATCCATGTATAGCGAAAATGTATGTGTCGCCTGAACTACGTGTTCCATTTCTCCATCTTCAGCATCCTTAAGCACCATCTGATGATTGATCCCTTCTTCATCAAATTCTTCTTTCACCATTGTATCCTTTACGGCTACAAACCGAATCCTGTCTTTTTCAATGTAGACAGAACCATGACTACTCTCAAAATAATAAAGGACATCCTTGTTATCAACCTGTCCTTTATTTTCAAGGAAACGGATTGTTTTCGCATTTTCTTTGAGGGTGTTCCGTACCCGTTCATCCATTTTTACTTTTTCCTTCGCAATTTCCTGGACTTGTGCTATGGATACATTGATAGCAAACATTGAAGTTGCTAATATCAATAACAGATATTTCATTCTTTGACGAAATCTGATCGAGAATACATCAATCGAGTTGATGCATGCACTATTCAGACTAGGCAGAACTATCTTACTGTTTGGGGTAGGGTAAGAGTGGGTCATATATGAGGGTTGGTTTGGGTAATCCATCAGATAAGCCACTGCAGGATTATCTAATTGCCCAAAAGTAGAAAGAAAGAGCGAAAAAAACATTTTGCATACCACTTATTAACATATATAATAAGCATTAAATCCGTGCTTTATAAATAATTCTAATAAATATTAGCCCAGCCCCTGAAGAAAGAGATAAAAACACCTCAACTTGAATGTGAAATAACCCGCAGGAAAGAGGCTAAATAATTTGAAAAAAATGACCTGAAGTTTACAGCTTAGTGATGCTCGTGTGTTTTAAGGCTTTCCTATCAATGCCCGGAATCCATCTAGCTTTTCGTTTGGCAACGTCACAGATAATTGATAGTGTACAATCTTCCATTCATTTTCCTGCAGCTCCATGACTCCCGTGCTTCGGCAAGTACCCATCGATGTATCCAATAGTTCATCGAACCATACGAGATGTCCACCAGGTGCAACGCTTATATTCCTACTCAATGGTTTAAAGACCCATGCACTTTCGCGATCAAAATATTTTTTCGACCATTCTCTAAGTTCATCTCTCTTCCATCGTTCACTTGCATCTGTACCAATATAAATACCATCTTCCGCCATTCTACCAAAAAATGTTTTTTCATCGGCCACTGCGGCGGCATGATGCCATTCGTTGATCAGCGAATCAATGCCCTGTACAATGTCTTTGTCATTAATACAATCCTTTTGTCTTCTCGTATCTGATATCTGTGTGATCTTCCATTCTCCTTTAACTTTCATGAGCTGCATACTATTCACACCACAATGACTGAATTTTCCATCATAGAAAAATTCATATGGAGCCCATACTGAGGCCATACCTTCATCCACATAGCATTGCCAGCCTGTCATGACCTCTTCTATCTCCGTATCGCCTATGAGAATGATTTGTCTTAAAAAATCATATATCGTAGCATATTTAGCCATATAATTTCCTTTGGAATCATGTGCATAGGTCATCAGTTGTACACCAGGTATAAAACACTGACGCAATGCAGATGTATCCTTTTTCAGCATTGAACTAAACATTTTATCCACGACTGCACGCACCTGGACTTCCTGTGATCTGCCCTGGAGAACAGAAGCAATAAATACGACGACCAATAAAATTTTATTCATTATTCATTATTTTAAATGGAAAGATAAACGAAGCAACGAATTGTGTACGGCTCTACCATTCTACAAGACTTAAAATTCGACAGACTGCCAGATAGAATAGATTCAGCTCAATGCTCTACAATAGATAGAGATGCCAGTTGAGGAAGCTCCTTTACAACTTCTGCAATCAGGGCACCCTTATAGATCACCTGGTGATGTACGGCTACCGGCCATGGATCTAATACAGGCAGTCCAATATATTGATCGATAGCTTCTTTTGAAATTGAGCTTAATGTCTCTAAGGATTCCCAGATAGTGTCATTCCAATGTATTTCATTTCTGAAATAACAATGTTGATAGGCTTCGGCCATCAGATGTAACCCGATATTGTAATATCCTTGTTCTAGATGGCCTTTTAATAAATGTGGAACAGAAATGATCAATGATCCATCCTCTTTTTCAAGCTCAAGTATATGGGCATCATCTATAAAATGAGGGGTTAGAAACGGGTGGTGATAAAATACTACCCTATCCAAACCATCATAATTATAGGCTTCCTGATGTATAGTCAATAAAACAGCATAATACGCAAGAATGAACTTAACATCTTCTGGTGCCTCCTGCTCATTTTTATCGATAAAATCTTTCTTCATTACCCATCTCATCATACGGTCTTCTACCATAAGTTGCTGCATTGTTGTCATCGACCTGAAATGTGGTGCTGTATTGAGGAGCATACTTCTCATCGCGCTGTCCAGTTTCAAAGGGACGCCTCGTGTCATTATCTGATCTATCTGAAATTGAAAAACATACGCAATGACGAGGATTATAAGGCAAATGGCAAGGTAAATGATAAGGTCATCCCTGTCTCTGAAAAAAACAAAGAAACCAAACCCTGCAACGGCTGCAGCCGCCAATACCATTATCCTTCTTGAGTTCATGTTTCAAAATTATGTGATGGAATACCTAATTAGGAAGGAAAGTACTACTTTTGCCTCCCCTCGCAGCAACTCGCTGTAGAAAGGTGAGGGTACCTTAGCTCAGATGGTAGAGCAACGGACTGAAAATCCGTGTGTCCCTGGTTCGATTCCTGGAGGTACCACTAAAAAGGACAGATCTCATGGTCTGTCCTTTTTTTATTCATTCATTGTTTTAAAGGAAGCAGAGAGCTTTTTGGCTAAATCCGCCATGTCCGATGAAGATACTTCCACCCGTTTGTTGGTAAACGATAGGTCAGCAATGGAATTGATCGGAATAAGATGAATATGCGCATGAGGCACTTCAAGCCCGGCTATCATAACCCCTACTCTGAGGCAATCTATTTCCTGATCAAGCACTTTTGCTACTTTTTTAGCAAAGAGATTGAGGTGACATAAATAGTCATCATCCAGATCAAAATAATAATTCACTTCAATCTTTGGTATCACCAGGGTGTGCCCAAAGACGACAGGTCTGATATCAAGAAAGGCAAGGCATCTGTCATCCTCCGCTACTTTGTGACAGGGGATTTCTCCTGAGATAATTTTTGAAAATATCGTAGACATTATAGAATGGCTTAAAAGAAAATATCAAGCACTTCGAATTGCATTTCACCACCAGGTGTTTTAACAGTTGCAAACTCTCCAATTTTTTTTCCTAAAAGTCCACTTCCTATAGGACTGCTCACAGAAATTTTTCCCTCTTTGAGATTGGATTCGCTTTCAGAAACAAGATGGTATGTGAATTCGCCTTTATTTTTTGTATTGCGAATTTTCACCTTGGCCAATACAGTAACCTTTGAATTATCCAATTGTGATTCACTGATTACCCGGGCTGTTGATAATACTTTTTCGAGATCAGCAATCTTCAGCTCCAGCATGCCTTGTGCATCTTTGGCGGCATCATATTCTGCATTTTCGGACAGATCCCCTTTGTCCCTTGCTTCAGCTATAGCGCGGGAAGCTTCCTGTCTTCCGGTGGTTCTCAATTCTTCCAGGTCATGACTTAACCTGTTGTAACCCTCCTGAGTCATGTATTGAATATCACTCATGGTCAATAAAAATTTAAACGTTTTTGATTTTTAATAGTTAACTCTGAATTCCGGCACGTATAATTTTTATACGGCGTTGACGGTGTAAAAGTTCAGATGGGTTGGTTTGTGTTTATGACTAAGATGAAAAAACGTTCTCAACTGTTACACCAGCTGAGAACGTTCAATGTTTTATTGGGGCAAAGGTAAGCATTTATCATACCTCTGTCAAGACCCTTTACATTTTATACCGTATACTGAAATTGTGTGTTCCATTAAATCTGAGCGTAGACAAGTACGCATAATCCACGGCAAACCGGCCGGTTGATTCCTTTTTGGTGGGAACCTCGATGGTAATCCCTGCGGATAAACCGGAATAGAGTTGATGTCGGGGGTCATTGGGAGAAATACCAAGATCATATCTGTATCCTGCTCTGGCCATAAACATTTCTTTGAAAGAATATTCAAGACCGGCTCCCACTTGATCTACAGAAAAACTATTGGCTGTAAAATTTCCAACTGCCGTCAGGCGGTGATGTTCGCCAGCCCAAAAATCATACGACAGGCCTATATTAAGCATAGAAGGAAGTTCAAAACCTGCAGCCCTCTGGGTCACAGTGATGACATATGGATCAGTTTGATCTGGATTGGGTGTCAATAAGGACAAGCCTTCTCCGCTAAACTTCATAGGTGATCCCATATTCCGAAGCGAAACTCCAAATTTAAAATTGTCTTTTGCGCCAGAAACATATTGAACACCTGCATCAAGGGCGAAACCAAACGCACCCACGTCCGCTATTGTCTCTGAAATACCTCTCAATAAAATTCCTACAGAAACCTTTTGGGCAAATGTGTGGCTATACGAAAGGGCAAGGTTGAAAAAATTAGGGCTATAGGTTCCTAAACCACCGTCCGGGTTTCCTACTGTAGTCACCTGGATATCTCCAAAATCCATGGCTGTGAGAGACAAACCAAAAGCTCCGTTCTCACCCATTTTTTGAGCAAGGCCAATACTATTCATCCTGATACCCGTCCCTTCGAAAAGCCTTGTATGGCCAATCACAAATTCAGTCTTGTGTATCCTGGATAATCCGGCCACATTGATCTGCATCGCCTCAACGCCATAAGCCATTGAAGTGGTGAGCGCATGTAAGCCGGCGTTCCTGGCCCAGGGATTTAGCAGGAGTTCATATCCCCCGGCTTCACCCTGGCGATCGGGATTTCCTGCATTGGCATTGAAGGCGACAAGGCAAAAAATGCCCGTCAGCAATTGTAGTAAAAGTCTTTTCATACCTTTCTTTCTTTCAACATATCTGGTTTTTCAATAATGCTTAGCTAACTCCGGCTCTCATATTCCTATAATCCACTTGGATCAAACTGACGACTGATCCCAAACCATTTTATCACTCTTTCGCCTAAACCTGGTGCATTGACATGAATCAGGTATACCCCGCTGGCTATAGGAATGCCAGCAAAATTCTTCAGATTCCATTCAAGATCCGGTTCGATTTGATTGACAGCTACAGGAGGTAAAGTTCTGGGTGGTGAATTAGGTTTAGCAACTTCATTTCTCTCATATTGACGTATAAATCTTCCATCAAGTGAATATATAGTCACTGTACAGAATCCAGGAAGATTTGTGATTTTGACTGTATTATCGAATGAAGACGTCTCATAATCACTATACGCCAGATAAGGATTTGGAACAACGTTGATTGCTGCCAAAGCTTGTGGTATCTGAGCTTCAGTGAGGGGTGCAGGAGTTACACCTTCAAATTTGACACGATAGGTAGGATACTTGTTATGTTCTCCATTTCCTACGGCTAATTGATATGGATTATCGACGCGCAATTTAAACGTAACGTCGTTAGGTATCAAGCCTTCATTAAGCGGCAACAACGAAATCGTTGGATCATTAGCTAATAGCGGAATAGCTGTCCAGGTAATTTGCGCAAGCGCTCTGGCTTTAATGATACCTGTACGATCAAGGTCTTTGCGTAGTGCTGTGCACCCATCATATGCCGAGCGCATCACATAAACATATTGCTGACCTCCGACAAAAACTTCCAGAGGACTGATATTATTTATAGGACCACCTGATGTGACAACTAATTGGGATCCTGGATCCCAGATCATATCGTAGGCAATGTTTCCAACAGCTAACGCATCAGATACAAAATCCCTATAACATGAATTTTCACCAAAGAAGATATTCAACCTCAGTCCTGTTTCAACATCAACTGCATAACCAGGAAACCATCCCATACCGGTCAAGGGATTGCCATTGGCATCTTTTGCACCATCCGGATCAGGGAAGCCATCTCCATTTTTATCTGCTTTACCGACTGATGGTCTTGACCTTGCCTGGAAGCTCTTCTTATCACCTTCTGATTTTAATCCTATACCTGGAGCTGTGGTGCTTGTGTAGTAGGCATTAGCTGTTTCTACTACTGCGCATCTACTCCACTTACTTGTATCTGAGGTAAGAATGATATCTACATTATTCAAATTTTGAAGTGTACCTCCAAATTGCGAACTCTGAACTGAGGCGCCAGATGGATCCAGCCATCCTGGTGTAATATTCCATCCTGCCGGATTCTCTGCAGGCTCATCCTGCATAAAATCTGTCAGAATAAACGGAACCCAGGGTGCAAATGTTGAAAAGGCCCTATCCGGATCCAGTAAGAAATTAGGATAAGTAGGTAGCTCCGTCTGAATAAAATTAAAGATCGGTGATCCCGCAAGATCATCCCCTACAAAGTCAAGCCATTTAGGTTTGCTTGCATCTTTATAGGTGACTGAATACCCAATGGTGCCATTCGATTTGTCCTTACGATCACCTGCATCATCAGATTGCCCGATATAAACAGATATACCAAGATCCGCGATAAGCTGTTCATTCAGGTTGGACAATGGCTTTTCATTTGTATAAATCTTTGAAGGATCATTGACATTATAGAATTTCCACCCTGCATTTGCGGATAATGAGTCAAGGGTTGGGAATGGATCTGTAAATTCAAGTATGTACTCACCATCTTTTACCACAAGAGGATTAAATACAGAAACTCTTATTGGTGCTGCACCAGGTGCGTAGGTAACTTCGCCATTATTATTTCCTGATAATATTTCATCAAGTTCACCTTCACCTAATTCAAGAAAGTTTTCTCCTGCACCGACACCTTCAAGTCGTGTGACAACAGAGCCTTCTCCATATAGACCATTGATTTCCTGAAATGTCTGGGGATGAGGCAGGGGGTCATAAGTCTTGATATTTCCACGACCTTCAAGATAAGGTTTTCGCTGACCTATAAGATTTGCAGGGTCAAATGGGGCAAATTCATTGTATGCGTAGGCTATGGCTGTATAGTAATAATGCTTATGATTAACCAGCCTGCGATCACCTGAGGCAAATTGATCTTCAACAATATTAAAAGTGTGTTTGATGCCATCATCGGCTCCATTTACCTGTTCGACAGGAACCCATACATCGACATCATGAGGGCCTTTAATCGTGGTCCAGTTGTATAGTATATCCACACCATTGCGTTTGTCGACCTGGAAGACAAGTCTTGCTTTTGTTACATCTTCAAGATCTCCAAGAGTAACATTACCATTCAGCAACTGGTATACTTTATACCCTTCAAAAAGATAGGTACTATCAATTGTCCTTTCAGGCACTTCCAATCCTCTTTCACTGTAAAGCTCATTCGCGTTGTTAGATGATTTTGGGTCATTGCTCAATACCATGATCAGCTCACGATCAAGTTCAATCCAATCAAGATCCGGTGCATCAGGACCATTTGGAAGTATAAAACAGTTATTAAAGAGTGCTTGTGCAAGATCATCAGCTGAGCGAAGTTCATGAAGATCCGGACATGGATAAATCTGATCCGGTACCCACACGACACCAATGATCAACTCATTGATAGCACCCGGGTCAAGACGGAAAGGTCCCGTGGCCTGTACCGTTCTGGGGTCCATTTTCTGTTGAAAACCCGCAGAACACATTGACCAACCAGCCGGATTATTAGGGTCACCCGGAAACGAATACTTGAGTCTTTCGGTCGCACCCAGGTTATATCCTGTTCCTCCAAAAGTATAAGGAGAACCATCTCTCCATGATCCTGAGAGGAAGCGATAAAATTCTACATCTGTCTGTGGGTCCCACATTGCAGAAGGCCATGATCCGGCAGTCTGACGTACATGATACGTGAAAGATGACATCCCTAATTCAGTCAGGAAGTCTACATCAAGGATAATCAATGAATCACCTATTGTGCCTAATGTATCATACACGTTTGTGTAGAAGTCACGATCAAGTGGCTCACCTAATTTAAATGTATCAATTTGTCTTACAGGTTTTCTTGGACCTCTGAAATAATCTACACCGAGAATAGGAACATCATTACAATACGTTGATCCTCCGCCTGTGGAGCAATCACAACCAACATCACCATCTGTTGCATCCTGATTGTATACATACATCATGCTGCGTGAAGTATCACATCCGATAAAGTCATCTTCAGAACATCCCAGGTCAGGATCCACCCACATACCAAAATAGGTACTGTCAATAACAGATACAGCTCTGTTGATCAGCTTGTATCTGTAAAAAGTCATGTCATTGATCTGATCATTGGTTGCATATGCAAAAGCCTGAACCTGCACCTCCATACGAATAGGTTTTCCGTTCGTATTTGTATGACTGTTACCGGCATCATTGTAAACCCAGAAAACGATCTCATCAGGGAAATTACTTTCAGTAGGGCATCCTCTTACTTCGATAGCAGGATAATCACCATCGCAGGGATCATATCTGTTATCCCCGTTTGCATCAAAAAAAGCACCTAATCCCTGGTTATCGTTTGGCAAATCAAAATCATAATATTTGCTCCAATATGGATTTCCTCTTGCAGGATATTTCTTTAATTCATCAGGTACAGATTCGCAATCAAATGGAATTCCTTCGACCTCTGCAAGCTTAAATGCTTTAATATGATTTTTAATAGTTAACCCTTTTACGATAAAGAATTTATCCCAGTTCAGACATGTGTCTGCTCCGGTGGTACCGATAGAGGAAAGTGGACCGGGCCAAAAGTCATTAGCTGTAGCTCTCCTGTAGGTCTGTGCAGCAATTTTTAAGTTTCCTGCATCATCATAACCTCCTAGCCAAACAGCGCCTGCGAAAATCGAGGAAACTCCTGGAACACCAAGTGCAGGATCAACTTTAGGAACGATATACTGACCTACACTCAAGTCCCACCATACATCTCCTCCATCGAGAAGCCTGGCGCGCACGTTGTTGATCGCAAGGTCATATGACATTGTCGCAGCAGCACAATCCGACCTGTAACTGATCGGCTTATCCTTAGGATTCACCTTCGGACCCTGATGTGTTGGTTCTATATAAGCATAGGAAAGCATTGATGTCAACATCAGGATGCTAGCTAAAATGAGCCTTATTCTTTTTTCCATGGTATTCTTAACTAATTAGCGAAAGAATATTATCTATTGATTGATATCAAATTAAAACTGAACTGATGCACCGAGATAAATTCTGCGGGGCAACGTGAAAAAATCAGGATTCAGTAATCCCCACTGATAGGATAAGAGGTAGTTATCTACGTCATCAGCCCTGTTGGAATTGATAAGGGTCTGAAGCGTAGAGTTCCCGTCCTGAGTAACAAGGAATCCATCATCATATGGTGATCCTGATGCTTTATATACACCAATTATGTTACGGGCATCGAGAAGATTTTCAACTCTCAGATATACGTTAGCATAAAGTTGATGCTGTGATGTCTCACTTAAAAGCCGGAAAGATTTGTCAACTCTCAGATCAAGTGAAAAATTCCATGGAAGACGTGCACCGTTGATGGCACCACCTACCCCCTGGCTTCCAAAAATCTGTGGCTTCTGTTCATGTGTATATGGCCGTCCGGAAGCTGCATTAGCCTGTATGCTTACACCTGCATTCGAGAAAACATCTTTTCCAAACCAACGTGGTCCATTGTATTGAGGGCCACTTCCATATCTGTAATCAATATTGGCAGACAAGCGGTGTCTTTCATCAAAATTTAAAGGTGAAAGGTAACGGACATTGCCCCTTGAATTCAGATCACCTTGAGAATCAGCATCAGAACCTGTACCATCTGCAAATTGTAATGTATATGCAGCTGTCATCTCAAGATTAGCTGTTCGTCGCAAGTCATAGCTAAACGAAAATCCTTTTACAGTTCCGAAATCCTGATTACCATATGAATCATAATTATTTCCGGGCACACCAGGTACGAAAAGATATTTCCTTGACTGGATCATGTCTCTTAGTTCTTTATAATAAGCACTAAGGGTGATCGCACTTGAATTTGTGATCTTCTGTTTAAAACCAACTTCAAAATCAATCGTCTTCTCAGGTTTCAGGTCCGGATTGTTTGACGGTGGTCCATCTGACCAATAGTAATAATCCAGAGCTGTTGCTATTGTATTGGAAGGTGGGCGTTGTACAAGAATATCATAGTGTACAAAGAAATTAGCATCGTCTGATATCGGAAATGAAAATGCAAGACGCGGCATCCAGCTCACCTGTGGTGTATAATCTACGAATGAACCACTAGGGTCGAATTCACGACTCTTGATATTTCTATTGGCAGAATTCTGTTCGACATAATATGGATTAGGGATTTCATTTCCCAGGATTTCTGAGCCGTCGTTTACGGGGCTTCCCTCAGCTGTATACCATTGATCACCATCTCTGAATGCTCTGACATCTGTAGATCCATCTGATACGACATATACTTTCCAATTATCCTGTACTGCAGGAGGTCTTGGATCTGTCACACCTGGAAGGCTATAAAAATCATTTGCAGAAATGATCTCATACAACGAATATGGATCACGTAATACTTTAGTATTTGCATCGTAACGATCAACCCGGAGCCCTAAGCGGAAGATGATATCCTTGAATGTGAATTTATCCTGGATATATGCTGCACTATAATTTGGTTTGTTTGCAGCAACCGGAAGCGTCCGTCTACCTTCTGCATCTTCGGTCGTGAAGAAATCATCAAAACTTGTAGAAAATGGCAATTTATTACCGAGGTAATCATAGCCGTTGTAGGTGATTTGTTTGCGATTGGTCAATTCTTCAGCAGCAAACATATCAAGGCTGAGATCTTTAGGATCGAGACCATCAATATTGACATAATCATGGAGTGATTGTCCTGTGAGTTCCCGTACTTTCTTATAAAAAAGCAGATTTGGTTGCTCAACTACAAGCGTTTGAAATGTCATCACGTCAAAAGTGTCACGTACTCCGTTTTGAATGACCACGAGTGGTGCTGATCCGATTATTTGGGTGCTGTCAAGTCCTACAATGTGTGCATCATTTGCTGCAAATCGCATAGTATTCCACAGGTCTCTTGGATTCATAGCCCAACGGCGTGTCTGTCTTTGCTCATATACAAGACCAAATTGAATATTGTGGCGGCCTTTGTCAGATCCTCCGGGGAATAGGTCGAAAGAGGCATTAAGTGTACCGGTATGAATATCATCATCTCTCTTGTCGAATCGATTATATACAGCTCCGGTGCTGGTGTGCAGACTTGAATATACACTGCTTACGGTATTTGACCAGAAGCCATTATAGGCGGAATAATTTCTGAAATTATTTACATCCTCACCTATGTTGTAATTATTAAGAAGAGGATTAATGGTGGTAGATGGTGTATATCCTTCGCTGTTAAATGTTTCAGTGCTTCCAAAATGTTCACCATAAAGAGTGGAACCAGGGAAAAGTGGTTTTGCAAAAGGGCTATTTGTGTCTTGAGCAATGCCTACTGAAGGGACATAGGTTACATCGAACTTACCAACATATCCATAGTCAAACAAATTGTCCCTATACCTGGAATCGCCTTCTTCATATTTGTTTTTTTCATAACCATATTGAAGAGTGTAGGAAATATTTCGGATCAGGGCTGGTGCAGTCTGGTTAGTGGCATCAGGTGCGCTACCTCCAATGCGATGTCTGAATCGGAAATTTAACAGGTATCCATTCCTGTCCTTATATGGATTGTTTTGCCAATTAAGTAAATTCCATGCTCTATTGGGCGAAAAATTTTCAGTCGAATTATAATAACTTCCACCGACTGTCATGTCTATATCATCATTAACCCTCAAATCCAGTTTGCCCGTGAAATCATAACGTGTCAAATCTGTATTCGGCCTTGCTTTAAGGAGCTCTACATCACTTGCTTCCAATCGCTCTGCGAGTAAAAGTGGGGTGCCACTGACAGAAGTTAAAGGAGTGGCTGAAATGCGATTGATTGCATCAGCTTTAGCTCTATAACCTCCAAAAGCCTGTGGATCAGAGTCTTTAAGGTCCTTGTATTGACCTGAAACACGGAATCCAAGTATGGTTTGATTTGTTGTTTTGTTTTTAAGTATCGGACCACTCACATTGCCTGTTAAGAGGTTGTAGCCATAAGGATCGGTGAGTTCTGATGATTCTACTTCAATAGAACCCGATAATTTAGATGAGGGACCTTTGGAGGTCAAAGAAATCAAACCGCCGGTTACATCACCATATCTCGATTCTATTCCTCCTGTGATGACCTGAAGCTGTTCGATTTCAGATTGGGGGATAAGGTTAGTATTGGAGACGCGAATACCATCTATATAATAATTTGTTGCATCTTTCCTGGATCCACGTATATTAATGTCTCCTCCGTCAATACTTGATAAACCGGCAGTAGTGGCTGCAATAGCATTAATATTTTTTGTAGGCAGATTACGGATTTGTTCGGCGGTCTTGACTCCCCCTTGTGTAGTATTGTCCTGTTCGATCAACGGAACCTTATAGGCTGTCACAATAGCGACATCTAATTGAATACCTGCTTCCATCTTAAAGTCGAGCCTGATCGCTTTTCCAGCGAGGACGACAACACCAGTCTTACGCTGATCAGGATAACCAGTGTAGCTGACCAGCACATCATAGGTCCCTGGATCAATGGAAGAAAACACATAATTCCCATCGAGGTCAGTGGTCGTTCCTGTTATCTGGTTGCCATTTTTAAAAATGATCACATTCGCATAAATGACAGTCTGTCCGTCCGCAGCGTCTGTAACTTTACCTTCCAGTGATGACTGACTCCAGGCGACAAACCCGAACGAAGAGAGAATACTGATGAGGAGTAAGCGTCTTATCATAAAATCTTATTTTAACCAACTTAGCAATGGATAGTTATAGCAAAATAGTGCACAATGTTACTAAATTTATACGAGTAGCTATTGAAGATCGTCAGCTAAGTATAAGAATTGACACTAATGGTTCCGTAGCCCCCTATTTTATTATGAATCAATGCTGTAATTGCCGTGTAGTTGACATTTCAAATATTTGAATTCAGCATTGAAAGATCAGCATTGGATTCATATGAAATTGATCCTTCTTTAGGTCTTAAATCTTACTATTCAAAAAGATACATATTACGGTTTCGCTCAAGTTCTCTGAAAAACGGATCTGTAAGATCATCTATGAACTGAATAGCTTCACCTGTACTCTTCATCTCAGGTCCGAGACGTTTGTCAACACCCGGGAATTTATCGAAAGAAAACACCGGTACTTTGATGGCATAACCTTTCAGTTGTTTTTCAAATTCAAAATCTTTGAGCTTATGTGTGCCTAACATGATCTTGGTGGCAATATTCAGGTATGGGATCTTGTATGCTTTAGCAATAAATGGTGTCGTACGCGAAGCGCGCGGATTAGCTTCGATTACATATACTTTCTCCTCAGAACCGCTACGTGAAGGCTTGATGGCAAACTGAATATTGATCAGACCTCTGATATTAAGGGCAAAGGCAATTTTACGGGAGTACTCGATCATCTGATCGATTGCAGATTGTGTAAGGCTATAAGGAGGCAGTACCGCAGAGCTGTCACCACTATGAATACCGGCAGGTTCGATGTGTTCCATGATGCCCATGATATGTACATCCTCTCCGTCACAGATGGCATCGATCTCAGCTTCTTTAGCACGCTCGAGAAACTGATCTATCAGCACCTTATTGTCTGGCATATGCTTGAAAATGCTGAGCACGTGACGTTCAAGATCATGATCATTGATGACGATCTTCATTCGTTGACCACCCAATACGTAGGATGGCCTTACAAGTACAGGATAACCAACATCCTTAGCCACTTTCAGGGCTGCATCAACATCGGTGGCGACCCCATATTGAGGGTAAGGGATTCCCAATTCTTTAAGTCTGTCTGAAAATCTTCCCCTGTCTTCCGCCACATCCATAAAGGGATAATCGGTACCGATAATTTTGATTCCACTCTTATAGAATTCTTCAGCCAGTTTCAATGCGGTCTGACCGCCCAACTGAACGATGATGCCCTCTGGTTTTTCTAATTCGAGAATCTCGCGGATATGCTCCCAATAGACAGGTTCGAAATAAAGCTTGTCTGCAATATCAAAGTCTGTAGATACGGTCTCCGGATTGCAATTGATCATGATGGCTTCGTATCCGACTTCTTTGATCGCCAGCACGCCGTGCACACAGCAATAATCGAACTCAATCCCCTGTCCTATTCGATTCGGGCCTGACCCGAGAACCACTATTTTTTTCTTTTCAGATGGAATACTTTCATTCTCTTCATCAAAGGTGCTGTAGAAATAAGGAGTCTTCGCTTCAAATTCTGCGGCACAGGTATCTACCATTTTGTACGTTCTCTTGATACCTAACTTATATCGTTGACGGGTGACCTCGTGCTCGTGGATACGCATGACCCATGCAATCTGGGAATCTGAATACCCCATCTGTTTTAATTCCCTGAAGAATCCGGGAGGTATATCTTCTGCGACATTGAATAACTGAAGACGTTCTTCAGCTTTGACAAGATTTTTAATTTGTCTGATAAACCAGGGGTCTATTAATGTCAGCTTGTGGATGCTTCGCTCAGATACCCCTAATCTCAATGCATCTTTAAGTCTGAAGATCCGGTCATCACCCGCGATCTCCAGACGTTCCATAATGTCTGAAGTACTGATCCATTCTTTCATATCCGCACCAAGACCAGTACGGTTATTCTCGAGTGATTGACATGCTTTCTGAAGAGCTTCTGCAAAAGTCCTTCCTATAGCCATGACTTCGCCAACAGATTTCATTTGCAATCCAAGCGAATTTTCAGAGCCATGAAATTTCTCAAAATTCCATCTTGGCATTTTCACTATGACATAATCAAGAGTGGGCTCAAAGAATGCGCTGGTTGTTTTGGTGATCTGATTTTTCAGTTCATCAAGATTATAACCAATCGCAAGCTTGGCTGCAATTTTTGCAATAGGATAACCTGTGGCTTTGCTGGCTAAGGCTGAAGATCGGCTTACACGCGGATTGATTTCGACAGCGATAATATCTTCTGTCATCGGATCCTGTGCGAACTGTACATTACAGCCTCCGGAAAAATTACCCAACGAACGCATCATCATGATGGCCCCGCTTCGCATTTTCTGAAAAGCAGTATCGCTTAGTGTCATCGCCGGAGCTACTGTGATGCTATCTCCCGTGTGTATACCCATCGGGTCTACATTTTCTACTGTACAGATGATGACGACATTATTATTCTGATCACGAAGTAGTTCAAGTTCAAATTCTTTCCATCCCAATACCGCTTTCTCCACCAGAACTTCATGTGTAGGGGAAGCATTAAGGCCTCTGCGTAAAGCTTCTTCAAAATGTTCCTCTTTCATGACTATGCCACCGCCTGTGCCCCCAAGCGTATAACTGGGGCGGATAACCAAAGGGAATCCAATTTTCTGAGCGGCTTCCATTCCTTCGAGGAAAGAATTGGCGATATGACTTGGGGCTACTTTCATACCTATCTTGATCATATGATCACGGAAAGCTTCACGGTTTTCGGTCAGTTCGATTGCGGCGATATCTACGCCAATCATGCGGACATTGTATTTCTTCCAGACACCACGTTTATCTGCTTCTATGGCCAGATTCAGAGCTGTTTGCCCACCCATGGTAGCCAGGACTGCATCAATCTGTCTTTCTTCAAGAATGCTTATGATGCTGTCAACTGTAAGGGGGAGTAGGTAAATATGGTCTGCTGTCACCATATCGGTCATGATGGTGGCAGGGTTGCTGTTGATCAGGCTGACTTCAATACCCTCTTCTCTCAGTGAGCGTGAGGCCTGGGTGCCTGAATAATCGAATTCACATGCTTGTCCTATTATGATGGGGCCGCTACCGATGATCAGTACGGAGCGGATACTTGTATCTTTAGGCATCTATAGTTTTGCTTAGGTCGGAATTCAAAAATCGGTCAAAGATACTATTTGCAAAAAAAGAGACCCCTTTATGGGAAATATGTCCAAAAAAGATGTTTTAGTCACTGATTATGTTCACCCCGTCCTTCTGGAAGGACTTCATCATCTCGGGTATACGACTACGTATGCCCCGGAAATGAGCCGGCAGGAAATGGAACTTCTTCTTCCTTCCTACAAGGGGGTTGTGGTCAATACGCGATGTGCTTTAAGCAGAAAAACTATCGAATCCGCGCCCTTACTTAAGTGGATAGCTCGTCTGGGTAGTGGTCTTGATATTATTGATCTTGAGGCGGCCGAAGAGAAGGGTATCTACGTCATAAGTGCCCCTGAGGGAAATGCCGAAGCTGTGGCAGAGCATGCGATGGGCATGCTCTTATGCCTTGCCAATAATCTGGTGCAGGCAGACAGGGAAGTACGGCAAGGCTCATGGATGAGGGAAAAAAATCGAGGATGGGAGATTGCCGGGAAAACAATCGGGATCATCGGATATGGCAATAATGGAAGTGCATTTGGACGTCTTTGGAACGGATGGGATGTGCGGGTCCTGGCTTTTGACAAGTATAAATCAGGTTTTGGAGATAAAAAGGTAAAAGAGGTAGATTTAGATTTTTTGCTACGAGAATCGGATATTATTTCTTTTCACATTCCACTCACCAGGGAGACAAAGGAAATGGTGAGTGCTGAATTTATTTCGAAATGTAAACGCGGAGCTGTGCTCATTAATGCATCAAGAGGGAAAGTTGTTGATCTCGGAGCATTGATAACCGGATTAAAATCGGGACATCTGAAAGGAGTCGGCCTTGATGTATTTCCTTTTGAGCCTCCGTCATCGGCACCGGAAGATTTCAAAATTCTCTTTGATGAGTTATGTTCGTTAGAAAATGTTGTCTTAAGTCCGCATGTGGCGGGATGGACTGTAGAGTCAAAGAAAAAGATATCAGAAACAATCCTGGAAAAGCTGAAAACAATAGAACGAGTCGTAGCTTAACATTGATATTTGTACAATCTGATTTGGTATTGAACAGGCATTGAAAAAACAGAAGAATAAAAAAAAGAATTATGCAACGCAGGGACTTTATTCAGCAAGCTGCTATCACAGGAGGTGTATTAATGTTAACCCCCTCGGAATTGTATAAGGTGAAAGCACGGCATGTCGGGTTGCAAATGTGGAGTGTCCGCGATTATGCGGATAAAGATGCATTAGGCACCATCACAAAGCTTGCGGCGATGGGGTATAAAGAACTGGAAGGATATAAATATGCTGATGGCAAATTCTATAACTGGACGCCAAAAGAATTTAAGACTCAATTAAAACATCTTGGGCTAAAGATGCTCAGTGCACATACGGCTGTCAATTTACAAAGCTGGGATCCGCAGAAAAATGACCTGAGTGATGGCATGAAAAAGTGTATTGATGCTCATGCGGAACTCGGTGTAAAGCAACTATTATGTCCTCATGTAGATAAAGAGCATAGGAATGCAGAGGACATGAAAGCGTTAATTGATATTTTGAATCCAATCGGAGTTGCGTGTAAAAAAGCGGGAATTCAATTTGGGTATCATAATCATGATTTTGAATTCGTCAAAACGGATGGAAAATATTTGATGGATACTATTCTTCAGGGAACAGATCCTGATCTGGTCATATGGGAGATGGATTTATATTGGGTCAAATTTGCCCATGAAGATCCAATCCAGTGGATTAAAAAATATCCGGGGAGAATACATGCTTTTCACGTAAAAGACATGGCTAATACTGCAGGGCATGAAACCATTGAGGTAGGTGACGGAACTATTGATTTCGCTGATATATTTACCCATAGCAAAGAAGCGGGCATTAAATATTATTTCATTGAATTGGAAAATTACAGAACCACTTCGATGGAGGGCGTGGAAAAGGCGTTGCGGAATCTGAAATCAATTTTGAACAAGTAACCAGATTTTCGATTTTCGATTTTCGATTTTTATTTGAGGATGTTCTGAACCTGTAAATAGTTCATTTCGTAACTTGGTTTGCCAAAATTGCTCATATCTCATCTCATCTCATCTCATCTCATCTCATTTCACTATTCACTATTCACTATTCACTATTCACTATTCACTATTCACTACTCACTTTGTATCCATCCGAAAGGGTCTTCATAAAAGCGATGACGTCTTTCATTTCCTGGTCAGTAAGTTTAAGATTACCGAGTTCATCTTTGTTTACATTTTCGGGTACTTCGGGTGGGCCGAATTTCCCGCTGTCTCTTGAATTATAAAACTGCATTACTTCTTCGAGAGTTTTGAATACACCATTATGAAAATAAGGAGCTGTATTTGCAATATTCCTTAGGGTAGATACTTTAAACTTTCCGTTTTCTTTTGCTTGTTTGACAATGGCGCCAAGTCCCAGGTCAGGCGTGTATGCCTTGTCCAGTTTTATTAATTCAGGATTAGCCGGAACGCCAAGATTGTCATAGGTGAAATCCGTAAAAAGTATGGCATTTGTAAACGGATCAGGTGTAGAGGGATGACATGCAGCACAATTGCCTTTAAGTGAGTCATTAAATATTTTGAGGCCTCGCATTTCTTCATCAGTCAATTTCACCTGGCCTTTGATATAATAGTCGAACTTTGAATTAAAAGGACTTATCTCCTGCGTTTCTTCAAATTCTTCAATGGCTTCAGCTAAATTTTCAAATGCCTGTTCTTTATCATCAAAAGCGTTCGCACCATATACGTTCAAAAACAAATCCTTGTACTCAGCTTTCATCACATGATCGACGACCATGGACTTATCCGTGTTATTCATTTCATGTTGCGTGAGAAGAGGCGTCTTAGCTTGTTCTTCAAGAGTAACTGCACGTCCATCCCAAAACAATCCACCTACATATCCTTCTTCAATTGAATCATAGTGGAAATAGGGTGTGAAGGCCGCATAAGCGACTGTAGGTGAATTACGGTGACCGAAAATAGATTTCATGGCGCCTCTGGAAACAGGTAATTGTTCCGGATCTGTAAAACTCATTTTAGGCATATGACAGGTTGCACAAGATTGGCCTGTAGGATTCGAGAGGAGTGTATCAAAAAAAAGTTTTTTACCCAAAAGTTGTGTAGGATTCAATATCACCTCTGATCCTGACGTGGAAGTTATATTGTCTGATTTAGGGTCGTGAAGACACTGTGTCACGGTGATCAGAAAGCAAAAAACAATGCCCGTGTACCAGGCTATTTTTGAAGTATAGGCATTTGCTTTGATAATGAAATATTTTGAATGGGTTAACGTACTTCAAACATAATATTTTTGACCCTGATAAATGAGAAGGGGCTATTCATGTCAGAAGAACATATGGTTTTGAATTACTTGTCTTTGGAATTTACTACTTTTAAAAAAAACAACTGCAAGTATCAGGCCAGTTTATTATGAAATTAAGGGTAACATATAATTTTTTTGGCACTTCGATTTGGTGTGCCGGCATTATCCTGATGCTGTCTCTGTTGAACGAAACCACTTTCGCCCAGACAGGATTTCCAAAGGATCTTTATCTGAAAGCTGCTTACCGGCCAGGTTTCGTTTTGCCTGAATATACACTCTTCAATTACCTTGTCGATGATTATGTGCATTCATTTGAACTGAGCATTTCCAAACAGACAACAGGTGGTGACTGGGCTCAGGTTTATCATTATCCTGAGTATGGACTTGCATTTCAATATTCGACGCTAGGCAATGAACAGGTATTTGGCCATGAATTTAGCTTGTATCCATATTTTACAATTCACATAATCGATGCCGGGAAATTTTCATTTCAGAACCAGATTGGTTTAGGGCTGGGTGTTGTAAATAAAAAATTTGACCAGGATAATAATCCATACAACGTCGCCGTAGGCACCAATGTCAATCTTCATTTCAATTTTGAATTGAATGCTCAATACCAGGTGCAGCGGAAATTATTTTTTTATACCGGTTTGTGTATGGATCATCTTTCCAATGGTAATTTAGGAGAACCTAATCTTGGAATTAACTTTCTGACATTCAATGCCGGCGTTCGGTATTTACCAGGAGAAAAAAGTGAACGAACCAGAGTTGAATTGACGAAACATATTCCGACTACACAAGCTGCAATAATTCTTGCCGCAGGATCAAAACATGCGCGATCACTCCAATCGCGATCTTATTTTATTTCTTCTCTTTCCTTCGAAGTGAAACGAAAATTATCCAGAATATTTTATCCCGGGATTGGCGCAGATATATTCTACGACGCGGCAACGCAGGCAGAAGTATTTAATTTTGGAGATAGTGAATATAAAAGCATTGATGCTTTTAAGACGGGCGTTCATATCGAAGAGGAGCTTGTCTTTAATAAATTCAGCATTGCTCTCCAGGAAGGATTTTATCTGGGCCTGACAGAGAAAGCTTTTAATAACAAGACGTACAACAGATTTATCATAAGGCATCGTGTAGGCGAAAAGCTTTTTGTTCAATTGGCCATGAAATCACATGTTGCCGTGCTTGATTTTCTTGAATTTGGAATTGGTTATACAGGCAGATCATGAATGTAAACAAAAAGCTCAACTGTGGTCTCTCCAATCTTCTCCTTTCCTGGATACTTTTTAGTTGTGTGTCCTGTGGCAAAGGAGATGATGAATTGATAGTCCATCAATATGATCTACCTGCATTCAATTCGTTACAGCTGGATGCTGTATTTGATGTGGAGATCATTGAAGATGAACATTTTTCTCTTCAAATCACCGGAGCTGCGGAAGTTACGAGGGATCTGACGTACGAAGTGCAAAATGAAAAATTAATCATTACCAACAGCAATGCAAAATTGTGGACACATCCAAAATTAGATCCACCGAAACTGACGATTTCCGGAACAGGTCTCACACGGATTGAGGCGACGGAAACCTGCAATATCAAATCATTGAATACGATCACGACCGAGACATTCGGAATATTACTGGGTGGAAAGCTGAACTTTGCCGATCTAATGGTCGATTGTAAAAGCTTTTATTACTGGAATACGTCCCCGGTTGGAGGCCGATTGATACTACATGGAAAAGCTGAAAATATAGCCATTTACAATGGTGCTTTGATGGAAGTTGATGCTGATAACTTCCCTTGTAATGTGGCTACAGTGTACAACGGTTCAAAATCCGATGTTCATGTTTTTGTCAGGCAGAAGCTGGATTACAGTATTACCGGGACAGGAAATATATATCTGTCGGGAAATCCTGGTGAAATTGTTGCAGGAGAGTTATATTCTACCGGGCGACTGATAAAGTGATCGGGTTTGCTCCTAAATCCCCTGTACTTCGACTTGCTCTTCTCATCCTTGTGCTACAGCTCAGCAACCAGGGGACTTTTATTATTCAACTCATTTTAATGTACGCTCGTACTATGGATTTGTAAAATAGAAATAACTTAATCTTTTACAAGAGTGCCAATCATTTCGCCATCCATTATTCTCTTAAGGTTACCTGGTTCGTTGATATTGAATACAATGATTGGCAGGTTATTTTCCTGGCAAAGTGTGAATGCCGTCATATCCATCACGGCGAGACCGTCCCGGATCACTCTTGAGAAAGATATCTGATCTAATTTGACTGCGTCTTTATTCTTCAAGGGATCAGAAGTGTACACACCGTCCACTCGGGTTCCTTTCAGAATGATTTCCGCATTGATTTCATTGGCACGTAATGCTGCGGCGCTGTCGGTAGTAAAATAAGGATTGCCGATACCTGCGCTAAAGATGACGACGCGGCCTTTTTCAAGATGGCGGATGGCACGACGACGGATATAAGGTTCTGCGATCGATTTCATTTCTATGGCTGATATCAGCCTTGTGTACATTCCGGTATGTTCCATGGCGCTTTGCAGTGCCATGCCATTGATCACGGTGGCCAACATCCCCATGTAATCGCCTTGTACTTTTTCTATACCTGTAGCCTGAGCCTGGAGTCCGCGAAAAATGTTCCCTCCTCCAATCACAATCGCAACCTCAACTCCCATATCCACAATAGCTTTAATCTCGCCTGCATAATGTTTGAGTTGCTGTGGATGAATACCATAGGATTGATCTCCCATCAGGGATTCACCACTCAGCTTTAGAAGAACGCGTTTATATTTTGCCATATCTAAAATTGGGAATACGAATTTAACTCGCTTTTTTCTTTTGTTCCTTTTTCCATTCTCGCGAAGGGATACAAAAAAGGCGAATCATTTACGATCCGCCTTTTTATTTTTCTTTTGACTCAACCTAATTTAATGTGTCTGAATCCCGTCACCGTCAAGTCTTTATTGATGCTCTTCAGGTACGCCTCTACAGACATGCTGTTGTCTTTGACAAAAGCCTGGGCCAGTAGTGTATTGTCCTTGAAGAATCTATTGAGTTTGCCGAGAGCGATTTTTTCAAGCATCTCTTCAGGTTTTCCTTCCTGTCTTGCAAGCTCTTTTCCGATTTCAATTTCTTTCTCTACGATAGAAGCATCGACTCCGTCTTTATCCAATGCTACTGGTTTCATAGCGGCTACCTGCATCGCCACATCGCGGCCGGCTTCTTTGAATTCAGCATCTGCTTTATTAAGACCAACGATCACGCCGGCTTTGTTACCCATGTGTATATAGGAGACAACTAAAGGCGCTTCTATTTTCTGATAGTCTGCAAGTTCAATTTTTTCACCGATGACACCTACCTGCTCGCTTACTTTTTCACCGATAGTGATATTGTGATAAGGTAGTGTAAGAAGATGTGCAAGGTCAGCAGGAAATTTATCCAAAGCGATTTGTGCAAATTCTTTAGCCAGGTTGACGAAGTCTTCATTTTTTGAAACGAAATCTGTTTCGCTACTCAATCTGATCACTACTCCTCTTTTGCTATCATCAGAAACTAAAGCTAAGACAACACCTTCTTTGGCTTCGCGATCAGCTCTTTTAACTGAAAGTTTCTGGCCTTTAAGGCGTAGTATTTCAATTGCTTTTTCTACATCGCCATTTGCTTCTGTCAAAGCGGCTTTGCAGTCCATCATTCCTGCTCCGGTCATTTCCCGCAGGTTCTTTACATCGGTAGCTGATATATTGCTCATTAATGTTGTCATTTGATAAAAAAATAATTCCTCCTGTCTAGAAAAGTGCTTATCTCGCGTCGGCTGATGATGCTGTTTCTTCAGCTACTTCCTCTTTTTCTTTTCCACGTTCAGCTAACCCTTCCTTAATTGCATTGGTGATATAATGCGTGATGAACGAAATTGATTTTGATGAATCGTCATTAGCCGGGATCGGAAAATCTACCAGGTTTGGATCTGCGTTGGTATCGACCATAGCAAATGTCTTGATGCCTAGTTTTTTTGCTTCTGCCAGTGCAAGGTGTTCGCGTCCGATATCGACGATGAATACTGCGTGTGGTAGACGGTTGATATCCGAGATACCTCCTAAAACTTTATTAAGTTTATTCATCTCACGTGTCAACGTAAGACGTTCTTTCTTTGTAGTGCTCGATAGAGTCCCATCGGTCAGCATCATCTCCAGATTATTCATCTTCTTGACTGAGCGACGTATGGTAGCAAAGTTGGTCATCATACCTCCTAACCAACGATCGGTTACATAAGGCATGTTCACTGTCTTTGCAGCTGCAGCCACGATTTCGCGTGCTTGTTTCTTGGTGGCTACAAAAAGAATTTTTTTACCGGAGCGTGCCATTGATTTCATCGCAAGGGCTGCTTTCTCCAGGCATTCGGATGTGCGGTTCAGGTCAATGATGTGAATTCCTTTGCGCTCCATGAAAATATATTGGCGCATTTTAGGATTCCATTTGCTGCGCATGTGGCCGAAGTGAACACCTGCTTCCAATAGGTCATTATATACTGGTTTATCCATGATGGATGTGTTGTGTTTTTTAGGAAATAAAAATGATTAACGTTTTGAAAACTGGAAGCTCTTTCTTGCCTTTGGCTTACCGAATTTCTTACGCTCGACAACCCGTGCATCCCGGGTAAGGAATTTTTTGATTTTCAGCAATGGCCTGTAATCCGCATTGATTTTTGTTAATGCTCTTGCAATAGCAAGCCTGATGGCTTCTGACTGGCCACGGTAACCTCCACCTGATACATTGACTTTAATGTCATATGTAGTCAGTGCATTGAGTTCAAGTAACGGGGCGATGACGTGGGCACTGATATGCAACAGCGGAAAGTATTCTTTATACTCACGACCATTGACCTTAATGTTTCCTGTGCCATTTGACACATAGACCCTGGCCACTGAAGCTTTACGACGACCGATCGCATTGATTGTATCCATAAAATATAGACTTAGACTTGTTGAGGATTGTTGATTATTTCAGGGGTTCTGGTTTTTGAGCAGCGTGTGGATGCTCAGGACCCGGATAAACGAAAAGTTTCATAAACATGGCGTTGCCCAGTTTATTTTTTGGCAGCATGCCTTTTACGGCGGCCTCGATAAGGCGTTCAGGACGGCGGGCGCGCACTTCAGTAGCTGTCAGTTCTTTCTGACCTCCGGGATAGCCGGAATAGGTCTGATAGATCTTCACCAACTCTTTTTTACCAGTCAGCCTTACTTTAGAAGCATTCACAACGATGACATACTCTCCTGTATCGGTATGAGGCGTGTATTCAGGTCTGTGCTTGCCCCTGAGAACGGTGGCAATACGTGTACCCAGACGACCCAGAACTTCACCATCAGCATCTACTACAAACCAACGCTTCGTGGTGTCTTCGGTCCGTACTGACCTGGTCTTATAACTCAATGTATTCACAGCAATAGAATTTAAAATTGAATATAGAAATCACCGCCTTTCCTAAAGCGGGTCGCAAAGGTAGTTTTTATATACCCATAAAACCAAGGAAGTAGTAAAGATTTTCTAAAAATGATTGTGTAAGTCGTTGATTTTCAGTAAAAAAATTGCACAAATATTTTATGGCTCAGCAAATACCTGGCCCATACAGGATTGGTTTTAAAGGCGGATCAAATCCACCTTCTTACTTTCCTGCTGTAGCTGATATATTCTTCGCCAAAATCCCTTTTCAGACGGGGCTCTTCTACCAGTAAAACAAATAGATTGAACATCAGGAAGATAATGCCGCAATAAATCAACAAGGAAGATGATATGAAAACTATGACCTCACCAAGCAACGCCATAGTCACACCAATATACATTGGATTACGCGATAACCGATAGGGGCCATGGACAACTAATCTCTGGGTAGGATCGGCAGGAGATAGTGTACCACGACCTTCGACCGCGAAATAATAAATGCAATAAAGAACTAAAAACGCTCCGGTCAAAAAAATAATGACCCCTGCATATTGAAATAGTCTAATTGGTTGATAACTTATAGCATCTAATTTATCTTCAATAATCAAATAGGGTATCAAGCCCGCCACAAGCCCGGGCTGAAGAATAGTAAAAAGTAAATTCCGGTATAATAGAGAGTTCATTCCTGTCCTGAAATCAATCACTTTTATGTCCAAACAATACTTCCAGTTTTTTACTTCGATACGTAAATATTTCTTCGACCTGTTGATCAACCCAAAGTATCCCGGCCAATCTGCCTAAAAGGCTAAGGCCAATATCATAGGTTAGAATATCGGTCATCATGACACCATTATCTACAGCCCGAAAACGATGTTCATGTCTCCATAATTTATACGGGCCCTTGGTTTGTTCATCCACAAAATATTCTTTGTCTTTAATCGAGGTAATTTCTGTAACCCAAATCATTGGGATATTCATCATAGGCCTGATCCTGTATTTAATGATCAATCCCTGGTACATCTGTTTTGGAACTTCACTCAATGTAGTGAAGTGAAGCTTTTCCGGTGTGATCAGGTTAAGATTAGAAGGTGAGGCAAAAAATTCCCAGGCTTTATCAAGTGAGATTGGAATGAATTGTTCGAAATTGATTGTTTTCATAAAGTTTCGCTGACTGCTTTTTTATACACTTCCAATGCTCTGGTACGTGCAAAAGCATGATCCACGATAGGAACAATGTATCCTTCTCTATAGTTTTTGATCCATTTTTTGATATACTTCGCATCGGGATCAAATTTTTTAGCCTGTTCATAAGGATTGAATATTCTGAAATAAGGTGCTGCATCACAACCGCAACCTGCAGCCCACTGCCAGTTACCGTTGTTTGAGGAGAGTTCGTAGTCAAGAAGCTTTTCTGCGAAATACGCTTCGCCCCATCGCCAATCGATCAGGAGATGCTTCGTCAGGAAACTCGCCACAACCATCCGGACCCGATTGTGCATAAATCCGGTCTCGTTTAATTCCCTCATACCTGCGTCGACCATGGGGTAACCGGTTTCACCACGGCACCAGGCCATAAATTCCTTTTCATTATTTCTCCACGCGATGGTATCATATTTCTTTTTAAAACTTTCTGTGACTACTTGTGGAAAATGAAACAGGATCATCATAAAGAATTCGCGCCATATGAGCTCATTGAGCCATTGCTCATTTAGACCTATCGCCAGTTTAGCCAAATCCCGAATACTGACTGTACCAAAGCGAAGATGGATACTTAAACGACTGGTACCATGGATATAAGGTAGATTTCTTGTTTCGTCGTAATGTTTTATTATTTCCGTATCCGGCTCGACAGAAGGAATATTGGATTTTAAATGATTGAATCCTAACGATGCGAGTGAATGAATGGGTTGATTCTTTATTTGTAAAAGCTTATTCAATATTTTTTCACTTGGATACTTTTCCGGCGGGTGCTGATTGTATTTGTCTTTCCACACTTTGGAATAGGGTGTAAAAATGGTGTAAGGTGTCAGATCACTTTTTGTGATTTCTGATCTTTCAAATATGACCTGATCTTTAAAGGAATGAAAAGCAATCTTTTTCTTAGTCAGAAGTTTTTCAATGTCGGCATCGCGTGCTATCGCATACGGTTCGTAGTCATGATTAGTGAATACATTTTTGATCTGAAATTTTTCATACAGTTGAACAAATGCATTTTCAGGAGTATCATGGAACGTAAGCAAGGATGATCCGATGGAAGTAAATTCTTTATTGATCCGGAGGAGAGAATCATGGATGAATGAGACTCTTCGATCAGTCTTATCTTTCAATGCATCCAGAATGTTCTTATCAAAAATAAAAACACAGAGCACGGGATCACCGTGCATCAATGCTTTATATAATCCATGATTGTCATGAAGCCGTAAGTCTCGTCGAAACCAGAAGATGGAGATAGTCGTCAAGCAACAAAGATAGTGTGATTCGACTTGCGGCATGCATCCTTGTGCTATGGTTCGACCTGCTTGCACTCAACCTCGGGCGACAGCTCACCAACTGCAGCTCATCAACCATAGTGAGATGTGAGATGTGAGACGTGAGATGTGAGACGTGAGATGTGAGATGTGAGTTTAATTTGCGGTAATCTGCGAAATTTGCGGCAATAAATTGATTAATATTCAATTAGATATTAACGTGAAAGCTGAAACCGTAGGGCTTTGTATATAAATATTTTGCTTAATATTCTGATAGGATGAATAAATATTATTGCGATCATATACCAGGTATTGATCCCATATAAGTATTGTGTCTGATACAGGTAACTGTGTGATGACTTTTTTCTGCAGAAATTCTTCAGCTCCGGCTTTAAATAAAAGAATGCTGCCAATAGCGCTTCCTTCAAATGGTGTTGTACCCTCGTATAATCTGCATTGATCCTGGTTCAGTGTCAACGCAGAAGGTTTTTTAAACCATAGCGTATCTGCGGCGAAAAAAAAGAATAAATTGCTTTCTGCGCGAACATTTGGTGTAGTAATGATATAATCTCCATTCCAGATCACTTCATAGCTGAGGGGGTCAGGATGATATGCATACATGGGAGAGTGAGGAGTAAAAGTCTCCCTTAATTGCAAAACATTGTTGCGGATATTTACAACCTTCAGGAGCAACGTATCATGCGTAGGGTTGAAGAAATCGCAGAAGCCAAAATACCTGATGTAGGTGTTTTCCTGATTAGCAGCCGGCGCCTGAAAATTAATTTGTTTCAGATCGGGGGAGAGGGTGTCTTTTTTGCAGGAAAGAATGCCGCTTGCTAAAATGATAAATAAAGCAATGGCTTTGAATAAGATGGTATTTAGATTTTTCATTGTATTGTTTCAGGACTTTATGAGATAGACCTATTGACAGGCTGTAAAGGTTGGGTGATTCTTTTTTTTGCATAAAAAAGAAACTCCGGCAGTACAGGAGCGTGCTGCCGGAGCTACGGGATTCAACAAAAACGATGTTGAATTTTACGATTGTTAATGGTCAGTCTAGCGGTTGGCCATCATTTCAGGTAGTTGAAGATCAGCAACACCCTTGAAACTTGTAATTTTTCCATTCACTACGGTGAAGTGATGCACGTAATTCGTCTTATACATTTTACCATTTGAGGTGCTTTTGAATTCTGCATGGACCAGGATGATGACATCATCTCCGTCGGCGATGAAGCGCCAGGGTTGGAAGACTGCGTATTGATTTTTTGAAGCCAGATCAGTGAAGAAATCTTTTACTCCTGCTTTTCCTTTGTAGGTCTTTGGTGTTGGATTTAGCACATTATCATGAACATCGAATACAACATCATCTGTACACATCGCCAGGATTCCCGGGACGTCACCTTTGCTAAATTTACTATATACATCCATGATCGTAGCCGTAGATGGGTTTGTCACTGAGCCATAACCCACAGCCGAAAGAATACCGTTTGGATTTGCGCTTGAATGTGATGTGGCAAGACCTTTTGAATTTATTTCAATAATATCCACATCCGATAAACTTATTTTTTTCCCTGTAGGCTGCAGCATCCCGAAGGAGCCTGTGTTCGTTCCGGTGATGGATACTTTGACATAATAGTGACCATCCATGCCTGCAGCAATATCCTGGATCTGGAATTTTAAATCCGGGAATGCGGCAAAAAACATCTTGTATGATTCAATAGCGGCCTGAGGTGTTTTCACCGGCATGGGGCCTGCAGTGTATTCCACGAAATCGGGTGTAACTAACTTTGTAAAGGCAGCATAGTCTCGCTTGTTGAGGTTATCATATGCGGCCCTGATAGAGGCTTTCGCATCCTGTGCCTGTGCGCTAGTGAAGGCCATAAAAACGAACATACCCAGAAGGGCGAATGATTTTAAAGGTTTCATCTTTTGATTTTTAGTTGGGTTTAACTTTTTTAGAAATCCGTTTCATTCAATTGAACAGAACTATTTACGAGAGCGTAGAAATTTTGGATTACGGGGATTGAAAAAAAATTGGATGCCGGAAAAAAGGGCAGAAGAGGTAGAAGAGGCGGAAGGGGCAGAAGGGGAAAAGCCTATGAACAAATGCAGTGGAAAAGGGTAAGAAGTAATCAGTAATCAGTGATGGAGTGATTTTGGTTTGAAATGATGATCTCTTTGCCCGGGAATTTTTTATAATAGAGTATTGGTGATAATTAGCGGAATCAGTGGCTTGAAGAAAAAGCAGATAGCACAAATAAGAGTTAGGTGCCAGTTAAAATTCAACTTTGATATTTAAAACGGGTATGAGCCCATTGGATGTGGTGTAATTGATTTTCTTCTCAAATGTATCGTAGAATTCACCGCTTGCATTTTCTTTATTCAGGACATTTTGAATATCCAATGAAGTGGTGAGCGTGGAATTTTTAAAATTATGCCTGTAGCTCAATTTTAAATCAACACGGACATATGGCGGCAACTGTTTTTCAAAGGCTCTGTATGTCTCCTCTGCCGTAAAATGATACGTCTCCGACTTTTCTACATCTATAGGTGTGGTTCTGAATCCCCCCAAATACAATGTTCTAAAATTCACAGATCCTGTTGACTTATTATTTTTACCGGAAAGCGTAAACTCTTTTCCTGCAGTAAAAGCAAACGTATAATTTCCATTAAATCTCGTGTTCCTCCAGATGTGGTCAGCGGCTTTGTATTTCGATTGATAGACAGATGCCGAAAATATATAATACAGGTTATTGTGTAAAAACCTTTCTTCACTGAGTTCAATACCATAATTTTTACCAAGGCCATTGCTCACTAATTCCTGATTTAAATATTCATCTACCACATTTAATATGGATGTCTTGTCAGCCGTATCAGGACTTATGGGAACATTAAAAAGTGCCTGGTAATAAACTTCTAACTTGATTTTATTAAAATTACTTATATCGTATTCCTCCGAAAGTACAAAATGGTGTGCCCTGGTGAATGATAAATTATGATTTGGATATTGTATTTGATTATCCTGCCCTCTTTCCTGGTAAAAGTAAGTTCCTAATGGTTGGATCTGGCTATGTAATCCATATCCGATACTCATAAAATTATTTGGTGTTAACCCAATTCGTATTGCCGCTCTGGGCTCCAGGGATTTAGATTTATTTAATGTAAAGTAGGCAATGTGAAAGCCAATATTTGCAGAAAATTTATAAGATGAATTGTAAAACCATTGTACAAAAGAATTAATCAATGCAGAGGAACCTTTATGATCCAATATAGTCGTAAGCGCATTGGCGGAATCTCTTCTGGTTTGCAATACTGAATACTGCATCAGGGTAGGTGAAATGCCGGTTTTTATCCAATGACGCCTGCCGGTCTGAATGTTGAGTGTAGAGGAAAGTGCCGCATTTGATTGACGATACTGGTTATTCTCAATCTGTCTTGGATCCTCCTGGCCATCCTGTCTTTTCTGTGTGTTTCCTATTTGGTATCCTGAAATCGCAATGACTGATCTGATATTTAATTTCGCATTAATAATTTTACTATGGGTCAGGCCTGTCACCGCTGTATTCGATTTTTCCACAGACGTCAATTTAAACACCGTGTTACTTCCCAGAAAATCTAATAATGTTTCTTCCTCAGATTTTGAACTTTTCCCACCTAATCCAAATAGCGTAAATGAGCCTAATCTTTTTGTTGGCAAATAAATATTATACGCCAGGTCCTGAAATTTAATTATACCATCGGCGAGAGGTATACCCAATGACTGAATTAATGCCAGCGTGGAATACCTGTAGTTAATGAGATATGAGCCGTTGTAATTCTTATGTAATGGTCCTTCCGCAGATGCATCCATTCCAAGGAATCCGAGCTGAGCCGTATATTCTCTTTTTTGATAATTTCCTTTGCGCAGTCTCAGGTCAAAGACCCCGGAAAGTGCATCACCATATTCAGCACTGAATGCGCTATTCAAAAAATCACTGTTAGCAAGAAGTTGTGAATTCAGAATTGATATGGCTCCCCCTGATGAAGCGATGTTTGCAAAATGATTTGGGTTTGGAATTTCTATCCCTTCTAATCTCCACAGTACACCATTCGCTGAATTACCCCGGATGGATATATCATTGCCATCGCTGGTCGTTGTAATACCGGGTAGTGAGGTGACCATTCGAGAGGGGTCATCAATAGATGCGGCGAATTTTTGTGTCTCTTCAACGGAAAACATTCTTGCGCCTATGATGGACATTGAATTTACCGGAAGCTTTTTATCCGTTTCACTTTTTACAACGACTTCATTTAGTTGAGTTGATACTTCCTCTAAAGCTATCTCTATATAGGATTGTTTTCCGGATGAAACAACGATGTTATCTACTTGTCTGGTGGCGAATCCAATACTCGTGACCCGAATAGAGTATATGCCTACCGGAACAAATGGAATGATAAAAGATCCATCAGGCAAAGAAGTAGTCCCTAGTTGCGGAGTTGTATTCAATATTTCTATTGAGGCTTGCGGTAAAGCTGTGAAGTTTGCTTTATCAATGACTTTGCCATAGACAGTTTGTGTATAATTTTGAGCTTGTAGGTTACTCCGTAATAGAATTACAAAAAATAGAATTGCTAAATAGAAGATGTACTTCATGTCGTCATGGATTAGGTTTGACTTTGCAAAAAACTATTTTCTGTTTCCGTGATAAATAGGTTGTTGCCCATTTCCCTGTTCCCGAAAAATGAAATAGTTTAAATTTTAGAAGAGTTAATCGATCTTTTCTGGTAAACGTAATAGACTAGATGGCAGGTTAAAAAGGTTGGGTAATAATGGAAGTTTTGACCAGATATTCTTGACTCAAGCGAGTGGTCAACAAAGGATTTCAGACAAAACTTAACTCGCTTCCCATGGTTCATCAAGGGGCGACAGGATATCGCCTATGATTGCTGTTTTTCGCAATGCTTTCAATTGAGCAATTGCTACGGCCCGCCGATCAGAAGGTGGCATTATATTGGCTATTGGCTTACCATGGTAAGTTACGATTACCGTCTTTCCCTTTTTAACAAGCTCAAGTATGCTTGTTAGATTGGCTCTTAAATCACTTACCGATATAGTTTTTGTGGTCATATTAGTTTGTACAAAAATAACATACAATACTTAGGATACTAAAATTCTTTCCTCCCCGGAAGGCAGGTCGATCACGACTGCTTATTAAACTAAAGTTAAAATTATCTACTCTTTATTTTTCGATGAAAACTTACTTTACTTTTAGAAGAGTCAATTTTTTTTAAGCACAAAATCCACTTATAAATTTTCACTAACTAAACAATAATATTATGCTACACCTATATTCCAAATGCTTTCTAATCTTACTCGTGCAAGTATTATGTTTGACGACGATCAATGCGCAGATAAATCCAGATCAAACACTACAAAAAGTATACAATACAAAAAAGAATTTCGTCTTTGTGAGTGGTGGTACGGGTGGAGGTGATTATCCCTTTGCATGTTTTGGTTTGAACCTGGGTCGGCGATTCTTCAATGGCCAAACGATGGCTGGTATCGGTGTGCACTATATTGGAAATACTGCCGACGGGACTTACCCGGTAGTTGATCCTGTACAGGTATTTCCTGTGATGATTGACATAAGGCAAACATTTATGGAATCGCGCAATGGCCGCTTCGCCACTTTATTAATTGCAGATGCCGGTTATGTTTTTTCCATCACCGGTAATGGTGAGGATGCTATTGGTGAGTATAAGTTCCTCAACGGATGGGCATTTAATCCCGGCATTGGTTTTCGATATAATATTTTTGAAAATGTGGGTTTGATGTTTGACATCAGTTGGCTACACCATACCAGTCCACGTGAATGGTTGCCACCTATTGTGCAGAAAGATCAAAGACACTGGGATGTGATATTGTTTCGGTGGAGTGTGTTTTTCTAGAATTAAACTTAATCTTTTCGAAACAAGATTCCAGAATTAGTGATCTTGATTAGTTTGTTGGCCAAGTTTCTTCAATCGTTGAAATAATGTCACTGATTATTACTGTTTTACGAAGAGTTTTCAATTTTCATTTGCTTCTATGCGTCGATCTGTTAGTGAAATAAGATGTGCTCCAAGTTTGCACTTAGAGGTAATGCTGAAATCTTTTCCTCGTTTGACTTCAGCTATATTCTCGGTTGGGTTGATTCTTAAAATTGTGCCTGATATCGTTCTTATCCTAAATGGATAAAAACCTGTTCATCTCTTTAAGGGGGGCCAGAGTCAAATTAAATGCAATTCGCCTATATTTTAACAAAAGATGCAGTCTGAATGAGATTAAATCCCTTTTTATAAAAATGAATATAATAAGTACCTGGAGTCAATGACGAAATATCTAATGATTCATGACTATCCTTAAGAAGAAAAGATTTATTCAAACGACCATCCAAGGACATTATATCACCTGAAAAGTTATCGGGTGATTCCATATCAATAAAAAGAACTTCGTGTGCGGGACATGGGTATATCTTCATCGTTTGATATGACCCATAGTGAGGATCAACAATATTTGTGAAGCTACCATCATGAAATATTTTTAAAAAATAACCTTGTGTTTTTCCTAAGAACTCCGAATCCCATAGCGACCCTATGATGCCAATATCATCATATTTGTCTGTTATCATATCTCCATTTGCCATTTCTTTTCCATTTTGGAATACTATCTGCCAGGTCGGTTCAAGATCTTGCGTCAATTTAGTAACATAAAGCTTGTTAGGATCGACTGCATTATTAAATGGATTAAAAAGTCCAGCACATGCTCCTATATAATTACCCAATCCATCAGTTGTCAAAGTAGCTAATACAATATCGTCCCTAGTCCCAGCAGGTAATAAAGGATGCAATGATTTGATATAAAGACTATCTTCTTCAAGCCCAATTTCGCTCATAGAAAAATTATAATTGTTTTTTGGTCCTCCTGTACCAGCGCATACCAACTTTGCACCATTGTAATCACAGCCATAGAAAGTATAAATAGTATGAAAAGTGGTATCACCAATCTTATATGTATAGGTATTCTCCAGACTTTTTAAGACGTTAAAATCTTCATCTAGAGTCATTGAAGTTCTATCCCAATAAGTTAAAAAATATGTTATGCGGTCTGGCATCCATACAAAATCCATTATATAAGTAGGGTTTATTAATAATGATACTTTTTTGATTCGACTGAATTTACCAGATTTAGAATGACTAACGTAAATATTACTGATATTTTTATCCATTGATGGATCGTAAACCAACCCAAAACTTTCCGACAAACCTGATGTGGTATTTTGTTTAAATCCTTTCAAAAATATCAAGTCTTCGCCTTTATTCAAATAAAAAGTATCTCTCACCTGAGTATGTTTCAAATCATAATCCAACCAAATAGAAATAAAAGCATCCTGTAAAAAGCCTAATTGAACATTGGCTAATAATAAGATACCTTCATCAGTATCTTCAATATTTTGAATGGATTCAATATTCATATTGCCTACTCGAATAGTATCCAGCCTTTGCATAATATTTCCGTCAAAATCCGTCAAATACAATGAGTAAAAATTGCCAATATCGGCGTAGTTATAATTATAATTAAGTATGCCGTATCCATTACTTAGTGAAATAATTCTTGCAGTACTTTCTTTAGCAGAATTCCGAAATGTCAAAAACAAAGTATCGCTTTGAGCATTTACCTCAAAGATTGACAAAATAAATAACAGAACTATTAATTTTTTCATGGACAACACTTTAGATACCCCAAGTCTATTGTAAGGACATCTTGAGTGTAATGAGGTTTCTCTGGAGCACAGACCTCTTTTCCATAAACATACTTAATATCTATTCTCGTCCTTGTATCTTCTAAAGGCAGAATATAATTAAAATCTACTCCAAGATCAATACTCATGAAGTAATATCCGTTTGGAATACTTATTGGGAAAGCATAAGTATCAATTTCACCATATATAGTGCACAATATGCAATCGAGCATTTCCTGATTTAGGCAGTCACATGCAAAAAACTCCGTCTCTGGATCGATACCACAATCCTCAAATCGACCCTGATACCATTCTATAAAAGCGTAATCAACATGTACATCGATGTATTTATTCGTAAATTTTAGGCCCGGTCCACAATCTGGTTCAGGATAACTCGCATTGATGTGATTTTGGATTTCTTCCATTGCCGCAGTCTCCCCTGGAGAAGTAGAACCACAATCACCATTACAATCTAACCCGTTAGCTGGCCATAAAGCCCATACATCTGTTCCTCCAAGCCAAAGTAAATACGCTTCATCCTCTCCGAATGCTTGAGCTGTACATTCGGGTGATATAGTACCGGAATACTTAGAAACATAATTGGCTGCTTTGTTTTTGAATATTGTACTTGTAATTATTCTAATATTACTTCCTATCGTTGTGTCAACCCGGATATCAAAAGCTGAAATAATAATATTTGTATCTGATACCGATGATATATCATCCAATAAATTGTCACGTGCATTTTCAAATAAGTCAAACCAATTTGTGGTGCTTTGAATATTAAATGTATCTGCAGTCGTATATTTGAGTATCCCGATCTTTGATTCAGCATATCTGATATTCAGAAGTGCTTCAACTCCATATATAGCTCTTTCCAAATTATAGATATTCGTTCGTGTAACGTGACGTTGCAGATCATACAAGTATGATTGAAAATCTATAAGCCAATCTATTTCTTGATTTGATATTGATCTAATGCCTATCTTTTCATTTCCGCCTTTGATAGGATGATCAATTTCGCTTTTTTTATCGCATGAGTATAAGGTTACACTCATTAAATAGAAGAAAATAAAGTATTTGAGTGGCGTTTTGGCGTTTTGGCGTTCCATAGCTTTATTATTTTCATTAAATATAGTGCTTTTAAGGTAGAAAAACAAGTAAAATGTTTTTAACATTTTTCATTGTTTACTTTTAGTTGTTCACTCGCTTAATATCTACCATCTTTCCGATAAGGTAACTTCTCCATCGCATCCGCTTCTAAACTTGCAAAATCAAAGTCATCTGTCACTTTTCCATGGATGAGATAAAGGCCTTTGCCCTGGAATGGATATCGCTCCAATGATGGTGGAAAATGAGTGGTGTCAAAATATTTTCCTTTCTCATCCAGCCAGGTACCGAAGCTCATCAGTTTGCCATTGGATGTGGTGACGGGTTTACGTGTTACATAATAGCCAAGCATGGATACCCTGCGCCCCACCAGTGAATTGAGATCCTTTGTGAAGACAATAGATTGTGCCGGCCTTTCTTCCAAGAGCTCGAAAGGACTGCACAACGGAAAGCCTAACAACTCAATCTCATCATAGGCCTGATCAAAAGGACTCTCCTCCAGTGAGGGCAGGGTATAATCAACATGCTGGTTATGTCCGAAAAGCGCCGGCTGACTCACGACCTGTCGCACGTGTGGATTGTGCACAGCATACTTGTGCCACATCAATTCACATTTTGTACGACCGGTCCAGCGAAACGCGCCGATGCGAATAAGAATATCTAATTGCTCACGACCGAGATCGACACGGCCCACAAAATCTTCCAGACTCAGATACGGGCCACTGCGTATCCGCTCTTCGACGATGCGATGTGAGACCGCGCGCTCGAGTGATTGAATATGTATAAAACCGAGATAGATCGTGTCGCCATAGATCGTCGTGAGATTGATGCTATGATTGATACAGGGTGCCTGGATATTAGCACCACACATCCGTGCTTCATGTACATAATACTCTGTCGAATAAAAGCCACCAAAATTGTTGATGACCCCGACCATAAATTCAAGCGGATAGTATGACTTCAGATACAGACTCTGAAAACTCTCCACTGCAAAACTCGCCGAGTGTGCTTTGCAAAATGAATAGCCTGAAAAACTTTCCACCTGTCGCCATACTTCTGTGATCAGCTCTTCGGGATAGCCACGCTCACGACAATTGCGCCAGAATTTTTCCATGAGCAGACGGAATGTATCTGAAGATTTTTTCTTGCCGGTCATGATGCGACGCAATACATCGGACTCATCCAGATCAAGACCTGCAAAGTGATGCACGATCTTCATCACATCTTCCTGGTAGACCATGACACCGAATGTCTCGCCAAGATTTTGTTCAAATACAGGATGCAGGTATTCTACTTTTTCGGGTGCGTGAAAACGTTTGATGTATTCGCGCATCATACCACTCTTTGCGACACCGGGACGGATGATTGAACTTGCGGCAACGAGATGTATATAATTGTCACAATGCAATTTTGTCAGCAGGCCCCGCATCGCAGGTGATTCGATATAGAAGCATCCGATGCACTGACCTGAGTAGAGTTGCTCTTTGACAAGAGGATCTTCTTTGATCTTCACGACATCATGGATATCAACAGCTTTCCCCTGGTTCTGACGGACGAGGCTGACGGCATCTTTGATATGTCCGAGACCGCGCTGGCTCAGCACATCATATTTGTGAAAGTTGAGATCCTCTGCATGATACATGTCGAAGTGCGAGATGGGAAATCCCTTGGGCATCATCTGCAATGCGGTGTGATACGTGAGGGGGCGTTCTGACACCAGGACACCCCCTGCATGGATCGAGAGGTAATTGGGATATCGTTCGATCATCTCGCCGTAGCGAAAGATGTGTTGTGCATAGGGATGATGTTTGGCGCTGGCCATGGGTGCGTCGACGATCGCGTCGATGTCTGCTTTCGGAAGGCCGACTACTTTTCCGAGCTCGCGGATGATGGAGCGGCCTTTGAATGTATTGTATGTCGCGAGTAATGCTGTGTGGCGGTGACCATAGCGTTTGAAGATGTAGTCGGTGACATCATCGCGTTCGTCCCATGAGAAGTCGATATCAAAATCGGGTGGTGATGACCGATGTGGATTGATGAAGCGCTCGAAGTAGAGATCGAGTTCGAGCGGATCGACATCGGTGATACCTAGACAAAATGCTACGAGTGAATTGGCACCGCTACCCCGCCCTACATGATGATAGCCTGCGGTCTGTGCGTAGCGGATGATATCCCATGTGATAAGAAAGTATGGAGCGAAGCCTAGCTGTCGTATGACTTTGAGTTCGCTTTCCATTCTGGCGTTTGCTTTCGCGTTGGTTTTTCCGTAGCGGCGGTTGCAGCCTTCACGGGCGAGCTTGAGGAGGAGTTGATGATCGTCGCGCTCTGAGCCGGTGAATACCTGTCTGTTGTTGAAATTGCCGGAGGGTAGTTCTGCTTCGCAGTGATAGAGAAGCGCTTCGGTATTGCGTACGATCTGTGGATAAGCTCTGAAGGCATTGTCGATGACATCGCGGTTGACCCAATGTTCGCCGGGACCTGCATGATTATTTTCTTCGAGCTGGCCGAGCATGATATTGAGGTCGACACAGCGCATGAGCTTGTGGACTTTGTAGCCGGTGTCGCCGTCGTAGGTGATGGGTTGCCAGACCACGAGGCGGTCGGCGTGTTCCCGCAGTGGCGAACTGTACAGGCTGTTCGCTTCAGCGGGCATGATGCCGATGTATTCATAAGGACGAAGGTTTTCGGGAATACCCGCCTCAGGTCTGTAGATTATATAGACATGTTCCATCTCCGGCGGCCTCTCGGGGAGAGGGATGCCATCGAGAGAGCATGCTGTGAGAAGTTCGCATAGTTCGCGCCATCCTTCTGCGTTTTTGGCGATGCCGGTGTAGAGGTAGCGGTTGTCGATCCTGTATTCGATGCCGAGGACGGGTTTGATGTCGCGTTTCTTGCATTCGTTGATCCAGGCTATGGCGCAGGAGGTGTTGTTGATATCGGTGAGGGCGAGGGCGGTGATACCACGACGGGAGGCTCCTTCGGCGAGCTCTTCGGGGGAGAGGGTGCCGTATTTGAAGGAGTAGTAGGTGTGGCAATTGAGGTACATGGGAGGGTGAAGATAGGAGATTTGACGTATTTTACGTCATTTAATGACAATATATTAGTCTAAATATATATCTATCTGAAAACCAATGAGAAATAAGGAATGCAGAAGGGAATCTGGAATATAGAATAGCGATCAAAGAATTTGAAAGGAGAAGGGGAAATGGGAATATGGAATATAGAATAGGGAGCGAGGAATTTTGAAGGAGAATAGGGAATGGTGAATTTTGAAGTATGGTTGCTGACAGGCACAAAGTCAAATTTGTGAGCCTAATCGGACAAATTTCAATGAATTTGTGTAGTTGACTACATAAATTAAGCTTAATTTGTGGACTTAAGTGGATAAAATCTACTTAATTTATATACTTATGTACTTAAATTTATACTAAATTATCTACTTTAGTAGTTGAGAATTTTGACTTTATTATGAAAAGAGCATTGTATTCAATAATAAAAACAAATTTATATAAGGGTAAAACCATCTTACTCTTTGGCGCAAGAAGGGTAGGTAAAACCCACTTAATAAAGCAGATAGTACAAGAAGAAGAAGGTCAATATTATAGTGGAGAATGGATTGAGGTCAGAGAATTATTATCAAGAACAAGTTTGCCGGGATTCAGGGAATTTATAAAGGGCAAAAAACTAGTAGTGATTGACGAAGCTCAAAGTATCCCTGAAATAGGTCTTAAATTGAAAGTCTTACATGATGAGTTTCCTCAAGTTCAATTTATCGCTACAGGGTCATCTGCATTTGAATTGGCTCAACAAATATCAGAACCACTCACAGGAAGGTCAAGATATCTACGACTTTATCCTATTTCCTTTGAAGAGATAAGGGAAGAAAAATCTTTTATAGATGCGTATTCTGGAATAGAGTCAATGCTTCGTTTTGGATCATATCCTGAGGTAGTGCTAAAGCCAGAAAATGAAAGAAAAGAGGAATTGTTAAATATTGTGAGTAGTTATTTGTATAAAGATGTTGTGGCGTATGGACAACTACGACGACCCGATTTAGTAGATGAAATTCTGAAACTTCTCGCTTTCCAAATTGGCAATGAAGTGAGTCTAAATGAGATCTCAAATAAAACAAACACGACAATAAAGACAGTAATGAGATACATAGACATCCTGGAAAAAGCATTTGTCATCACCAGCTTAAGGAGTTTCTCAAGAAATCTAAGGAATGAAATTGGGAAGACAAAAAAGTATTACTTTATTGATATCGGTATTCGTAATGCAATAATCAATAATTTTAATCCTTTAACCACACGCAACGATGTCGGCCAGTTATGGGAGAACTTTTGCATTCTAGAGAGGATTAAAAAAAATGAGTACAGTCGCCGATTTGTTAATTCATATTTCTGGCGTACCTATGACCAAAAGGAAATAGATTATATTGAAGAAATAGATGGAAAACTGTATGCATATGAATTCAAATGGAATGAAGATGTCGGGAAACCACCAAAGGCTTTTATAGAAGCGTATCCCGGAAGCGATTATAAAGTAATATCAAAAAACAATTTTATTGAATTTATATGATACTATTCCGTGTTTAAGATTGGTAAACCCAAAAATGAATATATAAAAAAGAGAACACAACCCCCTGTCACTAAACAATCCTATTTTTGAATCAAAGAAACATCATGAGTAAAATAAAACTCGGTCTTGTCCAGATGAGCTGTATAGCAGATAAATCTGCTAATATGGCAAAGGCTATTGAAGGGATCAGAAACGCTCATCGCGATGGCGCTCAGATTGTGTGCCTGCAGGAGCTTTTTACTTCATTGTATTTCTGTGATGAAGAGGACTATGATAACTTCTTATTGGCCGAAGCCATACCTGGTCCATCTACAGATGTATTGTCAAAGCTGGCAAGTGAATTAGGGGTCGTCATCATTGCATCTTTGTTTGAAAAAAGAGCGCAGGGATTTATCACAACACTACTGCAGTGTTAGATGCTGACGGATCTTACATGGGTAAATACAGGAAGATGCATATCCCGGATGATCCGCATTATTATGAAAAATTTTATTTCACGCCGGGTGATCTTGGATATAAAGTATTCAAAACAAAAATTGCGACGATTGGTGTATTGATTTGCTGGGATCAATGGTATCCTGAAGCGGCAAGAATCACTTCATTGATGGGCGCTGAAATTCTTTTTTATCCCACAGCCATCGGATGGGCGACATCACAAAGTGAAGCGACCAATACAGAACAATACAATGCCTGGCAAACTATACAACGCAGTCATGCTGTTGCCAATGGTGTGCATGTTGTCGGTGTGAATCGTGTAGGCTTGGAGCAGGATGGACGAATGAAATTCTGGGGAGGATCATTTGTATCCAATCCTTTTGGAACAATACTGCAACAGGCTTCGCATGACAAAGAGGAAACGATAGTTGTTGAAGTGGATACACAGAAGACTGATCAATACCGGACGCATTGGCCGTTTATGCGAGATCGTCGCATTGATTCTTACGAACCCATTACGAAGAGATATATAGATGAGTGAATTGACCCCTGCGCAAGCCGGCTATTATTTTCCTGCTGAATTTGCATTACATACGGCTACTTGGCTGAGCTGGCCCCATAACCCTGACACCTGGCCGGGGAAAATTGAGACTGTGTTCCAACCTTATTCGCAATTTATCAAGACGCTTGTCGCCGGTGAGTATGTGCATATCAATGTTGCAGATGCTATGATGGAAAATGAGGCGAAGAAAATACTGACACATCACGATGTCCCACTGGAAAGAATAAAATTCTTTCATCATCCGACGAATGATGCATGGTGCCGCGATCATGGACCGGCTTTCTTAATCAATCCTGACAGCAGACAACCAAAAGTCATCGTTGACTGGGGACATAATGCATGGGGAGGAAAGTATCCACCATTTGATCTTGATGATGTGATCCCGACACTGATCGGTAAAGCATATGATATTCCGGTTTACCATCCGGGCATAATCATGGAAGGCGGAAGCGTTGATTTCAATGGACAGGGAACTTTGATCACATCGACATCATGCCTACTCAATCCAAACCGCAATCCTCATCTTACAAAACGAGAGATTGAACAATACCTTGTTGATTACTATGGTGTCGAGCAGATCCTATGGGTTGATGAAGGGATCATCGGTGATGATACAGATGGACACATCGATGATACAGTGAGATTCTACAATGCGGATTCTGTCATCACCGTAATCGAACACAATAAAGCGGATGAAAATTATGCGCCGTTAAAACATAATCTGAAGCAGTTGCAAACCATGCGATTGCTCAATGATCAGCAGCTAACGATTGTAGAGTTACCGATGCCTGATGCGATACATTATAATGGGCAGCGACTGCCTGCATCGTATGCTAATTTTTATATTTCAAATCTGCATGTGATTGTCCCAACTTTCAGAAGTGACAGGGATGATGAAGCAATGGAAATTATACAAAGTTGTTTTCCTGATCGCACCGTGGTAGGAATTGATTCAGTTGATGTGATTTGGGGACTTGGAAGTTTTCATTGTCTGAGTCAGCAGGAACCGGCGGTGTGAGACAGTAAGACAGTAAGAGGTAAGAGGTATTCAGTATTCAGTATTCAGTATTTAGTATTTAGTATTTAGTAAACTATGATATCGATAATTTTATAGAGCATTCGAGCGCAGCGAAAGATTTCCTTTTGCAGATGCAATCTGCTTTGAAATAATTTCACTAAAAGAGGAAGATTAAATATATTGATTTGAAGTTACAAACTTCAAATAGCGGGGATATGGATTTGAAGTTACAAACTTCAAATAGCGATGGATAGAGATTTGAAGTTACAAACTTCAAATAACGGGGGATAAAGATTTGAAGTTTGAAAACTTCAAATAACGTAATGGGGGTTTATACGTCCCCTTTAGGGGATTTAGGGGCAATTATTTCTTGAATATAAAATACACTGCAAGCACGAGGAAAAGGAAACCGATGAAGTGATTGAGCCTGAATGTCTCATTGCGAAAAACAAGGAGGGTGAATATGGTGAAAATGACAAGTGTGATAACTTCCTGGATGACTTTTAGCTGAACCAAAGTATACGGACCTCCGTACTGTTGATAGCCAAGTCTGTTGGCCGGGACCTGGGCGCAATATTCAAAAAAGGCAATACCCCAACTGATGCAGATGATGGCAAGGAGTCCAAGTTTTTGAAATCCTTTCATCTCCCCAAATTTCAAATGACCATACCAGGCGAGGGTCATAAAAATATTGGAGAGCATGAGTAATCCGATGGTGGCAAGTCCGCGGGGCATGGTAGTGAATAACGAGTAACGAATAACGAATGACGAGTAATGAATGACGAATAAATATATTAAAAAATATTACGAATCTAATTCAAAGTGACAGAAGGAAAGATTGCACTATGCAGATGCAATCTGCTTTAATATGATTCCACTAAAGTTGAAGATTCAGGATATTGATTTGAAGTTACAAACTTCAAATAGCGGCATTCTGAAGCTCTAGTTGCTGAAGATTTTGTGTGCCAGTCGGATCTTCAATCGGGCCCTGGGTGACATCTTCATCTTTCGCCGGATTGCCGCAATCTGTGCGAGCGCGCCATTCGTGGCCAGGGAGTTGAGCCCAGTCTTTTAGTTCAACTTTAGCTTTCATGTTTTTATCACCACGTACAAAACGAACTAAGACAACATCACCTGCGACGTAATGAGAAAGGGCATCGTGAAGAGAAGGAAAATCGGTGATGTCATACTTTTCAATTTGGTTGATCACGTCACCTGCCTGTAATCCGGCTTCTTTAGCACCGCCTTGTTCAATCAGTGAATTTACTCTTGTTCCATTTTCACCATGGTAGTCAACATATACACCTAAGGCAGCACAGTTGTTTTTAAGATTATCACCTGTTCCGCGCACCCATACATCGGCATGAACCGGCCCGCCATAAGAATATGCCCTTGGACTTTCGCTGTCTTTATCATTTGAAATAATGATCACTTTTTCGACTTTGTCTATATTGACATTTTCATTTGATTTGTCTGTGTCACTCAGCTTGCCTTCAACGGCAACATTGTCGCCTGCGCTTCTAAACAGAAAAAGCCTTTCTTCATTTTGTTTTTTAGTCTGATCGTCACTGTTCATCTTTTGCAGGACATCAGGATTCACTGTCATTTTCTGCAGGATTTGCTCCGGTTGATCTCCTTCTGCAATCCATGTTTCGGTAACTGCTTTTCCATTTTCATCAACTTTAGTGGTCGTGATCGTGATTCGCTTTTCATTCTTCTCAATGGTAGTTGTCTGGGCAGATGCCGACAAACAAAGTAATGCGCAAAATGTAATGAGTAAACTCGCCTGTTTCATAATGAAGATGATTGATTAGGTTTAAATGGTTTCTATATTATTTAAAGATAGGGTACTATCCTATTGGTTTCAAGTCTATCGGTTCCTTATTCGATGGAAAGATGCATCTGTGGGACGAATTACATACTTCTGCGGCTTTTCGTTTTGAATTCAACTCGCGAATTGCCTGATAATTCTACACCTTGTTGTTGTTCATACATTCTGAGATATTTCTGGTGGATATTTTCCGGCATTTTTTTACCATTTATTTTCAACTTATCAGGTGTCAGGATTACATCTGCTTCTTCGCCGGGTTGTACAAGCCCTTCTTCAACCATCTCTTCTGTCATGCCCATACGAGGAGCCATAAACGTATACGCTCTGGGTGTTTCAAGTTCTCTCTTCAATGCATCTTCAAGAGCTCTGTTGTAATCACCGGAGTTCATATACTCTCGACTTTCTTCTCTGATTTTGTCTCCTTGTTCTCTCATCCTGTCCCCTTCACTACGCAGACGTTCTTGTTCTGCCTGCATATGTGCCTGTTGTTCGCGCCAGTTGTCCTGCCATTGTCCTGCATTTTCTTCCCAGTGTTTTTTCAATTCTTCTTCCTGTTCTTTCCAAGCTTGTTGTTGCTTTTTCCAATTATCTCCATTTTGAATATATATATCGCGATTCATTGATGGAGCAGGACTTCCCTCAGCCCATTGAATATCCGGACTGACTATAACAGTTGAATCACCGTTTCTGATAATGATAATTTTTGCACCTTCCGGATTATTGGTATCGGATAAAAAGGAGAGATTGCCCATCTGACCTTTTAATAATTCTTCAAGATGCCCATCTCTTAAGATGGCCAAGTTTGAATCATCTCCAAATAAATGTTCCAATTCCATTTCATTCATCCCCATTGAAGGCATGGGTGGCATAGGTGGCATCACTGGCATGGTATATGAAAATGAGGAGGGCGGCATGTCCGGCATTTCAGGCATGTCCGGCATAGGCGGCATAGCCGGCATCGTGAAATTAAATCCTTCTGCTGATGGTGGTGCTTCCATTGAGCCAAACAACTCGTCGATGACTGAATCGTAATGATTAAACTGTTCCGGTGCTATTTCTTTACCATCGACTTTGAGTTCCTTGATATCTCCATCTTCGACCTGGATGCTTATATCCTGATTGTCTGTTTTTTTGTGGATCATATATGTTCCTTTAGACGGAATTGAATCCGACGATGTTACTTCGACATTTACAATTTCTGCCGGTGCGGAAGTCTTTTCATTTTTTGATCCTGAATAGTATGGCTGTTGAGGGTGAAGCCAAGGAAAAATAGTGAGCAAAGACTGATCAATACTGTCTTTTCCATTTGATTGTGGTTTTTATATGGGATGTGAAGAATACGTTGGATACGGGCCAGCATGGCACCTTTGCCGGATGCAAAACCAATGGATAGTGATGGTGCATTTCCGAGTTCCATTTCCTGAACTGTGATCAATGCTTTGGCATAGCCGACATGATCGCCACACCATGAAATAGCCAGGTCATCAGCACGGTTTTCACGCTCTGTTCTCACTTTATTTGAAATCCACCAGGTGACCGGGTGATAATAAAAGATGGTTTCGATAAAAGATTGAATCAGATTGGATAGATAATCTCTCCTGACGATGTGTGCCAGTTCATGTGTGAGGATAGCTTCTACTTCCTGCGGATTTAATTGATTGATGATACCTATCGGAAAGAGAATAACCGGTTTGATATGTCCGATAGTGACCGGTGAGGATACATATCCTGATTCGGATACAAGAGGTTTGATTCGGATCTGAAGGCGATGAATTAAATCATTGACTATATTTTGTACAGGGATAAGTGGGGCTGCAACAGAACGCATATACTGAACCCATAAAAGGCTAAATGCGAGTCTCAGCATGAGGATGATGACACCGCCAAACCATATGGAGAGCATCATAGGCATGCGGTTTTCGAGCCACATCGAGATTCGATCGGTCAGTGTGTATGCTTCTGCTATTTTCACAAGGATGACTTGCCCTGAAATTTCGGTCACGGAATTTGAGTTCGGAAGCATGATGATGAATGTGGATAAGACGGTGATCACGATCATCCATATCGCCATTGTTGAAATGGTGTAGCGTATATGAGCGCTTCTACCCGGAATTAATCTCAGGATGATGTAGAGTAATAATCCTATAGCTGCTATTTGCCATAGTGAATGAACGAAGGTCCAGCCTAACGCTTTGCACCAATCGGATTGCATCCAATGAGTTGTCAGGTTCATGATGGTTTATTTTTTTCGAGTTGATCAATCAATGCTTTTATCGCTGCTAATTCGTCCGGTGTGGTTTTGTGATTGCCTAACAATTGCAGAGCAAGTTTTGAAGCTGAGCCTTTGTAAGCTGCGTTTAAAAAACGATCCAGTAGAGCAGATTGTATTTTGCCTTCGCGCACAGCAGCTGTGTAAATATGTGTACGTTGGGCATCATCACGGAGCAGTAATCCTTTTTCATACATGATCTGCATGATCTTAAGGGTGGTGGTGTAGCCGGTTGATTTGTCCTGATCATCATTGAGGAGATCGTTGACTTCCCGTACAGTTGAAGGACCTTTTTTCCATAGGATCTGGAGGATCTCCAGTTCGCCATCGGTGGGTTTTATTTCGTTTACCATATTGTAGTACGAATTGTTTCGTATACAATAATAGGGAATATCACATTCATAGTACGAACTGATTCGTATTTTAATAAAAATTTAACATTTAGGAAAGAAAGGCGAAGGCTCAGGAGAAGTGAATCTTACATTGAAAAGACTTGGACAGCTTATTAAGTAACCACTAGCAAGGGAACGGAATTATTTATGCGCGGAACAAACGACAACCAAGGCAAAGGTTTTATCTGCCGAAGGACAATTCGATACCATTTGAGAAAGAGTAAATATTGTGTGGGACTCCATCGGGTGGACGGGAATCAAATGCATATCTGAATGAAGCATTGAATGTCAGTTTCTTGCTTATTTCAGGGAAAGGAAGTTTCATTGCTTACGCGGTAATCTTTAAAATCTGCAAATAGGGGTTGACCATAGGTGGTGCTCGTAAAAGTCACTGTTTCTTCAGGACTTAGTGTAAATGTAAAATAGCTACTGAGTCTGCTATCCCGGTGAACTAAAAAAACCTCGGCATCTTCTTCGTATTCAAACATGTACGCCACACCCAGGTAAAAGTGTGCATCATCATATTGAGTGAGCTTGAAACGAGGCCCTGTTCCGGCAATCGCCCTTTGTTTGATTTTTGTAAGCTTGTTATATTGAAGCTGTGAGAATATTTCCCAACGTATGGCCTTACCAAGCTTATGGTTATAGCGAATATGGCCCCAGCCAGAATTTGAAAACTTCTCCCCTTCAGCACTTACGAGGTTAAAATCAGTGATAAACAACCATAGGTCCTTATTTTTTTTGGACTTGTATTCTAATAACGTACCGGTTGAAAGAGCGATATATGATTTTGTGGATCTTGAACCTGAAAAATTAAGTCTGGCCGTTCCTAACCATCCTGTGGAATCATCGGGAATGCGAAGCCTCTCGATATTGACGATCTGGGCTTTGATCGAGCTTGAAAAAGCTATAAGGATAGCAATTCCAAGATATCGCCATGATTTAAGAAAATTCATATCAGACCCTCCTTGCAAAATCTATTCCTGAATTTCAGTACATAGGAGACCATAAGTTGACAATGACTTAAAAATTGTTACCCTGAACTATTTATCTTTCTATCATGAAACCTGAGGAAATCATTGAACATCTAAAGGACAATCTATTTGTCTTTAAAGCATTGCTAAATGGAAAACAACCGGATGAATTTAATTTCCGTCCGGATGATAGCTCCTGGTCATTGCTTGAGATTACCTGTCATCTTTATGATGAAGAGAAAGAGGATTTCAGGACAAGGGTCCGAAACACTTTGCATACACCTCATCTTGCTCCGCCGCCAATCAATCCATCGGGATGGGTGAAGGAACGTAATTATGCAGGGCAGAATTTTGAAGAAAAACTAAATGCGTTTCTCATCGAACGTGATGCATCGATTGAATGGTTGAAGTCACTACATGAAGCACAATGGGATAATGTATATGAACATCCTACTGCAGGAAAATTTACGGCATATTCATTTCTGACGAACTGGCTGGCGCATGATTATCATCACATACGACAGATCAACCGAAGACTTTACGAATACTTAAAAGCTAAAAGTGGAGTAAGTCTTGGGTATGCGGGAGATTGGTGAAAATTATGTGCTTCGACCAGCTATACTCATCCTCGTTCTACAGCTCAGCAACCGCGTGAGGCGTGAGTTATTGATTGCAATTTTACCTTCGCCTTAGCCTGAACCTTAGCCTCTGTTTTTTAAAGCGTTTTCATAAATTTCAATCCACTTCTGTGGAGTTAGTTTGGCGGCGAGTCTGCCGATTAATTCGAGAGGGACATCTTCGGCTTTTTAAAACGTACACAGCTTTTTCCATGTCCAGTTTTTTTTGTCGTGCTTTTTTTCCATTCATCCTGAAACCACTGAAGGAGTGGTCCTGCATACAGACCCATATGATACATTGCGATATGGTTTTTCTGTGCGGCAATGCTGATAAGGCCCAGTGGCTGTTTCGGATCGACATGATAACCCGGTGGGTATAGTGAGTGTGGTACCGAATAACACAACATGCCATACCCTATGCCTTCCTTAAATCCCTTTGGCAGATTTTTTAAGATTACTTTCCTGATATCTGAAATAATTTTCTTTCGATCCTCCGGTAGTGAGTCAATGTATTCTTCGGGTGTGGTGGCTTTAGATTGCATTCGAATTAATTAAATGGTCACAATTTAACGGAATATATGAAAATGAATTTTCATTCAGATTGAAATCACAGTTCCTGATATATTTCAAGGATTAATCTTCAATGCCATCAATATTCTGGCCGTACTGAATCAGATAGCCGTTAATGTCATAGAAGGCAAATTCCCTCATGTCATATTCAAAATTTTCGATGTCGTAGCACAATCTGACTTTGTCTTTCAATTGTGCCCACCAGTAATCCACATCATCTGTGTTGATATATAATGATCCTGTGAACACAGGTTTATCAAATGGGACGTGTTCGTTTGGGATTGCAAGCATGATCTCAACACCATCGAGATGCATGGTAGCCCATCCCCAGTCTTCATTGAATTCGCTGCAGGTGAAGCCAAGGACATTGGTATAAAAATCAATTGATTCTTTTAATTGACGGGTCCAGAGCATTGGACGAAGATGTTTCAATTTCACGATTTACGATGGTTGCTGAGCTCTAGCCCGGTTGTAATGCCGGTCAAGCATCCGATTTGCGATTTGCGATTTGATCGATTTGTGGTTTGTGGTTTGCGATTTGTGGTTTGCGATTTAATAAAATCGAAAGCTGTTGCTAGTTGCTTATTGCCTATTGATTTATTTGATTTTCTTCCAGATGTTAGGGCTGACTTTTTTCTCTGACATGATCTCAAGGATGCCTAGCATGAATTTATTTTCGGTTTTGCCACTGTCTCTTATGATTTGATAGCCTGTATATCATTTTGTGAAAACAAAAAAACATATTGCATAAGGATACAGATTGTAAAAAGTAGTTTTTTCATTCTAATGGCTGTTTAATCTTACCTACTACATTTTTGTAAAGAGCCTGGTTGATGATGTGCCTTTATCGTCCTGTATCGTGATGAGGAAAATACCAACGGGCAAAGAACTCAACTCAATAAAATTATTACTGCTTCCTTTTGCTATGGCTTGCTTTAACAGAATATGACCGAGTAGGTCAGTAACTTCCAATTGACCATCCTTAACGGTCTGCGATTCTGTACTTACATAAAGAATATCATGAGCCGGATTTGGAAAAATCTGCCATTGTATTTCATTTAACGGGGCATAAGTAGCCGTAGGCAAAACAAGGTAGCAATCGGAAAACGCTTCACAGCCCTGTATTGTGGTTAATCTCACCCTGTAAAATCCAATTGAAGCCGGGGTGAAATCACTTTGCACCGCGCCGGGGACCGGTAAATTCGTGTTGCAATCAAACCACTGAAAAAGTACTTCGTGCGCCGGAGAATGTAAGCTTGTACCCATATTGACAATACTGGTATCAATTGTGACCTCATACACAGTGAGATGAAGGATAGTGCTGCAATTTGTAGTGTCGAGATGTATATCATAAAATCCCGGCTGTGTAATACTATTGCCTGAAATCATCAGCGTGTCTCCGGTGCATAAATCTTCTGATCCATACGCTTCAATAGGAACAAGGACATCAAGGTTTAAGGTGACGATTGAATCCGCGCCACTTGATAATGGATAAATATCCTGATATAGTCCACCGACAGTCAGCGCAATGCCATTGTAATAAAAAGTATCCCCGGGGCAAATGGTCCAAAAGAGTTCGGTGAATATATTTTGAATTAAACTATCGCAAGTCAGCGAATAATAATCTTGAAATTCGGGAGAGATAAATTGTTTCGTGACATCCACATTGGCCGGATGATCATCGAGTCCATCGCAATTACGATCATATGCGGATTCAAACTGCAGATAGGTACCGTTGTCACATTCCCTGAAAAATTCAGCATCGCCGCCTAGATAAATATCGCCGTGCAAAGTTGCGCCCCAGCAAAATGTATTATCATGCAACTGTGCATTTTCATAAACTTTTGTATTAAAAATAAGTGCGTTATTATCCAGAAGCGCATTATCATAAATATCGCATCCTCCAAAAGCATGTGCCTGATCTGTGATTTTTGCATTACCATATACATGTGCATTTTCACCTATGACTGCAATACCAGATATAACAGCAGTATCACCGACAATCGCAGAGTGCTCAACAACAGCATAGCCTTCTATCCTTGACTGATCCAGTATTTGAGCCTGGTCCAAAACCTGAGCTTTAGGTCCTACATATGCAGTTGGAGCAGCAAAGGCAGTTGAAGCCACGAAGCCACCTCCATTGCTATGTGGAGCACCCGGAATGCCAGAAGGTGCATCATGAAAACCGGGCTGAAATCCTTCCGGGAATGCATTTTCTAATTTGAATTCATAAGGGTAGCGATAGATTTTGGGAAAACCAACTTCCCATGGATAATTGTGATGATGAGTGGGTGCGCCTACTACAACAAGATAAAGCTCTGTCTCATCGTCCTGCATTTCGAACGATTCTTCGCCATGGTCTATATACAACTCACTGTATCGCGGTTGCCCTGAAGAATTGACAGCCACAAAACCAAAACGTAAGCCGGCTTCACCAAAATCGGGGAAAATATATTGACCCAAAAGATTAAGATATACTATACGTTTTTGACAACCTGCTAATTGCTGTGGATATAACCTGATGATATTGTAACCATAATCCTGAGGCGCGAGATGGTTTTGAATTTTGTAACGTTGACTTGCAGAATCTACTAACTCGGGAATGATAGTCGGGTGAGAAACAAAAACAGGATTGAGTGTTGATACACGTTCACGCAACAAATCCCCGATCTCATAATCCCAGGTGACATTGCGCATGGCATATTCGCCAAAGAGATCATTGAGTTGATTTTGAGTGATTCCTTTTAGACGTTTATATGTTTCAAGAGGATGTTCACCGATATTAGCTTCATTCCACATGCGATTGATCATACCGATACCATCCTTCTCTTTGATGAATTGAAGAAAAACGAATGCCTGGTAATGATGTCTTGTCGAGCTCCAGTGAAACTGACAGGTATTGAGCCATCGGGCCATATCAAATTCGAGTGCGACGGAGGGATAGCGTTGGAGGGCCATAAATTCGGCATGTGTCTCCCAGAAAAAACCAACATAAGAGCTGTCGATGAATCCATGACCCGGATTCATCATCCATGTATAATTCTGAAGTGTGTGTGTAAACTCATGTGCCAGAGTAGGGCCTGATGATGCGGCTTGCGGGTGCATCCACATGGCACCGACGACACCGTCATAATTTCCACCGTAGGCCCATCCGTCATAGCCTGTCCAGGTGTTGAGCATCACGAGGATGATCTTGTATTGATGGATCAGGCCTGCGTCGTCATTGATAAAATGAATGGTATCGATATAAAATGTGTAGAGGCTTTCGGCGGTGTTCAGTATGTTTTGAGGGTTGAATGAAATATCACCAGGTGCCTGGGTAGGGTCATCGCCTGCGAGTGGTCCCCAGAAAACAATGAAGTTGTCTGATTCTGCGGAGCGGGAGAGTGAATAATCAAATCCTCCTTGTTGCCATTCGAGTGGGATATAGATTTGCTTTTGGGAGAAAACTGCAAACGGGAAGAAAAATAACAGGTAGAAAATTTTTTTCATGTCTTCATTGACGAAAAGTGATGCAGTCATAAGTGACAAGATATAAATTGAGCAAATTTAGTGCCCAATTCGTCAGTCTTCCTTAACACTTAGAAGCAGTTGTGCCCATTGTGTCGAATCGAGAACCATTTTTTTCTGATAGTTCTTATCTGAGATATAATTAATGATTGCTTTAGTTCTTTCTTCAGAACCCGGATGTGTACTTATCCAGAATAATTGTTTCGGATAATCTTTTTCTCTTGAAGACATTCGATACAGAAATCCTGCAAAAGCCTCGGGATCAATATCCGCCTTCATCAGGTAATCTGCTCCGGTAATATCTGCATCGCTTTCAAGATTACGGTCGTACGCAGTAGAGGATAATACCTTGATTGCATTTTGAGCAATATCCTGACTTGCATTGCCGCTGGTCATGGAGATCAGTATGGATAAGCCAACTTCTTTGATTAATTTCTTCATGATGTGGCCATTCTCCATGTGGGCCATTTCATGCGCGATGACTCCACAGAGTTCCGCTTCGTTTTCACAATCTTCAATGAGGCCGGTAAAAAGGACAAGATGGTGATCCGGCAAAGCGAATGCATTGATATCATCTTTACGGATGATGTGAAGCTTAACTTTCGCGCGATCAATTTCATTCTTCATACAAATCCTGGTCAACAGGGAATCGATTGGGACCGTTATTTTCTTATCCTCCGTCTCATGTTCCATTTTTCTATAGATATCCCAATAAAGTTCTCCCAGCTTTTCTTCTGTCGATTGACTGATCTTTTTCACATTGAACAATGTCATCCAGTCAACCTGGCGTAAACACCAAAGTGTCGCAAAAAAAATTGCAACAATGATGAATAGTTTGAGAAATAGTTTTTCCATATTATTTTCGAACTATTGCATTCGTCAGATCGCCATAGAACCACCAGGATATATGAATTCCTTTTCTCGTCTGAATGGCCGTATAAATTGTGGCTATAAACTCAATAAGGTTAAAAAGGAATACGGTGATCATATAGGAGATATACTGATTAGATATTTCAACATCTTTAAATACAATCGAGACCGTCCACCAAAAACCAACACTATTCATCGCAAGTAAAGAAAATTGTGACAACAATGCCTGTGTACAATGCCAACGAACGAAATATGTGCCTTTGCGATTTCCTAAATAAAAAATGAATGTGGCGATAAGATTTATAATAGGCAGAGGAAGCCCAGCAATGACAGCTATCAATGACATCAGATAACCGTTTGAAGCTTTTTCGGCTTCATGGTCTCCGGGCTTGTACGCAAAAGTTGAAACCATTATACGTCTTTTAAAATGTTCCAGATCCAATTCGCTATAACCAATACAATCATAGGAATAGCAATCCATTTATTACGAATATGATTTTCCACCTGTTTATAAAAAATAAGGAATGAATTTTTTGCAAAAATCATATCAAATAAAATCCATACCGGGCTAATGAGGAGAATGCCTGAAATTAAATATCCAAATGGATTAAACTTCAATGCTGCCAGAAAATCTCCATGGATAATCGCCAGGACAGCCCTTGATGAGCCGCATGAAGGACAGGGTGTGTCTGTCACTTTCCGGATCAGGCATACATCCATATCATGGCCGGAGTGTCCTGAATTGGACAGGAGGATTGCAAGCCAGGCATAACCTGCCAGGCAAGCCAATGCCATGATCCTATACAGTTGTGATCGTGTCATAGGGAGCGCTGGATAAAACCCGCTGGAATAGTTGCATATTTTTTTCACGTGCAGCTGGCATGATCATAAACCAATCGATGATCGCCCATATGCCAAGGCCGCCACATGTCAGTAATTTACCAACACCTAAACCTGTATCGCCCAACATGAACCTGTCAATCCCAAGGTGGCCCCCAAGAATCGAAACAATAAGATGTATAGTCGGGTCTTTAAATTGGAGCATTTGGAGAGCCGGCCATTTAGATTCATCCATCTGGAGGATTTGTTCGCGCACCCAATTGAGATAGTGGGATTCGAAGTATTTTGCATTTGTGATAATAAAGAGATCTGCTTTCTGTTGGTCCATTTTATTTAAGTTTTATTGAGCGATTAGCCGAGTAGCAAGATAACAATAAGCTCGTTTATTGCATATTCGTATAAAATGATCAACATTTGATACCTGCTCCTTTATCTTCATTCCCTAAATAAATTAAAAGATGAAATCAATTTATTCCCTCATCATTGTAATTCCTTTTCTATTTCTCCTGGGATCATGTCAGCCAGATGTCAAGGCGGTGACAACGAAAACAGAAGAAACTGCTTCCACAATGGTTTACGATTCAGTATTGGCATCAAACCTTGGCGCTGATGAATATGGCATGAAACATTACGTGCTGGCTTTTTTAAGAAAGGGACCCAACAGAGATCAGGATTCAATAAAGACCGCTCAGGTTATGAGAAAGCATCTGGACAACATCAAACGAATGGCCGATGAAGGAAAACTCGCTATTGCAGGCCCATTTGAAGATGATGGAGAAATACGTGGTATCTACATTTTCAATGTGGCCACGATCGAAGAAGCAAAAGCACTGACCGAAACAGATCCTGCCATACAAGAGGGTCGTCTTGCGATGGAGTTACATCCATGGTATGGATCTGCTGCGTTGATGACCGTGCCGGAGACGCACAAGAAAATCGCGAAGAGTAAAATTTAGCGGAATCTTTGGCCCCTAAATCCCCTAAAGGGGACTTATAGACATTACTTAAACCCCAGGAATAATTCAAAAAGAAATCTTCAAGTCCCCTTTATGGGATTTAGGGGCAAAGATTACGATCTCCCCGGAGAAGTCCTTCCTCTGCCCCCTTGTTGTTGAAATAATTCGAACCTTGTCATCTGCTGTTCTGACGGGAAGGAATTATTACTTCTGTCGATGTCTGCTGTCTCAAGATATGGATCAAGTATAAATTGCTTAACGACTTTGTCAGTAATAAAGACTTTTGAAACTTCACCATTATCACGACGCCAGATCTCAGCAGGGATGCGTTGTACCTGTTCCGTGCCATCTTCAAAAACAAATTTTACAATGACGGGCATCAGAAGACCTCCTTTGTTTTTAAATGTGAGCGTGTAATAATTCTGTCCTTTTTCAACTAATGCTTTTTCTTCCGGGCTAAGATTTTTTACGTACGTATCATAATTATCTTTTGCTGCTTTTTGCGCATCTACATCACTATACTTATCCCGTATAGTGGTATCGATCTCGTCCTGTGTTTGTTTGATAGATTCACGATTGCGTATTGATGTCAGTCCTTGTGGATTGTCGCTCAGAAAACGCTCTTCACTCGTAAGCAATGTCGAATCCTGCGGCATGTCCGCCCGTTGCCATTTGATGTCTGACAATTCAAGGTCACAAGGTTCAGTGCCAAAAAACCAGCCTCTCCAAAACCAATCAAGATCAACGGCGGACGCATCTTCCATCGTTCTAAAAAAATCAGCAGGGGACGGATGTTTAAATTTCCATCGATTAGCATATTCTTTGAATGCTTTATCAAAAAGATCTCGTCCAATCACAGTCTCCCTCAGAATATTCAATCCTGTGGCTGTCTTTGCATAGGCATTGCTACCGAGTTGTTTGATGTTTTCAGAATTGGACATGATAGGTTCCAGCATTTTCTGATCAGACTTCATGTAGTCTACGATTTTATAAGGTGCGCCACGACCAGACGGATAGTCTCTCTGCCATTGTTGCTCAGCGAGGAATTGGAGAAATGTATTCAAGCCTTCATCCATCCATGTCCATTGACGTTCATCTGAATTGACGATCATCGGAAAATAGTTATGTCCTACTTCATGAATGATGACGGAGATCATACCATATTTTGTGCCGTCAGAATATGTGCCATCTGCCTGTGGCCTTCCTCCGTTGAAACAAATCATCGGATATTCCATACCGATACGATCGGTGTGTATAGACCATGCGACAGGATATGGATAATCAAATGTGTAGTGCGAATACCACTTCAATGTGTGCGCCACGACTTTTGTAGAATAATGTTCCCACAATGGATTTCCTTCTTTTGGATACATTGACATCGCCATGACATCAGGACTTGCAGATTGTTTGACTGCCATGGCATCCCAAATAAATTTGCGTGAAGATGCCCAGGCAAAATCACGAACATTAGATGCTTTGAATATCCAGGTCTTTTCATCTTTTGCACGCAAAGATTCTTTGGCAAGAGCTTCTTCAGGTGTGATGATCATGACAGGTTCAGTGTAGCTGCTATGCGCTTTTAGTAAACGATCCTGCTGCTCTTTGGTGAGCACATCTTTAGGATTTTGCAAGGTCCCTGTTGCGGCAATGGCATGATCACCAGGTACGGTGATATGCACTTCATAATCACCGAAGGGAACGGTAAACTCACCTGAACCCAGAAATTGTTTGTTTTGCCACCCATAGATATCGTCATAGACACACATGCGGGGATAGAATTGAGCTATCGCATAGAGATAATTGCTGTCTGCACTGAAATACTCATAACCCGAACGGCCACCTTCTTTCAGACGATCATTGATATTATAATTCCATTCCACTTTAAATGAATACGAACCTCCGGGTGCAATGGCCACAGGGAGATCGACACGCATCATCGTTTTGTTTATGGTATAGGGAAGAGCCACTCCTGTCATTGTCATAATTTTTTCAATTACATATCCACGATTCGTTGGATGATTGAACCTGGCCAGAGAAGATGCCGATACTCTTGTATCCAATTTGCTGGTTGATGTGGAATAACTATCCGCATCGGGGGCTATGTTATTTTGATCCAACTGTAACCATAGATAGCTAAGCGCATCCGGGGATTGATTGTGATAGGTGATGGTTTCTTTACCAGAGATATATTGCTTGACATCATCAAGATGAACATCAATCACATAGTCAGCTTTGTTTTGCCAGTAGGCATGACCAGGAGCCCCGCTGGCTGAGCGGGTATCATTTGGTGTGGGAAGAAGTGTGCCGAGCTGTTCAAATTTGTTTTCCTGGGCGGCCAAAAAAGTAGTCGTGAACGATATCGATGCGACTACGACAATGTTTTTGAAACGGAAATTTTTCATCTCTAAAAATCTTAGAATTAACGGGCAACAATGTAATTCAATTCCGAATTACCTGATTGGATTTTCGATTGAATGGTACTTTGGTATGTCTAAAAGAGAATTTTTCGGATTTGCATTGTAAAGAAATTGCCGGGTACACTACGCTATTATTTTTAGCACTTCCCGGGTTGCTAATTGCCTATTGCTTATTGCCTGTTATTCTTTCTCCTGTCTCAGGATTAAAGAAATGGAGCTTGCTTCGATCAATGAAAAGAGTTGTAACCTGACCGGTTGAAATATGAGTCTCAGGTCTAAGACGTGCTATAAAAGTATGGTCACCGATTTTTGAATAAAGAAAGCTGTCACTGCCCATCGGTTCAATAGCATCGGGGGTAATGCTAATGGGTGAATAGGATGAAATATTCAATCCATTATCGCCATGGATATTTTCAGGGCGTACGCCTAAGACCATAGCACCTTTTGAAACCGATGATGGTAAGTAGCCTTGTAATTGTATTTTAAATTTCTGTGTGACATCCGTAAATTCCATAGATTCATCAACCTGGCCAGTAATTAAATTCATAGCAGGGCTCCCGATAAAGCCTGCCACGAAAAGATTAGCCGGGTAATTGTACATGTTCATCGGGGTATCAAATTGCTGCAGCAGTCCATCTTTCATCACGGCTATTCTGTCGGCCATGGTCATCGCTTCAGTCTGATCGTGTGTTACATAGATTGTTGTTACACCCAGTTTCCTTTGAAGTCTGGAGATCTCCATGCGCATTTGTACACGAAGTTTTGCATCAAGATTGCTCAACGGTTCGTCAAATAAAAATACTCTTGGATTCCGGACGATGGCACGACCTAGGGCTACGCGTTGTCGTTGTCCGCCTGATAATGTTCCGGGCTTACGTTTCAGATAAGGTTCGAGACCTACTACTTTTGCTGCTTCTTCGACGCGCTGTTGTATTTCCTTTTGAGGTACTTTTTTGAGCTTTAGTCCAAATGCCATGTTTTGAAACACAGTCATGTGCGGATACAATGCATAATTTTGAAATACCATCGCGATGTCTCTATCCTTTGGAGCAACTGAGTTTACCAGTTTGTCACCAATATATAGTTCGCCTGATGAGATATCTTCAAGACCGGCGATCATACGAAGTGTAGTTGATTTTCCACAACCTGAAGGTCCGCACAGGACTACAAATTCCTTGTCTTTGATATCTAATGACAGATTGGATACAGCATCTACATCGCCGTATCGTTTGATAAAATTGATCACTTTAACTTCTGCCATATCAAGTTATTTTCGATTTTGGTATTTTAGATTTAAGATTTAAGATTTAATTCTTTACACCTTCCATCACCTGCATGGTCAATAAGGCCTCAATGGTTGATTCTGCCCCCGAGTTCCTGTTTATTTGTGCAGGTCCGGATAATCCATCAAAACCTATTCCTGTCATCGGATCATACATCGCTGCATGCGCCGGATTCTGACCCGAAAACCATGAAGCCAATTGACTCGCACGTGCTTTATATTTAACATCACCTGTCACTTCATAAGCCTTCATACATGCAAATACCATTGGCCTGATTCCATAAGCGATCTGTGGCACACTCTTCAAATCATATACGATAGCTCTTCCTTTTTTCATGCGAATCCAAAAACTTTCCAGATATCCCCTTGCATACACTGCAGGATAAAAATTATCTATCTCATACAAAGCATGGGATTCCATATGCGGATCTTTCAACACCTGCCCTGCTGAGAGTAATGCATAACTCTGAAGATTAGCATAAGCATGCCATAGATTTTGCCAACTCAGAAATGCGCCATCGCAAAAATTACCCGGATCTTCTATCTGCATCATCATGATCCCGTCGGCCAGGTGATTCATCATCATGTTGATGGCATATCGTTTCGGTTTATCATTTTTATAAATATCCTGACGGTAAGCTGAAGCGAGGCCTAATAGAATAATGGATGATTGATCCGTAGCACCTTCTTTCGGCAGCCACATTGGAATCACAACTCCGCCGGCAGTGTCTGTTTTTGTTGAATAAAGAAATTTTTCATTCAGCATTGCATTGATCAGTAAATCCCGATGTATACTGATCTGCTTTGACAGGGGCTTATTCGGACCAAGCACATCAATGGCTTCACCAAAAGCCCAAAGCGAACGCCAGGACCACCAGACAGCTGAAGGTGCACTCGTCACCCCATCTTTATTGATGCTACCATCAGGCCATATAAAATTGTAGAAGTACCCATTCTCCGCCTGCATCACCACCAGAAACCTGAGCAACATCGTCGCTTTATGCAAATCCTCTTTCGAAGAATATTTTTTATACTGACGTAGATAAAAAACGGCCGCTCTTGAAGCATCATCTACACATGCGATTCCCTCATCGTTATCACCGACCCTGTGGTAATCCGGATATTCTGAATAGATGTGAATGATGCCTACATCCTGACCTGAAACTTTTTTCTCCTCATACAAGGCATCGAGGTGAGCAGAATTTACTGCAAAATGCGAAGTGTCCTGCGTTTTGGGCACAGCGGGTGTACATTGGATTAATGCCAAAAAAATCATGGCAACAAACATTGCACCGCACAATTGCCTCACAAATCCACGAAATGAATTGTCCATCATTATTTTTTACTCTTTAATAATCTCTCCAGGATTTCCTTTGTATTTAACGACGCAAAACCACAAGCTACATCTGACATTGCATACGGAATCAGGATGCTGTCCCCATGTTGCATCCACCCACAAGTGTAAAGCACATTGGGTACATATCCTTCACGTTCACTTTCCAGTGGCTCCATCAATGGTTTGTCTAATATTGAAATCACTTTGTGTGGTTGATCAAGATCAAGAAGTGTGACGCCCAATGTATATCTTCTCATCGGACCGACGTGATGCGTGATCAACAACCAACCTTCTGATGTCTCAATAGGTGAACCACAATTCCCAATCTGCACAAGTTCAAACCCTCTTGTTGGTTGTTGGAGTGGCTCTTTATGATTCCAGGTCATATAATCATCTGATCGCATGATGGTCAGTTTTTCACCACCTTGTCTTGAGCTCACGACATATTGCCCATTTATTTTGCGGGGAAAAAAAGCGATGCCTTTATTATCAATCTCACTTCCTTTGAATTTGCGAATATTGAAATGTTGGAAATCGGTTGTCTCCATCATTTTCGAAAGAATACTTTTACCATCGTAGGCCGTGTATGTGCCCATGTATTTAGATTCACCACCATCTGAAAATTTGACAAGACGCAAATCTTCTATCCCCATCGATTCACTTTTAGCCTGCGGAAAAATGACACGTTCAGGTAATGGAATATCATCACCAAAATCAATATCATAATGATCATCATCACCTCCTTTAGGCAGCGATTTTACTCCCGGTGTACGCCATGGTCCTTGTGCAGTGAAGCGAATATGATTGGCACCATCGATCACACCTTCCATAAAACCTACGCTGGAAATGTGTCCTTCACCTACAGAGCGAAGAGACAATACAAAGCGTGTTTCTCCGGCAGCTAATCCGGTCTGATCAGGATGCTCTACAATAGAAGGATTAAAAAGTGCAGCAGCTTCTACGGAATATTCTTTTGTGAGAAAAGATCCAAAGACAAGTTTTTGTTTTTCAGAAAAATCAAACGAACCCTTTAAAGACGACAATCCTCGTTGAGCATGTTCGAGCACAGTCTCATTCATCTTTCTATGTCTATGTGTAAAAAGTGTAGTCGTCTCTTTGTAAAACACATCAGCCTGATCGTCAGACATGGCATCAACATAAGTTGAAAACCTTCCAAGGCGCTCAGACTCTCCGGGGTCGAGATATAAAAGGATGACTTTCTTAGGGTCAGCGTCAAAATGTACAGGTAGTCTTTCTATTAGCATTTTGTCAGTGTTTATTATTCTTTAAGACCGGAATTGGCCATACTTTGAATGAAATATTTTTGAAAAATGAGATACGCGATGATGATAGGCATAGCGAGCATCGTGGCACTGGCTAGCTTCATGCCAATTTGACCAAGTGAACGACCACCTACCGCATACAAGGTCACAAGCTGTGGCATGGTCATGAGGCTTTCTTTGCGGATCACAATGATGGGCCACAACACTTCATTCCATGATGTCATGAATGTAATGATCCCTACTGTAATCAATGTGGGTACTGATATCGGCCATAATACCTGGAACAAAATGCGCAATTCATTACACCCATCAATCCTTGCTGCATCAATTAAGTCCTGCGGGATAGACATAAAATGTTGCCTGAATAAAATGATCGCAAACGCATTGAGCATCGCCGGAATGATGAGCGCCGCAAATGAATTGGTCCATCCAAACTCCACCATTAAAATATAATTTGGAATAAGTGTCAGTTGAAACGGAAGGGTCATTGTAAAAAGGATCAGATAAAAAATCGCATTTCTTCCCGCGAACCTGTGTCTTGCTAACGCATAGCCAACCATCGAACCGAGAATCAGTACACCTGCTGTGACTGCAGTAGCTACAATGAGACTATTCGCTAATGAACCAAGTATCGGTATGCTTTGAAAAAGTTTGGTGTATTGTTCGAATGTAAAATGAACCGGTGTCAGTACTATATCCTTGATGCTTCTCTCTTCAGAAAGAGATGCACTTACCATCCAGATAAACGGGTACAAGAACACAAATGCGAATAAGCACAATAAAATATATAGGATTGCTTTTCTCATGCCTTATTTGTTTTCGATGGTTAGTCGTTGAATCATCACCACAAAAAGAATCAGCAAGGCAAATACAAAACCCATGGTCGCGGCATAACCCATGTGGTAATAGAAAAAACCCTGCTTATAAATATAGAGCACTGATGAAAGTGTCGTGTTGAGTGGTCCGCCTCCTGTCATGACATAAGGTTCGATGAACAATGAGAATCCACTGATCGTAGACAAGACCACAACCATAAATATTGTAGGGTTAATACCCGGCAGCGTGATGTAGATGAACTTCTGCCATTTACTTGCACCTTCAAGATCAGCAGCTTCATACAAAGACCGGGGCACAGATTGCAGGCCCACAAGAAAAAGAATGATATAGAGGCCCACATTTTTCCATGTGGCCATGATCGCTATTGAAGGCATTGCCCAGAAAGGATCAATGAGCCAGCCTACTTTTTTTATACCTATCCACATCAGAAAAGTGTTGATTGAGCCCATTTCATATCCATAGAGTTGTTGCCAAAGAATCGTGACCACAACACCTGATACGACTACAGGCATAAAGAACGCACCTCTGAAAAAAGCCCTGAACCATATCTTTTCATTCAGCACTGCTGCAAGTCCTAAAGCGATGACGATTTGCAATGGAATATGAATGGCCAAAAAAACAAGTGTATTCCTGATGGATTTCAAAAAATATTGATCCTGAATAAGTTTCTCATAGTTGGCCAGACCTACATACTTCATGGGACCAATAATATTCCATTCATGAAACGTGAGGAATAATGAAAACCCAACAGGAAATAAAACAAATACGGTGAAATGGAGGATGTATGGCGAGACGAGGAGGTAGGAGGAAGTAGAGCTTTTCCTTTTTACCCCTAAATCCCCTAATGCTTCGACCGGCTTTCCCGCAACCTTGTGCGACAGCTCAGCAACCGGGGACTTTCTTTCAGTTCCTTTACTTCTCAATTTATTAGGTTTGTATGTTGTTATTCGTTACTCGTCATTCGTTATTCGTTACTTATTAGTGTATGTATAAAAGATCCACGGCCTTCGCTGCATCATCAATCGCATCTTTCGGTGATTTCCTTCCGTATACAACACATGCTTCGTATTCCTGTGAGATGATATCCAACACTTCTTTCATATACGGCTCACAATCCATTCCTCTCAGATATTTTGTCTGCTCAGCGAATGGGATAAGCTTTGGATAATACTTCAGGTAATCCAGGAAGAGTGGATTTGTATTGATGTCTTTTCGTCGCGGAAACTGACCCGACAACTGTAGGAAGTCTATATCTGCTTCAGTACTCAGAAGGGTCCTCAGAAAGCTCCAGGCTTTTTCAGGATCACTGCATGTATTGAAGATGACTATGTTTTTTGGATCACCATAGGAAAATACAGGGCCAGTCATGGTATCCGGAACAGGAACGAAATCAAATTCATATTGAAATCCTTCGGGTTTGAATTTTTCATTTTGTTCAATCGTCCATGGTCCGGTAAATGTCGATGAAACTCTCGAAGCAAGAAATGGATCGCTTTGTCCTTTTAATTGTTCGCGGGGAAAATAGCCTCGTGTATATAACTCTTGCAAAAAAGTAAATACGCCAACGCCATATTCATTATTAAAAACAGCTTTGTCGTTCTTTACCAGTGGAGCACCATGAGATGCTGCATAATATAAAGGCAAAAAATTAAAAAACCGTTGCCACCAGATCGGACTTACCTCGCTAATCCCCAGCCAATGAATACCAAGTTCAGCATGTTCAGCATGTGCCTCAATTTTACCTCCGGCTTCCAGATAAGAAGAATAATTTTTAGGTACATCTTTTATACCTGCATCATGAAACATCGTCGGATTGTACATCATGATGATCGGATTGACCTTCCACGGGATTTGGTAAATATGTCCATTTGTAGATGTAATCTCCTGCACAACCAGTGAATCGCATCGCTGATATAAGAAATCCATAAAACCATCCATCGTATCCAATGCAATCAATACGCCTGCACGCGCAAAATCCTCGACATCGCCCTGCCACATATTCGAATAAATATCAGGAGTTGTTTTCCCGACGACAGCTGCAAGAATAACTTCTTCGCTTGATTGCCCTTCAGGAACAGGTTGAAATGTTATCGGCTCGCCAGGATTGTTAGTATTCCACTGGTCAATATATTTTTTAGCAAATTTTATTTCTTCAGGATTGCTTGAAGACCAATATACAAGTCCATCCTGACCCTTCTGATGTTCACGACATGAAAGCCCGATAAGTGTAAGACTAAAAAAGAATACGATGTTTCTGTACGTCATTTATAATTTTATTGGCCTATGCTATCTGAATGGTCAGGATCTCACATAGCGGGTACTATATTCAAGCGGCTTGTCTCCGTTTTTTCCATTGACACCGGCAGGAATAAACTGCCCGGGTGTAATCTGTCTGTTCCAATCGAATTTGCTTTTCTCCTGATATATTTTCCGAAAGCGGATCGGTGTAGCCTGATGCGCTTTTTTAAACATACGATTGAAATTGGCGATGTTATTAAATCCTGATAAAAAAGCAATACGACTGATCTGTTCGTCTGATTCAAGCAATAATTTACAAGCGTATTCAATTCGCATTGCAATTAAATAGTCTGAGAAACTTCGATTCGTAGCTTTTTTAAAAAAATGGCTGAATGCTGAATCCCCCAGATTAATTTGCGCTGCAACATTTGACATCTTCAACGTGCTTTCCTGGAAATGAGCGATGATGTATTGATATGCCGCATTCAATCTTTTACTATTGCTCTGCACAAGGTTGACATTGAATCCGGTGTTGGCCAGAAATTCTGATTCAGTGGATTTGGACAAAAGATCCAACAGCAGTAAAAATTCGGTTACACTTTCCAACCCTGATAAACCAACAAGTTTTTCGATCCTCTTTTTTGCTACTTCTCTCGTCTTTCCAAAAAACCGGATGCCTCTGCCTGATGTCTTCAGCAATTCCTGAATGAGTGCAAATGGTTTTTTTGATAAAAAATATTTGTCAAACAAATGCATATCAAACTGTATCGTCACCACACGACAGGGATTTTCCTTGTCCCCCTTCTTGTGCTCATCATCCCATTTGTGGAATAAATAAGGTCCGATCAGAACCAGGTCTTCATCTTCATAATGAAGAACAGAATCTCCAACAATGCGCGTGCCTGCACTGCCCATCACTAATGTCAATTCAAATTCAGCATGATTGTGAATCGGATACTCAAAACCTTTGTTGACTGAGTCCAGAATCACAAATATGTCAGCACCGGTGACCGGTGTTATCTCCTGATATACCTTCATAATATTAAGCAGGTTTAAATTGTGGATAACCAGATATTCATAAAAGTACCAATCTTTTCACTTAAAGTACAGATTTGCTGTTTCCCTTCGTCGTAGATTAGACCTACCGTTCCTATGTAGTATCATCTAGTGATCAGTTCCCTCTATGCATAGGTGGAATCGCTTTTAAAAATTTATTTGCATGACGACTACTATTCTGAATAAGATGAAGTTATCCGTGACCCTCTTATTGACCTTCCTGTCAATATTTACTTATGGTCAGGACTTAACCGTGTCAGGGATTGTAACCTCCGGAGAGGATCAACAGCCGATGATCGGTGTAAATGTTGTAATCAAAGGCACTACCCTGGGCGCTTCAACAGATTACAATGGAGCCTATAGGATACAAGCTTCTGCAGATGCCGTCCTGGAATTCAGCTTTATTGGTTTTGTGGCCCAATCGTTTCCTGTCAACGGTCAGACACAGATCAATGTCACCCTTCAAACGGACAAGAAAGTGCTTGAAGATGTCATTGTCGTAGGGTATAAAAAAGAAATAAAGAGCAATGTCTCCAGTTCAATCTCCTCTGTAAAGGCAAAAAACATCGAACATCTTCCTCTGACTGGTTTGGACCAGGCTCTGCAGGGACAAGTGGCCGGTATTCAGGTCACACAAGCTACAGGTGCTCCGGGTGATGACATAGCCGTGCGGATAAGAGGCGCAGGTACATTGGGCAATAACAATCCATTATATATTATCGACGGCATACCCACTACGGGTAACATCAACATGTTTGCGATCTCTGATATTGAATCCATCGAAGTACTTAAAGATGGTGCATCGGCCTCAATCTATGGAGCTCGCTCAGCAAATGGTGTTATCCTCATCACTACCAAAAAAGGCAAGAAGGGAGCGCCGGTTTTCAGCTTTGATTCCTACTATGGAATCCAGGAGGCAAACCGGCTTCCCAAATTATTGAATGCCTCGGACTATCTCATGATCAGAAATGAAGCCATTACAAATTCAAATGAATTACGTGATATTCCGCATCAGCTTGAATTATATAATCCTGCCATACTTGATACATTGCCTGATAATGACTGGCTTAATGAAGTATTCCGCGTTGCTCCGATGCAAAGACATTCTCTTTCGGCGTCAGGCGGTAGTGATAATGGCAGCTTCTATATCCTTGGCGAATATTCAAGTCAGAAAGGAGTATTCAAAGGACAGGGTTTTGATAAATATTTACTTCGCTTCAATGGCGATATTGGGAAAGGGAAATTTAAAGTGGGCAACAACATCTCACTCTCTTTTGCAGATCGTGATGTAATAGGTAGTTCAGGTGACGGTGCAGGGCCGGGCAATCAATTGAGCGGGATTAGATATGCATTAATAGCAGCTCCGGTATTTCCATCAAAAGACAAAAATGGTAACTGGAATAATACTTCAGCTTTGCTTGGCGATCCGATGCTCTATGGTGATGGCAATGCAAATCCAATCGTCTTCATCAATTCTACACACTGGAACATCAAACGCTACAGGATTTTTGGAAATGTTTTCGCCGAATACAACTTCCTGAAAAACCTCAAATTCAGAACTAATCTGGGTATGGATCTGCTGATGCAAAGTGAAACCATTTTTAAAGAAAGACTTTCAGCAGCCATCTATGATCCCACATCGCTTAGCAGAGGTAATGTAATCGATCGAAATCTTGTATGGAATAATACACTTGACTATAGTACTTCATTAGGCGCTGAAAAACAACATAACGTCAGCTTTCTCCTCGGGATGGAAGCCATTGCTAACCGGACAGATTATCTCGGAGCTTCTGCACGAAATTATATGACCACCAATCAGAATTTATGGTTCATCGACAATAGTGTCAACCAGGCATTTGGTGATATCAGTGCATCGGGTGTCGCGACAGAATGGGGACTTCTCTCCTACTTCGGTCAATTAGGTTATAATTATAAAAACCGCTATGTCTTCAATGCATCTTTACGCCGTGACGGATCATCACGATTTGGTAAGGGCAATAAGTATGGTGTATTCCCTGCTGTATCCGTTGCCTGGAATATTTCTGATGAATCTTTTTTCAAAAACTTAGATTTCATTTCGCATGCTAAACTAAGAGCAAGCTGGGGACAACTTGGAAACCAGGAAATTGGAATTTATCCATTCAGCTCTCTTGTGCAGACAGGCATAGTTGTTTATCCATTTGGTGATCAAATCGCTACAGGATCACAAGTCGTTGAGACCGGAAATGATAAAATAAAATGGGAAACCACCACACAGACGGATGTCGGTCTTGAACTCAGTTTCCTGGGTGACAGATTCTCATTGGCTGCTGATTACTACGATAAGAAGACGGATGATATTCTGGTCCGTGTACCTCTTCCACAAACTGCAGGAGCTTTCAGTCCTCCATATGTCAATGCGGGCAAAGTGGAAAATAAAGGTTTTGAGCTTGCACTTAATTTTCGCAAATCAGGATCCGCACTTACCTATGAAGTTGGTGCCAATATCTCAACAGTCAGTAATAATGTAATCTCTATTGCAGGTACTGAACCATTGCTTGGTGGGTTCGGATTGTCTGACGGACCACTTACAAGGACTGAGCCTGGCTTTCCATTAGGTTCATTCTATCTGTATAAAATGGAAGGCATCTTTCAGACACAGGCAGAGATTGATGCCAGTGCATTTCAAAGCAACGATACACGACCAGGTGATGTAAAATTTGCTGATCTCAATGGAGACAATGTCATCGATGATAAAGACCGTGCACATCTTGGAAATCCATTTCCTGATTTCACGTACGGTTTCAATGCCAGCCTGAATTGGAAACATTTTGATCTCTCTGTTTTAGTGCAGGGTGTACAGGGAAATGATGTGTATTTTCTTTATGGCAATTTCGCTTACGAAACACAGCTTCGTGGATTTAATAGTTATGAAAAGATACTTGACCGATGGACACCAAATAACACGAATACAGATATTCCAAGGGTAACTCTTGATGACCGTAACAGGAATCGTCGTTCATCAACTCGATTTCTTGAAGATGGCTCTTACATGCGTGTGCGCAACCTCACTATTGGATATGATCTGAAAGGAATAGTAAAAAGCAAAAGCATAAGCTCATGGAGGGTATATGTGTCTGCACAAAACTTATTCACATTTACAAAATACTCCGGGCTTGATCCGGAAATACAGGCGAATACAAATGATACGAGGGGATACGGTGTGTCCTCGGATCTGGCTGTAGGCATTGACTGGGGCACAGTACCCGCACCAAGAGTTTTCTTACTCGGCACAAACCTCAAATTCTAAAATGATGAAGCGCAATACATACTTTCTATCTCTCATTCTGTCACTTGCATTTTGGTGTGCTTCCTGTACAGATCTGCTGAATAAAGAACCATTGGGTCGTCTCGATGCAGACAATTATTTCAAGACAGCCAATGATGCCATTCAGGCCGTGAATGCAACATATCAACCTCTGCTCATCAACGGTACCAACAATAATTACTATTGGGTCTTTGGAACGATAGCTTCTGATGATGCCGTGGTCGGTGGTGACGGATCAAGGCCTGGCATTATTGACATTGATATATTCAAACAAACACCGGCGACACAGGAAGTGAATGATTACTGGAAACTCAACTATGCCGGCATTGTGCAGGCGAATACAGTGATCACAAAAACACCACTCATCGATGCTGATGCCACACTTAAGAACAGAGTAATCGGTGAAGCGCTATTTCTGAGAGCGTATTATCATTTTACGCTTGCACAGGTCTTTGGTGATGTTCCTCTTATACTCAATATACAGGCACCCAAAGATGTGAACGTGACGAGAACCTCTCAGACAACGGTATTTGAGCAAGTGGCTACTGATGCAGGTGATGCAGCTTCAATGCTACCTGTGTCGTATGGAGCATCGGATGTAGGAAGGGCTACTAAAGGTGCTGCACTCGCTTTGAAAGCAAAGGCACATCTTTATCTCAAACAATGGGATCAGGTCGTAAGTACTGTCGCAGAAATCAAAGCTTTAGGTGTGTATTCTCTGCAAGCAGACTACAGAAATAATTTTCTGAAAACAACACAAAACAATAGTGAATCTGTCTTTGAAATCCAGCATGCAAATCTTGAATTGGGTGTAGGCAATAATCTCAATCAGCAATGGTTGTCAAAGAAAATACCTGATGGATATGGATTTGCTGAGGTCACTACAGATTTCGTCAATACGTTTGAACCGGGCGATCCGCGCTTACTATTTACTGTGGCTCGAAAAAATGAAGACTATTTTGGAACACCTTACAAGGCGTCTTTTTCATCTACAGGTGCAAGCCCAAGAAAATTTTTACAGCCTACTTCTGAGGTTACACAAAAAGCTGATGGTGATATAAATTATACAGCTATACGGTATGACGAAGTTCTGTTGTGGGAAGCAGAAGCCCTTGCCGAATTGGGCAGAACAGGTGACGCACTGGCTCCACTGGAGGAGGTAAGAGCAAGAGCAAGAGCTCAGGCCACAAATCCTGCCACTACATTACCTGCGATCACCACTACAGATAAAACAGCCCTCATCGATATTATCCGCCATGAGCGAAGAGTTGAACTCGGATTTGAGTTTCATCGCTTCTTTGATTTAGTCCGATGGGGTATTGCAAAAGATGTGCTTACCGGATTCGTGGAAGGAAAAAATGAGGTCTTCCCTATTCCTCAGACTGAACTTGATCTGAATCCTAACCTCGCACAAAATCCTGGTTATTAAAACACAACAAATGAGTTTAACTCAACGAGGTAGTCTTTTGAAAGTATCATCTTATTTGTTGGAGAAAACTCCAACAAAGGCGGTTCGTCACCGTATGGAGTTTTCTCTTGCAGCAATTCGCCGCTGCATGGAGTTTTCTTCCTGCAGCTCCTGCAGCTATATTCCTTCTTTGTTCGATCACCATCATGTCAGCACAGGTAAGCCAGATCAATATTGCACGGATAGAGTTGATGCCCAATGAACCTTCTCCATTTACAATGAGAGATTGGAAAAAAGTGGCGATGGGGTATGATTCATTTGTATATGACATCAATAAGACGGGTCTTTATCTCCCTTTGGTTTTTACAACTCCAGAGGGAACTAATTATCCGCAAAATCCAACTTTCGGTCTTGATAGTTATGTCGGTACGAACAGTGACAATAGTGGAGAGGCCATCAATGTATTGCCTTCATTAGTCGGAGCATCATTGGTGGGGGTTGATAAGACGAATCAATATGGAATGAACTGGATCCTCATGAGCCAGGATTATTTCAATAAGAATAATGGTGAGAATCTTTATCTCAACAATATCGGTGGACATAGTGGATCTGACTGGTGGTATGATATGATGCCCAATATTTATTTCTATCAGCTCTATGATCTGTATGGCAATATCGGTGATGCTCAAAATCAATTTAAGCTCATCGCAGACAGGATGTCAGAGGCTGTTCAGAAAATGGGCGGCAAGACAACACCATGGACCAAAGCTTCAATGGAATACAGAGCGTGGGATTTTCTACACATGACACCTAATCCTGATGGTGTACATGAACCTGAAGCATCAGGTGCATTTGGATGGCTGCTTTATAATGCTTACAAACAAAACGGTGACAAACAATATCTGCAGGCCGCAGAGTGGAGCATGGAATATCTCAGCAATCTCGGTGCAAATCCATCTTATGAATTGCAGTTGCCTTATGGAGCTTATACCGCTGCGAAAATGAACGCTGAGATTGGTACGAAGTATAATATTGCAAATATTCTATTCTGGATATTCAATCGCGGTCCACTTAGAGGCTGGGGAACGATAGTAGGTAAATGGAATGCATATGATGTATCCGGTCTTGTAGGTGAAGCAAATGATGCAGGCAATGATTATGCCTTTCAATTGAATGGTGTGCAACAGGCAGGTCAGCTTGCACCCATGGTCAGGTATGACAAGAGATATGCAAGAGCTATAGGAAAATGGATACTTAATCTTGCGAATGCAACACGACTGATGTATCCAGGATTCTTACCGAATACACATCAGGATTCACATACCTGGTCAGATCAATACGATCCCAATGGTGTCATGGGTTATGAGGCATTACGTGAACAAGACGCAGGATTGATGCTTGTTTCGACAGGTGATGCGCTGAAAGGCGGATGGGCAGGTACGAATCTATCTCTATACAGCACATCTTCTATCGGATACCTGGGTGCAATACTTGAAAAAACAAATGAAGAGAAAATCCTGAAAATCGATTTGCTCAAAACTGATTTTTTCAAAGATGCTGCTTATCCTTCATACCTTCTTTTCAATCCATATACATCTACTAAGTCAGTTTTGATTGATGCAGGACCTGAGCCAACGGATATCTATGATGTCGTCTCGGAAACTTTCCTGGCTCAAAATGTAACTGCTCCCACATCAATAAATATTCCGGCGAATAAAGCAGTGTCCATCGTATTGGCACCTGCCGGTGGAACGATCTCCTACAAAAACAATGAGATGCTGATCAATGGTGTAGTTGTTGATTATAATCAATCTTCAGTTGCCTACAATTATCCTCCACGGATTCAGTCATTTGCACCGGATCGCACTACTGTTGAGAAAGGTGATACCATTACACTTTATGGAAAAGGAATTGATCAGGAAACAAAAGATCTGATCTATACTTTCATATTCCAGGGCGAAACTAAATCAGGTCTTGCAAAAGAAGTAACGTTTATAGCGCCTGACGTCGTCGGTACATACGAAGCCAAACTGATCGTCGAAGATGAAAGTCATCAAAGAGACAGCGCGTCCATCGTCATTGACGTCGTCACGGAGATCAATCTCTTTCCGGAAATAGTTGAATTAACACCTGCTTCAAGGTATACACATCCGGGTGGCACTATCCATATCAAATCAGTGGTCACGGATGGCAATAATGATCCGATTAATTATTCGTGGTCAGTGTCAGGTGGGAATATAAATGGAACCGGAAATGAAATAGACTGGACAGCGCCCGGCAGTGAAGGAATATTTACGCTTCAACTCTCAGTTGATGATGGAAGAGGTGGAACAGCGACTGCAAGTGTTAAGTTATTTTCTTATGACACAAATCTGGATGCGCATGGTGATCTGATCGCCTGGTATCCGTTTGCAGGCAATGCGAATGATATCAGTGGACATCAGCTCAATGGCATTGTTTCCGGAGCTAAGTTTACAGCTGATTCTCTTGGACAGCAATTACAGGCTTATTTCTTTGATGGCATCAATGATCACATTCGTGTTGTCAATAACAGCATCCTCAATTTTACAGATGGTATCACAGTAACATTATTTGCGCAGCCACAGTTGATAGGTGACAAAGAAAGATTTATCATTTCACATGGCAGCTATCAGAACCGGTGGAAGCTTTCTATTACTCCTGATCGAAAGGTAAGATGGACAATAAAAAATACGTCAGGAGCCGTAAAAGATCTTGATTCAGAAACTGTCCTTGAAGAAAATAAATTCTACCATATAGCTGCAACCTATAATGGCCGATTTGCGATGATCTATATCAACGGAAGGCTTGAAAGTTTTTCACCCTTTAGTGGTCTCATCAATGCAAGTCCCCTGGACATGGAAATCGGACAATATCTTCCGGATGATCCATCTTACAGTTTCAGGGGAATACTTGATGAGATCAAAATTTATGATTACGCTCAATTGCCTGATTCAGTTGCGGCTGAGAGTGGTGCAGTCATTACAGGTACACATGAAGATCAACAATTTGATTATATTAGTCTCAACGTATTCCCAAATCCCGCATTAAAATCACTGACAATAGAGATTCCCTCATCCCACATTGTCAATCCCTCAAGTTCCTTTATGACCATATTTGATATCAATGGGAACATTGAGTTGAATACGTTATTTAACTCAGCACCAACTATGACCATCGACATTTCCGCATTGTCTCCCGGACTACATATCATCAGGATTACGCATGATGGAAAGACAATGATCAAAAAATTTATCACGGAATAATTTAAATCATCATACTTCATTAACAATAAAAAAATAGCTAATAATGAAAAGAATTTACCAAGTGCTGTTACCCATTTTTTTGTTGCTGGCGTTTGTGGTGCCCCGATCAGGTGCGCAGACGATAGTAGCAGAATATCCTTTCAGCGGAAATGCTAATGACGTTTCCTCGGATCACAACAATGCCACTGTTCACAGTGCATCGTTAACACAAGACCGTTTTGGCAGGGCCAATCAGGCTTACCTGTTCGACGGAGTAAAAAGTCACCTTGATGCCAATAATGCATCACAGCTTAATTCTGCGACTGCTTCTGTCAGTTTCTGGATACGTGCTGATGAATTGCCTGCACAGGGAGAAGTATACCTTCTTTCCTTTGGAGGTTGGCAGGATCGTTGGAAGATTTCATTACCTGCACATGGCAAACCGATATGGACAACCCATGCTACATCCTGCTGCTCTGATCTAGACGCAGGAGGTGGTAATGAACTTGTAGTTGGATCATGGACACACCTGGTCATGGTACACGATGGCGCCAAAGATTTTATTTATGTCAATGGTGTTCTTACGAATTCAAAGGATTCACCGGGCGATCTCGGCACGACAACGCATCCGTTAGGTATTGGTTATGATCCGATTGATGCAGATTATTTTTTCAATGGCGCATTGGATGACATCATCATCTATAGCACACCATTGAATGGTACAGAAGTAGCTAATCTTTATGCAGAACAATCCGTACCACCTGTCGTAACTAATGATTTAGTAGCCAATTATACATTCACTAAAAACTTCCGTGATGAATCAGCCTATGGCAATAATGCTTCAGGGAAAAATGTTGAATTCACTACGGATCGTTTTGGATTTGGTAATAGTGCTGTTAGTTTCAATGGCGAGGATGCAGGTGTTACGGCTCCGAATTCTTCTGTATTGAATTCAGCTACCACCACCATTTCATTCTGGGTAAAAGTCAATTCCTTACCGGTGAGCGGAGAAGCTTATTTACTTTCCTTTGGTGGATGGCAGGAGCGATGTAAAATATCATTGCCAGGTCATGGCAAAATGGTGTGGACGACTCATGCTACTTCATGCTGCTCAGATCTTGACGCAGGTGGTGGAAATGAACTCGTACCGGGTACCTGGACACATGCAGCTTTTGTGCATGATGGCACTGAGGATAAAATTTTTGTCAATGGAGTCCTTGTTGCATCAAAAGCATCTCCGGGCGACCTTGCGAATACCACCCATCCTTTAGGTATTGGTTATGATCCGATTGATGTGGCCAATTACTTCGACGGTTCACTTGATGACGTGCAGATTTACAATTATGCGCTTACAGATACTGAAATCAATGATCTGTACACTACTCAAAACAGTGCGGTAATAGATCCTGATCCTTTGGTCCTCAACATACCTATGGCTGGTGATTTAAAAGATGTATCTCAGTTTAAAAATGATGCTAAATCAGATAATGCGCAGTTGACTTACGATCGTTTTGGATATGCTAACAATGCAGTAGCTATCAATCCGACAGATCAGACTTCTATCACAGTTGATAATTCGAAGCAGTATAATTCAGATTGGACTTCAGTAAGTTTCTGGGTCAAACTGAATGAACTACCAGTAAGTGGTGAGGTGTACCTGATGTCTTTTGGTGGATGGCAGGAGCGTTGGAAAATTTCTCTGCCTTCTCATGGTAAAGTAGTATGGACTACGTATGCTACTTCATGTTGTTCGGACATGGACGCCGGGGCAGGTAATGAACTGGTGCCTGGTGCATGGACACATGTTGTAACTGTACATGGAACCGTACAGGATAAAATTTATATCAATGGCGTTCTGGTAGCATCAAAAGATGTTGGCGGCCCATTGCATCATACTAAATATCCTCTTGGCATCGGTTGGGATCCAATCGATAAAGGTAGTTTCATCAATGGTGATATCGATGAGGTTAGAATTTATACAACTCCTTTGACCGATCAACAAGTAGCCGATCTTTATGCCGAACAAAACGCTACGCCCAACTTCCCCGGAGATGTTGTCGCTGACTATGCTCTAAATGCAAATGCCAAAGATGATTCTCCTTATCACAATAATGGTGATGTGAGTGGCGCTATTGCTTCGCTTGATCGTTTTGGAAGATCAAATCATGCTATGAATTTTAATGGTAGTGCAGGGGTCACTGCTGACAATTCGCCACAATTGAATTCAGGATTGGCAACAGTTAGTTTCTGGGTGAATGTCAATGCTCTTCCAGTAAGTGGTGAAGCTTATCTGATGTCATTTGGCGGTTGGCAGGAGCGTTGGAAAATTTCTTTACCAGGTCATGGTAAAGTAGTTTGGACTACGCATGCGACATCTTGTTGTTCTGACCTCGATGCAGGTGGTGGCAATGAATTAATTCCGGGTATATGGACGCATCTTGTCATGGTACATGATGGCGTCAAAGATTTCATTTATGTCAATGGTGTACTCGCAAACAGCAAAGATTCACCTGGTGATCTTGCGACTACAGTTCATCCATTAGGTATTGGTTATGATCCGATCGATGTGGCCAATTATTTTGATGGGTCACTTGATGATGTCCACATCTACAAAACAGCGCTGACAGGACCAGAAGTAGCTGCGCTTTATGTATCTGAATCTGCTAATCCTGTTGAACCAGACATTACAGCTCCTGATCCTCCGGCAGGCCTGGAAGGTACAGTCAGTTTTACAAATGTTTCATTGACATGGCAGCCTTCTATTGATGGTGAATCAGGCATATCAGGATATAATGTATATCAGGACGGTGCCATTGTACAGACCGTCGAAGAAACCTATGCAACGATCACTGATCTGGCACCTTTGACTGCATATGAATTTGGTGTTTCTGCAGTAGATGTAGCTGGAAATGAATCAGCTGCTTCATTCCTTACATTGACAACAGGATTGAGTGAGGCTCCCGATACAACTAAGCCTTCAATACCTTCAAATCTTACAATCAGTGCCGGAGCTAATTCAGTTGTCTTCTCCTGGGATGCTTCTACAGACGAGGGAGGATTAGGTGGATATGTTGTCAGTGTCGATGGTAATTATGTGGATTCTCTTGATGCGAATACCATATCCATCTTCATCGGAGGACTTGATCCGCTTACTCCATATACATTTGAAGTGTATGCTTATGACCTCTCAGGTAATAATTCTGAGATAGCTGATATCACAGCTTCTACAACCGCACCTGTTGTTACTGCAGAGCCAGGTCTTGTGGCGCATTACAAATTTGAAGGTGATGCCAAAGATGCTACTCCATACAACAATCACGGAACGATCGGTGGTAATCCACAATTCGAAACAGTGACGAATCGTCCGAATGCATCAGGTATGGATCTCAAATTTGATGGCGATGCTGATTCAGTACTTGTACCGAATGCTGTTCAATTGATTTCTGATTATACAACAGTCAGTTTCTGGATCCGTGTTGATGGTCAGAATTTAGCCGATCCAGAGGCATACATTATGGACTTTGGTAATTATGATGAGCGCTGGAAAATATCTCTTCCGGTTCACCGGCAGATCGTATGGACTACAAACAGTAAGAATACATTGGCTGATCATTTTATCCATGATATGGATTCCGGTGCCGGTAATGATCTGGTCATTGGTTTCTGGTGGTATGTGACCATGGTTCATGATGGTACGGATGATATCATCTATATCGACGGAACGGAAGTTGCTCGTTTTGCTGTTACTGGTACGTTGAATAGTACTGCACGTTCACTGGGTATAGGTAATAATCTTGAAAACCCGGGAAAACAATATTTCCAGGGTGCACTTGATGAAATCAAGATCTATAATAAGGCATTGACCGGTGATGAAGTATCACAACTTTATACACTTGGTTACACAAAAGTTCAGGACTTGCAGAGTGAAATCCGTAAGTACGTAGAAGTCATCTATCCTAATCCGACTAAAGATCAACTGACCATTAAACATGGTTTTGGATCGCATCATCAGGATTTGCTTGTACGGATATTTGATCAACTGGGTCGTGAAGTCAGTTCTAAAAAAGTCGGTGCAAAGGAAATGGGCAATGGCTCAATTTCCCTCAACGTAGCTACTCTTCAATACGGAGTCTATAGTTTGAATTTTGTTCTTGACGGCAAGAATGTAGGTTCACTTCCTTTTGTGAAACAATAATTAAAAATTCTTTTCAAAGTGAAAGGCACGCACACGAAAGTGTTGCGTGCCTTTTTTTATTTTACCCTCTGCCCCTGATGCTTCGACTTGCATCACCCATCCTTGTGCTACAGCTCAGCAACCGGGGGATATTAAAATTTAATTTTCGCTTCAAACAAAAGCAATTCTCTTTGCGTCTTTGCGAGAAATTTTATAGTACATACCTGAATCCCACATACCACTCTCTTCCAAATATCGGCCCCCATATCAGTCCGCTATCGAAATAAGGACTATACGGATGTTCTGCATCTAAGATCACTGGCGATTGCTTGAAATTGTTTATGTTTTCAGCGCCGGCGTACAATTCAAAATTCTTACTAAACACCCTTGTCAGTTGTCCATTAAATAACCAGAATCCCGGCGAATGATCGGCCAACTGAAATGCTGCAGGATTTGTGCTTGTATCCGGTATACGCTGTGATCCCGTATAATGTCCCGTCACACTTATACGCCAGTGTCCTTTATACGTTGCAACGCTTGATACGTAAGACAGATTTGCAAAAAATCTTGAGGCCGGTGTAAATATCTGTTTCCGTAAACCGGCATCTCTGTAAGTAATCTTTGAATCCTGCCACTTATAGGCAACCTTTGCATCAAGACGTTTCAATACTTCATATTGCAGCTCCGCCTGAAAAGTATTCGCATAAGATTTTCCATCAAGATTGTATATCCACAATTGCTGCGGACTGATGTCAAGATCAACAATCGTCCTGTCTGTAAATTCCGTACGAAAAAAGTCTACTGATAAAAATCCGCTTCTGTAATCAATTGTGAATTCCTGATTAAGACTTGCACCTATGTTCCATGCCTTTTCCATGTTCAGGCCATAGGGTTTACCACTTCCATTTTCACCATCAATTTTCCATTGACGTGAACTCGCCAGTGATCCGAGGTTTTCAGCAATCGGTAAAGGAGTTCTCATGCCTCTGCCTGCAGATACACGAAAGACTGTTCCATCTGTTGGTGCATATCTTAAATGCAAGCGCGGATTAATTAGCAAACCATAGAGATTATGTTTATCAGCACGAATGCCTAACACTGCAGTGAATTTTGTATCCGGAATAAATGAGTATTCGAAGAAGGCACCAGGTACTACTTCATTCTGTGCATATCGATTTGGCCCTAAGCGCTCCGCATACTTATCATATTTGAAACTCAATCCGGCGACATATTGATGCCTGGTATCTGAAAATACAGATTGATAAAGCCAATTGCCACTAAATGAAGTTTGTTCCCCCGTATAAACATTATTACCTATAAATGCTGATTGTTGATGATGTACAAATCCCCATTGCGAACCGAGAGATTTATATCTTTTTCCAGGGAACACATATCCGAGTTTTGCGCCGATCTGAATCCTGTCAGCATTGATGTCAGCTGTATAATGTTCTGGCAAATCTTCTGAGTGTGTAGCATGGCCACCTTCTTTGCGATCACGTAACCATTGAACATTGAATTGGCCTTCAACACCTGATGTCGGATTGTGATACTCCCATCTGTTGTCGAAGGTGAGTAGATTTCCTTTCGGCATATCTGCAAATCCATCTCCGTTGCGATCATGCTTCACAGGGAATAAACTATAGTGGCCAAACAGTGCAGTACTCAGTACAGGACTTAACTGAAATCGCTTGAACATATTCAGTTCAGACCGATACGCTTCATTGAAATACCCATTGATCAGAAATTTGTCTCCGATGTTTGGTTTTCTGAGCTCGACATTGATTTGTCCGGTCATGCTTTCATAACCCTGAACAACAGAACCTGCTCCTTTGCTGATCTGAATAGATTCGATCCATGCACCGGGTGTATAGAGCAATCCAAATGGAATCGCGATGCCTCGGATACCCTGCATCTGTTCCTGGCTGATCAGGCTATACTTTCCGGACAGTCCAAGCATCTGTATTTCTTTTGCACCGGTCACTGCATCCGTGAAGCTTACATCGACAGTAGCATTCGTTTCAAAACTTTCCGAAAGATTGCAACATGCGGCTTTGAATAATTCTTCTTTCGAAATATTCTGCACCTGTAACGGATCAAGAAATGAAACTTCTGTTGTACGCTTATGATGGGCAACTACTACTTCACCCAATACATTATTCTGTTCTTTAAAAACAACAGACATATATTTTCCGGATTCGACCGTCACGGTATCGGGATCATAGCCGAGGTAAACAAACACAAGTTGATCACCGTCTTCATGCGTACGTGCAATGAAAAAATATCCTGTTGAATCTGTCGTCGTATTCTTCCGGCTCTGAAGCCAAAAGACTTGTACAAATTCTAATGGGGCCAAGGTGCCTTCCTGTGATTCTTCCATCACTACACCACGCACGGATATATCCTGTGCGCTGGCTTCCTTCATCAGACAGAAGGAAGCCAGACACAATAAGAATAGTATTCTCATGGTCGTTATTCTTTCTTTGCTCCGCTATCGTATTGGCAGCAAGTGGGCAGTTTCTTATATCCTTTTGGATCTGCTGCGGCGAGTTCAGAGCGGTATCCTGCTTTTGCCAGGGCATTAGCTATTTTTTGCCTGTCCATTTTAGCTGAACCCACGACGACAAGAGTGTCTGTTTTGATATCCCATTCTGCTTTCTTTACACCTGAGACATCCATAGCTGCTGATTCAATTCTTGACTTACACATTTCGCATACGCCGGGCACAACCAGGGTAATTGTTTGGTCTCCTTTGATTGGTGTTCGGCCAGCTGATGGAGTTGTTGGCTGCGCTGATAAAAAAGTTGCCATGCTAGTTACCAAAGAGATGGAAAGTAGCAGACGATATATTTTTTGACTCAAAGATTTCATGATTATTAAATTGAAAAGTGATAAATGATATATGAATTTGATTCAGCTTATTGAAAAGATGAATTCATCTGATATGACCATTAAGGTAGTCATCAAAAATCATGAAAAAGCTAGGCGTAGAAAATAAGGGACTGGTGCAAGATGTAGATAGGTGGACCGGAATCGCAGGTATTCCCTCGAAATATTGCGGGCAAAGTTATACTCTCCTGAATTGGGAGCGGAATGGACGTGGTATTTATATTAACCGATACATCTACCCATTTAAGAAATGAAGGGGCGGTCGAAGTGATATCTTGCTTCAATACCATGACCTGATCGTCACAGCATTTCTTGCTTTCTTTTTGATCGCAGTGTTTGGTCACTGCTTTTTGGCAGCAAGACGGAAGATTGACCGGGACATCGTGATCATCGCACTTAGCCGAAAACAAGACAGATACTGATTCCAGTATCCCTTTGCAATAATGCATATGCAGCGGCAGACCTACCTGAGAGAGCAGGATTAGCGAGGTCAGAACATATGAGATTACCGGTCGGATCATTATCTAGTAACAAAAGTAAGGGGTTTAAAGTTAACGGCTTGTCATGAACCTGTTAAGACCGATATACCCCCCGCCCCCTGAAAGGGGGAGTTGTTGATTTTGAATTATCTAATTCATAAAAAAGTCAATAAAATCAATTCCCCCTTTCAGGGGGCAGGGGGTAAATAGTGGCATTAAATATGTGTTAATTCCCACAACCCTCCCCTCAATACACCTACTTTTGATAATATGTTATTACAATTTCTTCTTGCTTTCCTTTTTTCAACATCCTCTCAAAGGGCCTCCGTTCCTTCTACATCAGTTATATCCGATAGCCTCACAGTCTATATTTTCCTTCTCGATGAGTGCACCATTAGCCAATTCTATACGCCTCAGCTGAATGATTTTTATAAAAAATATCATTCTAAGAAGGTCGGCTTTATCGGTTATTTTCCAAACTTCGCTTCAAAACCAGAACAGATCGAGGCATTTGCAAGCACATATCATCTCGCTTTTCCTGTAAAGCAGGATTATTATAAGGACTGGACAAGGAAGTTTGGCATCACCGTCACACCTGAGGTAGCCGTATGGGATCACCGGGAAGACCGCCTCATCTATCGCGGCCGTGTCGATGACAGCTATGTAAGGGTCGGGAAACGAAAACTTCATCCACAAAATGAGGACCTTAAAAACGTGATTGATTCATGGCTGGCAGGCTCCGTACCCCAGGATACGATTGTAACCCAGGCCATTGGATGTTTTATTAACTTTACAGACGCGCTGAGTACAAAGCAGTAGCAGTAGGCAATAGGCAATAGGCAATAGGCAATAAGCAATAAGCAATAAGCAATCGTGAGTTGTGTGTAGTGAGTTCGGTCGTAGAGACGACGATTTATCGCGTCTCAATGAAAAACATCCGGTTTCCCTCAATCCGGTATCCAAAAAGTAATTCGTAAATCGTAAATATCAATTAATGAAATCAATACTTTCCATCGCGTTCATCATGAGTATAGTCGTCGCGGCTTCAGGGCAGGTGACGTTTACAAAGGATATTGCGCCGATCATCTACAACAAGTGTACTACCTGTCATCGTCCAAATGAAATAGGGCCTTTCTCATTAACTAACTATGATGAGGTGGCATCGTATGCGGACATGATAAAATATGCTACCGCCATCAGGTATATGCCGCCATGGAAAGCGGATCCTCATTTTTCAAGATTTATCGGTGAGCGCGCGTTGACTGATGATGAGATTGCAAAAATAGCTGCATGGGTGGACAATGGAGTTCCATATGGAAACTCTGCAGAAGAACCACCTCTGCCTAATTTCCCTACAGGATCACAAGTAGGTACACCTGATCTTATATTGCATTTTGCTCAATCATTTACACACAAGGGAGGAAATGAAGATGAATATCGTGTGTTTGTATTTCCTACAGGTCTCACACAGGATAAAGAAATATCAACAATAGAATTACGTCCGGGCAATCGTAAAGTACTGCATCATGCATTGTTTGCTTACGATGTCACAGGTTCTGCAGAAGCAATGGATGCCGCTGATCCGAAGTATGGCTATGATGGATTCGGAGGTTTTGGAATTGATGAAGCACTCAACAACATGTTCCCCGGTTATGTCCCTGGTCAGAAACCTGTTCCTTATCCACACGGATTAGGTCAGACTTTGCCTGCCGGTGCAGATCTATTGATGCAGGCACATTATGGTCCGTTTGCTAACGAAAGTGTGGACAGTTCTACCATCAATGTATTTTTCAAAAAAGAACCTGTTGAACGCCAGGTACAAAACCTCATCTTCCTTCCGATCAGTCCGTTTCTCACGGGCGACATATTTCTGATGCCGCCGAATACTGTAAAAACATTTCATACACAATACACTACTCCTATAAAAGTCAGTGTCTTCGCTATCTGGCCACACGCACATCTACTCAACAAGAGTTATGAAGTATTTGCTGTTCATCCTAATGGTGATACGACAAATCTGATCCGAATTCCGGACTGGGATTTCAACTGGCAGGGTGTCTATAGCTTCAAGAAATTCATTGTTCTCGAACCTGGTACCACTGTCTATGCGAATGTTACGTATGACAATACATCAAACAATGCAAGTAATCCAAATAGTCCTCCGGCATGGGTAACATGGGGAGAGAAGACTACAGATGAAATGCTATTCATGCCCATCAATTTTGTATTGTACAAACAAGGCGATGAAAACATTCAGCTTGATGAAGAGACTACCGGCATCGAAGATCCTAATGTTCGTTTTGTCAATCACTACTTGGCGCCCATAATACCTAATCCGGCCAGGGATGAAGCGATCATCAATTTTGTACTTGAGCATCCTGATCACATCACGCTTCGCGTCTTAGACATGCAGGGCAAAGTTGTTGACAACATTGCTACTGATGAATGGAACAGTGAAGGTGCACACCTCCGCAGTATTGATCTGAATCAGTGGGCTCCGGGTGCCTATTTTGTACAGATGACAGGAACAAATTTTATGCAGTCGCAAAAGCTGACTGTTGTGAAATAGAAAAGCTAAACTGATAAAAATAAAAATCCGCTCTGGTTGCACAGAGCGGATTTTTTTTGGACTGTAGTCCTGAGTATTACTTGTTTTTCCAATAATTGGTTCTGTTTTTGTGATTTTTTTCACATATTTGTAACTAATTATTGGAAAAATGCATTTTGAACGGAATAATGCAATAAGCCAAATCTTCCCTTATCTGAATATGACGATTTGTCTGCGTTTAAAATCTATATGTTAGATGTCGGTGTTTTACGAAGCTTATCAAGACTTGATCCCATAGCATTCAAAGAAGGGCATCGTTTGTTTACTGAATTCAAAGGCGCGCTCACCGAAAATTATATCCTGCAATCACTCCTTCCTCAATTTGAGGTCACACCAAGGTATTGGACCTCTGAAGGAAAGGCAGAAGTAGATTTTCTGCTTCAATATAAAAATGAAATCGTTCCTGTTGAAGTGAAATCAGATGAAAACGTTCAAGAGCTTATCCTATTATCATCAAACTTATCATCCATCCCTGCGTATCAGATATTCACTAAAAAATCTGGGTTACAGTGATGGGGTGCTGAGTATCCCTTTGTTCATGGCAGATTTTACGACCTCTTTGATGGCCAGAATACGTATTACATAATAGAACTCAAAGGGAAAAATGCGCTCACTAAATTCATCTAATCCTTACTTCATGTGTTTGCTAACAATTATATTAAACTCTTCCAATAGTTTCAATTGAAAATGGACCCACTGTTTTGGATGTCACTGAATCTGCCGCTGATTTCCGGCATCCAAAGATTGAAAGGATAGAGCCAGGCATAATGAGATACTGGTATTTCATTTTCAATTATCCAGTATATCTCCCAATCCCTGCTTCAGCGCATCCTTTAGATATCCATTGGTCTCAAGGGCATAGTGTTTCTTGATCAGGGCGTGTATGCTGTTTTTGAAATTATTATCACTCTCTTCTCTGTATTCACGTACCAGTCCAAGAATGACATAGAATCGTCTGTACTCTCGATTAGGGCCCTGCAAATAAAAATCTGAACCCAGCAATTGTATAGCCTGATCTTTTACCTGTTGTGATTGAGTGGAACTATACTTCACGACAGAAGCTATAAACTCTTCCATATAATCCAACGGAAGGCTTTTCGCTCTTTCGTCTTTGAAAAAATCAAGTGAAATGCCGCTTCCTTTCTTTGCATAAAGTTCTGCACGTGCTGCATAGATAGCAGGCGAACTGCGTTGTTCATATCGTGTAGCCTGTCGCAATGCCTCATCAATATTGACAGCAGCTATGGACGTCAGCGCGAGATATATCACCGGTGTTTTATCGGTACTATCCAAAAGTTTTATGGCATAATCTTTCGCTTTGTCTTTATCGAGGCTGGACAATGATTCAAGAATGAAATCCTGCAAATCGACGTCAGCCTCTTTCAATGACATCGTATAAAGATGATCGGCATCTGAATGATCTGTATAGTATTGAATGGCAATCGAACGGACAGTAAGTGAGGAATCAACCATCATTTTGTCAAGAATAGGCTGAGATATTTCAGTCATCGTGGTGTAAGCGGATATCCGTCGGCTGATTGATGGTGTATACAATATTCTGGTTTCATTTTCTGATTCCGGTATATCCTGATTTACCTGCACCAGAAGTATATCTCTCGGATCAATGATCACCGCTCCCGGTTCTTCTTTTACATCCCAGGTGAATGATTGTGTTTTCTCTTCAAGCCAAACTTTATGCGTGTCATTACTTCCTCCTTTGTAATAAATACCGATATCGACAGGCAATCTGAACACTGATGGATAACCCATTTGTTCCTGGGTCTGCGTAATCTCAACTGTCACTTTTTTTGAATCTACATCATAAGATTGATTCACATCCAAGACAGGATGTCCCTTTGAAAAAAACCATTGATCAAAAAACCAGGTCAAATCCATGCCGGTCACCTCTTCAAATGACTGACGCAAATCTGCCGCTTCCACTGAATTGTACGCATGCTGTTGCAGATACAATCTCAGGGATGCAAAAAATGCTTCATCACCAACGAGGTCACGCAGCATATGTAACACAAGACCTCCCTTATTATAACTATGGGCATCAAATACTGCATTCTCATTTGGATAATGGGAATAGATGAGCGGATGTTTATTCTCTTCTCCAAAATACCCATTCAGTTCATCCATTCTTGATATGTCTGCTCTTTCCCTTCCATATTTATGCTCATACCATAAGTATTCTGCATAATTGGCAAATCCTTCATTGAGTGTAATATTGGCCCAAGACTCACATGTCACCAGGTCACCAAACCAATGATGAAATAATTCGTGTGATACGATGTAATCATTCGTGCCTGACTTAATCACATCTTCATCGTGGAATTGAATAAAATCACCGAAGACTGTGGCTGTTGTATTTTCCATCGCTCCGGATACAAAATTCTTGACGATAACCTGTGCGTATTTCGGCCATACGTAATCAAAGCCAAGCTTGTCAGAAAAGAATTCAATCATCTCAGGTGTATGCGCAAAAATCGCGCGTGCATCTTTTCCATATCCGGGGTCAACATAATAATCGACCGGACGACCACGCCAATAATCTGTGACTTTATCCCATTTACCTACCGCGATCATCGTGAGATATGGTGCTATGGGTAATTCCAGTTTCCAGTCATCACGACGCATGCCATTTGGAAGTGTTGTAGAAGAAATAAGATTCCCGTTTGACAATGTCATAAATGTATCTGCGACAGTCATGATTATTTCCTGTGTACCTCTTTCATTGGGTTGATCTAAAGTGGGGAACCACTTTCTGTTATACGAAGTTTCTCCCTGTGACCAGATCTGTCTGGGCACATCAGGGATGGTGTCCAGAGGATCTATGAAATATAATCCCTGATCGCTTTGGATGGCAGCTGATTCATCATGCATAGTTGCTTTAGGTGAGGCAGAATATTGAATAGAAACTGTCAGCCTGTCGCGTCGACCCATTGGCTGTGCAAGAGGAATAGTGATGATATTGTTATCGTAACTATAGTCTTTGATGAGTTTGTCGCCAATGGATATTTTCTTAATATCAAAATCTACAGCATTGAGTTTTAATTCGGACTGCGTGTAGAACAAGGGAGACAATGTAAGAGTAGCAGTGCCCATCACAGCTGATTTTTCCCAATCAAATGAAAGATCCAGAAGTGTGTTCAACAAGTCCCACTTTCTCTCTTCTGCTGGACGATAGGGATAAGCGATCTCTTGTGCTGTATCCTCAGGGAACGACATTGTGTCCTCATCAATATGAGATGTTTCTGCTGTTTCAGGACCGGCAGGATGATTTTTTGTCGTGGCGCAGGAAATAAAAAAGACCGTACAAACGGCCAGGGTAAAAAGCTTAAATTTTATCATGATTGTATTCGGTGTATAATGGAATAGGAAATAAAGGTAAATACTTTAGGCTCCACGTTGTCTGTAGGTAGTGACTAAACAGGATTTCCAGTCGACTAGTAACGATTTGCCCCTAAATCCCCTAAAGGGGACTTTTAATTTCAGTAGACATAGACTTTAAATTCAACTGATATTTAATTGACGGTATTGCATAAAATAAAAAACCTCGGCTCCGTTTTACCCCTAAATCCCCTAAAGGGGACTTGATGTAAAATGGAGCCGAAGTGTGTTGCTAAGGTCACCAACGATGTAATCGCCCTACATTGTCAGTCTCTTATTTAAGTAATCCGCGAGTCGTTGAGCGTTAGTCGAAACGACCAAAGGACTAATCTATATCCGCCAATATTTCTTCCTCTGAATGTGCTACACGTGGAGCCGTGGCAAATTTGGCTTTTATCTTTTGCTCTACTTCCCATGCCAGCTCAGGATTGTCTAAGAAGAACTGCTTGGCCGCATCTCTTCCCTGTGCAATCTTCGTGCCTTCGAAACTATACCATGCACCACTCTTCTGGATGATATCTGCATCAGCACCGAGATCGACTATTTCCCCAACTTTGGAAATACCTTCTCCAAACATGATATCAAATTCAGCCACCCGAAATGGTGGTGCAAGCTTATTCTTGACGACTTTAACTTTGACGTGATTACCTACCACATTGCCATCCCTGTCTTTAAGGGCTGAACCATTGCGGCGAATATCAAGACGGAGGGACGCATAGAATTTCAATGCATTACCGCCGGTCGTAGTTTCAGGATTACCGAACATCACTCCGATTTTTTCACGAAGCTGGTTGATGAAGATGCAGCAGCAACCTGTACGGCCTATCGTACCTGTAAGCTTACGCATGGCTTGTGACATGAGGCGTGCCTGGAGACCCATCTTTGAGTCACCCATCTCACCATCAATTTCCGCTTTTGGAACTAATGCAGCTACTGAGTCGATGACAATAATATCTATCGCTCCTGACCTGATCAGATTCTCTGTGATTTCTAATGCCTGTTCTCCATTATCCGGCTGGGAGATCAACAGGTTTTCGGTATCGACACCGAGGGATTCTGCATAGAAACGATCGAAGGCGTGCTCTGCATCAATAAATGCAGCCATTCCTCCCTGCTTTTGACATTCAGCTATCGCATGAATGGCCAGGGTCGTTTTTCCGGAAGATTCAGGGCCATAGATCTCAACGATACGGCCTCTTGGAAAACCGCCGGTTCCAACAGCTATATCTAATGAAACTGATCCCGTGGGTATGGCTTCCACCTCAACGACCTGTTTGTCGCCGAGCTTCATAATCGTGCCCTTTCCATATTGTTTTTCTAAGCGATCTACTGTGAGTTGAAGGGCTTTCGACCGTGCATCGCGTTCCTTATCAGATGACATAATGATTTGAATTTAATAAAGTAAATATAAGTGATGAAGTTAATATGATAAGACAAATATATAGACATATTTTGACTATTTTCTCGTCATGTTCAAATTTTAACATTTTTTCTAAAAAATATTTTGCGGGCCGGCCAGAAAGAAAAAGGCCCTCCGGATATTGATCGGGAAGGCCTTATTCTTTGAACTAAGTCGGGTGTATCAGCTGGCTGAAACCGGAATAGTGGATGCGCTATAAGCAAGAATCCGGTTGATCGACCTTTCGGTTGGCATCATCGGAATCGTTCCCAGGGCTTTTTTCCCTGCTTTTAACACACCATAAGCTTCAGCAATCTGAGGAACAGTGGTCACAAGCTCCAGCAGCAAATCCGTCTCCGCTTTACTTGTCTCACCATACACCAGTCTTGTCAATTGTAGTTGGGTAAATTCATGCTTCATACTCAGTATTTTATTCAGAGGTATTAACATGCCCGATTACCCCGTTATTGTGTCCTCCTTTGGAAAAATATGCGGATTCCCGTTGAATACCCCTTTCGATGCCGGATAAAGGGATGCCGGATACCGGACGCTGGACGCAATCGGGACGCATGAAATTTTCTTGTGAGAAAAGGCCGAATACATACTAGTAGGCTATTTTGAATACATCATGAGTCATGCCTTTTGCCTCCTGCGTACTCAATCCCTTTCACATCATGAGTCCGGTATCCGGCATCACTTTATCCGGCATCCCTTCTTCCGGCATCCCTTTGTCTGGTATTCCTTTGTCCGGCATCCTTTTTTCAGTTACTTTGCTTTGTTTACATTTAGCTTACTCACGCCAATGGATATATTGTCATCGATTTCCAATCAGGAAGGTCCTTCATTTGTCCTGATTCTATTTTCTGTCCTGCTGGCATTCCTGCTTTCGTCTCTCCTGGTACTGACATATGAGAAGACATCCAGGGATATCGTTCCACCCGACCATTTTATACAGTCCATCATCCTCATGGCGATTGTGACAGCCACGATCATGGAATCTATCGGTGAAAGTATGGCCAGGGGATTTGGGATATTCGGTGCGCTCGCCATACTCCGTTTCAGAACAAATATTTTCAATCCGCGAAATGTGTCATTCATTTTCGCTGCGATGGCTGTAGGTATCGCCTGTGGTGTCAATAGTTTTGCAAATGCAATCATCGGAACAGTTGCTTTTTGTCTCATTGCCTTTTTTCTTCGACTGTCTCCTTATGGCCGTAAAAACAATCTGTTAGGCCAGCTTCGTTTCGAGCTCAATGCCGATCCTGCAGAATTTGAAAAAGCACAACTGATCATCGGAAAGCATTGCAGAAATTTCGTATTGAAACGATATCGCATCAACTATATCCAGCAAAAAGAGAATTTAATTGAATACGCTTTTGAGCTGCGCCTTCAAAATGAAATGCATGGAATGAAACTGACTGATAATCTCAAAGAAATACAAGGGATGCAAAATATCCGGTTGAGCTTTAATGATACCTACATCCATCAAACTGATTAACATGATCCATGCGTAGAATAAATCTTCTTTTTCTTTTTATTCCTGTCGTGTTTCTTGCCTTGATATTTATATACCAGGGTCTTAATCACAGTACAGCAAACTTTTTTGGCGTTGCCGAAAACCAGGAAACTCAAATCAACCTGGAACATGCTGCCACTGTCAGGAAAATAAATGTATCCGAAGGAGAATTTGTGACGAAAGGCACACTTCTGATGGAGGTAAACTGGTCAGCACTAGATTTTAAACTGAGCGCATTGAATCATGATGTATCTGAATTGACAGCACGTGATCAATTGAGCCAGGCTGAAATCAAAAGCAACCTTAACCGCTACACCGCTCTGCGCGCAGAAAAAGCAGAGGACATCCAGGCCCGCATCCGCCTGATGGAATCAGAGAACCTATTGAACCAACAACTCTTTACAGATCTGAAGAGCCTGCCTTCTACTGACATTAAATCATCATCATCTGTCTATGATACCAGGCTACAAAGTCTGCGCGAAGAACTTCGTCTGTCACTCGAACCACTGGATATCGAAATCGCCCAACTTGAACATGAATTAAAATCAGCCCACATTCCTGCGCAAACGGAAATCGGAAAATTGAAAAATGAAATTGAGCTCTACGAAAAAGAACGCAAGGAACTTGAGATCTATGCTCCTTCTGATGGACTTGTAGGAAGCATACATTGCAGGATCGGTGAAAATATTCCGGAATTCAATGCCCTCATTTCTTTTTACGAACGAAATCCAAACACAGTCATCGCCTATCTGCACGAAAGTCTGAGTCTGCAAATCAAAGTGGGTGATTCACTTAGTGTTGTATCCACATTGCATCCAGATGAAACATGCATTGGCAGGGTCAGCGGTCTCGGTCATAGGATCGTAGAGATTCCGGAACGGTTGCGAAAAATACCGGAGATAAAAACATATGGACGAGAAGTATTGATTGAGATCCCTTCCAACAATAATTTTCTGCAGAAAGAAAAAGTGATTTTACAGCGATGGCCTGCTGAGCCATTTTCATTCCTGTCCTTTTTTCAAAAATCATTTCATACAACTTCATAAACAGGTTTTAGCATAGAATAGCTGATGGTGCAAAACGAAAAGTGGTTACTTTTTTTTCTGAGTTTGCTATTGCATACTTCAATACAAAGTCAGACATCTATACCTGCAGGACAAATCCTGGCCAGTGCACGTCATGATCTCTCTGTTGAATTGCGGCAACAGCACCTGGACTATATCGCGCAGACGAATCTAAATATTCCATTCGCTGATCAGATCAGCCTGCGTACAGAGACAGATCGTTTCCTTGTCTATCGTCAGGAATATTTAGCCCGCCTTACCGTCAATGGACTAAGCGAGATGCGACGACAACGATTTCTTAACAAGGCCAATCTTCAGACTGAACAATATATCCAACGCAGCTTTGAACACGAAGCCCTGGCCGGCCGATATGAAGCCATCAGCACATACAGATTCTTACAGCAACGAATAGCCATACAACAGGAATTAAAACTTGTCTATGAAGACAAGGTGAATGTATTGACTAAACTGGCAATGTTAAATGCAGGCACAGAGGTTGATGAACTGATCAAAACTGAATATGATCTCGACGAATTAAATCTTGATCTCAATCAGGCTTCAGCACAATTTGATCATATCAAAAAAATGATTGCGTCATGGGTACCTATGTCAGAAAATGAATGGGTACTCGATACGACTGCATTTATTCAACCCTCACAAATGGAACTTGTGATCGATCAGATGCCCCTTGTAGCAAACCTCAATCCGCTGATCATCGAAAAGCAATCGAAGATTGATGAACTTCAGGCATCTTATAATCTTGAAAAGGCAAGCTCAAAAAAAATGCTTGATTTCTTTCAGTTGCGCTATGCCAACAGACCAAATGAAACTGCGTTACGCGAATTCTCAGCAGGCTTTGGTATTAATCTTCCCTTCAAAGGATCCTCTCGTGTAAAGCTGGCCGAAATACAGATCGATAAAAATAATTCGGAACAAAATATTCAGTACGATATCTATCAGTTCAATGAAGCCATTCAATCTGCACACGATCAAATGAAAGCTCTTACGGACAGATATCACATCGCAGAACAACAATGGAATGAAAGTCAGAATAAATTTACAATCGAACACCAGGGACCTCTGCAGGCTGATGGACCGATGACTTTGCTCAAGGCCCGCGAATACCAGATCAAACGTCAATTTGTTTTAGTTGACCTGGGTAAAGAAATAATGGATCAGTATTTAAAAATACTTGATCTGACAGGTGCGTTGTCTTCACTTCCTGCCGTCAATTATTTGTCGGATACGTTGGAGAGTTATTAAAAGGATGTTCATAAAAAGGATGCCGGATAAAAGGATGCCGGATGCCAGACTCGCGACGCATTCTTATCAATAATCCATGTTGATATCATGTAGTTACATTTATTCCAATAAGTATTTACGTCTGCGTCATAAGTCCGGCATCCCTTAATCCGGTATCCAAAAAATACTGAATACAGATTTACCAGCTTCCTCTCACAGTCACCACCACATTCCTTCCCGGTGCGCTAATATTCGATGCAAAAATCCTGTAATTCTGATCAGCGATATTTTCTACGCCAAGCTGAATGGTGAAATTCTTTGTGAATTGATATGAACCTTTCACATTGAATGTCATCCATGCCGGCATTCCTTCAGGTGTAGCAAATGGAAGATTGTCTTCGCCGTCAAGATTATAGTCTTTCATTTTTTTCCATCCGTTGTACATAGCATATATTTCGCCTCTGAATTTTTTGATCTTCAGATTCAGACTTGTTTTGCCAAAGACGGGTGGAATGTGATCTAATGGCCTGTCACCTGTTTCTTCCTGAATACGTGCATAGGTGTAATTGATCGTGCTGTAGAGCGAAAGTGCTTTTGTAATATCGATGTTGATGTATGCATTGGCTCCATAGAGATATGCTTTGCGGGCATTGACATTCATCGTGACATTGCTGAGGGAGTCGTCGTAGATGATTTGGCTCTGTCCATTGAATGTGCCGGGCACTGTGGTGATCGCGTCACGATACAAGGTGTAATATCCATCAATGCCAACACTGTATTTGTCATTTATCGTTCTTGAAATGCCGAGATCAACACTATATGTTTTTTCAGGTCCTAAATCTGGATTAGGTACCACGACACTGCCTTGTACAGATTCAAAAACTTTTGAAAGATCATCCACATTGGGAGCGCGAAAACCTGTTGCACCCAGTAGACTTACTCTCCATCCTGAATCACCATTCCATACAAGACCAAGACTACCACTCAATATCGTATTTGTTTGGTTCACTTCATCAAATGGGAAAGGGAAAAATGTTTTGTCCTCAAATACAGATTTCAGATTATTGTAAGAAAGCCTTACACCGGGTTGGATGATCAAATGGTCAGATACATGATACATATCCGACAGGTAAAGCGCTGCGGAATTGACATCCGATCCGCCATCAGGATAACGTGTGTTTTGAGGCACGACAACTCCCGTTTCAATATTCTCTTTTGTGGCTGTTGAATTGACATGATTCGTGATGCCCTCTATACCATAGTGCCATTCTGATTTTCCATTTGTCTTTGTGAAATCAGCATTTAGTGATAGAATATTCAGCTTTTCAATACGATGATTGATATTGGCACTTCCAAATCTTCTGTCGTTGCGACTTTCTTCGATATTCTGATAGGCCAGTGCTATCCTTGCTTCATCAAACAATCCATGATCATGCGACAGGAGCATTGAATATGATCCGAACAATCTTTTTTGCGGACCATAATACCAATCCCCAAATCTCAATGTCCCTCCCGCAGTTTCCGTCAACCTGTCATAACGAGGCACATCAGATGATGTGGAATACTGAACGTTGAGAAAATGAGATACATGTTCGTTTTGCGCATAAGTGAATTTCTGAAGAAAATCATATTGTTTGTAGGCAGATCCAACTTGTACATCAGGATCAGGATTTGTGACAGCTACATCTACACCATTTTGTCTTTCTGCATATTGTAATCGCTTGCCGAAATCCGGATACTTATCATCTCGCTGACTTCCTTGTTTCAGATCGCCAAAATCAGAATAGGTAAAACTCGTCAGTGATCCAAGTCTCGGCCCACCAAGACTGAAATCAACATGGCCTGTCTTCTCTTCATCTGCAGTGGAGTATCGTACAAATGCATTGACAGTAGTAGCTAACTTCCCATCTGATGACAGCTTAGGATTCTTTGTAAAGAAATGCATGACGCCACCGAGTGCATCGCTTCCATACATGACAGCGCCGGGTCCGTAAAGAATTTCAACTCTTTGCATTGCGGCATTGTCAAGGGTGACGATGTTTTGCAGATGGCCTCCACGATAGATGGCATTGTTCATACGTACGCCATCGATCACAAGTAAAACTTTGTTGGTTTCAAATCCGCGTATGATCGGGCTGCCTCCGCCGAGCTGACTTTTCTGCACAAACACATTGCCTGTTTGCTGAATAACATCAGCAGATGTCTGCGAATTATTGAATGCAAGATCATGTGTTGAAATGACTTCAATAGGTTGGGCGACATCCTTTGCTTCGTTTTCAGAACGATTGGCGGAAACGACGATCTCATTGAACACATGAGATGATTCGGTCATCAGTATTTCCGGTTTTGCTACCAGCTCTTCATAACTGAGAGTCAGTGATTGGTAACCAGGATACGTAATGGTAATTGATGGAGCGTGTAGTAATGAAGAAATATCAGCTTTCCCTTTGTCGTCTGTCAAAACAGTCGTTGAAGAGGAAGGGCTGATCGAAACCTGGGGTAGAGGTTGTAGGGTGGTAAGGTCCAGGACCATGACAGTCTGAGCGGAAAGAAAAGTACACAGGAGTATGGCTACTGTGAGTAGATAAATCTGTTTCATAAATATTCAGAATGAATGAACGTGAAATAAAATGTAGCGACAGGCAGATGCAGAGATGCATCACCCGGCTATATGTCCGTGCGAGGAAAACGGATCAGGCGATATCGGGTGGTTCGCAGGAAAGAGATAAATAGACAGGATAGAAAATAGTATTGTAGGAAAAAAAGCTTCTCAGATTTTCATCGGCCACTTTAATTGAATTGGCTGAAGGTGCAATGACTATTTCTGAAATGATTTTAAAAAACTGCAGGACGATTCTGGAGTCCTGATGCTGGCCGGGAAAAGGATGGTTGTCGTTATTGGCAATTTCGTGTATGAGGCCTTCTTCTGTTTTATCATTGATGCAATGATAGATCATCGTATCATTTTTGACATCGGTGCAGACGATATCATACATGTGTCCCTGGTAATTGAATTCAAGATTATCCTTTAACCATATTAGTTTATCGGCATCGTGAGGAGCAATGACTACTTCATCAAGTGGGATGTGATAATTTCCATTGTGGATGATGGATTCTACATATTCATTGATACGAAAGTGATGTAAACACAAAATGCTGATCCCTCCTATCGTGTTGGCGATAAATAAAGTGAGAAGAGAGAGGGAATAGAAGTTGCGCTTCATTGCTTATCCAAAGATAGCAATCAGATGAAATCCTTTGCGTCTTTGCGCCTTTGCGTGCGATTATAAATTTTTCTCCGTGTATTCTGCGTACGATATAATAACCACATCACCACATCATCTATTGCTGCGATAAACATTCAAGGTCTCTGTATCAGGGATAATCGCTTGTCTTTCAAAACTGACTTCAAAAGCAACCATTGTATTTGTGCCCTCTACACCGGGAATCGCCTGCAGCTTATCGTGTACAATGTCCTGGAGGTGTTTGTTATTGACAGCATAGAGACGTGCCATGAGATCGTAGCGGCCCATGATGCTCACACAGCTCACCACTTCAGGGATCTTTTTCAGGGCTTCGATCACATCATGGATCTGATTCGCTTCTTTGATCATCATCAGGACGAAGGCACAGGTATCATACCCGATATGTTCAGGTGAGATCAGGTAAACGGGTTTCATCAATACGCCTGTTTCTTTAAGCTTTCGGACGCGTTGATGCACAAGTGTATTTGAGGAGCCGATTTGTTCGGCGAGAACGGAGTACGCGATGCGGCCATCTTCCATCAGGGCGTCGATGATGCGGATATCGGTGCTGTCAATTTGATTTTCTAAATGTTGATTCATGTCGTTAAAAATTAAATCTGACAAAAATAGTTCTAAACTATAACAGTTTTGACACTAAATGTATCACTATTAAACCAAATATACTCCAAATGAGTTAATATTGATGAAAATTAAACCAAAAACATCATGATCACGGCTATTTTATCTGTCTCGTTGATCCTGTTCTCTGTCATTGACATCATAGGATCGCTCCCGGTTATTCTCGATATGAAGAAACGTGGGGTCGTCATCCATGCGCCAACAGCTACACTTACGGCGGGTATCCTGATGCTTGCGTTCCTGTTTTTCGGAGTGGCGATCTTAAAGATATTTGGTGTTGAAGTCAGTTCATTTGCTCTCGCGGGTTCGCTGATCATATTCTTTATCGGTCTTGAGATGGTATTGGGTATTCATTTCTTCAGAGGTGATAGTAGTGATGGTGCATCATCGGGTAGTATTGTACCGATAGCATTTCCATTGCTTGCGGGTGCCGGTACATTGACTACGATATTGTCTTTAAAATCAACATTTGATACGATAGAAATTATTGCAGGTATTGTACTCAATCTTGCGGTTATATTTCTTGTATTAAAGAGTACACCATTTCTTGAAAAGAAATTGCCGAAACCGGCGACGGAAGCGATGCGAAAGGTATTTGGTATTCTGTTGCTTGCAATAGCGATACAGATGTTCAGGACAAACGTAGGTATATAGGAAAAGGCTGAGGTTAGTTTATGGGTTTATTAGTTTATGGGCTTATAGGTTTATCCGGTTATAATCTTATAAGCCTATAATCATCATAAACTTATTTCACTTATTCCTTGTAATTTTAATGAAAACAAAAACCTTCAATCATGCCCTGCATGCTAGCCGCCATAGCGCTTCTTTTTCCCAGAGTCCTGATTGCCATCCTTTGGTTTTTCACCAGTTGGTTTAACGGAGTATTCGATACGATTCTTTGGCCGATACTGGGATTTCTCTTTATGCCTGTCACGATGCTTTGGTACAGCGTAGTCATGAAGCATTACACGGGAGATTGGTCTGTCAGCAATATCATCATCATGGTGATAGCCGTGGTGATTGATATGGGGTCGTGGGGAGGAGGATATAAAAGCAGGAGATGATCGTTTTGCCCTCCAGCCCTTTGATAATTCGACACATTCGACTTGCCAGAAGTCATAGAAGGAAGAAGTTGAAGTTGAAGTTGAAATGAACAGAGGAATACTTCGACTAGCGCTCAGCACAAGTATTGAATAATGATCAACAATTTTTGAAATAAAGACTGAATTATAAAATTGAATTAGGCATTAAATTCACACTGCATCATTCCTTTCTGACGTGATAATTCGTTGATCAGTATTCTATATTTATTTCTGACTTCAAAGATCGTTGATTGATACCTGTGCTCAGTTCAACACAGCTCAATAACCAAAGGGGGAGATGATTATTTGTTTTCGATCCAATCCATTATCTCCTGTGTATCCGGACTTGTCTTCGGCTTCACTGATCCCACCAGATGTCCGTTTTCATCGATCATAAATTTTTGAAAATTCCAGGTGACGGGAGCATCGAGGACACCATTTTCTGATTTCGTGGTGAGCCAGGCATAGAGCGGATCGATGTCATCACCCTTAACGGAAATCTTCGACATCATGGGGAAAGTGACGTGATACTGACCTGTGCAGAATTTCTTGATCTCTGCATTTGATCCTGGCTCTTGCTCTCCGAAATTATTGGCAGGAAAACCGACGATGGTAAATTTTTCGCCGCCATATTTTTCATACAGTTCCTGGAGCTTGGCATATTGAGGTGTATTGCCGCATTCGGAGGCGACATTGACGACGAGGACTTTTTTTCCTTTGTACTGGCTCAGGCTGACTTTATGACCATCGATGTCTGTTGCACTGAAGTCGTAGAAGCTTTTGGTTTGAGCAAAAGAAGAAAGGCAGAAAAGGGAGGAGAGGCAGAAAAGGCAGAAAAGGAAAATGTGTTTCATTGAGGAAAGATAGGGGAAAAGGAGTAACGAATAACGAGTAACAAATAACGAATCGGTTGTAGAGACGTCGATTTTTTGTTGGTATGATGCGACATTGGCATTACATTTTAGGTTTTAGGCAAGCAGTGGCAAGCCACTGCCAATACTTTTTTCATTGATGCTTTCTTTTTTGAAACTGGCGAAGTCATCGCTTTACTGAATACTGGTTACTGAATACTGATTACTGAATACTGATTACTGAATACTGATTACTCTTTTAGGGGCGAGCCGCTGCCAATGCTGAATGTTTGCCAACGTTTCCTCTCAAGTGCTTGATTCTCCCTGCCCCCTGCTCCCTGCCCCCTGCCTTTTTCCACTATCTTTGACCCCTTATGAAAATAGCAGTCGTCGGCACAGGATACGTAGGATTAGTCACAGGCACTTGCTTTGCCGAGACGGGCAATGATGTCACCTGTATCGATATCAACACCGATAAAATCGCCAGTCTACAGGCCGGCAAGATCACGATCTATGAGCCCGGGTTGGATGTCCTCTTTGAACGCAATATCGAACAGGACCGCCTTCATTTCACTTCCTCACTTGCTGACGGGATTAAGGATGCACTGATCATTTTCCTGGCACTTCCCACACCTCCGGGATCAGATGGCTCTGCTGATCTTTCGTATATCCTGGGAGTGGCGGAAGAATTGAGTCATCTCATCACTTCGTACAAAGTCATTGTTGACAAAAGCACGGTACCTGTCGGGACTGCTGAAAAGGTCAGAGAATTGATGTTGAAAAATCTTTCTCCGGATCTTTTTGATGTAGTATCCAATCCTGAATTTCTCCGGGAAGGTGTAGCTGTTGATGATTTTATGAAACCCGATCGTGTCGTGATCGGCCTCTCATCAGATAGGGCACACCAGGTCATGGAGAGATTGTACAAACCATTTGTACGACAAGGCAATCCAATCCTCTTCATGGATGAGCGTAGTGCTGAAATGACAAAATATGCGGCGAACTCTTATCTCGCTACTCGAATTTCATTTATGAATGAGATCGCTAACCTGTGCGAACGTACAGGAGCAAATGTAGATGATGTACGACGTGGAATTGGAAGTGATACACGCATCGGAAAACGATTTTTATTTCCAGGCGTAGGTTATGGAGGTAGTTGCTTTCCAAAAGATGTGCAGGCACTGCATCTCACTTCAAAAGAACACGGCTACGATTTCAGAATACTCGATGCGGTGATGGATGTCAACAATCGTCAGAAACACATCCTCGCCAAAAAAATAATCGATCACTTCAATGGTGATGTTAAAGGAAGACGTATCGCAATCTGGGGTCTTGCCTTCAAACCTAATACAGATGATGTGCGCGAAGCACCGGCCATCGATATCATCAATGACTTGTTATCAGCAGGTGCAGAAGTTGCAGCCACAGATCCGGAAGCGATTCCAAATTTCAGCCAATATTTTAAAGGACATGTTTCTTACACAGAGGATATGTACGATGTGCTTGAAGGTGCTGATGCATTGGCCATTGTGACAGAGTGGAATGAATTCAGAACCCCTGATTTTCAGAAGATAAAATCCCTCATGAAGACGCCGGCCATTTTTGACGGACGTAATATTTATGATCTTGATGATATTCCCGAACAGGGATTTTTTTATTCAAGCATCGGACGAGAAAACATTCAAAATAAATAACACCTTATGAAGAATATCCAGATGGTGGATCTTCAGAGTCAATACAGTCAGTTAAAAACTGAAATTGACCGACGTATTCTTTCTACAATTGAAAGTGCCGCGTTTATTCATGGCCCTGAAGTCACATCCTTCGAAGCCGGATTGAGTAAATACCTTGGTGATGCACATGTCATCTCCGTGGCAAATGGTACTGATGCATTACAAATCGCATTGATGGCCCTTGATCTCCAGCCGGGTGATGAGGTGATTGTTCCTTCGTTTACATTCGTCGCGAGTGTTGAAGTCATAGCGCTACTTGGTTTAAAACCTATCGTCGTAGATGTCGATGACCGGACGTATATGATGAAGCTTGAGAATATTGTTGATTCACTTTCGCCACGGACAAGAGCTATTATACCTGTGCATTTATTCGGCCAATGCGTCAACATGAAAGCATTGATGGCCTCGCGAAAACACGAGATCTCTTTATCATCGAAGACAACGCGCAATCTATAGGTGCAAAATGTCTGATGGGGGAAAATGATTGGCAGATGTCAGGAACAATCGGCCACATCGGATGTACTTCATTTTATCCATCAAAGAATCTTGGTTGCTATGGTGATGGTGGTGCGATGATGACAAGAGATGAACCTTTGGCGCACAAAATCAAAATGGTCGCCAATCATGGTATGCAAAAAAGATACTACCATGATATCATCGGTGTCAATAGCCGTCTTGATTCACTGCAGGCTGCCGTCCTCAATGCTAAGCTTCCACATCTCGATGAGTACAATAAGCTGCGACGTGGTGTGGCTGATCAATATGACAAATTACTAGGCCCGATGGGGGACATCATCATTCCGGAACGTGTAGCATGGTCTGAGCATGTATTCCATCAATACACCATCCGTGTTCATCGCGATGTACGAAATGAATTACAGGCTTATCTGGCAGAGAAGAAAGTGCCCTCTATGATTTATTATCCTGTGCCGATGCATGAGCAGCCTGCATTTAATAAAATCGTACGTCGTCGTGTGCCCTTGCTGAGTACTGAACGAATCTGCAGGGAAGTACTTTCACTGCCGATGCATCCTGATCTGACGGAGGAGCAGATAGGGTTTATATGTGGGCATATTAAGGCGTTTTTTAAGGGGTAGTAAATCCTAAATTCAATTTGATTAAAGTTTTTATACCAGACAATTTCATCCCGGAACGCAGCTATGCGGTAAGGACTTTATTGGCTAATTATTGTAAAGCTGAAATTGAGATTATTCCTTCAGCGCATCATTCTGATTATACAATCTCCTGGGAGGAAAAAAAGATTATTATCAGGGATCATTTTTTTGGAAAAATTTCTGACGGAAAGAATTATTTGTTTCAGGAAAATATTCCTCAAAAAATTATTGCTACACAATCTCCGGGATTGAATCATATTCTTCTTCTCTATGGTGATGAGCATCTGGAAATCACGCGGGACAAAATTGTATGTCATGTGGATTTGTTTGCAGGAGCATTCTTTATGTTGACACGATGGGAAGAGACTGTACTAAAAGATAAGGATACACATGGCAGGTTTCCGGCAGATAAAGCATTGGTTGTTAAATCCGGTCAGATACTTCGTCCTGTAGTTGATGAATACACAACTCTACTGCGCTATTGGCTGCTCACGCTTGGTTATCCGCTAAAGGCTGATACGGCTGAATATAAAGTCGTGCCGACTTGTGATGTTGATAAACCCTATTACTGGAAGGGCAAACCAGGGTGGAAAGTTCTGGCCGGGGGAATTCGTCGAAATCCTTTTCATCTCCTGAAAGACATAAAGCAATCAAAGGCCGTCAAACGGGGCCTACAGAAAGATCCTTACGACCAATTTAACTATCTGATGACTCTGGCCGAAAATGCAGAGAACCGATTCGAATTCAATATGATCGGTGGTGGACGCACGCGCTATGAAGGATATTATGACATTGACGATGAGCACATCAAATCACTAATGCAGGAGATGAGCAACAGAATTCATCGAATCGGTGCACATCCGAGCTATGCTTCCTTCAAAGACGCATCAATGATGAAAGATGAAATCAAAGCCATATCCAAAAGTAGTGGATTAGTGATCTCATCTTCACGTCAGCATTATCTCCGTTTTGAAGTGCCTGATACATGGCGTTGTTTATCCGAAGCCGGAATAAAAACAGACAGCACACTTGGCTATGCGGCAGAACCCGGATTCAGATGTGGCACAAGCAAACCATTTCCGGTATTTGATATTCACGAAAGAAAAGAATTGCCATTGATCGAAAGACCATTACTGATCATGGATGTATCCTTTAAAATGTATAAAAAATATTCAATCGAAGAAAGCCTGGCACTTTCTCAAAAAATAATCGAACAGGTCAAAAAACACAATGGTGAATTAGTGATCCTATGGCACAATTCGTCGTTGAGTGAAATTGATGGATGGAAAGGGTGGAACAGGGTACTGGAAAATCTGTTAGAAGTCCACTAGTTGAAACTAGTGGGAATTCAAAAAAAATAATTAACCGCATTTTCGCTTCTTGTTTGAGTTGCCGCCACTTTTAAGTGGCGGAACAAAAAAAACTGCTCCCGGATATACCTGAGAGCAATTTGAGAGAGAGGAAGTTTTACTATTTTTATTATTGCACCATTACTTTCTTTGTGATAATTTGATTTTCTGAACGAACCTCGAGAATGTACATTCCGTTGAATATTCCGTTTATGTACATTTGAAAGTTCTGAACAGGATTATGCAGGTTTAAATGACTTACCAGTTTATCTGTCTTATTTTGTCATGAACTCTACAAAAATAGACGTGTGACATTGGGCAGGGTATCACATCTTAATGTGATGATAGAGGTGTCAGATCAGGATAGGATTTGGACCAGGTTAGACCGAATTAATTAGCAATAGAAACAGATGGAAAATTCTTTTCGGATTTTGTCGAAATCCAAAACCTGAAACTCCCGTCTTTATTGGAATGCAGCGAATTTTTTCAGAAAAAAATCTTCACTCTTTTCAAAAAAGGCTCCACGGAAAATCCAAAAATCTTATAGAGATTTCATACTCAGCATTACATGAAAACCAGATACCCGATTGATCTGAAATATCGCCCCTATTTTTTTTGCACGCATCTCAAGATTCTGCAATCCAAATCCGCTGGACGCAGCAGATGAAATAGTAGGGGTACCATTGTCCTCAATGGACAATTCAAAGTGGTCTCCAAATTGTCCAAAACGAATCGTTACGATTGTTGCATTCGAATGTTTGACAATATTGGTGATCGCTTCTTTGAAAAAAAGAAACAAATGCTGACGGACATCTACCTGTAGTTTCTTTTCAAGTGGCAGTTCGCCCAATTCAAATTGAAAAGTCATTTCTTTTGGTGTCAACATTTCTTCCGCATGTTCGCGCATGCGATCGAGCAGATCCTTCACCTGATCCCGGCGACTATCAATAGACCAGACAACATCACGCATTTTGGACAATGTCAGACGACTGATTTCACTGATGCGATGAAGTCTGGAAGTGTCTGATTTATGCTGGTCTAATTCAAGTATTTCGGCCTGCATCGCCAGTCCTGACAGCATTGATCCGACTTCATCATGCAGGTCACCGGCGATTCGTGTGCGCATTCGTTCCATTTCCAATAATCGTTGCAACCTATATCGCGTGAAGGCAAACACAAGACCTCCTACTAAAAAAATGCATCCTAAAATAAACCACCAGGTCTTAAAGAAAAAAGGATTCACATGTATAGGCACTTCAAGTTCTTTTTTACTCCAGTTGCCTTTACTGTCTGCACCTTTGATGTGGAGAGTAAAATTACCTTCAGGGAGCTTGTGGTAACGTATTATTGGTGTATTTCCGATATATGACCAATCGTCTTCCAGACCTTCAAGCCAGACATAGTATCTATTTTTATCCGACTTGAAATAATTGGGAAGTGTCCACGTAAATTGAAAATAACTGTCATAAGGTGAGATAATGACTGGTTCAATTTCCTGACTTCCTAAAACACGTGAATCAAGGCTGTCACGCTGCCGGTTATATTTTAAATACCCCGTAAAGGTCAATGGCGGATTTGGTCGTTGTTCCAATATGTCTTCAGGATTAAAATATTGCAAACCATTCATCCCGCCAAACCACAGCACCCCATTTCTGTCTTTAAAAAAAGATGAGTAGTTGAATTCATTATTTGACAATCCATCATCTTCAAAGAAATTCTGAAAGGTTCCTTCTTTTATTCTGTAACAGGATAATCCATTATAGGTACTTGCCCATATATTTCCAATCTGATCACTAAGTATACCCACCACATTTTCATTCGCCAGTCCATCCTTGATTGTAAAACTCTGAATTGAATTGTTGTTCAAATCAAATTTGTTGAGCCCACCTCCAAACGTTCCGATCCAAAGGACAGAATCTGCACCAAGATGCACTACAAGGATATGATTATTGCTGAGGGCCGGGGTTGATCCGGTAGTCAGGTGCCGGATAATATTTCCCTGACCACTTATGAGATACAACCCTTCATTGTTCGTTCCTACCCAAACAGATCCATCAGAATTTTCCAGCAGGCACTCGGTGTGAACGGATGAAAATTGCGTGTTCGTTTCTTTTAAAAACTTTGTACGTTCTCCGGTTTCCGGATTGTATATGATCATTCGTTCAAGGGTCGAGCCGAGGAGAAAGGATTTACTTTTTAATCTCAGGAACGGATTGTGCCAATAGGTATCCGCTGTTCCTGAAAAATCGGTCATGGAGATGACATGTTTTTTGTCCAGATCTATTTTAACAAGCTTATCTGTCAACGTCCAGACTACATTTTCATCCAGGTCAGGTATAAAGTGATTAGTTCCATCAAGCGGACTGAGTTTTGGATTACCTACAATGGGAATGAATGAACGATAGAATGGTCCATTTGGAGTATCCGCATAATATAAACCTGGATTACCTGTTTCACAATAGGCGAATATCCGACCTTGCTTATCCTCAAATATTCCGCGCATGGCATTGCCCCAGGCATCACCGGGAACATCGAATCGGGATTTGAACAATTGTTTTTGATTAGGAAATTTTATGAGCCCGTTGTCTGTCGCTATCCACAACATATTGGTTTGATCTTCATAGATGTCCTGGATTTTACCAAACTGGAGGGTTTCATTCAAAACAGAAGTATAATCAGTCAATACTCTTTCCGGACTCCACCGTAATAATTCCACGTTTGATGAAAACCATAGATTGTGTTGTTTATCTTCTTCAAAGCTGGAAGCCACTGTGGAAAGGCTGTCTGCAATGACATCGTACCGTTTCTCCTCCGGGTGATACCACCAGATTTGGTACCTGCTTTTCGGAAATATAATAATCCGGTTACGGCTGTCTACATGTACTGGTGTATAGTACATCATCGTACCATACCAGAGAAAGCTATCCACTTTTATTTCATGCAACATATCGCCCTGCTTGTTGTATTGACGCAGTCCCTGCGATATCGTGCTCCACCATACATCGCCGGATGTATCAATAGCAAGACTGGTGACGAATTCCCGCCTGATCCGTGGAACGTGAGCTATCTCCTTCAGTGCAGTTAAATGGTCACCATGATACAGATATTGTTGTGTTGCATCCTCACAAACCATCCAGATGCTGCCGTCAGGTGAAAACTTTAACTGTAGCACTGATCCCTTGATCGCAAGCTCCTTTGTCAGATCATGTTGACTAAAATCATTGCGCTGGATAGAGTACAGCCTGTGGTCCGATATAAGATATAATATGTTGTCATAGATAAATTGTATTCCTTCTACCTGTATATTTTCTCCCGGAAAAAACTGATCCGCCTGGCGGTCATTTCCAAAACGGGTAAAGCGGTACCCATCATATCGATTCAATCCCTGACGGGTGCCAAACCACATGAGCCCCTGATTGTCCTGAGCAATGGCAGTCACATCACGAAAGCTCAACCCATCTTCGATCGTCAGGGACTCCCCTTTGGGAAGACGCTGGGCACTGAGGACAAAAGAGGATACACACAACAGGATAAAGGCTACGCAGCGGATGCTATGCGAAAAGTAAGTAGAGTAAAATAGTAAGTGCCCGCTTATTGCCATCAGAGGAAATGCTAATGTCGCTTTAAAATCTGACTCCTCCGTGATAATTCACCCCTCCCATCAAGATGTGATAGTACGCAAGATATCAGGGCGTAACTTTGACATATGAAACCCATCGCACTGGCCATCGTTGAAGACGACCCCATCATCCGGGAAAGCCTGCGAACATTTCTGGGTGGCGACCCTCAATTCGAATTGGTGTACACAGCAGTTTCGATGGAAGATTTTCTCCAGGCTCTTGACCGTGACCCACACCTGATTCCATCTGCCATGTTGCTTGATATCCAGTTGCCCGGTCAGTCCGGCATCGAAGGCATACCGGCGATAAAAAAATACCGGCCCGATATTGATATCATCATGCTCACTACGTTTGAAGAAAGTGATAAGATTTTTGCAGCACTTTGTGCAGGTGCCTGTTCATATCTGTCGAAACGTGTTTCACTGGTGACGATCCGGGATGCAATTCTGACAGTGCACCGTGGTGGTTCGTATATGTCTCCAAGTATAGCCCGGAAAGTGGTGGAATATTTTGCGCCGATTCCAAAAAAGATTGATGGCCCATTAACTTCACGCCAACAGGAAATCGTAGAATGTATCGTCAATGGTCTAAGTTATAAAATGGCAGCTGATAAACTCGGTATCTCTCTTGATACCGTCAGGACACATATCAAGCATATCTACCAGGTGCTCGAGATCAATAGTAAAGGAGAGTTGATACGAAAGACGTTGGATAAAAGATGATTGAAAGTGGTTGGTTGAAGGTTGTTAGAAAATGGACTGGAAAAAAGGCAAAGGGTTATTGGGCAATGAAACCTAACGACCAAAAACCTTTATCCTGTCCTGCTACCATAAACCTTGAACCTGTCCAATTTCTTTCAACTAATAACTAATAACCATCCGTCATTGTATGCTCTCCATTAACTCTCTAAGATTTTGAAGCTTCTTTTCCTCACGGTTATTTTTACAAAAATCAGTGTGATAAGTATGGGCGCTGAGGAATTTAATCTGAATCTGATTAAATGAGGGGATATCAAGATCAGGATCAAGATAAAGCATCTCCTTGTATAACAGTTGGCTGACTTTGTAAAACAAATCTGTGCCGAGGTATTCAAGATCGGCATCAGCTACGATCATTTCAAGTAATGTATGTGGCCTCTGCGGAATTTTTGTAGCCATGATCATGCCGAATATCTTCTTTGCATCTGCGGGATCAAATGAATAACGGTGCATGAATTCCCTGGTGATTTCACATCCGGCTTCTTCATGATCTTTGTATTGTTGTATAAAACCGATGTCATGAAAAAGAGCAGCGGTCTTAATAAGGTAAAGATCATGTGCACTGACATTTTCGTGCATTGAAATAATTTCGGCCTGTTCCAATACATACCTGGTATGCTTTGGTGAATGATAGGTCAGAAATGAAGGCAACTGATGATCAAGCATGTGAAAAACTTCATCATGCAGCGCCGGGAAGTTAGTCATAGCTTAATGTTTTACTTTTTGTTTGATGACGCCACCCTTCACTTCTTTAATACTGGTGATATAAATAAATGCATATGGATCCTCATTGATTATGGCCTGCCTGATTCTGTGGAGTTCCAGCCGGGTCACAATCGTCATGATGATATCACAATCGTATTTGACATCGAAGCTACCCGGTAGATAACCCCGTTCTCCTTTAAAAACAGAAATGGCTTTATTGAAATCATTGACAATAATGCTTTTAATGTTTTCATGCTTTTCAGACAAAACAGTGAGTGCCGTATATTCTTCAAATCCATCGACGACATAATCTGATATTTGCATCGCCGTGAAGTAGGTAAGAATAGAATACATCCCTGCTTCAATACCAAACTGATAGGCTGCTGCCAATATCACAGCTGTATTGATGAACATGACCACCTCTCCTGTAGAAAATCCTGATTTTTTGGTAGTGTAGTGAGCGATGACTTCAAGTCCGTCAAGAACACCTCCGCTCTTAATGACAAATCCTATGCCCAGCCCGATAAAAAATCCCCCAAAAAGCGCGATCAGGATCTTATCATTTGTAATCATAGGGATATCGAGTGTATTCAACCCGATCACCAATAGGATGATGGCAAACGATGTCTGGATAGCAAAGGATTTACCTATCCGATGATAACCAATCAAAATAAACGGTATGTTGAGGCCTATCAGCAGGAAGCGGATATCGACATTCATGGCCTTGGACATCAGAATACATATCCCCGTGATACCCCCATCAATAAAGTGATTGGGAATCATAAACCCTTCAAGAGCTATGATCGCCGACAATACTCCAAGTATAGTAAACAGGATAGAAGAGGGAGAAAAAATCCCTTTCCAATCTATTTTATCAGCATGTGACATGTGTTCTGAGTGGTTAAAGATGTATCCGGAGTAAATATAAAATAAGTTATTAGTTGATGGTTGATGGAAGTTGGACTGGTTGTTGGGTATTAGTTATCTGTAAAAAATACCATTGCCCGGTGCCATATAACTTATCAACTTTCTAATAACCATTAACTTCCTGGATGTTATTACTTAGTAGTTCGATTGTAAGGTTAGCAGAATATCAGGAGTAAACAGTGCTATTCTCCTCCAAGCTCTTTTATTAAATCCCCTCTTGCAGTGAATAGCAGATTTTTGGATTCGGCAGATATCTTTATTTCTGCCTGAAACGTATTGACTTTTTTATCATCCGTCCACTTTAATGCTTTCGTGATTTTAGCTTTAGGATAATTCCTTTCAATATAAGACTTCGCTATGGCTGGTAACTGATCTACTTTTATTTCGACCACAACATTCATCCTGTAGCCGGTTGAATCATACCAGACTGTGGCTGGCATGCCATTTAATTTAAATGCTGCTTCATAATTCCCTTCTGTTACCTTCCAGCTGGCCTTTGCATCCCCATAATTTTTGATGAAGGATTTGAGGACCGCGTCAGGGGCGGCTGGAGTCAAACTCATCACTTTCCCCTGAGAAAAAACAGTGGTCATCCAGCAAAAGAGGATGACTACAAATGTGAATCTTGCCATGTATAGGTGAATATGAAAGGTGAACTTAATTAATGATCTAAACGTCTTCGAAGCCGGTTTTTATTGTGATTTTATCTGATACGGTATTTTCCGCTTGTCTTTCCGGTCTCCAGGCGAGAAATAAAGATAATTGGAAATTTATTTTTGATTCCTCAGGATCTCCATTTTCTCCGCTAGCCAGATGCGTTCCTCCTATGCCGGAATAAGATTAATATCTTTGCTTTATGGCAGATAAACCTAAACCGGTATTTAATAAACGGATTTTCTGGGATGTTGTATTTGAAAATATCGACTACGACACAAAAGCCAATTTTGTCATCGAAAGGGTGTTTGAACGAGGCGATGTGGAGGATATTCGCAATTGCCGGCGTTATTATGGCGATGAGAAGGTTACAGAAGCACTGCTCAATGCAAAATTTTTGCCGGAACATACCATGTATCTTGCAAGCGCTGTCATCAACAAACCACTTAATGATTTCAGATGTTATATATTGAGACAGTCGAACCCCGGGCTTTTACCGTATTGAATCAGATAATGGATATGACTGAACTAAAGGGTTTTTCTTTGGTTGGTGGAACTGCTTTGTCCCTTTGTTATGGACACAGGAAATCAGTTGATTTGGATTTATTTTCACCAGGTTCTTTTGAGAATTCAAAAATCGTCAGCGCCCTTGAAAAAAGATTTAAAAAATCATTCGTTAACAGGTCCACTAATCCACGATTCGGCATTTTTGGATTTGTGAATGAGGTTAAAATTGATCTTGTCCATTATCCCCATCATTCCATAAGACCTGATCGGATGATAGATGAAATAAGAATGTTTTCTATCGAAGATATTATGGCCATGAAAGTGCAGGCGATATTGGGGAGGGGTAAGAAGAAAGACTTTTGGGATGTAGCCGAGCTACTGCATCATTTTTCAATTAAGGACTTTATTACATTTCATAAAGAGAAATATGCTTCACAAAACTTATTGATCACCATACCCCAGGCGATTACTTATTTTGCTGATGCAGAAGAAAGCGAAGATCCTATTAGTTTGAAAAATCAAACATGGGATAGCGTGAAGGAGTTTATCAGCGCAAAAGTCAGAGCGTATTTAAAATAAATACATGGTGGCTGATTGATTCACCATGATTGTGTAAACAAACTCCAGCAGAGGCATACGCTCTATGCTCACTGCTTCTCCATAGTCAGAAGAGTCTGTATCTTATGCCTTTACGTACATTTAAGCATTACGGACACTCAATGGTTTTTTCGCGCCAACTCAATGCGATTATGTTTGCCGACATTGTCGGATATTCGGAGTTGATAGCAAAAAAATATTTCGCATAAATGCAAAAAGAAGAAGGAACTACATTTATCATTCAATTGCCTGCATAAACGAATCCATCAGTCCATCTCCTCAATGAAAAACTCTCCTCTCGTATACTCACTTGTCATTCTCCTCTTCCTGCCTTTGGCTCTTTTGGCTCAGACAAATGAAATAAAGTTTGATCTCCTGCCGGGCAACAATGGCATTTATCTTGGAAAGATCAACGCCATCACCCGTGACAAACATGGGGCCATGTGGTTTTGTGATCAGACGAATCAATGTATCACCCGATATGATGGCAGCCTACTGACAAGCTATATCAGCGATCCCCACAATGTTAATTCACTTGGTGGCTGGTATCCTGAATGTTTGTTAGCTGATACAACCGATCTCGTCTGGATTGGATTTTATGGACAGGGGCTTGACAAGTTCAATCCGAAGAACAATACCTTCACGCATTACACACACATAGCTGAAGATTCAAGGAGCCTGGCGAATGATACCATTACTTCTTTGCTTATCGATCACCTGGGGAAATTCTGGATCGGTACTTACGCTGGTCTTGATCTATTTGATCCGAAGACAGGAATTTTCACACACTTCAGCCACAAAGCTGATGATCCTACCAGTCTTAGCCATAATCGAATCCGAGCTGTTTACGAAGATCATGAAGGCACGCTGTGGATAGGTACCGGGTTGGCGTGGGACTTGAATGAAGAAGGTGGACTCAATCGGTTTGATCGTGAAAACAAATCTTTTACGCGCTTTATGCATGATCCGGCAAATCCACATTCACTGGTGGACAATAAAGTCAGGGCCATATTTGAAGATAGCCGGGGCAATTTCTGGATAGGGACAAGAGGCGATGGATTACATCGTATGGATAGAAAGACGGGCATGTTTGAACGATATCCTTCCGATCATCCTGACATGACAAAACCATATCGCTCTCCTGTCTCAGGCAATTATGATCATATCACTTTTATCACGGAAGATGCGGAAGGCGCATTGTGGATTGGTACATTGACCGGTGGTGTGTCTCGCTATGATCCTGCGACACTCACGAATACTTTTTTCAATGCAAAAACAAATACATCAAGCGGTTTCAAAGATAACTCCGGATGGTGTGCTCATGCCTCCTCTGATGGTTTGCTTTGGATCAGTACCCAGGAAGCCAGCTTATTCAAGGTGGAGTTGTACCAAAATTATATACAACATATTACAATGGAAGGCTTGTCTGTTTCAGATGTAATGGTAGATGATACAAATTTATTCTGGCTGGCCACTTCACATGGACTTATCCTGGCAAAACGAAATATCGGAATCACTGAACAGTATGTATACAATGCTCAGGATCAAAATAGCCTGAGCAGTGATTACACAAACCAACTGTTAAGGGATAAAGATGGCATCATTTGGATCAGCAGTGCAAATGGACTCACGCGTTTTGATCCCGCTGTCCGGTCATTCAGGCGTTTTTATAATGATCCTAAGAATGATGAAAGTCTAAGCTACAATGCCACAAGCATGATGTGTGAAGATCAGGATTTCAACCTGTGGGTTGGCACGTATGGCGGTGGTATCAACCGGTTTGACCGGAAGACAGAAAAATTTATTCGTTATAAACATATTGAAGCAGATACATTAAGTCTGAGTGACGATGTTGTTCTTTGTGTCATTCCGGATGATAGTGGTGACTTGTGGATCGGAACGGTCGAAGGAGGTGGTGTCAACCGGATGAATACAAAAACCGGAAAATGCAAACGATATCTGGCTGGTATAGATGTCATTGATTTATTCAGAGACGCAGAGGGTGTCTTCTGGCTTGGAGCCGTACAGGGCCTATTCAGGTATGATCGGGCTAAAGATCAATTTTTATTTCCTGCATCATTAAATGAGGTGAATAATATAACCAATATCTCAAGCTTCACTGAAGACAACAATCATAATCTTTGGATAGGTGCCAAAGATGGAATATTCAGATTGGATGCTTCCAGAAAAAATGTTGTCAGGTTCGGAAGAACCAATGGCATCATTGGAAGTACGTTATCCACAGGATGTGCAGTAAATAGTCATGATGGTAGATTGTATTTCGGGACCTATGCAGGATATTATGCGTTTTATCCGGATAAGCTTAAAATTCCTTCTTCTTCCCTGGAGGTTCAATTGACCAATCTTTGGCTCAATGGAAAAATTGTTGACCCGGGAGAAAAGAGTCCCATACAACAGCCTATGGAGACCACAAAAGAGATCCATTTTAATTATAATCAAAATGCATTCTCCATTGGTTTTTCAATGATCAATTTTGGTGATCCGGAGAACAAGGTCATTTACTACAAACTTGAGGGCTACGACAATGAATGGCATCATGCTGGTGTGGAAGGTCAGGCACTTTATTATTCAGTATCTCCCGGAAAGTACAAGTTCATGTTGAAAGCCTCAGATCTGAACAGGGAAAAATGGGCAACAAGAAGTGTGGATATCATCATCACACCACCCTGGTGGAGCACTTGGTGGGCTTATATAGTATACGGGCTGCTATTTATCACCCTTGCATTATTTGGATATCGTTTTCAAAAACGAATATGGCTGAAAGCAGAACATGAACGAACCAAAGACCGTGAATTAGCGCAGGCGAAGGAAGTTGAAAAGGCATACAACGAATTAAAGACAACACAAGCTCAATTGATCCAGTCCGAAAAAATGGCTTCACTGGGTGAGCTGACCGCAGGCATCGCGCATGAAATTCAAAACCCGTTGAATTTTATAAATAATTTTTCGGAAGTCAATGCGGAGCTAATCGATGAAATGCACGAAGAATTAAAATCGGGTAAGCCGGAAGAGGCCTTGAAAGTGGCAGACAATATCAAAGAGAACAATAAAAAAATAACACATCATGGTAAACGTGCAGATGCGATTGTAAAGGGAATGCTTCAACACAGTCGCAACAGCAGTGGCGTAAAAGAACCAACGGATATCAATGCATTAGCTGATGAATATCTTAGGCTTGCGTATCATGGTCTGCGTGCAAAAGACAAGACATTTAATGCAAAGATGAAAATGGATTTTGATGAGACGATCGGAATGATGAATATCGCACCCCAGGATATCGGGAGGGTGATCCTCAATCTGATTACAAATGCATTTTATGTTGTTGCCGAAAAGAAAAAGGAGCAATCGACCGGATACGAACCTACTGTAACAGTAAGTACAAAAAAAATAAATGATAAAGTAGAGATCTGCGTTGCTGACAACGGTAATGGTATACCTGAAAGAGTATTGGACAAAATCTTCCAGCCTTTCTTCACTACAAAACCATCCGGGCAAGGAACAGGACTAGGCTTAAGCATGAGCTATGATATTGTGAAAGCGCATGGCGGCGAATTGAAAGTGGATACGAAAGAAGGAGAAGGAACGGAGTTTATTATTCAGTTACCCATGTAATTAAACCCATGAAAAGAATTACCATTTTCTTTTGTTTTTTTATAGGTCTTCAACCTGCTTTTGCGCAGGACGTCCCGATGGAGAAAATCAGGTATTCTGTTGACTCTTTAATGCAATTAATCGGACAGACCAAAGATGAAGACAGTCAGGTGAGATATATCCTGAATCTCTATAACACCAAAGTAGAATCATATCCACTCATGGTGATTGAAACGGCTCAAAAGCTCTCACTCAGCGCACAAAAAACACACAGCCAGATTACCGAAGCTTCTTCATGGAGTTTTTATGGTCAGGGATACCGCCTGACAGGCAATTATATCAAAGGATTGGAGTGTCACCACAAGGCTGTAGCCCTATCTGAAAAAACAGGGAACAAAGCCTTGCTCGCTATTGCACAAAATCAAATGGGGCATATTTACAAAGACCGTGAAGAAAATGAGAAGGCCCTGCGTCTTTATCAAACTGCCAGAGATAATGCATTGTTGGGGAAAAATGAGGAAACAATTATTTGGCCCATGATGAACCTGGGCGCTATATATCTTGCCATGAATCAGATCGATTCCTCTCTTTATTACTCCAAACAAGCCTATGATAAATCTATACAGCTGAATGTGATCCGAAACCAGCCTTATATCCTGATGAATATAGCCAGCGCATTTAGCAAAAGGGGAAACAACGCGGAGACTATGCATACTTTTTCAGAGGCACTCACTGCAGCCGATGAAAGCCAATCTATCCGGTTCAAGAATTTAATTTATGAAGCCCTCGCAGAACATTATCTAAGAAATCATCAGCCGGATTCCAGCGCCTATTTTGCCAAGAGAGCAATAACTACTGTCAAAAACAGCGTCTTCGTTTTTTTAAGCATGAAGCCGTCCAAACTGTTGACCGACATCTACGAAAATAGCAATGCGGACAGCACACTTAAATACCTAAAAATATATCGTGCAGCGAATGATAGTTTATTCAGCGCCCGGGCCAATCAGCAGTTGCAGATGATGACCTTTGAAGAGGATCAGCGACAACAGGAACTAGCCACTGAGAAAAGCAAATACCAAAATAAAATTAAAACCAATATTCTGCTGGGTGTGCTGACGACTATATTGCTCATCGCTTTAATTCTATTTCGGAATAATAAACAAAAACAAAAAGCAAATTTTCTGCTCCACCGGCAGAAAGAAGAAATTCAAAGTGCCTTATCACAACTCAAATCAACGCAATCACAACTTATCCAATCCGAAAAGATGGCCTCCCTCGGCGAACTCACCGCCGGTATCGCTCATGAAATTCAAAACCCGTTGAACTTTGTCAATAATTTTTCGGAAGTAAACAAAGAGTTGCTCACGGAGATGAATGAAGAACTGGATAAAGGAAATTATGATGAAGTAAAAGCAATTGCAAAAAATGTAACAGATAATGAAGAAAAAATAATGTTTCATGGTAAACGCGCCGATTCCATAGTCAAAGGGATGTTACAACATAGCCGCAGCAGCAATGGTGTAAAAGAGCCAACAGACATAAATGCGTTGGCCGATGAATACTTACGGTTAGCCTACCACGGATTAAGGGCAAAGGACAAATCATTCAATGCGTCGATGAAAACGGAGTATGACGAGAATATAGGGCTTATCAATATTGTACCCCAGGATATTGGCAGAGTGATCCTGAATTTAATTACGAATGCTTTTTATGCTGTTTGCCCCCCACCCCCTGAAGGGGGCTTGCAGTCATCCAAAGTTGGTTATGAACCGACGGTCATTCTTACAACAAGAAAATGGAACTCCCCTTTAGGGGATTTAGGGGTAGAGATAATCGTCAAAGACAATGGCAATGGGATACCTTCTAAAGTATTAGATAAAATATTTCAACCTTTCTTCACCACCAAACCAACAGGTCAAGGGACCGGATTAGGTTTATCATTGAGCTATGATATCGTGAAAGCACATGGAGGGGAGTTGAAAGTGGAAACGAAGGAAGGGGAAGGCACGACGTTTATCATTCAGTTGCCTGCATAAATAATATGGATACATCAAAAGCTGTATTGACGAAATGACTACGAAAAGTAAGAACGAAGAAGATGTCCTGAATACACACCAGGTGTTCTGGCAGTCCTATGCCGACAGGGATCTTGAACTTCGGTTTTCAATGTGCCTGGATGATGCGACTTTTATCGGTACGGGATTACATGAAAGAGCCGTGAACAAAACAGAATACAGGCTCATGAATCAAAAGGGGGTGGAACAGTATCCGCATAAATTTAATATTGAGTTTTTATGGACTTATGTTACCGTTGCTGGTGATGTAGCATGGGTAGAAAGCGAATCTGTCTGGATTCAAAATATTAATGGTGAGGAAACAAAGGAGCTTCTTCGGAATACCACTATACTCAGATATGAAAATGGTAGTTGGTGGATCGCTCATGTTCATGGTTCAAATCCGGATTACAGGCTGAAGGATGGGGAATATATGACGAATGAGGTGACCATCATTAAAAATAAAGAACTGGAGCAGGAGGTATACCAAAGGACATTGGAATTAAATCAATCACTTGTTGCACTCAAAACTGCGCAAGCACATTTAGAAACTAAAAACCGGGAGTTAGAAATTGAAGCATCTCTTGAAAGAGTCCGCACCAGATCCATGGTCATGCAAAGCAGCGAGGAACTGGTAGATGCATCATCTGTACTTTTAAAAGAATTGAATTCACTCGGCATTGAACCCATTCGGACAGGTGTAGCCACTATTGATGGCGTAAATGAAACCATAAAGATCTGGTCATCTCAGTCCGTTGAACACAACGACATAAAAATTCTTGGGATAGTCCCGAGAAATGCGCATCCTTTTTTTGAGGGTTATTATACAGCATGGACAAAGAATGCTCCATATTACACGCATGAATTGACAGGCAATGACCTCAGGGACTATTATAAAAAATTGTCCTCCATACTTTCTTACCCTGAAAAAAAAGAATTGAATCCCCGTGAATCTTTCAACGTATTTTTTTTCGCAGAAGGATCACTCAATGTTGTCACTCATCAACCTTTAACAGAAGACGAATGCAATCTCATCGTTCGGTTTGCAAAAGTATTCGGACTTATCTACAGGCGTTTCCTTGATTTAAAAATGGCCGAAGCTCAAGCCAGAGAAGCCAAGACAGAAGCGGCATTGGAAAGAGTGAGAAGCAGAACCATGGGCATGCAAAAAAGTGAAGAACTCAAGGAAGTGATCCAGGTTGTATATGATCAATTCGGTCAATTAAATATCCTGACAGAACATACGGGCTTTATCATGGATTATAAAGCCAGAGAGGATATGCATATTTGGCTGGCTGACCAGCGCGAAATTCCCACTCAAATCACCATCCCCTATTTTGATTCTCCACATTGGAACAGTTTCAATGATGCAAAAGAAAAAGGAAAAGATTTCTTTTCCAATCATCTGACGTTCGAAGAAAAAAATAAATTTTATCGTGACCTGTTTACGTTGATCCCAGGATTGACGGAGGAGGCGAGGGACTATTATTTCAATTGCCCTGGACTTGCTATATCGACGGTATTGTTAGAGAATGTAGGGTTGTATATCGAAAATTTTAAGGGCATACCTTACTCGGAGGAGGAGAATGCTACATTGATGCGCTTTGGCAAAGTGTTCCAACAAACGTATACTCGTTTCCATGATTTGCAAAAAGCAGAAGGACAAGCAAGGGAAGCTAAGATCGAGGCTTCTCTTGAGCGTGTGCGTAATGTAGCGCTGGGCATGCGCAAAGCAGATGATCTACTCGATATCTGCGAGGCCCTCTATAAAGAACTTGAAAAACTGGAGTTCAACGGCCTGAGAAATACCATGATTAATATTATGGATGATGGCAAACAATCTTTTCTCAATTATGATTATTCCCCTGATGTGGGCAGAAGTATTACTCCTGTGCGCTATGATGCGCAAGCGTTTATTGAACAGCAGGTACAGAAACTGAAAGCTTCAAGTGATGCATTCGTAGAAGATGTAATAGAAGGTACGCTTTTAAAAGAATTGATATCCTTGAGAATAAGCCAGGGAGAGGTTGATGATCCAAGACTACACCACATTGAATCCCTTACCTATTATTTTTATTCTATTGGGGTAGGTGCCATAGGTATATCCTCTTTCAATTCACTTACAGAAGAACAACGGATTCTCCTCAGGCGATTTCGAAATGTTTTTGAATTCGCGTATAGGCGCTACATAGACATTGCCCAGGCAGAAGCACAGACCAGAGAAGCGCAGATCGAAACAACCCTTGAGCGTGTACGAAGCAGAACTTTAGCCATGCAATCCAGTACCGAACTGGCTGAAACCGCTGCTGTCGTTTTCAGACAACTCATTGATCTGGGTATTGCTACAACACGAATCTACATCGGGATCATTAAAGATGATAGTGGTGACATCGAATTGTGGGCTACAGATGAAGACGGAAGCAAAGTCAACAAACAGTTTACCGGTAATATTTATAAATCAGCTTCTTTTCATAAAATGTATACGGGATGGAAGGAGCATCAAAAATCACTGGTCATCGATATGCAGGGAAAAGAACTCTCCGATTACTATCATTATCTCAATGTCGAACTGAACATTCCCTTCCGCTTAGGCCTCGAACAGAAACGAAGAGTACAGAACATTGCCTATTTCTCCAGCGGATTTATCGGTATTTCGTCAATCGAGCCACAACCTGAAGAAACGTTGCCTCTGCTTGAACGATTTGCCGGTGTATTCAATCTGACCTATACCCGCTTCCATGACCTGAAAATAGCAGAACAGCACGCGGAACAGGCGCGTATGGATCTGATCAATCTGCAAACAGAAAAGAAACGTGCAGAAGATGCATTGACCGAACTCAAATCCACGCAGGCGCAATTGATTCAATCCGAAAAAATGGCTTCTCTCGGTGAGCTCACCGCCGGCATCGCGCATGAAATTCAAAATCCGTTGAACTTTGTCAATAATTTTTCAGAAGTGAGCAGTGAGCTCATTGATGAAATGAATGATGAGCTGGCAAAAGGAGAACTGGATGAAGCTAAAGCTATTGCAAGCGACATCAAACAAAATCTCGAAAAAATAAATCATCACGGTAAACGAGCGGATGCGATTGTAAAGGGTATGCTACAACACAGTCGCAGTAGCAGTGGAGTAAAAGAACCCACGGATATCAATGCTTTAGCTGATGAATATTTGCGATTAGCGTATCATGGATTGAGGGCAAAAGACAAATCATTTAATGCCACAATGAAAACGGATTATGATGAGAGCATCGGTTTCATCAATATTATCCCACAGGATATCGGAAGGGTGATATTGAATTTGATAACGAATGCGTTTTATGCTGTTTCTGCCCCTAAATCCCCTAAAGGGGACTTCTTAATACCTGATATTGTTTATCAACCTACTGTGACTGTAACAACTAAAAGGAAGTCCCCATTAGGGAATTTAGGGGCAGGAGTAGAAATCAGTGTGAAAGACAATGGCCCAGGCATCCCTAAAAATGTACTTGACAAAATCTTCCAACCCTTCTTTACGACTAAGCCCACAGGACAAGGCACAGGATTAGGTTTATCCTTGAGCTATGATATTATTAAGGCACATGGAGGGGAATTGAACGTAAATACAAAAGAAGGCGAATACGCAGAGTTTATAATTACTTTACCGATATAAATCATACATTCAATTTATGAAGATACTAGTGGTCGATGACGAAACAGATGTACGTGTACTCTTTGAACAACGTTTCAGAAAAGAAATAAAGAATGGAGAAATGGATTTTGCATTTGCTTACTCCGGGGAAGATGCATTAGTATTTCTCGGAAATCACAAACATGAAGCCGTGTTGATTCTCTCCGATATCAATATGCCGGGAATGAGCGGATTGGATTTACTGAAACATATCAAACAGAAATACAATCAACCTCCACCCGTAGTGATGATGATTACGGCTTACGGCGATAAAGAAAATTTTGATACCGCGATGCGTTTAGGCGCGGATGATTTTCTCACCAAGCCGGTTGAATTTGATGTACTGAAACAAAAACTAAAAGCAATTCTCTGATGGCCAAAATATTAGTCGTAGATGATGAGGCGGATCTCGAGGTGCTCATCAAACAGAAATTTCGACAGAAGATCAGGGAGCACGCCTATGAATTTGTTTTCGCCCGCAATGGGAAACATGCGCTTGAGCAGCTTTTAGCCCACACGGATGTAGATATCATTCTCAGTGATATCAATATGCCCGAAATGGATGGGCTGACATTGCTCACCAAACTCAACGAACAAAACAGTTTACTAAAATCTGTGATTGTTTCCGCTTATGGCGATATGGAAAACATCCGCACAGCTATGAATCGCGGCGCCTTTGATTTTATAACCAAGCCTGTCAATTTTGAAGACCTCGAACTCACCATGGAAAAAACGATCCGGCATGTAAAACAAATGCGGGATACGATGAAGGCCATTAAAGAAAACAATATCCTTCGCATGTATGTCGACGAAACGGTTTTGAATTTTATGAGCACCCGTGAATTTGAAACTTCCCTGATCTCCAATGATACGGTAGAAGCTACAGTTGTGTTTTTCGACATATGCAGCTTTACGACGATCAGTGAAAACGAAGGACCGGACACGGTCGTAAAATTATTGAACAGTTATTTTGATCTTATGGCGAAGGAGATCATTGCACAGGGAGGATATGTGGACAAATTTATAGGCGATGCGATCATGGCTGTTTTTCGCGGTGACTATCATCTTGACAGAGCCATTGATGCAAGTCTTGCAGTGAGAAAACAAATCGAAAAATTACCTTCCATACATGAGCATGTTTCCTTCACACCCAAAGTCACCATCGGCATCAATAGCGGCGAAATGATTTCAGGCAATATCGGTTCGGTCAGTCTCCGACGTCTGGATTATACCGTGATCGGTGATGCAGTGAACATCGCTCAACGATTACAATCCATCGCCACCCCAAATCAGATCGTGATCAGCGAACAGGCCTATGAAAAAGTCAAAGAGTCCTTCAATTGCAGAAAAATAGGCGAATCCATATTAAAGAATAAAACATCGCCGGTCGTGGTGTATGAGGTGCTGGATTGAAAAATGTTGTTCGTTATTGGTTTTAAGAAAATGGACAGGTTAATGGTTATTAGATACAATCCCAATACCCTTTGACCAATAATCTGTCTACTTTCTTACAACCAACAACGGTTTTTCTGTTTTTCTGTTTCCGGAATTAAACCAATGGACTGACGGAATGTCCAAACGCTATAAAATCACCCGAATGGATGAATGATATCATGTCAGAATCCATTAATTTTAGTCTCTGTTATGAATAAAAATGTTGTCATTATGAAAACTATGCCTATTTTTTTCTCTCTCTTCCTGCTTGCATTTACTTTCCAGGTTGCCTATTCCCAAAATGAATCCGGACAGGATTCTACAGGATTGCCGGGAGATAATTTCAGCCTTCAGGGGGCTTTGTTTTTATTTCAAAATTCAACCTCACCTGAAGATTTCGAAAAACAACTCAATACACAATCCAACAATGTCAACAATCTGGATCTGAATGGTGATAATGACATTGATTATATCCGTGTGATTGACAAGTCTGATAAAAATTCACACGCATTAATATTGCAGGTTCCTGTTTCAGGTTCGGAGAGTCAGGACATCGCTGTCATCGAGCTAGAAAAAACAGGTGACACTACAGCGATCCTTCAAATCGTAGGTGACGAAGATATATATGGTGAAGAAGTCATCGTGGAGCCAGGGGCAGGAGATGAAGAAATGAGTGGCAATAAAGGTGGTAGCCCAATGGTTAATTATGATGCGGCTCTTCCTGCGATTATCGTCAATGTCTGGTATTGGCCTTCAGTACGATTCGTTTATGCTCCTGTGTACAGGCCCTGGGTATCACCATGGCGCTGGCGCACCTACCCGGTATGGTGGAGTCCCTGGAGACCATTAGGCTGGCATGTATGGCATCCATATTATACAAGATATCATCATTCGTATGCGATCGTTCACACTAACCGTGTCATCCATGCGCACAAATTATATGCACCTGTCAGAACCCATTCCGTTGTCGTCCGCAACAGGCATGCAAATGTCGTCGGTAATTACAGAGTAACTCATACACGCACAACAGTAACAGGACCACGCGGTCACAAAACCACCGTGAAACATACAACGGTGAAAGGTCCTAAGGGACATGTGAAGGCAAAGAAAACAACTGTGAGAAGACATTGACGAGTAACGAGTAACGAGTAACGAGTAACGAGTAACGAGTAACGAATAACGAATAACGAATAACGAATAACGAATATCGAGTAACGAATATCGAATATCGAATATCGAGTAACGATTCACAGGTGCCTTCAGATTCCGATATTTCGTTCGCTTTGACAAACCTTTAGATTTACCAACCTAAAGGTTTGTCGAATGTGTTAAAACTACTTTCTGATAAATACTGTCGATCACTAATTCCGTTTCGGTTCAACTCACTCAGCGACTGCATGAAGTTTACTATAATTGATTTCGAGCATTATTATTCTGCTGGATAATGCAAGGCGAAGGAGTGGTCATTATCGTTAAAAAATCCATTTAGTTGATTGATTAGTTCATTACAGTAAGTTTTCTTAAGTCTGAATATTCAGTACCTGCATTCAATTGCAAAATATAAATGCCGGCACTTACGGTATTTCCATATTCGTCTGTTTTGTTCCATTCTATTTGATTTTCTCCTTCTGGCAACGTGCTTTCGGCAAGTGTTTTAATCAGTCTTCCGGTTACATCATAAATTTTAAGAGACACATCATGCGCTTCGGTCAACTCAAGGCTGAAGTCTGCGGAATTACTATCAGAAAGAGAAAGCACATCGTTTTTGTGTAGTGGATCGGTATAAAAGGGATACCAACGATAGCAGTGCCCGCGTATGCACCGTAAACCACAACCACACCAAGAAAGACAGCTTTGACATGGTAGTTGAGAGTTATCTAATCCTTGTTGAGCATTGGCTATGCTTTGTTGAGCATTGGCTATACCGGGTAATACGAAAAACATCATTATGGCAATGATGAAAGCGAAGAACTTTTTGGATAATTGAAGTTTCATGATTCTTGATTTTTATAAAGAAGTGGCTATTATTGTTTAAAATTTCATTTAGTTGTTTGACTAGTTCATTACTGAAAGTTTTATTGTGTCTGAATAATCAGGGCCTGCATCCAATTGCAAAATGTAAATGCCGGCACTTACGGTTTTCCCATAGTCGTCTGTTTGGTCCCATTCAATTTCATTTTCTCCTTGGGGCAACCTGCTCTTGGCAAGTGTTTTGATCAGTCTTCCGGTTATATCATAAATTTTGAGAGACACATATTGAGCATCGGTCAATGTAAGGCTGAAGTCTGCTGAACTATCATCAGAAATGGAAACCACATCGTTTGAATGTGTTGGGTCGGCATACCAACCACAAGCCTGACCGCATCTAAATGGAATAGGCCTACGACAAGTGCAGGGAAGATGAACGCAATGCCCATGAAGGCAAAAGTAACCACTGGGGCAATGACCATTTTGACAACTTTGTTGAGCATTGGCTATGCCGGGTAATACGGAAAACATCATTATGGCAATGATGAAAGCGAAGAGCTTTTTGGATAATTGAAGTTTCATGATTTTTGGTTTTTAGTATAAAGTTATAAATCGTTATCGCGGCTTTCTTGAATTATTACTATGACCTGGTTGAAGAAAGAACAAGTTGCATGTAAAGATATACCCCGCAGGAAGCCATGGCAATAGCATAAACATGCTGAATTTTAACCACCTGTTTCTATGAAAACGGCATCTCTGTGCTATAGGATATAGGGCTCAGAAGTGGTTTATTTGTTGTGCACTTTGACTACTATTCCAAAAAATCTATCTTTAATAGAGAATGTCCTGCTCAGGATAAACCATAACAGAAGAATTATGAAAAAGAATATTCTTTTCTTTATTTGTCTTCTACAAATTTTCAATAGTAATTTATGTGTGGCTCAAAATACCCATAAACTCGATTCTTTGCTTAACGAACTGAGTACTGCTAAAGAAGACTCGGATAAAGTATTTACACTAAATGCCGTGAGCAGATTGTTTTGGCAATCCAGTGACTATTTAAAGGCAAGAAAATATGCTGAAGATGCTTTAAAGCTTTCAGAAGAAATAAATTATGGAAAAGGGAAAGCAGGGGCTTATACGAATATTGGGATTACGTATGAGGACCAGGGTGATTTTTCAAAGGCATTAGAATATTTTTTAATCGTAATAAAAATCAGCGAAGAAATTTCCGATAAAAAGGGCCAGGCACATGGCTATCTTGAATGTGGTAATATTTATTATTACAAGGGCAATTACCCTGAAGCATTGAATTCTTTTTTTACAGCAAACAAACTATATGAGGAAATAGGAGATATGGAGGGTGTTGCCAGCGGGCATATAACCATGGGAGTTATTAATTATGAGCAGGGCAATTTTACTGAAGGCGTGGCAAATATTTTGGCTGCATTGAAAATTGAGGAGACCCGGGGAGATACACAGGCAATAGCTGGCTGCTATATCAACCTGGCACTTATTTATACGAAGCAGCATAATTATACTGATGCACTCAGAAGCAATTTTTCTGCACTGAAAATAATGGAAAGGATAGGGGATAAAAAAAGCAGTTTCAATTGTTACAATAACATCTCACAGATTTACATATTGCAGAAAGATTATGTAAAAGCTTTAAATTATAGCCTGGCTGCGTTAAAAATTGCTGAAGGAATAAACGACAAAAAGAGCATCAGTTATGCTTACATAAATATCGGGACTGCTTATATCGGACTTAAAGAATACAAGGAAGCGAGAAAATACCTGGAAGACGCTCTTTCAATTTCAAAAGGAATTGGTTCAAAAGATGGAATTACTGATGTATATCTGTCACTTGCCTCGTTAGACAGTGCAGTAGGTAATTACAATTTATCTTTGAAGCATTATAAGCTTTATATTTTTTATAAGGACAGCTTGTTAAATGAAAACAAGAGCCGGCAGATTGAGGAAATGAAAACCAAATATGAATCCGAGAAGAAAGACAATGAAATTATTTTGTTGACCAAGGACAAAGAACTTCAAAACTCCGTAATAAAAAGACAGAAGCTTGTAAAATATTATTTTATTGCAGGTATAGTCACATTGCTTCTTTTCTTTATTTTGTTTTACAAAAACTATCAAACTAAACAATTACTGAAACTTCAGACTTTACGGAACCGCATTGCCATCGACCTGCATGATGATGTAGGAAGCACACTTAGCAGTATTACTATTTTTAGTGAATTGGCTAAACAGCAATCTAATGAAGCTATCCACTTACTCGATAATATTAGCGAAAGCTCCAGGAAAATGCTGGAATCAATGGCAGATATCGTATGGACCATCAATCCTGAAAATGATAATTTTGAAAAGATTATCTGGCGTATGCGTTCATTTGCATACGAATTACTTAGAGCTAAAAATATTGATTTTGAATTTACAGCAGATGAAAATGTGGCACGACTGAAGTTACCAATGGAAGTAAGGAAGAACCTCTATCTTATTTTTAAAGAAGCGATTAATAACATGGTAAAATATGCCGGGGCTGACAGAGCTTTTTTCTCCATCAACGGTACAAAGAATAATCTTACCATGGTGATCCGGGATAATGGAAAAGGTTTTGATGTAAATCAACCATCAGAGGGCAACGGCCTGAAGAACATGAAAAAGAGGGCAGAAGAAATAGGAGGAAAACTACTCATTGATTCCGGAGCGGGAAAAGGCACCACAATCCAGTTTTTACTCATCACAGCATGAACATAAAAGTGGCCATATTTGAAGATAACAAGAGTCTGCGCACAGGGCTTTACCAGCTTATCAATGGAAGTAATGGCTTTGAGTGTGTGGGAGCGTATCCCGATTGTTCAGATATAGTACAACACATTAATTCGATTAAGCCGGATGTATTGCTAATGGATATTGGCATGCCCGGTATTAGTGGCATTGAAGCAGTACAAATAGTAAAAAATAAATTCCCGGAGATAAAAATACTGATGCAAACTATTTTTGAAGACACTGAAAAAATATTTCAGTCCGTTTGTGCAGGAGCTTCGGGATACATTTTAAAAAATACTTCCCCGGCCAGGATCCTGGAGGCTATCCGTGAAACTGTCGAAGGAGGTGCTCCAATGAGTCCTTCTATTGCTTCCAAAGTATTAAAAATAGTACAGGATTCATCTTCACCCATTCCCATAAATAGCTTTCATTTAAGCGAACGTGAAAAAGAGATTCTGGCCTGCCTGGTGAAGGGGATGAGTTACAAACTGATCGCAGATAATTGTTTTATAAGTTTAGATACTGTACGTGGACATATCCGGAGTATTTATGAGAAACTTCACGTCAACTCCAAATCAGAGGCAGTAGTAAAAGCTATAAAGGGTAAAATAGTTTGATAACACTAATTCGCAAACACCATCTTTTTCGTCGCGATCAGTTGATCATCAACATACAGGGAATAAAAATAAGTCCCTGTCGCATTATAACCATGTTCAAAGAGGACTTCATTCATACCTGTCTTTACGTCTGCAGGAATTTCTTTGACGATCTTTCCTTTGACATCCGTGATTACGATTTTGGCATGCTGAACAGAAAGAGGTTCATTGACTAAAAAACTGATGATGGTCGATTCATCAAAAGGATTAGGTTTGTTTTGTAACAATTCAATTTTATTGGCTTCGATTTGTTCGTCATGCGTACCTGTGAGACGAACTAATTTTTCTTCTGAAAATAAACTTTCAATTCCTCTGCTATCGATCGCTGCAGCTGAAATAAAAATATTCACCTGCCGGCTGGGCAATTCAAACACACCGGTCTTAGAATTCATGACATAATACAATGTATCAAAATCGTTTGTAAAAGTTCTGAGTCCTACCAGGTAATGATTATAATCAATCGGATCAGCAATCTCGATATAAAGAAATTTACCATCCTGCCCGACACTGAGTATCGACGGGGATTTTGGACCTAATGCGGCCATAGCAGCACCCGTTCCATTGACGACCGCATTGCGCGCGAGGTAATCAAAATCTACAAAAAAACTATCGATCACAAGATCACCATCTCTGTCTACACCCAGGATATCGTCTGATGTATGCTGTCGATCATGATAATCAGGATTAGTTACATCCGCGTTCCCATGTTCATTGGCGGAACAAAAACGCATCGCTGCAAATCCATTTTCGCGGAAAGGAATATGATCACTACCTCTGCCTGTTCGATCTTCGGGTGACATGATTGAAACCTGCATGGGGACTTTTGCAATCGGCTTTATCATTTCCTGATATTCAAGTTTGATAAATCTGCTCAATGCTTTATGTGGTGAATTGAAACCACCAAATGAAAAGAGCCTGACTTGTGTGCTGTCGATATTATTTAACCCGGGACAGGATGGTGGTGAAGAAGTTTCTCCGCAGATAATGCCACCGACAATATCATTATTGAGAACAGCTTTGATCGGAATGCTTTGCGCCAAAGCATAATCTGAATATGCGTTTGCACCCAATAAACCTTGCTCTTCACCTGTGACGGTCATGAAGACAATCGTGTGATCATATACATATCGGCTCATGATGCGGGCGAGCTCTAGTATAAGCGCTACACCACTTCCATTATCTTCCATGCCCTGGGCCAGGCAGGTGATGTCGCAGTTGTCTTTGCACCGGCTGTCAAGATGTGCTTCAATGATGATGGATGATGGGTCTGAAATATCTCTTCCCGGTAGTATGGCTACCACATCCTTATGACTCATCATGCCACAAACATCCTGATCAAACTGAAGATATCCAGTCACCAGACGACTCCCTTGCAGAAGGCTCAATCGTTCAAATTGCGAGAGCACCCATTTGCGTGCAGCACCTATGCCTGTAGTTTCGGAAATCGTATCTGAAGCCGTATTGCGATTATGAAAAGCCTCCAATGAAAGTAAAGTTGCTTTTAATGAGTCCGGATTAATTTCAGCATTCAGATCCGTAGCGATGGCATAAGGATCATCTACAGGAAAAGCGGGCAGATAATCCTCGGGATTGTAATTTCCTTTCAGCACATTATAGATGACCGGATTGGTAAAATGAATATTCGTCTGGGCTGACAAATCAGGTAATACAGTGACGAAGAAAGCCAGGAACAGGAAAAGAATTTTCATGATTGAAGAACTTTGTATTTAAAGATAGTCAAGCCTTTATAAAAAATGATCACTTGTTTGCCCCAAAGGATCATTATTTATTTTTCAACTGTTCATTAATTTTCTCTAAAAGTGTTGAAGTATCTGTAGAATCAGCCCCTTCTTTTTTAGCGAGTTCAATAGCTTTTATCGCCTGTTTGTAGGCTTCTTTAAAGTCTCCGGTTTTATAAAGTAAGGCAGCATACGTGTCCGTATTGGCATATTCACTTTTCAGCTTTAAAGATCGTTTCACACTTGAGATTGCACTTTTAAGCAATTCAGGATCATCATCCTGCAGATAGATGGACCACGCCCTTTCATTCAGGGCATCCGGATCATCCCATATCTGTTCGAGATATTGCTTTGAGGTTTTGCGATACTCCGCCATGTTTCCCTGTTTCCTTTCATAAGCCATCTGGAGTGAAAGCGGAAGGTTTTTCTCCATAATGATACCCGTCGGCCGTCCATCCATTTCATGGAACTCATACATCTTACCTATGGGGAATTGTTTTATGACAGCCAGGGCCTGTTCGTACAGCGTATCATTTAATGCGTCAATGGCTACTTCGGCCATATGATCCGCGATCCATACCAGTCGCGAATCCACCTGGTCTTTGTCAAAATAGGATGCAAACAAATCTCTGTGCTCCAGCATAAAACGATATGCTTCACTATTGAATGGAATCGCGATATCAAAATCATGCATTGCAAATTCATAAATGTACTTTATGTTTTTCTCAGCAGATAAAGCATCACCTTTCTGTGTATTGATATATTCTTCAATGACAGAAGGAGGCAATTCGTATGCATCACGCATGAGATAAGTATACTGATATAAAAAATCAGGATCCCGGTTGCCTTTTTTATATTGTTTGACATAATCAGCATACCGGCTTGTTCCGTTCAGGGCATTTTTCGCCTGCGAAATAAATTCTTCGGGCGTATATACACCCACCCATTTGTGCAGGATATTTTCTTTCTCATCCAGTATCATAAATGTAGGATGCATCCTGACATTAAAAATCTTATTGGTTTCAATTCCTTCTCCTTCCATGGTATTGATTGTCATGTTGACAAAATGCTGATTCATAAAATCAGCGACATTCGGATCTTTGAAAGCGGTTTTTTCCATCGTGACACAGGCACCACATCCTTTAAAATGAAAATAGAGAAAGATTAATTTTTTCTCCTCCTGTGCAGTTCTGACAATCTCCCCATAAGGCAGATTTCTGAAAACAATCGTTGAATCAGAAGCGAACAGTTGAAAAGAGCATAACAACGTGATTGTAAAAAGAAATAAATTTTTCATAGTCAATAATTTTTATGTTATAAAGTAAAAAATATCAGTACTTCATGAAGTTTCCTGGCAAATAAATATACTTAAAACCATTAAATTTTAAGCGCCCCAAGACCACATTTGAATGAAGATTTCCAAAATATGCCCTAAAGGATGTATTCAAATTTAATAATCAACATTCCGATGATGACCAGGATGGCCAGAAGAGTAATGAATTTGTATTTATTGTAAAACGAAAATACGGTCATCGCCAATAGTCCAATGGAAATGACAAGACCTCCTAATAGATAAGGTTTTACGTCCCCAAAGCCTAACGTCGATGATGAATAATATTGCAATCGAAATGGTTCAGAAATCGTCCTGACCAATGCGATAAGAATAATGATCGTCGCTACCCGCGAAATTCTTTTTTCGTTTCTTAAATAAAACTCTTTCATCGTATCGGGTGATTTAAATATTAATGTGTACTTGATGCAGAAGAGACGCGATCCGTCGACACTTGCGCTAGTCATTGAGACGCGATGCTTCGACACTTCGACTTGCGGCGCTCCTTTCTTGTGCTACAGCTCAGTGCATCGCTTGCTTTGTCTCTTCCTTGTGCTATACTTCGACTTTCGCTCAGCACGGCGCAGCTCAGCAACAAAATCGTCGTCTCTACAACCATTCCATCAATTTTACGTCAACAATTCGTTACTTGTTACTCGTTATTCGTTACTTATTTCACTGCTTTCGTTTCTTCGACAATAGCCACATATACACATCCTCCCCTGCATAGACTCTCCTCCATACATCGTGTCCCATGTCCATCTCAACAGTAAAACGCACATCCTTGTGGCCGAGCTCTTCCAGCAGATTCATACCTGTATAATAATAGCGCAGTGAAGATCCATCCCGTCCACCTGCAAATGACCACAAGGGTATCTGATGTTGTGCGATAGGCTTGATCAGATCGGGATGCGGCCAGGCTACAATCGGACATACGGCGGCCCATGTCTTCGGATGCTTGCTGGCCATATACCATGTCCCCTCACCACCATAACTCAAACCCGTCAGATAGACTCTATCCACATCACCGTTATAATCCCGGATCACTGTCTCAATCATACTCATGAGATCATCTTCCTCTCTGTCCCAACCGGCAGGTGACATTGTTTCGTCATGAAAAAAAGTGACCATAGACTCCGGACGCATCTTTTGTGGTGTCAAAAATTCTTGTGGTCTTTCCGGAACACCTTCATCAAGTCTTTTTGGGATCTGCTCAACTTGCCGGTCACGAATATAACTTATGGTATCCATTCCATACATTGGCAACTGTGGTCCAATGATGATAAATGGCAGATCACGTTTTTGAATCCATGCTTCATACAGTGGACCGTGCACCATCACCCAATCAAGATCTTCGCGTCCATTTCCACGTTCACCATTACCATGCAGAAACATCATGACCGGCCACTTACGATCAGGGCTACTTCGATATCCGGCAGGCAGGTAGAGAAAGTATTCTTTTTGTTCCTTTTTATGGTGACTTGTAAATGGAACTCTGATCAACTCGGCCGGAGAAACCGATTGGGCATTCATTCCGGGATGAAAGATGAGGATCAAAAATAATGATAACAGGAATTTTATAAGATTCATATCGCTGAAATGAATATGAAATTTACAACTTCAATGGTAATTAAAACAGAGGTATATTTTATGACAAAACAGTCCCGCAGGTCGAAGCATGAGTCATTACGAAACAATTCATTCTTTAATGACTTTATGCGTGGAAACTCTATCTCTTTCTTTGATCGTTAAAAAATAAATCCCCGGTATTAAATTTTCAAGATTAGATATATTCTTTTCGATTGATTTACCACTTACCATATTCCGGCCGTTTATGTCTGAGATTGAATATTCAAATGAATCAGATACACCTTCTATACGGAATACGGTTTCAAATGGATTTGGTTGTATGGAAATAGGTGTCACTGATTGCTCATCGATTCCGGTAAATGGAAGAGAACTCCCTAGAGCTTCTACAAATTGGACTGAACAATCATCATATGTTTTAAACCACCATGCCCGACGTGCTATACATCCTGATAGACAATCCCCCCACCCAACAGAATAAAACAGGTTATGACCAAAATTTTCACCGACAATAAAAACCAGTTCATCTGAGATATCGTCACCGTCTCCTGCAAAGTTGGTAGGTTCTGAAAAATAAACATCCGGTAACGTTTCAAAAGCAGTTGCCAATGCAGGAATATTGTAATTGACCTGAGACTTAAAGTAGACAGCATGCCAACTAAACCAATTAGACCATGTATTATATTCATCAATGGTTAAATCATATTTAGCTATTATGCTATCCAGCGTATGATAACCTGTAGGTATAACACCATTGTGAAGTTGCTGCATCCAATTCAGATTGGAATCCGCAGCGACGACCACGGTTCTCATGATCATATCAGGAAAAGTATGGATATTGAACAGGTTGATAACCGTATCTCTTTCAGGTATGTTCACGGCATTATAAACCGCAATAAGTTCATTTAAAAAAGAATCTGAAATTATTTTTGGAATTTCTACGCTATCCTGATATGATAAATTTAATTCAGAAATTCTGCGCAACGCTAAGCGATCAGCATCATCCTTATACTTTTCAATAATACTATCTGGTGCGATACAATTTATTTGACCGCCTGCATTATTTGCAAATACAAGTATTATAAAAGCAAGGAGATAAAAGAGCCTTATCATAATTCAAATAATAATTGAATCCAATCAAATTTAAAAAAAACTCACGACTCACGCCTGACGCTTTACGAAAGAAGAGGATACGTCACGCAATTGATCACCGATAACCGACCCCGGGGTTTCCGGAATGAAAACGGAATTCCACAACGTGGAATAAGTTAAGTGCAGGAACACAGGGGAGAAACTGAGCCTTACTGGACTCGTCCAGTAAGCAGCGAAGTGACGGGGTCTAAATTTCTTTGTTCTTCTTCTTCCTCGTCTGATCCACAATGATCTTTGTGCCTCTGAACTGTGCTTTACGAAATGCACCGATCACCTGATCCTGATATTCTGCATCAACATCAAAAATGGTATGTGTATAGCTGACTTCAATTTTACCCACCTGTGCTTCCTGGTCAGGCATGTATTGATTGATCAGTGACAGAAGTTCTTTCGGATTAAATTTATTTACCGTACCGAGGTTGATGACCAGTGGTGCAAATTTTACTTTAGGTCTGTCTGCACCTCTCTTCGCTGGCTCTGGCTTCTCTGCATATTTATCTCTTTTAGGCGCACGTTCTTCCCTGCTCCATGTGGCGCCTTCATCATCACGTCCACGAGCGGGAGCTCCTCTTTTTTCACCCTTTTTCCAATCATCTCTTGCCCCTCTGTCGGGTCGCTCCACTTGCTTTTTTTCTTCACTTTTGATATCAACCTTCCTGCTCATATCACGCGTTTCAAATTCCGCCGGCTTACGATCATCCCTTTTCTCACTCCTCTGATTTCCTCTCACTCCTCTGATTTCGGTCTCCCCGCTCTCTGCCCTCTGCCCCCTGCCTTTTTTCTCTCCGTTCTTCCCATGGCTTGTCACTTCTGCGATCATCTCTTCTCTCACTTCTCTCACCTCTATCACTCCTGTCACTTCTTCCTCTGTCACTTCTGTCGCTACGACTACTATCCGGTTTACGATGATCTATATTTATATCCTGAGCATTTTTATAATACGCCAGAAAACGATTGAATTCTACAGACACAAAACGTTTGATCAATTCTTCCCGATCAAGCCAGGCTAGTTTATTAAAGATCACCGGAAGAAATTCAGCAATCTGTTTTTCTTCAACCTCTACATTCTCCACTTTTTCAACAAGATGAAATAATTGTCTCTCGCATATCTCTTTTCCTGTGGGTACTTTCTTTCGTTCGAATGGTTTTCCTACCCGACGCTCAAGATCCCGGATGCGATTGTTTTCTCTCGAATTGATGATCGTTATGGATATTCCTTTCCGATGCGCACGACCTGTCCTTCCACTTCTGTGGATATATGTATCCGGATCATCCGGCAAATTGTAATTGATGACGTGTGTAAGATCTGATACATCAAGTCCACGCGCAGCTACATCAGTTGCAATCAAAAGCTGTAATGTCTTTGTGCGGAAACGACCTAATGTATATTCGCGCTGTTGCTGACTCAGATCGCCATGCAATGCATCAGAATTATATCCTTCAGCTGAAAGCTTCTCCGCGATTTCTTTTGTCTCTGCTCTTGTTCTGCAAAAAACGATAGCATAGATCTCAGGCTGCATATCGATGATACGCTTAAGCGCTACATATCGATCCCTGGCCTGTACTTCATAATAGTGATGGGTGACATTGTCAGCACCGGTTTGTATTTGTTCGGCAGCGATCTCAATCGGATCTTTCATGTAGGTTTTGACGATCCGCATGATTTCATGCGGCATCGTCGCCGAAAAAAGCAATGTTTGTTTTTCCTTTGGCGTCGTCGCGAGGATGGCATCCATGTCATCTTTGAATCCCATCGACAGCATCTCATCGGCTTCATCAAGCACCACCCATTGTATCTCTTCGAGCTTTAATTTTTTACGATTGATGAGGTCAAGTGTACGTCCCGGTGTACCGACGACGATCTGCGCTTTTTGTTTTAAAGCATACACCTGTGTATCCATGCTCGCACCTCCATAGACAGGGATGACTCTAACGTTGAGCAGGTTCTTTGCAAAATTCTGAATCTCTTTTGTGATCTGAATACACAGCTCTCTTGTCGGGCAAAGTATGATGGCCTGGACATGCTCAGATTTTAAATTCAGCTTTTGAAGGATGGGTATGCCAAAGGCTCCTGTTTTACCTGTACCGGTCTGCGCGCGGCCTATGATGTCCTTTGTTGACGTCAGGATGACGGGAATGGCTTTATCCTGTATGGATGTAGGGGTCTCAAAACCCATCTCGCCTATAGCGTCGAGGATTTCCTTTTTGAGGCCCATTTCTTGAAACGTACTCATAAATTTTTTTCTGTCGGTTATTGGAGGGAGGCACGGTGGGGAGCTTAGGGTGCCTGCGTATTATAAAAATCAGTTACAGTGGCAAAGGTAACCTTAAAAAGGCAGAGGGCAAAGCAATAGGCAATAAGCAATTGGCAACTAAGGCAAGGAATATGATTATCGATATCTGGTAAATACCTTTCGATTTTCCTTATTGATTAACTATCAGTACTTAGTTGCGACAAAGCTTAGTATTGCCAAATTAACCTAAGGCGTTTTACTTGTTGGCTGCCCATAGCACACCATTCAGTATATGGTCTAAAAATATTGTGTCCTTATAGCTTTCCACCGTATGTCCCAGTGCAGTATAAAAAGCTTTGCCTCCATCATAAGAATGACACCATGACATTGGGTGATTTGCTCCCATAGTGCCACCATGATATGTGGTTTCATCAATCGTCATCAGCACCTGAACACTGTCCGGAGGTTGTTTGAAATTATACCACTCATCCGTTCGTGTCCATCGCGCCGGGAGATTTCTGCTGGCGATGTGCGATGTATCGACTTTCTGAAGTGTTGCACTTTGAATGTCCGGATGATCGGCAAATTGTGCACCTACCATATTGACATACCATGGCCAGTCATACTCAGTGTCGGCAGCAGAATGTATGCCTACGAATCCCTTACCTGATTTAATAAATTTTTGCAATGCTAATTGTTGAATAGAATCAAGAATATTTCCTGTCGTTTGAAAAAAGATAATGGCATCAAACGGTTGAAGCTTTTCATCGGAGATCATAGAAGAATCTTCGCTGTGCATAGAATGGATTCCATGTGTTTTGAAATAGGATTCTAATGCGATTGTGCCCGGCTCAATACATTCATGACGGAAGGCTTTAGTGCGGGAAAAAATCAACACATTTGGCATCTCCTTTTGATTCGGATCAGAATTGCTCTGCTTACAGGCTCCCAGCATCAGAAAAAATCCAATGACAAGGTATGGAGATGAGATTAAATTTTTCTGCATGTGTTAATGTTCTTTGTGTTATGAATGACTAGCCTGAGCAAAGTTATTTCTTTTAAATGCAATGGAGCGGCGAATAGGGGTGCATTATAAGCAGCGATAACTATGTACTTCGCATCTATTAGAGTTATATCTTGAACCAAATGATGACGAAAAGCCAGAAATACATGCGTACCCTCATCTCTCTTACTTTGTTCTGGGGCTTCAGCTCATTCTGCCAGGCACAGACATTTTACAAGATTTTTGGACCCGTGGATATCTTCGGCTGCAACTTTTCACCCCAATTTTATAGCATTGAGACCACTGCACAACTTAGCCAAACCGATTGGACTATTGTCCCAAACGGTAGTGCAGTAGTGACCGGCTCACCATATACTGCACTTGTCCAATTCTTTACTCCGGGAATTTATACATTGATCGCCCATTCAATTGCTATCAATGGGACTAATGATCTGAGAGATTCAATCACAATATTTGTCCAGGGCTTTTTAGGCCTTCCTACTGTTGATGGATGTTTTGTAAGAAACCCCGGTAACAGTTGTTACCAGGTTTGCGCCGGAAGTGTGACTACGATCTCTTTACAACAAGCTAATAATATACAATGGTCAGTCAGCGGAGAGGAATCTTACATCATACCAAATCCTTATTCAATCGAAGTGACATGGGGTGCAGGAGGCAATGGGTCAGTGACAGCTTCTGTCGATAGTTGTATTATGCCTTTATGTTTTGAAATTTTACCACAACCCATAGCAGATTTTCAGACGATACCTTCTTCCATCCAGGATACACTGTCCGTCTGCAAATTCCAGGAGATCCTTTTTGAAAATCAATCTGTCAATGGCCTGACCTATACCTGGCATTTCGGAGACGGAACTGTTTCAAATAGTTTTGATGCTACACACACCTACACATCGGAAGGATTTTACACAGTCATTCTTGACGCTGAGACTATTTGCAATTGTGGGTCGTCAAAAGAAATTGTCGTTGAAGTACTTCCAGCGCCGGCACCCACATTAGATTGCGTCAATACCGTTTGCCCTGAATCCAAACAACGATACACGGCGACTACAAACGGCTGCACACAATTCAACTGGTCAATATCATCAAACGGTACTGTTGTCAATGGTGGTGAGCTGACAGATGATTTCATTGAAGTAATCTGGCATGGTGGTCCTGAAGGACTGATTCACCTTTCAGTCAGCAGTTGTTCTACCACGTATTGTTCATACACCAATACGTTTCATGTCCCGATACTTACACCTGATGGTCCGATCACGGGTGACATCAGAGCTTGCAGTGGTGAAGTCATTACATATTCAGCACCGTATTTTCCAGGTACTCAATATCAATGGCAGGTAAGTGCTGCAGGAACCATACTCGGCGGACAACAAACAAATGCAGTCACTATACGATGGAATGATGTCAACATCGTAACGAATGGACAGGTAAGTGTGGACTACAATGATTGCTTCCTCGGTTGTTCAGGACAAGCTGCACTCGCTGTAGTGATCACGCCTGAAATTACATTGAATGGAGACACACATGTTTGTCAGGGTGCCGATGCAACTATACAAGCTGAAGCCGGCTTCATTGTTCCACTACCTGCTAATGTCAATTGGCATATTGAAAATGCAGATGGACTTACGGTGTCATCTACGTTTGGTCCGTCATCTACATTCACACATACATTCTCTTATCCTCCCGGCGAATATTATTGGGTAGCTACAAGCTCATCACTTTCTTATTGCACAGAATTGGTTCGTCAAAAAATTTCTGTCACTGCGATTCCGGATGCACCATTGGGTATCGAAGGAGATCTTGAGATATGTCCCGGTCAGCCTGTGGGCTTTACGATTGAAGAAGCCGGGTCATTTGCCACAGAATGGACCATTACAGACGGTGCTTCTGTGACTATAGGTCATGGTCAATCTATACAACACACATTCGGTAATGCTCTTCCATATATCGTTCAGGCAGCACATACAGACCTTCAATATCCGGAATGTGCTTCAGGCAGTGTCAGCATCACATTAAGTCCGGCTACAAATCTTGTCATCTCAGGAGCACAGGATGTATGCTACAATTCGATTGAAGCTTATACGGTCCCTTACATCAACGGATCAGATTATGTATGGGAAATTATTCCCGCAGATTTCGGTGAGATTCGAAGAAGTGATTTGAATCATGTTGAAATATTCTGGGCACAATCCGGTGCGGCCACACTACGATTACATACATGTGGAACCATCATCAATAAAAATATTATCGTTCATCCTCTGCCTGCATTCAATGTGGTGGGTCCACTTGCTGCTTGTGCCAATGAGATGGTTTCATTGTCAACTGATCAACCCCTATTGTCACATCTATGGAGGAACGAAAATAACGCAGTGGTGAGCGCAACAAATACTGCACAGTTTTTTCCCGGCACCTATTCATTAGAAGTTACAGATGCTTTGGGATGCTCTTCAACGAAAACGTTTACGATCACGTCGTATCCTGCGCCATCAGTCTATGTCACCAGCCCCGGCGATAATTCGTATTGCAATACAGTCCCGGCAGGCGTGGATCTGGTAGCCAACACGGATGACGATGGATATACTTTTGAATGGTTCAAAGATGATGTCAGCACGGGCTCAACGGATGCCACCTATACGGTGACTCAATTTGGAACATATTATGTGACTGTAGTCAATCAATATGGCTGTACGGCATCTTCTCCTAAAATTACGATTTACGATTGCTGTGGATGTGTAGGTGGTGCAGGTGGTGGTCTGCCGGGTGCCGGATGCACCTTTCAAATTTATGATTTCGATGTACATGCGACCGGTCCGGAATGCCCCATTCGACAATACACACCGCAAGTTCCAAATCTCATACCCGGCCAGACGACATGGTACATTTACAGCATCAGCGAAGGCATTATCAGCGTTGAGAATGGGGATGTACTCAATCATACTTATTTGCAACCCGGTTATTATCACCTGCTCATGCTTGGTCATCTCGTGGGTTATCCATACAATTTGACAGATTGTGGACACATCGAACCGTTCACCGATACGATTCGTGCAGTAGCTGATTTCAAATCAACAGGTACTTGTGTGAATGATCAAATTGATTTTGAAGACCTCACCACGTTTATTCCGGGTGAAACTATCGCTGACTGGCATTGGAATTTTGGTGATCCTGCGAGTGGTGCTTTTGATGTATCCTCCGATCAGGATCCCCAGCACATTTTTGCAGCTGATGGAGATTACACAGTCAAATTCATTGTGACGATGGCTAGTGGTTGCAGTACATCAAAATCATATTCTATTCACATTTCTGCAGGACCTGTCTTGTCTCCCGTATACGATCCTGCATACTGTGAAGATGAGGCGTACAATTTAACTCTGCCCGGACAAGTGTATGATGTCAATTGGGATTTCGGTGATCCTGCCAGTGGTATACTGAATCAGGCTACAGCAGATAATGTATTTCACACATTTGCTAACCAGGGAATTTATACAGCCACTGTATCTGCCGCTGATGTTTATGGCTGCATATCACAAGCCACTATACCTTTAGACGTCCGTCAAAATACATTGAGTGGCAATATTCTTGTCGTTCCTTCCAGTACAGTTTGCTATGGCGATACAGCGACATTGATAGCACCTGCTGGTGGTATCAGTTGGAATTGGAATAGCGGAGAAATGACATCTCAGATAGAAGTCGCATCAACGGACAATTATACCGTGTTGATGTCGGACGCATTTCATTGCACATATTCACCACCGGCACAATTTATCACTGTACTTCCGCGACCTAATCTCACCATCAGTGGGCACGAAATTCTTGGCCAGGGAGAATATGGCTCATGGCAAGACACACTACACATCTGTGAAGGAACAGAATTCCAGCTGCAGGCTTTTTTTGAAGGTAGTATTTCATTGCAGTGGAGCACTGGCCCAACAGATCCTGTATTGGAGTTTACACAAGAAGCAGCTAATATTCCATCGCCGGGAGTGTATGAATATTCTGTGATCGGTATTGATGGAGCTACAGGTTGTGCATCTGATACTGCATTTTATATTGTTGAAATTTATTCTCTTCCTACGTTTCCATCGATTGCTTTAGTCAGCGGTGGCGGCTGTGGATTTGATGACAACATACTGCAGGTCACTAATCCGCAGGGCGGGATCGAATATCATTGGTCAGATGGTCAGACCGGAACTTCGGTGACGATCACAGATGCAGGGACATATCATGTGACGGCCATCAATCAGAATGGTTGTGAAACAGAAAGTAATAGTATCACCATCAATCCTTCAGCCCCTGTTGATCAAATACCCGGCGGATGTCATATTGCTTGCGATCCACTCACAGTTTGTCTTCCACCGATAGCTAATGTGACTTCCTGGACTATTTATCAAAATGGTGTTGTATATCTTTCAGGCACAGTATGGCCTTCAGATTATCTCATTACTGCAGATGGAAGTTATACGATTGAAGTCACGACTAGCAATGGTTGCACTGCGACATCGGATCCATTAGACATTTCACTATATCCCGGCATGGGAAGTATTACGATACTGACTTACCTGGATGTCGATGGAGATGGCCTGATTACTGCAGCAGATATGTTGCTTTCGGGCATACCTGTAGAGATAGAATCTACTGATGGACTACAACATGGCGAAACGTATACTGAAGCCAGTGGAGGTTTTGTGTTTGAAGATTATCCGGCATCAACATATACGGCATCATTCAATCTTGCGCTGCTTTCATCACAATGGAAAGTGATCATTGATAGTGTATCTGCACAGATTGCGACGTGCGATGATTCAATAGTCGTCTCATTATTACTCATGCAAAATTGCACCGTCACCGGTCCTGATCAAACGATCGAAAGTTGTCCCGGCGAAGTGGTGATGTACGGTGATAGCATCTGGAGCGATACGGGTGTGTATACGGTTCACTTATTGAGTGCTTTGAGTTGTGATTCTACGTTTAATGTGCATGTTGTACAGCCAGTTACGATTGAGATCAGCGCTACTGTCTGGGTTGATGTCGATCAGAATGGAATACTCTCACCTGCAGATACGGTGATTGAGGGCATCACGATCGTTATTGATGAGGGAATTAATCACGATCCATTTATTGGATTGACCGATAGTAATGGAAATGTGGTTGAAGAATTTACACCTGGTAATTATTCGGTTTCAATAGACAGCACTATTCTTCCTGCAGGATTAGCCTTGTTATATGGATTGGATTTTGTCTCAGATACAACTTGTGGCATGGTGCATTTTAATTTTATAATGACTCCTTCATGTGCTGACCTGCTTATCGTCCAACAAACAGATTTGTGTGCAGGTGATTCAGTCCAGATTCAGGGTCAATGGATTAATGCTGCTGGAGTATATTCTTTTCTGTTGAGTCAGCCCGGATCAGGTTGTGATACCACATTGGATGTGCATGTTACGTTGTTACCAGTGCCGACTGTTACAGGAACGACGGATTGGGATTGTATTCATCTTGGTTCGATTGATTTGACAGTACAAGGCACTCCGCCGTTTCAATATTTCTGGACACCAAACGTACAGGGTGATACCATGGTTACTGGTCTTCAGGATGGAACATACATAGTGACTGTTGTTGATGCTGATGGATGTTCAGTGTCCGATACGTTTACCATCGTGGGGTCACCCTCTTTAAGTTTTTCATTGCAGCCACTTTATGAAATACATCCGGGTGATAGTGTGGAAGTGATGGTGACAGGAGATGTCAATGTTAGTGGTTTGCATTATCAGTGGTTCCCGTCTTCATTTTTAAGTTGCGATACATGTTCTACGACGTGGGCGTTCCCTGATACATCTACACTTTATAATGTTCATATCACTGATGCGGATAGTTGTACTTATGATTTATCGACATACATCAGTGTGACATTTGACAGTAGTACGTTTGATCGAATATATGTACCAAATGTCTTTTCTCCGAATGGGGATGGCATCAATGATCGCTGGACCATCTATAGTCGTCTTGACAATACGTATGTCCATTCGCTCTTCCTTTTTGATCGTTGGGGTAAGATGTTGTTTTACAAAGGAGAATTTTTATTGAATACGTTTGATGGATGGGATGGAATCTCCAGAGGACAGAAACTTAGTGCAGGGGTATATGCGTATGTGGCTGAGCTGACATTGGGCGATGGGACAAAGAGGAGGGTGAAGGGGGATGTTACTCTTATCAGGTGATTGGGTGACTTCTCCTCCGTGACCTCCGTGCGAGATAATAAACGAAAGACATCAGTGATAGTATCAAATGATAGTATCAAAGGTATGCCTAAGGATGATTTCAACCCTTTATTTAGGTTACTTCGGTTTCTTTTTTTACATCCACCAGGATTTGAGATTTAATTGTAAAAAACAGATCGTCTTTCGATTTCAGATTTCTGTTTCGATGTCATTAGACTTTTACTTTCGCCGTCCTCGTATATTTTCAGCATGGTGTATACAGCTCTATGACATTGTCCTCTGCGTGACTAATGTATTCAATAACTTTTTCTCTTATCGCTTTTGATGTCATGTTTATGAATATTGACACTAATGTAATGAAATAAGTTCTACACCTCTTTCCCCACCTTCTTCCTCTTCGTCTCCCGCGAAAAACTAAACACATCTTCAACCGCTCTGTATCGCACGATCACTTCGCCCGCAACAAGCAGTACCACGCCAGTGATAAATAATCCATTCCGGACCATCTCCACAATAGCAGTCCAGGAGGACCACAAAGGGCGAACAAATATTAATTCAAATGCAATCACCAACGCACTTCCAAGCAGAAGGGCAAGACTGATGTTCCGATAGGGCCGTATCGAGTATTTCTTTTGCCGGATGAAACAATTGATCAGAAATAATTTTGAGCTTTCATGATCCGGATTGATCTTCAATAATTCCTTTAGAATATGCACGGCCTGATCCACACGGTCAAGATTGTGCAGTGAAGCCGCTTTTTTAAACAGGGTTTCGAAATAGACATCCTGCCCGCGATGCATCATGATGTTCCGCTCGATGCTCATTTCAAGAATATGATCTGCAAGCTTTGCCTGTCTGCCATACTCACCGGTCTCAAACAACGCCTCTGCATACAATACCATCATGTCAAAGTATTCATCCGCATCCAACTCTCTCAACATGAAAAAATTCTCCTCGATGTAGAGGATCTTATCCTTGTACGCCGCAGCATCGATAGCCAGGAAGGCTTCGTAGGTTTCTGAGCGATTGGTGTACATCGGCGCTTTCATTTCAGCGGATAGAGATAAGGCCGGCTTGGGCTGGCATCCAGTTCCAGCGCGGCGATTTGTATCTGTAGTAAATATAGGCCATCCGGTACTACATTGTCAACATAAATCATCTCCGTAATGGTGGCCTTTTTTCGGGGCTGCTCAGGATATTGCCAGAATGATTTATGTGCCAAAAGCAGTCCTCCATCCTCTTCACGATCCACTGAAGGCAGATCCAGCAACAAATGTTGTATGCCTTCTGTCGCCATTTTACCTAACAGATTATGATCCAGATATGGCGGGTTTGTTCCGCTGTAATGCCGGATCTTTTTATCAGGATGATTGGGCAACGTACGGATGATGATGGCTTCTATATTCGGTTCCCATTCAAGATCACGGATGATACGATCACCATTGTCCTGTGAAGTGGGATGCACCGAAATCAATTGTGCTATTGTATATCCTGGTCCCAGAGCCTGATGAATAGAATAACGTTCTAAAGAAATATGGCCCACACACTCCGTATGCGTTCCATTTCCGTGTGGATTGATTCTGATGCTGTAAAAATTGACACTCCCGCCTTCACGTGTATCACCGATCCAGTCACCAACTTTTACGGGTGAAGCTTCATACAGTGGGGCAAAATATGCATTGGGTTGTTCAACTGTATCATCTATAGGAATGGCGATGCAATATCCTTCACTGACATCAGCATGCAATGTAGTTCCATTCCATTCTAATGCTATCCGTGCAGGCTTCATCCGTTGCGCGAATCTTTACCAAAGGTGAGCTTCTCATGTAGCGTCTTCAGAAATGAATAATTGTAGAGTTGGATAAATCGTGCTTTGATATCAGCCTTGCGGATGACGAGTTTTGTTGCACCTGTGACCGTTTCAAATCTTGAATCCAGTGTACACAAAAAACTTTCAGCACGTCCTTCCACTTCAAATGAAAGCACACTCGTGTCCGAGATCACTATCGGTCGTGCACTGAGATTGTGCGGTGCAACAGGCGTAATGATCAGGTTTCCTGAATTGGGGAAAATAATAGGCCCTCCACAGCTCAACGAATAACCTGTTGATCCGGTAGGGGTAGCTACTATCAATCCATCGGCCCAATACGAATTCAACAATTCGCCATTGATGTAGGTGTGTATAGTGATCATTGATGAAGTGTCACGCTTGTGTAATGTAAAATCATTGAGCGCCATCCTGGATTCCATGAAAATATCACTATCGGTGTCGAGATAGATCATCGTCCGCTCATCGTAGTGATACCTTCCCTTCGCAAGTTCATGAATAGCAAAACCGCCCAGACGGCCTTCAATACTCGACAAAAATCCAAGCCGGCCAAGATTGATCCCCATGACCGGGATAGGCAATTGATTGACCAGGGCTATCGCATGGAGTACAGTGCCGTCACCGCCAAGGGCGAGAACAGCATCAATATCGACGGTGTCGAAACCTTCGAAGACCGTCACATTGCCTTCCTTTTTGACGGCAGGTTCTACCTGGGCCCAATAGTCCTCATCGGCATATGCCGTCAGACCCTCTTGCTGGATCGCTTTCACGACATCAAGCAGGCATTCCTTATGGTTCGGCTTATAAAACTGGCCGTAGATCAATACATTCATATCAGGTTCAACAGTCCATTCGGGGCAAAGGATCAAAAATGATACCATTAAAAGGAATCCTGCTCGTGTCCGTTCGTATTTGTTGGAGAAAACTCCAACAAAGGCGATTGGCGGGTAGACGCTGCTGGAGTTTTCTCCTACAGCCACCGTATCTTCAAACGGTTGTGAAAAAAACTGATCTCAACTATACCTTTTGCCTGATCACGCTGCTCCTCTTCCTGGCGATCTTCGGGTTTAGCATTTTCTCAGACGGGATGTTTTTTGATGGAATTTTTTACGCGGCCGTAGCCAATAACTATGCTCATCACATCGGTACATTTTGGGCCATGCAATACTCACCTGCTTTCCCCCAGGGGTTTCATGACCAACCTCCATTAGCGATTTTTCTTCAGGCCATATGTTTTAGACTATTTGGAGATTCCATTTATGTAGAACGCTTCTATTGCTTTGGGTTTGCATTGTTGAATATGTATTTAATAAAAAAGACATGGGCACTAATCGCTGATAAGTATCATGATCTTTTTTGGTTACCTGTTTTGATTTGGATCATTACTCCGTTGACAGCATGGACATTTCAAAACAATCTCATGGAAGTGACGATGAGTGCATTTGATTTGTTGGCCATTTACTTTGTCATAAAAGGCTCAAAGAACAATTCTTTATTGTTGTTATTACTGGGAGGGTTATTCACTTTTCTGGCAGGATTTACAAAAGGTTTTCAGGGTCTATTTCCTATCGCTGCTCCCTTTATATACTGGATCATATATCGACATACAGATTTTAAAAAATGGCTCATTCAATTTGCCGCTGTACTTCTGATACCTGTTCTGGCTATTACTTTGTTATACATCAATCCAGCTTCACACCTTAGTCTAAAGCTTTATTTCGAACATCGACTCACGGGCACTTTTCATCACCTAGGGGATACCACTACATCTCACTTTTTCCTGCTTTACAAGTTGGTGCTTTATTTATTGATTCCTGTGGGCCTGATATTCATCGTCAGGTTCTTGACGCGAAATAATAACAGTGAAAATGTAATGGACAGAAAACCCATTTATTTTTTCATATTGATTGGCCTGAGTGCATCGCTCCCTTTGATGGTCACACTTGAGCAAAGAGTATTCTATCTGACTACATCTATTCCCTACTTTGCTATCGCATTAGCATTGATCGCATTGCCTTCTATAGAGCATTTCATAATGAAGATGTCAAATATTAATCGAAAGGTGATCAATAAAGTGCTGATAACCTTCATATTGATTTTAATAATTCTTATCCCTCTTAATTCTTCAAAACCAAAACGAGAAGGTGATTTAATCGCCGACTTATCAGTAATTAAGAAAACGATTCCTGAAAATACTGCCGTATCTATTCCTTCAGTGTTAAATGATCACTGGGCATACCATGCGTATTTTATGCGGTATTGCCGGATCAGTCTTGACGATAAGCATCGGCAGAAATATTTTATCAGTGAACGTGAAATGAATGCTCCTGCTGATTCCTGCTATCAAAACATGAGTCTGCCACTGAAGAAATTTAAACTTTATGAATGTAAAAATTATTAATCAGGCCTTGCTACATTTTAATCATCCTTCCAGACTTTACTTTCTGGTCAGAATGAAGAGTAACAATGTATACTCCCGATGCGAGATCACTGATATCAAGCTCCATCCGATTGACAGCATGTGGATCGATCATTAATGTTCTTAATACTATTCCTTTTGTATCGTAAATAAATAATTGAGTTGGATTGAGTAATGACTTTGGCCATTCAACAGTAATTCTGTCTTTTGAGGGAATAGGATAAATTCTAATGCTTTCTGCATCAATAGCAGAAGCTGATCTTGTGTCAATGTGATTATTCATAATATTTCCACCAGGAGGAGGATCTTCTTTTTTAGGATCATCATTTGATTCATCATTATCAATATCAATATGATTGATGACACAATTCTGATCAACGATGAAATTTATACTTTTTGATTCAGTGCAAAAATCATCAGTTACCGTCACTATATGTATTGTGGATTGAAATGGTGGAGATATCTCAATGGTAGGGGTATTATTTCCATACGGCCACCATGTGTAATCATAATTTCCAGTTCCCCCTCTCGCTTCCAGGATAATGAATACAGAATTAGTATCATTAGAACAAACAACTATTGAGTCTACATGGATGTTTGGGGGAGTAAAGAATGATAACTCAATCTGAGACCACATTGTGAATTCCACTTTCTTGATCACAGTGTTTTGAGTACTTGTATCCTGCCCGGTGAAAATATATGTTACAGTTTCAGGAGCTTCCTGTTGACTATGTAAAAGGCTATTGATCACATATCCATTGTCGCCTTCCATCACAGTATCAATGACTGCCCATGATGGTTCTACTGTCCATGTCCAATGCGCAACACCAGGCTCATTAATTTCATAATGGAATTCACTTCCTGCGCAGGCATCAGGTAATTCTTCAGTGCCAAGATCAATAACTTTCCTGCACATCATAGGCAAGGTTAGCTTACGAGGTTGATCAAGGGCACATACTGAAGGACCTCCCGTCCAGGAACCTGTCTCCCCATCAGCCGTTGTGAAAAATCCAAGCGTTAGATCACTTGTTGTTGGATCACTTAGACATTCCGGAAAGTCTCTAACTGTCAAATCAAAACAAAAATGCCACGGACCCATGCCGCCTCCGCAGCTATTTCCATCTCCCCAATCTACAGTAGGAGGAGGACCCAAAGTCGGACAGGTACCATTTATTCCATATGCAAACCAACCAGGTGGCAAAGGATCTCCGGCATTGGCCCAGCATGGTCCGCAACACCCGCCGGTAATACCACCCAGATTAGGACAATCGACGTCATAAAGTAGATTACACATTTCAACAGTGCCATTTCCATCTAAATCTCCGACCTGGAAGAAGGTATTATCATGGTGGTAACCCACATTTGTAAACCAATCCCAGGTGGCTGCACTATAAAGTCCATTACCGGGGAGACCAAAAGGCTCACCGTTAATTGTTCCATTCAAGGGCTGTCCATTTGCATCAAAAGAAGAAGGATCCCACCCATTTCCAAAAATTGGGATCAACCCCTGGAACCATTGACAACCATTTCCGGCAGCCGTGTAGGAATTGACATTCATACATACGGAAACAGTTTCGCCGGGGAGAAAAGGTCCCGCTAATGAACCGCCTCCAGATCTTGCCGTAATTTGTATTTGAGCACTTGTAACACATGCTGAGGCTTGACTTATTGTATTGACACAAATATTAAAATGACCTCCGGACGAATTAAGCGAGCTGATGGCGATATAATATATTTCATTACCACCAACATTTGAACCAATAGCTTCCGCCTCTCCATTTGATCCAACAATACAAGAAATACTACTTTGTGTCAGTCCTACCTGTTGAAGATGAGAACAATCAGTAATTAAATGAAATAAAGTAATCGTCGGAGCATCAAACTCATCGCTTTTGACATTTATATTCATCAATGTCGCATTTCCATCTGGCAGAACTTCAAACCAAACTGTGGGAAAATCTCCTATTCCACAATCATTATTGAATGGAGAAGATCCTGCATTCAGATTACATCCCTCAATACAAACAAAGGCTTGATCAGAGACCACATTAGAAATTACGATCGCTTTCTCACATGCATCATTTATCCCACAACTATCTAAACGTATTGTCTTCTGACCAAAAGAATAAGTCAACCAAAACAATAAGCATATCAAAAAAACAATTTGCTTAAGTCGAAAGTGTAAGTTTGTTTCCATATCAAATAAATTTGTCCACTACCTTCTAAGTTAGCAAAAAAATACCAATTGCCATTTTCACCCGTGCACTTTGACAAAGTTCTGACTAGTGTGTGACCTCAACCCTTACGGAAATAAAAAGCTTAAGATATTGACCCCGGTTTAACTAATTTTAATACCCAAAATAATTCACTGCCACTGCCACTGCCACTGCCACTGCCACTGCCACTGCCACTGCCACTGCCACTGAATACTGCTTACTTAATCCTCAACTTCCACCACCATCTCCACTTCAACGGCAATTCCAAAAGGCAGCGAACACATCCCCACTGATGACCGCGCATGTTTACCTTTTCCTCCAAACACTTCCACCATCAGATCCGAAAAACCATTCATCACTTTCGACTGATCTGTAAAGTCAGGAGCTGAATTAATCATGCCTAAAACTTTTACAATACGCTTTACTTTACTCAGATCGCCAAGTTCACTTTTCAATACAGACAGTTGATTTATTCCGGTCAGGCGCGCTGCTTCATATCCCTGCTCAATCGTAAGATCACTACCCAGCTTTCCGGTGATATTTGTACCATCAGGATGTGTAGGGCCTTTACCGGCAAGGAATAAAAGATTACCTGTGCGAACTGCATTGACATAATTAGCGGCAGGATGTGGAGCTGTAGGAAGAACAATCTTCAAAGCAACCAATCTTTCTTCCGGAGTTTGTGAAAAACAAAACACGGGTATCGCAAGACATAAAATAATTAGAATGTTTTTCATATACACATAGATTTTAGTAAATCAATTGTTACTCATAGCTCATATTAAAAGAGGACGCGGATTTATTAGGAAAAATTATGATTTTTTAGGATCAATTCACTTTCATAAGGAAGCATTTTTTAATACGGAGAGTTAGTTGTGATAGTTATTCAAATCTTAATTGATCTTACTTTTTCTTACTAAATCCGCGTCCTCTTTTTTTTACCTTCCCTTTATATCATGTTGAATATCACAACCGCCAATATAGCCCCGATAACGGGACCAATGACCGGTATCCACGAATACGACCAGTCACTATCCCCTTTCGTTTTGATAGGTAATAAAAAATGCGATATCCTCGGCCCTAAATCCCGCGCCGGATTGATCGCATATCCTGTAGGTCCACCTAGTGACAACCCGATACCTAACACAAGCAATGCAACAGGCAATGCATTTAACGTGCCTAATGCATCTGTCGGTGCTGACATAGACAATGCCGTAAATACAAGTACAAATGTGGCAATGATCTCCGTGATCAGATTGTGTGGCGTATTTCGGATAGCCGGTGAATTGCAAAAAACAGCACGAATCAAATCTTTGTCTTCAGTCATATCAAAATGTTGTCTGTACGCCAGCCACACGACACTACTCCCCACAATAGCTCCTGCCATTTGCGCCAGCACATATGGCAAAATCAATGTCTGATCAAAATCTTTAAAAAAGGCCAATGCTATAGTCACCGCCGGATTGAGATGTCCGCTCCCACCAAAATGTTGCGCAGTGATGATGCCCAGAAATACACCCATCGCCCATCCGAATGTGATGACTATCCATCCGCCATGCTGCCCTTTGGATTGATGAAGCAACACATTTGCAACAACACCACAACCCATGATGATAAGTACCATCGTGCCTAAAAATTCTCCAATAAAATGTTCCATCATGACTGATCAGATTTTACGTTTGTTTTGATACGGGAAGATAATTCTTTGCCATCATTATATATTCCTCTACCTGTTGTTGAATCCATTCATTATTCTTACCCATTTCCTTAGCCATAATGCCTGCTACCAATGGTGCGGACTCAATAGATGCTTTTGCATCAAGAAACAACATCCGGGTCCTTCGCGCAAGCAAATCTTCAATCGTCATGCACATCTCATGATGGATAGCCCAGATGATTTCAGCTTTGATGTAAGGTAGCTCGGGACAAATTTTTTCGGACAAGTCAATAATTTCTACTATCAATTGATCAATGTATTCTTTATCTGTACCATAATAATATAGCGGGCTATTGAAATCAACACCCGTCAGATAGCCATGAATATGCAACTCATTCGTTTTGGATTTAACAGAGGGCAGATTTGCTTTCTGAATGGCAACGTCAACTGCATCCTCCGCCATTTTCCGGTATGTAGTCCATTTTCCGCCGGTGATAGAGATGAGGCCGGATTCCGAAATTGTGATCAGATGTTCTCTCGACAAGGCAGCAGTGGATTTATGATTGTGTTTGACCAAAGGCCGCAACCCACAGAAGACAGTTTTGATATCCTCATAGGTTGGCTCCTTTGTCAGGTAATCCCGCATGTGTTCCATCACAAAATCAATTTCTTCTGCCAGTGCAATTGGTTCAACAGATGCTTCAGGCATCGGCGTATCTGTCGTACCCACGATGATCCGGTTATGCCAGGGAACAGCAAATAAAACTCTACCATCTTCTGTCCGCGGAATCATGATCGCAGTGTCAGAAGGCAAAAACGATGCATCAAAAACCAAATGAATTCCCTGGCTTGGCGTCACAATAGATTCTGCTTTGGCATCATCCATGCGCAATATTGAATCTGTAAAAACACCGGTGGCATTGATGACGGCTTTAGCTTTGATTTCAAACGTCTCCGCATCAATCGTATCTGTGACGCGAACTCCGCAAACCGCATTGTCTGATTTTAAAAATTCTTCAACATTAAAATAATTTAAAACTGTCGCACCATGATCAGCTGCAGTCATCGCGAGATGAATCGCCATACGTGTATCATCAAACTGTCCATCGTGATACATCACACCACCTCTCAGACCTTCGGGATCAAGAGTAGGCGCAGCTTTCATTGTTTCTTCGACAGACAAAAATGTCGATGGGCCCAGACCGAGACTCCCGGCCATCCAGTCATAGGCTTTCAATCCGATTCCATAAAAAGGATATTCCCACCACTCATAATTCGGAATGACAAAAGATAGATTCCTCACGAGATGAGGTGCATTGCGCATGAATATTCCGCGTTCGTAAAGTGCATCAAGTACAAGCTTAATATTTCCCTGCTGCAGGTATCGTACACCACCATGCACTAATTTCGTACTGCGTGATGATGTCCCTTTGGCGAAATCATATCTTTCAAATAACACCGTACTATATCCACGTGATGCAGCATCCACTGCGATCCCCAGGCCTGTAGCTCCTCCACCAATAATACAAATATCCCATTCGGGTGTAGCCTTTAGCTGTTCCTTCATGCGTTCTCTTTGCATTGCTGTTTTTATTTCTATTTGCTACTTACGAACTACTAAATGATCTGATGGCATATCAGCCCAGGCAATAGATGCTTTGACAGCTCTTTGCCAACCTGACAATAAACCCTGTCGTGCGCTATCCTCCATCTGTGGTGTAAATGTTTTGTCAACTTGCCATTGCTCCTGAATACTCTCCATATTTTCCCAGTATCCGACACCGAGTCCAGCCAGATACGCCGCCCCTAAAGCTGTAGTTTCAGTGACCACCGGTCTTGCCACTTTTGTATTGAGTATATCGCTTTGAAATTGCATCAAACGATTATTGACCGTAGCCCCGCCATCCACTCTCAATTCAGCGATTTTGATTTGTGCATCCGCTTCCATTGATTTTAATACATCATACGTTTGATAAGCAATACTTTCAATTACAGCCCTGGCGATGTGGGCATCATTACTTCCTCTCGTCAATCCAAATACGCTGCCCCTTGCGTGCTGATTCCAGTGCGGCGCTCCAAGGCCTGCAAAAGCCGGAACAACGTACACTCCACCATTATCCTCAACTCTATCAATAAGCACTTCTACTTCACCTGATGAACGGATGATTTTCAACCCATCTCTCAACCACTGCACAGCCGCTCCTGCGATAAATACACTTCCTTCAAGTGCATAAACTGTTTTATTTCCAATACGCCATGCAATGGTCGTCAGCAAATTATTTTTTGAGTGAATCGCTTTTTCACCTGTATTCATCAGCATGAAACAACCGGTACCATATGTATTTTTGACCATGCCCGGATTTATACACATCTGACCAAACAATGCTGCCTGTTGATCACCGGCGATTCCTGAAATAGGAATATTTGATTCAGGTATAATGCTTCCTGTCATGCCATACACTTCGCTACTTGACCTGACTTCAGGCAACATGCTTTGAGGTATCTCAAACAAGTCCAGTAATTCCATGCTCCACTGACAAGTGTGGATATCAAATATCATCGTACGTGAGGCATTTGACACATCCGTGATATGGATTGCACCTCCTGTCAGATTCCATACCAACCATGAATCAATCGTGCCAAATGCAAGCTCTCCTTTTTCGGCCTTGTCTTTTGCACCGAGAACATTGTCAAGTATCCATTTGACTTTAGTTGCGGAAAAATAGGCGTCGATGATCAAACCTGTTTTGCTCCGAATTAATTCAGCCTTTCCGCCTGCATTCAATTCATCACAATACCGGGCAGTTCTTCGGTCTTGCCAAACGATGGCATTGTAAATTGGTTTTCCCGTTTTACGATCCCATACAACTGTTGTCTCCCGTTGATTTGTGATACCTATGCCTGCAATCTGTTTCATTGAAATGCCGGCTTTGGCGATTACTTCTGCTATCGTTCCGACCTGTGTTGTCCATATTTCCTCCGCATCATGTTCCACCCATCCGGGCTGAGGGTAGATTTGTCTGAATTCCCGCTGCGATACAGCGACAATATTTCCTTTCTTATCAAACAGAATACTTCGGCTACTTGTCGTTCCCTGATCAAGAGCAAGAATATAAGAGGATATCATAGATGCCATTTTGTGAAAGTAAGTTATTAAAATATTTGTGGGGGTAATCCTTTATGGTTGTCTTTTGATGTATTCGGCAAAACTCCGTTTCGTGTAACGCTTACACTGAAAATTTCATGCACAAATCAGAAAATTGTAAATATGTAGCGCAAGCACCGTCAATGCCGAACGAGGCATATTTTTATTGGAAAACCATTCGCGTAAAAAATATCTGTTCCAATGAAGATTATTTGATCCGGCAAACGCAGCTTGCCACTACGCATTTGAGGTCTTCATCAACATCGATGGCGCATAACCATATTTTTTCTTAAATGCTTTACTAAATGTAAAAACATCAGGATAATGGCAATCTGAAGCGATTTTTGAAACTGGGACATTGTTCTTAATTAAGTTTTTAGCATGTTCCAGTCGCTTATGCATCATGTACTGATATGGAGTAATACCAAAAGCCATTTTAAAATTTCTGAAAAAATAAAACTGGGACAGGCTCGCCTGTCTTGCGATGTCGGGTATTTCCGGATTTTGTAAATAATGCTCATCAATATAATGCTTGCCGATCAGTAGACGCCTCAGGGTTTCTTCCCTTGTAGATCTTTTTACTGCCTGTAACTGATGAAGAAAGTTCAAATGATTAAATTCTTGCCTTACGATTTTTTCTGCCAGTTCATAAAACGTTTCTTCAGTAATATTATAATTAAGACTTTCTCCTGCAACAATAGACTGCCCCAGGGATAATAAATGATTCCCCAACTCTGAATATCGGATAGGGTACACATTCTCAAAAAAATCCGGTGAAGAAAAATGTTCAGCCCGGAAATTTTCAAGGTCAATATCCTTGCCTGATGACATCCATGTAAATACTTCTCCAAATGTAACCGGATCAATATCAATACTGATATTACGCATGAGGGGTTTTGAATCTACAATGCATTCGCACGGTTGTTTACTACTCAATAAAAAATAATTTGGAGTAAGGGCATATTTCTCTTTTTCGGTCCGGTATTGGACAACACCCTCCATGGTAAATTTTATACTGAAATTTCTAAACACATTATCAGAATAATATTGGTTGAGCTCACAATAATAAATGCGGTTTTTTCCATCCATGATTGGACGGGAACCTTCCTTCAGATGTGCATAAAAATCCTCTCTCATTTACAGCAATAATAACGACTGCCACTTTAAAAATATCATATTCCGGGAGATCAAATTGTCATAAGATAGAAAATAGCAGCTTTTGACATGTGTTTATCATAGAATCCCCTGAGTATTCACCAATCACAATTTAGCAGGAATTGACAATCGATGCCTGCACTGCTTATACTACTTTAGGCGTTTAGATGGTGAATCTCTAAAATCAATCTATTATGAAACATATCAAACCAAATTTCCAGAGGACAATCCTATTCGTCACATTTGTTCTTATTTCTTCCATTTCAATTTCTGCCCAGGGAAAATCAACATATAATGTAGCCATATTCATATACCAGAATGTCGAGCTATTGGACTTTGCCGGGCCAACAGAAGTCTTTGCATCAACCTCAGGATTCAAAGTATACACCGTTTCCGTTGATGGAAAAGATATTCTCTCGCAAGGTCTCGTGACCGTGAAACCTCAATACTCGATCGACAATGCACCTGCTCCTGATATCATTGTATTCCCGGGTGGAGATTCAGGGCCATCATCAAAAGATCCTAAAGTGCTCAAATGGGCACAGACAAAATCGTCAGCTGGCACTTTGATCATGACAGTGTGTACAGGAGCGTTTATTCTGGCGAATGCGGATATGCTCGACGATCTCAGTGTTACCACACATCACAGCGCGCTGGTATCACTTCAAAATAAGGTACCAAGCGCGACGGTATTGTCACTAACACGTTTTGTAGACAATGGCAATATAGTGACGACTGCCGGAGTATCAGCAGGCATTGATGGAGCTCTTCACATGGTAGCACGGATAAAAGGTGTCGAAGTCTCTAAAGCCACTGCCCACTATATGGAATACGACAAATGGAATCCTGAAGACGGTAAAACAGTTTACCAGAATCCTTATTTAAGTAATCAGGGAAATTTTACAAAAGACACGCCAATACCTTTTGAAGGAGAAATCGTGGACGTATCGAGAAAATGGCAGGAAGAAGGTTCATATCAGTCATCTACTTTGCTTCTGGATAAGGGCATAAAATGGTATCCCAATTCGGGTGCAATGTATAATCTATTATCGCATGCGTATACAAAACTTGGAAAGCCCGCACCCATGGTTGAAAGCAGCTTTATGAAAATTATTGATGCCGGAAATTTTGATGAAGCATTAGACATTTTTAACAAAACTCAAAAATCATTTCCCGGATGGAAGATTTTCTCAGAGAATACGATGAATGACAAAGGTTATGAATTTTTGAGGGAAAAGAAAATGACAGATGCGATAAAAACTTTTCAATTGAATACCCAGGCCTTTCCAAATTCCGGGAATGCATGGGACAGTCTCGCCGAAGTCAATATGAATGCAGGTCAGATAGAAGCAGCAATTAAGCAATACAAGAAATCACTCGAACTTGACCCGTTAAATACAAATGCCATAAAGATGCTTGAAAAACTGGATGCCATGAAATAACAATATTAAGTAGAGACGCGAGTAATCGCGTCTCTACTTTTTTTGTTTACTATTATTTCCGGATGATCACCACCACTTTCGTGTACATCTCACTATCCGTCTTCACTTCCATCAGATAGCTTCCTTCCGGAATATGTGAAACATCAATGGTCTGTATATTGGAGCCTTTCCTTGCATCGATTTTTTCACGAAGCATTTCCTGTCCGAGGAAATTGATCAGTCTCATTTGGATCTCCTGGCTTGCACGAGAATCAAAGCTCAGATTAATACTTCCATTCGTCGGATTTGGCCATAATGTTACAGCCGAAAGCATCCCCGATGTCACCTGATCAGATGAAATGGCAACATTCAGATCTTCGATGGTCTCCGGAGTAGTGGTTTGTGGAGAAGCCACCAATGGATTAATAGCGGAATCTATGCAATCCAGAACTGTTGAACATTCTGTTGAACATCCATAAGCGTCTTTCACTTTCAGGTTTATTACTATTTCAGTCCAGCCCACATAAATCGTGATCTCATCTGTGCCCTGTCCTGTCTGAATAAACCCTGCTCCGACAACTTCCCATTCATAAGTCACATTACCCAAACCACCGGTGAGAACACTAGATATTACTACGCCATGCGAATTACATTCTACTAATGGCGGTACGATAATATCGCACGAAATGTATGTATCTGGAATCCATGTAATATGTTGTGAAGAAACCGTGACGTTTCCACAGGCATCGGTTCCTGTCCATGTGCGAATTACATTAAATTCTCCTGTACCGTCACCCGGCTGTATATCCTGACCATATACAATCGAAACAGGCTGTGCCGGATCTACAGAACTAACATAAGGCACTTCTGGTAATTGGGTACAGATGATGGTTGCATCTTTTGGCACACCAGATAACACCGGAGGTATGTCATCTATGATGTAGACATCAAAAGATATGGAAGAAACATTTCCGCATATATCTGTTGCCGTCCAGGCATATACTCTGTGTTCAAAATATCCATCACCTGCACAATTTTCTGAATGGGTAACATCAAGATTGAATAGAGGAATGACCTGCAGATCGCATTCATCCTCCACATACACACTGCCATCATCAAGGTCATTCAGTTGCTCCATGATTTCAGTTTCCGAAAGATTTACAAAACTCTTACCGGGTGCATCAAGATATTTCAGGATGATCGAATACGTTGGAATTTGGATCACCGGAGGAGTCTTATCTCCTGTGATGATGATCTGTCTGGCTGTTGATACATTACCGCATGCATCAGTTGCTATCCATGTACGTTCTATGACATGGCCATCACGACATGATGATTCCAGTTGCTTTTCTGTCATATTCACCGGAACATTTTTTCCCGCACATGGATCGAATGCAGTCACATCCGGGATTGACAGGTCATCACAAAGTGATGGCACTACACCACTGATTATTGGTCCGCTGCCATCTCCGACATGTATAGTTTGCTGACCTGTGATTGTATTTCCACAAGGGTCAGTGGCCGTGATGACACGCAACACATCATATTCATTATCACAATCGCGATGCACTATACTCAAAGCTATATCAATATTCACTTCACCACAATTGTCCGTTGCTGATATCGTCGGTAAGCTATCCTTACAACTGATGGTGATCTCCGGTTTGAAATTTAATAAGACAGGAGGTGTGTGATCGATGACAAAAGCCGAAAGGGCCAGCTTACTTATATTTCCACAGATATCTGTTGCTGTCCACTCGAGTGATAAAGTAGCAACGATGCCGTTTGTACATCCATTTGATTCAAGCACCTTTTCACTGAAAGTAACATGGACTTGTTCAGAGCATCCTTCCTGTACACTGACATCCTTCACTCCATACGGCGTATAATCTCCTGTCTGACCCGCACACTCAATCAACAATACTTCTCCGGGCGGAAGATCCTGCAATTTAGGATTGACGAATTGCAAGACAGGACCTGCATGATCATTTGGTATCAGTATGGACGTATCTCTTGATACATTCCCACAGTGATCATTCGCTTCGTATGTTCTCCTGATCGCAAATCCTGATCCACATGGATTTGGAATCTTTATATCCCAATAGCGCAGAAAGGCTTCTCCACAATTGTCCGTTGCTTCTATAAACTTCAATGCTAAATCATCAATACAAGTTGTATCCGGAACTCCGGATATCACCGGTGCTTCATGATCAACTAGCTGAGCAATAATCGTGAGGCTGGTTTCATTACCACAATTGTCAATAGCATACCACTGGAATGTTTGTTGCTCCAGGTATCCCGCTCTTTTACAATTGACGGAATGGATGGTACTCTTATCAAATTTGATGATAGCATCACTTCCACATGATGGTGGACTATACACGGATTCAGCATTCAGATCATCATAAAACTCCGGAATACCACCCTCATTGCATGTGTATTTAAGAATGGTTTCATCGGTAACCCCTGCAAGTTCAGGTTGTAACATTTGCAGAACAGGTGGAGTAACATCTACCAGCGTGATATACTGCGTTTTTGTAGCCTTATTTCCACATAAATCCGTCGCGATCCATGTTCTCGTGAGGACCTGGCCATTCTGACAACCGGGTGCAGGATGTGTTTCTAGGTACTGAATATCGGATGCAGAAATACACTCATCTATTGCATGGACATTCGTAGGTATATCAGGGATTTCATCACAGTTGACGGTGATATTCGCAGGTATGTTCACTAATACGGGCGCGATGTGATCGACAAGTGCCATAAATACATATTTCGTACTGCTGTTACCACATGCATCAGTCGCAGTCCATGTTAATTTATACAAAGTGATATACCCATCAACAGGACAATTCCCTTCATCTTGCAGTAGCTGACTGAATCCAATTGTTACCGTTCCCGAACAATTATCATTGACACTTACACTGCTTTCATTTAGTGTCGGGAGGTCCCAATTCGGGTCCTGACCAAAACACTGCACATCAAATCGTCCACCATTTGGCACATTGGCTATCAGTGGATCTGTAAATGTGATGACAGGAGCAATGTTGTCAAACACGGTGATGATCTGAGTGCACGTGGCCGAATTACCACACGCATCTGTTGATCGATATGTTCTCGTTACAATAAATCTGTTGGTACATGTTTGATTGGAGATCACGTCACTCACGAAAGTTACTGTTGGAACAGGCCCACAATTATCAGCTGTCACTACTCCTGCAGTATTAACTACAGGTATCTGGGATGCACATTGTACAGTCACATTGCCAGGGCAAGTCAATGTAGGCACAGTGTTATCATTGACAATGATCGTCTGTGTGCATGTCGCTGAATTACCACACTGGTCTGTAGCCCGGTAAATACGTGTGATTGTAAATTTGTTGGTACAGGTTTGATTGGATATCACATCATTGACAAATGTGATGGTCGATACACCGGAACAATTATCTGTAGCGGTTACAAGTGCCACATTCGGAACAGGTACCTGGCTTGCACATTGTACAGTAAGACCTGCAGGACATGTGAGTGATGGGGCAGTATTGTCATTGACTATGATCGTCTGTGTACACGTAGATGAATTACCGCATAAATCAGTCGCCCTGTAGGTTCGAGTTACAGTAAATTTATTGGCGCATGTTTGATTTGAAATCACATCATTGACAAATGTGATCGTGGAGATGCCATTGCAATTGTCTGTTGATGTGACCAATTGTACATTTGGTGCCGGCACATCACTTGCACATTGGACTGTGATCCCATTCGGACACGTCATGGAAGGTCCTGTGTTATCGAATACGGTGATGACTTGTTGACACGTTGCTGTGTTACCACAGGCATCGCCTCCTCTATAGGTTCGTGTAAGTATAAATCGATTAGGACATGTTTGGTTGGTGATTACTTCCCCCAGAAAGGACCGGGATATACCGATTCCTCCTGCACAATTATCTGTTACACCAAGTGAACTCACATCGACAGGTGGTACAGCACTTGCACAGGATATCTGTAAGTTTGGAGGGCATGTTACGGTAGGTGGTGTTTGATCATTGACTGTAATGATTTGAGTGCATGTCGATGTATGTCCACATTGATCGGTGACCATATATGTGCGTGTGATGGTGAGGCGATTGATGCAGATCACGTTGCTATTGACATCACTTACATGAGTAATCGTTACATTTCCTGGACAATCATGGGTTTCGGATACGCTTGCAGGATTAGGAGCAGGTACATTGCCAAAACATGACACAGTCACCGGGGCGGGACATGTCACTACCGGAGGAGAAGAAGAACATGGTTGAACCGTTGGCCCTGTTATAGTTTGAACACATTGGTTCGCAGGAATGGTGAATTCCACTTCAACGACTGTCGGTGTTCCATCGGCCTTATAATGCACGTTTGTAAAAGTATGGGATCCACTGAGTGGCAAACTGGCTACTGCTATATTATGAATGGTAATGGCATCGCCGCCCGGTTCGATTTGCAGCAGACCAGTAGTCGGCCGATTGACGTAATTAATGACCACATCCGCCGGAAAAAAATCATCAGTTGGATCACTGGTTCCATTGTCGTTACAAGATCCTACGTTTTGGAGCGTGACGCTGGTGATGTCGCAGACAGCGGGAGCAGATGAACAAGAATTGACTGCCGGCGTAGTCGTGCTGGTATTGCAAGTAGGATTGGCACTAAATGTCGCCGTGATCAGATTTGCATTTCCATTCGCTACAAGGTGAGCAGCTACAAAGGTGTATGAAGTTGCCGGGATTGAATTTGCGGCAACAGACAAAGACATAGACATACCTGCACCGCTAAGCACAAGGTTGCCTGTAGCTGGTGGATTAGAATATAAGACTTGCACATCGACTGTGAAAAAGTCATCGCTTGCATTACTCGGAGTGCCATTGTTGTTGCACGATCCGATATTGTTAAAAACCATCCCAATGATTTCACATGGCTGACTTTGAGAACAAGGTTGTATTGTTGGTCCTGTACCGGTGTCAATACAAGAAGGATCAGCTGTAAAATTCATTTGAATAACTGATGGTGTGCCGTCAGCTTTCAGTTGCACACCATTGAATATGTGTGAATTGCCAATGATCTGAATTACAGGAATGGAATATGTACCTATCTGATCACCACCAGGGACGATCTGAAGATTTCCAGTTACAGGACGATTGATAAAAGCGGCCTGAATATTTTGCGTGAAAAAATCATCACTTGGATCACCAGGTGTTCCATTGTCATTACATGCGCCCGGATTGCCTAAAAAATTTATGGATAGAATATCACAGGGTGGCGGAGGTGTGGAACAAGCTTGTATTGTAGGTCCGGTACCAGTGTCAATACATGAGGGATCATCTGTAAAATTTATTTGAATAATTGATGGTGTACCATCGGCCTTCAATTGTACTGCGTTGAAAATATGCGAATTACCAATAATTTGAGTCACAGGTATAGAATACGTACCTATCTGATCACCACCTGGGACGATCTGAAGGCTTCCTGTTACAGGACGATTGATGAAAGCAGCCTGAATATTTTGTGTGAAAAAATCATCACCTGGATCATTAGGTGTACCATTGTCATTACATGGGCCCGGATTGCCTAAAAAACTTATGGATAATATATTGCAGACAGGCGGATTAACAGTAATGGTAAAAATCATGTCCGGGCCTGTGCAATTTCCCACTGTCCCATTCACATTAAATGTGCTTGTGATGGGAGAGCCGGTATTATTGGATGCTGTGAAGGCTGTGATATTTCCCATTCCACTCGTGGCACCTAATCCAATATTTTCTGGTGTTCGTGTCCAGTTAAAAACCTCACCGGGTACATTACCTGTAAACACTGTGGAGGGTACAGAATTTCCACTCGCAAATACTAAATTCATTTGTTGGGTAACCGATACTAAGGTAGAGGAGCTAAAAATCTGTATATCATTGTCAGCAGCTACAACTGAGGTGCCTATCCGCATAGTTCCGCCTGCTGAAGGAGTACCCCCGCCGGCCGCTGCACCATAACCATATAACCTATAGGTGACTGATTGAGAATTAGGGGAAATGACTTCGGAGAAAGTAAATTCAGTTGACGTTGTTCCGACAGTTACTGTACCTACATCACCTGTAAAGCTATCCGAGCTGCAACGAAGAGTAGCAGTATTTGGCCCGGTAGCCGAACTACGTAATACAATTTTAATGGACGTCGGATTAAAAAATATACAGTTGATGGTATTGATCGTGAATTCATAATAATCATTTCCGGCAATAGCGTCGGCAAGGGTAGTAGGAGTTGTCCCGGAAAACCAGGCTGAAGCATTCATTGAACCCGCACCGGCAGTAGCTGTCACACCAGCACCACGCGACAAAACACTATTGCTAAAGTTAGTACTCAGAAATGTAGCATTGCTCGTGGCTTGATTTCCGGGTTCAGCACTTAATTCCCAAGCGACGGCTTGTGTATTTGCTTTAAAAGAAATAAATGATAAAATAATAAGATAAAGAATGTGTTTCATTTCGGTATATTTTAAAAGACAAACATTCAAAATGGTGGCGTGAAATTATCTTCAAGACTATGATGAAAGGTCATGACAGCTTGATTGCCAAAACAATTTTACCAAATAATTACAGCCTGGTTACAAGAGGAGGATAGAAGATGGGTGAATGGAATCTATGGCTTATTTAATGGAATTCTCCAGGCAATAAAATGGCCCCACTCTGGTTAAGAATGAGGCCATTTTATGTACACGCTGTCGGAATGTATTAAACCTTCAGGATATAATTTCGTCCTTTATCCTAATGGAATTTCTACATCCGCTTTATTTAATTATTGATTATGGAGCACAATCATAATCCGTGAATATATCTCTTTCTCCGTCTTCATTTCCATCAGGTAGCTTCCTTCCGATATACCTGATACATCTACCTTCTGTGTATTCGGTCCTTTACGTGCATCGATTTTATCACTAAGCATCACTTGTCCGAGGAAATTAATCAGTCTGTATTTTACTTCCTGGTCCGCATGTGATGTGAAACTTAGATTCACACTTCCATTCACCGGATTTGGCCACAAGCTCACTTTTGAAAGCACTGGTGCAGATTCATTGTCCAGTGAAGGACTTTGTCCCGGATCATTGATCGTCGTTGGATCGATTATTTGAGGATCGCCTACATAAGGATTGATCGCCGTATCAAGACACTGGAATGCAGTCGAACATGAAGTTGTGCAACCATATCCATCCGTTATATTCAGAATGATCGTCAGTTCTGTCCAGCCCACATAGATCGTGATCTGATTCGTGCCCTGACCAGATTGTATAAACCCTTGTCCTATGATTTCCCAATTGTAGGTATAACCACCAAGTCCACCAGTGACATTACTTGAAATCACAACACCATGTGAATTACATTCTACAAGTTGCGGAATGACGATCTCACATTCAAGGAATGTATCCGGTATCCATACGATATGTTGACTTACAACCGTCACATTTCCACATGCATCTGTTCCTGTCCATGTTCGTGTCACATTGAAGACGCCCGCACCATTACCAGGTAGTATCGTCTGTGTATACACAATCAAAACAGGTTGTGCAGGATCTGGAGAACTCACAAATGGTACCGCAGGTAACTGCGCACAGATAATCGTCGCATCCTTCGGCACGCCGATCAACACCGGTGGAATGTCATCCATGATGTACACATCAAAAGATACTGAAGATGAATTGCCACAAATATCAGTAGCTGTCCATGTATACACCCTGTGTTCAAAATAGCCTTCAGCTGCACAGTTTTCTGAATACGTGACCTCCAATGTAAATTGTGGTACCACCTGCAGATCACATTCATCAGTTACATATACGCTTCCATCATCAAGATCATTGAGCTTGTCTATAATGCTTGTTTCAGAAAGATTAACAAAACTCTTACCCGGTGCATTCAGATATTTCAGAATGATCGACCAGGTCGGTATCTCAATCTCAGGAGGCGTCTTATCCCCTACGATGATGATCTGTTTAACTGTAGATACATTACCACATGCATCAGTAGCTGTCCATGTACGTTCAATTACCTTTCCATCACGACATTGTGACTCCAGTTGTTTTTCTGTCATCGTCACAGGAACATTTTTTCCGGAACAAGGATCGAAAGCCGTCACTTCCGGAATGGATAGGTCATCACACAATTCTGGTACCACACCACTGATGACCGGGCCGCTTCCATCTCCCACATGTATGGTCTGCACACCCGTGATCGTGTTACCACAAGGATCTGTTGCTGTTATGACCCGCAAGACATCATATTCAGCATCACATTCACGATGCACTATGCTTAGGGCTATGTCAATATGTACTTCGCCACAATTGTCGACAGCAGAAATTGTTGGTAAGCTATCATTACATCCAATGGTGATTTCCGGTTTGAAATTAACCAGCACAGGACTTGTATGATCGACTACAAATGCAGGAACGGTAAGTGTGCTCATATTTCCACAGATATCTGTTGCCGTCCATTCAAGTGAAAGTGTTGCTACAATACCATTTGTACAACCATGTGATTCCAACACTTTTTCATGGAAGGTGACCGTGACTCCTGCACATCCATCCTGTACACTGACATCATCAACACCATATGGTGTATAATCTCCGGCTTGTCCTGCACAATCGATCAGCAATACTTCTCCCGGAGGAAGATTAGCCAACTTAGGATTGACAAATTTCATCACCGGACCTACATGATCATTCGGAATCAGGATAGCGGTATCACGTGTGAAATTTCCGCAATTGTCATATGCTTCATACGTTCTTCTGAACGCTGTTCCGTTACCGCAAGGATTTGGAATTTTAGTATCCCAATACCTGAGGAATGCTTCACCACAATCGTCTGTAGCTTCTACGAACTTAAAGGCAAGGTCATCTACACATGCTGTATCCGGAACACCTAAAATCACCGGTGCTTCTGTATCTATTAATTGGGCTATGATCGTCAGGTTCGTTTCATTGCCACAGGCATCGACTGCATACCAATGGTATGTCTGTTGCTCCCGATAGCCTGCACGCTTACAATTGACTGCATGAATCGTATTCTTATCAAACTTAATGGTCACAGCACTACCGCATGATGGTGGACTGTACACCGATTCTGCATTAAGATCATCATACCATTGAGGAATGCCGCCTTCACTGCATGTGTATTTCAGTATCGCTCCATCGCCTACGCCTGCCAGTTCCGGTTGTAAAATCTGCAATACAGGAGGCTTCACATCGATAAGGTGAATGTGTTGTGTACCTGTTGATTTATTTCCACAATCGTCTGTCGCTATCCATGATCTGTTGATCACCTGCCCATTCTGACAACCTGCACTCACAGGTGTGGCCACATACTGAATATTCATGGCGGATATACATTCATCCGTAGCATACACATTGGTTGGTGGATCAGGTATCTCATCACAATTGACTGTGATATCCGTCGGGATATTGAATAGTGTAGGTGCGATGTGATCTACCAGCGCCATGAACACAAACTTCGTACTGCTATTGCCGCAGGCATCTGTTGCTGTCCATGTAAGTTTGTACAATGTGATGTATCCATCGACCGGACAATTGCCCTGGGCCTGAAGAATCTGACTGAAGGTTACAGTTACTGTTCCATTACAATTATCTGTAGTGCTGACACTGTTTGTGCCCAGTACCGGCAATGACCAGTTTGGATCCTGTCCATGACACTGTACATCAAATCGTCCGCCATTTGCAAGATTGGCTATGAGTGGATCTGTGAATGTGATGACAGGTGCTGTGTTATCAAAAACGGTAATGATCTGATTGCATGTGGCTGAATTACCGCATTCATCTGTCGAACGATATGTCCTGGTGACAATGAAGCGATTGATACATGTTTGATTTGAGATGACATCGCCCACAAATGTAACTGTCGGAATAGCATTGCAATTGTCCGCTGTGATTACACCTGCAGTATTGACAGCAGGTACTAATGTAGCGCACTGAACTGTTACATTAGCGGGACATGTCAATGTCGGTGCTGTATTATCAAATACGGTGATGACCTGAGCACACGTGGCTGAATTGCCGCACGCATCCGTTGAGCGATAAGTTCTTGTTACAACAAATCGATTAGTACACGTTTGATTTGAAATCACATCATTGACAAAGGTTACTGTCGGTACCGGACCACAATTGTCCGCTGTCACTACACCTGCCGTATTCACTGCTGGAACCAGTGAAGCACACTGTACCGTTACGTTTACAGGACATGTCAGTGTAGGCACCGTATTATCATTGACAATAATTGTTTGCGTGCAGGTTGCTGAATTGCCGCACAGATCTGTAGCTCTATACGTCCTGGTCACTGTAAACTTATTCACACAGATCACATTTGAATTGACGTCCGACACGAAAGTCACTGTAGGTATTCCGGAACAATTATCAGTTGCCGTGACTAGTGCCACATTTGGTGCAGGAATAAGACTTGCACATTGTACGGTAATACCTGCAGGACACGTAAGTTGTGGTACTGTATTATCATTGACTGTAAAGACCTGCGTGCAAGTCGCTGAATTGCCGCAAGCATCTGTTGCGCGATATGTTCGTGTGAGCGTAAATTTATTTGCACAAGTTTGATTCGTAACCACATCATTTACAAACGTCGCTGTTGATCCACCTGCGCAATTGTCAGTTGATGTGACGAGGGCAGGATTCGGTGCGGGGACATCACTTGCACACTGGAATGTCTGCGGTGCAGGACAATTGAGTTGAGGAGCTATATTATCAAATACAGTGATTGTCTGTTGACATGTTGCACTGTTGCCGCATGCATCTGTCGCTCTATAGGTACGCGCCACCTGGAATCGGTTAGTACATACCTGGTTGATGATGGCATCGGAGACAAAGCTTATAAATACACCACCTCCGCAATTATCCGAAGTCATAAAGGCACCTTCTACATTGGGGAAAGGTACCTGGCTGGCGCATGTGACAGTGACATTACCCGGACATGAAATGGTAGGAGGAGTGATATCTCTTACAGTGATGGTCTGGAGGCATGTGGCCATATCATTTGTATTGTCAGTGGCTTTCCATGTCCTGTTGATCGTATAATTATTGACACAATTACCTTGTACGATAGCATCTGTTGAAGTCACTACAACTCCCGGACAATCATCAGTAGCCGTAGCAGTACCGGTATTTGCAGGAAGTGTTGAAGCTTCACAGCTGATCGTTGTATTAGCTGGACAGAAGGTGATCACAGGAAGGAAGTCCTCATTGATGATTGTCCCGGTTCCGGAGAGTGTAGCACCACCTCCGGAGAAAGTTATATTTCTTCCATTAGCGTTCAGTGCACTTAGGACAACTGTAAATATTTCATTTGCTTCAATTTTACAATCTCCATTGATGACGACAGTTACCTGCTTCATTGTTTGACCCGGGGTCATCGTATGTGTTCCTGCATTAGACACATAGTCGAGGTCAGCGATTGTCGCTGTACCATCGATGGTGGCAAAATTGAATACCACATTTGCATCAGAAATAGCTGACATCGTGATATCAAATACAAGATTCTGTGTTCCTGCATCACCTTCAGAGATTGAAGGGCTTGTAATGGTGATGACACCACTATCATCGTTTGTAATCGTTCCTGTCCCGGTTCCGTTTTGGATCGCACCATTGACTGGATTTGAAAGCGTCATGATCACAGTTTCATCTAACTCTACTTTCAGATCACCATTGACTACCACTGTGACCGTTTGAGACAAAGCACCACCCTGCGCAAAGCTGGCAGTACCTCCTGCTAATACCTGATAATCATTATCTGCAGTTGTGGCTGTGCCACCAGTGATTGCAAAATTTACTGAGCAGGCTGTAGAATTATTTGTACGACTGATCGTGAATACCAGATTTGCAGTACCTGCATTTCCTTCTACCACAGATGGGTTATCAATATTGAATTGTGTGTTGACGATATTGACCTGATAGTCTTCCACTTCACCATTAGGCGCATTACCACCGACACCGATTTCTGCCTGATTAAAAATACGGAAGCGGGCAAATGAATTACCTAAAGAAGCACCTGCCGGTACAGGAAAAGATAAATTATTATTACCGGTTACCAGGGGTTGAAATGAGAATATATCCTCACCTACGCTATACCAGTCTCCATCACGGTTAAAATCGATATAGGCATTTAGGAAACCGGGGCCAGAGGCGTTGACAACGATATTCGCAGTTGTATTGATCACCAGTGCGTTTGGCAATGTGACGCCATCTTCATCCGCACCATCGCCGGTAGCTGTTGCATTGGGCTGACCATCCAGGTCGGCATCAACCGTAGCTCCCATGTGCAATCCACCAGGAGTCAGGAAATGATTTGCACCCCCATCTGCATTTAGTGTTGGGTAAGAACTTGCAAAACCACTTTGTGCAGAAGTAGGTGCATCACCCCAATCCAATTCGTCATTAAGAATAGTCATAATTTGATTGTCTCCATTCACTATTACAAAGCCACCAGGCACAATTCCGGAAAGGCTACTAATAATCAATCTAAATGTTTCATCTGATTCGATGTTTAGATCTCCTACAATTGTTGCAGTAACAATATGTACTTCCCCTGCATTCCCGGCGAAAAAAACTGAACCATCATTGTCAACATAATCATTGTTTGCCAGAGTAGCTGTTTCATCATTTGTAACATAATGAACTGTGAACCCTCCTTGAATGGTCTGTGATAGAGTTAATGTTAAATTCACAACCTGTGTTCCGGAATTTCCTTCCGAGATAGAAGTACCGCCAGCAAAAGTCAAATCCGTCATGTCAAGGTTTAGTATCGTTCCGGTTCCTGTTGAGGTTCCTAAACTAACATTTCTTCCACTTGCATTTAAAGAACTTATAGCAACATTATAGACTTCATTCCCTTCAACTTTATTATCATCGAAAATAGGCACATTCACAATTTGAGCAGATATGGAGCCAGCAGGAAATGTTACTGCCTGATTGACAATAGCACCATAATCAAAATCAGTAATTGTTGCTGTTCCATCACTGGTATTAAATAGAACAGTAACATTCACATCCACGGGGTTACTCAATGAAATTGAAAAGGAATGTGGGATACCACTTTCAAACTGGCTTACATTTGCAACTATCGCTACTACTGCAGCATCATCATTCGTGATCGTCCCTGTTTGGGGAGAGCCTGCCACCGTGATTGCAGAAGCTTGTGCTGCAGAAGTATTGGTGATGGCGCCAAGTGCTGTTGTAAATGTTTCATTCAATTCTACTTTCGTATCGCCATTAACTAATACGGTAAATGTTTTTGTTTCACCTGCAGTGCCTGTGAAATTTAACGTGCCATCATTATCCACATAATCATTATCTGCTGTTGTGGCTGTTCCATTATTTGTAGTATATGCTACTGTAAATCCACCCTGAACTATGTTGTTCAACGTAGCGGTGAATGTAAATGATGTAGTTCCGGCATTTCCTTCATTTTGTGCAATACCTCCACTCAGCGTTAGTGTAGCAACATCATCATTCGTAATCGTGCCTAAACCTGAAGCATCACTGAGTACCACTCCGGCAGGCGCCGCTGAAAGCACAACGGTAAAAGTTTCATTGGCTTCAACCATATTATCATGATTGACAAGTACAGTTACAGTTTGTGTCAGTGACCCTCCTGCAGTGAAAGCTACAACACCGTTGACGATGCTAGTGAAATCGAGTGCACCTGCAGACGCCGTCCCATCGATAGTGTTGACAGTAAGATTGAATGCATCAAAATTATCACTGCGTGTTACTGTGAAATTGAAGGCTGTAGTTGAACCACCTGTACCTTCAGCAAGTGATACATCACTTATGGTAACTGTGGTGGGGACTTTAAAACCGAAATCAACACTATAGTTTGTGTTATTGTCGGTATCTCCATCGTTAATAGGTTCAGTTCCAAATGCCAGAGTTAATGCTGTGGTAGCAACTCCAAAACCGGCAACCGGATCACCGTTGTCGTCATTGTCTATATCTGTATCCGGGTCAGGAGCGCCACCTATAGGGCTACTCACAAAAGCGGCTCCCATATTATAAAGGGCACCACCTGATACAAAATTGCCAGGGTCGACAGCCACGAGATAATCACCAGGACAAGCATTTGTAACTGCCCAAAGACCTAATGAGGCAGGAGGAGATGCCAATGTTGTGGTTACGAAAACCGGTGGTCCATCAGCTGGGGTCAATATTCCATTTGCATCGACATCATTATATACAGAGATCGTTACATTACCCAGGCCTACATCACCCGCGTCAAACAGACCATTACGGTTGATGTCATTGTAAACACGGTCTCCAAACGCTAGGGCTGTCAGTGTTAAAGTGGCTGAACTTGTTTTTGTACATCCGTTTGCATCTGTTACTGTCACTGTATATGTCCCGGCTACAAGACCACTCAGATCTTGTGGATCATTGTCTGGATTTTCCGGACCATCATTTGACCAGTCATAAGTAAATGGTCCAACACCACCATTCACAGTCAGATCGATTGATCCATTGGAAGCACCACCACATGATTGATTTATCTGTGTTGTAGTCAATACAATTGCTGCAGGCTCTGTGATCGTAGCAGAGCTGGTTTTAGTACATCCATTTGCATCTGTTACTGTGACAGTGTACGTTCCGACTATTAGCCCTGTTCTGTCTTGTGTAGTTTGACCACTGGACCACAAGTAGGTATAACCAGGTGTCCCACCAGTAACAGTAAGATCTATAGAGCCCGTAGCAGCACCATTACACAGCACATTCACCTGAGTCGTACTTAATACTATCGAGGACGGTTGCGAAATCGTTACCGCGCTTGTTTTTGTACAACTATTCGCATCAGTAACCGTCACGGTGTACGTTCCTGCTACGAGACCACTTCGGTCTTGAGTTGTGGCACCACCAGTCCATAAATAAGTGTATGCTGCTGTACCACCGCTCACTGTCAGATCAATAGATCCGGTAGCGGCACCATTACACAGCACATTCACCTGAGTCGTACTTAATACTAATGCTGATGGTTCCGAAATCGTTACCGCGCTTGTTTTTGTACAACTATTCGCATCGGTAACCGTCACGGTGTACGTTCCTGCTATGAGACCGCTTCGGTCTTGAGTTGTGGCACCACCTGTCCATAAATAAGTATACCCGGGTACCCCTCCTGTTACGGTCAGGTCGATAGAGCCTGTGGCAGCCGCATTGCAAAGCACATTCACTTGCGTTGTACTCAAGACAATCGCCGCCGGCTCAGTGATCGTAGCAGAGCTGGTTTTCGTACATCCATTTACATCTGTCACTGTGACAGTGTAGGTGCCTGCAGTTCGTCCGGTTAAATCTTGTGTGGTTTGCCCGCTAGACCATATATAACTATAACCTGGTGTTCCCCCGGTAACGGTCAGATCAATAGTACCTGTTGCGGCCCCATTACATAGAACATTCACCTGCGTAGTGCTCAACACAATAGCGCTCGGTTGAGTCACAGTAGCCATCGCTGTAGCTGTCAACATTGCTGCATCCGTAACCGTGACAGTATACGTACCGGCTACCAAACCTGTAATTGTGTACATGCCTCCTGAAGAAGCAATTTCAGTTCCCGCTGGATTACCACTTGAAGGACCACTCCAACTCACATTGTAAGGCGACGTTCCATTGTTGGCTGTAACTTTAATAGTACCATTACTTCCACCATTGCAATTTACATTGGTGGCCATAAGACTCATATCAGGACCCGGACAATTGACCCCCAGACTATTGGGCACACTTACATTGTCAATAGTCATGGATTCATTATTCGAATTGAATTGCGCACAAATCTGAATCTGGATGGTTCCCCCGGAAAGACCGGTTTTTGTTATTGTAATACTGCCATTTTGATCCAGGCCGGCTGCATATTGAATAGTACCTGCTCCGCCACCGACAGCATTAGGTAACGTGATATAAGCACCTCCGTCAATGCTGTATTTGACATTGATATATTCGTCAACCTGAACATCAAATCCTACCCATGAAAGATCAACCGAAAATTGTGTCCCGGTATTCAGATCAATGATCGGGCTTGTCCAGCAAATGTCCTGATCAAAATCAACTCCAGTCAAAACCCCACCGCTGGTATTGAAAAAATCAGCTGCATCACGACCAAATGGAGCTGGCGGCTCCGGAGCCCAACTACTCATTGTCCAGTTTACTGCCGAAAAATCATTAATAAAGTTTAGCAGATATCCCTTGTTGGCTATGTTAAATTGTTCGAGATAGGCAGTCATTGGCAGTAATCCTATCGTAGCATTTGTAGTAGACGTACATCCACTGGCATCTGTGACGGTGACGGTATAGGTCCCGGTACCCAGGTTAATAATATCTTGTGTTGTGGCACTATTCGACCAGACATAAGTATAGCCCGGCACACCTCCACTTACGATAAGGTCAATTTCACCATCCATCACACCACTGCAGCTGGCATTCAATATCTGAGTACTTAGAGAAAGTGCAGGGGCATTAGTAATAGTAGCAACAGCTGTAGCTGAACACATGGCTGCATCTGTAACGGTCACAGTATACGTCCCTACAGGCCTGTTGATTAAGTCCTGGGTTGTTGCACCGTTTGACCAGGCATAAGTGTATCCGGGAGTACCAGCACTCACTGACAAATCAATAGCACCACTATTTGGATTACTACATCCTACTTGTGTGACCACTGTACTTAACACAGGAGCTGCACAACCGATAGTCACACCGGCTTGTGGGACACTTACATTGTCTATAGTGACCATTTCAGCATTCGCATTTGTAAAAACACAGACCCGTATTTTAAGGGTGCTACCCGATATTCCGCCCTGAGTTACATTTCCCGAACCGTTATTAGATGTACCCGGATTTGCAAATGGATACGATACTGTAGCACATGCATTCCCACCAAATTGATTAGGTACCATCGTGTATGCTCCACCATTGACGCTATACATCACACGGATATAATCAGTCGAACAATTATTTGCCGCCACATCAGAATCAAATCCCACCCATGTCAATGCTACTGAAAGGGATACTGTCCCTGCCGCAGATATATTCATCAATGGGCTTTCCCAACAAACTTCCTGATCCAGGTCAATTGACTCCATTACCCCTGCGGCAGTTGTATTGAAATAATCTGTTGGATCGCGGAGATCAGCCACCTGACATGTACCTGAAGCATCCCAGGGAGTAAGAGCCCAGTTCACTCCGGTAACGTCGTTTACACAATTGAGGAGATATCCTTTGTTGGGCGTAGAGAAGGTTTCCGAATACTGTCCTTTTACGTATGATGAATAAAATACGAATAGGAGTATGGGGAGAAGATACTTCATGATAATTGGTTTTATGTAAAGGGTGTTATTAAATATGTCTAAAATCGCACGATAAGATAAAATAATAAACTAAAGTAGACACAATGACGAAGATAAAATCATTTGAAAATTAATGTATATACATTGAAAATAGCCTCTCTTCAATATGTCGAAGAGAGGCTAACATAAAAAATATTTGTTTTGTTTTATTTATTCATGCCTTAGCACTACGACAATCTTCGTATACATCTCTCCTGTAGTCTTTAATCCCATCATATAGCTTCCTTCAGGAATTCCGGAAACATCAAGCTTGTATGTATTGAATCCCCTATTGGCATCGAATTTATCAACGAGCATAATCTGCCCCATCAAATTTGTCAATGTAAAATTTACTTCCTGATCCATATCAGCATCAAAACTTACATTGACTGTTCCTCTCGCAGGATTTGGCCACAAATTCAATTGGGTAAGTTTGGGCGATTTCACTTCATCAATTTTCGAAATACCATTTACCAATACAGGATTAGATAATGTTACCGGATTTAAAGATGGAATAGTTCCAACGATAGGGTTTGGTGCCGGGGTGTTGCATTCAAGTGTGGCCGCACAATTGGTCGAACATCCGTATGCATCAGCGACATGAAGTATGATATCCGCTGGTGAAAATCCAATGTACATCTGGATCTCATCCGTGCCCTGTCCGGATTGAATAAAACATTCTTCACCCAATACTTCCCATGAATACGTGATTCCCCCTAATCCTCCAGAGAGTCCACTTGAAATCGGAACGCCATGTGTATTACAAGAAACACTCGAAGGCAGGAATATATCACATGACAGGAATGTATCTGGTATCCAGCTAATATGCTGCTCCGCTGATGATGAATTTCCACACGCATCCGTTGCGACCCATAGTCTTACGACATCGTATGCACCAGGTCCAACTCCCGGGTTGATCGACTGCGTATATTCAATCGATACAGGACCTGCAGGGTCATCAGTCAGTATGTATGGTTCTGCCGGAAGTTGCTGACATATATATGTTGCACTTTCGGGAACATCGATAAAGACTGGTGCTATATCATCCATGATATCCACACTGAATGACAGCTCAGATACATTACCACAAAGATCTGATGCAATCCATGAGTAATGTCGTCTCTCATAATATCCATCGGTCTGACAATTATCTGCGTAACTAATTTCCACATTGAATGAAGGAGTTATCAATCGATCACAATCGTCCTGAACAGAGATGCTGCTTTCATCCAGGTCATTTAGCCTCTCAACAATATCCTTTTGAGATAAATAAACCAGGCTGTATCCATTGTCGAGGAAATTACGAATCACCGAATACGAAGGAATTTGTATCTCAGGTGGTGTACGATCTCCGACAATAATTCGTTGCTTAGCCTGTGCGATATGACCACATGCATCTGCAGCAGACCAGGTACGTTCGATTACATAACCTTCACGACATGTTGTTTGTAAAGTATCCTGCGTCATTGTGACCTGCACATATTGTTCCGAACAAGGATCATATGCAGTTACATTTGGCATAAATAAATTATCACATAGTTCTTCCTGCACACCGCTGATGATGGGACCATTGGCATTCCCCACATGGATAGTTTGTGATTGTGTTGTTGTATTCCCACAAGGATCCTGTGCAGTAATAACCCTGACGACATCATACTGATTCGTACACCCTCCCGGAACAATGCTTTGAGTCGTCGTAACAACTACTTCCCCGCAATTATCATTTGCAATTACTTCCGGCAAGGCCTCATTACATCCTATACTTACTTCAGATTTGAAATTCAATAAGACAGGTGGTGTGTGGTCAACTACATGAGCGGTAACACTTTCTATCGTCAGATTTCCACAAATATCTGTAGAAGACCATTCCAGTTGCAATACAGCAAGGACGCCATTTGTGCATGATCCTGATTGAGTAATTTTTTCTTTAAAATAAATAGTAGATCCTACTGAACAACCATCCTGAACAACAGCATCCTGAGGACCAAATCGGGAATATGCGTCTTCACTTCCACTACATTCTATAATGAGAATTTCTCCAAATTGAAGATTTGCCAAAAGTGGATTTACAAATTTCAGATTTGGATGAGTATGATCATTAGTGATGAGTATAGCCGTATCTCTTGTGATATTTCCACAATCATCATATGCCTCATACGTTCTTTGAACAGCAAATCCATTTCCACAAGGATTTCGAACGGTCAGATCCCAATAGCGGATAGATGGATGTCCACAATTATCCGTAGCATCCACATTCTTCAATGCCGGGTCATCTGCGCATACAATATCAGGAACACCAATCAATACCGGAGCTTCATGGTCCACAAGACGTGCGTAGATTGTTAAGCTTGTTTTATTACCACACTGATCTATACCTGCCCAATGCAATTTTTTCTGTTCGATATATCCCCAAAATTCACAGTTGTTAGCGAAGTTTTGGTCACGATCAAAAGAGACTTGGGCCGTACCACAAGAGGGTGTCACATAAACAGAACCTGCACTCATCTGATCATAAAATTCTGGTATACCTCCTTCATTGCAGGTGTATTCAAAAACAGCGCCATCCTGCGCACCGGCTATTTCAGATTGAGTGATGAGCAGTTCTGGCCCTTTAATATCAATCAATGTAATATTTTGAACCGCTACTGCCTGATTGCCACAATCATCTTTTGCTGTCCATGTTCTCTTGATCACCTGCCCATCCTGACAACCTGGTGCAGGATTTGATTGACTATATGTAAGTATGCAGGCGCAAAGACAATCATCAGTTGCATAAATATCCGTAGGCGGTGCAGGAATCTCATCACAGTTGACAGAGATGTCTGCAGGCACGCCATGAATCACCGGCGGTATTTTATCAACCAGTTTCATATAGACATTTACACTACTACTATTACCGCATGCATCTGTTGCAGTCCATTGCAGTCTGTATAAATTAATATAACCGTTAACAGCGCAATTGCCTACATTCTGCAGCGTCTCATTGAATGCTACTGTACTACCGCCTGTACAATTGTCCATGACGCTTACACTTCCGGTACTAAACGTAGGAAGATCCCAATTCGGATTCTGCCCCTGGCACTGTACTTCGAAAGTTCCTCCATTTGGAACCCCACTCAGGAGTGGATCTATGATGGTTATTGTAGGTGGAGTATTATCAAAGACGGTGATGATCTGTGAGCATGTAGTTGTGTTGCCTGATAAATCCGTCGCACGATAGGTTCTCCTTAATGTTAAGCGATTTGCACAGGTTTGATTTGTTATTACTTCGCTGATTAAAGACACTGAAGAAATACCACAATTGTCTACGGCTATTGGCGTAGTTGAAACCGGAACTAAACTTGCGCACTGGACAGTTAATGCAGCCGGACAAGTAATGGTAGGAGGTTGATTATCAATTACCGTCACTGTAAATGAACAGGTAGATGAATTGCCCGCCGAATCGGTTGCCCTATATACGATCAGTGTGGTTCCTACGGGAAATATCGATCCCTGGACTGGTCCGGATACTTTGGGTAATAGCTGGCGCTGTACAATTGTCAGTTGCAGATATCGATCCATAGGTTACTACTGCTGAACATGAGTTTGCTGGTGAATTATTTGCTATCATATTGGTGGGACAAGTAATCGTAGGTGCCGTGTTATCAATTTTTGAAAATGTCCATATTGTGCACCCGCTGGCAGCTACACCTTGGGCATTTCTGGGTATGACCTGCCAAAAATAATTTCCGGCAGCTAAAGTGCCTGCATTGTAACTTGTTGTAGCAACGGTTGCTACAAACGGTGGAGTTGCAGATGTACCAAAATAAACATCATAACTCGTTGCGCCTGCTGTTGCTGTCCAGCTAAGTGTAGTAGCTGTATTGGGACAACTGACATCACCTATGGCAGGTGAAGGATTGGTAGCACATAGTAACAAAACTACCGGACAGTCGATCCGAAATGTTTGTGAAGTGGCAGATGTAACCTCAGGATCGAAAAGTATATAGTACGTTGTCCCGGCACTCAATGGTCCGAATATATTTGATTCAGGAGCATTGGCATCGCTTATACATGTCCAACCCGTCGCACTGCAACCTCCTGATGCTACCTTGAAGAAGTAGTCACCAAATCCGCCACTTGCAGCGGTTACCACAAGGGTGTGCATACCTGTTGTAGTAGGAGTGAAACTGTATAATCGTTCCTGACCTGGTGTGGAGAATCCACAATTTACGCTGAGAGGGTTCCATGCTCCAACCCCACAAGTGTTAGACGTTACTGGGGTGCTACATGCAATGACAGGGATTGAGGTGCACGGATCAGGAGGTACACAAGTTCGGACCAAAGTGAATGCACCTGAATTCGTACTGAATCCTGTAACTAAAACAAAATAGATGGTGCCACATGTTGCTGTGAATGTTACTTGTGATTGTAGACCACAAAAATCATCATTTCCAGTCACGCATGTTAATCCTGTACATGCACCGCTAAAGACACCGATCTTAGTATCATAAGATGATCCACATAAGCTAATTGTTGTAGTCTGTCCGTCACCTGTAAATGTATACCATACTCCAGGTGCAGTACCGAATGTAGTGGTGCAGGTTGCAACAGCATCAATGCCCTGACCGGTGGTCGTACTGCTGATGGTTTGACCACAGTTTAAGGGTAGCGCACCGGTGCAAAGATCATTGACGGCTGCCGGTGGCGGTGAACAACTGGTACACTGAACTGTGGTTGTTCGGCAAGTACTCTGAGTTCCACAGGCTGCATTTAAAGCCCAATGAGCGTAAAGAGTACCTGTAAAAGTGTTGGCGAACATCAAGGGTGTTGTGCCAAATGCCACAACAGGTCCGCCAGGAGTTCCGGAGCGTATTGTTATAAAATCACCAGCCTGAGAGGTAAATTGCAGGGTCTGTCCAGACACCGCACCTGATATCGTGGAGTATTCACCGGCGAACGAACATGTTGAAATTGTGACTACGGTTCCTGCCGTGTTGATAGTGGCAGATCCGAAAGAAGAAGCAAAGTTGCATTGACTCAGTACCTCTTGTCCCATCATCATCAGGAACATAACCAATGGAATGCTTATCAATTTTACAAACTGATTACAACATCTTTTTTGGCCTTCATTGAGGTGAGTAACAATTTGTAAAACGCCTTTTGCATTTTGGCGAGGAGTAATATTTGTCTTCATAAAATAGTTGGTTTTGTTAAAGTAGAGGGTTGCCTTAACGTGTTTAAAACTCTCGATTTAAAGGCAAATGGCCATTTTGATTGTTTATCATTAATCCTTGTCCTATAGCGTTCGAAATGGCTACAGAAAAATATTTTGGTATTACTCTATAAGATGAAAGAAAAGCTGTCCCTCGATAATTACGGACATAAATCTCAACAAGCAAGATTGCTTGTGAGCTTTGAAGCACTTCGCTAGAGGGGTCAAGCGCAAATCGTTCAAAATTAGTAAGATCCCGATAAATATATAATTAATTTATTATATATGCTAACCCATGATTTTTTTAAACTTACCTGAGTTCTAAAGTCTAATTAAACAATAAAAAAGATGTGTCCTAAAAGGAGAATGGCCCCTATCATGTCAAATGATAGGGGCCATCCCTTAAACCGATCTATTTTTCCTCAGGCTTTCTTTCAGCTTTTTGTACCAGGGTACTTTTAAGCCAAACCGTATCCTTTACGCCTTTAATAAATTAATAGCTTCCTGTTTGTATTGCTCCCGGTTTAGCTTAGGCAACTGGGTTGCAACATTCCCGGTGATCAAAAATTTGATGCCAAACTCCATTGCTTCACGGACTGTCTTATCCGCGTTAAGCTGATCCTTGATTGCCGCGTAAAAGTCACGCTGAAAACCAGTATATAGATATTCCTGACTTTGATTATTTAAAGTCCCTAACAGATTATTAATCTCAAGCAATTTCCCATCAACCTTGGTTTTGGCTGCAGGTGTCTGGATAAATAAAACATTTGCCTGACTAACATAATCTATAGTTGTTTGTGCCGCTAAATGAGACGGAGCAAAAAAGAAAATTCCGACCAATATCAAACTCATCAGAGTCAGCTTAATCGATAAAAAATTCAAAACTGCTTTTTCCATGAGGTATATTTTGTGTTTATTTAAAGATTAAATTCTTTCTGTTTATTCGATGATCACCATCTTCTTCGTTGCTGTATACTCGGTTGCGTCAAGTCTGTAGTATAGTACTCCTACTGATGGGATCGATTTGCTGCTTACGGATATTGTGTTATATCCTTTCACAGATTCCTGATCCTTCACGAATAGTACTTTTCCTGTTACATCAAATAGTGTCAGCGTTACCTTGCCTGATGTAGGCATATCATAACCAATCACTGTGTTGCCCTTGAATGGATTTGGTTCGTTCTGATACAGCGCGAACTCTGCTCCATGCTCTGCTCCACGGAAGGTCAATTTCAGACCCTTGATGTCATCCTGGGTATTGTAAGCCTCTGCTTGTGTTTCTTTCGAATTCAATGCCATCATTGTGCTTAATTTACCCGGAGCTGTTGCCTGGAATTTAAGTGTGAACAATACATCAGATGCCTTAGCGCTTACACCGCCTGCCTTATTCCAGCTGGCTGTCAACGTACTTCCAAATACACCCATGTTGTCATCACTCATGTTGATGATTCCTGACTCTACTCCTCTGAACTCAAGTCCTTGTGTCTGAAGGGTAAACTGGTAGCCTTCGATAGCTGCAAAATCATTTGCGCTGATCGCTACATCTACCATTTCTCCTGTAGTCACTGTTCTTTCATCGGCTACAAAGCTTATTACACCCTTATCATTACGCGGTAGTACTTGATTAGCATTTGCCTTCACTGAATGATTCACATCTCCAACCTTGACGGCTACAAAGTCCTCATCCATATGACTTGATACCATATTAATCACATCGATTACTTCTGCAAAAGGCCATGGGTGCGTAGGTGTTGTAAACTGGAATGACTTATCTACAAATCTCCAACTCTTGTTGGCCGGAAGCGCACTGTAAATACCCAGGATAAGTTTGCGTAATTCAACAAGGTCGATCGCATTTACACTTTGATTGTTGTTAGCATCAGCAGCTATAAAATCATATGGGCTTGAAAATGGATCGATTCCTAATAAATGTTTCTGTATACGCACAAGATCTAGTGTCGATACTCCATTCATGTAATTATCATTTCTCTCCGGAGATACAGTATAGCTCGTTTGAGGAAGGATATTACTGAATGTAAATACTCCATCTGTAGACGTTACATATGCTGGGAATACAGTTCCGGGACATGTCAGATTAACAGCCACTTTTTCCACCTTCTGGTGGTCTTCTGTAAGAATCTGACCCGCCAGTATTATGCTGCTACCTGATGTATCAGGACAAACGTGTGCATTGTCCGTGATCACGATCGTCGTCGTGCAGAAGTCTTTGTTCCGCTCACTCCAGCTGATCTGTCCGTTACAATTATCATCCGTTCCTCCGTCTGCTACCCAGATATTCACCGCAAGTTCTACTCCGAATGCAGGTACATTATCACATGTGTATGTAAAGCTAGGTGTGTAGCTTGTTCCACTGAAACTGTATAACAAGTCTTCCTCTGCTGTACAATCATCAAAGCTTGATGCATTGAAATCTTTTGCCCAGATTGTTACCTGGCCGCCGATCGGCATCACTACTGTGCTCAATCCGTTGATACATACCGGTGATGGCTGTTTGCAATCTTCCAGTCTGATCAGATACTCACAATGGCTCCAGTTACCGCAACCATCCTCTGCACTCCACAATAACTTGTGATAGTCTCCGCAGAATGGACTGTTGTATGGTAAGCCATTATCCCGTATCGATTTGATCGAATTCGTCCTTGTATCAAAACAAAGATTTGCATTGTGACTTGAATCTGTCGCTACGGATGTCAATGGTTTTACATAGATGAACTCATCTCCATTGAATGGATACAGTTTCACATCATAGTTCACGATGTCGCTACATGTTTCGTGTACTGTCTGGCACAGGTTCAAATGAACACTGCAGCTTGATGATAATGGATTGTTATGACCTAAGAAAGCCTGGTTGTTCGCCGGCAGTGATACGCCATCATCAGCTACGCATAGTGTCACTGGTCCGGTTGGGCAATTCAGGAACTCTGGTCCTTCGTTGTCGTGTACCTTGATCACCTGTACATAATGCCACAAACCTTCTCCTGTCAATGAATTGTACTGGCACCAGTCTATCACTGACCAATGACGCAGAATCTTGAAGCATGCTCCGTCTACAAACTCAAATCGCTGATCTTCATACGCTACTCCAATTAAACTGCATGCATCATCGTATACGATTGGTTCTCCTGTATCGCCTAGGTCATCAGGACATGATGTCAACAATACATCACATGGCCATACCACATCATCATTATTATATAAACCACATGTTATGTCTGTGATAAAGAATGGATCGAAATCTACTACCCAGATTCTCTGTGTACATGTACCTGGGGCGATTCCCTGATTTCCATCACTTGCACTGAATCTACGCTCTACCAGTTTCACTGCTCCTGCAGGTGCTCCCGGAGGTAATGCATCTCCACTGCAATCATTCACCACTCTTACTCTTACCTGTAGGTTCACTTCACAGTTGTCATCTGCCCATCCGTCTATCCCCCAGAAATGTGGGTGACTTACGTGTGGGTTTCCCGGGTCATTGATGATGATATCCTGACGTACACTTTCGTCATCATTGTACTGGAATGCATCATACATGTTTCCGAATACTGGGCTTAATGGATCTTCATCCAGATTTCCGTTATTGTTTCCGTCTGCATCTACAAATGTGCCTTCCTGTACATTGAACCAGAAATCGCAGCTCACTGTGATATCAGGTGGGCACTGTACGAATGGGGATATCTTATCCTGTACGATTGCTTCTACCATGCAGAAGTTTCTGTTTCCGGCTGCATCCGTTACTTCAAGTTCAACCATGATCGGGCCTGCTCCTACGTCGCAGCATGCAAATGGCACGCATGGACGTGATACTGTTCCCTTGTCACGACTGTTTACCGGTGGTATTCCACCTGGTATATCATCTACACAGGCTCCGTCTGTTGTCCAGTCGAAATCAATGCAGCTTTCCATTCTGCGTGCTCTGAATGTTACAGGGCCGCATGCATCATATGAACCGTCATCAAATACTTTGGCCGGTACCAGGGTGATTCCAAATGGTCCGTCGTTCGTAAGTGATACTACTGTATGTTCATCACAAAGTGCTACAGGTACAACATCATCTACCACCGTGATGGTAAAGCTGCATGAGCTATGATTGCCACACTCATCCGTTGCTGTCCAGGTTACTGTGACAGTACCAACTGGTACTTGATTTAATACGTAGTTGTTTCCAAAGTTTACGATATGGCCACCTGTTGCTGTTAAGGCTAGTGTCCATGCTGATCCGCATGCATCTGTTACCGTTGGTTTTGGTACGCTCACATTTGCATAGCAATACCAGAAATCTGTTCCTACTGTAAGATCTGATGGGCATGAAATAATCGGTGCCTCATCATCAGCCAGTTTGATCACCTGTACACACTCCTTTGTAGTCTGTGTGCACCAGTCAAGTATTGTCCATGTACGCACGAGCTTCGTTCCATTTCCACAATCATTTAGTTCATGATCCCAGAAGCCTACATAGATGTTACATACATTGTTATCATCTGTTATCGGAGTACCATTTACGGAAGGCCAGCCTGTATGAGACGGATCTGTTGAATCTCCACAATGACCTACATAAGCCGCAGGACAATCTACACTATCAAGTACCAATGGTAGAACGGTGATCAATTGATCGCAGGCTGCTGTGTTTCCACTTTGGTCTGTAGCGATCCAATGACGTGTCACTAATAAGCCTTCACATGGATCTCCTGTTTGCGAATCAGTATACGTAAGATCTACGTCACCACAATTGTCTGTTGGTGATACTGGTGGTAAATTAACATTGATAAAGACTCCTACCGCTCGCACATGGCCATCATCGCCTCCGGCATTATCCGAAATCTTAACTTTCCATACTCCGCTCGCGTCAAGTCCATTAAAGTTAAATAGGATAGGTTGTGACACACCACCTTGCAATGGCTTAAGTCTGACATTATCACCGGCATTTAGATCTACGCACAACGTAATGGTAGCTCCATCATCATCAAGTACACAATTGATAGGCCAATCTTGTCCTGTACAACCGCCAATCGTGAAGATTGATTTCGTATATCCCGATGGTGCGATCAATTCAACATTAAGGTCAGGTAAGAATGTATGGTCATCAATCTTGATTCGCACATCCACATCAAGTACCGGAGTAGCAGTAGGCAAATAACTGAAATCAAAATTGTATGTAAATGAATTTAATTCAAGAAGATCATTAAGTCCTGTCAATAAAATATTTTGATATCCTGTTACCGAAGGAGCAGGTTCCGATGGAAGCGCTTCTCCGCAAAGTATTGTTACCGGTCGACATTCAATCGTTGGTGGTATTTTATCTTCTACATTTATAGTTCCCCAACATGAATTTCCATTCCCTAGATGTGTAACTCTGACGGCATATGTTTTTCCTATATCAGCACTTGTAAGGAATGCAGGAATCCATGGTCCGTTACCAAATGGTAACGTCACATCCATTTCAACTATATAATCATCATAGCAACCAACTGCTCCTTCAAGTATCATACTAGGTACAATCTCAGCCTCACAATCAGGACCAAGTGATATTTGCACGTGATCATTACATGCTACAGTCGATGGCGTTGAAACTACATTCACAAATTGTGAAACGGATTGCATACAGCCTGGGTCGTTTGGTCCGAATGCTTTAGGCACGCCTCCATCAACCTTATAAGTGATTAGATATTGACCGACACCTGCTCCGGGATCAAATTGAGTTGCCGGTTGTCCATTCACTGTAAATCCTTGACTGATAATGTTTGCATCACCCGGTGTTCCTGTAAGAGTGACAGGATCAGAATAAAGACAATACGTTCCGCTTAAATCACTTGTTATGGCAGGGTTTGGATATTGACATGAATTACCAATACTCAGTGTTGTACCCGCTCCATTAGAGACAGATAAAGTATACCCAATAGCATCAATGTGAATACCATTCAGAATAAACATATTCATACCCGCGCCCAAATTTGTCAATACAGTACCTAATGGAATAGGTATCGGTGAAGCAGGGGGTGGAGGACTGCTCATTAAGTAAAGACCATTAACAGCAGTTACAGTCCATGTTTGTGTACTTGGAGCATTTACTTTAATAGATTCCGCAAATTGACCATTCGTCAGTGTTGTGGCATTGTTTAGACATGTACATGGATCAAATAATTGAGTTGTACAGTTGGTCGTCGCAATTGCTACAGATCCCGTCATAGGTCCTGGGCAGCCTGTCGCCGTAGATGTACCGATTACAGTATACGTTCCCACTCCGGTGAAAGTGCCGAAGTTAAGTGCAGCACCTGTACCAGCTAAAGGAGCTCCAGTATTTACAGCATTGAGTTGGAGTTGATAATTTACACCTGTTACGGATCCGCTCAAACCTACAGGCAATCCGCTTCCACCCGTGCAATATGTACCACCACCCGTAACAGTAAACGTAGATGGCAGAGGATTAACTGTAATTGTTCGTGTTGCAACAGCAGCGCAACCATTTGCATTTGTTACGGTCACTGTATACGTGGTTGTAATGGCTGGAGTAACAGTGATTGAGGTCGTGTTAGCTCCTGTACTCCATGCATAAGATGTGCCTCCTGTTCCGGTTATTGTCACAGATGCACCAGCACAAGTGATTCCATCATTATTTGCCAGACCTGAAGTTTCAGTTACTGTAGTTCCGGCAGTTGGAAGCGGATTCACTATAATGGTCTGTGTCGCAACAGAAGAACAACCATTTGCATTAGTTACCGTCACTGTATATGTAGTAGTACCTGCGGGCGTAACAGTGATTGAGGTAGTAGTAGCTCCTGTACTCCAGGCATATGATGTTCCGCCTGTACCTGTTAAGGTAGCAGAAGCACCTGCGCAAATTATTCCATCATTATTGGTTGTTCCGGATGTTTCCGCCACTGTGATACCCGCTCCGGGAAGAGGATTAACAATGATGACCAGAGAAGCTGTGGAACTGCATCCATTTGCATTTGTCACTGTGACCGTATATGTCGTTGTGCCCGCAGGAGTGACTGTAATACTAGTTGTATTGGCTCCAGTGGACCATGAATAAGAAGTGCCGCCTGTCCCTGTAATCGTGGCCGATGCTCCTGCACAGATGATACCATCGTTAGCTGTGACTCCGGATGTTTCTGTTACCGTAGTTCCGGCAGTTGGCAATGGATTTACATTGATAGTCACTGAAGATGTAGCAGAACAAGAACTTGCATTTGTTACAGTCACAGTATATGTCATTGTAGAGGCCGGAGTCACTGTAATCGCAGGGGTGGTTGCTCCTGTACTCCATGAGTATGTTCCTCCACCTGAAGCCGTGATCGTTGCAGAAGCCCCAACGCATATAGTACCATCATTTGGAGTGGTTCCTGAATTCTCAGTAATTGAAATCATGATAGCAGGTGGAGCATTGACAACTAACGTGGTCGTAGCCGATGGTCTGCATTGAGGATCGGCTGGAACCGGGGAAAGTATTGCATAGATAAAATATGTAGATCCGGTTGGGAAAGAAGTACTTGCAGTAGCTGTGGTTCCGCCACCACCAAGACTTCCGTTAGGAACGGTTGCAATAGTAGTACCTCCTGTGTATGGCGTTGCAGTCGGTGCAGCGAAGTAATTAAATTCAATTCCATAAGTAACCCCCATACCTGAAAGACCTGTTGCATTAAGAGTTACAGATTGTCCCGCACATACCGGACTTGGAGAGGCATTTAAAGCTGTAATAGTTGGACAACTAAAACATCCTGGTGATGGTCCATCAACAACGAAACTACCTGTAACAGTACAACCGTTGGTGTTGGTTATAGTCACAAAATAATTTCCTGCGCAAAGACCCGTTTGATTTTGTTGTCCATTTACAAGACCGCATCCATTCGTTGTTGACCAATTATAACTAAATGGTGCACCTCCTGATGGCGCCAATGAAATAGCTCCCGTTGCTGAATTGCAACTAACTGTATTCGTTACAGTAAAAGTATACGTTGGTGAGGTGACTACTGTAATCGTTGCTGATGCAGTACTGCTGCATCCTTGGGTACTTGTAACTGTTACTGTATAAGGTGTGGTTGAAGCAGGAGTTACATTTATAGCTGCTGTATTTTCTCCTGTACTCCATAGATATGTACCGCCGCCAGTTCCAGTCAATGTTGCGGAGGAACCTGAACAGATTGTTCCGTCATTTGGAGTTCCTGAATTTTCAGTTATCGTTATACCGGCGGTTGGAAGAGGGTTTACAGTTATTGTCACTGAGGCCGTAGAAGAGCATGCATTGGCATTGGTCACTGTAACCGTAAAGGTGGTCGTTATCGGGGGAACTACCACGATGCTTGCAGTAGTAAACCCGCCCACACTCCACAAATAAGTACCGCCGCCTGTTGCGGTGAGTTGTGCAGCCGCACCCGCGCAAATGATACCGTCATTCGGTGTTGTACCTGATGTTTCCGTGATGGAGATACCTGCTGTAGGAAGAGGATTTACAGTGATCGTTGTTGTAGCTGTTGAAGAACAACCAGAAGCATTTGTTACTGTCACAGTGTAGGTTGTTGTCATACCAGGAGTTACATTAATAGCTGCTGTAGAAGCCATCGTACTCCACAGATAGGTGCCACCACCACTTGCTGTAAGTGTTGCAGATGCAACCGAGCAAATAATTCCGTCATTATTTGTTGTGCCGGAAGTTTCTGCTATAGTAATAGAAGCCGTAGCAGCTGGATTAACTGTAATCGTAACTGATGCTGCATTTGAACATGTGCCAACTGTTACAGTCACCGTGTAGGTTGTTGTCATACCAGGTGTAACCGTAATAGCTGTAGTTGTAGCACCGGTGCTCCATGCATATGTTCCGCCACCGCTTGCAGTTAAAGTAACTGAAGCGCCAGCGCAAATAATTCCATCATTGTTTGTTGTGCCGGAAGTTTCAGCAACTGAAATAGATGGAACAATTCCATTAGGAATCTCATCACCACCTATTGTAGGTGTTGATACACTGCGGGTTTGGCAATCAAAATCTGTTGTGACCGGAACCGCTGTACCACCACAAAGAAGAGGAGCATTTGTCGGATTAGCAGAGACAAGGTGATTGTCTGTTGCACTGACAAATACTGGACTGAAGTTTAATGAATTAAGATCCTGTCCTGTTTCTGTTTGCCAGTCAAGTAAAGTCAATCGATTGGTACCTGCCAATCCTCCGGTAACACCTAATGTATATGTACCTGGACCAGGGCCAGCAGAGAAAAGGTCATTGAAATTGGATGAAAGATTTGTGTAAGGTGAAGCATAACCTAAAGCAATAGCAGCTAACCGGAAAGTTGCACCTGCATTACCAACTTGAATATTAGTAAGGATATTATTTTTGATATTCAGAGGCGAAGGTGTTGCAGATGTTACACCAAGACAAGTAGAAATAGAAGATGCAGCTGTAGCACCAGATACAACACCTTGCATGACTATAGTATTGTGATAAACATTTACCTGTGCAGTACCACCACCAAGCACAAGACCTCCCCCAAAATCTGTAGAAGTACCATTGGCAGCAACTCCATATACCATATTATTGGCAATAAGTGTTGTACCTGAAATCGTGTTGCCTAACGCAATACCAGCCGCAGCGAATGTTCCCGATTGAGTAATAGAACCAACTGTATTGTTTGTCAGCGTAACATTTGTTACACCATCCGCGATACCCGTGGTTGTGGTTGCAATTCCGCTGAGTGCCCCCATACCCATATTAATACCTACCACATCAGAAGAAGCTGCATTTGACATTCCGCCCACTATGTTGCCTGATACAGTAATATTATTGGTAAAGGCAGAATAAATTCCTGTCAATCCAACATTGTTCGGGGCAGCAGTATTGATAAAATTCTGATTGATGGTAAGATTTTGGTTCTTATTGATCGCGCTTGCGCCTGAAGAATAAATACCAAACTGACAAGCGCGGATATCATTATTGATAAAACTGATGTTGTCATTGTTCGTTCCGCCTGTACCGATAGTTGATCCTCCAGCGCCAAGACCTAAAATAGTTGTGGTCGGTGCGTTACCGATGAGTATACAATTTTTAATTGTACAGTTAGTCACTGAATTACCGGTGGCAGTTGTGCCCAGCCAAATCATTGCAGATGAAGTCGTCGCGCTCGTATTAGTGATGGTTAGATCACGTGTTGCGGAAGTAGCAGGGCATACAGAATTAACTGTATTACTGATGCTTCCATCGATAGTCACGAAATCGGCACCATTCAATTGAATCATTGCTGTAGTAGAAGAGCCGGTTATTGTTGTTGCGCCAATCGGTTTTATAGTCAACGTTTTTATTGCCGAAGCATCAGGATTTGAATTGATATTAATCGGGAATGTTTCGCCTGCATAGTTTGCATCTGTAAGGCTAAATACAACTGGTCCGCCGAGACAAGCGATGTTATAGGCATTTGCGGCAGCGGTTAAAGTTGTAAAATTTCCACCTACTCCTACTGTATAGGTGCCAGATAAAGTCTGCGCTAAAACATAAGAGTAGGGAGAAGTTGGTGGGGTACTGGCTGCAGGTGGGTTGGCTGTAAAACCAGACGCACCGAATGAAGGAGAGGTACCTACATTGCTCATGTTATCCTGAGCAGCAATATAATAAGACACAACATCACCGATCAATGCACCTGCGCCGAAGCTAAAACTATAAGTACTTCCACTTACAAAAGTCGCTGTAGCACCAGTATATGCACCAGCATTAATCTTCCAATACAATACAGGAAGTCCAATACCCGAAGTAGGTACACCATCAGGATCCGTGATCATTGCTGTTAATGTTCGAGCCCCTGTCAGACATGTATTGCTTAAAGGCGTGATCACAATGCTCGGTGCGTTTGTGAAATTTCCTGCATCTGCACCGATGTCAACAGGCGTCAATGAGCTGCGTGTCTGTCCGTCGAAATCAACTGTAACGGTCGGTATGTCAGTACCCGAGCTTTCAACAACGGAAACAGGTGGAAATACGATATGTAAATCACCTGTTGCGGAGTTTACAAAATTTATGGTTGATCCTGAGATTGAATTAGCATCACTTGCTGAAGCTGTTTGCCAACCCGCAAAAGTCTGTGCCGTTTGCCAGTGACCAACAGTGGCCGGGTTTGCGGAATTAAGCACATTAAAGTTCGAGGCATTAGTTCCCCACCCAATAGCACTTACTGTCGTAGCATTGAAGAAATTACCTATAGCATAATGCGCTCCGGTTCCACCTGTGCGTGTATTATCAAAAATATTATTTCTGATATCAACCGTTACCTGGTTTACAGGTGTCACGGCAAAGTTTCCTCTATGAAAACCAAAGCTGGGGTTAGCACCTGAAGCTGCGGTTCCCTCAATTCGAATCGAGTTGAAATAAATAATATCATTAGGGTTAGGAGACGAACCGTGGTTTCCCCATATTCCTATGAAACTGGTATTGGTCGTTTGTCCATTACCCAAAGAGATCATGTTGTTGATGATATTTGTATTTACTGCAGCAGTACCACTTCTGATAAATACACCAGAAGCGGTTCCCGGAGTTAATGCGGTAACAGATGTGCTTGCATTACGCAGATCGTAAATTTTATTACGGGTTACATCCACCGAAGTGTTGGAAAGCGAAATACCTGCAATATTGGTTCCGGTAGTTGTTGTATTGGATAAATCAAGATTGTTAATGGTATTAAGCGTGATGATGGAACCTGCAATTCCCCCCTGTCCAAGAATACCAACCCCTGCAAGGAGACCGGTAGCTACCGTGACGTTCGAGCAGTTGGATGTGATATTCTTTATGATATTGCCCGTGATGGTATACGTGCCGCCGGAAATATTAATCCCTCTGAACGAAGCACCGGTACCACTTGAATTTACAGAAGCGTTTTGAATCGTATTCGGCAAGGCTACAGAACCAATGGCAACAGTACCTGTGGCGGAGTTGAGTATTCCGGTAAAAGTACCTGTACCGGTGGCAATGCCGAAAGTGGTACCTATATTGGAAAGATTGGCCCCTGTCGTTAGGTTACCCATCCTAAGGTTGGGATTAGTCGGGTTTCCGATGGTGTTATTCAGGATGGTAATATTCCCAAGAGTCCCGGCACTATTGATACCTGTGATACCACCACATAATGTGGCTGTAGTTCCCATGGCATCAATGGCGCCTACCGTATTGTTGTTGATATTGACGGTATTGACGCTCGAGGCAAAAATACCGACTACGGCGCCACCTGTTGTTGTACAGGCGGTGTAGATCGACCCGGTTCCGGTTGTGGAACCTATCGTATTTCCGGTTACAGTACCGATGTCCACATTACCTGCTGTAACGTTGATGCCGCAAAGGATACCGTTAGTGGTTGCTGCTCCGCTTGAGGTGTATAAAGCGAAACCTGCAATAGTATTGTTTTGTATAGAAGACACTGCGCCACCTGCAGTAAATGCGCAGTTAATAGCTATATATCTTGTCGCATTTGCAGTACCACTTGGTGTGTATGAACCAGGGAAGCCGGCTAATACTAAAGAGTTACCTACGATGTTAGTTGTTCCTGTACCAGCAGCATTAGCAAAACCAATAACATTACCAGTAATGGTGTAACCTACGCCTGATAATATAGAAATACCATTGTGCGTGCCAGAGACTGTATAAAGTCTGGTTGCTGTCTGGAATAATTTATTATTCGTTATGGTCCAGCTGGAATTAAAGGAATTAATATTCATGCCACTAGAGGCAACTGTTCCATTAAAATAATCGAATATGTTATTGGCGTTTATAGTATTACCGCTATTGTCAATGATTGCACTGCTACCTAAAGAAAAAATACCGTTTAATGGTAGGTTCGCACCGGTTGGGCCTATACTGCAATTGTTGATATTATTTCCATCATTTCCTGTTGTGGTACCTGTACCGAAATAAACAACACCAAATGATGCATCACCTGAACCTTGTAATGAGCACTTTGTAACAACGTTATTACTTGCATCATTAGCAAAGCGAATGGCAGAAGAAGCCCCTAGAGCTGCGTTAGAAATAGTCAGGCTGTTTCCCCCAGAATTCAAACCGTCAATAATCACATTGTCTGCACCATTTAAATCGATCAAATGGCCTACAATAGATCCACTTATTGTTCTTGCGGCACCTCCACTAGGATTGATAGTAAGGCTTGTCCATGTTCCCTGGTTGAGTATGGCTGATACACCCTCCGTTGTATTTCCAACGATAGAAACCTGGATGATTGCAGCAGTTTGAGCACCACCATTAATAGCCGTAAATGCCGAGCCAAGATCAGGATATGAGCCATTACCAATGAGAGCTCCCGATACTGAAACATTCTGAGCGTTCAAATTCTGTATTGTTGTGAAAATGAACAAGACATTCAAAAGAACAAACAACTTAATGGGCCTGAGGCTTGCTGGGATAGTAAACGTTTGATTCATAACTTTAATAAAAGAGGGTGATAAAATATTCTGTCGATAAAACCAGGCTTATTGGTTTGTCAGTTTTTGGATCAATTCAACTTGCTTCGCTTTCATATCATCCAAAACCATTTTCCTGCTTTCCGGATTTTGTACAGGTTCATTTTGCATTTGAACAAATGCCTTGTCAAGTACATATGGCATATCATCAGACTCATGCATTCCCGCCTGCGTATTTAACAATAAACTCTTATACGCCTCTAACATCGCCGTTGACCAGTCCGTAAGTCCTTGTGCTGAAAGTTCAGAAGTTGTTTTCGTTATTTCCTGTTGCACAATTTGTTCGATTGTAAGCTTGTCTTTCCACGATAAACCATTTGCGCTTCCTATGAGAGAAGAATTTGCCTGGGCGTTCATCAATGAAATGGAAGCCATGAAAATCAGAGCTACAAGACATTGTTGTATCAGGGACGAATAAGAAAAACTTTGTTTCATGTTTTTTATATTGAATGAGCTCAAAATCTGTAAAGATCAAATTCCATTGCACAAAATGACAATGCTAATCAACTTGACTAGCGATGATTAAGTGAAATGAAATTTTTTAGGAAAAAGTAAGTTGAAAAAAAGCAAAGTCCGCAGACTATGCTTTGGAAAATACTGGCGCTTAAACCAATGCTTTTCATGAGATATATGTTCGTTTAAAAAGAGATTATATTCCTTCAATTAATCTCTCACATTTGAACATATCACTTCATTAACCAACTTAGACAAGCTGGCTTACACGATGGTTAACCGTGCTTTCATTCATCAGGTCGAGACTAACAATTAATATATTGATATTCAAATATATCTGCCTCAAATTTACTACAACTATTGCCAAATAATCACATCTGTTTTGTCCCACTTTGATTTTTTAATACCCCAGGATGTCAATTTAATCAAAACGTTTTTATATTATATTATAAAGTCATTTATAATCAACTGGGTATAAACAATATCTGAAATAGTATTAAATTTTTTTTTGATTGTGGCGATTCTCTTTACTATTAAAAATTGTTCTTTTTATACTAAAAATGAACATTTTTTTACTCAATGCTACAATTAAACATTGCATAACGGAAAGAACTCTTGGAGGCTTATCTAGACTCCAAATTTTTACCCAAAAAGAGAATGGCCCCTATCATGTTAAATGATAGAGGCCATTCCTTAAACCGATCTATATCTCTATAAACCCGTTGCTGTTTTTCAGCTTCTTATTCGATGATCACCATCTTCTTCGTTGCTGTATACTCGTTAGCGTCGAGTCTGTAGTATAGTACTCCTACTGATGGGATCGATTTGCTGCTTACGGATATTGTGTTATATCCTTTCACAGATTCCTGATCCTTCACGAATAGTACTTTTCCTGTTACATCAAATAGTGTCAGCGTTACCTTGCCTGATGTAGGCATATCATAACCAATCACTGTGTTGCCTTTGAATGGATTTGGTTCGTTCTGATACAGCGCGAACTCTGCTCCATGCTCTGCTCCACGGAAGGTCAATTTCAGACCCTTGATGTCATCCTGGGTATTGTAAGCCTCTGCTTGTGTTTCTTTCGAATTCAACGCCATCATTGTGCTTAATTTACCCGGAGCTGTTGCCTGGAATTTAAGTGTGAACAATACATCAGATGCCTTAGCGCTTACGCCGCCTGCCTTATTCCAGCTGGCTGTCAACGTACTTCCAAATACACCCATGTTGTCATCACTCATGTTGATGATTCCTGACTCTACTCCTCTGAACTCAAGTCCTTGTGTCTGAAGAGTAAACTGGTAGCCTTCGATAGCTGCAAAATCATTTGAGCTGATCGCTACATCTACCATTTCTCCTGTAGTCACTACTCTGTCATTGGCTACAAAACTTACTACTCCCTTATCACTACGTGGCAATACTTGTTTTGCATTTGCCTGTACTGAGTTGTTTACATCTCCAATCTTGATCGCTACAAAATCCTTGTCATATTGATTTGAATTCATGTTCACTACGTCTATCACCTCATCAAATGGCCATGGATGTGTTGCATCTGCAAACTGGTATGATTTATCCACAAATCTCCAGCTCTTGTTGGCAGGAAGTTCTGTGTAGATACCAAGGATCAGCTTACGTAATTCTACTAGGTCGATTGCACTTACACTCTGGCTATTGTTTGCATCTGCTGCGATCAGGTCATATGGACTTGTCAGTGGCTCGATACCTAACAAATGTTTCTGTATACGTACAAGGTCTAGTGTTGATACTCCATTTCTGTGTGCATCATTGCGATCTGCATTCAATGTGTAGTTATCTGGTATTATGATATTGCTGAAGTTGTATTTACCATTTTCTACAGTTACGTAGGTTGGGAATACGTGTCCAGGGCTTGTCAATGTTACCGATACCTTCTCTACAGCCTGTACATCTTCTGTCAGGATCTCTCCTGCCAGTATGCTACCTGATGTATCAGGACAAACGTGTGCATTGTCCGTGATCACGATCGTCGTCGTGCAGAAGTCTTTGTTCCGCTCACTCCAGCTGATCTGTCCGTTACAATTATCATCCGTTCCTCCGTCTGCTACCCAGATATTCACCGCAAGTTCTACTCCGAATGCAGGTACATTATCACATGTGTATGTAAAGCTTGGTGTATAGCTTGTTCCACTGAAACTGTATAACAAGTCTTCCTCTGCTGTACAATCATCAAAGCTTGATGCATTGAAATCTTTTGCCCAGATTGTTACCTGGCCGCCGATCGGCATCACTACTGTGCTCAATCCGTTGATACATACCGGTGATGGCTGTTTGCAATCTTCCAGTCTGATCAGATACTCACAATGGCTCCAGTTACCGCAACCATCCTCTGCACTCCACAATAACTTGTGATAGTCTCCGCAGAATGGACTGTTGTATGGTAAGCCATTATCCCGTATCGATTTGATCGAATTCGTCCTTGTATCAAAACAAAGATTTGCATTGTGACTTGAATCTGTCGCTACGGATGTCAATGGTTTTACATAGATGAACTCATCTCCATTGAATGGATACAGTTTCACATCATAGTTCACGATGTCGCTACATGTTTCGTGTACTGTCTGGCACAGGTTCAAATGAACACTGCAGCTTGATGATAATGGATTGTTATGACCTAAGAAAGCCTGGTTGTTCGCCGGCAGTGATACGCCATCATCAGCTACGCATAGTGTCACTGGTCCGGTTGGGCAATTCAGGAACTCTGGTCCTTCGTTGTCGTGTACCTTGATCACCTGTACATAATGCCACAAACCTTCTCCTGTCAATGAATTGTACTGGCACCAGTCTATCACTGACCAATGACGCAGAATCTTGAAGCATGCTCCGTCTACAAACTCAAATCGCTGATCTTCATACGCTACACCAATTAAACTGCATGCATCATCGTATACGATTGGTTCTCCTGTATCGCCGAGGTCATCAGGACATGATGTCAACAATACATCACATGGCCATACCACATCATCATTGTTATATAAACCACATGTTATGTCTGTGATAAAGAATGGATCGAAATCTACTACCCAGATTCTCTGTGTACATGTACCTGGTGCGATTCCCTGATTTCCATCACTTGCACTGAATCTACGCTCTACCAGTTTCACTGCTCCTGCCGGTGCTCCCGGAGGTAATGCATCTCCACTGCAATCATTCACCACTCTTACTCTTACCTGTAGGTTCACTTCACAGTTGTCATCTGCCCATCCGTCTATCCCCCAGAAATGTGGGTGACTTACGTGTGGGTTTCCTGGGTCATTGATGATGATATCCTGACGTACACTTTCGTCATCATTGTACTGGAATGCATCATACATGTTTCCGAATACTGGGCTTAATGGATCTTCATCCAGATTTCCGTTATTGTTTCCGTCTGCATCTACAAATGTGCCTTCCTGTACATTGAACCAGAAATCGCAGCTCACTGTGATATCAGGTGGGCACTGTACGAATGGGGATATCTTATCCTGTACGATTGCTTCTACCATACAGAAGTTTCTGTTTCCGGCTGCATCCGTTACTTCAAGTTCAACCATGATCGGGCCTGCTCCTACGTCGCAGCATGCAAATGGCACGCATGGACGTGATACTGTTCCCTTGTCACGACTGTTTACCGGTGGTATTCCACCTGGTATATCATCTACACAGGCTCCGTCTGTTGTCCAGTCGAAATCAATGCAGCTTTCCATTCTGCGTGCTCTGAATGTTACAGGGCCGCATGCATCATATGAACCGTCATCAAATACTTTAGCCGGTACCAGGGTGATTCCAAATGGTCCGTCGTTCGTAAGTGATACTACTGTATGTTCATCACAAAGTGCTACAGGTACAACATCATCTACCACCGTGATGGTAAAGCTGCATGAGCTATGATTGCCACACTCATCCGTTGCTGTCCAGGTTACTGTGACAGTACCAACTGGTACTTGATTTAATACGTAGTTGTTTCCAAAGTTTACGATATGGCCACCTGTTGCTGTTAAGGCTAGTGTCCATGCTGATCCGCATGCATCTGTTACCGTTGGTTTTGGTACGCTCACATTCGCATAGCAATACCAGAAATCTGTTCCTACTGTAAGATCTGATGGGCATGAAATAATCGGTGCCTCATCATCAGCAAGTTTGATCACCTGTACACACTCCAGTGTTGTCTGTGTGCACCAGTCAAGTATTGTCCATGTACGTACGATCTTAACCCCGTTTCCGCAATCATTTAATGTATGATCCCAGAAGCCTACGAAGATGTTACATACATTGTTATCATCTGTTATCGGTGTACCATTTACGGAAGGCCAGCCTGTATTTGTTGGATCTGTTGATTCTCCACAATGACCTACATAAGCCGCTGGACAATCTACACTATCAAGTACCAATGGTAGAACGGTGATCAATTGATCACAAGCCGCTGTGTTTCCACTTTGGTCTGTGGCAACCCAATGACGTGTTATTAATAACCCTTCACATGGATCTCCTGATTCTGTATCTGTATACGTTAAATCAACATCACCGCAATTGTCTGCTGGGTCAACCTGTGGTAAGTTAACATTGATAAATACACCCACTTCACGGATGTGTCCATCATCACCTGCTGCGTTGTCTGATATTTTCACCTTCCAGATTCCGCTTGCATCCAGTGCATTGAAATTGAATAAGATGTTCTGAGATACACCTGCCTGTAATGGTTTAAGTCTGCCTAATCCTCCTGGTGTATTGAGTTCAAGACACAAGGTGATGGTAGCTCCATTATCATCGAGGATACAATTGATTGGCCAATCTTGTCCCACACATCCACCAATCGTAAAGATTGATTTCGTAAGACCTGATGGTGATGTTAACTCAACATTCAAGTCGGGTAACCAGGTGTGGTCGTCTATCTTGATTCGTACATCCACATCAAGTACCGGAGTAGCAGGTGGCAGATAACTAAAATCAAAATTGTACGTAAATGAATTTGTTTCTACTAAATCATTTAATCCTGTATACAGGATATTCTGATAACCTACGATTTGTGGTGCTGGTACTGTAGGCAGAGCTTCTCCGCACAGTATGGTTACAGGACGACATTCAATCGTTGGTGGTAATTTATCCTCTACGTGGATTGTTCCCCAGCAGCTGTTTCCTGTTGCAGGATCTGTAACGCGTGTCTGAATTGTTTGTCCGACATGCTGTGGTCCAAGTATCGCAGGAACGTATACTCCTCCTTGTAGTATTTCAACAATATAATCATCAAAGCATCCATATACATCACCTTCAAGAATCATGGATGCATCAACAACAGCTGTACAGGTTGCATCCAATGAAATCTGTACATCATCATTACATGCAAGTGTTGTAGATGGGTTTGCAAATTCATTTACAGTTACATTGAAGCAACAAGTTCCCATATTTCCTGCTGTGTCAGTAACTTTAAAGCAGTTGGTTGTTGTCCCGATTGGGAAATCACTACCTGATGGTAAGCCTGATGTCTGAATCACATTACCCATTGTTGTCAATGTCTGGTATTTCACATAACCATTGAAAACCCGTGGAGTGAATGGTGCTCCAAAAGCTGTATTTGCTGTGCTTCCTGCAGTGAGTGTTATTGTTCCATCTGTATATGTCTGGTTCGTTCCATTACCATTAGTGTAATTTGAAGCAGAACCTGGCATGCCTAAAGCTATACCATTAACACCTGGAAGTAATGTGAAAGAAACGTTGCAGGGAGTTATTGTTCCGTTACCCGGAAATGGGCCTGAGAATGGGCCTACGTTTGCATTTCCTGTAGCCACTAATGTCCATGCTCCTGCATTTGTCTGAAAACCTGCAAATGTTCCGGCTTTACGATATACATTAAGCGTGGTCGCATTTGCGATATTCATACCGATTTGTGTAACGTTAATGGCCGAGCCTGTAAGGTTGTTTATATCAAACCAAACCATCCCGTTGGCATTATTTCCATTACCACCTGCAGTTATCGTGTTAAGCTGCGCCAGTGGGCCAAGGAAAGGACAGTTGTCTGTTCCTGTAACAAGATAATTCACATTTGCTGAGCATGCACCAGGATCTAGATTTATGGTCATGTTTCCCGGACATGTAACTGTAGGAGGCGTTGTGTCAACAACTGTGATCATTTGGGTCACAGTGCTCACGGTTACCCCATTTGCTATAGTATAAGTCTGCCATACGATAGTATTGACACCTGCAGGTAGATTTGTAAATGTGACATTTGTTGTCGCAGGAAGTCCTCCCACACTGACAAATGCACCACCATTTACACTGTATCGAATCCCCGTACCTGTACCATTGGCACATGAGGCAGGATTTTGAGCAGGTAAATTAACTACAGGGCTGGCAGCGCATGTTCCGGCTCCTGCATTCACTGTAAGATTCGCTGGCGTTGAAAGAAGACAAGGTGGAGCTTGAGCAACAAAAGTGATATTCCATGCAAGCATTGTTCCTGAGTCACCTCCGGCATTATCCTGGATTACAAGTTGCCATGTACCATTTTGTCCCTGAGTAAAATTAGTTAGAGTTGCGATGGTACCTGGATTGGTACAGAAAGTAGCGGTAGTTCCTTCTGGACTAAATGTTCCGGTAAAAGGTGCCGCGCCGGTGGTGATACTTGGTTGACCATCACTAAATACAGTGTTGGTATAGTTATCAGCGGCGCCACCGTTACCAGATGTCAACTCAATTCGTTGACCGTTCGGAGCCAAAAGAAAAATACCAAGATCTGCATCCCAGGTATGTGTGAGGTTGATCTGAACAGAAGCAACTCCCGCTCCTGCTGCTAAGCCAGCCACAGTATTATTAAAGAAAGTTCCCCCTGTTGTTTGGGGTGCTACAGTACATCCACCTGTTCCGGTGGAAGGAATGGAACTGTTTCCGGCAGTATTGATAGTACTACCATTAAATGTTTGGGCGCTCGCCCAGGTAAGCGTCAATAGCAAAAACGCCAATGACAAGCTTACCTTCAATGCGGAGGATACGCACTGTTGAGTAAGTCTAATTGTATTCATGAGATTGGATTTGATTAATGTTGAAATAAAGCGGGGAATTTTAATTCGGCCTGAAGCTGTCTTATTGTTTTAAGAGATTAATAGCTTCAAGTCGGTATGCCAGCATGTTAGATTTTGACAAGGTGCTTGCAGCATCAGTACCAAAAACTTTCAATCCGGCTTCAAGCGATTCCTTTGTCGTTTTGCCTTCATTGAGCTTGTCAAGGATTGCTGTGTAAAAAGAATACTTGATGACGTTGTCGTTATAAGCCTGTGATTGAGCATTCAAAGTGACGTAATTGTCTTTCAGCTCAAGGCATTTTGCTTCAACACGTGCTTTAGCTGTAGCAGGAGCAACGTAAGAAACGTTTGGGGCACTAAATAAATCATTGGTGGATTGAGCCTGCACATGTGACGGTGACAGAAGGAACAGTCCAGCCAGAATAAAACTGACAAGAGCCAGTTTAGCTGACAATAAATTCAAAACTGTGTTTTTCATGAGATATAATTTGTGTTTATAAAGAGATTAAATTCGTAAGCCCTGATATGGATCTCTTCCTAATAAACACACCTTGATTATCCTGTAGTTGGATAATACAAGTCACACGCTTTAAAGGCGTATGTCATTCATCAGGTCGAGATTAATATTTCAACAAATATTAATATGGTGATCTTCAAGCGGTTCCGGGTCAAAACTAATACTTAATCTTTTATCCCACCAAGCCTTCCTATCATTTTATATTATTTTAAATCAATACTTATGCCAAAATTGATCGAAAATCATTATATTAAATATTTTTATTATTCATATATTATTGATTTTAAAAGTCTAAGTGAGTTATTAACACAGGTTTTAAAAACAAATTGTGGATAACTTTTTTCTTTGCCTCCCTTAAATTCACCTAAATTATCACTGAAACAAGATTAAAAGGGCCCCTAAGGCAGTTAAAATTATAATCGCTAACCTAAAATGCTGCTGATTAATATTCCTGACTATGCGAATACCTACCCATAGCCCAATTAAAAGTGAAGGCAAAAGCATAAGGTCCACATAAAGTGATTGGATATTGATGGTTTTCCATGACCATATGTGAAATGGAAGTTTTATAATATTTGTCAGAAAAAACATCCATGCGGCAGTTCCGATAAAGATTTCTTTGGGTACCCGGATAGCCAGGAAATAGAGTTCAGAAAATGGACCTGCCAGATTACCTACCATAGTTGTAAACCCTGCCAGGCTTCCCATCACAGCGGCAAAAAAACGATTATCCGGTATATGAAAAGATCTTGTGTGTTCTGTTAAGAACATAAATCCTGCACTGGAAAGGATGATTATCGCCATTCCAATTTTAAATTGCTCTTCCGGCAAATCCTTTCCAAACCAAACCCCTATCAGTACTCCAATGACAACCCAAGGCATGAGCTTCCATAAATAGTGCCATCGTGCATGCCGGTTATAATAGATGACTGCGAACGTGTCACCGACAATCAAAAGTGGCATGATGATTCCTGTAGACGCCTTGCTTCCAAAAACGAGTGCTGTGAGAATAGAAATAATCGCCCCGAGTCCCTTGATTCCGCCTTTCGCTATTCCCAAAAGAAAGGATCCGAACAGCGCAAACGCCCATCCCATTGGAGAAATATGCAATTGATGGAAAATATCAAACATCCTTTAGCAAGATCGATAAATGTTTTTGACCGGACTTATCCTTTGTCTCATATTGAAAATAATTTGAATAAGTCGGGCGTTAATTTCCTGCTCTCCCTATATTAGTTGACATCCAAATCAATCCCCCCTATTTGGACAAAGCACCATTAAACATTAAGCTAAAGATTTCATCAAACGCTATAATCAGTCGTGATTCAACAAAAGATAATTCACGGATTAAAAATAATTGTGATCAGTTTACTCCTGATCTCTATTGGGGTTTTATCTATCATTGAATGGAAAGGGGATGCTATTGTAAAAAAAGTAATAGGTCTTGCAGAAAAAAATCTTGAGGATTCACTTCACTACGAAACACTTCACCTTGAATGGTTTCGTTATTTCCCTTCCGTTGCTTTGCGCGTGGATGGACTGACTTTAGGGCCGGATGACGAACCTTTGCTTAAGGGAGGCCATGTTGATATTATACTTCGGCTATTGCCGCTATTCAAGGAAAAGATCATGATCAGCAAGCTGCTGATCAGTAATTCCCGCCTGAATATCATCAAGCAAAACTCCCGATGGTCATATGAAGTATTCAAAAAGTCAGATATATCATCCGAAAAAGAATGGAATGCATTGGTTCATCAGATTCGTCTTGAGAAATCAATTCTGATCTATGATGATCATGAAGGTCTTTCCTTCTCCATGAATATTGAAAATGCAAAAATTGAAGGTGAACTCACAGGTAAATTAATTTCCGCCGAAATTGTGGCGAAGGGTTCGGTCGATGAATTGGCTACAACCTCATATATTTTACCATCCGCAACTTCATTTGAAGTATCCGGAAATTATAAAAAAGATCAGGAGGCGGGTACGCAACAATACATTGACTGGAATCTCAGTCTACAGGGAATTGACATAGAGGGAAGTGGTTCTACAAGAATTGAAAATGGACAAGAATACCTCGATGCAACCATGATCTGGAAAAACGGAGATGCAAAAACGATTCAACAATTTTTGCACTCGAAATTAAGTAAAGACTGGGAGGGTTTCACTTTGGCAGGTGATACTGAAGGGCAAATTAAAATCAACGGAAAATCTTCGAATAATGAAATTCCAGCTATTTCCTGTTCAGCAATATTAAAAAATGGGAGCATTCAATTTCAAGGGCAGGAATCACCCATGAAAGATGTAAGGCTGGAGGTCAATTATTTAAATAGGGATGTGGATTCAAAACAGAGTTCGAAGATAAAGGCAATTCTAAAAAATGGAACTTTCAAGGGACGACCTATCCGCTCTGAAATCAGTGTCACTGATCTTGATCATCCGGTCTTATCCCTGGATCTGAATGGATATCTGCCGGCCGGTGTTTTGAATACCTTAACTTCTTCTTCCGGACTGCATTTTCAAGATGGTGTATTTGATATAGGACATCTCAAAATTGTAAACCTTGGCCTTACTAATGTTTCAATTAAAACACTGATTGAAAAAAGTGAAACAGATTTCGAAATGGAAAATTTGAAATTCCAACTCCATAAGGATGTTATTGAAATCACAAAAGGAGAAATTACACTTGACCCTGACGGTCATCTGAAATTGGCAGCTGATAAATTAAGTTGGAATAAAGCGAATAATGAAGATGTAATTGGCGAGTTTGAATTTGCGTCGGATAAGATTTCATACAAAATAAAGGGTTCGATTTGCCAGGGCACAATTGAATCCAGTGGGACTATTTCAGGACTTGGTCAACAAACAGTGATGGATGCAGAATGGAAAATGAAAGCTGTAGAAATAAAAGAGGTGATGTCTTCTTTTGACAATTTTAATCAGACGTTTATCACATCACAAAATATCAAGGGGAAAACAAATATCTGGGCAAAGACGCAGATACCTTATGATCAATCAGGAAATATCCTTTCTCAAAAAATTCTGGTCAGTGCGGCCATCGATATCAAGGACGGGGAACTTGAAAACATGAAAACGCTTGAAGACTTCAGCAAATACATTCACCTGCAGGATCTCCGGGATATCCGTTTCAATGAGTTCAGAAATTATTTGAAAATCGAAGGTGGTAAAGTATATCTGCCTGTAGTGTTTATTCAATCAAATGCCATCAATCTGAGCGTAAGTGGTATTCATAGTTTTGATCAACATATCCTCTATAATCTTAAAATCAATGCTGGTCAGGCTGTGTCTAATAAGTTGCGGAAACCCGATTACGGGAAAAGCTTTAAACGGGCCCGAAAAAGCGGATGGATAAATCTTTATTATGTGCTATCCGGCACCACATCTTCTGTCAGGTATGAGCAGGATCAAAAGGAAGTACTCTCCGGTTTTGAGCAATCGGCAGCACTAAAAGAAAATCTTCGGAATTATCTCGTGGATCACTTTGGATATGATGTCTATTGGCTTGAGCCGAATGAATGGGAGGATATACCGGAATACGAGTAACGAATAACGAATAACGAATAACGAATAACGAATAACGAATAACGAATAACGAGTAAACGAGTAACGAGTAACGAATAACGAATAACAAGTAACGAATAACTATTTTGGGGAATCCAATGGATGTCGATTCAAATAGGTTTAATCTAATACAATCATTTTTTGAATGGAAGAAGAACCCGTAGTTTTTAAGGTGTAATACATGAGTCCTCTTGAGGTGAAATCAGAAGAAGAGAGAGTGATTTCATTTTTACCCTTGCCAAAATTTCCTTTCGTTCTATAAACGCAGCTACCGTTCAGGTCAAATAATTCAAAAGTGATGGTTCCTGATTCTTTTAACTCGAATGGAATGATTGTTTTTTCTCTCCATGGGTTAGGTTCCGGAGCAAATAAAATAAGTTGATCATCACTTTTACTTTCAGAAGCCCTTAATACGGGTTTTAAAATCTCATCGTTCATGCCATATTGTTCCGCTTCGGTGATATCCGAATTGATTGATATGTTTTTTTGTACATCGCCATTTCTTTTGGCTCTTGCTTTTATTGTAAAAAGAATGTCTCCAGATGCAGGCTGAAATCCTTCTTCGTTAAACCAGCTCAATGTCATTTTATCATTGAATAATGCAATATTTTCCTCTGTCAGATCCATTGCGCCAGTAGCAATACCCAGAAATTCTAAATCAGGATCTGAAACTGTAAATTGGAATCCCCGGATGGTTTGGGAATTATCAACATAAAAATTGATGTTAATGATATCGTCTTGAAAATATTGAATTTGATTTACTGACCAAATGACTTTAGGGGGCGATGTTCGAATTTCAAAAGATTGTGCATTTGCCTTTACTGAATTATTTACATCTCCAATTTTTATTGCTACAAAATCAATATTGCCAGCGTTGCTTCCATTGAATGTTATTGTTTCAGGGAATGGCCATGGATGAAGGGTATCCTGAAAAATAAATTTGTCCGGAACAAAACGCCAGCTTTTGTTATCTGGTAATTCAGTATAAATTCCAAGGATAAGCTTTCTCAATTCGACCAGATCCAACACACTGATTTTTTGATTGTTATTTGCATCCGCAGCGATAACATCATAAGGACTTGAAAGTTCTTCTATCCCAAGAAGGTGTTTTTTAATTCGAACTAAATCTAAGGTTGAAACACCATTTCTATGGAAATCATTTCGATATGCATTCAATGTATAACCAACAGCAATGGGAATACCGAAGTTAAATTTTCCATCCTGTCCGGTAATATAAATGGGATAACTATGTTCCGGTGAAGCAAGCGTGACTTCGACTTTTTCTACTGCTTGCACATCTTCTGTTTCAATATTCCCATATAGAAACGGGTCCCCTTTGTTGCAATCGATATTACCCGTGCTGAGGTAAACAAAAAATACTTGTTGCTTTTCAACATTTCTTTCAGTCCAGTTGATTATTCCATCACAATTTGAGTCCACACCATTGTCTGCAATCCATATATCAAAAGGGAATTCTACTCCAACTGCAGGCACATCACATATAGAGAATGAACTGTCCTGCTTATAATGATCAGGATACAAACTGTAAAGAATTTCACGATTATACGTACAATCATCTTTTGGGTCTTTTAGTATACTATCCAATTTAAGATTTACCTGACCCCCGACATCGCATCTAATGGTATACAGATAGTTTAAATCTGATAATAAAGGTTTAGAACAATCATACAAATGAAATTTTTGTTCGCAGACTGATCCATCTCCACATGAATCCGTCACCATCCATTTAATACGATGATAATTGTTACAGCCAGACGAATATGGAATTCCATTTTTGCTAAGGAGGTTATCAGGGGACAATTCTGAATCAAAATTCAATTCGGCTTCAGACAATGAATCTGTTGTGATTGAAGTGAGCGGCTTAAGAACAATCGCGGTCGTGGAATCTTCCTCCAGAAATAATTGCACTTCATATTGAAGGATCTGTCCACATGTTGATCGCACTTTTGTTTTTTGACTCACGTGCACACTACATGAAGAAGCATCAGGATTTTCTTCTCCGATGTAAATTTTATTATTAGAAGGCAAGCGAACAACATCGTCTGAAACACATAAAGAAATGGGAGTGGAATTACAATCCAGAAATTCGGGTCCGGTGGATTGAGCTAGTGTAAAACCTATTCCCATACAGGACAGGAATAGACAAGCACCTACAGTCAGGTAGTTGTTTTTCATGGGACTCGTTTTATTGGCCTACAAACTGAAAAGCCAATCAACGATTATAAATATAGTCAAAAAACTGCAAATCGTTAGACGTGAAGAGGGGACGAGTCAAATGCGCCTCGTGTGTATTTTAATAATTATCTATGAAACAGATTTGATTCGACCCATTCAGGGTCGGTGTTGGCTTGACATTTAATCCCCGGGTTTCACCCGGGGCTATTAACGTGTAATCCTTTCAGGCTTATGCCTCCTAAATTAATAATCAGTCCGGAAATAAAACTGAATTTCCATTCAAGAAACTATCTCAACAGCTTAAAGGCATGCATCCACTGCCCTCTAAGTATTCCGGGAATGCACCACAAAATGCATAATGGTTCGATAGCTCTGGCACCTTCGGCTTTGCCCATGTCTTCTGTCTCCCATCCGATTTCAGTTAATATTTCTATAGTCGTCTTTTTGGCTTTTTCATCGTTGCCTGCAATAAACATCGTGGGTTTTACGCCTCCAAAATCAGGATCAATCATGAGTGCGTTTCCAACGCAGGAAAAACATTTTACAAACTTTACTTTGGGTGCAAGATTTTGTAAACGCTCCATCAGGCTTTCATCCAGGGAGGTAAAGAATGAAAGAACTCCATTTACTGGCGGGGCATCAGCTATTGGGTTAGTGGCATCCAGGACAATCTTATTTTTCAAGGCATCGATTCCGGCTGATTGAATAGCTTCTTCTGCGGCGCTTCCTTTAACTGCTAAAATGATAACATCCGAAAAATTCGCTACATCCGAAAAAGAACCTATTGTCACATCGCCGTTTGTCTTTTCCTTTATAGTTGAATGCTTCTCAGGGTCATTCGTACCAATCATAACCTTGTAACCATGCTTGTGAAATCCATTTGCCAGCGCTATGCCAACCTGACCGGATCCGATGATACCCATTGTCTTGCTCATTTCTTCTATTTTTTCTATTGTGAGTTTTAAGAAACAAAAGGATCAATGGTGGGTTCACTGAATTGACTGTTTTATTTTTTCTGAACAGTGACAATATACTTTTCACTGAAATAAGGTTCTTCAAAATACTGGCCTATAGGAATAAGTTTCGTCGCATAGTTAGGCCTTGTTTCCTTTCTGATCTCATTTGCATCACCACCTTTGAGCATGATCCACTTTTGAGCCGGAACAAGATGTTTAGACCACGCGATCATCTGAGATACTGTGCTGACTGCCCTACATACCACTAAATCATATCGCCCTTTATGATCCTCGGCTCTTGAGTGAGCAACAAATACGTTTTCCAGTTTCATTTCGGCGGCGACTTCAGTGACAACCTTTATTTTCTTCGCCATAGAATCCAGCAACGTAAATTTTACCTCCGGGAACAAAATGGCTAAAGGAATACCGGGGAAACCTCCACCTGTGCCAAAATCCAAAACCTCCATTCCATTTTTAAAGGGGTTAAGTTTCGCTATTGCAAGAGAATGTAATACATGATGTTCATAGAGATGATCAATGTCCTTTCGGCTGATGACATTGATCTTTTCATTCCAGTTCCGATAGATAGCATCCAGCATTTCAAATTGATGAAATGTTTCTTCATTTAATTCAGGAAAATATTTACGAATCAATTCCATGTTTTCTTTTTTGAAATAACTGTAAACGCCCCTATGAGGGCAAGATAAATGGCATAAGCAATTTCTAATACAGGATAAACAACTATAGTGTCTTTATCTCCTAATTTTTTTGTCCATTGATCATAATTTTGCCAGCGAATCAAAAGACCGATAACACTTAAAATCAACCAACCCCGCCATATAGACATATTCATCATCAATGGAAATAAAAACCAATGCCCTATCAAAGCTAAACCATACATACCCGGTTGCCACCACAAATTTGTTTTATAGTAATGTCCGGCTGATAAATGTCTATGCTTTTGTTTAAACCAATCGGTCCATGATGTAGCCGGTGTGGTAATCACGTGTGATGCCTTATCCAAACAGGTCTCCACAGAAGTATGCCCCAGCATCGCCTGTAAACCCAAATCATCATCTCCATAAGGAATCTCTGCATGTCGGCGAAAAGGATCTGATGACAATAGCAAAGACCTTGGATATAAACTATTTCTGCCCACAGCCATATAAGGACTTCCTCTCATCGCCCAGGATAAATAATGAATCCCTGTCATCACCGTTTCGAATCGAATAAGTTGATTTAAGAATCCGGGTAATTTCAAATAGGGAGAATAACCCAAAACAACGCCATTATTTGAATTATGATCAATCATTGTTTTTATCCATTGATTGGTAGCCGGAGTGCAATCGGCATCTGTATATAGAATAAATTCATACTGTGCATTTTCAATGCCCATTTTTAGCGCTTGTTTTTTTCCAATACCTGAGGAAGTGAATAATTTAATGTGTGGCCAGGAGGAAATAAATGCTTCAAGATTTTTTCTTTCCGTCAGATCGCTATGATCGTCTACAAGGATGATTTCAAAGACCGGGTACTCCTGATGAAGTATTGTATCCAGATTTTTAATAAGCTGATCTGTTCCGTTCTTAACGGCAATAACAATGCTTACGCCGGGATAAATTGATATTGATTTGGTTGGAGCGGTTTTATGATCAACTCTAAAAACCACCAGATGATAGATTGAAATAATGAGAAGGCACAATAACCATATCAATTGTATTATTTCAATCATCGGTCAAATGTATGGAAGCAGGGGCATGGAGCAGGGGGCAGGGGGGATATTTTTCAACATAAGACTACTTTGTTTACAGGATTAGCGTAAGTGTTTGGATCTGGTTATTGAAAAGTAGTATGTAAGAGGATTGTCAAAAACTTCTGAGATTATCCAGTTTATTCCCTGCTCCCTGCTCCCTGCCCCCTGCTATTTGACTTACTTTTGCCCCTGAAGTAAAAAAGTAACGAAATGTATAGAACACATACTTGTGGGGAGTTAAGATTAAGTAATGCGGGTGAAACGGTGACGTTGAGTGGCTGGATACAGGCTTCGAGGGACCTGGGGGGGATGACCTTTATTGATTTGCGTGACCGCTACGGTATCACACAGCTAGTATTTAATATGGAAGACGAGCCTGTCCTATGTCAGCAGGCGCGTAAGATGGGGCGAGAGTTTGTGATTCAGGTGACCGGCGTAGTGCGAGAGAGAACCAGTAAAAACCCGAATAGACCCACTGGAGACATTGAGATTGTGGCTTCAGAATTAAAGACATTAAATGCTTCCAAGGTGCCGCCTTTTACGATTGAGGATGAAACAGATGGTGGGGAGGAATTAAGGATGAAGTACCGTTATCTTGATATCAGGCGTACCCCGGTAAAGGATAAATTAATCTTCAGAGCTAAAGTAGCATTGGAGACCCGTAAGTTCCTGTCTGGAGAAGGGTTTGTGGAAGTTGAAACCCCAAATCTCATCAAGAGTACTCCGGAAGGGGCGCGTGATTTTGTGGTCCCTAGCCGGGTCAATGCGGGACAGTTCTATGCATTGCCTCAATCACCCCAGACATTTAAGCAAATTCTGATGGTAGCCGGGATGGACCGGTATTTCCAGATTGTCAAATGCTTTAGAGATGAAGATCTAAGGGCGGACAGACAACCCGAGTTTACACAAATCGATTGCGAGATGGCTTTTGTGACACGGGAAGATGTGTTGAATGTATTTGAAGCATTGACAAGACATTTATTCTCAACTATTCTGAGCATTGACCTTGGCGCTTTTCCGCGGATGTCATACGATGATGCTATGAGTCGCTATGGATCGGATAAGCCTGATGTACGTTTCGGGATGGAGTTCGTAGAATTTAATGATCTCGCGAAAGGAAAGGGATTCTCTGTATTTGAAGATGCTGAGCTTGTTGTAGGAATTTTAGTGCCAGGCCAGGCAGAGACTTATTCAAATAAGATGCTCAATGATCTGACTGAATGGGTGAAGAGACCACAAATAGGCGCAAAGGGTTTGGTCAATATTAAATTTAGTGTTGATGGTTCAGTAAAAAGTTCTGTTGGAAAATATTACAGTGAAGAAGAATTAAAACAATGGGGGCAGCGTGCAGGGGCAAATCCGAATGACATGCTTCTTATTCTTTCAGGTGAAACGGATCGTGTACGTAAACAGCTCAATGAATTGCGTCTTGAGATGGGAACAAGGCTTGGTCTTCGCGATGCAAAAGTGTACAAGCCGCTTTGGGTTCTTGATTTTCCTTTGTTGGAATGGATTGAAGAATCGCAACGATTTCATGCCATGCATCATCCATTTACATCTCCCAAAACAGCTGATATAGATCGTATGCTTGACGGTGATCACGAAACGATGAAAAATCTTCGTGCAGATGCGTATGATCTTGTGATCAATGGTGTTGAAATCGGTGGAGGATCTATACGTATACATGATCGTGCATTGCAGGAGAAGAATTTCAAGCTACTCGGATTTACACCGGAGCAAGCGGAATCTCAATTTGGATTTTTACTTGGGGCATTTGAATTTGGAGCTCCGCCACATGGAGGCATTGCTTTTGGCTTTGACAGGTTATGTGCGATGATGAAAGGTGAAACATCTATTCGTGATTTCATTGCTTTTCCAAAAAACAATATGGGGAGAGATATGATGATTGATGCACCTTCTACAATTGATGACATTCAATTGAAGGAATTATCGTTAACATTACGAAAAAAGGAGTAACGCTGCAGATATTACGTTTTAACAGCCTCGAGAAAAATGATTATTGTTTAATTAGTTTAATGATTTTGCTCACAGTTCTATCTGCTGAAATTATTTTGCAATAATATAGTCCACCCGGAAATTGACTTGCCTCAAAGGTGAATTCATGTATTCCTTTATCCAAATACTGGTTATAAAGTGTTTTCATGCGTACTCCTGAGTTGTTGAATACTGATAATGAATACATCATATTCTTTTGAACATTAAATTTTATGATGGTGCTCTCAGAAAAAGGATTTGGAATCGCCTGAAATTCCGAATTATTGTATTCTTCAATATCTGTTACAGAGGTATTGATATCGTCGAGATTGATCTTAAACAATCCTCGTCCATAGGTAGCCACTAATAGGGTGTTTTGTTGTGCATGGATCGAGAGATCTGTACAAACCACATTAGGCAATCCAATGCCTAATAATTCCCAATTTAATCCCTGATTCACTGAATATAGTACTCCGATGTCGGTGGCCACAATTAGTGTCCCAAATATTTGAGTTACGATCAGATCATTGATCGGAATATCCGGAAGATCGCCGGATATATCTGACCATTCTTTCCCCTGATTGTATGTTCTATAAATATGTCCAATAGGTTCTCCAAACCTAAAACCGGAAAGCGTCACATAAGCTGAATTTATATCATTTGGATCTGCAACAATGCTCGTCACCCATCTATCGGGTAAAGATGAAGAAACGGAAGTCCACTTATTTCCCCCATTTATCGTCACGTGTACATTGCCATCATCGGTGCCTACGTATATGATATCATCATTGACCGGCGAAACACTTATCGCGGTGATGGTTCCATAAACGATCTCATTCTTCACTGCATGGCTGGTAAGGTCGGGGCTTATAGCTGTCCATGATGCAGCTCTGTCAGTAGATTTATATAAGCGATTGGAACCATAGTATAAAGTGGACGGATGCAAGGGATTAAATATCACAGGCGTATTCCAATTTTTCCTGTCCTGACTTGCAATTCCAGAGGTGCCACCGGTAAAAAAAGATCCACCATTTGTTGATCTTACCAATTCACCATATTGGATTTCGGCATAGACATAATGATTGTCCGAAGGATCTACCAGGACTTTAAAGCCATCTCCCTGATCAATGTTTTGCCAGCCATTTATATTTCCGGAAATTGTTCTTAGAATCCCATTATCCTGAGCGCCACCATATAATCTTTTGGAGAAGGTGTAATCTATTTCGCAGGTATAAAACTGCATCGTGGGAAGTCCATTTAATTCTGTGTAGCCGTTGCCACCATTCTGACTGAGGTAGGCACCACCATCGTTGCCCAATAGCACCTTTTTACTATTTTTTGATTTTACACAGATCGTATGTTGGTCAACATGAGATCCAGAAAATATTTCATTCCAGGTATACCCTCCATCAGTTGATTTGTACATGTAAAAGCTTGTCATGTATACAGTCGCTGCGTTATTGGGATCCGTAAAAATTTTTCCAAACCACCACATATATGGTGCCTCGGTAATGCCGGATGGATTTAACCGAAACCAGGTTTCTCCATTATCCGTGGATTTATAAATATCATCCAGATATCCTGAAGTAGCGTCCGTGTAGCAAGCATATAATATTTCAGGGCTTGAGTCAGCAATCGCTAACCCAATCCGGCCAGAACTACCGGGCAAACCATTCGTAAGTTCTTTCCATGTATTTCCACCGTCAGTCGATCTGAAGATTCCTGAAGAAGGACCACCATAAGATCTCCTGTTCACTCTTCTCACTCTTTCCCAGGCTGCGGCGAATATTGTATCAGGATGTAAAGGATTGATAGCGATGTCAATAATACCTGTCGAGTCATTAATAAATAAAACCTTGTCCCAGGTAACTCCTCCATTCAATGATTTGTATAATCCTCTGTCATTATTGTTTTGAAATAAATATCCCATAGCGGCTACAAAACATATATCAGGATGCATGGGATGAATAATTACTTTTCCAATACTACCCATACTATCTAATCCAAGATGTAACCAGGTGCTTCCTCCATCATTGGATTTATAAACTCCATTCCCATCATAGGCTATCGATCCACCTCCTGCATTTGCTTCTCCTGTCCCTACATAAATTATCTTGTTGTCACTATGTGCGATGGCAATGTCTCCTATGGATAAGCTCGTCTCATCATCAAAGATGGGCAGCCAGGTAGCGCCATCATCAGTAGATTTAAATATGCCGCCAGATGCAGAGCCAACAAAAATAGTGGAGAGGTCATCCGTCATTTCGATATCCGTGATCCTGCCTGCCATATTTGTTGGACCACAGAATTCCCATGATTTGGAGAGAAGACCGTTCCGGAATTTATTTTGAAGTGTCCTTTCTTTGTTATACGCTACTGCTTTGACATATGCACGTGAATCGATGCGGCCAGAAGGATACGACCGTTGCATGTATAACCAATCATTGGGTTCTTGTTCTTCTTTTGAAATATCATTTGATGACTCGGTATTGGGTTGATGCTTTTTAGAAAATGTGTTTAATCCTGAAATAAGTTTGATTGATACCAGGACTACCACCATCAGAAAAATTATTGAAAGGCGTAAATGAGACAACTTCATACGTGTAAAAATTTGACTGCCAATTAAAGATAGGGTTCCCACAACAATAGTAGCCAAAGGGTTTTGTATGCCAAATTGCAAATACGATTAATTAAAATTGAAAAATTTTGGATTGTTTCATTTAGGGTCCGTCAGCACATACTGTCAGGGTGATGATATAAATACCCTAATTTTACCTTTTCAAGCGAAAAAGAAATATGAGTGTCGTAGAAATGAAAGTGCCTGTGATCGGCGAGTCGATCAATGAAGTCACATTGTCATCGTGGTTGAAGCCTGATGGAAGCTCTGTCAAACTGGATGAACCAATATGCGAGTTTGAATCCGATAAAGCAACTCTTGAATTCCCTGCTGAGGCTGAAGGAAAGCTCATTCATGTGGCAAAGGAAGGAGATGATCTTAAGATCGGCGCACTTGTTGCAAAAATAGATACTAGTGTGAAAGCTTCTATAACAGAGGCTCCTCCGGCTACAAAAGAAAAATCAGAATCTATATCTGAGGCAAAAGAAACTGCCAAAGAAAATCCCTTGCAAAAATCATCTTCAACTCCTCAGGAAAAAATAGCATCTCCATCCGCTTCTAAGATCATGCGTGAAAAAGATGTTGATCCAGCAAATGTTGAGGGAACAGGTAAAGAAGGCCGCATTACAAAATCGGATGCGATGCAGGCAAGTTCCGGAAAATTAAAAGAAGAAAAAGTTTCACAACCTGTTGCTGAAGAGAAAACATTCGTTCCAACAAAGGTTCACGCTGCATTCCAACGTGAGGAACAAAGAGAAAAAATGTCGAGAATGCGACGGACTATCGCACGCCGGTTAGTTTCCGCAAAGAACAATACAGCCATGCTCACCACCTTCAATGAGGTAGACATGACAGGTATCATGGAGATGCGGAAAAAATACCAGGATCAGTTCGTAGCTAAATACGGCATCAAGCTTGGCTTCATGTCAATCTTTGCAAAAGCATGTGCGCAGGCCCTTTTAGAAAAACCGGATGTCAATGCTTTCATTGATGGTGAGGATTTAGTTTATCATGATTATGTTGATATTTCGATTGCTATCTCTACACCCAATGGACTGGTCGTACCTCCGATACATAATGTGGAATCATTGCGATTCGATGAAATTGAAATAAAAATAAAGGAACTCGCAGATAAAGCGCGTGCAGGAAAACTGACATTAGAAGAAATGTCAGGTGGAACATTTACCATCACAAATGGAGGTGTATTTGGTTCTCTGCTAAGTACGCCTATCATCAATGAACCTCAGTCTGCAATTCTGGGTATGCATAATATTCAAGATAGACCTGTTGTCATCAATGGGCAGATCGTGATACGCCCGATGATGTATCTTGCTTTATCTTATGATCATCGGGTGATCGATGGAAGTACGAGTGTTACATTTCTCGTGCGGGTGAAAGAATTGCTTGAAGATCCGACGAAGTTGATTCTCGGTATTTAGCGAAGAGCAGAGAGCGAAGAGCAGAGGGCATAGAGTAGAGAGCATTTAGCATGCAGTTTTTTTATTTTTTCCTTACAGATAAAGAAACTATTCAAAAAAACTCACTATTCACTAATCCCTATTCCCTACTCACTTTTGCCACAAAATAAAAAGTCATTCAGTGATGCTGAATGAAAAATCAAATTAAAATATTGAGGATTTGATTTAGGGGCAAATTATTACCCCGGGGCTTTTAATAAGGCCTACCACCACATCTGCGATACCCATGTGCAATATTCCAAGTTCTTTGGCTGCACGTTTTGACAGATCGACAATGCGTCCTTTCACATAGGGTCCCCGATCAACAACCCTGACAATAACTGATTGGTCAGGATTATCCTTCCGGGCTATCTTCATTATACTGCCCAAAGGAGCCGTGGGGTGGGCACAAGTAAGTTCGTCGGGATCATACACAGCTCCATTAGCCATCATCTGGCCATTGAAACTATCAGCATAATAACTTGCTACTCCCTGTTCCTGAGCCTTTGCCTTTTGGCACAGGAAGAAGCAAAGCATAAATATGCCGGATATGATATGGGACTTCATTACAGCCTTATAAACGAACTTAATCGCCTGAAGTTCAATGAAATCAAGAAAATATATAAAAAATAAGCTATGTATATATGTAAGTCTGCTGAGAACCAGCCTGATGCCTACTATTCTTTTTTTGAATTAAACCGAAGATTTAAATCAGTTTCGCCATTTAATAGAGGCAAGTACTTGTCCGTGTGAACCTGGTCAATTGCCTGACCATCCACCAGGATCTGACCATTTTGGACCACAATAGAACTCGTTTCAGCATTAAAAAATCCATCTTTTTCAAGTGCTGCTACAAGATTCTTATAGTCTGTACTGACTACTGTTTTAATACCTCCCGAAACTGACTTATCACCTGTTGAAATATTGCTTTGAGTCGGAAGATTTTGCCCTATTGAATTTTCCATTCCGTGGTTACCGATTATAGCTAAAGATGGTGCTATGACAAGAGATACGATAGACATCAGTTTGATAAGAATATTCATAGAAGGACCAGATGTGTCTTTGAACGGATCACCAACTGTATCACCAGTAACTGACGCTTTGTGCGGTTCGCTTTTTTTGTAATACATCACACCATTGATGCTGACACCTTTTTCAAAACTCTTTTTTGCATTGTCCCACGCACCGCCGGCATTATTCTGAAATAATCCCATTAGAACACCACTGACTGTGGCTCCTGCAAGAAATCCTCCCAGTGCTTCTGCTCCTCCAACGAAACCAATAATAACAGGTGAACTGATGGCAATGGCGCCCGGCAACATCATTTTGCGGATAGAAGCTTTTGTTGAAATAGCTACGCATTTATCGTATTCTGGCTTTCCTGTTCCTTCCATGATACCGGGGATCTCGCGAAACTGGCGACGAACTTCTTCAACCATGGCCATCGCAGCTTCACCTACTGCTCTGATCGCTAAGGATGAAAATAAAAACGGAACCATGCCTCCAATAAACAAGCATGCCAGAACATCTGCTTTATAAATATCAATTCCATGTATACCTGCAACACCGACAAAAGCAGCGAAGAGTGCTAATGAAGTCAGCGCTGCTGATGCGATAGCAAATCCTTTTCCGGTAGCGGCAGTCGTATTACCTACAGCATCCAGAATATCCGTTTTCTCGCGTACATCGGCAGGAAGCTCACTCATCTCTGCAATTCCTCCTGCATTATCAGCAATAGGACCGAATGCATCGATGGCTAGTTGCATTGCCGTCGTGGCCATCATGCCTGCTGCTGCAATCGCAACTCCATATAATCCGGCGCACATATAACTACCCCAGATGCCTGCTGCTAAAACCATAACGGGAAGGAAAGTGCTTTCCATACCCACAGAAAGACCTCCAATGATATTTGTAGCATGGCCCGTTGAAGATTGTTGAATGATAAATCTTACCGGTTTTTTATTCATCGCCGTATAGTACTCAGTAATCATGCTGATGAGTGTTCCGACCACAAGACCTACAATGATGGCACCTAATACGCCCCATTTTGTAAATGCATGACCGCGTAGCTCCATGTTTTCAGGAAGGATATAATAAACTAATGCGGCAGAGGCTAATCCTGTAAGAATAATTGAACCCCAGTTGCCCATGTTGAGCGCTTTCTGAACAGTGGATGTACTTAATTCGGCTGTCTCGCTTATTTTCACAAACATGGTGGCGATAATGGAAAATAAGATTCCCACACCTGCAATCAACATTGGCAAAAGAATTGGCGAAAGTCCGCCAAGACCGTCATCACCAGTCACTATGGTTTGCTGGCCAAGTACTATAGTAGCGAGAACTGTGGCAACGTAAGAGCCAAATAAATCAGCACCCATACCAGCCACGTCACCTACATTGTCGCCCACATTATCAGCGATCGTAGCCGGATTGCGAGGATCATCTTCCGGAATTCCGGCTTCTACTTTACCTACAAGATCTGCACCGACGTCGGCTGCTTTTGTGTATATACCTCCTCCAACACGAGCAAATAAGGCGATGCTTTCTGCGCCAAGTGAAAATCCTGTGAGAACTTCAATGGCTTTGAGCATTTCAGGACCATTGACGGGCATGCCATCTGCAAATATTTGTTTGAGGATGATAAAAAGGCCACCCAAACCCATAACAGCGAGACCGGCTACACCCATACCCATGACAGATCCACCCGTAAAAGAGACTTTGAGAGCTCTGCTTAAACTTGTGCGAGCGGCCTGAGAAGTGCGAACATTAGCTTTGGTGGCTACTTTCATTCCGATGTAACCTGCTGTGGCACTTAACACGGCTCCCATGACAAAAGCTATGGATATGCTCCAATGGCTGTGGGGATTGGCAGAAGCCATAACGGCCAGTAAAATTCCGACGAGGACCACAAAATAGCCGAGGATCTTCCATTCTGCTCTGAGAAAAGCCATAGCGCCTTCGGCTATATAATTGCTTATCTCTTTCATTCGATCATTGCCTGCATCCTGTCTTGCTACCCAATTAAATTTGATAAAAGTGTAGATCAATCCTATCGCGCCCATTACAGGAACCAGATATATCAGCTTATCCATAGTTATATTTCGTTCAGTTGTTTGCCTTAAAAAAGGGGTGCAAAGATAAACAAAGAACCCTAAATATATTCGTGGTCCATAAGAACCCTTATCGCGCAGAAAGCGGGTACAACGGGAAAGATTTTAGACGCTCATGAATGTATATTGCATTTCATTTCAGGCTGATACATAATTAATACCTTGTGATAAATAAAATTTAACCTATGACCCTTGGTGAGTTTTTCCAATGGACGGCATTGCATCCGGCTCTTTTACTTATCTACTTTGTAGGTGTGCCTTTGATTGCTTTGCTGGCTGGTGTATTCAGCGGAGGTGAGGGACATTTATCGCCCTGGAAATATCTGTATTCTACTCTGATTTACCTCGTTTCACTGCCCGGCATTTTTGCAGTTACCTTGAGCATTTACTTTTTTCTATTTGAGCGAAGATCGATACTGGATATGAATCTATTCACCCAGGTATTGCCGGTGCTCTCCATGGCGGCAACAGTTCTGATCATCCGGAGGCAGGTGAATCTTGACCTGATTCCGGGTTTTGATAAAATATCCGGGCTGATTCTGATCCTTGCAACGCTGATATGCCTGTTGTGGATCATTGATAAAACTCAGATTTATTCGATCACTTTTATGCCCTTTTATGTAGTCATTTTAATCCTTCTTGCAGGGTTTTTTGTTGTACGCATGGGCTTGAGGAAACTGGCCAGATAATTGAGTACAGAAAAATTCAGGCAGAGGCCTTAACTTAGTGACGTTGCATTCCTCCTGTCTTCCTCTTTAATTTAATTAAAACTGCTTACTTACACTAAAATCATTGACATGATGAGGATTCTTCTACTATCCGTTTTTCTTCTCCTTACCTCGAAGTCTTTTACACAGCCCACTGTTGTTTTTAACACAGTGATTCAGCCTGGGGTATTGTTTAATCCGGTAGATATCACGGGAGCCGGTGATGGGTCAGGCCGATTATTTGTTGTTGAGAAAAGAGGTGATGTTCGCATTATTGTGAATAACATTGTTCAGCCCGGATTTTTTCTTGACATACGGGATTCTGTTGAAACCAATGGTGAACGCGGATTGCTTGGAATCGCTTTCCATCCATCATATCCTGACAGTCCTTACGTATTTGTCAATTATGTAAAAAAGGGAACCGTCATTACGCAGATTTGCAGATTTACGCTTAATCCAAATGATCCTAATGACCTGGTCGAAACGTCTCAGAAGATATTAATCACTCAGGCCGGTATTCAAAGTAATCACAAAGCAGGAGATCTTGCTTTTGGCCCTGATGGATATCTGTACATCGGAATGGGTGATGGCGGAGGTGGTGGTGATCCTGGCGAAAATGGGCAAAACATAAATACGTTGCTGGCTAAAATATTGCGGATCGATATCAATGTAAGTGTCCCGCCCTATTTTGCTTATCCACCGGATAACCCATTTGTGGGTGTGGCCGGTAATGATGCTGTATGGGCTTATGGGATGCGAAATCCCTGGCGCATATCTTTTGATGGTGTCACCGGTGATTTCTGGATTGGTGATGTAGGCCAGGATTTATGGGAAGAAGTGGATTTTGTATATGCAGGAACCCCCGGAGGTATGAATTTTGGCTGGGATTGCAGAGAAGGAAATCATGTCTATGAGAGTGCAGGCTGTCCCGGCGAAAGTGCATTCACCTATCCTATTTTTGAATATCCCCACACCTGCGACCCTCCATGCAATACCGGTGACGGGAGCTCTATGACAGGTGGATTTGTGTACAGAGGAGCGATGTATCCCGTGTTGTATGGTTATTATGTTTTTGCAGATTATGGTAGTAATAATGTCTGGACGCTCAAACAGACAGGCTACGGTAATCCTCCTGTCTTCAGTTTTATCCTTCAGACCAATACGGGAATAAGTGCAGTAGAGTCCTTCGGTGAAGCTGATAATGGTGAACTATATGCATTGAGTTATGGAGGTTCCGTATACTCGATCAGTGCGACGGGAACGCTTGATGTTGGCTGGACAAAGATTAAGGCCACTCCATCTCACCAGGGTAATAAAATAGAATGGACACTTGACGCTGTTTTTGGAATAAATCTTTTTCAGGTTCAGCGATCTTATTTTGCGGATTTTAATCAATATGTCAATGTAGCTGAAGTAGCACCAGACCCTGATGAAATCAATTATCACTATATCGATCCTTTTATAACTTCATCCGGAAGTTATTACAGAATTGCTGCTCATCTTGACGATGGTTCAACTGAATATTCTCCGGTGGCACATATTCTTCCTGATTCGAAATCAAAACCTGAACTCACGTATGATTTCAACCATAACCGATGGAGAATCAGTGTTCCGGAAAACTGGCAGAATAGTGATCTGATTCTTTATGACCTGCAAGGAAGAATTGTGTACAGCAAACAAACATCAACCGGCCCATTGTTTGAATTGCCATCACCCGGAATGCCCGGTTGTTATTTCATTGTAATCCGGGGGAGCGAAGGAATATGGTCTGACCGGATTGTAGCCTCTCCTTCTAAACCTAATTAACAGCGATTATAATTACTATTAAAATAATGTTGGCCGTAGATTCAATCTACGGTCAACATTATTTTATATTGTCCTCACGATGGCCACTTCTTCCAAATTATATATTGATTTGTATTCTGAATGTGCGCATCCGGACTTATACGCTGCTCCCTGGTGGTTAGATGCTGTATGTGGCTTAGATAAATGGGATGCCATCCGGTTAATCAATAAAAGTAATCTGACAACGGCCTTTATTCCATTTTTCAAAACTCAAATACGCGGTCTATCGGCATTGATCACGCCGCCAATGACCCAATGGATACCTGTTCTTACAAAGGAGGACGCACAGGATTTTTCAATTGATGATTTTTTAAAATCATTACCTCCGTGTTCCATTCTTGATCTCACGATGAAGTCAGGTGAAAACCCAATTTTACCTTCATCGGCTTATCATGTCAATTATAAATACAGCTATGTCATACCGTATCATGCGTTGAAAGAGCAACTCAGATTAAACTACAATGAAGGGCTTCGACGCAATCTGAGAGAAGCAGAAAAAAATTATACAATCGTCATCTCAGATGATGTTCAAACTTTTGTTAATCTATGTTCGTCTTCCTATCGCAACCGTAAGTTGAAACCTCCTGTATGGATTGATCAAATCGTACCAGCAGCAGTAGACGCTTTGAAAAAGAACGGGGCGGGTGTCATTAATCTGGCTATTCATCAGGGGGAGGTTATTGCGGGTATTTTGACAGGCTGGGATACACATACAACCTATTACCTGACGGGGGGACGTAACGGTGATGAAGGAGGAGCCTCTGCCCACGCGCTGCTCCTGGATCATGTGATCAATGAGGCTCACCTTAGAGGCCATTCGTTCGATTTTGAAGGCAGTATGCATCCTGGCATAGCCAATTTCTTCCAATCATTTGGTGCTATACCAGAGCCTTACCTTCAGGTCCGAAAATTCAGCGGAATGGGCAGGCTATGGTCTTTCTTTCATTAAATATTTTTGACTGAACCGGTCCTTAGGCAACTTAATTAATTTTTCTTGTATCTTTCTTCCTGTTAGCCTCACTCCTACATTTCTTCCCGGGAATATCCCTCTTTACATATTGCAATATATTATTGACATTTCTTAGCATTAAAAGGAATTGAAAATGAAAAAAATGTTCCTCTTTTTCAGCTTGTTTATCTATTCATTATCCAGCCCATTGTCAGGGCAGGTAGTGCTGGGTAGTGATACCAGCCAGCACATTAAAGTAACAACAAGCAGCAACTATCTTCCCCAATATTGGGCACTGTCTGCCACCGGGGATAAGACTATCAATGGTGTCGGACTTGAAGGACCTTTGATGGAGTCGTCCCGTTTTCTTTCACAGGCTACATTAGGTGCAGATCTTGAAACCATTAAAAAGGTAGCTAATCAGGGGATCGAGAACTGGATCAATGAACAGATAGATGTACCACCGAGTCAAACACTGACTACGCTGAAAGAAGTGTTTTCAGAAATCGTTGAGTGGTATTTTCTGAATGGCGGTGATCCTGAAGATGTACTAACACGTCCAAACTGGGTCACGTTTAATTATACCTGGTGGGAGAATCATATGCATGCAAAGGATCTGCTTCGTCAGCGTGTTGCACTGGCGCTCAGTGAAATCTACGTGATATCCCTTGACTCTGATCTTTCCGGACAGGGCTATGGGCTGGCCGATTATTATGATGTGTTACTTAAGCATGCCTTTGGCAATTTTGAAGATATGCTTTATGAAATAACACTTCATCCCTGCATGGGCTTTTATCTGAGTCACCTCAATAATCCGCGTGAAATACCGGAAGAAAATATTCACTCGGATGAAAATTATGCACGTGAGGTAATGCAGTTATTTACGGTTGGACTTTTTCAATTGAATCAGGATGGAACACGTAAAACGGATGGACAGGGAAACTGGATTCCTACATATGGTCAGGCTGACATTAAGGAACTGGCTAAGGTCTTCACCGGACTTGGCGTCGGTGGTGTTGTAGAAAATGAATATGTGACTGATCCTTATTTCGGTCTTGATATATATGTGGCAGATATGGCCAGACCAATGATCATGTATGAAGAATGGCATCAACCGGGCACGAAGAAAATGTTGGATGGATATGTTATCCCTGCAGGTCAAACCGGATTAAAAGATATAAAAGATGCCATTCACAGATTAGCTCTTCATCCAAATGTGGGGCCATTTGTAGGAAAGCAATTGATACAACGGTTAGTAACTTCTAATCCTACACCTGCTTATGTAGCAAGAATTGCAGCTGTATTTGCGGATAACGGACATCATGTTCGTGGTGATATGTCAGCGGTGATCAAAGCTATACTTCTTGATCCTGAAGCACGGACATGTCAAAGTCTGGAGGATCCGAATTTTGGAAAATTAACTGAGCCTTTTTTACGCTATACTCAATTTACCAAAGCTATTCCGATGGAACAATATTATGGACGCTATTGGAATGTCGCTTACGGTTTTTATGAAGCAACCGGACAAAATCCGTTGGGATCACGAACTGTGTTTGGTTTTTATTTACCTGACTATCAACCATTGGGCCCCATATCAGAAAATGGCCTTGTGGGTCCTGAGTTTCAAATTCATAATTCACGCACATCTATTGAATATATGAACCAGGCCAATGCATGGGCTGTATGGGGTTATATAATGGATGATTGGGAAAAAGATAATCCGCATGTCACATTTGATATTGATGAATTAAAATCATTGGCCAGAGATCCTGAAGCGCTGGTCAATCGTCTTGATATGCTCTTTACGCACGGAAGTTTATCCCAATACACCAGGGACTTAATCAAGGAGGCAATAACGCCTTTTATTGAAAACGATTACAGGCAAGACAGAGTACGACTGGCGATGTACCTCCTAATGGTATCTCCGGACTATAATATCATGAAATAACCTGATCACAACTATCCAATCAATCTGACATCAACTGATCATGAAAATAAAATTCAATCAAAATCCCATAAGCCGTAGGAAGTTTTTCGGACAGGCCAGTTGTGCTGCTATCGGCGTATCCACTCTGTATTCATCGCTTGTGAATCTCAAAGCCATGAGTGCTCTTTCTGTGGCAAACAGCACAACACTTGCAGATCCGGAATATAAAGCACTGATATGCTTATTTCAATCCGGCGGAAATGATTCTTTCAATATGCTCATGCCGCGTAGTCCGTCAGAGTATGCTGAGTATGCTGCTACTCGATCAAACATTGCTATTCCACAAGGAAACATGTTGCCTATTTTTCCGAATAATACAGGAGGAAGATTGTTTGGAATACATCCGAGCATGACCCGTTGCCAGCAATTATTTAATGATGGTAAAATGGCGTTCATCTCCAATGTCGGAACATTAGTTGAACCCACTACAAAGGATCAATACACCCAGGGCCAGGGAAATCTGCCTTTAGGCTTATACTCACATTCAGATCAGGGGCAGCAATGGATGACCGGATTACCTAACGGACGTTCGGGTACAGGATGGGGCGGCAAAGTAGCTGATATCATCAAGGATATGAACAGCAATCCTAATATCTCCATGAATTTTTCCATGAGTGGGACCAATGTTTTCCAGACGGGACTGGACACTATTGAATTTGCTCTTGATCCATACAATGGCAGTTCTGGTATATATGGTTATGGCGATGTTGAAGAGTGGAACGTATTTGACAGGCTTCGAACGAAAGCGCTTAATTCAATGATTGATCATGAATATCAGGACATGTTTCAAAAAACATACGTTGATGTCATCAGACGGTCAAGAGATGGTCATGTACAATTCCAGGATGCTATAGGCAATGTTCCTGAATTTCAAACTCAGTTTACAGATAATTATTTATCGCATGCATTTCAGTTGGCTGCATATTCAATTGCTGCTCATGAAGCTTTGGGCATGAAACGCCAGATATTCTTCATTGACTATGGAGGATGGGATAATCATGATGAGGTGCTCACTACACAAAGTGGTTTGTTATATGAATTAGATGCAGCCTTTGGAGAATTTTCAGATGCGATGACAGAGCTTGGTCTTGGCAAACAAGTGACGACATTTTCTCTTTCAGAATTCAGCCGCACGCTGACATCAAATGGTAATGGTACTGATCATGCATGGGGAGGTAATGTCATGGTGCTGGGAGAAGATGTGCGTGGTAAAAACATTTACGGTGAATATCCAACACTTGCACTTAACTCAAATGTTGAATTAGGAAGTGGTGTCATGCTGCCAAAAATAAGTGCTGATGAGTATTTCGCTGAGCTTGCATTGTGGTTTGGCATTAATCCTTCAGACCTAAGTTCAATATTCCCCACGCTGACAAATTTCTATCAACCCGGATCAGGAATGCCGATTGGTTTTCTCAATTCATAACATCGACCCGCTATGAAAAAATTAATCTTTTTGTTTGTTGCCTTTGTGCTATTTCAACACGTGACTAATGCACAGTGTTTTCCAAACCGGCACAGCACAAATTTCTTTGATGGATGGATCTCATGTGAGGCTGCTCCAAGTCCGAATCCTTTACGTCCTGTAAGTCATTTCATCATGTATGATTTTGGCAAGATCTATAAGCTCGGCCAGATGGAAATCTGGAATACGAATGATCCGGCACATCTTGACTGGGGTATGCGTGATGTCGCTATTGATTATTCTATCGATGGTCAGACATGGACTGAAGCCGGTACGTATACATTTCAACAAGCAAGTGGGCTGAGCACATATGAAGGTGGTCCCGGTCCTGATCTTGCGGGTGTCGAAGGACGATATTTACTGATCACTGCCATCAATAATTATGGTGGTAGTTGCTATGGTTTAAGTGAGTTCAGAGTGAATGGAGAAGAAGTGGTTGTCACCGATGTTGATGAACTGGCTAAACTGGATTGTGTAAATATTTCTGTGTATCCAAATCCATTTGCAGAGAAAATGAATCTGGTATTAGCGCCTGGTTGTAGTGGAGATTTGCATTATACACTATATGATGCCCTGGGACATCGGGTAAAAGCTGAAAAGGCTTCATTGATTTCGGGACAGGAGAAAGAGATTGAGATAGGGCGTGATATTCCAGCAGGCTCCTACATGCTTAATATTGAGTTTGGAGGGAAGTCTGTGAATAAGAGTATTGTGAAGATGGGTAAAACGTAGAAAAAGAGGAGGAGGAGAAGGCGAAGGCGAAGGAAAGAAAAGGCGAAGGAGGAGGCTGAGGCGAAGGAGAAAAAGAGGCGAAGGAGAAGAATAGGCTGAGGCGAAGGAAAAGAAAAAGGCGAAGGTGAAGGCTGAGGAGAAGGAAAGAAAAGGCGAAGGCGAAGGAAAGGGTTATCTTTTATCTTGATTCAACTGATTTGATTATTAAATCCAGTTCGTCGATGATGCTTGCTGAAAGGGATTTTAAATTTTCCATTTCATCATTATTTAAATAGTGAAGAGAACAAGATGCTTTGGATTGACTGATCAGTTCATAGGCACTTCCTCTTGAAATTTTATAAAATCGGGATTTGTCCCTGTTTTCAAATCGACCAAAACCTTCAGCGATATTGTGAAGGACTGAATTAGCAGCTCGTCTCATGTCGGATACCATTCCGAATTTTTCACTTCCGGGAAATTTATCAGTTAGTCTATAAATTTCCAACAAGAGTTCATGAGCTTTCTGCCAGACGGACATACTGGTGAAGTCCCTGAAAGCCATATTGTTTTCTTTGGTGTATTTAAAATTAGTCCTTTAGCTTCAAAACTCCAAATGATTTCCTAGCCTCCTCCTTTGCCTCTTGTTTCCTTCGCCTTTTCTTTCCTTCGCCTTCGCCTCCTCCTTCGCCTTTTTCGCCTTCGCTTCTTTTCTCCTATCATTGCAGGATGATCATACGGATTGACTCCATTGATAAGCTGTCGGAGATTGTCTATGTCCTGCATTCACTCATAGAGGAGGGATATTCGGTGGTTTTATTATCCGGTGAGCTTGGGGCGGGGAAGACAACACTTGTGCAGCATATTTGCAAAAGTTATGGTGTGGATCAACAAGTGAGTAGCCCTACATTTTCGATCATACAGGAATATATGTCGCCTTTAAAAGGGCCGATCATTCATATGGATCTCTATCGTCTCGAAAAGCCGCAGGAGCTGGAGCAAATAGGGTTTGCGGAATATCTTGATTCGGGTCAGCTTTGTATTATTGAATGGCCTGACGTGGGAAATGATTATTTTGTAATGCCTTATATCCGGGTAGACATCAGTGTAGAAAACAACGATATTCGTAACTTCAAGATCAGTACTCATGACGCAATGGACGCATAAATATGGCTTTAGCCTGGAGACAATGCCTGAAACGGTAGCTGTGGCCAAAGGGGGGAGTCAATTTACGATCGGGATACCTGATGAGTCATCGCATACAGAGAACCGGGTGGCTATAGTACCTCATTCTGTAAGGCCCTTGGTTCAACAAGGGCATCGTGTGCTTGTACAGGCTGGTGCCGGTACGATGTCTCACTATGATGATCATGAATACAGTGAAGCCGGTGCAGAGATATCGCCGACACGTCAGGAAGTATTTAAAAGTGATATTGTTCTTAAGGTTGCTCCACCCACTATTGATGAAATAGAACTTCTTCATCCAGATCAATGTCTGATCTCACCACTTCAATTGCCTACGCTGTCAGAAACTTATGTCGAAAGATTATTGCGTCATCGTGTGACTGCTGTAGCTATGGAATATTTGCAAGCTGCAGATGGATCTTATCCGTTGGTGCGCACTATGAGTGAAATAGCGGGAATAACTGCGATACAAACGGCGGCAGAACTTTTGTGTAAGTCAGATGTGGGACGAGGAGTTCTTCTTGGTGGTGTTTCAGGAGTGCCGCCGGCAAAGGTTGTAATCCTTGGAGCAGGTGTGGTAGGTGAGTTTGCGATTCGTACTGCTCTGAGTCTTGGTGCTACTGTGCGCGTGTTTGATGACAATGTGTATAAGTTAATGCGTCTACAGCAGATCATCGGCCGACGACTACATACCTCTACTATAAATCCTGTATATCTGCAGTATCAACTGCTGAGTGCGGATGTTGTGATAGGTGCTGTTCATTCAGCTACAGGACGTTCATCAGTTTTGGTGCCGGAAGAAATGGTGATGAAGATGAAGGAAGGTAGTGTCATCATCGATGTCAGTATAGATCAGGGTGGAATATTTGAAACATCGGAAGTGACGACATTGGATAAGCCAACATTTATCAAACATGGTGTGATCCATTATTGTGTACCTAATATAGCTTCGAAAGTAAGTCGTACGGCATCTGCCGCGATCAGTAATATTCTGACTCCGCTATTAATTAAAGCGGGAGCGTATGGTGGCATAGAAGCTTTGTTGCGCGATCATGCGGGATTCAGACATGGTGTGTATACTTATAAAGGACATTTGACGAATGAGTATTTGTCAAGAAGGTTTGGGCATAAGTACACGGCTATTGATTTGATATTGCCGAGCCAGATGTGAGATGTGAGATGTGAGATGTGAGAGGTGGGAAGTAAGAGTTCTTTTTTGCCCTTTAGCCTTGAGGCTTTTTCCAATGGAATGAATTCCTTTTTTACACTATTGGTCGTGCCTTCGCCGCTTGTTCCGCCTCCGTCTTATCGTAGGGTCTGACATTACACAAATAGTAAATAACGATTTTGACTTAGGTCAGTATATCGGAATTATGGGTCAGGTTGAGTGGAATGAACATCACAGATAGTGGATTATTCCTTAAAGACCATTATTACCAAAAGAGATGAAGCACTAATCACAGCGGGTTGGATTCGAAGTGAAAATAGGATTCAATTGTATCCGTATAAATGTCCACATGGGGGATAGGGGAATTCTTTTGTCATTCCTTCAATAATTCTTCTTTTATGATGTAGATATATTATCGGCAGCGGATAGCCTCTTAGTACCGAATCAATGAGTCGTTTTTGTTGCCCTGAATTCCAAACTTGTCCCCGCTGGTATTCTGAATTGATAGTTAACAAGTTACTTTTCTTTAGTTGAAGCAGGCCGTGAATGGTTTTTGTTGCAGGCTAAATTGAATTTTAGCATAGAAAAAACAGATGCTTACTAATTTTTTCGCAAAACGGATTTTTGCTGACGCACGAACGTAGGCACAGCCTACGCTCAACCGTATCTTTTTTTATTGTTCGCTGCGCTCACAATAAAAATCTCAATGCATGAAATTATAAACTGTCGTAGAGACGGCGATTTTGTTGCTGTGCTGCAAAAGGATGTATATATGGTGTCGAAGCATCGCGTCTTCAAGAAAAGAATGATTTAATTACGCAAGGCTCAGCCTTGCACACACCAGGATATTTCGACTAGCGCTCAATACGGCGCGTCGGTCAACCGACGCCCAACTTTTGGATATTAAATGCACGTTGCGCTCGCAATAAATCTTATAATTCTCACTCCTTTCCCCGATCACCAGATCACCCGATCACCAGATCTTTTACCACCCCGGCACCAAAAACACTCCGAATTTTCCTGGTGTATTTTTCAATAGTGGCCATGCAAAGAAAGGCTCAACGATAAGGGCTCCGAATACATTTACCCTGGCAGAAAAACCTGTGCTGAAGACAAGCTTGGGCTTTACATTCCCGCCTTCAGGATCTTTTTTTCCAAGATCTTTGTAATCATTGAATGCAACTCCTCCGTCAACGAACCATGCGAGCTCTGTGAAAAGTGCATTGCTCTTGATTAAGGCAAGTCGTTCGGGACCTGTGAAAGGAAGCCTTACTTCAAAGTTTGACACAAAAAATTTAGATCCGAAGAGTTGATTAGGATCAAGTGCTCCACTTGAAGAAAATTCGTTCAGTCTGCCATATCCATAACCATGTACAAGTCCCATTTCACCAATAAGAATCGGATAAAATGCTTTTGAATCCCTGCCCAGGGTGGAATAATGCATGGCTCTAAACGCAAATGAAACAGGTTTCATCCATCGATAAAATCTAAAATCCGCCGATGCGGTTTGAAATTGATATCCTCCAAAATAATCTGAGAAATCAAGACGGTAACGATATCCATTTATAGGAGAAGCAAGTCCAAACTGGCTATTATCTCCTACAATAGCAATACTGGGGTTATAAAAAGTAGTTTTCTTTACCCTGAAAAAACCAAATACAATGGTATCATTCGGAAGTTTAATTTTCTCACGATCGCTTTGCGTAACGAACTGTTGAAATTGGTCATCCGTATAATAATAATTTCTCCTGTCCAATCGAAAGAATCTGAAATTTAATCCCATGGATCCCTCAACTCTTAAGTATTTAGAAAAAGGATATTGTAGTAACCCGGAAATCTGCTCCTGAAAAATTCTTAAAATATTTTCTTCCTCTACAATAACCGGTAAAACAACGCCATCAATGTTTAATGAGGATTTGTAATACTTATATTGTCCTGTTCGCAAGGGGATGTGTGATGCCGTAAATCCCCAAGCTAAAGGTCCCTTTTGATTTAAGTACTGAAAGGATCCGCCGATATCATATATCTCACCATTTAGTGCGACTGTGGAATATAATTGATTATCACCCAGAATATCACTGAAGATCATATTTATACCACCAGCTAATCCTGTTCTTGACCCAATACCGCCCGCATTGACACCTAAGCCTCCTCCACCATCGATATAGTCAAGTTTGAATTTTCCTTTATAAGGAACATCCTTGTATACTGAAGGACTCGGGGGATTTACGTTATCCAGTTTTTCAATATTACCCATCACTAGCTGATGATTCTTATCCAACACTACCGGAAGTGTACCTGCCTCATAATGCACATCATCGGGACGCACCATAGTATGTAAAAAAGCTGCCTCTTTAGCTTCGTAGATATCGTAGCCACTTTTGAAATAATGCGTGTAGGCAATCCTGTCATTCGATTTTGAAACGGATATCGCAGGAGAATATTGACTGATACCACTTATACCCGTTTTTAAATCTGTCATCTGAAGTAATTCACCATTCAGATTTGTGCGATATAGATTTCTGAAACCATCCCGGTCAGAAACGAAGTATACATTTCCGTTAGGATCATAACAAGGATTAAGACAATCAGCACCAGGAAAAATCTGATCATAATCATTGATGGATTTATCTTCCAAATTAATTCGAGAGAGATGAAGATTCCAGCGACCATGGACTTTTTTCTGTTCAAAAGTTTTGCGGTCAGAACTGAAGACCAGAAATTTTCCATCAGGACTATAGTCGGGATATACTTCACTATAAAGATCGTCGGTGAGTTGTCTTACTTTTTTTGATTTCAGGTTGTAAATGAAAAGGTCTGTCTGCCCTTCGATCATACCGGAGAAAGCAATTTCTTTTCCATCAGGTGACCAGGAAGGATGTGCAATGGCATTGATCCCCGGCATATTGATTTCATCTACAGTAGAACCCGAGTCAGGATTCCTGATGACGAGAACATTTTGACCTTTCGCCACGCCTACAAAGGCAAATTGTTCGCTGTTGGGCGACCAAGTTCCTGATGATTCGAATAAATTGAGATCATCAAGATTGCCGCTATGGAGGAAGCTGTTGACTTTGCGGATTATTTTTCCGGTACGTGCATCGGCGAGATACAGATCAATGGAGAATAGATTTTTGTCGGAAAGAAAAATGACATACTTGCCATTCGGACTGATGACAGGTGAAACATTGAGTCGTCCTGCATTTTCTTCAGAGATAATTTTTTTACCTACTGTGTTTTCTTTCATATCACCCAGCAGAGGTGTGTAATATGTCTTCAGTGACTCTGTAAACGCGGCTCCAAGATCTGCCTGCGTAGTATTGAGGGTAATGGCAAGAGCTACATCAAGACCATACATGGCTGTATTCATAAACAGCGGAGCAATCATGTCATCACCATATGTACCGCTGAAGAAAGCCCAGAATGCCTGTCCATATCGATAGGGGAAATATTTATATCCGGAGAGTTTTTTGATATTCGGTACATCATCATTGAGCACAGCATCGCGCATCCACATCGCTGTGTAGGGGTCAATACGACCGAGAGATAAATATTCTGCCATGCCTTCCACCATCCATAGCGGAAGATTGGCGAGGGATTGAAGACTGGTGCTATCACCTGAAATGATTTTGTGATATTGAAATGAATGTACCAGTTCATGACCAAGCACATGTTGATTCTGCTGATTGATCATCGTAAAAGGAAGGATCACACGATTCTTAAAGCCTTCTGTGACACCCCCTGTGCCTATGCCGATATCTCCATAGATGGCATTCGTCTGTTGAAATTCAGCATGGTTGTTGTAAAAAATAATCGGATTCTTTTCCGTGTACGTGTCATTCAGAACGACGCTATGCATTCCATACCACATCTCTGCCCAATCAGCCATCTGATCGAGTGCTGCTTTATTTTTTACGTACGAGTGAATGGCAAAATGGGGTGTCTCCAGGACATTAAATTCAAATGTCCGGTACCTGGGTTTGTTCTGACCAAATAACTGGGCATGGGTCGTGGACGGAATGATGAACAATCCTATCATGAGGGCGATCAATAACAGACGTTCTTTCATAGCATTGGTTTTGTAGGCTTTACGTAAGATATATTTTAACAAACAGAACAGGGTAAAGGGTTTAGTATGTGTCTCTTTTTATGGCACGTTAAATTAATCTTAACAGGTTGATAATGTTGGCTATCTGACAAATATGCAGGCCTCGGCATGACCGTGTGACCCATTTGAATAGAGGCATGGATATTTCCGGTCAACGAAAATTTCCGTTTCTTTCCCGGATGGGTTCGGAGCCACATTGGTCAGTGATCATCAATAGTAAGACTTGCAGTGACAAGGAATGGACGAGATGGCAGAGGCTTCTTGATAAAAATCATATTTCATATAGTGCCTTTAAGACGGATTCAATAGCGTTGCTTTCAGGTACACTTTCGAAACTATTGGAAGAGGGGAATTTGCATTTTCTTTTTGCCGGTGGTGACGGAACTCTTCACCACGGAGGTAATCTTTTGATAAAATTAGCTGGTCCCAAATCCAAATTGATTACGATCGGTGTGTTGCCAAGTGGTAGTGGCAATGACTGGGCAAGAACTTTCGGATTTGAGAAGAATAAACTTGTAGAAAGCCTGAAGAAAGGACACATGGAGCCACTTCATGTAATCAAACTTAACTGGCCAGATGGAAAAGAGCGGTATGCATTCAATATGGTGGGTGGAGCACTCGATGCAGCGGTAGTTAACTATTTATCTTCCTCTAAAATGAATAATGCGGGAAGTATTAAATATCCGATAGCCTTATTGAAGACATTGATGAAGCCGCATCGGTGGAATGGAACGTTAGTGATTGATGGAGTAAATTATGAAGGAGAATGGTTAACCATTCAGGCCGGATTTGGGAAATATTGCGGTGGCGGAATGTATGTGCTTCCGCATACAGAAAGTGATAGCGCCGGACTCTTGCTGATGAAACCGAAATCGCTATTGAAGCTGCTTACGAGTCTGCCCAAATTATACAATGGAAAGGTGGCACAACAAAAAGAAGCTATTGCATTACATTTTTCAACAATTGAAATTCAACATACAGGACTACCTATTCCTATAGAAGCTGATGGAGAATGGCTGGGGACTAGTCCTGTGAAGATGAGTGTGGAAATCGGAATCTTAAACAGATTGATGAGCGTGTGAGGATGATTTGCGATTTTCGATTTTCGATTTTTAAAAGCAAACTTTTCATAAAAAATTTCTATTACGAAAACTATTTTATGACGGAATTTCAAGTTGTTCCCTGTTAATGGAAAATATTAACTCCAGGGCGTCTTGTAAATTTTCTCTTAATTCCTCAAGGGTCTGCCCTTGAGAAATGGCTGCCGGCACTTCCTCGATCTGGCCAACATAAATACCATCTTCATCCTTTGACGCAAATCGGAAATTTGCTGACACAAAAGCGTAGGAACATCCTACGCTTAACAAACACTAATTCATATTTTGGCTGAGCCAAAATATGAATTAGAAACACCCGCATCGCGATTCAAGTGTCTTTTGTCAAATAATATTTCATCAAAAAATCTGTCTGTACTTCATCTCCAAAAACAAATGGATGGGAGCTGAAGATTTCAAAACCATGGCGTTGATAGAAGCGGATGGCGTCTGCATTTTTTTCCCAGACACCGAGCCAGATATATTCCAGATCAAGTGTTTTTGCTCTGTCTTTTGCGAACTGTAAAAGATTGGAACCCAAGCCAGATCCCTGATACGTTCCATCAATATAAATACGCTCGATTTCGAGACTCTGGTCATCGTATACATCAGATTGTGCCGGGCATTTATTGACTTTAATATATCCAGCTTTTTCATCGTTGACCGTGGCAAAATAAAATTCACTGAATGGATTTAATAGTTCTGAAAAAAGTTTATCCGCGTTGAAAGCTTTGTTCATATAGTAATCCATATTTTCAGGCGTATTGAGATGTCCGAAAGCTTCATGGAAAGTTTTCCAGCTCAGGGCCAGAAGTGTGTTGACATCTGATGGGTTGACTTTGATGATTTCCATACTTGAAACAAGGTAAGAAGGTAACACAGTAAGAAGGTAAGAAGGTGAGGTCTAAGGGCATGGCAGCGAGTATGGGTATTAGGGTTTGGTTAAGGGCTAAACTCGCAGGCTTGTTGAAAACAAATGTTCACAATGAATTTTGTTGCTCCTATTTTACTTCATAAAGACCAATTCCAATAGCCTTAACTCGCTGCCGGGACCATTACCCAAGACCATTTTTGGTGTAAACATTTTGATTCCTGTGCCGTTATTACCTACCTTTATGCCATTAATCAAGCATCAAGAGATCCTGCGAAGTGTGCAGGGCGGCAACCGACCCGGTGAACGGCACGGTGCCCGGAAGATGCGGGCCTCAGGTCAAAATATGTTCACAGTTTTCTGACTGTATACCTGCAAGCACGTAGTTCTTCTGATATCATTGATGCCTGAAGGAAGTCCGGCATGATGTCCGGAAAGGATAGGATCAAGTTATGAACAACCGAACAACACTTTTAAAGCAAGCTGTAAAGGAGCGAATTCTTGTCCTGGATGGTGCGATGGGTACCATGCTGCAGCGCTATAATCTGTCTGAAAAAGATTACCGTGGTGAGCGATTTGCTGACTGGCATCAGGACCTGAAAGGGAACCATGATCTGCTCAATCTATCGCGACCTGATGTCGTCGGTCAGATACATCGTGACTACTTTTTGGCAGGTGCTGATATTGTAGAAACAAATACGTTCAATGCTAATGCCATCAGTCAGGCGGATTATGGAACACAAGACAGTGTCTATGACATCAATTTTGCAAGCGCTGTTTTGGCCCGAAAAGTTGCAGATGAATTCACTGCAGAAAATCCGTCAAAGCCAAGATTTGTAGCCGGTTCATTAGGCCCTACGAACAGAACGGCTTCTTTGTCACCCGACGTCAATCGTCCGGGTTTTCGGGCTACCACTTTTGATCAACTGGCAGATGCTTATCGTGAGCAGGCAAGAGGCCTGATAGATGGAGGTGTGGATCTACTACTGATTGAGACTGTATTTGATACGCTCAATTGTAAGGCTGCACTTTTTGGTATTACCTCATTGATAGAAGAGACAGGTGCAGATGTATTGATCGGTGTATCCGGTACGATCACAGATGCAAGTGGACGAACATTGTCAGGCCAGACCATTGAAGCATTTTGGATTTCAATTTCACATGCTCCTCTTTTTTGTGTAGGGATCAATTGCTCATTAGGTGCTGCTGAGATGAGACCTTATGTAGAAAGCCTTTCGAAGATTGCGAATGTGCCATTGATTATTTTTCCAAATGCGGGTTTGCCAAATGAACTTGGCGAATATGATCAGACAGCGCAGGTGATGAAGGGGCTTATTCGTGAATTTGGAACGAGTGGTTTTTTCAATATTACAGGTGGTTGTTGTGGCACTACGCCTGAACACATCCGTGCTTTAGCAGATGCTGTTGCTGATTTGCCTCCACGAATAATTCCTGCACCGAATCCATACACGCAGTTAAGTGGTCTTGAAGAATTGACGATAAGGCCAGATAGCAATTTTGTCAATATCGGTGAACGTACAAATGTGACGGGTTCAAAAATATTTGCAAAACTTATTCGTGAAGGGAATTACACCGAGGCCCTGAGTGTCGCTATGCACCAGGTGGAGAATGGAGCGCAGATACTGGATGTCAATATGGATGAAGGACTACTTGATTCGAAGCAGGTGATGGTTGATTTCCTTTTGCTCATGAGTGCCGAGCCTGATATTGCAAAGTTGCCTTTCATGATTGATTCCTCGAAATGGGATATTATTGAAGCGGGATTGAAATGTGTACAGGGGAAATGTATCGTCAATAGTATTTCGATGAAGGAAGGTGAAGCAGCTTTTCTTCATCATGCAAAACTCGTTCGACGATATGGCGCTGCAGTAGTCGTGATGGCTTTTGATGAGGATGGTCAGGCAGATACGATCGAACGTAAAGTTTCCATTTGCCATCGTGCTTATCGTCTGCTCACTGAAGAAATTGGTTTTCCTCCGCAGGACATCATTTTTGATCCCAACATTTTTGCGATCGGTACCGGTATCGCAGAACACAATGACTATGCTATTAATTTTATTGAAGCGACGAAACAGATTAAAGCATTCTGTCCCGGAACTAAGATCAGTGGAGGCGTAAGTAACGTTTCATTTTCATATCGGGGGAATAATGCTGTTCGTGAAGCTATGCATGCTTCATTTTTATACCATGCTATTCGTGCCGGGATGGATATGGGCATAGTCAATGCGGGAATGATTGAAGTGTATGAAGAAGTTGATCCGGTATTGCTTAAGCTTGTAGAAGATGTCATCTTCAATCGCGATCCGAATGCAACAGAGGCGCTGACGACTTATGCGGATGAAGTAAAGACAAAAGGAAAGACGATCACGCGTGAGCAGGCGTGGAGAGATGAAAATGTGCAGTCAAGACTTTCACACGCACTAGTAAAAGGTATAACTGAATATATCGAAGAGGATACAGAAGAAGCGAGACAGTTATTTGCAAGACCACTTGAAGTGATTGAAGGTCCGTTGATGGATGGAATGAATATCGTGGGTGAGTTATTTGGACAGGGGAAAATGTTTTTGCCGCAAGTCGTCAAGAGCGCGCGCGTGATGAAAACGGCAGTAGCCTATCTCACCCCATTCATTGAAGCGGAGAAAAAACATGGCGAACAAACCTTCAAAGGAAAAATACTGATGGCTACGGTGAAAGGTGACGTGCATGACATTGGAAAAAATATAGTCGGGATCGTCCTTGCCTGCAACAACTATGAAATACTTGATCTTGGTGTGATGGTGCCGGCAGAGAAAATACTCAGGATAGCGGTTGAGGAGAAAGTAGATATAATAGGACTAAGCGGGTTGATCACGCCTTCGCTTGATGAGATGGTACATGTGGCTGCGGAGATGGAAAGGCAGGGATTTGAATTGCCGCTTCTTATCGGTGGAGCTACAACATCGCGATTGCATACTGCACTTAAGATAGAACCGAAATACAACAGAGGCCCTGTAGTGCATGTGCTCGATGCTTCCAAATGTGTCGGTGTGGCTTCATCATTATTGTCAGAAGATAAAGTAAAACGTTCTTCTTTCATTGAAGAGATGCGTTCTAACTATGAGCAAATGAGAATAGCAAGGGAAGGCAAGCAATCAAAACGATTTCTATCTCTTGAAGCCGCGCGTGCGAATCGATTTCTTCCTGACTGGTCATCATATACGCCTTTCGTGCCAAAGAAAACAGGTGCATGGACCCTGAATGATTATGACCTGGCTGAATTGAGAAAATATATTGACTGGACTCCTTTCTTTTCGAGTTGGCAATTGACAGGGCATTATCCCGAGATATTGAAAGATCCGATTGTAGGCAAGGAGGCTAAAAATCTTTGGGATGATGCGCAGAAGATGCTGGATAAAATGGTGGCTGAAAAATGGATAAAAGCAAATGCTGTGATCGGAATATTTGCTGCTAATAGTGCTATTGATGATATCATCATTTACAGGGATGAGAGCCGAAAAGAAGAGTTAATGACTGTTCATCATCTAAGACAGCAAGTGGTAAAAGCACCAGGTCAACCGAATTATTGCTTATCTGATTTTATAGCTCCTGTTGAAAGTGGTAAGGCGGATTACATTGGAGGCTTCGCTGTAACATCCGGACTTGAAATTGAAGAGAAGGTTAAAGAGTTTGAAAAGGTACATGATGATTACAGTGCAATACTACTCAAGGCATTGGCAGACCGTTTTGCGGAAGCATTTGCAGAACGTATGCATGAGCGTATACGTAAAGAGTGGTGGGGATTTGTGCCTGATGAAAAACTGGAAAATGATGAATTGATCGCTGAGTCGTATCAGGGGATTCGACCTGCGCCCGGTTATCCCGCGTGTCCTGATCATACAGAGAAGACGCTATTATTTGATCTGCTCAATGCAACAGAAGAAACAGGAATTATACTTACTGAAAGTATGGCGATGTATCCTGCAGCTAGTGTGAGTGGGTGGTATTTTTCGCATCCGGAGAGTAAGTATTTTCCGGTCAGTGGAATTGACAAAGATCAGCTTGAAGATTATGCATTACGCAAAGGGATGACGATGCGAGAGGCTGAAAGATGGCTGGGGCCCCTTTTGTAAATAGTAAGCAGTATTCAGTAAGCGGTAAGCAGTTTTTGCATATCCTGTAACGCTATAGGTCTGAGGATAGCAGAAATTCTAGTCCTTTTTATTTCCGGGGAATTTGTCACTACGCGTTATACTACTCTTCCTTTGTCCTTCACAGCCACATCATTGGCCGGTACATTTCCAAAATGGATATCGGAGTAAGCTTTTGTAAATTCTGCGCCGAAGAAAACAATCATAGAAGAATATGTTGTCCAGATCAGGATAAGAATAACAGAACCTGCAGCGCCATAGCCAGAGCCGGGAGATGCTTTACCAAAATATAAACCGAGAAGGGTTTCCCCTAATTCAAAAAGTAAGGCAGTGACCAAAGCACCGATCCAGACGTATCGCCATTTGATTTTTGCATCCGGCAAAATTCTAAACATCATCGCAAATAAAACTGTGATAATACCCATGGATGCCAGGAAATTGAGAATGTTAAATAACCACATCAGCGATTCGCTCCAATGAAGTTTGATCCAATCACCAGCCGCTGCGAGCAACGCCGATATGACCAGTGAAATGAGCAATAAGAAACCAATGGACATAATCAATCCAAAAGAAAACAAACGCGTCCGGATAAATAACCATACTCCCGATTTTTTCACGCTGGCTTTTACTTCCCAGATGATATTCAGTGATTTTTGCAGTTGAACGAAGACCCCGGTAGCACCGACAATGATCGTGATGATACCGAGTATGGTGGCCCAGATGGAATCCCTGCTTCTGCTGGCAAAAACAATCATTTGTTCAATCTGTACTGCAGTATCTTCGCCCATCGCTTTTGCAATACTGGAATGTAACCGGTGATTGACGATATCCGCACCAAAGAAATAACCTGCAACCGTCACAATGACGACTAATAATCCCGGGAGAGAAAAGATCGCATTATAGGCAATCACTGAACTTTCCCTTGATGGATTTCTTGACCACCAATTGTTGAAAGCTTTTTTGAGAACTGAACCTGATTTTCTGAATTTGAAGAACATAAATGAAGTTTAAACTGAATTTATGACTGCTGATTCCCTATACTTTATAAAAAAGCAATGGAGCCTACATGAGGCCCCAAGCTGTTAAATCTCAAAAAATATTATCTACTTTCTAGGAATTATAACTGCCTGCTTTCTTTGCATGATCCCCTAATTTGGTTTTCGCCTGATCTGCGATCATGTGAACATCATCCTTAACTGTATTGACACTGGATTTAAACCCGTTCTTAAAGTTATTGACTTTGTTTTGAAGATCATTGGCGTAACCCTGGCTCTTTTCGGAAATCTTCTTCCGCGTGTTCACACCACTATCTGGTGCCGTCAAGATTCCCGCTGCTGCACCCACAGCCACTCCGGCGATGATACCTAATAATATTTTTGATGTACTCATGATATATGGATTTATATGGTTAAATGATTCAATTCCAATTTGGATTTCATCCTGCAAAATTCAGGGGAGATACATAAAATCCAGTTACATAATTCTGGATAATTGTTATATAATTAGCTTGAGGAAGCTTCTGAGAATAACAACTCAAAACCGTATTATGAATTAATTCCGGTATGACAAAGTCGTGATCTATTGAACGACTATTTGCAAGTATTATTGGGTACTTTTTTTAACGGAATGATTGATATAGAAATATCGCCAAACTAAAAAGAGACCATACCGAATAGTTTATGTTGAAAAACATAAATCTATTATTGTGTTGCGATGGACTTACGATGGGCTCTTTTTTCCTTTCTTGTTTTGATAAAATTGACAATCAATCCGAATACAATAGGTGCTGCAAGCTTAACCATTGCATATTGGTTCGCTGTCAAATTGTTCAGCCCCATTTCTGCCATATTCCCGATCAACTTGCCATTGCGGTTTACCTTTGAATCTTCTACTGCTTTTTTTGTGAGAAAGCCCACTGCTAAACCAATTCCGGCCTGGAGAAGATATGACTTTACATTTTTATTTCCGGTTAGTTCATTGGCAGCGCTTTTGATCAGATTGACTGGTCTCATACTTTCACCTGTCAGATGTAACTGTGCTTTCAGCTCGCTTAGTTCATTCACTCTCCGTTCTTCAAGAGATTGAATCATTGTCGTCAATGCTTCTGTTTGATGGACAGTACTCATTATACCTATTTTAGGACTTGCGAAATAATAGAATTGATGATCGGATTTTTGATGATCGGATCGCGAAAAACATAAAGACTAACTGCTATGATCGCGTATAGACCGGAAACAATAAAAAATCCATAGTAGACTTTCCCCAAGGATTCGCCCAGCCATATCGCCAGGCCGATGTTGATCATCAGAAAGAAAAACGAAAGAAAGAGGATAACCACCAGACGTGCTACCAGGGAGGCAACAACTTCTGCCATTTTATTAGCTGTCTTAAGTTTATAGATCTCAAAACTTGTTTTGGCATACGCTTCTGCTTTTTCAAAAAGATCTTCAACCAATTCTTTCCGGTCTTCAATCGGATTATTTTCGTCTGTTTCCATTTCCCGGAGCTCCTGTTTTATCCAGGTCTTCTCCCTTGTTTCCGCTTCAGCCTGACCTGTTCCGTTTCTATCCTCCATGGCTTAAATTTTTCATATGTTATTCCAGCTGAAATCCAAATACATGTTATGTAAAATACAATATATGTAAATCCAAAAGCATGCCTAAAACCATCATTATACTAAAATAGGAAAATAATTATTTTGAGCCCATACATTTCAAGATGCTAATTGGGAATCAAACCTATTTCAAGTTAAAAAGTATGAGGTGAAAGAAACAATGAAACACCTGCTATGCCAGAACAGCATGTGTTTCTTCTTTTCTTAAATCGCTCGTTTGACGTCACTTTTGATCTCGTTGTATTTCGATTTCGCTCTATCGGTCATTTCATTGGCCATATCATGTGCTTCTTCTTTTGCAGAATCAACCTGCTCCATGAAGCTTTCCAGAAAGTCATTGAATTTGTCTTTGAGATCATCTACGTATGCCTCTCCCTTTTTGGAAAGTTTCTTACGTGTGTTTTCTCCTGTATCCGGTGCAAGCAAGACACCAATTAATGCGCCGGCAGCAAGACCGACTACAACGCCTAATAAAACCTTTGAAGCACTCATGATTTTTATTTTTTATAGAGATTAATTTATTCGATTATCATATTGGTTTTCTGCCAGATATAACCCTAAGCAATATAGCGACTATTGCTATGATGAGCAATATATGAATGATTCCTCCTGCGCTGTACACAAAGAACCCAAGAGCCCAGAGAATGACCAGGACGACAGCAATTAAATACAATAGATTTCCCATGATGTTATTATTTAATGATTAATAGTTTTTATACTCAAATGCCCACAACCGAGTTAAGCATTACTCTGTCAAGTCAATAATCTGCCATTCTCCATATGCTTTAACACTTCCGTGTTAAACATGTTCATTTATCGTCTTATTCCACCTTCACAGGGCTTCCGGATAGTATTGCTTTTGGCAGGTTCAGAATGCGTACAGTCAATTCTATATTCTTGTGTCAGTGTTTTTTCAGGGAAAGTAACGATTTTTTCGAAGCCCAATTGCTATAGAAGGGCGCAAACGTCCGCCATATCCGGCTTTTCATCAATCAGCATAATCATCTTTATAAAAATCAGCCAACCAAAGTTTGCGGTCATACAAATGAGCCGGATGACCATCAGGTTTTCTTTCTTTTAGGGGATTTCGGATAGGATAAGGTTCTTCTTCAATAAGTCCTTTGACAAAATTGAATGAATCGATGAGTTTGCATCTTTTGGCTTTCCAGGCGTTCCCGTTCCATTCTAATGGGGAATGAATTGATAATTTGGCTATGTGGTGTGGTGCCTGAACTGACGTTATGTTTTTCATTAGAAGTCCATTTTAATCCCAGAATCAACTAGAGAAGATGTCATCGAATTATATTAACAAAGATGGAATGCTGAGGAGAAGAAATCGTTACACAATTTCGGCTATTTGTTATACGCAAGGGTAAGCAAGAGTCCTTTTGAAAGAACCAGATCAATCAAAAGTGATTTAAATCAATGGAGCGTGGACGGGTTTGCTGTCCAGATGGCTCAGACTTCAACAGGAATAAAAATGTGAAATTGCGATCCTTCATTGGGTATGCTTTCGGCTGAAATAATTCCATTGTGGTTTTCTACAATCTTCTTGCAAATGGCGAGGCCTATCCCCGTGCCCGAATATTCTGATTTACCATGCAGCCGTTGAAAAAGTGTAAAAATAGTGTCAGCATACTGGTTTTCAAATCCAATTCCATTGTCAGAAATTGTTATTCTATGAAATTTCTTTGGGTTTGTCAAGGTTGCTCCTGGTACTTTATGCGCATCGACGATGGAACTGGTAATCGTAATGACCGGACTTACGTTTTGTCTGCTGTACTTTAAAGAATTATCGATGAGATTTGTAAATAACTGTTCAAATTGAAATGGAATCACACTGAGTGTCGGTAAATGTTCCGTCCTTATCACTGCCTTTTTTTCTTCAATGGTAGGCTTAAATTCATCCAATACTGAAGATATTAAAGAATTGAGATCCGTACGGATAAATACTTTATCTGCTCTGTTCGTGTGGGTATAGGTGATAAGATCATCAATAAGCTGCTGCATTCTGCCGGCGGACGTACTTATACGGGCAAAGTATTCTTTTCCCTTTTCGGAAATGTGCTCCGAGTTCTCCCTGGTGATCCTGGAGATAAAGGTCTGAATCTTACGCAAAGGCTCCTGAAGGTCATGGCTGGCTATATGATTGAATGAGGCGATTTCTTCATTGCTGGCCAGCAATTCGATATTCTTTTTTTCAATGCTCCTGTTGTATTCTAGAAGACGTTCTTCAGCTTCTTTCTGTGAAGTAAGATCTCGTGTCACCTTTGTAAATCCAATTACATTATTGTCTTCATCACGCAGTGTTGTGATGGCTACATTCCCCCAAAATCTGCTTCCATCCTTCCGTATCCGCCAGCCGGCATGCGTTGCTTTTCCATTTATTGTAGCCTCCTTCAAAAGTTGCTCGGGTAATTTTCGGGCAATATCCTCTTTTGAATAAAAAACAGAGATTGGCTTTCCAATGATTTCTTCTTCAGAATAGCCCATTATTTTTTCAGCTCCCTTATTCCAGTTTTGAATGATGCCCTCATTATTTAAAAGTATAATGGCATAGTCCTGTACTTCACTTACCATCAAATGGTAGCGGTCTTCGCTTTTTTTAAGTTCCGTGTTTTTAAACATCAATTGCTCATTCATGACTAAGTAGTCGTTATTAGCTTTCTGCAATTCCGTTCTGTCCTGTGAAATCTTATAGAACGAAAAGATAAAGATCAGGATAGCAAACAAGATGACTATCAAATAGGTAATGGGCGCAACATTAATATCTTTCTTATACGTATTTTTCCAAATTGCGAGTAGTTCTTTTTCGTTAGCTGTCATGGAATTGATTTGTGTACGGATCATTTCCATTTCCTGGCTTCCTTCGTTCATATTTTGTACTACAGATTCCGGTACGATGACCTTTCCATCTGCAAGCTGCATTGAGATTTCAAGGGTCGATTTTCTCAATGTGATTAAATTGAAAAGAGTATCCAATGTGGTTTCTTGAGATTTCACTCCTTTGACCAAAACCTTCAATCTATCCATTGAATTTTGTGCGGCCATCCAGGATGAAATATATTGCCTGAAGTACATTGAATCCTTTGTGAGCATAAATCCACGCTGTCCACTTTCTGTGTCTTTGAGGCTGGAGAAAAGTTTGACTAATTCGAGGTTGACATCATAGGAGTGGCTGATGAGCCGTTCTGATGCCTTAAGCGATTGCATTTGCCTGTAGGCAATGCCTGTAAAAAACAATAGGATAAATAGTGCAATCACGAAAATGCCCGTGAGCAGGCCTGATGAAATTTTCACGTCATATCCTTTTTTAAATAGTCCTATTCAGCTCAAATACTTAAAACAAAGTTCTCCCGATTGAGATCTGAATTATGATATTGCCAATTGATCGTAATGACATCTTCGAGGATTTTGACGAGAGAAGCAAAGTCATTTGGTTTCCTAATATATACGTTTGCCCCTTTGATAAATGTATCTTCTATATCGCCATCTGATGCGGAAGTTGAATAGATAGCGAGCGATATGTTATTAAATCTTTTGTCGCTTCTTATTTCACGCAGGCATTCTATGCCGCCTTTTCTGGGCATATTGAGATCCAGAAATACAATGCCGGGATAATCACAATCATCCTGCAATAAATAATCCATGAGCTGGATACCGTCTTTGACCAACGTAAGCCTGGTCTTCACTCTGACTTCTTCAAGTGCATCCTTAAAGATCATACGATCATCATCATCATCATCTGCAAGTAGAACATGTAAAGGAGGCTGATTCATAATGCCAATGATTAAATGAGTTGTAAAAATTAACTATGTTTTTTGTTATTCATTTATGAATTCTGACCTGGTTGCAATCGCCTCATTTTTATAATCCGCTGAAATGCCGTTGGGGTGATACCTGTTGTTTTCTTAAACTGATTAGAAAGGTGCTGTACGCTGCTATAATTCAATTTCCAGGCGACTTCCGTCAGGGTGAGACTTTGGTTCAGGATCAATAGCTTTGCTCTTTCTATTTTCTGGAGGATGATGAAATTCTCAATAGATGTATACGTCACATCAGAGAATAATTTAGAAATATGTCCATAGCTATAGTTCAATCGTTGGGCCAGATAGTCGGAAAATTTTGCAGAAGACACCTTTTCATCCAGATTGATCAGTTCAATGATTGTATCCTTGATACGCTGCACAAAAATAATTTTCTGATCATCAAGAAGCTCAATTCCATATTTTCCTAACATTACATTTATCTCCTCCCGCCGGGCTATCGAAATGGGGTCCTGAAATTCAACCTCACCAAGTGTGTTTAGTTCATATGGAATTCCTAGTTTATCCAACTGCTCCTGTATAACTATTTTACAGACAGTCACCATGTCGTACCTGACGTGTAGTTTCATAGAAAAAATGCAAATAAATTAGTAGTCCCTGACTGTTGTCAAATTTTTATGCGGTAAACGATCCAAGATAGGACAAATTTTACCTCTATATTTTTTCGTTAAAATCAGTCCGTGTCTTCATCCGCACATTTTTGTTTTGATTACCTTCATCGCATGACGTCTGTTGCCTATATCACTCCCAATTTTACGGCCAATGCCGTTCGTTTTATTGATGCCCTGGTGGGACTATACGACCTCCGGATAGTGATCATCAGCCAGGAATCGACTTCACTACTTCCTCCATGGCAACAAAGCCGCATATCCCTATCACGACAGATACCGGATGTCTTTAACTCAGATGCATTGACGTCGGTACTTGCTGAAGCGCAAAAGAGAGTAGGCCCTTTCCATCGCCTTTTGGGAGCTACTGAGCAATTGCAGGTCCCGATAGCAGAGGCTCGAAAAGCTCTTGGAATACATGGAATGGATGTGGAAACGGCTCAAAATTTCAGAGATAAATCCCGCATGAAACATCTTTTTGAAGAAGCCGGGATTCCCTGTGCAAGACATACCCTCGTCACCAGGATACCGGAGGCTTTGGCTTTTACAAAAAAATGCCATTATCCACTTGTCGTCAAACCTGTAGCCGGAGCCGGATCTCAAACGACATTCCGGGTCAACAACGACATTGAAATGCAATCTGCTTTTCAATCTCTGGGACACAAAGCTGCTGAAGGGGTAGTCATTGAAGAATTCGTCCAGGGAGAGGAGTTTTCGCTCGATACTTTTTCATTGAATGGCAACGTATTGGGACAGACGATCAATCATTATATCCCGACACCTCTTGAGTGTATGTCTAATCCCTGGATTCAATGGCGGGTCATCCTGCGTAAAGAAATAACAGGTAAAACGTATGATGATATAAGAACTTCCGGTGTAAAGGCAATAAATGCTCTCGGGATTAATACCGGACTAAGTCACATGGAATGGTTCAGGAGAAAAGATGGCAGCATCGCGATTTCAGAAGTAGCCGCGAGGCCGCCCGGTGCGCAGTTTACTACTCTTATTTCACGTGCCTGTGATTTTGATGTTGTGCTTGCATGGCTAAAGCTGATGATATACGATGAGGTCGAGATTCCAAAAATAAAGTACTCCAGCGGCGCAGCTTATCTGAGGGGACAGGGCCATGGCAGAGTAGCCAGAATCACGGGACTGGAAGCTATCAGATCAAAATACAATGACATCATCACTGACGTACGAATTCCAAAACGCGGTCAGGAAGCATCTCCAAGCTACGAAGGGGAGGGATTTATCATCCTGCGTCATCAGGATACTAAAATCGTGGAGGATGCATTGAAAGATATCGTTGAGAATGTGCGGGTAGATCTTGAATGATGAGCGAAAGGCCTTATGGTGAAACTCCGGAAGGAATTCCGGTAACTGAATATACGCTAACCAATATTCAGGGCATCGAAATGAAGGTCATCAATTATGGTTGTACCATAACCTCATTGATCGTGCCGGACCGCGATGGCCGTCCTGATGACATTGTCCTGGGTTTTGATTCTTTAGAAGGGTACATCGCTTCCATTCATTATTACGGAGCTATCATCGGAAGATTTGCTAACCGTATAGCTGATGGTCGATTCGTCCATGACGGACATGAATATACGCTTGCCAAAAATCTGAATCATCATCATCTTCATGGCGGTATCAAAGGATTTGATAAAGTGGTATGGCAATCGCGTGGTTTTGAAAATGATGGAGGTATGGGTGTTGAGTTTCAATATCTGAGTCATGATGGTGAAGAAGGATATCCTGGAAATGTACTCATCACCGTCAATTATATTTTAAACCACAATGATGAGATCATTTTGGATTATAAGGCTACCACGGATAAAAAAACAATTATCAATCTGACGCAGCATTCCTATTTCAATCTAAATGGTGGAAAGGATAATATACTGCAACATGAACTGTTGATCAATTCTGATCATTTTCTTATGATAGATAAGTCGATGATTCCTACTAGTGAATTGAAAGATGTGGCCGGAACTCCGTTTAATTTCGAATACCCTAAAATGATAGGCCGCGATATTGGAGGTCATGATGTTCAGCTTAAATATGCTCACGGGTATGACCATAGCTGGTTGCTTGATAAAAATGCAGATGAATTGGCTCTCGCAGCCACCCTTTACGATCCGTCGACAGGAAGAGTTCTCGATGTGTTTACTACAGAACCGGGTTTGCAATTATATACAGGTAATTTTCTTGATGATGAAGTGAAAGGAAAAAATGGACGTGTGTATGGGCCATATGCGGGTTTGTGTCTTGAGACACAACATTTTCCGGACTCGCCGCATCGTCCCGAGTTTCCTTCAGTGGAATTAAGTCCAGGGGAGGAATATAGATCCAAAACAATTTGGAAGTTTTCGGTGCGTGAGTAGTTTCCGTTTTACCCCCCGACCCCCTGAAAAAGGGGGAGCTGTAGTTATACTTTTCCATGTGAAATATCTGGGCGGCTCAGCAATCGACGTGAGACGTGAGACGTGAGACGTGAATCTGTAGAGTTAATTTTTCGAAGACTTTGTTTTTCAAAGAGTACGGACAGGTCGCGACCTGTCCGTACTCTTTGAAAAACAAAGCATTTGACCTGCATTAATAAATCAGAGGCTTACAATTTTGATCTCCACACGTTGATTTTTTCTTCGTCCATCGACGGTTTGATTTGAAGCGATGGGTTGGCGTTTTCCATAACCTTTGTATGAGATCTGAGCTTGTGGTATACCCCGGCCGTAAAGATAGACAGCAATATTTTTTGCACGCTCAGTAGAGAGGCGATCACAATATTCATCTTCAGGCAGACTGTTGGTGTGGCCGCCGATTTCGATGATGACTTTGTCGTTGTTTTTCAAAAACTCATATATCTCCTCCAACACGCCGTAAGAAGTGGGTTGAATCGTGGAGCTGTCTGCAGCGAAGTAAAGTTTGTCCACTCTGATCGTTTCTCCAAGCGTAAGTTTGGATATATCAAGCGACTTTAAAACCTTTTCGGCTTCAATAGTTACATTTCCGTTAGCAATACATCCATTAGCATCAACAATTCTCACTGTATGCAATCCTTCTGTAAGGGTAGTTGCTTCTAAAGCAGTTTCTCCATTGTTCCATAAGATCTGGAATGGTTCTGCCCCTCCGATGACCTTCAAAATAGCTTTGCCATCTGCCGCCAATTTGTCTGAGGAGTTTGCTTCTGATTTGACCGTCGCTGAAATCTCCGGTGATGCTGAAACGATTCCGCTGGCATGTGTTGATTTACCCGATCCATCGGTGAGGGTTACCTGATAGAGGCCTGGTGGCAATCCTGTAATCTCCTGTTCAGTGGAGCCCTGATAACTCCATTTATACGAGTATGGTGGTTTTCCACCTGAGGCTTTTACACTGACATGACCTGTCAACATTCCGATGCATACTGGAGTGGATTTCACTTCAACTGTGGCGGCCAGTTCATCAGAAGCGACAACAGGTGCAGCGATGACAGTAGTGTCTTCGATGATTTTTGCCATACCCAGATCACCGGCTATCCAGACATTCTTGCCAGGGCCTTGTGCTAAAAGCATCATCGGTTCACTAGCGCCATCTCTGTTCATGCTGATGATTTTTTCTTTGTAGGGGTCGTATTTTACAAGCACATCAGATGCAATGTAGATGAGGCCCTGGCCATCAGAGGATAGTGCACGTACTTTCCCCTGCACCAGATCTTTCCATGCTTCAATAGGGTACCATCTGTTATACGAATCGACAAGCCACATGTTCTGACTGGCAGCCATCCATGCGCCTTCAGAAGTAGACGTGATGGCTGTGATGGCCTGCTCGGGTTCGTATAATTTCCATTTTTTTCCGGAGACCCGTACGACGCCAAGGTCTGTTCCTATCCATCTGACATTGAATGGATCAGTGTGAATAAAATTGATCTTATTGCTCAGCAAAACACCATCATCTGTGGTGTAGTGTTTTAGGATTTTTTCTTGCGGAATGGAGAGTGTGTAGACACCATTTGACGTGCCTACCCAGATTGTGGACTTGCTGACATCCATACATATAGCTTCGACTTTCTGATCCAACATCAGCACTTTGCCTGAGGCTGTAAACCGTACAGAACCATCGTCGACCAGCATGATGAGTCCGGAATCATTGGACCAGTCGATGTCCATGATATGGCTACCGGCTGACATGGGTTGGGCTTTATTGCTATTTGAGGGGATCATAAATACATCCGCGCTTGTGGCTACGTAGATATTCCCTGAGTTGTCATGCGTGATCGCTCTGTATGCTGTGTGCGCGGGGATCCCTTCAATGCGTTGAACAGCTTTCAATTGCTGACTACACAGGGTGGATACCTGTGCTATACAAAATGTGGCAAGAAAAATATATTTGATGTGCTTCATTATGTCCCAATGTTACAAAAATAGTACTAAGGATGTTTAACGCCGGAAAGACCTTCCAGAGTTTACGGGGTGCTCAGACTGTTGATTTTGCAATAAATTACATCTTGAAACAGGTTCAGAATGAAAATCTAAGGGTATGAAACGGAAAATAAGGATGGGAATGGTAGGTGGCGGAAGGGGAGCGTTTATCGGTGCTATCCATAGAATGGCGGCGGCTCTTGATGGTCAGATCGAACTCGTATGCGGTGCTTTCAGCAGTGACCCGGATAGATCGAAAGCCAGCGGCGCGGATTTATTCCTACCTCCGGAAAGGTGTTATGGCGATTATGAAGAGATGATCCTTGCAGAAGCTAATCTTCCTGCTGATAAAAAAATGGATCTGGTTTCTATTGTAACTCCTAATCACATGCATTTTGGTCCTGCGATGGTAGCGTTGGAGTCGGGATTTCATGTGATCTGTGATAAACCACTTTGTACAACCTTGGATGCGGCAAGACAACTTCAGTCTAAAGTCAGATCTTCCGGGCTGGTCTTTGCCGTGACTCATGCTTATACAGGATATCCAATGGTCAAGCAGGCCAGAATGATGATCGCCAATGGTGAATTAGGAAAGATCAGAAGAATAGTAGTTGAGTATCCGCAGGGATGGTTGAGCACCGCTCTGGAGCAAACGGATCAGAAGCAGGCATCGTGGCGAACGGATCCGGCGAAGTCTGGTGCAGCTGGTGCGATGGGCGATATCGGTACGCATGCTGAGAATCTTGCAGAGTATGTCACAGGATTGTATATCGATGAGATTTGTGCTGATCTGCATTCACATATTCCGGGAAGACTCCTTGATGATGATGGCAGTGTGTTGCTTCGGATGAATAATGGTGCACGCGGTGTATTGTATGCAAGTCAGATATCAGCAGGAGAAGAAAATAATTTGCGTATTCGTGTATATGGCGAAAAGGGAAGTATTGACTGGTCGCAGATGGAGCCCAATTCTCTTATCGTACGATGGCTTGATAAATCAATGGAAGTCATACGAACCGGCGTGGGGAATTTATATCCGCAGACACAAAAACATACACGCGTTCCGGCAGGCCATCCGGAAGGTTATCTTGAAGCGTTTGCAAATATTTACAGAAATGTAGTTTATACTATTCAGGCTAGAATAGAAGGATTGGATGTTGATCCTGATTTAGATTTTCCAACTGTTGATGATGGCGTGCGTGGCATGGAATTTATTGATGCGGTGGTGAGATCGGGGAAGCAGGATGAGGTGAAGTGGTTTAAAATGAGTAGTCAGTAAGCGGTAATTAGTATTCAGTAAATGCGGTCATCTTTTCATGTGACGTCAGGCATGAGACATGCGTTTTTAATCATTGGCTATCGGTATTCAGCTTTTATATAGATGCATTTATGATCAATATTTTCATCAGAAAAAATGAACTTTATTCAAAGCCCCTTGAATTTATTTTAAAGGCTTTGGCTAAAAATAAATTAATCTCCTTTGCATTCATTGATGACAAAAATGAAGCCCGTTTCATTTTTGATCATACAGACTTTCAATCCCTTCCGATCAATCTCACTTTTTTTGATTCAGTCCTGCAGAAAAAAGTGTATAATCATCAAGTCTATTTCAAAGAAACTCCACACATTTTATTCCCCATCAGCCGTGAACCGGACTGGCTCAGTACGGCTTTTTATATGATTAACTCTTTCCAGGAATATGGTCAGCACGATGTAAAAGATGCTGTAGACGGATATGGTCGATTCAGATATGATCATTCATATCAACATCGATTTAATTGTATTGACCAAAACCTAGTACAGTTTTGTTTTGATCAGTTCTGTTCAGAACATGCTTTGATGCCATCGACATCAGGGAAGGGTCGTGCAACACGTGTTTTTCTTTCGCATGATATTGATACTATTCATGGATCTTTTCTTCAGGATGGAATGTGGGCTATTAAAAATGGCAGACCCGATATTATATTAAAACTTGTAATGAATGAAATCCTGTTAAATCCAGATTGGAAAAATATAGAACGCATATCGAAACTTCATACTGCACATGATCTGAAAAGCACATTCTTCTGGTTGGCTACAAAGAAGATCGCTGAGAACGGCGTCAAAAATTCGGATTATACAATTGAAGAATTACGGGCTCAGTCAAAATTTTCTTCAAGTAACGGATTACATAAAAGCAGCTATACTACTTCGCTCAGTGAAGAATTGCAGATGCTGCCATTCACTACAAATCTTAATCGATATCATTTTTTAAAATTCACCCTTCCTTCAGCCTGGAGTGATCTTGAACTTGCCGGAATAAAGATGGATGCCAGCCTGGGATTTGCAGAACACTATGGATTCAGAAATAGCTACGGGCTTCCATTTCAGCCTTATAATCTTAGTTCAGGATCACCATATACGTTTGTTGAAGTTCCACTTAACATTATGGATGGTACTCTGCATCGTTATATGAAAATTCCCCTAAAAGATACTGCCTCTACAATTATTGATTTTATTGAGAAAAATTCAACGAACTCTATTCTATCCCTTTTGTGGCATAATACTTATTTTACATCATATAAATACGCGGGTTATCTTGAGGAGTACAAAAAAGTAATCTTGTATCTGCATGAAAAAGGTATCACCTCTATCACACCGGAAGAAATCATAAATGAATTCGGGAATGACTAAGAAAACTATTTCGATCTCTCTTCTCCAGGATGCGGATATCCCTGAATTGCTTGATTTCTACAATCTCATCAATAAAGACAACAGGGATAAGGAAAAATTTCTTTGGGAGTTTTATAATGCGCCTGCAGGAAAAGCGATTTATGTTATTGCCAAAGACGCGGACACTCAAAAGATAATAGGTTCTCAATGCGCCATTCCTGTTGACCTCATTACACACACAGGGGATGTCATTCGCACAGGCAAATCAGAAGACACGCTTGTCCATCCCGACTACCGTGGGTTAAGTATTTTTGAAAACATGTACGCCATGCTTTTTGAAAAATGCAGGGAGTCAGGTATTAAATATCTGTGGGGTTTCACCTCTGCTAAAAAACCATTTCTGAGATTGGGCTTCACTATACCCTTTGATCATAGCCAGTCATTGATGGTGCTGAACATTTTTTCTTCTTATAAATATCTGTCAAATCTAAATGCTAAAAACACAACCGGTTCTTTGCTGAAGATTTTCGCATTATGCTTTTTGGCACGACTAATTTCATTTAAACGATATTGGCCTTCGTCTCCTTCTTTAAAAAATAAGTTTTCATTCAGTGCCTATGACAAATCGGTCGTAAAAGAAAACAACCTTATCCCTGAGAACAAGTATAAAGGATACTGGATCAAACAAGACATATCTTATATCTCCTGGCGGATTGAAAAAAACCCTTACCTGGAAGGTGTACACAATGTCTATTTTTCACGCGCTTCCGACATCGTAGCCAATCTTATATTCAATCATCATAAAAACGGAACGTGGTATTTAATAAATGATACCTATGCTGATGGTATTACTGCCGATGAAAAAGCGATGATGATGAAAAAATCAATTGCATTGCTGGCCGGTAAAAAACAAACAAGTGTAAACCTGATCAGAGCCTGGGATTTCAGACACAATCAACATGGTCTTGATGAGATACAGGAAAGAAAGAAGGCCGGATTTTTTCACCTGGACAGAGGTATTTCATTTGTATGGAAAAGTCTCGATCCTGACGATATGCTGGATGCCATGGACTTTAATCTCTCAAGACTCGCTTCACAGGGAACGATTTAGTATTTCATTACTTCACCATTTCATTGGTGAAATGCTTCAATCTCATTACGTCCATCAGATGAAGATTTTTACAATCTATTTCAGGTCATGAAGATTCTTAGTGAAATGTTCAATCCGTTTACCCGGTTCAAATTTCGCCTGGTTATACGTATCTGAATTTCCTTTGGGGATCGTCAGTGATTTCCAGTCGCCGGTATTGGCCAGACGAGCGAGGTATACGATTTGGCCGACGTGATATGCATAATGTGCTAATTGACGCATGATCGCATCTTCCACGCTTTGGCCCATATTACGGATATAGATTGTTTTTTCCATATCCTCCACTGTCAGGGATCGTAATGCATTGAAAAGGCATGCCCAGCCTTCTTCCCACTGTGCCATTAAATCATCGCGGGTCATGATCGTTTCTTCAAATTCGCTGTCGCGTTTGCGCCATTCTTTTTCACCATCCGTAGTCAGGAAATCTGTCCAACGGGACAGCATATTACCACGCAGATGTTTGATGATGACGCTTATGCTATTGCTTTTTTCATCAGGAGCCCACCAGAGCGCATTGTCCTCGACCTGATTGATCGCCTTTTCGCCTAACGACTTGTAATATTCGTAAAGGTGAATTGAATTGGTAAGAGTTGAATTCATCATAGCATGCTAAAATAATACAAAACGCCTTTATATAGGGCTTTGATTTGCGTTGGCTACAGCGGATTATCTTTGAGGATATGGATATACGATTGATACTGGATGATGTATTGAAAGTAGCTGCTGAAGCTGCTGACTTTATACATTCACAGGCTGGAAAAGTAACCGAACAGGATGTCGAAATCAAATCGCGCAACAGCCTGGTCAGTTATGTGGATAAAGAAGCAGAAAAAATACTCGTTACCGGCTTATCAAAGATCATCGATGGATCTGGATTTATCACTGAAGAAGAAACCGTCAATCAACAAAAATCAGAATACACCTGGATCATTGATCCGCTGGATGGCACCACTAATTTTTTACAGCAGATCCCCTGCTATTCTGTTTCGATAGGGCTCATGCATGATGATGTACTGGTTCTGGGCATAGTCCGTGATGTAGAACGTAATGAAACCTTTTATGCCTGGAAAGGAGGTGGTGCCTGGTGTAATGGGAAAAGAATTCAGGTTTCAGCCCGAACTGAGGTTTCAGATGCTGTTGTTGCTACGGGATTTCCTTATGCTTCAAGGGATGTAGTGCCTCAACTGATGTCTGTATTTGATTACTTTCTTAAACATGCCCGTGGAATAAGGCGACTTGGATCAGCTGCTATTGATCTGGCTTATGTCGCATGTGGCCGGTTTGATGCTTATTACGAAACAACGCTGAATCCATGGGACATAGCCGGTGGCATCATCATTGTAGAAGAAGCGGGTGGTGTTGTGACAGGATTTTCGGGGAAAAGCGATATGCTGAAAACGGGCCGGATCATCGCTGCGCCTCCGGCAATCCATCAATCGATACTGGAAAATATCAATACTAAATTCAATCCTTAGTCGATAGCTATTACCATCAGGTCTATTTGCCCGATAAAAAACAAGGGTGATCCTGCTATAGAAACTATCTTTATAAAAAACAGGTAAACGACATTCATGCAATACAGAGAAGTTTTGTCTCAGTCTGTACGGTCGATCAGGGCCAATTTACTGAGGGCCATATTGACCCTGATGATTATCGCCTTTGGTATCATGGCATTGGTCGGCATATTGACATCCACTGATGCACTTCTGTTTACGATGAATGATAGTTTTTCCGGAATGGGTGCCAATTCATTTAATATCACGCCGGGTACCGGTGGCCTTCATTCCAATCGAAGGGGAAGACAGGAAAAAGATGCCGACCCTATTGACTTTCGCCAGGCAATGGAGTTTAAAGAGCGCTTTGATTATCCCGGTACAAAAGTCTCTGTTTCCGGTCTGGCCACGTGGAACGCAACGTTGAAATACGAAAAGGAAAAAACAAATCCGACAGTACTTGTATATGGTATTGATGAGTATTATTTGTCCATGAACAGCTATGATCTGCTGAATGGAAGGAATTTTACAAATGTTGAGCAGGAGGCGGGTACATTGGTGACAATCATTGGCATGGATATCGTCAATGATCTGTTTCATAAAAAAGCAGAGAGTGCGCTCAATAAAGTCATCACTGTTGACAATCGAAGATTTACAGTGATCGGTGTTCTTGCCTCAAAAGGAGCTACTATGAACAGGAGTGCAGACCGACGGATTCTTATTCCGCTTTTTGCTGAGCGATATCTTTATGGTAACCCGGACAAAAATTATGATGTCACTGTCTCCTCAGCAAACTCTGAAGAAATCGATGATGCCATATCCCTTGCTACCGGCATCATGCGAAACATCAGGAAGCTAAGAGCATCACAGGACAATGATTTTGAAACTTTACAAAGTGATAGCCTGCTCAACATGCTGAAAGAAAATACGGCGACAATACGAATAGCTACAATCGGTATCGGGTTGATTACGCTCATTGGTGCAGCGATAGGGTTGATGAATATCATGCTTGTGTCTGTCACTGAACGAACACGTGAAATCGGAATAAATAAAGCTTTAGGAGCGACCCGGTCAAATATCCTGAATCAGTTTCTTACAGAGGCTGTCATGATCTGCCAGATGGGTGGAATTGTGGGCATTGTCCTGGGTATAGCGATTGGAAATGGTGTGGCTCTTCTGCTCGGTGGAAAATTTATCATGCCCTGGGCTTGGATCATTTTGGGATTTGTCACTTGTTTGATTGTTGGTCTGGTCTCAGGTCTTTATCCGGCATTGAAAGCAGCGAGACTTGATCCGATTGAGTCTCTGAGATACGAGTGAAACGAATAACGAGTAACGAATAACGAGTATCGAGTATCGAGTATCGAGTATCGAGTAACGAATAACGAGTAACGAATAACGAATAACGAATAACGAGTAACGAGTAACGAGTAACGAGTAACGAATGGGAATCAGTGACGGCGTGAATATTATTTGAAATATTAACCCTGAGCTGTCCGAAACCAATCTTATTTAATCATAATTTTTCAAGCAGATCTGCGTCCTTATTTTTTTGATACCGATTCCCTAAATTTTATTGATCAATCTCAATGCTTCTTTTGCAGACAATGGTGACAACGGATGGTTTTTTACAAACCAAATCACACGCTTAGGATTTGTTTTAGAATATTGTCTTAATGCCCATCCACATGCTTTTCTGATAAAAAATTCTTTGCTGTCTGATCTACGGCGGATCATGTCAAATAATAATTTTTCGTCTGTGTCTTCCCTGTAGAACAATTGATGGATGATCGCTACGCGTTGGAGCCACATGTTGTCTGATTCAATCCACTTCCAGGCGTACTCGTGTTGTAGTTCCGGGTACTTTTTAAAAAATATGCCTACTAATTTTGCAAGCCAATCCACGCTGTCCCACCATGAATGCGTGGTGATACATTTTTCGAGGACTTTGATCCATGATGCATCCTGGTATGGAAGCATACGTTGCATCATTTCAATCCCGACGTACAAAACTTCCCGGTAGCTCTGATCATAGCATCCTTCGACAAATATTTTTAGTTTTTTTCCGGAGAACATGCCGTGTTCAATAAATATTTTTTTTGCCATCGGGTACCAGATCGTTGCACCCAGGCCACAATATTCAAACTGGCCGCGCATGTAGGCCATTTGTTGTTCTGCACGAATAGGATCAGATACGTTCAGGAACATGCCGGTGACCATATCGATGTATTCGGCGGGTGTCTGACTAGGTTTCAGCGGGAGAATAATATTCGGCATGCAACGAAGTTATTGGGTTGTTGTCTATTATTTAAATTCTGTCGATGTGCTACATAAATCAAAAGGGCTACTGAGCATGCAGAGAGGATGCGTAGAGAAGTCGAAGCATGACGTTTTGTCGCGTCACAAGGCCCGGGGTCGAAGGATTTCGGGCCTATTGTTTTTGATACTGTTTAAAATAAGTAGTGCTTCGCAAATTTTTAATTCTTCACCTCTTTTACGGTGATATAAAAATTAGGATCGACCTCAAACGTGTCTACAGGAATTCCCTGTTCCACTGATTGCCATTGCGCATTCGGCTGGATCCATATTTTTCTTTTGGCGGCGATGGTCACTCTCAGTGGCATGTTGAATCCTTCCACAATATCTGTATATCTGAATTGGATAGTATTTCCTTTGACCTGGTATTCCAATACAGGGATACGGGGGTCTCTGAGGTATTGATTGAAGAATGTGTGCAGGTCCTGATTTGTCTTTTTAGAAATGTAGTCTTCAATCTGTGCAGTAGTCACTGTCTGATGATAAAACTCCTGTTGAAGGCCTCTCAGTACGGATCTCCACAATACATCATCATTGAGCATAGTGCGAATAGTGTGAAGCATATTGCCGCCCTTGTAATACATATCCTTTGATCCTTCCTGGTTGACATTATAGGGGCCGATGATCGGTTTTTTATTTTCAATTTTAGTTCGTATGCCCTGGACATATTCATTGGCAGCCTGACGACCATAATAGTAATCGAGGAAAAGAGATTCTGCATAATTGGCAAATGACTCATGTATCCACATGTCTGCCATGTCCTTGTATGTAATATTATTTGCCCACCATTCATGAGCAGATTCATGGACGATAATGAAATCCCATTTTAATCCCCAGCCTGTAGATGAAAGGTCCATGCCGAGATAACCCATTTTAAATTTATTGCCATATGTCACTGAGCTTTGATGCTCCATGCCGAGATAAGGTACCTGCACGAGTTTATATCCATCTTCATAGAATGGATAAGGGCCAAACCAATATTCGAATGCACGAATGGTACGGTATACATCTTTAAATTGTTCGCGCGCTTTGTCATAATCATCCTGAAGTACAAAAAAATCAAGATCGAGAATTCCTTTTTCTCCCTGCAGGGTATCTGACCAGTGTGTATACCTTCCGATATTAGCATTGACACCATAGTTGTTGATCGGATTTTTGACAAACCAATGGTAGGTATTTCGGCCATCAGGATGATATTCTATGCTTCTTAGGTGGCCATTGGATACATCCATCAAATCTGGTGGCACAGTGATGCTGATAGACATGCTATCCGGTTCGTCATACATATGGTCTTTGCATGGCCACCATACGCTTGAGCCAAGTCCCTGGCAGGAAGTAGCCACGAAAGGAGCCCCTTCGTCATCGGTCGACCAGGTGAGTCCGCCATCCCATGGAGGATGAACGGCTTCAACAGGATTTCCTTCATAATTGATGGTTACTTTATCTTTTGTCCCCGAAGTCAGTGGGGATGGAAATTTGACCCAATAGACATTGCCCTCGCGTGTATATGTCAGAGGCTGGCCTTTGTAGATAGCTGATGTGATGGCTAATGGCTCCTGCAGATCGATCTGCATGGTTTGTTCGGGACTGATGACATCAAAAGAAATGGTGTTGGATCCTTTTATGAATTTGTGATCGATATCAAAATCAATGGTGAGGTCATAGAATTTCAGATCCCACCATGCGCGTTGAGGGGTGATGGAGCCGCGGAGAGTGTCCTGGCGAGTGAAGGGCTGAGCGGAAAGATTTGAGAATCCCAAAATCAGCACAAAGAAATTTATAGCAAAAAGAATCTTTCTCATATGGCTCATTGTAAAAAAAGGAATTATTAAGAAAGTCAAAAAGTAATTCTATTGTACTTCATCCTGATGAATAATCGACTTGGCAGGGTTCCCAATATACGTACCTCTGGAAAGTATATCTTTAGTTACTACACTCCCCATTCCGATTATGGCATCATCACAAATCGTAACTCCATTACGCACGCACGAATTTGTCCCCATGAAAACGCGATCTCCTATTTTGCATCCTCCACTCACATTCACACCGGGGGAGGCAGTAAAAAAATTTCCAATTGTGCAATCATGGCTGATTGTTGTGCCTGGATTAATAACCGCATGTTTTCCCACCTTTACATCTACAGAAAGGAAAGAAGGGCCTAACACTATCGAACCATCGCCCAAGCTTGTAAAAGGTGTGATATTAACACTCTGATCCAAGAGAATGGCAAATTTACTTTCATACACCAGGGAGGAAGAAATTCGCTCTCTGGCCCTAATATCCCCTATTGCTATCAAGATTAATGCATCCATGGGATCCACATCAGACAAAGAAATTACATCCACGCCTAATACCTTTCGTAATTTGAAAAAACTATCTTCCTCCGCAAAAATTACCTTTGAGGCAGAGTTGTCCCATCCGAATTGTCCTCGTAGAGCACAATAAACTTCCTTGCCCAGACCACCCGCACCAACAATATATATTTTCTTTGAAGAATCTACTACGTTTTTCATCCGTTTCGCTTTACTTTATTCCTTTTATATCAGTCTCAATTAATTGCATAGAAGTTTCATTTTGATTTTCAGTTAGAAGCTTTTTAATTTGTTCTCTATTGGAATTACTCCAGTACAAATCTATGAGCAGATTGTTGTTATTATAATCGGAAATAAAATCTTCTTCAAAGTTAAATACCATAATACCGTTCCTTTTTAACCAATGATAGATGGTGTTACGTTCTGAAAGGTAAACTTTGGTGCCATTATAAATCAAGTAAAGTATATTCCCAAGACCTTGTTGCCTGTAGTGCAAGAAGATAGCTGTAGGATGTTGGTTGATGAAAGAATAATATTCATCCAAACTTAAATGCTTCTCAAGGAAAAACACTTTTTCATTTAATTTTGCAGAAAAGACTTTTTTTACCTTGCTTTTGTATCTCTTATATTGCCCATAGGTCATAGGCAAGGAATAGGTTTGAACAAAGGGATTTAACTTCGTCAAGACGTTCAGTACATCGAAATGATTGTTTTCGATCGTAGCTGAATTCCCAATTAATACTTTCCTGCTGTCCCGGTTTGTAGCAACTCTTTCGTCAGGAATAATATTATTAAATGTGAAGAATTGTAAAAATATCCAGGGTGGTAATTGAATTTTTGAGGTGATAATTTTAATTTCATCTTCCACATACCATAGTATATTTCTGATTCTTGGGATCGCTTTTCTAAAATTCTCAAATGGAGAATTTTCACGCAATATTATTTGATAATACATTCGCCTTATTTCGTACCAATATTTTATTTCAGGCAATATCAACAATATTTTTCTTGTTTCAGGGCCGTATAGTTCTCCCTTGAATAAATTGGTCTGGTGATAGATTTCAGAGCCAAAAAAATACCAGTAATGAACTATATGGGGAGGAGATCGTAAGACAATTTCTGTCTTTGGAAAATCCAGAAGATAATGAAAAGCGACATCGTACGTCTTCAAAAGAGTCACAATGTGCTTTATCCCAAACTTGTCTGCAGAAACCTCTATTTCATTATCGTCTCCGCCTCTCACTATCCCTTTTTTCTCATACAGCAGAATGACATAAGTAGAACTCCATTCTGGTCGATTAAACAAATGCTTTATCCAGGGCAAGAATTTCTGGTTCGGTACAATATGCATAGCGTGAATCATAGTCAATTCACTCTGTTGAAAGGGCTTTCAAAATAATGCCAGATATTAATTCCTGTTCTGAATTAGTCATGTCATGAAAAAGGGGTAAACATAAAACCCTTGATGAAATATCTTTTGAAATCGGGGTATCACCATGAAACTCACTCGTAAAACTTAAGGAATTCAATGATGGATAAAAATACCTGCGTGGAAAAATATCGTGCTTGACAAGATCATTGAATAATTTCAACAACGCTTCTTCAGAAGAAAGGAGAATTGGGAAATAAGAATAGTTATAGGTGACACCCGTGGGAATCTTTTGAAACTGAATTTTAGATTTTGCTTGATTTAATAAAGTCAAATAGCCTTCGTATTGCATTTTCCGACTTTCCAAAATAGATTTAATGTGGTTAAGATTTACCAGGCCCATGGCAGCATGCATTTCTGAGTTTTTGCCATTGATACCAACTGAACTAAACCGATCGGGGCCATCGTGTCCAAAATTCCTTCTGAGATTGATTTCATGATTGAGTTCTGCAGTATGTGTGACAAGCGCACCGCCTTCGATAGTATGAAATAATTTTGTGGCATGGAAACTAAGTGAGGATGCATAACCATGAATAAGAATACTTTCTCCGTTTAGCTTAACTCCAAATGCGTGTGCAGCGTCATATATGACCGGGATGTTGTATTTTTTTGAAATCGCATTCCATTTTTCAACATCACATGGGACACCAAAACAATGGGTGATCAAAATGGCTACCGTGTTATCATTAATTAACTGCTCTCCCTTGTCCGGATCCGCATTGAATGTATCCGGATCTATGTCGACATATACAGGTGTAAAGCCCTCCCAAAGGATGACTGAGGTTGTAGCAATATAGGAAAAGGGGGTAGTGATAATGTCACCCTTCCTTCCTAAGGTCTTTAAAATGGCCTGTAAGGTGATCGTACCATTTGTCATCATCGACAAATATTTTACATTCAAAAATTCCTTTAACTGCTGTTCAAGCTGAATTAATAAAGGGCCATTGTTTGTCAGCCAGTTTCTACTCCATATCTGCCTGATATATGACTCATATTCCTCAATAGGCGGTAAGAACGGCTTTGTAACTTGTATCATCAGAAATTGTTAAAATAACTTGCGTCAAAGATATTATATTTGACCGTTCAGTTCCATGTTCAGTTATGATAACAGTTTAACTGTCTGTTTTCCGATACTCTTGAAATTTGATCTGACTAACTTGCATACTGAAGACTATTATTCTCAATTTTAAATTATAAAATATTCTATGTCTTTTACAGGAAAAATGATTTCGATTTCAAATCGATTGACCAAAAAATTCAGGGCTAAGTTTTATAAAGATTATCCGACCTCAGAATTTGAAAATAAACATATAGAGCATCTTGTTTCTCTGGTGAATCGTGAAGAATTGCTTCATCGGCTGCCCAAAAATGCTATCGTTGCGGAAATTGGCGTCCACGAAGGAGAGTTCGCGGAAAAAATACTAGCCATCACGCAGCCTACAAAACTGATTCTAATGGATAATTGGATGTTGAAATCTTATCCGGGTTTGTTTGAAAAGGTAGGTAAGAAGTTTGCAAAGGAAATTGGTACAGAAAAGATTCAAATTATCAGAGAGCTATCTTTTACCGGTATTCAAATGACGACTGATGCATATTTTGATTGGGTATATCTGGATACGGAACATTCTTACAACGTCACACGACGAGAATTAGAATTGCTCCGTTCTAAAATGAAACCAGGAGGTATCATTGCCGGTCATGATTACCTTATTGGAAACTGGAACGGGGGCATGCGTTATGGGGTGATTGAATCGGTGAGAGAATTTTGCCTGAAGTACAATTGGGAATTGCTTTTTTTAACTCATGAATTAAAAATCCCCCCAAGTTTTGCAATCCGTGAAATTGGTTATTCCAAATAGGCGACAAAGAAGTTTGATTGGTTTTTCTCCTCTTTTTGTTTAGTGCCAGTCCTTTATAGTTTTTCATGTTAATTGTGCTTCTCACGGCATACGATTATTAAGATTATTTAATTATATTGGAATTTAATAACCCCCTGAAAATGAAAAAATTTCTACTTGCTCTTTTCGCTTTATTAGGTGTCGTTGGCTATATAACCGCCCAGAAACAAAACAATATTTGGTTTTTCGGAAACAAGGCTGGCCTTGATTTCAATTTCACACCACCAAAGGCTATCACAAGCGCTTTATTCACACTTGAGGGAACTGCCTCTATCAGTGACCCGGCAGGACATTTGTTGTTTTATACCAATGGAGCAACACTCTGGGACCGCAATCAAAATCCAATGCCAAATGGAAGTGGTTTGCTTGGGGGTGAGTCCTCTACGCAAGCTGCTCTCATCGTACCACTCCCTAATTCATGTACACAATATTATGTTTTTACAACGGAGGATCAATTTACAAACGGAGGATTGGCCTATTCCGTTGTGGATATGTGTCTGCATGATGGGCTTGGTGATGTAGTTGCCTCTACCAAAAATACGCTTGTGATCGATAGGACAACCGAAAAAGTTACCGCTGTATTACATGCAAATGGTGTGGATATCTGGATTCTTACACATACGCACAGTTCCAATAAATTCCAGGCTTATTTATTGACTTCTTCCGGTCTTACCACAACACCGGTTGTTTCGACAATTGGTTCCAATTATAGTTCTACAGATATCATCGGCCCCATTCGGGCATCACACGATGGATCAAAAATTGTGAGTTCTGCTTCATTTGGTGACATCTGCGAGATGTTTGATTTTAATAACACAACCGGTGTCCTTAGTAATGCTGTGAATCTAAATTCCCATTGGAGTGGCAGTCGATCGGTATATGGTATTGAGTTTTCTCCTGATGATCATCTTTTATATTTGAGTACGTTTTTCATTACCAATTATTTATATCAATTAAACCTTGCAACGAATGTCCTGACGACACTAAATTCTGTGTCTGGTAACTATCGTTATGGAGCACTTCAGATGGGTCCCGACAAAAAAATATATATGGTCCGAAATGAATCTGCTTTTGTGGATGTCATACATCAGCCAAATGTCAGCGGAACAGGGTGTCAATATGTAGAGCATTCACTGGATCTATTGCCCGGAACTAAGGGACAAAGCGGGCTTCCAAATTTTGCACCTTATTCATTTTTCCAGGATTCCACTTCGTCTATATCACTTGGTCATGACACCACAATTTGTGCCGGAGATTCTATTATACTTCATGTGCAATCAAACAAAAATTGCCCTTCTTCCTATGTGTGGAATGATGGATCAACCGATCCGGAGAAGATTGTTAAAACAACTGGTCTTTACTGGGTAAGGGTGGAGAGCTCCTGTGCTAAGTACATCGACTCAATAGAAATTGACGTTGTGCCAACTCCGGACGTTACCTTAGAGAATGCTGTGATTTGTACAGGTGAGGTGATCACTCTCGATGCATCTTTTCCCGGTTCCACTTATCTATGGTCAGACCACTCAATTTCTCCACAGCTAACTGTATCCGTATCCGGCATATATACAGTTACTGTTTCAAATGCATGTTCAACAATTACTGCTTCTGCAAATATCTCAGTTGTGCCTCCGTCGCACCTGTCCTTTGTTGCCAATATTTGTCAAGGCAGTTCTTTCGAAGGTTATACCGAATCAGGAATATACACTGACACGCTTATTACTGAATTAGGATGTGATAGTATACGTGTTTTGACACTAACTGTGATACCTGGTTCAAATACATTTCTTGAAAGAGATCTATGCTCCGGTGGATCCTTTGAAGGATATACTAAATCAGGGATTTATGTAGATACATTTAATCTTGTCAATGGTTGTGATTCCATCAGGACATTACGTCTAAATGTTATTGATTGTACACCCATTGTTCAATATGACCTGGAAGCATGTTCTGCTTTTATGTTCAACGGTTCGAATATGGATTATAGTGAGTTTCTGCCTACTTTCCCATCTCAGTTAACTTGTGCAGATGTATCGGCAGACTATTTGTTTCGGTCACCGCCTCAAATGAACAAACATTCATGCACCCACGGCGTAAATGGGTCCATTGCGATGTGTGTGAGTTCTTTAAATTCGTGTACTTATATAGCCGGCCATCAGGCATCAATAGTTATTGAATTTACGATTCACCCTCAGACAGATTCATTAGTGAAATTTACGGGTCTTGAATTTTATGAACAAGCTCCTACGAATTACAACTGGATAAGCGGCGATAGCGGACCAAACAACTTTCCTACATTCTATGGTATCCGAATACTGAAAAACGGCTTAGAAGTATTTCGAAAAGAGAATATTCATACAACGAATTCATGGACGCTACAATCCTATAGTTTTATCGATAATGATTTGTTCCGCGTACAGGCCAACACAACCTTCAGAATTGAATTACTTCCCTATTGTCCTATAGGTGATGCATCGGTTGTCTCGGCATGGGATATTGATGCCGTTAAAATCTATGCCGGATGTATCGCTATTCAGTCTCCGAAACCAATAATCAGTGGTCGGGTCATAACAAGGACAGGACTGTCTGTGTCGAATGCTACAATGGTGATGTCAGAAGACGCTGATTTTTCAAACGTCACCAATAAACCAACTGATGCGGCCGGCCATTACGCTTTTGAGAATCTTGAAAAGGACGGTCATTACTTTTTGAAAGGATATAAAAATGATGATGTGTTGAATGGTGTCAGTACACTTGATCTTATCCGTATACAGAAACATTTATTGGGTATTGAGCCCTTTACATCCCTGCATCAATACATTGCTGCTGATGTTAATCATAGTGGTCGGGTGACTGTGCTTGACCTACTGGATTTAAGGAGGCTTTTACTTGGTTTATATAATGAATTTCCCGGAAACACAAGCTGGCGATTTGGTGATATGGCACAGGAAATGGGTGGAGCGGATATTTCATTGTTCAGTGAATTGAAAACGATTGAATATCCTCGTCATGATATTGATAATGCAGATTTTCTGGGCATTAAAATTGGAGATGTAAATGAAGACATTAAACTGCTCACCGGTGATTTGACCTCCCGCAGCGAAAAGACTTTTTCTCTGATGATGGAGAATGAAGAAATAAAGGAGATGACCCCATTTACAGTGGCCATTAAAGCAGGGGAGCATACATCTATTGCCGGCTTGCAAATGGCACTCCAGATTGAAGACCTGGAACTTGTAGGCATCTCCTCAGAAAAACTATTCATCACCCCTGAGAATTTTGCAGTACACAATGGCGTTTTATCAATTAGCTGGAGCCAATCAGAATCTATCCTGTTAGAGGATGAAGATGAATTATATCAAATCAAATTTATAGCACATCATGCCGGTCAGGTAAGAGACAAGATTAAATTGACAAAAGAGAGACTTTGCCCTGAAGCATATCCTGGTAATGATCTGGAATCATATGCTATACATCTGGAATGTGGAAAACAAATCAGTAATCTGCAGGAAATAAGTTTCTTTCAATTAGAGCCGAATCCATTTCACTCTGCTTTTACAACCCGCTTTTATTTAGTCAATGGCGGAAAAACTACAATTCGATTCTTTGATGTGTCGGGTAAATTGCTTTACACAACAGAACATGAATATTCGTCAGGCGAACACGTTGAACAAATAAACGGCGAAGATATTCCGTTGAATAATGGGATCGTTTATTGTCAGCTGATCTGTAATGGATATACTGCCATGCAACGAATAATGAAATTCTAAGCAAGTTTTTTTGCTTTCATCATATGGAGTAACGTACAATACTTTACTATGGGCCCGGGAAAAAAAATAAAACTGATGTTTATCTTTTGTTTTCTCTTTACCTGGACATCGCGTATTATAGCACAAAAACAAAACAACATTTGGTATTTTGGAACCAGAGCGGGTCTTGATTTTAATGTTGATCCGCCGAAGTCTATTTCCGGGAATCTTGTAGCATTGGAAGGAACAGCTTCCATCAGTGATCCAGGCGGAAATAATTTATTTTATTCTGACGGAGTCACTGTCTGGGATAGAAATAAAAATATAATGCCTAATGGTGCTGGCCTTGTTGGCGGAGCTTCCTCGACTCAGGCGGCATTAATCGTTCCTTTGCCAGGTTCATGTAGCCAATATTATCTATTCACCACCGAGGATCACTTTACAAATGGAGGATTGGCTTATTCTGTTGTGGATATGTGTCTAAATAATGGGATGGGTGATGTGGTCCTTTCAACAAAAAATAAACCCGTGATCGATGAGACTGCGGAAAAAATTACGGCCGTCCTGCATACTAATGGTAAAGATATCTGGATCATCACCCATACTCTAAACTCCGGTAAATTTCAGGCCTTTTTACTGACTTCAACAGGACTCAATACGACTCCGGTCATCTCTACTATAGGATCCTTTTATGCAAACGATGCGATTATTGGACCTGTAAAAGCTTCACATAACGGTACAAAAATTGTGAGTTCAGCTTCATTTCGTGGCATATGCGAAATGTTTGATTTCGATTCGTCAACTGGGCAATTATCAAATGTCAGGAATTTAAATCAACTCTTCAATGGACAACAGTGGGTATATGGAATAGAGTTTTCGCCCAATGATAGTCTCTTATATCTCAGTACATTTTTTGTCACTAACTATTTATATCAGGTAAACCTGTTCAACGATCAGGTGACTACCCTGAATTCTATCTCCGGCAATTATCATTATGGTGCTCTACAGATGGGTCCTGACAAAAAAATATACATGGCCCGTAATAATTCTTCTTTCCTCGATGTAATCGATCACCCTGATATGCCCGGTACAACATGCGGATATCGTGAAAAAGGGCAATTGCTTTCTACCGGTACATCATCTCAGTCAGGCTTACCGAATTTCGCACCATATTCATTTTTCCTCAATCCGAATACGCTACTCTTTCTTGGAAAGGATACCACATTGTGCAATGGTGATTCGCTCATCATAAATCTTAGTTCGACCTCAAATTGCCCTGTGAATTATCTATGGAACGATGGCACAAGCACAATTAAAAAAGTTATTAAAACCACAGGGACTTATTGGGTTGAAGCTAATTATCCCTGCTTTAGTTTGCGGGACACTATACATATCGATGCGCCTTCACCGCCCGTTATTTCTCTCCCGGATACCTCAATATGCGAAGGGCAAAACGTAATCTATGATGCTTTTATCACAGGAGCCTCCTACCTATGGTCTGATAATTCTACGACTCCAAAAATAAATATCTCAAAACAAGGCCATTATTGGGTCCAATTAAGTAGTTCGTGTTATTCGGTTTCGGATTCGTTTGATGTTTCAGTCACCCCATTTCCCAAAGTTTCATTTCCTGATACCAATATATGTCATGATGACTCGCTTGTGCTTGATGCCTCGTTTCCGGGGGTTGTGTATCTCTGGTCTGACGGAACAACTACTCCCAAAAATGTTTTTAGTACATCTGGTTCATATTGGGTGCAACTTGAAAATGTTTGTTTCACACATAGAGATACGTTTCAAATTGCATTTGCACCCGTGCCCACACTTATTTTCAATGACACCATTATTTGTCAGGGGGAAGTATTGACTCTTGATGCTACATTTCCGGGTACACAATATTTGTGGTCTGACAACACAACAAAAGCAATACACGATTTCAACACGAAAGGACTGTACTGGATAGAGATAAGCAATACATGTTATTCTTATAGGGATTCGTTTTCCATTGATATCATCAGGCGACCCGAAGTAACTTTTCCGGATACCAGTTTTTGTGTCGGCGATACACTTACGCTTAATGCCGCCTTTCCTGGTGTTACCTTTTTGTGGTCTGATAGTTCAACAGATTCGATATTGAGCTTGGTAAAGGCGGGTTCTTATTGGGTGCAACTTTCAAACGCATGCTTTTCAGTAAAAGAAATGATCAATACCACATCTATTGCTCCTCCAGACATAACACTTGCAGACACCGTGCTCTGTGCAGGGCAATCCCTTATACTTGATGCTACGTTTCCGGGTGCGAGTTATTTATGGTCTGACCAATCTACCTTGTCATCACTATTGGTGGATCATGCCGGAATGTATTGGGTTGAAGTTTCGAATGCGTGTGGCCAGAAAATGTTGACGATCCATATTCAGAATCTTGACTGTGATTTTTCAGTGTACGTGCCTAATGTATTCAGCCCGAATGATGATGGCATAAATGAAACCGTGAAGCCATTTGTTTCAACACCCTTATCTGAATATCAATTTATTATTTTCGACAGATGGGGAGATTGTGTTTTCGTCAGTGCCGATAACCAGGAATCATGGAATGGCGTTTATAAAAATAAGAAAGTACCACCGGGGGTATTTGCTTATTACATGGATTGTACGTCTGTAATGGGTATCAGAAAAACGCTTAAAGGGGACATTACATTAATACGTTAGACGCATTCAATCTCTCTCCACTTCTGATCTAACTTTCGGTATCGGCACACCTAATACTCTATGACCATTCTCCGTCACTAATACATTGTCCTCAATTCTTATTCCTGTAAAATTCCGATATGGCTTAAGTTTTTCATACTGAATAAACTCTTTAAAGATTCCTTCTCCTTCCCACATGTCTATCAACTCCGGTATGAAATAAATACCTGGCTCAACGGTCAATACAAATCCGGTTTCAAGAGGACGTGCAAGACGTAAATAGGCGGTGCCAAATTGCGTGCTACGTTGCACTGAAGTATCATAACCAACATTATTCTCCCCGAGGTTTTCCATATCATGTACATCCAGTCCGATCATATGTCCGAGACCATGAGGAAAGAACAAAGCATGCGCGCCGGCAGCAACGCTCTCATCTACATCACCTTTCATCAATCCAAGTTGTTGAAGTCCTTCAGTGATGATACGTGCAGCCCCAAGATGAATATCCATGTATTTCACACCAGGCTTTACTGTGGCTATTGATTCTGTTTCTGCTTTCAGCACGAGATCATAGATGTCTGCCTGTTGCGCTGAAAATTTTGGACTCACCGGATATACGCGCGTGATATCGCCTGCATATCCCATTTGATTTTCTGCGCCGATATCACACAGTAGCATGCCTCCTTCTTTAAGCATGCGGTGATATTCATTGTTATGCAGTGTCTGACCCTGCACAGTACAGATAGCTCCGTATGAAAGACGTCCCTGATTAGCAAACGCAACACCCTCTGCAATGCCTCGAAGTTGTGCTTCATATTTCCCTGCTGATGTAGCCTTTCTTAATTGTGTGTGCATGGCTGCAGTGATGGCCAATGCTTCTTCCATCTGCGTGATTTCTTCAGCGGCCTTGTGTGATCGTTGTTTTATGACAGCATGCACGAGCGCCATAGAGTGGTCACTTTGAATATCCTCAACACTTTTTCCCAAAACCTTTGCGAGATAAAGAATACGGTCGGCATGATAGGGTGGCAGGTACTGAATTTTCTTCCCTTTAAGCACTTCCGCCACTGTTCCAAACTCAGCGTGCTGCTCTACCGCAATTAATCCTGCCCGTTCTGCCATCGTTGGCTGGGGGCCCATCCACACTACTTCTTCAATATCTATATCGTGCCCGAATAAAGTAGAAACACCTGCATCTGCATCAATCAGACCGGCCATTTCGGGCTGAGCGAATCCAAAGTAATACAGGAAGGTACTATCCTGCCGAAATGGGAAGGTATTCGCCTTATAGTTGAATGGTTGCTCGACGGCTCCGGGAAAAAAGAATTGTCCCTGGCCCATTGCCTGCATCAATGATTTGCGGCGGTTAGCGTATACAGAAGCGTTAAAGAGTTTCATAAGATTGAAAGGTAGCGCTTTTTACCAATTTTTTTAATGGCCAATACTTAATACAAATGTAGACGAGAAGTCGGGCTAAAAAATTGTATTATATTTGATTTATAGAATTTTAGTAGTCTTATAAATTTATTTTGCCAAACTGTTTGTTTTATGAGAAACTGGCTTTTGATTATTTTTTCAATGTGGTTTGTAACTCTTTCAATTGCTCAGGACCCTAATTTAAAGGTAGTCGCGACAGCTGGAAATTCATATACCTCAAGTTCTGTTCAGCTTGACTGGACACTTGGAGAGGTAATGATCGCTACGATTGAAAATTCTACTACTATTATTTCCCAAGGAATGCATCAACCGATGTACAATATTACATCAACTAAAATAATACCTGCCGATATAGGTGCAATTCAACTTTTCCCCAATCCAACATCGGACTTTGTAGATATTCGTGTGGGTTTGATAAAATCTTCTGACTTAGAAATTGAAATGACGAATACTTCGGGTCAATTGATCTTGAAGAAAAAATATATAGGAGATAAAATAATGGATAGATATTTTTTTAAAGACCTACCACAGGGTACATATTTAATCACCATCATTGTCGTCGATCTGTCTGCATCACAAACTTTTAAAATTATTAAAACAAACTAACATGAAACCTGTATTTATTTTGTTCTTATACACCTTCTTAAGTGTCTCTGCTTTTGCTCAATCGCCACAAGCATTCAATTATCAGGGAATAGCCAGAGATTTAAGTGGAAATCCTTTGGTCAACAGGAATATTGCATTACAAATATCTATTCGTAGCGGAACTGCAGATGGAACTGTGGTGTATAAAGAAATTCACAATGTCTTGACAAATAGGCTGGGGCTGTTTAATATTGGTATAGGCAATGGAGGTTCGCCGACAGGACAATTCTCTTTAATAAACTGGGGGGCAAATGATCACTATATTCAGATTGAAATGGATGGTGATGGTGGATCTAATTTTCAAAACTTAGGCACTTCAGAATTATTATCTGTTCCGTATGCTCTTTATGCTGCTCATGGGGGAGATAACAAATGGATTGATGATTCAAAAGGGATTCACTATAACGGAGGAAATGTAGGTATAGGGACCAATAGTGGTTCTGAGAAACTAACAATAATGGGCGATGACCCTACTCTTAATGATAGAGGATATTTATACCTGAATAACCAATCTCTATCGAATCGTTCTCTGGTCTATATGGGATTATCGGCCGGCAATGAAACTTCCAAGACTTATCTAGAGCACATCGGAGAAACTTATGATTTTGAAGGTGATAAATACGCTGACTTTGGACAGTTGCTGTCCACTGGAAAAGGCTTAATATTAAGAGCAGATGCAAGTGATGCCGTAATTAAATTTCTTGTTGGTGGAGCTGCACTATCAACCGCTGAACGTATGCGCATAACAGGTGATGGAAAGGTGGGTATTGGCACCGAAAACCCAACTAATAAATTGACAGTCACGGGAAATGATCCAACAGGAAATGGCAGATTGTACATACTGGCAAATAATACATCCCTCTCCAATCGATCCGCTGCATTAATTGGATTGTCTGCCGGAGATATGGGCACCCAGACTTTCATAAGTCAAAATTCAGAAACATATGATTTCGATAATAACAGATATGCGGATTTTGGCCAGGTACACAATACCGGCCCAGGCTTGATTATATCAGCACCTAATATAAATGGAGTACTCAGATTTATGACCAGTGTCGATAATAATGGTTCTGCAAACGAAAGAATGAGGATTGCCGCGAATGGAAATATTGGTATTGGCACAGAAACCCCTGCATCTAAACTTCAAATAACGAATGGAGATGTTTACATACAGAATGTTGACAAGGGTGTTATAATGAAATCACCAAACGGTAATTGTTGGCGTCTGACGATGAATGATAATGGAACAATAAAAACAACCTCTGTGTCCTGCCCTAATTAACGACTTGCTTTTTAAAGGTGAATAACTCAAGTGCTGTAAGTCGATAGGTTTATTAACTGAACTGGGGTTGATCATAGTCAACACTTCGTCTTTCTAAAATATAAATTGGCGTTATGCCTATTTATATTTAAGTACACAATGATGGAATCTTTATCATTTCTTTTTAAAAACATACACCTTAAACTCATTCTGTGATTGATACGTAGAAAGCGCACCATCCCAAACCAACTCACCGGGCTTGTCCTTCCGGAATTCAGCTAATCCGGATGTAGTATAATTATCGTTTATCCATTTCATAAGACAAAGACGAGGTGGAAAGAGAAGGTTTTTTCCTTTTCCCTTGTGTAGAGCCCGACCTGTGAATGTTGTCTTTTTTTGTCCTTGATGGCTTGGCCATATAAATGGTGCAATTACGTTTTCGATCCCCGGTTAAGGACAGAATAGAAAATGATAATACCTATGCCAATATCAAAGGCTGACGCGCTTATACTTCTTCCAAAGTGCTTTAAAACTTTTCGCCATTTCTTTTGCTGTAGCACTATTGAACCAGATGACTTCATCATTACCGTCATCGGTAGCCGGGGCGGCACAAGCCACACATTTTGTCGACGCGTCATAAATGGCACACTCGACAATGAAAGGATTGAATTCGGATGGCGGAAGGATCAGAAAATTATTGGCAATGTCCTGGTCTGTGACTTTATAAATCTTCTTGTACAGCCCAAGGTTTTTCTCTACCAGTGGAGTAGCGGGCACGATGTACCTGTATTTCGTTTTTTCGCCCAGGTTGACACTTACCAGTTCAGAAAAAGCTTTGTTCTGAACATCATAATTGAGCATGGGGCTGATGACCCATACTTCTTTTGATTTGTTCTCCAGTTCGATCAGTTTTTTTATTGTCATGGTTTTTTTTTGTAAAAGTACATGTTCATATAGAACTTAGGCCTATAGTACTTTACAGTTCAATAAACTCAATGCTATACCATCGAAAAGAAGAATAATGAAAGGCTCAAGAAGGCCTTAGCCGGCGCTATCGAAAACGGAATCTACCTGAACTATAGTGCTTTGTGTCGGGCAGTTATTTGATGTTGAAGGTCCTGGCTATATTAAAACCAAAATGAATGTCCCCGTTGCCTACATCGCCAATCGTCTCGGCAATAAAACCTTTCTCGATCATAGACGTGCTATTGGTAAAGTGTAACTGGAAGACGTGGCCACCTGTCTCAATATCAAATCCAATACTCACTGAATTCCGGTATTCAGGGGCTAGTTGATTGGGCAGGACATAAATATATTCGGCATTGAGCGAGGTTCTCTTGCCTAGCTTAAATCTTGCTCCCGCTCCCAGGGCAAGTACATCATTTTTTTCGGAAGCCTTATCAACAAGATTACGATGGACTATCGTAGGCGATAGCTGGAGGGAAAATGCTTTAGAAAACTTTCGCCCGATGATGATTTGTCCTGTGTAGTATAGTTTGCTGCTGAAGAAATTCACGCGCGTTGGGTCAGATGGTTTGATCGTTTTAACCGCAACAGAACCAAAGGCGCATAGTGTGAATGGTGTGTTTTTGGCACCCTTTGATTGTCTTAGCAACTTAAACTTGGCGAAAGCATCAAACGTTTTCTCATAGCTGCTTCTTCCAACACCTACCATCAGCCGGTTAGAAATTCCATAGTCTCCACCTATACGGATCGATGCCTGATCTAATCCGAATAACTCATATGCACCTCCGCTAAAAAAACCAAAACGATGTGAAATCTTTATATCCAGATTTCCCGCGGCGGTATTCTCCAATGAATGCAGATTAATGACCCGGTCTGTCTTAAAACTGGCGGTAGTATACTCGGTCATCACAGAGTCTTTTATCATGGATAGCATATCCTTTTCCTGAGCGGAAGCGAATAAAGTCATTAAGCAAAGGGAGGCAATACTGAGTATGCTATTAAGTGTCATAATTATCTCTTGTTATTTATTTGCAATGAAAGTACAACATTAAAAAACCTCTACCATCAGTTTATTAATGATAGAGGCACTGATCATATATTGACTGTTATAAAAATTATTCGGTTGGCATGAGTTGGTAACTTACATCAACAGTGATATCAACGGTTTTGGAAATATTGTCGGCCACCAGTTTAGGGATCGTTATTCCATAGTCTGCGAGCAGGACTGAAAAATTACTTTTAGCGGATATCGCACCACCTTTTACGGTGATGACGCCTTTTGTGGTGACCGGTTTGGTAATGCCATGCATTTCAAGTTGACCTGTAGCAGTGACATTGTATACACCATCCTTTAAGAAATTGACCGTGCTGATGTTGTCTATTTTTCCTTTGAATTTAGCTTTAGGATACGTACCGCTTTCCATGTAGTTTTCGTTGAAATGCTCTTGCATCAGGGCTTTGTCAAATTTAAATCCCTGTATAAGTACGGCCCATTCCAGGTTGCCGCTATTGATGTCAAGGGCTGTGCTGGCTGAAGAGTTCTGTGCTTCTATTTTTTCCATAGAGGCATCTGATTTGAATGAAATCTTTCCTGTCTTAGAAAAGTATTTTTGTCCGAATGCCAACTGTGTTGACAAAAGCATGACGATAAAAAAGATATTCTTCATGTTTTAGATTTTAGAAAGTTATGAATGGGTATTTTTCCCTTCATAATGTTTTATGATTTAGTTGACGACTACAGATTGTACAAGGATGACATCACTCAGGTATCCGCTACACATACCTTTGACCTTGACCATGTCACCTGCTTTCAGTTTTTCCGTTTTCTTATTTTCTTCCATTTCGCATATGACTGCAGAGATTGGATTGGAAGTTTCAAGATTTACTTTTTTCTTTCCTTCTTCGTTTGTGATTTCTGCTATTTTACCACTGACCACTACTACTTTTCCCAGATATTTCTCATTGGCTGTCTTTTCGTCTGATTCATAATCCGCGATCAGTTGATCGGCTGATATGGTGACATCTGCATCTTTATTTTCCAGGCTTTCAACGGGTTTGTTGTACATATAGTAACCATAGCTTGCCCCGATGACGGCAAGAACGATCAGTGTGATAAGAATTTTTTTCATGGTCTTGGTGTTGAATTGAGGTAGTGCTTTATGCAAATGAAAAGCATGTCATTCCTGTTAATTGTTCGGTGCTCCATCTTTGATCCATTGTTCAACCTTGGCAATTTCACAGGCTACTAATTTCGGTGCGTTCTGGGGCATGTCTTTATAGCCGGAAGCATGTTTGATCGAACCCAGGAGCTTGCCATTGTTGACACTGAGGAGTACCTGATTATAACCTTCAAGATTTACATTACCTGAATTGACATCCGCGCTGTGACATACATAGCAATTGAACTGGAGGATAGGTAATATATTCGTCTGGTAACTCATATTAGCAGTGACACAATCAGTAGCCGGATATAAATTCTCTGCCGAATCATAGTAACATGATGACATTACGACCATTCCTATCAAAAGGAATTTAATTATTGTTTGCTCCTTCATCGATCCATCCTTTTATTTTATTAATACTGCATTGTGACAATTTCGCTGATCCCTTTGGCATGGTTTTAAATCCTGTTGACCATGCTATCGATCCATATAATCTGCCTGATGTGGCCATTGCTTTTACCTGGGCATATGTGCTGAGTGAGACCCCACCTGATGGCGCTCCTCCGGAATGACAGCCTACACAGTATGTTGAAAGCAATGGTGCTACAAATCCTGCATACGATACATTTGTAGTGACACACTGTCCTGCATTTTCATCACATGTCAGATCCTTGGCTCCCTGATTGATCCATTTTGATATAAGCGCTATCTGATCTGTAGTGAATCGTTGTGCCGGTGATGGTGGCATCCTTTCTTCTCCGCCTGTAGCTTTAATGGTTTTAATTAATTTCGAATTGTTGGCATCATTGGTCTTGATGATCCGGCTTCCGATCACATTCTGGAAATTGTCCATGACGATACCCTCTCTATGCGAATTGGCATCATGACACCCACTTTTAGCACATGTGGAAATAAATAGTGGTAAAATGTCTTTAGTGAAATAGACAACGTTAGGGTCACAAGGTGTCCCTGTGGAGATATCCACCGGGTTGCCGGTTGTATCGACTGGATTGCCGGTCGTATCCACCGGGTTATCGATCGGCGTGATTAATGGTTCATGCACACAGGAAGGAATGAGTAGGACTACAAATCCCGCAAACAATATGCTCGCCAGAATATACTTAGCCCCCTGTTTTTTTGATACCTCAGTCATTTTTTTCAGGTCTTTTAATCTGTTCTTCCCTATAACAACAAAGTAAGGGCTATTCGTACTTTATTTAACTATTGATTACTCCGAACGTGCCGAATCCCATGTCGAACAGGATAATTAATAGAGTGTTCTGGTGGGCTTTTGTTTACACCATTGAAGGGCTATTAGGCTTTGATTAACAGTAATCCGATTAATAGTTGATAGGTTTTGAAATCATAAAGGCCTTTAGACCGGGTATCACCATTTGGAATACATATCCAAGTATGTCTTTGCCAAGTGTTACATTTCCTAAGCAATTGATTCGGTGACGAAAAGGGTTAATTATTTTTATCCCCCTATCACACCAGGTAGTAAATCAATCCCGCCCCAATCAATCCAGTAATACCCACCAACATCGTCATCACCGTCCATGAATGAAAAGTCTGCTTCTCTGTCAATCCGAGATATTGTTTGACAAGCCAAAACCCACTGTCATTGACATGTGACATAAACGTAGCCCCACTTGCAATGGCAATAACAATACTGGCGAGCTGAACTTCTCTTAAACCCAGGCCAATCAGAAGAGGAGCAGTCAATCCTGCAGACGTAATCATTGCCACCGTAGCAGAACCCTGTAGTATCCGGATAATAGCAGCCGTGATAAATGCAAACAAAAACGCAGGTATACCTAACGAAGTCATTGATCGCGCCAGCATCTCACCACTACCCGTATCCACAAGCACTTGTTTAAATACACCACCTGCACCGATGAGCAAGATGATCATCCCCACTGGTGTCAATGATCGCGTCGTGATTTCCAAAAGTTTTTCACGACTCATTCCTCTGCGTATGCCCAGTAGATACCAGGCCAGAAGATTTGCAATGATCAATGCAGCGAAAGGATGACCAATCAGTGCAAATATTTTGTTCAATAGGTCAATGTTCTGCACTCCACTTTTCACAAGTCGTTCAATGATTGTATTTGCAATAATCAAAGCAAGTGGAATAATGATCAACATGAGAAACATCCACACCGGCGGTACATTCATTTCATTTTCCTCATCCTTTATTTCCGGAGCTGCTATAAAAATCCGACGTGAAATAAATTTTCCCCATAGTATTCCTCCAACAACTGCAGCAGGAAATCCTGTAAGCAATCCAACTAATATCACTGTTCCTAAATCTGCACCCAGAATCCCTGCAACAGCCACCGGTCCCGGCGTAGGTGGCACAAACGCATGTGTCACGGCAAGGCCCGCCAGCAATGGAATCGCAAATGCAAGTATCGATTTTCCACTTCGTCGTTGCAATCCATAGATCAGTGGTATCAGAATAATAAATCCTACATCAAAAAACACAGGAATAGAAACAATATACCCTGTGATCATCATCGTCCAGGGTGCTCGTTGCGTTTGATTAGTTGAGATCAATGATTTGGCAATCGCTTCTGCACCACCTGATGCTTCAAGGATGGAACCAAACATCGCCCCAAGACCCACAACCGTTGCTACAAATCCAAGCGTGCTCGCCATGCCCTTCTGTATCGTATCGGCTATCTCTGCACCATTCATCCCTGCAAGCAAGCCGACTGTCACACTGGTAATCAACAATGCGAGAAATGCATGGAGGCGCACAAAGAGAATAAGCACAAGCAGTAGTGCTATTCCGGCAAGGACCGCGAGTAAAAGCTCAGTATTCAAGTTCGTTGATTATATTTTCTACAATAGTTTCCGGTGTTGACTCGATAGAAACGCTAATTGCATATGATGGTATTTCCAATGCATCAAATTGCGATGTCAGAAGTTTTACTGGCATGTAATGATCCCGCCGCTTCTCCAGGCGCTCTTTGATAAGATCAAAAGTGCCTTCCAAAATAATCCATCGGACATGACCCTCAATTCCTTCAATCAGTATTTTACGATAAGATTCTTTCAATGCCGAACATGCTATCACTCCTCCATTCTGCTTTATACCCTCCGAAGCAATACCATGCAATTGTTTTAACCATGAATATCTATCCGCATCATCAAGAGGAATTCCATCCCGCATCTTCGCAACATTTTCTACAGGATGATAATCATCACCATCAAAAAATGGAATTCCGAGTTTGTCAGCAAGCATTTGCCCAATCGTCGTTTTACCCGAACCGGAAACACCCATAACAAAAATGATCTGCTTCTGCATTTAAGATTTAATTCCTTTAACGAATTAACCGTTTTCCTTTTTATTCCTTATTTGAAAAAACAAATGCCAGGTTAAAACCCCCGGCATTTGCAATCACAATCAGTTTCTTTATAATTAGAATTTATCCTCTTACATCTTCCGCCTTTTCTGCCTCTTCTGCCTTTTCTACCCCTTCTGCCTCTTCCGCCTCTTCCGCCTTTTCCGCCTTTTCCGCCTTTTAAAGTTTAAATCCTAACCGTACAAAATAAAATCCCCCATCCGATCCCATCTGCACTGAATCCGAAAATCCTCCCTGATCAGTCCACCCATCAAACTGGGGCGTAGGGTATGTATTTAAAATGTTGTTTCCTCCAACGGTAATTTTCAATTTGTCCGTAATTCTATATCCAATATTGAGATCAACGGTGAGTGCTGCATCGTAGGTGTCTGTAGCAATAGCTGTGACCGCATCCGCTTCTGCCTGAGTAGTCGCAGGTGTATCTAACCAATGGTCATCCTGTATCTGCACTTCACTAAATTGGGTAGCATTGATACCAAAATCAAATCTTGACGTCGACAAGCTGATATTCAATCCAAATTTGTAATCAGGCGCTGCTGCGATGAGATATGCTCTTGAATAAGGCGAGAAGAATGTAAATTCATTCAGTTTGCCATTGTTGATTTTATCAATTTCAAGCTTGTTTAAATTGCCCACAAGACCAATGTTCAGAATACTGTTTCTGAAATAAGTACGGTATCCAAGTACGATATCAAGACCCGTTGTCCTTGTATCCACGCCATTGGCAAAGAACTGCGCTACATCAACTCCCAATCCCAATCCGGATGCATCAAAATTGTCCGTCAATACAATTCTGTCATCTACTGCAATAGAATATCCATCTACAGTCGCACTAAACCCTCCTGTTGAAAAGGTAAACCCAAGACTTGCATTAAGCGCTGTTTCTTCTTTTAACGGGCCGATGCCAAATGCCTTTGTGACTGTGCTTGTATTGGATGCCAACAATGATGGTACTGACAATCCACCTACGATATTATTGAAGATGAGATTGTAATGTATTTGTGCTAACGACGGTGCCCTGAATCCTGTTGACAAGGATCCCCTCAAAGAAAACTTATCACTAAACTTATATCTGCTGGTCACTTTGAAATCAAATGTTTTTCCAAAGTCACTATACTTTTCATACCTCAATGCCGCGCCCACCAGAAATGCATTTGTGATATCAACTTCACCATCGACATAGACGCCTATATTGGTGCGTCCTCTGTCTACAACATTGCCTGGACTGTATCCCGGAAATCCTTGTGATCCACCAGGCAGTGCATCACCATTAGAATCTGTAGCGACGGATTGATGAACCGGATCAGTGACAGCCCGACCTGTTGAGTCATACACGGCATAAGATGCTTCTTCTCCTGAAAAGATTTGAAAATTTTCTGTTCTGTATTCAAGTCCATAGGCCAGGTTAAATCCAGAAGCAATGTCTTTAAAATATTTACTGAAATCCAGGCCGGTGACATTCATTGACAAGCTATGTCCTCCCGCATCAAAATCAGTAGGTGATGCGGATTTCAATGAAGCATTGTCAGTGCCTTTGATATAATAGTGAAAGAGATTTTTTCCATATGTATTACTTAAATCAACTTTCCATCCATTGGCCATCGTGTGTCGTATGCCCGCGCAAGCAGATACATCTGTGATGATCGAAGTAATATGGGGTGTGAATCCATTTGGATAAAGACTCGGCACAGATCTGTTGTCTCCATCAGCATAACTGCTTCTTGAAAATGCGAAGGCATCCGTATCGCGGAAATTGCGTCCGCCAAATGCATACACCTCAGTTGATTCGCCGATCGGAACAGAGCTGTTGACCATGAAATTAAATCCATCGATCGCAGCACTACCATATCCTTTACGCCACGACCATCCTGGTCTCAATGTCCTTTCTTTAGAAAGATATTCTGTAGTTATATTAGCAAAGCCGCCTTTGTCTCCAAGTGGAAGTCCATAATTCAGATCAAGTTTGACCGTATTGCCATCAAAGCTTTTGTTGATACTATCTAACCTGTTTTTACCATCAACATTATAGAGGACATCACCAGCTTTCTCCGCATAGCCTTGTCCTACACTCGTGGTATAGGCACCATAGGTCAGGCCCCCTGATAATCCTTCGGTCTGATCATTCAATACAATATTCATGACGCCTGCGATAGCATCCGAACCATATTGTGCCGAAGATCCATCACGTAATATTTCAATCCTCTTAATCGCAGATGCAGGGATAGCATTTAAGTCGGTCCCTGTATTGCCACGGCCCCTTGTACCAAACACATTGATGAGTGACGACTGATGACGTCGCTTTCCGTTGATCAACACAAGTGTCTGGTCAGGACCAAGACCACGCAATGATGCCGGATCAATGTGATCTGCTCCATCCGAACCCGATTGTTTTGTTGCGTTAAAAGAGGGGGCTGCATATTCAAGGATCTGGTTGATTTCAGCTTTTCCATTGCTGCTGGCCAGATCGGCTACATCGATCACATCGACTGGTACAGGTGAATCAGCAACCGATCTTTTATAACTGCGTGATCCTACTATCTGCACTTCGCCCAGGGACACGCCCTCCGTCATGACTACATTGATCTCTGAGGTACCCGAAACATTCATTTCAAGCGTTTCATAACCAACATAGCTAAAGATCAAAATGGCATTGCCATTGGCCACAGTGATATGATACATGCCGTTGTAGTCTGATACAGTCCCTTTGATTGTTCCCTTTTCGGAGATGTTGACACCGACTAGTGGTTCGCCAACCTCATTGGTAAGTGTACCTGATACAGAAAACTGCGCGGAAACATGTCCAAGAAGAAGCATGGTAAGCCATACAAGAAATAATTTTTTCATAGTTGGAGATTTAAGGAGCGTTTTGAAAAACGCAACACGTTGTTGCGAAGGTGAAATTTACATAAAGGTTTGGAATGTCTACCTTACTATTTCCCCCTTCAATCTCAACAGCTCCGTCTCGGCCAGCTTCGTATTGTACCTGGCTGCTATCAATCTGTTGTATGCATCTTCGAGACTCTTTTGTGCTTCGCGGAGCTGAAGATATGTGGATGATCCCAGCCTGTACAGCTCAAGAATGATGTTGACATTCTCGTGTGCCAGCAGGATATTATCTTCTTCAAGGCTGAGCGATTGTTTCTCCAGTTGATAATCATGATATGCTGTCAGTACATCAAGGTGAAGAAGTGCATTTTGATTGTCATACAATAGCTGCTGAAATCCGATATTCAGCTCAGCCTGATGTATCAAACGAGATGTGTTGCGGTAGTTGAGAATGGGGATCGAGGCGGTGAAGCCGTAATTAAGCCCCCGGTTACGATTAAATATGGGAAGCGCAGGATTCACTGCGATGTTATTGCTCGTACGCGAAAAATTATACGCTCCATTAAATTGTACAATCGGATATCGGTCCGCCTTTAATTCTTTTAACTCAAGCCCTGCGATTTCAACATTTTTCTGTGCGAGGCCGAGAAGCGGGCTTCCATGCACCAGGCCTTCCTGTATTTCATCAATAGTGATGAGTGTATCGATCGGAATAGTATCACTCACTTCATATGCTGTGGAAAAAGGATTGGGTTGTTCATTTAAACGTGGGGGATTGATCAGGTGATTGAGCTGATCTTTCAATTGAACGATATAGGTTAGTTGTTGTAATTGCGCAGCTTTCTGGGCATTGAGATCCACCTGGCTCTGCAATAATTCAGGCTTCGCCCCAACACCGATTTCCAATTTTCGCTGTGAAAGGTCAACCCGGGTTTGGCTGATGCTCATTTGTTCTTCAACAGCCCTGAGTTGTTGTTTCTGCCGGACGATATTATAATATGTATTGACTACTTCTGCGACAGTATTGATCACCTGGTTTTTTATCTCAAGTTCACCAAGCCTTATGTAGTCTTCTGCTTTTTTACGTGTGACAAACATTTTCAGCCCATCGAAAAGTGTCCAGTTTAAATTGATGGCAGCGCTGATATTGTCAGTAGCTACATTTCCTTCACGGTCGTTGCCGGTCGAAAATTTCTGCTTCTGATTATTATTGGTCCAGTTTGTACCAAGTGTTCCATTAACCCTGGGCAGAAATACTGCATTCCGGTATTCATAGTCAAGTGCCGCGACTGCAGAGTCGTTTTTGGCAAGGATGATATCGTAGTTGTTTTTAAGTGCCGCAGCAATGGCATCATCAAGTGTGAGCAATGTCTGTGCCTGCATTTGAAATGCACCTAAAAATAGAATGGCAGAAAGAATGCACCGTCTTATAAAAATATTCTTACTCGTATTATTCTTCACAGAAAATTATTAAGGTTTATAAAATGAACCGCTAACTTTTGAGCATGTGTTCTACCGGAACATCAGCTTCCGCGATGCGTGAATCAAATTTATCCACACTTTTTTTAGAAGATAAATAGGAATAGAGTGCCGGTACTACAAATAACGTCAGAATCAACGCGAATAACATCCCACCGACAATCACTATCCCTAGTGGAATCCTGCTGTTTCCTCCCGAACCAAACGCCAATGCAATAGGAAGTGCACCCAGCGTTGTGGCAAGTGTCGTCATGAGAATAGGACGAAGCCTTGCTACAGCAGCATCTACAGCGGCCGGTATTTTATTTTCCCCTTTTCTGCGTTTTTGATTGGCAAATTCCACGATCAGAATTCCATTTTTCGTGACAAGCCCGATGAGCATGATGATCCCGATCTGTGAAAAGATATTAAGTGTCTGGTGAAATAAATACATGCTCAATACAGCCCCCGCTAATGCAAGTGGAACTGTAATCATGATGATGATCGGATCCACAAAGCTTTCAAACTGAGCAGCAAGCACAAGGAAAATAAGAACAAGTGCAAGAAGGAATGCAAATGATGTGTTCGATGAACTTTCTGCAAAGTCTCTGGATGCCCCTGCCAATGAAGTCGTAAACGATTCATCAAGGACCATTCCGGTGATTCTTTGCATTTCTGCTATTCCGTCACCGATTGTTTTACCTGGTGCAAGCCCTGCCTGGATAGTGGCGCTCTTAAATCGGTTGAAGTGGAAAATAGTAGGTGGGTTGGCCACCTCTTCCATCGTCACCAGGTTGTCAAGCTGGATCAATTCTCCGCGATTGTTTCTGACAAAAAATGATTTCAGATCCAGTGGATCATCACGGTTTATCCGCTCTACCTGACCGATCACCTGGTATTGTTTACCATTCATGATGAAATAGCCAAACTTGCGACCACTAAGCGCCAGCTGAAGAGTATTGTTCACATCAAGGACAGATACGCCAAGTTCATTGGCCCGGAGACGCTCAATCCGTATTTGCAATTCAGGTTGATTGAATTTAAGATTCGAATCAAACCCCTGAAACACACTACTCTTTCTCACCTCGTCCATAAATTGAGGGAGCTTTTCTTTAAGTTTATCAAAATTGAGGTTCTGCAATACAAACTGAACAGGAAATGATCCACGACCTCCAAGACCAACCGTAATCGTTTGTTCCTGTATAGCAAATACACGAACATTATTATATCGCTTAAACATCCGACTCATTTGTTGTGCGACCTGGTCCTGCGACCGCTGCCTTTGGTCCGAAGGCTTTAATCCCATGCCTATAAATGATGCATTACTGCTCTGTGATCCAAAGAATCCGGGAGCAAAAGAAAGAACCACATCTTTTTCGGGAATAGAATCCATTAAGGCCTGTGTGATATCATAAGTGACCCGACTTGTAAAATCAAAATCAGCTCCTTCCGGACCCGTCAGACTGGCTCTGACACGATTACGATCTTCCATTGGTGCAAGCTCAGACGGAATGGTTTTTCCAATAAAATAAATGATCCCCACACAACCTAATATAATGACGAACGCAATCCATCTGACCCGTATAAATCCATTCAACGATGCACGATACAATCTCTCCATTCCTACAAAAAAAGGTTCCGTAAATGTGTAAAACCGTGAATGTTTGTGACCACCCTTGCGTGTGAGATAAATATTAAGCACCGGCGTAAGTGTAAGCGAGACAAACGCTGATATCAACACTGCACCTGCCAGAACGATTCCAAATTCGCGAAATAGCTTTCCGACAAAACCCTGCAGGAATATGATGGGTAAAAAAACAATGGCAAGCGTAAAAGATGTGGCGACAACAGCGAAAAAAATTTCTTTCGAGCCTTCCAATGCGGCCTTGTATTTGTTCATGCCCTGCTCCATCTTCTTAAATATATTCTCCGTCACGACGATGCCATCATCGACGACCAGTCCTGTCGCAAGTACAATGGCAAGAAGCGTGAGCACATTGATAGAAAAGCCCATGACATACATGATAAACACAGCACCGATCAATGAAACCGGAATATCAATCAGCGGCCTGATCGCCATCGTCCATTCCCTGAAGAAAAGAAAGATAATCACGACCACCAGCAGAATAGCGATAAACAAAGTGTCCTTTACAACACTGATGGCATTGCGCACAAATATAGTCCTGTCATACCCGATCTCGAGTAGTATATCGGCAGGCATCTCCTTCTTGATCTCAGCAAGCCGCTTGTAAATCTCATCTACGATTTCAATCTGATTGCTTCCCGGTTGTGCAACGATGGCAATATTAACAGAGGGGACATTATTCTTTCGCGAAGATGTTTCTTCGTTCTCGGGACCTAGCTCAGCATAACCTACATCACTGAATCGTACAACACCATTGTTGTCCTCACGCAGGATCAGATTATTAAATTCTTCTGGTGTTGTGAGTTTGCCATAGGTTTTAATAATGAGCTGTGTTTCATTACCGCGGATTTTTCCGCCGGGCAACTCAATGTTTTCACGATCAAGCGCAGTTTTAATATCTGATATAGTCAGTTGGTGGGCTACAAGCTTTGAAGGATCGATCCACATCCTCATCGAATACCGCTGACCCAGGACATTGACGGCACTCACCCCCGGTACGGTTTGCAATCTTTCCTGAACCACATTCTCTGCATAATCCGTCAGTTGCATCAACCCTTTGCTCTCACTTTGGATCTGAAGAAAAACTATCGGATCTGAATCTGAGTCCGATTTAGATACAGTCGGTGGAGCATCAATATCCTGCGGCAGGTTGCCTACCGCCTGAGAAACTTTATCACGTACATCATTAGCCGCTTGCTCAAGATCAACACCAAGTTCAAACTCAACCGTAATGTTACTGCTGCCTTGTGCGCTTGTGCTTGTAATATTTTTTACGCCCTGAACTCCATTGACTACCTTTTCAAGTGGCTCTGTTATTTGCTGCTCTATGATATCCGCATTGGCACCCACATAGGAAGTCTTTATGTTGATCACAGCCGGATCGATAGCCGGATACTCACGCACACTTAAAAACTTAAATCCGATCGCACCGAAGATCACGATTACAATGGAACACACAACTGCGAGGACAGGGCGCCTCAGGCTTAGTTCGGAGAGATTCATTGTCAGTTGTCAGTTGTGAGTTGTGAGTAACTAATCATTGTCGGCTTTATTCTTGTCTATCAATCCCGTTAAGACTTTAAATGAATTAATGATAACCTCTCCAAGTTTGCCAACTTGATCCAATGTTACATATTCCAATCCAAAAGCAACTCCGATGGCAGTATCTACTTCAATTAAGGAACCACGTGCAATTTCGTAAAATCGTTTTCTTTCACCCATAGATTTTCTTGAGCTTCCTTCTGCAATATTCAAATGAACAGAAAGTGCCGCCCGTCGAAGTTGACTCACCAGATTAAATCGCTCATCAGCAGGAAGAATTTTAGTCACCCTGTAGGCTTCAAGGATCAGTGCATAAGAATATTTGTAAACATCCAAATTCGTATGTGCTAATTTCAGGAACATGATTTTTGATTTTTCATTGTGAAAGGAATTTTTATCCCTTCTAAATGTCTCGAACCAGTAATTTATTCCCATTTTTTATGTTAAATTTTCAACTACGCACTAATTATTTTTCTAAGTTGAGTATGGCCATCTCCTTTCTCACAACTCACAACTCTCACAACTCACTTTATCTTCGAAAGCTCCACGTTGATTCCTGGTCTCAGAAAAAGAATTCCGGATGTAATCACTGTGTCACCCAATTTCAATCCGCTTACTACTTCTAAGTTTGTGCTGTCACGCACACCTGTGGTGATATCCGTCGGCATACCCTTTCCTGCTTTATACAGGTAGATTTGTTTTTTTCTTCCGAGCGGCAATATGGCGTCATTCGGCACAAGGAGTGCGTTAGCATTTTCTCCTAATACAATTTTCACTTTTGCAAATGTTCCGGGAATCAGGACTTTGTCCTGCTGATTGACAAGTGCTCTTACCGCGAGACTTCTTGTATTCTCATCGATTTCAATTTCGGTGGCTATAATATTTGCTGTGAACGTCGTAGATGATCCATCCACTGTAAATGAAATAGTAAGTCCGTTTTTTAAGCGTGATCCGTATCGCTCAGGGACATTAAACTGTATTTTAAGTTTGTTGACCTGGCTGATACTTGTCATCACAGTCGATGGAGTAACATATGCCCCGGGGCTTACATTTTTCAACCCTAATTTTCCGCTGAAGGGCGCCTTGATTTCAGTCTTTCTGATACTTTCCTGAACAATATCTTTATCCGCTTTGAGGCTTTGTACCTCCAGTAAGCTTAGATCATACTCCTGCTGACTGATACCCTGAATTTTTAATAATTCTGCCTGGCGCTTTTCGGTTTGATCCGCGATTTTTAGTTGTACATCCAGTTTGCGCATTTGGGCCTGGAGATCTCCATCATAAAGTTTTGCTAAAAGAGCACCCTGAGATACGTTTGTGCCTTCCTTTATGTTTAGACTGACAAGGCGGCCGGATACTTCAGGGTGGATTTCGGTGGTCTCAAATGCAAGGATGGTCCCCGGCACTTCGATATTGGCACTGAGTGACTGACTGGACGCAATCATCCCTTCAACCCTAAGCGCTGGTGGTGCTGCATTTGTTGCAAGGGCTGCAGGACTATCCTTTTTACTTTTACAACAAATGAAAGAGGACAGCACCAACAAAAGCATAAGCCTCGGTACAAAGGGATGTGTATTCACAATTTTATTTTTATGATTTAGTGCCCTAAAAATACGCTCTTTACACTGACCGACTGATTTGAGGAGAGGTTGTCCGGTGTTGGGATCTGATAATTATCAAAGAAACAGCAAATGAAATAAAATCGGGCGCTTTTTGTTCAAAATTATCGGCAACCTACCGGATATAGTGTATCAACCTCTATTACTTCTGCCGGATTGGCCGTTGAACTCTTTTTCGGACATACGAGATTTGCTGTTATTTTTGGCATGATGAATTTTTAATTCTTGGGTTTTTTATAATGATATAGTCTATGAAGAAATTATATTTTTTGACCGGTTTGATCTTTTTGACGGTATCTTCTTACGCTCAGCAATCAGCGGTAACACAAACAGGAGAGCAGGTCACGCTTTATAACGACGGGACATGGACATATGTCAACAAGGACTCTATCAACACAAATGAAATCACTACAAACTCAGAAAAATATTCAAGGAGCGATAAATCTTCCTTTCTTTTAAAAAGCACAAGGTTGGGTGTTGGTTGCTATATGGATCCAAAAAAGTGGACATTTAAGAAAGGAGAGGATAATGAACCTGCCGAATATGAAATAAATGATATCGAGAATGGACTTTACGGGATGATGATCACCGAAAAACTGGATTTGCCATTGGAGTCCCTTGCCAATATCGCGTTAGACAATGCACGGGATGCCGCTCCTGATGTTAAGATCATTAAAAAAGAATACCGGTATGTCAATGGATTGAAAGTGCTGATGATGCGTATGACCGGCACCATTCAGAATATCAAATTTTCATACTACGGTTATTATTACTCTACTTCAGGAGGAGCTACTCAGTTCCTTGTTTATTCCTCCGAGGAAATTGTGGATCAGCATATCTCTGATATTGAAGAGTTGTTGAATGGGTTTGTAGTTATAAACTGACATTCCATGTTTTATTCAATGTAGATTGTTGATTTCATCGTTAGGCCATTTTGTTTTCATTCTCCTGATTCTTCCCTCATATGCGCCGTTCATTATTTTTTTAGTATTTTTCACAGCATGCTTTAGCTGAATGAAAAAATCAGGTCCTCTTTTAACTAGTCTTCTTGCCTTCTGGGTTATTCTTTGTGTTGTCTCTGATTCTTTTTCTCAAAACATAGTACCTAATCCAAGCTTTGAAGTCTATACTCTTTGTCCTACCGGACCGGGTCAGGGAGGTGTGCTGCCATGTGATCCATGGAGTAATGCTACCCAGGGAACTTGTGATTATTTTAATGCTTGCGCTTCGATTCCATCGGGGGTAACTGTCCCTCCTAATTTTAGAGGCTTTCAATATGCTCAGACGGGTTTCGCCTATGCAGGCTTGTACGCCCGAACTGAAGGCTTCCTGTATCGTGAGTATCTGAGAGTGCAACTGACCACCCCCATGGTCGCCGATTCAACTTATGATGTCAACTTCTGGGTGAGCCTGGGCGAACAGACCTGTGGTACAAAAAATATGGGTGCTTATTTTTCAGTGCCACAACCATTTATACCAACATTGGGTGTCTTTAATGCAACTCCACAGGTAAGTGCCAGTATTGGTTTTATAAATGATACGCTCAATTGGACGCTCATCTCCGGATGCTATACTGCACTCGGTGGTGAACAATGGATGGTCATTGGCAATTTCCTTGGTGATGCGGCCTCCCCAATAGATCCTGCTTGTGCCCTTGGCCATACTTCATATTACTACATAGAAGACGTGTCCGTCGTGCTGGGAGATCCTCCCGGGACCATTAATTTTGATCTTGGGGGTCCTATCACAGAATGTAATTTTTACCAGATTGATCCAGGTCTTGGAAATGTCGGTTACCACTGGGAAGGTGGGTCATCCGGCCCCACTTTGACTGTATTCGAATCCGGTACTTATTCACTGACGGTTACGGAGGGCTGTGACATCGGGGTAGACTCCATTGAAGTCACTATCCTGGGAACATTTGATCCTGTAGAGATAGGACCTCCATCCGCTACTATCTGCAATGGCGATAGCTACGATATCACCCTCGATCCCAACGCTGGTGATTATGTATGGCAGGATGGATCAACAGATCCTGATTATTCAATTACGACCTCAGGTGTTTATTCAGTATCGCTTGATGACGGTTGTGATATTACTACAGATGAGATCACTGTCACAGTGCTGGATCCACCGGCTCCATTTACACTTGGATCCGATACACATCTTTGCCCCGGTGAAGACAACGTCCTTTCGTTTGATCCCAGTCTTGGCAATTTTCTATGGCAGGACAACTCTACTTCTCCCGGATATACTATTTCAAGCGGTGGTATTTATCAACTTACCATAAGCAACATGTGTGGCGAGTTTTCAGATGAATTAGTCGTAACTGATATTATCCCTCCGTCTCTCGAATTTGATCCTCAGTTGATTGAACTGTGCCCGAATCAGGATGTTGAATTTGACTTTAATCCTGCAGCAGGTGATTATCTGTGGCAGGATGGAAGCACGTCACCATTTTATACCATCTCAGATCCGGGCGTATATTCACTGACCATTACTAACGAATGTGGGAATACCAGTGATCAGGTATCCGCAATATTAGTAGAAGAACCTGTATTTGATCTCGGTCCGGATATCGTAGCCTGTCCTGCTCAACTCCCTATTACACTCGATGTGAGCAATGCTACTAATGCTGTTTCTTTTCTTTGGCAAAATGGTTCTACGGATTCTGATATTGAAGTCAATGGCGCCGGGATTTATTCTGTCACCGTTTCAAATTCATGTTTCTCCATCACCGATGAAATAGAAGTAGAAATCCAGGATGCGACACCACTTGTTACGCTGCCACCTGATCAGATTCTATGTCCTGGAGAAACCATAACGCTTTCTGTTAACGGGCTCTCCGGTAATTACGTGTGGCAGGATGGATCTACTTCTTCTACTTTTCTGGTTACACAACCAGGTAATTATTCATTGACTGTCACTACGGATTGCGGTTCTGGCGCTGATAATATTTCTGTTCAATACAACAGTCCTCTTTTGGCGCCTGATCTTGGCCCTGATGTAACTCTTTGCCCGGGTGAACAGTATATTTTCTATGCTCATATCCCCGGCGTCAGTTACACATGGCAGGATCAGAGTACGGCAGACTCCTTGATCGTGACCACTCCCGGAATGTATACTCTTCAAATTTCAAATGCATGTTCTTCGGCTTCTGATACAGTGATGGTAAATATTAATGCCAGCCCACCACAACTTGATTTGCCTTCTTCACTCAGCCTTTGTCAATTCGATACTATTCTTGTCGATGCAGGTATCTCCGGTGTTCAGTTTTTGTGGAATGATGGCTCGCAATCACCAACACTCTCTGTTGTTTCTCCGGGTATGTATAGTCTCACTGTAAGCAATGCCTGCGGCGCAGATGCCGATACCATTACGATCATTGATGCAGGACCTGCGCCTTCTGTTTCTTTGGGTCAGGATATTTCTTTTTGCATGGGTGATACGCTTTTACTTACGCCCGTTTCTTCGGATGTTATTTCATGGTTATGGCAGGATGGTTCTTCATCATCTACATTTGATGTTTCCTCACCCGGTCTTGTCACTGTGCAGGTCAATAATAATTGTGGCGTTAGTTATGATACCTTGATGTCTTCATTACTGCCATCTATTCCCCCGCTTCAACTTGGTGCGGATACTTCTTTATGTCCGGGACAATCTTTGACGCTCTCTATCAGTTCACCAGGCGTGAATATTCTCTGGTCGGATGGTTCTGCAAATAATAATTTTAATGTGGTCAGCCCAGGCGTTGTCTATGCAACGATTACAAATGCATGTGGTGTTTCATCAGACTCTGTTGATATCACATATTTACCATCAGCTCCCTCACTTGATCTCGGTGCAGATCAATCTGTTTGTCCCGGTGATGTCATCACGTTATCACCCGGCATCAACGGTGTCAGCTATTTATGGCAGGATGGTAGCACTGGTTCTTCTTTCAGTACCTCTCAGGCCCAGTCTGTAATTCTTACAATTTCCAACTCTTGTGGATCTGAAAGTGACACTATTGAGATCATTGAAAACTTAAATGGACCGCAAGTAGATCTTGGTCCGGATATTCTCGCATGCGAAGGTTCTGTCGTGACATTGAATTCCGGCATCCTGGGTGTAAATTATCTATGGCAGGATGGGAGTACAAATTCTGATTTCACTACTTCTGTTTCGGGAACATATATTCTTCAGGTTAGTAATTCATGCGGAACAGATGCAGATACGGTAGATGTTGATATCAGTGGTGTTGCTCCTACTGCTGATCTTGGTGCCGATACATTGTTATGTGAAGGACAGTCTATTCAATTATTAGCTAATGCTGATCCCGGCACTATGGTGATGTGGCAGGATGGTTCGACATCACCTGTTTACAACGTCACTACATCCGGAATTTATTTTCTTTCTGCGACGAACCTTTGTGGTTTTGCTTCAGATACCATAGATGTCAATTATGAAGAGCCTCCGGTTGATTTTAATCTTGGGCCCGATACGGTTCTTTGTCCGGGTCAGTCTATTGTCCTTACATCACCTCAGGCCGATGTGAACATTACATGGCAGGATGGATCTCATGCATCAAGTATTACTGCTGATCAGCAGCAGCTTTATTCTTTACAACTTTCTAATTCGTGCGGCATCACATCTGATAGTTTAAATGTGCATATTGATGATCGCTCTCCTGCTGTCCATATTGATTCGACTATTTCGTGGTGCGAGGGAGATGTGATCACTCTTGATGCAACACAATCTTTTGTAGCAGACTATTTGTGGAGCACGGGTGCGGTTACTCCGGCTATACAGGTGAATTCATCAGGCACATATGAAGTCAATGTGATCACAGATTGCCAGTCCGTTCTACAGGATATAGAAATTGTCCCTGGAGATAATTGTAATCATGATTTTTACATTCCTACTGTCTTTTCTCCGAATGGGGATAACGTAAATGATTTCTTCTCCATTTCATTTAGTCCCGACATTCAGATCATCACTATTGATTGTTCCATTTTTGACAGATGGGGAAATATGGTGTACAATACACATGACCCGTCTTTCGCATGGAATGGCCATTTCAAAAATGAACCCCTTAACCCGGGAGTCTATGTGTACCGTGCATTATTTACTTACACATTTGGAGGTAAAATATTCTCAGAAATGGTCACAGGGGATATCACTCTGGTTAGATAGCAATCAGACTGCGCGTTTTCCGCTCTTATGCCCTTATTAACATAGACGATTTTTATTGAAATCTTTCAGCGACAATGTTGATTTTAATGGTTGAATCTCAGTAGTCTGAACATCCGGTGAGGCGTTTAGACAACAGAAGACCGCCCTCTGTATTTCAGAAGTTTAGCTTATATGACCCTTATTTACCTTTGTCCATCTATCGACTGGCAAACTACAGAAGTATCTTCGACGTTATAAGTCACAATGAAGCATTTTGCTACCCTAGTCATTATTCTTTGGATTACCCTGATGTCCTCCCGGCTTTATGGCCAGGCTGAAGGTTATGATACGACCATCGTACATCAGGATGGCAGGGTCATGCGCATCAGGATCATTGGGACAGATACCATTTTCGTAGCAACTATACCTGAAGTGGTAGTCAAAGCACCCAGGGTTTTTGCAAATGATGAAGAATATCGCCAATATATGCGTTATCGCAGATATGCCACAGATGTGCTCCCTTATGCCATCCAGAGTATAAAACTATACAGGCAGTACCAGGAAGAAACCGAAGGCATGAAACATGGAAAAGCCAAAAAGCATGCCCGCCTGATGCAAAAAGATGTCAAAGAAGATTTCACTAATCCGCTGAAAGACCTAACCCGTACCCAGGGTAAAATACTCGTTAAAATGATCGAGCGTCACTTAAATACCCCCATGTATGATGTCCTCAAAAATGTCCGCGGAGGCTTCACCGCCGCAAAGTGGCAGGCCGTCGGACGTCTTTATGGATATGACCTTAAGGCCGGCTATACACCCGGTGAAGACAAAATACTTGATATGATCCTGGGTGATTTTGAGATCAATATCGAATAGCCTCCCCACATTTGATGACAGGACGATAGGGCTATAGTACATTTACCGGCGAATAGAATTCATCCCATGACCCATATCTCTTCCTGGCGTTCTCCTTCAAATATTGCGCTTATAAAATATTGGGGAAAGCACGGCATACAACTTCCAAACAATCCTTCTTTAAGTTTCACTCTTTCGGCGTGTCATACCGACATGACTATGCACGTTACGCCCGGATCTTCAAACCCTCAGTTGAATGTATTATATGATGGAAATGAGCGGCCTGCATTCGAGCCAAAAATCAAATCGTTTTTCAATCGGATAGCTGATCAATTACCGTGGTTACTTCAGTCATCCATCATGATTGATTCCATCAACACCTTTCCTCATGGGGCAGGTATCGCTTCATCAGCAAGCTCAATGAGCGCTATGGCATTGTGCCTGATGGATATCGATAGTCAGGTAAACGCGCGTACTGATGAACTAAAAAATGCTGCCTGGTGGAACAAAGTGTCCGAACTCGCACGTCTCGGATCCGGCAGCGCATGCAGATCGGTCTTTCCCGTTGCTGCGTTGTGGGGTGAAGTGAGTGGTATCTCCGGAAGTAGCAATTCGTATGCAACGCCCTGGGCTGATCATGTTTCATCGATTTATCATGATTACCAGGACTCTATTCTTGTCGTCAGCAATGCAGAAAAAAGTGTTTCCAGCACAGAAGGTCATGAATTAATGTCCGGACATGCTTATGAAGAAACCCGATATGCAGAAGCACGAAAAAACATCCACACGCTGATTGAATCAATGAAAACAGAAAACGCAATTGATCAATTCATTTCTGTCTGTGAGTCAGAAGCACTTCAACTGCATGCATTGATGATGAGCGGCAAGAAACCTTTTGTGCTTATTGAGCCCGCATCAATCTCAATAATAAAAGAAGTATGGCGTTTCAGAAACGAAACAAACATTCCGGTTTGTTTTACACTTGATGCAGGACCTAATGTTCACTTGCTATACCCCGCATCATATAAAGAATCTGTGCTCGGTTGGATTAAAACAAATCTGGTTCCCTTTTGCGCAGATGGTTTTTTTATACTTGATGAAGTTGGAACAGGTCCGCAAAAAATATAATTCTTCGTACTAAATGTTAAGTCACCTTTTTCAGGGGATTTAGGAGCAAAGTGCAACATCAATTCATATCCTCGCTGAATTCAATCTCCATTCCCTTCAGCATATTCAATACCTGCAAATCACCAAAACCATAGATGGCGTTCTTCTCCCAAAACGCATCACAGATTTCATAAAAATTCGTCTTATCCTGTTTCAGTATTTCAATTAATGTTTGTTGTGGCCGCCCATAACCGCCATCTTTTGATGTGCGTTCAAGATGTGCACTGATCACTTCGGGCAAAAATCTGAATCCTTTAGAAACAATTAAAGATAGTGTTGTAAGCGTTTCAACATTATTTTCTACATAAGCATTCCAGATATTATTTGCCAATGCGACATCAGTGTCATTAAGTGCTTTACTTTCTTCAAAACAAACAATTAAATCCCGAGCTTCTGCGCGTCCAAAACCACTCCAATGTATTCTATCCTCTTGCGGAAATACTCTGTAAAATTTTGTTCCGCCTCGAGACGAAATATACTTCACCGCAAACCACATATTGGCCTGACAGAAGAGATCATCTTCAAACCACAGATAAACTTCATCGTCCTGTTGAATACTATCCATGAACTTAAGTTGGCTCAAAAACTGTGTTGCATATTCTCCCTCATCTGCATCATATGCAGATGTAACAAAAGAAGCTCTTTTCTCCCAAAACTCTTTTGAAAATTCATCAGATAATGGTCCTTCAATAAATGCCTCTCTGATCACAACGATTTGTCCCGGAATTTTTTCTTGCGGAAATTTATCAGCTAGTGCATCACCGTTTAAAATGTGGTATATCATATTTATCCAACGTTCTTTTTTAATTAAGTACTGTAATTGTTCCAATGATAGGTTGATCATATCCTTCCAGAACAATTCTGTAAATATATACCCCCGACTGAACTGCTCGATTATCAAAATATCCATTCCATCCACCCTGACTTTGATTGGTCGTCAGATTCTCCTTGTTGTACAACAATCCTCCCCATCGGTCATAAATCGATAAATTATATTCTACCGATATCCCCTTGGTGTAAATGAAAAAAATACGGTTGATCAATGATTCAGAATTCGGATTAATTACGTTTGGAATATAGACATCTTGCTTAGTATCAAGCTTGATTTCAACCCTTACAATCCCTTCATCGGTACAACCATTACCATCCTGCGCTGTGAAGCGATATTCTTGTGTTTGTGGTATGGTAGCAATGGGTGTCAGACAGGTATCACAATTTAATCCTGATCCAGGTACCCATTTTACGTTAATGGGCCCGCCACCTGAAAATAAATTGAATTTAATGGGTTCATTTATCGTGCCCTGATATTCAAAGTCTCCTGCTATATGAAGACTGTCATTATAAACTATCTGGAAGGATGTGTCCTGTGCGCATCCACCGGAATTGAGCACAGTTACTTTATAATCCCCCGGAACAACAATTTTAATTTTACTCCCTTTCTCTCCGGTAGACCATGTCGTGGATTGAAATGCAGGATCAATCGTTATCTCTGCGGTATCGCCCAAACAGAGCTGATCCGGCCAGTGAATATTAATCTTTTCCGAATTTGATTTGTGAATGGTGATATCATACTTCAGACTGTCGCATAGGTTTTTCTTTTTAATGATTCCTGTATATGTTCCTTCTGCGTCAAAAAATAAATCTCCTATACTCAATTTCTGACCCTCGCATAACGAAGTATCAATGAATATCTTCTCCGGCTTTGTAAAATTTAAATCAATAATGATCGTGCTGTCGCAACCATAGATTCCTCCTCCCGAAAGCATTTGAGTGTCCTTGTTAAAACTGGTCGTATATGCCATGCAATTGATAATGACTGTATCTGCATCGCATATTTCTTCCTTTATTAATTTTGTAGCCGGATTATAAAAGGACAGATTTACATAAATAAATGAATCACACCCATTTGTTGCGGGTACGTTGAGTAGAATTTCACCTTCAGGTCTCGTTTCATCAAAGTTTTGCCCATTAAATTCAACATTTTCTCCAGGACATAAGGTTTCCTCAAAATAAAATGTGTTGGGTTCGCGCGTGACAAAATAAATAGGTTCTGGATCAAGTTGGCATTCTTTAAGTTGCGGAGCAAATAACTCCAGTTTGTAAACCTGATCAGGAAGTGTCAAAAATATGGTGTCTGGATTTTCCTGATTATTGACTCTGTCGCCATTTAAATAACATACTTCAATATCATTGTTTCTATTAAGCGAGTCAAAGTAGGCTGCCTCATTAAACAGATTTTGGTCTATTGGCGTTACAATGCTCACAAGTGTTTGATATAAATCATCATCTATAAATCCAACATGTACCGAGGTACACTCTCCTTTACAAAGTGTATCAGATCCCGTCATTTGAAGCTGGATATCATCAATTATTTTAATTGTAATGATTGATGTGTCCTTTTGTCCATGTATGTCCGGCAACACATAATAAAATTTATACTCCTTTGGCGTTTTCCTGTCTAAGAAATAATTCTGGTTCCATGAACTAATAAAGCTACCGTTTTCATCTAAAAAATATCCCCCTAAACAAAAATCAGGGTTACCTGTCATGTTGGAGGTTAACAGAAATTTATCATTATGTGGATTCTTGCAATATATCGCTTCCTGGTCTTCATTTTGGCATTTATCCGTAGTGACTATCGTCATGATGGCGGTATCATTTATACACGGTGAGCCTGTTGAATCCACAACATAAAACTGATATTCACCCTCTGGATAAATGCTTGTATCAAAGGTGTCTTCATTTTCCAGGATTAGTTGATCATCGATTGGAAAAATTTTGTTGCCCTGGGCTTCTATATTTCTGCCTAATAAGAGCTCATAAATATTGTATTTAAATCCTCTGCAAACAAGTACATGAAAGTCTTTGTAGGCATTTGTTTCCTCAACAGAATTGATGTGTAAGGCTTCTTCGTCAATACAATCTGTCCCCGGTATATAATCAAATGCATAAATGGTATTGGATATTCCAATACTGTAATTTTCTTCCGGAAAATACGCATGCCCTGTACCTCCGTTTTGTGGGTAATATTTTGCATTTTCTGTAATATTAGTCCCGCTTATTTTGGGAAGATATAGTCTGTGGCCACAAATTAAAGTGTCTCCGATGGGATCAATATTTATACTATCAATTATAGTCAGCTCAAAAGTCTTTTTCACTATGCATGTACCATTTTGAGTTACGACTTCCACAGGACCAGAATTCGTTGTCGAATCACCTATTTGATATGTCTGTCCGCCAAATAAAAAATACGTGCTGTCTGAAAATATGTATTGGCCCCCAAAGGCTTTGAATACATACTGATGACAACCATATTGATGATATATACTATCAAAAACCGGAGGTGCATTGATGATTATTTTTATTTGTTTCTCTACACTGCACGCTTGATATCCATCATATGCGTACAGCGAGGTTGACGAAAAGATTGTATCACCTTGTTGAAATCGAACACCCTGTGCATTGTTTTGGCTATAATAACCTGCATATCCTGATACGCTTGGTGTTACAAAAAAGGGTAGGACATAATAAGCACAAGCCGAATTATCATGCAGTGATGATAGATCAGGAAGGTGATTAATAATTTGTACAAAAAAACACTCTTCATCCTGACCCATTCCGTCCTCATCAAATGCATAATATACTCCTGATGTAAACACCGTGTCTCCAGGTGCAAGGTGAGTTCCTTTTCCGCCGGGCTTTGTGTAGTATGAAGCTGTTGGTGTAAGTCCATTTCCCTGAATATTGGGTAATACATACATATCGCATGAAATAATATCCTGGATCGGAAATATATCCGGAGTGCCGTAAGTCGATGAGCAATACAGCAGCGACACCAGGTAAAATATCCCAACTCGAAATTTGGTCCTCATTTTTAGGGCATTGCTTTCAAATTTAATCAATTGTTTTTTTCTTTCCCCCTATTTGCGTTTCAATCCTCGCCTTACTTGACAGGGCATTAGCGGTTAGTTGTTAGTTTTGTACCGTGAAAGGCATTATCCTCGCCGGTGGATCCGGCACCAGACTTTACCCCATTACGAGGGCTGTATCGAAGCAATTGATCCCGGTCTATGACAAACCCATGATCTATTATCCACTTTCTGTCCTCATGCTGGCAGGGATAAAAGACATCCTCATCATTACGACTCCCGAAGACCATGATGGATTCGTCCGGCTTCTCGGAGATGGCCATCAGGTGGGATGCCATTTTCAATACGCCATTCAGGCCGTTCCCAATGGTCTGGCCCAGGCCTTCGTCATAGGAGCTGATTTTGTTGGCTCCGACCCTGTATGCCTAATCCTGGGCGACAATATTTTCTACCGGACGGAAATGCCCGCTTTCCTCTCAGATTGCAACAATCCCGATGGAGCTGTGATTTTTGCCTATCCGGTTTCAGATCCTGAGCGCTATGGTGTCGTTTCGTTTGATGACGATATGAAGGCCCTAAAAATTGTAGAAAAACCCACACACCCGGAATCCAATTATGCTGTTCCTGGCCTTTATTTCTATGACAATTCGGTCATTGAAAAAGCCAGAACGTTGAAGCCCTCCGCACGAGGTGAATACGAAATCACAGACATCAATCAGATTTATCTCAACGAAGGTACCCTGAGCGTAAAGATTTTCGGGAGAGGCGCCGCCTGGCTGGATACGGGCACTTTCGACAGCCTCCATGACGCAACTGAATTTGTACGGATTATTGAGAAGCGCCAGGGTCTTAAGGTCGGTTGTATTGAAGAGGTCGCCTATAGAATGGGTTACATTTCAAAAGAAGAGCTACAAGATCAGGCACAGCCTTTGTTAAAGAGTGGTTACGGCCAATACTTAATGAAAATTCTGGCCGGCAGCTAATGGAGGAAAAACAAATCGTGCACGAGGATGAGGCGTCCTTAAGGGACCTGGTCATTAAATTCAGGGAATACGCCTTAGAATCCATTCGATATTGGTTCATCCCTGCTTTTTTTGTCGTCCTGGTCTCGGGTTACGAGTTGTATAAGTATTATACCTACGAGCCTGTTTATCCTGCGCAAATTACCTTCAGTGTAGATGAGGACGAAGGCGGAGGGGCTTCCGGGCTATCAAGTGTATTGGGTCAGTTTGGGCTGGCAGGAGTACGCCCCACCAGATATAACCTGGATAAAATTCTGGAGCTAAGCAAATCCCGCCGTGTCGTTCAACAAACCCTTTTTGTTAAGATAACTATAGATGGAAAAGAAGATTTTTTAGCTAACCATCTGCTTCAGATTTATGGTCTAAACATAGATCATTCCGGAAAGTCAAAAAACGAACCTCCATTTTATTTTACAAATGACAGCTTTCCGGTTTTTAACCTTAAAGAAAATGAAGAGCTGCTGATGTTATACAATTTTGTTATCGGGCCACCCGATCAACCGAAAAAAGCCCTTCTGTCTGCCACTTACAATGAAGACACGAATATCATGTCTCTTTCTGCCTCCACTACTAATGAAACACTCTCCCTGGAACTTGCAAAACATATGTTCGAATCATTGAGCAATTATTATGTCAACAAAGCAATCGAAAAACAAGTCAAGACATTTAGAATAGTTCGGGAGAAAAGAGACTCCGTACTCACCGTTCTCAAATCGGTGGAATATCAATTGGCCAATTTTAAGGACACGCACAGAAACCTTTTAATGAAAACGGATCAGGTCAATGAATTAAGGCTTCAGCGTGAATTGACCGCATTGGCCGCAATGTATGCAGAGGTGTTGAAAAATACAGAGGTTGCTGATTTTGCACTTCGCAATAAAACACCTTTTATACAAGTCATCGACTCACCCATTCTTCCTATTGCGCCTGTACAACTTTCATTGCTCCGTCAGCTTCTGATTGGTTTGATTTTTGGCTTCGCCATCGGTGTCGCATTGGTGACAGGTCGTAAATTCTATAAAGAAAATATGGCGTCGTAATTAGCCACAAACATTATAATCAATTGACCATAGGAGGATCCTTGAAGTTTTAATTCGCTTTTTGGTTTTCACCGACAAAGTGGGCGCTGCTTATTAGTTATTTCCTATTTCCTATTTCCTATTGCTTATTGCTTATTGCTTATTGCTCAGGCAATCTTCAATCACAGTATCGAGCAACTGACTAATCGACCATCCATACGCCTTTGCTTGTTGAGGAATAATGGATGCTTCTGACATTCCTGGTGTCGTGTTGGCTTCCAATAAAAAAAATACTCCATTTTCCAAAATGTAATCAAATCGTACCATCCCTCTGCAACCAAGTGTTTGATACAGGAATTGGGATCTTCTCTTACATTGTTGGGCCAACTCTTCTGAAATTCTTGCCGGAGTGATCTCCTGGCTGGCACCTTCATATTTAGCGGCGAAATCAAAAAACTCACCTTTCGGAATAATCTCTGTGATCGGAAATACATGATGTTCTGTCCCCTGTCTCACAACGCCGCATGAAAATTCAGATCCGACAAGTGCTCTTTCGATCATTACTTCATGATCATACCTCAACGCAAGAGAAATGGCCTGTTCCAATTCAGACCACTCTTTTACTTTGGTGACACCATAGCTTGATCCGTTATTATTCGGTTTCACAAAAAACGGAGGGTTTATTTTTTCTCGTTCTACATCCTCACGGGTGACGACAGACTTTACGATCATACTTTCTGCCATGGGGATATTAAAATGTCTCAGATAGTCTTTACACATCTGTTTGTTAAACGTAAGGGCGCTTGTCAACACACCACATGCACTGTGCGGAATATTTTTCATTTCGAAATAACCCTGAAGCTTCCCGTCTTCTGCCGGTGTGCCGTGAATGATAATAAATGCAAAATCAAACGTTTGCCTTTTCTGCCCATCTTCATCTATGAGAGCAAAGTCATTCAGATCTACTTTTTTTCCAGAAGACATTTCTGCCCATCCATCAGGAGTAATGTCTATCGTATAGGGTTTGTATTTACTGCTTTGTAAATGCGATGCGATAGTTTGAGCACTCTTGAGTGATATCCCTCTTTCTGCGGAAGGACCCCCCGCTATAATGGCTACATTGATCATTTGCTGCCGAAGATAAATTCAAATTGATAAATGAAAATCCAAAACTGCGAAGAGCCGTATTAAAATTGTGTGCTTTCGCATTTTGTCGACATCTCGGGCTTAAAAACATGCGTTTAGAATACTTTTTTGGTCCCTTGTATATCGCCAGGGACAGATCATATTTGAAATATCAGGGTTTTTCCTGAAAAAAGTAAGGGAATCCCATTAATTGTTTTCAATATTTTCAATTAATAATGAAAATTGAAAATCTATACAACTAGCTGATTAATAGACACCTAATGTGTTTTGTTCTTGGTGCGTCGTTAATTTTTAGTTAAAAATTGATTTTTTTGTTTAACTTTTTTGGTTTTTGTTCAACCTTGGATTAGCTTTGAGTAAACAAAAACATAACCCATTATGTCTTCCACCGATTTCAACCACCAACTCTCAAGTCTTAGCGGACCTCTGCACACCTTCGCGTATAAGCTTACAAAGAATACAGAAGAGGCAAAAGACTTATACCAGGAAACTGCATTTCGGGCGATCAGCAATGTTGATAAATTCATCCCGGGCACCAATCTCAAAGCTTGGTTGCTGACCATCATGAAAAACATCTTTATCAACAACTATCGTAAAAACGTAAAGACCCGTACGATCATAGATTCTACAGACAATCTTTACTATATCAATAGTGGGGCTGCCTCAATAAAGAATAACGCCGAATCAAACATCATGATGAACGAACTCAGCGGAATGGTTGAGTCACTTGATGATTCATTGCGTGTTCCTTTTGAGATGCATTACCTCGGCCACAAATACCAGGAAATAGCGGAAACGCTTAATCTTCCTCTTGGCACCGTCAAGAGCCGTATCTTTTTTGCCCGCAAGGAATTAAAAGAGATGATTGAAAGGAGATACGCTGTAGCCCGTCCTTAAAATATAAACCATACAGTCTTTGACTGGCATCGCCATCAGGAATGCGCATGAACATCTTGTTTGAATTAATATGATGTTTAGCTTTGCCTGATGGCGAATTTTTTTGCCCGTACATTATTAAAATGGCATCGTGACAATCCTCGTCCTTTGCCCTGGGCGACTACGAATCCGGATCCTTATCACATCTGGCTTTCGGAAATCATCATGCAGCAAACCCGGATCGAACAGGGCACAGCGTACTACCTGCGCTTTGTCAACAAATTTCCTACAGTCGATTCGCTTGCTTCTGCATCTACTGATCAGGTGATGAGACTATGGCAAGGATTGGGTTATTATACACGTGCCCGAAATCTTCACAAAGCTGCAAAACATATAGTTGAAAATCTTGACAGTAATTTTCCAGATACATATGAAGGCTTGTTGGCTCTGCCCGGCATTGGTCCTTATTCGGCTGCGGCTATTTCCTCTTTTGCTTTCGGTCGCAGACATGCTGTTGTAGATGGAAATGTAAAACGATTGATCGCGCGGTTTTCGGGAGTAAGAAGTTCGATAGATGACGCTTCAACTCACCTGCAAATCCAGCAAATCGCATCAACATTTATGACTGATGTTTCAACGGCAGTATTCAATCAGGCCATTATGAATTTTGGTGCTCTTGTCTGTAAACCAAAATCTCCACTGTGCGCTGCATGTCCTCTGGCAACCCATTGTTTTGCATTTCAAAATAATCTGGTAGACGCCTTGCCTGTTCGGACAAAGAAAAAGGATCTCCGTGAGCGTTATTTTCATTTTGTGGTATTGCATTATCGTGGGAAATTTCTTTTACAACGAAGAGTAGAAAAAGATATCTGGCATGGCCTGTATGTCCCGCCTCTCCTGGAAAGCAAATCAACCCGAATTCCTTCTCATACCAGGCTTCATTCTTTTGTCCATGGGTTGATCGGACATGATGACATTGAGGGAATAGAATCTTCATCAACGATACGACAACTCCTCTCTCATCAATCTATTAATGGCCGTTTCATTCACTACAAACTTTTAGCTCCACCTATTACTTCCTTCGAAACATTCGTATGGGTTTCAAAGAAAACGATGAACCAGTACGGAAAGCCAAAAATGGTAGCAGAAATGCTTAATGATTATTAGAAAACGAAAACGGTCTCTTCGAAATAAATCGGGCGTTGAAACAATTCTGATTTTATTTACGCTGTGATTCGTCTGTATTTCCAATATCCCAGCAAACTGATTACAGTAAAAGTCAGTGCTGTGTAATAAACAGATGGTGGTATAGGCACAGGGTCTCCTGCGGCATAAGAATGAAGCCCTGACAAATAGTAATTGACGCCGAAGTATGTCATCATCACAGATGCAAAACCAAAAAGCGACGCAAGATTAAATGCATATAATCCTCTAAGACCAGGTATAAATCGCATGTGCAGAATAAATGCATATACCAGCGTAGTCACAAGCGCCCACGTTTCTTTAGCGTCCCAGCCCCAGTATCTCCCCCATGATTCGTTAGCCCATACGCCGCCAAGGTAAGTGCCTGTGCTGACCATAAACAGACCTCCGATAAGTGTCATCTCACTGATAAACGTCATCTCTTTTATGGTGCGGAATATTCTCCCTTCATTTGATTTTGTCAGAAAAATCATCAGCAGTAGATTGAGCAAGCCAATGATAGCCCCCAACATTAAAAATCCATAACTACCCGCCTCCATCGATACATGTATCGTCAGCCAATATGATTTCAATACAGGAACTAATGGTGTGATTTCCGGATCAAGCCAACTCAACCCTGCAACCATTAATATAGTAGACGCAAGTATTGATGTCGCCGCAAGTCCTCCTATAGATTTCCGTGCAAAAATAAGCCCGGCAAGCATCGTAGTAAAGCCTATATAAATCATAGATTCATAACCATTACTCCAGGGAGCACGACCTGAAATATACCACCGTAGGCCGAGGCCTATTACATGAGCAGTAAAACATGCCGCCAACAAATAGAAAGCAATCCTTGTCGGCCATTTTAAATTGAGTTTAGGCAGAAACACTTTTGAAAAAAACAGAAACAGAAAAATTAACCCCAGCAAGCCATATGCCATCGTGAGTCTTGAAAACACATGCATCTTGTTGAGCAGTATCTCCATATCCACTTTCTTTTGGGATATCAGGATGTCCCCGCCCATTTCCTGCTGATAGCGATGTAAGGATTCGATTTGCTGATTCGCCGCGCTCCAGTCCTGTGTATTTTCCGCATCAACAACTGTAGAAACGTAATTGGAGAAAAATTTATGAACAAACGATTCAGATCCATATTCATCTGCGTGTTGGATAACGTCTGCCGGGGTTAACCAGGTTTTTGACGGATCGTTTTCAACAGGATAAATACGGGCTATGCTTCCGTTGAATACCATATTCAGTATATTGACACGCTCATCAATTTTCATGATTTCTTTGTCAAAAAGAGTTCTGTCGATAGCTGGCAAACTAAAGGCGCGCCGTACTTGTTCGTTGAGAACATACTGTCCATTTGTAGCGAAAAAATCATTGAAGGACGCCAAATCTCCTTTGGACGGAATGAGCTTTCTGATGTCCGGCTGGCTTCCAATCTTTATCATTGGTTGTTGTGTCCATTCCTCCGGGTATAACATCATGCCTAGAAAAACCTGGTCAGAACTTAATCCATAAAGACCTTCCTTTCTGGATACTTTACGTAATACTTCATTTGTCACCGTATTCATTGGCTTCATTCTGCCCTTCTGATCCTGTACCAGTAATCGTCCAAAAGCTTCCGCATGTTCTTTGGGTATCACATGAAGATTAATTTCATTTACGTTATTAGCAAATGGCTTTGCCGGTAACACGAACATCAGCAGCAGTATCATTCCGGCAGCCGTTTTTTCTGAAAGTCGTATATCTTTAAGCCGGTTGGAAAGCTCTCTGAATCTGCTCTTTTTGTTGAATAATGTCAGACCAAATCCTAGTGTCAACATTATATATCCCAGGTAGGAAATCTTTGTTCCCCAGTAATCATGATTTACACTCAACACAGTGCCTAGTTCGTCCTGATCAAAGGAGGATTGGAAAAAACGATACCCCCCATAGTTGAGAATATTGTTCATATAGATTCGCTGATCTCTTTTTAAATTATTTCTTGGATCAATCAGTGTGACTTCGCTGGCGTAGGATGACGCGCTGTTCGTCCCCGGATATCTATCCATGATGAAATCTCTCAGTTTGATCGAAAAAGGAAGTTGGATTCTCTTGGCTCCATAAGAAATTAAAAGCTCCGTAGTGCCTCCTGTGACTTTTTGTGGCTCTCCCTCAACACCTTTGTTTCCATACACATAGACGGTCGATGGATTTCCATCGATGCTTACGTTTAGCTTTAACGCGGCTACACTTTCGCTTTTCATTTTTCGGTCACCTGCTTTCATCACGAGCTCTGCGTGCGGATTGAAATCTCCGATGACGAAATTTATTTTAGCATTTGAGTAAAGTGATCGCACTAACAATGGCTGATATCCTCCGGGATAAATGGTGTCTTTTCGCTGAGTAGCCATCACCATCTGCGAGATGATCTCAGGCGTCTTAAACGACAAAGAATCATTGCGGAAATAAATATTGATGGCCTCTGCCTGCTCTGGATTTCCAAAATTAAACCACGTCCCGTTCAGATTTTTATAGTCCCCTTCTTTAAGAAAATATTCTTCTCTGCCATTGTTTCCGGCGATGACCAGTTTGATAACAGCCGGACCATCGGCGCTGGTTTCAAGTGATTTTTCAGGGTTAGGAATAAATTCACTCAGCTCTACATCGATCAGATCATTTCCTATTTGATATGATTTTTTGAAATGATTTTTACCAAGTGAGGCAAAAAGTACAGGTTCATCAAACCGAAATGATTTTCCGTTTTGCTGAGCATCAAACAACAGATGTGTGTCTGATGAAATGAACGTATTTGAAGAGTTGTCTTCACGAATATGCATTGATCCTTCATAGCTTACAAATCGTGTAATCGCTGAGCCAAGCAGAATAATCAGAATCGCAGCATGAAACATAAGTGTTGTCCATTTTTTCTGTCTGACCATCTTGAACCGGATGATATTGACCAATATGGTTATGCCAAAAAGTAAGAGGAGCAATTCAAACCAATGTGTCTTAAAGATGAGCTTCTGCGCCGAACTGGTGCCAAAATCATTCTCAACAAATGTGGCAGCCCCAATGGATAATGCAAACAAAATCATATACAACCCGCCGGCACTGGTTGAAAATAATTTATATAAAATCTTCTTCATCATGATGTTCTGTGCTCTTATACCCGAAAACCGGGGATGATTTTAAATCAGATCTGTTTTATTGCAGGACCTGTGCTTCTTCCATGATAATTTCATACTTATATCCCGCTCCGAAGTCTTTGTTCAGTGCTATTTTGCCTTCAACCGTTACAACTGCACCAAGTGGGATATCTTCAGTAGTGGTAATCGTTAAATCAATTTTATTGTCTTTCGTTGAGCCATCCTGAAGATGAATCCAATTGCGGTTCATGATCATGTTGTTCAGCTTTACACATTTGCCCCTTATTTTTACCGTTTGCCCCTCATACTTCTTTCTGTTGGCAAATAATTCACTTATTGTAATTCCTCCCGGGGGTGTTTCAATTTTCATGTTCTTGTCTGCCGGTGTGGTGTTGCTTAGGTTAGCATGTGGGTTTCCCCCTCCGCCCATTCCCGTCATACCAGGATCTTTACTTACATCCGATACGAGATAGAGGGTTTCAAATACTCTTTTGTATTCAGCGCTTTCAAAATTTGTTTTTTTCAGCCCGCCACGATAGTAGTATGTACCACCTTTTTCAATTTCTTTTTTGGGAATAGCTATCCAGAAGGTCTCACCACCTTCCGACACATTGAGATAGCTGTATTTCTCGGTATTTAATATTTCTTCGACCACGACCTTGTGCAATTTCGTCGCTGATTCGTCAACCATCGGTTGTTGAGTTACAGGTGTTGAGCTATCTGCCTCAATCACTTTCGGTTTGGAATTACACGCCAGGAGCATACCTGCTATTCCGATTGCCAATAAAAGTTTTTTCATGTACATATTGTTTTTTTTGCCTTAAGCTATGAAATATTTCTGACACGATATAGACCCCATGCTATTGTCAGAACCGCTGAATGATATTGGTGTAAATTCTGCTGGTTACTTTCTTGTTCTGAATTTCAGCCTCATAATTAAAAGCAAACGAGAGTTTTTTCAAAATTCTCCAGGAAAGGCTTGTCGCTGCAATATATTGTTTTAAAGGGAATTCAACATTTTTGTACTTGTAATCTACCACTCTGAATTCCGCTTCGCCATACAGCTTACCATTGATGATATCCCTTGACGCGCGGACACCATATATAAGTCCGTCCAGATAAACAGAATGAATGAGGGTGGCCGATACTGTAGCGGACACGTCTAGTCCCGGTACTCTTGAAATCGTGAGGTAGCTATTCAGGTTAGTTGAGGCCGTTGGATTTCCTTTCTGAAACCTATATCCGGCACTTGACCCAACGGTTATTTTCTTAAATGGATGATAGTTGAAACTAAACCTAAACCCTTGGCGGGTTTCATCCTCAAGTAACTGATCAATGAAGTTCTTGTAGGTTTCGTAATATATAATGTTTTTACGTGCATCGTATGAGCCAAACAATGAAAGCTTATCAGATGCGCGGTAGCGCAATGAAAAATATACACTTGTGATATCAAATGTGTTCTTCGGTTTTTCATTGATCACTTTGTAAAGATCAAATTCAAACGAAGTAAATATATTGATGCGTTTGATAGCGGAGTTCAAATGCTGGAGATAGGCAAATCTGCGATCAGTCGAATTATGATTTCTTTGTTCGGCTATAGCGAGTGTGTTTTGGATGGATCCATTTTTTCCTTCAATGGTATTGCCCACGTAAGCACCATACTGTTTTAAATCAAAGTTGAAGCCGTAGTCTGTAAGATCAGGTCTTGAGCCCGCAAAAACACCAACGAGTGTTTTGTTGAAGTTTTTCTCAGCTTGTATTCCATCAATCGCACCAATATTTGAAATATTGAAATTTATTTTACGTCCCACCCAAAATCGTGTACTCTCATTCACATCGTATTGGAATGCAAGTGAATATATTTTAAACGCTTGTTTGAAATTGTCTTTTACATCCTGCCATTCATTGATAGTGTGTCTGAAGGAAATATAACTCTCGGCAGAAAGCCCCGTATTGGCGATATGATTAGCATTGAATGTGAGCGTATAGCGCATCCGTTGTTTATCAAATTGAGGATGGCCTGAATAATTGAGGTACGAGGCTGCCATAATACGACCCTGCAGTTTTTCTATTTTCTTAACCGCTTTTTTTTGCGACTGGGTATTGTTTATGTCCTCTGCTTCTGTTATGCCCTGTGCTTCCTTTATTACCGGATTCAATTCGGAGGTGACCGCTGGTGGTTGTGGTTTTTCTTTTTTCGCTTCTACCCGAGCGATGATCTTAGTTCCCTTCTCAATGCCCTGATCTGTCAGTGGTGTTCCGACACAAGATGTTGATGAAATGTATTTTACGATTAGAACCGGCATTATCGTTTGCCCACTTAGCATATATAACGTATCTCCAATTTTTATGTCCTTTGTAGATTCAAATTTCACATATATGCTCAGGGATGTTTTGTATGAAACTTCCCCCCCAATAGTATCCATAGTTGCATTCTGCCCGAATACAGTTATTCCGCTCATAAAAAGCAGAGCGACTATAAGTATGCGTCTAACCCTTGATTCCTTCATAACTATTAATCGGCTTGACCATTTGGATGACAATTGTAACATGCATTGCTGTTGTATTGGTAGCCATTGACTCCCTGGTGCTGATTGTTTGTTTGGTTTTGCTGATGACAGGTGACACAAGTAAAAACTGCATAATTATTCGAATTAGTGTGACAATCACTGCATTGATCCCATTTGTTTTTATGTGCACCACTATAGATTGGAAAATACAGATTGTCATGATCCCATGTTGATGGTGTCCATGCATTTTGCGAATGACAGGTTGCACAGGTCGTTGGAAACTGGGCGGCTTGATGGTTCGGATCGTTTGTCTGATTATACTCACTTAGGTGGCATCCGACACAAGTATTCGGTGTGTTATTATAGTTTCCGTTATGACATGTTGCACATTGGTTTGCAATAGATGCATGGGCTCCCTGCAACTGATAATAATTATTGTGGTTAGGAAATAATGCAGGGTTCCAGTTTGGCGCTGTAGTATGACAAGTAGCGCAGTCTGTTGACAATCCTAAGGCAACATGGTTCGGATTACTGGCCTGATTAAAATTCGACATATGGCATGCATCACAATTTGTAGGCGTCCCTGCATATCCTCCTGCATGACAATCAACACAATTGACAGACAAGTGCGCTCCCGTCAGTGGGAAATTAGAAGCATTATGATCAAACGCACCTTGTGCATTGCCGGTTGGATGGCATGCAAAACATGCTGCATTTTGATATATATACCCATTGACACCGGTATGCTGCTGATTCGTTTGTGGATTAGCATGGCACGTGATACATGTGTATACTGAATAATTGTTTGGATTAGTATGACAGTCAGTACATTGGTCCCATGCACCCTGATGCCCACCGCTATAGATCGGGAAATAAGAATCGTCATGTTGTGTATACTCCGCGGGTGACCAATTTGTCTGCATATGACATGATGCACAATCTGTTGAAAAATTAAGTGCCTGATGTGAAGGATTATTGGTCGCATTGTAATCACTCAGGTGACATCCTACACATGTATTTGGCGTGTTGTTATAATTTCCATTATGGCAAGTTGCACACTGATTGGCAATAACGGCATGCGCGCCTTCTAAAACATAATATTGATTGTGATTAGACATTGTTGCTGGATTCCAGTTGGGAGCAGTCGTGTGGCAGCTTGCACAATCAGTAGAGAAATTCAAAGCCACATGATTTGGATTTGTCGCCTGATTGAAATCAGTTAAATGACATGCGTCACAATTCGTAGGTGTACCCGCATATCCTGCAGAATGACAATTAAGGCAATTCACTGTTGTATGTGCACCCGTCAGCGGAAAGTTGGTTGAGTTGTGATCAAATCCTCCCTGGCCCTGCCCGTTTGGGTGACAGGCAAAACACGCTGAACTATTATAGACATACCCATTTATCCCATTATGCTGTTGGTCTGTTTCCGGATTGGCATGACAGGTTACACATGTAAACAGAGCATAATTTCCAGGTGTGGTATGGCACTCTGAACATTGGTTCCACACGCCCTGATGAGTGCCACTATAGATTGGAAAATATTGGGCATCATGATTAAAGTTAGCCGGGGTCCACGCTGTTTCGCTATGACAACTGACACAATCAGTTCCGAATCCAAGGGCGACATGTGATGGATTGGTAGTTGCATTGTAATTGTCCTGGTGGCAACCCACACAAGTAGTCGGTGCGTTGTTGTAGGCTCCGCTGTGGCATGACGCACATTGATTTGCTATTGCGGCATGGGCACCATTGAGTGGATAAAAATCATTATGATTAGGGAAATTTGCAGGCGACCACGTTGACTCCGAATGACAAGTTGCACAATCTGTAGAAAGCTGTAATGCAGTATGAGAAGGATTCGTGGTCCCGTTATAGTTTGCCTGATGACATCCGACACAGGTGTTTGGTGTATTGTTATAATCACCATTATGACAGGTGATACATTGAGTAGCGATCAACGCATGTGCACCGTTGAGGGCATAATAATCATTATGATTGTTAAATGTGGCAGGATTCCAGCCTGGTGAAGTAGTATGACATGTAATACAGTCTGTAGAAATGCCCAGAGATGTATGATTGGGATTTATGCTTTGATTAAAATTTGCAGCATGACAGGCCACACATTCGGTAGGTGTGCCGGCGTAGCCATTACTATGACACTGCAGGCAATTGACACTCTCGTGTGCGCCAGTCAGTGGGAAGTTTGTGGTGTTGTGATCAAATCCGCCCTGCCCTTCACCGTTTGGATGACAGGCGAGACAGGCTGAACTATTGTATACATATCCACTGATTCCATTATGTTTCTGATCGGTTTCGGGATTTGCATGGCAAGTGATACATGTAAATAAAGAATAGTTACCCGGTGTCGTATGACAATCCGTACACTGGTTCCATTGTCCTTTATGCGATCCGCTATAGATGGGAAAGTGCTGTCCGTCATGGTCAAATGTTGCAGGCGCCCAGGCCGACTCACTATGGCACGAAGCACAGTCTTGAGAAAACTGCAGCGTTATGTGGGGTGGATTCGTGGTTTGATTATAGTCCTGAAGATGGCATCCGGAGCAGGTATTGGGTGTGTTGTTATAATCTCCATTATGACAGCTTGCACATTGTGTCGAGATGACTGCATGCGCTCCGGATAAAACGTAATAATCATTATGATTGACTAGTGTTGCCGGTTTCCATCCGGGTTGTGTAGTATGACATGTCGCACAGTCCATCGAAAAACCAAGTGCTTGATGTTTCGGGTTAAGGGTTTGATTGAAATCTGTTGTGTGACAGGACTGACATTCCGTTGGCGTTCCTGTATATCCGTTGGCGTGACAACTCAGACACTCAACTGTCGCGTGTGCACCTGTCAAAGGAAAGTTTGTTGCATTGTGATCAAATGTTACAGGCGACCACGAATTTTCGGTATGACAAGATGCACATTCCATTGAAAAATGAAGCGCTGTATGCGATGGGGCATCGGTTTGATTATAATCCTGAAGATGGCAACCCACGCATGTAGTTGGTGTATTATTATACTCACCTTGGTGACAGGAAGCACATTCATTGGCTATTTTGGCATGCGCGCCATTGAGGACATAAAAATCATTGTGATTTGGAAATGCGGCAGGAGTCCAGTTAGGGGCTGTAGTGTGACAAGAAACACAATCTGTTGACAATCCAAGATTGACATGGTTAGGGTTGATGGATTGATTATAATCTGTGGTATGACACGCCACACACTGTGTTGGTGTTCCGGTAAATCCATTTGCGTGACAACTCAGACATTCGACCGTAGTGTGAGCACCTGTCAGTGGAAAATTCGTCAGGTTGTGATTAAACGTTCCATCGGCCTTTCCATTTGGATGACACGCAAGACATGCAGTACTGCTATATGAATATCCTAATACAGAATTATGTTTGTTGTCTGTTTCAGGATTGCTGTGACAGGTGATGCAGGTAAAAATGGAATAGTTGCTTTGATCTTTATGACAGTCTACACAATTATCCCAGGCTCCATTATGCGCTCCGCTGTAAATGGGAAAGTATTGCGCATCATGCTGTTTAAATTCGGCTGGTCTCCATCCTGGCTGTGTCGTATGACATTCTACACAAGATGTTGAAATATTAATGGCCTGATGGTTTGGGCTGGTGGTAGAAAGAAAGTCTTTTTCGTGGCAGGTGACGCACTCGGGAGAGATTTTTGAATAGTCTGATCCCTTGTGACAGGTCGCGCATTCAGTAATAGCATGACCCTGTGTAAGTGGGAAAAAATCATGATTGATACCTGCAGCTGTCCATACAAATGCATCGATCTTGTGGCATTCAATACATTCTGTAGAGAAGCCTGCTTTTTTATGATCAGGGTTTGTCGTTGCCTCATAATTATTTTGATGACAATTGAAACATTCATTGCCTATGGGAGCAAATCTCAGGCTTGTTTCGGATGTATGGCATTCTGTACATGAGGCGAGCGCGTGTGCCCCCAGCAATGGAAAAGATATTTGTCTGTGGACTTCTGCGATGTTGCTTACTAACCACGATTTTGAATCATGGCACCTTGCGCAATCCTGACCAACTGTACCCTGGTGAATATCGATATGGCAAGAAACACAATTGGTCTCGGCTTTTGAGAACTCAAGCGATGTGTGGCACTGCCTGCAATCAACCACTTTGTGCTCACCTTGCAGTAAGAATCGTGTTGTGTCGTGATTAAAGGAAATAGAGTCTTTGGAAACAGTCCAACTGTCGGAGGTGTGACAGGCCTCACAACTTATTTTTAATTCTTTACCATGAGGGGACTGACCCTGTGCCCACACTACACAAAGAATTAAAAATATTCCACACAATTCCCTTCTAAACCAGTCCATCTGTTATTTCTCTAAAAATAATCAAACCCACAAAAACCCTATAAGGAAAATATCCTGAGGGCTTGGTTCATTTAATAAAGGGCAAGATGATGACGCTTATACGATGCGTCTTATTGTGGAGTGGAATACAAATATACTACTTGTATTAGTCTCTTGCAATTAAATCTGGCCCCTTTTTTTATTTATTAGATTTTGTGCCCCTAAAATCTTATTGGGTCCATTGACTCTTTAGCTCTGGATGGGGTTTTTTAATGTATTATTATGTAGAGCCCTTCATTAATCCTGGGACAAAGGTCCGGATCGAGACCAAGAACACCCATGAGCATTATCAGGACTGCTCATGATTGGTATCACTACAAGCTATGGGGTTCTGGTTGACTTCTATTCCCTCCCATCCGGATGGCATGTCAGACAAGCTGTACTAAGGTATTGGTAGCCATTCACTCCATTGTGTTCCTGGTTGGTTTGTGTCTGTTTATGACACGTTACACAAGTGAATGTTGCATAATTATTTGGATTCGTGTGACAGTCTATACATTGATCCCATTTGTTTTTATGCTTTCCGCTGTATATCGGGAAGTAGAGATTGTCGTGATTCCAGTTTGCAGGTGTCCACGCATTTTGTGTATGACACGTCGCACAGGTTGTTGGAAACTGGGCAGACTGATGGTTGGGATCATTAGTTTGATTGTATTCTGTCTGATGACATCCCACACAGGTATTGGGTGTATTATTGTACTCGCCGTTGTGACAGGTTATGCATTGCGAAGCAATAGGCGCATGTGCACCCAATAAGGGATAAAAATCATTGTGATTATTAAACGTTGCCGGGCTCCATCCAGGGGCTGTTGTGTGGCATGAAACACAATTTGTGGAAAGGTTTAGAGCTGCATGATTGGGGTTTGTACTTTGATTAAAATCACCACTGTGGCACGCCACACATTCGGTAGGTGTTCCTGCATAACCATTGGCATGACACTGCAGACAATTAACGGTGGTGTGCGCCCCTGTTAGTGGAAAATTGGTTGTATTGTGGTCAAACCCTCCCAGGGCGTCTCCGTTCGGATGACAAGCCAGACAGGCTGCACTATTATATACATATCCCGATATGCCATTATGTTTATTATCTGTCTCAGGATTTGCATGGCATGTAACGCAAGTGTATTCCGCAAAATTACCCGGGGTAGTATGACAATCGACACATTGATCCCATACTCCTTTGTGTTTGCCACTATAAATGGGGAAATATTTATCATCATGATCAAATGTTGCAGGTGCCCACGCATTTTCTGAGTGACACGTAGCACAGTCTGTAGAAAATTGTAAACCGGTATGTGATGGGTTCGTCGTTTGGTTATAATCCTGAAGATGGCAGCCTATACATGTCGTGGGTGTATTGTCAACTCCGTTCTGATGACATGATGCACATTGATTAACAATTGTAGCGTGGGCACCATTCAAAACGTAAACGTTGTCATGATTGAACGTTGATGGAGACCATGCAATTTCGGAATGGCAGGTTGCGCAATCCATGGATAAGTGCAGGGTAGAATGAGCTGGATTGGTTGATTGATTATAATCCTTTAGATGGCAGCCTGTACAGGTAGAGGGCGTATTATTATAATTACCCTGGTGACACATTGCACATTGATTTGCTATTGTAGCATGAGCTCCTGAGAGCATATAGTAGTCGTTGTGATTTGGAAATGCCGCCGGAGTCCAGTTGGGCGCTGTCGTATGACAAGTAACACAATCCGTAGACAATCCAAGATTAGTATGATTTGGGTTGGTTGATTGATTAAAATCTGTGGTATGACAAGCAACACACTGTGTCGGCGTTCCTGCAAAACCATTGGCGTGGCAACTAAGACACTCCACAGATATATGCGCACCGGTCAGTGGGAAGTTGGTCTTGTCATGGTTAAGCAATCCATCAGCCTGACCATTTGGATGACACGCCAGACATGCAGTACTGTTATATGAATATCCCTGTACACCGCCATGTTTGTTACTTGTTTCGGGATCACGGTGGCAGGTAATGCAGGTGAATGTGGTATAGTTACCTGGATCTTTGTGACAGTCTACACAATTATCCCACGCTCCATTATGTGTACCGCTGTAAATAGGAAAATACTGTGCGTCGTGCAGTTTAAATTCCGCTGGCTTCCAACCTAACTGGGTCGTGTGGCATTCAGCACAGGATGTGGATAGATTTATTGCCTGATGGTTTGGGCTGGTGGTCGATAGATAATCTGTCTCATGACATGTTATACACTCCGGGGAGAGGCTTGAGTAATCTGAGCTCTTATGACATACAGCGCATTCATTGATGGCATGTCCTTGCGTGAGCGGAAAGAAATCATGATTAATACCGGATGCTGTCCATTCGAAAGCATCGATTTTATGACACATGATACAATCTGTGGAGAATTCTGCTTTTTTATGATCTGGGTTTGTCGTTGCATCATAGTTTTGTTTGTGACAATCGATGCATTCGCCACCTATTGGGGCAAACCTCAGATTCGTTTCTGAAGTATGGCATTCAGTACAACTGGCGACAGCGTGTGCCCCTAATAATGGAAATGCGATTTGCCGGTGAACTTCTGCAATATTGCTGACGAGCCATGAATTGGAATCATGGCATCTTGCACAATCCTGACCTACTGTCCCTTGGTGTATATCGATGTGGCAAGAAGCACAGTTTGTTTCTGTCTTTACAAAATCAAGTGTGGTATGGCACTGCCTGCAATCAACGGCACGATGTTGTCCCTGCAATACGAATCCCGTAGTGTCGTGATTAAAAAAAACAGAATCTCTGGAAACTTTCCAGTTGTCTGCCGTATGACAGGTATTACAACTTATTTTAAATTCTTTACCATGCGGTGATTGTCCTTGCGCACATAGGATGGTAAGAATAAAAAGCATCCCCCACAAAGCCCTCTTTAAAAAGACCATTTCGTATTTCAATTTTAAACCTCTAAAAGAACAAGATCCTCAAGGTCTGTCCTGAAAGTTGGTTTCGCAATATTTAGGGTACGATATCGAGACAAACTAGAAGCCGCCATACTAGGGCGCTATCAACAAAGATAGGTGGTTTCGTGACATCCGCCTAGCATTAGTTTTTTGCTCCTTTGGGATCTTGGGGGCCTTTAGTTGGATGAAGCGCCATGAGCGCCAAACTACGTTTAGCGATTGTGGTCTTAATTCGCACTTCCATTTGGATGGCAGGCATAGCATGCATTACTATTATACTGATATCCATTAACGCCCTGGTGCTCATTATTCATCTGATTCTGATGATGACATGTAATACATGTAAATACTGCATAATTATTTGGGTTCGTGTGGCAGTCGCTGCATTGATTCCATTCATTGTGGTGGTTCCCGCTGTATATCGGGAAGTATAGATTATCATGATCCCAGTTAGCCGGTGTCCAGGCTGTTTGTGAGTGGCATGTAGCACAGGTCGTTGGAAATTGAGCCGCCTGGTGGTTTGGGTTGTTGGTCTGATTGTAGTCGCTTAAGTGACAGCCGACACAGGTATTGGGTGTGTTATTATAGTTTCCATTGTGGCAGGTTGCACACTGATTTGCAATAGCGGCATGGGCACCAACCAAAGGATAAAAAGCATTGTGATTGGGGAACAATGCCGGGTTCCAATCCGGTGCAGTAGTGTGGCATGTTGTACAATTGGTAGAAAGGCCCAATGAAATATGATTTGGATTGGATGACTGGTTGTAATTGGTCATGTGGCATGCATTACATTCAGTAGGAGTGCCTTGATATCCTCCGGCATGGCACTGTACACAACTCACGGTGATGTGTGCTCCTGTAAGCGGAAAGTTAGATGTATTATGATCAAATGCGCCTTGTGCACTTCCCGTAGGATGACAGGCAAAACATGCCGCGTTTTGATATATATATCCGTTTACGCCGGCATGTTGTTGGTTTGTTTCCGGGTTAGTATGGCAGGATACACATGTAAATAGGGCATAATTATTCGGGTTTGTATGACAATCAGTGCACTGATTCCATACGCCCATGTGCCCTCCGCTGTAGATAGGGAAATATGCATTGTCATGATCGGTGTATTCAGCAGGTACCCAGGCATTTTGTGTATGACAGGATGCACAGTTTGTAGAAAAATTCAAAGCGATGTGGGATGGATTGTTCGTTTGATTGTAATCGCTTAGGTGACAACCGACACAGGTATTGGGCGTGTTATTATAGTTTCCGTTGTGACATGTTGCACATTGATTGGCTATTGCGGCATGAGCGCCAAGTAGTGGATAAAAATTATTGTGATCAGGAAATAATGCAGGGTTCCAGTTCGGTGCTGTAGTGTGACATGTTATACAATCTGTAGACAGGCCCAAAGAAGTATGATTCGGATTGGTCGCCTGGTTATAGTCGGGCAGGTGACATGCATTACACGTTGTTGGAGTGCCCTGGTATCCTCCGGCGTGACAGTCAATACAACTTACCGATGTGTGTGCTCCTGTAAGCGGAAAGTTCGAATTGTTATGATCAAACGCGCCTTGCGCACTTCCTGTAGGATGACATGCAAAACAAGCTGAATTTTCATAAATATACCCACTGACTCCGGCATGCTGTTGATTCGTCTCGGGATTCATGTGACACGTGACACATGTATATACACCGTAGTTATTCGGATTGGTATGACAATCTGTGCACTGACTCCATGCGCCCATATGCCCTCCGCTGTAAATAGGGAAATATGCATTGTCATGATCGGTGTATTCAGCAGGTACCCAGGCATTTTGTGTATGACAGGATGCACAGTTTGTAGAAAAATTCAACGCGATGTGAGACGGATTGTTCGTTTGATTATAATCGCTTAGATGGCAACCTACACACGTGTTCGGCGTGTTATTATAGTTTCCGTTGTGACATGTTGCACACTGATTGGCTATTGCGGCATGAGCGCCAAGTAGTGGATAAAAATTATTGTGATCAGGAAATAATGCAGGGTTCCAATTCGGTGCTGTAGTGTGACATGTTATACAATCTGTAGACAAGCCCAAAGAAGTATGATTTGGATTTGTCGACTGATTATAGTTTGTTATATGACATGCGCTGCACTCCGTAGGTGTACCCTGGTATCCTCCGGCATGACACTCGATGCAACTCACCGATGTGTGTGCTCCGGTAAGCGGAAAGTTCGAATTATTATGATCAAATGCGCCTTGGGCACTTCCTGTAGGATGACATGCAAAACAAGCTGAATTTTCATAAATATAACCGCTAACACCAGCATGTTGTTGATTCGTCTCGGGATTCATGTGACACGTGACACATGTATATACGGCGTAGTTATTCGGATTGGTATGACAATCTGTGCATTGACTCCATGCGCCCATATGTCCTCCGCTATAGATTGGGAAATATGTGTTGTCGTGATCAGTATACTCCGCGGGCACCCATGCATTTTGTGTATGACATGAAGCACAGTCTGTGGAAAAATTCAGCGCCACATGTGATGGGTTGTTGGTTTGGTTATAATCGCTGAGGTGACATCCAACACAGGTGTTTGGCGTGTTATTATAATTTCCGTTGTGACATGTTGCACATTGATTGGCTATTGCGGCGTGCGCCCCGAGTAGTGGATAATAATTATTATGTTCCGGGAATAAAGCAGGGTTCCAGTTCGGTGCTGTAGTGTGACATGTTATACAATCTGTAGACAAGCCCAAAGAAGTATGATTTGGATTTGTCGACTGGTTAAAGTTCTGTAAATGACATGCACTACATTCTGTAGGTGTGCCCTGATACCCTCCCGCATGACATTCTACACAATTGACCGTTATGTGTGCACCGGTGAGAGGAAAGTTAGAATTGTTATGATCAAATGCGCCTTGTGCGTCACCGGTAGGATGACAGGCAAAGCATGCTGAATTTTCATAAATATACCCGCTGACCCCCGCGTGTTGTTGGTTCGTCTCTGGATTCATGTGACAACTGACACATGTATATACCGCGTAGTTATTCGGATTGGTATGACAATCTGTGCATTGGCTCCATGCACCCATATGTCCTCCACTATAGATAGGAAAATACATATTGTCGTGATCAGTATATTCAGCAGGCATCCATGCTGATTGTGTATGACACGAAGCACAGTCCGTGGAAAAATTAAGCGCAACGTGTGACGGATTATTGGTTTGATTATAATTGTTCAGGTGACAACCAACACATGTGTTGGGGGTGTTATTGTAGTTCCCGTTGTGACACGTTGCGCATTGATTTGCTATAGCTGCATGGGCACCAAGCAATGGATAAAAATTATTGTGATCCGGAAATAATGCCGGGTTCCAACCAGGTGCTGTAGTATGACAAGTTATACAGTCCGTTGACAATCCCAATGAAATATGACCCGGGTTTGCTGACTGGTTAAAGTTCTGCAAATGGCATGCACTACATTCTGTAGGTGTGCCTTGATATCCTCCCGCATGACACTCTGCGCAGCTAACTGTTGTATGTGCGCCCGTGAGAGGGAAGTTGGAATTGTTATGATCGAATGCCCCTTGTGCATCACCTGTAGGATGACAAGCAAAACAAGCTGAATTTTCATAAATATACCCGCTGACACCCGCGTGTTGCTGATTTGTTTCCGGGTTCATGTGACATGTGACACATGTATATACAGCGTAGTTATTTGGATTCGTATGGCAATCTGTGCATTGATCCCAGGCGCCCATATGTCCACCGCTATAGATAGGAAAATAATTAGCATCATGATCTGTATATTCAGCAGGTAACCATGCTGATTGTGTATGACACGATGCGCAATCTGTTGAAAAATTAAGCGCGATATGCGATGGATTATTGGTTTGATTGTAATCACCCTGATGGCAACCTACGCATGTATTTGGAGTCGTTGTATAGTTTCCATTGTGACATGTTGCACATTGATTTGCAATAGCTGCATGAGCGCCCAGCAATGGATAAAAATTATTGTGATCCGGAAATAATGCAGGGTTCCAGCCGGGCGCTGTAGTGTGACACGTAATACAGTCCGTTGATAAGCCCAGTGAGATATGACCCGGGTTTGCTGACTGGTTAAAGTTTGTTAGATGACATGCGCTGCACTCGGTAGGTGTTCCCTGGTATCCACCGCTATGACATTCTGCACAACTTACTGTTGTATGTGCACCGGTCAGTGGAAAGTTGGAATTATTATGATCAAATGATCCTTGTCCATCTCCGGTTGGATGGCAAGCGAAACACGCAGAGTTTTCATAAATATACCCACTTACACCTGCATGTTGCTGATTTGTTTCAACATTCATATGACATGTGACACATGTATATACGGAGTAGTCATTCGGGTTCGTATGGCAATCTGTGCATTGATCCCAGGCGCCCATATGTCCACCACTATAGATAGGAAAATAATTGGCATCATGATCTGTATATTCAGCAGGTAACCATGCTGATTGTGTATGACACGAAGCGCAATCAGTTGAAAAGTTAAGCGCGATATGTGATGGAGTATTGGTTTGATTATAATCACCCTGATGGCAACCTACGCATGTATTTGGAGTCGTTGTATAGTTTCCGTTATGACATGTTGCGCATTGATTTGCAATAGCTGCATGAGCGCCCAGCAATGGATAAAAATTATTGTGGTCCGCAAATAATGCCGGATTCCAGCCGGGGGCTGTAGTATGACAGGTTATACAATCCGTTGACAAGCCCAATGTAATATGGCCTGGATTTGTCGACTGGTTAAAATTCTGTAAATGACATGCACTACATTCAGTGGGTGTGCCCTGATATCCTGCACTATGACACTCTGCACAGCTAACTGTCGCATGTGCGCCGGTCAGCGGAAAGTTAGAATTGTTATGATCAAATGATCCTTGTCCATCACCTGTTGGGTGACAGGCAAAACATGCAGAATTTTCATAAATATATCCGCTGACATTTGCGTGTTGTTGGTTCGTTTCAACATTCATATGACATGTGACACATGTATATACGGAGTAGTTGGATGGATTGGTATGACAATCGACGCATTGATTCCAAACACCAGCGTGAGCACCGCTATAAATTGGAAAATGTTGAGCATCATGATCAAATGTTGCGGGCTGCCAGGAGCTTTCGGTGTGGCATGATGCACAATCTGTAGAGAATTGGAGTGCCGCGTGAGAAGGATCGGTTGTGTGATTATATTCCTGAAGATGACAACCCACGCATGTTGTAGGTGTATTGTTGTATTCTCCCTGATGGCAAGATGCACATTCACTTGCTACTTTAGCATGAGCGTCAGTCAGGACATAGAAATCATTGTGGTTCGGAAAGTTTGCAGGACTCCAGCCTGGTGCAGTAGTGTGACACGTTGTGCATTCTGTTGACAGTCCAAGACTGTTGTGGTTTGGGTTAACTGACTGATTAAAGTCGGTGGAATGACACGAGATACATTCGGTTGGTGTTCCGGCAAACCCATTGGCATGACAGCTAATGCATTCAACCGTAATATGCGCACCTGTAAGCGGGAAGTTTGTTCCATTATGATCAAACGTTCCGGTGTTTTCTCCATTTGGGTGACAGGCCAGGCAGACGGCACTATTGTATGTATACCCTGATACACCGGTATGATGGTTGTCTGTCTCGGGATTGGTGTGGCAGGTGACACATGTAAATTCGCTGTAGTTTGATGGATTGGTATGACAATCCACGCATTTATCCCAGACACCTTCATGTGTTCCACTATAGATTGGAAAATATTGGTCGTCGTGATCAAATGTTGCAGGAGCCCATGCGCTTTCAGAGTGACATGTTGCACAATCCGTTGAAAACTGTAAGGTCGTATGAGATGGATCCGTTGTTTGATTATAATCCTGAAGATGACATCCTACACAAGTGGAAGGGGTGTTATTATATTCCCCCTGATGACAGGATGCACATTGATTTGCTACTACGGCATGAGCGCCGGATAGGACATAGAAATCATTATGATTTGGAAATTTTGCAGGTGCCCAGCCAGGTGTTGTGGTGTGACAGGTTGCACAATCAGTTGACAATCCAAGGTTATTATGGTTAGGATTTGTGGAAAGTTGAAAATCAGTAGCATGACATGCAACACATTCAGTCGGAGTTCCTGCAAATCCGTTAGCGTGACATTTTAAACATTCCAGAGTCGCATGAGCTCCCGTAAGCGGAAAGTTAGTGTTGTTGTGATCAAACGCTCCATCTGCTTTTCCATCCGGGTGACACGCCAAACATGCTGTACTGTTATATGAATATCCTGATACGCCACTGTGCTTGTTGTCAGTTTCGGGATTCTTATGACACGTGACACATGTGAATAAGGTGAAGCTCCCTGGATCAGAATGGCAGTCTACACACTTGTCCCATTGTCCATTATGTGCTCCACTGTATATGGGGAATTGTAAATCGTGTTGTCTGAACTCAGCCGGCTTCCAACCAGGTGTTGTTGTGTGGCACTCTGCACATGAAGTCGAGAAATTAGCAAGCTGATGATTGGGGTTGGTCGTGCCTTTAAAGTCCGTTTCATGACAGGTTATACATTCCGGGGAGATTTTAGAATAATCGGCTCCTTTGTGACAAGTTGCACATTCATTAATCGAATGTCCTTGTGTTAAGGGGAAGAAGTCGTGATTGATCCCTGATGCTGTCCATTGAAAAGCATCAATTTTGTGACACTCAATACATTCTGTTGAGAATCCTGCCTTTTTGTGATCAGGATTAATCGTTGCATCGAAATCCTTTTTATGGCAACTTATGCATTCCGTTCCCATTGTCTCAAACCGCAAATTTGTTTCGGATTTATGACATTCAACACATTGGGCTACACCGTGTGCCCCTAATAGAGGAAACGAAATTTGTCTGTGGATTTCTGCAATGTTATCAACGAGCCAGGAGTTTGAATTGTGGCACCTTGAACATTCCTGACCTACTGTCTGCTGATGAATATCGATATGACAAGACACACAATTTGTTTCGGCCTTCGAAAACTCAAGCGTGCTATGGCATTCTTTGCAATCAATGATGGTGTGCCGACCTTGCAATAAAAACTGCGTCGAATCATGATTGAACGTAATAGAGTCTTTGGAAACGGACCAACTCGTGGACGTGTGGCAAGCGTCACAACTTATGGTTAACTCCTTTCCGTGTGGTGATTGCGCATGCGCTCCCATCACGACAAGAGAAGAAATTAAAACATATATGACCCTTTTGAGATACTCCATTTTTCATTACACTTAACATGGGCAATAAACACACGTTCCCCAGCAGGATTTTGTCCTGATGATTTGGGTATGCAATAAAAGGGTAAAACGAGGCTATGATAGTGCCTCTTTTGTGGAGTTGATTACAAATATACCGTTTGTTTTGAAATATCCAAATTTATTTATGGGACGGAGATTACTGTTCCTTTGGATATTTCACGACAAAGGGATATGCTCTATCGGAAGTGCTTGTCCTTCATATTTAATTTGTCTGTTATTTATGACAGTCCACGCATTCAAATTTTTCAAGCTTGTATTTCGTGACCGCCTTGCCTTCGACAACATCGGCTTTATGACATTTAACACATGTTACATTTTTGTGTGCGCCATCCAGTACAAATCTTGCTGTGTTGTGGTCGAAATTACTTGGCTTCCATGCTTCGAACTTATGACATCGTTTGCAATCGGTTGCCCCTGCCACCTCAAACTGTCGTTCGTGTATATCATCATGACATGAAATACATTCCGGTTTCAATCCGGTAAACGGAATACGTTTTGAACCTCCGATTGTGCTGGTGTCTGGTTTGTGACAAGCCACACATAATGCCTGCTGGTGTTTGCCTTGCAATTCAAATCCCGTCAGAAGATGGTCAAACGATACCTGCACCCATCCTTCAGATGAATGGCATTGATTACAGGATTTTTGAGGATAGTACTTCTCATCCAGAAACCCCTCGTGGATATCCGAATGACAATCAACACATTTTTTACCAATATCTCTGAACGTCCACTTCTCATTTTTCATATGGCATGCAATGCATGGCGTTGCAAGATGCGCACCCTCCAGGGGAAATGGTCCTTCGTTGTGCTTTTCAATCGTGAATGATGAGCCGGCAAATCCATTTATGTTGTGACAATCCTTACAATCCGGTTTGTGGGTGTCACGCACGAATTGCCCCTTGTGAAAATCTTCATGACAATCCATACATCTGTCATGAGCTACAGGATCTATCATTTTGGTTTTGTGACATTTTTTGCAATCTACCGTTTCGTGTTTTCCTTCGAGAGCATAGCCCGTGAGATCGTGATCAAACAAATCGGGATGTAGAATTTTTTGAAAGGAGTCCTCTGTATGGCATTTTTTGCAGTCCAATCCAAATTTTGTCTCGTGTACATCCTTGTGACACGTAATACAGTCGTGAAAATCTTTTCCCCGATAATCCTGAAAGACGTTTGCTGCTGCGTTATTTCCGCTGAGATGATGGCATGAAGCACAATCTACCTTCGCATGTTTCCCTAATAATGGAAAGTCGGTTTGATTATGATTGAATGAACTCTTGCCGACAAATACATTAAATCCTTCTTCAGTATGACACTCCTTACAGTTCTGGCCGAATTGATTGTTGTGAACATCCTCATGACAATTAGCACAGCTCTTAAATGGAACGTCAGCGAATTTCTGGAATACTGCATTATTGATGAATGTTATCTGGTGGCATTTTTTACAATCTACTTCTTTGTGTTTGCCCTTAAGCACAAAGTCGCTTTTGTTGTGCTCAAACAAAGTAGCCGGGGCGAATTTATCAGTATTGTGACATGAGGCACAATCGGTCGACAATGTTTTTTGGTGAACATCCTGATGACACGATATACACTCTGTCTTGAGGCCCAGATACGTATATTTTTTCTTTTTTAATTCGTATGAATCTATTTTATCGTTATTGTGGCATTCGTTACAGTCCAGTTTCTGGTGGGCTCCTGTAAGTTTATATCCTGTAAGAGCATGATTAAATTTTTCTGTATCAAATCGAATGATCTGAAAGTTTTTACCATGGTGATCGCTGTGACAGGAAACACATTCTTTTCCTTCTACTTCCGATGATGCATGATAGCCCTTATCCTGATCCACAAGACTTTTTATTTCTTTATGACATTCGAGACATTTTTCATTTGATACTTTATCGCCCAGCACATGACATTTTGTGCAATTCAGCATTCCCTCCAATTGTGCATGTGGGCTGACAAGTTCTCCCGGGGATATTTGACCTGACAACGTAAAGGCAAAACAGATCAGGAGGGCGCTGAATATGGGTTTTAGGACTGCCGTTAGATTCATTTCGGTTGGATTCATTCAGCGTTTTTTTTCGTGTTTTAAAACCGCATGACCAAATTTGGTGGAGATATCTATCCCCGCCTTTTTCAGAAAATCTGTTGGCAATTCGCCCCCTGCGAAAATATAAACAAGGTCATTGTCAATGGTTTTAATTTCCTTGTCCGATAAAGAAAGTATGATATTGAGTTCGTTTATTTCTACCACATTAGAATTAAATCTGACTTCGATTGTTCCGTCTGCAATGGCTTTATTTATTTTCTCACCATTTTTTACTTTGATTCGCTGAAAAGCTTCTCCCCGGTAAGACAACAGAACTTTGTTTAGGTCTGCAAGAGCCAAGGCCGCCTCTATTGCAGAATCGCCGCCCCCCACGACCAAAATGCTTTTATCCTGTATGTTTTCTGGCTCCAATAATCTGTAGGCTACCTTTTCAAGATGCTCTCCGGTAACGTTTAGTTTTCTTGGTGTTCCTCTTCGGCCGATGGCGAGTAATACTGACTTGGTTAAAACTGTTTCACCATTGTTGATCAGCAGCTTAAAGTTTTCTCCTTCCTTTGTAATGGATTCTACTTTAGTATTTTGTTTGATTGTAATGTTGTTCTCATTCAATACTTTAATCCAAAGCTCAAGCAAATCTGATTTTGTTGTTTCGGTGAGCTTAATCTTGCCAAAAAGTGGCAGGTCCATCGGTGAGGTCATTACGATTTTGGCTCTCGGAAAAGAGTAAACTGTTCCACCCAGGGTGTCTTGTTCCAATGTAATAAAGTTTAACCCGAGACGCTTGGCTTCAAGGGTTGCGGATATTCCTGCCGGCCCCGCGCCAACGATTACAAGATCATATTCTGATCCTTTGGCCCTTGATATTGCTTTGACGATATTATTTACAGCCTGCTTACCTTGCTCTACGCTGTTTTTGATAAGGCCCATTCCACCAAGTTCCCCTGCTATATACATGCCTGGTACATTGGTCTCAAAATCCCGTTTGACATGTGGCAGATCCACTCCTCTTTTCTCGGTTCCGATCACTAAAGTAATAGCCTCAACCGGGCAGGCATGAAAACACGCCCCGTGGCCAATACACCTTGATGCATTGATGAGTGTGGCCTTCCCATTTCGTATGCCTATAATTTCTTTTTCCGGACACGCTTCTATACAGGCACCGCTTTGAATACACGTGTTTACATCAATCTCAGGATGTAACGATACGGGTTCGTGTAATCCTTCCTCTTTGGCCTTTTTTATTTTCTCATCAACCCTTTTTGAGTTTCTCTTTAATTGTCTGACATATATGTAGATCGTAAGCAGGATTAGGCCTAATACGACGGAATAAATAATTGCCTTTTCTAATAAAACTTCCATAATCAAAAGATCCACCTATATCCAAAAGCAATCGTAATCGCCACATGGATCACCATTATAACGAGCATGATCAATGCAAATGGTAAATGAGCCACGTGCCAGTATTTGAAGAGTGTCTGCATGGTCTGCAGCCTGCTGATTCTTGTGTTAAGCGTCATTTCATTTTTGACCAACTTCATTACACCCTTTTTGTCTTTCCCTGTAAGTTGTGTTTGCTTAAGGATTTTGTTTATTTGATTCTTTACCCCGGCATTTGTTGTTATTCCTATAAAACCCGACTGACTGACTTCATTCCTGCGTTGCGTTGCTGCTATCAGTTGTTCGTAGACCGAATCTTCAAGTCCATATTTAATTCTGAGATTTTGGCTCATGCTGTCTTTCATAGCCTTGATCTCGGTAAGACTTAATTCTCTTCCCTGTATCGTCCTTGGTATCTGTATATAGATGAAGCGACCGATGACACCGCTCAATACGACAGCCACCATGCTCCAAAAACTGATTGAAACTATGCCCCCGAATTTAAATGCGGTGTGAAATAAAATTAAAATAGGACCAACGGAACATAAAAAAATGTGAAACTCCAGCCAGTATTTCAATGCGCCTACCCGCGGAAGAAATTTATTTTTTTTTCGATAGATGTATCCAAACACACCGATTAATATAAGAATGGTGCCCACAATACCTAGTCCATGCCCAAACGGACCACTGGGTTTTAATAGCGCATGATTCTCATGAAATGGTCTTTCTGTAATACTTGTATTGTAATAAGAAAAACCCCAATAACAGAGAAATACAAACGTCAAAAATGTAATCCCGACAAGAATCGAAATATAAATCTTATGTGCTAATCCAGACATAAATAGCCTTTACTTGTTTTGCCTTTTGTAGTGGGGGAGTGCCGTGAAAGTATAAATAACAATCGAAAGTAGTAACTCGCCTGTTGACACAGGTTGATTCTGATCACTGGTGTCGATGACGAATATCAGGGCTCTTACTACTCCAAACTTTGCTATGCCGTAAAATATTGTGTTATCTGATGCTGCCTAAGTTTTAATTAATGACCCTTTTACGATTTCATCATCCAACTTCAGATTGAGCACGCCTTCTTTTATGATGTGATTAAGTAGGTTCAGGACATTATTGCCATACATCTGGCTGGCGTCTTCGGGCATTTCTGTTTCAAGGGAAGAGTTGCCGATAATTGTAATGCCGCTTATGACAATCGTTTTATCATTTTGCGTCAAAGCACAATTGCCTCCTGTCGACGCCGCAAGATCAATGATCACAGAGCCGTGTCTCATCAGTGGAATGGTATCCGCTTCAATGAGAACAGGTGCTTTGCGCCCTCTTACTTGTGCGGTGCAGATAATGACATCTGATTTTGCTGCACGGGCTTGTACTTCCGCCCGTTGCCTGGTCAAAAACTCTTCTGTTTGCTGGACCGCATAACCGCCGGCGCCTTTATCATCAGCAGCTCCCGGAACTTCTACAAATTTTGCGCCAAGGCTTTGTACTTCTTCTTTGGCGGCTTGCCGTACATCAAATGCTTCCACGACAGCGCCTAATTTTCTTGCTGTGGCTATCGCTTGTAATCCGGCTACACCGGCGCCAATAATGAGTGCTTTTGCAGGACGAATGCTCCCGGCAGAAGTGATCATCATCGGGAAATAACGAGGAAGTTTTTGGGCTGCCATCAATACAGCTCTGTATCCTGCTATCGATGCCATTGATGAAAGCACATCCATTGATTGAGCAAGGGTAGTACGTGGAATCATATCCATGCTGATCACACGAATAGGATATTTTGAGAGTTTTTCGATGATGCCCGGGTCCTGATAGGACCTGAATTGTGATATCAACAATGTTCCTTCTTTGATCCCGGCAAGATCTTCATCAGCCGGAGAAAAAATAGTAACAAGTATATCTGCACCCGCAAGGATCGCTCCTTTATCTTTTATAGTTGCCAGTCCGGCATAATGCTTGTCTTCAAATCCGGCATCGTTACCCGCGCCTGATTCAATCCACCAACTCACATCTTTGAGTTTGGACCGCTTAATATTGTCCGGTGTTATTGCTACGCGTTTATCGGCTGATTCTTTGAGCACGCCTATGGTCATCGACATCTTTATGTTGCTTTATAAGGGCGAAAGATAGTAGTAATATTTGCTTTGGTTGAATACATAGGCGCCTATGGTTGTTCTTTTCGGGTTCTTTTAAAAAATCGCCGAAGCCAATATCCTAAAATAATTGATCTAATTTCACCTACTTAATATCTTCTATTATGAACGTACCATCAAGGAATACGATACTAGTACATGGATATGGATTCGATTATCGCACATGGTATCCCCTGGAGCTTGCTTTTGAGAGCCATAATGTCATTTATCTTTCCTTGCCGGGATTTGGAATGGATCCTGTGACTGAAGACTATACGATAGCAGAGTTAGCTAAAAAATTTTGGAAATACCTGGATGAAATTGGAATTGGACGGGTAAATCTTGTTGGACATAGTATGGGGGGTTATGTTTGTTTAGAAATGTTATCTCTCCAACCTTCACGTCTTTCAAGCCTTGTGCTTGTAAACAGTCATGTTTACGCAGATTCTCCGGAGAAAAAGGAGGCGCGTACCCTAACTATGAATGATATTAAATCTAACGGTATTGTGGGTTTTATTAATAAGTTTTATCGTGGCCTGTTTGCGGATATCGATAAATCTGAAGCTCTCATTAAGATGTTGATTCGGCGTGGACTTATGTATGATGCTGACGCCTGGTATTATGGAACACTTGCTATGCGTGATCGTAAGGATCATAGTGAAACCTTACGCGCAGCCGAAATGCCTGTTTTACTTTTAATGGGAGGTGCGGACAAGGCTGTTCCTTCTGATCTGGCTCTAAAGCAATCCATTCTTGCAGAACGCACAAGTATGCACCTCTATGAATCAATCGGCCATATGAGTATGTATGAGAACACACGACAAGTAATCAGTGATCTGGTGGAGTTTTTCGATGAGTTTGCCTCATGATTTATGTCGTTTCTTTTATATCGGTTTTCATTTATTCTTTGCTGATCTTATGGTTGGTCAGATCCGCCACAAATGAAAAACCCGGCAGGCTTCTATTCTGTGTTTTATTGGGTATGATCTCAGCGGTTATCGCGCTGATGGGTGAATATTTTTGGAATGTTTTGCTTGGGGATGTCATTGCCAGCCACAGGTCGTTAATTATTCTTGAAAGCTTCATCGGTGTTGGGCTTATTGAAGAAACTACAAAATGGTTGTGGTTGGCTTTTGTCATTATTCATTGGAGATCATTCGATCGGTATTCTGATGGCATTCTTTATGCTTGTGGAATTGCGGCCGGTTTTAACCTCGTCGAAGGATTCCTTTACATCAGTAATGGTGGAGAATTTATGAATATTCTGATACGTGGTTTTACAGCCGTACCTGTTCATTTTCTTTTTGCCATCATTATGGGGTTTTTATTCTCAAGGTATAAGTTTGAGAAAAAGAAGTTTTTATGGTTTTCAATCGGTATACCAACTGTGCTGCATGGTATCTATGATTTTTTCATATTGCAGAAGTATACGGAATTACTGATGGGCGGAGCTATCCTTGTATTTGCGGGTTGTCTTTCCCTTTCAATTTGGGTGTGTAGAAATGCAATGCGTGCGGACCGGCTGAAATTTTCAGATACGAATATTTAGATTTGATTCAGCGTTTTTTATGTCTCTCTGCATCCCGCAAAGTTTTTTTATTGAAATTGTTGAGAAGCCCTTTTTCAAGATCTATACCCATTTGGTTGGCCATACACAGTAACACCCAAAGTGTATCTGTCATTTCATCAACGATGGCCTCATCTATATTTACTTCTTTCTCCGAGGGCTTCAGACTTTGATCTCCGTATTTTCTGATTATCCAATGGGCCATTTCGCCTACTTCTTCTGACAGCATACCGAGATTGGTTAGCTCACTGAAATAACCGCCGCCATATTTCTTTATCCATACATCTATTTCTTGCTGTGCTTCATTTATTGTCATCTGATTGCATTCTTAATGGTTAATGATTAGTCATAACATATATTTTACTTTCTTCCTGTCATATCTTATGTAATACCTGGTTTTTCGTTGGCTATTCTTTGTTTCTGCTATCTATAATTATGGTTACCGGGCCGTCATTTACTAAGCTTATTTTCATGTCTGTCCCAAATACACCACAGGCTATTTCTTTTCCTGTTTTTTGTATAAGACATTCTTTGAAAAAATTATAGAGTTCGTTTGCCTGTTCAGGACGGGCTGCTTTTATAAATGAAGGTCTGTTTCCTTTTTTTGTACTGGCGTGTAATGTAAATTGACTTATTACCATTAATTCCCCTCCAACATCTTCAACTGAGAGATTCATCTTGCCTTCGCTGTCTGAAAAAATACGCATTTGTCTTATTTTTTCGCTTAGCCATTCCGCATCTTCACTGTGATCATCATGCTCAATCCCTAAAAGTATAAGTAAGCCTTTATTAATGTCTCCGGTTAATACACCATCGGATAGCACGCTTGCATTACTTACACGTTGGACTACAGCTCGCATTTTGGTTTAGTCTTTATTGATGGCAGTTAGTTATAAACATTAAAGCTAATTAGCAAGTGTAAAACCTAGTATATCAATACCGATAAATTAAAGATTTAAACAGCATGTGTGTTTTGGGTGTCGACAAATTGTGTACAAATAAGTTTGGTTGTTCAATATGGTTTTATCTACAGAACTTACCAAGAGAGAGGAGAACTAAAAACGCGTTGTGTTAACATATTTAAAAAAATAGTATTAAACATTTTTAGTTATTAACAAAATGGAGGCTATGTAGAATATATGATGTAATTAATTGAATATCAAATAATTAACATGTTAATAAAGGTGTGAATTTGGGTGGATAAAAAAAGACTTATTAATATCAAAACGAGATGTAATAATCCTTTCCACATCCTAACACCCTTGATGATGATGATAAGAGAAAGTATTTAAAGGATTATATCATCAATATCACAACGGAGAACTGAAATGGCTTCTTAGGCTATCTTTGGTCCTGAATGAAACCAAAAAATATCAGAGACCAAAAATTAATTACATACTGGCTTTTTGCAGGAATGTTGATGGTTTTTGTTCAGATTCTTCTTGGCGGGATCACACGTCTTACAGGCTCCGGGTTAAGTATTACGCGGTGGGATATTGTGATGGGTAGTATACCTCCATTAAATCCTGGCCAATGGGAGGAAGCGTTTAATCTTTACAAAACTACCCCTCAATATCAACATATCAATGCAGGTATGCTCCTTAGTGAATTTAAATACATTTTTTTCTGGGAGTTTTTTCATCGTTTATGGGCCAGATCGATGGGTTTTGTTTTTATCATTCCTTTTGTTTTCTTTCTAATAAGAAGATCACTTTCTCGGACAGTGCTCAAAAATTTATTTTGGGTTATAGTGTTAGCTGCGCTTGCGGCTATTTTTGGTTGGATTATGGTGGCATCCGGATTAATTGAAAGACCTTGGGTAAATGCTTATAAGCTCACTATTCATCTGAGCCTGGGTATTTTATTATTTGAGACTTTGTTTTATACCTGGTTAAATCACAGATCTTATCAAAAGAAGAATTTGAACAGGAAATGGCATAAAGCTGTGATAGCACTTCTTTTTATCGCCGGTATTCAGGTTATTTTTGGTGGCTTGATGTCAGGAATGAAAGCTGCTTTAAGCTTTCCTACGTGGCCGTTGATAAGTGGACAGTGGATTCCATCTTTGATATTAGATACTAATCATTGGAATAGTAACAATTTTTTACTTTATGATCAATCCGGCTTTATGCCTGCATTGGTTCAGTTTGTTCATAGGAATCTGGCTTACGTTCTTTTTATAGTGACAAGTGTTTTTGCTGTGAAGTGGTACTTGTCTAATGATCATAGCTGGCGTTGGATATCGTTCATTTTGCTTGGCATTATTGTTGTTCAGATTAGTTTAGGTATTTTGACTTTGATTAATAGTATAGGATATATTCCGGTAGTATACGGATCGCTTCATCAGGGTTTAGGAATTCTATTCATAACTGCGCTCTTTTACCTGCATCTTGTATTAAAACCTGAAAACATTAAATAATTACATAAATTGTAAGCGATTACATAACAGCACCTTTAATTATCCAAATGGAATTATTTACAAAGGAGGAGAGCGGTTATAAATATATTGAAACCGATCCCGGAAATAATACGACTCTATTACTTCTGCATGGTCTTTTTGGAGCGCTAAGCAACTTTAAGTCGATTATAGATCATTTTAATGGACGGGCAAATGTGGTTGTTCCTCTTCTTCCTATATTTGAATTACCCCTTAGAAAGCTTTCTGTGACAGGTCTTGTTGACCATGTTAACCAATTTGTTCGTTTCAAAAATTATACATCTGTAAATCTTGTAGGTAATAGTCTTGGTGGGCATGTTGCGATCCTTTTTGCCCTTGATCGCCCGGATATTCTCAGATCGATGACTTTGACCGGTAGTTCAGGATTATTTGAAGCAGCCCTGGGTAGTACTTTTCCTAAGCGGGGTAATTATGATTTTGTGCAGAAAAAGACAGAAACCACTTTCTATGATCCTGCAGTAGCAACTAAGGAATTGGTTGATGAAGTTTACGACATAGTCAATGACAGGAATAAAGCGATAAGAGTTATTGCAATCGCTAAATCAGCTATTCGTCATAATATCGGAGACAGACTGCATAGTATTATACGTCCCGTACTTCTTGTGTGGGGCAAGGACGATACTATTACACCAGCTTTTGTGGGTGAAAAATTCCACGAGCTTCTCCCTGATTCCAGGTTATTCCTACTTGATAAATGTGGGCATGCACCTATGATGGAGCACCCGGATGAATTTAACAAGCTACTTTATGAGTTTCTTGTTGAGGTTAAAGAAATCTGATTCGGGGTTCCAAATAGAGATTTGTTTCACGTGGAACATTCGTTTGAATCGCTACAAAAAAATAGGACCTAATAATCAATTGCGCAATTACAAACCACTCTTTAGTTGACAGTTAATAGCAGACTAATACCCCATTAAGTATTTTTAATCAACATTGACCAAACAGAGGACAAGAGTTTTGATTCAGACTCAAAAGACATTCTTCATTAATTCCATTTATAACAAGACCAGTAGAGGTTGGTTATAAAAACCGTATTTTCTCCTATCTGCCTATTTCTGGCGATGGAAAACACCAGCTCAAAATATTTCAAAAAATAAAAAAGTCTACGTTCGGTTAAATCTATGTTAAACCAGGACATATAGAAACGAATGACAGAAAACTTGTTATTACGACTGTATAATATTGATAATCAGCACTTTGTGTAATTTTTTAGCATGGTATTACACTCAATATGTCCTCTTTCGCTCAGAAAAAACAAATAACCTTATCCAAACGATTTATTTTGTGGATTATGAAAACCAGAAACCGGACCCAAATGAATTTCTTGCAAATTATTCTACCCTTCATCATCTCTCTGGCTGCATGTAAACAAATAAACCAGGCTAAACTGTCTACCGACAATGACAAGATTGATAGGATACGAATCGAAATACTTGATAAGCAGGCGAAACGATTTCTCACAGAAAATTCAAGGATAATCACAATTGCACGAGGATTTAATTGGGCTGAAGGAACATTATGGTTAAAGGATCAACAAGCTCTGCTTTTCTCAGATGTACCAGAAAATAAAATCTACAGATGGTCAGCGAAAGACGGATTGACCACCTGGCTGGAACCCTCAGGATATACCGGTCCGAAAGAAAAAAAGCGCGAAGGATCAAATGGCTTATTGATTAATGATAAAAATCAATTGGTAATCTGTCAGCATGGTGATCGCCGGATTTCTTTAATGAATGCCCCTTTGTCAAATCCGGAGCCCAAGTTCATATCGTTGGTTGACAACTGGAGAAATAAAAGACTTAACAGTCCAAATGACGCGATCTATCATGACGGCATGCTTTATTTCACAGACCCGCCGTACGGTCTACCCGGACAGGATCAGGATCCTGAGAAAGAACTGGGTTTCTATGGCGTCTATAGAATAGGCCATACCGGCGCTATCATTATGGTGATTGACTCCCTGTTAAGACCAAACGGCATTGGATTCTCACCAGCAAACGAAGTGATGTATGTATCAGATTCAGATCCCAAACGAGCAATCTGGATGAAATATACAATGGGCACCAACGGAAACGCAGTCAGCGGTAAGGTTCTATATGATGCTACAGATCTTGTCGGTAAAGTAAATGGATTACCTGATGGACTCAAGGTTCATCCTACAGGATATGTTTTTGCTACAGGGCCAGGCGGACTTTGGATTTTTTCGCCCGAAGACGAGGTTGTAGCCAGAATCCATATTCCCCAGGCAACAGCCAACTGTGCATTTGATGACACCTATACACATCTTTATATTGCTGCAGACAGTACGATCCTCCAGGTAACACTTAAAGACGGGATGGGTAAACAATAATCTTCAATTATGAAAACCAGGTTTATATATTTCATCGCTCTGTTTCTAGGGTACCATTTTTTGTATGGACAAACAGTCGATAGAGTAGAACCACCAAATTGGTGGATAGGAATGAAAGACCCGAACCTTCAAATCATGGTCTATGGAAAAAACATCAGCAAACTTAGACCTGAAATAAACTACAAGGGCGTCACCCTTCTGAAGTCCACCTGTCCCGAAAATAAAGATTACATTTTCTTAGATCTGACGATAAAGAAGAATACCAAAGCCGGAATAGTACCTATTCTTTTTTTTGATGAAAGGAAACAGGTTGTGAAGATTGAATATCCACTTCTCCTCCGAGAGGTGGGCTCAGCAGAAAGACAGGGATTTAAAAGCAGTGACGTTATTTACCTTATCACACCCGATCGATTTGCCGATGGTGATCCAACAAACAATGATGCGGAAGGGCTATCAGAGAAATCAAACAGGGGGAATAAAAACGGCAGGCATGGAGGGGACATAGAAGGTATGAGGCAGCACCTTGACTACATTGCTGATTTGGGTTTCACGGCGATCTGGCCAAACCCCTTGCTTGAAAACAACATGCCACGTTATTCATATCACGGTTATGCGATCACTGATTTTTATAAAGTGGATCCAAGGATGGGCACGAATGAATCGTATAAATCTTTTTGTCAGGAGGCATCACACAAAGGAATCAAGGTGATCATGGATATGATCATCAATCACTGCGGACTTGAACATTGGTGGATGAAGAATCCACCAACAAAGGACTGGATTAACTATTATGATAAACCCTATGTTCAAACCAGTCATCGAAAAACAATCCAGATGGATCCTTACGCGGCACAGGAAGATCATGATGTGTTTACAAAGGGATGGTTTGAACCCCACATGCCGGATCTTAATCCGTTAAATCCCTTTTTAGGAAAATACCTTATTCAAAACTCAATCTGGTGGATCGAATACGCTGGTTTGTCCGGCATAAGGATGGACACCTACGTTTATCCAGACGAAAACTACATGAGCCAATGGTCAGAAAGAGTGATGAATGAATATCCGGATTTTACGATTACCGGCGAGGTATGGCACCTCAATCCCGCCATTGTTTCTCACTGGCAGCGAGGAAAATCAAATACAAACGGATACAAATCATACCTGCCATCACTTTTTGATTTTCCATTGCAAAACGCTTTAAGAAATGCGTTAATGTCTCCAGATGAAGGCGATTCAGGATGGGCTATTTTGTATGAAATGTTGGCGCAGGATTTTCAATATCCGGACCCACAAAATCTGGTTGTATTTCCTGACAATCATGATATGAGCAGGATGTATGCACAGCTAAAAGAAGACATATTAAAGCTTAAAATGGCTTATGTATTTACATTGACCACAAGAGGTATACCAGAGTTCTTCTATGGAGACGAGATACTCATGCGCAGCCCCGAAGAAAGGGATGACGGACTTATCAGGTCTGATTTTCCAGGTGGCTGGAAAGGCGACAAAGTAAATGGATTTACTGGTGAGGGTCTAACCCATCAGCAGACAGACCTGAAGGAATTCATACATCGGATATTGGCCTGGAGAAAAGGGGCAACAGCAATTCAAAAAGGTAGCTTAACACATTATGTTCCGGAAAGTGGAGTGTATGTTTTTTTTAGGTATGATAAGAACGAAAAAGTCATGGTCATTTTAAATAAAAACGAAAAACCGGTTTTACTTCAACTGGATCGTTTTCGCAGAATGCTAGGAGAATCAACAAAGGGTAAGGAGGTTATTACAGGCAAGGACATTGATCTGGGTGACACACTGCGATTGGAACAAATGGGACCGCTCATTATTGACATTGGGGAGTAGGGCTTAAATATTATTTTTCGAAAGGTAGTACTACAAATAGCGCAGGGAGGCAAACCTCCCTGTCTATGGTTGCAAGGGCAACCACCCACATAAACCCCATATTTTAAACCGGCAATATCCCGGAGTAAGAGTCAGCACGTGCCCAATAAATAGATTGATTTTATAGATTAGAGAGGCTATTAATATACTTTTTTGGGCGAGAATAATTAATAAGCCGGCTGAAATTAAGAATGTTTTGGATTCAATGTGAAACTTCTTTATTTTTAGTAAAGAATTTCTTTACACCAGGATGATTTAGCGGAGATTCAGACCCATTGACCTTATACCCGGCGATGATGAGAGCGCTTGAAAACAAAGACCCATTAACCAATACGTATTAACCCACAAACCCAATATGGCCAGAGGCATTAACACGGACTACCTTGACAATGATATTAGCCCAGAAGAGGATTTTTATCAATTTGTAAATGGGGGCTGGATGAAAAAGACAGATATCCCTTCTGACAGAAGCACATGGGGAAGCTTTCATGAACTGGCGAAAAAAACAGATGAAAAGAATATAGCTCTTCTTGTTTCTTCTTCGGACGATATCGGAAGTGGAACAAACAAAGCTGCTATGCTTTTTCAATCAGGAATCGATACGAAACAGATTGAAAAGGAAAAGCTACATGTGCTGAAAGACATATTTCAGGACATCCGCCTCAGGATTGAAAAATCAAATTATGGTTCTTTGTTGGGACTACTTGTATCCAAAGGCCTTGGGGGATTAGTTCATTTTAGTGTTCACCCCGATCTCGGTGACAGCCATATTTATGCAGCTTATCTTGAGCCGGGCTCCCAGGGTTTACCCGAAAGAGATTTCTATCTTGATGATGATGAGCGGGCAGAAAATATTCGTCATCATTATTTGAAATACATCACCCGTTTGTTTCACGAGGAACTGGATTATCCATTGGCGCATGCCGAGAACATCTCCAGAGAAATACTTGACCTTGAAAAAGATCTTGCAGGACACATGTTATCTAAGGAAGATCGCAGGCAAATGGATAAACTATATAATCCGCACAACTTAGACGAGCTTAAAGGTCTATGTCCTGTGCTTGACTGGAATAACTTTTTCCAGGCAATGCATATTTCTCCACCGGAAAGAATCATAGTGACGGAGCCTGAATACTTTCGTTTTCTTACCTATTATCTGAAAACAATTTCATCTTCTACCGTTGAGCGGTACCTGACTTTTCTTGTTATGCATCATGCCGCACCCTTTGCCCACGCGGCACTTGAAAACACACACTTTGATTTATACCATAAAATGTTGGAAGGTGTAGAACAAATGAAGCCACGGAAAGAGCGTGTGGTGAAAATTGTGAATCAAAATCTGGGAGATGCTTTGGGACAATTATTTGTCTCAAAATATTTTCCATCAGAAGCAAAATCAACCGCTCTTGAAATGGTCGGAGATATAGTCTCGGCCTTCAAAACCAGAATTCAACAACTGGAGTGGATGAGCGGGCGGACAAAAAAATATGCTACCGAAAAACTGGAGGCATTGAAGGTGAAAATAGGTTATCCGGACAAATGGAAGGAGTATGAACATCTTGATATAAAACCAACAACACAAGGCGGTCATTATCTCGAAAATTTACTTGCGATCGTTGAGTGGAATTTTAAAAAAGACACTGCACGAATACAACAGATGGTGGATCGGGATGAATGGTTTATGGCTCCACAGGTTGTCAATGCGTATTATAATCCGATGTTTAATGAAATTGTATTTCCTGCAGCCATTTTACAGCCGCCATTCTTTGATTGGCAGGCGGATGCTGCTGTAAATTATGGAGGTATCGGTGCTGTGATCGGCCATGAGATAACACATGGATTTGATGACCAGGGAAGCCGTTTTGATAAAGAAGGAAATCTGAATGAATGGTGGACTTCAGAAGACCGCGAGCAATTTCAGGAGTTAACGCTCCGCCTTATTAAGCAGTTTGACGGATATTTCCCCTTTGATGATATGGCACTTAACGGCACATTTACGCTGGGCGAAAATATTGCAGATCTCGGCGGATTGAGCGTAGCTTATGATGCATTGCAATTATATTTTTTGAGACACGGCAAACCGGAAAAGATAGATGGTTTCACGGCAGAGCAAAGATTTTTTATGTCCTGGGCTACTGTATGGCGTACAAAGACACGACCCGAAGCCTTGCGGCACCAAATAAAAACTGATCCGCATCCACCGGGATTATACAGAGCTGTTGCGGCTCCGTCTAACATAAACACCTTTTATGATGCATTCAACATTCACCCACAAAGCCAATGGTATAGAAAACAGGAAGACCGGATAAAAATCTGGTAAGGGAAAGATGTTGAATTGCGTTGTGACTTATACCCGTTGAAAACAAACTTCACAACAATGACAACAGAAAAAAAGTATTGCAAAGAATGCAATGAACAAATTCATGGCCGGCGTGATAAACAATATTGTTCAGATTATTGCAGGACCCAGCACTTCAACAATCGCGATGTGGACATTAGCAATTTTATGCGACGTGTTAATTACATCATCCGAAAAAATCGAAACATTCTCTCTACCCTCAACACGAAGGGCAAAACGAAAGCGCACAAAGAAAGACTGATTGATGCCGGAATGAATTTCGATTATTTCACTAATGTATATCGAACACGCGCCGGCAAAATTTATTATTTCTGTTATGACCAGGGTTATGTTGAATTGGAAGATGATTTTTTCGCACTGGTTGTAAAAGAAGATTATGTGGGATGAGAAGAAGCAAGTACCCTCGCCAATGCGATAAATTGTTCCACACTTAATTGTTCCGGTCTCATATCGGAAACACCATGCTCTTTAAGTATGTCTTCATTTATTATAGGCCCAAGTGTGTTGCGAAGCTTTTTTCGTCGTTGACTAAACGCGACTTTAACGACTTGCCGCAAGACCTGGAAAGAGAGATCATCCACATCACTTCGATACCGGGTGAGTGAGATGACAGAACTCTGCACCTTTGGTGGTGGCGAAAACGAACCGGGTTTAACATGAAACAAAAGAACCGGACGATAGAAAGCCTGTGTAAGCACCGATATAACACCGAAGGATTTACTTCCGGGGGGAGAACAAATGCGTTCTGCCATTTCGCGCTGAAACATACCGGCCATAAAGGGGACATGATGCCTGTGTTGAATGCCAAGAAAAATAATCTGGCTTGAGATATTGTATGGAAAATTTCCGACCAGTACAAAATCAGTATCCGCACCAAGAAGCTGATCAAAACGCACACGTAATATATCGGCCTCTACAATATGAAGCGATGTACCGGAAAACTCCTTCTTGAGTAGCGGGATCATGTCTCTGTCAAGTTCAACAGCAAAAACAGGAAGAGATTGCCGGAGAAGATACTTCGTAAGAATTCCTTTGCCAGGCCCCACTTCTACGATAGCACTACACCCATCTGAAACGACGGAGGAGGCAAGTTTTTCTGCAATAGATTCCTGGATAAGAAAATGCTGACCAAATGACTTCTTGGCTTTCATTACGAACGAAGATATACCTAAAAGTCAAGGACATGTGAAACCGGAAAGAGAAATGGCGAACTGCGGAAAAACGATATCAATAAAACCAAGGTAGCTTTTGCTCGCAAATCGAAAGACAAGGAAGGTAAAAATTATTTTATATACTGTTTATTCCTGAACAGGAAAAAGAAACCGATTCTCTTGTCCAGGACAAATCCATTCGCCTTCATGTCCAATGTATCAGAGGACTCAACATAATAATAGTCCATTGAAGCATCGATCACAAGTGGACGTTGATAGGGGAGGCCGGCTATTGGGAGTGGAATGGTTTGCCGGTAGAATCTAAGAGAAGGATTAAAAATCCATGATGAGGAAAGATGAATGCTATCCGATGCTGAGCCACGAGGTAAAATAGATTCAAATAATGCATGGTAATCAGAATCCGTATACCACTCCCTGCAATAGGTAGTATGCGCTGTTACAGGAATGCGATACAAAAGAATGACCGAAATAATCAGGCCCGTAAAGAACCCCGCTTTCCTATTGTGTATAAACTGAAGCCCGAGTACAAAAAAACCAAAGATGAAGGGAATAAGATAAATTGTCTTGCGACCAATCGGAGCCAAAGAACCTGTGACGTATTGATTGAGCATAATAACAAATAAATTAAGCACAACAAACAAGGCCAAGAGGATAACGGAATCACGCGATGACAAATTTTTCTTCTGTAGAGCAAAATAAAAAATCGCTAAGCTCAGGGCACTGAAACCAATCAAGATAAACAGGGATGAATTTTCACCAAATATTCGTTCTCCATACAAAAGGTTGATGACTAAATCTGAGGCCATCTGCCAAACATTCTTTGAGCCCCAGCCAAATTCACCTGACTTTGAAAGAAGGCGTATCGGGTAGTTTAAAAGCACGAAAAGAAGAATTGCATTTAACAACCATACCAATCCATGGCGAAACAATAAATTGTATTTCCTCATCATGACAACCCTTATCGACCAGCCCATTCCAATAGCTACCCACGGAAGAAGTCCGGTAAAATTGCCAAGAATTCCAAGTGTTAAAGCAGAGGAAGAGAGAACAAGCCATCTCAACTCATATTTTTCCACGTAGCGAAGCATACAGTAGATACCCCAGATCACACCGGAAGCCATGAGACCATACCCGCGGGCTAAAGAAAAAAAATCAAGAAGATAGGTGTGTCCGCACAAAAGCAGGAATCCTGCACACTGCAAGCTTTTTGAATCCGTATATCGGGTAGAAATGAATAGTGCGCAAACCATATAGCCTAATCCAGCCAACACATTTGGAAGTCTTAATGCCCAGGGCATATCACCAAACACATTAGCCGACCATTGTAGCAACAGTGTATTTAGCCAATGATTATTTGCGGTGCCCCAGCATGCAGCATTTGACAGGCAGGACCACACATTCAGGTGCCTGTAGTTGAACCACGTACTGGCTTCATCATGAGTGATGGGTAATGACCAGGACCGATACACCACGAGAAATGCAAGGACCAACGCAATAAAAATTAAAAACCAATTCCGCATCTTGAGTTCAGTTTAATCGATACACCGCACATTGAATATAAAAACAAAAGGATTTTATTTTCTTAAAATACATCTTCACGTTTTGCCATATTCAATCTTACGCCAAGTTGAAAAAGATTTGTCGTCAGATTTCGGGCAGGCAAGTCACTTGTTTTCTTTCGTAATAAATATTGGATATCGACAAAGAGGCCGGGCGAAAGTTCATATTGAAGAGAGGAGGTCCAAAAAACAATATTTGTGCTGACGCCTTCACCCACAAAGTGACCGTAATCTCCCGGGCGGTTTATATTGGCAATATTGATATCGCCTCCGTAAGAAATACTATCGACGTCTTCTCCTTTTTCAATTAAGTAAAGGCTACTTTCTACTTTGAGTTTAGCAGAAATCCGATAACGTACAGAACCGATCCATTCATTGAAATTAGCTCCCAATGGATGCGCAAGAGCCTGTTTGTAATTAGAGTAGTTTGCATTTTTGTTGTAATGTGAATATGTATATGGACGCACCTGATTCCATTCCACCTGTGTATCGAAGGAGGAGATGCCAAAAGCATTGATATATTTCATGCCAAGCTGATGGCCAAACTTATTTCCCCACCAATCTAAATGTCCGTCCAGGATCTGGCCAATCTGGATGTCATCAAGTATGAATTGACCATACACCGAAACTGTCTTCTTAATATTTGCCCTGGCACTAAAACCAAGAACAACATTATCCGGCGAACCAATAGATCCCTCCACCGTCCTATAGAGAATAATAGGATTGAGATATTGTAATTCAAACTGATGACCGGGGCGATCAAATATTACGGCTTCAAACAGGCCGAGTGAAAAATTTCTCCCGGGCTTAAAGCTTAGATAATGAGCAGCCAGATATTTTTTTGGAACAGGTTCGTCTATACCGGATACGTTGTGAAAATCATCTGCAGCGAGTTCGGCGAAGATGTTTTGATAATGGAATTTCCAAATACGGGTATTGATTTTGAGCGAAAAATAAGGAGCCGAAAAATCTGATAAAAACAACGAACGAATACCGTCCCCTATAAACTGTTGACCGTGTCCAAGCTGAATCCCGATATATTTGCCAAGATTAACGCCGACATACGCTGTAGCCAAAAGATAGTCGCGGCCATTCGTTATTTTTAAGAAAGCACTTTGATAATTTTTATACAAGCCCACTCCCGGAACCACCCCAGAGGAGTCTGTATACTGATCTATGTAATCAGCAAAGCGAGCCTGGCTATCATAAAGGCTCGTATGAAAAAAAACATTTTGACCTATACCTCCGCGTATACTTACACCACGTTGATTGACAAACGTAATGGCGTCTTCTTTTGTATCGCGCCCAATACCAAAACGGATAAGCGGATCAACGCGCAAATAAAAATCCTTAACATCAACTTCATAAAAATGTGCAGGGGTCTTGTAGAATGTTTTCCAAAACGGATGTCTGCTTAGGCGATATCGAGACACAGCAGTACCATCAGGTAATCCAAAAAAACGGGAGACAGATTTATCATCCCTCTGATAATAATATGAATTGGTTGTGTCCGGAACATTCAGCGTCGCGAGAGGATCAGAAATCGTAAACTCATTGTTCTGATCCCAAATTATCTGTACCTGGTGACGATCTTTTGAATGGTTAGCGTATGGAAGGAAGGAATCTGCAAGCAGGACAAGATCACCACGCAAAAAAGGAAATATAGAAGAATGAAGCATAAAATCTCCGCCGCCACTCAGTATGATCATTCTATCATATTCCTGACGTGCATCATGATCCATATCTGACAATATGTTTTGAGCAGAGATGGTGCCCGAGAGGAACACAAGGAGACTAAAGCAATAGCGACACAGACGAGAAATCATATAATCATTCTTCACTGCTTAAAATTAAGCAGCCATTCTTTAACCGCTTCATCAAATGCACCGGAGTCTTCAAACTGAACAGCCACTGGCAATATAAAGATTGGCAAGGAAAGCTGTTGAAGTAATTCACGATGAACGTCAAGGCGTACGGCATCTTTTTCAGTAGTCAGTATTATATTTTGATGACCATCTGTCATATTCTTAAAGTACAATTCAATATTTCCAATATCGAAATTTGAAAAGGCATGATGATCACGATACTCCAGCATCTTTACTTCTCCGCATTGCGTATCTACATAGTCAAGCAAATACTCTGTGCCTGCGATGGCAACAACAAGAAGCACATTAATATTGGCATTTAATTCAAGTCGTTCCGGAGATCCATACATCCGGTATGGATTTCCATATATATACCTGCTGAAGAATACATCCTGCTTTTCGTTTTGTTTTACTTCTTTGCGCATAGATTGCATTTCTTCGGGCGTCATGCTCATGGGGCACTTTGTCACGATGATCATATCTGCACGTCCGGCGGCATCACGCCATTCACGTAAGCGTCCGACAGGAAGCAACCAATCACGGGTAAAGAGTCGATTGTGTTCTGTGAGAAGGAGATTCAGACCGGGCAGAACTTCACGATGCTGGAAACCATCATCGAGGATAACAACCTGTGTATCAGGATAAGATCTCAGTAAAAGAGGAATGGCAAGGCTTCTGCTTTCGGCGACCACAACCTGTACATCCGGGTATTTTCGTTTGTACTGCAGAGGTTCGTCTCCGACAAGAACAGCATCATGATATGGGTTGACTTCAAGATATCCGCTCGATTTACGACGATATCCCCGACTCAGGACAGCTATCCGGAGATGATCTCGTAACAAACGGATCAGATATTCTGTATGCGGAGTTTTGCCTGTGCCACCTACAGAGAGATTACCTACGCTGATGACAGGAATATTGAAAGAAACACCCTTCAACAACCCTATTTTATATAAGCCGTTTCGAATAGCCACGCCAAGCCCATAAAGAAGAGCCAAAGGAAATAGTATAATTTTCAAAATCCACTGATCAACCATGTAGTCATGCCGTATGCCGGGGAGTAAAAATAAGAAGGTAAGTGCAGATGTGCGGAGCGATTACTTCTGAGCCCGTTTAAACAAATACCAGGCCAGTGTCCCAAAAATCATATTGGGAAGCCACATTGCAAGCATCGGTGGCATATTGAGGTTGGTTGAAAACGTAAGAGCAAACTTGCTGAAGAAAACAAACAAAGATCCAATCGCCACGCCAATCGCGAGATGCAAGCCCATGCCACCACGCTGTTTTCGGGAAGCTACCGAAGCTCCGATAATCGTCAGAATAACAATACTAAAGGGCTCGGCCCATCTGCGATGGTATTCAGCCCGCATCAGACGTGATGCACCGAGGCCGCGTTCTTTTTCGTACCGGATGAATCGTAACAATTCAGCCGAGGTCATCATTTCTTTTTCGTTGACATAATAAATAAAATCTGAGGGATACAAAGCAAGAGTTGTATCCAACTGCATATTACGTCCCGATGTGTAAAACTCCTTTCCATCCACCCAGCGCCGTAAATCATAATCTTTCAGGCGCCATTTTTTTGTTTCCTTCAGGTATTGGAATGTTCTTGCTTTTAATAAATAAACAAGTTGCAGATCAGCATATTGTTCGAGTCGGAATCCTGTGCCACTGCTATCGTTCCTATGATAATTACCAATAAAGACTTTAACGCCGGGACCAATAAACAAATGAATGTTATTGCTTTTCACCTTGAGATTTCCAGGATAGATAAATTCATTCTCAAAGCCAAATTTTATTTTATTTCCACGCGGAAAGAAAATATGATTGCCCAGCAAGTAAAAAAAAGCAAGAGTCAGTGCGGTAATAATATAAGGACGAAGAAATCGTCTATAACTCATTCCGGCATTTAGTATAGCGACAACTTCGGTGTTGCGGGCAAGACGGGAGGTAAAAAAAATAACAGCAATAAGCGAAAAAATCGGCCAGAGCAATCCATTGATGTACGGAATAAAATTGAGGTAATATTCCAGTAAAATTTGTTTTGTCGAAATTTTCTGATCCGTAAATTTTTCAATGTGTTCGCTGAAATCAATGCTGAGTGAAATAATCGTAAAAAGCAACGCTGTAAAGAAAAACGTGCTCAGGTATTTACGAATTATATAACGATCAAGGGTCAGCAAGACATCATTTGAATTGGTCAACAAACATAGCTTTAAGTTTTTGGTTGTGGGGTGAAAGAAACAGGATAGGGTAATGGTTTCAGGGTATTGGTTTTAATAAATGGGTCGTATCCAATTCGCATAACTAAAAACCTGTCCAACTTCTTACAATCCACAACCTATAACGCACAGATATTAAGAAACCGTTAAACAACACAGAATAGAACCTATGAACCTCTAAGCAAAAGGAAAATTGAATTACCTTGCCCACTCAATTCACACAGGAGATCCAATGGCCGATACTGTTCCGCTCAGTATAGAAAAACTTCAACAGGAACTCAGCCTCAAGCAGCTCCAGATCAACAGCCTGCTTACTATTACCCAGGCGATCAACGACAATGTGGCCGCGCCGGAGCTGTATAACATGTATAAATCATTTATCGGATGGGAAATGGGTATCAAGAGAATGGCCCTATTCTTTAAACAGGATGATGAATGGCAGTGTGTGACACATCTGAAAGCAGATCATCTTACACAAATTGACAACCTTGGTCCTATACTGAAGAAGTTTTCCAAGACCCAAAGGATCACGAAGTCAGACCCGGAGCTTTTGCAGGGCTTTGATCTTATGATTCCGGTTTACCATAAGAAAAACCCAATCGCATTTGCACTTGTCGGGGGTATACGTGCAGAAGCAGATGATTATTCACGACTTCAGTTTATCACAACGTTTACAAATATCATTGCGGTTGCCATCGAAAATAAAAGGCTTTTTAAACGGCAGATTGAACAGGAGCGTTTTGACCGGGACATGGAACTCGCCAGCAGTGTTCAGAAAATGCTGATACCGGATCATTTGCCCCAGAGTAAATATTTTGAACTTGCGACAGTATACAAACCTCACCTAACTGTAGGAGGAGACTATTTTGATTTTATTCAATATGACGAGCAAAGGCTTGCGTTTTGTATAGCCGATATAAGCGGGAAAGGTGTATCAGCGGCTATCCTAATGGCAAATTTTCAAGCGATACTTCAAAGCCTTATCTATCAATATCGTGATCTGGAGACGTTTGTTTTCGCACTCAATCAGGCCGTTTACCGGATCACCAAGAGCGACAGATTTATCACGCTTTTTATCGGCGAACTCAATCTTCGAAACAACACTCTTCAATACATTAACGCGGGGCACTTTCCACCATTTCTGATTCAGAACGGAGTAATCACCCGTCTTGAAAGCGGATGCACGATCATCGGAGCATTCGAAACACTTCCTGAAATCCAGATGGGAGAAGTATGCCTAACACATCCCGGTATGATCTTCGCGTGTACTGACGGGCTGACGGACGTTCAAAACGATCTTGGTGAATATTTTGAAGACGAACACATCGGCAGTATTATCCAAAATGCAGATCGATATATTTCGGCTGAACTGCTCAATGATGCATTGATGAAAGAGGTGGATCATTTCAGGGGGACAAAACCTTACCCGGATGACATCGCTATACTTACCTGTAAGTACATCGTCTAAGCGAAAGCCTATTTTCAAAAAAAGGGAAGCGCTTAATTGTATTCGTGCAAATCACGAAGGATTCCGACCTTTGGTAAAATTTGTTATCATTACAGGGTACATATAAAGGATGAAAAATAAAACTACCGCTGGATTATTCGCTTTGTTTCTCGGATGGGCAGGTATACACAGATTTTATCTGGGCCAGACAGGCCTGGGTATCCTTTATTTTTGTCTCATCTTCCTTTCCTTTGGCATGATCCCTTTTATACTCGGCCTGATAGATGGAATCGTCTTGTTGAATATGGATGAGAACGAATTCAATCGTAAGTACAATTCAAAAATGATCAGGGATCAGGGCTATGATCGTGGAGCACAGAATTTTGGAAGGACGATGCCTCAAAGGGGACAAGCCCCGCCATTGCCGCGCAGTAATCAAAATACAGGCAGGGAATTGCCCAACCCCTATAAGGTGAATGGGATTAAGAAATATAAGGAGTTTGATCTGGATGGAGCCATTGATGATTTCAAAAGGGGCTTGAAATAAGTCCGAAGGATATTTCGCTCCATTTTAATATTGCCTGTGCCTATTCACTGACAGAGCAGGTTGATCTGGCGTATAGTCATCTGGACAAAGCGGTCAGTCTGGGGTTTAATGATTTTGAAAAACTAAAAACACACGACGATCTTGCCTATGTCCGTATTCAGGACCGTTGGGATGACTTCAAAAACAATGGTTTCAGACTTCAGGCCGTTAATTCCATTAATACTACTCAAGCACCGGAAATACCCAAAGAAGAACTTATACAAGATGACGTCTTATTGTCTCAGCTGAAACGATTGGGCGAATTGCGTGACAGGGGATTACTATCCGAACAGGAGTTTATGATCGAGAAAAAGAAGCTGACACGTTAAATATTTACTAATTGACGCCACATTTGGCACAATCTTTCGTCTAATACGTATATACAGTCAATTAACATGATCGCTCAGGAACTGATATCACAACTTATCCAACCTCTCCGAACTTCGGATACGGGCGAGCAGGCGCTGACGTATATGCAGATATATCATCTCAAGCACCTGCCCATTGTCAATAACGAGCTACTCCTGGGGACCATCTCCGAAGAAGACATCACGGTAAATCCTCTTGAAGACGCGATTGGCTCATTTCCGCTGAGCCTTAACAAAGCCTACGTTCGGCAGTCCGACCATCTTTTTGAAGTGATGAGTGTCATGGCCGATCATAAACTTAGTGCCATACCGGTAGTCGATCAGAAAGATAATTATCTGGGCATCATTACACTTGAAGATCTTATCCAGTTTTATGCCCGCAGTTTTTCCTTTTCAGAGCCAGGCGGCATCATTGTATTAGAAATCAATAAGACGGACTATAGCCTTGCTGAGATTTCAAGGATTATCGAAAGTGAGCACGCCAGCGTTCTGAGCAGTTTCCTGACACACGACGAGACTTCACAACGGATATATGTTACGCTGAAAACAAACCAAATCGACACGAAACATCTTGAAGCCACATTGGAACGATTTGGCTATACGATCAAAGCCACGTTCTCCGAAGAAGGATATTTCGAAAGCATGCAGGATCATTATGATGCATTCCTGCATTATCTTAATGTTTGATGTCGGCATACAAGGCAATTTTTCTCTCTCCCTCTTTCTACTCGGTATTCTCCATTTATCCTTCAGTCAATCCGTGACCGTAACGTCTATTCAAACGAAGGGACTAAACAAGACGAAGGAATCTATTGTCCTCAGGGAATTAACGTTTGGTGTAGGAGACACAATAGTCCAAAATGATTTAGGATTGGCGATAGAAAAGAACAGGAACAATTTGCTCAATCTTGGTCTTTTCAATGAAGTTTCAATCAATGTATCAGAATGGGATACCGACCTGCATCAGGTACAGATCATCATCGAATTGAAGGAATCATGGTACATATATTTATTACCTATTCTTGACCTGGCGGACAGAAATTTCAATGTGTGGTGGAATACGCACCACCATTCATTTGAAAGACTTAACGTGGGCGCACAACTTGATTACCTCAACTTCACCGGGCATAATGATAAGTTTAAAGCTAAGTTGCAATTCGGATATACACCGAAGCAGGAGATCGAATACCGCTTTCCGTATTTCAATAAAAGACAGAGCCTTGGCCTGACAGTAAGCGCCCTGCATAGTGAAAACAAGGAAATCAGTTACGCAACGGTAGATAACGTTGAACAGTTTTTAAAACTGGATAAACGAAAATTACAAGAGAAATGGAAAACCCAGGTGACACTGCAATACCGGCCATCGATCTATATACGTCACGAAATTTCAGCATCGCTTGAATTCTTAAGAATGGATTCGGCTATTCTTGATTATAATCCCCTGTTATTTCGCAACGGCGCCATTACACATCACGAGTTGATGATGCATTATTCGTTTGAATATGATAACAGGGATTTAAAAATATATCCATCAAAAGGAATAAAAGCACAACTCGAAACTGAAAAAATAGGCTGGGGGAAAAAATGATGATGAAAATGCAATGACGGCTACAGGGTCAATGGAATGGAATGGACAGCTGGGTAAGCATTTCCAACACCGACTGAGTGGAATAGGACAATACAGCCTTAGTCGCAGCAGGCCATCTTATATGCATTATCGCGGCTTAGGCTATGCACAAAAATTTGTGCGGGGGTATGAGTTATATGTTATTGATGGCCTGGATTTTGTTCTTGGAAAGTATCAGCTGTCTTATAATCTCTTGCAGACTAAAGTTTCTTTAGGTCAGTTAATACCTGTTGAACAATTCCGTTCGATGCCGTTGCAGCTTTTTCTTTCGCTATTTATAGAGACAGGTTATGTCAATGATCCATATACTAAGGATGTGAATTCACTTGCGAATACCTGGCTACGTGGCGGAGGATTTGGATTTGATATTTTATTATATCATAATTTTTTATTTCAGCTGAATCTCAATACGAACAATCGTGGGGAGTGGGGATTTTTTATTCATAATAAGACGAGTTTTAGTAGTAACGAATAACGAATAACGAGTAACGAATAACAAGTAACGAATAACGAATAACGAGTAACGAATAACAGACGTTCGAGTGCCCGACCTCGAACCGGATTTATTCTGCGAGGTCGACCAACAGACGCGAATCATATGAGCTAAAAAACGTGTCATTATTTGTACTATTAAAATAGGACAAGATGATGAATCCATGTTCGAGGCCAGAGATACTCGAACGTCAGAAATTCTTTGCGCCTTTGCGTCTTTGCGAGAGATATTTTACCTACTACATCGCAATTGTTCCCTCGTGATTGATTGATCCGACAAATGAGCGCGCGTCCAGTTTGTGTCGAGCATAAACTTCATGCATGGCATTTGCAATGTCAGATGCTTTTAATTTTTCCTGGCACAATGCGAAGATGGCAGGGCCGGCACCACTGATGCTGCAGCCTAATGCTCCGAGCGAAAGAGCGACTTGCTGTACTTCTTCAAAATAGGGTATAAGATGTTTTCGCTGAGGCTCGATGATATGATCTTTCATAGACCTGCTGATGAGATCAAGATCGCCGAGGTTCATGCCGATGATGAAGGAACCAAGATTGGCTGACTGAGCAACCATTTCTTTAAGGGTAACTTCTTTTCTAAGGATATCACGTGCCGACCTGGTGGAGATCATCACATCAGGAAGCAATACTGCCATGAAAAGTCCGGGAGGAGTATAGATACGGTGATAATCATATGTCTCTATATCGCGAATCAATATCAACCCTCCAATTAAGGCCGGTATGATATTATCTCCATGGCGGGAACCACTGGCCGTCACTTCGCCTTCAAGCGCAAAGGGAATTAAATCCCGCTTTTCAAGAGGCCTGTTCAGCATTTCATTTATCAGGACGGCTGCTGCAGTCGCGCTTGAGGCACTACTTCCCAGTCCTGATCCGGCGGGGATGTGCTTATGGATTTTGAGGTCGAGGCCTCGTTTTTCTTCACCCAGGTGCCTGAGCAATGCCATGGCCGTAATACCAGCTATATTTTTCTCAGGGGATAGCGGGATTTCTTTTTTATAGCCGGTAACCTCCAGTATTCGAATTCCGGGAGTGTCAGACCATTTTCCGATAATTTCATCTGATGGAACATCGATGGCCATGCCAAGGGTATCAAAGCCGCAGGCAAGGTTAGAGACGGAGGCAGGGGCAATGACTTTTAAGCCAGAAATCATTGAGAGGTTTAGGTTGAAGGTTGTAGGAAAGTGGACTGGTTATAGGGGAAAGGGCAATGGGTATTTTTGAATGAGTTAAGTAGAGACAAAAGTTTTTTAAACTGAAAAATTATACTTTAATCCTAATAGCCCATAACCAATAACCAGTCCACTTTCCTACAACCATTAACCAACAACCATTAGTCATCAACCAAAAAAAAAATATCTTAGGGCGATCAAACACAAAACGAAATGCAACGGCAGTTAGACTCATGGTTTAGTCCTTCTCTGAATAAACAAATGGAAATCGCCATCTATGGCCATTTTGGATTTTCATTATTACTTATTCCTACTGCTGCGGCAGATTATCTCGAATACGAGCGATTCCTCTTGCTGGATGTGCTTGAACCTTATCTTGACGCCGGCAAAGTCAAGGTTTTCTCCATCAATAGCATCAACTCCGAAAGTTGGCTCAATAGCAAGATGCACCCCAGGCATAAGGCTATTCGCCATCAGCAGTTCAATCAATATGTAAACCGGGAGGTTGTTCCTTATATTAAACACAACACGAGTGAAGACACTGGGATTATCACCTGCGGTGCTTCATTAGGGGCCCTGCATGCAGCAAATATGTACTTCCGGAGACCGGATTTGTTTGCAGGAACCATTGCTATGAGCGGAGTTTACGACCTGACCACCTACACGGATGGTTATTGGGATGAAGATGTTTATTTCAACAGCCCCAAGCATTACCTGGAGCATCTCAATGATGATTATTACCTGCCCATGCTACAGCGATCTAATCATGTGCACATCCTCACAGGATCGGGTGATTATGAAAGCCCTGAGGCATCCAGATCATTTTCGGCCCTCCTCAATTACAAAGGCATCCCTCATGAACTGGATGTCTGGGGACCTGATATGAAGCATGACTGGCCCACCTGGAGGGCTATGTTGCCTCATTACCTGGCTACACGTTTTTAGGATACAAATACTTACGGTTCCAAATTCAATAATTCTTACTTTTGTTGCCTTCATCTGAGAGCACAATAGGCCTGTCATTGCCAACAGACGTACACAAGGCATTCCCCCAAAAAAAGTAATAGAAAAAAACAGAATGGTGGTTACATAAAGTAGGCCATCCACTCTTGTTCAGAGGCCATTTAGTAGGAATTTAACTCAACTATTCATCATGAGAAGTTTGATCCAATCGATTTTAACACTCATCATTACGTTTTCAGTTATCAATGCGTTCGCACAGCGATGGACCCCTGTGGACCAGATCCTGATCGGCGTGCAGGGATCCAGAGATATCATTCCTCAAAAATATATTGTCTACAACACGGATTTTGCAACAATAAAAGATGTACTGTGGACATCACCCAAAGAAGCAGATCAGCCTATTTCAAATAGCTCAACACTCCTGACTGTAGGCCTTGCAGATGGATCATCAGATGTTTTCAGGATGATACAGTATGACATGATGGAGCCTGAGCTGGCTGCAAAATATCCAGAGATCAGAACCTTTAGAGGAGAGTCGGTTTCTGATCCGAACAGAACGATCAGGGCGGATTGGACAGAGAGTGGGTTCAGGGCAGTCATCCGGGATGAAAACGGAATGACTTACATCGATCCTTACCAGCGTAATGATCTTGAGCACAGGATCGTTTACTTCAAAAAGGACTATCAAAAAAGCGAACCCTGGATATGCAGTGTAACAGAAAAAGCAAAGGGAGATAAATGAACATGCGTCCCAGCGCCAGGGGGACTGCCAGTTCAGGAGTTATAGATTAGCACAGGCCGCAGACGGCGAGTACAGCAATTTTTTTGGAGCGTTCAATTCATCACAATCTGGTCTTGTAATGTCGGCAGTGGTCAATGCCGTAAATCGGGTTAATCAGGTTTATGAAGCCGATATAACGGTGCGCTTAATACTCGTTGCAAACACGAACCTGATTTTTTATTATGATCCCGCCACAGATCCGTATACAAATAACAATGGAGGCACAATGCTGGGGCAGAATCAAACGACCTGTGATGCAGTGATCGGTACAGCTAATTATGACATCGGACACGTATTCAGCACGGGCGGTGGAGGCGTAGCATATCTGAATGCAGTATGCACGACCAGCACAAAAGCCGGAGGAGTAACCGGATCCGGTAGCCCGGTAGGAGATGGGTTCTGGATAGACTATGTCGCTCATGAAATGGGACATCAATTTGGGGGTGACCATACGTTCAATTCAATAGCCTCTAATTGTGGAGGAGGTAACAGGTCAGCATCATCAGCTTATGAAGTAGGAAGCGGTACAACCGTTATGGCCTATGCAGGAATATGTGGAGTAGATGATGTTCAACCGCATAGTGATGCGTATTTTCATGCAAGAAGTATTCAGCAGATATCTGCACATATCACGGGTACAAATTGTGCAGCGTTTATTACGCTCAACAATACAGCCCCTGTTGTTACTGCAGTTCCTGATTATTCAATTCCTATCTCAACTCCATTTGTACTCACAGGCGTAGCGACGGATCCGAACAATGATCCTCTTACTTATTGCTGGGAACAATATGATCTGGAGACAACATCAACGGAGCCTCCCACTGCAAATGATCCTGATGGCCCTCTATTCCGAAGCTTTCTTCAGAGTAGCTCGCCTAACAGATATATCCCGAGATTATCGGACCTGGTTGCGAACGTGAATTATGCGTGGGAAGTCTTACCCTCCGTTGGAAGAGCTATGAATTTTCGTCTCACAGTGAGAGATTATCACAACATAGCGGGTTGTACAAAAGAAGATAATATCGTTGTCACATCAGTTGCAGCAGCCGGGCCATTCACAGTGACATCACAAAATGTAGCTACTACATGGTTAGAAACAACAAATCAAACAATAACATGGAATGTTGCAAATACTACAGCAGCACCAGTTAGTTGTTCTACGGTAGATATCCGAATGTCTTATGATGGTGGATTTACGTATCCGACTGTATTGTCTTTGAACGAGCCCAATGATGGTTCAGCCACAATTTCAGTTCCTGTGGGAACTACAACCCAGGGAAGGGTAATGGTAAAAGCATCTAACAATATTTTCTTTGATATAAATAATGCTAACATCACCGTCAATGTTGGGGCTCCGAATTTTACGGTGAGCCTGAATCCGGCCACGGTTACAGAATGTAATGATGGTACAGTTCAGACGTCTGTAGTCGTAGGGCAGATATTGGGTTTTTCTAATCCGGTTACATTGTCACTTCTTAATGTTCCACCCGGTGCGAATGTCAGTTTTTTACCTCAGGTAGTAATACCCGGAAACAATAGCACGCTGACCATTTCAAATCTGGGTGCATTATCAGGAACGTTTATTCCGGTCGTCAGGGGGACAAGCTCAACCGGAGATAAGGACGCCAATTTTACGATCAACTTATTAGTTCCCCCATCCAGCCCTACACTACTAAGTCCCGTAAATAATGGAACAAACATAGACACATCCCCATTGCTTGATTGGTCCGCTATTGCTGGTGCAAGCCAATATGATTATCAAATCGCAACCGATGTAAATTTCGCCAATCTAATTCAGACGGGAACAGTTGCAACAGATCAATATCAGGTCGTATCACCTTTACAGCAAAACACACTTTATTATTGGAGAGTACGCACCACAAATGCGTGTGGAACAAGTAATTATTCTGCGGCATTTTCATTTACGACATCGAATTGTTTGTCTGTCATGAGCACCAATGTTCCGATTGCTATTTCTGCTTCAGGGACACCAACTGTAATGTCTACACTAACTTTTCCAAGTTCGCTCACCATAACTGATGTGAATGTTTTAAGCCTTACTGGAACACATACCTATGTGAATGATTTAATCTTTACGCTTATAGCACCTAATACTACGCAGGATATAATCTGGAACAGGCCATGTGCAGGTGAGGATAATTTTAATATCAACTTTGATGATGAGGCGGCTAATAGCAGCTGGCCATGTCCTCCTATAGATGGGCTTACGTATAAACCAAGTAATCCAATGACGGTATTTGATGGGTTGAATTCTTCGGGAATCTGGACTCTTAAGATTCAGGATGTAGCCAATCTCGACGGGGGAAGTCTGAGTACGTGGGGTATTAAGGTATGTGGTGTTTCCACGTGTCAATTGACCGTAACTGTGGCGAATGGAAGTGGTCCCGGAAGTTTGGCTGCTGCGCTAAGTTGCGCCAACAATGGGGATTCCATAAAGATAAGTGCTGCCCTGGCGAGTCAATCAATTGATATCGGTGCCACGCCGCTGACCATCAATAAAAATGTAGTCATCATTGCCCTTGGTGCCAACACCGGCATAACTACATCGGGTATCCGGATCTTTGAAATACCCAATACGACGACGGCGGCCCAAATCAACAACCTGACGCTTAAATCCGGCTCTTCACTTACAGGAGCGGCTATCAATAACTCAGGGGGGCTGAGCCTTAAAAATGTCACCATCCTGAAAAACGTAAATGTGATCGGGGCATCCCTGGTACAGGACCTTCCAGGGGGGCAATTGACGCTGATTGGAAACTGCAATGTGCAGTAATGTAGGAGAATTGAATAAAGGCCTATATTTGCAGTCCCTTTAAAAGAAAGGGGAATAATAAGCAAGGTCTGACCTACTTAAGAATTAAGAATCATAAACAAATGGTCGGGTGGCCGAGTGGCTAGGCTCAGCTCTGCAAAAGCTGCTACAGCGGTTCGAATCCGCTCCCGACCTCAACCCCTAACTTTGCTTAAGCAAAGTTTTCCCTTAAAGGGGACAGAAATAAAGCCTTGCCACATACGTGGTGGGGCTTTTTTTATACACGAAGAGACCAAATGTATTTGAGGAAATTCAGGCATAAAAAATGACCCACGGCGAAACCGGAGCTTTTTCATTTCGGTGTCGGGCCATCCACCTACAGGATCCGCACAGCCAATCCTTCCCCGCCTCAACATTTAATGGATTTCATTTTTATAAGCCCATGGGGAACAGTTTAGGGCACAAAAAATAGTGCTGGAATTCAATGCGTTGGAAATATTATTTAGAATGAATATCTTGAGGAAAAAAGGGATCGGTATTTTACAAAGCAGGCAAATAAACTTTAATACAGCCTGACCAGTGAAATGTAATATTTAATAGCAGGAAAAGAATTGCAGATTTTATTTCTACACACAGAGGAAATTAGTGTGTGACCGTTTTGCCAAACCATTATTTACAATACTAAAAATCCTATTATGATTCGGACGACTGTACTCAGCATTATTTGTGTTATTGTTTTTTGTTCCTGTTCATCTACCACAGTTATTATGCCCAGGAACGTGGCCCAAGTGCACAATCCTATCAAACGCACTTCATGGTCATTCTTTTGGGGCGCCCTAGAAGACAAAAAATTTAAGAACACTGAATTGACCAATTGTCAGGGCAATGGTTTGGCCATGGTTACCGTCAAGACCAATGCCGCTTTCGTGATCCTAAATGTAATCTCATTGGGTATGGTGATGCCGATTCGAATTGTATTCGATTGTGCAAAAGATGCGCAGGTGCCTCCGCCTGGTCAATGATTTGATCTTCACTTTTCTGTTTTCCATACATCATTTTTCGACACATTAATTCTGCACTTCAAACACCACAACATTATGCCGGTTTATACCAACTACAAATGGACAAATCTTCACGAGAATATCTCGTTCACCGCAGAGCAATATCATGTTATCTACAATCGGAACCCAGATGGAAGCACACCTATTGGCTTTGTTGCGAAATGGAATAGCGGGCTCAATAATATCAAGACCGTACTGCGCGATGCCATCACGAATGGAAAACCTGTGAAAGTATTTGGTGGTGGATGGTCGCTCTCAGATATTCAGAAGACCACAGGATACCTGATCAATGCCAATGCGTTGAACATGATCGAACCCGGCTTGCCAGCTACTCAGGTTGAACCCGGCATACCGGGGAATCTATACTGTCTGGCGCAATGTGGCGCTTCCGTGATGGAAATTAATACGCAGTTGCAACAGAGCAATCTTGCCCTTTCGACATCAGGTGCAAGCGATGGTCAAAGTATAGTCGGAGCGATATCGACGGGCACGCATGGATCGTCCTTCACGTTTGGGTCCATGCAGGATTTCGTGGAGGGTCTTCATATCGTAGTTTCTGATACACTTCATTATTGGGTGGAAGGAAATACCAGGATTGTTTCAGATGTCTTTGTCAATAACTTTGCGCCCGGGGCTACAAGAATAAATAATGATGCCGTTTTTCAGGCAGCCCTTGTCAGTTTTGGAAGCTTCGGTGTGATCTATGCTGTACTGATCAAAGCCGAACCGATCTACGCGCTGAAGCGATGCCAGAAATATTTTCCATGGGTGACTATTCGGAATTTTCTCAATGATCCATCAAATATTGCAGGACTTGGTCTTCCGGTAGCGAATCCCTATTATTTTTCTGTACTGGTCAATCCTTACAAGCTTGATGCGACCGTAGTGAGTGTGATGGAAAAGGTTGCCTTCACACCCCAGATGCCGCCAACATCCAATCCAAGTTTTGGTCCCAGTAATGATGTGCTACATGTCATCGGCAAGGTGAGCTCCATCATCCCCCATACGATCCCTACGATCATGAAATGGCTGGACAAACTGATCAAAAAACAATACAAAGAGGAAAGCAATGTCGTGAGCATACCTGGTTACACCTTCATGGATGGGACGTCTATTGCAAAAGGTAAAGCGTTGAGCGTTGAAATTGGTATTGATGTCAGCCAGGCACTTGCCGCCGCAAATATTATCATTCCGCTTTGCAATGTGACGCCGTTTCCGGGCATCATTACATTTCGGTATGTGAAAAAAAGTAAATCGACTCTTGCTTTCACGAAATATCCTGTCACCTGTGCGATTGAGTTTCCGGCGCCGTTCTCTAATCAAACAAATAATTTTTACAATGCACTCTATCCGGCGCTTGATGCGGCAGGGATTGAGTATACTTTACACTGGGGCCAATGCAATAATCTTAACGACATAAATGTGCGGACCAAATATGGTGATGCTGCAGTGGATGCATGGATAGCAGCGAGACAGACCATCCTTCCGACCAATGCGTTGCAGACTATGTATGCTAATGATTTTCTGCATCGGTTGGGATTGGACGAGCTCAGTGTTGTATAAGTTCCTGGGCCGATTGTGTAGGGGAGATTGAATTCTTGCCTCCTTTCCACTTCCCGATATTGAACCCTACTGAAAACAGTGTGCCACACTTAGGTGTGCCACACTGTTCTAACCCGTTGATTGTCTGGGTCTACAGATGGTTATGCACATTCTTTTTTTGTAGCGGTGGAGAATTCATTTAGGGCAGACCGGAAAAACTTTTTTTTGCGTTTTGAAAAAAAATAGGCCCAAACCGGTCATGTTTTACCCTGCTCGAGACATATAGGAAAGAAAGAAATCAGGATCTGCTGGATTTCATTCGGGTTAAATATTTCTTCACCAATAAAATTTGAAAACAATGAACATTAAACTATTTCAAACCAGACTGGATGACAAGCACATCCAACAGGACCAGGATGCCATCAACACATTTATGGAATCCGTGACGGTCAAAAAAACAGCTACACAATTTGTCATCGGCCAACCGGATTTTTGGTCAGTATTGGTTTTCTATGAGAATGGAAAAGCACACAAGAACGGATCAAAGGAAAGTGACAAAATATCTTTTGATGTCGAAGTTGAATTGACGGAGGAAGAAAAACAAATCTTCGGTGCGTTAAAACAATGGCGAAGAGACAGAGCCAAAGAAGTGAATGTGCCCGAATACCTGGTTTGTCACAATGCCGAACTGATCACTGTCTCCAAGACAAGGCCGAGATCCATGGAAGATTTAAATAAGATCAAAGGATTCGGCGATCAGAAGATTTCAAAATATGGTGATGATATTATAGCCGTTGTAAATGCATTTTGAGGTGCAGCGCACTTGATCAGTATTGCCTTTCTATGATTACGGTCGGATATAATTTATCCCTTGTTTTATTAATACCTGATTGTGGTTAGTCCATGCTTTTGGCGTAGCCCCCTGCATGTTGGCTATAAATTGAGTGTGCTCTAAAATCAATGATCCGTCATTGAGTATGGCACCACCATTAGTAAACTGATATCCCTTGCAGAGTGTGATATTGGAGATTGTTAAATGGGTCAATGGTAAAACATGAAATATTCGCGTGATGAGCTGGCCCGACATCACTATGTCCTGAGCCGAAAGTCCGAGGATGACCAGATTTTTGTCAATAGTGATTTCAGATGAAAGGAATATTGTATCAGTTATCGTTGCAGAAAAGCGAATAGTATCGCCGGCACATGCGGAACTTATGATTTCACGCATGGAGCCAGGACCTGCATCTGCAGTAGAGGTTACGATGCGTTGAAAAGGTACGCCGTGACAATAACAGTAATTGTCCCACTTGTCATTTGTGGTACATGGATTAAGGTCGTCACATGCTACACCTGGATTGCAATCCGGATTTTTGATGATTGTAAATTGATCATCAATAGCACCTGTTTGTCGGAGAAAGATGACAGATAGCGTATCAGTATTTATTTTCAATACGCACGAACCAAGGCTGATCGCATTATAATACATAGCGGGATGACCTAAAGGAGCGGCTTGAATTTGTCCTGAAGATCCTGTGGTAATATAAACTGCGCCCTTTCCGCTTTGCGAACCAACTGGTGCTTTGTAGTAAGCGCCATCATTGGAAATCTGTCCCGAACCTGATCCTGTGACCCCCACCGTATTCGTCTGCAAATTGAACGTAGAGGAGAGGCCATAATGACCATTCAACAAATATGTACGTTCATATGCGTGACTATGGCCTGACAAAACAAGATCGACACCATAAGACTCAAGCAGAGGTAAAAAATTTTGTCTCATTTGCGTCATGTATGTATCCGTATCCGAATCATGTGATCCTTTACTATATGCCGAATGATGCCAGGCTGCTATAATCCATGTAGCATTTGTATTGGCTAAGTCTGCTTCGCACCACTGATACATCGGTCCACCGACAGATCGATCCACATCATAACTATTGAGAATAATAAAATGTACAGCACCGAAATCGAAAGAATAATATGCTTCTGTTCCGGAAGCTTCACCGCCACACTCACCAAGAGTGGGAAAAGAATACATATCATAGTATGGTCCCGTCTGAGTGCTGGAATTAGATGAAATACCATCATGGTTTCCAAGACAGGACCAGGAAATGGTATTCTTTAATTTCTCTTCATACATATTCTGATAGACAGCTGTCTGATATTCCGCATCTGTACCGCTATTGTAAGCATTGTCGCCCAGGAAAAGCATGAGGTCAGTACGCTGCGTACCGATGTATGAATAATATGCATTGCGCACATTCCGTGCATTGATATTTCCTGTACCACAATCCCCGAGAATCCAGGCTGTCAAAGGTGCCACACTTCCAGGAGCAGGATAAGTTTTGAAGTAAACATCTGGAGCTGGGAACAAAATGGTATCTATAAGATTCCGGATCTGATAAAAATATAATGACGCTGCAGAAAGCGAATCAATCATCAGAATATGCTCAGTCACGGGAGTCATTTCAATGGCGGAGGAAGTGAGTGATGCTACATTAGGACCGTAGTCAATGATGGAAGGGCTGGCGATATTGGTCCGCCATCTTACGATGATACTTGTGTCATTGGCCCGTTGCAAATAAGGCCCGCGCGTAATGACAGCAATTCCTGCAGCAGGAACACCAGTTAAGTTGAAATCAAAACTGATATCAGAACTATTGGCGGCATGCTGATGGATCTCAACGGCTAATACATTTGTTCCATTGACCAGCGTATTTGGTGCTGTGATGGAGGCCATCGCATTGTCACCACTACTGGAGGAAGCAAATGTATTGTAGGTGATATTTCCGGCAGGCATATTCACTCTCCACATTTCAACACCATTGAGATACACTACGGCGCCGTCATCATATGTGAGTTGGAGGTTCAATCCGCTGTAATCACCTACGTCGTTGACCGTAAAAGACTGCCTGAAATAAGCTGTTAATGTCGCGGAAGAAATCACTGTAGCTTCATCACCATCCCCATACCCTAGTTGAGCCGGCCCCATGTTCCAAAGTGAAGCATCGTATGAGGATTGATACCAAGTCACTCCTGATTGCAGAGGAGGTTCCATGCCTGCATCATAATAACGCCACACGCTGCCCGGATAAATCAACTGGCAGTATGAAGTACCGCTTAATAGAAGAATAAAAATGACAAAGGAAAAAATTTTCATTTCACTTTTTCAATTCAGACAAAAGGACAACGATCTCACTGCGCATATTTTCAATAGAAGCCAAACTCTTCTTTTGTACAGGTAATTTATCAATCAACGAGAGGGACATATTTAAATCTTCTTTTGCTTTATCCGGCGAATGCATTTCAATATACAGCTGAGCACGTTCGAAATAGGGCCGAATTTTAAGATTAGATTGTTCAATAATGGACGACATCAGCTGAATCGCATCTTCATATCTGCCCAACCGTTTGTAAGACGACACGAGTTGTTTTTGGATTACACCAATAGTGCCGATGCGTTTTATCCCATCTTCAAGAATTTTAACTTCTTTTTGACTACTCCCATTTTCAATACAAGAGGACCAGTCTTTTGAGGCTTCAAGGAAAAGAGCAGGAGATGGCCGTTCAGCAAGGGAGATGAGCTGTTCCATTGTAGTGGCCGCGGCACAATAATTTCCGAGGGCCGATAAAATTGTTCCTTTCAATTCGAGCGCTGATAAATGGGTTTGTTCAAGTGTCAATACGCGCTCTACATATTGAAGCGCACTATCCGGACTGTTGAGATACAAGAGTGATTTGCTCATACCCAGTAGAACATGAATGTTGTCAAGCTTGTGATCAAGACAGAATGTAAAATCCAATTTTGCTTTGAGATATTCTTCGTGAAGAATGTAGAGTTCTCCACGTTCCAGGTAAAGTTCCTGATCAAGGGGATCGGATGCGATTTGATTTGATTTCTCCAGGATGCGCAGATCAAGGTCTCCGTGAGAGAGAACAAAACATGAGAAAAGTAAAGCCCCGATTAAACAATTCATGATCAATAAAACAAATGGTACAAGATAAGTTGCGTTATTTCACCTGAATGAAAATCAACGGGTGATCCATCCACGAATGAAAATAAAAAGCACATTCATTTTTAAAGGGGGAGATGCAATACAAAAGTATGCTTTGGATGAAATGCTACTGATTTAATTCCTTGTACCCACGTAACTCTATTTTGTAAGCCAGGGAGACAAAGTCATCTGAAACCAAAGTTCAAAAGTAAAGGAATGGGGCATAAATAAAAAGAAAAGGCCTCCTTCACGGGAGGCCTTTAATCAATCCAATTCGTTAAAAAACAGGAATCGCTTTCTTATCCTCTGCAAGCTTCTTTGATAGCCTGTAGTTCTTCTTTGCTGTTGACAACCACCTGTGTGCCATCCTTAAGTGTAACTGTTACCGGGAAAACAATTTCAGGACGAGCATGCTGACCAGGGTTATTCTTGTTCCAATCATGAGCGGCCTGGCCTAATTCCTGAGGTGAATTGACAACCACCTGAGAGCCATCAGGAAATGAAACAGTAACCGGGAATACGAGCGTGAAACATGGTCCGCCAGGACCTCCGGGACCACCACCATGATGTCCGCCGCCATGATGACCACCACCAAGACTGTCAGGACCACCACCGCCATGATGACCGCCTCCGCCAAGGACTGGCATGCAAAGCGCAATCAGGTCTTTCATAGCCTGAGGAGTGTCAACGGTAATGATTTCGCCTGCCTGATTGATCACCTGGATAGGGAATACAAGAGTTGGTCTGTTATTTGGCTGAGGTCTTCCGCCGTTAGCGATATACCAATCACGGATAGCTTGTTTAAGTGTAGGATAGTCGGTCACTTCTACTGTAGAGCCGTCTGAAAACTGAACGGTAACAGGAAAAACCAATTCGTAGCAACCGGCCATACCAAGACCAAAACCAGTCTCGATACCCCGGGTAGACAGCTGTACAAAATTGTCAATACCTGTCGCAGCATCATCCTTCTGACAAGAGGTAAAAAACCCGGCTATTATTACGGATAAAACCAACCCGAAAGACTTAATGAAATTTTTGTTCATGATAAATTAATTTTAATGATTAATGTTCGATTTCAACAGTAAGAAGAAGGTAAGGTTGTTTTGTACTCATGTGTGAGGATAAAAAAATTGATCAGCCTATTCAGATCCAATGGAACAGCTCTTCTGCCCAAATCAATAATGTTTTATGCATGGATTTCCCTTAAAATAATTCATTCCGGATTGCCACAAAAGGTAGTAAAAGCAATATTTCATACTAAATTCTATCTTTAGCAAGACACTCAATTTATTCATAACAAAAACTAGCTCCTCATGGCACTTACCAATCTCACCTCACTTACGGCTGAGCAATACCATGCTCTAAATATCACTCCATTTTTAAAAGCTCCTGGGAGATCTTCATCCGGAAGTCCGGACAGTAGAATTTCTTTTCAGCTTGCCGGATTTGTCGGCACCAGTGTAATGGCCTTCACGGTAACGAATCAGGCGAACATCACCACAAGCCTGAACATCAGTACCTCCAGCACGACAAATACCTTAGTAGCCAGTGTCAATCGTGGATCGAATCCGGCTTCTTTGACAACCTATTGGACGGTTGATATGGGCCTGAACGCGAGCAGCAACAACTGGGGACTTAGTTTTCAGGTTGATGATGGAAATACGGACACGGGCACCTGGGTATTTACTAAAGGGTCGGGAGGAGACATTGATTACTAGAGTTGGTACAAGAAAACGCGTCAATGCGGGATTGAAAAAAATAATGATTGTCAAACCATTGACAAGATATCTTCTTCAGGGGCTGTTTTTGATTGTGCCTTTCTTCATGAAGGCCCAATCCGAAACTGCAATAAAAAGAAATTGGGCGGATAGTATTAACCAGCTATTATACACAGATCCAAACATTGATTCCAAAACCAAGTTAAGTCTGGCGGATTCGGCAGCTCAAATTTTTAACAAACAACGGGATACCTGTAATCAAATTTTTTCCCGGATTCTTGAGGCCAGATATCTTGACAGAATAGGAAAACCAGATTCAGCGCTAGTACAATTGTATTGGGCGAGTAAATTTTATCGCCAAAGATGTGACAGTCTGACCCTAATGTTTTTGTTCAGCAATCTTATCAATGTCTATTTATCGCTGGGTGAATTTAATCGTGTTGATTCTGTAGGGCGCATTGCCCTCTCATCCTGGAATCCCTCATGGAAAAAAAAAGACAGCCGGTTTTCCATACTCAATAATCTGGCCATTGCACAAGCTTCCACGGGGGATGTCAATAAAGCCACATCCACTTTTCATCAGGCATATGATGAGGCAGTGCTAGACAACTTTGCCAAATATGAGCAAAAGGCTTTAATCAACCTGGGAAGTATAAAAGGAATGACGAAGGACCTGGACAGTGCTTACTTTTTCTTCAGCAAAGCAGCGAACATTGCGCTAAAGAATGTTGATAAATACGAGTATATGACCTTGCTAACGAATCTCGCCAATCTTGACAAGGAGAGAGGTCGATACAAAGAAGCGATAGTAACGCTTGATTCTACCTATGCCATGGCAGACAGGCTTAAAAATGTAGAAATACTCGCCAATGTGCAAAATGCAAGGGCTGACCTATATGCTAAGATGAAGGACTTTGAGAAGGCATATGATTTTCTCAGAAAATACATCAAGACGCACGAACAATTTCTAAACGAAGAGCGGGTAAAGGCAGTAACAGAAATGATGGAAAAATACGAGTCCGAGAAAAAAGCACGGCAAATCCAACAGCTTCAATTAGATAAACTCGATGCTTCGCTAAAAACAGAACGAATTACAAATACCCGGAATCATTATTTGTATTTAGGTCTGGTTGTTTTTTTAATTGCCGTTGGTTCGCTGGGTAGATTACGGTATGTCCATAGATCAAGATCGGCGATTCAACGCGAAAAAGACATTTCCGAAGGACTGCTGCTTAATATTCTTCCAAGCGCCGTAGCAGAGGAACTCAAATTAAAAGGACATGCAGAAGCGAAACACTATGATCTGGCTACAATCCTTTTTTCTGATTTTAAAAGCTTCACTACGATTTCAGAGCGCCTCAGCGCAAAGGATCTGGTAGAAGAAATTAATTTTTGTTTCAAAGCATTTGACGGCATTATGACCCGCTACGGTATTGAAAAAATCAAGACGATCGGTGATTCGTATATGGCAGCAGGAGCTATTCCGGACATGAATACAGCTTCGCCTCTTGATGTTGTCATGGCCGCAATTGAAATGCAACAAGTCATAACAAACCGGAAAAAAGAACGCGATGAACAACAACAGCCTGCTTTTGAAATGCGCGTTGGCATTCATTCCGGACCAGTCGTAGCCGGTATTGTGGGCGTAAAGAAATTTCAATACGACATCTGGGGCGATACGGTTAATACCGCCAGCCGAATGGAAAGCAGCAGTGAAGTGGGCCAAGTGAACATATCCGATGCAACCTATCAGCTCATCAAGGACAATCCCCAACTTGTGTTCACTTATCGTGGAAAAGTGCAGGCGAAAGGGAAAGGGGAAATGCCCATGTATTTCGTAACCCTTGCTGCATAATAACAATGGCATTAAACCCCTAAACGGACATCGGGTCAAAGAACAGGATCTCATTATCTTCATAAGTATTGATGAAAGAAGTAATATTAGACCTCAGAAACAATACGAGATATGTGATATACCTCGTTTCCCTTTTCATTTACGTATAGAAAAGGATAACAACTTACCTGCAAGTCGTATCCTAACCGGAACAATAGCGAAGCCTTAATGGAGGAAACCAGACATTGGGAAGCATTAAAAAACGGAGATCCGAACGGGCTCCGCGAACTGTATAATGCCCATGTTGATAACCTTTACAGGTATGGTGTGGTTCTTTGCCACGATTCTGACAAGGTCAAAGATTGCATTCATGACCTGTTTGTGTACGTATGGAATTTCCGGGAAAGACTCAATGTGCCTGATTCAACCAAAGCCTACCTGATGGTTTCATTGCGAAGGCGAATTTTTGAAAAAGGGTCAAAAATCAATTCCCTCACCGTAGAAATGGATTCGACAGAGGAATCGATTGTATTGACAGAGGGCCATGAAGAAAGATGGATTCAGCTGGAAGACGAGGCTGCCCGCCAAAAGCAATTGGACAATGCTCTTGAGCAGCTCAGCGAAAGACAACGTGAGATCATCCATATGAAATACTATCAGCAACTGGACTATGATGAGATCGGCAGAATAATGAATCTGAACTATCAGTCAGCCCGCAATCTTGTCACCCGTGCGCTGACAGCTCTCAGAAAGGAGATGACGATCATCATAACCATTTTGTTCTTAATCAATTGAGTACAAAAGACCCCTAAAAGACTCTTGTCATAAATAAAGAATATTATTTTGTTTAAAATAGATGTTCAAAAGCCATAAAATAAAGACCGTTTATACGGCATTTTTATACTTCGTTCTTGCCACGCTATCGGGAATATCGTGCAGCAAGGATCAGGCTTTTGATCTTTTTGTGGATAATTCACTTCAGGACTATTTTGATCGTTTTGTAGTGGAGGGCGCGAAAAGGAACGTTACAGTAGATTATGAAGCTGCCAGAGTAAGCGGGTATATAAAAGAGATCAATACACCCAATGTGATAGGCCAATGCGCACATGATCCGAAAAAGCCGAATACGGTCATTGTGGACAGAACATACTGGAATAACGGAACGGATTTAGAAAAGGAATTTCTGGTATTTCATGAATTAGGACATTGCGTATTAAACCGTGAACATCTTGATGAGGCTGATGCGCGCGGCAATTGCATCAGCATCATGACAAGTGGTTCGGCTCAATGCAGAATTAACTACACAATGGAGACCCGGGATAAACTCCTCGATGAATTATTTAAGAAATAAAATGAGGGCGGATGGAGGATAGATACAAATTACTTTCAGCACCGGAATTGGCCGGTGAAGATTCTTTTATACGTTGGGTTCAGCTTGGTGATGATGACCATGCGTGGACTCAATGGCAACAATCATATCCGGAGCGACAGTCAATAGTAGACGAGGCGAAGTATATCGTGCAGATGATGTCAAGCCAGGCCACGACATCTTTGGATGTCAATGCCAAACAAGAATTGTGGAAGAGCATTTCATCAGATATATCAGGCCAAAAGAAAATTTTTAAAACACGGACACTTATTCTTCGCTGGAGTGTTGTTGCGGCAGCCGCGATTGCACTTTTCGTTTGGTTCAATGTTTCCTCCGGAATTCAGAACGTGGTCGTAGTCCCTGGTGTGACAGCCGATATTAAGCTACCTGAATCAAGTGTAGTGACTGTCAATGCAGGATCCATAATCAAGTACGATGAAAAACACTTTCAGCAGGATCGCGAAATCAGGATGGAAGGTGAAGCGTTTTTTAAAGTTACCCCGGGTAGTAAATTTACAGTCATCACACCCCAGGGGAATGTGACCGTGGTGGGGACTAGTTTTAATGTGATCTCACGTCCGGGTCGGTTTGAAGTCAGCTGCTATACCGGAAAGGTAAAAGTGGAGCAGGCGCCAAATGATAAGGTTGAAATCTCAAGTGGCCAGAGATGCTCTGCAGCCAGGATGGAGGATAATCTTCAACTGAATCAATTTGATGCTTCGGCAAGCAATCCGGACTGGACTCGCGGAAAGTTCACATTTGAAAATCAACCGCTTTCAATGGTGGTAAGTGAACTTGAGCGACAATATGATGTTACCGTAAAACTATCTCCTGGAATTGAGGACTTGAAATACAGCGGCCTTTTTGAATCGGGCAATCTTGATACAGCCGTTTATATGATCACATGGCCACTACACCTTTCAGCAAAGATTTCTGATAAAACGGTAACGATATCCCGTTGATCGCATATGAATTTATTTCGGACAAGAATTATTCTGCTTATTCTTTTCATGTATGGTGCTGTGCTATCTTATAGCCAGGTGTCCGGATTTGATTCTTTTATATCCAGAATTTCGAAACAATATCATGTTGATCTTGCATTTGCGCCCGAGCTCATACCCGCTCTTGATTCGATCCGCAATTCAGGGTTTAAGAATGCGAATATTGAAGACCTTCTTCATCAATTACTTTCGGGAACAAATATTTCATATCAAATCGTGGACGGAAACAAACTCATGTTGCGCAGAGAATCTACTCCTCAACGTGAAACCGGATCAATTGAATTAAAAGGAATAATTGTAGATCATGAAGGGGTTCCTTTGCCCTTTGCTGCAGTGAGCCTCGGAGGATCAACACGAGGAGCATTCACAGATGAGAATGGATACTTCACTCTTCGTGTCAGTGATACATCCGGGACTATCCTGGTGAGCTACCTTGGATTTAAAACAAGCTCCTTACCGGTGCAATCCTTTGTCGGGAGCGGACATCCAAAAGTCAGGATGGAATTAAATACCATTCCGCTGAAGCAGGTCACCATTATCGTGCCCTTTCAGCAAATGTCTTTTAACCGGGACGCGCAATCTATTGACCTGAAAGGATACCAGTTTTTTTCCGTGGATCAATTACGAAATGGCAATTCTGAGCAACTCATCAATGGGATCACCGGATATACTCAATTTTCATCTGATCAGGGCATTCGTCTCAGGGGAAGTGAGGCAGAAAATTCATTGGTACTCATGGATGGTCTGCCGGTATATGATCCATATCATTTTTACAACATCTTCAGTGCATTTAACGGACATTACTTCTCGTCTGTAAAATTGTACAAGAACAATATGCCGGTGGAATATGGAGGAAGAGTTGATGGTTTGATCAGCATTGATTCAGATCATGATAAGGCAGGATCTAAACTTATTCTGGATACAGATCTTTTGCTATCTTCTTTAGCAGCAGATTGGGCCATTTCAGACAAAGTGCGATTCACAGCCGGGGGGAGAGTGTCGCATTCAAGTCCATTGAACAAAGCGCTAAGCGATAGTAGTTCTGTTTCAAATTTTAGTAATAGACCCGGATACTTTAAGGACAATAATGAATATACATCTACGCAGCAACCCACATTTAATTTTTATGATATTAATCTTGGCCTTCGTGCCGGCATCGGATATCAAAGTAATCTGGACGTCTCTTATTTCAAAAGCCGTGATCATCTGGAAACACAAATCGCAACGGCCTTTGAAACGACTGAGCACGGGAATGAAATTATCTCTGTAAAGCAGAATATCGACAACAAGGATAAATGGCAAAACGAAGGAATGGCGTTTAATTACCAATCGCCGATATTAAATAAATCCACGTTCAATGTGAATGGATTTATTTCTTCCTTTGAGAAGAGCTCAACATATGAATCTTCTCTTGATGAATTTCAACACAATACGCATCATGTATTTAAAAACTCCGGATTGCAGAATAGTCATTTACAAACCGGAGGACTAAAGGCGTTCATTGAACAAGATTTACCGGGTAATCAGGAATATAAAATCGGACTGGATCTGCAGCGACATAAAATAGATTTGCTGGCCAAAGAAAATGACATGTCTTACCTGGCACAAGCACAGCAGGAGTTTGAGACGACATTGTTTGGTGAATACAGGATCGCCCTGCTTAAGAATCTGGAATTGACCCTGGGTGGCCGTCTTACACATTTGGAAAGTACATCTGGGATCTATCCACAACCACATGTGCTCATCAATTATTTCCCTGATCAACACTGGACACTTAAAACATCCTATTCAAAAAATATCCAGGCCATACAGCAACTTACCCTTGAAAACAGGTATGGCCGTGAAGTAGAATTCCTTGCGCTTAGTGAGCCTGATGCCGGCTACCCGGTATTGAAGTCTGATAAATATATGGTCGGTGCGGGATATTCTACATCCAATCTGAATGTAGATGTTGAAGTGTATTATAAAAAACTTGATGGGTTAATTAATATACGTGCATTGCGACCAGATCCTTCTCATGATGATCATACATCTCCCGGCGAATTCTACCGTCTGTTTAGGGGAGATGGCTGGACAGCAGGAATGGATTTATTAATTGCATATAAGAAAAATAATTTTGAGACAACAGTATCATATACGTTAAGCAAAATTTCGGAACGATTTGACATGTTGTTCAACGGCCAGCCTTTCTCGCCTGAAGAAGACAGAAGACATCAGATAAAGCTGTCAGCAGATTATAAAATGGGGAGGTTCACCATCAATTCATTGCTGACGTATAAAACCAGGGCTCCTTATCTGAGCCTGGTCAAAATAGACGGGAAAGATGGCATTGGTATGGGCGACCCGAATCAATCATTCAGATATTTGCCGCCGTATTTTAGTCTTGATCTCGGCGTAGATTATTCGTTCAATTGTTTTCATCAGCCCGCGCAGTTTGGGATATCCCTTATCAATGCAACAAATCATGAAAACATAAGTGATCTTGCGCACATAGGCAGAGTGTCAAGGGATATAGGAATGGGCAGTGGAGACAGTGGTTTGTATGTAACCCAAAAAACAGAACTTCTGGGAAGGACGTTTAATGTGCATTTCAGGTATCTGTTAAAGTGAGTAATGAATAGTGAATGGCGAGAATGCTGTTTCTTCACAAAGATTACTGCTAAGATTAAGAGTATTACGAGGACGAGTTTTGCCCCTCTGGGGCATGGAGGATTTTTTTGTTTCGGAAGTTACCAACCTATAGCCCCTATGGGGCATTAATCTTAGATTTTCGTACGGAAAAGATACCGCTCCTACGGAGCTTAAAAACCTCTTTCGCACTACGTGCTACAGAGATGTCGCTCCTACGGAGCTTTAAGACTCTTCGCTGCACTCACGCCCCACGTACACTCTCACTCCTTTCACTCCTTTCACTCCTTTCACTCCTCTCACTCCTCTCACTCCTCTCACTCCTCTCACTCCTCTCACTCCTCTCACTCCTCTCACGCTCTCACTCAACTAGTAAATGATCACCGGCATGATGAGCATCATCACTTCTTCGTGTTCGATTTGTTCGTCGGGATAGAGGAGGACTGGTTTGCTGGGTACGGACATGGTCATGTGAATATCTTCCTGACTCAGGGCATTGAGCAATTCAATAAAGAAGCGAGCATTGAATGCGATATCCATTGGATCGCCTTCAAACTCACAGCTTAATTGCTCGCTTGCTTCGTTGGAAAAATCCATATCCTTTGTCGTGATCGTAAGGCTATTGTCCGCAAGACGGAAGAAAACCTGATTTGTAGTCCGGTTTGCAAAAATGTTTATTCTTCGCAATGCACCGAGAAGATGTGTGCGGCTGATGTATAGAACATTTTTATTATTGACCGGAATGACAGCGTTGAAATCCGGATAGGATTGATTGATCAGTCTGCAGATCACCTGTGTATCATCGAAACGGAAAAACACATGTGATTTGTTGTATTTAAGATATGTATTTCCTTCTGTAGGTGCAGCACCGCGCAGCAGTGCCATTGCTTTTTTAGGGACAACGAATGAGCCGGTTTGTTCTGTCGAAGTACCCAGGGCATGATAGCGTACTAATTTGTGACCATCGCTGGCGACAAAACTTATCTTATTGAAATCCACGACCACATTGACACCGGTCATGGCGGGACGCATTTCATCTGAGGTTGTGGCGAAGATGGTATAGTTAATCCCTGCGAGAAGATGCGCGACCGGAATCAATATTTCTTTATCATCAGAAGAAGGCAGTGCCGGAAAATCATCCGGCGGATCGACAGCCATCTTGTACATTCCGTTTTCAGTCGTCAATACCAATGAACGCTGGTCCTGATCGATATCAAAGGATACCTGTTGATTTGGCAACGCTTTAAGTGTTTCCAAAAGAATTTTGGCGGGAATAGCTACAGAACCATCTTCCTTGCTTTCCACATCCATACGAGTAGAGATGCTTGTCTCAAGATTGGTGGCGGTGAGCGTCATGACACCTTTGCGGATGTCAACCAGGAAATCTTCAGTGATCGCCAATATTGGATTTGTGTGTATAGCGCCGGCTACTACGTTGAGATGTTTTAATAAATCACCTGATGAGACTTTAAATTCCATTTATCCTAAAGGTTAAATCGTATGAAATGATGCTGCCGGAAGGATCCCGGATGCCGTAAAGTTAACAGTACTCACGATAAAAACGGCAACCCATGCAGGAACACTAAAAATATACCCGCTCCTGCAATTGTATGCTTGCTGTTCTTAGTTAGTACTTTTGAGCCATGACACCTTCAGAAGATCAACCTATCATCCACTCAATAAAAGAATTAAAGCTTCCCACGTATCAAACTTTACGGTTAGCCAATGGTATGCCGGTGTATTTCATAAGTGGCGGATCAGAACCGGTCATGAGAATTGAGGTTGTGTTCAGATCAGGTGGAAGTCATGATATCAAGCCCGGTATTGCCGAATTTATGGCTGGGCTGCTATCAGAGGGTACACAGAAAATGACATCTATCGAACTGGCTGAGCATATAGAATCCCGTGGAGCGACCATTCAAACCCGGGGAGGGGTTGATACAATCCGTGTGCGATTGTTTACCCTGACCCGTTTCCTGCCCGAACTTTTGGATGTCATCACAGATGTCATAAGGATACCGGCTTTTGATCCCAATGAATTAAAGCTCTATGCCGAAAACAAAGTAGAACGTCTGCAGATTGATCTTAAAAAAAATGAAGTTATTGCCTACCGGCATCTCACTGAGGCCATATTTGGTCCGGGTCATCCGTATGGACACAATGCCAGGCCAGACGATTACCTGGCCATTACTACCGACGATCTCCGAAACCACCATTCTCACCATATTCATCCCGACAGGGGGATGGTCTTTATATCAGGAAGTTTTGGCCAGACTGAAATAGACATTATTCAAAATACCCTTGGCCTATGGACGCCGGCTCATGCAAATGGCACTGCCAAGCAAGGAGCTCATGAAATAAAGAACAAAACAGGCTTAATTCAAATACCGGGACCTCAGGCACATCAGGCAGCAATCCGGATAGGCCGTAAGCTCTTTCCTCAAAGCCATCCGGACTTCAATGGTTTGTTTTTGTTAAACACCATACTGGGTGGATATTTCGGTAGTCGGCTGATGACCGAAATCCGGGAGAACCAGGGCATGACATACGGTATATATTCAAGTGTGGATTCATTTGCAGAGGATGGGTGTTTTTATATCAGTACGGAGACTGCAACGGATAATGTTGAAAAGGTGATTCTGGCTATCAAAGGAGAAACCGACAAACTTAGGACAGAGCTCATTCCGGAGGCAGAACTCAATATGGCCAGGAATTATCTCATGGGACATCTCATGACTCAGCTTGACGGGTCTTTTGCTTCTATTGATTATATAAAAACCATGAAAATTGAGGGCCTTGAGGACGGTCAGTTTGAGACACTTATTTCAACAATTCAAAACTGCTCACCGGAAAAATTAAGAGAGCTCGCAAATGAGTATCTTGATCTTGACAAATGTGTAACCGTAGTGGTTAAATAGGCAAGTCTTTAGAACCCGGAAACAGCCCGCAGGAAGCTGATTTCAGGTAAATTTCCTTTATTTTGGAAAAAACGGTTTCTTTGTAGCCCCTTTGAAGAAAAAACGGATGGCGACCCATGCGAATAATCCGGAAAAATGAAAGGAATTCCAACACATTAAACAACTCCCTTTTGGATGAAGAGTTGATTAGGTCAAGTTAGTCAGGCGCATGAAATTATTTAGTCTTTTTGTACAGGAGATCGCTATTGATCTGGGAACAGCTAACACGCTGATTATCCAGGACGGCGTCATAGTGATCGATGAACCTTCTATCATAGCGATTGATACCAGGACCGGTCAAACCATCGCTGTGGGCAGTCGCGCCATGCAGATGCACGAAAAAACGCATCAGTATATCAAGACGATCAGGCCTCTTAAAGACGGGGTGATCGCGGATTTCCAGGCCGCAGAGAATATGATTGAGGGCATGATCAATATGATCGGCACCAAGCGCAGATTCTTTACCCACCTTAAGATGGTCGTTTGCATACCAAGCGGTATAACAGAGGTTGAAAAACGAGCTGTCTTTGATTCTGCAGATCACGTTGATTCCAAAGAAACATTCCTCATCTTCGAGCCGATGGCGGCTGCCCTGGGTATCGGGCTTGATGTAGAGGAGCCTGTAGGAAATATGATCATTGATATCGGCGGCGGGACTACAGAAATTGCCGTGATAGCGCTATCCGGTATCGTGACCGATCAAAGTATCCGGACAGCAGGAGATGAATTCACCCAGAATATTGTCGATTACCTGAAGCGCAATCAGAATATACTGATCGGAGAGCGGACAGCTGAGCAGATTAAAATACATGTCGGTTCTGCGCTGAAGCAACTTGACAATCCACCACCTGATTTTGCTGTCAATGGGCGTGATTTGATCACAGGCATTCCGCGGCAGATCACGATCAGCTATGCAGAAGTAGCCGAGGCGCTCGATGAGTCGATTGTAACGGTTGAAGAAGCTATTCTAAAGGCGCTGGAGAGCACACCTCCGGAACTTGCCTCTGATATCTACAAGACCGGTTTGTATCTGACAGGAGGCGGGGCATTATTACGCGGGCTGGATAAGCGCATATCACGTATTACAAAACTACCTGTGCATGTAGCGGAAGAACCTCTTCGTGCCGTTGTAAGGGGCACAGGAATCGCACTAAAAAATACTGACCGTTTTTCCTTTCTTATAGACAGAAAGCGTGTCTGATTACGTTCACTAAGTCTGGTCATCAGTATATCTTCGCCTGATACATGAATAACCTACTCCTGTTCATATTCAGGTATTCTGCCTTCCTTTTGTTTGTGCTTCTGGAAATGGTCGCGCTTTTCTTTATCGTGCGGTACAATGAAGACCAACATGCTATTTTCCTCAATTCGTCTTCTGTGTTTTCCGGAAAGATGTATAAAATGGCTGACAATGCTTATAAGTACGGTCATCTGAAAGTAGTGGCCGACAGCCTGGCACATGAAAATGCTAAACTCAAGACAGATCTTTTTAACATGGAAAGGACATTCCAGCATTATTCAGTGGCAGAAAAACCCATAGATAGCTGTATCCTCGAACCATACAAGATCATCAGTGCAAGCGTCATAAATAATTCAATAAATCAACGCAATAATCATTTTACAATCGACCGGGGATCACGCGATGGCATCCGGAATGGAATGGGGGTGATCAGTCCACATGGAATAGCGGGAATAGTCGATGAAGTCGGCGACCAATACTCTACTGCTATATCGGTTTTACACAGCGCTGCCCGTATCAGCGCATCAATCAAAAGAAACAATTTCTTCGGTTCATTGGTATGGAAAGAAATTAATCCTGCCTATATGATCCTTGAAGCTATTCCGAGACAGGCGGACATCCTGGTTGGCGATACGATCATCACCAGCGGGTATTCATTCATTTATCCGAGAGGGATTTTTATCGGTACGGTCAATCGGTTCTGGACAGAGGGCGGGAGTAATTATTATTCAATTGAGGTAAAGTTGCAGGAAGATATTTCCCGACTGGACCGGGTATATGTGGTTGATTACAAAGAGGCACAACCGGTCGACCAGTGAACAGGGAGACCTTAAAACATATAATCCGGGGTATCCTCTTCCTGATTGTTCAGGTACTCATCTTTAAACGCATCAGCTCAGGCAGTCAATGGTTGTGGGTTTATGCTGACATCTTCATTTATCCGATCATCATACTTCTTTTGCCTATCCGAATGGCACGGCAATATGTGATCATTATTGGTTTTTTGCTGGGGATGTTTATTGACATGTTTTATGATACAGTAGGCGTGCATGCATTTGCATTGACAGCGATGGCTTATGCGAGAGGGATTATCCTGGCTTCTATTGAGCCAAGAGGAGGATACCAACTCACTATGAGTCCTACAAGAAACTCAATGGGGATCAACTGGCTACTGGCCTATACGGCACTTTGTTTAATCGTGCATGTATTCCTGTATTTTACAGCTGAGATATTCACATTTGTCTACATCGGAAAGATACTGATCAAAACAGTCCTTACGTTTCTTTTATCCATGATGGCCATAATGGGATATCATCTGCTTTTTAATCCCCGTAAATAATGAATAAAGAACGCGAATCGGACAGGACCATCTGGATCAAGCGGTTTATCATTTTTGTTGCGGGCATTTTAATTCTGCAGACAGGGTGGTTGCAGCTGATCGATCCGACATATGGACAGAAGGCTGAGCGAACGACATTAGTCCGGCGCACGCTTTATCCGAGCAGAGGACTTATCCTGGATCGAAATGGCCATCTCATGGTGCACAACATTCCTGTGTATGATCTGAAAGTTATTTACAACCAAATCCCTAAAAATCTCGATACTGCTCTTTTGTGTCAATTGCTTGAAATTGATAAATCAACATACAGAGCTCGTCTTGAAAAGGATTGGAAATCACTTCGGTTTTCAAAATCAATTCCATTTACGTTTATGGAACATATTCCGGCTAACAAGTTTCAGTACATACAGGAATTTCTGCATTTGTTTCCAGGATTTTATGGGGAACTCAGAAGTGCGAGAGGATATTTTGAAAATCATAGTGCGCATATACTTGGCTACATGTCTGAAGTGGATCAAAATAAAATAGATCAGTCCAGTGGAACATATGTCCCGGGTGATTATTGTGGTTCGACCGGTGTAGAGAGTTACTATGAAAATTTGTTGCGCGGAACAAAAGGTGCGCAATACATTCTCAAAGACAACCTCGGGCGTGAAATTGAAAGTCTGGACAATGGGCGGCATGATTCACTCGCGATATCCGGGGATAACATTATTCTTTCACTTGATCATATCCTTCAGGAATATGGCCAGGAATTATTACAAAATAAAAGAGGAAGTATAGTGGCTATTGAACCCTCCACTGGTGAGATATTAGCCATGATCAGTTCGCCGGGTTATGATCCGAATGAATTGTCTATTTCGAGAATGCGTGGAGAAGTTTTTGCGAAGCTGCAAAGCGATACACTCAATCCTCTGTTTGACCGATCGGTGATGGCGCAGTATCCACCGGGTTCAATTTTTAAACCGATCCTTGCACTTGCGGCTATGCAGGAGGGCGTACTTGATGAGAATAAAACCGTTTTTTGTAACGGATCCTATAACCTTGGCGGATTCAGGAGAGGATGTCACAATCATCCTGCGATACACAATGTATCACAAGCTATACAGTATTCATGCAATACGTATTTCTTCACTGTATATAAAGATGTGATTGATGATGCAGGGTATACACTACCTGAGATCGGGATGCGAAAGCTTAATAGTTACCTGACTGAATTTGGATTTGGAAAAAAAATAAGCGTTGACTTGCCGAATGAAAAATCCGGCAATCTGCCTGGACCGGATTATTTTGATGAGCTATATGGATCCGGAAAATGGAGATCGTCTTATATATTATCGATGGGGATCGGACAGGGCGAATTACAGCTGACGACATTGCAGATGGCACATGCTGCTGCTATCATCGCCAATGAAGGAACGTACACAGATCCACATATTCTAAAAGCAAGAGTACCTACTGGTGGTGAACCGAAGGCTGAATTTTATCCCCGGCGACGTGTGTCTATTGATTACAGATACTTTGAACCGGTCATCGAAGGCATGGCGGGTGCTGTGCGCGCAGGTACTGCAACATTGGCCTCAAATCCTGAATATGAAGTTTGTGGAAAAACAGGTACATCTGAAAATCCTCATGGGGCAGACCATTCTGTATTTTTTGGTTTTGCGCCCAGGAATCAACCGAAGATTGCAATAGCTGTTTATATTGAAAATGCGGGTTGGGGAGGAGCATTTGCAACTCCTGTAGGTGGACTGATGATGGAAAAATATATAAAAGGAGAAATCATTGAGGCACATAAGGGGATTGAGAAGAAGATGCTCGAGACGGATTTGATACATAAAATCAAATCCTAATTTTGCCCCCCAACCCCCTGAAGGGGAATAATATTAAAGCCTGATTTACCGGAACCATCATGAAAATAAGTGTACTTTTTATTAGCATACTACTAATGTCAGCCAAATCTTTAGCACAGGATTTTGAAAATCCAGAGGCCTTTTATGAATATTTAAAAGAAAATGGGCTTGTTAAGAATTATAAATATTCTGTTCTCTCGCCGTTTATTAGTAAAAACGATATTGATTCATTAGGAATCTTTAATCATTTTGCTGAACTGTGTGATATAGGCTTTTCGCCCAACGATGTCAATATGAATCTGGATTACTACAGGCCATATTATTTTTCTATTCTTATGAATAGAATAGTCAACATTGCAAGGGATAATATTAACATAAAATACAGTTCATTTGAGTATGATATACCGAAAAACGTTTCAATAAATTTAAACGGAACTCCGAGATCTATTGAAATATTGCTTGACGATGAATATCATCGCAATGGAGGTTTGGAGATTGTGACAAATATATTAAATCAAATTAACAAGTATTTGAATATAGAAAATTGCTCCTATAGATATCTGCTTATCAGGGCCAGAAATAAATTCAAATGGAATGTTTTTAATAAAGTGTATGACAGTATTTTAAATTACCGGATTATATTGATGCCCGTACATTTAATTAAGACACTTGAGCATTCAAATAAAATAAAATATAGAAATGAACTCTACATTCCGGGTTCATATGTTTCTGAAAAACCTACGGGTAGACTTATTTGGGGGTACGCACTAACAAGTATAAGTGAGATTAGTCAAAAGGAAAATATTATTTCTGGTCGTGATTCAAACTGGGATATTAAGAGTGTTTTCTGCATGACTTTGGAGAATATATTAAGAGGAAGTAAAATCAGATACGATTCCATTATTATCCAGTTATTTTCCGATAAAACATGTACTCAGAGCATCATGAAGACAAGTAAATTTCAAGATCTTCCCGAAGATGTATTAGACCAATACCTTAGGGTATCAATATATTATGCTCAGAAAGAACATTCAATTACAGAGTCAATGTCCTATTTAAGGCGAGAATCTAATGTGGAAATTCCTAAATTTATCAATACTTTTTTAAAAATTTCAAATCAAGAGTTCCTGATTGCACAAGCTTATCAGGATGATTATTGGTCATTTGAATCGGCTAAGAGTTTGAGCGAAATCAATCCTGATATGTTTCCTGATTTTGAAACACCTTCCCACTTAAGGTTTATTAGGGCTAATTTCTATTCTGTAGGGTTCGTGCCCTATTTTAAGGTAACAGGAAAAAACCCTGACTTGATAAGGCTTGGTTATGCAATAATTGAAGATCGAGATCTCGCGGAATCAATTATGAATGAATGAAATCTGATCATATCTATAAATGGATCTTTGATCACAAAATGCGTAAAAGAGTTTAATATTAACACTCAACCAAATACGGTCATGATCATAAGTGCAATAGTAGCGATGAGTACTAACCGGGTGATCGGTAGAGATGGCGGACTTCCCTGGCATCTGCCACGCGATATGAAATACTTTCAACGGACGACGGTCGGGCATCATGTCATCATGGGGCGGGAAAGCTTTGCATCACTGGATTATAGGCCATTGAAGGGAAGAACCAATATTGTACTGACCAGGGATCCGTTTTTCATTTCATCTTCTGCTATTGTGCTTCATTCGATCGAAGAGGGGATTAGTTATGCATTCGAAGAGGGGGAAAAGGAGGCCTTTATAATAGGCGGCGGCAAGATATTTGAACAATCTATGCATTTACTTGAAAAAATATACCTCACGGTGGTCATATCTGAGGTCGTTGGAGACATATACTTTCCGGAGATTGACATGAGTGAATGGCGGGTAGACTCATCTGAATATTTTGAAGCAGATGCTAAAAATGAGTTCCCCATGCGCTTTGATATACTTCTCCGGAAATGAAAAATGCAGGAACAGTTATTACACTTCATCTGGCACCGGAAACTTTTTAGCCAGGTAGAATTAAGGACTACAGAATCTCTTGATGTAGAGATCCTTCAGACAGGTATTCCGAACCAGGACCAGGGGCCTGATTTTCTTCAATCACGTATACGTATCGATGACCAGGTCTGGGCAGGGCATGTCGAAATCCATATACGCAGTTCAGAATGGTATCTGCACCGACATGATCAGGATACGCATTACAACAATGTCATATTGCATGTGGTGTGGATCGAAGATCAGCCGGTATTTACATTCGATGGTACACGCCTTCCTTGCATAGAATTAGGAGAAAGAGTGGATCGTATTCTGCTAGAGCGATACAATCATCTGATGAACAATGAAGAGTGGATACCCTGTGCTTCATCATTGTCATCTGTGGCTGACATCACGCGCACCTCATGGCTTGAACGATTGATGTCCGAACGACTGGAAAGCAAAACAGAAAACATCATTAAGATTCTTGAACGATGCGGACATGATTGGGAGCAGGCTTTTTTGTTGTGCTTGCAAGACAACTGGGCGCCAGCTAATAGTGATGCGATGGAAAGTCTGGCCTTAAAACTCCCTCTAAAAATATTGAGAAAACACGGAGACCGTACTGATCAGATAGAATCGTTGTTTTTGGTGTGGCAGGAATGTTGACAAAAGAACTGAGTACGGGATATCCTTCATCGCTAAAGAGAGAGTTTGATTTTTTGAAAATCAAATACGGGATACAACCGATGCCTGCATTGCGATGGAAATTTATGCGCATGCGACCTGTGCATTTTCCGACCATTCGATTGGCGCAATTGTCCAGGATTGTTGCAGACACCCCACTATTTATTTCCATGCTTATACAAACAGAGACTCCGGAAGAGTGGATAGAACGATTTATGGTGACACCGGATCAGAAATATTGGCAGGATCATTATCATTTCAAAAATGAAGCACCACCTTCTACGAAGAGACTTGGAAAGGATACGGCGCAGTCACTAGTGATAAATCTTGTGGCCCCGTTTATGTTTGTATATGGTAAAATGCAAGGGCTACAAAACCTGAAAGAAAGAGCTGTCCGTTTGCTCTCGCAAATGCCCCCTGAGAAAAATGCTGTCATCAAAGGCTGGACATCATGTGGGTGGAGAGCTGAAGATGCAGGACAAACACAGGCGATGCTGCATCTCAAAAAAAATTATTGCGATATGCGCCGGTGTCTGCATTGTGCGATTGGGTTGAAGGTGATGAAGGAAGACGGTGGCTTCGACTGTCCTTCACGCGGAGCGTGAAGCGGACATGCTCAGCCACCTCACCACATACGAGACAGCATTCCTGTATCGTTATTGGTCAGGATATTAATTCAATTAATTCGGCAATCACCCCAAGAAAAGCCACTAAAACCCTGATTATCAGCACATAAAACATCTACGCTATTATTGATATAAATTTTCGTTCCTTTGGGGTTTAATAGTAATTTTGCAACAATAAATATCAACTAGAAAACAATGATTGGATTTTTTCTTGCAAGCAGCAACCACGGCAGTTGATTCTACAGCAGTGGCACCAGGTTCAAGTTTGAGGATGATCGATATCCTGTTTAAAGGAGGTCCTGTGATGATACCGTTGATCATCCTGTCGCTTATATCGATTGCATTTATCATCAGCAAATACATCTTCATACGGGAGCGATCTAAAATCGATACGAATCTTGTCAACACCGTCCTGGATAAAATATCTCTCGGGCAGTTTGATTCAGCCAGTCTTCTGTGTGATCAGTCAAATGGTTCACTCGGCAATGTCATCAAAGCAGGTGTTTCACAGATCGGAAAACCGATTGAATACATTGAGAAAGCACTTGAAGTGCAATCCAATATTGAGCTGGGTGAAATGGAAAGCAAGATGGGTTATATCAGCATGGTGTCCGGTATAGCTCCACGTCTTGGATTCATCGGTACGATACTCCGGGGTCATCCTGATCTTTTATAATATTTCACAGACAGCGGATATATCCATCGGCACGATTTCAGGGGGTTTATATCAGAAAATGATTTCATCTGCCACAGGCTTAGTTGTGGGCGTTGTAGCATTTATGGGGTACAACTTCCTGTTGACGAAAATTGATAATTTCTCTTTGCATCTTCAAAAAGGAAGTACTGGAATTTATCAAAGGCCTTCAAAAACCTGTGCGCTAAATGGAACTCAGAAAAAGAAGAGCTTTTCACGATGAGGATGCGATGTCAGCGATGAATGACATCATGTTCTTCCTGTTACTATTCTTTTGATTATCGCCACGATGTCAAACGCGAATATCATCAAGATCTTACTTCCGAAATCGGATACGACCAGCCAATTGGCAAAACAACCGCTGACACTAACGGTTACAGAGGATTTGAAATATTATGTCAACTCCAACGAGGTACCATCTGCTATGCTTGAAGGCGCATTGGCTGATGCGATCAAACGTAATGAAGATCCTACGGTTGTGCTTCGTATTGCCAAGTCACTCACAGTTCAGGATCTTGTCGATGTCATGTCGATCGCAGCGAAGCTGAATCTGAAGATGGTGTTGAGTACGGAAAGATGAGTAACGAATAACGAGTGACGAATAACGAGTTTATTCTTAGCGCATCGGGAACCCGGACAGGATTTAAAAATCGGTTTCTATTTTAAATCTGTGAAAACAGGCTCCTGCCTGCATTGAATTAATGGATAATCACAAAAATTATTTTGAACATCCAGGCAAAGCCATTCGTGCCGGTGCGGGCTTCGAATATGTCATGTCAGTCGCGCTCAATTCATACGGAGGATATAAGGAAGGAATGATTCGTTGTATCACAAGCCGCGAGGGTGATGTGCAAGTGGCCGGCTATATTGACAGAAGTGAATTACACAAAGTAAAAGAGCATTCTCCTAATCATTTTGAAATAGGAGATCGATTGGTGATCAAAAACGAATCAGAAATTATCGATCAGATATGTGGAATGGACAGGGAATTTATTGGTCTTGAAGATCCGGATATCTGGATAGATGAAAAGACCGGTATGATGCATGTGTATTTTACAATTCCGTTGCGAAGCCGGAATCATCAGGCTGACTTAATTCACCTTGGTCATGCCGTAGGGAAGGATATGAATTCACTTGAGATGACTATGCCCGTACTCATGTCCGGAACAGAAGGGATCAGTGGAAAAGAAGTTTCAATCGCACCGATCAATAAAAATAAATTCCGCTACAATCTTGTTGAGTCCGCTTCTGAGGAAAGGAATTCTGGTATTCAACTATTCGCGTTGCCATAGCAGAAGATATGGGAATGCCATGGAAATTCGGAGATACATTGTTTAATCCGGAAGAACATTCTATTCCATGGATTGCGGGTCACGCTTCTCCCGGACCTCTTTTGCCTGACACGTTTATGGATGTCGGTGAAGGCAGGCGTTTAGGTATACTGAATGGTCGTGAAGCAAATCATAAAGAAGGAGATAAAATTAAATATGGCATGTTCTCCGTTGGCCTGTTTATTTATGATTTTGAAAATGGAAAAATAGATTGGGTTTCACCGGAGCCGTTCATACAGGATAGTCAAGCAAAAACGATAACCTTTGCCAGCCAGTTTGTAGAAAAAGGAAAAGGGTCCGGAGTTCTTTATGCCCATGTTGATGATTCCTTTGTGCGGGCATATACAATCAATGCAGACCTCATTAAATCATTGTTACCTGATTGAATAGAGTTTAGTTTTTAAAGAGCGGCTGGCTGTTGAATTAAAAATTCAGTTGAGCGTGTTTTATTTTTCAACCCAAATAGGGCAACACATTCAGCACAGGATTTAAAACAGAAGCACCGAGCACGCGCGAGCGAACATCTGACCAGCCATATTTTTTGTCAGGTATATCAGCATTGTCCTTAAATGGCATTTCAATCGTCAGGGCTAAGCAACCATACCGTTGAGCTATGTAGTTACTGCAAAGTGTCAGATTCGCTTCTCCGAATTTGTCAAATGGATATTTGTGCGTATCCTGAAAATCGGGACATGTATCCATCCAATGATTGATGAATTTCTTTTCCAGTGTGGCCAGATACTCGGTGTAGTCAGGAATACCTTCGGATGCAGCGATAAAATTATAAGGCAGCTCTTCATCGCCATGCACATCCAGCATAAGATTGATGCCGGTTTCATGGATTTTATTACGGACATAATAAACTTCAGGACTTGTTTTCTTAGAGGGTTTTTGCCATTCACGATTGAGGTTTGCACCTGAAGCGCTTGAACGTAAGTTGCCTGCTATGGAACCATCGAGATTCATATTGGGGACAACATAAAAAATGGCATCCTCTAAGAGCTTATTTGAAACCGAGTCATGGTGATCCAGTAGTCGTTCTAAAAATCCTTCAATAAACCATTCGGCCATTGGTTCGCCGGGATGTTGACGGGCGATGACCCAGATTATTTTTTTATCCTTTCGTGGTTTTCCGATGACAAGCATTTCAATACTCCGGCCCAGAAAAGTTTTTCCGATGACCTCCACTTTTACATCAGAAGCCATTTGTGCATGGTGAATAAGATCTAAATGACGTTCATAAGAATAGGGCGCGAAATACGCAAAGTAGACCGCGTTGTGTCCAGGTGTAAAATTGAATTTGAGTACACCGTTGACATATGTTGTAGGAATGCGGAACCATTCCTCACGATCATAAGAAGCACAGACATTGTAGCCTTTCCATCCTTCGGGGTAGGCTGTTTTGCCGGCATTGATGATAGAGAGCTTACAGTTTTTCTTTTCGGCGCCGGTGAGCCTGAAGTGAAACCACTGAAGGAAATCGGAATTAGTATCCTTTCTGATGCGCAGACGGAATTCATTTTTCTTTGCATCGATGCCGGCCACTTCAATATTACCGCTGTCAAAATTGGATGAGATTTCCATCTTCATATGGGTTCGTTTTATTAAATCAGACTGACAAGATAGGGCTTTGAAACAATCATGAATAAAATCCGGAACAGGAGCACTCATTTTTAACGGAACTTTAAAACGGAGCCGAATCTGAATCCGATCAATTCGATTACCTTGCCCTGAAAATAAAACGTAAGACAATGAAAAAATTATTTATTCTTATTACTACGGTTTTTGCATTAACGCAGATAGCATCTGCACAGTCGGCGAAGTCTGTTTATTTTGAGTTGGGAGGACCGGGGCTTGCGTCTATTAATTTTGATACGAGGTTCGGTGCCAAAGAGGGCGGTCTTGGGGGCAAAGTTGGGGTTGGTGGCTTCACTGTTGATGGTGTGGGGATAGTGTTTATACCTATTGCATTGAATTATCTTTTAGGTAAGGATTCCAGAAATTATTTTGAAATGGGTATCGGTGTTACTCCTGTGCTTGGGAGTGATGGAGATGGCGGAAATTTTTCAGGCACATTTGGGCACCTCAATTTTGGCTATAGGCTTCAGCCGGAGAATGGTGGATTTACATTCAGAGCATTTATTACACCTATTTTCGGGAATGGATTTTTTGTTCCGTATTATGGCGGTGTGTCGTTTGGGTATAAATTTTAGGCAGGGTACCCGCGTTTCGCTTTTTTAATTCAGCACATAGTTTTGCAACGTATGCACATCTCCCATGGATGAGGTGGTCATGATCAATCCTATAGATTTTGCATAATAATATTGTGTAAAAAACTGGGTGCTGATCAGATTGCCATTCATGTTGATTTTGCTTTCTGATTCAAGCATCACCACGTCGGGGTATGTCTTGCCGTTGACTTCTTTACTGATGCCGGTTTCTTTTACGGTGAAGGCCATGATGCTATTCAGTCCATTGGCTGTGAATGTGGCATCCCAGGTTTCGCCTTTTTTTAGATCATCTTTAAGCCATAATTGATAGTTGTCTTTTGCCATCAGTTCATTGTACATGATTCCGTTCTCCACTTTGACTAATGTGTTATCGGGTACGGTGCTATTCTTCATCGTCACGATGGAGCCATTGACACTGACGACAGAATTGGTATATAGGTTTCCGTCTTTTTGTTTGTATTCCCATTTATTGCCCGGGGCTAATGGATAGTATTGCATCATGATTGAGAGAGTTTGTGAATTGAAATGTTGTGAGCGGTAAAAATAGTCCAGCAGTCTGGAGATGGAATCCATTTCTATTGTGTGGTGAGTTTAAATGAGTATAAGGAAGAAAAACTCTAGAGAAAAGACTTCTTTAATATGGCAATAAAAGATATTGTAGTCCCGTGGGGAATCGAACCCCAATCTAAGGTTCCGGAAACCTTCATACTATCCGTTGAACTACGGGACCAGGAAGGTAAAGGTAGTATTCAGAAATCGGTATTCGGTAATCTTGAGCGCAGTGAAATCCCGCCTTTGAAAAAGCAGCGGGAAGCAATCGGTAATCAGTAGCGGAGGAGAAAATGTTAAAAGGCTAACCGGTGAAAAGGTTAAACGAGTGGGATTTAAATTCTTAGAAACACTCAGGAGGGCTTAGCCAGTTTTTCAATCATACCCTGCGTCAGCGAATCGGAGCTTGTGCCAAATCCATCAACGAGAATTCCCTTTAGGTCATGCTTTGAAGATGAAATCGCGTAGAGAATGCTTTCATCATCGGGGTCTGAAGGACCATAGAATCTGAAAAAGCTTATCAATTTCAAACTCATCAGGATGCACCTGAAGTGCTCCTTGTCGACAGTCTAGGTGGCCGGTCTGAAGATTGAAGTCTTCTGTATAACCCTGCAGACGCAAACTATTGATAGCAGCAGTGAGGGTATCATATTGTTCGACTGAATCCATGATTCGAAAGGCTTTAGAATAAGAGTAATACTACTATAAATAACACAAAAAGGTTATTGTTTATAACTATAGATAGTTTTAGTTTATAACTAAAGTCGGTATCTATGAAGATATGCACTTTAAGGAGGGAAAAACTATACTCTATTGCATTTTGATTCCCGGATCAGAAAGAAAGATAGCGCTGATAATGTGTCTGTATGTAGGCTTTTGCATCCAAAACAATGGAGTCATTTAGAGGCGCAGCGAGCGAAGTACTTCCGGTATTACTCAGTGTTTGCGTTGCATAGGTGTAAATAAATTTTTGCTCGGGTGTGATCCAACCCCAAACGTTATCGTTCGTATAATAAGCGAAATTTTTAGTGCCTGGATTTAGTATGTCCCTGCTTGAAGGGAAGTCGCTATAATTTTTATTCAGCTGACTCAAAAGCGTTGCAGCTATGTCATTTTGATTGCAGGTCTTATCGATGGTCGCGCCCCGGATATTTTCCTGCAGTACATTTCCAAAAAAGAGTAATGGAATTCTTTTTGACTCCGGCATATTGAAATCCCTCTCTTTCGGTAAGCGATGACCATGATCGGCTACCAGAATAAACAAAGTGTTGTCATACCAACTTTCCTTTTTTGCAGCTCTGAAATATTCACCTAAACAATGATCAGAATAAAAAGCCGCCTTTCTGAATTTACCAGGTTCACTATGATCATCATCGAACGGTGTTTCCATCGGTACTTCAAATGGCTCATGAGAACTTAACGTGAGAAGAACCGACAAAAAAGGTTCGTGTGCAATCTTTAAATCAAGAAGTTGTCTTTCAAAAACATATTGATCATGTGCACCCCACTTGCTATTTAGTTGATTGGCGGTGAAACTGGCTTTATCAACAATCGTGGTGAACCCTGAATTGATCAAATAACTTTTCATATTTACAAACCCTGACTCGCCACCGTAATAAAATGAAGAGGAGTAGCCATCATCTGCGAATACATTATTTATGCTCTTCAGTTTTTCGGATTTGGAAGGAATGGAAATGATCGAGATCAATGGCGGCGGCGGAAATCCACTGAGTACTGATATTAATCCATGTTCTGTCCTTGAACCTGCCGCGTAGATTTGGGTGAATAGCAAACCTTGTTTTGAAAGAGTATCAAAATTTGGCGTGATATTATTCTCGCCACCGAGTGATCGGATGATATCGGCAGTCCAGCTTTCCAGGATGATGATGACAATATTTGGTTTAACAGACTTCAGGATTGAAGCAGTGGTGTTTCGCTTTTAAAAAAAGATTTTTATTTCGTTTTTCTGCTTCAGCACCATCCATATAGACATATGGATTTTTTGTGGTCTTCAGATCAAAATAACTGTGTAGAAAATACCAGGCCGGATTGATGGCGACATGATTGTAAAAAGGAGTTTTTGAAAAATAAGCTGAGCTTTCGTTAATAGGCGCGAGTTGGAGGCCGCCTCTTGCCATCACGGGCAGAATGACAATGGGCATAATAATCAGAGTTGTTTTTAAAAATACATTTTTGACAGGCGCTGAAAAATTTGTAACTATTTTTTTAAACAACCAAAGTGAAAAACCGAAATACAGGATAAGAAAACCGATCAATAGAAATAACTGAGAGGTCGAAATAAATGTCAATACTTCATGAGGATGCGCCACATAATCAAATACACCAAAATTTAAAAGAGCGCCCCATTCGTGGTACATTTTTATGTTGGAAACGGCCAGCAGAGAAATACTAAATACTACGACTACAGTGTAAGCCATATTCAGTACAGTAATGATCCTGCGCCTGACGAACTGGTTAAGTATCCAAAAAATAAAAGAAGGAAATATCAAAAATGAAATCGTGGATAAGTCTAAACGAAAGCCTGCTATCATACTTTGGGCGGCTGGAAATAATCCAGCATGCGTAATGATATTGATATGGAATGCCAGAAAGACAAAACGAAACAATGCGAAAATGATCATCCAGAAGATCACAAGGCGGAGAAGGAACGGTGTATGCAGTTGCCTTTTGATCTCAATTGTCTGCGCCATGCGACAAAAGTATATAAAACCGATCAACCCGATCCATTGCTTTCGCAGAGAGGAGTATTGAATTTATGCAGAAACAACGATAGTATTCTTTACTAATATCAATTCGGCAGCAATGCTGACAGCGATTTCTTCAGGAGTATGACTGTTTATCTTCAGGCCGATAGGTGCATGCATATTCTGCAGAAGGATTTCAGGAAAACCGGTTTTCATAAGTTCCTCTTTCAACGCACTCACTTTTGCTTCGCTACCCATCAAACCTAAGTATGCAAAGGAATTCTTACCAAGCTGCTGTAACACGATTAAATCTGATCGATACCCAAGCGTCATCACCACTACAAATACGTCAGGTCCTGAAGGTATAAGTTCACCGATCGTATCATAATTTTCAATGACATGCTTTTCGTGCGCGAAACTATTTTGGGAAAGTGTATTAAGATCGGGCCGGTCATCGATGACGTGAATGTAAAATTCAAATCCTGACATTAGTTCCGAAAGTGCTAATGCACAATGGCCGCCACCAACAATATAAAGTCTTTGTTTGTATCCGATGACTTCCTGCCACGTAAACTCATTTTCACTCACTTTTGCAAATTGAAAAGAGCCGGAATTTAACGAAGCAGCAGTAACACTAAAATCATGTTTTTGGTTAGAATATAAAATGTTCAACTGACTGGACTTATATTGACCGAGGACATCAATGATCTTTAATACTTCCTCAAGATGAAGAGCATCAAGCGTGAAATAAAATACTGTTTGTTCGCCCGAACAAATCATACCACTTTGATCACGGGGTTCATTTTTGCGGTGAATTTGCTTTTTGATTTTGGGAAGTGAGATTTCTTCTTTCAGGAGATCTTTAGCGAGCTCTACTAGTTTCACTTCCATAATGCCGCCTCCGATACTTCCATGGAACTGATCATCATCTGCAACAGCCATTTTAAATCCCTGTCGCCCTGGACTACTGCCTGAGCTTTCAGCTACAAGAAGTAACATCAGGCGCTGATTATCTTGTAATCTACCGGCAATGAACTGCCAAAGGGCGAGGGCTTTAATCATGATCAGAAATAAAGGTAGAAAATATGATCTCCTCTATTTTTTCTTCTTTTCCGCGGCCTTATTCACACTCGGTTTTATTCCCGAGAGGACCGATTTCAAACTGTAATTAAAGAACATTTTTTCAGGATCCCGTTGATAGCTTATAGTACCTCTTCGGGTAGGTTCATCCTGAGTAGGGTTGTCATCAATCATAATTGTATTGGCCACCTTTGTGAGCACTTGTTCTTTTAGTCCGGAAGTGTCATCACTCGTTTTATTCTTAAGCGTAATCGAAAGATCATTGTACAAAAAGAGCACGCTGCCACTCGAACTATTTTGATTAGCAATAAAATTAAAACTAAGTGAATTGATTTTTCCATAGGCATAGAGAAATGCATTTTTTTCCAATATAGGATTCAAAGCTTTCGCCAACATCGGACCTAACCGGCCATTCATTTCAAATGTATGATGAGGCTCAAACAATTTGGCTTTTACACGGACACGCAATTTCCCGTTTCCGTAGAGCATGGCTTCTGCTCTCATGATCAGCGTATCATTCAAACCTCGCCGAAGTGTGTCATTGGAAATCGTATAAATAGACGCGGTTGCATCTTTGAACCGAACAATACCGGGATGATTGGCATCCTTTGCGTGTTCTGCGTATTTAATGTTTCCATTTAACAGATGAATGGAATCGACATCTATGGTGTGCGCATACTCTTCTAAAATATCCTGGAAGACAGGTTTCTGCTTATGTTCAAACGGTTTACGCCTGTCCCTGAAAATATCCATATCGAGATTCCGAACAATGGCTTCTCTGAAAACAATATCACCATATTTGATAAAATCATCCATACAGAAGCCATAAACATCATTATGAATAAATGAACCCTCAATGCGATCGATCTGGTATTTTTCACGGGAAGTAAAATCATATTCCTTATAATTTGGTCTGATGATAAAACTGTCGATAGCCAAATGTTCCGTTACCGTTGAATATGAAATACGATCAACCAGGAATGTATACATACTATCAGTAGATGTGACCACTAGTTGGGGGCAATTGAGTTCAAAAGAAGTAGAGCTGAAACTGAACGGTTTCTCGCCCTTTAATAAAATGAAATCACGGAAGTCAAACGAACTATTGCGGATGAGATAAGTTCTCGAAGAGAGTTTGTCCTGTAACTTAAGATCCACATGATCCAGATGTATGGCCTGAATCGAAATTTTGAAAGGCAAAAGGAATGGATGTGGGCTGTGTTTTGAATGTGAGACTTTATTTTCAATATTTCCGTTTGATACCAGCAGCTCCCTGAAAACAAGCTCGTGCGAAAAAAAGACCTTAAATATATTCAGGCCCTTAAATTGAACAAAATCTATATTACCGGTTGCCACAGTACCGACAGCGTCCTTTGTATTTTCATAAATCGTGATATGATTAAACCCGATTCCAAAGGAGAGAAGAAAAAGATTTACATCTTCAACCTTAATCTTGAATGGTGCGGTAGGTTGTCCGGAAAGGGATTCGATTTTATGTGCGATCCATGGCTCAACAAAAAAAATGGCAATCAACTTGAGCGATAAAGCCAAAACAACAATAGACAATAGGATGCGCAGGCCGATTTTTTTTCTCATGTATTACATATAAAAGTGGACACTCTTTGAGGACAAGATTATCCAATGATAAAAAGCAAACCTGAGGGATAAGACTAAACCATTCAACTTGATATAAGTTCAATCGCAGTTGACGTTCGAGGAGTTGTAGATATTCGAACGTCAGTGAGAGGAATGGTGAGAATGAAATTTATTTATTTCCGAATCATATAATGCCATGAGCACTTTCTCCGGAGTAAATGGTGCATCATATTCGGGCGATGCATTTGTATTAAAAGCCCTGATAGCATCACGAATTGCAAAATAAGCCCCGATGCCATACATCAATGGCGGCTCGCCCACAGCCTTAGATGAAAATATTGCAAGGTTTTCACGAGTCGTAGCAAGTGGCTGGATATCTATAGTTCGAGGAGCAGAATAGATATCAGGAATTTTATAAGATGAAAGCGCATTGGAACGTAATTTTCCATTAACATCGTAGACTAATTCTTCCATAGTCATCCAGCCGAGACCCTGTACGATACCGCCTTCTATTTGACCTTGATCAATCAACGTGTTCATTGATTTTCCATAATCATGCACACCTTTGACAAAGTCAACTTCATAAATACCACGCAGACAATCTAAGGTCACCTGAATAATCGCAGTACCATAGACATGATAAGAGAATGGGTGTCCTTTCGAAATAGTCCAATCGAAATGGACGCCTGGTGTTGCATAATGAGCATGTTCACTCAGGTTGACTCTACGGACGAAAGCGGCATTAACAAGTGTTTTCCAATCGAGTTTAGTTTGAATATTTTGGTGAAAGACAAAACCATTTTCAATCTTAATCGTATCGGTATGAAATGGAATATTTAATTCTTCAGCAGCGACGATTTTTAATCTGTTCAATATGGCTTCACATGCCAGGAGAACGGCTTTACCATTCAGGTCCGCTGTGGCTGATGCGGCTGATGGTGATGTGTTAGCAACACGCAGAGTGTTTGTAGAATGTACTTTGACCTGGCCTGAAGAAATCGAAAATGTTTCAGCTGCAACCTGTTGCATTTTTGTATTTACCCCCTGCCCCATTTCAACAGCACCTGTGGATACCGCTACTGAACCATCTGTATACACATGCACTAATGCACGGGCCTGGTTCATGAGTGTTTTTGTAAAAGAAATTCCAAAACAGATTGGCATCAATGCGACACCACGTTTTTTGTTTTTATTCTTAAGATTAAAATCGTGCGCTGCAGATATTATTTTTTCAAAATCAAAATAACTATCAGCCTGCACCCATGTCGTTACGGCTTCACTTTCTGCTTTTTGTCCATATGGAAATTCTTCTCCCGGAGTGATGAGATTTTTTCGTTGAATGACAGAAGGGCTGATTTTTAATTTTTCTGCAGCATGGGTGATTGCAGATTCGATGACAAACATGCCCTGAGGTCCGCCAAATCCACGGAAGGCCGTATTCGGTGGCAGATTGGTGCGGCAACTATAAGCTGTAGCGGTTACATGAGGAATAAAATATGAATTTGTACAGTGAAATAACGTGCGCTCTAAAACAGCCGGTGAAAGATCCGCTGCAGCGCCGGCATTCTGATAAAAGACGACTTCATATGCCTGAATGTTGAGGTCTTTATTAAGTCCTATTTTGAAATCAGCAGAATAGGGATGACGCTTTCCAGTCATGCGCATATCCTCCATCCGATGAAGACTGTATTTCACAGGTCGATTCGTAAGCAGTGTACCCAACGCACACAGACATGCCCATGAACTAGCCTGATCTTCTTTGCCACCAAAGCCACCGCCAAGACGTCCCACTTCCACTTCTATGCGATGCATCGGCAGACCTGTCACTCTTGCAACTGTTCGTTGCACCGCTGTCGGTCCCTGTGTAGAAGAATAAATTTTAATTCCGCCACCCTCCATCGGTACACTGTAAGCACCCTGAGTTTCGATGTACAGATGCTCTTGTCCATTGACATCAGCGCGGCCGGAAAAAACATGAACACAATCTTTGAAAGCCAAATCCGAATCACCCATCTTGAATTTCTTCGGCGGAATGATCAGTTCGTTTTTTTCAAAAGCAATTCGAGGATCGGTTATGATTTCAAGCGGATCGATTACAACTTTTATTTTTTTCGCAGCGGCCTGAGCAATTTCTTCTGTTTCTGCAAGCACAAGTGCTATCGGCATTCCCTGGAAATGCACATGTCCTTCAGCTAAAAGAGGTTCATCCGGAACGATACCGCCGATTTGATTTACACCGGGAATATCTAAGGCAAGAAGAATGCTAACAACGCCTTTTAATTTTAAGGCTTGTGACAGATCAACTGATTTAAGAATTCCATGTGCGACAGGCGAATCAAAAACACATGCGAACAATGTGTTGTAAATTAATGGAATGTCGTCAAGATAAACGGACTCACCCCGCACATGACCATATGCATCTGTATTCGTCATGATGCCGGAAATAATTCAGTGAAATGAGCAAGGAACAATTGTTTCATCAACAATCGTTTATAGTCTGCCGATCCGCGCACATCTGATATGGGTGATATTTCAGACTCAAGTATGAAAATCAATTCACGCATAGTCTCTTCATCAAACGGAAATAGTTTAAACAACAAACATGATGAGGTATTTTTGAGATAAAGTGGAATAGGTCCGACACCGCCGGCTGATATATGTGCCTCTACGATCAGTTCATCTTCTACGCGCAGAAACATAGCCGTATTGACTGTAGCGATATCAAGAAATGTTCGCTTGCTGACCTTTTCAAAATTAAACCGGCAACAATGATCTGGTTTTTTGAAATAAATTTTTTCCACGATCTCATCAGCACTTTTTGCCAGTTTCTTGTATCCTTCATAGAAATCACGAAGTTGAATTTCGCGTGAATTACCTGAGGGTTGAGTTGCCTTTGAGAGTACGGACAGGTCGCGACCTGTCCGTACTCTCAAAGGCAACTCCGCATCCTGGATTTCATTACGAACGACAACAGTTGCATCTAAAGCCAGGAACCATATAGTCATATCCCCAATCGGTGAGGCATTCACAAGATTACCTGCTATGGTGGCCATGTTGCGAATGGGTGTGGAGGAGAGGAGCTTTAAATGTTTTTTTAGATGTGGAAATATTTCGTTCATGACCGGAGATTCCAGCATATCAGTGACAGTGGCTTCTGCTCCTATTTCTATGCGTCCATCAACCTCGATGATTTCTTTCAAAGAATTTCGATTGAACATATTCAAGGTCACGCTGTGCACCATGTCTTCAGGACGTTGTACATACAGATCTGTACCTCCGCTGACGATTGTATATTTTTTTATGGGTTCAATCGATTTACGCTCTGATGTAGATGCATTGATCTCTGCGAGGCGGTCCTTGATGTCAGCAAACCAAGAGGGAACTATTTTATGCTCGATTGCAAATGCAAGTGAAGCACTGTTCTGATTTGTATTCAGAAGATTGATCAGTCTTGCCGACGCTCTTTCAATCGATTTATATCCTGTGCAACGACAGATATTGCCATCAATCGAAGCGATAGCTGCTTCCTGTGAAGGATTATTATTATTCAGACAAAATCCTGTAAGTGATACCACGAATCCAACGGTACAGAAACCGCACTGTGTACCATTTTCTTCGACCATGGCTTGTTGCACAGGCGTTAGTTGTCCGGAGGAAGGATTGATGCCTTCGATTGTTACGATGTGTTTGCCATCAGCATTTGACAAAGGCATCAGACAGGACGTCATAGAACGATAGTTGACCTTATCGTCACAATGATCTCCTACAAGGATCGTACATGCACCGCAATCTCCTTCACGGCAACCTATTTTGGTGCCGGTGAGATGTTTGTGATAACGTACGAAATCAAGCAACGTCATACCCGGAGGCATGTCAGTATGAATCGTATCGTTATTGAGAATAAATGAAAGCATTGTAGTCCGCTGACAAAGATGTCTTGTAAGGTAACATCAAAAACGCCGGATTAAAAATACACCCAGAATCACCAATGCAACGCCTATCAATCGAGGTAGATTTATTTCTTTGACAGGAATGCCTAAAAAACCAAAATGATCGATGGGCAACGTAATCAACATCTGCCCGAGGATGACAAGACTAAAGGTCAGCGCGATACCAAGACGAGGAACTGAAATAACGACTGCAGTAACAAAAAAAGCTCCGCACAAACCACCTAACCACGAAATAGCCGGCGCATTTCTGATATTCCCAAGAGTATACAGCGGAATTCTTGCCACAATAATATAGACAAAGAGACCGACCAATCCAACGGCAAATGAAAAAAAAGACGCCAGTAAAGGGCTTTGAACATACGTGGCGAGCTTGTTATTGATGGCACCTTGTGTGGGCATCATCATGCCGGCGACGAGGACGAGTAGTATGAATATCCAGGGCATTGCTTATGAGGTTTATGGGCTTATGAAGTTTATAAGGTTTATGGGCTTATGAGCTTATAGGATTATGGGGGCAGGTGATTGAATAATTATTTTGAGAGATTAATACGGAGATAAACAATAAAAGCGTCATGAGTCCGGCATACTTCGACCTGCTTTACTCAACCAGGTGCTACAGCTCAGTAACCGTCCGGCATCCGGCATCCCTTTCAATATTCCACTTTATCATCTTTCCGATTCCATTCTTTAAATACCTGCAATGCATCTGCGCGAAGGATTTGTTCCATCGGGATACTTCTCTCTTCAATTGTGTTTTTTAGTTCGGTATAAATAAAATCATCATCAAAACCAATCTCCGCGGCATCATGACGTGAGCATGCGAAGTAGACTTTTTTCGGACGTGCCCAGTAAATAGCGCCGAGACACATCGGACAGGGTTCACATGATGTGTATAACTCACAATCATCGAGCTGGAATGTGTGGAGATGGTCACATGCGTTTCTGATGGCGATGATTTCAGCATGTGCTGTTGGATCATTGGTGGAGGTGACTTTGTTATTTCCTCTGCCGATGATTTCGCCGTCTTTGACGATGATGCAACCGAATGGGCCGCCGTCGTTGGATTCCATGCCATCCGATGACAGGCGGATGGCTTCGAGCATAAATTGTTTTTGGTCTTCGGTCATGTTGTAAAAGTAGTGAGTTTTAGGGGCTAACCATCTTCAACCCCACAATCGAACTAATCAATGTAGCCAGGAAGAATATACGCCAGAAAGTAGCAGGTTCTTTGAAAACAAATATTCCTATTGTAACAATTCCTACAGCACCTATCCCTGTCCAGACGGCATACGCAGTTCCAACAGGTAAAGTTTGCGCGGCGCGATAAAGCAAATACATGCTGGTCACAAGACAGATCAAAAAACCGCCGAACCACATCACGGATGCCTGACCCGTTGATTCTTTAAGTTTACCGATACAGGTGGCGAATCCCGCTTCGAATAAGCCGGCGATGATGAGGATGATCCAGTTCATTATCGAGTGATGTTGTGATCTAGTGATCTAGTGAGAAAGTATTCAGTATTGTCTATGACTTCACCAATTTAGTGATGAATAATTGATTATTGATCCTCAGGCGTAGCACATATAATCCGGCTGGCCCATCAAAGGGGATTGTTGTTGAAGAAACAGTAGCATATTGTTGTTGATGTACAAGTTGCCCAAAAGTATTTAGTAATTCCACTTGTACAGATGAAAAGAAATCATTGAATTCAATATGGATTTCGTTAAAAAAAGGATTGGGTGTTATAAAAAAAGGAGCAATGGATTCCTTTTTTTCTATTGATGTTGTACCACAGGCATTGATCGCCAATTCCGAAAATCCGGTATAGTTTGAAAAGGGAGGAAAACCAAAAGTCCAGATATAGGCTACATATACCGTATCCCGGAAAAGATCTAATCCCCATGTCCCATAATCATCAGTGACTGATCCATACGTTTGGCATGTGACTGGATGAGATGGATCGATAACGGATACAGCGACCACATCACTTTTGCCGGCAGCGATGTATACCATTTTACAGACCGGGTCATAAGCCAGTTCGTTGGCATGTCCCTGGGAATTGGCCCACACCAAATAATCATTGGTTGTATCTGCCCAGTTATCCGGATGCCACCACCCACGTTGGATGATATTCATTGGATCGGTCAAATCCAGTATTTCCATTCCATAATAATCTATGGAAACATAAGCCAGATTTTGATCAATGACAATATTATTATACGCGGTTGCTTTATCTATTAAGGGGGCAAAACAATACTTGTTTATTTCAACCGGATGTGTCACATCAGATATATTGACTATCCTCAGACCGCCCCGGTCATAGCAAACGTATGCCAGAGAATCTTTGAGTGCAATTCCCCTGGCATTGTACATACCGATGCCGCCGGTCATATGGTGTGGAAAAATATTTTCAAAGACGAGTTGACTTTTAAATTGAATATTTCTTTTATCCTCAATATCAAGAATGATTAATCCATTTCGCATCGAAGCGAGATATGCAAAATGGCCTCTGACACTCACACATCCGGCTCCTCCCTGCGAACCCATGAGCGTATAATGATCCAGGGTTATCGGTGAAGAAGGATCGGTGACATCAATGATCGCCAAACCCGATTCTTCCTGATCATTCCAAATATCTCCAAGCGTAACGTACAGGTACACGCTATCCTGTACTAAATTGATCGCATCAAAACCCGAAAAATCGTTGGTTGAAACATTAGCCGTCAGTACAGCTGTGCCGGGATCAGAAATATCATATACGATGATACCGGCATCCTTAGCCGCAAGATATACAAAGGGCTTTCCTGTCTTATCACGTTCGAGGGAGAGAATATTTCCAAAAGCAGGATTTGTGAATGTATCTGTGACCAGTTGAAAGTTTGTCCAGCCCTGGCACTGAGAAAAAACACGACACTGATACATTAATGACAGGAGAACAAATACAAATAAAATGATCCGGTTCATAATGACGTGATTTAATGATCTGAGACGGAATAATGGGTTGATAAGGCGATTTCAAACAAAATTCATTTTTACTCTAAAGATTTCATTTTTAAATAACCTATCAAAGGAACTGATGTTATGCAAGGGCAGTGGGTAATTCAAAACTACCGTAAACCCAACCAACTACTTAAAATTCTTCTCTATAGATATAAACTATAACTTAAGATATAAACTAAAACTGAATGATGATTAAAACCCGACTACCTCTCTTGCTCTTATTGCTTCCTCCAACCCTCAATCACACAGTCGCACAAACATACACCTATGACTTTTCTTTAGGAGATCAACAATTTGAAGGAGGTGTTTCTGATTTTAGTGTCATCCAAAGCCAGCAACATCAATATACATTCTCAAATCAAACATTGCCCTTTCCTTTGGATACCCTTCGAAGAGCTCAATATATGAGTGGCGTCAATCCCAGCGACGACCTCTTCATGTACATGAAAAGAAGAATCACAGGATTGCAGCCCAATGCAACATATCAGGTAACATTTGCAGTTGAATTTGCTTCTATCTATCCGACTAATGCTATCGGAGTAGGCGGCGCTCCGGGCGAAGGGGTAACCATGAAAGCAGGTCTCACACTGATCGAACCAGATACGATCATCATTGACCAGGCTGAGCCTTATGTGGCGATGAATATTGACAAAGGAAATCAATCCATTCCGGGGGTTGATATGGATACCATTGGCCATGTCGGCGTAGCGGATACGACCTCTGTGTATGCTATCAAGACGAACAACAATTTTAGTCACCCCTTCACTTTTAAAACTGATGGATCAGGTGAGGCTTGGTTTATCATTGGGACAGATTCGGGTTTTGAGGCAACGACTTCACTTTATTTTACAAGCGTTAATGCGGATTTTATCATTTCAACCGGCCTTAATGACGGACTGCGACCGGATGATTTTAAAGTTTATCCTTGCCCTTCTTCAGGCATCATTCATGTGAGTTCAGCTGATCATAATATTGATGAAATACAGATATATGATATCATGGGAAAATATATAGTTACGGTTAAACCTCTGGATAAGATGACAGAATTAGTTCTGCCGGTTTCCGCATACTTGCTTAAAATAATTTCAGGCGACTCCATGGTTGTAAAAAAAGTGATCGTTCAATAAATTATTTTTCCTCTCTTGTCCAAATCCATCTTGATCGATCGTTATAGGGAAAATATCAGTATTGTAAACCAATCAAAAATAATTTCAATATGACATCGAATGAAAATAGTCTCAATTGGTTTGAGATCTCAGTAAGTGATATCAGCCGGGCAAAAAAATTCTATGAAACTATCTTTGACATTACGATGGAAGAATCGGAGATGATGGGGATGAAAATGGCTTTTTTCCCTTATGAATCCGGTAATGGTAAGGCCTCAGGCGGACTTGTACAAAGTCAAATGCACAAACCAAGTGTGGATGGAGTGAAATTATATCTCAATGGAAATCCGGACTTGTCAGTTGCCCTTTCTAAAGTCGAAAAAGCGGGAGGTAAAATCACAATGCCCAAAACGAACATCGGTGAAGGTATTGGCCACATGGCTTTTTTCGTGGATACGGAAGGGAATGTAATTGCGTTGCATTCTAATAACTGATTTTGACTGTATGTTGATTCGCCCGGGCAATAATTATTTTTGAGCGACAAATACGGGTCAGCCTGGCGAGTCGTATTGTAGTCCTTGCCGATGACATCATATTTGGAATTGTTCATGCCCATTTAACATCCATTTGTGAAAAACATTTTAACTCTCTGCGCCATTCTTGCGTTTGTGATATGAGGAAATAAAATAAGTCCCCAAAACGGGGCTCAGGGTTCATTACCTTTGTATTCTTAACCAATATAAATCATGTCGCTCGAAAACACAATCAACGAAGACCTCAAAACAGCTATGAAGGCCAAAGACCAGATAAGTCTACGGGGTATTCGGGCCATAAAATCCGCCATTTTAATATACAATACTTCAGGTGCCGGTGATGAACTGAACCAGGAGCGGGAGATAGCACTGCTGCAGAAATTAGTCAAACAGCGCCAGGATTCACTGGATATATTTGAAAAACAAGGCCGGGAAGACCTTGCCTCGATCGAACGTGAAGAGATCGAAGTGATCATGCGGTACCTTCCAAAGCAGCTTTCAGAGACTGAGCTCAGAGAGGCCATAGGCGCCATTATGACCCGTCTCGGCGCCAGCACAATGAAAGATATGGGTCGTGTCATGGGTGAAGCCTCAAAAGAATTTGCAGGAAAAGCCGATGGTAAAACAATATCTGCCGTCGTGAAAGCATTACTTTCTAATTAATCCTAAGATGAGACAGCCCATGAAATATTCAATCTTCTGCCTGCTATTATTTGCCGGCTTTTTATCGCCCATCGCTGTTACGGGAAACAGCATGCATAATTCAGGTCTATTAAAGGAAAGCATTCATTCAAATTCGACTTCTGCGCATCAAAGCTTTAATCCAAGAAAAAAGATTAAAAAGAAGCGTACAACAATATTGAATCGCAAAACTAAACGTGGACATGGCCATCATTGTCCTTCGTTTTAATCCACGGATCATCGACCTGCGCATCAAAATATTTACGCTTTTTGTTTTTTTCCTGAGCCTTGCTGAAGTTTCAGGACAAGGAACCTATGTCCCACCAAAAATTCCGGCAAAATCATTCAAGACTCTCGATGATGCCATGTTGGCCGCTGCAACTGGAAACATCGACGGACCAATAAAGACGATCAATGATCTCATCACTAAGTATCCAACGTGGACATTGCCACGTCAGCGGTTAAGTCACATTTATTACACTGCCGGAAAGAAGCACGATGCGATCATCACGCTGGAAGCTTCTCTTGCCATTGACACTATCACAATTGCAGCAAATTTATTCTCTGGCTAGAATGTACGAAGAGACCAGTGAATTCATTCATGCAGTAGAATTGTATAAAAGGTTGTAAGCCTGGGATCGGATCAACCTGACTTGATAAAAAAGGCGACCACAAAACTGAGTGCCCTTGAAAGCAAAAGCAATCTTTGGCAAACGGATACGAAAATTACATTTACACCATTACCAGATGATATAAATACCCCGAATCAAGAGTCGATGGGACGATGGACTCTAGATGGACGTGAATTGATTTTTACAAGACTACTCGGTGATCAGGAAGATCTTTTTATTGCAAAATTTGATAGTAATCAAAAAATACGCATTGCAGACCTTCCATTCAATACAAATAACGACGAAGGAGCACAAGCTATTTCTCCCGACGGCAAGTATCTCATTTTCACATCTTGCGAGCGTAAAGATGGATTAGGTAATTGTGATCTTTATGTTTCTGTTAAAAAGAAAGACTCATGGACTACCCCAATAAATATGGGACCCAACTTCAACACCGTTTCATGGGAAAGCCAGGCTTGCTTTGGGCAAGATGGAATGACGATCTATTGGTCCAGTAGTCGCCCCGGAGGTTTCGGTGGAAGAGATATCTGGATGGTCCGTCAATTGTCCGATGGCAAATGGTCAAAAGCAATAAATGCCGGACAGACGATCAATACACCCAACAACGAAGAAAGCCCATTTATACATTTTGATGGAAGGACGATGTATTTCATGCGCGATGGAAATGAAGGTCTCGGCGGTTATGATCTCTATATCTCCCACAAGGGCCTTGATGGCAAATGGAAGTCTCCTGAAAATATGAAGGCACCGATTAATAGTGGCGCAGATGAAGGAGCCCTTTCACTCAACCCTGATGGTAAAACCGCAATCATCACGCGCATGACGGACAATCAGCTAAATGATTTATTCGAGTTTCAGTTGCCCGACGAATTTCTTTCTCCACCTGTTCAGGCCCTTGGAAGTGCATATGACCGATGACGTCACGAAATACCCTGTGCATGCAAGACTTGAATTGTTTGAGGTAACAGGTCACGATACGATTCGATCTTCGCAATGGTCGGATGATCTTGGCAATATCACAATGTCGCTGGAAAGAAACACCGGATATGGTCTCATCGCATCAGCGGATGGATATCTGATGCATTCGATCAATATGCAACCAGATACAACGTCGATCAGAAAATTAAATATATCGATGACGCCCGTGACATCTGCTGTTGATAAAACCATAGTGCTTGAAAATATATTTTTCTCCACAGGATCTGCGACACTGCTTCCCGCTTCCGATGCAGAGCTTAATAAATTGTATCTCACGATGAGAAAAAATGCCGGAATGCAAATTGAAATTCGTGGTCATACAGATAGCGAAGGAACAGAAGAAGACAATCTGCGTCTTAGCGAAGCACGCGCCTTAGCGGTTTATCAATATCTCCTGGGCAGAGGAATTGATGCCGGCATGCTTTCATATAAGGGTTTTGGTGAATCAAAGCCCATCGCCACGAATGATACCGCAGAGGGCAGAAAACAAAACAGGAGAACTGAATTTTATATTGTCAAGATTTAGGATTTCAACGTGCTTCCCAAATATTTTTCTTAACTCTGCGGGAAGTATTTTTCATTTTGATTTTTCAATAAAGACTCCATGATTAAATTCTCTACATTATTTCTTTTGTTATTTCCGTTGGTGATTTTTTGCCAGACGAATCCCATCACCTTTATTCCTTTACCTGATGGGATCAATACACCGGACAATGAAGAACTTGGTCGATGGACGATAGATGGAAAGGCCATCATATTTACACGATTGACGAAAGATCATGTAGATCTTTTGACGGCTCATTTGGATAGCCTGAGTGGAGTATCTGGGGTTGAAAAAATGTTCTTCAATGCGTCCTACAAAGGTGGCGGCCATGCGATTTCGCCCGATGGCAAAAGTTTAATCATGGCGATATGTGGCCGCAATGATGGTCTTGGAGGCTGTGATCTTTACAATTCTGAATTTCAGGACGGGGCATGGACAGCACCGAGAAACCTGGGTCATGCCTTCAATGGGACAACCTGGGAAAGTCAACCTGCATATGGCCTGGATGGAATGACCATTTATTTTGCAAGCACACGTGCCGGAGGTTATGGTGGAAGTGATATCTGGATGGTTCATCAGTTGGCACCTAATGTGTGGTCCAATCCGATCAATGCCGGAGGTTCGATCAATACGGCATTTAATGAAGGAAGTCCGTTCATACATTTTGACGGTCGCACTATGTATTTCATGCGTGATGGCACTGAGGGCTATGGCGGGTATGATCTGTATATCGCGCACATGGGTATCGACGGACAGTGGAAGCCTGCTGAGAACATGGGTAAATCCATCAACAGTGCCGCAGATGAAGGCGGTCTGGCTTTACATCCTGATGGTAAAACAGCGATGATCACACGATCAACACCAAATCACCAAAACGACTTATTTGAATTTAAACTTCCGGAACAATTTCAATCCGAACCGATACAGGCATTGTATGTAAATGTCACTGATGAAGAAACAAAAAAGCCTGTGACAGCGAGACTCGAGATATTTGAAATAAATAAGAATGATACAATCAGGAATTCACAGCAGGCCGATGAGAAAGGAAATATCACGATCACGCTCAATCGAAATAAAGCCTACGGTCTGATCGCGTCGGCTAAGGGCTACATCATGAACTCTTCCAATCTAAAAGCAAGCAAGGAGGCATCCAGAAAGCTTGAAATAAAAATGATTCCAATAGCAACATCAGAGAAGAAAACAATTGCACTTCAAAATATTTTTTTTGAAAGTGGTTCATCAATCCTATTGCCCTCTTCAATACCCGAATTAAACAAGCTCAAGCAAACAATGCAAACAAATGCAGGAATGAAAATTGAGATCCGCGGGTATACAGATAATGTGGGGACAAATGAAATTAATCTACGACTGAGTGAAGCACGTGCATTATCTGTTTATCAATATCTGACCGATAAAGGAATTGATAAAAACAGGTTGACGTATAAAGGATTTGGGGAAAACAATCCTGTGGCAGGAAATGACAGCGAGGAAGGAAGAAAAACAAAATCGGAGGACAGAATTTTTTATTGTTAAAATTTAATTATTCCTGAACCATTTTCATAGCGTAATAATTTTCGTTACTCGTTACTCGTTACTCGTTACTCGTTACTCGTTACTCGTTACTCGTTACTCGTTACTCGTTACTCGTTACTCGTTACTCGTTACTCGTTACTCGTTACTCGTTACTCGTCTTAGTTCCCATCTCCAGATATCTCCATCCTCCGGATCATGCACCTCAGCGATAAAATGAAATCCGGATTTTCGCAGGACTCCTGTTGAGGGATTTTCAAAAGATAGTGTGTGCGCGACGATCGTTTTCACTTCAGAAAAAGTATATGCATATTCAATCAATGCGCCTGCTATTTCAGTAGCAAGGCCTCTTCCTCTGTATTGCTCTGCAACTTCATATCCGATCTCGACTTCACCATTTTTGGGAGGACCTTTAAATCCGCAATTACCGACCAGCATATTTTCCGATGTAAGTATCGGAAGCCAGCTCCACCAATTAGCACTATCAGGAATTTGGTACACTTGAGCATATACAAATCGAAAGGGGCTTTCTCCGAAATCAGTCCATTTAATCGGCACATTGATTTTGAGATAATAAGCTAGATGATCATTTCCCAGAAATAGTTGGTCCAGGATGTCTGAAGTGCAATTGATAAAACGAAGCCGAGGAGATGTTGGTGATGACAAAGTGTCATGTTTGTTGAAGGAATAAAAATAGGATAATTAAGGAAGTCGTCGCAATTGCTATTAGTTATAGAAGTAATACCAGGACTGAGCCACGTTCATTTATTAAGACGAAATGCCCGATTTTTGTTTTAACTCCTATCTTTTCTGATATGACAGATCACAATAAACAATAGGGCACATGCACAGTTTACAAATTGAGACAATAACGACGGTTTCATTTTTTTAGGAAAAAAGGTTTTTCATAAGGTCAATTTGACAATGTAACTGCAAAATTCGTCGAACCTGCCTTATGCATCAATACCATGATCATGGGATGGCTCATAAAATCAAATTGAACGGATTTTAAACTTAATCAGGTTCAGAAAGCTTATATACATGGAATCCCGGAGTTTTTTAGATCTCAACAATAATCGTAATGAAGACTTTGTTAATGTGTTTCTTGTTAATGATGTGTAATCTCATACACGCCCAAAAAGATGATTCTCTGTCACAAGCAGATAAAAAATTATCGAAATATGAAGCCGAAACCATCTATCTGACATTTTCAGGTTTTATAAAAAACGGTAAGGCTGACGACATGGGCTTATCCGGGGGAAAACTAAAAAAGGAAATGATGATCAGCCCCGACGCCGTAATAGTTTTTAAAAAATTTCAGCATCAGCGTAATTGGCTGTTTTTAATATCGGGACTTGAGTTGGCCACATCCATTGCAGCATTGACCTCTAAAAACAAACATCTGAAAACTGGCATGCTCATAAGCGGGGCAGCTTTGTCTGTGATCAGCATACCACTTTATATTGGATCGGTCAATAATGAGAATAAAGCAGTGTGGCTGAGGAATAGAGATGTTCTAAATTGAGTTTTTAATATTCTGCTATTTTCCTGCAAAAAAATCAGTTGCTATCTTATTAATAAGTTCAGATTTGTCATTAAAGACCTCATGGGAAGTATTGGGCAGGATGCATAACTGACTATTTTTTATCGCACTTTTTATTTCAATGGTGTGATCAAAAGTGACCATATCGTTATCACCCATGACGACCAAAACAGGTATGCTGATACTCTGAAGTTCACTTATTGGAAAATATTCTTTAGCCAGCCACATTTTAGGTGCTTCCGAAACATATCTTTTCCAATCTCCATGTGGAGAAAGTCTTTTATAATTCCCAATCCAATCCTTCCAGTTGGCTTGTATCCAATCGGGATTAAAAACTGTCTGCAGGGCTCCATCCCAAACTTCCTGATTGATTCCACTGGATTTGTAATTCGCTCCCGAAGCGAGCAGTCTCTTTATTTTATCCGGCCTGTCATGGGCAAGAATTAAACCGGTAATTCCACCATCGCTCCATCCGATGATGTAAGCGCTGTCCAGTTTCAATTGATCTATCAGGATGGAATAATAATCTGACATGAGCTGATAACTTAACGCCTGATCAGGAAACTCCGAACGTCCAAGTCCGGGGGAATCAGGAATGATCACCCTGAATTTTTTTGATAATTCAGGAATACACTTTTGAAAATCTGCAATGTTGCCAAAACCTCCATGAAATAAGAGCAGCGGTGTCCCTTCACCATATTCTTCATAGTAAATCTTTGTGCCTCGTATGGTTAAATATTTGCCATTGTTTGATCCATAATTGATCTGGCTATATGCTCCGGATGAAAAAACCAGGCAAAGTGTAAACAGGAATAATTTTAATTTGAGGTAAGGCTGCATATTCTCTTTATTAAAACGTAATTCAGATGATTTGAAAAATAAATTGTCAATGCAAATGTCAAGAGATGCCAAATTAACTGCAATACCATAAACATGGGGTGCTAAAGTGCAAATACAAAGCTCGGCGTTAGTATTTGCGATCGGGAAATACTTTGGACCCGGCTTCAGTTGCTGAATGCACCTGTAATTTTTCATAGATATGTTTGATGTGCGATCTCACTGTTTCCAATGTGATGCCGCACTTCTCTGCAATCATTTTGTAACTATGACCTGTCACCAGCAGATTCAATACTTCTTGTTCTCTCGGGGCAAGCTTATCGAGCTCTTCACTTCTGGAAGGCGTCTTTGGAAACAGATCAAGTACTTTTCGCGCGATAGAAGATGTCATGGGTGCCCCGCCATTCAGTACATCCAGGATGGCATCATGTATTTTTTCGTGCGGTGTTTTTTTCAACAGATATCCTGAAGCACCTGCACGAATGGCTTCAAATACGGAATCATTGTCTTCAAAAACGGTGAGCATGATCACATGGATGTGGGGATATTTTTTTTTGATGATCCGCAGACCTTGCAATCCGTTGGTGCCCGCCATTTCAATATCCATCAGGACAACCTCAGGCTTCAATGTCTCCATATCAAGAGACACATGATCACAGTTTTCATAAGCACCTTTTAATTCAAATCCAGCAGACGATTTAATCAGGTCAGCAATACTGTTGCGCAGAAAAATATTGTCTTCATAGATCACAATGCCTATAGCCATACTTGTCCGGTCTGAAATTTTTACTAAAAGTATTGATGTATCATCATGTCTGCAATCCCATTATTATGGGATAACAGGAATTCTCAAAGTCACTTTGGTGCCCTCAGCGGGAAGAGATTCAATTGAAATATCACCCTTCAGCATTTCAGCGCGGGCTTTCATATTCTTTAATCCATTGCTTTGATAAGATTTATTGAGTTCAAAACCCCTGCCATTGTCAGATATGATCAGCGTTAGCATTCGACCTATGTAGTGCATTTGGATCATTACGTTGGTGGCACTGGAATATTTAGCGAGGTTGTTTATGGCCTCTTTAAAGATCAGGTAGAAGTCTTTTCGTTTTTCAATCGGGAGGATGATTTGCTTACAGGCATCATCCATATCAATGGTAAATGGTATCTGTGCCGCCTCGAGCGTTTCAGACGCATATTGTCTCATCCGGATGATGATCATCTCCATTTTATCATTTTTCGGATTGATAGACCATACGATATCATTCATCAGCTCCATAGCCTGACTTGACGCAGAAGAGATGGTTTGAAAAAGATCTGATGATTTTTTCGCGGACACTTCGGCTGAGTTCGCCATACTGCTCATCATATTGATACTGCTCAGTGTGGACCCGATGTCGTCGTGTAGATCCCTTGATATACGCAGCCGGATCTGTTGAAGTTTTACAAATTGATTTATTCTGAATCGATACAACGTATACAGGACTGAAGCCACGAATAGGATACAAAGAAGATAGAACCACCAGGTTTTCCAGAACGGAGGATCGACAATTAAAAGAACCTGTGTACCACTCTCATTCCAGATGCCGTCATTATTGGCCGCCTTTACTTTAAACGTATATGTCCCCCCATCAAGATTGGTGAACGTCGCCGATTGTTTGTTTCCGCAGCGGATCCAGTCCTCATTAAATCCTTCAAGCTTGTAAGCGTATTGATTCAATATGGAGTTTGTAAAATTTAATGCGGCGAAGTCAAATGTGATCATGTTTTCTTTATACGAGAGATGCACGGGCTGCAACATATCACCATTACGCATCACCGGTGCCTGCTGATCGAATATTTTCAAATTGGTGATGACCACGGGAGGAATCCGCCTGTTCATTTTCATCCTTTCCGGTTGACAAAAAGTGATCATGCCCGATGAGCCAAAATAGAGTACACCATCACTTGAACAAAATACTGAGCCTGTTATGCTATTGGTCGGAAGGCCATCATGGATAAAATAATTTTTAAAGAGATGATTTACCGGGTCAAATTTAGAGACACCATTATTGGTCGCCAGCCAGAGTTGATGTTGATGATCGGGCGTGATACTGAATATATCATTGTTGCAAAGACCATCATTTGTTGTGTAGTTTTTTATTTTATAATCGTTCAGATCCATTTCCGCAAGGCCATTCTCAGTGGCTATCCAGAGATGTTGCTGTTCATCTTCATATACATCATAGATACCATTGTCGGGAATTGAACCCGGATCATTTTTGTCATGTTCGAAAAATCTGAAACCCGATGTCGATGGATCAAGGACACACAATCCTTTATTTTGTGTTCCTAACCAGATCATACCCTTGTGATCTTCCATCATGCTAAAGACACGATTATCTGGTAATGAATTAGGATTGGATTCATTGTAAACATACGACGTGAGTTTTCCCGAAGCCTCATCATATGAATAGACACCCCTCGAGTAGGTCGCGAACCAGTACACATTTTTTTTGTCTTGTATGATGATGTGTATCCCGCCGGGAATTGTATTTACAGGGAAAGGTGAGGGCCTGAATTTTCCGGACTTTTCATCAAATAGAAAAATTCCTGTCCTCGAGCTTACCCAGGTTCTTCCTTTGTTGTCATAATACAATGCGTATACCGTATTGTCAGGCAGGGAAGCCGGATCTTTTTCATCACGAAAGAAACGTTTGAATTCCCTGCTCAGCGTATTGTAATGCAAAAGACCCGCGCCGCCAATGCAAAGCCATAGCCATCGTGAATCATCGGCATCTTCAGTGATCGTATAGGGAAGACGATAGACGGAGAACTCATCCGGACTGGCAGGTATGGAGATGGATTTAAACTGTTGAGTGAGCGGATCATACTTATCAAGACCGGAATCAGTGCCGATCCAAAGGATACCTGATGCATCTGTAAAAACATCATTGACATAATCATCACTGAGGCTTTTAGGGTCAGCCGGGTCATGATGAAAATGGTCAGTAAAAATTCCTTTATCCGCATTAAAAAGTGAAAGACCCGTACCGTATGTTCCGATCCACCACAATCCATTGGGGTTCCTTGCGATTCCGCTGACGATATGTTTGCGGGGATCTGTTTCAATGGAATCCGGATACCATACAGAACGGATGCTGTCATTTTCAAGAAACACTTTTTGCAAGCCACCATACCATGAACCTATAAGAAAGCTATTGTCATCAAAAAGGACAATAGGATGAACTGTAACATAGAGTTTTTTGTCGATTGAAAAAGGAGAGGTGATCTGACGTTGTATAAATGTAGTCGTGCGTTCATTGAAAACAAATAATCCATTGCTCGTGCCGATCCATACGTTTCCATCCGGGCGGGCATGGAGATATTTTAAGGTCAAACCTTCTAGTGCGGGTATAGTGTATGTTTTAACCGGACTCCCTTCAATCCATTTATGCAGATGTGTTTTAGTAGCAAACCATATTCCTCCGTCAATGGCCGTCGTCACGGCATATACACGATGCCGGTCTATTTTTTCAATCGTGTCATTGAAAGCGATAGCATGAAATGCATTGTCCGAAAAATTGTAATAACACAGACCTCCGTTTGTCGCTACCCATACACGCCCAATACTGTCTATACACAGGCGATTGATGATATTATTGGTGAGGGAATTAGTATCACCGGGGATATTACGATAGACAACAAAGTTTCGTCCATCAAACCTATTTAGCCCATCGGTTGTGCCAAACCATAGAAAACCGTAATGATCCTGTGCTATCAATGTCACAGGTGATGACAAACCATTTTCAGTCGTGAAATGCTCAAAAGAAATATTGTCATGCTGTGCGAAGACGGCAAGAGAAACGAAACATGAAAAATAAATCGTGATAAGCGCTTTGATAGGCTGATGATATTTGATAAATAAAATTGAGTAACCTAAAATTACACATCTTTTGTAGTAACGAATATCGAATATCGAGCACTGCGAAGATCCCGCCATACGGAAGTCATGATGCGGGAACGAGTAGCGAATGATGCTGAGTACGGTACTATGATTACCGTTGTTTCAAAATCGGTCTTGTCTGCGGCATTTGATATTTTAGATGCAAACGAAGTTTGCATAAAAACACCTATCGTTCGGCGTCGGTTAACCGACGCGGTGTGCTGAGGCCAGTCGAAGTATCGTGGCGTTTTCAAGGCTGAGCCTTGAGATACGAAATCATTTCGAAATGGTTGAAATCAAGAAGACGAGGGAAATGATTAACAACTAGACAGGGGCAAGCCCCGTCAATACTTTTTTGTGATTTAGGAAGACGAGAACAATACTTGTTTCTGTTTACTAGTGTATAACGAAGACAGGGGCAAGCCCTGTCAATACTATCAAATTCGTGAAAAAAGAATTTAAATACTGATTACTGCTTACCGGTTACTGCTTACCTTTTTTAATATTTTCTGCAGATAATCTCTTGTCATATCTCCTCGTGTATCACCAGTATTCAATGTGCTGGCGGGTTCAAAAAGCATCACCGAAACTTCATTTTCTGCAACGGGCCGGTGTTCAACTCCACGAGGAACGATCAGGAATTCATTTTCCTGCAGCAAAATCGTTTGATCACGCAGTTCCATTTTGAATTCACCCTGGAGCACATAGAACATTTCATCATCATCATCATGTTTATGCCAGATGAATTCGCCTTTGAATTTGACGAGCTTGATATGTTGACCATTCAATTCGCCGGCGATACGGGGATTCCAGTGATCGTGGATGAGGGAGAGTTTTTGGGGGATATTGACTTTTTCCATATGGTGTAAATAAATCTTATTGTGATAAATGTCAGATTGGCCGTTGATATAGATCATGGAGAATTATTGAAAAAGTATAAATATTGCGGGTGAAACCGCAATATTTATATCAATCTTGCGGTCATACCATAAAAACTCACGATCTGATGCCAAATTTCCCAAGCTAAGATTTCCTACTTTTGCAACCTTCTCATACCAATTGTTCAATCTTTGCATATGATCTTTCTATCTGACATTCAGGGCTTTCTGACCTCTCTCGACATCTGGGATATTTGTTACATCCTTCTGCTGGCCGTATTCCTGGGCATCGAGGTGATCAGCAATGTACCCGCTATCCTTCATACACCTCTGATGAGTGGAGCCAATGCCATACATGGTGTGGTCATCATCGGGAGTATCATCGTGATGGGCCACTCCTCTCCTGACAATTATCTGGCACTGACGCTGGGATTCCTTGCCGTGGTGCTGGGTACTTTAAATGTAGTCGGTGGATTCGTCGTCACGAATAGAATGCTGCAGATGTTTAAGAAGAAAAAATAGGCAGAAGGGGCAGAAAAGGCAGAAAAGAAATAGTGATCAGTATTCAGTAAGCAGTCAATTTTTATGGTAAATCAAATCTTAATTGATCATATCTTTTTCTTAATTGATCTGCGTCCTTCTTTTAAATTAGTGCATAGCAACAATCGAAAATCAACAATCGAAAATCGAAAATCTTCTCATGTCCAACATTGATATCCTGAAAATCTGTTACCTCTTCGGAAGTTTGTCTTTCATCGTAGGCCTGAAGATGTTGTCAAAACCCGATACGGCAAAAAGGGAAACCTATTTGCTGCACTCGGTATGATCGTAGCCATACTTGGTACCATTTTGCTGCATGAGAATGTGGATCATGAAACCGGTGAGGTTACACGTATCGGAAATCTTCCGTTCATCTTTGGTGCTATCCTTATCGGAACGATCGTTGGCTACATCGCAGCGATGCGTGTCAAAATGACGGCGATGCCGCAGATGGTATCGATGTTCAATGGTATGGGTGGAGCATGCGCTGCATTGATCGCGATGGTGGAGATGAATACACATCACCCGCAGGAATTCGGACACAGGTTCATTATATTTCTAAGTTTAATGATCGGCACAGTTTCTTTCGCAGGAAGTATGGTGGCGTTTGGAAAGCTCGAAGGAAAAATAAAAGACTACGGAAGCAAAGTACAGCAGATCACTAACAATACAATTGTGTTTGCCATACTGGGGCTGATCATTGGGGTTTCGTTGATACCTGCGTGGGGTGATTTTTTTATCTGGATCGTTTTTGCAGCATCACTGATTTACGGAATATTGTTTGTGTTGCCAATCGGTGGTGCGGATATGCCGGTGGTGATATCGTTGTTGAATTCCTTTACAGGTATAGCGGCCGCTCTTGGTGGATTTCTGTATGACAACCAGGTCATGTTGACCGGTGGTATCCTCGTCGGCAGTGCAGGTACTATTCTGACAGTGCTGATGTGTAAAGCGATGAACCGATCACTGTGGAATGTGATCAGTGGAGCATTTAGTGCTACCGGTCCGAGTTCAAAATCCATGGAAGGCATGTCGATCAGTGAGATCAGTGTCACGGATACAGCGATCATGTGTGCCTATGCGCAGCGCATCGTCATCGTGCCCGGATATGGACTTGCTGTTGCACAAGCACAGCATACATGTCATGAATTTGAAAAAGCACTTGAAGCGAAAGGTGTTGAAGTCAATTTTGCGATACATCCTGTGGCAGGCCGTATGCCGGGTCACATGAATGTATTGCTTGCAGAAGCTGATGTGCCGTATGAAAAATTGAAAGAAATGGATGAGATCAATCCCCAGCTTCCGAACACAGATGTAGTGATTGTCATCGGCGCAAATGACGTCGTCAATCCTGCAGCGGAGACAGATCCATCATCACCGATCTATGGCATGCCTATTATTAAAGCGAATACAGCAAAAAATATTATTGTAATGAAACGAAGTATGGCGAAGGGTTATGCGGGGATAGAGAATGAATTGTTTTATGATAAAAAGACACGGATGCTTTTCGGAGATGCGAAAGTGACGTTGGAGAAATTAATAGCCGAGTTGCGAAATGTATAATTTGTTGCTTGCACTGAGCTTTGACATGCTACACTCATCCTTTTGCTACAGCTCAGCATCCGTGTGATGAGGGAAAGGATGCGCGAGTCGAAATGTAGAGTTTGATTATTTTGTATCAAGGTTTAGAGAGTTTAGTTTGAAATTCAGGAAGTCGATGAATTCGAACGCATTGAGCAAATAGAACATACTGTTGAGATTAGTCTAATAAAGTTCAAAAATCGTATCTTAGTAGTAATAATATTCCTGATCCAAGAATAAGACAAACATAACACTTCAGATCAATGGTGGCTTCACAGATAAGAGTTAATATTGAAGGATTTCGCTCGGTTGGTAGAGCGGATATTATTATCGATGGAATTACTGTCGTAGCGGGTGAAAACGGATCAGGCAAAAGTACCATCTCAAAATTATTATACCATCTCTATAAAACAACCTCTGATTTTGATGAACTTGTATTGAGGGAATTACAATTAAGATTAAAGGATGTTTTTCGTTTTTTGGACATTCTACAACATGAACTTTATACAGTAATAAAGGATAGGAATATTCGAGAAGAAATTCGTAAAGACTTATTAATACTGAGGAGGAAATCAGATAATTCACCTGACATTCAATTAAACAAATGGATTTCAATAATTAATAAAATGGCCTATTTCTATTCTTTTCAACAAGATTTGTTTGAAGAGGATAAGCGAATTAAAACATCAACTAGAAATTTTAGACTTAAACAAATAATGAGGGATGTACTTAAAATAAGTACGTTTGATGAAAATGAAAATTCACCTTTGAATCTTGATCAAATTTCTAATTTTGTTGAATCTCTTTTCAAAGAGGCTGACGGGAAAATAAAATCAAGGCCGACATCTTTATTTATTGAATCATTAAGATCAATTTTTTCTTCGGACGAATTACCAGATGTTTTTTATGTGTTGGAATATGAAGAAGAGATTATCTCTCTGACAAAAAATTATCTTTCCATTCCATACTCAATTCAAAATGTTATTTATATAGACACGCCAATGATGTTAGGAGAAGAAGATTCTGATAATCCTCATTGGGATGATTTAAATGAATTATTATCTAAATCCAGTAAAGTTGATATTTCAAAAATATCAGGATCGATAAGTAGGGATATTATTCACGGCGAAATATCAATAAATGACGGCTCAGATTTTGGAAGGGATTTTATATATAAGCGAGATGACGGACACACATATGATCTTTTAGATTGTGCAACTGGTGTTAAGTCGTTTGGAATCATTCAATTATTATTAAAAAATGGCTCATTAACTGACAAAACCCTTTTAATAATAGATGAGCCAGAATCACATTTACACCCGCAATGGATTATTGAGTACGCCCGATTAATTGTAATGTTACATAAAATCATTGGAGTTAAATTTTTCATTGCCTCACATAATCCCGATATGGTTAGTGCTATAAAATATATCTCTGAAAAAGAGGCAATCGACAAGAATTTAAATTATTACATTGCTAAGAAGAGAGAGATGATTTACTTATATGATTATAAACATCTTAAAACTGATATTGACCCAATTTTCGAATCATTTAATATTGCGTTAGAACGTATTCATCAGTACGGTGCATAATTATGAAATATTGCAAATTAACTACATTAGAGCACCCTGTCTCATTAAAATATTCTCAAATAATAACAGATATCAATTTGCTGATTTCCAATGAAGGATATTCAGGCCCATCACCGCTTTTTATTAATGATGAAGTGGTACTCAATATGGATCAAGCTGAAAATTTATATTCCGAAGAGATAGGTAGACTTGAAAGAATAAATCAATGGACATGGCATTCGGCTTGTCAAATGATGCAAAAACTAGAATGGTATTTGTTGAACTAAAATTTAATATGAATGATTTTTATTCACTAAAAAAACTTGATTTAGAGGGCAAGGTTGAAGGCTCTTCTCAAATTCTCTCAGATATTCCACCAATATATAAAAGGTATCTTTTCATTTTCAAAACGGAACGCTTGCAAGAAGCAATAAGTAGACTTTATCGTATGGTACCAAAAATCCAAAGTAATTATTTTGCATTGGATATTAATTTACTTAAAGAAAATTATTTTTAACATTCCAATATTGCTTAGATTAATATTACACCATCAAATATGGAAAGAAGTTATCAAATTTTATTCGAAATTTTATATGAAAAATATTCAATTAACGAAATTGTTGAAATGTTTGAAGGGCCCTTGAGAATTTATGAAAGGGACATGCTTAATTATCCTGTATTGGATATAGGGCTTGGATTAGGAATAGATTCAATCCATTTTGCAAAAAAAGGTCATAAAGTATTTGCTGTTGATAATGATGATGTGTTAATAAAATTGTTTGAGATAAAAATTAAGGAATATGAAGTTCAATTTCATTCAAAACTTGATATCGAAATATTAAATCAATCATATCCAAATATTATTATTCCCGAAACAAAATTATCACTCATAATTGCTTCAAATTTGTTCCATTTTTTTGATATAGAAACAGTTAGACAGTCAATAATTGGATTGGATAAATATTTGGTTCAGAATAGTATGATTTATATTCAAGTTCACTCAGTTAACCATCCTAGTAATGATTTAAGTAAGGGTGATGAAAGATTTAAACATTTTAAGCATTATTTCAAAAAGGAAGAAGTAATAAATTTATTTTATGAACTGAATTATGATACAATTTATGTATCCGAATATAACAAATTATCCCCTTATGATGAATTAAATATTACAAAAGAGTGGTGTGTTAGACAGTTTATTGAATTCAAAAAATATAAACGAGAAGATTCCAGAATTCAGTCATTTGTTGAAAAAAATGTTAAACTATCATCAGAACAATGTATCATAGTAATAATGAGGAAAAAATAAATGTATGGAAGAGGAACAAATTAAATTATTTATAGAAAATAAAATTTTAGAATCAAAAGTTGAGGCAGCAGAAATTAGAAGTCAGACTATGATTTGGGCGGCTGGTTTCTTGTTAGCTGTATTCGGAATTGCATTTCCAATATTCCTGGCCTATGACTTTAGAGGCGATTCAAAAGAAAGGATAGAGTATGCTATATCAAAAATGGAAATTGATTTTCAGGACATAAAAGCAAATGAGATAAAGCAGCAAGAATCTTTCCAAAAACAGATCACTAAATTTTCAACAGATCAGGATCAAAAAAACAAAGAAGATTTGGCGAATATTGATAACGCCATTTATAATATGCAAAGCCAATTTAAAGAGCTTGCAGGTACACAATTAAGAAAACCAATACTTGAATGTTTTATTAATGGCCGGCCAATAGAAGGCGCAGTTGTAACCTTATCGGCAAACCATGCTAATACTGTTGTTGAAATTAGAAACGCGGGAGATTTTCCAACAAGAACTATTCATGTTAGGATTTATACAAATTCTAAGAATAATGGAATCGTGCTTGGTGGAGGAGACAATGATTGGTTTCCTATAAATGTTAATGATGAACCACATTACGAGAAAGCCTTTGATGCAACAAATATTTTTTCGATACTAGATGCAAAGGAGTCTCAAACGGTTGAATTTAGTATGGATGTCGAGAATTCTACAGATGAAACTATCCCGGTTTTATTAAAAGTTTACTATGGACAACCAGAACCACAAAAATTCCATTTTACCATTATAATAAATAGCAAATAAGGAGTGGTTGCAAAATTCTCATTTAACTTTTCGGTTCCCTTTCTTCTTCTCCCCCGCAAACATCCCCGCCGTATACCGATCATACAACTCAAACAAAAACTCAATCCGCTTCGTCTCATTCGGAAATGGCTGTGGTCGATAACAAAGATCAACTGCCTTATCCAATGCCTGATGCGCTTTGACAAGAACCGGAGGCATCGTATTCGGATCGTAGAGATCAGCAAGACTAGCCACCTTTTCACCAGGAGCAGGATTTTGAAATTGCGCCCTGGCATCAAGCACAGCCTGAGCTGCTTTTTCTACAGCTTCCTTTTGTTTTTCAGAAGGATTTTCGGGCCAGGGGAAGTTATTGTAAACTATGGTGTTGGAATACCTGAAATCACTTTTAATTCTACCACAAATATATTTGATCCACGTCATATGGAAAATGGAGTGTAGTATTCCGAAATGATAGGGTAAAGTTTTTGGGATAAAAAAACAGCTATTATTTACAATGTATTCAGGACCAAAATAACCCAACGGGATGTAATATCTATTTTCGGAAGAATGACCAGGGATTAGAACATAATCTCCGTCTGGTTGCCTATTCTCACCAAATAAAGTTGGAGTGGCTGACAGTTTATTGGTTGCTTCTCTAATACTTCTGCTTCTATGCTCTTTTACATGTTGAATGCGTTTTAAAACTTGCGGGAGTTCCTGCAATTCTTTTGGATTAGCTTTTTCTAACCATAAGCACCATCGAAGTTCACCATTAATAAACTCATGGGCACTAATAAGAGGTTTAATATATTTTTCAACTTTTGGTTCGGATGTAACTAGTTCAATTTTTTCCTGATTCGTTAACAATAATCCGCCATCATCGTTAGGCATGCTTCCGAAAGATATTTGTGGAACATTGGAAATCGACCTTTGTCTTTTGATAATTATTAAATCTTTTCCGCTGACCAAATAAGGATTAATGTTTTTCACTTGCATTTCATGTGGCTCACTATTTAATTCATCATATTCAAAAATTAATTTCTTATCAATATCAAAATTTGAAAACCCAATAATAACAACATGTACCGCCGCATTCCCTTTTGCCTCGTTTCCCCACTTAAAGGTCCTGTGAGCAAAATGAATTTTGCAATGGTATCTGTTAAACAATTCACTCCACAATACTCCAACCTGCTCCCCCTGCGCAATAGAATTTGTACTTACGAATGCAGTCTTTGTTCTTGGTAAGTCATTCTCTTCAACCTCATTTGCTTTTTCCATATACTGTGCAGCTCGGATATACCATGCAGTCACATAATCAAGCACACCAGCTCCATTGACTCCCGCAAAAACAAGATCCATGTCTTCCTTTTGCTGAACATTTTGAAGGGACTTACCAATAAACGGCGGATTCCCCAGTATATAATGATACCTAGGAATATTCCTCTCCCACGAATAAGGCACAATCAAACTCTGCCAGTCAATCCGCAATGCATTGCCATGCACGATTGTAGAACTTTTCTTGATCGGGATCTTTTTGATGTATTCACCCGATGCAATACTTGCCTCTTCATTCATCTGGTGATCCATCAACAGCATCGCCACATGCGCGATCTGACTCGGAAACTCCTCATACTCGATCCCATAAAACTGATCGACATCGACAAGAAAATAATCATTGATACTCGTGATCTGCTGACCCCGGAGCAGAATCTTTGATATCTCAAGCTCCAGTCGTCGCAACTCACGATAAGCGATCACCAGGAAATTACCACAACCACAAGCCGGATCAAGAAAACGAAGCTTGCTAATCGTATGATGCAGACGCTTCAGCTTATTCTTATCACTCTTTACTTTTTCATACTGATCCCACAGATCATCGAGGAACAATGGCTTGATCAGCTTGAGGATATTTTTCTCACTCGTGTAATGCGCACCCAGGTTACGACGAGCCTTCTTGTCCATCACACTCTGAAACAGCGATCCAAAAATGGCAGGTGATATCTTACCCCAGTCCAGCAGACAACACTCCATCAATATCTTTCGCATCTCGCTGTCGAAGCTGGCCATCGGCAGTTGCTCTTCAAACAATCGACCATTGACATACGGAAATGCAGCGAGGGCTTCATCAAGTTTTCGAAGTCGCTTCTCCTGAGGTGTATTCAGGATCTCAAATAATTGCGCGATGTGTGCAGCCAGATCACTGCCATCTTCACTGGTCTTCTGATCGAGATAATCATTCATGATCCCCTTCTCAAAGATCCCGGTGTCATCAGCAAAAAGACAAAACAACAATCGCACGAGATAGATCTCCAGGTGATGGCCTTCATAACCGATGTCCTTCAGCTTATCATGAAGACGGCCCATGAGTTCGGCAGCTTCGATATTGACAGGATCCTGTTCTTTATATGTCCGCTTCTGATATCCGGCGATGAAGCCAAAGAGATTGACATGCTGTACAAGATCTTCGAGCTTGAATTCTTGTTGCGTCCCTTCATCAAGATCATACAATCGAAACCGCGCGAAATCACTCACCAGGATATAGCGTGGTAATTCTTTTTCCTTCAGACCCGGAAAATAATCCTTGGCCTGTTGATACGCTTTATCAAGATTATGACCCCGACTCTTGTGCTCGATCAGGATGTTTCCTTTCCATAGCAGATCTATAAAACCTGCTTTATTATCCAGCTTCCGGACTTGTTGTTCAAAGGTCGCGACCCTTCTGCGGCTGATATCGAAGATGTGGAAGAAATCATCCCAGAAGCTTTTGGCTTCGGCATCTTCGCTCACTTCATCCTGCCATTCTTTGCTGAAGGTGACGGCGCGGGATTTGATTTCGTTCCAGGAGAGGGGCATGGTGTGGGATTATTCTTGGGAAAAAGGTACATCGAAAAGTGCAAAAACACGCAAAACAGAGTTTTGCTGACGCCAAGACGTAGTTTCAAACTACGCCTAACTGTTTTTCTTTTAACTGTTTTTCTTTAGTGCCCCGGGGTTTTCGAAACGATGCGCAGCGAGATAGAGAAACACAGGGGAGAGAAATTTCGCGAAGTCAGAAATTTTGAAGGGGCAAAAACACGCAAAACAGACTTTTGCAAACACCATGACGTAGGCTCAGCCTACGCCAAACAATATTTCTTTTTTTTTGCTCGCATCGCTAGCAAAAAAAATATGAAGACATTTTATACGGTTGTAGAGACGACGATTTATCGCGTCTCACATAAGTGCACGGTGGCCAAACACGCAAAACAGAGTTTTGCCGACGCCTAAACGTAGTTTCAAACTACGCCTAACCGTGGGTCTATTTTGCTTTTCTTTTGGCTGTAGAGACGACGATTTATCGCGTCTCCTCGACTACGACAATTTGTATCATCAATACGCGCTGTTTACGAACGATGTGAAGAAACACAGGGGAGAGAAATTTCGCGCAGCATAGAAATTCGGAGGGGCAAAAACACGCAAAACAGAGTTTTGCAAACGCCATGACGTAGGCTCAGCCTACGCCAAACAATATGGTTTTAATATCGCTCGCATCGCTCGCAAAATAAATTATAAGTAAGTGCATTTAAGCGGTTGTAAAGACGGCGATTTACGGTTGGTGAGCTGTAGCATAAGGACGTGTAAAGCGGGTCGAACCATCGCGTCTCCATGACTATGACTATCTGTATTCCATCAGTACCCCGGGGTTTTCGAAACGATGCGCAGCGAGATTGAGAAACACAGGGGAGAGAAATTTCGCGTAGCAGGAAATTTTGAAGGGGTAAAAATCGTAAATCGTCACTCCACATCATACTCCGGCTTATCCGGCGGCAACAAATACAAAAGCACATTGGCCACCACAATCCCGATCGATACCCAGGGAAATTGAAAAGACAAACCTATCGCCACGCCAAGGAACACCATTCCGAAAACAAGCTTATAAATTTGTTTGCGCAAAAACGTTTTTGAAAGTGTGGGATCGATCAAACGATTGTTATGGAAGGCGTAAAGCGTGCCCAATAGTCCGATAGGAATAGGGAGAAAAAATCCAACACAATATGCCGTGACTGCCGCATTGCGATATTCAGGATCAATGATGTAATCACCAAGTACTGCAGTGGTAAAGGGCATAAAAGCAATCGTCATCAGGAAAAGAATACACAGGAGATTAAAAACGTGATTAGTCTTTTTATAAATAAAGGTAAAAAGCCAATGGATGTTTGACCAGTAAATCCCGATCACCAGAAAGCTGATGAAATAGGAAAGATACGTGGGCCAGAGATGCAAAAGATAAGCATACAATCCCCCTACTTCAACCAGATCGGTATGCTTCGGAATTTTCACTTCCAGTATAAGGAGCGTGATCGCTATCGCAAATACTCCATCAGTGAACATCTCAAGCCGGTCTGTTTTCATGACCGGGTTGATGTCTTTCGTTTTTAACATTGGACGCATTCTCATAAAATTTTATTGCCGCAAATTTCGCTAATTACCGCAAATTCTATTACGACAGGTTTTCATTTTCATACTTACGTAAATTAATTCAGGTAAGATCACGTTAAAAATAGGTTTACCACTTAGAAATATAAGGACACTTAAGAAGCCACTTAGAAAAAAAAGAAAAAAGTTTATACTTTGACCTGCTCGCCCCCAACCTTGTGCTACAGCTCAGCAACCGCGGAGCCGAAGCGAAACGACATTCGCATTAAATTTTATTGCCGTTGGGTTTTCGAATATAATGAGTACCATCTAATGCGTTAGAATATTTATGAAATATTTCTTTGCGATAACCTTCCTATTCCCCGTCAAGATGATTTTCAGCCAAATCGGGGTGGAATATGGATGTCCGGTAAAATGGACAATTCTTGGAATAGGAATCGACCACATACGTTTGGGAATTGATACTTTGACAAGGGACACTCTAAAAATTACGAGAACCCATTTCTATAGAATTAATAGTACAGGGGATACACTGGCCGACCTTATATTTAATGAATCAATTGACAATCTTTCATGTTCGGATGATGGATATTTCCTTACGGGCATTTGGACCAAGTGGTTTCCTAATCATGATGTTGAAGAAAGCGGCCTATATGTTTGTAATCAAAAGATAGGTGAATGGTTTTATTTTTATAAAAAAAATAAGATTAAAAAATATGAAAATTATTTCCAGACTAGCCTTCAGGAGGGCCCGAGACTATATGGCTTTTTAAATGGACTCTATAAAGAATATTATGAAAATGGAAAAACAAAAATCACCGGGACCTACAAGATTGTCCAGGAGTATGCATCTTTTTTAAATTTTAATCCAGACACATATGAAGATGATGAAAAATGTTGTGCGTGGAAAATAACATCGGTTAAATACGGCGACTGGATCGAATACAATCAGAAAGGCAAAGTGATATCCAGGAAATATTATCACGATAAAGTAGGCAAAAAGAATTTTCGAGACTTAACTGATACATATAATTTTAAAGATCTGGAAAAGTATTAGAATTGATCCGTTTGATTTCTTACTTCAAGATGATTTCTAGCCATCTTACCTTCTAACAGTCTTGCTTTCGGCTGCTGTGCTGTAGCCCAAGGAAGCGTAAGGATTGTCGGAGGATACCCTCTTAAATTGCCCCGGGGTTGCGCAGCACACAGGGGAGAATCTTCGCCTTCGAAGTGCAACAAGAAGAAGCGAAGAGAAGGGGTAAAATCGCCGCTAATTTCGCTAATTAACCCAAATTAATTTTCATAAAGAGTCACAAAATGAGGACGCAGATTCTATAGAAAAAGATATGATAAATTAAGATTTGTACTCGTTATTCGTTAATTGTTATTCGTTACTACAACAGCTGGTGGTATCAACATATACAAAAGCGGTGTAACAATTCGGGACAAAAGCGTAGAACTGATCAACCCACCAATCAACACCAACGCAAGCGGTGATATCAAAGGCGAGTTCTCCATCACCAGCGGAATCATACCGCCAATCGCCGTCATCGACGTGAGAAGGATCGGAAGAAACCTTGTTTCAGCACCATTCATCACAGCTTCTTTCAGCGGCATTCCATTCTCGCGCAATTGATTGGTGTAGTCTACAAGGAGTATACTATTCTTTATCTCTATCCCCATCAACGCGACCATGCCGATTGTCGCCACAAACGATAGTGTTTCACCACTGAGATATAAAATCACAAGCGCACCCACGATCCCAAGAGGAATAACAGATAATACAATCAGCGTACTCTTAAATGTCCTGAATTCCAATACAAGAATGCCAAACAATCCGAAAAAGGTAATCAGGATGATACTACCCATACCACCAAACGATTCCTGCCGTGTTTCTTTTTCTCCCGCAGCGACAAACCGATAGCCGGCCGGTAGTTTTAAAGTATCAAGCTTCTTCTCAATATCATCAAACATCGCGATCGTGTTATATCCTGTCTGCACAAAACTCGTCACAGATGTGTATCGCTCTTTATTGTAGTGACGTATGACACCCGGAGATTCTGCAGGTTGAATGTCCGCAACCTGAGTCAACGGAATCAATGCACCGGATAGTGATGTGACATACATGCGTTTGAATACATCAAGTGCCTTATCCGGATCCTTATCCTCCACGGTCATCAGGATATCATATTCATCGCCGTCTGCATTTCGAATGCTTTGATTGGGAAGACCTGCGATGCCCAGTCGTACTGTCTTAGCAACCTCTGCAGGTAATACACCGAGCACTCCTGCTTTCTCCTTATCTATCACAACTTTCAAATCTGTCTTTGGCAAACGCAGATCATTTCCTACATATAGTGTCCCATGTGTCTTTTTGAATATCGACTCTAACGCATGACCATACTTCGTGAGTGTATCAAGATTATTTCCCAATATTCTAAATTCGATCGGAGCGGGAACTGGCGGCCCTTGTTGAAATTGTTTGACCTCAACATTCGCCCCGGGAATTTTTCCATATCGCACACGAAGAGAATCAGTCATCGCCACGATTTCAGGCACACCCATTTCCGGATTTGTCTGCACAAACAGCTGAGCATAGTTCGGTGTGAAATCGTGTTGGAATAAATTGTAGTAAACCCTTGGATTCCCTTTCCCAACATTGGTACTGACACTCAATACATTTGGTGTGCTGAGTAGGTCCTGTTCTACAAGCCTTGCGATCCTGTTGGTTTCTTTTAACGTGGTACCATCCGGTGTATGAATATCCACATTGAACATCGGTTTTTCAGAGACAGGAAATAAACTGAAGCCAATCTTTGGGATCAGAAATAAACTTCCGACAAAGATTGCACCTGTGATCACAAGCGCCATGACCGGATGCACAAATGCCACCTTCAATACTCTTTGATAAGGAGCATTGATATATTTTTTAAATGCCCTCATGAATACATTCCCTTCGGGACGTTCATGTTTTTTCAAAATCATGCTGGCCAGAAATGGAATGATCGTGATGGATACGAATAGAGATGCAAGGATCGTGAGCAGCACTGCCATTGGAAGTGGCCGTATAAATTCACCGGAACCTTCAGGTAAAAATACCAATGGAAGAAATGCAAGAAGAAGTGTGGCAGTGCATCCGATGACGGCGAGTACAATTTGTTTAGTCGCCACAATAGCTGCATCCTTACGGTTATAGCCCATGCGCATAAATCGTTCGATATTCTCCACGATCACGATGGAGTCATCCACAAGCAATCCCAGCGCGATCACCATACCGACGATACTAAGTTGATTGAGTGTATAGCCTGCATAATTGAAAAAAGCAAGACCGACAGCCAGTGATAACGGAATACTGATCATCACAATCAATGCAGCACGCCAGCCCAACGGAAGTAATGTGAGTAGCACAAGAGATACGGCAATTAAAAAATCTGTACCCAGCCCATACAATCTTCGTCGTACATTTTTTTCCTGATCAAAACTCGTCTGCATTTTGATGTTATCGGGTAATGTAGGCTCAAACTCATCAAGTACTTTCTGTATCTGCACCCGATTTTGAATGATATTCTTTCTGTCCTTCAATGCCGTGACGACCCAGATCGCGGGCTGTCCGTTGAAGCGGGCGATGTGTGTATCCTCTTCTTTGTCCATCCGCACTGTGGCAATATCGGTGAGATGAATCGTATTGCCCTGCGGAGTTGTCTTCACAATGATATTGCGCAACTCATCCATTGATGACAGCTCACTATTCGTCTTGATATTGTATAATTTCTTTCCGAGATCTACACTTCCGCCAGGAATATTTACATTATTGGCCTGGATGATATTGATGACCTGGTTGAGGCCGATACCATATCGCGCCATCTTATCCAACTGTAGTGCGATATTGATCTCTTCGACTGGTTCGGCCTGCACTTTAACCCACTTGATATCTTTGATCCGTTCAAGTTGTTTTTTGAGCTCTTCTGCTTTATCTGTCTGTTCTTTTGAAGACGCAGTTGAAGATACCAATGCTGTCTGCAGTATACATACATCTGAAGATGCTGCGCGAATGACATCCAGCGAAAAAAGTCCTGATGGTAAAGAAGGCCTTACCTTGTTGACCTCCCTGACGACATCATTATTTTTATTGTCAACATTTACGCCATACGTAAACTCCAGTTGAATTAACATCAATCCATCACCACAAAATGTTTGCATTTTTTTGATGTTATCCAGGTTGTAGAGCACTTCTTCAAGGGGATCAGCTACAAGCTGTTCCATATCCACAGGACTTGTACCCGGATACACAGCCTGTATTATAAAGATCGGCGCCCCAAATGGTGGATCCTCTCCGCGTGGCATATTGATCAAAGCATTTGCACCCAGCGCGAGTGCCAGCACAAACAAGATGATCGTAAACTGATAATTCTTTACAGCGAATGATGTCAATGACATAATAGTTGATTATGGCTTATAAGTTTATTGGCTTATTTAACTCTCTCACTTCTCTCACTTCTCTCACTTCTCTCACTTCTCTCACACTCTCACTTCTCCACACTAATTCTATCACCATCCTCCAAAAATCCACTCCCCGCAGTAATCACTTCAGTAGCACCTTCAAGACCTGAGAGTACGGCTATGCGTTCACCTTCGAATTGCTGGATTTGAATTGTTCTCTTTTCTGCTACACCATCTTTCGGGACATAGACCACTCCGGTGGCACCATTTGAAGAGACAAGAGCTTCGATTGGTATCATAGTATATTTACTACCTGCAGTTGGCTTGATTTCCATATGTGCCATCATGCCTGCAGCGATTCGTTTGTCTTTTGACGGAATACTTACTTCGGCGTCAAATGTTCCGCTTTGTGGATTCGCTACATCACTCAGCCTTTTCACTTGTCCGTCGATTGTCCAGCCGGGATACGCATCGATTGTGATTTTTACTTTATCCCCCTGGCGTAACCTTCCCCAGTTTTTGTCCGTGAGCCCGGCTACTAATTTCCAATCTGAACGTAATACACCCATGATATAAAATACCGGTATGCCTGGCCCGGTGATTTCACCTTCATGCATAAGTTGTGTGATGATCTTTCCATCAATCGGAGATCTGACTTCGCTATATTCAAGATTAAACTCAGCGATCTGCAATGATTTTTTTGCAACATCAACGGCAGTGATTGAATTCTGCAATTGTTCGAGTGTGGCAATACTGTCCGCATAAAGATTTTGTGCTCGTTGCTGGTCACGCTGTGCTTTTTCCAATGCCGCTTTAGCCTGTGTAGTCATAGCCTCTATTTCAGTGGCGTTGAGCTTTGCCAGTAATTGTCCTTTGCGGACATGATCACCTTCTTCTACATAGGTTTTTGCTATGACACCACCTGTTTTGAAGGACGGCTTGGCTTCGCTGTCTGACTGGATCACTCCTGTCACGTGGACGACATCATCCAGTCCGCTTATAGATATTGGAAATGTCTTTACATAAAATACATTCGAAGGTTTGTCTGTGTTGACGATGGCGGCTTCAGGTCCTTCGGCATTTTTCTTGCACGCACTGACCAGCATTAATAGAATGATGGAAAGTATAGTTGTTGGTTTAAGCATCGTATTCTGGTTTATTGTATTAGTCAATAGGAGCCGTCGCGGCCAATCGTTCGATATTGATCTGGCGAATCCAGGACTGATATTTGGCTATGTTCTGTTGTAATTGTGTATTTGTGACATCCGTTCTGGCATCAAGTAATTCGATGTAATTGGTCAGGCCTTCTTTATATCTGCGCAGTGTCTCATCGTAATACCTGTTATTCGTCTTCATCATAGAGGTATAGCTATCATAGAGAGCGATATCAGAATGTAGATTTTCAATTTCCGATTGTAGTTGAACTTCGAATGCTTGCTTCGTCCATTCATATGAATTCTGATTGGCTTCGAGCGAAGCTTTCCATTCCTGTTGTTTCAGTTTGCTTTTTTTATTGTCCCAGATCGGTATATCCAATTGCAATCCACCAAGAACATATCCACCCCAATCAGTACCATAAGCCTGCGATCCGAGATCAACCTGTACGCCGAGCTTCGGCGCGAAATGTTTTTGTTCAAGTGTAAGTGCAAGCTCCTGGATATGTTGGCCTGATTTTATTTGTTGTAGTTCTTCTCTTGACGTGACATCCGTCAGGACAGGTATGTCAGGGGTGCGATCAAATGTATCAGCGATGATCGGAGTGTCTGAAGGTTGATGCAATAGAAAATTAAACCAGGATGCAGCATTTTTCAAATCCGTCTGCGCTTTTTGTTGTTGTGCATGGACAAGATCTATTTCAGATTCGACACGCATTAATGCAGAAGGAATAGCCTGCCCGTTTTTTATAAGGCTTTCCGTAATACGTTTGTTTTCATTTAGCAAACCTTCTCCCTGGGCAATTATACGGATGACTTCTTTTGCCTGCATCCATTTCAGGTACGCCGACTTCACGTCACGGACCAGATCACGTACAGTTTGATCGGTTTGTAAGCCACTCATCGTGACTTCTTCCTGCTTAATCCACTTGTTGTATTTTATTTCGGGACGAAGTATAGGTTGTGTGATGCGAAATTTCACATCGTAAAAATTATTCGGAAGAAAATTGACAGATTGATCTTCAACAAGATTGAATTTTTGAGATTCCGTCAGATCATTGAGCGTACTATAGACGGGATTGAGTAAACTCCCGATGGGGAAATCAATGTTTCTTCCACCTGCTGCCAACGTATAATTTCCAATAAAATTTATATCAGGACTATACAGCTTTGAAGCTTCTTCAAGCATGATGGCTTGCTTGTGCTCCATTATTTTCTTCTCCTTTACCTGGAGGTTATTCTCGATGGCCTGCTTTACATATTGATTCAACATTTGTTGACCATTGATGGAACAGGTAAACAAACCTATGATGGCGAGTAGTGAAATCGACTTCATCGTCCGATGTGTACGTAATTGTATCATGCCAAACCGTGTGTGATAATGGAGAAGAATACATCAAGTGTGCGGAACATAAATTCCTTTTTGTCTTCTATTGAATAAATATTGAGTCGTTCTGTATTGTATAATGAAGTGATCCCATGCACCTGACTCCAAAGAAGTAAAGAGGTTTCATCGAGGTTTAAATCTTTGCGGAAGTAACCTGCTTCAATGCAAGCCTTCACATTTTCCTTGAGCATATTTATAGCCATCGCCCCATCGCTCCAAAATTCTTCTTTAAGAGCCAGAGCGTCCATGGTACAGGTGAGGATAAACATGAGTTCATAATCCTGTGGATTGTCGATACCATATTGGAGATAGCTTCTTCCGGTAGCTTTCAATCGCTCCAGTGGATCAGGGATATTCTGAACATCATGGAAAAGTGATTTCATCTTGCATTCGAACGCTTTGTCATGAAGCGCCAGAAGAAGCTCGTTTTTGTCTTTATAGTGCAAGTAGATCGTTCCAGGACTGTATTCGATCTGCGAAGCAATCTTCCGGATACTTGTGTTTTCATACCCTTCCCGGAGAAAAATTTCTCTGGCGGCATTGAGAATCAGATCTTTAACTCCTTCTCTTTCTCTTTCTTTGCGCTCTGCTATACCCATTTCTGAACAATTTATTTATTAAATACGGTGCAAATATAATGAACACTGTACAAAATTACAATAGGTGTTCGAAAATATTATGCTGAATCTGTAATGAATACTTTGAAGTGAACATCCTTATACGTATCTTTGTAAAAAACATACGTATCAATGACCACCAAGCTTACTTTATCTGTAGAAGAACGTGTAGTTGAGAGAGCTAAACTGTATGCCAAAAAGACCGGACGAAGTTTGTCTGAAATTATTGAAGGATACCTTGAAACATTGACGTCAGAACATGCTCAAAAACCTGAAGAGATTTCTCCCAAGCTTCGAAAAATAATTGGAGTAGTGAAATTGCCAAAAAATTTCAATGAAGAGAAAGCTAAGCGTGTATATCTCGAAAACAAACACCTGTGAAAAGCTTTTTTCTCGATACAAATATTATCATTGATCTACTTGCGGAAAGAACCCCACATAGCAAATTTGCAATTCAATTGTTAGAGGCAGCAGAAAAGAAAAAAATTCAACTATTTACTTCATCGCACTCTATTGCTACGACATACTACGTGTTAGAGAAATTAATAGATGAAAAAACGTTGAGACAAGCTTTAGACAATCTCATTGATATTGTTCAGCCAATAGCCATTGATCTGAGAATTCTAAAACGTGCAATGAAATCTAATCATCCGGATCTGGAAGACGCCATTCAGATATTTGCTGCCTCGACTGAAAGTCAGATTTCTTACATTATAACACGAAACATCAAAGATTTCAAAAATTCACCTATTCAGGCGATTGCACCAGATCAGGCCATAAATCTGATTTAAAATATGAAGAATTGAATAAGCCCAAAATTTTAGTCACCGGCGGCTGCGGATACATCGGCAGTCATACTATCGTTGATCTCCTCGACTCTGGTTACGATGTTGTTTCTATCGACAACTTCATCAACTCATCTCCGTCTGCGTTGAAGGGAATAGAAGCGATCACCGGTAAAAAAATCGAAAACATCGATTGTGATCTTAGCGATACTTCAGATGCCATTCAACGCACAAGACAATTCGGCCCTTTCGATGGTATCATTCATTTTGCCGCTCTAAAAAGCGTGGGGGAATCAGTTTTTCAGCCGCTCAGGTATTATCACAACAACATTGGAAGTACCCTCACCACGATGAAGATGATGGAAGAGTTGAATATTCCGTGCCTGATTTTTTCTTCATCCTGCACAGTCTATGGATCACCTGAAAAACTTCCTGTCACGGAAGACACGCCTTTCAGTAAAGCAGAGAATCCATATGGAGCAACAAAGCAAGCCTGTGAGATCCTGTACGAACAATACTTCAGAAGCCTATCTGTGCAATCTGGTAAATCTCTCGCATCTGGGAAATCCGGGGTGTCACTGCGATATTTCAATCCGGCCGGGGCCCATTTATCAGCACTACTGGGTGAATCATCCCTCAACGCCCCTACAAACCTTGTCCCCGTCATCACAGAAACAGCCATAGGCCTAAGAGGTCAATTGATGGTGTACGGAGATGATTATCCGACGCGCGATGGTAGCTGTATTCGCGATTACATACATGTGATGGATCTGGCCAGGGCGCACACACTGGCACTTGAACATTTATTGGATCACAAACAAACAGAGCCCTATCAGGTATACAATCTTGGCATCGGCGAAGGGGTCACTGTTCTGGAAGCTATCCACGCTTTTGAGGTTGCTACGGGCGTCAAAGTCAATTATAAAATAGGCCCTCGGCGTACAGGTGATGTAGCCGCCATTTATGCTGATAACAATCTCATCACTCAACAACTTCATTGGAAACCCGCAATGGACATCAATTCCATCATGTCTTCTGCCTGGGAATGGGAAAAAGTAAAAGGGAAATAGTCCTCAATCTGCAGATCCGTGGCGCACAAAATAGCTGAAATGGTTTGTGAAAACCTTACCTTCAGGATGTCAAACTGACGCCTCCAAAATGAAAATCTTCAATTTAATCCTGGCCCTTATTTTTTTCCTCTTTGCGTATGTTCAATTGAATGATACCCCGGGTGATATACTATTTTGGTTTTTGATTTATGGCTATACAGGCCTGATCTGCGCTTTTGCGGCATGGAACACATACAACATGTGGTCAATCATTCTTGGAATAGTGGTTCTTATTTACCAGATCTTCCGTATGTTCCCGGCCTTTTCACAATGGATTTCTGCTGGGTGTCCGACCATCGTGGGGGAGATGAAAGCGTCTACTCCATTTGTTGAGCTTGTGCGTGAATTTTTGGGTCTCGTGATATGCATGACTGTTCTCGTCTATCAATATTTGAGATATACGAAACTTAAAAACATCAGGGAGGCTTGAGTATCGTATATGTCCCGATTGACTCCTGCTTAAAATGTAAATACTATTTTTTCTTAATCAAGATTCCAATACAAATAAGCACCCTCAGAAAATGAAAAAACTAATCATAGTCGCGCTGTTGGTTATCGCCTACATTAACCTAAACGCCCAGTTCAAAAAAGCCGAAATCCCTTCAAGCGCAAAAGTGATCAGCAGGGGCACAAAATCCAAAGAATATCATGCGCTGCTTTTGGGTGAGATAACACCCGTTTCGATTGACCTAAGCTGGAAACCGGTGTTAAGCAATATTTCGATTGAACATCATTCGGAATTTGACCAAAAGCTTGAGCTTATAAAAAGACAAAAAACACAATTGAAACTCAATAATCTGTTTCAACCTGATGAGGAAACTTCATCATCACGCGGAGGAGGCTCTCCTACGGTTGGTTCAAACTTTCCGGGCAATGCGAATACGGGTACATCTCCTCTTGATAATTCACTGGCCATCTCTAACGGCGGCAGAATTGTAAGTGTCGCGAATGCCTCAATTGAATTTTATAACACCAATGGTTCGATGACCTTCAGCAATAAGATTGATGTTTTTTTCAACGATCCCACGATCACCGATATTTGTGATCCTGTAGTCATCTATGATAGTGGCGCTGACAAATTTATTTTTTTCGCTCAGGAATGCTCCGGCTCACCGGACAATACAAATCTGCTCATTTGCTTTTCAAAAACAAATAACCCGAGTGGAGGCTGGTGGAAATATAAACTCACAGGCGATCCTACATCTAGCTCCACCTGGTTTGATTATCCAAAACTTGCTGTTTCGACAAATGAATTATATATCACAGGCAATTCTTTCAGTCAGAGTGGCAATTTCAGAGAAGCTCTTCTTTATCAAATTGAAAAAAATAACGGCTTCACCGGCGGCAATATCAATTGGCAATATTGGAATGAAATCGATGGAAACCCATTCACATTACTCCCGGTATCCTATGGCCAACAAGGTAATTATGGTCCTGGTTGTTACCTGGTCGCTACTGAAAGTTCAGGCTCTTCTTCGATTGAGCTTTACGATCTCACTGACGACATGAGTTCATCCAGTGAGCAATTGAATCATTACACGATTTCTACAGCAGCCTATTCACCAGCAGGAGATGGACTTCAATTCGGCACATCCACCGGGCTGGATAATGGGGATTGCAGAGTACTATCTGGTTTTTATTTAAACGGTATTATTCATTTCGTTTTTCATTCAGATTATTCCAACGGGTACAACGGCATCAATTACAATCGTCTTGATGTCAACAGTCAGACAGATGTACATTCAATGTTTGGCCTTGATGGTTATGAATATTCCTATCCCGCAGTAGCTTCTTTCGCGAGTACTGAAAATGACAAATCAGTTATGATTGGTTTTGGAAGGACTGCCAGTACAATATATCCTGAAATAAGAGTCGTGTTTTGTGATCAGAATATGAATTGGGGTAATTCAACTCTGGTGCGCATTGGTGATGGATTTTCTGACTATACAGCTTCCGGAGGAGACACTGAAAGATGGGGTGATTACACTGGCATCCATCGTAAGCACAACAATTCTACACCGACGGTATGGATGAGCGGTATGTATGGCACTACATCGAATGATTGGGCAACCTGGATCGCAGAAATTACAGGTTCAGGCAGTATGACAGGTATTGAAACAGTCAACAATGACAGTAAATTCAGGGTATATCCAAATCCGGCTTATCAGGAATTCAAAACAGAATTTGAACTTGCAGCTAATGCTAAAATAACTATTGCTATATACGATGATCAGGGCAAACTTGTGAAATCGCTTTTTAACGGATCCGGTATTTCCGGCAAGAATCAATTCACATTCAATACATCAAATCTCCGGCCGGGCACTTATTTTATTTCCATCAATTCAAACAATCAACTGTTAAAAAATGAGAAGATCATTATTGCTGATTAAGCCGATCCTTCTGGGTACTATTCTTTCTATTAGTCATTGTCCCAAGTCCGGGGCAAAAGAAGCTGAATCAAATGCGACGAAGGATAGTCTTATGAATGCTCAATTGAACAGGACTAAAGATTCGCTCTTACATGTAGGTGCAGATACTACCAGACCAATAAGGATAGAACACGGCAGTGATAATCCGGCAAAACTGGACAGCATAAAAAATGCAAAGGGAAAAAAGAAAAATTAGATTCTGGAAAGATTTGTCAAAACCAGCGTTCAAATGCAACCCGACTTGTCCACACATCATACAGGTCTTGCCTCGATGCATTGATCGGAATGCGGACTACAAACCGATACCAATTATATACAGCCATAAAATTTTAGATTTCAGATTTTTGTCTCATACGCACGCCTATCACTGCTCTCACGCGCGTACATAAAATTATATACCCACGTCTCTACATAAACGACAAGCGGTCTGTAAATTTCACATTTATCTTAAATACTTTTTTCTTTATAAGAAGCCCATGGAATCCATTACAATCTTTAGCAATGAATAAAGACCACAAAAAGTGCTTATTATCCATTATGATGAAATTAAGTCTGACAGCTGACCCCTGGTTTAAATTTAATGACCTTGACATGATTGTGTTTTCGTAATTTGCAGCCCTCCGCGAAAAGCGGCTCTCCCCTTGCATCACCTGAGATTGGTTTTTAATTCCCCGATATTCTATTGGGTTTCAGTTTAGAACATGTGTACATATGAGGAGATCTTCAGTATTATTTGTCTGCCTGGTTTCTATTGTCTCGCTTCTTTATGGGCAGAAGCCTGTAGCCTTAGAAACAATAGCTTCGTTTCGTGGGAGAAGCCACGAGACTGTATCGCTTTTTAATACGGCTGCGCCTGCAAAAGAAAGCCTGCAGCATTATGTTGACAAGGCTTATTCTATGACACTTATGCCGGGGATGATCCAAAAATTAATTACATCAGATCCGGATCTTCTTCGACTCCAACTGCCTTCTCCATTTAATCTAGATCTTGATCTGCATAAGGTGGATATATATAGTTCTACAGCACAAATCAAAACAAGTGATGGATTAAGATTGACACCCAATCCTGCTTATATATTTTATAGAGGGATGATAAAAGGTAATCCAAACTCAATGGCTATTGTAAGTGTATTGAAGGATAAAATTCAAATTCTGTATTCTGATGACACAGGGAATAAACGAATACAGCAGGCGCAAGATGGAAGCTATATAGCCTTCGAAGACAATAACATCCTGGTTCCAAACCCAATGAATTGTTATGTAAATGACAAAGCCGGGAGTTCTCCGCTTATTCATCCCGACAATACAACTAATCGTATGCTTACTGGAAGTTGCGTGGAGGTATATGTTGAATGTGACTACAAATCTTACGTAGACAATGGTTCAAGTATTCCAAATACCGAAGCATGGGTAGCTTCGTTGTGGAATGAAGTCACCACACTTTATGCCAATGAAAGCATCCCGGTCTCTGTATCCGATATATTCATTTATACATCAACAGATCCGTTTGCCAGTCTCACGTCGACAAGCGCTGTCTTAAATGCATTTGTAAGTCATATAGACACACTTACCTACAACGGTCGGCTTGCACATTTTTTAAGCACACGTGGTCTTGGCGGAGGTATAGCGTATATTGATGTATTGTGTTCTAACTCTCTTCAATGTGCTGTCAGCACATCTTTATCGACTTCGATTATTCCCTTTCCTACGTATAGTTGGAATGTTGAGGTAGTGACACATGAAATGGGTCATAATATGGGTTCACCGCATACGCATGCTTGTGCTTGGAATGGCAATAATACCGCCATCGATGGGTGTGGGCCGCAAGCCGGATATAGTGAGGGTTGTACAGGGCCCTTACCTGCATCAGGTACCATCATGAGTTATTGTCATCTCGTCGGCGGCGTAGGCATTAATTTCACTAATGGATTTGGCACACAACCTGGTAATCTTATCAGGAGCAAGTACAATAATGCCGCGTGTAATACAGGCACTTGCTCCCCTCCGGTATGTACATCACTTATTGATCCTGCGCCCAATGCCATCAATGTTGATATCAACCAGGATCTTTTCTGGAATAATGCTCAGGGCGCTAATGGATTTTATCTGACAGTTGGAACCACTCCCGGAGGGACTAATATTCTCAACAATGTTGATGTAGGTCTGGTGACATCATATGATCCCGGAGCACTTCCTTTTAATACAAGTATTTACGTTAAAATCGTTCCTTACAATAATCTCGGAAATGCTACAGGATGCCTGGAACAATCTTTTGTCACTGAAACGAGCGGACCACCTCAGTGCACGCAGTTAACGAGCCCGCTTAATGGAGCCATCAATGTTTCGTTATCAGTAGTATTACATTGGGCCCATTCAGTAGGAAACCAGACCGGATATAAACTCACCATAGGCACTACGCCTGGAGGAACGCAGATCGCAAATCAGTTAAATGTAGGTAATGTAAATTTTTATGATCCACCTGGGCTCCTTCCCTATACCTCAACGATCTATGTAAAAATTACGCCTTACGGAGCAAACGGTGATGTAAGCGGATGCTCAACGGAGTCCTTTACAACTTTAACACCTATTAACGGCGACTTCTGTTCAATGGCTATCAGCCTTCCCTGCGGAGGATCTTTGACTGGCAATACTACTCTTGCACTTGATGACCCGGAAGCATTTACTTGTGGTACGGATATTAGCGCTCCCGGTATCTGGTACACATTCGTAGGTAATGGGCAAAATGTGATCATCGCTACATGCACTCAATATGGATATGATACAAAATTAAATGCTTACAGCGGTAGTTGTTCAGGCTTAACCTGTATCACAGGCATTGATGATTATTGTAACACAGGTAGTCTGATTTCTTTTCCAACGACTAATGGTGTTAACTATTTTATCCTTGTTCAGGGTTGGGGAGGCCAGGTAGGTTCATATACAATTACAAGGACTTGTTACAGCGGTCCTTTTTATTGTGCGGCACAGGGTAATAATCACTCGAGCGAATGGATTCAAACATTCAATATGGCAGGATACACGAAGCAATCAGGCTCAACCTCATACAGTGATTTTACAAACGAAACTATCACGGTATCCCGGGGTGGTGCATATACATTGACCATTACTCCAGGATTTTTACAAGGCTCACGCAGTGAACAATATCGTGTCTGGATAGATACCAACAAGGATGGAGATTTTGCAGATGCCGAAGAAACTATATTCTCAGGAGGGCCTTCAACCGCTGCTGTCAGTGGCACTATCACGATACCTCTCAGTGCAACCACAGGATTAACCCGTATGAGAATCGCAGTAAGATTTAATGCTGTACCACCATCGTGTGGTTCGTATGATTTCGGTGAAGTAGAAGATTATTCTGTTCTTATCAAATGCAATATGGTCACATCTGCATTGGATGACAGCGGTAATGGGACGCTTCGAAATGTTTCGATTTGCGCCGACGATAATGAAAATATACTTTTTGTTCCGGCACTGAACAATCAAACCATCAACATATCTGCCGGACCCATCGTAGTGGATGGTATATGGAAATGGATGCCTGATCCGGGAACGAATATCACCATCAAAGCAGGACCGGCTGTCTCCCGTCTGTTGTCAATTCCGGTAGGTAAGTCAGCCGAAATTCAATATCTCACACTTATAGGTGGGAATACATCACCGGGCAGTGCGATTGATAATGCAGGTAATTTGATTCTGCGGAACTCTATTGTCAAACCTGCAATAAGCTCAGCTACGATTCCAATACGGAATACAGGTGTGATGAATGTCATCGGTCCAACGAATATTAATAATTGAAGCATCTGTTGTTCTGTTTTTACGAAACCTATCAATGTAAATCTGATTGATTTACATTTTTGATCGCGTGTTGATCAGGCTTCAACGACCTCAACTATAAAAAAACCATCATTGCCCTGTGGTTGATATTTTGGCATGAGTATTAATCCTTCCACAGGCGAAATCACGTCACCATTTTCATTTTTAGCCAGGATATCTCCGGCATTCACGTACTGAAAATTTTTATAGCCGGGACGCATTTCAAATTTTTCCCCGGGTTGAATTTTATAATGATAAATCAGTCTGGTTATTTTTGGCAAACCTAAAGAAAGGCTGATCAACAATCCATCATGACGATGATCCACATCTCTGGATTCGACTGCCCCGATAGTTCGCATACAATTGATAATGGCTGCTGCTGTACGATGCACACCTTCAGGATCATCATGACGACCGGCTTCAAATACGATGCAATAACAACCGCCTGAAGGATGATGGAAATAATCAATTGTCGTACCGGCAAGACCTTCAGCTATACCCAGGACGACCGGAGCATGTAAACCCTTCGCAAGAATACGGCTGAGATCGTCTTCTGCAGCGATCGTAAATATGCCTCCATCAGCAGTCGTGGTATGCATGTCTAATATCAACGTAAGAGGTGCATCATATTTTTTTCGTTCATCTTCAATGACCGTTAGTAATTCGAGGCACTCTCTGTCTTCTTGAACAAGATGAGCCGGGTCCAGCTTTTTTACTCTTTCAAATTCTGAAGTAGTCAGCATCCGATTGAGATCCCTGGTGATGAATCGCTGTTTGGCTTTCAATGCTGCTAGATTACCACATACACCTATCACGGCACCTTTATAAAGAAAAGTTGGATTCACCTTCTTTTCAATGTGCAACAGGCGTAAGACTTCTTCAATAGCCTCCACTCCTGATGGTTCATTACCATGCATCCCTCCGATACAAATAAGCAACGAGCCCTTCTCCTGTCCTTCATAACGGCCGATGATTCTCTTCTCCATGAATAGCAATAATAATCAATAAAAGGGTACCGGATTTTTTAGAATATCCTGTCCCAGGGTATATTCTCAGACCTTTAAAGGAAACAACATTTTTGAAACCCACATATATATTAATTAACAAATATGGCAGAAAAAAAATTATTAATGAGTACATCAACCTCAGTTACATTGATTGAATGAATCGAAGAATTCCCTTATAAACATTGGGACAGATGGAGCACAGGTTTTTTTTCATGTAAACTATTCATTTGTACTAGAATAGGTGGTTTGTATTGATTATTTTTCGATCTTGCACGCTAGTAAAAAAGTGCGAAACCCCTAATAAAACCCATGAGTTTTTATCTCATGCCACATAGAACCTCCCAACCAACCAACCGCGGAGCCTGCTATCCAGCAGCCTCGGATTTCCGCTATGATTATTTCTGCCGCCTATCGTTTGGATGCTCCATCAATAAGCCTAAAAAAACAAGCCTTTTGAGGCGTGTCTTTGTGGAATGACAATAGGTAGGTAGGATGGATATATGTAATGACAACTATTGCTAAATAAATAAATAAAACAGAATGAAAACTGGAACATCTCAAGTAGAAACGCTTATCAACAGCCGCAAAAACGGACTGTGTGCTAAAGCGAATCATACAACTCGTGATAGTTCCTTTCTTTCAATCAAAACAAAATTAAAATCAATGAATTGCCAAACCCCCAAAATCTTGATGCTCCTTGCGTTGTATTTATTAATGTCCGGAATTAGTACAAAGGCATCATCTCAATCTGATACGACGGTTACCGTCCGATTTGCAAATCCAACATTTGAATGTGGAGCCTCATTATATTGTCTGGATGTTCAGTTTTTAGCAGACACCACAAATATCCAGGTGTTTGGTATGAATGTCCGGTTCTTTTATGATGACTTCTTGATGGAGATCGCCCCATTAGGAATAGGATTTCGCAATTTTGCACCGGGCTACATGCTGGCTACTTCTCCGGATCCTTTCAATCCGCCTACCGGCCCTGGCTTCATTTTCGGTTCTGCTGATAATTATGATTTTGAAAACTCAGTGATCATGTATACCCCGGCGGCACCTCCAACTATACTGAGCACCGTAACCTGGACAACTCTTTATCAGGTGTGCTTTGTGGTTGACCCTTCTGTCCCGACACAAGTTCCCTTTTGTCCACCAGTTATATGGGATCTTGAAAGCAATCCTGTCAATGGTGGATTTCTTCCCGGTGATGATGGAGTGGTCATTACAATTGTAGACCATAACGACCCTTCAGGAGGAACTTCGCTCCCATCTATAGAAAATGTAGTTCAATTCAACTGGGTTTATTCTGGTCCCGGTACCCCTCCATATGGTATGCCCTTACCGACTATTTGTACCTCTATCGACTGCTCTTCAATGATCGTGTGCGCTGCTGATACTACTATACAGTGTACACAGTCTACATTACCTACAACAACTGGCTTTGCGACAGCTACAGATAATTGCCCTGGTACACCTGTTATTACATTCAGTGATGTTACTATGGCAGGAAATTGTCCGCACAATTTTTCTATCACCAGAACGTGGATTGCAACGAATACATGCGGTGGCGCTGATACATGCGTTCAATTGATCAGTGTCATTGACACTACCGGGCCATCAATCATGTGTCCGACGGATATTACCGTGCAATGTGCGTTCCAGGTTCCTTCACCAAACCCCGGAAGTGTAACTGCAACCGACGATTGCGGCGGAGCTACAACAATAATATTTCTGGGAGATGCGATCAGCAATCAGACTTGTGCTGACAGATATACAGTGAAAAGGACATACAGAGCTAATGATGTATGTGGCAATTCATCCACTTGTACACAGACAATACAGGTTCAGGATAATACACCACCAGGCATCACCTGTCCAAATGATATAACTGTGCAATGTCAGAGCGATGTCCCGGTCCCGAATCCGGCTCTTGTCACAGCGACGGATGTTTGTAGTCCAGCCGTCATAACGCATCTGGCAGATGTGATTTCAAACGTCAACTGCGATAACCAGTTTATTGTAAGCAGGATTTACAGAGCTACAGACGCATGCGGAAATTCCGCAACCTGCACGCAGACCATAAGGGTGTTTGATAATATAGCACCTATGATCACTTGTCCTCAGCCCATCACAGTGTCTTGTGCCAACATGGTACCAGTTGCAAATCCGGGACTTGTAACATCTACTGATAATTGTTCAGGAGTTGTAACCAACTCATTTGTTGCGGATGTGATTACGGGCATGACTTGTACGAATAGATTTACCATTTCACGGATTTACAGAGCTACTGATGTTTGTGGTAATTCATCTACGTGCGCACAGACGATTACAGTATTTGACAATACGCCGCCTTCAATTGCATGTCCAGGTGATATCACAGTGCAATGTGCTAATCAGGTTCCCTTACCTAGTACGACCAGCGTCACCACTTCCGACAATTGTGGCGGAGTAGCCACTGTGACATTTGTCAGTGATGTCTTCTCGAATCAAATATGTACCAACCGGTTTGATATAACCCGTACATACAGAGCTATTGATGAATGCGGTAATTCAGCCACATGTGCACAAAATATACACGTCTTTGATACCACCCCACCATCAATAACTTGTCCGGTGAATACAACCGTGCAGTGCGCAAGCCTTGTTCCACTACCAAATCCTGGACTTGTCATTGCAACAGACAACTGCAATGGTTTAGCAACAGTCACTTTTGTTGATGATGTGATCTCGGCACAAACATGTATCAACAGGTATAATGTGACCCGAACTTACAGGGCTATTGATGAATGCGGCAATTCTGCCACTTGCTCACAGACCATAACTGTCTTTGATAATATGGCGCCATTTATCATGTGTCCGGGCAATATCACAGTACAGTGTGCAAGTCAGGTGCCACTGCCCAATCCATTATTAGTAACAGCATCAGACAATTGTAATGGGCTGGCGACAGTGTCATTTGTCGACGATGTGATTTCAAATCAAACATGTACCAATAGATATAATGTAACCCGTACCTACAGGGCAATAGATGAGTGTGGTAATTCAGCGTCATGTTCGCAGACAATCACGGTGTTTGACAATACTGTACCATTCATCCTGTGTCCGGGCGATATTACAGTACAATGTGCTAGCCTTGTTCCCCCGGCAAATCCAACCCTTGTGACGGCATCCGATAATTGTAATGGACTGGCATCAGTTACGTTTGTCAATGATGTAATTACTAATCAGACGTGTACGAACAGGTATAATTTGATACGTACGTACAGGGCTACAGATGAATGCGGAAATTCAGCCACCTGCGCACAGACGATTACAGTGTTTGACAATACTGTACCATTCATCATGTGTCCTGGAAATGTAACAGTGCAATGTGCCAGCCAGGTACCACAGCCAAATACGGCTCTTGTCACCGTATCTGATAATTGCAATGGAATTGCGACAGTCACCTTTGTCGGTGACGTGACTTCAAATCAGACATGTGTCAACAGATTTAATGTCACACGTACCTATAGAGCGACAGATGAATGCGGGAATTCAGCGTCATGTTCACAGACGATCACTGTGTTTGACAATACCGTTCCGTTCATCATGTGTCCCGGAGATGTAACAGTGCAATGTGCCAGCCAGGTACCACAACCAAATACGGCCCTGGTCACCGTATCTGATAATTGCAATGGAATAGCAACAGTCACCTTTGTCGGTGACGTGACTTCAAATCAGACATGTACCAACAGGTTTAATGTAACACGTACCTATAGAGCGACAGATGAGTGTGGTAATTCAGCCACATGCTCACAAACAATTACAGTATTTGACAACACTGTACCATTTATCATGTGTCCCGGCAATGTAACTGTACAATGCGCTAGCCTTGTACCACAGCCAAACATAGCCCTTGTCACTGTATCTGATAATTGCAATGGAATGGCAACAGTCACCTTTGTCGGTGACGTGACTTCAAATCAGACATGTGTCAACAGATTTAATGTCACACGTACCTATAGAGCGACAGATGAATGTGGCAACTCAGCGACTTGTTCACAGACAATTACCGTATTTGATAATACCGTACCGTTTATCATGTGCCCCGGCAATGTCACCGTACAATGCGCAAGTCTGATACCACAGCCAAACATTGCCCTTGTCACCGTATCTGATAATTGCAATGGAGTAGCAACAGTCACCTTTGTCGGTGACGTGACTTCAAATCAGACATGTGTCAACAGATTTAATGTCACACGTACCTATAGAGCGACAGATGAATGCGGTAATTCAGCCACCTGCGCACAGACGATTACAGTTTTTGACAATACAGTACCGTTTATCATGTGTCCTGGAAATGTGACAGTACAATGTGCCAGCCAGGTTCCAGTGCCAAATACAACAAGCGTCATTGCCTCTGACAATTGCAATGGACTGGCTTCAGTCACATTCGTGGGTGATGTGATTTCGAATCAAACATGTACCAATAGGTATGATGTAACACGTACCTATAGGGCAACAGATGAGTGTGGTAATTCAGCGACATGCTCACAGACCATTTTTGTGTTTGATAATACACCTCCTGTGATCACTTGTCCTACAGTAGTGTCTCCGGTAGAATGTTCATCCTTATCTACAAGCCCTCTGGTTCTCTTTTCTGAAGATTTTGATGGCATACCCGGGCCTACTTCTGGTGGTGCAGGTACGTATACTTTCCCTCCCGGATGGTTAAAGGTTAATGTTGACAACCGTACCCCCAATGCACAAGTAAGTTATATTAATGAAGCATGGGAAAGAAGAGAGGATTTTCAAAATAATGTTGCTGATTCGGTTGCTTTCAGCACATCATATTATACTCCTGTAGGAGCCGCTGATGATTGGATGTGGACACCTCCTGTGTTATTGCAACCATCAAGTGTTCTAAACTGGAACGCCAAAGCTTATGATCCACTATTCCCTGATGGCTATGAAGTCAGGATAATGGTAGCTCCGAGCGTACCTTCAGGAAGTACAGGTGCTTTGGGCAATATGGTTTCTGCATCAACATTATTACTTAACATTCCTAACGAAAACGCGACATGGACTGCTCGATCTATTAGCCTGAGTGCTTATGTGGGACAAACTGTACGCATTGCATTTAGAAATATATCCAATGATCAGTTCCTGTTAGTAATCGATGATGTTAATATAATGGGAAATATGACCGGATTGCCCAATTTCGGAACAGCTGAAGCTTCGGACAATTGTAATCCTCTTCCAACGGTTACTTTTGCTGACATAATCGTTCCGGGCCAGTGTCCTCAGCAATATTCAGTCACTCGGACATGGACGGCTGTTGATGATTGTGGAAATTCTGCATCTTGTTCCAGAACTATTGATGTAGTCGATACAACACCCCCATCAATTACCTGCCCACCTACTGTCAATGTGCAGTGCGCAAGTGAGGTGCCTGCGCCTAATACATCCCTGGTTGTCGCTTCCGATAATTGTGGGACTTCAGTTGTCTCTTTTGTTGGAGACGCTATAAGCAATCAAACCTGTGTCAATCGATTTAATTTAACAAGGACATACAGGGCCACTGATCAATGCGGTAATTCAGCTATTTGTACTCAATTAATCTCCGTATTTGACAATACCGTACCGTTTATCATGTGCCCCGGCAATGTAACTGTACAATGCGCAAGCCTTGTGCCACAGCCAAACATTGCCCTTGTCACCGTATCTGATAATTGCAATGGAATGGCCACGGTCACCTTTGTCGATGATGTGATTTCAAATCAAACATGCACCAATAGATATAATGTAACACGTACCTACAGGGCTACAGATGAATGCGGTAATTCAGCCACCTGCGCACAGACCATCACTGTGTTTGACAATACGGTACCGTTTATCATGTGTCCTGGAAATGTAACAGTGCAATGTGCCAGCCAGGTACCACAGCCAAATACGGCACTTGTCACCGTATCTGATAATTGCAATGGAATTGCCACGGTCACTTTTGTCGGAGACGCGATTTCAAATCAGACATGTACCAATAGATATAATGTCACACGTACCTATAGAGCGACAGATGAATGCGGTAATTCCGCTACCTGCTCACAGACGATTACAGTGTTTGACAATACTGTACCATTCATCATGTGTCCTGGCAATATAACGGTACAATGTGCCAGTCAGGTACCACAGCCAAATACAGCGCTTGTCACCGTATCTGATAATTGCAATGGAATGGCCACGGTCACCTTTGTCGATGATGTGATTTCAAATCAAACCTGTACTAACAGATATAATGTAACACGTACCTATAGGGCAACAGATGAGTGTGGTAATTCCGCCACATGTTCACAGTCTATAACTGTTTTTGATAATACAGTACCATTCATCATGTGTCCAGGCAATGTCACTGTACAATGCGCTAGCCAGGTACCACAGCCAAATACAGCACTTGTCACCGTATCTGACAATTGCAATGGAATGGCGACGGTCACCTTTGTCGGTGACGTGACGTCAAATCAGACATGTGTCAACAGATTTAATGTCACACGTACCTATAGAGCGACAGATGAATGTGGCAACTCAGCGACTTGTTCACAGACAATTACCGTATTTGATAATACCGTACCGTTTATCATGTGCCCCGGCAATGTCACCGTACAATGCGCAAGTCTGGTACCACAGCCAAACATTGCCCTTGTCACCGTATCTGATAATTGCAATGGAATGGCAACAGTCACCTTTGTCGGTGATGTGACGTCAAATCAGACATGTGTCAACAGATTTAATGTCACACGTACCTATAGAGCGACAGATGAATGCGGGAATTCAGCCACCTGCGCACAGACGATTACCGTATTTGATAATACCGTACCGTTTATCATGTGCCCCGGCAATGTCACCGTACAATGCGCAAGTCTGGTACCACAGCCAAATACAGCACTTGTCACCGTATCTGACAATTGCAATGGAGTAGCAACAGTCACCTTTGTCGGTGATGTGACGTCAAATCAGACATGTGTCAACAGATTTAATGTCACACGTACTTATAGAGCGACAGATGAATGTGGCAATTCAGCGACATGTTCACAGACAATTACCGTATTTGACAATACCGTACCGTTTATCATGTGCCCGGGCAATGTGACGGTACAATGCGCTAGCCTTGTCCCACAACCAAACATAGCCCTGGTCACCGTATCTGATAATTGCAATGGAATGGCCACGGTCACTTTTGTCGATGACGTGATTTCAAATCAAACCTGTACCAACAGATATAATGTAACACGTACCTACAGGGCGACAGATGAATGCGGTAATTCCGCTACCTGTTCACAGACTATAACTGTTTTTGATAATACAGTTCCATTCATCATGTGTCCAGGTAATATCACTGTACAATGTGCGAACCTTGTACCACAACCAAATCCTGCGCTGGTCACTGCATCAGATAATTGTAATGGAGTAGCATCGGTCACATTTGTCAATGATGTGGTTTCAAATCTGACATGTACTAACAGATTTAACATAACACGTACCTACAGAGCGACAGATGAATGCGGCAATTCAGCTACCTGTTCACAAACGATTACGGTGTTTGACAACACAGTTCCATTTATCATGTGTCCTGGCAATGTCACTGTACAATGTGCGAGCCAGGTACCAACTCCAAATCCAGCGACGGTAACAGTATCAGATAATTGTAACGGGATAGCCACTGTCACCTTTGTGAATGATGTGATTTCAAATCAGACATGTGTTAATAGGTTTAATGTAACACGCACATACAGAGCAACAGATGAGTGCGGTAATTCAGCCTCATGTTCACAAACGATTACAGTGTTTGATAATACCGTACCGTTTATAATGTGTCCCGGCAATGTGACTGTACAATGCGCAAGTGATGTTCCTTTGCCAAATACAGCAAGTGTCACAGCATCCGACAATTGCAATGGATTAGCAACTGTCACTTTCGTAAATGATGTAATATCCAATCAGACTTGTACAAATAGGTTTAATGTAACACGAACTTACAGGGCGACTGATGAATGTGGTAATTCATCATCATGTTCACAGACCATTACAGTGTTTGACAACATTCCACCTACCATATCTTGTCCACCAAATGTAGTATTGCAGTGTACAGCCAATACAGCACCAGGAGGCACAAATGGAACAGCTACTGCCACTGACAATTGTGCAGGAGGTGGTCCACTTCCTGAAGTCTGGATCAATGAATTCCATTATGATAATACAGGAGTAGATGCCGGAGAATTCATTGAAGTTGCAGGACCTGCGGGGACCGATCTAAGTGTATATTCAATAGTTCTTTACAACGGAACTGGTGGTGCAGTCTATGATACAGATCCGCTAACTGGCATCATTCCAAATCAAAGCAACGGTTTTGGTACCATGTTCTTAGCCTATCCATCTAATGGAATTCAAAACGGAGCTCCTGATGGAATTGCCCTTGTGAAGAATGGAACTACACTGATTCAGTTCTTAAGTTATGAAGGAACATTTGTAGGTGTCGGAGGTCCGGCTAATGGCATACTCAGCACAAGTATCGGCGCAGTGCAGGAGCTGGGAACAGAACCTCTTGGCTTGAGCCTGAATTTAACAGGTAACGGTAATATGTACAGCAACTTTGTATGGGCCGGACCATCAGCACAATCTCCAGGTGCACTGAATCCGGGCCAAGTAATACTACCATTTACAGGTGTAGGGCCAACGGTTGTATCCACTGATGCGATTGTTCCCGGAGCTTGTCCTCAGGCCTATACGATCAACAGAACATGGAGAGCTACTGATGCATGCGGAAATTCATCTTCATGCTTACAAACACTTCAGGTAATTGATAATACGCCACCATCGATTACATGTCCTATCAACGTGACTGTACAGTGTGCAAGCCAGGTGCCTGTATTTAATATTGGTGCTGTAGCTTCTACCGACAATTGTGGAGGCATTACTACTGTGACATTTGTAAATGATGTGATTTCAAATCAAACATGTACGAACAGGTTCAATGTAACCCGTACATACAGGGCTACTGATCAATGCGGTAATTCTGCTACATGCTCACAGACGATCACCGTATTTGATAATACAGTACCAACTATTATGTGTCCAGGAAACGTGACCGTCGATTGCGCATTCCAGGTTCCTCAACCCAATCCGGCCAGTGTGACAGCTTCGGATAATTGCAGTGCGGCTGCCACAGTGACTTTCTTAAATGATGTGATAACTAATCAGACATGTAATGACAGGTTTAATGTACTGAGGACATATATAGCTGTAGACGAATGCGGCAATTCAGCCACATGCTCCCAGACCATTACGGTATTTGATAACATACCACCTGTTTTCATGTGCCCTGGTAATGTGACTGTACAGTGTGCAAGCCAAGTTCCAGCTCCAGTTACAGAAGGACTATTCGCTACGGACAATTGTTCTGTTGAGGGCTTTATACCTGTAGCGTTTATTGGTGACGTCATCGCAAATCAAACCTGTACAAACAGGTTTAATGTACTACGCACGTACAGCGCAACAGATGCATGTGGAAACTCATCATCATGTATACAAACTATAACCGTGTTTGACAATACTGTGCCTACCATCATGTGCCCAGGCAACGTGACCGTACAGTGTGCGAGCCAAGTTCCACAACCAAATCCGGCCCTTGTCACAGCTTCAGACAATTGCAACGGATTGGCTACTGTTAGTTTTGTAAACGATGTGATATCAAATCAAACATGTATCAACAGGTTCAATGTAACCCGTACATACAGGGCTGTTGATGAATGCGGCAATTCAGCCACATGTTCACAGACAATCACTGTATTTGATAATATAGCACCATCGATACAGTGTCCAGGAAATGTAACTGTACAATGTGCTAACCAGGTACCGGCTGTTAGTACAGCTAGTGTAGTTTCATCCGATAATTGCGGTGGGGCTGCAACCATATCATTTGTAAATGATGTGGTTTCAAATCAGACCTGCACGAATCGCTTTGTCGTCACACGTACATACAGAGCAACCGATGCCTGTGGCAATTCATCTACTTGTTCACAGACCATTTCAGTATTTGATAACATTCCACCATCGATACAGTGTCCAGGAAATGTAACCGTACAATGCGCTAACCAGGTACCGGCTGTAAATACGGCCAGTGTTGTAGCCTCTGACAATTGCGGTGGTGGAGCAACGGTGACATTTGTAAATGATGTGATCACCAATCAGACTTGCGCTGACAGATTTAATGTCGTACGTACCTATCGTGCTACTGATGCATGTGGTAATTCTGCCTCATGCTCACAGACGATAGTAGTGTTTGATAATATTCCACCGACAATCATGTGTCCTGGAAATATCACTGTTCAATGCGCTAATCAGGTTCCTACAGTAACCACAGCAGGTGTTGTTGCAGCTGATAATTGCGGTGGTGGTGCGACGGTTACCATTGGAAGCGATGTCATCACTAACCAGACCTGCATTAACAGATTTAACGTTCTCCGCACTTTCCGCGCAACAGATGCATGTGGTAATTCAGCGACATGTACACAGACTATAGTCGTATTTGACAATACGCCTCCGACCCTTACCGTAGTTGATCCTTTGCTCAACGGCATTCCAAACGGAGGCACTTTGAGTATACAGTGTCTTGGTCAGGATCCAAGCTTTAGTTTGCCTACGTTCACCATCAGCAGTATAAATGCGACTGACAATTGTTCTGGCAATGTAACCTTCACATTCAACCAGGTTTTGGTTGCTGAAGGCAACTGTGCCGTGGATGGATTTATCCTGCGCTATCGCCTCACATGGTCTGCTATAGATGCTTGCGGTAACAGCAGCAGCTATAGTATTTTCATGGATCTGGTTGACCACGTCGCACCTACACTGCATAATGTACCTCCGGATATCACAGTTAATTGTGATGAGATACCACCGGTTCCGACTAATATTTTTGCTACAGATGAGTGTCTATGCGCTTGTATTATTGTATTCAACGAATCTCAACCTGCACCAGGTTGTCAGAATGGACAAGTCATCACCAGAACATGGAGAGCTACAGATGATTGTGGAAATCAGGGGACTTCAATTCAACATATAAAGCTTGTTGACCACAAAGCACCTGAACTCATCATGATACAGCCTGAACTTGCGAATGTCAAAGACGGAGATATCCTCAATTACACATGCAATGAAGGTGGCATTCCTGAGTTCTATGATCATCTGAGTGCAGAATCAATTAATAGTCCTGTATCATGTGGCAGCGCAGGTATCATCACATTTGACGTCCAGACGAAAGTGACTAACAATTGCAAACGATTCGGATATCTCGAACAAAGAATCCTTCACTGGAGAGGTGTGGATCTTTGTGGAAATGTATCTAACCTCACGATTACTGCACGGCTCATCGATAACGAGGCACCTGTATTGATCGGCGTCCCTGACACTACTTGTGTAGATGATCCCGCTCTTAAATTGGTTGATGCGACAGACAATTGCGGGCATCCATTTATTCGCTTCTGGGATACAAAGATTCCTAATCCTTGCGGATCAGGCTTTGCTTTTCAGCGTACATACGAAGCATATGATGCTTGTGGTAATTCTGTAAGGGATACATCTATACTTATTCCAAATGATCATGCTCATCCAAATCTGATATGGGTCAATCCAATTTTGAAAGATCTTCAGTTTGGAGAAATTCTGATCGTGGAATGTAATGGACAGAATGGTAAGTACACAAATTTTGGACCTCAGGATGTACGACTGGAAGATGCTTGTTCGTTTGGCACCGAAGTCCTTTTTGAGGAAAAAGTCAGAGAATCCGGTGATTGTGCTGATGGTGTTATCGCAGTAGTCGATCTTACATGGTCTGCACAGGATATTTGTGGGAATCAAACGATTGAGACGATCACAGCTCATGTTGTTGATACTACACCTCCTGTCATACTCAATTTCAAACCAGAGATAACGATAGGCTGTAATCAACCACTTCCTAAAGCAACCGCCACTGACAACTGCGGTAGTGTAGACATTACAACTCAGGATACAACGATCCCTGGAGATTGCGCTTACAAATATGATGTACAACGTATCATTACAGCTACCGATCATTGCGGAAATGTTACCACACAAACGCAAATCGTTCACGTAGGGGATAGTAATGGTCCGGTGATCCAAGGTGTAGTTGACGAACTCTGTGATGATCTTTCGATACCAGAGGTAACTGCCTTTGACGAATGCGCAGGGAAATTTGTAGAGGTGACAATGACCCAGGATACATTAGATGTAGCTGCGTGCAAAGATGGCATCGTGGTGGAAAGAATCTGGTCAGCAGTTGATATTTGCGGTGATGTAGCTACTATCAAACAGATGATTATCGTTGGCGATAAGATAGCGCCGGTGATTGAGATTCCAACATGGTCGATCATCCTCAAATACATTGATCAGGGAGATGATGATGTGGTATACTTATCTCAGGAAGATATCATCAAGCAGTTGAATGATCTTGATGATGGAAGTGTATATGTCCACGACAACTGTGACACACAGATTATTCCGGTATTCACGCTTGAGGTTACGTATTCAGACAACTGCGCAGAAGACGGATATTTTGAACACAGAGTTTATACATGGGTAGCGACTGATGCTTGCGGCAATTCGTCTTCTATTTCCTTCTCTGTAAATATCATGGATGATATAGCACCGATTATCACCGATGCACCAAAAGATGCATCTGTAATTTGTGCTCAACTACCTCCTGTGCCCCCTGTTCATGCTATTGATCCTGCCGGACCAGTAACAGTGACATACGAGCAGATTGTAGAACCGGGAGGAGCACCAGGTGAATACAAAGTAACCCGCAGATGGACTGCAAGGGATGCATGCGGCAATGTTACTGTAGCAGAACAGCATATACTTTGGATACCGGATACGTTCCTGAGTTGTGATATTCTTTTGCCTGCATCTGTACAGTGCAATTCACATGGAGTAGTCATCACTGGTGATGTCAATGGCGGATTGGGAACACTGACATACTACTGGGAAGTATTGGGTGAAGCATGTTTCATTCAGGCCGGACAGGGTACTCCATCAATCGATATTTATGTAGGTTGGTCTGAAGTCACTATCCGACTCACGATTACAGATGCCTATGGATGTAGTACAACATGCGGCGCTACTATTGATTGTGTATTGCCTGGGGGTAATCCATTCATCGGCGCTGACCCCGCTACTAATGCTGAAGCACCGAATAATTCAGTTGTAGTAAATGCGCCACCAGTGACTGATCACGCATCTACGGATTATTTAACAGAATTGAACTTGTGGCCAAATCCGGCTAACGGAAGCGTTAATCTCAGTTTTGAAAGTTCTGTCAAACAGGATGTTAAATTCACGTTATTGAATTATCTCGGACAGGTGATACATACAGATCAAATCAACGCTCATAAAGGGTATAACTCGAAGAAGGTTGATGTTTCTTCAATCCCTGAGGGAAGTTATCTGATGCAGGTTAAATCAGACAGATCGATGTATACAAAAGTTATTGTGATTCTTCACAATGATTAAGTGATTCGATAAATGATCAGAAAAGAAAGGGGCAATCAAACGATTGCCCCTTTCTTTTTTTTAGTCATGCTGATATCTGTTTGTTTAATTGTTTTAAATAATAATGGTAAAAAGCAAAGAGTGAATTATACAAGCTTTATATGGAATTGTATAAGAGATTATTCCCTTCATACCGCAATCTTTGTATTGGATAAAGTATAATCATCCGGATTGACGATGCTATATTTTTTGAGGCATAAAAAAACAATCAGATGATTTTGAATAGAATCCATCGCCGAGGATTATTCAATTAAAAGCAGATCTGATATTTCAACTGATGTCAGTAATCGGTAGTAGTGTGTAGCCAAATCCTAACCCTACTAAAAAATAAAGCAGTTATACGGTAGTGGTCTTTTACGCGTGATTCTTGGGGATTCATCACAACATGTGTTGTGAAAAAAAATTTCTAAATCAAGCAAGATCTAAAACTCAAAAACCAGTCAGTCAATGACAGGGATAGTACCTATGTACACAACTAACCCATTGGTTTTATTTCATTTTCATTTTTCAAGTTATTTATAATGAATACACGGTACACCAAACCAAAATTCGCTGCCTTTATCGCCTTATGTTTTATATGCATTGGATATTCTTTAACAGCCCATTCGCAAACACCACTTGTAACAGTGCGATTTGCGAATCCTGCTTATACTACTGCCACCAACCAATATTGTGTTGATGTGGAATTTAAAGCCGACACTACAGACCTTCAGGTTTTTGGAATGAATGTCAGGTTTTTCTATGATGATGATGTTTTGGAATTTGCAGGCTTCTCAGATTTTAAAGGGGGCTATGATGCTGTAACTCCAAATCCACCATACATCGTTACAAGTTCTGCAGGTCCTGCTTTGTTCAATTTTACAGGCCCGGCCGATTTTGTCAATGGGGCTATTCAGCTCGTCAATATGGATTCTACTCCCATCATCCTCGACACAATATTGTGGACTAAAATCTATCAGATATGTTTTGTGGTAGATGATCCAAATCCGAATGTGCTCAGCTTTTGTCCTTCATTAATCTGGGATATGGAACAAGATCCTGAAAATGGTGGATATCTGAATGGTGATGATGGTGTGGTGATTACCTGCATTGACCCTGACCCGCTATTGGAATCACAAATTTCAACTGAAAATGTCGTCCAATTCAATTGGATGTATACCGGTTCAGGAACTGCTCCATTTGGAGAACCTATCGAGAATGCATGCATTCCTCTGACGCCACCTCTTGTGATTACTGCTCCTTTAAATATGTCTATGGAAATGGGTGAATCTACCAATCCGTCTAATACCGGAGTTGCAACAGCATCCGATTTGTGTGAAGGGAATCCTGCTATCTTTTTCGGAGACTCCATGATCTTAAGTCAATGCTCCGGTTATTATGAAATCGTCAGGGAATGGACAGCCACAAATGAATGTAACCAACCGGTGACTTGCTATCAGCTAATCTATATACACGACACGACCCCTCCTATACTTTCGGGTATACCCCAGGATACTGAAATCATTTGCGACCAATTACCGGCGGTACCAGTCATTAATGCTGATGATATTTCTCAACCAGTGATTATAACATATTCACAAAGTATCGAGGGAGGAAGCGGATATGGTGAATATGATGTCAAGAGACAATGGGTTTGTACAGATGGATGTGGCAATTCCAGTATTGCCAATCAATATATATTATGGAAGCCTAACGCAGTCCTGTCATGTGAAATAGAACTCCCTCATTCAATTGAATGTAATTCTGATAAAGTATTAATCACGAGTAATGTCACTGGTCAACTAGAAGGTCTAATTTATAGCTGGGAAGTGTCAAGTGGAAAAAGTTATATCCAGGATGGAGATGGCACACCGCAGATTTATATCCATACAGGAGAGGAGGAAACGACAATAACGCTTACACTGACGGATCTTCATGGATGTATTACCACAACCTCGATTACATTTGACTGTACCTATCATGAATATAATGGAGAACGTCTCTTTGCAGGAATACATGTAAATAATGATTCTCAAACTGGCACGGGTATAGGAAATGTAAGTACTCCATCATTCATTGACCAGTCATCATTGACGGATCTGACCGATTTGAATATGTGGCCTAATCCCGCCAATGAAAGTTTAAATCTCGGTTTTGAAAGTACCGGTAATCACAAAATTCAAATCGCAATCGTAAACTTCCTTGGACAGATTAATTGGAATGAAATAATCAATACACATAAGGGATACAATGAGCAAAATATTGATATCTCTCAAATGGCAGAAGGAAATTATCTGATTCGGGTGAAGTCAGATGAGGTGACATATTCGAAAGTCATAGCCATACTTCATCAGAGGTAGGCAAACCTTTCTTATATGTTAATTTAGGAAAAAGGGCAATCAACGGATTGCCTTTTTTTATTTTTACTGAAACTTAATAAAGGAATGGTGCTTTAAAAAAATGAAATATGACAGAATAGTACTCTATTTCTTTTGGACATCCCGATGTATGTTTTTGGAGCGTCTTTCTCCAAGCAACCAATATCGTGTAGGCCTTTTCTTTATCGTGTAGAAATCCTTGATATATTTTTCAAGATGGCGAATAGCTTCCTGGGGATCATCCGTGATCACGACAAGCTTAAGGTCTTCTGCAGAGATTGTTCCTACTTTGAGCATATCCTGAAGAAAATCTAACAGAGGCTGATAATAAGTTTGTCCCATCAGCACTACAGGAAACTGATGAATCATACCGGTTTGCACTAATGTCAGTGTTTCAAATAATTCATCCATAGTTCCCCATCCTCCGGGCAGAACTACAAATGCATATGAATATTTGAGCAACAAAAATTTTCGAACAAAAAAGTAGTCAATCGTTACGGACTCATGCATGTATGGATTTGGCTTTTGCTCCTGAGGCAATCTTATATTGCAACCGACGCTATATCCTCCCGCTTCAAACGCACCTTTATTGGCGGCTTCCATAATACCCGGACCTCCTCCGGTCATCACTGTGAAACCTGTTTTACCTATAGCGTGTCCGACAGCCTCTGCCATCTTATAATATTCATGATCAGGTGGAAAACGTGCAGATCCAAACACAGTGACGCAAGGCCCTACGAAATGAAGTTTCCTCAAACCCTTGATGAACTGCATGACAACCTTGACAGTGAACAGCAATTCACTTTCACGCGATTTTGGCCCCTCCAGGTAATCCTGCAGTTCGAGAATAGCTTTTTGCTCTTGCGGTTTGCTCTCAGGGGTCACAGGTTTGATTGTATCAGCCATATTGAAATATACTTCGAATTGGATTTTGCAAATGGATGCGGATCAAAAGTAACTTTTTGAAGAACAATACAACGGCGCCACGCCTTTGTTTGAGTTTTCTCCAACAAATAATGATAGGCTCCTGATTATTGCGGCCTGCCCCCGTAAGGACAAATTCTGGCATGAAATTTGGCTTTGGCTATTGTCTCTGACCTCATCTCTTTTACGCAGTTATGATATTGATCAAAGTCTCACTTATGATGATGGTGCTCTTCTGTACAAAACCGGAAGATGCAGTCAAACCTTATATATCCAGCTATATCGAAACATATAAGTTTGTAGCCATCGATGAAATGGTCAAGTCGGGTATCCCCGCAAGCATCATTATGGCTCAGGCAATCGTCGAATCTAATGCAGGAGCTTCATCCCTGGCCCGTGAATCCAACAATCATTTTGGAATAAAATGTAAAGATTACTGGGAAGGCAGTCAATACTATCATCCTGATGATGACAAAGACAAACAGGGCAAACTCATTCCATCATGTTTCAGGAAATATGATTCCGTCAATGATTCATACAAAGACCACACTGATTTTTTGATGCATACAGATCATTACAAACCATTGTTTGCATACGACAAAACCGATTATGAATTGTGGGCGATGGGACTTGAAATTTGTGGGTATGCCTCACAGCAGGGTTATGGAGAGCAGTTGATCAGAACGATCAAACTTTATAACCTGCACGAACTTGACTACTATACTATTCAATATGTGGACCGCGCAAGTCTTTCCCCAAAGTAGATAAACGCTAACCATTATTCCCACCAAAGCCTCCGCCGACCTGGTAAACCAATCTCACCCATTTTCATTTCTACATTTCTTCAGGTATCTCGGATGGCTTTGGTGTTTTTCGTACAGCGTTGGCATGATCTTTCTTAAACCTTTCGCGGGATTTGTAGATATCAAGAGCTGCAAATAATGAGGCTCTGAAGGATGAAGGATCTGCTTCATTCTTTCCGGCTATTTCGAATGCAGTTCCGTGATCCGGCGATGTACGAACATAAGGGAGACCTGCAGTGAAATTGACACCATCCTGAAAGTGCAGCATCTTGAATGGGATAAGGCCCTGATCATGATACATGGCAAAGACAGCATCGAATTTCTTATGATTCATCGCTCCGAAAAATCCGTCTGCCGGATAAGGGCCCATGATGATGTCGCCTGATTTTTTCGCTTCGATGATCGCAGGGCGCAGGATGTCTTCTTCTTCCCTTCCGATGTTTCCATTCTCT
>JADKGY010000007.1 GCA_016722045.1 Candidatus Opimibacter skivensis | reverse complement strand
GAGAAAGTGAGAAAGTGAGAGGCTGGAGAAATACAACTGTGATACTGTAGGAGTGGACCTTGGTGATCCTGAAAGGACCATCAGTGTTACAGCCCCGGGTCGCACCTCCGTGTGTATGTGATGATGAAGAACTCCCAACCCTGACCGGGCTGAGTGGAAATCCTGGCCCCCAGGATCAGCTTTTTCGGAACTTAGATTTGGCAAAAGGGACCCCCGGTCGCAGTTGCAAACTGCAAGGAGGAGATTAAGATATGGTCAAAGATTCGAGATACCTTGATTTTAAGTCTGAGACTTAAATAGCGCGAAAGTGGTGTGTTGCACCCTGGCCCTACTTTTTAAACTTTACATTCCGTTAACGCCCGCCCCAACAGCGCAAATCATATTTCACTTGGATCTGTGAATCAAATTCTTTAAGTCGATCAGTCAATTCCTTTGCAGCCTGCCAGTCATTAATTTTTCGGATCAAGTAAAACCGTTGGCGAGCTACATTTCCAACATGAAGATCTAAAGGAATGACAAGTTGTGACGGAGATATCCTTTTCCCACAATCCAAAATCCACTCCTTGTCATCTTGTCTCACCATCCATCGGAGGTATATATTCAATCGCTTATGCGGCAGATTTCCGTTCAGGCGTGGAGATATGCTTACGTGAGGCTCCATGACCCATGGAGATCAAAACAATGTTGTAAAAACCGGCAAGGCCATTGTATACATCTTTATCTTCTGATGTCATGATCAGCAAATGCATCTTCGAGACTGTCATGCTTTGATAAAACCGTTGAGTGCATCGGAAAGAAAATAATATCATCAGGGGAAGCGTCCTGTGCTTGAACGTGAAGAATTTTTTCGATCTCTCTCCTGATGCTGCGTGATGAATTGATGCGGAGCACTATCCATCAATCTCAACAATTCATCTCGACTTGTTGATGATCGTTGGCCGTTGTCCCCACGCCATGATGGCTGCAAAGAATCCTGCAATCTCTATGTCCTGGAGCAATGAAAATTGATGCGGAACAGAAATCGGATCCAACGAAATAAAAGATGGTTGATTATAAGCATCTGCTTTTTTCATCCAGCCAAATTTGCAGCCTGTCATCAAGAATCTTCAATCGTGAGTGGTCAGTAGTGAGTAGTGAGTAGTGAGTAGTGAGTAGTGAATCTCGTTATTTGTTATTCGTTACTCGTTCCCGCATCATGACTTCGTATGGCGGGATCATCGCTTCGCTCGATATTCGTTACTCGTTATTCGTTATTCGTTACTTAATTATCTAGTTTCTGCCGTATCTCATTGATCTCATATACCTCGACCACGTCGCCGACTTTGACATCATTGAAGTTCTTGATGATAATACCGCATTCCATACCCGACTTCACTTCTTTCACATCATCTTTGAAACGTTTGAGCGTGGCTATTTCACCATGCACATTTTCTTTTGTAGGATAGATGACGATACCATCACGGATAAGCCGGATGTGATTGTTCCGGGCAATTTTCCCTTCAGTGACAAAACAACCTGCCACTGTACCGATCTTACTGACCTTGAATATTTCTCTGACTTCAACTCAGTCCAGGATCTTCTCTTCTTTGGTTGGTTCCAACATCCCCTCGATAGCGGCCTTGATTTCATTATTGATCGCTTCGTAGATGATAGAGTACATCTTGATTTCCACACCTTCTCTCTGCCAGTTTTCGGGCAGCCACTGAAGGCCTTACCTGAAGCCAATGATGATCGCATCAGAAGCTGACGCCAACAATACATCGGATTCTACTATCTGACCAACAGCCTGATGGATGATATTTAACCTTGATCTTCAATGGAGAGTTTTTCAAGTGAATCTGCCATAGCTTCGATCGATCCATCCACGTCACCCTTGATGATGAGGTTAAGCTCTTTGAAACTTCCCAACGCGAGACGACGTCCGATTTCATCCAGTGAAATACGTTTGTTCGCCCGGTTGCTTTGTTCACGATTTATTTGTCCACGGTATGCAGCTACTGATCGCGCATCCTGTTCACTTTCATATTCGCGGAATTTTTCACCCGCTTGTGGAGCGCCATTCAGACCTAGTACAAGTACAGGAGCTGATGGTCCGACTTCTTTTACTTTCTTACCACGCTCATTAAACATGGCTTTTACTTTACCACTGAATGATCCTGTCACGATGATATCACCTATAGCAAGGTTGCCGGTTTGTACTAATAACTTCGTCACATAACCACGACCCTTATCCAATGAGGCTTCTATAACAGTTCCCACGGCAAGGCGATCAGATTTGCTTTTAGATCGAGAAGTTCTGCTTCAAAGCAGGATCTTTCAAGTAATTCATCTACATTAAGTCCTGTCTTCGCAGAAATATCAGACGATTGAATTTTACCTCCCAATCTTCTACCAATAAATTCATCCGTGACAATTCTTCTTTATCTTTTCAGGATCCGCTCCATTCTTATCAATCTTATTGATCGCAAATATGATCGGAACACCTGCGGCTTGCGCGTGACTGATCGCTTCACGCGTCTGAGGCATGATGCTATCATCCGCAGCAATGATGATGACAGCTATGTCCGTCACTTTGGCACCTCGAGCACGCATGGCAGCGTAAAGGCTTCGTGACCAGGTGTATCAAGGAATGTAATAGACTTACCTGGTTTTACTTCTACTTCATATGCACCGATGTGCTGGGTAATACCTCCAGCCTCACCACTGACGACATTCGCACTTCGGATATAATCGAGTAGCGAAGTCTTTCCATGGTCGACGTGGCCCATGACAGTTACTATAGGTGGTCTTGGTTTGAGATCGGCGGGATCATCGACTACTTCTTCTTCAAAATAGGTCTGATCTTCAGCGGATACAAATTCAACTTCAAAGCCAAATTCACCTGCAACTAACTCGATAATTTCCGCATCAAGTCGCTGATTGATCGAAACGATGACGCCCAGATTCATACATGTCATGATGACATCTGTGACCTGCTGATTCATGACGCTGGCTAATTCAGAAACAGAAACAAATTCTGTCAACTGCAATTTGGTATCGCTCACTTCCGATGTCAGCAATTCCTGGCGATCGACTTTATCTCTGCGTGATTCTCTTCTTATTTTCTGACGCTTGCTCTTTCCTCCGGAGAGGCGAGCCATTGTAGCGCGTATCTGATCATCGATCTCTTTCTTTGAAACTTCTTTGACATCATCCCGTCCACCCTGACGTACCGGACCTTTGCGCGCACCTGGCCCTGCACCACTTCCTGTTCCTCCACCACCTGATGTTGCACCGGTAGCGCCGCCAGTCTGAGGACGTGCTCTGTTATCCGGACGACTTTCGTATGTGCCACCGCCTACATTCTTACGTTTGCGTTTGCGTTTTTGCTGTGTGCTGTTGTCTGATGAAGCGAGTGGTTTTGATTCCTTGTCTTTCTTTGCTTTAGCAGCCAGTCTTTCTTTTTCCTTCTCCTTTTCTTTCTTGATTTTTGAAGAATCAAACTTATCTGTATCGATCTTACCCAGGATAGTTAATCCCTGAAGTTGAGGTGCTTCAGCCTTGATCAGCTCATCCTCTTTCTCTTTTTCTTCAACAGGTTTTACTTCCGGTTTTATTTCTTCTTTGACAGGTTCAGGAACAAGGACTTCTTCAGGTACTTCTTCTTTTGCTTTTGTCTCCGGAGCTTTAGGTGTAAGGTCAATTTTACCTACGACTTTAACTTTCAGTTTTTCTTTCAGGTGCTTCCGTTTTCTGAACCGGCTTTTCTACCGGCGGCGCAACAGGAGGTGCAACATGAACTTCCTTTTTAGGCGGCTCAGGCGCAACGGGTGCTATCACATCAGCAGCTTTTACAGGCCGGGCACCGATGACCATGTTATTGGCCTGTTCCTTGATGGCAATATTGCCACCGAATTCCTGAAGTAGCAGGTTGTGCATATCTTCAGAAATCATGCTTGTCGGCTTGGCTTCTACGGCAAATCCTTTCTTCGAAAGGTATTCCACGATAGTGTCCGTACCGACATTTAATTCTTTGGCAACTTTAACAAGTCTTTGCTGCATATTTGGTATTCAGTTCACAATCTCCTCTTTGCTATCTATTTAATGACAAAGAGATTCAAAATCAACTATCCTCAAATTCGGTTGTAAATATCCGTAAAATTTCATCCACTGTTTCTTCTTCAAGATCAGTCCTGCGCACAAGCTCTTCTTTACTCAATGCAAGTACACTTCTCGCCGTATCAAGACCGATTCCCTTGAGCTCATCGATGATCCATGGCTCGAGCTCATCTGAAAATTCGTCAAGATCCACATCTTCATTGTCCGCATCCGAACTATCTCTAAACACATCTATTTCAACTTCGGTCAGCCAACTTGCCAACTTAATGTTTGATCCGCCTTTTCCTATCGCTAATGATACCTGGTCAGGCTTGAGGAATACACTAGCCCGTTTGGTTTCATTATTGATTTCAATGCTTGATACTTTCGCCGGTGTCAATGCACGTTGAATAAAGAGAGACAGATTATTGGCAAAATTGACGATGTCAATATTCTCATTTCTCAATTCCCGTACGATACCATGTATCCTTGATCCCTTCATCCCTACACATGCGCCAACAGGATCGATCCGGTCATCATAGGATTCAACAGCCACTTTGGCTCTTTCTCCCGGAAGACGAACGATCTTTTTGATGGTGATCAGGCCATCCTCAACTTCGGGTACTTCCTGTTCCATCAGTTTCGCGAGGAACATATTATCTGTCCTTGAAATGATGATGACAGGATTATTATTCTTCATTTCCACCTTCTTGATGATGGCACGCACCATGTCCCCTTTCTTGAAATAATCACCGCGGATCATTTCAGTTCTTGGGAGCAGGAGTTCATTGCTGGTCGCATCATCAAGGATGAGTATCTCTCTTTTCAATATCTGTTGTACTTCACCAAGGATGATCTCACCTTCGCGATCTTTATAGCGCTGGAATACTTCATCCTTTCAAGTTCCATGATCCTGGATACAAGGGTTTGTCTTGCGGCCATGATCGCTCGTCGCCCGAAGTCTTCAAGTGTGTAAGCTCTTCGTAGCATTCTTCATCTAACTCATAACTATCATCAATGCTCTTCGCTTCTGAATAAGAAACCTGGGCCTGCTCGTCCATCACCTCACCATCGGGTACGATCTTGCGTACTCTCCAGAGTTGAAGGTCACCGTTCGTATTGACGATGATATCAAAGTGGTCGTCGGAGCCATATTTCTTTTTGATGAGTGTACGGAATACATCTTCCATCACCCTGACCATCGTGGGTCTATCTATGTTTTTTCCGGCTTTAAATTCGGAAAATGATTCGATTAGATTCATGATTTTGGCATGTTTATGAGTTTATGGGTTTATGGGTTTATTTGTTGATGAGTTTATTTGTTTTATTGTTTATTTTATTTTGCCTATTGCTGATTGCCTATTGCCTATTGATTTACTTAGATTTCCCAAACTGAATAGTAACATAAGCTTCTTTAATCTCTTCCCACGGTATCTCTTTTGATTCCGCTTTGCTTTTCTTATCCACAGGCTTCATTTCAATGGTGACCGAATCGTGGCCTGTGCTCGTCAGAACGCCTTCGACTTTCGATCCGTTCAATAACTCTATGCGAAGGGTCCGGCCAGTATGCTTAAGGTACTGCCTCGTGTATTTCAAGGGTCTGTTCACTCCTGGTGACGAAACCTCCAGGGTATAAATCCCTCCCAGAGAAGGCTCCACATCCAGAACGGACTCCAGTATCCGGCTGATCTGGGTACATGCGTCCAGGCTAACTCCCTCATCTCCATCCACATAGACAGAAATATGCTTTGATGCGGATATCTCCAGGTCCACCAGGTAATACTCCCCGCAGCGGCCCTCTTCGAAGGTCGAACGGATCAGTGGTTCCAGATGATTAAGTGCCGTGGTCTGTGACATAGTGCAATAAAAAAAGGGAACTTATCTGTTCCCTCTACCGATTTTCGCGCTGCAAATATAGGTATTTCTTGACAAACCAACAAGCCCCACGGGTTTGTGGGTCAAGGTCAGAGCAGCCGGTATTGTCAGGGTGTTAGGTTCTTAGTTGTTGGAAAGTGGACGGGTTGTTGGGTTTTGGTTGTTGGTTAGGTTAAAAAGTCAAATAACTAACAACTTTAAACTATTCCATTTTCTAACAACAAACAACTAACAACTTTTAAAAGGTTTTGGGTGTGGCGTCGAGTTAGGGCTTGAGGAAGGGCCTTAGGTTGGGATTTGGTTATAGTTGGAAGAAAGTGAACGTCGTATTGAGCAGATTCTAAGTAAATAATTGAAGTGTTATTCTCAGTCTTATTTTGGAGTAAAATTGGGTATTTTTACTTTATATGAGAATTTCACCAGTCCATTCAATGAGCCGTGTCAGCATCCTCGTCCTCTTCATTATTACGTCATACTCTTCATTTGGTCAGCAGGTATTGTCCAAGATTGAAATACCAGGAAGATCTTGGACACAGCAAATCGAATATATGATCCACGATACTTTAGGGAATTATTACATTGGGACACTAAATGATGATACAGAACTTGAAGGGGTAATTGTTGGTGGTGCTTTTGTCTCTGCCCACAGGAACGATCCTGAAGACCGACATCTTTTCTTATCAGATTTCTTTTTATTGAAGCTTAATGATCAAGATGAATTACTGAACTCATTTGTCATCGATAATGCTGAATCGATCAGAGATTATTACAGCAATGGAACTAACACTGTAATCAGCATGACATTGAATTCCGCAGAACTTGAAAACAGTCTTTATCCGATTACATTGGGAGGAAATGTGGTGATACCAAGAGAAGGTAATCGGGGTAAAGGCCTCTTGATTGTGCTTGATGAAAACCTGAACCTGTTAAAGGCAGTCCTTCCATCCACCGGTGAATTAGGACAGGTAACAGTAGATGAAAATTTTGCTTATTTGGAATTCATGATTCGTGATCATCAGCCTTTTATTCTCATTGGATCAGACACAGTATATAATCATGTGTATGCTGACAATCCAACAGATTATGGCCGTCAGACAGTCGTCTTATGCAAATATGATTTTGTCAATGATAAAGTTGAATGGTGGAGACGTATCGGGAACGTGGGCCGTGAGGAATTGTATGATATGGAAATTGATAAGGATCACAACCTGTTGATCAGGGGCACCACTTCAAGCACTTATTTTTCATATAACGGTATTGATACCGTTATGAATGATTCAAATGACAATCCGTTTATTGGAAAATATACACCTGAAGGCGTCAATATATCTGGTATCCTCAACCCGTTTGAGAATAATTTATTGGTCGATGATTACTGCCTTGACAAGGACGGGAATTATTATTTAGCTGGAACATATTATGGTTCAAGATGTATTGTTGGAGACACTGTTTTATATAATCCGTGGTTAGGCACCATGTATCCCTACCGTGCAGTAGTCATTAAGTATAATTCAGAAGGTGTTTTTCAATGGGTCACTCAATTGGAAGGCACATTTGAAGAATCATTCCTGCAAAGTATTACCACACTGAACGATGGGAATTTAATTATTAGCGGTCTTTTCAGGTATGGTGATTTGTTATTAGGAGGCCAGGAATATCATCATGATGGTCCCTCCGACAGAGAAAATGCATTTCTATGGATATTGGATGCTGGTACCGGAGTTTATAAAGACCATGTAATGACAGAAGGAAAAAGTCACAGGATGTTCTATAATTTATATAGTGATAAAAAAGGCATTCTCAATATGTTTCTAAAGATTAATGGTATTGATACTATTTTCAATCAGGAATTTTCAAGTGGTACTGCATATAGTAGTGATTTTTTAGTAAAATTATCCACCGATTTTCTATCCTATCTTCAGGAACCGATAATACAAAAAGATATATTTAAACTTTATCCGAACCCTATTAGTCAATCAACTAATGTAAATATAGAATTCAATAAAGAATTTCAAAAAGAGGAATCACAATATGTTATAATGGATCAAAGAGGACATGAAGTCCTAAGTGGAAATGTAGATTCAAACCAGGAACAATTTCAGGTAGAAACCAAATCACTTATGCCTGGCGCTTATTGGATAATCGTCAACAAAGGAAATGTCATGGATGTTGAATTAATTATCATCCAATAAACATTCATTTTCCCTACCGCACAAAACCAAAATTTTCTCTGGAATTCCTTTTAGTTGGCTTAGCGCTGAGAAACTCAACCTTAAATAAATGAAGCTAAAATCTGATAGAATGAGGCCTCGCCGCGAGCAGTTTTCCCTATCTTTGGATAAAATGAATGTCGAATATGGCATCTCGTTTGCGAAGTACTTTCTTAATTAGTCTATAGCTTAAACCTTTTAAACAAATTGCGAATATGAACTATCAGGAATATATAGAGATCAGAGCTGATAAGCGATTTGGAAAGCCATGTATCATTGGTACAAGAATATCTGTTTATGACATATTAAATTGGCTATCCAATGGAATGACCAAGGAGGAGATTCTGGAAGATTTTGAAGAGTTAAATGAACAAATGATAAATGCGTGTCTTGCATTTGCGGCTGATAAGGAGCACAAATTAAGAATAGCCTCTTGAAACTGCCTTGGTCGTTGCTATCACGCATCAAATAGAATTCCCTGAAATAATGTAATTTTTTACTTATCTTTGACGTTAGTAACGTTACACATGCGTAAATGATAAAATCCTTTGGTGATCATGAAGCAGAAAAAATTTGGCATGGAAACAGGTCAGGCAAGTTGCCTACATCCATCCAACAGATAGCGAGGAGAAAGCTCAGGATGTTAAACAATGCACAGGACCTAAACGATATTAGAGTTCCCCCGGCAAATCACCTGGAAAAACTTTCAGGAAAACTAATTGGATTTCACAGCATAAGGATCAACCAGCAGTGGAGGATCATTTTTAACTGGAAAGATGGCCATTCCAATAATGTAAAGATTCTGGATTACCACTAAACTGCATAAGCATGACTAAACTGAAAAATATTCATCCTGGTGAAGTGCTCAAAGAAGAGTTTCTTGAACCGCATGGTATAACGGCATATCGGCTGTCTAAGGATACGTTTATTCCACAAACACGCATCAGTGAAATACTCAAAGGTAAAAGAAGGATCACTGCCGACTCAGCATTGCGATTCGCTAAGTATTTTGGCACTTCCGCTAAATTTTGGCTTGGCCTACAGGATGATTACGATTTAGAAGAGGAAGGGATGAATAAGAAAAGTGAGTTAACTGAAATTCAAAAGATTAATACCAACGCAGCATAAAACAGGGTGTCCACACCACTAGTTGAAACTAGTGGGAATTCAATAGAACAAATTAATCCCAGTCCATTAGTTAAAACTATTCGAAATTCAAAAAACGATTTGAATTGCCGCCACTTTTAAGTGGCGGAATAAAAATTTGCTCCTGCAAGTTTCCCATCCAATAACCAACTTCTGATCCACTATCTTTGTTCATACTCTGCTTATGATAAAAGAACTCCTTTCCAAAGCCCTCAACAGAGAGTTTCTCACCGCCGAAGAAGGCCTCCATCTCTTCGAGCATGCGCCAACCTCCTCCCTGATGTATGTCGGGCATCAGCTGCGTAAGGAGATCGTCCCGGGCAATAAAGTCACCTGGATCATCGACCGCAACTCGAACACCACCAATGTCTGCGTCGCCAATTGCAAATTCTGCAACTTTTACCGCAGACCAGGCCATGCAGAGTCTTATGTCACTACTATCGAAGAGTATCGGGTCAAAATCGAAGAAACCTTCAAATTAGGCGGCGAACAGCTCCTGCTTCAGGGAGGTCATCATCCCGATCTCGGACTTTCATTCTATGTCAATCTCTTTCGCCAGTTAAAAAAGAATATCCGCAACTTAAGCTACATGCCTTAGGCCCACCGGAGATAGCCCATATCTGCCATCTTGAAGAGATGAGTCATGACGCCGTACTTAGAGAACTTCATGCAGCAGGATTAGATTCATTGCCAGGTGCAGGTGCAGAAATTCTCAATGACAGGGTCAGAAGATTAATTTCAAAAGGAAAATGCGGCGCACAGGAATGGCTCGATATCATGCGCGCAGCTCATCGCATCGGACTGACTACTTCAGCCACAATGATGTTCGGTCATATCGAGACATTGATGGAAAGAATGGAACATCTTGTAGATATCCGAAAAGTTCAATCGCAAAAACCAGAAGGTGCTGTTGGCTTCCTTGCGTTTATTCCATGGCCATTTATGGATGACGGCACATTGCTCAAAAAATTAAAACGTGCGCGCAACCAATGCACCGCTGATGAATATATCCGTATGATCGCGATCAGTCGCATCATGCTTCCCAATATCAAACACATACAAGCTTCTTGGCTCACTGTCGGAAAACAAACTGCACAAGTCTGTCTTCACTCCGGCGCTGATGATATGGGCAGCATCATGATCGAAGAAAATGTCGTCTCCGCCGCAGGTGCTCCATTTCGATTTACAGCAGATGGCATTCAACAAGCTATTCGTGATGCAGGATACACACCACAACTGAGAGACCAGCAATATCGTGAGCGAGCTGTTCCTGAAAATATACAGCAGCAAGTGCTCAATCAGGCCACAATGATCATTGATTGATGGATCTGCACAGAGAAGAATTTAAAAAAGTACAGGAAGCATCGCACTGGATCAATAGCAGCATGCCTTTTATTCCAAAGGCTTCCATCATCCTGGGTACAGGCATGAGCAGTTGGCTCGATGAATTAAATATCATCGAAGAGTTCAAGATCAAGGATGTTCCGCATATGGTGCCACCTACTGTTGAGACACATCAGGGACGGATTTGTTTTACGATGATCAATGAAGTGCCGACGATCATCCTTGCTGGACGATTACATTATTACGAAGGACATCCGATGAGTGTTGTCGTCAGACCTGTGCGTATTCTGTACTCTCTAGGTGCACGTCATCTTTTATTGACGAATGCATCGGGTGGATTAAATCCTGAATTTGAATCCGGTGATATTGTCGCGATTCGTGACCACATCAATCTTGTCACCGAACATCCATTGCGCGGACCTAATGATGATCGATGGGGCCCAAGATTTCCGGATATGAAATATGCATACGATCCTGATTGGTTAGCCTACGCAAAAGAAAAAGGTGAATCATTAGGAATCAATATTAAATCCGGAGTATACGCCGGTCTACCAGGCCCAAGTTTAGAGACACCTGCAGAATATCAATACCTGTATCGTATCGGCGCAGATCTAGTCGGTATGTCCACAGTGCCGGAAGTGATCACCGCACGACATTTAGGAATGAAAGTATTAGCACTTTCGATTGTCACAAATGTTTGTTATCCGCCTGAAAGAATAAAAGTGACTACAGTGGAAGATGTGATTGGGATGGTGGAGAAGAAGGCTATTGCTGTTGGCAATCTCATTCAAGAGGTTGTGAATTATATTAAATAATGAGGCTCGCCATAGACATTGATTAAAAAAAGAGGACGCAGATTTATTAAGAAAAATTAAGATTTATTAGGATTTGACTTCCATTTTCAATAAAAAAAATTGTGACTACGGTTGGGCGTAGTATTTACTATGTCTGAGTGTCAGCAAAACTCTGTTTTGCGAAAAATTCATTTAGTAATGTTTCAAGTGCAATACACGCAAAACAGAGTTTTGCTGACGCGCAAGCGTAAGCACAGCTTACGCTTAACAATTCATATTTTTTAATACAAGCTTCGCTTGCATTAAAAAAACGTTTCGGCTTTTCCTCCCCTTCTGCCATTTCCGCCTCTTCTGCCCTTTTTTAATCCGTATATATCACCTTATGCCAAAACCTAAATCCAACCCTCGCCTCAAATACTACATTGGTCAATTTAGTCTCAGGCAATATAACTGGAGATCCATCTTCATAATTATATCCAGTATCCTGCGGAGGAATAAACATTTGTTCAGACAAATCAGGAGAAACACCCAATTCAACGACTACACTTACCAATTCACTCAATGGCAATTCTATTCCACCATTGACATCCACTCCATACGTGATTTTATTTTGTGCTCCTGTAAGTCCTGCAAACAGATACCCGAATTTTGCTTTGACATTATAATCTCCGCGCAAACCAAAGCCATAAGAGAAATGTTTCGCTCCGAATTCCCGACGTTGCTTTACACCGATACTTAAAGACAGATTATGAAACTCCATGGCATATGAACTACCCGGATGCTCGATATTGTCCGTATCATAGTATCGCTGCACATTGACCGCACTTCCTTTGACATGATATCCAAGTCGGGCATACAACGAATTCGGACTAATCTCGCTGGAAGATTCCAGGAAAACAAGCGCATGATAGCGAAGGAATGGTTCTTTCGAAAATCCATTCAATTTCTGATTACTCAGTGAAGGTCCGGCCATGAAGCCAAACACGCTACCCCTGCCCTACGACCGATGAAACAATCGCCATGCCTGCGAGGATGATCAGGACCAGTATTTTAATTTTCGTATTCATCGCACCACGAGCTTTTGACCGATTGATAATGTATCAACGGATAAGTTATTCATTTTTTTGAGTTCTTCCACCGACATTCCGTATGATCTTGCTATCCCATACAGCGTATCTCCTTTCGAAACTGTATGTGCAGGAATCAATTCTACCGGTTTTGGTGAAGTTATCACCACTGTATCCATTTTAGATTGCAGTACAGGTGATGCCACAGGAGTAGTAACAGGTTTAGCCACGGGAGTAGTAACAGGTTTAGTTGTTTTTACAACATTCGCAGGATGTGATGTTGTAACAGCAACATCTGAATTTTTCTTAACCACAGGGACTGCATAAGGATCAACTAATTTAAGTGCAGTTTTAATTTTTCCTTTCAATAAAATTTTTTGATTCGCCATAGGCGTTTCGTTACTCGCCAGACCATTACGTTTTTGTAAAGCACTCAATTTGATTCCATATTGTTGTGAAACAGACACCAGGTTCTCGTCTGCTTTGAGCGTATGATATTTCTGATGGCCTTTGTATTGATTTCGTTTAGGCTGAAGATATACGCGGCTACCAGGAGTGAGAAGTTGCTCTTCATCCCGGATATCATCATTATACTTTACGATCTGTTTTGCTCTGAGATCAACCTGGGCGGCTAAGGAATTGGGGCTATCTACTTTACCTGCAATGATATATTTGATGTCATTGTAATATCGGACCGGACGATAAGATTTTAAATCTTTTGTACCGACTATTGAACCACCATCATACGTTTCAGTATCCAATTCATCCAGGTCATATTTTTCAATAATATCAATCAGGCGGTCAGCATATTTCGGATCAGTAGCATATCCTGCCTTTGATAATCCTTTTGCCCATGCTTTATAATCCGTTGGTTTGAGATCAAATAAGAAACCATAACGGTTTGCTTTCGCAGGGTCCGTCAGAAAATCGGAGTGCGCGACGTACGAATCGTAGACAGACGAAAATTCCCTGAAACAGGATTTTACCAGCTTTCCATCTTCATAGTCATCATCTTCTTTTTTAAAACATTTGCCATTCCAGTCACTTCCGCATTTGATGCCAAAATGATTGTTGGCTTTGCAGGCGAGATCACTTTTTCCGCAGCTGGATTCCAGAATACCCTGGGCCAATTTAATGCTCGCAGGAATACCTGTACGGGACATTTCCTCTATAGCAATGCTCTTATAGAGGTTGATGTAACCTGAATAATCCTGACAAAAGCTTAACCGGCAGATGATAAACAGTCCACCCACCAATATCCATTTTTGAATCATTTGGCCAAATTGTAATGTTGATCGAACATATTATACCTTAGTTTAATATCAAATTTCGAGCCAGATTTTCGCAATGAGCATTCAATCTGAGCGGGAAAACTGATGTCAACATCCTTTGTATCCGACTAAAAGCACAGTGTGGCACACCTAGGTGTGCCACACCTAAGTGTGTCACACTGTTTTAAGATGCTGGCTTTCAGTTTATTGCCATAGTTATGCACATTATTTTCTGAATTCACTTTTGATCATTTTTTTTGAATAGATAAATACCCCTAACTTGCCATTCTTAACGCAATACAGATCCCTCCTTATTCTGCGTTTACATCGTTAACCATCAAATTTCTTGCAAATGAATCTTATTGAACTACTTCAGGGTCACCTGGACCAAAATCTTATCGGACAACTTACTAACCATATCGGCGCCGATTCACCCGCGCAAACCGAGGCCGCAGCCACAGGTATTATATCCACGCTGATGGCCCAATTGTCAAAAAATGCTGCAACTCCTGAAGGAGCCAACTCACTTGTCAATGCTTTGGATCGGGATCATGATGGAAGTATATTGAATGACATATCAGGATACCTGATGGGCGATAAACAAACAAATAATTCAAGTACTCTTGATGGAGCAGGAATTCTCGGACATATCCTCGGAGGAAATCAATCAAATGTAGCCGCCATGCTGGGGAAAATGACCGGATTAGATCAATCCCAGATAGGAAAACTTATGATCTCGCTTGCGCCTATGGTCCTGGCTGCAATCGGTAAAACAAAAAATCAGCAGGGCCTTGACAGCACCAACATCGGTGACTTATTATCGGGTACTGTCAAATCACAAGTGAACGAACACCAGGAAATGGATCTCCTGCACAGATTTCTTGATGCTGATGGCGACGGCAGTGTCATGGATGATCTGGCTAACATCGGAATGAAATTATTCTCACGTAAATAATGCAAAGACGATTTAATTTTTCTATTCGGGCAATCTGTATTGCATTTTGTTTTCTGTTATCACGTTGACATCATATAGCTGTAAGTCAAATCAGAAATCCGGTGATGACGAAGGATTGACAGGCAATCCTGCAATTGATCAGTTGTCGGATTCTATAAAATCAACGCCACGGAATGCAGCGTTGTATCTAAAAAGAGCCCAGATATTCTATGATAATCAGGCGTATGATCAGGCGATAGCCGATCTGGCCCATGTGATGAAACTTGACTCCACTAATTTAAAGGCTCATCACTTACTAGCTGATGTCTACCTGGATCACTTACAATCTTCACTTGCATTACAAACACTGGAGAGAGCGGCCAAATTATATCCGGACAGCATCCACACAAAACTGAAGCTCACCGAATTTCAGTTGATCCTCAAGCAATATGGTGCGGCTATGAATACATTGGCAGATATCATGAAAATTCACCCCGGCGATCCGGAAGCTCTTTTCATGTTAGGCATGGTGTATCGTGATCAGGGTAAAACCGAACAAGCCATTGGTGCTTTTCAATCCGCGGTTGAACGCAATCCCGAAAATGCTGAAGCCTGGGTCATCCTCGGCGATTTGATGGATCGCACACATAACCCCTGGCTATTCAATATTTTGACAATGCCATTCGTGTTGCTCCGAAAAATGTAGCTGCATGGCACGCTAAAGCTTATTTTCTGCAGAACAATAATAAAATACCTGAAGCGCTTGAGATATACAGACACATTCATACCATCGATCCACAGTATTCTGATGCTTATCTCAATGCTGCTATTTTGCTGATGTATCACGACAGCCTTGATGCCGCAGGAAAAGAATTGGATATTCTTCAAAATATCGACCCCACAAACGCAGCCACATGGTTCTATAAAGGAAAGCTCCATCAACTACGCGGCGAAAAAGATCAGGCAAAAGCTGCATACGAACAAGCGCTGAAACTGGATGACAAATATGAACAAGCAAGAGATGCACTGCAGGAATTAAAAGAATGAATCGATTTTCGATTTTAACTTTAATTCCCCTTTGCTCAACTCACAACTCACAACTCACAACTCACTAATCTAAAATCTAAAATCTTAAATCTCTTATCATGGCTGTTCTTAAAGTAATCGAACTATTATGCGATTCTTCCAAAAGCTGGGAAGATGCAACTGCTAAAGGTGTTGCTAAAGCATCTAAAACATTGAAAGGACTCAAATCCGCTTATGTACAAAATCAAAGCGTCGTCATCAACAACGGCAAGGTCACCGCTTACAGAGTGAATCTGAAGGTGAGCTTTGAGATCATCTAAGAGCATAGAGCATAGAGCATAGAGCATAGGGCATAGAGTATAGAGCATAGGGGAAAAGCGAACTCTATGCCCTATGCTTTTAGCTCCACAACCGCTCTCTATAGTGATCAATTTTCCCACCATCTGTGGAATAATATTCGCCCATGGCATCTGCTGTCATGCAGCTGTGCACAGGCAGCCATAGTGAAAGGTCTCCGGGCATGCACAGATGAAATGTTCGTTCAGTGCATTGAACTACGCCGTGTTCCTGGGAGAGTGATGAAATGTAGGGTCCTCCTGCAGTCTCCGATGTAACCCAACTTTTACCATCAGGTTTTACCCACCGCCCAAAACATTTTTGTCCATCTTTTAGGGTGAGAAAATCCTTTGCAAAATGAATACCTCCGCCATAGATGATCCATTGCAATCGATCCGGATGAACAGCCACTACAGGACAAGCCATGGCAACCGAAATATCATCCAGATGACATGAGCCTATTTCCTCCTGCTGAAGATCATAGAAAACAAAATTGCCGGGACGGAATTCATCTATCGGCCCAAACGATGACAACATGGAAGCTGCAGGAGTATCACCTAAAGATATTTTTAATGCAGGAAATGACGATTGATATCTGTTCTGTATTTCTTTCATCTTATCGACGGCATTCTCGTGTGTTCGCTCAACTTGCGTCACCGATTTACTCTGATAACTGTGACCGGCATGCCCTAAAAAGTCCGATGAGGTTAAGCAAGGGATAAGATTTAATTCGTTCGATAATATCATCGATGAGCATGGTATCTTCCGGACGTATCCCTGTACGGTGTGTCCCGACGTCTATTTTTATCCAGATAGAAACACTGTCTTTTAATTCTTTGCCCAGGATATCAATTGTATCGGGATCCACCACCACTAACCCAAGTTTTACTTTCTGGGAAAGCCCTTTTATCTCTTCCATCTGCCTTATGTTGACCGGAAAAGCGATAGTAATGTCATCCCATCCATTCACTGCGAAGAAAGTGGCCATGCCGACAGAGGAAACTGTGATCTTTTCTATTCCTTCATCCCTGAACCAGGAACCAATGATATGTGACTGATGAGTCTTGAAGTGAGGCCTTAACTCAAATCTATTTGTTGCTGCTTTTTCAATCATGCTGTGAATGTTCTTTTTACAGCTTTGATGATCGAGGAGAAGGAAGGCTTGACGATTTGTTTGAAATTCATACCGGAAAATTAATACTCTAAAATGGCATAGCCTTTGCCTTTGCCTCAGGTTATCGTATGTGAGTACAAAACTTGTACTTTAACAGGCCTTTATCCTAAATGATGAACCAACCATACCAGCGGCACAGTTTTCTTTACAGATGGGTAATATTATCCTTTCATTCAATCTAAGTCATAGATGCTAGGGGCGTTGAGAAAATACAACTGGTTATTTCCCGTATTGATCCTCTTTTCATTGGCCTTGGGAACGATTGGCTTTTACCAATATGCCATTCTTCATGGGACAACTCCTGATGTGTTGTCCAGCTTATACCTGAGCCTGCAATTATTCGTATTGAATTCAGGAGGTGTCGATGATCCTTTACCCCTGATCCTTGAAATTACCAGATTCCTCGCACCTGCCGTCACTGCCAGCGGGATTTTCTTTGTGATCTGGGAACCTTTTTATCAGAATTACCTGCTATTTAAAATCCGTTTCTGGAAAAATCATATTGTAGTCGTGGACTGAGTAAAAAAAGCAGAATTACTGATCCTGAATTTTTTAGAGCAAGAGAAAGAAAAATTTCAGGTCATCCTTATTGAACCCAATGCTGGAGCATAGCGGCATCAGTCATCTGAAAAAAAGGAGTGATCATTCTACAGGGCAATGCCACTGATGAAGAAATGCTACTCAAAGCGAATATCCTGTCGGCAAAATACTTCTGGCCCTCACCAATGATGAAAAAACAAATATTTTAATTTGCCCAAAAAGCAACCGATATATACAATCAATTTCCGGAGCAGGCAATGAAATATGATATTCTCCAGGTCATCGTGCATATTGATGATTTCTATACGATGAATATTTTTAAAGAATTTCATGAAAAGCCAATTCCCGGAGATGATCTTAAACGAAAAGGCGTGATTAAAATTGATTACCATGTTTTTTCTATTTATCAGCTCGCGGCTACTTTTGTGAGTCGATACATTCAGTCCTGATAAATATGTCAGCCTGGCAAACGATGAAGATCCTCCGGCCCATCTTTTGATTCTGGGTGATAATTTAGCCGCCCAGTATCTGATACTTGAAGCTGCAGAAATGTATCATTTTGCAAACCTTCAGAAAACAAGAATTACGGTTGTAGCTGATGACAAAAGTCAGATTGAAGGGAAAATAAAATCACTTTATCCGTTCCTTGATAAAACAGTCGATATTCGATATGAATATACACGTGATTTTTCGGTGATCCCTGTCCTGTTCCCATTAGATGATATTTCCCTATGTTTTGCAGCCCTTGATGAGGATGGTAAAAGTGTATATTCTTCCCGAAACTCCGTCAGCAATTGTTTATCCAGGGAAGTGCAGCAAAAGAAAAAGCATCCATTCCTTTAATCGCTATAAAAGTTTCAGACTTTCCCCACCGCCTATTAAAATCCTTCTACCCAGGACCACCGCACTCGTCAACATTTTTGACGACCTCTTGCCGAACTGAATGGACTGAATATCGAACTGTTTAATATGGATGATGTCATCTGCAACAAAAACCATAGTCGACAACCGCAGGGAAGAAGATTTTATTGCCAAGCACATCCATTATGAATGGGCCAAACACCAGGCTGCAAAAATAAGACACCTGTTGGTTCTATGCAGGCCGAATGGGATAAGCTGAAGGATGCCCAAAAGGATTCTAACCGCCTACCTGCCAGACATCTCCATATCAAGTTGAGATTTGTGAAAGCGGAACTCAGCGATATCGAATCTGGCGAGGAACTAAATTTTGATGATATAGAAGAACAATTGTGGGATAAAATAGCCAGGATGGAACACAACCGATGGAACGCAGAAAAGAGCATCAATGGTTTTGTCCTTATCGATAAAGTCAATGACAGGAACCTTGGCGTATTCCTGAAGGACAACCTTAAATGCCATTGGGACCTTTTGCCATTTGATAACCTTGATCACGAAACACAGGAGTACGATAAGTACACCTTCAGGATGGCACCCATGATCGCTCAGTTGAATCATAAAAAATTCTCCGGAAGCGGACTGATGATTAATGGACAAAGCTATTTATCAATTGAATGGTCTGGAGACCTTTAAACATAAAACCAAAGTCAATCCGAGCTTATTGGTCGGATTGAAGTCTGAGATGACAATTTCCATTTTTAATAAAAACAACCAAGCCTGATACACAAGGCCATACGCTAGGTGAAAGCGACCGTTTATACGGTAAATTGAAATTTTTCGTTAATTTAACCGGATATTTCCCCCCTCATTCCTAGGGATTGTCCATCGGCAAGTAGATTTCAGGAAAACAACAAAACGGTTTATTGTATTTAATATGTCAACGCAAAAGATATTTTTCAGCTATTCCAGATTCGATTCCAACTTCGCATTGAAGCTGGCAAAGGATCTTCGTGAATTCTTCCACTGCCTCAACAAATGTGATGGACGAAGTTTCATTCGCACTTGAATCAGGAAAAAATTATCCCCGTACTTCTTGACGATTGTCTTGCACCATTCCGATTGAGGAGATTGCAGCGCATCGATTTCACTTCTGACTATGGTGCAGGATTTAATCAATTGGTTCAGGCACTTAATCTGGCTACTACCACCGCACCACTGCATGATGGGGATACTACAGGGATCCTCGCAAACGATGCTGATACCGGATCATCAGTCCCGGGCGCAACTGAAAATACAAAGTGGGAAACCAATTTATGGGAAGAGGCCTGCAGGATAAATACAATTGAATCCTACAAGAACTATCTCAATCAGTCCATTAAAGGCGAATTCAAATCTGAAGCAAGGTTATTTCTGAAACAACTGGAATTGCAACAGAAGGAAGACGAAGTAGAAGGCCTTCTCTGGCAAAAAGCGAAAACGGAAAACTCCAAGAAAATATATCAGCATTATCTTGAAGAATACCCACAAGGCAACTTTGAGACTTTGGCAATAGCGGCTATTGCTGATATCGAAAAGGCAGAAAAGGCAGAACTGGCCAGGATCAAAGAGCTTGAACAAAAACAAGAAAGAGAAAGATTGGCCCGTGAAAAGCGGAAGCAGAAGCTAAGCTGAAAGAACAAAAAGAGAAAGAAGCCAAAGAAAACTTGACCGCGAGAGCAGAAGATAAAAGAAGAAAAAGAAAAGGCAGCCATTTTAGCTGCTAAAGAACGAGAAGAAAAAGAACTGGCAAGACAGCAGGAAAAAGACAAGGCTGCCAAAGAAAAAGCAGAGAGAGAACTTCTGAAGCAACAGGAAAAAGAAAAAGCAGCATTGCTAAAACAGCAGGAAAGAGAAAAAGCCATGAAAGAAAATCCGGGAATGCCTCCTCCCGGAAGTGATGGAAAAAAGAAAATATACATTGGCGTAGGAGCGGTTGCGCTTTTACTTATCGTGTTCGTCATTTTCAAAATGAGTTCCGGCGATGGTGATGCTGCAGCGTGGAATGCAGCGCTGGCGAAAAATGACAGCACTTCTTTTGCTACAGTATCGGGTTCAATTTCCGGAAGGCAAATATTTCGCCTTAGCGAAATCTAAACTTGATGTCATTACAAATGCTCTGCAACAAAAAAGGGATAGCCTGAATGCAACTTGTAGTGGCGGCTGATCCCTACCAACAACAAAACCATTCCTGTACAGAAAAGTGATACGGCCAAAGTTAAAACGACTACCTCACTAAGACAAAAGAGTAACGCCACCCAAGACGAAGCACAGAATTAACTCTGGGTCAAAATATCGCGGGGCATAATTATCACTTCTTAATCCCGCAGGTGATCGCGGCCTTATCGCATCAATTAAAGAAGAAGGAAGCCTTAATTGGGAAACGGCCAATAAAGTCTGTGAGGCGTATACAACCGGAGCCTTTAATAATTGGCGTCTTCCTACCAAAGTGGAATTGAGCATGCTCTATTTAAGCCGCCAATATCTCGGTGTATATATCAAAGCGCCTTACTGGAGCCCCACAGAAGAAAACAAGAACAATGCCTGGAGTCAAAACTTCTCTAATGGCAATCAGAGTAAAGCCAATAAATCTAATAAATGCGCTGTCAGAGCTGTGCAGTCCTTCTAGATAGTGAGACAGTATTCAGTATCCAGTAATTCAGTAAAAATAAAAGAGTCGACGTCTGAGTGTCTCCGACCTCGAACACAGGTGGATAGCGCAGGTTCGAGGTCAGAGACACTCGAACGTCAATCCGTAAGACTAACTTCTTAGATTGCTCCTCTTCTGACGGCTTTCGAAGCCCGGCTGATGCCCTTGTTAACGGCTTTTGCGCTTTATTGATACCTCTGTTCACGGTCTTCGCACCTTTATTGACCACCTTATCTGCAAATTTTGCGCCCTTCTTGCGGCTCTGTTTGCCGGTGCCTCTACTTTGGCGATGGCATCATCAGCAACTTCATTTGCTGTCTTCTTTGCTGCATTGCCTGTGTCTTTTGCAGCAGCTTTAAGATTATCAGCTATTTTCCCTGCAGCCTCTTTGGTTGATTTGACCACCTTCTTTACAGCCTTCTTTACTTCTTTGTCCGGAGTTTTAGCCATTTCTATATATTTTTTGATTTTGAAATTTTGTGTTGCTGAAACAAATATAAGGGTTTCTTAATGTGTTCATCCGATTCCTTTCTTTAACTTTAAAGATGGCCCGATCATTAAAAATATTATCCTCCCTTATTTGCCTCATAATGGTTCAATTTTCCATGAGTGACAGCGCAATTGGTCAAATACTTGATGTAGGTATAGGTTATCCTTTTGAAACTTTGACAGAAGCTACTGATGTAGCCGTTCCGGGTGACACGATCCTGGTGCATCAAGGGACATACAATGGCGGAATTTTTGTTGCTGATCTACAGGGAATCGCTGAAGCCAGGATTTATATTCTTGCTGCAGAAGGTGAATCAGTCATTTTTGATGGAGGTACGAATGCATGGCAGTTTCTGATGCTGCATATCTGAATATCGGAGATATCATCTTCGAACATCAGACAGGCAATGGAGTAAATTTCGACGATGGGGACATACGCCACACCTGCTCATCACATTAAATTTGAAAATTGCACCTTTAGAAATATTGATGCAACCGGCAATAATGATTTGCTGAAATTATCGGGACTTGATAGTTTTGAAATTCGTCACTGCGTTTTCCTCAATGGCGCGGATGGAGGAAGTGGGATGGACATGGTAGGTTGTCATGATGGGTTGATAAAGAATTGTTTTTTGAAAACCTGGGTTCCAATAGTATCCAGGCAAAAGGAGGTACGAGAAATATACGGATTGAAGCAAATTTTTTAAGCACGGTGGTTTACGATCTGTGAATCTTGGGGGTCAACAGATCTTCATTTTTCCGACCGATTGATGCGCCTTATGAAACATCCGATCTGAAAGTATATTCAAACATCTTCATAGGCTCTCAAGCTGCTGTAGCTTTTGTCGGATGTATTAACACAGAAGTGGTGAACAATACAATCTACCTTCCTGAAAAATGGGTGATGCGGATATTACAGGAGACTGTAGATGAAGACCGTTTTCCACCCTGCGGGAAATAATATATTTCGGAAATAACATTGTCTATCTCGATGACAGGGTGAATACAGAATGTAATATTGGGCCGAATACTGCACCAGAAACGTTTACGTTTTCGAATAATATGTGGTTTCATGCTGATAATCCCGGATGGGCAGGACCTGATCTTCCCGGTCACTGATGAGAATAATAAAATTGGTGAAGACCTTATTTCGTGGATGCTGCTATGAAAACTTCTCATTGATGGCCGAGAGTCATGCGAGAGGAGGTGTCTTATCAGTCAATGAACCTCCCCATGATTATGCTGGCCATTCCATTTCTCGGACCAAGGTCTATAGGGGCATTCCAGGGTGGGATAGCAACAGGTATTGAAAATGAAATAGTGGACATCAACGAGAAAATTCATCTTTGGCCCAATCCAACTAATGGTGAAGTCCATGTGGAATTTTCTGAACAAATAAATACGCCACTTCAAATAAGATTAATTGATGCGATGGGGAGGGTGTCAATGAAAATGAAATTACCTGCGGGTAGCATTTCCTTTTTGTTAGATATGAGTGCGATGATCAGTGGATCATATATACTTTACATCTCAGGAGAAAATATCAGTTTGACAAAAAATATTTTGACTCAATAATTCATTTTCCCATCTTATTCACTTCCTCAAACGCGGATATCTTTTGTTATCCATATCATAACAGGTTAATGTACCTCAAATGCCTTCTTATCTTTGCTGTACTCCAGGTCGTGTAGCATCTATGAAACGTTCCCATCTTCTTTTTTTCATTCTTATTTTCAAATTTACTCCCGGCTTCGCACAACTGCCTAATTTAAACGGTTACGTCAATTACGATTTCATTCCGGGAGAAAAAATAATTTTTGAAGATGATTTTCAGAAAACTCAACAAGGTGATTTCCCTGCAGAGTGGAGTTTGAAATCCGGGAAAGGTGCTGTGCAGATGATTGACAATGTGCCTGCGTTTCAGCTCACTGATGGAAATTATGCGAAAGCAATTCCGTTGATAAAAAACGAATTCATTCTCACCGATTCATTCACGATCGAATTTGATTTTGATATCAGGGATGGTGCATATACACCTGCAGTATTTCTTCCTAATAAAGATGGCTCAGAAAGATTAATTCTTTGGGGCCCGCATATCCAGACCGGTTATTTTACAAATCAACTTCCGGAAAATATCCTGAGGCTGCTGGATAAATTTACAACAAATGGCATCATGCTACTTCCTGGTCTATCTGAATGGACAAATTAAATGTTACATCGACCAGTATCTCGTCCTGACCATACCCAAATGCGGCTTCCAAACTGAAGAAAATTTTATTTGGTGGATTAACTGTTCCCGAAACACCTCTCGCCTTCACGAATGTCAAAATCGCAACAGGTGGTGGGAACAACATGGCTGATAAAATCCTGGCTGATGGAAATTCCCTGACAATCGGTGGAATTACATTTGATGATAATAATTTCCAACATCAAACCAGTGCCATGGGTGATGAATGCAATAAGTTAAAGTCATGAAGGAAAATCCTCAGCTCAACTTTCAGGTTTGCTGCTGTTACAACAGAAAGTGAGGCATGAAAGTGCAAATATGAAACTTTCTGATCAGCGCACAGGGCCGTGAAAAATGCAATTCGTAGCTATGGGTATTGATGCCTCCAGCTCTGTTAGCTAAAGGATACGGAGCTAAGTATCTGATCGATAGCAGCTCAACTTCTGAGGAAGCGAATAACAATAGAATAGAGCTGAAGGTGGTGGGAAGTGATGTGAGATGTGAGATGGGAGATTTGACATCTCAAAATTAATCTCTCAGTTTTTGTGTAATATTTTATTCCAAAATTTTAGGTCTGGATCAACACAAACTCTGAGGTCTGCCACTTTACAAAGGACTCCAGTTCCTGTTGATCATTCTGGGTTATCTTTATAATATGTGGTGGCAATATCTCTTAGTATTCCTTTGTACAATCCCTGTTTGATATTGTCTCCTCTTCCCTGCTTTCGCCTGCTTTCACGGCGATCATTTTTACAAATCACGTTTGATCTTAACATTTAAAAAGCGATCGTTATCGGCGTAGGAGGTTCGATTATCGGCCGATATATTCTGACACTTTATATACCCAAAGTTTCCGGAAAGATTTTTACAAGATCAAAAATGAAGATGTGTCCAGTATCTCGGGAAAAAAATGAAACAAAAAAGGCCGGAAGGCCAGCTTTTTATTTTGCTATGCACTTACCGCCACGTTGCCTACAACTCCCAGAGATTTATTGCCGGGGAATGGCGAAACTGGGTCCGCTCTTCCCGATTCCTCCATTTATCATCGGAAAATTTATAAGTGATACGGCCGCTGTCTTTCTCGGCAAGTATGTCGCGGAAAATACCGCGGTATCTCATGGCATCGTTTCCTGGAAATCG
>JADKGY010000006.1 GCA_016722045.1 Candidatus Opimibacter skivensis | reverse complement strand
GAGTGCAATATCACTTAGCATAGTTGCCAAACCAGACCTTATTGTAATCAATCCAAATGCTCCATCCTCTGCCAATCGCGGAGCTACTATAACTGTAAGTTGTACGGTAAAAAATTCTGGTAATGCTTATGCAGTTGCTAGCATGTTGAAATATTATTTGTCTACGAACAACTCATATAGCAGTAATGATATTTATATGGATTCTGATCCGGTTTCCGGATTGTCTCAGGGTAGCACAAGTGCAGAAAGTGAGTCTTTTGCCATTCCTTATAATTTACCGACTGGTACTTGGTATATCATTCTTAGAGCTGACTCAGATGGTCAGGTTGATGAAGCAAATGAAGCAAATAATGTTTCCTATAAGCAAATTCAAATAAACTAAAATCGTCAGGGTGAATAAAATTGAGATAAGAGATATTCAAAGCATGCAAGAGATCGAAATAAATTTTTTGCATGCTTTTTTTGGTTTTCATTGTTTTATTCACAAGTGAAAATTAAGCAATCAGTAATTAAATAATAAATATTATGAGAAAATATATTTATTCCCTGCTTGTACTATTTTCTTTTATGCAATTAACGACTATAGGCCAAAGTATGATCGAAATTAAAAAACAGCGCAGGAAATTCCATTATGGAATTCGTTAATAATAATGATAATATTTTTATTTCTGACGAATTTGGTGTTACTGTAAATACCGGTACTCGGAACATTTCTTTAGGACCGGAGGCATTAAAATCGAATACAGGAGGAGGTAGCAATCTGGCTATTGGTCATAGAGCCTTAACAAGTAATACGGTTGGTACAGAAAATATAGCGCTCGGTTGGGAAGCTTTGAAAACGAATCAATATAGTGCAGGAAATATTGCCATTGGAATTAAGTCCTTGCAAGCAAATTTAGATGGTTATGGAAATATTGGATTAGGCAATCGGGCATTATACAATTCCAGCAGCGGCTATGAAAATATTGGAATCGGGGCACAATCGCTCTATGCCAACTTAACCGGGTACGGTAATGTAGCCTTAGGAGATCTGGCGGGTAATCTGGGAACGGATGATCACAATTGTACTTTTATCGGATGGCATACTAATAATAATTCAGGAGGACTTATAGAAAATAGTACGGCATTAGGCCAGGGTGTTCAATTGAATGCGAGTAATCAGATCAGAATCGGGAATGGAAATGTCACCTCTATCGGAGGAGCTGTAGGATGGTCAATTGTTTCTGATGGACGTATAAAGAAAAATGTCAGTGAAAATGTCCCCGGGCTTGACTTAATCATGAAATTAAGACCAGTAACTTATCAGTTGGATCGTGTACTACTTGGAGAGTTTATGAATGATAAAGAATCAAAAGCTGATACTTCTAATTCAAATCAATATTATGCAGGATTCATCGCACAGGAACTTTATACAACGCTTTCTAAATTAAATTATCCTAATTCTATTGTTGATGTGCCAGAAAATCCAAATGATCTTTATACAGTAAAATATATGGAACTTATTGCTTCTTTAGTCAAGTCTATCCAGGAATTACAAGTGGAAATTAGTATTCTCAAGAAACAGAGTTCCGTTAAAATGTAAAAGAGATATTCAGGTCAGGAAATACAACCGAATTAGGTGAAGGAAACTCATTCCTATGATGTAGCTTGATTGCTTTAAACACCAGTCTCGTTTTTAGTCCCTATTCCCAATACACTATCCATTTCGTGAGCAAAAATCTAAGTTTTGTGACAGAATAAAGGTCGTTTGTGCTTTACAAGGTTATTGACGTATTTACTTCAATAAATTTAGATGCTTAAGTTTAAAATTTAATTTGTTTACAATGTTTCGACTCGCACTTTTTAATTTTTTAATACTGATGGGTCTAGGTATCCTTCCTGCAATCTATGCAGAATCTAAGAATTCCAATTTTGGATTTCAGTCACACCAAAACAGAGAAAACAATTTTCTGATCTCTACATGTGATCGGGTTCGAGATTCTCTAACACTTGTGGCACTTTATAATAGTTTGATGGGCCAAATTGGACAAATGCATGGGATCTTGATCAACCCATCAATACCTGGTATGGCGTTATCTTGAATGAGAATGGATGTGTGGATAGTATTATACTAGGTGGCAATGGACTGAATGGGTTTTTACCTGAAGAAATTGGACATTTCACTCAATTAACAATGCTTCGATTGTACTCTAATCAAATTCATGGAGAAATACCCAAGGAGATTGGTCAGCTTAGTAATTTGGTTTACTTCACCTTGGTGGTACAATTCCTGGAAATGGATTTTAACGGGAAAGATACCAGTTGAACTTGGACAACTTAGTAACTTAAGGAAACTAAATTTATCTACGAACCAATTGAATGGAGAGATACCAGCTGAACTTGGACAACTCGATAATCTAACCAGACTAGCTTTACAAAATAATAAATTAAGTGGAAAGATTCCCATGGAACTCGGTGGACTTATAAATTTAGAGCACCTTAATTTGCAGTTTAATCAACTAATTGGGGAGATACCCAAAGAAATAGGTCAGCTTTCGAATTTAAAGCAATTAATATTAACCGATAATCAATTGGGAGGAAAAATACCAAAGGAACTGGGTCATCTTGATAATCTTATTGAACTCTTGTTAACTTATAATATGTTAAATGAAAATATACCACCCGAACTCGGACAACTCCAAAATTTGGACAGACTTTCAATATCAAATAATCAATTGGAAGGAAATATTCCATGTGAATTTGACAAGCTAACTAATTTAGTTGGACTTTTTCTCAATGAAAATAAGTTATCAGGTGAGATACCTCCTACTTTGATAGAGCTTCCCAAATTGGAATATCTATATTTAATCAATAACCAGTTTAGTTTTGAAGATTTAATAAATAGTTTTGATACAATTCAATCATTGGGCATAGAGTTTGGATACACCCCCCAAGATTCAATCGGGACCTCCTACACTGCCACCCTTACTTACGGTGATGACTACAAAATCTTCTTTGGCATCGATGATACAGTTACAACCAACGTATATACATGGTATAAAGATGGCGCTCCTCTGGGAGTGATCAATGGACAGAACTTTCTTAAACTAACTTCACTTCAATCATTGGACGAAGGGGTTTACACATGTGAAGTGACAAATCCTCATGTGCCAGAGCTTACACTTTACAGCAGGCCGGTGACAATAAGACTGGTGAGTACTTGTAGGGAGAGGGATTCGTTGGCATTGGTAGCGTTGTATCAAAATACTGAAGGACTAAACTGGGATAGCACATGGAACCTTTTAGAACCGCTAGATTTTTGGTTTGGTGTTGAATTAAATTTAAATGGATGTGTTGATAAACTTAGGTTGTCACGACAAAATATAAAAGGTAAACTACCTGCTGAAATAGGAAATCTATTATCCTTGAAGAATATAAATATGACTGATAATCTATTGGTTGGAATATTCCCTTATGAATTTTGTAATAATTATTAGGCTTACAATATTTAAATCTCGGTCAAAATGAATTAACTGGTACTATACCCTTAGAAATTGGAAACTTAATTAATTTGAGTAGTTTAATTTTCAACAAAATAAATTTAGTGGATTAATTCCATCGAAATTGGAAATATTCTAACATTTACTAATTTATATTTAAATGTTAATCAACTCAATGGAGGTATTCCTCAAACATTTCAAAATCTTTCAAACTTGAGAACTCTAAGTTTGGCTGGCAACCCACTTGGAGGTAATATTCCAAATTGGATTGGCAGTTTGACCAATTTGCGATATTTATATTTGAACTCTAATCAGCTCTCAGGGAATATTCCAAATGAAATTGGAGTACTTACGAATCTTATAGACATTCAATTAATTAACAATTTACTTAGTGGGGAAATACCAAGTAATATTGGTGGATTTGATAGTACTTGAAGAATTATGCTTAGTGGGGAACTACCTCCTGGTAATATTCCCCATTTAATTGGAAAATGAAAACCCTAAAGTGGCTTCAGCTACAGGGTAATAATTTAACTGGTGAAATACCCAATGAAATTGGAAATTTAAAAGAGCTTAACAGATTGGAACTAAATGTTAATCAATTGTCAGGAGAAATACCAAAAGAGATAGGTAATCTTACAAACCTAACCTGGCTTCGACTAAGCCAAAATCGGTTACAAGGGAGAATACCTATTGAATTATCAAATGTTAATAACTTAAGTAGATTTTTTCAATTACAAAATAATTTACTCACTGGGTGTATACCTGATTCACTCTTTATTCACTGTGATGTTGAATCGCATTCATTGTCAAGTAACCCTGGCCTCCCTTGGGGAGGTGATTTCGAACGCTTCTGCAATGGAGAAGACCAGATCGGAGCACCATGTGATGATGACAGTCCAAATACAATCAATGACATTATTACTTCAGAGTGCGAATGTAAGGGTGAGATTAATTGCAACCCTTCTATCGTATTGGATAAAGTTATCATCAAGCGGAATAAAGGAAGTGTATTAGGAAGTATTGAATTATTCTTATCAGGGGGTAATGGAAATATTACGGTTATTTGGACGAATGGATCAAAAGGTTTGAAACTGATAAATCTATTACCTGGTCTCTATTCTTGTCAAGTCACAGATTCAATTGGGTGCACTATTGACTTCGGACCCTTCAGAGTTGGACATATCCCCTTCGAAGACAATTCAACACCTATCACCATTGGAGATACCCTTATTCATCCTTTAGTCGGAATGCCCCATAACTATTTGCCACTGTATGATATAAACGAAAGACCGGAGGATGCGAATTCAACATACTCCAACGAATTTTTAAATGAAGTTTCATTATATCCCAATCCAACAAAGGATATACTCAATGTGACTTTATCAATTGATAAAGTTGAATCCATTCATATCTCAATATCGAATATGATAGGCAGTACTTTGAACTACCAAAATTTTATTGATCATGCTTTAACAGCTCATTTTGATTTATCAAACCTTCCGGCAGGCGTTTATTTTATTTCAATTCAGACTGATCGTGGTAGAGCAATTCGAAAAGCAATAAAAACATAATTAAAAACCTTAAACCACTATAATCTTATGAGGAGACTAAAATTATTCCTGTCTATTATTATCATGGGCATATTTATTTTAACCGTTTTCACACAATCAATAACATTTTTGAAAATGGCTACTTAAACAATGTCCGAAATTGGGAAAGTCTTCACTTCAGGTAAAGAAGAAAAAACCTAAAAAAATAACTGCCATGGTCGGTGAAACGAAAGTAGTTGACTATTAGGAAGTAATCAAATCAAAATATATTATGTAAAAAGTTCAAACATGAATTTAATCGGAATTAGATTGCTAATATTGGTAGTTGAATTTTTAACAGACAATATTAAAATTAGTCAGGTCCAACCTTTCTTCTCTTGTCAAGACGGTATTTTAAATGGCCAGGAAGTTGCAATTGATTGTGGTGGTCCAAGTTGTCCATCTTGTTTTGAATCGTGTTTAGTAAATTGGAACGGCATTAATTCAATTGATATAAATTCTATCGAAAATTGTAAAGTAATTCACAATAATACATTAATTGTTGGTTGTAGTAAACAAAGTGATTGCGGTATTTCAATTTGGAATGGAAGTAATTGGAATTTTATCGGAACAGGATATCAAGGCGGAATTATTTATGGAATTGATTTTTATGAACCTTCGAATTTTATTGCCTCAGGTTTATTTTTTAATGCAGGGGGCATCAGTGGCGCAAATTGTGTTGCAATTTGGAATGGTACCAATTGGGTAGCACTTGATCAAGGAATTGACGGAATAGTTGTAGCTGTAAAATACTTTAATGGAAATATTTATGCCGGAGGAGGCTTCGAAGATATCTATGGTAACCCTAATCTAGACAATATTGCTAAGTGGAACGGCAGCAGTTGGCTTCCTCTGGGTAGTGGAATTAGTGGAATAGTTGAAGATATTGAGGAATTAAATGGAGACATATATGTCGGAGGAACATTTAGTAATGCCGGAGGTGTAGGAAATACTGCTAATATTGCAAAATGGAATGGAATTATTTGGAGCCCTCTGGGACAAGGTTTGAACAACACCGTAACTGATTTAACAATCGTCAACGGAGAGCTTTATGTGTCCGGAAATTTTACAGATGCAGGAGGCAACATTAATGCTGACAGAATTGCTAAATGGGATGGAAATAATTGGATCAATATCGGAACAGGTATAGCCGCTGGAAATGGAGTGATTTATGGCATGGTTGATTTTCGAGGATATCTATATGTAACTGGAAATTTCTCAAGTATTGGAGGTAATAATAATGCAAAAAAAAATGCGTACTGGAACGGTTCACAGTGGAATCCCACCGTTTCAAACTCACAAATTGATATATTTAATGGCTATGGGGCGACAATCAATTTTATTGGTGGAGACATGTACGTTGGAGGTGGCTTTACTATAAATCAGGGAGGACCTTTTGGAAATAACATAGCATTTTGGAGGAATAAGAATTTGGTAATGACCAATTATGATTCGCTGCCTGGTTCGTTAAGATACGAATCTCAATGCGCAGCTGTAAACGATACTATTAAGTTTCATAACACTCTTGTAAGTGATACAATTCTAATTTCTTCGGGACCTTTAATAATTAATACAAACCAAAAAATTATTTCCAATTATCCAGATATAATAAACATTGATTGTATTGGGAGTGATTATACATTTATTAATCAATCATCCGATTTATTATTTCAAAATATAACCATTATTTCATGTGGTAATGCGAATGGGTTGGCGATACTTAATAATGGCTACCTTACATTAAATAATGTAATGATTAACAAAAAACAGATAACCCTATCACATATTTTAGTTGAAAATAATGGTACTTTGAAAATAGAAGGATCGACAATAATAAAGTAATTTCTATTCTTTAATTAGTTAATAAAATGTGATATTAATTATTTTAATCTAAAATTAAGATTAAAAGAAAAATCTACCTATACTCCGCATTAATCCCCTCCAACACCTCCACCCCAGGCATCAATTCATCCTGAGTAAGAATATTCAAAGGTCTTGCCACCGTATTCAATATCTTATGCACTTCCTTTTGATTTTCATCAATGAAGAGCAGACCCGTCAACACTTCTCCTTTTTCATTCGCTTCACGTACAGCATGGATAGCGGACAATCTGTTCGTAGGATCCCAGCCGGATTCAAGAGCACTAAGGACAAGTTCAGAACCGTCATGCATTTCGATCACCTTATGTTCACCTGGAGCGACAGATGCAGTGATCTCACTTTTTACCGGCACAAAATCAGCTATCGATGTTGACTCCATGTGATCACGCACATAAGTATATGATTTTGTAGAAGTGGTCGTGTTATTGAATGTCACACAGGGCGAGAAGCACATCAATCAAGGCAAAACCTTCGTGGCTTATCCCAGCTTTAATCAAGGGAATAAGTTGATGCTTGTCACCTGAAAAACTACGCGCGACAAAACCCGCACCCAATTCCAAAGCGAGTCCTGCAAGATCAATCGAACTGAACATCGTAGGTACTCCAGCCTTACCCATCGAACCCGGATCTGCCGTAGCAGAATCCTGGCCTTTCGTAAGTCCATAACATCCATTATTCATCACGATGTAGAGCATATTAAGATTGCGTCGTACGACATGAGCAAATTGTCCCATGCCGATGGAAGCCGTATCACCATCACCACTCACTCCTATATAAGTCAGATCACGATTAGCAAGAACAGCACCTGTCGCTACAGAAGGCATACGGCCATGCACTGAATTAAATCCATGACTATTTGCCATGAAATAGGTTGGTGTTTTTGATGAACAGCCTATCCCCGAAATCTTAGCAATGCGATGTGGAGGAATAGCTAATTCAAAACAAGCCTGTATGATAGCTGCACTGATTGAATCATGTCCGCAACCTGCGCACAATGTGGACAAAGCACCTTCATAATCCTTCTGATGGAATCCTAATGAATTGGTGGCAGAAGATGGATGGCGGAAATTTGGTCTCTTGTAGCTCATATGAATGGAACAGAAGCTGATTGAGGTTGTGGGATGTGGTTATTAATCTGGCGGATGATTTGATCCGCTGTGATCGGCATGCCGTCATAATTAAGAACAGAAAGCAAACGGCGTGGATCAACTTCCAGTTCGTTGATCAGGATCGTGCGCATCTGGCCATCACGATTTTGTTCGATCACAAAAACTTTCTCATGGTCAAGAATAAAATCAATGACGGTTTGAGGGAATGGACAAGCTTTTAATCGCATGCCATCAATGGCAATATCTTGTTTTCGTAAAGCGTCAAGAGCCTCCAGTGCAGAATCCGTAGTGGTTCCAAAAAACAAAGCCCCAATTTCAGCAGCATTTGTATCAGGATAAAATTCCGGTGCAGGGACAAGTGTTTTTGCGGTATTCCATTTGATCAGAAGCCTGTCCATGTTGCGCTTATATACGGCTCCGTCTTCAGAGTATCCGGCGTATTCATCCCGGGATGTTCCCCGTGTAAAGAATGAACCTTTCGTTGGATGTGTCCCGGGTAATGTGCGGTATGTAATGCCATCCTTATCGGTATCAAGATATCGTCCAAACTTATCTATATTATTCAGTTCATCTGATGAAAGAACTTTTCCGCGATCATATTTTTTCTTGGGATCCCAGGAGAGTGGATCGCTGATATGATCATTCATGCCGAGATCAAGATCTGTCATCACCATGATGGGTGTCTGAAGGCGTTCGGCGAGATCAAATGCCATCGCGGTCATTTCAAAACATTCAGCCGGGGTAGATGGAAATACTAAAACATGTTTTGTGTCACCATGAGATGCATAAAATGCTGAAATGATATCCGCTTGCTGTGTTCTTGTAGGCATTCCCGTCGAAGGTCCGGCACGCTGAACATCAATCAGCACTGTTGGAATCTCAGCGAAATAGGCAAGGCCGAGGAATTCATTCATCAGTGAAACACCAGGGCCACTTGTAGCTGTAAATGCACGTGCGCCATTCCAGTTTGCACCGATGACAACACCGATAGCCGCAAGCTCATCTTCAGCCTGAATTATAGCATATTTATTTTTTCCCGTTGTCTCATCTACTCTTAGCTCTTTAGCATAATGTTCGAATGCGTCGGCAACTGAAGTAGAGGGAGTGATCGGGTACCAGGCCATCACGGTAGCACCACCGTAGACAGCACCAATTCCACAAGCGGTATTACCATCCATCATGATTTTCCCCTTTGTCAATTCAAGCGGAGAGACATGAAAACTCAATGGACATTTCCAATGCGTTTTAGCATAATCAATTCCAAGGTCAAGTGCTTTGACATTATTGGCGACGACTTTTTCTTTTCCGGGGAATTGATCATTGAGTAATCCGATCAATACATTCTTATCAATATTCAGTAGCGCGGTTAATGCACCTACGTAAATTATGTTTTTGAAAAGCTGTCTGAATCGGGGGTCGGAAAAATGAGCATTACTCAATTCCATCAAAGGTATCTCGAGATACTGCAGATCTTCTCTTCTTTTTTCTTTCGCAAGCGGCCAGGTACTGTCGTACATAAAATATCCTCCCGGTATCATCGATTTCATATCCTGGTCGATGCTCTGAGGATTAGTACTCACCATGAGATTGATGCCTTCACGCCTGCCGACAAATCCTGATCCATTGACCCTGACTTCATACCAGGTCGGTAATCCCTGGATATTGGAAGGAAAAATATTCTTGGCAGAAACAGGCACACCCATTCTGAAAATGGATTTGGCAAACATGGTATTAGCACTTGCAGATCCTGTCCCATTTACGTTCGCAAACCGAACGACGAAATCATTTACACCACCTCTAGATGACATACATGCGAAGCTTTTGTGGTATTGTATAAAAATTTCTGCATATCCCATGCTGATGTAGGACAACGCTCTGCACATAAACCGCAGTGCAAACACACATCCTCATCCTTGACCATAATACGCATTGTAGGCAGCAGATCAGAAACATATAAATCCTGTGATTTATTCGTAGCCGGCATGGTCAGATGTTGACGTAACACATCTTCATCATCATTAGTTGTAAATGTGATACATCCTGTAGGACATATATCCACACAGGCATCACATTCGATACAACGGCTCTTTTCAAAAACAGTCTGAACATCACAATTGAGGCAGCGTTCTGCTTCTTTAAATCCCGTCAGTTCATCAAAGCCTAATTCAACTTCAATTTTTCTGTTTTGAAGTGTAAGATCTTTACTGGCGTGAGGCACCTTATAGCGATGATCATCTACTACGTAATTATCATAGCTCCATTCATGTATGCCCATTTTCAGACTATACAGATTAGTCATTGGATCAGGTCGCACGTTGACATCAGCATTCTGACAAAACAGATCAATCGAAACAGCAGCTGAGTGACCATGTGCGACTGCTGTAATGACGTTTTCAGGGCCGAATGCAGCATCTCCACCAAAAAATACTTTTGGTAACGAGGATTGGAATGTTGTCTTATTGACAACAGGCATTTCCCATTCACCAAATTCAATTCCGATATTTCGTTCTATCCATGGGAAGGCATTATCCTGTCCTATCGCCATCAGCACATCATCGGCTTCGATGAAAACATCAGGTTCTCCTGTTGGAACTAAACTTCTTTTTCCTTTCTCATTATAGACAGCCTTCACTTTTTCAAACATCATTCCTTTAAGCTGACCGTTTTCAGCAACAAAAGATTTAGGGCTGTGCAGAGGCATGATCGGAATATCTTCATGCTGCGCGTCTTCGATCTCCCAGGCAGAAGCTTTCATTTCTTCAAACGGGCTTCTGACGATCACTTTTACTTCTGTGCCGCCCAATCTTCTTGCTGTACGGCAACAATCCATAGCTGTATTACCACCACCCACGACAATCACTTTACGACCTATTTTTTCAATATGACCAAAAGCTACACTTGCCAGCCAGTTGATGCCGATATGGACTTTATCTTTTGCATCCCATCTTCCCTCAAGTTTGGGTAAATCTTTACCTCTTGGAGCGCCGGTACCAATAAAAACGGCATCATAGTCTTTGTCAAGAATCTCTTTCAGGCTTGAAACGTAGGAATTGAAATGAGTATGGACACCCATATTCAATATGTAATTAACTTCTTCATTCAGCACCTCTTCAGGCAATCTGAAAGAAGGAATCTGGCTGCGCATAAAGCCACCACCGGAAATCTGCTCATCATATAGATGGATCTCATATCCAAGTGGAGCCAGATCACGGGCCACTGTAAGGGAAGCAGGTCCACCTCCGATAAGTGCTATCTTTTTGCCATTAGGTGTAAAAGGACCCTGAAGCATCCGGTCACGAACATCACCCTTGTGATCAGCAGCCACCCTTTTGAGGCGGCAGATGGCGACAGGTTTTTCTTCAATTCGGCCCCTCCGGCAAGCAGGTTCGCACGGACGGTCACAGGTACGGCCCAGAACGCCAGGGAATACATTTGATTCCCAATTGATCATGTAGGCGTCATCATATCTTCCAAGGGCGATCATCCTGATATATTCCGGCACGGGGGTATGGGCCGGGCAGGCATATTGACAATCAACAACTTTGTGGAAGTATTCGGGATCTGAAAGATCTGTAGGTTTCAATATCGTGTGTATTGGGTCATAAACGTCTTCAAAAAAGCGGTGAAAATTACAGAAAAATAAGTTTCCAACTTCCCCGACCATAAATACGGATAAATCAAGGTGATCAGAGGCCGTAAAAGGCTGTAAAGATTGAGTTTAAGAACCTAACGGGAATATTGACCGACGACCCACATCCCGGTTTTTTTATACTTTTATACAGATATCATTTTAAGAGGGATTCGGTTTCAGGATCCCGGTTTAAACTTCTTACTAAAGCATGTCACCCAATGCCAGGCGCTAAAAAGGTTATTCTTCTTTTACTCACCGGATCTGTTTTTTTTATCTGTTGTTCGCCAGACCATAAATCCAGCCTTTTGGCGGGGAAACCTTCATCAGAGGCAGAGTTATCAGGCAAAAATAATTACGCCTACAGATGGGCAGAACTGGCATTAAAAGCCACCGGCAATGATACTGAGCGATTTAAACCCCGGCCAACCATCACATCAAGATATCTAGGGCTTGTGTTCGTGACTATTTTCGATGCCTGGTCAAGATATGATGACCATGCCATCCCGGTATACCTTGATAATGTCGACAGAAGACCATCCACTGAACAAACGACGAGGAATAAAGAAATCGCTATCAGTTACGCTGCATTTAGGGCGCTCAATGAATATTATTATAGTGATACCCTGATCTTCCGGAAATTTATGTCTGAACTTGGGCTTGATCCTGACAATCATTCTCTCGATCCGGCTACTCCTGAAGGTATTGGTAATCTGGCGGCAAAGGCTGTCATCCTGGCAAGAAGGAATGACGGCTCAAATCAATATGGAGATGAGCAAGGATCGGATGGGACCCCATTCAATGATTACACGAAGTATAAACCGGTCAATGACCCGGATAAGAACATAGAAATCAACAGGTGGCAGCCTAAATATTTTGCTGATGGTCAGGGAGGAAAAGTCTGCCCAAGCTGCCTGACACCTTTCTGGCTAAAAGTCAAACCTGTGGCTTTAAAATCAGCTGATCAATTTAGATCACCACCACCTCCGACTGTAGGATCGGAACAAATGGCAACTGAAGTAAAGGACGTTGTTGAGATGCAGGCAAATCTTACAAATGAGCAAAAGGCATTAGTAGAGTTCATGCGTGATGGGCCGTCATCAGTTCAGCAAGCTGGTCACTGGTTGAGGTTTGCACAAAATGTGTCTGTGCGTGATAATCATACACTTGATCAGGATGTAAAATTGTATTTCCTGACGGAAGTCACGGCGATGGATTGTTTTATTGCTTGCTGGGACACCAAAATGACATATGACAATGCAAGGCCCTATGCCCTGGTGCATTACTATTTCAAGGATAAAATGATCAAAGGATGGGGAGGACCTGACAAAGGTATTATTGCGATGAAAGGTCAGGATTGGAGACCATACTCTCCGGAGACATTTATTTGTCCGCCATTTCCTGCATATGTATCGGGTCATAGTACGGTCAGCGGAGGATGCTCGGAGGTATTGAAATTATTTACGGGTGATGATCATTTTGGAGAAGAAGTCAAACGCATGCCCGGAATACTAACGGGAGAACACATCCAGAGTGATTCTATAACGTTGAAGTTTCCAACTTTTACGGAGACGGCTGAGCTTGCAGGTATTTCCAGAGTTCTTGGTGGGTATCACATTCAGGTAGATAATATCGAAGGGTTGAAATTGGGAAGGAAAGTGGGCCATGAAGTGTGGGGCTGGTATCTGGAGCATGTTAAGTGAGAGAAGTGAGAGAAGTGAGAGAGTAAGACAGTAAGAGGATTAGAAATTTCTTTTCTCTTGTCGGGGCGTTTTGCAACCGCCCAGACTAGAGAAAAGAAAAACCCCCTCCTTGTTAACAGCTACTGAGAAGTGAGTGCAATATCCTCAAAAGGCTAAAGCATTACTCAATACATTTGACATGGAAGAAGAAAATACTAACTTAGGCGAGACTAGATTTTACAAAAGATAAAATTCTTCGCCCATGTATTTTGACGATCACACCATCATCTACCAGGATGGAAAATGGGTAAAGGCCAGTGATGGTCATATCAGTGTTTACAGCCAGGTCTTACATTACGGTACAGGTGTTTTTGAGGGAATAAGATCATATGCTATCGATGGGCAACCTCGTATGTTTCGAAGTGAGGAACATTTTAAGCGTTTGATTTATTCTTCAAATGCTATTGGTTTATCATTTCACAAGACGGTGTTGGAATTAAAACAAATCACATACGACCTGATGAGGCGGAATAATATGGTAGAAGCCTACATCAGACCATTTGTATACAGCGATCCGATGATGTCACTTTCCTATTCTGAAGCTGCTCATATCGGAATATGTGCCTGGCCATGGCGAAAATTGCATGGCGAAAAACTGACGCGTCTTTACATTTCCAGTTATTGCAGGCCTCATCCGCGTTCCTGTAAAATTGAAGCTAAAGTATCAGGGCATTATGTCAATTCGATTCTTGCAGCAACGGATGCTCGTGCGAAAGGTTATGATGATGCATTACAACTTGATGTCGATGGGTATGTAGCTGAATGTAGTGGGGCTAATTTTTTTATGGAGAAAGACGGTGTGCTTTATACCTCACCACCGGGACACATCTTGCCGGGGATCACAAGGGATTCAATTCTCCAGATATGCCGGAGACTGGGAATACCTGTTAAGCAAAAGCGATTTTTGCCAAAAGAATTGTTTGAAGCTGATGGAGCTTTTATGGTAGGTACTGCTGCAGAGGTTAGCGGTGTTCAATCAATTGATGATAAACCATTCGCTAAGAAATGGACCTCCACTTTTGGGTATACACTTCAAAAGGAATATGAAAAAGCTACCCGGCAGGATATCAAGTGGGAGGAGATGAATCAGGAAATGGATACGGGGTAAAGGAACGAAGATGCCCTATGCTCTCTGCTATTTTATCCTTAAGTTCACCGCGCAAAAAGAACAGAATATCTACCAGGAGGACATCATATTACTAATTAAGGAAAGGAGAGAAAAGGGAATGTCTCTTCTTTATGATCATTATTCTGACAGTCTGTTTGGGATCATTAACCGGATATTGGGGGATGCACAACTTGCTGAGGATGCCCTTCAGAAATCATTTCTAAAGATCTGGCAAAACATTGAGGGATATGACGCCGCAAAAGCTTCATTATTTACCTGGATGAGTGTAATTGCCAGAAATACAGCACTTGATCAAAAGCGTCTTAAAACTTTTCAGGCCAAACAGAAAACTGTTTCGGTCGATGAGATCGTATATAGACCAGGATCAAGCACTCCTGATGGAGATAGTATCGATGCAAAAAGACTACTGGCCAATCTGGATGAGAATAATCGCATCGTACTGGAATATGCCTATCTGAAAGGTTATACGCAGCAGGAGATTTCAGATGAGTTGAATATACCGTTGGGGACAGTCAAGACCAGATTACGCAAAGCGATAAGCATTCTTCGGGAAGAACTGAAAAATGAGAAAAAATATTTCCTGGATGGACCGGGACTTAGAAGTTTATTGTTGTTTATAAAGTGGATATAGAAGAAATCAAGGCATCGGGTTTATTGGAGCTGTACGTGATGGATCAGCTTTCACCCGCCGAAAAGGCGGAAGTGGAAGGCTATCTGAATACGTATCCCGAGCTGCGCCATGAGATCAGGGAGATTGAAAGAAGTCTTGAAGTTTACGCGGGGAGTGCGGCACTAAAAAGTCCAGCCGGTGTCAAAGAGAAAATCCTCGATTCCATACGAAATGACATAAATGGAACCTCCGGTGCAAATCTGCAATCATTTAATATCTGGCCTGTTGTGGCTGCACTATTCGGTTTAGGACTTTTGTTGTTTGGTTATTTTTATTTTCAAAAAGAAAATGAAAACAAGCTTCTGGCGAAGGAGATTGTAACATTAAGAGATACATGTGATTCGAAAACGAGTAAGCTGACGAATGAGCTGAATTTTCTACGCCAACTTACCGCGCCAAACGATAAGATATTGCCATTTACGGCCACACCCGGATTCGCGTCAACAGATCTCTATCTGCATACGAATAAGATAACGAAACGGAATTTTATCCAGGTCAGAAATCTTCCGGCTATAGCCTCAAATCAACAATATGAATTGTGGTCGATCAAGCCCAACCAGGCACCGGCACCACTCAATGTTTTTGATTCGCCTGAAAGCGGACTTATTGAAGTAGCCTATGTAGAAGGAACGGCAGTGTATGCGATCACCATTGAACCCAAGGGTGGAAAAAATACGCCTTCCGACCACTTAATTGGGACGGTGAGTGTCGTGGGAATATGAGCCCTCGTTTTGCCCCTAAATCCCCTATGCTTCGTTTTGCCCCTAAATCCCCTAAAGGGGACTTTTGATTTACCTTAAGCAATTGTGAATGACGGATCAGTGATTTTCTCTAGTAGCTACAAGCTGTTTGACGGTGATTTTCGAAAAGGACATTTATTGGTGATATGGATTCGAAGTTGTTAAACTTCGAATAGCGTTGAATTGCCACGGGTTTCAACCCGTGGAGCGTTGAATTGCCACGGGTTTCAACCCGTGGATCAGGATATTTCTTCCTGCAGGAATATGGTTTCTTCAAATAAATCCAACTGCACAGGATTCTCATTGAATTTGAAACTGACGCGATGCTCAGGTGTGATGCCATGGGCAACAATTGCTGCACGGTGTATTTCAGTACCATATCCTTTATTCTGATTCCAGCCATATTGAGGATACAATTCATGCAGCGATCGCATGTGTGCATCACGATGCGTTTTTGCTAAAATAGAAGCTGCTGCGATCGATCTGAATTTAGCATCACCTTCAACGATGCATTCATGATTGATATCTTCAAAAGGATAAAAACGATTGCCATCGACAATGATAAATTCTGGTCGGACCGTGAGTGACCGAAGTGCATTGTGCATCGCCTGAATAGAAGCGCGAAGTATATTGATACGATCGATCACTTTTGAATCAATGCTGGCCACGGCCCATGCGATCGCATTTTTTTCAATGATGATCCTGTATTCTTCACGTCGCTCCGCAGAAATTTTTTTAGAATCATTCAGACCAGGACAACGGAATCCATGGGGCAGTATCACGGCAGCAGCAAACACAGGCCCGGCAAAACATCCTCGCCCGGCTTCATCGCAGCCGGCCTCGAGACGTCCTTTTTCCAGGTATGACTTCAACTTTGCCATCAGGACAAGAATAATGTTTTTCGATGAAATAATCAATGGTTCGAGGTCAGAGACTCTCGTCAGAGACATTCGAATTTAAGGCGTGTTTTCATGTTGAGCGAAGCCGAAACATTTTTTGGTAGTGCTTTGTCGGTCGTTGTGCTTCGACCCGCTTTTCTCATCCTTGTGCTACAGCTCAACCGCGGAGTCGAAACGAAACGACACAGGGTTCGAGGTCAGAGACACTCGAACGTCTACAATCTGAATTTTTACAAACTGATCACTTTTATTTCCACTCTCCTGTTGAGACTCCTCCCTATCGAAGTTTCGTTGGTACTCAGAGGGATACTACTCCCTTTTCCTGAAGATTTCAATCTGTCTTGTTTTATTCCTTTGTTGATCAGCCATTTGACCACAGCACCAGAACGTCTTTCGGAAAGATCCTGATTGTATGTGGTAGTACCTGCAATATCCGTATGTCCGATCACTTCTATCTTCATGCCCGGATGTTGTTTGATAAAGGCTAACAATTGTTTTAACTGGATCAAAGCCTGAGGCATAAAATCAGTTCTGTCATATTCAAAATAAATCCGGCTCAGTGTCACGATCTCACCGGCTTTCGGAATAAATGTGGATAATGGTGATTCCGATGCAGGTGTATTTAATATCGGAGGTATCTTAAAGAGACGCACGAGATCAATATAGTAATAACCGAAACGAAGATTACTTCGCGAAGGCAATTTGATCTGGCTATCAGCATCCGTATTAAAGTTGCCGATCAATAAAAAAGATGAAGCATCACTGGCTATAAACTGTCCGGTCCATCTGTACCATTTCCCATCGGAAGGAATCCAACGATCGAGTGAAAGTGATGGTTGAAGAAAGAGTGGCTCATTAGTTCCCTCATCAATTTCGTTTTTGCTGAAAGCGAGCTGAATATTTTTGACAGTGACAGATTTTTGAAGATGGGATAACATACAAGTGAATGCATATCGCTGACCGGTCACTAGTGGTTCGGTGAGTTGAACCTCGATATATTCCCTGCAATGCGGTTTGCCATTATCACATCCGTAGACAGTGATGCCTGCGTGCGATTTTCCTTCATAAGATTTTGTGGAACCAAAGCCTGCTGGTTTCCAGCTTTCGGGTACAACTACTTTTGGAGCGTAGAGATCCGGTGAGGCGGCAGTAGCAGATGTCCAGTAAAGAGAGACACGTGAGAAGTCCTTTCCGGAATAATACCACCCTGAAGGTTCGTCGGAGAATTTTTCAAAACCGGGATTTGGCACAAGGTTTACCTGATCGCTTTTCTGAGCTGCGGCAGCGCAATGGAAGAAGATTATAAGAGCAATTGAGAAGGTCGTGGAGAAATTCATCAGATCCGATAGCGATATATTCAATAACGGATAATCAAAAATATATATATGAGTGGGACTATCTAATCCTGACTGTCAGGTTAAAAATGGCTAAAGACCCCAAATCGCAAGCCGTATACGGGATCAATTTTCTACTTTTGCCCAATGTGCAGTCTGAAGCATCCCTTTATCCTGTCCATATGTCAATGCACTTAAAATATTCAATTCGATAATACAAGCCCCCGCTGCATCCTCGTTGATGTACTGATATCCAGATCTATGAATAAAGAAAGAAAATTAGCAGTCATCACCGGATGGATCACGTTTGCCATTGCCATGGTGGTTTATTTTTTCAGCGCCGAATCATCCGGAAGTCTTTGGGACTGCGGAGAATTTGTACTGGGAGCCTATAAGCTACAGGTTGTTCACCCACCGGGAGCTCCTTTATTTCTCATCATAGGTAGGCTTTTTACCTGGGTAGCTCATATGTTATTTGAGGACCCATCATATATAGCGTTCTCGGTCAATATTATGTCTGGCATTTGTACAGCTCTTGCCGCCATGTTTGTGGCATGGACTACCATGATATTTGCGCGTTTATCAATGGTCGGCCGCGATCAACCGCTCACTCTTGAGCAGACCCTGGTGACATGCGGAGCTGGTCTTGTAGCCGGACTGACGACTGCATTCTGTACCTCGGTTTGGTTTAGTGCAGTAGAAGGAGAAGTATATGCGATGTCGACGATGTTTACAACGATGACATTGTGGGCAGCCGTCAAATGGTATGGCATGGAGGATAGCTCTGATGCTGACCGTTGGTTGATTTTCGCAGTTTATTCGGCCGGATTATCTATCGGGGTGCATTTATTGAGTTTATTGGCTTTCCCTGCTATTGGTCTTCTTTATTATTTCAAAAAATATAAATCGTTTCATTTCGGCCGTCTCCTGCTGGCGATGCTTTTAGGAACACTGATGGTTCCAATAGTTCAAAATGTAATTATTGTTGGCCTCCCGGAATTGTGGGCTCAAATGGAATATATGATGGTCAATGGTTTTGGCCTCCCGGTTCAATCCGGAATATTTCCGACAACAATCATTTTAGTAGCTGCGGCTTTTTTTTCTATACGATGGGCCAGGAAGAAAAACAATGGATTGCTCGAACGACTTTTTGTCGCATTGACCTTGCTCGGAATCAGTTTTTCAACTATCGGTGTGGTTGTGATCCGGGCGAATGCGAACCCGCCGATCAACATGAATAATCCCAGCGATCCCTTTCGTCTCATTCCTTATCTGAATCGTGAACAATATGGTGAGCGCCCGCTGTTGAGAGGTCCCAATTTTGAAGCCGAACCTGTTTCAACAGAGAAGTCTGACAGATATGGTCTTGTAGGAAAGAAGTACGAAGTAGTAGATCAGAAATTATCCTACGTATATCGTGACGAAGACAAAATACTCTTCCCTCGTATCAGTCACAATGATGGCAACAGGCCTGAATTATATCACAGGTGGATGGGTGATCCAAAGCGAAAGGCTGATATGGGTTTCAACATGGAGTTCTTTTTACGTTACCAGGTTGGCTGGATGTACTGGAGATATTTTATGTGGAATTTTGTCGGGCGAGAAAATGGAGAACAAGGATTTGAACCATGGAATCCAAGAAATGGTCACTGGATATCGGGGATCAATTTTCTGGATAGTGCCAGATTATTTAATATGAGCCATATGCCGGAATCGATGAAAACAGATCAGGCTCGTAACTGCTATTTTTTCATTCCACTCATACTTGGACTCATTGGACTTTTCTATCAGTTTGGCCGGCAGAAAAGAGATTTCACAGCACTGCTTGTCTTATTTCTTTTTACAGGGCTTGGAATCATTGTTTATTCTAATGAACCACCAAATGAACCACGTGAACGAGACTATGTGCTCGTGGGTTCGTTCATTACGTTTTGTATTTGGGTTGGTCTTGCGATTCCATCTATCTATGGTGCGATTAAATCAAAAATTTCTACTTCAGGAGTGATGTTGCCTATTCTGGTCACTGTATTAGGACTTACAGGACCTGCGATCATGCTTCAGCAGAATTTTGATGATCATAGCCGGAGATTCCATTATGCATCGAGAGATTATGCAAGTAATTTTCTTGAATCACTCGATCCTAATGCGATCATGTTTACCTATGGTGATAATGATACATATCCGTTATGGTATGCACAGGAAGTGGAAGGCATAAGGAGAGATGTTCGTATTGTCAATCTGAGTCTGATCGCTGTTGACTGGTATATCGATGGATTGCGCCGGAAAATAAATGATTCCGCACCTATCAAATTGACTATTCCTCCTGAAGCATACAGAGGCAGTAAACGAAATCAGATCTTTTTCCTTCCTGGTAAAAGCTCGACAAGTGAGATGCCGTTAGATCAGGCATTGGCATTTTTAGCAAAGGATAATCCGCAATCTATTCAGGGAACAAAATTGGAAACATACATGCCTTCCAATAATTTGTATATCCCTATCGATCCTGCTCGTGCGCTTAGTTCAGGACTTCTGATGCCTACGGATTCAAATGTCGTGACGAAAATTCCTATTTCTGTCAATAAGCAATACATCACAAAAGATGAACTGGCGATCATGGATCTCATCATGAGCAATATTTATGACAGACCTATATATTTTTCTGTGACTTGTCAGGATTCCAAGCTAATGGATATGCAGGACTATATGCAGATGGAAGGTCTAGGCTTACGGATCATCCCGGTGAAATCGCAAAGCCAGCAAGAATTTTATATCTATGGGAGTGGCAGAGTGGATGATGAAAAGGTACACGACAGAGTCGTCAATAAATGGAGATGGGGCAATTTTGATAAGAAGAAGTTATTTGTGGATAACAGTTATGCTGCAAGTATACAGGCACAGAAGATGGTCATCTGGCGTTCTGCTGAAGATATGTTGGATAAGGGAAAAACACAGGAAGCCGTTGATATCACTGATAAATATTTAGAAGGATTTCCGGCCATGAACTTTCCATACGATGCGCGTATCATGCCACATATCAATATCTACGTTCGTGCGGGTGAATATGAAAAAGCGAAATTTCATATTCGTATTCTGGCCAAAGAAATGGTGGAGCAAATGGAATTCTTCAATACACTTGATGATGATGATCTGAAGGCAGGATTCAATCTGGATTATCGTCTGGCCAATAGTGCGGTATCGGAGATACTCAAAGTATCGAAGAGCTTGAAAGACGAAGCTTTTGCTAAGGAAATGGAAGATATGGTAGGTAAATATGATGTCACACCTGCCATGCAGCCGAACAAATAAATAAGATGGAAAGCGCTCAAAAACAAAAAATAGCGGTTGGTGCTGATCATGCAGGATACCTTTATAAAGCTGACATTGTTCAGTGGTTGAATCGTAATGGATATGAGGTACTTGATTTCGGAACGAACAGTGAAGCATCAACGGATTATCCGGATCACATTCATCCTGTAGCCAATGCGATTGAAAGCGGTGAAGCCAGATTAGGGATTATTTTATGTGGCTCCGGCAATGGAGCTGCAATGACGGCCAATAAACACCAGGGAATAAGAGCTGCATTATGTTGGAATAACGAATTAGCTTCATTGGCAAGACAACATAATGATGCTAATATTCTTGCTATTCCCGCTCGTTTTGTGAATGAAGCTGTGGCGATGTCGATGGTGCAGACCTTTCTGGAGACGCCATTTGAAGGTGGAAGGCATCAGAGACGTGTGGATAAAATAAGATGTGCGTGACCTTGATGTTGTTGGAGAAAACTCCAACAACGGCGAACAACCACTCGTTATGGTTGTAGCAAACTTCAACCATAGCAAACGGCCACAGAAGGAGTTTGCTCCTGCAGTTACGAAAAACAATTATTCACAATAGTTGATACCCGATGAAAAGTATTTCAATCATCATTTTGCTCTTTGCTTCTTTTACTCTTTTCGCTCAGTCACCTATTTCTATTGCATCTCAATATGCTGCGACGATTGAAGCTAAAACACTTAAGGAACATGTGTATCAGTTAGCGTCCACTGCATTTGAAGGCAGAGAAACGGGGACAGAAGGAAATAATCAAGCAGCCCGGTATATCGCTGATCAATTTAAACTTGATGGTATTTCACCTATTCCTGGTGATGGAGATTATTTTCAGGAGCTGGCTTTCTCCAGGATCCAATGGAAGACTGATCAGTTGAGTATCAATGGTAGCGAGGAGGAGAATCTAAAGAATTATCTTTCTATTCCCCAATATTTTCCTGATTCGGCTGCTTCATTACGTATCGGGTCGTTCAGATTTCTTGGTTATGGAATTGATGATCCCGCTTATTCAGATTATGCAGGAAAAAATATAAAGGGACAAAATATTATTGTCTTCAGTGGTGAGCCTCGCAATCGTGATGGTAATTTCAGAATTACGGGAACGGATAGTGCATCTACATGGACTAGTGATCCATTGCGAAAAATCGCTGCCGCTAAATCTGCCGGAGCAGCATCCATCTGGATCATTGAGGATGATTTCAAAGATTTTTTGAATTTCGCCAGGAGAAATTATCTAAATGAGAGAATGCTGATGGGTTCTGCTGAGGTCTTGTCTGCTTCATACATTCACCATGCATTTATTTCTGCATCACTTGGCGATCAGATAATAGGAAAGAAGAAAGGCAAAATCATGAAGCTTTTAAACCGTGGTAAAACTATACAACTCGACATTCCTGTTGATATAAAATGGAAAGTTGTCAAGCAGGTTAAATCATTGGTAAGTCAGAATGTGCTGGGATATATTGAAGGAACAGACCCAGGATTAAAAGACCAATTGGTAGTGGTATCTGCACATTATGATCATCTTGGAAAGCGTGGTGAAGAAATCTATTTTGGTGCGGACGACAATGCCTCAGGCACAAGTGCTGTACTTGAAATCGCACAGGCGATGGAAAAAGCAAAACAAAAAGGTGATGGACCCCGACGAAGTGTGTTGTGCATGCTGGTCACGGGTGAAGAGAAAGGGTTGCTTGGGTCACAATATTATTCAGAGCATCCGGTATTTCCATTGAAGAATACTATAGCAGATGTCAATATTGATATGATCGGGAGAGTGGATACGTTGCACAAGAATTCAAACTATACCTATGTCATCGGATCAGATCGATTGAGTACGGATCTGCATAAGATCAATGAATCGATGAATAAGGAATACACTCATCTTGATCTAGATTATACCTACAATGCTGATGATGATCCGAATCGTTTTTATTACCGTTCTGATCATTACAATTTTGCAAAGAATGGTATTCCGGCGATCTTTTTTTTCTCAGGTGTTCATGCCGATTATCACCGGCCGACAGATACGCCTGATAAAATCATGTATGATAAAGCCCAGACGATCGCGCAGCTTGCATTTTACACAGCATGGGAGCTTGCGAATAGAGAGGAGAGGATAGGGGTTGATGTAGTCGGTCGGAATTGATTCCGCGCGTCTTAACCCCATCGCTTGACTTTTGCGAACAAGTTCGATAAAAGTCTGAAGCATCACCCCTGTGTTTCTAACGCTCGCTTGCAGCGAGTTTAGAAAACCCCGGGGCATGACGCCGAGAAATCAAAGTATTCTCAATTTATTCATTAGCTGTTTTGAAAAGAGGTCCGAAGGACTTAAATATAAATGGCCGTGGGTGCAACCCACTGAAAAAGAGTGAGAAGAAAGTTGCAAACCCTGCAAGGGTTGAATAAAAAGGTTTCCTTTCCAGGCAAATTTTTTATTATAGCAAAGTCTCTTCCAGGTGATCCAATTTCTCCGGATAATCTGTCGTGTAGTGCAGGCCTCTGCTTTCATGCCGCATAGATGCAGATCTTGTGACCAGGTATGCAATGGTGATAAGATTACGCAATTCACAAAGTTGTGGTGATAATGTAGATGAGTTGTAAAGAGTTTCAGTCTCCTGATATAGAAGCCATAATCTGTCGAGTGCTCTTCGCAGACGGACATTAGATCTGACGATCCCGACATAGCTGCTCATGATATCTTTCAATTCTTTCCAGCTTTGCGTGATTAATACCATTTCTTTTGGATGCGTTGTGCCCATTGCATTCCATGCAGGTATTCCTTCTTTAAAATCAAATTTGTCGATAGCAGTTTTTACCTGTTCGGCGATATTATGTCCGTAAACTAATCCTTCAAGAAGTGAATTCGAAGCGAGACGGTTTGCGCCATGTAGTCCTGACGCAGTACATTCTCCAGCAGCCCAGAGACGATTGAAAGATGTCTTGCCATCACGATCGACCATAATGCCGCCACAGAAATAATGACATGCCGGGACAACGGGAATCATCGATTTTGAAATATCAACTCCCGCAGAAAGACATTTTTCATAGATGTTTGGAAAATGAATTTTGAATTCTTCTACATTGAGATGACGGCAATCGAGATACACATATTCATCACCGAGCCGCTTCATCTCGCTGTCAATCGCACGTGCTACAATATCTCTTGGTGCCAGACTTTTACGCTCATCATATTTTTCCATAAATTCTTCACCATCCAATGTGCGGAGTACACCGCCGAAACCACGTACAGCTTCGGATATAAGATAAGCCTGGCTTTCAACTGCGGGATTGTAGAGTGAAGTAGGGTGGAATTGCACAAACTCCATGTTGCTGATACGTCCTTTGGCTCTGTACATCATCGCCATTCCATCGCCGGTAGCAATGATCGGATTCGTCGTCGCACGATAGATTTGACCTGCACCGCCTGTGGCTAAGATTGTGATGCGTGCGAGATGTGTTTCTACGTCAAGATTTTCTTTATCTAAAGCATATACACCATAACATTCTATATCAGGTGTCATGCGCGTGACATTATACCCGAGGTGATGTTGCGTGAGGAGATCAATTGCAAAATAATTTTCAAGGATGATGATATTGCTTAATGAAGCTGCTTTCTCAAGTAGTGTCCGTTCGATTTCCCAACCGGTGATGTCTTTGTAGTGCAGGATGCGATTCTCGCTGTGGCCGCCTTCACGTCCAAGGTCATATTCACCGCTAAGCTCTTTGTCAAATCGGGCTCCCCAATCGATCAGCTCCTGAACACGTACCGGCCCTTCTGTGACGATCATCCGGACGATATCTTCTTTGCAAAGGCCATCACCTGCATCAAGTGTATCAGCGATGTGTTTTTCGAGTGTGTCAGCTTTGATGTTCCATACAGCAGCCACACCACCCTGAGCATAGCGGGTATTGCTTTCATCTTTGGTCGCCTTTGCCATCATGGTGATCTTCAGATCGGGCCTCGCCATAGCTAACTTAATAGCGCAAGTAAGCCCGGCTACTCCGGATCCGACGATGAGGACATCTGTTCTTTTTTCGATACTCATTTATTCAGGATAATTTAACTGACCTCAAAGATCACAATAATGGGTGAGTTGTAGGTTGAAGGTTGTTGGAAAGTGGACAGGGTGAAGGTTATTGGTTAAATGCTTAATATTTGTGTTGACCGCGTAAAAAAATATATCACTCCGATGGAGCTCAAATACCTCTTTCGCACTACGTGCTACAGAGATGTCGCTCCTACGGAGCTTAAAGAATCTTCTCTCACTTCTCGGATGATGGTAACAGTAGTGGCGTTTTCTTTTCACAAGTCTGGGCGGTTGCAAAACGCCCCGACTTGTGAAAAGAATATTCTAATCCCCTCACTCCCCTCACTCCCCTCCATCCCCTCAATCCTCTCACTTCTCTCCTCTCACTTCTCGGTTGCTGAGCTGTAGCACGATGATGAGTCCAGCAGGTCGAAGCACACTTCTCTCACTTCTCTCACTTACATTTGTGTCTTATGCGAATAGCTGTGAATGCCAGGCACATGATGCAGGACCGTCTCGAAGGTATAGGGACTGTGACGCATGAGATCATGCAGAGGATAGTGAAGACGCATTCGGAAGATCGCTTTGATTATTATTTTGATCGTCCGTATGACAATCGTTTTGTACATGGGCCGAATGTGATGCCACATGTGTTTGGTCCACCGGCGCGACTTCCTGCTTTGATCCGGTATTGGAATAAATATCCGGTGCAACGAGATGTGAAGCTCAGGAAATCAGATGTCTTTTATAGCCCGGATGGGTTTGTTCCATTGAAAATGAAAATACCTAAAGTGAGTGTCGTGCATGATGTGGCATTCTACAGGTATCCGGAATATTTTGTGCCGAGGATCCGGAACTTTTATAAAAAATGGATGCATGTTTATCTGGAGCATACAGACCATATCATCACGGTGTCTCAGTTTTCAAAAGATGAATTGATTAATGCCTATCAGATTCCTGCTGATAAAATTTCAGTGGTGCATAATGGGGTATCATCAGGATATGTTCCTTTTGATGCTCAAAAAATTCAATCGTTTCGGGATACACATACGCAGGGCAAACCTTATTTCTTTTATCTCGGTGCGATTCATCCACGAAAAAATGTAATCACGCTCATTCGTGCATTCGAACTATTTAAATCCATGAATCGAAATGATCATCAACTGGTGCTGGCCGGAAGAGCATCGTGGGATGCAGATGATGTATTCAAAGCTGTGGAACAAAGCAAATGGAAGGATAATATCCACATGCCTGGTTTTGTCAATCGTGATGACACAAAAGCATGGATGGCTTCTGCAGGGGCACTCATCTATCCGTCCTTGTATGAGGGTTTTGGGTTGCCTTTATTGGAAGGAATGTCAAGCGGTGTGCCGGTGATCAGCAGTAACTCTTCTTCATTGCCTGAGGTGGGTGGTGATGCAGCACTTTATTTTAATCCGCTTGATGCAGAGCAATTGGCGCAACATATGGATACACTCGTTTTCAATATAAAACTTCGTGAAGATTTGATCGTGAAAGGATATGATCAAATTAAGCTCTTCTCTTGGGAAAAGGCTGCAATTCAGACATATGGGATTCTATCCAAGTCAATATTAAGAAAATGATAGTCTTTTCCTCCTGTGGAAAGTGAGTACTTTTCAATCCTTATACGTTGCTTAAAAGATCAAATTTGAATGTAATACCAGAACAGTCGGGTCATGACTCTACACTCAGATAAAAAATAATTTATATATTATTTTCTCACATGTCTGGTCATTCCTACCGATCGTCCGTCATTTTAAATCATGTCTTTACTGTGAAGTATTTATACATTGACTTTTCCCTGATATGACCCATTTGTCATCATAACTTATTGAAAAGTAAGCTCCAAAAAAGGCACCAAATCAAATTTCAGATTGTTATAATGTGTACTTTTGAGATTAAGATGGCAGGCAAAGTATTTGCTAACATTCTTTTCCACAGAAATACAGCTAGTTCCTAACACATAAAAGCCAAAACGCACTACATGTGATTAGGTCATACGTGCAGAGCGACATAGTTTTGAGCCCCTTTAGATACATCATTTTAAATATTTGAATCTTCAATCCCCTCATGGCTGAGCCCAATCAATACTCTCCTCAAACTTCAGGTACCAGGCTAAAACCAATACGATCAGACAATGACCTGACCAGTCTGGTCTATGGAAAACTACAACCACAGGCCACTCAGATCGAAGAAGTCGTCCTTGGAGCCCTCATGCTCGACAAAGACGCGATGGCGGTCGTCCTCGATATCCTGACACCGGACAGTTTTTATAAAAAACCACATTCCGTCATTTTCGAGGCCATGATACGCCTCTTCGAACGATCACAGCCTGTCGATATCCTCACCGTTCATGAAGCCCTCAAAAAAGCAGGCAATCTTGAAATGGCAGGAGGCGTCGGTTTCCTTGCTGAACTGACTAATAAAGTTGCCAGCGCCGCGAATCTTGAATTTCACTCAAGAATCATCGCGCAAAAACATATTCAACGTGAGCTGATCAGAGTAAGCACATCTACGATCGGTGATGCATTTGAAGATACCAAAGATGTATTCCAGATGCTTGATGAAGCTGAAAGTAATCTCTTCGACATCACACAGAAAAATCTTAATCGTCGTTACAGTAGACTCGGTGATCTCGCGGTGAAAGCACAGAAAGAACTTGAAGCCCTCTCGAAAAAAGTCGATGGCATCAACGGAGTTCCTGCTGGTTTCGTCGAACTTGATAAGATCACGAACGGATGGCAGCGATCGGATCTCATCATCGTAGCTGCACGACCTGGTATGGGTAAAACTGCATTCACACTTTCCCTGGCCAGAAATGCAGCTCTTGATTTCAACAAACCTATTGCTTTCTTTTCATTGGAAATGTCAGCACTTCAATTGACACATCGTCTGATGTCAATGGTCGCCGAAATTCCGGGCTCCAAATTGCGTAATGCGCAACTTGAAGACTACGAATGGCAACAACTCAATACCGCAGTTGAGCGCTTCAGCGATGTACCCATTTTCATCGATGACACACCTGCTATCAACATCTTCGAATTGCGTGCGAAATGTCGCCGACTCAAGATGCAACATGATATTCAGCTTGTGATCGTCGATTACTTACAGCTCATGACTGCAGGTCCCGACTCAAGCAAAAGAGGTGGTACTCGCGAACAGGAAATCAGTTCGATCTCACGTGCTCTCAAGACGATGGCTAAAGAACTTGATGTGCCTGTCATCGCACTATCACAGCTCAGTCGTGCAGTTGAGACGCGTGGTGGAAATAAACGTCCACAACTGTCTGACCTTCGGGACTCAGGAGCTATCGAGCAGGATGCAGACATCGTCATGTTCATCTATCGTCCGGATTACTACGAGATGGAATCTGATCCGACGATCTCAAAAGACCAGGCTGAAATCATTGTCTCCAAACACAGAAATGGTGCATTGGGTACTGTCAATCTGAAATTCATCAGCCAATTCGCCAAGTTTACGGATCCGGGTGATGACTTCTTCAATGATATTTCAGGCAAAGGACCGGTCGATAATTATAATGCGATCATCACACGACCTTCGAGATTAAATGAAGAGGATGAACCTATACCGTTTTAGAAAGGTCTAAAGTTATTAGTCTTGGCAGCGAGTTTGGTCTGAGTTCTTAGTCTTGTAAAAAGGATTACCACATAAGACACATAGTTAACATAGAAAGGCACAAAGGAAAAGGGGTTTGAAGAAAAAGATCTAAGAAGCGAAATTGGTTTGAGGGTGGGATTAAAAAAATCATTTCGAATAGATAAAACCAGTAACCTAAAGGGGGGGGTTCTGGGGGGGTTTTTTTTTTCTGGGGGAAAACCGGGTAAGTGAAAATCAAATAAGCGAGCAAGCAGACCTGAAGCAATACAGTAACTAAAAGCCAGTTTTTCGACCATTTGGAAGGAAGAAATGAGACTCAACAAATACCTTGCGCACAGCGGCATCGCCAGCAGGCGTGCAGCGGATACGCTCATCATGCAGGGTCATGTCACTGTCAATGGTGTTGTCGTCCAGGAAATGGGATACAAGGTGAAGGACAACGATGTAGTTGTTTTTAAAGGTAAAGCCCTTAAGAAGGTTGATAAATTTGTTTATTACCTCTTGAATAAACCGAGAAATATTCTTTCTACATCATCCGATGAAAAAGGTCGTAAGACTGTCATCGACATCCTCGAAAGTAAAATAAGTGAACGTATATATCCTGTAGGGAGATTAGATCGAAATACAACTGGTCTTCTCTTGCTGACGAATGATGGTGAACTCACAAAAAAACTTTCGCATCCAAAATATAATGTACCCAAGGTGTACCAGGTGACACTTGATAAAAATCTCGGTCTGAAAGATCTTGAAACTATTCGCTCAGGCGTAACACTCGAGGACGGTGAGATAAAAGCAGATAGTCTGCACTATGTCGAAGGTGAATCAAAACGGGAAGTAGCCATAGAAATCCATTCCGGAAAAAATCGCGTCATCCGCCGCATATTCGAACATCTCGGCTACGAAGTCATAAAGCTTGACAGAACCTATTATGCCGGCCTCACAAAGAAAAATCTACCTCGTGGTCGTTACAGGCCATTAACGAATGAAGAGGTTCGTATGCTGAAGCACTTCGTTTAGGACAGAGGACTAAGAACAAAAGACCAAGTTCGTTCACAAGGGATACGTCTTTTACTTTTCGAAATGCAGGGGCAAGCTCTGCATCTACAATAGACCAGCTAAAACATAAAATTTCCTTTTCTCAAACTCCAACAACGTAGTAGAGGCAGGGCTTGCCCCTGCCTGTTTAAGTCCTAATTCCTCCGCCTCCGCCTTAGCCTCCGCCTTGCCTCCGCCTCCTTTCCTACTAGTTTTTATCTTTGAACAATGGAAACCGGCCGGAATCAAATCTATACTGACCTCGTCAACGCCAGGCAACTGGGGAAGAAGAAGCTAGCCGTCTTGATAGATCCGGATCAAATGCGGATGGGGAAGCTTGATCAGATCATCGATCTGTCCATTCATTGCAAGGTGGATTACTTTTTTATCGGTGGCAGTCTGTTAGTAAATAGTCAACTGGATCAGTGTCTTGAGATGATCCGAAAGCGATGTCCGATCCCACTCATCCTATTTCCCGGCAATTCATATCAGTTGAGTTATCATGCTGATGCTATTTTGTTTCTTTCATTGGTTTCGGGTAGAAATCCTGATCTGTTGATTGGTCAGCATGTGATCGCTGCGCCATATCTGAAGCTGAGTCAATTGGAAGTATTACCTACAGGATATATGCTTGTGGATGGTGGAGTAGGAACCACAGTATTGTACATGAGCAATACGTCACCGATCCCTGCCAATAAATCTGATATTGCTGTTTGTACGGCACTCGCTGCGGAGATGCTCGGATTGCGTTTGATATTTATGGATGCAGGTAGTGGTGCCACGAAGCCGATACCTTCAGATATGATCGCTGCTGTGAGAGGTGCGATTTCTATTCCGATCATTGTAGGAGGCGGGATAAGGTCTGCAGAAAAAGTAAAAGAGAATCTGGAAGCAGGAGCTGATGTCATCGTCATCGGCAATGCATTCGAACACGACCCTTCACTGATGATCGACATTGCAGCTACTATTCACGAGCATAATGTAGCCTTGAATGTTTAAGGAAATCCGCATTTTCTTGACTGCAGGGATAATGATTTTATGGGCAGGTAATACTTCAGCCCAACGAATCGGTCTGTTGCCTCCAAAGGTGAAATGGCATGAAATTCATAATGACAGTCTTCGGATTATTTTTCCAACGGGCGAAGAAAGAATGGCCACAAGAATTGCATCCGTGATGTTAAAACTTGCCGCCTCTGATCCCATCAATACAAAAGGCCGGTATAAACCCATTTCAGTAATCCTTCAGACACAGACAAACATATCCAATGGCTATGTCGGACTGGCACCCTATGTTTCGGAGTTTTATCTGCAACCTTTCGAAAATCCTTTTTCACTTGGTTCATTACCATGGCACGATTTGCTTGCCATTCATGAATACAGACATGTGTTGCAACTCAATGCGGCTAATACAGGTATCAGTCACACCGTTAAAAAATTTTTCGGCGAACTGGCTTTTTCAGGGATGTATGCTTTATCCGTACCAAACTGGTTCAGGGAAGGAGATGCAGTGATGGCCGAATCAAAATGGACCCAACAAGGACGTGGCCGTCTCAGTAGTTTTACATTACCCTTTCGCGAAAAATTAAAAGAAGGGACCACCTGGGAATATTATAAACTTCGCAATGGTTCTTATAAATATTATACACCTGACCATTACGCATTGGGCTATCTGCTGATACAATATGGCAATCATGTTTTTGGCGAACAGACATGGGATACGATTTTGCAGGAAGCGGCTTCATTCAAAAATATAATACATCCTTTTTCGGAGCCTCTCCTCAGGCACTACGGAAAACGAACGAAGTATTTTTATGAAGACGCGATGAAATGGTATGCACAAAACTGGAAAGAAAGCCAAACGGATGATATTGACTATCCTCCCATTGCATTAAGAAATGAGGATCTGCAAAACGATTATTTCGATATGGCTTATCCTGAAGTTGATGATGATGGGGCGATCTATACGGCTATCAAAACTTTTGACCGGACAACGGCCATATACAAAATTGATTCATTAGGTAAGAAACGAAAAATACAAAGTTTGGGTTTGCAACAGGATCCATACTTTGATCATCAGAATCACCGGCTTGTCTGGACTGAATTGAGATTCGATCCACGATGGATAAGAAGAGATAAAAACGTCCTGGTGGTTTTTGATGAAAGATCGGGACACAAATTTACTATTCAACCCAAAAAGGGATTTTTCACACCATCACTTAGTCCTAATGGCCGACGGATAGCAACACTGCATGTTGATGATGAGGACCATTATAACATTCAGATTTTTGATGCAAATACAGGTGGCTTGCTTGGTACTTTACCGAACGGCGACAATCTATATCTTGAATATCCGATCTGGGATAAAGATGAAATATCCATACTGGCCATAGCACGTGATAGAAGCGGGAGAATGGCGATCATCAGCCAGGATATAGCTACAGGAAATATTACCCCCATTACACATTTTAGCTTTACTATTTTGGGGAAACCATTTCTTCATGACCAATGGATTTTTTTAACGACTAATCTGGATACGCTGGATCAGGTGTATGCGGTAGACAGAACAGAAGGAATATTCTACAGACTGACCAGTGGAAACTTTGCACATTATGATCCGGCGTGGGATCCGACTACCGGGACTATAGTATGTTCCGAATATCATCTAAACGGAAGAAAACTTGTTCGTGTCAATGGACGTCCGGGAAGAGATTGGAAATTAACAGGTCTGGACAATGGAGTGAAATCCATGGAGGGTGCGGCAACAGATTTATTAGCAGATGTAGAGAAGTCTGGTTCTTATACCGTAAGTAATTTTTCAATGTGGAAAGATGTTGTCAATTTCCATAGTCTCACTCTTGTTGCCGATGACCCTAGTTGGCAGGCTGAAGTCCGGTCCAATAATGTGCTTAATAATCTTTCAATCGCTGCAGGATACGAGTATAATCGCAATTCAAAGGCTGGTGGGCCTTATGCTGATGTCAGATTAGGCATGTTTTATCCGGTTATATCAGTTGGAGTAGATCAGTCGGCAAGAAGAGTTACGAATACAGTGGGTCAGCGATTCAGGATAAGTAATGATCACATACATGCAGGACTTTCGTTGCCACTGACGTATAGCGCCGGGCCTTATCAGAGAATAGTTAATCTTTCGTCCACTTATCACAAAGGGTTTAGCCGTATTAGACCTGAAATTGCAAGCAATCCTGATTTGCTCTATAATTATATTTCTCATCGGATTATATTAATCAACAGCCGAAATATGGCTTACCGGCAGGCTATGCCCTCATGGGGTCAGCGCTTTGACCTTAGTTACTCGAAGGTTTCAGGAGAGCCGGTAAAATATCTTTATGTGAGTACGGATTTTATTTTGCCGGGGGTTCAGCCATCTCATTATTTCAATGTGATCGGTGAGTATTTATCGCAGAAGATCAGCGCAAATACCATACTATTGAGTACACCATTTGCAGGTGCAAGAGGCTATGATCAATTAAATGGCACAAAGGAATATCGTCTCGGTCTGACCTATGGTTTTCCGGTGTGGTATCCTGACTTTGGTTTGGGAAGTATTTTGTACTCTCGTCGTGTCAGGCTGCAACCATTTTATGATGTCGCTTATTCAGATGATAAAAATGCGCGCGCTACGTGGATGCGAAGTTTAGGTGCAGAATTGATTGTGGATTTTCAAATACCACCTTTTTCAATAGGGCTTCGATATTCGAAACTATTATCCGGCGGAAATCGTCAATCCAATGTGTTTGAATTTTTCATACCTGTTCAACGATTTTAGATGGAAGGTGTAGTAGTGAAAGTGACCGGCAGCTGGCATGAAATCAGACTGGCTGATAATTCAATTCTTCCATCGCGTATGGCAGGAAAACTTCGCATGGAAGATATCAAGACGACCAATCCGGTGGGCGTGGGAGATCGCGTGACAGTGCAGTATGATGCAGGAGAAACGACGAAAGGATTGATCACAGAAATATTGCCGCGTGCAAATTATATCGTCAGGCAATCACCACGAAAGAAACATGATCTGCATCTACTAGCAGCTAATGTTGATCAGGCAATTCTTGTCACAACGATAGTAAGTCCGATGTTGAAAATTGGTTTCATCGATCGGTTTTTGTTGATGACTGAACCTCATAATATTCCTGTCGTCATCGTCGTCAACAAGAATGATCTTTTCGGCGAGGAAGAAGATGAAATATTTGGCGGTCTTAAAATATTATATGAGGATATTGGATATCAGGTGATCAGTTGTTCAGGTATTACAGGAGAGGGTCTTGAGGAGTTGAAGTCTATTCTTCAAAATAAAACTTCTCTGGTTGCAGGTCAATCCGGAGTTGGTAAATCAACGCTCATCAATTCGATAGAACCTGGACTGAGTCTCAAGACAGATGAGATCTCAGATTATTCAGGAAAAGGACAGCATACGACTACATTTGCAGAGATGCATCCATTGACGTTTGGTGGAAATATCATTGATACACCCGGTATCAAAATGTTATCCTACAATAATCTCGAGCCACTGGATGTCGCTCATAATTTCAGAGAGTTTTTTGTCATCTCCAAAAATTGTCGTTTCCTCAATTGTCTGCATAAAGAAGAACCGGGATGTGCAGTCAAGGCTGCTATAGAGGCTGGTCGTGTATCTTCATTGCGCTATGACCATTATCTTCAGATCATGTCAGAGATAGAGGATCAGAATTACTGGGAGAGACATAAGGACCTGTAGGAAATGAAGGCAAAGGCTAAGGCGAAGGAAGAATGTGATGGTGTGACAATGTGACAATACGATGATGTGGTAATGTGATGATGTGACAATGTGACAATACGATGATGTGACAATACGATGATGTGGTAATGTGATGATGTGGTAATGTGATGATGTGACAATGTGATGATGTGGAAATGCGATGATGTGATGCGGTGGTAATGTGATGATGTGACAATGTGATGATGTGGAAATGCGATGATGTGATGCGGTGGTAATGTGATGATGTGACAATGTGATGATGTGGTACAATGTGATGATGTGGAAATGCGATGATGTGATGCGATGGTAATGTGATGCGGTGGTAATGTGATGATGTGACAATGTGATGATGTGACAATGTGATGATGTGGAAATGCGATGATGTGACAATGTGATGATGTGGCAACTCGATGATGTTAAGATGCCCCAGAGGGGCTATAGGTTGGTAACACAGGGTAAGAAAAATCATATCTCGTGCCGTAGGTACGAAACAAAAATCTGTCGTCTATGATAAATGCTGTGACAAAATGAGAAGCGATGTCGGATAATAAACAGGAAATACAAAAAGTCCCCTTCAGGGGATTTAGGGGTAAAAGGCGCAAATGGCCCCTCATCACAGCTATCATCATCGGTAGTCTCGCTTTGATTTATTTACTGGGACCTAAAGCACCAGTTCCTCACTTCTCTAATCTGCACCTGACGAAATACAATTCTGACCTGCATCTTCTTGAAGACAGCATTAAAACTTCAGAAGCTTCATTGCCTCTGAAACCTGATAATGAAGCTAGGATACTCTGGGAGAAACCGTATGAAAAAACACCGTACAGCATCGTCTATCTTCACGGCAATGCAGCGAGCCAGGAAGAAGGTGATCCGATTCACGAAGCATTGGCGCATCGCTATGGTTGTAACATGTATCTCTCCCGCTTGTCTGAGCACGGATTGAAAGGTGATAATCAGTTGCTCGATATCAATGATGAAGAATGGATGCAATCTGCCTTGGATGCGATAGAAGTTGGGAGAGCCATTGGAGAGAAAGTGATTGTGTTGTCTTGTTCGACAGGAAGCATCTTTGATCTGTACTTATCCTCCAGGTATCCTGATCTTGTGGTCGGCCATATCATGATGTCGCCGAATGTGGATATTTATGATCCTCGTTCGTCGATGCTGGCGGGACATTGGGGTTTGCAGATAGCAAGAAAAATCATGGGCTCTGACTATTATGGATGGAAAGCTCCCGGACCTGCGCAACAATATTGGTATACGCATTATCGCATTGAAGAGTTGACAAGATTGAAAGCACTGATTAATGCGACCATGATTAAATCTACATTTGCCAAAGTCGATGAACCTTTGCTGATGCTGTACTATTACCAGGATGATGATCACCAGGATAAAACAGTGTCGGTGAAACGAATGAAGGACATGTTTTCAGAAATCGGCACACCCTTAGATCAGAAAAAAGAAATCGCTCTGGCAGATGCCGGCACACACATTATTTGCTCCTCGCTATTCAACACTCATCTTGAATCGGTTTGGACACCCATCACATCCTTTATGGAAAATGTCATGCATATTGCACCCGTCAACGATACGGATTGGAAACCGTTTTTAGATCAGTATTAATCGATGACTGTACTCCATGAATATTATCCGGCCAAGCTTTTACTTTTTGGAGAATATACGGTACTGAATGGATCGCAGGCATTAGCTGTTCCATTGAATCAATATCAGGGTATGTGGGTACAAGGAACAATTACAGATCCATCATTGAGTGATGTATTGAACAGATATGTCGCCTGGTTAAAAAATGAAGGTTTAATAAATCAGGAAACAGGCCATCGTATCATTTCTGATTTTGAAGAAGGCTGGAATTTTGAATCAACTATTCCGCAGGGATATGGTATCGGTAGTTCCGGTGCATTTGTAGCCGCGATGTATGATCGGTATTTCCATGTGGATAAAGACATCAATGTCATTCATTCCACAATGGCTCGAATGGAATGTTTTTTTCATGGAGCGAGTTCGGGTTTGGATCCATTGATTTCTTACACCCGAAAGGCAGTATATAAAGATGAGGATGGGCGGTATCATGCTGTTACTGATCCGGGATGGCCTGAAGGCTATAGAATATACCTGCTTGACAGCAGCCTGGGCAGAGAGACAGGTCCGTTAGTGCAACAGTATAAGCATAAGTTACTTGATCCTTCTTTCGCAGAAAAAATACAAAGACAATTTATTCCGATGGTGGAGCATGCCATTCATTTTTACCTGGCAGGAGAAAATAAATTGTTGGAAGAATGCATCAGTATCATTAGTCAGTTTCAACGTGAGTATTTTACGGAAATGATTCCTGATCATGTCAAAAAGCGATGGGATGAACTGGTGAATAAACCCGGAGTGTATGTAAAATTGTGTGGTGCAGGTGGTGGGGGTTATTTTATGGTGTTAACTTTACAAGATCAGAATGATCTATCCTCTCCTGATATGATCGCTTTATATTGATTTTGAAAGAAATACTTTTCGACTTTGTATGAGTGACTCAGGAAAATCCATCCTTCAACGCATCACAAAATACTGCGCCGACACCGAACGGTCCACGCATGATGTCCTATCCAAATTAGTTTCCTGGGGAGTGCCGCCTGAAGAAACAGAGATCATCCTTAGAAAACTTCGGGCTGAAAAATTTCTCGATGATAAACGTTATGCGAATAGTTATGTTACTGAGAAATGGAACCTGGACAAATGGGGAAAGATAAAAATCGAAAATGCACTTCAACAAAAAAATATTGATCCATCTGTCATTCATGATGCAATGTCCATTATTGATCAGGAGGAATATATGCTGGGATTAAATGAACTTCTTGAGAAAAAACATAAGGAAGTAAAGTCCGGTAACAACATGGAAGATGCCAGGCGAATAATGATGTTTGCATTGAGCAGGGGATTTGAGGAGGAGTTGATTCAGGAATGGATTGAGAAGCAAGGATTTGATAGTTAGAGTAAAAATTGGATGCCGGATTAATGGACGGTTACTGCTGCCCCCCGGGCGGGGGGGGGCGGCGCGGGGTGGCCCCCCGCCCGGAAAGGGATGCCGGATAAGGGGATGCCAGATACAAGACTCGTGACGTTACGAAGAAAAATCAATATATTTTGCAAGAACGAAGGTGGGGGCAAGCCCCACCAATGCATACGATTTGAATTGAAATCGGAATTCAAAGTATTGGCGGGGCTTGCCCCGCTTTACGAAGATCATATAGAATGACAATTCATATTTAACATCGTAAGTTTGACTACTCACTTTCTTGCCGCAAATTTCGCAAATTAACATTAATTAAAACTCACTATTCACTATTGACTACTCACTATTTTGAAGTTAAACTATAAAATACTCGGCTCCGGCCCTCCTCTCATCATCCTGCATGGTTTATTCGGCATGCTGGACAACTGGCGCACGATAGCCAGAATGCTGGAAGACAAATATCAATGCATCCTGGTGGATCTGCGCAATCATGGTCGCTCACCACATGATGATGAAATGAATTACCAGGTGATGACTGAAGATCTGCTTGAGTTAATGAATGATCTCCATATTGAACACACCTACATGATGGGCCATTCGATGGGCGGAAAAGTAGCGATGTTATTTGCATTGAATTATCCGGAGAAAGTCGATAAACTGATTGTCGTTGATATTTCACCAAAGAAATATCCTTTTCATCATGGCGTCGAAATCGAGGCGATCGAATCTATTCATCCATCATCTTTAAAAAGTAGGAATGAAGCCGAAGACCTGCTTACTGAAAAACTGGGAAGTGATCAGGCTACCATCCAATTCTTAATGAAGAATCTATCAAGATTGCCAGATGATGGTTTTGAATGGAAAGCCAATATGCCTGTACTGATTGCCAACTATGATAAACTTATGGAAGGTATTGTCACATCAGACATCTTTGACAAGCCTGTATTATTCATCCGTGGACTAAGGTCAGATTCTGTCCGGGATGAAGACTGGCCTGCGATTTTAGCCCTCTTTCCCAAAGCACGCCTTTCGACTATTTCCAATGCCGGTCATTGGGTTCATGCTGATCAGCCTGAAGTATTGAAAAACGAGGTTTTGGCATTTATTGACGGGTGATTTGCAGAAGTAGTCCTTCATCAGGGGATATAGGTGTCTTTACCCCCGAAATACTTAACTTTGATAGCCCAACTACTGACACAAATCCTATTGCTATGATGGAACACAGAGCATTCATTACTCTTCTCCTTCTATGTATTTCTTTACAATTTTCCTTTGGGCAGATGATCCAGGGTCAGGATACCCTTGTCGGTAATGAATGGATCCGCTATGGACAGAAGTATTACAAATTCTCAGTTGATCAGGATGGCGTGTACAGGATTTCCAAAGCCACATTGCAATCTGCCGGAATTTCAGACGCACTTGCGACCGGTACAAATTTCAGAATATACAATAAAGGAAAACAGGTTCCACTTTTCGTCAGCACCGATGCTCAGTTTAGCGATGCAGATTTTATTGAATTTTACGGATATAGAAACAGGGGAGAACTTGATCAGTATTTGTTTGCACATCCTGATTCTGATCTATTGCATCCGGATCAAAGCATGTACACCGATCACAATGTTTATTATCTCGCTTATGAAGGTGACGATGTGCCATGGCGTGTAGATAATCTGATCAATGATCTTACAAGCCCTCCCGTAGCTGAGCCATTTTTTATGCACACTGAATTTATCAGCTACTTCGATGCATTCAATGATCCATACAATGCTTCAAGTGGTGGCGGTACAGTATCCTATTCAAGTTATCTTAAGGGAGAAGGGTTTTGCAAAGGAGCAGAGAATAACAGTGCAATTCAGATTTCTGCATTGAATAGATTTTCCGGAGGCCCGGACGCTACTCTTCACATTCGTTTGGTTACTGCCAATTTAAATAATCACATTCTAGTCATTTACTTCAATGATCAAATTTTAGATACGCTTGAAGAAAGGGATTTTCTGATCAGGGATACCTCGTATGTCATTCCTCTCAGTTTGTTGTCCGATAACAATCAATTGAAAGTAACGGAACTCATCAATGGCGGACGACATTCGATGGTAGGTATTGAGCTGACTTATCCACAACCAACAACGTTGACCGGATTTCCACAATCGTCAATACTGCTCAGAGGTCAACCCGGTGCTCAACATTTTGTTTTTAATGGATTTCAGCACCAGGGTTTGCAGCCAATCATCTATAGTCATGATGGAAAAAACAGGATGCAGGGAGCGGTAAGTGGACAGGATCAGGTTGAATTTCTCTGGCCGGAAATATTCGCAAGTACAAGGCTTGATATTACTGATCCTTCAGCTATAAAGTCGATCGCACAGCTGGAAGAAAAACAGTTTGTTGATTTTTCAACTGACAATACGGAATTCATCATCATCACACATCCTGATCTTATGCCTATCGGGACAGGAAGTGAATACGTCCAATACCGAAGCTCTCCTGAAGGTGGATCATACCGGGCGAAAGCCTATTCAATACTTGACCTCTATGATCAGTTTGGATATGGTATTGAAAAACATCCGCAGGCGATCCGCAATTTTGTAGAATTTATTCATCGGAAATGGTCTTCGGCGAAAATGTTTTTCATCATTGGACGGGCGATCGAATACAACAAATCAAGAATTGCCGGTACCGGATGGGAGTCATTCTTCTTCGTCCCTACATTTGGCCGACCTGGTTCTGATCAACTTCTGACTGCCACCAATTGGAATATTTTAGCGAGATACCCGATCGGCCGTCTTGCGATTACAAACAGTGCCGCCATCAGCACCTATCTGAACAAGATCAAGGAATATGATACTTCAGTCAATAGTGACCAAACTCTTGAAGAGAAAGCCTGGATCAAAAATGTAATCCATATCGGAGGAGGTATGGATGCTGACGAACAATATGGTTTTAAACTCGAACTCGGTACACTTGGTGACCAACTGGCGAAGTCTGATTTTGGTGCTAAAGTCAGTTTTTTCCAAAAGCAATCCACAGATATCATCGGCGAATCGCAATCCAAACAACTTGAGAAACTTTTGCACGAAGGAAGTACAATCATCAACTACCTCGGGCATTCATCTACAAGCACATTTGAGTTTAATGTCACCGATCCATCCGACTGGAATAATAAGGGTCGCTATCCCATCTTCAGCGCTATGGGATGCAGTGCCGGTGCGATGCATGGTACTGTGCAAAGTCTGAGTGACCGTTTTATTCAACCTGCTGATGAAGGTGTGATTGCGTTTATATCAGGATCAGGATCTCAATTTCCACAAGCGTTGTACAATTGGTGCGAACCATGGTACGCTTATATTGGTGGTGATGGGTATAACGGGACACTGGGAGAAGGCATTTTGCGTGGGTTAAGTAATATCAGTAATTCTGTAGATATCGATCTTAATAATTCGAATCCATACAGGTATTTACTTGAGCAACAAACATTGCAAGGTGATCCGGCTATAAAATTCCATCCTCTGCCAGGCCCTGATTATCTTGTTGATGCTGCCTCTGTTTCGATCAGTCCCGAGGTATTGAATACGAAGCAGGATAGCTTTGATCTTCATTTTTCTATTTCAAACATCGGGCGGAATATTGCAAATGCAATAGGTTATTCGATAAAAATAAAATCGCCGGATGGGCAAGAAAAAGAAATAAGTCATGCCCAGGTTCAATCTTCAACTTTTCAAACTTCAGTTGCGCTTCATTTACCATTGAATACAAATAAAAAATCTGGTGCATACAGGCTCCTGATCACTGTTGATCCTGATCATTTGATTGATGAGCGTCCATCACCGCAAGCTGAGGACAATAATGAATTGAAAGATAATCTTGGCACCATTGGTGTTCCATTCGTAGTGGTTGACAATGTTATTTCTGCAGTGTATCCTCCTGATTTTGCAATTGTCAATACAGTGACACCCGTATTGGTCGCTACCAGTAGTAACTCTTTTACAAAACGACAGGATATCGTCATGGAGCTTGACACTACTGCGCTTTTTAACAGTCCTGCAAAAATCCATGAATTATTTCCCGGACATTCTGCTACACTGAAATGGTCACCACAGTACAACTATGTACCGGATCGGGTTTACTACTGGAGAGTGAGTACAGACAGTATATCACCACAACATCCTTACCTATGGAGTAAACGATCATTTATATACAAACCTGGTAGCCCGAACGGATGGAATCAATCCCATTTTTATCAGTTCACAGATGATGATCTTGTTCAATTAAATGCAGATAGCACAAAAGAAAATTTCAAGTTTGGCCGGCGCCTGAAAAATTTCAGAATGGTCAACCGGTATCACAATGTGGATCTTGCCCTTGCACCTTTATTTTATGAAGACGGTGTATTTAATGCAAAACTTACTTCCGGATTCAGGAATATGGATGTAACAGGATTTGTAGTAGCTATAGATTCTACAACAGGAAAATATATCATAAATCCCACCGGCGGTCTTTATGGTTCAGTTGGACTCACTATACCAATGGAAGGTTTTGCATACAATCTAAAAGATCCTCAGAGTCGGCAGAATATGATCAACCTGATCGAAAATGTGATCCCTGCAGGATATTATGTTTTCTTTTATACTTATCAGCATCAGGGATATCCTGATTATAAGCCTGAGGAATGGGCAGCTGATGAAGGTACATTCGGAAAAAGTATTTTTTCCGTGATTGAACATCAGGCTCCTTCTTCTATGATCAGGACGCTGGCGACATCAGGTAGTAAGCCGTATATTATTTTATTTCAAAAAGACCGTGGCCTTATTCAGGAACAGATAGCGGCAACATTTGATGATATTATTTCGGTGAGTTTTGATGGAGGTGCATCTCTTTCATCAGGCACATTCACATCAACCCTTATCGGTCCTTCCTCCAGTTGGCACTCCATTGAGAATCAATTTTCAAATCTTGTTGACACTGCAGGAGTAAATGTATTTTCTGCCTATGCATTAAGCAAAAGCCTTACAGATACTTTATGGATTTCACATGATCTCAATAGTCCGGTACAATCTATCAGTGACATTGACGCAAAAGCTTATCCATTTATTCGGCTTTCATTCACCACTGGGGACAGTTCATCATACAAGCCATCAGAGATTAATTATTGGAGGGTCTTCTATGAGGGTTTTCCGGAGTTCATCATCAATCCGGATGAAGGTTTTGTATATGTTGCAGATAGTCTTCTACAAGGACAAAAAATGTCATTGAGCACTTATGTTGAAAATCTAAGCCCTTATGACGCGGATTCAATACCTGTCTCCCTGCGTATCATCAGCGGAAATAATACAACTCAGGAATTAAATTATAAAATCCCCCAATTGAATGCACACACCAGTGCACCAGTGCAATTTGAAAAAGCGACTGATCAGATGTCGGGTGATTACCAGGTATTGATGGAAGTCAATCCCGGAAGTGTAGTCAATGAATTGAATGCTTCGAACAACATTGGTATTCTTCCTCTTCATGTAGAAGGCGACGCACTTAATCCTGTCCTTGATGTGACATTTGACGGACATCATATCCTCGATGGTGATCTTGTCGCTGCGAAGCCTGTGATCGCTGTGCAGCTTCATGATGAGAATGAATTTTTGCGTCTGGATGACACCAGTTCATTTGCGATGTTCCTTTCATTTCCATCTGATGTGCAACCACGACGTATTACTTTTTCTGAAGATTGGGTTCAGTTTAACCAGGCACCCGGATCAGGCCAGAATACAGCCAGTGTAGAATTGAGGCCAGACCTTCTTGAGGACGGGATCTATACATTGCAAGTCAAAGCCAAAGATGCCTCAGGCAATCTCGCCGGTGCAAATGATTTCCTCATCACATTTGAAGTGATCAATGCCAAATCCGTATCACATCTATATAATTATCCTAACCCTTTCAGTACGTCAACTCGATTTGTTTACACATTGACCGGCAGTGGATCACCCCCGTATTATAAAATTCAGATCATGTCCATGACCGGCAGAATCGTGCGGGAAATCACCCAGGATGAAATAGGACCATTGACGGTGGGTACACACATGACCGATTTTGCCTGGGATGGAAGTGATGAAGCCGGTGGTCAGCTTGCAGCGGGGACCTATTTGTACAGATTGATCGTCAAAGATGAAAATCTAAAGGATTTTGACCGATACAGGACCTCAGGTGACGACACTTTTTTTAGAAAAGGATGGGGGAAACTCGTGATCATCCGATAATAAGGTGATGACAAAAATTCAAAGCTGGTTCTTTTCAAATGATGACAAGAAAGAACATGTAAGGGCTTTGGATGGCCTGAGAGGTATAGCGGTCCTGATGGTATTACTTTCGCATACAAGCAATAACTTTATTTATTTCCAGCCTTCACTTGCCTTTAATGGTATCGGAAAAGGAGGAGTCTATCTGTTCTTTGTGTTGTCTGCTTATTTACTTGACAGACAGATATCCATGGCCCTGATGAGCGGGACAGCAGATTCATTTTTCTGGAAACGATATTTTATGAGGAGGTTTCTCAGAATATTTCCCATACTGATTATTGCGCTGATGATCTATTGGGGACTTACGCAGTTACATATTCCCACCGTTATAAATAATGGAAGAGATGTGATCATGCATTTATTTTTATTAGACGGCCAGGGAGTCTTTTGGTCTGTCCCGGTTGAATTTAAATATTACATACTATCTCCGTTTATTCTCATACTGTGTCATGCCTGGTTAAAATGGAATCTTAAACATATACTGATATTTTTTTTATGCCTGAGCACCTTTGCACTGGCGGCAGATTTTTATTTTCATTTTAATAAAATTAATACAATCAAATTCTTACCTGTGTTTCTTGCCGGAACATACCTGGCGATTTATGATGTAAAGATCAAAAGCACGCCCTTCATTGAAAAATGGAGTAGTATTATTGGGATAACAGGATGTGTGGCCTTATTCAATTGTCTGCTCGTGAATCCAAATTATGTCGGGAATTGGTTGGGAGTAGATAACAGCAATAATGGACGAAAAATATTAATTCTTTACGTACTCCTTTGTGTCATTATGCTATTTGCCGCTCTTCGTCAAAAGGGAATATTCCGACGGTTTCTTGAAATGAAATTTTTACGATTTACAGGAATTATAAGCTTTAGCGTTTATCTCTTTCACATGCCTGTAATCTATTTTATGAATGTGGGACTGATCAACATTCCTGCCGGACTACAGATTTATTTCTTTTTTGGAGTGACCTTTTTGTTGTCCACCATTACATTCCTTCTGATTGAAAGACCTGTTTCACGCATTAGGATCAGTAGAGAAAAATTTACACCGAAAACAGTTCGATAAGCGTGGACATCCTGTGTTACCGGATATATATATCTTAGCCAGGTATATGCAGAAGCCTATAATCATCGATGCCGCTTCAGGCGTTAATATCCCTGACCGTCTCAGGGAATGTTGGCAACGATGGGACCTGATCATGATGCTGAGTTACAGGGACATTAAAGTACGGTATACACAGACAGCGATAGGGATGTTATGGGCTGTGATCAATCCACTGGTTTCCATCCTGTTATTATTCTTTGTCTTTAATGTCGTCGTCAAAGTGGATACAGAGGGTATTCCTCCTTTGTTATTTACAGTTAGCGGGTTATGTGCGTGGAATTATTTTTCAAAAGTCGTTTCGGAAGCAGGCACATCGATTGTCGGTGCGCAGGCTCTCGTCAAGAAAATATATTTCCCTCGTTTAGTTATCCCTCTGTCAAAAGCAATAAGCGGTCTTGTTGAATTAGTGGTGGTGCTTATCCTTTTATTTATATTATTGATTTACTATCACTACAAAGTGGATACGCGAATCATTTTATTGTTGCCCTGCATCATCCTCGTATTTTTTGTTGGACTAGGCTGTGGCATATGGGTAGCGGCGCTCACGATCAGGTTTAGGGACTTTCATTACATCGTACCGATTTTATTACGTATCGGCATGTTTGCAAGCCCTATTGCGTATGGTACGAAAATAGTACCACATGGCTATAAATGGATACTGAGTTTGAATCCACTCACGGGGATCATCGATGGATTCAGATATGCCATCTTTAATATTCCACTTGATTATGAGATATTCATGACATCAGTAGGGATCAGTTTAGGTTTACTGATCAGTGGCCTTATTTATTTTCTCAGGATGGAGAAGTATATAGCTGACATAGTATAAACTGAGATTAGAACATGGAAGCTATCATCATTGAACATCTTTGGAAAACATATCAGCGTGGGAAATCGCGAAGGGGTGATATACGCCAAAGTCTTACGTTCTGGTGGAATAATCTGAAATCAGGTCACGAATATTTTAATGCTCTTGAAGATATCAATCTGCGTATAAATGAAGGAGATGTCGTCGGCATCATCGGACCGAATGGAGCAGGGAAATCTACACTCCTAAAAATATTATCAAGAATAACCTACCCTTCAAAAGGAAAGGTCACCATCAATGGCAGCTTATCTTCTTTGCTTGAAGTCGGTGTAGGCTTTCATCCGGAACTAACAGGCAGGGATAATATTTATCTCAACGGTGCCATCCATGGAATGTCAAAAAAAGAAATCGACCGGAAATTTGAAAGTATTGTTGAATTTTCAGGACTTGAATTATTTCTCGACACGCCGGTGAAGCAATATTCTTCAGGTATGTATGTGCGTCTTGCTTTTTCTATCTCCGCACACCTTGATACAAATATCCTGTTGCTTGATGAAGTACTGGGTGTAGGTGATTTAGAATTCAAAAAGAAAAGCCTGCAAAAGATCGCTGAGAAATTGAATGAAGGCAGAACGATCATCATGGTCAGTCATCAGCTGGATGTGCTTCAATCTCTATGCGTCAATGGTCTTTATCTGGATAATGGTAAATTAATAAAAGCCGGTCCTATCGACAGTGTCATCGAAACATATCTGACAGCTAAAAGCGAATTGAAGAATATTGATCTTGGTCTACGACGTGACAGAATGGGTAGTGGAAAAGCAATCGTCAGCGCTATACGTTTTGTCGACAAGGATGGTAAGAGTTTGGCAACAATACATAGCGGACAATTTGTGAAAATTATAGTTGAATTGAAATCGTTGGATAAATTTATCCAGAATGTAGATATCCGTTTAGATGTATTTGACAAAATGGGGCAGCAATGGTTCCTGCTGAGCAATACAATAAGTGATGGTACTTTTTTACAATGTCCAGGCGAAGCTATTTTAGAATGTGAAATCCCGAAATTCCCTTTAGGTGAAGGTCATTACATCCTCAATGCATCGTTGAATATAAACAATCAAAAAAGTGATTTTATCCAGCAGGCAGCCGAGATTGAAGTTCTTCCGGGTGATTTTTATTCAACAGGCAAATTACCATCTGCTTCTAATGGTGTGTTGATCAATTATCACTGGCAGGTAAAAGGGGAGTAACATTTTTCTTTTCCAGGAATTTTGTCCGTAATCGTCGCAATGTATATTTCACTGTGTTGATAAATGAAAAGTGAAATTCTGAATTCTTGATGCCATTAAAATAAATATTTTTCTTTGCAAAAATCGGCCTTCCTTTTAATTGGCTTTTAATATTTTTTTCATGGATTATTTTCAGCCAGGCCCGATCACCTGCCATATTTTCAATGATTACTCCGGCAGGTGGATTGTCATGTGGAAAGCCTAAAACAGTCAGCAGTTCTTCGGCATTTTTATTTTTTTCAATTAAACTTGTATAATGATTCCGCTTACTGTTGCGCATACAGGTCATTACTTTTTCATTGATGTCATAAATTATTCCGTCTAAAGGATTCAATACTAATTTATCTGCTTCTTTAAAGTGGTTCTGGACATTTTGGATTAAATTTTGCCCCAATCCATCATCATTATCCAGCCTGGTGGTAATCACATATGGAGTAGCAGTCCCGGAGATAAGTTCTCGAAGGTCAGACATCATTGCTCCCTGGTGAGCGACCATTCTGATCAAAGCGCCGGGAATCAATCTGACCGACTCTTCAATTTGTGTCTTTTTGATGAAAGAAGTATTCTCGTCGCAATAGATAACCCATTGAAAATTTTGGCAGGTTTGGGCTATTATTGTAGGAACGCAGTACTTTCTGAAAAGCCATAGACGGTGTGTCATCCAAGGTTCATCCAGCGTTGGACGGCCCGCTTTATCCTTGTCCCAGTTTTCCACCGGAACATTAAATCGGGTGACGAGATAATGCGTAAATTTCACCATCATTCATACAAAGTAAACTAAAACTATGCAGTGGTTTCGAAATTTAGCCTATGTCCTTTTTGTCATTATGGCAACCGGTTATCTGTTATTGTCAGGGCAGTCAATTCTGTTTCCCATCTTTTTTGGGATGTTTTTCAGCTTTATGCTCATGCCGCTCGAAGGATGGATATTCCGGCACATCCCCAATAAATTTGTCTCTATTGTGAGCAGTATTTTATTGGTACTGGGCGTGTTTTCCGGCCTGGCCTTTTTATTCGGCAACCAGCTCATCAGCATCGTTTCGGACATGAGTTCCATCCAGGATCAGCTCAAAGTGGGTGTTCAGACACTCCTCAGTTACTGTGATAAGCACATGCCCTTTATGAACCTCCACTCCGACCCCGAATCAGTCAACAATATGATGAATAAAATCATCCAGGCACCTATAGAATTTGTAGGATCGGGCATTACCAATATTGGTCTCTTTTTATTCAATTCCTTCCTGACCCTCATTTATATCATATTTATCCTGATGTACAAAGAGGCGCTTCGTGACTTTCTGATGATTCAGTTCTCAAAAGACAAACGTGAGGAGTTGGGGATCATCCTTGAAGAATCTGTCCGCATGATCCAGCGCTATCTCGTAGGGATGCTTACAGTGGTCATCATCCTTGCTACAATGAATTGCGTGGGGCTCCTACTTCTTGGTGTCAAGTATGCCATTTTCTGGGGTATCCTGGCAGCGTGCCTCGTCATCATTCCTTATATCGGTGTTACGATAGGTGGGACGTTGCCATTCCTGTATTCATTGGCGACCAGTGATAATAGTTGGCAACCCTGGGCCGTACTGGGAATGTATGTTGTCATCAACCAGTTTGAAGGAAATTTTATCACGCCAAAAATTGTAGGTTCGAGTGTACGCATCAATCCTTTCTTTGCTTTGCTTGGGATTGTGGTGATGGGTGAATTAATGGGTATCGGAGGTATCGTGCTCGCAATTCCAACGATGGCCATTGTCAAACTTCTGGCGCAACAAATTGATGTACTAAAACCTTTGGCACTTCTGATGGATAAAGACCTGCTTAAAAAACGAAATCAATTTTTTGGAAAATTTGATCGGGAGAATTTCAGGATCTCAAGTCTGCTGAATGAAGAAAGTGATAAGCGCTGATGCTGGCTTCATCTGTAAAGGATTTCTTCAGAAAGATTCTTCCATGGCCTTTGTACAGGAGATTGAAACGAATACGGGAAGAAAGCAAAGTCTTTTTTTCTCGCAGGGATCTCACGTCACTGGCTCGGATTTATCAGACAGATAAATGGGGCAGGCATTTTTATACGCCGATATATAGTCAGGCGTTCAGTGATTTACGCTATAAACCTGTGCGACTTTTGGAAATAGGCATTGGGGGTTATGCCAAATCGCGTATGGGCGGGAATTCACTGCGGATGTGGAAAAGCTATTTTCCAAAGGGCATCATCACCGGAATAGATATTTATGATAAAACTGATCTTGCTGAAAGCCGTATTCATATCTACACCGGTGATCAGTCAGATGCTGATTTTTTAAATCGGGTTTCAAATATTGAAGGTCCGTATGATGTCATCATCGATGATGGTAGTCATATGCAGTCCCATATTATCCTTAGCTTTGAAACCCTCTTTCCCTTAATGGCATCCGGAGGTATTTATGTAATTGAAGACACGCAAACATCTTACTGGCCCAAATTTGAAGGAAGTACAAAAGAAATGGCCACAGTGAATTCTGCGATGAATTATTTTATCAACAAGGTTCATCATGTCAACAAATCAGAATGGATAAAAGAAGATTTACAAAAAGAATATGCTCATGATGATATAGCTTCTATATCTTTTTATCACAACTTGATATTTATTACGAAAAGCTAATTCGATTTTCGAAAAGGATATATCAGAGTTTAATAAAAATTTTATAATACTGAATACTGAATACTTCCCGCTGCTTTTTCAAAGGCGGGATTTCGCTGCGCTCAAGATTACTGAATACTGAATACCTCTTACTGATTACCATTTTTCAGTACTCCGATATACTCCTTCCATGGTCCCACTTCATCAAGATATTGTTTAGCAATCACCCTTGAGAGCTGATGGATATGCGTCATGTCATGCACAGCCCATGCTGCAAGTAATTGTCTGAGGGTCACTGGTCCAAATGCAGGATGAATTCCTGTCTTTTCTAGATCTTCTGAAGAAATATCGCTGGCTAAAAGAATCTGAATGTTTTCTTTCCGAAGCTGTTCGAATTGATTCAAAAGAGATTCAATAGACCTTCCTTTTCCAACCGCGAAATGACCATTGCGGTCAAAAGGGGTGAATGTTTTTTCTTCTTTTTCACTCAATATGATTTGCATACGGGGGATCCAATCCGTCTGCTCCCCGAAGATATAATGTGCCACGATATCATGAGGAGACCAGGTGTCAGGGCCTTCTGTCGCGTTCAGCCACTCTTCATTCAGTCCTGATAGGAGTTCCCGGACAACAGCTGGAGTCTTGGTGATGATCATGATGACATCATTCACTTCCATAGAGATCATACAGGCTTATTTTGTGTGTTGATTCATTGCGTCTTCACTTTAACAAATGCCGCAAGGCACAGCCTTGCAAACGCACAGACGTAGGCACAGCCTACGCCTAACCGGGATTATTTTTAAAATATTGGCTATGCCAATATTTTAAAAATTGCTTATTGCTTATTGCTTATTGCTTATTGCTTATTGCTTATTGCTTATTGCTTATTGCTTATTGCTTATTGCTTATTGCTTACTGTTTTTATTGCCGCAAATTTCGATGATTAACGCAAATTACTTTTTTGCTTTTTTGCTTTTTGCCTATTGCCAATTGTTTTTCTTAATAGCCCGGATTTTGCTGGATGGCCCCTCCACTTAAATCAATTTCAGATTGTGGAATCGGTAGCAGTATATTTTTTGGTGCAACAAAACCTGGCATCAACGGACCCATCACATCAGCGATACGTCCCCATCTCGCGAGATCAAACCAGCGATGTTCTTCCATCGCTAATTCAGAACGACGATCTGAATATATTTTTTCCCGCAAAGCATCTTTATCCGTTATCGTCAGATTGGGGAGAATAAAATTATTTGTTCCTCTTGCTCTTGCCCTCACCATGTTGATATAGTCAAGCGCTTTTGATGTATTACCGATTTCATTATTCGCTTCAGCCGCCAGTAGAAGTATGTCCGCATACCGAAGTATCCTGATATTACCCGGTCCATTGTCCTGTAAACCCGGATGTGGCGGAACCCATGCCTTTTGATTATAGCGCGCATTAAGCACTTCACTATTGTGTTGAACAATTGTAGATCCATCAGGAAGTACCTCACCTTCATAGATGACTGTGGCTTGCCGTCTTGGATCACCTGCTTCATAAGAACTGACAAGGTTATCACTCGGACGATTAAATCCCCAGCCAAGATTAGGGACACCACGTACGCCCTGAATCATATTGTAAGGTGTAGCACCAGGTCCGGCAACAGGAGCGTTGACTGCAACTGCGCCGATTTCAAATATACTTTCTGCACCTTGTTCGCCGACACGAAGAAAATTGTCTGCATATCTAGGCAGCAAACTATATTCTCCTGATTGAATAATGGCTTCGCAATATTCTGCACCCTTTGCAAAATCATGTTTCACCATATACAATTTCGCCAGTATTCCTCTTGCAGCTCCTTTTGTCGCTCTGCCCAAATCTGCAGAAGGATAATCAGACTTTTCAGGTAATGCATCAATAGCATCTAGAAGATCCTGCTCAATAAAATCATAAATCTGTGCTACAGGTGTACGTGTCTGTGTATAGTATTCATCACTATTCAATGGCCGTGTGATCAAAGGCAAATCACCAAACCATTGCACCAGTCGGAAATAACAATACGCACGAAGAAATTTGCATTCACCCACCAGTCTGTTCTTCAAAGCTTCATTCATATCAATACCCGGAATATTGATGATCGCAAGATTGGCCCGGAATATTGTTTGATAGTGCCCCTCCCATGCCTGTTGAAAAGCAGTATTTGTGGAATTGAATGTAAAGTCATCAAGTTCAAGAACATAGAGTGCATCATTTGGCGAACTGCCTTTATCTGAATCATCGCTGATGATATCCGTGATACCAATCCAGGGGAATGCACACATCTGCCATGAACGGAAATTCTGATAAACCGCATTTGTAGCCCAGATCGCGTGATCCTGGGTTTCAAAAAATGTATCAAACGTGAGCTGTCCTTTTGGTTTTCTGTCAAGGAATTCATTACTACATCCCGTGATAAAAATGAAAATGAAAAGACCACTTAAAATGAATTTCACCTGGCCGATATATGCTAATATGAATGACTTTTTCATGATTGTGTCTTTTAAATTATTAAAACTGAATTTCTACTCCTCCCTGTATTGCTTTTGATACAGGGTAACCCCCGAAATCAAGACCCACTTCATATGAATTTGATCCATTAGCAAATTCAGGAGAGTATCCACTGTACTTCTGCTTTGTCCAGATATTTGTACCTGTCACATAAAATCTCAATTTGCTGATATTCGCTTTCGACAGGATTGTTTTTGGTAATGTATAGCCAAGTGTTACACTGCGCAGTCGAATGAAGCTTCCATCTTCAAGAAACCGGTCACTGACGCGATAGTTGTTCCCTCCATTTGTTATACGTGGTTCAGTCAAAGATTGGTTTTCCGGAGTCCATCTGTCTACAACATGTTGTTCCCAATTGTATGTTGCAAAACGGAAAGTTTCTTTTGCATTAAATACTTTATTACCACTCGCGCCGACAACATCCGCATTAAAATCTATTCCATTCCATTCAAGACCCGCAGTCATCGAGTACGACAATGTCGGAATCGGACTGCCAAGGTAAACCCTGTCGTCACCAGTGATGACACCATCTCTATTCGTGTCCTGGTATCGGACATCGCCTGGTTTTTCACCACCAATTTTTGGAGACTGATCTACCTCTTCCTGAGATTGAAATATACCGGCAACTTTGTACCCATAAAATGCTCCGATAGGTAAACCAACAATCGTATGTGTAGCCGGTTCTCCCTGAAGAAATGCTGAAAAAATTTCATTTCGCCCTTCAGCCAACTTTATGACTTTATTTGTGACAGGTGATAATATCACGCCGAAGTTGTAAGATAATTTACCTCCTTTTCTATAGGTCGCTGTAATATCCCAACCTTGATTATTCACCTTCGCCGTATTCACTACAGGATCATCCTGGGAACCTACATAATCAGGAATAGGAACAGCTGCAATGATATCATAGGTTAACCTGTTGTACCAATCCACTTCAAGTTCGATGCTCCCATCCAATATTCCCATTTCAATACCTACATCCGTTTGTCTTGATGTTTCCCATTTCAGATTTGCATTCGACAGGGATATTAGTGTCGCGCCCTGGTTAAGACTTTCATCAGGTCCAAAGACTCCATAAAGTCCACTGGTGACAGCTCCTGTAGACGGATATGTAGATGAAGCAGCCTGATTACCTAATATTCCAAAACTCCCCCGGACTTTACATCTGTCCAGCCAGGGAAATTGTTTCATAAATGATTCTTCACCTATATTCCAACCGATACTTCCTGAAGGAAAATTTCCCGTTCGGTTAGCTTTTGTAAAACGGCTCGATCGATCGGTCCTCCAACTGAGCGTCAGGAGATATCTATTCTTATATGCATAATTGATACGGTAAATATTTGAAGTCAGCGCTTCGTCTCCCGCACCCTGATAATTCATTTGAGTTGTATCATTTCCGGCTGAGAGATAGAGCAATTCTTCGGCAGTACCCGGAAAATTTTCCCTGCTGCCCCCGAGCGATTCAAATTTTCTTTCTTCAGCGGTATATCCCGTCAGTACAGTCAGGTGATGATCAGTATTCCACGTATGATCATATGTCAGGGTTTGTTCCCATATCCATTCGTTACCATTATCTATTCCTACAGAAAGACGATCGTTGAGATTTCGTTGTGATGCACTTACCTCAAATTTAGGTTCGAAAAAACGGGAACTTTTCTTTACTCTGTCAATACCCAGGTTAGATCTGAACGTAAAATCCTTGAAGAGATTAATATCAACATACAAATTGCCAAACAATCTTGATCCTGAATTGTGGTGATTGCTTTTGTAAAAAAGATCTGCTGCAGGATTAGCAATAGCAAGTCCAAAAAAAGTAGGATCCGAAAAATCACCGGTGGAATCTCTGGCTGCATAAATCGGTGGCATGCGATAGGCACTACCCACTACATCAGGTGCAGCATCTTCGCGAATAGTTGAATGCGAAATATTATGTCCAAGTTTAATTGATGGTGTCAATTTGTACTCTGCATTAAGTCGCAGCGTCAGCCGGTCATAATGCGAATTTTTTATAATACCATCCTGTGAAAAATAATTTCCGCTGAAGCTATAACTGTATTGATCAGATCCACCATTGGCACTTATCGTTGAATTGCTGATCGGCGCCATTCTGTATATTTGGTCCTGCCAGTCAGTCCCTGCGCCGAAAACAGTAGGATCAGGAAAAAAAGCGTTTCCCTTGAGATCATTATAAGCTGAGGCAAATTCAGCACCATTAAGTAATGCCAATTTCTTAGTGATTTGCTGACTTCCATAATAAGTAGATCCGGAGATATAAGCTCTGTCGCGAGGGATTCCCTTTTTAGTCGTGATGATGATGACTCCATTCGCGCCACGGCTTCCGTAGATGGCAGCAGCTGATGCATCTTTCAACACTTCAACACTTTCAACGTCTTCAGGATTGACCAGTGATGCATCATATGTGATCATACCATCGATGACATAGAGTGGATTAGCATTGTTTAGAGTTCCTGTTCCGCGTATACGGATTACGGCACCTGCTCCGGGTGTTCCGGAAGATGGAGATACATAGACACCGGCTACTTTACCCTGCAATGCCTGCTCAACATTAGAAGTAGCTACACGGGCCAGATCCTTCCCTTTTACAGTTGAAACTGCGCCGGTGAGATCGCTTTTCTTCTGAATGCCATAGCCGACGACGACGATCTCATCAATCAGAAAAGCCGCTTCTGTCATCTTCACTTCCAGTTCAGTCCGGCCATCCAATTTCAATTCCACTGCAGTATACCCTGTATACCTGAAGATCAGAACGGGGTCAGGTTTTTCAAGGGTTATCGTAAACCGACCATCCACATCTGTGATCGTACCGCGGTCAGTGCTGGCTTCCTGGATGGTGACACCGATGATGGGTAGTTCAGTTTTATCATCCAGGACAACACCAGTTACAGTCTGCGTCCAGGCGCTTAAAGGCATGAGGGTTAGAAGAAAAAAGATGGCGTGTAGATATTTTGAATTCATAATTGTGATTTAGCCAATGGATTAAATTATTCGGATATCGAAAGTGGAGACTATTTGATAAGATTAACCTCACGCTTTTGCAAATGTTCTGAATCAGGGCCTATCATGATCCAAAACTTACCGGGCTCTGCTTCGAATTTCATGTCAGCAGTATAAAATGCAAGGTCTTTAGCGGTTAGTTTAAAATTAACAATTTTTTGCTGACCACTTGGAAGTTTTATTTTTTCAAAACCCTTCAATTCTTTCACCGGACGCGTGACACTTCCGACAAGATCCCTTACATATAACTGAACGATTTCCTCACCTTCCTTTTCGCTGGTATTGGTGACTTTAACAGAAATCAGCAGTGAATCCTTCATTGAAAATTCAGTACGCGCTATTTGCATCGAATCATATTTGAATGTTGAATAGCTCATGCCATATCCGAACGGATAGAGTGGTGCATTGGGGCCATCCAGGTATTTTGAAGTCCATTTGCTATTCGGATCATAGGGACGTCCTGTATTTTTATAATTGTAATAGATGGGTATCTGTCCCATTGACCTGGGGAATGTCATGGTCAATTTTGCTGATGGATTATAATCGCCAAAAAGAACATCTCCGATCGCAGGACCGGCTTCAGTACCCAGCCACCAGGCTTCAAGTATTGCGCGGGCGTGTTCTGCAATCCATGGAATCGTAAGGGGCCGTCCATTCATCAACACGACGATGACAGGAGTACCTGTTGCAACAAGCTCTTTGATCATTTGCTCCTGTACTCCGGGTAACGATAAGTCCGATCGGGCTGAAGCCTCACCACTCATCTCTTTTGATTCGCCTACGACGGCTATGACAACATCTGAATTTCGCGCGGCCATGACTGCATTTGTAAATCCTTTGGTCACATCGCCTTCGATTTCACATCCTTTTACATAATTCAGTTTGAATCCATTTTTGGCAGCTCTTTCTGTGAGAGCTTCTTTTACACTAATGCAGGATTCACCATCTCCGGCACCACTCCAGGCCCCAAGCATTTGAGATTTTGCGTCAGCCAGTGGACCAACGAGTGCAATCGAATGCATTTTTTTCGGAAGTGGAAGAGTACTCTTTTCATTTTTTAAAAGCACAATTGATTTTCTGGCCATATCTCGTGCAGCCTCCAGATTAGCGGCAGAAAAGATGACTGTTTTTTCACGTTCCGCATTACAATATCGATACGGATCTTTGAAAAGGCCGAGCGCAAATTTGGCTTCCAGTATTCGTCTGACACTGGCATCAATTGTTTTTTCAGTTACCCGCGCGCCTTCGACACTATTTTTCAGGTATTGTTCAAATACAGCGCCCTGCATGTCCATATCTACACCGGCATTGACAGCCAGTTCTCCGGCGTGGGACAGATCACGTGCATAGCCATGATTGACCATTTCATTGATACCAGTATAGTCAGTGACTACAAACCCTTTGAAACCTAATTCATTTCGCAAAACAGTCTGAAGTAAAAATTTATTAGCTGTGGCGGGTATTCCATCGTACTCATTGAATGATGTCATGACGGACATTGCACCTGCTTCGACACCGGCTTTATAGGGTGGGAGATAGGTATCACGGAATACGCGTTCACTCATATCTACAGTATTATAATCTTTGCCGGCGATGGGAGCTCCATAGCCAGCATAATGTTTTATGCAGGCAATAATTTTATCAGCATGATCAAAATTTTCTCCCTGAAAACCACGCACACGAGCGCGAGCGATCAGTGATCCGAGATAAGTGTCCTCACCTGCGCCTTCCATCACGCGCCCCCATCTGGGTTCGCGCGAAATATCAACCATCGGCGCGTATGTCCAATGGAGACCGGCAGCAGAGGCTTCATCCGCAGCCACAGAAGCGGAATTTTCAATTGCAGCCAGATCCCAACTGCATGACTCAGCTAGTGGCATAGGGAAGATCGTCTTATACCCATGAATGACATCATATCCAAAAATGAGCGGTATATGAAGACGGCTTTCTTTTACGGCAATTTCCTGCAATTGCCTGGTGAATGCTGTCGTATGACTGTTGAATAAAGCACCACATCGACCTTGTCTGATGTCGTCCTGGTATCCTTCCCTGATTGTTGGTCCAGTGGATCCCCAGTCTGTAGTGAAGAGAGTCATCTGGCCTATTTTTTCATCCAGTGTCATCAGGGACATGATGCTGTCGATCTTTTGACTGACTCCTTTTGCTAAAGGATCAGCAGGCTTCTGCGTTTTGCAACTGAACAGAAAAAATGAAATCAGAGAAACATAAAAGATCCGGTAAATGAAACTTGTATTCATTCTATATTCGTTATTCATTATTCATTATTCATTATTCATTATTCGTTATTCATTATTCATTTATTCATTATTCGTTATTCGTTATTCGTTATTCGTCCAGCCATCCTCCTTGGAATCCGGCTTTTTTCAAACCTTCGACGATGTAAGGATTTTTCTTCATCACATTCCACAATAAACCAGTTCGTTGATTTTCGATCATCAATATAATTGGTCCCTGATCTAAGCCGAGATAATCTATATCAAACCATCCTTGAGGTGTTTCTGAAGTAACATAAGTTAAATTGAAAGCATCTTTAAAACCATATTCACCAACGAGGTTTTGATAATAGGTATCCCACATATTTTTTAATGTGGTTTCACATTCGTAAGGGTTGAAAGGGTATGAACCCCCTACGCCAGTAGGTGCTATTGTCCCATCATCAACGATTTGATAGCTGCAGGCACCTCTTGCACGATAATCGAAAAATTCATGTTGTTTGCCATTCACTATCATTGTTTTTGAATTGGGTCCATCACAGGCAGTCAATCCCCAGCACCATTCTCCATATCCCGCGTTATGCATTGGATTTTGAATACAATAACTACGATTGGCTAAAGTAGCCCTTCTGCTGTTTTCAAAATAATCAATGCCTTTCGTTTTCATGTATGTATCCTGTATCCCTTTGAAGTCAATCCATACATGGCTGTATTGGTGTCCTAAAAGCGGATCAAACTGTATACAGGTTTGGCCTTCAAAAGTATCCCATGTGTATGTGGAACACCACTTGTCCCACGCTGCAGCGGGAATAGGATGTGTAGGAGAACCGATAGCCATGATTAACAAAACCATTGCTTCATTGTATCCTCTCCACTCTGATGGAATAAAACCACTTTCAGGATGCCAGCCCATCCAGAGCCTGACACTATCATTGAGCATCCAATCCCATTCTACACGACGGTAAAGACTATCACTCAGAGCATGAATCGATTTCTCAGTTACATTGTCCCCATCAAAATAGGACATAGACGAAAGTATACCTGCCATCAAAAGACCAGTATCAATGGATGAAAGCTCAACATCTTTATAACGAACTGTTTTATCCAAAGTGAGAAAATGATAATAGAATCCATGATATCCGGATATACCTTCTTTACCGGGACCCACAGGCATATGCCATAAAGCATTTAATGTTTTCAATGTTCTTTCAGCCGCTTCTGTCCTTGTCACATAATGTCTTTCTGCGCCAACGATATAAGCACTCAATCCAAATCCTGTAGCCGCAATAGAAGAAAAAGTTAATGTCGGATACCTGTCCGGAATTTGAAAATTTGATTTATCCGCAAGATCCCAGAAAAAATGGAATGTGCGTCGCTCAAGTTCGTCAACTGAATAAGCAACTTTATCCTGATGTTGTGACGGAGTGGTTGTTTTGCAACTGAACAAAATAGCACACAAAACAAACCAGGCGCGAATAGGCCTGTATAAAAAGAAATCGGGGAGGCAATGCACTCCCCGATTTACAGTGTGGTTTGATTTATAATTTAACAAAGCGGGATAAAGCTAAGAGTTCACCTTTTGAGCTGTATCCTGTCAATATATAAGTGCCCTGACTGAGTTCACTTACATTCACATAAGCATTACTTGCATTTCCTACATTAACACTAGCCAGCTTCTGTCCAAATATATTATGAACATCAAGTCTTGTGATTCTGCCCAATTCTTTGATCAGTAGATCATCAGTCACCGGATTTGGTGAGATAGAAAGATCAGCAGGATGTGCAGGACCTGAAGTACTTGTCGTACCGCATTCTCCTCCTGTAAGAGCGACGTCATCAAAATAATAGACTACATCTTCTGCAGGAATATTATTGATGTCAAAGATCAACGTCACACGTACATACTGACCATCATCAATGATCGGTGTTGAAGAGAAGTCCCATGACAATTCTTCCCATTCGTTTGCTTTTGTATTGGCTACTGTAAGGTCACCGGAATTTGGGCCGGGAGGTGTAGCCTTACTGTTTTCAATCTTCATCGTGATGGTTGCGACCTGAGGAGACCATACTTTCATCTTCACGATCTTATCACTTCCGAAAACAATAGGAGCAGGTAGATCTGTGTACATTCCCTGCCATGGCTGACCACTAGTAGATTTTTCAACTGCCTTGCCCACTTTGGCGCTTGTATTAATGCCACTTGGATCAGGATTGTCGACTAATTCAAATATCCCTGAATCATCTGCAGGGAAGAATTTCCAGTTTGTAGAAAGGAAAGCTGCATCATCAAAATTCATAAGACATCCCGTAAACGGTGCATGTGCAAATTGAAGATTGTCGATATAATAGTCTGTAGGATTTGGATCATCAACACCGGCGTTGATAAAAATACACGCACGTTTGTGATCCATACCGACCTGGCTTGAGAAATCACCTGTGATGGTTTCCCATTCGCCAGGAAGTGTACTTGCAGTCCAGACTTCATAACCAGGAGCAGTACCGCCTTCCAGTTTCAATAAAATAGGAACTGCCGCAGCGCCAAGTATCTGGAATGACAGCTGATTGTAAGATGACAAATCAATACCATCAGGGAAATCAACACACAATGCAGCAAATGCATCACTTGGAGGGTCCTGATACAGGCCTACAAATGTGGAGCTGTTAGCTGTAGTGACAGATGGATTACCGACTACACTGAGCTTATCATTACCTGCGAGATATCCATTGTTTCGCTGACATTCGAAGTCATCAATAATATTCGGAATCACCACAGTTCCTTCGCAAGGATCTACCGTAGTGAGGCTTTGCGTAAGGTTGTCAAAATAAAATACCGCACCTGGTTCAACTACACCCGGATTAAAAATCATGCGGATAGAATTCCAATCGGTAATCGATTGAAAAGATGAAAAATCAAACGAAATATTTTGCCATTCACCGCCGGCTGTGATATCTCTTTCAACTTCTTTATTTCCTTGTGATATACTTTCCAATTGGAAAATAACTGTTCCCGGGCCAGGTGCATAAACATCAACATTATATTGAGGCCGTGTAGATATATCAATTACACCCGGAGCTGTTGCAGCTACCGTACTGAATCCAGAAGTTCCTTTGGTATATTTTCCGGAATACACAGATGTATTAATACCTGCGGGATCAGGATTTTCAACAACCTCGAATGTGCCGTGCAAAAGTGTTTGTTGTTCAAGTGGCTCCCATGGCAGGTAAGCGGCACCGGTTTCAAAATCTTCCAATGCCAGATCTGTCTTTTCTACAAATCGAATATCATCGATGTAGTACACATCACCTGCCTGAGGATCCTGTCCAGCATTAAAGAAGAAGTCTAATTTAGTGTGACTGGCTAATGCCTCTCCGCTAAAATCAACTGTATATTCTACCCAGTGACCGGGGTTTGAAGCATCCATGAAAATTTCTTTTGCAGGAGAAGATCCACCTTCAAGTTTAAATAGAATAGGTACGACACGTGGTGACCATATTTTAACCTTGAGTTGATTTCTTGTAGACAGATCAATTGGATTTTGAAAATCAATCAGCAATGTCGCCCATTGTTCAGTGACAGGATCAACATATTTTCCAACCTTAGATGATGTATTACCAGCATCAGGAGCAGGATTGTTGACAACGCTCAGGCTATCCCATCCATTGACATAAGTCGCATTACGGTTGCATTCGAAATCATCGATGATACCAGGATCAGGAGTTACATTTTTACATGCACCTTCAGGCAATGCATAAAGGTTATCGAAATGATATGTATCAGCACTCATCTCTACACCTGGATCAAAGAACAGAATAACCTTTGTCAGATTGGTATAATTTGCGGCATCTGAAAAATCGAAAGCATAATCCTGCCACTCATTTGTGAGACCAATATTTTTTGTTCGTTCGATTGATGGCCCACCGGGACCTTCAAGTTTTAAAAGTACCTGTGTTGCAGCTTGTGCACGAACCTGCAGATGAAATTGATTCAGAACACCCATATCAAAAGGAGTACCCCTGTCAGCTAGTAATAAACTGTATGCAGCAGTACCTGATTTCACATATAGTCCTACACCTTCAGTACTATTTACGCTATTTAGATCTGGATTGACTACGGGTCCTTCAAAATATCCATCAAGACCTTGCCATGGAAGATTAGCTCCATTCTCAAATGTTTCATAGTCTTCTCTTGCCACGGAAGCAACGATATCATCAAAATAATATGTCTCAGAGCTTGTATCAACACCCGGGCTGAATGAAACTAATATTTTGTCCAACATCGTGTAGCCTGCTCCACCTGTGACGTCAAATGAGTACTCTACCCATTGGTTAGCAACAGTGATATCTCTGATGGATTCAACATTGTTTCCACCGCCTTCAAACTTAAACAGGACCTGTGTAGGCGCAATTGGAGACCAAACTTTCATTTTGATCAGGTTTAATTGGGAGAGATCCGCTGGGCTTACTAATGTACCTAATGCAAAGCTGTACGCAAAGCCGGTAACATTTGTATAAGAGCCTACAAATGCACTTCCATTGACTGCATCAGGTGAAGGGTTAGCCACGACTCCGTCATAAATTCCGTTTAGACCAGTCCAGGTTACACCATTTGAGCCACCTTCAAAGTCTTCGTAGTAAATCTGGGCCTGTAGCCATTGAAATGTAAGGAGGGAGAAAAAAAGTAGAAATACATGTTTCATATCAGAATTGAGTTTGTGAATGTAAAAAGATGAATAAGGTTTAAAATTAGGAAAACACATTGAAAGCAACGTGTAAACAGCGAATTAAAATCAGGTCTAATTTCGGATTGATATATAGAAATTATTTATACTATATTTTGCAAAATTCAGATACTGAATGATATACAGATTAAGAATATACCATACATAAAATTGCAGGTGATATTATCTTTTGCTGATACAAAATATATCGAAGAGAAAGGCCTGTTTAATTTATCCAGACCGGTTTGGTAGCCATGAAATGGTTATTGTCTGATATAACAACCCAAGCCCACCCGGAGAATTTTGCATCTACCTTGATCGTCAACAGATGATCGCTAATTGATGAATTATTTTGTTGAAAAGAAATAAGTCTACCGAGGTTATCTACAACTCTAATCGTCAGGCTCGCATATGATTTTTCATCCAACTTCAAATAGAGATTACCATCGCCGGATGCTGGATAAACAGACCAATTGATTTTTTTTATTTGTTGATCATCTGTAGCAACAATATCATCGACAAATCCGATCGCAGATAGTGCTGGTGCAATTTCAGGATTGGACATAAAGTTCGACCATAAAATTCCTGAGCGATAATTTTCAATCATGTTGACGATAGGTCCTTCATCAATCGCCAGGTAAGAATCTGCAAACCAATTTTCATTTGGATTAAAAGCATCATAGAATCCATATGGACCCCACAGATGTTCACCATATTGTTGATATAAATGACGCATCACCTTCTTACTTTCCTCAGGTGTATAGGGCATGGAAGGAAGAGCGGCTGCAGGTGTAATCGTACCATTATCAGTTGTGCCACCCGGCGCATGAGCCGTGTATCCAAAAGGATCATCACTCGCTGTCAGTCCCCAGCATTGATCATTGTAGCCTGTAAAATGCAATGGATTGGCGATGCAGTATGCACGATTGATTAATGTATGATTAGTATTCTGAACAAAATAATTAGCGTACTGATCTTTAATATTTCTGGGATCAAATCCCTGGTATGAATAGTGTGCAAAAAAAAGTGGCCCACCTAACGGAGGCCCGACAAGAAGTTTAATACCAAACCATTTCAATCCGCTTACATATCCTGCTCCGGCCCAACCGCTTTGCCAGTATGAGGGAGCTACAGGATGTGTAGGCGAAGCTATAGCCAGGAGATATACGATCAACGCCTCATTGTAACCCCTGATCGGAAAATTCATTTTCCATGCATATTCCGGTGACCAATGCCAATACAAAACACCTGAGTTGTCGCGTGAATAAAAATCCCATTCTACATCTTCCCATAATGTCGTGATGACCTCGCGAAGCACGTTTTCTTTTTCGTTGTCCTGATTGAAATAACTTCGTGCTGTGAGAAGACCCTCCATAAGAAAAGCGGTCTCTACCAAATCTCCACCATTGTCAAATGTGCTGAATGGATGTACTGTCCCTGTTTTGCCATTCATCCAATGCGGAAATACACCATGAAACCTGTCCGCAAATTGAAGAAAACTGACCAGCTGCAACAATCTGTCCACGCCTTGTTGGCGTGTGATAAATCCGCGGTGAACTCCTGCTACAATACTCATCACGCCGAAACCGGTACCGCCAGTGGTAACTAAATCATCACTTCCTAATCGCTCTCTGGCCATACCGCTGATCGGATGTGCATATTCCCAAAAATATCTGAAGGTGTATTCCTGTACCATGTCAAGCATCTGATCATCAGAAAAAGGAGAAATGGTCGTAACAATCGTATCAGAGATAGAAAGAACATGTCCGATCACTGAAAGCGCATCGATATAATATTGATAATCATGATCCAACTGATCTGTTCTGCCGGTCCAGTCTATCCAACGCAGGTTTCTGGTAGTGGCTAATATGGTGAATGCTGAATCTGTTGCAGATTTTCTCCATACTTCATATCTGTCTGCTGACGGATAAGTATGCCAGTTGATTTCTGCATGCATGTCATATCCTGATCCGGAAAGATCCAATGTTTGTGCATCTATCCCGGATGAAAAGATGATAAAGAAGAAAAATAAAAAATTGAATTTGACTGATGTCATATTTCAAAATAGTCTGAATAGAATCAAAACACGAGCTCTGCGTTTTATTTCAGAGTAGGGAGGGAGGTAAAGGTGAAAAGAGGATTGACGGAATGTGTGGGCAATTTATTTTGCCCTTAAGGTTTTCTGATCTGATTTTTGATTGCTTGTATCAGACTGGTCGAATTGAGTGGCCGGTAGATGTGTTTTTTGATATTGTCCCGTATCACTTGTTCGTGATTATAAGCTTGTTGATAGCTTGGATCGGAATTGACTTTCTGGAGAAATTCGTCCCTGGACTGCGCATCAAGTGCCTGGTCGAAATACATCCCTACTTGTTTACTTAATTCATTTTTGGCGTTGAGGTCTTCCATCGATTTAGGTTTTAATTCAGTTCAATTCGGATCATGGGATGTATAAAAGTACTATGTCAATGTTATGATTATTCTTCTTCTGAATTGTCTTTTTGAGATGAGTCAGTTCCGGGTTTAAGCGTTCTGTTCTTTCCTCTGTGGTCCGTAAAACCCATTTTCTGGGCATACGTTGTCAATTTTTCTTTCAGCAGGTTTCTGGCCCTGAAAAGCCTTGATCGCACTGTACCTATAGGCACATCGATGATGCTCGCGATCTCTTCATACGTAAACCCTTCGATGTCACACAGCAAAATCACCGTTCTGAAATCTAAAGGCAGGCTGTTAATTGCAGAGGTTACTTCATCTCCCATCATATGAAGGAAGATTTCTTCTCTCAGATCGCTGTACCCTGATATCCGGTCATCATCGGTATCATGATATGCAGTAATCTCCTCATAATCAACTTTGGTGGGCTGTTTGACCCGCTTCCTATATTCGTTTATATAGGCGTTCTTGAGGATTTTAAACAGCCATGCTTTGGCATTAGTTCCTTCGTCGTACTTATCGATGAATCTATATGCTTTAAGATACGTCTCCTGCACGAGATCATCTGCATCTTCCTGATTATAAGTCAGGTGATAGGCAAAGGTTTGAAGAGCCCCGACATGTGGCAAAAGTTCCTTTTCAAAGATGGTGTCGTATTTAGACTTGGCGGGTTTCTTCGGCATTTGTTAAAATCCGGTCATTGATGGACAGGGTGCGAATGTATATAAAAAAGCCTAAAGGTTGAAAATTGAAGATGGACAGGGTCATTCAAAATTGATCCATTTTGATCATGATATTATCCCCTAAAAGCCATCGTGGCACGACTAGTCGTGCCACGATGGCTTAACTCGCTGATAATGCGGATACTTAGAGTATGTTTTTGGGTGCAGATTTTGACACCTTTTTTATATGGTTGGCCCGAATCCTTAGCTTTGCAGGGATGGGTAGAAAAAGTAAACTAAAAAGGTTTGCAGAAGTAGCGACTTTTTCAAATGTGTATGAAATAGACCCTGCACATGAATCCTTTATTTCCAATGCGGAGGGAATCAGTAAAGATTTAAGGGGAAATTGGGCAGCTGGTCATTTTCACAATAATTATCCCATTATTCTCGAACTTGCCTGTGGAAAAGGGGATTATACCGTGGCTCTCGCTCAAGACAATCCCAATCAGAATTTTATCGGGGTCGATATTAAAGGCGCACGGATGTGGCTGGGTGCAAAGAAGGCTCTTGAGGCTTCAATGGACAACGTTGCGTTCTTAAGAACAAGAATAGAATTTATAGACAGGTTTTTTGCACCAGGCGAAATCTCAGAGATATGGATAACTTTTCCGGATCCTTTTGAAGGAAAAATATCACGTCGTCTCACATCTCTTCCTTTTCTTCAGCGGTATAGAAAAATTTTAAAACCCGGAGGAACAGTTCATCTGAAATCTGACTCACGATTATTGTATGAATTCACCCTGGATGTTATCCACTCTACCCTCGGATGTAGTGTACTGTATGCGAATCCGGATATCTATAGTGAAAAATTAGATTTTCCGGAATTAGAACACAAAACATACTACGAGAAGAAACACTTGTTGGATGGGAGAACGATAAAGTATTTAAGATTTAAGATTTAAGATTTAAGATTTGAGATTTGAGATTTGAGATTTGAGATTTGAGATTTGAGATTTGAGATTTGAGAAGAATTAAATTACAATTAATAGTTTAAAAATAAAATTTGAATTTTGTCCCGGCAACAACAATTCTCTTCTTTATAATGTAATGAAATTTAAGGGTAATATTAAATTCAAAAATCTTAAATCTTAAATCCAAAATTTAAAAATGTTTCCATCCCTGCGCTGTGATCGGGAGTATTTGTCCACCGCTGGTATGTAAGGTGACACCATCGCTTTTCGGTGTGATCTCTCCGATGATATAGACACTATCCATAAACCTTACTTTTTCCAGATCTTTTGGAGAGACTGTAAATAACAATTCATAATCCTCACCACCATTCAGAGCACAAGTGATTGGATCCATTCGAAATTCCATCGCCTGCGTACGAGCTTCATCATGAATCGGAACATGAGCTTCCTCAATAAAAGCTCCAGTGCCTGATGCTTTGCAAATATGCATCAGGTCCGAAGCGAGTCCGTCTGAAATATCAATCATCGCCGTAGGCAACAATCCCGTTTTTTCAAAGTAACGCACAGATTCAAGACGAGCCTCAGGTTTTAATTGCCGGCCAATCAAATATTTTTTATCACTCAGTTCCGGTTGCATATCAGGTGCTGCGAGATATACTTGTTTTTCTCTTTCTAATATTTGTAAACCAAGATATGCTGCACCCAAATCGCCGGTCACACATAAAATGTCACCAGGTTTTGCACCACTGCGATATACTATTCGATCAGCTGCAACACTTCCTATTGCCGTAATTGAAATGGTCAGTCCTTTTGGTGATGACGTTGTATCTCCACCGATAAGATCAACATCATATGCATTGCAGGCCATACCTATTCCTTCATACAATTCATCAATCGCCTCCACCGAAAATCTGTTGCTGATCGCAATCGAAACCGTAATATGTTTTGGTATCGCATTCATCGCACAGATATCGGACAGATTGACGATGACAGCTTTATAGCCAAGATGCTTTAGCGGCTGATACATCAGATCGAAATGTATTCCTTCTACCAAAAGATCAGTTGTGACGATCACAGGGGCGCCACCATAATCCAGCACAGCAGCATCATCACCTATACCCGTAAGAGAATCTTTCCTGTTTAATTTAAATCGCGAGGAAATTCGGTCGATCAAACCGAATTCACCTAACTCACCGATATCTGTCCTGTTTATTTTTTGGTCATCCATAATTTAACTAGTCTTTGGTTAATGGTCCTGGCAGCGAGTCAGGTTTGAGGCCAATGGTAAATGGCTTTTTTATTTATTTTCGATTTCATTATCCTCACGCTTACACTAAAATTCCGGATCACTTGATCACCCCATCACCAAATCACTCGATTCATTGATCACTCGATCACCACATGTTTCCAAAGTCCTTCTTCCGGAAACGGTGCAATGATTTTTACATGCTCTTTTCCGGAAGGGTGAATGAAATCAAGTGAATACGCATGCAGGTCAATCGAACCATTTTCATTTGTGCGCTTGGATCCATATTTGATATCACCACGTACCGGCACGCCAATAGCTGCAAGCTGAGCCCTGATCTGATGTTTCCTTCCACTGATCAGATTTACTTTGAGCACCATAAAATTATCCAGGTGTTGGATGACTTTATATGTTAAGGTGCCTTCAAGAGAACCGGCAACAGGTTCCTGATGTGCAGTGGTTATATTGTTTTTGTTGTCAAAAGTAAGATGATGTGTCAGCGTACCTTCAGCAGGAATGTCAGCAGTAGGAACAATCGCGAAATACATTTTTTCAGTTGTCTTTTCTTTCCATTGTTTTGAAAGAAATGCGGCGGCATCTTTTGTTTTGGCAAAAACAAGAACACCGCTTACACGCTGATCCAGGCGATGTACGACATACAAATCGCGATGAGCATAAGCCATCATCATCTGATGAGCATTAGGATCTCCGGTTTTGTCTTGCTGAGTGGATAGACCGGCAGGTTTATTCAGCACGATGAGGTGATGATCCTTATGCAGGACCAGATCACTTATTTTTTTCATTCTCTTTTTTTACCTCTTCATGGTCAATGTACAGATCAGGTTCCTGTGGCTGCTTCAATACCCTTTGCGGATTGAAGACATATTTATAAAGCAGGTAAATAACAAGGACCAACAATAAAACTTTTCCCATGGATGATGGATTGAGTTATGGCGTAAAGGTACGACGGGAGACTGAAATGAAATGTTATACCCATTAAAGTGGAGTAATCTTTTCATATTTGAAAGAAGTAACTATTTCTTCGTATTTTGAGACATGGAAAAAGTAGTAAGTGTCAGATCCATAAAAGATAAATCTAATGATTTTACCTTTTGGCTAACAAAAACTCCATCTGACCGTATAGCTGCGATAGAAATACTTAGACAACATTATCTTTCATTCCTAAAAGATGCTCCACAAAGACTTCAGAAAGTTTATAGAATTATTGATCTGGATGATATAGAAAACATGCAGAAATCATAAAATTTAATGTTAACCCGGGAAAAACTGACATTACAAATTTTTAATATTAGAACTTTCCCTATATTTCGCCCTCGTTAGCGCCCAAGACAGCTTTTAAATGACATATCAGACCATTATATCATCTCCCCTAGGTAAAATAATGCTCAAAGGAACCGATGCCGGCATCAGCCGGATAAGTTTCTGGAAACATGACGTGGAATCTCAGATATTTAATGAAAGTGAACACGATGTTCATGGAGAAGATCTTCATGAAATCCCGGATTGTCTCAAAGATTGCGTCCTTCAATTAAATGAATATTTTGAAGGAACGAGGAAAGAATTTGATCTCAGACTTGATTTCGGCGATGCGCCCGAATTTCATAAAGAAGTCTGGAAAATGGTCAAATTGATTCCGTATGGTCGTACCCGCACCTATGCAGATATCGCCGAAGTGATTGATCATCAACATGCATATAGGGCTGTAGGCCATGCTAATGGTATGAATCCTCTTCCTATTGTTATTCCTTGTCACAGAGTCATCGGAAAAGATGGCAGTCTGACAGGCTATGCCTATGGTCTTGAAATGAAAAGATGGCTCCTATCACACGAATCTCCCGGTCAGTACATGAAGCAAGGCGATCTTGTTGATGTATTGGAAGCAGCACATTGAAAATTAGTATTCAGTATTCAGTATTCGGAATTCAGTAATTAGTATCAGTAATTTTTCCCTAAAAGAGATTTATCCTTTCGCCATAAGTCCGGTATCCGACATGTTTCGACCTGCTTTACCCATCCTCGTGCTACAGTTCAACAACCGTCCTTTAATCCGGCATCCAAAAATGTCAATCGTAAATCCAAAATTTAGAAATCGTCTTCTCTGACTTTATTTTCTTCCAATAACATCTTTATCGCTTCGAGGATAGACGTCCAGCCACCACCTTCTACAGTATCAGCATATCTTTTTTCTCCATCATCTACTTTTGAATAATCACCCTGTGAAATGGTGAGTTCAGTTGAACCGTTTTTTTCTTCCAGCGTATAGGTGACAGTCAGATAATTTTCAGGAATATCAGCTATCGCAGGATTGTTGGGATCAATTGTAGTGTAGGCTAATATTTTTTCCGGTTGAAAATCTACAATATTGCCTTTCACAAAAACCATATCCTGTCCTTCATAATTTCCTTTCCAAAGCAATGGACTTCCAATCTTCCAATCAGATACAGTCTCACAGCCGAACATATATTTTTTTGTTTGTTCGGGATTGATCAATGCATCCCAGACTCTGGAGGAAGGTGCCTCGATGGTGATGCTGTCTTTAACGAATAAGTTTTTTTCCATGTAATATGAATGAATCTAGAAATTGATTTTTCAGGTGTAAAGATGGTTTTTTTAATGACAAAATGAAACCTGATTTCATTCCCTTTTGTTAATTTAGCCTCTATGCCTCGCAAACTCAGAGACTTGATAAAAGATCTAAAGGATGCCGGTTTTTATGACATAAAAGGAGGCGGAAAAGGTTCTCTTAGAAAATTCGGACATATCAGGTATAATGGCGCAGTCACACTCAGTGGCCAGCCAGGAGATGATGCGAAAATATATCAGGAGAAACAATTAAAAGCCGCAATAGAAAGCATAACCAAATGAAAGTAATAGACCAATATCATAAGTGGATTGAATGGAGCGATGAGGATAAAACCTACGTGGGCAAATGTCCGGATTTAATAACTGGAATTCATGGTGACGATCCCATTAAATTGTACGAGGAACTAAATCTCGTTCTGGAAGATGTAATTCATCATTTCCAAAAAGAGAAAAGAAAACTTCCAATTCCTACAGTGCGGCCCATGCAGGAAGTGGTTTAGATACCAAGAGTATTAAAATTGGTATTCAAATTTTATTAAAGGAATAGGATTTGTTTACACGGAAGATTTTATTCGATCCCTTCAGGATCGAAATTTTGCTACACATCTTATTCCCCGGGTTGCGACCCGGGGCTATTAACGTGAGATCCTTTCAGGATCAAAAAAATTCAAATTCAAATTCAAATTCACATTTCACGTTTCACGTCTCACATCTCACATCTCACATCTCACATCTCACATCTCACATCTCACATCTCACATCTCACATCTCACATCTCACATCTCACATCTCACATCTCACATCTCACATCCCGCGTCTCACATCTCACTAATTAAGCGCATCCGGCATCACAAGATTAAAAGAAGGGATATCCACATTGAATTGCTCACCGGTATCTGTCCTGATCATCGTATAAAAACCGGACATCTTTCCAATCGGAAAAGCGAGGACACAAAAACTACTGTATGAATGCAAACCACCGGAATCTAAAAGTGGTTGTTCGCCGACGACACCCTGGCCATCAACAACTTTTTTTGTGCCGTCTGCCTCCGTGATATCCCAATGCCTGGAGATAAGCTGGATAGGATATTCGTTGTAGTTTTTGATATGTATGGTATAGACATGCAGATACTGAGACCTGTGCGGAAACGAATGGCCGGGCTGGAAAGTGCTCTCCACACCGATACGCACTCCATTTGTGGTCAATGCATGCATGATCGCTAAAATAAAAATTTTTGCACAATCTCATCTGCTTCCTTCAGGGCATCAGCGAGTATATCATTGATGATGACTACATCAAAATGAGATTCATAAGTTAATTCCTCTCTTGCTTTTGTCAATCTTTTTTTCAGGCTCTCTTCAGTTTCATTTCCGCGCAGACGAAGTCTTCTTTCAAGAGCTTCCATAGAAGGGACCTTGATGAAAACAGTCAGTGTTTCCTTCGGATATAGTTGCTTGATGCTCATCGCCCCTTTCACATCCACATCGAAGACAACATTACGCCCGAGGGCTGTGAGTCGTTCTATTTCAGATTTCAATGTTCCATAAAACTGTCCCTCGTACACTTCTTCCCATTCTGCAAAAGCATCAAGAGAGATCCAGAGCTTAAAGGTCTCTACAGATAGATAGTAATAATCCTTGCCATGGATTTCATGTGGTCTTTTAGATCTTGTGGTCGCGGAAACTGAAAAGCCTGTATTCTCAAACGTAGAAAGAACATGGCGAACGATGGTCGTCTTTCCTGAACCACTGGGTGCTGTAAAAACAAGAAGCTTGCCAGGCAATGTCATACAATATTCGCCAGTTGTTCCTTAATTTTTTCCAACTCGTTTTTCATCCCGACGACGAGATGCTGCAATGGACTCCATTGTGCTTTAGCACCTAGTGTATTGATTTCACGCCCCAGTTCCTGTGAGATAAAATTGAGTTGCTTGGATTTCATCTCCATATCTCCTGACAGCGTTTCCAGGAAAAACTTGCAATGTTGCTGTAGCCTAACCTTTTCTTCATTGATATCCAGCCGGTCGAGGAAATAAATTAACTCCTGTTCGAAACGGTTGGAATCGATCTGATCTCCATTGAGATATTCGTCCAGCTTTTGTTTCATACGTGTTCTGACATAGGCTAGTCGTTCAACATCATAGGCTTCTATACTATTGCACATATCATGAATCGCAGTAGCGGATTGAAGGAGGTCATTATATTGACTCTGGCCTTCGTGGGTCCTGAATTCAATGAGGCGGTCAATAGATTCATTTACGGCTTCAAGAATTTTATCCCAGAGTGTATTGTCTATTTCTGTATTGGAACCTGACCGAAGGATATTCGGGAGTTTCAGGACTTCATGCAGGATCTGATCCGGGCCGACGCCAAGACTGGCAGCAATCTCATTGAGCTGGTTGAAATGCTTACGGATGAGGGCTTTGTCATAGTCCAGGTCATCGAGAGCCAGGTCGCCTTCAAAACTTATGGTCATTTCTATTTTGCCCCGCTGGGTCCGTTGAAGGACAAGATTACGGAGGTCGATCTCCTTTTCACCCAGGCTGACCGGCAACTTAATTCGCAGATCCGTGACCTTGGAGTTCAGAGACCGGATCTCTGACAGTACCTTCATGTCATTGTAATCTGCACTTCCCCGACCATAACCGGTCATTGATTGTATCATAGATGCGAAGATAAATTTAAAAGGCGAAGGCTGGGGATAGCCTAAGGAGAAGGCTAAGGCGAAGGAGAAGGCTGAGGCAAAGGAGATCGCCATGGTTGGAGTTTTCTCCAACCTTCACATGACCTATCTCGACTATTTCCTTCGCCTCCGCCTTATCCTTCGCCTCCGCCTAAACCTCAGCCTTAGCTCTATTTCCTACACTTCCAGATAGTTACATTGATATACGTAAAATAAAAATATGTAAACCTATGATTCAAAATCGAAACCTTTTGTCGAACTTTGCCCTCCCGATTAGCCTTGAATATGGCATAACTTACTATAAATCAGAGTAATGAGAAAAGCAGATTTGGTTAACACCATAGCGGAAAAAACAGGCGTACCCAAAGTGGACGTCCTGGTGACGATGGAAACTTTTTTTTCCGAAATTAAAATTTCATTATCTAAGGGAGAGAATGTTTATATCCGTGGCTTTGGATCCTTCATCACCAAAAGAAGGGCTAAAAAAGTAGGACGGCACATCAAAAACAACGTATCTATTGAGATTCCGGCCCATTATATTCCCTCTTTCAAACCGGCTAAGATATTTGTGGATGAGGTGAAGGACGGTGTCAAGCCTGAATTAGAATAAGTGAAGAATAAAGAACAAGCCTTCTATATCATAGGCGCAATAGCATTGTTAGCCTTATTGTATTGGGGGTTTGATACAAAACCATCAAGTCAAAAGGTTCTCGAAAAGTCGAGAGCATTAAGTGGAGAGGTATTTGATCTCAACTCCATAAAAGATACTGCCAAAAAAGGCCTGTCCAAAGAAGATCTTGAATTTGCTGAAGCACTTGAATCACAAGTTCAATATGCGTCTGATGATTCGACGAAAGTTGAAATTCTCAAGCAGATATCAGCCAATTGGTTTAAACTGGGTAAACCCGTGTTGGCAGGAATTTATGCTAAAGAAGTAGCGGACAAAGTCCGGTCAGCCGAAAGTTGGGGAATGGCAGGAACGACATTCGCAGCAGCTCTAAAACAATCTGACCTGTCTGAAAAAGACCGGACATTAGCACGAGATCAAGCCGTAGACGCATTTGAGCATGCGATTTCACTTGATCCAAAGGCTGTTGATTACAGAGTGAATCAGGCGCTGTGTTACATCGAAATACCTGATGCGACTCAGCCGATGAAAGGAGTACAGATGCTTGCAGGATTAGCTACGAACTACCCTGAATCATCCTTGCCATTTTATCATCTGGCAAGATTGGCGGTACAAACGGGTCAATATGACAGAGCTGAAGGACGAATAGAGCAAGCCTTAAAGCTGGCTCCGGATGATCCGAGAATAGCCTGCCTTGCAGTTGACATTTATAAAGCGGTAAATAAACCGGAAAAGGCTGAAGCTTTAGCCGGGATATGTGCCAAATCGAAGTAGACATAATTTATTATACTATATTAATTTCAAGACTATGCCTTGCGGTAAGAAAAGGAAAAGACATAAAATCGCTACACATAAGCGAAAAAAACGTCTGAGAAAAAACAGACACAAAAAAAAGAATAGATAAGCATTTTTTTTAACCGGCATCAAAGCAGTCCGATGTCTACGATATTAACGTTCTGATATGAAGAACGCCACCGGTAATGCTGAGTCAAGAAAAATGCCTCCTATTCAATCCTGATCACTCAGGATAGTATACTCAGCTTCCGGTGTATCATCGCTGCATTAAGATCGATATACCCTATTGCCGTCAATCGATGCCTGATCCTCTGCCTAAGGCAGATGCGAACAGAAAATTGTGTTGATTTCACTTAAGAGGACTTACGACTGCTGTGTATGCCAAGCGCATATAGGGTATTTTTATGGACAAAGAATTAATCGTCCAGGGTTCGCCTACACGAGTTGAAATAGCTCTGGTAGAAGATCAAAAACTGGTTGAGTTACATCAACAGAAGACGAAGACTAACTTTTCAGTTGGTGATATTTTTCTTGGAAAGATCAAGAAATTAATGCCCAGCCTCAACGCTTCGTTTGTGGATATCGGTCATCGCAAAGATGCATTCCTCCACTATACCGACATGGGTCCAAAGCTCCGCACGGTCATGAAGTTTACCGAGGATAGCATCCAGGGCAAACAACAAACTTCACTACTGGACAATTTTGAATTCGAACCTGAAATCATCAAAACTGGTAAAGTTGACCAGGTCCTCAAAAAGAATGAGAACATCCTTATCCAGATCCTGAAGGAACCCATTTCTACCAAAGGCCCGCGATTAAGCTGTGAGATTACAATCCCCGGAAGATATATTGTACTCACTCCTTTCAGCAATACTATAGCGGTTTCCAAAAAAGTAAGTAGCCAGGAAGAGCGAAAGAGATTACAACTTCTGGTCGAATCGATTCGCCCAAAGAATTTTGGAATCATCGTACGGACTGCTGCAGAAGGTAAAAAAGTAGCCGATCTCCATGAAGAACTGAAAGAGCTGCTTGATAAATGGAGTCAGATACACAAACAACTTTACAAGAAACAACTTCCGGCCAAGCTTTTAAGTGAGCTGGATAAGACAAGTTCGATTCTGAGAGATATGCTCAATGATGATTTCACTAACATCATCGTTAACGACAAAGAGATATATGATAACATCCACGATTATCTCGATAATATAGCACCTGCAAAGAAGGATATTATCTCCCTTTACAAGGGCAAGAAACCTGTGTTTGATACCTATGGAGTGAATAGACAGATCAAATCTTCTTTTGGCAAAACAGCTACTCTTCCAAGTGGGGCTTATCTCGTCATCGAGTCTACTGAAGCCATGCATGTCATCGACGTCAACTCAGGTCCCAAAATGCAACGCAAGGACCAGGAAAGTAGTGCCGTCGCAGTCAATCTTGAAGCTGCAGATGAAATCGCCCGTCAGCTTCGTCTCAGAGATATCGGTGGTCTGATCGTCATCGACTTCATCGATATGCGCAGCCCTGAAAATAAAGCTGAGCTGATCAAGCAAATGAAGGAAGCGATGAAGCGCGATACTGCGCAACACACGATACTTCCGCTCAGTAAATTCGGACTCATGCAGATCACTCGTCAGCGTGTGCGGCCGGAAGTGAAAATCGATACTACCGAAGTATGCTATACATGCCAGGGAACCGGTAAAGTAAATCCATCTATTCTGATCACTGATGATCTCGTCCGTGATCTTGAATACATCCAGCAAAGCAGAGCAAAAACATTTGTACGTGTCGAAGTACACCCATACATCAATGCTTTCTTGAAACAAGGGTTTCCAAACTTTCAACATAAGTGGTGGTGGAAACATCAACGATGGATCCGTATCTCCGCAAATTCAGAATTCGCACTTCACGAGTATAAGTTCTTTGATAAGAACAACGACGAGATAAGACTTTACTAATAACGAATAACGAGTAACGAATAACGATTTATGGAGTTATATTATCGTTTCATTCGACTCAATGGCCGACATAAACGGAACCGGCGTAATCATTTCTTGTTATTCGTTATTCGTTAATTGTTACTCGTTAATTGTTACTCGTTAATTGTTACTCGTTATTCGATACTCGATACTCGTTACTTACTATGAAGGACATCACTACCGAAGAAGATATCAAACAGCTGATCGATTCATTCTATACTCGCGTCAGACAAGATGATGTGATCGGTTATATCTTCAATGATGTCGCGCATATTGATTGGGATCATCATTTGCCGAGGATTTATGCTTTCTGGGAATTTTTATTGCTTGGCAAGGATACATATCGGGGAAATCCTTTTGAGGCACATAAAAAGCTCAATGAAAAAGTAAAACTGAAACAAGGACATTTCGATCGATGGGTCCAGCTTTTCATACAATCTGTTGATACACAATTTGCAGGATTGAATGCAGAAGAAGCAAAAAATAAAGCAAAGCTCATCGCAATGACATGGATTCCAAAATTTTCAGAAAGTTAATTTCTGTTTCATCTCCTTTAAAATACGGTTCGTCATGATTTATCATTCATTTTACAACCACAATGCAATAAGGAGTTGTTAAAAATCATTTACTTTAGACCTATCGAATAGACTACAAGTGAAGATATTTTTTCCAGTGCTTAACTGGGGTCTTGGCCATGCCAGCCGATCTCTGCCTCTCATCAAAAAATATATGTCTGCCGGACACGAAGTGTTATGCGCCTCTGACGGCGAGGCACTGTCGATGTTGAGAAGAGAGCTGCCGGATCAATTGGTTTTGCAGTTGCCAGGCTATGAAATATTTTATGGCAGCCGTTACATGCCTTTCAATATGCTGAAGCACGGTCGGGGTATGCTTAAAGCCATGAAGGCAGAGCATGAGCTGACGAAAGTGATAGTGGCCCGGCATGGTATTGATTGTATCATCTCTGATAACAGGTATGGTTGCTATCATGCCGGCATTCCTTCCGCCTTAATTACACATCAGCTTCAGGTCTTTACGGGCCAGAAATTACTGGACGTTTACATACGGAGACAAATAAGATCATGGTGTAAAAATTTTTCGGAAATATGGATCCCTGATCAATCGCCACCTGATAACATCACAGGAGATCTGTCCGGACTGAATACAGAGCCAATTCCAAAATATTACCTGGGTGTGGTATCTGAATTAACCTGTGTCCCTAATTTCGGGAAGTACAATGCTGTGGCGGTGATTTCCGGACCAGAACCTGCAAGAACAAATTTCGAACATCTTGTCATCAAACAATTATCTGCGATGAAGGGAAATTACGCAGTCGTCTGTGGCAAGCCCGGTGATAATGAAAAGGTACGTGAAGAGAAAAACATAACTATAATACCTTATTTGTCAAGATTGGAATTGTCTGCGCTTTTGAATCAGACGACGATTGTCATATCTCGCGGTGGATATACAACATTAATGGATCTTGCCAAAACAGGACACAAAGCCATTGTTTGTCCTACCCCAGGTCAATACGAACAAATATATCTTGCGGACAGGCTCGCCAATCTCGGCCAATGTGTATACAGGCGACAGGAGAATTTAAATCTAAGCCAGGCACTCGCCGACGTAAACACGATTCATACTATCGGACAAAACACAGCAATGCGCTACGAAGATTGTATTGAAAGATTAATGCATCTTGCAAATGGGCATCAACAGGAGGAAATTATAGTGGCTGTGGCCAGCTGATTCAGCTTTTATTGGATTTGATTTGCGAAGCGGTAGCATTTACAACTTCCATAGCTCGCTTAAGTCCAATGCTTACAAAAGACTTAATACCCTCTGCACCGGCTTCAAGTACATGCGGAAGAATTTTATGTTCTTCAGAAGACCAACTACCTAGTACATAATTGATCTGTCCCCCGATCGGGAAATTGCGGCCGATACCAATTCTTAAACGTGGATAATCAGACGTGCTTAATACCTCCTGGATATCTTTCAATCCATTGTGACCACCATCCGTTCCTTTCCCTCTCAGCCGGATGATGCCAAGATCAAGTTGTAATTCATCAACGATGACCAGAAGATTTTCGATAGGAATTTTTTCCTTTTGGATCCAGTACGAAACTGATTTTCCGCTCAGATTCATATAGGTATTTGGTTTTAAAAGAATCAGGGTACGTCCTTTGAATTTTGCCTCACTTATACTCCCTAAATGTGCGGATTTCCATGTTGCGTTAAGCGATGATGCGAAATGATCCACTACCTGAAATCCCACGTTGTGACGTGTAGTAGCATATTCATCACCGATGTTTCCTAAGCCTGCTATCAGATATTTCATGTAGGAGGCAAAGATAATGAGCAGAGAGCATAGAGGGAAGAGCAATAAAAGCAAAGAGCAATAGGCAATAAGCAATAGGCAAAAAGCAGTAGTATTAAAACGGTTTGCTGAAAGCAAACAACAGTGATCCTCAAGGGATCAGACATTATTAGCCATGGGTGAAACTCATGAAACAAAATGCAATTGGCAAAAAATAATTTATCAATCCGAAAGCCCTATTCGCCTGACTATATCATCAAATCGTGGATCACTTCGGATAGGGTCAAATTTAGGATCAACTTTCAGGCTGCATAAAGATTCTTCGTGTCTCTCATAACTTAACTCAAGCCATTTGAACGCTGTATCTTTTTCGCCAAGCGCGGCATATACCATGCTCATACCGCGATAATCGTTACCTGTCAATTGAATTGTTTTTCCAATTTCAGAAACAATTTTTCTGGCTTCATCTTTTTGACCTGCAGCCGCGAGGATTTGAGCAAGGGAAACTTTGGTCTTTGCTTTATTGCCGGTAAGGGTTCCCCAGATTTCGTTTTCTGCGATGGATTTTTCAAAATTTCCCAGGCCCTGGTAGCTCATGGAGAGAAGACGATGTGCAGAAATAAAAAGGGGGTCGAGTTCAAGACTCTTCAGTGCACTTTCAATAGCTTTTTCATATTGCCTTGTATAATAAAAAACAATTCCCTGGTCTTTAAGGATCGCCTGCGAAACCGGATCTAAATCTACAGCAATAGCCATCTCTTGCAATGCTTCTTCGAATCTGCCCATATACAAAAGCCATTCTGCATACCAGTGTCTGCCTGTTGCATAATTTGGATTTAATTCCAGGCTGAGCATGTATTCTTTTCCCGCATTGGCCCAGTCCCAATCGTTGAGCATGATTAATGCGGCACGTGAGACGTGTGCTTCGGCCAGCTGGTTGTCTATTGCCATGGCTCTAGTGACAGCAGCCATGGCTTTTGGATGTAATTCTCTTCTTGAAAGATTAGTAAATTCACCTAACAAATTATAAGTATCCGCAAGACCGACCCAGGCCAGAGCAAAATCAGGATCTTTTTGAATAGCTTTTTCAAAATAGAGCACAGCTGCTTTGAGGCCTTCTTCATCTCTTTTATTCCAGAAAAAACGACCCTGCAAATACAATTGATACGCTTCCGAATTTTCAGTGTATCGTTTCAGTAAAGTATCTTTTTCAACTGAAGTCAATTGAATACGTAATGCTTCAACAATTTTTGACGAAACTTTTTCCTGTATATCAAATATATCGTCAAGTGTACCCGTATAGGTATTCGCCCATAAGTGGACGTCACCTGAAGCATCAATAAACTGAGCCGTTATCCTCAGGTTTCCCCCATGTGTTCTTACACTGCCTTCCAAAATATATGTTGCATTTGTCTCTTCCCGGATCGTCTTCATATCCTTGTCGGTACCTTTATACTTCATCGATGTGGTCCTGGAGATGATTTTGATTTCTTTTAGCTTCAGCAGATTTGAGATCAATTCTTCAGTCAGACCGTCACTGAAATATTCCTGATCTGGATCATTACTCATATTGATAAAGGGCAATACAAGAATACAGCATGCCTGGGCTTTTTCACCTTTGCCATTCAGGCTGGAGGTATCCGGGATAATTAAGCCTTTGTTGCTGACGGCGAAAATCTCAAGTGGTTCTTTTACATTTTTCAGGATATACTTGCCTAAGGAAATCGTCTGAATATCCTTTCTGTTTTTTATATCATCATGCACTTTGCCGGAAATGAAAATGCTGCCCGGGGTAGCCAATGACTCCATCCTGGATGCAATATTCACACCGTCGCCATAAATAGATTCCCCTTCGATAATCACATCCCCGGTATGAATGCCAATACGAAGTGGAACTAAAGGTGCAGATTGCATAGCCAGTTGTATTGAAATGGCAGCTTTGACACCTTCCAGTGTGCTTGAAAAACTGCAAAGTGCCCCATCTCCTCTGAATTCAAGTATGCGACCTTTGTGAAGGGTGACTTCTTCATCAAGTTTTTTCCTCAGTTTCTGCAGAAGCTCCAATGCCATTGACTCGTCTTCTTCCATCAGACCGGTGTATCCGGCGATGTCAGCAAACATGATAGCAGCGAGTTGACGGGTGGAGGGCATTTAATTCAGTTTTCGCCCAAAGATATGAATTGGCAAAGGATGGAATTTTTGGACCAACGATGAAGGCGTAAACCAGAATGGATCTTAGTCATATAAAATTATAATTTTTTTTTTTTTTTTCCGGTCCCTTTGTGTGGTGAGCCCTTCGCTTGGGGGAAAATTTTTTTTTTTTTATTTCCACATTTTATTCAATTTTCATCATGTGTCATTCATCTGTTCTCCAATTCGATTACTTTTTTCTGCAACGTCTCAATCTTGACATTCTGCATTTCCACAATATGGATTAATTCCTTAATGGCTGCTAATGCAACACCTGCTGGATCAACACTGCTGATGCCTTCATCACCTGTTCCGACATCAAACAATTTTATTAAAATCCTGGGCGTAAGGACCGATATGATATTCCTCTGTTCCTTTATACTTCCAATGCTGAACTGGAAGCGTTTCAATTTTTTCTAAAAGTGTAGCGCCCTCAATATCACTGAAATCTTCCTTTTTATCATAGTTTGAGGTATTGGTCCAGGTACCTCCTGTAGTAAGATAAGCACCATTTCCATTCGATGCAGAAGAACCTACTTCTAAAGCTCTGCTTGCACCGGCAGTGGAAATACCGAATACCCACTCTTCTGTATTTGTATTTCCAAAGCTCATTGTATTGCTTGTGCTGACAGAAGCATTAAAACCGATAGCGGATGCATTTTGGAGATTGCTATTAGAGACATCTGCCCCGGTACCAATAGCAGTAAGTCGAATACCTGTAATGTTATTGTTCAGTGCATTGTAACCAATAGCTGTATTCGAATATCCTGTGGTATTGTTCTTGAGTGCAAAAGATCCAACAGCCGTACTTCTCATTTCCTGGCCTGGGGTACCCACAGAAGAAAACATGGCGCTATCGCCTATTGCAATTGTACGATCTTTTCCATCCAGATACCACAATGCATGATAGCCAACAGCAATATTCCGAATGCCGGCTTCATTGGTAAACAACGCCTGCGATCCGATACCAATATTTCCGGATCCGGATTCATTCTTAGTTAAAGTATTATCCCCAACAGCGATATTTTGGAATCCTGTTCTGTTTAGAGGTAAAGCAGCATATCCCAAAGCTGTATTAGACCCCCCTGATGTATTGGAATCCAGTGCACTCGTTCCAACCGCTGTATTATAACTGCCTGTCGAACTTTGCAGGGCACCGCAACCAATAGCGGTATTATTAATCCCTTGTACATTTGAAAATAATGCTTTGTACCCCAAAACTGAATTACAATGTCCATCAACATTTAAATACATGGCCTCATCTCCGACCGCAGTATTGGTTTCTCCGGCTACATTTGAATACATGCTTTTGTGACCGATAGCCGTATTGGAGTCACCTATGTTGTTGAACAAAGAACTATCCCCAATCGCCACCAAACCATTTGCCGTTTCATTTGCATTTAATGCTGCAAATCCAACAGCTACATTTTGACTCCCTGTAGTGTTGCCATCCATGGCACCTCCTCCGATTGCCACATTTCGACTTCCGGAAGTATTATTAAAAAGTGCGGACATGCCAATTGCTGTATTGACATCCCCGGAAGCATTTGTAAACAATGCTTTGGACCCGATCCCTATATTATTGTTGCCTGATGTCATTCCATAACCAGCATTCCAACCCATCAAAGTATTGTTAATTCCGTTTGTCATCGAATATCCCGCTTTGGACCCTACTGCAGTATTTTTTCCATTACTAGCTATGTAATGTAGCAAAGTGGAATCCCCGACTGCCACTGTATTATGTCAAGATGTATTCATTGAAAGTGCATTCACGCCGATAGCGACATTGCTAAATCCGGCTGTATTAGCGTACAGAGCATTGCTACCGAGAGCCGTATTGGTAGCTCCTGTGGTATTAGAAAACATTGTAAAAGCGCCATAAGCTGTATTGTTAGATGCATTTGTATTAGCATACAAGCTTTTATATCCATAAGCTACATTACTGCTACCTGTTGTATTTGATTGAAGAGACTGACTGCCTGCGGAAGTATTATTGACACCCGAACTATTACTATATAATGATTGAAAACCTGAAGCTGTATTAGAGGCGCCATTTAAATTTGAATAACCTGACTGATAGCCAATAAAGCAATTTGCACTTCCGGTGGTATTTGTATATCCTGCTTTTGAACCCATTGCGACATTTGCTATCCCAGTAGTATTATGTAAAAGAGATGAATCACCTACAGCTACTAGATTATCACCGCCCACATTTTGACTAAGAGAATTGAATCCCACAGCCACATTACTGTAACCGGTGATATTATTAAATAATGCATTACTGCCTATCGCTGTATTTCCCGATGCAGTTGTAGCCTGATATAAAGCATAATCACCGAATGCGGCATTAAATTTTCCTGTTGTATTGGAAGCCGAACTGTAATAACCATAACCTGTATTATTGTTGCCGGTAGTATTGGACAATAAACTGAAAAAACCAAAGGCTGTATTATTGTTGCCAGTCGTATTTGATGCAGAACTTAAATAGCCATATGCCGAATTATTGCTGCCTGTGGTATTGTTTCCACCCGAAAGGAATCCATAATAACTGTTGAATGAACCTGATGTGTTGGCATATCCTGATTTAAAACCCAGCGCTGTATTAAAAACGCCGGTAGTATTGCTGTACAAAGCTGAATCACCTACGGCGATAGTCTTGCTTGTAGTTGTTGTATTTAATAACGCGGCATTACCAATGGCAATATTATGATTGGCGGTCGTACTATATAGCAAAGCATCATTTCCAAGAGCAGTATTATAACTCCCGGTACTATTTCGCAAAGCTGAATGACCGAATGCTGAATTCCCGTTACCGTTTGCATTGATGAGTAGTGATTCGCTTCCTGCTGCAGTGTTCTCATCTCCGATCGTATTGAAATAACCCGATGCTGTGCCAAAAAAGCTATTCGAGTTTCCACTGGTCGTACTGAATCCTGCTTTTGATCCTACAGCGGTGTTAAATCCTGTACCTGAATCATTGTTATATAACGCTGAATCACCTACAGCTACGAGATTATTACCTGTCAGATTCTGTCGAAGTGCCCTGATGCCGATGGCTACATTGCTGCGGCCGGTAGTGTTTTTAAATAATGCTTCTAATCCTACGGCTGTATTATTAGATCCTGTTGTAGTTGAATTGCCTGCAAATCTTCCATAGAAACTATTACTTACACCTGATGAAATATTAGCACCCGAACCCACGCCCAGAATAGTAGTATTAGTCGTCTGATCAACCCTACCTGCAATTACATTATTAACTTTAAAAATTAATGGCTGACTATCCGTGGTGCCTATAAAATGAGTGCCAGCCACAGTACCTGCATTCCCTCCGGTGCTCCAGTAATTTAGATTAGTGCTGCCCGAGACGAGGAGCTTTACCCATCCACTTCCTGACCATGCATAGTATCCCGCACCACCACCACCAGTGATGGATAAGTTTGTATTGAACACCAATAGCGATATGGCAGGGGATGGGATGGTGACAACATCTGTAGTACTGATGAGACTGACCCTTGGGATTAATAATCCTTTACTACTGCTTTTAATATCCAGCATAGCACTGGCATCGGGTGATGAGCCATCTGCATTGACAGCAACACCCTGAGCCTTCAAACCCAGGACTTGTACACAGATCAATATCAGAAGCAAAAAGAATCTGAGGGAATTTTTGGTTTCCATGGTTAATGGTTTTTAAAAAGCAGATTAATCCTTCCTAAAGGTATTAGATTGGAAAAGAGTTTATTCACCCTTTATGATGAATTTTCAGTGGCTCCTGAACTCCTGAAATGGACCTCTATTTCGTGATGGCGGTGTCATCGCTGCCCTGGATATTGCTCCCTGCTCCCTTTTCCGTGCTCCCTTTTCCCTGCCCCCTGCTCCCTGCTCTCTGCTCTTTGCACTTTGCTTTCTATCTTTGGCCCATGAGTACATACACGACTACTGTTTTTCCACGCCCTGCTGAGGGAGACTGCGCAGAATATTATTTTCGATACATCAATTTAGTACCTGAGGTTGATATCCTGACATTGCTTCATACGCAACGGGATTGGTTTGGAGATTGGATTGAAAGCCTGACAGAGGATCAATTGCTGCATCGTTATGAACCCGGCAAATGGTCACTGGCAGAAATGATCGGACATGTGCTGGATACTGAACGCGTTTTTGCCTATAGGATGATGGCGGTAAGTCGTAATGAGAAAAAATCTCTTCCCGGGTTTGAGCAGGATGATTATGTACGCGATTCTGATTTCAATACAGTGTCCGCTGAGGATCTGGCCAATGAATGGAAAGCGATTCGATTGTCTACAGTCTACCTTGCCAGGAATATGAATGCTGAAATGGCTTCGCGTATGGGGACTGCAAATGATGTTGCTGTCAAAGCGTTATCATTTCCGTACATCATGGCCGGACATGTCATCCATCATTACAGAGTTGCCCAGGAGAAATATCTTCTGACTTCATAAGCGAAAGCATGCTGCAGGTCACAGACACACGGCGTTTTTTGTCAAAGGTGACTTTTTCAAAAATCATAAATGCGGCTTCAGTATGGACATCATTCCAATTGACAAATTGGACCGGTAGAGCTATACAATGGGGCAGACCGATGACCATTTCGATCGAACCCACCACCGCATGCAATTTACGTTGTCCCGAATGTCCGAGCGGTCTGCGATCATTCACGAGAGAAACCGGAAATATGAAAGAAGATTTTTTCCGGAAGCTCATTGATGATATGCATAGGGAATTGCTTTGGCTTATTTTTTATTTCCAGGGCGAACCGTACATCAATCCAAAATTTTTGGACATGGTGAATTATGCACATCGCCATGGTATCTATACGATCACATCGACCAATGGTCATTTTCTTCATCCCGAAAATGCGAAGAAAACTGTTGAATCAGGACTTGACCGAATTCTGATTTCGATCGATGGTTCAACACAGGAAGTGTATGAGCAATACAGAAAGGAAGGACATCTTGAGACTGTACTTCAAGGCGCACGAAATCTTGTGCAGGCTAAAAAAGATGCGGGTTCAACTACCCCGCATATCGTTTTTCAGATGCTAGTGGTAAAGCCTAATGAACATCAGATTGATGAGGTTAGAAAGCTAGCGAAGGAAATCGGGGTGGATGAATTAAAATTAAAGACTGCCCAGATCTATAATTATCAGGATGGTAGTGATCTCATCCCCGAGCAACAAAAATATAGTCGCTATTATCAGGAAAAATCAGGTTCGTGGAAAGTAAAAAATAAATTGCTCAATCAATGCTGGAAACTTTGGCACGCTTGTGTGATCACATGGGATGGCGTAGTTGTTCCGTGTTGTTTCGATAAAGATGCTGGGCACAAACTTGGTGATCTGAAAAAACTTTCCTTTAAAGAAATATGGCATGGCCCTGCCTATAAAAATTTCAGAAATCAACTTTTAGGTGGCCGTGATAAAATTAATATCTGTACGAATTGTACGGAAGGATGTAAGGTGTGGGCATAAAAAAAGGCAGGAAAGGTAAAGAGGCAGAAGAGGCAGAAATGGCGGAAGAGGCGGAAGGGGTGGAAGAGGAAATTTAAATCATGATTAATCATGATCATCATGACGATCTGCGTTCCATTTTTTTCTGTTGACTAAATTGTACCTGGGTATTATTGGAATTAAATCTTAATAAATCTTACTTTTTCTTATTTTATCTGCGTCCTCTTTTTTATTTTCTAGCCGCAAATTTCGCAGATTAACGCAAATTAAATTTTGTTTTGCTTATTGCCAATTGTTTTTACCTCGAAAGCTTGTACACAACATCTAAAATCTTACTATTCGCTTTAACGATTTTCATCAGCGGAACAGTTCTTGCTCCAAATTGTCTTCTTATTTCTGTGATAGGTTCCAGCATACTGCCGCAGAAATCAAAGGTCTTTACTTTTTTTTCTTCGAATGCGATGCGCAAGGCTTCACGACAAAGTAAAATACTCGCACCGGAATTTCTGCCCGATTCATCATCGCCGGCAAGAAAATAATATGCCGTGTCATTGTCCCATAATAGATAGGCAACGGCAATTAATTTATTATCGGAATTGTAAGCACCCATTTTTACGCCGGCATTGTGATCAGTAATTGCCCTATCTATTATTGCAAAAAGATCATATGAATACGGCATGGCCATTTTCTGGCGCTGATACGTGTTTTTACAAAGAGTATAAAATAATTGAGGATCAACTTCCTGTTTAATCTTCACTTCTTCTGAAGCCTGACGGATATTTCGTTTTAGATTCCTGTTGATTTGTAGATCGATAGTTTCTTCATCAGCCTGATCGATCACAAATGTATATCTCATCTCCTGGTGAAATCCTTTCCAGTGAAAAGGAAGCCAGTTATCAAAACTATTTTCAGCAAACACCATCGAAAAAAATCCATGTGGCGGAAGATCATCAATCAATGACCATATAATTTGTTTTTCACGCGTGAGCCACTTATGATCAGAGATATCGTTAGGTTTTTCCATCCAGATACTGATGTGATGGGTGAGTGCCGGCATGCCAAAATGAGTCACACCCCATTTTTTTTTCACGGCATAAGGCATGGCACCGATTACCTGGTTATTACGGAAAGCAAGGCTTACATCCCAACGACCAGTTGCATCTAACCACCAGGGTTGGAGGAATAGGGATTTAATTTTTCCCTGTTCGACAAGAGTATTGTATTGAGCCTTTCGGGTTTCGCGATTCATCGGGCTGCCATATTACGAAACTTCCGCAGCCAGTGGATATAAAGAGGATAGTATTGATATAAAATCTCTTCCTGTCCATGTGTCGCTTCTTTCCAGATATAAACACCTTTCAATGCAGGATCATTTGTTTCCGGCTTATAGCCATCCAGGTCCATGATTTCAATTCCTTCCATCTGAAAATATAGGCCATCTTGCCATAAAAGATAATAGTGAGCTCTCCCTATCAATGAGGAATCATTTTGATCCTCATGATGATCGCTGGCATTGACATATAAAAGGGCTCTTTTTTCTTCAGGATCAATGAGCCAAACATGTCCTGCAAGAATTTTACCTTCAAAAAATATTGCTGAGCACTGTATCCATGGCTTTGAATCGAAATCACCTATCCTGAAGCCTCGTAATTTTTTTACCTCTGCTGTTTTTTGAAAGAGCGTTAATATTTCAGGCAAATATTCTAACCCACGTTTGAGGTTGAGATTTTCTTTTTCTGCGCGATTTATTTTATACTTCGCCGATTTTGACCAGCTTTCAATAAAATTTTCATTTTTTAAATTAATTATCATTGTTGGAAATGGAATGCAGATCATGCCCGGGATTGTCTTTTTTACAGGCGAAAATAGATGAACCGTTTTCAAAAGAAATTTTGGATTTCTATTGAAATAGGTATACGTAAGCCATTTTCTTTTCTCCTTAATCACTCTAATATTTTATTGTAGAAATTAATCCATTCACTGATGACAATATCTTCTTTAAATCTTGACTCCACTGCAGAGATAATATAAGCAGGTTTGTATGAATTGTATTTCTGATACATCTCAACCATTGCATTTGCAAGAGCATCGACATCATTTAATTCAATTAATTCACCCTGATCAGTTGAATTAATAATATAGGATGCTCCATCAGTTTTCGTTGCGATGACGGGTAGTCCGCAGGCTTGTGCTTCCATGATTGTTTTACCGAATGTCTCTGTTCTGCTGGCCGAAATTAATACATGACTTTGACGCATCATTCCTGCTACCTGGGCCTGAGAAATTAAACCTGCCCATGTGATATCATTTTCGATATTCAGTTGTTGGCTGAGCTCAATTAAGTCTTGCTTCCCTCTTATCCTGTCGATGAGGATGAGCTGCATTTCAACATTCTGAAGTTGTTGTTTGACATTAGCAAAGGCTTTCAACAAAAGATCAAGCCCTTTTACATAAGCAGGTTCGCCAACGGATAACCAAGTAAATATTTTATTTTTCTCAACGACAGGATCATGATAAAAAATGGACAGATCATAAAAATTAGGTATGACCTCAATCGGTTTGTTCGTAAACTTCGTGAGGTAAGATTTCAGTCCCGGACTTACACACGTGATGCCTGCTGCGGAATTAAAACAATCGTGAATAAAAGGTAAATGACGATCAGGTATTTTCCCGGTGATGAATGATGACACTCTTTCAGTCAATACGAACGGAATTTTTGTTTTTCGATACACGGCTGCACAGACCATGCCGGCCATATAGCTCTGTGCGTGGAGGATATCAGGCTTTCCTTCTTTTTTAATGTATTGCAATACAGCGGCGACATATTTTCGGATCCACATTTTTAGAAGTAGTGAACTCGCTTTTGGTGGGAACCATTGACTTATACGGCGAGTCGGTATTCCGCTTTCTTTACTGACCGTTATTTCTTTTGTCAATGGACCTTGAAGAGAAAATTCTGCGAATAGAATTCGCGCATCTATTCCCTTTTCTTTTAGACCGACAGCCAATTGATGAAACATGCGTCCACCGATTTCATTGGAGCCCTGGGGAAAATACCATGAAGGAATGATGAGGACGCGCATCAGTAGATCAGTGATTTTTGGGTAAAAAAGGTAAATATTTATTTCTCACTTTACTGTAAATTGAAAAGACTCGTTCTGTGCTATTGAAACCAAATCCATGATAAAGAAAGGCATAAAATGGAATCCCAATTTTCTCAGGCGTAAACGAATGGCCGGAAAAATATTTACGATAAATTTTCATGGCTTCTTTTCGGTCAAGTCTGTACAATCCGCGTAATTGTCTGAAGATATATTGAAGAAAAGCATTTTTTCGCGCTGGTGTATCAAGGCCATTTTGCACAAGATATTCCCATATTTTTTCACGCAGCTGAATTCCTTCTTTGGCCCGTACAGGTTGAGTATCTAATGTAATCGAGCCTGAAATACGCTCACGGACAATCGTCTCCTGATGATCAACTGTTGAAATCTCATAGCCTGATGATGCCAGTCTGAAAAGCAATTCATATTCCTGGTGGCTTTGGTAGGTCATTGACCATCCGCCTAACTTTATCAACGTTTCGCGATGAAATAGCATTGATGAAGTAGAGCCGAGACCGCTATTTAATAATCCAATCCAGAGATCATCTGGAAGCCATTTTGAAACTTGTGTCGACCCATCCAGGAATTTAAATATGTGCTGAGAGACAATTGCTCCATTCCTTGCTGATATTAATTGATGTTTGATTTTTTCAGGTAAAATCAAATCATCGACATCGAGGTACTGGATCCATTCACCGGAAGCATTTCGTAGTCCTGTATTTCTGGCTTGTGCCGACCCCGGTGCAGGCTCATGAATAAATTTGAGATTTGATTTAAGATCATGCAATGGATCGTATCCATCAGGAAGGTTGGTTTTGTTACAAACCACTATCAGTTCCATCGCATCCAGTTGTTGCTCCATTGCAGAATGGACAGCTTCTGCAAGGAAGTCATGTTCGTCGATGTAGGTGATGATGATGGAGGTCAAATTAGTCCTATATTTTTTTTGATGAGCTAACTATTCATCTAAAGATCTTTGTTATTACGTAAAGTTCGCAATCTCATTGATTTCTTAAGGCTATAATAATGTTCGCCTTCTCAACAATTAAGACTGAACCTCATTTTTAACTTTGTATTAGTTTGAATAAAAAACCAACATGAGGCAAAAATCTCTCAACTTCACCATGTAATTCCAAAATGGATGAAATCTACTCTCTTCTGTTTTCTCTTTGCCCTGAATTGCCTTGTACTCAAAGGTCAGACAGAATCATTTCTTCAGGATATAAAACAAGATAGCGCTGTCGATCTGTATCTAACCCTCAACTGGAAGGATATGGAGAGACACAAAAAGGATCAAACCTATCTGCCGGCTCAAGTGAGGCTCAGAACCCCACATGGTGATTCCCTCCATCTAGATTTGAAAGTCAGGACTAGAGGACACATGCGATTGGATATCTGCTCTTATCCACCGATCAAACTCAAATTTGATAAAAGCGATTTGGCTAAGTATTCTCTTTCGTCATTGAATGAAATGGATCTTGTTCATCATTGCCAGGATGGAGATCAATACAATCAATACTTGCTGCGCGAATACATGTGTTACAAAATCTTTGAGCTTATTTCACCATATCATTTTCATGTGCAGTTAGTCCGTTTGCATTATGAGAATCCGGCAGGAGCGGAAGCGCACGAGACCTCATACGCCTTTCTGGTGGAGAATCCGGAAGAACTCGTGGACAGGCTGCAAGCTAAACTGAATAAAAGCAAAATCGTCAATTCAAGTGCAGTCGAAAGGCTGGCATTTTTGAAAATGAGTTTATTTGAATTTATGATTGGCAATACAGACTGGTATATTCCTGCACGTCATAATCTTGAGTTTATCGGCGTGCCCGGATTCAAGTTGCTGGTGACGGTGCCTTATGATTTTGATTATTCAGGACTTGTTGACGCTCCTTACGCCGCGCATCATGAGAGTCTTAAGCTTTCATCTGTGACTGTTCGATATTATCAGGGATGGTGTCAGACAGATGAAGAAGTAAAAGACGCTGTTAAAATATTTGAAGATCAGAAGGAAAAAATACTGGGGATGTGTGATCATATCCAGGGACTAAGCGAGCGCTCCAAAAAATATACAAGAGAATATCTTCAGGATTTTTTTGATATCATAGAAAATCCAAGAAAGTTCGAGAATCAGATCATGAAGCATTGTGATATGTGGCCAACAAAATAAGGGAAGTAGAGGTAGAAGGGGCGGAAAAGGCAGAAGAGGCGGAAGGGGCAGAAAAGAAGGAGGGTAGAAGAGGCGGAAGGGGCAGAAAGGGCTGAAGCGGCGGAAAGGGATATGGCGGAAATGGCGGAAGGGCCGAAAAGGGTAGCAGAGGAAAATAAATTTATGTTGGTTTTCGATGGCTATTGTTTTTTCTTGCAGTGATGAAGTTTTGTATTCCTGCACATAATCTTTTAATTCGGTTGACAAGTTGTTGTCCTTTTATTTCAGGAATATAATTCTGCCTGATAGCTACATACAATTGTGTCCTGAGTTCACCTCCTGAGCCTTTTGAAATATAGAGATGTCGGATAAAAGCTCGATCGGTATTCAATTCAAAACCTTCGGCAATATTTGATGGTATGGAAACTGAACTATCACAAATCTGGTCTCTCAGTTTGAAATCCCGACAATTTTTCATGCAGTCATAAATCTCATAGCAAATCTGCATAGCTTCCTGCCAGATCCATAAATCTTCAAAAGAGTCATATTCATTTTCCATAATAGTATATGTCCCGAAATGCAGAAACATGACCGTTTTTCTAATTTATTTTTATCACAAATAAAAATTTCCGCCCTTTCTGCCTTTTCAGCCTTTTCTGCCCCTTTTCCGCCCTTTCTGCCTTTTCTACCTTTTCCGCCTCTTCCGCCCTTTCTGCCTTTTCCGCCCTTCTGCCTCTTCCTCCTTTCTTACCTTTGCCGAATGTCAAGACCGGATCGAAAGCCAAGGAAGATATTTGAGGGAGTTGATATCATTGATACCGCTGACGAAGGATTAGCCATAGGACGCTGTGAAGACGGGCTTATCATCCAGGTCAGAGGGGCTGTTCCAGGCGACAAGGTTGATGTGGTGGCACTTGAAAAACGGAAAGGAATGTATATCACGAAGGTTTCTTCAGTGACTACTTTTTCACCAGATAGGGTAGAACCTTTTTGCTCTCATTTTGGTGTTTGCGGAGGATGCAAGTGGCAGCATATGGCCTACGATGCCCAGGTGCGTTTCAAAGAAAAAAAAGTACTTGATGCGTTTCAGCGTATCGGCGGACTGGATACTTCATTGATCAAGCCGATCGTCAAAGCTCCATCACAAACTTATTATCGCAATAAACTTGAATTCACTGCATCGGATAGGAGATGGCTGACTGAAGAAGAGTTGAGTCACCAGGATGAAATATTCGATAAAAACGGAATAGGGTTTCATCTCGTCGGTGCTTTTGATAAAGTTCTTGATATCGATCATTGTTATCTGCAGGCTGATCCGTCTAATGATATCAGGCACTTTGTAAAAAATATGTGCATTGAGAATAACTGGGCCTTTCAGAGTCTGCGACATAAAAGTGGTTTTATCCGCAACATCATCGTCCGGAATAATCTCGCCGGAGATGTTATGATAGTACTGGTGGTTGGAGAAGATGAAAAAGAAAGAATCAACTTATTAGTCAATGGACTTAAAAACAATTTTCCACAGATTGTTTCGATCTACTCATGTTTCAATCACAAAGTCAACGACTCGCTTCATGATCTCACACTTGTGCACGAATATGGAGATACAGGATTGATTGAGCAATTGGGAAATACGAAATTTAAAATCGGACCAAAATCATTTTTCCAAACGAACAGTGCACAGGCCTTTAATCTATATAGTCTTGCGAAAGAATTGGCAGCATTACAGCCGGATGACAATGTGTACGATCTTTATTGTGGTGTAGGCAGTCTTGGTATTTTCATGGCTGATCAATGCAAACAGGTAGTCGGTATTGAACAAATCAATGAAGCTATCATTGATGCGCATGCTAATGCTGAACTAAATGGATTCACAAATACACACTTTGTAACAGGCCAGGTAGAGATGATATTAGATCCGGGATTTATAGCGAAGTACGGAAAACCAGATGTCATCATTACAGACCCACCTCGTGTAGGTATGCATCCGAATGTCATACCGCATCTGCTGGCAGCAGCTCCGGACCGCATCGTGTATGTTAGTTGTAATCCTGCTACGCAAGCCAGAGATCTGAAAATGTTGAGCGATGATTACGCATTAGTTTCAGCCATACCTGTTGATATGTTCCCTCATACGCATCACATCGAATGTGTTGCATTACTCAGACACAAATGACACAGCCTTCAGATTCATTTATTGAAAAATTTGCTGTTGATGTGAAATTCTATCATGCACTGATGACAGAAGCTTTTGAAGGGGTCATCAATGAAGGGGTTTCAAAGTATCCTGTGTTTATTTTTCATATCCAGGAAGTGACAGTCGGAATACTCATTGCAGACAGGCATCAGATCATAGGAGATTGGTCAGTTAATATTTCAACGCTTGAGGAGTTTTATATCAAAGGCCTTGTGACGATTGAGCAGGTGGATGAAATAAAAGCGAAAATCACCGGATCGCGTCCTCAGTATTGTTGTCTTGTGCTGACGGAGGATAAGGGGAATATGATTTTTGTTCCGAGGTAAGGACTAGTTCTTTAGATATCGCCCCGATGGGGCTCCGGAAATTTATTTTGTCTCTCAGGTTACAGATATATCGCTCCAATGGAGCTCTTGAATTTCGATATTGGGAACTAATTCGAAATTATATCAGTAAAAGAAAACCTTATCTTCATTATTCAAAGACATCGATCAGAGTGAAGAATTCTTTCTTATTTACAACAGCAAAATGAAGTCACAGTTAGGAGTCGTCGGCCTTGGTATCATGGGCACCGGTTTGAGCAGAAACCTGGGAAGGAATGGGTATGCGCTGTCCCTGTTCAACCGGCATCTCGAAGGCGTTGAAGAGCGTGTAGCTTTACGAGCCATTGATACTTACGAAGAGCTCAAAAGTGCCAGGGGGTTTGATGATCTCACCTCATTTGTCGAAAGTCTGGATACACCAAGGATCATCATCCTGATGGTTAATGCAGGAGCCGCTACGGGTGAAATGATCAGTTCATTGGTTCCGTTGATGAGCAAGGGTGATGTGTTGATGGATGGAGGCAATGCACATTATCTGGATACGGTCGAACGTGAAAATATATTGAGACATATGGGCATTCATTATCTGGGATGCGGCATATCTGGTGGTGTGGAAGGTGCATTAAATGGTCCATCTATAATGCCTGGAGGAAGTCTTGAGGGTTATGAAATTGTTGCTCCCATTTTGAAAAGTATTGCTGCCTTGGATCTTAATGGCGAGCCATGCTGCGCATATATAGGGCCTGGTGGCGCAGGTCATTTTGCTAAAATGGTCCACAATGGAATTGAGTACGCTGAAATGCAATTGTTGTCAGAAGTGTATTCTGTACTACGATGGGCTGTTGGACTGACACCGGATCACATCGCGGAAGTATTCAAAGGATGGACAAACACTGAAGCTGCAAGTTATCTCGTCGATATCACCCTAAATATTTTGCGCGAAAAAGAAGACGATCAATGGGTCATTGATTCAATTCTCGATAGTGCCGGCAATAAAGGAACAGGTGCTTGGGCAGTACAGGCGGCAGCGTCATTTGGTGTCCCTGCGATGATGATTACAGCGGCCCTTCATGCACGATATTTATCAGGCCAACGCCATATCAGGATACATCTGGACGACATCACCCGAAAACAAAACAAAAAAGATGCATCACTAGGCACGACCGATCTGTTCAATGCTTACCAGGTGTCCCGCCTCATCAATTATCATGAAGGTTTTGCGATCATACGGGCAGCATCAGCACAATATGGATGGGAAATCAATCTTTCGCAATTATCTGCTGTATGGACAAATGGATGTATCATCCGTAGTGCGATGATGAATCAGTTTACATCTCTGTGGGCCACATGGAATGATGAACTTATACTACATCCATACATCAAAGGGATCATTGTATCCGGATGGTCAAGCCTGCGCCGGATCAATCATGTAGCTTCTTCTGAAACTCTTTTTACGCCTTGTCTTGTGGCTGCCTCACAATACATTTCAGGAGCATCCCTTCGTTATCCCTCTGCAAATCTCATCCAGGCGCAGCGTGATTATTTCGGATTTCATGGTTTTAAAAAGATAGGTGATCGCTCAGACACGGTTTACCATTTTCCGTGGAAAAAGGACTAATCCGGTTCTTCGGGTTAATTTTGCAGTCTAGAATACAATCTTTGTATGGAAAACTTAATACAGCAGGTTATGCCTGAGGTCACAATAGATATGAATGTTCGTAACGTGTGGAAAGAACGTGCTCTTTTCCTATTCAATTTTCTTAAAAATCCAGTTCGAAACGCTTCCGTTGTCCCCAGTTCCAAAATAGCCAGTGGCGCTATGATGGAAGGAATTGATTGGAATAAAGTCAATACAATCGTTGAACTCGGGCCAGGTAACGGAACTTTTACAAGGGAAATCCTTGCCAGATGTAAGCCGAATGCAAAAGTTGTCCTTTTCGAACTTGAAAGCTCTTATGTGGAATTGTTACGGAAAAAATTTGGAAACCGTGTTCAGGTCATCCATGCCAGTGCACATTTGTTTGAAGACATTCTCCAAGAAATGAAATTGCCGAAAGCAGATCTTATCATTTCCGGGTTGCCATTTTTGGGAAAAAATCTCAATCAATTGATTTTTGATTCGATACAACACCAGACCGATAAAGGCGCTATTTTCAGATTCTTCACCTACATGCCACCGATCATGAAAATGGTTTATAAAGGAATCAATTTACGAAAGGTCGCTTTTGTCATGAAGAACATTCCACCGATGTGGGTATACGGTATTAATTGATGTATCCAGCATAAGTATGCTGAAGCCTGTTGCCACCTCATCCCGATCCAGAAACGTTTTTGCGAGATAATGCACTGCTGTGTCCTTATTTGTTTGTGACAGTGCCACTTTAACTTCCGGCAGCTCAGCTACGGCGTCAATTTCTTCTTTTGTTGGGAGGCTGACTCTGCCTGCTAATTTTCCAAGGTCATTGCCTGTCAGAACAAGGCTATTTTTTATAGACGAAGGAAGATTGTCATAACCAATCGTGACCGGTAGAAATTCCTGCACAATAGTATGAATAGCCGGGCCGCTGCATCTTACATAGAATGCCCGACCCATTCGACCCATCAGATCCATTTTATGCGGATCGATCCTGTTACGTTCACCGAGTACATCTTTCGAAATATGCATGCGTACAATTTCACAAATGATGAGATGACCTGCACCACCTTTATCACCGAGGGTGATGATGTCTTTCACTTTGCATTCCATTTGTGATGGCGATTCTGCTACGCGCGGAGGAGCTACAAGATCAGAAGGAATAGGTGTTAATCCGGTTTTTACAAATTCACTTACACCTTTTGGAAAATCAACAGAAGCAACCGCCATTTGTCTGACCATAGCATAGTTGACGGCATTGATGACACACTCACCAGATATTCGGATATTGTCAAGTGTGTCTTTTGTCGTGTTATTACTCCCTCTCCGATTGCTTGAAAAAACAACAATTGGCGGATTGGAACTGAACGCATTGAAAAAACTATATGGGGCAAGATTTTGCCTTCCTTCTTCATCTATTGTGCTGACAAAAGCGATTGGCCGTGGCGCCACACTACCTAGAATAAATTGATGCAGATCTTTCTGTACAACATCATGCGGATCAATCGTGAGCATTTCCATTTCTTTTGATTTTTCATGCAAGGTATTATATGCCCTGCCCCTTGCTCCATGCTCCCTGCATTTTTTTGATCATTTTTGCATTAAATCTGTTAGCCTAACACATGAAGAGTATGATTTGGACGATAGGTATCAGTTTATTGTTAATTGTCGGGTATTATTTGGGTCGCTCTTATTATCTGAAGCCCGGGCTGGTACAGGGGCAAAAGGCATTTGAGTTCGTTGACAAGCTTGGGGATGGAACAAGTTTTTCATTGGCTGATCTGAAAGGAAGGTATGTGCTACTCGATTTTTGGGGAACCTGGTGTGGTCCGTGTCTTCAATCACATCCTGCACTGGTTGAATTGTATAAACAGTTTCATGGGAAAGCGTTTAAAGACGGGAGTGATTTTGAAATGGTAAGTGTGGCTGTTGAAAACAACGATCGAAGCTGGCAAAGGATAATTCAACAAGATCAATTGAACTGGCCTTACCATTTAGTAGCCTTGAATTTGTTTAATTCCCCTATAGTTAAAGCTTATGGGGTAAAACAACTTCCAACTACCTTTCTGATCAATCCTCAGGGCGTCATCATCGGTGTTGATCTCCCTATGCATCAAATAGTCAAGCTATTACACTCAAAATTGAAAGAACCGCTTGACGGGAAAAATGATTAAAATCCTGTCTTTTCAGGTGGGAATCTGCCTCATGAGACGATAATCCTGACTTCTGCTGTCAAATTGGCACAATTAAGGCATATGGCAGTACTTTTGCCCTTTATGACCATTCACTAAAATTCTGGGCTATAGGCCTGTTTTAATAAATTGATAATGACTGCAGAACATTCAAATCATCACAAAAAGCATCATAAACATCCTACAGAAAATCCGGAGGATGAGAAGCTATTTGATTTCAATAAATCCTTCAGGGATGATCCGGAAGAACCTGATCCAGATGAAAATGTGTCGGATGGGGCTGTAGCAGTCCTCGAAGCTACTGTGGCAGAATTGAAAGAAAAAAATCTACGCCTACTGGCCGAATTTGAAAATTATAAGAAGAGGACCATGCGTGAGCGTCTGGAGTTGCTTAATTCTGCTTCAAAGGATTTGATCGTTTCTCTTCTTCCTGTTCTGGATGACTTTGAAAGAGCTAAAAAGCATGCAGAAGAATCTTCTGATGAGCACTTTAGTGAAGGAGTTCGTTTGGTATACAACCGCCTGAATAATATACTTCAGTCATCTGGTTTAAAGCCCATGGATAGTCAGGGGGAAACATTTGATGCAGAATTACATGAAGCGATTACAGAAGTACCTGCGCCAAGTGAAAATATGAAAGGAAAAATTATTGATGTCATTGAAAAAGGATACTTGCTGAACGATAAAATCATTCGTCACGCGAAGGTTGTCGTCGGTAAATAATAAGAGTTTATGAGCAAACGTGACTATTACGAAATACTCGAGGTTCCAAAAGATGCTGATGAGATAGTGATCAAAAAGTCCTATCGTAAGATCGCAATGAAATTTCACCCGGATCGCAATCCGGATAATAAAGCTGCGGAGGAAAAATTTAAAGAAGCCGCTGAAGCCTATGAGGTGCTGAGTGATCCGGACAGTCGTGCCCGTTATGACCGATTTGGACATGCAGGCATGAATGGACAGAGTGGTTTTCAGACGGCAGATGGCATGACGATGGATGATATCTTCAGTCAGTTTGGGGATGTTTTTTCAGACAGCCCTTTTGAATCTTTCTTTGGCAATCGCACCCAACAACGTAGTACCGGCCAAAAGGGAAGCAATCTTCGCATCAAGCTGACCCTTACACTTGAAGAAGTGGAAGCTGGCGTAAAGAAAACTATCAAGGTTAAAAAGAGAATTAAGTGTACCACTTGTAAAGGCAGTGGTGCAAAAGATGGTGCTGTTAAAAATTGTCAGACATGCGGTGGTGCCGGTGTAGTCAGACAAGTGAGAAGTACATTCCTCGGCCAGATGCAGACGACAACACAATGTCCTAACTGCCACGGGACAGGATCCATCGTTGTAGAGCCTTGTCCTAAATGTCGCGGAGAAGGGCGGACTATCGAAGAAGAAACCATCGATATTGACATACCGGCTGGTGTAGAGGATGGAATGCAACTTTCAATGCGCGGAAAAGGAAATGCAGGTATCAAAGGAGGACCTGCAGGAGATTTGCTCATCGCTATCGAAGTGAAGCCACATGCCGATCTGAAACGTGACGGCAATAATCTTGTGTACGAATTACATATCAGTTTTCCCGATGCTGCCATTGGTACATCTGTGGATATTCCTACACTAAGCGGACCGGTAAAAATCAAGATTCCCCCCGGAACAACGAGTGGAAAAATATTCAGGCTGAATGGAAAAGGACTACCGTCTGTGCAGGCTTATGGAAAAGGTGATCAATTGATCTATGTCAATATATGGACACCACGAAAACTGTCTGACGACGAAAAGCATATTCTGGAGAAGTTACAGTTGTCGCCAAATTTCAAACCGCAACCAAGCAAGACTGAAAAGGGATTTTTTGAGCGGATGAAAGAGTTTTTTAATTGATCAGGTATCTCTGCATTGGCTTCTTTGTCGTGGCGAGTATGTCTTCCTGCAAAAAAGATATACTGGCTCATGCTAAATGGGACTTCCACGATCATGGTTGGATCACAGGAGACAATAAGATGATGAATATCACTGCTTCTGATACGACGCAGGCTTATCTTATGGATATAGAAATAGAACACAAGGCCTCATATAAATATCAAAATCTATACATCAGATTATTAACAACTTTCCCTTCCGGGAAAAAAATAAGTTCTGTTACTTCCCTCGAATTGGCGAATCCTGATGGATCATGGGCCGGAAAATGCGGTAGTAAAACATGTAAGGTGACACTTCCACTTCAGCGTGGATTTACTTTTCCGGAACTTGGAAAGTATCAATTGACTATCGAACCTTACATGCGCGTGGATACGATCGATGGTATTAAACGAATGTCGGTCACATGTCGCAAACGCGCAGAGTAAATTCATTCCAGGCTGACGAGACCATCAAGGTCTTCCCTCACTGGGTGGCCAGGATGAATCAGTTAGGAGCGGATGGTATACCGTTTCTCTTTATTCTGGATTTTGATCTGGCTTCTCCGCTTATTCTCACATTTCAGGAAGCGGATGAGAAGGGAATACAGTTTGAAATCAAAAAACAAAAATCGCTTGCTGAAAATTACCTAAGCGAAAAAAAGCAAATCCCACTTCAGGCATTTCCTGTTCACGCTGATACCTATGGCAAGGGATTTGAAAAAGTAAAAAGCGCTATACAAGCGGGGGATACGTATTTGCTCAACCTGTGTTATGCAACACCACTGAAGGGCGTTTCCTCTTTGGGCGAAGTCTATACTATGGCCAATGCTCCATACAAATTACTTGTCCCTGAAAAGTTTGTTGTATTTTCTCCTGAGCAATTTGTAGAAATAAAAGATGGGGTGATCCGCACATTCCCAATGAAAGGAACAATTGAAGCAACACGTACTGATGCGGAAAAAATGTTGCTTTCTGATATTAAGGAGCAGGAGGAGCATGCTACAGTGGTGGATCTGCTGCGCAATGATCTGAGTATTGTAGCTAAACAAGTTGAAGTGGTCCGGTACAGGTACATCAGTGAGATCAGAACATCCGGCAAGACATTGTTGCAATGTAGTTCAGAGATCAGTGGGAGGTTATCAAATGATTACATACGAAAACTGGGTAGCCTATTTTACTCGCTTTTACCAGCAGGCTCTGTGACGGGCGCGCCAAAGAAGAGAACGGTAGAACTCATACATCAGATCGAACCGGAAGCCCGTGGATATTATACAGGGGTATTTGGTGTATTCGATGGAGAGAATCTGGATAGTGGCGTGATGATAAGAATGATCGAAAAGCGTCCTGAAGGATATTATTACCGGAGTGGAGGAGGGATTACATATCGGAGTGAGATGATGCAGGAGTACCAGGAGATGATTGATAAGATATATATTCCACGGTGAATAAATGACACAATTTCTCGAAACAATTTGTATACGTGAAGGCATTCCACAACAGCTGGAATGGCATCAGCGAAGGATTAATTCTACGATGCAACATTTTTTTCCTAAAATCCGGCATGAATGGGAGCTTAGAGATTTGATACGTCCGCCTGTACTATTTCTGCAGGGTACGGTGCGTTGCAGGGTGCTCTATGATGAGTTCGAGCTGACGGTGCATTATTTTGGGTATGAGCGTAAGCGTATTCATCGATTGAAATTGATCGAATTGCCTGATGATTACGATTACAGGTACAAATATGCAGATCGGGTTGTGCTTGAAAATCTCTATGCACAACGTGAGGAAGCTGATGATATCCTGATGACCCGTGATGGATGGATTACAGATACTTCGATAGCAAATATTGCTTTTGAAAAAAACGGACGCTGGTCTTCACCTTCTATTCCCTTATTGGCTGGTACGACATGGAAGCGTTTAGTTTCAGCGGGTATTTTGATCCCCTCACCAATTCATAAATCTCAACTTGGATTATTTGAATCGTTTAAAATATTTAATGCAATGAATGATTGGGAAAGCGCAGAAGAAATTCCAATTGGAAACATAGTTTATTAAAATAAATAAGCTCAAGAGATCAGGGCAATATTTTTTGAGCTTATTTGATTGGTACCTGTTTGAAGCAAGAGTCAATCTAATGTCAGAATTTTTTGAATTGCGTTAGTTCGAGGTCAGAGACACTCGAACGTCAATATTCGTTATTTGTTATTCGTTACTCGTTACTCATCATTCGTTACTCATCATTCGTTACTCGTTACTCGTTATTCGTTATTCGTTATTCGTTACTCGTCATTCCTTTTCACACTCGTTCCATATACCAATCCAGCGTCTTCTCCATTTTTTTGTAACTAAATATCATAGTGATGATTTTTTGAAGGCGCATGAATGCTGTTTCGCTTTTCACTACATAGTCAATAGCTCCGTGATGCATACAATTTATAGCTACTTCGATTTTATCCTGGGATGATAGCATCACAACGGGGATATCAGGGGTAGTCATTTTTATTTTATCGAGTGTTTCTATACCATTTATGGCATTTTTGTCAATGCCATCAAGATGATAATCCAAAATAATGACATCAGGACTATGCGATATATTCTGTATGCAGAGTTCACCTGTTGGATAGGCTTCAATGATAAAATCAGCATTCGCAAGGAATTCAATTTCTAATGATTTTAGAAACAGGGCATCGTCATCTACGAGGAATATTCTTATTTTTTCTGTATCCATTAATTTGTATTTTTTATCCTTTGATACTCTATTTCTAATTCTTTACAAGCCTGCGCACAGATGTTTTCGAGTTGCCTGACTAGGTTTGGGATTCCATCAGACTGTTTCTGTGTACTTGCATATTCCTGAACTTGTTTTGCCATTTTTTCAAAATCCGAACTGATGCCCATGATTGAAAATGAAGGAATCATTTTGTGTACAGCGCTATACAATGAATTCCAGTCCTTGTCAAGCAAACCCTGTTTCATGGCACTGACTAAGGTTGGAGTTTGTTCGAGATAAAGTGATATCATCTCCATCATCAACGTCGGATTGGATTTGGTGCGATGAAGGAGATAATCAAGGTCTATACATTTGGAGATAGCATCCGGTGTATTTTGGTTTTCTGTTTTTGCCTTAGTAGTCAATGGTTTTATCACCAGACCAACAATTTTACTGTACAATAATCTTTCGTCCACCGGCTTGGCTATATAATCATTCATGCCGACCGACTTGCATTTTATTAAATCAACAGTGGTAACATCAGCCGTCAAAGCAATAATGGGGATCATTAGTTTCATCTTATTCCGGATATATTCTGTCGCTTCAAAGCCATTCATTTCAGGCATCTGTAAATCCATCAGGATAATATCATAAGACCTTGATTGCAGTTTTTCGATGGCTATTTTACCATTTCCGGCTATCTCACATTCAAATCCGAAATCATCCAATAGAGTTTTCATAAGTAATTGATTGAGCGCAATATCCTCTACCACCAATACTTTAATGTCTTTGATTTCAGTGTCCAATTCCACAATTTCGGTTTCTAAACTGGCTTCATCTTTTGTTTTTTGAAAAGTTAATGTAAAACTGAATGTGCTGCCTTCGTTGATTTTGCTCTTTACCTGGATGGTACCTCCCTGTGGTTCTACCAATTGTTTCACAATGGCAAGCCCCAGGCCCGTTCCGCCGTAAAGCCGTGATGTGCCACTTGTAGCTTGCTGAAAGTTTTCAAAGATCTTCATTTTTTTATCCTCCGTTATTCCGATTCCGGTATCCGTCACGGCGAATTCTATGGTTACTTGTTTATCCTCTTCATGAAGCAGATGAACACTCACTGTAATTTTACCTTTGTTTGTAAATTTGACAGCATTGCTTACAAGATTTAAAATAATCTGGTGCAGACGAACGGGATCGCCAACCAACACCTCAGGAATATTATTATCATAATCTATAACCAGCTCTAAATTTTTTTCCTGAATTTTTGTCTCGAACAGATGTAGCATGGCCGAAATGGATAATGCCATTTTGAAAGGGACCTGTTCGAATGTCATTTTACCGGCGTCTACCTTTGCAAGATCCAGAATGTCATTGATGAGGACAATTAAAGCATCCCCGCTCATTTTAATAGCTGTTAAATATTCCTTTTGTTTCGCATTCAGATCCGTTTTCAATACTACTTTCGTAAATCCAATGATAGCATTCATAGGCGTCCGGATTTCGTGACTCATGTTGGACAGGAATTGTTGTTTAGCCTTGACAGCATCATTAGCTATTTGTGTGGCGCTTTCGGCTTTATGTTTTGCCTCTTCTGCAATGCTTGTGGCCAACTCAGCAAAAACCTTGGCCTCGGTCAATTCCTTTTCATATCTTTTTTGTTCAGTGATGTCTCGGGCCACCACCACCGCGCCAAGGACACTTCCCTGTTCATCCTTATATACGGAGCCATTAAATAAAACATCTGTCATTTTACCGTCCATTATGGTCAAAGGATAATCTGACACATATCCCTTCTTAAATACTTCCTGGTAAACTTCAAGTGCTTTTTGAGGCTCCGTAAAATAATCTTTAAAATCACTGCCTCTAAGGTCTTCACGGCGTACTCCTGTGATGTTGGCTAGTGCTTCATTCATATCTGTAATCTTTCCTTCAGTGCTGATGGTCACCAAAGGATCATGACTTGCTTCAATAAGGCTGCGGGCATAATTGGCAATCCTTAATTCCGCAGTACGTTTTTCTTTTTCATCGTTTTGATAGATCAGTTCTTTATTGGCAATGACCAATTCAGCGGCTCGTTTTTCTTTTTCATCGTTTTGAAAAGCAAGCTCTTTGTTGGCAATACTTAATTCTGCTGCCCGCTTTTCTTTTTCATCATTTTGAAAAGCGAGTTCTTTATTTGCGATACTTAATTCAGCGGCCCGTTTTTCTTTTTCATCATTTTGGAAAGCAAGTTCTGTGTTCGCAATGCCTAATTCCTCGGCTCGTTTTTCTTTTTCATTGTTTTGGAAAGCAAGTTCTTTGTTGGCAATGCCTAATTCCTCGGCTCGTTTTTCTTTTTCATTGTTTTGAAACGCAAGTTCTTTGTTGGCAATACTTAATTCTGCAGCTCGTTTTTCTTTTTCATCATTTTGAAACGCAAGTTCTTTGTTCGCAATACCTAATTCCTCGGCTCGTTTTTCTTTTTCATTGTTTTGAAATGCGAGCTCTTTGTTGGCAATGCTTAATTCTTCGGCTCGTTTTTCTTTTTCATCATTTTGAAATGCGAGTTCCTTGTTGGCAATACGTAATTCTATAGCATATTTTTGCTCTGCAATATCTCTGGCTACAACTACTGCGCCGATAATATTACCCGTGTCATTTTTATAAACCCACCCATTGAATAGTACGTCAGTCAATCTGCCATTTTTGTGACGAAGCGTAAGTGGAGAATCCGTAACAGATCCCTTGGCAAATACTTCCTGATATAATTTGAGTGCTTTTTGAGGTTCTGTAAAATACTCTTTGTATTCACTACCCCTGAGGGTTTTACGACTTTCACCGGTAATGTTGGCTATTGCCTGATTCATATCCGTGATCTTGCCTTCCAGATTGATGGTTACCAATGGATCCTGACTTGCTTCTATTAAACTTCTGGCGTATTGAAATTCTTGTTGTAATGTAATTTCCATTTTTCTACAGATGATAATGAACGGATTGTTAATCAATTACTTTTCAGATGACCGTTTCTTCAATAGCATTTTCTCTGAGCTCTTTCATTTTTTTGAAATGAGTAGGGGAGAGACCGGTAACCTTTTTAAATTGTGTGGATAAATGGGCTACACTGCTATAATTCATTTTCCAGGAAATTTCTGTCATGTTTAAGTCCCCGTAGATCATCAGATCTTTAATCCGTTCGATTTTATGTGTGATAAGGTATTGTTCGATCGTGGTGCCCTGCATGGCTGAAAACAGATTGGATAAAAATGTATAATCAAGGGTTAATTTTTCACTCAAAAATTCAGAGAAGTTTTTTTTGATGATTTCATCTGAATGATACACCATGTCATGAATCACATTTTTTATTTTTTGAACCAATACAGACTTTTTGTCATCCATTAATTCGAATCCGGATAGATGCAGTGCTACTCTTAATTGTTCCTTTACCTCCTCTGATATGTTTTCCATAATCTCAACTTCTCCCAGGTCAACAAATACGAAATGCAAACCGAGTTTTCTCAACTCAGTTTTTACTGCCATTTTGCAGCGGGTGCTTAACATGTACTTGATGTGTAGTATCAAAGCGGAAGGTGAATAGGAACTGGTGAAAGTGAGAATATAAGGCAGTTTTATAGTTATACAATTCCGTTTAAGGTTTATATAATTCACACTTGAAAAGAGGCGGAAGAGGCGGAAGAGGCAGAAGAGGCAGAAAAGGCAGAAAAGGAAAAAGAGTCAGAAGAGGAAAAAGAGTCAGAAGAGGAAAAAGAGTCAGAAGAGGAATAAAGGGGTTTAATCACATACGAGAAACTGGTAACCGTCACAGTCACGAATGACAAATTCACAACCCCGTATTACAAAGTCATGGGCAAGCCCTGCCACTGCTTTCAAATTTGTAAATATTAATTTTAATATACTGAATACTGAATACTGAATACTGAATACTGCCACTGCCACTGCCACTGCCACTGCCACTGCCACTGCCACTGCCACTGCCACTGCCTATCTATCCTCTAGCTCAGTATAAGCTCATCATACCTGAAGATCACATCCAAGCCCTTGTTCTTGAAATAAGCCTTTGTTTCTTCCTCGCTCTTCTCAGAGGTAGCAAGAACAAAATCACCGCCCCAGGCACCAAGGGATTTCACACATCCCCAGTAATCAGAAAATTCGTGACTTTGTACTGTAGGAAGACCTATGATCTCAGATACAAGTGTCTCGTGCTGGCGCACGAGAGATTCAAATTCTTTAAGCGTCGATGCAGTATTGATACTTTCCGTAAGTCGGGAGACTTTATCAACGGAACCATTGAGACCAGCTTTTGACTGGTGATATCTCTTCAATGCATCACGACTGTTTTGCTTCCGCCCGAGATAGACTAGAAACAAATTCTTTTTGAACGAAGGATCAAAATCTGCTCCATCGATGTGCAGTTCATCTTCGAGAAACTGGTATAGAACAGGACCATCCGCATCCGCGCAGGCGATGTCGTAGCCTGATCCGCCAAACGTATCAAACAACAATATATATGGATTGACCTCAGCCCACTGAGCTACGCACCAGACTAATGTGGAACTGCTGCCTAAACCCCATTCACGATCGAATTCTAAATAAGTTTCGACTGTATACTTGCGCCATTGGGAGAGGAACTCTGAATTCTGGCGACAGGCAGCTTTGAGAAGCTGTTGTATACTGTTTGCTATTTCCTTATCCGTACTATCGATACAATCAAATGCCATAAGGTCAAAACTGCCCGAAAACCATAGCTGACCTTTGCGGTCATAGGATTTCCAGGTGATTTCACTGCCTGGGCGTTCGTTGACATTCATGGATTGACCCAGCTTACAGGGAAGAGCCAGAGATCTGGCACCGTTGAGGACAAGGTATTCTCCCGTAAGGAGCAGCTTTCCGTTTGCTTTGAAGTGGCGTTTGGTAGGTTGTTTTGTTTGAATTGCCATGGGACGGGGGGCAAAAATAATTTATTCAAATTTATGTTCTCATATACATGGCTTTCGAGGCCGCTTTTCGACTGTATAGGCTCTAAAAAATTAAACACCATCAGCATCCACCGATGGAAAAAATCAGGTTTGGAACGGGACAAGATATATACTTTTTAATTATATATAGGTTTTCTATATAAATATTATTCACAGAAAAATTAAACCGCTGCCTGGAGGAGGCTATTTTTTCATTGTTTTAATTCAAAATTTTATCAGAAATTAAAATTTTAATTGACAATCAGTGCTTTACAAATAAATTCAACAGACGAAGCCATTCTTCCAGACTTTTGCAAAAAACAACCCGAAGCCAATATAAATCAGATGAAATGGAATTTTAAGATCACTCAAAGGGTCTCCTTAAAAAAGCAGGAATGTGCTCTGGAAAGTGCACCATACTTGCACGTATAAAAACGTGAATTATCAGGCAGTTATGACATCGTGGCACGACTAGTCGTGCCACGATGTCATAGGAGGCCAATAATATGCTTGAAAAAAGGCATTATTTCTCCATCTGTCCTTCATCGAACTCTGAAGAACCTCTTCTTGTTTACATTTGACTTATAAGCAATAGAAATCATGACCTACGATAATTTTACAATCAACGCCCAGGAGGCTATTCTTGCAGGACAGCGTTTAGCAGCCAGTCTTCAACAACAGACTGTTGACACGACTCATATGATCAAAGGCATTCTTGAGGCAAGCGAAGACAGCGCGAAATTTATTTTTCAAAAAGTGGGTGTCAGCATCCCTCAGTTGGTCAAAGCCCTTGACGATATGATTCAGACCTATCCGAAAGTCACCGGTTCTGACAAACAATACCTGACGGATACCAGCAATAAAGCATTGGCAGAAGCCAAAAAACTTTTACCTGAATTTGGGGATGAGTTTATCTCTACGGAAATCATGCTTCTTGGCATCATGGTGGGGAATAGCAAGGGCGCTCAAATCCTGAAAGATCAGGGCGCAACACTTGAAGGACTGAAAGCTGCCATAAAAGAATTGCGGGGTGGGCGCCATGTGACTGATCAGAATATTGAAAACCAATATAATGCGCTCAAGAAATATGGAATCAACCTCAACCAGCAAGCCCTGGATGGAAAACTTGATCCCATCATCGGCCGTGATGACGAGATCAGACGGATCCTGCAAATCCTTTCCCGACGCAAAAAAAATAATCCTATTCTCATCGGAGAAGCCGGTGTAGGTAAAACCGCCATCGTAGAAGGTATTGCATGGCGTATCGTCAAAAAAGATGTTCCGGAGAATCTGCTCTCGAAAAAAATCTATGTGCTTGATATCGCTTCACTCATCGCCGGCGCCAAATTCAAAGGTGAATTTGAAGAGCGTATCAAAGCCGTCATTGAAGAAGTCAAGTCATCTAATGGAGAAGTGATTCTTTTTATTGATGAGATCCATACATTGATCGGAGCAGGAGGAGGAAGCGGAGCCATGGATGCTGCTAATATTCTGAAACCTGCTTTGGCCCGAGGGGAGCTAAGAACGATAGGTGCCACTACAGCAGATGAATACCAAAAATATTTTGAAGAAGACAAAGCTCTTGTAAGACGTTTTCAAACTGTCTACATCGACGAGCCATCCGTAGAAGATACGATTTCCATTCTTCGTGGGGTCCAGGACAAATATGAATCCTATCACAAGATTGAAATCCTGGACGAGGCCCTCGTCGCTGCTGCCGAACTTTCACATCGTTATATAGCAGATCGTCAACTTCCTGATAAAGCCATTGATCTCATCGATGAAGCAGCTGCGAAACTAAGGCTTGAACTTGACAGCATGCCTGAAGAAATAGATGAAGCTGACCGAAGGCTACGTCAACTTTCCATCGAACGTGAAGGTATCAAAAGAGAAAATGACGCGAAAAAACTAAAGACAATCACCGAACTCATTGCGAATACCCAGGAAAAACTGGACAGCCTAAAAGCGTCATGGAAAAATGAAAAAGATATCGTTGATTCTATTCAAAATATCAAAAAACACATTGAAGAACTTGAACATGAAGCAACGGTAGCAGAGCGTGAATCGAATTATGAACAGGTCGCCAAAATCAGATATGGTGAACTGGTAACTGAAAAAACAAAATTAACGGAAGAAGAAACCAAATTGCATGCTTTGCCGAAAGAGAGCCGCTTTACGAATGAAGAAGTCACTGCGGATGACATAGCTGAAGTTGTATCCAAATGGACAGGAATACCTTTGCAAAAGATGCTGCAGAGTGAGAAGGATAAAATGCTAACACTTGAAGCAGAGATCGGCAAACGTATGATAGGACAGGCAGAAGCTGTAACTGCTGTCTCAAATGCAGTGCGCCGCAGCAGGGCCGGACTGCAGGATCCAAATAAACCTATTGGTTCATTTATATTTCTTGGCCCAACCGGTGTAGGAAAGACGGAATTAGCAAAAGCGCTCGCTGAAGTTCTTTTTGATGATGAAAATGCGCTCACTCGTATTGACATGAGTGAATACCAGGAAAAATTCAGCGTATCAAGATTGATCGGTGCGCCTCCGGGATATGTCGGTTATGATGAAGGTGGTCAGTTGACAGAAGCGGTCAGACGCAGGCCATATTCAATTGTATTGCTGGATGAAATTGAAAAAGCACATCCGGATACGTTCAATGTTCTTTTGCAGGTTTTGGATGATGGACGATTGACAGACAATAAAGGTCGTATGGCCAACTTCAAAAACACCATCATCATCATGACGTCCAATATGGGTTCTGATGTCATCCTTGAAAATTTCGAAGATCTGCAGGCCGTAGGTGAAAGCAAACGGCAAGACATATTGGCCACTACAAAAGAAGAAGTATTCAACTTGTTGAAAGGAACACTGAAACCTGAGTTTCTCAATAGGATCGATGATAAAATAATGTTCCTTCCGCTCACTAAAGATGAAATCAAAAAAATAGCAGGACTACAGCTCCGGAAAATAAAGAAAAACCTCGCTGACCGTGACCTTAATCTTGAGGTCAGCGACAAAGCCTTAACTCTTCTGGCAGATATCGGTTATGATCCGCAGTATGGAGCACGTCCTCTCAAAAGAGTCATTGAAACTGATCTTGTCAATGAGTTGGCTATACAAGTATTGTCCGGAAAATTTGTTGCCGGGGATACTATCTATGTGGATGCCGACAACAAAGGTTTTGTCTTCAGCGAAGATGGATTCAAAGGAAATGGGACTATGCCTGTGGCGAATAAAGATGGTCAGCAAAAATTAAAGAAGCGAGAAGACCAGGTTGATAAATTGAATAAGGCCACAAAAGATGTCAATGATCTTGTGAAAGGTATCAAAGATGATGATGACGATGATGAGGAAGATCAGCCGCAGACGGAGACGGGGAAGAAGTAGGCTAAGGTGAAGGCGAAGGCTGAGGAGAAGGAATGAATTAAAAAAATTCAAAATGAGAAAGTACCTGGTTATTTATGAAAAAACGAAAACAGGTTTTTCAGCTTATGCTCCTGATTTACCGGGTGTAATTGCGACTGGTAAAACGAGAGCGACCGTTGAGAAAAATATTTTTGAAGCGATCCAATTCCACATTGAAGGATTGAAAGAAGAGGGAATTAAAATTCCAAAATCTCAGGCTGAAGGTGAGGTATTGGTTTTTGCGAAGTAATTCAAAAAATAATCCAAAGCTATATGTCCCTACAGCATTCTCCCTTCCACTTCCACTGCTACTGCTACTTCACCCTCTCCGGATTCTCCTTAATAAACGCCTTCCATCCGGATTTTTTCGAAGAGACAATTCGGCCAGACTGATAATGATGACATAGTGCGACGGACAAAGCATCTGTTGCATCGAGCTCAAGTTTTTCTGGTTTTAAATTCAACATGCGACAGAGCATATCGGCGACTTGTTCCTTCGCCGCATTTCCATTACCTGTGACGGATTGCTTTATTTTTTTTGGAGAATATTCTGTGATCGTCAGACCCATCGTCATGCCTGCAGCCATCGCGACACCTTGCGCGCGTCCAAGTTTCAGCATGGATTGCACATTTTTTCCAAAGAAAGGAGCTTCGATCGCGAGGTCCTGGGGAAGATAGCGCTCGATGATCTCCTGGATCTCAAGGAAGATCTCGCGCAACTTATCACTCGGATTTTTTTTCTCTTTGAGATGAAGTACCCCGATCTCCAGGACAGTCACCTGGTCACGATCTATTTCGATGACAGCAAATCCAAGGATGTTCGTTCCGGGATCGATGCCAAGGATGCGTGTAGCTTTCATGGGTGCAAGGTACAATTTTACCCCCTACCCCCTGAAAGGGGGAAATGAAAGGACACACTCTCACTTCTCTCACTTTTCGGTTGCTTAGCTGTAGCACATGGTTGAGTTAAGCAGGTCGAAGCACACTTCTCTCACTCTCTATTATTACATTTGTCAATATGAGGAATACTTTCAAAAGTCTATCGCATAACCTCAAAGAAAACGCGAATCGATTTGACCCGATAAGTCTTGAAACTAAATTCAAGTGTCTAAAGGATCTGTCTAAAATGATCCTTCCGGTCAATAAAGAGCTGATCACTTATTTTGAAACACTTTTATTCATCATTGCTTATCCTTCGGATGCGACACAGCTATTTCTGGCTGAAAAAGAATTATTAAGGATCACAAAGATTCTTCAAGCAAACCGGAAAAGTCAAAGCAAGTTATTTGACAATTCAGGAATGCCTTTCACGTCAACGATAACACGTTTTTCACATGATGGTGTCAGGTGGCTGCTTGCTCATCCACATTGTAACGTAACATTTAATTCTTTTGAATCGCCCACACTTCAACTCAATGAGGTGCTTCGGATGACCCTTACCTCACTCGAAAAGAGCGAAACAACTGCCGGCCTTAGCAATCAGAGCCTGATGGATATGCTATTGGTACCGGAAAAACAACGTCTTCGTTTTATCATCAATGAATTGGCGAGACTGGATCATCTACCTTTTATCAAAGATCACTTCTTTGACCGCCTCGAATTATTCGTTCGGGTTACACCAAAGGACAAATTATTTTCAAAAGCATACAACCGGTTGGATTTTCCATCTCCATATTTTAATCTGGAGTTGCTTAAAAAATTTGAAGTAAAGGAGGTTATAATCAAAACATTACCAGCCTGTGCCGAAATGTTGAATGAGGAAAGCGAAAAAGTGGTTTACGTGATAAAAAATTCAATGGCCGTTACCGGCAGAGAAACTGATCCGACAACATTTATGGAGGATGGTTCATTGAGATTATATCATCTGGAGCGCGGCATATCTGTTGCGATATATAGTATGATTCCTTCAAGACAACTTCCTCTCGAATCCTATGTTGGTTTTACAGCATTTAAAAATGGATTTCCGGTAGCGTATGGGGGTGCATGGGTATTTGGCGAAAGAGCGAATTTTGGAATAAATATTTTCGAATCCTTCAGGAATGGCGAATCAGCATTTATCCTGGCGCAGCTCTTACGCGTCTACAAACATGTATTTAAACTCTGTTATTTTGAAGTAGAGCCATATCAATTCGGACTGGACAATCCTGAAGGAATCGCATCCGGTGCTTTCTGGTTTTATTATCGTTTTGGCTTCAGACCTCTCGACCTTACCCTGGGACAAAAAGCCAATGAAGAGCATGAGAAAATAAAGACAAGAAAAGGATACAGGACTAGTCACAAGACACTGATCCGCTTTACAGAAAGCAGTATAGGCCTCAAACTGGGCAAATCTGTTCCTCCGGGAGTGGTTGATGTTACGGCTAGAGTGACCCGCATGATTCAACGCAGGTACAATGGAGATAGAATTTTAGCAGAAGCAGATTGCAGAACTAAGTTTTTAGTGAAAACAAAAATTACAGCAACTCATGACGAATATCAAAATCAGGTTTTAACTGAAGTTGCATTATGGGCTGAAGCTTTGACTATAAAAGAAGCTCATCGGCTTGATTTACTAGGACAAATGATTACTGCAAAACCTAGAGATGTATATGCATACCAGGATTTGGTCATCAACTTCTTTAAGGATTAAAAAATCCTGGTTGCTTTTAAGATTTGGACATGATAAATGTGTTCCAGTCTACACCGATGCGGAAGGTTTGATATAGCCTTCCATTGGCAAGGTTGCCTCCATAATGTTTTGAAGCGGAATGCAGGGCACCTGATGGATAAGCAATCATCCTGTTAAACTTATAACCTACCCGATCCGTTTCAATCCATTTCGTGCGGTCTTTTGATTCTCTTTCAAACCGATCCCTTAGTTTCGAAAGATTCGTTTTCAATCGACGCGCGTCACGCGGCATCGGGGGATCGCACAATCCTGTTTTTTTATGCATCCACAAAGATGTGCCGCAATCTACAGGGAGATCTGGTGTCAGGTATATGACGACAGTGATATCATTGTAAGGCTCGTCCGAATGCACACCCGGAGTTTCCTTTGTTCGGCCTTTGGAAAAACCCTGGTAGAAGACACCATTTTCCTCTATGGGATCGGTATCCCATCTGGTAATTTTTATTCCAAGTATTTTTTCCAATTTGGTTTTCACACCCGGCTCATGATAGACCGCAGTGCTGCGAAGACCAGTGACATGTGCAGGCTCATAATAGGAGGCAGAAAGAGCAGCTTTGTACGTTTTTTCCGGGTCAGTATAAAATTTATCCTTGACGAGTAAAAAGCGTTTATACATTAGCGTATTCATGGTTGCTTTTTATTTTCTTAAAATTAAGGCTTAAAAGGATAGAATTCACTCCATTTTCCATTTTCGAATAAAAGTCTTTTATTAGGCTTATTATGGGTTATCCGTACTGCACATCAAGTAGGCGTTCAAGAAAAAAAAGATTTCACTTTATCATTACGTGTACAAATGAAAATCGTAACATCAACTGAATTATCAAAGGCACAGAAAGAAACAATTGTTTATTTGTGGAATCGCGAATATCCAGGTCGAATCAGCATTACAAAAGAAGGATTTGATGAATACCTCAATGCATCAGCTATGCAAACACACTATTTAATGCTTGATGATGCAAATGAAATCATAGGGTGGGCCTATACCTTTGATCGTGAAGAGGGCCGTTGGTTTTCAATCATTATTAATAGTTTGTATCATGGGATTGGTCTGGGCCGGATGATGCTGGATCATATGAAAGAAAATGAGCTCCGATTAAACGGTTGGGTTATTGATCATGATGATGAAATCAAACAAAATGGTGAACCTTATGAATCTCCGTTAGCATTTTATGTAAAAAACGGATTTGAGGTTTTTTCTGACATTCGTTTTGAAAATGAAAAAATGTCAGCGGTGAAGATTGTTTGGGAAAAGAAATCATAAAAAAAAGTGATTGATGTCCATAGTCTCAGACTACGGACATCAATCACTTTTTTTTATTTAAATGAAATCCTATTACTTCGTCATCGCAGCATTGATAATAGACCTGTCGCTGTAATGAATCATGCGGTCTATTTTACCATTGGCATCAAAATGAGAATCTGTATGCATCCACTGTGTCATTTTTTTGCCTGTGGCTTTATACTTGGCTGTCGTTTCATACCAGGCTAATACCCATATACCGGAAGCTTCAACACTTTGTGGATTATTTACTTTTATCGGAAGAAATATTTCCTTTTTGAAAGTAAGCGAATCAACGACTTCCCTCTCTTCGCTTAGTCCAATAGGTATTAATAGCGGCCTTTCCGGCAAGGCTGTCCCCACCGTTCCATAGGTATACTGCGTTATCCGCGAAAGGGGCCATCCAGGCAGCTATATCACCTTTTGACAAACCGGCCATACCGTTTTTAACGGTTTCGCTGTATTTCATGTCTGCAAACTCAGCCGGAGCAGAAGCCGGTGCCGCCATCGCAGTGGAATCGGCTTTTGCGGCGGAAGCTTTTTCATCCGTTGTCGCTGCAGGTTTACAAGCGATCATAAAGAGAACTAAAAGGCTAAATGCCCAAAGAAGTTGGTTTTTCATACGAACAGATTTAAGGTTAAGGATATTGGTTAGCGTTTGGGGAGTCAGGAGGTTTTGATGAATACGAAATTTATTAAAATTTTATCAGAATTAGAAATTAATCTGATGTAGAGAAGTAGATGGAAAAAACTCTCACCTTTCTTCTTGTTTCGCAGGGAGGACACGTAGTTCACTTAGAAACCTCACGCCTCACGCCTCACCCATCTCACATCTCATGTCTCACGTCTAAAGTCTCCTGCTTTTCTACTCACCTTTCTTTCTCACGACAAGAACCTTGTCAATTTTCGGTCCGTCCATGTCGAGGATTTCAAATTCAAAATGTTCCCAGCGTGCTTTTTCTGTTTCTTTTGGGATATGCCCAAGCACCTGGATGATGAGTCCGCCAACAGTATTCACTTCGAAATCTTTGATAAAATCTTCCATCCCAAATTCAATCAAAAAATCAGGCAATGGATAATGTCCGTCAATCAGCCATGAATTGTCATCCCGTTTTTCAAATTTATATTCCTGTCCATAAAATTCTGATACCTCGCCGACGAGTGCCTCGAGGATATCACTCATCGTCAGAATCCCTTGAGTAGAACCGTATTCATCGATCACCAGGGCATAATGAATATTTGTTTGCTTGAATTGTTCCAAAGCCTGGTATGCAGAAGCTCCTTCAGCGATGTAAGAAGGTTCAGATAGAATATTCTTCAGATTAAATTCACCCTTTTCGATTTCTGCGAATAATCGCTTCAGGCTGACAATGCCCACAATGTCCTGCACATCGCTGTCATAGATCGGGTAAAAATTATGCATGTCATGATAGACAAGCTTTTCACTTCTTCTTTTGTATCCGTAATGTCGAGGGCTGTCATTTTTTTTTCTGGACGTCATCAGTGAACTTACGCTTCTGTCCCCTACACTAAATACACGATTGACTATATCCTGTTCGATTTCCTGTACTTCACCTTCTTCAGTGCCTTCTTTGATGATCGCTTTTATTTCTTCTTCAGTGACTTTGCTATTACTTGAAGGTTTGACGCTGAATATTTTTAGAAGCAGATCAGTCGTGTTGGTTAATAAAAAGATGAAAGGTGCCATGATGAAGCCGATTATTTTCATCGGGAAGGCCACTGTTTTTGCTATGGCTTCGGGATACGTAAGGCCTATTCGCTTTGGTACGAGTTCGCCAAGTACTAAGGCAAAGAAGCTCAGGATAATAAGTACAACGGTGATGGACAATGTATGCGCATATGGCGTAAGAAGTGGAAATTGTAAAAAATATTCTTCCATGCCCTGTGTTATTCTTTCTCCACTGTAGATACCGGTCAATATCCCGATCAGTGTGATCCCTATTTGAGCTGTAGAAAGAAGCTTACTTGGATTTGAGGCGAGATCAAGGGCAATTTTTGCTCCCCTATTTCCCTCTGAGCTGAATAATTAAGCCTGTTTTTGCGGGCTGAAACAAGGGCGATTTCAGACATAGAAAATAAACCGTTGATCAGTATGAGAATGAGAATAATGAGGATTTCCATGGTTTTTCGTTGATAATTCCGGGGATAACCGGGATTAGACAAATCAAAGGTACAAGTTAATCAACGACGTCTTTGTGCACGAGGAACGGGTTAGAAAACGGATTTCGACAAAATCGGACTCTGGTTTTTGGAAAAAAATAATTTCGATTTGGTGTATAACATCAATTGAGACAATGACTTATAAGATTGATTTCGACAAAATCCGATTGAAAGGAACCTAAGAAGATTAAAGAAATTTCAAGTCTCCTTTCCCACCCTTTGTCCCTATTCTTCCTTTTCTTCCTTTTCCGCCTTTTCTACCCTTTTCCGCCTTTTCCGCCTCTTCTGCCTATTTTCGTCCTGTGCGTCTTTTCCGACATCCTGCTGTCAGATGGCTGATGACCATTTTATTGCTTGGCCTACTTGGATTCCAACTATGGTCCAGAAGCAATCACTTTGCAAATCTTTCCTCATCTCTTTTGACAAGACCTTTTGGTGGTTCACCATAGTCTTCCTGATGATGCCTGTCAACTGGCTGCTTGAGATATTTAAATGGAGGACATTATTATCTATACATGTCAGAATTCCATTTATCCACATCGTCAGAGCTGTGCTTGTGGGATAGCATTATCCATCTTTACGCCCAGCAGAATAGGTGAATATGGCGGCCGAATCATGTTTATGCCTTCAAATGCCAAGTGGCCAGTCGCTATATCAACACTTATAGGTAGTATCGCTCAAAACCTGGTTGGATTTTCTGCTGGTATTGTAGCCTGTCTTTTTCTTTTTGATGGATTTTTGGTTTTCAAAATTTTAGGAATTGTTCTCATTTTGACAGGAGTGCTATGTTTTTTCAATGTGAAAAAAGTCATTCAGCGAATCTCGGCGCTGAATATCCATTCTGTTTTCAAAAGCTGATATTGAATCTCCAATACATTGATGATTATTCGTATAAAATACTTTTCAGGGTATTAGGTTTTGCTTTAGCCCGTTATTTGATCTATATCACCCAGTTTGTACTGATACTCCATGCCTTTGAACCGGCCATAAGGCTGAATATATTGGTGCTGGGCGTGAGTGCCATTTATCTTTTCAGACGTTGGTTCCTTTGCCCCTATTGCAGATGTTATGGCACGTGCTAATATTGGGTTAATTCTTTGGTCCGGCAGCGGAATGAGTGAACTAAGTATAACCCTGGGAAGTTTAATGATTTGGTTAGTCAACTTGCTGATACCTGCCATGATAGGTAGTTTTGCAATAGGTACGACAGCCCCTTTAATTTCGTTAGATACACATGAGTCAATTCTCCCTTCTGATTACTTGCATGTTGCTCCTGAGCAACCCGACATCACCTGAACCGGCATTAAACCATATAATTATTCTGACACACCGAATGAGAGCTGGCAGGGTGGTGAAGAAGTGACGTATAAGCTTTACTATCAGCTCAATTTTATCTGGATAGCGGCAGGGGAAGCGACCTTTAAAGTCAAAGACATGGGTGACCGGTATTTTATCACCATCGATGGCCGGACCATAAGTGCGTTCGAATGGTTTTATAAAGTGCAGGACCATTATGAAAGTGTGATTGATAAAAACGCTCCTTCCGCTTTCCTTTTCACGCGATGTACATGAAGGCAAATACCAATGGTGGATAAATTTTTCTTTGACCAGGTCAATCACAAAGTAAGTGCATCGAAAGGAGGACCCGACAAAGAGACGAAGTATTACGATGCGGATCTCACCGGATGTATGCATGATTTAATCTCGATCATCTATAATGTGCGCAATGTCAATTTTGAACAATATGACGAAGGTGCGCAATTTGATGTTAAGGTTTTTATTGAGGAAGAGTATCCACTAAAGGTGGAACTCAGGAAGAAAAATTATGAGACCAGGGTAAGAGGGCTCGGCAAACAAAAAACATACCTGATACGTCCTCAGGTGGTTTCAGGACATTTTTTCAAGGAGGATACACGGATGGATATTTATATATCTGATGATGGCAACAGAATCCCACTCATGATTGAAAGCCCCGAGTCCGTCGGTAAAGTCAAGGCTGTACTTAGAGAATACAAAGGATTGAGACATCCGTTTGTCTGCAATGAATAAGTCGCTCACATGAGAGGGCTTTGGGCATGGATTTGGGTCTTTCTTGCTGCGGCTGCGTTGTTCCTTGCTTTTCAGCTTGGTTCAAAATTTAGTTTTCCAAAACAAAGACGTCTGAGGACAGTGTTGTACTTCTTGGAGAAGATCAGGACGGTGTGCAAGCTTGTGACTGCAGAAGGAGAATTCTCCGAAATATATTCCTATAAAGAATCGAAATGGTTTGATGTTTCTTTCCTGAGTAAGAAAGCTTTGATTCGTGTGAAAGCGAAAGTTTCTGTGGGCTATGATCTCAGCAAAATAAAAGTTGAGCCTGATGAAAAAGTCACACACTGGTGATTTCCGGAATGCCACCTGCTGAAATTTTATCTGTGGATCATGATCTTGATTATTATGATCTGAGTGAAGGATTTTTTAATTCATTTTCTACAGAGGATTATAATAAAATCAATGCTGATGCTAAGGACTTTGTCATCTCCTAGGTGAAGAAAAGTTCGTTGATGCAGGCTGCGGATAAAAACGGGATGAATTGATTAACGTGATACGGTTTATGGCCGAAGCCGGATGGAAGATATTATTGTTAAATCAGGGAATTGCAGACCAAAAGTTGAATTAATAATTTAATGAAATATAAATAGCAATTGTAAGATACCTGTCATTGAGTTAGCTGCACTGTGTCTAATTTTAAAGAAAGATAAGACAAATGAAAACATCAGCTGTATTTGTATTATTATTATTATCATCATGGACCATTATTCATGCCCAGGATCCTTGCAGAGGAAGAGGTACACCAGCCGTATTTCAGGCTAATCGTATTGGAGCATTATTTTTTCCGCAGGGAGAGAAATTCTTCGATCTCGAGCATGAATATTTCAAAGTTCCATATACATCAGAAGCATCACCTAGTACTATTTTGCTGTGCTCCATGGATAAGCGGGTATATCAATGGTGAAGTCAGAGCTGCATGTCAAACGTATCTTAGTTTCACAGGTCAGGATTTCAATACCGGACCGCTTATTACGGATGCGCAAATACCAGTTGACCTCTGTGGAAAATTTGATCATGTTTGGGAAATTTCAAACGGAGATATTTTTTCTCACATTGCGGATTATGAAACTGATCATTTTATTGATGATACTATTCCATCTGTTTTTGGTTGGCCTGCGCAGGGGAATAAATATTTTTTTAGATTCAATGGTTTTGAATTACCTGCAGAACATAAGGGCGGTTGGGCAGAATTTGAAGATTTGAATCAGAATGGAAACTATGATCCGGATCTTGGGGAATATCCAATAGTCAGACTTAAGGGACATCCTTATATTCCTACTGAAATCATGTGGATGGTATTTAATGATCAGGGTATTCATGGCCTTACTGCTTCCTCACCATTAGGAATAGAGATTCAATTGACAGTTTTTGGTTTCAATTGCCTAGGACAATGCAGTATTGAACAATGCCTTATTCAATACATATAAAGTAATCAACCAAAATGCAGTTGCAATAGATAGTATGTTTTTCGGTCTGTTTACGGATTTGATCTTGGATGCGCCGAAGATGATTATATGGGCTGTGATAGCAGTCGCAATACTGAATTTGTTTATAATAAAAGGCTTTAGAAGGATTTTCAGATGGGGATTGTAGTACGGGACAAGCTACATATGGTGAATTTCCTCCGGTACAAAGTATGACGTACGATCTCATCCATTGCACAGTTTTATTTTTGAAGACAGGACATTGCATCCTTCGGTACAGGGGTATTTTAACTTTCTGAACGGGCTATGGGAAGACGGCACCCCTATCAGGAAGTATGGTGATGGCTATCATCAGGACCCATCCTATACAATGACGAGATTTTTATACGGTGGTGATCCAAGAGATTCAACCCAGTGGTCACTTCCATACGAACCCACCAAATGTATGGTATAGATGCATTGACAGTTTCCTCAGTTTCAATCGGACGACTGCCTTCCTACGATAGTGTAGTCATTGAAACAGTATATCAATTTCACCAGGATTCAACTCTGGATAATCTGGAACAAATCGGATATATGCAATCTAATATTGATTACCTGCATGAACATCTGGATGATTTATTAAGTGAATGCACACCCACTCCGGTTTGTTCTGATGATGATTGCGTATGGCCTGGCGACTTTAACCGTACTGGGATAGCGGATCATTTTGATATTCTTTTATTGGGGAGTTGAGAAAGATGCTTATGGTAGCCCTCGCGATGGCAGAATAAACTGGGAGGGTCATGCAGCAGAACCATGGGTATTGGAATTACCAGATGGATTTAATGCCAAGCACGGCGATGCCAATGGAAATGGAGTCATCAATGATGAGGATATCGAACGAAACCTTGTTCATTTTCTCAAAACCAATTATCGCTTTCATCCTATAAATCTTTATCCTGAAGGGCCAGAAATTGTTTTGTCATCTGATATGATAGGGAGTAATGGAAGGATTCCCAGAGTGAGGATAAAGGCCGGTACGGATATTCAAAATGTTCTGGGTCTAGGGTATGAAATAGAATATGATACCAGCTTATTTGTGTTTAATAAAATGTTAGATTTCTGGCCATCGGACTCAAACAGTCTTACGTATTCATTAATGCAATATTTGCCTACCGGTACGCTTTTGAATGAAGATGTCAGATTTGCCAGCGTGCAGACGGATCATAGGGGATCAATATACCTAAAGGCTTTTTGCTACAAAGAGATTTTGTGTTCATGCTTTCTCTGAAATCCGGACTGACCTATGATGATCTGCCAGACAGTATTGTGATCAGACTGCGCAACCTTATTGCTATCGATCCGGATGGCAATGACCTTCATATAGGTTCAGAACCCTCGTACTTTATAAAAATCAAATAACAGCCGCGATATCCCCATTGGATGATCAATTTCTTGTTTACCCTAATCCGGCCCGCGATCTTTTGTATGTTGATTCACCTATTGACACTTCAGGAGAGATTCTAAATCTACAGGGACAAATCATTCAGCGAGTCTATCTAAAAAATAATTCTCCAATAGATGTATCAGGCTTAGGTCCCGGCGTCTATTTATTACGAATCTCAGGCTCGTCACATACTTATAAAGTTGTGATCTATTAAGTCGTTTAGGCAACAAGTCCGGCGTCCGGTATCCTTTAATCCGGCATCGAATAAATTTCCTATTTTGCCCTCGTTCAATCCCATGGACGCAGTCATCACTCCTAAAATTTAACTTATATGAAGAGTTTCTTTGGGCATCCGCCCGGCCTGGCGACATTGTTTTTTACTGAAATGTGGGAACGTTTCTCTTATTATGGAGGACGGGCAATGTTGATACTATATATGACAGCTGCAGTTGCTGGACTAAATCCGGTCTTGGACTTTCTGTTCCGGAAGCAGGTGCTTTATATGCCTTATATACCGCTATCGTATACATGACGAACCTGCCGGGAGGATGGATCGCCGACAAATTTATCGGTGCTCGAAATGCTGTCTTTTATGGTGGATGCATCATTGCATTAGGCAATTTGATGCTTGCTGCGCCTATCGGTTTGCCCGGTTTCTATACAGGCCTTGGACTTATTGCGATTGGTACCGGTTTGTTGAAACCAAATGTCAGCACGATGGTAGGGGCTCTTTATGCACAGGGAGATGGCCGTCGTGATTCTGCATTTTCCATTTTCTATATGGGTATCAATCTTGGAGCTTTCCTCGCGCCTCTTATTGCAGGTTGGTTTGGACAAAAAATCGATTGGAATGTTGGATTCCTGGTTGTCGCCATCGGCATGGTATTAGGATTGATTCAATATAAATTAGGGGCTAAACATTTAGGGGATGCCGGATTGGTCACTACCGCTCCGACTCCTGAAGAAAAAGTCAGTCAAAAGTAAATCACTACGTGGTGGATTTTTAGGGCTTGTGATTGCAGCCGCAGTTTTGCTGGGACTTCATTTTACAGGTATCTATGAAATGAATATTCTAAATCTCTCCAACCTTGTGGGTGTATTGCTGATCGTCGTACCGATCATTTATTTTGGATTTTTATTTGCCCGCGGTGGATTTGATAAGGCCGAAAAAAACAGGATTATAGCGATCATAATGTTCTATATCGCAGCAGCACTCTTTGGTCCGCTTTCGAACAGGCTGGTTCTACATTGACTCTTTTGCTGACCGGAATACTGAAAACAGCATCCTCGGTTATGAATTTCCATCAACATGGTGGCAGAGTATTAATGCATTATTTATCATCGTTTTGTCTGGTGTTTTTGCATGGCTTTGGCTTAAGCTCAATTCAATGAAGAAAGAGCCGTCGACACCGATGAAATTTGCCATTGGACTTTTATTGGCAGGGGTTGGATTTTTAATTCTTGTTCCAGCCGCCAGCATCATTGAGAGTACAGGAGGACGTGTAGGCGTTCATTGGCTGTTATTTGTATACTTCACACATACTGTAGGGGAATTGTTTTTGTCACCTGTTGGCTTAAGTGCGATGACAAAACTTGCACCACATCGAATAGTAGGACAGATGATGGGTATTTGGTTTCTTGGTGCCGCTACCGGCAATTTCATCGGAGGACGTATCGGAGGCTTGTTTGAATCATTTCCACTCAAATCAATATTCCTGGCAGTGTTCGTGTATTGTGCAATTTCAGCATTGGTGATGTTCCTGCTCGTTCCATGGATCAAGAGATTGATGGGCGAAGTGAAATAAAGTGAGTAGTGAATAGTGAGTAGTCAATACGTAGTTTAACTTTCAATGAATCTGAAAGCTTGCATTAAAAACTAAAAACTTACTATTCACTATTCAATATTCAGTCCTCACCGTTCAATATTCACCACTCACTATTCACTACATGATTGATTTTCCTTTATTGAAACTGATTTCCGAGACTCCCGGTGCTCCGGTTTGAACACCAGATACGCAACCTGGTGAAGAGCGAGATCAAAGATCTGGTTGATGAGATGTATATTGATTCGATGGGGTCATTGATCGGCGTCAGAAAGGAAAAAGTGACAAGCGTGTTTTAGTGGCGGCACATATGGATGAGATCAGTTTCATGCTCACGCATATTGACGACGAAGGGTTCATCCGGTTTCATCCTCTTGGAGGCTTTGATCCTAAAACACTTACGGCTCAGCGCGTCATCGTCCATGGAAAAAGATGTAATCGGTGTGATGGGCAGCAAGCCAGTTCACCTGATGACTACGGACGAAAAAAACAAAATGGTTCAGCTTCGTGACTATTTCATTGATGTTGGTATGCCAGTTGCACAAGTTAAAGAATTGATCAGCGTCGGTGATCCGATTACACGGGAACGTGAACTCATCGTGATGGGAGATTGTGTCAATGGCAAATCTCTTGATAACCGCGTCTCTGTTTACATTCTGATTGAAGCACTGAAAGCATTGAAAGGAAAAGAAATTCCCTATGACTTTTATGCTGCCTTTACTGTTCAGGAAGAAGTGGGTCTGAGAGGAGCATTCAATGCTGCAGGACATATTGATCCTGATTTCGGTATTGGATTAGATACAACGATCGCATATGATACACCCGGAGCTCTGCCTTATGAAATGGTGACAAAGCTTGGTGCAGGTACAGCCGTGAAGATCATGGATGCTTCCATCATCTGCGATCCCAGGATGACTTCATATATGAAATCCACTGCTGCAAAACACAATATCACCTACCAGGCCGAAATACTTCCTGCAGGAGGTACGGATACGGCTGCTATTCAGCGTCAGGGAGCTAAAGGCTCTATCGCCGGCGCTATTTCAATTCCGGTGCGACATATACACCAGAGTATTGAGATGGCACACATGGAAGATATTGCTGGCACGATTGCTTTACTCACGGCTACGATTTCAGAACTAGATAAGTGGAACTGGGAATTGTAATAATGTGATAATGTGACAATGTGAAAATGGGCAATAGGAAATAGCCAAGAGAAATATAGGAAATCAAAATATTCATTCTTAAATTTATATAGCCAGATAATTTTTAATTGTCACATTGTCACATTGTCACATTATCACATTGTCACATTATCACATTGTCACATCACAGATATTACTCTCTTACCTTCTTACTTTCTTACCCATGTGGACCAAATAAACAACAAACTCACTGCCGAATTTACCTTCGAGGATTTCGTGCAAGCCTGGGCATTTATGACTGAAGTCGCAATGCTCGCTGAACGAAAAATCATCATCCGGAATGGACGAATGTGTGGAATAAGGTTGCGATTTCATTGAGTACACATGATGCCGGTGATGTTGTAACGGAGAAGGATAGAAAGCTTGCAGATGGCATCAGTAAAATCTATGAGCGCTATCAATACCGTACGTGATGTCGTTGAAGAGTAAACTTCCTGATGTAGGCACGACGATTTTTACGGTGATGTCACGATTGGCGACACAACATCAGGCGATTAATCTTTCACAGGGTTTTCCGGATTTTGATACAGACCCACGGCTTATTGCATTTGTTGAAGAAGCCTTGCGTGGTGGACATAATCAATACGCACCTATGCCGGGTCTTCCGGATTTAGTGCAGATGATCGCTGAGAAGATCAAAAAGGATTATGGTTGGCGTCCCGATCCCGATACAGAAATAACCGTCACAGCCGGCGGGACACAAGCTTTGTATTCGATTATTGGCGCTATGATCAGTCAGGGTGACGAGGTGATTGTACTCGAGCCAAGCTATGACAGCTACATTCCTTCTGTGATTTCTTTGGAGGTAGTGTAAAAACCGTTCAGTTACTGCCGCCATCGTACAAAGTGGATTGGGATGAAGTTGAATCGCTGATCACAGATCGTACGAAGCTCATCATGATCAATACACCCCACAACCCTTGTGGGGTAACCCTAAATGGAAGATTTAAAAGGTTGGAAGAGATCGTTGTAAATCATGGGATCTATCTTATCAGTGACGAAGTCTATGAGCATATCATCTTTGATGGCCATCGTCATGAATCGGTATTGCGATATCCTGAATTATACAAAAGATCATTTGTGGTTTTCTCTTTCGGAAAGAGTCTTCATGTTACAGGCTGGAAGATCGGATATGTCATTGCTCCTCCTGCATTGACGACAGAATTGAGAAAGATCCATCAGTTCAATGTCTTCTCTGTCAACAGGCCAATACAACTTGCGATAGCAAAATACATTCAGCATCATGGAGATTTTGTCGAGCTGGCATCATTCTACCAGGACAAATGCGATTTGTTTTAAAATTAATGGAAGGTCTCCCTTTGAAATTTCTTCCTTGCTTTGGCAGTTATTTTATTCTTGCTGATTACAGCGAGGTAAGTGATCTTGATGATCGGGCATTTGCACAAAACTGACAATAGAAGGAGGAGTAGCGACGATTCCATTAAGTCCGTTTTATAAAAATGGAAGTGAGGAGAAGATTATAAGGTTTTGTTTTGCGAAGAAGGAGGAGACGTTAGTGGAGGCGGCTTCGAGGTTGAAAAACTATTTTAATATCTAAACAATATTTTTTTTGGCGAAGCCAAAAAAAATATGAAACACAGTTAGGCGTAGGCTGTGCCTACGTCTGAGTGTCAGCAAAACTCTGTTTTGCGTATTGGTTTGCAGATTTGTGATGATCTGTATTCATTGTTGGAAGATTGGAGTAACCTAAATTTGATCTTTCCTTTAGCCATCCATGAAATTAGACCGTCAAATCCTAAAACTTGCCCATCATGAAGCACATCATCATCTGATGTCTGACCTGAATTATACAATGGAGCTCCATCGTTTCATGAAAGACGTCATTGATTTGGACACCTATCTTTCCTCAGATTTTGGGTTCAAAAAATTTCTCAATGATTATGGTGTCGGTCGAACCTTAAAAGCGGGTGACGATCCTAAGCTGAAAATATTATCACTCATCAAAGATTTTCAATTCGGAAAATCACATGTGCAGGAAATTGCAATATTAGCTACTAAAATTCAGCAGCAAGGGCTTTCCTCACAGTCAGGCAAGGGCGGACCAGGTCTTCCTCAATCCTTTTGTTCCAAATTTCTTTATGTGCTCAAGCCCGATCAATTAATTCCATATGATTCGTATGTCCTGAAATCCCTTCAACTCACCTATGGACTTCCGCTAAAACATTGGATGAGTATTACGAAAAAGCAGATCATTTCAGACTCAGGTATTTCTCTGAAAAAAGCGATGAAGTCATTAAGATCAGAGAAAAAAGTGATCCGCTATTCAGGACACAAATGACTAAGTTGAAAATCAATATCGATAAAGTACTTAGTTGGAAACTAACGGATAAATATTTGTGGTGCGAGCATGAAGTCAGGAGGAAGGAATGAATGACCGGATGGAAAATGTCTATTACAATTCATCCTTATCTTTCATCAATTCAGCAGACTGAATACCAACTGAGGTATGATACCCCTTATGGTGATTTAGGCCAGGGGTATCTTTGGGCCATCATGGAGGCAAAAAACTATATATCAAATCTTGAAAATTCACCACATGGTGAAGTCATGCAGACATCCAGCGATCGAATATCATTGGGAAAACTGATTAGCGATATACCGCATGCGATTTTTCATGTGGACCGAGGTATCTTTTCAATCTGGTACAATTGTGTAAACGTCCGGCCGATGTTATCCAGGATTATCTCGCCGGAAATCGGAAATCATTTTTCATCCGGCCAGTTACCTCGTAGTGGCTCTGTTGTGTAATTATCTTGTAGTCAAAATGATCGATCTGCATTTCTATGACGAAGCGGAACTGAGGACGATGACCCCATTGGCGGCACAGGCGATCAGGGACTATGATGCATTGCAATGGTGGTTTTGGAACATACTTATATCTATATTCTCATCGCCATACCGGCTTCTTCTATATTTCTACACCTCATTTTTCGACTGTCAGGTAAACGATTGAATATCGCGGAGACAACCATTGTTATTCTCTTCACAATAGCCTAGGGTGTATTCATTCAAACCTTGATATACTTATGTTTTGGATGGGTACATGACGGATCCTTTCGCCGGACGATGGAGATGATCAACATGTCAATACTCATCTTATATGCCTCCATCGTAGCTTATCGGTTTCTTTCCACCATCAGGTTTAAAGCCATAAGGCCCTGGTTTCTTTATTTGCCGGCATCGGTCTTGCAGTCGTATGGATAGCCTCAGCCTATTTTTTGAATTATTTGTTGGGTTAATTTTTATTGCAGAGGTTGTGTCGCATTCCCCCCACCACAAATCCGCATTTCCCCACCTTCTCCTTTGTTTTATGTAGAGATATTTGTGATGTCATTAATTACAATTTGCAATAAACAATTAGCAATTGGCAATAAGCAATTCGAGCGCAGCGATGATCCCGCCATTATGAAATAAATGTTGCGGGATGGCAAAATGGAAAAACTTTAAAATAAAGACTGTATTTCCTAAAATCGTCATTCGTCATTCGTAAATCGTCACTCGCAAATCCTTTCCTATGTCAAAAATTTCAATTTACCTCAACTTTCAGGGCAACACAGAAGAAGCCTTTAATTTTTACAAATCCATTTTCGGTGGAGAATTCGAAGGCGGTATCATGCGCAATCGTGATATCCCCCCGATGCCGGGTATGCCAGAGATTCCTGAAAAGGAAAAAAATATGGTGATGCATGTAGCCCTACCCATTCTGGGTGGCACTTTCATCATGGGCACCGATATGCTCGAATCAATGGGTCACAAACTTATCGTGGGTAACAATACCACCATCAATCTTGAACCCGATTCAAAAGAAGAAGTGGATCGTCTTTATGCAGCACTTTCACAAGGTAGCACTCAAAACATGGCTCCTTCAGATCAATTCTGGGGCATATTGGGGCGTATGTCTTGATCGGTTTGGAATAAGATGGATGTTGAACTACACGTACCCGAAATCGTAGTTCGACGATTTTCATCTGCATGGCCAAGAGATTTATTTAGACCAAGTAATCAGTAATCAGTAATCAGTAATCAGTATTCGGTAATCAGTAAATGAACTTAATACCGATTACTGAATACTGAATACTTGATGTCGTATATCTTTTGTAAAAACAACTATTCATTTACTTAGCCACAACAGGTCTCTTCGGCATCTTCAGGCTATCCGCAGGATAATGCGCTTTCAATGTATCCATCTGCGCAGTAGCCCAATCAATGATCAACTTTCGATCTGCATCTGTAATCTTCGCTTCAGGATGAAGGCCTAACCATGTATACGATGGTAATGGCATCTCCTTCTCCTTGATCTGTTCCACAATGTCTTCAAATTTGTGATTCTGAAACGCAATACGACGTGAAGTAAACGTGGAGAAATTCAGTTTTTGTTTTCCCTCATTGACATGATTCGCCAGCCACCAGGCGACAGGTTGAATATTGACATACCATGGATAATCTGTTTTGTTGGTATGACAATTATTGCATGCTTTTACAAATATGGTATCCACATTAGCCGGTACATTATATTTTAATGAGATATCATGTGTGCGATCATCGGATAGATTTTTTGCAGGATGGAAAAACTGGATAGCGATGAAAATGATGACGAGGGCTATTAAGATTTTACGGAACATAGAGGTGGGTATTAATCAAAATTATTTTTGAAAGTGTAAGATTAAAATTTTTCCCCAAATCCTGAGAATTTCAGTCATCTGATCTTGAGAAGGTACGTTTTAAATAGAATGAATTGTGAATGGGGAACTACCAATAAGGAAGTAAGAAGGATTGTGCAAAATGGCAGGATGGTTAAAATTTACCTGTGGCTTCACTCGCTCTTTTAATTTTCAGTCTGAAGCCTTCTATTCTTTGAAGGTCTTATACTGATGTAAAACAGCCTCTGTAATTCTCTTTTTTATTTTCTTAAGTGACAAAGGAGTTTTCATTTTTGGAGGATCAATATCCGGATCTATATCTTCAAAATACGAGATGGCCTTCAGGGCAATCATCGGATTAGAATTTGGATATTTTATAGAATAACATTCAAGCATATCATTAACCGATAAAGACTCGAGTAAAAAATACACATCGATAAAATCTTTTAGTCGCTGACCACTACCGGCGATGGCGTTGAGCTTCATTGCGGCGATGTCTTCTTTAGAAAGATAGGTGATGCCTTCTTCTGAAATGGGTTCTTTAACTAAAGGGTAAGGATGGCAAATAAAATCAACTTTGATATCATGAATAAAACCAATGATCGTATTTTTCCTTCTGAATTTTTCAAGAAACACATATTTCTTCGTAATGCAATCAATGATAAATTGATCTTCAAATTCATGTTGAGAAAACAAGTCAATATCAATAGAATTTCTATGCCCAAGTTGTAAGCCCAAAGAGGTTCCTCCAACCAAGTAAAAACCGGTTAGTTCCGGCATTGATTGCAACTCTTTGATTAACTCAAATGTCTCTGGAGATATGATGAATGGATCTTTATGCAGCATGGAAATAATCCGATTGCAGAAAAAGTTTTGCAAAATTTTTATCCCGCAAGTCCAATTGTTTTGACCATTCTATAGTTTCATTGATTTGGTCAACTGTATAAAACGAAAAAATCTCTTTCCAATCCTCAGGAGTTCCGAGCTGAATTACCCGTTCAATAACGATCTTATAAGACTTCCGCCAATTGAAAGTTTCGAGATCGTATTCCCAAAGGAGGTGAGGGCGGATATTAGGTTTTTGCTGCATATGTTCGTTTCCAAATATACGCTTTTTTATCGGGGTTTTCAATGAAATCATGTGCATAAATGAAGTCATTTATGCGCAAAATAGCTCGAAAAGCATGGTTTTGTGATCATTGCAGGTAGCTTTTGAAGATAAGCTTAAATAAATTTACCTGGCATCGGATAAGATTAAAAAAATTGAATTTCTCCATTTCTATTCCGGCCTGAACTTCAAGCAACTGCCACATTTTAAAGGATTTAGCAGTTAATGAGGTAAATTATTTGGCTAATTAGCCCAGAGGCACTATGTTTGCAGTCCGGTTTTAAAAAGGGAGTATAGCTCAGCTGGTTCAGAGCATCTGCCTTACAAGCAGAGGGTCCGCGGTTCGAACCCGTGTACTCCCACAAAATGAAGGTCACTTTCGAGTGGCCTTTTTTTATTTTGAAATGCTTGCTTATTTATTCAGGGAATAGCGCCAAAACTCACAGTTTTAATTTGGTAGATTTGAGTTAAGATTAAATAATTCTTAGACAAATTTGGAAATGATATCCATACTAAAAGTTTTTTACCATATGATTTCCCAGGTTCTTATAAATGTAGCTGTATTCAACAAACATAAATTTCTTGCATCTTCATTGCTGCTGTTGTTTTCAATTACATGTTTCTGTCAAAACTGTTTGCCTGAAGGGATTCAGTTCAAAAGCCAATCCCAGGTGGACAGTTTTAGGATTTTGTATCCCGGATGTACAATGATTGGGGGTAATGTTAAATTTTCAGTGGGTGGCCACTTCACATCTTTTGATAGCCTTGACCATATTCAGATCATTGAAGGAAACCTTGAATTGCGTGGTGCAATTACTTCGTTGGACACGATTAGGGCATTTCGCAGCCTGAAGGCGGTAAATGGAGATCTTTTCCTAAGTTATTTATTCAATGTCGAAGCCATTATTGGGTTTGACAGCATACTTCATATTGGAGGACATTTAGCATTGACCGATTTCCATGAACTCAATATTTTGGATGCATTTGAAAATCTTGAGTCGATCGGTGAGAATCTTGAAATAAATTTTTTAAATATACCCGGTTCCATTCATTTTTTTCCTCGTTTACGATATACAGGAGGACGAATAAATATTGAAGCCGGAGAGATTAACACGATTACAGGATTCGATTCGCTCATTTACATCGGAGATGATTTACGTTTTTGGGAAGTAACTGGGTTAACTACAATTGATGCCTTTGCGAACCTAGAAAGAATCGATGGAGGCCTTCACATTGTAAGAATATTAGATGCAGGGCACTTTCATGGTTTTCCAAAATTGAAAATTGTAAAAGGTGATGTGGCTGTATTATCCTTCCTCGACTCACTGAGTGGATTTGGTTTGCTTGATACAATTGGAGGCTCATTTGAATTGCTTCAAAATGATAGTCTACGTGAAATGCATGCATTTCAAAATGTCCGTTATGTTGGAGACAATGTCAGAATCGAGAGTAATCCTTTATTGAAATCATTCTCCGGCCTAAACCTGTTGGACTCCATTTACAATGATTTAATTGTAAGTGAAAATGCCAGCCTGGATACGCTTGCAACTTTTGAAAAACTTGCCTGGATAGGTGATGTATGTCATATACAACAAAATCAAAATCTACGAAGCTTAAATTTCCTTCACACACTTGCTTCCGCAGATGATATTGTCATTCAGAATAATGCAAGCTTGCTTTCACTTTCAGGTCTGGAAAATATTGAGAAGATTGGAAATGATGTGCGTGTTGAGAACAATTCGGGTTTGCTTTCCATTACAGGCCTTCAAAACCTTCGACGGATTCCTCGTGATATTAATATCGAAGGCAATCAACGTTTACATGACCTTGGAGGATTGGAGGGTCTCCGATATGTCGGACGTTTTATGGAAATAATACAAAATGACTCACTGGTTACACTGGAGGGCATCGACCATCTTGACAGTGTCAAAGCGATTCTACTAATCAAAAAAAATCCGTCTTTGGGAGAATGTGCAATTGAAAGTGTTTGTTTACATTTTATTCATTCAACTGACCAAATCATCGAATCTAATGCAGTAGGATGCAATAGTGTAATGGAAGTGGAAGCGCAATGCCTTACAGCTAGTGAAGAGATTCCTTTTGAAAGCATTGGAATACATCCAAATCCGGTAGAGCAGGAACTCTTTTTAAGTGATGACACATTCATCGACGGCCACACTACTTATTTCATGTATGATTGCCTGGGCAGATTAATAAAAGTAGATGAATGGCATGGTTCGCTTCAATTAGGTGGATTACCAAGCGGAATATATACACTGCTGATAAAAAAAGATCATGAAATAAGACAAGGCAGGGTTATAAAAAAATAGCAAGGTCTTCGAACTATATTTAAGTAATAGAGCAAAACTTCCTAAACCTTTCCATCTGAAAGTACCAGGGCTAAACTCTCTAAACAATACTTCTGAGGAAAAATATTCCACGAAAGACTCTCACTTCTTTTGCATCTCCTCAATCAACTTCAATATCTCCCCCCGATTTTTAGCACTCGTGATAAATGTGGGCAACCGGCTAAACATTAAACTGTTTTTACTTCCCTTATTTTCAATCCCCCTTTCACGGAGTTTGGCTCTGACATATTGTTCAAGCAGATTTAGGTGCTCATAATTGAATGCCCAAAAAAGATCGGATCTGAATTCCTTTTGCAACCACAACGGTAATCCAAAAACCGAATCACACATCAGGCCGTGATGAATATAATGTCTGGAAATTTGTGCTTCATATTCGCACTCATCCCTGCATTCTTCACATTTCACTTTTAGTTTGGCCCACTCGCCGCTCACTTCAGCACTCCTTGAAATCGGCTGATGGCATTCACGACATTTAACAGACACATAGGCCGTCATCGCACCATACCAATGACCCGGTAATTCGACATGAAAACATTTCGAACAAGTCAGTTTCCATGAGCCATTGAATGGAAGTACCTGCGCTTTTCCATCACACTTTGAGCAATGCACGATGAAATGTGTAGCGAGATCATATAAGCTTACACCCGGGTCTGCAAAACGATCATCCGGATTCAAAATTCTTTTTCTTTTACAATTTTTGAGAATGTCTTCTGGTCAGCCTGGTATACGCCTGATACATATCCTAAGCGAAGGCTTTCAATGTCCTCTGTTTCGTCGGGAGGTTTTTGTGTATAGTAGGGAAAATGAAAATGCATAGCCATCAGATCATGTTCATCTAAATCATCCCATACGAGTTGATCAGGCTCAATATAAAAGGGTGGCTTGATATTTTTGTCAGCCCATTTTAAGGCCTCCTGGTAAGCCTCATTCCGATATGTGCTACTTCTGTTCGCATACGTATTCAAGGTCCACTTTGACATCAATGTATCGGTCTTCATTTTTGGTGACCATGCAAAATCTATCGATACCGTTTTGTTGTCTTGATAATAATGGTCTATCCGGTTCCAAAACCCTGCAGGAACGATGTCGTTAAATTCCTGATGATAGGTACTGTCTTCCATGAAATCAATAAAGACCTTCGTTTGTGCAAAATCAGTTTTCTGATCTAGTGTAGACAGGATTTCCTGTAAATATTTCTTCCTGTTCTCCATCGTAGGCTCTTCATACACTAAAAAGTAAGCGGCATCATCGATAACGGACACAGACATTTTTGCGGATCCATGTTCGGTATATGATTTATACAATGCGCGTGCCTGTTCGGTATCCTTTTTACTTCGGTCAAACGCATTTTGAATTTCATCTGCGCTTACTCTTAGATCCGGTACATCCCTATACCATATCACCACAAATTCAATGAGGGTATCCTGTTTGAACGCTACCACCGAAGTCACTTTTTTTGAAAACTGAAATTGTTCCATAAATCGTCGACGGCTATCGACGACTTCAAACTGCCCCGGAAATTTTTTATCAAGCCAGGATTGAAGATTTTCTTTTTTACGAAAACAGCTAAAGATGGACATGAGGAGAGCAATTGTGAAGGCTATTTGAAAAACAATTTTTTTCAATGCAAATTTTTCATAAAACTAATCAATTCGCGTATGGGCTTAGAGGTTTATGGGGTTATAGGCTTATAAGTTTATGGAAGTATTGGATTATGAGTTTATTGATGTATAATATTATAAACCTATAAACTAATAAACCTATAAACAAAACTAACTAGCCCTTTTACTATTTGGCCGTATAAACATATAAGCACATAAACCTATAAACCCATAAACAAGAAGTGTGAATTTATATGTAAATTTGTCCTCATATATTAAAAGAAGCAATGAAAGTTACCGAAGAACTGATAGACAAAATCCTTGAACAGGGTGAAAATGGCTCCTTAGATCCTACGCCTTATATGGATAGCCTCCAATACCTGATCATGGAGGATGATGAGGTGGATCTGACGGAAGAAGACCAGGCTTACCTGATATTCCTTGGCACCATCTGCATGGAAAGCCTTAAACGGACTGACCTGTATAAAGAAATAGAAGATGAAGAATATCTCTATGATCTTGAAGATGCCAACTGGGATGCCCTCGAAAAAGCCGACGGTGAACTGGATGCCTTCATCAGTTCGATTTCAGAAGACTATCCTGAAATGGATCTTCTCGACTTTGTAGCATTTTCCATTCTTCCTGTTGATGACGAAGATGATGATGACGATGAGCCGGTGATGAGCAGCGAAGATGGACAACTTCTTGGCTTCATGAGGCTGAAGGCGATGCTGGATGCGATATTGTTGCCGAAGGTTTAAAATTTTTAGGATTCACATTTATTTTTTTTGTTGACTTATTAAAGAGTTCGCGTGCTATTACTATACATCAAAATAGTAGGGTCATTCGATTCGTATGATCATGTAAAATTTTTTAAAAAATTTGGTTGCTAAAGAAATAGTTATAACTTAGGATAATATTAAAGCGTATTGTGTCATGATCTGAAGATCATAACTCAAATTTTTTTAACAATCAAAATCAGATTCTCCTCTTAATCTTTACTGTTTATCAAGCCGACCCCATAGTTTTTAAGTTTTTCACGAATCTAAGATTGATTGCTCCCTGGTAATTTTCTGACTCAACATCAGAGGTAAGGCGTTGCCATGTATAAAACTTTGCTTCTTTTATATTATTAATTGACTCGAATACCCTGCACAAATGAAATCATTTACTCTTATAATTCGAACATCGTTTATCATTGTCATTCTATCTGATATAGTTACGAATTTGTTCGGTCAAAACTTACCCATTTCACAAGCGGCAAATTCAATGGTGGATTTGGTGACTGGCGACTTTAAATATTCAGTTCCTATCATGACTATCCCTGGGCCAAATGGTGAACAAGTTCCAATTGTATTTCACTATTCCAGTGGAATTAGGATGGATGAACAGGCTTCTTGGATTGGATTAGGTTGGGATTATGATCCCGGTGAAATTTCTCATCACATTCGAGGAGTTTCTGATGACTGGGATGGTAAGAAAATAACCACAATTACTACAGATATTTCACCGGCAACGCAATTATCAGGACTTCCTCCGATCAAGATTGATGATGAGTATTATTATGGTCCATTGTATTTTAAAAACGATAATAATTATAGCCGACAGGAAAGCAGAATGGATATTAATACATCATTCTTTGGGATGCAAAAAGGAGTAGGATTTTCATTCCCAGATTATGACTCATATAATGTATCTGCTCCCGGATTTGGTGGGACAATTACGCCAAGAGTCTATGCTTGGGGAGACTTTCATACCGGAAACATTGAAAATTATGTTCATGTTGGCAATACCGCGTTTTCTGCGACGAAACCTGTCCTTTTTTATTTAGAAGATGAAATCTACCAATTCAATGTTGGTCAAGTCTCAGGTACATATTGGGGTGCTAATGGCACTTCTGCAATCCCGTTACAATATTCGCCAGCAACAAATAGAATTAACACGGGTACATATATTGAATATTTCACAAATAATGATATCAATTCTAATCCTAGTGGATTTCTTGATTATCGAATTACGAATGGTATAAAACGACCCGCTTCTGAATTTGATCCAGAAGGTATAGGAGCATTTAAAATTACTTCAACGGAAGGTGTAACGTATCACTATTCATTACCTGTTTACATGTTGGAAAATGAAAATATAACTTCATTTATTTTAAATGGATCTTATGATGTTGATATTCAGGAAGAAAAAAAGGATTTCATTAAAGCAGCCCGTTACCCACTTTCTTGGAAGCTGACTGCTGTTACTGGAGTTGATTATGAAGATGCTAATAACAATGGCATGGTAGATTTGGGGGATACGGGCTACTGGATAGCTTACAATTATGGAAAATGGACAGATAATTTTCAGTGGAAATCTCCTTTTTTTAATTATTATCCTAATCAGTTTAACAAACGTGAGCCATCTAATTATCATACCCCAGAATACAAACTTCAAACTTACAAGAATGAAGGAACTGTAAGTTCCGGTCAAATGCAAGTTTACTATTTAAATTCAATACAAACTGCCACTCATACTGCATTGTTTATAAAAGAGGTTCGGATGGATGCTCATGCTGAAAAAAAAGTGTCAAATATTATTACCCCACTTCTTAGATTAAGTAAAATTATATTGATTCGAAATGAAGACCTTCCAATTATTTCAAATAATGCACCTCTTCCTTATGACCCCAGATATTCTTTAGTCCAGTGCTATCCAGTAAATGTAAAACCCCATATAGGTAATTTTTATTCAAATGAAATGCTTATAAAAGCAAATACTATTGAAGCTATTGATTTAATTGCTGATTATAGTCTTTGCAAGATGCTGTACAATAATGTTAATAATACATTTACAACAAGCTCCATTTCTTTTTCTCAAGCATTTAATACTGAAATTTATAAAAAATATAATGAATCTGATCCATCAACAAGTTCGGATTTAGCAAATTCCGGGAAATTAACTATTAAAGAAATCAAATCCTACGGGTTAAAATATAAGCCTACAGGACCATCGTATTTGTTTGATTATGATGAGAACAATTCAACTAAAAATCCAAATTTCAGTCCTTTTAAAACAGATTACTGGGGTTATTATAAAAGTGATTTTAATTTTTCATTTAGGGGACGTTATACGACTGAAGGAACTAATCAAATTCAAGGATCGAAGCTAAATGTTGATGCATGGTCATTGAAAAAGATAACTACGCCCTTAGGAGGAGAAATTTTAGTTGATTATGAATCTGATTCCTATGAGAAGGTAAACAATGGAAGGGGATTTGTTAATCCCAAAAGGTACTTTCTGATAAAAAATGCTCAGCTAAATGGGTCCGGAGGTTGGACGTCTTCGGCTGGAGTTGTGTCAGTTAATAAAGACATTGATGATTTCTTAAGTTTGCCGAGCAACCAAATTCAATTCAAGGAAGTATTTATTCCTTTTTTCACGGGACTAACCGGACCTAATTGTATCACTGCTGCCAGTGGATATAATAATAATCCATGCAGTATTATTAATTTCACTCCACTAACTCTATCCTTACTTAACAGCACTCTCGATTCTCGAGATATAGATATCAATGCACTATTTAAGAATATTGGTGGCACTGTGGGTTGTGGTAATTATAATCCCACATATAATCCAAAAGTAAATGGGTGGGGATATATAGGTTTAAGACTTTCTTCCGTATCAGGTGGTGGTGTTCGTGTAAAGCAGATTACCATAAAGGAACCTGACTTAAACCAAAATTATATAAACGAATATTCTTATGAAAATGGAGCCGCTGGTTCAGAGCCTATTGATATCAGCTCTCTGATTGATGCCCATACCATTGGTAAAAATAATTTAGCGAACGATCCTAATATGCCACCAACGATTGTAACATATGGCAAAGTGACAGTTAAGTCTAAAAGCCTTCAAAATACATATTCTGGCAAGGCTATTTATACATATGACAATATGTATTCTGAGAACAGTGTAAGTTATAAAGAAATAGAACCGAAACCTACCGCTTTCCCCTGTACCACGCTGACCCTTGAAACCTTTGCTACTGTAAATCAATTAGTAGGTTCTTATGGTCGTCCACTAAGTGTTTCTTATTTTGATAATAATAATAACATAGTCAGTTCAGAATTATACGAATATTATCTGAATAGTGAAGATGTTCTGCCATCATTGACGGAATCATTCACACAACACTTACAGGAACCTACAAAAAATCCATTCTGTCCAGGATATCCTCTAAAATTTGATATGGATTTTATTAAAATTCAGTTCAAAAACACTTTAAAAAGAAAGATTATTATTAGAGATGGGATATCTATATCAGAAGAAATAATTGCAAGAGACCCATCATCTGGAGCTCCAACTCAAGTGCGTATAACTGATCCAACTTCGGGGATAACAGAAACACGAACTTCATATGCTTACCTACAGTCAGCGTATTCAATGATGGGAACTAAAAGCAAAGATCCAAATGCAAAAAATTTATTACTAGCGCCATACAAAGTTACCGTTTACAGGGATAAAATTATTCGTGATGTTTATAATAACCTTGTCCAAAGTAGTGATCGAGAACTTATTGCAGGTTCAAAAACAACTTGGCAACAAATAATACCAAGACGAATATTTGATTTTTCTACAAATGCATATGTCACTCAATTGCAACAAACTACTTATTGGGAGCCTTATAAAACTTATGTTTTCAATGGTGATGCAAATGATTTGAATTGGCGAGAGGAGGAAGATATTACATTGTTTAATAAACGAAATACAATAATAGAATCAAAAAAAGGTGTGACTTCACGATATTCTGCCTCTAAATTGGGATATGACCAACAATATTTACTTTGTGAAGCAAGTGATGCTCGATATACAGATTTTACTTTTTCTGGTTTTGAAGATCAAGAAATCGTTTCCCCTGGTATCATGCATTTTGGGGGAGAAATCACACAGGGACAAATGCGGTTTGCCGGAAATGTGAATCTTAGCCCACACACTGGAAATTTCATGGCAAAAGTTGATATTGGGGCATTCGGGCCTGGATATTTTACCAAGGAAATAACAGCAGGTCGAAGCTACAGAGTATCAGTTTGGGTTCATAAAAATAGCCCTTCCAGTGCATCGTTAATCTTAAGTTTAAATGGCAGCCACAGTTCCACAGGAATTCAAGGTGATGTGAATATTTACAAAAATATTGAAAAATCAGATGCTTCTAATACGATGGTTGGAGATTGGACATTAATGACGAGTACTATTGACGTTCCCATTGATTATTTGCCAACTGGTGGATCTTTAAATGATTTCAGGGCTTATTTATACAATCCAGGAAATTCAACTTCTTATTTTGATGATTTGATGATAAGACCTATGGACATTTCCATAACCGGGAACGTAATTGATGAAAAATCAGGGAGGATGCTTGCAACTTTGGACTTTAATAATTTTGCCACTCGTTTTGCATATGATAACGAGGGCCGAATTAGCGAAATATGGATTGAGACTCCAACGGACGGTTGGAAACTTAAACAACGCAACAATTATAATTTCAAGCGAGCTTACTAAAATATCATTATTTATGAAATACCACCGATTATTACCATTTGTGACAATTCTTTTTATTTCTTGGGGTAGCAATGCACAAAATAACTGGTCAGAAGTAATATCATTTAATAATAATGGCAATGTTTTGTCACAGACAAGAACCTATATTGATGGGATAGGTAGGACAATTCAACAACAATCAACGGACAATGCAAATAATAATGTTCTTGCAAGTCAACCCGTATTTGATGCATTTGGACGTCCTGTTTTACAAACCCTTTCAGCTCCATTGTTTCAGAACTCCATAAACTTTAAAGATAAATTCATCGAAGATGCATCTGGCAATAATTATTCATGGGATGATTTTGATAAGCCTAATACATCATCAACAAATTTCGGTGAAATTAATATGCCAGCCCCAGTTCAAAATACTTTGCAAGGGACCTTGGGTTGGTATTACAGCAATAATAATGTAGCAGAACCATATGTTGCTTCATCATCCTACCCCTATAACCGAATTGAATATTTTGATGATCCATTGGGACGCGTGAAACGAATGACAATTGCGGGGGAAAATCATAGAATGGGCACAGGGCATGAAAAAAAAACATTTTACTTAACCAATGCTGGTGAACTATATTATGTATTTGGATACAACGAATCGTACATTACAGGATTCTCGAATAATAATGCAGTTTCTACGGGAAAAGAAGACATATCAGCTTTTAAGACTATAGAAATAGATGAAAATGGCAAAGAAAACGTCAGCTATACGAATTCAAATGGTCAGGTTATAGCTACTTGCCTTACTGGAATTCCTACATCCTGTGTCAGTCAAAAAGTAAATCAAACTTTATTTTATTACGGGCAAAGAGGGGTTTCTATACATCTGCCTGCTTCTAAAAAAGGAACGCTTAAATTAATTACTGCCAATGTTGGATATGGAATTTTAGCGAATGAAGGGTCATCTCCTAATTCGCCAAAACAAGTAAACTACTCTATAACAGATTTAAGAAAAGGTTATCTTTTAGTCGAGGGGATTGACTATGTCATTGATAGAAATACCCGATCAGTAACTTTTAAAAATATATATCAATTTGAAAGTTCTTATTTCAGGATTTCTTATGAATACACTTCACTTTACCTAACTGCAAATTTTGATTTGAACAATCAAGGCGGAACTAAATGGGATCCTAAATTTATACCGAATTTGAGTATTTCTTATGAACTGGATTACAGTAATTGGAGTATTAATTACTATACAAAAAAGGGGGAATTATCAAAAGTGGTTTCACCAAATCTTGTTGATTGTTCATACGACCCATTTGCAAATAACACAACTTCTACAGATCATGTTGAAAAACCTGTTGATTATGTTTCAGTTCTTCATTCAGTAGGAACTGTCCCATTAATGGGGTACCAACAATCACTCGAATTTAAGGTAGAATTAACTGGATATTCTAATCCATTAACTCCTGGGAATGGAGTTCGAATCAGATCACAGGATTTATCAAATCACAACGTAAGTGCAACATTACCCGAGCTTAACGTGAGCCCTATTGTCATAGATGAAGAAGAGTTGGAAACCCAGCATTTAAGAACAACATCCGCTCCTACGCCTGATGGTCAATTAATTTATGCATTGAGAGTAACATTTAATATTAATGGTGATTTGGTCCAAGGAGGAATTACGAGCATCACTAATGGAGTATTTCAATTAGACACTTATACGGGACATAATATAATCACAATTCCTTTAAGCGGGAATGTTGTAAAAAATTATTCTTCAATAAAGCTATACATAACTAACATTGAAATTCTTGTTTATAAATTTTTTTCCGGCTCGTTTCAATTGGATCATATTGAACCTTTTGTCCAAAGTAACACAATTCATTCAGATCAAACAAACCATTCACGAATCGTGATTACGACTAAATTACAAAAATATCCGAGATTTGAGCCCATACCTGATACGAAAATTTTAACTTATTCTTATAATTCTTTTGGGTGGCCTATAAAAAATACCTCTCCTGACGAAGGAATAATAAACTTCATTTATGACACGGAAGGGAAACTACGTTTTAAACAAAACGCGCAACAATTGATAGATGGAGGTAGATTTAATTATTATGTCTATGATAGAGCGGGTCGTATTGTTGAGACAGGAGAATTCAATCCTTCTCTCAGAGTGTCAGGGCCAATTTTATCCTTTCAGCCTTATACTTCATCAGGTAGTACACCAAATCCTATAGAAATCGGTAGTGTGCACGCAGTTGTAGACTTCACCCAAGCTGAATGGACAGCGTATTCAACCCATTGCACTCAACAAACTTGGTTTGCTTATGATAAATCAGACGATCTACCTATCACATATTCAGGATATGATCAAAGGTTTCAGGATAATCAATTGTCAAAATCCTGGACTATTGCAGGCGATGCTTCATGGTATGGATATGATTATGATGACCGATGCATTTGGGCGGTTCATTCACTAAATGTACTCGGCATAAAAACGATCAACTATCATTACACTAAAGAAGGGAATTTGGATAAAATTGACTATCAAAAGGAAGAGCCTGCTGAACGATTCATTCATCAATATATTTATGATTCCAACAATAGGCTTCATGAGACAGCGACAAGTTTTGATAATGTATCCTTTAAAAGTCATCAGACTCTAAAATACTACCTTCATAATGCCTTAAAGCGTAATGAACTAGGTGGGAATTTGCAGGGACTTGATTATGTTTATACTATTAATGGCCAGCTTAAAAGTGTTAATGACCCTACACTTACAAATCGAGACCCTGGAAAGGATGGTTATGCTGGTGTAAATCTCGGATTCAATAAAGATGTGTTTGGTTTCACCCTTGATTATTTTCCTGGTGATTATACTCGAAAAAATACATATGTCGAAACATATTCGCGAAATGTTATAAACACTTCAGCCACTTACATCGAACCATTCAATGGCAATATACGATGTATTCGCTGGCAAACTGCTTTGCCGGTAGCTGCAGCATCAACCTCAACATTTACTTCCGGCATGCTTCAATATGTTTATAAGTATGATTATCAAAATCAATTGAGCGAAGCTGTTTTTGGAAGTGTGCTAGCAGGCACCTCAAATGGGCCAACAATAGGAACAGGCTCTATATTTGCAGAAGATCCAAATGCTTATCGAATAAATAATTTAACATATGATAAAATAGGGAATGTTAAAACCTTAAAGCGTCAAGGAGAACCTTCTGAATTGCCAATGGATGATTTAGTGTACAACTATTCTCCCTCGTTACCAAACCGTCTTAATTCAATAAATGACATAGCGAGTAACTATTCTGATGATCTAAAAAATCAATCTTCAAGCAATTACATCTACAATAATATTGGACAATTAATTAATGACTTCAGTGCTGATTATGTTTACATATATAATCTGGCTGGCAAAGTCTTGACAATCACTAATTCAGATGGAAAGTATCTATTAAGATTTGAATATAATCCCGCAGGTTTGCGACAAAAGAAAATTACATATGATAACAATGGCGATGAAGCAAAATATACGTGGTATATATATGGTGAGGGCGGAGAACTTATGAGTATTTATGAAACGAATATCTACAATGGCACCTTGCTTCAAACAGAATTGCCCATATATGGTGAAGGTAGAATTGGTATTTATGATAAAAGAAGTAGCAGTTATGTCTATGAAATAAGCGACTATATGGGAAATGTGCGCGCAGTTGTGCGAAACAATGCCGGCGCAGCTGAAGTATTGAGTTTTTCAGATTACTATCCACATGGCTCTATTATGCCAGGGCGTAATTTCAGCTTACCTCTCAAGTATCGTTTTGGTTATCAAGGGCAAGAAGAGGATACGGAGACTGGATTCAACAATTTTGAACTACGGCATTACGATTGTCGATTAGGGAGATGGTTCAACCCTGATCCGATGGGTCAGTATAATTCGCCTTACTTAGCGATGGGTAATAATCCAATTAATAAAATTGACCCCACAGGAGGAAGTGACTATGATCCGGAAGACCATTTTTGGGATAATTACTTGGCTGGTGAAGAGTATTATGGAAGCAAACCTTGGGAGGCAATGAGCCCTATGGAAAGAAACCTGCAGCAAGAAAAAAGTGGAACAAGCTATGCTTCACAAGAATTTAATAAAATTATGACTTTAGCATCTTTAGGTGGATATGAAGATAAAAATGGAAAGATTTGGGAGATTGATAAAAATAATAATTTTATAGAGAAAATAGATGAGCAACAAGACTCCAACTCGCCCGATAAACCAATATGGCAGAAAATTAAGGATGGGTTTTATAGTATTGGTAGGTTTTTTACTATTAGACATGGACGATATGACTTAAATAGAGGTGGTAGGGGCCCAAGTAGATGGGAGATAAAACCTCATGTACTAATGCCAAATCTAAGAATAGCTGGTTCTTCACATAATTTGGACTCTAGTGGAAGGCCATTTGCTGTTTGGTTTTATTATAAATTTGGTCAGCATCGTGCTGCAGAGAGTGATCCAACATCTTATATTTTTAAATTAGACCAATATTATAATGAAACAGGAAATACGAACTTCATTTATATATTTGGTAGAAAAATATATCAAAGATAATTAAGTAAAACAAAAGAACTCTTTAATACTATTTGGGTTAGAGTCATTAAAGTTAGATTGTATTTAAAATCATTATTTTATTTTAGTCATCAACGGTTTTCCTAGGTGGCCATCATTACAAATTTAATATGGTATCTGGTGTGAACCTAAATTGCACACAGTCGACTATCTTTGCACGAATTGTAATAGAATGTTTCCATAACAACACCATCGTGATCCCATACATGTAGCTCTTCACTAAGGTCTATGTGAAATGTTTATTTTCAAGAACATCTCCTCAATCTTATCCGCTGTCTTGATCACTAATTCGTAACTGAATTCTTCCAGATCTTTGTCGCTTTTTATATACCCAGCCAAATATTCCGCTGCTTTCGTTTCAAGGCCAAGTTTCTTGCAGATCAGGAAGCTGATGGTCTCGGCTTCGAGTTCTTGTGCCGTGACGGTAAGTTTTCTTTTCATCAGTTTTATTTCTTTGACCTTGCCCTCTTTCGTTTTCTCATGTAGAATGGAATGACCGGTATGCCCCAGGAACAAATGTCCAAGTTCATGAATGAGTACAGCAAGATTCTGTTCATACGTCATGCCCTCTTTCAAGGCAATTTCAGGAGGACCTGATTTGAATATGGTCGTGATATAACCTGCATTGAAAAAGGAAAGTGGTTTGATTGATATTTTTATTCCAATACTTGTAGCCATCTTAATCACATCCTCTAACGTTTTTGGTTTGATCTTACCTTTTACGTCAAACGGTTTTGTTCCCAGGCCATCTTCTAAAAATTTCTGTGGAGATTCGTTTCCTTCGGTTTGAAATAAATCATACACCAGCATGACAGGTGCAAAAGGCTGAAGGATGACATACGGTCTGGCATCCTCTTTTATGGTTCGTTTAAATTTCTTTTTCCAGAAATGGGTACCACCAAAAAAGGTAACTGTATCATCCTGCAAATACACCAGCATGGTGTTGAAGCGTGAATAATGATGGAAGCCGGCAATGAAGTTAAAGAAGCGAAAAAATTCTTTGCTGCCTTGATGTTTCCGGCTGCGTTTAAACAGTTCGTCAATTGTGAGTTTGTCTGTATTAAATTGATCTGTATGAAATAATTCTGTTTGCATTTAGGCTCCTTGGATTTATTTGTTTTTTTACCTTTTTGTCCGGTGCCCTTTCATTTTCTGCCCTTCCGCCTTTTCTACCATTTCTGCCTTTATTCTCTCCACCAACACCCTCGCCCCCTCATCCCCCGGATCCTGAGGCACCAACTCCCCCCGAAATGCCTTAGCTAAAATACTCTGAGGCAATCTATCCAGCATGGCTTTGGCTTTGGTGTAGCGGGCTTCGATTTTATCAGAAAAAGCAAAGAGTTGTTCTATTCTGCGAACAATTTCTTTTTGTTCTTCAATCGGTGGGATTGCAATTGGATATTTAGACAATGATTTTAAAGTTAAATGCTTAATCCCAGTTCCCGTAAATAGCGATTCCAAATTGCCGCCATCTGCATCAACTTTTAAATTGTATAAAACCCAGTAAGGGTTAACATATTTGTTTGGTCGTATTCTGTGAATTGCCTTTTGAAAGATAAAATTGTTTACGCCCTTATGCCAAACTGCTGCTCGTCCTGGTTCACCTCCTTCGCACACAAATAAGTCACCATCTCTTAAATCAAATTTAATTTTATCCTCTTTTGTTGCTTTTATTTCTGTCAATGAGTCTAAGTCAATTTCAAACCATCTTACACTCACATTCCTTAAATAATAAGTTAGCTCCCCTTTATTTTTTGCGGCATCAAGCATTTTGCCTAAAATGTGGTCACCAATATTTTTAATGTAATCCCATTTCCATGTATTTGGTAAGTCAAATGTCCTCCATTCATAGTTTTCATTAATATTGTTCGTTGAATATAATGTCACTTTATTATTCTCCTCTCTCCACACCTCCGTCAATCTTCCACTCACCGCCGCAGCCATCACAGATTGCCGGAAGCGCTTGAGCAGCTTGGGGATTTTTTCAAGCCGATGTTTGTTGGCTTCTACTTTTTGCATGATGGCATCAAGTTTGGCGACCATTATCTTTTGTTCGTCAATTGGAGGAATAGGGAAGGGAATATTTCCAAGGTCAATTGACGATAGATGTCCAACAGTAACTGATGAGGTGGCTTTTTGAATAGCATGGAGGTATCCGTTTATTCCATAAAATAAGAATCTCTTCAATAGAATGGATTCATTCGGCACTATTTTGCATACTCGTTGATTGAGTACTGCTTTACCGCCTCCCCATTCGTAACAAATGAAATCTCCGTCCATTCCGATTAGAAGATCCCCATTGTCTACTTCATATTGCTGAGGATAATCACCTGTATAGTAAGTTTGGACCTTGTTAAATTTAAGGTCCCTGATTCGTATAATTGGAAATCCGTGTTCTGAATTGAATAGCTTTGACTTTAGAGCAAATCCATTTTGAATAGTACATGCGGATTTAAGCTCGAACCTGTTCCAATGTTCGGCTTTGCTTAGTAAGCCCTCACCATTAAATATTTCTTCGAATGGAACTACTAGGCTCATTTAACTTTCATCTAGCAGAATGAGAATTTCCCTCAAATCATCCACCACAGCCTCCAACTCAGTTATAGCCTCAGTAGCCAAATCATTCGGCTCCGGCAGACTATCCGCATCTTCTATACTATCATCCTTAAGCCATGTGATATCAAGTTTGTAATTCCGCTTTTTGATTTCTTCAAGTGTGAAACATCGAAAACGTCCGGTCTCACCCTGATCCTTTCTCTTACTATTTCCATTCGGATCAGCGCCATAACATTTTTCAAAATCTTCAAAATGTTTAGCGGTAAGCGGACGATCCTTTTTAGTGATGCCTTCTATATTACTCCGGTTGTCATAAATCCAGACCTTTTCTGTTGGAAGACCTTTTTGAAAAAAGATCACATTCGCTTTTACGCCCTGTGCATAAGGTGTGAATGTCCCTCTCGGCAGACGCAGGATCGTATGCAGATTACAATCCTGCATCAGGATCTCAAATACTTCACCGGCTTTGTCTTCAAAGAGCACATTATCCGGTAGCACAATAGCAGCCCGCCCACTCGTCTTCAGCGTACTCATGATGTGCTGGACAAAATTCAATTGCTTATTACTTGTCTCGATCGTAAAGTCATCCCGCTCCGGTGCCTGGTTCGCTCCTTTTGTTCCAAATGGCGGATTAGCCAGTACCACATCAAAGCGATCACTTCCGGGTGTATTATAGATCGTATCACCCAGTTTTATTTTAGGCGTCACACCATGCAGATACATATTCATCAATGCCAGTCGACGAGGGCGTGCCACAAGTTCCTGACCGAAATAAGTTTTCTCTCTGATCCTCTTCACATCTTCCCTGGGCAGCGCACCTTTACTCTCTTTCATTAGCCATTCATATGCGGAAACAAGAAATCCACCCGTACCACACGCAGGATCCGATATTTTGAAGTTTTTATTTCCTCTTGGATCCGGTTTCATCAATCGCACCATACTTTGGATCAACGGACGAGGTGTAAAATATTGCCCGGCACCTTTCTTCCCTTCACTCGCCGCTTTTTCCAATAGACCTTCAAATGCCGCACCCTTCACATCCACATCCATCGATGTCCACTCATCCTCTTCAATCAGGTTGAGCAGCTTCTTCAGACTCACCGGATTATTAAATCGATTCTGCGCCTGTGTAAATATTTCACCCAGCAATCCTTCTTCCTTCGCCAGATCTCTGAGCATATCCGAGTAGTGATCCATCAGATCACCACCACTCCTTTTTTTCATTGATTGCCAGTTATACTTTGCACTGAGATGCACTTCCTTCTCATCCGCCATCTTCAGGAACAGAAGAAACGAAAGCTGCTCGATATAATCGTTATAGTCGATCCCTTCATGCCTCAGCGTATGACAAAAGCCCCATAACTTGTTTACTACGTCACTCATTTTGTCTATTAATTATTGCCTATTACCTATTGTTTATTGCCTATTGTTTTATTGTCTCACAAAGGCGCATGCTTCGACCTCCTCCCCACATCCTCGTGCTACAGCTCAGCAACCGTCGCAAAGAAATATTAGATTTTAGATGAAAATATTTCTCTATGCCCTATGCCCTATGCTCTATGCCCTACGCTGCAATGGCCAAATTAATCTCATCAATAATCTGCCCGTATTCCTCCGCAAATATCTTCTTAAATCTGCTCAATCCACCTCTGTCCGCAAAAACAGGTAGATCTCTGAGATCATCCTCATCCAGCGTCATATTTTGTTTGAGATGTTCTTTGATATATTCCATCCATTTTTGTTGCTCTTCATTCAGATTCTTCCCTGCGGTTACTTTTTCAATTGCAAGACTAACTCTTTCTTCCGGACTTAACAATGGTTCTGATGCTTTGGCTGCATGTTTGATCATGCTGATGATATCGACTGTGTCCTTGTGATATACGATTTTGTGTGCTTTTCGGAGGTTGTTTTCGTCATACTGGTTCTCCCGCAATTTTTGTTTCAGCTCATTCAGAGTTTTGGTATTCCATCCGGCTGGTTTATTCAATAGAATACCAATGGCTGAAATCTCATTTTCATTTCGTTTGATGAATTCAGAAAATGCCAATAAATAATCTACAGGCTTGAGATCATTTTTTCCTTCTGCCTCAAACAACACATCCGAGCTGACTGTATCCTCTACTTCGTATCCCACCATGAAAACTCTTTTAGCCCGTTCATATTCAACTAATAGCTTTTGAAACTGCTCATTGCGGAGCAATTCCATCAGGCTTGTAAAGCTTTCAAATATTTCTTTGAATGATTTTGCCATCAGTGCCTGTCAAAGAATTTAGCTACGTGACCTGCAAATTTTCCCATATCGCCATCAGGGATATACGTTTTGAATTTTTCACGCGCATTGCCGCTCATGTCTTTTTCAATTCGATGTAAACGCTTGCTGAGGCGCTTAGCATTAGCCTCCCGATCCTCGTTGTTATATATTTTTTCAATCAGCTCTTTTATAGTTATCGTTTCAGTACCAGGTGGATCAATAGTAAAATTATAACTCGCATTTTTAAAATATCTGATCAGGGTGCCATTGAAACAATCGAAGATTACAAAATGGGTTTTGCCTATATCGTCGCATTTCCTGGTTCCCCTTCCCAGCATTTGTTCCCATAATATACGTGACTTAACAGGTCTAAGGAACACAATGAACTCCAAAGCAGGAATATCAACACCGGTACTCAACATATCTACGGTCACTACAATTTTAGGATTAGGCCGATTCCTGAATTCCTTGATTTTCTTAAGCGGTCTGTCCACCGTGGGACTCCCTGTAATCTTGGCTACAAAAGAATCACCCTGATTAAAAACTTCTTTACAGATTTTCACCAATCGGTCTGCATGAGAGATCATAGGGATATCATTAGAAGCAAAAATGAGCGTTTTTGGAAAACGACCTCGTTCTACTTCAAACGCATCAGTATATTGTTTGAGTTCTTCAATGATTTTTTGATTGGTATCCGGGGCTGTAATTTTTTCCTCTATTTCTGTTGAAGTAAATTGTCTTTCATCTTCAAGCTGATCGATTTGTTCGCGTCCGGTTTGTGTATCGATCAGTCCTACCTGTTCACCCTCTTTCAAAAAGGCACCATTCATCAATACCTCAGAACTGATGGCGACTGCATCATAATCTACAAGCCATCCGTCGTCAATAGCTTCCTGCAGAGGATAGTTATAAATAGGCTTACCAAAATAAGCGATTGTATGCGATGCAGGTGTAGCAGTTAGTCCAAGTTTAATGGCGTCAAAATGATTTAGTACATTTCTCCACACATTCGTTTCTTTAGAGGTGTATCCCCGATGACACTCGTCTGCAATGATCAGGTCAAATGCATGTGTAGGTATTTGAAGCATTTCGTCTGCATCATCTTCACGTTCCTCATCTTCTCCGAAAGCGGCGGCTTTTCCCAGGAGATTAACAGCCATTCGTTGTATGGTGCAGATATAGAGAAATGTTTTTGAATCGTCCGGATCTGTCAGATATGAATTTGGAAGGACGTTTGGATTATAAGGCTCATCTTCAAAATCTTCCCGCTGAAATTTTTGAGAATACAATTCGTACTCGTCTTTGAATTTGATATTTCGGGGTGTATCATAGGAAGCGAAAGCAGTGACAGCTTGTGCAGCGAGAGACTTGCGATCCACTAAAAACAAGATGTGTTTAGCGTATCCTGATGCTAGCATCCGATAAACCAGGTTAACGGCAGTGAATGTTTTTCCTGTTCCTGTAGCCATAGCCAGCAGCATCTGCCGTTTGCCATCTTCCAGATTATTTTCAAATGCTTGTACGGCTTTTTCCTGATAAGGCCTTAGTCCTGGTCTGTGAATAGGTGTTTCAAGGAGCCATTTAGAAGATTCATCTTTCGTTGCAGTATAATTGGCCCATAGTGCAGCAGCAGAATGAAAGGCATATATCTGTCGATTCAGGTTGTTGGGTTTCCGTATATCCAGATGGTATATCAATTCACCATTGGAGGAATAAAGAAAAGGAACATGATATTCACCCCATTGGCCAATCGTATTCTCTGCACCGGCTGAATATCGCTTAGCCTGTTCAAGGACATTTGCAGCACCTACTTCAAGCTTTTTTGCTTCAACAATTCCTAAAAGTTTCCCCTTTACGAAAAGGGCATAATCTGCAGGACCATTTACGGTTTGAAACTCTTCAACAGCGTGACGAGTTAGTTCTGAATATTCCATGTCTTCACGAAATGGAATGATATTCCAGCTAGCTTTTCGAAGTTGCTGGTCGATACGGGTTTTTCGGGTTTGTTTTTCGGATTCGTAGGGCATAAATTGTGGGAGAAAATTAAGATTATTATATTTCGCAATGGCTCTGATCACTATAAATCTCGATTTTAGGAAATACCGCGATCACCATGCCTTGGTAGAGGACCTAAGCCCTGTGTTTTCTGCAACGATGCTGGATGAGGTGTATGTAACTATTGATCTGCAGACAGATTCCAATATGTTGTATTCAGACCATTTACTAATGGTAGTTGCTGCTTTGCATTTTCTACGCTCTAATTCAATTCCGGTTACTGGTATTATTAAAGCAAATCCTGATGATCATAAAATAAAGTATGCGAGTCGTGTAAATTTCTTTAAAGAGGTAGGTTTTGAATTTGATGAAAAATTTCAACGTCATGATGCAACGGGAAGATTTACAGAAATCCGGTCCTACACCAGAATGGATATTTATGCTCTCTTTACAGAAATAAACAAGATACTTTATGCTAATACCACTATATCTATTGATGTCTTACAGCTATTTTATTATTGTCTTTACGAAATCATGGATAATGTTTTGGAACATTCTGCAATAACTACCGGATGGGTATGTGCCCAATATTTCGAAGCTAATGCGGAGATCCGTTTGATTATATGTGATACAGGCCAAGGAATCCACCGATCATTAGTTTCTAATCCTGAGTACCAAGAATTAAATGAGGAGCAGGCTCTAAATAAATGTATACATCGAGGGGTTACTAAAGGGAATGGTTTAGGCTTTGGATTGTTTGCGACTTCAGAATTTGTTAAGGCAAATCATGGAGATTTGATGATTTATTCCGGAGGTCATTTTCTCATTATGAACGATAAAAATATTCAGGTTAATTCAGGCTCTCCGTGGAACGGAACGTTAGTCTTTCTTCGAATAAATACTAACATTCCTGTAAATTATAAAGATATCATGCCAAATGATCATGCATTACCTGATGATTATCAGGAATTTGTTGAAAAACACTTTGGAATAAGCAATGAATTATGGTAATTTGGTGTTATTATTGTTTGTTTAAACTTAATATGAAAATAGAATTCAAGGATATTGGCAATCATTTGGGAACGAGATCTGAAGCCAGAGAACTCCGGTCATTTATTATTTCTGCCATGCAGAAAGGTCAAAGAGTTGTTTTTGATTTTGACAAAGTGGAGATTATTTCTAATTCATTTGCCGATGAATGTTTTGCGAAACTCACGGAGGAATTCAATCTGGATAGAATTAAGTCCCAAACACATTTTCAAAATGCATCCCCTTTTGTCAGAGCTGTGATTGCAAATTCATTCAAAGAAAGACTTTCAAGGCATCATGCTAGTAGTTAGAGTAGTTTCTACCTGATGTTAAAGATAGGCATAGTGACTATGTTGAAACTTCTGATTCTGAACATAGACCTTGAGATAGACATGATGTCTATGTTGGATCTTTGCTGCCTGATCTTTATAGCTCTGGTTTTTCATTTATTTCCAATTCTTTAGGAACCGTTATTTGGTATTTGGATATGTAGATACCATTTTTAACAAGACTTCGCTTTCCACTACCCAGGTCGATATTATTCAAATTGATTTTTGAAAACCAAAGATGTCCGGCTTTCTCAGCCATATAGAGAAAAAGTCGTTTGACTTTCACAGAATTACATGATTCTAATAATTCCTGAACCTGGTCCGGGCGTAATGCATTGAGGCCCTCCATCAGTTGATAACTTTCTATTAAATCAAATTTTGTAGGTGAGAGGTATAAGCATTCCATCATAGCGCGAACCGGTCCCGATATGTCAATGGAAAAATTATTTGTTTCGTATTTAGTTAAGCCGGATGCTGCGGGTTGAAATGATGTGGCGTGATAATCCAATGTGACATCCCAATGATTAGATTTAAACCATGCAGGTAGAGTTTCATCTTTTCCCCCGAATAGATTCATCTTTCCTTTTCCCATTTCCAGGTAATGCGCTTTACCTTGAAGGAGTAGTGCATTTTTTGCTCCAGGATGTATACTCAGCCCTACTTGTTTTTGCAGGGCATATATTGCTCCCAGATAATCTACCTGATCTCCTGTGCGGATCATAGCCCCAGTACCGATAGATGTCAGCCACTTACTCTTCCTGTATCGCTTTTGGAGTTCAGGACTATAGCCATTTTCAGTTAGCCACGATGATAAAAGAACGACTCCCTGCGGTTGAGTCGATAAAAGACGGTTTATTTTGGACAATTCTTGGGTACTCATAGTACCAATATACAGCAAATTTTAAACCAATTTTAAAATTTAGTTTGATTGTATTGCTATTTGGGTACTTTAAGCACCTTAATGGTGTTAAAAATAAACTAGGTCAGTTTCTTAAATGACCAATGAAAGTATTATTGAATATGAACCCTCTCAAGTCTCGACTATTATTGTTATTTCTTGTTTTAGCTGATCTGAACCCACTTGGACAGTTTCAAGTTCTGAGCGCCCAAACCTATGTTAGTGGTTTCGAAACCTCATATTCAGCTTCCAAAAAATTCGTTACTACCTCGAAATCCCGCATCCGCTTCGACAGAATCACGGATGACTCCCTTTCCCATCTATTCACAAACCTCCTCACCGAAAAAATCATCCCCTATTGGCTCGGCACCCTCTGGTCCTTCGAAGGCCACACTTCAGTACCGGGATCAGGGGAAATCGCATGCGGTTATTTCGTATCCACGACATTGCAGGATGTTGGTTTCAATCTGAACCGATATAAATTCGCTCAACTCTTGCCCATTAATGAAGCCAAAACATTATCAATGGGTATGCCTCTTCTTGAGATCAACAACAATTCAACTGCAGAAAGAATTGATATACTTAAGAGATCTTTGAAAGAAGGAATCTACTTTATCGGCTTTGACCATAGCCATGTAGGATACATCCAAAAAAAGAATGGCGAATTATTTGTAATCCATTCCAATTATATCAGTGCAAAAGGAGTAGTAATTGAAAAGATAGAAGAGTCACAAGTCTTTTCCTACTACGACAGAATATATATTGCGGAAATATCCACTAATGTTCCGTTATTAAAAAAATGGCTCACCAACGAAGTCATTAAAGTGATTAGCGAATAAATTCAGCGATAACCTTATAAACCTATAAACTTATAAGCCCATAAACCAATTATATTTCATCAGCACCCTTCACTCCCACCTGCCTCTTTATACTCTCCTGATGCACCGCACTGAGATAGTGTGATATAAACCCCTCACTCAATCCTCGCTCTCTTCCCATATCCTTCGCCTTCTCAAGTATTTCATTCCATCGTTTTACTTGCAATATTGAAATGCGATTATGCTTTTTATGCTTCCCAATCTCTTCACTCAACTTCATTCTCTTACCAAGAAGATTTAAGACTTCAAGATCAATCTCATCAATCTGCTTTCGCACAAAATCCATGTACTCAAGGAAATCACTGTCATCCGTCATCTCCCGCTTAAAGTCAAGCTTATCGATGAGCAATTTATAAGTTGCAGGTGTGATTTGTTGCGCAGCATCACTCAATGCATGATCAGGATCACAATGCGTCTCCGTCATCAATCCATCATAATTCAGATCCAGTGCATACTGCGCCACATTCAACAACTCCGTTCGATTGCCACAAATATGACTGTTGTCGCAAAGCAATGGAATGCCCGGCATCCGTCTTCTCAACTCAATCGGTATTTCCCAATAAGGCTCATTCCGATACATCGATTTTCCATAAGATGAAAATCCACGATGTATGGCAGCAATAGTGGTAACACCCGCTTTTTGCACACGCTCTATCGCCCCGATCCACAATTCAAGATCCGGATTCGTAGGATTCTTGACCATCACCGGTATATCCACACCCTGCAATGCATCCGCTATCTCCTGTACCGAAAATGGATTCGCAGTCGACCGCGCACCGATCCATAATACATCAATCCCAAAGGCAAGCGCTTTTTCCACCTGCTTTGCATTCGCCACTTCAATTGTTGTTTTCAAACCCGTTTCTTCCTTCACCCTTTTCAACCATGGTAATGCAATCGATCCTTTTCCTTCAAACACACCCGGACGTGTACGCGGCTTCCAGATCCCCGACCTGAACAAATCGATATTGGCGGCCACCAATTCTCTCGCAGTTGTCATGACTTGTTCTTCTGTCTCTGCACTACAGGGACCAGCAATTAGAAAAGGTCGATTGTGTTTTTTCTGAAACAAAGGATTTGAGATTTAGTAGATACTAAGGAAAATCGAAAGTCCCCTTTAGGGGATTTAGGGGCCAATCTGTCTCTGCACTAGATGGACCAGCGATCAGAAAAGGTCGATTATCTTTTTTGTGAAACAAATGATTTGCGATTTAATGGATACAATTTACTTGTGATCAAAAGTCCCCTGGTTGCTGAGCTGTAGCACAAGGCTGAGTTTAGCAGGCCGAAGCACAGGGGATTTAGGGGTTAAAGCTATTCACTCAAACGGAATAAATACCTATCAGTTCAAAACGTGATTGGAACTCCCCTTGGTTGCTTAGCTGTGGCCCAAGGATGAGTGTGTAAGGTCGAAATTTATCGGATTCATATATCTGTCAAAATATCCTCAAGATTGAAAGATTTCGAATGGCAGACACAGTCTGCTTTTAGAAGATTTAATATTGGAGGGAGCTGCAATATATTGATTTGAAGTTAGGATACTTCAAATAGCGTCAGAGATCATTTCAGGATCAAAAATGAAAGCTGATACCTCAAGAAAAAATAATATCATGTTAATCACAAAAATCAAGGTTAAAACAGGAGAGGCATAAAAAATATTTACCACATAGAAACATAAGTCACATAGAAAGTCACATAGAAAAAAAGTCTTAGGGAAAAGGTCTGGGCAGCCAGTTTGGTTTAAGGTCTTATGTCAGGTTCAGCTTCCAAGTCTTCATTGCTGAATGCCGGATAAACGGATGCCGGACTTGTGACGCAATGTATTTCTAAAAGCCTAAAAACTAAAACCTGAAATCTCACATCTCACATCTCACATCTCACTCTCTCACTTCTCTCACTCTCTCACTTCTCTCATCTCTCTCACTTCTCTCAACTCTCTCAACTCTCTCACTCTCTCACTCTCTCACTCTCTCACTCTCTCACTCTCACGCTCTCACGACTTCCCCGGAACCTGCTCTTTCGTCACCCCCGGACTCCTCTTCAAAAACTCCTCATACAACAAAGTCTGTCTTGACTCAAGAGGCACATGCCAACCATTAATAAAAAGTTGCTTTATCTGCGTGGCAGGCTCAAACGGATCGCCTGTTGAAACAAATATATTCGCATCCTTACCCACTTCAATCGAACCTATTTTGTCAGCTACACCAAAAATTTCTGCAGGTACAATGGTCACCGCTTTCAACGCATCTTCTTTGCTCATGCCATAAGCAGCTGCAAATCCCGCATTGAAAGGAAGATTTCGCACATTCTCAGCATCAGCAGTCCGAATGGCCACCTTCACACCGGCTTTGTGCATTAAACCCGCATTTTTATAACCCTGATCATAACGATCAGATTCTCTCGTCGGTTGTGATATCACCGGACCGGTGATAACAGGTATACCAGATAATGCAATCGAATCTGCAACACGCCATCCTTCATCAACACCCGTCAATATCGCTTTGATTTTATTTTCCTTTATCCATTTTAATGCAGTTAGTATATCCGATTCTTTATTTACTTCGATCATCGCCGTCGCTTTACCTCTGTATACAGGTACCAGCGCTGCCAACTGTGGATTGTAATCCGCTTTTCCATTTGTGGATGAATCAATAGCTGCATACGTCTTTACTCTATCCCATGTTTCATTTAATTTTTTGATCGCCTTATCACTATCTTTTTTGACATCTTCATCTGTCCTTCTGTCATATCGTCCTCTTCTTCCCGTTGAAGGAAAGTTCATCACAATAGCTTTAAATCCGGCATACATTTGTTCAGGCGTATAACCCTCCAGATTGATCAAGGCAGCAGTGCCCGGAAATAATCCACCGGATGGAGATGCGATCACTGATGTAACACCACTCACACGCGTCACAGGTATCAACACACTATTCGGATTGATAGCAGTCAATGCCTGCATCTCAGGAGTAAGCTCACCCATTTCATCGTAATCCTGTGTTACTGATATCGATTCTATTTCCTGCAGACCCAAATGTGTTCCACTATCTACCATCCCCGGATATACCGTCAGGCCTTTGCAATCAATGACCTGCGCATCTGCAGGTATAGTGACATTCGTACCCACTGCTTCAATCTTTCCATTACGAATGATCACGGTAGCATTTTCCAATCTGCCTTTTGTAACCGTTTCAACCGTTGCATTAGTAAGTGCAAAAACACCAAATGTAGATTTCGCAACTTGTTGCGCCTGCAAAACAAAAATGCTTTGAACGAAAATCAACAGAATAAGAATAGGATTATATTTTTTCATAGTTGTCAGCAATCAATGACGGTTATTAAACATTTGATCAGTACCTCGCATGCATTCATCCACTTCCTCGCGTCCATAATAAGCAGGAGTCGCTTCTTCAGGATCAATATAAATGCGCATGTCCGATGGATCATTTTCTTTATCAAAACGAATGATACCATCCACAATCGTCATTAGTGGAACAGCGTAAACCGATAATGGATTTCCTGAAAAAATAGCGATGTCAGCATCCTTTCCTATTTCAATCGAACCGACCTTATCATCGATTCCCAATTGACGCGCAGGATTGATGGTAATGAGTGACAACGCTTCATCATCAGAAAGCCCACCATAACGTTGCGTCTTGGCACATTCATAGTACAAATGTCTGATCATCTCACCACTATCACTGTTGATCGACGTCACCACACCATTGCGTGTCAGTATAGTAGCATTGTAGGCTGTCGAATAATACACTTCAAATTTATACGCCCACCAATCCGAAAACACAGAAGCCATCGCACCGAATGTGGCTAATTCCGGTGCCACTTTAAAGCCTTCATTGGCATGTTGAAACGTAATTTTTTTAACACCAAAATCACGAAGAACATTAAGTAGCATCAGTATTTCATCAGCACGATAGGAGTGACATTGTATGATGATCTTTCCATCCAGAATATCTGCCATTGTCTGGTATCTCTCGTTGTACACAGGAGGAACAGCATTCGGATTTTTTACTTTCTCCAGTTCATAGGCTTTCATTTTATCCCTATACACCTGTCCTTCAGCAAATGCATTTCGAATTACTCTCTCCACACCCATACGTGTACGAGGTTGCACTCCTCTGCCTTCACCATGTACACGGATAGGATTTTCACCTAAAGCAAATTTTATGGTTCTAGGCGCATCTTTAAAAATAAACGCTGACGGATCCATCAATCCATAGCGGTGTTTGATGGTCTGACATTGGCCACCGATCACGTTGGCTGAGCCATGCATCGCGTGAGAAGTTGTCACTCCACCTGCCAGTGCTCTGTATATAGACAAATCAAACGGATCAATGGCATCACCCACTTTTACCTCTGATGTAATTGGATTTGTGGCTTCATTGACTGCATCAATACCGATGTGTGAGTGTGCATCAATAATCCCCGGCATTACAAATAGCCCTGTAGCATCGATTTCTTTTGTACCGGCTGGTGCTTTTAGCACTTTGCCGATAGCCGTTATTTTTCCTTTCTGAACCAGGATATCCGTTTCAGTCAGTGTGCCTTTCGTAATGGTCAACACAGTTCCTTTCCGGATGATCATATCGCCTGTTGGTACTTGCCCACCGACAAGACTGAAAGAAAATAGAAGCGATAAAAAAATAATATTTCTCATGTGGTGATGTTGATGAGGATTAATTTTTTGGTTTTGACATGCGCTGACCGGTGATCGAAAATGAACCCACGTCAGCTATGGTGACACTGCCATCAAATGATTCGCCTTTCAGTTTCACATTAAATTCGATGACCATCAACTGGCCTTCAATCTCAAAATCAAATGTGAATGCCACAGCATCTACGTCGAGGACAATGGATTCCAATTCGTTATTCCCGGAAGTGATATCACTGCTATGTATGGTGCCTGTGAGGGATCCGTCTTTTTCAATGAATTCCATGGTTCCCTCTTTTTTCTGATCAGGAATATCAATCGTATACGACCATGTGCCGGCTAGTGAAGATGGCGTGGAAGCAGAATGTGATTCTTTTCCCTGCACTTTCTTTTTCTCTTTTTCATCATAGGCATATAGATTTCCTTCGACGATCATGTACCGGATGGCAGCATCTTTTTCAAATATGGGTTTAGTTGATACAATGACATTTGCCATTTTCCCAATGTCAATCGTGCCACAATTTTTTTCTATTCCTAACAATTTTGCGGGCTGTGAAGTCAATGCACTTAATACCTGATCATTGGTAAGACCATTGTCCATCATGAGCCTTATGTTCTTTGTGAAATCTGAAGATTTGCCGCTGAGTGTTCCAAACGAAAATGGAATTCCATCTTTGGCGAGTACACTGGCCTGCGCATAATGTTCTTTCAGACTTTGCGCTCTTTTCTTTTCAAATTCTTCTTTCTCCGGATCTGTATTGACGGTATCCTTCTTCTCAGCTTTCGCTTCATCATTTTTTTCCTTCGCCTCAGCCTTCGCCTCAGCCTTATCCTTTTTATTCTCACTCTTATCTTCAGGAAGAGCAAGAGAAAGAACAAGTGGAATAGTTCCTGTTTTAAATTGATCCTTGAGATACCATGCTTCTTCGGCATCGCTGATCACCATCTTCATCCCGAGATCTTTTTGTAGCGCTAATGCACGGCTGATATCTTTTACTTTCGGTGCCCTGAAATAAACAGGCATATCTCGTTTGACCACCGGTAGCAATGCTTCATGCGCCTGATTATAATGTGGCCGGGGAACAAGTGTCGCATTGGTATATGATGTTTGCTGAACAAGATCCTGTGAAGCGTTATGATAAAGTTCGCGCCACTTTGCCATGATACCGATGACAGTACTTGGATAGTTATCACCTGCACCTGACCATTGTGCAAACATGGAAACATCTTCTTTCCAAAACAACTGACCTGTTTCTTTGCCGGACAGAACAATCAATGATCCTTTGCCGGGTATCATCTTTCCTTTTGGAACAATGTGCGCTATGGCAAAACCCTGTCCTCTCCAGTCTGCAATGGATTTCTCTTTTATGTCCACAGAAGGTCGTACACTTCGAAAAGGTGTGATACCTGCATCTTCAAGGCTTGGATTTCCTTCTTCGTCCACACTTGGGCGTGTATTATTCCTGTCCCTGTTGCCCGGACCACCCTGTGGGCCACCACGTGGGGCATCTGATTCAGGATTCTTTACACCAATGGAAGAGAATGCATCAATGAATGCCGGATATGCATACAAGCTATCCGCCTGGATCCTATAAGCATCCGACGGAATTTTTGCGCGGGGTCCGATATCTGTGATCAGACCATCACGCATGATGATCGTCTCTACCTGCATTGGCTTGCCTGGCGCTGAGATCACTTTTGCATTGATCAGGGCAATACAACCTGTGATCTGGGGCAAATCCTCGCTTACCGGCTGAGCGATGATCCCAGCAGTGAACCCGAAAACAAAAAGTGTCAACAGGAAATATTTCCTTTTCATTTGATAGTATTAAAGAGAAGGATGTAATTTAGAAAAAGTATTTATAGTGCTTTTCGCAACTGTATGAAGAATCGGCAAATAGGGGGATATTTCTGATGAAAGGAAAAGGCGGAAAAGGCGGAAGAGGCGGAAGAGGCAGAAAGGGCGGAAGGGGCGGAAGGGCGGAAAAAGTAAATGAGAGAATGAGACAAATAAATTTTATGTTATGTTGATTTTCGACGGCTATTGTTTTTCCTGGATGTGATGAAGTCGTAGTTATCGCAAATAAACTAATAAGCTTATAAACCCATAAACTATCAACCTTTAACTAGTCTAACTTCTCACAACTAACAACCAACAACTTTAATAAAGATTATTTCTATTTTCGCCATCAGCAATCGAACTACTAACTTCAAAAAAAAGAATATGAATTTTCCTGAAGATCTTAAATACACTAGCGAACACGAATGGGTTCGCCTGACCGAGGAGAAAACTGACGATGACCGGATCGTGGCTGTCGTAGGAATTACGGATTTCGCCCAGAGTGAATTGGGTGAACTTGTTTATATCGAAGTTGAAACTGTCGGTGAGATCGTGGATAAGGATCAGATATTTGGTACAGTCGAAGCTGTCAAGACCACTTCTGACTTATTTATGCCTTTGAGCGGAATCGTATTGGAGTTTAATAATGACCTCTCCGAATCTGGCGGTGATAATCCGGGTTTAATCAATAGCGATCCTTATGGCAAGGGGTGGATCATTAAAATCTCTGTGACGGATCTCTCCGAATATGATGAATTGTTAGGAGTGGCTGCTTACAAAGAGCTTACCGGACATTGATTCTGAAAGGCTTCTTTTCCATCCCACCCAATGATTAAAGGCAAATTTCGTTGGATACCTCCGATCTTCTGGGGGGTATTGATTGCTATTCTTTCCCTTATTCCCGGCGGTCCCGGGAATTTGAATTTTTTAGGAATTCCTTATTTCGATAAGGTCGGCCATTTCGGGATGTATGCGGCATGGGCGTTTTTGATCTTTATTGCGTTTACCGGCAATCGGGGATGGTCAATTCAGAAAGCATTTTGGAGCACAGTTATTCTAGGCACATGTGTTGGGGTCGGACTCGAGTTTGTTCAGAATATGATGGCATTAGGCCGGCAGTTTGAGATATGGGATATGGTGGCGAATTCTTGTGGTGCATTCATTGGGGCTTTTCTTGGGGAAGTTGATCTATCCTAAAAACAAATGAGGCAAACCGGTTTCCCAGCTTGCCTCACTAGTTTAGGCTATCCTGTATAGCTGCCTTAATGGGTGTGTTAAAGATGAGCCACTTTCTTCATCAGACTTGATTTCAGATTGGCTGCTTTATTTTGATGCCAAAGATTTCTCTTCGCTAATTTATCAATTAAACTGATCACTTTGGGTAATAATTTTGAGGCCTCCGGTTTATCAGTCATCTCACGAAGCTTCATGATCGATGTACGGGTAGACTTTTTGTAATACCGGTTGCGCAGGCGTTTGATAGCATCCTGTCTGATTCTTTTCTTGGCTGATTTATGATGGGCCATATTAGTGTTGTTTAAAAAATAGGCGGCAAAGGTAATATTTTCCTTTATACCAAGCCACGGTTTATTTCTTTTACTTCATGATCACTCAGAATCCACCCGTCAGGAAAAATGCGATAAAGGATATCGCGATCAAAAACGCAAAGGCACCTCCAACAGCTGATGATGCTATAGCCAGGCCACGCCCCCTCCGATGTTCATATCTTTTCTTGTTTGTCCACCCAAACAACCCCAATATTGTACCTAAAGGGATAAGTACTGCTCCTATTGCCGGTAATAGGAAAAGGCTTGCCAGCCCTACAGTTGTTGCTATATAGGACGTCAGACTCAGTCCGTCCATCTTTTTACGTTCCGGCCTATGATTCTTTCCTTCCTTTTTATCAACGTGCCTTAACTCTATTACTCCACTCCTTATATCCTCAAGATTTATTGGCTTACTTGAATGAAAAGCACCCAATGGTGATAATGGTAGAAACATACCTGCAAGAATCATTACCGGAAGAAAATAGTGTTTTCCTTTCATCTTTATAAATGTAACAACGAATTATTTATGTGTATAATTTTCCTTAGCCTTAGCCTGCGCCTCAGCCTTTTCCTTGCCTTCACCTTAGCCTAATAATTACATTGACTAAAAACACGTCATAAAATGCCTTATATTTGGTCTTATGTACGACAGGGCTATACTGCATCTGGATCTCGATTCCTTCTTCGTCTCCGTTGAATGCCTACGGGATAGCAGCCTCAAAGGTAAACCGCTGATCATCGGTGGGATGGGTGGCAGGGGAGTTGTAGCCTCCTGCAGCTATGAAGCCCGCCGATACGGTGTCCATTCCGCTATGCCGATGAAGATGGCCTTGCGGCTTTGCCCCCAGGCCCTGGTCCTGCGTGGAGATATGGATTCCTACACACGCCATTCGATGCTGGTCTCTGAGATCATCGAAGGCCAGGCACCGGTATATGAAAAATCTTCGATCGATGAGTTCTATCTCGACCTTACCGGCATGGACCGCTATTTCGGCTGCTATAAATGGTCGGCCGAACTCAGGCAACGTATCATCAAAGAGTCAGGTCTCCCGATCTCCTGCGCTCTCTCCGTCAATAAGCTGGTCTCCAAGGTCGGCACCGGCGAAGTCAAACCCAATGGTATCCGAGAGATCCCCACCGGTGAAGAACGCGAATTTCTCGCCCCGCTCTCCACAGGCAAAATCCCCGGCATCGGCAAAGAGACGTACAAAAAGCTCAGCTTTATGGGCGTGCGGACCATCAGAGTACTGCGCGAAATCCCCCATCCACTGCTCGAACGCGAATTTGGAAAAATGGGCCAGTTCCTCTGGGAAAGCTCCAATGCCATCGACCGTCGTCAGGTCATCCCCTACAACGAACAAAAATCCATGTCGAAAGAACGCACCTTCAGCGAAGACACCCTCGATATGAAGTTTATCCGTAGCCTCCTCGGAAGCATGGTCGATGAGCTTGCCTTTGATCTCCGCCAGGATTCACGTCTCACCAGCTGTATCACCGTCAAGATCCGCTATGCTGACTTCAACACCTTTACCAAACAACGCCGCATACCCTACACCGCACAGACACGCCAGTTGATCACCTACGCACAGGAACTCTTCGAAGAAGTATACGAACGCCGCCAACTGATCAGACTTATCGGTGTCAAATTCAGCGGTCTCGTCAACGGTCATATCCAACTCAATCTCTTCGATGATACACAGTCAGAAATATCCCTTCTCCAGCAACTCGACCACATCCGCCGACGATGGGGAAAGGACGCAATCAGCTGGGCAAATTTTAAACCTCAGGCGAGAAAGGCATAGGGCAGGGAGCAGGGAGAAAGAATTGGCGTTCAATAACACATTGCTACACCTTAAGCCTCAAGACCCAATAAAAAAGGGGCAATAATTAAATTACCCCTATCCAATTTTCGATTTTCGATTTTCGATTTTCGATTTTCGTTATCCGTTATCCGTTATCCGTTACTCGTTACTCGTTACTCGTTACTCGTTACTCGTTACTCACTCCCTGCTCCCTGCTATTTCACTAAATACATAATCTTCGTCATCCATTTATTAGAGTCAGGCTCTGTACCGGGACCTGCAAAATACACTTCCATCACTGGAGGTACCTGCTCGAGTTTATTGGTTTTGATATGAGCATCCATCGCCATGTGTGCATCACCCATTTTACCATATCCTCCTACGTAATCAATCATCAAAGCTTTATTTGCCGGCACCATAATAATCTGCATTCCTGAAGGAGCTTTCATATCTCCTTTGATAGGAACGGCAACAGCCATATCACTTTCCATTTTCTTTTCATCCCAGGTATAATATATTCCGGCCGGAGGACCTGCCATTTCCACTTTTCCTTTTTTCAAAGCGTCCATCAGCAGCGGAGTATTTTTAGAAAAGAAATCAGCGATTCCACCCATGGCTATTGTTTTGCGAACAGCCAGATATTTGCCTCCAGGATATTGTGCTTCGTTGATCTTATAGTTCATATCCATTTTTGGAGCTTTTGGCGCGGATTCAACCATCGTCTTCAAATCGGCAAGGCCTTTTTCATAAAAACCACCGACATTTTTATCCATGCTCATCATGGAGCCCATCATCTTGCCCACAAAATTGTTATCTCCGTGCATCTCCCATGTCACTTTTGTTCCGGAGCCTTCGGGTTCAAGTTTTAAAGAAGCATCTGACTCACTTACGCCCCAGGGCATAAAGAATTTAAGATGCACATTTGAAGATTTCATTGGATCAATCGCCGTAATCGTCTGCTCGCCCTTACCCATTTTTTGGGATTTCCATGTACTTGTGGAGCCCACTTCACCATCATTGCCAGCATATTCAACAACTGAAGTAGTATCCGCTTTTAAAAAAGGAGACCATTCATTTGCCTTTTTCAACGAATTCATGTGTGGCCAGACCATATCCGGTGTGCCGGCAATCACTACAGATCTCTCGACCTTATAATTTTTTGGTCCAAGAAGGCCCATCACAATGCCTATTACCACCAGGGCCAACAGAACATATAAGAGATATTTTAAAATTTTCATTTAGGTTGATTTTAGTTACTCAAATATAAAAAATGAAGCCCATTTGATATACTAAAGCCATCATGATAAATTCAGTATTATTGACAAATAAATACAATTGAAATAATGAAAAACCAACTGAAAATCCTTTGGTCAGTAGCGATATTGTTGACCGTATTGGGATGTAAAAAAAGCAGTCCTTCAGCAGATGCTGATCGACCATATCAACCATGGGTATTCAGATCTGTCCTTGATCAGCAACCCCGGATCATCACATTTGCACTTCATGATGATATGTGGGCCGCTTACCATACGGACAGTTGTTCTCTTTACCAGGTCTGGAAAGGCCATGTAAAGCTGCAAGGCGCAGTCTATGACAATGCACATGGACCACAGCCTATATCGATAGGGAATGCATGGCTTAAAAATCCATACGGTCAACCCTGGAAGGTAACGAAAGGTGGTCAGCCAGTACTCAAGGAAGTTCAATATGGCGGACATGCTATAAAAAATGGCCATGCCTACATGATGTACTTACTGAAATGCACAGATGGCACTGTACTCAGTGTGAGTGAACAACCTGAGTTTGTAAAAAATGCCGATGGGCAAATGGGTTTTGAGCGCAAGTACAATGTCAAAACCGGTGCAAAAGGATATGAAATCAGCATCGCTCAACAAGTAACTTCAATAGCTCTAAAAAATAATGTGCAGACTAACGGAAAATGGAATATTGAGAATGAAGAATCTGCACAGGTTAATTCAAAACAGGTACTGACGCTTAACGGCCGTCTTACACTTAATGAAGAAGGTGAAACATCCTTCACAACATTATTCGTCAGCGAGCCCACGATCAACAATCCAAATAAATCCGGAGAAGATGAAAGCACATTATCGCTGGGCGAAAGGCTCATTGATAAAAATGATTGTAAGACATGTCACAACAAAAATGTTCAGACTATCGGTCCATCATTCAGACAAATAGCACAACGCTATCCACTCGATGATGAAACTGTAGCCACGTTGACCAATAAAGTTATCAAGGGCGGTGCAGGAATATGGGGTTCCCAGGTCATGAGCGCACATCCTGAACTTCCGGTTTCAGATGCGCAACAAATCGTTCGTTATGTGTTGTCACTTGACACTACAGACCTTGGACAAAAAGATGTCGCCGGTAATGCCATTGAATTAAAGACTGAACTGAAGGACGGAAAAGATTTGTTGCCCGGATTATTTGTAGAGGCGTATACAGATCAAAAAGGATATGAAAACATACCCACTATCCCACCTTCAAAAAAATCTGATCAGGCGGGCATCATTTCTGATTTCCAGGGAATAGATGCACAGAAGTTCGGCGGCTTAAATGAAGACTTTATCCTGATTGCGAAGGGATATCTGTATGCTGAAAAAGATCTTAATACAGGATTAAGAATATGGAGTGATGATGGCTCAAAAGTGACGGTGGATGGCAAACTGATCCTCGATAATGATGGACAACATGGAACGGAAGTAAAAGAAGCGACTGTAAAACTGACACAGGGATATCATCCTATCATCCTCGAATACATGCAGGGAAAAGGAGGAAGGTATCTATCATTTGAATGGAAGCCCGAAGATGCAAAAGAATGGACCGGTGTTCCATCCACTGCGCTCCTTCATTCAACAAATGTAAATTCAAAATTACAGGGGAAAACACTTTCGATGGTGATAGGCAGTGTGATTCCAGGCGATATGTCATCTGAAGTAAGTGTGCACCCATCATATGATCTGACACAGGCGCGACCATGGGATTTTCTTCCTAAAGTAGGTGGAATGGATTTTATGGCAGACGGGACTTTAGCTATCAGCACTTGGGACCCTTCAGGCTCCGTATACCTTCTTACAAATGTTGAATCCGGTGATCCGGCACAAATAAAAGTCAAAAGAATAGCAAGCGGTCTTGCAGAACCTCTCGGTCTAAAAGTGATCCATGACACCATATACGTTATGCAAAAACAGGAACTCACAAGGCTAGTGGACAATGATGGAGACGGCCTGATAGATGAATATCAATGCATAAACAACAAGTGGCAGACTTCAGGAAATTTTCATGAGTTTTCTTTTGGCCTGGCCGAAAAAAATGGAGATCTCTATGCAACACTTGCCACAGATATTCTCCCGGGTGGTGCATCTGCACCAAATCAACCACCTAGCCGTGGACATGCCGTAAAATTTGATCTTCCGTCAGGAGATCTCTCATATATCGCGAGCGGATTAAGAACACCAAATGGAATCGGTATAGGCATTGACAACGAAATATTCGTTGCCGACAATCAGGGCGACTGGTTGCCATCAAGCAAAATTCTTCACATCACACAAGATGCCTGGTTCGGATCAAGATCAGTAGATTTTGAAGGCACAGCTTCGCTAAAAGAAAAACCTCCCGTTGTCTGGCTTCCACAAGACGAAATCGGAAATTCACCATCAACACCGTTAGCAATCAATGATGGTCCATATAAAGGGCAAATGATCCATGGTGAAGTAACACATGGTGGTGTCAAACGAGTTTTTGTTGAAAAAATAAATGGTGAATACCAGGGAGTTGTTTTCCGTTTCATCCAGGGTCTTGAAGCCGGTATCAACAGAATGGTCTGGGGCCCTGATGGTGCATTGTATGTAGGTGGAATAGGTAATCCCGGCAATTGGCAACAATCAGACAAACTTTGGTATGGATTACAGAGATTAAAATACAACGGTAAGCCCACTTTTGAAATGTTAGCCGTAAGAGCAAAGACGGATGGTGTTGAAATTGAATTTACAGAGCCATTGAAAGAAGGTGACGGATGGAATGTCAATGACTGGGAAGTGAAACAATGGCGTTACGTGCCGACTAAAGATTATGGTGGTCCAAAAGTTGATAATGTCAATCTCAAAGTAGCGGGGGCGTATGTTTCATCTGATCGTAAAAAAGTTTCATTAAAACTTGATGGAATGAAAGCAGGACAGGTAGTCTATATCCACATGAAGAATGCGTACATAAGCGATAGTGGGTTACCGTTGTGGTCTACAGAAGCGTGGTATACCATGAATCAAATTCCGCAGGGAAGTCCTGTAACCATCAGTGCTGTTCCGGTTTTCACCATGAATACATTGACACCTTCAGAAGAGAGTGGTGGATGGAAATTATTGTTTGATGGAAAATCAACTACCGGTTGGCATAATTTTAATAAATCTTCAATTGGTGCCAGTTGGGTGATCAATGATAATGCACTGATGCTGGATGCGAAGAAAAATCCAAATGGTGATTGGCAGGCGCTGGATGGTGGAGATATTCTCACTTCGGATGAATATGAAAATTTTGAACTCAACCTTGAATGGAAAATTTCTCCTTGTGGCAATAGTGGTATCATATACGATGTCGTAGAATCAACCGATCATGAGTATGTATGGCAAACTGGCCCCGAGATGCAGGTATTGGATAACACGTGTCATCCGGATGCAAGATTCAAAGCCCATAAAGCAGGGGATCTCTACGATTTAATCGAATCCACATATGTTACTGTAAAACCTGCAGGGCAATGGAACAAAGTCCGCCTTATAAAAAACAAAGGCCATGTGGAACATTGGCTCAACGGAAGAAAAGTAGTGGAGTATGAAATGTACACTGACAAATGGAAAGACATGATCAGTAAATCCAAGTTTAAGGATATGAAAGGATTTGGGATGGCCCCCAAAGGGAAAATATCACTTCAGGATCATGGTAACCAGGTGTGGTACAGGAATATTAAAATAAAAACACTTTAAACTGGGGACGAGGAATTGGGCATGGCTGCGAGTTAGGTTATAAGTTGATGGTCATTGGCAAATTAATTTATCTAAAGCCTTAAGACCAAAGACCAAACTCGCTGCCAAGACGATTTTCCATTGACAACTAACATAATGGGTTGAGGAATTGGTCATGGCTACGAGTTAAGTAATGAGGCGATGGTCATTGGCAAATTATTTTATCTATTTCCTTAAGACTAAAGACCAAACTCGCAGCCAAGACCAATTCCCTATGACTCATCATCATTGGTTAATACTTCCTTAAAATGCGCTGTGAATCTTTCACAGCCTTATTTTTGTTTCCACAAGTATGAGTAAGAGGGCTATTTGGTTGATTATTGCGTTGATGTCAATAGGGCTTTTGGGTTCAAGCCTGATTCAGATCTATTGGTTCAATTGGTCCATGCGCCAGCAGGAATCGAGATTTGATACTAACGTGATCGAAGCTTTGAATAAAGTTGAAGAGAAGCTCTCCGCCATTGAAGCAAAGGCCCCGCTTGATATCCTGAATACCCTGAATCATGCTCCGCCACTGATGATCCAGCAGGAAATAGCGGAATTTGTGCATGAATCTGGGATGGTCAATAAGGAAACGCATAAAAACCTGTCGTCCCTGAATGATAGCTTATTTAAAAGTGACAAGTTGATTTCCTTGCTTGATCCTATGGACAATTGGAGGCGGCAGAGCACATACTGGGAGATCCTTGATGAACAGCGACGATATAACCCACCTGATATTTCTGAGCGCATTGATCCAAAAAAACTGACTCAGTTCATCAAAGAGGAACTTGAAAACAGGGGGATTGATTTACCCTACCAATACGGTGTCATTCAGGCTTCCGACACAAGTTTTATCATCATCAATGGCAACTATGTCGTGGGCAATATGGATGAGTCCGAAGCCAGCCATGTAGACAATCCGCAGTCGCGCAACTTATTTAATTCAAAATATCAGGTTGCACTTTACCGGAGTGATGTTCATAATTCGCCAGGTTGGTTAAAGCTTCATTTTCCAAATAAAAAGGGATGGCTTTGGTATTCATTGCTGCCGACGATGTTAGCGGCTATACTTTTTACAAGTTTGATTTTATTTTGTTTCAGTTATACAATCCATGTCATCCTGCGTCAAAAAAAGGTTTCCGAGATGAAGACGGACTTTATCAACAACATGACACATGAATTTAAGACACCCATAGCTACGATTTCACTTGCTGCTGATTCAATAGCCAGTCCTAAAGTGATAAGTGATGAAACAAAGATCAACCGCTTCATCGGTATTATCAGGCAGGAAAACAAACGAATGTTGCAACAGGTGGAAAAGGTGCTTCAGATGGCACAGATTGATAAAAAAGATTTTCAGCTCAAAATCGCTGATGTAGACCTGCACGAGCTGATCAGACAGGCTGTAGATCATTTAAGCCTTCAGGTACATAAGCGTGATGGAAAAATAATAACCCATCTTGATGCTGGTCAGCCAGTCGTGCAGGGTGATCAGACCCATTTGTCCAATGTTATCCACAATCTTCTGGATAATGCAAATAAGTATTCCGAAACTGCACCCGATATAGTGATCAATACGTTTAATCTTAATGGGGGTATCCAGATTGACGTGGAAGATAAGGGCATAGGAATGACGAAAGAAGATCAAAAGCATATCTTTGATAAATTCTACCGGGTACATACCGGCAACCTTCACGACGTAAAAGGGTTTGGTTTAGGGCTGAGTTATGTAAAAGCGATTACATCTGCTCATGAAGGAAGTATCGACGTGAAAAGCGAGTTGGGCAAGGGAAGCAAATTTTCTATTTATCTTCCCCTCCGGCAAAAAAATATTAAGTGATTCTGAATCAGAATTTCGATTGTAGAAACTGAAAATAAAAAGGTATGACAGCAAGTAAAATTCTATTGGTGGAGGATGATCAAAACTTTGGAGACGTACTGAAGTCTTATCTGGAAATGCATGATTATGATGTTACCCTAGCATCGGACGGGGTAGCCGGTTTTGAAAGCTACAGGAGAGGGAGTTTTGACCTATGCATTTTCGATGTGATGATGCCGCGTAAAGATGGTTTCACACTAGCGAAAGAAGTACGAGAGAAAGACAAGGAAATGCCGATCATTTTTCTGACGGCGAAAAACCTGAAAGAAGATATCCTCGAAGGATTTAAAATAGGAGCCGACGATTACCTGGCCAAACCATTCAATTCAGAAGAATTATTGCTCCGTATTCAGGCGATCCTTCGACGCGTCAATAAGGGGATGGACAAGGAAGATGAAGTTAAGGAATACCACGTTGGAGGTTACCATTTCAATTATCCTCTTCGCATATTGACATGGCCTGGTACGAACGGACCCGAACGTGAAAAACTTTCACCCAAAGAGGCTCATTTGTTGAAGATGTTTTGCCAGCATAAAAATGATGTGTTGACAAGATCAGAAGCGCTCGCTAAAATCTGGGGAGAAGACAATTATTTCACTGCCCGTTCAATGGATGTATTCGTCACCAAGCTTCGAAAATACCTGAGCAAAGATCCCAACCTGCAGATCATGAACATCCATGGCAATGGATTCAGATTGATTGAAAAGGATAAAGTAGACGATTAAAAAAATAACGAATAACGAGTGACGAGTGACGAATAATGAATTAGGAATGCACTCGTGATTCGTTGCTCCATACTCGTTATTCGTTATTTATTCGTCACTCGTTATTCGTTATTCGTTACTTGTTAGTTACTGTGTTTTTTCTTCCGCTCCAGGCTCAAAGTCACCTCGTAAAGCTCTGTATCGTTTCCGGGCTTCAATAGCGAAGGTGCTGTCGGTGTAATCCATGAATAGTTTTTCATAAAGCGTCTTCGCTTTTTCTACATCATTGAGCTGATTTTCATACAGCTGGGCGAGGAACCACATCGAATTGTCAGCACGGATTTCTTTCGGATATTTTTCAATGATTTCCTGGTACAATCCTTCAGATGTTTTGTAATCTCTTTTTTTCTCATACAATTTAGCCTCCATATAGAGAATGTCATCATTAAGGCCATGTTCGGGATATTTTTTTGACAGCGCTCTGAGTGAATCAATTGCCGGATCAAGCTTATTCTGGAAAATAAGGAGCTCCGCTTTTGCGAATGAACTTAAAGCATCAGTATTACTGTCAAGCCCCATGTTGTCCATGATGAAAATGCTCATATCAAGTGCATCATTGGCAATAAGCTTTGAAGTAGATGTTTTCAAAATATCAAACTGCGATTGTGCCCATTCAAAATCACCATTGTAATATGACAATTTTGCATTCCTAAACCTTGCATCTTGTCCGATCAGGTCTTCGACAAATGCTTTGTCTACCTGGGAATAAAGTAATGTGGCTTCCCACACTTCACCGGACATGAGGTAGTAATCTCCGAGGTCAAGTTTCGCATTTGCCTGCACATAATTATTTATACCCGGAAGATCTACGATTTGATCAAGAAGGGAAATCGCTTTTGGAAGATCATTGATATACAAACCTTCCAACATCGCTAGCTCGGATACAATCAAAGCCGTAGCTGCATTCACACCCTGAACCGAGAGAAAAGAATTGTATTCCTTTTCAAGCCCGCGCAATTGATCGACAGTATAATTGTATTGATCAGTAATCTGCCTGCGCTTTGTAGCCAGTGATGCCCGTTTCGCTTCCATGTAATACGGAGAACCAATTCCCTGTGTAGAGAAAATGTAATCAAATCCATCAATAGCTGTATTGTAATCTTTATCATTAGCTGCAATCTGGGCTAACCGATATACACGCATTCCATTTTCACCCATTCTGCGATCCAATGCTTTGGCTTGCCGCATCGCTTTACTGTAATCCTTTTGCTGCATAAATGTCCATGCAAGCATTTCTTCAAATTGACCTGACTCCGGATATTCCTGAATGAATGCATAAAGCTGTGACAGTAATTCAGGATAATCACTTTGCTGCAATGAACGCTGCATGAGTGTCTGTATACTTGCTAAACGTTCAGGTGCATCCTGTAGGGAATACAGATATTGCTCTATCATTTTTGGCATATCACTATTCCTGCGGTAGAGGTCAGCAAGTTGATAAGAAAAAATTCCTTTTTTATTGAGCAGATGTTCACCTTTTTCGTACGCTTCAATAGCTTCATCATATTTGGCCTGTTCGATGAAAGCATTACCTAATCGCGTGATCGCATCCATCCGCGGTGGTAATTTATCGATGGCCATGCGATACGATGCCTGGGCACTTTCAAAATCTCCTTTTCGTTCCTGTACATTACCCAATGTGACCATCATGCTGAAATCATCCGGAGTCTCCTTCATCTGATCCTTGATCGCTTTTTCCGCAGTGGCATAATCACGAAGTGCAAGTATGCATTCAATGTATTTATTGAAGTAGCTGTAGTTGTTGTTCTTTTTTGCAGTCTCGTGGAGCTTGAGGTAGATGTCACCAGCTTTCTGAAACTCGCCTTCCAGGTAATACTGGTCTGCGAGCTTTGGATTTTGCCCGAAGACTGTCAGGCCAAAAGAGATGAACAGAAATGGAAGAAGAAACTTTAAAGTCATTGGGTTCAAATGTATGACTTAAACGAAAAGGGAATTGTGAAAGTTGCTCGTTTTACCCCCTGCCACCTGAAAGGGGGAGTTGATTCAAAATTCTGTTGTTGGGAAACCTCTAATAATGGCGTGTATATTTAACAAATAGGCTTAAGTAAGCGAAAGTCCCCTTTAGGGGATTTAGGGGCAGAATTATTTCTGCAGATCCAACCCTAGCGCACTCACGGCCACCACATTACCTAAACGAAGGCCTTCAGAACAATCCATTCGGATATGAACACCAAGGGGAATTCTTGAATAAGCGTCTTCTTCAGCTAAATCTTTCCAGGAGGTGAATGTCCTTGGATATCCTCTGAATTCAGTACGGCCAAAATGGCACAGATCAGTAAATTCAAAATTGTCTCCGAAAAAGTGGTCAAGTATTCTTTCACCTACGCCGGCAAAAGTGCTGTGGCCTGATGGATAGCCTGGGAAAGAAGGCGTGAGACCCGGACGTCCAATAGCTTCACCCAAAATAGGTGCGAAGTCAGGGTCAATGTATTTTCGGATATAAGTTTCAGGCCTTTCTGTATTGTAGATGTATTTTGATTTCCAGCAAGCGACAGCTGCATCATTGGTCGCGATACCGAGAACGCAATACATGTGCAGTGCTTCTTCAAGATTCATATGCACACGTGGAATCAATTGATTGGCAATAGCAAAAAACCGTGCAGGTGGACTGAAGGTCATGCCCGTGAGATCATCACTCCAGAATTCTGCTATCCAATGATCCTCTTCAGTAATGTTCTTTACTCTATTGGCTACTTCAAGATTGTCGAGGTAATATTTACTAGTTGGATCTGTACTATACTTATAAACTGGAGGTAAGCTTATAAGATCACTATTCTTAGCGGCGAATGCACGTACGCGGCCCCAATATGGAAAAGCAGCTGAGGTATAATCAGGAGATGTTGGTTCCCATAAACCTGTTCCCGCAGGTGGAAAATAACTTGCCGGATTAGGATCATGAATCTGTGTAGCGCCTTCGCGATCTGTTTCCGAATAGGCAATGATCGCATTTGCCACTGACTGTCCCCAAAGAATAGAAGTTTCTACAATTCCTTCTGCAACTCCCTGGCTCAAATCTGCAAGCTCGATGGTTTCCAATTGATTGATTAGCCCGACCTGGGCTGGATTAGAGCTGAATAAGAAGAAACGATGAGCACGTGCATAATAGGCATTGAGTGCTATAGGCCAGTTGATTTTATTGGTTTCATATTTTAGAACGGGAGGTTGAAAACCGTCGATGACAGAGCTTAAAGATTTGTAATGCTCCATTCCGGGCACTGCTGTTTCAAATGCACCCATATGGATATAAGCCAAAGCCCTGCACGTAGGAGCAGGCCTGAAGCCCTGAAGATCTTTTTCAATCTTTAGGTAGAGGTCACTCCAGTCAGTAACAATTTTAGCGGTTTCCAGGGAAGGGGCCTGCGTAACAGGCAATACCTCATATAGTTCTTGAGTATCCGAACACGATACGAACAATAGTGTAATGGCCAATGACCAAAAATAGAGGTGATATTTCATGAGATCCCGGTTTTCAAAACGAAAGGTCAAAGTTAACTTCTTGCAATCCATTTGACAACATTAAAAACATAATTATTATTTCATCATATGATAGAACAAATATATATATAAACTTTTTATTTACAGCTATTTGAATAAAAAATTATGAAAGATCTTGTTGCCATTAAATTTTTGATCAAACAAAAGATAAAAAAAGAACTTATATAGTTTAGGTGCTGAAAATGAACACATTAAAGAAGTATTACGTGCGATCCTTTGGTTTTGGATGTTATTCATCACCGAATCGGTAATTTTGACAAATAATCAGGAAACATGAATGCCAAAATCAAATACCTGTTGCACCTCGCGGACTGCCCGTTAATTCTCGGACAGAGGCTGGGGGAATGGTGCGGTCACGGACCGGTACTCGAGCAGGACATTGCACTGACCAATATTTCTCTTGACCTCATAGGTCAGGCAAGGCTGCTTTATCAATACGCTGCCTCTTTGGTAGGCGGTAAATCGACTGAAGATACTCTGGCCATGCTCCGTCTTGAGCATGAATATTTGAATCTTCTGCTCGTCGAACAACCGAATAAAAATTTCGGAGCAACTATAGTCAGGCAGTTTCTCTATGATGCGTTCAATCTTTGTCAATATGAGAAGCTTACTCATCATGATGATCCACAATTGAATGCTATAGCCGTAAAAACACTGAAAGAGATAAAATACCACTACAGATACAGCAGTGAATGGGTGATCAGACTGGGTGATGGTACAGAAGAAAGTCACCGGATCATGCAGGAAGCCCTTGATGAGCTTTGGCGAAATACAGGGGAAATGTTTCAGCCAGCATCTTATGAAATTGAATTGCTTAAGGAAGGCTATAGCCTGGATCTTAATGCTATTCAGTCCATCTGGATGGAAAAGGTTTCAACGATATTAAATCAGGCTGGTCTGGTGCAGCCAAAAACAGAAGTAATGCAGACAGGCGGCAAAGAAGGCCGTCATACAGAACACATGGGCTATATCCTGGCGGAACTTCAGTTCATGCAGCGCACATATCCCGAGATGCAGTGGTAAAGAAGAGGAGAAAAGGCTAAGGCTAAGGCTAAGGCGAAGATTTAGAATGGCATCAATCAAATTAACAATCAGGATCAATTGATAAAGCGCAATCCTCAGGTATCGATCACAACCATTTCTTCTACGCAGGAAGAAAGAGACAAAATATTGAAGAGAATAGAAATTGCCAGTATTCTTTATGAAGTGTCTGATCCTGAATTGCCTGGGATATCGATCGTTGATCTGGGGATGTTGGTTGATATTTTTCCTGAAGAAGATCACTGGCATGTCATGCTGGCGACGACATATTCCGGTTGTCCGGCTATTGATGTTATACCTGTGATCGTAAAAACTGCATTGGAAGATGCAGGCATCACGGATGTAAAAATATCAATGGGAATATCTCCACCATGGTCCACAGACTGGATCAGTGAAGTTGGAAAAGAAAAGCTTCTGGCTTATGGCATCGCACCACCTAATGGCAGCCCGACACTTCATGATGAAGGGAAACCGAAACAATGTCCTCAGTGCGGATCAACACATACGTCTTTGATCAGTCTTTATGGATCTACGCCATGTAAAGCGTCGTACAAGTGTGAGACATGTCTGGAGCCGTTTGAGTATTTCAAATGTTTTTGAAAATGGATTTTTTGTTGAAGGTTACTAGCGATTGGACGAGACAAAAGTTTTAAGTTCTTGGTTTACATGAAACTAATACCCTCTTACTGATCCATTTTCCAACAACCTTCAACCCACCACCATTTAAATATCTTTGCGTCACATGGATATCCCCGGAATAAAACTTCACAAAGGAAGAGAAGAATCAGTATTACGTCGTCACCCCTGGATTTTCTCAAGGGCTATTCACTCTGCCACTGATGGTCTTGAGGATGGATCTACGGTCACGATTCATGATTCGAGAGGTGATGTGATCGGCGTGGGGCATTATCAGGATAGTAGTCTAGCGGTCAGGATCATCACTTTTAAGGAAGAAGATATTGATGTCGCTTTTTGGCAAATACGTCTGCATGAAGCTGCTCAATATAGAATGAGATTGGGTTTGTACAAGCCCGGACATACAGAAGCATTCAGGCTTGTACATGGAGAAGGTGATCAGTTACCAGGTTTGATCATTGATGTATATGGGGAAGTCGCGGTACTGCAGGCTCATTCTATAGGCATGCACAAAGCCCGTACTGAAATTGCGGAAGCATTGACTAAAATGGAGATGCTAAAAATAAAATCTGTTTATTCCAAGAGTCATGATGCATTACCCGCAGAATATGCAAAGGAGACAATTGATGAATGGTTGATTGGTGAAACTTCCGCTGAACTCATCGTGCATGAAGGTGGAATTCGTTTTCACATTGATGTGGTAGCCGGACAAAAAACTGGTTTCTTTCTGGATCAACATGAAAACCGTGAATTGGTAAGACGCTATAGCAATGAAAAATCAGTATTGAATTGCTTTTGTTATACCGGTGGTTTTTCGCTCTATGCATTAGATGGAGGAGCTACTGAAGTGACATCAGTAGATACATCTGTGAGTGCATTGAGCATTCTTGATAAAAATCTTACCATCAATAAATTTAAGGGCGCACATTCTAGTGTAAAGGATAATGTAATGACTTATCTAACTACGCATGAAACACTTTATGATATCGTCATTGTAGATCCTCCGGCATTTGCAAAAAATCTCAGCAAACGTCATAATGCGATTCAGGCCTACAAGCGGCTCAACATATTGGCGATGGCCAGAGTAAAAAAGGGAGGCATGCTTTTTACATTTTCATGTTCGCAGGTAGTAGACAAAGAAATGTTTCACAATACGATTGTGGCAGCAGCGATTGAATCAGGTCGTCTCGCCAGGGTTTCACACGAATTAAGTCAGGGTCCTGATCATCCGGTCAGTATTTTTCATCCTGAGGGGCATTATCTGAAGGGATTGGCGTTGTATATGGATTGAGCAGTGAGTAGAAATAATTTTCTCGCAAAGGCGCAAAGCCGCAAAGGGTTGGCATTGTATATGGATTGAAATCCTGGAAAGTATTTTTGTCTCGCAAAGACGCAAAGGCGCAAAGGGTTGTCGATGTATAAGGATTGAAAACCCGGAAAGTATTTTTGTCTCGCAAAGACGCAAAGGCGCAAAGGGCTGTCGATGTATAAGGATTGCATCGGAAGAGGGTTGTTATCTTCGTACTTTCAGGTTTGTTGGAGAAATGGTTTGTTGGAGAAAACTCCAACAAAGGCATGAGGCAGATCGCCGTTGCTGGAGTTTTCTCCCGCAGATTTTAAGGTGGTTCGCCGTTGCAGGAGTTTTCTCCTGCAACATATCGATAGTTATGGATAAATCAGGGCAAAGCTATTTATGGCAGATACAAATGAAATGATCATTTTGACTCGCGACGGTGATGTGACTACCCTCAAATTGAATCGTCCTCAGCGATACAATAGTTTCGTGCAGGAAATGGCTTTTGATTTTCAGAAGAAGCTTGATGCCGTTGCCTTAGATGGGACACGATGTCTTGTGATCACAGGTGAGGGAAAAGCATTCAGTGCAGGACAGGATCTCAATGAAGTGACCGATCCCGAAGGACCGGAAATGCAGCGCATCGTAGCTGATCATTACAATCCGATCATCAAACGGATACGAAATCTTGAAATGCCCGTCATCGCTGCAGTCAATGGCGCTGCTGCAGGCGCGGGTGCCAACATTGCCTTAGCATGTGACATCGTAGTAGCTAAAACATCAGCATATTTTCTGCAGGCCTTTAGTCATATCGGCCTCATTCCGGATAGTGGAGGTACATATCATCTTCCAAGGTTGATTGGATTTCAAAGAGCAAGTGCATTGATGATGCTTGGTGAAAAAGTGTCTGCATCAGATGCCGAATTGATGGGCATGATCTATAAAGCTATACCTGATGAAGACTGGGATGAATATGTTCGTGCTCTTGCTCTACGCCTTGCGAATATGCCTACCAGAGGATTAGCATTAACAAAAATGGCGCTGAATATGAGCCTTTCAAGTACGCTTGATCAGCAACTTGACATCGAAGAAGAACTTCAAACCACTGCGGGTCAAACAGAAGATTATGCAGAAGGTGTAAAGGCATTTTTGGAAAAGCGTAAAGCAATCTTCAAAGGCAAATGAAACGCATAGCCGTGATCGGAGCTGGTGCGATGGGTTCCGGCATTGGACAAGTCGCAGCGATGGCCGGACATGAGGTCATGATCTTTGATGCTTATCCAAATGCAATCGAAAAATCAAGAGATGCAATCCTTTCATCATTAAACAGATTAGCAGCAAAAAATAAATTTACTGATCAGGAATCCAAAGCCATATTCGGTCGGATATATTTTGTTGATAAAATGGAAAGCATCACCGGGTGCGACCTTGTCATCGAAGCCATCATTGAGGATGTGGACGAAAAAAGAAAAATATTCGAACAGGTAGAGTCTATCGTTGGTGATGATGCCATCATAGCTACGAATACATCATCTCTTTCTGTTACAGGTCTGGCGAAAGTATTGAAGAAACCGGATCGTTTCATCGGAATCCATTTTTTCAATCCGCCGGTGCTTATGAAATTGGTTGAGATCATTCCTGCCTTGCAGACATCTGAAGAGGTAGTACAATCTGCCATAGGACTTATTACTTCATGGGATAAAATCATCGTCAAAGCAAAAGATACGCCGGGGTTTATTGTCAATCGGATAGCACGGCCGTTTTATGGAGAAGCACTACGGATAGCTGAAGAACAAATCGCAGAACCATCGTTTATAGATCAATGCATGCGTGAAGTCGGAGGATTCAAAATGGGCCCGTTTGAATTGATGGATTTTATAGGCAATGATATCAATGAGTCTGTCACCAGGACGGTTTGGGCGGCTATGTATTTTGATTCGAGATATAAACCCTCTGTCATGCAGGCTAATCTTGTGCGCGCAGGTTGGCTTGGACGAAAATCGGGGAGAGGCTTTTACAATTATAATTCTGAGATCACGGTGCCAATAGCAGAATCGAAGATAGATAAGAAAGAAATTGCGGATCGGATCATCATCATGCTCATCAACGAAGCGTCAGAAGCCTTACATTACGGAATTGCCACCAAAGAAGACATAGATCTGGCGATGACCCTTGGTGTAAATTACCCCTTAGGCCTTTTAAAATGGGCTGATCAAATGGGGATCGATAATTGTGTCAGACAAATGGACACTTTATTTGACGTTTATCATGAAGAACGTTACAGATGCAGCGTTCTATTAAGGAAAATGGCTGCATCTAAACAGACCTTTTACGCATGAACCCGATAATAGAAAAGATGTACAGTGCAGATGCCTTTAGCCAATGGTTGGGCATCGAACGAATTGAAGAAAAACCGGGTTATTCTTTACTTCAGATGGTAGTACGACCTGAGATGGTGAATGGATTTGGTATAGCACATGGGGGCATTACCTTTTCATTGGCCGATAGTGCATTTGCTTTCGCTTCTAACTCGCGTGGGAAAAAGGCTGTATCCATTGAAACGTCTATCAATCATCTTAAACCCGTTTACCCAGGTGATATCCTGAGGGCTGAAGCAGAAGAAACTTCATTTGGTAAAAAGATTGCTGTCTATCATGTTAAAGTCCTGAGGGGAGAGGAATTGGTGGCGCATTTTAAAGGAGTCGTGTACCGAAAGGAAGAAGAATGGATTTTGGAAAACTAATCAATGATCTAAATTTGAAAAAACAAATCGTCATACTTATTCCTTTTTTCTTTTTTACTGTGTTTTGCAGTGGGCAAGAACAAATTTACAAAACAACTGAAGGGCGCATCACTTTCAAATCTGAAGCCCCGCTCGAAACAATTATTGCTTCATCTTCAAAATTGGAAGGAGCCATTGGAAATGATGATTTATCTTTTGCTTTCCTTGTCCCGATACTTTCCTTTAATGGATTCAATAACGGTCTGCAACGACAGCATTTTTATGAAAACTATCTCGAAGCTTCCAAATATCCTCAGGCAAGCTTCACCGGAAAAATTATTGAGTTCGTAGATTTTTCAATACCTGGTACCTATAATGTCAGAGCAAAAGGCCAATTAAAAATCCATGGCCGTACAAAAGAGCGAATTATCAAAGTCGAACTTATCTCTACGGGAACAGTCATCACAGCCAAAGCACAATTTATGGTTCCATTGATGGATCATCAGATCGAGGTGCCTAAAATTGTAAATCAAAAAATAGCGCAGGAGATTGCTGTTACGATCAGAGCCAGTCTTTCTCTTACCCCCAAACCATGAAATGGATTTTCAACGCGTTCATTTTTTTAATGGCTTGTCCGGTCATTGGCCAGGAATTTTATTTCAGGCAGATGCCTCTTGACTTTGACGGAGATATTCAGAAGATTGGTTTATTATTCCAGGGAAAGGATCAGATGGTATGGGTAGGAACTGATCAGGGTCTTTATTCATTTGACGGAAGGAATTACTGGAAGATTAACAGGCCTGATGGTGCAATTCATGAGGTCACAGCCATCGCTGAGCGATCAGACGGAGAAATATGGACAGGATTTGATGACGGCTATATACAGGTTATATCTTCATTAAGTGACAACAGAGTCATTTCGACAGATTCTTTAAAAGACGTTTCTATTTCAAAAATTCTATTTGATCCTGCAGGAGATGTCTATATCGCAACATATGGAAAGGGCATATGGCGCATCAGGGACAATCAAGTTATTCGCCTGACCTACACTTCACTACTGCAGACAGATGATGTGTATGATGCTATCCTTGATCATCATGGCCGTATATGGTTAGCTACTGACAGAGGAATCTGGATCTATCAGCAGCAGCCGGAAGAAAATCTTCAGCATCTGGGACGCGAGCAGGGGCTGCCTGATGAGATTGTAACAAAGCTTCTTGCCGAAAAAAATGGTGATGTGTGGATTGGATTATATGATCATGGGCTGGGTCGCTATGTTGCTGCAAAAGATAGTATCATCACAGTGATGGCTCTTGAGCCCGGAGATGAAGGCGTTGTCAGTCTGGTAAAAGGCCATTCGGATGATATCTGGATCTCTACAGAAAAGAATATTGGGAAGTATTCATTTTCAGAAGCGGGACATAAGATTCAGCTACCTCCGGAGATAACAAAAAGACTTGATGTCATCCTCTTCGACAGAACTGGGAATCTCTGGATTGCCTCGGGGAATAAATTGTATATGGCAAATACGCAATTGGATCATCGCATTCCGGATATCACCGGTATTCAATCCATTACTTCTTTGGCAGGCAGACTTTGGTTGGGGTGTGAGAGCGGGTTGTATAGCATGAACCAGGATGGTAGTGAGATGATACAGCTTTTGCAGAAGGAACAACTTAATATTTTATCAATATATGCAGATCCCGCAGGGATACTTTGGATTGGTACATTTGGCCAGGGTCTTTATGTTTACGATCCTTCTGATGGACGCAAGAGACATCTGACTGAACAGGATAATATTTCCAATAACAGCATTCTTAATATTGATGGCAAAGGTCATAAATTATGGCTTGCTACCTTGGGGGGTATTACAGAAATAGATTGGGTAACTGATCCGTTCAGAGACAATTTGACAGTAACAGTTTTCCAGGAGAAATTTAAATTTCCAACGGGTTATGTGTATGATGTATATGCGGGAGATGATGATAAAGTTTGGTTTGGTACAGATGGTAAGGGATTATACTATCTTGAACAAAATCAGTTGTATTCATTCAACCGACCTATAGCGCTGCCTGGAGAGGATACCTTTGATCTGCGGACTATTTATAGCATCACCACGGATGAAAAAAATAATCTTTGGTTATCAACTACTAAAGGAAATATTTTGAATTTAGATCTTAATGGCAATGTACTGGCTCATTTATCATCAGCTCATGGTTCGTTGAACAGCCTGATCACAACCGCAAAGGGTGAAATTGTAATGGTCCGCGAAGGCGCCATTCAAATTAAAAATCCTGATTTCGGTGTTTTTTCTTTTAGTTCTTCGACAGGGTTATCTTCATTTTCTCCAAATCTTAACGCTGTCTGCAAAGACAAGGATGGTTCTGTATGGATAGCTGATACAGATAATATACTGCACTACGTTCCATCACCTACGGATACTGCGCGATATGTACACATGCATTTGGTGGATATTTCACCCGGTGTTCTGCATCCGAATGAATTGATACGGCTCAATCCTGACAGTAATTTTCTGGATTTACGATTTACAGGGCTATGGTATCCTGATCCCTCTCGGGTTCAATACCGGTATATGTTGAAGGGCCATGATCAGGATTGGATTTACACGCATGAAGGGAGAGCTGTTTACTCTAAATTATCTCCTGGCACATACACTTTTATGGTTGCGGGTTCATTCAATGATGATTTTTCAAAGACTCTGCCATTACAACGACAGATTATTGTCATGCCTCCTTTTTATTTTACATGGTGGTTTATATCAGGATGTATCATTTTAATTTCAGTTGCGACCTGGTTATTACTTCGGTTGCGTATACAGCATATCAATAAGCTTCATCAACTGGAAAAAGAAAAAACAACGCTTCAGTTGCTGGCGATTCAGGCACAGGTAAATCCACATTTTCTATTCAATAGTTTTAATACATTATCCAATATTATCGAAGAGGATCAGAAAAGTGCTGTTGCTTATGTGGATCAGTTATCAGGATTTTTCAGGGGGGTATTGATGCATCGGGAGGCTGAGCTGATCACGCTTGAAGAAGAGGTCGTCATCATGCGTAATTATGCGTACATACTGGAGAAGCGATATGGAAACAATATCAGCATCGTTGAAGAGATCAATAATCTGGAAGGGTATATAGCACCGCTGGGTATTCAGCTCCTGGTCGAAAATGCTATCAAGCATAATAAAGTTTCAAATGAAAAGCCACTTATCATTACGATTTCTATTGATGATAAGTGGGTTGTGGTTTCAAACCCTGTGCGGCCTAAAATCCAGGCTATGACTGACTCTACGGGTTTTGGATTGAGTAGTTTGGTGACGAGATATCAATATCTTACTTCCGCGAAGATTGAAATACTGAATGACGGCAATACATTTACCGTCAAAATCCCAATTATCCACCTGAATACCTGATCATGAATATTTTGATTGTAGAAGATGAAAAACCTGCAGCCACAAGGTTATCGAATATGTTAAAAAAAGTCGATCCTGATGCTGAAATCATAGGCATCACGGATGGTGTCGAGTCCACATTAAATTTCCTTGATCAGCATACGCCTCCGGATTTGGTTTTTATGGATATACATCTGGCGGATGGTTCCGGTTTGGAAATCTTCAAGCATCATTCGTTTGATGGAATTGGCGTCATTTTTTCTACAGCCTATGACCAGTATGCTATAGAAGCCTTTAAGCTCAATGCAGTTTACTATCTGCTCAAGCCGATCAAACAGGAAGAGCTTGAACTGGCATTGGACAGATTTAAACAGAACAAAGAAAGAAACAACGATTATAAAGAGATCGTCAACAGGCTGTTGTCCAAACAAGGAAATGAAAAGCGCTTTCTGATACGCATGGGACAAAGTTTGCGTCTGGTTCACCAGTCGGACATAGCATATTTCTATACCTCTGATAAGATTACGTTTATGATGACCCGGGAGGGGCGTAAATACCCGGTCGATTACACGCTCGAAAATCTTGAGGAAATCATTGACAGCGCTAAATTTTTCAGGATCAATCGCCAGTATATCATCCATATTGATGCCATTCAGCAAATGCATGCACATTCCAAGGCAAGGGTTCGTATAGATTTGCTGCCTGTAGCCCATGAAGAGGTGATCGTCAGCACTGAAAAATCTCCTCTTTTTAAAAAGTGGCTGGAAGGTGTGGAATAGGAAAATTATCGGGTCTTCTTTTATCCGTTTCGGATACCTTGCATTCCCATTGGGCAAGATTAAGCTGCTTCATTTCATTTGCCTTTATAGATTTACTCATTACTGTCCCTCTGGAAGCTGAAGAGGGCCTCTTTTAATCAGACATATGCAAAAATATTTAGGTATAAGTTTTTGTTTTCTGGTAGTAGCATCTGTTCTCTCATGCGCTTATAACGTAGAAGAAGAGCTCTATCCGCCGGTTACCTGCGATACACTGAATGTAACCTATAGCGGAACGGTGTTGCCTATCCTTCAGCAAAATTGTTACGAATGTCATAGCAATGCCAATGTGGGCATAAGCCTGATCCCTCTGGAAGGATATGCGTTCTTAAGTATAAAGGTCAATGATGGTCAACTGATCAAAGCGATCAGGCATACCGGTGAGGTAACACCTATGCCCAAGGATCGACCTTCGCTTCCTGAATGTGATATACTAAAGATTGAAAAGTGGGTCTCGGAAGGAGCACCTGATAATTAAATAAAGAATGAAAAAACATTTTTTTTTAATCATATTATTTATTGGAGGATTCACAGGCTTCTCTTTCGGGCAAAAATATTTTTCAAAGACCGGGCGCGTTCATATCGTATCCGAAGCACCTGTTGAAAAAATCGAGGCCGATAATAATAATGGGTATGTCATATTTGATGCCGCCAGCGGCCGATTTGAATTTTCTGTTCTGATCAAGGGCTTTACATTTCAGAAAGCATTGATGCAGGAACATTTCAATGAAAACTATATGGAAAGCGATGATTATCCAAAGGCCGTTTATAAAGGCAGCATTGCAGACTGGTCCACTATTCATCTGATGAATGATCATGTTTTCCAGGTCAATGTTGAAGGACAGCTCACCATGCATGGCGTCACAAAGCCATTTAAATGCCCGGCGTCAATAATAATGAAAAGTGGAGGGGTGTCGGCAACTTCATCATTTGATATTGCCATAGCTGACTTTAATATTCAGATACCAAAAGTGGTAAAAGATAATATTTCAAAAAATGTCAAAGTTGATGTCAAAGTTGACTTGTTACCGATGAAATAAAATGGTAAACCTTCGATACATAGTTTTTATCATTACAATAATGGCTGCTGCGGATGGGCAGGTAATTGCTCAAAAAGAGCAGGATTTGCTTTCATTACTTGGGAGAGAGGAGACTACCGAGTATGCAGCGGCCAGTTTTAAAACAGATCATGTCATCAATCTGCATTCCCTTGAGAATACAGCTGCAGGCGTGTTAGATATAAAAATTTCCCACCGGTTTGGATTTTTAAGCGAAGGTCTTTACCAGCTCTTTGGGTTGGATCAGGCCACCATCCGTATAGGAGCTGATTATGGAATAACAGACAGACTTTCGATTGGAGTAGGCAGAAGCAGTTATGAAAAATCCTACGATGGATTTATTAAGTACAAAATCCTAAGACAAAGTACCGGTCTTCGCACTATGCCAATCACGATCGCTGTACTGGGGACCACCTGTATTGAGACATTGCACTGGGCTCATCCGGAGCGGAACAATCTCTTCTCTTCCAGGATGTACCATGTAGCCCAATTGATCATAGGACGAAAATTCAGCAATGGATTCAGCCTCCAGATCTCACCGACATTAGTGCACAGAAATCTGGTTGAAACAGCTTCTGAAAAAAATGATGTCCTCGCCTGTGGATTTGCGGGCCGGATCAAACTGAACAAGCGTCTTTCGCTGAATGCTGAATATATCTACCTCCTTCCTGATCAGGTGGCTGCGGGTGTTCACAACTCACTTTCGCTGGGATTTGATATCGAAACCGGAGGACATGTATTCCAGCTTCATTTTACCAACAGCACCTCTATGATAGAAAGAGGTTTTATTGCAGAGACAGTCGGGGATTGGGGAAAAGGAGATATCCACCTTGGATTCAACATCTCGCGCGTTTTTACCATCGTGAAACCTAAGACATAATATTTTATGGCTCGTGCCGACAGGTAGATTATATCTGCCAGGTTAATTTCCCAAAATCTTTTCTTAAAGATTTCAAAATTCAGAGTATTTTGAAACCATACGTTTTGAAAGATTGTAATAGTTGCATACTTTTTGGGCGCCTAAAGGCTCCTCATGATCATTAAATCCACTTACATATGAAAAACTTCTTTATTCTCCTCCTGATTTCATTATTGATACCATTATCCGGTAAATCCCAGGTGCTGGAGGATACCAGGGTCATGAGTCTGGGGTCGAACCCTGCGCTGACGATCATGCTTCCGGGCGCCACTGTCAAATTTGCTGATGCTGAATGGAAGGAATATATGAAGCCTTATGGTAAAGTCGCTAAAGTGAAACAATCTAAAGAGACTGTCGTGGCTGATGCACAGCTTTTGGATATCGGAGGCATCAACAAATTAAAAATCTTCAACCTTAATGAAGAATCAGGCGATGGCGTCAAAGCTATTGTCTGGATCAATATGGATACCGGGTTTGTCAGTTCTGCAGGTAATCCTACCGCATATGTAGCCAGTGTCAAATTTCTTAAGGATTTTTCCTACAAGGTCAAAATAGATCTGATCACCAATGATCTCGAAGATCAGCAAAAGGCCCTTGCAAAATTTCAGAACAATTTGACCAAGCTTCAACGTGAGAAGGAAAATCTCAATAAAGTGATCGAAGACTCTAAAAAGCGGATAGCCCAGGCAGAAGCCGATATTGAAAAAAATAAAAAAGACCAGGAACTGGCTCAGAAAGAAATCGACAATCAGAAAGGTATCGTAGATGGGGTTGAGAAAAAGCTAAACCAGGCCAAAAACCAATAAAAATCAGACCAGTCTTAAGGTCTTTTTAAAACATAGGGGTTTCTATCCTGGCTCATTTCAAATGACTAGGTAGAAACCCTGATTTTTATGCAATTAACTTAAAATGTTATGTAATTCCGCACTTTAGTATAATTATTGTAGTTAGGAAAAGCAGTAAGCGAATTATCTCGACCTCCATTTAATACTCGTTGCTTTTCCGTTTGCTCCCCCCCAGGTTAATGCATAGGCGTTATTACGCGTCTTTTCTCTTTTTTGAATTTGTATTGAACGGAATTCCATGGGAAGGAATTCAGGAGAGATTTTATTATCCATTTTATTGATTTTAAAAAACTAAAACTATGATGCGTTTGACAGTGACTCTGTTAGCCCTATGCATATGGGGCTTTTCATTTGGACAGAAAGGAATTTCTACGGAGATCAACAAATTAAAAGCTCAGGGACATCAGTTTAAAGAAGTGTCTTTGCTCAAATATCAATCCAGCGATTTACATGAACGTTCATTAAATATTTCCGGTCTCACCAAAGGCACTGTGATGAGTATCGATCAGGAAATGATTCATGAACTCATCAGCAGTCAAAACGATTACATCCAGCTTTCCATTCCCGTTTCCGATCGGGCAGTGATGAAATTGAACCTTTACAGACATGATATTTTTACATCTGATTTTGCTTTATACACAAGTAATAATCTAAGCGTACCGATTGATTATACGCCGGGTCTTTATTACAGAGGCACTATAGAAGGAGACCCGAATTCAGTAGTAGCGGTTTCTGTGTTTAATGATGAGATCATGGGATTGATCAGTACAGACAAAGGTAATTATGTGCTGGGCCGAATCGAGAATGACAGAGATAACATGCACATTTTTTATAACGATGCGGATCTGGAAGGGAAGTCAACCTTCAATTGTGAAACATCAGACGAAGGACCTGCTTACACACAGGAAGATCTCCAAACGCATGCACAAAGTCGTGATGTGAGCGATTGTGTCCGTATTTATCTTGAGATTGATGATGATATTGTCACCGCTAAGGGAGGCGCTACGAATGCAACCAACTACATTACGGGACTTTTCAATCAAAGTTTCGTTTTATATGCCAACGAGCAAGTGACATTGACGATCAGTCAGATTATAGCCTGGACTACAACCAGTCCCTATACAGGATCTACATCATCTGCTTTACTCACTTCATTTCAAAATAATACCGGAGAATTTAATGGCAATGTGGCTCAACTCGTTTCGTATAAAGCAAGTGGAGGAATTGCTGTGTTAGATGCTTTGTGCCAGACAAATCCTGACTGGAGAAAAAGTTTTGCAAGTATCGACGGTGTATATTCTAATGTTCCAACATATAGCTGGGATGTAGAAGTGGTCACTCATGAGATGGGTCATGTCATCGGATCAAAACATACACATGCCTGCGCCTGGAATGGCAACAATACGGCTATTGACGGCTGTGCAGGTTCTGTGGAAGGATCATGTCCTCTGCCTGGAAATCCTTCCGGTGGCGGTACCATCATGAGCTATTGTCACCTTACTAATGTAGGTATAAATTTCACCCTGGGATTTGGACCTCAACCAGGGAATGTCCTCAGGAACAGAGTAAATGCTACGAATAATTGTCTCACTACCTGTGGCCCACCACCACCGCCGCCACCACCGGCTTATTGCAGTTCGAACGGTTCAAACTCTTCTTATGAGTATATCAATAAAGTGGTTTTGAATACAATCAATAACACCAGTGGCAATAACCAGGGTTATGGAAATTACACAGCAATTAATACAAACCTGAATCCAGGTACCACGTATACAATCACATTGACCCCAGGTTTTGCAGCCGGTTCTTATGCGGAATTCTGGCGTGTATGGATAGACTATAATGGTGACCTCGATTGGGCTGATGCGGGTGAACAGGTTGCACAGGGATCAGGAAATTCAGCCATAAATGTTACGTTCACCGTTCCTGCAGGAACTCCAGTTGGGCTAAAGAGAATGCGAGTCTCTATGCAATATGGTGCGTATCCTCCTATCTGTGGATCATTTACATATGGAGAGGTTGAAGATTATTCTGTCACAATAGGTTCTGCGCCTCCACCGACTCCAACATGTTCAGATGGGATTCAGAATCAGGGCGAGACCGGAATTGACTGCGGGGGTCCATGTCAGCCATGTCCTCCCGGGGCAACATGTTCAGATGGTATACAAAATCAGGGTGAAACCGGAATCGATTGTGGCGGCCCTTGCCAGCCATGTCCTCCTCCGCCTCCACCTCCAGGTGGGAATACCATCCTCCTTGCCAGTTATTTTGAGACCGGTTGGGATAGTTGGATAGATGGAGGTACAGACGCTAGCAGAGTCATTTCAAACTATTCATGGGAAGGACAATATTCTATACTACTCAGAGATAATTCAGGATCCCAGTCATCAATGACATCACCTACGTTTAATCTTTCAACAGCGATAGGATTGCAAATCAATTTCCACTTCAAAACTTTTAGCATGGAAACAGGCGAAGATTTTTGGCTACAATACAAGAGTGGTTCCGGAGCCTGGGTGACGATAGGCAATTTCATCAGCGGAGGAAACTTCAGCAACAATATCTTTTATGTGACGACCGTGACGGTTCCGAATTTTGTTCCTACTACTGCAGGCACATTCCGCATCCAGTGTGATGCCAGTGATGATAATGATCAGGTCTTCATAGATGCAGTGATCATCACAAGACTAAATGGTGCTGCATTGATAGAATCAGGAATGACGATTGAAGAGGTCGATGGTCCATCCACATCTCCATCGGCAGATCATCCAATTGATGTAAATAAAACATTGTCTGTCTATCCAAATCCTGTACAGGATGAGTTGAATATTTTATTCAATGGGGAGATTCAGGCGATCCGAATCATATCGCTTGAAGGCAAGGAAGTAAGAATAGGAAATACAAATGAAACGAAGCGTATGATTGATATCAGTCAGTTAGCGCCTGGTATTTATTTCCTTTCTGTACAATCAGGCGGAGAATGGTACCCAACAAAATTCAGTAAAATGTAATCGTGTGCAATAGCGATGAGAAGAGGCAACATGTAAAAAGTGTTGCCTTTTTCTTTTAGATGAACACCATCCCGGGTAAAATGGAATTTATGTCGAAATCTCGTAATATTCGTATTACTGATGATATGAAGCCCAAATAAAATTGAGGTTTTGATAGGATTAAGGATGGCGCAATCAAAATAAAACACTGATTTAAATGTTAATGTCGCCAAATTGTTAGGTTCGATAGAAAACATGAGCCATTTTTGATGCTCATAAGGGGTCATCAAGGAACTAATGAGCTTTAGGCCCCCCACCAGTAAATAGAAGCGAAAAACATTATAGTTGTATTTGCAATGTACTTTTTGCAAATATCAGTTGCTGTTACTTTACTTTAATCCAGATACTCAATGCTGCGCTCCCTCACGCTCATTTTTATGCTATTCCTATATGGAAATGGCATCACACAGTCATCGGTGACCAGGGAAATCCAAAACCTGAAAGCTGATGGTCACGAACCGTTTCCATTTGACATTTTAACATTTCGGTCAAATGATGTTCATACCAGAGCCTACAATCTTGAGGGCCTTAAGAAAGGAACTGTATTGAACATTGATCAGGATGCTATTCAGGAAATGTTTCACGGGCAAAATGATTTTGTTCACATTCCCATTCCGGTGACTAATTCATCTACGTTGATGTTGACACTGGAGCGGAATCAGATTTTTACAGAAGACTTTGCTGTAAATACAAGTAGTGATCCCGATCATCGTGTTGAATACAATCCTGGTCTTCATTACAAAGGAATTGTTGACGGAATGCCTTCGTCGCTTGTTGCTCTTTCCGTTTTTCAGGATCAGATAATGGCTATCATTACAACCGACGAAGGAAATTTTGTTCTTGGCGCTATCAAGGGAAACAGGGAAAGCAATTATATTTTTTACAATGATAAAGATCTCGATCGAAAATCAGATTTCCTTTGTGGGACTGCTGATGATGGATTGAGCTATACAGAAGAACAACTTCAACAAGTAAGCCATAACCGTGATGCAGGCGATTGTGTACGCCTCTACATTGAAATCGATGATGATGTCGTAACAGACAAAGGTGGTGCAATACAGGCTACGAATTTCATTACAGCTGTTTACAATCAAAGTTTTGTGCTGTATGCTAATGAAGGCATCACGATGATGATCCAGCAGATCCTTGCATGGACGACAAGTAGTCCGTATACCGGATCTACATCAAACGCGATGTTATCATCATACCAGGCCAATACAGGTTCATTCAATGGTAATTTATCCGATCTTGTTTCTTACCGTGCAAGCGGAGGTATTGCCGCAGGGTTCAATGGTATCTGCAATTCTAACCCTGATCTGAGTAAATGTTTTTGCAGTATTGTACCGACATATTTAAATGTTCCAACCTATAGTTGGTCAGTCATGGTGATCACACATGAAATGGGACACCTGCTCGGATCGCATCATACTCACGCCTGCGTATGGAATGGAAATAATACAGCGATTGATGGATGTGCAGGTGCGGTAGAAGGATCATGTCCTCTTCCGGGTAATCCTGATGCAGGAGGCACGATCATGAGTTATTGTCATTTGCAAAACTGCGGTATCAATTTAAACCTCGGATTCGGACCACAACCCGGCAATATCATTCGTCATACTGTCAACGCTGAGGGTAATTGCCTTACACCTGCCGGATCACCACCACCACCTCCTCCTATTCCACCATATTGTACATCCAACGGAACGAACTCTAATCATGAGTACATTAAAAATGTTGTTTTGGGGACTATCAATAATCAAAGCGGAAGTAATAATGGATATGGTAATTTCACCTCAATCAGTACAAATCTTATCGCCGGTACAACATATACAATAGACCTGACTCCGGGTTTTGGCACCACATCGTACAACGAATACTGGAGAGTTTGGATAGATTATAATAATGACAATGACTGGACAAATGTCGGCGAACAGATTGGGCAGGGATCCGGCACGTCAACGGTAAATGTGACATTTACTGTTCCGGCCAATACTGCAACTTTTACAACCAGAATGCGTGTCTCAATGCAATACAATGCATATCCTCCGTCATGTGGAACATTTCCATATGGTGAAGTTGAAGATTATTCACTCATGATCAATGGATCGGGAGGGCCTACATGTAGTGATGGAATTCAAAATCAGGGTGAAACAGGAGTAGATTGTGGAGGCCCTTGTACTCCGTGTCCTACATGCAATGATGGAATATTAAATCAGGGTGAAACAGGTATAGACTGTGGCGGACCTTGTGCACCCTGTCAGACATGTAGTGACGGCATACAGAACCAGGGCGAAACGGGTATAGATTGCGGAGGCCCTTGTACGCCATGTCCAACATGCAATGATGGAATACAAAATCAGGGTGAGACCGGTATAGATTGCGGAGGGCCATGTTCTCCATGTGCACCTCCACCTGATACGATTCTTCTTTCCGGTTATTTTGAGACAGGATGGGATAGTTGGATAGATGGCGGACTAGATGCAGACAGAGTCAGCAGCCGAAATTCCTGGGAAGGATCTTATGCTATTAGGCTTCAGGACAATTCCGGATCACTGTCATCTATGACTTCACCTACATTCGATCTTTCAAAGGCTTCCGGGTTACAAATAACTTTTCATTTCTATGCCATGAGTATGGAGACAGGAGAGGACTTTTGGGTGCAGTATAAAAATAATTCAGGTCATTGGGTTACCATCGGAAGATATGTAAGTGGCACTAATTTTAATAACAATACTTTTTATGTGTCGACTGTCACTGTTCCAAATTTCGTTCATACAACTGCAGGTACATTTCGAATCCAGTGTGATGCAGGAGACAATACAGATCAGGTATATATTGATGGGGTGACCATCACCAGGCTTAATGTTGCGTCTATGAATGAATCTATTATTGACACGCATGTAGTACAGGGTCATGAAGTAAATCCAACTCCTTTGAATCTTGTTGGTGCTAAAAAAGTATTGACCGTATATCCTAATCCTGCGAATGATATTCTGAATATTTCATTTGACGGAAACATCCAATCGATCAGGATTTTCTCCCTTGAAGGAAAAGAAGTCAAAATACATGAGATGAATGAGTCCGAAAGGAATCTTGATATCAGCCAATTGACATCAGGTATTTATTTCCTTGCTGTTCTGTCAGAAGGTGAATGGTATCCGATGAAGTTTAGTAAAATTTAACATGCAGGAATGCATAAATGAATAAAAGGCAACATCCGGGTCAGGATGTTGCCTTTTTTTTTTAGTATTTTGATATAAATCAGAATTGACCTGGGACGAATTTCAAATCAGTGATATTCTGGACATTTAGTTAATTGCTATGAAATGCTGTATTGTGAACCAGCGTCGTTCCGCATTTTGCGCAATTGCCGGCAACACCGGCGCCACCGGCACAACCTTTAGGGCAGGTAAAATGATAGACTCCATTTGCATTTTGTGCTTCTGTATGTGTAGGTACTGCCATATGCGTCACAGGATCTATTTTCATCGCAGGCTCAGGCACCGGGGTCGAATTTCCTTTGTGAAATGCCTCATTATGTACATAATCTGTGCCACAGACAGGACATTTGCCTTCTGCCGGTCCACCACTACCCTTGCAATGGTTGGGGCAAATGAAATGCTGTATGACATTATCCGCGCCTGCAGCATTTACAAAAGAGGCAGAATCCTTTGTCTCGACTTTGGGTACAGTTGATGATTCTTCGTTTACGGCATCGGCTTTCTTGCTATTGCAACCCATTGAAAACATTATGGCAGCAACTAAAATGAGGGGTGTAAAATGTATTGATTTCATATTTCTTTGGAGGATATGACTTGAGTGAGTGTTGAATTGTGTCGTCAGCAAAGATAATCTTCAGCCGATATTGAGCCAACCCATTAACTTATGCATCCAAATACTTATACATTCATTCAATCATTATCATGCTAAAAACGAGTCTGCTTAAAACACTTTTGGCTGAAATCTTATGTAAAATCGCTTAAGATGCAACCTCTGGAGATGCAAATTGTCTTTTCACCCGAATCAAGACGCGACAAACCGGATGTATTCAGAAGCTGAGTCATCACTGATCACCTCATGCCTTAAAGGCAACAGATCGGCGCAGCACACGATGTACAAGCGTTATTGCGATGCCATGTACAATGTGTGTTACCGGATTCTGGGATCGGAAGTCGAAGCCGAGGATGCCTTGCAGGAGTCCTTTGTGGATATATTCAAAAGATTGGATTCTTTCCGGGGTGAATCCACTTTAGGCGCATGGATAAAACGAATCGTCATCAATCATTGTCTCAATGAGCTGAAGCGTCGAAAAATCATCTTCGAACCTATAGATGACCATTTCAGTGAAACGGTGACGGACGAAAGAAGCGAAGATCCGGATGTTGAATATGATGTAAAACGAGTGAAAGATGCTATCATGAAATTGCCGGATGGCTATAGACAGGTTCTTACACTTTACCTTATCGAAGGCTATGATCATGGAGAGATAGCGGGCATACTGGGGATTCAGGAGTCGGGATCAAAATCACAATACAGCCGTGCCAAAGCAAAGCTGAGAGAAATATTAACCGAATCAAAGAGATCATGAAAAGCAGGCCATCATTAGAAGATTTTATCAGAGACCATCGTAGTGAATTCGATGATCTTAAAGCACCACCAGGTGTATGGAAAAAAATTGATTATCAAAAACCAAGAGTACATCATCTGTGGAAATGGTCAGCCGTCGCGGCGAGTGCATTATTATTGATTTCGATCGGATACATCTTTGGAACAAAATATAATGGAGGCCCGAATGTGGCCGGATGGAAAGAATACCAGGAAACGGAACAGTACTATGAAGCCCGCATACAGTCCAGTATGGATAAGATCAAAACACTGGCCGTAAAGGATGAAGTCACCGCTGACCTTCAGTTACTGGATGATGTGTATCAACAATTGCGATCACAACTGATGGAGGATCCAAATGCCGATGCACAGGTTTTACTCAGCGCGATGATCCGACATCAGCAACAGAAGCTGGAAATCATGGAAAAAATATTAACCCGAGTCGATAAATACAAAAAAAATGAGAAGGATAGCCGTAAAATGTAGTTTGCTTTTTTTCTTTATACCCCTTTTTGCCTTTGCCGGAAAAGATGGTGAACGTGTGGAGAAAAAGATCAACCGTGAATTTAATATTCAACCTGACGGATATGTAGTGCTTCAAAATAAATACGGTGATCTTGATATCGCGATCGGCGAAAGTAACCAGGTGAAAATCAATGTCACGATTTCAGTTGAAGCCTCTTCAACAAAAAAGGCTCAGGAAACACTTGATCGCATCAATGTTGATTTTGAAGAAGGGAACAATCGTGTACAGGCAAAGACTGAGATTGAATCCAATTCCGGATGGAACTCATGGTTCAATTTTGGTAAAACAGAAATGAAAATCAATTACCAGGTGCTTGTACCGGCGGATGTCTATCTGGATCTGTGCAATAAATACGGTGACATCTATGTCGAGTCATCCAATCGGGATGTCAAAATCGAACTGGCCTATGGTAATATCCGTCTCGGCGATCTCAACAGCAATTTAAAACTTGATATGTCTTATAGTGAAGGCAACATTTCGCAGATAAAAGATGGCGATATTACGTTGGCTTATTCTGATCTTGAGATGGAAGATGGTCATGATGTAACACTCAATAATAAGTATACGGACATCAAAACAGGATCACTACACAAACTCAATATGGAATCAGCTTACAGTAATCTGCATGCCATCTCCATAGACCAATTTGAATACAATGGTAAGTATGATGATGTAGTACTGGAACGAGCAGGCAGTATTGATGCCGAAACAGGCTATACAGGAATTGTCGTTGAAGAATTTGAAGGAAATGGTGATTTTGATATGCGCTATGGCGATCTTAAAATTCAAAAAATCCATCATGGATTTTCGAAAATAAATATCAATACATCATATACCGGTGTAGAAATGGAGTTTAATCCTGATGCCGCTTATACAATTGATGCGGAAACGAATTATTGTGACATCAATCATCCCGGTTTGAAAATCACTGAAGATTCTCAACGGGAATCTCGTGCTACATTGAAGGGAACACGAGGATCAGGAGGTGGAGAAGTCATCGCCAGGATGAATTATGGGGAGTTGAATATTGATTGATACTTATTGATACCCCTGTGCCTGCAGATGAAACAGCTCAGCATATAGTCCATTTTTTTCAAGCAATTCCTCATGCGTTCCCAATTCGATCATTTCACCGCGACGTAACACAAGAATACGATCAGCCATGCGTACTGTGCTGAAGCGATGTGAAATGATTACTGCACTTTTTCCCGATGTGAGTTCGGAAAAACGTTTGAAGACTTCATATTCTGCACGGGCATCGAGAGCGGCAGTAGGTTCATCAAGTATGACAATCTGAGCATCACGCATATAGGCACGGGCCAATGCTATTTTTTGCCATTCGCCTCCGGACAGGTCTACTCCTTCTGCAAAACGTTTGCCCAGCATTTGATCATAACCTTCCGGCAATTTGCGAATCACAGGATCTGCAAGACTTTTTTCTGCCGCATTGACGATCTGCGGATTGTTCTGAGCCTCCTCTATCTGTCCGATAGCCACGTTTTCACTTGCTGTAAAATTAAACCTGACGAAGTCCTGAAAAATCACACCGATCATTTTACGGTAGGATTCAATTTTAAACGTTTTGATATTCACACCATCAATCAGGATAGAACCTTCCGCTGGATCATACATCCGGGCAAGTAATTTTACCAGCGTTGTTTTACCGGCTCCATTTTCACCTACCAATGCTAATTTCTCTCCTGCTTTCAAAAGAAAGCTAACATGTCGCACGGCCCAAATCTCCGTACCGGGATATTTAAAACCAACATCGTCAAATTGAATTCCTGTCTTAATAATACCCGGGGCTTCTACGCCGTCAGTTTCATCTTTTATCAATGGTGTGATGGCCAGAAAATCAAAATAATCCTGCAGGTATAGCGCGGATTCAGTGATGCGCGTAAATGTTGATAGTAGGTTTTGTAATTGATTTTGCAATCTGTTAAATGAACCTGATAAGAACGTCATGGACCCCACACTCAACGCTCCGCTAACTGTCCGTATAATGATCAGAACATATGCGCCATAATAAGCAAGCACACTACTGACCTGTAGCAATGTCCCCCACAATGTGCGCTTGATGGCCAGGACTTTATTGACGAGATAATATTCACTCGCGATCCTTCCAAAACGATCAGTCAAAAAATTGTCCAGCCCAAATACTTTTATTTCTTTGGCTGTTTCCACACTGGCCCCTATGTATCTGAGATAATCCAATTCCCTGCGTTGAGGTGTCCAGCTACGCACAAGCGAATAACTTGATCTTGAAAAATATGCCTCGCTCAGGAAAGATGGCACAACCGCAACAATGAGTATAAGGATAAGCCACGGTTCGAATGCTACAAGTCCTGCTCCGAGAAAAATAATTGTGATCAAATCCTGCATCTGGCTCAACACCATCGACATCAATACTACCCTTCCTGTAGTTTGACGCCGGGCTCTTTCAAGTTTGTCATAGAACTCACTGTCTTCGAACATACCAAGATCGAGAGAAGACGCCTTATGCATGAGCTCGATAGAAGAATGATTAGCATACAGGTCGCCCAGTAATGCTTCAGAGAGACTGATCAGTCGGTTAAAGATTTCAGAAAATGCAGCAAGGCCCAATTCCATTCCCAGCCACCACCATAGATTGTGGAAATCTTTCTGTGGCGCACTGATCAATCTGATCACTTCATCGATGATGACCTTTCCGACATAGAGCTGACCCAGCGGAATAGCAGATTTGACAATCCGTAGAACTATATTGATGAATGTAAGCCCCGGAGAGGTCTTCCAGATCATCCCGAAAAACGGAATCAATAATTTTAATGACCGGAGACTTTCAATAAACCCTTGTTTGGGTTTTGAATCCATCTCGACCGGAAATTCTCTACCTAATGCCATTGATGCAACGTAACATTAATTTTTAAAGGATGTTCCATAGTATTATATTTTGAAAGTACGGACAGGTCGCGACCTGTCCGTACTTTCAAAATATAATACGGTTATAGCCTCCTGATGGTCAATTGTATCTTTGGTGAAATTAATTCTATGAAAATCAATATCATCAGTGAAGAAACAGTTTTTGATAAGTTCTTTCACATCAGGAAGACTCGTTTGCAATTTGAAAATTTCGATAGGACGATGTCACCTGAAGTGACCAGATACAGCTTTGAAAAATCAGACGCTATAGCGGTCCTTGTCTATCATGTTTCGAAAGATGCGTATATCCTGGTTCGTCAGTTCAGAATTCCCTTGTTGCAGCATAAGATTGATCCCTGGATGACTGAAATCGTGGCCGGCGGCATAGCAGAAGGAGAAGATCCAGACACCGCTGCTCGTCGCGAAATTGTGGAAGAAATTGGCTACGAAACATTAAATCTTGAAAAGATTTATTTTTTCTATGTATCACCGGGTATCCTTAATGAACGGGTTCAACTTTTTTTTGCAGAAGTAGACGAATCATCAAAAGTGAATGAAGGTGGAGGCGCAGAGCATGAAGATGAAGATATTGAACTCATCTGGCTCCCGAGATCAGAAGCCATGCAGTGGATAGAATCACAACGAATCGGAGATGCGAAGACGATCATTGCACTTCAGTGGCATTTTCAAAAGGGTTTATAAGTTTATTGGTTTATAAGCTTATAAAGTAATTTGTTAAATGGTTAGCTTCAAATGTTTAAATTGAATTAAGTAAATATTTTCACTTAAAGCACATTCCAAAACTGAATACTGCTTACTGATTACCATTTTTATGCGCTACAACATAGAATCCGATCTGAAATTCATCATTGACATAATCATCTTTCAGATTGTCAAAAAACTTTTTGGATTTAAACCGGATATCAAAATCTGTTCGATCGATACTGAAAGGTGCTGCAGATACTACCATCCCTTTATCTATCATTTCAATTCTGGCTTTGAAACTGATCGGTTTTGTAATATCCTTTATAGTAAGATTGCCATTGATCATATGTGTAGCCTCCTGATCATTTGCAAGTTTTGATGTGGAGGTAATCATGTAGGTTGCTGTTGAATATTTACCCGTATTAAAAAAATCTTCTTCCTTACCGGGTGCAGTCCCTCTGAGATGATCCTCAAGACTTTGGCCCATATCGCCTGTGGGATCTAATACTTTGAGCTGTGTCATATCCAATTGAATACTGCCTGAGGTGATATTATCTCCCTCGACATTCATCCCTCCGCCAGCCACTGGTACTGTCCCATTGTGCGTGCCTGTAGGCTTGGACCCAATCCATTTGACGGTACTTAGATTTGGAATAATCTGATATTGATATTGACTCGGCGGTTCACTTTTATTGTCTGAAGCGGATATCCTATTTGCACTGCTTTCATTTTGAGCATTTGGCCTGCATGAATGAAAGGCGATTCCAAGAAATAGTATTCCAATAACAAATAGTTGTTTCATAACAGGAATTGTAAGGATCTAAGAAATATGGTTTTTGAGATTTTCATGAAGATGACTCGCGAACCTTACGGTTTCTTCAATGCCATCGATCAGAATTACTTTTTCATTTTCATTTGCCCAATCATTATCAGCAGCTCTTCCAGATATGATGATCGGGATATTGGTCCTATCAGCTAATTGCCTGATAAATGGTCCAAACTGCCAGTGAACGGGATCTGCATTTACGACCAAAACACATTCAGAGGAACATTTATTCAGGGCTGAACAGGCGCAATCAATGTTGATATCGGTGCCCATATCTGTGACGCACAAGCCCTGTTTGCGAAGAAAGAAATGCATAAACAAATGGCTCAATTCCTGCTGGTTGCCATGAGGTAAAAACATGATCACCCTTGGTCCAAGACAATTGTGAGGCATAGTATCTATTTCCCGGATAGTCTTTCGTTTGATCAGTTCGTGAAAACAGGCTTCATGAGCTTCTTCGATCTCTCCGGAAAGCCACATCACTTCCATTTTTTCCAGACAGGGTAAAATAAGACTCGTCAGGGTTGTTTCAAATCCGTGTTCGCGAAGAGATTCATCGAGCACAGCATCCATCAGGTTGACGTCCATGGAAATCAACCCCCTGGTTAGTTTTTCTTCATGATCCTGGTGAAAGAGAGAAATCCGTTCACATTCTCTCTCCATGTCCTCAGAGGTCATTTCAGCTATTCTTGATATTCTGACACCGTGTGTATTGAGTTTTTGGATCAGTTTGAGCATTTTCAGGTCTTTGTCCTCATAAAACCTGATGTTTGTATCCGTTCGTTGGGGTCTGAGCAAACCATAGCGTTTTTCCCAAACCCTAAGGGTATGCGTTTTAACACCGGTCAGTTCCGCTAGATCGCTTATACTATAAATGCCCAAAATCGTATTGAATGGTATGCTGAAATGAAATTACCAAAGTGGCAATATCTCACAACAGTAATAATAATTATTTTGTTTTCAACCCTTTCTCACCGGAATTGGCCGGAATCAATATTCATTATATTTTTAACTCATGCGTATTGGAATAGTTTGTTACCCGACTTATGGAGGTAGTGGTGTAGTAGCTACTGAATTAGGACTGGCCCTTGCGGCGAAAGGACATCAGGTTCACTTCATTACTTATAAGCGGCCTGCCCGCCTGACACATTTCAGAGATAATGTTTTTTTTCATGAAGTCAATACAGAGGAATATCCATTGTTTGATTATACACCTTATGATACCACACTCACAAGCAAATTGGTGGACGTCGTAAAATATGAGAAGCTGGATTTGTTACATGTACACTATGCCATCCCACACGCTACGGTCGCCTATTTGGCCAAACAAATTCTGGCTTCGGAAGGCATACATATACCCGTCATCACCACTCTCCACGGTACGGATATCACACTCATAGGCAGTGATCGTTCATTTGCGCCCGTCGTTGCTTTTAGCATTAATCAAAGTGACGGTGTCACTGCAGTATCTGAGCATCTGCGGCAACAAACATGTTCGCAATTGAAAATACATAAGGACATTGAGGTGATTTACAATTTCATTGACTTCTCCCGTTTCAGCCGCACGAATAAAGAGCATTTCAGGATGGCCATCGCCCCTCATGGAGAGAAGATACTTGTACACACGAGTAATTTCAGAAAGGTCAAAAGGATAGAAGATGTAATCCAGACATTTGCGATTGTGCTGAAAGAGATACCTGCAAAATTGCTTCTGGTAGGTGATGGACCGGAGCGGCCAAATATGGAAAGGCTTTGTCGTGAAATGGGACTTTTTGAACATGTACGATTTCTTGGAAAACAGGATGCCATTGAAGAAATACTTGCGGTAGCGGATCTGTTTATTATACCATCCGCTAAGGAAAGTTTCGGTTTGGCAGCACTTGAAGCTATGGCATGTGAAGTCCCCGTCATTTCTTCAAATGCAGGTGGTCTTCCGGAAGTCAATATCAATGGAGTGACCGGTTTCTTATCCGAAATAGGTGACGTAAAATCATTAGCTCAGAATTCACTTTTGCTTTTGCAGAATCCTGAAATGCTGCAGACCTTCAGACAAAATGCGCTTACACAGGCAAAGCGATTTGATATCAGTTATATTCTTCCAAAGTATGAGGCTTACTATGAAAAAATACTTTCGAAATTTGCTCCTGTAGCCAAAACGCAGAAAGAAATAATCCCTACTTAAAAGGGCACCCTAAAGGATTATCTAAGTTGTATGAAAATATATCGCTCCGATGGAGCTCAAAATCCTCTTTCGCACTTCGTGCTACAGAGATGGCGCTCCGATGGAGCTAAATAAACTATCTAACCCCTATTACCCTATTACCCTATTACCCTCTCCCTCTCACGCTCTCACGCTCTCACGCTCTCACGCTCTCACGCTCTCACGCTCTCACTCATCATATGTGATTTCCACAGTAGGAGTCAGGGGATGTGATTGACACGAAAGGATAAAACCATTGGCCACTTCTTTATCGCTTAATGCAAAACAAGCATCCATCTCCACCTGACCATGAATGATTTTAGCCATACAGGTAGCACATGCTCCGCTATGACAGGAATATGGCGCATCATAACCCATATCGAGAAGCGTGTCAAGTATTGTTTTGTCTTTTACATGCGCTTCTATTGTCTTGCCTCTAAGATGCACAGTCACGATAGATGAATGCGCATGATCATGTGAATGAATGAGATGTGCTTTTTCCAGAACCTCCTCAGAGGCGGGTGTAAAAAATTCTCTTTTGATTGCATCCGGATCGATGTCGTATGTTTTGAGCGTTAACTCTGTCATCACGATCAGGTCCCCAGGCCCACACAGGAAGAATAGATCATTCTTCTTGCCGACAGGGTGTTTTTTGATAAGATCTTTAATATGTTCAGCACTTATTCTGCCTTTCAGACCTGTCCATTCTGGCTTTTTCTTTCCAAATAATGCTTTCAAACCTGAGGTGCCACTTTTTGATAGGGTATGATAGACAAAGAACTGTCCGGCATGCTGAGCGGCTATCCGATCTAATTCATCCCTGAAAATAATCTGACTTTCATTTCTGCTACCATATAGTAGGATGACAGTACTACGTGGCTCTTGTTCGAGGACAGTTCGAGCTATAGAAATCAATGGTGTGATACCACTTCCGGCCCCGATGAGATAAATATTCCGTTTGTTTTCCGGCCCGAAATTGCCTGTAAAACGGCCTTCGGGATGCATCATCTCGAGCGTATCACCTGCTTTGATTTTGTGACATAGCAAAGGTGATATTTTTCCCCCGGACACCTCCTTAACGGTGATGGCAATATATGGATCAGCCGGCACAGAACTAATTGAATAAGAGCGTCTTGTCTCTTTAGCCCCGTCTTTCCAGCGTAAGGTCACATATTGACCTGACGTATAGTTGAATTTATCTCTCTGATCAGGGGGGTAGTCGAATAATATGCTTACTGCCTCATTGGTTTCCTGTCTTACTTCTTTTACCACTACTGTGATGAACTCGCCTGTCATGCTATTCTGTCAATTGGTTAAATTTGAAGCTCAAAGATAGCAGCTTATGCATTTAAGAGACTTTAAGTACCTGGCAGCTTATATCGTACCTCTTACTTGTCTTGCGGGGCTCTATTTTGGAGGATGGGTTTCTCCCGGAGTTATCTATTTTGGATTTGTACTTGTGCCTGTCATCGAGTTTTTTGTGCCGGCTTCTGTAGTAAATGAAAGTGAAGAGATAGCAGATCAAAAAAAGAAGATGAAGATTTTTGATTTTCTTCTTTACCTCAATGTTCCTCTTGTCTATTTTATCACCGGATATTTTGTTTGGATGATAAACCATAAGGCATTGACGATTCCGGAAATTATTTTTTCGGTTTTAAATGTGGGCATTTTTCTTGGCGTATCTGGTATCAATGTTGCGCATGAGCTGGGACACAGATCGGGTACATTTGATCGCTGGATGACACGGCTGTTATTGCTACCTGTTTTGTATTCTCATTTTACACTCGAACATAATTATGGTCATCATCTCAATGTCGCTACTCCCGAGGATCCGGCCACCGCAAAGAAAGGAGAACCTGTCTATGCTTTTTTCATTCGAAGTATTTGTGAAGGATATAAGAATGCATGGAGGGTAGGATTTAAAATTCTTGCCTCTGCTGGAAAGCCGAAATGGATGCATGAGATGATCTGGTCACATATCGCACAGCTATTTTTGTTGACGGCTGTATTTTATTTTTCAGGTTGGGCAGGATTGATCATTTATGTATTCACCGCTTTGGTTGGTATTCTGACATTGGAGTCCGTCAATTATATAGAACACTATGGACTGTTCAGGAATATGTTACCCTCGGGCAGATACGAATTGATGGATGAACGTCACTCATGGAATTCAAATCATGAGTTGGGCAGAATTGTACTTTTCGAATTGGTCAGACATTCGGATCATCATTATCAAAGTCAGCGGAAGTATCAGACTTTGCGCCATCTCGACCGAAGTCCACAATTGCCCTTTGGATATCCCACTTCTATTTTGATGGCTTTATTTCCTCCGTTGTGGTTTAGGGTCATGAATCCGAGATTGAGATCAATTGAAGAAGTGAATTCGAATTGAATACTAAAATGTGAATGAAAGGGTGGAGAAACCTGAATAACGAGGGAATAGAGATGTAGGGAAAAAATAAAATTGGCAGAAAGAATTTTATCCTTTATTTTTAAATGACTGCATTAAATGCGGTTTTGAAAATATCTAGTTGAAAACAATTTAATCCTACTTGCCATGGGAAGGGAAGCAGCTGTTATTACTGATGAAATTCTCATCAGTAAAATCTATTTGATACGGGGCCAAAAAGTAATGCTTGATTTCCATCTGTCAGAACTTTATGGCGTTCAGACAAAAGTATTGAAACAAGCTGTCCGGAGAAATATTTATGTCCGGGTTTTTGTTTTTACATTTCCGGAGGACTTTTTATGTTTGTACTGAAAAGCTCAAACACAGGAATTTGAAGATTCTTGAGGTCAAACCAACCATTGTGACCTCAAACAGAGAGAAAACATAAAAAAAAAAACCCCCTTCCCCCCTGAAAATTTAGACCGCTTTTCAACCTTGCTTAGTTTTATACCTTTGCATTTTTAATAAAAGCTATACCATTGCCCACACTCTCCATTGTCATCCCTGCATATAACGAAGAACGAACGATCCATCTCATATTGGATAAAGTCCGTCTTGCCACACTTCCCTCATCATGGGAGAAAGAAGTGATATTGATCAACGACTGTTCGAAGGATAATACTGAAGGGGCTATCCTCAGATACAAAAGTGAATTTCCGGAATTTCCTATCCGATATGTGGCTCATGAGGTCAATAAAGGAAAAGGTGCGGCCCTGCATACCGGTATTGCACATGCGAGCGGTGAGTACACGATTATTCAGGATGCCGACCTGGAATATGATCCTGAAGAATATAACATTCTCCTTGTTCCTATTCTGAAGGGATTTGCGGATGTAGTGTATGGTAGCCGGTTTATGGGTGGCAAACCTCATCGCGTCCTCTTCTTTTGGCATTCAATCGGGAATCAGTTTCTCACACGCATTTCAAATATTTTTACAAATCTGAATCTGACAGACATGGAGACATGTTATAAGCTATTCAGATCGGACATTATCAAAAATATCCGTCTGAAAGAAAATCGCTTTGGGTTTGAACCTGAAGTGACAGCGAAGGTGGCGAGAATAGAAGGTGTTCGAATTTATGAAGTCGGAATATCCTACTATGGTCGCACATATGCCGAAGGGAAGAAGATCGGATGGCGCGATGGATTCAGAGCCATTTATTGCATACTGAAATATAACCTTTGGGCAAAATAGCATACGCACGTCCATATCACATTGAGGCCTGCGTTGTTTCTTTATCACAGGCTCTATACGCTCAACAGTATGGTGCTGATCGAATAGAAATCTGCGCACGTCTTGAAACAGGCGGAGTAACTCCGAACATCAATCTTGTATCTGAATTGTGTTCCACGTTGACGATACCTGTCAGAGTTATGATCAGGGAGACGGATTCAGGATTCGAAGCGGATGAATTTATTTTGGAAAAGATGATTCATTCTATCGACGAATTTAAAAAGATACCAATCGATGGATTTGTCATCGGAGTCATGAAGAATAACCGCGTCGATCAGGAAGCGATGAAACAAATCATCAAACATAGTTTTCCTGTTCCCATTACATTTCATAAGGCGCTCGATGAATCAAGTCAGCTAATTGAAGATGTGTTGTGGATAAATGAATTTCGATTGATAGATACGGTTCTGACATCAGGCGGGGCGATAAAAGCGGGAGATGGTGCAGAAAAAATACTCGCAATGAAATCGATATTTGAGGGTGAAATAATGGCAGGCGGAAAAATAATGCTGCAAGAACTTAAATCACTGCACGAACGGTTTGGCCTGAAGTGGTATCATGGCCGTAGTATAGTCGGAGATTTGGGAGAATAAAATTAAACAGCTACACTTAGCCTTTCCACAGGTAATGCATTAGCGGAGCGTTGTATGGCCGCGAAAGTGTAGCCTTCTTTAGTGAAATAATCTAATACCAGTGGTAAAGCGTAACGAAGATTTGCTTCAGATTTCAGGCTGTCATGAAAAACAACAATTGAACCCGAACCTGCATTCTGAATTACATTCTGGTAGCATTCCTCTGGTTTGATATCGCGGTCAAAATCACCGCTGAGGACATCCCACATGATGATCTGGTAATGTCGCTGAAGGAACTGAACCTGGCTAGGCCTCAATTTGCCATATGGTGGTCGGAATAATCCCGAATTGACCAAACGGGCACAATGTCTTATGTTATTGAAATATGCGATGTTCTCGGTAGACCAGCCTGACAAGTGGTTGTGGGTATGATTACCTACACTGTGTCCTCCTTCGATGACATGATTAAAGATTTCGGGATATTTCCGCACATTATCTCCGACGCAGAAAAAAGTGGCTCTCGCGTCAAATGCTGCAAGTGTTTCAAGGACCCAGGGCGTGACCTGGGGAATAGGACCATCATCGAAAGTCAGGAAGATCTCTTTACGGCCGGTAGGCATCTTCCAGGTTAACCCGGGGAAAAGCGCCTGTACATACTGAGGGATATGTGCTAGATACATGCTCATGCTAACGAAACAGATAGGTTCATGGATTGGCTATCTTTACCCGCGTTTAAAATTAGTTTTTATAAATGTAGTCTTAACGTAAATTGTTGCAATAATGCTGCATTAAGTTAAAATCTTTTGATTTTCAGGTAAAAAGCACACCTGATTCAACATCAAAAGTAACATATATCAAGAATCATGACAAGATTGAGATTTGCCCCCAGTCCGACCGGGGCACTGCATATCGGAGGGATTCGAACAGCTTTATACAATTATCTGCTTGCCCGCAAGACAGGGGGCCAGTTTATTCTAAGGATTGAGGATACAGACCAGACACGTTATGTTCCCGGGGCTGAAGATTATATTATCCGGTCACTCGCTTGGTTGGGCTTGAATCCGGATGAAGGGCCCATCCAGGGAGGCCCTTTTGCGCCTTATCGTCAGTCAGAAAGGACGGCTATATACCACGACCACGCTATGCAACTGGTCAAAAGCGGCAAGGCATACATTGCCTTTGATACGCCTGAAGAACTTGACCTGATGCGCCAACGTCTGACTGATAAAGGGATATCGACACCAAAATATGATGCTTCTGTACGTGATGAGATGGTCAACAGCCTGACATTGTCAGAAGACGAAGTCAATAGAAAGATCGCTGATAAAGTACCTTATACGGTCAGATTACTGGTGGAGCCGGGGCATGGCATCATCATCCATGATAAAATAAGGGGTGAAGTGATATTTGACAGTACAGAGCTGGATGATAAAATCCTGCTCAAAGCAGATGGATTTCCTACTTATCACCTGGCTAATGTCGTAGATGACCACCTTATGCAAATTACAGATGTGATACGTGGTGAAGAGTGGTTGCCCAGTACAGCTCATCACGTACTCTTATATCGTGCATTTGGTTGGATAGACACGATGCCTACTTTCTCTCATCTCCCGCTCATCCTCAAACCAAATGGACAAGGTAAACTGAGTAAAAGAGACGGGCAGAAATTTGGATTTCCTGTTTTTCCAATGGCATGGCATTCAGATCATATCGAAGAATCAATAGAAGGATTTGACAGTTATGGTTTTGAACCCGCCGCAGTCATCAATTTTCTTGCCTTCCTTGGATGGAATCCTGGCACTGAACAAGAAATTTTTTCTCTCGAGCAATTGATAGACGTTTTTGATGCGGAACGAATTCACAAGGGAGGAGCAAGATTTGATTATGATAAAGCACTTTGGTTTAATTCCCAGTATTTGCAGCACCTGGATTACGCTATTGTGCAGGAACGATTGATTCAATATGCAAATAATGAGAATATCAGTATAAGTGATGTGAATGTTGAAGCGGTATTCAAATTATTACAACCAAGACTTCACAGGCTGAAGGAATTTTTTATGATCGGCTATTATTTTTTCACAGATGAGTTGAAATATGATGACACTGAAATCAATAAAAAATGGAACCCGGAAGCTGGTGCCTTGCTGCAAAAATTAGGAGAAGCATTAGGAAATATTGAACCATTTACGGCTGAAAACATTTCTATAGTGGCTAAAGAACTCATCACTGCATCAGGCATAAAGATGGGTGTCATCATGCCCCTTATACGGGCTTCACTGACGGGTACCATTCAAGGCCCTGATGTATATGAAATCGCAAGTCTACTAGGTTCTGTCAAGACGATTGAAAGGTTCGTGAAGATGGCAGGATGGACTAGTGTCGGATAACCTATATGGTTGCAGGAGAAAACTCCTGCAACGGCAAATGTGATACCGTTGTTGGAGTTTTCTCCAACAACATTTTTGTGTTACTTAGTTGCATTTGAGAATATTCCTGCAACAGAAATTAGACGATATAAAAAATGCCCAGAAAGAAGAAAAATATAGAAACACCTAAATCCGGCAGGCCTTCTTTTCATGAAAGCCTGAAGGGCTTTGATATCAAAGTAAATTCATTCGGAGAGATGGAATCAACTTTTGAGATCGATCGGATCAATGCCTTTTTGAATAAGGAGGTGCATGATAAAAAACTGGAAGCACCTGATCCGCTTACAGAAAAAATTAAAGCTACTGTCAAGAAGAAAAATAAAGAGGAGGAAGAGTAAAAGAAATCTTTTCATTTTTTTAAGAGTACGGACAGGTCGCGACCTGTCCGTACTCTTAAAAAAATGAAGTAGGATAAATCCAAAAAAAAATCCCGCCTAAAGCGGGATTTTTTTATTCTATGTTGACCGGGAATTATATCCCAAGTTTTGCTTTTACCTGAGCAGTGATGTTGGTTGTTTCATCAGCATAGAGCAGAACACCTACACCAGGACTACCATCGAAAATATAAGTGTATCCATTCTCTTTGGCGACTGTCTGTATGGCCGTTTTTACTTCATTAAGAATTGGTGCCAGCAGTGCTTCTCTTTTGTCAGATAGTTGCTTTTGCATATCCTGATCGAATTGCTGGATTTTAGCTTCGTCATCCTTGAGCATGGCTACCTGAGCATCCTGATCTTTAGGAGCGATATCGCCGGCCTGTACCCTGCGTTGAAGATCCTGGGCTTTCGTCTGATAGTCTGTCATCATCTTCTGACCTTTGGCCTGAAGTTGTTTGCCAAGTGTTTCAAGATTGGATTCAGCTTCTTTAACCTTCGGCATCATTTCAAGCAAACTGCCAGAGTCGACATAACCGATTTTTTGGGCTTCCGCGCTGACACAAAAGGTCACCGCAAGGACTAGCATAAGTGTGTATTTCAGTATTGATTTCATTTACGTTGTAAATTGTTTAATTAAAAAGTTTGCAAAAGTAATGATTCGGATGTTATTTAGAAAGCAAGCGGATGACATCATCCGTCTTATCGTATTCAGCATTTGAAAAGATCAGGCCACCGGTGCCGCCTTTATCAAAAATAAAGTCAAATCCGCGATCTTCTGCATATTTCTGAATAGCAGCATAGACACGTTCCTGGATAGGTTGTACAAGGTCTTGTCTTTTTCTGAACAACGCTCCTTCAGGGCCAAATTTATCACGCTGCATATCCCTGACTGATTTTTCACGCTCCATGATCTCGTCTTCCTTGGCCTTTTTCGCATCCTCCGTCAGAAGGACTTGTTCTGCCTGGTATTTGTTGTACATGGCTTTGATCTGATCATACTGAAGGGCTATTTCCTGACGCCAGTCCGCTGCGATTTTGTCAAGATCGGTCTGGGCAGACTTATAATCAGGTAACTCTTCAAGTACTCTTGTGATATCTACGATGGCGATACGTTGAGCGCTCAATTGGGTAATGGCTGTAACAGACAGAAACAGCAATAAACAGGTGATTTTATACATCTTATTGAGTTATTAGATTAAACATTCTTTGAAGAGACGCCAAAAATACTTCATTTATTGGCTCATCCTTAGCATGAAGACGGCATCAGTCATTTAAAAGTTTCACACGCTAAATGGTATAACGATCATTGATCCTCAATCAATACATTAAATGTTAGTCTGTAATATATTTTTTATTAGATCATATAATCAATTCGTTAACCTTCATTTAACCATTTGATAAACCAAATTAACACCTCCACGGGTAGTTGATTATTTTTGATTCTATGGATCAAAACATTTTTGAGGGCGGAGACCTGAGTGTGGAGGATATAATTTCATTTTTAGGCAGCAAACTCGATCTGTCAGATATGATCTGGAACAGGATTGAGAGCAACCGAAATTCACTTGAAAGATTGTTGACTAAAACCGGTGAAAGCTATTACGGTATTAATACCGGTTTCGGATCGCTCTATTCCATCACTATCTCTCCGGATCAGATCCGGGATTTGCAGACCAACTTATTGCGATCACATGCTTGTGGGGTGGGACCGGTAGCACCCGTCAACATTGTCAGGCTAACCCTTCTTTTGAAAATCATAAGCCTTTCACAAGGACATTCGGCAGTGCGAAAAGAGATTGTTCAATTTCTGATCGATCTGTTTAATTATAATATCCTTCCGATTGTTCCTTCAATGGGATCACTGGGTGCATCAGGCGACCTGGCACCATTGGCTCATCTCTGTCTGCCGATGATAGGTGAAGGTGAAGTGGTTTTTAAAAGAGAGCAGATGGGTGTCGGGCGGGCATTGCAGACGTGTGGAATGGATACTATAACACTTGCTGCTAAAGAAGGTCTGGCGCTGATCAATGGGACACAATTTTCACTGGCATGGTTAATTTATGCTATTGAAAATGCAAGGAGACTAAGTGAAGTCGTGGAGATGTGTACAGCGCTGTCCATGGATGCTTACGATTGTCATCCTTCTCCACTTGATACAGATATTCATGAACATCGTCGACAACCGGGACAGATCATATCTGCTGCTACGTTACGCAAATGGCTTGATGGAAGTGAAATACAGAAAAATAAAAAAGGACATTTACAGGATCCTTATTCATTTCGATGCGCGCCTCAGGTGCATGGGGCTACAAGAGATGTGATTGAGTATGCCCGCACGATAGCCGGGTATGAAATCAATGCTGTGACAGACAATCCACTTGTCTTTAATAGCGAGGATGAAACAAAAATTGTTTCCGGTGGAAATTTTCACGCACAGCCATTGGCATTAACCTCTGATTTTTTAGCTATTGCTTTAGCTGAACTGGGTAGTATTTCGGAAAGAAGATCTTATTTGCTTTTAGGTGGACAGCGAGGGCTGCCTCCGACATTGGCGCAACATCCCGGTGTGGAATCAGGTATGATGATTTGTCAATACACAGCCGCCTCAATAGTGAACCGGAATAAAATTCTTTCACATCCGGCATCGACGGATTCGATTGTGACCAGTGCGGGGCAGGAGGATCATGTCAGCATGGCTGCAGGTGCCGGAATGAAACTCTATGAAGTTGTCAACAATGTCTGGAAGATCCTGGCGATTGAATGGATGATCGCATGCCAGGCACTTGAATATCGCAGACCCTTCAAAACTTCACCGCAACTAGAGGAAAAATATAATGCTTATCGAATGCGTGTTGCTCCATTGTCAGGAGACAGGGTGCTTTCGTCTGATATTGATATGACAGAAAACTTTTTACGGTCCCTTCCTTCGCCTCAGCCTTAGCCTTTTGATATGAGTGAAATTCAGAATAAGCTGAAGGAGAAAATCCAGGAAGCGGAAACCATAAGAAAAATTCAAAGCTATACAGTTCAGCTTCAGTCAAGACTTACTGAAGAAGAGAATGCATTGGCTGTGATGGAGCAGACCTTGGCTAAAGAACAGCGCGATGTGGAGTTGTTGGAGAAAGAAGGACTCACCACGATGTTTCATAAATTTCTTGGCGACAGAGAAGATAGATTACAAATAGAAAGACAGGAATATCTCACCGCTGCATTGAAGTACAATGAAATATATAAATCTGTTGATCTCATCCGATATGAACTTAACCTGCTTTCAAAAAAGGAACAAAACCTGGGTAATGTTGAAAAGGAAATCACGGGCCTAATCAAACAACGGGAAGCTGAGATCATGCAGTTGGAGCCCACTATAGCTGCTCAATTGCAGGGACTACACGAACAGGTCGACAAACTGCACAAATTTGAAACGGAAGTAAACCAGGCATTGTCCACAGGAAATGATGCATTTGATAAAGTGCGGAAGACTGAGTATTATCTCAATGAAGCGCAGTTTCCCGACAAGCATATGTGGGGCAGTGGATATCAAAGTAAAATCGTCAATCATCAGGCAGTAGATTATGCGCGGGATATGGCCTATCAATCCCGTCAGTCGCTCATCAGGTTTGGAAATGAATATCGGGATGTTTATCCTGAGCGGCCATTCCAGATCAATATGGAGCTTGAAGATTTCGGTCGATTTGCGGAGGTATTTTTCAATAACCTGATCTCCGACTGGATCCTCCGGCAAAAAGTAAGCAAGTCACTGATCACCGTGAGAGGTACAGTACAACAAGTGGGTCGATTTGTAGAACAATTGAATCAGGAGAAGTTGACGATTGTACGCAAGCTTCAGGAATTGGAAATGGAGCGGAAGAGGACGATAGTGAGTAGTGAGTAGTGAATAGTGAATAGTGAATAGTGAGTTTTTTATGTCTCACATCTCACATCTCATATCTCATCTCATATCTCACATCTCATATCTCATATCTCATATCTCACAATTCCACTACACTTCCCTTTTCAGGAATTTCAATATTTTTAAATCCATCCTGTGTCAGATAATTCCGCCACGATTGCTGTGTAGGATATTCGCCGTGGACTAGAAATAATTTTTTCAAACCTGGTTTTTGATTTTGAATAAAATCTTTCATCTCATCACGGTCGCCATGTGCAGAAAATGAATCCATGATTTCAATCTGAGCTCTTACGGTTTTGACCTGGCCATACAATTTTATAGTTTTAACTCCGGCTCGAAGGATTCCTCCCGGTGTGTCAGGCGTGCAATACCCGACGATTAATATTGTGTTTTTATTATCCTCAATATTATTGGCAAGGTGATGTTTGACCCGACCTGCATTCATCATACCTGAGGCTGAAATAATGATGCATGGTTCTTTACTCGTATTCAATGCTTTTGATTGTTCGACATCACGGATATAGATGAGATCGTTGAATCCAAATGGATTGTCATCTTTCAGAATGTATTTGCTCAGTTCATTGTCGAAGCATTCCGGGTGAGCTCCAAATATTGTAGTAGCATTGACAGCAAGAGGACTATCGACATAGACTTTGATCGGAGGCAATTGATGTGCATTACTGGCCTGATCGAGCATGTACACAATCTCCTGTGTACGCCCGATACTAAAGGCAGGGATGATCAGTTTGCCTTTTTTGTCAATACAAGTATGCCTGATGATCTCCAGAAATCGACCCATTTCATTTGGAAGTGATTCATGCTTGCGATCGCCATAAGTTGATTCGCAGATGAGATAGTCACATGCCGGCATCTGTTCCGGATCCCGCAGAATGGGTCTGTTCGGCCTTCCAATATCACCAGTGAAACCAAAGATTGTTTTCTTTCCGTTTTCGTCAATCTCGAGCGTAACAGAGGCACTGCCCAGGATATGACCTGCATCCGTATACATCACTCTGAGACCTGGACAGACTTGTTGCCATTGATCATAAGGATAGCCCATGAACATGTTCATGGTCTGATCTACATCTGTGGTGGTATAGAGTGGCTCCTGCATTTTGAATTCTGGATCGCCCTGCCTTCCTTGGTGTTTGCGGTTGTAGTATTCGGCATCTTTTTCCTGAATAAAAGCGCCATCCAGCAACATAATGGCGCATAGACTTCGGGTGGCATGGGTCGAATGTATATTTCCTTTGAAACCTCTCTTCACCAACAGTGGGAGACGACCTGAATGGTCCATATGGGCGTGAGACAAAATGACACAGTTGATCTCGGAAGGATCAAACAAAAATTCATTGTTGGCTACAAGATCTTCATTATAGCTACCCTGGAAAAGCCCGCAATCCAGTAGGACTTTATGCCCATTGGCAAGTGTGAGCAAATGACAACTGCCGGTGACATGTCGGGCGGCTCCGCAAAATTTTATATTCATAATGGAATGGTAGTGGAGTACATTAAGTGAGCTAAGGTAGAGAGTTCTCTTCGTAGATGTAGTAGGAAGGTGCTGAAATAGGAAATGGTTAAGAAAGTTCTTATCCTCTAATTCTGGTCATACGAATGGCAGGCACAGCCTGCTTTTAACAGATTTCGTGATGGAGACAGTTCCGAAATATTGATTTGAAGTTACAAACTTCAAATAGCGGGGAAATATTGATTTGAAGTTAGGAGACTTCAAATAGCGGGGAAATATTGATTTGAAGTTAGGAGACTTCAAATAGCAGTTCGAGATTAATTTTAACTTGAAGAAACAGACTGTTAATTCCTTTTAGATTCTCACTTCTCTCACTCTTAGTCAGAGCGTTTTCCCAGGAAATAGAAGATGATACCAAGCACGATAATCCCGCCTCTGATCATCCAGGCCATATCAGGTCCCCATGTGTTGATCCAGTTGAGGAACATAAAATTCATGTGGAGGAAATAAAGGGCGGAAGATAAAATTCCGGCTACGAGTAAGACAACGCCAAGAGTGCGCATGATGAGGATAGTTTAGTTTGGAACTATGATGCAGGAAGAGAAGGAATTGCATAATTATAAATCAAGACTTGGGGATGATTTCGAGAGGCAGGCGCAGCCTGCTTATAGAAGATTTCATAGTGGAAGGAGATGAGATATATTGATTTGAAGTTAGGAAGCTTCAAATAGCGATAATAAAAACCGCTTACTGTATACTGACATACTGAATACTGATTACCGAATACCGATTACTTGCTTGTGAGCATGCTTTTAAAGTAAGACCTGTTCAGTCGTGCGATATGCAAGACAGATATTTCCTTTGGACATTCGGCTTCACAAGCATAGGTATTTGAACATTTGCCAAAGCCTTCTTTGTCCATTTGTTCCACCATGGCCTGGACACGGCGTTCATTTTCAATGGCGCCCTGAGGCATTAAGGCGAGATGTGAAACTTTTGCAGCAGTGAATAACATCGCACTACCATTTGGACAAGCAGCTACGCAAGCACCACAACCTATGCAGGATGCAGCATCCATGGCTTCACCGGCCTGATCTTTTTCAATTGGGATCGAATTGGCGTCGACAGCCTGGCCTGTATTGACAGATATGAATCCACCAGACTGAATGATCCTGTCAAATGATGAACGATCCACCACAAGGTCACGGATGACCGGAAAAGATTGAGCGCGAAATGGCTCGATCCAGATGTGATCTCCGTCTTTGTAATGACGCATATGCACCTGGCATGTTGTCGTACCTTTCACCGGACCATGGGGGCGACCATTGATCACCATACTACACGCGCCACAAATTCCCTCGCGACAATCATGTTCGAATGCCACAGGTTCTTTTTTGGCCTCAATCAATTCCTGGTTGAGCACGTCAAGCATTTCCAGAAATGACATGTGTTCATTAGCTGTAACAGCATACGTTTCAAAAGAACCTTTTTCTTTCGAAGATCTCTGACGCCAGATATGTAGTGTAAGTTTCATGCTTTTTGTTTTACCAACCTGAAGCCCCTCCGGGGCTAATTGCCATACTTGAATTAATTATTGCTCTTTATTCGTTACTCGTTACTCTTTATTCGTTATTCGTTATTCGTTATTCGTTACTCGTTACTCGTTACTCCCTGCTCCCTGCTCCCTGCTCCCTGCTCCCTGCTCCCTGCTATTTGTAGCTTCTCGTCTTCAATTCCACAGCTTCAAATTTCAATTCTTCTTTGTGCAACACCGGATCAGTTTTTGTATCCGTCCATTCCCATGCCGCAACGTATGTATATTCCTCATCGTTACGTAATGCTTCGCCTTCAGGGGTTTGGTATTCCTCACGGAAATGGCCACCGCAGGATTCGTTACGATTGAGTGCATCACGAATGATCAATTCGCCCATCTCCAGAAAATCGGCTACGCGATATGCTTTTTCCAATTCCGGATTGAATTCATTTTCAGTGCCGGGAACAAATACATCTTTGTAAAACTCCTCACGTAATGCACGGACATCACTGATTGCTTTCTGGAGTCCCTCTGCATTTCGCGCCATACCGCAATAGTTCCACATGATATGGCCTAGTTTCCGGTGAAAATTTTCTACCGACTGATTGCCTTTAACGGACATAATCTGAATCATGCGGTCATATACAGATTTTTCACTAGCTGCAAATTCATCGCGGTTTGTATCGATACGAGGCGTACGAATGTCATTAGCAAGAAATGTCCCGATTGTATAGGGGATGACAAAATATCCATCGGCTAAACCCTGCATCAGTGCACTTGCGCCGAGACGGTTAGCCCCATGATCGGAAAAATTACATTCACCTAAAGCAAACAATCCGGGAATATTAGTTTCAAGATTATAATCCACCCAAAGCCCACCCATCGTGTAATGGATGGCAGGATAAATCATCATCGGCGTCTGGTATGGATTTTCGCCGGTGATTTTTTCATACATCTCAAAGAGATTACCATAAAGCTCTGCCACTTTGGCTTCTCCGAATTTGCGGATCGTAGCATCATCAGCATCGTGCATGCCTTTGGCATTTGCATCTGATTTTCCATAACGCATGATCGCGGAATCAAAATCAAGGAAAACGGCAAGGCCTGTTCCATTGACACCAAAGCCATCATCACACACCATTTTGGCAGCCCTTGAAGCAACATCACGGGGAACAAGATTTCCAAACGCAGGATAACGGCGTTCGAGAAAATAATCGCGATCTTCTTCTTTCAGACTTGAGGGTAATATTTTTCGCGAACGAATAGGTTCGACATCAGCTTTGTTTTTGGGGACCCAGACGCGACCATCATTCCGCAGTGATTCTGACATCAATGTCAATTTACTTTGATAATCGCCGGATACCGGAATACATGTCGGATGAATCTGAGTAAAACATGGATTAGCCATGTAAGCACCACGACGTACAGCACGCCATGAAGCTGAAACATTACAGCCCATTGCATTTGTAGACAGGTAGTATACATTTCCATAGCCGCCTGTAGCCAATACTACACAATGAGCGCCATATCGTTCAAGTTTTCCGGTGAGGAGGTTTCGTGCGATGATGCCTCTTGCTTTTCCATCGATCGTGACGATGTCCATCATCTCATGACGATTGAACATCTCCACTGTACCTAATGAAATTTGTCTTGATAAGGCCTGATAAGCACCAAGCAATAATTGTTGCCCGGTCTGTCCCCGTGCATAAAATGTTCTTGATACCTGCACACCCCCAAAAGACCTGTTTTCAAGCAAACCTCCATATTCTCTTGCAAAAGGAACACCTTGAGCGACGCATTGATCTATAATAGCTGTACTGACTTCAGCAAGACGATGTACGTTACCTTCTCTTGATCTGTAATCACCTCCTTTGATCGTATCATAGAAAAGACGATGTACGCTGTCACCATCATTCTGGTAATTTTTAGCGGCATTGATACCACCCTGTGCGGCGATGCTGTGTGCTCTGCGCGGACTATCATGGAATGTGAAACACTTCACATTATATCCCAGCTCACCAAACGTAGCCGCAGCTGATGCACCTGCAAGACCAGTGCCGACAACGATCACATCAAGTCTTCTTTTATTATTCGGCGAAACAAGTGGAATGGTTGATTTATAATGTTCCCATTTTTCTGCCATCGGGCCCGGAGGAACTTTACCATCTAATTCTTTCATGATGAATGTGTCTATGTTAGTGCTGAACGCAGATCAGATGATGTGTGATCAGAGATTGAAGTAATGATATAACGGCAGAATAGCAAAACCAAGCGGAAAGAGTATGGCATAAAGCCAACCTATTCCTTTGATCAGCGGTGTATATTTTTTATGATTTAAGCCCAGCGTTTGAAATGCACTTTGGAATCCATGTACCAGGTGAAATGCTAATGCAATCACACCCACTACGTAAATAATTACGATCCAAATATTCTGAAATGCGACATGCACACGGCTGAAGATATCTTCTACTGCGCCTTCATGGCCCGGATAATTGACTAATGGAAGTGAATCTGTGAATCTCATTTTGACCCAGAAATCACCCATGTGAATACACAGGAATGCAAAAATCAGAACACCCAGAAGAGCCATGTTTCTTGATGACCAATCCGCTCCGGCGACTTTCCCTTTGGATGAATGGCCTCCCTTTGCTTTTCGATTGGTAAGCCAGAGTGCTATCCCCTGAATAGAATGCAGCAGAATGAATGCATACAAGCCAATAGAAATGACTCTTATAAAGGGATTATGTGACATGAAAGCCGCATAGATATTGAAAGATTCGCCATTGTCGTGGGCCAGGAGCTGGAGATTCCCGACGAGATGCACGATCAAAAAAAGGATCAGGAAGATGCCTGTAAGGCTCATGATCAACTTCTGACCGAGAGAGGAGGTAAGTAATTTAGTAATCCACTTCATAATCCGGGGAATGAGTTTAAATGCCTCAGGGAAGAGCTGCTTTTTACTTTTTGTTCTCTGAAGTTACAAGCAAAGCTACCAATGCGGTTATCACTGTATGCAAAGCTAATTTTATTTAGAATCAATTTAAATTATGGACCATTGACCATGGACAATAGGCCATAGTTTGCTTTTCCATCAATAACTGACTTTTGCTTATTGCTTATTGTCTTTTGCTTATTGCCAATTGCCTATTGTCCATTGCCTATTCATATATTTACTCCATGCGGCATATTCTCCCTATCATCCTTTTTGTCCCGTTCTTGGCCCATACTCAGGTTCCTTCGGATTCAACGGCCTTGTACATTAAGAACATCTATAGAAATTCTTATACCGAACAAAAAGCGTATAAGTGGTTAACCACATTGACAAAAGATATTGGCCACAGGGTCAGCGGTTCCCCTCAGGCTGCCCGGGCTGTGGAATGGGCAAAGCAAGTGATGGATACTTGCGGATTTGACAAAGTGTGGCTTCAGGAAGTAAAAGTTCCACATTGGGTCAGGGGGGACAATGAACAGGTGATCATGATTTCAACCGAGTCAGGTGCTGTTTCCTTAAATGCCCTGGCACTGGGCAATTCGCCGGGAACGGGGAATAGCGGAGTACGAGCGCAAGTGATCGAAGTGAAATCACTTGAGCAATTAAAATCCATGCCTGATGATGATGTCAAAGGGAAAATTGTGTTTTTCAACCGGCCTATGGATAGCGGATTGATGAACACCTTCGCAGCTTATGGTGGCGCTGGAGATCAGCGTGGAAATGGCCCGGTCGTAGCCGCGGAAAAAGGCGCAGTAGCTGCTGTTGTAAGATCACTATGTCCGCGGCTTGACGATTTTCCGCACACTGGTGCAACCCATCTTTCGGAGACGGTAAAAAATATTCCGTCTGTTGCCGTGAGTACAAATGATGCGGAGCAACTTAGCAAATCGATTTCACTGGGCCCGACAACAGTATTTATACGCACCACATGTGAGATGCTTGACTCAGTGCTCTCGTATAATGTAATCGGAGAAATCAAAGGTTCAGTTTCACCGGATACTATAATACTTGTAGGGGGACATCTTGATTCATGGGATATCGGAGAAGGCGCCCATGATGATGGTGCAGGCGTAGTGCAGTCGATGGAAGCATTGTATCGCCTTGTGCAGAATGGATACAAGCCTCGTCATACCATTCGTTGTGTCCTTTTTATGAATGAAGAGAATGGATTGCGTGGTGGAAAGAAATATGCAGAAGAGGCCATTAAAAATAATCAGTTTCATCTCGTGGCGATCGAGACTGATGCAGGTGGTGCTACACCTCAGGCATTTGGGTGCACGATGGGTGCCGATAGCCTGGTGGATCAGCACATAACCTACATGAAGACATATATGAAGGCGCTAGAACCGTATTATGTCCGCATTGAATCAGGAGGAGGCGGAGCGGATATCAGTGCGCTTAAGCCAAAGACAGGATTGTTGATTGGTTTACGTCCCGATAGCTCCCGATATTTTGATTATCATCACTCTGCCAATGATGTCCTTGAAAACGTTCATCCGCATGAACTTGAATCCGGAGCTGCTGCTATCACTTCTTTTATTTATCTAGTGGATCAAAATGGTATAGGGAAATGAAAGATGTCCAACTACACAATCTCACATTCGAGCCTTTTATTTCTGAAGCAGAAATTGAAAAGGTGGTCATGGCTCTCTCCGTCAAAATTGACAAAGACTATAAGGACCGAAATCCTATATTGTTAATAGTTCTGAACGGTGCATTCATTTTTGCAGCTGATCTTGTGAGGCAACTGTCCATTCCACTGCGACTTGATTTTGTCAAAGTCAGTTCTTATTCAGGAACAGAATCCACCGGAAAGCTAGGGGAACATTTTCTGTGGAATATGCCGCTTGAAGGTCAGGATGTCTTGATCATCGAAGACATCGTGGATACAGGACATACGCTGCATCATCTCAATCACAAAATTAAAAGTCAAAATCCTGCATCGGTGGAGATCGCCTGCCTTCTGATAAAGCCAATTGCCTACAAGTATCCTGATGTCATAAAATACCAGGGCATGGAGATTCCGAATGAATTTGTGGTCGGCTATGGACTTGATTATAATGGTATCGGACGGGATCTCGGATCGATCTACAAGAAAAAAGATATATGACTTTCCTGATCGTCTTGTGTATCAGTTATGCATTTATTGTCTTCATCTTTTACTTCCTGCAGGATTTCTTTTTCTTTCGTCCTGAACTTTTACCATCTGATTTTAAATATCAATATTCATTTCCATTCGAAGAAAAACAATTCGATCTTCCCGATGGAGGGCGTATCAATGCCATTTGGTTTAAAGTACCAAACAGCCTGGGTGTCGTTTATTTTTTAAAAGGAAATAGTCGCAGCATAAAAGGCTGGGGGAAATTTGCAAAAGATTATGTAGGGAAAGGGTATGATTTTTTTATGATGGATTATAGAGGTTTTGGAAAGAGCAGGGGACACAGATCAGAACATATCATTTACAGCGACACGGAGTATATCTACAATTGGCTGAATCAGCAATATGATCAGAAAAAGATTGTTGTGCTAGGACGTTCGTTGGGTACCGGATTTGCAGCGAGAGTAGCAGCCTGGAATGATCCTAAGTTATTAATCCTTGATTCTCCTTACTATAGTTTTCAATATCAGATCAGTCGTTTCGCCTGGTGGCTTCCGTTAAAGTGGATTTTAAAATATAAAATTCCGACATGGCAATATTTGCAGAAAGTGAAATGCCATGTGTATATTATTCATGGGGATAAAGATTTTTTAATTTCCTACGAACAAGGCGTGCGACTGCAAAAATTAATTCCGGATCGGGCGACGTTAATTACGATCAAAGGAGGGAGGCATAATAATCTACCTGCGTTTGAGTCTTATCATAAGGCGCTTTATCGGATTCTGAATAGTTAGCCATTTTCCCCTAAATCCCCTAATACTTCGACCAGCTGTCTCTCAACCTATGGCGGCAGCTCAGCAACCGGGGATCATATTCCTTATCAATAATTTTTTTGAATACTAAATAAGATTTTATCAATTTTTAACCAAGTATTAAAAATTATCAATTTGATTTTTTTTGTAACGAGAAAGGTCCCCTTTAAGGGATTTAGGGGTAATCGTGCCCTGATTTTTAACAGTACAGTAACCTCTGATTTAAACTTCATTTAAAAATTTGCGGGACATGAAAGCCTCGCTTAGCTTTGCGTTAAAATAAAAAATCAATTATGAAAACTTCTATTCTATTCCTGTTCTCCTTGCTCTGTGCTTTCCAGGTGACTGCACAGACTCAATATGCAGTAGTGACTACGATTGAATCTATTATTCCTGCAGGTCTTGGCCGCTCACGGATGATCTCTAACAAGGAAGATCTTAACACAGCCAATTTTACAACTACCCGTACGGATGGTAAAACGAGTAATATGAACTCTGTCAAGCGTAAGGATTTGAAAATTGACAATTTTGATGAAACAAAGTTGTTGAATTTTTACAGCCTTGGTGGGATCAACTTTCAGAATATTGCCTCCAATGATGCCATTGTTTCTGCCAAGCTGAATGAAATGTCAGAGGCCGGTTGGACACTTGCATTCGTGACTTCAGGTGTAGAGAGTGATGGTGGTACTACGGATGGTGAAGGGATATTTACGACGAGATATATCTTCAAGAGAAATTAATCGGAATCTGGATTCACCGTTTAATTTTTTTAAGAGTACGGACAGGTCGCGACCTGTCCGTACTCTTAAAAAAATTTTGGGTTCTTTTTCACCTGACAAGGAGACGTTCGACTGTCTCTGACCTCGAACATGGAGTATGGTGGAAGTTCTAGGTCAGAGAACTAAGCGTAGTCGGCCCCTAAATCCCCTAAAGGGCACTTATGTGTCTCTCGACATAATCTCTTCTTTTTACAAACCCTTTAACGTTTTTCACCAATTGAAAAATGATTTTTCAAAAAGTCCCCTTTAGGAGATTTAGGGGCAAACGGTAGCTCTTCCGCAAAGTCCATACCTTTGCCCCCCAATGGAGGAAAAGAAGTTTAAGACTGGGGATAAAGACCGGAAGCAGGATCATATTGAATTGGCTTTTGATGCTGATATGGGTAATCTTGGCACGGATACCAGGTTCAGGTATGAGCCGATGCTTGCAGCACATCCTAAGCCTGATTTAGATCTCAGCATCTCTTTTCTGGGCAAGAAACTTGGAGCACCACTTTGGGTCAGCAGCATGACCGGAGGCACCGAAATGGCGCTGAAGATCAATCAAAGACTGGCAACATCTTGTGCAAAATTCGGTCTTGGCATGGGCCTTGGCTCGTGTCGACCTCTTCTGGATAATCATAACCGGCTGAAAGATTTTGATGTCAGAGAAATCATTGGTCCTGAATTACCTCTTTATGCTAATCTGGGAATAGCACAGGTTGAAAAACTATTAGCAGACGGCCGGATCGATGATATCCTGAAGTTAATAGACACACTTCGTGCAGATGGCCTGATCGTTCATGTCAATCCTTTGCAGGAATGGTTACAGCCTGAGGGCGATAGAATCCAGAATCCTCCCATAGAAACGATTCAACATTTATTATCAAAAGTTGTTTTTCCTGTCATCGTGAAAGAAGTAGGTCAAGGTATGGGATGGGAAAGTCTTTCGGCTTTACTCAGCCTGCCGATTGAAGCTATCGAATTAGCTGCACATGGAGGCACTAATTTTTCAAAACTTGAACTTCTCCGCTCAAACAGTCATCACCAGGAAATGTACGGTTCCATAGCCCAGATAGGACATACTGTACATCAAATGGTTTCATGGATCAATCAGTTGACGAATGAGGACGGACCACATATTAAATGCAGGCAAATTATTTTATCAGGAGGAATAAAAGATTTTCTGGATGGCTATTATTGTATGGAAAAGATGAAATTGCCATCGATCTACGGTCAGGCCAGCGCATTTCTCAAATATGCAAAAGAAAGCCAGGAAGCACTCGATGAATTCATTTCAAAACAAATAGCAGGACTGCAATTAGCGCATACCTATCTGAAAGTGAAATAAACCGATGAGGAAAAAAACAATATCGGGTTTTTCGAAACTTTCGAAAGTGGGCAAGATCAAATGGATCGTCGAAAATTTTTTTAAAGATCCGGAGACTGTCAAAAGAGAATTAGCAAGCTATCTTCTTGTCAATGAAGAGCAACAACGCATCCTTGATGGCTTCAGTGAAAATACAATAAGTAATTATCCTCTTCCGCTCGGTGTTGCTCCTAATTTTCTGATCAATGGCATTGAATATTGTGTGCCGATGGTGACAGAAGAAAGTTCTGTTGTGGCTGCGGCTGCAAGTGCAGCAAAATTCTGGCTTGATCGTGGAGGGATACAAACAAAAATTCTGGGAACCCTTAAGACGGGACAGATACATTTCCTTTGGTATGGTGATAGTGGGATGCTTGAGGCTAAACAAAAAGAGTTAGCTGCATACCTGATTGGTGTTTGTGCAGACATCACAAAAAACATGGATGAAAGGGGAGGAGGGATTCAACATATTTCTCTTCTCAATATGGTGGATCGTGAGCCTGGTTATTATCAGCTTCTGCTTGAGTTGGATACCCAGGATTCGATGGGGGCTAATTTTATCAATTCTGTTTTAGAAAAATGTGCGCAGGTATTGCCGGGATGGTTTGAAAAAAATATGAACACTGAATTTCCTGCTCCGGAGGTGATCATGGCCATCTTGTCGAATTACAATCCAGAATGTCGTGTCCTGGCATGGGTAGAATGTCCGACTGCAGATCTCGGAGAGTTTGAAGGTGTTCTTGGCCCGGAAGAATTTGCGCGACGGTTTTATACTGCAGTGCGTATTTCGCATATCGATCCGTATCGGGCAGTGACGCACAACAAAGGAATATTCAATGGCATTGATGCTGTTGTCTTAGCTACTGCAAATGATTTTCGGGCAGTTGAAGCATGTGGTCATGCGTATGCAGCACGTACCGGAAAATATATCGGCTTGAGTAAGTGTAGTATCCACAAAGGGATATTCCGTTTTGAATTGGAGATTCCATTAGCTGTGGGAACAGTCGGTGGATTAACAACATTACATCCATTGGCAAAACGTTCTCTTGAAATGCTTGGTAATCCAGATGCACCCACATTGATGCAGGTGATAGCGGCAACAGGATTGATGCAAAACTTTTCTGCTATTCGTTCACTGATCACAACGGGCATTCAGAAAGGTCATATGAAGATGCATATTCACAATATGTTGTTGCGTCTTGAAGCGACAGAAGAGGAATCTGTCAAGGCTCTTGAATATTTTAAAGATAAGACTGTATCCTTTCGGGATTTAAGGCATTATTTGAGTGAGATAAGATCTGTAGTGGTGAAAAATTGATTTTCATTTGTATCCATTAATTCCTTAATTTTGAATGGTACCGATTTTCCAAAAACTTAATATGATGAAAGAAGTGACCATAATGATACCTGAAAAAAAATTCAGTTTTTTCATGGAGCTTATGAACCAATTAGGCTTGGAAGTGAGCCAGAACTATGATATACCTGAGGAACATAAGTCAATCGTAATGGAACGAATCAAGGAAGATGACCAAGATCCAGGACATTTAGAAGATTGGGATACCGTGAAGGATCAATTTAATCTTGATTCATGAAGTATAAGATTCTTATTAATCCTAAAGCAAAAATTGATATTCAAACAGCGATTCAGTGGTACAATACTAAAAGTTTAGGGCTGGGTAAAGTTTTCCATTTATTTCTGAAATCTCAAATTGAAGTATTAAAAAATAACCCATTTTTCCAAATTCGATATAGAAATGTTCGATGTTTGCCGCTTAGGAAATATCCCTTTATGATTCATTTTACAGTTGATGAATCAAAACATGAAGTTAGAATCAGAGCTATTTTTAATACTTCCCTCGATCCTCAAAAATGGAAGTGAAGAAAACAACATGAGTAATATTGATTACATAGAAACCCCTATGACCCAGGTTATAGAGTCGTATTAATTCCTCTCTTCGCCTCCGCCTCCGCCTTCACCTTTACCTTCTCCTTAGCCTCCGCCTCAAACTTAGCCTCGGCCTTTGCCTCCGCCTCTTTTCTCCCTATCTTTGCCCCCCATGTTTCCACAATATGATGTCATCGTAGTAGGTGCCGGTCATGCCGGTTGTGAAGCTGCAGTCGCTGCCGCCAATATGGGCAGTCGTGTCATGCTGGCTACTATGAACATGCAGACGATCGCCCAAATGAGCTGTAATCCAGCCATGGGTGGGGTAGCTAAAGGACAGATTGTCAGGGAAATAGATGCCCTTGGAGGGTATAGCGGCATAGTTACTGATCACACTATGATCCAGTTCCGGATGCTCAACAGATCTAAAGGGCCGGCTATGTGGAGTCCCCGGGCCCAAAGCGACAGATTGAGATTTGCAGAAAAATGGAGGCTAATGCTTGAAGCTCATCCCCTGATCGATTTCTGGCAGGAAATGGTGAGTGGTCTCGTGGTAAAAGACGGGAGAGTTACCGGAGTTCGTACAGGTCTCGGATTAGAAATTGCAGGTAAAGCAGTCGTCCTCACAAACGGTACATTTCTCAACGGCGTCATCCACATTGGAGAAAAACAATTCGGCGGCGGACGAGCAGGTGAAAAAGCTGCAACAGGAATTACAGAACAACTTGTCGGCTTAGGTTTTGAAGCGGGACGAATGAAGACAGGCACACCTCCACGTGTTGATGGTCGTTCGCTCAATTATGATCTGATGGAATTGCAACCCGGTGATGAACCAGCGGGACGATTTTCATATACAGAGACACCGCCATTACTTAAGCAACGACCTTGTCATATCACATACACTTCGGAAGCGGTGCATGATACATTGCGAACAGGTTTTGACAGGTCACCGATGTTCAATGGACGTATCCGAGGTATCGGACCGCGCTATTGTCCCTCGATAGAAGATAAGATTGATCGTTTTGCAGATAAAGACCGGCATCAACTTTTTGTTGAGCCTGAAGGCTGGGATACTGTTGAAGTTTATGTCAATGGATTTTCATCTTCATTGCCTGAAGAAGTGCAATTTGAAGCGCTTAGAAAAGTACCTGGGTTTGAAAATTGTAAGATGTTCAGACCTGGCTATGCGATTGAGTATGATTATTTCCCACCGACACAGCTTGGTGCAACATTAGAGACAAGGCTTGTGAAAAATTTATTTTTTGCAGGACAGATCAATGGAACAACGGGTTATGAAGAAGCTGCATCACAGGGCTTAATCGCAGGATTGAATGCACATCTTGCGATTAAAGAAGAAGCGCCATTTATACTGAAGAGATCAGAAGCCTATATCGGTGTTCTTGTTGATGACCTGATCAACAAGGGTACACTTGAACCATACCGGATGTTTACATCAAGAGCGGAACATCGTATTTTATTAAGACAGGATAATGCAGATATACGATTGACTCCGCTGGTGCACACTATCGGTATGCATGGACTTGAGCAAAGAATGAACCGTGTACATGAAAAAATAGAAGGAATTAAAAAAATAGATCAGATCATGTCGGCGATGAATGTAGATCCTGATTTGATCAATCCCGTCCTGGAATCATTAGACAGTTCGCCCATTTCGCAAAAAACAAGAGTCGCTCAGTTGCTCAGCAGACCTCACATAGGGATAGATCAACTGAGACCTTATCTGCCGGAATTAAAATCAGCACTTTCCGAATTCGATGAAGAGATGATCGGTCTTGCTGAAGTTGATATCAAATACAGAGGCTACATTGAACGTGAACAGGAGATGGTCGACAAAGTGAACAGGTTAGAATCGCTCAATCTTCATGACGGACTCGATTATTCCAAGATCAGTTCACTGAGTATTGAATCCAGAGAAAAGCTTACACGTCTGCGCCCGCGTACGCTTGGACAAGCGAGTCGGATCAGTGGGGTGTCACCAAGTGATATCAGCGTTTTGTTGGTGCATATGGGCAGGTAATTTTTGATTTAAGATTTAAGATTTTTGATTTACCTTCATTTGATTGCTTTTTTTAATTCTTGAATTCATAATTCTCTTTACAACAAGAAAACAATCAAAAGTCCCCTTTAGGGGATTTAGGGGCAAAACCCGCCTCACCCGATAATCTTCTTCCTGTGTCTTATCCCCCAATTTCGAAGTTCAGCGATCACTTTTTCGAGTGATTCACCATGAGGGGTTATCGCATATTCTACTACGGGAGGGAAATCATCATAGACGGTTCTCTTCACCAGCTGGTTGACTTCCAGGTCCTTTAATTCTTTGGAGAGCATCCGGTCGGTAATACCATGTACTTCTTTTGAAATTTCTTTAAAACGTTTTGGGCCGAAGGTGAGTGAAATGATAATGGGGATTCTCCACCTTCCCCTCAGAATTTCAAGGGCGTCAAGAACGGGCAGAAGCACCTTGGTACATTCTGTATAATTACGTTCCTCTTTGGCTTTCGTATTGGCCATGGCTATTGTGTTTTAAGGTGCAAAGATATGGACTATACTTTAAGATTGTGCTATACTTTTGTATAGCGCTATACTGATGGATAGTGCTATACATTTGTATAGTACTTACTTTTGTATAGTAAATGCCCCTACTTTTGTGTTGTCAATCATTAAATAATTTTAAAAAAATAGAACAATGACAACAACAAAATGGACGATAGATCCAACACATTCAGAGATCCAGTTTAAAGTGAGACACCTGATGATCTCCAATGTAACCGGCCAATTCACCAAATTCCAGGGGACGGTTGAAACCAAAGGTGAAGATTTCGCTACAGCAAAGGCTCACTTCACAGCTGATATCAGTTCGATCAGTACTAATAATCCTCAGCGGGATGGTCACCTGCAGAATGGTGATTTCTTTGATGCTGAAAACCACCCGCAATTGGTTTTTGAGTCTGACAAGCTTGTAAAGAAAGATGATGAAAATTATGAGATCCAAGGTAGGCTGACCATGAGAGGTGTAACCAAAAAAATAGTCCTCGATGCAGAGTTCGGAGGCATCACAAAGGATCCATGGGGAAATACCCGGGTAGGCTTTACTTTAAATGGCAAATTAAACCGCATGGACTATGGCGTAAGTTTCGGAATGATTTCTGAAACCGGTGGTGTTGCTTTGGGTGAAGAAGTGAAGATCAATGCCAGCGTACAGTTTGTAATGGAACATGAATTGCAACCAGCGTGATCTCCGATTTCGATGCCGGATTAATGGATGCCGGATACCGGACTCTAGACGCAATTAGTTTTTGGAGGCATAGAATATTTTCGGATGTAGAGACGCGATTTATCGCGTCTCATTTTTTTTAATGAAATCAAGTCCGGCTTCTCACATCTCACTTCTCAAATCTCACATCTTGAGTCCGACCCGCGTGCTCCAGTTCGAGGTCAGAGACACTCGAACGTCAATTGTCGGTGAATTAAAAAATCGAAAATCGAAAATCGAAAATCGAAAATCGAAAATATCACTCGTATATATCTTCGATTTCCTTGCGATATTTCAATTCGATCTCTTTCCTCCTCGGCTTATACGTAGATGTCAACAATCCATTCTCCGGACTCCATGTATCTGAAAGAAGAATAAATTTCTCAATCCGTTCATGACTTTGTAATCCGAGATGATCAAGTACGTCACGATACATCTGGATGACAGCAGTATTATACACCATGTATTCGGGAGCGGTCCAGTGAATATTTTTTTCTGCACAGATTTTTTGCAAAGCATCAAAATGCGGAATGATCAAAGCGATTGTATATGGTCGATGATAACCAATAACCATGGCCTGATGGATAAGCGGATGATGAACCAATCTCGATTCAATCTGTGCAGGTGAAATGAATTTTCCAGAGGCATGTTTGTAAATATTTGATTTGCGATCAGTGATCACCAGGAAATTTTCTTTTTCCCAATGGCCTACATCCCCGGTGTGCAGCCAACCATCACGAATCACCTCTTTCGTTGCTGCTTCATCTTTATAGTATCCCAGCATCACGTTAGGTCCTTTTACGAGAATTTCACCGTCCTCATCAATGCGGACTTCAACACCCGGAATAGGTTGGCCAACAGTACCTCGCCTGTGACCACCAGGTTCAAAACGATTGATAGTGACGATCGGTGATGCTTCAGTCAGCCCATATCCCTGGCGGATCTTAATGCCACTTCTTTCATACAGTCTTTCCACCTTTGGATCAAGATAGGCTGCACCTGATACGATGCCTTTAAGCCGTCCTCCCATGCGCCGTTTCCATCTTTTGATGATCCATTGATGTGCGATGATACTTCCCAATTGGGCGAGAGGACCACGATTTGTTTTTTCCCATGAATTGTATGCCCACCTTGTAAACCAGGACATTTCTTCAACTCTCTCTTCCAGCACAGCAGCAAATCGTTCAAGGATTAAAGGCACACTGGTGAAATATTCAGGCCGAACATCTTTCAACGCAAAAATCGCATTCCGATAACTTTCGATAAAATAAATATTGGCACCACTGGCGAGATAGACATAAGAAACGACGCGCTGAAAAATGTGACTTAATGGAAGAAAGCTCAACACCCGGATACCCGGCGTATATGGTGCAAGTGCAAGAACAGACATCACATTCGATACAATGTTTTGATGTGAGAGTGCAACAGCCCTTGGTTCTCCCGATGAACCGGATGTATGAACAATTGTTGCAACATCAAAAGGTGAAATACCACTGCGTATGATGTCTAATTTTTTCAAATCATCTTCTGAAAAGGTATGTTCAGTGGAGACTAAATCATCCAGAAAAATATTTTCAATGTTATTTAGTAAGCCTGGCAATTCAACCCCATGAGTCAATATCACCAGAGATGGTTCTATTCGATTTAGTATTATCGCTAGTTCTTCAGGCTTGACAGGATATTGAAGAGGAACAGAGATCGCGCCTGCTGCCATGATAGCCATATCCGCTGCCAGCCATTCGATGCTGTAGCGATCCGTATAAATAAGGATACGATCGCCTTTTACTATTCCCTTTTGAATAAATATCAAAGCAATATTCCTGATCAATGTCACGAATTGTGCCGAGCTAATTTCATTGATGATACCCTGTCGCCATAGGCCTCCGGCAGCCCGCTGAGGGTTACGGCTAAGCTGGTATTGCGGGATATCGAAAAGGAATTCGAATGTGTTCATCGATGAAATGAAGATATAACAAAGTGGTTTAAAGCGGAATCGTTAATCATTATCATTTAAGTTTCTCAGGCATGAGGAATATGCGATTATCAGTCATGATATATTCAGGTAATTTCTGTTGGTCTCTATAGTCAAATGCCGCAATGATATATCCATGATTTTCCAGGGAATCAATTGATTTTTCATCCGGATAATAATGATAGGCTGTTCCACCTTTAAAAAACATCAGATCGATGTTTTCGTAGGCTCTGCAATTGATGAGAATATATTTTCCTGTAAGATTTTCGTCCAAATTTTTAAACACTTTGGTATTGTAGATTTTGTTGTTTCTCTTTTCATCATGGATGGACCGGCTTTGTGAAATGGTTCCTGGTTTCAGACAAAAAAAGGCCATCAATAAGGTCAATAAGGAAATCATTACCTTTTTAGCAATTGGCTTTGCTATATATTTTGAAGATAAAAAATTAAAAGTAGTGTATAATCCGAATGCCGAAATCAACATCAAGATACCGGACACAGGATATGGAAAGGACGCCATTTTCGTCTTGACAAAAATTGAAAAGAAAGAGAAAAGAACGAAGGCCATGGCCAGGTATGAAGTTGTCAACAATATATTCGCTTGTTTGGAAAAGTAAATTGTAAAAGATCCAATTACCAAAAAGATGAGGAAAAAATAGTTATACGCTGTCGGTAAAAAAGCAAGATGGTAAAAGACTGAACCTGGGTGACCCAGATCCTCAACGATGTGTCTTACATTGTCGGCGTATAGGACTTCACTATCTTTTGGAAAACATGACATCATATAAACTTGCCAGGGCAAAAACACAACGCACGAAACTGCAACAGAAATAAGGAGATCTCTGTAAGCTTTGAGATCTCTTCTCTTCGTTTGTGATATTAGGATATATAAAAACCAGCCACCAAAGACCAGCCATCCGGTGAGCCATTTATTTAATATGGCCAGACCGACAAAAATACCGGTAAGAATAGCCCATTTTAATTTCAGACCATCGTGAATATATACGGCGAAAGCCCACAGACTTAATGTGACATAAAAAACAAAAGCAACATCATTGTGATCCGTACTCATCTGGCCTGCAATGAGCTCAAGCGAAAAAAATGAAAAACAAGATATGATCCCGCCAATGAAAGCCACATTCTCATCCTTTAACCATTTTCTTCCCAGATCATAGACGAGCCAGACAATAGCTGTCCCCATAAGAGCTGAGGGAAGTCTGAGTCCAATCAGATTTATACCGAAGACCTTCATGGATATAGCCATCTGCCACAGAAACACCGGTTGCTTGTGGAGCCAGATATGATTGTAGCTCCAGTCTTTATAATTATATGGAAAAACCGGATGCTCAAACAGCATGGGTTTAAATGGAAAATGTGTCATGTTCCTGGCGACCAACGCATGAAATTTTTCATCCCAGTCATGGAGATAAGGATCCAATGAGATCATCACCATGCGTAGTAGAAAGGCACTCAGGACTAAAAGAAACAATGCAGTTCTTTTTTTCTCCGCAATGAAAAACATATAAATGCTGACAACAGCCGGAACGGAAGCGAGCATCAAACCCAGCCATGTTTCTTTTTCGTAAAATATCATTTAGAAGATAGAAGGTCTAAAACCTGTGTAAGGTAAGTTTAGCAGAATCAATTAAAAAGAATTCCGGATTTCTCCTCTATTTTCACACCCAGATCGATGACACTACGCAAACTAGCCGGTGAGACGGCCATCTACGGTTTAGGTTCTATTCTCAACAGGATATTGAACTATATCTTTTTTACCATTTATCTGACCCGTGTTTTTATAGGCCCGGACAAGCATTTGTTTGGGGTATACAAGGATCTTTATTTCTATATGGCGTTATTCCTGATCATCCTTTCCTTCAGGATGGAGACGACGTATTTCCGGTTTGCAAAGGAAAATCGGGCATCAGTGACCACAATGTCGATGGCTTTCCTCACAGGTCTTGCAGGGTTGTTTGTAGGTATTGTGTGGATATTCAAATTCAATATTGCCAACTCCATGGAGTATCCGGGGATGACTAAACATCTGGTGATGCTGGTCTGGGTGTTATTTTTTGATGTGCTGAGTGCGGTTCCTTTTGCAAGTCTTCGTCAGCAAAACAGGCCATGGTTGTTTTTGTCATTGCGACTGGGTTCTATATTGCTCAATCTCGGCTTTGTATTATTTTTTCTTGAGATCCTGCCCGGTTTGGCTGAAGGATCAGGCTTTTGGGCGAGTATATTTTCCATGGGAGATAAACTCTACTTTGTTTTTCTTGGCAATTTATTGGCAAGTGGCCTGACACTGGCATTGCTATTGCCGCTGATGAAAAAGACCGATTTCAAATGGGATTTTTCTTTTTTAAAGCGGATGCTTTCGTATGCATGGCCACTGGTAATCGTAGGTATTGCCGGTGTGATCAATCAGTCCTCTTACATTACGTTTCAGAAATACTGGCTCCCTAATTCCGTCACGGAAAATTTGACAGAAGGGGGCGTGTTTGCAGCTGCAGCGTCAGTCGCCATTCTGCTCAATTTATTTACAGTGGCATTTAATTATGCAGCAGAACCATTCTTCTTTGCACATCAGCATAAAGAAGATGCAAGACAGGTCTACGCGGATGTTGCCCTTGCTTTTACAATCATTGGAGCTGTGATGATGCTGGGCATTCTTGCTTATATCGATGTGATACAATTGTTATTGGGGAAGAGTTATCGGGAAGGATTGAGTGTGGTCCCTATTCTTTTGCTATCTTATTTACTACTTGGTATTTATTATAATTTTTCTACCTGGTATAAGCTTGCTGATAAAACTTTATACGGCGCTTTAATTGCTGGGATCGGTAGCGTGTTGACCATTGGATTAAATTACCTGGCGATCAAGACATTTGATTTCGGGGTAGTAGGATCTGCCTGGGCAGCATTGATTTGTTATTTGTTTATGTGTGTCACTTCGTATTTGCAGGGACAGAAATATTTTCCGATCCCTTATAAGATTATGCAGATGATAGGATGGATTGCAGGAGCCCTTATTATTTACTTTGCGATGGAATGGCTACGTCAATTTTATGAAGGAAACCTGGTTGTGATATTATTGGTCAATACTATTCTTTTCTCAGGATATTTATTTCTGATCTATACAGTTGAAAAACCGTTGGTGAAACAACTGAAGAGAGGGGTTTAATTAATTAAGCAGAAGCAGAAATTTTAAAGCTGCACCTCAATAATCTCTTCACACCCATCCTGGCAAATATTCTGGCCATTTAAAGCCACCTTCGTAAATTTATAAGTGGAACAACCACATTCATCTGTATCAATTACTACAGTAGTTCCAATAATTGTATCTGCCATGGTAGTACCTATTTTTAATATATATTCCAATTTATTCAGTAAAAGCAAATCCATCGTTTTTGTACTGTCATTGTATGATATAAATTCATCATAGCCTATATTCTCCAGCATAAAAAACCGAATAGAATCTCTAGTAAGGCTGGCACTTGGGCCAAATAAAGCATTATGACCGTCTTTCATCAATTTCAATTTAATGAATTCCCCATTTGGTTGGCATTCATCATGCGAATGACATTTACATGAAACCTGTAAAATGACAGCGAATAAGAAAAATATTTTTAATAATAATAGATTTTTCATAATTCTCAAATTAAGAAAAAATAAATATTGTCAGAGTTGTATTTCAAATGTTTCATTACACCCATTCCCGCATAAATTTTGCCCATTTTTCGTCGCACTGTTCAATTGATAAAGCTTACAACAATCATCCATTCCTGCAGGAACGGCGAATACCTGAAATGTATCATTTCGTAGGGAATCAATTTTCAGGATATACGTTACATCCTGATCCATGTTCAATCTGATGCTCTCTGTAAGCGTATCATACTGAATGGGAATATCATAAGAGGAGGTATCAGTGATCGTGACGAAAAGTCTAATCGAATCATGCGAGATTGAATCAGTTCCGAACAGTGCATTCTTTCCATCTTTAGTAACCTTGAACGTAAGCGTGCCTCCCGGACTTGCACAATTCACCTTACTGCAATCCACACCACATGAAACATGGATAAGCATGATGCTGAATAAAAACAGTAGTATAAAATATCGACTCATATTGCTAATCTATTAAAAAGTGATGATAAGAAATCCGTTCAAAATGTTCAAAAGTCCCCTTTAGGGGATTTAGGGGCAAAAGTGCTATTCTTTTCGTACATACGCCGCAATCTTCGACGCCTTCCTCGCCGGCATCCACGAAGCTAACGACCCAATGATAAAAACGGTGACGCCCACAATCAGTATATCAATCCACCGTAACTGAATCGGATATGAGTCCACCACAAACCCCTCCGGAATCGGAACGATCCCATAATGCTTTTGCAATAAATAAAATACGACAGCCAGCATTATTCCTATCACAAGGCCAATGAAACATATCAGCCACCCCGATCTGAAAAATATCTTACGTACATCACCAGGCGCAGACCCCATAGATTGCAGTATGGATATATCCTTCCGTTTATCCAATACGATCATCCACAATGCACTCACCAGATTAAACGATACGATGATCAACGTCAATGAAACTACGGCATACGATATCCATTTTTCAATATTCATCAGTTGAAAGAACGCCGCATTCTGTTCATTTTTATTTTTGATCAGTACAGGTGTCTGTATTAATTCCTTTATCCTTGTTTTAATTTTTTCACTATCAGCCCCTGGTGTTAGCATGATTTCAATTCCGGACACAGCGCCCGGAGCATCCGTCAGGGACTGTATAAAATCCAGCGAAACAAATACATATTGATAATCATAATCCTGCTTGATTGAAAAACGCCCTACAGGATAAGCTTCCTGCTCTTTAAATGCTTTGTCCAATGGCCCATGTTGTTTACGATTGGGTAAATATATTTTTAAGGACTCATACGGATTCAGGTGATCTACATTTAATCGCTGTGCTATTCCTGCTCCCATGATCGCCAATTGCACTTGCCCCTGTTTTAATAAAAAATCCCCGTCAAGCAATACACTATCAATCGACGTCACTGATTTGAAATGATCATCCACTCCTTTCAATGTACAGATATCCTGATTGCCCTTATAATCCAGCAGAGCAGTCTCTTCAAGTGTCAGACTGAAATCTTTTATTTCAGGCCAGGATCTGATCGTGGCCAAATCACTCGAATCAGGTACAAAAAATTTCCCTTCGGCCGGATACACTTTGAGATCTGTATAAATAGAATTGTAAAGACCTTTCAACAAATCTTCAAATCCATTAAACACAGAAAGAATCAGTAATAATGCAGCCGCTCCTATCGCAATGCCAATCGTAGAAATAGCCGTAATGACATTGATCGCCTGGAAACTTTTTTTCCCCAGGATGTAGCGCCATGCAATAAGCAGAGTATAAGATAATCTCATCCCTGTATCATCTCATGAATATATCCCTTAAAACCTTCGATCGCCCTATAAGCCCGGCTATGAATTCTCTCCCTGATATTATAAGTGCTGAGCAGCTTATTATTCATGGATGGATATGTCCTGTTAGAAAGAAATACGTAGACCAATTTCGATTGAGGATCATTCCAAACACATATACCTGTGAATCCGGTGTGACCATACGTAGAAGGTGAGGAATACATTGATGTCAATTGAGACTTTGTGTGATCAAGTTCTTTCATATCAAATCCAATGCCCCTGCGTGTTGAATTTTGATACCGTGAAGTGAATACATCGATCACATAGGGATCAAGATATTGCTGTCCACCATAATATCCTTTATTCATCAACATCTGAAACAGTACAGCCAGGTCTTCAGCATTAGAAAACAATCCTGCATGTCCACTCACGCCTCCCAGCATAGCACTCGTCATGTCATGCACATAGCCATGCACTACCTGGCAACGAAAATAATCATCATACTCTGAGGGTACGATTTCATCAGGACTAAATCTGTGCAATGGCTTAAATCCAATCCTGTCCAGGCCAAGTGGCCTGTAAAAGACACTATCAACATATTGATCCAGCGTCACACCGGTTTCCCTCTTTATGATTTCAGCCAGCATGATGAAGCCAAGATCACTATACACATATTGTCCATCCTGGTTAAGCGGGCTGGAATAAATCTGCTGACGCATGCTGTCGATGTAATTGCCTTCCATGTACATATCCTGAGCCACCGGGATACAATATTTTGAATCCGGATCAGAACAATAAATATCCTGGGGTAAAGAATGGCGTAACCTGTATTGAGGAAGAGTCGATTCATAAAAAGGAATCCATGACTGGAGACCTGCATGATGTGCCATCACGCGATCAATTAACATGTGTTCTTTATTACTACCCTTCAGCCATGGCAAATAATCACCCAGTGTTTTATGTATCGACAAGATTCCTTCCTGGTATAATCTCATTACACTCAGCGTCGTCGCAGCCACCTTTGTCACTGAAGCCAGATCATAGAGATCAGTCATGTAGACCGGATCATCCGGCTCGTACGTATGTTGTCCAAATGCTTTTTCGTAAATGATTCTTCCTTCTCTGGCAATAAGCACCTGGCATCCCGGAGCAGCATGTACTTTGATCATCTGATCTACGATATCACTGATCGCTTTCAGACTATCCGAACTCATGCCCACACGTTCAGGCACACTAAATCCAAGACGGCTTAAAGAAGGTGTTGTATAGCCCTGATGCAACGGGAAAATATTACTCGCTGTGATGGGCAATTTTCCTTTAAAACCATATACACCTACCAGCCCCTGCGCTGTGATGTCCTCTGTCTCAGGATTATCCTCATAGGCCATAATCAGATGATCTATGTTTTCAAAATACTTAAGGCTATATGGACTTCCAAAAACGACAACGATGATTTCCTGTTGGCGATTGAGATTCTGCACAAGCTGCAATATGTCTTTGGTCAATCCAAAATTATCAGCGGGTTTATTGGTCAACGCATGAATGCTGACGATGACACGTGAAAACCCTTTAAGGTCTTTGAGTAGTGAAGGAATATCGATGTCTTTAAGATTAGAGGGAACGAAAAATTGTTTCGCCTTCACATACGAATCCAATCTGTTTTGAAACATTGTAGGTTGAGAACTTCCGATAGCCAGCGTTGCAATCTTTGGGTCTTGCAGATTAACCATTGGGATGAGTGCCCGTTTATTTTGAACGACAGTGATCGCTTCTTCAATCAACAGATCTTTAACACCGACAGCATAAGGATCAAATGCCATAGCCGATGCTCCTTCGGCAGTGGGTAATACCAGCTTATTTAAACCCAGATTGTATTTCGCTTCAAGAATTTTTCTGACCTTTTCATTCAACAGATTGATATTAAGCGTTCCGGATTTAAAACCTTTTTTCAATATTGTAAATGCAAGATCAATATTTTCGGAGAGAAGAAGTATATCATTACCAGCATTGAAAGCCATTGTAGCCACCTCGCCGGCATCATAGTTTTTTGTCACCCCTTTCATTTCCAATCCATCCGTGAAGACAAGGCCTTTGAAGCCCATATCATTTTTGAGCAGATCATTGATCGTTGGACGACTCAGTGTGCTGGACATCAGTGGTGTAGAATCAATAGCAGGCACATGAAGATGCGCTACCATCATACTGGGAAGGCCCGCATTGATGAGTTGTTGAAATGGATAGAGCTCTATATCTTTCAATCTCTCCATCGAATGTGATATCACTGGCAGATCAAAATGTGAGTCCACATCCGTGTCACCATGCCCTGGAAAATGTTTCCCCGAAGCCATCACACCCGATGCTTTCAATCCTTTCATGTACGCAATAGCTCTGCTGGATACATCGTACTTATCTTCTCCGAATGAACGATCACCGATTACAGGATTCAGTGCATTATTGTTGATATCAGCCACAGGAGAAAAACTAACCTGCACACCAAGGGCTTCAAGTTGCTTTCCAATAGCAAACCCCATAGCTTCAATATTATCGACATTCTGCACAGCGCCCAGCATGAGTTGATGCGGAAAGGATAATGCTTTTGTTTTTAACCGCATACCCAATCCCCACTCGGCATCCATCGAAACCAACATGGGTATCTTGCTTAGTTTTTGATATTCGGAAGTGAGCGTCGCTTGTTTTTCAGGCGTGCCCTGGAAAAAACAAAGTCCACCGACATTATATTTTTTGATTTGTGATTTTACAGAAGCGATGTGATCCTCACCCAGGTCCGAATGCGCCCTGATCATAAAAAGCTGACCTATTTTTTCATCAAGCGTAAGCGTCCTGAATACAGAATCCACCCAGATACTTTCATCCAAAGATTGCCCATACCCTTCAGTAACTCTGAAAAGAGAAATAAGAAATAGTACACACGTAAAAAATAATTTCATCTTCTCAATTAAATATCTTAATTCATTTGGTCATCCGTCACTTGATATTCGTTACTCGTTACTCGTTACTCGTTACTCGTTATTCCCGTTTCTCCCCCCGCCCCCTGATGCTTCGACTTGCTTTACTCAACCATTTGGTACAGCTCAGCAATCAAGGGGAGTTGTTAAAATTCGTTATTCGTTCCTACACCATGACTTCGTATGGTGGTATCATCGCTGCGCTTGATATTCGTTACTCGTTATTCGTTATTCGTTACTCGTTACTCGTTACTTGTTACTCGTCCTTCGCCTTAGCCTTTGCCTTCGTCTCATCCTTCGCCTTCGCCTCCGCCTCCGCCTTTTCTACTTTCCTTTCAACTGCGGCAGATTCGGATCAATCTCTTTTGCTTTGTCAAAACTTATTTTTGCATTTGCTTCATCACCGGCATGCTGGTATGCGATCCCGAGGTTGAAATAAGCAGCTGCATTTTTAGGGGCCAATTCTATCTCCTTTTTGAAAAAGGTAATGGCTTTCATGGTTTCCCCTTTTTGGCCATAGGCCACGCCCAGAAGGTGATATGTCGTGAAATCATCTGGTAAGTAGCTTAAAGCTTCTTCTAATAACGAAATAGCGCCCGTAAGATTATTCAGTTTTTCACCCTGATTCTTCCCTTCATCCCGCAAAGCCACGCCCAGATTCCGCTTTCCTTCAGTATAATCGGGATCAATCTTGAGGACCTGTCTGTAATAGGTGATAGCTTTGTCAAAATCCCCGAGGTGATAATACGAATTGCCAAGTAACAGGTAACTCAGCTTATAGTTGGGATGTATCTCGAGAGCCCTGTTGAGATACATCTGGGCATCGGTGAGTTCTTTTCGTTTTACATCCTCATTTTTTTCAGATTCTGACAGGGTCACGAGGTCGCCTCCTACAGCATTCAGAAGTTTTGCACTCCGGGCTGAAGTTTTAATATCTGTTGTGAACAAAGTGTGATTGTCCTTCCATACCCTGCTTCGGGCGGCAGTCCATCCTCCATAAGCTACAAGTACTATCGTGGCTAATACAATTCCCATCTTTCGATATTTGGAATCCAACAACATAGACAAACCTAATCCAACTATGATGGCAAAACCCACTGATGGAAGGAAAGCAAATCGCTCAGACATATTTGTTCCTACCGGGAATACAAGATTGGACGTAATGGACATTGTGAAAACATAAAATAGAATTCCATAGGCCCACCATGATCTTGTCTTCCATCCTTTGATCACTATCCAAAATAATGCGAGCCACATTAAAAGCGATAAGAGCACAAGCGGTTTCCCCCAGTCCTGTATTTCAATATGACGTGGATAATAATCATGTGTTAATGGATATGGAAATAAGAGGAGTTGTACATATTTCCCCATGGTATACGTGATCGTAGCCGTTTTCTCACCAAATGAAAATGGAACATACACGTTGTTTTCTATTTTCAGAAACGGGTTGTTCATGAGCTCCTTTGGTGTCTCCCCTTTATTCCAGCCTGTCATGCTTCCACGCAATAGCAAAAAGAATCCTGACGCCACTACGATCGGTATCATGGCTGAGACCCAACTTATCGTTTTGTTTTTAGAATACCACCATAGTGTCAGGGGGACTACGGCCAGCATCGTGATGACATTTTCTTTTGACAATAAACCCAGGAAGAAAACAACGGCTGCAAAACCGGCATATGGCCAGAACTTTGATTCTTTGATACTCAGAAGCATAAGCCACAATCCACCGATAGATCCCATCGCGGCCATGATCTCATCACGACCCTTGATATTTCCTACGACTTCTGTGTGAATAGGATGAAGTGCAAAAACGAGTGTCGCTATGACCGCTACCTGAAGCGCTATAGTTGGAGAAAGTCTTGGCGTGAGGAGTTCCCTCAGGAAGCCAAACAGAACCCAGCATAATAAACCATAGCAAATGGCACTGATGAGATGGCTGAACCAGGGATGATTGCCCGCGATGTCATATTCAAAAGCAAACATGATGGGGGTCAATGGCCTGTAGCGGCCTCCGCTGACGAGGCGGGTCTTGCTGGCATCTTTAAAATAACCGTAAAAGGTATCATGACTCAGCAGACCGCCAATGCCATCTACACCTTTGGTCGTATACATATTGTCGTTGATGACAATCGCATCATCCTGTGTATAATCAAAGCTTACAGTCTGCAGGTAGAGTATGGTCCCCAATATCGCCAGTAATGGCCCTATCCGATGCAGAGGAATACCTGCAAAGGAGCCGGGCATCACTTTTTTTTCCTGTTTTTTTATTGTTTTCGCCACGTGTGTTATCTAAGTGGGCAAATTTCGTTAAAAAGACCCAAAAGGCATAGAAAAGGCACATTGAGGAATATTCGGACATATATTGAATATTACTTTTAAATAAAAGATCAAACCATGCACAACCTTGTCGTTAGAAAAGCAACACCGGCGGACCTTGATACTCTTCTTCGATTTGAACAAGGTGTCATCAATGCCGAACGCCCGTATGATCAAACATTAAGAAATGGAACCATCAATTATTATGATCTCACAGGGATGATCACAGATCCTGATGTTGAAATTGTAGTAGCAGAACTTGATAAAGAAATTATAGCTTCCGGCTATGCCCGTATTCAAAAATCTAAACCATATTTAAGGCATAGTGTATATGCTTATCTTGGTTTTATGTTCGTCATGGAAGAACATAGAGGCAAAGGTGTCAATAGTCTTATTCTTGATGCGCTGAAAAAATGGACAATAAATAGAGGAATTTCTGAAATGCGTCTTGAAGTCTATGATGATAATCTTTCCGCTATTAAGGCTTATGAAAAAGCCGGGTTTAAAAAACATATGATTGAGATGAGGATGGAGATTTCTGATGATAAAATGCTTATAGGTTTATGAAGTTTATAGGTTTATGTTTAATTTCTCAAAGCTTTCCCATTAATTTCACTTCTTATTTTTTATACTGAATACTGCTTTCCCTTTCACGTCTCTTTCTTCTTAAACAACTGCGCCTGGTCAAATACTTTATGGAGATCAGTTAACAAACCTTCGCTCCTCGCCTTTTTTGCAACTTCCATTTTCACATCCTTACCCGAACGATCATCAAGATCCTGAATGGCTTCAACAAGCATACGATTCAATTTCATCGATTTACGCCGGTTCCACCAGAAGAGTAAGCCCATGATCGCACCGATCAATCCTAATCCTAAAAAAAGTACATTCTTGAAATCACCAAATATTCCTTTCGCATTGTCATTATGCCTGATTTCATCAAATACAGCTTTCACTGCAGTGCGGATGACGGAATCCACCTGCGGTTTTAAATTTTTGGCTATCATCTGATCAGCCATTCTGCTGCCAAGGGTATCAAAATCGATATCACGCAGCGAACGATTGATAAAAGATGAAAGCATTTTTGAATTGGCTTCAGAGAAAAATGAGGTCAACAGACTATTGAGCTTTGCTTTATTCGCAGGAGAGGTTAATTCAGTGATGGATTTTGCAATATCATGACTCATCTGTGCACTCAATGAAGAGATCAATTGTTTCATGCGGACTTCAGTCTCATCGGACAACAGAGGATCAATAGCACCCTGGGTTAATTTATGCCCCATAGACCCAAGATCAAGATCCTGAAATGTCTTCGTCAGGTATGCATTCAGGCTCCTGTTTAATCTTGCCGTGATGGAGTCCATCTTTTCCTGTGAATTAGAATTCGATAGCTCAGTAAGCAAACCCGACGTCGCATCCATCACCAAAGAATCAATAGGCTTCAACTTGCTACTGACATCATCAATATTTCTTGAAACAGAATGAAAATCCCTCAACGCACCTCCGATCTTACACGAAGAGAAAATCACAACACAGAAACAAATCAAAATAGGAATTCCAAAATTTTTCACTGAGGGATGCATTTAGTTTTGTGGGTATTAAGAATAATAGTTCCCAAATGTAACAACTTAAGGAATAAGATACCCATTCCAATTTGCTCGTTATTCAATGCCTGTCCTTCATTCTTCTACTTCATCCTTCTACTTCTTACTTTTACTTTGTACTTCGATATTCGCTATTCGTTATTCACTTTGTTACCTTTAACCCCCTCTAAAAGAGATACAATCATCATACTATGGCAAAGCCTACCCTATACCTTCTTGACGCATACGCATTGATCTTCAGAGCCTATTATGCATTTCTGCGGAACCCCCGTATCAATAGCAAAGGCCTGAATACAAGCGCCATGTTTGGTTTCGTCAATGCCCTTGAAGATGTCATCAACAATCGGAAACCTACTCACCTGGCTGTTTGCTTCGATCACAAATCCCCCAATGTCCGTGTTCAGGAATTCCCATATTACAAAGCACATCGGCAGGAGACACCGGAAGATATACGCATCTCAGAACCCTATATCCGCAGCATCATTGAGGCTTATCACATACCGATCCTTGAGGCCGAAGGATATGAAGCCGATGACGTCATAGGTACACTGGCCAAGATCGCAGAGAAAGAAGGTTATGAAGTCTACATGGTCACACCAGATAAAGATTTCGGCCAATTGGTATCCGAAAATATATTCATCTACAAACCTGCACGCCAGGGTGGAGATGCTGAAGTATGGGGTCCAAAAGAAGTCATCGAAAACTATGGCATCCACAAACCCGAACAAGTCATCGATATCCTTGCACTCATGGGGGATGCAGTTGATAATATTCCTGGAGTTGCAGGAGTTGGAGAAAAGGGCGCTTCCAAGTTGATCCATGAATATCATACAGTCGAAGCTATCTATGACAATATTGATCAGATAAAAGGAGCACTTAAAGACAAACTTGAAAAGAGTAAACAAAATGCTTTCGATTCCAAAAAACTTGCAACGATCTTACTTGATGCACCGGTAGCATTCGAACCTGAGCGACTGATCATGGAAGCACCCAATGCACCTCTTCTTTCGTCAATTTTCAGCGAACTGGAATTCCGTGCATTAGGCAAGCGTGTTCTTGGCGATGCATACGAAGTCAATACATCCGCATCAGATGCTCCCGTGTCTGCACCAAAAGGAAATGTGCAGAGCTCTTTATTCCAGGATCTTGAAGAGGAAGACAGCCCGACACATGGACCTTCAAAAGGCCGAAACATCACCAACACCCCGCATACTTATCATGCAGTCACTTCTGAAAAAGATATAGCTGATCTCAAAAAGAAATTATTAGCTGCAAAAGAATTTGCATTTGATACAGAGACAACCGGATTGGATGTGGAAATGGAAATCGTGGGTCTCTCTTTTTCAATGACACCCGGTGAAGCGTATTATGTTCCCACACCTCTAAATTTCGAAGAAGCAAAAAAAATCGTTCAGTCATTCAAAGAAGTATTTACAAATCCGAATGCTTTGAAAGTCGGCCACAATATCAAATTCGATATGAAGCTTCTTTTGAATTATGGTGTTGAAGTCGCAGAACCGATTTACGATACGATGGTCGCGCATTTTGTAGCTGATGCCCATATTCGCCACAAGATGGATGTGATGTCAGAAGCCTACCTGGGTTACAGCCCTGTGCCTATCGAGGAACTTATCGGAAAACGTGGAAAGAATCAACTCTCCATGCAGGATATTGATCTCGAGAGAATCAAAGAATATGCAGCCGAAGATGCAGATATCACGCTGCAATTGAAAACGGTGACAGACAAAATGTTGAAAGAGGTCAAAGCGGAAGATCTGGTGAAACAAATGGAATTTCCGTTGATTCAAGTCTTGACAGAAATGGAACATGAAGGGATTCGTCTTGATGTTCCGTTCTTAAATGAATATTCAAAAACTATTGGCGCTGAACTATATGGAATAAGAGAAAATATATTCAAATTAAGTGGGGTAGAATTCAACCTGGATTCGCCACGACAACTTGGAGATATACTTTTTGAACACATGAAGATTCCATACGAAGGTGCAAAAACGAAGACAGGTCAATATGGAACCAGCGAAGATGTACTATCTCCATTGCGCGAAAAACATGAAATCATCGATATCATCATTAATTATCGAGAGCTCACTAAATTAAAATCAACCTATGTAGATGCATTGCCTGAATTGGTTAATCCTGCAACTGGAAAGCTACATACCACATTCGGCCAAACCATTGCAGCTACAGGCCGACTTGCATCAAATAATCCGAATCTGCAAAATATTCCCATTCGCACAGATCGTGGAAAAGAGATTCGCAAAGCATTTATTCCACGCAATGATGATTACCTCATCTTATCCGCGGATTATTCACAGATCGAATTGAGGATCATTGCTGCTATCACGCAGGATGAAGGCATGCTTGAAGCTTTTAATAGGGGAGAGGATATCCATGCATCCACAGCTTCAAAAGTTTTTGGTGTGCCATTAAATGATGTGACAAAAGAAATGCGTCGCCGTGCGAAAGCCGTCAATTTTGGTCTCGCCTATGGACAGTCTGCATTTGGACTTAGCCAGACATTAGGAATTTCAAGAAGTGAGTCTAAGGAAATTATTGACAATTATTTTGCAAAATTTCCCGGCATCAAAAACTACATGACGGAGACTGTCGCTTATGCACGCGAGCATGGTTATATCGAAACGATCATGAAACGACGCAGATATCTTCGTGACATCAATTCCAAAAAATCAAACTGTACGAAGCCAGGCTGAACGAAATGCAATTAATTCGCCGATCCAGGGTTCTGCTGCAGATATGATCAAGATGGCGATGATCGACATCTATCATGAAATCCGTAATCGAAAATTAAAATCACGCATGCTTTTACAGGTACATGACGAATTGGTGTTCGACCTTTACAAACCTGAAGAAGCTGAATTGCGATCCATGGTGGAAGACAAGATGAAGCATGCCATTCCTGATCTGCCGGTTCCTGTGGAAGTTGGGATGGGAGTGGGGATTAATTGGTTGGAAGCGCATTAGTGAATAGTGAGTTGTCAGTTGTGAGTAAAATGATGACCTTACTATGTGATTTTCAATTTTGACTATGTGTCTATGTGGTCACTATTTTTCTAAGTGTCTTCTTAAGTGATCTTAAGTTTCTTAAGTGGTTCAAAAAAGAGGACACGGATTGTTATGAAAATTTAAGATTAAAATATGATTTGATTTTCTTTGCCACCCCCCCCCCCCTTTTTTTTTGGGGGGGGGGGGGCGGGGCGCCCGAGTGCTGATTGCTTCTTGTTTTTGCCTATTGCCTATTGCCATTTCATCTCGTGTCTCTAAATTAGAGTCAAAATCACAACGTTATGAATTTTGAAAGCCCCATTCCTGTCAAAGAAATCGCCTCATGGATCGGTGCCACCATTCTTGGAGAGGACACGATCATGGCTGCTGGGATTAATGAGATTCATAAAGTCAGAGAAGGTGATGTGACCTTTGTAGATCATCCGAAATATTATAATGCTTCGCTTCAATCCTCAGCTTCCATCATCATTGTCCCTTCCACTATGGAATGCCCACCAGGTAAGGCATTGCTGGTGGTAGAAAAACCTTTTCTCGCGTATGAAGAAATTGTAAATCGGTTTCGACCCGTCCAGGCCTTAAATACTACTGCGAGAGAAAATTATATTATTGATCCGTCGGCGATCATTGAACCCGGAGCTATCATCGGTCAAAATGTGACGATTGGAAAAAATTGTCATATACAGGCCGGTGCGATCATTCGTCCATATTCATATTTAGGAGATCGTGTGATTATTCATTCTGGTGCTGTCATCGGTGTGCAGGCTTTTTATTTTAAAAAATGGCCGGACCAATATCAGGCATGGACCGGATGTGGCCGTGTGATCATTGAAGATGATGTATGGATAGGCGCAGGATCAACGGTAGCGCAGGGTGTGAGTGGAGATACCATCATCGGTGCGGGAACAAAAATTGATTGCCAGGTGATGATCGGTCATGGTGTAGTGATTGGGAAAAATTGTCTCCTCGCAGCACAAGTCGGTATCGCCGGTAAGACAATCATAGGCGATTGGTGTGTGATCTATGGACAAGCAGGTATCACACAAAATCTCCACATCGGCGACAGAACAGTAGTCTATGCCCAAAGCGGAGTGATGAATGATCTCGAAGGAGGCCACACATATTTTGGCTCCCCGGCAGGCGAAGCAAAAATGAAATTCAAAGAAATGACAGCTTTGAAAAATTTGGCCAGTGATGTAATTAAGAAAAAAGAAAATAAATAGATTATTAAATCAAGTATCTACACGAAAAGTAATCATGACAAATCATGATGATCATGAAAATCTGCGTTCATTTTAAATAATTGTTGCCGCAAATTTCCCAAATTAACGCAAATTAAATTCTTGCCTATTGCCTTCCCGCAACATTTACTTCGTAATGGCGGGATCTTCACTGCACTCGAATTGCTCATTGCTCATTGCTCATTGCTCCCTGCTCCCTGCCACTGCCACTGCCACTGCCACTGCTCCCTTCCACTGCTCATTTCCACTTTATGTTGCACCCCGCACTCGGATACTGTTTTTCCGCAACAGGTCGTCCTGCAAGCAAAGCATCAATAGCAACTCTCAAATCTTTCCCGGTCAACGGATTTGTATTTTTTGGTCTCGAATCATCCAATCTTCCGCGATAAGCTAGTCTTAAGTTGTTATCAAATACATAAAAATCAGGTGTACAAGCTGCATCAAACGCCCTGGCCACATTCTGACTTTCATCATACAAATACGGAAAAGGATATTTTAATTTTTCAGCGACCATCTTCATCTTATCAGGCCCATCTTCCGGATATTTCACCGCATCATTTGAGCTAATTGCGATAAATGAAACCCCTTTTGGAATATAGTCATTCGCGATTCTCACGATCTCATCATTCACATGTACCACATATGGACAATGATTGCAGATAAACATGACCACTGTCACTTTATCAGATGCAATATCCTTCAGCCTTATAGTTTTCCCCGAAACAGTATCCGGCAAAGCAAATGGCGGCGCCTCACTTCCCAGGGGTAACATGTTAGATTCAGTGTAAGCCATTAGTGAGAGGAGTGAGAGAAGCGAGCCATAATTTATGTTTTAAAATTCTTTAGTTTGTTTTTGAAATTATTTCCGACCACAATTAAGATTCAATTTATTTGACAAAACAAATTCTTCTCACCCTCTCACCCTCTCACCCTCTCACTCTTCTCACTCTCTCACTCTCTCACACAGTCTTCATTAATCCCCAGCACATAATTCTTCACCACATCAATCATCACCGCAGATTCACTCCCCTTAAATCCGGTGATCATCTCATTCTTCAATTGTTTTTCGGCAAGCTTTGTCAACTCCACAGAAACAGGCATATACGACCAATGCCATTTCTCTTCCAGATATCCATTAGGCCTTCCGGAAGTATAAGGCTGACAAAATCCGAATTCAGTGGCATGTTGCTTTAACCAATTGAACAACTTTAGACCATCTCCGCTATCAAACCAACTATTCTCTAAACTGTTCAAATCCATATCCGTACCCCAATGATGTCTACTTGTTCCTGGCATCGAACTGTATCGCAATATTTTTAATGCTCTTTCTTTTGGATCAGGTGTCGTCTTTGAAAGGTCCTCACTGCCTTCAATCAATTTCTCTCCCGTCCATTTCGCTTCCCATATCCCTTTTTGATATTCAAAATTACGGGTAGCCGATTTTATTTGTAATCGTATTCCATCTTTCAACGCACGATCATACATACGGCGAAAAGCTTCATACGTATCCTTTCTCAGATACAACCCTTCACGATCAGCATACTTAATATCCACAATCGTAAAATCAGGATGTGTCGCCGGATCAAAATGCCCCATGACATAATCTACCGTAAATTTTTCCCCGGCACTTTTTGGAATTGGCATCGTATCCAGATACACTTTCGACGTATCAGCTATAGTGACATCAACAAATTCTTTTTTTGATACAAGTTTAGTCTGACCACACGCCAACCAAATGAATAAAGGAAAAACAAAGACAATTAAATTCACTGTATACTTTTTATGATATTTTTTTAAAGTGGTCTCTACATCCCCAAAGCTTATATGTTTATGAAGCTTATATCATTAAGAAGTTTATATGATTATGAAGTTTATATGATTATGAAGCTTATATGATTATGAAGCTTATATGATTAAGAAGCTTATATGATTAAGAAGCTTATATGATTAAGAAGTTTATAACCTCTATAACCTCTATAAACTCTATAAACTCCATAACCTCTATAAACCATAATCCTATAAACCTATAAACCTATAAACCTATAAACCCATAAGCCCATAAGCTCATAAGCCCCTACAGATGTTTCACTCCCTCAGGCACTTCATAAAACGTCGGATGCCTGTAGATCTTATCTTCAGCGGGATCAAAAAGCTCTTCACTTTCTGAAGGATTCGAAGCGGTAATCTCTGAAGACAATACGACCCAGATACTATTACCTTCTCCCCGTCGGCAATACACATCACGTGCATTTTCAATTGCCATTTGCGGATCTGCAGCATGAAGGCTTCCGGCATGTTTATGATGTAGACCTGCTTTAGATCTTATGAATACTTCGTACAATGGCCAGGATTTCATACGGCTTTTGTTTTAGTCATGATTTGATTTTCTTTTTTTGCTGCATACGCAGTAGCCGCTTCTCTTACCCATGCCCCATCTTCCCATGCTTTGATGCGTGCATCAAGTCTTTCTTTATTGCATGGCCCGTGTCCTTTGACCACGGCCCAGAATTCATCCCAGTTGATTTCTCCAAAATCATAATGGCCTCTTTCTTCATTCCATTTAAGATCAGGATCAGGAATGGTGATCCCAAGATGATCAGCCTGCGGAGCGCACATGTCTATCATCTTCTGACGCAGGTCATCATTTGTAAATCGCTTGATGCCCCATTTTTGAGATTGAGCTGTATGCGTAGACTCAGCATCCTTAGGTCCGAACATCATCAGGCTCGGCCACCACCATCGGTTGAGTGCATCCTGTGCCATCGCTTTTTGTTCAGGTGTTCCTTTGCATAGTGTATCCATGATCTCAAATCCCTGTCGCTGATGAAAACTTTCTTCTTTGCAAATACGAACCATCGCTCTGGCATATGGTCCGTATGAACAACGACACAATGGAATCTGATTTAATATCGCAGCACCATCCACAAGCCAACCAATCGCACCCATGTCAGCCCATGTCAGTGTAGGATAATTAAAAATACTACTGTACTTCGCTTTACCCGAATGAAGTTGCTCTACTAATTCATCGCGTTCAACACCAAGTGTTTCGGTCGCACTGTACAGATAAAGTCCATGACCCGCTTCGTCTTGTATCTTCGCCAGCAAAGCCACTTTCCTCCGTAATGATGGCGCCCTTGTAATCCAGTTTCCTTCAGGCAACATCCCGACTATTTCAGAATGCGCATGCTGGCTGATCTGTCTGATCAATGTCTGTCGGTAGTTATCCGGCATCCAGTCACGCGGTTCGATACGAATATCCTTATCGATTTTTTCCTGGAATCCGCTTTCTATATCTATGATGTTCATATTACTATTCCTTTAATCAATATCATGGTGATTTGTTCAGTCAGGGCTTCTTCAGTGAGCTTTGTTTTTTTAATATTTGGCAGATGCAACCATCGCAGAGAGGCTAATATCGTCTGGTAAATAGTGAATTCATCAACCGGAGTAAATACCTTTTTTTCTATACCTTCTCTGATGATTCTAAGATAAGTTTTTTCGTAGTTCCTTCGAAGCTCCAGAAAATTAGCAAGAAATGGTTCCTGCAGATGCCTCCACTCATCATTGAAAACAGTCACAGAACTTTTATCATTCAACGCTATATGTATATGTAATCTGATGAGCTCTTTTATTTTTTCTTCAGGACCGATTTCTGAAGCATCAATCCGCTTCATCCCCTCCAGAAATTCATTCGCACACCGAAAACAAATCATCGTCAACAGTTCATCCTTCGAGTCCATATGATTGTAAAGGCTCGCGGCCCCAAGCCCCACTGCCTGCGCAATATCCCTCACAGAACATGCAGAAAACCCTTTTTCACCAAAGAGTTTCGCTGCTGCTGTCTGAATTTCTTGTTTTCTGTTTTGCCCCATCGAATACTGCGAATTCTTCTCCCATGAAGGAGTTTTCATTTATACACTATTCACTATTTATTGCTCACTATTCACTATTCACTATTCACTATTCACCACATTGACATATTGCCACATTACCTCACTGTATATCGTAATCCAATATCAACCGTTCCGACCTCGGATGACTCTGACATGTCAACACATATCCCGCATCGATTTCATCTGGTTCAAGACCATAATGAATGTCCATATGTACCTTGCCTTCTACCACCAATGCTTTGCATGTACTGCACACTCCACCTTTGCATGAATACGGAAGATCCAATCCTGATTGGAGTGCAGCATCTAATACGACATCACCATGATACCTCACCTGCAAATCCGTTTCATGTCCGTCAATTCGATATGTCACTCTTGATAAACGATCATCACCTATATCAATGGGTCTTATTTTTTTATCCTGGAATTCAACCACCGGCGCAGTGCCAAATAATTCAAACCTGATTTGCTCTTCTTTCAACCCCATTTTGATCAACCCATCTTTCAGATTCAATATCATGTGCTCCGGGCCACAGATGAAAACGGCATCCACATCTTTCACATCAAATAAATGTTTCGAGAATGCAATACATTTTTCAGCATCAATACGTCCTGACAACAAATCCGAACCTGATATTTCTCGCGTCAACAAATGATATACTGAAAATCGATTCATGTATACATTTTTCAACCCTTCAAGCTCATCTTTGAAGATGATCGTATCACTGGTCTTATTGTTGTAAAAAAGTTTTGCCTGTCCTTTGGGATAATGAATAAGAAAATTTTTAATCAGTGAAATTACGGGCGTAATACCACTGCCTGCCGCGAAAAATATCAATTCAGCATCTTCTTTCAGATTTTCAGGAAGTGTAAACTTACCTTCAGGTGTCATGACTTCAAATTGATCACCTGGTTTCAGCTTTTGATTGACATACGTAGAAAACCTGCCGCCATAAACTTCCTTTACTGCAATAACCAGATTAGTCTCATCGGGGGTAGAGCAGATAGAATATGATTTCCGGATTTCCTCCCCATTGATCGTCGCCCTGCAGGGAAGGTATTGTCCTGATCTATAGCCAAATTGATCCTTCAGGTTTTCAGGCACGTCCAGCCAGACAGAGACACATTCCGGTGTCTCACGCTCTATATGATTGATCTTCAGTGGAAAATACCTGCTCATGGTGCAAAAATAAGGATATACGAACGATTGTTCGTAGTTAAAGGAAAAAAAGGCAAAGGCAAAAGCTAAGGCGAAGGAAGAGGCAGAGGTTAAGAAGGTTTATGCACGTTCCCGATGTATGGCAGATAATTCTATCTGTAGCCTTGAGTTATAATCTTGATAGATTATGATAATCATGATGATCTGCGTTCTGAAATTGTATACGTATTACAATGGGTTTGACCGAAATTCATTGACTAAAATTTTTTCTAATAATGTTTTCAAATCAGGTAATATATCCTGAATGGTTTCCCATACTATCCTCATCTCTATGCCGTGATACTCATGTAGAATAAAATTTCGGAAAGCCCTTATTTTAAACCACGGATATTCATATTTTTCAAGGATATCATGATCCACATGGGATGTGGCCTCACTGATAATCGCAAACTGATATAAACATGCTGACTTCGTTTTTTCATCGGCAATAAATTTTTTCAACGAGTATTCTTTAGCAAACGATTGAATTTTTTCAATGGCGCTGATAGCATGATTTAGGCGCTCCTTAGTAGTGGGTATATCAGGCTTCATAAATCAATATTTTATCTTGTGTAATGCGCTTTTCCATTTCAGGACGTATGCCTTTCAGCATTACCACGTCCACCTTCTTATTTGTCCTTTGCTCAATTTGATGCTGAACTTCAGCCAGATCAAAGAGGTTGAATTTTTGTTCTGAAGGAACATCAATCATGACATCAATATCACTCTGTGGGGTATCATCTCCTCTTGCAAATGAACCAAAGATCCAGGCTTTTGTAACCAGATGCTGGGATTGAAAATAGGTTTGCATTTTTTGAACAATCCTTTTCTTCTCATCATCCTTATCTTCCCTGGGCTGACGTAACTTATACTGAACCTGTTCTTCAGCTGCTCTTAAAGCTGGAAGAGCCAACGATTCATTTTCAAGTTCATAAAGTACTCTCTCGCTGAGGAAGAGCACCATCAGTTCGTCAGGATCATGTTGATAAATACTGGCCAGTTTTTCCACCACGGGCCTTGTAATCTTTCGCTCCCCTCGTTCCATTTTACTCAAGATGGCAACATCGACGTCAATCAACGCAGCCACTTTCCTTAGAGGCATTTTCTTTTCAAGTCTCAGGTTTCGGAGTCTTTCACCAAGAGTTTCTGTTGACATAATATTTGTTGACAGTTTGAGTCAAAAATAAATAATTATTGGCAATATTGGGGATTTGGTGTGAATTATCCTTTTGTTAATTATTTATAATAATCTAAATACATAATAATATAAAAAATCAGTTTAATAGATTATATTTTAAATAATAATCTAAAATAATTATATTTGGTCCATGACAAGCATTATCACAGGAGATATTATCAATTCCCGTCACCTGGTGAATCCTGAAGAATGGCTTGTCCCCCTTAAAAACCTATTTGCCCAGGAAGGTAAAAGTCCTGAGTTGTGGGATATCTACAAAGGGAATAGTTTTCAGTTGGAAATAAGACAGCCTGAAAAATCCTTGTTCACAGCTATTCGTATCAAGACCATCATCAAGAGCATAAAAGATATTGATGTAAGGATGGCTATTGGAATAGGCCAGAAAACATATTCAGCTCCCCGGATTATGGAGTCAAATGGTGAGGTGTTCGTATATGCACATGAACAATTGGAACGCCTGAAAAAAGAAAAGGGCACCATGGCTGTAAAGACTTCCTGGGCAGAATTTGACAGAGAAATGAATCTTTATATCCGTTTATCCCTGATCGCCATGGATAGCTGGAAGCCGAAAACAGCTCAACTTGTAAACCTCTTACTTCTGAATCCGGATAGAGGACAAAAGCAAATAGCTGAATTTCTGGGCATCAAACAATCTGCTGTGAGCCAGGGCCGGAAAAGAGCCCATCTTTCTGAAATCATGGAAATGGAATCATTATTCAGAGAAAAGATCAAAAAATTAGACTTGTAAAGATTTTAATCAAAAAAAAAAAAAAAAAAGAAAGGGGGGGGGGGGTTTTTTTGTGAAAAATTGTTAAGGGGGGGATTTTTGGTTGGGAGGAAATTTTTAAAACTAAATATTTTTTTTTTTCTATTTTTTTTTGGTTTTGTTTTTTTTTTTTTTAGGGAGGGAAAAGAAAGAAATTTTTTTTGTGGTGATTTTTTTTTTACTTTTTTTCTCATCGAAAAAAAAAAAGGAAAGGGGGGGGTTTTTAAAGGAATGTCCCCCCGAGAAGGAGGGGGGAATTTTTTTTTTTTGGGGCCCGGGAAAAAAAACAAAAAAATTCGGCAAGTTTCCCCCGGGGGAAGGGAATTTTTACGCCCCCCCGAAAAAAAGCGCATCAATTTTTGAATACTGATTAGATAAAAGAAAGCTTATCCAAAGATTTGTATCGATGATTATCTTATTTCCTTGTTTGGCCATAGCGTTTTGACCTAACCTTTTCCACCTCTTTTGTAATCTCTGCCAGTGTAGGAGTATTTTTTTTGGCTTTTGCCCTCATCCGTTTTACAATTTCCAGGAATCCATCATCTCCACAATTCCGAATGGATATAAGATTGAGGACTTCAAGTTCCTGAAGTAGTTTTTTAGCCTTTGGATTTATAATATCTACAGTTATTGTACTCATCGATTCAAAATTAAGAATTTTCAGCCTATTAAAGGTGCTCCGGTTAAACACATACTTCAACAGAAATCCACCTAATCCTTCGCCTCCGCCTTAGCCTTCTCCTCCCCCTTTTCTTTCACCCCACCTTTGTCTTCCAATCCCAATGCCGTACCTTTGTTCCCTTTTTAAACCCACAAATGGCCGGTCCTAAGCGAAAAGAAACACCTGAAATCAAAGATGACGCCTGGATAGAAGTAATAGGCGCCAAAGAACATAACCTGAAGTCCATCAACATCAGGATCCCCCGCGAAAAACTCGTCGTCATCACTGGTATCAGCGGCAGCGGAAAATCATCTCTCGCCTTCGATACCATCTACGCCGAAGGCCAGCGCCGCTATCTAGAGACCTTTTCCGCCTATGCCCGACAGTTCCTCGGTGGTATCGAACGCCCGGATGTGGAAAAAATCGACGGACTAAGCCCCGTCATCAGCATCGAACAAAAAACCTCAGGGTGGAATCCTCGCTCCACGGTCGGTACGATTACTGAAATCTATGACTTCCTACGTCTTCTTTACGCCCGCGCAGGTGAAGCCTACTCATACGTCACAGGCGAAAAAATGGTCCAATACACCGAAGACCAGATCCACCAAAACGTCCTCGAACAATTCGCCAACGAAAAAATAATCATCCTGGCACCGGTCGTCAGAGGCCGCAAAGGCCATTATCGTGAGCTATTCGATCAGCTACGAAAACAAGGCTACAACAAAGTCCGGGTCGATGGCGAGATCATCGATCTCAGCCCCAAGATGCAGGTCGACCGCTACAAAACCCATGATATCGAGCTCGTCGTAGACCGTCTTTCTGTTCAGGCAGACAAAGAAGCAAGGATCATCAGCAGCCTCTCTACGGCACTCAGACTGGGAGAAGGAATGCTCATGGTCATGAAATCCGGCGAAGAAAAGGTCAGGATGTACTCGAAGCAACTGATGTGCCCCGTCTCCGGTATTTCGTACGAAGAACCATCACCAAATTCATTTTCATTCAATTCACCCTACGGCGCATGTCCTACCTGCAATGGTCTCGGTGAAGTGACCCAGGTGGACATGGATAAAGTCATCCCCGATCCGTCGAAGTCGATCAATGACCAGGGCATAGCACCTTTCGGGGAGGTCAGAGACAATTATACCTTCAAGCAACTTCGTCAGATATCCAAGAAGTTTAAATTCACGTTCGCAACTCCCGTCAATGAGATCCCGAAAGAGGCGATGAACATGATCCTCAATGGCGGAAGCCCGGGTACGACCTCAGCACCGGATTATCTGCCGCATGACCTGGTGTTCGATCTGGGCGCGGAAGGAATCGTAAGCATGCTCAAGCGCTGGTATGAATCCACGACCAGTGAGAAGATCCGGCAATGGGCTGAAGGCTTTATGACTGTTGATGTATGCCCTGATTGTGAAGGCTACCGGATCAAAAAAGAATCCAGATATCTTAAGATCGATGGCCTGCATATCGGTCAGCTTGCCAATCTGGACCTGGGTGACCTGCTCGTTTGGTTTGACCGCCTCGAGCCCCATCTGAGTGAAAAACAAAAGATGATCGGCCGGGATGTAATTAAGGAGATACACAATCGACTCGGCTTCCTGGTCAGTGTGGGTCTTCATTATCTGCAGCTTAACCGGCCTTCGCGCACGCTGTCAGGCGGTGAGACACAACGTACACGACTGGCTACACAGATCGGTTCGCAACTGACAGGGATCACGTATATCCTTGATGAGCCTTCAATCGGATTACATCAGCGGGACAATCAATTGTTGATACAATCACTTCGGGAACTGGCCGCTATTGGCAATTCGGTGCTGGTGGTGGAGCACGACAAGGACATCATGCTGGCTGCGGATTACCTGATCGATCTGGGTCCGGGTGCCGGGATACATGGTGGTGAAGTAGTGGCTGCAGGTACTCCGGAGGAAGTATTGAAAGGTAATGGTCTGACCGCCGGCTACTTAAATGGAACCATGCAGATCGAAATACCTGCCAAACGCCGGACAGGCAATGGTAAAAAGATCGTGCTGACGGGTGCTACAGGACATAATCTCAAAAATGTAAAGCTTGAAATCCCACTTGGTACCTTCATTTGCGTGACCGGTGTATCGGGTAGTGGGAAGTCTTCTCTGATCAATGAGACTTTGTATCCGATACTGCGAAGGGAGTTTTATAATAGTCTGGAGAGGCCTTTGCCCTATGACAAGATTGAGGGGATGCACTTCGTGGATAAGGTAATCGAGGTGGATCAGTCTCCGATAGGCCGTACGCCGAGGTCGAATCCGGCGACGTATACAGGAGTGTTTACGGATATCCGCGGGCTTTTTGCCGGGGTGCCGGAGGCGAAGATCAGGGGATACAAGCCAGGACGCTTCTCATTCAATGTCAAAGGTGGCCGCTGTGAGACTTGCCAGGGGTCGGGGATGCGGGTGATTGAGATGAATTTTCTGCCTGATGTGATGGTCGAGTGTGAGACCTGTATGGGCAAGCGATATAACCGCGAGACGCTGGAGATCCATTACAAGACGAAGTCGATCAGTGATGTGCTCGAGATGACGGTGGAGCAGGCGGTGGAGTTTTTTGAGCCTGTACCTTCTATCTACCGCAAACTCAAGACATTGGAAGAAGTGGGGCTGGGGTATATTACGCTGGGACAGCAGGCGACTACGCTTTCGGGCGGGGAGGCGCAGCGGGTCAAGCTGTCGGAAGAACTGGCGAAGCGGGATACGGGACAGACGGTCTATATTCTGGATGAGCCGACGACGGGGCTTCATTTTGAGGACATTAAGCATTTGCTGCGGGTGATCCAGAGCCTGGTGGACCGTGGGAATACGGCGATTGTGATCGAGCACCACATGGATGTAATCAAGGTGGCTGATTACATCATCGATATCGGTTTAAATGGTGGAAAAGAGGGTGGTCGCATAGTGTTTGCGGGTACTCCGGAAGATCTGGTCTCACAGTCGGCCGGACATACAGCCAGCTTTCTCAGGGCTGAACTGTCTTAAATGTGGTTCGTTTCGGGCAAAAAAAAAACCACCTACCGCTTAAGCAAGAAGGGATCGATGCGTAAGAAGAAGCAGGTGGTCATTGCATAACACCCAAAAAAGAACTAATGATTCTTATAATGATCATCCTAACTAGCTCAGGATGAGGATAATATCAATTTATTTTATTCTAGCAGCCTTCGCTTTCATCGCCAATGATGCCTAAAAGTCGGAGTATAGTTTCAATTGCGTTCATGATTAGTTTGGTTGATTGTGATGACAAATTTAGACCCACGATAACCAGGAACCATTAACAAAACCCGTCCCTCAAATACACTAAAAAAAGGCAATATTGTAGACTAATATCGTCTCAATTTACTGTGTATCAACATTTTGATACACAGTAATGGAAGAAATAACTATAATTCCTTCTTCTGATGTAAAAATGCGATCATTTCAACCCGCAATTCAAATTAAAAATACAGGCTCGTTTACATGCTGAAATTCAAAGTAATTCGAATTATTGAATATATAAATTTATGATTATCAATTATATATGTTGTATAAAATGTGAAAAAAATCACTACAAAATTTACATTATTTTTGGATTTACTTTAGTAAAAAATAGAATTTGGATATAAAAACTCTCAATATTTATAAGAATAAAGGACTTCTGATCTCAAAGTTGGTCATATCCAAGATAGAAAAGAATCAAAAAAAAAAAAGATTTTTACATGGCCATTAGGCCTAAAAATTAATTATTGATTATATAAGTAACTGATATTAAGTAATTTGAATTTATTATTGAAATGAAAACTTTATATGATCTGGCTCGAATAAATCAAAAGAACCCGAGGATTGTCGAATCCATGATCTCCAACGAAAAGGAAAGCCCGCTTAAAAAACTCAATTCATTATTGATGTCCAAGGATAATCTGGATGATACATCAGCGATGATCGAGATTTATGGCAAAAAGAACGTTTCTGCTTTTTCTCGTCTAAAAACAAGATTAAAGGACATTTTAATAAGATCCACTCTGTTACAGAATGTAAATTTAGAATCTTCGGATTCTAGACTATCTGAGGCACATAATCATTTGAGGTATGCACTAGCCACAAAACTACTTGTTGATTTAAGAGCCAGAAATTTATCTGTAGAGATTGCTGAAAAATCAATACTTAAAGCCATTAAATACAGTCTAACAGAAAGCATCATTCTTTTGGCCAGGATATTAGTTACTCATTATGGACAAGCCGAATACAATAAATATAAGCTCAATAAATATTTATCGATCCAGGAAAAATATCTCCGCATATATCAATATGAAATAAAAGCCGAAAATTATTTTTTAGATCTGCAACGCACACAGTTGCAGTCATTGGCTGCCCCAAATGATTCGATTAAATCAAGAGCCAAAAAATATGTGGATGAACTTGAATCCATTGATGATATTCATTCCTATTTTTTTCTCTTGAATAAGTATAAGGTTAAATCAGCTTATTTTGAATATCAGAAAGATTTCGAGTCCTTATTAACATTGTCAGAGAATATGTTGAAAGAATTTGGATCTGAATTTAAGTCAGGAATGTTTCTTCAGAATATTAGCGTTAGAAGGGCATGGGCAATGATACAGGCAGGTAGAAATGATGAAGCTATAAAATCAGGATTCAAAGATTTAGCTAGAATACCCGCTGGAACATTAGGTTGGTATTTCGTGGCCCACTATATTTTGAAAGCTCAATTATATAAAGGAGACTATCAGAATGCAATCGCATTGATAAAACAAATGATTGAGAACCCAAAGTTTCAAAAGATAGGAGAAAATTTTAAGGAGATATTCTATACTACACTTGGATACATTTACCTTATTCTTGAATCTGGCCTTGTTCCAAGTCTTAAGTATGAGCCATCCAAAATGCCGGAATTTAAAATTTATAAGTTTTTAAACACCACACCTGTATTTAGTAAGGACAAAAGAGGTATAAATGTTAGCATTCTCTTAATGCACATTGCTTATTTATTGCAACGAAAAGATTACGATGCTATAATTGATCGAGTTGACTCACTCAACCAATATGTATATAGGTACTTGCGAAAAGATGACTCATTCAGAAGTAACTGTATGATCAAAATGGTCATACAGATGACGAAAGCTGATTTTAATCCTATCCGTACCGAGAGATATACCAAAGATTTACTTACCCAGCTTAAGGAGGTAAAACTAGCTGGATCGGGCGAAAACATTGAAACTGAGATCATTCCATATGAGGTGCTCTGGAAGATCATGACCAAATCGCTATAGAAAAAAGAGATTCAATGCCTTAATAGTGCCTGAAAGCGCATAATTTAGCTTCCTCAAGACCCCATAAATCATTTTTTGTCCATCAATTTGATCCCATGTCACTAGGCCTGGGAGGTATTTGGCATTTCTACACCTAAAAATAAAAACTCAATCCGCATAACTATGAAAAATGTATTCAATTTCAGCTCCTTCTTCTATGGCATTTTACTGGCTATCCTGGCTTCGTCATTCAACGCATGTACCGAGGAACTGGTAGTACCAAATGCTGAGATAGCATCAAAGGAAATACGTATTAAGAGTCGGACAGACGGTCCTGTTAGTATCGAGTTAATCAAACAGAAAGTTTCTACGAGGGACAATATTCCCCTTAGTCAGATCCTGACTTGCTCCTATTATGGACAGACTAACCTGGGTTTTTGGGAGTATCATCTTACAACACAATATGATGGGCCCAAAATTTATATTGTTACTAAAATTATTGGAGATGAGATTGAAGGATGTTAGAAAGTGGTGAAAATATAGCTCCGGAAGGTTTTCCTTCCGGAGATCATCAATAAAACTAATATAAAAATTTTAATTTTATATATTTATTAAAAATAAACACTAATACATATTTTAGATAATATTGAATTTTATATAAAGAAGATCCAAGGAGTTAATTCTATATTCTTAATTTAATAGTTGGTGATGTTGGTGGAGTTAGTATTAAATAACAATGAATTCGCCGGTAAATTCATTTTATTAATTAGAGTATCGTTATGAGGGGTAAATCTATGATTGTTGTGAATGGATATTAAGATATATTTATTTGTTTTGTTCTGGATTCTGCTGTGATTATTATAAATATTAAAGCAAACTAATTTATCGATTCCGCATAATATTGTAATAATTGTAAATATTATTGGAAATAAGATTGCTGTTAGAGCTGTAATTTTCATTTATTTAGGATTTTATTGTTAGATAATTTGGCTATTTATTTTTCAATTGATCTTTTAATTATTTGATAACAAGTAAATGAAAAAGAGATCTATCTATAGTTGTAGCACTACCAAAGCCATTATGAACAAAACTCGACTTAAGTAGGAAAAAATGAGTTGTATGGCCTTTCTCACGATTCTCAATATGAATATTTCTCCTTGTAATTATGGAAGTAAAGATTGTGTCATTTTTTTGGAAATAAAAGAAATAAATGGTGTAAAATGTCGTACTTTTTACTTAGAAATTTGTAAAAATAATTTATAAAACATTGATTTATAGCTATATATACAATATAATATGCAAACACTTTTCGAGCTAGCAAGGTTTAATTTAGAAGTCAAGCCAATTATAGAAGCATTGTTGCCTAATCAAATTGATAATTCTCTTACTAAGCTCTATTCAATTGTATTTTCTGATAAGATAGTGAATGATTCTCAAGCGATGAAAATTCTTTATGGGAAAAGTAATCTTGCAACCTTTTCACGCGTAAAATCAAAATTGAAGGATATCCTAATCAAAGCAACCTTGCTTCATTCTAACAAACTTGAACCTGAATATTCTAGGGTTAATTCATCAATGAATCAATATCGGTATACCATTGCTGTAAAATTTTTAACGCAGCAAAAAATTACGAGATTGGCTATCGATATTGCAGAAAGAGCAATTGTTAAGGCCATTAAATATGATTCAACAGAAAACGTAATTATTTTGGCTAGGATGTTAGTGAGACATTATGGTTCAAAGGAATTTGACAAAAAAAAGTTAAATAAATATTTAAAAATTGAAAGAGATTATTTAAATATTCTTTATTGGGAAATAAGGGCTGAAAACTATTACCTTGAATTACAGAGTATACAATTAAAATCTTTTGCTAAATTGGACAAAGCAACTGAAATTAAGTTTAAAAATTATGTAATTGAATTGGATAAAATGACGAACATTAATACTATTTTTTTTAAGGACTTAAGATATAAGGTAAAAATTGCTTTATATGAATCGCAAAATGATTATAATTCGATTTTTCAACTATCAGATAAAACTTACAAGGAGTTAATAAAGTCAAAAAATAAATCGAATATTATCCTTCAAAATATTAATTTAAGAAGGGCATTTGCTTTAATTCAATTGGGAAGGTTTGAAGAATCGATCTCTATCGGAACAAAAGACATGAAAAACCTCCCTTCCGGATCCTTAGGTTGGTACTTTATTGCTCATTACAAACTCAAAGCGCTTCTTTATAAAGCTGATTATGGAAATGCAATAAAGTTGATCAAACTAATGCTCGAAGATCCGGGATTTTCAAAACTTGGCGGAAATCATAAGGAATTGTTTGGAGCCACTTTAGGGTACATCCATTTGATTGTTAATGCCGGTTTAGCCGGAGATCCGATCAAAATGGTAAAGGTCCTCCCAGAATTCAAAATCGGTAAGTTTCTAAATGCTATCCCGGTGTTCAGTAAGGACAAGCTGGGCATCAATGTCAGCATCCTCCTCATGCATATCGGTTTCCTCCTGCAGCGAAAAAATTATAATGCTATCATCGACCGGATTGACTCGCTAAAACAATATGCCTACAAATACCTCCGGAAAGATGACACCTTCCGTAGCAATTGTATGATCAAAATGGTAGTCCAGATGACAAAAGCCGATTTCAATCCGATCCGGACAGAACGATATACCAGCGACCTATATAAGCAGTTGGAACAGGTCAAGCTCGCAGGCTCAGGTGAAAATATTGAAACGGAGATCATACCCTATGAGGTCTTGTGGGGTATAATGAAGAAAGCCATACAGTAATCACAGAATAAGGAATATCGAATTTAGAATTAAGAAGAGGAATAAAGAATGAAGAATTTGGAATGGTAAGGAAAGCATTTTATCAGATGACAGTTGTCATTCTAAAGCAGTAATCTCTAATCCTTAGGGATTTTTTGATATTTTAGTGTGACCAACCAAGGTATGCGACCAAGAAGCCTGATCAACTCCGTAGTTTCCCGTTACCTCTCCGACCTCCATCGGAGGTTGCAACTTGCGGAGCAAAACATCCACGGCCTACAGGACACAATGGTCCGGTCATTCCTTCAGAAGGCTAAGCATACGGAAGTCGGAAAAGAATTTGGCTTCTCCACGATCCGAAATTATAAGGACTTTGCGGCTCAAATACCCATCCGGAATTATGACGCCATCCGCGATCAGATCCTGCGGATGATGGAAGGCGAGACCAATGTCCTCTGGCCCGGCCTTGTCACCTGGTTTGCCAAATCATCAGGCACCACAGCCGATAAAAGCAAATTTATACCCGTCACCACCGAACATCTCAATCATACGCACAACCGTGCCGGCTGGTATAGCCTGGCATTGCTCTATCACCGGAATCCGGAAGTCCGCGTATTTGCAGATAAAAATCTGGTATTGACAGGAAGCATATCACGCACTCCACACCCGGACATACGATACGCAGACGTATCCGCGATCATGCTCCATCATATGCCCTGGATCGGCCGACCCTTCTTCACCCCGCGACCCAAGATCTCCCTGATGCCGGAATGGGAAAAGAAGATAGAGATCATGGCCAATGTGTGCAGCAAACAGGATGTCGGTGTTTTTGCCGGTGTGCCGACCTGGACGCTTGTACTGATGCGCAGGATCCTCGAGATCACCGGTGCAAAGAATATGCTTGAAGTCTGGCCACACGCATCCGTATACATGCATGGTGGCGTAGGCTTCGGTCCTTACGAAGAACAGTTTCGGAAAATTTTTCCATCAGAGCAGTTCTCCTATCACGAGATCTACAATGCCTCTGAAGGTTATTTTGCATCACAGGATACGAACGACCGGAAAGAAGGCCTTCTTCTTTTTCCTGACAATGGTATCTACTACGAATTTATTCCGGAAGAAAACTGGCATCATCCGAATCCTGAAGCAATTCCTCTGAAAGAAGTTGAGACAGGTAAACCATATGCCATGGTGATCACAACCAATGGCGGCCTGTGGCGATATAAGATCGGTGACACTGTTTCATTCACATCTACGAATCCGCACAGACTCTGTGTCACAGGTCGAACACGTCAATACATCAATACATTCGGCGAAGAAGTGATGGTGGACAATACAGACAGAGCCATTGAACTCACCTCCAAAAGCATGAATGCCTCTGTCTCTGATTATACTGTTGCTCCCGTCCATATGACGATCGAAGGAAAAGGCGGACATCACTGGCTTATCGAATTTGATCATGCGCCAATTGATCTCGAAATGTTCGCAGATAAGCTTGATCGCAATCTTCAAAATCTGAATGGTGATTACGAAGCAAAGCGATATCAAAGTCTTGCCCTGGACCGGTTGAAAATTACAGCATTGCCAAAAGGAACATTTAACAAATGGCTGCAGAAAAAAGGGAAAATGGGTAGCCAGGCTAAAATCCCGAGACTATCCAACGACCGCATCATCCTCGAAGAAGTACTGGGACTACTCGGACACCCACAACGACAAGAAAACCCAATCTGACATCATGATGGAAATAGAAGAGGATGCATCTGATCCGCTTAAAGCGCTGATCCCAGAATTTGATTCCATCCTTGATGAAGAAGCTCTATTAGATTTATTTACCACACGTGTTGAAGAACTGATCAGAGACAATCTTGATTTATTATTGAGTTCTCTTTACCGGCTTGATGTTGAAGAATATAAAATTCAGCGTGCACTAAGATCATCCACCGTACCCGCTGCCCGTGGAATCGCGCAACTGATCATTGACAGACAAAAGGAAAAGATAAAAACGAGGAAAATGTATTCGTCGGGGAAAGAGGATATGTGGAAAGGACTGGAGTAAAAGCAAAAAGTAAACAGTAAGCGGTAAACAGTATTCAGTTACTGATTCATTTTTCTAATTACTATATAAATTTTATTTCAATAGTTACGTGGATCTAAATGTTTCCAGAAAATGGCTTTTCCACTTTTTGATATAATATGACCATACAAATCAGTATCATCTGTTAATACAACATATTGTTGGCTCAAAATTTCTAATGAAGAATCTGCAAACCCTAATTCAAAAAATGCAGTTCCATTCAAAATATCGAAAGTATTGTTCGAAGTATCATCAAATTTTAGCAAAGAATCCAGAATTGATCTGTAAAAAACAGTATTATATTTTCTATTCAATTTATCCAAATGGTTGGTAGCTTCAGTTAAAATTGGTTGAGTAATAATAATTTTTTTATAGGAGGCTAAGACCTTGATTAATAGGTTAAATTGTTTTTCACCATAATGTTTAGATTTTTCAAAAAGTTCTATTTCTCCAATGTTAAATAGTCCTACCAAGTATAGAATAAAAAGATTTGAATCAACTACAACTGCTTGAGTGGAATATGTTCCAAGTTGGGCGCTGACGTTACCTTTTGCCATCATGTATTGAAATTGAAATCAGCTCACCAGTCAATGCATCGATCTTTAACGTTTTATATTTTCTGGGTATTAATGGCAATAAACTGTAATTCCCTTTTGCTGCGTCAGAAATACTATAAGTAATATACCAGTGTTTGTCTTTGCTTTTTTCAATCTCTTCAAGAATTGGTTCTTCAGTGAGGTCTAGGAGATTAATTAGATAAGTTCGGGCTAATTGAATGGCCTGTTCCGGCGACTTAGGCTGAGAGACGCCATTAACTTTTATTTTTCTTCTTGATGAATTACTTGGTACTCCACTTAGTGACCTAGTTGGATTAACTTTCTCAGGTGTACGTCCTTGTGCCTTTTTCTTTCCTCCCTTGCTATGAGTTGATCTGATGGGATCTGGCGTGGATGCCTGTTTAGTTGAAGATTTTGTAGTTTTTGCCATAACCATTTTTTGGATTGTTTAGCGTTTACAAAGATTCAATTTTTTAGCCTTTAATCTTGGAGTAATTTAAAAATCTAAAATTTGGTTCAAAGAGTATCGTTTTTTTTTTTTGTGAGAATAGTATTACTGAACATCTAACTTGCTGATTATCAATAATTATTCTTTTAAAGTATAACAGTATGAATAAAATAGACGTGATCATTTTAGTCTCATAAACGATTGAATAAGTATTTACAAACTATTCTTACTCACTTCTTCAACCCGATCTCCCTGAGTCTCTCATTCAAATACTCTCCGGCAGTAATCGGCTCATAGGCTAAGGGTCTTTCTTTCGTCACTGTACCCGGTAGACAAGTTAAATCCATATCACTTTTTGGATGCAGAAAAAATGGAATCGAAAGACGTGGACGATGCCACTCTTCACGAGGTGGATTGACGACACGATGCGTTGTGGATTTTAAATAGTTATTTGTCAATCGCTGCAACATATCACCTACGTTGACGACAATTTCATCTTCGCCGGGGACAATGTCAAGCCATTTATTTTCCATATCAAGGATCTGAAGGCCACCTGATGATGCACCGACAAGCAATGTGATCAGATTGATGTCTTCATGTTGCTCAGCCCGTATCGCAGATTTCGGTTCCTGAGTAATGGGTGGATAATGAATAGCCCGGAGTATGCTATTGCCCATATCAATTTTTTCATCAAAATAATTTTCCGGCAATTTCAGATAAAGTGCAATCGCCTGTAAAAGCTTTGCTCCTGATGATTCAAAAGCTTTGTACAATTCAACACCTGTCTTATCGAATTTTGGTATCTCATTGACGTGCATATTGTCCGGATATTCAGGTTTCAGCGGATGACCATCCGGAGCTTCCTGGCCGATCTGAAAAAATTCTTTTAGGTCACCGACATTACTTTGTTTAGCATGCTCTTTTCCAAAAGAAGTGTATCCTCTCTGTCCTGCGAGATTCTTTCCTTCGTATTTGCTCTTTACTTCTGTCGGCAATGAGAAAAATGCTTTCGACTCAGCATAAAATCGATCTACAAGATCTTTTGATATGCCATGATTGACCACACCTACAAAGCCACATTCCTGGAATGCATGACCAAGTTCATCGACAAATGCTTTTTTATCATCTGCCGAACCTGTCGTGAATTTTTTGAGGTCAACTAATGGAATGGCTCTGGACATAGGTAAAGGAATTTTGAATATCGAATGCCGAATATAGAATTATAAAGGAAAACAATGAATAGTAAAATTTGAAGTTAGGGATAGAAGACAATTGTAAGCTAAGGTGTAAAAAATATATCGCTCCGATGGAGCTCAAAAACCTCTTTCGCACTACGTGCTACAGAGATGTCGCTCCTACGGAGCTAAATAAATTATCACATTAACACATTAACACATTAACACATTAACACATTAACACATTATCACATTATCACAATATCACATTATCACATTAACACATTAACACATTATCACATTATCACATTCTCTCACTCTCTTACCGCGGAGGCCGATATCCCGACTGATCCAAAATCACCTGCGCATCCTTCATAGCGATCAATTGTTGAAGAGTCGTCTCCGGATGTTTCGTCATGTATGCTTTCACGATCTGCCATCCAAGCCATGAACCTGTATTGCCAGGTGATTGAGCAGGCATGCCCGGTGATGAAGGACTCGGACCTACAAACTTTTGGATTTTCCGCATCGAAGTTTCATAGAGCATATCCTGCGTAGTAAACTGATAATAAATATTCCGCTCATTGTCTTCTGCCCATTTTAATTTTACAAGTGGGTAATCGATGATGACAGAATCATGTGTTTCAGGCAAAAGTGATTTCATGATATAAAGTTTTTTACCATGATTGATCATGATGTCCAGTAGGCGTACACCATCAGGAGGGCCCACGAGATCATCAACCCATACATCCAGTGTTCTTCGGACGATATGGTCTTTGTTGTACGAACGAGTCAGATAATCTGAGAATGCATTGTTCAGTCCTGTGTATTTCAAATAAGGGAATGTATCACCTAAGAACATTTCCAGACTTATCCCGAGGCCATCGGTCAGGCTGTCTTCTGAATAAATAAACGGGAAGTATCCAAAATCAGAAACTGTCGTGTATATCCGAGGTGTTTTTTTGTCCGGGAAATAGTATTTGGCATATGTAAAAGCTGTCTGCAGATCCTTTTCGACCATATCCAGTTTTGGAAATATTTGCTGGACCGTATCATAGAGCCATCGGGTACCTGGCTGTTTAATCCAATACAGGATGCTCTTCAGGCGGGTTTCCCGGTCAGTATTGACGATGATATCATCCTCCATAGGCATGACATGATCAAAATAGACCTTTGAGAAGGCCGGATAGTCATCCATCAGTTTTTGAAGCTTTATCGCATCCATTGCCGTATCCCCCAATAATAGCTGCTCAAAGCGTGTCACCTTCAGATCGACATGAATATCGGACACATCCGGTATATTTGTAGTCTTATCGGGATGGCAGGATATGATGACCAAAAGCGGCATCAGGTAGATTAAATTTGACCATTTAATCGTGATCATTGTGAACTTCATGGTAGTTGAATCATTTATATAGGTGCCTTCCCGTACAATTAAGAATTATGAAACGAATAGTTGCAAAGATATTGTGTACAGGGTTAGTGATCGTTTGCGCTTCACTGGCTTTGATTGGGCAGGACAGGGCCCTGAGAATTGGTTTTCAGACCAGTCCCCTTATCTCCTGGATTGGCAATAATGATAACCTTATTGTCAAAAATGGAGGAAACTTCGGTATAAAGCTGGGTTCTACAGTGGATATTTATTTTAAAGATAATTATTCGTTTACCACAGGAATTAATCTGGCCTTCCATGAAGGAGGCGAGTTTCAATATGATATCGGGGGCAATTACCTGCCGGAATCAGAGTTGAGCGATCCTTTGTTGCAGGCGGGTGACAAACCATTGCCTGATGGGACCAGGATTCGATATAGTCTTCAATATGTTGAAATTCCGCTGGGGCTGAAGATCAGGTCTAAAGAAATGGGCTATGTGCGATACTTTGTGGAAGCACCTGTATTTCATTTTGATTTTTTAACAAGGGGCAGGGCCAATATAGAAACGGACGTCATGAAGTATAATCATGAGAATATTTATAAAGATTTGTCTGTGGTCAATATATTCTGGGGTTTTGGTGCAGGTATTGAATATTCGATTAGTGAAAATAATGCCCTTGTCGCCGGGCTATATTATCAAAACGGGCTTTTGGATTTTACGAGGGATAACGGTGAAAGAGCCATTGCCAATCCAAATGAAGATCCAAATGATCCTAATGATAATTACCTGAAACAAAAAGACGATTCCAGGGCTGTCGTCAATAATCTTGTCCTCAGGTTGGGTATCATTTTTTAATTTACCCCTACAATAAATTAGTGGCTTACTTCCTTTACGTATTTATTTTTTAAGCATTACCGCGTTTAATCAAGATATGATGCATGACTATGAGACATTGTTAGATGATTTTATTCATCGTGGATTGGCTGAAGATGTAGGTGAAGGTGATCATACCTCAATGGCTTGCATACGATCAACAAGAATCAGCAAGGCTAAACTTCTTATCAAAGATGATGGCATCATATCGGGAGTCAATGTGGCTAAACGAATTTTTCATTCACTGGCGGCGGCCGCTGATTTTGAAGAATTGATACCTGATGGCAGTGTGGTCAAGCCTGGTGATATTGCGTTCTACATTACTTGTCCTACCAGGGCATTACTGATGGGAGAGCGACTTGCATTGAATACGATGCAGCGGATGAGTGGTATTTCTACGATCGCATCATTATTTGCACAGGAGGTTGAAGGATTGCCTGTGAAAGTACTTGATACGCGTAAGACAACGCCAGGCATGCGATTTTTAGAGAAAGAAGCTGTGCGGCTGGGTGGTTGTAACAATTACCGGTCGGGACTGTATGACTGGATTATGATCAAAGACAATCATATTGATGCTTGTGGAAATATTCCTACAGCGATCGATCGGGTGCAGGAATACCTGGGGAAAACGAAGAGGGAAATGGGGATCACGATTGAAGTCCGAAATCTTGTCGAGTTGCAGCAAGTGCTTGATCACGGAGGTGTGACCAGGATCATGCTGGATAATTTCGAGATACCGATTTTGAAAGAAGCAATTGCGATGGTAGGCAATCAATTTGAGACTGAGGCATCTGGCAGCATAACGCTTCACAATGTGCGGGCTTATGCCGAGACGGGAGTTGATTTTGTTTCTTCAGGGGCGCTGACACATAGTGCAGGGACGTTGGATATGAGTCTGAAGATTATTTTTTCAGAAGGATAGAATATCCAGTGATCTGGTGATCTGGTGATCGAGTGATCAGGTGATCTTGCCTTCATGATTAGAATCTAATGGAGAGTAAATTTTTATTTACTCACAACTCACTATTCACAACTCACTTTTTACTATTGACTTCATTCAATGCGGACTTAAAAACAACAGGAAGCCAACAAAGGCTGCCAGCATGAGGACTATAAGCCAGAAACGCATATCGGTATAGAACAAGTCTTGTTCTCCAAAATTTTTCTTTGTGGTGGATCTTTCTTTCACAGACATTGCTTTCTCGGGTTGAAACTGATCTTAGTTTTAGTAATTCCTTGTCCTTAGACTTTCAAAAAGGATGCCATCACGTTTTTGCATAATATGATTTTTGTCTGTTTCAGGTGGTTTCATGCGTAAGACCCTGATTTTAGGTGAGCTATATATCAGGTAAGTTTTGGATGCCGGATTTTTGGATACCGGATACCGGACTCATTTTTTGGTCAAATATCTTGCACTGCCGAGGTTTCTGGCATTAATTTCTTTAATTCATTGCGTCTTAAGTCCGGTATCCGGTATCCTTTTATCAGGCATCCATTGATTTGAAACTGACTAATTGTCGAAGTATCTTCTTCACCACAGTCGGACCGGTATAAATAAGGCCTGTATAAATCTGTATCAAGTCCGCGCCCGCATCAAGATGTTTTTTTGCAGAATCATAATCTTCAATTCCACCTACACCGATGATTGTAAATCGTTTGTTGCTTTTTTCTGCCAGATATTTCACAACAGATACAGACATTTCAAGAAGAGGCGAACCACTCAATCCACCAGCGCCCATCTCTTCAACTTCATTTTTTGACTCTTTCAATCCCTCTCTTGTGATCGTAGTATTCGTAGCAATCACGCCTGTGATGTTTGTGTTGACGACGATTTCAATGATCTCATCAAGTTGTTGGGTGGTGAGATCAGGAGCGATCTTTAAAAAGATAGGTTTATGAAGAGAATTTTCTTTTTGGAGTGTGACCAACAGTTTGGTCAAAGGTTCTTTCTCCTGGAGAGATCTTAACCCGGGAGTGTTGGGGGAAGAAACATTTACAGTGAAATAATCAACAAGGTTGTATAGAGTAGTGAAGCATTTCAGGTAGTCATTAACAGCTTCATCGTTAGGGGTGTCTTTATTTTTTCCAATGTTGGCGCCGATGATTATTCCTGCCGGTCTTTTCTTTTTCAATCGTTCGGCGAGGGCCTCTGCTCCGTCATTGTTAAATCCCATTCTGTTGATGAGGCCATTTGATTTGACTAAACGGAATAGCCTTGGTTTTGGATTCCCGGGTTGTGGGCGAGGTGTGACCGTTCCGATTTCAATGTGGCTAAAACCCAAAACAGACATGACGTTGAAGTATTTTCCATCCTTATCGAATCCGGCTGCCAGTCCGATTGGATTTTGGAAATCTAAACCTGCGATTTTCCTTTCCAGCGATTTGTGTCTTTTTCCATAGATGGTGCGAAGTAATGAAGGTATTCCGGGGATCAGAAGAATAAAAGTGAAAACCTGCATCGTGATGCGATGAGCCTTTTCTGGGTCAAGGCGGAAAAGAATAAACTTCAGGAGGTTGTACACGGGTGCAAGAAAGGGAAAAAGTTTACACGAAAATTAAAAAACTGAATCGTGGGGCTTGAATCCTCCCCGTGAGTATATCGGGGTTAGTTCAATATCAATTTACCAGTTTCAAATTTCTTTCCCATTCTAATCCGGTAAAAATAAATCCCTGATTCCAATTTTGGATTAATCGTAAAGTTATCTGAGGATATTTCTTTTTCAAAAACTTTTCTCCCTTCCATACTAAAAATAGAAATCGACGCATCATTTTGATTTCCAACTCCATAGATCTGAAAAGGGCCTTTTCCAGGGTTTGGATAAATATGGGTGCCAGACAGATTATCAAATTCTTCAACAGATGTGGTCTGGGACACATATTCACAATCACAATCCGATGTCTGCGTTTCCAATAATTTCCCTTCATTATAATCCACAATGTAAGACCACCAATTATTCAGAATTCCGTTTTTATTTCTGCACGTGAAATGTGGAAGATGATGAAACCACCACGACATATAACCAAGTTGAGAATGGCCCCATTGTTTACTTCCGATATAATCTCTTTTATCAAAAAGGAATGGATAGCGAGTCCAATTACGTTCATAGGTAATGACGCCAAGCCCATTATTGTAATCGTAGTCACTTCTGCCATTTGGGGGGAAATGAATATTCCCACAATGCGCACCACCAGGAACCACCAGGTCATATGATGAGAATAATTCCCAATCATTTTTATCTGTTGCATTATAATCCCATCGCCCGAATGTATGTGCCATCGCACTTTCAACCCGATGACCAAAACTATGCATGGCTTCGGCAACGCCGCGCTCATAATTCCATCCCATGATCGGCAATTGATCAATGCATGTATTACCATCGAGTGGCGGAGAATTATACCAGAATGCACCATCTCCAGTCAACCGGCTTTCATACATTCCCGTGAATGGCATCGAATACACCCACACCTCATCGATCTCATGATTATTGCTTTGTGTACAAAAATCATGAGCAGCCAACAATCCATTGTAATCAAATGCAAAACCACCTGTTTGTTCAAGATGATGGAATGTAGCCCAGCCGGGTTCAAGAAAAAGCCTGTACATCGAATCGACTGATATCACAGTGCCTTCAAGTGAAGCATAAAGAATCGGTTCGTCATACGTGGCCACGACGTGATATTCCACTGTACCATCACTGGCCAGATTGAAACTGTCAACCAATGCATTCGTCAGATCAACAGGATCGTCCCAGCCGAATCGTTCGTGAAAACGAAGGCCACCTTCCGCTTCGATAGGGGGATCTATGAGAACAAGCGCGACTTTAACAACACGTGTTGGGGCAGGTTTTGGCTTGAAGTCATCTACCACATGAAGGGCGATATTTTGTTCTAACCCCTCCCAGTGAATGCTGAGATTTGTGTTTCCAACATGATCATTTGAAAGAATAAAAGTTTTTTCACCCCCCGTTTCGATATCAGCTACATTCGGATCTTCAAGCGTCCAATCTATGCCTGATATTATTGGATAATTCAATCCTTGCTCATCAGTTCCAAACAATGATACTTCAAGCTTTGTAGACGGAAGCATCCATAGTTGTGCGGGGTGGGCACAAATCGAAGTGATCTCAACCTCTGCATTTGCATCGAGTAATTTCCATTCATTGAGATGGACATAATCGTCACCCGTGGAGCGATGTACTGTCAACCTGATGATGCGTTTTGATACTATAGAAAATGATTTTGAATCGATCATGCCATCGGTCAGAAGGGACATTGAAAACAATTGAATATATGAAGCTGACTTTTCATCAATATCTTTTTCAGAATCTGCAGCTTCCAAAGACCACCATCCATCGCCATACGTCTGGAGCACTTCCGAACCGGAAAATGAAACACTAAAAGGAAAGGAAAGCGTGATGACCTGCGGATTAATATTGGCACTGCGGGCAAGTGTCTCATAGTTGCTATCAAATACATCATTGATAGTTCCGATATCAAACGGTTTATATGTTACATGAACAGTTCCATTTTGGATAAGTTGGTTTATATCATTGACAGGTAATAATAATGTGTTTTGAGAAAGTGCAAAATCCCAAATGATGAAAAATAAAACACAATACCCATATTTTTTCATGGCCTTGAAGGTAATGTGAATAGCGTAAAAGTTGAGTTTTTAGTCATGGTTTGTCTAGTGGCATAGCTTAAATTTTGACCAGTCATCCAGGGATAAAATTGTCCTTCGAAATGACCCCACATGCCTATGTGTATAACTATCTGGAGCTGCTGATATTCAGTCAGTTATGACAGTGTGGCACACTTAGGTGTGGCACACTGTCTTTTGGAGGGCTTTTTATCCGTATTTTTATAGGGTAAATCCTTTAATCTTTCCAACAGATGAAATACTTCTTTTTACTTCTCTTTACTCAGTTAAGTGCCACATTGATGATGGCTCAGACTGATACTACAAGCACCATGTCTGTCATGGTCAACGGGAAAGAATACAAGACAGTGCCACGTCATATACGGATCAGCAATTACGGATACATCACCGGTAATGCAATCAATCCAGATAAAAGTCTGAGAATATGGCTCGGTACATACGATGGAAGCGCGGTGAAGGAATCAGGTACATATCTCATCGTCGATGCAGACTATCCTGATACGCAGGAAAATATTAAGACAGCCTATTCTTCCGGAATGTATAAAGGCATCGCAGCGATCAAATATGTAGAAGAAACAAAATCACCACGTATGGAATACCATGTCGGTATGTCAAATAACAAAGGTGAAACCATTGAAGTCAAATTTGGCAATGACGGTTATGCGGAATTCACATTTAATTCTGTGCTGAATGGAACATGGTGGAAAGAAAAAGGCACAGCTACCGCGTTCGGTGGTTTAGGACGTATTGTCAATAAAATGGAAGACAAAGCTGTAACAGGCGCTACAGGTTTTGATCAGGATATTGATCCGGAAGGAAATGGATATAAGAAACAGAAGGAAACAGATATGATCACGCTGACCAACGGGAAGGTGAGGATTAAGATGGCGAATTAATTTAAGATTTAAGATTTAAGATTTAAGATTTAAGATTTAAGATTTAAGATTTTCGATTTTCGATTTTCGATTTTCGATTTTCGATTTTCGATTTTCGATTTTCGATTCAAGCTTGTTAAATTACTGCGTTTGGAAAGAATGGTCTTGAAAGATTTTCTTCGATTTCGAAATCGGGATGCCGGATAAAAGGATGCCGGATTCTGGACACATTGGTTGATTCAAAAATAAATAGGGAGAGGTTGTTCTTAGTCTCAGACTACGGACAGCCTCTTCTTCTTTTATTTTTTCTCAAATCTCAAATCTCAAATCGCACGTCTCACGTTCGTCAGTCTTCCTGATCCGGAATCAAATCCAGTTTATCGCGCAGTTTATTGATGAGCGGATTTTTTGAAGAGAGGATTTCAAATTTCTCACGGTTCGTGAGGAGTTTCTTTGGTTTAATTAGTTCTTTGCTGCGATCGAGATCAGGGTCGATGTCGATGGTGATGTGCAGATCAGGCAATTTGACTAGACTACGTAATCCATCGATCAGGTTTGTTTCATTCAGGATCCTGTTTTTACCTGTTTGACTGCCAGTGCGGATTACAATCGTTTGTTCGCCTTTGATTTCAATGATCGCTTCTGTCATAGTCTGACGGAGCGAAGGGGACGAATGATTCTCTGCAAAATCTTTCCAGAAATCCAGAAGCACAGATAACACCAGGACAGGTACTTTTTTCTTTTCCTCTTCGTGTTTGATTTCAGCTTTCTGACGCATTGCGCTCAGCCCTTTCAATGAAGGAATAGAATTATCTGTCTGCTGATCCATTTTTAACTCTGCTGTTGGATCTAGCTGTTTGATTGATATGGTCTCGATTATTTTTTCCTCCTGCCTGAAGGTTATATTTTCTGTGCTGGTTTCAGAAATAGTGGTGATCGAAATTGATTCAACAGCAATTTCTTTTTTTCTATTTTCAGAACCTTCGGTGGATGGCGTTTTTACTGTTCCGTTTTCAGGCTTTTTTTTTTCGGCTACCGGTAGATTGGGTAACTCTGTATCGCGACGGCGGTGGGCATAACACATTCGGACCAGGGACATTTCGATATGAAGCCATTTGTTCAATGCCCGGGCATATTGAATGTCACATTGATTGATCAGGTCAAGGTAGGTGATCAGTGATGATCGACTTATTGTTTCTGCTTGCCGCAAATACCTTGATTTGATCTGATCTCCATGTGTCAGCAGTTCAGCCGTGGCCGTGTCTTTGCATAAAAGCACATCACGCAGATGTTCTGAAAAACCGGAGATAAAAGCTTCTCCGTCAAATCCCCTTTTCTGAATATCTGCGAGAGTGAGAAATACATCAGACACATCTTCACGCATGAGCGCGTCTGTCATGTGAAAGAAATAATCATAATCAAGAAGCTGCAGACTTTCCAGAACGCCGGCATAAGTGATTTTTCCCTGTGATTGGCTGGCGATGCGGTCAAAGAGCGATAATGAATCTCTGAGCGAACCATCTCCTTTCTGGCTGATGATCACAAGCGCATCATCTTCAGCCTGAATAGATTCAGCGGTGCAAATTTCACGCAGATGTGCAGCGATTTCCTTTACCGGAATCCGTCTGAAATCAAAGGACTGACAACGGGAAAGAATAGTAGGTAAAATTTTATGCTTCTCTGTAGTGGCCAGTATGAACTTGACATACGGAGGAGGTTCTTCCAGTGTTTTCAAAAAAGCATTAAAGGCTGCAGCGGAGAGCATATGCACCTCATCGATGATATATACTTTAAATCGTCCCTGTGATGGCGGAAATCGAACTTGTTCAATAAGCGCCCTGATATTTTCAACAGAGTTGTTGGATGCAGCATCAAGCTCAAAAATATTGAATGAACTATTGATATCGAAAGAGCGACAGGAATCGCACACATTGCATGATTCACCTTCGCCTGTAAGATTTTCACAATTAATAGCTTTTGCAAGAATCCGTGCGACAGTAGTTTTGCCTACTCCCCTCGGCCCGCAAAAAAGATAAGCATGGGCGACTTGTCCGGACTTCAACGAATGGGTCAGGGTATCTGTCACGTGCCGCTGTCCCACTACATCAGCAAATGTATTGGGACGATATTTTCTGGCAGATACAACGTATTGGCTCATAGGCAAAGTCGGGTGGTAAAGGTAAGGAAAAGCAATAAGCAATAGGCAATAAGCAAAATACAATAGGGTAAATGCAGGTTGATTAAATTAAAATCACCTTCCCTCTTTCAGGGGGCAGGGGGTATGCGTAACTTTGCGGTGAAAATAAGGTTATGAAAATCGCCATTGCCCAGTTGAATTATCACATCGGAAATTTTGATGGGAATCTTCAGAAAATGCTGAAGGCTACTGCAGAAGCTAAGTCTAAAGGCGCTGATTTAATTGTTTTTGGTGAACTGGCGACCTGCGGGTATCCACCGAGAGATTTCCTCGAATTCAGAGATTTTATCCGGCTTGCCGATGAATCGATTGATCAGTTAAGAGAGGCTTCAGTAGGTATCGGAATCGCAGTGGGCAGTCCGACGATCAATCCTGTTGTCGAAGGGAAAGATTTACATAACAGTGTTTTTCTTCTTTATAATCAGGAAATACTGCATGTTCAACACAAAACCCTTCTACCGACATATGATGTGTTTGATGAATACAGGTATTTCGAACCGGCAAATAAGCATAAAACAGTTATGTTTAAGGGAAAGCGAATTGCCCTGACTGTCTGCGAAGATCTGTGGAATGTCGGGAATCTGAATCCACTTTATAAGGTATGCCCAATGGATATGATGATGCCGGAGAAACCGGATTTAATCATCAATGTATCTGCCTCACCTTTTGATTATAATCATGCTGCGGAACGGATAGAGGTGCTGCGTGAAAACGTAAAGAGATATAACATACCACTTTTTTATTCTAATAATATCGGTGCACAAACTGAAATTATTTTTGATGGTGGCTCATTGATATTTTCTCCTGATGGGCAGGTCTACGATGAGATGCCCTATTTTGTAGAAGAGATCAGGTATTATCAACTGGAAGACGTGATGAAAGGCGGGTATCGACGCGAACAGGCGAAAGAAAAAATCACGTTGATTCATGATGCCATAATACTGGGGCTAAAAGATTATTTTGGTAAACTGGGTTTGAAAAAAGCGATCCTCGGATTGAGCGGTGGTATTGATTCTGCCATCACGACGGTCATGGCTGTGCGGGCGCTCGGAAAGGAAAATGTAAGAGTTGTATTGATGCCCAGCCCTTTTAGTTCTTCGCATAGTGTAGAAGATGCTAAAGCACTGGCAGAGAACCTTGGCATCAGGTATGACATTATTCCGATCAAGGATCCTTATGAATCTTTTCTGAAAACACTTGAAGGTGTGTTGGAAGGAAAACCTTTTGATGTGACAGAAGAAAATATCCAGGCCAGATGCAGGGCGATCATACTGATGGCTATATCCAATAAACATGGAAATATACTGCTGAATACAACGAATAAAAGCGAGTTTGCGGTGGGTTATGGGACGTTGTATGGCGATCTGGCCGGCGGATTATCTGTGCTGGGGGATATCTATAAAACGGAAATTTATTTACTGGCGGATTATATCAATAAGGATGAAAAAATAATTCCTGAAAATTCAATCAATAAGCCACCGAGTGCGGAATTAAGGCCAAATCAAAAAGATTCTGATAGTTTGCCTGAATATCATATCCTCGATCCTATTCTGTATATGTACATTGAGCGACGTCTGGGGCCACAGGAAATAATTGATATGGGATATGACGAGGCATTGGTGAGAAGGATTCTTAAGCTTGTCAACATCAGTGAATTCAAGAGGCACCAGACAGCCCCTGTACTGAGAGTTTCACCAAAGGCTTTTGGGGTTGGGCGACGAATGCCTATTGTTGGGAAGTACTTAAGTTGAAATAAATAAAAGTTCTAATGATAATGAATATAAGCATGAAAAAAAGTATCCTCCTATTTGGTTTCGCATTTCTGATGATCGCAATTTCATTCAGCAATTGCTCGAATGGGCCTGGTCATTCAAAAGATCTGCACCTGATGACAGCGGATACGATATTGAGTCAATACAATCACGGGCGTCCGGAATGGGATAGGGCTATTAAAGAAGAAGGGATGGTAACAATCACCACTACAAAAGATTTAATTACAATTGATGTTGTACAGGATAGCAGCAATGAATCAATATCTTATTTTTTGCAGACCGATAGTACGGTCACCAGTACATTATCTGTGCCTGCCGGCAGAGCAGAGGTACTTTATTTAGACAAGCATCTTATTGTCAATTCGCTTGACAAAAAACAGGTATTATATTTTAAAATTAAAGCGGATAAAAAACCTGCATATTTGGATCAAATACAAAATATGCAGGAATATGACGGTTATGGTCTTGGTTTAAGAACTGTAAGTCGTGGATTTACGCTGGAGAGTGCTCCTTTGTGCACCTGTATTTTAGCCGGCACGGCTGCACTTTGTACTTCAGGTGGTGAAGGGAGTCTGAGTTGTGGAACAGCTAATAATGCAGGCAGATGTAAAGTAACCTGCAGCGGTGCTTCGCATGCATGTTGTGACAGCAAATCAAATTAGGATAGATTAGATTTTTATCCGGTATCATATACTTTTTAAATAGCACAATGAATAAATCACTACTCTTTATAATGCCAGTATTTTTCCTGGTGGGCATCTTTTTTATTCGATGCAGGAATTTTTCCTTAGCCACTCAGGCTGAGTATCCCCATCTTTTGAAAATGGATACGATCCTGATGCAATACAATGCGAAGAGGGAGCAGCAGGATTGGGCGATGATCACCCAAGGTAAGGTGAACATAACTGTGAAGGAAGATATAGTGACGCTCGATCACATGCCCACGCAAGGGCCGGAGACTGTCACCTATTTTTTGCAGGGAGCGACAAAAAATTACGATTTAAAAACGGATTCATTAGGCCGATGTGAGGTGCTTTTTTTAGGAAGGAATCTGATTGTTCATCCGTTTAAAGAAAAGTTGCCATTACTTTTTACTGTACGCGATCAAACAGTACCTGCATACCTGAAAGATTTTACGGATGTAAAACAATACATTGGTTTTGGTCTTGGGGCCAGAAAATTTGAACGAGGAGGATTACATGATAATGTCCCTTTCTGCTTGTGTGAGAAACTTGGAACACCAAGTTATGATTGTGGTATCGGAGACGATGGGACGGCTCATGGTTGTGCCAATGGCACTCCTGATGGAAGTTGTGAGGTCAGTTGTAGTGAAAGCGCGTTTGCGTGTTGTGACAAAAAGAAGCAGTAATCAATTGATCAAGTGATCTGGTAATGTGATAATGTGATAATGTGGTAATGTGATAATGTGGTAATGTGGTAATGTTTCGAATACGATCTCTGTGATCTCCGTGCGACATTTTTAGTGTGCGTTGTATACAAATTCCTCTTAGGCACACACAACATGCACTAAATAAGATGTTGAAGGCTAATAATGACAACAATTCCTTAAAATGCTCACAAGGATTGTAAGGCATTAAAAGATTAAAAATAAGAAATCACTTATTTTTTAAGTAAATCCCGGATCTGCGTGAGTAATTCTTCCTGTGTCGGTCCGGCTGGTGCTGCAGCTGCTTCTTTCTTTTTCATACTGTTCATGGCTTTCACAATAATGAATAACACGAAAGCGATGACGAGAAATTTAATCACTGCGGCAAGGAAGTTTCCGTACTTGACAGCGCCCCATGTCAGTTCGGCTATATTCTTTGCTCCGGCGGCTTCGATGGCAGGGGCAAGTAAAAGTGGAGTGATAATATCATCTACAAAAGACGAAACGATCGCACCGAATGCACCGCCGATGATGACTGCTATAGCCAGATCAACGACATTGCCGCGCATGATGAATGATTTGAATTCCTTGAACATGAGGAAGGATTTAAGATTTAAGATTTAAGATTTAAGATTTACGATTCACACATGCAAATCATGTCTGATCTTATTCAGCGCTGATCCGGCTTTCACCCACTCGGCTTGTTGCTCGTTATAGCCGTGGAGGACATCAAATACATCATGAGTGCCATCAGCATGACGAAGCCTGATCTTTATCTGGCTGTCGGGATTAAAATTTTCGAAGCCAAGAATGTCGACATAATCATCCTGTCTGATCAAATCATAATCTGCTGGATTGACGAATGTAAGAGCAAGCATCCCTTGTTTTTTCAGATTTGTCTGATGGATGCGGGCGAATGATTTCACTACAATCGCTTTTACACCAAGATATCTTGGTTCCATTGCCGCATGTTCGCGTGATGAGCCTTCGCCATAATTTTCTTCTCCAAAAACAATAGTTGGTACTCCAGCCTTCTGATATTTTCTTGCTGAATCCGGAACACCCATGTAAGATCCATCCCCAAGATTGATGACTTTATTCGCCTCGTCATTGAATGCATTGATAGCACCGATGAAACAATTGTTTGAAATATTCTCAAGATGACCTCTGTACTTAAGCCAGGGTCCTGCCATGGAGATATGATCTGTTGTACATTTTCCTTTTGCTTTCAGCAGCACCCGCATATTCGTCACCTGCGAAAGTGTGATAGGTATAAATGGAGCCAACAACTGCAATCGATCTGATGATGGATCAACATTGATCACGACGCGACTACTATCTGCAGCCGGAGCCTGAAAACCTGAATCTTTAACATCAAATCCCTTTGGTGGAAGTTCTACACCAACAGGTGGATCGAATTTTACAATTTCACCATTTGCATTGGTCAGGGTATCTGTCAGTGGATTAAATCTCAGATCACCTGCGAATGCCATCGCCGTGACGATTTCAGGTGAAGCGACGAAAGCATGTGTCGATGCATTGCCATCATTGCGTTTTGCAAAATTCCGGTTGTATGAAGTGAGAATTGTATTCCGTCGTTTCGGATCATCTATGTGACGAGCCCATTGACCGATACAGGGTCCGCATGCATTGGCAAGTACAAGGCCACCTACATCTTCAAATGCCTGAAGTAATCCATCACGTTGAACTGTGAAACGGATTTGTTCAGAGCCGGGTGTGATCGTAAATTCTGATTTTACTTTTAAATTTTTATTTCTCGCCTGTTCTGCGATTGAAGCCGAACGGGAAATATCTTCATACGATGAATTGGTACAAGATCCAATAAGGCTAACCTCAATGATCGGAGGGTAGTCATTTTTTGTAACAGCTGCGGCAAATTCGCTGATAGGCCATGCAAGATCTGGTGTGTATGGGCCATTGATGTGAGGCTCAAGCGTATCAAGATCTATTTCAATGACCTGGTCAAAATATTTCGATGGATCTGCATAGCAAGCGGCATCACCAGTGAGATGTTCTGCAATACCATCAGCAAGCTTGGCTACATCAGTGCGTCCTGTGGCTTTAAGGAGACGGGCCATAGAATCATCGTACCCGAATGTTGATGTAGTGGCGCCGATTTCCGCACCCATGTTGCAGATGGTTCCTTTACCGGTGCATGAAAGTGATTTCGCGCCTTCGCCAAAATATTCAATGATCGCTCCGGTACCACCTTTGACTGTAAGGACACCCGCTACTTTCAGAATGACATCTTTTGCTGATGCCCAGCCGCTCAGTTTTCCTTTGAGATGTACACCGATCAGCTTAGGCATCTTAAGCTCCCATGGCATACCTGCCATGACATCAACAGCATCTGCACCTCCTACACCAATCGCAAGCATACCTAATCCACCTGCATTTGGAGTATGGCTATCGGTACCTATCATCATAGCACCCGGATAAGCATAATTTTCTAAAACAGTCTGATGGATGATCCCTGCACCCGGCTTCCAGAAACCGATTCCGTATTTAGTTGAAACTAAAGAGAGGAAGGAATAAACTTCAGAGTTGATATCAAGGGCAATTTTTAGATCTGCATTAGCTCCTGTTTGTGCCTGGATAAGGTGATCACAATGGACTGTGGTCGGTACAGCAGTTTTATCCATTCCGCAAGTCATAAATTGAAGTAGAGCCATCTGAGCAGTGGCATCCTGCATTGCTACACGGTCGGGTGCAAAGAATACATAATCATGGCCTCTTTTGTAGTCCTGGACAGGTGAGTCCGGATGAAGATGGCTGAATAAGATTTTCTCAGAAAGGGTTAGTGGGCGGCCGAGGGCAGTACGAATGGCAGTTACTTTTTCAGGCAAGCCTTTGTACATGGCCTGAATCATATCAAAATCGAATATCATAACATGGATTTAGGTTGTCGAATATGGTTTTAAGAACCAATAGGTAAAAATAAGGTTGTGCTTCAAAAGAGGACGCAGATTTAATAAGAAAATGTAAGATTTATTAAGATTCTAATTTTTCTCATGTTCGAGTGTCTCTGACCTCGAACCCGACATAAACATCTTCATAGCTCAATTGATTCTCGCCAGTTCGAGGTCGGAGACACTGATTTTCATGATTTATTTCAATCGTTAAAAATTGAAATACACTTAATTCTCAAGTCTTTCAAGTAATCTGCCTGAAATTCGTAGAAAATCCATTTCGGTAATGATTCCTATTAGTTCTCCATTTTGAACTACCGGGAGACATCCGATCTTATTTTTGCGCATTATGGCCATGGTTTCGACAAGGGTGGCGTTTGGTCCGATGGTCAGAGGATGCTTATTCATGATATCCTTGACTGTTGTATGGTGGCCCTCTGCATTTTCAGGTTGATTCCGTGTCTTTAATAAATGTCTGACGACTATCCGGAGAGTGACTAAGCCAACAAGCTTGCCTTCTTTATCTTCAACAGGCGTATAGCGGATTTTCCGCCAATCCATCATCTCTGCCACAAGATCAACGATGTCGTCTTTCTGAACCGTGAAAAGGTCCGTGTTCATAAATTCGCTGACCTTAAGGTGTGATGGTCGGTATTCTTTCAGATCGGAGAGCTCAGGCATTTTCCATTGATGCACAGGTAAGCCCATTTTCTGATTGACTGACATCGCATGCGTGAGCACAGTCAATGCCTCATCTTCAGTAGTCTCTTTTTTCAATTTTGTATAGGACCTTAATGCCCATCTGGCTCCGTTCATATTCTCCTTGGCGCGACATTCGATCACATCCATGTATCTGGAGATATCTTCAGGGCGGATATTTCGCATCTCAAGACCTTTACGGGCTCTGGGGATCAGTTCCTGGAGAGCAAGTTCTGCCACCGGGATTTTCTGATCATGCATCCAGGTGAATTTTGAATCGATCCCGAATTTGGCGGCCTTTATGAAATTGTCATAGACATCTTCGAAGCTCATTTTATTTCGGATATCGCCTACATCTTCTTTCATCTGAACCATGCATCCAAGCCACAATGCGGCGTTTGCCATTTCATCCTGGACAGTTGGCCCGGAAGGAAGTACCCGGTTTTCAATTCGAAGGTGGGGCTTCCCATTGTCACTTATTCCATAACATGGGCGGTTCCAGCGATAGACGGTGCTGTTGTGAACCTGAAGAGATCCAAGTTTAGGTGTTTTTCCGGCCAGGATCATTTCGCGTGCATTTTCTCTGACGTCTCCGCTCAGAAGGACTCTGAAACGGGCGATATCTTCTCTGTAAATGTCCAGGATAGAATGGTCGAGCCATTGTTTTCCAAAATTTACTCTTGCGCTACGTTCGCGCATATGTTCCTGGGTAGAGCGGGTATCCAGTGCCTGCTGAAACATCGCGATCCGGGATTCATGCCAAAGCCTTCTGCCGAATACAATAGGTGAATTAGCGGCCAGAGCCATCACAGGTGCAGAAAGGGCCTGAGCAAGATTGTACATCGGTACGAAATCAGCCGGACTCACCTGTAAATGAACCTGAAAGCTCGTATTGACGGCCTCGAGTAAAGGTGAATCATGTTTGAGAAGCAATTCATCAATGCCCACAAGATTGAGCTCGTATGTATTGCCCATCATTTGTTGGTTGATGGCTTCCATGAGGGCAAAGTAGCGTTGTTTTGGAGTGAGGTTGCTCATCTCCATATCAAACTTTCTCAGTGTGGGGAGGATTCCTGTAAGGATGATTGTAGCCCCGAATTTATTGACGATTCCTTCGATCAGCGCGAGTTTGGCAGAGTTCTCATCTTCCATATCTCTCAATGCACTTCCTGAAAATTCGCGAGGGTCAAGATTGGTTTCGAGATTGAACCTGGCAAGCTCTGTTCCAACCCAATCCCATTCGGTCATGTGCTCCAGAGCCTCCATATTGACACAAGCAGGCTTGAAAGTGGTCTGATCTACCAGTACCATTTCCTGCTCGGCCCCAATCCGGACAATGTCCGTTTCGAACCAGTCATTTTTGATCATATACTCCAATGCATTGACATCATCAAGCAGGGACTTGACGAATCGCTGCATCTCATCATGCGATTTAACTATCGAAACATGTTGTTCTCCCATGGCGTTAAAACTACTGTTTCATCCTATATCATGCAAGCATATTTCACAGAATGGTCATTTGATAATGGTCCTGGTAGCGAGTGTGGTCAGATGGATATGGTCATAGGCAGTATTGGGAGACTAACTTCTGATCAATACAAATACATTGATGCCCAAGTACATAGGCCTAAACTCCCTGCCAGGACCATTGACTCAACCCTTTTTAAAACAAACCGACATAACTAAAAGATCAACTAATGCGTTAGTTTGAAATCAAGATGAAAAAGGAAATTTCAGGTTTGTCAAAATGGATATATCTCATAGGGATATTCATCGTTATGTCTTGCAATAAGGACAAACGGCCTGAGCTGTTTGAGTTGAATCAATTTGTTGATTTTGATATCCAGCCGGGTCTGAATACGTTTGATACACATTTTTTTGTGATTACACCTTTGCACAGTTCATTTGATGAGAAGCTGGCTGCTTCAGGCAGATCTAGGAGTGAAGTCAAAAGCATTGAGTCAAAAGACGCCTACCTGTCGGGGATTTTTAACGATGTCAATTTGAAATTTATCAGGACGATATCGGTGTATATTTTTGATCCGTTCAATCCATTAGATAAGATTGAATTCTTCTACCTGGATCCCGTTCCGTACAAGAATACAACGAGCATAAGATTATTTCCAGGGATAGCGGATATCAGCCACTGGGTGGATCAGGATTTTTTTGGAATTGAGGTGAGGCTGAATTTCAGAGATGTGACGCCGAGTCTGACGCAGATGCGATTGGAGTATGATATGAGAGCGATCGGGGAGTAGCAGCAGCAGTTGCAGCAGCAGTTGCAGTAGCAGTTGCAGCAGCAGGGAGGTCGGGTTAGCGAAGTCTTCGTGAAATTATAAGTAAGCGATTATGAAACAGATTTTTGTTTCGTACCTACGGCACGATATATGATTTTTGATGCCTGAAGTTACCAACCTATAGCCCCTACGGGGCAGATAAGATTGAATGGCTCACACTCGCATCCGGTTTGCATGGAGACGCGATGCTTCGACTTGCTTTCACTCTTCCTCTTGCTACAGCTCAGCAACAAAATCGTCGTCTCTACGACCGTTCACTTACTCACTTACTCACTTACTCACACTCTCACACTCTCACTCTCTCACACTCTCACTCTCTCACTCTCTCACACTCTCACACTCTCACACTCTCACACTCTCACACTCTCACACTCTCACTCCTCTTCGTCTGATTTCTCCTGGTTAACCTGATCCCAGGCGTATTGTTTCAGGAAGAGATACCACTTGATAAGTTTTCGGATATCGTTGATGTGGACGCGGTCTTCGTCATGCTGAGGGACGATCATTCTCATCCAGGTGCGAAGTGTGTCGGCTTTGTCATTTGGATCAGGAATTGGTGATTCGCTTTCTGTTTCATTTATTTTTTGCAAAGCGACATCAAGGCTTTCTACATCTGTATAGGTGTAAATACCTATTGAGACTAATGGGGTAAACTGGTGTTTACGTCCGGAGACAAATTGTCGTTTGTTATTATCAAAACTTTCGATCAATAAACCATTCGGCCTGGAGGCTAATAATTTATATAAACCCGGCATGCCGGTCACAGATATGATATTATCTAATTTCATCAGTAGGATAGTAATTTAAGCATCTGATCATATAATCGTTGTGGGGGGAGGAATTGTTGCTCAAGAACGCCGGCAAATGGTACCGGAGTATCAAGTGAACCCACTCTCATCACAGGGGCATCAAGATATTGAAACATATGTTCCGCAATATAGGCTGCAATATCCGCTCCGATACCACCAGTGAGTGTGTCTTCATGCAACACAAGAACACGATGTGTTTTTTGTACACTTTCTAAAACAGCATCCCAGTCAACTGGTAATAAAGTACGCAGATCAATTATATCAAGATCCCAATTTTCTTTTTCGGCTAATTGTTCAGCCCACAATACACCATATCCATAGGTGATGATCGTGGCTTCTTCACCTGTTCTGACTTGTCTTGCTTTGCCGATAGGCGTTGTATAATATCCCACCGGGACATTTCCACTGATGCCTCTGTATAATGCTTTGTGTTCAAAATACATTACCGGATTTGGATCTTCGAATGCTGATAGAAGAAGGCCTTTTGCATCTTCAGGTGTGGAAGGATAAACTATTTTTAAACCAGGTGTGTGATAATACCAGGCTTCATTGCTTTGGCTGTGAAATGGCCCTGCTCCAGTGCCAGCACCCGTAGGCATACGGATGACAACATCTGCATTTTCACCCCAGCGATAATGCAGTTTAGCGAGATTGTTGACGATCTGATTGAAACCGCAAGTGGCGAAGTCTGCAAATTGCATTTCCATCATCGCTTTGTATCCTTCAAGACTCAATCCTAACGCAGTGCCTACGATACCGCTTTCACACAATGGGGTGTTGCGCACTCTGTCAACGCCATATTTTTTCAGAAAGCCGTCTGTGATTTTAAATACGCCGCCATAATCGGCGATATCCTGGCCCATAAGGATGAGTTTTGGATGACGGATCATGGCCTCATTCAATCCATCGCTGATGGCATCGACGAGACGCATTTCTTTTGTTTCAGTAGTTGGATTTGAAATTTTATAATCAAAGGGTTTATAAATATCATCTAACTCATGACTAAGATTCGCCTCCAGATCAGGCTCATCATTAGTGATATCCAGATGTTGTTGTATCAGGGCTTCATTTTCGCTTCTCATGGAAGCAATGGTTACTGCGGATAACACACCTTCATGCAAAAGAAATTGTTCATAGTTGCGCAGGGGATCTTTCTTATCCCATGCTTCGATCAATTCCGGTGGGACGTATTTTACACCTGATGCTTCTTCGTGGCCACGCATGCGGAAAGTCATGCATTCGATGAGGACAGGAGCAGGTTTGGAACGCATTTTTTTGGCGTATTTATCGATGGTGGTGTAGACCTCAATGATATTGTTTCCATCGATGAGTTCACTGGCCATTCCGTAGCCTTTAGCTTTATCGACTATATGTTTACAATTGAATTGTTCTGAGGAGGGTGTTGAAAGGCCGTAACCATTGTTTTCCACGATGAAGATGACGGGCAGAGACCAAACGGAAGCGATATTAAGGGCTTCATGAAAATCACCTTCGCTGGTACCCCCTTCACCGGAATAAGCTACGGAGACCATTGGCCGTTTGTCAAGTTTGTATGCGAGTGCCGCTCCACATGCTATGGCCAATTGTGGGCCAAGGTGTGAGATCATGCCTACGATGCCATATTCCAGGGTGCCAAAGTGAAATGAGCGGTCTCTTCCTTTGGTGAAGCCGTTCATTTTACCCTGCCATTGGGAGAAAAGGCGATGCAGAGGGATGTCGCGATTGGTAAAGACACCCAGATTTCTGTGGAGCGGGAATATCAATTCTTTAGGCTGTAATGCAAGTGTAGCCCCAACAGAAATGGCCTCCTGGCCGATGCCTGAGAACCATTTGCTGACCTTGCCCTGACGAAGGAGTTTGAGCATTTTTTCCTCGATCATGCGGGGAAGTAAAATGCCTTTATATAGCCTTAAGAGGTCAGCGTCTGTGAGGCTCTTTCGTTTAAACTTGATAGAGGCTTTTTGTTTGGGTTCTTTCAACATAAGGAGGCAAAAATAGACAGAAAAGGCTGAAAAGGCTGAAGAGGCAGAAAGGGCAGAAAAGGCGGAAAAGTCAGAAAGGGCACAAGGGGCTGAAGTGGCAGAAGGGGGAAAAAGAAAGAAACTAGAAAAGTTCACGCAGGATTTTAAGAGAATGGACTTCTCTTAGGGTTTCTACATGGAGCTGATAGTACATGATGATGAGGTCGATTAGTCTTCTTCTGTTATCGAGGGAGACATCGGCTTTCATAGAAGGATCGGATTTCAAAATGTTTTGTAAATGGAAAAGATCTTTAGCGTCAATGACATATTCATGAACTGGTCTTACGGCGACCAAATGACCTTCCATGAGATCAAAAAACTGTCCATCGATGTTGCCTTCTGGTATTTCAAATCCGAAACCGAGGTGATGTGAAAGTGATACAAGGAACCTGATCAGGAAATCGCGATCATAGGTATTTGATAAATCATAGCGTACCAGTTCGCGGTGTAGAAAATTAAATAATTCAGGTTGTTGATAAGATGTAGAGAGACATCGGGAAGTGATTTCTGCAAGACAAGTGATCACGGATGATTTGTTCATATCAAACGGAATGCTTTGATAGGTATAATCTAGGCGCACTTCTTTGATGCGATTTATTTTTTTGTGGTCCTGGTGGTAGGCCACGATATCTACCAGCGTCAGTAATTGCAGAAATGAGGCTGGTGTTATGGCTTTCGCTTTCCGGACGCTGTTGATGATGAATGTCTGGTGGCCTTTTTGCTCCGTATACATGTCTACGATCAGACTTGATTCGCCGAATTTGACGGTGCGGAGGACGATGGCTCTTGTGGAGTAAATCACTTCAAATTTGGCTATAATGAATAAAAGAAGTTATTTGATTCATCGTGAATTATTTGGACAGGATATTCATCAATTGGTGATTGATATAATATGTTTCTTTTCCCATTTTGAGAGGGATGAGTAGTTTTACCTGGGCTAGTTTTTGCAAGTATACAGACGCTGTTTGTCTTTTAGCAATTCCATGTTGTTCCAGCACTTTGATTTTAATATAGGGATAGCTAAATAGAAGATCCGAAAATTCACGTGAGTATGATGATTTAAGTGTTTGCCTGAGCAGGTCCTCTGATTTCTTCTTCAAGTCAAGTATTGCATTTATTTTTTGTAAGGTCATTTGTGATGTTTCCGCTACTCCTTTTAATATAAAGATTACCCATTCCTGCCAGTTTTGTTTTTCTGTCACTTCACGTAACAATCGATAGTAATCCGGTTTGTTCTGTATGATATAATAGCTCAGATAGATGACCGGTAATCCAATGAGTTTTTTATTGATCAGGAATAGAACATTCAATATTCTTCCTGTCCTTCCATTACCATCACCAAATGGATGAATGGCTTCAAACTGGTAGTGAATCAATGCCATCTTAATCAACGGATCAAGAGAGGAATATTCATCATCGTTGATAAAGACTTCGAGTGTGGCAAGTTTTTTTCTGATGATCTCTTCTCCTTCGGGCGGAGTATAGATTATTTTACCCGTGGTGGGATTTGCCAGTTTGGTACCCGGATTCTTCCTGATCCCCTGGGTAGTATTTTTTATTTTTCGCATGATTCCTACCATTAGATTGGTCGTAATCAGGTCTTTTTTTTGCATCTCTTCGAGTCCCCAATATATCGCCTGTCTGTATAGAAGGACCTCTTTTGCCGCATGATTGCTTATTGAATCATTCAGATCAAGAGTGGCTTTATAGAGTTCGTCCTGGGTCGTGACAATATCCTCTATTGCACTACTTTCTTTACTCTCCTGCAGGACGATGGTATTGAGGAGGAGATTTGGGTTAGGTAAGGTCAGGCAGAATCCTTTCAGTTCAGCCAGGAGTTTATTAGCCTGAATGGTGTGCTTCAGGATCTCGGTAGTCTCCAATTTTTTCTTTGGGGGAAGATCAGGTAAATCGTTGAAAGGAATATTCTTGTTAAAATACTTCATTATCAATTAGTTATGTCAAAATTGATATGTCGATGCGCTGTACACATCTATAATACATGTCGAAAATAATCGAAAAAATCGACATATTATGCCGGTATGTCGATTAGATCGACATACCGAAAGGAGGTTGTTTTATCCTTCAATTGATTTTTAATATTGTGGATATCATTGACCGTTTCAATGCAGAGCAATTCGGAAAGGCTTGGTTTCGACATCATCTCATTGACTTTTGAGAGCCTTTTTCAAGAGAGAATCCATTTCCACTAAATCAAAAACTTTAAATAAAAAAACCGGCGTCCTGATAGCTATCGGGAGCCGGCTTTAAAGTTTATACATCCAATAGCTTAAATCTATAAGTCAGGATGATACTCTTTTATGTTTTGGACAAATGCCTGCAATTCTTTAGGATTTGAACAGCCTATATTGATTTCTTCATTGTCCTTCATGGTCAGATGCAGACATGTATTACCTATACGTGAGGTCACGGTTGTAAGGCTAGACAACATCGAATTCCATTCATGTAATTTTGATTCGCTTGGTAATTCGACGATCTCGCTGGAGGCGACATCTTCCCATTTGATCTTACGCTTTACGGTTCCAACAGGAAGCATACTGAGCTTGATGTTTTTCTCATTGTAGCGGGCGATCAGACGGATGGAATTAAAATAGTAGAACAAGCCTGAAAGGATCAGGATCACCAGGGCCATACCCAGGAGAAGATTCCTGTTGGGTTCGGCACTTTTGAGGACCTGTACCAACCCCATGATACCTAAGGTGATCAAAGTCCCGATGAGGAGCATGAGGTCCCACTGGCGGAGACGTTGAGTTTCTTTATACTTGATTTGAGCCATTTTATAAATTGATTAAGATAATTTACACTGAATTTACATTAAAGTTACAAAAAAGTGATGAATATAGTTCAAAATCCATACTCGCCTTTACAAATAATTAACGAAAGAAGTTTAGGTTATCGTATAACTAATTGATTATAAGCCCATAACGGTTTTTTTTACGAATGTAAGTTTTTAGATCTGAATTTCACTCGCAAAGGAATCATCATAATTGTATAATAACAATAATTACACCAGTTTATATATAGGTTAAAAATTATATATAAAGCTGTCGCATAATCCGCAGGTGTAACATAAGGGAGGAAACCAAAATGTCACAATATCCAAGATCAAAAGCCGGTCAGTACTCGTGGAACGACTAGTCGTGCCACCACTAGTCGTGCCACCACTAGTCGTGCCACCACTAGTCGTGCCACCACTAGTCGTGCCACCACTAGTCGTGCCACGATGTCATAACTGATTGATAATACACGTATTTATAAGTGGAACGATGGTACAATAAAGTGTCCAGAATTGGACATAAAAAGCATCCCATAAAGCGATTTCCGAATGGCACTTTTAGTATCATCTATTATCCAGTCTATTGTATTTTTGACAGTATTCCTACTCACACTTGAATTCCAAAAGATTATGGAAGATCAAAACAATGATCAGCAACCACCTCAGATTCCAAATGTTCCAAAAGCATATTCACCAACAAGCCAGGAAACTCCTCAGAACTTTTCTTCGAAAATGTCTGATACCGTCACAGATTGGGCAGGCGTCGAACGACTTGAAGGTTTCAAATTAGGAGACGTATTTTCAGAGGCGCTTAAAAAACATTCAAGGGATGAGGTAGAAGATTATTTCACAGTGGGTGCTCCTTCCACAACTCCGACCATTGACAATGTTGATACTTCATGGCCTAAGCCGTGGGTATTCCTGAGAACATTTATTGCGGCCGCTGTTCTCTATTTCATTTTTGTGCAGGCCTGGAATCAATACGGAAATGAAAAGCTTATCCCTGGCCTGATCATGGTAGGTTCGTTTGCAGTTCCGATATCTGCATTGATTTTCTTTTTTGAAATGAATGCCCGCAAAAACGTATCCCTTTATCAGGTCATCAGGTTATTATTTCTTGGTGGCATTATTTCCATCACGGTATCATTGATTTTCTATGATTTATCGGATAACATGAAATTGGACTGGCTCGGTGCATCTCTGGCGGGCCTCGCGGAGGAGCCGGGAAAATTGTTGGCATTGGCTATTGTCGTGAACATGGCGAAATACCGATATACCCTCAATGGATTATTATTTGGTGCCGCGGTAGGGACCGGTTTCGCTGCATTTGAAAGTGCCGGCTATGCACTACAGGCTGCATTCTATTCAGGGTCATCGGCTGCAATGCTGGATAGTATTATGCATCGGGGTATGTTGTCTCCCTTCGGGCATATTATATGGACGGGTATGTGTGGAGCTGCCCTTTGGAAAGTAAAAGGTGCACAACCGTTTAAATTTGAAATGCTGCAGGATCCAAAGTTCTATAGAGTGTTTATCATTGCAGTCATTCTGCATATGATCTGGAACAGTCCGATCGAATTGCCGTTCTATGCTAAGCACTTTATTCTGGGTATCATCGGATGGATTATTATCTTCTCCCTTATTCAAAGTGGATTGAAACAAATTAAAGAAGAGAAGACAATCGCCCTACAACAAAATGATACCAGAAACTAAAGAATACCAATACAAACCAGGGACATGTAATCTAGGCAAGCAAGAAATTAATCGAAGGTTTCGAATTGGGTTCATGGGACTTGGTCTGATGATCATTTTGATACTAAGCATTACCTTTTATCATCTTCCCTCTTTCTACAAAATATTTCTTTTTCTTCCGGCATTCTATTCTGTGTCGGGATTCATACAGGCATTCAATAAATTCTGTTATATCTATGGATTGAAAGGTATTGCAAGCCTGATAGGAAGAAAAAAATTTATGGATGTGTCAGATGAAGCATTTGCTAAGGCAGATCGTAAGAAAGCATTTAGCATTATCGCCATCACGGCATTGAGTAGTGCTGCCCTGACGATTTTGTATATCTATTTGCCCCTTTGATATAGTCAGACAGAGATCAATACCCAATAGCTTTCATAAACTCCTCTTTTTTTCTGCGGGAGACATCCAATGTTTTGCCATTTCTCATGATCACCTGGCCACCTTCACCTCGAAGATATTTATGGACATGATTTTTATTGATGATGAAGGAATGATGTATTCGTATGAATACAGCAGGAGGCAATAGCTCTTCAAAATCTTTTAATGTTTTTGAAACCAATATTCGACCTTCCGGTTGCAGATAGATGGAACAATAATTACTCTCCGCTTCGAGATAGATGATATCTGCCAATTCTATAAACTGCAGACCTTCCTGCGAAGGAATAGCAATTCGATTGTTGTGGTTTCTTTCATTCAAAAGATTATGAAGCAGTGTTTCGATACGTTGATTGGGAATATCAACTTGTTTTCGCTGCCTTGCTTTATCGACAGCTTCCTTCAAAGCCTGTATCTCAATAGGTTTGACAAGATAATCCAGTGCACTGAAACGGATAGCCTGGATGGCGTAATGATCATAAGCTGTGGTGAAAATGAGCTCAAATTTTCGATGCTGAAGTTGTTGAAGCATGACGAAACCATTCATTCGAGGCATTTCAACATCCAGAAAAACAATATCAGGTTTATATGTTTCGATAGCATTTATTCCTTCTTCGCCATTTTCACATTCTGCTACGATCCTGATGTCAGGACAATAAGATATGAGTTTTTGCTGCAAAGCGTTTCGACTGTTGCTTTCATCATCAATGAGTATTGCGGTCAGAAAATTCATATCGTGATGGGCTGAGAGGAGAGCCATACTTCTACCTTGGTTCCGATAGGCTCATGGCGGTCATTATAAAGATCAGTGATTTTTATGGATTGGTTTTGATTTTGATTAAATAACTTGATCCTCTCTTTCGTAATTTCGATGCCGAGTGATAGATGTGAAGACCGGTTGAGTTTTTTATATTCAGCTGCCTTTTGCCGACCCACACCGTTATCGCTGATCGTATATTTGATGTGGTCTCCTTCAATAGCGACATCAATATTTAATTTCTTGTCAGAAACAATCTTGTTGAGCAGTCCATGATGAATAGCATTTTCAACGAAAGGTTGGATGATCATCGGCGGGACTTTAAAATCACCCCGTTGAATATGAGGATCAATATGAAGTTGACAAATGATTTTGTCCTCCCAACGGAGCGCCTCCATGTCGATGTAGAGTTTCAGGGCTTCAAGATCTTTCCAGCAAGGGATGGCATTGTTTTTTGAATTCTCCAGAATAGCCCGGATCAGCTGAGCAAATTTTGCCAGATAATTGGTTGCCTTCTCTTTCTGATCCATTTGGATGAGGTTGTCAATTGAATTAAGACAATTGAAAATGAAATGGGGGTTCATCTGAGAACGTAGTGCCATCATTTCCGTCTCTGCTATTTTTTGTTTCCATTGCGCTTCTTTACGGATGGCGCGAATTCTTTTTTTCAGGATCACGTAAATAAGAGAACCTAAGGCCGCTAAGCACAATACCCGAAACCAAACCGTACCCCACCATGGCGGAGTAATAATGAAAGGAAAAGAAGTAATTTTTGAAGACCCGCTGCCATGATCGGCTTTTACTTCGAAAAGATATTCACCGGGCTTAAGGTCTGTATAATTTGCAAATTGATTGGTGCCGGAATGTATCCAGTTTTTATCTACAGATGAAAGCCGGTAGTTATAATTCGTTTGCCTTAAATCCGTAAAATTCAGCGCAGAAAACTCAATGGTGACAAAATTATTATTATACGAAAGAATGATTGGATGTTGACGTTTAAGAAATGAATCTATAAATACCGGATGATCAAAAATTTTAAATCCACATATTTCTACTTTAAAATGATTGTCGACATCAATGCCAATTTTTTCAGGATCAAAACAAAGGGCCTCTGCCGGTGTATTCGTCACCCAACGTCCATCATTCAATTCATAAAATCTACTGGAACCAAAAGCATCATTCATCAGGGAATGATCAATGTTGAAGTGCGTATACCTTGTCAGCTCCGGATTCATTTTCACAATACTGAAATTTGTAGTAAGCCAGAAGTTACCATCTTGATCCTTTCGAATGGCATAAACGGAAGTGTTTTTAAGGGCATCATTTACCGGTAGCCGTGAAAACCGTTTAGTATTCGTATTAAAAAAATATATCCCTCCGTAGATAGCTCCAAGCAAAAGTGTCGAATCATTGTATTGTTCGATACCCTGAAATGCAATTCCTTTAGAAGGGTCAGTACCATCCGGTTGAAAGAGACCCGTATACATTCGTTTTTGAGTATCAAATTGCTGAAGACCCAACGCCGTAGTTACCCAACAACGATTTGAATGGTCAATAAATATGTCTACCACTGCTGTAGAAGCAAAAGCAGTTTTAACCTCACTGGTATTGTAACTGTAATATTTTTCATTTGCCTTGTTCCAAAGCGAAATTTTCCCATTATTCAGTCCTATCAGAATATTTCCTTCCCGGTCCTTGGTCATTTTAGTTATGGTAGAATATTCAATTTCCTTTGGCTGAATCGTTTTAAACATTCGGCTTACCGGATCATAGATATGGATATATCCATGTTGAGCACCGGCCCAGATGGTTCCATCATCATGCCGGACAAAACTCCATACCAGATTGTAATCTACCGGACCTGCGAAATAAATATTTCGGAGAAAACGCCATTGCTGGTCATAGACGGTGATGCCCCCTCCCCATGTGCCTATGAATATCTCGCCCTCCCGGGTTTCGATGATATCATTAATATCGTTTTTAGGTAATGAGGCTTCATTTCCATCCTCATGACGAATCGATTGAAAGTGATTCCGGTAAGGATTAAAAATACTGATCCCCCTGTCTGTTCCTAACCATATATTATCGTCACGATCCTGGAAAATCGAGTAAATACTAAAGTTATACCTCAGTCCATTACTGATTTTGTCATCAGAAGTGATAAAATCGAAATCATCCTTTTCTCTGTCATACCATAGAAGGCCTGCATAATCAGTAGCCAGCCAAAGATTTTTTTGCCTATCCTCATACATGGCATTGATGAGCAGGGTAATGTCGCCTTTTTCACTTCCTTTTTGTTTTTTCTTTACATCCTTTAGAGAGTATGTCTTCAGCTCTTTCGTTTCGAGGTTATATCGGAGTAAAAATTCTGTCCAGGTTGAGATCCATACATTATGATAACTATCCATCATGATATATCGTATCCTGTTTTTATTTCCAAATTGATTCCACAGCTGACGCAGCAAAGGATGTTGGGGATGTTTTTCAGAAGAAGAATAAATTCTTTTTGTTTGTGCATCTGCAATTAAAAAATAGTCATGTTTATGCAGCCAATAATCTCCGGACTGCGGATCTTTTAATACATATGTATTCCGATGGTCTTGCGAGGGGTTGATATTAAAATAGGAGCTAAGGATTTTTGATGTATTCTTTTCATGTACGATCACGCCATACTCACCGATCAACCATTGATCCTGGTTTTCATCTGTATAGGGTTGAGAGATATGAAGCGTATCATTTTTCAATACATTTTCCAGCTGCAACGTAGTCAACGTATTATTGTGGAGGTCAAGCCTTTCCATTTGGTTGCCCTCCATAACCCATATATGCTGTTGTACTGTATCCAGATATAAAGTGCTGGCATAGATTTCGCTGAACGAAGAAAGATTGGTGATTTCAGGATAATTGACAAATCTTGATCCGTCATAACGTTGCAGACCATTCCAGGTCAGTACCCATACAAAACCTCTTGCATCCTGACTGATATCTTTGACTGTCGTATGGAGCAGGCCATCTGTCTGATCGAGATGTCTGAATGTATACGTATTATTTAACTGCGCAGAGACAGAACAACTCCAGTATAAGATGAGTACAAGAATAGTCTGACGCATAGTTTAAAGTTACTCATTCAGGAAATTCTATGATATGATGCGAAAAATGAAGTTATCGGGCACCTTCAACCCGCATCTTGTTTTCTATTATTATTTATGTCCTTTTTGGGGATCTGATCCATCACCTGTCAACCCTAAAGGCCCCGTAGCACAGCCTCCGATCGCAATTCTTACATAGGTATCCTGATTTGCTCTAAATCCGTTTTGCAACCGGATCTGGTCTCCGGCTTTCATCGTAACTCTCGTACCTATTCCGCCTGTGATATTTTCATAGGCATAAATTATGGTTGAGGCTTCAAAATTATATTGACCCTGATTGATTTCATAATTGACATGAACAGAGGAAGGACAATTGTCATATACACTCGTCTTCCATATCCCTCTTCCATAGGTACTGCATTTCAATTCATTTGTCACATAGTTCATTTGGAGATCAGTTACAGGCACGTGAGGTAATGCGTTCGAAAATGGAACCCAGTTTGGAAGCCCATCATTTTTATAATAGACTCCGGTTTCCGTACCTACGTATACTGCCCCCGATGGGTTATTATTATTATTGGCAAAGACAATAGAATAAATCGGTGTGTTGGGTATGGCAAATGAAACATTCGACCATGAAACTCCGGCGTTCAGAGTTCTAAAGACTTTTAGACCCGCCTGATATCCGGAAATGGTAGCCCACACCTCATTCTTATTGAATGGATTTACGGCTATCGCGCTGACATATGTAGTGTTGTTGATGGGCAGAGGAGCATTCGTCCAGGAAGGGGCATTATCAAGGGGATTAGAACAACGCCAGAAATTATTGCCATTCGTAACATACAATATGGTGCCTCCAACATCTCTGCAAATCGTCATAGAGGGACATAAAGACCCGGAGAATTGCCCAATATTGGCCGGGCCGATATTAGTCCAGGTGGCGCCATCGATACTGCGCATTATGCCTGTTAATGAATATACATAGATCACATCTGTATTCTCCCATTGGCCTGACTGAGGATTGAGGAATGGGGGATGCTGGATGATCGGTGAAATCCAGGGATAAAAATTTTTATCACCTGCGTTAGGTAATGTTGAACCGTTAAAGCTTACGCCTGCATTCGTTGATCGCTGCAGCCCTGCATTCTGGGAGCATGCATACGCTATATTATTATCTAAAGAATTAAAATAATTATCCATTCCATCTCCTCCCATTACAAATTGAAAATCGCCTCCGGCATTTCGCAGGAAATGTCCATTATCCTGTGTGCCGCCCAATAATCGATCCTCAACATTGTTTGTCCCACTGAGCCGATAATATTCATTGATCGCCAAGCCATTGCTTTTGTTCTCCCAGGTGTTTCCACTATTTGTGCTTCTATATACTCCGCCATCATTGCATAGCCACAAATCACCATTTAAAGGATTTCGTTTTATATTATGCTGATCAGAATGTATCGAGTTGAACGTAATTTGATTCAGGGTTACGCCCCCATTAATAGAATTAAATAAATTTAGTCCGCCTACAATTACATAGTTTTCCTCAAAAGGGTCAACATAAATAGTATTGGCATAATACGAAAAACTAGATCCGCTATTAAACAGATCGCCGTTGTCATTACAACTTATACTTCTTTGTACAAAGGATGTCCCACTATTACCGGAATAAAAAAGGCCATTGAATAAATTAGCGCCAAAAAATAAATATCCCGGGCCGGCCAGAAGGTAAACGGCATTTGGGTTGTCGGGGGTAACCGCGATTTCCATCCTATCAATATTTAGAAAAGTAGAAATGCCTATACTGGATATAGCCAGTGTGGTTAAATTTATTTTGTTAAAATTATTATCATTGATTTTTGTGTAATAAAGTATATTGAGATTACTGAGATTAAATTCGATATCATTGACACTTCCTACCGGTGCTATATTATTCCATGTACTTCCTCCATCCAGGGTCCGGTGAATTCCATCGGTCATGGCCGCATATAAAATATTCGGATTAGTCGGATGCATGAGTAATTTATAACCTCCTAACTTCTGGCTTAATGACACCGTTAAATTGGTTCGTGTCCAACTTAAACCACCATTGTACGATTTAATAACACCAACGCTAAGGTGCTCATAAATATTAACTCCTGATCCGGCCAGGTCGCCTGTGAGCGCATACACAATATTATTATTTGGAGCCGGAGATACTACAATATCAGCAATGCCCAGAATAGGTAAATCAATGGTCAGATTGGTCCATGTGTCCCCATTGTTAGTAGATTTCCAAATTCCGCCTGCAGCCGATGCTACATATATGATGGCACTATTGACCGGGTCGAAGGCCACACTGTTCACTCTCCCCATTTTTGCTTCTGATCCCGGAATAGAAGAGTGTCCAATATTAATCCAGGCTCCTGTTGAAGCCATCCGTGAATTTTTTTCAGCAGCAAGATTTATTTCATCAATGATCTCAATATTTTTTTCCACATAATTTCCCAATTTTCCATTTTCATCCAAATGATGCATTGCAAACCATTCCCCTCTCTTCCATTGTTTATACCCTCCCTTATTGCTTCCGGTAGCCGTATCATAAAACATATCAATTTGTTTCGCCATTTCTCTGAAATTCCCATTGTACCTATCCGGATTTATGGCTTTAATATAAGCCTGGGCTATTGACCATTTTGGAATGATCAACAATAGAGCAATTCCCATTAAAAAGCTGATTCGCATTTTCATTGTTCAGTTATTTTTAATGAATTATTGATGATTAGTATTTTCTAAAGATTCAATCCGTTTGTTCAATTCAATAATATACAGGGTGAGTTCTTCAATTTTTTCCATCATTTTACTTTGCATTTCTCCTACAGCTAGTCCGTTTTCTTCTACTTCACTTGCCGATGGAATATTTGGTAAATGATGGTGTAGTTGAATAAATCTTTCAACTTCACCTAATGAGCGTATAGAATAGTCCGGAGCAAATACATAATCCGGAAATCCCACCGTCTCGACGACTATTTCTTTTGCTTTAATGCTACCATTGACAGAAAGCCTGTATCCGGCTAATGGATTTTCTAGCCCCATGCCGATGTTGCCATCCGGAGCAATATTGATCACAGACACTCCATTTGCAAAAATCCTCATTTTATGATTTGTGAATGTCCCAAACCCGGCAGATACACCACCTACAATGGTCTTTAAAAGAATCCCTCCACTGCTATAATGTGCAAATCCATCACTATTGTCCGGCGTATGAAGTGTCAACCTGCCAAACGAACCCTGGACGTTAGTTCCGATGACAACATTACCATCAGGGTAGATGTGGATTCCTTTCCCGGATGTTCCTGCTGTGAGACGAAAAGCATGATTTGTACTTGTGCCTATCGCGGCAGAAATACCACCTATGACTTCGCTGACAATAATAGAATCAGGCCCACCGATATGCATCCATCCTGTGCTATTAAGAGGTGTTTCCATAGTTAGCTTTGCTTCGGTAGGAACAGTTCGCGATGAACTGCCGCCTCCCGTGAAATTTATTGGATCCGGATCATCGCCGATTACCACTCTACCATCAGGCCAGACATGCACCTTGCCGGTGCCGCCCGCATTCAGACTAAAAATATGGTTTGTGGACGTACCGATTGAGGCGGAAACATTACCGACGGCAGAGGATAAAACAATTTCATCATTTCCTCCTATTTGAGATATTCCTACTGTATTCAGATCAGTTTGTACAGTCAAAGGTGATGATGGTGTATTTGTCCCGATTCCAACATTACCGCCGTTATTGAGAAAAATATTCAGGCCCGTAGTGTCCCACATCGTTCCGCCAATACCTTTACTTGTGCTTTTAACGACCCATTTTTGCTCGCTGCCATCATAGACAAGATTAACTATACCTCTGTCTGCAACAAAAATGTCTGCCTGAGTTCCGGTAATGATTCGATTCAAAGAATCAGCGCCAGGGTCCTGCTGATTGATTTGCATGATGAAATTACTCCTGTTGAATAAAGTAATTAAACGACCATCTGTACCCGCTGTAATGCCGGCAATAGCAAAATCAGCTGTTGGTCCTGATATTCTATAGTAACTAAATTTGGTAGAATTGACATCCAGAGCCAACGTAGTACTATCGCCCACAAGCAGATCACCGGTTCTGAATATGATATCACCATTTACGTCCAAAGCGGCTTGTGGATTTTCAGTATTAATGCCCACGTTCTGGCTCATCATTGAGGAAATGAATACAAAACTCAAGAAGGGAATGGCGAGTAATAATTTCTTGCTTTTCATAAAAAATAGGGTTATTGGATAGAATATATTTCCTGTCTACGTGATCTCTTCAATTAAGACAATTCATTAGAAGACGATGCATTGACAACCCGAAAGTAGATTTCGATATCAGCCTTTAAAAGCCATCTTGAGCATCTGGGGAAAGGATTTGAGCAACTGGCAGGATTATTAACTCCTCACTTCTCCCATCCTCTCGCATTCTCTCACTTCTCTCACTTCTCTCACTTCTCTCACTCTTGTGTATATTTGGCGACTGAACAATAAAAAAAATAAATAATGAAAAGAACAGCAACCGCTAATTGGAAAGGAACAGGTAAAGAAGGAAATGGGAAACTGCAAACACAATCAGGTGTATTGAATGATCATCAATATTCGTATAAGACCCGATTTGAAGACGGCATAGGCACAAATCCTGAAGAATTGATAGCAGCAGCTCATGCAGGTTGTTTCTCCATGAAGCTGAGTTTTGTATTGAATGCAGCCGGTTTTACACCGGACAATATAGATACCAAATGTACGATCACACTTGAAGGAGGAGCCATCACCGAAAGTCATCTTGATGTCACTGCCACAATCCCTGGTATTGATGCAGAAAAATTTGCAGAATGTGTTGCAGATGCAAAAGCGAATTGCCCGGTGAGCAAATTGTTAAATGCAAAAATTACAGCCGAATCGAACTTAGTGTAATAACGAATAACGAGTAACGAATAACGAATAACGAGTAACGAATAACGAATAACGAATACGACTCACGATTCACGACTCGCGAATTGATCTATTGCTCTTCTTTCCCGAATTTGAAGCCGGCATAAAGCTGGAATAAATTATTCCTGGCATTGATGTCAGGGATAAATGAATATTGCTGACCCTGTTCTGGTTCTTTGTATAATTTTCCGAAGCTCAGATTTAATCTTGCGCCTATAAGTATTGCATGGATAGGATGCACTTCGACTCCACCTGCAAGACCATAATCAAAACGGTTGAGCAGACGCAAAATCTTATCTGTGCTTTGATCGCCTGTAGTAGAAGTACTGTCTATTTTAGCATTCAGCAAATAAGCGATTTGAGCACCTACCTGCACCTGAACAAATTTCGTGATGTTGATGCCCATAAGCTGGGGTAACAGCAGATAATCAAGTTCAACTTTGCCGGTGTTGATATTCGTAGAGAAATCATATCCCTGTCTTGAAAAGAGAAGTTCAGTTTGTGAACTGAGAACCGGTTTGGTCGGACCGGAAAGGAAAATGCCCATGTGGAATCCGGTGCGTGAGGTTGCATTAATTTCTTTAGCCTTTGTAATGTTGGCGAAATTGAGTCCTGCCTTTACCCCAAATTGAGCAGAGAGTATGCATGGGATGAGTACGATGAAGCAAATGATTAATCTTCTCATGATATTAATGGTTATGATTAAAAAATGAAAAGGGGTAAGGCTTAAAAATCTAATTGCTTTTTTTCTGAAGTTGTTTCAATGCCCGTAAAACTTCTTCATTTTGTTTTTTTAGTTCCTCGATTTGTTCTTTCAACTCTTTCGTGCTTTCGATCAGGACAGGGATGAGTCCGGAGTAATTAACTGATAATATTCCATTCGCATCCTCATGGACAAGATCAGGAAATAATTTTTGTACTTCCTGGGCGATGACACCGGTCTGCAGATCAGAACTTAAGTTACCACTTTTCCAATGGTAGTTGTATCCATTGAGCATCGATATTTTTTCAAGTGAATGTTGTAAAGGCCGGATATCTTTTTTCAAACGGATATCAGAGGCCTGTGTGAGAGTGCCCTGGAGCCATGCATCTCCTGAATAGGTCACATAAAATACATCTGTAGCATCTCCGTTACCTACCCTGAATGACGGGTCATTTGTCCCGGCATTTATATTATCCCAATTGACAATGACCGCATTATTAGTTGTTGCGTTTAGGTGTAAATTCGGAGTGAGCCTTATGGCACTATTGGGTGGGCAAAAATTATTTATACAATCCACTTTCGTAAAGCGGACAGTACCATTTACGTCTAGTTTTGCATTTGGATTCGGATTGCCTATGCCTACGTTGCCAGTCCCTTTAATGCGCATTGTCTCGGAGAACGTGGCACTCGAGCCATATCCAAATGCGATATCCGCCGCTGATATGTCGGTATGTATTTGTAAAAGAGAACTTTGAATTCCCAAACCATAACTGTTAGATGAATTGCTCCATAAAGAAATTTTATCACCGAGTGATGGTGCAAAACTTAGTTTGAATTCGGGTGTAGAATTCCCGATACCGATGTTTCCATTTTTTAATATCACCATTGCATCTGACCGCATAGACTGTTCTGAGCCATTTCCGACCACGAATAATCTATCTGTAGGAATCCAGCTAATTAAACTTGTGGGCGTATAATTTGTACTGCAGGTACCTACTGTCATTTCGAAGCAGGATTTTGCAAAAGTTTTATACCCCATGGAAGTTGAAATATCTCCGCTCGCCATGGCATCAAAACCTATAGCAACAGCTCCTTCACCTGAGGCAAGAGCACCTACACCGATGGCAGTAGATGAAAGGCCGGATGCAGAAGTGCCTAAGCCAAGTGAAACAGATTGATTTCCTGAGGCTTTTGCGTTATATCCTCCGGCAAATGAAGCCATACCAATACTGTCTTTATTCCATTGAGTGCCATCTACAAATCCGGCTCTGAATGCAGCTTTGTCGGAATACCACATCATCCTCCTGCCAAGACCTTGCACCGGTGGTTGACCGGGCGTAAGAGTGGGATAACCAGTGGCTGAAAATAAAACACTGCTATCTGCTACATGCAACCTGGCAACCGGAAATGTAGTTCCAATACCTACATTCTGAGCTTTCAATAAAAATGGAGCGATTGATAACAGGAGAATGAATAGCTGTTTTAATACGAATTTGGCGCTGAAGAACATGTGCATTTTTTCTTCAAAATACTTTCGATTTGGAAGCACGGCAATAGAACGAAAGTTATGATGAACAAGTGACGAATAACGAGTAACGAGTAACGAATAGCTGAGTATCGAGTAACGAACAACGAGTGACGAATATCGAGCACAACGAAGATCCCGACTTACGAATTCATGAAGCTGGAACAAGTGACGAACAAAGCGAATGGCAAGTCGCCAATGCTATTTTCCAAAAGCTTTATTCAGGGCTTCGGTCCTGTTCTGCACATGTAGTTTTTCATATATCCGGTGGATGTGCTGACGTACTGTGGCTACTGAGATCGAGAGTTTATCTGCGATTTCCTTATAGAGAAGTCCTTTTGAGAGCCATTGCAGCACTTCATTTTCACGATTGCTCAGCGTGTTTATTTCCTGTGCGATTTTTTCTTTTTCATGAAAGACAGAAACCAATTTCCGCGCAATATTTGAACTCATGGGTGAACCACCTTCATGAAGCTCTTTTATAGCTTCAATCATTTGCAACAAACCGGTGTTTTTTAACAGGTATCCCGAAGCTCCTGCTTTCAAAGCTTCAAATACCTTCTCATCATTTTCATATACAGTGAACATCATAAATTGTGTACCCGGACTCAAATCTTTGACCTGCCTGATACATTCAATACCGTTCATGCCGGGCAGATTGATGTCCATGATGACGATCTCTGGCTTCAGTCTGGGGATTTCTTTTACAGCTTCCTCAGCAGTACTGAACGTCTTTAACATCTTAAATTCGGCATTGAGCGAAATGAACTGTGTCAGTCCGTCTCTTACTTCGTCAAGATCTTCTACTATGGAAATGGTAATACTCATGAGCCGGTCCGAAAGTAGATTTGTATTTCCATAGTACCTATAGAACGAAAGTTATGAGGGCAGCGGTGCGGATAAATTGATCGTCGTGCCATGATCAATATTGATCTTCATCAAACCACCTATAGAGGTCATTCTTTTTTTCATATTCTGTATTCCATTGCTGTACATGCGGGTATTGGAGGGGTCAAAACCGATACCATCATCCTGTATATAAATCATAAGGTCTTTTGCAATTTCAAAACGGATAGTCACCACATTAGCCTCTGCATGTTTGACTATGTTGTGCAAAGCTTCTTTCACGACCAGGTAAATATTTCTGCGAAATTCACCGCTCACCACCAGGCCCGTGAAATCATCCGGAGCATCAACGATACATTTGATGCCATTTTCTGAAAGATAGGAAACAGCATATGATCTGGTGTAGGCAAGAAGATCGCTAAGAGAATCATTTTTCTCATTGAGCGCCCATACGATTTCACCCATCTTGTCAATCATATCATGCGCATGAGTCCGGATGTTATTGATCTCTTCATCGACGGGCCGATTCAATTGTTTGTTGAACCCGATGGTTTCACTTAAAAATTTTATCCGGGTCAATCCTGCACCAAGATCATCATGCATGTCAGTGGCTATGCGTGTCCTTTCCTTTTCCATGGCTTGTTTGTTTTCCAGGATAAGACGTTGTTTCTCCAACTTCCCTGCAAAATAGTAGCGTATTGCCAATACGATCAGGCCTATGAAAAATATACTGAGCGATAGGATAAACCACCACATGCGCCAATAAGGTGGCTGAATGTTGAACGAATAGGATAGTTGTTGTGGAGGATACATTGCAGCAGGGAATTCTGCTTTTACATTTAATTCGTATGCTCCCGGTGAAAGATTAATAAAATTGAAAAGTGCTGTATTGGACGGTTTGCTCCAACTGTTTTTATTGCTGCCTTTCAGATGGTAACTATACAAGATTGATTTTTCATCAGTGAACGAAGGCGCAGCAACACGGATCGAAATATTATTATTGTCATATGTAAAAGAATGATCGATGTCGACATCATATTCGCTATCGTTAATAAAAAACGAACTTATAAAAAATGCCGGCGGCGTAATTATTCTCCTGGAATCGTTGACTGATGTTGTGATGATCTCTCCATTGGATGTCAATGCCCAAATTATGTCTTTTGAAACATTGATGATATTGTAGATCCCCTGGAACATGTTTTTGCTTTTGGTGATGTTTTCAATAACATATGCCCCATTTTTCAAATAAATCTTATCTAACCCGGTTTGTGAACCAGCCCAGATGTTATTGTCGGGATCACAATACAGGTAATAATAAAAATTATCTGTGAGTCCTTCATGTGTTGTGAAATGTAATGTGGACTGAAGTTTTTTTTCTTTGAATGTATACTGATAAATTCCATTATACCTGGTCCCGATCCATACATTCCCTGTTTGATCCAGGGCTAAGGCACGGGGACTTATATCTGCCAATGCATCCGAGTAATCATCTTCAACTTTAAGGTATTTCTCTGGCGTCTCCGGATGCAGAGAGTACACGATCAATTTATTGTCGCGCGTCGCCGTCCAGAGCAAATGATTACTGTCAATCGCCATTTGATCTAAAGCAAATGTCAAATTCCGTTTCATGACCAAAGCCTTATCCTTCAGAACATATAATAGGAATGAAGTATCATTTTCTTTTACATATTGAACGACGAAATCATCCGGTGTGACTTTTATAACACCAATTCCGGCAACAGGCATATCTGTAGGGAAAATCAGTTCCGGATGCGCGTAAGCGGAAGCCTGATCCTTATGCGCAATGGAATATATTTTCTGGTCCCACACATAACAAAGTGTTTCACCCCTGATGTACATGTTAGCAACGCTTATGTTATTTCCACCCAGGCGGAATGCGGTTATATTCTCATCATGGATGCGGTAAAAGGAATGATTGGTATTATTAAAAAGCCAGGTGGTATCGGATTGTTGAAAGACTACAGCAATAGAATTTCGAACTCCGGGTATGAAGTCGCCTAATATCTGAACATTGGTGCCTGGTATTTTGATGATTCCATTTCCATCGGATGACAACCAGGTAATGCCTTCCCTGTCGACAAATAAATCAGATATTCTCCTTGTGGTGAGGCCCTGGTCTGTTGAAAATATCTGATCTGCTCCTGAAGGCAGGTAATGATGTACGATATTATCCTGATAAACCCATGCTTCATGATGTGGGTCGAAATAGATAAATGCATTCGTCAGTCGAGCAGCATTTTTTATTGAGGTCACAGGTTTGAGAACAATGTTGCCTTTTTGCAAGGATGTGAAATCAAGGGACATTAAACCTGCTGCGGTGCTCAACCACAATTCACCGCCGGGGGTCGCGGCAGTATTGGAGACATATCCTTCTTTTGTGATAAGTCCTGCGACTTCATTCTTTGTTTTGTCGTAAATGATGACTTTTTCCCGTTGTGTATAATTCCAGGGCATGAGGAGGAGATAATTTTTCCATTCGGTGATCCTGTCGAGATTATAACCGATGTCTGTGCCCATGGAATTGAAGAGAGGGATTTTGATAAACGTATTTTTGATAAGTTTATAAAATCCATCATCACCTACAGCATAGAGGGAGCCATCATTACTTTTGAGAAATCTGTTGATGACATGCTGACTGCTATCTGAGGTATGAAAGACACCCATCTTGCCTCTGACAAGTGTATTCAATGGTCCGGCATTGGTCGCAATCAATATTGAATCCGGAGCTACTTCAATCAAATCATTGACCAGTTCATTAGAAAGTCCGTCCTGTTGGTTGTAATTTTTAAAAATAACACCATCATATACACTTAATCCTCCGTAGGTAATAAAATACATGCGGCCTTTGCTGTCTTGTTTTATGCCACGGACACGACTGTTGACCAGACCGTCCTTAGGTGTGTAGTAGACGAAGGGGTATTGTTGTGCAACGCTAAGAGCACAACTGATGAGACAGATGACGAATGTGAGGTAATGTCGGATAAATAAAAATACAAAAAAAGGGTTATGTGGTCAAACGATTAAGGGTTCTGCTTCGACACATTCGGTTAGATTAGTGTTTCCATGAGAGAACAAAAAGAAAATATCAAATGATATCTACTAGTTTGTCCAAGTTGCACATTTCCTGATCCTCCTGCTTTGCCCCCAACCCCTGCGTTTCTACATTCGCATTAATTCTCTTATCATTTCGAAGTATTTACAATATCATTCCGAAAACGCCGGGGCGAATGTGTCTCTATAAGAGAATAATTTCAATATCAGTGAATAAAAACACTTCTGCTATAGTTGAACTTTTCTGAAAAAACATTCAGAAAAACAACAGAAGGTATATGTTCAGGCAGATAAACTCTGATAGAATGATCATCCGGACTTTCTTTCCTGATGATTTGAATATTTCTTCCTAATAAATCAACCAGCTGAATGTGAAGATCATCAGAAATATTATCCTGACTGTGTATCAGAATTGCATTCATGCCGGGTTCATATGCCATACTGATATTTGAAAGGTCGTTGAGATCATGTGTTCCTGATATGATATAGTTGATACAGGCCGTATCCTGGCAATCTGTGAGCGCTGTAGTGATCGTAACGCAATAACATCCTGAAGCCTGAGGTACAAAACACTCATCAAAACTCACGGCCATCATATTGGAACAATCCACCCATTGGTAAAACTGTCCTGAAGGCCCTGCACACAATGTGTCTCCATGTTGAGAAATCACTGCATGAGGCTCAGGTTCGAGATAGACATTGGCTGAAGGAGTGAGAATATCCCCATCGCATGCACCAATAGCATCATTTACCCAGAGCAGGGTATAGGTCACTGTGGTATCATACGGAGGACACACAACGTATGCATATATCGTGTCAATAATCTCGGTGATCGTATCTATTGTCGTTCCGTCCGTAATGCCAATACTAAATGGCGGCTGTCCTGAAAAATAAATGCTGATATCAGTACAACTATCGCATTGAACCTGATCACAGCAAACAAATGCTGTTGGTTTTTCAGCTATGCAAATGGTCTTCGTACATGTTGTCATGCATCCCGAATCCTGGAGTACGAGTTCGATTGTATAGCAGCCTGCTGTGTCAAATGAAAGCCAGAGTGAATCTGTAGCCGTAAATGTCTGCGTATTGAGACTATCCAGTATCACTGTCCATTGAATGGATTCAATCGTTGAATCATTGCTGCTAAAGGTGACTCTGACGATCTCACCAGTGCATGCATTTGATGGTGCATTGATCTGGCAATTTAGATCACACAGATTGTATGTAAGACAAAGTGTATCATACCCACTCCCATCCGTGAAGCTGACACAAACACAACCTGTGTCACCGACCATAATGCATTGCGTTGTATCCGCCAATAGAATTCCATAACAGGTATACCAAGAGTAATCAGATCCAATACCGGAAACGCAAATCTGATGACCTGATACCAGCAGTGAATCCGGGCAATCCGAATAATGTAAATCAATCACAATGATTGAATCACAATGAGACGTATGGAAAGTGATCACACCTGATGGATTACTTTCATTGAATAAGCTATCCATCACCGTCACGCTATATCCATCTCCCTGGCATCCATTGTAAGAAATCGTGTCGTGTGATGGCGGATTAAAGACAAGACTGATCGTAAGAATCGAATCGCAACCGTTGATGCCGGTGAGTGTGTCTGAGCCTGTTGGATTCGATTCATTGTATTCTATGGAATCGACGATGATGGAATATCCATCTCCGGTGCAACCTGAATATGCAATCGTATCGTATGAAAGTGGAAGGAATACAAGCATCGTCGTCACGACGGAATCACATCCATGCACATCTGTGAGCGTATCCATACCTGCCGGATTTGTTTCATTGTATGTACTGTTGCCTACGGTGTAGGTATATCCATCATCGTGACAACCTGAATAAGTGTGAATGGAAGATGTAGGTTGGGCAAAAGTCAAATCGACAGTGACGATGGATTCCACGCAGCCCATCGAACCAATGATGGATTCTGTGCCTGATGGATGGCTTTCATTGTATGTGGTGCCATTGACGACGATGCTATCGCCAGAGCCTGCACAGAAAATAGTGCCGATCGTATCCTGCATGATCGGTATTTCAGCGACAAGGATGACGAGGAATGAATCGCAATTGTGGACATTGCCACCAAAAATCGTATCGTGATACACGCCTGGCTGATAATAGGTGCCATTGACTTCGACTGAATCACCCTGGCAGACGAATTCTACAATGTTCTCTGTAGAAGTAGGTTCGACTAAGATAAATGCAGTGCAGGTGTCTTCTTCTTCACCGGGTCTTGTCACCACGACATCTATACGGCAAAGACCGGGATTGTTGAAACAAACGATATGTGGGTTGGCCGCATTCGGATTGGTGATGGTACCACAATCGATGGTCCATGAATAGGTTGTACCCGGAGGGTCATTGAGCAGCCAGAAGACGGGGCCGCAATCCGCCTGGCATACCTGGATGGGAGCCTGGATGAAGCATTGGCTGGATGCTGATAATGAACCAAGTATAATGAATATCAGAGATGCTATTTGGTTTAACATAGTGGGAAAGATCCGCAATTTCATAACCTAATATAAGAAGTTTTTTACGCGAAGGGGCGAACTAAAATAGCCATACGTTTAAAAAGCATCAGGATTTTTTATTACCGGATGGCATATGGAACTAATCAGTGTTACTTTTAAGTTTGATTTAGAACCCCTAGTATAAGATAAGATATGAAATCTTGATTACGAAAGCACTTCAAATACAACAAAATAGCAGAAAATTGTATTGGAATATAAGTTCTTAATCGGCGAACAAATTGTTGACGATTTTTGAAGGAGACTGTAACATTGACAAGGAAAAGCGATTTAAGAAAATAGGCAGTGGAAAAATTTGTTTCCGAATATATAAATAAAGAGGTTGCTGATTTTACGGTTTTGAATAGTGAATTCCTAAGACATCCATCCTTTGGAAAGTATCAGGAATCGTTTCAATAGTAATCCTGGTACCTCTGGACAAAAGGCTATATTTAATTCTTTTGTTAATTATGCACATTGTAAAGGGATAAATAGCAGTAATATTGAAGTAAAGTTTCAGGTTTTATAATAATAAGTAATGAAATGTATAACCGTATATTTATTTAATAATAATTTATTTTTTGTGCCTGTTTCTGAAACAAATGATGGCGCCCAATTTTTAACGAAACCCATTTTTTCTACAGGGATTTTAGTTGATTCCGAGATTATAGGAGAAATTATTGATAATGCTCTAGAAGCGTCTACTATTTTAGAGATTAAGCCTGCTAAAAATACATTTAAAGATTTATTAAAAATTTCAGGTGCTAAAACACATAAATTGCTTGTGGAAAGGGGAATGGCGATGAGTATCGATCAAAAGGATAATATGTTGGAAATTCAATTATTGAAAAATGCTCCGGAAATAAAATCGTTTATTGGATATGACGTACCTAATATTATTTCAGTTGAAAGAAATGCTCCTAATGCCGAATTAGGAGATATAATCAAGAAGTTAATATTGTCTAATATTACTTAAAACTAAAATCATGCATTAGAAAACTTGGAAGATTTCACAGGCGAATCAAATCTTTCCAAATTAAATTGTAATATTGGGGAGGTTATTTATAAGTATATAACTTATCTTAAACTCCAAAGAATGCAAAGTGAAATTTGGGTTCAGGGGCTATATGTTTCTCCACAGCAAATAGTAGATCGGTGAAAAGAATTGAGGTATGCGAATTTATACATGGATACTGAGAATTTTAAATATGTTTAGTAAAATATTTTATTTTGATAAATTTTGACAAATAATACATTTGACATGGTAATTGAGAATAGGTTATTACCTGATTTTATAAAGGAATATATAAAAGTTGATGAATTAAATTTATCAATGGAGAATGATTGGGCTAATAGTTCAATTATTATACATAATGAATATGTGAATAATAAAGGGCTTAGTAGAATGAATATAATGAGTAAGATATATTTATTAGCAAAAGAAAAACTGGAACTTCAATTTGCTGAAATTGATTTTTGTGGTAGTATATCTATTAAAACTGAGAGTGAATTTTTAAATCATAAAGTAAAGGATGTTTTATATTTCACAATTCCTATATTATTTGATATACCTGTTTATTGGTATAATAATAAGACACAAGAAATTGGTAAATCCTTATTGAGACATGGGTGTAGAATTTCGTTTAGTTCAATCAATACCTTTGGAGGAAGTCCGCCGGTCGTGATTTATATATCATATTTTCATAATTTATTCTCCGATTATATTACGTCCTATAAGTCATATGGTACTTCTAACCCCATAATGTACTACTTCACCCCGGCATCGAAAATAAACAGACTTATTCTGCGAAATTTAGCCTTGGAGATTAAAGTAAAATATCCTGAATTTAGTATTGAATTTGAAACGTTGTATAAGTCATTGAATCATGATGAATATGGATTTATAGACTGATTTGATACGGAATGGGCATATAATATTCGTTTATACCTAGAATAAGATAATATGGAAATTTATCATTTGCATGTATGGGCATGTGGCGATTTGGATGAATCTGTAATATTAGATTCATCTGTACATCCTCCAATAATTAAAAATGCAGGTTTGATTATTGACTCATGGCCTTCCGATGATTTGTTTTATTCATTTCCAGGTTTTTTTGTTACGGACAGGTTAAAATCAATTCTTGAATATTGGGGTTTTAATGAATTGAAATTTACGAAAGTTGAACGAATTATTAAAGGATTTAATTTTATGAATAATTTTCCAAATGCTCAATTGCCAATATTGTGGTTATTAGAAACGGATCCGTATTCAGTATCCAATAATATTTCTAATTGGCAAAGAAAATATTTGATAGTTACGAAAAAGGCACTGGAGTATTTAAGAGATAACCATGTAACTCATGCGGAGCATAATTATATTGGAAGCGATATTGAAGAATATTTTACATCTGACAGAAAGGATTTTTGGTTAGATGCCTTTTGAAGTAGTATTGTTTTAATTAAATAGCCTTAACAAGTTGTGAGTAGTGTCTATGAATTTATATATTATCATCGGAATTTAATTAATTTTATAAAATATTCGACAATGCTAATTCATTAGGTATGGATTTTACAGAGTACATTGAGAAATTATATTGACCTCAATGTACCACTGGCAAGAGTAATAAGTAAGATCAATTTAAAATATAAACTTATTGAATAAATGAAACTTATACAAAATACTGAATTATATAAATATTTAATGTGGGTATATAATGAAGGCAGGTATTTTAGGGAGATTGAAAATGTAATTCAATTGCACTATTATTTGCATGGGTATTATTCTGCAGAAGCAAATGTTAAATTAGATATACAATGTAGAGAGGGTTATTGGATACATGAATTTATGTTTTTTTGTGAACGACAATTGAACATTGAAATTAATAATAGCAAAGAAGAATGGGTAATTACAATCGGATCTAATTATGCTAATTACATTTACGCTAATCAATTAAGTCCTCATGATGGTTTATTAAAAGTCTTTGGATATCTTGAATTATTCATATCAACAAATTATCTTAAAGAATTTGTTAATGATTAGTAATTGTAAACTTTGAAGAGTCTAACTTCTATCTGAGTTGCGTTCCATTTCGACACAGTGAAATTCAAAATTGAAAATAAATAAACGAACTCGTACTCTCCTGGCTCAGCATGATCGAGAATAGCATACATGCCCATGCAATGGATAACACCCACCATGGAATCTTGTAAGCCAATGTAAGCACCGAACTATTACGCATCAACCAATGTACAATCACCATAATGGTGACGATGACTGAAACTTTAATGATGGATATGCTTGTCAGCATTGGTTCTCCGCCATGCGTAATGCCAAACATTGAGCCAAGCATCGTCCAGGATTGTTTGAAAGTCGATGCCCTGAAAAAGACCCAGGTCACATTGATCAGCATAAACGTAAGCAATGCATAAATAAAAGATCCTGAACGACCACCTGAAGTAATCCCCGCTGTGGAGATATCCGGTGAAAGCATAGGTTTAGATTTGAATTTTTCACGGATAAATCTTTCCACCCAAAGATAAAATCCATGGAGTCCGCCCCAGAAAACAAATGTCCAGTTGGCACCATGCCATAATCCACCCAGCAACATTGTCAGCATGAGATTGATATACGTACGTCCTTCTCCTTTTTTATTTCCACCGAGTGGTATGTAGAGATAATCCCGAAGCCATGCCGAAAGTGTAATATGCCACCTGCGCCAGAAATCGGAAAAACCAACCGCAGCATACGGATATTTAAAATTGTCAGGCAATACAAAACCAAGACATAATGCAGCACCGATCGCACAGGTAGAATATCCTGCAAAGTCAAAAAAGATCTGACCTGAGAATGCCAGGACGCCCATCCATGTATCCAGCATCGGCAACATACCATCATTTCCAAAAACATCATTGGCAGTTCCTGCGAGTAATGTATCTGCCAACACAACTTTCATAAACAGTCCAAGCGATAAAAGCAGAAGCCCATCCATTAACATCTTACGCGTTGAAATACGAGGCGTTTCAAATTGGGGTACTAATTGCGGAGGTCGTACGATCGGTCCTGCCACGAGGTGTGGAAAGAAAGTGACGAACAATGAAAAATCAAGAATAGATTTTACAGGCTCACTCTTCTTGTGATACATATCAATCGTGTAGCACAATGTGGTGAATGTGTAGAATGAAATACCTGCAGGAAGAATGATATCCGGTTTGGCGGGATGAAAATCAACACCTATTGCATTGACCAGAAGCGTAAAATTCTCAAGCAAAAATCCGCCGTATTTGAAAAAACAAAGCATACCGAGATTGCCGATGAGGCTGATCACCAGGAGCAATCTTTTTTTCGTTACGTTTTCTTGTGTGTATAATGCTCTACCTACAAAATAATCTACGACAGTGGACAACCAAAGTAAAAGAATAAATGGTGGATTCCATGCGGCATAAAATACATAACTCGCCAGCAGGAGAATGATCTTCTTTGATTTCCAGGCGAGAGGAAGATTGTATAAAAGCAATACGACGATGAAGAAGGCTATGAAGGTGTAGGAGTTGAAGACCATGGAAGTGAGAGAGTGAGAGAGTGAGAGAGTGAGAGTTGTTGCGTGGAGAGCTCAGCAACCGAGAGTATAAAAGTTAATGCAAAGTGGTGCCAGGGAAATGTCCATCCGTAGTCAGTCCGTAGGATGTCAATAAACTTTGTTGTAAAGTCAATGGCATCTGAAGGGGAGAGATGGGATTCTTCAGGGCACACATAATGATCAATTTGTGGATAGTCCTTAAAGTATATACCCTTACACCCTGTGGTGGCCAATATCCGGTCCCAGTATTTTTCTCTGGGGAAACCCATTAATTCTTTTTCAAGAAATCCTCCGCTGGAAGGTGTACGCACAAAGAATACATCGCCTCCTTTTGCTTTGATTTTATCTACATCAAATTTTACAAGGTTGAGAATAGAGTCCAGTGGTGGCCCGCTGATCGGAGGTTTCTTATTCATTCGTCCAAAGCCTGCCCAAATATTTGCCTGAAGATGTTGCTGAGCCGTGTCGGCCATAAAAAGTTTGCCACAGTATTCCTGCCTGTCGAAACGAACATAACCGAAATCACGCGCAAATATCGGACCCATGTGCACACCTTCCCTGCTGGGGATCTGCAGATTGTCAAGCATGGTATTGAGTGAATAATGGTCCTTATCCAGGAAAGCAAACGTTGATTCAAGCGGGATATTCAATTCAAAACCTACACGTTGGGTCGGTGTGATTTTAGTGTGATACTTTATGGCTTCATTTGGCCGGAATGCGTTTCCTGGATTGAGGGAGAAAAACAAACCTTCTGTAACATCGACAACGACCCTGCCTTTAAATTTCGGATCGTTAGCAAGATCGGATAACTGTGGCCTGGGTGTACTACCCACACAAGCAAGTTGTACAGCCTGATTGCCAGTGATCTTATCCCATGTCGGGATATCGAGATCAAATTTGATTCGCGACGAACCAATGAAGACGGTAGTTTTATCCATTGGCCCATAGACACGATCCCGTTGATGCGACCAGAGAGGTCCACCATCATCAAAGGAGATTTCAAAACCGGTACTCCGGATATAGGATTCCCATGAGATGACGAAGATGACCACTAATAAAGCAGCAAAGAGAGCAGCCTTTGAGAGGGAACTTGGAGACATTGGCTTTCAGTTAAGGTTTGTAAAGAAGGAGTGTTGGGGTTAAATATCTGAATAAAAATCAAAGAGCAAGAGCAAGGAGCAGGAGGCAGGGAGCAGGGTAGCAGGAAGGCAGGAGCAGGGAGCAGGGAGACCCCAGCGGGAAGGAAATTCGAGTGCATTGAATTCTTAGACTTCTATGCTTTCAATATTCGATGTGAAGTACAGCATTAATTAATCGTCAATCGTTATTCGTTATTCGTCAATGGTCTCTTGGTTACTCAAAATTTACGTGTATTCCATTAATTTTTATCGGGTATTCTCCCTTATTTTTGGTGATCGTTAACCTAATTAAAATAAAAATTTAAAATGAAAAAAATTGCTCTTTTTTTGATGGTCACCTTGGTCGGATTGACTGTGCAATCTATGCATGCACAGGATCAGGCTGCAATGATGAAAGCCTGGTCAGACTTTAAGACTCCCGGGGATATGCACAAGTTGTTGGCTTCCTGGAATGGGGTTTGGAATGCAGATGTTTCTTCATGGATGGATCCTTCAGCACCGCCTATGAAATCTACCGCGACAGTTGAAAATAAAATGGCCTTGGATGGCCTTTATCAAATGGGACATTATGAAGGCACGATGATGGGCAGTCCGTTCGAAGGCTATAGCACTCTGGCCTATGATAATGCAAAAAAAATGTTCGTCAATACCTGGATAGATAATATGGGATCAGGTATCGTCGTCATGACAGGCAAATGGGATGCCGCCAAAAAAACACTTGAATTGAAAGGAACACAAACAGATCCGATGTCCGGAAAAGACTCTCCAATGCGCGAAGTGATTACCATCATCGATGCCAATACCCAAAAGATGGTCATCTATGGTGCAGGTATGGATGGAAAAGAAGCAAAATTTATGGAGTCTACAATGAAGAGAGCCATGTAATCGGTTGCAAAAAGAAAAAAAGTTATCCGTAGTTTCAAACTACGGATAACTTTTTTTCTTTTTGTATCCTTTTTTATTACTCACACGATCTTCATCACACGTTCCTTCATCAACGCTATAACTTCCTGGTTGCTCGTAAATGTATTGTCGATGTTGACCACATTGTCTGCCAGCTTATCATAGCGTTTTGTCATCAGCCAGAAAAAGATGTGGAGGTAGTGAATACCATCGAAGATGAAGGTCTTGTTCTTAACGAATTGTTCTTTATTTTTTAAGAATGTACCCGGTATTTCTGTATAGTGAAGTGCCGGATTGAGATGGTGTATAGAATGATAACCATCGTTCCAGCAGTTTTGATTGTATACATTATTGATGCAGTTATACACACTGCTGAAATGTCCTTCAGGATTGTTCTTGTCAATGAATGAATGTTGTGTCCAGTTGCCCATCATGCTGATGAGGCGTGAATAGATCACAGGAATGATGAAGATCATCAGCGTGGCTTTAAAACTGACGAAGCTCATGGCCACACAAAATACCCAAAAAGAAAGTTCCCCGATCGTGAAGCGGGTATACACTTTTTTTCTCTTGTGGTTGAAGAGATACATAAAGGTGTCAATGATACCTACGAATAAAAAACGTAAAAAATATTTCATGAAATCAATAGGATTGTCACGACGATATTTAAGTGTGCTGCTCGCGTCATCCTCCTGGTTATTTTCGACATGATGCATGATGATGTGATGAGCGAAATACGTTTCCGGCGTACCTCCAAAAAAAGGAGCTACGATCCAGGTGACGTATGTATGGATCCATGTGTACCCTTTTTTAAACATCGGGCGATGGCACATGCAATGGAACATCAGTCCAAAACGGCCTTTGAAATAGGATTGAGAAAAATAGGCGTAAGGAATAAAAGCAAGCCACCAATAAACACCCTGCAGTAATGGTGTAAAAAGGAGAATAGCCCATGTGATCACAATCAGGTGTATTCTGGTCAACAAATGAATGAAGGGAAGATCCCTTGGATCATTCATATATTTCAACCAAAATGTTTCGTAAGCAGTGTATTTTTCTTTGGGAATGTATTGGGGATCGGTGATGGTGGTAAGGAGCTTCATACTATTTGTTAACTATGATAAAATGAATTCGAATTATAGCTTTCTACTTAAAGTTATTTAACCGGGTTTAGCAATTGTAACCCGATGTTGTACGATCAGGCAGCTAAAAAAATTATTAAAATGGAGTTGTAATAAGCAGACAATCAGCTTTTTGTGAACTTGATTGTTTAGATTAATACACTATCAAGAAGGGAGCTATCGATGCACAATATAACGAATTATCAATGATCATTAGTTCAGCAGGCAGCCGGTTCTTTTTTTACCCTTTATCAATACCCACAGAATAGTCAGTCCTGAGAATGGAATTATTCTCTAAATAATCGTTCACGATGGAAACTATAGATCATGCCGAAAAGTGAAACGATGGTAGAGATCAGATAAAAAAGAAACCCTATCGCCACTGCTTTCTCTGTATGGATATCCAGCCATTGCGATCCATAGAGAAAAGTAAGCTCCCTGGCCCCTGCACCACCGATGGTAAACGGAACCATCGCCACAAGTGAAGACGCCAGAAACAATATTAAATAATCTGCCCAATGTTCTCCCTGTCCAAGTGCTAAAACCAATCCAAGTGTTGCTATCGTCTGTGCACCCTGCACACCAATTGATTGAATTGTTGTCTTGATCCACACAGATGAAATTTTTCCTTTTGCCCATCTGGATATCCACCAACTTACAAGCAGGCTGATGAAAAATCCGGGCACAACAAAAAACCAATATTTTTGAAATTCAGGTATCCAGAAGAGCAGAATGAGACAAAGCTGACCCAATGCAATTACTCCTGTAATTCTGTCAAGAAGTGTAACCGTGAAAATCCGTTTGAATGGACGACTGAATCTTTCCATCAGCACCTTGATCTTATACCCATCACCACTGATACCTCCGGGCAATAGCAGATTGTAATACATTCCCAACCAATACAATCGGAGATTCTGTCTCGTAGTCAGATGGATATCTTCAGTACTGAGCAATGCATTGAACCGGAATGCAGAAATGATCTTGGAAACAATAAACCATACCGCGGCCCATATCAACCAAAGTGGATTTGCTTCGCGAATCGTCTGCAGTAATAATTTTTCATCAATTTTTCTGACGATGATGACAATGATGGCCACCGAAATAGCCAGCTTGATCAATGTCTTTAGCGGGCCAGGGATATTGATTTTGAAGTCTTTTAAATTCATATTCCTGTGCTCATCTGGAGATGTAATTGAACAATATATATTTTCATTGATGAGCTACTTTCATAAATGCGATCACCTCTCCTCTTTCCAATACTAAAGAATCAATTTTCTCCCCGGGAAAATCAGGATACAAACTTAAATCAGTAATATAATATCCTGTACTATCCTGTATACTTTCTGTTTTCCGGATGATTTGATTTTTATATCCTGATGTATAATACCTGGCTACTTCATGCACTTCAGTTTTTCCGAAAATAAACCAAGCCTTGTCTCCGTGCGCCGCCGCCAACCGCATACAATCTTCACGACACCTGTTTTCTGTAAAATCATGCGCTCTTAATGGCAATACAACATAATTGAATACACTACGTGTGACCAGGAGCGTGATCGCCACCCAAAGGAACATTCTTTTTGAATCAAATAATACACCGGCGAAACAAATCAGCATCAGGAGGGAAGCAATGATCCATATTAAAAAGATGCCCTGAATAGAATAGACTCTTGAATTGAGGGGCATCAATAGAATCATGGCTACTACAATGCCTGAGAGAAATGTAAATGTATAGTGAAAGATAGTCCACCACTTTTGGTTTGTCTCCATGGTTTGTTGCAAAATATATAGCCCGATGAGATTAAATAATGGTAAAAACATCAGCAAATATCTTGGATACACCTGGACAGAAAGCCAATACACAGGAAGATTGGCTATCAGCATCCAAAAACAAAAATGTACGAATGGATTTTGCCTTAGCCATTGTCTGAAGCGGGGATGAAAAAATGTCGCGATCAAAAGTGACCAGGGTAGGAAATGATATGTCTGTTCGAATGGAAAAGCGAATACATGAGTTATTGTTTTTAGTATTCCATAATGTACGCCTGTTCGTTGTACAGATTGATCCCACAGAATGGAAAAGACATTCTTCAGGGAAACCTGACTTGCATAGAGAATATAATAGACCAACATGGGCAGTAAGCCGAGCCCTGCACCAATGAAGTGATCTGTTGAAAAAATTTTCTTTCGGAATACCTTGTAAAAAAATAATGTTGTAAAAATGGAGATGCATTGAAAAACCACAGCTGGAAGTCCCTTCAATAAAAAAGCTATAGAGCACAGAAAATAAGAAGAGATAAACATCCATTTCCATCGGCCTTCTTTGCCCAAATGGTAAAGTGCCATGAAATTCAAAAAAACGATCCATGAAAAACAAATGTCTATCAATCCCAACATGCTGTCCCAAAAAAGTATCCTTCCGCTCGTGATCAGCATAAAGGCCAGTGAAATAGCTGTAAGCCGGTCAACATGTTTTCTCATAAAAAAGTAAACTGTCCAACCAAAGGCACCCAGGAAAATAAGCGTGGTCATCCGTGTCGGCCACTCTCCGAAATGTCCAAAGAGCCCTGACATCAATACTATAAACCAATTGTAGAGAGGAGGTTTGTTGAAATAACCTTCGCCATTGAGCGTAGGGACTAAATAATGACCTGATAATTTCATTTCAAGGGCCACTAAAGTGCGGATACCTTCGTCGCCAATAAAGGCAACAGATCCAAGATTTAACAGAAAAGCTGGCAGACAAAGAAGCAGGGCCATACCGGTCAATGCGCTGACCGGGATATAAGAAAGGTAACGCTTCAACAAATCCATGTTATAGCTGCTTCATTTTGAGGCAAAGATGACATAATAAAATGTTAGGACATATACAGGCGGAGTCAGAAGGAAAGGCATGCGAAAAGGAAAAGACCAAAAATCAGGCGGACAGGATGTCCCTAAAAAAAGAAGAGAGCGATCAGTTAAGATCACTCTCTATTGCGTATGCTCCCTCAAGATACCCAATTTCTTTAGACTGAAGTATTCAATCTATTTTATGTTGGAGTGATCCCTTTAAGATCACTCTTCACAAATACGCACGTTCCCTCAGCATGCGGATATATTTTGTGAAATCTCTTTTTAGAATCAGGAACTTTTGTTGGGATAATATTCATTCGCAACGATACAAATGTACAGGTGGTCTTGCCCGCCCGTGTTATATAATTTTTATAAAATGTTTCATAATTCACTGTTTTTTGATCTTGTTGGATAGGTTACTACTAAAGAAAGAATATGATGAATTCATCTTCCTGATTGGGTAAACCTTATCGTCATCACCCTGTTACAATCAACTCAGAAGGAGATGGGATTTAGATTATGGATTTAATCCTATTTGATTTTCCGCAATTAGATTTTCTTAAACAATAAAAAAAGTAAAATATGAAAAAGGCTTATTTGATGCTATTGCTGATCCTTGGTTCAGTCATAGTGAATCCAGGATGTAATACAAGTAACAAAACAAAAGGTGCTGTCATCGGCGCAACAGCAGGAGCGGCAACGGGTGCAATTCTTGGCAAAAAGAACAAAGCAGTAGCCATCATCATTGGTGCCGCAGTAGGTGGAGTCGCCGGTGGTCTGATCGGCAATTACATGGATAAGCAAGCTGCTAAAATCCAGGAAGACCTGAAGGGTGCAAAAGTGGAAAGAGTCGGCGAAGGTATCCTGATCACATTTGATTCAGGTATCCTGTTTGATACGGATAAGTATTCACTTAAATCCTCAACACAGGAAAATCTAAAGCAACTTGCGCCCATACTTTTAAAATACGATGATACGAATCTGAAAATTCTGGGTCATACAGATAACACGGGAACGGATGCTTACAATAAAACTTTATCGGATCACAGAGCTGATGCGGTAAATAATTTTTTAGTTGTTCAGGGTGTAGAAGGCTCACGAATGACAACAACCGGATATGGTGAATCTGATCCATTAGCCACAAATGATACTGAAGTTGGAAGAACATTGAACAGACGGGTTGAAGTCGTCATTGTCGCCAATAAGAAACTTCAAAGAGCCGCGAAAAAAGGGGATCTGGTCACTAAATAAGTGATCTATTGACACGTAAACGTAATGTCTCAGAAAGTAGGTGTGCCGATTAAACCGGCATACCTATTTTATTTTCAGCGACTACGAGACCAGGCTTTAACGGGCCACCGTTTGACACTGTCGGGGATTCTTGTCCGGAGTTGCGCTCTGCCAGGCTTGACGAACGTGTCGAAGTGTGTAGATTTGCCGAAAATTAATTTGATATGATGAAGCATTTTGCTCTTATCGGGGCAGCAGGCTTTGTAGCACCGCGTCACATGAAGGCCATCAAAGATACCGGCAATGATCTTGTAGCGGCATACGACCCGTTTGATTCTGTTGGTATTATTGACAGTTATTTTCCACAGGCTGCATTTTTTGTTGAATTCGAACGATTTGACCGGCATTTAGAAAAGCTTAAGCGTAAAGGTGATGGGGTTGATTTCATAAGCATCTGCTCACCCAACTATCTTCATGATGCTCATATTCGTTTCGCGTTGAGATACGGATCTGATGTGATATGTGAAAAGCCGATTGTACTTAACCCCTGGAATGTGGAAGCCCTTCAGGAGATCGAACGGGATTCAAATCATCATGTCTATACCATCCTTCAACTCAGGTTGCATCCTAACGTGATCGCGTTGAGAGAAAAAGTACGGAATGGACCTCCTGACAAAATTTATGATGTAGATCTCACGTATATCACAGCCCGCGGAAACTGGTATTATACAAGTTGGAAAGGTGACGAACGCAAATCCGGAGGGATCGCAACGAATATCGGGGTGCATTTTTTTGATATGCTGTTGTGGATTTTTGGAGATGTCAAAGTCAATCATGTGCATCTGCATAGCCATGATCGTGCAGCGGGATACCTTGAATTTGAAAAAGCAAGAGTAAGATGGTTCCTGAGTATTAATGCGGAGACAATTCCGGAAGAAATAAGAAAAAAGGGAGCCCGCACATACAGATCACTTACGATACAGCAGGAAGAATTTGAATTTAGTGAGGGATTCGCTGATCTGCATACGATGAGTTATCAGAATATTCTATCCGGTAAAGGGTTTACAATGCAGGATGCAAAGCCATCAATTCAACTTGTGTATGATATCCGGAATAATGAAATGCTGAGTCAGGAAGGAGAAAAGCATCCGTTGACAAATCTGCATGCATCTCCTCATCCGTTTTCCGGAAAACATTAATCGTGCAAAGCCTGGTTATACCAACAAAAATGAAAGAGGCATGATGAAGATTGTAACTGTAATAGGTGCCAGGCCGCAATTTGTGAAAGCTTCCGGAGTGTCAAGAGCATTGTCGAAATACAATGGTGTCGAGGAAATCATCATTCATACCGGCCAGCATTTTGATCAGAATATGTCGGACATCTTTTTTTCAGAGTTGGATCTGAAAGCTCCTGATTATCATCTTGGGATTCATGGTCTGAGTCATGGTGCTTTGACGGGGAGGATGATGGAGCAAATCGAAATTTTATTGAAAGAAATTAAGCCTGACGTTGTCAATGTTTATGGTGACACGGATTCTACTTTAGCTGCCGCATTAGCTGCTGCGAAATTGCATATACCTGTTGCACATGTTGAAGCGGGTCTCCGTTCTTTCAACAGGATGATGCCGGAAGAGATCAACAGGGTGATGACGGATCATATTTCTGATCTTCTATTTACGCCAACAGATACAGCTGATCAGAATCTCAAAGCAGAAGGCATAGCTGATGATAAAATTTTCCAGGTAGGTGATGTGATGTATGATGCTTCATTGTACTATGCAGAAAAGGCGCATGCTACAAGTGTGTTGATGCAAAAATTAAACCTTAAGCCAAAAGAATTTTACCTGGCGACGATACATCGTCCTCAAAATACAGATACACCAGATGCACTAAGATTGATTTGTAATGTTCTTGATGAAGTTGCAAAAAACGTAAAAGTGATTTTGCCGGTACATCCACGCACCCGAATCAAGATGCAGGAATTTGGGATCTCTCTGAAGAATGTAATAGGCATTGAACCTGTTGGCTATCTGGATATGATCGAACTGGAAAGTCAATCGGCGCTGATCATTACAGATTCAGGAGGTGTGCAGAAGGAGGCTTATTTCCATCGTGTACCCTGTGTGACGTTGAGATCAGAAACGGAGTGGGTTGAACTTGTTGAGCATCACTGGAATATAGTCCTTTCGCCTTCAGAGGAAATCGACATGGTATCGGCGATTCATCATCAGGCGGGGGTCATAGGGGATAATGTTCAGCTTTATGGCTCTGGGAAGGCGTCTGAAAAAGTAGCTGAAGTGTTGATCAACAAGTAGTCGTTTACAGAGGCTGCAGGGGAAAACTCCTGCAGCGGCAGATTGCCTTTGTTGGAGTTTTTTCCAACAAACCCGAGTGGTTTACGGTGGCTGCTGGAGAAAACTCCTGCATCGGCAGACAGCCTTTGTTGGAGTTTTCTCCAACAAACTAGCAGCGGCATATTACCCTTAAGTGTTAATTATCAGGAACATAGGCTTGTATTTGTCAAAAAACGTTTTCTCTTTACCTCCGAATTGATTAAACCTTTACCTTGATAACTCATGGGCTCGGGAACGCCTTTGTATCTTTAGGCCGAAAATAAAAGGAGAAACCAAAAAGATCATCAACCTGCTTGCATTGTGGAAATTCAAAACCTGAAATCTTCAGGTGATAACGACTTTATGAAAAAATTTTTATTTGGTATTCTCTTTCTCTATTTGCAGGTATGTTTCCTGGTTCCTAAGTCGTTTTCACAGATCTGGTCAGAGAATTTTAATTCCTACCCGGATGCTACAACAAATGCAGCCCCTTTCTGGACTTCAGTGGCTACAGATTGCGATGATGGAGGTAATATCAATTTACCCGGACAAAGCCAATGGGGAGTTTATTCAGGACAGTTTACCGTAATGGATATTGAAGGCGCACCTTGTTGTCCCTCGGGCGGCGGAAATGACAATTATTGGCTATCTCAATCTATTGATATTTCCAACTATTGTAATGTCAGCATATCTTTAAATACTGCCTTCATTGGTGTATTGGAATGTAACGCAGGCGGGCCATATTTCGGGTGTACCGGCAATATTATTATTGACAATGGGCATGATCAGATCGTTGCTTATTATAGCCTGAACGCTGGACCTTTTGTTCAATTTGCCTATGTATGTGGATCGACAGGAATCGGCGTTTTATCTGTTGCAGGACTAAACGGAACATCACTTCAGATCAAGATTTCATTGGCTAATAAAGCTAATGCGGAAACATACACTTTTGACGATATCGTAGTAAACGGTACAATACATGCAACTCCCACCCTCTCAGGAATTCCTGCTTCTATCTGTCAACTGGCATCATCTATTTCATTGCCCACGACTCAAAGCGGATATACAGGTACATGGTCAGGCATGGGTGTCACTGGAAATAATTTCAATCCTTCAGGTCTGAGTGGAAATATCACACTGACATTCACACCTACTGCAGGACAATGCGCTAATGCGAATACAACAACAATAACTGTAAACGTTCCGACTACACCTGCTATATCAGGAATCCCTGCTACAATTTGCCAGTCAGCATCATCTATTTCTTTGCCTACCACACAAAGTGGCTTTACCGGATCATGGTCCGGGACAGGTGTTTCAGGAAATAACTTTGACCCTTCAGGGTTGAGTGGAAATATCACACTGACATTTACACCGACTGCAGGACAATGTGCAAATCCGAATACAGCCACAATAAATGTCAACGTACCGGTTACGCCTGCTTTGTCCGGCATACCGGCTACTATTTGTCAACTCGCAGCGTCAATAGTATTACCTACAACGCAAAGCGGTATCACAGGCAATTGGTCAGGGATGGGTGTCACCGGAAATAATTTCAATCCGTCGGGACTGAGTGGAATGATCACATTGACATTCACTCCTACTGCAGGACAATGTGCAAATCCTAATACCACTACGATCGATGTCTCTGCTGCAGTTACACCTGCTCTTTCAGGTATCCCTGCCTCCATCTGTGAAAACAATGCCGCCATCGCATTATCTACGACACAAAGCGGTATCACTGGCAATTGGTCAGGCATGGGTGTGGCAGGAAATAATTTCAATCCATCCGGACTTAGTGGAAATATCACCCTGACATTTACACCTACTGCAGGACAGTGTGCTCTTCCAAATACAACGACGATTGATGTCAATACACTTGTCACACCGGCAATTTCCGGCATACCTGCATCGATTTGTGAATCGGATAGTCCTATCGCTTTACCGACCACGCAAAGTGGGATCACCGGGACATGGTCAGGTCTGGGTGTGTTTGGAAATAATTTTAATCCCGCAGGGCAGAGCGGAAATATCACACTGACGTTTACTCCCGCGGCAGGACAATGTGCAAATCCAAATACCACAACGATCAATGTCAACATTCCTGTCACACCGGCTATTTCAGGCTTACCTGGTTCTCTTTGCCAGCTCGACAATCCGGTAGTATTGCCCACAACGCAAAGTGGCATCACAGGGACATGGTCAGGCATGGGTGTCACCGCAAATAATTTTGATCCGTCAGGACTCAGTGGGAATATCACACTGACATTCACACCGAATGCAGGACAATGCGCCAATCCAAATACAGCAACGATCAATGTCATTGTTGCAGTCACACCTGCTATCTCATTTATTCCGGCATCAATTTGTCAGAACAGTGTACCTCTTTCTCTGGCAACCACACAAAGTGGCATCGGAGGCAACTGGTCAGGCATTGGCGTATCAGGAAATAGTTTTAATCCGGCTGGCCTAAGTGGAAATATCACATTGACTTTTACGCCCAATGCGGGACAATGTGCGAATCCAAATACAGCCATTATCAATGTCATTGTACCTGTCACTCCGGTGATCTCCGGTATTCCTGCTTCTATATGTCAAAACGCAGCACCTATTGCATTACCAACCACACTAAGCGGTATCACCGGAAACTGGTCGGGAACAGGCGTCGCAGGAAATAATTTTAATCCCACAGGCCTAAGCGGCAATATCACATTGACATTTACACCCACAGCGGGGCAATGTGCGAATACCAACACGACAAACATTATGGTAAATATTCCGGTCACACCTGCTATATCCGGAATCCCTGCGAGTATCTGTCAGAATGCTGCTGCTATTTCCCTGCCTACAACCCAAAGCGGCATCACAGGTAATTGGTCAGGCATGGGCGTCGCAGGAAATAATTTTAATCCCACAGGATTAAGTGGAAATATCACATTGACCTTCACACCTACTGCAGGCCAATGTGCAAATAACAATACGACAACTATCACTGTAAATGTTCCCGTTGCGCCGGTCATCATGAATGTGCCTTCTATATTATGTGAGAGTGCTGCTCCGATTAACTTATCGACTACACAAAGCGGGATCACCGGTACATGGTCAGGACAAGGCGTATCAGGCAATACCTTTGATCCATCCGGATTGAGTGGAAATATTACACTCACATTCACACCCAATGCAGGCCAATGTGCACTGGTGGCGACAAAAATTATCAATGTCGTGAGTGCTCCTGCATTCACCAATCTGGTCGAAGATTGTAATCTGGTGAATCAAACGTATACGATAACATTTACGATTACCGGTGGTAGTCCCGGAACATATACTGTCAATGGAATTCCGGTAGGTGGATCCACATTTACATCATCGTCTATTGCAAGCGGAACAGGATATGTATTCAATCTGAATGATGGCAATAATTGTGGTCCGGTAGTCATAAGTGGATTGGTGGATTGTAATTGTGCTACATCATCCGGTACGATGAATTTTGCTAATACACCTCTTCATCTTTGTGATAGTTCAGGTTTTGTGGTGGTGCACAACGGCAATGAATTGCTTGATGTGGATGATGTCTTGGAATTTGTTTTACACACAAATGCAGGAGCTTCATTGGGGACAATATTGGCTATCAGCAGCACGACTACATTTGGTTATCCCGCTAACATAATTCCCGGACAGATTTATTATGTATCTGCAGTGGCCGGAAATAATAATGGAACAGGAGGCGTAAATCTCAATGATCCCTGTCTATCTGTATCTCAGGGAATACCCGTCATATTTTACACACCTTCTGCCAATTTATCAATAGGTGGATCGATATGTGAGGATGTATGCTTCGATTTTCAGGTCCAATTTACTGGTTACCCTCCGTTTAGTTTTGATTACACGGTTAATGCCGGAGGTAATGTGACTAATGAATTCCTGACAAGTAATACTACTAATGCTGTGATTACGATTTGTCCATCTACGTACGGTGTAACGAGCGGTCAGATTCAAATCACACCCGTTACACTGACAGATGCCAATTGCTTTTATAATTTCAATTCTCCTGTCACGCAGATCCTGACTGTTCTACCGCAAGCGGTCAACGATCTGAATATGAATCTTTGTGCCGGTGAGCAAATCGTCGTCAATGGTACAGTCTACAATCAGGGACATCCTGCAGGAACAGAAACTTTGCTCAACGCCGGAAGTAATGGGTGCGATTCAATTGTCAATATTGATCTGACGTTTTATCCTGCTACCATTTTCAATCTTATACAAACACTTTGTACAGGGGGAAGCGTTACGATCAATGGTACAGTTTATGATGCTTCTCATCCTATCGGGACTGAAATCATACTCAATGGAAATGCTCACGGATGCGATTCGACCATCAATGTCAATCTGAGTTTCAACAATGTCGTCACCTTTGATCTGAATCAATCTCTTTGCCCGAACGGAAGTGTTGTCGTCAATGGCACAACTTATAATTCAGCCAATCCAACCGGCTCCCAAACATTTATTGGTGGGAGTTATCTTGGTTGCGATTCGGTAGTGAATATCAATTTATCTTTTTATCCTCCGTCTGTTTTCAACTATAATCCTACACTCTGTACAGGTGGAAGTATCACTGTCAATGGAAATGTTTATGATGGGACCAATACAACAGGTACTGAACTACTGGCCAATGCGAGTATTCATGGCTGCGATTCTATTGTCAATGTGAATGTGAGCTTTAATAATGTCGTTACATTCGATCTTACGAATACACTTTGTCCCGGAGGGAGCATTATAGTCAATGGTACGACATACAACGCCACCAATCCGACAGGTTCGGAGACGTTTGTCGGTGGCAGTTATCTTGGATGTGATTCTGTGGTGAATATCATGTTGTCATTTTATCCACCGTTAGTCTTCAACTTAAATCAGACGTTATGTGCGGGACAAAATCTGATTGTCAATGGAACAACGTATGATCAGGCTAATCCGACAGGAACAGAAATATTCCCAAATGCAAGTGGCAATGGTTGCGATTCAACTGTGAATGTCAATCTTGCGTTCAACCCTTTAGCGAGTTTCAACCTGAATCAAACACTTTGTCCGGGTGGAAGTATTACTGTCAATGGGACGTTATATAATGCAGCACACACCATGGGCACCGAAACACTTATCGGAGCGAGCTCTCTAGGCTGTGATTCCATGGTAAATGTTGTCGTCACATTTTATGGTCCTTCTGTATTTAATCTTACACAAACACTTTGCACCGGCGGCAGTCTGACTGTCAATGGCACAGTATATGATGCAGCTCACCCAACTGGTACAGAAGTATTGCAAAATGCAAATGTTCATGGGTGTGATTCTACAGTGAATGTTAATCTCAGCTTCAATAGTACGGTGATCAATACCATTACACAGAGTCTCTGTCCGGGAGGAAGTATTGTGGTGAATGGCAATATTTATGACACCTCACATCCGTCAGGAATGGAGACTTTTATTGGTGGAAGTTACCTGGGTTGTGATTCGGTGGTCAATGTGAATTTATCATTTCATCCCGTAGCTGTTTTTAATCTTGTGCAAACACTTTGTACCGGTGGAGCGGTTACAGTCAATGGCACGGTTTATAATGAACTGAATCCTACTGGTACTGAATTGTTACAAAATTCAAGTGTGTTTGGGTGTGACTCTACTATCAATGTAAATCTGAGTTTCAGCAATGTTGTTACATATAATCTTAATGAAACTCTTTGTCCCGGTGACAGTATTGTGATCAATGGGACTACCTATGATGCAGCCCATCCGACGGGTACCGAAGCGTTTATCGGAGGTAGCTTCATGGGTTGTGATTCCCTGGTGAATATCAGTCTTACATTTTTTGCTCCTGATGTTTTTGTCATTGATTCTATGCTGCTCGAAGGACAATCCATTGTCGTCAACGGGACTGTCTATGATGAGCTTAATCCAACAGGTGTTGAGATCATCAGTGGTGGTAGTGTCTTCGGGTGTGATTCTACGATCACGATCAATCTGAGTTTCGATACGATCATGACGATCATCAATGAAATATATGTGCCGAGTGTTTTCAGTCCGAATGGTGATGGTATCAATGATATAGTTGGAGTCTTTGGAGGGCCGCAGGTAGATCAGGTCAATTCATTCAGGATATATGACCGATGGGGTTCATTGATGTACCGATTCAATGAGTTTAAACCCAATGATGTTTCACTAGGCTGGGATGGTACATTTAAAAATCAAATGGAAAACCCAGGTGTATATGTCTGGCTTGCTGAAGTAAAATTCATTGATGGCCATGCTGAAGTTTTTACCGGGGATGTGACGCTTGTGCGCTAGCCGAAGATCACGTTCAGGAATAATTTTTTCTCGCCACATTTCCTGGAATAATTGCCTTTCAACCTGTTGCCACAGCTGACGCAGGTCTCCATTGCAGGTTTGGTGATGCTGGTTATTTCTTCCATTTTTTAAAGAATGTGAAAAAACAGGCAAATTCCGGATATCTGCGAAAACTGATTGATTGAGCAATACGTTATCCTGGTAGACTTAATTGGTAACAATGAAAAATATTTTACTAACATTTCTTCTCCTTCCCTGCTTCATTCATGCACAGTCTCCTGTAACGCATTCTGCTGGTCTCGGAGAAAATGTACCCAGCCTGGCTTGTCTGGCCTGTCCTGGTAGTGAATGGACTAATGAGGTGAATATCACTACTGAAGACGATTCTGTAACCAGTACGGTGTTAAGTCCGGCGGGAAATTGTTTTATGAGCTTTTGTTCATCTTCACGGTATCTGTACGCGCATCATTTCAATTTTTCAATCCCTGCTGATGCTACCATTGATACTATTCTGGTGAGCATAAAGAGAACTGCATACAATGCAGATGCAATCAGTGATTCAATCGTGCAATTGGAAAAGGGTGGAATCATGATTGGCCACAATTTGAGTTCATCAGACTTTTGGCCTACCTCACTGACCTATGAAAATTATGGACATGTTGATCCGCTTTGGGGAGCCACCTGGCTTCCTTCAGATCTCAATGATACGACAATGGGTATTGCTTTAAAAATTGTGAACAGGACATCCGGCAATGAAAAAGCAGATGTGGATCACATTCAGATGACTGTTTATTTCAGTACGTCCACAGGGATATATTCAGTCACATCCTCTCCGGCAGAAGTTGAGTGGTTAATTTCACCCGGCGAAATAGACTTGAATATTTTCACACCTACATCTGTGCATTGTACATCAAAAATTTTCAATGTCATGGGAGAGGAAATACGATCTATTAATTTGGGCCAGATATTGCATGGGGAAAATCATTTTCAAATTTCCACTGCATTTATTAATCAGGGAATTTATTTTATTGTTATCAATGTCGGGGGACGGATTTATACAAGAAAATTTATCGGTGTGAATTGAGGCAAACGGAATACTACAAATAGATTTTTCGATCACTCGATCACTCGATCACCTCATCACTGAATACTGAATTCTCAATACTGAACACCTCTTTTATGTGATTATTCATCTCGTGGAATCTTCTCAATTACAGTCCGTCTTTTTAATCTATTTTTGCGCGGAACCCAGAGCAAGCCTCGATGAGTAAAAAGAACAAGAAGCCAATACCCAAAGCACAGAAGCCTTCTGAACGAATTGTTCGTGTAGCCCCTCAAGGCAAAGGACCTGCTATAGATTATTATTGGGTAGCGCTTGGTGCGGTTATTCTTTGTACATCAATTATACGCCTCCACTTGCTCAGTATTCCTTTAGAAAGGGATGAAGGTGAATATGCCTATATCGCCAGGTTAATGCAAAAAGGTTTCGCGCCTTTTACAGAAGCATATACCATGAAGTTGCCGGGTACATCAGCTATGTATGCCATCCTGATGACCATATTTGGTGATTCGAATACGGGCGTTCACGCAGGGCTCCTGGTCATCGGTATAGCCACGATTATTTTTTTATTTCTCGCCTTCCGTCGATTGATTAACCCCACGGTTGCCCTTTTTGCGTCGAGTGTATTCGCTATCATGTCCGTGAGCCCGACAGTCTTAGGGTTCGCAGCTCATGCGACGCATTTTATTATTTTTTTCGTCGCCGTGGCTCTCTATTTTCTATCCCGATACTATGAGCGGCAAACTCTACTGACTGCTTTTTTAATTGGTTTAATGTTTGGCCTTGCTTTTATGATGAAGCAACAAGCAGTTTTCTTTATTGTATTTGGAGGACTTGCTATCATCCTTGGTGGCATTTTTGAAAAACCTATCAAACCCGGGACTATCATTCTTCAAACGCTTGCCTACAGTGTGGCTGCCGTGCTTCCTTATGTGATCACAGTTATTTTTCTGAAAACCGCAGGGGCATTTGATAAATTCTGGTTTTGGACGATCACCTATGCAGGGAAATACGCAGGTGGTCTTTCACTTGCAGAAGGTGCCAAAGAATTTGTGGCGCGTTTTACACCTATGTTGAAAGAATTTACACTTTTCTGGATCTTATTTTTTGCTGGAATTGTATTGACCTTTTTCTCCAAATTCACTTTGAAACAAAAACTCTTTATTCTACTTTTTAGTCTGTTCGCTTTTCTTACAGTTTGCCCCGGATTTTATTTCCGTCGACACTACTTCATTGTTTTTTTACCTGCGATCGGATTGTTAGGTGGAGTGGCCCTATATTTTCTGACGTCACTTTTAAATCGAAATTCGAAAAGCAGATTTATCGCGGTCCTCCCATTTCTTGTTTTTTGCATTGCCGCTATTGCCGCTGTATCCGGTAACAGGGATTATTATTTCAATTTTACCCCGGCTCAAATTGCCAAACAACAATATGGTAATAATCCATTCAATGAATCCCTTCAGATCGCAGATTATATCCGTAAAAATTCTTCCGATACAGCAAAGATCGCTGTCTTAGGCTCCGAACCTCAGATTGCCTTTTATGCCGACAGGCTTTCCGCTACAGGTTATATTTATACATATCCTTTAGTTGAAATCCAGCCATTCAACCAACAAATGCAGGAGGAGATGGTGGCTGAAATTGAAAAAAGCAAACCGGAATTTATTGTGTATTGTCTCATCTCCGCATCATGGCTTGGAAAACAAGGCGCACCGGATACCATTTTTACATGGTTTAACACGTATAATGCTAATTACTACCAGCTAACAGGTGTCGTCGATATTTTCAATGAAAAGACTATCTACAAATGGGATGAAGAAGCGTTGACGTACAAACCTTCGAGTCAGCAGCAGATATTGATTTATAAGCGGAAAATGTAGGTATCACCTCTCATCCGTTTTTATTATTATACAGAATGCAGTATGCGACGTGCTCTAACATTTATAAGAAATGTACTCAGATATCATATTAAGCCATTCCTTCCTGTTTTTATAATCAGCAAACTCACGAATAAATTCAATCAGCGGGACTTTGGTCGATGGCAAAAGGCAGGCCGCCCGGCACCTCCTCCGCACTACATTAAACAAATGACAATAGAGGAGTACCAAAAAAAATCAGGATACACTGTCCTTGTGGAGTCCGGAACTTTTTTAGGTGATATGGTGGAATCCCAAAAAAAATCGTTTAAAAGAATTGTTTCAATTGAACTGAGTAGTTTATTATTTAAAAAAGCAACGAAAAGATTTAAAAATGATCCTAACGTCTCCATCGTACACGGTGACAGCGGTGAGAAATTGACAGAAATACTGGATGCCACGATGGAGCCGGTTATTTTCTGGCTTGATGGCCATTATTCGTCTGGTATTACAGCAAAGGGAAACAAAGAATGTCCTGTTTTTGAAGAGATCGACGCCATATTTAATAGTGTCAACCGGAGTGATCATATTATACTAATTGATGACGCCAGATTATTTACCGGCAAATATGATTATCCGGAGATCAGCCGATTAACTGATTATATCCAACGTAAAAATGAAAAATATAAAGTGGAGGTAAAAGATGACATTATCAGGTATTGGATTCATTAAGCAATGGAATTACCTGATCGTATTTTTTATTCTTGATGGAATATAGATTTGTTTTAACCTGTAAAACATAGTATTAAGTATATAGATGAAAGGATGTTTAACGTTGTGAAAAAATAACACATCATAACAATCTTTCAGGCTTTTATATATATTTAATAATCCTGCATTACTTATCCCTCCGCTTCTCATTTTGACTAGTATTTCCGGAATGTATACAGACTTTAATCTGTGTTTTTCCAGTAATCTGTAGTTTAGTTCATAATCTGCTGCATATTTGAATTGGATATTGAATTTATCATGGAGTAGCAAAGAATTCTTTTTAATGAAAAAAGATGTATTTGGCGGAAGCCATCCTTTGCGGTACAAACCCGGTGAGAAGGCGGATGATTTCCAGTAGCGCTCGATTTTTGATGTATTGATCCTATTGACATAGACGATATCTGAATAAATAATGTCAATGGTTGAGTCGGTTTGAAAACCTTCAGCAATTTTTTTGAGCACATTTCTGTCAGCATACATATCATCCGCGCATAAGAAACAAACAATATCCCCGGTCGCTTCATCTATTCCTTTGTTGATGGCGTCATAGAGCCCTTGATCTTTTTCTGAGATGAGTTTTATTTTTCCTTCGGGATACTTCAGAATTATAGGGATAGTTTTATCCTTTGAGACGGCATCCATGATGATGTATTCGACATCAGCATACGTCTGGCTTAACACACTGTCAATACAGGAGTGAATTGTCGTTTCGCCATTATAGACCGGAGTGATGACTGTTATTTTCATGTATGCCCGATGCCGGTCATCTATAGCTTAATTTTTTTTGTATTCCTGAATAGAGCATCAAAGTACATAAGGCGACCGTCTGTTGAGAATGCGGAATCATATGCACCATGATATTCCCAGCCTCTCTGCAAAAGAAAATCATATAAATCATCAAAGCTACAGCCTATCGTTTCTGTAGACCGGCATTCCATGTATATCCAGTCTGTCTTTTTTAGAAATAATTCTGCCCCTTTCAGAATAGACAACTCATATCCTTCTACATCCATTTTCACTATTGTTGTATCAGTCGGGCTTATTAAATTTTCGAAATGGTCCAAAGTTTGCACTTGCATTTCCTGGGGTTGTGCATCTTCAGATTTATTCAAAAATGAACTGGATGGACTAAAAGGAGAAATATACATGACAGCTGTAGTTTCTTTTTCGCCCAGGGCAACCTGGTAAGACAGAAAATTTTTGTCTTTTTTCATCACCTTATTCAGGGCATCAAAAGCAATAGGCTGAGGTTCGAAAGCAATAATTTTAGCTGATGGAAATGATGCTCTCGCGATTAATGCAAATTCGCCTGTATTCGCACCGATGTCAATGAAATGTGTAGCCTTAAGTGATTTCATGAAAGGAGAACGCCAAATGATAAATCGTTGCGTGGCGGATGTAAACCTCATCCAGACTTTTGCAGCTCCTGTTTTATGCATGAGGCCGCTTAAGCCGATAATCGGTTTGCGAATGACTTCCTGGAATTGTAGAGAAAACATATTTTGTAAAATGGATTATTCTAAAATAGATAACTAATATAACCTTTTAAATCGGCCTGGTCTTGAAGATTCTGTTATTGCTGTTTGATATTTTCCTGAAGCCTTTTTTTATTGGCTGAAAACAAAAGGATTAATGAAGTTATACCGCAGACTACCACAAGTACTAAAGAGAGGGCATGCACCAATGTGGCAAATGTGAGTCCATCCTGCTGAGATAATCCATATAAGACCAAACCCTGGGAAACCAATAGATGAAATGCTCCTATACCTCCCTGCACCGGGGCAGCCATGCCCAGACCACTGATGACCAAAATGAATAAAGCTGCGGTCATACCCAAATCACTTGTGGACGGTAAAGCCTGAAAACTTACATACATTCCCAGGAAAGCAAGAAACCAGATGAACACGGAATGAAAAAGAAATAACCAGGGTCGTTTAAGTTTTGCCACAGATTGTAATCCACTCAAAAGGCCTTTAACGAGATGTACAAATTTTGATTCTTCTTTATTCTGTTTTGATCTTCTCATTATGATGAAAATCATCACAAGCAGCGCCACGAAAAGAATAATAGCAATGGCTATAATTCCCGGCGATGACATGACAGTCTTCAATTTTATGCCAAGTGGCTTTATGATATTGTCGTGTAAAAAATTTCCTAACCGGTCAATTTCCAGGATTGAGGAAAGAAATAAAAGAATAAGCAAACTGAGAACATCAATGACCCGCTCAACAATGACTGTGCCCAGCAAACTACTGAACGGAATAGATTCAGCTTTGCTCAGCGATCCGCATCGTGTCACCTCTCCAAGCCTGGGAAAGGCAAGGTTAGCAAAGTAACCAACCATCAGGGAAGCAGTAGTGTTTTTTAGTGAGGGTGTAAATCCCAATGATTCAATCAGAAGCTTCCAGCGAATGGCCCGGCTGACAAATCCGGCAAGACCTATGATGACCGCTATGAGGAGCCAGGAAAGTTTTGCCTGAAGCATTTCATGCAGAATAACGTTTACGCTGATACCTTTAAATGCAAGTGCAAGCAAACCGATTGCAACAGCCAGTAAAACAATATATTTTAGAACTGAAATTATTTTTGAATTCATGACATGGGCGAATCAGACTTTATGAATATTCGACTTGTAACTTCTTGCATACAATTTAACTAATTGGTTTGCAAGAAGACCTGGCCAAAAACGTTTGAATATTTTCAAATCTTCACGTTGCCGTATATTTTCTTTTAAGCCTGCAGTTGTTGCAGAATCTGGATGGATTCTGTGGGTTAATAATTCTTTTTTTACGTATACAAATCTCCCTTCCATCCGTGCCATTCTACACCACGCATCCCAATCCATATTAATTGAAAATTCAGTCGAGAACTGAAAACCCTTTAAATTTTCGAGATTATACATCACACTGGGTGCAGCTATAGGACATCCTGCGAAGAGAAGTAAATTCTTTCTGATCTCACTCTGTATATGATTGTGAATTGGCATAGAGGATCGAAGCATAAACTTTTTTACAGTGAGTAGTAATGTTCGGGTTCTTTTTGTATCATCTACTACTTCGTTGTATCCGGTGAAACAGATTAAAGTGTCTTTAAATTTTTCACTTGCCTTAATACAGCTCGTTGAATATTCCCGATGGTACAGATCATCCTGATGAGCCAGCGTTACATATTTGGTTTTGGCCTGATGTAAGCTGAAGTTCCAGTCATGCGCGATTCCCAGTCCTTTTTCAGTGATATAAAGATCAACACCGTATTTTTTGGATATGTTTTCAATATATTCGGATGGCGTGGATGTGGTGATATAAATAATACTATTCAGGGTCTGGGCTTTAATGGAATCCAGGCATGCCGGAAGAAATGGAGAATCATTGTAAGCCATAACGGCAAAGGAATGATTGATCATGGCTAAAGGTCGAATGGATGTAAACAGTTCAAAGCAAAAATAAAAATTTAATTTAGCAACGGTAATTGCCAACCCATCCGCCACATATTCAGACGTATAAAGATTATTTCACACAATGAGCTATACATGCACAATATGCGACAATACATCAGATTACAGATCATTTAGCGTAAAAGAGATGCAATTGGGCATGCGGGAGGAATTCCAATACGTTGTATGCAATAACTGTCATTCCATTCAGATCGGAGAGATTCCACGGGATCTTGGTAAATATTATCCTGACAAGAATTATTATTCTTTCTCCGCTGTCTCGATAAAAAACAAACTATTCTCGGCCTATTTTGATATTGTTTCAAAATCTTCATTTTACAGGCGTGGTTTATTTTACAGGCTGATCGATAAGTATGCCCTATATGATTATTCCCTTCTTTCTATCGGCAGATTTTTACCAGCGAAGAATGCCCGTATTTTAGATGTAGGATCAGGTGCCGGACATTTATTGTATATGCTTAAGAAAATAGGATACACGGACTTAACAGGTATTGATCCGTTTATTAAAGAATCCATTTATCCGGTTGATGTCAGGCGAATCAATTTGGAAGAACTACCGGAGAATGAAATGTTTGATTTGATTATGTTTCATCATTCCTTCGAACATACATCTGATCCGGTTAATACCTTAAGGACAGCTAAAAAACATCTTAAAGAGAATGGCACCATCCTCATCAGGACACCATTAGTATCATATGCGTTTGAACGATACGCGGAAAATTGGTTTCAGCTCGATGCACCACGGCATATTCATCTGCAATCTTTGGAGGGGATTAAAATTATGCTGGACAAAGCCGGTCTTCACCAGGTGGATATATATTGTGACTCCCGGGATGAGCAATTTTACGTTTCTGAAAATTACATCCATGACATCGCCATGAGCGAGTCTAAAAAAGGTCCGCTTAAGAGTCTGCTGAATGTATTGTTTTCCGGTAGACGAGCTTCATATCGGAATGAAGCCAGGAGATTGAACGAATCAATGAAAGGAGATACAGTCGTTTATTATTGCAGAAATAAATAATAGAGTCAAGTGATGTTTCCTGAATTTGATGTAGAAGATTTTATTATTCTTCCAAACTACAAGATCAATTCAAAACTCATGATAGATGGAAAACCAAGCAGACCATTTAGTGCTTCCTTATCTGCGCCCTTTTGAATTTTTATCGACGCTCCAAAGTTTAAATCCAATACCTATAGATGTGAATACACCGGTGCCATTTGCATGCCATTCTGCAGTCGGTTGTTCTACCCCTTGATAGCTGTATTCAAAATAATACTTCTGAAATGGTCTATACCCATAAGTGTAATATATATTACCTATTAAATACATTTTACCTACTGGATTCCAACTGAGCATCAGACCTGCTCCTGGTGCCAGCTGGAGGCGTTTAATTGGTTCAACAAAAATTGTTCCTTTATGACCATTTGGTCTGTCAATATCTGTTACATGGCTATACCCTTTCTCCAGTCCTGTAATAAACGATTGCTCAATGATAACTTTGAAATAGGGAATGAACCTAAATTTATGGTTGGGTTTTAAAATGTATCCCAAATATGGAGAGAGTCGTAACAGTCTTGTAAGACTTGATCCAAACCCAAGTCCGACTTCAGCATTAAAATCAACCCAACCCTTATAGGAGGAAAGTTCTGCCCCAAGCAGACACCTGTCAATTTCAAAAAGGGTTAAGTCCAAAGAATAATATTCCTCATTAGCCGTCTCCTCATACTGATTGACAACTGGAACTATGGTTTTTGAATTGTGAAACATCTGCCCATATCCAAGGCTTAAAACCTGACCTGAACATGGTAAGGGCAATGAATTCAAAAGAATTAATTGTAATGTGAACAGTCGTACTTTCATTATCATAGAAAATTACGATCATGTTTCGATTTTTTATATTCAGCTATCTGCAGATAAATAGTCCGCAATCTGATTTCAAGTTTAATCGGCATATATTTCAATATTGGTTTTATCCAATGTGCCGTTTTTTCAAAAACGGATCGATTAGCTCTCAGCCGTTGCAAGGCTAGTCTGTATTTTTTTTGTTGATCTTCATCAAGTTTTGCCAGGATAGTATCGACAATGACATCCTGGTTTTGAAATTTGCGCATCACCTGCCAGGTAAACTGCTGGGCATGAAACCTGTACTTAACCGTTTTCTTTTCTACAAGATGAAATTGACAATGATGAAGCAGGCAGGCTCTTAAATGATATTCATAATCATCATGCTCTGTGATTTCATCAAACAGACCACAATGCTCAATCACAGATTTGTGAATTAACCATGTTGATGGTATTCCAATATTATGATCAAGTAAAATTGTATTTCGGTCAAAATCATCAAGCCCATTATAATTTGGTTCGATCAGGTGACCGATCACTTTTCCAGAAGCATCGATGTAATCAACATTTGAATAAAGGATTTTATCTTCAAAAGCTATTGTCCCGGCAGAAATGAGCATTTCAGCTATTGCATTAGGATAGAGTACATCATCATTGTCAAGCAATTTAATCCATTCGCCGGTTGCTATTTTAATTCCTGCATTCCTGGCCGATGCCACACCGCCCTGTGTTTTATTGACGATCCGGATTTGATCTGAATATTTTTCCAAAATCGAAATTGAACCATCTGTTGAGCCATCATTGACAGCTATGATTTCAATATCCGGATATGTTTGATTTAAAGCGGAAACAATACATTCCTCCAGATATTTCTCTGCATTGTAAACAGGAATGAGGATTGAAACTTTCATAAAATCTAGAACATGAAGAGATAGAAAATATCAGGTATTAACTTATGATCCTTTTTTTTGCGGATAATTGCCGATATCATAATTGGCAGCTGATAAGAGGAGTTGGAAACCAAGTGTGATCAATAATGTGGGTATCACTACTGTACCTGTCGGTGCAGGCAAATGACTGCTCGCATATTTTATATAATTGACCAACCCATAAATGAAACCTATAAAAAAAAGGGGCACACCGAAAAGGATATATAGAGAAGCAATATTGAATTCAAACAGAAAGTATTTAAGTAGAATACGCTTAATAAAAGCCGTAAAAAGTTTGGGCGGAAATTCAAAAAACGACCTTGTGGCGGATAATCCCGATACCTCATCACCATACCTGGCTTTCATCTCAATATCCCTCACGACTGCATTGGCATGATACAATTCAATCAACATTGAGGACTCAAAAAAATAACGTTTGTGTATTTTGTTCAGATCAATCGTTTTAAGTGTTTCATTTTTTATAGCCGTGAAACCATTATTCGGATCAAATATATTCCAGTATCCTGAAGCAGCCTTAATCAGAAAACTAAGACCAAGGTTCCCAAATCTTCTGGACAATGGCATTTTTCGCAGTGCATTGAAGTCTCTGAAACGGTTCCCTTTTGTAAAATCTGCTTTGCCTGCTACGATCGGGTCGATCATCGCATCAATGTAGGTGGTATCCATCTGACCATCACCATCGATTTTGATGGTTATATCACTGTTGAGCTCCATGGATTTAATATAGCCGGTAATCATCGCCCCACCGACTCCCTGGTTGATGCTATGCGATAGATGGATTATCTTTTTGTTTACAGTTGCAAGACGGGCAAGGATGTTTTCAGTATCATCTTTTGAACAGTCATTGACAGCAATGATATAAGAAATCGTTTCAGGCAATTCGCTGATGACATGTTCGATATGCCTCGACACATTATAGCATGGTATCACGACGGAGATGATCATAGATCATTGCGTTTATAGATAAACAGTCCCGGTGCTTCTTTGACAGAAGTCATGCATTCCACTTCAATAGGCTGTGGTTGATACGTAAACGCTACGTATTTTATGCCCATCTGAACAATCCGCGGTGAGCAGGGATCCATTTTTATAGTGTAACGGTCATTCTGCATAAGTGAAAATTTAACCGAATCAGCATCAATAAAAGGAAGCACATCAATATGCGCATACCGGTTGTAGATACTATCGCTTTTCATTTCAGGGTCCAGTATTTTTAATTTATCAAGCGGTGGGACGCATTGATTGCCATTAAAACATTTCGCACCTGCAGCCTTAAGAAAATTACCATAAGTGAATTTACCGAAAAGAATCCAGCCCTGTCCGGGATCCGATTTCTCTACCTCGGTTACGGCTTTATATACCAGGTTGTCGTAATAAGGAGACAAGCCTTCGCTCAAAGGATTGATTTTGATATTGGGAAGGATCATCAATAGGCCAAGTGTGAAAAAAGAAAATTTGAATATTTTATTTGCATTAAAAAATATCATCAGCCAGATCAGGCCCGTGAAAATAAGTGTGGATTTATACACCTGGGGCATAGAAAAAAATGCATTCGCCTGTTTATTTAAAAAGTAATTAATTGAAAATACGATGCCCGCAATGAAAATCAAAGAAATAATCTTTGTGATAAGCGTATTCTTTAAAATTGAATTTTTATGATGCGTCAAAAATAGAATTGTTGCAATCACATTGGAGAATCCAAAAATGAAAAATGTCCGATACGAAGGACTGGTATTTAAAAGACTGATTTTGGCCAGAAATCCGGGGAATCCAATTAACATCCAAATGAGGATAACGAATTGGAATATTAAAATACTGATCAGTAGCGGATCCGTTTTTTTAGTTTTAATAAGATCTATCAATATAAGAATGGAGGCAAATGGCGCCAGCATAAGAAAAGATGAGGCTTCACAAATATTACCCCAGATAGCCGGGTATTTATTGAGATCCATGAACATGCCGAAATTGTCCGTGAATAGTTTTAAGAAAAGAAAATCACCTCCCCGTTCATCACGCTTTCCGGGATACACCGTATCTGACATCAGATGTATTGTCTCCTTCGTCTCCTGGTAAAACATAAAGATCAATATAATCAGCAATAGCAGGCTGCCACCAAGAGCCATCAATTTCCAGGGTAAGTTGATTTTAAACTTTATTTGTATTGTGTTTTTATTTTTTAGCAGATAGCCCAAGACTAGTGCCAATAAAAAATAAGCCATAGGTACCTGATACGCGGGATACAATATGTTGACAAAGGAGTAGGAGAAAATCAAAAATAATATTCCGCTGATCAGTATTGTCCTGAGCTTTTCTGAAAATAAAATATAGATGAAGGCAATAACAGCAACACTACCAAATGTAAATATCTCCGTATTCATCGACCACCATTGAATAGCCGAAGACAGAAACAGCCATAAACTGCCAAACACACTGATCAGAAAATTATTACCCGTAAAAAGCATGAGGAGTAGAAAAGAAGCGATCATAAAAGGCCAGATCCTGAAATTCCAATGCCATGAAAAACCTCTCTCCAGATCGAGAAAATAATATCCCCAAAAGGAAGGTTTGATGACACTCACCAGGTGATTCGTAGGTAGTCCAAATGTCATTGGCGTTTTGCCTGCACCCCAGGCCTCATTTGAAACCGGAAAGCCTAATCTTCCCTGTGACAATATAAAACTCGTATACACCAGCCATTCGTCCGATCTGATGAACAGTGGCTCGCCCGCGACCAACCCACGCTTAGGATCCCCACCATCCGGCACTACCTGGCTCCAATGCGGAATAGATGAATTATGCCATTTCAAACCAACAAACAAAAAAAACATAAACGAACATACGCCGATAAATATCCAGGCTTTCAGATCAAAATGGATCAGCTCAAATTCAGCTTTACGTTCTTTGACAGCAGCAACAGGAGCTGCTCGTTGTACAGATGAAGTTTTTTTTGCTTTCGCTACCGGCTTTTGCTTTTTTTGACTCATTCTTTTTAATTGAAATATTTTCCTGTGCTGTGAAATGCTGATGTAGTGACAGACACAAATATAAAAGACCTTACCACGAAGGCTAATATACTCGATCTTTATTTCCTGAGGAATAAATACGTCTGATCTTTATCATTATCAGGAAGCTGCATCCTGAAATGATGATTAAAAGCAGGTTTGAAATTGAGCTCAGGAATATTATTCACCGGAATATCCTTTACGGGAAACGTCTGTGCATCAAAGGGAGCCGCTTGCAAATATTTGTTGAATATGCTTCCATAATTGCTCCATGTTTTTCTATAGGCGATGACATGAGGTACGACGATTGAATCCGCACTAAGATTATTGCCTGTAAATCCTACGATGACTTTACTTTTTAAGTAATACATGTAGGATGTTTCCTCATAATTGGCCGCGATGACCAATGTGTCTGATGTGGGATATTTCTCTTTCAGGAAAGGAATTGTATAATCAAGTGGCCCCTTGTATGCATGCGTGAGCTCATACACATGGCCACTGATATCTTTAGTGCTTGCTGCAATAAAGGTGATGACACCAATCGCGAAAATGAAAACAGGTGCCAGCATTTTTAAGGAGAAGAAGGAGGTGCTCTCCCGGGCATACGTACTGATCAGGAGTATGAAATCAAGCGCAATAATGATGGCCAATACCGGCTGGAGATAAATTATATACCGCGTGTAAATAAAATTGGGGATGCGGGCTATAAAAAAGATGAAGACAATAAAAAATAATGTCAAAAAAGACGAGATCCTGAAGCCCGATGAATTGTCTTTTAATATTTTCTTTATATCCACAAGGACAAGTACTTTAAACAATATGGCTATCCAAAGCAAATCAAAATGTTTAAAGAAATCAAAAGCCGTTTTTACATTGCCCCAATAGATCTCACTTGTATAATTATTAAATACATTCATCGCTTTTGCTATTTCAAAAGTTCTGAAATACGATAGAAGGGGAAATACAGCAATGAATGAAACCGCCAGGGATATAAGGACAGAAAATGAAGCTCGTAAAGCAGTCTTCAGGTTTTCGTTCAGGCTCTGATGAATCACGATAATCAATTCTGTCAATCCAATCGATCCCAGCAAAATAAAATATACCGGTGCAAACGTATTAAACAGCAACCATAATGAAACTGACATTGCCGATACCAGCACAATTTTATTAATGGGTTTATAAAATCGATGCACAGAATACAATCCGAGAATGATGGACACCAGGAATAGAACAAGGGAATAATACCGTACCTCCCTGATCAACAAGGCTAATGAAACGGATAGTAATTCAAGTAAAATATAAAGAGATAAAAAAGCATAACGTGAAAACCTGTCCTGAAAAATCCGCGAAATAAAAAATCCGAATAAAAACACCCCGAGCAATCCAATGATGGCGAACGTAGCTCTGAATATTCCGGTTTGTGTAAAAATATTTTCAGCTTTTTCAGCCAGTTTATATCCGATGATTCCAAAATAATACTGAGCCCATCCCGCACCGCCTACATAAGCATCATCTTTCTCATCGATACCCAGGGTAGGATTACTATGGCGTAAATCATAAAAAACATTCTTCCCATCATGTACTTTAGGATATCCATATTCCAGCACTCTTTCTGTCCCCATCGCTGTCATGCTTTCATCCGCCCAGAATAGTGGATAGGAAATGTTTTTGAAAACACTGATCAGTAAAAGGATGGCCAGAATCGCGGTAGCGATGATGAATTTATTGGCGTGTACGATTTTAAAGTGGGTATAGTCGTATGCGGATTTGATCCTTTCTTTTACAGGTTTAGAGGCACTCAGCGGACGACTTTTAGATGGTTTTTTCCCCATTTTACTGGCTTATAGGTATATGGTCGCAAGATATTAAATATTGAGTAGTGAGTAGTGAATAGTGGGCTGCATAAAATTAGTACACGGTTCGGCGTAGATTTTATCTACTTCGGAGTGTCAGCAAATTTCTGATTTGCGAATTAGAACGTTACCAGACAGGGGCAAGCCACTATCAATACTCTTACTTCTTACTTTCTTACAGTCTTGCTTATTGCTTCACCCACGACCCTATCCCCATCAGTTTCTCTCCTTTAAGTATCCTGTAAAAATATTGGCCCGCTGATAACTCCGGTACTCGGATTGAATTTGTCAGATCCTTTTGTGAAAATAATAGATGCCCTGATTCATCAATAAGTTCAACACGTAAGGTTGAAGGATCAAAACCATTAACAGAAAAGGTCAGATCATTTAAGCCAGGATTCGGATATGCGGAAATGGAAAGCAGAGGTTGTTGAGGACCAGTAGTTGAAACGGAAAAAGGAAGCTCGCAGTTTTCACCAACCTTTATAGCATAAATATCTTCCCCACCTCCATTAATACTGAATCCTTTTGGCAGGCGCCATCCATAAATAATTGCTCCGTTCTCGCCAAGTGAAGTAATTCCAAATAATCTATAGATGGCATCATATCCAATAAAATGATTGCATATAATATTGAGATTACTATCCAATTTTGTAATAGAAAAATAATTTGAATCTATGAAAGGTGAGAACCCATAAGTGCCTGCAGCCCATATATTTTTTTCGGTATCAATGTCGAGTCCTCCGAAAAAAGGCAAATCCATATTCCCTTTATTTTCGCCAGGAGGTGATATAAATGCTATTTTTTTAACCTGTAGGCTGCTGTCCACCATTCTTATAATTTGGCCTGATACAGAGTCAGAAGTTCTTTTAAAAGCATGCTCTATAATCTCATTTTTGCCAAAAGAAACAACTGTACTATGGGGGCTGGGCTGGACACCATCCTCGAAGTTTGATAATTGTTTACGAAAGATAAAATCTCTATCATAAAATTTACACAAACTAACTTGTTTTAAAATATAACCTTTTCGACTAAAGTCCACAGAAAAATTGTTATACACACTTAAGCTGTCAAAAATTTTTGAAAATTGGTCCTTTGAGTCCAATCTCATTACAAATTTGTAAAAAACACTATTGGAGTTATAATATCCTTCTACAAACTTATCATTTTCATATCCATTAATTAACCTGGCCATTTGTATAAATTGATCATTACAAAACTCAAATTCCGAAATCGGAATTCTGGTATTTTCTGACAAAATATATTTATCAAGTATTAATTTTGAACTACAATTTTCTGATTTTAAATTTCCTAAGAGAGTTAATGTATCATTGATTATGCTAATGAATTGGTAATATCTAGTTCCCTCCTCTCCTATAGTTTTTTTATCTAATAATGTCCCAGAGTTATCGAAAATATACAATTGACTCCATGATCTAAATGGGGAAGTCGGCTCTAAATCAAGTCCTAAACAATAGTACTTGTCATTATTGTAAACAACGTCATAAATACTTTCGACGTTTGGTCCTTGAAAACCATTTACCACAAATGCCAATTGAGCATTTGAGGTGCTTAAAATAAAAAACGGCATAAAAAAGAAAAAATTTTTCATATCTTTTTTATATTAGTTGATAAAATGCCCATGAAGCAAATTATTTGCTTCATGGGCTTGAAATGAATGCTATTAACAACATGGGGGTAAGGGAATTGGATATATTTCACTCTCACATGCATTCGGAGTTCCAAAAAACACATGAGCTGCCCAAAACTCGCTTAAGAAATCGCATAATCCGAATTCCAGGTAATTCAGGGAATTAATGTGGTGTAAATCAGTTTCAGCTGTATAACTATTATAAATGTCTACGATAGAGCCGAAATAATAATTCATTTCATCCGGATCTAAACATTTTATATCTTCTTCGTCAAACCCTGAGCATAATTGAATCCCTTCAGGAAGACATTCATCTTCAGGATCAATTTCATCTGCACAATAAAAGGCCCAAGTTCTGAAATCTATATTAAAATCACCCGGTGTTGGGTCATGTGGATTTAGTTGACCCCACCCGTATGAATGCAAATCGTAAACTTCAGTCTCGTTCGTGAAGAAAGTACAGCCATATGGTTCAAAATATTCAACTAATGCACTGTTTATTAAGTCTGATGCTTTTCTAGTTCCTCCTCCAGATTGTGGAGAACATTTCCCTCCAAATACATCCCAGTAATCTGTCGAACCAAACGGTGTAGGATCCCTATGAACCTTTCCTACCATGCTTAAAACGGAAACATACATAATTGATGAAGTGGCCGATACATTAACAGCATCATACAAAACAGGAAATTTATCCTGCTCAGTTATACTATAAAAATGAACTGAAGCTGTATCACGTACTTTTTCAACAAGAGCTTGCACATCTCCAAGCGTTGCATACCCACTTGATAATGCAATGGTAAAAGTATCTGTTCGGTTATCGTAAGAATCCCATGTTAGACGAGGATCGGTATATTGAAGGTTCATAGTTCCTTCAACATATTCAAGGATATTACTCGGAGCATATAGCCCTCTTGGTAAGAATACAGGATGTGTCGGCTGTTTACCCTCCATCGTTTCGATAAAGGTGAGCATTTTGTAGTAAGTCTCGTATTTCGCATCATTATCTGCGACATTCTGCGTCTTCATCTCGTCCCTTGAACAGGACACGAACAGTAGGGTTGTGGAGGCTCCCACGAGTAAGAATCTAAAAATGCTTTTGAAACTTAAACGGGGGGGGGGCAAAAAATTTGATAAAATGTGACATAAGTAAAAAATTTAGAAAGTGAAAAAATGATTTTATGGGTGCTGCAAGAATAGAATTAGCCATGAAATAAAAAGGGAGACAAACAATACTTCAAAGGGGTTTGCAATATTAATTTACTCACGTGGAATAATAATTATGAATGCTAATATAAAGATAAAAAACGATTCAATGCCCGATTATTCAAAAAAATTATCATAAAAATTATAGAGTTTGTGTTAAAGTTTTCAAGTGAAATTAAATTGCCTCGAAAGTTTCACTTTATTCAATTAGCCATGAAGCTCTAATATTCAGTTTGTTAATTTAACATAGAATTGAAAAAGCTTGTTCTGATGCTCTGTTGAAACCTTCAAATGTAAAATGGAAGTAAATTAATTTTTTAAGAATACAGACAGGCCATCAACGAATTTATATTTAGAAAGTACTGTGAAATCACCAGCGAATTAATTTTTTAAGAGTACGGACAGGTCGCGACCTGTCCGTACTCTTAAAAAATTAATTCTTCAGAAATCTGTCCCTACTCTCAATAAATTAATTCTGCAGGATTTTATACCAGGTTTTGACAAGCCACTATTATTCCTCTCACTCCTCGGTTGCTGAGCTGTAGACCAAGGTTGAGTTTAGCTGGTCGAAGCACACTCCTCGGTTGCTGATTTGCGCTTGGAGAGGGCTGTAGCACACTTTTCTCACTCCTCTCACTCCCCACTAAATAAACGGGAGAATCCATTCACCCACCCATCCTTTTTTAACACGATTTCCGGACGTACCTATGTAGGATATGAAGCCAAATATCCATATTGGCATTAATATGGCTATTCAGTTTCATTAACTAATCATTCGGGTATGTGAAATATTGACTTCAAGGTAAATCATGCGGGTATATAACACTTCAATATTATTTTTTCTATTTCTTCTGCCCTGGAGTATAAGAACCCAGTCTGCCATACCTGAAATCAGAACATCCGAAATATTTCATGCAGGAGAACTCCACTTATTTGATGAAAAATACCTTACCTCACCAGCTGATGCATTGCACGATTCGATCCGCATTTCATTTGATTTAATCAATGATACGGGCAGCGATACTACTCTTTATTACTACGAGGGCGGAAATGAATGGTTCCGATTTACGGCCATTCCTTTCGGCAGTGGCCATGATACTTTTGAGAAAACCAGCGGACGAGATTTCTACGGAAAAATTCATTATGAATCGCTCTATTTTCCAGCTCATGCTATCAGGTTCGATTCCGGTACGACGTACAGATGCGATATCCGATACAAAGGTCCGTCGTACAGACCGGCTTCCAAAGAAGTGTGGCTGATCACCTATGATTTTTACCACCGGGAGCTTGCGAAAGCAGTCGCGTTTGAAGAGACCAATTTTATTGTTGGTTATATTTTTCTGGGTTCGATCGCATTCGGCTTTTTCTTTTTCTTCTTTCTCTATCTGAAAAGCAGGTATACCTTATTTGGCCTGTATTCACTCTTTTTATTTATTCAGGCATTATATGGATTTATCCAGATTGATGTCTATACCAAACTAGGACACTTTCTGATTTACCATGCGTACTGGGATGAATATTTCAATGAGTTTCTTGCCTTTACAGGTCAGGCTATTTATGTTCAATTTATTATTTACTGGCTTGGCATTAAGGCGAATCATCTGAAGGCTTATCGGATACTCAATGGTATCAGTATTTTTTTCTTCCTGTATGCGCTATCAATTTTTTGTTTCTATACCATAGATAGTCATAATGTTTTGATTGATTCTATGATGAAAGGCATCCGAATTGGAGTATTTCCTTTGCAGATGGTTGTGTTTTATTTTCTGATATTCAGGATACAATCAGCTGTCAAATCATATGTGATCACCGGGAGTCTCTTGCTGGTATTTTTCGGTGTGATCATGGTTTACCTCAATATCCGCGGTGTTTTTAATCATACGCTTTTTAGTCAGTTTGATAATGGGAGCTGGTACATGATAGGTGTTCTTGCAGAGAGCATTTGTTTTGCTTTGGGTCTCGGTCTTCGGTATTTTCAAATAAATCAAGAGAATATCCTGTTGCAAAAAGAAAATGTAAAGGCTCTTGAGGATAAATTATCGATTGAAAAGGCTTCTCGTGAAAGCGAACGATTGCTCGCGGAAGTAAACCAGGAACTTACTAATCAGCAATTGACTGCATTGCGAGCACAAATGAATCCCCATTTCATTTTTAATGCCCTCAATTCGATTCAGAAGTATATTATGACCGGTAATGTCGATGAGGCAAATAGTTACCTCTCGAAATTTTCAAAACTGCAACGGATGATTTTATCCTATTGTGATGAAAATTTCATAACCCTCGACAAAGAAATCAATATGCTCCAATTGTACCTTGAACTGGAACAATTGAGATTGACAGATGATTTTACGTTTTCAATTGGTGTGGATGACGATATTGATCCGGAAGAAATACAAATACCGCCGATGATGTTGCAGCCTTTTGCTGAAAATGCAATCTGGCATGGCCTCGTACCTAAAGAGGGATTAAAAAAACTGAGCATCAGGTTTTTTATGCCCACGCATGATGTGCTGAGATGCATTGTTGAGGATAATGGAGTCGGAAGAGCAGCAGCCGGAAAAAATAAAGCCGAAAAGCTTAAAGATTCAACCATCAATAAGTCCAAAGGCCTTTCCCTTGTGTATAATCGTCTGGCTATCCTTGAACGAAAATACGGAAGGGAATTTTCAGTGGCCATCCGGGATAAAGTAGATACAAATCATATCGCACTGGGTACAGTAGTGGAGCTCATCATACCTGTATCAGATTAATTCGCCCTGCCTGCGTTTTGTTTTTTCTTTATTACTTTCAGGTCATGATCAGGGCGCTTATCATAGATGACGAACCATCTGCCATAGAGACGTTGACCTACATGATACAGCGGTATGTCCCTGAGATCAGTGAGCTCCAGTCTACACGTGAACCGTATAAAGGCGTTGAATTACTCCAGTCATTCAATCCTCATCTTCTCTTCCTTGATGTTCAGATGCCGGGACTAAATGGATTTGATGTGTTGAAGAAAGTCAATCGCTTTAGTTTCGAAGTGATATTTACAACAGCATTTAATGAATACGCAATTGAGGCCATTCGCTTTAGTGCCCTTGATTTTCTCCTGAAGCCAATAGATGCTGACGAATTAAAGGCTGCTATTCAACGATTTTTTGAAAAAAAAGCAAGTGAAGAGGAACGACAAAAATTATTTGAAAATCTGAAATTCAATCTTTCCGCAGAACACGCTGATTTTAAAATTGCGATCACCACGACAAAAGGAACATTTTTTTATCCCATCAAAAATATTATCAGACTTGAGGGCGATGGCAATTACACCCGTTTGTTTTTTGATGACGACAAGCCACTGCTTGCCTCGAGGACACTTAAAGATTTTGAAGAAATTCTGACCCAGCATGGGTTTATCAGGGTCCACCGATCTCATCTGGTGAATAAAGAATTTGTCGATTCTGTGCTGTTTGACGGCTATATTGAAATGAGAGATAAAAGCAAAATCGAAATCAGCAGGCGCCGGAAAGAAATCGTGATGCAACAGTTGAAAAAAGCATAGAGCAAAGTGCATAGCGCATAGAGTGAAGAATTCGGAGTATTGATGGGAATGCGGATTTTAAAGGACAGCTTTAAAGTCCGGAATTCTGACACCAGATTTAACCTGGAACCATCCGGTAGCCGTATGGAGATCTTATCAAAAGCTTGCCTAAATAGTGTAAATCACACTGTCCTAACGTACAAAACATACAATCTCTTATTATTGTATATCATACTGAATATCAATTTTATACAAAAAATAAAATGTTCTCTTTTGGGCAAGAATAAAATAGTGGAAGAATATCCTGAAATAATGTCAGCGTTTTCTATCTTGAGCACGTTAAGTAATTGTTAACTTGAAGATAATTCAAGTCGAACTTGCATCGAATAATACATTTAATTAATTCAAAACCAAATCGTTATGAGGAAGTTCTTACTATTCTTTTCCTTATTGCTCATGACATTGGAGATCTCGGCCCAGAGATCTGTTTCCGGTACGGTGACAGATGATAAAGGCCAGCCTCTGATCGGAGCAAACATTCAGGTTAAAGGGACATCGGTCGGTACCGTGTCTGACTTTAATGGGAATTACAGCATCGCGGTACCTGCGGGTTCCGATATGCTGGTTGTTAGTTACACGGGTTATACAACCCAGGAGCTTACTGTCAGTAACTCCGGTACACTAAATGTTACCCTTTCTGAGGGCTTATTGCTTTCAGAAGCGGTAGTCACCGCACTCGGGGTCACAAGGGAGAAAAAATCCCTTGGGTATTCCACACAAGAAGTGAACGGCGACGAAATTAACACTGTAAAAAGTGACAATTTCGTGAATGCTCTATCGGGTCGTGTTTCGGGTGTTCAGATCCGACGCACTACCAACGTGGGCGGTTCTACAAACGTCCTTATCCGTGGCGTTCACTCACTGCAAGGGAATAATCAGGCCCTTTTTGTTATTGATGGCGTTCCTGTAAGTAACAGGGTTACCAACTCACGCGCACAAGAACAGGCAGGTCAGGATTATGACTTTGGAAATGCTGCTTCAGATATCAACTCTGCAGACATTGCCTCTATCAACGTACTTAAAGGTGCTGCCGCAACAGCTCTTTATGGTTCACGTGCTGCCAATGGTGTGGTCATGATCACGACCAAAAATGGTGCTAAAACCGGAAAAGGTATTGGTGTGACATTAAGCTCCAATGTTTCTTTTGGAAAGATTGATAAAAGCACATTTACAAAATACCAGCATCAGTACGGTGCAGGTTATGGAGACTATTACGATACTCCTGACCGATTTTTACTGTATGATGTCAATGGTGACGGTATTGATGACAAGGTTACACCTTTGACTGAAGATGCATCTTATGGTGCGAAGTTCGATCCAAATCTTCTCATCTATCAGTGGGATGCTTTTGATCCTGCATCTCCTAATTACAAAACTGCTACCCCTTGGGTAGCCGGTGCAAATGATCCTACAACGTATTTCAAATCACCGGTCACATTGACCAATACAATCGCATTTGACAAATCATACGATGCTGGTGATTTCAGACTTGCCTATACAAATTATGATCTCGATGGCATGCTGCCAAACAGCTCACTGAAACGTAACAATTTTTCTGCAAAAACGAATTTGAAAGTTACAGACAGACTTACAGTTTCCGGATTTGGAAACTATATCCGTACGGATGGTTTAGGCCGTAACGGAACAGGTTATTCAAACGGTGCAGCAAGTAGCTTCCGCCAGTGGTGGCAGGTGAATGTTGACGTTAAACAACTTGAAAAAGCTTACCTGGATACAAAGAGAAATGTAACCTGGAATTATGCAGGTCCATTTAACAATGTTCCTATTTATTGGGACAATCCATACTGGCAGGCATATGAAAACTACGAAAGCGATAACAGAAATCGTTTCTTAGGATATGCTACCATTAATTATAAGTTATTTGACTGGCTCGATGTTTTCGGTCGCGCATCTATTGATACATATGATGAATTACAGGAAGACAGAAGAGCTATCGGTAGCGTACCAAATCGTTTTGGTATCGGAACCGACCGTGTAGACGGAAGTATAGGCCGTATCGATGTAGGTAGCGGGTACTCACGCAAAAACCTCACCTCTGTCGAGAACAACTATGATTTATTCCTCAACTTCCATACAGATCTCGGGGAGAAATTCAACCTTTCCGGACTTCTTGGATCAAGCCTTCGCAGAACTCAGTTCAATTCGATTTTTGCAGCTACCAATGGTGGTTTAGTCGTTCCAAGACTTTACGCTCTTCAGAATACTGTGTCTACTCTTCCTAATCCAATCGAAAGGGATGAACATACCGGAGTTAACGGTTTATTTGCTCAGGCTTCCCTGGGTTATGATAACTTCCTTTACCTGGATGGCTCTATCAGAAGAGATGAGTCTTCTACCTTACCAAAAGGAAATAACGTCTACTACTATCCTGCTGTTTCTTTAAGTTTTGTATTTGACAAATTTATCGAAGCCGATTGGTTGAGCTTTGGAAAACTTAGCGCCAATTATGCTGAAGTAGGTAACAGCGCAACCTTCAACCAGATAAATGACAGTTATGCTGTTAATTCCGCATTCGGAGGTGCAAGTTCTTCTTTACCTAATACCAAGAAGAATTCTGAATTACAGCCAGAACGTACTAACAGCTACGAAATCGGTTTAGAAATGAGATTCCTTAACAGCCGTCTGGGTTTTGAAGCTGCTTATTACAAGACAAATTCTATTAATCAGATTTTGCCTATTCGTACTTCTTCTGCTACTGGTTATTATTACAAGGTCATCAATGCAGGGAATATCGAAAATAAGGGTATTGAACTTACTGTTGATGTTGTACCAGTCCGCACTACTAATTTTAACTGGAACATTTTATTCAACTGGACACAAAACCGCAACAAAGTACTTGAACTCACAGAAGGCCTTACTAATCTTCAACTTGGTTCTTTACAAGGTGGTGTAACGTTGAATGCTAAAGTTGGCCAACCATATGGTGTCATTTTTGGTAAGACATATAAATTATATGACAACGGTACTCCAAATGACCCAACTGATGATACACAAAGACTTATCAGTGCCTCAGGTAGAAATGTAAGTACATCAAATTCTGACAACGTCATCGGCGATCCTAATCCTGATTGGACAGGCGGTGTTATGAACAAACTTTCTTACAAAAACTGGGCTTTAAGCTTCCTTGTTGATATTCAACATGGCGGTGATATCTTCTCCCTTGATTTATATTATGGTTTGGCTACAGGTCTTTATGAAGAATCTGTTGGGCTGAACGATCTTGGCAATCCAGTGAGAGACCCATTGACTGCTGATGCTACTTCTGGTGGTATTATCAATCAGGGTGTCACTGCAGATGGACAACCAAACACAAAGAGAGTAAATGGTAACAATTATCTGGCAACAGGTTATGCTTATCACCCACAAAGTGAATTCATATATGATGCGAGCTATGTCAAACTAAGAGAAGTATCGCTTTCATATTCATTCCCTAAGAAATGGTTGACAAAGACAATGTTCGAAGACATTTCTCTGAGCTTTGTAGGTAACAAACCTTTGGATCATCAGTAAGAACTTACCTCATGCTGATCCTGAATCAGGATTGGGTGCTGGTAATCTTCAGGGTTATTCTATCAGCTCACTGCCGTCCACCAAAGACTTTTCTTTCAATTTAAATGTCAGATTCTAATATGAAAAATAAATTCTTACTTCTTGGGCTCATTCTGGCATTTGTGGCTTGTAATGACCTCACAGATCTAAATATCGATAAAAAGAACCCCTTTGCAGTACCAGGGGAAACACTCTTTACTTCTGCACAAAAGAACCTCGTCGACCAGATGGTCAGTACCAACGTGAATTTCAATATTTTCAGATTGATCGTTCAACAATGGACAGAGACTACCTACACAGATGAGGCTAATTATGACTTCGCTACACGAGCTATCCCTTTCCAGCACTGGGATGAGCTTTACAGGAGAACCTTAGCTAATTTCAAGGAATCTGCAAAGATCATAGCTACTGATGAAGCTGTTGCTGATGAGCAAATCAAGGCTAAGAATAACAGACTCGCGATCATAGAGGTCATGGAAGTCTATACGTATTCTGTCCTTGTTGAATCATTTGGTAACATTCCATATTCAGAAGCTTTGAATATTGATATCCTGACTCCGAAATATGATGATGGATTGACAGTATACAAGGATCTTATCGCCCGCCTTAATACAGCCATTGGAACATTGGATGGCGGTTTCGGAAGCTTTAATGCCAGTGCGGATAACATCTATGGTGGTGACACACAAAAATGGATCGCTTTTGCCAATTCGCTTAAACTGAGGATGGGTATGACCATTGCTGATGTCGCTTCTGAGGCAGCTCTTGCTAAATCAACTGTTGAGTCTGCAGCAGCAAATGCTATCGGTTCAAATGCTGACAATGCAGCTGTTCATTATCTTTCTTCTACACCTAATACGAATCCACTTTATGTTGATCTCGTAGCTTCAGGTCGTCAGGACTTCATCGGTGCCAACACTTTTGTTGACAAACTGAATGCGCTCAATGATCCAAGAAGACAATTTTTCTTCCAGCATAACAATGTGGATATTGATACCACTCCTGCAGTTGAAGAATATTTAGGCGGAACATATGGTGAGAATAGTATTTTCAGCCAATTCTCAAATGTGAGTTACGGGACTGATCCTGGAAATTTTGCACTTCTTGAGCCTACTTATCCTGGTACAATCATGAGTGCTGCAGAAGTTCATTTTTTACTTGCTGAAGCTGCAGCCAGAGGATATAACGTATCCGGTACTGCTGAAGAGCATTATAATGAGGGTATCACTTCTTCCATAGAAGAGTGGGGTGGTTCTCAAGCTGATGCAGATGCTTATCTCGCAAACCCGGATGTTGCATATGCAACAGCAGCGGGTACATGGCAGGAAAAGATCGGCACACAGGCCTGGATCGCTTTATACAACAGAGGTTTTGAAGCATGGGGTACCTGGCGTCGCCTTGATTATCCTGAGTTGACAGCTCCTCCTGAAGCAAGAAGTGGCGTACCTACACGTCTTCCATATCCTATCCAGGAGCAGACATTGAATGGTGATCAGTATCACCTAGCTGCCACAGCAATTGGCGGAGATGAAGCTGATGTAAAACTATTCTTTGATGTACATTGATTTGACTTAAGATCTAAGGATCTTATACATACAAAAGGGCTGATTCCACCTCGGAGTCAGCCCTTTTCTTTATTAATTGTTGAATTCAAAAGTCCCCTTCAGGAGGTTTAGGGGCCACGTTATTTAAGACTACGCTATTTGAAGTTTGTAACTTCAAATCCATATATTGAATCAATGTAAATAAAGTAGAACATGTAAAGGCAGCTTGTAGCTGCCATCGAAAATCGAAAATTTAAATTATTTGGGCACCCTTTTCAAAAACACAAATCCATTTTTACGATATAATTCTTTCAGATCTTCATACTTCTTATAATCATCCACTCTATTGATCTTCGTGACAAAATAAACAGACTTGTCAATGTTTCCCGTAAGCAACCAGTTTGTATCATAGGATTGTACATTAAGCGGTTTCGCTTTTTGTGTATAGAATAATTCGCCATAACTTTTAAACCCCAGAGTCCGCACATAACAATCTTCACCCTGTCGCTGAATAAAAAAATCAATAGCCGCACCCTGCGAATATCTTTCAATTTTAGGAATCAAAATAGAAGATGCCATAAAAATCACGATAGCGGTTCCGGTAAAAAAAACCCAGGCGGACGTAATGAATTTTTTTCTATTCAATTTCCGCAGTCCGTAATAGATGACAAGTAACATGAATACACCCGGCAGGCACTCCCACCCTGACCAATAGACATCTGCGCCCATAGCAGCCTGTGCAAATTTATCCTGCACATAAGGAATGAATTTCCTGATATGCATCGCAAAAAAAGGAAGCGTCATAAGGGCTATAGATATCAAACCACCCGTGATCGCTATGACATAAGGAATATATTGCTGCATGGTTTTCTCCTTCCTGTCCCACTTGTAAAATGTATACGCAGCCAGAAAAGAAACAGGAAACCAGGCTAATGATGAATAATGAATGATACGCGATTGAACAATCGTAAATAAAATCATCACCACCCAGAATAGAATGAGCATCCAGAGCTTAATATCTTTTTCATAACGGGTATTGTATGGCATTTTAAAAAAAGCGGGAAGAGCGAAAACAGATGCAGGGAAACAGCCCAGGAGAATGACAACAAAATGATAACCAAAAAAACCTTTTTGGCCGGCATCATGTGTTGTGAATAATCTGATTTGATACCGTAGGAATTCAGTAATAAACCATGATCCGTTTTTCGCCGTCTCATAACCATACCAGGGCAATATCACAAGTGCCGCGATCACTATGAATGCAAGAACATGCAGCCAGTTAAAATAAATTTTAAAACGATTATACACAAGGTAGACCATGCCCACTGCTCCAAAAATGATCAAAGCAACAGGTCCTTTTGTCAGAATAGCGAAGCCCATAAATATCGCCGAGAAACAGATGTACGTAAATTTCTTTCTGTTCAATCCTTCTTTATCCATCTCATTTCGTTTCCAGTGGTAGCAAATCAGGTAGTAGATGGAAATAAAAATAAAGAGATTGAACCAGGGGTCGATGATACCGGACTTGAAATAGAGATTCGGGAAAATAGAGCCACCATAAGCAAGTGCCCAGAACAAGCCAAACTTCCGGTCAAAAAGCCTGGTACCGAATAAGAATAAAACCAGGAGTGTAACTATGCCACAAATCGCGTTGGGAAATCGGGCTGCAAATTCTGTAACAGAAAAAATCATCATAGCCGAACTTTGCATCCAGAAAAACATGGGCGGCTTTTCCCAGAACGGTTTGAAATCAATATAGACACGGCTATAATCATGCAGGACCATCATCTCACGGGAGCACTCCGCGAAATTGATCTCATCCCAATCAAATAAATGTACAGATCCGAGAAAAGGAAAGAAAAAAATCACCCCGATGATGATGATGATGATCACTTCATTGCGGAGAAGTAATTTCATACGTACGGTTTAGGTGACGCAAATGTAAAGAATGTTTATTAGGCCTATTGCTGGAGATCGCCCACACTCAGCACGTTCATCTGCTCATCAAGTTTGATGTAATAGTGATGTTGCACTGGGGCTCCATTGCCACCTTTTGAACTAAAGGAAAAATCCATGCCGATAAATTTAATAATTTGAGCCTGCTCAGGTTTCGACGTTGCCTGTAGGCTATCGAGTTTATGTTGCAGAACATACAAGGTTGTTTTGCCCCTCGTGATATCCAGTAGATTTTGTTGCAGCATCTGGTCATTTGGATGTTGCTCCAGTCCTTTTTTAAACGTCGTTTCTAAGGAATCCATTTTTTTTAATCGTTTGTCCTTATTCGTCAATTGAAGGGATACGGATTCCATTTGGCGGGTTAAAAAATCTTTTTCCGTCACAGTGTCCATTTCTGTGATCCCGATGAATTGATAATCATCTCCTGCATATCCATGCGCTTTGAGATATGTTTCGATATTTGATTGCATTTTACTAGTCTGATGACTGGCTGACTTGCAATTGATGAGGACTGAGGCGATGACCAATAAGAAGAGATATTTCATACCCGGATTTTTTTAAATTCAGGCAATGATAGAGATATTTACCTGTATTTCCATGAAGATTGTAGTTGGGCTTAAAAAGTAACCAGCACCTAAAATATTCTAAATTGCACGCTTTCTCATTGTGAATAATCATGACGATAAATAAAGCTGAAAAGAAATTGTACCGGGCATGGAGCATGTATGATTGGGCCAATTCGGCCTATAATCTTGTCATTACGGCCACCATTTTCCCGATTTATTACCTTGCCATTTCAGGAGATGGAGATGACTCCACGCTTGATTATGTTTCTTTTTTTGGGTGGAAAGTCATCAATAGTGCCCTTTTAAATTATGCGTTGGCCTTTGCTTACCTGATCATCGTGTTTTTATCACCTATCCTGTCATCTATAGCGGATTATGAAGGCAATAAGAAAAGATTTATGCAGCTCTTTTGTTACGTAGGCTCAGGAGCTTGTGTGGGGATGTACTTTTTTTATCCGGGCCATCTTGAGCTTGGAATTATTCTTGCCATTTTAGCTGCCATTGGGTATTGTGGGAGTCTTGTTTTTTATAATGCATTCCTTCCGGAAATAGCAGCAGTAGAATATCGCGATAAATTAAGTGCGCAAGGCTATGCGTATGGATATATCGGCAGTGTAATTCTTCAATTGATTTGTTTTGCATTTGTCATGATGACATTTGAAGATTCCACATTTGCACCGAGGTTATCTTTTTTGCTTGTGGGTTTGTGGTGGTTTGGTTTTGCGCAGATTGCATTTCATGCATTGCCCCTGGGAAAGCCCATGCCAAAAGACTTCACCCATAGTGTGCTCACCAATGGATTCCGTGAATTGAAAAAAGTATGGCATCAGATTCAGGACATGCCATTTCTCAAATCCTATCTCACCGCTTTTTTCTTTTACAGCATGGGTGTGCAGACGGTCATGCTGGCCTCGGCAGAATTTGCCAGTAAGGAAATAAAAAAACAAGTCGATGGCCAGTGGGTCAATATGGAAGCCAAAGATTTGATTATTACCATATTGCTCATCCAATTAGTAGCGATCCTCGGTGCCATGCTGATGGCCAGGCTTTCAAAAATTATCGGCAATATCAAAGTTCTTATGTTGACAGTATTGCTGTGGATAGCCATTTGTGCTGCTGCATATTTCATCACGACAGCTATGCATTTTTATCTGATTGCGGTCATGATCGGATTGGTGATGGGCGGTATTCAATCGATGAGCCGTTCCACATATTCTAAAATCATGCCGCCCACGAAGGACACCACATCATTCTTCAGCTTCTATGATGTAACAGAAAAAATAGCCATTGTCATCGGCATGTTTTCATTTGGCTTTATCGAACATGTCACCGGTAATATGCGGAATTCAATTTTCGCGTTAGGCGGATTTTTTATCCTTGGGTTTTTCTTTCTTCTTGTAACAAATAAGAAAGGCAAATTGGCTATTAGCTGAAGTTGATGTTTATCTTAAAAGGGTGACATCTCCTGTAAGCTGTAATACCTTCCCTTTCTTATTCGTCGCCGAAAGCCTATACACGTATACTCCCGGATTTAATGGCTTGCCTTTCAATGATCCATCCCATCCAATATTTGACTGATTGGGCGTAAAGTTGGAAGGAGATGAGTAAACTAATTCTCCCCAACGGCTGTAAATCTCAAAATATTCTATAGTCGTCACAGAGGGATCAGGTAAAGGTGCAAGCAGATCATTGACTCCATCCCCATTAGGCGAAAAGATCGTCGGAACATAAATGCTGCTATGCAGCAGTACTTTAATCTTAATATCATCACTATACAGACATCCTTTACTATCAATCGCGAATAGCATATACTCCTGATCAGTCTCCGGTTTAATCCAATTGTCCAACACCAATGGATCTATGAGCGTCAAATCACCCGTCCAGTAAAATGAATCCGGAATGAAACTGATCAACGGTTTGATCTCCACGCTATCGCCCACCAGGATTGTCTTGTCAGGCTCAAGATCCAACGTCTCAGAACTCACAGATTGAACCATAATATTGAACGTGATCGCACAACTGAATCCATCGAGCAAATCAATTTTATAATTACCGACTTTCAGTCCATTGAAAGTGTATGGGAAGGATAACACAGGTTGCATTGTGCCACCATTGATAGAAATAAAAAATGGTCCATTACCACCTGCGATAGCATTCAATATGATCTGACCATCCTGATCTCCTGGACAAGTGATATCCACCACACTGACATCAGGCACCATCTCTGTATAGACATTGACATTAATTTGTTTCTCTTCCCGGCAGCCCAATTCATCCAGACTGACGAAAGTATATGTGCCTGCAGTTCCAACCTCAAGAGAATTTTGATAGAGACTGTCATTATTGACAATCCAGAATGAGACTGCATTTCCCTTTGCCCCGGACACAACAGCATTAAATGTTGTTTTCTCATCAGGGCACAATGAAATATTGTCCGGAAGATTGGATATGGTCAAGGTACATGCACAATCGGGAGCAGAAATTATTAAGTTACTTGTACAGAGCCCACCGCCATTGGAAGCAGATACCTGAAGATTCGTTAAAAGTGTCAATCCGTCAATGAGATATTGTCCATTGCCGATTGAAGTCAGGTTGCCTTGCGTATTTGTAATATTTGCAGTATTGGAAGTAATGATCGCTTCCCAGCTTTGAAGATCCGTAGCGCATTTCACCGAAGTGATCTGCAATGAGGGTGTAGAAATAACCTCTATCGTTATTTCAGCAAATGCATTACAACCTGCCACAGGATTCGGAAGGGAATATCGTAAAGTAGAAAGACCAACATCCGAATTATTTGTGACAAATTTAGTCCCCTTGATCACCGCAGGTTTGGAACCAGCCGGTTTCCCTGTGATACTCCATGTGCCTGGCTCAGCCGTAATGAGGAAATTATTTAACTCCTGTATTGCGGACTCGCTGCAGATACCCTGTGAAGGTGCAGACAATGCAACACTTGGACATGCACAATTGCGAATTATCAGGTTGACACCTACAGTATCATTTTTGCATGGCAATACAGCATTCGACGTTGTATAGAAAACTGTATAATTTCCGGAAGCAAGTGTGGATGGATTGAACATGCTGGAACCCGTGATAGGTGCACTCACCGTATCGGGGAAAAACCAATGCCCGTTTTTATTTCCAAACGTAATGAGGGCATCAAAATTGACTTGTATATCTGCAGTGTCGCAATAGACCTGAGAGCCGGGAGCAATGATAAAATAAGCTGATCCATCAATGGTGATCGTGATCGTTTCACTTGCAGGAGGACAAAAGCCTGTCTGATCCGTAGCCGTCAGCGTAAAGCTGACCGAACCCGCTGTGATGTCAGCAAGAGTAGGTGTATAACTAGTATTGAGTGCATTTGCATTTGCGACAGCGGCACTACCTGTTTCTGTCCAGTGGAATGTCACGTTACTTCCACCACCACTTCCAAAAAGATTGATGACATCAGGCGCACACACAGTAGCATTGCTTCCGGCATCAACAAATGGTGATGTATGCAGTTGAATCTGAAATGCAGCCGTATCGACACAATCTGCAAGAATAACAGAACGAATAAATCGCAATACATACAGACCTGCATCCTTATTCGTCCCATTGAAATTATTTCCTAATAATGTTGCGGGATTCGCCCCGGCCGGTGTGCTGACAAGTTGCCAGCTTCCATTGACACCAAATCCAACGTATGCAGAAAGATCCAAAGCACTCTGAGCAGAGCATAGCTCAATGCTATTAGTTTGAAGTAATGCAGGACAACTACAATCTGGTGCAGCCTGAAAAATACTGTTCGTACAACCGGTCGCCGTATTTGTAAGATCAAATGTGATATCTGTATCAAAAGGAATATTCGTCAGCGAGAAACTATCCGTTCCTGCTATGTGTGTCAGATTACCTACACTGACCAACACCACATCTGCATCTGATGTAAAAGAAACTTCATACTCAAGTGCAACATCATCGCAGAGAATATTGTAAAGGTCTACTATGGGTAATGAATTGACGATTGCCTGAATTGTATCCGAACTCGGACAATTACCAGGAGAACTTGTGAAGAGATAATACCAGGCATCTCCATTTTGAGGTTGGATGATACCAGATACCGGAAGATTTGTTGTAAGATCAAACCATTGGCCACTTCCTCCTACGCCATTCAAAACTGTCGGAGCAAGTGTATTTAGATTTATTGTTTCCTGATCACATAGTGTTGGGTCCGCCACCTGTTGAAGATCTGCTACAGGATAGACATCAAATGGGATTTGTGTCCGGATACTATAACAAAGATTCAATGGGTCAAGCGCTTCAGCATAATAAATGGCACTGACAGCACTCGGTGGTTGATACGTCAGACTGTTTTGTAAAAGAGCAACACCACCACTTGGTACATTATACCAATTAGCCACCATCCCCGGATCTATTGTAACAGACAAGACAGGAATAGCATTACCATCACATATTGAATATGATGCCTGGCCGGCTATAGGAGAGTTGATGAGAGGGCAATTACAATTCGGTGCGGTGATCAGAAATGTGTCTTTGCAAAGCGCTGATGGATTTAAAATTTCTATTGTCACATTTACATTTTCAGGTATTCCTTTGATCGAATCCTGACCTGTAGGATTATTGACCACAATACCTGCACTGGCATGAATTGAATCCGCTGAACTTGTGAAAACAATTGAATAGGTATGCGCGATCATATCGCATGGAGAACCCTGCAAAGTGAAATCAGGATAATCCTGCACATCGATTTCAATCGGAATTGTATCATAACACATCCCTGCTGTAGCCAGGACATATACAGTCACAGTATCATTTGGAATATAGATGAGCGGATTCAGTCGGTTAGTTGTATCAGGAGGAAGTCCTGAATGAAAAGTGTAAACCGGCATGCTATTGCCGGCATCAATCAAAGGAATAGTTTGCAGTGCTACAATATCTCCTTTGCAAATTTGCAATGGAGGCACAGAATCGAGTTTCGGTTGTGGAAGAAGTGTAAGTGGAATCTGTATTGAATTCTGGCAATAATCATCTGCAATTAGAGCCCATAGCTGATTTACATTAAAAAGATTTGCCCCGGTCGGACTATTGATGATATCGCCTCCTTGTAGTGGATCTCCATCGTACCATGATACATCATAAAATGAGCTTACGAAAATATCGTAATCCGTTAGGTTAATATTATTTGCAATGCCTTTACAAAATGTAAGATGAGGTGCTAATATCGGAGGCAACGTATGAATCGTTATGATCTGCTCTGCATTGTCAAGGATCGCTGTACAACCATATTTACCATAAACATTTAAGAGCGTGATGATGATATCATGCCCTGTCATTAATTTCGGTACTAACAATGAATGTGTAGCCTCATCATATACTGCCACAGGTACATCTGCCACGCACACTTCAAATTCTGAACTGATATCAATAGGTACATTGGTAAATGTCCATGTTGGAAAGCCCGTGGCCGTAACCGAAAAATCCATTGAATAGTCCGGCAAACCTCCAGTGACATCAACATAAAATGCGCTGGATTGTCCGGACAACTATTGGGACATGTATCAAAATCTCCTGAAATAGATGCTGTCATTTCATGATCACATGGATCCGAACAAAATCCGGGAGGTATGAGCGGAAATTTAAATATGCATCCATTACCGCTCAGATCCTGGAAGTACAAGAGCAAGATTTGTAGTCGTTGCCGTACCAGGGTCAAGTATAAATGTAGTCGGCACACCTGTAAGTCCGGTGCCCGGGGAAATGGAACCCGTCGTCACGCCAAAATGAGTAACCCATACCCAATAATCAGGACCAAATCCAGGGGCCGTAAAATTGATCGTCACTGTCATCCGGTCGTCTGTGATATCATTTGGAGTCCCATTCTGATCACACCCGATTTCATAAGTTGTTGCAGCCGGATCGATCCAGTATATAGTGATTGTAGCTGTATCAGCCGGACACCCAGGATGTTTGAAATAGTAAGTATATGTTCCGGGCCCCCAGAAAGAGGAATAAAAAATACCATTGATCGGATCTAGCGGAGGAGACCATAAGCCACCTGGATCATGCATGCCCAGATAACCGCCGATGGCTACCAATCCTTGCGTAGGACATACGAATATTGTTTTGTGCGTACCCGGATTGTTATGGGGCACATTGATTACGGCAGTATTTGTAAAAGGACCTTGTATAGGACATCCGGCCACTTCGGTCACTGAAATAATCGTGTATGTAGTGGTGTCCGATATCATGACATTGATAAATGTAAAATCCTGTATAGCCATAAGGGTGAATGTATCCGTGCCGTCCGTATACTGTACATCATAAAAACCTGGTGGGACATGAATAGTGATAGATGTTTCAAAAGGAGCACAGCCATCACAATCCAGGCAATCGATTCCAATATTCATATCCATTATCGGAATGGTCCATCCTCCCGGATAATTTGGGGAACCTAAAGCGTATGTCGTACAATCCAGAAAAGAATTCCAGTTAGTTCCATCCTGGATACGATGCCACCAATTCAATTGGCTTTCCGGCGTAAAAGGATTTGTGTATTTATAAAAATCCGCACCTCCTGATGACATGTAGTAACAGGGTATCACAGATGGATAGAGGTTTGACTGATGTGAAGTCCCATTGGCGACCCACACTGAATTCGTGGTGTATGCATAGATCACAGTGCCATCATATGAGGCCTTATCCAATCCACCTGAATTAGTCCAGGTTCCGCCCTGCATGAAATAAAATTGATCGCCTCCGGGTTCGAGATTGAATGGACCTCCGGGAACATTGAGATTCTGAACAAGCCATCCATTATCCGGACTTACAAAAAAATCAGTCCAGACTCCCCCATTCAACACTGCACGAAACGTGATAACTGTGCCCCTCGGAATAACTCCGCCAGTACGCGTAAACTTTAATGTTGCTTCACTATCTCCCCAATATCCATTGTTGACGGCTTCCCATCCATTGTCAGTTAATATAATCGTTGTGAAAGGAGTAATGTCCTTAAAGCATACAAAGCTTATTTCATCTGATTCTGGTTTCACACATACACCCAGATCTGTGACTACGCCCAAGACAGCAATATCACCTGGAGCAAGCACTGTCTGAGCAGAAGCAGTCGAGCAAAGCATGAATAAAATAGAGTACAGGTAGGCGGGGTAGAATTTGGGCATAGCAATAATTAATTGGGCTTCCTGAATGAAAGATCTCTAAAATAATAAGCAATACGGAATCAAATACTCAGGTGGAGAAAAAACCTAAGCTGTTTATGAGGGAGAAGCAAATTCCGTTTTCTTATACTTTTATAGGAAAATAAGACGATTGTACTAGCCCTGAGGTTGGGCTTTTGTCAAAATATAAAAAGAATACCGCCTTTTTCCGGTAATTAACATATTGCGATTATTTTTTATTTAAACCCGGAGTTTTAAGTGAATCCTGATTGCTTTCTTCCTTTCTTTGTTTTGAAGCGTTGTTAAAAGGATCCCAGCTTACTTTCAATTTTCCGTCATCCGCTGTTTTTGCCCTGAGCCGGATATTCATTCCTACACGGCCGGTATTCTTTAAAGTTGAATTTTCGCTTTTGGAAAGATTGCTGAGGGGCACCTGGATACTCATGTCAGTTCCTTTCTTTGTATCATATACCCCTTCCACGAACAGGATGACCACATTAGACCTGATCTCCATTTTATGTATGGTGATAGCTGATCCGTCTATTTCCAATTCATTCGTCAGTTCTCCGAAAAGGATATGTGAAAAATCGCGGTTTTTGAATGCTGTCGAGGCAATTTTTATTGCAGGATCAAAATTGATCAGTTCGCCTTCATTTACACTGAATTGGACATTTCCTTTCATGCTGTTGGCATACACTTCTGCCTTATCGGTGATGACACCCTTCAGTTTTATTTTAGCAGACAGATTTCCTTTCATGTTTTGAGCAGTGATCGCATCCTGGCCAAAATTGTCAAAAGCATGGAAAATACCCGGAATATCCACTCTGTCCAGGGTGGATGAAAGTTCAAGAATATTGGCGTGATTTCCATTGGCCAGGGAGCCATTTAGCATGAGTGTGCCGCCTGCATGATTTAATTTTACGTTTCGCAATAGCACTTTGTTGCCAATCAGGAATACAGATGCTGTCACATTGCTTGCATTGAATTTCTTGAATGTCATTTGGCCTGCATTGATATTTAGTTTAGCAGTGCCATCACTTAGCATCCTGTCCAAATTTTCAGTGGCGCTGATCAGTTTATTTTTGAGCGCCGGTTTTTGCCTTGGTATGACAGATCTTTCACTGACATAGGAAATGAAATCATTAAGGTTAAGTTCTGTGTAGATATGGACCAATTCATCGTGAGCTGTTCAGGATTTTTATTCAGCAAGGCTAGCAGATTGGTCACTTCACCATTCATAGTTAGATTCGTACTTCCCGCAGTTGCGATAAAGTGATTGATGACCAGGTCCTCACCTTTAAAAGCGAGGACACCGCTGCATTTTTTAAATAGCAGTCCACGGGGAAGATAATTTATCTCTGCCTCCGATAGTGTTAAAGTCCCATTGACCATTGACTTGAGCGTATCTTCTTTTCCAAATGAACCTGTGTACGTGATATCGAGCCTTCCCAGACCTTTGGTAAAACGAATGGAATTACTCTCTGCCAATGCATTAATAGACTCGAGTTTAAAATTGGATCGTAAATCGCAGATCAGATAAGGCGAATTAAGATTGCTGATTTCGGCGCGGTTAGATAGGAAGGTAATATTCTCCCACGTGCATTGGATACTGTCAAAAATAAATTTTGAATTTTCATCTCCGGGTAGAAATTTTGTATCCATCTGGTTATTAAAAGTGCCGGTGAAGGAACATTGATGAAGTGTACCTGCCGGAGTTTTCATTTCTGAATCATGCACTTCAAAATGAGTAGTAATCCGAGGTATTACATTTGGTGCGGCGAGACCTGAAATTTCTGCGCCCACATCAAAAGGCTCCAGGATATCGATAGGTTGAAGTTTTTGCAAAAGGGATTGGGTGAGCAGGCCGGTAGCTTTCTGATAAAGTATTTTTTTTGTTTTAATATCCAGGTCATACGAAACTGGCTCATTCAGAAAATAAATATTCCCGTTTAAGACGAAGGGTTGTTGATCTATATTCAGGTTGATATTATTTAATTCTAATTTATTCCCAGGGTAAAAATCAAATCAAAAATACCTTGTAATGATTTCTCCTTCAGATAGCTTCCTCTGTCCATATTGAAGCCTATACTGTGGATTAAAGATTTCATTTCAATCCTAAATACGAATCCGCTATCCATTTGATCGAGATGACTGCTTAAATAGTCCATATCAATATCATGATAGGAGTTCTGACTCTTATTTTCTACAATCAGCCGCGTATGTTCAAATTTGATATCCGGTAATTCAGTTTTGTCTTTATTGAAAGAAAGATCATCAGATCGATGAAGATTACAGTATCCACATTCATCCGTGTAGAGATAAATCGTACAATTTTGAACGATCATACCGGAAATCTTTGGTTTCCCCCTGAATAGGCTCATGATGTCAAACCGGGTATATATTTTTTCCGCCTGCAAAAAATTATGATGGTGCAGGTCCCAAAGAGAATCCCGGAGTGTGATGTCTGAAAGCTGGACAGAGAGATTGGGAAATGTCCGGACAAAATTGAGCTTAAGGTCGCCGATCGTCACAATCCCTTTTACCTGCCTGTTGATCTGCGTCCTGGCCATCGCAATGATGACACCCTTGTTGGACGAGACCAGCATATACATGATCGCAAAGAAACTGATGAGAAATAAAATGAATCCAGCCACTATGCGCAATCCATATCGAATTGGTTTTTTCAAAAAAGCAAAATTTAGATCAATCAGATGAAAACGGTATGCGGCGGGGTATGATAAACATACGCGGGAACAACAGGATAACGCAAATATTAAAATGAATGTTTATAAGGTAAGTAAATCTTTTACCTGCATGCAAGGTACCAAACAAATGCCTTACCTCATATATGGTTTTATACATGGGTTTCTTTGATTATTTTCAACCCTGACCCGGTCCTCAAACTTTTTGCGTTTCTATTTCATACTTTTGGTAAATGAGATAGAATCATTCTGACCCATTTATAGCTTTTACTGACATGGGTACAACAAAATTAATCTGCGAACAAAATCATATCTTTTGATAGAGGTAATACACCGAATAGACTTATTTTAGGTAAATGAAACATCTTCAAGTCATAGTAATCATCGAAGTCCAGTTAGTTTTGATTTTATTATTCTTCTGTGTTTTCAGGTTGTCGGATATAGCCGAAAAAGTTAAGAGAACAAATATGTTTTTGCATGAAGATTTGAAGAATGCAAGATTTGAGGATATTCAAAAAGTGAGAGATCTTGATATCGTCATCGGAAACGAAAATGCTCCCGTAACCATTTTCATGTATACAAAATTGAGTTGTGAGTATTGTTCCGACTTTTTTGAGACGACCTATCCTGAATTGAGGTCAACCTTTATAGAAACGGGACATGCCAGGTTTATTATTCGTTTCCTGCCCAATGGCAAGGATCGGGAGGCAATCGATCCTATTCACTATTTTTATTGCATGAATGATTTAGATCTTTTTGAAGAATTTAACAAAAAACGTATAACTGAAAGGCAGAATAATCTGGATATTGATTATATAAATGAGTTTATTGTTGCGAATGGAGCGGACACCACAGGATTGGCTGTTTGCCTAAGTTCTGAAAATCTGGACAAATTTATAGGCCAAATGGCGGAACAAGCACAGCAAGCAGATATTCACGGAAGTCCATTTTTTATAATTAATGGACAAGCATTAAGAGGAAGCAGAAAATTTAGTAAGTTTAAGGCCATGATTGAATCCATAGAATGAAAGTTCAGAAAAATTAGATTAAAATCGGATGATATATTTTCCTAATTTGATAAAATATAATGCTTATGAAGATTTTTAGAATTTTTGCCATCATGGTGGGCATCTTAACCATATTATTTGGCGGTACTTCTTGTAAAAAGGATGAATGTTGTAGTTGGGTTGATAGTTACGGAGACTCGTATAAATATTGTCAAAACAATGACAATTGGAAATCCAATTATGCTTCCTGGTCTGATGTCGTCAATGAAGCAAATTATTACCATGGGAGATGTAAATAGCTAGAAATCAAAGTATAGACTATTACCTCTTTTAAAAACAGATGACTTTTCCTCATTTCAGGTATGAAACAAATGCCGGACTTTGAACTCATTGGCGTGAAGTTTATCAACACGCTTGTTGATAAAGTCGGGCGGCGTTTGAAGAAGATATCGGACAAGCTTAGTTTCATGCTTTATAAATTGGAGTTTGGAGAAAGGGATGACGATATCTATATCGTTACCTATCCTAAATCGGGAACGACAATGATGCAAATGATTTTGTATCATTTGACAACACAAGGTGATCTAACCTTCAATCACATATATGAAGTTTCTCCATGGATCCGAAATGCTTCGATCCGCGGAGAAAAACTTAAAGAATTTTCTTCTCCCCGCCTGATTAAATCCCATGACTTTTATAAGGAATTTTCAAAGGGTGTAAAAGGCCGCTTCATTTTTGTTTACAGGGATGGAATGGATGTGGCTGTTTCTTTATATCACCAAAACAGAAATTATAATAACCCTGACCTGGAATTTAATGAGTTTATCAGTAAGTTTTTATCCAATAGGAAAACGAACTGGTTTAAGTATACACAAGATTGGTTAGACAATAAGCATAACCTTACCATACTTTATCTAAAATATGAAGACCTGATCAATGATAAAGAAATGCAAATCAACAAAATCATCAGGTTTTGTAAACTTAATTGCACACCTGACCAGATCGAGAGGGCGTTGAGATACAGCAGCTTCGACCAGATGAAGCAATTGGAAGAAAAATTTGGTGTGCAACCTCCTTCTTCAAAAATGGTCTATGATCAGTTTATACGTAGAGGAAAGATAGGCGAGGGCAAAAAACATTTTTCCCCGGAGCAGCATGATAAATTTATTAAGTTAAGCAATTCCATTACCCGGTGGACTGAAGTCGATCTGAATGAACGACGTCATTTATAAGTATTAAATAAAGCATGTGTAAAGGGTTGTGATTAAGCCACTCATGGATTATTTGAGATAAGTCATTCGTGAAATCTTCATCTAATATTGAGGTTTAATAAAAATTGGATTTCTCCCGGGTTGTTGGGACTCTATTCACATAATAATGAACAGCCTCCTTCATTTTTCCTTAACTTTGACTTCTTAAATAGTCTGACAATGAATACTTTTTTATTTCTAAGCATGCCCGGTGGTTCTGAGTGGTTTATCATCTTAGCTGTTGTATTGTTGTTATTCGGAGGCAAGAAAATTCCGGAACTGATGCGCGGCCTTGGTAAGGGTATCCGTGAGTTCAACAATGCACGGAACAATATCGAAAATGAGATCAAAGAAGGTATGCGGGAATCAGACCGCAAAGCCATCGAAGAGAGTAAAAAGGAAGTCTAACCACTTAATTTACCTCATCAGAATAGATCTTTTATTCCATTCCTTAAAAATGGAATTTGTGCTCTCATGCTCCGGGGTGTCTGCATAGTTTTAATCTTTTGTTAAATAGAGATTAAATTCAGCAACTAGACATAAATTCACGGATTGTTTGTACCAAAAACAACTCTTCATATTCAAAGAACAACTTTATCAAATGAATAAATTAATCTTATTCTCACTGGTGATTTTTATGGCAGCTTCTCAACAAAGTAGCGCCCAGAAATTCGGCCATGTCAATTCTGCCCTGATCATACAAGGTCATCCACTGATCGGTCCGGCTAACACTGAACTAGAAGCATTTCAAAAAGGGCTTTTAGATCCTTTTGATGCTCAATCAAAAGCTTTCGAAGCGAGGTACAGAGCCTATGTTGAAGAAGCCAATAGTGGGACTCTTTCCCAGATTGCACAACAAAATAAACAAGTAGCTCTTCAGACAGAACAGGATTCACTGAATACTCTGCAGGAGCAGATCAAATTCAAAGTGATGCAAAAAAGAGAATCACTTCTACAGCCTATTCTCACTCAGGTCGACAGTGTCATCCAGGTCATCGGCAAGGAAGGACATTATACCATGATCTTTGATACCAGCGTTTCAGGTGCTTTGCTTTTCGCAGAAGATGGCAATGATCTCACCGAAGCTGTGAAAGCAAGATTGAAAAATAGCCGTTTACGACGCATCAATATGGTTTTAAAAAATAAGGGACTGGTCGCAACCTGTCCCTTATTTTTTTTATCCCCAATTGCTATTTAAATCATCATACACCTTCAGAAAGTTTTTTCCAGTGCACTATTCCTTTGTAATGGAAGTGATCAGATACAAGGGCTAGTGGAATTTTATGATGCTGCATGAATGCAAATAATTGCGCTGCGGGAGTTTCAGGTGAAACAACTGTCGGCGATGGTATAACCCATGCATCAATCAGGCTTTCGGGATAACGTGTAGAATCAAAATTTGCCAATAATTCCCTTGTGAGATACCCTACAGGTTTTTCCGGACCTGCCCAAACAATAAAACCTTCACCTTTTACAGATTTGATCTTTTCTTTTGCTTCCGACATCGTTTGACCGATTTCGAATGAGTGTTCGATAGGCTCCATCAGATCTGAAGCTTTTGTTTTAGTCAGCCATGTCTGACGTTGAAGAGCCTTGTTCTCCTGTCGTGCGGCGAAGAAAATAAAGACTCCGATCAGTGTCAGTGTCGGACGATTGTGCATGACTCCATACCCAAACATCAGAAAGGCTATCCCCTGGCCTGCATAAGATGCGATCTGAGTGGCTTTGGCCCGATCCATTCTGAGTGAAAGGAGGCTGCGAAGTATCCGACCTCCATCCATAGGGAATGCCGGTAACAAGTTGAAGGTGCCCAGGTAGCCATTTGCCAGAAGTATTATTTTGAAATAAGATGTTGCTTCCTGATCGAAATTCCAGAAAGAGGATGAAAAAAGAGGAAATACTTCGCCTTTGAAAAGAGCATAGCTGAGCCAAATTACACCTACGATAAGAAAGTTGACAACAGGACCTGCTATAGCGACCCAGAATTCCTGCCCTCTCCCTTCCGGCATCCTCTCCAGTCTCGCGATCCCGCCTATAGGCGTCATGATGATATCGAAAGTCTTTACTCCGAATTTCCTGGCAGCCAATGCATGACCAAATTCATGAAGGATCACGCAGAAAAAAACACTCAGGACGATTGCAATGGATAGTAGAAGTAGAACAGGCTGGAATCCATCTTTGCTGGTTTCATAGGCTACCCACAACAGCAAAAGACCAAAGCTCCAGTGAATTTTCACGGGGATGCCTGATACTGTAGCAATATGGAAAGATCCTTTCATGATGGGATAATGATGAAAAATGGAAAAGTGTCAGGCTTCAAAAACGGATCTGTGCTCACAAAGTTGCCATAGGCTGGTAGAGTTCTCCACTCAATATAGCCCTTGAGATCACAAGACGCTGGATCTCACTTGTGCCTTCGTATATCTGGGTGATCTTTGCATCGCGCATCAGGCGCTCTACATGATATTCCTTTACGTATCCATAGCCACCATGTATCTGCACGGCTTCGACAGTATGTTTCATAGCGGTTTCCGAAGCGAATAATTTTGCCATGGCTGCCATAGAACTATAATCCATGCCCATATCTTTCAATCGTGCAGCCCTGTAGACGAGAAGCCGGGCTGCTTCAATTTCGGTAGCCATGTCGGCCAGCTTGAATGCGATTATTTGATGATTCATGATCGGCTTCCCAAAAGCTTCTCTATCCTGGGCGTATTTGAGCGCCAGTTCATAAGCACCAGCCGCAATACCTAATGCCTGTGCAGCAATTCCGATACGCCCGCCATCAAGTGTACTCATGGCGTATTTGAATCCAAATCCATCAGGACCTATGCGGTTTTCTTTTGGAACCCGCACATCGCTGTACATAATCGAATGTGTATCCGATGCCCGAATTCCAAGTTTGTCTTCTTTGGCACCTATCTCAATCCCCGATGATGATCGTTCGACTATGAGTGTGTTGATACCTCTATGTTTGAGCTCAGCATGACTTTGAGCCATGACCACATGGAGAGAGGATTTACCACCGTTTGTGATCCAGTTTTTTGTACCATTTAGGATATAATGGTCGCCGTCTTCTTTTGCTGTGGTGCGCTGACTTGTAGCATCGCTTCCTGCTTCAGGTTCAGAAAGACAAAATGCGCCGATCCATTCGCCTGTTGCCAGTTTCGGCAGGTATTTTAATTTTTGCTCAGGGCTTCCGTAGGATTCAATACCCCAACAAACCAGGGAATTATTGACCGACATGATGACAGATGCACTGGAATCTATTTTTGAAATTTCTTCAAGAGCTAAGACATAACTCAACGTATCCATACCTCCACCGCCATACTCCGGGCTGACCATCATGCCCATAAAACCCATCTCACACATCTGACGGACCTGGTCTGTAGGGTATATCATGTCTCTGTCACGGGCTATGACACCCGGAAGAAGTTCTTTACGTGCAAATTCGCGTGCTGCATGTTGGACGGCGAGCTGCTCTTCGGTAAGTTCAAAATTCATAGGGTAAAATTAATAGAAAAGGTGAAGAAAGGCGAAAGAGAAGGCAAAGGCTGAGGCGAAGGCGAAGGAAAGAAAAATATAGATTCTGTATTTAAGTTAATGATTACGAATACTTATTTTTCCTTAGCCTTAGCCTTAGCCTTAGCCTTAGCCTTAGCCTTAGCCTTAGCCTTAGCCTCAGCCTTAGCCTTAGCCTTAGCCTTAGCCTTAGCCTTCCCTGCCTCTGCCTTTTCCTTAGCCTTCTGCGATCAATCCTAGTATCGTCCTGAAGGCGACAAACTTCCCGTCAAATGCATGTTGATGTTTTTTCTGCAATTGAGGGCGTGATCCCGCTGATAGATGGTAAATAATTCCTGGTTAGGGCATGTATATTGGATGGCGTAGGTGATGCCTTCATCATCATCATACCCTTCAAGATGAAGAAGGCGGAAGGATTTGAAGCAGGCTGTCGCCATGACCTCCGGGATATGCTCATTCAGCATCCACTCGACCCACTGTTCGCGGGCTTCCGCTGAAATTTTAACCGTTACATTGTAGATTAAGGCAGACATTATTATGATTTAAAGATAATGTGCATTGGCTTGACCTTTTTTGAATCATTTATTTCTTTCAAAAGAGAATATAGGCTTTATAGAGATTTAATGAAAATAAGACCTGCAGCTTTTCCGGATAGGTTTATTTCTTTTTGATCCATGGAGATAATCATACTTTGATCATAGGGGTCATGTTTGATTGTTGTTACGGTTTTACCTATACCTATTCCTTTTTCGTCAAGGTATTGAAGGAAAGATAACTGCTGATCCTTTACTCCGATAATTAAGCCTTGTTTCCCGGGTGAAAGATCAGACAACAGTGATTGCGCTCTTAAGGTGTATTTGCCCTGAGCGTTTGGTATAGGATCGCCGTGAGGATCGAATTTCGGAAGCCCAGGAAAGAGTCCAGGTGATCGATGAGGAGTTCAGAATTGATATGTTCAAGTTCCTCAGCGATTTCCTGGACTGCTTCCCATGGGATGTTCAGGGATTGGTATAAGAAGACTTTCCAGAGCCGGTGTTTTCGGACAAGGAAAGTGGCGTGTTTATAGCCTTGTTCGGTTAGCCTCGCACCTTTGTAGGGCTGATAATTGATAAGTTCTTTAGCTGACAATTTCTTCAGCATATCTGTGACAGATGCCGGAGTATTCAATAATAGTGCAGCTATTTCATTGGTAGTCACTGAGATATCTGCATGAATAGAGAGCTTAAGGATTCCTTTCAGATAATTTTCTTCTGTAATTGTCAATACCACATTTCAAAAATACTTAATTATTTAGATTATACTAAATTATAATTTAGACTAATCTAAAATAATCATTTCAGCCTGACCATTATGTCACAAATCCGAAAATAAGAGCACATTAAAGTGTCTTTTTTAGGATCCTAAAACCCTCTCTTAGACATTGACAACCAATTAGTTAAACTATCGTGGCACGACTAGTGGTGGCACGACTAGTCGTGCCACGATGCTTGGATATATAGCTCACCGGGTTTTAATACCCATATAATCATCCACATCTGTCACCCGAAGACACATGATACCGGCCAAAATCATTGAGCCGCCACCCAACATAACCGCATAGATTGGTTCATCCCCAAAAAATGATTTCACCAGAAATCCAAGAAGTGCTGCAGCTACAATCTGCGGAATGACAATGAAGAAATTGAATACACCCATATAATAGCCCATTTTATGCGGAGGCAGAGATCCCGCCAGCATTGCATAGGGTACAGAAAGAATAGATGCCCAGGCCACACCAACTCCGATCATGGAAACAAGGAGATAATGAGGATCTGTAATGAAATAAACGGAGACTAATCCCAATCCACCAAGCACAAGACAAATCATATGCGCTACTTTTCTACTTGTCCTGCCCGCAAGTACCGGAAGACCGAATGCTACTAATGCTGCCACGCCATTGTAAACACCCATGCATAATGAAACCCAATCGGCCCCATCATTGTAAATTTTAGTCGTAGTATCCGTCGAATGATAAATATGACTTGTCACTGCAGATGTCATATAAATCCACATCGCAAACAATCCGAACCATGAAAAAAATTGTACCACAGAAAGCTGTTTCATCGAAGATGGCATATTCAAAAGATCATCCATGATCGTGACAAATCCTGAGCTTGATAAATTGCTTTTTTTCATCAACCCTACCAATAAAAACAAAATCCCCACCAGCATTGTACCATACGAAAAAAGATACAATTCCTTTGGAAGTGCTTCAAGCCAAAACCATACATTGAGAAGGATGCCGATGATAAGTAAAATACTCCCTGTGCGCAAAGAAATAGTCGGGCTGATCTGTTTGTCAGCTCCGGTGGAAGCATCTGAAGATTCATGTGATTCAGAAAATGAAGCTAACTCCTCAGGAGAATATTCTTTTGAACTGAAGACTGTCCAGATCACAGCAGCCAGGTAAATAAGTCCACCAATATAAAAAGACCATTTCACGGAGTCAGGTATAATTCCCTCGGCTGCCTGGTTTGATACCCCGAACCAATTAGTAAAAACATATGGCAGCGACGAAGCTACAACGGCACCAGTTCCAATGAAAAAACTCTGCATCGCAAACCCTGATGTGCGTTGATGAGAAGGTAAATTGTCACCGACAAAGGCTCTGAACGGTTCCATTGAAATATTAATAGAAGCATCCATCAGCCAAAGCATTCCTGCAGCCACCCACAATGCGGGGGAATTTGGCATGATGAACAAACATATGGAAGCCATAATAGCGCCACCTAAAAAAAATGGACGTCTCCGTCCGAGAAAATTCCATGTCCTGTCGCTCAGATAACCGATGATAGGTTGTACGATCAATCCGGTCAGCGGTGCAGCGACCCATAGGATAGGTATATCATCTACTTTGGCCCCGAGTGTTTCGAATATCCGGCTGACATTGCTATTCTGCAAAGCAAATCCAAACTGGATACCCAGAAAGCCGAAGCTCATATTCCAGATCTGCCAGAAGGTAAGGGTTGGTTTTTGTTTCATATGTTGAAATATCAATCTCTAATGTAAGCAAAGTGAGAGAAGTGAGAGAAGTGAGAGTGTGAGAGAAGCGGCAAGGTTAAGGATTGCATGTGACTTTCGTTTCGACTTCGCTCAACGACGGTCATGATTTCTCCAAAAATAATTTCGGCTCCGCGCAATTAAAATTTTCTCAACCTCTTATTCCTCTCACTCCTCTCACTCCTCTCACCCTCTCACCCTCTCACTTCTCTCACTTCTCTGGAGACGCTGGTCTAAAAACGAATTCATACCGGTGGACTTTAGTAATGGATTGACTACTTTAGCCCGGCTTAAATCCAAATCATATGCACAAATTCATTTCAATTATTCTCATTGCTTCTGTTTGCAGCCTCCAGGCGCAGACAACTATGACTCCGGAACTATTATGGCAACTCGGGCGAGTCACCGGTCTCGGCATTACAGAAGATGGGAAAAGCGTGATTTATTCCGTCAATACACCGAACGTAGAAGCGAATAAAGGAAGCAGTAAAATGTACCAGATTTCCATCGACGGGGGTAAGCCTGTTGAGATCACAAAAAATCCAATCCGGGATAAAAATATTTCTCCTGATGGAAAATATATGCTCTCCAATAAAGAAGTGAATGTCGTCAAAACAAAAGGAACAGATTTTTATCCTGAACTGACGAAATCGAATGCGTATGTATTCAATGACATTCCGATTCGTCATTGGGATACCTGGGAAGAAGGTGCCTATGATCATGTCTTCCTGTCCAAAATGGTGAATGGTGAACCGAAAGATGAAATTGATCTGATGCCGGGTGAACCTTACGATTGTCCTCAAAAACCTTTTGGTGGTGATGAAGATTATATCTGGTCTCCGGAAAGCGACAGGGTGATTTATGTTACTAAAAAGAAGTATGGAAAAGATTATGCTGTCAGCACCAATACGGATCTCTATGCATATAATATCGCTACCGGACAAACAAAAAATTTAACTGAAGGCCATCTTGGCTATGATGTCAATCCGGAATTTAGCAAAGGTCATCCTTTGACCTGGCTTGGGATGAACCGCGACGGTTATGAATCCGACAAACAAGACATCTACATTTTGATGAACAATAAGATCACGAACGCTACAGGTCAAAGGGATGATATCCATGTAGAAGGATTCAAATACGGAACAGATGATAATATCTACTTCTATGCGCCTATAAATGGTACGCTGCAATTATTCACTTTCGATTTTAATCCGGATACCTATAAGGCCGATATTGTACAAGTTACTAAAGGTGATTTTGATATCAACAACATTGTTGGACAGGTTGGTGATAAGGTGATCGTCAGTCGCTGCGATATGAACCATGCCAATGAATTGTATTCGGTCAGTATCAAAGACGGTTCAATGAAACAATTGACACATGTCAATGATGACGCATACAGCAAGATATCCATGGTGAAGACGGAAAGAAAATGGGTAGAAACAACAGATCATAAAAAAATGCTGGTGTGGGTTGTATATCCACCAAATTTTGATCCGGCGAAAAAATATCCAACACTTCTGTATTGCCAGGGAGGTCCTCAATCAGCATTGACACAGTTCTATTCTTTCCGATGGAATTTTCAATTGATGGCTTCAAACGGCTATATCGTTGTTGCTCCAAACCGCAGAGGAATGCCTGGACATGGAACGGAATGGAACGAAGAGATCAGCAAGGATCATGGAGGCCAGGCGATGAAAGATTATTTGTCAGCCATTGATAATGTCAGTAAGGAACATTATGTAGATAAAGATAGGCTTGGTTGCGTGGGAGCAAGCTATGGTGGCTATTCTGCATTTATGCTTGCCGGTATACATGATGGTCGTTTTAAAACATTCATTGCACATGATGGTATTTTTGATATGCGCAGCATGTATGGTACAACAGAGGAATTGTGGTTTGTGGATTGGGATTGGGGAGGTCCATATTGGGACAAGAAAAACAAAGCTGCACAAAAGACCTACAAAAAATTCAACCCCATCAATTATGTAGACAAATGGGATACGCCGATCATGATCGTACAGGGTGGAAAAGATTATCGCGTCCCTGTCGAACAAGGTATTCAGGCTTTCCAGGCTGCACAATTAAAAGGCATCAAGAGTAAACTCCTTTACCTCCCGGATGAAAATCATTGGGTACTCAGTGCCCAAAATGCAATGGTATGGCAGCATGAATTCTACAACTGGCTTAAGGAGACGTTGCCGAGTAAGGAAAAACAACAGGTACCGATGAATAAGAGCTAACCGTGAGAGGAGTGAGAGAAGTGAGAGGAGTGAGAGGAGTGAGAGAAGCCTGCCCGGTTAAGGGTAGAACTTTGATTTCACTTTAGAAGTTATTTTAATAATTTCTTTTATCTCCTTCAGAAGCCAGGTTAGTTCGCGATGATCGCCATAATCAGAGAATGAAAATATTTCAAGCCAATATTCACTTTCATCTGCCTCCTCAACGACGATACATATTTTAGAGAATTTTTCATTTTTAGATCTTCCGCGACAGAAAGCCCTGAAATTTGCACCTACAGAAGTGCCTGCTTTGCCGAGTTGAAATGATAACACTCTTGTGGCCGAATTAAAAGGAACCGATTCAATAAATTTAATGACCCTAATTGCAAATTCCATTGTTCGCTTCCTAAATATTTCATTAAACTCCTCATTTGTCATTGCTATTAGATTTTAAACCAAAAATTCATTTTTAAATACTCTCTCACTTCTCTCACTTCCCTCACTTCTCTCACTCCTCTCACTCTCTTACTTCTCGTTCCAATATTGCAGGCAGGGACAATACTCCTTAAGCTCACAATCGGGTGCATAACCGGTGCAGAAATCAAAATGAAGCATTCCGCCGGGAAAAAACCAGGCTTCTTCTTTTAGTAATCCCACAAGAAGAGGATATGCCCTTGATGCAGGCAATCCGGATGGAAAGTCAGCTGCAATATGTCTTGTGGATAACATGTCCTGAAATGCATCGATGATGATTTGCATTTCCCGTTCAGTGAGCATGTTTTCAGGTGGAAATTGATCTTCTGTCAGGCCACATTGATGGCTTAATGATGGAGGAATGTTTGTACCTGAAGTGTAATTATCGACGATCTCCATTTCTTCTTCGAATGATTTTGGTTCTTCGAAGAAGTCATCTGGACGGTCAGGTCGATGAGCATTTTTGATATCGACCAGGAGGTGAGGTATGTACGGATTCATAAAGGATGAATTTTTTAAGATTTATTCATCCTTATATGTCTCGAGGAGGTCTTTATGTGACCGTTTTTTTCAACTTTTTTTCAAATAATTAATTTTTCTTATCTCTTATCCCTTCTCTCACCCTCTCACCCTCTCACCCTAAACTTCTCGTAGCCACAACACTTCCATCAATCCTCACCTGCACTTCGTATTGTCCGGACGAAAGTTCATGTGTAGAAAAATTCAGGCTTGCTTTCCCTGGATAATTTGCCGGTCCGTTATAAAGTGTTTTGATTGGTTGGCCTAAAAGATTAAATAAGGTTACGGTTATATTTCCACCTTTTGGATTGTCTATTTCGATCTGTACATAATCATCCGATGGATTTGGATAGGTGATCATGTTGATATTATTTTTTGTGATATCATGTGTCCCTACCATCTCTTCATGCCTGGCCAGCTTGGCGATCCAGGCTTCATTGACATTTCCTTGACGGCCATAAGAGCATGAAATCCAGACACTTCCAGGCTGATGATAAAGTCGTTGTATGCCTGCATAGTCACCCCATCGTTCGACAGCCCCTGTCAGCATATCAATTGATCTGGTGCCTTCAATGATGGTCACAAAATCACTATATCCACCCAGGCCATCAGAATAAAATCCTGATCCTCCCGGAAATCGAGTCTTAGAGGAATGACTCGCTACTATAATTGCATCTTGTTCGCCCGGCTTACTTCCTGTCCATGCAATACCCGGATAACCGATATAATCTGTAGGGTGACCGATGATATGTCCGATGGCCGTCAGAGAAGGGTCATCGATCATCAACATGCCATGATAAACACCGGAACGGCCGGTATTAAAATCCATCGTATTGGACACCCATTGTATATGTCCGTCATAAGCAAAGGCATCAAGTATCCGAGCATCATTAGTATCCAAACTATCTTTTGGTTGGACACCATACGGCGCAACACCATATGGTTGATTCAATTTGCGATACTCCATATCAATTTTTGCATTCGGATCATCCTGATGTCCTGTGAGATGAAGAAGAAACACACTGTCATTAGAAAGCGCAAAATTGCGATCAGATAAAAAATACATATCCTGGGGCAGTGATTCATCAGCGTTACACACGGGACAAATGTTACGCAATAATTTTCCATTGAACTTAATATCTGTCCACACTTTGCGGCTTAGCGTTTCTCCATTATACCCGCTCATTTTGTTGATCTGGTGTATTTGTGTACCGGCGAAACCTGTCTGCCATGAGCTATCAGCATTCACTTCATTGTACGTAAGAAATAACTCTGTATCTGTAATGGAGATCATCGGAAAATCTGCAAATGTACCATCATCATTAAGGCAACCATCAAGCGCATAAAAATTCCAGGCTCCCTTTGGATTATTTGTTTTGCTGAACGCTATCAAAATTCTGCTTTCAACGCATGCAGTTCCCTGGAATTCCACAAGAATAAATCTGTCCTGCTCCGGATCATATATAACACGCGGATCAAAATACCGGTTGACCCCACCCAACGACTGGAAGAAAACATCCAGCTTATACGAGCCCTGAAAAAAACCAACACTGTTAGTGACCAGCATGTGCGTATTGATGGTAGATACGATCTGCTCCGTACTATTCACAGCAAGATGATTGTCCAGAGGAGTGCCGGTGATGATATTGTTGCCTGAAAAGCTGGCGAGTATCTCGGGGACAGGAACACTACCCCTGTGCTGCTCTGGTGAGGCATTAGGATTCAGCGGTGTTTTTACCTGCGCTTCTAATTTTAGTTGTCGTAAAAACGCTCTTGATGCATCATCCCCATCAGGGTATGGAGCTTCCTGGTATTGGATATTGAAAGCATAGGGATCATTGAAGTCATCCATCGTAGCTACTCCTTTTAATGGATCCTGATATGTAGTGACGGTGTATTGACCTATTAATGGCTTTGAAAGAAACCAAATAGAGATGGTCAAAAAGAAAATTCTTGAAGTATATCGCATAAACGGAAATCTTAGGTTATGCCTTAACAGGCAGGGCTAAATTACGGATTTTAAGATAAGATATCCTGTCACCAAACAAGTAATCAGGCCATCTGCACTCAGGGATCACTTATTCGTTACCACTTCATGACTTCGTAAGGCCTGATCATCACTGCACTCGTTATTCGTTATTCGTTATTCGTTATTCGTTACTCGCTACTCGTACTCGCTACTCGTCGTTACTCGCTACTCGTTATTCTTTTTTCTTTCCCGTGATATCTCTTCCTCCCTGGTGTAACGTGAGCGTTATTATTTTCCCATCATCATTTTTATTGAAATTGATTTGTGCATCAACTACTTTATAAAAGAATTCAGTCGATGACTTTGGAAAAATCTCGAATTTATCCTGGCCTGTAGCCTGAGCAAATAAATGATCCTCTTCTTTTGTGACGACAATATCAAATCCGGGTACAAGCTCATATGTCCCGACATAAGTTTCCAGAATAGTCCCATCTACTTTCACTTCAGGTAATTCGGGGTGGGTGCCCATTTTTTCAAGCATCTCCACCGCATTCGAATTTCCGGGATTCAGTTCAAGAGATTTTTTATAATTCTTGATGGCAAGTTCATTATCTCCATTTTTCATAAGGGCTTCCGCATAGCTGTCATAGGCATTTGCTGAATTTGGATATTCCATCACATTTATGCTGAATAGGGCCAGTGCAGGCTCGTTTTTCTTCAGGCTGAGATAATAATAACCAAGTGTATTGATATCATTTTCCGAGATTTCATACTCATCTGCATTCTTTTGTTTGAGCGCCATAAATTTTTCAGTGAGTTTATCTGCTCCATCTTTCTCTATGATCTCTTTTAGTTTCTTTATGATGCCAGGCTTTACCGATTTGAGTTCCCTTTCAGGATTCAAAAGATGAAAACCGATGTCATCTACGTTTTCTGATGAATTCGTAAAAACAGCGACACCGGTTTTGGTATCATTACAGAATCCAATAAATGTAGTATAACCTCCAGTGGCTCCATTATGCCATATGATTTCATGTTCTCCGCCCGGTGCGATATGCCATCCGAGACCGACACTGTTGCCATTGGCTTTATCATGACGGGGTTGATGTGTGAGTTCTATAGCCTTAGAAAGTGGAGATGCTGTGATTCCCATTTGCACCGACAGGAATTTGAGCATGTCAGATACCGAGCTTCGGATAGCGCCTGCACCAGCGAGTGTGGGAAGGTCCCAGTTCGGGACTTCCATGCCCATCGTATGCCCGATCGCCAGATTTTTTTTCATTTCACCCGAAAGTGTAATCCTGGTTTCATCCATATGCAATGGTGCGGTGACGGTTCTGGTCAAGAGGTCTTCATAGGATACGCCTGCTTTAAGTGATAGGATATGCCCCAAAAGTCCTACAGCAAGATTCGAATATTCATATTGGGAACCTATCGGACGAGTCAATGTGTAAGAAGACAGGAATGAATACATCTGATCTACTGTATAATCCGCATATGGATTTAATGGATCGGCAGGATCAAAATTATCCGGCATTCGTGGGAGTGAAGAAGTGTGATCCGATAAATTTCCCAACGTGATATGTTTTCCTTCATAAGTTGGAACATGAACGGAAATGGGAAGAAATATTTCTATCGGATCATCAACACTTAGTTGTCCTTTTATGATCATGTCTGCCAATAAAGTCGCTGTGAAAACTTTCGAGATGGAACCTATTTCGTAAATCGAATGCTCATCTACTTTTTTTCCATTTTCAGTTGTTTTTCCAAATGAAAAATATCGTGGCCCATTTGAATCAAGAATACCTACAACAATGCTTGGATTTTTACCGGCATCAATACGCTGAAGTATACTTGCTTTGATATCAGCTGGAAGATCATTTTGTTGGGCATGAAGAATGAAACCTAAAAAAAGAATTGGTAGCAAGAAGAAATATTTCACTGAAGTCATATGATTCACCCTTTTATTTGGTTGTCGAAAATACATTTAGTAGTCGGTACTTCATTATTTGTTCTTTGCTTTTGCTTATTGCTTTAATTCAATTTTTTGAATAAAGACATAATCTTCACTGTTCTCGATATTCGTTACTCGTTACTCGTTACTCGTTATTCGTTACTCCTTTTCTCATTTCGGAGACCCATTCTGTACCCAGCAAGTCAGCAGTTTAATATTATTGTCACTCAGTTTGGGCAGACCATTTGGCATTGCCAGATATCCTCGTTTTTGCTGAATGGCCCCCAGAAATCGACCAGATTGGCTGCCTGATGATGCGGAATTATACGAACTGAAATCATACCCGGCATTTGGGCTATAGGCATCATGACAGCCTGAAAGGGCACAAGATGCATTCAGGATAGGTTTAATATCAACCGCATAGGAAGGGCTTATCCCTGTACAATCAAACATTGTGATAGTATCTTTTCCACAGGAGGACCATCCCATAGCTACAGCTAAGAAAAGGACCAGAAAGACCGGTTTTGCCTGAAAATCAACTCGTTTTGGCATAAAAGACCTATATTTTAAGGTAAAATGAATGACCTCGCGTGAATTGCAGTTAACGCAGAATCCATAAACGGGAATAAACAATTTATGTTATCGTGTCGTTAAATACCCTTCAGTGGTACAAGATTTGCCCGTTGGAATTGTTATAAGCACGTACTTTGTATTCCTAAACAACATATCAGGCCCTGTCCTGAAAAAAATGAAAACATTGACCATGAGGATTTGGATAATAGCTGCCCTTACCGGTATTCTGGCCTATGTAGGCCTGGCATTCTACAGACAACCTGATAATGAGGATAAAGAAAAATTGATTCTTCAGGCTGTCGTTCAGTTGCTGAGTAATTTGCATTTCAGGAATGTGCCTCTTGATGATACCTTCTCCCATAAGCTCTATGATACATATCTGGACCGCCTGGATGGAATGAAGCGATTCCTTACTATTCAGGACCTGGACCTTATGGATGATTACAAGGATAGCCTTGACAATTCTCTTCAGCCTGAAGATTTGAATCTCCACTTCTTTGATATTACCTATGACCGAATTAATAAAGCCGTTGAAAAAACGCGTCTTTGGTATCCCGATATTCTGAGCCGTCCATTCGACTTTACTACTAAAGATTCTATCGAAACAGATGGTGAGAAAAGATCATTTGCAAAGAACGACGAGGAACTAAAGGAATTCTGGCGAACGTATCTGAAATTTGAAACTCTTACCAGGCTCAATGATAAAATTAAAGATCAGGAAGAATTAACTGAAGAACCTGAAGGTGGAAAGAAGTCAGTAGCAGAGTTAGAAGCGGCTGCCCGGGCAGATGTCAAAAAAGATTTTGATGCCTGGTATGTTCGCCTCGATAAAGTACGAAGATCAGATCGTTTTGAAATGTATCTGAATAGTATCACCAATGTGTTTGATCCACACTCTGATTATTTCAATCCAAAAGAAAAAGAAGATTTCGATATCAATATGTCAGGGCGACTCGAAGGTATTGGTGCCCGTCTGCAAATGGATGGTGACTACACGAAGGTTGTCCTCGTTATTCCTGGCGGACCTGCATGGAAAGAAAAAGAACTTGAAGTAGATGACAAAATATTTAAAGTTCAGCAGGAGAATCAAAAGGAACCTGTTGATGTGACAGGTTGGGTAGTAGATGAAGTTGTTGGTTTGATCAGGGGTCCTAAAGGCACTAAAGTGACACTTACAGTTCGTAAGCCAGATGGTACAGTCCGTGAGATTACAATAGTGCGGGACGAAGTACTGCTTGATGAAGGATTTGCGAAATCTGCCATAATGGATCTTGAAGGTCAGGTTGGAAATGTAGGTTACATCTATCTTCCAAAATTCTATGCTGATTTTGAAAATCCGAATGGTCGTAGTTGTTCACAAGACGTTGCGATAGAAGTTGAAAAACTGATGAAGGCTAATGTCAAAGGAATAATCCTTGACCTGCGTAATAATAGTGGTGGCTCACTCAATGATGTCGTGCAGATGTCAGGATTATTTATCAAAGACGGACCTATTGTACAGGTTGTAGGGAGAAATTCTGTTCCTAATATTCTTAAGGACAAAGATGATCAGGTATTATATACAGGACCTCTTGTCGTCATGGTCAACACGCAGAGTGCAAGTGCATCTGAAATTCTTGCAGCTGCATTGCAGGATTATGGCCGGGCAGTGATTGTAGGTGGTAAGTCAACATTTGGGAAAGGTTCTGTTCAGCGATTTTTTGATCTGGATAAAGTGGTTCAGGGCAATGATGACATGAAACCACTGGGTGAAGTAAAACTGACATTGCAGAAATTCTATCGGATCAATGGTGGCTCTACACAGTTGAGAGGTGTCACACCCGATATCAATCTTCCGGACAACCAGGAGTATATTGATTCCGGTGAAAAGGAACTTGATTATCCGATGGAGTGGACCGAAATTCAACCTGTTCCTTACAGCCAGGATGTGTATAACTTAACCGGGCTTAATGATCTAAAGAAAAAGAGCGAACAAAGAATAGCATCCTCACCTGTATTCGACAAGATTGAGATGAATGCAAAACGTATCAAACAGATCACTGACGAAACGAAGGTGCCTTTGCAATTAGATGAATATCGTTCTCTTGATATGTCACGTGATGAAGAATCTAAAGCTTTCAAAAAGATATTTGGAACTATCGATGGACTGAAGCCGCATAATCTGGCGCTTGATCTTCCGGCGATTGAGGCTGATTCGTCAAAAATAGGACGTAACCAGGCTTTCCTTGAAGGTCTTGGTAAAGATGTATATCTCGAAGAGACACTGCACATCATGAAAGATATGACGGCGGTGAATCATAAGAGTTAGGCGAAAGAAAAAGAGGCTAAGGCTAAGGAAATTTAAGGCTAAGGCAAAAAAAACCACTTCATGTTCATGAAGTGGTTTTTTTTCTCTCCATCTTTTCTGCCCTTTCCGCCTTTTCTGCCTTTTCTGCCTTTTCTGCCTCTTCTTCCTTCTTAGCCTATCTTTGCAGTTACATGAATTACATCACGCTCGTATCCTTTTGCCCCTATACTTCGACCACCTTATACACTTACCTTGGGCTTCAGCTCAGCAACCATCCCCTAAAGGGGACTTGGAGTTTCGTTTGAGCTCTGAATCGCATCTTTACACCAATGAATTATATCACTCTTGAAGCAGTAAATAAATCTTACGGGGAGAAAATCCTGTTAGATAACATCGATCTCCGGATCAATCGGGGGGATAAAATAGCCCTCATCGCTCAAAATGGATCCGGAAAGACAACATTGATGCGGATCCTGAGCGGTATCATCTCTCCCGAAGGCGAACATGCCAAGGTGTTAGTGTCCCCAAATATCAGGGTAGGATACCTCGATCAGGAGCCTGAATTCGAAGCCGGACAAACCATTCGTGATGCCATTTTGACGATTGATCTACCTGAAATAAAAGCCTGGGCCAATCATCACAACGCTTCCTTATCAGCTGATGAGGAGGCACTACAACACTCTGCAGTCCACATGGATGATCACAATGCATGGGATGTTGAGTCCACAATCCTGCAGCTACTACATCAACTACATTTTGAAGATCCTGACAAACCCATCAGTCAGCTTTCAGGTGGACAAAAAAAACGTCTTGCGCTGGCTATGGTTATCCTGGCGAAACAAGATGTGGTCGTACTCGATGAGCCCACCAATCACCTCGATATGATGATGGTCGAATGGCTCGAAAATTATCTATCACAATCAGACAAAACATTTCTCGTCGTCACACACGACCGTTATTTTCTGGACAGGGTATGTAATCAAATCCTTGAACTTGACCGTGGCCAGCTCAGAAGTTTCCAGGGGAATTATTCTGATTACCTGGAAAAGAAAGCAGCAATGATGGAATCAATGCAATCCTCACAGGAAAAGGCGAAGCAATTGATGAAGAAAGAACTGGAATGGATTCGTCGCATGCCCAAAGCAAGAACGACTAAGAATAAAGCACGGATTGATAATTTTGAAAATGTAAAAGCCTCCGCCGCAAGAGTGATTTATCAGGATTCCGTGCATATGGAAATCGATATGCAACGCTTAGGTTCAAAAATTCTCGAATGCCACAATCTTGGATTTTATTACACACCTGATCATTGGCTCATCAAAAAGTTTGATTACAAATTTCCAAATCGTGATCGGGTAGGTATCATCGGCCCTAATGGAGCAGGTAAAAGTACATTCATATCATTGCTGACTGGTGAATTAAAACCTACAGCAGGTAAAGTAGTGCACGGTGACACATTGAAGATTGGACGGATGAATCAGGATGGGCTGAAAGTCGAAGTAGACAAACGTCTTATCGATATCGTTCGCGACATCGCCGATTATATTCCATTGAAAGGGGGCGGAAAAATTACGGCAGAACAATTGCTTGAACGATTTTTATTTCCCAGACCACAGCAGCAGGTATATTATTCGCAGATCAGTGGGGGAGAACGAAGGAGATTATATCTGCTGACGATCCTGATGTCTAATCCAAATATGCTGATCCTTGATGAGCCTACCAATGATCTTGATATTCTGACTTTAAATGTATTGGAAGATTTTCTGATGGAATTTCCGGGTGTGGTAATACTTGCTTCCCACGATCGGTATATGCTTGATAAACTGGCTGATCATCTTTTTGTACTGGAAGGTGATGGATTTATAAAAGATTTTCCAGGTGGGTATACTGCATATTCAGTCTATAAAGAAAATCAGGTGAATGCAACGGATGTGATTCCGGATGAAAAAGATAATCAGCATGAAACTCAGACTGCAGCAGATAGGCAGGAAGTGAGAAAAGCTTTACGTCGTGCAGAGAAAAGTATAGAGCAACTTGAAAAAACAAAAAAGAAACTAGAAGAAAATTTCCTGAGACCCGATCCTTCACTTTCTGATCTTCAACGTTGGGATCGTGAGCTGAAGGACACAGTAAGTCAGTTAGGTGAATTGGAATTGAAATGGATGGAGCTGGCGGAGCAGCTTGAAACGATTTAAAATGAAAAGGGCGGCAAGTAAATTGTCACGCCCTTTTCATTATCAATCGCTAAGCAACAATTAATTAAATTACTTCCTCTACCATGGGTTCCATTTCAGGTTCGGCATCCAACACTGTAGTGTCTTCTGGTTTCCAAACTTTGATGGACCTTATCCTGGAGATGACAAACCAGGTCAGCGGCAGTACACCACCAAAATAAAAAACACTGGCGCCTATACCTCTTAACCAGGTAAATGATCTGAATATACCTGCTTCGATAAATTCAGCGGAACGGCCATACCAAAGTCCATGATCTACTACAGATTTAAATTGAACAGCACCTGCAGGAAACAAATCTAACACGACCATAAGCATAAGCCCGACGTTAATAGACCAGAATGAAACCTTGATGATTTGTATGTTCCAACTGCCGGGTTTAATCAATAGCCTTGTAGCGAAAAGAAATGCCGCTAATGAGATATTTCCGTACACACCCATCAATGCAGCATGAGCATGATTGATGGTGAGATAAGTGCCATGTTCAAAATAATTCATGATCGGAAGATTGACAATGATGCCCAATACGCCGGCTCCAAAGAAATTCCAGAAATTAACTGCAATTAAAAAAAGAAATACTTCCGGAAAACCAAACTCACCAAGATTTTTATATTCTACATTACCCAACGCTATTTTTGGCATATTCTTAAAACGCCATGCTTCAACAGTCAACAGGATGAGTGGTACAAATTGTAATGTTGAGAAAATGCTTCCTAAAGCCATTGTGGCCACAGGTTTTGCATTCCAGTAAAAATTATGTGAAATACCTAAGAGCCCGGTTCCTAAAAATAATATGGTTGCAAAATAAACGACACGGATTGCAGCCTGTCTGCTGACAAGTCCCATGAGCACCATTAGATAACTGACGATGACTGTAATAAATACTTCGAAGAATGCCTCGACCCACATGTGAATCACCATCCATCTCCAGAAATCAGCAATGACAAAGTTAGTCTCCGGCCTGGCCACAAATCCGGAAAGAAATAATAATGGAATACCGATGACAGAATACATGATCCAGTTGGGAAGATTCCAGGGTTCATGTTTCACAAATGCAGGTTTGATCCCTCGGTATACTACTATGCCCCACAATACAAAAATACCCATGAGTAAAAACTGGTATGCTTTCCCAAAATCTACAAACTCCCAACCCTGGTGGCCAAGAAAATTTGACCACTTGCCCATCAACCCTAATGGACCCATGACCATTCCAAATAATGAACCACCCACAAGGACGAACAATAAAACAAATAGTATATTAATCAATCTTAACTGGCCGGGTATTTCTTTTTTAGCCATAATAGGCAGGATGAATATCGAAGAAGCAATCCAACAAGTTGAAATCCAATATAAAGCCAGCATTAAATGCCAGCTGCGTGAAATGGTCACCGGAACAACACCGGCAATATTAATGCCCACGTAATGTAAATAATTGACGAAATCATTTATTGTCACAAGTCCGCTGGTCACCTGGAGGAAAAATAAAAGAATAGCTACAAAAAAGAATTTGAACGTAGCCCGCTGTGTTTTTGATGGTGAATAATTCCTGACTTTTTCAATGGTAAATAAATCCTTTACCGGAGGTTTAAAAAATTTGTTTGATAGTTGATTATACTGACCGATAAAATAAAGTACAATACCACAAGCAAGTACAAAGCCCAAAAGACCCAGGACACTCCATAAGATCACAGGTGAAGTAGGTGTATTACCTGCGCCGGGATCGAAAGGCCAGTTATGCGTGTAGCTGAAGTTACTTCCCGGACGCTCGGTCACACAGACCCATGCTCCCCAAAAGAAAAATGAACTTAAATCGGATACTTCCTGCCGGTCTTTAATATAGTCTACCGGAGGAAAAGTGGGCTCAGTATTTTTGTCGATAAAGAGATCTGTATAATAGGTATTCAATTTGCCTACTGCATAAGCTTCGGCATCGGATAGCATGACTGTGTTTGATTCTTTATCATATCGATTGACTTTCAATTCCTCCTTTACCTCTTCGCCGATGATTTTGGTTTCCATTTGATCAGGTTCCTTGCCTTTGTCATCTTTAAATTTCTGAACATAGAAGTCATTCATATAAAGACTTATATGATGCAATGCCTCAGCCGTGAAGTCAGGTCCGCGTTGTGCGCCATCGCCAAAAAAACTTCCATATTCCATCAGCGCATATTTGTGAAATATGATCTGTCCTTTTTCAATGGATTCTTTACTGACCAAAATGTCACCTTTGCCGGACATATATCTTGCCGTGGGTGGAGCATCATTATAGGTCTGAAAAGCAATCATACCTACACCAAGAACACTGATGACGAAAATAAATGTCAATGGACCCCACCAGTTTTTGGTGTTCATGAAGTACGAGATGTTCTTTGGTGCATTGCCATCAGTTCCATTACTTCCATTACTGTTTTTACCGTTTAGGTTTTTGTTAGTAGAGGTATTCATTTGATTTTATTTTTTAAGAAAATGAGGAAACCAGTTGAAACAGATGTACAACATGCAAGTATTCAGATCATTTAATACGTTGCGCAGTATCCATCCTGTTTAAGTTCAATTACACAAAGGGTATTTGAACATTATTCAGGTTGGTCGCTAAAAAAAGAGTTCAAAAAAGGAGGAATGGTGCAAATCATTCCTCCTCAAATCAAAATATATGATCAACGCGGATAATCATTTCACGGATTATTTATACCACGGCAATTCATTGACTCTGGTAGCGGCTAGGTAACCGAGTCGTAATCCTTCGTCGCAATCCATGCGGAAATGAACACCCAGTTGTAACCTGCTATACGCATTTTCCACTCCAGCTTCAAGTATGGTGTTATAGGATCGCGGTGTCCCATTAAATTCAGTGCGGTTTTGATGACAGTTGTCTGTATAAGGATGGATATTTCCGAATATTTCTGCCATAATACCGCTACCTGCACCTGCAAATCCGGAGTGTCCGGAAGGATATGCAGGGAATGGTGGTGTTACACTTCTTTGGCCTGAAAGAGGGTTGTCCAGTATGGTGCTCCATCCGGGATCATTCATCACATCGCGAATATATTCGATCGGACGACGCACATTGTAAGTATACTTCGTACCCCAGACGGCTATTCCTACATCACACAGGGCCATACCCATTTTAGCATATAGTTCTACAGCCCGGTCAAGGGAGATATTGTCTTGTTTGACCAATATATTAGCGATGGCAATTTGCCGGCCTGCCGGTTCGAATGTCAATTGAAAAAAATCATCACTCCAGAATTCTGCCACCCAATGGGTTGTATACGAAGCCAGGTCGATTAATATTTTTGTTTCATTCGCCTGCTGATAAAATTGCGAACCTGAACTTTCACTATACGGAATAGGTGGCCGGCCGATGATATCAGATTGTGACATGGCAAAAGGCCTGACCTTTCCCCAATAGGGGAAGAGTGCGCGGCCGTAATCAGGAAACGTTGGTTGCCACAATTTCTCACCGTTAGGGCCAATAGCCGGAGGAACATATGACGTAGGCTGTGGATTGAGGTAAGCATTGTGTCCTGTAATATCAGATTCGCTGTATTTATAAACAGCTTGCGCTACTTCATATCCAAATTCCCTGGAACGGGCAAATACAGCCGGGTCAATGTCAACACTAAACTCATCAAGGAATTTATTTTCCAGTGCCGTGATTTTGAGTGCATAGGTCACACTGATATTTGGATAGAAATTCCTGAACATCGTAGCATAGACGGCATTTACACATGTAGGCCAGTGATATTCTTTGGTCGGTTCAATCGAAGGGAGTATCAGTCCGACAAACTCATATCTCAGTGAATTATATTCAGGCATGCCAGCTACAGCAGCTTCATAGGCAGCTAATCCCGTGTAAGCAAGCATACGTGCAGCAGCTGGCGGACGGTAGCCATCCGATATTCTGTCTATTTCCAGGAACAATTGATTCCATTCCAGGGGGACACTGGCATTATATGACTTTGTCAGTGCCGGATCCTTAATGATGACTTCATTGTCAGTCCTGCAAGACGTAATCATGAACAGGCATGATACCAATAAAAGCAACAATGTGGCTTTGGTAAAGGTGAGTTGGTGCATAACGTTTTATTTAAAGCTGAGTGATAATTAAGGACAAATATATCCTTAATTAGGAGATGTCCAAATATTTTGAAGGAAATTTGAAAATATTTTCGGACAGGAAATGTCCTTAGAGGGTTACCAAAAATGGATTAATTTGTCTCCAAATGATCTTATATGTTTTCTAAATCAACCGAATATGCTTTGCGGGCCATTATTTATTTAGCACAGAAAAGTTCAGCGAATCAGAAGGTAGGTATAGCTGAGTTGGCTGATGCTATTGGTTCTCCCAGGTCATTTACAGCTAAAATTTTACAGAACCTGACAAGGGATAACAAGTTGATCAATTCGGTTACAGGCCCGAATGGTGGTTTTTATCTAACGGATAAAGCGAAAAAGAAATCACTTTTGCACGTTCTATCGTTACTGGAGGAAGAAGGGATCATCACGGGATGCATCCTGGGATTAAAGGAATGTTCAGAAGTAAATCCATGTCCCATGCATTCCCAGTACAAGAACATCAAGCCCTTATTGCTCGATATGCTTGATCACAAAACCATTAATCAACTGGCAAGCGAAATGGTTGATCCTAAGATTGTGATCCATAACATCAAACGAAAGACAAATAAGCAATAAGCAATAGGCAAAAAGTAAAAAGTAAAAAGTAAAAAGTAAAAAGAATCGATTTTAGACTCGATACTGATTACTGAATACTGAATACTGAATACTGAATACTGAACACTGATTTTATATCTCACATGAACCACCACTACACGCAATTGCACTGGTTTTGGAGACATCCATATATTCAGGCTTATTGAGCAGAGTGACAAAATCAACCAATCTGAAATGGCGTTTGATCTTGACCCATTTATGCCATAGGTGTACATCCTTCATGCAATAAATCGTAGTGGTCAGATCATCGTGGAAATAATTATGGCTAAATTGTTTTACGCGACGTAGCCAGTCTTTTTTCAATAGTACATCGGATCGTGTTCCGGAGATGGGTAGCTTAGGATCCAACACAAGCTTTACAGCTGTCCATAAGTCATTTGCAAAATAATGCAACCCATCCACGATCAACCCTGACATAAAGATCGCAGCATCACCATATTTATGCACGAGTTCTTCCGTATTCAGTACTGATGTAAAAGGTGCCTGTGCATAATCTTTGTCGCCAAATCTGGAAATAAAGGAGACGGCCGAAAAATTGTCCTGGTGCCCAAAAATATAGTCGACCACTTCTTTCTTGTCATCAATGATGACTGTATTGCTGACATTATGATTGGTCAGTTTGTTATAGCAGTTTTCTTCGTTCTTGCCATATTTTATCCATGAATTTTGTACCAGTTCGATCAGCTTCAAATGTTTGACGCCCTGCATGTCATCTTTGATGATGACGTTATCATGGTTTTCACAAGGGACGTACACGACCCAGTCTGATTGGGTGTTGGACCATAGTGATTCTTCAAGCATTTCAGGGTAATGGACTTGCATATATTTTGCAGTCTCACTTTCCTTATTCAACTGCATGATCCTGAAATATCGTTTGCTGTGTTCAGGATGAATACCTGAAGCTGTTTTTAAAATGACGGAAGCATTACCTGATGGTTTCACCGTAGTCGTCCTTGCTGCCGGACGAATGCCAATGATAAGTGCAACTTGTTTATTAGTTTGTTTGACGATTTCTGCGCCTTTCTTCAGAATTTCTTCATCAAATAGTTCGGGACGTGTCATCCAACCGGTAATGGAAATACCTAGCAATGCTTCACCGGCAACAACAGCTTCAGTTTGTTTGCCGAGATAAGGGAAGGAAGTATATCCGGCCTGAAGAGTGCCCAGGATAGCAGATTTTCTGCACAATTCATAAAACTTGTCTTCACTGAATTTGCCATGCTTGTTGACACAAGCGGAAGCATTTAATTCATTCAGGTTGCAAAACTGAAATACAGCTTCCTGTTTATTTTTTATTTGGTCATAAAAATTAAATCCGATCTCAAAACATGGATTGAACATTTCATCTTCATGCGACATAAATACAAATCCAAGATCATTGTCTCCTTCGTTGATGGATACAAGGTCATTGAATTCATCATAGCTGAAAGTGTGGCGGAGTAATCCAACAGAGTTATTGCTTCTGGCTCTCCATGGATGCGTCTGACGCCAGTGACCTGTTTTGGCGCGGATCAGCTCGTCATCATCAGGATCCATGATGATATTCATGGCACTCCTTCTGACACCACCCGACAGAACGGCATCAGATATCTGCATGAATACATCGTAGGCAATAATGGATTTGAATGGAGCACTTTCGGTTTCTCCGATATATTGATCAAGCAACATTTCGATCCGTTCGATGGACTGCTTTAATCCATCAGGTCCGGGAGCTTTAAATCCTCCCGAGATTGCTGCACCCATCGGCCTGATCTCTGAATAATCAAATTTGATCTGGTTTCTGAAATATTCATTGTACAGGGAAGGGTGATGGCAATATGAACTAATCAATACCTTAATGGCTTCTGACCATCCTTCAATAGAATCGGGGATGGTAAACGATTTGACCTTGTGGCTTCTTTTATACAGAAGCGGAAGTTGACTGACAAATTTCTTTTTAAGTGAAACACCTAAGCCTGTGCCTGAAAGGAGAACAAAGAATCCTTTGTTGAACACGTCCGGCGCATATGCATAGGTCGTGCAGCAATTGTAAATCTTCGCGTTGTTTTTCAATATCTGTTCCTCTCTGAACTGAAGATTTCGCTGAGAGGACAAAAACTCTTTATGATAATAGGATTCTGCAACTTCATCGAGTAGGGGATCAACAATAGAACCGTATCTCATGCGATGGGTATTCAGCACTTTATCACATGCTTCTTCCCATGTTTCATATCGATTGAGCAGAGAATCCCATTTGAGATAATCACTATAAAGTTTTAATTGGGAGAGAAATTCTTTTCCCTTGTCCGGAGCATTCGTGGAGATAGACATGAGGTATTAATATTGTAAAATAAAGTAATGTGTTTTGGTAAATATACATATTAAAGATATTTATCATCAATTTAACAAGTTAAAATTTAATAAAAGTGATCTTTATTTTTGTTGAATCAAACTGATGTAAGACTGTAATAAATTAGGACAGTAAGACAGAATACAAAGAGTAAAATTCTAAGAAATCGGTACTCCCTATTTAGTGATAGTGGCTTGCCCCGGGAGTTGTCAAAATCTTAGGTTTGGCCTATTCCGCCCTTTCCGCCCTTTCCGCCTTTTCTGCCTTTTCTGCCTTTTCTTATCTCCAGATGTTAAACCTGATTTTCAGCTTCTTATCCATAAAAAGCGACTTCCAGTCTATAAAAAGGAGAGCGAAGATCATCGCCAGTCCTAGTAACAGTCCTGAAATCGATTTCCAGGAAACGATGCCATGAAGGATACCCCCGGTATTTTCCGCGACATACTTGCCGAGAAAGACAGCGGCCGTATCACTTATAAATTTTCCGATGATAAATGGAGGAATCAGGAAGAGCGGACCCAGTTTCGCCATTCCCCCGGCAATAAATAGGGGAGTTGTTGGCAATGGCATTAAGGAGTATAGCAAAATAAAAAGCTGGCCCTTCCAGCCTTTTTGTTTCATTTTTTTCCCGAGATACTGGACATCTTCATTTTTTGATCTTGTAAAAATCTTTCCGGAAACTTTGGGTATATAAAGTGTCAGAATATATCGGCCGATGATCGAACCTCCTACGCCGATAACGATCGCTGCCCAAATGTTAAGATCAAACGTGATTTGTAAAAAAATGATCGCCGTGAAAGCAGGCGGCAGGGGAAGAGGAACAATATCAAACAGGATTGTACAAAGGAATACTAAGAGATATTGCCACCACATACTATAAAGATAACAGAATGATCAACGGGGAGCATGAGTCTAACAACAAGGCAGACCTCAGAGTTTTATTGTTGATCCAGACCTAAAATTTTGGAATAAAAATATTACACAAAAACTGAGAGATTAATTTTGAATGTCAAGTCTCACATCTCACATCTCACATCACTTCACCAACTTCAGCTCTATTCTATTGTTATTCGCTCTCCCCTCAGAAGTTGAGCTGCTATCGATCGGATACTTAGCTCCGTATCCTTTAGCTAACAATCTGGAGGCATCAATACCCATAGCTACGAATTGCATTTTCACGGCCCTGGCACGCTGATCAGAAAGTTTCATATTTGCACTTTCATCACCCTCGCTTTCTGTGTAGCAACAAACCTGAAAGTTGAGCTGAGGATTTTCCTTCATGACTTTAACTATTGCATTCATCACACCCATGCTTTCAGGTTTGATGTTGGAAGTGTTATCATCAAATGTAATTCCATGGGTCATCCATTTTCCATCAGCCAGGATTTTATCAGCCATGTTGTTCCCACCACCTGTTGCGATTTTGACATTCGTGAAAGCGAGAGGTATTTCAGGAGAAGCTAAACCACCGAATAGAATTTTCGTTGGTTGGAATCCGCATTTGGGTATGGTCAGGACGAGATACTGGTCGATGTAACATTTGATTTGTCCATTCAGATACGCCAGGGCAGCATGATGCCATTTGTTATAGAATTTATCAGCAGCCTCAGGATATTTTCCGGAGAGTTGATTTGTAAAATAACCGGTCTGAATATCCGGGCCCCACAGAATTAATCTTTCTGAGCCATCTTTATTAGGAAAAAAAACTGCAGGTGTATATGCACCATCCCTGATATCAAAATCAAATTCGATCGTAAATGAATCGGTGAGAACGAAATCATTTTTTATCGAAGGAATGACTTTAGCATAATGACCATCCGTCAACAGAAACGCAGGTACATTGTCAATCAACTGCACAACACCTTTTCCGGATTTCAAGCTCCACTCTGCAGGGAATTCACTTTCTTTCTTATTTCGAAAATCATCCTCAAAAATTATCTTTTCGCCCGGGATGAAATCGTAATTGACGTAAGCGTTCAAATTAGGCTGTTGTGTGAAGCCGGGAGTAAGTTTGATAATAAGAATGAAAAAAAGAAGATGGGAAAGTTTCATATAGGCTACACGACCTGGCGTAAATCAAAGATAAGAAGTCATTTGAGGTGCTTTAACCTGTTATGATATGGATAACAAAAAGATATCAGCTTTTGAAGAAATGAATGAAATGGGTACAAGATTATTGAAGCAAAATATTTTTTATCAAACTGATATTTTCACCTGTGAAGTATAAAATATATTTTCCTTTACTCATCCTGCTCATGTCTAACAAAAAGGATGTGCAACCAGCCGGTAATTTAATTTTCCTTGAGATCCTTCCCATCGCATCAATTACACTTATGTTAAGTGGCACATTTATTAGATCAGAAAATTCCATATGGACTTCCCCGTTGGTTGGATTGGGCCAAATATTAATTTTCTCATTGATATCAACTATTTCATTTTCAATACCTGTTGCTATCCCACCCTGGAATGCCCCTATAGACCTTGGTCCGAGAAATGGAATGCCAGCATAATCATACTCAGGTTCATTGACTGATAAAGCACCTCCTCTGGCATGACTTTCGGCCATTAATGAAAAGTTCTCTTCTGCAGCATTTACAAAAAATGGATCCTCACCTATTTTATTGTTATGATCAACGACAGGCAATACAGGACCTTGCCATCCGGGAAGTTGAGCATGAAACCACATATTGTTTGAAAATGTAAATGTTTCTGGTGCCGTATTGGGACCAATATTACATTCCACTACTACCTGGTCATCGAGATACACAATATTATTTCTGAACGTATTATTTCCGCAAGGTGGAAAGCGATCAGGATCTACTGTTTCCTGCAAAATACGTAACACCCATTTCGATGGAAGATAGATCGTATTATTCACTGCTTCTGAATTGATACATCCTACAAATGCAATCGGAGCTTGGGAGCCGATAAAAATATTTGAATACACTTTAAGGTCTGCAGCTTCATACGGTGCATCAATCGGTCTGAAATAGGAGAGGTCGGTTGATCCACCAAGATTCAAAGCACGATCTCCACCATGTTTGAATAAATTAGCTTCAATGCGAATATTCCGTGAGCCTCCTTTAGCCTGTATCGAATTCGAACCCAGATCTTCGAAATGGTTGTTCATGATCAATCCATCATGACAACCTACCATGTCAATCCCGCTACCGCCCTCAGCCCCATTAAGAAAAATGCAATGCCGTATTTCAAAACTATCAAGCCCTGACAACTTCAACAGATCATTATTGCCGGTAGCATTTATATTTCTAAAGATGCAATTTTCAAATTTTATATGATGAGCAGGTGTGATGTATGTACCCCCATCGTCGAAATTCACTCCATTACCTGTCTGATGTTCAAAGATGATATTTCGGATATTGAGATATGCAGCATCTGTGAATTGCCATGCATTTGTTCCGCCGCTAAAAATCACGATCTCACTCTCTGCTGCAAAAATTGATATCCATGCAGAAGAGGTTCCCTTTAGATCAGCAATAAAAATCCCACCAGCATATGTCCCCTCATGAACCAGGATCGTATCACCCGGAACAGCTATAGCCGCAGCTTCTGTCAATGTTTCAAAGGGATAGCCTGTACCAACATGAAGTGTTTGAGCTATTGACTTGACACTTATGAATAACTGAATCAGAAGGAAGCAAATAATGGAGGATGATATTTTTATTGATCGGGTCATCTTTAAAGTTAAGTAAAGGAATCGGATCAACATATTAAGAAACCCTTATATTTGTTGGGACAACATATGAATTCAAAATCAAATAAATAATAGAAATGGCAAAAACTCCGGACAAAGAAGTAAAGAAAGCTGTAAAGAAGGTGGTAAAATCCACTAAAGAAGCTGCAGGTAAAGTGGCAGATAATCTAAAATCTGCTGTAAAAGACACAGGAAATACAGCAAAGAAAGCAGCAAATGAACTTGCTGACGATGCTATCGCCAAAGTTGAGGCACCGGCAAACAGAGCCGCAAGAAGAGGCGCAAAATTTGCAGATAAGGTGGTCAATAAAGGTGCAAAGACCGTGAACAGGGGTATCAATAAAGGCGCAAAGGCCGTCAACAAGGGTATTAGCCGGGCTTCAAAAGCCGTGAGAAGAGGAGCGATTTAAGAAGTGAGAGAAGTGAGAGAAGTGAGAGAAGTGAGAGAAGTGTCCTGAGACTTTGGATCGCAATTTGAATGGTCGTAGAGACGTCGATTTACGGTTGGTGAGCTGTAGCAAAAGGTTGAGTTAAGCAGGTCGAACCATCGCGTCTCAAACTAAGTATGTCGAATAATTCGAGATTATTTCATTTCGTAAACCTGAAATTTGCTGACGCACAAACGTAGATACAATCTACCTTAACAGGGTGTGTTTTATATTCTAAAAGGATTGTACGGCACGTACAGCGTTCTTCGATGACTTGTTACTCTTGGTTTGATAACCATTGGTGAAATTTTGAGTCCAGGCATTGTTCCGGTTTTCTTCCGTTGAACTCCAATATGGACCTTTGATATAAGAGCCCAGATATTGACGGCTCAGATACATCATGCTCAATTCTACCTTATTAGGTAAGCGCCAATCATTGAAGGCTCCCGTCGTATAGGCTGCACAGACCTTGTTAGCTGTTTCCCAGTTGAGAGCTCCTTCTTCAAGGACAGAGGCGATCAGGCCGTGGTCACCTGCAGAATTGATCGTAATGATTATTCCTCCATGATATTTTTGTCCAAGGACTAGTTTCTGCTTTTGCTTCGGAGCTGGTTCAGGCTTAGTCTTCGCTTTAACAGGTGTCGTGACTTTGACCGTATCGGTTTTCTCCATCGGAGGAGTTTGAACTTTAGGATCAGAAGACACGACCAGGCTTGCATTCAGGCTATCTCTTTTTTCCTGGCTAGCCCTTGTGATGACCTCAAGTTTAGATTTTGCTAATGCATAATATTTACTGTCCGGATATTTAGCCTGATAAGTAGCAAATGATGTACTGTCATTTTTTGCTAAAGCTTCATTCCAGGCTTTCTCATCACCATTGCCGGAGCTCAATTTGAAAATTCCGAAAACAACAAGTAAAAGCACAACAGCTCCCACACCAATAAATATTTTTTTATTTCCACCACTTCCCGAAGGTGGCGCACCAGGATTTTCCTTCAGGGCTTTTTCTCTTTCCTGCTGTTTTAGCAAAGCAGCCTTTTCTTTTTCCTGCTGTTTCAGAAGTTCTCTTTCTGCCTTTTCTTTTGCAGCCTTTTCTTTTTCCTGTTGTTTTGCCTGTTCTTTCTCCTCCCGTTCTTTAGCCGCTATAATGGCTGCCTTTTCTTTTTCTTCTTTTATCTTTTGTTCACGCTCAAGTTTTTCTTTGGCTTCTTTCTCTTTTTCTTCTTTTAACTTTAGTTCACGCTCAAGTTTTTCTTTGGCTTCTTTCTCTTTTTGTTCTTTCAGCTTAGCTTCAGCTTCCTGCTTTTCACGGGCCAATCTTTCTCTTTCTTGTTTTTGTTCAAGCTCTTTTACCCTGGCCAGTTCTGCCTTTTCTGCACGTTCGATATCAGCGATTGCCGCTATTGCTAATGTTTCAAAATTACCCTGGGGATATTCTTCAAGATAATGCTGATAAATCTTCTTTGAATTTTCTGATTTTGCTTTTTGCCATAACAGTCCTTCTACTTCATCCTCTTTCTGCTGCAATTCCAATTGTTTCAGAAAAAGTCTGGCTTCTGATTTGAATTCGCCTTTAATGGACTGGTTGAGATAGTTTTTATAGGATTCAATAGTATTTATCCTGCAGGCTTCTTCCCATAGATTTGTTTCCCACTTCGTATTTTCTGTGGCACCGGTGACGGAAGATTCTGTGTCCGCATTTTGCGAGGATCCCTGTACGTTGCCATCATTTTTCGGAGCTGTGGTGGAAGCCAGATTGAGCGCCTGAACTAATTGATTAAATCCTGCCCCATAATCGGATGTAAAATCAATTCGCTGCAATCGTCGCAGTCTGAAGGGTGCAAGGCAATCATCAAGAAGTACGGGGATTATTTTTTTTCCTGACTCAAGCGCAAAAGAGACTTCATCCATCACATTGGTTGAGGCAGTGGAAGAAGGAGATAAGATGACTAAGACGCAAGACGCACTGCTGAGGGCTCCTTCGACTGCAGAATCCCAATGATTTCCTGCAGGGATGTCGAGCTGGTCAATCCAGATATCAGCGCCGGCCTCACGAAGATCCTTTGCGAGCTTAAGTGCAAAGTTGGAATCAAACCTCGAATAGCTAAAAAATATCTTTTGCGTTGACATAATGAATACCGTGGACCGTTTTCTTACTTCCTGAAATCTACTTGCCGAAGGATAATCCCTTGAATTGAGGGGGGAAATATCCGGTTAAAGTAACGAAAAATTTCAATTTCCAGTATAAGCGGTAGCTATCACTTAGTGTATGGTATTGTGTATCAGGCTTCACGGTTGTTTTTTTATTAAAAATGGAAATTGTCATCTCAGACTTCAATCCGCACCAATAAGCTACGGATTGACTTTGGTTTATGATATGTTTAAAAAGGTAATTATACCGGGGCCTCTGTGATAGTAAGCATCTATCATAAAAAGAGATATACATATTCAATTGATAAATAGCTTTGTCCTATTAATCATCAGTCCGCTTCCGGAGAATTTTTTTATGATTCAACTGAGCGATTATGGGTGCCATCTTGAAGGTGTATTTATCGTACTCCTGTGTTTCATGATCAAGGTTATCAAATGGCAAAAGGTCCCAATGGCATTTAAGGTTGTCCTTCAGGAATACGCCAAGGTTCCTGTCATTGACTTTATCGATAAGGACAAAACCATTGATGCTCTTTTCTGCATTCCATCGGTTATGTTCCATCCTGGCTATTTTATCCCACAATTGTTCTTCTATATCATCAAAATTTAATTCTTCGCCAGATTCGATATCGCTGAGTTCAGCTTTTACAAATCTTAACTTGATATGGAGATGTCTGGCAGGTAGGCGATTGGAATCCTTTTGGGCATCCTTCAGCTTATCCCATTCGGCCTGCATAGAACCAACAGGTATCTTATTTTTTGCAGCCTGGTGTTTGGCCCATTCATAATGGATGTGCTTGGCTATAAAATCTTCTTCCCTGCGGTTGTCGACTATTGTTTTTTTGTTGCAGATGACATCATCCATGTTAAACAGTTCGATGTTCAATCCATTCAGTTCGGCAGAGAGGTCGTCAAAAATGTTGACGAGTGCGGTGGTCCTGGGTAGAAGGATTTTAATAGGCGGTGGTGAAAGTCTGAAACTTTTATAGCGATTAAAGGAATTGATGCTTTTTTCTTTTATTGTATTTCCCTGGATAAACAATTGTTGACGGAGTTTACGTGAATAATATACACTTTTACCATCCTCATCAAGGGCTACAAAACATAGTGAAATATCATCTAATGGAACAGGACAGGGATCACCGAAAAAATCACGTGTATATTCATATCGAATATCGACTGTTTTATCAAGGAACGGATAAAGTGATTTTATTTTCCCTTCAATCTGACTTTTGTCATCAGCTACAACCGTAATTCTTGTTTTCTGAAGGTTTGCAAAATGATACATTTCTGCAGCTTCAAGTATAAGATACTGGGCGGCTAAATTATCACCCAGAATCAAAAGATGGGCCGGAGGATCTTCATCGTTTGCCAGGCTGACATATTTATCAGGACTGAATGTATCGATCATAAAAGTAGCCGCGAGCTGATAAATAGAAAAAACATGGTAATCAATTTTAATCACGCCTTTTCGTTTAAGATCATCTCCGGGAATTGGCTTTTCATGAAATTCTTTAAAAATATTCATCGTATAGAAATCATCAATATGCACGATGACCTGGAGAATATCATATTTCATTGCCTGCTCCGGAAATTGATTGTATATATCGGTTGCTTTTTGGGCAATTAAAATATTTGTTTTTTCATCATTGGTGAGGGCCAGAAGGTATTTTGCCGACAGGATATTCGCTTTGAGTAGCATTTCTTCATCAGTGGCATTGCCCTGTAGAATGATCACTCCTTTTTTTTTTCAGATGACTGATGCCGCTATGCTCAGCATTGGGTTCAATAAGGATGACCTGAAATTTTTCTTTCTCTTGCTCTAAAAAATTCAGGATCAGTAATTCTGCTTTTTTACTCAGTCCACAGACTACAATATGATTTTTCCAGAAACGGATTTTAAATAGCAGGTAATTCTGATAAAAAGGTTCCCAGATCACAAAGAAAATCCCGCTGGCAGTGACGGCAGGTGCGAGGAATCTGGTTATTTCAAGGATCAGGGGTAAAGGATCATCGACACCTCCTGAATTCAATACGAATAATTGCAGGCTCAGGTATAAGCTGGACAACACATCAGGAGTTGTCCCATGCAGAATGGCATACTGGTAAAAGCCAATCGTTCCCAAGGCCAATGAAAAGAGGATCAATACGGGAAATAACCAGTTGTATTTTCTCAACGCCCCTAGCATCTATGACTTAGATTGAATGAAAGGATAATATTACCCATCTGTAAAGAAAACTGTGCCGCTGGTATGGTTGGTTCATCATTTAGAATAAAGGCCTGTTAAAGTACAAGTTTTGCACTCACATGCGATAACCTGAAGCAAAGGCAAAGGCTATGCCATTTTAGAGTATTAATTTTCCGGTATGAATTTCAAACAAATCGTCAAGCCTTCCCTTCTCCTCGATCCTCAACGCTGTAAAAAGAACATTCACAGCATGATTGAAAAAGCAGCAACAAATAGATTTGAGTTAAGGCCTCACTTCAAGACTCATCAGTCACATATCATTGGTTCCTGGTTCAGGGATGAAGGAATAGAAAAGATCACAGTTTCTTCTGTCGGCATGGCCACTTTCTTCGCAGTGAATGGATGGGATGACATTACTATCGCTTTTCCGGTCAACATAAGGCAGATGGAAGAGATAAAAGGGCTTTCCCAGAAAGTAAAACTTGGGTTAGTGGTGGTGGATCCAGATACAATTGATATCCTGGGCAAAGAATTAAAAGACAGTGTTTCTATCTGGATAGAAATAGATGTCGGGACACACCGTACAGGGATACGTCCGGAAGATACCATGCTCATCGATGATATTATCGAACGAATTAAATCTTATCCCTTGCTTAACCTCATCGGACTTTTAGGGCATGCCGGTCACAGTTATCAGAGTAAATCGGTGACGCAAGTTGAGCGAACACACGAGAATGCCGTCGATAAGATGAAAGAAATACAGAAGAGATATAAATCTGCATTTCCTGCATTAAAAATTTCTTTGGGTGATACTCCTGCAGCTTCCATGTTGTCATCGTTTGGGCCGATAGATGAATTCCGTCCCGGCAATTTTGTTTTCTATGATCTTCAGCAGGAGGAAATAGGCTCATGTCATCTGGATGATATTGCAGTTGCCATGGCTTGTCCTGTAGTGGCTGTTCATCCGGATCGATTGCAATGGATCATCTATGGTGGAGGTATTCATTTTGCAAAGGATTTTCTCACCCTAAAAGATGGACAAAAATGTTTTGGGCGGTGGGTAAAACCTGATGGTAAAAGTTGGGTTACATCGGAGACTGCAGGAGGACCCTACATTTCATCACTCTCCCAGGAACACGGCGTAGTTCAATGCACTGAACGAACATTTCATCTGTGCAATCCCGGAGACCTTTCACTATGGCTGCCTGTGCATAGCTGCATGACAGCAGATGCCATGGGCGAATATTATTCCACCGATGGTGGGAAAATTGATCACTATAGAGAGCATTTGTGGAGCTAAGCGTAGTTACAAAGAAAACATGATTGTAGAGACACGATTAATCACGTCTCTACAACCAAATTTTCTTTGCGCTAAATAATCTCAAAGCTCACCTTCAGATTCACTCTGTAAGCGGTGACCTTGCCGTTATTGATGACGACGCTTTGATTTTGTACATAAGCGGATTTGAGTCCTTTCAATGTCTTAGATGCTTTAGCAACACCTTTTGCAGTTGCGTCCTCCCAGCTTTTGGAAGAATCGCATAATAGTTCGATTACTTTAAGAACAGCCATGATAAGAGATTTAAGATTTAAGATTTAAGATTTGAGATTGTGATCTTGTGATCTTGTTCAAATGGTTTTAAAGTTAAATCCAAAATCGAAAATCCAAAATCGAAAATTGTTTCATTCTTTTAATTCCTGCAGTGCATCTCTTGCTTGTTCATATTTGTCATCCAGTTTCAGCGCTTGTTCGTATGCAGTTTTTGCCTGATCTTTTTCGCCGCGTAGTTGATGGAGCTTTCCTTTATAGAACCATGTGGCTGCGTTTGTGGGGTCGATATTTTGAAGAATATCCAATTCTTTTCCTGCTGCATCAAGGCTGTCGTGATACATCAGCAAAATAGCAGCATTGAGATAAGCATCAGAATACTGTGGATCGATGGTATGAATGTGTCTGTATATCTCAAGCGCTTCAGGTATTTTATTATTGTTCTGCAGAAAATAAGCTTTAGCGTGCCATGCAGCTACATTTTTCGGAGCAACACGAATGGCATTGTCAAAATATTGAATAGCCAGGGGGTTATGTGTGCGATCCATCAAATCGCCGAGGATGACCCAGGCTTCAGCATTTTCGGGATTGCGTTCAACCGCGGATTGAAAAGCACCAATGGCTTGTTCGGTTTTACCCTGATCACGATACACCATGCCTAACATGAAAAGAGCTTCCGGATCGCCGGGGTGAATTTTCATGATATCTGCCAATGTATTCATAGCCGCACCATATTGCTTGAGGATCAACTGAAATTCGGTGAGCTTCAGTTTTGTGTGGATGCTGTCCGGATATAATTTGGCCGCTCTCTCCAGTGTTTGTAATGCAAGTGAAGATTGTAAGTGATCCAGGTAGACATCAGCCAGTAAGTGATGAGCTCTTAAATTAGTGGAGTCAAGTTTCATCACATGGGCCAGATCGGCTATCGCCTGATCATACGCCTGATTATCATAGAATATCTGGGCTCTTTTTAGATACAACTCTGGATTCCGTGGCGTTGATTTTATAGAATCCGACAACTGATCAATTGCAGGATTGCCTGTCAATCCTTCGTCATCACCGGATTTCTGATTTGACTTACAGCTATATGATGTCAACGTGATAACAGAAAACAAAAATGCAATACAGATTGCCCGAATAGAAAAATTAAATCGTCTTTGCATTATTTACGTGAGAATAATTTCATTCCGATGTTAGCCAGATCATCCATGACACTGCCGTCGCCATCAGCATCAAGAAATCTGTGCAGGAGATCCATTTCCTGGTGTTCGTTCACTTGTGATTTGACAGTACCCGATAATAAGTCACCGATGTTGGTGCTGTCAAGGCCCTGCTGATTTTTTGTTTTACCGATTGCAGCCAGGACCATAGGCGCAAGCGAGATCATAAGTTTTCCTATCTGGGATTGATCCAATCCGGTCATTTTTCCAAGCATGTCGGCTACATTGGATTGATTGCCTCCGAGTATATGACCAAGTATTCCGGCACCATCCAATGTGCTTGTATTATCAGTTTGTTTATCGCCCATCAGGTATCCTGATATGTCATTTAATATACTCCCATCGTGATCCCGATCCAGAGCATTGACAAGCGAGTTTGCACCTTCAGGCGTTGCCGCATTTTTGGACAATTGGGCCATCAGTGTGGAGATAATTCCTGAAGCTGCGGCCTCGGTTTGCGCGGGTGAATCGGCACCAATGTGATTAGTAAGCTGTCCGATGAGATTTTGGTCCAGGTGACCCTGAAGGAGTTCAATGAGGTTCATTTGCAAGAAATTTGATGGTTAACGATGTAAACGCAGAATAAGGAGGGATCTGTATTGCGTTAAGTCTGGCAAGTTAGGGTAATTATTGGTTGAGAAAAAAGTGTAAAAAACCGGAATCAAAAATAATTGTGCATAAGTATGGTAATAAACTGAAAGACAGCACCTTGAGACAGTGTGGCACACTTAGGTGTGGCACACCTAAGTGTGCCACACTGTGATTTCAGTCGCATATATGGGACTTTGACATCAGTTTTCGGGTTCAAAATGATTGCTGAAAGCAAAATCTGGCTCGAAATTTGATATTAAACTAAGGTATAATATGTTCGATCAACATTACAATTTGGCCAAATGATTCAAAAATGGATATTGGTGGGTGGACTGTTTATCATCTGCCGGTTAAGCTTTTGTCAGGATTATTCAGGTTACATCAACCTCTATAAGAGCATTGCTATAGAGGAAATGTCCCGTACAGGTATTCCTGCGAGCATTAAATTGGCCCAGGGTATTCTGGAATCCAGCTGCGGAAAAAGTGATCTCGCCTGCAAAGCCAACAATCATTTTGGCATCAAATGCGGAAGTGACTGGAATGGCAAATGTTTTAAAAAAAGAAGATGATGACTATGAAGATGGAAAGCTGGTAAAATCCTGTTTCAGGGAATTTTCGTCTGTCTACGATTCGCACGTCGCGCACTCCGATTTTCTGACGGACCCTGCGAAAGCAAACCGTTATGGTTTCTTATTTGATCTCAAACCAACGGATTATAAAGCATGGGCAAAAGGATTATCAAAGGCAGGATATGCTACTGATCCGAAATATGCTGACCGCCTGATTGATATTATTGAAAAATATGACCTGGCTGAATTGGATACTGAAACATATGATGGTGGTTCAATAGTCGGTACAAAAGATTTAAAATCTTATCGTCCGGTCCGATATTACAATGACATCAAATATATCATTGCAGGTAAAGCAGATAGCCCCAATTCCTTAGCCGCCCAGGTTGATCTCAGAGCAAAACAGATCGTAAAGTATAATGATGATATCCGGGATGAAGAGCAACTTCTCACTCCTGGTAGCCGCGTATATCTTCAGCCTAAACGAAATCAATACAAAGGCCATCAGAAATATCATACGCTCAAAGCAGACGAGAACCTGGTGTCTGTTTCACAACAATATGGAATCAAATTGAGTGCTTTACAAAAACGTAATGGTCTGGCGAGTAACGAAACGCCTATGGCGAATCAAAAAATTTTATTGAAAGGAAAAATTAAAACTGCACTTAAATTAGTTGATCCTTATGCAGTCCCTGTGGTTAAGAAAAATTCAGATGTTGCTGTTACAACATCACATCCTGCGAATGTTGTAAAAACAACTAAACCTGTTACTACTCCCGTGGCTAAACCTGTTACTACTCCTGTGGCATCACCTGTACTGCAATCTAAAATGGATACAGTGGTGATAACTTCACCAAAACCGGTAGAATTGATTCCTGCACATACAGTTTCGAAAGGAGATACGCTGTATGGGATAGCAAGATCATACGGAATGTCGGTGGAAGAACTCAAAAAAATGAATAACTTATCCGTTGATACATTATCAATCGGTCAAAAGCTCGTGGTGCGATGAATACGAAAATTAAAATACTGGTCCTGATCATCCTCGCAGGCATGGCGATTGTTTCATCGGTCGTAGGGCAGGGTAGCGTGTTTGGCTTCATGGCCGGACCTTCACTGAGTAATCAGAAATTGAATGGATTTTCGAAAGAACCATTCCTTCGCTATCATGCGCTTGTTTTCCTGGAATCTTCCAGCGAGATTAGTCCGAATTCGTTGTATGCCCGACTTGGATATCATGTCAAAGGAAGTGCGGTCAATGTGCAGCGATACTATGATACGGACAATATCGAGCATCCGGGTAGTTCATATGCCATGGAGTTTCATAATCTGTCTTTAAGTATCGGTGTAAAGCAACGTCGGGAATTCGGAGCGAAACATTTCTCTTATGGCTTTGGTCTGCGCGGAGATTATAATGTCAAAGCAAAATTCGGATATCTGTTTGCAGGACTTACAGGAGCCCAAAATAAAATCACGTATGGAGTGGATGTCAATGGTGGAATAGAATTGCCATTGAGTGAATTGGTAAGTGTAGTCGTTGAATTGGGTGTTTCTCCTGATTTGTCTGAACAAATGTTTATTCCTCCGCAGGATACTGGATATAATTATGAAGATGGATCACCAGTTATATTGCCTGAGACTAAATTGACCAATGTAGTATTTGAGGCGAGGGTTGGATTTAGGTTTTGGCACAAGGTGATATATACGGATTAAAAAAAAAGGGGCAGAAGAGGCGGAAGAGGCAGAATAGGCGGAAAAGCTGAAATGTTTTTTTAATGCTAGCGAAGCTTGCATTAAAAAATATAAATTGTTAAGCGTAAGCTGTGCTTACGCTTGCGCGTCAGCAAAACTCTGTTTTGCGTGTATTGCACTTGAAACATTACTAAATGAATTTTTCGCAAAACAGAGTTTTGCTGACACTCGGACATAGTAAATACTACGCCAACCGTAGTCACAATTTTTTTTATTGAAAATGGAAGTCAAATCCTAATAAATCTTAATTTTTCTTAATAAATACTTCGACCTGCTCTACTCATCCATGTGCCACAGCTCAGTAACCGTCTGCGTCCTCTTTTTTTAATCAATGTCTATGGCGAGCCTCATTATTTAATATAACTCACAACCTCTTGAATGAGATTGCCAACAGCAATAGCCTTCTTCTCCACCATGCCAATCACATCTTCTACTGTAGTCACTTTTATTCTTTCAGGCGGATAACAAACATTTGTGACAATCGAAAGTGCTAATACTTTCATACCTAAATGTCGTGCGGTGATCACTTCCGGCACTGTGGACATACCGACTAGATCTGCGCCGATACGATACAGGTATTGATATTCTGCAGGTGTCTCTAAACTTGGGCCTGGTAGACCGGCGTATACTCCGGATTTAATATTGATTCCTAATGATTCACCTTTTTCTTTTGCGTAGGCTAACCAATCAGGATCGTATGCATATTTCATATCCGGAAATCTTGGGCCCCATCGATCATCATTAGGTCCGCGCAATGGATGTTCGGTGACAAGATTGATGTGATCACGTATCGCGACAATATCGCCTGATTCAAATTCTGGATTTAATCCACCCGATGCATTCGTCAATAAAAGATGACGTGCACCTAAAGTGTACAGAATACGCACAGGTCTGACGACAACACTCATCGGGTGTCCTTCGTAATAATGTAATCGTCCAGCAAGGATGATCGTCGGTACTTCATTGATCATAGTAAAACAAATCCGTCCCTGATGTGTCTCAACAGTAGGTGGCACCATGTGCGGGACATCCTTGATCTTAAACTCTTCAATGATATTTAATTCATCGAGCCAACTGCTCATGCCTGTGCCCAGGATGATGGAAGCTTTTGGAATAAAGGGCATGCTGCTCTTGATCCAGTGTGATGCCTCCTGTACTTTTTTAAATTCTTCTCTGTGCAGATCCATCAATCAATGATCATTGTGGCCTGATTGAGCACTTGTTGCTGTATATTTTCAGGAACAGCTCGCTCACGATATTGCTGGTCTCTCAGTTGTGGTGTGTATCCTGCATCACGAATTGCTTGTTGGATGCCATCTGCTGTAAAACGGAATGGAGCACCGGCGGCGGAGACGACATTTTCTTCGATCATGATGCTGCCCATATCATCAACGCCGGAGTGAAGACAGACTTGTGCTGTTTGTTTTCCGACGGTGAGCCAGGAAGCTTGTATGTGTTTGATATTGGGAAGCATGATGCGACTGATCGCGATCATACGGATGTATTCATCAGCGGTGCATTGATTGCGTGCGCGTTTTAATTTTTTGAGCAATGTGCCGTCATCCATAAATGGCCATGGAATAAACGCAAGGAAGCCAACAGCACCTTCTGGTTTTTGCGATTGAACTTTTCGGATATCTACAAGATGTTCCATTCTTTCCATCAATGTCTCGATATGACCGAACATCATTGTGGCTGAAGTAGTCAGTCCGATGCGATGAGCTGCGCGCATGATATCGAGCCATTCCTGTGCGCCGCATTTTCCTTTTGAAATTAATCTTCTGACCCTGTCATTGAGAATTTCTGCACCTGCACCTGGCAATGAATCTAATCCTGCTGCATGAAGTTCTCTAAGTACGGCGTCATGACTCATCTCTTCAAGATGGCAGATATGGGCTATCTCCGGTGGGCCTAAGGCATGTAGCTTAAGTTGCGGATATTCTTTTTTTAACTGGCGAAAGAGATTGACATAGAATGAAAGTCCGAGATCGGGATGATGACCTCCCTGAAGCAGGAGCTGTTCGCCGCCTAATTTGAAGGTTTCTTCGATTTTGACCCGATACTCTTCGATAGTAGTGACATAAGACTCTGCATGGCCTGGTCTGCGGTAAAAGTTGCAGAATTTGCAATTGGCGACGCAGACATTGGTGGTGTTCGAGTTGCGGTCGATGATCCAGGTGACTTTATTGCCCGGGACGATCTCCTTCCGCAGCTGATGCCCGACATACATCAGGGAGGAGGTTGGCGCATGCTCGAAGAGATGGAGGCCTTCTTCGGCGGTGAGAAACTCTCTGTTGAGGGCTTTGGAAAGGAGTTCTTTTATCATAAGCAGAGTATGAACAAAGATAGTGGATCAGAAGTTGGTTATTGGATGGGAAACTTGCAGGAGCAAATTTTTATTCCGCCACTTAAAAGTGGCGGCAATTCAAATCGTTTTTTGAATTTCGAATAGTTTTAACTAATGGACTGGGATTAATTTGTTCTATTGAATTCCCACTAGTTTCAACTAGTGGTGTGGACACCCTGTTTTATGCTGCGTTGGTATTAATCTTTTGAATTTCAGTTAACTCACTTTTCTTATTCATCCCTTCCTCTTCTAAATCGTAATCATCCTGTAGGCCAAGCCAAAATTTAGCGGAAGTGCCAAAATACTTAGCGAATCGCAATGCTGAGTCGGCAGTGATCCTTCTTTTACCTTTGAGTATTTCACTGATGCGTGTTTGTGGAATAAACGTATCCTTAGACAGCCGATATGCCGTTATACCATGCGGTTCAAGAAACTCTTCTTTGAGCACTTCACCAGGATGAATATTTTTCAGTTTAGTCATGCTTATGCAGTTTAGTGGTAATCCAGAATCTTTACATTATTGGAATGGCCATCTTTCCAGTTAAAAATGATCCTCCACTGCTGGTTGATCCTTATGCTGTGAAATCCAATTAGTTTTCCTGAAAGTTTTTCCAGGTGATTTGCCGGGGGAACTCTAATATCGTTTAGGTCCTGTGCATTGTTTAACATCCTGAGCTTTCTCCTCGCTATCTGTTGGATGGATGTAGGCAACTTGCCTGACCTGTTTCCATGCCAAATTTTTCTGCTTCATGATCACCAAAGGATTTTATCATTTACGCATGTGTAACGTTACTAACGTCAAAGATAAGTAAAAAATTACATTATTTCAGGGAATTCTATTTGATGCGTGATAGCAACGACCAAGGCAGTTTCAAGAGGCTATTCTTAATTTGTGCTCCTTATCAGCCGCAAATGCAAGACACGCATTTATCATTTGTTCATTTAACTCTTCAAAATCTTCCAGAATCTCCTCCTTGGTCATTCCATTGGATAGCCAATTTAATATGTCATAAACAGATATTCTTGTACCAATGATACAAGGCTTTCCAAATCGCTTATCAGCTCTGATCTCTATATATTCCTGATAGTTCATATTCGCAATTTGATTAAAAGGTTTAAACTATTACGTAGTTTAGAAAGTATTTCGCAAACAAGAAGTCTTATTCAGCATTCATTTAATACAAAGATAGGGAAAACTGCTCGCGACGAGGCCTCATCTTATCAGATTTTAGCTTCATTTATTTAAGGTTGAGTTTCTCAGCGCTAAGCCAACTAAAAGGAATTCCAGAGAAAATTTTGGTTTTGTGCGGTAGGGAAAATGAATGTTTATTGGATGATAATTAATTCAATCTCACGATGATTTTTAGTATAAAGGACCACCCAATAAGGTCCCGGTAAAAGAGAGGAAGTATTGAGGTGATATGCGTTGTCATACTTATTCTCAATATCTCTTCTTTCTAATACTTTTTGACCACATTGGTCATATACAACACATGAATATGCTGATGTTGATAAGACGTCATTGAAAGTAATGTTTACACCGATCCCCAGATTCAAGGATTTGGATAAATATTGAAGTTATCCAAAAGTCTATTTAATTCTGGAAGAGCAGAAATGAAATCAGGCGCAATTTTTAATAAAAATCCACTTGCAAAAGGCAAGTAACTAGAAATAATCGCATTGAATAATGTATCTGTTCCTCCAAATTGAAGGTACATATTGAGAATATTGTCTTTGTCCACATACATGTCGTAGAATGTTCTTCCTTGCACACCTTGTGACATGACATGCTGGATATATGCTCCTGTTTCTGCATCCAATATCCAGAGAAATCCATTTTCATTATGTGTTCCATTTTCCTGATGATAGACTTGTTCTCCAAACTGTAAATCACCTTCAATAAAATATCCGCTGATCACAACTTGATGATTTTTCATCCAGGCAATAGAGAATAGAGAAGTCTGTTGACAATTTCCCTGCGATTGATGCGCCCAAACAAAATTCCCAACTGCGTCATATTTGACAACTAACCCTTTATATTGATATTGGCCATCGATAAATTCATTGTACAGTACGGTATCGCCAATGGCATACGCAGGACCATAATATTCACTTGCTATGTAAAAATTCCCTTCAGGATCAAGGGTCATATCAGAAACATATTCATTGACTTCGTTAGGGTTCAAAATTCCTAATAGCCATCTTCCATCTGGTGAATATTTCCCTATGAAAGGATTATGAGGAGATGTATTAACTACATATGTGCTGTCATCAAAATAGAAATCAATACTTGAAGTTATACCACGTATCACCAGGTTTTTATCAGGATCTAATTCCATCTCCTCTAGTTCTTCATCCCCCCTTTCACCTATTCTTTTCCACCATACTACTTCATCTGTGATAAGATTATATTTACATAACACTACAGTCTCATCAAAATATGTAGGTAAATTTATATAAGGCTGATTGAAAACGGTATCTGATCCTATCAATATAAATGCCGATTTTTTTGGGATTCTGAGCTCCAAGTACGCAAAATCCCCATCCGCAGCCACATGACCTAATTCCCCAGTGGATGGAATGACGACTTTTTCCAAATTCATATTTTCATCCAGTACAACCAATATGCCTTTACCTCTATTGCCTTCTCTTTCCACTTCCTCAACGCCCCCTAGTGTGATCGGATAGAGGCTGTCTTCACTCTCACTGTCATATAAAGTCATGCTTATCAATGTATGTGTTCCATCGCTATAAAAATCCCTGACTTGTTCTGCATTATCTATCACGAATGACCCTGTTAATTCGTGCATCTTATTAAACTTTAAAAAAAAGTAGTCTGAAAGCCCAAGAAAATTATTCATGGAATCTTTACGGTGTGCGTGCACAGAAGTATTTCCCACGATTATACTGTCTCTATTTGTGCCATATCTTACGCCTACATAATAATTTTCTGCCGGATCGTGTACCATATATTGAAAGCAGTCGGTAAAGGCGCCTCCCTGGACTTCGACTTGAGATAGCAAGTGCTGTGATTTTATAGCAACGGGAAATAAAGACCAATGGTCAACAGGTGGAAGGAAATAATATGTAAGAATGGTGTTTTCATTTATTTAAAGTCACAATTTTTATTCCAAAAAAAGACTTAGAAAATACAACTGGCTTTACGTTATTCAAGGATAAGTAATTTGATTTGTTTTTGATTTTTATTGTACAGCACAACCCAATATGTTCCTGGCAAAAGAGAAGAAGTATTGAGGTGATATGTCTTATCATAACTGTTCTCGATATCTCCGCTTTCAAATACTTTTTGACCACATTGGTCATATACAACACAAGAATATGCTGATGATGATGAGGCATCGTTGAACGTAATGTTTACACCCGAGCTTCCAGATGCAGGATTTGGATACACATTGAAGCCATCTATAAGGGTATTTAATTCTGGAAGCGCAGAAATGAAATCAGGTACGATTTTTAATAGAAATCCGCTTGCATTCTGCGTCTGTCCTGAAATGATGGCATTGAATAATGTATCTGTCCCTCCAAATTGAAGGTACATATTGAGTATGTTGTCATGGTCTACATACATGTCGTAGAATCTTCTTCCTTGCACACCTTGTGACATGACATGCTGGATATATGCTCCGGTTTCTGCATCCAATATCCAGAGAAATCCATTTTCATTATGTGTGCCATTTTCCTGATGATAGACTTGTCCTCCAAATTGTAAATCCCCCTCCAGGAAATATCCGCTGATCACAACTTGATGATTTTTCATCCAGGCAATAGAGAATAGAGAAGTCCGTTTACAATTTCCCTGCGATTGATGCGCCCAAACAAAATTCCCAAAAGCGTCATATTTAACAACCAAGCCTTTATATTGATACTGGCCATCGATAAATTCATTGTACAGTACGGTATCGCCAATGGCATACATAGGACCATAATATTCACTTGCTATGTAAAAATTCCCTTCAGGATCAACAGTCATATCAGAAACATATTCATTGACTTCGTTAGGGTTCAAAATTCCTAATAGCCATTTTCCATCTGGTGAATATTTCCCTATAAACGGATTATGGGCAGATGTATTAACTATATAGGTGCTGTCATCAAAATAGAAATCAATACTTGATGTTATACCACGTATAACCAGGTTTTTATCAGGATCTAATTCCATCTCCTCTAGTTCTTCATCCCCTCTTTCACCTATTCTTTTCCACCATACTACTTCATCTGTGATAAGATTATATTTACATAACACCACAGTCTCATCAAAATATGTAGGTGAATTTACATATGGCTGATTAAAAACAGTATCTGTTCCGATCAATATATATGCTGAGCCTTTCGGGATTCTGACCTCGAGGTAGGCAAAATCCCCATCCGTTGCTACTTGCCCTAATTCCCCGGTGGATGGAATTATGACTTTTTCCAAATTCATATCTTCATCCAGCACAACCAATATACCTTTACCTCTATTGCCTTCTCTTTCCACTTCCTCAATGCCACCTAGTGTGATCGGATAGAGGCTGTCTTCACTCTCACTGTCATATAACGTCATGCTGATCAAAGAATGAACTCCACCACTATAAAAATCCCTAACCATTTCTGCATTATCTATAACAAATGACCCTGACAATTGATGCTGACTATCAAACCTTAGAAAATAGAAATCCGATAGTCCGAGAAAATTATTAATGGGATCATTACGGTGAGATGCAACTGAGGTATCTCCAACGATTACACTATCTTTATTGGTGCCATATTCCACACCTACATAATAATTTTCAGCCGGGTCATGGATCATATATTGAAAACAACTCGTGGTGTAACCGCGCTGTACTTCGACCTGAGATATCAGGTGCTGTGATTTTATAGAAAAGGGAAGTAGAAGACCAATGATCAAAAGGTGGCAGGTAATAAAATGAATGAAGGGTGTTTCCATATTTATTAAAAATAGCAATTATTATCACAAATTTGATTCTGCATTTTCCAGAGAATATGATAGTCATCAAAGCTGCAACTACCACCAGAATTATTTGGTATTAGTTAACGGTTCTAAGAAAATGGACTAGTCAATAGTTATAAGGTATATAGGAAGGTTATGTTAACCCAAAACCCACAGCCCAAAACCCCGGGCACTTTCTTCCAGCATTCTACCAAATCCCAATCTAAAGCCCTTTCCCAATACCTTAACTCGCTGCCACACCCAAAACCTTTTTCCCTCCCCCCCCCACCACCCCCCCACCCCCCCCCCCCCCCCCTCCCCACAACCCCCACCCCCCCCCCCACCGGCTCCACCACCCGCCCACAAACCCGGGCTTGTTGGTTTGTCAAGAAATACCTATATTTGCATCGCGAAAATCGGTAGAGGGAACAGATAAGTTCCCTTTTTTTATTGCACTATGTCACAGACCACGGCACTAAATCATCTGGAACCACTGATCCGTTCGACCTTCGAAGAGGGCCGCTGCGGGGAGTATTACCTGGTGGATCTTGAAATATCGGCTTCTAAGCATATTTCCGTCTATGTTGATGGAGATGAGGGAGTTAGCCTCGATGCTTGTACCCAGATCAGCCGGATACTGGAGTCTATTCTTGATGTGGAGCCTACCCTGGGAGGGATTTATACCCTGGAGGTTTCGTCACCAGGAGTGAACAGACCCTTGAAATACACGAGGCAGTACCTTAAGCATACTGGCCGGACCCTTCGCATAGAGTTATTGAACGGATCGAAAGTCGAAGTCGTTCTGACGAACACCGGCCACGATTCGATCACCGTTGAATTGAAACCTGTGGATAAGAAAAGCAAACCGGAATCAAAAGAGATACCGTTTGGAGAGATTAAGGAAGCTTATGTCACTATACAGTTCGGGAATCCTAAAAAGTGAATAAGGAATAGCGAATAGCGAATATCGAAGTGAGAATTAGAAGTAGAAAGTACGAAGTATAAGTAACGAAGTACGAAAATCGAAAAACGAAAAACGAAAAACGAAACAACTCCCCCGTTACCCCCCCGCGGTTGGGTGTGGGGGTTCGGGGCGATGTTCCGGGGGGGGTAAAACGAATAAACAAAAAAACAGCATAAACTCATAAACACATGCCAGTATCATGAATCTAATCGAATCGTTTTCCGAATTTAAAGCCGGAAAAAACATAGATAGACCCACGATGGTCAGGGTGATGGAAGATGTATTCCGTACACTCATCAAAAAGAAATATGGCTCCGACGACCACTTTGATATCATCGTCAATACGAACGGTGACCTTCAACTCTGGAGAGTACGCAAGATCGTACCCGATGGTGAGGTGATGGACGAGCAGGCCCAGGTTTCTTATTCAGAAGCGAAGAGCATTGATGATAGTTATGAGTTAGATGAAGAATGCTACGAAGAGCTTACACTTGAAGACTTCGGGCGACGAGCGATCATGGCCGCAAGACAAACCCTTGTATCCAGGATCATGGAACTTGAAAAGGATGAAGTATTCCAGCGCTATAAAGATCGCGAAGGTGAGATCATCCTTGGTGAAGTACAACAGATATTGAAAAGAGAGATACTCATCCTTGATGATGCGACCAGCAATGAACTCCTGCTCCCAAGAACTGAAATGATCCGCGGTGATTATTTCAAAAAAGGGGACATGGTGCGTGCCATCATCAAGAAGGTGGAAATGAAGAATAATAATCCGGTCATCATCATTTCAAGGACAGATAATATGTTCCTCGCGAAACTGATGGAACAGGAAGTACCCGAAGTTGAGGATGGCCTGATCACCATCAAAAAGATCGTTCGTCTTCCGGGAGAAAGAGCCAAAGTGGCTGTTGAATCCTATGATGACCGGATCGATCCTGTTGGCGCATGTGTAGGGATGAAGGGATCAAGGATACATGGTATCGTACGGGAATTGAGAAATGAGAATATTGACATCGTCAATTTTACCAATAATCTGTCTCTCTTTATTCAACGTGCATTGACACCGGCGAAAGTATCAAGCATTGAAATCAATAATGAAACCAAACGGGCTAGTGTATTCCTCAAGCCTGACCAGGTATCATTAGCGATAGGAAAAGGCGGATCAAACATTAAGTTGGCAAGTTGGCTGACCGAAGTTGAAATAGATGTGTTTAGAGATAGTTCGGATGCGGATAATGAAGATGTGGATCTTGACGAATTTTCAGATGAGCTCGAGCCATGGATCATCGATGAGCTCAAGGGAATCGGTCTTGATACGGCGAGAAGTGTACTTGCATTGAGTAAAGAAGAGCTTGTGCGCAGGACTGATCTTGAAGAAGAAACAGTGGATGAAATTTTACGGATATTTACAACCGAATTTGAGGATAGTTGATTTTGAATCTCTTTGTCATTAAATAGATAGCAAAGGAGATTGTGAACTGAATACCAAATATGCAGCAAAGACTTGTTAAAGTTGCCAAAGAATTAAATGTCGGTACGGACACTATCGTGGAATACCTTTCGAAGAAAGGATTTGCCGTAGAAGCCAAGCCGACAAGCATGATTTCTGAAGATATGCACAACCTGCTTCTTCAGGAATTCGGTGGCAATATTGCCATCAAGGAACAGGCCAATAACATGGTCATCGGTGCCCGGCCTGTAAAAGCTGCTGATGTGATAGCACCCGTTGCGCCTGAGCCGCCTAAAAAGGAAGTTCATGTTGCACCTCCTGTTGCGCCGCCGGTAGAAAAGCCGGTTCAGAAAACGGAAGCACCTGAAAGAGAAAAACTGAAAGTTAAAGTCGTAGGTAAAATTGACCTTACACCTAAAGCTCCGGAGACAAAAGCAAAAGAAGAAGTACCTGAAGAAGTCCTTGTTCCTGAACCTGTCAAAGAAGAAATAAAACCGGAAGTAAAACCTGTTGAAGAAAAAGAGAAAGAGGATGAGCTGATCAAGGCTGAAGCACCTCAACTTCAGGGATTAACTATCCTGGGTAAGATCGATACAGATAAGTTTGATTCTTCAAAAATCAAGAAAGAAAAGGAGAAGGAAAAGAAAGACTGGCTGCTAAAGCAAAGAAAGACAAGGAATCAAAACCACTCGCTTCATCAGACAACAGCACACAGCAAAAACGCAAACGCAAACGTAAGAATGTAGGCGGTGGCACATACGAAAGTCGTCCGGATAACAGAGCACGTCCTCAGACTGGCGGCGCTACCGGTGCAACATCAGGTGGTGGAGGAACAGGAAGTGGTGCAGGAGCCGGTGCGCGCAAAGGTCCGGTACGTCAGGGTGGACGGGATGATGTCAAAGAAGTTTCAAAGAAAGAGATCGATGATCAGATACGCGCTACAATGGCTCGCCTCTCCGGAGGAAAGAGCAAGCGTCAGAAAATAAGAAGAGAATCACGCAGAGATAAAGTCGATCGCCAGGAATTGCTGACATCGGAAGTGAGCGATACCAAATTGCAGTTGACAGAATTTGTTTCTGTTTCTGAATTGGCCAGCGTCATGAATCAGCAGGTCACAGATGTCATCATGACATGTATGAATCTGGGCGTCATCGTTTCGATCAATCAGCGACTTGATGCGGAAATTATCGAGTTAGTTGCAGGTGAATTTGGCTTTGAAGTTGAATTTGTATCCGCTGAAGATCAGACCTATTTTGAAGAAGAAGTAGTCGATGATCCCGCCGATCTCAAACCAAGACCACCTATAGTAACTGTCATGGGCCACGTCGACCATGGAAAGACTTCGCTACTCGATTATATCCGAAGTGCGAATGTCGTCAGTGGTGAGGCTGGAGGTATTACCCAGCACATCGGTGCATATGAAGTAGAAGTAAAACCAGGTAAGTCTATTACATTCCTTGATACACCTGGTCACGAAGCCTTTACGGCCATGCGTGCTCGAGGTGCCAAAGTGACGGACATAGCTGTCATCATCATTGCTGCGGATGATAGCATCATGCCTCAGACGCGTGAAGCGATCAGTCACGCGCAAGCCGCAGGTGTTCCGATCATATTTGCGATCAATAAGATTGATAAGAATGGAGCGGATCCTGAAAAGATAAAAGAAGAATTGTCACGGATGAATTTATTGGTAGAAGATTGGGGAGGTAAAATTCAATCGTCTGATATTTCTGCGAAGACAGGACTTAATGTAGATGAATTACTTGAAAAGATCCTGCTTGAAGCAGAACTTCTCGATCTAAAAGCAAATCCTGATCGCCTTGCCGTGGGAACTGTTATAGAAGCCTCATTGGATAAGGGTCGTGGTTATGTGACGAAGTTATTAGTACAAACCGGCAACCTTGCTATAGGTGATATCATCGTGACAGGATCATTCAGTGGTAAAGTAAAAGCCATGTTTAATGAGCGTGGTAAGAAAGTAAAAGAAGTCGGACCATCAGCTCCTGTACTTGTACTAGGTCTGAATGGCGCTCCACAAGCGGGTGAAAAATTCCGCGAATATGAAAGTGAACAGGATGCACGATCAGTAGCTGCATACCGTGGACAAATAAATCGTGAACAAAGCAACCGGGCGAACAAACGTATTTCACTGGATGAAATCGGACGTCGTCTCGCGTTGGGAAGTTTCAAAGAGCTTAACCTCATCATCAAGGGTGACGTGGATGGATCGATCGAAGCTATGGCAGATTCACTTGAAAAACTCTCCATTGAGAAGATCAAGGTTAATATCATCCATCAGGCTGTTGGTCAGATAGTAGAATCCGATGTATTGTTGGCGTCAGCTTCTGATGCGATCATCATTGGCTTCCAGGTAAGGCCTTCAGTGGCTGCCCGAAAACTGGCAGAGAAAGAAGGTGTGGAAATCAAGATGTACTCTATCATCTACGAAGCGATCAATGAAATCAAGGCCGCTATCGAGGGGATGTTGGAACCGACCAAAGAAGAGAAGATCCTTGGACAGGTTGAGGTCAGAGAAATATTCAAGGTCAGCAAGATCGGTACTGTGGCAGGTTGTTTTGTCACTGAAGGGAAAATTGCCCGGAACAATCACATCCGGCTTATCCGTGATGGTATCGTCATCTATCCGACAAAAGAGAATGTGCATGGTGAAATCGCCACCCTCAAGCGCTTCAAAGATGATGTGAAAGAAGTGAAGTCGGGTATGGAATGCGGTATTATCATCAAGAACTTCAATGATGTCAAAGTCGGCGACGTGGTCGAGGTATATGAGATCAATGAGATACGGCAGAAACTAGATAATTAAGTAACGAATAACGAATAACGAGTAACGAATATCGAGCGAAGCGATGATCCCGCCATACGAAGTCATGATGCGGAACGAGTAACGAATAACAAATAACGAGATTCACTACTCACTACTCACTACTCACTACTCACTACTGACCACTCACGATTGAAGATTCTTGATGACAGGCTGCAAATTTGGCTGGATGAAAAAGCAGATGCTTATAATCAACCATCTTTTATTTCGTTGGATCCGATTTCTGTTCCGCATCAATTTTCATTGCTCCAGGACATAGAGATTGCGGGATTCTTTGCAGCCATCATGGCGTGGGGACAACGGCCAACGATCATCAACAAGTCGAATGAATTGTTGAGATTGATGGATGGTGCTCCGCATCAATTCATCACGCAGCATCAGGAGAGAGATCGAAAAAGATTCTTCACGTTCAAGCACAGGACGCTTCAGCCTGATGATATTATTTTTCTTTCCGATGCACTCCAACGGTTTTATCAAAAGCATGACAGTCTCGAAGATGCATTTGCTGATCACATGACATCAGAAGATAAAGATGTATACAATGGCCTTGCCGGTTTTTACAACATTGTTTTTGATCATCCCTGGGTCATGGAGCGCACACGTAAACATATCGCCACGCCTGAACGGAAATCTGCGTGTAAGCGATTGAATATGTACCTCCGATGGATGGTGAGACAAGATGACAAGGGAGTGGATTTTGGATTGTGGAAAAGGATATCTCCGTCACAACTTGTCATTCCTTTAGATCTTCATGTTGGAAATGTAGCTCGCCAACTTGGTTTACTTGATCGAAAAATTAATGACTGGCAGGCTGCAAAGGAATTGACTGATCGACTTAAAGAATTTGATTCAACAGATCCGGTGAAATATGATTTTGCGCTTTTTGGGGCGGGCATTAACGGAATGTAAAATTTAAAAGTAGGGGCGGGTGCAACACACCCTTACTTTTACGCTATTTTAAGTCTCCAGACTTAAAATCAATATTTCGAATCTTTGACCATATCGTAAATCTCCTCATGCAGTTTGCAACTGCGACCGGGAATCCCCTTTTGCAAATCTAAATTCCTTGAAAAAAACTGATGATCCTATAGAGACAGATTTCTATTCAACCCAGTCAGGGTTGAAAATTCTTCATCATCATATACCCCCGGGTTGCGACCCGGGGCTAATAACATATGATCCTTTCAGGATCACCCAAGATTCACTCCTATGATCACAATTGTATTTCTCACTTTCTCACTCTCTCGCTCTTCTCACTCTCTCGCTCTCTCGCTCTCTCACTCCTCTCCATCATACGTCTTCTTTCCATAAGCAAGATCACCTGCATCTCCTAGTCCGGGTACAATGTAGGATCGGGCTGTCAGTTCTTCGTCTTCATGACCAATCCAGATGTTTGCTTCAGGAAATGCAAGATTGACATATTCAAGACCGGCACTGGAGGCAATAATGGCGACAATATGAATTTCACGGGGGGTGCCGTATTCCATTAAGGCTTTGATCGATTTGACCATACTGGCACCTGTAGCTAACATCGGATCGCAGATGATCAAAACTTTATTGTCCAATTCCGGAGAAGTGATATACTCAAGTGAAATTTCAAATGTCCCATCTTTATGGTTGCTGCGGTAAGCAGATACAAATGCATTTTCAGCTCTGTCAAAAACCGATAGCATGCCGTCATGCATCGGAAGGCCCGCACGTAGAATAGTACTCAATACAATGTCATCATTGAGTGTCATGCACTCTGCTACACCGAGGGGAGTAACAGTCTGAATAGATTCGTAACGCAGTTTTTTGCTGATCTCATAGGCCATGATCTGGCCGAATCGATAGAGGTTTCGACGGAAGAGTACAGGGTCCAATTGAATGGTTTCATCACGGAGCTGGACAAGGTATTGGCTGGCGATGGATGTTTGAGAAGACAGGTTGTGGATCAATGTCAATGGGTTTGGGACATCTAAAGATAGTCAATGTCAAATTAGCGCACTGAAGACATATGTTGAACACCCTAAAATATTTGGCAAGACCAAAAGAAAAAGTCCCTATCTTCCGATAGTGAAATCCTTGTTTTCGACCCTATTCATCATTTGTTTCTGTTCTGCCGGACTTGACATGCTTTTCGCGCAGACTATTGTTCAGCCGAAACAGCTTGATTATAGTTCTGTCGGGATATTGTACAATCAGGAAAAAGTCATAGAGCTCAGGCCGCACACTAATGGTGCTGCTATAGCTGTTCAATTCGGTAAAATCGTTACTTTTTACAAGACGCATTACTACCAGTTTGATTTTGGTTTGATCAGACATCCGAAAGAATACAGGCAGTCGATTACATTTCATTCAGGAAATCCATTTACACGTACTTCCAATAGTTTCACATTTGGAAAGCAGAATAACCTGATGGTCCTGAGAGGTGGAGTAGGTAACAAAATTTATTTTTCTGATAAAGCGAAACGAAAAGGTGTAGCTGTAGGTGTCGATTATGAATTTGGTGCATCGATCGGTTTGTTGAAACCCTATTATTTACATCTATCCAGACTTCTGGATGATCAAGTCACAGATTACGTCTCCACCGAAAGATATTCGAAGGATAATGCGGATATATTTCTTGATGATTCGAAGATTATAGGCCCAGCTTCATTTTTCAAAGGGTTTGATAAGATTTCCGTTATTCCGGGTGTTCATGCCAGGGTGGGAGCACATTTCAGCATGGGTGCATTTGATGAATACGTTAAAGCATTTGAAATCGGTGTCATGGTGGATGCCTTCCTCCGCAGAGTCCCGATCATGATCATTGAAAATAATACGCCTGTATTTATCAATGGGTATTTGTCTTTCCAGATCGGGAAAAGAAATTAGTAAATAAAAAGGAGATAAGTTAACCGTAGTCTCAGACTACGGTTAACTTATCTCCTTTTTATTTACTGACCAATACTAATTTTGTAAACCCCATCAATATCGGACTTATCTCATCATCAGTCGATGTCAATGCCGGCTGAAAAAGTGTACCTATATAAAATGGATGTGATGGAACTTCAAATGCTCTGATATCTCCTTCCGGATTTGTGGCCGTCATCCTCATGCCATTCGATTCAAGCAATGGGATGTAGATCGGATTGAGTGCATAGTTGCAATGATATTTTCCTGTCAGATTAGTTTCTCCGATTAATGAAAAAAGTAGGGATGATCTGTCTATTGAAATTTCTTCTTGTTGGCCGACGAGCGAGCAGGTTAATTTTGAAATGATGATTTCTTTGCTTTCGGGATTTGTTTCTTCGGAATCGGCATAAAGTAAGCCGCAGACATTTCTGGCGTATTCAATGAGCATGTGTTGAAATCCGCCGCAATTTCCAAATGTGGGGATATTATTTTCTCTCGCATATTTTATGGCATGCAGTACATTATTCATGTCCTTGTAAGGTGATCCTGATGCAATCCACAGACCGGAGTATGTATTGAAATCATTTTCAATTTCAAACTTATCAGTGTCGATCCATTCAAATGCCACTTCGTTGTTAAACGTATTTGAAAGATGAATGATCGTTTCATTCACAGCCAGGTGTGTGTGATAGTGTGGGTTGAAGTCACCCAGGATGACGATTTTTTTAGCTCGCGGTTTTGCCCCTATGCTTCGACTTGCCATACACTTCCTTTTGCTACAGCTCAGCAGCCATTCCCTGAATGGGACTTGATGAGTGGGTTATTCAAGATTTATTTTTTTTCAATTGATTTTTTGGTGTAGTCCCTTTGCTCGAATTGCCAATTGGTATTGTTCTATCGCGACAAGTTTAGCTGATTTTCGCAAATTGAGAGACGCGATAAATCGCCGTCTCTACGACCATTCTTTCTGCTCTATGCCCTCTGCTCTATGCCCTCTGCTCATTGTTGTCCAGCTGCACATTTTTTTTCGTGAACCAATAGTACATTGGTACACCGGTCAGAATTAATACCATCCCAAATATGGCTTCACGAGGTTGTGTGACAACGGTATTGATAAATAGACCAATGCAGAAGAGGACAACGATGGCGGGAACAAATGGATATCCCCACACTTTGTAAGGACGATGTGCATCAGGCATTCGTTTGCGAAGAATAAACACACCATAGGCTGTGGCACCGTAATAAATGAATACAGCAAAGATGACCATGTCTGTAAGCTGATCAAATGATCCGGAGAAAACGAGTATGCATCCCCAGATACACTGAAGCCATAATGATCTTTCAGGAACCTGTGTTTTATTTAAGCGTGCCATCGATTTGAAAAACAACCCTTCTTTTGCCATTGCATAATAAGGTCGGGCACTCGCATAAACAGTGGCGTGCGTGCATCCAAGTGTGGTGATCAGGATCAGAATCGAAATAAAAGCCATCCCCTTGCTTCCCCAAAAGACTCTAACCGCTTCAATAGCGGCTATTTGATTTCCTGCAGCATGAACAGCTTTTAATTCAGGAATGGAAAGAATAGCGAGATAAGTTATATTGATCACGAGATAAATCCCGATGACGATGAAGACGCCTATAGCTATTCCTTTTGGAATATTCCGGTTGGCATCTTTTACTTCGCCACCGATATAGCCGATCGTGGCCCATCCCTGGTAAGCCCAGAAAGCTGCAAGCATAGCCGTGAAGAGTGCACTGATCGTGACCGGCGAATGATCAGCAGTTTTAAAATCAAATGCCATGTTGATGTGCGCATGCGAACTGGTCAATCCGAAAATAATGATGACACCTATCCCAATATAAACCAGCCATAGAATAATATCACTTAAACCTGCCCCCGACTTTATACTCTTTGTATTGACAAGGGTCAGAAGTATGATGAGGATGACGGCAATTATTTTTGTTGTAAAATCAGCAAACGGAAAAAATACACCACCAATCGAAAAATCACTCAACCCGGTCAATGTGGGTGGAACATTGATGAGTGATTGAAATGATTGCGAAAAAACATAGGCAAGTGAAGAAATGGAAGCTGTCTGGATGATCGTGAATAATGACCATCCAAAAAGAAAAGCAAAAAACCTGTTGTATATTTTTTTGTAATAAACATAATCTCCTCCGGTATCAGCGAGCAATCCTGCAACTTCCGCATTGCTTAGTGCTCCAAATAGAGTAATAATGCCTCCCAGCAGCCATGCTATTAATACCCATCCTGAAGAGTTGAGCTGGTCAGCCATCGGGGCCACTTTTTTATATACACCAGAGCCAATGATATTAGCGATGGTGATGACGATGACATACCGTAGACCTAATGATCGAACAAGTGAGGGAGGTGAGTTCATGAGTAGGCTTAAAAAAAGGAATTGATAAATGTATATTAGTGCAGTATGTATTCAAATGAAGTGATGTAGAACCACTTAGTTTTTTTTGACTTTCGTCCACAACATCCGGAATAGAAGTGGTAATGCAGATACGAAAATTATGCCCAGTACAATCCACTCCAGATCATTCGTCAGATCATAATTGAACTCTTTGAGGAGTATCTGATGAAGATACCGGCCGGTCAGCATCATTGTGAATACCCAGACAAATGCACTGATCGCAGAAATCATCGTGAATTTCTTTTTATCCATATGCACGATACCGGCAACGATAGGTGCGAACGTTCTGATAAAGGGTAGGAACCTTGCCATAAAAATGGCGCTATTACCATGATCTTCATAAAATACCCTGGCTTGCTGAAGATATCTTTGTTTAAAATACCAGCGATCTTTCCAGGTGTACATCGCCGGACCAATTTTACGACCAAACCAGTAGCCAACCTGATTTCCCAAAATCGCGAAAATCGAAATAAGAGACATGATCAGGACCAGAGGGATATTAAAAAATCCTTTGACAAGATCCTGCCAGGCTACACCAGCGACAAAAAGCAATGAGTCACCGGGCAAAAAGAAACCCATAAACAAACCTGTCTCCGCGAAAACAATCAGTAAAATGATCCACACGCCTCCATGCTCAACGTACCACTGGGGTTGCAGTAGTGAATGCCAGTCAAAATCAGTCATTAAAAGTCTTTTTGAATGTGATTAGTTTGACTGACAATATCAGGAATGTTATCCGGATTTTCATGTTCCGGGTGATACACCTTAAATCAGACATACGAAGACGAGCAATCTGCCTAAATGATGAACGGAATAATGGCTTTACGTTCAGGGGGATAGTTATTAAATTTTTCCTTATACCATCGATGATGGGAAATGGCCCTGGGAATCAGGTTAGCAGAAGTCCATATAAAAAAAGTAAGCGCCGGCAGATTCCAGCAAAGAAGAGCAAATCCTGCCCATTCGATCAGTTCTCCAAATAAATTGGGGCAACTGATCAGACTGAACAACCTTGTTCCCGGTATCACATAATGGGTTTCATTTGGTTTTCGGAGATGGATCAGGATCTCATCGGCTTTCCAGTTGAGGATCAGCCCTGAAATAAAAAGTAAACCACCCAGGATAAAACGAATATCTAAGAACCAACTATCCGGATAATGAGCGAAGTATTTAAAATAGTAGCCGAGGGAGAGGCCATTGATGATATTAAAAAATATGGCAGAGGCAACAATGATTAATGGCATTTTTTTTCCTTTCGTATGTATTCGAAACGGAAAAATGAATGTCCTGTTGATGTAATGCAAACAAAACAAGCCGATCATGATCAGCGTCAAAATGGTTTGTGCGTTGAAGGAAGAAATCGTAAAATATAGAACTATCAGAATCACAGGTGCTTCCATGAGTATCCATCCAAGTCGGTTGCTGATCAGGGGACCCCAGCCTGTCTTAACATGACGTCCATATGGTGCAGTGACGCGAAGAAGGATAAAGAATGTAATGACGGCCACAGCGATCCAAATGAATAATAGGTTTTGATAAAACGGATAAGGGATGATAGTTGAAATCATTAAAGGGAAAGTGAAATGAAAGCTGATTGATGAAGACTCAAATTGATTTAGCCAAGATATCCATTTTTCAAAAACCACTCGTACGTATCTCTTATCGTTTCCTCTATAGGTCTTGCATTAAAATTCAATTCCCGTTTTGCTTTTGAGCTGCTGATATTTCTGTTGCCATCAGATATGGCGATTAGCGCTTCATTTGTATACATTGGCTCGTCCTTTGTAATCCATCCATAAAAATATATGAATGGCAGCCCCAACCATCCAATATAAGTTGGTAAAATAAGAGGTTTAATTTTTTTCCCCGATACTTTCGAAATCAGGTCTGCTATATAGGAAAGACTATTCCATTTGCCACTTAGCAAATAGGACTCGCCATTTTTTCCCATCGAAACACTATTGACCACGGCATTGGCTATATCGCGGACATCACAAAAATCAAATCCGCCTTTAATGAGGAAAGGCAATTTGCCACGATAGAGATCGATGATGAGCGTGCCTGTCCTGGAGGGTTTGTAATCAAATGGACCGATGAAAGAAGTCGGATTCATGACCAATACATCCATTGTATCTGAAGCAAACGATAAAGCAATCTCTTCGCCTTCTCTTTTCGAATTGTCGTATGCAAAGGAATTTATTGGAGCTTTTTGACGATGCTCATCAAGCAAATCAAATATTGGTTTTTGACGATAGGCATGGATGGAGCTGATATGAATCACCCGTTTAATACCGCTGGCTTTGGCAACTTCCATGACCGTTTTTACTCCTTCAACATTTGTTTTGTGGACTAAGCCATCGACATCGCCACGAAGAGATATGTATCCTGCAGCATGCATAAGACAGTCGCAGGACATCATCAGTTCATGCAGTGCTTTTCGATTGTCAAGATCTCCATTTATAAAATCAATCGGGATATCATCAAACCAATCTTGCGGATGATCACGCACTAAAGCACGTATCGTGTAATTTCTATTGTTTAATTCACGTATGAGGGCTGCTCCTAAATGACCTGTCGCGCCGGTAACAGCTACTTTCATTGTTTTACAAAACGAGTAACCCAAAGATCAGGGCATGACAAAGATTTGATTTCAAGAATATAAATACCGGATGAAAGATTTGAAATATCGATATTGTCATGATCGGTATTTTCATTTTTCATGATTTCTCCGAGGACGGAATAAATCGTCACATGGACATTTGATTCATCTGTATTGATCCATAGAAACTGACTCGCCGGATTTGGAAATACATTTCCTTTTTTTTCTTTTGGCCTTGTGGTGTTTAATACAAGATCGCCAAAGAGCCAATCGTAGGCAGCAGGATATTCACGAGCCCAAAACCATTCGCTATGCGCACCGTCAGGACTGGATATAAAATTCATGTTGGTTACATTTTCACCGGCAGATGCCAATGTATCATACACAGCCTGCATATCTGAGATCATCGTAGAGCTTTCGTTCGTGCCGGCTACAAAATATATTTTCATTTCCTGGTGAATACCGGTATGCGTGATATGTTGATTGATCGAATCACTGATCCAGAATGCCGGAGAAAAGATACCCACCTTGCTGAATACATCCTGGTATTCGACAGCAGCGAACATGGAGATATTGGCTCCTAAGGAGCTTCCGGCTATGCCTGTGTATTCTCTTTCGGGACGTGTCCTGAATAAGCTGTCAATGTGCGGCTTCAATGTGTGGACGATAAAGGATGCGTAAGCTTCACCATGGCCGCCACCATAAGAGGGATTTACATACGGACAATATTCATCGGTTCGATTCGCTCCTCCATTGTCAATACCTACGACAATGGCGCTATAATCTGCATTGTCAAATAATTCATTCATCGATTCATCAACTTTCCATTCACCCGCGAAACTGTAATACGTATCAAAGAGATTTTGACCATCCTGCATGTACAACACCGGATAGCGTTTTGTGGATGTCAGATAATCAGTTGGTAGATACAACCAAATGCGACGATGACGGTCCAATTGCGGGATATAATAATTCTCATCAAGAATTTGAACATTGGATGTTGCCGTATGTGGATCTCCTGAAATGCCTTCCCAACCGGCTATTGAAACTGCAGTGGATTGTACTCCACCCGCATATGTGTATGTACGGTTTGGTCGGAAGCCGCCTTCAGATGTGCCTTCTACAGTAGCCCAACTGCCTCTTGTGAATTTATATTCGAGTGCACCGGGTGATGGTGTAAACTTTATAGACCATGTGCCATCATGATTGTCAGTCAATTGATATGATGAATTGCCCGGATTCCAGTTGTTGAAATTACCTGCGATGAATATGTTTTCGCCCTGAGGTGTAGTGGAAGGGATGGAAGTGACAGTGATTGTAAGCTGGGCCTGTAGATTTGGTATGAAAAGTATCAGACATATTAATATTAAGCCTTTGATACCTTTTTGAAGAATTGTATTTGTCATGATCTTCAAAAGTAGGGAAACAAAGTGAGCTCTGAAGGGTATGTTTCGAACGGCCGGGTGTAGAAATAATGAATAAAAAAAGGCTATCGATGTGGTCATCATAGCCTATTCCAAGCGACTTTTAGGGAGCGTGTCTACCCGCAATTGATTTTAATTTGTAAGGCAAGTTAATATTATATCCTGAGTTTGTAGTTCAGATTTTGTTGTTTTTATTTTTTGGGAGTTGAATTTCATTAAATAAAAAATGGTTTAACAAGATGTAATTCCTGCTAAACCATTAAATGATTTACATGCTGAATCCGTGAGAATATTATCTACTCCTGGATGAAGCCGGACGTATCAGTCTGCTTCTGTAACCACCACCACTTGATGCTCTTTTTTGCATCTGTGTTTGTTGTTTTGGTTCCAGGTCACTTTGACTGGCTGCCATAGCGTATGGATGTTCTGTCTCGACAGGAATACTCTTTCCGATCAATTTTTGGATATCCTTCAACAATGGTTTTTCTTCAAAGTCACAAAATGATATAGCTCTTCCGTTTGCGCCTGCTCTTCCGGTACGACCGATACGGTGTACATAGGTTTCAGGTACATGAGGCAATTCGAAATTGACCACATGACTCAGATCGTCGATATCAATTCCCCGTGCTGCAATATCAGTAGCGACAAGAACACGTGTGTGTTGATTTTTGAAATTTTTCAATGCGGCCTGGCGTGCATTCTGCGATTTGTTACCGTGAATAGCTTCGGTTTTGATACCGGCTCTGTTCAGGTCTTTTGTCAACTTATCGGCGCCATGTTTTGTGCGTGTAAATACAAGGGCGGTATTGATGTCCGTGCCGGTAAGCAAGTGTCTGAGCAGATTCGTTTTGTTTGGCTTCTCTGTGAAATAGACAGTTTGCTGAATTGTATCTGCTGTAGATGATACAGGTGATACTTCGACAGTGACAGGATTTCTCAAAATGCTTTTTGCCAGTTGATTGATTTCATGTGGCATTGTAGCTGAGAAAAATAAAGTCTGTCTTTCGTGTGGAAGTTTGGCAATGATTCTTTTGACATCATGGACAAAACCCATGTCGAGCATTCTGTCGGCTTCATCAAGCACGAAGAATTTGACATCACGCAGGGAGACATGTCCCTGGTGCATCAGGTCGAGTAGACGGCCCGGTGTAGCAACGAGAATATCGACGCCACGACGAAGGTTGTTGACAGAACTTACTTGTGATACCCCTCCGAAGACCACAAGGTGGCGCAGGTTGAGGAATCGGCCGTAAGCCTGGAAACTTTCTTCGATCTGGATTGCCAGTTCTCTTGTAGGGGTCAGGATCAAAGCCCTGATCGGGCGGCGACCCTGAGGATCAGCCTGTTGGTCCTGATGCAAAAGTTGTAATAAAGGAATGGCAAAAGCAGCTGTTTTGCCGGTTCCGGTTTGTGCGCAGCCTCTGAGGTCTCTGCCTTCGAGGATGGCGGGTATGGATTGCTGCTGAATAGGGGTGGGTATGGTGTACCCTTCATGGATTAATGCTTTGAGCACAGGCTCAATGAGCTTTAGGTTGTTAAACGACACTAGTTATAATTTTGATTAAAAAATGTGGTAAGGCTATCAAATTGAGGATTGATACTTTACCTGCCTTACGTTAAGCTGCCACGAAATTGGAGCTGGATATACTCATCATTAACTGAGAAGCTATAACATACAAGACTGCAAATATAGGGGAATATTCGGAATAAACAGTAAATCAATAGCTTAGCTAAAAAGGAGAAGGCTGAGGCGAAGGCGAAGGAGCTATTTTTTATGTATTATATGATCAAAGTCAGATGATTATACATCACATCCATTTATATTTCAAAGCCTAATATTGATTTGATAGTATTGAATAGCACAGTCAAGTGTTGCTTTTTTTCTTGCTGTCTTACCTTCTTACTGTCTTACTCTCTCATATCTGCCTCAAATGATGCTCTAGATGCCGGACATAATCATCAAAAAGCCAGGAAAGGGAATAGACCTCTCCGTCTCTCATCCGGCACCCTCTTTCTAGTCCTTCTTTCGGAATTCTTTTGATCAATTCAATGATATGCTGATTATATATAGCCCAAAAAGCGATGAGGTGATGTCCATCCATATGCTGATAAAAGCTATGCTGATTCCAAAGATTTTGGTCGTAGAGAATAGTAGGATTGTCATCAAACTGGGCGCGGACAAACCGATGATGATTATTGGTAGCACTGTCGATCAGGTGGCCGATGATTTGTTTTTTGCTCCACTTGTCAGGTGCAGGTTTATCTGAGAACTCAGTTTCGGGGATAGCAAGGAGAATCGCCGGGATGGTATCTACTAAATGCTGGAGTTGTTTGAGTGTGATTTCGTTTGTGTCGGTGGGGAGGCGGTAGGAGTTCATTAGAGGATTATTTAATTTATGCATGATCTTTTCGTGCCCATTTCACAAAACGGAGTTTTGCAGACGCACAAACGTAGGCACAGCCTACGCTTATCCGTATAGTTTTATTAAATTTTAGCTTCGCTAAAATTTAATAAAATAAACATATCATCATTGCAGGTCGAAGCATTAACGCAAATTATTTCTTGAAGATAACTTTAAGAGGTGGATTTTCGGAAGTCAGTTTTGCCCCGATGGGGCAAGGTGAGATTTTTACTTGTCCTCTGTTACCAACCTTTGGCCCCTACGGGGCTATGAGATCACACGTCACACGCCTCACTTCTCTCATTCCTCTCACTCCTCTCATTCTCTCACTTCTCTCACTTCTCTCACTTCTCTCACTCCTCTCATTCCTCTCACTTCTCTCTCACTCCTCTCACTCTCTCATTCCTCTCACTTCTCTCACTTCTCTCACTCCTCTCACTTCTCTCACTTCTCTCATTCCTCTCACTTCTCTCACTTCTCTCATTCCTCTCACTTCTCTAACTTCTCTTACTGTCTTAATGTGTTGCACTTTTATACGCCCTCAACGGTCCATTGTTATTACTTAACAAATACACCTCCTCTCCTGTAGCTAATTTTATTTTCTGGATATCACGGATATCATCGATGCGCAATTGATTTTCGATGAAGATTGATTTGCAAATGAAATCGCCTTTGCCATCACCATAACATATGCCTGGGTAAAGGCCGTCATATCGGGCTGTCTCCACTTCTGTGGGAAAATGATTCCCCGCATACATGAAATCCAGGTTGCCATCTTTGTTGAAATCATCTGCATAAAATGCTTTTACAGGTCCGGTCTGACACATGAGAGGTAAATCTTTGGCAGTAAATTTCCCGTTACCATCATTGATGAGATAAAGACTCGTCATAGTGGAAAGTTTGCTGTGTGTACTATTCTTCAACATGTCAGCAGAGAAAATATCAGTGAAACTGGCATTCGCATAACTTTGATAATTCGGAAATTTATTAAGCACAAAAGGCAGTTCCTGTGAAGTGCATTCTCTGCCGCGAACCGGAAGCAACTTATCCTGCTTTGTATTGGCGAGTACGACATCGAATTTTCCATTCTGATCGAAATCATTTCCGTAGACTTCAAGCTTTGTTCCTTTTGATCCGCCGAATTTGTTGTTCCATCCAAGATTGCCCAGCAGAAAATCAGTATCACCATCTTTATCAAAGTCACCTTTTTCAACAGTCCACCATAATCCTGTACCGGCAGCTTCAATAGGTTGAGCGGTGAAACCTGCTGCACCTCCGTTGATGAGTAATGTCGGCATCATCCATTCACCAACGACGAGCAAATCAATATCGCCATCTTTATCAATGTCATCCTGCACCACATCTGTCACCATTCCAAATTTATTTAAGAACGGAGCCAGTGCACTTGTCTTGTCCGTGTATCTTCCTGATTGATTGATCAATAGTTTTGACGATGCAGGCATCGGATATTTCCCTCCGATCAATCGGCCTCCGATAAACAGATCATTGTCTTTATCACCATCGGCATCAAATACTTCAACACATTGTCCATTGATCAGGTAATTTGGAAGAGCCTCTCTGGTTGGCTTTTTAAAATGGCCTAATCCATCATTTAGATAAATTCTGTCACGGAGTAATGAATTTCCTTCTTCAAATTCATAGCTTCCACTGATCACGATTAGATCAAGATCCCGATCCCCGTCTAAATCAAACAATGCTGATTCCTGATCTTCACTTTTGGCATCCGCATCGATTGCAGGCTGTTTAGTCAATGCAAATGTTCCATCCGTTTTAGCCAGATACATTTGACCCGGATGACCTGCAGCGCCACCAATGAAAAAATCTTCATTGCCATCACCATTGATATCACCTACAGAAATATGAGGACCGTTTTGTGAAAGCTTATAAGGCAATAAAACTTCTTTACTATAATCATCAAATGGATCATCCACATCTTCATGTTGGACGACATTGGCATCAGCCATCATGACACCGTTGATAGGGTCCGAATGGAAAGGCACTTTTTTGTCTTTCTCATAATTGACTTTCAATTCTCGGTCCAAAGGAACATTCGTCAGCACACTCATCGACTTGTGATCCCAGTATACTTTGACCGAATCTACTTTGGTGACCTGGCCTAATCCAAAATGGATAAGAGGTTCGACTGCAGAAAAATATCCCCTTGTAGTCTGCATCGTACTTGCCTGTTTTTTATCACCGGTGTAGACGATCACAGTACATCCTAAGCCGTCGACATTCGTTCCAGGACCTTTAAGTTTGACAGTTATAAAGTGTCCATCGGTGTGACTTATATTTTTATAAATCGTGGCAGGTGCATTGACATGATTGACGATGATATCCAGTTTCCCGTCACGATCAAGATCAGCATACGCCATACCATTGGAAAAATCAGCAGTATTAAAACCATTTTCAGCGGCAAGCTTTGAGAAATGCATATTTCCATCATTGGTGAAAATGATATCTTTTATGGGCGTGGAAGGAAGTTTGCTGAGCACCTCCAGATAATTTTGCGGGCCGACTCTGTTCTGATATTTTTCTTTTACAAAATCATTAAAATCATTATTCCGCACATCGCGCAATACGCCATTTGTGATGAGGATATCCTGATCACCATCAAGATCAAGGTCAGCAAACAGTGTAGAAAAACTCCAGTCAGATTTTGAAATACCGGCTATCTGTGCCATCTCTGAAAAATATCCCTGGCCCATATTGACCTGCAATCCATTCTGCATGTATTGATAATGCTGATGATCAGCTACGATCTCCCAGAACCTGGCTTGGGACATCGAACCCATGTTCGTCTTCGACCGAACATGATCTTCGAAGGCCATGTCCAACGTGAAAATGTCAGGCAGACCATCCATATTAACATCACCAACATCTGAACCCATCGAATAAAATGAAATATGCCCTGTATGTGTCTGAACCGCATCAGCGAATGTTCCATTCGTATTGAGATAGAGATAATCCGCATGATGATAATCGCTGCAGATATACATATCGGTCCAGCCGTTTTGATCAAAATCACCCAGAGACACATTCAGGCCATACCGTGAACTTAGCATCCCCAATACTGCTGTCTTGTCTACATACTTTCCGTTTTCAAAAAAGAAAAAACGATTGGTCTGTGTATAGTTAGCGACCACTTCGGGCTTATTGACAAGTCTTGCGAATTCGTCAAAAGGTTGATTGACAAGAAACATATCAAGATCGCCATCCTGGTCTGCATCAAAAAATGTGGCTTGTGTGCTGAAGCCGATGTCATCGATACCATATTTGGCAGCTTCTTCAGTGAATTTATTTTTTCCCTGGTTGATATAGAGTTTATTCCGGTTATTGTCAGGCACACCCGTCGGAGAATTTTTACAAACATAGATATCGATCAGTCCATCTCCGTTGACATCGGCGAGGGTCACGCCGCTCGACCATATTTGTTTTCCGATTCCTGCTTTGGCAGTGATGTCTTCGAATTTGAAATTTCCTTTATTGAGATATAATTTATCGGGCGTCATGTTGCCTGAAAAATATAAATCAGGCAAACCATCGTTGTTAATATCTCCGGCTGCAACACCACCTCCATTGTAAAGAAAATGCCAGGTGAAAATATTGATCATGCCTTCGTCATTGATCTGGTTGACGAAATTGACTCCTGTTTCTGCCGTAGACAGTGCTTCTAATTTAATTTCGGGATTTGTGCTTGCAGGAGATGTATTTGTTTTTTCTTCTGAAGGGTTCTTACAGGACAGGGCAGAACAGAGCGATAATCCAATTGTAAAAAAAAGTATCCTGGCCGAATTCATTTTATGATACTTGAGGGGATGAAATGCTAGAAAATGTTTGATGGAGCAAGTTACAAAAATAGACTTCGGTATATACATCATCTCCACCGGATATCTTACCGACATCTTCCTTCTAATGAATAAAATCCAATAAAATTTCAAAAAAGCGCTAAACTAGCAGTGATTCTGAATTAACAAAGATGTCCAAAAAAAGAAAGCAAGAACGTACGAAACCTGTTCCAAGGGTTGCAAAGCCTGATATTTCAGCTACGGGCGGAGTATCAGATCCTGTAATTGCTTTGTTATTAGCACTATTTGGTTTTGTTCTCTATGCCAATACGCTCGGACATGGCTATGTACTCGACGATGACCTGACCATTTCCCTTCATGCCAATGTGCAACGTGGTCTGTCCGGTATCGCCGATATCTTCAGCCAGCCATATCGCGAGAATTGTTTTGGGGGCTGTCTATACCGGCCATTGACACTGTTTTGTTTCGCCCTAGAATGGGCTATAGCACCGAATAGTCCTTTCATTGGTCATTTGATGAATGTGGCGTGGTATTCCGCTACAGCTGCATTATTCTACATTACATTGCGCAAGCTCATGCCTTACAGCAACAGCATCATGCTTTGTGCAGTAGTTGTTTTATTCACAGCACATCCTATACACACTGAAGTAGTCGCCAATATCAAAAGCCGTGACGAAATATTGAGTTTATTTTTTATAATCCTCAGTTTATTTCTGTACGCGAAATGGTTTGAAAAAGAAAATTGGAAAATACTTATTGCGTCAGGCGTTGCTTTTTTTGCAGCATTGCTTTCGAAAGAAGGTGCGATCACGGCTCTCGCTGTTTTTCCATTGATCGGATGGACATTTTTTCAAAAGTCGTTTAGCAACAGTCTCAAAAACAGTGCATGGGCACTAATCGCTGTGGCGCTTTTTTTTCTCTTGCGTGGCCTGGTCTTGAGAGGTTTGACCGAACCTGCGATAAGTATGATGGATAATCCTATCGTCGAAGCACATGGCATGGCGCTGATTGGTACCTCATTGAATATACTGGCGAAATATATTTTCCTGCTGGTAGTGCCCGTAAAGCTGGTATGTGATTATTCCTATAATGTTATACCTCTTCAGTCGTTTGGAAGCACAGGCAGTCTTATCGGACTGGTACTATACAGCATCATGGCCTTTTACGCCATCTATGCAATCACAAAGCGAAGGGTGACCGGGTTTTTTGTTGCATCCTTTTTATTTAGTATTTCGCTCTACAGCCAGATACCCAAAGTGCTCGGAACGATGATGGCGGAACGTCTGCTCTATGCGCCATCGATGTGGTTTGTCCTGGCATTGGCCGGAATCACGACAGTACTGGCAAAAACAAATGATGATGTTTTGCCGAAAAATGGCAGGAGACGATTGTCCGGTTTCCAAAGATATTTCTTGATTGCTACAGCCTGCGTTGCATTTCTCTTTAGCATCAAAACCATAACGCGAAACAATGATTGGGCCAGCAATTCCAAACTTTATCAGGCTGATGTCGCCAAAGTTCCTAATAGTGTTCGGCTTAATGACGGGAGTGCTGAAGTACTTTATAAATCCGCTATTGATACGAGTCTGAGTGAAACTGAAAAAAATAGGGATCTGGATCTTTCCGAAAAATATTCGGAGCAAAGTCTGAAGATCAAGCCTGGTGTATCGGCATACAATAATCTTGGAAATGTAAATTTTAGCAGGAGAAATTTTGCTGAGGCCGTTTCATATTATCAAAAAGCACTGGAAGAAGTGAAAGACTTTGATATTTCCAAGCGCAACATCATAAATGTATTCATCGTCTGGGGAAAGGAGGAAGGTGAGAAAAATAATAATCCTGAACGCGCCCGTCAACTGCTTCAACAAGCACTTCAATATGATGTAAATAACAGTGATGTCTGGCAACTTATCGGAATATCGTATGGCGTACAGAGTAATTATGCAGAAGCATTGAAGGCTTTTGAAAAAGCATATAGTTTAGCGCCCACAAGTGAAGCCATTAAGCATGATTTAAAGACGTCCTATATGAATATGGGTTTGAAGGAGAAAGCAGATGCTTTGAAATGACCAAGGACAAAAGACGGAAGACCACAGGAGTAGGCAAAGACTAAGGAAAGAAGGCTAAGGATTTGATTAACCAATAAACCTATAAGCCCATAAACCTATAAGCCCATAAACCTATAAGCCCATAAACCTATAAACCATTTAAAAGAATAATCCTTTAAAAGAAATACGAAATTCATTACATCTCGTGATGATGCATCCCGCCGTCTTTTTTAAAAGGCATATAATCGTAACTGACAGGTTCTAAAGCACCTCCTTCTTTCAGAGAATAGGCTTTATTGATTCCAACATTTTTGAATTCCTGGACACTATTATTTTTTACAGGCCATGTGATTTTTAAATTCGTTATGGTTTCAGCTTTTCCCAGGCCCATTTCTAATTGAAGGCTATTACCTCCGAAGCTTGAGCCGGTAGAAACCATTTCTTCTATTTTCCGGGTCTTACCATTTTCTGAGATCTCTGCCTCAACACGGGCTCCGATGGCCAGTCGATTTGAATTTACGCCTTCAAGGCGCAGCACGATCCAGTGGTTGTCATGTGGCATTGGATTTTCAAAAAAAAGTGTTTCATAGACATCACCTTCAAAACTTCCGCCCATCACGACATAAATATCCTGATCACCATCGCGATCAAAATCTCCGAAACCAACGGCATGTCCTTTTTGTATGTTTCCAAAGCCGCCTGCATACGTGACATCATCAAAATATTTCCCTTCTCTGTTGAGATACATTTTATTGGGCACTATTGATTTTAGATTCGGCTCACCGGTCCCCAGATAAAAATCAAGGAACCCATCATTATTCAGATCACCATAATTGCTGCCCATCGAGAATACAGGTTCTGTAAGACCCATCTGCGAGCTGAGATCTGTAAATGTATTGTCGTGATTATTATGATAAAGTCTCGGACGAAACGGATCATCTTTTTTGCCATATGCTCTCAATACTTTTCCGGGAAGATCTTCGGAGCCATCTGAATATGCCGATACGAAAATATCTAGCCAACCATCATTGTCAAAGTCAAACATCCATGTCGGAAATGAAACATATGGTTCACCTATACCGGCAGTGGAGGAAATATTCTGAAAATGAATTCCGGTCTTATCAGATGTATTGAGGAAAAGCAGATTGGCACCATTGAGATTTGAAATGTACAAATCAGGCAAACCATCATTGTTGATATCACCGCCTGTACTTCCTTTGACAAATGAATTTATGTTAAGGCCTGCAGCATTAGATACTTCTTTGAATGTGCTGTCATGTTCATTGTGATATAGTTCGGATGGAAAATTAAAAGCTGCACCAGCTTCCGGAATGGATTCATTGCCAATAAATAAATCAAGCCATCCATCAAGATCAAAATCGGCCCACACGGCATTTTGCGTTGGTCGCTTTGAATAGATTCCTGCGCTGACAGTCACATCTGTAAAGGTTCCATCACCGTTATTTCGGAGCAGTGAATTTGGAATACGTCCCTGATCTCTTAGCCATGCACCACGCAAAATCAATACATCAGGGAAGCCATCATTATTATAGTCAGCATGACGAATATTGAGACCACCTGTCACACCTTTTAGTCCGGCCTGTATCGACATGTCTTCAAAGCTTCCATCACCCTTGTTGTGAAGGTATCGGATCTGATCATGAAATCCCCATGATGAAGCGATGATGTCCAGGAATCCATCGCGATCAAAATCTTCAACAGCTACACCGCCTGCAAGACCTCTTTTGTCAAGACCAAGTTCTGGTGCGATGTCCGTAAACATAGGAAAATCAACAGATGATTTAAAATATCCATCCGGTAGTCGCATTGACGATGGTATGCCGTTTGGAAATTTTCCAAGGGTCATAGCGGCAATGTTCAAAAGATATTTGGAAGTGAGATCAGTAGGATCAGATTTTAATATTTCTTCATAAAGTTCCATGGCCTGTGTGGATCCGTCTTTTAATGCATGTTGTCCGGCTTTCGCAATAGGAATGACACAGGAAGCAGATGTATGATTGTTGATACAATTTTGTTGTTCACCTAAACGCAGGGCTGCTATCGCCAGCATTTTCTTTACTTCCAGTATGGTTTTTTCCTTGCCCGGAATTTGCATAGGTGTGACAAAGGTGATGCACTCCTGAAATGCATCCATGGCCTGTTGTGTATTGCCTGCTTTTAGTTCTTCAAATCCGTACATCACCATCAGGTTGGCTTTTTCGAGGCCACTTACAGAGGATAGTCTTGCTTTATACATTTGAGCGCGTTGTGCACAGAGGATGATATTCACTTTTGCCGGATCTACTTTGTTTTGAGCTTGCTGGACACTATCGATCATGGCCAATGTCTCAGCTGCAGGCTGGCCTTTGGGCGAAGATGCTTCATGATCCATCGGGGGACCGGCTTCAGGATTCATTTTTTGTTCATTCCTGCATGAAGCGAAAAAGAAAATGTACAGAAAGATGAAGAAAGGGAGTCGAAAATTGAAATGCATAGGGTAAAGATATGGAGAGAAAGTGAAGATAGAATGTCGGACTATTGGATGTCGGGTTCAAATAGAGCGTCTCTCAATTTTTTTAGAAGTACGGACAGGTCGCGACCTGTCCGTACTTCTAAAAAAATTTAGGTTCGTACTTCTAAAAAATTTGGGTGCTTTGGTCTAAAAAAATTTGGGGGCTTTTCGTACTTCTAAAAAGATTTAAGGGTATGTTTGTTGTCCGTACTTCTAAAAAAATTTGGAATTTGTTTAGTAATTTATTTTTGTGCAACATCTTTATATAATTACAATATAATTTTCCATAATTCACACATTTATATTTTCTGTCGATGAAAGTTTGCAAAAAACATTAATTACATGGATCGGTGAACAACCTTATACATACCTCATTGTTACAACCGTAATTAAATCACGCATAAAAAACGATATACCATGTTTAGTAAATTAAAAATACTTGTGCTTACGGCTTGCCTTTTTGCAATGCATCAATTGAGTGCGCAGGATGCTCTTTCTATAGGACCAAGAGTTGGAGTCAATTTTTCAACTGTAAGTCATGTTGCCAATTCCAAGTCGCTTCCTGGACTTGCATTAGGGCTCACCTCTACGTATAGTATCAATGAGACAGCGGGTCTGACATTGGATGTTTTGTATTCCGGACAGGGATATAAAGTTGGAAATGATGATTACAAAATTAGTTACTTACAAATCCCACTTTACTTCGATGTTTTCTTTGGAGATCTCGGAGAAAAGATCCGGCCTAAAGTCTATGTGGGTATAGCGCCGGAATTTCTGTTAAATGCAAAAGTGAATGATACCAAGATTGATAAGAGTGTTTATAATTCTTTCGGGCTTGCTGTATCTGGAGGTCTTGGATTTAATGCCAGATTAGCCAGCAGAGTTTGGTTGAATACCGATCTGCGCGCATTTCTGGGCTTGACTGATATCAGAGATAAATCCTTCCAGGGAGGTGATAAGATTACAGGTAGCAGCATCCAATTCAGTTTAGGTGTAGCGTATGGTCTATCAAAGCTTGATTAATACTTAATCATTCCAGCTCATTGAGAGTTGTAGAAGGGATAAAAAAAAGGTTGCTGTCGTTTATTTCAAAATGAATGGCAGCAACCTTTTTCTTTTTTAACTAAAAAGATCACTTTTTGAACTGATACGAATATATTTTAGCTAAAAATAGATGCAGGAGAAAATTCCTGCATCGGCCCTTGCCTTTGTTGGAGTTTTCTCCAACAAATTATAGTTTATCCCCTGATCAATTTCAACAGAAACAGAAGAACCAAGGCTCCTCCGGCTGAGATAAGGATTTGGTATATAAAACCGCCCCCCATCACGCCTAATTGGCCCGCAAGCCATCCGCCTAACATACTGCCGATGATCCCGGTGATAATGTTACCCAGAAGGCCAAATCCTGAACCTTTCCATACGAGTCCTGCAAGCCATCCTGCCAGGGCGCCAACGATAATAAAATAGAGCCAATTCATGTGTTTTAGGTTTAAGTTTTGAAATGAAAACTTAAGATAAAAAATAAAAGGACAAGCGGTGAAGGTTTTGGACAGAAGATTCAACTCGCTAAATTGAACACATTGCAACCCAGGTAAGAAGAGAGAGGCCTGATTTATTGACAGTTAAAGGATAATTCATTACCTTAAGGAGGTTTTGGGAACACAATTTTTTTCCAAAAAAAAATGAACAGATCAAAATCACCCTGACATATGATTTTGATCATGAACCCAAAATAATGCCTGTAATATTTTCACACTAAATTCATACAAAATGAAACAACTGTTCATTCTCTTTTGCTTTATTTCATTGATCATGGCTTGTGGGGGAAAGGCCACGGATACAAAATCCGGGACTAATCCATATGCCTCAACAGAGCCTGCTGCAACCACAAATCCTACTTATGACCCAAACCGTGGGATCGGGAAGTGGACACCTGAAAATCTGGCATTAACAGCCAATCTTGATGCTGCTATGGCTGATTCAGGGCTAAAAGTCCGGGAGGTTAAATGTGCGTCCTGCCACAAGATCTCAGGTGAGAAGTTGGTAGGTCCTGGATGGAAGGGTGTCACACAACGAAGGAAACCGGAATGGATCATGAATTTCATTACCAATCCTGACCCGATGATTTCAAAAGATCCTGCTGTACAGGCTCAACTTGAACTCTGCCTGGTCCGTATGCCCAATCAAAACCTATCTGACGTAGAAGCCCGGCAAATTCTGGAATTCATGCGAAAGAATGACGGAGTACAATAACTAACTTTTTATACATGAAAAATCGATTATTAAATGTTGTAATAGCAGTAGCTGCGATTACATTGTGTATCTCTTCCTGCAAACCAAAAGATCTTGGCAGCGCGGTGAGTGGTGATGCTGCATCGAAAGCCTATGTGGCACCTGGTCATTATGACGAATTCTACAATTTCGTCAGCGGTGGGTTTAGCGGTCAAATGTCTGTCTATGGATTACCCAGCGGAAGGCTTTTGCGCGTGATTCCCGTATTCAGTGTTGATCCTGAAAAGGGATGGGGATACAGCGAAGAAACAAAGCCTATGCTTAATACATCACATGGATTTGTTCCATGGGATGACTTGCACCATGTCGAGCTATCTCAAACCAATGGCGAGGTGGATGGAAGATGGGTGTTTGGCAATGCCAATAACACACCTCGTGTAGCACGCATCGACCTGACTACATTCCGCACAGCTGAAATCATCGAATTGCCAAATAGCGCCGGAAATCACTCTTCACCTTTCATCACGGAGAATACGGAGTATGTAGTAGCAGGTACCCGGTTCAGCGTTCCTCCGGATAATGATAATGGTGATGTACCCATCAATACTTATAAGGAGAATTTTAAAGGACATATCAGCTTTATCGCAGTAGATAAAGAAACCGGACATATGAGTATCGCTTTTCAATTGCGCTGCCCGGGTGTCAATTTTGACCTGAGTCATGCCGGAAAAGGCCCTTCACATGGTTGGTTTTTCTTCTCCTGCTATAACACGGAACAAGCCAATACTTTATTGGAAGTGAATGCTTCGCAGAAAGACAAAGACTTCATCATGGCGGTCAATTGGAAGAAGGCCGAAGAATATGTCAAAGCCGGAAAAGGAAAGAAAGTGCCTGTTCAGTATTCTCATTCTCTATGGGATGAAAAAACACATTCAGGTAAATCTGAAATGATAAAAGAAGTTTTGGTATTAGATACTAAGGAACTGACGGATATCTGTTACATGATCCCTTGTCCTAAATCACCTCACGGATGTGATGTGGATCCTACAGGAGAGTATATCGTAGGAAGTGGAAAACTGGCCGCACTTATTCCTGTATTCAGTTTTACAAAATTGCAGGAGGCCATTGCTAAAAAAGATTTTGATGGTGTATATGAAGGTATAAATGTGGTCAAGTATGAATCCGCATTGTACGGTGAAGTACAAAAACCAGGACTCGGTCCATTGCATACAGAATTTGATGCTAATGGTAATGCGTATACATCTTTCTTTGTATCCTCTGAAGTCGTGAAGTGGAATATTAAAGATCTTAAAGTGCTTGACAGAGTACCGACGTATTATTCAGTGGGCCATTTAATGGTTCCGGGCGGCGATAGCAGAAAACCATTTGGTAAATATCTGGTTGCTTACAATAAGATTACCAAGGATCGTTACTTGCCTACAGGTCCTGAATTATCACAGAGTGCACAGCTTTTTGATATCAGCGGAGATAAGATGCAATTGATTCTGGACTATCCCACGATAGGTGAGCCTCATTATGCTCAGGCTGCTCCGGCGGATCTGATCACAAAGAATCAGCTGAAGATTTTCAAGATGGCGGACAATGGACATCCTTATTTTACAAATGGCGAGAAGGAAGCCAAAGTAGTGCGGGAAGGTAATAAAGTACATGTCTACATGACGACTATACGTTCACATTTTTCTCCTGACAATATTGAGGGTATTAAGATGGGTGATGATGTTTATTTCCATGTTACTAATCTTGAACAGGACTGGGATGTTCCTCATGGATTTGCTATAAAGGGTGCTGTCAATGCGGAACTTCTGATCATGCCCGGAGAAACAATGACGTTGAGATGGACGCCGGACAAAGTAGGCATATTCCCATTTTATTGCACTGACTTCTGCAGTGCTCTTCATCAGGAAATGCAGGGCTATCTCAGGGTATCACCTGCGAACAGCAATGTTCCGCTGACATCAAGTCTAGGAGGGCAAGCTTCAGGAAGCGCTGAAGTGAATTAGTGGAGCTAACCACAAGTAAACAGGGGTACAAATATTTGTACCCCTTCTTTTGCCCCTGACCCCTATGCTTCGGCGGCCAAAACGCTCATCTCTACCGCAGCTCAGCAACCAGGGGAATGGTCAGTTTTTGATGCACTTTGATTTTAATGTCAAATCGACATTAAGTTTTAAAGATATTACGAAGCAAATAAATTGAAGTGATTATGGATACTAAAATCAAGGGGCTTTCAAGAGCGATACTGATCCTGTCTGCTATCTTTCTGGCGGCTAATATATTTTTACCGATCTGGAAGATTCAACTATGGGCTCCACAATATCCTGAAGGATTGGCGTTGCTAATCTATGCTAATAAACTGGCCGGTGAAGTGGACATCATCAATGGATTGAACCACTATATCGGAATGCAAACACTGCATGCTGAAAATTTTATTGAATTTTCCATATTGAGATATATCCTGAGTTTTTTCGTCCTTTTTATTCTGGTGACGGCACTGATAGGGCGTAAAAAATTAGTGTATATGTTATTTACAATCTTTCTTTTGTTTAGTCTCCTGGCCATGGTTGATTTTTACAGATGGAATTACAATTATGGACATCACCTTGATTCCAAAGCAGCGATCAAAGTGCCGGGCATGTCCTATCAGCCACCATTGATTGGGTATAAAAAATTACTGAATTTTGGCGCATATTCAATGCCGGATATCGGTGGTATTTTATTTATCGCATCTGTGCTGTTGGTATTGGTGGTCATCCTGATAGAGAAAAATGTATTTACAAAATTGTTTAAAAGAAAAACCACAACAACAGTTGCAACCGTCCTTCTTGTATTTATTTCTTTCATTTCATGTAGTTTGCCGGGCCCAAGACCTGTAAAATTAAATACGGACAATTGTGATAATTGTAAGATGACCCTGACCAATGAGCAGTATGCAACGCAAATAGTGACTGTCAAAGGAAGGCAATATGTTTTTGATGATATGGCTTGTATGGTGGGCTATACGAAGTCTCATGCAAAGGGAGATTTTCTGAATTATTACATTGCTGACTTCTCTCATCCTTCGGATTTCATCGATGTGGATCACGCCGTACTTTTGCAAAGTGATAGCCTGCATAGTCCGATGGGTGGAAATGTGATAGGTTTTGAAAACCGCGACAGTGCGCATTACTATCAGACAAAGCTTAATGCCAAAAGAGTTACATGGACGGAACTTTCCCGTTGATTGAATCCATGCGGTATCTAATCTCCATATCCTTCAGGTTTGGCCTGATCCTTCTCCATTCATTTGTGTTCGTACAATTAACAATCGCCGCAACATATTCGGTCGGTACCGGATATCCATTTACTTCGATTAAAGCTGCGATTGATATAGCTACTGCAGGAGACACGGTCATGGTATATGGAGGGGTATATGCGGAAGGCAATATTATCATAGCCAAATCCATATCCTTGATTGGCCGGGACTGGCCGGTATTGGATGGTCAGCATAAATATGAAGTCCTGTCTGTCAAAGCTGATCATGTATTGATCACCGGATTTAAAATTCAGTTTTCCGGACATGCATCGCTGGATGATCCTTGCGGGATTAAAGTGTATGACAGTCAATATGTTGATATTATCGGTAATGAATTGAATGATAATTTCTTTGGCATATATCTGCAATACAGTAAGGATTGCATCATCAGGGACAATAAGATTCATTCCTCCGGAACTGAAGAGCAACAAATAGGAAATGGGATACATTGCTGGAAAAGTGATAGCCTGCAGATCATAGGAAATACGATATCCGGGCACAGAGATGGTATCTATTTCGAATTTGTAAAAAATTCGGTGATCTGGCGGAATATATCGCACGATAATATCCGGTATGGTCTTCATTTTATGTTTTCAAATGACGATGCCTATATCACCAATTATTTTCATCATAATGGTGCTGGGGTGGCTGTTATGTTTACAAATGGAGTTAAAATGTTCAATAATACCTTTAAGGACAATTGGGGTGATGCTGCGTATGGTTTGTTATTAAAGGAAATTTCTGATAGTTATATTTTTAATAATAAGTTTATCGGCAACACATCAGGTATATTTATGGAAGGAACAAACCGTATACAGGTGGAGAAAAATATATTTAAGGATAATGGATGGGGGATGAAAATACAGGCCAGTTGCATGGACAATGAAATCAGCCGGAATAATTTTGTCAGGAATACATTTGATGTCAGCACCAATGGTACATTAGTGCTCAATACATTTGATCATAATTATTGGGATGAATATGAGGGATATGATCTTAATAAAGATAGTATTGGTGACATACCCTACAGGCCTTTGAGTCTTTTTTCAGTCATCGTTGAAAAAAATCCACCTACTATGCTTTTGTACAGAAGCTTTATTGTGACCCTTCTGGACAGGTCTGAAAAAATGATTCCCACACTTACACCTGACAATTTTATTGATGAGGTACCTTCCATGCAAGCTATTCCCTTATGATTGACATTCAACACATTTCTAAACAGTTCGGAAAATTTCAGGTGCTCAAGGATGTCAATCTTACTTGTGCGCCGGGCCAATGTATAGCGCTGATCGGACCAAACGGATGTGGTAAAACAACCCTGATCAAAAGTATACTGGGTATGGTCATTCCTACATCCGGTACGATATTATTTAATGGAAAAAATATAGCCAGTGACTATCACTACCGTCATCAGATAGGCTATATGCCGCAGAAGGGAAGATACCCGGATAACATGACCATAGGACAAGTGATCGATATGATCAAGGATATCCGCAATACAAAAAGTGAACTTGATGAGGAATTGATCGATGCCTTCAGACTCAACGATATCATGGATAAAAAAATGATGAACCTTTCAGGAGGAACGACGCAGAAAGTAAGTGCGTCTCTTGCTTTTTTATTTAATCCGGATGTATTGATTCTCGACGAACCTACTGCGGGCCTTGATCCTCTGGCCGCGGAAATACTCAAGGAAAAAATAATCGCGGAGAATAAGAAGGGAAAATTAATTTTTATCACCTCTCATCTCCTGAGCGAACTTGATGACCTGGTGACGGATGTCGTGCTAATGCAGGAAGGGGATATACGATTTCATATGTCGACGTCCCTTCTGAAGGAACAGACAAACACAACGAGCCTGGCAAAGGCGATTACGTATATACTAAAGCGGGACCATGTTCAATAAAATTCAAAAATTCATATTATTTGATATACTAAAAAACAGGATCGTCATCGCCTATACGCTTTTGCTGGCTGTGCTGGCGTGGAGTGTGTTTAGCCTGGAGGATGACAGCAATAAAGGTGTGCTCACTTTGCTGAATATAGTATTATTGACGACGCCATTGGTGAGTATCATATTTACAACGATATACTTGTACAACAGTGCTGAGTTTATTGAATTGCTGCTCAGTCAGCCTGTGCGCAGAAGTAAGATATGGGCCGGACTATTTTTAGGTCTGTTCTTTTCTTTGGGATTGTCCTTCATGATTGGTGCAGGTATTCCCATTTTACTTTTTGTGGCGGGACGGACTGCTTTTATTTTACTGGTGATGGGCATATTGATTACGGCCATCTTTGTGTCGCTGGGATTTTTGTGTACTATCCTGGCGAGAGATAAAGCAAGGGGCATAGGTATTGCCATCTTGCTCTGGCTGTACTTCAGTTTATTATTTGATGGCCTGGTATTATTTCTGTTATTTCAATTTGCCGATTATCCGATTGAAAAAGTGATGGTCGTTGTCTCTGCGTTGAACCCGATAGATTTAGCGCGCATATTCATCATCCTTCAATTGGATGTCTCTGCGATGCTGGGGTATACGGGGGCAATTTTCAAGGATTTTTTTGGGACGGGGTTGGGGGCTGTGCTTGGATTTTTACTCTTATGTCTTTGGGCTGTGATTCCTTATTTGATTTCGCGGAGGTTGTTTATCAGGAAAGACTTGTAATCATTCCTATACTAAAGGCGTAAAAAAACTAAAGCCGGGAAGACTTACCGGCTTTAGTTTAAAATGCAAAAAATTATGAAACAACAAAACTCAAATCAATTCCTACCTCTTTTATCTCTTTCCTTCTAAGATTGTGATCGGGTAGGTTCCTTTTATTGAGGAGGTAATAATACTTCATCAATCACATGAATAATTCCGTTGGACGCCCGGACGGAAGCGATGATATTTGCTTTTCCATTGACCATATATTTCCCGTCCTTCACATTGATCGTAATATTTTTTCCATTGACCTCTCCGAGGGTTTGGCCATCATGCATGTTGTCTGTGGTGATGACCCCGACATAAACGTGGTATTCCAGGATATTGGATAGTGCATCTTTTTTTTCAGGTTTCAACAGATCTTCAACTGTACCAGCAGGTAATTTATCAAAGGCCGCATTTGTAGGAGCAAATACAGTGAAAGGCCCGGCATTACTCAGGGCGTCCACCAATGCCGCAGCTTTGACCGCAGCTACCAGAGTTGAATGGTCCTTGCTGCCTACTGCAACCTGGACAATATTTGGACTTGACGTTTCATCTTTCACCCCTGACTGACCTACGGCTTCTTTTGTATCACCGGTTGGTGTAGCTGCAGATTGATTTTGAACAGGTTGATTACAGCCTATCAGGACATACAATAGGCCAAGCGTGAATAAAAAAGCTGGTTTTTGCATAATTAAAATTTTTATTAGCAAATAACCAGTCTTTTCTCTTTCTTTTTTATGAGCCAAATCATAGAAGAAGATGATTTAAATCAATCCTATCCGGCCTTCAATTGAGACGCTGCAAGAAGAATGGAACTGGTCAACAAAATCAGAGCGATGGCAAATAATATTTCATTGGCAAAAGGAATGATTGTGTAGCTAAATGCTCCGATGCCCTGTGTCGCGAGGACGATTTCATTGAGGATGACGCCTGATGCAAACATTGAAAGTGCGACTCTTGTCTTTTTGGTTTGATAAAAAAGGGCAGTGCTATACATGAATGTCAGCAGAAACATAGAAACGATAAGGAGCAGGACAAGATGGAGATATGCTATGACGATAGGCCTGAAACCAAAAGCTAATTTACTGATGGCCGGAACTGTTGAACCGAGCTGCAGAAAAAGCTTGAACGTGAAGGCAAGTGCAATGATCAGCATAAAAACCAGGGCAGGTTTATGGAAAAGCAATTTTAGTTGATCAAAAACCGGACGTAACATTCGTATGATCAAAGCCCATCCGATCACCTGGAGGAATGCGGCGATGACAACAAAGACATACAACCACAAGGGGAGATTCGCCCAAAGTGTCGATAAAAAATAAGCCGGGATGCCCGCTAAGAAAAACAACCAGAAGCTGTAGCGGACCTGATCAGGAGCAGAAATAATGTGTTTTATCCTGTCCATGAAAAGGGCCATGCAGCCAAATAAAAACCAACCATTGTATTGAAAATGCAGGAAGAAATAAATGGAACCTAAATAGGCGGTCTCATTGAATGTGGTATTTGTCGCCATATAGGCTAATGAAAATGTGCCAAAGGTGGACAGTATACTAAAAAAGAGGGCTGCTTTTATCCAGTTTTTAGCCGGGTGATCAGACGGTAGGCGGGATGCATCTTTCATCCCAAAAAAAGCAAATACATACCCCGTCAAAATCGAAAGTACCGAAATGAATATCGAAACCGGGCCATAACCCTGGCATAAAAATGAAATCAGCATACCATAGGCACAGAGCAGATTGATAAGAATCAACCTTTGATAGATTTTCTCCCTGATAGCGGGAAGATTGTTTCGAAACAGGATTACAATAAGGAAATACAATGAATGTGTGATCCAGCCTGTAAATGCAAAATGGGAATGTGCTTCCTGCAGATATTTTTGATCGAGATAGGGGAATGCAAAGCCGATTTTGTAGCGCATGATCGTCCCCAGCGTGGCGACTATGCACAGATTGATCAGTGCAATACGAACCCATATTTTTGAATTTGTATTCATAAAATTTTTTTCTATCGGGTCTTTGAATTCGAATGACCTTATCTTATCAGCGTCTATGTTCTCCTTGATTGTATTGCCGCAATTTGCGCTAATTTTCGCAAATTAAATTTTGCTTATTGCCTTCCCGCTACATTTACTTCGTAATGGCGGGATCTTCGCTGCGCTCGAATTGCTCCCTGCTCCCTGCTCCCTGCTCCCTGCTCCCTGCCCCCTGCTCCCTGCTCCCTGCTTTTTCAATCCTTCACCAGCACCGACTTTGTCAGATATCCTTCTTCTGCTCTTTGTTTACCGACGATAGCATAAAATGCAGGGTCATCAGGTGTAGTAGCACCAAGGCCATCAACATACCGATTCATCATACAGAACATCGCAGCGATCAATACGGTATCATGTATATCCATATCACTGGCTCCCTGCTGTCTCGCTTGCTCGATATCTGATTCTGAAACATTCCGACCGCTGACACGGACTTTGTCTGCGATATTGAGCAGTGCTTTTAGTTTGTCAGATATTGGAGCTGACCTGTAATCATTCCGTACAGCAGAAATGACATCGTCACCGAATTCCGGAAGATGTGAAACTATGGCGGCGTGCGATGTCATGCAAAATTTACATTCATTGCCTGCAGAGACAAAGGTTGCAATCAATTCGCGCTCACTTTTAGAGAGAGAGGCGTCGTCCGCTAATACGACTTGTGCCAGTTTATTTAATGCCAGTGCGGCATCAGGTCTGAATTGCATCAATCCGCGTATGCCTGGGATTGAATTGTTGGTTTCTATGTAAGGCATAAACGATTTTAAGATTTAAGATTTAAGATTTAAGATTTAAGATTTTGGATTTTCGATTGTCAATTGGGATACCGGATAAAAGGATGCCGGATACCGGACTCATGACATAATTTATTCACTTTTCACCTCTCATATCTCAGGCCTCACGTCTCACTTAGTTGTTTTACTTGTTATTCGTTATTCGTTACTTGTTACTTGTTATTCACTACTCACGTTCAACGCATGATATCCATCAGCGGGCATTTTATATCCGCGGGTGGCAATTCTGTTGCCCAGGACTTCATAGAATAATGGATTATCCGGAGTCCTGGTTGCAAGACCATCAACATAACGATTGTAAAAACAAAACAATGCAGCTATCAAAACGGTGTCATGTATTTCCGTGTCTGTCGCGCCATTATTTTTTGCATTATTTATGTCTTCCTGTCTCAATGTCAAGCCACTTTGCTGCACTTTTGCGGCAATTTTTAAGAGAGATTTTAGTTTATCACTGGCATCCATTTGATCAATACCACTGAAGGCTGATTCCAGAATTGATGCATCACCTCCCGGCAAAATACATGAAGCTGTCGCATGTGCAGCAGTGCAAAATGTACATTCATTAAGATACGATACATAAGCAGCGATCAATTCCCGCTCTGATTCAGTCAACGTGGATTCGCCACGCAGCAATAGTTGCGTCAATTCGCATAAAGGCTCTGCAGCTTCTTTGCGATAATCCAACAGACTTGTGATCCCGTATAGGTCGGATCTAAGGTCAATGTGTGGCATAAGTCTCTTTTTTCATAACAAGTAAAGCAATCAATCCAATAACATAAACGCCGGAAAAAATAAAAATCGCATTACCATAGCCACCAAGCCAAATCGCTAATGCACCCGTGAAAAATACGGCAATTGCTGTAAATGCCCTGCCTACGTGAAAACATAAACCTGTAGCCGATGAGCGCAACTGTACTGGAAACAATCCCGGAATGAGAATATTCAACACTCCCTGGCTTACCCCAAATGTGAATCCTAATAATCCCGATCCGATCAATACCAGATCTGAATACGATTTTGTCATTTTAAAAAGAATAAAAGACAGGATAAAACACAGGATGAAACAAACACCCTGAATCTGGCGTGTTGCGAAACGTTTTGCAATCCAGCCTGAAAGAATACCACCGATCAATCCGCCAAGACCTAATAATGTCACAGCCATACCTCTTTGTGTTTGCGCTTCAGTAGGTATATTTCCAAAAAGAGAATCGACCCATGTCGGTAGCCATGCGAAAGCTGACCAAAGACCAATCAGCATCGTACCATAAATCAGGATACCCGATACTAAGGAATTCTTATACGCACCAAGCGAAATGTGGTTTATAGTTTCTTTTGTGTTGCGTGGCATCAATGTTTCCTTAATGAAAATAATAGAAGGAATAATCAGAGCGATGGGAAGAAGGCCAATCATAAATGCCATCTTCCAATCTGAAATATTAGCTGTGATCAGACCTGAAGCGATGATGCCTACAGGATAAGCAACAGACATGATCCCCAAGGCCACTCCATTTGTTTTTTTCTCCCAGATTTCAGTCAGAATGACAACGGACAAAACAAGTACAGCACCTACACCAATTCCTACAAGAAAACGGGTAGCCGCCAATACTGGCCAGGAAGTGCATAGGGCTCCAATACCGCTCCCTGCCCCGCAAAAAAGCAATGCAAAAGCCAATGTTTTTTTTCGTCCGATCCAATCTGAAATAAATCCAAGACAAATGCCACCGATCGTACCTCCGGCCAGGAATGAAAAATTAATCCACGCACCCGCATTTTCAGAAGTCAATGAGATATGATTCAATTCTTTGATGATATCCGGTAGATAAGAAGGAGCCAGCACTGAGTTCATGGCACCCAAAGCAACACCAAGAAAGCAAATCGCAAAAACCAAATAGGGATAGAACCTTGATTCAGACATCAGGTGAAGAAAAGAAACAAAATTCAACTTTTCCGATTATTTTTTCAAAGAGTACGGACAGGTCGCGACCTGTCCGTACTCTTTGAAAAAATAAAATTCCGGATTTAAGGTTGAACTTTCATGAAGTCAATATCCTGCCATCCTCCATTTCAATAATACGATCTGTGGCTTTAGCAAACTCCTGGTCATGCGTGACGATCAGTAATGTCTGATGATATTCGCTGGCCAATTTTTTAAACAGATCAAAGACAATTTCTCCGTTCTTTTTGTCAAGGTTTCCCGTAGGTTCATCACCCATGATCAATATCGGGTCATTGATGAGTGCCCGGGCAATCGCCACACGTTGTTTTTCTCCACCGGATAGTTGATTGGGTTTTTTAAGCGCCTGATTTTCTATTCCGAATATTTTCAGCTTTTCCATCGCCCGGTGTTCTAACTCTTTCTCGGGATACTTTCCCAGTTTTAAACCGGGGACCATAACATTGCGGAGTACTGAAAATTCATTTAACAGGTAATGAAATTGAAATACAAAACCAATTTTTTCATTCCGTACACGGGCCAATTCGAGTTCCGATTTCATACGCATTGCCTGGCCATCAATGAGCAGATCACCTTCATAATCCGTATCCATCGTGGACAGGATGTATAGCAATGTTGATTTTCCACATCCGGATTTGCCGATCACCGCTGTAAAATCTCCGGTGTTGATGGAGAATGTAATATCCTTTAATACATGCTGCGTTTGTTCAGTATGGAAATACTTATTGATATGAATAGCTTCAAGAACTTTGGTGGACATCCTATTTACCTCTGATGATGATGACGGGATCGATTTTACCTGCCTTTCTTGCCGGAAACCAACCTGCTAGATAAGTTGTAATGATTCCAAATGCTGCACCGATAATATAGAATTTGAGGCTGTAATTCACAGGATATGTTTTCATATTGGGAATTGCCGCTGAATTAAAAGGAATCTGATCAATAAACACTGAAGCCAGGTAACCAAACAATAATCCAAAAAACGCTCCCAATATCCCTATACTCAATGCGATCATTATAAATATTCTTTTCACATCACTACCTGAAAACCCCGTGGCTTTGAGAATCGCAATGGAATCCATTTTCTCATAGATCATCATGTTGAGAATATTATAAATACCAAAACCTGCCACAATCAAAAGCGTAATCCCTACTGCATATGAAATAAGCGACCTTACAGAACTCCCGGTTTCAAATTGCGCATTGGCTGTCTGGATATCTTCGGCATCTACATCAAACAGGTTTCTATATTCCTTCGCCATAGCCGGTGCCAGGCTCAGATCTTTAAGTTTGATTTGAAGATCCGTAATATAGTTTCTTGAAACACCTAATAGTTTTTGTGCTGTACCGAGCGAAGTATAGCTCTGCACTTTATCAACGTCCCGTAATCCAGATTGAAAAAAGCCTACGACTTTCAATTGTTGTTGCTCCCCATTCACGGTGGTTACCTGAATGACATCCCCGATTTCCGCCAACATTTTATCTGCTGCGGCTTTTCCCATAATGATACTATTAGGTATATTTTTCAAATCCATAAAATTGCCCGTTGTCACATAATCACTGAAATGAAATAAGTTACTTTCTGCTTCAACATCTATCCCGTCGATGACACCGGTGACTTCGATGGCGCCGATGGAATAAAAGGCCTGAACAGTGATTTTCGGGGCGATGCCCAATACTCTTTCATCTTTGGAAATGGTCTGCGTGATCGCATTTACATTATATATTTCGAGGCGTCCTCCATTAGGTTTAACAGACCGTATAACATTGAAGTGGTCTTTGAATTCTGATGCCAGCTGAACCGGCTGATGAACTGATGGCTTGATTTCATTGAAGAGCTTAATATGCGGTGTCCTGTTAAGGATCAATCCATCCAGCATATCATTTAAGCCATTCATAAATCCGAGCAGGGCAATAAACATCGTGATGCTAAACATGACGCCTACTGCGGCCACCATCGTCTGCCGCCATCGGGCCAATGAGAGGGCTAAGGCAATATCGTAGAGTAATTTGAACCTCTTCATTTGGGAAGGATTAGAATATCTTTTTCAGTGATCCCTTCCAGAATTTCAGCTTTGGAATAATCCTTCAGCCCTGTTTTAATCGCGGTAGTGTCTCCGTTTTCTTTGATGACAAAGTGGTCATTTAGGATAAATTTCCTGGGCAGTGTGATTACATTATCCTTTACCTGTAAAATGATATTGGCTTCAAGTGTAAGATTGGGATACAATGAAGGAGGTTGTTTGACAAAGGAGGCTTCTACAGTCACTGTTTTTGATCGATCATTCATGATCGGATTGATTTTCGTGATCACGGCGTCAAAAACTTCTCCTTTGTAGCTATCCATCGTCACTTTCACGGGTAGCCCTATTCGAATGCTGGTGATATCATATTCGTCCACCTGCAGCTCAAGGATAAAATCCTGTGCATCCCCGATCACACCCAATGGTGTCTGTGTATTCACCATTTCTCCTTCTTCTTTCAGGATAGAATAGATTTTCCCATCTGTTATACTTTTAATTGTAAAATCACCTTCATTTTTCAGCGTGATCTGGAGGTTTTTATTGGCTTGTTTGTCAGCAATGTCTAATCTCCGTTTTTGATCCTTATATCGCAGTAGAGCTGATTTATAATTTGTGCGGGAATTCTGATAATTGAGCTGTGATTTTTCAAGATCTACTTTCGAACCAATGTTCTGAGACCAAAGATTTTGCTGGCGCGCCATGAGGAGAGAATCGTTCAGCATTTTATCTTTCATCAGGTCAATATTGATCAGTAATTCATCAAGTTTAGCCTGGTTAGATTTAGAATCTGTCAATTCTGCGGCGAGCTGAGCATTTTCCCTGTTTAGTTTTGAAGTTTCATTCAGGATGGCAAAAAGTGGTGCTCCTTTTTTGACAGTATCGCCTTCAGATACAAAGACTTTTTGTAGCAAGCCATTGATTGTTGCAAATACCTGGTATTGGTTTTTACTTTTCAGAATGCCAGAGGCGTAAACAGACTCTGTGATGCTTTCTCGCTTAGGAGATATGGTTTCAACTTTAGACTTGCACGAATAGAGGGCAAACAAAGAGAGGAGAAAGAGGCAATATCGTTTCATGGCTCTCAATATAATGATGATAAGGGGGTAAATGTTCTATTTTATTGAGTTTTCTTATCCCCTTTTCTCACATTGCTTCCTAGGCTTAAAGGACTAATATTCGAGCTTTTTTTGTTCCATCATTTTTAACAAAATAGCTTCAATGGGACTAATTTTTGGTATTCGCCCATTGCTTTTCATACTCTTCCTTCTTTAGTTTCTCCGGCCAATTTTAGATGCATTAAAAGCGATCCTACTACTCTATGCTCTTTACTCTATGCCTTTTGCCCTATGCTCATTCATTTCCTTCTCAATTGCAATTCTCTAAGAACTGAGTTAATTGTCCCTTCCATAACCAATACATCTCCATCAAAATGGAAATCGTAAGTATCATATGCAGTCCCTCCTTTAGGTGTTAAATTTACTTGGTCACAATCTGTATTGACGACATACGAGCCGATGATCATGTTTTGCGCACCGATCAGATTGTCCGTATTCCATTCATAGTCGCCCTGATCACCTGTCAATACTTTGAATGTGAGTTCTGAAGCGGTTATAGCCAATGTGGCACCCAGAAATTGGATTGAATCTTCTTTCCATGATTCGCATTGCCAGATGCCTTCCAGTTTTGCACAATTCGAAATTTCAGGATCCTTTTTACAGGCCATTAGTAATGTCACGAAAAGGGCCAGCCCAACGAAAATTGTTGTCTTCATTTTTAGTTTTTTAAAGGAAAATAAAAGTAAAGGGGCTGAGCGAACAAGGGGGGAGACACCTAAGATAGGAAGATTTTATGGATTGCCATTGTTGGAGTTTTCTCCAACAATCTACTTGGTTTTTCCCTTGTCACAGGACCTACACCTTGCATTGACATAATCAAGAGGAAAAGTAAAAAGGAAATTAAGAATAACGATCAGGGAATTTGGAATTGAGAAGTAAAATAATGAACAAGGAATGATGAAGGAGATTTGAACTTCGTCATTTGATATTCTGAATTTGCCTTACCTGTTCTCAATGCCTTGTTCTTTATTCTGAATTAAGTTCCTTGTTCTTTATTCATAATTTTTTCTGGCTGCGGATAATCAACTATTCTTTTACGAACCTCGATACACTTTTCAATTGTTTATGTTCATCCATAAATTGAATGTAGTAAATTCCGGGGACCAGATTTTGTATAGCAAGTGATCGCGAATAAACACACGACATCACATCTTCACCCATCACATTGAAAATATGCACTGAATGAAAATCAATGATTGATGAAACAGTCAATTCATCAAGTGCCGGATCAGGATAGATAGTGAAATTCTGTTCAGTCTGCACATGTAGAACGGATGTCGTAGCCGAACATTGAATATCAGGAAGAGGTGCCGTACAAAATAAATAAGCCGGTTGCGGATTTGTGTAATTTAATATATGCTCATTGTAAAAGCAGGTCAAATCGTACGAATTGTCAGTTAATTGCCAATAACTGGCATAGGTCAGTCCCAGGCTGCTCCCTACACCTTCTGTCCATGATTCATTGAAATAACCGCTTTCATCTGTCATATTTATTCGCCGGTTCCATTCAGTTCCGACCAGTACCGAATCAATTGAAGTGACATAGTGAGGAATGAATTGCGTCAGCCCATTCGTCAGTATTTGAGTATAGATTGTATCTCCCGGAGATGTGTAATTGAAATCATATGCCATACGTTCGATCGTATCGAGACACTGGTATTCTGAAATAAAAAATACCTGCCTGTTTGCTTCTCTCATTGCGCCGAGAAAATGGGTATAAGTAGAGTCATATTCGGTACCGGGAGCATGATGAGTTTCGAGAAATAATTTCTTGTACACGTGTCCATTGATTGTGGTATCGCCACCATCCATTTTAATCGCGTATTCATCATGCCAGCCACCGGGGTAGAAGAACCAGCATCGGGCGACATTCCATTGTGCGCCGGATATGGGCATGGGGTGATAAGATTGGGCTTTTAATGCGCAAAAACAGACCAGGATAAAAAATGGAAGTAATGAGTGTTTCATTGTTTTAATTTTTAAGAGATGGAAGGATGCTGGTCTATTGCTGAACGAATTGCAGATTGTTATGGCTGCACCGATCGATAATGGTAAGACAGTTTGATCTTTGATAATAGTTGGGTTTGCTGAGAAGACGTACCGAATCCCAGGCTTTTCTGATCGTGGCACGACTAGTGGTGGCACGACTAGTCGTGCCACCACTAGTCGTGCCATGATATCTGAGGACGTTGACAGTCAGGTGGTTATAAGGCTTTTTAGGTTCATAATTTTGGTCCTATTAGTGGACCGATTATATGCACATTATTTGCCCGATCATCGCATATCAAAGACTTACCCCTACCTTTATAGCGCATATGATAGACCTGGAAGTATCAGAGAAGCAACCCCGCGCCCGCAAACCCGAATGGTTGAGGGTGAAACTGCCCATCGGTGAAGAATATCGTAAAGTTCGTCACCTGGTAGACACATATAATCTGCATACCATCTGTCAGAGCGGAAATTGTCCAAATATGGGAGAATGTTGGGGAGCAGGTACAGCCACTTTCATGATTCTCGGAAATGTATGTACAAGGTCATGTTCTTTTTGTGCGGTCAAAACAGGTCGACCAAATGAGTACGATACAGATGAGCCACGCCGTGTAGCCGAAGCGATTGCATTGATGGGTGTCAAGCATGCCGTTATCACGTCAGTCAATCGCGATGAACTCAAAGATCGCGGTGCAGAGATCTGGTATCAAACCATTGTCAAAATCAAAGAATTATCTCCGGATACGACAATTGAAACCTTAATCCCCGATGTGAAAGCAAACTGGGAAGCCCTTGAACGCATGGTTTCTGCCGGACAGGAAGTCGTATCACACAACATGGAGACAGTGCCCCGCCTTTATCGCCTGGTTCGTCCACAAGCACGTTATGAACGCAGTCTTGAACAAATCCAACGTACAAAAGACTATGGCAAACGAACAAAGTCTGGCATCATGGTTGGGCTGGGTGAAACACAGGATGAAATGCTGCAGGCGATGGATGATCTTCGTGCACACGGTTGCGATGTCCTCACGATCGGGCAATACCTTCAACCAACCCCTATGCATCTGGCCGTAGCAGAATTTGTTCATCCGGATACTTTCGCCTGGTACAAGGAAGAAGGAAATAAGCGTGGTTTTGCGTTTGTCGAGAGCGGTCCGTTGGTGAGATCGTCTTATCATGCGGAGAGACATCTGTAGAGAAGAGCATAGAGTCTGGTATCCTGCATCCATTAATCCGGCATCCAATTTTTCATTTGCATTTTTAATTTATCTCCCTTAGTTTTAAGTGCCTTATCATCCATTGAAAACTTCCCCTTGAAATGTCCAGTGAAAACTTAAATCTCGTCCTCAAATCCCGTTTCGGATTTGATCACTTCCGGGAGCACCAGGAAGAAATCATCCGTCATGTGCTGAACGGCGGCCATGGCCTTGTCATCATGCCCACAGGTGGTGGAAAATCCATTTGCTATCAATTACCAGCATTGCTCAGAGATGGTTTTGCATTAGTCATCTCCCCACTCATTTCGCTGATGAATGACCAGGTCAGATCTCTCAGAGCAAATGGAATCATTGCAGGCGCATTGCATAGCGGCACAACAGGAGAGGAAAGCAAAACGATCCACGAGAACATAAAAAACGGGAGTCTTAAAATCCTTTTTATCTCGCCGGAACGGGCACTCACACCAAAGTTTCTGGATTTTTTAAGAGACAAAATGATTTCTCTCATCGCGATCGATGAAGCCCATTGTGTATCCATCTGGGGAAATGATTTCAGACCTGAATATGCCCAACTCACAACGTTGATTGAAATATTCAATGAAGTCCCGGTACTTGCATTAACCGCCACCGCAGACAAAGCAACACAGGAAGACATACGCCAACAGTTGAAGCTTCGGAATCCTAAAACATTTCTTTCAAGTTTCGAACGACCTAATATTCATTTATCAGTCAGGCCGGGTATTCAACGTCTGGATCAGATCAAAGAATTTCTACAAGAGCATAAAGGACAACCGGGCATAATTTATTGCCTGGCGAGAAAAACTACAGAATCTATCGCTGGTGCATTGGTCAATTACGGATATAAAGCAGCTGCTTATCATGCAGAAATAGATAATTATACGAGAAAAAAAGTCCAGGAAGATTTTCAGTTTGACCGCCTTCAGATTGTGTGTGCCACGATTGCTTTTGGGATGGGGATTGATAAACCAAACATCCGATGGATCATTCACTACAATCTTCCGAAGAACATCGAGAGTTATTATCAGGAAGTGGGACGATCAGGTCGGGATGGACAGGAAGCCGAAGCCGTAATGTTCTATTCGTATCGCGATGTAGCGGTGTACAAAGAATTTATTCAGAATAGTGATGCAGATGAAACATTCAAAAGGGTCCAGTCAGAGAAGCTTGACAGAATACTCGAATATAGCCAGGCAACAAATTGCAGGACAAATGTGATCCTAAACTATTTTGGAGAGTATCGTTCGGCCAACTGTGGTCATTGTGATCACTGCCAAAATCCATTACAGGGATTTGATGGAACGAAAATAACTCAGATGGCCTTGTCAGCCTGCAAACGCTGCAATGAGTCTATCGGTATCAACCTGCTTGTGGAGGTACTCCGGGGCTCCGGAAAAAGAGAAATCTATGACAGGCATCTGCATGAGATCAAGACTTATGGAGCAGGAAAAGACATCACATTCAAAGACTGGAATCATTACATCACCCAACTGATCAACCAGGGATACCTGGAAATAGATTATACAAGGCACTCGATTTTGATATGCACACCACTCAGTGATGCAGTATTGTATGACCGAAAACAAGTGACACTCCACAGGCAAATTGAACTTCCGGAGGAGCCAATCGTGCAGCGGAAGAGTAAAAGCATCAGGTTTAAAGAAAATCTTCTTGATCGGCTCGAAGAATTGCGCGACCGACTCGCCAAAGAAGATTCATTGCCCTCGTACTCTGTTTTTCCACTTGGCACATTAAAGGAGATTGCAGAAGTCAGGCCTTATACTGTTGAAGAATTTTCAAAACTCAATGGCGTAGGCGAGTACAAATCCGCAAAATATGGTCAGGAATTCGTTGAAACGATAAGGAGTTATATGACGGATCAGAACCTTATCAAGAAACCAAAAGGGATAACCTATGTCGAAACGCTTGAATTATTCAGGCAGGGTATGACAGTCGCAGACATAGCAACGAAAAGGGGTATGGCGGTTTCTACCATTGCAATGCACCTGGCGAAATTGTATCTGAAAGGGGAAGAGATCAATCTTCAACAGTTTTTATTGCCCGGTGATCTTGATATGGCCAGGCAGGGATGGCGCGCGAGTGGATTCAGCGATCAGGCGAGCAAAGTGAAAGAGCAAGTAGGGGATAGTCTTAACTACGAACGCCTGAATTTTGCATTAGCCATTCTCAAAAGAGAAAAAGCATTGAAAGAAAACAACTAATCACATCTGTTTTGCTGCACATGAAACAAAACTTTTGCGAACGCAAATAAAATTTTTATATGTAAACAACTTTATATTCGTTTATTCTGTCTAAATTGCGCGTATCATTTTAAACAAATTTTTTAAACCTAATTAAAACGTATCAACGTGGATAAAAAATCAAAAAAAAACCAGCCAATGGATGACGGTAATTCCGGATCTATGATGTCAAATGACAGCGCAATGGGCATGAACAATGATCTGTTTTCAATGTCAACTGATAGCGATAGTTCAGGTATGACAATGCCTGATCAACCAATGCCGGCTCCTGCTCCAAAAAAAGCACCTCGTAAGAAAGCTGCTAAGAAAGCCGCGCCCGCACCAGCCGCAGCAGCACCTGCAGCAGCAGCACCAAAGAAAGCTACTAAGAAAGCTACTAAGAAGGCTGCTAAAAAAGCAGCTCCTAAGAAGGCTACTAAAAAAGCAGCTCCTAAGAAGGCTACTAAAAAAGCTACAAAGAAAGCAGCACCAAAGAAGGCTACTAAAAAAGCTACGAAGAAGGCTGCTAAGAAAGCTGCACCTAGAAAGGCCACTAAGAAATCTACAAGAAAAGCAGCTCCTCGTAAAGCCGCTAAGAAAGCAGCTCCACGTAAAGCCACTAAGAAAGCAGCTCCAAGAAAAGCAGCAAAGAAAGCAGCTCCAAGAAAAGCCGCTAAAAAGGCAGCTCCAAAAAGAGCAGCAAAGAAAGCAGCCCCAAGAAGAGCAGCAAAGAAGGCGGCACCAAGAAAAGCAGCACCAAGAAAAGCCGCTAAGAAATCAGGCCGCAGGAGATAAGCTCCTTCAAGTTTCGTGATTCAGACAAACCTCGATCCCGATATTACAAAGGTGAAGTGAATATTACTATTTACTTCACCTCTTTTTTTTTGCCCAACTTCTATGACCTGAAGAATCATTTAACAAACCTTTAAATGCTCCCCCTTGTTTTTTCCCTAATTTTATGCTCTTATCGGTCCAATTATGAGAAACACGATTGTCTCTTTTATCATCCTTTGTCTTGCTACTGTCAGCGCTTATGCGCAAGGCATCGAGTTCTTTCACGGCACATGGGAAGAAGCCATTGAGAAAGCTAAAGCCGAAGACAAACTCATTTTCGTGGATGCCTTCACCACATGGTGTGGTCCCTGCAAAAATATGGCCGCCAATACATTTCCAGATCCTGCAGTCGGTGAACTGTTCAACAAAAACTTCATCTCCATGAAGATTGACATGGAAAAGGAAATGGGCCTTGAATTCAGAAAAAAATATGACGTTACAGCCTATCCATCTTTGTTCTGGATCGATTATGATGGTGTCCAGGTATTGAAATCCGTGGGAGGCCGAAGCCCGGCTGATCTGATCACAACTGCCAATTCTGTTCTTGAGAAATATGATAAAAGCACAAAGTATGAAACCGCCTACACCGCCGGTGATCGCAGCTACCAGTTAGTCTATGATTATGTTTCCGCACTCAATAAGGCAAAAAAGCCTTCTGTCAAAATAGCCAATGATTATATTAATGATCAGAAGGACCTGACCACACCTGAGAATCTCAAATTTATACTCGAAGCAGCCTCACAGGTTGATTGTCATTGTTTTGAACTTCTTGAGAAATACAAATCCCAGATCAGCAAAGAAATTTCCGATGATGTGGTTTTGGAAAAAATCCGGACAGCATGTGCCAATACAGTGCAGCGTGCTATCGAATTTGAATCTCCTGAGTTAGTCGCTCTCGCCACTGATGCGATGAAGCGAAATATTCCCTCCGAAGCAGAGATGTTTCATATTAAAAGCGATATTCAATTTGCTCTCGCGCTTCATGATATGACAAACATTCAGGAGATGGTCAATACCTACGTAAAGAAATTTATCAAAAACGACCCTGCCAGCCTTAATCAGCTTGCATTGGACCTCAATAAATATGCTCCTGATCAGAAGGTGTGCCTGGATCTGGCCATTACCATTGCAGAGAAAGCTGCGAAAGACGATGATCCAAAGTATATTGCCACCTATGCCACTCTTGTCAATAAATCAGGCGACAAACAAGCAGCCATTCACATCCTGGATGAAGCTATAAAGAAGTATAAAGAGGACGAACAAGAGAATAAGGACCTCCTTATGCTGAGAGCCTTGAAGAGTAAGATCGAGAACTAATTTAAGATTTAAGATTTAAGATTTAAGATTTAAGATTTGGGAGCTGTATCAGGTATCCGAACATCTCTTGATTGTATCACATCTCACATCTCACGTCTCACGTCTCATATCTCACATCTCATGCTCTCGCTTCTCTCACCCTGACGTCCTCATAAAATTCACCCTAAAGTATTAACCAGGATCAAAAAGGTATTTTGATATTTGAAGAAAAATCAAAACCAACGCCATGATCCGCTTACTTTCAATTTGCCTTATTATTTTATTCGCATCTCTTGGTATTATAAGTTGTAAAGATGATGAGCCCACGAAAGATTTTGTATTAGGTAAAAACCGGTACACGATCACTGTGGAATCAACCGAAAGAGAATATTATGTGCATGTTCCGCATGGATACACCGGAGATACACTGACACCTGTCGTTTTTATGTTGCATGGCACTGGTCAGGGTGGATTGCATATGTATGACAATAGTGGCTGGACAGAAGTGGGGGAGGAGGAAAACATTATCACTGTATTCCCATCTTCTTTGCGATTCTGCATTGTAGATCCTGACGAAGGAGAAAAGACAACCACGAAATGGAATTCGGTACCTGCCGAGTGGTATCCATGTACAGGAGTCACCTTGCGTGATGATATCAAATTTCTCAATGCAGTCCTGGATGAAGTGGAGGAAAGATTTAATGTGGATACTAAACGGGTTTATCTCGCAGGATTCTCCAACGGAGGTCAGATGGCCGCTAAATGTACCGTTCAGTTTAGTGATCGTTTGGCTGCCGTAGTTGAAGACGCAGGATCATTTTATGTAGACACCACATATACCCCTCTTCGAAAACTACCTACTTTATATATGTTGGGTAATGAAGATTATGGACCGGGAGGCACAGGTCCGACAATTCCGCTTTCCAAAATGGATTCGGTACTCGCACGTACCGATATACGCGCCGGTAAAGCAAGTTTAACACATGTCAAAAGCTTCGGATTATCATCATCCTATACCATGTCCGGAGACACAAATACATTTGTCATTGCCACTTATCCATCATTGACCCCAGGTTCCGATGCTGATTATCGTTTTGTTTATGTCAATGGACTTAAGCACGCTTATCCGAATGGGACGAATCATTGGATGGAAGCTGCTAAGCTGCATTGGGCCTGGTTTAAGCAATACAGATTAGAGTGAGCCAATGAGGATTTAAGATTTGAGATTTGAGATTTGAGATTTGAGATTTGAGATTTGAGATTTGAGATTTGAGATTTGAGATTTGAGATTTGAGCTAGTTAAGTTACTGCTCTTTAATGAGTAATATTTTCTTACTTCTCTCACTCTCTCACTCTCTCACTCTCTCACTTCTCTCACTCTCTCACTTCTCTCACCCTCTCACTTCTGTCATATATCCGCATTTTATAATATAATCCGGCATTGACTATCTTTACCCCTCGTTTAGGGATCGGATATGGCCAGAAAGAAATCATTAGAAAGAGAACAGAATCATGCAGGGGAGCATAGCGGCGTAACCTATCTCAATGGGATGTATGAGGATTATTTCCTCGATTATGCCTCCTACGTTATCCTGGAGCGGGCTGTGCCGGATCTAAAGGATGGTCTTAAGCCAGTGCAACGGAGGCTTCTCCACGCCATGAATGAGATCAATGATGGACGGTTTCATAAGGTGGCCAATATCATCGGACAGACGATGCAGTTTCATCCACATGGCGATGCTGCCATAGGCGATGCATTGGTTAACCTGGGTCAAAAAGATCTACTGATTGATACCCAGGGCAACTGGGGTGATTTGAGGACAGGGGACAGTGCTGCAGCCGCCCGATATATTGAGGCACGTCTTACAAAGTTTGCCTTAGAGGTTGCTATCAATCCACAGACCACTCCATGGCAGGTATCTTATGATGGTCGTCGCAATGAGCCTATTACGCTTCCGGTTAAGTTTCCTCTTGTTTTAGCTCAGGGTGTTGATGGAATTGCTGTTGGTTTAGCGACGAAGATTCTTCCACACAATTTTATTGAACTCATTCAGGCTTCTATAAAAGTACTTGAAGGGAAAAGATATAAGTTGTATCCTGACTTTCAGACGGGCGGATTGATTGATGTAGACGATTACCAGGGCGGAATGCGGGGAGGAAAAGTGCGGGTGAGAGTTCGTATTGAAAAACTCGATAAAAGCAATCTTGTGATTCGTGAGATACCTTATGGTGTGACGACTGTGGCACTGATGGACTCTATCGTCAAAGCGAGTGAAAAGGGTCAGATCAAGGTTAAAAAATTGAGTGACAATACTGCAGCAGAAGTGGAGATTACTATTGAGTTGCAGCCTGGTGTTTCTCCTGATCAGACGATCGATGCGTTATATGCCTTCACTCAGTGTGAAGTGTCTATTTCTCCTAATGCGTGTGTGATCAGTGATAACAAGCCTGTCTTTCTTACAGTCGATGAAATATTGCGACTGAGCACATTCAATACGCAGGAATTATTAAGACAGGAACTCAACATTCGTCTGGGTGAGCTTGAAGAAAAATGGCACTTCTCGAGTCTTGAAAAAATATTTATTGAAAAAAGAATTTATCACGACATCGAAGAATCTGAGACATGGGAAAATGTGCTCCACATGATTCGGGTTGGTTTGGCAAAATATATTTCAACACCTGCTACAAAAACCAAAACAGATAAACGATTAGTCTTGCATCGTGATATCACAGAGGAAGATATCACCAGGCTCACGGAGATCAGGATCAAACGTATTTCTAAATACAATTCATTCCAGGCCGATGAGCTGATCACCAATATTGAAAAGGAATTAGCCCAGGTGCGTCATGACCTGAAACACCTGACAGAATATACGATCAGTTATTTTCAAAAATTGCTGGATAAATACGGCAAGGGTAAAGAAAGAAAAACAGAGATCACCACATTTGATACTATCCAGGCTACAAAGGTGATCGCCAACAATGCAAAACTTTATGTAGACCGGAAAGAAGGTTTCATAGGCTATGGATTAAAGAAAGATGAATTTGTGGCTGACTGCAGTGAAATTGATGATGTGATCGCTTTTCGAAAGGATGGGAAATTTGTGGTCTCAAAAATTGCAGATAAAGTTTTTGTTGGAAAAAATATCATCCATGTCAATGTCTTCAAGCGTGGAGATGAGCGCACTACATATCACCTGATCTATCTCGATGGTGCTTCAGGTAAGTCTTACGCAAAACGCTTCAATGTCACCTCCATCACCCGTGATAAAGAATATGATCTGACGAAAGGCGATAAAGAATCAAAGGTCCTTTTCTTCTCCGTTCATCCGAATGGTGAATCTGAACGTGTGGAGATCCAATTGACACCGGGGTCTAAGGCACGCAATAAAATATTTGATTTTTATTTTGAAGAGCTTGCGATCAAAGGCCGCAATGCAGGTGGAAATATTGTGACACGATATCCTGTGCGAAAAATCACGCAGGTTGAGGTCGGGAAGAGCACACTGGGTTCGCAGAAGTATTGGTATGATGAAGTCAATGGCCGTTTCAACAAAGATGAACGGGGTAAATATCTTGGTTCGTTTGATACCGGTGATCAGTTATTGCTCATCTATGGTGATGGCAGTTATGAAATCGCGGAGTTTGATCCTTCGGCGAAAATTGATATCAAAGACCTGATGTATGCCGGCAAATTCAAACCTAAGGCAGCCGTGTCTGCGATTTATTTTGAAGGTGAAAAACAATGGACGATGGTCAAGCGGTTTTTGATCGAGACCACATCTACCGGACAGCGTTTTCGTTTTACGACTGAACACAAGGATTCAAAATTATACTGGGCTTCACTCGAAGAAGATCCGACCGTAGAGTATGGTTATATGAGCCAGCGACAAAAAGTAAATGAAATCGTACAGCCCGCAGAGTTTATTGAAGTAAAGGGATGGAAAGCACTCGGCAATAAGCTTGTGGATAAAAAACTGATCAGTATAAAAGATCAATCTGCATCCGATACTTCAAAGGAAACACCTGATGATGAAGACCCTGATGCAGGCGAGGAAACGAAACCCACAAAAGCGATTCAGGCAGAATTATTTAAGGCACCTCAGAAAAAAGATATCAAATCGAAGACACCTGAAAAGCCGGTTAAGAAATCAGGTAAAAATGGCAAGGGTGATGGGTATCTCCATGCAGGGGATACGATAGAGTTTGATTTTTAAAGTATTTCTCACAACTTATTTGATTTTAGTATTTTCACAACACACGTTGAGGCCACCTGAATTTATCTGGCTTCATATTTGTTCCGGAATTTTGGTATAGATGTGCAGACAGAAGACATAGAAGAGTTAATCCAACAACAAGTAGGCATTTTCTGTGTTTACTTAGAATGCTCCTGAAGAAACCTCAATTGAAGTGACAAAGAAAGAAATCATAGAAAACGGCTGGGTCGAGAAATATGTCCTGGGCCTGACATCCGAGGAAGAGAGTTCTGAAGTTGAACGTCTTGCAAACTTATATCCTGACATCCAGGACAATATCAACGACGCACGTCACAAGATTTGTGGTAAGTTTAACAGAAACCTGACTCAACCCGCGCTTCGTGATACGCTCATGAACAAGCGTAAGATGATGTTCCTTACGATTTTAGGAGTCTCCATTTTTTCTCTTGGTTTTTGTTTCTTATGCCGTGAACATTTCTCATTAAAAGCTGATTATTCCGAGCAGTCTAAGAAGCTGGCAATGGAAGAAGCTATACTGGCCCAATTTGATTCTGTCATTCATTCCACTGCTGAAAAAGCTAAATTTCTTCATTTGGCCACAACTAAAAAAATAAGACTTAAAGGATCAGAGAATTTTCCGGATGCGGAAGCGATGATTTTTAAATGTACTAAGACCGGGAAAATGTTACTCAGCGTAGTAGATTTACCTGAGCTTTCCGAAGGACAGTATTATGAAGTTTGGGGGGAACAAAAACCAAAGCCGGATCGTCTTATCGGCCTGCTCAAATCCCCCTTGAGATATGATAGTCTTTTTACACTGGATTCAATGCTTTATTCTTCTGCGCTTATGATTAAGAGCATTGGTGATGCACGACATAAGGCAGAAGCTATATGCCTGGCATCCCTGAGTAATTGATGATCGGATCTCCGAAGTGAACAATTAGGGCCCTTATTACGTACAGATAGGTATAAATACCAAATCACATGGCCAGATCCTCCATATTTAATCTATTTCTCATTTTCACTTTTGCCCTAGCAGGTATCCTAAGCTCCTGTGGATCGACTCAATCGAGCCTTGCAGATAAGAAAAACTATACCGGTGATGATGACCAGTATCGCAAATCATACACCGTAAAGTTTGATGACAGTGAAAAGCCCCTTCGATACGGATACAATTATATCGTTTCTAAAGTACCTGAGGGATATAAAGTGAGAGTCTTTCATCCGGAAAGCAAAATGCTGGTGGAAGAAAAAATATACAGCACACCCGCATTGACATTATTGCACGGATTTTATAAAAGCTGGTGGGATGATGGATCAATCCGCGAACAAGGCACCTATCAGTATGGACGGAAAAATGGAATCTGGCTTCATCACGAGCCGGGTCAGGGAAAATCTTCATCAGGTGAATACATAAATGATCATAAGGAAGGTCTTTGGACGCGTCTTGACTCCGTAGGCGTCATCGAATCTGTTTACAATTACAAAGATGACAAGCGCTATGGAAAATATTATATGTATGATGGTACAGGACAAAAAACGAATGAGGGTCTGTATAGAAATGATTCGCTGATAGCAGAATTATTTAAGCAGCCGGTGATTACGTTGCCGTTTCTCAAGAGTTGTTATATACAACAAGGAGTTACGTTGTCTGCTTGTACGGAGGCGGCGCTTGCCCAGTATATCTATACTACAATCAAGTATCCATCAGATGCGAAAAGGAAGCACATTGAAGGAAGCGCGTTTGCGCAGTGGGATGTCATGGAGGATGGCAGTGTCAAAAATATACGGATACCGCAGGCCCTGAGCCATGATATCGAAGCGGAATGTATCCGGGTGTTGAAAAACATGCCGGTTTGGGTCCCGGCCAGCAAAGGAGGTGTACCTATTAAATGGACGGTTTCATTGCCCATAAATTTCAGGTTGTAAAATCACCCATTCAGGTGATACCCCGGCACCTTATACAAGTCTACATTTACACCATGGGCCATACAAAAATGCCCTGATGTCTTTATGAAAATCGCTTATCTCGCGGATCATAAAATCTGCAACAAGGACATACTGTTTCCTGCGATAATTGCTGGACCAAACGGACAGCCTGATTTTGATAAGGCACCTATCATTCCGGCCACTCTCTTTCATATAAAGGAAGAATTTGAATCCATACTTGACCGGATAGAAGAAAATATGGATTTGAAATAGATCGCAATACAAACATGATGAACACTCAGCCGATTTCTTTCAGAACTTCAAAAGTGATTCCGCTTACTACTGGTCAAAGATTGAATGTAGTAAGGAGAAACGAGGATGTCAATGAAAATGATGTTTCGGTTTCGAAGGAAATTTTCGCTATTGCCACTAAAGGTAAAATTGAAATGATCCTCTTCTCCGAAATCGTGTTTGTAAAATCAGAGAGTAATTATATCAGATTTCATCTGAAGGACAAAGGGATGGTTTTTGCAGCAAAGACACTGAAAGAAGTATGTGGGGTATTAGAAAAAGCCGGATTTATAAGGGTGCATAAATCATTTATGCTTCATCCGTCAGTCGTAAAGCAATATGACATTAACCATGGATTACTTCTTCTTCGGAGTGGAGAAAAGATTCCGGTGTCAAGATCTAACAAGAAAATGGTTGCGGAGAAATTATTAACTTGTTCTTGTTAGGCATTAAACCTTGTCATTTGTTTTTAGTCAAAGCATCTATCACTAAATAAATATTTGAACATGAAAAATGGATTTGCACTTTTTATATCAATCTGCATGCTGACGGGCATTTCTTCTTCTCTGGCTGCTCAGTCATGGACATTTCTTGGGTCAGCTAAAGTTCACGGCGTAGGCGTAGATCATGATGAAATACTGGTCACGGCCATGCAGGGCGATTTTTCCGCCATCAAGCTATTCGTGGAGAACGAAGGCATCGAATTTGAACGTGTTGTTGTTCATTTTGGAAATGGTAGTCAACAGGAACTTGCCATCCGGGATTTCATTCCTGCAGGAGGAGAGACACGTGTTTTGGATTTAACAGGTCGTGACCGCATCATCCATTCAGTTGATTTTTACTACAAAAGCAATCCTGTGACAAAGCGCAAGGGAAAAGTAAAGCTATATGGCAGACGGTAAGTTTGCGGAGGAGGTTTAGTGATTCCAATCTACTAACTGGCCGCAATTATCAGGTCATGATATGATCTAATTGTCACTGGTTTTGGCATCTTTGGTGTCCTTTTTATCCTTATCTGTTTTCTTCTTCCGTTCGACTATAAGACCGTTTTTAAGCTTTTTGGAGACTGTAGAATATGGTCCGGTAATGACTTCATCACCTACTTTTAATCCATCAAACACCTGTATATATTCATTATCCTGAATGCCCGTTTTTACTTTTACCATGCGGGCTGTATCGGCATCATACACAAAAACCACCTCGTCAATTTCGTCATTGGCAAGCGATTTTTTTACTTCGGATGAATCTTTCTTCGCGCCATCTTTTTCTCTCGTGGTTACCGCCTGTATAGGAATAGCTATGACATCCCGTTCAGTATTGGTATTAATATCTACGGAAGCAGACATGCCCGGTCTGAACGGCATTTTTTTATCATCCAGATTTGCATATGAATTTTGGAGGATCCTGATTTTGACAATAAAATTTGTCACCTGGTCAGAGGTAAGTTGTGCTTCCATCCCTGTGCCTGTATTCGAAGCAGAGCTTGCCATTTCAGTGACTACCCCTTTAAATTTTTTATCGAGATAGGCATCCACTTCAATATCGGCTGTATCCCCCACAGAAACGCGGAGAATATCATTTTCACTGACTTCTACCTGTACTTCCATGCTATTGAAATTGGCAATGCGCATCATTTCCGTTCCAGTCATTTGGATAGTTCCGACGACACGCTCTCCTTTTTCGACATTTAGTTTGCTCACGATTCCTGATGTAGGCGCGAGGATTGTGGTCCGATGTAGGTTAGTACTTATTTCTTTGTAATTGGCTTGAGAACTTGCTACACTGTATTCTGCGGATTTGGCGCCATTCACAGCAGATTGATAGGTGGCGTCAGCGGCTCTGAGATTCGCTTCCATCTGATCTAAAGCAGCTTGTGAATTTTCCATATCCTGAGCAGAGATGACACCATCAGCCCGTAATTTTTTATTGCGATCGTTTGTACGTTTTGCCGTTTCGACCTGCGATTTCATTTGTTCGACCTGGGCTTTAGCATTATCAATTGCAGACTTCGAACGTGATAATTCTGATTTCGAAACATTGACATTTGCGCCGGCACTTTCTACTGCACTGGCATAGGCTTCAGGATCTATCCTGGCAAGTACCTGGCCGGCTTTTATTGAGTCACCTTCTTTAACATATAACTCTACGATTTCACCGGAGACATCGGAACTTATTTTTACTTCTTTCTCAGGAAAAATTTTACCTGATGCAGAGACAATTTCGCGAATGTCCCGAAGAATAATTTTCTCAGATTCAACAGATTCGCCTTTTGGTTTTTTTCTTGCTTTGATAGCTGCACCTGCGATAAGAAGTACAAGTAAACCAGCTAATGTCCAGATGATCCATTTGCTTGATTTCTTTTTCGTATTTGTCATGATTAAGGAGTTCGTTCGTTTGTTCTAATGGATTAATTGAGTTTGATGCCACGGCCCATATAATACTCGATCACTTTTATTTTGAAATAATAATCATACCGTGCGATGAGTTCGTTGAGTTCTGCTGTATCACTCCGGTTGCGTGCACTTAAGTATTCAAAATTGTTGAGGGAACCTATTTCAGCCAGCCGGTCTGCATTTTTCAAGGCTACTTTAGCTGCGAGTGATGATGCTTCAGCGGCCTGCAGTGATTTTTTGGAAGCTTTAGCCGAGGTCAGTGCATTTTGAATATTTGTTTTTAATGTTTGTTTGACAAGATCCGTTGAAATAGCGGCATTGATGACATTGATTTTGGCATTTTCAACAGCTGCTTTTGCGCTATAATTATTGAAGATAGGTACCGATAATGTAAGTCCAAAACCATATCCGAGATTATTATCTAATTGCGTTCCATACGAAATCGGGTTGTAGGTAGTCGGAATAGAATTTTCAACTTCGAATAATGTCTGTTGGCCATTGATATAGACACCGGGTTGAGCGATCTTTTTTGTAATAAAATTTCCAGGTGCTTTTTCTAAGTCTGACCAGTTCGTGCCAAGATTTCCACCTATACTCAGTGAAGGGATCATTTGACTTCTTGCAATAGCGATGCCCAATTGATTTGCTTTTTCACGAAGTTCTGCTGCCTGAATGTTAGGCTGAGTTGAAAGGGCTGCCGAGTAGACGGTTTCGAATGATTGATTCTCGAGTGCTTCAAGTTGAGAAACATCCAATGATGGTCTTTCGATCACCAATGGAAAATCTGCTTCCATCAGCATCTGCTGTTTGAGCACAAGAAGATTAATGTCGATATTATTTTGTGCCGTGACTATGCCCTGTTCGTCGATTGCGATCTGAGCTTGAATATCAAAGCGATCATTTTCAGGTTTTGTACCTGCGGCGATCATTTTATCAAGATTATCGAGTTGATGTCTTGTCAGCCCGACGCGGCTGTTCGCAATTTCCAGATTTTCGTAGGCGAATAATACATTCAGATAGGCAAGTGCCACATTGAGTGCAAGATCATTTTCGGCCTGCCTGATATCATCGTCAGATGCTTTGGTCTGGAAATTATTCTGGCGGATGGAATTATTTAGCCTGAAACCGTTGAAAAGCATTAAACCTGAATTGACACCAACACTTTGATAAAATGAATTTTCTGTTTCAAAAAGATTTGTGACCGGGTTGATGACACGACCAAAGCTAACGCCCAGGTTTGTATTGGCATTAAGATTGGGCAGGTGTTCCATACGGAGCCTTTTACCCTCAATTTCGCTTCCTTTTTTCATCAGGTTGGCTTGCTTGATGGTAAGACTTTTGGCCAGGGCTTCACGGATACATCGCTCAAGATTCCACTGCTCCTGTGCTGCTACGGATATGCTCAGCAGAAATAGGCAAAGCAATGAAAAGTAAATTTTTTTCATCTAATCTTTGGTTTGGAAGACTATATTAATGTAGGATCGGGGTATCAAATTATTTTTTTCTATAAAAACCAGCAAATAACGGATCAAATCAGTGCTACGGGCTTTTATGGCGCAAACTTACTTAAGATCAGGTAAAACCCAAGATTTCCTTTAAAATTCAATCATTTGAACCAAAGGTATGGGCTCCGACCAATTGATCATATTGACCACCCCGGGGCCTGAAATATGTAAGCACGGTATATTGATTTTCAGTAGCATACCAATTGCCCTCTATTTCTGAAAAATCAGGATTACCATTTCGATCCTGAATTGCATATTCATAGTTGTAATAGCCCTGTTTAAGAAGCAGCCTGGCAACGTAGGCACCCACTCGCTGATCAAAGACCATCCTGTTTTCAGGTAATAATTTCCAATCTGTAAAGCCACCGACAATATAAATGTTGCTCCCAAAATCTTCGGGAAGATTAAGGGTGAAGAGTACTTCGGAATAATCTGTGCTCAGATTTTGTTCGCGGTAATTATATCTGTTGACGAGATTAATAGTTGAGGCCAGTGAATCAATCGGAATAGATCTTTTACTATAGTCCCTGTTGTAAGGAACGAACATTCCATCAAGATCTTTTCTCCACAGATATGCTTTCATTGCTCTTGGTTCATCTGGAAATAAGATGGTACTGTAGCCTTCTTTATCTTCTGAAATATCGAGGACGTTTTCAGACCGGTAAATCATGCTGCTGATATCGAGGTTTCGGAATTCCTTGCCTGCTTCAAATACAATCTTATCCTGGTAATCATAAGATAAGAATGTGCCGGTGATAAGGCGCGGCTCGAGATTCTCGAGGATGTTGTCCCACCGGCCATTCTGCATGACACTGCAGGATATTTCTGCACGGGGGTTAGTTGTTTTCAATCCTGATATCTCGACACCAAAATCGATCTCCTGGTGTGTGTTTTGTTTTGAGACCATTGCTGGCCGGGTTTCTTGAGTCCGATAGCTGACTTTTTCATCAGTGATTAAAAAGCGACGAGTGATGATCGGGTCATCTTCTTCTCCGGGTTCATATATGACGAGAAGATAATTTCCGGAGATGGTCCATTTTACTTCATCATTTGGGATGGTGAGTTTGTACTGAAGGTAATCCTGGTATGTGCCGGAAGAAAGTTCATAATCACGGATTTCGCCTTCTCTGTACCCACCCAGATAATCAAAGGGAGATAATTCCTGAGTAGGTTTCCAGTCTCGATCACAGTGGATGACGGTGTAATAGTAGCGGGTGCCTTTTCCATCGAGTTCATCAAATGAAAGTAACAATGAATTCTCCTGACCCAATTTAGCGATGGGGAAGGTCAGGAAGAGGCCATTGACATGCATTTTTACGGACTTGATATAATCTCTGTACACACCGTCATCGTAGGCGTTGAGATGTGGTTGAGCCTTCAGGAATGAAGCTATAAGGAGGAGGGAAAAAAGTAAGGAATACTTCAATGAAAGGATTTTAGGGCCTGAAATGATGGTGTAATAACGTGAAAATGGAGGGAAACGTTTATACAATGTCAACATCCCCTTTTCGCACTCACATACTTACTACCCTTGACGAAGTAACGCCAGGGCCAATCGACAGCGTCACCGGCATTGTCGATCCCAATCCTTTTTCCAGCACAGATCTCCGAATCGTCATAGTTGATGCCCCGGTTTTCTATCCAAATGGATGTGGAAGTTTTGTATAATGATGTGCCTGTCCTATCCTTCGTCAATCCAAGAGCAACACAGAGTGCACCCGGACCTTTTGTCAATCGAATATCAGATGCCTCCATCTTTCTCCTCTCTGCCATAGCGTCTATTCCCTCTGCTGGCTCAAGAGCCCGGATGAGCACTGCATGAGGATGATCCTGCGGCGCAGTGACCACATTCATCATATGATGGATACCATAACAAAAGTAGATATAGGCAACACCTCCCTTTCGGTACATTACTTCCGTGCGCGGTGTCCTTCGATTATTGTATGAATGTGCGGCCTTGTCATCAGGTCCACGATAGGCTTCTGTTTCTACGATTTTCCCACACGTATAAATGCCGTCGATGTGGGTACATAGAAATTTACCTAAAAGATCTTTAGCCAGAAAATTGACATCATGAGAAGCATAATATGACGCAGGTAATTTCTTGCCTTTTGGCTTCATTATCTTCTCGAATAATTGGGAGATTCTTTTGTGATGGTGATATCATGCGGATGACTTTCACTGATGCCAGCGGTAGTAATTCTGACGAAAGACGCTTCACGTAATGTTTCAATATCCTTTGCGCCGCAATAGCCCATGCCTGCTCTTAATCCACCTGTGTACTGAACCATCACTTCATGTATGCTTCCTTTATAGGGTACTCTTCCTTCGATGCCTTCAGGTACAAGTTTCTTGAGATCATCTTCGACATCCTGAAAGTATCTGTCTTTCGAACCAAGGGCCATAGAACTCAGTGAGCCCATGCCCCGGTATACTTTAAATTTTCTGCCATCAAGGATAATTGTTTCACCAGGAGATTCTTCACAACCTGCAAATAGAGAACCCGCCATCACTGTATGCGCGCCTGCTGCAATAGCTTTCGCTATGTCACCTGTAAACCGAACACCTCCGTCTGCGATGACAGGCACACCTGATCCTTTCAAGGCATATGCAGCTCCATAAATAGCCGACAACTGCGGTACGCCTACACCCGCAACAATACGTGTGGTGCATATACTACCGGGACCTACTCCGACCTTCACTCCATCCACACCTGCCTCAAGCAATGCTAATGCGCCGGCACCTGTAGCTACATTGCCAGCTATGATTTCCATATCAGGATATCGTTTTTTAATCTCACGTATCATTCTCATTACCCCTTCTGAATGTCCATGTGCAGTGTCCACAACGATTACATCAACTTCAACATGTCTTAGTGCATCAACTCTGTCATGTGTGTCAGCCGTGATCCCTACTGCTGCACCCACTCTCAGTCTGCCGAGATGATCTTTGCTACTATTCGGAAAATCTTCAAGACGCATCAGGTCTTTGTATGTAAGAAGACCTTTTAATTTTTGATTGTCATCGACAACAGGGAGTTTTTCAATCTTATGTTTTTGAAGAATTTTTTTGGCTTGTTCCAATGTCGTGCCCATTGGGGCAGTGATCAGTGGTGTAGGTGTCATTAATTCAGAGACAGGTCGATCATGACGAGCTTCAAATCGCAGGTCACGATTAGTAAGAATGCCCACAAGTGTTCCATCAGCACTGGTGATAGGTATTCCACCTATTTTATATGTACGCATCAATTGTTGAGCTTCACCGACAGTGGCGGAGACGGAAAGTGTGACGGGATCCAGTATCATACCGCTTTCGGATCTTTTGACAGCCCGCACCTGGTTGGCCTGGCTGTTGATATCCATGTTTTTGTGAATGATGCCGATGCCGCCTTCCCTGGCAATCGCGATGGCCGTATCTTTTTCGGTCACTGTATCCATAGCTGCTGAAACCATAGGCATATGGATTCGGATATTGCGGCTAAGTTGTGTGCTGATATCTACTTCCCGGGGTAGTACATTAGAGTATGCGGGAACAAGTAGTACATCGTCGAAGGTAAGCGCATCAGCGAATAGCTCATGCTTACTTTTAAGATTGAATTCCATGTGCAAAACTACCACAGATTAATCAGATTACGCCGAATCACCGATGAATCAGATTTCTTTTTGACTATTTTTTAACAAGGGGTGCTTAATAACTGACTCAGAAAGAACTTTTTACCTTTAGCGGTGATGCAGATTTACGGAGACGAATATTTTATGCGGCTGGCCCTACAAGAGGCTCAAAAAGCGGCTGAGGCAGGTGAGGTGCCAATAGGGGCAGTCATCGCTTCAGGTGAAAAACTTCTGGCCAGGTGTCATAACAGTACGGAGTTGCTGAATGATGTCACGGCCCATGCTGAGATCCTGGCGATCACCGCTGCTTCACAATATCTGGGGAGTAAATACCTGATGGATTGTACACTTTATGTCAGCCTGGAACCATGCATCATGTGTGCAGGAGCTTTAAGATGGTCGCAGATAAGCCGGGTCGTTTTTGCAACTCCGGATGACAAAGCAGGTTTTATGCGCTATGGCAAAGAATTACTTCATCCGCGCACTCAGCTTGAGATGGGAATCATGATGGAAGAGAGTGCGTTGCTTTTGAAGTCATTTTTTGCAGCCAGGAGAAAGTAGTGAATAGTGAATAGTCAATAGTGAGTGTTGTATACGTTTTTTCGTGAGAGGTGAGTATAATAATGCGTCATGAGTCCGGTATCCTTAATCCGGTATCCCAATTCAATATCCCAATTCAATATCCCAATATCAATAATCCTGGCGAGCACTTTTTAACACTTACTTAATGTCTGATTTAAATCAAGGTTAAACTCTTTGTAATCATTGTTATTGATACACGTATCACCTTAATTTGGTTGTAAAATTGAAACTAAACCAGGTATTCCCAATGAAGATTCAAATGTATTTAGCTATTGCGTGTGTAGGTTTTTTTGCTTCCTGCAGTCCACAGTATACGTATTTTACAAAATCGCTTTATGAAAAAGAGAACTGGACAAAAGATGATATCATGCGCATCCAGTTTTATAATTCGAGAGATATTACGTTGTCACGGGCTGTAAATGATGATGAGACATCCATTACTGAAGGAAAGATCAGAATCATCAATGGCAAGAAGGTACAGCAGGTTGTGATCAGGCAGGGTACACCAGGGGTTGTCGTACTTATGCCCAAAGAGGATCGTTTTGCAATAAGTTTTGAGGAAGCGGATAATGATGCCTATCTTATGTTTGGACCAAATCCAAAATATGATAACCGGTTCGCATTACTTGCGCAGGACTGGGAGCGTGAAAGTGGAAAGGTTCATTACAAAGGACAAGTTTACAATGTAGATGCCGGCAGTGCCTATTCAAGTTTAATGGTGGATCTGAAACGAATCGGTGAAAATCAATATGAAACGAAGAGGGTGCAGGGCAGGAAAGTCCACTAACATCAAATCATAAAAAGATGAATATCCTAATATTTGTGTAGACTGCGTAGAAGAATATACCGCTCCGATGGAGCTCAAAAAACCTCTTTCGCACTTCGTGCTACAGAGATGCCGCTCCTACGGAGCTGAAAGCGAATCTTCTCTCACTCTCTCACTCCTCTCACTCCTCTCACTCCTCTCACTCCTCTCACTCTCTTACTCCTCTCACCTTTATTGAATACCTTTCAGAAAGGGAACAAATTTAAATTTCCCGTGAGCATTACTTTCGATCTCACCTGATGCGGTTAAGGTATAACGCCACATGGTCTGGCCCTGATCATCTCCGATGGGAATCACAAGATGACCACCGACTGCAAGTTGCGATATCAATGTTTCAGGAAGTGCAGATGCTCCGGCAGTGACAAGAATTTTATCAAAAGGAGCAAACATAGGAAGCCCCAAATAGCCATCGCCTAAAAAAGTTCGTATCGAACGATAACCTAAATCATTGAGAAATTTTTCTGTTCGTTCATAAAGTGTGCTTTGTCGTTCGATGGTATATACTTTGGCCCCAAGTTCTGAAAGAATACAAGCCTGGTAGCCTGAGCCTGTGCCCACTTCAAGTACTTTATCTCCTTTTTTGATTTCGAGAAGACCGGATTGTATGGCTACAGTCAAAGGCTGGGAGATGGTCTGATCGCAACCGATCGGGAAGGCCACATTTTTGTAGGCCCATTCTTCAAAAGCTTTTTCAAGAAATAAATGACGTGGTACTTTTGCGATGGCGGCCAGTACTTTTTCGTCACGAATACCTTCCTGCCTGAGGGTATCCACCAAATGCTTACGAAGGCCCTGAAGCTTGTACGAATCTCTTCTCAAGAATGTTTATTTTGTCCAGAAGTTACTGAAAGGATGTGAAATGCTGCCGGCATCTATTCAATTAATCATTTTCTACCGGCATAAAGTTAATTAAATATATTACAAAAAAACATAATATATGAGTGATATCAAATTTGGGACAGATGGATGGCGGGCGATTATAGCGGATGATTATACTGTCAAAAATGTGATCAGGGTCGCCGAAGCGGCTGCGCTATTTATGAAAGAACGGGCGATGCAAAAAGTGGTGATCGGGTATGATTGCAGGTTTGGTGGAAAGATGTTTGCAGAAGCCGCTGCCCAGGTGATGGGAAGTCATCAGCTATCGGTGGTGATATGTGATCATGTTGCATCCACACCTATGGTTTCACTCGCTGTCAGCAAGTTAAATGCGGATCTTGGTATTGTCATTACAGCGAGTCACAATCCACCTTCCTATAATGGATTTAAATTAAAGTCTTCTTTGGGCGGGCCCTCAGTCCCGGCTGATGTCGCGGCAGTAGAAAAGCATATTCCGGATATACCGATGAAACATCTCGTCACACTGGATAAGATGAAAGAAAAAAATCTTCTTGCATACATCAATCTTGAAGATTTGTATTACAACCATGTGATGGCCTCATTTGATATTGAAGCTATACGTAAAGTTCCTTTCAGGATAGGATATGATGCTATGTATGGTGCAGGTTATCTGATTTTCCCAAGGATATTGCCGGATGCTGTCTGTCTGCATTGTGATTACAATCCATCATTCCATGGTCAGGCACCTGAGCCAATCGAGCGCAACCTTGTGCCCTTCAGTGAAATGATCAAGGCAGACCCTCTGATTAAAATCGGAATCGCAAATGATGGTGATGCTGACCGCATCGGGATGTTTGATGAAGATGGAATGTTTGTAGATGCACACCATATTCTTCTTCTGCTATTGTATTATATGTATAAAATAAAAGGAATGACAGGCAAGGTTGTTATCTCCTTTTCTGTAACTGATAAAATGGTTCAACTGGCGAAAAAATTCGGGCTTGAAGTTGAGGTGACAAAGATTGGATTCAAATACATCGCTGAGATTATGGCGAAAGAAGATGTTCTTGTCGGTGGTGAAGAATCAGGAGGGCTGGCGGTGAAAGGACATATTCCGGAAAGGGATGGTGTATGGATGGGACTGGTGATCCTTGAATTTATGGCCAAGACCGGTAAATCACTTCGTCAATTAATACAACTGGTGTATGATGAAGTCGGGCCATTCGCTTTCGACAGGGATGATCTGCATATCACCGAGGAAGTCAAACAGGCCGTACTCGCGAAATGTCATGGCGATCAATACACATCATTTGGACCGTATAAAATCGAGCGAACCGAGAAAATTGATGGGTTCAAATATTATCTTGATAATAACAGCTGGCTTATGATACGAGCTTCAGGCACTGAACCTGTCCTGCGCGTTTATTGTGAAGCACCTGACAGGGTGAAGGCGCGGGCGACTTTGGATGCTGCAAAGAAAGAATTACTAGGATAAGTCCTCTTTAGGAGATCGTTGCTGAGCAAAGCAAGTCGAAGCATAGGGGCAAAAAATTGCCACTGTTGGAGTTTCCTCCAACAATGGCACATGATATGGCTGCCTTTATATCAGAATTGCCAGGCAGCGAATACAATCGGCAATTCAAAAAAACCAACTATTTTATTTTGTTACAATCAACTTTTGTGATTGTATGAATTCAGATGATTGAATAGACTTTTTTACTTTTCATGCATCACCGCTATTTTTTTGAAACTTTGTTTATGCTCCGTTGATAATTTCAAAAAATAAAATCCATCCGGAATGTCTATGTTCATTTCCAAATGCTGGAAGCCTGCATTGAGGTGTTTATCAAATAGATTTTGTACTGTACGGCCATTCAGATCATATAAAGCACAGTTCACCATATTTCTTTGATCTAAACTGAATTCAATAAAGAGAGAATTTCCGGCAGGATTTGGATAAATCTTTACACCTTCCCATTCCTGTAAGTCCTTTACAGCAGTAACAATGGAAACTTCAATATCAGGTTGTCCGGGAGCTGCTTCCTTATTACCTACACTATCCACAGCGATGCTATACAACCTGTATGTATTTCCATAATGTCCTGTGAATTCAAAGGTTGAATTTCCGGTATACCTATACAATTCGTAAGGTTGGTTATTGGCAGAAACATAAATTTCAAATAGTCTGATACCGCAACCATCATCTGTGCCCTCTGCAGTGATGATCACAGTCGTATCTGTAGAAACCGGGTTTTGAACGGATAATTGACTTTGTGGCGCACGCAGATCAAATGTGTTGACAAAATCATTTGTCAGAATCGGTGGATTCAGATCGAAAATGATACTTGCTCTATTTTGAACAAAGTCAAGATGATGCACACTTTTTAAACCGACTGAATAGCTGACAAAACCTTCACCTTGTGGTGCTACAATGTTCGGAGGAAGGAAGCCACCGAATGGATCAGACACCAGATCTCGTGTGATAGGGTCAAGCGTACCATAGTAAAAAGTAACAATCCGTGTTGTGGTATCCATTTGACCAGTCATCCGAACGATACTATTTTTCAAAGGACGTAAATCAGTTTCGATAGCAAATTCATATGTGTTCGAAACAGGATAAAAAATGGAATCACCAAAACTTACAGGACCGAAAGAGAAGTTTTTTAAATCATACAATGGATTAGATAATGTATCTCTTACCAATACCTCCTGAGCCGGTGCTGTTGCAGTTTTTTTATTTTCAAAATTGATCTGATACGAAAGCTGACCTGTGACCGGAATAAAATTATTATCCCCATATCCATATGGACCTTTTTTCTCATTAGGATCCAACGATGTCACTCCGTAATAGGCTATTTGGAAAAGTGAAAAAGGAGAAGGCCAGAATCCTTTATAACAATCATCGGTTTCCTGTTTTCCATCAACCGCTGAAGTGATGCCTGACAATACACCTCCAACCAATGGTCCTCCAAAAGAAGCTGCGCACTCCAGTAGTGTTGTTCCCACGGACCATCCCAGACTTCTCACATCAATATTAGGTATGCTGGAAGGTGTCGGAGGGTTGTCGCCGGTATAATCTAAAATAAGACCTAATTCGCCGGTGATGCAGGGAAGACCGGGAATAGATCCTATACCAGCTTTAATAAAAGCTTTAGCTATAGCAAAGGCAATACATCCCTGCACATCAGGTGAAAGTGGCGAAGCATAGAAAGGTGCACTTACAGCCACTTGAATCTCATTTCGAACAGGGTTTTTAGTTCGCACCCGCACAATGACATTCAAATTTGATTTGGCCGGCACATATGGGAAATAAAAACTGTACAAACGGCTGTTGCTTGGTTTGCCGAATACATTATCTACCACTTGTGCCAGACCTATAGATTCCAGTTCGTCGGTCCAGCCTTTGTCAATAGCTTGCTGTGGTTTTTTCGCATTCAGGTTGAGAAAAATGATTTCAAAGTTCGGATCATTAGGAACTGCCACCCACAGTACAACACCATAAGCATCGACGTTAGCGTTATTGCCCACAATGATGGTCTGAGGCGTCCAGCGATTGACAAGTAAGGTGCCACCGCCTACATATTTGACCCAGGGTTTCGCCTTTTCACCGGCTATAATTTTAAAACCTGAAGGTAGAATCATCTCGCCTGCACCTGTTTTAATCACCACATCCCAATCCCCAATAGTTTTGTCTTTCAGATCGAAGACAGAGGTTACACTTCCGCCGGGATCAAAAATATTTTTAATGGCTTCAATTTCAGTTTGCCCTGTCTTACGCAGAAATGCTTTGCTGTTTGATGCAAAACCACCGCCAAAAATATTGAGTGTGATTCCTCCGGTATTACCACCGATATTCGGAAAAACACGTGCAATACCTTTGACCACCACGGTATCGCAATATGTACCTGCGTTTTCATGGCCACTTGCGGTCAGGCATACTTCATACGTACCCGGGGATGGATATGTATATACAGGATTGAATTCGGTGGACGTATGTGTAGCGTCAAATGTCCAATCAAATTTTTCTCCGCCATCCGTTTTTTGCGTGAAAAAGAATTCTGAGCCTGATTGTATATATTCGAATCGTACGCCTATATCTTTAATCGTACTTGGTTTTACGGCTTCTTTGTAAATGAGATATCCTGTATGTGAGAAAGCGGTGACATCTTCAACTTCTCCGTTAGGAGAAATTTCATTGAAGTTGTAGTACGCTACAAGCCCAGGTTCAGCCCCTGAAAGTTTTGTATAAAGACTTTGTTTGATTTCTTCCTGCGTTCGTGCCACGTTCCAAAATCGTAATTCATCCATTTGCCCTTCAAAACTTTCACGATAATAGGCATCTTCAAAAGCGCCGATCATCCACATCACATCAGGAGATACAATATCACCGAGGGCAGTTGTACTGGCTACTAATCCTCCATTGAGATACAGTCTGAAATTTTGCGCCCCACCATCTTTATTGTAAGTGACCGCCAGATGATTCCATGCATTAAACTGCATTTTTCGTTTTGACGACATGGGGTACAGCCCACTCGTAGTCACGATATTTGTGACCGGTTGCATGCTCTGGTAAGCGTCACTCCAAAGGATAAATCCACTGACCTGGGATTGATTCCAGGTTCCGGGATGATTTTGAGTGATATACGTAGCAGGTCGGTTTGCTTCGGGTTTTAACCAAACTTCAATAGTCATTTGACCGGTAAATTTTAAATCGGCATCGGGTCCGATGATCATTTTATCAAACCGGCCATCTCCCGTTCCATCCCCGTTATTTTCTTTTGCGGCAAAATGCAGGGAGTTATCATCGGGAGTGATGGCGCTGAAGTCGGGATCTACTCTTCGATAAAGAATTTCATAATCTGTAAATACACCTGTAGAGAGCCAGACCCGACCACCCTGATAGGCAATGTGCAAAATACCATCGTCATCAAAAGCAGCTGTTACATATCGCTGGTCCTTGATGACGGCATTTCCCAAAAACGACTGAGCCGGATAATCGGAGTCCGGAGATAATACTCCGTATCCAGGACCATTTCGGATGAGGTAAGCATTTTCGTTGAAAGGGTCTTTAAGAAGCATTGGGCTCCAGCCTCCTCTGAGATGTACATCATCTTTGAGTGTATATGCATATGCTGGATCAAACGTAGCACCTCCATTATGACTTTTGGCAACAAAAATCCTACTATCTGCCATGAGGAAGCAGGTATAAATTTGATTGCCATTGATGAGGATAGATTCCTGCCCGGCTTGGAAACCGGTGATTGTGCCGGAAATTTCTTTGGCAATACTAAAGGTGTTGCCTGCATTCACTGAGCCGGATACGAAAATCCTTTCTAAATTCTCCGCATTCCAACCACTCCAGATAACCCATACCTTGTTGCCTTCAGTTGCTATTTTACGCGTATAACCCCAGTTATAATCCATCAATTGGAATGGGTGATGAAGACCACTCAAAGCCGGTACGGAGACGATATTATCTTTAAAACTAAGACCACGATTATTTGAACTGAAAACGTGAAGGTTGTAATTATAGTCATAGACATTGCCTACGGTTTCCAAAATCATTAAATAAATATTGCTGGCCGTCACGGCCATATCCCAGGTTGAAAAAGTGTAAGCATTGAAATTGCCCGACACAATACGATCTGTAAAAACACTACCGTTATTTTCGGAATTAAACAGATGGAGGATATTGACATCGGCACAATACCAGCAATTGTGGACAGCCGCCACTGTAATTCGCGCTCCGTCACCTTTCATCCTTAGCTCAATCATGCTTTGGGGAATAGAGTATAGAATTTTCGGTGCTTCAAAAGTCTGACCGCCATCAGTTGACCTCAGGTAAAAAAGTTCGGAGGGACCTGTTCCGACTTTTATAATGTAAGCGATATGAACATAGTTGCCGGAAACGTACATAAGTGGATATCGTAATGCATCATCAAAACCACTTGCATCTACCAATAGCTTTTTGGCCTCCCAGGTCTTTCCGCCATCGGATGAGCGGCGATACTGCAATTGCCTGGTTGCCCAGTTATTGTTGGTTCTCCATAGCATGTGTATGACTTTTCCACTTATCGCCATTTCAGGAGCATAGTCATCCAGTCCCATAGCGGGTGCGCCTTCGCCTTCCGAAATGTTTTTAATCCATTTGGTGACATCGGGTGTGGTAGCTGAAGATTTGAAAGGAAAAAATGTAAAGAGGGAGGAAATAATCAGTAGGAGAAAATATATCTTTTTCATCTTAAGAATATTTACAATGATTACGTCAATCAAGAAAAGCAAAGTGCAGTATTATGGGAGGAAATCAAATGCCGCAAATCATAGGTAACAATGACGTAAATCATTGTTTGGAGCGAAGCGCGAAGAGCATTAGACCATACGAAAAGCTATTCGAGGTTTATCAACTTCGAATTAATATCGGATATCATCGTCTATTTTGAAAACATTTTCAAACAGTATGCAACTGCAGAGAAAAATCTTAATTCGACGTCAGTAAAAAGTATACAAAAAGTCCCCTTTAGGGGAATTGGGGGCAATCATGCCCTATGCTTATTTCCCGGCGATACGTTTCAGCATATTTCTGAAAATAAAAAAATGAAAGGGGAGCATGGCATACCAATAATTTCGCCCTAAAATCCCGTTCGGACGAAATGTGGCTATTTGTTTGAGTACACTTCGGTTTTTATTTTTCACGATTGAAAATTCAAGCCAGGCTTCACCGGGCATTTTCATTTCTGCGAATAAAAGCAAACGGTAATTTTTACGATCGACGAGAAGTACTCGCCAGAAATCAAGTGCATCACCGGGCTGAATGTCAGTCTCGCTTCTTCTTCCTCTTTCCATCCCTACACCTCCCACCAGTTTGTCCATGAATCCACGGATGCGCCATAACTGATCAGCATAATACCAACCCTGATTTCCACCGATACCAAAGAAACGATCGGCGACTTCTTCCACTTTATCATTATCAATTTCCGTCCACCTGCGGTCTGTGTAACATCCATTGACAGGGACTTCTACATACTGGTTCAAATCGAGATTGCTGATACTGCTTGAGGCGGCATCTGTCCAGCTGGAAACGACCATGTTTTGTTCAATTTTCAGAAAAGCCATTTCGATGGCCTCCCGGTATGGAATTAATTCCTGATGAATAATATCCTGAATAGTATGCTCTTTGCAAATCACATCATTTTTCATGCTTTGCACCAGCTGACGTGCGATCGTAAAATTCGCAGAAGTGGTCATATACAACCAGTATACGGAGAGGCCCGGAAAAATGACAGGCAACGAAAAAATATATCGTTTATAACCACGCACGGACGCAAACTCCGAAAGCATTTGTTTATAGGTCAGCACATCAGGTCCTCCGATTTCAAATGTTTTATTTAAAGTTTGTTCATTCAGTATGCTTTCTTTCAAATAGTTTATCACATTCCGAATGGCGATAGGCTGACATTTTGAATTTAACCAGCGGGGAACCACCATGACAGGTATTTTTTCAGTCAGGTCGCGAATAATCTCAAAGGATACACTCCCAGAACCTACGATAATGCCCGCTTCAAAAATGGTATATGGAATACCGGAACGGATGATCACATCTTTCACCACTTTGCGAGCCAGCAAATGCTGCGAGAGATTGACCTGGTTACTGATACCACCTAGATAAATAACCTGCTTCACCTGGCAAAGTGTGGCCACAAGAACAAAGCAACCCACAGATCTGAGTTCATATTCTTTAAGCGTTGTAAATGTGTCGCCAAGTGAATGGATCAGGTAATAGGCAACATCAAATTGTTTCTTATTGAATTGTTGAATTGCATTTTCAGGTTGAAGAAAATCGAATTCGACGATATTTATTTTGGATAATAGGTCGGCTGCAGGCTGAAAGCGATTACGATTTCTCACTACACAGGTGACTTCATGACCGGCTTCTACCAGAACAGGCAATAGCCGCATTCCGATATATCCATTCGCTCCGGTGAGTAAGATGCGCATTTGAAAATTATTGTTGTGAAATGTCTGGAACTGAAACTGTCACTCAAATTGCTTTAACGTATTCAACTTTCGTTTACTTTATCCCCTCTAATATCCGGATATAATTAGCTCTTTCATACGCTGTCGGATCTGATATATTAGACTGGTTCATCGATCCGCGAAAGTCATCCAGGCTAAGAAACCTCATGCTGTCCATCCATTGCCGCAATACACGTTCCATTAGAGCAATATAGGCAATTCCATTTTTGTACAATGCAGAGGCAGTCATTGTCACATCAGCGCCGGCAAGTAGATATTTAATAACTTCATGTGCGCTCTGCACACCAGTCGTCGCCGCCAGTGATGCCTTGATCTGCCCTGATAGTATGGCGATCCATAACAAAGGCAACCGTATCTCATTAGCTTCACTGAATTGTATATCATGGATCACCTTCAATTGCTGAATATCAAAATCGGGTTGATAAAACCTGTTAAATAATACCAGCCCATCCGCACCTGCATCCTGCATTTGCAATGCCATATGTCCCATCGCACTGAAGTAAGGATTCATCTTTACAGCGATAGGTATACTAACTGTCTGTTTCATCAGCCTGATAATATCCAGATAGCGTTGTTCAACATCTATACCACTCAAACGCACATCAGCGGGGATAAAAAATATATTGATCTCTAACGCGTCCGCTCCCGCCTGTTCCAATTGTTTTCCATAGTCAATCCAACCCTTTGGTGTAATTCCATTGAGGCTGCCGATGATTGGGATATTGACACGCTCCTTCGCTGTGCGTATAGTCTCAAGGTATTTCCCTGTTGCCACATGATATTCATCAAGGTCAGGGAAAAAATCTGATGCCTCTGCAAAAACATTTGTCGTTGATTTCATGATATTCTCCATCAGGGCCTCTTCCTTTCTGATTTGTTCTTCGAACATGGAAAACATCACCACTGCCCCTGCACCGGCATCTTCCATCTTGAGAATGTTGTCAAGATCCTCAGAAAGTGTACAAGCTGAAACCACTATCGGAGATCGCAGTTTCAGACCAAGGTAAGTTGTACTAAGACTTGTCATATTCTACATTTTATACAAGAAGCTTCTCTTTCTATCTTCATTTAGTTTACTTCTTTCACTCCTCTCACTCCTCTCACTCCTCTCACTTCTCTCACTTCTCTCACTCCTCTCACTCCTCTCACTCCTCTCACTCCTCTCACTCCTCTCACTTCTCTCACATTAAAACACCGGATGAAACGTCTCCGCTGCACTCATCGCCATCGTTTCATACGTCTTCCATCTCAGGTCCACAATCTCCTGCGCTAATGTCATCAACTTTTCGGCTTCCTCAGGATTAGTGAGGGTAAGTAATTTGTAGCGCAGTTCTTTGTATGCATACTCTTTAAGCGAAATCGTCGGACGTGGTGAATCCAGTACAAAAGGATTACGATTATTTTTTCTGAGGACAGGATTGTATCTGATCAATGGCCAATAACCACTGGCTACTGCATTCGCTTGTTGCGTCATGCCTTTTTGCATATCGATCCCATGAGCGATGCAATGACTATAAGCAAGTATAAGTGAAGGTCCATCATACGCTTCTGCCTCTCTCATCGCCAATAAAGTCTGCTGTGGATTGGCACCCATCGCGATCTGGGCAACATATACATTGCCATAGGATATAGCCTGTAATGCAAGATCTTTTTTGCCAACACGTTTTCCTGCAGATGCAAATTTTGCAGTAGCAGCAGTTGGAGTAGCCTTTGACATTTGTCCACCAGTATTTGAATAAACCTCAGTGTCAAGAACCAACACATTTATGTTCCGTCCACTCGCCATAGCATGATCCAGGCCACCAGATCCTATATCATATGCCCAGCCATCACCACCGATCAGCCACACACTTCGATGCACCAGATAATCAGCGACAGAAAGCAGATTAGCAGCAAGTGGGGACGATATGGTTTGTAATTTATTTTTCAATTCATCCACACGTCCCCGCTGTGCTGCAATCTCCGATTCAAGCTTTTGCGATGAATCGAGGAGAGAGGAAACGAATTCTTTTCCAAGTTGCGGTTCCAATTGTTTTAGCATGTCTTTGGCGATGGCCAGCTGTTTGTCTGCACTGAGCCGCATACCCAATCCAAACTCAGCATTGTCTTCAAAAAGTGAATTAGACCATGCAGGACCTTTACCGGCTTCGTTTTTTGTCCATGGTGTCGTCGGAAGGTTCCCTCCGAATATTGAGGAACAACCAGTCGCATTAGCGACGAGTAATCTGTCTCCAAACAATTGTGTAAGCAATCGGATATAAGGCGTCTCACCACAACCTGCACATGCTCCTGAAAATTCAAACAAGGGTTCCAGAAACTGTGCACCATGCACCATCGAAAAATTTACTGTGGCACGATCATTAAACGGAATGGATTCAAAAAAATCAATATTCTTTCGTTCTTGTTCCAATGCAGGTTGAATCGGCCCCAGATTAATGGCTCTTGTGAATCGATCATCAGGATCAGTGGCCGGACATGCATCGACACAAAGATTACAACCTGTGCAGTCCTCCCCATAAACCTGCAACGTATATTTTGTCTCTGGGAAACCACGCGCATTGATCGGTGCTGATTTAAATCCGTCCGGTGCATCAGCGAGCAAATCGGTGTGATAAAATTTAGCACGGATCACAGCATGAGGACATACGAAACTGCAATTACCGCATTGGATGCATAAATCTGGTCTCCATATCGCGATCATATCGGAGATATTCCGTTTCTCCCATTTTGTCGTACCCGAAGGATATGTACCATCCACAGGCATAGCACTCACCGGGATCTCATCCCCATGTCCTGACATCATCTTGCCGATGACATCCTTGACGAAAGCAGGTGCTTTGTCAGATACGACCGGAATAGCATGATGTAGTGCAGTGGTTTTATCCGGAATATTTACTTCAGATAAATGCTGAAGAGTCTGGTCAACGGCAAGGAAATTTTTTTCAATGACGGCTTTTCCTTTTTTGAAATATGTTTTCTCAATTGCTTTTTTGATATGCGTGATGGCTTCATCGCGTGGAAGTACACCGGAGATGGCAAAAAAACAGGTTTGCATGATCGTATTGATTCGTCCGGCCATGCCTGTATCCTGTGCTACTTTGTCCGCATCAATTGTATATAGGCGTAAATTTTTTTCTAAAATAATTTGCTGAACATGCCATGGAAGCTTATCCCATAGCTCATCAGGCGTGAATGTGCTATTCAATAATAGTGTCGCTCCCTTTTTGGCGTGAGAAAGCATATCCACTTTTTCTAAAAAATTAAATTGATGACACGCGATAAAATCAGCATATCCGATTAGATATGGTGCCTTTATTGGTTTTGGCCCGAAGCGAAGATGAGATACAGTCTGGGCACCTGATTTTTTTGAATCGTATACAAAATAACCTTGTGCAAAAAGAGCAGTGTTTTCGCCAATAATTTTAATACTGTTTTTATTTGCACCTACAGTTCCATCAGACCCCAATCCATAAAACAACGCTTGTGTCCAACCTGATTCATCTAAACTAAAAGAGGCATCATAGTCGAGACTGGTGTGTGTGACATCATCATTGATCCCTATGGTGAAATGATTTTTGGGCGTTTGTTTTTTTAATTCATCAAACACTGACTTTGCCATTGCAGGTGTAAATTCCTTTGATGATAATCCATAACGTCCGCCAATGACACGGGGTAATGAAGAAATTTTGCCCTGGTTGAAAGCTTCTACGAGGGAAGTCAGAACATCCTGATAGAGTGGTTCGCCGGAAGCTCCGGATTCTTTGGTCCGATCTAGTACAGCAATAGTTTTGACAGAAGCTGGGAGTACATCCAATAAATATTTTATGGAAAATGGCCTGAATAGACGAACCTGCACCACTCCAGTTTTTTCTCCGGTTGCATTTAAGAAATTCGAAGTTTCAGTCGCCGTCTCCGTTCCGGAACCCATGATGATGATGACTCTTTCCGCATCGGGAACCCCGTGATAGTTAAATGGTAAGTATCTGCGACCTGTAAGTTCACTGAACGACTCCATCGCATTGGCCACAATCTCCGGACAAGCATTATAGTAAATGTTTGCTGATTCGCGACCCTGAAAATACACATCGGGATTTTGTGCAGTGCCTCGTATGAATGGTTTGTCCGGATTTAATGCCCTATTGCGATGAGCATATACCAGTTGATCATCGATCATGGATTTGATCGTTTCATCCGGGATAAGCACAAGTTTGTTGACTTCATGTGATGTGCGGAAGCCATCAAAAAAATGAATAAACGGGATTCGTGATTTCAGTGTGGCGGCCTGTGCTATCAGGGCCATATCATGCGCTTCCTGAACACTGGCTGAAGCCAGCATCGCGAAACCTGTAGTACGTGCTGCCATCACATCCTGGTGATCTCCGAAAATGGAAAGCGCCTGTGATGCAAGTGATCTGGCAGCAACATGAAAAACAGTTGATGTCAATTCGCCTGCTATCTTGTACATATTAGGCAGCATGAGCATGAGGCCCTGTGATGCAGTGAAAGTTGTCGTCAATGCGCCGGTTTGAAGTGCCCCATGTACAGTGCCTGCAGCGCCACCTTCACTTTGCATTTCAATGATATCCGGAATATTTCCCCAGATATTTTTCATTCCTTTTGATGACCACTCATCAGCAAGTTCTGCCATCGTCGACGATGGAGTGATGGGAAATATCGCACACACCTCATTGACCCTATAGGCAATATAAGCCGTGGCTTCATTTCCATCCAGTGTCGCTACCTTACTATTTTTGTTCATATTCTATTTGCACCTTCGTGTCGCTTCTTATATTCCATTAAGTGATTCAGGAGGTTCTGCATTCATTTCTATTGCATGACAAGGACATTGTTCGTAACAAACTGCACACCCTGTGCAAAGCGTAAAATTGAATTGATATCGTTTTCCCGGGCCTAGTTTGATGATTGCACCTTCGGGGCATGCACCAAAACAACCATCGCACTCAAAACAATTGCCACAGGAGAAACATCTCCCTGCTTCATACCGCGCTTCTGTCTCTGTCAGTCCACTCACGATTTCTGTAAAATCCTTTGTCGCTTCTTCAAGAGGCAAATGTGATTGTTGTTGTAATGGCGCATGAGTCCGGTACCAGACATTCAGATGTTCAAAACCTATGATGGGGTGTTTGGTCTCTGGAGTATAAAGTTGAGAGCGCAAAAAGCCATCGATATATTTTGCTGCTTTCTTGCCGTGGCCTACTGCGATGGTGACACTGCGTTCACCGGGCACCATATCACCACCTGCAAAAATTCCTTTGCTGCCGGTCATCATATCAGGTCCCACGATGACTGTACCGTCATCTTTGAAAGAAATGCCTTCAACATTTTTTAAAAAACCTGTATCTGTATCCTGGCCAAGCGCAAGTATGAGTGAATCGGCTTCGAGAGTTTCAAATTCACCGGTAGGAACAGGCTTACCGTCCACGATATTCATGACTTCAACGGTGAACGCATTTTGATCAATGCTTTTGATGGTGCGCAGCCAGTGAATCTTTACACCTTCCCCCATGGCTTCATCGGCTTCAAAATCATGTGCGGGCATGTGTTCACGGTCGCGGCGATAGATGATGAATGCTTCAGAAGCGCCGAGACGCCTGGCTACGCGCGCTGCATCCATAGCTGTATTACCGCCACCATAGACGACGACACGTCTGCCTAATTTTGGTGGATTCCCGAGTTCAACTTCGCGGATAAAACTTACAGCATCAAGTATCTGACCGGCATCGCGTGCAGGGATGTCAACCTTCTTTCCGATATGTGCCCCGACAGCGATAAATACCGCATCAAAATTTCCTGCAGCTTTTTCTGCTGCGATATCTTCAACTTTATAATTGAGACGGATTTTTACACCTGTATTTTCAATTCGTTTGATTTCGGCCATCAGAATATTTCGTGGCAATCGATAAGCAGGAATGCCAAAGTGCATCATACCGCCGGGCAATGGTCCTGCTTCAAAAATTTCAACGCTATGGCCCGCCCGTGCCAGATGATATGCTGCTGACAAACCGCTCGGTCCGGCACCCACGATTAAAATCCTTTTTGCGGTAGGTGCTGCATTGATCTCTATTTCCCAATTTTCTTGAAGCGCCAGGTCACCTAAAAATCTTTCAACAGCATGAATGCTTACAGTATGATCAACAAAACTGCGGTTGCATTGATCTTCACACGGATGATAGCAAACCCGTCCATGGATAGCCGGCATCGGATTTTCTTCTACTAATTTTTGCCAGGCCTCTTTATGATGACCTCCTTGCGCGAGACCAAGCCAGGCCTGGATATTTTCGCCTGCAGGACATGCATGATTGCACGGAGGAAGGAAATCAGTATAAACAGGTCGTTGGGTTCTCTTATGCCCTGTTCCTTCGGCATGTGATCCCAGATCTGGATGTGTAGTTAAATCTTTATGTTGTTGGATCATGATCACTTTTTAAGCATGACTGGTCAGGAAAAGTCATGAATGCTAAAGTTGATAGTAAGGCATGCATGTAGCAATGAATGTATGGTCTCTTCAATATCCCGGGGTATCTGACATAACAATAGACCGGGCATGTTGTGCGACTTTGACACATGCGTCGACTTGATCGGGTTCGAGACAGTAATCACGGTCATGCGTTTGGTTTCTGCAATGTATTGGTGCAAGGTCGATCGAGTCGAATCGGGCATCGACACTTTTGCATTGTTCCAGCAGACTGGATATGGATACAGGATGTTCGATCTCTATTTCTCTTCGAAGCAGAAATCCTGCGAGGAAATTGGATAGCGATTGTCTTGAATTGGCGCAGATGAGATGGGTGACAACATCTTCTTCTGATCGTTCTTTTTCATGTTCCGCAGCGGTGAGGAGTTCTTCGGCTATCGAAAACAGCGTATCTGAATGATGTTTGGTCATGATCTAGGATTTTAATGATCTTAATTCCCTGAAGTGAGGCTTACGCCATTTCACATTTAAAGTTCTCTTTCCCTGTATATAATATCTATGAGGCAGGTCATTGGGTGGAATGATTCAGGTCACGAAGCAAAGAGCATAGGGCATAGGGCAGGGAGCAGGGAGCAGGGAAAATTCGCGTTTAATATTGATATTTATGATTAATAATTGGGAATTAAATAGTAGAGAGTATGCTTAGGAATGGACTGTAAAAGACACAGATATAAAAAATGTCTACTTTACAGAACAAAACCAACAATTATGAACCAACTCAAACTATTTGTGGTACTGATCGTACCGACCATTTTCCTGTTTCAATCCTGTGCTCAGGGACCTGCATCCGCAAAATCCGCTGAGATGAACATGGATTCAGTAAAAGCAAAAATCGTCGCTCTTGAATCTGCTTATGCTGTTGCAAGCAATGCCAAAAATGTGGATGGAGTTGCTGTTTATTACGCTGCAGATGCACAAAGCATGGCAAATGATGAGCCTACCCGTACAGGGATGGATGCTATCAAAGCAGGGATCAAAAAAGATATGGAAGGTGATACTACAGGTACTTCCATTTCTTTCGTTACCACCGGAGTCTGGGCTGCAGGTAATTATGCAACTGAGACCGGTAATTCCATCACGAAGGATAAGGCCGGCAAGGTGGTCAATACCGGAAAATACATGACCTTGTTTGAGCTACGTGATGGTAAGTACATCGCTATCCGTGATATGTGGAATCGTGATGCGCCTAAAGGAACACCGATGCAATAATCAAATCGAAATAATAGAAAATGCCACAGGTTAAAAACTGTGGCATTTTTTTATGGTGCTGACCACAAGGGCAGTTCATCAAATACCAGAACAAGTTCTGCAGGATCGAATTTGTTGTGAAGATATTTTCTCATTGATTCCGGATAATGATGGACCAACGGATTAATTTCTGATTAAAGTCAATTTTTCAGATTGTCCGCCCCGGTTCATATCAAATATCAACGTATCCTGTGTAAGCTTAGGAATCTTAACCATCATTTTTATGCCTCCTTCAGGCGTTGTGAATAATTCATTATTGTTGACATAATATTTTCCGTTTTCCACATTGCCTGCATATTCAAAAGAATAAATGCCATCTTCATTAAATGTAAAGACAGCTTCTCCTGGCGTGTGACTTGATGCATGGCCGTCGACGAGCCATTCTATACCTGTCCATTTTCCGAGGATCATTTTGTTTTGTTTTCCGGCTTCGCAGGAGAAGAGGAGAGATATCAATGCGATGAGCAGGAAAATAGACCTATTGAATTTCATAATCAGAATAATAAAATAGTTAAGAATCAGGGCAATTTACTAAATAATCAGGGTAGTTCCCTGGATACATTTCTGCCTCTGTCTTTAGCTGGTTGTGAGATCGGGAATTTCTGAAATAAAATTTTGACAGATCGATTACTTTTTCTACCTTTCTTTCATTGCATGCGATTTCAATTCTTTTAAGAATTGAGAATCTTTAGGAAAATTTTTATTGCATCCAGGGAATTATTGAAACGGGATCGGGTATTGCAAATATTTTTAATTCTAAGTACACCTGATATTAATTGTCGGACACCAAATTAATTTTTAGATATGAACCACTCATCATTTCGCAATTGGCGTTTGCCATCCCTTATTGTTTTGGCGTTTGCAGTTTTCATTTTTGTGATTTCCTGCGGTCAGCACCTTATGACTGCCCCTGGTCCATCAAATGGAAATGCTCCTTACGGCACAAGCTTTTGTGCGGTGGGTACACCGGATTCGCTGTGTCCATTTATTCCACACGAAGTAGACGACTCATCTGCACTTAGTCCGGGTTACCGTACACACCTGGATACAATCGATCAACCCAAGTTTGACGAATTCAGCTGGCAAACATTTATAGCACTTAACTGGCCGGCTAATAGCTCGGGAGCGCCTACAGGTTATGTGATCGGCAATGATACTTCGGCGCGGGTATGGGAATATTACAACAGTGTAGATGATGTATTCGGCGGAGGTCCCGATGCATGCGATCCCGGTACGCCCGGTTCAAAATTTCTATTCCAACCTTTAGTAGTTTCTTCCGGCGGATTTACTACAGCAGGATTCACAGAGAATGATGGCAATGCGCTGATTGATCGGAATCTGAATTTTGTGCTTTATGAAATCATGATGAGCCCTTCTGAAGTTGCCTATGTGCAGGGCAATAAATTAAATACACTCAGTGGGCAACAAAGGTTCGTCGATTCACTTAAGAAAGCAGGACAACCATTAACAATTAATCTTCCATCAAGTTATTATCAGGTTATAAAATCGAAGACAGGAGGGACAATAGGAACTATCGAAATAAAAGCAGCCTGGCGGTTATTATTGCCAAAGGAAAAAGATCGTTGGAATAGATTTTACAATCGTGAAGCGACCATTTTTATTCCGGCTGCCAATCGTAAATCAGGTAAGGATACTTGTTTCACTGCGCGCGTCGGATTGGTAGGCATGCACATCATCACGAAAACCAAACTTTTTCCAATCATGGTTTGGAGCACGTTTGAACATGTAGATAATACGCCTGACAATTTGGAAGAGGCTGCATTGCATCCGGATTACCCATGGTCATTTTACAATCCCAATTGTCTGAACTGTCTGACGAATACGCCTGCTGACACACTTGTCCATAATCAGAGTAAATTGATTTGGGCTAACAAACCTCCATTCGCAAAAGCTTATGGACAGACCATGATCAATGATGCTCATGTGGATACATTTGGTACCCAGGTCACGCGCACATATCCTATCTATGGCCCGACACAGCAGATGAATAAAGCATGGCAACAGAAATTAAAAGGTAGTGTATGGGAGAATTATAAATTGGTCGGAAGCCAGTGGTTATCGTCAAATAATGAACCTATTCATGGTGTACCTAATCCGCCTCCTGCACCGGAATTATTGGGCAATTCGGTCATTGAGACATTTATGCAAGACACGTCGAGTTGTATCAAATGTCACAATGGAGCGACTAATACATTTTCGTTTGGAAAGGATTCTTTACGGTATGATTTCAGTTTTCTTTTATTCAGGGGACTATCAAATAAAGGTGATGCGCTCAAGGAAAAAATGCCTTCAGATAAATAATTTACGATTGATAAATTACGATTGACAGATATTAGTCTTAATAACTCTGAAGCTGAGAAGGCAGATCACACGTGTTTCTCAGCTTCAGTTTTTAAGTTATTAATTACAAATATTGGCGATGGCATCTACTGCTGTTTTAAATCCAAGTGCTGCCGATTGCCTGATATCAGCACAGGCTGCTTGTTTGTTACCTGAATTATATTGGGCCATGCCCCTGTTGTAGTATGCCTCCATATAGTCAGGTTTTATTTCAATGGCTTTGGAATAATCTTCAATCGCTTCCGCGTATCGTTTCATATTTGTATAAATTACACCACGGTTACTATAGGCTTTGTAATACCCGGGTTTAAATTCGATTGCTTTTGAAAAATCATTTAATGCTTCTTCATTTCGCTGTTGATTCATATAGAGGATTCCACGATTGAAATAGGCTATAGAAAAATTTGGTGTTGCTTCAATGGCTGAGTTATAGTCCCGGAGTGCTGCATCATATTGACTACTGCCTCTAAGTATATTACCACGGTTGACCAGAGCGACATTATACCCGGGTTTTAATTCAATTGCTTTTGTATAATCATCAATCGCTTCTTTAAATTTATTTTCATTCATGAAGGCAAGACCACGATTATAATAGGCGACAGGTACTGTTTGAAATCGTTCTATCACATCCTGCCAGAGAGACATATCTGTTCTCCAGATAAGACAGCGTGCGTGTGTAGCAGCGCTGAAAAAAATTGTGAAACCTGCAAGTGCAACTATCCCAATCCATTTTAATTTACTGTTCCAGAGATACATAAAACCTTCTGCGCCTAAATAGAAAATTCCTATTGAAGGCACATAACTATATCTATCCGCCATGATGGCATCACCTACAGGAAGCAATTGCAAAACGAGAAATACAGTAATCGCAAAAAATCCAACGCCGAAGATTATATTTTTTGTACTGCGTAAAGAATATATGATCGCTGCTAAAATCCCAAGCACTAAAGGAATGTAGGCATAGTAAATCAATGAAATGCCAGTGCCGGTCTTAGTGGGATAAGGGTAATACGCGCTAAGATTAACAGGTAAAATTAATTTGGCGATGTACGTGCAGAATCCATAACAAGCAAAAGCAATGCGTTGAGGGAATGTAAAAAATGTAACATCCTGCACGATATCAGGGGCTCTTTGAGCCGCTACGGCGATGACACCAAAGATGATAGCCAACAAAAAGAATGGAATTTTCTCCAACCAGACTTTTGTCGTCATTTTTCTCCCTTTGAAAAAATCAATCAGAACCAACACTACGGGAAGTGAGGCCCCCATACCTTTTGACAATAGTGAAAGAAGGAAAAGCATCAATGCGGCCAGGTAATATTTTTTCTGAAGATTTGGCAGAAACTTCAGATACATGATCATTGATGCAAGAAAGAAAAGCGTGTACAACAGATCTTTTAACTCTGCCGCCCATGCCACGGATTCAACGTGGATGGGATGGATGCCAAACAACAGGGAAGTCACTAATGCTACTCCCGATTTGTTGCATAGCAGGAGGACAGCATAAAAGACAAGAATGACATTGAGTAAATGAAGGAGTAGATTGACGGCATGGTATCCTGTTTCACTCAGATCAAAAAGGTGATATTCGATCGCCAACACCAGGACAGTCATCGGGTGGTAATTGCCCATGACGTTATTTGAAAAAATATCCTTCAGGTTGAACGAATAGATAAAAGCATTGTCGCGGATATAATAGTTGTCATCCCAGGCTAAAAAATGATTGTTCAGGACCGGAAGGTAGATGAATGCAGAAAGAAGGACAATGCCTGTAAGCAAACCGATGATTTTCCAATTCCAACCGGTATCTTTTTTTACAGAGATGGACTTTTTATTTTTTCCCGCCTGACTTTGCTTTTGCTCTTGTTTTCCCTTCATGATATTGTCTGAATGCAAATTGATAGGATAAGCACAAAAGTCCTATTTCCAATTTGACTTGTCTATGCGATAAATATAGACATTAAGATCAGACCATGTCGTTTGTTTCTCCCGTAGCAAACCGTTTTTGTCGGCGACGCGTTGTGATCTCAGATTGCGTGTATCGATGATCGAGATGACTGAATCGCTTAGATTATTTTCGAATGCATGGTTGAGAAAAAGTCTAGCCGCTTCAGGTGCATAACCCTGCCCCCAGTATTTTTTGAAGACATGATAGCCGACTTCAAGTTCAGTGACCCCATCAACTTCCTGTACGAGGAGGCCTGACTGCCCGATAAATGCATTTGTATTTTTATCAATCAAAGCCTGGTGGCCCATCCGGTGTGTTGCATAACGGTCGAGTTGTTTTTCAATCCATCGTGTTGCCCTTTCTTCATGTGTGGTCAGGCCATAAGTAGTCATTAATTCAATGGCTTCTTCGTCCTTAAAAAAGTCAGTCCATATCGAGATGTCATCCCGGGTTAAGAATCGAGTCACGAGGCGGGATGATTGCAGTTGATCCTGATAGATGTAATTTGAAAATAACATAAGGATAAGATCTTTTCAAGGGATAAGTTTCCGGAGCTGCAATATCTGTTATGGAATGGATAATGTTTTATTTAACAATTAAAAATATGTGAGATCAGGGGATTTTAGATTTAGGTTTTCTGATTGAATTAAGCGTATGCAATCGGTGTATAACAAGCGCCCAATAATTAATAAGCTCAAAATCAGTCATTTAATATTTTCCTAAAATGCAATATTGTTTTCCTAAAACATCAGGGTGTTTTCCTATAATATCATAATGTTTTCCTTAAACATTTGTATGTTTTCCTTAAACATCATAATGTTTTCCTTAAATATTGAGCTGATTTGATGGGAACTATCCGCCCATGCCCTATTAATATCGATCGGCACCATTCGGACTAAAGAAAAGTTACGCAAACTTGAAGTCAGGAAATAGGGAAGGGGCCGCCTAAAGTGGAGGCATTAAAAAAATAATTAACGCAAATTATTTTCACTCATACCTCACGTCTCACGCATCACCTGCCGCTTCCTTTAATTTAGCGATATCAATTTTCCGCATCTTCAGCATAGCCTGCATCGCTCTTCCTGCTTTTGCACGGTCTTTGTTTTGAAGTAATTCCCCCAATATTGAAGGGATGATTTGCCAGGATATGCCGTATTTGTCTTTAAGCCATCCGCATTGGCTTTCTTCACCTTCTTCAGTGAGTTTATTCCAATAGTAATCCACTTCTTCCTGTGAATTGCAATCCACAAAAAAAGATACTGCTTCAGAAGGTTTAAATTGAGGACCGCCATTAAGACCAACAAATTGTTTCCCTTCGATAGTCCATGAGGCCGTGAGTACGGTGCCTTCGGGGAGGGGAGCACCTGGGCCATACCGCATGACATTGTCTATACTTGAATTTTTAAATATTGATGTATAGTACTTTGCTGCCTCTTCAGCTTGTCCGTCAAACCAAAGCCATGTGGTGATTTTCTGTTTCATGATTTGTTAGAGTTGAAGATTTTATGAGTTAAATAGTATACAAAACTAACGTAAGGTAATTATAGGAAAGCACAGAGATAACGACAATTAATGGGGTAAATGCGACACGGGATATAGCTTGAAATTCTTCTTAAGTGAATGGAGATATTTTAAAAAGAAACATTATAAAAATAATAAAAAATGGTAATTATTCTATTCCAGAAAAATTACCATTCTTTTATTTAAGCAGTTACCGAAAAAATTCGGTTCATAATGAATTAATAAGATAAGGCTTATGCGAAAAAGTCCCTGACTTTGGCGATCAGCTGGTGATCTGTCAAATGCTGTGAGGCTTCAAGGGTTAATTGTTTAGAATTGAAATGAGCATCTTCGCGAAGAAAATTGACTAATTGTTCCTGTGCTTTACCCGGACCGAATACAAGGATATGATCATAATTCAGAATGGATTTTGAAATAGCCTTGTGGTATTTGGCAAGATTTTGGGGCTCGGCATTCATGGAAGCATGTTCTCCTTTCTCGCCATGATAATGAGTCGCTTCAATTTTTTCGCTTATGACAAACTCTCCGGCATTATTATCTGCAGGGCGGCTGACAATGAATGCTTTATTATTGTCCATCCACACACCGGCTACTTGTTTTTCTTGGTTTTGTTTCATGTTATTTTGTTTTATTGAATGAAAGATGAATCACTTTTGGTGATAGAGAAACAATGATAAACATTAAAAGTTGTACACACCAATTTCAGGGCAAAGAGGGTCAATCCTTATATAATAGGATAAAAGGCAATAGGGAAATAATGATCCTGAAAGGATCAAAGGTTAATAGCAGTGGGTTGCAACCCACGGACGAATAAAAATCTGTTGCTTTATTAATCCTTTGTAAACACAAAAGAACCCCCACCTTGTTTCAAAGTCATTTCTCTATTGGCCGTATTAAATTCCAATACTATTCCTGCACGGCCAAAACTAAATATTCCGGGTGCTGTAGCTTCGAGCGGAAAGGAGGGTTGTCCTGTCGCCTGGGCCATAAGCGTTGAGCCATTTTTTGTAACAGTGATTTTTATTTGAAGTTCTGCACTGGAATAAGTGCCTGTGTAAATGTCAAGTTCTTCGGGTTTGATTTGAATGGTTGAGAATATAGGCAGGGTGTATTCAGTATTAAAATAAATACTCAGCACTCCGATAAGAATGTCATTCATCCCATAGACTTGTCCATTGGTGCAATAAGCTATCGCAAGACTGTCATCAGGAAAATATCCGACTGTGGATCCAAATCCGTCAATAGCGCCATTATGACCAAAGCCTTTGCGCGTATAAAATGGCATTTGAAACATCCCCATACCATAATTATCGGTCATTGTTTTCATTCGGGATAAACTTTCCTTTGAAACTAATTTATAAGAAAACAAAGCTCCGACAAATTTTGTCAGATCAACAGGTGTTGACACAATAGCACCTGCACCACCGGGAATACTCATATCCGTTTCAGGCTCTATATCCCATTGGTTGGTATAGGAGTACGAATAGCTTTCATTGTCGGCAATATTTGTTTTCCCGCCATAATATGTATCTGTGAGCCCGATTTTAGAAGTTATTCTTTCTGCAAGATTTGTGGCATACGGTTTCTTTGTGATTTTTTCAATGATGTATCCAAGAATGACAAAATTTGAATTACTGTATGAAGCTTTTTCGTCGGGTTCGAAGTCAGGTTTGTTTTTTGAAATGATCGCTATCATTTCATCTTCCGTTTTTGGCAGCGTCATGTAATTCGCATACTCTTCATCATCGGTGAAGTTGTGTATGCCACTACGATGATTTAATAAATTGCTGATCGTTATTTTCTTTGCATTTTGGATACCTGGAAAATATGTATCCAGTGTTTCTGTAAGTTTTAATTTCTTTTCCTCAATCAATTGAAAAATCATTGTGGCCGTAAACATTTTTGAAATGGAACCTATTCTGTATTTCGTTTTTGTAGTAGCCGGTTTATTTTCTCTTTCCGAGATTGAACTATACCCAATGGCATTACTATAAAGAATTTTTCCGTTTTTTGATATGGCGACACTGCCCATGGCTCTATTTTTTTCAGCCAAAAGGGAAAACAAACTGTCAAGCTTTGCTTTGTTAATTTTTTGTGCATAAGCCACGCTGCTCCAGAAGCTTGCAAGCAGCAATACATAAATTAATTTACTTTTCATTTTGGAGTTATATTAAGGGTATACTTTCAATTGTTTTATCTGATCAGCAGTGGCAGGCATGATACTTACTGCAGCTCCTCCTCCTTCTGCTAACTTTAGTTTTAGGGCGGAAGAATTGGTTACAATATACTTTTCAATTTTATATGCTTCCGGATTGTTTTTCCAATTGGCATTGTCTCCATCACCATAGATCACAGCGATATATTTTTTGCCCGCATCTAAAAACGAAAGCGGGATCGTAGATGTCCTGCTGTTTTCATCCGTGATGGTGCCTACGAACCAATTATTTTTTCCTTTCTCTTTTCTTGCAATGGTAATATAGTCGCCCGGTTCAGCTTCTACGATTTTAGTATCGTCCCAATCCACTGCTACATCTTTGATGAATTGAAATGCATCCATGTGGGCTTCATAATTTTCAGGAAGATCTGCCGCCATCTGGAGTGGGGAATACATCGTTACATACAAGGCAAGTTGTTTTGCAAGAGTTGAATGCATTTGTCTTTCCGGATGATCTTTCGCGTAATTTCTGAGTTTGAAGATGCCGGGTGTATAATCCATCGGACCGCCCATCAGTCGCGTGAACGGGAGTATAGTTTCATGATCGACAGCATTGCCTGTACTGAAGGCATGCCATTCATTTCCTCTTGCCGCTTCGCAAGCCATGAAATTAGGATATGTGCGGCTAAGACCTGTGGGTCGCACGGGTTCATGGATATCGATCATGATATGATGATCAGATGCTTTTTCGATTGAACGGATATAATGATTGATCATCCATTGGCCATCGTGATGTTCACCTCGTGGAATAATATTTCCCACATAGCCTGTCTTTACGGCTTTGTACCCATACTTATTCATAAACTGAAAAGCAGTATCCATCTGAATATCATATGTACTCGCATCTGCTGCAGTTTCATTGTGCATGATCATCTGCACATCTTTTTTCTTTGCATACGATTCTATGGCTTTGACATCAAAGTCAGGATAAGGTGTGACAAAATCATAATGACCTCCATTCCAGTTGAAGATCCATTCTTCCCACCCTGTATTCCAACCTTCGACAAGCAAACCGGGGATATCATTCTTTGAAGCAAAATCAATATATCGTTTGACATTAGCTGTATTCGCTCCGTGATGACCGTGAGGAACAAGTTCGCCATCTTCAGATAAAGAATCCAAATGATTGGAATATGTCCATGATCTGAGACCTGTTTGCAATTCCCACCAAACACCGATATATTTCATGGGTTTGATCCAAGAGGTGTTTTTAATGGTTGAAGGCTCATTAAGGTTCAGTATCATTTTGGAAGCCAGGATATCGGTTGCCTTATCACTGACGATAATCGTTCGCCATGGAGTCTTTGCTGGTGTTCGCAGATAAGCTTTGTTGCCAATAGCATCAGGTACCAGGTCTGATGTCAGGCTGTGTGCACTTTTATTGACATGCAATTGCATTGATGGATAATTGACCAATGCGGCTTCATGAATGTTGATGTACAAACCTGCATCGGTTTTCATCATCAGTGGTGTTTGCACTGCATATTTATCGGGTTCACTTCTTTCTCTTGTTCCAAATGAAATCAACTTAATCTTAGAGTTATCAACTTTGCTTAATCTGGAAGTGGTGTATTCATATTCGTTTGAATCATAATCACCCGGAATCCAGAATGTCTTGTGATCACCGGTCAAGTTGAATTGTGTAAGTTCATCATTGACGATAAAGTAGGTAAGATGAGGTTGTAATGGAAATTCATATCTAAATCCTACACCATCTTCAAAAACCCTGAAAATGATATTGATGAGAAAACTTGGTTTGGCATTCTGGATAAGATGAACTGTAAATTGTTTGTAGTGATTGCGGATCTGGCTTACTTCGCCCCATACAGGTTTCCACGTGACATCCACCATGGATGAGTCCATTTTGATGATCTGGAAATTTTTGTCCAGGTGAGTGGAGTCATTGATATGAAAACCGAGGAGCGATGGTTTGATGACAGGTTGATTTTTGAAGTCAACGGTGTATTGCGGGCTTCCGTTTTTATTGAGTTTAAATGTTAGCCGGATATCGGATAGGGTGATAACAACAGGTTTACTTTCCCCTGCGTAAATGAATTGGTTGAAAAGGGAGATGACAGCAATCAGGAGGTAGACTTTCGATATCATGACGCCAAAATACAATTTTGAATTACGATTGACATAAATATGACGAAGAGAATGTTATCCATAGTTTCAAACTACGGATAACATTCTTTTCATCCCTTGTTAAGCTTCGGTTGACCGACTTGGTTACTGAGTTGCACAAGGTTGCGTGAAAGGTGTCGAAGTATGGTGTAATCAAGGCTTCGCCTTGGGTTGTTAATCATCGTACGCAAGGCGCAGCCTTGCACACACTCAGACGTCGGTCAACCGACGCCTAACATTTGTTGGTGCATAATATTTGATAGCAAGATTGAGAAATGGGCTGAGATTGAATTTCGCCCCGCACATATTAATCGCTAGTTTTGAGTCAATGCATAAGTTTTCACTTTACATCATCATAGCATTGTTCTCTTTTACAGGACTGGCACATTTTATATGGGTGGATTTTTTCTTAGATATAATGCCGCCGTGGATTCTGTGGCAAAAGGAACTTGTCTATCTGAGTGGAGGAATTGAACTCGCCTGTGCCATATTATTGATGTTTCACAGAACAAGACGAATTGCGGCATGGTGTCTGATTGCATTACTTATTGCAGTCTTTCCGGCGAATATTCAGATGCTGATCAATTATCTGCATGAACATAATCCGCATCTGTGGATAGCTATCGTTCGGTTACCATTTCAGCCCTTATTGATCTGGTGGGTGTATTCATTTGCAAAATCGCGTAATCTCAAATCTCAATAGTTTTAACTCACTACTCATAACTTCACTTCCGTAAAAACCGGCAAATGATCTGATGCCATATTCCCATTCCACGAATCGGAGAGAATAGCATATTTCAACACCTGCACTTTATTCCGGACGAAAATAAAATCGATGAGATGATCGATCAGGTCGGAAATCATAAAACCGCCTGCAAAACTGCCTTTTGAGGTTGTTAGGCATAAATCCTTATTTATTTATGGTGAATGTAAATATTAGTCCCATACATATCTTTCATCATATTCGATCTCGTATTTTTTTAGATAGGCTCTATATTCATCCTGAAATGTTTTTTTCTGATGATGTTGTTTTTGATTTTTAATGTATGCGGTTACTCTTTCGATTCCTTTTGGATTCACTGAAAATGCACCATAGCCATCCTGCCAGTAAAAATTGACATAGCCATCACCTTTTGACTTTATCCATTTAGAGGAGCTTGACTTCACCTGCTCAACTAATTTCATAAGGGCTATTTTTTTGGATAGCATGCATAAGATGTGTATATGATCCGTAAATCCCCCAACGATAAGGGGTGAACATTCGAGGGCTTTACATGTCCCTCCCAGATAATGATGCAACTCTTCTTCTACTGGTGGATGGATAAGATGTTGCCGGTGTTTCGTGCTGAATACGATATGCACGTAGTTTTTTACTAATGATTGTCCCATCATGTTTTGGTTGCCTTTGACGGCGGCTGGTGAAGTATAATAAATATGTAGGTGGTTACCTACGTTTTCAGTGGTTGCTTAAAAAAGCTTAGATGAAATTAGGGTTTTTTATAAAATGGATAAATATTTTTTTTCGAGTGGCAGCGCCGTGTTTTTTCGAGAGGCAGCGCTGTCTTTTTTTCGAGGGGCTACGCCGTCTTTTTTTCGAGAGGCAGCACTGTCTTTTTTCCGAGGGGCTAACACCGCCTCGTTAGGAGATGTCGCCCTTTCAGGGTTTTTTTTCCGAGGGGCTACACCGCCTCGTTAGGAGATGTCGCCCTTTCAGGGCTTGTTTTCCGAGGGGCTGCGCCGTTTCGAGGGCACACCGCTCGTTAGGGATTCGCCCTTTCAGGCTTGTTTTCAGGTGCCCTTTTTTTCCGAGGGCACCGCCTCGTTAGTAGATGTCGCCCTTTCAGGGCTTGTTTTCCGAGGGGCTGCGCCGTTTTTTTCGAGGGCCCCCGCCCCGTGCCTTTTTCGAGGGGCACACCCCCGAGGATGTCCCCTTTAGGCTTTTTAGGCTGACAGTCTTTGAGGGGTTTCACCTTTCGAGGGGTCACCACCAGTGAACCCTTTCGAGGACCCCCTTAGGCTATTTTCGAGGATGCCCCGCATAGATGCCCGTTCAGATCCAGCCCTGAAAGGGCGACATCCCATATCACAGGTCGAAGGCCTGTGATATGAGCTAAACCATAGTTTTTAAAGCCCTGAAAGGGCGACATCATGGTATACGAAAATCTGTCACTACTGTTCCCTTGACTTGGTTTATAATACCCTGTTTTGGCAGGTTTACAAGAAAATACACACGAATATTAGATATCTTAAAGCACCCAAAAAATAAACATATGAAATCTGGAGCATTTCAATTTTTCATGTATACCATTTGCATGTTTATTTCATGTTTTATTTTTTTATAAATAATGCTTCTGGTCAATGTAATAGCCTCGTCAGCTTAACTTCCCAGTTTGATGTTGATCATTTTGCAGGGACAGGCTGTACTAACCTTAAAGGAGGTCTGTATATCAATGGCTCCGGTATCACAAACCTTGATAGTCTTTACAAAATCACACATGTAAAAAATCTTTACATATCGGGTACTTTCCTGTCTGATCTTTCAGGTCTTAAATCACTTGACTCAATTGATGGCACATTGGGTATTTCAGAAAATGGACTTCTCCTTAATTTGAATGGACTTCAGAAGCTATCAGCAGTGGGTTCACTTTATATCTGGCAAAATCCTCAGATTGCTGATATCACACAGTTATCAAAAATTACACACACCACAGCTGTAGATACGAGTTCGGATATAGACGGGAGGATATGGATAGGGTATAATCAATTATTATCTGATCTTGACGGCCTTCAAAATATTACAAGGATAGATGGGGAACTGAATATCGAATCAAATCCATCATTAGAAAATCTATTCGGCTTTTCCGGTCTTCAAACGGTACGCAAATACCTTGCGATTCAGAAAAACAATACACTATCTAATCTCAATGGATTGGAAAACCTATTAAGTGTACGTGAACTCAAAATTCTTAATAATGAGGGCATGACATCTCTCCGGGGACTCTCCAATCTTTCCCATGTACCGGAGGGTGTATCCATTAACTTCAATCCGGCACTAACAAGTGTAGAAGGCTGGATAATCTAACTACAGTTGGCAAGAGATTCACCATAGCCGTATGCCCGTCACTTCACTGCAAGGTTTAGTTTTGCAATCCATTGGAGGAACACCAGGTGCCATTAACGAAGGCTTCGAATTACTTAGTACTGAACTTGTCAATCTGATTGGATTGGATGACCTGCACAAAGTAGATGGTGATATTTTGATATCCAACAATGCGGAACTGATGACATTCGATGGGTTGAATAATCTGAACTCCATAGGTGGTTTCTTAAAAATCCAGACAAATGAAAAGCTTGAGAATATTGAAGCACTCAATAGCCTTGAATCCATAGGCAGTGATCTTTGGATCACAGGTAATGACAGCCTGTCCTTGTGTTCTGTGCACTGGGTATGCCAATATCTGCAGGATCCATCAGGATCATATTCTTCGCAAGCAATGCAACCGGATGTCAAAATGAAAAGAAGTCCTTGCACATTGTTCTCCTGTAAATGACTTTAAGCTGATTGATGCCAATTTACGTAGGCACCAATAGTGTATGCAAGGGATAGTGCTATTGTCTTGCTCTGGATCAATTACTTCAATTGAATGAATACAGAGAAGAACAACGCGATGGAGGAGCTCCGTTGTGCTGCAATTAGAATTTCAAAAGCCCGGTTATCAACCCCCTGATCCACAACTTAATTTCCGAACCACATACCTGACACTATTGTTTTATTTTATACACGCCTCCTGAGGTATTTGTACCTAATCATCCGACCTTTTTGTTTCAGGGTGTCGTAGAAGCATACAATGAGGTTATCGATTTTGATTTCATGACAGATACAGGTGTCAGAAGTGATTCATTGTCGATTCCTATAGTACGTCCGCCGGTGGTATTAGTACATGGCACATACTCCGATCCTGAAAAAGCGTGGAAGACGCCTATAGCAGGTGGTATTAGTTTTTACGACCGATTGGTCAGCGAAGGCTTCAAAGTGTTTACGGTCAATTATAAAGAGACAAATGGATCAGTTGGTTTCACTTCCGATCACACCGGCTTTGCAGACAATGCCAAAGTGGTGTGGGGAGATGTGTATCCAGAGAATACAGGAGGTATAAAAGATGCATTAGTGTATTATCGTGATTCACTTAAGATAGCAGCGACACAAGCGGATGTCATTGGTCACAGTCTTGGTGGCATATTACCCCGGGTATATGCCTCTTCTTATTTCAATCCCGATTATAAACGCAAAGAAAATTTCATGCAGGGCGATATCAGTCGTCTTGTGACTATAGCCAGTACACATTTTGGTTCTCATCTCGGCGAATTACAAACTTTCCTCAATGGACTGACTCCTTTTGATATTAGTACACTCAGTTGGCGTTTGCAGGCTGCACAATTTTTCAGCAGTGTGCAACCCGGCAATGCTGTCATGGATCAGCCCCCCACCCGCAGCCACCATCCATCTGCCGAACAGAAACCGCGCACGCCACACGGCCACAAGGACGCTGCGCTATGACCTGGACAGGAATATTTTGATATGTATTGGTATATCACTTTGTTGATGTATCAAAGTAATAGCGTACGAAATGCTTATCTCGACAGCAAGCTGAATCTTGTCAATATGGGATTGCAGGCCAGTTCGACCATAGAAGGAGGTGATCCGCTTTCTATTTACCCGGGATATGACAATGTGCAACTTTACAAAACAATGATTGAAGATGCATTGCACAATTCTAGTCGCGTCATTTCCGTATTGGATGGCTCATTTCAATTGCCTTCGAAGCTGGATATTTTCAAATATGCACTTGGCGAAACAGGGATGAGTAGCTATGTGGACCCATTGTATGATGTCTTTGTTGCAGGCGCAGATCCGGTCGGTGTCGCTGCCGGTTATTTCATTCCATCGATTCAGTTTCCCAGTGCAACAAGTATCCTGACGAATTATCTGAAAGTGCATGAACAATCGATGGAAGGCATCCGTGCATTGATATTTAATAATGATGATAATGATGGCGTAGTGCGTGTCAAAGTCAGAGTGGAGAATTGAAAAGGAATGTCCTCAATGTATGACAAGGTTTGATAGTATATTCCATGGTTTTGCACCTAGGTATTCTAAAATTAGGACCGTGTCGTTGCATTGCTCAACGGTGGAATGGCTTCATTTAATGTTGCGGGATTTCCTCCATCCGATCATTCTCAAAAAATATATTTTCCATCGGAGAAGCTTGATTTATTCAAAGTGCCTCTTTCCGGTGGTGCAGCTATTTGTCAATCCGGTATGGCGCCCGCACATGCACTGGCATTTGCACATGTAGCTGATGCTCAAAATGTCATCATCCTGACAAGGCCTGTCAATCCGGATGGTACTGATCTCATCATCGGTGGCGCAGCAACAAAAGGAATGGATGTAAAGCCTAAGAGCTCAAACTGGGGCCCGCAAAAAGGTTTTCTACCGATCAAACAACGTTACAGTAAACTTTGGAAAGTATTTACAGGAGAAGAACGAAGTAAAAAGATTTTGAAATATGATAGTCTTGCACAAACAAATCTCAACTCAAGACTTACATTACCACGGCAACTTCAGGTCAGTTCCTGCAGTGGAATTTTCTCTGTTTATATTGATGAGAATAAATTCACAGGTCCAAATGATACGAATGCATTGGATGAAATCGTGTTGGTTCCTAATGATGATCCATCAAAAGTTTGTTATTGGTTGCCTGAATTTTCTCCTTCACAGTTTATCGATCGTTGTGAAGATCGTGTACCGGATCAGCTTACGCCGTTGCAGGTCATGGCTACACCTGATGTGAAAGAAAGCGATGGGGTGACACCACGATATCTTACGGCAGATTATGATTTGCTGATGGTTGGTTTTTATCATGGATCGGGACAGGGAGCGCCTATGCCTCCTTCACTTCCTTTTAAGCAAGGCGTGGGACAGATTACACCAGAGCAGGAAGCATTGCTGGGCACACTCAATGAAGCAGTGCACCAGACAGGATATGATGGTGGCAATGTCGTACATCATGGGCCTGAAAATCAATTTGCCAAATCACCTTACATCGATTATCCGATCACCGTGTTTGCTCCGGATGATATTCCGAATGGATTATTTAATTACAATACGGATGGATTGATTCTCTCTATTGAAATGGGGCCACCGGGATTTCGTGATCTTTATTTAAAACAATTTGTCAACAAGATGCGGAAACAGGGATATGATCTCTATGACAATCCGGCCGCACCGGGATGGCATTGGACATGGAATGCAGAAGCAGAAGAATACGATGCTGAAGATTCAAAAGACCTGAGTGATTATGTCGAGCAACTTCCCAAAAATAAATGTGATAAGTTCGGTGGTCAGTTAAGTGATCAATGCCCGACCACAAGTCCGTCAGATGATTCGAACAATGATAAGCAAACACATGGTGTGTATGGCCGAAGTATTTCAGTTGCAGCACATAGCTCGCTATCTCCTAATCCTGTGTATGGCACATCCCTTCAGTTTAGCTTGATGGTCAATGAAAATTCTTCATACACATGGATGCTCCTTGATGCTTTTGGTTATGTACGGTCAACGCAAAAAGTTGGTTCAGATCAAAGACAGAATGTCGTCACTGTTGATGTCAGCAATCTTGAGACTGGCGTATATACAATACTAACTGATAAATTTGGATCGGTGGGGAGATTTGTGAGGATGTAAAAAGGCGGAAAAGGCAGAAGAGGAAGAAAAGGTAGAAAAGGCAGAAGATGCAGAAAAGGTAGAAGATGCAGAAGAGGTAGAAGAGGCAGAAAAGGTGGAAGAGGCAGAAAAGGCAGAAGAGGCAGAAGAGGAGGATAGGCGGAAAAGGTAGGAGAGTGAAAAGAGGAAAAAAATTTTCTAAGTGACTTCTTAAGTTTCCTTAAGTTTCTATGTGGTAAAAAGGAGGAAAGGCGATCTTCATAATAATTATTTCTTCCGAATTTGAATTTAAACTAATCAGAGCCCGGCATATGGGCTTACTTCGATAGAATATATAAGCCTGTCTGAAAGTACAGTATCCCGTTTTAAATTACTCCGGATATTATCAATTTCAAGGACTTGTCCGGAATTGATTTGATTATAGGTGATATAATGACTAAGATAATAGTTGGGATTTAAGGGATCTTTTTTTTCCACATTGAAGTACATGTCTACATTTCCCTGTTCATTATTGAAAGAGTTGTGATTATTTTTAATGGAGTGAACTTCAAAAAAAAGTATTAATTCAGGATTTATCTTATCAAGATAATATTGAATGCTATCGCGCAGATTTTTCGGACCGGAATACGAAATAAAATTTTCTTTATTTATCGAAAATCTATAAAAATCATCCTTTTTCATAGGTTGCCTGGATATTACTCCATTGTTTTTAGTTTCAACGTAATTCACTTTAACATTATAAAAAAGCAGACTATCTGCATTTCGGGTAAGGAATATGCACATATTATGAATTTCATCTGATTTTGCAATAATTTCTTTTTTAAAAACTTCCCTTTTAAAAGCAGCCCTTGAGTCTTTGAGTATTTTATTTTCATCCAGATCGAAGCTATGAGCAAATAAAAATATACCGAAACCACATAGAATAATGATAAATGTCAAAACACCAATAAAATATAATAAAATTGATTTCATATAGGTCTTTTTCCCAATATTCTTTATACGTACGCCAGATACATCACATGATTCGGATTGAAATGTGTAGGCGAGACTTCGAAATCATGTCTTCCGATAATTTCAAATCCTTGTTTTTTGTAAAAAGCAATAGCTCTGTGATTTTCTGTCCAGACGTTTAGCCACATACCGGCCTGTTGATGTTGTTTTGACAGGTCAAGAATATAACTGAACAAATCTTTACCAATATCCTGTCCATAGAATTCTTTTAAAATATAGATCCTGGCCAGCTTGGTTATATTTTGTTGCTGGACTTCGGCACGGGGAGAATTCAATATTATTTTCGAATAGCCTGCCGGTATTCCATCCGCATAGATGATGTGGTAGAGATTTTCCGGATGGATGAGCTCCTGATGATACGCCTCTTCTGACATATTGTGATCCAGGTAATGATTGATATCTTTTTCAGAAGCGCTATGTCCATGCGATTCAATGAGGGACTGTCTGCCAATGACGGAAAGTAAAACAGCATCCTTTGGTGTAGCGGGGAAAATCGAGTTCATGGGAAAAAGTGTTAATAAATCTTCATAATGGAATGGCTTTAGGATATGTCGATCATTTTTGAAAAGAAAAGGCTGATGACCAGACTCACCATTCCAAAATTTATAACATCGCCAATAATTTTTCTGTAATCGGTCCTTTCTTTAAAAGACTTAAATGCGAAATAACTCCCGGTGATGCTCCCTGCAATGATCATAAATAGGATGGGCGGCATCATCAGGCCACCGGTCTTCGGTGTAGACCATACAATGCTCACTGTGATCATGACTACTAATAACAGAATGAGCAGCATAGCAACTCTGAAGGAATATTTCGTGTACAAGGTGATTGTATTTTCTAAATGACGACCAAATTTACTTGTTTATTTATCATTTTACACACACATGTTGTTTGCGAAAATGAATAGGAGAAGGCGCTTATCAAGCATCTTTTGTGGAACGCAGATTGCGCATATTATTTCATGGGCGTTTGATTGTTTCCAGTAGAGCGGGAGGTTTATCCCAGGGTTGTTGGAAATGGGCATTAAAATTATAAATTGACATTTTTCATTTCAATATTCAACGACAATCATAGTCCAGTACTCTAGATATGGTACTTTAAAAGACAACTTTATTCCATCCTGTTTGAAATCAATTTCTTCCGATGCACCTTCCATATAATCCGGTGAAGCAAACCATACTTTCTTCACATGGTCTAAGCTTGTATAGGTTAACTCGAAGTCTTCAATGGGATCAGGTTTTGTCTGAATACCTGTATCGTCCCGCCATTGCAGCGTAGTGGCATTTGTAAAATTAAGTAAGTGATACACCTGCCTGTTATCCATCTCTCTTTCTACAGAAGTGACACCACCGATTTGAGGCGGCCATGGATAGATATTCACCTTATGATCCAACGACGTAAGTTCGGCTTCGTAGATTCTGCCGCCATCTCGCAGTACGTTTTCATAAGCCGTAAGGAAATCATAATACGTCACCAGCTTGCTTTGTAGATCGGGCTTCATTTGTAGATTGTCATTTGGGAAATATTCGTTGCAAAGCATGTGTTCACCCAGTTCAATATGACTTCCACCCAAAGCGAAAATCACAGCGTCTGCAAACAATACGGATGGCGTATTGAAAAATCCCGGATGATCCGCAAGTGCATAATTGACATAAGCGGCAAGAACAAATATTTTAGGGTCAGGAGGACTAACCTTGTATGCATACAGATCGGCAAAATCCAACTGAGGATTCCATAATTCAAAATATCTAAAATCAGTATAATATCCGGCGTCCCATGAATTGAACGTAGTTAACAAAAGATCCTTGGATGGATTTGCCCAATGCAGAGTTTGAAGCGAAGTATTGTATCCGTTGCTGAGGTAAATTCCGAAGCCAATAAAATCATTGAGATTACCCAGGTTACGAATTTGATTGTAATGGATTCCGTCAAAATTATATACAGCATACAGATCCGTGTTTTTTGAAGCCATGTATTCAATCCATGCGGTATGCGTTGGATTCATCAGGTAGATCGGACTTTTAAATGCACTGCCCGGATCATAGAAAGCTCTTTGTGTGTGAAATCTATCTGTGAACAAATACCATTTTCTATTCACTCCATCTGCTTCTGCATCTTCCAGTGCGCCATTGATGAGATTATAGAGCATCGCTTTCATTCCAGCCTGATGGGCTTTTGCGATGTAACCTTCCACGGTAGGTTTATAAGTTGATCTCCTGGCGAAATCCTGCCACATATAAGAAGGATTATTCACTGTCCCTGCGAGAGGCTTGTGATATTTTTCTGTCGGTTCATAAAACTGCAATCCATTGATGTGATATCGAGACAGTCGTTTGATATTATCATCCATAGCAGCAGATGACATCTCATGAAAACTTGAGAGGAATCCATATCGCGGAAAATTTTTCCAGTCAGAAGAAACATCTACAGCTATTGTGCCGATGATTTGTTCAGTACCATTTGTGGTCGATGACAATTCTGTCATGTAGCCTTTGAAATCCTGAGTAGGAGGTGTCCACGTCCATGTGGTAGTTGAGATCGTATTCTCCTCAATAATCTCGTTCAGATATTTATAACGGACTTTAATAGGATTGTCCGGACTTAAGGCGAGTGTAAATGTTACAACATCACCCGGTTTGTAAACTGCTTTATCCGTTGAGATTTCAACAATTGGAAGTGGAGTGGGGATTACATTTTCAGATTTATGACAAGCCGTGCTGAGGATAATGATAGTGAAGAGAATGGGAATAATGAACCGCATTGCCTGGCTGATCTGTTGTCTCTTCTAATATCCGAACAATTACTCTGGCATTGTTTTAATTAATGATAATTGACAGTTAGATGACAATAGGCGATAAGCAATAAGCAATGTGCAATAGGCAATTCGAGCAAAGCGGTGATCCCGCAATTTCGAAGAAAAGGAAGTGGGAAATCAATTGGCAATGGTCTATTGATATTGTCAATGGTCTAATGTCATTTAGTGTAGCAGTCCATATGCATATATCACATTGTATTTATAAAACATGGAGAGCAACCAGCTGTAATAACTGGCAGGAGAAGAAAGTGACTCATCCTGCTCAGGGGACATGCCTTTGTTTTTATAAGCCAGAGCAGTTTCAAATATTTGTTTGAAATAGTTTTCCATCACATCGATATCGGATTTAGAGCCTACAGGTCCATGGCCGGGCACGATCATTTTGCTGTCCATCATTTTTATAGAGTCAAGGGTGATTATCCAATGATCGGTATTTCCTTCTTTCATCCAGGGATGGTTTTTTATAAACAACAGGTCGCCGAGGAAAAGAATCTTTTTTTCGGGTAGGTAAAGAAAGAGATCACTTTCCGTATGACCTGTACCAAGGGTAATACATTTTACATTTTGCTTCGAACCCATGATCGACAATTCATGATCAACCAGCAATGTCGGCAGAATGACGCGTAGAACCGGACCGGAAGTCACATAGGCTTCATAATATCCTTTCCACATCTCATGTTCTTCCATAGCCTGATTGCTCATACTGGTAATGTTAGCCGCATTGATATCTGCAAGGCGCTTCGAAGCATCGGTCTTTCCATATTCAATTTCATCAGGTTGATTTTGAGCTATTAATTCGCGGGTTCGGGTAGTGCTGATGAGCGTGGCATTTTCAAATACCTGATTGCCGCCGATGTGATCATTGTGATAGTGACTGTTCACGACATACTTCACCGGATGACCTGTCAGTTCCATTGCGGCTTTTTTTAGATCATCTGCTGCTTCGGGCGTCATGAAAGGATCAAAAATGAGCGTTTCTTCGCCGAGGTCAATAATGCCTGCATTGCAAATGGCATGGCCCCCAATCTTTGCGATGGCGGCCCACACCCCGTCATCTAATTTTTCTATTTCGAAATGGCGCGATGAAAATGGTTGGGCGGAAAGAAAGGAAGTCCCGATGAAACAGAGAAGGAAAAAAAGATGGAAGGGGAGATGTTTTGACTCATTCATGTGTGAAAGTTTATCGTCATTAGTGAATAGTGAATTGTGAGTGAGTAGTGGGTATGCTATGTTCAGCCTCATCACGTGAGTCGTGAGACGTGAAACGTGAGTTTGATTGCATGGGTGAATTGAAATGTGATTAATAGGGATGTAAAATTGTGATGGAGGTCTAAGTTAATATATTTAAAAACAGTTTATAAGATTTTTTATATCCAACCTAATTCTTTAAGTTGGGAGCTGATTAGACAACTATCTTTCTCAGATAATAAATGAAATTTTACTTATGGAACAAGGACCTGTCCTGGGATACCAATGCCCGGCTTGTGGATTTGTCACGGACAAAACCCATTGTGATTATTGTCAGGGAGTCGTACGATGGGATGACGAGGTAGGAGGGAGTGCGCATTGTGAGCACTGTGGGAGGAAAGTGCATGGGATTACATGCAGAAAATGTGGGGAAAGTTTTGCGCTTTAGTTTTAAATCATTTACAATTCATTCTTGAATATAATTTCAATCCGCTTGTCAGGCACCAGCCAGATCAAGGCGACAAGTACATAAGCTCCTCCGGCGATCCACGGATTGATCCAACAGGAAATAATACCGAGTATATAGATGATCGGAGATGCCTTTCCTTTCAGGTCATTCCCAACAGCTTTCGCAAGTATAGAATCAGGACCGTGATTTTTAATGATGCGTGTTTGTAAAACAAAATAGGCTATCGCTGCCATCAACAGCACAAGCCCGTATAAAGCAAGTGGAACAGAGGCAAAATGATTTTCGCCCATCCACCCCGTCACGAAAGGAACAAGAGATAACCAGAAAAGCAAATGCAGGTTTGCCCACAGGACATCACCAGTCACGGACTTCACCGTATGCATCATGTGATGGTGATTATTCCAGTAGATACCTATATAAATAAAACTCAACACATAACTCAGCACGATGGGGATCAGGGGAACAAGGTCACTCCATTCAGCCCCATGAGGTACTTTAAATTCCAGGACCATGATCGTGATGACGATAGCGAGCACACCATCGCTGAAAGCTTCGAGACGGGTTTTGTTCATGCTGTAAATTTATAATTCTGAAAATGTCGCCAGGGCAAAGCAAAAAATATTTTTGTCTATTGATTTTTCTTCAGCCGCTAATTCATCTTAATGCTTCCTCTTTTGCAATTTTTACCACTTAGAAACTTAAATCAATTCAGTAGACACTTAGAAAAGAAGGGCTGCCACATAGACAAATTGATAACAATTATTTCCCATTCTCAATTCTCGTTCTTATTTCCATATTCCTTATTCGTTATTCCAGATTCCCTTTGCCTCTTCTGCCTTTTTACCCTTTTATTATCCTTCTAACACCCCCATTCTCCCCACTCACTTTTATCACATACGCCCCCGCCCAATACTTCGTCATCTTCACAATTACTTTCTCCGTCATATGCCCTTTATAAACAACCTGCCCCACAGAATTCAATATCTCAAACTTCACACTCTCCTTATTCCCAGGCATCTCAATCATCAATTCATCTTTCACCGGATTCGGATATACTTTTATTTTATTTCCTGACTCCACCGGATCAATAGCGGTGAAATCAATGATCACCACATTAGACGTATCCGATGTACATCCATTCAATGTCACAATAGTATAATAATCACCAGTTTGTGGCGCTATGAAGTCCTGTGCAGTTTCTCCGGCAATAATACCATTACCATCATACCACTGATTACCCACAGGCGCATCAGAGTGTAGCAGAGCTCCATTGACTGTGACTAAAGGCGCAGGTGGCATAAATGCGTGCGCATGGATCACGATCGTACTCGACGCGGCAGACACACAACCACCCTGATTAGTGATCGTAAACGAATGGTTACCGGGTTCAAGACCACTTACGATTACACTCGTACCTGTACCATTCAATGTAAGTCCATCAGGTATACTTGTCACCGTCCATTCACCCGATGAAGGAAGATTATTCAGCGTGACCTGGCCCGTCTCGCTGGCACATGTAGGCTGCACTATAGAACCTATCAATGGCTTCGATGGTCTCGGTGATACACTGATATCAAATGAAGATGATGCACCATCACAAACAGAATTTCTTCCGAAAACAGATATCGTACCACCCTGTGTACCTACACCTATATCTACCGTGATACTTTCAGAACTACTTGTCCCCGTAATTCCACTCGGCAATGTCCAGATGTAAATCCCTGCTTCCGCTATCGGTTCTATACTATACACGATATCCTGCTGTCCCTGGCATACTGTCGTATCACCTGCGATCGGTCCCGCAGCATCAGGAGTTGGATTGACATTTACTGTTGATGTATTCGAATATGTTGTATTCGCTCCATTAGTGATAGCAGCTCGATAATACGTTGTACCATTCAGGATTCCGGTTGTATAGTTTTCTGTATTCGCACCCGATCCATCACTCACATCAACCCATCCATTCACACCATCCACAGATGTCTGCCATTGTACATCGCCTTCAAATTCAAGCAGGGTCAATGAAGCCGTTGTGCCTTCACATATATCCGCATTCTCAGGAGTACTGACAGGAGTTGATGAAAATGGAATCGATGTTTCCCATAGTCCACGTCCGTACGTCGCTGCTCTTAGTTTCGTTTCAATCGGATTCTGTGCATAATAAATCTCAAGCTCATTGACAATCACATTCGGAAGGCCATTACTGAATCTTGTCCACTCCTCATTCCCTCGTTTAGAATACACACCCAGCTCCGTACCCGCATACAGATTGTCCGACATCAATAATTTATTTTCCACAACGGTGTGCACAGGTATCGGAGGAAGTCCCTGAGAAATATCCGTCCATGTCATTCCGCCATTATCGGATTCATACACACCCGGATTAGAATAGCCACTCAATGCAACCCACACTTTATTCGGATCATTATTCTTGACAGTAATGTACCGGATATCCGCTTGTGATGAAGGCAAATCATTTGTAGTGTTTGTCCAATGTCCGCCACCATCAACAGTCTTCCAGATATTGGAATTAAAGGCGATATAAATCACAAGAGGATCCGATGATGAAATAGCCATCGATTGGATAAGTCCGTTCGTAATATGAAAATTTGAGATCTTCTCCCAGTTATTTCCGCGATCACCCGATTTCCATACTTCGGCATAACCTGCATACAATGTTTGCGGATCGACAGGGTCAATGATGTAAGGTGTGATCCATGCACCATCACCTGCATCAAACGCAGTGACTTCATCACTGCTCTGCCAATGATTCATCGTGCGGAATATCGATCCATAATACAATGTACCATATTGAATATCCGCATCCGTATAATCGATCAGACATTCCATCCCGTCACCACCGATCTGATCAAACCAAATAGAACCAGAATGAATCTTTGTTCCATTGTCTTGCAATCCCGTGATGATATCTCCACCATCAGTTTGGGATACACCGAGCTTATACATCTGACTGATGACGATGCCATTTGTTTTATCAGCCCAGTTATTTCCATTATTCTGAGATATGTATACACCACCATCATTCGTTTCGAACACATCGCCATTCGCACGATACGTCAGAGAATGTTTATCTGCATGAACAGCCTGGGCCATATCACCATACCAGTGATTGAGTAGTGTCCATGAATTACCACCATTGGAAGAGCCCCACGTATTTACGCCGCCTACCACTATATTGTTTGCATTGGTGGGAGATGCAGCGATGCACAGATCATAATAGCCTTGTCCACCACTTCCACTGCCATCAGATTCGTAGGACAATAAATTTGTTGCATTCCCATCCAGCACGAGGTCGAATGATGATCCGCTGTTTATCGATTTGTAGATACCATAGAGACCACTCTCACTATTGACGGCCACTGCATAAACCCATGTAGGTTGATTTGGAGAAACGGCAAGTTCGATTCTGCTTGCTTCACTATCTTCGAATGAAGGCGCACCAAATGAAGACCCGTCAGTTGAAACAAATATTCTTCCATCTTTTGTAGAGCCATATATAATATTTGGATTGCCTGGCCGAAATTCCATATCGATAAATGCAAGATTTGTTAATAGGGTATTCCAGGTTGCTCCTCCATCAGTTGTTTTAAATACGCCTTCTGTGGTAGCTGCTAATAATGTCTCATTGTTATTTGGATCAATGAGAATTCGATTGACCATTTCATTATCATAAATGGAATAACTTAGTCCTGTTTCATTCCATGATTGACCACTGTCTGTTGATTTGAGTACACCGATGCTGCGATTGTCATATGATTCTCTGTCACCGGTACCGATGTAGATGGTATGAGAAGATTCATAATCCGGTGGAATAATAATATTGCTCACCGCAAGTACACCATTCTGATCAGTGAGACATGTCCATGTAGAACCATTGTCATGTGTCACCCACAATCCTCCGGCAGCAGCACCTGCCCAGTATGTATTTATGTCGCCGGGATGAAATGCCACGCAGTTGATACGGCCTACACCTGAATATCCACTATTTGAATTGTCAGGGCCTAAAGATGTCCAGTTTGCAGGGAATAAAGAACGGGTATGTGCATGCGATAAATTAAATTCATCAACTACCTGTTGCGCTGTCTTTTTTGGAAACTCCCCGGTGAGTGGATTGATCTGGCTTTGCATGGCATATTCCCAGCGTTTGAATTGTTTCCATCCTCTCGCTTTTTTCTTTGTACCATTTTCCATGTAGTATCCTTTCTCTAAACGGAAGGGTGCCCAATACTCTTCGAAAGCATTTTGATATTCAAAGAAGGTGAGCTCTGAACGGGACTTTTCTTTTGGTAAATTTTTTGTCCAGGGTTGAGCGAATAGACTTGAACAGACAAGAATGGAGAATAAAAGGGAGCTATATTTTTTCATATCTGGAAATTCATCAAAAAATAAATAAAAAAGGACGCGGACAATTGCTGAGCTATAGGCCGAGGATGAGGGAAAGCAGGTCGAAGCATCAGGTAAGAAAAATTAAGATTAATTAAGATTTAATTTCAAAAGGAGAGACAAGCATTTCCTGAAAAGTGATCCTATTTTTTCTAATTTTATCTGCGTCCTCCTTTTCAAAATTCTTGCCGCAAATTTCCGCAAATTCAGGCAAATTATTCTCCTTTTAACTAAATCCTGACCACAATCCGACAATGTTATCAAGTTTGTTATCGAGTTTCCCTTATTCCAGCATTATAAATTTTAACAGCTTTATACGATTTGGCTGAAAAACCAATAGAAAAGGGAATTGAAAACAGTACCAGGGCGCCTCCGGCGGCTAAGTCTAGTTTATCAAGTTTTCTTTCACCAAAGGATAGGCCAACTGTATAGCCCACCATAAAGCCACCTATACAACCCAATATCATGCCTATGTCACGACTATCTTTTGCATGTTTCAGAATGGCATATGCTTCAGGATTGGATTTAACGGCAGTGACCAGTTTCCCGGGAGATAATCTTTTTCCATTTTTTAAAAAATAAAGACTGTATTTACTCACGATCGTAATCGAGTCAAAATTTGTCTGGCTTAAGACAACTCTGGTAGGAAATGAAAATAAACCTATGAGAACAATAATCTTGTACCTGGTCATGATAGTTGGTTTAAAGATTTTCTTTGAACAATTAAAATTTTTACAGAAGGCTTATTAATGACTTGTTTGTGACAAAGTGTGCTAAAAATGATAATATAAAAATACAAAAACAAATTGGCCAGAACTGACAGTACTCAATAAAAAGAAATTGAACGCAGATCATCATGATCATCATGAGTTTTCATGATTAACTTTCTTAGAGAGCTGGATAATCCTTTCTACGGCTAGTGCGAGGTGCTGTATTCACCCAAAAAAAAAGGCTGCCCTTTGGAGACAGCCTTAATTCAACTTTTTTAAGATTTTTGGTTATTGTGGTTTAACCACTGTATTCATTTGTAGTGTGACTGCTGTTTGCGCTAATAATCTTCCATTGATAGAAGCACCTGTCTGCATATTGATACCTGTTTTGCCCAATATATTGCCTTCAAAATGACTTGTTGTGCCCAGCGTTGCAGCTCCGGCTACCTGCCAGAAAATATTCTTGGCTTGAGCACCTCCGCTAAGGATAACATTAACGGCAGAAGCTACTGTAAGCGTGCCGGCAATCTGGAATATCCAGACATCACGTGATCCTCCCGACAGCGTTACATTTGTTGGAATATTTAACCCTGTAGTCCATTTGTAAAGGCCTGGTCTTAAGGTCAATCCTCCAATATTTCCTGCACCCAGATTTACATAATTTGGATTTGTTCGACCGGCTGCATTATCATACGCCGCTTCCATATTGAGAACCGATGTAGTTAAAAAACTTGGATTTACAATTCTGCATGGAAGTGGACCAGCACCATCCACAGTGAATATTGCACCTGTTACTTCAGCGCAATTGACCAGTAAAGCAGCACCTGTGATTGGGCTTGTTCCGATATGTCCGGTAATAGCGGATCGTGGCACATCTGTGATTCCGGATTTAGATAGAATCGCAAAGTTAGCTGCACTCAGCAGATTCACTGCGCCGGTTGGAGTTAACTTAAAATTTGATACTTCTTGTGATGCATCAGGTGTAACAGCTTCCTTTTCACAACTGATCATCAAACCCAAAAAAAGCAATGCTATAATGGGGAGTACTATTCGAATATTTTTCAATGTATTTAGTTTTATAACGTGCCTTAATTAGCACCCACAAAGATTGCTCCTCCGGGACCAAATAGTTTACACTATTACATGTATTGGTTACATTATTCACTGATTTGGTTTGAATAATAATTTGACTGACTATATAATCTTTAACAAATGGCTAACAAAGAAACCCGAATAGAATTTTAATTATCGAATTCTGAATTTTGAATGATGAAATAGAATAAAAAATAAGAGGACGAGGATTAAATAAGAAAAATTAAGATTTATTAAGATCTGTCGTCGTATTCAATTGACTTCGATTTTGGAAATTGATCATATCATTTCTTAAATGATCCGCGTCCTCTTTTCAAAATTCGTACCGCAAATTTTCGCAAATTAATCACAGCGCAATCTCTTTCAACAACTGTCCCTCAAATTCTTTCACTGATACCGCACCCTTATCACCTTCGCCTTGTCTTCTCAGCGCCACAACATTGTCAGCCATTTCTTTATCCCCTGCGATCAGCATATAAGGCACTTTCTTCATCTCCGTATCTCTGATCTTTCGTCCTATCGTTTCATTGCGATCATCTACATATCCGGATAGGCCTGCTTCTTCAAGTTGAGCCAAAACATTTTTGCAATATTCAATATGCCCTTCACCGATAGGAAGTACTGCAAATTGATCCGGTGCTAACCATAGAGGAAGTTTTCCAGTTGTATGTTCGATAAGAATACTGATGAATCTTTCCATGCTTCCGAAAGGAGCACGGTGGATCATCACCGGACGGTGAGGTTGATTGTCTGCGCCTATATATTCTAACTGAAATCTCTCCGGGAGATTATAGTCAACTTGAATGGTTCCCAGTTGCCATTGACGACCGATGGCATCGCGTATCATGAAGTCAAGTTTAGGTCCATAGAATGCAGCTTCACCCGGAACCTGCACTGCATCAAGACCAGCTTCTGCTACAGCATCAATAATGGCTTGTTCTGCTTTTGCAAAATTTTCTGGATCACCCAGATATTTTTCAGGCTTGCTCAGATCACGCAGTGAAATTTGCGCAGTGAATTTTTCAAAACCTGCTTTTGCAATCACAAGCTTTGTCAATTCAAGCACATTCAAAAATTCTTCCCTCACCTGCTCAGGTGTACAAAAATATGTGCATCATCCTGTGTAAATCCTCTCACACGTGACAAGCCATGCAATTCACCGCTTTGCTCATATCGATACACTGTACCAAATTCAGAAATCCTGATCGGTAGATCACGATACGAATGCGGTTTGTGACCATAGATCTCACAGTGATGAGGACAATTCATTGGTTTTAATAAAAATTCTTCACCTTCTTTCGGTGTATGGATCGGTTGAAAACTATCCGCTCCGTATTTTCATAATGGCCTGATGTCACATATAATTCTTCTTTCCGATATGCGGAGTCATTACTTCCTGGTATCCTCTCTTCGATTGTTCTTTGCGTAAAAAATTCTGCAGACGATTTCTGACGACGGTTCCTTTTGGCAACCACAATACAAGGCCTGCGCCTACACGTTCTGAAAATGCAAATAATTCCAATTCAGCACCAAGCTTGCGATGATCACGTTTTTTTGCTTCTTCAAGCAACGCTAGATATTCAGTCAGTTCTTTCTGCTGCGGAAATGTGATACCGTAAATCCGTGTGAGTTGTTTTCTTTTTTCATCACCTCGCCAGTAAGCACCAGCGATGTTGGTGAGCTTGACAGCTTTTATTTTTTCGGTAGTTGGAATATGCGGGCCACGACATAAATCAACAAAATTTCCCTGCTGATAAAATGTGATTTCACCGTCTGTCAGATCCTGAAGCAATTCCAATTTATACTCGTCATCCTTTTTTCTGAAATAATCTACAGCCTCACTTTTACTGACATTGCTACGTTTGAATTCATTTTTCTGACGCGCCAGTTCAAGCATCTTCTCTTCAATCTTCGGAAGCTCTTCCGGTGACAATGAACGTTCACCAAGATCTATATCATAATAGAAGCCATTTTCGATCGCAGGACCGATTCCGAATTTCACTCCCGGATATAAGCTCTCCAGGGCTTCAGCCATAAGATGAGCCGAGCTATGCCAGAAGGCAAATTTCCCACCCGTATCATTCCAGGTCAGTAGTTGTAAAGTCGAATCTGTATTGATCGAACGGGATGCATCCCATATTTCGCCATTAACTTTTGCAGCTAATACATTACGTGCCAAGCCTTCACTGATGGATCTCGCGATGTCCATGGATGTGGTTCCCGCCTCATACTCTCTGACCGAACCATCGGGTAGTGTGATTTTTATCATGGGGCAAAGATAAAGTAAAAGGCTAAGGCTAAGGTTTAGGCGAAGGGTAATTTGAACTTGATAATATACAGGGATTGATTTTTCACAAGGTAGGAGGTAGCTCTGCCTCTACAGGGTTTTTACCAAGATTGAGAAGTTTCAGTTTAAAAATTCGGGCGTTTTGCAACCGCCCTGACTTTTTAAACTGCATATCTTTGGTTTGGGTAGTTGCAAAACACCCCGACCAGAGATATGAAAATCTGATTTAAACCCGGACGTTCGAGTGTCTCTGACCTCGAACCGACCTCGAAAACGCAACTTATGATTTACCCATGTTCGAGGTCAGAGACACTCGATCGTCAAGAGTCTATTCTAACAGATACTGAATACCGAATACCGAATACCGAAAACTGCCTACGTTCTGGCTTTTACTCTAATCACATCTCCTGCTACAGCATTATCCGGCATGATGACCTGTGATGTATTGAGGAAGAAGTAAATTGATAAGCATCAAGCCCTGTCTTATACTTTGGCGTCTTTTGAGGACTAAATGTTCAGCAGTTTGCTCAGGAACTCTTGGTTCGATGCTGAAATTTAATGATGCTGTCTCCGGTCAAAATCAAGTGATTCCAATTCCAATGAAGGAACTGTACTTGCAGGTTGATAGTTGCGAGATGCTTCCGCTACAACTTCAGGTGCATGAGCTTGTTCGATCACGAGAGGTGCTATTTCTCGTGTCACGGCGGATCTCCAAACGCTGACCGATGGAGAGGTGATTACTACGCAAATTATTCCATGACATCATATCAGAGACTGTACAATCATTTCGCTGAGCGATGGTGTATAGATTATCTCCTGAATGAACACGGTATTCTTTTCTTGTCGTGATGATATTATACATCGTACCATGGATGCTCACTGTTTTTATTTCAGCATTTGCATCAGCATCAATGCTTATCGCAGGAGGTTCCATATTTCTTCCGGCATTGAATAGTTCTGCGGCAGCAGCCGGAAGCCATATCATATTGCCGGTCTGTGATGCAGGAATAAAATTGCGTACGAAAGAAGGATTGAGTCCTTTTACCATATCTTCTGACATGCCTGACCTGTTGGCAATGTCGGAAATAGACATTCCTTCATATAGCATCACACTTGTCAATTCACCCATTGCATGCTCAGGAATTTCAGGACACAGATTGTGTTCGTAATGGTAATTCATAATATAGCTCGCTGCGATAAAAGCGGGAACATAATTTTGTGTTTCTGCAGGCAGATATTTTAGCATTTGCCAATAATCACTTGTACCAGATCTTTTGACAGCAGAGCGAATGCGTCCGGGGCCTGCATTGTAAGCTGCCATGACAAGTTCCCAATTGCCAAACATCGTGTAGAGTTGCTTGAGATATGAGGCTGCAGCTTTTGATGATTTTTCAGGATCCATTCTTTCATCGATATATGTGCCGCATTTTAATCCGCACTCTCTTGCTGTAGGTTTCATAAATTGCCAAGGCCACCTGCACCTGATCTTGATATTGCATTTGGATTCAATGCAGATTCTACTATGGCGAGATATTTCAGATCTGTAGGCAATCCTTCTGCGGCAAGTGCTTTTTCAAATTTCGGAAAGTAATAAGCAGCCCAACCCAACATCGCAGTGGTTTGCTCAGGACGGCGATAGATGTAAGTATTCAGATAAGATCTGACGATGGTATTATACGTAGGACTGACAATGGTGACAACTGTGGGAATTCGTTCTCTTATGGTTTCTTCCTGTTCGTCAAGCCGGTTTTCAGCTATCATACCCATGTCAAAGGGGTTAGTCCAGGCTATTACACTCAGAAGTCCGAGAGTAGAAACAAAGAAGCGACAGACGAATTTTATGTTCATAGGCAATAGCAAAAACAAAACGAACCTTGTTGTCTTCTGGAACTGTAAGATCGCAAAGGTCATCAATAAATCAAAAGGTTTAGGTCAGAAGGGGCTAACATTAACGTTGATCAACTATATGTAATATGTAAACGGTTAGTTAATACAATTTTATGTATGTACCGCCTTGATTAATACTTTGTTAACCAACCTGGTATGAAGACAAAAACCAAGCCACATAGTCTTTATAAAACTCTGGTGAATTGGAGATATTGCCTAATCGGGTGAATAGTGAGTAGTGAATGGTTAGTGGTTAGAGGCTTGCAATTAAAGATTCATAAAGATTTTGAAAGCTGTGATTAATTGATCAACAGCAATATACATGTTATATAAAAATTTAATTCAATATACTCTAGTTCAGTTTTGATGCAAATTTCTCCGGGAAAATGGAAGCAGATATGATATTGAAAACTATTCCACTCACTACCCACTGCTCAACAAGGTATGAGGTGAGTTTTAGGTGCGAGCACTATTATATGTTTTCCTAAAAATAATTGTGTTTTCCTAAAACATGTATTGAGAAGTGGGAGTCTGGAGGCGATGAGTACCAAATGGGCCATTTAGTATTTTGCTTAAATACAATTGTGTTTTCCTTAAACACGATCTTGTTTTCCTTAAACACAATCTTGTTTTCCTTAAACACGAAATGTCAGTTGGAACCTATAAGCAGAGACTCCACAATCGGCCATTATGCATTTTCCTTAAATACGATTGTGTTTTCCTTAAACACGAAATGACGGGTGAAGGACTGGGTGAAGAGTCCAAAATGAGCTATTTCGTATTTTCCTTAAATACGATTGTGTTTTCCTTAAATACAATTGTATGTTCCTTAATTATATTCTTTGACCTATTGCTTTTACTCAGATCACCTATATATTTGTCAAACCAGTTTTTCGATTCATCAGTTTTTACTTCACCACAAAACAATTTAATAATGATAAATTCTAAAGCCCATCTGTATGCCCCGGCAGACCAGATTATCAGCACGTATGCAAATGGAATTAAACATCCAACCCGTGTAGTGACCCTCAGGGACTTAAGAGATTTTGGTCCTATGACCGTCTTGGATCTGGCAGAACATCATCCACTTTCATTGAGTGCTTATTCTCAACATATTGAAATATTAAGGGACATCCAATTAATAAAATTCAAAAAAAAACACCCTTATCTGGTTTATGAACTGGATTGGGAAATATATCATGAAGCCGCTAAATCTATAGTAGATTTCTTCAGCTCGAATGGAGTTGTAAAATAGGTCAGGTATTATTCACCATTTATTTTTAAATAATTCCTGCTTCCGCATGAAGCAGTGAGCTCCCATATACTATTGATATCTTCAACTGAAAAGGTATATTCCAATTCTATTCAAATTGTTATTAAGCATGTTTTTCAAAAAATTTCACTTTCTTCAATACCTCAAAAAATTACCCTCTTTCTTTTCTAAATACACCTCAACAATTTCTTCTATAGTTTTTTCAATTGGCCTGTATCGAAAATCTTCAACGGTCAAACTTTTTGATGCATCATAACTAAATGACCCATACACCTGGTGCACAAGTTCCGGTATAGAAAATCTTCCCTTTTTTTATATTTGTTGCAAGCAAAATTGTTTTTGCCAACCACTCCGGTGCTTCTCTGTATTTCTTTTTATTCCAAGTTTATCAGCGATCAGAAGATAGATCTCTGCATAGCTCATATTCTTTCCATTCAATAACCATCGCTGACCAATGTTTTTGTTTTCCAGAAGAAGCGAAGTGAATTGTACTACATCTCTTACATCAACATAGCCTGTCTGTCCACCCGGATACCAAGGCATCTTATTCGCCACCCGATCAAACAATTGTAAACTTGAACTTCGCCAATCTCCAGTCCCCAAAATAATAGAAGGTAGTATCACTGAGACATTCAATCCCTCACCTGCACCACGCCATACTTCCAGTTCAGCTAAATATTTTGAAAGGCCATATGGAGTGCTATATTCATTTTGAAACCAGGCCTTGGACTCATCGAGTGTCTCATGATTCAGCTCTTTTCCAAGAGCTGCTATGGAACCGATGTAGACCAGATGTTCCACTTTTTGTGCTAGACATGCATTGACTATTATTTCTGTTCCTGTCCGATTGATGTCCAGGAGTCGATATCTGTCTTCATGATTGTAGGATACAAGTCCTGCCGCATGTATGACCCAATCTTTGTCCCGGATGATGTCAAATGCATTTGGAATATCAGGCAGTATCAATGACTTCCATTCTATTCCTTCTTTAAGATCTCCTGGTATAGTTCCTTCCCGGTGGTAAGTCGCTGTTAGATTTTTATAACCCTTATGTTTAAACCATCTGAGAAAATATGATCCAAGCAATCCCGAACCACCAGTGATAAGAATTCGTGGATCATTCATACGGCTTTGTACAAAGCTCCACCACCCATATTCTGAGATGCCCCGGTAAGTGTGTGAATGTTATAAGGCTTGCCATTCATCGTCAGGTAACCGAGATAGGCAATGAGAAGACTTTCTTTGAAATCAATAATTTCAGGAGAAGGTAGTTCATAGGTTATTCCAAAATCCTGTCCGGCTTTTTGTAATAATTTTATAAGATGATCATTGTATACTCCGCCTCCGGTCACCAATATTTTAGCAGGTCTTTTGATCAGAGAAGAGATATGTATACTGATGACATCAGCTATTGATTGTGTCGTAGTCCCCAACAGGTCATGTGTATTTTCTGTTCTTGATTCGAGATAACTTATCCATGTCGAAGCCACTTCTGCATTAGATAGTCCTCGAGGCAAACCCGCATCAAAGGGATACATGGCTATTAGTTGTTGACCGATTTCATCAAGGATAGCGCCTTGTGATGCCATGTGACCTCCTTTATCGAATGGGAGATTGGCGCGTTGTGACAGAAAATTCAATGTCTGATTACAGGGACATATATCCCATGCATGCCAGATCTCATTTTTGTCAATCAATGTGACATTGGCTATACCACCAAGATTGAGGAATCCTTCATAACCGGAGAATAAAGTCCGATCAGCTACCGGGGAAAACGGAGCACCTTGACCGCCCGCAGCAACATCAGAATTGCGAAACGAAGTGATCGTATCAAGACCCGTCATTAATGAAATATGCGCACCACTTCCTATTTGTGTTGTAAAGCCAAGAGCAGGTTCATGAAAAACTGTATGCCCATGTGATGCAACATAATCAGCTTTCCATCCCCTGGCGTCAATCAATTTTTTTGTTTGTTCGCCTATAAAGTCACCGAAGTATGCATCCAGATGCATCAGATCTCGGCCACTGAGGTTCGAAGCGGATTTCAACAAATCGTACCATTGGTCAGTATAAGGAATAGTGGTTGAATCCATTATTTCCCATAACAAAGAATTTCCTTTTTCTTCAAACTGACACAATGCGATATCAAGACCATCAAGCGAGCTGCCTGACATGATTCCTATGACATGAGTGGACACAGGATTATTTTAAAGTCATTGTATACGAAGCAACGGATTTGATCTGGGTTTCATTCAGGATACCTTCGAAAGGGGTCATTGCGTTTTTTCCTTTTTTGACCTGTGCTTCACGTTCTTCCTGGGTCAGCTTACAGACGGTGAGATCCTTTGCGCCATTGATGCCAAGTTTGCCATCTGCGCCATGACAAAGAATACAATATTTCTTAAAGACCTGTTCGCCTTCTGCTACGCTGGGTGCCCCTGACGATGACGACTCTTTTGAAGCACAAGCGATGACAAAAGCGAGCAGAATGAAGGAAATGATGAGCTTATACATACTCTTTTAGATGTGGTGGTTTTGAAATTGAATGGCAAATCTAATGAATAAGGACAATGTTTGATGTAGCGAGATGGATGCCGGATGCCGGACAAATGGATACCGGACTTATGGGACGAATTTTTAGATTTTCCTATGGATGAATCGCAATCCATATTGAACTATTATACTCATCTGTTCTAATCACTGAACTTTCTTAAGAAACAAATTATAATGCAAATGATTGTTGTCATGAGTCCGGCATCCGGCATCCTTTTGTCCGGCATCCCTTTATTCGGTATCCGGCATCCTTTAATGCGGTATCCCTTTATGATTCATGATTGTTAATAATTCATAACAGACATTTTTATCTAAACTATTAAAAACAGTAAATGTTAATTGCACATCATGAGAATAATATCTAAATCACAACAAGCGAGGGGTGCATTTAATAATGGACAGATCCTCGAAAACAAACCCATTGGGTTTTCTCAGGACCATGGGTTTGTAAGGCCATATTCATCATTGTTTTATTGGGCCAGAGCGGCAGGCATGGTGGACAGTACGATTGGACTACATCCTCACCAGGGTTTTGAGATTATGTCTTTTGTTCTGGAAGGAAATATCCGGCATTTTGATACGAAAATGAATGCATGGAAACCACTGCAGGCAGGAGATGTACAGATCATCCGTGCAGGGAACGGTATATCACATGCTGAGCATATCGAAAGAGGTGGTGTGATATTCCAAATCTGGGTTGATCCTGATCTTTCAAAAACACTTGATAAGGAAGCATCTTATGATGATTACAAAGAAGTTGATTTTGAAAAAGAAGAATCTGACAGCACGACCATCATTCACTATGCAGGTGAAAAAGGATTGATGCAACTCGACACACCTAAAGTCGACATCAGGCGATTGAAAATAAATGATAAGGCTTACGAATGGAAGGGCAATAAGGATGAAATCAGATCTCTGTATGTCGTGGGAGGTTCAGGAACAATCAATGGAAAGACGATTGAACAGGATGATTTCATCATAGTCGATGATGGCGCTGATCTCGATCTTCAATCGCATAAAGACCTATTAGATGTCTTTGCATTTACGGTGCCGGCAAAAACCGATTATGCTACGTACAGTCAGAGAATGGCTGGTTAAATGGAAAAGGAAGTTTTGCATTAGCTTTGTATCAAGAGATGCAAAATATTTTCAATCCGGATTTCCAGGACTTTATCAGAGCACTTAATGACTCAGATGTGAAGTATATTCTCGTGGGAGGATATGCAGTGATTATTCATGGATACAATCGCACAACAGGTGATCTGGACATCTGGGTTGAACGTAGTGCTGAAAATTATCAAAAAATTATAAAGGCTTTTCAAAAATTCGGGATGCCTTTGTTTGATATGTCCCTGAGTAATTTTCTTGAGAACACTGAACAGGATGTTTATACATTTGGTAGGCCTCCCGTAAGTATTGACCTCATGCTTTCCGTGAAAGGAATGAATTTTGAAAATGTCTATTCCAACGTAGAAATTAGAGAGGTGGAAGGACTTGAAGTAAAAGTTATATCAATAAATGAGTTACTTAAGGCTAAAGCTGCATCAGGAAGAAGCAGGGATATAGATGATATTGAGAATTTAACACAATAAATATTCACTGGAAAAATAGTATGGAAGAAAAATTAGATCGAACAGCTTTTAAACGCCAGACAGCTAAGGAGGCTTCTAATACTGTAGCCTATTGGAGAACCAGAACTGATGCAGAAAAAATAAGAGCTGCATATCATTTATCTCTCCGTGCGTATGGCTATGATCCTGCTGATGAACCTCGTCTCGACAGGACAGCATTCTCAATGCGAAAGCATGATAATTAAATAAAAAAAGCCACCTTTTCAGGTGGCTTTTCAAACTGAACCGAAAACCAATCTAACTGATCTCTATCACATGCGAAGATGACTTCTCCTGTGTCACATCTTTTTTGGGAAGTGTCACGTTGAGAATACCATTTTCATAAGCGGCAGTTATTCCCTGCCTGTTAATTTTATCATCCAGCTGGAATGATTTTTTGAATGCGCTGTAATTGAATTCACGTCGTAAAAACGTCCGGGAACACTTTCGTCCTTTTCATTTTTCTTTTCCACGGAGATGATCAGATGATCATTCTCGATTCGGATATTGAAATCCTGTTTGGTGAGGCCCGGTGCGGCTAGTTGCAAATTATATTTTGCATCTTCTTCTGTGACATTGACAGCAGGATTGGATGCAGAATAATCCATGCCGATAGCATCACTCAATGTCGTGTTGAATAAGGTGTCGATCCATTTGCTTATCGTATCTGATGGTTGCATCTGGTTGAATTTTGTATGGTTCATAACTGATATAGTTTTTAGATTATTGAATAGCAATTTTAATCGTCTCAGGTTCTTTGTCCGGAATAATGATGGTCAGGATTCCCTGGTCAAAGCTGGCCTTCAATGCAGATGAATTTGCATTTCTGTGGAGTCGAAACACTCTTTTAAAGCTTAATGCTTCGAATTCCTGGCGTATAAACTTAAGTTTTTGATCATCCTGGTTAGGGTTGGTGGCGGTTACGATCAACTGGTCTTCATTGACTTCGATTTTGATCTGATCTTTTGCGAAGCCGGGGACGGCAAGTTGTATTTCGAATGATCCTTCATTGCGAACAATATTCGCAGCAGGACGGGTTTCTTTACCTGAGGTAAAAGGAACATTGAAATTGTAAGGAGACCGGACATTAGAATGCATGGGCTGGAATCTTGCCCTTGCACCGGGGTAACATGCATATGGTTTCATAAGCGGATAAGGTTTTAAGTGATTAATATCCCTTCTGATCAAAAGATATTCCACCCAAAAAACATATGACAAAATGGCCTGAAATCACGAAAACGAATGCCAGAGTGACATGCACCCCGCACCTAAATTCATCGTGGCACGACTAGTGGTGCCACCACTAGTCGTGCCACGATGGTCTAAATGGCTGATAATCTGTAGAGTTATGAGGGTTTTTCAGGTCACAATTCGTGCCCGAAAAGCGAGTCATTTTATGACGACAAGTGAGAGAATGCCAGTGCATCCCGAAAGGAATCGAACCTAACTTTTTGTAAGTAACGAGGCGATTTAAAGAATCTCGATTTGATTCATCCGTTTAATTCTTCTCCTTTGGAATCTGGAAAAGAATAGGAAGAGTCATCCTTACAGCCACATGCTTGCCTTCAAGTACACCTGGTGTCCAAACCGGCATAAGTGAAACGACCCGGATAGCCTCTTCATCACAACCATGGCCCATTCCTTTTTTTACAACAGGATTGACAACATGCCCTGATGAATCGATCACAAAATCGACTACAACCGGACCTTCAGCTCTCAGGGACAAAGCCTCTTCAGGATATTTAAGATTAGACTGGATATGCTTGAGCATCTTCATAAATGTACAGTCGATTGTATCTGTAGCATTCTGAACACAGCCTTCATATGTAGGCATCACATCAACTACATCGTAGATCTTCGGCTCAGTAGACTTTTCAGTTTCAGCGACTTTTTTCGGCATTTCCTTTGGAGGAGCAGATAAGTTAAATGGAACCGGAGTTATATACCTGTAAGCCACTTTCTTGCCTTTCTCTCTGGCAGGTGACCATACCATCTTCTTTTCATTCATTAGTTTGATCACCCTTATGGCTTCACCACCTAATCCATAACCCGGATCATGAAGTGTGTTGACTTCACCGATCTTTCCGTTCTTTTCAATGACAAACTCAACCATGACCAATCCGCCTGCTCCCTGTGTTTTAGCAGCTTCAGGGATACGGATGTTTTGAGAGATGAATTCTTCCAATTTAGCTTGTGAGCAGGGGTCGATCATTTTTGGCTCGCAACCAGGTAATGAAGGCATGATATCCGCAGATCGGACGGCTTCTGCCATAGGTGTCTGTGCAGAGACCGAAAAATGCATCAGACCAAGTAAAAAGCATAAAAGAAGGGTATGTCTGCTTGAAAATGTCATGTGGATTATAATTAGATGATTCAATAGTGGACTACAAACGAAGCTATAAAGGTAAATATTCCACCAGAGAAGAAATTTCTAAACCTGTTTATAATATGCTAATGTCAACTGATCGCCGTCAAAGACAGCATACGAATTGTAAATCAACCAGTCACCAAGATTTATATATCTCGCTCCTTTTACCCCCAGATTATAATCGATAGGCAGATGACGATGCCCGAATATAAAATAATCGATGTCCTGATGCGCAAGGACATCCAGGGCATGATGAATCAGCCATTCCTTTTCCGGACCCAGGAATAATTCGTCACCTTGGGTGTGCTGTCGGCTTGTTCCAGACCAAAATTTCATGATGCGAAGCCCTGTATTCGGATGAATGCGTGAAAACAGCCACCGGCTGGCAGGGTGGGCAAATACCTTTTTTATGAATTTATATCCATGATCTCCCGGTCCGAGGCCATCCCCATGACCGATATAAAATTTTTTTCCGTCTATATCATGGATCACCGGTTCTCTGAATATGGGTATGTCAAATTCATCAGTGAGATATCTGAACATCCACATGTCATGATTACCAGTGAAATAATAGACAGGAATATCTGCATCCCGTAGTTTTCGCAGGCAACCTAATAAACGTGAATATCCTTTTGGGATCACTTGTCCATATTCAAACCAATAATCCCAGATATCACCTACCAGGTAAAGAGCTTTCATCTCCGGAGCAGATTCTTCAAGCCATTTCACGATCAGTCGTTCACGATCCAGACTTTTGGTAGCACCATCGGTACCGAGATGAAAATCAGAAGCAAAAAAAGTTTTCTTCATTTGTGATTATTCATTGCTCGTGAAGCGTGAGACGTGAATCATATGTTCAAAATGGAGGAATGTAAGTCCCTTTTAGGGGATTTAGGGGCAAAGAGGAGTTAATCAACAAATCGAGAATCCGATTCCATCACATGACCACAATTGGGACATGTTCGTTTTTCTTCGGAATTATAAAATTCCTTAAAACGCGGAAGAAAATCTTTTTCAATATTCGTCAGGTGAAAAAATGATTCATGAAGTTTTGTATTGCAATTGTCACAGAACCACATGAGGCCATCATCTTCATTATTTTGTCTTTTCAGTTCGATGACCAGTCCGATGGAGCCTGGCGACCGTGATGGACTATGAGGAGTCCGGGCAGGAAGTAAAAACATTTCTCCTTGTTTGATTGGAATGTCTACAGCTTTTCCGTCTTCCTGGATACGAACGTTGATGTCGCCTTCGAGCTGATAGTATAATTCTTCAGTCTCATTGAAGTGATAGTCCTTGCGAGCGTTCGGACCAGCCACAACCATGACGATGTAATCGCCGGCATCATGATACAGATTTCGATTGCCCACGGGAGGTTTGAGCTCATGGCGATGTTCATCGATCCAGGCTTGCAGGTTGAAAGGTCTTTTTACCATAGAGTAAATTTAGAAAAGTTTAGGAAGAAAGGTGTTTCGATAGTTGCTGAAGCATAATGATGTGTATAGCTGGTCGAAGTAAACGCCTTACGTATGATGCATCACAAGAGAAAATATAATCTTTTTATTTTAATATGTTCAATAACAGTAAGGCTTATATCAAAAGGATTTCGACAAAATCCGAAAGAAAAATGTCGTCCTTAAAAATTATTCTCGCTCTCTCGCTCTCTCTCACTCTCTCACTCTCTCACTCTCTCACTCTCTCACTCTCTCACATAAGTTCGCTGTAGATTTTATCGAGATCTGCTGCTGTCAAATTTCTTGTATCATTCTTTGCGCAATAATCGAGCAGCCAGTCATCCTGCGCATGTCCTCTCTCTTTTGCGTCCGCATATCCGATATCTTCACAAAAAGTCACCAGGTTGTATTTTGAAGCATAGTCAGGATAATTTTTTTCCAGTTGCATTTCAATTTGTCGCTTGGCTATAAAATTTGGATTATCAACATGATCACGCATCTCTGTATAATTTTCAACTGCCAAATCCGCGATGGCATCCGTATTTTTTTTGCGAAGCAACTGGTATGTATTGAAAGCTTCACTCCAGTTTTCATTGTGCAAATCAAGACACTGATCGAGGATGCGCACATCTTCCATGGCACAATTCATACCCTGACCATAAAAAGGAACGACTGCATGAGCCGCATCACCCATCAGCAAAGTTTGATCCGTATGCCATGGACTACATTTCACTGTCCCTAAAGCACCGGTCGGATGAAGCATAAAATCATCGACGAGATTCGGCATCAGTTGGACAAGTTCAGGAAATTGAGTTTGGAAAAAATCAAGTACCTCTTCCTTCTGATTCAACTGATTGAACCCAGGTTGCCCATCAAAGGCGAGAAATAAGGTGACGGTAAAACTTCCATCCAGATTGGGCAGTGCTATGACCATAAAACTATGTCGCGGCCAAATATGAAGTGCATTTTTTTCAATGCTCCATGTGCCACCAGGCCCGGCAGGAATCTCTAATTCTTTATACCCATGGTCTAACCAATCCTGCCGATAATTGAACCTGATATTTGAACCGATCTGCATGAAGCCCTGCCGCACATCACTGCCTGCACCATCAGTGCCAATCAAAATGTCTCCCGATAAATCTATTTTTTCAGTGGTACCCATTTTTAAGCCCGCAACACGAGCGTGCCGGACATCAGCATGTTGAATGCTAATTCCAAATTGAATATCAATATTAGCATGCTCACCGGCCGCATCAAGCAGTAATGCATTTAATCCATGTCGCGAAATAGATTGAATAAATTCATCCGGCCGTCCGCTATAAGGCAACAATCTTGTGATCGACCCATCTATAGAATGAATCATCCGTCCCAACATCGGAATAGAAATATCAAGTGCTCTTTTTTTTAGTCCTATCAGGTCAAGGGCTGCTAATCCTCGATCCGATAGAGCAAGATTTATGGACCTGCCGGCGACAAGGGCTCCCTTCCTTGGATCTTCTCTTTTCTCAAGTAGTGTGATCCGATGTCCGCGTTCGGCCAGCCTGAGTGCAAGTAAAGTTCCGCAAAGGCCAGCTCCACAAATGATTACGTTTGATGACATGGGGTTAAGATATTGAAAAATATTTTCGATTTTCGATTTTCGATTTTTTTAATTCGTCTCGCTTCGCTTGAGGTACTGGAAAGATTCGGAGTATTGAAGTGTGGCGTAAGAATGGTATAAATCTGGTCAAATCGTTGGATTTTCAATTGTAAAGTCGCCTCACTCTTTTGATGCCTTAAAAACAGAAGATGAACAATTCAAAAACTCACTACTCACTATTCGCTATTCACAGTCCAGGTTGAGCGCTGTAAAACTCACCTGAATCCCGTAATATTGTTAAGTGTTATTCCGTATTTATATTCTTATTAAAAACCTACATAATTATTATGAAAAACCCCTCAGCAATCTTTATGTTTTTATACGCAATTCAGTTAGGTGTTGCTCAGCCTGTTACTATCGACAATGAATCAGTTCCGGTTGAATACTACAGGATCCCTGACAATCCATTGGACCCATCCTACACAACCTATTCTGCAGATATCGAAGCCAGGTTTGGAGGTTTGTCCATGACAGGCTATACTGCAACGAGTCTTGAAGATGATTATCTGACACTGGAAGGATATAAAAAAGTAAACAGGGGCGGCGATATAGAAATTGAAGCCTCCATCGGCGATTTTAATGTGTTCGGGGAGAGGACAGATTTGAGGAGAACGAAAAAAAAGAACAAGGATGGAAAGGAAATTACCTACACCACGTATGCCAAAGAAGTAAAGTATTCAATACCTATTTCCATCAAAGTCGCCGATAAAAATGGCAACACCCTTGAAGACAAATATATCTTCTCCTGGACAGATGAGAACACATATACAACTTCTTATTACAACAGCCTTTCAGAGCTTGATTCCTATTGGAGAATCAATAGAACATCCAAGCTGACGGACCTTCAGCGCGATAAGGTAAGAGAAGGATTTAAGAAAATATCATCCCTGCTAAATGATAAATATGGCTATAGGCTCGTGAAGGAAAATGCGCATTTCGAGACCATAGGGAAGAAAAAACATCCTGACTATGATGTTTATCAAAATGCATTGGAAACAATAAAAGAAGCATTCAAAACAATGAGTGCATCTTCAGGATTGAATACAATCAAAGCCAGAATAGAAACATCCCTTAATTTTTATAATGCTGAAAGTAAAAAGTACGGCACAAAGTCTAAAGACGATAAAAAACTTAAGCATATCACGTTATACAACCAGGCACTGGCCTATTTCTGGCTTGAAGATTTTGATCAGGCCGAAATGTTTGCAAAAGAGATTCAGAAATTTAATGCCAAGGATAAAGATGCCAGGCGTTTATTGGCGGATATTGATTACACCAGGAGCTCACTGGAGAGAGCAGATAAGAAGTCAAGGCATGGCGTGATGGTGGGAGGGAAAACCTGAAAAAATGCTTAGATGTCGGACAGAAATTTAAAAAAATAAGGACGCGGACGGTTGCTGAGCTGTAGCACTAGGTCGAGGAAAGCAGATCGAAGCATTAACTAAGAAAAATTAAGATTTAGTAGGATTAATTTTCACAGTCATTTGTGCCTGGGAAGTGATCTTAAATTTTCTTAGTTAATCTGCGTCCTTTTTTTGCCAAGCTTAATGGTCAAGGAAATAACTATTGTTAATCCTGTTTATTTTGGAATAGAATAGTTGAGTAAGCTTCAATATTGAATTTATTGTCCGTAATAATGATTTTATCATAAGATAAAATTTTGGATTTGTCTGGTATAGAAATGGTTACAGAATTTGCTGAAAGATTGTGCAAGACCAAATATTTTTCACTTGCACCTGACAATGTATAAGCCAGAATAACCGGCGATTCCATTTTTAAAAATTCAAGTTTGCCTGAAGCTATTTCAGGATGATCTCGTCTCAAACTTATCCATTTTTTATAATAATTGTAAATGGAATTCGGATCCGCTTTTTGCAATTCAAGAGGGGTCACATCAGGTACAACAGAATATTTTGGTTTCATCCAATGCGTATCCTCTCCAGCCCCGGCTGCGCCGCCCCAAAGAAATGGCTCCCTGTTGTTTTCATCAGGTTTCATACCCAGCATTCCGATTTCTTCACCATTGTAGATGTATGGTGTGCCGGGAAGGGTGAGAAGTATTGAAGCGGCCAGTTTAGATTTAGCAATATCACCGTCAAGCCTGGATCTGATCCGATTCATGTCATGATTGCATAAGAGTAAAGCATCCTCAAAAGGAGCAGTAGACGTCCGGTAAACAGAATCAATATGTGCATACGAATCAATGAACTCCATAGGATTGCTGCCATTAATACAATCAGGTATTGCTTTCGTCAATTCGAAATTGAATAAAGAAGGAAGTCCTTTGAATAAAGTCACTAATGCACCGGGATCCGACCATACTTCCCCGACAAGTAATACATCGGGTTTGACTGAAGCCATCTCGGACCTGAATTCCTCCCAGAATTGTCTCGTATCATCAAATCGATCATCCGGAAAAATATGACGTGCAGCATCGAGCCTGAAACCATCAATACCTTTCTCCAGCCAATATTTTCCAATCTTATATACTTCTTTCCTGACTTTCGGATTGTCAAAGTTGAGGTCAGGCATTCCTTTCCAGAAAAATCCATAATAATGTTCTTCCCCTTCTTTCCATTTATGCCATTGCGTGAGATTATCTGAATCGAAAGTGGTGGTTTTTTTATTTATTTCATCCTGCACAGTCTGATAATCCTTCCAGACATAATAGTCGCGATACGGATTGTCAGATGATGAAGCCGATTGAATAAACCACGGATGTTCGGAGGAGGTGTGATTGATGACAAGATCAAGGAGAAGTTCCATGCCGCGTTGATGAACTTCTTTGATGAGCCGGTCCATATCCGCCATCGTTCCATAATCAGGATGGATAGCATAATAATCGATCACGTCATACTTATGATACGAAGGAGAGGGATGAACAGGACTGATCCAGATAGCTGTAGCACCCAGATCTTTGATGTAATCGAGTTTTGAAATCAATCCCGGGAGATCACCGATGCCATCACCGTTGGAATCGCAGAATGATTGTATAAATACTTCGTATACGATCACGTGGTCATGAATTTTTGGTTGGGCATCTGTAGGGCATCCGAGTAGAACAAAGGCAATGATAAAAAGATATAACAAGGAACAGTTTATTTTTTGCAACGATGCTTTACTCATGCTATATCTGCCTTTGAATTTCATTTTCAGTCTTTAAATGAATCCAATACGCCTAAAAATCTGCCGACATCATCATTTGTATTGTATAATGGAACAACGGCAATTCTGATCACATTTGGTTCACGCCAATCAGCAATCACTCCATTTTTAGATAAATGTTCAAATAATTGTTTTCCATCTCTTTCAACCAGCATGGAAATCTGGCATCCTCTTTCATCAGGATGGGATGGGGTGATCATTTTTATAAGTTTTTTAGTGACCATGATCTCATATATATCGACCATCATCCTTTTCGATATATCCCTGAGATTTTTAATGCCGGCAGTATCAAAAATTTCCAAAGAAGCTCTCATCGCTGCAAGTGGCAATATCGGCGGATTACTCAATTGCCATCCTTCCGCGCCGGGGAGAGGATCAAAATCATCTCGCATCCCAAATCGCGTTTGTTTATTATGTCCCCACCAACCTGAAAGCCGTGGAATAGTAGTGTCATTTCCATGTCGATCATGTACAAAGATGGCACCTAAACTGCCAGGTCCTGAATTAAGGTATTTATAACTACACCACGCAGCAAAATCAACATTCCATTCATGAAGTTTTAGTTCCACATTACCTGTTGCGTGCGCCAGATCCCAACCAACGATTATTCCATACTGCTGCCCAAGCTTTGTGATTTCTTCAATATTAAAATATTGGCCGGTATAATAATTTACACCTCCTAAAAGAATCATTGCAATTTCTTCGCCTTGCTGTTTCAATATGGATTCCAGGTCTTCTATTTGCAGGCAATGTTCTCCTTGTTTTGGACGCCATTGAACAATCGATTCTTTCGGATCATAGCCGTGCCATTTAGCCTGCGATGCCACTGCATAGCGGTCAGAAGGAAAGGCATCACTCTCGATTAGAATTTTATATCGCTTCTTTGTAGGCCTGTAAAATGATGCCATCAACAAGTGAAGATTTACCGTCAGTGAATTCATGACGACCACTTCACTTTGATGAGCACCAACAAGATCAGCCATCGACTTCGTCAGAAATTCATGATAAGGTAACCATGGATGCCGTGCATGAAGATGTCCTTCTACACCGAGTGCTGCCCAATCATCCAGTTCTTCATTGACATATTCTTTTACTTTCTTAGGCTGCAGTCCCAAAGAATTTCCACACAGGTATATTGATTCTTTTCCATTGACGTGAGGGATGTAGAATTGATCTCTGTATTTTCCGTGTGCCATACGATTTCTTAGATGCTGGATAAAATGATGCCGGATACCTGACTCAAGTTTTGATTACTTGCCGCAAATTTCGCTAATTAACGCAAATTATTATTCTACATTTCCCTCACTCTCTCACTCTCTCACTCTTCACTCCTCTCACTTCTCTCACATTCCCATCCACTCCAATGCTGACTTATACAAAAGCCATTCCTTTGTATGATCACTATAGGGCATATGCTCAATTAATTTTCCAGGCACTTTCTCGCCGAGCGGAAATGGATAATCACTGCCCAAAGCAATTTTTTCTGCACCGACAATATCTATAAGATAATCAAGGATGCGTTCGTCATGTACAAGTGAATCAATCCAGAATTTTCCTAAATAAGATCTTGGTGATTTATTATTATCAACAGCGACAAGGTCAGGCCTTACATTGAAACCATGTTCAATTCTTGCAATCGTACCCGGAAATGAACCTCCTCCATGTGCGAATGCAACGCGCAGCTTGGGAAAATTTTCAAATACCCCTCCAAAGATCATCGAGCAAATAGCACGACTTGTTTCCGCAGGCATACCCACAAGCCATGGCAACCAATATTTTTCAATTTCGGATGACCCCATCATCTCCCACGGATGAACAAATATGCATGCATTCATCTGCTCAGCAGCTTCGAAGAAGGGCATCAGTGCGGGATCATTGAGATTCCAGGAGTTGACATGTGAACCGATTTCTATACCAACCATACCAAGTTCTGTAACACATCGTTGCATTTCTCTGATCGCAAGGTCAGGTGCTTGCAGAGGAACAGTGCCTATTCCAATAAACCGATCCGGATGCCGACTTGTGACTTCAGCGATGTAATCATTGAAAAACCTGCTTGTTTCAAGACCATCTTCCCCTTTCGCCCAATAGTAAAATAAAACGGGAATGATCGATAGCACTTGTTTATGCACGCCATCTGCATCACATTCTTTTATTCTGACCAAAGGATCCCAACAATTGGATTCTATCTCCCGAAAAAATTTATCCCCGATCATCATCCGTGCACGACACTCTCCACAATCTTCAAGATGTACGAATTTGCCATAGCCGAATTTTTCAATCCACTTTGGAATTTCGTAAGGCATGATGTGCGTATGGATGTCGATTTTCAACTGTGAGAGAGTGAGAGAGTGAGAGAGTGAGAGAGTGAGAGGATACTCGTTATTCGTTATTCGTTATTCGTTATTCGTTATTCGTTATGCGGATAAGCTACTGTTATATTCTTCGCCTCTGTAAAAAATCGCATCGCTTCCCAACCGCCTTCTCTGCCCAGTCCGGATTGTTTGACTCCTCCAAAAGGTGTACGTAGATCACGCAGCATCCAGCAGTTGACCCAGACAATTCCGGATTGCAAGTTGGAAGATACGCGGTGTGCACGCGCGAGATGATTCGTCCAGATCACAGATGCAAGACCATAATTTGTATCATTTGCCATGGCTACCACTTCATCTTCTGTTTCGAAAGGGATTATAGATACTACAGGGCCGAATATTTCTTCCTTGTTTGTACGGCAATCCTGCTCAAGACCGGTGATGATGGTGGGTTCCACAAAATAACCTTCACCAAGTTCTCCTTTTAATTTAACCTGATTTCCTCCTGTTGCTATTTTTCCTCCTTCCTGTTGAGCAAGATCAATATAACTCATGACTTTATTCATATGCGCTTCAGATATCAATGATCCGATATCCGTATCCGGATCCATTGGGTCGCCGATTTTCAAACGCTTCGTTCTGAAAATAAAATCGGATAGAAATTTATCATACAAATTGGCTTCCACAAAAATTCTTGATCCACACAGACAGATTTGTCCCTGGTTACTGAATGCAGATCGTATCGTGGTCTGCAACATATTCTGATAATCACAATCGCCAAAAATGATGATCGGATTTTTTCCGCCAAGCTCGAGTGAGACTTTTTTCAATTGCTCTGCGCAGAGAACTGCAATACGTTTTCCGACAGCTGTGCTTCCTGTGAATGAAATTGCTTTGATGTCTTCATGTTTCACAATGGCTTCACCTGCCTCGGGTCCGGTACCATGAATGATATTGAGCACACCCGGTGGCAAACCAGCTTCATTACATATTTTTCCGAGCATTGCAGCAGTCGCAGGTGTTAGCTCAGAAGGTTTTCCGACTACAGTATTTCCGGCAGCGAGTGCAGGCGCAATCTTCCATGTAAATAAATATAGAGGAAGATTCCATGGTGAAATACATCCGACTACGCCAAGTGCATCTCTCAATGTAAAATTAAAAGCCTGACTGGGCATCACATGTGATTCCGATGACCATTGAGTGGCTGCAGCACCGAAAAATGAAAAATTGGATGCAGCTCGGGGGATATCCAGTTCACGTGCCAGTGAAATTGGTTTTCCCGTATCAAGACTTTCTGCTTCAGAAAATTCGTCAAGTCGTTCAGTGATCAGATCAGCGATTTTTTGAAGTATAGTTTGCTTTTTGGCCAGTGGAGTTAACATCCATGCCGGTGATGCAGCTTTAGCAGCTGTTACGGCAAGATTTACATCCTGTTCGTCACCTGCAGATACAGTAGCGTATTTTTTTCCGGTAGATGGATTGATGACATCCATCGTTTTGCCACTTACAGATGGGCGATATTCGCCATTGATGAAGTGCTCAAAACTTTTCATTATCGTCATAATTTATTTTTTACCCCCCAGCCCCCTGAAAAAGGGGGAGCTGCAAAAATTCGTTAAGCGTTATTAGCTATTCGTTACTCGTTACTTGTTACTTGTTATTCTTTCACATGCTCGTGCGAAGAAAAATAAAATCCCAGATATTGCTTGAGTTCTTCAGGTAGTGCAGGCAATTCAGACCTGGGGATGAGTAGAGTGGCAACCTGGTATAAGTCCGTAAATATCTGGTGATGCTGGGCAGTCGATTTGAGATACTGATGTCCTGAAGATCCACCTGTTCCCGTTTTACGACCGATCATCCGCAGCACCATTTGTGAGTGCCTGTTACGCCAATTGGTCAGCATCTCTTCAATATCCATCAGGCGGGACAATAAGCGATAGGGCTGTTGCAAAATGGGTTCATCCCTGTAAAGAAAAATAAAGAGTGCGGCAAGCATGGCTTTGTATGAAAATTTTACTTCACCACGATTTCGCATTTCTTCAAACTGTGCAGGATCAAAGACAGCATTAAAATAAGTACTCGTATCCCCCATCATTGTCAACCTTTGTTTTTTAGTTTCTTCGGAAAGAATTTCGGATGCATTGATCGCATCTTTATCTTTCTGAATCATCCTTTCAACAGCTTTTTTATAAGCTTCAAGAAAACTGAATTTACTAAACTCAAGAAAAGGTGTGCGATCAAGCCATTCAATGACATGCGTAAGCAAAGATTTATTTTCAATGCTACGTTCCAATACTTCTTTCTGTGTCTCAGAAAAAACCACATCATAAGGCAAATTGTTATAGGTCAGACGTTGCTCTTGTTTTAAACCTAGTAAATTTTCAACAACTCTGAATTGAAGACTCTGAAAACCACTCGCCGGAAATAAATATTGCCTGAAATCAAGAAAGTCCATCGCCGTCAATGTCTCCATGACATTAATCTGGTCGATCAAAAGTTTTTGGATTTCAATGATGCGTTCAAGTCTGGTGACAGCCTTCAGGATCTCTACTTCATCCATCAGATTGTCCTCAAACATCAGAGAGATGGATTCCAGTTCGTGGATGATCTGCTTGAACCACAATTCATAGACCTGGTGCATGATGATGAAGAGCATCTCATCATGGGCTACGGATTCTTCGACCTGTGCTGAACGCGGATGTTGTGCATCGAGGATTTTATCCAGTTGCAGGTATGAATGATAGTGAACGGACGTAAATTTTTCAGACATAATTATTCGTTGGCAATATAAGCTGTTCCTTTTATTTCGATCAATATTTGAGGGCGGGGAAGATCGGCGACGGCAACTGTTGTTCTGCAGGGACCAGTGTTCGGAAAAAAGGAATTATAGATTTCATTGTAGGCTTCAAAGTGGCTCATGTCTTTTAGAAAAACGATGACATCGACCAGATCTTCAAGATTTCCGCCATTGAGCCCGAGATAGTGTTGGATATTTTCCAAAACCGCTTTCGTTTGTGTTTTAATGTCGAGAATCCATTGACCATCAGGTTGTAAGTCAGCACCGGCATATGTATTATCAGGCCTTCTTGAGCTGGTGCCTGAGATAAAAACCCATGACCCTACACGCTTTGTATGGGGATAACGACCTAGTGGTTGGGCGCGATCCTGTGCGATGATGGTATCTTTGGACATATCTCTTTAATTGGTCTTGCTAAGGTAGTTAATCCTCTGGCGACAAAATGCAGGGAGCAGGGAGCAGGGGGCAGGGAGAAATAAGCAATGAGCAATTAGCAAAACGAACATAATTTGCGCAATTACCGGGAAAAGAACAAGCAACAAAAGACAACAAGCAACAAGCAATAGGCAATAAGCAAAACGAGGATTATTTGCGAAATTTTTTATAAAATAAATTCTGCGTAATTAGCGGTGAAATAGCAATGGGCAATGAGCAATAAGCAAAATAAAAAATAGGTGAAAAAAAATAGGTGTAATGGATATTAATCTGAAAGGTAAAAATGCATTAGTCTGCGGTAGCAGTAGTGGTATAGGAAAGGCAAGTGCGATTGTATTGTCACAACTTGGGGCCAATGTTACTCTTTTGGCGAGAAATGATGAGGCATTGGGCGAAGCATTGAAAGATCTTGATCATTCGAAAGGACAGCATCATGATTTTCTTGTAGCCGATACAGCTGATGAAGCCGATTTTCATTTTAAGATCCTTGGACTTTCTAAAGTGAAGACGATTCATATTCTTGTCAATAATTCCGGAGGGCCTGCGGCAGGGAATATTGCTGGTGCGGAAACAAGTGCCTTTAAAAGTGCATTCGCGCAGCATCTGTTGGCTAATCATGTGGCAGCTCAACTTTTAGTACCTGGAATGAAAGAAGAAAAATATGGTCGCATCATCAATATCATTTCAACTTCGGTGAAGCAACCATTAAAAGGTTTAGGCGTCTCCAATACGATCAGAGCTGCAGTGGCTAATTGGTCAAAAACACTTGCCACAGAATTGGCCCCATTTGGAATCACGGTGAATAATGTATTGCCCGGTGCAACAGTAACAGATAGATTAAATTCTATTGTTTCAAATAAGGCAAATAAAACAGGCAGAGGTATTGAGGACATTCGCAAAGAAATGCTTGAAGAGATACCGATGGGGCGATTTGGTAGTGCAGAAGAAATAGCGAATGCCGTTGGATTTCTTGCCTCACCTGCAGCGGCGTATATCACGGGCACGCAGATTACGGTGGATGGAGGACGGACAGGAGTACTCTAGGTAATCAGTATTCAGTAAGTGGTAATCAGTACTTTAATTTGCGTTAATTCGCGAAATTTGCGGCAATAAAACAAAACAAGCGGGCGTGAGTCGTGAGAATATGTGGTTGAAAAATAAATCTTAATCAATCATATTATTTCTTAAAAAATCTGCGTCCTATATTTAATAATTTAAATCCATATTAAATTAATGAGTTCTCCAAAAATATATGTAGTCACCGGTGCAAGCCAGGGTATCGGATTGGAAACTGTACGCAGTCTCGTTGACTTAGGTCATCGTGTATTGTTTACTGCACGATCTCAGGGAAAAGTTGATCATGCTATTTCGATTATTATGTCTTCGCATCCAGATGCGCTTGTGGAAGGATATGCAGCAGATATGAGTCTTCAGAGTGATATCCGGAAAGCAGCTGCAGAAATGATAGCTAAACATCCGGTGATTGATGGCCTCATCAATAATGTCGGTACATGGATGTCAAATCACCATCTGACAAAAGAAGGAATTGAGACTGTCTTTGCTACAAATCATCTGAGTTACGTACTGATGACGCATCTTCTTTATCCCGCATTGAAAAGATCAGGACATGGTAGGATAGTCAATGTGGCCAGCAATGCACACTCTTATGGAAAAATAAATATCCCCGATCCCGGCTATTCAAAAAATTATCATGGTCTTCGTTCCAATGGACAGTCAAAACTTGCAAATCTTTATTTCACGTTTGAACTGGATGCATTGAAACCGGATACAAATATCAGTGTGTATGCCGCATCACCAGGATTAGTCAAAACGGATATCGGATTGAAACACACAAACTGGTTGCATACGCTCGCCTGGAAATTCAGACGACGTAAAGGACAGACTCCTTCTGAAGGTTCACGCACTTCTGTGTTTTGTGCGACCGATCCTTCTGTAGAAAGGATCAGTGGAAAATATTGGGAAAGCAATAAAGTCAAAGATGTATTTCCATCTGCTAAGGATCCTGTTTTGGGAAAACAACTTTGGGATCGGAGCAATCAGATGTGTGGGATAGGGGATTATTTTAAAGAAAGAGGCTAGGACAAAAAAAGCTGAGGAGAAGGCTAAGGCTAAGGAAAAATTTTAATCCGCCTCTCTCGCTTCGCATCGCCGGCGCCACAAAAAAGGGGGTGTGGAGCGTCTCTGTTTACAGATATTTCGCTCCTACGGAGCTTTATGATTACTAAAATCCAAATGTATAAACCCTATACCCGGGGTTTTCGAAAAGAAGTGTAGAAACACAGGGTAGAATTTTCATACGCTTCTAATTTATTCGGCGAAAGAAAAGAAGGGGCAGAACGAAATTAATCTGCGTCCCTTGAGACAGTCCATCTGTATTCAACTATCCGTAGATCTGACGTATTCTCTTTTAAAAATAATTCTGCGTAAATCTGCGTCAAAAGGAAAGTGTGCGTCAAGAGTCCGGCATCCCCCATCCTTTTATCCGGCATCCCTTGTACCCAAAGATTCTCACTCTCTCACTCCTCTCACTTTCTCACTCCTCTTGCTTCTCTCACTTCTCTGAATTGCCTACCTTTGCAAACTTGCCTCATCATCCCCCCTTTGTGAAGGCTTGTCAATCAATAGCTTATGGTATTTCTTGAGTTTGAGCAGCCCCTTGAAAGTCTCTATGATCAACTCGAGCAGATCAAACAAATTGAAGCTCAGGGCGACATCGATGTTTCTGCTGCCATACGGGACCTGGAGAATAAGATCATCCAACTCAAAACGGAGATCTATGGCAACCTAAGCGGTTGGCAAAAGGTGCAATTGTCAAGGCATCCCGAACGGCCCTATACGTTGTTTTATATCCAACAGATCTTTTCAAACTTCATTGAGTTGCATGGTGACAGGTTCGTGCATGATGATAAAGCTATAATCGGCGGATTCGCCCAATTGGATGGCAAGTCGGTCATGGTCATAGGCCATCAGAAAGGATCAAATACAAAGATGAGGCAGTACCGGAATTTCGGTATGGCCAATCCTGAAGGATACCGAAAGGCTTTACGCCTGATGAAGCTGGCCGAGAAATTTAATATTCCGGTTGTTACATTGATTGATACGCCGGGTGCCTATCCAGGTCTGGAAGCTGAGGAGAGAGGGCAGGCTGAAGCTATCGCCAGGAATCTGATCGAGATGGCTCAGCTCAGAGTTCCGATCGTGTGTTATATCATCGGCGAAGGAGCTTCAGGTGGTGCTATTGGAATCGGACTGGGGGACAGAGTATTTATGCTTGAGAATACATGGTATTCTGTGATCTCACCTGAATCCTGTTCATCTATACTCTGGAGAAGCTGGGATTTTAAAGAAACTGCAGCTGAAGCTTTAAAGCTGACGGCTGATCATATGGTTGAGTTTGGTCTTGTGGATGGTATCGTGAAAGAACCACTTGGTGGCGCGCATAATGATCCTGACGGAATGGCTGTAGCCCTTGCAGAACATATCAAGACGCAGCTTGAAGAATTGAAACAATCTACTCCGGATGATCGGATCAATACACGGATTGAAAAATATTCGGCGATGGGTCGGTACGAAATAAAATCTCCGACCGAGGAATCTCGTTAGTGTGTTCCGATCCTTGTCGGAATGAATGAAGAGTGTAGAATTTGATTTATGCTGGAAGCCATCAGGACATATTTTTTTGAACGTGCCAAGAAGAAGAGGCTCAAAGCTTCTTCAGGTACTCCGGTAGCTTTTCATCTTGATCGCAAAAATCATTATGGCCTTCTCACGGATGCGACCAGTGCCGATGATCGCACGATCGTCAATTCCTTCGCAGAAGATTTAAGAAAGAAAGGCAATCGGGTAAAAATTCTTGGCTTCTTCAATGGCAAAATGGAAACCATTTCCACGCCTTTTGATATTATCACGACCAATGATCTGAATAAAGTATCACAAGTACCGAAAACTGAAATGGCCGAAGATTTCATGAGTCAGGCGTTTGATGTTCTGATCAATCTTTCGATCAAAGAAAATCATCGACCACTGGATTTTATCAGTTCAGTTTCAAAAGCATCATTTCGTATCGGGCCCTGGTACGCGCAGCAGCAAACCAATCCATATGATCTTTGCATCGATGCCGGAAATTCTGCGACATTGAAGGAATGGATAAGTGAACTAATGCATACATTGCAAAAGATATATTGATACCGGATGTCTACGCTTGATCTTACAGGTACGGGAGTTGCACTCGTCACGCCCTTCAAAAAAAATTACATTGATTTCAATGCACTTTCATCGCTCGTGGATAAAGTCATCCAGGGTGGGGTGGAATACATAGTTAGTCTCGGCACTACGGGTGAGGCTACAAGCCTGAGTGATCAGGAGCAAACTGCAGTGATTAAGCATACGATTGAAGCTGTGGCCGGACGAGTTCCAATCATCGCCGGACAATTTGGTGGAAACAATACAGCTCAGCTTTGTGAAAAATTGTCTTTGTTTGAAACGACCGGCATATCAGCGATACTGTCCAGTAGTCCTGCTTATGTGAAACCCAGCCAGGAAGGAATTTACAGACATTACATGGCCCTTGCAGAAGCATCACCATTGCCGATGATTATTTATAATGTACCGAGTCGTACAGCGTCAAATATTTCAGCAGGGACTTTACTTCGTTTAGCAAATGATTCAAAAAAATTTATTGGTGTAAAAGATGCTTCAGCGGATTTACATCAGGCGGCGGCATTAGCCAGATATGCACCTTCACATTTTACATTATTGTCTGGTGACGATCCGACGGCATTAGCATTCATCGCCAATGGAGGTAAAGGTGTTATCTCGGTTATTGCAAATGCGTATCCTGAATCTTTTTCATCTATGATACGATATGCATTGAGTGGAGAGTGGGGAAAGGCACGACATATTCATTATCGTTTGCTTGATCTGCATCAATGGCTATATATTGAAGGAAATCCTGTGGGGATAAAAGAAGCTTTAAATTACAAAGGATGGTGCGGCGCTGAATTGCGTCTGCCGCTTGTGGAGATTAGTGACAGCAATAAAAAGAAATTGCATGAAGCGATGGATGCTGTGAAAGGGATGAATTGAAAAGGAAATTTTGAGTAAGGAATTGAAAAGGAAATCGTGAATAAGGAATTTTGAATTTGGAATTAAGAAGGAAAAGTAGGAATTTTAAATTAGAGAAGTTAATTGTTAATAGATCTATCGGAGTGAAGTATTTTCTTTGCGACTTTGCGACTTTGCGAGAGATTAATATTGAATATTTATTTATTAGGGGGTTGGGGGGGGGGGGGGGGGGGTTTTTTTGGGAAAAGAGAAGAGAGAGGGGGAAAGGGAGAGAAAAGGGGGGGTTTTTCCCCCCGGGTTTTTTTTTTGGAAAGGGGAAAAAAATAAGTTTAAAAAATTTGGGGGGAGGGGGGGGAAATGGAACCCTAAAAGCGGGGCAAAAACCCTGCCAGAAGTTCCAAACTTGTCCAAGTCGCCGAGACATGAATATTATGAAGATATTTTTAAAAGCTTTCCTTTCTTTTTCTTTATTCTATTCGGATCAACACCACTGTATTGCCAGGTCACAGCAGGCAGCGTGCCAGCAGGAACAAGCATTGTATATGACCTCATTGATCTAAGCATCGTGGAGGACAATCATGATACCATGGCTTATTTTGATATTGATGGAGATGGCACGCAGGATATCCGGATTTGGTTTCTGAAAGAATATCCACCGGCCGATGGTCCGAATACGGTTGCATTTTTTGTACTTAATCATTCATTCTCTTTTTGTACCGATACCGGTCTACCAGGAAGGCCTTCATATTATGAATTCGGTGATACACTTTGCACAACAGGTCATGAATGGGGAGTGGATAGTCTTTATACCATAGGATGCTTTGGAGGCTGGAATTGTACCTACGATACAGCTTCCATCAATAATAAATTTATTGCGTATCGGAAAACAACAACAGGAGAGATCGGGTGGATAAATGTTTCGATGAGTCTGTATTCAGGAAATGAACCCAGAACGATTACATTCAAAATAAATGAGCTACTTGCTCTTTATCTGCCCAACGATATCGACAATGTTGAAAATGATCTTGTATTTGATGTGATCCCGAATCCCACGATTGACGGACGATTCAAAATTATTAGCGATGAAATTATTACCGGTATTGAAATATTTAATTCAGTGGGACAACGAATAAAATCAGTTTCAGAAAATGATATGGACGTGTCTTTACCGGAGAGTAAAGGTCTTTACATCGTAAGAATTAGAAACGATAAAGGCCTGAGTGGAAGTAGAAGGGTTATTCGATTGTGAGGAATTGGGGACCAATTTTGAATTAAGAAAGAATATTCTGAATAATGATGTGAAAAGGTTCACCACATAGGCACATAGAGCACATAGAATGCTTCGACCAGCTCACGCTCATCCTTGGGCTACAGCTCAGCAACCGAAATATAGAAAAGGTAAAAACATAAGCTCCATAGGAGTGAAATATCTGTAATATCAGGTATGCCTTTTTTCAGCTCCATCGGAGCTCAGATATTTGTATGCGATATTTGGTATTGAAAACAAAAAATTTCCAGCAAGAAATTATAGGATTCATATGGTAAGGGAGTATTTATGTTTTAATCGTAATCGTTCCCATAAGATTTTGTTGCTCCTATGGAGCTGTAAATGCAAATGATGGTTTGAAAAAACCTCTTTAACTTATACAAAAGACCTATCTGACTCATCCTTTCCCTCAAAAGATGCCTCCGATGGAGCTCAAAAAACCTCTTTTGCACTACGTGCTACAGAGATGTCGCTCCTACGGAGCTTAAGAGCCTTTTTTAAACTTGCAATGACCGTTTAAATCCTCTCATTCCTCTCCTCCCTCAGAGATCTCCTCTCACTGGCTCAGATGTCTCTCCTATCTCACTCCTCTCACTCCTCTAACTCCTCTAACTCCTCTAACTCCTCTAACTGCTCTCACTCACTGCTCTCACTGCTCTCACTCCTCTCACTGCTCTCACTCCTCTCACAAATCTGAGATCTCAATTCCCATACTCTTCAATGCTTTAAAAGATGCATTCTGCTCAGCACTCTTTTTGTTGAAGTCCTCACCTGTAGCTACTTCTTTTCCATCGACATAGACACCTATCTTGAATCTGTCACGATTTTCCATTTTGAATCGTTCGATGACGCGATAGTCGATTTCACTTCCTTTCTTTTGGCAGAATTCAAGGAGCTGGCTTTTATAATTGTCATCATTCTCTTCGAGATCGTGAATATTGACATGACGACGGAGGATTTTGGTGATGACGATTCGTTTGGTCGTATCAAATCCTTTTTCAAGATAAATGGCTCCCACCAATGCTTCAAGACAATTTCCTTTCATGGATTCACTCAATCGGGTATCATTAGCATCCTGGAGGACTACATCGATGCCCATGTCATCAGCGACCCTGTTGAGTGTCTTCCGCTTGACGATCTTGGATCTCATTTTGGTGAGAAATCCCTCGTCGCTGTTGGGATATTTTTTGAAAAGATATTCCGCTACGATCGTGCTCAGGATTGAATCACCGAGGTATTCAAGCCGCTCATTGCTGGTGACGGTATGAAACTTCGGTTCTGAAGCGGATTTATGACTGAAGGCTTGTTTGAATATGGAAAGATTCTTCGGAGTAAAGCCTACGATATTGGCCACACTTCGGGCAAAATGCTTATCGGAAGAAATATAATGATTATAGAAAGTCCTGATCACAAAAAATATCGGCTATTACACTATCATACTCGTCCAAAGATAAGCGATGTATTGTGCCCTCCAAATCCAAATCCATTGCTCATGACAGTTTTAACATCCCTGGCCTGTGCTTCGTTGAACGTGAAATTCAATTTTCCATCAATCTCGGGATCATCTGTGAAATGATTGATCGTCGGTGGAATGAATCCGTGATTGATCGCCAGGATGGACGCAATCGCTTCCACCGCCCCCGCAGCACCAAGCAAATGACCCATCATGGATTTTGTAGAACTTATATTTAATTTATAAGCATCATCACCAAAGACAGCCTGGATTGCTCTTGGTTCTGCAACATCCCCTAAAGGTGTAGATGTCCCATGGACATTGATGTAATCTATATCGCCTGTATTCATCCCAGCTTCCTGAAGGGCATATTCCATGCATTTGATGACACCCTTGCCGGTAGGCTCCGGTGCAGTGATATGATATGCATCAGCATTCATGCCTGAACCAATCAGTTCGGCATAGATTCTCGCTCCCCTGGCCTTAGCATACTCATAAGACTCAAGTATAAGTGCTCCTCCTCCTTCTCCCAGGACAAATCCATCTCTGTCCTTGTCAAATGGCCTTGAAGCTGTCAAAACATCATCATTGCGGGTTGAAAGTGCTTTCATACTCGAAAACCCTCCGATACCTGCTCTCGTTACCGCTGCTTCAGATCCACCCGTTACCACCACATCGACCCGTCCAAGGCGGATATTGTCGGCAGCAATGATTAAAGCATGGTTAGCAGAAGCGCAGGCAGAAACAGTAGCCAGATTCACTCCTGAAAATCCATATTTAATACTGATATGTCCCGGAGCGATATTAGAAATCAGCTTAGGGATCAGGAACGGGCTATATTTTGGAACCCCGACAGCCCTTCCTGCTTCTTCTATTTCTTCCTGAAAGGTCGTGAACCCACCGATACCGCTCCCCCAGATAACACCGACGCGTGATTTATCAATGCTGTTCAGATCAAGGCCACTGTCAGCGATAGCCTCATCAGCTACCACCAAAGCAAATTGGCTGAATGGATCAATCCGGCGTGATTCTTTCTTTTCGAGAAAATCTTCAGGATTGAAATTCTTTACCTCACAGGCAAAAGTGGTCCGGAAACCTGTGGCATCAAACCTGGTAATAGGTCCGGCGCCGTTAGCACCATTTTTCAAACCCTCGAGATATGCAGCGAGGTTATTTCCTATGGGCGTCAGTGCCCCCATTCCCGTGATTACAACTCGTTTGGACATACAGCTTTGATTCTAGTGATATGCATATTCAATATTCTCCATAAAGGAGTATTGGATCCTGCATAGTATAGTTTTGATCAAGTCAATTCTTGCCTCCCATGGGGTAAAAATAAGCTCAAACCACCATGTCAGCAGGGCTATAGCCGGAAGAATTTATAGCCTTTAAAATAAAACATCCACAGAGGAGCTTTACCTCCCCTGTGGATCTGTAAGATTTCATCAGCAGGTAACCGGTTTTAGGCAGAAACCTGGGACTCCAGATATTCTATAGCATGACCAACGGTCTGGATATTTTCGGCTTGCTCGTCCGGGATCGAGATATCAAATTCTTTCTCGAATTCCATTATAAGCTCCACTGTATCCAGTGAATCCGCTCCAAGATCATTCGTGAAGCTTGCCTCTGAAGTAACTTCAGATTCGTCAACACCAAGTTTGTCAACGATGATTTTCTTCACTCTTTCAGCAATGTCTGACATAATAGTTGTGTTTGATTAAGGTTGCAAAAGTAAATAAAGTATTGACTTTTAAGCCAAAACAGTCGAGCACATAAATAACGTTCTGTTTGATTAAGTTCCAGGGAACGTAAATATAGGTTCTATGTCCTTTTCTGATGCTATTTGGCGGCAAAATTTTATTGCGTATTTCGGGCCGTTTGCACAAACAAAACTGAGGTTTTAGCTTCGCACCTGAAATAAATGTGAATCTTCAACCAAATTATGCCAAAAACAGCTAATCAGAATACAAAAATTGTTGCAACCGTTGGACCGGCCTGTTCGTCGTACAATGGACTCCTTGACCTTGCCAAAGCAGGGGTAGACGTCTTCAGACTTAACTTTTCACATGGGAAACACGAAGAGCATCTTGAGGTCATAAACCATATCGTGGCTATAAATGAGAAATATAAATTTCACCTCGGTATTATGGCTGACCTTCAGGGGCCAAAAATCCGGATAGGGGATATAGCCGACAAGGAAGTACTGCTGGTCAATGGCAAGGAAATCGTATTTACTACAGATCCAACACCAGGGACTGCAGAGCGCGTACATATGGCGTTGGAAAGTTTTCCAAAAGAAGTTAGACCCGGAGAAAGAATCCTCCTTGACGATGGCAAGCTTGTTCTTGAAGTCATCGAAACAGACAAGCATAAAGAAGTAAGACTCAAAGTGATCTTCGGTGGGAAACTATCTTCAAAAAAAGGGGTCAATCTGCCGGATACAAAATTGTCTATTCCATGTCTTACACCAAAGGATCTGGCTGACCTGGAATTCATCCTGACGCAACCTGTCAACTGGATCGCCTTATCGTTTGTCCGGAAAGCTCAGGATGTCAAAGAATTGGCTGATCTGATCGAAGCAGCCGGTCACCAGGCGAAGACAATCGCTAAAATCGAAAAGCCGGAAGCGATCAAAAATATAAAGGACATCATCAAGCAGGCCAATGCTGTCATGATCGCGAGAGGTGACCTGGGTGTAGAAATGGCGATGGAAAAATTGCCTACACTTCAAAAAGAAATCATCAGGTTGTGCATTACACGTGCACGTCCCGTTATCGTAGCTACACAATTGATGGATTCAATGATCATCAATCCAAGTCCGACAAGAGCTGAGATAACAGATGTGGCTAATGCAGTACTTGATGGTGCTGATGCGGTCATGCTGAGCGCGGAAACTTCAGTAGGTGCTCATCCGTCGAAGGTGGTACATGCTATGAATAAGATCATCCAGGAAGCCGAGAAGCATTATTCCACAAGTATTCAGTTAGCGAGCCCTTCTCCGAAATCAAAAACATTTTGGTCCGACACGGTGTGTTATCATGCTGCCCGAATGGCCCAGGATGTAAAGGCTAAAGCTATCATCGGAATGACAGTATCTGGTTTTACGGCATTTAAAATTTCTTCTTATCGTCCTATCGATAGCAGGGTATTTGTTTTTTCTGATCAGATCAGTATACTCAATACGCTCAATCTGGTATGGGGTGTGCAGACATTTTTCTATGATCGTTTTACCTCTACAGATGAGACGATTTATGATGTGGTCAATATACTCTTGAAAGCCGGGAAAGTAAAGCAGGGCGATATCGTCATCAATACCGGAAGTATGCCGATGCATAAAAAGTATCGCACGAATATGCTTAAGTTGACGTTGGTGGACTAAAGGCAGAAGGGGCAGAAGGGGCAGAAGAGGCTAAAGAGGCAGAAGGGGCGGAAAAGGCTGAAAAGGCAAAAAGGCAAAAAGGGCGGAAAAGGAAAATAAAATCATGATAAATCATGACCATCATGATGATCTGCGTTCCATTTTATTTTGAGTCCGGCATCCTATCTCATTTCCTTTAATTTTACCCCTCAAGTGAACCACTTATACCTAAATCCCTGTTTTTACGTTGTTTAATCGATATCTGCACCACTATTTAAGGATGAATCTTGTGACCCAGTTGTATAAAGCCTTTTTACCTATTTTACTGATCCTGATCAGCTTATCATTTGCAACGGTTTCATCCGGTCAAAAGGTCAGGCCTTCGTCAGAACAGGTCACGATTGAGAAAAAGCTTATTGAGGCCAATAAATACACCATGCTGGGGGATTGGTCAAAAGCAGAAGCGAATTATAAGTCCATTCTCACGGACGATCCTCAGAATAGCACAGCATGCTATGAACTGTCGAGAACAATGGCTGCCCAGGGTAAATTCACAGAAGCCCTTAGTTATATACGTAAAGCCAATCGGATAGAACCGGACAATGAATGGTTTCTCCTGATGGAAGCTGATATTGATGAAAAAACCAATGATCTCTATTCAGCAATGGATATATATGGTCGATTGATAGATTTGAAACCTGAGAGACCACATTACTATGCGATGCTGATCAATTTTTGTAAAAAAACGGATGAGCGCGAACGATTATTGACTGTGCTGGATAAATATGAACAACTCACAGGTGTCACAGAATCCATCACCAGAAATAGGTTTGAAACACTTGACTCTCTTGGACGCACTGAAGAAGCACTTGAAGCTATAAACAAACTGATAGCCGTCTATCCGACGAATATTGAATATAAATTTCTTGCAGCTTCGTATTGCAAGACAAAGGGAATAGATGATAAAGCCATGGAATATTATCAGCAGATATTATCCATTGATCCCGGAGATTCTCGGGCGCGTCTGGCTGTGGCCGGCGTGCAGAAACAAGATGGAAATAAAGTAGCGTATCTCGAGTCCGTTTCATCCATCATGAGCAATCCTGCACTCAATATTGATGTTAAAATCCAGGAGTTGATTCCTTATGTAATGGAATTGTCAGAGAAAAAACAAAATGATCTCGGACAGGCATTGCTCAATGTGATCGATAGACTGATCACAGCACATCCTAAAGAAGCCAAAGCATACGCGCTCAAAGGGGATGTATTAGCTATTCTTGGTCAAAACACAAATGCTATCAAAGCCTACATCACTTCTACAGGAATGAATGGAAATATATATGCGGTGTGGGAGCAGTTAGTCAGTCTTCTGATTGATACGTACGCGTATGATGATGTCATCACACAAGCTACAAAGGCCATCGATCTATTCCCCAACCAGGGCTACCTATATTATGCAGTGGGCTACAGTGAATATAAAAACAAACGGTATGATGAAGCACTTGACATGCTCAATCAGTCGTTGATCATGACCGGTAAAAACATCAGTCAGAAAATCAGTGTTTATAATGTGCTGGGTATGGTGTACGATGAATTAGGACAGGCGGATAAATCATTCCAGGCATTTGAGACAGCGTTGAGCTTAAATCCAAAAAGTGTTGAGACATTATCACAATACAGTCTTGTACTGAGCAAGCGGATTGAACAAAGTGACAAAGCCATAGCGATGGCAGAAAAAGTTCTTTCTGAAGGAAATCAATCAGCCAAAGTACAGCAATGGATAGCTGAAGTATTTTATAATCAAAAGAAATATGACAGGGCAAAACAAGCCATTGATGTAGCTGTTGAAAAAGGGACCGATGCCTATGGGTATAATCTGGCTGGTGATATTTATATACTGACAGGAGACGCTAATAAGGCTATTGAAATGTGGCAGAAGGCTTTAGATAATGGTTATACTGATCCTGAGGTAAAGAAAAAAATAGCTGAACATAAAGGCCAGTAACTTTCTATACCATTTTCCAGTTATTTAGAAAATGCCTGGTCGACCAGAATATTTTTATGAGAAGAATTATTTCATTTACGCTGTTTGTTTGTGTGTGTGTGTTACCATCGTGTAACACCACTAAGCGTTTAGCTAAAGAAAATGGTCCGTCTATCCTCAATGGCATAACCGAGACTTCAGCAATGCTTGACCTTGTATCTGCTACAAATATTCCATATACATGGTTTGGGGCTGAAGGAAGTGGAACTATAGATTGGGAAGGGAACAGGTATACGGCTAAAATCAGAGTGAGAATATTGCATGATAGTATTATTTGGGTACAGATTCAAAAATTTGGATTTGAAGTCGGTAGGATGTTAGTGACTCCTGATTCTGCTTTTTTCATCAATCGTCTTGAACGATCTTATTCGCTTTACAGGACAAATGATTTTTTTAAGAAATACAATTTGCCTGCTGATTTTAATATGTTTTCTAAAGTATTTACGGGTGGGGCTTACATGCCACCCCTGATCTCGAAATCGATGATTGAAGATGATCGTTCATTATATCTGGAGTCAACTACCGGCGTAAATGCCAGGCTCTGGCTGGACGTCACATCCACACTGGTCCAATCCCTGGTCACGGACACTTTCAATCACCAATGGGAGGCAGGATATGCGGATTACAAGGCCACCAATACCGGCCAGATGTTTCCATATCGACGCACCAATACACTGGTCAATGACGGTGTCTCCAATCTATTTGATCTCGATTATACATCTATCGAAATCAATGTGCCCCAGGAATTCCCTTTTTCCATACCTTCACATTATGATAAAATATAATGTGTCTTTGAGAGTATGGGCCACTTCGGCATTTCTTTTCCTGGCATTTATGAGTTTCGGTCAAAAGAACCGTGATGATCTTGAGTCCCAACGCAAAGCATTGGAGAGTCAGATCAAATCCACCACAGAGGTTCTTGAAAAGACACAAAAAAGTAAAACAAAATCACTCAAGCAATTAAAAGCGCTGAGTGTACAGATCAGCCAGCGGCAGGAATTACTGGCTTCCATCAATAAGGAACTGGATCGTCTGAAAAAGGAAGCGGCACTACATGAGCAAAGTAAAAACCAGGCTTCCAAATCGATCTCACAATTTGAAGAAAGACTCAATAATGCTTTACGTATGTCCTATGTCCGCAAACAACTGCAGCCGGACTGGATATACCTGTTAAGTGCGCAATCTATTTCACAGGCGTTGACACGCTGGGTGTATCTGCGTCAGTATAAAATTTTTATTGGGCAGCAGTTGAAAGAACTCGCGCATAAAAAGGCGATGCACCAGGAGCTCATCACGATCATCGAAGAAAATAAAAAAGAAAAGACCCAACTCTTCAATGAAGAGGAACAACAACGTCGTAATGTGCAGGCCGAACAAAAATCACAGGAAGCATTGCTCAGCGAATTGGGAAAAGAAGAGAAGAAATTAAGAAGCAAACTGGCCGATACACAAGCGAAAAAGAAAAAGCTTGATGATGAGATCGCGCGATTGATCAGTGAAGAAGGAAAAAAGATGACTACGTCAGGACTTGCGAAAGCGCCTGAAACAAAAGTGCTCAATGATAAATTTGCTTCGAATAAAGGGAAGCTTCCATGGCCTGTAGGTAAAGGAATGATATCCGGAAGATTTGGTAATCATCCGCATCCTGTCCTGAAAGGGATCATGGTGCAGAATAATGGAATCGATATTGAAGCTGAATCAGGGGCTGCTGTAAAAAGTTTATTCGGTGGTACGGTTGCTTCTGTGACGAGAATTCCCGGATATGATTACATGGTGATGGTGCGACATGGACTTTATTTTACGGTCTATAGTAAAATTGTAAATGTATCTGTGAAGAAAGGTGATGAAGTGACTACAGGTCAACTGCTGGGCTATCTGGATAAAGATGATCCTGAATTGCATCTTGAAATATGGCAGGATAAGAATAAACTTGATCCGGAGAGTTGGATAGCGAGGAAATAGGCTGAGGCAGAGGCTGAGGCGAAGGAAAAGTAAAAATTATCTTTTTTTTATAGCTTCAATTGGAGAGATTATTCAGATATATAAATTTTGACGAAGTCAAAATTTATTAACCAATTCACGGTTCGGCGTAGTTTTTAACTACGTCGGGGCGTCAGCAAATTTCTGATTTGCGGAAGTTTGATTAATGTCGTTTTTAACTTCCAGTTGCAAGCCGATGACAAGGGAAATCTTTTGTCAAACATGACGTGTGGAAAATTTGATACTCACTTCTCAGTTAAATTTGTTATTATTATTGGAGAATCTTCTAAGAACGCAAAAGAGAAAATTTATTCTTTTGAACTTTTCAAAGCGGAGATTGAATTGATAAAATGGGAGATAATAAATAGAAGGATGCCCGAAATCAGATAACCAATTACATGCCTGGGTCATGGCGCAATACCTGACATTTTGGATTTTTTCAATGCTGTTCTGCAATACACAATGGAGAGGAGGGCCGATCTCAAACGCAAAATTAAACATAAGTGAACCTGCATCTGCCTGCAACATTTTAGTAAATGCCGGTCAGGATGATACGATATGTGAACCAGGGGCTCACATTTATCTTGATGGGTCGATAACAGGGAATTCCGTTTTATACGAATGGACACCTCATACAGGATTAAGTAATCCTTTCATTCTTAATCCGAGCGCTGATGTTGGTGATCCTATCACGTACACATTAACTGCGTGGGGATTTGATCCCGGGTTTCAAAACCTGGTCTATAATCATGATTTTAATCTTGGCAATACAGGTTTTTTCACCGCGTATACTTATGTAATGGATCAACCTGTCATTCAAAATGAACTGTATACGCAAGGAACGTATACAGTCATAAATGATCCCTTGCTCGTAAATGACACCTGGGCTGATTGTAATCCAAGCCCAGTATCAGGAGGGAATATGCTTGTCATCAATGGCGTAGCGCCACTGGATACATTCTGGTGCCAGACAATAAATGTGAATACTAATACTCAATATCAATTTGATGGTTGGTATGTATATCTTGCTCCAGGATTACTTGATTTAATGTTCAGTTTTAACGGAGAACTTTCTCCGGTGATTTGGTATGGAGGAAACCCATGTATGTGGGGTTCATTTGATTATCCTCCATATACCACCTGGTTTTCCGGAGATACAACCTCTGTTGAGATATGTGTCCTTTGTGCCAATTTCGGGGGAGGACAATGGCCAGTTGACGTTGCCTTTGATGATTTCTCTTTAGTTGAACTTTGTCCCGTATCTGATTCAGTCAGCATTTATCTTACAGATGATGTTGCTCCGGTACCGGACATTATGGGACCTGCAGATGTTTGTAAGGAATCGATTGGGACATACACAGCTAATTTTCCTCCGGGCACAGAAATACTTTCTTACGTATGGTCGGTATCTCCGGGAGGAGTTATCACCGCGGGGCAGGGAACTGAACAGGTTAGCGTTCTTTGGCACAATACAGGAGTTGCCAATGTATGTCTGACGATCAATACATTTTGTCATTCGAATAATGCATGTTTTACTCTTGATGTAAATGATATTCCGCCAGATGTACAAATTACAGGTCCTGTCTTTCTTTGTTCCGGTGAATCCTCAACTTTAGTTGTTCCGATTACCTTATCCGGAAATGAATTTCAATGGAATGTTCCTACAGGCATCGATATCACAGGAGGACAAGGGAGCAACACACTTGGCATTCAATGGGGCAATCTGCAGGAAGCCACAGTATGTGTTGACATAACCAATGAATGCGGTACATCGTCTGCTTGCATCGATATCACCAGGTTTCCAGGCTATATTACAAACCTGGATCTTGTTCTTTGTGAAGGTGATGTGATCGTCGTAAATGGAAATGAATATGGGAATGGAATCTTATCTGGTACTGAATATTTCATTACAAATAACGGATGTGATAGTTTAGTTGAAATTCAAATCACGCAGGAATTTCCGATTGAACATATGGTCACTACAATACTGTGCCCGGGTGATTCTGTTTTTCTACAGGGAGCTTATCAGACACAGCCAGGTATTTATATAGATTCATTTGCCACAACACATGTTTGTGATAGTTTTGTCATTACCCAATTAATTGTTTCACTTTCCGATAGCATTTCAGTTCAATCGACTACATGTGATTCAGCGGCAGCAGGTGTTTATATTACTTTCCTCAATAACCCAATTGGATGTGATACCGTGGTGACGACTACTATCACTTTCATAACTACTGACACAACCATTATTAATTTGTCTTCCTGCAGTATTTCAGCTGCTGGTACGACGACGCACACATTCATCAATCAGGGCGGATGTGATAGCCTGGTCATCACCCATACGAATTGGATCGCTCCGGCTGATACAACTTTTCTGTCAGGCATTTCCTGCGATTCTTCCCAAATCGGTATATTTCAAACATGGCTGTCCACGATGACCGGATGCGATAGTTTGTTGATCACCACGATTACGAGTGCGGTGCCGGATACAACTGTATTATTCACTACTTCCTGCGACTCATCAACCCTCGGTATAAGTGAAATGCATTTTATTTCGCAGTCAGGATGTGATAGCATAGTTTTTACGACCATCACCTATTCGGCACAGGATTCTACTTTCATCATCGATACTTCCTGTGATCCGGGTGATGTAGGTGTTTTCATTCAGAGCTACATTAATCATTTTGGCTGTGACAGTATAGTCACTATGAATGTGACCCTGGAGCCATTCGATCAGTCATTCATTACTTCTACAACCTGTGATCCTGCTGCGGCTGGCGTATTTGTTCAAACATATACTAATCAATCCGGATGTGATAGTATAGTGACAGAAACCATTGATTTGTTAGCATCAAGTCAGACATTCCTGTTCTCGACGACATGCACGTCTTCACAAGCCGGAACGTTCATCACTACACTTAGCAATCAAAACGGATGTGATAGTATCGTGATGCTGACCGTTTCATTAATACCTGCGGATACGACCATCATTTCTTTCAGGACATGTGACCCGGCACTGGTTGGAAATCCTCAAAATACATTCACAAATCAGGATGGTTGCGACAGCCTTGTCATCGAACAAACCACATTATACCCTCTACCTGATCTGCAACTACAAATCAACTCTGATTTCAACGGCTCTGATATCAGTTGCTATGGAGAAGCCGATGGCAGCGCAATAGCCATTGTTACTGGTGTTTCACCTTTTTCCTACATCTGGTCTACGGGAAGCACGGCCCAAAGCACTACAGATCTTATTGCCGGTTCATATACAGTGACAATTACAGATGGTAACGGATGTAAAACCGATGGAGAAATTGCATTGTTCGATCCGGGACCGTTTACGATCAGTTTTATTGTGTCACGACCTGATTGTTTTGATCAGAAGAATGGAAGTATTACAGTTGAGCCGTCAGGAGGAATATCACCGATCCTGTATTCAATGGATGGAATAAATTACCAGGCATCATCATCATTCACAGATCTGGGTGGAGGGTCATATCAGTTTACAGCGATGGATGCCAATGGTTGTGAAGTAAAAGAAATCATCCTGATCAATGCTCCCCTGCAAGTCAATGTTGAACTCGGAGATGATCAAATCATCGAATCTGGTGATACGGCGATGATCCACGCGAAAGTCAATGTTCCATTTGATTCGCTTGCATCGATTATATGGACAGGTATAGTCAATCCGGATTGTCCGACGTGTCTTACACAATCCGTTATTCCAATTATTACATCTACGTATACTGTTCAGGTCACGAGTGTCGATGGTTGTTCGGATGAAGATGCGTTGACTATATTTTTGGATAAAAAAACAGATGTGTATGTTCCGAATATTTTTTCTCCGAATGGGGATAATATCAATGACAAATTAATCATCAGTGCAGGGTCTGATGTAGAAGAGATCTCTACACTCATCATATTTGATCGATGGGGAAACATTGTTTACGTTGTGGATCATGTCACACCAAATGATCTGAACTATGCATGGGATGGAAAATTGAAAGGAAGGGCGTTGAATTCCGGGGTGTTTGCTTACAAACTAATCGTCGTTCTCAAAGATGGAGCGCAGGTTATTAGAGTTGGTGATGTTACTCTTTTGAGGTAAATCTCCTGCCAGAAACAGATCTTATTCAACCCCTGCCGGGGTTGCAGAATTTTCGCTTTCAAGTTGTCCTCAGGTTGCACCCGCAGCTAATAACATTTGATCCTTTCAGGATCGGATTAATGAATTTTGACGAAGTCAAAATTTATTAACCAATTCACGGTTCGGCGTAGATTTTATCTACGTCGGGATGTCAGCAAATTTCTGATTTGCGTAAGATGGCTCAGGGCTAAAGCCCTGAGATTTTTATGCTTTTAGCATCCCTGGCCTAAAGGCCAGGGCAATTGAATTATTACCTTATCATGTACAATTGAAGAATTAACTTATAATCCTCAATTGAATAAATATATTCACATGAAGGCATTTGAATTGCCCCGGCATTGAGGCCGGGGTCTTTTATCATAACTTTGCCTCTCATAAACTGTTACTACCCCATGGCATTAGCAAAGAACAACTGGAATCTAGGTGAGAGTAAGAAAAATGTTGGCACTCCCGGCATTGAGAGGGCTGTACTCATTGCCTTGATCCAGCCTCCGATGACTGAAGAAAAGTCTACTGAATATCTTGATGAATTAGAATTCCTGGCGGAAACAGCCGGTGCGGAGACGGTGAAGAGATTTGTACAAAAGCTTCAGCATCGCGATTCAAGAACGTTTATCGGAAGTGGTAAGGTGAAAGAGATAGGTGAGTATATTGAATCGCACAATATCGACCTTGCGATATTTGATGATGATCTCACCGGTAAACAAACCAACATCCTTGAAGAAGAATGGAAGATAAAGATCGTGGACAGAACGAGCCTGATCCTCGATATTTTTGCAGCACGTGCACAAACAGCACAAGCCAGAACACAGGTTGAACTTGCACAACTGCAATATCTTCTTCCAAGATTGCGTGGACTTTGGGAGCACCTTGAACGGCAGCGTGGAGGTATAGGTATGAGAGGACCCGGCGAACAAGAAATAGAAACTGACCGTCGTATTATCCGTGATAAAATCGCCCTGCTCAAAAAGAAGCTTGAAAAAATAGATCAACAAAATGTAACACAGCGAAAGGGTCGCGGAGAACTCATTCGTGTGTCGCTAATCGGATATACTAATGTCGGAAAATCAACGCTGATGAATATATTGAGTAAGAGTGATGTATTCGCAGAAAATAAATTATTTGCAACACTTGATACTACGGTCCGGAAAGTTGTACTCGGGACAATGCCGTTTTTGCTCAGCGATACGGTTGGATTTATCAGAAAACTTCCGCATCATTTGGTAGAGAGTTTCAAATCCACACTTGATGAAGTGCGTGAAGCTGACATCTTGTTACATGTAGTTGATATCGCCCATCCACAATATGAAGATCATATCCATGCGGTCAATCAGACATTGCAGGAAATAAAAATCGAGCAGAAGCCTACGATCATGGTATTGAATAAAATTGATCTTTACCGGGAACGGAATTATGATGCTTTCCTTGAAGACAGTATTAAAGTCCAGATTGAAGAAGAGATCCAGGACAGGATACGTAATGAAAACGGAGTGGATACAATCATGATATCGGCGACTACCGGAGAAAATATACCATTGCTGAGAGAGATGTTGAAGACGAAGATCAGCGATGCCTATGCCGTGCGCTATCCTTACAAAACAAAAGAATGGTAAATCAATATGATGGACGTCTATACTCCGGATAAATCAATACTTGAAAAATATGCGGATTTGCTGCTGCATTATTGTCTTGATGTGAAAGAGGGACAACGGTTGTTTGTGTCCACTTCATTTCTCTCTGAACCATTGTTGCTTGAGATACATCGTGAAGCGACAAAGTCCGGTGTGGCAGTTGAGTATGATCTTGCATTCAGAAATAAGATGTCAGCGTTCTGGGAGCAGGCGAATAATTCGGTGCTAGATATGGAGCCAGCTTTGCATCTGTATGCGATGGAAAATTTTGATGCGTATCTCGCTATACGTGCTCCCTATGACATGCGTGAAGATGCCTTAGCTACTGCTGAGCAAAAAAAGAGAAGGGCGGCTGCCGGTGCTAAAGCTAATCAGGCTTATTTCAATAGGACAGCGGATAAAAGTCTAGTCAGAAGCTTATGTCAATATCCTACTCCGGCTTCAGCTGAAGTAGCAGGAATGACCATTGATGAATATGCATCTTTTGTTTTCAACGCCTGCCGGTTGAATGAAGCTGATCCGGTGGCAGCATGGCTGGAAGTCAGAAAATCACAACAGGGAGTTGTGGACTTTTTGAATACATGTGATGAGATCCGTTATAAAAATGAAAAAAGTGATATTCGTTTTTCGGTAAAGGACAGGATATGGATCAATAGTGATGGACGAGCCAATATGCCTTCGGGTGAAGTATTTACCGGACCGATAGAAGATAGTGTTGAAGGTGTGGTGCATTTTGATTATCCATCTGTTTTTGGAGGTCATGATGTACAGGGCATCACGTTGACTGTTGAGAAAGGACAGATCGTGAAATGGGAAGCGGAAACAGGACAGAAAGTATTGGACCAGGTATTTGCTATCGAAGGTTCAAGGTATTTTGGTGAAGTGGCGGTGGGTACGAATTATCGAATTCAGACACCGACAAGAAATATTTTATTTGATGAAAAAATTGGAGGCAGCATCCACATGGCTGTCGGTCAATCTTATATTCAGACCGGAGGTAAAAATCAATCAACAGTTCATTGGGACATGATCAGTGATATGCGGAGGGGTGGGGAGATCATCGCAGATGGTGAGGTAATATACAGAGACGGATATTTTCTGAATTTTAGTATTCAGTAATCGGTATTCAGTACGTGATCGTTGATTTGGTACTGGAAAGTGATAAAAAAAGAAAGACGTTATTTGTAGTTTCATACTACAGACAACGTCTTTCTTTTATTCTATTCCTTTTGTTCTATTCTTATGCTTTGCAAAATGTCCTGATGTAATTGACGACATTCCAGATGTCTTCTTCGTCAGGAATTTAGTTCAAATGTGTGAATTCTCCCAAAGAATCATTTAAAAAAATAAGGACCGGTCGAAACCAGTCCTTATTTTTTCTATTTGTATTGAATTTTTCTATTCAATGATCAGAAATTCCAGAGTCTCGTGATGTTGAATCCGATGAGGATTTGATTATCACTGAAACTATTTGCATTAAATGATTGATTGTATTGAGGTATCAGACTCTGGAAATTTCCTACGAAAACCTGGAATGCGTGTGAACTGGTAACTAATTCAAGTCCAATGCTTAAATTGGGTTCGGGATCGAAATATTTCTGGTCGGTGATGGGTTGATCATATTCAACGATAAGACCCATCGTATTTGAAAACTTATATCTCGCCAAAGCACTTGCAGAAAAATGTTTGTTCTGATCACGACCGATCACTACGCCTTCACTATTCACAACAGGGGCTTTCGTATTGAACCACGAAAGATTTCCTGAAACTTGTAATGATAGGTCATCTGTAATTTTTCGACCTATCATAAGCTGATGATAGAAAGACCATCTGTCTGCGTTTTGCGTGAAATAGGTGTTTTCCTTTTCCCGGGTATCCATGGCAGCGTTGACATAATAGGTCAGCGAAATGGGTGAGCCTGCTGTTCTTCCTTGTCTCAATAATGCGTACTTACCGTATACATCCCATAGCTGATCCAACTTTGTAAATCCGAAGCCGACAAGCAATCTATCAACGGGGACATAATCAAATCCAATACGCATATTTGAAGGGGCAAAGATGCCAAAGAAATCATCATACCCTTTTTCCCATGTCCCGAATCGGTGTTGAAAATCCATTTCGAAAGTTCCTTTTATCGGGACCAGTACTGTTTGGTTGTCCAGAAGCCAGATGCTTTCAAAAGTATTCTTCACCGGACGGCTGTCTTTTTCGGGCATGACTTCATCCTGTGCCTGAATATTTACAAAACAGGAAAAGAAGGCAGCAAGAAATATCAGACAGAAGGTGATGTTACTGCTGAAATGTTCATGATCAATTTTAAACCGTTTCATTTGCTAAAACTTTAGAGCTTACAATAAATTACAGTCCAACAATTTCTTTATTGTAGCGCAGCAATTGAATTGACCAGAAGTGCATTTGCATATTTGAAATTGTGTACACCCCGGCTCTTGTCTTCTGAAACAAACTTATAGTTGAATAATGCCCCGGCTTCATGTCCTACGAATTTACCCGGTTTAGCAAGATCAGTTACCGGATCAAGACGTCCGCGAGCAACAAGTAATGCCTTAAGTTCTGCAAGCCGTGCATCGATTTGGCCCTGACGATCTACCACAAGTGCTTTGACATCATTAGCCACTGGGTGGCACTCGACACATGCTGCCGTGTTGATTACATCTAATTCACTGATCACTCTGAATGTGTGACCTCCTGATTCGGCAGCTTGTGCTGCGCCCATATGGCACACGATACAAGCATTCTTTATATTATTGGCTAATAATGCGGTGTGGGCAGAATTTTCATAAGGCAAAGGCCCTGCGACTTCATAACCGTTTAGCCCGGGTAACATGACTCCCTGAGGACCATGGTGTGGTCCATATCTGGCATTAGTTATATTGACCGTATCGCTGTTACTGGCAGTACTTGGATTAAGAAGAGCAGGAGTGTACGTCCTGGATTGATGGCAACTGATGCAAAGATTCGCTTTTCCAAAATCCAAGGTCTGACCTCCAACCCATAATGTGACGGGCTGTGTTTGCGTAAAACCCCAGTCAGCTTCAGAATAGGTTCTGTGTATCTGATGGCAAGTGTAGCAGTTTTGAGGCAAGGGATCGTTAATCGGCGCTGCAGTAACCACTGCGCCAGTTGCAATCCTTTCAAGGAATCCCTGGCTGGTATGACAGATAGCACAATTGGTGGCATTGTGATTATTGTTCCCTCCGGTAGCATGTACTGAATGCTCATATTGATACATTTTAGCAGTAATCAATTGAGAGCTCCCATGACATTCCATGCAGTGTTGGGTACCAAGTTCACCCATGGGACCATTTGGACCGACAGGACCAACAGGACCGATAGGACCCTGATCACCTTCACATGATGCAAGCCCAAGAATAAGAGCACCTAATAAGCAACAGATTAAAATCATTTGGTTTTTCATATAGAGAATGTTTTATCGTTCAAGGTAATAAATACAATTTGAATTCTTTTGATCCAAATATCATATGGTTGGGCCTTTTTATTGATGATGAGGATCATAATGATGATTAATCCTGATCATTCTTTATGGGACCTCAGTATACATTCAGATTCTTTTCATCAACTTTTCTTTACATATAGGAGCCCAATGGCTGCCAGGGACAAAAGGACGCCTATTAAAATTATAATATTGCCTGGATGGCGGGTCACTTTGATGGTCACATCATTTTGAAGTTCCGTATTACAGGCCACCGTTTTGAATTTGTAGCCATGAAACGATCCGGGAATTCCAGCATGCAAAGCAAGAGTTTTCAACACGTCACCAGCCTGATTTTTTATAGAAAATATACAATCACAATTTTGGACGACTTTCTCCTGATCGATACCCAGGCTCAACATATAGTCCGAATCAGGAATGGGAAATTCGCCTCCTTTTCGTCCGTTTGTCTCCGGGTAAATATAGGCTTCATGTCCACGTCCCCCAAGCTTCCATATTTCAACCTGGGCAACAGGGTTAACAAGCACATCACTTTTGCTTGAGGGAACTGCATTCATATATGCAATATCGGGGAAGCAGTGAAGGATAGTGAACCCTGCACTATCCTGGTTGGGTATCCCATAAAAAAATTTTTCTTTAAAAGGCCGTTCATCCATTTTGCCATTAAACAAGAAGTACATTTTTCCGGTGGCTCCGGCAAAGACAATCCTCTTCGTGGTGGTGTCATTATTCGCAGAGAATTTAGCAATGCTGTCAAGGGGTAAGTCCCAATAAAATTCAAGAGATGCTCCAAGTTTAACGACGTCATCCAGTTTGTAACTTTTTGAATGATTTGAACGTAACGTGACAACCTGAGGGCCCCCTTTAGTTTTAAGTTCAAGTATGATACCGGGGGCTTTAGGTTTAATTGTATCCGAGTGGTCAGGATAGGTGTATTCAAATGCGAAATCGGGAAAGAAATTTTTCAGACGAAACCTTAAATCTGTTTTTCCGATTTTACGGATCTTCATTGGTGTCAATGAAAAGTAGTCAATAATCTTTGAAGGAGGTAACCCGATGATGGGGATATCTTTCATGATTGTTGTATCTCTTTGCCTTACCTCAATGACATAATCCGGATGATATGGATGAATGGTAAGCGAATCTAACGTGAGGATAAGATCCAGATCCGTTTTGTGATCGGATGATGTCGTATCGGTGTCAGAAGAGGCAGAAAGCCTGCTGGTTTGGCCAGTATGTAAAGTGATGACACCTGCCATGCTGGAAAAATAATTGATTAGAATTCCTGCGATTGCAATAACAAGGCCAGTAAGTAAAATTCCTTTGGAACTCACCATATTAATCGGTTTCGTCTTGATTACGTATTAAAATAGTATTAAGCTCTATGTGTGGTGAGCCTGAGGACTTAGATTAATTCCTCGAGTTGATTATTTCAGGTCTTTTTTAACAGCAAAAGATGGACTGGTCATATGTTTAAGGTATATGACCAGTCCAGTCCATCCACATAACTATTCTGCCAAGGTGCGCATGTAATGCACCAACTGCCAAATGTCTTCCTGATCAGGAAGCTTCTTTTTAAAAGACGGCATATCATCTCTTCCTTCTAAGGTTTTATAGAAGATAGCTCCATCGCTTTGCTTCTGGAAATCTGCAGAGCTGAAGTCACCGCATTTGGTCTTCAACTGGGCTGCTTTTGTACCATCACCCAATCCTTCCTTTCCGTGGCATGATTTACAATGCGTGTTATAGAGAGCTGTGGCAGCTGTTTTATCAAATTTGACCGGATTTTTCATGGTCTTATATTTATCCGGAACGGGCCAGGGGGCATTTTGTTGAGGAGAATGCCTGAAAGCCATAATCACTGCAGCCGTTATGAAAAGACCACACAAACAAAGCAAAAGAGTTTTCATTTTTATACTATTTAATTTGATTTTAATGAATTGAAAATATTATTAAGAAAACGGGGTATCAACTGGTTTTGAGTTTGCAATATATCCGGATTTTTTGATTTGATCAGGCTCTGGCATGGGTATTGTCCTTCTTAAATCTTATCCTGAATAGTTTGTATACTATAATCAAATAATTTCCCCAAACAGTTCCCATAAGGATAAAAAAGGTCACCACCATCCAGGTTGGCGGATGGGGGCTCCATAGAGCTCGGGGCAATTCCGTTTCAATATTTGCAACTGACTTCCCCCAGGGTTTGGTAACAGATGCTGCCAGACTGCCGTAGTCTTCAGATTCTTCGATCAGGGCTGTGATCACGACATTAGCATCTGCGTCTCCCGGCAGATTATTAGGAAAATCGATTTCTACTGTACCTTCTTCATCTGTGGTTCCTTCACCAACTTTCAGAGAACTAAACATGCGTTTAACGTATAACCCGACTGTAGCATCAGCTATTGGTTTCGGTCCTTCAGGACTATCCGCTGTTGCCATTATTTTTATCGTATAGGTGCTGTCTGCTTCAATAGGTTCAATGGTCAGTTTGGCGGGATGAATGCGGAGATCGTTTTCACCAGCGGTTAATTTCTCATTACCGTCAAAGCGTGCGAGAAATGAAAAATATCCATCGGCATCTGCAGCTAAGTCTGCTGCTTTAAAAATCAAAGAGGCTTTACCATTTGGTGCTGTGATTTTTTCTCCCAATGCTTTTTCTTCTCCATCAGATTTAACGTTATAAAAAGTGATTTTGGCATTCGAAATCCCCTGATATACGTTGTCCACTTTGACTCTCAATAAGCTATTCAACTCAATCGAACCTTCCTGAAGTTGATTGGCGGAAAGCGTGATTTTTGATTTGAATAATTGATTTGTTTCCGTACTCAACGAATCCTGACTCATCATCGTTGAGAAACAAGTGATGTAGCAGATGACGGTAAGTCCGATACCTAATATCCGCAACCGGATGTTAGTCCAATACGAAAAAGGAATTATTCTGTTTGTCATGATTCTTTAGTTTGAATATTCTCCTCAGCCATTTCGGATATTTCTGATACCGGAATCAAGGTCATGAATTTAGAAGCAATCGTGAAGAGAAGTAAAAACAATGCAATTCCACTAAATGTTAATGCCCATTCAACCCAGGTGATGGAATACTTTATGTATTCGGGGCGGATGTCTTCAATGGGGAGCAAAGGTGTTTCAAGTGTTGGGACCACAATCAGATATCGCTTAACCCACATTGCCAATACCATGAGTGCTGATACCATAGCCAGATATTTCGGTTTCCGCAAAGCAGGTACGGCTACAACAAATATTGGGAGTATGATACCCGCAATATTTGTAAAAAGGAAAAGCCCGCCATATTCATTCCAGCTGAACAGTTTCTTCAACAGCTGACCTGTCCACTTTTCAGACCCATACCAATCTGTGAGATACTCCGAGAACGTAAAATAACCATATCCAGCAGCAAGCACGAGCATAATATAGCCCAGGTAAGTGAAATGTTTATCAAGAATAAAGGCTTCCAGTTTATACCGTAGACGGAATATATATAATGCTATAATCAATACTCCGGTACCGGAATAAATCGCGGCAAGGACAAAGTATGGACCAAAGATCGTACTGTGCCATCCCGGGCGAAGCGTCATCCCGAAGATCCAGGAAAGAACTGAGTGTACTATAACGGCCAGTGGGATAATCATAAGTGCCATTAGATTCATCGATACATGTATACCCCTTTCCTGTGATGGTGTGTCATGATAATTTAAAGCTAGAAATTTAAAGACACGTCTCTTCCATTTGGATAAATGCAAATCAGTGCTATCCCTGTATATCGCAAAATCTTTGATTGAGGCGAGGTAAAGAAAGATAACCCCTCCTGCCAGGTATGTGCTTATGGCCAATACATCCCATGTGATGGGGGATTGTAACCGTGCATATAATACCAAATGATGAAGTCTGTCCAGCCTTCCGACACATAGGAGAATAAACAATGGTCCGATGATCGTCGCAATCACCGTAATCAATTCTGCAATCCGGATAATCGGCTTACGCCATTCTATTTTGAGCAGATGGAGAAAACCGGATATAACGGCACCCGCATAACTGATCCCGATAAAAAAAATAAAGTTGGCGATATAAATACCCCACACCACATTGTCACGCATTCCGGTTACGGTATGACCTACTGTGATCTGAAGATAAAGTGCATATATACCTACACCGATGACGCAAAGCAAAAAAGCTATCCATGCTTTTTCCCGAAGGGTTGTGCGCTCCATTTGAGGTGCGAACGTTTTCAGAACCTGGTTGCCTGCAGCTGATATCTTCATCATAACGATTAATATTAACTAGTCAATTCAATAGGGTGGGATATGATCTTATGATTACTCGCCCAATACGTCTTTATACCTGTTTCTGATGTCATCAGGTAATCCTTCAAGTCCTCTTTCAACAGGAAATAATCTGTCTTTTGGTGGGAGGTACCATACGCGTGGCTCAGTTCCCAATTCCTCAGCAAACCTATACCCACCGCGATCTTTTATAATGTCACTGAAACGAACAGTCTCATCTCCATTCGTGACCACATCCTCGTTTTCATCACCGAAATAAAATACGCCGTTAGGACATGCTGTGACGCAATCCGGAAGTTCTCCCTGTCTGGCCATGTCGGGGCAGAAATCGCATTTTTCGACAGTGCCGACTTTGGATGGCACGCTGGTTTCAGGAGAATAGGTAAGGCATGCGACTTCGGCTGATTGTTCAGGCTCTGACCAATTAAATACCCGCGTAGAATATGGACATGCAGCCATGCAAAACTTACAACCGATACATCTTTCGGTATCAATGAGGACTAGTCCATCCTGACGTTTGAAAGTCGCATCTACCGGACAAACTTTTACACAAGGAGGGTTGTCGCAATGAAAACATGTTTTAGGAAACCAATACGGTGGAGCTTCAGGGCTATCTTTCATGAGCCTTACCTGGAGCCATTCTTTTTCTTCAGGCAGATGATGCATTTTCTGACACGCACTCACACATTTCCTGGCGTTTTTGCATCGCGCCAGATCGATCACCATGACAAATTTCCTTCCCGGAATGCCATGCCGTGCTTCTTCTCTTGAAACACCTACAGTTTTATGAACCTGTCTAAGATGGGAAGAGTCAATCGTGACTAATTCACCATCCGGTGAAAGCAATACGACTTTTTCGCCGGATTCTTTTTCTTCTTTTTTACCACAAGAGCAAACTGCGCTTCCGCAGGCAGCTGCGGCTACGCCAAGGGCTGCATTTTTCAGGAAGTCCCTCCGTTGGTTTGTCATTTCGTTTTCAGGTTTTTCCATGGCTACTTTTCGGATTTATTTTGGGCATTTGTCCACTTCAGTATTTTCGCATTGTTTGCTTTTTCCCGGTCTTCGGACTTTTCAAGGATTTTTTTGCTCACCTCAACCAACTTTCCATCCGGGGTCAACATGGATATCTTTTCATCTTCCTCAAGGCCGGAAGTCATAGCTGATGCTTTTTCTGTGAGCAATCCTGCTCCGCTCAAAAGGCCTAATGATAGAAACCTTCTTCGCGATCTCTTTTCATTTACGTTGTCATTCATGTTTTATATGGATTAGGATGGCAAATCAAATATTTACAAACTCCACAAACGGGTCATGTTAAAACCGATTAGGAATGCTCCGTCCTGGAAGCGATTGTTGTTAAAGACATTATTGCGTTGTGGCGTGATGTTATAAAAATTGCCTGCAAAAATTTGAAACTGATGAGAACTTGTAGTTATCTCCAGACCAAAAGAAATATTCGGCTGAGGATCAAGGACTTCATGCGTTGTCACCGGCTGATCGTAGTTGATTAAAATATTGGTTACCGGGGAGATTTTATATCGGCCTGATAGTGCGATTGCAAAATGATCATTTTGATATTTATCAATGATTTCATTCTGGGGATTCTTAAAGGCCTCAACTGTATTGAAATGAGAGAGACTTGCTCCCAGCTGCAGCGAAATCTTATCTGAAAATTTCCGTGCGAATAATAATTGATGAAAAAAAGATAAGCGATCCGTAGTGACGAGGACTTCAGGGTTAGTGAAATAGTCCTTATCCCGGGTATCTATGGCTGCATTGCCGAAATAAGTAACACTTAGAGGGCTTCCTCCTGATGTCATTTGCCGCAAAATCGCGTATTTGACATTTACATCCCATGTCAAATTAGTTTTTGTAATTCCAAATCCTATCATCAGCTTTTCGATAGGAACATATCCGAATCCGAGGCGAATATTTGATGGGGCATACAATCCGAACAAATCATCATATCCATTCTTGACAATACCAAACCGGTGTTGGATATCAAATTCAAAATTGCCTTTGAAAGGAACAGCTACCGTTTGATTGTCAATGATCCAGATGCTGCCAAATGTATTCTTAACCGGCTTACTTTCCGAGGTATTCATATCGGCCTCCTGGGCCCATAGTGGTGCACTAAATACAAATAGAAGGATGAATGCACCAAAAAAAGTATTAATAGATGGTTTCATGGTTATGGCGTTTTTTAACAATCAATTATTTAATGCTCCTTGCTCTATCCATTGCAGGACAACCGCATTATTAGTGGCATTAGCACCTTCAACCGGCATAGGCAATCCTTTTAATCCTGACATCCACTGATACAGTTCGCTTTGATCCGGCACCAGTGTGTCTATATAATTCCCACTCCAAAGAGACTCATATGCTACAAAAGCTCTCAAATCAGGTACATGCCCTGCTCCGTTATGACATCCGGATTGATTACAGCTGGCATTCAAGATGGGTATAATATCTCGACTAAAACTGGCCTGAAACCCCGGGTCCGGCTCTTTAGGTAATACCTCATCGTATTTACAAGAGATAACTCCAGCCCATAATATTATTCCTGTAAGAATAACCAATTGAGTGATTTGCTTTCGTTGAATGATCATTTTGTAAAGATTATTATGACATTTATGATTAAATCTAACTCTACCTTTCGAGAAGTAAAAGTATTTGATAGATAATTTTTCGGGAGTGAGATTAGTCAGCTATCTGAATGATTTTAGTCAGCCATACTTTTACTTTCTTTTCTCAATGCCATTCTTATTCCGCTGTTAATAGGATAATTTTCCATATCTTAATCATCTCTGCCCGACTTAATATCCTTAAGAATATTAAATCTTCTGTTCTGTGAGGAAGTCGATTCTATTTTTTTACATTGTTTTTATGGTTAAGTTGATTACGAAACAACCTGGGGAAGTGACCGAACATCTGAAATAATTTCAATTAAGTCATGGTCTCTTTCTAAGAGGGATTCAGAATAGACTTTGATCAAAGCATACCTCCTTACCAGCAAGGGATTCTGATCAGAAAGTAGCTATAGGTAGGAGGGAACTTGAGTAAGGTATTATTTTTTTATGGAATCAATGCAGTATTTAGTTTATAAAATAGAACTGGGCTGTAGATACTTCGTGATCCCCAAGGGTAAATGTTTTACTCAGACAGGGAGATGTTTTACTCAGACAGGGGCAAGCCCTGTCAATACTAGGATTAATTACTCACTACTGCCTACTCCCTTTTCACCATTCCGACAGTTATATTAAACAAACAGGGAGATGTTCTACTCAGACAGGGGCAAGCCCAGTCAATACTACGATTCACTAATGACTAATCACTTATTGACTAATGACTTTTTTATATCTTTAAGCTCTCTCCCCGACTTAACACCCTTAAGGATATTAAACCTTCTATTCTATGAGGAAGTCGATTCTATTTTACATTTTTTTTACGGCTAAACTCCTTACCGCACAACCGGGAGCTGTATCCGAGCATCTTAAAGTGGATCAGTTTGGATATCTCCCCGATATGCAAAAGATCTGCGTCATCAATAATCCACAGGCCGGATTTGATTTTATAGCCGGTGATTTGTATACACCCGGGGCCACTCTTCAGTTGAGGAATGCAACTACTAACGCACTTGTTTTTTCAGGCCCTGCTACGTCATGGCATGGTGGAGCAACATATGATCAAAGTGGAGATAAAGCATGGTGGTTTGATTTTTCGTCTGTCACCACGAATGGATCTTACTATGTCTATGATCCGACCAACAATAAGCATTCGTATTATTTTGATATTAAGCCGGATGTCTATAGTGATGTCATGAAGCAGGCTATGCGCATGTTTTACTATCAGCGATCTGGATTTGCAAAGACTGCACCGTATGCCGGCGTTTGGTCGGATGGGGCCAGTCATCTGCACACACAACAAGACCTTGACTGCAGACTGGTGACAAATCCGATTGCATCGACTTCAAGAAATCTGAGAGGCGGTTGGTTTGATGCAGGCGATTATAACAAGTATGTCAACTTTGCATATGAACCTATTCATGATATACTTTTTGCTTACATCGAAAGGCCTGGTGTATGGGCAGATAATTATAACATTCCTGAATCCGGTAATGGTGTACCTGATGTACTTGATGAAGTGAAATGGGAGCTTGACTGGTTGCGACGCATGCAGGAGTCGAATGGTTCTGTACTGATGAAAGTATCAGTGACCGATTTTACTGCAGCAAGTCCGCCCAGTGCAGATGTTGGTTTCAGAAGATATGGTCCGGCACAAGCATCTTCCACGAGATGTGCTGCCAGCATGTATGCGATGGGTGCACTCGCATTTCAACAGTCTGGAATTCCTTCGTTACAGCCTTATGCTGATACTTTAAAAACGGCGGCGATCAATGCATGGAATTGGTTAGTCGCCAATCCTGGTTTTTCTGCTTACAATAATGCTGGTTTCCAGAGTGCTAATCCCGAGATCAGTAATTATCAACAGACTTCTGCGCAGATAGGAGCCGCTGTTATTTTATATGCACTCACCAGCCAGGCAACGTATAAGACTTATGTAGAAACCAATTACACACAGATCCAACCGATGCAGTGGACATTCTGGTATCCATGGGAAAGTATCATCCAGGATTTGTTATTGTATTATTCGTCATTACCTGGTGTAACCACATCTGTGAAAAATGCGATTCGTAATTCTTTTATCAGTGCAATGGCAGGCAATAGTCATCTATTACCTGCATATACAAATACTAGTTGTGCATATCGGGCCTTTATGAATGATGGAGACAATACCTGGGGCAGCAACAGACCGCGTGGTCATACGGGACTGATATTTTACAATTACGTCCAATATCATTTGGCAGCTGACACAGTGCCTTATCGGAATGCGGCAACAGGGTATATTAATTTTCTGCATGGAGTCAATCCAATCAGCAGAGTGATGCTGACGAATATGTACACTACGGGTGCAGAAAAATGTGCGAATGAAATGTACCATTCCTGGTTTGCAGATGGGACGAACTATGACAATGCATTGACTTCCCTGTATGGACCTGCACCCGCATATCAGACGGGAGGTTTCAATCCCAATTATCAACCTGATCCATCTTATGGAGGTACTATCGTGCCGCCGCAAAATCAACCTTCATTGAAATCGTATAAGGACTGGAATACAAGTTGGCCTGAGGATTCGTGGGAGATCACGGAGACATCGATCTCAAACCAGGGATCATATATTAAACTACTGTCAAAATTTATTCCCCAGCTTAACTCATGCAATCATACAGTGACCAATGGGGGTGATCAGGGACCAGGGACATTACGTGATGTGCTGGCATGTGTCAATGCCGGAGACACGATACGACTTCAGCTTGCGGCAGGAGATAGTATAAAATTAACCTCGACGCAAATAAATTTTACAAAAAACATTACCATCCTCAACATGCAGGCAGGTAATGCAAAAATCTATTGTGGTTATGGAGGTGTGGGGATTAATATTTCTGCCGGCGTCACGCTCAATCTTCATGACCTTTCGTTCCGGGGTATCGGATCAAATCTATTGTGGAATACAGGGACACTCAATCTTCACAATGTGATCATTCATAAATCCGGCCTTTCGATGCAACCTCTGGTGAATATGAGTCAGGCGAGGGTGTATGGAAGTGTGAACGTGGTGAATTAGAAAGGGCAGAAATGGTTGAAGAGGGAGAATGCTTCACGTTTACCCCTTCGAAATTTCTTGCTTCGCTAAATTTCTCTCCCCTGTGTTTCATTGCTTCGCTCGAAAACCCCGGGGTGCAAGTCCATTACCCCCGGGGTTTTCAAAACGATGTGAAGCGAGATTGAGAAACACAGGGGAGAGAATTTTTCACAGGAAATGAATTCGTAATAGAGGAACACAGCAAAGAAAAATTCGAAGGGGCATGGGCAGAAAAGGCAGAAAAGGCGGAAAAAGCGGAAAAGGTAAAAGGGGCAGAAGAGGTGGAAAAGGATAAATTTATCAGTGAAAAATAATTTTTTTGATTCCAATCAATCTTTGGTTGTGTATAATCCGGACTAAATAAAACCCTTGCATCAGATTTAGATTAAATGTTTGCTCGGCCGAATTTAATTTTTCATTGAAAAGTAATTTACCTGTCACATCAACAATTTCAAACTCCGAACCAGGAATAAAATTTTGATTGTCAATGTTCAGTGTAAATGTTCCATTTGACGGATTTGGAAAAATAGTAAATCCGGTCTCTGAATCAGACACATTTTCTGTAGCTGTCACAGGCAGGCCATCTGCTATGATGAGATCATCCACCCACCAGGTCTGATCGATCGGTGAACCCACACCTATGTATGGTCCATAAAATAGTTGGTTGAATTTCATATCAGGATGTGTCCCGGTTCTCATCAGTATGCTATCCGATGTGATGAGCAATTGTCCGTCATACCAATATCTTATTTTTCCATCCGGAATACCTATGCCGCCGACGATGCTATTCAATTCGAAATAGGCTTCAATCTTATGCCAGTCATTTTTGTAATACGGCCCTGGGGTATTTCTAAAATAAATTGAATCTGCATGCCAGCTACGCGAACTATAATACCCATGGCTGCTCCCCGAATCCGGAAAACAATCCCGTTTATCAAGATGACCGGCCAATCCATTGCATGAACAAGCTGATCGTGCTTCTGTAAAAGGATAGGTGCTGAAATCACCATTGCATCCAACGAAAGAATTGTTGTTGAGAAGAATACAATTAGGATCTACATTTTTACTGTCTTGTAAAGCCAAAAGAGGTTTGCCACCGTTTTGTTCGATATATGTCGTGAGATATGTATCCGCCGGTCCCTGATAGATCCAGTCTTCATTCGTGAGAATACTCCATTCGTGTGGATGATAAGCGACACCGGAACCAACCCAATTGCTACTATACTTCACCCAATAGCTGATGTAAACTTTGTCTGTTTCGGCGAACAAATGACGGCCTGCACCTGATGTGGTGGCGCCATGTGCAAAATGGCCCTGATAAGCATGCGTACCATTTTTGAATTCGGCAGTCGTGCGCTGGTCTTTGAATCCATCATACCAGCCTTTGCCGGTAAAATCACCGGATTCGAAATCTTCGAATATGAATATGTTTTGACCTGACAGGACAGAGATGTGCAATGAAAACATCAGGATGATAAATAAAAAATCGATGTGTTTACGAACCAGGCGCATATAATATACTTGAAATCGAGTTCAACAATCCTGCGAACTCTGTATATGTAAGTTATGTAAAGAATATGGAAAGAGAAAATGTGTCGCTGAGCGTTAGCTATAATGTTGTAAATCATCCTGTCAGGTGATCTTCCTCATTTGCGCTTAAAATGAGCATGCCTCATCTTTGCCTGGGTTTCTGAATTGCATATCAACTGGTATAATTATGAATAGAGATAACACTGTTGCGAGCATCATGACAAAGAATGCGATAAGTGTCAGAAGTGCTACGGCTATAGATGAAATCAATACTATTTTTGACAACTACAAATTTCATCATCTTCCTGTTGTAGACGGGGGTGAATTGAAGGGCATGATCTCCAAGTCAGATTATCTTAAGATCAGGCACATGCTCGCTTATGCTTTGAGTGGACAGATCGGGATCAATGATTTGTATTCTACCCTCAGGGCATCTGACATCATGACGTCACAACCATTGTGTCTTGAGCCTTCGGATACGATTGGGATGGCAGGAGAAATTTTTATGGCGAATGTGATTCATGCATTACCTGTCGTTGAGGATGGTGTATTTGTTGGAATTATCACCTCTCACGATCTACTGGCTTATGTTTTTCATCAGCTTAAAGGTTCCGGGACAAAATAGAAAGGAAAAAATGAATACGATCATGGAAAAGGGTGCGTTAATCAAGGAAATTATGACTTCTGAGCTTGTCACAGCTGTGAAGGAAGAAACAATAGAATCTGTAAAGAATAAATTACAGATCAATCACATCCATCATATACCAGTCATACGAGGGAAACATATCGTAGGTATGATCAGTCTTTCTGATATCCATATGATGGAGCATCATTTTACTCTTTTTCACTCGAAGCTGGCTGAAGAAATTAACCAGAAGATATTTTCTACCATCCTTGCGCAAGAGATAATGACCAGCCAGGTCATCAAAGTCAGAGATGATGAGCAGTTGAGTGTAGCCGTTGGATTATTCGAAGAGAATATGGTTCATGCATTGCCTGTCGTCAACAAATCGGGACAACTCGTTGGAATCATTACACCTATGGATCTTGTCAGATATGCTTATGATACTAAAAAATTGATTTGAACAATTCCAATATGATGAAAATCTTATTTCCGACTGATTTTTCAAATGCCGCAGAGAACGCTTACATATTTGCGCTTCGGCTTGCGAAACAGCTTAAAGCTCCTATTACTGTTTTACATGTGTATACGCTCCCTGATGTATCACCATGGCTTGAGCTGCCGGATATCAACAGGGAGGTTAATGATCTCGTGACAAATGATGAATTCGATTCGTTTAAAACACGGATTGATACATTGAAAAGAATTGCGTCAGAAAATACTCTTGATGATGTCGACATTAATTATTCGCTTCGGGAATCAGCTTATGTCGTAAATGGTATCGTTGATGAAGCAAATGATATGAAAGCCGACCTGGTGATCATGGGTACGAACGGAGCATCAGGATTTAAGAAGGCCGTTTATGGGAGTGTAGCTTTGAAAACCATGGAAGAATCAACCTGTCCCGTTTTGTTGGTACCTGATAAAGCATTTTTCAAAGGCATCATTGACATCGGCCTCACATTGGAATATCTTCCTGAAGAAAAAGAATTGGTCCGTCAGTCTCTTGCTTTTGCCACAAAAATAAATGGCCATCTGGATTGTTTCCATGTGGATACAGGGGATCACAACAAAATGAAATCAGATCCCGTAGAATGGCAGCAGGAATTTAAGCTTGATAGTCATATCAGTTTTCATATGCATTACAGCCTGGACACGAAAAAGGGCATCATAGAGTATTGCAAGCAGAAACACCTTGATATGCTGGTCATGCGGGCGCATCACCGGAATATGATCAGGGAATTATTTTCAAGTAGCCTGGCGATAAAGGTGGCCTATGATATCCATATTCCTTTATTGACATTCCATTTGCCTGAGTCGGCCTAATACTTCCGGCCAATATCAATACCTAAGGTCATGAAGTTTTTTATCGGAATCGATGATGATATCCGAGCCTTGAATTTCGATGAGGCCTTCTTCCTTAAATTCTGTGAGGCAACGTATGATCGTTTCTTTAGCTGTACCTGCCATATTGGCCAGATCTTCCCTGGTGATTGATAAGGTCGCTTTCCCGTTTTTCGCATAGAAGGAATACAGGTCATTGAGCGTTGACGCTAATTTCATACGCACAGAACCGAATGCCTGCAGTAGTAATTTTTCATTTGCCTTTAGCTGATCGGCAGACATTTGGTGTAAGAAATAATATGAAGCTGCAGGATGATTCACGACAAATTGAATAAAATCATCCTTCTTTACAGGAATCACTTCCAGGTCCTCTAAAACTTTTACGGTTTCCTTGTATTGTGATCCTGAGAACACAGATGAGACGCCGAGGATCATCGGGGACTTGTATAAATGGGTGATAACTTCTTTCGAATAATCATCGATTTTTGAAGCCATTGCTTTTCCGGACTTCAGCAAAAATACGCTTCTGCAGGTCTGGCCTTCCGCATAAACAAGATCTTTTTTGCGAAGCAGTCGTGATTCAGATTCTTTGAAATGATCAGGGAGCGAATCATATAACTGCTGATCAGTCTGGAGATGGATTATGGCACCTGCATGAGACCCGTGTTGAGATAAAGTACTGGCTTTGGTCAATCGCATTTCAATTGTATCCAGTAATTCAACATCATCAAAAGGTTTAGTGATATAGTCATCGGCACCAAGGGTCATGCCGCGCCGTACATCAGCCAAGTCAGTTTTGGCGGTTAAAAAAATAAAAGGGACATGCGTAAAGCCGGGCGACTTGGAAAGGATACGTAGTACCCCATAGCCATCAAGTTCGGGCATCATCACATCACAAAGGATGAGATCAGGCAGTTCATTTAAAGCGGCCTGAACGCCTTCTTTGCCATTGGATGCAGTGACGGTTTCATAACCGGAAAGTGCTAATATTTCACTCAGGTTTTCCCGTACATTAGGATTGTCTTCTATAATCAGGATCTTATTTTTCATAGGATATTGGAATGGTAATCATAAAGGTAGTTCCGTTACCTGGGCTACTGGTAAAAGACATGGTGCCATTGAGTAAAGCCAGGCAGGAATTTACAATATTCAACCCTAGCCCGGTCCCCTGGATGTTCATGGCATTTGAAGCTCGAAAAAATCTCGAACCTATATACTTCTGATCTTCGTCAGGAATACCCATGCCCTCATCCTGGATTTCCATCTCAATCATTTGATCACGCTGATGAACCCATAAAGAAATGGCTTTATTCTCTTCCGAATATTTTATGGCATTTGATAAAAGATTGTAGAGAATATTGCGCAGCATATTTTTGTCTGAAAAGATATCAATGCCCATCTTATGTTGCCGAACCAGCAATTGCTGTCCACTTTTTAGCATTCCTTCCATTTCACTCTCCAGATCCGAAAGAAACGCGTCTAAAGAAAAGTGAGTAATCATGGGTTCGAAATATCCTTCTTCCAGCCGGTTGATCGAAAGGAAGTCTGTGAGGATATTGTTGAGGTGCGTGACACTCGCTTTTATTTTTTCAACATGGCGGTTTCGATCGAACGCTTTCTCGGGTTTATCATATCGTGTGATCAACGCGGCAGATGACAGGATGCTGCTTAATGGTGTCTTAAATTCATGCGAAGCCATAGACATGAACCTGGATTTTAATAAACCTAACTCCTGTTCTTTTTCCAGGGACTTCTTTAATTCTTCCTGTGTTCGCAGAAGTGCAGCTTCAGAGGCTTTGTGTCTGTCGATGGATTTGTTTAAGAGCTGATTTGTATCAAGAAGACGATTGACTGCATTTTGTAGTTCAATGGTGCGTTCGATGACGTTAGTTTCCAGTTCCTGGTTTAAATTGATCAGATTATTTTCGGCCGTTTTGACATCAGAGAGGTCGTGAATGATACCAGTGAAATAATGTTGATCATTGAGGATAATTTCACTTACAGCCAGTCGGGCAGGGAACAGAGATCCGTTTTTATGTCTGCCTTCAATTTCCCGGCCTATACCGATTATTTTTTTAATGCCGGTATTAAGGTAATTATGTACATAGGAATGGTGAAGTTCTTTATGTGGTGAGGGCATCAGAAGGGATATGTTTTGCCCTAATACATCAGCCCGTTCGTAGCCAAAAAGCATGATGGCAGCCGGATTGACCATCACGATCATTCCCTCCGTATCAATCAGGAAAATGCCATCGATAGCAGTCTCCACTATTGATTTCATTATGCTCAGAGAATGCTCGGCTTCAAAAATGGAGTGCATTGGCATAGGGCTAAGATATTGAAATTCAATGCTCTTTTTCAAACATGACCAGAATCAATTTTAATTATGACCTGCATCATTTTGAAGGATCTGGCAGCCAAATACCTTTAAGCCAACAAAAAAACAAAAAATCATGAAGCTTCTGGATCTTAGTATAACATCACTTATCCTCCGGTTTTACTTATTGATGGCTATTGTAGTCGGTGCAGGATTCTCCGGTTATTGGGCGATTTCGCTTCTGGCTTTACCTGTTTTCTTTAGCGCTCTGATGGGTATTAAGATAAGGTGGCCTAAGGCTCACGTCAGAAGTCATAAAGCTGATTCCACAGGTTTACAGCACGCGCATTAAATTGTAATCTCAAATCAAACAATAAATCTCAAAACCTATTTTATGGATTTTACTGCTCCCGTTTCCAAATTTATGAGCAAGAAATTGCTCACAGTATCACCCACCGATAATATGATGGCGGTCAAGGAAATATTTAACAATCATCGAATTCACCATATCCCTGTTGTAAAGTATAAGACCATTGTCGGCATCGTCAGCAAGGCAGATTACCTGTATTTTCTCCGCAAAGTGAAAACCGGTGAACATGCTCCATTGGTGGAAGACAGCGGATTGGAGAAATACCAGGTGGAAGACATCATGACAACTGGTCTTGCAACGATGGAATCTACAGAAAGAATCAATGTAGCGCTTGATGTACTTTCTGAAAATTTATTTCACGCTATACCCATCGTGGACAACGGTGAATTAGTTGGAATATTTACAACACAAGATGTTTTAAAAATACTGATGGAGGAAGACTTGGTCAGGATGAAATCAAATTAATTTCCAGTTTAGTTTACCGGTGAGATGAATATAGAGGTGTTCAGTGTAAAAGGGTTTTCAGGAAACCTGCTAAAAAATATGCTTGAAGAGGCCCTGCAAAAGAATGAACTCTTCTATCCGGTAAGCTTAATCAATAGTGTCGATCAGTTTATTGAGGCAGGACTTGCGTCAGTACCGGCGTTAAAGATTGGTGATAAAATAATACAAAACTCCACTGAAAACGCTATGGAGGAGATGATTCGTGAGGCAGTGGATTTTCTAAAGGGAAATGAAGATCACGATATCCTTGTGCCTGTTGATTTCTCACCGGCGAGTATTCATGGCTTGCATTATGCTAAAATGATGGCAGGTTATCTGGGTCTTGGTATCAATATTGTCCATGTACATTATCCTGTCTATGATCCGGTGACTTCCGTCTCACTCGATGAGCATCTGATGAAGCAAAGTGAAGAGCAAGTAGAAGACCTGGCTGCTGAACTCCGGAAAGTAGATGAAAAAAACGACAATCCTGTCCGTATCTCAACTAACCTTGAGATAGGAGGAATCGATGTTTCCCTGATCGACATACTGGAGAATAAAAAGCATGATATGATGGTCATGGGGACAAAAGGTACAGATACAGGCATCAGGCGTTTGTTTGGAACAGTGACATCAACTGTAAGTCGACATGCCACAAAGCCCGTCATCGTAGTGCCGCCCCAGGCAGAGATTAAATTTCCGGGGAAAATTGTGATCGGGTTTTCGGAAGAATTGATCATTGACAAAACGCTTGAAACTTTGCTGAAATTCGGTGCAAAGAATAGTGTATTTTTTGATTTTGTGCATATCAATGACAATGAAAAAGAGTTTAAGAAACTAAAAGATAAACTCTATGAAAATTTAATGTCCAGCAGAGATCTGTTAGTCGGATTCAACATCCGTTCGATGCCACTCGGGCAAAAACATATTGATGAAGTATTGTCTGAATATGCGGAAAGTGTAAAGGCTGGAATGATCGTGCTGGTAGCAAAACATCGAAATTTCATTGACAATCTTACACATCAAAGTGTGACAAAAAAGGCACTCTTACATGCGACACTTCCCCTGATGGTCATTCATCCGGTTCTGAATACGGTAGAATAAGAATCCGCACAAAATCAATTTTCAACTCCGTTAGTTCAACTTTTAAGCATAACAATCAGCATTGGGCTGCGCATTGAAATCATCGCTCAGGAGTATTCTGTATTTTTTTTCATCTGCATAGCATACAGGATTAGAAGGATCAAACTGAAAAATGCTAAAAAGCCCATGGCTATTGCGACGGCCATTGAAGCTTCGATTCCTTTCCGAGACATCATGATGATCAGGCCACCAATGGTGATATTCATTAAAATAAAAAACACCAGGGAGACAGGGGCAAGAATAAATGCTAATGTTTTTTTTCGCAGTAACAATATGCCGGTGATAAACATGCCCGGAAGAAAAACCGCAAGATCGATTACATGGACTGCATTTGTTGGCAGGCCCACTTCAAGAAGACTTGCAGGCACTTTGTGCGCGACAATCGCCGGGATGATGTCTGAAAGCCAGAGGAAATAAAAACAAATGCTGATAAGGATAAAGTATATTCCGATTATATTGGTGAGTACTAAATTATTGACCTGAATACGAGCGGGTGTTTTAACCTGAGTGTAAACAAAAAAGAGCAAAGAATAAAAGGCCAATCCGAGATTGATACAATAGAAAATGAACATCGAATTGAAATGAACATCGAAACAATAAATACAAAATGTGTATACCAGGAAAAGATTTGTACCTGCCCAAATATATACTGCAGTATTATTTCCTTTCCATGATAATATTGAACTGACCAAAAGGATAGGGGCCACTAAATATAAATCAATCATATCCTGGCCAAGTGATTGGGTCGCCCAATTGAGGGTCTCGCGTGCATAAAATCCGGGCGTATAGAATCCAATACTGCTGGTCATCGACATGACAAGTACGAGAGGTAACGATAGATATAAATAGACAAGAGATTTTTTTTGCTGCACCACTCAGATATTGAAAGACAATTTTAGTAAATCGGGAATAAAAATTAAATGATCCATGTCATAGGCTTCAGTGATATCTATTTCAAAGTTTAACTTTCCAAAGTCTTGTGGCTGCGTTTGATCCACTTGTAGATTTCAATCCACATGACACCTGCGAAAGCAATGGCCATCGACAGCACTAAGTCACGGGTATTTAACACCGAAAATTGAAATAAATTCCGCACAGGTTCAACGTAAATAGAAAGAAAGAATACACCCAGGGATGCAATCAGAATAAATGGCAAAAGGGAATTTTTATATTTGAGCGTAGTGATGACAGAGAAGTAAAAAGACCTGTTAACGAGTGTGAGAAATATATTGGAAAATATAAGTGTTGCGTAAATGAGCGTTCGTATATCTGTTTCATTGTGACCAATCTGCATATAATAATAGCCAAGACCAAGACAGGAAAGCGTAATCATCAGGCCCTGAACAATACTTAAAGAAAGTTCTGAAAGGCCAAACAATGAAGTGGTCATCTTGCGTGGCGGTTTTTGCATGGAGTTTGCTTCGATCGGTTCTTTTGCAAATACGATGGAGCACGTCGGACCCATGATCAATTCCAGAAAAATAACATGGATGGGTAAGAAGAAATCTTTGAATGTCCAGGAAAGAAGGAGTGGTATGGTGATGATCAGGATGATCGGAATATGAATCGATATGATGTATTGCAGGGCTTTTTTCAGATTTTCATAAATGCGTCTGCCCAGTGCAATAGCTTCAACCATATGGATCAGATCATCGTCCATCAGGACTAGTGATGCCGCTTGTTTGGCGATTTCACTGCCTCTTAACCCCATAGCAATTCCGATGTGGGATGCTTTCAGGGCAGGTCCGTCATTGACACCATCGCCAGTCATCGCTACTATCTCTCCATTGGCTTTCAATGCTTCAATGACTTTTAATTTGGCTTCAGGAAACATGCGGGAGAAAATATTCACATCTTCAACTTTTTTAAGAAGCTCCGGTTGATTCATTTTCATGACTTCAGTTCCCGTCATGACTACAGAACTACCTTTGAAATGTATCTGATCACCTAAAGCCACCACTGTCTCTGTATAATCACCTGTTATCATTTTCACCTTCACGCCTGCATCATAAAATTGTTCGAGGACCAATTGAATGTTTTTCTTTGGGGGATCATTGAAAGCAAGCAAGCCCAGAAAGTCAAAAACAAAATCGTGCTGTGAATGCGGCAGGTTTTTGATATCCGAATTTGATTTTGCAACGCCTAACACCCTGTAGCCTTTCGAAGCGAGGGCGCTGGTTTTATCCAGTATCCTCTGGATTTGTTCGGCAGTCAGTTTGCATTGTTTTAATACGCCTTCTATACTTCCTTTGACGGCAATGATAGGACTCGATTTGTGATCGCTGAAGACATGTGTCATGATCGGTGGATTACCACTGAGCGGATATTCATGCACAAGTGCATAATCAGGACGCTTGTCGGATGGTACCGATGATGTATACAACTCATGTATCGCTTTCTCCATGGCATCAAACGGAATTATTTCTGATGCCCACATCGCATATTCAAGAACGATATTGAATGGCGATGCTGCAGAAGAGTAATCATAAGTTTTGTCATTCGTAAAATCATATATTGCTGTCAGCTTCATGCTGTTTTCCGTGAGCGTACCTGTTTTATCAGTACAGATCACAGACGCTGCTCCTAATGCTTCTACGGTATGTGTGCTTCGGGTGATTACTTTTCGTTTGTAAAGTTGGTAGGCACCCAGGGCCATGAAGGTGCTGAAGGCTACAGGTATTTCTTCCGGAATGACTGACATCGCCATCGTCAGTCCATGTAATAAGCCATGCAGTAGGTCTTTTGACAGGTAATAATTAACCCCCCAGACAAGTAAAAACGCGCCTGCTCCTGTCCATGCCATTTTGGTTACAAAATTTTCAATCTGGATCTGTAAGGGTGTCTTCGTTATTTCGATCTCCTGGAGAGATTGACCAATTTTACCAAAGGATGTCTGTGAACCAATGGCGGTGACTTTTGCGATGCCGGATCCGGTCATGACCATTGTTCCCTGGAAAATAATGTTTTCAGGAGGTGTCTGGTTTTTAAAAACGGGCAGGGACTCACCAGTCAGAATGCCTTCATTGACAGTAAAGTCATGAGCTTCGATGATTTCAGCGTCAGCTGGTACTACATTACCATCCTCAATGACGATCAGGTCATCAATGACAATTTCGCCTGTCGGTATAGTGATTTTTTGGCCATCACGTATCACTTTGGCCTGGGGGGATGATAATTTTCGCAAAGCATTGATAGCACTGCGGCTCTTATTTTCCTGGTATATAGAGATGCCGGTGACGATGGCAATGGCAAACAACATGATGAAGGCCTCCTTCGACTGGCCTAAAATAAAATATACCGAAGCTGCACAGATGAGCAACAGTATCATGGGCTGCAACACTATTTCTTTTAGTGTATGCAGCAGTACATGAGGCTTGACCATTTGGGCAATATTAGAGCCATGCTGCTGTCGACTTGCATTTACTTCTGTTCCCGTGAGACCCTTATGTGAAGATGTTGACATTGTTGGCATTCAAATGGTGATTTAATTTCTTTTTATTGATGTCTTTACCATCGACTGAAGCTTATTATCGTGACGGCATATTATTTCGAATGACTATATCAATATGGAAACATTTCGAATGAGAAATGGTTGGGATAATTATTTTTTCCTTTAAAAGGAATTCCAGAGTGATTAAGATTTATATTCCCTAAGGCTATTTAGTATTGTTTACTTACCTTAACAGTGGTACAACTATTGCCTTACGATTTATCTCCTGTAGTTGAAGTATCAAAAGAAAAGAATACCTAAGAAAGATGGAATCATATATCATAGATACGCCCCAATTTCATCTGACCCAAATGGAATTTATCATCAGGCTCCTTGTGGCGACAGGTATAGGATTGTTGATCGGTCTTGAAAGAGAACATGAGGCGATCATCAGTAAGGAAAGTATTTTCGCAGGTATTCGCACGTTTATCATTTTGACCCTTGTAGGTTTTATAGGAGCAGGATTGAGTTTTTTAATTTCCCCATGGATTTTCAGCGTTGTACTTTTTGGAGCTATTATTTTAATCGGGATTTCATACTGGATTACAGCCACGAGAGGAGAGATAGGAGGAACATCTGAGGTGACAGCCATTCTCGCTGTGCTTTTGGGTGGTTTGACTTTTCTTGGGTATGTCGAATTGAGCCTGATGATCATGGTCATCGTGGTCGTGTTGTTATCTTCTAAACCCAGACTGCAATTTTTAATTGGAAAAATAACTAATGAAGAATTGTTTGCTTTCATTCGCTTCGTTGTTATTGCTTTGTTGATATTTCCTTTTCTGCCTGATGCGACATATGGCCCTTTTAATATTTTCAATCCCCATGATATAGGTTGGGTCATTATTCTGATTTCCGGTCTGGGTTTTCTTGGCTATGTATTGATGCGCATTTTTGGAGCGGGGAGAGGAATATTACTGACCGGTATCATCGGCGGACTGGTATCGAGTACAATGGTGACCTGGGTATTTTCGAAGAAAAGCAAAGAGCAACCCGTATTATCATCAAGTTGCGCAACAGCTATTTTTGCGGCCTCTACGATAATGGTCATTCGGGTGATGATATGGGTTTTTATTTTTAACGAATCACTGGCTCCCGGATTAATTATACCCTTTGGCGTTTTGTTTCTCACGACAATAAGTGTGACTTTATATTTTTATTTTTTGGATAAAAGGAAACCGAAAGTTGAAGCGGGAATACCTTTAGGAAAACCATTGAACTTAGTCACCGCCTTATTTTTTGGATTATTATTTGTCGCCGTATTATTTATTGTCGCCTATGCCAATGAATATTTTGGCGAAAAGGGAATCTATATTTCCAGTGGCATCGCGGGATTATCAGAAGTGGATGCTATCACAATCTCTGTATTGAAACTTGCTAATGTGTCCATTTCAATGCTGACTGCTCAGAACGCAATTCTTGTGGCCACAATCAGCAACACTATAGTGAAAATCGTGATTGCCCTTTGGAATGGAAGTCCGGAATTTCGCAAATATATTTATATCGGCTATGGCCTTATATTCCTGGCGGCGATGTTAGGGTTTTTATTATTGAATCTCTAACCTACAGCTTTAGTGCATAATTATTCTGTGATAGTAAGGCTCAGGATATTTTTAGGGTAAAACAGATGTCTGTCCCCGAAATAATTTCCAACCATCATTCCGTTTAATCATGAGGCCGGTCTCGATAAGCTTATAGTCACCTATCTGCCCGGTAGTATCCGTGGCTATAGAGTGGATAGTGCCGGTATATGACGCAAGTTCAGGAGTCAATGGATCTATCCGGAGACTAAGCCAGGAATTCTCTACAGACTTGAATTTTGCTGCATTTTGCATCACTCCCTTTTCTACCTGATCGTATGAGATCGGAGCATTAAAGCCCGGGGGTGCCCAATAAAATTCAGCAGAGTGATCAAGGTATTTGAACTCAGCAGTTAAACCATCTTTTTTGATATCCTCATAGTAGAGGGTCAATGTATGCCTGATGGTGTCAATAATTGCCTCATTTTCTTTTACAGAAAGTACGGTTGATTTTTGTCCACAGCTCACCATGGAGAATATCAGAAACACGGATAGTATACTTTGAATAGATATGGATAATATTTTCTTTGACATGGGTATCAATTTTTGCATGGTACTTTACTGAAGACTCTTGATTCATCAAATTTCAATGTCTTTGGGTCTTTAAAGATTGTCTTGCCGTTGACATCCTGTACATCTCCAAATCCTTCGATGTAGGCATCACCTTTTTTCCTGAACGCGACCTGGCGTACTGACATCTTGCCTTCGGACTTAAATGTATATTCTGCCAGAAGCATGTCACCCATCATTTTGCCCTGCAGTGTGCCCAGGTTTTGATCCTTCTGGTAGTTTTTGATGAGTAACATTCCTGTCATCATTCCATAGACTTCACTGAGTTGAAGATATATGGAGTCTTTATTGCCGAAATATCTGTAACATTCAGCTTCCTTGCCCTGGCTGGCAGGTTTGTCAGTTTTGACTTCTTCAGCAGGAGTTTCTTTGGCATCATTTTTTGATGGATCTGTGGATTTGCTATTACAGGCCATGATAAAAATGCCAATGCAAAACATATAAAATAGATTTTCTTTCATGTTAAAGACTTGGTTGTTTAAAATTTATTGATTGAATAAGGTGTCCTGTCATGGTGATGATCTGTGTCATTAATTTTGACAAGATATTTTATTTTTAATATAGTCCCACTTTTCCTTTCACAGAATCAAATATGGCTTTCGAATCATAGCCGATTCCATCCTTGAACACATATCGGATGTGCCGGATACTCCCGGGGTCTATAGTCAGATTTCCATCCATCAGAATTAAATCAGCAGCTTTGCCTTTTTCGATACTGCCGGTATCAAATTGTTTTCTCAGGTATTCAGCACCTTTAAGGCTACATAGCATTACGGCTTCTGAAGTCGTAAAACCCGATTTAATCAGTGTTTCAAGTGTCCATATATTAGCATATCCTGCTATCGTTCTTCCTGATCCCGTTGGATCTGTTCCAACGACCAATTTTCCACCCAAGTGAAAAAACTTTTTGATCCAGTATAATTCTTTCGTAAACATGATATTGTCGATTGAATCACTTTTGGCATCTCCGGCGGAATATTTTTTGACTTCTTCCAAAATATCGGGATGAAGAGCCTGTTCGCCTCCACCCGGAATTAATTCATAATTTTTCAGAGGTGCAAAAACAGGAAGTGTCGTGGTCACTGCAACATCTTTTTTTATCAGAAATTTCATGAGGCTGTCCATAGCAGGAGCATCCTTATCCAAAGCCATGAGCCCAGACCAAGCCTTCCTGTAATCACAATGATCTTCGGTGCGATCTTTATTAAAATCACTGCAAACCATAAACCCATGTTCAAGATCATCAATACCTAATTCTGCAGCCTCGTGATAACTTATTGAACACAGGTGACCCGTCACTTTCATTCCTCTTGCATGCGCATGTTCAAGTGTTTCTTTCAAATCTTCTCTTGATAGGTTCATATAGGCTTTGAAAGAAGTGCAGCCCAGGTTTGCCCAGTAATCAACCATTGGTCCCGGTGCCTGACCAGCGGGCAGGATAGGAAGTTGGGGGATACTGAAATTATTTTCTCTTTCAATGAAAGGTCCGGTGACATCCATTTTTGGACCTATCATTTTGCCTTCTTTGATAAGCTTATTGATATTTAAATCTGTGAATGGGGATACGCTTCCACCTGTACGGATAGACGTCGCGCCTCCGGCGAGGTACATACGTGGAAATGTATTCGTCATATTGACGATGTTGAATTCATCTTCGAATGGCTTTGTGTAAAACATATGTTCGTGTAGCATCACGAAACCGGGGATCAGTGTCTGCCCGGCGCCATCGATCGTGAACGTTCCCTTTGCAATTGAAATCTTATCTGAAGGACCCACATAGGAGATCTTTCCATTTTTAACCATGACGGTCATGTTGTTTTGCGGCGCACCACCTGTACCATCTACAACAGTAACATTTGTGATAGCAAAGACCGTTTCTTTGATGGCGATAAACGGTTTGACATTGTCAGAAAAATTCTGGGACAATAGTATTGAAACATTTGTCAACAGAATGAGGAGAAATGTAAATTTTAATTTGTACATATTAACTATACCGGGTTAACTCTTGTGAAAGGACTTGCTCACTCACCACGCCTGAATGGCGCCATTTTATTTCTCCCTTTTTAAACAGAATTAATGTCGGAACACCTCTGATCTGATAAGCAGCAGCAGCATTTGGATTTTTGTCAATATCTACTTTCAAAAATGAAACTTTATCAGCGAACTTTTTATGTGCCGATTTCAATATGGGTTCCTGCATTTTGCACGGACCGCACCAGACTGCGTGAAAATCAACGAGGGTAGGCTTGTCGGAATTTATTTTATCACTGAATGCGGACATTGGCGTAAAAGGCTAAAGCTAAGGCGGAGGCTAAGGTAAGGACTACAGAGCACATCCTTTTAGTGAATAGTCAATTGTGAATAGTGAATAGTATTGACAGGGCTTGCCCCTGTCTGAGCAAAAAAAATTTGATCAGACAGCGTTTTCGTTCTTTTTGGCATCTCTACTCTACAAACAAGAAAAAGTAAAGAAATGGCAACAAGAATTTTATTATTTATGATGATGGCCCTTGTTATCGTGAGATGCAAGGATACAGAGACATTCGTTCCGGATCCAAATGCTGTTAAATTCAATTCATCAGCATTTGTAGAAGTCAGGGATGTGAATGGTTTACCACAGGAAGGGGTTGAGATAAGTATTGGCAATGAAGTGGCCTACACGAATGGAGATGGGGTAGTATACCTCAAAGATGTAACGATGGAGAAATCCACCTATGTGACAGCAGTTAAATCCGGATTTTTTCATGGGTCAAGACGATTTTATCCGATGGTCAATCACACTGAATTGGTAAAGATTATTTTACTTCCATTCAATGCGATTGGTTCAATGCAATCAGCGAATGGAGGAATAGTAAATCTTACAGATGGTACTACATTAGAATTTCCGGAAAATGCAATAGTGGATCGAAATGGAAATGAATACAATGGAACTGTATCGATTTCTGCTCAACCTTTGCATGCGGGTGATCCGAACTTGTCGTATAAAATGCCGGGTGATCTTGTAGGTGATAAAGAAAACGGAGACCGGGGCAGTCTCGCCAGTATGGGTATGGTCGCAGTTGAGATGAGATCTTTAACAGGTGATTTATTGCAGGTCAAAAGCGGATCCAAAGTAGAAATCAGAATGAGTATTCCTGCAACAATGATAAGTAATGCACCCTCAACTATACCTATGTGGTATTTTGATGAATCGACCGGCTACTGGAAAGAACAAGGCCAGGCTACGTTAGAAGGCAATACATATGTTGCACAAGTCGGACACTTTAGTTATTGGAATTATGATGCATGGTTCCCGGCTGTTAAATGGGGAGCAACATTTTTGTATGAAGATGGAAGTCCTGCAAGTTCAGTCCCGGTCTGTATTTCGATCATTAGTCTCGCCACCACGAAATGTGCGTTTACGAATGAAGCCGGTATAGTCTGTGGGTTGGTAGCTGCTGATGAGTTATTACTCATGGAGGTTTTCTCACCTTGCGGAGAGACAATCTTTTCACAACAAATAGGTCCATTTTCAGATTCAACGATGACAGGGCCATATACCATACCTTCGAGTACTCTTGCTCTGACTAATATCAATGGTACTGCAGTCAATTGTGATGGGGAACCTGTTACTAACGGTTATACTAAAATCCGAGTCAACGATGTAAACTATTTTACAGCCACAGACGCAACGACAGGTACGTTTGATCTGACAGTGATAAATTGTAATGAAAGTGATGCTACAGTTACCGCCTTGGATGTAGCGGCTGTCAAACAAAGTCTCCCACTAACATTTGCATACGCTCCTGTCATCAATGCAGGTACAATTACGGTTTGTGAGGCGATCAATGAATTCATCGATGTTGAAGTAACCGGATATGCTGATCACGTTGTATTTTTATTGCCGACTGTAAGCATTCAGACGATACACAATACTATCAATGCCTCTGATAGTACACAGACCGGCTTCAAATATTTCTATGCTGGTTTTGATGCTACGGCTCCCGGTACATATACGACACAAGCTTGTGAGATGGCTTTTGAATTGCCCGGCACAAACACATATGTATATCGGTCTGATGCAGTGCTGACCATAGAAGTCACATACTATGGAGGTCCAGGAGATTATATACTTGGTAATGTTAGTGGCATAGTGACTACAGGACCGAACAATGGAAATGTTGAATATCCATTTACAGGAACGTTCTCCGTGCTAAGGGAATAATAAGAACATTGAATGTTGAATAAAGAAGAGAATCGTGAATAGAGAATTTTGAATTGAAAAGAAGAATTTAGAATTTAAAATGACAAGTTAAAAACTTACTGATTTAAAATTCTTACTTCAAAGATCAAAAGGTATTTTTTTAGAAAGCGTGGAGATAGGAGAGAAGGTTTGTTTGGAAGAATGTATTCTGAATGACGTTCAACTCCTATCTCTTTTTAATTCCGAATATGGAATATGGAAAGAAATGATAAATAAGGAACATAGAATTTGAAACACAAAAGTAAAATCAAAAACGACGAATTATAAACTTTGTAATTCACCATTTCTTAGTTCAACTTCTAAATTCCTTGATCATTATTCCTTATTCCGAATTTCCTTCTGTATTCCATGTTCATCATTCACTAGTGAGGAGTTGTATTTGTTGTTAGCGGTAATTTTGCTGTTTCCCAATTCGAAAGGCCGCCTTTAAGTTCATATACATCTTTGAAGCCGATGGAACGCATTTTGGTGGCTGCTTCAGCGCTTCTGACTCCTTTTTGGCAATAGACGTAGACAGGTTTCGATTTATCAAGCTGGTTGATTTGGGCTTCAAAATCAGTTCCATTCCAGTTTATATTCTTAGCATTGGCGATATGGCCTTCTGCGTATTCCTCCGGAGTCCGGACATCAACGATCGGAGCTTCAGGTGTTTGTTTTATTTTCTCCGAAAAATCGGAAGGGGCCAGAATTGAGGCGGAACCTTGTGATTGTCCTTTATTACAACCAGATGCTAAAAGGCAAGAGCCCAAAATGAGTATGAAGAGTATATTTTTCATAGTAGATGAGTTTAGAAAGCTAATTTAAGAGGATTCTTGCGAATCCACTATGACCAGGCGCTGATGGCAAAGATGATATATTCCATAAAGAACAATAGCCATACAAACTGATAGTACCTGCTGACCGAACGTTTATCGGAAGGATTGACTCTCGAGGCAACGATAAGGAGTATGATGATGAATAGACTGTGCGAAATACTGAGGAGAATTGAATTGCCATATTCGGATCTCCGGATCACCAGGGCAACAATGGCCGCGTAAAGTGTAAGAAGGATAAGATTTCCTAATAAAAAAACTTTTTTGGCACCCAGCTTTATCGAGAGCGTATTGATCTTATGGTTTTGATCACCTTTGATATCCGGTATGTCCTTGAACCATGCAATGACAAGGCTAAAAACAAAAATGGTCCCAGCCAACATCCAGATAGTCGCAGGAATATCAGTGCTGTGGTTAATCACAGAATTGAAATGCAGGAATAAACCAAAATTGACGATCAATCCGCGAACTGCAATGATGCAAAAAGCTGCCCAGAAATAAAATCTTTTTAAACGGAATGGAGGCAGTGAATAAATTGTTCCCAAAAACAGACTGACTATAATAGTGACCAGCAAAAAACCGCCGCAATAAATACCGAGACTGACAGAAATCAGTAGTGCGATCCCAATGATGCGCCGGGCCAAACTTTTTGTATATGCCCCTGAAGCGAGAGGCAAATACGGCTTGTTTAGTTTATCAATCTCAATATCTGTCAATTGGTTCAGTCCGACAATGTAGATATTGGCTCCAAGACATGCTATCCAGGTGAGCAGTAAATAGTGTATAGTTCCCTGCACATCATGATGACTAGAAAGAGCAATCAAATACAAAGAAAATATACTGATCAGCGTACCAATGACGGTATGCAGCCTGGAGAATAAAAGAAAGTTTCTGATGGTGCTAATCATTTCTGGCTCAATTATTATTTCCTTCTTTTATTTCAGATACCATCATACTCAATATTTTGAACGCAGATTATCATGATTGTTATGATTGGTCATGATCAATATAACTAGTCCTCAGATTATTAACCAAAATCAGAATTCATAATTCGTATCTCACTCTCTCACTTCTCTCACTTCTCTCACTGTCTCACTTCTCTCACTCTCGGTTGCTGAGCTGTAGCACAAGGATGAGTTAAGCTGATCGAAGTACACTCGTAATCGCTGACACCGGACAAATCGTCTCGCAGATCATACATGCAATAGCACAAGGTGTATGTACAGCTATAGTATCGAAATCACTGACAAAAGGTAGTTCCTGAGGACAGATAGCAATGCAAACCCCGCACTGAATACAGGCATTCCACGAAATGGAAAAAAGTACAGCTTCACTTTTTCCCATTTTTATATTTTTTTAAATGGTGAATTGGGACTGAAATATTCGGACATGGTGTTGAACAGAGCTGAATTTCTTTCTTCAATATTATCAGTTTTAAATATGCGGGACTTGATTTCGTAGAGTTCCCACATTTTCTTTCCCATGACATTCATCCATTTATCCTGATGCGCACTTAGATTTTCAGCACTGGCTTTTTGACCTGATTTAATAAATTCTCCAAGGAATTCACCGGCGATTTTTCCGGCACTCAATGCGGTATGTATGCCGCCTCCGGTGATGGGATTGACATGCCTGGCTGCATCACCGACAAGGATCATGTTGTCTGCAAACTGTGTTTTAAGCGGATGAGAAAGTGGAACACCACCACCCTGAACTTCAAGGATCTTTGCATCACGAAATCGTTCTTTGAAAAAGGAATTTTTCATAAAGTGATCAAGATGCCATTGTGCATTATGCTTAGTCATCGAAGCGATCACACCGAGACCGATTTCTGCATAGCCATGACCTTTTGGAAATACCCATGCATATCCTCCCGGCGCCCATTCGTGCCCCGTTATAATTTCCAGCAAACCATCAACAGGCACTCCATCGACTACAAACTGAAGACAACTCGCCAATTCATTAAAATTCAAATGCGTTTTTAATCCTGCCCATTTTCCAACAAGAGATTGCAATCCATCAGCACCTACGATGACCTTGGTCGACACACTTATATTTTCATTGAAATGTTTGAAGTGTACGATCACATCGTCATTTAATTTTTCAAATCCTTTGGCTTCAGCTTTCAACAAAACCCGGGTACCAGCTTTTTCTGCAAGCGTCATCAGATACCGATCGAAACGCCGCCGGAATACTACATATCCGAGAGGTGTTTTGCCATTGTCTTGTCCATAGACATCTGGTTTGATGGTCCGGTAATCTATTTTACAATTATTTCCTTCCTGATTGTAAATATCGAATCCATAGATGGAGGCTTCAATAAATTCTTCGCTGATGGGAATGGTATTGTCAACGAGAGCATGATGGCTTACAGCGCCTGAACATTGGACAGGTGCACCGAGCTCCTGGCGTTTGTCAAGCATCAATACATTCAAACCATTCGAAGCAGCATACCTTGCTGTAGTAGCACCGGCAGGGCCCGACCCGATCACGACTACATCAAATTTCTCCATGGTTGATTATTATAGATCCAAACTAGACAGAAATTTAACAGGAAAGTTTTCACGCAGACACTAATCGCGCTGAAACTGAAGAAAAGCTGGTTGATCCGTAAAATGGAAACTCAGGATTGATCTGATTCGTAAAACAACAGCCTGTTTTTGAAAACATTCAATTCTTTCTGAAGTAAGTTCATCCGTTCAAGAAGATGCGAAATGGCTTCAATGCCCTCCATATTGATTTCAAGATCATAATGCATCCGCATCATCCGTTCGATGTCTTTGATTTGCTTCACCGGGATGTATGGAGAGTTTTCGACGATGGTGATCTCCGTCAGCCCATGATCGATCAAAGAATTAATAAAAGAGACATCAATTCCATAGTGTTGACAGAACTGGTCGACGGATATGATATTTTTAGTGGCCATCTTTTCTCAGTTTGGATAATTGACTGAACAATTCTATTTCTTTGGTCGTCAGATTAGTTGGGACTTTTATTTTATAGGTCAAATATAAATCACCAAACTCGCCTTCTTTTTTATATACCGGGAATCCTTTTCCTTTCAGCTTGACTTTTGTTTCGTTTTGTGTCCCGGGTTTGATCTTGAGCTTTGCTTTTCCGTTAAAAGTATCAATGGTCATTTCGCCGCCGAGAATGGCGACATAAATATCCAGATTCGCTTCAGTGTAAAGATCTGATCCCTCTCTTTTGAATGAGGTGTCATTCGTGATTGAAAATGTTATATACAGATCACCGTTCGGTCCGCCATTGGCTCCCGGTCCACCATGACCAGTGATCTTGATTGTCTGTCCGTTTTCAATGCCGGCAGGAATGGTGATGCGGATATTTTTGCCATTTACGGAAAGAGTCTGTTTCTGTGTTGTAAAGACATCTCTTAAAGTGAGTTGAACTTCTGCGTTGAAATCCTGGCCTCTGTATTTAGACTGGCTGCTACTTCTTCTGTTAAATGGATCTGAAGTTCTCCCCCCGGATTCCTGGCGCCCACTAAAGCCTCCTCCTCCGAACATGGATTCAAAAAAATCTGAAAAATCATTTTCTTCAAAAGATCCACTAGTCCGCTGACGACCTCCGCTTTGCCCGTATTGTTTCTGATATTGCTCTTGTTGTTGGCGTTGTTTTTCGAATTCTTCAGCGTGCATCCAGTCCTTACCGTATTTATCGTATTTGACTCTTTTCGCGGGATCGCTGAGCACCTCATTAGCTTCATTGATTTGCTGAAACTTCTGTTTGGCTGAAGGATCCTTCGGATTCAGATCCGGATGATGTTTTCGGGCCAGCTTGCGGTAGGCTTTTTTGACATCGGCCTCTGTTGCTTTCTTATCCAGGCCGAGTATTTTATAATAATCAATAAATTCCATTTACCTATTAATTGAATTATACTAAACACTTATAGGGATGTCGTGGTTCAGTTAATATCTAAGGTAAATATTTTAAACGCTAATGGCGCAGAAACAAGTAAACCTCGTTTTTACAAATTTTATTTAGATGAAATAAAATTTTAATGTACTGTGATTTATTTTGTGCAAAATGTTTCTGCGAAGTCTGAATAATCTGTGATAAAATTGCCTCTCTGCAATCTGAGGGATCTGGAGTGATGATACGTCTGCGAAATCTGCTTAAGCTGTGATAAAACAGTGAAGGAGCGCAAGGCTCCTTCACTGTTCAAACTAACATGTAACTGAAAAGGATACTTAATTTGTTTTCACAGGATCAGCCTGACGGGGTTCCTGGCTCATCACCACACCTTTTGCGGAAAGAGTTACATCAACGATGTCTTTTCCTTTCGCAAGTTCTACATCAAAACCGGTTCCATGATCAGCATTTTCCATTTTGCTGGCTGATCCGATTGTATAGCCTGTAAATTGTTTAGTGATCGTCTCTTTTACAGGAGCAGGAATCTCAGTGGTTTTGATTGAAGTGTCGGTTTTTAACCAGCCTCCTGCAGGGTTGAATGATGCTGTCTGTCGGGAGGTATTGACCATAAATTCAGCCGCATAGTTCTTTCCACCATTTTCCATCATCCAGTTGGCGTGTGTCACGGCAGGATATTTGGATTTGAAGGCGGATGCAACAGGAGCAGGAACTTTATCCAATGTGATTTTTTGAGCGCTTACAGCACCACACAGTAATGTAGCACAGATAAGCATGAAGAATTTATTTTTCATGATTTATTGAGTTTAATGGTTAAAAAGAAATGACAACCCGATACTCGGTATCAGGTAAAAGGAAAAAGAACCATTAAACGGTTGGTGGATGGAAAATATCAGTTACATAGTCTGATAAATAGAATTCATCAGTGATGTTTTCAGTTTGTATCACCTGAATAGAAGGTTTTGGAGTGGGGTGTACAGCAAGAGTTAGTACGCCAAAAACCTTGACATGCTGATGATGTTTGGGCGGGGTTGTATGTGCTTTTTGTGTATCGTGATGATCCCTTACGTCAGACATTCCATCAATATTGAGTAGATGCCCTGTGACAAAGCCGAAAATGCTCATTCCCGGTTGTTCGGTGGATTTGCAATAGCGGTACATACCCGGCACATCCTGTAAACTCGAAAAGTCTCCCATCGGAAGGCAGAGCGTGCCGACTGCATAATAAACTAAGAGAAATATGCTGAAGATTCGATTCACAATTGTTCTGATTACGTAGAGTCAATAGACTGTAGTGCAGACTTAACGTAAGACTGATATGGGCATAGTATTGATCACCTTGTTAATGAAGTTTAAAGGGATGACAATAGGCAATGAGCAATTGGCAATTAACAATAGGCAATGAGCTAAAAGTAGTAGTTACATAAAATATTAACCCTGTCAATATTTTATATAAATTTAAATTGTCAGGCGTAGGCGGCGCCTACGTCTGAGTGTCTTCAAAAAACTCGGTTTTGCGAATCATTTTTCTTTTTCACCCAGTGAAAACCAATTGCCGGAATCATCTTTGAATAAGGCTTCAAAGCCATAAAATTCTTTCTTTGGGGCTTTTGTAAACTCAACACCTTTCGCTTTTAACTCCTCATAAGTGGCCAGCAGATCGTTGCATTCAAATACACCAAACCCGAAAGTGCCTTTCCGCACCAGCCCTCTCATTTGTTCGGCAGCTTCTTTATCGAACATCATTCCTTCGTCGATCGCCATTAAAGAAATTTCAAGATCGGGTTGCTCGGGTGGGGTGACAGTGAGCCAACGCATCCCGGGACCCATAGCGGCATCCGTATGTACATTAAATCCAAGTGTGTTGACATAGAAGTTAAATGCACTGTCCTGGTCGAGGACAAAAATGCTGACATGGTTCATTTTACTGATCATAGTTAATTTTTTTGATGAAGACACAAAACTCAGGATATCAAAGAACTCATGCGTCTTGAAAATTGCTATTTTTTATCCAGCCTTTTTTTTCTGCAAAACAATTTGGAATAAAGTTTAATGGCATTTCCGCTACAGCCTGTAATCGTTGTTGGTGTTTTAATTGAAATACTGAAGGAGATTGACCTACAATCTTACTGAACAAGCCTGAAAATGAACTCACACTTCCGAATCCGACTTCATAGCACACGTCAGCAACAGACTTGTTGATTTGCAGAAGATGCTTTGCCTGATCGATCCGGACGGAAGTAAGGTATTGGTGAGGTGTCCTGCCATAGATTGATTTGAATAATCGGGTAAAATGAAATTTTGAGAAAAAGGCTTCATCTGCAATACCGGAAAGATTGATATCCTCATGATAATGTTCATCCATGAACATCTTAGCCTGAACAACTCGCCTGTATAAATAGATTTTAGGATATGATACTAATGACATGGTGAAATAACTAATTATGCTCGAATAATAAATTGACCAATACAGGCACGCCGAATATCCGCCACAATGTAAATGTTGCTCCGGCAAGTAAGACAAATCCCAAAACCCGTACAAATTTGCTCCTGACAGCAAATAATTTAATAAAATCAATGCAGAACCAGATAAAGAACCCAAATTTCAGGATGTCTGATATTCTGAGATCAGTGGATGAATGATTTAATCCATACATAATCAATGCCACAAGAGCGAACATAAATTGTAATTGAATCACTGTCCCTACAAGGTAGATAGCGGCCACCAGCGTTTCGAAGTAGTTATATTTTATCCTGGTGAAAAGTAGATATAAATACAACGCCTGGAAAGGAATGAGGATCGTCAGTACGATGCTGAGATGACTTATAGCCAGATTTGTAGTTCCGGACGGCCCCCAGTAATTTTTGTAATCGATGACTGTATTTTCACCAAAAGTTTTTTCCATCCAATAAAGGAATACTATAAAGATGGTCGTCCAGACCAGGAAGTATGAGATAGGGGATTGATAGCTTTTTCTCTTCCCCTCAATAAATGTTGCGACTGTTTTCCCAGGCGTTGTCAACAGTTTCACTGAGGTGAAAATAAACCCATGTTCGATATGGGTAAAAAAATGGAACAGCTCGCCCCAAATATATGCAAACGTGATCCGGCCCAAAATTGCTTTTTGGCCGCAATGGCCGCAATACAAATCTTTGACCGGATGACCACAATTTTTACAATGGTTCATTTGTCAATACATGAATTTAAGAGGTGAAATTGAAATGAGATCTATATAATTTCTTTATTCTAAAATTGTATCTGATGACAAGCATAACATTTATTCATTATGAAAAGGCAATCGCTATCGCTTCGTCCAGCGAAATTATTTTACCCGATTTGTCCATGATATCATTCAGGATATTCGCATTTTTGAATATCTCCTGGATATGCTCCGCAGATTTCCTGTTAGCACCCCATCCATTGAAACCCGGATATACATCCGAAAGATGATCGATAGCTTGCATGATCATTACTGCTTTTGTTTTTTGGCCCTGAGCTGCAAAGTTGGCCGCAATCGTGGTCAAGGCAAGGATGATCATTCCTTTGTCGCCGGATTCCCGTCCCAGAGTTAATCCCTTTGTTAATTTTTCAAGTGCTTCCTCATAACGGTGCAACATCGTGAGACAATTTCCAAAGGAGATACATGCCCATCCCATAGTCGAATGAAAATTCATTTTTATAAATAGTTGAATGGTCCGTTCATATCCTTCTGCGGCTTTCTCGAAATCACAGGTATTGTATAGCAGGTTAGATTTTTGAAACTGAGCAATGGCCATACCCATTCCACCACCTGTACGTTCAGCAAGCGCTTCCACCTCGTCTATCAGTGTGAGCGCTTCTGTCAGTAAGTCCTGGGCCATTAAGACTTCGGTGTAGAAAGCCTGGCTGCTGATATAACAAAGCATGTCATTGGATTCTTTTCCGATTCGAATGCCTTCTTTTATCAATGCGACAGCGCTAAAATCTCCAAGGCTAAGCCCGGTAAGCCCGGTATATAAAATGGACCACGCCAGCTTATCCGTATCATCTGTTTTTTCAAGCAAGGAAGTGCTCGCTTTCAGATAATCAATGGCCAGTGGATATTTCCCCGCATAGTAATACATAGCTCCTGTGGATAACAAGGCCACACCACAAGAATGAATATTAATCTCACCCGAATTGGCCTTTTCAATCACCAACGGAATGGTCATGCCTGATCGTCCGATCCAGTCCACGGCTTCACTGATATGGCCTCTGTAAATCCAGAGTGGTCCTAATGAAGCTATGATCATCCAGATAGACGCATTGTCCTTTTTTTCTACTGCAGTATTGAATGCCTGTGTAATATTCTGGTGATCTCTTTCAAATGCATCAAGCCATGGAGCAGCATCTGATGTCCATACTTTAGGTGCGAGTCCGGTGACATATTGACAATAGTAGGAAAGGTGATTTTTATCGATTTGCACTTTCTCCAAATTCTCCTGCAATTTCATTGTCGCAAACTCTTTTACAGTCTGCAGCATTTCAAATCTGAGCTCAGCTAGTGGATCTCCTGATGGAATTTGCATTCTTATCAGGCCGAAGTCCAGCAATTGTTCCATGAAATCCATGGCGTCAACATCATTATTTGTTTTGCATACTGCATTTGCCGCTGATGTCGTCCAGCCGTTGATGAATACGGAGAGTCTTCTAAAATAAACCTGCGCATCCGGATCGAGAAGATTATAACTCCAGTCAATGGTAGCATACAATGTTTTTTGTCGCGCGGGAAGGTCGCGTGCGCCTTGATTTAATAGATTTAATGAATTGCCCATCCGATCAAGCAATTGCGGGGGTGAAAAAAGTCGACTTCGGGCTGCGGCTAGTTCAATAGCAAGTGGAAGGCCATCAAGTCTTTCACATATACGTGTGATGGCGCTCACATTTACTTCATTGAGTGCCAGAGCGGGATTTATTTTTTGAGCGCGATCAATAAATAATTTTACGGATGGAAATGTAATTGCATCTGCCAGTGCTATCTTTTCTCCAGCTTGCGGAATTTGTAAAGGAAGCAAAGGGAAAACCTGTTCGTATCGAAGATGCAATGGAGAGCGGCTTGTCGCGAGAATGGTTATGTTTGGACAGTGATTAAGAATATCAAATATAAATTTGGTGTCTTTCAATAGCTGTTCGAGATTGTCAAATATGAGCAGCGCATTTTTATCACGCAGATTTTCAATTAATGTTTCTTCGATCGCTTGTTTACCGCTGTCAAATAGACCTATTGTGCGGGCGATTGTTGCCGGGATTAATTCAGGATCCGTGACGGAAGCAAATTCAATGAAATGAGCACCATCACGAAATTTACGTTCCAGATTTTTCCCGGCCATTAAGGCAAGACTTGTTTTGCCTGTGCCTCCGGGACCTGTGATCGTCACCAGGCCGGATTGTTTTTCGATTAATTCGGAAAGTAATTTTATTTCCTCTTCTCTGCCGATCAGATTCTGGCGGATCACAGGGAGATGACTATTCAGGCTGTTTGTGATTTGTCGGTTTGTATTTTGGTTTTCAAAACTTTCCGAGAGCAGGACGGCAAGATCATTGAGGAGGAATTCACTCAGTTCTTCTGGTGCAGAGAATTTCTGGTAGCTGACGGAGCCGGTGGATTCCATCTCCCGGATTAATTTTTCAAGAGCAGGATCACGTGGCTCATTTGTTCTTTTGATGTAGATCAGACTTGGCTTATTTCTGGACAGACGATATTCATCTTCGAGTCCAGAAATTTCCATATCAGGTGCAATCCAACCGTAGCTTTTCCAATAGATGCCGACGAAAATCTGGCTTTGATCAAGGTATGCCTGGTAAAGATCTCTCGGTGCATAAGGTCTGGCTCCCATTTCAAAAAGGACTGGAATTAGTGAAAGTCTTGAGATAGCTTCTCTGGCAATTCTTCTTTCTTCGGCGAGCTCATTTATCGTAGAGCTTATGAAAACTCTTAATTTTTGATCGGGAGTTTTGATCGACGAATTTGACATTAGAGGGAAATAAAGAGTTTAATGCAAATAGTTAAGGATAAAGTAAAACTAGGATAATGTTTTAGGAAAACACAATTGTATTTTAGGAAAACACAATTATGTTTTAGGAAAACATAATTATGTTTTAGGAAAACATAATTGTATTTTAGGAAAACATAATTGTATTTTAGGAAAATATTAAATGATTGATTTTGAGCATTTTACAGGGCTTATTCAGAAACATTCCTGGTGGACTTAGCTACAAATCCTCAAAATGTGTTGCCAGCTCAGAGTTTTTAGGCACCAGCATAAGAATATAATGTCTGGGCAAAAACCATCCCAGTTGCCGCATAAAGTCGCTTAGTTTTTCAGGATGCCCAACTTCTTCTTTGAAAATATTGATGGCCAATTCCTGTACGATCTTGCCTTCGATTGTTCTGGAGATCAGCATGATTTTAGGTTGGGCTACACCAAAGTATTGTAAATATTTCCTGAGAACGATTCGTGCTTTTGCAGGCAGGTATGATTCAGAGGGTTGAGCTATTAAAACTTGTTCATTCTTAGATATCGTCACTTCAGGTTCAATCGGACCATTTTCGACCGGTGAATAAAACATGTTATTAATCTGAAGATTGACGATATCGCCATATGAAAGAACCCAATCAGCTGCATTCTCTTTTGGATTGATCACTACACCATAGCCATTGTCAAGAAGAAAATCTTCAGCTATATTTTTTATACAATAGGACGTAAAAGGTTTTCCGGGTTCAGGTATGTTGAGGCCGAAATAGGGAAAACCGTCAGGGCCTTCCACAATTTGCGGATCTGTGCAGGCAAAGCTTGCGGTCTGCACATGGGTCAGAAAATTTTGATTCCATGTTTCATCACGATGATCCGAAGGAACAGCCAGTAGATCGATAATAGTCTGAGTCTTTGTGATATCACATTCTGGTCGTTTTGAGGCCATGAGAATAATCTAAGTTTTTAATTTAATGCTGAAATTTTATAAGCCAAATGTAGGCAACGGGAGATAAAAATCAGGGTGGAATTTAATTTGCGTTAATTGGCGCAATTTGCGGCAATTAATTCCGATTATTTCATTAATTCTCTGATAGATGTTAAGTGATGGTCGTCGTGTTCTGAAGTAAAGTAGGCTATATCGACAGGTCGCATTAATACCTTCAGTCTCGGGTGAAGTGACTTCACTTCATGTATTTCATCACTGAGTTGTTCGAGGCGTGAGACGAAGATTATTCTTTTGGATGCGAAATTATGGATAAGATCTGCCAGAGAAGAAGTATTGTGTTTGGCCGTATTTGTGGCTGCATTTGTCATATCTGCCGGACGCAGGGATTCTTTTCTGAGTAAGAAATCATTTATTCGACCTTCATGTAAAGCTTCAAGATCTCCGAGATGTCCTATTTGTTCTTTGATGCTCCATTTATTACCTGGTTTGTATTCCGCTTCTTTTTCGGTGAGGGTGGATGTCATTTCTTTTAATCGAGCAGGAGTGCCTCTTAAGCGCTCGATGATGTTGGGAAACAGACCGACAGGGAAGTCGAAATTAAATTTACGATCTGTCCATAAAGTGCGTTGCATTGAGATTGGTTTTGTTGAAATGAAAAGAGGATTTAGATTAAAAATACGAAAAGGAAGCCTGATGATTTTATGAGGTCGATTGTAATCGTTTTGGTAAAGGTTGTATATGCCTTAAATATGTCGGTTGAAGTGCTAGTAGGGATTTGGTGTTTAAGACTCCTGATTTATCCGCTTACAAACGTTTACAAACGCTTACGAAGTGCACGTATATTGCTTATATACTTTTGGAGCTGGGTGTACTTATAAAAAGACCGTGGTTATTGGGACGTAGGCCAAGTAAAATTATCCGTTTACAAACGCTTACAAACGCTTACGAAGTGCACGTATATTGCTTATATACATTTTGAACAAATAAAATCCTCTTTCCTTTTATATTTTTCATTCTACTTCCTTGTTCCTTTTTCTTTGTTCCTTATTCAGTATTCCCCTTTCCATTCCTAATTCTAGCTCTTTATTCAGAGTTCTAAATTCTCTATTTCCGATTTTCTTCCTTCTTCTTTATTCAGAATTGCTAAACAACAATAATTCCTCCTCCTCTCCCGGCATCGTAAACACCTTTTCAAAACGAAACCCAAGCTTCTCAAGCAATCCAATTGAAGCCACATTATTTGGTACTGTAAAAGCTAGCACAGGTGATATATTCAACTCATGCTTAGCAAACGACAAAACAGCCGACGCACTTTCATATCCATAACCCTTCCCAATGTACTCCGGAAGAAATGCAAATCCAAGATCAGCGGTATCGAGATAATCACGCTTTAGCAATCCGCATGCCCCGATAGGAATATTTCCTTCCTTCAGACTGACTAAAGACAATCCATATCCATTTTCCGCATAACTTTTAATCGGCCCATTCAGCAGATATGTTTCTGCCTGTTCTATAGTACGCACATTCCGATCCCCGATGTATTCAAGCCATCCTTTCGAATTCAAAAGCTCGACAATAAATGCAGCGTCAGAAACTTTGAGATGTCTCAATATTAATCGTTCCGTCTCAATGTAATAGTCCATATATTTATTCAAATTAAAATTCTAAGCTCTCCATTTTATTTCACACGAAAATTACAGAGTGCCACGAAGAAAATAGCTAACATTAATTAATGCCTTACTTCAAAATATTAATAAATACACTATTCACTATTGCTGCTGAGCTGCAGCACAAGGATGAGTTGAACTGGTCGAAGCACACTACTCACCTACAACAATCATCCTCGTCACCTTCACCCGATGATTTATTTCAAGCTTTAAAAAATAAACGCCATCAGGTATGTTCAGATCACCCAGATTTACCTTCTCCACATATTTCCCATACCCCATCGATCTGGAATTGATCACTTTATGAATCACGCTGCCTGAAGCATCACATATCGTCAGACTGACTTTTGACTTTTCATGAAGCCTGAAAGAAACAAATGTATAATCCGAAGATGGATTGGGATAATTTTCAAAATCTAAATTCGAAGCAGCTGATTCATTTTCATTTGTTGCTGTGATGATATCGTTCAGACTGGTGATGTCTGTCCAAATACTCAGACTTCCATTATTGAGTCTTGTCCATATAGGCCTTATGATTCCATTCGTCACAGTGATGTTGTTGTAATCACCAAAAAAAACCTGACCCGTCGGCACAAACGGAGATTCACTTATTTTCCGGTTGATGAACGTATTCCCTCCATCCATCGACACAGCCACAAAAACATCTGTTGAGTCATCAACATAATTTCTCCTGTCATAAAAAACGAAATAAAGAAAACCTGTTGTCTGATCAATGGTCATCCATGTCAGAAATTGCTGACGGTTGGAAATATCATCATTTACTTTAACAGGGCTGCTCCACGTGCTTCCTCCATCCGTTGATTTAGCAATAAACACATCCGTATTCGTTGCACCATTCCGCTGATCTGTCCAGTTGATATAAATGGTTCCTCGATTTGGTCCACTACTTAGATCACAAGCTGTGATAGGTAATCCATTACATCGTTGTAAGCCACTGATGTTATAATCCCATCCACCGGGAATACTATTGACAACTATTTCTTTGTCAAGCCAGGTCTGACCCTGATCTGTTGATTTATTGAACGTAAGACCAGATGGTCCTGCCCATCCTACATATATTTCACCATTCGGACCAACAGCCGGAACGGCGCCTTCAACTGTATTGTCACTATCAAGACAATCGCCGGCTATTTTATTGATCCGCCTCGGCGTACTCCAGTGTCCACCGCCATCCAGTGATTTTGAAAACAAAATGATACTACTGTCCGTAGGACTCGAAGATCCGTAATGATCAAACTGGGTCCACGTGATATAGATATTATTATTCGTCCTGTCAATCGCACACCATTGTTTGTCCTGTTCTTTTGCATCATTCAGTCCTGTAAATGTCCCATCTGACCATGATTGTCCATTATCATCAGTCTTCTGGCAGACTATACGATCAATCCAGTGACCATCATTTGGATTTGATAAATGAAAAAAATAAAAATTCCCTGCCGTATCCACTGATATGGTTGGATCTCCCCAAACCCCAAAAGATGAACTAAGATTATGTATCGTCCAGGTATAACCGGTATCAATACTGATGTAATAATTATTGAGATTTGCCGCCCCGATCACCACATTCGGATGTTTCGGATCAATCATGATCGAAGGCTCATTCGGAAAGCCCTCATTGCTGATCATCACATTCTGTGCAGCAAGATGTTGAGTAATCAGCAATAAAAAAATTATGTACTTCATATATCTGATATCAACAACGGAAAAAAAAGGTAATCAGTATTCAGTATTCGGTATTCTGATTCGCCAGGTCAGATACTGAACACTTTACGTTTAACACTGAACACAGAATACTGAATACTGAATACTGAATACTGAATACTGAATACTGAATACAGTTTACCTTATCACCACCATCCTCTGTACTGCCACAAATCCATTACTCTGGAGCTGGCAAATGACAACACCATCTTTTATTCCCAGGTCAGCATTCGAAATCTCCACTTTGTTCATGCCCTTTTCGAATGTGCCATTGATTTCTTTGAGCAGATGGCCTGACAAATCAAAAATTCTGATAGAAGCTTCACCGGCATTTTCCAGGTGAAAACGGATCTGCGTATTCGATGAGAAAGGATTCGGTTCGTTTTGATACAGGATATTTTCACTGAGGGCATTTCCATTTTTCATTACTGTGATATTCAAATTAACCACCTGCAATTCTTGTCCCACATAAGCTTCGGCAGACAATCCCGATTGATCCATAATTAACATATCCGATATTTTACCAGATCGGTGCGGAGTAGCGATGATGCTAAATAATACTTCATCACCGCCTAAACTGAGATTTTTGTAACCATTCCAACTCAGATTGAGTAAGCCCTGTGAAGTAATATTGAAATTTTCATTTCCTATATCAAGTTTACCACTATGGATTTCCCGGATATCCATATCCTTAAAAGACATTCCCAATTGAAATCCGACAACATCTTCAAAATTATTTGATGTGATATCGATTTGAACAGGTACTCCGGAGGTAAGTGTTTGATCTTTGATATAAAAATTCAATGTTTTATCATCTCGCACACTGACAGGATAGTCAAGCAAATTTGTCTTCGCATCACCATTGACATCACCGATTTTCACACCTACAAAATTGGCATCCTTGACGTCTTTTTCCAGAGCTTCTATCGCTATAGTTTCGTTAAAGCCCCATGGATATGAACCAATGAGATTGGCATCAGCATTTCCAAATCTCCAGCTGGTGTTATGCGGAAGTTCAGTGTATATGCCTAAAATAAGTTTTCTCAATTCAAGTATATCCATCACACTGACTGTATTACTCTTATTAGCATCAGCAGCGATCATCTGATAGGGTGAATCTAATTTTTTGATGCCCAGAAGGTGCTTTTGAATCGTGATCAGGTCACGGGTACTGACCCCATTGAGAAAATCAGTGTTTTTATAACCACTTAAATAATAATGCTGACCAGGTACATTGTCTTCAAAAGAATACTGTCCATATTCATTAGTCAATACTTCTTCACTAGTCTGGAAAGCAGGATCTTCCGTAAGCTGTATCGCTACATCATTGACGGCTCGTCCATCATACGTGTTGACAAGGCCACTGATGATGGGCGTAAAATTGAACGGCACACAACTCGCAGTGATATTGATTTCATCCAGATCCCATGCAGCTACCACAGCACCATTTCCAGTCAGGCAATAGGGTAATAACTCAAACCGAAACACAGCAGGTCCGTCTGTGACAAAAAGAATATCATCAGTAAAATCATATGATTTCTGAGTCCATGCATTGGTCGTCGATATATTTTCTTTCCTATAGATCTCAGTACCGTTTTTCAATACACGGATACCATATAAGGTCGGGAAATTATTTGGACCTGAATTTCCACTCAACCAGTTAAACGTCACAGGTGCCTGTTCGAAAAATGTCAATCCTGTCAATTGAACTGCGGTATCATGAGCCGGAGTGATTGTAACTTCAAATACAACAGATTTTTCATTTCCCGGATCATATGTGCAGTTATCCAGTGAGCTCACACACATAGCTACTGAATTATTCACTCCGTTTGTACAGGAGTGTTTATTGTTGGCCGGAGGATCACGATGTAAAATACTGGCTGTGACCGATGCACAAGACAATGGCTCAGGGTACAAGGGTTTGAATTCAGAATAATCCATATCCGTTCCATCACCATTATTGTGTGAGACACAAGCATTCAGGTTATAATGAATAGCAGTTTGCAGAACTCTCACTCTTATCGTCAGTATGCTATCGCAACCTTTAGCTGACGTTAATTCCTGTATGTACTCCCCGGACTCAGTATAGGTTTCACCATTGATATGCACAGAATTTCCGTATAGGATCAAGGTATCAATTGAAGACGTGAGTGGTGGATCAGTAGTGACGAGATATTCACAAGATGTCTGACATGTGTCACCAAATCCGGTCACCCATTGTATAACGGTGCTATACGTACCACCGGCATTGATTGTAATTTCACTGCCGGTATTTGATCCGACGATACCAGGACCTGACCATGTCGTACTCACAATCTCCGCACCGGGTGCATTGGCAGGAATAACTTCAGGCTTTGATGTAAGACCTGATGTTCCGCCCTGACACAAATGTGTCGGACCTTCAATGCCACATTCATAATAAGCAGGTAGGAGAAATACATCCTGCCTGATGATGCGTTGTGAAAACCACCATGAATTAATTGTATTCAGATTGCCAAAACCCACATTGATACCTGCATTATAGTTTGTCCATCGGTGACATGGATTGACACAGCCTGTTATCTGTACCTGTGGTTCACCACTGCCTGATGGTTGAGTAATATTCGAATCATCATAATGAAGAAGGGGAATACTGGCAGGAGGACGAACAGCTGAGATCATAAATCCCTGTGTCATTAATTCTGCATCATAGATCGGGAAATGATAGATGCCCTGTGCATAGGAGATGATGACAGGTATCGTTGACGAACTATTTTCAATCACAGAATTTCCAAGACCGTCTAAACCATTCCAGTCAATACATGTCGGTATACCCACCTCATCTTCAGTCACGACATGCGAAATGATAACATCTTTTGTGCCGGGTGTATACATACTATCCGGACCATCAAAATCCAAAAGCAGATCGATCTGGCCAACTTTTGTAGTTGTAAATTTTATACAGTATTCTTCTGCATTACAACGACTGACACCGAAGAGATTTATTTCGCCGACAATGGCTGTTTTGCAGGACTCAACAGGATCATTCAGAAAGATTGAATATTCAGATTGAGTAGTGTTCATATTTTCAACGCTCTTACGATCTTCATTGACGTCGCCAGTATTCTGTGTACCAAAGCTATTGAATGCCACATTGAAAGCTGCAGGACGGAAACCGGCACCATTAAAATCAATTTTAGTGATGAAAGCAGCACTAAGATCATCCGGATCAGGAGCACAAACATAAAATGCACCATCAAAAGGCCTGTTGGGAAATCCATAGTCATTGATGGCGAAAAAAGACCAGTTGTAAGACCAGATCCTTCCTTTCTTCTCTGCTGCAGGTATCGCGGAACAATCGGCTACAGAAATATCCCAGAAGTCAATAAGAAAATCAGTTGAGGTCTCATTTTGAAACTCGATATAATAATCACCCGGACCTGTCCAGCCCTGTGAATTGAGATCGGATGATGCCACAAAAATTGCATCATACCCTCCGGCGCCATGCAGCTGTGTTGGACCTGTAAAAGCACTTGACCAATCCAATATATTTTCATCGCCCGGATTAATGTTGACCGGTCCGAAGACAACATTCCCATTTGGATCTTTTATTCTATACGAATAGGCGATATGCGTTGGAGTTGGAGAAGTTTGATTCGGGTGTCCAAAACTAAACCCTAGGTAAAGGCACTCTTTAGAGGGGTCGATGATATGAATATACAATCGGCTATGCGGGTCAGGATTTGTATATGAGGCAAAGTTATTATAGGCATCATGATTGATATGTAGTGCCGCTATATCGGTGGTATTGTTACCATTGACCACAATAGCCCCGTTTGGTGCTACCTCATGAGTTCCTTCAGCCATTGCTGCTTGAATACTCATCACTGAAAACGCTAATAATAGGGGGAAAAATCGCATAGTGAATTATATTTTGCTTTGAATTTGATCAAAAATAGCAAAAAGATGAATATGATAAAATTCTATATAAGATTACTTCTTAATCTGCTGGAGATGTGGGTAATAAGAAGAAAGGAAATGGGCAATGGTCAGGGCGGCGAGTCAGGGTAATGGGTGCTGGTCAGAGCAACGAGTTAAGGCAATGGGTAATGGTTAGGAGGTTTAAAATATTACTATTCATGAAGAATGATTATTCGCCTGTTACCACTTTTCTAAAATCATGGCAGGTCCAATACCCTTTGCCCATAACCCAAACTCGTTGCTAAGACCAATGACTATAGACAAGGTTTCCTGTGTTTATCTTCCTTTGAAATAATTTTGGATTAATGTTGAAAGAATCTCTACATCATTCAATTCAATTGGATGCTTAAATCCGGGAATAACCATCAGGTCTGCATCCTGTAATAAATCTGCGATTGCCTGTGATTCTCCGATGGTGACCATCTTATCTTCGGCTCCGACACAAATCAATACCGGCTGTGCTATTGCAGCGAAATCGGAAGGTTTCATAGCTGTGCCATTTCCCAGTGAGGTCATCATCGCAGCAGTCTTTCGCATGATTGATTTCCAATCATTTGGAAAATGATTCTGGCGAAGATCTTCTGCAAATTTTGGTATTTTCTCTTCGATGATCTCAGGGTTCAGCATTTTGACTTCCTTTTCAGCTGATTCTTTATTCCAATGGAATTTAGTCCCAAGCGTCATGATTTTATTTACGAACTCAGGATGTTCTTTAGCCAATTTTAAAGCTACATAACCACCCATGCTATAGCCGAAAATATTCACATTGTCAAGATTGTATTCATCTAAAAAAAACAAAGTGTCTTCCATAAATAATTCAATGGAAAATTCAACATCATTTGTATTGGAACCGTGTCCGGAAAAATTGAAATCATAAATATCAAATTGAGAAATCAGCTTTTCCTTTAATGAAGCAAATTGATCCTTGTTTCCTAGTGCACCGTGGAGAAGAAGAAGTTTTAGTTTCATGCCTGAAATGTATGAAAACCAATATATAAAAAACATTTACGTCTTCTTTTCCATCGACCTGTTTCGGATAAAATAAAATATTGAAATCAACAGGAATAGTCCACCGAGTACTGCTACCAAGGATGACCCGGCCGGAAAATCATAATGGAAGGAAACAAATAATCCGAAATAAGCCCCCACTAAGCTAATGATCACAGCAAAAATGGTAACCCGGAGATTATTTTTTGCGAGCATGATGGCTCCTACTGCCGGTATGATGAGGAATGAAAATACCGGAATAACACCACTTGTACGAACAGCAAATACAATCGCAAGCCCTATAGAAATATAAAAAATGAAATTCCAAAGCCTGAACAATTTATTTTTTCGGAAAGCAATAGCTTCTGTATTCGTCTCATCATCCTCAAAACTTTCTGTAAGGAGATAAAACTTTTTGTAAAAAATAAAATGGACCAATCCTATAGCCCCGAAAATAATACCAACAAGTTTTATCTGTGCCCAGTCAACGGAGAGAATATTCCCAAATAATACTTCCTGGATATCTGAATCGCCATGCGGTGTTTTGGAAATAAGCATTACCGTAGCTGCGGAAGCCACGGCATAAATAATCCCGATGATCGCTTCCACCTTTAATCGTTTATCCCTGATATTGATCAGTGACATCAGCAGCGCACCGGTAAGTGCAAATGCAATCGGAATGATTGTTTTACCATAGCCCATATAGTCAGACACTGCCACACCCAGGGACGAAATCTGTCCAAGCGCGAGATCTACAAATACAATCCCTCTGCCGACGACATGTACGCCCAGGTAGGAAAGCACGACACCAATAATGATGCTGACAACAAACGCCTGCACGATAAAATCCAATTGAAACATTTCTAACATGGCAACAATTTTTACGGGAAAAGAAATATTTATTTTTTAACCGCTAATGACGCAGAAATTTATTAAAATTAATTTTCGCTGATGATCAAAATTGTTTTTAAGATGATCGCGAACAATTTGACGTTAATTATTTTATATAAATTTCTGTGTAATCTGCGGTCTGATATCTGGTGATCACAACGATCCTGACAATAACCTGATATTGTAATCAAACAGATCATAATAGTTTTTAATCGAATCAAATGCGCCCACAGATGTGGCCAGCACCAGAGTTTTCGCTCCGGTTTGTTTAGATACAACATCTGAAGATGAAGCTGTAAAATACGGCGACGTGATGATTACCTTGATATTATTCTCTTTTACCTCTTTGATGATTTTTACAAGCTGAGATGGAGTAGGCGGGATGCCCGGTTTCGGTTCCATAAAATCCACAATCTGCAGACCGAAACGGTTTTCGAAGTAACACCATTCATTGTGATAAGCGATCACTTTTGATCCTTTAAATCCGGCCATTGCTGAAGCCCATGCTTTCATCTTGAGATCAATCTGATCATCAAATTTCTTCAGGTTGGCTTCGAATATAGATTTGTTTTCAGGCGAAATCTTTTCAAGTCCATTGCAAATATTGCGGGCAATTATTTTTCCATTCAACGGATCAAGCCAATAGTGTGGATTGCCAAAAGCATGTATATCACCTTCAGCCCGGTTGATCGAAGAGGGGACCTGCATCAGCGATACACCGAATGAAGCATCCACATAACCATTGCTTCCTCTCTGAATCTTTGTATTCCTTGAACTGGAAAGTAATGAAGGCGACCAACCACTTTCCAGATCAAGTCCAAGTGTCACATACATATCCGCACTCGATAGCTTGATGATGTAACTCGGTTTCGGATCCACAAAATGCGGATTCTGATACCCCGTAGCGATCGCAAAGACTTCTACTTTATCTCCGCCTATAAGTTCTGTGATACTTCGTGTATCCTGAGTTGTGGTGACTACATGGAGGACACCGGCTGACATAAACTGGATAAAAAAGACGGATAGTAAAGCTGTTATTAAAAATTTCATGATTATTAATTTTAGATTTTAGAATTCATTTTTCACTATTTATTTGATTTTCGCCGGTTCGAGGTCAGAGACACTCGAACGTCAGTTCGATACTCGTCATTCGATACTCGTCAGTTCGATACTCGTCATTCGATACTCGTCATTCGATACTCGTCATTCGTTACTCGTTACTCGTTACTTGTCATTCGTTACTCGTCATTCGTTACTCGTTACTTGTCATTCGTTACTCGTTACTCGTCATTCGATACTCGTCATTCGTTACTCGTTACTCGTCAATACATATGTGCTCCATGTGATCCAATGACGAAAATCCATCGCACCAATACCTGTGAGAAATTCTTCTCGTTATTATTTTCTTCCAAAGCCTGATTTGTGGTGGTATACTTTACTTGTGCCTCTATCTTCTGAAATTCTGTTGCGTACCAGCCCAGGGTGGCAGAACCTGATTGTTGTACAAATGAATTTGAATATGGTGTATTGGAATAATCATATCGTCCGACCAGGAAAAGACGTTTAGCTACCTGAACATTCAGCATTGAATAGTACCCCAATGCATTGACAGTGCTGCTGTCGAGTTTGGCATGGCTATAATAAAATTCATTCTGAAAAGTGACGGATTTATAGGTATTGAATTGAACTGGTTTCCATTTGTAAGTAAGATCCAAAGCCAGAATATTGGTGATTTTACCTTTCAGATTTTCTCCATTGATTCCGGTAAGACCAAATTCGAGGGTTGCATTTGGAGTGAGGTCCCAGAAATTTTTGAGGTGCGCGAGATAGAGATAGTTATTTTTCTTACTTCTTTGAAAGCTAGGACTTTCAGCCACATTTGTAGCTTCTACGGTGAGTTCCTGGAAGAAAGATTGATTTGGCAACAACCAACTCAGGGACAAACCATCACCTTTCAGACCTTCTTCACCAAAAAAATTGACATAGGCATCGGGTGCATCAACGAAAGGCAATGCATGTGCATGTATCGGATTCACTCTCCCTATATCTTCTTTAAATCTTCCTGCCTTCAACTGAAGATGGGCGGGCAATGACAGTGTTGTAAGATATCCTTCTTCTATTTCACTCGAAAACTCCCCTGTCGCAGCATCCTCGCCAACAGAATAAAAGAAATTAGCTCTTGCATAGGGGTCAATGACAGATTCAAATGAAAATTCAACTTCCTGCAGAACAGCATCGAAGTTGTGCGCGCCGAAACTTCGATACAGGCCCCTCATATCGCCGATGACACTCAGATTTGGATTTGCAGAAGCACCAACTCGTGGCTGAGGAGGGGGCTGTGGTTGCTGTAATTCATTTTGAATCTGCAGAAGTAAGAGTGAATCCGTTTTTGTGCTGTCTGCCTGGGCGTAAATATGTACAGCTCCAAAAAGGAGGATGCATAGAATTATATAGTTGATATACATAGCTTAAAATTTTTATTAGACATGGAGATACCATGAGTATACTCACCCGGACAAAACAGGCTGAGTAAAAAATTTAAGCTAAAGCAGGGGGCCCACGCAGGGACTGGAAGTCCTTAGGCTGGAGGTAATAGTTAATTGTGGGGAAAAAGAAATTGAGAGAAGCAGGTTGCTGTATCTCAATCGAATACTGGGCTAATGAGGGCGACGCAGAAAAATTATTGGTGAAGTCACAAAGGATACAATGGTGTTCAGCTTTGTGAAAATGCATGGTACTGTTGTCCCTGCAATGAAAATCATCCTTGTGTGCATAATTGTGGACTTCACTCTCCACCTGGGGGAAAAGGAAAACAATTAAACACAAATAGGCTAATATGCTTTTCAAGGAATGCACATACCGAAGATAAGTCATACAGATATACCAAAAACCACAATCAGGATTGTTAACACTTGCTTACCAAATCCTAGTTCGGGGAAAAATAGGTTTTATAAAACTGATTTCGTCGAAATCCTTTTCAGGGCTATTATCGTACCACCACTAGTCGTGCCACGAGGTCATAACCGATTGATAGCCAATTCCCCCGACCATCTTTTGAGATACTCTTTGATTCTGATTTTATAGGAATATCTTTATCAGACTATTGCTATTTTTTCCTTTTCAGGATATACAAACAGCAATGCACTGAAGATGATCAGGTTTTTAATAATGTATTGTCCGACTAAGGTCAGCGAATAAATTTTTTCATTGAATGACAATGAGGGTAGAAGAAACAGAGGCGTAAAGGTGAACAGAATATGGAGCAAAGCCAGATAGATCACAAATCTGATTTGCATATTCAACAACAAAAAAATACCAATTGTTACTTCCCACAATGCCAGAATAAAATAGGTAATCGTTGTGGGCACAAGGCCAAAAGTCAGCATCGTCAATGTTTCTTTAGCCAACCCTTCAGCGGGACTTATCCCCGGGAAAAATTTAAGCATGCCAAACCACAGATAGACAATACCCAAACTGATCATGAGCATTCTTTTGCGGTTTGATAAGAGGAGATTGATCATTTCGTATGATTAAAATCGGAAAAAATCCGCGTAGAGATGACTAGTAAATGGTTTACATATTGATGGTCAAATATGATACTATTTGTCAGAAAGAAAACTAACTATCTCCTTATAATATGCTTAGAATATACGAATGAGACTCATGAAGAAAAATCAATTGCAACCCAAATCAATCTGTGACTGATGATCATTATTGGGGAAACAATTTCCTGACATTACTGAGGTAGGCGCATACCTTTCCAGATCAGGATCGAACAATCCATTGTCAAGGAATTCAACCAGATTGTCTACTTCTGTAGCTGTCAGGTGCAATGGCTGGAAATAAGGTGAGAGTTCAGCAGGTGATATTTCTTTGTTTTCAGGAACACCCGCATTGAAATATTCAACTACGTCCCTGATCGAAGTCTTGCTGGCACCATGAAAGTAAAAACCAAAGTTTTTAAGATTATAAAGCTGAGGTACTTTAAATTTATGAATATCGTCCCTCACGCCTGTAAATCCTCCGCGACCAAGATTTCGTTTGTCTGTACGGTCAGTTCTGAAGACCTTATTTCCGGTTTCACTTTCATTTTTCACGCCGACAGAAAAGAAAGTATGGGGCATGCTGTTCAATGATGGGCTGTTATGACATCTGACACAGCCTGCTTTTCCGAAAAACAAAATGGCACCTTCTTTTTGCTGTTCGTTCATCGCACTCAGATCACCTTTGAGCCATTTCTGGAACGGGGCCTGATTGGTCAGGATAGTTCTGAAGTATGCTGCAATAGCGAATGCTCCAGTCATACGTGAATATCGCTCACTCACCGGAATATCCGGAAATGCATCATCAAACATAGCTGTATAGCCCAATGAGTCTGTTACATCTTTGTTGATGACCTGGCGATGTACGGTCAACGCCCTCGCATTATTGGCTTCGAGACCTTGTAGTCCCTGAAAATTTATTTCTACAAGCGTATCCTGATGCCATACGGATTCTGTACCCGCGTTGACGCCATAGGAACCGAATGTCCCTGCCCATAAGGCATTGGTGATATAAGTGGTATTGATGACTGCCAAAGGACGTGCACCCTGGGCATCCACCTCAGCGCCGGTATATAGCGGATTTATATTACGACCTTCTCCATGATCACCGAATCCTATAGCTCCATCTGCAATCCCCTGGAAGCGACCTGCTGTAAATCCCCGAGAAGGAATATGACAGGTTGCACATGAATAGGCTTGTTTTGATACCGGGTATTTTGGCTGAAGGCCGATACCGGTTTCGAAGAAAAGTAATTTCCCTAATTGAACTTTAGTAGATGTGATAGGATTCTTGATGTCCTGATTTGGGAGATTTGAAAAGTCATCGCTCTCCGGCATGATATAGTGTTCATATGTCCCGTTAAGAGCATTCTCATTCAACAATTTGATAAGTTGATTATCGACGTCCAGGACCGGATCATGCGTGCAGGCCACGAAATAAATGAAAGCGACTAGAAGTAAAATAAATGTAACGAACCTCTTCATTGTAGGATAGATAATGTTTAAAAAAATGCATTCTTCCTGTTGATGATTACAAGTAATACTGCGTGGGGGGTATTAGGTTGTTATTGAGCTTTGAGAGCTTAAATGAATCGGGCTTAAAGATATAAAAAAAAAGATGTCCGGGTCTTTTTTTCTTAGATTTTCCTTAGAAATTTTTGGAATGCATGTGGAGGCATGGCTCTGATAGATTGGAAGGAAAACAGGTTAGAAATTGCAGCAGGAAGACTTAATAATTGCTCAGGTCGAACAAGAATGCCGATTGATATGCTCTGGAACGCGAAAAGGAATTTAGATTCCTAACCAACGTTCATACTCTTCCTTGTGGACAGTGACAACAGGAGTTGATTTCCTTGTCTTTCGTCCCCGGAATAGATTAATAATCCGATTTACGATACGCATCATGGGAATGATTTGTTATAATAACGATCTCGAATGCACTTATGTTGATACATAGTACATATTTTTCAAAATCATTACACAACAAATATAATGGAATTATTTAATATGTAAAGAATTATTGATTTCCGCCGATATCCGGTTGGATTTGTTTTGCCTTTGCTCTGAGTTCATTGGCTTTCGGCATATCCTGCTTCAATTGATAGGCATTGGCAGCATTCCACAGTACGGGAGCTGAGCCGGGAAACATAGCCAGCGCCTGATTGGCTACTGCAAGGTTATTGTCATAGTCACCAAGAGACCTGTATACCGACATTAGATTGACATAAGCGATCACTGTATTTGGATCAATTTTGATTGCCTTTTTCAGTGTAGCGATTGCTTCATCCGAACGCTTGAAGTTGTTATACTCCGTAGCCAGGTTGACAAGAGCAGGTACATGATTTGGATTTCCTTTGACGGCTCGTTCATAATATTTTAAAGCCTCCTCATGCTTGTTCTGATGCTCCATTTCAAGCCCCATCATATTGTTAAACCGGGGTGAATTGGGCGAAGTTTTCAATGTGGCCTGCGCCAGGGTGAAATTGCTTTTCCAATCTGATGCCCTTATCCAGGTTCTTCCAATAAAAAACAGAGTCAGTAAGCCTGTCAATATATAAGCAGCTACTTTTCCTTTTCCGGTCTCATAGAGCCTGACCAGTAGCGCAGCCACGGCGACGATGATCCCTATCGAAGGAATATATAAGATCCGTTCTGCTTTAAGAAAACCTGCTGCAAATAATAGATTTGAGACAGGTAATAAGGTGAGAAAAAAGAACATGATCCCCCATGTAAAGGGCACCATCCGACGCCGTTGCCAAAAGGCAAGAGCCTTAATCAGGAGAAGAAGAAACAATGTAAGAATGACTTTTATATGTCCAAATCCAACAATCGGAACTTCATCAGTCCAGTAATCAGCAGATAATTTCATAGGCCAAATATGCAGACCCAAATATTCGGCCGCTGTCCGCAGTGAGGTGGCGATTCGATTTGATGGCTTTACCCCAAGCCATTGTTCATGGGGAACAGGCGGCCCTGTGATATTACTATGGACTATCCAAAGGCAAATACAAATAAGGGTAACACTTCCGATGGCAGTCCAGATTCGCTTGTTGCCCCACTGGTATTTTCTAGTGTTGAAATAATAGGCTGTTTCCTGAACGGCCAGGATGAGGGGAATCATAAAGCCATGTTCTTTGGAGGTAATTGCAGCAGCAGTTGAGAGAAGCAATGCAATCAGCCACTTACTATTTCCTTTTTCGCGCCAGTGATGATAACTGATGGATGCTGTCATTATAAAAAGTGCAGACATGAGTTCCGCCCTGCCCACAATGCCTGATACGGCTTCTGTATGTATGGGATGAATGGCAAAGAACAAACCCGATAAAAATGTCAGGTAGTTATTTTTGAAAAGCAGATGTACAAGCTTCATCAATGAAAAGCAAACTAATGCATGAAGCAGGATATTGAGAATATGAAAAGGAATCGGATTACCCTTCGTCATTGCGTACTGAAGCGCATATGTAGTCAGTGTCAGCGGCCGGTAAAGGCTCGTGTCATTGGCATCAATCTTTCCTGCCCAATAATGTGATTTCCAGATCTGCGGAAGATTACTCAACGACCTGATCATGGTATTATCCTCTACGATCAGATTATCATCAAGTGTAAACTGTCCCGTAAAGGAAGGAATGTAAACCAGAATAGCCAGAAGGGGTATAGCCCACCAGGTATGTTTCATCCAGGATGATTCCGTTGGTTTGGATTTTACTTTCTTCTTAGCCATAATAAAGCAGTAGCGAAAATAGTATAATCCTTCTTAGGGAGTAGAGAGTAGTGAATAGTGAAAAATGAAAAACGGTTGTAGAGACGTCGATTTATCGCGTCTCTTTCCACCCCACGTGAAAAGTGAAAAACGGTTGTAGAGACGTCGATTTATCGCGTCTCTTTCCGAGTGAATAGTCTATAGTATTGACAGGGCTTGCCCCTGTCTTATTAAAACACTTTAGCGAGTTGTGAGGCTTGAGCAAGTTAAGACCAGACTTTTGTCTTTAGTCTTTCAGTCTTTTTGTTTTTGCCAATTGCTCATTGCCAATTGCTTATTGCCTATTGCCCATTGTCCTAATTAGCATCAATCACCTTTCCTGAACCTGTGATTTCTGAGCTGACATGCGGATGTCCTTTATAAAAAACATTTCCACTTCCTGTAATCAATGCATCGAGATCAGAGGTCACATTCACCTCTGCACTTCCGCTTCCTGTAATCCGCACATCAGCAAAATCACTTTGCAACTTAAATGATTTCACCCATCCACTACCGGTGATTTCAGCATCAAGATTTGTTATCGATCCCTCAAGCAATACATTTGCCGAACCGGAAATCTCCAGATCAAGATCATTTGTGATCACCGCGAAATCCAGATCACCGGAACCTGAAAGATGAATATTCATATTACGGTTTTGGGTGAAATTACTTTCTCCATAAATAAAACTGCTGCCGGAGCAATCAAGGTCTTTGATTTCGGGAACATAGATTCTGATCACAAAGTCATCCGGGTGTTGACCATGTTCGGCTATGTTCAGACTATTGCTTATGACATTAACATCGACATCATCAATATCTTTTTGACGACCTGTGAGTGTCACCTGGTAGATATCGGACTGGATAATTTTTATATCACAAGATGAAGCCAGGCTGATCCGGTCAAAAGGTTCAGTATCCAGTTTCAACTCGACCCGATTAGAGGAAGAATCTGGTTCGCATGCCTGTAAGCCTGCCAGGATGATGGTTAGATAGAGTAAAAAGTTAGTCTTCATATGCTTGAAATACCTGATAAACAATGGCTCAAAAATAGAAGGACCCAAAACGCGGATGTGCTGTGAGAATGTTAAGCCTGAGGATATTGGCGTTAAACTGTGTTAATAAGCCTATTGTCATTACTTTTGCACCCCTAAAAGGATAACAGATGGGTAGGATATTTGAAGTCAGGAAGTCAACCATGTTTGCCCGGTATGACCGGATGGCCAAGCAATTTACCCGCATCGGGAAGGAAATCGCCATATCCGTCAAAGCCGGAGGGCCTGAACCAGGTACCAATTCTTCTCTTAGTCGAGCCATTCAGAATGCCCGTAGTGTCAATATGCCCAAGGACAAAATCGAGGCCGCCATCAAGCGTGCCATGGGCAAAGACATGGAGAATTATGAAGAGGTGATGTACGAAGGCTATGGTCCTCATGGTATCGCCATCATCGTCGAAGCTGCCACCGATAATATCGTCAGAACCGTCGCAAATGTGCGATCCATCTTCAACAAAGGAAATGGCGCCATGAGCACCAGTGGAAGTGTAAGTTTCCAATTCAACAAAATGGGTGTCTTCAATCTTTCACCCGAAGGACTGAATGCAGACGACCTTGAACTTGAACTGATCGATGCAGGTCTCCAGGAAATGGGGGAGGGCGTCGATGAAAATGGCAAAGAAGTACTCGTGGCCAGATGCGGCTTCTCCGATTTCGGAAATATGCAAAAAGCATTCGAAGAAAAAGGAATCCCTGTACTTACTTCTCATCTTGAATGGATCCCGACCACTACTGTTGAATTATCTGAAGAACAAGCTGAAGAAGTCCTTAAGCTTGTCGCCAAACTGGAAGCTGACGAGGATGTGCAGAGAGTATTTCACAATCTCGGATAAGTCTGGAGGGATATTGAATAACGAATAGCGAATATCGAAGTGAAAAGTAGAGGTAGAGAACAGAAGGAGATGTAAATAAAATAAATCCTCAAATTCAGTCCTCTCGTCATGAAGAATGGTCCTTTCCTTCATATGCAACTTCAACTTCAACTTCAACTTCTTACTTCAACTTCTTACTTCAACTTCTTACTTCGACTTCTTACTTCGACTTCTTACTTCGATATTCGCTATTCCTTATTCCCATTACTCCGCTTTCACCAGAATCTCACTCAATTGCATTTCTTTCGAACGGAGATGGAAGGTAAAAAGGCATCTCCTGATATCTCAGAAGATGCCTTTCGCATCACTATTGCATAAAAGCAACAGTATGTTTTTTATTCTATAGTGATTTTCTTAAAGAGTAACTCATAGCTATTCTCTATCCGGACGATATACATGCCTGCAGGTACACCATGCACATATAGATGATCACTGCCTGACATCGTTGAGATCACAATCTTTCCATCCGTGTTGATCAATGAAATTTTTGAACCCTGAGGTATAGATTTACCATCACTGTATTTGATGTATAATATTTGTGAAGCCGGGTTTGGATAGACCAACAGTCGATTCTGATCCACATACTTTGTCCCGGTCACGATGTAGTCAATTTCATTGGAGAATGTCTCGCATCCTGATGTAAATGTTGTGAGATGCAATTGGTATGTCCCACTTACGAACGGATGAAATGTAGGATCATTCGCATCTATTATAGGCGCTCCGTTGAATAACCATTGAAATAATCCGGATGTAACACCAGAAACAAGAGTATCATTTTCAAGTGAGATGGTAAGTTCAGGTGGAATGATAGGCGAAACAACAGCGGTGAGCACTGCAGTAGAATCGCCACATGCATCGCGGCCCCGAACAGACACTAATCCCGAATCTGTACCGACAACAAATTGTATGGAAGACGTATTAGAATTGCCGAGCACATGCCAATCGGATGGATATGTCCAATCAAACAAATCAACACCGGTAAATTCAACCACAAAGTTGACCGTGTCTCCTGCGCAGGGTTCGAGATTACCTCTTATCTCCGAGATTGAAGGAGGAGCAGAGCATGAAGAATATTTCATTATGTTTCCACCAAAACCTGTAGACCATGCGGCTTCCTGACCGGGTACTGCATAAATTCCAAGTAAAGCATCAGGTGATTCATGTGAAAGATACCAGCTTGCCCCACCATTGTCTGTACGAAGTATCACTCCATATCCATTGCTACCTCCGGCGACCCATCCTATATTCTGATCCATAAATGAAACGGCTCTCCAGAATGTGGTGACGGGCAATTGTGACTTCGTCCAGTTCTGGCCACCATTGGAGGTATGCCATATAGTATCTGTGATGGAAGATGAGACAGCCCATCCATCCGAAGGAGACGTAAAATGAACATCATTGAAATGATTTCGTCCGTCTGAATATTGCGTCTGCCATGTATCACCTCCGTCGTTCGTCACCAGAATTTTTCCTTTCCAGCCTGCCGCCCAACCTGTCTGATGGTCAGCAAATTCAAGAGCGAATAACTGATCAGATGGATTGTTATAAACGGCATTCCATTGCGCACCACCATCGTTTGTCCTGTAGATCTTGCCGTTTGCAATCGTCACGATGATCTCAAATTGATTGAAGGCTTTCAGATCGGTGATCTGACCGAGATTTTGACCGATGACAGTCCACGTATCACCCTGATCTTCGGTCAGAAATACTTTACCTGATGAAGAACCGGCGACGACAATTTTATCATCGATCATATTGAGTCCGAAAAAATTCTCATCGCGTGAAAACTTAACAGGCTCCCATTTTGCTCCGCTATTTTTTGTACGCATGATGGTACCATCAGACCCGCCTACCATACCGACAAATTCATTATAAAAATTTGGTTCAAATAGTGTTTGTTTCGATGCAGGTATTTGATCTGTCCAAGTCACTCCATAATCCGATGTGTAAAGAATTGAAATATATTTTCCTACCGTCCAGGCTTCTCCGGTTGCATTAGCCCATATCCCCAGGGTTTTGTTGCTATTGATAACATTAGGATTTACTTCCCGCCATGACGCACCGCTATTTGTTGAAAAATATACGGAGCCATTATTTAAAGAAGTCCAAAGATTATTTCCGTCAGCGACGTGCAGATCATTAATGCCGCCATCCACAGAAACAGGTTGCAACTGATTCCACGTGACACCACCATCAATAGTCTTGAAAACAAAATCCCTTGATGCCAGATAGCCAACCTGATCATCAAGCATATCAATTGATGAGATCAAAGCATGTTTCTGCGCATCCCGGATATTCCATGTCGTACCTCCATCGGTAGTGACATACACCTGCGCGTTATTGAAACTGCCATAGGCGACCCATCCGTTCATCACACTTGTAAAATGACCTGCTGTCACACCCATGCCGGGCATATTAAAAGCAAACCAAAGCAATCCATTGTCTGTACTCCTTAATCCGAAATCACTACCTAGTGCGATAAGCGTTCCATCAGAAAGGGATTCGATTTTATACACATTAGGAATGTAGTTGTGTGATGTCGTCCATAGTTTTCCACCATCGTTCGTCAGAATTAAATTGTTGTCACCACCGGCCAACATCAATTGACCGGAATGGCCGGGAACAACATAAGCTGTAGTAAGTATTTTTGTTGAATCCGTGCCTTTCCCCTGAATCCATGTCTTCCCTCCATTTGAAGTGGTGAATATGGCGGCATCAGCACCGACAGCCAATCCATATTTTCCATCAAAATCGACATCATACATCTGTGATAAAAATGGAAATGGATTCTGTCGCACCCAGTCTCCGTTTTGCAGGGGCTCAACTGTCACATCCAGCACATTTGAAGTCGTCACGCAACCTGATGTAAATGTGGTATACATCAATTGATAAGATCCACTGACTATGGGTTGAAATTGAAAATCATTCGCTCCTTCAATAGGCACTCCATTCAATAGCCATTGAAAATATCCAGACGGTGCATTTGAAACTATAATATCCTGGTTAAGCGCGATGACAACAATAGGCATAGCTACAGGGGTAACAGCCGCAGAAAGTTGTACTGAATTACCCTGACATGCATTGGTTCCATTGAGTGTGATATTCCCGGGAGTGGCGCCGGCGATAAATTGGATAGATGAACTATTTGAATTCCCTAAAAGAATCCATCCTTCAGGATAAGTCCATTCGAACTGATCCACATTATTAACCTCGGCCGTTACACTGACTGTATCACCTGTGCATGGCTCTGCATTGACTCTCAATTCAACAATCTGCGGAGGTGAAGTGCATGCTGCGTATTTAACAATATTGCCACCGTATCCAACAGCCCACACGGTCTCCTGCCCGGGTAAAGCATATACACCCAGCAAGTCCTCAGGTGAAACATGGGTTGTATACCAACTGGCACCTCCATCATCCGTACGTAGAACAACTCCATAACTATCACTACCTCCGGCAATCCATCCTGTCTGTCCATTCATGAAGGAAATAGCATTCCAGGAAGTTTTTACAGGCAACACATTTTTTTGCCATGTCGAACCGCCGTTCAAAGTATGCCATATCGTATCGGTGTTGTCGGATGAAATAACCCATCCTTCCAGGAAAGAAGTAAAATGGACATCTGAAAATTTACTGATTTTGTCTTTATACAGCGTCGTCCAGGTATCACCTTCATCATGGGTCACTAAGATTTTTCCATTCCAACCTGTTACCCATCCTGTAGAGTGGTCAAAGAAATCTATACCCAGAAAATGATCATTGGCATTATTAAACACAAGTGTCCAATTCGATCCGCTGTTAGTGGTTTTAAATATTTTACCATTCTCAGTAGTCACTAAGATTTCGAACTGATTGAAAGATTTAAGATCTGATATCGGACCAAAGCCAGAACCTATCACATTCCATGAATTTCCCTGATTCAGCGTCAGAAAAACTTTTCCCGATTTCGAACCTGCGACGGCCACCTGATCATCAATCATTTCCAAACCCTGAAAATTTTCACTCACTGGAAAAGTTATTTTTTCCCATTTGGCTCCACTATTTGTCGTGCGTAAGATCGCGCCGTCAGATCCACCGACCATTCCTACAAATCCATTTGCAAAGCTTGGCGCAAACATGGTTTGTTTTGCTGCAGGTATCTGATCCGACCAGTCTTTTCCAAAATTTGGAGAATAAAGGATAGAAGAATATTTACCTACCATCCAGACTTCGCCTTGTAAGTTTGCCCAGATGCCTAATGTCTTGTTGCCGTTGAGGAGTTTAGGATCAATTCGATTCCATACACCGCTTGTCGAAAAATATACCGAACCGTCATTCATGCAAGACCATAAAACGCCGTCATCGACTACACAAAGATCACTGATTCCGCCTTCCGCTGCAATGTCCTGCATGGGCAACCAATGATAACCGCCATCAGTGGTTTCATAAATAAAATCCGTAGACGCTAAATATCCTACCTGGTCATTGACCATTTGGATCGAGTTGATCAGAGAGTGTTTCAATGGATCACGAAGACTCCATGTAGTACCACCGTTAGTAGTGACCCATACTTGTTGTTTAAATTGCGGACCCAGTGCTACCCAACCATTCATCAGGCTGGTAAAATGTCCTGCTGTAACGCCCATACCCGGCATATTGAAAGCAAACCAAATTTTTCCTTTGTTGAAGCTCTTAAGACCAAAATCACTACCTAAAGCTATCAGCGTACCATCAGGAAGGGATTGGACCTTATATGTATTTGGTATATAATTATATGTTGTCTTCCATAATTTTCCTCCGTCTTCTGACAGAATCAAATTGTTATCACCACCGGCCAACATAAATTTTCCGGAAGTGCCCGGAACGACTAATACGGTGACGAGTATTTTTGATGAATCAGTAGCTTGTCCTTTAACCCAGCTTTTCCCGCTGTTCGTTGTCGTATAGATCGTAGCATCAGTTCCAACAGCCAAACCATAGGGGCCATCGAAATTAATATCATGCATTTGAGATAGAAATGGGAAGGGATTTTGACGAACCCATTCTTGCGCAAAGGACAGTTGAGACAATAGGAGGAGGCAAAAAGACAGGAATAAGCTTTTCATAATATGTTGATTTAAATGGGAATACGCAGTGAAATATACCAAATTGAACACAAAAGAAAGATAGTAGTTCACCTGTCAGGATGAAATAAAAAAGCAGCCTGAATCACAGGTACAAAACTTTATGCGGCATGAAAACGAGAAAACAAATAGAAAGAGTTGGCTTATTCAGATAGATATTGATCTTTATCTGAATACATACCTGCTTAAGGTTGTAGGCCTTGTATTCTTTTCTTAGTTCTTGACGGGAGCGGGAGTGTTATTGCCTCCATCGACCACGAACTTCCAGGATCCATCAGTATGTTTTTTCCAGATTGTATAATAATTACCGAAATAAGTGGAATCCTTTGTCACGAATTTCCAGTTGCCAAGGGAGTAGCCAAGATCACCTGACTGAGCGGCTTCAGCTTTGAAGGGGCTCCATGATATAGCTTTTGTATCTGGTTTGCCTGACCAGTATTTTTCGAGAGCTGTTTTACCTATGACCGGGTATTCACCATCCTGTGGTTTGACAAGGCTGTCATCAGCAAATTGAAGTAGTGTGATATGGAATCCTTCTTTTACAGCCATATCATTCATCGCAATATCGGTTTTAATAATTTCTGCGGCAGCTTGTTTGCTGATGTCTTTAGGCTTTGGTGTACATGCAGAGAAAAGAAGTAAAACGAATAGAACATTTTTCATGATGACAAAAGTTGGTTGGAACTAAAACGATTGAGACAGCCGGATTGCACAAAAAAGAAAAGGCCACCGATTGGTGACCTTTTCTTTTTGCGGACCGGACGGGACTCGAACCCGCGACCTCCGCCGTGACAGGGCGGCATTCTAACCAACTGAACTACCGATCCAAAGCCTCTTTTTAAAGAGAGTGCAAAACTATAAAATCTTTGTAATGCTTGTAAAGTATTTCAAAATCTAAAACCTAAGCCACCTGAAATATATGTCTAAATATCTTATTATCAGAATGTTGCAATCCAATAATTCCAAAAAGAAAGGGTCAGCTCCGGTAGGGATTATGTGGATATTGGACAAGTAACAGATGTATAATGAAGATACAGTATGTAGTTCAATGGAAATTTTTAAAAAAAAGCCGGAATAGATAGGTATTACGTTAATCCAGACCTGGAGGAAGAAATAATTCAATTCTAACTAAAGAGTTTCTTCAGACCATTACGAATTAATGATTTGAATCATTCGATCTGATGAGGTGTGTCACTGCCATGGCGCAATAATGATCCTAAATTAGTGGATATCAAAATTCAACAATATGAAGAATACATATAAAATACTGGCAGGGTTTGCGCTAGGCGCAGCAGCCGGTGCTATTTTGGGAGTTTTGTTTGCACCTGATAAGGGAAGCAATACAAGATTAAAAATGAATAAAAAAGGCCGTGAAATGGTGGATGAGGTAAATGAACTTATAGACAAAAACAAAGAGAAGTTCGCTCACCTGAAAGGTGATATTACCAAAGCACGGAAAGAACCGGTAGAAGAGATGAATTAAAATGTTGATCAGGTATTCTGCCTGATTGAAAAAGAGCATTGGGGAATGGGATCAATGATGCAAGCGTTGATCCCAGGTGCTCTGGTTTGCAGGCATCCGAAATGGCATCCTTTTAAACGAGAAGGGTTCTTAAACTAGTTTATGATATGATTGGAACATTATCTGACCAGCAGATTGAAGATGTACTGGGTGAAAATATTTTTGGCCGCATAGGGTGCAACGATGGAAACAAAACCTATGTGGTCCCTATCAATTATGTGTATGATGGAAAGCATATCATCGCACATTCAATTGAGGGGTTAAAAATCGCGATGATGCGCAAGAATCCCAATGTATGTTTTGAGGTGGATACCATGCATAATTTTACAAACTGGAAAAGCGTGATTGCATGGGGCCAATACCAGGAGTTGACCGGTGAAAGGGAAAGATATCAGGCATTGAAACTATTTGTTGACCGCATGCTTCATTCCAAAATCAGCAAGACGGCCATCCCTCCGGATATCGTCGCAAAAAAGGTACATCCTCATGCGGATGGTGCGATCAAACCTATAATTTATCGAATTGTCATCACGGAAAAAACAGGGAGGTATGAAAATGAATAACTTGCAAAATGCCCCGAATTGTAACCGTCACTTTTAGCCCATGCATTGATAAAAGCACCAGCGTACCTTTCGTAGTACCGGACAAGAAATTAAGATGTAATTCTCTTCTTCTCCAACCGGGCGGAGGTGGAATTAATGTGGCCAGGGCCATTCATCAGCTTGGCGGAGAGGCTACAGCCATTTTCCCTGCCGGAGGCTATACAGGCAAATTTTTTAACCATTTGCTTGAAAAGGAAAATGTGCCTTTCATCTGTATTGAAACAGACCATGAAACAAGAGAGAGCATTACCATTCTTGATCATTCCACAAATCAACAATACAAGTTTGGTTTGCCGGATAACGGGCTAAGTGAGGAAGAATGGGGACGTTGTCTCATGGCCGTGGAGGAATTTACAGATGTTGAATTTATTGTGGCTAGTGGCAGCCTGCCACGCGGAGTTCCTTTAGATATCTATGCACGTCTTTCAAGAATTGCCAAAAATAAAAATGCGAAACTGGTTGTGGATACTTCAGGTGAAGCATTGAAACATGCTGTACATGAGGGTGTCTATTTATTCAAGCCGAATCTTGGTGAGTTGAGCTCTTTGATCGGGAAAGAGAGAATTGAATCCGAAGAAATTGAAGCAGTAGCCCGAGAAATTCTCAACAGAGGTCAGGCTGAGATTATTGTCATCTCCATGGGGAAATCAGGTGCTATGCTTATCACTAAAAATGAAGCTTACTATACTTCGGCACCGAACGTGACATCTAAAAGTACAGTAGGTGCAGGTGACAGTATGGTAGCAGGAATCGTTCACAGTATTTCAAAAGGATGGAATATGCATCATGCTTTACAATATGGAGTGGCCTGTGGAACAGCTGCAACAATGAATCCGGGGACAGAATTGTGTCATAAGGAAGATGCAGACTTACTATATTCCATGATCACCGATATACAGTAATCACTTGTGATGCTGACGGCCATCATCTGTCACATCGCTTATAGATTAGACCTTTGAAGATATTTAGGGCAATGAACCGTGATTTAGCTAGCTATAAATTTTTAGATGACGCCGGAGATCTTTTCCGGTTTACCGGGCGTTTTTTTCAACAATGGTTCAAACCTCGATATGAAATAGCTGAATTTATCAGGCAATGTTATATCGTAGGTTATAAATCGCTTCCACTTATTGGCCTTACGGCTTTTATTATGGGTCTGGTGCTAACCATGCAACTGCGTCCCTCTATGTTAAAATACGGAGTGGAATTCGAATTACCTGCCATTGTAGGTATTGCTATCGTGAGAGAAATAGGACCTGTGATCACTGCTTTAATATTTGCCGGCAAGATCGGAAGTAGTATGGGAGCTGAGCTTGGTTCTATGAAGGTAACAGAACAGATTGACGCGATGGAAGTAAGCGGCACCAATCCGTTTAAATTCCTGGTCGTCACCAGGGTGATGGCCACTACATTTATGTTACCTGTTTTATTGTTATTAGGTGATGCTATTTCACTTTATGGGTCATATCTCGGCGTCAATATCCGTGGGGATACGAGTTTTACATTGTTCTGGATGCAGGTTTTTAAAAATCTTTCATTCAACGATGTCTTGCCTGCTTTTGTGAAGAGTTATTTTTTTGGTTTTGCTGTAGGCATGATAGGTTGTTATATGGGATATACGAGCAACAAAGGAACAGAGGGTGTTGGTAGTTCTGCTAATTCAGCAGTAGTGCTTTCATCTATTATTATTTTTTTTCTTGATCTGCTGGCCGTTCAGATTACGGATGTCCTTGGATTTAATTGACAGGTATGATGACGGAAGTACAACAGGCAACAAATAAGGATCAGACGATGTCAATAACGAGTGTTCTTGTCATCAGGCATTTGTATAAATCTTTCGGGAAAAATCATGTGCTGATTGATTTTAATCTGGAAGTACATAAAGGTGAAAGTGTGGTTATCCTTGGTAAATCAGGTTCAGGAAAATCGGTGTTGATAAAATGTGTTATTGGTTTACTGAAGCCCGATCAGGGTACCATTGAAATGTTCGGACAAAACATTCCGGATTTGGATCATGAAGAAATAGATCAGGTAAGAGCCAGGGTAGGATTTTTATTTCAGAGCAATGCGCTTTATGATTCGATGACCGTGAGAAATAATCTTGAATTTCCATTGCGGCGCCATTGGATCAAGGTCACACAGGAAGAGGTCAACAGTATGGTGATAGAAGCCCTCGAAGATGTGGGTCTGACGCACACGATCGACATGATGCCGGAGGAATTGTCAGGAGGAATGCGGAAGAGAATTGCATTGGCCAGAACCTTAATATTAAGACCTGAAATAATATTGTATGATGAACCAACGACCGGTCTTGACCCGATCACTGCAAAAGAAATTATCGGGTTGATGAGAGAGATACAAGCCAAATATGATACCACTTCAGTTATCATTTCACATGACATGAACTGCATCAGGACAGCCAGTGACAGGGTAATAGTTTTAATCGATGGTAAATGTCATGCTATAGGTACTTACGAGGAATTGAAACAAAGCGATGATCCGAAAGTGAAACATTTTTTTGAATAACTACCGCATGGAAAAACAGGGGATAAATAATATTAAACTGGGGGCTTTCGTCCTGAGTGGATTAGGTTTTCTGGTCCTGTTATTATTTATGATTGGAAAAAACAGGAGTTTGTTCGGATCTACATATACATTGAAGGCAAGATTTGAAAATGTACAGGGTCTTGTTCCCGGCAACAATATCCGATTCTCAGGAATCGAAGCGGGTACAGTAAAAAACATCATTATTCTGAATGATACAACGATTGAAGTGACGATGAATGTTGAAAAGAAGATGTTAAATATTATTCGGAAAAACGCCTTAGCCTCCATCGGGACAGAAGGATTGGTGGGAAATAAAGTGGTTAATATCATTGCATCACATGAAGAAGGGGAATTGGCCACAGAGGGCGATCTACTGGTCACTAAGCAAGCTTTGAGCCCGGATGAAATGCTCCAAAAGCTCAATAAGACTAATGAGGAAATTGAATTGATCACGAAGGAATTGATGTCAACAGTGCAGCGAATCAATAGTAGCAGTGCCATATGGTCTTTATTAAATGATCCTTCACTGCCACGGAATGTGAAAATTTCACTTGGTAATATTCAATTGGCAACAGGTAAAGCCGCTCTCGCAGCGGAGGATTTTTACACATTAATCGCAGATGTAAAAAATGGTCAGGGTTCAGTAGGCCGCATTTTAACGGATACCTCCTATGCTCAGAATCTCAAAGACGCCATCCTGAAGATAAAAGAAGCCGGGACTGAGGCTGATGCTGTGGCCAGAGAACTAAGTAATGTTGTATCCGGTATCCAAAATGATATCAACAGTGGAAACGGGGCCATCCATTCTATGCTCAAAGATTCAACAGTAACACAGAGTATAAATACAAGCCTTGAAAATATCCGGCAGGGGACAGATCGGTTTAATCAAAATATGGAAGCATTGAAGCACAACTTCCTGTTCAGAGGATATTTTAAAAAGCTGGAAAAACAAAAAAAGAAAGAATTGGTTAAGCCTGAATGACTTATTTTTTTGCGTTTATACGCAACAACACTAATGACATTAATTATATGGCCATTAAACAAATTCCTTAAACGTATGGATAAGAAAAACAAAATAAATCAGACTTTTAAGCATGGACCAAAAGACCCACCGGAGGTTATACCACAAGTCGATCCTGGTGAACCATTTAATCCTAATGAGCAACCCGATATAAATCCAGATGAACAACCCCAAATAAATCCTGACGAAAATCCTTTTATCGCACCACCGGAAGAATTTCCATTTCCCGGAGAAAGCAAGACAATGTATTGATATGCATGATTCAATAATTCCCGACTTCTCAACAAAAGCTGTTCATTTCAAATCGTTGAAAATAAGCAGCCCGGCATTTGGGGAGCATGAAACTATCCCATCGAAATATACATGCGATGGTCAGGACATCAATCCGCCACTGGACATAGATGATATACCAATGGAGGCTAAAAGTCTGGCGTTGATCATGGATGATCCTGATGCGCCCAGGGGAACATGGGTGCATTGGGTGGTTTGGAATATTCCGATCACACACCATATCAGGGAAAATGAAAAACCAGGGGAAGAAGGATTGAATAATTCTGACGATCATCAATATGGTGGTCCCTGTCCTCCTTCCGGAATACATCGTTACTTTTTTAAAGTTTATGCATTGGATACATTACTTGATTTGCCGGCCGATACGCGGAAAGAACAATTGGAAAAAAAGATGAGTAAACATATTGTTGCTTTTGGCGAATTAGTGGGATTGTATAGCAGAGATAAATAGGATTACAACAATTTACGGTGCTGGCCTGTTAAAAAGTATTCTTCCCTCCTGATGCATCGAATGTTTTTCTAAGTATTAAAAATTTATTCTAAATGAAAGCCATCTGGACAGGATCAATCGGATTCGGACTCGTCAATATTCCGGTCAAAGTCTATTCTGCAGTGCAGGATAGCAGACTGGAATTGGATATGCTTGATGCTAAAACGCATAGTCCGATTCACTATAAAAGGGTCAGTGAAAAAAGCGGCAAGGAAATTCCATGGGAACAAATCAAAAAGGGATTTTTACTTAAAGAGGAATACGTGATACTCGATGATTCAGATTTTGAAGCCGCTAGTCCTAAAAAAACAAAGATCATCGAAATCGAAGCATTTGTTGATGAACACGAGATCGATTCCATCTATTTTGAAAATCCTTATTTCCTCGAACCTGCCAAAGGAGGTGAAAAGGCTTATCAATTATTGTTGAAAGCCCTTGAGAAAACAAAAAAAGTGGGCCTCAGCCGATTCGTCATGCGATCACAGGAGCATTTGTCTGTGATCAGGCCACGTGAAAATTATTTACTGTTACAGCAATTAAGATTTGAAGAAGAACTGAAATCTCCATCTGAGATAAAGGTTCCATCGGATGTTCGTATTGCCCCAAAGGAACTGACCATGGCACTCGAATTGATCAAACAATATTCTGCTTCATTTGATATAAGTCAATATGAAGATGAATACAAAAAGGAATTGATGAAGATCATCAAACGTAAGGCGACAGGGAAGAAAATTCCACAAAAGAAATTAGAAGTTGTATACACGAAGAAAGATGATTTGATTGATCAGTTGAAAGCGAGTTTAAACAAGACGTCTAAAAAACGTGCATCATGAGTCTCATCCGGTATAAAGAGAAAAGAGATTTCAAAACTACTCCTGAACCCGGAGGTGGAAAGTCAAAAGGAGGCAGCCTGATTTTTGTCATTCAGAAACATGCGGCATCAAGATTACATTATGATTTCAGGTTAGAGATGGAGGGTGTTTTGAAAAGTTGGGCCGTGCCTAAAGGGCCATCTACAGATCCGAAAACGAAGCGACTCGCGATGATGGTCGAAGATCATCCATATGATTACAAAGATTTCGAGGGATCGATTCCGAAAGGTGAATATGGTGGCGGTACGGTGATCGTCTGGGACCAGGGGACATATGAGCCTATTGAAAAAATAGAAGGCAAGAAAGCACAGGAGAAATACCTTCTCAAACATTTGAAAGAAGGTTCTGTGAAAGTCGTCATGCATGGAAAGAAAATGAAAGGAGAGTGGGCCCTGGTGAAAACACATCAATCCGAAAATTCGTGGTTACTGATCAAGCATAAAGACAATTATGCTTCTGATGCAGACATCACTGAAAAGGGGAAATCCGTTGTATCCGGTAAAACACTCGAACAGATCGAAAAGGCAATGGCTCCAAAAATAAGTACGGGAAATACTACTGTAACAAAAACTTCTTCAAAAAAAGTTACTGTGAAAAAAGTTGTCGCATCAAAATCATCGGCAACAAAAAAGACAGTTGCTAAAAAACCAGTAACAAAAAGCAGTAAAAAAAAAGCCTGACGCTCACGTCCATATCTGAGGGTGCGCGTAAAGCACCTCTCCCCAAAAATTTTCAACCTATGCTGGCCACACTGACTGAACCTTTCGATGAGGAAGGATGGGTCTATGAAATTAAATGGGATGGATACAGGGCTTTAGCAATAGTGAATGCTGAAAAAAGTAATCTTCTTTCAAGAAACAATAAATCATTCAGTGAAAAATTCTACCCTGTTCAAAAAGCTATTGAGGAATGGGGTATTCGGGCAGTGGTCGATGGAGAGATTGTCGTTCTTGATGATCGGGGGAAACCTGATTTTGGTTCGTTGCAAAACTGGCGCAGTGAAGCGGATGGTGATTTGGTTTACTATGTATTTGATCTGATGTGGCTGAATGGATATGATCTCACGAAAGTTCCACTGACAGAGCGACGTAATATCCTCATGCAACTAATACCATCCGGTCATTCGATCATCAGGATGAGTGATGCATTTGAAAGTAAAGCTTCTGATCTGTTGAAGGCCGTCAGGAAGATGGGGCTTGAAGGAATAATGGCTAAGAAAAAAGACAGTCTTTACTATCCGGGTGCCAGAACAAAGGGATGGTTGAAAATGAAATCGAACAAGCGACATGAGGTCGTGATCGGCGGATTCACTCAAAACGAAGGCAGCATTAAAACTTTTAGTTCTCTTCTTGTCGGTATTAATAAAAATGGAGATTTAATTTATACCGGAAAAATCGGAACGGGCTTCTCAGATAAGCTTCAAAAGGAAATGATGAAATTATTTAAGCCCCTGATCCGGAGAGTTAATCCATTCAAAGGAACGATAGATGTCAACAAACCTTCGCGCTTCCGTCCTGATCTTCCGAATGCTTCTGCTACATGGTTAAAGCCTGAACTTGTATGTGAAGTCAGTTATACCGAAATGACTTCCGATGGTGTCATGCGTCATCCTTCGTTTGAAGGAATGAGAAATGATAAAAATGCAAAGGATGTGCATGAAGAAAAAGCGGTGTCCGTTAAAAAATCAATTAAATCAAAAATTTTAAAAGAGATAGTCATGCCTTCGACAGATAATTCCAAAAAGACTCTTTTGAATCCTTCAGAAGCAACACAGGTAAAAAAAGTGAACGGCCATGAATTGAAATTTACACATGTTGATAAGCTTTTCTGGGCAAAAGAAAAAATTACAAAAGGTGATCTGATGAATTATTATTACAAGGTATCCTCTCTGATGTTGCCCTATCTAAAAAACAGGCCAGAGTCACTCAACAGGTATCCTGATGGATATGCAGGTAAAAATTTTTATCAGAAGGATGTCAAAGGGAAAGCACCGGAATGGGCTACTACTTTTCCATACAGAAGCGCGGAGGAAGACATCGACAAAGAATTTTTAGTTGTACAGGAGGAAGCCAGTTTGCTTTACATGGTCAATACGGGTTGCATTGAAATTAATCCATGGAACAGTACAATGCAAAAGCCTGATCATCCGACGTGGTGTATCATGGATCTTGATCCGGACAAAAATAATTTTGATACGGTGATACGTGTTGCGCAAGTAGCTCATGAGATATTGGAATCTGCAGGGATTGATAGCTATTGCAAAACCTCAGGTTCAACGGGCATTCATATCTATATTCCATTGAATGCAAAATATACATATGATCAGTCTAAAGAATTTGCGCGGCTGATCGTGACGATGGTTCAAAAAGAGATGCCGCTTGTCACAAGTATCGAAAGGTTGGTGCCAAAGCGGAAAGGGAAAATATATCTTGATTTTTTGCAAAACCGTCCTCAGGCTACGGTTGCTGCACCTTATTCTGTGCGTCCCAAGCCGGGTGCACCGGTGTCGATGCCATTGCATTGGGATGAATTGAAGAAGGGGTTGAAGATGACAGATTTTACGATCAAGAATGTCTTGCCGATGTTGAATGAACGAGGGGATATTTTTAAAGGTGTATTAGGAAAGGGGATTGATATGAAGATGGTGATTAAAAAACTAGAAGTGATGTGAGGTATGAGTTTAACTGAATACAACATTTATATTTAAGGCAAATATAAGTGCTATGTTAGCGGTTACTGATGGATGGCTTAATATTAAACAGCCAATAACCACGGGCATTCCATCGATAATTATTTAATTAATTCTATTTTCTTGGAATTCAAAAAGCAGGGACTTTGTATGTTTAGTTTTAAGCAATATATAAGCGCTTCGTAAACGTTTGTTAACGGCTATCGTTTTTGATGATTCTATCTCTCCACCCACTCTGCGCGTATCATTTCCATTTTTTCAAAGAATTCTGTCTTTTGTTCATTTCTTTTATCGCAATTTCACACCATGAAATATAATTGTGGCATTCTGCCTTACGTCCTTTGCTTATTGCTATTTTCTACCTTCGCTTGCTCAACAGTTAAACAACCTATGGCTCCACCTGGTATTGATTACCATCAGAAAACTCTGGAATTAGCCTACAAAATGATCATCACGGATGGCCACATCGATCTGCCCTGGCGTCTGAGTTCAAAGCATATAATGATGAATAATGAAAATGCAAGCCTGCTGGTCATGTCAAAAGAAGGCGATTTTGATTTTGTCAGGGCAAAAAAAGGGGGTATGACAGCGCCATTTATGTCCATTTATATCCCATCAGATTATCAATCGGATTTGCCTGCTGCAAAAATAAAGGCCGATTCCCTGATCGACCTGGTCAATTGGATGATCACCTCACATCCTGATAAATTCGGAAAAGGAGATTCGCCGGAGATGATTGAAGGCAATTTTGTCAAGGGGCTGATATCACTACCTATGGGGATGGAAAATGGGGCGCCAATAGCTAAACTTGAAGACGTAAAATATTTTTTTGACAGGGGTATACGCTATGTAACACTCACGCATGGAAAGGATAATCACATCTCCGACAGTTCGTATGACACCACACATACATGGGGTGGATTGAGCCCATATGGAATTGAACTCGTCAGGGAAATGAATAAAGTGGGGATCATGGTGGATGTATCGCATATATCAGATCAGGCTTTTTTTAAAGTGATGGATATTTCTTCTGCACCAGTCATTGCATCGCATTCATCATGCAGGTATTTCACACCTGGATTCGAGCGAAATATGAGTGATGAAATGATTAAGCTGCTGGGTGATAAAGGTGGAGTCATCCAGATTAATTTCGGTTCCGCATTTCTTGATGCAGATATAAATAAAAAAAATAAAGCGGATCGTGAAGAATTGGGACGTATTCTTAAAGCAGCAAATCTGAAAGAAGACGATGCAGCTGCGAAAGCAATCGTTGATGATTTCAGAAAAAATCATCCGGCTCTTTATTCAACTGTCCAGCGCGTCGCAGATCATATAGATCATGTAAAAAGTTTAGCAGGAATCGACCATGTAGGTATAGGTTCTGATTTTGATGGTGTAGGTGACAGCTTACCTACCGGATTAAAGGATGTGAGCATGTATCCAAATCTTATTGAAGAGCTGCTGAAAAGAGGGTACACAGATGATGACATCGAAAAGATCTGTTATAAAAATGTCTGGCGTGTGTGGAAAAAAGTTATTCAAATAGCCGGATCTAAATGAGTGAAGTTCCTGCAGCTTCACCGGGTAAACATGAATGGCAAAACTGGTCAGCTTTCGTTTTCCTTGCCTTCGTTTGGGGTGGTTCGTTCATCCTGATCAAGAAAGGGCTTATTCATTTTACGCCGATCCAGGTGGGGGCGATGAGGATTGCGTTGAGCGCTATCGCGTTTATACCGATTTTTCTGATTTCGCGTATTCCGTTTCCAAAGGGTAAAGTTCTATTGGTGACCCTGGTGGTCCTTACAGGGAATGGTGTCCCTGCTTTTTTATTTGCACTTGCAGAGACAAGACTTGGTAGTGCAGTCACCGGTGTGCTCAATAGTCTGACGCCGGTTTTTGCATTGATATGGGGTGTATTTTTCTTTGGAACAAAATTGAGGAGTCACCATATTGTGGGTTTGATTTTAGGATGTATTGGTATCACCACGCTTGTATTGGGTGAGCAGGATTGGCGTATAAGTTCTTATGTATTCTTTGTTGTATTCGGTACAGTTTGTTACGGGTTAAGTGCAAATCTTGTGAAACGATATTGCCAGGATATACATCCTATTGCATTGACTACAGTGGGTTTCTTTTCATTGGGTTGTATTTCAATTGTCATTCTTTGGCTTACTGGCGCAGGGACCACAATTGCAAATGCAGATACGTGGAAAACATCAATGCCTGCCCTGATCACATTAGCACTGGTATGTACTGTTCTTGCAAATATTCTTTTTTACCATTTAATACAGCGGACTAGTGCCATCTTTGGTTCGGCTATCGCCTACGCTATACCTTGTATGGCGCTTGTATGGGGAAGCCTTGATGGAGAGGTGATCACATGGTATCAATTTGCAGGGTTTGGATTTATTATAGGAGCAGTTTATACATTGCGAAGGAAATGAACACGTGAAATTCAATAGTTAAAAAAAATGAGGACACGGATTTATTAAGAAAGGTTATGATTTAGTAAGATTTGATTTTTCTTAATAACAATTGTTAATTTATTTATTGCGTATTGCCTATTTTGCTAATTGCCTATTGCTTTCTGAACTATGCTACAACAACATCCCGGATTATATTTTGCGCCCAGTGGAAAACACAGGTATGGCATGTTTTGTATTGAAGAAATTCAGAAAGAAAGTGTCATTGAGATTTGTCCGATAATCATTATTCCCGGCGAACAAGCGAAAGAGATTGTCCGCAGTCATGTCCTGTATGAATATTATTTTGAATGGAAAAAAGAAAGTATCGCCATCGCATTGGGGTATGGATCTTTATACAATCATGCAGCAAAACCTAACGCTGAATTTTTGGCCGATTACCCAAACCAGTATATTGTTTTTAAAGCACTGGAGTTGATTCCGGCCGGTACAGAAATTTTAGTTGATTATCATGCAGGTACTCCCGATGAAAAAGTGTGGTTTGAAATTAAGTAGCAGGAGCAGGGAGCAGGGGAATCTAATAAAATACGATGAAATTGATATTGAACGATTCTTTTCTAAAATCTAAAATCTAAAATCTAAAATCTAAAATCGAAAAGGGTCAGCTCTTTACTTTTGCAGGCTTGATGACTTCCATGGCAAATAAGATTCTTTTCTTCCAATAGGGGCTTTCAAGTACATTTTCTTTTATGACACCGCGATTACTTGTGGAGTGGATGACCCATAATTGATTGCCTTTGTTTTTTTCAATGATACCGACATGGCCTATCTGGTGGATTTTATTTTTTTCACCGAAGAAAACCAGATCACCCTGTTCAGCTTTTTTCCAGGGAATATGTTTGCCGGATGCAGCCATCAAACCTGAAGATCTTGGCAGATCCAGATCCTGCGCTTTTGCTACGGTATAGACGAAGCCTGAGCAATCAAATCCTTTCTTCACATCACAACTTCCATACTTATACGGGGTACCTATATACTTGTCAGCTTCCTGAGTGAAAGAGGCTTTTGCAGTTTTCGCTTTGACATTAGGCGAATTGGCAATTGCTGCCTTATTTTCTAAAGCATATTCATGCCGCTTCTGGTAATCATACACAGCCAGCCGCACGGATGAGCAGCCCACAAGCGTCATGAAAAACCTAAAAACGATATAAACCTTATGATATTCATTAATTAATACATTAAGAAAAATAATAATACAACAATCATACCAACCTAAACGGTGAATTTATCCTGGTCCTGTAAGAACCTGAAATGATCCCTGTATTGTGTCAATGCCAGTTGATCGAGGGTGTACACACCTATTCCTTCCTGATCTTTCAAGTCCATTAACGTACTTCCATTCATATCATGTATGCTGCTGTGGCCAGGATACTGAAGGCCATTGCCATCAGATCCTATTCGATTGACGGCGGCGACATAGGATTGATTTTCTATAGCCCTGGCCCTGAGTAATGCATCCCAATGATGAATCCGTGGGGTAGGCCAATTGGCAACCACAACCAAAACGTCATAACCTGAAGTGTTCCTGCACCAGACCGGAAAACGGAGGTCGTAACACACTATAGGCATGATTTTCCAGCCTGAGATTTCAATCAACGGACGTGTCTGGCCTGGCGTATAATGCAGGTCTTCCTTACCAAAGGAGAAGAGATGTTTCTTGTCATAAGAGACAACTTTACCATCAGGGTAGACACCATACCAGCGGTTAAAGAATTGGCCATTATCTTCAACAGCCACACTCCCGCCAATGACAAAATTGTGTCGGCGTGCATTTTCAATCATCCAGTTTAATGCAGGGCCAGGTGAAGGCTCAGCTGAAGTCTCCGGGCTCATGGTAAATCCGGTAGACCACATTTCAGGCAATAAAAGGAAATCCAGTCCTTCATCAAACTGCATCAGGCTTTCAAGATGCTTAAAATTAGCTGAAGGATCTTCCCATCGGATGTTGAATTGCGCGAGGCCTATGCGTAAAAAGGAGGAGGACATTGATCAAAATTAAAAAAGCATCCCGAAGGATGCTTTTTATCATTGAATGTTTTTATTACTAACGTGTTAACGTTATTTTTTTGGTTTCGCAGCCGGAGCAGCAGCTTTCGCGGCGGGAGCTTTTTTATCTCCTGCAGTGGCTTTCGCAGCTGGAGCGGCAGCGGCAGGCGTTGCAGCAGCAGCCACTGGTGTTGCAGCCGTAGCATCATCAGCAGTACGAAGGGCTCTTGGAATATCGATAGAAGCTACCGGAATATCTTCATTGTTGAGGATCTCAATTCCTTCTCCGATGATCAGGTCTTTGATACGCGCAGATTGTCCTAACTCCATGGCCGTAGTATCGAGAACGATTTTGTCGATCAGGAATTCAGGAGTTGTTTTGATTTTCACGCTTCTCATTTTCTTGATGAGCTTGCCACCTGATTTCAGACCAATAGCTACGCCCTGAAAACTGACAGGAACTTCAATCTTAATCGGATGCTCTTCAATCAGTCTGAGGAAGTCGATATGAAGGATTCGCTCATCTACCGGATGATACTGGACATGTTTGAGGATACATTTGTGCACCTGTCCGTCAAGATTGATTTCCACAGTTTTGAATTCGGGAGAATAAACCAGAGTTCTCAGATCCAGAGGAGCTAATGTGAAATGCTGGATTTCATCGCCTCCGTAAAGTACGCATGGGATGAGATTTTCCTTTCTTACAGCTTTTGTAGCCACTTTTCCAAGAGCTTTTCTTGGTTTGGCCTGGAGTGTCATTGTTTCCATTTCCGTCGAATTTATTACCCGGTTTATTTTTAGAGCACGCAAAGGTATGGTTTTCAGTCAAAAATTGGGTAAGTTTTTTAAATATAATCGGGGAAAGGAAAAGGGAATGGATCCTTAAAGCCTGACTATAAACCACCTATAAAAAGATGTTTAAGGAAAGTCAATGTCAGTGTGGCACACCTAGGTGTGCCACACCTAAGGGTGCCACACTGTTTTAACGTGCTGATTATCAATGGCTACAGATAGTTATTCACATTCCAAATGCAGTGCAGATTTAAACCACTTTTCTGACCAGAAAAATTGGATTAAGATGTGGATTTGATCTCTTACTGCCCTACGAACAAAGCTGAAATAGATCTATGTTCATGAGTGTTTCGAATAGCATGGGCAAATAGCTTGGCTGAAGAGAGGACCTTGATTTTAGGAGAGGTCTGTCTTAAGGGCAAAGTGTCAGTGACTAAGATCTCCGTCAAATGTGAGTTTTCAATATTCTCATAAGCCTTTCCTGATAGAACAGCATGTGTACATATAGCCCGTACACTTCTTGCTCCTTTCTGGACCAGAGCCTCAGCTGCCTTGCATAATGTTCCGGCCGTATCAGCCATATCATCCACGAGGATCACATCCCGGTCCTTAACATCTCCTATGACAGTCATTCCGCTGACTTCATTGGCACGCCGCCTGTATTTGTCACATATCACCAGGTCGCACTGGAAATGATTAGCATAGTCGCGGGCCCGTTTTACACCCCCGACATCTGGAGCAGCGAATATGACGGTTTCCTTATCGAGATTCATTTGATTTTCCAGATAGGGGAAGAAAATAGCATTACTCTGAAGGTGATCGACCGGAATATCAAAAAATCCCTGAATCTGATCAGCATGAAGCTCCATCGTCATGATCCTGTTGGCTCCTGCCGTTTGAAGGAGATTAGCTATCAGTTTGGCGGAAATGGGTACACGTGGCTGATCTTTTCTGTCCTGCCGTGAATAACCATAATAAGGGATGACAGCCGTAATATAATCCGCTGATGCTCTTCGGGCTGTGTCGATCAGCAGGAGAAGTTCGAGCAGGTTATCTGCCGGTGATGCCGTCGACTGAATGAAAAAGACGTAGGATCCACGTACAGATTCCTCTATGACGGGATGCATTTCCCCGTCACTGAAACGGGAAAGATTCCATTTTCCCAGCGGAGAACCATAAAAGTCAGAAATTTTTTCCGCCAGGTATTTTGAGAATTGGCCACTAAATAGTTTTACTTCCACGGCGATCAGGTCTAAATGAAGGGGCAAATTAATTCATTTTTATCCATATGATTATAGCGGCTTTCTTACCTTTCAAGGTAGATGGCAAAGTGACATTGGTCTAAATCATGGCACCTTATGCCGCAGATCTATGTTATCTTGATTTACAACCTGAACTAAAACCTGTGATACAGATCAATGATATAAATCTTTGGTGGGAGTCTCTCTCTTCGGCTCATCAGGTATTCTGGTTTATATCGATTATCTTCTCTGTTTTATTTCTGATGCAATTTATTCTCTTGCTGATTGGGTTTGAGGCTGGTGGTGGAAGTATAGATCATCCAGGTGATGTCGGCGTATATGAACATGAGTTTTCCGCACTTTCGATGAGAAGTATCATCGCATTCTTTACATTTTTTGGTTGGACTGGTGTTTTGGCGCTCAACAATCATCTAAGTGTCTGGATGTCTGTTTTATTTGCTTCGTTAATTGGTTTAATGGCAATGTTTATCGTGGCCTATATGGTCTTTAAATTTTCACAACTCGAACAATCGGGTACACTGAATCTTTACAATGCACTTGATCAACCCGGTGAAGTATATCTTTCCATTCCAGGACAAGGCAATGGAGTAGGCAAGGTTCATCTGAAAGTTGACGGAACGATTCGTGAGGTAGACGCGATCACGGAAGGTGATGCATTGAAAACAGGTACATCGATTAAAGTAATTGAAATCATGAATGGTAATGTGCTCAAAGTAGAGTACATGCCATCACCTGAGTAAATAAAACTTTCCTAAAGAAATTGTAATATCTTCCTGTATTCGGAATTTTATTCCTCTACCATCAGTTAGAACAAAAAATTAAACTATTTACCAACTCTCTCAACTCACTTCATATGGATCTTACTGGCTCAGTAGTTGTCATCGTCGCGGGTCTTATCGGCCTGGTCTTCATCATGGGGCTCTGGTTTATATCCAGGTACAAACGATGCCCATCAGATAAAATATTGGTCATCTATGGTAAAACCGGAACGGGGAATTCTTCAAAATGTCTTGCCGGTGGTGCTGCTTTTGTATGGCCGGTCATACAGGATTATGATTTCCTTGACCTCACGCCCATCAGTATCGATGTTGATCTCAGGGGTGCGTTGTCAAGACAGAATATCAGGGTGAGTGTACCTTCAAGGTTTACAGTAGCTGTAAGCAATGAACCTGGTGTGATGGAAGTTGCATCAGAAAGATTGCTTCGCAAGTCAACGGATGAGATCAGGGAGACAGCAAAGGATATCATCTTTGGTCAGCTCCGTCTTGTCGTTGCAACTATGGATATTGAAGAAATCAATTCCGATCGCGATAAATTTCTCATCAATGTCAGTTCGAATGTCGGTAATGAACTCAAGAAAATTGGGTTGATGCTGATCAACGTAAACGTTACGGATATCCAGGATGAAAGTGGATACATCGAAGCGTTAGGAAAAGAGGCAGCAGCGAAAGCGATCAATGATGCGAAACAAAGTGTGGCTGAAAAAAACCGTGATGGTAGTATCGGTGAAGCGAATGCGAATAAAGAAAAAAGAATTAGCGTGAGTTCTGCGGATGCGCTTGCTAAAGTTGGTGAAGCAACAGCAGGAGCTAATTCGATATCCGGTGAGAATGAAGCTTTAGTACGAATAGCCAAATCAAATGCTGACCGGAGACAACGTGAAGCTGAATCCTTAAGTCTCGCTACAGCATCTGAAAAAATTCAGGCAGCCCGTTCATTGAAAGAATCATACGCGGCAGAAAAGGATGCGGAAATGGCGAGAGCTGATCGTGAACGTGCTACAAGAGAAGCTGATATTATTGTTCAGTCAGAGATCGCGAAACGACGCATAGAAATAGATGCCGAGGCCGAAGCAGAAAGAACAAGGCGAATAGCAAGAGGTGAAGCAGATGCTGTATTCATGCGCAAAGAAGCAGAAGCAAAAGGCCTTTATGAAATATTACAGAAACAGGCTGATGGTTTTGATGAAGTCGTCAAAGCTGCGGGAGGTAATCCCCGTGATGCCGTATTGATGTTGATCGCTGATAAGCTTCCTGAATTGCTTAAGATTCAGGTAGAAGCCATTAAGAATATTAAAATTGATAAAGTCACGGTATGGGAAGGGGGTAATCAGGATGGCAATGGAAGCAATACCTCAAATTTTATAGCAGGCATGTATAAATCAGTGCCGCCTTTGAGTGAATTATTCAATATGGCAGGTATGGATCTTCCATCGTATCTCGGAAAAAAGGAAAAGCAGGAAAATGATGTTGAAGAGGTGAAGGTGATTGAGCATAAAAAATGATTTCATTCGCAAAACCGAGTTTTGCAAACGCCATGAGGTAGGCACAGCCTACGCCAAACCGTAAGAAATATTTTTAAAAAAGTACGGACAGGTCGCGACCTGTCCGTACTTTTTTAAAAATATTAGTATTAAAATTTCAAATGCTTCACCGTCAGCTTATCATGAATCAACTGACGTAATGAATCAATGCCAATATCAAGATGTGTTGCTGCAAAATTGCCGGTAACAGCGAGATCACTGTGCGTTGTTTTGACTCCCTCCGGAACCATCGGCATATCGGAGACTAGTAGAAGAGCACCTGTTGGAATACCATTGTGAAAGCCAACGCTAAATAGTGTGGCGGTTTCCATATCGACGGCGGTGGCTCTGATCTTGTTGAGATATTTTTTAAATTTTATGTCAAATTCCCAGACTCTTCTGTTGGTGGTGTACACGGTTCCTGTCCAATAATCTCTGGCATAATCACGGATGGTCGTAGAGATCGCTTTTTGTAATGCGAAGGCAGGAAGTGCAGGTACTTCGGCGGGAAAATAATCATTGGAAGTTCCTTCGCCTCTGATCGCTGCTATGGGTAGGATCATATCGCCAACTTTATTTTTTTTCATTTTCAGGCCTCCACATTTTCCCAGAAAGAGACATGCTTTTGGTTTGATGGCCATGAGTAAATCCATGATCGTGGCTGCATTGGCGCTGCCCATTCCGAAATTGATGATCGTGATTTCTTCTGCCGTGGCACATTGCATCGAGAGGCCCTGGCCATAAATTTCAACATTAAATTTTTTGGCAAATACATCTACGTAATGTGAAAAATTCACAAGCAGAATATACCGTTCGAATTTGTCCAGGGACATACCTGTGTACCTGGGCAACCAATTGTTGACGATGTCGGATTTTGTTTTCAATTTATTATTTTACGATTTTCGTTTAACCCCTAAATCCCCTATACGTCGACCCGCTAAACCACATTCTGGTTCTGCAGCTCAGCAACCAGGGGACCCTTTTCCTGAAATATTGACAATTCACGCCTCACGCTTCATGTCTCATGTCTCACGCCTCACGCTTCATGTCTCATGTCTCATGTCTCACATCTCACGAGACTGCGGAGAGACGCGATAAATCGACGTCTCTACAACCGATTCACTATTCAATACTCACTTAAGTGTTTTACAAAGACAGGGGCAAGCCCTGTCAATACTATTCACTATTCACTATTTTTTTTCATTTCATGATAAACAGATGTCTTCACTTCTTCATTTTTTCGAACTTCAATTTTGAGAAGACGTCGCAAGGCATCTGCATCAGCTTCATCAATCCATCGATCGATTTCTCCATTTGACGATGATATATTGGCTCTTATGTTTTCACGGACGGCATAGAGTACAGCAGCGATGTGTTTACAGACTGGCCCATGTTCAAAAGGACAGGTGCACTGCCAGTTTGTGATGACATCATGTCCTTCAAGCAATACGTGGTACGTTTCATTTCCATCAATGACAGCCGTCCATCCGTCAGCGGTTTGCTTGAGCATGGTCACCTGGCTGGCATCAAAATATTCCTTTCCGCGTTCTGTGATCAGAAAGTGAACTTCATCCTCGAAGTTGTCTACGTTAATGCTCATTGGCGGAGTACTCTTCCCATTTTTGTATGGCCGCCTGCTGTGCAAACGATCATATATAATCCACCCGGAAGTTTTGACATGGATAGATGGCTTGAGGATGTTGTACCGCGATCTACAGTGATACCACTTGTATTGATGATCCGGAAGTCAAAACCATCGATCGCTGCCGACCAATCAACAGAGATATATTCAGTCGTAGGATTCGGAAAGAAAGTCAGTTCATCACCTTTGGCATACACATCTTTTGTGCCTGAAGCACCGATAAATGATTTAAAAAAGGCAATCGAAACAGGAATCGCCGCATATGCACAAGCTACATGAGTCAAATTGGGATTAACATCAATGGCCTGCACATCAGTAGCTCCCAGCTCATGCATTACAGAATCGGCAATGATCGCATTGATATAAGGTACAGTTTCATCTGCCTTGCAATAATATAATCTTGTAGGAGAAGCCGGAGCCCAGTTATAGGTATCATTTTCCTGCATCGCTAAATTGAGAGGATGGTTTGGATTGTTAATAATCGCATCCAGGATGCTATCCTGAAGAATCCTGTTTGGAATGGTTTCGCCGGCGGCTGCAAGTCCTGCGATAAGTTCTGCGGATAATTCAGAACGAGGGATACTATGGTTGTAGAAAGCTCTTATACTTGTGACATATGGCTCTTTGAATACCTGACCAATATCCGAATAGAGATTGTAAGCTTCGTTATAGCTCAGAAATAGATTAGCGAGATAACCCGGATCACCGGATGTATTATTAACAATGCCGTCTCTTAGAACGCCTGAGATGCTATAGATTCCTGACATATGTGTAGCTGCAGTCACCGGAATGATGATAGACCAGTAATCATCAATTAATTTATGCAATGCCATCGAGGCATGTCCTCCTTGCGAGTACCCCGACAGAAATAGATAGTTCGGATCTAAATCGGCAGGATTGTCGAATTCTAAAAATTCATAACCTGCAAAAAGCATATCCAATGATGCTGAAGCCTCTGAGGCTGCATGTAACCAGGGATGAAATCCTCTGGAATCTCCCAGGCCAATAAAGTCTGGTGCGAATGTGGCAAATCCAAAAGCAGCATAGGCCATAGCCGCTTCATATCCTCCTCTGAGTCTGGAAGGTACATCGGTGGTGCTATCGATTGTGCCATGTTCATATACGACAACGGGCAGTTGGGTGCCAGGGGGTACCTGAGGTATCACGATAAGTCCTGAGGCTGTGTCCAAAGCGCTGTGTATATCACTTGTCTTGTATCGGATCTTATACAAATCAACTCCATAATCCACTGTCTGCTGAAATATGATAGATAATGTCAACTGTGGATAGCTGCCCAGATATGTATAATCCACAATATAATCCTGGGCGATGACAGGTCTTGCCGTCATAAAGAAAGAAAAGATGATGAAGAGTGTTAGGAGAGATTTGTACATGATTATCATTTAAGGATTAAGGATCGTCATTCCATTCAATTTTTCTGTCAGGTCAAAAATATAACTAATTTGGCGAATATATAACTTGCTGCAACCTGACTTATGTATAGCATAGAACATATAGGAATAGCTGTAAAATCACTTGCTGAAAGCGATTCCTTGTTTCACAAACTCCTTGGTAGTCCATCTTACAAGCATGAAGAGGTGCAATCTGAAAAAGTGATTACTTCTTTCTTTATGACTGCGCACAGTAAAATTGAATTGCTTCAGGCGACGCATGAAGATAGTGCGATTCATCGCTTTATAGATCGTAGAGGTGAAGGGATCCATCATATTGCTTTCGAAGTAGCCGATATTAGAGCCGAGATGAAGCGCCTGAAGGAAGAAGGATTTGAATTGTTGCGGGATGAACCGCACAGAGGAGCTGATCATAAATGGGTGTGTTTCATTCATCCACGCTCTGCAAATGGTGTGCTGGTGGAACTATGTCAGACTATTCCGGATGATATATTTTGATAGATAGTGATGCACTGGAGTCCTGAGCAAATCATCATCGCTTTTATCGGCGCTTTTTTTGCAGGCTTCATTAATGCCCTGGCCGGCAATGGATCAGTTATTACGCTGACTGTACTCACGGCATTGTTGGGTCTTCCGGGAAATATAGCTAATGGTACCAATCGTATAGGTGTGTTGATGAATTCGATCGGTGCGATGACGGGTTTCGCACATAAGAAGGTTGATTATTTTCTTTATGTGAAATATATTTTGCCTGTTGTGATCGGGGCATTAGGTGGAATTGTTGTGGCGACGCAGGTGACGAGTGATCAGTTTATGCATGTGTTCAGGTTTCTCATGTTACTGATGTTGATCGTGATCCTTGTCAATCCTGAACGATGGCTGATTGCGAATCCGGAGAAGAGTATGATTCCGCTATGGATGGAGTGGCCATTGTTTCTGATCCTTGGATTTTATGGTGGGTTTATTCAGATGGGCATGGGTGTTTTTTTTCTGGCGGTGTTAGTATTGGTGGCGAGATTGCCTATGATAGAAGCGAATGCCATTAAGGCCGTTTCGGTTGGAATATTTACATTGATAGCGGTTATAATTTTTGCTTTTGCAGGACAGGTGGTGTGGTCTATTGGATTGATAATGGGTGTCGCGCAATTTTTAGGCGGATGGTTGTCATCGCATTATGCAAGTCGTATTCCGGGGGCGGCGAAGTTTGCTTATGTGATACTGGTGATAGCGGTGATTTTGTCGGTGGTGAAGTTGTTTTGGTGAGAGGAGTGAGAGAAGTGAGAGAGGGAGATAAATGGGAGAGTAAGAAAGTAAGAGATTACACAATAATCAAGATGCATTGACAGCGGTTTGCCCCTGTCCAGGAAAAACCTAATAGAGGACCGCGGCTTGCACTTATTTTAATATAACCACAATAGGAGGACCAAATACATTAACACTTCACTTAGGTTTTGAACCAAACTATTTAATCATCCGGATCGTTATAACTTGATTATGAAACCATCATATAACATTTTAGTGAGTTTACTTTTTGTTCTTCCTTTCATGGCGTTTGGGCAGAATGCAGCTATAGATGCTGCGATCAATAAAGGAAATGGAGCAGATCTGAGTGCGTATTTAGCGGACAAGGTGGATGTTTCTATACTTGATCAGGATGCTTCTTTATCTGCTGCTGAAACGGTAAAAAGTCTTTCTTCCTTTTTCAGTCAGAATACGGTTAAAAGTTACAAACGTGCCCATTTGACTCCGGCTACAAATGGCCGGGCCAGTTATTCGCTGGGCGATCTTTCGACATCAACGGGAATGTACCGGGTGTATTTGTACTATGATGCAAAGCAGAAGATATCGGAGATCAGGGTGGAGAAGTAGTTCGTTTACTTCCCACGCTATTTTAAGTTTAAACTTAAAATTAATATTTCGAATCTTTCGACAATAGTGAAAATTAATTCAAGCAGCTTGAAGCTGCGCATGAAAATCCATCATTTGCAAATCAAAATTTCCCCAATAGATTGATGATTCTAAAAAGACAGATTTTTATTCAACCTCTTTCAGGGTTGAAAATTCATCATCATCATCATCATTTGTCCCCGGGTTACAACCCTGGGCTAATAGCATTTGATCCCTTCAGGATCACCCGGACACCGTTTCCACTACACTATACGGTTACTGAACTGTAGCACTTATATATGAATAGCTGAGCGAAGCAAACGTCTTATGTCTCACGTCTCAAACTTCTCTCTTCACCCTGGTTGTTGACTATAATAAAAGGATGAATGTTTTTAGCCGATGCAAATGATTCACACAAGATAGCAGACGGAAAACATAATCTTTTTAATTTAATATGTTCAATAACCGTATGGGTTGTATCAAAGGGATTTCGACAAAATCCGAATTGAATTTATTCGCCTTTGAAAATTAACAACTCCCCCAAACCTATAGTTATTTCTTTGTGTCTCCGCCCAACTTATCATGGCGTCAAATCCACCTCGCACGCTTCACCTCTTATAGCTCAATTACCACCTCAAACCCACCTCCCGGATCTCACGCCTCACCTTTCACGCCTCCCGGACCCGAGATAAACCATAGTCCAATAAACGTCAATAGACCATTCACCGCAAGTATCAAAAAGCCCAGTGTAAGTCCGTTGAATAATACCTGCGAATAGGTATTGATCAGGTAAGAAATAATAGGTGCTGCAATACATATGTATAGCACGTAAGAATCTTTAAGGTGTCGTTTGGTCAACAGGCCGAATGAAAACAAACCCAATAAAGGTCCGTATGTATATCCTGCGGCCTTAAATAATTCATTGATCACAGAACCCTTGTTGATCAATTGAAATAACAGAATTACACACGCGAAAACAACGGCGATGAGAATGTGTGTTCGTCGTCTGATTTTTGTTTGGAGGACTTCACCTTGTTGGGCTCTGTTTTTTTCAAAGCCGAGAAAATCCACACAGATTGTAGTCGTTAAAGCAGTTAGTGTTCCGTCTGCGCTGTTGTAGGCTGAGGCTACGAGTCCGATGATAAAAGCAATAGCGATGTAGACCGGCAGATGGCTCATGGCCAGGAGTGGATATAGCTGATCTGATTTTGCTGGTGCTGCCAGTTGCAGATGATGTAAATACATCCATAATAATGCGCCGAGTGTCAGGACCAGGAAATTTGCAATGACAAGTGTTACGGAGAAGAGAAACATATTTTTCTGGGCTTCACCGATATTCCTGCACGATAGATTTTTTTGCATCATGTCCTGATCGAGGCCGGTCATCACGATCGTGATCAATGCGCCGCTCAGGAATTGTTTGAAAAAATTATTTTCATCTGCCCATCCGCCTTCGAAGAAAAAAACTTTAGCATAGCCGGCATCTCGTATTGCGCCGGGCAGATGCACCAATGAAATATTCAATTGGTGCATGATGGCGTAAATCGTGAGGATGACTGCGGCCAGCATACAAAAAGTCTGTAGAGTGTCCGTGAAAACGATAGTACGTATGCCTCCCTTAAATGTATAAACCCATATCAATGCGATCGCTATGACGACTGTGACTGGAAATGGAATTCCAAAGGGTGCACAAAGCAGGATGTGCAACACCATGACTGCGAGATACATCCTGAAAGCAGAACCGATAAGTCGGGATAACATAAAAAATGCAGAACCTGTTTTATAAGACACTTTGCCGAAGCGCATACCGAGGTAACCATAGATGGAGATCAGGTTGAGACGGTAGTACATCGGCATGAGGAAAAGAGAAATGGTCATGTAGCCCAGGAGGTAACCCAAGACAACCTGCATGTAGGAGAAGGCCTGGTTTTGGCCGGCTGCTCCGACAACACCGGGGATGGAAATAAAGGTGACGCCCGAGAGGCTACTCCCGAGCATACCGATAGCGACGAGCCACCACTGGGATTTATGGCGATTGATAAAAAAATCATCATTGGTTGAATTCCGGCTGGTGATCCAGGCCACAAAAATGAGCATGAAGAAATATCCGGCTACGATGGTGAGGATCCAGAGAGGTGAGATTCCGACTGACGACATGGAGGGAAAGATAAGGCCGGTAAGCGGTAATCAGTAAGAAGTAATCAGTTTAAAATTTGGTCCTTCTTTAAACACCAGTCATGCTATGGAAAATGCCGGATCGGGTTAATCTAAAAACGAATAGCCTGGTAAATGGGAAATTAATATTTAGAATGATGACTGTCAGGTCATTAAACATGGGGAATAGGTATATACATTTTGACAAAAATTGATTATTATATTTAGGGCATGGAACACGTTTGCTGATCATCGGAAATGTGGACGGGCTGAATATCGTCCGGAATTTTAGGGATTTCTCTTCATTGCATATACCTGAGAGGAGCTAATGTCTCAACCCTTTAATTTGATCCAGCTATGATTAGATCACCGCACCCATTTTTATGGTTCATTCCGAACCAAGTCTCACCGTTGCATTTCACAGAACAGAACTGTTGTTGATATTTCCCTCGCCGTTCCCCCGGTCTGAGGATTCCTGTCTTTAGATTTTTCCGGGCGAGGTCAATATCGGCATGGTGCTTGTAATGCATAGGTGTATTTCTATTGATAGCTGGCAAGCTAACACCCCCAAAGTGAATTAATGAATACGATCAGAGGCTCATCGAGTCAGTCTGATCATGGACTGCTTTTTGGCCCATTTTTATTGGATTAATACATGATGGTGAATAGAAAAACACAATGCTACCTCAAGGACTTATGACAAAAACGCGTTTACGTTATAGCTTATCTCTTTCCATCTTTACTCCTTCTCACCGCAGGGGTATTTTGCTTGGGCTGATGATCGTGGTGGGGAATTTGATTTTTGTGGGTGGGGTTTTTGGGCAGACGAATAGATGGAATGGTCACGCACTAAATAATTTATGGAATGATGCAGGTAACTGGTCTAATGGAGTGCCAACATCTGCTCATGATGTGTTGATTGATACTATAGCAAACATTGAGATAAATACACCTTCTATAACCATCAATAGTATAACTATCAATAATTCCGCGACGGTTTCATTTACACCCTCTGGCAGTTCACGCTCAATTACTATTGATAATACTGGCAGTTCAATTGGAGCAGGAAGCTCTCTTACAATAAATGCTACGGCATCATTTTCAATGGAAATTAAGTATACCGGAACTAATGAAACAATGGCAATAGATGGAACACTAGTTTTAACATCTACCGGGTCGTCAACGTTACAAGCAAAGTATACAGCTAATAATAGTTTAACGACAGTAAGTGGTAAAATTAAAATGGATCCTACAGGTAGTGGAACAATTGGATTAATCTCCTCTACTGCATCTAATTTATCATTTTTATCAGCAGGAACCTATGAACACGGAATAAATGGCGGAAATGTTCCAATAGCAAGCTGGGATGTAAACTCAAGTTGTTTGATTACTGGAATTACCAGCTCACATCCCGGAGGAATGGGCCAAACTTTTGGAAATCTCATTTACAATTGTCCTGGTATTTCAGCAAGTGGGGTATCAATGTCAACTAGTACGACCTTGGCCATTGCAGGCAACTTCCAGATTATTTCAACTGGTACTGCTGCAGGGGCCTTTTTACAATTGAGCCAAACTTCTTTAACCGTTTCAGGAAATTGTACAATAAGCGATGATTTTAAAATTGGATCGAGCGCCGGAAGAAGTTTAATTGTTACTGGAACTTTATTGATCGATGATGGAACTACAACTATTACAGGTGGTTCTGCTGCAAGTAGCTTAACAACTAATGGACTTTTCTCAATGACAGGAGGTACATTGAACCTAGCAGTAGGTAGTACAGGGAATTTATTTGTAAATGGTAATTTTTCTTTGACAGGAGGAACATTGACAAGAAGTGGTGGAGTTGGAAACGTAACTTTTGGCAAATCTGGAGTGCAAACCTATACATCTGGAGGTGCAGTGGATGCCGTTGCTTTTATCGTCAATAATGGTTCTATTCTACAAATGGCTTCAGAATCAACCACTGTAGATGGCTCAGGCTCCTTCACATTAAATACCGGTGCAACTTTAGGTATAACTTCAAATGCAGGAGTAAGTATAGTAGGCACTAATACAGGAAATATTCGTACAACTTTTGCACGAACTTATACAGCCGGTTCAAATTTTTTATACAATGGCAGTGCAAATCAATCGGCAGGCAGTGGTCTTGCCGCAACAACAAAAGCTAGTGTCACAATTGATAATCCGGGAAATACTGTAACCCTTGAAGGAAATACATTATTAAATGGAGCACTTACCGTTACTGCAGGATCAAACCTTGCATTATCAACATTTAATATCGGATCAGGTGCTGTCAATACATCTCCGACAAGTGTGCTCATGAAATGTGGGACATCAGCTGTTTCCACTATTACAGGAAGTGGGCTCCTCACGCTTGGTGGGAATATTACTGTGACAAATGCAGCTACTGGTTCGAATGGGGCTTCTATATCTTGTCCTATTGCACTTGCAGCTACAAGAACTTTTACAATAGCGGATGATGGTACAAGTGCCACTGACTTCACCGCAGGCGGAATCATAAGTGGTACAAATTTCGGAATTACAAAAGAAGGCGTCGGGAAAATGGTTCTTTCAAATGCAAACACATTCACCGGAGCAACCGCTATAAATGCAGGAATCTTAAATATCCGAAATAATACAGCCACCGGTACAACAGCAGGAGGCGTCACTGTAGCAAGCGGCGCAAAACTGGAATTGGAAAATAATATCACAGTAGGAACTGAAGCATTAACCCTTGCAGGAGATGGTGGCGCAGGAAGCGAAGGCGCACTCTGCAATGTGAGTGGAACAAATGCATGGAGTGGGGCAGTCACAATCAATGGCGCTACTACAAAAGTCGGAAGTGTTTCAGGATTACTCACACTCTCAGGTGCTGTCGGCCTTGGATCAAACACACTTTATCTCCAGGGCGCATCGACAAGTGCAAATCTTATCAGTGGTGTTATCTCAGGTAGTGGTGCTCTCAATAAAGATGGAACAGGTACATGGACCCTTTCAAATAATAATACGTTCACAGGAGGAGTAACACTGAGCAATGGAAAATTGAACATCAATCATGCCAATGCACTGGGTACAATCGCAGGAACATTTACAATCGGCGGAACAGGAAATTCAACAACTATCGACAATACCAGTGGCGCATCAATTACCACATTGAATTATCCGATGAATTGGAATGACGATTTTACGTTTACAGGGACAAATGCATTGAATCTTGGAATAGGAACAGTTGCCTTGCAGGAGAATCGTCTGGTCAATGCAGCCGCGAGCACATTGACAGTTGGCGGTGTGATCAGTGGATCAGGACTTAGCCTGACTAAAAACGGAAACGGAATACTGACACTTACAGGGACAAATACATTTACAGGAGGCGCTGTATTGAATGCAGGTACATTGAATATTAATAATTCAAATGCACTGGGAACTGCCGCCGGAACATTCGTAATCAATGGAGGTGTAATTGACAATACTACTGCATCATCAATCACAACGTTGAATTATCCAATGGCATGGAACGATGATTTCACTTTTACAGGAACACGATCCCTTAATCTAGGAACAGGTGCAGTGACAATGCAGGAGAGCCGTTTATTAACTTTAAATGCGAATACACTTACGGTTGGTGGTACAATCAGCGGATCAGGCTTAAGTTTAACTAAATCGGGTGCCGGAACCCTCACACTATCCGGAGCAAATGATTACACCGGAGGCACGACTCTAAATGCGGGAACACTGAATATTAATAATGCAAGTGCATTGGGTACAACTGCCGGAACATTTACCATTAATGGTGGCGTGATCGATAATAATTCAGGAGCAGATATCACTACGGGCAATTATCCCATAGCCCTGAATGCGGATTTTGCCTATAGTGGTTCCAATCCGAATGATCTGAATTTGGGGACAGGGACTACGACATTAAATGCAAATCGACAGATAACGGTTAGTGCAGGTACACTTACACTAGGGGGTACAATTAATCACGCTACTTTAAATTTAACCAAAGCAGGAAGCGGAGGTTTAAGTTTTGCAGGCAATGACAAGACCTTAAAAAATCTAACCATCAATGCCGGCTCACTGACGTCTACAGCAGGAGTTCTAAACCTTGCAGGTGATTTCGTCAACAATAATGTCTTTAATCACAATAATGGAAAATTAAAATTCAACGGAAGTTCTGCTCAATTAATTAACGGAACTACAGCATCTGTTTTATATGATCTTGAAATAGACAATACGAATGGTGTATCCCTGGGCAATAACGAAAGTGTGAATAATCAATTGACATTAACGAATGGGAGGATATCGCTTGGTACAAAAATACTAACGTTAGGTTCATCTGCGCCGGCTATTGCGGGAACACTCAATGCATCTAATATGATCGTAGCGGATGGTACGGGTGAACTAAGGAAGAATTTTTCAGGAACGGGAAGTTTTACTTTCCCTGTTGGTGATGTCACTGGAACCACCGAATATTCACCTCTGTCATTAAATTTTACTGCAGGCACATTTTCCAGTGCTTATGCTGGCGTTAGGCTGACAGATGCAAAACATCCAAATGATGCCAGTACGCTAAATTATCTGTCACGATACTGGAAGGTCAATCCATCGGGAATAAGCTCTTTCAGTTGTGACGTGACAGGACAATATGTCGATGCGGACATCAATGGAACCGAAACAAACATCATCACGGCGAAATGGAATGGATCTGCACCATGGCAAAAATTTTCTCTGGTAAATGACGTGTCAAATCTCATAGTTGCAAATGGTGTGACTGGATTTTCAGATTTTGCCGGTATTGACAATAGTGACCCTACTGTAACGATAGGTATAAATCCTGCTTCTGCTATTATTTGTTCCGGTGCATCGGCTACACTTAACGCTACAGGAGCTGATGGAACACCAGGCTACACATATAGCTGGTCACCGGCTACAGGATTGAATACTACATCGGGTTCGGTCGTCATTGCTACACTTACATCAAGTCAAACGTATACAGTCACCATCACTGATGCAAATGGGGCTACAAATACAGCATCACAAAGTGTCACTGTAGTATCCCAGCCAGTAGGCCCCGCCTTAAATGTCAAGACACCGACGAACGCGACCATTTGTACAGGTCAGGTCGTGAGTGCAACTTTCACTTCAGGATCAGGTGGTGATGGATGTTCAGATGATTATCTCGTCATCATCGATGGTGGGTCGCCTTCTGCCTATACTCCCAGTAGTAATGTGGGAGGTTCAGCAACAAGTACAATAGTGATTCAGGGACGTCGCGCTAATTGCGCCAGTGGATCAGGATGTAATGGTACAAGCTATGTCACTTTGGCTAGTTGGGCTGTTGTACCACAACCAACAAGTCCGACAGTTAATGTAATCACACCTAATGTCTCTACAGTTTGTGCAGGTACAAATGTAAGCGCGACATTTAATGCTGGTACAGGTGGCACCGGGTGTAGTGACAGTTATCAATACAGCACAAATAATGGATCGACATGGAATCCTTATACACCTGGTAGTACGATCAGCACCACAGGTGCGACAGTTGTTCTGATCCAGGCAAGTCGTGGAAATTGTACATCCGGATCTGGTTGTAACGGAACCGGCTTTACTACTCTGGTGAGCTGGGTAGTAAATAGTGTGACACCAGGTGTTGTGGCAGTTGATCAAACCATATGTTCAGGTGATGATCCCGCACCATTTACCGTAACAACAGCATCGACCGGTACGGGAGTTATTACATATCGTTGGGAATCGAGTATAGTGAATTGCAGTAATGGATTTAGTGCCATCAGCGGAGCTACTTCTCCTACTTATGATCCGCCTTCAGGTCTTACGCAAACTAAATATTTCAGACGCATAACAATCTCTACATTGAATAGTGTCGCTTGTGAAGCTGTAAGTAATTGTATTGTAATTACCGTCAATCCTCTTCCGGTTTGTTCAATTACGGGTTCTGCAATTGTGTGTCCTTCGTCAATTGGAAATGTATTTACAGCACCATCCGGGTTATCTTATTCATGGAGCATATCAGGTAGCGGAAGTATTATAGGAAGTTCTACAAGCCAATCAGTAACTGTTGATGCCGGTGTGAATTGTAATTCTGATTTTACTTTATCCATTACTGTCACTGATGGGAATTCCTGCAGTTCAAACTGTACGAAAGTTGTAACAGTTATTGATAATACGGTACCTGTGGTAACCGGTAGTCTTAGCCTTACAACTTTACAAGGATGTAGTGCAGGCGATGCGCCAGTTGCTGTCACAACGATTGGAGCACTTGAGGCTTTGACAGGAAACCTGGTGGTAACAGACAATTGCACTGCGCATAGTTCATTGGCGGTTTCAAGTAGTGAGAGTTCGACAGGTACTTGTCCGATAGTGGTGACAAGAATTTATAAGGTGACGGATGCATGTGGAAATACAAGTGCAAATATTGTCCATACCATTCATGTAGAGGATATCACGCCGCCTGTAATTTCATCGCTTCCTGCTCCGACGACGATTAATTGTCCTGCGACACCTTCATTCACCATTGCTACAGCAAGCGATGCATGCGGAGGTTCATACACACTTACGTTTAATGATGTAAGCAGTGCCGGAGCCTGCGCAGGATCTTACAGTGTGACAAGAACATGGACAGCTACGGATGGATGTGGGAATTCTTCTACGACGTCACAGACTATCCATATACAAGATGTTACTGCGCCAGTCTTATCAGGTCAGGGAATAGCGACAACAATAAACTGTCCTACAGTACCAAGTTTTACTGCGCCAACAGCAACGGATGCATGTGATGCTGCACCGGTGATTACATTTTCGGATGTGACCTTAGCTGGTAGCCCAGCATGTGCAGGAAATTATAGTGTGACCAGAACATGGATAGCAACGGATGCATGTGGAAATGTATCCGCACCTGTAAGCCAAACGATAACAGTACATGATGTAACAGCACCCGTTTTATCAGGTCAGGGCGGAGCAATAACAATAAATTGTCCTGCAACACCGAGCTTCACTGCACCAACAGCAACAGATGCGTGTGATGTGGCACCTGTGATTACATTTTCGGATGTGACCATAGCTGGTAGCCCGACATGCGCAGGAAATTATAGTGTGACAAGGACATGGATAGCAACGGATGCATGTGGAAATGTATCCGTACCTGTAAGCCAAACGATAACAGTACATGATATTACAGCACCCGTTTTATCAGGCCAGGGCGGAGCAATAACAATAAATTGTCCTGCGATGCCAAGCTTCACTGCACCAACGGCAGCAGATGCGTGTGACGTGGCACCTGTGATTACATTTTCAGATGTCACTGTAGCTGGTAGTCCAACATGTGCAGGAAATTATAGTGTGACAAGGACATGGATAGCAACGGATGCATGTGGGAATGTATCCGCACCTGTAAGCCAAACGATAACAGTACATGATGTAACAGCACCCGTTTTATCAGGTCAGGGCGGAGCGGTAACCATAAATTGTCCTGCAACACCAAGCTTCATTGCACCAACAGCAACAGATGCGTGTGATGGAGCACCGGTGATAACATTTTCAGATGTCACAGTAGCTGGTAGTCCAGCATGCGCAGGAAATTATAGTGTGACCAGGACATGGATAGCAACGGATGCATGTGGAAATGTATCCGCACCTGTGAGCCAGACGATAACAGTACATGATTTAACAGCACCCGTTTTATCAGGTCAGGGAGGAGCATTAACCATAAATTGTCCTGCAACACCAAGCTTCACTGCACCAACAGCAACTGATGCATGTGATGTGGCACCTGTGGTTACATTTTCAGATATCACCGTAGCTGGTAGCCCGTCATGCGCAGGAAATTATAGCGTGACAAGGACATGGATAGCAATGGATGCATGTGGAAATGTATCAGCGCCTGTGAGCCAGACGATCACAGTACATGACGTTACAGCACCCGTTTTATCAGGTCAGGGAGGAGCGGTAACCATAAATTGTCCTGCAACACCAAGCTTCACGGCACCAACAGCAACGGATGCATGTGATGGAGCACCGGTGATAACATTTTCAGATGTCACAGTAGCGGGTAGTCCGACATGCGCAGGAAATTATAGTGTGACAAGGACATGGATAGCAACAGATGCATGTGGAAATGTATCCGCACCTGTGAGCCAGACGATCACAGTACGTGATGTTACTGCACCGGTATTATCTGGTCAGGGAATAGCGACAACAATAAACTGTCCTGCTGTACCAGGTTTTACGGCGCCAACGGCAACGGATGCATGTGATGCTGCACCGGTGATTACATTTTCGGATGTGACTGTAGCCGGTAGCCCGACATGTGCAGGAAATTATAGCGTGACCAGGACGTGGATAGCAACTGATGCATGCGGAAATGTTTCAGCACCTGTAAGTCAGACGATCACGGTACATGATGTAACAGCCCCTGTATTATCAGGTCAGGGAGGACCCATAACAATTAACTGTCCTTCAATTCCAATCTTTACTGCACCAACTGCATCCGATGCCTGTGATGCGTCACCTGTAATTACATTTTCAGATGTCACTATATCGGGTAGTCCAACATGTGCAGGAAATTATAGTGTGACCAGGACATGGATTGCAACAGATGCATGCGGAAATGTATCTGCTCCTGTGAGCCAGACAATCACGGTACATGATGTAACAGTGCCTGTCTTATCAGGTCAGGGAATAACGACAACAATAAACTGTCCTTCGACACCGATCTTCACTTCACCAACAGTAGCAGATGCATGTGATGCGACACCGGTAATTACATTTTCAGATGTCACTGTATCGGGTAGTCCAACATGTGCAGGAAATTATAGTGTGACCAGGACATGGATAGCAACTGATGCATGCGGGAATGTTTCAGTACCAGTAAGTCAGACAATCACGGTACAAGATGTTACTGCTCCAGTTTTATCAGGTCAGGGAATAGCGACAACAATAAACTGTCCTTCGACACCAAGCTTCACTGCACCAACAGCAACAGATGGATGTGATGCGACACCGTTAATTACATTTTCAGATGTCACTGTATCGGGTAGTCCAACATGTGCAGGAAATTATAGTGTGACCAGGACATGGATTGCAACAGATGCATGCGGAAATGTATCTGCTCCTGTGAGCCAGACAATCACGGTACATGATGTAACAGTGCCTGTCTTATCAGGTCAGGGAATAGCGACAACAATAAACTGTCCTTCGACACCAATCTTCACTTCACCAATAGCAACGGATGCGTGTGATGCGACACCGGTAATTACATTTTCAGATGTCACTATAGCGGGTAGTCCAACATGTGCAGGAAATTATAGTGTAACCAGGACATGGATAGCAACTGATGCATGCGGGAATGTTTCAGTACCAGTAAGTCAGACAATCACGGTACAAGATGTTACTGCTCCAGTTTTATCAGGTCAGGGAATAGCGACAACAATAAACTGTCCTACTGTACCAAGTTTTACTGCGCCAACAGCAACGGATGCATGTGATGGAGCACCGGTGATAACATTTTCAGATGTGACCGTAGCCGGTAGCCCGACTTGTGCAGGAAATTATAGTGTGACCAGGACATGGATAGCAACAGATGCATGCGGAAATATATCTGCTCCTGTAAGTCAGACGATAACGGTACATGATGTTACTGCACCGGTATTATCAGGTCAGGGAATAGCGACAACAATAAACTGTCCTTCTGTACCAAGTTTTACTGCACCTACAGCGACTGATGCATGTGATGCTACACCGGTGATTACATTTTCGGATGTGACCGTAGCTGGTAGCCCAACATGTGCAGGAAATTATAGTGTGACCAGAACATGGATAGCAACGGATGCATGTGGAAATGTTTCAGCACCTGTAAGTCAGACGATCACGGTACAAGATGTTACTGCTCCAGTCTTATCAGGGCAGGGAATAGCGACAACAATAAACTGTCCTACTGTACCAAGTTTTACTGCGCCAACAGCAACGGATGCATGTGATGGAGCACCGGTGATAACATTTTCAGATGTGACCGTAGCTGGTAGCCCAACATGTGCAGGAAATTATAGTGTGACCAGAACATGGCTAGCAACAGATGCATGCGGAAATGTCTCGACACCTGTAAGTCAGACGATCACGGTGCATGATATTACAGCCCCTGTCTTATCAGGTCAGGGAATAGCGACTACAATAAACTGTCCTGCAATACCAGGTTTTACTGCGCCAACAGCAACCGATGCGTGTGATGTGGCACCTGTAATTACATTTTCAGATGTGACTGTAGCTGGTAGTCCAACATGCGCAGGAAATTATAGTGTGACCAGGACATGGATTGCAACAGATGCATGCGGAAATGTATCTGCATCCGTCAGCCAGACGATCACGGTACATGATGTTACAGCACCCGTTTTATCAGGTCAGGGAGGAGCATTAACAATAAATTGTCCTGCAACACCAGTCTTCACTGCACCAACTGCAACAGATGCATGTGATGCTTCACCGGTAATTACATTTTCAGATGTCACTGTATCGGGTAGTCCGACATGCGCAGGAAATTATAGTGTGACAAGGACATGGATAGCAACAGATGCATGCGGAAATGTATCCGCGCCAGTAAGTCAAACGATAACAGTACATGATGTAACAGCACCCGTTTTATCAGGTCAGGGAATAGCGACAACAATAAACTGTCCTGCTATACCAAGTTTTACGGCTCCAACAGCAACAGATGCGTGTGATGTGGCACCTGTAATTACATTTTCAGATGTGACTGTAGCTGGTAATCCAACGTGCGCAGGGAATTATAGTGTGACCAGGACATGGATAGCAACAGATGCATGCGGAAATGTATCTGCACCTGTAAGCCAGACAATCACTGTACAAGATATTTCAGCCCCTGTATTATCAGGCCAGGGAGGAGCAATTACTATAAACTGTCCTGCTGTACCAAGTTTTACTGCACCAACTGCCTCAGATGCGTGTGATGGAGCACCAGTAATCACATTTTCAGATGTCACTGTAGCCGGTAGTCCGACATGCGCAGGAAATTATAGTGTGACCAGGACATGGATAGCAACAGATGCATGCGGGAATGTATCCGCACCTGTAAGCCAGACGATCACGGTACATGATGTGACAGCCCCTGTCTTAACAGGTCAGGGAATAGCGACTACAATTGATTGTCCGGCTACGCCAATCTTCAGTGCACCAACAGCAACAGATGCATGTGATGGAGCACCAGTGATCACATTTACTGATGTAACTGTAGCCGGTAGTCCAATTTGCGCAGGAAATTATAGTGTGACCAGGACATGGATAGCAACGGATGCATGTGGAAATGTATCCACACCGGTGAGCCAGACGATCACAATACATGATGTTACTGCACCTGTATTAACTGGTCAGGGAGGAACAATAACAATAAACTGTCCTTCCATACCAGGTTTTACTGCTCCAACAGCCTCCGATGCATGTGATGCGGCACCAGTAGTCACATTTTCGGATGTATCAATACCCGGAAATCCTACATGCCCGGGGAATTATAGTGTGACAAGAACATGGACAGCGACAGATGCATGTGGTAATTTTTCAACTACATCTCAAACAATAAATGTTCATGATATTACTGCACCTGTCATATCAGCACTTCCTGCTCCTTCCACAATTAATTGTCCTTCAATTCCGGTATTTTCAGTGGCAACAGCGACTGATGAATGTGGAAATGATTTTACACTGACTTCTGCAGATGTGACAACATCCGGAGCATGCACAGGATCCTATAGTGTGACCAGAGTATGGACAGCAACAGATGCTTGTGGAAATATTTCGACTGCATCGCAAACCATAAATGTTCAGGATGTTGATGCTCCTGTCATATCATCACTTCCTGCACCGACTACTATTAATTGTCCATCAACTCCGGTCTTTGCAGTTGCTACGGCAACGGATGCATGTGGAAGTGCCTTCACACTCACCTCAGATGATGTCACAACAAATGGTGCTTGTGCAGGATCTTATAGTGTGAAAAGAACCTGGACAGCAACAGATGCATGCGGAAATTCTTCTACCGCATCACAAACGATAACTGTTCAGGATATCACTGCGCCTGTTATCGCAGCATTGCCTGATCCAACAACCATTAATTGTCCTGCTACACCTGTTTTTGCAGTTGCCACAGCTACTGATGCATGTGGAAGTGCTTTCACACTCACCTCGGCTGATGTCACAACAAATGGTGCTTGTGCAGGATCTTATAGCGTGAAAAGAACCTGGACAGCAACAGATGCTTGTGGAAATTCTTCAACTGCATCACAAACGATAACTGTTCAGGATATCACTGCACCTGTTATTGCAGCATTGCCTGCGCCAACAACCATTAATTGTCCTGCAACACCATCTTTTGCAGTTGCCACAGCTACTGATGCATGTGGATCATCTTTTACACTCACATCTGAAGATGTGAGCAATTCAGGTGCTTGCACAGGATCATATAGTGTGACCAGGACATGGACCGCAACGGACGCATGTGGAAATTCATCTACAGCATCACAGACCATAACTGTCCAGGATATCACAGCTCCTGTTATCGCAGCATTGCCTGCCTCATCAACCATTAATTGTCCTGCGACACCATCCTTTGCAACTGCAACAGCTATTGATGCATGTGGAAGTACATTCACATTGAATTTTGCAGATGTGACCACAAACGGGGCTTGTGCAGGATCTTATAGTGTGACTCGAACATGGACGGCGACGGATGCTTGTGGAAATATCTCAACGGATTCTCAAACAATAAATGTTCAGGATGTTGATGCACCTGTCATTGCATCACTTCCTTCCCCAACAACAATTAGTTGTCCTTCTACACCTGTATTTGCAGTGGCTACAGCGACGGATGCATGTGGATCAACTTACACACTCACATCTGCAGATGCCACTATTAATGGAGCATGTGCAGGATCATACAGTGTGACCCGAACATGGACAGCAACTGATGCATGCGGAAATTCTTCAACGGCATCACAAACGATAAATGTTCAGGATATAACTGCACCTGTTATATCAGCATTGCCTGCGCCTACTACTATCAATTGTCCTGCGACACCTGTATTTGCATTTGCTACAGCGACCGATGCCTGTGGATCAGCCTATACACTCACATCTGAAGATGTGAACTATTCAGGAGCCTGTGCTGGATCATATAGTGTGACCCGAATATGGACGGCGACGGATGCATGTGGAAATTCATCAACAGCTTCGCAAACAATAAATGTTCAGGATGTGGATGCGCCTGTCATTGCATCACTTCCTTCTCCAACAACAATTAATTGTCCTGCTACTCCTGTATTCGCAGTTGCTACAGCGACGGATGCATGTGGATCAGCCTTTACACTCATATCTCAGGATGTGAGCACTTCAGGTGCATGTGCTGGTTCATATAGTGTGACCCGAACATGGACGGCGACGGATGGATGTGGAAATTCATCGACAGCATCACAGACGATCAATGTGCAAGATGTAACAGCTCCTGTCATAGCTGCATTACCTGCAACAACTACGATTAATTGTCCTGCAACACCTGTCTTTGCCGTAGCTACGGCAACGGATGCCTGTGGAAGTGCCTTTACACTCACATCATCAGATGTGACCACAAACGGGGCTTGTGCAGGATCTTATAGTGTGAAAAGAACCTGGACAGCAACAGATGCATGTGGAAATATTTCAACAGCTTCACAGACGATCAATGTACAGGATGTCACTGCTCCGGTTATTTCATCACTTCCTGCACCTACAACAATAAATTGTCCGGCGACGCCTTCATTTGCTATAGCTACTGCAACGGATGCATGTGGATCAGCTTTTACACTCACATCTGAAGATGTGAGCAACTCAGGTGCTTGCACAGGATCATATAGTGTGACCCGAACATGGACGGCGACGGATGCATGTGGAAATATTTCAACGGCTTCTCAAACGATAAATGTTCAGGATGTGGATGCGCCTGTTATTGCATCACTTCCGGCACCGACAACAATTAATTGTCCTGCTGCCCCGGTATTCTCAGTAGCTACTGCAACGGATGCGTGTGGATCAGCTTTTACACTCACATCGGAAGATGTGAGCACTTCAGGGGCCTGCACTGGTTCATATAGTGTGACCAGAACATGGACCGCCACGGATGCATGCGGGAATTCATCGACGGCATCACAGACTATAAATGTTCAGGACATTACTGCACCTGTCATCGCAACCTTGCCTGCTCCAACAACCATTAATTGTCCTGCTACACCTGTTTTTGCAGTTGCCACAGCTACTGATGCCTGTGGAAGTGCTTTCACACTCACCTCGGCTGATGTCACAACAAATGGTGCTTGTGCAGGATCTTATAGTGTGACAAGAACATGGACAGCAACAGATGCATGTGGAAATTCTTCAACAGCATCACAAACTATAAATGTTCAGGATGTCACTGCACCTGTCATCGCAGTCTTGCCTGCTCCAACGACAATTAACTGTCCGTCTATCCCTGTATTCGCAGTTGCCACTGCGACCGATGCATGCGGATCAGCTTTCACACTTACATCTGAAGATGTGAGTACAGCAGGAGCCTGCACTGGCGAATACAGCGTGACCAGAACATGGACAGCAATCGATGCTTGTGGAAATTCTTCAACGGCATCACAAACGATAAATGTTCGGGATGTTGATGCACCTGTTATTTCATCACTTCCTTCTCCGACTACAATTAATTGTCCAGCTACTCCTGTTTTCGCTGTTGCAACTGCAACGGATGCCTGTGGATCTGCTTTCATACTCACGTCTGCAGATGTCACGATTAATGGAGCATGTGCAGGATCATACAGCGTGACCAGAACATGGACCGCCACGGATGCATGCGGAAATTCTTCAACGGCATCACAAACGATAAATGTTCAGGATGTTGATGCACCCGTTATTTCATCACTTCCTTCTCCGACTACAATTAATTGTCCAGCTACTCCTGTATTCGCTGTTGCAACTGCAACGGATGCCTGTGGATCTGCTTTCACACTCACATCTGCAGATGTCACGATTAATGGAGCATGTGCAGGATCATACAGTGTGACCCGAACATGGACAGCAACGGATGCCTGCGGAAATTCTTCAACAGCATCACAAACGATCAATGTTCAGGATGTCACTGCGCCTGTTATTGCTGCACTTCCTGCACCTACAACGATTAATTGTCCAGCTACACCTGTATTCGCAATTGCTACAGCTACGGATGGATGTGGATCAGCTTTTACACTCACATCTGAAGATGTGATCAATTCAGGTGCTTGCACAGGATCATACAGTGTGACCCGAACATGGACAGCAACGGATGCATGCGGAAATTCATCTACTTCATCACAAACAATCAATGTGCAGGACATAACTGCTCCGGTAATCCTTGCTTTACCTGCTCCTAGTTTAATTAATTGCCCAGCAACACCTGTCTTTGCTGTGGCAACTGCGACAGATGCGTGTGGATCAGCATTCACACTCACATCAGTAGATGTGAATACTTCAGGAACCTGCACTGGTTCATACAGTGTGACCCGAATCTGGACAGCTACGGATGGATGTGGAAATTCTTCTACTGCATCACAGACCATAAATGTTCAGGACATTACAGCACCTGTTATTGCAGCACTTCCTGCGCCAACAACGATCAATTGTCCTGCCATACCCTCTTTCACCCAGGCGACTGCCGTTGATGCATGTGGCAGTGCATTTGCATTAACTTTCACAGATATTACTACCAATGGAGCATGTACAGGCTCATACAGTGTAAAACGAATATGGATTGCTACTGACGCATGTGGGAATTCATCCAGTGCTTCACAAATCATCAATGTGCAGGATGATACTGCACCTGTATTTGATCCACTACCAGGGTTGACAACTATTTACTGTCCTGCGGTCCCTGTATTTACGCAAGCAACGGCGACTGATGAATGTGGTAGCCCATTCAATCTAACATATTCAGAATCGACTTCGCCGGCAGAATGTGGCGGCTCATATTTCGTGACCCGGGTATGGACAGCTACTGACGCATGTGGTAATTTTTCAAACGCTTCTCAGACAATTCATGTACAGGATAATACCGGTCCGGAAATATTGCCTCTTCCGGTTACGTCCACTATAGATTGTCCCGCAACACCGGCTTTTGAACAAGCTTTTGCTGTGGATGCGTGTGGTAGCGCTTTTTCACTTGACTTTCTGGATGTGACTACAACCGGATTATGTACAGGTTCATATAGTATCACCAGAACATGGACAGCGATCGATGAATGTGGCAATATTTCAACTGCAACACAAACCATAAATGTTCAGGATATCACCGGCCCTGTATTTGATCCATTGCCTACACCTACTTTAATCGATTGTCCTGCAACACCTGTTTTTGTGGATGCAGTTGCCAATGATGCATGTGGTACACTTGTTTCTCTTACATCACAGGATGTGACCACGTCTGGGGATTGTGCAGGATCATATAGTGTGACCAGGACGTGGACTGCTGTGGATGATTGTGGTAATTCGTCTACTTCATCCCAGGTCATCTATGTTCAGGATATCACTGCGCCTGTCATTGACCCTCTTCCGGGTGAAACAACGATAAATTGTCCTGCGACTCCTGATTTTGCGGTGGCTACGGCCGCTGACGAATGTGGATCAGCGTTCACGCTCACCTATGTAGATGTGATCAATTCAGGTGCATGTGCAGGATCCTACAGTGTGACCAGGATATGGACAGCAACTGATGCATGTGGAAACGTCTCTACAGATTCACAGACCATCAACGTACAAGATATCACTGCGCCAGTTATTGCACCTCTTCCTTCAACATCAACGATTAATTGCCCTGCGATACCTGTGTTTGCTGTTGCCACGGCGACCGATGCATGTGGCAGTGCCTTTACTTTGAATTTTGCAGATATCACTACAAACGGTGCTTGTGCAGGATCATATAGTGTGAAGAGAACATGGACAGCCGCCGATGCATGTGGAAATTCTTCAACGGCGTCACAGACTATCAATGTCCAGGATATAACAGCCCCTGTCATTGCTGCTCTACCTGCGCCAACAACAATTAATTGTCCCGCAATACCTGTCTTCGCGGTTGCAACAGCTATTGATGCATGTGGATCAGCTTTTACACTCACATCTGCAGATGTTACCACAAATGGGGCATGTGCAGGATCATATAGTGTGACAAGAACATGGATAGCAACAGATGCATGCGGAAATTCTTCAACTGCATCTCAAACAATAAATGTGCAGGATGTTACCGCGCCTGTCATAGCAGCATTACCAGCACCGACAACAATTAATTGTCCTGCAATACCTGTCTTTGCAGTTGCAACAGCTCTGGATGCTTGTGGATCAGCATTTACACTCACATCTGAAGATGTGACAACAAATGGAGCATGCGCAGGATCGTACAGTGTGACAAGAAAATGGACAGCAACTGATGCATGTGGAAATTCTTCAACGGCATCACAAACGATAACTGTTCAAGACGTTACAGCGCCTGTTATCGCAGCATTGCCTGCACCATCAACAATTAATTGTCCTTCAACTCCTGTCTTTGCAGTGGCTACAGCAACAGATGCATGTGGATCAGCTTTCACACTCACATCTGCCGATATCACTATCAATGGGGCATGTGCAGGATCTTATAGTGTGACAAGAACATGGACAGCAACAGATGCATGTGGAAATTCTTCAACAGCATCACAAACTATAAATGTTCAGGATGTCACTGCACCGGTCATTGCGGCATTACCTGCAACAACAACCATTAATTGTCCATCAACTCCGGTCTTTGCAGTGGCAACGGCAACGGATGCATGTGGAAGTGCCTTTACATTGAATTTTACAGATGTAACTACAAACGGTCTCTGTGCAGGATCGTATAGTGTGAAGAGAACATGGACAGCAACCGATGCATGCGGAAATTCATCAACGGCATCACAAACGATAAATGTTCAGGATATTACAGCACCTGTCATTGCAGCATTGCCTGCACCGACAACCATTAATTGCCCTGCAGCGCCTGTCTTTGCAGTTGCAACAGCTATTGATGCCTGTGGTAGTGCATTCACGTTGACATCTGTTGATGTGACAACAAATGGAGCTTGTGCAGGATCATACAGTGTGACAAGAAAATGGACGGCAACAGATGCATGCGGAAATTCTTCAACCGCATCTCAAACGATAAATGTTCAGGATGTTACTGCGCCTGTCATAGCATCATTACCTGCTCCTTCAACAATCAATTGTCCTGCAACACCATTATTTGCAATTGCTACTGCTATTGATGCATGCGGAAGTGCATTCACGTTGACATCTGTTGATGTGACAACAAATGGAGCATGTACAGGATCCTACAGTATCACCAGAACCTGGACGGCAACAGATGCTTGTGGAAATTCATCTACTGCTTCACAAACGATAAATATTCAGGACGTGACCGGTCCAGTCATCGATCAGCTACTTGGACCTACGACCATCAATTGTCCCAACACTCCTGTCTTTATGCAGGCTACTGCTTCTGATGCGTGTGGGTCAGCCTTTACACTTATATCTCAGGATGTGAGCACTTCAGGTGCATGTGCTGGTTCATATAGTGTGACACGAATATGGACGGCAACCGATGGATGCGGAAATTCATCAACAGCATCACAGACCATAAATGTACAGGATGTCACTGCGCCTGTCATTGCTGCATTGCCTGCGCCTACAACCATTAATTGTCCTTCGACTCCGGTATTTGCTATTGCTACCGCTACCGATGCATGTGGCAGTGCCTTTACATTGAATTTTGCAGATATCACCACAAACGGCGTCTGTGCAGGATCGTATAGTGTGAAGAGAACATGGACAGCAACGGATGCATGCGGAAATTTTTCAACAGCATCACAGACTATAAATGTTCAGGATATAACTGCTCCGGTAATCGCATCCCTTCCTGCACCAACAACTATTAATTGTCCTGCAACACCTGTCTTTGCGGTTGCAACAGCGATTGATGCCTGCGGAAGTGCTTTCACCTTGACATCTGTTGATGTAATAACAAATGGGGCATGTGCAGGATCATACAGTGTAACCAGAAATTGGACGGCAACAGACGCATGCGGAAATTCTTCAACTGCGTCGCAAACCATAAATGTTCAGGATATAACTGCTCCAGTCATAGCCGCTCTTCCTTCGACAACTACAATTAATTGTCCTGCTACGCCATCTTTTGCAACAGCAACAGCTATTGATGCATGTGGAAGTACGTTTACATTGAATTTTACAGATGTCACAACAAGCGGAGCATGCGCAGGTTCGTACAGTGTGAAGAGAACATGGACTGCAACCGATGGATGCGGAAATTCTTCAACTGCATCTCAAACGATAAATGTACAGGATGTTACAGCACCTGTTATTGCTGCACTTCCTGCACCAACAACAATTAATTGTCCGGCAACTCCTGTTTTCGCAGTTGCAACGGCTCTTGATGCATGTGGAAGTGCATTCACATTGACATCGGTTGATGCGACAACAAACGGAGCATGTGCAGGATCTTATAGTGTGACAAGAACCTGGACGGCAACCGATGGGTGCGGAAATTCATCAACGGCAGCACAGACCATAAATGTACAGGATGTCACTGCGCCTGTCATTGCGGCATTACCTTCAACGACAACCATTAATTGTCCGGCCACACCTGTGTTTGCAATTGCTACAGCTTCAGATGCATGTGGATCAGCATTCACACTCACATCTGCCGATATTACTATCAATGGGGCATGCACAGGGTCATACAGTGTGACCCGAACATGGACAGCGACTGATGCATGTGGAAATTCATCAACAGCATCACAGACCATAAATGTTCAGGATATCACTGCACCTGTCATTGCAGCATTACCTGCGCCAACAACCATTAATTGTCCTGCAACCCCTGTCTTTGCGGTTGCAACAGCGATTGATGCCTGCGGAAGTGCTTTCACCTTGACATCTGTTGATGTAACAACAAATGGAGCATGTGCAGGATCATACAGTGTAACCAGAAATTGGACGGCAACAGACGCATGCGGAAATTCTTCAACTGCGTCGCAAACCATAAATGTTCAGGATATAACACCTCCTGTCATTGCTGCATTGCCTGCACCAACAATAATTAATTGTCCTGCTACGCCATCTTTTGCAACAGCAACAGCTATTGATGCATGTGGAAGTACGTTTACATTGAATTTTACAGATGTCACAACAAGCGGAGCATGCGCAGGTTCGTACAGTGTGAAGAGAACCTGGACAGCTACAGACGGTTGTGGCAATTCGTCAACTGCATCACAGACAATAAATGTACAGGATGTTACAGCTCCTGTAATCGCATCACTGCCTGCACCAACTACGATAAATTGCCCTGCAACTCCTGTCTTTGCAGTTGCAACAGCAACTGATGCCTGCGGAAGTACATTCACATTGACATCGGTTGATGTGACAATAAATGGAGCATGCGCGGGATCTTATAGTGTGACAAGAACCTGGACGGCAACTGATGGATGCGGAAATTCATCAACAGCATCACAGACCATAAATGTACAGGATGTCACTGCACCAGTCATTGCGGCATTACCCGCACCGACAACCATTAATTGTCCTGCGACTCCGGTCTTTGCAATTGCTACGGCAACAGATGCATGCGGATCAGCTTTTACACTCACATCTGAAGATATCACTATCAATGGTGCATGTGCAGGATCGTATAGTGTGAAGAGAACATGGACAGCAACTGATGCATGCGGAAATTCTTCGACAGCATCACAGACCATTAATGTTCAGGATATAATTGCTCCAGTCATAGCCGCTCTTCCTTCGACAACTACAATTAATTGTCCGGCTACGCCATCCTTTGCAACAGCAACAGCTATTGATGCATGTGGATCAGCTTTTACACTCACATCTGAAGATGTGAGCAATTCAGGTGCTTGTACAGGATCATACAGTGTGACAAGAAAATGGACGGCAACAGATGGATGCGGAAATTCTTCAACAGCATCTCAAACGATAAATGTACAGGATATCACTGCACCTGTCATTGCAGCATTACCTGCACCGACAACCATTAATTGTCCTGCGACACCTGTCTTTGCAGTAGCGACAGCTATTGATGCATGCGGAAGTGCTTTCACATTGACATCTGTCGATGTGACAACAAATGGAGCATGTGCAGGATCATATAGTGTGAAGCGAACATGGACAGCAACAGATGGATGTGGAAATTCTTCAACGGCATCACAAACGATCAATGTCCAGGATATTACAGCGCCTGTAATAGCATCACTGCCTGCACCAATTACGATAAATTGCCCTGCAACACCTGTCTTTGCAGTTGCAACAGCAACTGATGCATGTGGAAGTTCATTCACATTGACATCGGTTGATGTGACTACAAATGGTGCATGCGCGGGATCTTATAGTGTGACCAGAACGTGGACAGCAGCAGATGGATGCGGTAATTCTTCAACAGCATCACAGACCATAAATGTCCAGGATATCACTGCACCTGTCATTGCAGCATTGCCTGCACCGACAACCATTAATTGTCCTGCAACACCTGTCTTTGCAGTAGCAACGGCAATTGATGCATGTGGTTCAGCCTATACACTCACATCTGAAGATGTGAGCTATTCAGGAGCATGTGCAGGATCTTATAGTGTGACCAGAACATGGACAGCAACAGATGCATGTGGAAATTCTTCAACGGCTTCACAAACGATAAATGTTCAGGATGTTACAGCACCTGTTATAGCTGCATTACCTGCACCGACAACAATTAATTGTCCGTCGACTCCGGTATTTGCAGTGGCTACGGCAACGGATGCTTGTGGATCAGCTTTTACACTCACATCTGCAGATGTAACAACAAATGGGGCATGTGCAGGATCATACAGTGTGACCCGAACATGGACCGCCACAGATGCATGCGGAAATTCTTCAACAGCATCTCAAACGATAAATGTACAGGATGTCACTGCGCCTGTCATTGCAGCATTACCTGCACCGACAACCATTAATTGTCCTGCAACACCTGTCTTTGCAGTAGCGACAGCTATTGATGCATGCGGAAGTACTTTCACATTGACATCTGTCGATGTGACAACAAATGAAGCATGTGCAGGATCATATAGTGTGAAACGAACATGGACCGCCACAGATGCTTGCGGAAATTCTTCAACGGCATCACAAACAATAAATGTACAGGATGTCACTGCGCCTGTCATTGCTGCATTACCTGCACCGACAACCATTAATTGCCCTGCTACTCCTGTCTTTGCAGTTGCAACAGCAACGGATGCGTGCGGATCAGCTTTTACACTTACATCTGAAGATGTGAGCAATTCAGGTGCTTGCGCAGGATCATACAGTGTGACCAGAACATGGACAGCAACAGATGGATGTGGAAATTCTTCCACGGCATCACAAACTATTAATGTCCAGGATATCACTGCGCCTGTCATTGCAGCATTGCCTGCACCAACAACAATTAATTGTCCTGCAACTCCTGTCTTTGCAATTGCAACGGCTATTGATGCCTGCGGAAGCGCTTTCACTTTGACATCTGTTGATGTGACAACAAATGGAGCATGCGCAGGATCATACAGCGTGACAAGAACATGGACTGCAACAGATGGATGCGGAAATTCTTCAACAGCATCACAAACTATTAATGTCCAGGATATCACTGCGCCTGTCATTGCAGCATTGCCTGCACCAACAACCATTAATTGTCCTTCAACTCCTGTCTTTGCAGTTGCAACAGCAATTGATGCATGCGGAAGTGCTTTCACATTGGTATCTGTTGATGTGACAACAAATGGAGCATGTGCAGGTTCATATAGTGTGAAACGAACATGGACTGCAACCGATGGATGCGGAAATTCCTCAACGGCATCACAAACAATAAATGTACAGGATGTCACTGCGCCTGTCATTGCAGCATTACCTGCAACGACAACTATTAATTGTCCTGCAACACCTGTCTTTGCAGTAGCAACAGCTATTGATGCATGTGGATCAGCTTTTACACTCACATCTGAAGATGTGAGCAATTCAGGTGCTTGCACAGGATCATACAGTGTGACAAGAAAATGGACTGCAACTGATGCTTGCGGAAATTCTTCAACCGCATCTCAAACCATAAATGTTCAGGATATTACACCTCCTGTCATTGCTGCATTACCTGCGCCAACAATAATTAATTGCCCTGCAACACCTTCCTTTGCAACAGCAACAGCATCTGACGTATGTGGAAGCGCATTCTCTTTGATATTCAATGATATCAACATACCCGGATCATGTCCAGGTACATACAGTGTCACCAGGACATGGACAGCTACAGACGGATGTGGAAATTCCTCCACAGCTGTTCAAACGATCAGTGTTCAGGATGTTACACCTCCGGCGATAAACGTCGTTCCATTTACAACCATCAATTGTCCTGCTATCCCAAGCTTCTCCGTTTCGGCTATGGATGCGTGCGGCTTTGCTTTCTCATTATCATCAATGGATGTCATGACGCCAGGCCTATGCGCTGGTTCGTACAGTGTAGCACGTACATGGATGGCGACAGATGCATGCGGCAATATGTCATCAGCTGTGCAGGTCATCAATGTTCAAGACGTTACTGCTCCTGTCATAGCACCGCTTCCTGCGCCGACTACAATTGATTGCCCGGCTACGCCTTCCTTCACACAAGCTGTTGCAACGGATGCCTGCAATAGTGGTATATCACTAGTATTCGCAGATGTCACTACACCGGGTGCATGCGCCGGTTCATACAGCGTGAAGAGAACATGGACAGCAACAGATGGATGTGGAAATTCTTCAACAGCATCTCAAACCATCAATGTCAGAGATGTCACAGCGCCGGTCATTGCAGCATTGCCTTCAACAACCACAATTAATTGTCCTGCCACACCTGTATTTGCTGTTGCCACGGCAACTGATGCCTGTGGAAGTGCATTCACATTGACATCTGTTGATGTGACGACAAACGGGTCATGTGCAGGTTCATACAGCGTGAAAAGAACATGGACGGCGACGGATGCCTGTGGAAATTCATCCACAGCCTCGCAAACCATAAATGTACAGGACGTCACAGCACCGGTTATTTCTTCATTGCCTGCACCGACAACAATTAATTGTCCTTCTACACCTGTCTTTGCAGTAGCAACAGCTAGTGATGCATGTGGAAGTGCTTTCACATTGACATCTGTCGATGTGACAACAAATGGAGCTTGTGCAGGATCATACAGTGTGACCCGAACATGGACGGCAACAGATGGATGCGGAAATTCTTCAACTGCATCACAAACGATAAATGTTCAGGATGTAACAGCTCCTGTAATAGCATCACTGCCTGCACCAACTACGATTAATTGTCCATCAACTCCGGTCTTTGCAGTGGCTACTGCAACAGATGTTTGTGGATCAGCATTCACACTGATACCTGTTGATGTGACAACTAATGGGGCATGCGCGGGATCATACAGTGTGACAAGAATATGGACAGCCACTGATGCATGTGGAAATTCTTCAACGGCATCACAAACGATAAATGTTCAGGATATTACGGCGCCTGTTATAGCAGTTCTTCCTGCACCAACAACGATTAATTGTCCTGCCACACCTGTCTTTGCAGTTGCAACAGCAATTGATGCATGTGGAAGTGCATTCACATTGACATCTGTTGATGTGACAACAAATGGGGCATGTGCAGGATCTTATAGTGTGACCAGAACATGGACAGCCACTGATGCATGTGGAAATTCTTCAACGGCATCACAAACAATAAATGTCCAGGATGTAACAGCGCCTGTCATAGCAACATTGCCTGCACCGACAACAATTAATTGTCCATCAACTCCGGTACTTGCAGTGGCCACAGCAATAGATGCATGTGGCTCAGCCTTTACACTCACATCTGCAGATATCACGATAAATGGTGCATGTGCAGGATCATACAGTGTGACCAGAACATGGACAGCAACAGATGGATGCGGAAATTCATCAACGGCATCACAAACTATAAATGTACAGGATATCACAGCTCCTGTGATTTCAATGCTGCCTGCACCAACAACAATCAATTGTCCTGCAACGCCTGTTTTCGCAGTAGCTACTGCTATAGATAATTGTGGAAGTGCATTCACATTAAATTTTGCAGATGTAACTATTAATGGCATATGCACAGGATCATATAGTGTGACCAGAACCTGGACAGCTATAGATGCGTGTGGAAATAGTTCAACAGCAGCTCAAACGATCAATGTACAGGATATCACTGCACCTGTCATCATGGCATTGCCTGCACCTTCCACTATCTTCTGTCCGGCATCTCCTGTATTTGCACCTGCATTTGCAACTGATGCCTGCGGAAGCGCATTCACTTTGATTCCTACAGATGTCATCACACCCGGTCCATGTACAGGAACATACACTGCTACAAGGACCTGGACAGCCACTGATGGATGCGGTAATTTCTCAACAGCAACACAGACAATCGATGTGCATGATATTACTGCGCCTGTCATTTCATCACTTCCTGCACCGACTACAATAAATTGTCCTGCTACACCTTCATTTACAACTCCTACTGTAAATGATGTTTGTGGCAGTGCGTTTACTTTAACGTTTTCAGATGTTACCACAAATGGCACTTGTGCAGCTTCCTACAGTGTGAAGCGAACATGGACAGCTACAGATGGATGCGGAAATTTCTCCACGGCCTCACAGACAATCAATGTACAGGATGTTACCGGCCCTGTCATCTCTGCACTTCCTGCGCCAAGTATAGTGAGTTGTCCTGCTACGCCTGTATTTACAATTCCTACATCAACTGATGCGTGTGGTGCATCAACACTTGCCTTTGCAGATGTCACCACTGCAGGTTCTTGTCCAAACACCTACAGTGTGAAGAGAACATGGACCGCCACGGACGGTTGTACTAATACGTCTACAGCTGTTCAGACGATCACCGTGATTGACAACACTGCCCCGGTGATAGCTGCATTACCAGCACCGAGTACAATCAATTGTCCGGCTATGCCTGCATTTGCAACTGCTACAGCATCTGATGGGTGCGGCAATTCATTTACATTAACCTTTACGGATGTCACTACGCTTGGTGCGTGCGGGGGAGCCTATAGCGTGAAAAGAACATGGAAAGCGCAGGATGTATGTGGAAATATGTCCACGGCGTCTCAAACCATAAATGTCCAGGACGTCAGTGCTCCGATCCTGCCGGCATTGCCTGCACCGAGTACAATCAATTGCCCGGCTACTCCGTCCTTTACGACGCCTTTTGGTTTTGATCTTTGTGGCAGTGCATTCAGTCTGACGCATATTGATGTGACTACACCTGGTGCATGTGCGGGTGCATATAGTACGAAGCGTACGTGGACCGCTACTGATGCTTGCGGTAACTCTTCTTCTGTATCACAGACGATAAATGTGCAGGACGTTACAGGTCCGGTTATTTCTGGTGTCCCGGCGCCTACTACAATCAATTGTCCTTCCACTCCGGTATTTGCGCAGGCCACAGCATCAGACGGATGCGGTAGTAATCCCATAACATTAACGTCTATAGATATTACAACACCGGGAGCTTGTGCAGGAACATATACCGTAAAGAGAAAATGGACAGCTACTGATGCTTGTGGCAATACTTCCACTGCAACACAAACTATAAATGTTCAGGATATTGTCGCACCTGTCATAGATGCTCTTCCTGCACCGACTACCATCAATTGTCCTGCTACTCCGGTCTTTACTCAGGCAACTGCCACGGATGGATGTGGTAGTGCGTTCACCCTTACTTTTGTCGATGGCACTACGAGTGGTGCCTGTGCAGGATCGTATAGTACAAAGAGAACCTGGACCGCTACTGATGGTTGTGGTAATTCATCGACAGCATCTCAAACCATCAACGTACAGGATATTACGGCACCGGTCATCGCTGCACTTCCTGCACCGACAACAATTAATTGTCCTGCAACACCTGTCTTTGCAGTTGCAACAGCTACTGATGCGTGTGGAAGTGCGTTCACATTGACATCTGTTGATGTAACAACAAATGGTGCATGTGCAGGATCATACAGCGTGACCAGGACATGGACAGCAACCGATGCATGCGGTAATTCATCAACGGCAGCGCAAACTATCAATGTACAGGATATCACAGCACCTGTCATAGCAGCACTACCGGCACCATCCACAATATTCTGTCCTGCAACACCTTCCTTTACCCAGGCTACAGCAACAGATGCATGTGGAAGTTCTATCTCTTTCAGTTTTGCAGATGTGACCACACCGGGTGCATGTACAGGAACATACAGTGTGATGAGGACATGGACTGCAACAGACGGATGCGGAAATTTATCAACAGCATCGCAGACCATCAATGTTCAGGATATATCAGGACCTGTCATCGCGGCACTACCGGCACCTTCTGTCATCAATTGTCCTGCAGTACCCGTCTTTACACAAGCTACGGCGACAGATGCCTGCGGTAGTACTCCTGTCACATTATCATCTGCTGATATCACCACGCCGGGTGTATGTGCAGGATCATACACTGTGACCAGAACATGGACAGCAACCGATGCATGCGGTAATACATCAAGCGCGTCACAGACCATCAATGTTCAGGATGTAACAGCTCCTGTCATTGCAGCACTTCCTGCACCAACTACGATTAATTGTCCGGCAACACCTGTATTTGCAGTTGCTACAGCTACTGATGCCTGCGGATCAACATTCACGCTCACACCAGCCGATATTACCACCACGGGTGCATGCGCCGGTTCATACAGTGTGACGAGAACATGGACGGCAACAGATGCGTGCGGCAATTCATCAACCGCCTCGCAAACCATCAATGTTCAGGATATCACAGCTCCGGTCATAGCAGCACTGCCGGTACCGAGCACGATTAATTGTCCCGCGACACCATCATTCACACAAGCTACGGCAACAGATGCATGTGGCAGTGCCATCACGTACACATTTGCAGATGTCACAATCAATGGAGCTTGTACAGGATCTTACAACGTCACCAGGACATGGACAGCAACTGATGGATGCGGTAATTCATCATCAGCAACTCAGACCATTACAGTCATAGATGTAGCAGCGCCTGTGATCACCGGAAGTATTTCACCGGTTACAGTTGAAGGCTGCACAGCTTCATCTAAGCCACCAGCTGTCACCACTGTAGCAGCGCTTGAAGCACTCGGTGTGCAGATAACTGATGCATGTTCGGCAGATGCGGCACTCACAGTTACAAATACAGATGTGGCTACAGGTACATGTCCAATTGTTGTCAAAAGGACATATCGTGTGACTGATGGTTGTGGTAATTCAGCTACCACATTAGCCATTATTAATGTTGCAGATACGACTCCACCGACAGGCCCTGCGTCACTCACAGGAGGATTTAGCACCACTGTATGTAAAGACAATGCGATAACGGCATTCCCATTCACATTGTCATCTGTATTGCCATCGTATAGTGATAATTGTCCCGGAACCTTGTCTGTGACCCTTACCAATACTCTTCTCATCGGTGATAATTGTCTGTGGATACTGACGTATACATTTATGATTGAAGATCATTGTGGTAATGCGCTTATGAACAGGACGATCACGTATACCGGAACAGATCAGACTGCACCGACAGGTACTGCACCTGCGCCTTCACTTGGAAATAATAGTTGTAAGGCCACAGCTACTATAAATTATCCATTCAATCCTGTGGCAGCGGCAGCCGGATACACTGACAATTGTGGTGGCCCGGTTACAGCTGTTTTAACCAATACACTTCTTGCGGGATCGAATGATTGTAATTGGGGTATTGTGTATGTATTCAGAGTTGAAGATCAGTGTGGCAATTCGTTTCAGAATCAGCAGATGATCATCACCGGCAGTGATCAGACGGCACCTACATTTACCCGTCCTGCGGATATCACCATCTTTACGAATGCGCCTTGTGTATATGATGCCAGTGTAGCCTTGACCGGTGATGTCACCAATGAGCAGGACAATTGTGCTACAGGTCTGAATGCAACTTTTACAGATAATATTGTAGACGGTCCATGTGAATGCAGTCACATCATCACGCGAACCTGGAGTCTAAGTGATGCATGTGGTAATGCTGCTCCAAATCAGATACAAACAATAACCGTCTATTCAAATTTTGTCATGAATACGAATGACAGCGGACCCGGTTCATTGAGAAGTGTGATCTCATGTGTGCCTGACGGAACTATTATTTATTTCGCTCCGGGATTGATGGATCAGACGATCACCCTGACTTCAGGAGAACTTATACTTGATAAAAATATTACAACTGCGGGATTAGGCATGTTGCATCTGACGATCTCCGGCAATATGTCATCACGAATATTCCATGTGATGCCGGGCAAATCGCTTTGTATCAAAAACCTTCTCCTGAAAGATGGAACCTGGATTACCCATGGCGGCGCTATCTGTGCTGAAGGAAATTTGACACTTGAGAATACGATGCTAATGCACAATTTTGAAAACGGATTGCCGAAAGCATTCTCGCTCATCAATCCTGCCGGTGCTACGATAGTAGGGACTGTGGAGGTGAAGAATTAATTGATTTCATTTCGCAAATCTGAAATTTGCTGACGCGAAAGCTTAGGCACAGCCTAAGCTTAACGCAATGCGTTTTTAAATGCAAGCATCGCTTGCATTTATAAACTATAAAAAGCCATTAAAAAAATGAATCGTTAAGCTTAGGCTGTGCCTAAGCTTTCGCGTCTGCAAAACTCCGTTTTGCGTAACAATACTTTTCTTTTCTCAAATCTGAAATTGGGTTTAGCAAGTCGAAGCGCAACATAGCCATCCTCCTCATCACCCGATCATGCTTCGACCTGCTTCCGCTCAACCATGTGCTACAGCTCAGCAACCGCCCGATCACATGATAGCCCGCTCACCCCATAAATTTGACCATTTAGATACACACAATAACCTTTGCGTTTGTCAGGTAAAGTGTAGTTTTGGGAATATTATTTACCTTGACTCAGTTACTAACGAGCTGAAAACATATCATTTAGCTAGGTGAATGAATGAAATGCATCTGGTTTCTCCCCGGTAAAATGCAAATATCATCTTTGAAGCATATATATATACATTTGAAATTCATCCTTTTGATTACCAACCAGATAAAGTATTTTAATTTTAGTTTTTATGAAAAATTGGATAGGACCCTCGACTCTTCAGACGCTCATACTATTATGCTTTATTTGGATGACCGGTCCCGACCGTGTCCATGGGCAGGTATTCAGTGACAATTTCAATACCATCACAAGTGCTACATGGACGACCTCCGGTCAGATCGGCATCAGTCCCTGGTCAGTATTCAGATCCGGAGATGACTGGGGAGCAAGAAGAAATACAAGCCCCGCACAACTTGAATGCACCAATGATGTCAGCGGAGCTGCTCAAGCCAATGGGTTCGTTATGGTAAGCGTGCCAACGACAGCTTTTGGTTCTCCATATTCTACTACTCTTAGTGCGAATACCGGAGTCATTACATGGACTTTCAATATGCGTCAGATCAGAACTGATCCAGGTGGTTTTGCCACTGGCGCTTACGGTGTTGCCTTCATCCTTGCAGGACAAACAGCAAGTGACAATATTACCGGAAGTGGCTATGCCGTAGTGCTTGGACAATCTGGCACCACTGATTCTATCAGACTTGTAAGTTATGTGACCGGTCCAAACGGCGATGCGGGACTTACCAATATTATTAAATCAAATACAACAGGCCTTACTGATATTGGCGCGGAATATTTAAGCATCAAGGTTACTTACAATCCATGCAATAACAACACCTGGCAGCTATTTGTGCGTAATGATGGTGTCACTGCTTTTGCAGATCCATTAATAGGTACCCTGACTTTACAAGGTACAGCGACTAATTCTACCTATACCGGTATTCCTTTAGATATGATGGCTGCATACTGGCAAGGTTCAACGGGTGCTAGCCAAACTGCATTCTTTGACAATGTCACCGTTTCTATCCTTAGTCCATCTGTTGTTCTGGGCCCCAATCCAAAGCCTTGCTTCGGTTCAACAATGACTACATTATTATATAGCGGTGCAGCAGGTAGTCCAAACCAATACAGTATCGATTGGGATGGAGCAGCCAATTCAGCCGGATTTACAGACATCACCAATGTCACATTACCAGTCAGTCCTATTCCGATCACAATCCCCGGAGGTGCGGCAGTAGGTACATACCATGCAGTATTAACTGTTAGAAACTCGACCACCCTATGTTCAAGTGTAGGATACCCTTTTAACGTACAGATTAAATCATGTACACCTCCATTGCCATCAACAATGGAATGGGTTTTATTACCCAACGGTGAAGGCATAGGCGCATGTGTCAGTTCATCTGATTGTACGAATGATGTTCTTTGTTATGGTCTTGAGTATACACCTTTATATACGGGTACCATGACTACGTATACTACAGGTTTTTTTATCGGATGTATGAGTGGAATAAATCCTGTGCTGTCAAATTCAGCATGCTTACTACATGACAATAGCCAGATACATGATTTTTGTACACAAGCCGGAGTTGTTTTGTTCAACAGTTCGACTGATCAGGGTGTAGCCGTACCGGTTTTTAAAGGGGTGCCACAGATCATACATCAGGTATGTTATAGTATTCCCTCTTCAGGAACGCTTACTGTCACGAGGGATAACCTGCCTGGTGCCCTTTCTACCAGTATTGACTCAACAAGTGGTGGAGGTTTTGAATCCGATACGATCGCACATTATATAGCACTTACGATCGATAGCTCATTAGCTTGTAGTGCCCTTCCTTTGAAATGGCTTAGCTTCAATGCCACACGATATGATGACCTGATGTCAAAACTTGACTGGTCCACTACGGATGAAATCAATGTCTCCCATTTTGAAGTCCAGCGCTCCAATGATGGTGGCCGGAATTTTTATACAATTGGGACTGCTAGTGCATCGATTAGAAATGAAGCTGTCCATAATTATCAGTTCATCGACAGACATGCAGAGAGCGGGAAAAATTTTTACAGGATAAGACAAGTGGATTTTGATCAGAGATCAGACGTGTCGCCTATTCGTACGGTTTCATTTACCGGAAAGAATTCCTTTAGCGTCAATGCATGGCCCAATCCTGTATCCGATATGCTGACGATTGATATTCATGATGCAGCTGAAGCATTACACATGACCATCGTTGACATTAGTGGTCGTATCGTCTGGAAGGGGACCAGCGACTCCGGATCTTCAGCTCAGTTGATCGATGTCGCTTCCTTTGGGGCAGGAATGTACTCCCTTGTTGTAGAAGGCAATACTGTTAGGGATATACAGAAGATAGTAGTCATCAGGTGATCGAGTGATCAGGTGATCGAGTGATCAGTAAAAAGTAATCTTGAGCGCAGCGAAATCCCGCCTTTGAAAAAGCAGCGGGAAGTAAGTGGTGTGAATATTGAAAATAGTAAAGTAAAAGCATTGACAAGGCTTGCCCCTGTCTTTCGAAAACAACAAGTAATCTGTAAGCGGAGTTGAGGGGTGAGTTTCTTTGCGTCTTTGCGAGAGAAATAAATGGTTAGCAAACGTGACTGAAATCTAAAATCCAAAAGTACCTTCAGAAATATTAGAATAAGATTTTTATGAAAAAACAATTACCAACTGTGAATACAACGAAAAAAAATTATTTCTGTGATTCTTTTTTTTCAATAAAAATAAAGGCAGTAAAATCTTATACGGTTTTAGCAGCGATTTGTTTGACTGTGTTATTTTTTCAATCCGCTATTGCACAGACGACTCTTATCGGTGGGGCTATCGGTAATGGTGACTTTGAAGCAGTTACACCAGTATGGACATTAGCCAATGTCGCCGCTACCAACCAATGGTTTATTGGAACTGCAGTGGCTGCAGGGGGTACTAAATCAGCTTATGTGACCACAGATGCCGGAGTTACTAATTCATATGGAATCACCACGACATCTACTAATCACATTTATCAATCTGTTACTTTCCCGGCAGGACAGACTGCAATAATTCTGAGTTTTGATTGGAAGGGTGTGGCAGAACCATCAGCATCAGGGGGTAGCACATTTGATTATATACGAGTATCCTTAATGACTGCTGCTCCTGTAGGGGGATCATTTCCTGCAGTTGGAGAACAGCTTCCTGTTATTTTTACCGGACAACCGGGCTATATAAAAGCGTGGGTAGTCATTCCGGCATCATTTGCAGGGCTTACACGAAATCTTGTTTTTACTTGGAGGAATGACAGTAGTTTGGGAAATCCAACTCCAGGCCCTTCGATTGACAATGTCAATCTTGTCACTAATACGCCTTCGGCATTAACCGGTACACTTACAATTCCGGGAACATATGCTTCATTTGGACAGGCTATTGCCAATCTAAATGCACATGGCGTAGCAGCAGGAGGTGTAACATTCAACATTACTGCCGGTTCGACATATACTGAAACTCCTCCGGCCATCACGACAACAGGAACAATAGCTAATCCTATTATTTTTCAAAAATCTGGTGCCGGATCTAATCCATTAATAACTGCCACAGGTACTGGTAACAATGGTATAGCATCAAGTGGTTCTGTTGGGGGAGGGGGTGATGGTGTCATTGTGATACAGGGTGCAGATTTCATCACTTTTGATGGCATTGATGTCGCATCCGGCAATTTCACAGGTACTAGTAGTTGTATAGAAGCTGGTTATTTAATTAGGAATGCAACAGCTACAGATGGTGCGCAGAATAATACTATAAAAAACACCTCTATAGTTCTAAATAGGACAGTTGCTTCTGCCACACTTCCCTCAGTGGGCATATTCCAGTCAATTTCAACAAACCAGGGTGGAGTCACGCCTACTGCTGCAACCGGAGCGAATTCAAACAATAAATATTTAAACTTAATCATCAAGAATGCATATGACGGTATATGGCTGCTTGGAAATGCGACCTTTCCTGATTTAGCTTGCGAAATAGGCACTACTGCATGTAATACATTTAACACTATTGGTGATCCTGCTACTGCGAATGATATTGGAAATGGAACTGCTTTATGTTATGGAATTAGGGCTGGCAGTCAGAGCGGTGTCAAATTATATAATAACAGTGTTCGAAACGTTACCGGAAGTGGTGTAGCCGTTGATGGTATTTTTCTTGAATTATTTCAGGGCACTTGTTCTGTCTATCACAATAAAGTGCAAACGATAAAGAATAGCAGTACATCCTCCACGACAGCTTTTTCTGGTATTGCTGCTTCACATGCCACCACCGGAACAAATGTGGCACGTATTTATGATAACTCAATTTCAGAAATAATTTCGGCCTATACCGGTGCAGCAACGCTTACCAGAGGTATTAAAGGTATGTTCATAAGAGGTTCAGGGGGATCCTCTTCACAGTCTTATGAAATTTGGAACAACAGTGTTAGCTTGAATGCATCAGCATCTCCAAATCTTTCTAGTGTTTGTTTCGCGCATACAACCTCTGCCGGACCAATTTACATCGTTAGAAATAACGTATTTGCAAACTTTACACCTGCCCAGGGAGTTACAGCAAAACATTTTTGCATTGAGACTACTTCGGCTACTACTTTTGGTCCTGCAGGCACTATCTCCAATAACAATGATTTTTGGATTGCAAATGATCTTAGCACATCAGGTGCTGTTGGTATTGGGGCTTCAACACCTTATTTTACTTTAGGTAATTGGCAGGCAGGTATTACTTCCCCTGCAGGTACCGATGCGGCTTCTATTTTTTCAGATCCTATTTTTGCCAATAATACTTCTGATTTACATTCCACAAGTGCTTCCTTAAATAATGCAGGAACGACGCCGGCTGCTTTCGTTACAGATGATTTAGATTGCCTGGCACGCACTGATTTTGATGTTGGTGCATATAATATTGTTGTCAACAATGATGATGCAGGAGTGACAGCCATTGTCCTTCCCAGCCCAATGTGTCCCGGAGTGAATATTGTGCAAGCCACTATCAGAAATTTTGGCGCGGCAACTCTTAACAGTGTTAAAGTGGACTGGTCAGTGACACCCGGTGGCGCACAACCTCAGGTAAATCCGGCCATAAGCCTTGTATCCGGCGCATCAACAACGATCACATTAGGTAATTTCACTTTTGTTCCGGGTACGACATACAGCATCAATGCTTTTACCAGTTTGCCAAATGGAAATGCGGATGGGAATCCATCAAATGATGCATTTACCCTCGGAGGAATAGCCACAGGTTTGAGCGGACCATATTCCGTTGGGGTAGGAGGTGATTTTACAACGCTTACGGCCGCAGCAAATGCATTTAATACAAGAAGCCTTTGCGGAGCAGTAGCTTTCAACCTTATAGATGCCAATTATCCCGGCGAAACTTTCCCGATAACCTTTAACTCGAATGCAAACTCCAGTGCCGTCAATACATTAACCATAAAACCTACACAGGCCAGCACTACGATAACGGGTTCGAGCGGCACAGCATTAATTGTTATCAATGGGTCCGACTATATTACACTTGACGGATCTACAGGCAGTACGATGAATACATTGTGTCCACCAGTCACTGCCTCGAGAAATCTTACGTTGACAAATACGAATAGCAGTACGTCAAGTGCCGTGGTTTGGTTGCAAAATGCCGTTGATGGCGCGACAAATAATAAAATAATCAACTGTAACCTGGTGGGAAGTGGAAGTACACAAACTTTATTTGGTGTAGGAAGCGGTAGTAGTACAATAGCCATCACATCACTTGGTAACGGTAATAACAATAATTCTTTTGTCAATAATAATATCAGTAAAACCCAAATGGGTATTTATTCGCAGGGTTCATCGGCTGCAGCTAAAAATACCGGCACGGTCATTAATCAGAATTTAATGAACACCGTTTCTCCAAATAATATCAGAAGAGTTGGGATTTTTGTAGGTTTCGAACACGCTATTTCTATTTCCGGAAATATAATATCCGAATTAACTTCCGCGCTGAGTGAAGATGTCTTCGGTATAACATTAGGTTCCGTAAGTATCTCTGCCGCTTCATTCACTGGTAATGAAGTCACCATGGCTACAGTTTCAAAAAATATAATCGGAACAGCCAGACAAACGAATACATTTACAGCATGTGGAATATACATTGCACCTGTATCGGTAGGATCAGGTCTCAATGAAATTTCAAACAACATGATCAGTGGTGTATCCGCTAATGGTACCAGTAGTGATTTCTCTGTTGGAATTTTTGCCGGTGGCGGCGCTACATCCTCCACCAATATCTATTACAATACCATTTCCATGTCCGGCACGCAAACAGGAGGAAGTGAAAAAAGTTATGCACTGGCAATAGGAGGATCTAATCCAGTAGTTGATGTGCGGAATAATATTTTAGTAAACACACAAAATAATGGTACAGGAAATAATTATGCCATCGGATATGGATACACTACATTCACAAACCTGACATCCGATCACAACGACTATTTTGTCAGCAACCCTGGCGCTACTTTCTTTATAGGAGGTACTGGCAGCATCTCCGCTCCAACCACAAGATTACTGATCAGCGATCTCCAACTGGCCACAGGAAAGGACGGTTTTGCACAAAATGTTTCACCTGTATTTGTCTCTGCCACAGATCTTCACCTTCTCGCCACCAGCGGCATCAACGCTCCATTAAACAACGGAGCTATTGGCGTTTCGGTTTTGGATGATATCGATTGTGATGTGAGAATGACCGACATCGGCGCGGATGAATTTATACCGATTATCGGTCTTGACATGGGCGCTACAGCTTTAGTTGCACCTGCACTTGCGGGATGTTATACAGCTGCGGAAACAGTCACCGTAACGATTAAAAACTACGGAGCCGGTACACAAGATTTTTCAATCAATCCTGTCTTGGTCACGGTAAATGCTACCAATGCAATCATGTATACAGGTACTAAATTGGTAAATACCGGTACGCTTGCATCCGGTGCATCAATGAATGTCGATATGACCTCTACCATCAACATGACCGGAGTAGGTACTTACACATTCAATGCCTTTACAACGATCACTATTGGAACCGATGTAACTCCAGGTAATGATGCAATGGCAGCCACTAATCGTATTGTGACTAGTAAAATCAACACCTTCCCATATGTCGAGCCTTTTACTACTGCACCAGGATGGTCTGTAGTGATTGAAACACCTGTAGGAACTAATATTCTGTGGAGCCTGGGCCCGGCTACCGGACCCAATGGTGTTGCAGGTAGTGCTGCTGCATCAAATTTTTTTAGTGGTAGCGCAGGAAGAATTGAACGCTTCCAGTCACCCATCATGGATTTCACTACGTTGACAAAACCAGTCATGCATTATTATATTGCACACCGGACATTTGCAACAGAAGATGACGGGCTTAATATTGTCGTTTCAACTGATTGCGGTGCAACATTTGTAGATCTGTCACCAGCGTATCTCAAAAAATATTCTTCTACTCCTTCATTATCCACTTTACCTCCTTCCTCTTCTGCATTTACGCCGGCAAATGCCGCTGATTGGAGACATGAGTCTATCGACCTGTCTGCATTTGCAGGAAATCCATCTGTGATCATCGGATTTAGAGCATTATCTGCTTTTGGCAATATCCTTTGGCTCGACGATTTCATCGTCAGTGATGCCACCACCATTTGTAATGATCCTGTAGCATCTCCAGGCACATACAGTTGTGAAGGTTCTTCCAGCATCGTCATGAATACAACAGGTGATCCCGCAGGTGGAACAATTCAAACCACCGCATATACTACCCCGGCACCAAATGCAACTTTTACAGCGAATGCTACAGCCACTGCACCCAATGGTACCATCTATACACCGACATCCGTAAAATCACCGAAATGGTTTAAAACCACTTACTCCGGAAATACAAAGAATGGCTATGCAAATTATAATATCAATATAGATGTCACCGGTTATACTCCGGCATCCAATGTCAACAGGATGTATATCATGAAGCGCGCTGACCAACTTTCTCCATGGGAATGTTTACCTACCACAGCAGCAGGAAATATTTTGACATCGTCCGGATTGACCCGCTTCAGTGATTTTGCAGTCGGCTTTCAATGCGCTAATCCAACTGCTACAGTGAGCGGTGGTGGCACAGTTTGCTCAAATCAGACCTTACCAATTGTCAGTATCGCATTGACCGGTACAAGTCCATGGAGCATCACCTACACTGACGGCATGTCTTCATTTACGGTCAATAACATCATGTCTAGTCCATATGATATCATGGCCGCCATATCAGGTACATATACCGTCACCGCTATCAGTGATGCAGATTGTACAGGTACTGCAAGCGGTAGCGCTGTCGTCCTGATCAAACCAGCACCCAACGCTACCATCACCTCAAACACATCCATCTATCAGGGCAGCACCGCCAATATGGCGTCTGTTCCATCTGCAGGTGCAGGCGCATCATATATGTGGTCACTCTCATCAGGTATGATCACTGCAGGTGCTGGTACAAATACAATCACGTACAAAGCCGGCAATCCACCTTCGATGAATATCAATGTCACCGTGACCAGTTCCAACGGTTGTTCATCAACAGCCAGCAAAGTTGTTTCTGTTATCATTCCGGGACCGGCTACAATGACCTGGGAACCTGATAACACCACACCGACTACATGCGGGCAATCTTCAAATTGTTGTTTAGACACACTTTGTTTTAATCTGAAATACACACCCGGCGTCACAGGATTTCTGACAACATACACAACAGGATTTTTTATCAACTGCCTCGGCAGCACTACACCGATCGGATACAACAAGTCCTGTGTGATGACAGACAATAGTTTCCAGATCAGTCAGTGTGCATTGATCGATTCTGTATTGTTCAATAGTTCCGGCTTCAATGGAGGTATGACTGTTCCGATTACACAAGGAGCACCAATTATACTACACAGAGTTTGTCTCAATATTTCGACAGGCGAAAGTGTACAGATACGCGAAGACAATATCACAAATTTATCGGGCAGTATTGATCAGGTGGGTACAGGACATCTGACAGAGTTCCCGACATATTCAACACAGACATTCAGCAGACCTGCACCTGTCATTCCGGCTAATATCACCGTGACGATTAGTTGTCCTGCAGATACTTTATTTCCTGTTCCACCACCTGTAGTTGATTTCTGCGGTAATCCGGTTCCGGCTACGTTGACATCAAGGGTCAGCACTCCATCATCGATATCGTGCGAAGGAACAAAAGTGTACAACTTCAATTACACCGATTGCTCCGGATACACACAGCCATGGTCATTCACCTACATTGTGGAATATCAGGACTTCACTATCGCTACACCTCCGGGTGGATCTATCGTCGCATGTCCTGCACTTTCCAATATAGTGCCGACACCACCGATAGTCATAGATAATTGCGGACGTACATTGTCACCGTCGATTTCAGATTCCGGTATGCCTGCATGTGAAGGAATACGATTTTATGTTTTCACGTATACTGATTGTGAAGGCAATACACACAATTGGGTCTACACTTATTTTGTAGAATACGAACCGATACCAAATCCGGTCGATATCACGCAGACTGTCAATTGTCCGTTGCAGGCAAATGTTGTTCCTGTTCCGCCTGTTGTCGTGGATAATTGTGGGATGACGCTTTCACCATCAGGACCTACATCTACACCGGCACTCACAGCGATGACATGTGAAGGCACGCGTTCATTCACATGGACATACATGGATTGCGAAGGCAACACACAGGATTTTGTGTACACCTACATCGTCGAGCGTCAACCTTTCGCTGATCCGGTTGATGCAGGTATCACAGTGGGTTGTCCGGCGCAGACAAATGTAGTTCCTGTGCCACCGGCGGTGCTTGACAATTGTGGCACTTTAATTTCTCCATCAGGTCCGGTTGTATCAGCGATCCCTGCATGTGAAGGCACACGTACATACACATGGACATATACGGACTGCGAAGGCAATACAGGTGATTATGTATTTACATACACAGTAGATCGACCAGCATTTACAGTACCTGCAAATGCAGGTAGTATTGTCAATTGTCCGGAAGCATCTAATGTTGTTCCTGTTGCCCCACTTGTCGTCGATGCATGTGGTGTGACACTCATACCGATCGATACGATGAGCACTGCGCCTGTGACATGTCAGGGTGTTGATGTGACACGCACATATACATTCCACTTCAGGGATTGTGCAGGACTTACACTTCCATGGGTATACACATACACTGTAAGATGTTTCCCGCTCACCTTGAAAGTATTCCTCGAAGGTCCGTATGATGTTGCAGGAGATACAATGAAAGCAACACTCAATACTAACCATGTACTGCCGGGACAGGATAAATTATTATCACCGAGTCTTTCTGTACAGTTGAATGCGCCCTACACACCATTCGGACAACCATACAATATGTCGCCATGGAATTACAATGGCAATACCGGGTTGCAATATGGTGATCCTTCTGCACCGGGTGCACCGATGGGTGTGATACCTTATCCGCCTGATGTTGTGGATTGGGTATTAGTTACTGTTCGCAAAAATGGAATACTTCCGGCCAATAATTTCTGGACGTGTGCGGGATGGGTTCATACGGATGGAGTGGTGACATTTCCTGATCCGTGTCCCGGACTGGTCTTCAATCCGGGTGACTCATGCTATGTGCTTGTTCAGCATCGTACGCATATGGGCGTGCTATCTACACATGCGGCGACAAGTACGTGTACGAATTACATCATCAACTGGGATTTCACGACGGCCAATTCCTTTGCACCGATATTCAGGTATGGTGAGAAGTTGGTTGAACCTGGCAAGTGGGCGATGCATGGTGCCAATGGAGATCAGATCACCTCCATCGCGGCGATCGGATCAGCTGACCTGACGACATGGCGTATATTCCAGAATGCATATGGATATAGTATCGGTGATTACAACATGAGTGCCTTCACTGAATCTGCCGGTGATGAAAGTCTCTGGAAAGCAAATCAGAACAGGACCTCGGGGATTATTTTTTATTGATCGAGTGATCTGGTGATCTGGTGATCTGGTGATCGAGTGATCAGGTGATCACATGATTTAAAAAAAACTTCGTGCAATGTGCATGAAGTTTTTTTTTGCAAAATGCAAAACATCATCACGCAAAACGGAGTTTTGCAGACGCGAAAGCTTAGGCACAGCCTAAGCTTAGCGGTTTGCGTTTTTGATTTTAAATGCGCGTCAGCAAATTTCAGATTTGCGAAATGAAAACAATGTTCAACAAAATATTATTTTACGTTTAATAAAAAAGCACAGTCACGCAAAACGGAGTTTTGCAGACGCGAAAGCGCCACCGTTAAGCTTAGGCTGAGCCTAAGCTTGTGCGTCAGCAAATTTCAGATTTGCGAAATGAAAACAATGTTCAACAAAATATTATTTTACGTTTAATAAAAACGCACAGTCACGCAAAACGGAGTTTTGCAGACGCGAAAGCTTAGGCACAGCCTAAGCTTAGCGGTTCGCGTTTTTGATTTTAAATGATATTTGCGTTTTTGATTTTAAATGATATGTGTTAATTGATGCAAACGAAGTTTGCATCAATTACCGTCAACGTTAAGCTTAGGCTGAGCCTAAGCTTGTGCGTCAGCAAATTTCAGATTTGCGAAATGAAAACAATGTTCAACAAAATATTATTTTACGTTTAATAAAAAAGCACAGTCAAGCAAAACGGAGTTTTGCAGACGCGAAAGCTTAGGCACAGCCTAAGCTTAGCGGTTTGCGTTTTTGATTTTAAATGATATTTGCGTTTTTGATTTTAAATGATATGTGTTAATTGATGCAAACGAAGTTTGCATCAATTAACGTCAACGTTAAGCTTAGGCTGAGCCTAAGCTTTCGTGTCAGCAAATTTCAGATTTGCGAAATGAAATCGTTTAATGATCGCTGATATCAATATCAATCAGCCCTTTTAACCCCATATAATTTCTGGCACTGCTATAAAGCCAGTCCTGCGGTTTTTCCACCCATCCTGCCCGCACCGGATTTTGATGGATATAATTCATTTTTTGGTTAAGAAATTTTGATGTGATGATTTCTTCTGCATGATTTTCGTGTGTCCAGAACTGATGATGGCTATTCCGGTCATTGCGTCTTGCGGCAAATTCAAATCGCTTTAGCATCCAGTCCTTTCGGCTTTCGGGACCGTCTTGAATAGTCCTTATAATTTTTGTGGCTGTAAATCTTTTGAAATCGCGGATCAGATCAGGTAGATTTTCATTCTTTGCACTAAGTATACTATGGACATGATTGGTCATCATCGCATACGCCCATATTTTTAAACCTTTTTCTTTCCTGCAAAAATCCAAACTTTCCAGGAGGATATCCCGGTAAATCTTTCTTGAAAAAATGTCGACCCAGTCTATGACCTGAAAAGTAAGGAAATAGGCATTGGCGGGATTTTCAATTTGGTATCCGTCTGACATAACAAAATGAAAATTATTCCTTTTTACTACACCGATGTTGATTTATCCGTTTTTAAACGTATGTAAACGTTTACGAAACGGATAATGGATAACTCATCACGCAAAACGGAGTTTTGCAGACGCGAAAGCGCCACCGTTAAGCCCACCGTTAAGCTTAGGCTGAGCCTAAGCTTTCGCGTCAGCAAATTTCAGATTTGCGAAATGAAAACATCGTCAGCCAATTTCAGATTTGCGAAATAGGAAAGCATCATCACGCAAAACGGAGTTTTGCAGACGCGAAAGCGCCACAGTTAAGCTTCAGGCTAGCCTAGCAGCAAATTTCAGATTGCGATGAAAATCGTCAGCCAATTCGATTTGCGAAATAGAAGCATTACGCAAAACGTTTGCAGACGCTTAGGCACAGCCTAAGCTTAACGGTGCGCGTTTTTAGGCACAGCCTAAGCTTAACGGTTCGCGTTTTTAATAAATTTTCATAGGTTTTTAACAATAGCCTTGAATGTTATTTTATGCAAACGAAGTTTGCATAAAATAACAACAACGTTAAGCTTAGGCTGTGCCTAAGCTTTCGCGTCAGCAAATTTCTGATTTGCGAAATCTATTCATCTCATTCACTTACCGAATACCGAATACTGAATACCGAACATAAAACACGCCCGCACACACTATCAATCGCTTACACATTAATTTTATCGCCATATATTTTTTTATCCTCAAACCCCAAAAATTTAATCAAATTCTAATGCCCTTTCGGAATATTTATTTTTATATTGTCCCCGTTAAACAAACTTTTTTGATTTTTTAATAAACTATTTTTTTGCATACACTACCATTATGATCAGGCAGTGATTTGATTGAAAGACTGGATTTTACCGGGTGCGATCTCCCATACATTACAGCGGTCACCCAGGTTCATTCCATTTTTTTATTGACGTTTTTATTGAGTACACCATTTTTGTTGTCATTTTTTTCTAAACCTAAGGACTCTGTTTAGTCTCCCTTAATGCTTTACTCATTATGAACCTCAATAGCTCCCTCAGCCGTATAAGCTCTTCAGCTCGTATTGTAACGTCATCATCTAAGCGTGTTGTGTCAAACCACATCTCTGCCACTGCCACTGCTGCTTACTTCTACTTCTACTTCTACTTCTACTTCTACTTCAACTTCGGATTTCGATATTCGCTATTCGCTATTCCTTATTCTAAACACTTCACCGGAATCATCGGCTCATCACGGCTATCATCCGGCTACCGATAGATCACTCGATCACCAGATCACCAGATCACAACATTTTCACCAACCGAAATCATCGACCCTAAGGCGAAATCATACTGCTACCGATAGATCACTCAATCACTCGATCACCAGATCACCCGATTTTTTTTCATCACATTCTCACATTCTCCCATTGTCAAATTATCAATCAATGATAAATCTCCACTCAATGACTTCCATTCAGTCAATCAAAGCAAATACCAAATCATCCACAGGCTTCTTTTCTTCATTACTCACTTCTAAAACACCACTGATGATTTT
>JADKGY010000005.1 GCA_016722045.1 Candidatus Opimibacter skivensis | reverse complement strand
GGTTCGGCAAATCAAAGAGAGGCTATACGTCGACTCCAGGAAGACGATGAGGAAAAGTTCTACGATCAGGAGTTACATGTAAAATTTGGTATTCCGTAAGCAGTAGTCGGTAAAGCGGTAATCTTCATTGGGAAGGGGTACCATTACTAAAAAATTTGCCTGAAATAAGGGCTTTTACGTCTTTATGCTCAAAAAGAATATTTAAATCAAGCTTGACTTGGGGTTAGTTGATATTATTTGTTTCCTTCTGGTCAGGACTTTATTTTCATTTTCAAATAACTGTATCTTGACGTCCGGAAATGATAGAGGGATATTATCAGAAAGGTTTTGGGTATGCCTCCGGGCACGAAAGATCAATAAGGATCTTGCTGTGATGCGGCAAATCGTGAAACCTTTTTGAATCACAGTTGATTCCATTTCGTCAGGAAAGTGAATTGGAATTGATGTCTCTTAAACTGGACTTAAATCTCAGAAAAAAGGGGTGGATAAAATTGTGGCCGGAACGATCCAGTCTGTATATGCAGAGCCTATGGTTGCGTTTGCTACAAGGTGATTAAAGGTGTACGAGAGGCATTGCTATGCTGTCGGACATCAGATACTGAGAGATTATATTCAGAATTAAGAAGCAAAATGCGATGTCTATTTCAATGGTAGTAAGGTGGCCATAATGGATCAGAATAATGTGATGCATGGAATAAAATCAAGGGTGTGCTTGGGAGAATAAGACCTTATTCCAATGATCTGCTCTCCATTATGGTTAAAGACCGGGAAGTCGGGCAGATGTTTAATCCGCTCAGACCGCATGCATACCAACAAAGGGCGTTTACGCTTATTTCAAAACTTAATGATGAAGAAGAGGCGATTTTCATATCCTTAAGTCTTTTTGAGATATTGACACGTATATTGGAGAACAAAAAGAAAAAAAATAACCGTTTCCGTGGCGCTTTTACCCCGCTTGACAAAGACTTAACCTTATGTCTGTATTTGATAGTGTTCGCATCATTGTTTATCGTTTTCACGAGAAAGGTCTTGAGATTTTTCTTGTTAATTCAGGGTTGGAAGAAGAAAACTGGCGTATTCCATTTACGAATATTGCCAAGTATTCAGAAACTGATGTTGGGTGGATTATGGATTCATTTCACTTGAAACTGATATTCAGCCAGACGGTACCTCAAGTCTTACATGTGCGATCGAAGGTGACTGGCATGATATTCCTTCTATCCGAAAGTTGATCAAAGAAGACTTAAAACTCGTATCCTCTAAAATCGATATGATGGATAAGATAGCGATTGAAAAAAGGTACTTTCGCGATCAAAGAAGCTTTCAAAAAAGTGATGCCGAATGAGTATAAAGTTCTGCACGAATTGAAAGATATTCTGATGCACAGGAATATCGTGAAGAATATGTGAGTAGTCCCCTTTTTACCCCCTGCCCCCTAAAAGGGGGAACTGCTTCCACTTATATAAGTTTTTAATGATTTATCGCTTTAAAGGTGCGATATAGAAAAGTGGGCATAAATCCTTGTGTAGAGGTGCCTGAAAGAATCACATCAAAGATGAGAGCCATCGGGGATATATCTACACCAAAGGAGAAATCAATAAGTATAAGTTTGAACAAACACTTGTCTCTGTCAAAAACGGACCATATCGGCTATGTGGTCAATGGACCTATGAAAAAAAACCGGATGTAGAGACCTTGTTTATCAAATATTTTTTGATAATTGAGACGTGATGAATAATATCTCTACATCCAATTCAAGTGTATTAAATTTTAATTTGGTTGAGGTGTTGTACGCAGATAAGGTTTGATATGTGTTGCGCCCTTTGGAAATTTTGCCGGGATATCTGAATCCGGGACGGAAGGTAGAATGACTACATCTCGCCTTGTTTCCAATCAGCTGGAGTTGCTACACTGTGATAAGCGGTCAACTGCAGGGAATCAATTACTCTTAATATTTCTGAGAAATTTCTACCGGTGCTGGGAGATATGTTAAAGTCAGTTTTACTTTCTTGTCCGGGCCGATGATGAATACACTTCTTACGGTGGTCTTTTCTGCAGCACCGGGATGAATCATATCATAAAGCAGGGATACTTTACGATCACTGTCTGCGATAAGTGGAAAATTAACTTCAGTGTGCTGTGTTTCATTGATGTCTTTTATCCATTTGTCGTGTAATTCGATCGGGTCAACGCTGAGTGCAAGGACTTTGACATTTCGTTTATCAAATTCATTTTTCAACTTCGCTACCTGTCCTAATTCTGTCGTACAAACAGGTGTAAAATCAGCCGGATGAGAGAAAAGTACACCCCATGAATTACCCAAATATTCATAGAAATCGATTGGGCCTTTTGAGGTTTCAGCCTGGAAGTTTGGCGCTATATCGCCGAGTTTGATGGACATGATTTTAGATTTTAGATTTTAGATTTGTGATGGTGTAACAAATTTACGATTCTTAGGTTGAGGGATGTTAGTATTTAGGCATAGTTGGGTCTATTTTGTCTGCCCATGCGAGGATACCGCCCTGCAGATTTAAGAGATGGTCGAAGCCACCTTTTTCCTCCAGAAGATTGATCACATCCCGGCTTCTTTTTCCTGATCGACAATAGACCACGACTGGCTTTTCTCTTTCAACCTTATTGAGGTGGGTTAATATTTCCCCTTTTGGAATAAGAGTGCCTCCAAGATTAGCGATTTCGTATTCGTAAGGTTCACGCACATCGATGAGCTGAAAATCTTTCCTGATTTAATCCAGTCATTCAATTGATCGACCGAAATTTCTTGTTTTAGTTCCAGTTCATGCGGTAACTGATGTTGATTTATTCCGCAAAAAATTTCATAATCGATGAGTTCAGTCTGAGTCGGATTAATTCCTGAAATCGGGTTCTCAGGGTCCTTTGAAATTTTATAGATTTTTGATTGGAATTCAGCAGCATCAAACTGAAGAAGTCGTCCTGCTAAAGGTGTTCCTATACCTGAGATTACCTTAATTACTTCATTTGCCTGAAGGCTGCCCAGTATTCCAGGTAGCACACCAAGGACTCCACCTTCTGCACAACTTGGAACTAATCCTGCAGGTGGTGGGGCAGGAAACAAGTCCCTGTAATTTGGTCCCCGGCTACCATCAGGATAGAGATAGTTGAATACACTGGCTTGTCCTTCGAATCTATAAATGGATGCGAATACATTTATTTTTCCGGCAAAGACGCAGGCATCATTGACAAGATACCGTGTAGGAAAATTATCTGTTCCATCCGCTACGATATCGAATGAGGAGATGATATCCAGCGCATTTGTACTATCCAGTCTTGTGTTGAATACTTCAAAATTGACAAAAGGATTAAGTGCTGAAAGCCTGTCCCTTGCCGCCTCAACTTTTGGCCTGCCGACATCAGACGTTGTAAAGAGGACCTGCCGTTGAAGATTGCTTTTTTCGACAATGTCAAAATCAACAATCCCAATCGTTCCGACACCCGCAGCCGTGAGGTACAAAAGAAGAGGTGCACCCAGTCCGCCGGTCCCTACAACGAGGACACGTGCCTTCTTTAGTTTTCGTTGTCCTTCAATATTAAACTCGGGAATGATGATATGACGACTATAGCGTTCGAGCTCTTCTTTATTGAAAGTTATTTTTTCAGTTGTTGTGCTCATACAATGATTAATTTACAAGTCCAGATCCTCCTGCAATGGCCGGAATAATACTTAGTTCATCTCCATCTTTTAAGAGTGTATCTGTTCCTTGTTTTTCCCTTATATCCTCTTCGCCTAAATAAATACGAACGTGTTTTCGAATGAGTTCGGATTCATCATAAATGTAAGGTGATAATGATGGGTGTGAGGTAATGAGCTGCCTGATGGCTTCTGTTACATTGCGGGCAGCTACGATGACGCTTGATTTATCACTAGTGAATCGTCGTAGTGGTGTTGGAATGAATATAGTAATCATGTTTTAGATTTTAGATTTACGATTTATACCCCCCCGCCCCCTGACAGGGGGAGTTGTTGTGTTCTGTCAGCAATAGTTTTGATGATGATTGCATCCGGTGCAACAGAATTTTTATTTTCAGTTACTGATAAATTTTCTTCGACAAATTTTCCGTTTTGTAAACGGTAGCTTCGTGTATCTGTTAGCTTTCCGGAATTGATGGAATGGATGAAATAGGAGAAATAAGGCTGTGCGAATTCAAGATCATGGATAGATGGAATAGCCGGATGATCAGGGTGTGAATGATAAATGCCGAGAAGGCTCAGTCCTTCTTTCAGCGCTAGTTTTTCAACCTTCATATAATCAAGAGGATCGATAATAAATCGCCGGCGTTGATTTTCAGTGGATATATTTTCAACCTCAATGGATTTAGTGATTCTTCTTTTGCCTTTATGCTCATGTCCTAAAATAAATCCACAGGCTTCATGCGGATAAGCTGATTCAAGTTGTGATTGAATCGCTTCAAGGATTTCGATTTCTATCGTGGTCGTCATATCCCGAATATTTCTTTGTGAACTTCTTTATATCGCTCAAGTGTATCAGCAATGGTGGTGACGATATCTCCATCTGAAATACCGGATGCAACTTCAATTGCCCCTATCAGATTGGCTGCACCAGATGGGGAAATATATAAGCCTTCATGATCGGCAATGAACCTGATCATTTTAAATGCCTGATCAGAATCAATTTCAAGAGTTACGTCAGCGAGATGCGGGTCATATATAGCAGGAGTATGGGCGGTATTGAGATGCTTCCACCCTTCAAGTCCATGTAGTGGGCTATTGGGTTGCAATGCAATTAGTTTTACATCCCCAAGTTCCTTAAGCCTACGACCCGTACCAGTAAATGTTCCGGTAGTGCCCAGGCCTGCAACAAAATGAGTGATTTGTCCATTTGTTTGCCGCCAGATTTCCTGAGCGGTAGTGAGATAATGAGCTTTCCAATTCGCTTCATTTGAATATTGGTCGGCATAGAAATAAGCACCGGGATTTGATGCATAGATTTCCTTTGCTACCTCTTGCGCACCATCAGTCCCTTCGAGCGGCGAAGTCAGGATTAGTTTGACGCCTAATGCTGTCAACAGTGCTTTGCGTTCTGATGAAGCATTAGATGGAAGACAAATTGTTGGTATCCAACCAAGGTTGTGTAATAGAGTGGCATAGGCTATTGCAGTATTTCCACTTGAAGCATCAAGTAGAGAAATATTGCGATTAAGTTGGCCTGTTTTTATAGCAGCGCTTATAATGGCATGAGCAGCTCTGGCTTTTACACTACCGCCGGGTTGTTCCCATTCGGCTTTGGCCCAGATACGAACTCGATCTGTACTGAGACTTTTTATCAATAAAAGCGGTGTATTACCGATTATAGGCAGCCCTAATAGAGTTTTTGTGTTATGTCCTAATTGTGTTATCATATTTGTAAATGGTTGTAAATGAAAAAGCCCCTCAATCCGGTTCGAACTGAAGGGCTTCTTATATTTTTATAAGAAACAATACACTCCTGTTCAACCCGGGGGTCGTGCACAACAACAACAAGCGCAACAGAAGTGAATATTTGATTTTTTCATCATTGAGAGCAAATATATGGTAGTTTGTTTCATAATGTCAAGTCGCTGAATGAAATTTGCGACTTCCTTAACAACTAACAACTTAATTGTCCAAAAGTTATGCCAATCTCTGAAACACATTTTTCACTTCCCGGACAAACAGGTTTTTATAAAGGGAAAGTTAGAGACGTTTATTATGTTGATGACCTTATGGTGGCTATTGCTACGGACAGGATTTCAGCTTTCGACTACATTCTGCCAAGGCCCATTCCATATAAAGGACAGGTGTTGAATCAATTAGCAGCGTATTTTCTTGATGCCACTAAGGATATTGTACCAAACTGGAAACAAGCGATGCCGCACCCGAATGTTACAATTGGTGTGTTGTGTGAGCCTATCCGGATTGAGATGGTGATCAGAGGATATCTGGCGGGACATGCGTTACGTCAATATCATTCCGGGCGTCGGAATCTATGTGGAGAAGAGATGCCTGAAGGAATGAAGGATAATGCGGCATTTCCTCAACCTATTATTACCCCCGCCACAAAAGCAGATAGTGGGCATGATGTTGATATATCAGGTCATGACATTATAGCACAAGGAATTCTTTCTCGTAATGTGTATAATGAAATGGTTAAAATAACTAAGGCATTATTCAAGCGAGGAACAGAGATGGCTGCGAAGCAAGGACTTATTCTAGTCGATACAAAGTATGAATTTGGATGGTACAGGGATCAGCTATATATCATTGACGAAGTGCATACACCAGATAGTTCACGATACTGGTATGCAGATAAATATGAATTCAACCAGGAGAAAGGATTACCGCAGGAACAGTTGTCAAAAGAATTTGTAAGAGAGTGGCTGATGTCCAAAGGTTTTCAGGGACTTGAAGGACAAACGATGCCTGTGATGGATGATGAATTTGTGGAGACGGTGAGTAACAGATATATTCATCTGTATGAGTTGATGACAGGGAGTACGTTTGTGAGAGGTGATGAAGATCCGGTTATAATTCAGAAGGCGATAGAAGGAAGCTTATCGGTCCACTAGTTGAAACTAGTGGGAATTCAAAAATGGAAGGGGGTGGATGTGATTGAGTTGCCACCACTTTTAAATGGTGGAGGTGAAATTAAGTATGGCTAGTTGATTTATGATCCACTAGCTAAAACCACTAACTAAAACCACTAGCTAAAGCTAGTGGTAATTCAATAACCGAATTGAGTTGCCACCACTTTTAAGTGGTGGGAGATTATTGAATTCCTGAAAACCGTGCTCATTCATAAATTCATTATACTCTTCATTGAAGGACTTTATCTTATGATGTTCTTCCTGGTTCTTGATGTACTCTCTGACAGTATCAATTGATTTTGGGGAAACGGAAACACCGTAATATTCATCTTGCCATTTAAATTTTGAATAATCTGTATTCTCGAGGAGAAGATTGTTTTTATTAATCCAACGGGAGGATTCACCTTTAATCAACTGAATGGTTTTTCGATCGTCAGTTCCAAATTTTTATTCAAGTTCTTTTTAATAAGATCAAATATTCTTTCAGGCTCTAATTCAATTGTGTTTAATGATTTTCTATCGTAGATCAGCCATTTTCTATCTTTTGATATGCACACTCTGGTGTTTTTAGAATAAAATCCTAACTGCTGAAATATGAGTAATGGAAAAAAAGACTAAAAATCAGGATTAATTATTCAGCATTTCTTTTAGAGTTGCAATCACATACTCTATTTCATCCGCTGTATTATAAAGGCTGATACCCATCCGCGTCACCCCACCTTGATTGAGAAGGCCCATCACTTCGACTGCCCGCAATGCGTAGAAATGTCCATCCCATGCACAGATGCTTTTTTCAGCTAATTGTCTGCAGATTTGTTCAGGTGTATAATTTTCAACTGTGAATGCAAGTGTTGGTGCGCGTTGCGTCTCTTTGATCGGAGGGCCATAAATATCGATGCCATCGATATCGCGTAGTCCGAGATAAAGTTGTTGGGCAAGACCGCGTTCATGTGTTTGAATGACGCCCATTGCATTGATGATACGATCACGCTGTGTGCTTCCTTCACCGAATGATTCAATGAAGGAAACTGCAGCTGATACACCTGCCAGTGCAGCGTGATTGAGTGTACCTCTCTCTATACGATAAGGTGCATGTTGTTCTTGGGTGCGGAGACGATCAGTATCGAGTCTATCCAGTGCACCATGACGTGAATACAGAATGCCCACATGTGGTCCATAGAACTTATACGCTGAGCATAGAAGAAAATCGCAATCAATCATTTTAACATCTGTCAAAAGATGTGGAGCGAAATGAACTGCATCCACGATAAGAAGTGCTCCTGCTTCATACGCCATCTGCCGAACGCGATCAAATTCATTTACTGTCCCAAGAATATTTGAAGCCATGCCCATCGCGATGACCCGGGTTTTCTCGTTTATCTTTTTCTCAAAATCCGCATAGTCTAAGCTTCCATCTTCATCAAGTAAAACTTCACGAACCACAATGCCATGTTTGCGTTGCTGAAGCCATGGACCGCGGTTGGCTTCATGGTCGAGTTGAGTGATCAGAATTTCATCTCCGGGTTGTAATGATCTTGCGATGGCATTGGCGAGTACAAAGTTCAGGCTGGTCATATTAGCTCCAAAAGAAATATTGTTACCGCTTTCTGCACCCAGGAATGCTGCCATCTGATTCCGCGTGTGATCGATCAGAGAATCTGTTTCCATCGAAGTTGTAAACTGGCCATGCGTATTAGCATTGCTGTTGCTGTAGACTGAGGAGATAGCATCTATGACAGATTGTGGCACCTGAGTGCCTGCGGGGCCGTCTAGATGAACGATTGCACGACCATTTATAATTCGTTTCAGGGAAGGAAACTGACTGCGAATGGAGTCATTCATTGTGGATCAGGTTGGTTAGTTCTGCAAGGTAAGAAAAAGGCTAAGGCTGAGGCTGAGGCTAAGGCGGAGGGGAAGGCAGAAAGGGCGGAAAAGGCAGAAAAAGGTAGAAAAGAAAGAAAGGCTTAACTCCTGATGCCAATTCATTTATCAGTGAAAATTGGGATAAAAGGATCAAATAGATATGTAAATAAGCTTATAAGCCTATAAACCTTTATAAACTTATTCTCATTGCTTGAAACTTTGAGGTTTCGAAATCAGTTGCAAAAGGTTTTCTGTCGAATAGGGCTTGAAACTTTACCTTTGCCAACTTCGTTTAGAAGCGCGAAAGATCTTTGAAATCGGGGGCTGACAGGAATCGACAGTAGAGTGTATCATGTCAGTAAGCATGCCGGGGAATGGTGATTCACCCCGTTAACAAATGGTCATCAACCAATAATTGGCGAGAATTCTTTCGCTTTGGCTGCCTAGTTCTAGGTAATTAGTTAGCCTTTATGCCGCTGGTTTGAAACCTGCTATAAACCGGCCGCGTATAATCCAATGCAGGGTAAGCTGAGGGGATGTCCTGACCTGAGGCCGACAATCAAAAGGAATCGAATGACACCGCGTCGTTACAGTACCTGGTGTTGTTTTAAATCCGATCTGTAACTAAGCATGTAGAAGGCTGAGGTGAGCTTTATCTGGACGGGGGTTCAATTCCCCCCAGCTCCACTTTGACCCCTTGAATGCTGTGCATTCTGTTCCCCTGAAGGGGAATTTGATTTTAAATTTTGGATTTACAATTTCTAGAATCTCCGCGACTTTAGATTTTCATGATCTTCCCAACTCTTTCTTTTCTCCCGTCAACACTTATTTCATAAAAATATATTCCAGACGCAAGCCCTGAGCAGTCAATAACAAGCTTTTCAATATTAGAGGTTTGATGGAAAATTATTTTACCTGCCATATCATACAAAGTGAATTCGAAGTGATTCACATCTGAGGTGTTTACATGAAGATCATTGATCACAGGATTAGGTGATATAGTAAAAGAATATTCAACGGAAGGATCATTTGTGGCTGTAGTAATGGAATCTACCACAGCAAATTCGACCTGGTCAAATTGTACATCACAAATGCAAAAATCTCCAACGCCAGCACTAAGTATAACATAAATAGAGTCACCCGGAACTGCCGTGATCGTATCCAGTAATGTATACTGTGTCCATGGTTGTCCCCAATCTTCTATCCATTTGGTTTCGGCACTTTGATTACCCTTCAGGTTGATGCCCCCACCTCCGCCGAAATGCGATGAATTCATCCAGAATTTCAGTTCGTACACATTCGTTCCAGCTTTTGCCGGTATGTAAGTACCTATATAACTTCCAGACGGCCAGTTTCCATATAATTCTACGCTCCAGCTTCCTCTTATTGAATCGGGTGGGTCAGAATGAATCATCCTGACACCAAAATTTTGAAATGTATCACAGTAATTTTCCATAGGAAGCCAACCTGCATACCAGTCCTCGCAGTAACGCTCGCCATTTTGTTCGAAGCTGGGATTGAGAATCAGGTTCTGGGAAGACAAGATAAAAGAGCAGGAAATGAATACTAGTGGCAGGAAACGTTTCATTCTTTGAAAATACAAAATCTCTTTCAAAAGACCATAGTCCAAAGACCAGAGTAATTATTACCTGACCCATGCACCATTTACCAATCATTCCCCATCTTCACCCCCAATTCAATATATAATCTCTCCGTATGGAACCCAAACGCATCTGTCTCATCTGTGTCGAAATATTCGCCTGGGGCAAATATGGTGGATTTGGGAAAGCCACCAGAATCATTGGACGTGAATTGGTGAAGAGAGGCTATGATGTATTTGCAGTAGTGCCGCGCAGAGAAGATCAGAAGGAAGAGGAAATTCTTGACGGAATAAAAGTGCTCAGTTTTAAACCTGCCGAATTATTTTCTTCCGGCAAAATTTATGAGAAGATTCAGGCAGATATTTATCACTCGTGCGAACCTTCGCTTGGTACGTGGCTCGCTATGAAACATGTTCCAAATGCGACACATGTTGTAACCGCGCGCGATCCTCGTGAATGGAAAGATTGGCTCATGGAATTTTCTTATCCGAGCAAAAGCAGGATCCAGGTGATCCAAAATTATTTTTACGAATATAGTTTTCTCGTTCGTCGGTCTGTGAGAAAAGCTGATGCACTGTACGTTCCTGCTCATTTTTTGAAAGAGAAAGCGAAGCGAATATATCACTACAGTTCAGATATTGAATTTCTGGCGACACCCACTGAAGTGCCTGCACATGTCACTAAATCAGATAAGCCAAGTGTTTTGTACATGGGCAGAATTGACCCACGAAAGCGATTGGAATTAATGCTTGAGCTAGCAAAGGATTTTCCGGAGGTTACTTTCAAAATAGCCGGAAAGGCAAGGGTCCCGGAGTATGAAACGCAATTGAAAAAAACTTACAGCCAATATCCGAATATTCAATTTGTCGGTTTTGTAGATCAATTCAAGGGAGATACGCATCGAAATTTATTATCGGAGGCTTGGATTCTGATGAATACAGCTGTGCGTGAAGGATTACCTAATAGTTTTGTTGAAGCGGCTGGCCATCGATGTGCCATTCTGAGTCATGTCAATCCGGATGATTTTGCTTCAAAATTTGGAATTCATGTGAAGAACGAAGATTTTCATCAAAGCCTGCAAATACTGCTGAAAGATGATCTATGGAAAGAAATGGGTGACAAGGGCTATGAATATGTCAACTCTACGTATGAGGTGACAGTAGCTATGGATGCCCATGAAGAAATGTATAGAAGAGCTATGGAAAAGAAAAAGTAATTGATGAGACAAATAAACCTGATCTGTTAATGATTAAAGCTTGTCTATCCAGTGTTTGGTCAGGGAGTGAAAAAAAAATAACTTGCCGCACTTTTAGTACCTAATCATTCATCCCTCGTGGCTAAACATAGCAAGGATAAAATTAAATCTCCCACAAACCGACGAAATCCGGTCACCGGTGCAGGTTACAAATCGCTAATACAATGGAGTAAATCAATTTTATACGGTTTCCTAGGAGCAGCATTGTTTTATGTATTCAATCATGTACTTCTTTTCAGCCCTCCTGCAGACCAGGAATATGTGATTACCTTTTCCATTATCAGTGGTGCGCTTGCTTTTATTTGTTCGACAAAGCTATTTCAGCAACATGTAGATAAAATTACCTACGCCGGATTAGGATTAATCCTTGTACAGGTCATGGTGACAATTGCTTTGACATATAGCTGGATATCTGCAAACGGTTTCTGGCTCTTTTTATCAGGCACCATGGCTATTCCATTGGGCATCGTCTGGTATTTTATTCTCAAATACAAAGTTGTATCAGAGCCCGTCAATACGGATTTTGTATTTCCAATCAAACCTCTTTTCCAGGATAAATATCTGCGGGTCATATCCATTGTTGTTTTTTTGATTTGTGGAGTATTGATTTTTTATAGGCTTGGATTTTATGATATATGGGAAGATGAGAATTCTGTCATCAATGCGGCCATCGGTATACAACAACATGGAATGGCTTATCTGCAGGATGGATATGAAAGGGTGTGGATCCATTCCCTCTTGATTTCATGGGTATTTGATTTGTTTGGTGTTTCGGAATTTACAGGCAGGCTCCCTTCAGCTCTTTTCGGGTTGATCTTTGTCCTGATCTGTTATTATGTGTATAGCAGGTGGTACGGGAAAGGACTTATCGCTGTCATGATCCCTATTGTATGTTTAATGAATGACCGGTTTCTGATCTTATTCAGATATATGCGGATGTATGCTCTGCTGATCCCGATATTTTTACTTGGTGTATATATTCTTTACCGGACGATCACTATAAAAAATAAAGAAGTCTTTTTTCGGGGTCATAAGATCAGATTTCTGAACACTAAAATTCTATATATCGCTGCGTCGGTTGTGATGTTGCTGCTTTTAGCTCATTTGCAAAAATTGTCGATGATCATTTTACCGGTCTTTTTCATTTTTATTGCAATACTTGTTTGGTATCTGAAGACGAAGGAGTTGAAGTATTTTTTATTCGTGGCGATTGGCGTAGGCATTATTCTGGCGTTTCTTTCATTTGGCCTTGAGTTGCATTCATTACGGATGTTCAGACAAGTCGCCGGTAGGATGTTGACGAAGCACAGTATTTATGGAGAATATTATCGATATATCCTGGATAATGGATTGCCGGTCAATAGTACGATGATGACGATGATCGGAGGAATGGGTCTATTGCGGGCGAGAGTGTCTAGGTCAATAAAATCCATTTTGGTCATTAGTTACCTACTGATCGGTATTTCATTGCTCTTTATGGTTTATCTCATCGCGAGTGAAGGTCTGGACTATAGGTATATCGCGCATATTGTGCCGTTCGTGGTGGGGATATTGTTATTCGTATGGTATCAAAGTGGCAGACTTGTATCTTCAAAGACGGCTTCATTGTGGCTCTTTTTTATCCTGATTGTATCCTTCTTAAGTTTCAAGGAAGATTATAAACGGGTTTATGTAAAACATCCATGGGCACCTTCGTATTCGATAGTATATAAGACGTTGAAAGATAAGTACAGGCGCGGAGATGCATTGTTTGCACAAAATGTAAAAACATATTACCTCGATCCTGTCCAACTCGCTGGCAATCTTTATCACAAAGTGCCTGGTAGAAAGGAATATACGCTGGAGCAATTCAAACAGGATATCACATTTGCACAACGGGGATGGGTCATGTGGGACAAGCATAAAGTATATCATTGGCGCGAAGATGTGATCACTTATATCTATCAAAATTTCAAACCATATCATGGTGGTCCGATAGATGACCTGGGTGTTGAATTATGGTATTTTGATGAAAAGATTCTTAATAAGAAACAATCCGAGGAATAAAATTGGCCATCGAAAAGAAAAACATCCGGAAGACAGGTAAGCCTCGTGCACAGGTTTTAATGCCATCGTGGCCTATAGGAGAGAAGCAAACTTTTTGGCTTTTTTGTGGGCTCACTTTAATGCTGACATTTATCCTTTTCGGAAGATTTTTATTTGGGTCTGAGCTTTTTATTTTCGATGACGTAGGGTCAGATACCTTATCTATGTTTTTTCCTAACCTGGTTCAGGCAGCAAGGTATTGCCGTGAGACCGGTATACCCGGATGGTCTTTTTATATCGGGGTAGGAGACAATTGTTATCCCGGCGTTTTGCTCAATCCATTTCATTGGGTATTTATTCCGATGGATGCGGCTACGATAGCCTATAGTATTGCATGGGTTCAGGCTTCAGTTTTATTTCTGACCGGACTTGTGTTTTACAGATTTCTCCGCGTAGCATCATTTTCATTACCTGTCTGTATTGTTGGTGCATTGCTATATTCCTTTGGAGGATACCTTGTTGTGGGTAGTAGCTGGTATGGTCATTCGATTGTCATTTTCTGGTATACACTTTCTTTTTTGGGCCTTGAATTATTATTGCGAAAAAAGAATTGGTGGTTGTTTATAGTTCCTTTTGTCATGATGCTTGATGTGCGGGCATACTTCCTTATTTTATTTATGGCGGTTTATTCTTTCATCCGTATCATGGATATTTATCAATTTTCATTGAAGGAATTGTGGATGAATTATAAGCGAATATTCATTTGTGGAATATTTGCATTCCTGGTAGCGCTGCCTTTTATCGGAGGCAATTGGCATCGTTTTGCCTACAGCCCAAGGGTGTCAGGTAAGGTTTCGTATAGCGAAAATTTATCTGCAGTGTTTCCTTTTCGTATTGCATCACCTGAACATTATCTGACGGCATTTTTCAGATTGATTTCGAATGATGCATTAGGAACAGCGAATACTTTTAATGGCTGGAAGAATTATCTCGAAGCTCCATTATTTTATATTGGCCTGATTACCATCCTCCTCGTATTTCAATTTTTGCGCTAGCGGATCGAAAGCGAAAATTATTGTATGGTGCTTTTCTTGGACTCTGGTTATTCATCATCATATTTCCGTGGTTCAGATTTGCATTTTATGGATTTGCCGGTGATTATTATAAAGGAGCGTTGTCTCTTTTCATTCCTTTTAGTTTCCTTTTAGTAGGCTTATTAGGTTTTCAGGAAATCATGAAAGGCAAAAACCAAACCTCATTGTTTTGTTTATTTCATTACTCCTGATGGTGGTCCTTATATGGTATCCTTATCATGAACCTAAAGTAACGATCTCTCAGTCAGTGCAAATAAGGGCTTCCTTATTTTTAGTATTGTATTCTATTTTTATCTCAATGCTCTCCAGTGATAAATTCGCCAAGATTATTCTGCCATTACTTTTGGTAACAGTGATCCTGGAAGCCGGGATTTTTTCGTGGCCGGCATTTAATGAAAGAGTCTCATTGCATAAAGCGGATATTCGAAATAAAAAATATCAATTTGATAATTCCATGGAAGCGGTGGACTATATCAAGAAGATTGATCAAGGTTTGTTTTACAGGGTGGATAAAGTTTTTGGCTCGGTGAAATCAGGATACAATGACGGTATGGTTCAGGATTTTTTTGGAACAAAAATGTATCAGTCGCATAACCATAAAAATTATGTCAATTTTCTGGATGAAATGGGTATAATCGATGGGAGCCAGGAAAGAAATACACGTTGGTTACTGGGCTTGTCAAATAATCCGTACCTGCATCCTCTTTTCTCAATAAAATATTTATTGTCAAAAGATAATTCGCAGTCAAGTGTCAATCCTTCAATATATTCAGAAGTCTCTAAAGCAGGGGATGTACATATTTATCAAAATAAATATTTTCTTCCTTTTGGAATTCCATTTGATCAATACATTGATTATGATGATTTCAAAAATTTGCCGAATGGTGAAAAGCAGGGAGCCATTTACCGGGGTGTGGTATTGGAAGATAGGGTAATGGACGGGCATATTAAATTAAATAAGATTCCTTTCTCTTCACTCGAGGGCTCAACTAATGATGCACTGAATCATATGCGGATGATGCAGGATAAAGCCATGAAGATGACTTATTTTAATCAAAACAGGATTATTGGGAGCATAGAGGTAGAGAAACCCTCTGTGGTGTTTTTCTCTATACCTTATGACATCGGGTGGAAGGTGAAAGTAGATGATGTCCGGTCGGATTTCGTTCAGGCCGATATTGGATTTACAGGGCTGTATGTCGAACCCGGAAAACATGTCATTGACCTTTACTATGAACCTCCATTATCAAAAATCGGATGGTTAGGTTACCTGGGCGCATTCGCTATTGGGTTTGGAATTTACAGATTCAGGACTAAGTTCTGGGCGTAATTATTCTTTATTTTCCATCAACTAATTACCAATTTCTGATTTTCGGGAGGTCAGCCAGGTAATGTCTGATTTTTTCAAAAAAAGAATATCGTACAGACGGAGATCTATTTTTTTTGAGACGTGGTAAATAAGGAATATGGCAGTTGTAGCATACGCGAGTACTGAAGCAATGGAAGCACCTATGATGCCATAACGCGGTATAAGTAAAAGATCGAGTAGTACTGTAATTATAACTCCGCCCCAGGACGCTTTTATCGTGTACGCGATCTGATCAGTAGCTTTGAAATAATTAGTAAACACTAATCGCTGAGAAATAAATATGATCCCTATTGCCAGAATTTGGGAAGCAGGAATGGCCTGATCGAATTTGTGACCGAATAAAAGGGGAATAAAAAGCCACGATAAACAGGCGATCAATGATGATGCTATGAGCGCGATAAAAAAATTTAATCTGGCTATTCGTCCTACCATTATTTTATGCTGATCACCCGGCGATCCTGAAAGATAGGGTAGCAATACCTGGTTAAATGGAGTCAACGCATCACTGATAAAATTTGTAATCTGTGTGGCCAATCCATATTGTCCGAGGAGTGCCATTCCATTATAGAATTCAACAAACCAAACATCAAGTCTTTTATTCAGGAAATGCCCAACTGTTCCTAAAAGATTTTTTGATGAGTATTGTATAATTGCCTTTCTGTACTGCACAGAATCTGAAGAGAATTTGATTTCATTTGTTTTCCAAAGAACGAATATTCCAATCATGAGCAGAATGGACTCGGTGATAAGTATTATTTTAAAGTAAGTGATCATTGGATAATTCACGTGACCGTTTAGACTTAAATAAAGCATTATGCTATAAAGTATTACCGGTAACAATTGAATGATCGTAATATAAAAATTGAAAGCTTTAAATCTGAACAATCCTCTTAATGCTGCCTGAATCAGATTTGATGTTGACCTTAGTATAAAGGCAATGACAAGGAAGACGAAAAAAAATAGTACAGGTTGTCCGTCAGGAATAAAAAGATGTTGGCCTCCGGGGATAAGATAAATGATGGAAAATAAAGTGAATACTAAAAGAAGGATTGTAAAAAGAAAGAGCAAACCAATGGTGCTGATCACTTTATTGTTTTCATAGCCCTTGTTTGAAAGAAAAAAAGTAAGTGAGCCGTCAAGTTGAAACCCAATAATCGTAATCAGCAGATTAAGGCTTGCATATGTAAACGTATACACGCCATTTCCTTCAGGGCCCAACAAACGCGTTAGTAATACGACGGATAAAAAACTTAATAGCATGACCGGGATACGGCTCAGTAAAGTCATTTGCGTATCTCTTTTCAACTGACTCATTTTGCGGTACTGCTTTGTAAAAGTTTAAGGTAACGTTCTGTGATGGAAGGCCAAGCATATTTCTCAACAGCTCGCTGTCTGGCAACAAGCATATAGGAGTCTTGGGCAGAAGCGTTCCCAATGATGGAAATTAACGTCTGACGTAATCGTTCTGCCTGGCCAGGGCTATACAGATTCCTGCAGACCCAACCGTTTCAGGACATCCTGACACGTCTGATGTGATGACTACGCAGCCGGAGGACATGGCTTCCATGAGCGATACGCTGGCATTTTCATTGGAAGAAACGAGACAATAGAATGTGGCCTGAGATAAAATTGATTTATACAATTCATCCCTATTGTCAATCCATCCATGAAAAATTATCGGAGTTTTTGATTTTGAGGCGAGTGCTTTGAGCTGGCTCATCATCGGGCCATCACCACAGATGTGTACGTTGTAACCTATGTCTTCGGGTGAGACGGCTTCAATAAGGTGATGAAATCCTTTTCGTTCCAAAAGTCTACCTGAGGAAACAATTATTTTTTCTTTTTTACCCGGAACAAAATAGTCTGTATTGATTCCATTGGGAATATGGATGATTTTCGAATCTGAATGGATAACCACTTTTTTCAGAAGCGAGCTCAAATACATTGAAGGAACAACAATAGCCGAACTCCATTTAACAATGGACCGGATTAATGGTGGGGAGATTTTGTGTAGTAAATAAAAACGATCAGGATTGAAGCCAGGCACGTCACTTCCATGTGCTGTGATAATAAAAGGAATTCGATAATTTTTGTACATCCATCTGGCCAGAATTCCTGTAGGTATAATAAAATGAGTATGACATACATCAAATGAATGAGTATGCAGGTATTTTTTCAAAAACTTTCTTGCAGCCAAAATAAAAGACACATGTTCGAGGGGATATGATATGTGTTTTTGTGTTCTTCTGCATGGCACTCTGTGTATATGAATGCCATCGACATATTCTTCATCAGGCAAGCCTTTGAAGGACATCGTGACGACTTCAACTACGTGGCCACGCTGCACGTAATTTTTATTTATTTCGTGAGACATAGGAGATGCTCCACCACCCAAAGGAGGATATTCGATCGTGAGGACCAGTATTCTCATGATTTATTCATTCGAACCATGATAGAATCCTTTTTTGGTTTTTTGTGAGCAGGGATTTCCATTCCTCATCGTTGTGAAATCCTTTAAATTGTCCGGTGAATTCTTTTTTTGTATTCGAATTGCCGGAAATCACGTGATGATTATGATGATTTTGATATGCAGACGGAATGGGGATATTGAGAAAAGCTGATGTTGATTTAGCAATCTCCTCGTATTCACTATAAAATCGGGTGTAATCCAATTTCAGATAATTCAGTTTGTTCCATTTTAAATAATATTTAGTCAGCATGTTGTTGACGAGAATGGATAAGAGGGAATGATAAAATTTAAATCCTCTCTTTGTAAAAGAAGCCATGCTGGGTTGGAGATGTCGGGTAAGCCAGATGATTTTTATATCCTTATCAACTGAGGTATGCAACCATCCATTTAGCATCCAAATACTTTTGGATGTATCCACAATATATTTTGCATTGGGATACATTTGTAAAACATGTTCGGTGATGGAATGATAAAATGATTCCATTTTTACAATAGCATTTTTAGAAATGATTTTATCTCTTCTGAACAGAAGTGAAATAACAGATCTCGGCCTCACATCTGCAAAAAGAGATTTCTTAGTCGTATTAAATTCACTGAAATAATCACTATAGAATGGACAGGTATCTAAAGAATGACCACACGAACATGACCTTTCTTTAAGCCAGGTTTTGATTTTTAATTCGCCAAGGTAAATGATGTCAGGATGGGCACTTAAAAGGAATCCCAATAGCGTTGACCCACAGAAACTATTGCCCACGATGTACACCATGGGAATATTTTTTAGGATTTGATTAGATAACGGATCTGATCCGGACACTGACGTCATTGAATTTGGACTCAAGCGCCGAAGATACAAAAGGGCAGGCCCCAATCCTTCGGCATTACTTTGTCCGGGGATATATTAAATAAAGGCACTAAAAGGTAATTTTTTGAAAAAAGGGTCAGGTAGTAATAGAAAGCAGAGACATGCTTCAAATCATCTCTACTAGGTTTTCCTCTTTTTCTTTTCAGCAGCAGGAAAAAGTACATTATTGAGGATCAATCGATAGCCTGGGCTATTGGGATGCAGGCTTAGATCTGTATCCGGATCTGTCACATAATGACGATAATCTTCAGGGTCATGACCACCATAGAAAGTCCATGTACCAAATCCATATTCCCCATGAATATAACGGACTTCATTTTCAGGTTTTGTTTCACCTAAAATCAATACATCGGATTTAATATAATTTTTGTCAAATGCCGTAGTCTGACCCATGAAGCCTTTCACAGTCCGGGTATGATTCTGCGTAAGCATTGTCGGGATAGGATCCCATTTTGCAGAGAAATCAAATAGTGTGAAATAATCCCGCTCGGGTATTACACTTCGATCTCTGTGATCAATACTCGAAAATTCATATTCCATAGGATTAGTCACCAACTTAAAATCTTTAAAGGCAAAACATTTGCTGTAATCAAGCTTTGATTGTGCATCCGGATCCTGTGGATCTCCATCAAAAATTTCTGCACATATATCAACGCCATCAGCAGCCAATGCAATATCATACGAATCTGTCGCACTGCACATCGCAAACATAAAGCCACCCCCGCCAACAAAATCCCTGATCGTTTTGACAACGGCCAGTTTCAATTGTGACACTTTGGAATAGCCGAGGCTTTTGGCCAGTTCTTCCTGCAATCGCTGATTTTCTTTGTACCAGGGTTGCATGCTGAAGGAGCGATAAAATTTTCCGTACTGACCGGTAAAATCTTCATGGTGAAGATGCAGCCAATCGTATTGCGCTAATTTTCCTTCAAGTACTTCCCGATCATAGATTTTGTCATAGGGTATTTCGGCATAGGTCAGCACTAACGTCACAGCATCATCCCAGGGCTGGATACGCTCACCATGAGAATTGAAATCAGGCGTGTAAACAGCTATTTTCGGGGCAACCTCAAGTTTAATGGTTTCCTGATTGGCTTCAGGATTGCTTATTTCTGTTCTTATTCTTACAAATTCACCATCGGTGATGATCTGGTAACTCACATCCCTGGTTTTACATTCTTTTTCGAAGAGCTCATTATTCTCAAATGCAAATGAACCTCCCTGTAATTGAGGAGCCAGTATGCTTCTTTGCCTGCATTCAGAACCCAATACGTGATACCATAAGCCTTTAGGTGATTTCGCTGGGTATCATCCATCGGGATCAGGATATAAGAAGCCTGTAACCTCTGGGAGAGCAGAAGAAGCCCGAAAATGAAAAGAAAGGATTTAAGAAGTGATACCTTATTCATCGACACAAAAATTATTGAAAACGTGTACAAAGATACCCTTAAAACGACCGAAAGGTTCAAATATTGGACATTTGAACCGGCTATCCTTTTGGTGCTCCTTAGATATTTTTTCAATCTTTGTGAACGTTAACACATCATCTAATTTTCACTTAATTCCTTTGGTCACGTGCAGAATCTGAGTTGGCAATATCCCTCCTGGTATCTTATTTTATGCCTTTTATTGGGTGTAGGGGCCTCTGTTTTCCTGTATTATAAGGACAAGACCTTCAGTGATCAGCCAGTCTGGCTAAGGTATTTGATGGCTATTCTCAGGGGCCTGGTGGTCACAGTTCTGAGTAGTCTGTTGTTGGCTCCGCTTTTAAAGCTGCTTCAAAACCGGACTGAACCACCGGTGATCATTCTGGCTCAGGATCAGTCGGCAAGCATCAGGGCTGCCCTTTCAAAAACGGATTCGGTGACATACATGAAATCCCTCGATGATCTGTACAATAATCTATCGAAGAAATATGAGGTTCATCGCATTGGCTTCGGCCAGGAAGTTAAAGAGCTTGCAGCAAATGCATCATGGACATTGAATGACCAGGCGAGTGATCTGGGTGAGTTTATGACTTATGTAGATGAACAATACAGAGGGCAGAATGTGGGCGCGGTCATTGTCGCCTCTGATGGTGCTATCAATCGGGGTAAAAGTCCGCTGTATATACCTCTTATCCAAAAAGCTCCGTTGTATGCAGTTGCATTAGGGATACAATTCGGAAAACGGATTTGCAAATCAAAGATGTCTACCATAACAGTATCGTTTACCTGGGCGATAAATTTCCACTTCAGGTTGATCTTTCTGCAGTGCGTCTAAAAGGAGCTACCACCAGTCTGGAAATAAAGCAAATACTGGATAACAATGATGTGCTCATTGAAAAATTCCAATCACGATTGACGCCGATCCCTGGTTTACGACGAAGGATATTATAATCGAAGCGAAGCAGAGTGGCGTTCTGCGGTACAGGGTCTCGGTAGCACAGGTAAAAAATGAAGTGACCTATCTCAATAATGTGCGTGATTTCTTTGTAGAGGTTATTGATGGGCGTCTCAATGTCTTGCTATTGGCGAATAGTCCACATCCTGATCTTGCGGTGTGGAAGTCCGCTTTGTTAAGTCAGCGCAACTATGAAGTAGACATACGCATGGCTTCGGATATGTCCCTGGATCAATTGAAAAAATATGATCTCGTCATTTTACATCAATTGCCTTCTGTCAAAAATCCGATCCCAACCATATTAAATGAGCTTGATAAAAAAGGTACTCCAAGGATTTTTGTAGCTGGTTATCAGACAGACCTTAATGCGCTTAACCAGGCCCAACCATTTCTGAATATTTTAGCCGGAGGTAATCGCACACCGAATGATGTCACCATGGTATTGAATCCGTCGTTCAATTTGTTTAATCTGACGGATGATATCAAAACCAAATTGCCCGCATTCAGTCCGCTCATTTCACCTTATGGTGAGTATACTGCTGCTCCATCGGCCCAGGTCATGTCTTTCCAAAAGATAGGTAGCGTTGACACACAATATCCATTGATCGTCATGGGTGAAGCCAATGATAAACGAACCTGCGTGATAGCAGGAGAAGGAATCTGGAAATGGCAATTGTTTGATCAGTTGCAAAACGGCTCACGCGATATCACGTATGAAGTATTGAATCAGATATGTCAATACACATCTACCAAGTCTGATAAACGAAAATTCAAAGTGACATCTTCCAAGAGATTGTATACAGAACTTGAGGATATTTCTTTTCAGGGTGAATTATATAATGATAGTTATGAGCTGATCAATACACCTGAAGTTTCGATCCGGATAAAGAATAAACAGGGTGAAGAATTCGACTATACATTTAATACATCCGGTCAGTCGTATGCTTTAGAGATTGGCCGGTTTCCTGAAGGTAATTATTCATGGACAGCTACGACCGAAGTCAATGGTGTCAAGCTTACACATGATGGCAAATTAGTAGTCCAGCCTATTCAATTGGAAACGCTTGAAACAACCGCTGATCATGGATTGCTTAGGCAATTGGCAACAATGTATGGCGGAAGTTTAGTTTATGCTGACCAGATTTCGCAATTGGGAGATTTGATATTGGGTGATGAGCATATCAAGCCTATATTGTATAGCAGCACGCAGACCAGGCCATTGATCCATCTTAAGTGGCTTTGTATTATTTTACTGGCCGCTCTTTCTCTGGAGTGGTTTTTGAGAAGGTATTATGGCGGATACTAGAAAAATATAACTGATCCCTTACTCTTCCTAAAAGGGGTGGGTAAAACATGCAATTCCCCCTTTCAGGGGTAAGGGGTCCAAACAAACCAACATGGATAATTTATCAAACCGTAACAGGATCGTCACCCTTGACGAATTTATCTTAAAGCGACAAAAGGAGTATACAAGCTCTACAGGTGAGCTAACTAATCTGCTTCGAGATATTGGTGTCGCTGCTAAAATTATAAACAGGGAAGTCAATAAAGCAGGACTGGTCAATATCCTGGGCGTTGCAGGTTCTGAAAATGAATCCGGTGACATGGTCCAGAAGCTGGACATCTATGCTAATGATAAGCTGATCGAATGCCTCGGTAATAGCGGAGAGTGTGCGGCTATCGCTTCTGAAGAAATGGAATCTATTATTCAGGTTCCGCCGGTGGCGAATAAGAAACCAAAATACGTTGTCTTCTTTGATCCACTCGATGGATCCAGCAATATAGATGTCAATGTATCGGTCGGAACTATATTCAGTATTTACAGAAGAGTGTCTGACCTGGCAGGTCCTGCGACACTGGAGGATTTCTTACAGCCTGGCAATGCATTGGTGGCTGCAGGGTATGTGCTCTATGGAACTTCTACGATACTTGTCTATACCACAGGTCATGGTGTCAATGGATTTACACTTGATCCGTCCATCGGAGAATTTTGTCTTTCACATGAGAACATAAAAATTCCTGAGGATGGAGCTTATTATGCTGTCAACCAGGGGTACTATTTGAAATTTGATCTCGAGAGATGAGACGCTATATTGATCATTGTTCGGAGATGAATTTTGGATTGAGATATATCGGTTCAATGGTTTCAGATATTCACAGGATCATGATCCAGGGCGGAATATTTCTTTATCCTCATACCCGAAAATATCCAAAGGGAAAACTCAGATTACTTTATGAATGCAATCCGATGGCGATGATCGTGGAGCAGGCGGGTGGTGTGGCGATATCATGTGACCTTGAACGTATTCTCGATATGCCGGTCAATGAATTGCATCAGAGAGCGACAATTTCTATCGGCAGTCCAAAAATGGTAAAAGAGATGAAGGCGTTTGTGGAGAAGTATAGTGCCACGGGGAAATAAAAAAAATAACGAATAACGAATAACGAATAACGAATTTTCTGAAAATAACCTTTTCTCTTGAATAGATTTTCTGATTATAATTCGGATAAAGGTAAATATTGCGAAAAATGATCATAACCGATCATAATTGATCTGCGTCCTCATTTTTTTGAGTCTTGCGTGTTACTTATTAACATCGAAACTGATATAAGGCAATACTTTATCACACCAGTTGGAATCGGGGGGATATATTTTTCTAAAATCGGATACATTTTTAAATACGCCATGCTGATTTTTATAGGCTTTGATCAGCTTTATTACATTTTTATTCAGATAAGGATGTTTAAGAGAGTCTATATTTATTTCATTGATCATCACTAAATGAGGACTTCCGGAAACGGTGATCTGACCTTTGATCTTCTCAATGGTTTCAGGTGGTATACCATAGCATTCCTTTAATTGATCTGGATTTAAAAAGCCTCCGATAGCATCTCTGTATTTGATGATTCTGTTTGCCAAAACACTCCCTATTCCATCGAGGGATTCAAGGTCCTTGGATGTTGCCCGGTTCAGGTCGACTATTTTTAATGTTGGTTTGATGGGAACTTCATTCTCTAAATCTGCAGTGGATTCTTCGCTTATAGGTTTTGTGCCATAAATGATAAATGGAGATGCATTCATCAATTGGAGTGAATCCATTCCATATATTTTTAACAAATCCTCATCACTCGTAATGATACCACCTGCTGAAATGAATTTTTGAATATTAAAAGCCACTTTCCTGGAAAGACCCATGGATGTCAATTCATCAAATGAGGCGGTCATGACAGACAAGGAGAAGCCGGTGGAGTTTGTTCCTGTTCTTCTTCGTAGGATGAATATTTTTTCAAATCTTTTGGAAAAGGAAGTGAATATTTTTTGAATAATAATTGGAAGAATAATGAGAGTTCGTTTTATTTTTAAATCCATGATGTGCAGATGGGGAGAAATATAAGTAAATGATTTATCACCAGCAGGCAAAAAATCTTTTACCAGTTCCCAACCTAATAAAGGATAACAAATGAGACAAGGTAAATCCTGTCTGTCCGTGTGATCGTAAAATGATATTCCTTGTTCATATCGGTGTCAAAAAATATCCTTTGGAATCTATATCGTGATATGCTATCTGGTGTTCTTTTAAATAGTCTTCGATTTTTGTTTTCATCTTCCTGTCGATATGGGCGGGAAGAATGATATTGCTATCAAACCGGTCTTGTAGAAAATCTTTTAAAAAGGATTAAATCAGGACATTGATTGATGATTATAGTCGTTATTTTTTTGAGCAAATCAAAGAGTCCACTTCTCCTTCCCAGAATAGAATCATAAACCATCCATGGTCAAAACAGATGATTTGTAATCAATATCCTTTGTTTGAAATGACTGTTCTATACAGATATCAGTCGCATCGATGATATCCCTGTGACATCGATATCCTCTTGATGCAAATTCAATGCTTGCATAAGAAATTTCGCAGTCATGAATTGAGGTACATCTTCCGTTAAGGGTAATATCAGCTATCAATCTTGTATGAATGATAAATGATCATCTCGCTTGTAGACCATTGTTTTATTCTGTGACAACCCATGATGACTACTGCGAAAGACTACATGGCTAGCTAGTGATTTACCTAAGGGCCATCTGAACACCAGGGCGATGGTAAATAAAATAGCCATTGACATCAGCAAAATCCCACTCCATGCGGGCAAAGAAAATGCATTTCCGGATTCAACCCGCCCATCCATTTCATACTTTGAATGAATGCACGTCCGATCCAATCCAGCATTGGCCAGGCGATAGTGATACCCATAAACGAAAGGATGACATTAAGCACTGCCCCAAAAACGATGAGGTAACCAGCAGGAATGGCAAGGCTACTGAGAATAAACGTCAAGGGGAACTGGTGAAACTGGCCAAGCAAAACCGGAAGAATAAATACCTGTGCTACGATCGACAGAACAGTAATCTCCCAGATGATATGCAGAATTTTGTATTTGAATGTTATGCTTCCTGATCATTGCTTTTGAATAAAAGCAGGATGCCGGCCATTGCCAGAAATGAAAGTTGGAATCCTACATTCTGCCAGACATAAGGATTGATCCACATCATAATGAAGGCCAGAAGCCAAGCAAATTCCAGACCTGTGTATTCAGACCCATTGCTTTGCCAAACAGATGGAGGATGATCATGAGCCCTGCCCTCACAACAGCCGGACAAGCTCCGGCAAGCACCAACATAAAGTAGGATCGCAATTGAATACGCACCAAATCGCAAGACTCATTTAAAAAAAATTCCTGAACTGGAGCCCAAGAAAAAGAAAAGCATGCTGTAAATATAGCGACATGCATTCCTGAACGGATAGCACATGCATAGCTCCTGAATCTGCAAATGCATCTTCTTACATCATTGTCCATATCTGACCGGTCACTCCCATACAAGCGCATTCGTCAATTGTGCAACAACCTGTGGTGAAGAATTGTTTTTACCAAGACTCGACAGATAATATTGCCATCGTGGGCAGTCAATCGTGCAATTGAATTTTTCGAGATACTGTCTTTCAATACTTCTTTCGCTTTGCACCATCTGTATCCTTATGCCGATTGTCTTATAATAAGCTCTTGCATCAAAAGCGTAAGGATTCAAAGCAGGTGGAATAGATGCCAGGCGGCCCCTGACCATCAGAATATCACCCGGAAAATAAATAGCCTCATTTCCCGATTTAATGACAGTCAG
>JADKGY010000004.1 GCA_016722045.1 Candidatus Opimibacter skivensis | reverse complement strand
GGAATTCACACTGCGGAATAGCCTAGTTGATCTGTGTGATCTGATAGGATCAGTGATCCTGATAGGAAATAGATCTCCTGACGTTGAAATCTGTGCCATCCACCTGCTCTCGTAGCTGATCGGTTGTTGTTGAGCAAGCCCTGAGGAGCTATAGGATATGTGTGAGCACCCAGAGCATTCACCAGGTTGTAGGTACACGACGATGTCTGTGGACAATCCATCAAGAACAATCCGCCCACAAGTGAAACAACACAACACCGACATTCTCGCATAAGCGATATTGCCCTGACCATCCGTAGCTGTGACCAATAATGTTTGTTCCGCACTTAAGGAAATCCCCACAACCAAATACAGTCTGACTTGAAGCAATACTTACATTATTATCACAATTGTCGGTAACACTCGTGACCACTCGATTTGGATTGATCACTACTTCTTCGCCCTGGGCAAAAGAGATTGAAATATTTGAACAGTTAATACCGGTCTTACAGTATCAACCATGTTTATGATTTGAGTTTGTTCTACGGCATGACCACAATAATCAACGTACACCCATTTATGACCAAAATGATGTGTGATACTTCACTCCAATTCAACTGAATACAAAGTCCAGTATTAAATAACTGCAGGCATTCTCCGGCATAAGGACTAAACCAGTGAGATTGAAAATCATCATATCCTGATCGTGGAATAGATAAGTATCTCCGGGAAATGTAACCTGAGATGTAGTGTAACTGGAATGGTGATACGGGTTGAGTAGATGACCGCGCATTGCCATATGGATCTGTAAGTGTCCAGATTCTATGGAAACCCGGATCACTATTACAGTTTTCAAGCGCAGTCCATATCATCTTTCCAACTTATGACCACATCGTGTACATCCGTACAATTATCTGTATACACTTCAACTTTGGCGTGTCAGCTTAAGATCAGTAGGATTGTCAATCGTATTGCGTGATAACATCCAGTGGTGTATAAATATCGGCGAAAGCGTATCTATGAAACTGATGTACTGAATAGCAGTGGATACATTGCCACACAACTCGGTAGCACTCCATACGCGCTTACGTTGTCCGGTTCCATTACAGAATATCAGGCCTAGGTTATTGTCTTTGTATGCAACTTGATTTGAGAAGCAGGTGTACACTGATCTATCGCAGTAGCCTGCCCCAGTTCATCAAGATCATCATCTGCAAATTCGCAGCTTGTGGTAATATTCGGAGGCACAGATCCGTGGAGTTGTTTTATCAACTACACTAATTGTCTGGAAGACAGCTATTTAAATTACTACAATCACAAGATACAACCCATGTCCTTAAAAGTATACCTGTACCGTTATATCGATTGAGTCCTGAAGTATTATCGAAGATGAAGTAAATCCAGCTCAGCTATTGCAGTACAATTGTCTGATATTTCAGGTGTACCCAGAACTGATGGATCTATTGAATCACCACAATTTACTTCAACAGAACTACATCGTGATGGTGGAGGTGTTTTATCGATGATTCTGATATATTTTGTGATGCACTTGTTGAATTTCCACAAAGATCAGTTACGACCCCATTTTCTCTTCAGCGTTCCAGTGTGATTACCTCGGATGACAGCCGTAAAATCATCTGTGATAACTACTGTCAATGAGCTTTCCGGTGTGCAATTGTCTGTAATAATAATATTTCCTGTCACTGATACATCCAGTGAAGATCTACAGAAACAGTGATCGTGGCAGGAGGAGTGATGATAGGTGCCTTGTATCATTGATTGTCAATACCTGAACACAGTGTACTTGTACTTCCACAAGCATCTGTTGCTTCCGAGTACGGTATAAGTTTCAAGTATGATTGCAAACCCGTGAGGTTGGCTATATTATCTGTGTATGTGATATTTAATATCTGGTACAGCCGTGCAATTGTCTGTTGCTCTTGCATAGCCCTGGGCGGCAGGAGAGCGATCCGCTTCGCAGGAAATCTGCGGTGATGCGGGACACTGAATTTCAGGAGCTAGATGATCTACGATTTGAATGGTCTGCGCACATGTTGCAGCATTTCCACACTGGTCCGTCGCTGTCCAGACTCTATAGATGTATCCTGAGCCATTGCACTGACCGGCCTGGCTAAGATCATCTTTGTAGGTGTTATTTTGATAAACAAGCTCGCTGTACAATAATCAGTAGCCGTTGCTTTTCCATTTGCTGAAGGCAATGTGTTGTCTTTACAATTGATGACTACACTTGCTGGACATATGATGACAGGAGCTGTTGTATCCGCTACAGTAATAAGTTGAACACATGTACCGATATTCCCACATGCATCTTCCATGGACCATGTCCTAAGATGACACCCGTATTGGTACAACCTGTCAGACCGGAAAGATCATCATGATAGTTGAGAATCAAATCACCGGAAGGAGTGCAATTATCAGTACCTGTTGGATAACCTAATGCATCAGGATTGTTATAAAATCCGCAATCAATTAATGTATCATGAGGACATGGATAACCGGTGGGTGCGATCAACTATTGTGATAAGCTGAGTACATGTTTTTACATTTCCACATGCATCCTGTGCAGACCATGTTCTGAGAATCAGGCCTGTGTTGTTGCAGCCATTTAGTTGTGCTACATCTACAACGAAATGGTAACAGTTGGACTGCAATTATCTGTTCCTGTGGCTTTGCTGGTATGAGATGGATCTGACGAATCAGAACAACTGATCTCAACATTGGCAGGGACAAGTGATGACCGGATCAGTATGATCGACGATCCAGATTTGCTGGACACATGTGGTCGTGTTGCCGCACAAGTCTGTTGCCATCCAGGTACGATTGAGTATGCCTGTTCCATTGCAACCGAAAAGTCCTGATACATTATCAGTATAATTGATTGTCAATAAACCCACAGGCGTGCAGTTGTCTGCTGCAACTGCAACGCCGGTAGCATCAGGTAAAACAGAATCCTCACAGCTAATAACGTAACCGAGGGGACAAGTCAAGGTTGGTTTGAGCAGATCAGTGATTTGTATTGTTTGTATGCATGTTGTACTATTTCCGCAGGCATCGGCTACGGTCCATGTTCTTTTATTGTTCCTGTATTGCTGCATCCCAGAGGAGCGACTTCTACATCCTGGGGTCACAACAAGATTGGCGACTGATGTGCAATTGTCACTTATGACCGGCGATCCGGTGACGGCAGGCTGATACCTACTGAACAATCAACAGTTATATTTTGTGGACATGCCATTGCCGGAGCTGTATGATCTACAATGGTGATGGTTTGATTGCATGTTGATAAATTTCCGCAACCATCGATAGCTGCCCAATGACGTGTGATGGTACCCGTACCATTGCAGCCGACGGGTTGAGCTACTTCATCTGTGTAGGAATTGAATGTTGTACCGCATTGATCAGTAGATGTCAGTGCACCTGTTACTGCAGGCAATACAGAAGATTCGCATGAAATCGTCACATTCGCTGGGCAAGTGATCTGTGGAGCAGTGTTGTCCTGTACAGTAATAAATTGTGTGCCTGTTGCGATGTTTCCACATGCGTCAGCTGCAGTCCAAGTTCTGACGATCACACCGGTACCACTGCATCCTGTGAGGCCAAGAACGTTGTCAGAAAAGTTAATGACGAGATTAGATGTAGAAGTGCAATTGTCTGTGGCTGTTGCCTGGCCTGTTACGGCTACACTTGTGCTTTGCGTGCATGCTATAGTTATAGCTGGTGGTAGTAAGGATTGGTTTAGTATTATCTATGATGACTACGGTCTGAATACAAACGGCGACATTGCCGCACATGTCTGTAGCTGACCAATGCCTGGTAAAGGATCCCGTACCATTACAATGGCCAAGATTCTGAGTATGATCTGTATATGATATGGTCATAAGTTCTGTAGGAGTGCAATTGTCCATGGCTATGGCCATACCCAATTGAGAAGGAGTTGTATCTGTTTCGCAGGAGATAACGATAAAAGGAGGACAGGTCAATGTTGGAGAAGTGTTGTCTTCTACCCGGATGTTTTGGAGGCAGGAGGCTGAAAATCCGCATTGATCGGTAGCTGTCCAGGTCCTCTTTTAAGATACCTGTGCCCATGCAACCTGTCATCTGGCTCACATTATCGGCGTAAGTGATAGCTACCGCAGAGGAAGCGCAGAGTGTTGTGGCTGTCGCGGTGCCTGTGTTGGCCGGGATGGGGTTGACATTACATGATATTGTAGATGGTGGTAGGACAAGTGATAGTGACTTGTCCTAAGATGGGGGCCATTGAGGCTAAGGCCAGCATGACTGACATAGTGCACCATGCTAACCTTCTTTTCAGGTAGAGCCATGGGGGCTGGCGCCTGGGTAAAAAAAAGATTCTTCATGTTTGATCCTGTTGTCGCATGACAATTAATTGCCATGCATAAATTCCTGATAGCAAACATGAAGCAAATCGTATGCCAATTTTTTGTAATATGTTATTGAAAGGAGATGCCGATCGGGATAAGGGGGTGATTTAGAGGAGATTAGACTTTAGAGGAGGATAAACTGTCCCTTTTATCGAAGGGGTGGTTCAGAGTGAGAAATGCTCAAATTTTGGATAATTGGACGTTTTTGGAGGGGATTAGGCATTTGTAAAAATGTGGTTTCAAAGGAGAGTATTATGTATTTTATAATATTGAATAATCAATAATGTTTTGTTATTTTTTAGTTATAACTAAATTTTAAATGCTACAATATAAAATATTCCTTATTTTTGGAATCATATTATACTTAAAAATGAATTATTTAAGGAGTTATTCCATTTCCTAAACGTAACCATGATGAAGACATGTTTTACGAAATTGTTGAATTACAGGATATTAGCGGACCAGAATGTACTATCTATTCTGTGATTCCGAAAGGAAGTGAACTCACTCTTTTTGAGGCCTTTGTTGAAGAAAATATTAAAGATTACACCTTCGAAATCGATGATATTTATCAAAGGCTCAAGACGATTGGAAATAAATTTGGTGCAAGAGAATCCTTTTTTAAACACTTTGAAGGTAAACCTGGGGACAATGTTTGTGCCATGTTTGACATTCCTAACAAGAATCTTCGTCTGTATTGTATAAGATATGGAATGAGTGTAATCATTCTTGGTAGCGGAGGACAAAAACCAAAAAAGATTGTGAGTTGGCAAGATGATCCGGTCCTCCGAAAAGAAGCAAGTTATGTTATAGCCCTGGCAGAACATATAGGAAACCGAATAGTCAAGCAACATGACCTTTGGTGGTCAAAAGATGATATGCATTTTAACGGAGATTTAAAAAATTATGGAGAAGAAGACCAATAAAGCAAGATTATATACCAGCCCATTACTCGAAGAAATCATGTCAAGGATCACTCCACTTGAAATGGAGCAAACCCACAACCGCATGTTAATAGCTGCTCGGATGGATGATTGTATGAAAGATATCGGACTTAGTAAAATTGATTTAGCCCGCAAACTAAACAAGCAGCCATCTGAAATCACTAAATGGTTGAGTGGGACACACAATTTCACAATGGAGACGCTGACTGATATAGCTTTCGCGCTCAACGTCAACGTTAGAGACCTTTTGCTGACAAATGAAGATCTCGAAGCCAGGAATGCCAATATGGTACTGCATTCCAATAATCCGGAACCCGGCATCATGATGTTCACTCCACAGAATATAAGTGCTTTAATTCCATCAGGTCAAACTATAGCCGGAGAACCTGAGACGGTTTATGGACCATCAAAAGAATTTACACCTCGTGAAAAAACAAAGACATCAGCAACAGCGGATACATATAATATTACATTGAAGGGGATCGAACTATTGGACAGTTCCATGGTACGTCCACCCTCCATTTCACCTGACCTGACCCTTCTAAAGTACCACATCAAATTTGAGTATCGGATTGACAAAGAAAAAAAACTTGTCTTCATCATTGTTCATGTTCGCATCATCACCTTCCCCGCGGAAGCAGAAGTTGGAAAACTTGTTGTAAGCCATTTCTACGAAATTGCAGACTTTGATCAAGTCATAGAAATCAAGGAAGGAGATAAATTTTCAATTCCTCAGGAGCTGACAAATATATTAAACGACATTTCGCTTTCAACAACACGGGGTGTAATGTTCTCAACTTTCAAAGGGACGTTTTTGCATCATGCGGTGTTGCCGGTGATGAAGCAAAAGAGATAAATAAAAATTGGACTGTGAAAGCTGCTCATGATGTCTCTATACTCTTCCGACTAAAAAACAACTCTATAATTTAAAGACCTACTTCTTCTTCTTCTTAAAATCCCCTCGCTTCCACGCCTGGATAAACTCCTTCCATGCAAAAGCATTAAGAATCTGGGGCGTACGAATCTGGCCCACATAATAATAATTCTTGGCCTGCTGTCTGAGGTAATATGAGGTATTCTCAGGTCCGTCAGAGGGAAGATTCTGACGCAATTGAGTCATCGCTTTTTCCGAGAGATTCTCTTCCGCTATGTCCTCAAGATCTTCATGAACATCCATCGCCAGAAATTGGGAATTAAAGTAGTCCGGGTCAGGCCATGGATAAATCACAGCTTCAGGCAATAAGATCGTATCCGTAGTCAGTATCTGAAAAGTGTATACCTGTCTCGGGACAAGGTATCAGGCACATGATAATATGCATCTTTAAACCCCAGGACTGAAAAGACAAGGGTCTCACCATTCCTGACGACAATAGAGAAAAATCCATTAAAATCTGTAAACGTCCCCCGATGTGTACCAACAACCGCCACTACAGCATAAGGAATCCCTACAGGATTGTTATTCTCAGCAGTGATCACTTTACCCGAAATCTGGGCAACATGCACACTATCCATTCTCGACTGAGCCTTAACGGATTGCGTGGAAAAAAGGCTGAAGAAAATTACAATGAGTACGCATCCTGGAAATGAGATGCTTTTACGATCCTTTAATGATGCCATTGGGTAAAGTTATGGATTCAATCTTCTATTAACAGCACATGCTGACAATCGCCCTGAAAGACGTCCAACTTTAACAGGTTTTTAACCTGAAATAGTATAAGGTAATGTTTAAGAAAATACAATAGTGTTTTCCTAAAATATAATAGTGTTTTCCTAAAATATCATGATGTTTTCCTAAAATATCATGATGTTTTCCTAAAATATCATGATGTTTTCCTAAAACATGAATAATCCAGGTGATCAAAATAATCCTATCCATGAGGAGAATATAATTCCTTACAGCTGATATTAGCCTTTAGAATGACCAAATATCAAGCGCCTGTTGTAATACTTCCTCCATCCGGTCCACATATGTGAATGTGACCCCCGTCAGATAGTCAGGTTTGATCTGATCCACATGACGTTTATTAGCTGTTGATAATATAATCTGTTGAATACCTGCACGTTTAGCCGCCAAAACCTTTTCCTTAATACCCCCTACCGGTAACACTTTCCCACGCAACGTGATCTCACCCGTCATGGCAAGATGACTCTTCACCGGTTTTTTCTTAAACGCAGATGCCAGTGCTGTCAACATTGTAACCCCGGCAGAAGGCCCGTCCTTTGGTATCGCACCTTCCGGCACGTGAATATGGATATCCGTATTTTCGAATGTCGTCGCGTCGATACCAAGACTATCACCATGAGCTTTTATAAAACTCAAAGCAGTCGTAGCCGACTCTTTCATCACATCACCAAGATTACCGGTCAGCGTAAGCTTTCCTTTTCCCGGACTCAAACTGGATTCAATAAATAATATATCTCCACCCACTTTAGTCCATGCAAGACCAATAGCCACACCACTACTATGTACCTCTGTATAAAGCGTAGTATCAATCCGATCCGGACCCAGGATGGTCGGCAATATAGTTTTAGAAATAGTAGGATTGTATTTATCCTCCATCGCCACATTCTTGGCTACATATCGCATCACAGATGCAATACGTCTGTCAAGACTTCTGACACCAGATTCACGCGTATAACTTTCGGCTATTTCGCGCAATACATCGTCCTTCAACTTCACATTATTCGGCTTCAATCCATGCTCTTTCCGCTGACGTGGTATCAAATGTTTTTTTGCAATTTCTATTTTCTCTTCAGTTGAATATCCATTGATGTTGATTATTTCCATCCTGTCAAGCAGAGCAGGTTGAATCGTCTGCAATGAATTGGCCGTTGCTATAAACATCACCTTCGACAAATCATATTCCAGCTCAAGATAATTGTCATAGAAAGTAGAATTTTGTTCGGGGTCCAATACTTCAAGTAATGCCGAAGATGGATCTCCTCTAAAGTCCTTTCCTACTTTATCGATTTCATCAAGAATAAAAACCGGATTTGATGTACCTGCTTTCTTAATAGATTGAATAATCCGGCCCGGCATCGCACCGATATACGTCTTACGATGTCCTCTGATCTCAGATTCATCATGAAGGCCGCCAAGTGACATACGCACAAACTTGCGCTTCAATGCTCGTGCAACAGACTTCCCTAATGAAGTTTTACCGACACCCGGAGGGCCAACAAGACAAAGGATCGGAGCCTTCATATCTCCTTTCAGTTTCAACACAGCCAGATGCTCAAGTATTCTGTCTTTCACTTCTTCTAGACCATGATGATCTTCATCAAGCGTCTTTTTTACATTCTTGAGATCGAAATTATCATTTGTGTGATGCTCCCACGGAAGATCAAGCAGTAATTCCAGGTAATTAAGTTGCAGACTGTATTCAGCCACTTGTGGATTGATACGCTTAACTTTTGCAATTTCCTTTTCAAACGTATCCTTCACGGCCTTGCTCCACTTTTTCTTTTTACTCCTTTCGATGAGGTTGCGTATTTCAGCTTCCTGTGGATTGTGGCCTAACTCTTCCTGTATGGTTTTTAATTGCTGATTGAGGAAATAATCACGTTGCTGTTTTTCAATATCAACTCTAACTTTTGATTCGAGTTGATTTTTAATTTCAAGCATCTGCATTTCATTGTGCATCATCTTGAATACTTCCGTAGCCAGAGTATCCATTTGTTCGATCTCCAGCAACTCCTGCTTCTTTGCATTATCAATAGCAAGATTAGAAGAGATGAATCCAAGGAGATGTGTGTCGCTTTTAATATTGCGAATCATCACCACAGCTTCAGAAGGAATATTCGGAGAACGTTTTATAATTTTTTCAGCGAGTTCACGTATAGATCCGATGATCGCTTCAAATTCAAGTTTTTTAGTGGTTGGCGCATATTCTTTTTTGCTTACACGAGCTACCATAAAAGGCTCCGTAGAATCCATCTGAACGAGATTAAATCTCGAACGCCCCTGGATAATAGCCGTAATCGAACCATCAGGCATCTTCAGGACTTTCAGAACACGGGCCACAGTTCCTATTTTGAAAAGATCTTTTTCTTCAGGATCCTCAGTGTCATCATCTTTCTGCGCAAGCACAGCTATGAGCTTGTTCGTATCATGTGCTTTACGAACAGCCTTCATGGATTTTTTGCCGCTTAAAACAGGTCAATTTTCATTCCATCCGTTTAACGCCTGCCAAGGAAGCATATTTTGTGTTTTTTTATGCCATTTAGTCAGGGAAACTGCATTTCTCTATTAGAATAACGCTAAATAACGGATTAAGTTAAAGCTTCAGACTTCGACATTCACTGAGGACCACATCGCCAGGTAAAAAGAGGACGCAGATCAAATAAGAAAAATTATGATTTGATAAGATTAATTTTACAACTCAGTCACGGATCACCGTAACACAACATAAAAAGAGGACGCAGATCAAATAAGAAAAATTAAGTTTTGATAGTGTTGAGCTGGAGGCGTAAATTTTAATTTTCCAGTTCAACTACGTTGCTGAACTAAACCATTTTGATGAAGCAGTGTAGGTCAACCTTTCTGCCCTTCTGCCTCTTCCGCCTTTACATATTCACTATTCACTACTCACTTCTTCAAGGCTACCCTCAATCTTCTCTGTCACATCAATTTCAAAGCGCAGATTATCAATGATAAATTCCTGGCGCTCCTGTGTATTCTTCCCCATGTAATATTCAAGGATATCATCGATGCTCGTATTGTCGAGTATCAGGACAGGTTCAAGTTTAATATTTGCTCCGATAAAGGCACCAAATTCATCAGGTGATATTTCACCTAAACCTTTAAACCTCGTGATCTCAGGTTTGCCTCTGAGTTTTTTTATGGCCTCCTGCTTTTCTTTTTCATTGTAACAATAAAATGTCTTTTGTTTATCCCGTACTCTGAAAAGCGGCGTCTCAAGAATAAACAAATGTCCTTCACGTACAAGGTCAGGAAAGAACTGAAGGAAAAATGTCAGTAACAACAATCGAATATGCATACCATCGACATCCGCATCTGTAGCAATGACAACACGGCTGTAACGCAAATCTTCAAGTCCGTCTTCAATATTCAGCGCATGCTGCAGCAGATTTAATTCTTCATTCTGATACACCACCTTCTTTGTCAGACCATAACAATTCAATGGCTTTCCACGCAATGAAAACACTGCTTCAGTCTGAACATTTCTTGCTTTCGTAAGTGAACCGGATGCAGAATCCCCTTCCGTAATAAATATGGTGCTCTGATCTTTAAGCTCAGCATCTACACGTGTATTGTCATTGAGATGAACCTTACAATCACGCAGTTTCTTATTGTGAAGATTTGCTGATTTGGCACGTTGATTGGCAAGCTTTTTAATACCCGCTATTTCCTTACGCTCCCTTTCTGATTGTTGAATCCGTTTCAGAATTTCCTTTGCTGTCTCAGGATTCTTATGGAGATAATTATCTAATTGCTGTGTGACAAAATCATTGATAAACCCTCTGACGGTAGGTCCATCGGGTGCAATATTATTTGAACCCAATTTTGTTTTCGTCTGTGATTCAAATACAGGTTCTTCTACCCTGATGCTGATGGCGCCGATCATCGAAGCACGAATGTCTTTTGGATCAAAACTTTTATTGAAGAAATCTCTGAACGTCTTTACTACAGCTTCACGAAATGCCGTCAGATGTGTTCCTCCCTGAGTTGTATACTGTCCGTTGACAAATGAATAATATTGTTCGCCATAATGCTGTCCATGTGTCAATGCGATTTCAATATCCTCACCTTTCAGATGAATGATTGGATAGCGCAGTTCTTCATTCGCTGTCTTACGTCCCAGTAAATCAAGCAAGCCATCTTTTGAATGAAAAATGCGGTTGTTGTATTTAATTCTGAGCCCGGCATTGAGCCAGGCATAATTCCACAATTGTTGTTCTACAAATTCATCCTGGTATTCATATCCTTTGAATATTTTTTCATCGGGAACAAAAGTTAAAAGTGTACCTGTATCCTCTGTTGATTTGATAATTTTTGATTCGTTCTTTATCTCCCCCTGGTGAAAAACAGCTTCTTTCGATTTGCCGTCACGAATAGCCCGGACAAGAAAATAATCAGAGAGTGCATTTACAGCTTTCGTCCCTACCCCATTTAATCCTACAGATTTTTTAAACGCTTTGGAATCATATTTTCCCCCTGTATTAATCTGCGCTACACACTCCACCACTTTTCCAAGAGGAATACCACGACCATAATCCCGGACAGAGACTTTTCCGTTTTTGATCTCCACATCGATTTGTTTGCCATGGCCCATGACATACTCATCGATCGAGTTGTCGATGATTTCTTTGAGCAGGACATAGATCCCGTCGTCTGGAGTGGACCCATCGCCTAATTTTCCAACGTACATACCCGGACGGAGACGGATGTGCTCTTTCCAATCAAGGGTTAAAATATTTGCTTCGGTATATTGGGTCACTGGCGGCTATTTAGCATCAAATATATGATAGAAAAATTAAATGTGAGAGAGCGAGAGAGTGAGAGAGAGTGAGAGGTAAGAAACCATGTTCTATTGAAAATCATCTTTCCTGGAAGATCCAAATCTTAACCAATCCTGCTTTTTCTTAATAGATCTGCGTCCTCTTTTTGGAGGTTGTTTAGAACGAAAATATTAGTCCTTATTTGCCGTCTCTGGCAGTTCCCGGTGGAAGAAGGTCGGGAAAGCGGCACTGGCACTGTGTTGGAATCCTTTATCTGCTTTGACTGTCATGTGATAGTCCCGGACAAAATTTTTGAAGAAGGCGGCTAGTTGGTCAACAGGTACATTCCGGCTATTGGGCTTGGGGAAGAAGGCCAGTTGGGATATCGTACCGTCCTGATTGAAGTATAGATTGATCCAAAGCTTCACACCTTTAATATCAAAATTCAGGTCACCTGCATAATCTTCAATGTCCATAAGGATATTAGACCATGAGCGATAGGCCAGATCGATATCATCGTGATAAATTGAAAGGAAAGTAGCGGGGTGTTCCTTGGATAAAGCAAAGTATTGATCTTCGTACTCACCGATCATAAAGACACTGGGAGCAGAGATTACAGTCACTTCGGATTGAGCGTAAGCTTGATCCAGGAAGAAGGCGAGTGCTATGACAATCAGATACTTCAAAGTAAGGGTGCTATTGATTAACGTACTGATTAACGCTCCGAATATATAAAACATTCAGTATATCAGGGAAACTTTTGGTCAAAGGGTAATGGTCATGGTGGCGAGTTAAGTCAAAGGTCTTGAGGAATTGGCACCCAATGACCAAACCTAATGACCTAACTCGCTGCCAAGACCATATCCCAATGACCATTCAAACTTTAAGTCTAAGGGTGAAGGTCTTAGCAGCGGGTTATGTCAGAGGTCTTAGGAATTAGGTCCTAATAAATAAACCCTAATGACCATACTTGCTGCTATGACCATATCCCAATGACCATTCAAACTTTAAGTCTAAGGGTGAAGGTCTTAGCAGCGGGTTATGTCAGAGGTCTTAGGAATTAGGTCCTAATAAATAAACCCTAATGACCATACTCGCTGCTATGACCATATCCCAATGACCATTCAAACTTTAAGTCTAAGGGTAAAGGTCTTAGCAGCGGGTTATGTCAGAGGTCTTAGGAATTAGGTCCTAATAAATAAACCCTAATGACCATACTCGCTGCTATGACCATATCCCAATGACCATTCAAACTTTAAGTCTAAGGGTGAAGGTCTTAGCAGCGGGTTATGTCAGAGGTCTTAGGAATTAGGTCCTAATAAATAAACCCCTAATGACCATACTCGCTGCTATGACCATATCCCAATGACCATTCAAACTTTAAGTCTAAGGGTGAAGGTCTTAGCAGCGGGTTATGTCAGAGATCTTAGGAATTAGGTCCTAATAATAAACCCTAGTGACCATACTCGCTGCTATGACCATAACCCTATGACCCTTCCAATGTTATCCTTGAATTAATATTAAATTTAACGGTCAATGAGTTTATCGAAGTGACTTTCTGCAAAAATTTGCCCCCTTATGGCTATAGATATCATTTTAGGTCTCTTTATTATCGGCGGTTTCTGGCTTGGCTATTCAAAAGGTATTGTTGCTACTTTGTTTTCTGTGCTGGAATATATTATAGCTATGCTGATCACGCTGGGGTTTTCACCATACCTGTCAGGATTTTTAACCAGTACGTTGAAAATGGATCGAATGGTAGCACTCATTCTGAGCACTTTTGCATTTTTTATTGCCACTCTCTTTCTGATTAAATGGCTCACCAAAAAAATTGAAGCTTCGCTTAAAAAAGGCAAGCTAAGTGGATCAACAAAAATAATGGGAGGCATCGTCATGATGCTTGTCAGCGTGTTTGTATACAGTGTAATGCTTTTGGCTATTCAACTACTATGGCTTAATGAATGAAAAAATTAAACTGGCCAGCTTTACCTATCCTACGCTTGAGGGCATTCCTGCCACTTCGAAAACATTGATACTAGACTTAAAACCAATTTTTCAACGTTATTGGGACCTCATACAGGATTCTGTAGGTGACCACCCGACACCAACACCGGGATAATCCAAATAGTACGCAACCGACTTGGCTGACCAACTTCCATCTGATCAGGAATTAATCCAAAGTTATCGCAGCGGGAAAAACCGCGATGCACTGGGTACACTATATCTCAGATATATGGAACTTGTATATGGTGTATGCCTGAAATATTTCGGCCAGCCTGAACTCGCGCAGGATGCAGTCATGGACATCTATGAACATGTCAACCGGAAAATTCCCAATCATGAAGTTGAAAATTTTCCGGCCTGGCTTTATATGGTGAGTAAGAATCATTGTCTGCAGGCATTGCGGAAAAAAAGCAATTCTTTAACAGTGTCCCTGGATGATCACATTATGCAAAATGGCCAGGAATGGCATCAGGAGGATGATACATTTGAGTTAGCTGTTTCAGAAGACCAGGAAGAACGGCTCAACGGATGTATTGAAGAACTACCTGATAAACAGAAGATGTGTATCCGGATGTTTTATTTTGAAAAAAAATCATATGCAGATATTTGTGCATTGACGCTGCTTCCGATGGATCATGTGCGATCGAATATTCAGAATGGGCGGCGGAATTTGAAAAAATGTATGCTCAGTAAACAACGACTTGGATCAGGAAAAAACATATAAGTGGATACAGGATCGGATTCGTGATCTTCATGCAGGTACATTGACTGCAGAGGATCGCCAGCGCATGGAAGAACTGGCGAAGACTGATCCCTTTGTGCAGGATGCGATGGAAGGATATCAGGCCAATCCTGATCATGATCATTCTGTACTTCTTAAAGTGATTGCAGGCCGGATCCAGCGCAAGAATGAATCGAGACGGCCGAAAATATTACCGTTGTCAAAAGGTTGGGTTATACCTGCGGTAGCTGCTTCATTAGTATTGATACTGGCCACATGGGCGGTGATGTTTTATATTGAAAAACAAGGGGATGCTGTTTTTGTCGCTGCCGAACCGAAAGGAAGCACTTCAATTGAACATTCTACAGAAGTGAATTTATCAGAAGCGGATAGTCTGACTGATGATATTTCTTCTTCATCTTCTTTTGCCCGAAATGATAATGGCCAGACATCATTAAAAACGGATGCACTACCGACGTCAAAACCTGCATCAGCAGGGAAAGAATCGGTAGAAAAAAGTAAAACTGAAAAGGACATCATGAAAACACCAGCTGATGACTCAAAAAATATTGAAGGAACTATTGCAGATAAAGAAACGAGGGAAGGTGAAGATGAAATAACAAATGAACCTGTTGTGACATCTCCTGTTCCACCAATGACACTGCCTGCAGGAAGGTCAGCCATAGAAATGAGTGCAGATAAATCATTGTCTGCTGGGGCAACATCTTCAAAAATAAATACTAAAAAAGATGAGGGGTATTATGCTAATCAGATGAATCCGGATCTGATGAACCAACGAGTGACCGGTAATGTGCGAGGTCGTAAAGGTGAAACTCTTTTTGGTGCTCAAATCTCTGTAAAAAACACAAATCTTATTACTTCATCGGATTATTATGGAAAATTTGAGTTCTTCATCCCTGATTCAATATCAACCATTGATATATCCTTATCAGGTTACAAGGACACGACGATGTCGGTAGCAAAAGGAGTGGAGGATCTTGCTATTACGATGGAAGAAAAAGATAATTATTCAATTACTGATCTATTGACCGGGAATGCAACAAAGCATAAATTCATCCATACTAATGATACTACAGTACCAAATCCGGAACCTGATTACATTTTATTTTCTACTTATGTAAAAGAAAATTCTCATTATCCGGTTCAGGATAATTATACTTATACATGCAGTGAAGTCAAGGTTGAATTTAAGATTTCAAAAAAAGGTAGGCCAGATTCTATTCAGAAAATAATATCAACTGCAGATCAGAAATATACTGCTGAAGCTTTGCGCTTGCTTAAACATGGACCTGACTGGCAGTGTGTTGGTGATGTGTATCCGTGTGTGCGGGAGTATACGATTTATTTTAAGTGATTTCAAAATAGATTTTCGTTACGCAAATCTGAAATTTGCTGACACGAAAGCGTAGGTACAACCGACGCTTAACATTTTCATTTTTTAATATAATGCATAGAATTTGATGCAAACTTCGTTTGCATCAAATAGCAACACCGTTAAGCTTAGGCTGTGCCTAAGCTTTCGCGTCAGCAAATTTCAGATTTGCGAAATGAAAGCTTTGTTATGCAAAAATGCCGTTTTGCGTTTCGTTTTTACGACTTATTCTGATCTTGATATTTCAAAACTTGTGAAATGCACGTTCTCCTCAATATCTACTTCCAAAACATTTTCAACTTTCGCTAAAGGTGGCCCATTTTTGCACCACTCAATAAATACTGAAATCTTATCAACCGGGCCTTGTGCGATTGCACCAACTGATTGATCCGGATTATTCCAGACTTTTCCTTTTAAACCAAGTGTCAGGGCTTCATCTTTTGCAGAAGCCCGAAACCAAACACCCTGCACTTTACCGGTGATTTGAATTTTTACCGTTCTGTCCATTTCATGATCAGACGGCTCCAATACTTGTTATCATCGGCACATCTGCCATCGTGCGAAGGCCTGGTGCAGCTTTTAAGGATTGAATGACATGCATTGAGGATGATAGAACAAGTCGCAACATCACCATGCACACCGCCCATGATACGTGAACGGATATGTGGAGTTCCGAATATTTCGATTTCATCATATGACTCTAACTCACCGACGGAAGCCTGGAATGTAAGTTTAATGCGCTCTACTCCATTGACGATACCTGTTCCGGTTTGGCGAATTCCTGCAACTTGTCCGGACATGATGCGTAATGATTCAGTCACCACATTCCTTTCTGAGATGACCGCTTCTAATTTTGTCTTCTGTTCGCTCCAGTATCCATCCTAATTGATGAGCGATAAAATGCATGGATTCAGACAGGCCGACATGGCGAAGGCTGCCTTCATTTTTCTTTTTCAAATTCGTCATATGTCAGGCCGGCACCGATTTTTTTCTGAAAAGGGATTCGACGAAACTGGGCATCCTGATAACGACGCACTTCAATACGATCCACATGCTCACAAACGCCAGTAAGCATCGTGGGCAGAGTGTCCATCATAAAACCGGATTAACACCTGTGCCAAGGATGGCTACATTTTATCTTTTGCGGCCCGATCAATTGTCTCAGACCAGTCTTTTGAGCTATCCCAGGGGAAGAACATTTCTTCGCAAGTAGTCACAACTGACAGACCTGCTTCGATGAGTGAGAGTAACTGAGGGCCGATACGCGGCAGATCGGAAACTGTAGCGAGGATAGCCACATTGACGTCCTTGATATCTGATATTTTATCTGAGATTAGGATTCCGGTAGCATCTATACCTGAAATGGCACCCATATCCTTTCCTGTCATTGAAGGAGCGATATCGATGACATGCGTGATGATGATATCACGGCGCTTAAGGGCGTATTTGTAGATATTTATGCCAGTGGTCCTGCGCCAATAAGGGCTGCGTTGATCGGAGTGTTGGTTTTCATAGAAGTTGACCTGAATTCAGTTTAATTGGGGGTGAAAGTAGCTTAGATTATGCAGATTTCACAG
>JADKGY010000003.1 GCA_016722045.1 Candidatus Opimibacter skivensis | reverse complement strand
ATTATTCAAACGGATGGAAATATGGGCCCAATCCAGGATTTGTAACCATCTCCGAACCCGTAACAAATTACATTCCATCTACAACTGGTGTAAATGAAATTGAAACAATAATGGATATTGTTGTTTTTCCAAATCCGGCTTCCGATGTTATTAATTTCGTTTTGAAATCCAATGATTTTACAAGTATTCTTAAAGGTGAAATTTACAGTCAGTCAGGCGAATTAATTTATAGCAATGATGTAAATACAAACAGATACTATGCTTTAAGCACGAGTTCCCTTTCATCTGGCATTTATTTTTTAAAAATTACAAGTAAAAACAGATCTTTCACTACTAAATTTATGGTAACAAAATGAAGGACTGGTATTTTTCTGGCAATTTTCGCAAGCGTTAATTTATTTGCTCAGTCAACCATAGGTGTAACCCAATATGACAATCTGAATACGGATGGTTATGTTTTGTTTTCGGGCATATCAAGCAATCAAACCTATCTGGTGGACAAATGCGGCAGAAAAATAAATCAATGGAGCAGCAATTATAAAACCGGGGCTTTCGGTTTCATTATTACCCAATGGTGATTTGTTCAGAACCGGATTATCTGCATCATCTTCTTTTGGAATGGGCGGCGGAAAAGGAGGCATTTTGGAAAAGTATAGTTGGGGCAGAAGCTTACTCTGGTCGTATATCATTTCAGACATCAATCAATGTCAACACCACGATGCAATTGTATTGCCTAATGGAAATGTTCTGGCCCATTGTATGGGAAAGAAAAATAAGTTCACAAGCTCTGCAGGCAGGAAAAATCCTGCGGTAACCTCTTTTGTTAAGCAATCAGGAAGTATGGAGTGAAAAAATAATTGAACTGCAACCCATCGGCACCAACTCAGCCAATATCATTTGGGAATGGAAAGCCTGGGATCACTTAGTTCAGGATTTTGATAATACGAAAGATAATTTCGGAGCAGTCAACCAACATCCCGAATTATTGAATGTAAATTATGTCTTGCAAGGACCTCCGACAAACTCAGATTGGCTGCATATTAACTCTATTGATTTTGATTCAGCAACTAACCGGATATTATTAAGTTCTCACAGCTTTGAAGAATTCTGGATCATTGACCATTCAACAACCACAGCAGAAGCTGCCAGTCACTCCGGAGGAAATGCAGGAAAGGGTGGTGACTTATTATACCGCTGGGGAAACCCAATCACTTATGGCAGAGGCGTTGCGGGAGACCATAAATTATTTAAACAGCATCACGCTTCATTTATAAAATCGGGCTTTCCAAATGCAGGAAAAGTTTTAGTCTTTAACAACGGCGTTAACCGACCTGGAGGTAATTATACGTCCATTGACATCGTGGATATTTCGCAGGCAGGCAATCCATTTACCATTGGAACCACAACTCCTTATTTGCCGGAGTCTGCTTTTTGGACATATACTGCAACCACTCCAACCTCATTTTATGCATCAAATATTGGAGGCGTTTATCCATTAACCAATGGTTCATTTATTATTACCAATGGACCGAAAGGTGAACTCTTCGAGATAGACAGCACATCAACAGTAAAATGGCGATATACAAACCCAGTCAACAATGCAGGGCCAATGACACAAGGAACAACGCCAACTTTAAATACCGTTTTTCGTTCTCCATTCTACGAACCCACATACTCTGCTTTTACATCTCAGACACTTACACCTGGCAATGAAATTGAATTAAACCCAACTGTTCCTTCATTGTGTTCTTTAGCTACAGGATTTCAAGAAATAAGCAATGAAATATTTTCTGTTTATCCCAATCCAATAGCTGGTTCAGGCACTTTAGAAATAGAATATTTTGCAAAAGAAAACTACACAGTAGAATTGTTTAATACTTTTGGTCAAATTCTTTTTACGAAAGAATTTTTTAAAAACACCAATAAAACAAGTATTGATCTGCCTGATTTGAAACAAGGAATCTATTTTCTGAAATGTAATGGTTTAATAAATAGTAGAAGTAGAATTATAATTGTGAACTAAATTATAACCCTATCTTTTGCAAATCGTTTTGAAATAATTGTGCGCATATTTCAATCGGACAACTTGGACGGGCAGAAGCGCTGCAGATAATCGAGTAGGCAGCCCCGCCTGTTGATACAAAATGGGGTGCGCCTCTCACACAACCGTGCGTGGACAAAATTAAAATTGACTATCCATATCTTATTAAAATTTATCTGGCGTCTGACGACATTAATATTGCAATACCGATTGATATTATTGAAATCAAATCTCCAAGCGACAAAGCAGCATCTCTAATTTTAAAACATAAAAAGCAAATCGCAATTGTTGTAAACAATAAAGGTGGCAGACAAGAAATACGGCTAAGAAAGCAGTTGCTAACAATGTGGAGAAGCCTTACCTTGGACTGTGCGGGAGGTTAATGTTTTCGAACAATTGATGAATATGGCCTATAGCATTGATGCCTGGAATAAAGTAAATTTGGAGAACAGCGCTTCGTACAAAGATTTGTGGATCAAATTCCTGACGGCCTGGAACCAGATCCATCAACTGCCACAAAATGAAAATGAATAAATTAGTACTTTCCATTTTTAATCTACTCCTGCTTCTGCCATGTTATTGCCAGGTTAGTTGGTTCCCCATTGGGGCTAAATGGCATTATCAGTTCAGCTCAATGATCGGAAGTGGCCTTACTACACTTGAAGTTTTAAGTGAGGATACGCTAATAGGCAATACCATCTACAAGAAGATTTTATCCACGACGTTGTTTGGCACAGCTCCAGGGTCTATAGATACTTTTAATGAGTTTTTATATGTCTTTGAAGAAAACCACGTTGTATTTGGATATGACAAATATTTGGGTGGTACATTATTGTATGATTTTAATGCGACTGTGGGGGACACACTGGAGATGTATTTCGGCGGATTAAGCCCCTACCCTTTCATTGTCGATTCAATAGGTGAGATCGAATTTAATGGATCTTCACTGGCTTTCCAGGATATTCGATTTCCAAGCCTTTTTGAGGTTGGAGAGTTTGCTGAAATGAGGGTCATCGAAGGAATAGGCTCAATCAATTCGCATCTTTTCATGACCATACTGTACTCCAGCCATTTGATTTTCCTTCCTATTATTTTCGCTGCAATGAAGATTCTAACATTGGCCTGATTAATTTAAGTTACAATCAGGTTGATTGCGATTATATCGAAGGCGTAACAGCCATAGATGAAGCACTTAATCCAAAACCTTCTATATTTCCCAATCCTTCTCCTGATTTCGTTAGCTTAAAAAGTGAAAACCCATTGCTTAAAAAAGTATTGGTCGTTGATATCCTTGGGAAAGTTCGGATACAACAACAAGCATTTCAAGAACTCCAGAAAATCGATATCAGACATCTTGAAAACGGATTGTTTTTCATCCTGGGAGAAGATAAAAAAGGTGAAATCCTCTTCACAGAAAAATTAACGAAATACGGAAGCTAACATTAGTTTTAGTCATTGAAGAATATCTGTGTTTATTGTAGACTCAGCTAGTTCAGAAGTGGCAGTAGCACTAGCAGCAGAAAAGGTAAACGGAATACAAATAAAAAAATAAACTACAAATCAAATCATTCCCTATGAAATTGTTATTCTTCATTCCAATTGTTTTAGCTGTCTCACTTTTCTTTGGAATCCGCCTTTTTAGGAATAAAAATCAAAGTGAAAGTTTCAAGATATCGATGCAGTTCATTGGATTGTTTTTTTGTATCCTGTCCATGATAGCCGTTTTCATTTCGTATTCCTATTCCGGAGATAAGACACAATTGTATAAACTCTCACTGCCGTTGATCATTGGAGTAATAGCCTTTGGGCAAATCAGGGGAAATAAAACCAACCGAATACAGAAGTAATCCCCACATATTCGTAGCCTGCAGCCATAAATATAAGGTACGGTTGAGCGTAGGCTGAGCCTACGTTCGTGCGTCAGCAAAACTCCGTTTTGCGTTTCGAGATTTCGTTTCGCAAATCCGAAATTTGCTGTCACAATTTTGACCCCCTGATCGATTGTCTATAGTCGAAAACTGTCGTCTATCCGCATTTTTAGATTTACATTAGCGCCCGCTATAAAAATCACCATTAACCCTGTTTTCATGAAAAAAGTCCTGATTTCCCTCATCGTCTGCATGCAGGCCATGATTTCTTTTGCCCAAACTGATAAATATCCAACGATCGATATTCCATACAAGAAATTTGTACTGGACAATGGCCTGACACTCCTGGTCAGTGAAGACCACAAAATACCAATGGTCGCTTTCAACATCTGGTACCATGTGGGCAGTAAAAATGAAAAACCTGGCAAAACAGGTTTCGCCCATTTATTCGAGCATATCATGTTCACCGGATCTGAACATTATGAAAATTTTGATGAAGTGATGCAGACCGTTGGCGGTGGCAGTAATAATGGTACAACCAATAATGACCGCACCAACTTTTTGAAAACTTCACCTCCACAGGTCTTGATCGGGTGCTATGGGTTGAATCAGACCGCATGGGATTTCTATTGAACGGACTCGATAGCAATAAAGTGGAAATTCAACGTGGTGTCGTACAAAATGAAAAACGTCAAGGTGATAATCAGCCTTATGCTATCGCTGAAGATCTGACAATAAAGAGCACCTACCCTGTCGGCCATCCTTATTCATGGAGTGTCATCGGAAGCATGGAAGATCTAAGCGCCGCAAGTCTCGAAGATGTGAAGGAATGGTTCAGAACATACTATGGACCTAATAATGCCATCATGGTGATCGCCGGTGATGTCAATACAGATGAAGTACTTGAGAAAGTAAAAAAATATTTTGGCTCGATTCCTCCAGCCCACCTATCGCGAGGCATAGCGAATGGATAGCAAAAATGACAGGCAAACATGTGCAGACCGCACAAGATCGCGTCCCACAAGCTCGTCTGCAGAAGACATGGAACGTAGCCGCCTGGGGAACTAAAGACATCACCTATCTCGATTTGTTGAGCAGTGTGCTCACCAATGGTGTTTCATCAAGATTATACAAACGTCTGGTATATGACGAACAATTATGTACAGACATCTGGAGCTATAACAATGGCGCTGAGATCGGTGAGCAATTCAATATCGGTGCAAATGCAAAACCCGGTGTTTCTTTAGGCAAAGTCGATACGATCATCAATGAGGAGCTGAATAAAATATTTACATCCGGTGTTACTTCCGCAGAACTTGAATTGGCAAAGACTGGATATTTCTCTTCGTTTATAAAAGGTATGGAACGCATCGGTGGATTTGGAGGCAAAAGTGATATCCTGGCGGAAAGTGAAACATATGGAGGCAGTCCGGATTATTATAAGGAAATACAATCATGGATAAAAAACGCTACAACATTTCCTGCGATCACCTCATTCACACTGAGCAATGGATTGAAAGTATATCTCGCCGAACGACATGACGCACCACTCGTCAGTATGGCGGTGATGTTTGATGCAGGTTATGAAGCAGATCAGTTTTCGCAACCTGGGACAACAAGATTGATGAGCAGTATGATGACTGAAGGAACAACCACTAAAACAGCTGTACAGATCAGTGACATGGCCAATGCACTCGAGCAGATCTGGGTGTCAGTTCTTCTGCCATCAGTACAGCTGTCACGCTGAAGTCATTGAAATCTAATCTTGATCCATCGCTCGGACTGATGACAGATGTGATGTTGAATCCATCTTTTCCGCAATCTAATTTTGAACGCGTACAGAAAGAACAAATCATCGGCATCGGTCAGGAAAAAGCAAATCCGCAATCATTAAGTTCCCGTATTATTCCGGGCCTACTCTATGGAAAAGGAAGTCCATTGAGTAACCCGATGTCAGGTAGTGGATATGAAAATACAGTTTCGAAAATTAAACGTGAAGACCTCGTGAGTTGCCATGACACATGGATGGGTGTCAACAATGCGACCATGGTTGTGGCAGGAGATGTGACAGAAGCTGAACTAAAACCCATGCTTGAAAAATACCTGGCTTCATGGAAATCGCATGTTGTTCCAAAGAAAATTGTCACCAAGGCGCCAACTTCTACTGTGCCGACAGTTTACCTGATCGACATGCCTGATGCAGATCAGACGATGATCAGTGCTGTAGAACTTAGCCCTGCTCCAAGTGCTCCGGGCAATGATGCGATGCGATTGATGAATACAATGCTCGGCGGATCATTTCTGTCCCGTATCAATCAAAATCTAAGAGAAGACAAACACTGGTCATATGGTGCAGGATCTTATTTCTTTGACACAAAAAATCAGGGCCTCTTCATAACCTTTGCACCTGTGCAAACTGACAAGACTAAAGAAAGTCTCGTCGAGTTGATGAAAGAACTGAAACAGGTGAATGGAGCAAAGCCGATCACTGAAGATGAATTCCGTAAAGAACAAAATGCCACGTTGCTTGAAATACCGGGACGATGGGAAACGAATAGCAATATACGAGGTACAATCCAGGGCACTCTTCTCTATGACAAAGGATTGGATTACCCGGGAAAATATGCTTCGATCATTAAGAATCTTACCCTGAATGATATCAAAGCAGCAGCAGCAAGTCTCGTCAAACCAGAACATCTCACCTGGGTGGTCATCGGCGATCGAAAGAAAATCGAAGCCGGTGTGCGTGAACTTAAAATCGGAAATGTAAAAATCCTGGATGCGGATGGAAAGGAGATCGTGAAACCGTGAAGACGAGTAACGAATAACGAGTAACGAATAACGAATAACGAATAACGAATAACGAATAACGAATAACGAATAACGAATAACGAATAACGAATGAATAACGAATCGGTTGTAGAGACGTCGATTTACTTAAGAACTTGAAGGCCTATCAAAAATACCTGGCGCCAAAAGAGAAGTAAGATATAAGGCTCAAGGTCTCTTTTTCAATATCAAAATCAAATGGAATACTCAAGAATTTGTGGACGAAGTCCACAAACAAAAAGAAATGTTGAGCGTAGGCTGGGCCTACGCTCGTGCGTCGGCAAAACTCCGTTTTGCGTTTCGTGATTTCGTTTCGCAAATCTGAAATTTGCTGACACGAAAGCTTAGGCACAGCCTCTCCCTCAGAATCCTTTTAATGCAAGCGTACTGCTTTAAAAATGAACAATCAATAAAATGGCTGCTTCGCCTCCCTCAACCAAATCTTCAAATTGAGTTTTTATATATTGACGGCACTGTATTGACTTGTTAACTCAACCTCTGCAAGCTCAGCAACCGCGGAGTCGAAGTCAAACGTCGTAACAAATCATTACTTTTGAACTTAACCTCATGCTGCAGATCGCCCCCGGAGTCCAGAATCTTTTAGGAACATCGCCAAAATCCAAAATCAAAATCGAAAATCGAAAATCGAAAATTTTGTCTTTATTTATACCCATGAAACAATGTCTACTCCCTCCTTTTAGCGCTTTATTTATTTGTTTTCTTTTTTCAATATCAACACATCAAACTATTTTCGGTCAATGCTGCTCTTACACCCTCAGCATGCATGACATGTATGGCGATGGCTGGAATGGCGGCTTCCTTGAGATATTCAAAAATGGTACATCCCTGGGACATTTCAGTGCATCCGGTTTTGGCAGCACATCCACCATTTCAATGTGTGAGAACGATAGCCTGAGATTCGAATACACACAGGCCGATTACGAAAATGAAAATTCTTACGAACTCTATAGCCCCGGATGGCAACTGATCCTTAAAGACGGCCCAAATCCGCTACCGGGTACAGTTTTTAATATAGCAGGTCATTGCGATACCATCGATATGCAGGGCAACCATCCATGCACAGCGATCCCAATTGATACTACACAATGTGCACTTGCAGATAATACCTTATCGGCAGCTTCCGGCATCAATCCTTTTTGCGCAGAGTATCATGATGGCGATATGTGGTTTATCATGCATTCGCCCCCTTCAGGCAATGTGAGCATTGCTACAGATAGCGGAAGTATCAATGATACCGGCTTAGCTGTATGGACAGGACCGGACTGCACTAGCCTTCGGGAACTTGGGTGTGATGATGATGCGGAATAGATTCATATTCATTTATCACCCTTTACAATCTTGCACCGTCAGGATCTCTACATGCAGGTATGGGGGTATGGCGGTGCGCGAGGTTCATTCAGATTGTGTGTGAAAGATCTGGGCGTTGTCACCCTTGATAGTTCAGAGTTACCTATTGTTTCGATCAATAGTCTCGGGCAAAACATCATCAACGATACTAAAATCAATGCATTGATGAAGATCCATACAATGGTCCCGGTATGATTACACACGTATCCGACATTGCAAATATTTATGACGGCAATATCGGTATTGAAATCAGAGGCGCATCCTCTTCAGGATATCCGCAGACTCCGTATGGATTGGAGACGCGCACCGCCGATGGAGGAAACAATGATGTCTCCCTACTAGGTATGCCTGTTGAAAGTGATTGGGTTTCATTTCAAATTTAATGACCGATCCTTGATCCGTAACACACTGAGTTCAAAACTTTCTCTGGAAATGGGTGAATACGCGCCGCGAATGAGATTGTGTGAAGTGTTGCTTGACAGCATGTATAAAGGCATTTATGTTTTTGGAGAAAAAATCAAACGCGATAAAAACCGGGTGGATATCGCAAAGCTGGATACATCTGATATATCAGGCGACAAACTCACCGGCGGATATATATTGCAACAGAATTATTGGGACCCGTCAACAAGTTTTCAATCGAACTACTCTCCTATCGATCACCCGGGTTTCGATGTCCATTTTGTTTATGAATATCCGAAACCGGATGTCATCACAGCTGAGCAGAAAATATACATCGCGTCATATGTCGACAGTCTTGAAACCGCATTGTATAGTTCGGATTTTACAGATCCTGATATCGGATATAGAAAATACCTTGATGAAAAATCTTTCATTGATTATTTTCTGCTCAATGAACTTGCGCGAAATAATGATGGATTTAAAAAGAGTGTGTTTTTCTTTAAAGACAGGAACTCCAAAGGTGGCAAATTGAAAGCAGGACCAATATGGGATTTTGATTGGGCCTGGAAAAATATGTACGGCTGTGACATCTTCAGTGCACTGGATGGATCCGGATGGGCCCATCATATCAATGATTGTCCTACTGACAACTATTCATGTGGCTGGTATCTTCGTTTGTTTGAGGATACGACTTTCCTTAATAATTTGAAATGTACTTATCAGGAATATCGAAAGAATCATATTTGACACTACTTATATTTTCAATTATATCGACAGCATGGGCGTCAGTGTGCAAAATGCTGAGAAGAGACATTTTAAAAAATGGCCTGTGCTCGGCATCAGTGTCCCGTCCGAAGTAGGTGCTGTGCTACAACTTACCCTGCGAATTGATACATTGAAATCGTGGATCACTAAACGAATAATTTGGCTGATGCCATATGCCCGGATTGTGTTCAACAACTGCTATAATCGATCCAGCACAAAACAAGGAATGATATTCTCCGAATCCAACAATGGAATTGTACATTTTTGAAGGAATCTGAAGAATACTTTTCCTGCACCATGATCTCATGATGCTGCAGGGCGGATGATCAGCAGACGGCTATTGTCTTCTTCGAATATATCCTTTGATTATGAATTGACTGAACGTAGATTATACTATTTCATCATTTCTAATTCAAATGGTGAATCGCAAATAGGGAAGGTGATCAGGTTGTAAAAACTCACTTATTCTATTTTAACAAAAAATTACTCTACAAATGAAATCAATGTTAATATCACTCTTCTGATCATGTCTTGTACATGTTCGCCCAGACTCAAGCCAGATATGAATGACGAAGCCGCACGGGGATTCAAGAAGGCGAATTCGACACTGAATGCCTTGTGTAAGAAAATCCGGAAGCTTATGCTGATGATTCACTTTCCTCAAAAACTTTAAAATAACTCAACGTATAAGGATCACATTTTTGTGATGCCGAATTGCAATTAAAATACCCGGCCTCACCGGATAGGGTATCCAACGGATGTACGATGCTTTATCTCAAACTGAACTTACTGAAGACCGGATAAAACTTTTACAGGCCTGGTTCAGATGGGGTTGAAGAAGGCGGAGATGCGTGCAAGGGGAGCATGAGAATAAAACCGTAGAGAAACGATGAAAGTCTTTCGGGAACTCACCCCTTCCCTCTCTTACGAAAATGATTATGCTTTCCATATAAATTATCATTGAGAGAGGGTGATAAGATTATCCTAAGCAAATCTGCTATAACTCCCCTCTCACATTGAGAATGAGAGTTTCTGCTACTATGTGTACTGCAAAAGAGAGGGGATGGGGGGAGTTGCTTGGAATACAAAAAGCTATGGTGAGTTGCTACGAAGACAAAGACCTAGTAAGCAATGAAATATTTATCTGGATAGATTTGGGAAATTAAAAGTGCGAATTCTGAGTCAAATTTTAAGTTCGAATTTCAAGGAAAGTGAGAAGGAAAAATTGAAAGGAAAATCTGTTAGTTATGCTAAATAAAAATCGCTAATACCTCAAATTTTCGTTCTAATTAATATCTCTATAGAGAATCGTCGCAAGTCAAAATTGATCCCAATTTTTCTTACTTAATCCGCGTCCTTATTCTCTCTTCTGCTTTTCTTCTGTCTATCAATACCTTTCTGCCCTTTCTGCCTTTTCTGCCCTTTCTGCCCTTTCTGCCCTTTCTGCCTTTACTGCCTTTCTAAGAGCCATACAACCCTTTCATCTTCTCCATAAATTCTCCTTCTTTCTCGACTCACTTCAGATCTTATCATCTTCACATTACAACAGCACCCCCTCCCCTTTCGTATTCTTTGATGTGATGAATGTTGACGATATACGAACGATGTATCCTGAAAAAGTGATCGGGATCAAGCAATGCATCATACTCTGCTAAAGTCCTGGAAGATACAAGACTGGTTTTTGCTTGCAGGAAATGAATAATCGTGTAACAACTATCGGCTTCACAATACAGAATATCTGCAACACGTATTACCTTGAATCCTTTTGAATCCGGGATACAGATCTTCATGTCCTCACTATTTCTTACCTTTTGAATATTGTAGAGTAAAGTCTCGAAATGATTATTGGCATTCTTTTGACGAATGCGCTCTATCGCCTTTTCCATGGCCCTTTGAAAATGCTCTTCATCAATAGGCTTTAATAAATAATCTACAGCACTATATTGAAAGCCCGCAGCGCATAAGCATTGACGCGGTTACCAAATATGACCTCCACCTGTGGATTGTTCAATGCGGACAATACATCGTCAAACCGTAAGCTTCGGCATCTGTATATCCATGATGATCAGATCCGGCATCAATTCATTGATCTTCTGTCTGGCTATGCGGATCTGTACA
>JADKGY010000002.1 GCA_016722045.1 Candidatus Opimibacter skivensis | reverse complement strand
GGTTTAATATCCTGATTGTTTCTTCCTGACTTACCTAGCTGTCCTTCTATGGCCGTAAAGGTTTCGAGTAGGTCTTGTGGTAATGCAATGGGTTTCCTCCTCCCGGCATTAGCGTGATTTCAGCTTCAGTTATTTTTCCGCCGGATTCTTCAGCAGTCTGAATAGATGTTACAATGTCTTCAATGATGGGATTGACGATTGTCCTTTTCATTTTTAGTATACTATTTTATTGTAATTTTTCTGTTAAGCACATTCAAATTTATTTAATTATTTCTTTTTCAGGAAATGTCAAATTACAAGCAAGTTCTAAACCAATCCATGACCACATACATCAATATTTATTCAATGGCGATCAATGAATGAAATTGTTGTGAAGAATTACTCACTTCCAAAACGAATAACGCATTTGTCAGATTTAGTTTATTCAAATCCAGATCAAATTCATTTGTAGATGATCGCTCGTTTGTAGCGTATAATAGTTGACCTTGTATGCTTATAATCTTTATGGTGTAGGGTCTTAAGATTATACCATTTATTTTGACATGGACTTGTCCGTATCTGCTGACAGGGTTCGGAATAATTTCGATTCCGGTATTGTTCGAAATGACATTCGCCACTGAAGATGGGGATGAACAGGTTGTTGGCGGTGGTTGTTGTGTGGGCAAGCGTAATGAAGCGCCTCCATAAATTATATCTGCTACCAATGATGGACAAATTGTTTTGTACGTGCCATCTAATTGACAAATCTTAAGGGCATCCGTTCCGGAAAAACCAATGATGGAATTGTAATCACCGGCAAATGCTGCTGTGACGGCTCCGAAACAATCAGGTATTGGATTACTCAAATTGTTGATAGCTGTAACATCAAGAATGGCAGTATTGGTATTATTCAACGTGATTTTTATTAGTTGGTCAGGAGCCATCATATAAAGATCATCGTCATACCATGTGAGATCACCCGATGCTGCAAACCCTATAGTATCAATATAAAAAGCAGTTGGATTAGAGATATTTATTCCATAAAGCTTTAGTCCGGATTCTGTCAACAATATAGTATCGTTTAACCCGACTAAGGATGAGGACGGGGATGTCAAGCCTATATTGCCTATTAGTATAGAAGCCCCGGTGACAGTGTCTATCTGATAAAGATCACTTTCCTCTACTCCCCAGAGACGTCCATCCGGTGTAAAGGCAATGTCCACAAAGGTATGACCCGTTGAACTGACAAGAGGGAGTTGCAATTAGATAAATCAAGTGAAAACAAATCGCCTTCGGAAGTTATTGCAAAAACAGGTTGGAAAATGCATTTGAGCAAAAAGCAGGAATGGTATAAGAATAAGGGCTTTCATACTTTTTTTTAGTAAGATAGTAAAATTGATATCAACTGATGAGCCAATCAGAAATAGAAGAATGGTGTAAAAACATAATAAACGGAGACGTGAAAAGGGTAAACCGGCCGGGGATATGGGATTTAAGTCAGAGACTTAAACCAACTGCGATTTTTTTTTTCGCCAATAACACATTTCCCATCGTTGTTTCAAGTCCGCATATGAACAATCGTTGGTTCAAGTCTCTGACTTGAATCCTATATTTTACACGTCTCCTGACGTGAACGATTAAAACCTTCATGTAACCGATCCTTGTTTCAAGTCCCAACTTCGGTGAAGTATTTATATCAGTCAAGTATTTATAATGGAAGTTAAGAAAATTTCACGTCAGGAGACGTGGAAAATATCAGGTTTAAGTCAGAGACTTAAACCAACTTCGAATTTAAGTCAGAGACTTAAACCAACTGCGATTTTTTTTTGTGCCAAAAACACACTTCCCATTGTTGGTTCAAGTCCGCATATGAACAATCGTTGGTTCAAGTCTCTGACTTGAATCCTATATGCTACACGTCTCCAGACGTGAACGGTTAAAACCTTCATGTAACCGATCCTTGTTTCAAGTCCCAACTTCGGTGAAGTATTTATCAGTAAAGTATTTATAATGGAAGTTAAGAAAATTTCCAGTCAGGAGACGTGAAAAATATAGGATTTAAGTCAGAGACTTAAACTTAGGTAGAAAACCAACTCCACGAATTTCAAGTCCGAGACTCATGCTCACTTTCGTATCTAAAAAGAATCGGCCTTCATATGCAGGAAGGCCGATTCAATCATTCCAAGATCCTTGTTATTTCATATCATAGCAAGTGATCGTCTTATTTCGCTCACATAGAAAAACTCTTGTATCTACTTCATCAACAATATACTGCGGAGTCAAATCCACAACATTGATCTTCTTATCCACCTTTCCGGTGTCTTTATTGACCATCATGATAGCGCGTTTGGACTCCCCATCCTTGGTCAGTATGAACTTGTGGTCACGAGCGTTCCTTGAATTGGAATAACGTGTCATTGTCACTTCGAAAAGCGGAGTTCCTCCGTAATAAGCACCTGCCAGCACCTGGGTCTTTGATGTTCCCTCACTCGCAGCATTGCTATTTCGATACGCTCCTTTCGATAGCCTGTCGAGTTGTTTCATGTTTTCCATTGAACCTGCTATATCTATATTGACTCCGGCTATGTCGGCACCAAATTGAGCCAGGCCCATAAGGTTAGTTGACGTAAGCTGAGGGTAATCCTTAGAGTGAACCAGTTTGCCCTTTTTATCAAGCAGCGAAATATGCTGATCCGTAAAGAGCAAGTATCCGCTGGGACGGTATTCTGCCTGGAGTGGGGTCTTTCTCGTCACGTTCTCCAGTTTGATATCCTCTGCGAACACGGTCATCACGCCGGTAGCAAGGTCGAACTTATAGCCTGTTCCACTTTCAAACAGGATGACTTTTTTTTCTGCTTCATCATATGTCACTGCAGGGATACTCTTGAATTTGACATCCTTGTCCCAGACATCCTTGCCATCGCTATAGCTCAGGATATTCGAACGTTCTGTCGAAATATAAAGGACGCCCTTTGGTGTAGTAGTCGCATAATAAGTATAGCCCTTGACTTTGGAATCCCATATCTTCTTTCCATTGCTATCCACATAGGATATCGACCCATCCTTCTCATCTTTTGCAACAGCGATGTAGCCTTTTTCAAACGGAATGACTTCATCAAGGTATTCAATCTTATAACTCTTGTTCCAGAGGAAATCGCTTGTCTTCGGATCGATAAGGTTGAAGCCTTCTGTTTCGACAAGGACGATATTGTTTCTGTCATCAGAAGTGATATCAAGCAGACTACCTTTCAGTTTTAGTTTTCCCGGTGTAATATCCTTTCCGGTCGCCGGATCTAAAACGATAAGTTTATTACTCTTTTCACGCCCATATACAGACTATTGCTTTGAGGTGAATACACGAGGGCCTGTAGTTTCTTTTCGGCTTCATACTTCCATTTGATTTGACCATTGTTAGCATCAATGGCATAGGCCATCTCATTCACACCGACAATAATGTCACCGTTCTTAGTGAACATAGGTCCCTGATCGATAAAGCTTGTTCTGGTAGTCGAATTTCCAAGTTTGGATATCAATCCTTTTATCACACCCAGATCGGTCACCCAGGTTTTGGTCATTGTATGAAGGCTGAAACTCATCAGGAGTTGAGTGTTATCCTTTGTGATTTCAAAAGAATCATCGCCTGATCCGGAAGCAGATGATAGGTCTTGATACGGTAGTTGTCATCTTTCGTATCATAGAGTACATCTCCTGTGCTGGAATGAATGATAATTCCGCGGGTCTTACCTACGATCGGGCTGTATTCAGCATAGAATAGTGGAAGGCCATCGATATTCTGATAGGTCTCCTTGATGACGCCTTTCAGTTCTTTATTCATCCAGACTTGCTTTCCGGTGTTATTATCAAGGCCCATGAGGCCTTTAGCTCCGGCGGCAATGATAATGCCGTCATTCGCCTGCTCTATCCAGCCGACCTCAGCCAGGGAAGCTGTCATATCTTCTGACCAGGTTTGAGTCTGGGCGTGTAATGCACCTGTCATGGTAATCAGGCAAAGGACAATAAATTTTGTCGCGTACGACAGTTGGTTTTTAAGTAACATAATGGTTTGAATTGATTAAAGTTTAGGTGTATGAATTAAGATAATAAGTTCGATTTTAAACCCTCACGGGTAAGTATTTTTGCTGCAACTACTAAATTCAAATATTGTAAATCCGAAAATTTCTTCAAGATATGTACTCAAAGGTAGAAGTTCAAATATATTTTATACTTTCCTGCTACTTTTGGATATTTCAAATGCAGCACAATCCTTTTTAAAAATCCCACAGATTTTGTTTTCATATTTGGCTGGATTCTTAAAGTCCTCTGGCTGCATTGTCAGCATTGTTGTCCCGCCTGGTTGTGCAAACCCATCAAAATATGTGACTAAAGAAATATTATATCCCTCGTCGGTTGTAATAAGGAATCGCTGAACCAGTTTGTCGGGCGTTGGCAATGGTTTTATTGAAATATCTTCTTGCTTTAAATTTGCTACAACGGTCTCCAAATCTTTTGCATAGTAAGTCAGAGCGATATATGGTTTATTGTCTTTACGGAGCATAATCAATAATGCCCCATCAGAAATTTGTATCCACGGAAATGGAAAGTCCATTCGCATCACTTCGGTAAAGCCAAGCTGCTGATAGTTTTTAAGAATTTTAAATAGTGATGTGATGTGTTGCGTGCATCCCCTTGGTTGGGTGCATTGTTGTCGGATTTACAGGAAATTTTTGTCTCTTCGTAAGCGGACGCCCCCCCCCCGCCTCATGTTGTTTTAAGATTTCGATAAGGAGTTGTAAGAAGTGTATTGCTGCGACTAATGACGCCATAATCTTATGATATGAAGAATGAGGACAACAATGAACAGGATAAAGGAGATATACGTACTGACATAGGCAAGGGGTATGCTGGCCAATTGAAGCAATATGCCGGCAAAAATGATTATGTTTTCTCGTTTTGTGGACAGTTGATGAAGTATTTCTTCGGGTATCATTTTATTTTTCATTACATATACCCAGATGGAAGAGAAGGCCAGGTTCATCAGTACATAATTTACAGCTACAATAGTTATGGCATAGGGACTTTCAAAATTTCTTCCTGCAAGGGATGTGGTAAAAGGTGTGGCCGATAAGAAAAGAATGAATAGAAAATTCAAAAACACTAAGGGTATATCCACATTTTTTAAAAGACGGAAGAGATTGTGATGATCCATCCATAATACAACGATGGTGGAAAAGGTGATGAAGTAGCTTACAAATGATGGTACAAGGTGAACCAAATACGATTTGATATTGCCGTCGGAAGAAAAGGCATCTTCGGGTACGCTAAATTCCAGTACCAGTATAGTCATAATGATGGCCAGGATGGCATCAACAAAGGTTTCAAAACGGGTTTTTTCAGTTTCTTGAGAGAATTGTTTTAACATATGCTGATTTTTATACTTTCATTATTCTTTTCATTTAACATCTTCATGTTGCATAGTTGGCGATTGCGGTATTGTCAAAGCACTACCCCCTGCGTTCGGGTATTGCTACTGGTGAGTTTTCATAACCATAATCCCGAACCACGGCTTGGTTTTATTTAATATTGAAATTAAGAACTTTCGTCTGGTATAGTCCGAAAGCAACTGCAATGATAACAAGTGAACCGAAAACAATCCCTGTCCATTTGAGAATTTTTTTTGTACCTGGGTTCATTTTGACTTTTGTAAATTGGTTGAAGGTTTAAAATGCTACTGTCGGTTGTTGTTAACTCTGTCGCCAAAAAGTTGCTGATACTGCCAGATCGTGAAACAACCAACTTTTAATTTCCTATTAATTTGAATGATTCATACAGTTTCTGCCTCAAAATATTTTACATTATTTGATCCAGGTTATGTATTGGTCGCAATGGGTAAAATTCAAAAAATCAATCTCCTGATTCACTTGGTTGCTGAACATTACAAACTGGCCATACCGATGTTGCCATAATGAAATCACAAAAAACGGGATAGCAGTCGGTATTACGTTGCAATTCGAATACCCTTTCCCTGGTAAATAACCTTATTCCCTTCAAATAATCTAATCAAATAAAATCCAGGCATAAGATCCTCAGTTCCGACTTTTATTTGTTTGCCTGAAACAGGTTTTTTCAAACACAGCTTGCCCTGCATATCGCAGATTTCAACAACCCCATTGACCTCATGGTCAAATTCAATGGTCAGTTGATCTTGAAAGGGATTTGGATAAATTGTGCCATCCGAAAATGATTGCGATGGTGGAATGGAAGTCGATGTTTCAAAATCAGCTGTCCATGTCCCTCTTCCATATGTGAATATGAAAACCTTTTTATCTGATTCACGGATCTTAATCTCCGTGATCTGCACATTGGGCATATCGGCTTCTTTTGTCCATGTCAAGCCTCTGTCCATTGTCACATATAGACCACCTTCTTTTGATCCAACCAAAATGATCTGATCATTTCCCGGATATACAGCCATACACTGTATCGTTACGTTTGGCAACATGGTCACAGGGATCGTTGTCCAGATGGAAGTGGGATCAAAAAGATTTGCGCAATAACTGATTTTCGATGGGAAAGACCGATTGATTAAATACAAGGCCGAATCACGATCAGGATCATTATAGCTGCGTCCCGCATCAAATGGAGCAGGTCGGCTAAGCTCTGACAACGGGGCCGCTGTAGCTGCATTGGTAAAGGCAAAAATTGAATCACTATTCGTCCAATAAACGATAGGATTCAGTTTATGGGTACAGGCAATGGTCCCATCACCAAATTTATTTCCGGTATGATGAGAAACCTGTATCCAGTTGTTACCACGGTCTGTTGATCGCCACAACCAATGAAGCGTCAGAAAATACAATTGTTTATCATCTGCATTGTTCATCACAAACGGAGTAATGAACTGCGTTTGATCGTCTACATGACCGTTATGATCCGCGTCAAGCTGATTTAAGATTTGTGTACGGCCCTGATTTGTGGTCAGGTGATCTATACGATAGATGTCACCATCATTATCACTGAAATACCCCAGGTCCGGATTTTGTTTACTGATCCATGTGTAGGTTCCATCGCCTGATATCACAGAATATGATTGCGTCAGATTCCGGATGTATCGACAACCAAGATCCTGGTAACCCTGAAAGGTTTGTATTCCGGTAGCCCCATGATCTCCATAGTACTCTTCCTGCGAGTACAATAAAGTATCACGGCGATATTCTTTATTAAACGAAAGTGCAGTAAAGGGAGCCACTTCAATAGTCGCCACGCCAAAATCACTGGTCACATAAACTTTTCCGGGACGATGCGGATCATAATTGAAACTGCGGAGGTCATGTCCTGCAATGATTTGCTCCCATGTAAGTCCACCGTCTACACTGGCTCTCGGTGTTGTCGTACCTGCAAGGATAAAATCAGGATCATCCGGCTTTACGGACAATACACGACCTTGGTTTAAGGTAGAGAGGTAGGTCCATGTCTGACCGGTGTCGATACTTTTATAGTAGTTATAACTGCCATAATGATTAACCGAACAATACTGAATGTCAGGTTGTGATGCACAGTAGGCAAGGTGTGTATCATATCCTGTTGAGTCAATACCCGTTGTCTCCACAAATGAGCCCGGGTCACCTGTGACGGATCTCCAGACAGAATGTTTTGTTCCGATTTCCAGAGTGCCGTCCGGAAGTAAAATCATATCAGCAATGCCGTCATCTGATTGAAATATCAATTCAAACGTATGACAATCATCAGCAGTGCGATACACGTAGCCGTCAGTAAATAAAAATTGGTTATGCGATACATACAATGTATTTGAATCGATGGGGGAGGGAAGGATTTTCTCCACTTTTCCAAAACCTTGAAATGCAATAGGATTGACGAGTGAAAATGTCTGACCATAATCAACAGAACGATAAATATCAAAAAGCAATTTACCATGCTCCTTAATAATCACCCCGGTGCTGTAATAGAATTCGTTCGGCCTGAAGAAATTTTGAGCAATGGATGTAACCCCCAGTGATCGTGCAGTATCATTGACCGGCTTCCACGAGCGGGCGGCATTATGCGATATCCATACGCCTCCATTTTGTGCACCGGCCAGTACCAGGTTTGAATCAGTCCGGCTGACCACAAGACAGTTGATCGCACCGGCCTGAGTGCCTATACCAATGTTAGAATAATTGACAAGAACATTGGAAAATGTCATTGCAGAATTGATCGTCAAATCAGTTACCGGTGATGCCTCGGGATTTCCATCACATTCTTTTTCAACTTCCTTTTTGTCAAAGTGGAGCATAGAAAGAGAAATAACAATTATGCAACAAAACAGGATCGAGAGCAGTCGAGTCATTTGGGTAGGTTTGAAGTGAAGATATTGAATTTGGTTAGTTTTTCAAACGTCACCTTTAAATGCCATTTGCTAAACGTCGGTAACTTGAATAGTGAATAGTGAATATCGAAATCAGAAGTGGAAGTGGAAGTGGAAGTGGAAAAAGTAAAAGTCGGTAATACTCCCAACTTCTACTTTCACATTGCTGTTCTATGTTCTACCTCTCACTTCGATATTCGCTATTCCATATTTTTATACTCTGCCCACTGTATAGTTCATTTAAGTTGGGATTTGGAATGAAAAAAGTCGGTGTCAAAAAATCCGGGCGGTTGCAAAACGCCCCGACTTAAGGAAACTGATCATTACTACTTGAATTCTCAAATACATGATATCTTTTTTTCTCTTGTCGGGGCGTTTTGCAACCGCCCGGGCAAGAGAAAAAAAGCCATCTCACTTCACTCCCTTCCACCACTCCGAAAACACCTGACCGTGATCATCTAAGTTTACTTTTTCACCGATCATCGGTGTGATGATGTTCAGATTTTCTTTTTTGTTATTTTCAGTTATCAGTTTCAGGGGTTCATCCCAGTCGTGATTACCCAATGCAAATTTGGAATTGTGAACGGGAAATATTCGTTTGGCTTTCAGATCTAAGGCAGCCTGCAATATTTCATCGGGCATCAGGTGTATGTTTTTCCAGTACGGATTGTATTGTCCGTTTTCAAGAATCGCCAGATCGAATCCACCAAAGGTGTTACCGGTTTCTGCGAAGTGTTTATCATAACCGCTATCGCCTCCGATAAAAATTTTTTGTGTTGGAGTTTGAAGCACAAATGAAGTCCAAAGCGCCTGATTGCGTTTAAACCACCGACCTGAAAAATGTCTTCCTGGAATGGTATCAACTGAAAAACCGGGTTGCAGATCAATATGCTCGTACCAGTCTTTCTCAATGATTCGCGCAGGATCATATCCCCAATATTCAAGATGCTCACCTGTTCCAAGACCGGTGATGACGGTGCCGACTTTTGGTATGAGTTGACGAATGGTCCTGTAGTCCAGATGATCATAGTGATCGTGCGTGATCAGCAAGTAATCGATTGCAGGCAAATCTTCAGTTGTATATCTGTCTGTTCCATTGAAAGCCCTGGCCATTGATGAAAACGGAGAAGCCGATCCGCTAAAGACCGGATCCACCAGAAAACGTAAGCCATCTATTTGCATGAAATAAGATGAGTGACCAAACCACACCAGACAATTTTCATCGGATCCCAAACTTAGAAGATCAGTTTTCAAGGATGGAATAACATCATTTGGTTTGGAGCGCTCAGGGCGACCGAAAAGAACCTGCTTCATCACCTTTGGATATGTTGCCCCTCCGGTGAAAGTAGGTGTGACACTTTGATTTTGAAAAGCCCCGTCCCTGAAATTGGGCGATCGTTTGATTTTAGTTAATCGCTCCGCGGATGGCATCTTACCAAACCTGGCCAACTCAATCAATCCAAAAATGCGCATGGTGCAAGGTAGGGATTATGTTGGGAGAGAGATGGAGTGGAACTATTAAAGTGTCCATTTTGTAAGTCTCGCCTGTTTCACCAAAGTAATTTATGATCTGTGCTTGTTCCGCACTTTCACACCTCCACAAAATACATATCAACCTCTCCGGTATTCTTAACTGTTATTTTCCCTCTGTGCTCACAACTGAATTTTGATTTGACCAACTCATAGGTGCTCTCGCTGATGTTTATTTTACCAGCTTCGCCACTGCTTTCCATGCGCGAAGCTAAGTTTACAGTGTTTCCCCAAATATCATAAGCAAACTTTTTAATTCCTACGATGCCTGCCACCACAGGACCTGTATGGATTCCAATTCTGATTTCAAAAGCAATAGCGCCTTCCGATTCCTTTTGCTTTTTATGCTCAAGCATAAAATCCCGGATTTCAATTGCGGCTTTCACCACATCTTCCGGATGTGTATGATTAGCAGCAGGTAGGCCACCTGCACACATATACGAATCGCCAATGGTCTTTATCTTTTCAATACCATATTTATGTATGATGTTATCAAACGCACTGAAACAATAATTAATTTCAGCGACCAAAGCCTGCGCACTGAGCTGCTCACTAATCTGCGTGAACCCTTTGAAGTCTGTAAACAAAACAGTGACCATATCAAAGCTCTTCGCCTTTGCAGCGCCTGTCTCTTTTAACTCTTCAGCCACTTCCGAAGGGAGGATATTGAGCAGCAATTCATCACTTCTTTCCTTTGCCTTTTTTACTTTATTTCGTTGACGATACACTACGATTGAAAAAAGTAACACGGTGGCAAAGCCGCCCATAAAACTATTCCTGACTAATTTCTGACGTGCAAGTTCCTGAGTAGCTACTGCATCTTTTTTCTCCTGTTCTGCTTTCGTGGCCTCCTCCTTTTTATCAAACGCATAGTTCATTTCAGCCTGCACCGTTTTTTTGGTAAAATCTTCATTGATTAAGCTGTCCCTGTACACCAGATACATTTTGTGATTGAGATATGCACTTTGCCAGTTATGCGTGGCGCTATCTACTTTTGACAAGCCTTCATAATTGGTCCGGATAATCTCTTTCTCTCCAATCTCCTTAGCCAGACGTAGAGAAGTAGTCAGATAGGTAGATGCAGCATCATATTTTTTAAGTGCGAAATTCAACATACCCATATTGCTATTGACCTCTGCTATACCGGCCTGATTCCCTAATTCTTCATTTAATTTCAGGGCTGCAGAATAACTTTTCAGGGCTTCAGCGTAATTGCCTTGTTTGGCATAAACACCGCCAAGATTATTATAAGAGCTGGCAATGCCATCTTTGTTGCCCAATTCCTCCTTTATTTTTAAGGAAGCCAAATGATTTTTCAATGCCTCGGGATAATTGCCCTGGTTAAAATATACGGTTCCGATATTATTATAGGCACCTCCCATTCCCACCTTATTGCCCCGGGCTTCCTCAATGTTTAATGAAGCCGTATAGTTTTTTAAAGCTTCTGAAGAATTGCCTTGCATATCATACACCATGCCCATATTATTGTACGACATGGCCATTGCGGATTTATTCCCCATCTCTTCCGCAATATTTAATGTAGCCAAAAGATTTTTCAAAGCTTCCGGACTATTGCCCTGACGCATATATACAAGACCAATACCGGTGTACGAATATGAAATGCCTTCCTTATTTCCCAATTCCTCATTTAGCTTTAAAGAAGCAGAATAATTTTTTAAGGCTTCCGCATAATTACCCTGGCTAAAATAAATATTCCCAATACCTGTATAGGAATTTGCAATGCCTTGTTTATTGCCGAGTTTTTCTTTCAATTTTAAAGAGGCAAAATGATTTTTTAAGGCTTCGGTGAAGTCGCCTTTTCGTTCATACGTGCGTCCGAGTCTGCTGTACGAGTCTGCAGCCCCTAGATCATAATGTATTTTGTCAGCCAACGCCAATCCATCATTAGCATATTTTAAGGCTAAATCATAGTTGCCGATATTTATAGTTTCCCAGCTGATTTCATTCAGTGTATTCACTTTATTCGAATCCTCCTGTTGTGTTTTTAAGAGAATCATCATACTATCCAGCACATGATTTTGCGCATGGCCTTTAACTGCAAAAAGTAAATGGAGAATAAGGAATAGAAGGAGGAGAATATTTTTCATTTTTGTTTTTTCTTTGGGCAGAAATGTCGGGAAATTGATACGCTTCACAATGATGCGTAAACTAATGCAATTTGAAACGTAAACTACAAACTGGCAGGGCCGCCTAATGGATTATGCACAGTATTTTCATTCATTTAGTTGTGCTTCTAAATCCATTCTTTGATGTAAAATCCGGTCAATTAAAATCTTTTTATTTCCTATTTTATAGACAATCATATGTGACTTTACATTCATCATTCTTTGACCTTCTTTAATCTCATTTATGGTCTTTCCGATTTCAGGTTTGGAACAAATATCATTAATGGCCTGAAATATTTGCTTATAATACTTGCTGGCTTGTTGTTTAGACCATTGTTCAGCTGTGTAATGCCAAATAGTGTCTAAATCTGATAGAGCAAGTTTACTTATTTCATACCTAAATTTCATTTTTTGAATTTCTTATTCAGTTTATCCAGATGCTCTAGTGGATCAAAGTTTTTAACATAGCCACTTCTTTCTCCTGCTTCAATTGCTTCTTTTAATATTTTAATTTTTTGTTCTCGCTCATCAACAAGCCTGAGTCCTTCTCTGATGACTTCACTTGCAGAGGCGTATCTTCCGGATTCAATACTTTGTTCTATGATTTGCTCGAAATGCTCACCTAATGTTACCGATGTATTCTTTGCCATGATTTCTTTATTTTACCTAAAGATACCAATATTTGGTATTACCGATACAGTATGATTTTTTCTCTTGTCGGGGCGTTTTGCAACCGCCCGGACAAGAGAAAAAAAGACCATGAAATCATATGGAGATGATTATTGAGATGCATCGACGCATTCCATTGATGGTCATAGAGTTCTTGCTATTTTATAAGTGATGTAAAAGTTTAATTCTGTTCTTTTGAATAGGTAGAAAAAATCATTTTCAATCCATAATATATTCCTGATATTACAACTGTTCCATGTGTCTCATTTTTCTTATTGCATCCCCACACTTGCAGTCACATTACCGCTTAGTGTCTGCAGTGGCGATGGCGGGATATTCACATCATAATTTACCAGCACGACCAGCCTGCTGCCTGCCGTAAGTGGAAAAGACAGCCCTGATATATTTGCGGTTAATGTTTCCCCCATTATACCTATCCCTCCTGTAGCGGTGGTCAGATTGATGCTTACTGTGGCACCTGTAACAGGGAAAAATTGTTCTGCGCCTATAAGGTTATAAAGGGGTGGGGCGATGTAATAAAGCTGTGCGTGGAAAGTATGCGTGCCAGAAAAGAACTGGATGGTCGGTGTGGTAATGCGGAAGAAGAATGAAAAAGAAGTTACAGTACCATTTATCGGCACTGGCACTGCTACCATAGGGAAGGTACCGCTGGGGTCTATATATGAACCACCATTGATATTCACCATCTTATTCACAGCTGCCTGAAATCCGATTAAGGCAACAGAATCGCTAACTCCACTAGCAGAAGTCGTAAGCCCGATCCGCGAACTACCACTGCCCATAGAAATGGCATAAGGGGCATTTGCCGTATTCCAGGTACCATCGCCGCGAAGGAATTTAGCTGCAGATGGTATTCCGGATCCCAGTTTGGCGGGATTAATAACAGATGAGCCGGCATTAATAGCAGCGACAGCGTGATTCCCGGCTGTGGAAATTGCTGCGATGGTAAGGTTAGGAAGTTTACCAGTAAGATCTCCACCCGCTATAGAGCTATCTGCCAGCAACGCCAACCAGTGGCTTCCATTATATTGGTAAAACCCTGAGGGTGCATCTGTTTGGTACATCAGTAGTCCGGTGGCCGGTGTGGCAATACTGTTCTTCTGGGCGCTCGTCATGCGTGGTATGAGCACACCCGTCGTGGTTGAAGACACATCGAGCATGGACGAAAGATTGGCGGGAGTACCCGAAGTATTTATTGAAACACCTTGACCACTTACGGGCCTGGCAAATGACACAATCATAAACACACTTACAATTGTTTTAAATAGCAGCTGTAATTTTGCGGTAGATATAGAAGTCATAAGATTCAAACTTATGATTTTTTTGCATTATCCGATTAATATTAAATACGGACACAAAAAAGAGCGGTTGCTGGAAACCACCCAATTTAGTTTGAGTTAGCAGACTAATTTTGTAATTACGACCAAGGCCCCTTCTGTTTAACTTGGTAAAATCGTTTGCCATCAAATCGAAAGAGTCCACTACTTGCACCCCACCATATATTTCCTGACTTGTCCTGATACATACTTTGAACACAACAGTTAATTCCGTCCTTTTCTGTAAAAACGGTAAATGCTTTTGAATTTGAAATGGAAGGGTCAAATCTTGTTGTACTGCCTCGGGCAGTAACCCAAACAATACCTGACTGGTCTATAATTATTCCCCAAAAGTCTGTTCCGCCTAAACCGTCTTTGGGAGTGTATTCTGTAAAATGTTTACCGTCAAATTTGCAAATACCGTTTTTCATTGTAAACCACATATTGCCTATTTGGTCTTGTGCAATACCACCTGCATAGTTCTCACTCAAGCCTTCTTTTTCATTGAAGTTTACAACCGTCTTTCCATCATACCGAAAGACACCTTTATCAGAAGAAGCAAACCAAATATTTCCATTTTTGTCTTCAAAGATGCCTGCAATATCTATGGACGTGAGTAATGGGAATAGGGAGAAGCATTGCTCCCCATTGCTATCTGCAGATGGGTCATAGCGGAAAACGCCGCCATGTGTGCCTACCCAAATTGTACCGGATTTGTCAACAAGAATACTTTTTCGACTTGTCTCAATATGATTTAGTCCATCCTTTTGATTATAATTTCTAAATGTTTTTCCATCGTATTTATATACGCCCTGGTCAGTTCCAAACCAGAGATTACCATTTTTATCTTCATTAATGGCAAAAACTGAGTTGCTCTTAAAACCATCCGAATTGGAAAAGTAGGTCAACGTTTTTACATCATACCTCACTACGCCTTCTGCTATGGTGCCAAACCATAAATCCCCTTTCGAATCCTGAAAAATACTTCGGATATATTGACTGATCAAGGTAGTGTCAAAATCGGGTGCCAATGCAACTGCCTTAAAGTTTCTAATTACTGTTGGACTTGGTTTGGAAGTATTTGGGTCTTTAGTTGTGTTTGTTTTTTCTTGTACGCTGCAGGAAGCAAAAATTGTCAAACAACTTAAAAGTAATATTTTGCTTATTGTCATATTCATGTCTGTTATAGTTGGTGAGGTCTCTCTTATGCAATCCTGGTCAATTGGCAGCAAATTCCGGGCGCGCATAGGATTCCAGAAAGCCGCACACCGAACAACGGAAGGTACCCACTGGAACGCACTTTTCCTTTGATACTTTCGTAACAGTCCAGAAAGCCTTTTCCGGTGCTCCCTCAACCCAATTACTGACACGACGATTGCCCCCGTCCGCGCGGTCGAAGATGAACCCCTGCACCATCTCGCCGTTGCACTTAGGACACCGAATAGATTCCGTATTCATGCTCAAATCTCCGGAGAAGGAATCGGAAGAAGTTGTCATACGTTGAATATATAATTCTACTGCTAATATCTGCATTAAGATAAATTTACTATAAATTATATCAGTTTTTTAGGACGAGTCAGTGGTGAAATTCGAAATGCTTTTGCTAAGTGAGGGGCTTCAATCTCCCCCTCTTAGCAAAAGCATTTCGAATTAACAGCAACAACTAAAAACTTTACAGTTGCCGATGGCTTGCAGGACAATGAATTCAACAGTTCCATGAAAACTGTCTCTGTCATGAACATTTCAGGCAACCTTGTTCGAACGCGCAAATTAAATGATGCGTCATCCAACCAGCATAAGAAGTCCAAACCCATTTTAGCAGCCGAGTTATTTTGTTTCCTCCATATTTATTTCAAGTCATAACGGTCTGCATTCATAACTTTTACCCAGGCCTTCACAAAGTCTTTTACAAACTTCTCTCTATTGTCGTCCTGTGCATACACTTCTGAATAAGCACGTAATATTGAATTTGAACCAAGCACCAAATCAACACGAGTAGCCGTCCATTTTGTTTGTCCTGTTTTTCTGTCTACAATGTTATAAAGATTCTCGCCTGACGGTTTCCATGAGTATTTCATGTCTGTGAGATTTACAAAGAAGTCGTTGGTTAATAGTCCTTCTCTGTCTGTCAATACACCGTGTTTGGTGCCTCCCTGATTTGTTCCAAGCACACGCATGCCTCCGATCAACACAGTCATTTCGGGCGCAGTAAGTCCCATAAGTTGAGTCCTGTCTAAAAGAAGTTCTTCGGGGTTAACGGCATAATCTTTTTTAAGCCAGTTTCTATAGCCATCATGTATGGGCTCTAATCCTTCGAACGATTCCACATCCGTCATTTCTGCTGTTGCATCTCCACGTCCTGCATGAAAAGGTACTTTGATATTTACACCTGCATCATGCGCTGCTTTTTCAATTGCGGCACTACCTCCCAATACAATTAAATCTGCAATACTGACTTTCGTAGATAGACCTGCCTGAATTTCTGCAAGTGTATTCAATACTTTTTCCAGGCGTTTCGGTTCGTTACCTTCCCAATCTTTTTGAGGTGCAAGTCGTATTCTTGAGCCATTAGCACCACCTCTGTAGTCTGAACACCTGAACGTTCTTGCGCTATCCCATGCTGTATTGATAAGTTCAGTTCGTGTCAAACCACTGTTCAATAATTTTTCTTTTAAACTTTCAATTTCAGTATCTGACAGCTTGTAATCAACGGAAGGTATTGGGTCTTGCCAGATTAAATCTTCTCGCGGAACGTCCGCACCCAAATACCGGCTTTTTGGTCCTAAATCACGATGTGTTAATTTAAACCATGCTCTTGCGAAAACGTCTTCAAAATATTTTTGGTCTTTGTGAAAGCGTTCTGCAATTTTTCTGTATTCAGGATCCATTTTTATCCCCATATCAGCATCAGTCATGATTGGATTTCGGCGCACACCCGGAATATGCGCATCAAATGGTTTGTCTTCCTCTTTAATGTTTATAGGCTCGTATAGCCATGCACCGGCAGGACTTTTTTTCGATTCCCAATCGTGATTCAACAATAAATGAAAATAGGTGTGATTCCATTTGTCGGGTGTTGTTGTCCATGCACCTTCGAGGCCGCTTGTTACGGTATCCTCCGCATTTCCTTTTCTTGTTGGATTCATCCATCCGAATCCTTGTTCATGCACATCAGCCCCTTCAGGATTAGCCCCTAATATTGAAGCATCTCCATTTCCATGTGTTTTACCAACTGTATGACCGCCTGCCGTCAATGCAACAGTTTCTTCATCATTCATGGCCATTCGTTTAAATGTGGTTCTCACATCTTGAGCCGTTTTCAATGGGTTTGGAATTCCATCAACGCCTTCTGGGTTTACATATATTAAGCCCATTTGAACAGCGGCGAAAGGATTTTCAAGTGAATCGCTGACGCCATGCTCAGCGTATCTTGATTTTCCTGAGCCATTCTTTTCTGAACCCCAGTTGACGTCTTTTCAGGATGCCAAATATCTTCTCGTCCACCTGCAAAGCCAAATGTTTTGAACCCCATGGACTCGTAGGCCATGTTACCCGCAAGGATAAATAAATCTGCCCACGAGATCTTGTTGCCATATTTCTTTTTCAGTGGCCACAATAATCTTCTCGCTTTATCTAAGTTGGCATTATCAGGCCAGCTATTGAGTGGCGCAAAGCGTTGGTTTCCGGTATTACTACCTCCACGACCGTCAGCAACTCGATATGTTCCTGCGGAGTGCCAGGCCATACGAATCATTAAACCACCATAATGTCCCCAATCAGCAGGCCACCAGTCCTGACTGTCTTTCATCAATGATTTTAAATCTTTTTTAAGGCTTCTAAATCAAGTTTTTTAAATTCTTCTTTATAATTGAAGTCTTGCCCAAGTGGATTGGTTTTGGTGTCTTGTTGGTGAAGTATGTCCAAATTAAGTGCTTTTGGCCACCAGTCCATAACCGAATTGTTTGTCTCCGTATTAGCTCCATGCATTACGGGGCATTTTCCTTTTATAGTATTTTCCATGAGATTGTTAATTTATTTGTTATTGAATTCTCCGGTGATCTGGAGTGTGATGTTTTTGATATTAAAACTTTTTATTTTCTTTTTCCTGAAATAGTCATTGATCAGTTTGTCCAGGTTTGGATCTTCAAAATCCTCTATCTGGTCTGTTGCGCGCAGTATAAATGGTGATGATGATGCAAGACGGCATCATAGCGCATGATGTCATTTTCACTTTTCACTTTTTTCAATAAACCATTCTCCACAAATGAATCAAGTACTTTATAAACGGTTCCAATTGAAATATTGGGATGTTTGATTTTGATGTATTCGATGATGTTTTCAACAGCAGGATGATTTTTCAGATTGACGACAGCTTCAAAATGACGATACGCTGCGGGGTCACTTTTTAAGCCTTCTTAAGGAGTTCTCGAAGTCTGTCAGTAGTCATTACTTATCATTTGATAATTACTCGGTAAAGATAATAATTCTCCTTTAGGAGCAAGGTTATTTTAGCAAATAGTGGAGATTAAAAGTCAGTTACCTTATGTCAGGGGCGTTTTGCAACCGCCCGGACAAGGGAAAAAAAGGAACAGAAAATCATTATGGAGATGATCACTTGAAATACGTCGATATCACTCCTTTCCTTTTGAGGTGGGGGAAACAGTCCGGGGGGGGGTGCCACCCCCTGGTTTTTTGAAACTGATTATTCCAACCTCAATTCTCGACATGATATCTTTTTCTTTGTCGGGCGTTTGCAACCCGAAAGAAAAAATTGTATTTTTTGTATCGACTTTGAATTATTACTGTATATAAATGAATTGATTATAATTATTCAGTCGGGCTTTTCATAATGGACTTCTATTTTCGGTGAGTTGTTCTGCCAACCCGATAAGAATTCCTTCAGGACCGCGTATGTAACAAAGTCGATACAATTCCTCATACTTCACCACTTCTCCGACGAGCTGCGCACCCATTTTTGAAGTCCGACAAGTGTTTTATCGATGTCCGCTACAGTGAACATCGCGCGTAAATAACCCAGAGCGTTTACCGGGCGTTGCGATGGTCCGCTACAACAGACGGAGTCAGAAATCGTGATATCTCTGCCGGCTGTGGCCATCAGGCGTGACCATCATGGCAATCTCGACATGCTGATTTCCCAGACCGGTGACACGCCCGGCCCATTCTCCTTCTATTGTAGCCCGCCCTTCAAGGTTCAGGCCAAGCTCAGTGAAAAAAGCAATGGCCTCATCGAGAGACTCTACCACAATTCCGACATTATCCATGCGTATTAATTTGTTTTTGCCATAGCCTTTTTTATTTATTTTCTAAATACCCTTTGCTCACTTCTTATTTATTTCCCCTTCATCGCCTTAATTATAAAATATCCCATTGGTAGTAAGATCACACCCAGAACCGCCAGCATTAGCCAGAACCCAATCTTTTCTGTTTTTCCTGAAGCAGCCTGATAGATCATCAAAACGGCCAAACCAAATACAAAAGCAATGATAAGCTTTAAACATCTGAGCATCCTTGTAGCATTCGTATACTGATAAAGAGTATTTTCAGATGTAATCTTCACAGGGAAGTTAAAAATATGCGGATGCCTGTCTAATTCAGTCAAACCTAAAAAGGCGAGGGTAGGATAACCGGTAAAACAAGCATCGTCATTTTGCTTCCATAGTCATTGACTTCCATTGATGCATTGAAATGTGTTGGGATGATCTCCGGTAAATCATCATATCCTTCCAAGCTGATGATCCATAAACAAACCAAACAAAGCCATCCGGCTGCTTCAATCATCTTGTCTGATGTTGATAACTCCGGCTTAAGGTATGGTCGTGTTTGCATTAAGGAAATAGCGGATTTATAATCGATTGCACCTGGCAGTGGAGTTGAAGTAAAAGTTTAATTCTGTTCTTTTGAATAGGTAGAAAAAATTCCTTTCAATCCATAATATATGCCTGGTATTACAATCGTGCCATGCGTCTCATTTGGTAATTCTAAATAATAATATTCTAAACCAACAGGTCTATTCTTATCTAAAAAAGTAAGCAATTCCATGTTGGGGGGATAACGAACAGGTATGTGAATATCTTTTCTGCATTCAAATATTTTTCCTTTGTAATCAGGGGTGACTACTAAGGTATTCGATCACCTCTTTGCCCACTTTACCTTTGTTCCACCAGGTACTTCCATCGATTGAAAGTATTGCATGGAATAGACCAGGAGTTTTGTACAGAGAATAATAAGCCAACAAGCCACCGGTTGAATGTCCAATAAGTAGTCGGTAGGATATGGTCCTGTATTTTTCATCTACATCAGGTATCAACTCATTTTTTAAATACGAGAGAATGACCATCAGCCCCACCGGCAAATTGTATATCCTGCGTTTGTTCCGAATCTTCATCCAGGGCAGGAGAAAACCATTGCCGGGTTGTTGGAAGTAATGCCGATGATGATGCATGCCGGAGCAAGTTGACTTTGGTAAGCAATGCAGATACATCTGCAGCATATGACGAGTAATATTCTCCGTCTAACAAATAAACTACAGGTACTTTTCTGTGGCTGAATTATAATTTTCGGGCAGATATACATAAACCTTAAGGCTTCATTCAGCACTTTTGAGTCGATTGTAAATGAATCAACAGGACTGTTGTAATCGATTGAGCAAAACCAAAATGAATGGATAGAACGAAGGATGCTATTAAACAACAAAATCGACTTAACCATATTTATTGAATTTCTTATTCAGTTTTTCCAGATGATCTACTGGTCAATCAACTTTGGTTTAAAATACAGAATAAGTCACCAAATTTTGAAGACACAATCTACGTACAGTTTCCTTAAGTCCGGCGGTTGCAAAACGTCATGGTCGGTTGCAAAACGCCCCTATGTTTTTAGACTACTTTTATTTTCGTTGGGGCGTTTTGCAACCTTCCGGACAAGAGAAAAAGAAGATCAGGAAATCATTTGAAGACGATCATTGAAATACCCAAAGCCACTTGAATATCGAGAGGAAAGTCAGCTTAGCTTTTCCAGGTGGATTTGCCGGAAGGAACTCTGAAATCGTTTCGCTCCCGGATTATCCAATATACTTATTAATTTATAAAATTAAACAATTTAGAATAAGGTAAAATTGACTGTTTTTACGATCTTGTTACTCCAAGGGTTTGTCAAATTAATCACGGTTTTATTGTATACTCATTTTCATTTCTGTTTCAATTGTATATCCTCTTGAGTATTATTTATACCAGCCCAATAAAAGTCTATAAACCAACTGCTTAATACAATAAAATATAAAATTACTACAGGTTAAAGAAAGAAAGAGAGCCTTTAAAATTTGTAAAGATTAGGTGTAAATCAGTAAACTAAAATCATGTATATATTGGATTTTTCTCGTAATAATTGTGGGGAACTACTTCTCAACCCGTTCCGGGCCAGACTTCAGCACCCGGTGAAATGTTTCCTCCTTATATCATATCGATTAATGGTGTCAGGACTTACTAACTGTATTGTTGGAACAATGGCGGTTGAGTTTACTCCATTCAGATAACCTGGGCACTTGCTTGACAGTTATGCGGCACATGTTGATGCTAAGGGACCAACCGGAATGTTTTCAGGTGCGGGCTATTTAAGGTTCATTGATTGCAGTGGAGATCATTATGACTTTTCCATCTTTTCCAGTATACGCAGAACGCATTGGGTAGAATATAGTTGAGTTTTAGACCCGGTATTAAAACCATCTTATGGAGTGACACAGCCTTCTAAGATAGCTTCGAAACAATTTAATTCATAAAAGTTTTTATAAACACACATAAAAACAACAGTTCCGTTGATATTATTTGTTTGCCGTATTGTTCGTAATGCCTATGGTACAATTGTAAATCAATATAAAATGAGAATATATTGAAATCAAAAGTCGAATACGTGATTATCCTGATGCTCGAAAACCATTCATTCGATAATGCTTTGGATTCTCCGGAATAAAAGGAATTAAACCCTGCTACCGGTCAAAACTCATATGCCGGTACTTAGATCCTGCAATGCTGGAGCGCCGGATGCGTTGTCTTCTGACCTGGTCATGAGTTTGCAGATACCCCGCAACAATTGTGTGGATCCAATGCTGGTATGTATAACCCGTTCAAATCATATCCTCTTATTGATAATTCAGGATTTGTCGCCGATTTCGCCACCTCCCATACAGAAGATGCTACAGGAGAAGCACCTCATCCCTGGCTCCGATCATTATGGCGATAAGTATGCAGTGTTTTTGTAACAAATTAAGCTTCCGGCCTAAGGCTGAGCTAGCCACAGAGTTTGCTGTTTGGGACAATTGAGCTTTCATCCATGCCTCGGCCTATGGCTGAAATGTTTTTTTGCTTATGCCGCCTCCTCTGGTAGTTTAGAGATTCTCCATCAAAGTTTGAAATGATACCAGGGAAGGTCAGCGTGCGGAATTGAGTTTCCTAAAGCTTCTTTCTTCGATTTGGTTGGAGACAATCCCGCAGATTGTACCAGCATAATTTGTCACTTACATCTTTTTCCAATCGTACTTGGTTTGTCGGAATAAGGTATAAAGGAGAAGCATGACTTTGGGTTTTGAAAATGATTTACATAACAATTATCATTATCCTTTAACATTGATTGAACCGGATTATGGAAAAATTTCGAATGGGACTTTTAAAGGGATCTTCTCCAACACCCACTGGACGAATGAAAGCCGGTGAAGATTTAATTAAAAAGGTATATGAAGCTATTCGGGAGTGAAAGAAGTCTGGGAAAAAGTTTATTGATCAAAACCTATGATGAACTGGTGGTTTCTTGCGATTCTGCCTACAATTATGCCCTCCTCCTGTTGTTAAGGCACTAGGCGACTTTGATCACCCGGGACCATACAGCAATAACGGATTTATATTTGAGCAATACGGCGTATGTGTTCCGGCTGTTGTAGTTTCTCCGTTTATTCCCCGAAACACTGTCTGTAATACTTATGTTTGATCATACTTCAAACGCTTAAGCACCGTGGAGGAAATATTAAACCTGCCTTTAACCAACAGGGACAAGCAGGCAAATAGTTTGATTCCATTACTTACTTGAGCAAGTGCAAGCACAAGATTGCCCAACATCCCTTGCTGCAACCGCCACACCGGAATTTGAGAAAGTATTAACAGAGTCTTTAATTGGTGAAGCGTTGAAGCATTTAACATTTCCCCACTACCTGAAAGAGGCAATATTTATGGCTTTTTAGCCATTGCAAATAAAGTAGATCATGAATTGTCCTCGGGTATACCAGCAGAAAGGCTGGCAATAACTGCCAATTTTGAAACTATTTCAACAAAAGGCGAGGCTAAACAATATATGGATGCAGTGTTAGCAAAAGCAAGAAAATTATAAGCCGAGGATGGTAAGGATTTCATTACTAATTTTAACAGAAGTATTTCCCCCTTTTATAAAACGCTAAGTGCTTTCGTTGGTGAGTTGGGCTAGTTTGTCGCGACTCTCCTATTGTTAATTACGCAAATTTTTATTGTATTTGTCATTTTGAATTCTGGTCTTTTTACTTCTATTTAATAGTTGATCTAAAATAAACTTTTTACTTTCATTTTATTTTTTATCTTCTATTCCTTCTTCCACTGTAAGATATTCAGGGGTGGAAAATTCAATAATTCCTTGACTATTTTACCTTTCTCAAACTTGAGGAAGTCTTGTTAGTGTTTCACTTTAAAGTCGGAACAAGAAACGGGGAGGAAGTGGATAAAGAGTCGGTTTGCGAAACAAACATTTTTTCTTCATAGTCTGTGATAAACTGCATGGTGGCATTTGTTCCAATAAATTTATTGTAAAGCGGGTAAATCCAATGATCGTCTCTCCTATAATCATTATTGGTATCTCCGGTGAGGTATACTTGACCTGCACATCAATTCCTTCGGCAGAAAGATGTTGTTCATTCAAAAAGGGATCATTCACGAATAATTTTATATCTCCAAAGCCATTAGTTTTGCCGTTTATCAGTTGAATCTGCTCGTCAAGTATTTTATGAATACTGGAGTCAATTTGAAATGGTTTAATGATGTATTTAAAAGTGATGTTTGGCTATGTAATATCCAAAAGTTGGAAAATATGAGAAAAATAATTCAATGCAAATTTCATGTCAAATACCTTATGCCCTTTGGTCGATCTTAAAGACCACCCATTTTTGAGAAATCCTGCGTACCAGGTCTTCCAGCGGCTCCATCTTTTTCACTTATCACCTTACATGCAGAGAGTATGCTCTTTCCAGTGCCCTTACCCCAAGTGAACAAGCCAACTGTAACGATGCTGAGCATTACAATCATGCCGAAGGTGGAAGTGTTAAATATGATGGCGAATGCTACAGGAATGATGAAAACAAGAAGTACTCCGAAGAAAATGGCGATATCGGAAGCTAATTTGACATCTGAATGCACCTTGCGACATATTTCACATCTTGGTATGCCAATTTGTATTTCATTGAATTTTACATTTCTATAGACGAGCAGATTGGTCCGATCCTGAATTTGGTAAACAGGGAGAAGCGGTTATCTTCCATGTTTGAGCTATGTGTCCCGGTCGAACAAAATGCACATTGTCGACTGAGCGGCTCTAATCTTTCCTTTAGCTTCTTGTTGAGCGTATGTGTTTCCAGGCATATGGTAGGCTACGTCGGCAGTGTTATTTTCTAAACTTTATATAGTAATCATTTACACCTTTATT
>JADKGY010000001.1 GCA_016722045.1 Candidatus Opimibacter skivensis | reverse complement strand
GGTTGTAATCCATCTCCTGTAGATATTGAAGCTGCACTTGGAACAGCCACCGTTACACAAGGCTGTAGTATGAATACAATAACCGTCACCGACAGCCCTGTCACTGGTGATACTTGTTTATTGAGCCAAACCCGAACATTTAGCATTTTTGATCTGTGTAGTAATTCGCTCATAGAAGTAAGCCGCACGATCACATGGACCCACGATAACGGCAGGCCTGTAATCACTGCAACAGGTACTACACTGACACTCGGATGTAATCCTTCAGCAGCAGATATTGAGGCTGCTTTAGGTACAGCCATTGTAACAGATAATTGTCACATAAACACTATCATAATTACAGATGGTCTTGTTATAGGGGAATCCATTTGCGCTGTCTCTCAAACAAGAACTTTTAATGCATCAGATATTTGTGGCAATGTTGCTTTATCTGTAACCCGAACCGTCACTTGGTCAAATGATACGCAGATTCCGGTTATTACGCCTTCCGGAACAACTCTGGCATTAGGCTGCAATCCAACAGCAGGAGATATTGAAGCTGCACTTGGAACAGCCACTGTAGAGGATAATTGCTCTGTTGGCACACTTGAAATCACAGATGGTCCTATTCAAGGAGGGCAGTGTTTACGTACGAGAACCAGAACGTTTAATGTCACAGATGCATGCGGAAATGTCGCCATTGAGGTAAGTCGTACCATCACCTGGTCAGAAGATACTATTGCTCCTGTCATTACAGCCACGGGTACAACATTATCATTAGGATGCAATCCAAAGGCAAACGATATAGAAGATGCACTGGGTACAGCTACCGCTGATGATAATTGTACTGTCGGTATACCCGACGTGACAGATGGACCTATAATGGGTGAATCTTCATGTCTTCTTTCCAGAACACGAACCTTCAATGTAACTGATCAATGTGGAAATACCGCACTACAGGTAAGCAGAACTGTAACATGGACAATAGACAACGTTGATCCTGTTATCTCAGGCACTATGGTCAGCATGACTATAAATGGTTGCGACGCTTCTGATGCTCCTGCAGCCGTGACAACTTTTGCAGGTCTGCAATCTCTCGGACTATCCATACATGATATTTGTACTGCGGATGGATCTCTCGTTGTAACAAGTTTTGATGTTGTATCTGGTCTGTGTCCTGTTGTGATTACGCGGACATATATAATAGCAGATGCCTGCACAAATTCTGCTACAGCATCGCAGGTCATCACAGTGCAGGATGTAACGCCACCTAATGTCATAGCTGGTACTATAGCGGATTGTTATTTCACTATCCCTCTTGCGGAAACGGCAGCAATAGAAGCTACAGTAGCTACTGATGACTGCTCTGGATTTTTGAATTATGCAGTCTTAAGCACAGAAAATCCATCCGGGGGTATCCTGATCACTGTGACCGTCACCGACGTATGCGGTAATAGCAATTTTGTTACATACACTACACTCATCAACTGTAGTCAATTGAAGGTAAGTGTATTCATTGAAGGACCTTTTGATCCGGTATTAGGAAACATGTCTACGTTATTAAATGAATACCACATCTTACCTGGTCAGGATCCGATAAATTCAACAAATATTTTAGCTCAGCAACTTGGAGTTGCATCACCTCATGGACAACCATACAATATAGCTCCATGGAATTATGCAGGAACCGAAGGTGATCAGTATGGTGATGATATCGGTGATATTCCATATCCCCAGACCGTCGTTGATTGGGTTTTACTATCTGTCAGAAGTGGAGACTCGCTTGCTTCAAGTGAGGTTTGGAAATATGCAGCAATGGTGCTGATGGATGGAACAGTTGATATTCCTGCAAACAGTCCACCACTCCCACTCACTGAAGGTGCCGGTTATTATATCGTGCTCGAACACAGAAACAGTCTGCCGGTCATGTCAACTAAAGTGATAGCCCAAAACAGTGCTCTCCAATTCGATTTTAGACAAAATCAATCCTGGATATTGAATTTAGGTATTCCGCTGGGATATGGACAACATCTTGTCGGTGATGCCTACATGATGTATCCGGCCAATGGTGAACAAATCAACACGAGGGGAGATATTATTTCCCCGGATGAAGGACAATGGCTGTTTGACAATGGTTCATTGTTCAGGTACAAATCGGGTGACCATGATATGAACGGTAATGTAGATGCAACAGATGAATTCCTATGGCTTTTGAATAATTCCATTTTCACCCTGATTCCATTTTAAGATTCTCACTTATCAATAAAATAGATGATCATGAATTACATAAAAATTTTTCTCGTGACGTGCCTGATCAGTACTTCATTCTTTAACCTTTCAGGACAAACCACGTCCACATTATCCCTTGTGGAAGCTTCTGGTGGATGTGGTCAGATGTCAGATTGCTCTGTCAACAGGATATGCTTTGACGTCATGGTGACTCCTGATACTACCGGGACAATCAATTCCTATAATATCTGGATTCAATATCCACCCGGAGGTACATTGTTTTACGCTTCTGACAATGCATGTCGTTCCAATAATGGACCGGACAATAATTTTGATAGTCAGGGATATTATCGTTTTTCTGGTGTGCAGGGTTCAGGGACTGTGATCGAAAATTTTCCTGTCAAATTGCACAACATTTGTTTTACCTACATTACAATCAATGCGATCAACAATGAAGTCATCAGCATAGGGGGTACTGTTTTCGGTGTTCTTAATTCGACAATGACATATAGCCTGCCTATATTAAATGAACCGAATATGCCTGCTTATCCTTTTACATTAAATGCAGGCTCTGTTTCCTGCATACTTCTGCCTGTTACCTGGCTTGACTTTAAGGTCATGAAAGTGAACAACACATCGGAGCTGGATTGGACCACAACAGATGAATTCAATAACCGTGGATTTGAAATTCAGCGATCCATTGATGGAAAGGATTTTGAAAAGATAGGGTGGGTCGATGCCATCAGTCTACAGACATCTGTCAATGCCTATCAATTTATTGACCTTTTTACAAAAAAAGGCACCAATTATTATCGCCTCAAACAAATGGATTGGGATGGACATTTTGATTTTTCACCTATACGCTCAGTCATCATTAATGATAGCAATTTCAGTGTTGAGGTAATGCCCAATCCTGCCAAAGAATACTTTAATATCACCATCCGGACGCAGGAATCTTTCAGTGAAATTTCATTGATTGATTTGACCGGCAAAGTTGTATTGAAAGAAAAAGTGAATAGCATCGACTTGACCACACATCTACCAATAGACCATTTGGTCCAGGGAGCATACACACTTGTAGTCGTATCAGGTATTGAAAGATTCACCCAACGATTAGTTGTTGTAAAATAACCACTGCTCCTGCCACTGCTACTGCCACTCCTATTGCCACCGCCGCTGCTAATGATACTGCTACTGCCACTGCTACTGCCACTGCTACTGCCACTGCTACTGCTACTGCTACTGCCATCAGATGATTAATCGTAAATTGCCTGCTCAATCCAACGAAATCAAACATGTTTCAAAAAGTTTTTGCTCCCTTACTTATTATTCTGTTCCACACTCATTCTTTTGGACAGATCACCCCTGAGATCTATTCGTGGATATTGAACACCAATGGCGATGTCGGATACAACAGTATTCCATCCAATATTCAACAGGTGCAGTATTCAGCTGACAACGTTTATGTCAGTGCAACGTGTATCCCCGGATATGATATCGGCCCCTGGGCAGGCAATCCGAATATTCCCATAAATGAGAATTTTGTTTTTAAAATCACAAGACATCCTGTCGCAAATAATGGTACACTGATCAATACAGGACTAGGCCATATCGGCGTCTGGTCAAACGGTGTTTCTGTTTTTAATCCGAAGGACGCGATGAGTTACAACAACCAAAATGTATGGCATCAAAATGCAATCATCGTTGAAGGCGCTTCTTTTGATGATTGCCTGGGACATCCTGCACCTAATGGAGAATATCATCACCACCTCAATCCGACCTGCCTTTACAATGACAGCATCACAGATGTACATTCGCCCATCATCGGTTTTGCTTTCGACGGATTTCCGATTTATGGCGCATTTGGTTATGCAGGGGTTGATGGAACGGGTGGAATGAAAAGAATGCAAAGTAGCTATCACAAAAGAAATATTTCAACACGCACAACATTACCGGATGGTTCGACAGCAAGTTCTGCAGGGCCAAATGTGTCGGGAAATTTTCCATTAGGCTATTACATAGAAGATTTTGAATTCATACAAGGATCAGGTGATCTGGATGTACACAATGGAAGATTTTGTATCACTCCTGATTATCCCCTTGGACAGTATTGCTATTTCGTGTCACTGGATAGTAATCTGGTAGCTGAATATCCGTACATCATCGGACCGACATATTATGGAACGGTTCAGACAGGAAATACGGGCCCGGGCAGCGGTCACAATACGATCAATGAATCTGTCATCACGTACAATGGTACTTCCTCCTCAAACTATTTGGATAAGGATTTAGAATACAATGTTTTTCCAAATCCGACTTCTGACATGATCAACATTATCGTTGGAAAAGATATGCCCAATAATCTGCATCTGGATATCATACATTCAACAGGGCAAAGGATCTATTCTCTTGATCATATCCAACCCACGATTCCGTACACTATAGATATTTCTTCCTTTTCGAAAGGTATGTACTTCATTCATTTATTCGATACGGATAAAGTGATAACAAAGAAAGTCATCCTTTATTAGCATCGATTGAAAGGAGATATAAAAAATCTTTGCCACTTAAGGAACATAAGTGCACTTAAGAAGACACTTAGAAAAGCCAATAAGCAATTGGCAATAGGCAAAGGACAATAAGCAATTGGCAATGAATAAGCGGCAAAAGGCAAAGTGAATCAAATCTTAAATAATCATAATTTTTCTTAAAAGATGCTTCGACTTGCTTTTCTCAACCATGTGCTACAGCCTCACCAACCGCAGCTCACCAACCAAAGGGAATCGCGAATAAGGAATAAGGAATATGGAATTTGGAATTTTGAAGTTGAATTATGAAGTCAGAATACAGAAGTCAATGATTCTCCAGATGGACATTCGCCCCGGCGTTTTCGAATAGATGAAATATGGATTGGAGATGAGATCTGTAGTATTGAGAAACGCAGGGGTTGGGGGCAAAGCAGGTGGAATGATGGTTCGACCTTCTTTCCCTCTTCCTCGTGCTACAGCCACCAACCGCAGCTCAGCAACCGCCACATAGAAAGCTTTGATTTATGATTTTCGTATCCCATGTTGAGCGTAGCCGAAACATTTTAGTGCAAAGCTAGTCGGTCGCTGAGCGGAGCCGAAGCGAACCGACGACTGAATACTGAATACTGAATACTGAATACTGATACTGATCACCCGATCACCCGATCACCCGATCACCCGATCCCTAAGTCCTCGGCGGATAAACCCCTTGCAGGGCAATCACAAAATTTAAAGTTAGGTAGGGTTGAAGATTATTGTGTGGAAAGGAACTGCCTACCGGGCTCAAAGCCAAAGGACTTAAAGGGCTTGTGGCCGCTGCAGCATGATAGACAGAAGCCCCCGTCGATCGGGCCATTCCATTTCCGGTGGGCACATTGACATCGCCTATATCATTGATCGACATCAGGGTATGCGTATGATTAGGCATCTCACTGTCTAGCAATGTTACCGTTTCACTGCCTCCCGTTTCGCCTATATCCCGCAGACTTAACCCGGGGCCCTGGCCCCAAAACATAGGAGCATTTCCCTGAAAATTTGGAAGCGCAAAAGTAGATGCGCCATTACCACCATAGGTCGTACCCAATAGGGAGAACAATGCTGTATTCTGGCTAAGAGGCAATATCTGCCCGTCACAAAATGCCCATCCGTGAGGGGCGAAATTGAAACCAACGATTCTGATTTCTGCTACAAATGGATCCATATGATTATATTATTAACTAAGGACTAGGGAATATACCAAATAAAGAAATGATAAAACTGACACACAAAAAAGGCATGATGTTGTCATGTGGCTGGCTGCCACCTACAGGTGAAATTGAACCTGTAGCCATGGGTGCAGCCGGAATATCACCAAAAAACATATTCACTTGCGATGATTTTCCCAATAGATTATTACCCGGATTCGGTGAATTCGCGATATCGTCATATGCGTTGAAGCTATGCGTATGTGAAGGAAACTGATTTGTCGTCAACGTCACCGATTCAACGCCACCGGTTTGAGCCAAAGTGAATCCACCTCCCTGGTGAATGGGAAGTCTTCCCTGAAGATCAGGTAAAGCAAATGTACTCTGACCATCTCCTCCATACGTAGTGCCGATAAGGTTGAAAAGAGTTTCGTATTCGGAGATCGGGAGTAACTGGCCTGCACAAAACATCCAGCCGGCCGGTGCAAAATTGCCGGCAAACATTCTGATTTCACCTACATAGGGTTGTGCCATGATTATATTTTTTTTTGAATAGAGACGAAAATTGCTTCTTTAATTTTGGGAAGGGAATATTCCCTGAAGGGCAACGACAAAATTAAGTGTCAGATAGGGCTGCATATTAATATGGGCCTGACTTCCACCTGTGTTCGTAATTGTAGAAACATAAAGTGGGGTCAACGCCGGAGAACCTGCATTTGATTTGTAAATCTCAGCGGGTGCACTATTGGATAAGAATATTCCGGACGGATTATTCACATTTCCTGCATTCGTGGTGACGGCATTCACCACGTGAGTGTGTGTAGGGGTTTCATTTATACTTAATGTATGGTTTTGCTCACCTCCTGCTTGTCCCTGGGTAAATCCATTTCCAAAATGAATCGGCACTCGTCCCTGCAGATTTGGTAAGCCGAAATTCGTTTGCCCGTTACCACCATAGCTAGTTCCAAAAAGTGAAAAAAGTGCCTGGTTCTGATTGATTGGCAAAAGTTGACCATTACACTGAGCCCATCCCTGGGGAGCGAAAGAGAAACTGACTATCCTGATTTCGCCTAAAAAAGGTTCTGCCATTTTGGTATAGAATTTTAAGGATTTTTCATTTTATATTTTCAGATCTCCATTGATGAAGTCGTCAGACAATGTTTTGATACAAATGTGTTTTTAAACAATTCTTTGTGCCCATCATATACAGATACTGATGTTTCAGCTGGCCTGTTGATATATGTATTTGTCCGTATATCCACCCTTTCTTTTGAGGAGGTATAACTTTGATAATACACACGATTTGCAGGCAATACCGTAGGCAGAAGTAATTGTTGAAGATCTATATCGGACCCTTTAAGCCCGTCAGCAGCAAGAACAAGAGCTTCCAGCTGATATCCGTTAATTGTAGTGAAATGCTTCCATTGCCCGTTTTCTTCTTTGTGCAACACCGGCAATACCATTTCTGTCATGCCGGATCGCTCATGATGCACTTCAATCGCATAAAGACAATAGCTTTCATGATCCCCATAAAAATAGATGGAGGAGCGATGCCCTTTAAACCCCTTATCAGAAAATGTGCGGGTGACGACGTCAATTGCTTCTGAAAGTACTGAGGGCAAAAATATTCCTGATCTTTTGGATGCTCCTGTGGCTGAAACCAGCTGATGTAGCCATTCCCTTAAGATAGATGTCTGAAATATATGGGTGGAAGCCTTACCTGAACCAACCAGATTATACCCGATCAATCCAACCGCAGACTTTTGAATAAAATTTCTTCTTTCCATCATTTATATATTGAGGAGTAAAATTAAATGAGACGTTATCACTTTTTTTATGAAAAAACCGCCTCATAGCGCATTCCTTCTTCATCCAGGCCAAGGGGGACAAGGAATACAGGCACTTCCCCTTTCACAGGATGTTGCAAGATACAAACTGACTGACGAAAGTATTCAGTTTTTTGTGCTGTCCTGAATAGGATTGAAAAAGGCTTTCGATCTACAGTGGTATACCCGGGTATCTCAGTCACATTAATTAGCTCAGCAGGTAAGGTGATCTCTACCGTAAAGCGTATCTGAAAAACCTGGTTCAGATAGGGCTCAAAATCGGATGAATGCAGTAATTCTGATGAGGTCGTCTCCATGATATATATTTTCTATTCCGTTTAATTTGTCTTGTTTCTTTTTACTCGAGATAAAAGCCTTGGGCTCATCGGGCTTTTCAAATCGATTATAAATGCGTAGCGGGCAATGTCATCATTTGCAATGGATCCTAAAATGAACATTTGTCAGGGATCTTCCAATACATGTATTATCGATTACAAGTCCAGGGTAACAATAATTAATCTCTTTCAGATAAAACCACTTTAATATGATTTTTCGCTGTTATTATATTCGTGGTCTGCTTCAGATGCAAACATAAACTGATTTATGCCAAAAAAAGAATCCTTTATTTGGCTTCAGAATAGAGAAGAAAAATAAAGGATAAGAAAAGCGATATTAAATCTTCACCGATCACGGAACGTTATTCCGCGATCGGTGAAAAAATGATTTATCCACGGGGAGGATAAACCCCTTGCAAAGCAATAATAAATGTCAGGGTTAAAACAGGCTGCATATTATTGTGAGGAAGTGAACCGCCGATCACAGTAAGTGCCGTCGGTGCTAACTGTGCAGTGTTCGTTAAGGTCGCATTATAAACTGCTGCCCCTGTAGATCGCGCAAGCACCATATTCGTAGGCGTATTGATATCCCCCGGATCTGGTGAAGTCAGGATGTTATGATTATGGTTGGGTAATTCAGCCTGAGTGACAGTGACAGTCACCGCGCCTGATGCTTCGCCAATAAATCGGTCTGTCAATCCCGGTCCCTGTCCCCAAAACATTGGAGCACTATCCTGTAAATTAGGCAGACCAAATGTACTTTTTCCATCACCTCCGTAATTCGTGCCCAGCAATGAAAAAAGTGCGGTGTTCTGAGATATACTCATGAGCTGGCCATTACAAAGTGCCCAACCCTTAGGTGCAAAATTTCCTGAAAATATTCTGATTTCTGCTACAAATGGATCCATGGTTTGATTTTTTATTGGTTAGGAAAAATGCCGAATAATGAAATAATAAAGCTTACGCACTGATAGGGCATCATGTTGTCATGAGGCTGACTACCACCAGTATTAGTGACCGATGCAGCATTCATTGGCCTTGAAGGAGTATCCGCGTAAAACATAGTTACCTGTGAGGCAAGCCCGAAAAGATTATTTCCGGCATTCGGCGTATTCGCCACGCCATTATACGCCTGGAACCCATGATTATGCGTCGGTGTAGAATTTGCATTGAGCGTGACAGATTCTGTTCCTGCCATTTCACCAAGGCTCACATGGTTACTTCCTACATGCATAGGTATCCTTCCCCGAAGGTCAGGTACAGCAAAGGTCTCCTGCCCATCACCTCCGTAGGTCGTGCCTATGAGATTAAATAATACTTCATTTTCGGATATCGGGAGGAGCGCCCCGTTACAAAATTGCCATCCGAGAGGTGCGAAATTTCCACCAAACATCCGGATTTCTCCTACATATGGATTTGACATGGTTGTTGATTTTTTTTAAGTTGAGAAATTAGTTTGGAGATGGGAATATTCCCTGGAGTGCAACAACAAAATTGAGCACCAGGTACGGTTGCAGATTATTATGAGCCTGGCTTCCCCCGTAGTTGGAGATGCTTGCACTCGCCAAAGCAGTGAGTTGTGGAGCCCCCGCACCGCTATTATAGATTTCCGCAGGCGCACTATTGGATAAGTAATTACCCTGAGCAATATTCACATTCGTACCGCTGGCGGTAGGTGCAGATGCCTGAACCATATGGTAATGAGCAGGCATTTCATTAATACTTAAGGTATGCGCATCCTCTCCGACAGCCTGGCCAAGTATGAATTCTGACCCTGTGTGGATAGGAACCCGGTTTCTGAGGTCGGGTAGTGCAAAGGTTGTTCGCCCATCCCCACCATAGGTTGTCCCCATAATAGAGAAAAGGGCCTGGTTCTGATTAATCGGTAGCAATTGCCCATTACAAAAGGCCCAGCCTTTCGGAGCAAAATTCCAACTAATGATTTTAATCTCACCGATAAATGGTGTACCCATAATAATTAGAATTTAAAGATTAAGAAATAAAAAAAATAATATCACGAATTCAACGTGGTGCAGGTATAACAATATTCTATAGAAAAATTTTCCTTCAATATTCCTTCATCCTTACTTGTCGATAGGGGCAGCGGAAAGCTTATGTCACCGATATCATCATCAGTTGACTTTATCAATCTGAGTAGGGAGCACAATCATTTTTATAGAAAATTATTCTTAAAGAAATTAGCAGTTGGCGTCAACTCCACTTTTGAGTTATTCCAAACATTTCACGTATTGGCAGTAAAAAAAAGGTCTGCCATTGCGCGAACATCCAGCAAAAAAAATCCCTTCTGTTTAGTATTAAGTGTATGCAATAAAAATAAAAAAACATCTCGGCTATCCCGAACTCCCGTGATCCCTGACGGAAGAATTAAAAATAATAATATCAAGAAATTAAGGCTTCATACCGCATCCCCGTTTCATCTAAGCCTAAAGGTCACAAAAAAAGATATATATCACCTTTTTTCGGATGCTGCAATATACAAATACCTTGTTTAAAATATTCATTTTTTTGCTCTGTACTAAAAACAATTCTAAAAGGCTGACGATCTATAGGGGTTTCCGTTTTTATCTTTTCCAATTCTATAAGCTCAGCAGGAAGTGTGTAATCCGTATGATAATAAAATGTAAAATTTCAAGTGGGTTTGTAATTCATAAGCAGAAATACCTGATTGCTGTCATCAATGACCTGGAATCCCATTCTCTCGTATAAATGTAATGCCCTGTTCTGCCTTTCTACGTATATACTTACAGCCTTTCCTGTAAGGGCAGCCTCATCAAAAAGTTGCCGGATCAGAAATTCTCCATACCCTTTTCCTCTATACGGAGGAAGTAAAGTAATATCAACCATGTGGATGGTGTCCGGTCGACGATCTATATACAATCTGCCGGCAGGAACCTCATCATGCAGAATAATCAGGAATTCAGCTTCCTTGAATTGATGCATATAGTAAGTATGCTGCGCCGTGAACTGATGTTCGAGGAAGCTATTTTTTGAATCCTCAGGCCATTGATCCAGCAACGCCATCTCCTCTTCACGGGTGCTGGCATATATCTCTTTCAATAAAGGCTCATCACTTGAAGTAGCCCGTCGAAATGTGAGGAGGTGAGGAGTCGATTCAGTGTTCATTTTTTTGCAATATTTCCAACACGAGGTTACTAAAAAATTGTCATCTGCAAAATCTAATATTTTTTTAATAATACGTGGCTAAGCATCTAACCATTTTTGGTTAGATGAAAACTGGAGAAAAGGATATCTTTAGCATCTTATTTATAGTCCATATTATATATCCTTTATGCTGACAATTCTGAACTCGGACTGAAAGGTTTCATTTTGTTAAACCGGATTTTGGCCCCGGATACGAACGGAGAAAATACATTTGAGAGTTAATTTTACTTAATCACGTACACCAATCTAATTGATTATGAGATTCATTTTAATCCTAGTCTGCCTGCTCACATTAAGAACATTTACCTCAGCCCAGACTATTCCCGCCCCTACACAAGTAGATTCTATCAGCATTGATAATGGTACGCCTTTATCAGCCGATCCCAATGACCGTATTCGGTACAAAGTGACCATCCAAAACACGGGTGGCTCTCCTGCTACCAACGTGCAGCTCAATGCGGTCCCGGATCCAAGAACCACACTGGTACCTGGTTCTTTCAGAACATCGCCTCTCGCATTGGATGATGCTTATGCCTCTACAGGCAATGTAGGCTTGAATGTCCCTGTAGGAGCAGGTCTGAAAGCCAATGATTTTGATGACAATCTTGCTTTAGCTACAGTCACTGCGGGCACCTTTGCCACGACTCAGAGTGGATCAGTGATGATCGCAGCAGATGGAAGCTTCACGTACACCCCACCTGCAGGATTTACTGGGACGGATACATACGTCTATACACTCAATGATGGTAATCACGTGCCAGGTGTAGTAGCGACAAGTACAGCCACAGTGACCTTTACTGTGTCTAATCTGATTTGGTTTATCGACAATAGCGCACCGGCAGGCGATGGCCGTCTGGGGACACCCTTCAATTCATTGGCTGCTTTCAATGCAGGTTCTGCCGCCGCAGCCGATGTAGTCTATATTGAACAGACAGGTACAGATTACACCGCAGGGATCGTATTGCAAAATGGTGAACGCCTTTTTGGAGAAGGTCACACAGGAGGAGCCAATCTTGCAAATGTTCTCCCTTTCTCTCTGGCGCCTAATAGTAAAACATTACCAAACATCAATGGCTTGCGTCCTATCATTACAAATGCAGCGGGTGATGGAGTTGGGGTAGCCCAAAATAATATTCTGAGAGGCTTCGATGTAGGCAGTTGCTCCGATTTTGGAATGGAAAACCTTGCTGCAGCTACTGTAGGGACCCTTACCATCAGCGAAGTAGCCATCAACAATACAAGTGGAGGTGGCATCAAAGTGGGCAATGGTGGCGTGTTAGCGGTTACGTTCAGCAGCATTTCTTCAAGCGGCGGAGTGAATGGCATCAACCTTTCCGGAAGCTGCACAGGATCATTCGTCGGAGGCACCGGTGCCATCAGCAATCCGAGTGGCGCAGCTTTCCTCATCAGTGGTGGCACAGCTGCAGTGGATTATAACGGAACGCTTTCTAAGACCGGCACAAGCAGTGGTCGCCTGGTCGATATTCAAACACACGCCACCGGCCTTATATCCCTGGATGGCAACCTGACAAATACAGCTACCGGAGCGACAGGTATATTCGCTAATGCCAATACCAGCGGTACTATATCCTTCAACGGTGCCAGCAAGACCCTGACTACTGCGGCAAATGGAGCTGTCACCTTTACCTCTAATACAGGTACTACGATCAATTTCACTGCAGGCGGACTTGTCATTAACACCACAAGCGGCGGTGGATATTCTGCGACAGGTGGAGGAACAGTAAATGTCACCGGCACTACAAATACAATCACAAGTACAACAGGAACAGCTTTAAATGTTGCCAATACAACGATAGGAGCCTCTAACCTGAATTTCCTAAGCATCTCTGCCAATGGCGCTGCTAATGGTATTGTCCTCAACACCACTGGTGCTAGCGGAGGTTTGTCTGTCACAGGAACCGGAACCACAAACGGATCAGGAGGTACGATCCAGAATATAACAAACAGAGGTGTCTCAGCGACCAGCACCCTAAATCTTTCTTTGAAGAATATCACATTTACCAACGCCAATACTACAGATGGAGCTCCATGTGGTGCAGCCGATAATTCTGGTTGTAATGCCGCCATCTATCTAAATACAGTGACCAATGCCACACTTGACAATACAGATATCAATGGTACTGCCCAACAGGGCATTAACTTAAGAGAGGTGAATGGTTTTACTCTTAATGGCAGCACGATTATTAATGGTGGCGCCGGTGGCCAGACCGAAGAAGCAGATTTCTATGCCCTTAATCTTTTCGGGACATGCGCCATCACCAACAGTTCACTCACAGTTCCCGCAGAACGTGCAGCTGTGATCTACAATACAAGTAAAACAATGGCGCTGACAGTCAATGCCTCAACATTCGGTATGAACCAAACACAACCATTAGGTGCAGACGGTCTTGAAATCAGCAGTTTCGGAGCCAGCAATACGACTATTGATGTCATCGCTTCCACATTCATCCAACCAAAAACAAATGGTTTGCAGGTCATCACCGAAGGGACTTCTGTCAGCGACGTGGATATCCAAACATCAACATTTGATCCCGGTACCGGACTAGCTGCAGCGATTGACCTCGATGTCAATAATACAGCGAATATGAAATTCAATATCGTCAACAATCCAATGATCAAAGGAAAGGGAATTAATATCGTCAACATCTTTGCTTTCCCAAGTGCAACATTTGAAGGAAGAATAAATAGTAATACTGTGGTCAACAACGGCGGTAGCGGAGCGGGTATTCGTGTCTTCAGCCAGGGCAATGGAAATAGCAAAGTTGAAATCAAAAACAACACTGTCACGGGCGGAGATGATTACGGCATAGATGTAACTTGTCAATTGGGGACAGGCAGGCTTGATGCAACAATTACAGGCAACACAGCAAGTGTGACAGCCTTAGGATTTTATGTCATTCATGCTTTAGCAGGTAATTCAGGAAGTGTAAATACTAATAAAGTTTGTGCTAACGTAGCGAATAATACAACCACCGCTGCTGCAGGCGCGATCGGTAATTTCCAGGCTCGTTCTGCAACAGCAGGACATGAAATTCTGCTGCAGGGTGGTGGAGGAACTGTTGCCGCCAACTGGAGTGCAAACACCAATACCCCTGTACCAGGCCTTACTTCACAATCAGGCACAGGCGTATTTACATTTGGAGCGACATGCGCTATTCCGGCAAATCCGATTGTATCACCATAATCAATTCATTTATTGAACATCATGAGAAGAATAAACACCACAGTCAGTTTAACCTAAAAAACATTTCTTGTATGAAAAATTTCATCACCATCTCTAAACTGCTACTGCTTGTCAGCTCCGTATTTGTAAGCATGACTTCTTTCGCACAGTCTATTTCCATCAGCAATAGCGGTGCTACACCTGACGCCTCAGCTATGCTCGATGTAAAGAGTACAGATAAAGGACTCCTGGTGCCAAGAATGTCGGCATCAGACCGAGGATCAATCGCCAATCCGGCTACAGGTCTGATCGTATATCAAATGGATGGCGCTTCCGGATTTTATTACAACGGTGGTACACCTCAAACACCTTCATGGGTGCTGCTTATCGCAGGTCCGATCAAAGGAAGTGATATCGCATCCGGTGTGCAGACCACTAACAATACAACACTTGCATTAGGAAATACTAATAACAATCCTGCAGAACTACGTCTTCTTGAACCAAGTAGTGCAGGTACGAATTACACCTCATTCAAAGCACAACCACAATCTGCTAACATCAATTATGTTTTACCTGATGTAGCACCATCAGAAAACAAAGTCCTCAAAGTCGAATCCGTTGATGGGAATAGTGCTATCCTCAACTGGGGTACTGCAGCAACAGGTACATCCATCATGACGAGAACAGATGTTCAGGTAGGAGGTGGTAATGTCACGATCGATGCAAGCGGAAAATCATTCATCCGTATCACTTCTGCAGGAGGTCCATACAATCTCGTGGCTTTCAGCGGAGGCGTAGACGGCCAGACCCTCACGCTGGTGAATCTGAGCAATCAACCGATGACCATCGTCAATGAGGATGGAAGTACGCAAATCCAAAACCGTATCCATACGGAATACAATTCCAATATGGTGAAACTCGGCGGTGAGTCCACCAATGTTTTTATTTATGATGGCGGCCAAAACCGTTGGAGATTACTGTAGGGGCAATGTTTGTCATTGCCCAAAACGTACAAATAAGTTTGTACATAATAGCATGTAAAAAATTGACGAAGGCAATTTTTTAAATAAACACGGTTCGGCGTAGTTTGTAACGGAGCCTGTACTGCAACATAGCAGTATCGTGGCGTCAGCAAATTTCTGATTTGCGAACAGATAATTGCACAAACAGAACCTACAGGATGGGTGATCGTCAAAAAAAGCAAGGAGCAGAAGGCGAGGAGCAAATAAACAAATAAATGAATAACCCGATAATCAACTGATTAAAATATAAAATCAATCTGAATCAGTTTAATAAAATGAAAATAAAAGTGAATGTACAACCGTCGTTGATCTTTCGGAGGCTCTCTTCGGCATTGTTCATAATGTTTGCACTGCACGCTTTTTTCATCAATACACTTCAGGCAGCTAACATCACTGTCAACACAGCCTTAGACGAAGTAAATGGCAATACAAGCAGTATCGCCAATCTCATCGCCACACCCGGTGGTGCAGGCATCAGCCTTCGAGAAGCGATCATTGCTTCCAATAATACAGCCGGAGCAGATGTGATTTTTTTCAATGCCGCACTCAATGGCGTTCCTATCATACTGACCAGGGTAGGGAATGATGCCGATGCCACAAATGGCGACCTCGATATCAATGACAATCTGACCATCACCGGTAACGGATCATCTAATACTTTCATTCAGGGTGCTGCAGACGCTGCATTCACAGGCAGCATAGGAGACAAAGTGATAGGCATCAACCAGGATGGAACACACATGGGCCTGACAGTGAGCATCACAGGCGTAACCATCCGCTATGGAAAAAATACAATTCCATTTAACGACCCGACTTTTGCCTACACAGGTGCAGGTGTGGATATTTTTCTCACCGGTGTGGGAAATAATATAAGCTTCAGTGATTGTGTGATTTCAAACAACAAGCACACAACTGCTTATGGTGGCGGCGTCAACATAGACAGTGGGATATCCGGGCTTCCTGGTGACATACCCATAAATACAGCCTCCCGCGGAACGGTCACATTTACCAATTGTACTATCTCCAACAATGAAGCATTGATGTGGGGTGGGGGAATGAATCTTTTTTCCGACATCCACAATGTCACGCTGACCAATTGTACTATTCAAAACAATACTACACTCGGCACCGGTGGATTAGGAGGTAATGGTGGCGGGATCAATATACGCCATACCTACGGAGGTACAGTCACGATAACCGGTGGGTCTGTTTCAAACAATACAGGAATCGCTTACGGCGGCGGTCTCTGCATTCTGTTAATGCAGACAACCAATATTTCCGGTACAACGATTAGCGGAAATACAGTAAAAAACAATCCGGGTTTTAGTGACTTCGCTATCGGTGGCGGAATTTATCAAAGTTCAAGTCTTACCACAACATTGACGAATGTGACGATTTCAGGTAATCATGCAGATCTGGGTACTGGCGCAGGCGGAGGTGGAATTTTTGCAGATACAGGGCCGATCAACATTACCGGAGGAAGCATTACAGGAAACACAGCACGCGAAGGTGGCGGCGTATGCATTGAGGATGCAAATATTAATTTGACTAACCTTTCGATCGGTACCAATACCGCTGCAGTAAACGGAGGTGGTTTACTCATCAGAAGCACAGCTACCGGAACGACTACACTCGATGGAATTACGTTAAACAGTAACATTGCCGATAGCGATAACAATGGTAGCGGAGACGGCGGTGGCATCTATCGCGCAGCAGGGACGTTGAATCTCAACAATACGATTACCGTTGGAAGCACGGGCTTGGGTAATACAGCAGTTAACGGTGGTGGTATTGCCAATATCGGTGGCAACCTGAGTAAAACCACAGGCTTGCTGACTGTGGCGGCTAACAATGCTAAAAATAATGGCGGCGGATATTACATCACAGGAGGAGCAATAAATCTTCAAAAAACAATCATCATCAACAACACTGCGAATAGTGACAATAGTGGAGGTGGTGAAGGCGGAGGAATTTATAATGCCGGCGGATCACTGACATTAAATTTCAATCGAATCGCACTTAATACTGCAAATGCAAATACATCTTCAAATGCAATGCGTTTTGTATCCGGCACGATAACCAATATTCAAAATAACTGGTGGGGAACAAACAGTCCTGCGACAGTAATTAATGGAACAGCTGCATTCACACCTTATCTGCAATTGCTTCATACACCGGCATCAAATGCGATTTGTCAGAATACATCTACCGGGCTGACGGCTAGCTTCGTTCTTAATTCTGCCAGCACCAATGTGCTTGCTAACATAGACAGGCTGATTGGCCTGCCCATTATATTCAACAATGCCACACCTGCAGGTAGCAATATCAGTGGCGCTCAAGCTACCATTCAGGCTAATGGTCAGGCGACGGCCACATTCAACGCTGGTGCTACGGGAGGTATAGGTGGTGCTGATGCGGTAGTGGATGGATTTGCATCTCATGCGACCATTACCGTTCAGACTATACCCATAGTAACCCTGGATCCATTAAGTCAGTCCATATGTCCCGGAGCACCGGTGACATTTATTTCTGCTGCCACAGGTAATCCAACACCGTCAGCGCAATGGCAGGTAAGCGTAAACAATGGAATGAGTTTTAATGATATCATGAGCGCTACCATGTCCTCACTGATGTTTAACGTAGCCACTGCAGACAATGGAAAACAATATCACGTAGTGTATACCAATATATGTGGAAATGATATTTCTGCAAATGCAATATTGACTGTATATCCTGTTGAGAATCCCAACTTCGCCTATAATAATCCGGCTTATTGCCATGTAGGCATAGAAGATCCGTTACCCATCATTTACGGGACACCCGGCGGCATTTTCAGTGCTACTGCGGGACTAACCATCAACACATCTAATGGACAGATTGATGTCTCTGCCAGCACTATCGGAGGACCTTACACCATCACCTACAATACCAATGGACCATGTCCGAAAACAGCAACGTATGCTGTGTCAATAGTGAATTGTATTCCAACTGCAACACTAACGGATGCTATAACAATTGATAACGGTACTCCGGGAGTTGCAGATCCTAATGACCGTATTAAACTCACAGCCACGATCAACAATGCCCAGACGGCAGATTATAACGCACTTCAAATGGTATTAAACAATGATCCCAAAGTGACATTCGTAGCCGGTTCTTTCAAATCCACACCTGTAGCTGTCAATGATGTATACGCTACAACATTAAATACTTTATTGACTGTTCCGGTGGGTACCGGAGTTTTACTAAATGATTTTGATGATAACATTCCTGGTCTCAGTGTCACAGCTTTCAGTGCCATGAGTACGCAGGGAGGCACAGTAAGCGTAAATGCAAACGGAAGCTTTACATACAACCCGATGACTGGCTTTACAGGGAATGATACATTTACATATACAATCACGGATTCCGATTTGCAGACCAATTCGGCGACAGTGAAAATACATGTGCAGTGAAAACAAATAGCAATTAGCAAAAAAATCAAAAATCTAATATATGTTAACCAAAGAAGTCGTAAATAAGCAAATCAAGGAGTTGCCCGATGAGTTTACGTTAGATGAGCTCATTGAAAGACTGCTTATAGTTGAAAAGGTTAATCTGGGGTTAAAGGATATTGAGGAGGGAAGAACTGTTTCCGAAGCTGAGTTAGATAAAAGAATGCAAAAATGGTTCGCCTGATTTGGACAGAGTTAGCATCCAGTGAACTCAAGGAAATATATGATTATATTTCCAATGATTCAAAACTCTATGCTAAAAGACAAGTAATTCGAATACGTCAAAAAACAATGAAATTAAAGACCTCTAAATACATCGGAAGACAAGTTGAAGAAATAGGAATTCCAACAATCAGAGAATTGATTGAAGGAAACTATAGAATCATTTACAAAGTGATGAATGATCATGAAGTAGCTATATTGACAATCCATCATTCCTCCAGAGATCTTACTACGCGAAAAATTGAATAACAATAGGCAATAATCAATCACCCCTCTCTCAGCAAAATCAATTTCGTATGGAATAACAATTCATAAGAGAGGGGAAGGGGGTGAGTTACAACAAAGGCTAAGGCAAAGGCTGAGGCGAAGGAAAAGTTGAAACCATTTAATTAATAAATTGACAAAGTCAATTTATTAATCGAGTACGGTTCGGCGTAGTTTGTAACTACGTCGGAGTGTCAGCAAATTTCTGATTTGCGAAATAGAAATTTCTCAGAAATTTTGAAGGGGCTTAAGCAATAAATCAATAAACAAATAAACTATAAATCAAATAGATGTTCCAAAAATTAATGTCCGTATTGGTCTTCTATGGAATAAGCGTAAGTGCGACAATTTGATGAAAAACATGACGAAGCAGATACAAAAAAGAGCGGTAGATTTAAGGAATTTCAACCTTGAGAAGATGGCAAATCTCAGGATCATTTCTATTCTTTCGGACCTGATAAGCCCAAAACTAAAAACCGCTGTATGAGTTATTTATTCAATCGTGTAGGCAAATTATTGTTATCTGTTTTTTTAGTATTTACTTTAAAAGCTTCGCTGAAAGCGCAAAATAATCTGGCTGCAGGTGATATAGCCATTGTGAGTTACCAGGCAGATACTGACCCAACAAATACCTTTAACCCAGCATTACTGGAATTTGATGACCGGTTCTCTATTGTGGTGCTTAAGTCCGGCGGGCTTGCAGCGGGTACAGTAATTTATATTACCAGCCGTGGCTGGGATGGTCCAAATAATATCTGGCTGGATGAAGCTTATCCGCCATTTACCTTTGGTATAGGTAGCGAAGCTGTAATCAAATGGATTGTACCAGCCGGAGGTATTATACAGGGAAAAGAAGTTTTTTTTATAAACAAATATCATGATGAATTGCCTCCGGGCTCCGAATATTTTCAGTGGTTTGCCTATTCTGATGAAAGCGGAACTGTTCCGCTTGGTACTATAACCAACGAAACACCTATCGTTCCTACCGCCCTTCCTCAGCCCAATGGCTTTACTGATGGTATGAGCCTTTATCAGGCTGGCGGTAATATTTTGGTTTTTCAAACTGGCCCACCGGCTGGCCCCGCAACTAATTACGATGATGCTACAAGAAGATTTATTACTGCCATACTTGCAAATGTCCGGCCAACAAATGTTGGAGTACCTACCAGTTATGCAGCATGGGATATAACGCCGAATGTTCAAAACGAAAGCAGCATACCGCCGGGTTTGGTAAACGGATCAACATGCTTTCTGATGTCACCGGGACCTTTACCTTATCCAACCTCGCCAGTACCAGGAACGGTTGAACCCGATAATGGAAAATTCAATTGTACCGGTACTCCCGCTTGTTCGGTCGCATCACTTGCAGCGTCCATATATAATGTTTCAAACTGGACGTACAGCAATACTGTTTTTCCCGTAGGCACCTCGAGCAGTCTTTGTACTTATACTGTTTTACCAACTAATACTGCCAGTGCACCTTCTTCTACGCCGATATTATGTATCAATACACTATTGCCCAATATTACTCATGCCACTACAGGTGCTACGGGCATTGGCGCCCCGGTAGGTTTGCCGGCAGGAGTTATGGCTAATTTTGCAGCCAATACCATCACTATCAGTGGTACGCCAACTGCATCTGGCACGTTTAACTATAGTATCCCTCTTACAGGCGGATGTGGCAATGTAAATGCCACGGGAACAATAACAGTAAAGGCAAATAATACAGCAGGTGTAGCCTCTTCCACACCTACATTGTGCAGTAATACACCATTAACCAATATTACACATGCCACTACGGGTGCTACGGGCATTGGTGCCCCTACAGGTTTACCAGCAGGAGTTATGGCTAATTTTGCATCCAATACCATCACCATCAGTGGTACACCAACAGCGTCCGGCACTTTTAACTATAGCATCCCGCTTACAGGAGGTTGTGGCAATGTAAATGCCACGGGCACAATTACAGTAAATCCCGCCCAGAGCGCTTCTTTCGCATATGCCAAAGATGGATATTGCAAACTTGGTATAGATCCACTACCTCTTATCTATGGAAACACAGGCGGTACATTTAGTGCACCCGGAGCCTTAAGTATTAATGCAGCATCCGGACTCATCGATGTTTCAGCCAGCACTGCAGGTGGTCCATATACTGTGACTTATGTGAATACAGGGACTTGCCCTGATACTAAAACATTTCCTGTATCCATCGCCAATTGCATTCCCGGAGCAACACTTGTTGATGCGATCACAATTGACAATGGGACACCTGGTACGGCAGATCCTGGTGACAAGATTAAATTGACAGCGACCATCACAAATGCACAAACTGCAGATTATGATGGTGTGCAAATGACAGCCAACAATGATCCCAAAGTGACATTCGTAGCCGGTTCTTTCAAATCAACACCTGTCGCTGTCAATGATCTATATGCAACAACACTTAATACAATGTTGACTGTTCCAGTTGGAACCGGTCTGCTGGCAAATGATTTTGATAATAACATCCCTGGGCTGACAGTTACGACATTCCCGGTGACAAGCACACAAGGTGGAACAATAGCAGGTAATGCGAACGGATCTTTTACATATACACCACCAAATGGATTTACTGGGAATGATACATTCACGTATGTCATCACCGATTCTGATGCACAGACAAATTCGGCGACAGTGAAAATACATGTGCAATAAAGGCTGAGGCGAAGGATAAACAATAGGCAATAAACAATAAGCAATAGACAAAACAAATAAAACAAATAAAACAATAGCCAATAATCAAATCACCCCTCTCTCAGCAAAATCAATTTCGTATGGAATAACAATGCATAAGAGAGGGGAAGGGGGTGAGTTACCAGAAAAACAATAAGCACCACAGATTACACAGATTACGAGATGAATTAAAATCAAAAATCAAAAATCAAAAATCAAAAATCAAAAATCAAAAATCAAAAATTGAGTTCTTCATTCGTCATTCGTTACTTTTTACTAGTTACTCATTGCCAGGTACTCGTTACTTGGTACTCGTCATTCGTTACTCGTTATTCGTTACTTGTCACTCGTTACTCGTCACTCGTTATTCGTTACTTGATATCGTCATTCGTTACTCGTTACTCGTCACTTTTCCGTACTTTCAGGCCCAAACTAATGACTGAGATGAAGACCCCATTTCTCATCGTTGGACTCCTTATTTGCGCCCTGAGGATATCCGCCCAAACGATACCCAACCCCACGCAAACCGATGTCATCACTATCGACAACGGCACCCCCGGTTCTGCCGATCCGAATGATCGTATACGATACACTGTCACCATTCAAAACACAGGTGGTGCACCAGCGACCCTGGTCCAGTTAAATGCTGTACTGGATGGAAGAACCACCCTGGTACCTGGATCTTTTAAATCTTCTCCATTGGCCATAAATGATTCATACACCTCGACTGGTAATGTAGGCATTTCCGTTGCTGCGGGAAGCGGCCTGAAAGCAAATGATTTTGATGATAATATCCCCGGACTGACTATCGTAGCCGGTACCTTCGCTACAACCGGAGGAGGCTCAATCACCATAGCAGCAGACGGCGGTTTCACTTATAATCCGGCTGCAGGATTCACAGGTGCGGACACCTATTCGTATACGCTCACGGACAGCGACCCGGTCGGCCTGCCGGTTCCGCTGACTGATGCGGGGACGGTGACCATTACAGTGAGCAATATGATCTGGTTTGTAGACAATACAGGAGGTGGTTCAGGCGGAACGGGGACATTGGCAAATCCATTCAAAACATTAGGTGACTTCAATGGATCTTCAGGACCATTAGCAGGCCAGCTTATTTTTATTAAAAACACTGGCACAAATTATAACGGAGGAATTGTATTGAAAGACAATCAAATTGTATTCGGGACAGGCCATACAGGAGGTGCAAACCTTGTAAATGTTCTTCCATTCAGTCTTGCTCCGAATAGTGCGGTATTACCAGCGATCAATGGCACACCCCCGATCATCACAAATACTGCATCAGGTGATGGCGTCACTCTCGCATCTGGCAATAGTCTACGTGGTTTTAATGTAGGTGCATGTTTTGATTTTGGTATGGATAACACAACTACACTTACCGTAGGCAATCTGGTAATCAGTGAAGTCGCAATTAATAATACAACGGGTGGCGGATTTGATGCAAGCAATGGAAGTGGTGCAACAATGAATGTCGTATTCAGTAACCTGTCATCAACGGGTGGTACAAATGGTATTGACCTGACAAGTTGCGCAGGAACTTTTACAGTGAATGGCGGAACAATTACAAATCCAACAGGAACAGGTGTGATGATATTAAATGGATCTGTTACTTTTTCATCAAGCGGAGTAATAACTGATAATTCAGGTTTCGCAGTTGATGTTGATAATCATGATAGTAACAATGTCACGTTTTCTGGAAATATAACTTCGACAGGAACTGGTATCAGAGTGCAGAATTGTGGTGGAGGAACAAAGACATTTTCTGGTGCATCAAAAAGTTTAAATACAGGAACAAATTCTGGTGTAACACTTTCTTCTAATGCAGGAGCAACAATTACAATCAATAATGGAGGTCTTGTAATCACTACAACAAGCGGGACAGGATTTAATGCTGCAGGTGGTGGCACCGTTACAGTAACGGTAAATGGCGGTGCTGTGAATACGATTTCTTCCGGATCCGGAACCGCCCTGAATGTTACTAGCACAACGATTGGAGCAAACGGGTTAAATTTTCAAAGCATTTCTGCCAATGGTGGATCTAATGGGATTGTATTGAATACAACGGGTGCAGGAGGTCTTACAGTGACGGGCACAAGTTCGACCGATGGAAGCGGAGGTACTATTCAAAACATCACTACAAGAGGAGCAGAATTTATTTCTGCTAATAATATTTCTCTTAAAAATATGAATTTCACTAATGCCAACACTACAGATGCCGGTGGTGCAGGTGTTTGTGAGGATATTGCTACAGGAAGTTGCAATGCCTGTATTTATCTGAGTACAGTAAGCACGGTGACATTAGATAACTTAAATATTACAGGAACGATTGCTGAAATAGGAATTAATGGTATTTCGGTAAGTAATCTAACGTTTACAAATAGTACCATTGATCATGCAGGACTTGTCAATGGCGGCAGTGACCTGGTGAGCGAAGAAGGTGCTATTAAAATGCGTGATTTGACAGGAACGTTTACATTAGATAACGACAATCTTACATTCTCCGGTGGGATCACAGTAGAAATAAAGAATACAACGGGTAATCTTCTCCTAAACACAAACAATACTACTTATTCAGATACACAAAGCTCCGGAAACGGACAGGGCGGGCTCCAGGTGCTTACGACCGGCACTACAACTGTGCATCCGGGTGCTATTGTAAATGTCAATAGCTGTAGTTTTCTCCGCCTTAGAACACACGGCGTCAATGTTCAATCCGTTGGTACTACTGATGCAGGTAGTGCAACCAGCGACGTTGACATTACGACCAGCACATTCGATCCGGGAACAGGAACTATGATTGGAATTGATCTTGATGCGGATGATGCTTCTACTTTAAAATTCAACGTTGTCAACAACACAAAGATTTGGTCCCGAAATGGTCCGGCAATGAATGTTTTTGGAGACGTCAGTGCTACCATTGATGGACGCATCAATGACAATCCTGTGCAGGTATTAAACAATGTAGGTAGCAATGTGGGCTCCGGTATACGCGCAAATCTGAATAAAGATGCATCAGGAAGAATAGAAGTTAAAACAAATGTTGTCAACATCGGAAGTGATGATGCAGGTATAGATCTTACAGGTATTGGAAGGACCAGCGCAAATGCGGGTGGAGCCACAAAAACATTAAATGCAACCGTTACCGGAAATAATGTTACTATAGGTGCAACATCCACCTATGGAATTTTTATTATTTCCGCTTCTAATGCTGGTGATAACAATGCTATTTGCGTTAACGTCGCTAACAATACAGTTATCCGCAATCCTTCTTCAATAGCATCATTTCGGGCCCGGGTCCCAAGTGCCACAGGATTTTTCTTTATGGAAGGATTTAATACAAATGCAGAAAACACATGGAATATAAAAGGTAATATGCCTACAAGTGCAGGTGGCAGCGAAGTAAGTTTTGGTGGAAGCGGCACATTTAATACATGTACCACTGTTTTGCCAACTAATCCAACTATAACTCCTTCTAGTTAAGGTGAAGGAAAACTAACAAAAGGCAATAGGCAAAAAAATAAAAAATCGTAAATAAAAAAACGTAAATCGAAAATAGCACAATGAAACATCCACATCACATTAACTTCTTGAAAATTAATTTTATGGAGAATATATTTAACACACTTAGTCAGATGGTGAGCATTATAGGTTTGCTCCTTATCTGCAATTTTAAATTGGCAGCCCAGACATTTCCTACGCCGACAGGCTTCACATTGCCAAATGGCAAGACCATCGTCATCACGTACGATGTCGATGTTAATGCAGGTGCATGTCCTACAGGTACGCTGCCTCTTGCAAATATTTCTAATCAGAGCAATGTGTCCGGCTCAAATTTTGCGACGGTTCAAACCGATGATCCGGCTTTCGGAGGTGCCTCCGATCCGACACTGACACCTTTCGGTGCTTTGACCATAGGTAACCTTGTGTACAAAGACGTAAACAAGAATGGCATATTTGATGGTAGTGATACAGGCATCAATGGCGTACTCCTTCGTCTTTATCTCGACAATGGTGATGGCGTCCTCACCGTTGCTGATGGTGCTGCATTGACCTCTGTGACCACTGCAGGTGGTGGACTATATACATTCAACCCGGTATGTCCAGGTAATTATATCGTTGAAGCAGCAGCCTCGAATTTTAACATTGGAGGTCCCTTATATGATGGAGTTTTAATGTCTCCATTTATCAGCAGTCCTGTTGGTGCAGCTCCTGATCCGGACAATGATGTCAATAATGATGACAATGGCGATCCTGTAAGTGGATTTGGTGTTGCTTCCCAGGCGATCACAGTTGGTTACGATGCTGAACCTATCAATGATGGTGATGCACTCGCGAATACAAATCTTTCACTGGATATGGGCTTCAAAGCCCCTACCTCCGTCACGATCAATGATGTATCCATAGCCGAAGGTACAGGTGGTGCTCCTACATCTTTTACGTTCACAGTGACGCGTAGTGACAATGCAGATATATTCTCTCTTACCGTAAATACTGCCGATGGAACCGCAGTGAGCCCGGCTGATTTCACAGCCATAAGTGGTGGATCTATTACGTTCACCTCTGGTGGTTCACTCACTCAAACAGTCACCGTCTTAGTCAACCAGGATAATGTGGTAGAAGCTAATGAAACTTTTACAGTAGTTCTTTCCGGTGCACCAGTAGGTATTATTCTTACAGATCCTACAGGTTTAGGAACCATTATAAATGATGACGCTGCTGTCGTGACGTTAACAGGAACTGTCTCACAAAATGAAGGAACCGGTTTCGTTTTCACAGGTACGCTTAATAATGCTGTTCAGGGTGGCTTCTCTGTGGCTTATACCACAAATAATGGTACCGCGACCACAGCTGACAATGATTATACAGACAATGATGGATCACTTGTTTTCGCAGGTACTGCAGGGGAGACCCAAACCTTCACTGTACTATCAACTAATGATAGCAAAGTCGAGCTCAATGAAACATTTACAACTGGTCTCGGAGCCGTCACAGGAGGTCCGGGTAGTGTTACTACTACCGGATCACCGCAGACAGGTACAATCCTCAATGACGATCAGAGCATCATCTCTATCGCACCACTCAGTATGAATGAAGGGAATGCCGGTCCTACTATTTTTAATTTCACAGTTACGCTAAGTAATGCAGTGGATGTAGGAATAGGAGTCCCTTTCGGTACAATGGATGGAACAGCTGTTGATGTTTTTTCGGGTACAGGAACAGATGATTACAATGCAAACTCCGGCACATTGAATTTTGTAGGTACGGCTAATGAAACCCAAACATTAAGTGTGCAGGTTAACGGAGATCTTGTTGTTGAACCCAATGAAACATTTACAGCCATTCTCAACTCGATCATTACATCTGGTAGGAACGTAATTTTTACGGGTGGCACACCTACATTGTCGGCCATCGGAACTATAATCAATGATGATGCCGCTACTGTGACACTTACACCAGCAGGTGGGGTCTCGCATCCGGAAGGCGACGCAGGTACGACACCCTTTGTGTTTACAGTGACTGCAAATAATGCAGTGCAGGGCGGATTTACGGTAAATTATACCACCAACGATGGCACCGCCACAATTGCAGATAATGATTATTTAGATAATGATGGCACAAGTGTATTCACAGGCACAGCAGGTGAATCTCATACCATCACCGTGTTGGGCAATGGAGACCTTAATATTGAACTTAATGAAACCTTCTCTGTAAATCTTAATAGCATTACCGGAAACCCTGCCGGTTCAACGATAACTATTGCAGGTTCTCCACAGATAGGAACATTAGCGTTTGATGAGCTCGATTGGGGTGATGCACCGACTGCAGCACAAAGTGGTTTTGCAAGTAGCTATCCAACGACACTTGCTCAAAATGGTGCAAGACATACCGAAGCTACCGGATCTCTTCACCTTGGCCCTACCGTTGATGCCGATCTTGACGGACAGCCAAATGCAACGGCTACAGGTGACGGTGCAGATGAAGATGGTGTTACTCTTCCTACATTTCTGATCACAGGTACTACAGCTAATATCACTGTGGTGTCCAGTGGACCAGGTGTCATAGATGCCTGGATGGACTGGAATCGGGATGGTGACTGGGCGGATGTCGGAGAATATATATTGGCTGGTGCGGTAGTTGCCACAGGTAGTAATCCACTCAGTTTTTCTGTTCCTGCAGGCGCTTCAGTGGGTACATCATATTCTCGTTTCAGGCTTTCATCTGCAGGGATTGCTCTGCCGACAGGTTCAATACTTAATGGTGAAGTCGAAGATTATCAGGTGAACATCATTGCCAATCAATTCTCCATCAACAGCCCGTCCGTAGTAGAAGGCAATGCAGGCACAACTCCATTAACTTTCACGGTGACCAGAACAACTAACTCAACAAATGATGCTGTTGATTATGCTGTCACTGGTGGTACTGCAACTTCCGGATCTGATTATGCTCCTCTAGCAGCAGGGACCTTAAATTTTCCTTCAGGTGGTGCATTATCTCAAACCATCACCGTCACAGTCAATGGTGATCTTGTCGTAGAAGATAACGAAACTATTATCATCACACTTTCAAATCCTGTCAATGGTGGACTGGGTACAAATCCCGGAACAGGTACGATCACGAATGATGATTTAGCTAATTTGACACTAAGCGGAGGCATTGCACAGAACGAAGGAAATGCAGGTACAACTTCTTACACATTTACGGCTACGCTAAGTAACAATGTTCAGGGAGGTTTCCAGGTTGCATATACCACTAATAACGGAACAGCTACCACAGCAGATAATGATTACGTAGATAATGACGGGACGTTGACGTTCACCGGAACAGCAGGAGAGACAAAGACAATCACTGTTTTAGTCAATGGTGATTTGAAAGTGGAACTGGACGAGACATTTACAGTAGCCCTTGGCGCAATCAGTGCTACGTCGGCCACGCAGGCGGCTGCGATTACAACAGTTGGTTCTCCTCAGACAGGCACGATCACAAATGATGATGCAGCCGTAGTATCTATAACAGCCGATGTAAGTCAAAATGAAGTACTTACTCCGCAGGCATTTAGCGTTACGCTCAGCAATCCGGTAGATGTAGCTGTCACAGTTCTTTTTAATACTTCCAATGGAACTGCAATGACCACAGATGGAGATTACTTTGGCATCGTAAACCAAACAGTAACATTCGCTGCCGGAACAACCACTACTCAAATAGTAAATGTTACCATCTTTAATGATACCAAAGTAGAAAACAATGAAGTGTACAATGTCGCTATCGGCACTCTCGCCGCATCAGGTCGAAATGTTACACTGGGTACTACAACCAGAACCGGGACGATACTCAACGACGACACAGTTAACCTGACTCTAAGTGGTGGTGGTTCAGCCAACGAAGGTAATTCAGGTACGAACCCTCGCGTCTTCAATGTCACACTAAGTGCAGGAGTACAAAGTGGCTTAGTGGATCCGAATGGTCATCCACGCGGGACAATCCAGGCTGTACAGGGAGGTTTCACTGTTGCATACTTCACGAATGACGGGACCGCAACAACAGCGGATAACGACTACGTGGACAATGACGGAACATTGACCTTCAACGGTGATGCAAACGAAACACATCAAATCACGGTGTTGGTTAATGGTGATTTAAATATTGAAAATAATGAAACCTTCACTGTAACCATTGGCGCTATCACCACTCTACACCTGTACAAATAGCAGCCATTACTGAAGCAGGTTCACCACAAACTGGTACAATCGTCAATGATGAATTGGATTGGGGTGATGCACCTGGTGCCGCACAAAGCGGATTCGCAGGTACTTATCCTACTTTATCAGCAGATAATGGAGCAAGACATAACCTTGTACCTAATGGACTTCACCTTGGTGCTACAGTAGACGCAGATCTGGATGGTCAACCCAATGCTACGGCCACAGGGGACGGAGCTGATGAAGATGGTGTCACGATGCCCGCGGCGTTGGTGATCAATACATCTCAGAGCATTACTGTTAATTCTTCTGGTACAGGATTCTTATATGGATGGTTTGACTGGAATCGGGATGGAGACTGGGCTGATGCAGGTGAGTTTGTGTATTTAGGAACTGGTTTGACAGCAGGCAATAATGTACTTACACTAAATGTTCCGGCCGGGGCTTCACTTGGTTTAAGTTATGCTAGATTCCGGGTGACCGATACAAACCAGGGTTCCTCTGCCTCTGCGGTTGGCTTAGCTCCCGGTGTTGGTGAAGTGGAAGACTACCAGGTCAATATCGTAAACACACAATTCAATATCGATAATCCATCGGTGGTGGAAGGAAATGCAGGTACTACAAATCTGGTATTCACGATCAGTCGTACCAATAATTCTACAGCCTGTTCAGTAAATTATGCGATCACCGGTGTAACGGCTACAACAGCTGATCTTGATTATCAGGTGTTCGCAGGCGGTACGGCCAGTTTTACACAAGGGGAGCTTTATCCCAAACAGTCACTGTGGTCGTCAATGGAGACTTAAAAGTTGAATTGGATGAGACTGTGATCATGACACTTTCAAATCCAGTCAACGGGGCTATCCAAAACGGAACCGGGACAGGTACGATTACAAATGATGATTCAGGTGTAATCACCATCACAAGTCCATCGATCGTGGAAGGCGATGCCGGCACACAAAATCTTGTATTCAATATCAATATGTCCGCGATCTCTGATGCAAATGTGATCTTCAACTTTGCGACGGCAAATGGTACAGCGACAGCAGGCAGCGATTATGTAGCCAACAGCGGGACGATCACCCTTACACCTGGACAAACAACAGCCACGGTCACTGTAGTCATCAACGGAGATTGTACGATAGAACCGAATGAAGTATTTACAGTAGTCTTAAGTGCACTGAATGCAATGGAAGAAATATCACCTTTTCTCCAGCCGGTGCTACATTGGCCGGAACAGGGACAATCATCAATGAGGACTTCCTTCCTGTGATCACCTTCTGTCCGGCTAATACAACGATCAGCTGTGAAGCTTCAACACTTCCTGCAAATACCGGTACTGCTACGGCTACTGATGATTGTCCGGGAGTTGTAGTGACTTCAACAGATGCTATCGTACAAGGTAATTGTGTCAATAATTATACGATCAACAGGACATGGAAAGCCACTGACAATACAAATGATATGGCCACATGCCTCCAGACCATCACTGTAAGAGATATCACTCCTCCTACCATTTCATGTCCGGGTAATGTCACTGTCACATGCGCCAGCGAGGTACCTTTCCCCAATGTAGAAGGTGCCTTTATGACTTCGGATAATTGCGGAGGTGGTGTATTTATAAGCTTTGTCTCCGATGCCATCATCAACCAGGTATGTACTAACCGATTCCAGGTGGCGCGTACCTATAGAGCGACAGATGCATGCGGCAACAGTGCAACATGTCAACAGACAATCACTGTATTTGATAATATAGCTCCTCAACTCAATTGTCCTGCACCGCAGACATTCCAGTGTGCAAGTGATGTCCCCGCACCGAATCCTGCCCTCGTCACATCAACGGACAATTGCGCAGGTGGCTCAACAGCAACGTTTGTCAATGATGTGGTTACGAATCAAACTTGTGCAAATAAATTTACGCTCACACGAACGTATCGCGCAACAGATGCTTGCGGCAATTCAGCGACTTGCACGCAGGTCTTTACAGTCAATGATAATACTGTGCCTCAACTTACATGTCCTGCAGGTATTACCGTACAATGCGCAAGTCTAATTCCTGCCTGAATGTGGCTCTTGTCACTGCAACGGATAATTGTTCTGGCATACCCACTGTAACGTTTGTATCGGATGTCAATTCAAATGTGATCTGTGTGAATAAGTTTACAGTGACCAGGACGTATAGAGCTACAGATCTGTGCGGCAATTCAGCAACCTGCACGCAAACAATTATTGTCAATGATAATACGATGCCTACACTGACATGTCCTGTAAACGTAACGGTACAGTGTGTTTCACTGGTTCCTGCAGTGAATACAGCAGGTGTAGTGACGGCAGACAATTGTGGTCCGGTACCGACAGTAACTTTTGTCAATGATGTGATTTCAAATCAAACATGCACTAATCGTTTTGTTGTAACGAGAACTTATCGTTCAACTGACGCATGCGGCAATTCAGCCACATGCGCTCAGGTCATCACTGTATTTGATAATACAGCACCGACTTTGACATGTCCTGCTAATGTAACAGTACAATGCGCGACATTAGTACCTGCCGTCAATACTGCAGGTGTGGTCACGGCTGACAATTGTGGCGCAATACCGACAGTAACTTTTGTAAGTGATGTGATTTCTAATCTAACGTGTATCAATAGGTTTGTGGTCACCTGGACGTATCGTTCGACAGATGAATGTGGGAATTCGGCGACATGTGCTCAGATCATTACTGTATTTGATAACACAGCACCAGTGATCACATTCACAGACCCACTCATAGCCAATCTTGCAAATGGTGGACGATTCGATGTGCAGTGTCATGGACAGGATCCTAACTGGTCATTGCCGGTACTGGGCACAAACAGTGTCAGCACTACAGATAATTGTAATGGCGCAGTAACTGTAACCTTCAGTCAGATTCTTCAGGCCCAGGGCAATTGTCCTGTGGATGGATACATCACATTGTATAAGCTGACATGGACTGCAACAGATGTCTGCGGCAATAGCAGTACGAAGTTTGTGTTCATGGCACTGGTCGATCACATCGCACCTACACTATTCAATATCCCTACGGATATCACAGTCAATTGTGATGAGATACCTGATCCACCAACCAATGTATATGCTACTGATGAATGTGTATCTGCAATGAATATCCAATATGTGGCCACCCCAGTGAGTGCAGGCTGCCAAAATGGGCAGGTGATCAACAGATCATGGATAGCAACGGACGAGTGTGGAAATAAATCTACAGGCACACAGCACATTCATCTTATCGATGTGAAGCCTCCTGTATTGCAGATTTTACAGCCGGAACTGGCAGGCGTAGGCGATGGAGCGATACTGAAATACACATGCAGTGAAGGCGGCATTCCTCAATGGTATGATGATCTGAATGCTGAATCTGTGTATAGTCCGCCATCATGCGGTAGTGGTGTGAGCATTAAGTTTGAGGAGAACACCATTCATGCCGTCAATTGTAAGAGAGCCGGATATCGGGAACAACAGACATATCATTGGCATGCAGTGGATATATGTGGAAATGCAACGGACCTGACGATCATAGCACAGCTTGTAGATACAGAGGCACCGGTTATTCATGGCGTTCCAGATACAGCGTGCGTTGATGACCTTGCCTTTAAGTTTGTAGAAGCTACTGATGATTGTGGTGAAGCATTCCTCAGGTATTGGGATACTAAAATTCCTAATCCTTGCGGTAACGGAACTGCATTCATGAGGACGTATGAGGCCTACGATAACTGCGGAAATTTCACACGTGATACCGCTATCCTGATTCCGAATGATCATGTAGGTCCGGTGATGAAATTTGTCAATCCTAAGTTGGCTAATCTTCCGCCGGGAGAAGTATTACTGATTGATTGTGAAGGTCAGGCCGGAGATTATACGCCATATGGTGTTGGTGATGTCAGTGTACAGGATGGATGTTCGGGTGTTACTGTTACCTTCCATGAAAAAGTGTTGGAATCACATGGTTGTACAAATGGTATAGTAGCAACACTTTCACTTGAATGGACGGCCACTGACATTTGCGGAAATATGAGCACACTTACAGTTCCGGCATTTGTAGTAGATCATACAAGTCCTGTGCTTGTGAATTTTAAAACTGAAGTGACCATAGGATGCAAGGATACTCTTCCTTCTATAAATGCTACTGACAATTGTGGTGCTGTAACGATCAATATAACACAAAGTACACGACCTGGTCCTTGTGAATTTGAATATGATATCACGCGAACCATCACGGCGACGGATCCATGTGGTAATGTGACTAATGCTACCCAGGTTGTACATGTCGGCGATGGAAGCGGGCCTATCATCAGTGGGGTTGTTCCTGAACTTTGTGATGATCTGTCTATACCGGAGGTAACAGCCTTCGATCCATGTTCCGGAAAAAATGTTCCGGTCACGATGACTGAAAAACAATTGGATTCACAATGTCGTGATGGAAAAGTGTTCGAACGTACATGGACAGCTACTGATGCATGCGGTAATGTATCCACAGTTAAACAAATCATCATAGTAGGAGATAAGACGCCTCCTGAAATACAGATACCGACCTGGTCGATCATTTTGAAATATCTGAATGCGCCTGGTAAGAGTTTCGTTAATCTTTCTGAAACGGATATCATTGATAAGCTCAATGATCTTGATGATGGAAGCGTATATGTAACTGATGAGTGCGATCTGCAGGTAGTACCACAATTTACATTGGAGGTCACGTATTCAGAAAACTGTGCAGCTGAAGGCTATTTTGAACACAGAGTATATACATGGACAGCTACGGATATTTGTGGCAATTCATCTTCAGTATCTTTTGATGTGTACATTATGGATGACATTCCACCGGTGCTGATCGGCGTGCCGAAGGATGCGACGATTATCTGTGCGCAGTTACCGGCCGTACCATTTGTGAGTTCACCTGATCCTGCACAACCCGTTTCGATTGTGTACACGCAGACAATTCTTCCTGGCAATGGCGCTGGGGTATTCAATGTGACACGTACATGGACCGGAACAGATGCATGCGGAAATGTAACAACTGAAAGTCAGCATATCACATGGATACCGGATACATTCCTTGACTGTCAAATCATCATTCCACAACTTGTAGAATGTAATTCACATGGTGTTGTGATATCAGGTAATGTCACTGGTGGACTTGGTGGTTATACATACAATTGGGAAATCATAGGACAAGGATTTATACAATCAGGCCAGGGCACGAATCAGATCACGATCTATGTGGGCTGGACAGAATTGACGATCATTCTGAATATAACGGATGGATATGGTTGCACAACTTCATGTTCGACTGCATTCCAGTGTCTTGATACGGCGATCAATACTTATGTAGGCGGTCCTCAAACAACTGATCCGACGACGATCAATGCTCCGGGACAAAGTCCTTCACTGGACAATGAATCTGCACCAGTGCTTTCAAAAGTGAGCTTGTGGCCAAATCCGGTGAATGGAAGTGTTAATCTAAGTTTCACATCACATGCTAACCAGGAAGTGAAATACAGACTGATTAATTTCCTCGGACAAGTGATGCTTAGTGATAAAATCGATGCACGAAAAGGACCGAATACGCAGAAGGTAAATGTTTCAGGTATCCCTGAAGGAAGTTATCTGATAGAAATGAAGACAGCGAAAGAGGTGTATACGAAAGTGATCGTGGTGATGCGACACGACTGATCAATATACTGATCAGGATAAAAGAAAGGACAACCGACAGTAACGGTTGTCCTTTCTTTTTTATTTCCATTCTGGATTCAAGGGTATAAAGTTCATTCGGATTTTGTCGAAATGCTTTGGATGGACGTCCCATCGTTATTATACATATTATATTTATATAAATATGAAATAGACGAGATTGGATGGTGCATTCAGCATGACAAAAGAAGATTTTTGATTCGTATATGACATATTTGGCTGAAGCATAAATGACCAAAATTTTAATTACCCTCTTACCCTCTTACCCTCTCACGCTCTCACGCTCTCACGCTCTCACTCTCTCACTCTCTCACTCTCTCACGCTCTCACTCCTTTGCCGTAACTTTACACTGTTAAATGTCGGACAGCCACACACATCACGTCCATTCTGCAGCATTGAATAATGTTAATGCAGCCTTTATTATTGGCATAGGTCTTAATTTACTATTTGTCATTATTGAAGGTATTGCAGGTCTGTTTACACATTCGCTGTCTTTATTATCAGATGCCGGGCACAATCTGGCTGATGTGGGATCATTGGCACTGTCATTACTCGCCTTCAGGTTGTTGAAGGTGAAATCAACCAAATTATATACATACGGTTATCGAAAAACCTCTATCCTGGTGGCGCTCTTCAACGCTATGGTTTTATTTGTCGTAGTAGGCGCTATTATTTACGAAGCAGCGCATCGGTTTTTCTATCCTGAACCCATTCCGGGTCTGACGATTTCTATTGTGGCGGGCGTCGGTATTGTGATCAATTCGGTCACTGCACTTTTATTCCTTAGGGATAAAGACAAAGATCTCAATATTAAAAGCGCTTACCTGCATCTGATGAGTGATGCTTTCATCTCACTGGGGATTGTGATAGGCGGAATTATTATTTATTACACACATTGGTTTTGGGTGGACAGTGTTGTGAGTATTTCTGTAGCTATTTTTATTCTCTTTAGCACCTGGCGACTTCTCAAAGGAAGTTTGCGGTTATCACTGGATGGGGTGCCGGAAAATATAAGTCTGGATGACATAAAGACAATAGCGAGACAAGTGGACGGAGTTAAAGACGTCCATCATGTTCACATATGGGCTATCAGTACCACAGAGAATGCGATGACTGCTCATCTTGTTCTTGGAAAAAATGTATCATGTGAAGAAGAGCAAAAAATAAAACACGATCTAAAGCACGAGTTTTTACATCTCAATATTCACCATAGTACCCTGGAGACGGAAAGGGAGAATGTAATTTGCGACAGTGAAGATTGCTAATCCACTCAACATTAGAACGTAGACAACCCAGTCTTTTGTCTTTCAGGCAACTCATAGCAACAGAATCATCATGAGATAGGGGTGTCATGATTTCGTATTGATATCTTATCACTCCTCTCTTTAACAAAATCATTTTCGTATTGATTAGCTTTTCGTAAGAGAGAGGAAGGGAGTGAATTGCCCGAAAATCACTTCTCTCACGGATGTAACAATTTTGTTAATTTAACACCTTTCAATGTTTCTATTACCGGAAATATTAAAATCAAACTATATGACAAGGTTACTTTTTTCTGCGATTCTATTCACCTTCATCTTTCCCTGTAAACCTGTAAGTACGCAGACCAAAAAGGAAGATGATATCAATGTATTAGCTGAACGGTATGTGAAGTTGGCTCTTAATATCGGCCAGTATGACGAATCTTTTGTAGATGCTTACTATGGACCTGATTCCCTGAAGCCTGTTGCCAAAGCCCTTCCTGCTTTTCCAAAAGACAGTCTGCTGAAAGCAACAGAGGAGCTCCTTGCAGCAGCTAAAACAATTGCCGGAAGCAATGCACCTGATTCGGTAAAGAACAGAGCCGGATGGATTTCGGATCAGCTCGTATCCTTTGGAAGGCGTATCCGCATTTTTTCAGGAGAATTCGGATCGTTTGATGAGGAGTCAAAGGACTTATTCGGCGTTGCTGCACCAGTCTATGATGAGCAGCATTATAAAGATCTTGTCAATAAGCTTGATCATCTATTGCCCGGTAAGGGAAGTATTCCTGATCGGTTTCAGTCATTAGCCAATAGATTTATTATTCCTAAACCAAAGCTGGATACCGTATTTAAAACAGCTATAGCGGAATGCAGAAGGCGTACAAAACAACATTATCAATTGCCGGCCAACGAATCCTTCACACTCGAATACGTGAATAACAAACCATGGAATGGATACAACTGGTATAAGGGAAATTACACCAGCCTCATTCAGATCAATACGGACATCAATATTTTTATGGACAGGGCTATTGATGTGGGAAGCCACGAAAGCTATCCGGGTCATCATGTGTACAACATGCTTTTAGAAAAAAATCTGTATCATGATCAGGGACTCGTAGAGATATCGATGTATCCTCTGTTCAGTCCGCAATCATTGATAGCTGAAGGGACTGCTAACTATGGAATAGATGTTGTATTTCCAGGTGATGATAAAACCAAATTTGCAAAAGATGTTCTGCTCCCATTGGCAGGTCTTGATACAGCCGGGATATCCCTGTATATAAAAGCCATGTCGATCAAAGGCGAATTGAATTATGCGCGTAATGAAGCTGCAAGAGGAATAGTCAACAAAACGATGTCTGAAGAAGAGGCTCTTCGCTGGCTGAAAGACTATGCTTTGTTTAATGATGAAACCGCAGCAAAGTCAATTAAATTTATCAACGCCAACAGAAGCTATGTCATCAATTACAATTATGGACAGGACCTTGTACGCGGTTACGTTGAATCCAGAATTAAAGCTGATCCTTCTCCTGAAAATCGTTGGAAAGTTTTTGGTGAGCTGATGAGCCAGGAAGTGAGGATAGGGGATTTGAAAAGGTAAATAGTAAATAGTAAATAGTGAATAGTGAATAGTGAATAGTGAATAGTGAGTTGAATGGTTGTAGAGACGACGATTTATCGCGTCTCCGAACGGGCTACGAACGCAGACAAATCTTAAATCTTAAATCTTAAATCGTCTGATGAAATTCAACCTGATCAAATGGAAACTGATGCTCACCACGCTTCCCATCACATTAGTTATACTTCTGATCAAGTTTGGTATCGTATATGGACTACATTATGATGGCCTTGTGAAGTTTAGTGAAGTGGGGATTGTGGTGACCGGAGGAATATTCCTGATCGGATTCATGCTGGCCGGAACGATAGCGGATTATAAAGAAAGTGAAAAGATACCTGCAGAAATGGCCTGTACGATTGAGACGATCGAAGATACGATTGGCCTTGGTCATGGGTTAAAAGGGGGATATGATCTTACTATGGTGCGCCGGCACTTAAATGAAGTGACTGAATCCATCATCAATTGGTTCGAACATAAAAGTACAGAAGACGAAGTTTTTACAAAGATCAGCAGCATCTCAGACATTGCGCTTTCGATGGAGAAAGCAGGTGTTGGACAGATAACTTCCCGAGTCAGCAATGAGCAGCACAACCTGAGAAAATTATTCACCCGCGCCACTGTCATCGAAAAGACAAGTTTCCTCGCACCGGGTTATGCACTCCTTGAAGTTCTTACTTTTGTCATCATTTGTCTTTTACTTGTGGCTAAATTTGAAAACGAAACGACCGCCATCATCATTATATCCTTTATTTCACAGATCTTTATTTATATGATCCGGCTGATACGTGATGAAGATGATCCGTTTGAATATACGAAGTCAGGTAAAGCCATAGAGGCAGACATTGATCTAAATCCACTCATGCAGTATGATCAACGGGCAAAAAGCAGAATTTAGAAAGGAAGAAGAAGTTATCCGTAGTTTCAAACTACGGATAACTTCTTCTTCCTTTCTAAATCGTAAATCGTAAATCGTAAATCGTAAATCGTAAATCGTAAATCGTAAATCGTAAATATGACAATCAATCTGGTGAAATGGAGACTGATGTTATTGACATTTCCCATTACCGCCGTAGTAGTGTTTTTGAAAATTGGTATTGTTCAATGGTTACATTTTGATGGACTTGTTAGTTTTTCAGAAACTGGACTGGTGTTTACAGGGGGGATATTTTTAGTTGGATTTATGCTGGCGGGGACCCTTGCAGATTATAAAGAGAGCGAAAAAATTCCGGCGGAGATGGCTTCTACTATAGAGAGTATTTATGATACTGTGGTGTTGGCTTATGGGTTTAATCCGAATTTTGATCTTTTAGCGCAGAAAAATCAAATCTATGAGGTCACAAGATCGATCATCGCTTATTTTACTCACCAGGAAAGTGAAGAAGTGGTCTATAAAAAGATCGATGAAATAACATCTGTAGCATTGTGGGTAGAAAAAACCCGCATGGGGTCAACTACATCATGGGTAAAGCGCGAACAGACCAATCTCCGGAAATTATTTGCCAGGGCCACTGTGATCAAGCGGACAAACTTTATTTCCACAGGATACGCATTTCTTGAAGTGATGACTTTATTGATTATCGGATTATTGATGATTACTCGTTTTGAAAATGTGATTATCAGTATTATTCTCGTAGGTTTCATCACGCAGATCTATGTATATATGGTTAGCCTCATCAAAGATATTGACCATCCGTTTGAATATCCGTTAGATGGAAAAATACGGGCTGCGGATATCGATTTGTTTCCATTGATTGAATATGAGCAGCGGGCGAAAAGAAATTTAGTTTAGAATACAAAACCTACCTTGCCGGTATAAATTAGAAATCATGTGCAATGAAATATCTTCAGTTTCAGGAGTGCCTTACCCGCGAAATCGAAATCTGATCGTCTGCATACCGATAGCGATCAGTATGCTAGTGCTCGCTTGTCTTTCCTGCAAGATGGACCATACATCAGGCTTACAGCAGCTCGCAGGTAAAATTTATAAAGCACCCATGGCCCAGAATCTCCCCTCTAAGCCTTCGGCTGAGGATTCCCTATACCAGATCGGGATGGATGCCTATGCCCATAAAAATTGGGACAAAGCAATAACAGCTTTCAACCAGATACCGGAAACTCATCCATTACATAACCGGATAGTCTATTACACTGCCCATGCCTTAATAGGGAATAGGGAATATGATAAAGCCCTTGCTTTATTCAACACCCAGGGATTGAACAACGGGGAATATGTACAGCAAACAGGATGGTATAGGATTTTGACAAAGATGTTCCTGAATCGGCCGCAAGAGGAAATCGTTCCTGAACTAAATGCCATTGCAGATGAACCACATCTGTATTACTGTAATAATGCGAAAGATGTGCTGAAACAGATGAAAGCAAAAAAGTAAAGGGTCCAAAGATGTTAATGAATCAATTTCTCTATTGGCCTTTCACATTCATTCCACACTATAAAATATTGTTTCCTTGACGGACGAGGTTGTAGTTTCTCAAACCATAGCATGGATAAAATCCGTGGTCATCGGATGCAATTTTTGTCCGTTTGCAGCCAAGGCCATGCAAAGGAAAAGTGTACGGTTTGTAGTCTTGCCAAATACAACTGTTGAAGCCACCCTGGAGGCCGTGGCAAGGGAATTGAAATTACTTGATGAATCTGAAAATATAGAAACGACCCTCATTATTTTGCCTTTCGATTTCTCCGATTTCGTATCCTACCTTGATCTTGTCAGAATAGCCGAGGAATTCATTTCCCTGCAAGGATATGATGGCGTCTACCAGATAGCCAGCTTTCATCCGGATTATCGTTTTGCAGATTCCAGGGATGATGACCCGGCGAATTATACAAATCGTTCTGTATATCCTATGTTGCATATTTTGCGGGAAGAAAGCATTACAAGGACTATTGAGAATTTTCCTGATCCTGATGGGATTCCTCAACGAAATATAGCATATGCAAATCAAAAGGGCTTGCAGTATATGCAATTGTTAAGAGCAGCGTGTTTTGATAAATAAAAGACTGTAGCTTTTCGTCTAAATCATACAAATGGATAATTGTAAAAATAATATTGTATCAGTTAAACTGCGGTAATATCATTTGCAAACCTATTTTTTATCTTTAAGGCATATCGATTTTTATGGAAGAGTTATATATACCTCAAAACAGGATAAGACAGATCTTTTTTCTTTTATGCCTGCTTTTGCTTGGTGTATTGCTGGCCAGGGAACTATCCGTTTTTGTACCCGGATTCCTGGGCGCAATCACGCTCTATATCATCATGCGTAAAGTGATGCTGTACCTGGTCATGATAAAACACTGGCCGAAGCCATTGGCAGCCGCATTGCTTATGTTGTTGTCCCTTATCGTCATCATGATCCCGATCGGTGGTTTAGTCAGCATGATGTCATCAAAAGTTACCTATGCTATACAGCATTCCGATGAGTTAGTTGGAGCGTTACAAACACTTATTACCCGTGTAGAAGGTCAATTGGGTTATGAACTCATCAGCCAGGAGAATATAAGTTCATTAGGTAATTTTGTCGCCCGTACGACTCAGCAATTGCTCAGCGCCACATTCAACACATTAGCTACATTATTTTTCATGTACTTCATTCTTTATTTTATGCTGGTCAACGGTCGCAAAATGGAGCATGATATTTATGAATATATCCCGCTGAAGAATACAAATGTCAATATGCTCGGTTACGAAGTGCACAACATGGTGATCAGCAATGCTATTGGTATTCCTGTGATTGCTTTTTTACAGGGGATTGTAGCTCTCATCGGATACCTAATTATAGGTGTAAAGGAGCCCTGGTTTTGGTTTGTCATTACCTGTTTTACGGCCATGCTGCCGGTCATCGGTGCGGCGTTTGCGTATGTGCCATTGGCTATTATTTTCTTTGCAAATGATCAGATATGGCAGGGCGTATTTATGTTGATCTATGGATTTGGCGTGATCGGATTGGTTGATAATGTCTTACGATTTACAATCGCAAGAAAAATCGGGAATGTACATCCTCTCATTACGGTGTTCGGTGTTATTATCGGGATAAATTTGTTTGGATTCATCGGTCTCATTTTCGGACCCTTACTCATTTCACTGTTTATTCTTTTGTTAAAAATTTATTCCAGCGAATTTATTGTCAAACAGAGGGAGATATCCACGTAGAGGTGTCGGCTATATGATGTCTGGACAACTGGCGGATGTTAATTTCAATTCGAAGGATCTGATCATTTTGCCCGGGAAAAGAATCACCGGAAAATGAATTTTGGCGGATCGGATTGAAAGAACTGTACCTTTAAATCATAATATAAAGTTAAACCGACGTTCAGCTATTGGTGGTCAATTTAATTTAATAAAATGTTATTAAATTTATTTGTCGTAAGATCTTTTTCTAGTGCCTGCCAGTCAGGATTCCCAAGAAATTTTTGAATCCTGCCAGAATATTTGAGGAATAGAAAAAGCTACGGAATACACGAAGTCTTATATCTGGAAAAATTAAACCTAAATAAAATGAAAACAACATTACTATTTTTTGCTCTCACTTTTTCTATTAGCATATTTGGACAGACTACTCCGGTACATCCTATTCCGCACAATCCGAAATCAAGTGTATTTTATAGCGCCCCTATAAGGTTGCATGAAGCAGACATCAGGAAAAATGAATTGCATCCTGACAGAGCATTTGCAAAAGAACTCGAACGCCAGACAAGGGAATTGTTCACCGATATCCAGGTTTATGATAGCATTTATGTATGGCAATGGGATTCTTTTGCCACCAAATGGCAGCTTATGACAAAAGCTATCAATATCCTGTATAATATGGACGGCTTACCTACTAGTTATACCTATCAGAATTTAGACGCAGGGAATTGGGTAAATTCAGCCCAATACAACATTGTTTATGACGCTAATAACAATGAGCTTTCGACTACGTATAAGGGTTGGAATGGCACTTTCTTTCAAAATATATTTCAGGATGTCTATACCTATGATGCTAATAATAACCAGACCAGCGATGTATTCCAGCTATGGAGCGGCACTGCGTGGGTTAATTCATCCGGTTACATTTATATGTATGATGGAAATAATAATCTGATCAGTCAATTAAGCCAGAATTGGAATGGGACCAGTTGGGATAATTATGATCTGTCCACGTATAGCTATGATGCAAACAAAAACTTTATCAGTGAAATTTATCAACTCTGGAATGACTTGGACGGTACCTGGGATAATTCAAACCGGTACTCTGCCACCTATGATGCCAATAATAACCAGCTTACTTATAAATATCAAAACTGGAATGCAACCATTTTGGATTGGGAGGATACCGGATTGTATACGAATACGTATGATGCTAACAATAATCAGATCACTCAGTTATTCCAATACTGGGATGCTACGAAATGGGTGAATTATAGTAATAGTATTTCTACCTACAATGCCGGTAATGATCTGACGAATGTTTTATTTCAGGATTGGAATGTCACCAATTGGGAAAATTCAGCAAGGGGCACCTATACTTATAATGGAAATCACCAGGTGTTAAAGTACTTATTTGAAAACTGGAACGGTTCCTGGATTAATTCCACATTATCATTCAATACGTATGGGGAAAACAACTTTCTTGAAAGTTATTCAAGCCGTCAATTTAATGCTGACGGAGTCATTGTAACAACCGGAGACAGCACATTTAACTTTTTTCATACGATAACGGGAACCCATGATGTTCCGGATAATAATCTCAACATCACAGTTTCTCCAAATCCGAGTAGCGGAAAGTTCATGATAAGCAGTAAAGAAGATTTTCAGGATTTGGTGGTTTATAATTTACTAGGTGAACGTATGTTTTCAGTCGATGAAGGCAAAGGGCAAACATCAGTCGAAATCAATTTAGCGGATTATGGAAAAGGGATCTACCTGATTTCAATACGTGACGGTAAGAAAATAGTGACTCGAAAGGTAGTGGTTCAATAATAATGTAAGGGATGACAGTCGACATATCCTAATAAGGTCGAATACGGTCGTGAAAAAATACGAGTATTGCGAAGCCTGTGTAAATGATTTACGCAGGCTTTTTTATTTATAAGTGAGCATTTCTCTTCTTCTTTCCCGATGGCTTCAATGTTATTAATTTTAGCAATGTTAAATTAAAAATATACTTTGGCCTCTCCTGAAAATGAATTTTGAGTATGAGAGAATCCATCCAAGCATTTATGTATGAGCTCAGTCCCTGGCTACTCAGTCATGGAGTAAAGATCCTGTTCTATCTCATAGGGGCATACCTCCTGCGGGCTATTGCAAGGCGGTTTATTGCCAGGGTGATCAGAATATCCGTTAAACAAGATGAACGAAATCCAACTGCACAAGATGAAAAAATGCGTGAAGACACTTTAATACGTGTCTGTGTATTAGTGATCAATTTTGCATTGCTTGGGCTGTTCGTGATGATGTCTCTTCAGGAAATGGGGATACCTATAGGTCCTATGCTGGCGGGAGCGGGCATATTCGGAATTGCCCTGGGCTTCGGTGGTCAATACCTTGTCCGGGATATTATTTCCGGCTTCTTTATCATTTTTGAAAATCAATACAGGATAGGCGATGTCGTCAATTTCGATGGTACGTCCGGTAAGGTTGAAGATATAGGATTGCGTATCACCACTCTAAGGGATATGGATGGTACAGTACATCATGTTCCACACGGGGAGGTAAAAAAAGTAGCCAATTTTTCAAAATCATTTGCTCGTGTCAATCTCGATATTCCGATTGTCTATGCATCTAATCTTGATCATGTCATTGAAACTGTCAATCGGGTAGGAATGGAGTTAGCCGAAGATCTGACATGGAAGGATCTGATTATTAAGGCCCCTCAGTTTTTAAGGGTCGACGACTTTACAGATACCGCGATTCTGGTCAAAATAGTCGGTGAAACACAATCGCTCAAACAATGGCAGGTGACGGGGGAACTTCGGAAGCGGATTAAAGAAGCATTTGATAGGGAAGGTATTGAAATGCCGGTTCATGACCGCCAGATCAGGAAATCAGAGCCTCCGGCACCAATCACCTGACAACTTTTTTTAGAAAAATTCCATTTTATCTGATCAGTTGAATTAAGATTTTCAATTCAGTAGAAAAGATCTAATCCTAAGGAATAGTATTACCTTAGACACTGCTCTTTCCATCCGAGCGGGAACACCAAACGCCGGATAAAAAATATCTGACCATTGATGGATTTGTGTACAAGGAATGCATGAATATGCATCGATGGTTTGTGTTTACCCGGAGGCGAGCGATTCGAACGAGGAACTAATGAATTTTTTATATAATATTTAATTGATTGAAGATGAGCTTTATGTGATACCATAAGTACCCAAACCGGTAGAGCCGATATTCATCCCAATCTAATTGCGACCCCCCATGAAAAAACTTGCCTTAATGCTAGGGCTATTGGCTTTTCACTTGCCATTCTTTGCCCAGGTTGGAATTGGCACCATCACACCCAATTCTAAATCAATCCTCGAGCTTTCATCACATACCAAAGGCTTACTTCTCCCCAGGATGACAGGCGCGGAAAGAAATATGCTGACCCTCTATGCTGATGACATCGGTATGACAGTATTCCAGACTGATCTGTCAAGTCCCCCTTATTCATCTTCTCCAAAAGGCTTTTATACATTTGATGGTACCACCTGGACTCCTCCTATTTCAAATGGATCAACCAATGGGGAAACATTAAAATGGGACGGTAGTAAATGGGCAGCAACATCCTATCTATTCAACACTGGAAGCGCTATTGGTATAGGTACAAATGCACCCAAAACCCAATTGCATATCAATAGTGGCCAGGCTGTAACAACCCGTCTGCAAATAACCAACGCAAACACGGGTGCATTGACTAATGACGGTTTAGTCCTGGGCATAACATTGGCAGGTGGTGATGCACACTTAATCCAACAGGAGAATAAACCATTATTTTTTGGCACAAATATGACCGAACGTATGCGGATTGATTCTTCCGGAAATGTCGGAATTAATAAAACAAATCCTTCAGCCAAACTGGATGTCAATGGAAATGTCAAAGTCAATTCTCTTGATGTCAACGGTGCTGCAAATGTAGCATCTCTCAATGCTAACGGACCTGTCAAAATTGGTGTGTCAGGTACATCTCTCACGGGGATCATTCGTTATGCCGGTATGATCGATGTCCCTGTTATGCTTTCAAATGAAGAATACACATATGATGTTGCCATTCCCAATGTGGTGACGACAGGTACGGTTCAGATTTCGCCATCTGAATCTTTATCACAAATGATGGTTGAATATGCCCGAGTAAGTGCTCCCGGAATGGTTGAAATCAAATTTGTAAACATGTCCAATCTCCCTAATGACCCGTCAGCTATCATGTATTACATAACTGTAATTCAATAAGCAATAAGCAATAAGCAATTGGCAATAAGCAATGAGCAATTGTCAATAGGCAATATGCATTATGCAATTTGCGAACGATCACACTTCTCGTTGCTCTCTGGTCTCTGCTCTCTGCATTTTTGTCTCTTTGGTTTTTACCAATTGCCTTTTGTTTTTGCCAATTGCTAATTGCTAATTGCCAATTGCTTTTTATTATCTTTCCGGCCTTCAATAATATCAGCTGTCATGCTTTCGTACGAAAGGATTTTTGAGAATAATAAAAAGTGGGTAGCCGATAAGCGATCTACGGATCATTTATTCTTTGAAAAATTAGCCAACGAGCAATATCCTGAATATCTCTACATCGGTTGCAGTGATAGTCGTGTCACAGCGGAGGAGATGATGGGCGCGGCGCCCGGAGAAGTATTTGTGCATCGCAATATTGGTAATCTTGTCGTCAGCATTGATCTCAATGTCATGTCGGTCATCAATTACGCCGTTAAGCTTTTGTATGTCAAACACATCATCGTCTGCGGTCATTACAATTGCGGTGGTGTAAGAGCGGCCCTGACCCAGGAGGATATGGGAATTCTAAATCCTTGGTTGCGCAATATCCGTGATGTATACCGCCTCCACAAAGATGAATTAGATGATATCAAAGACAGCCGTTTACGTTTTGACCGTCTTGTGGAATTGAATGTAAAGGAACAGTGCATCAATGTGATCAAGACGGCCGCTGTGCAGCAACAATTCGGCAGGACAGGATATCCTATTGTACATGGCTGGGTGATGGATATCCGAAATGGAAAATTGATTGATCTGGAAATTGATTTTGAAAAAGAGCTTAAAGGAATACAGGAGATTTATAAGATAATTTAGCTTTCACATTTCTTATCATTCCTTATGTTGAAAACAGTTTGTTCAATACGGGTACGTTTTGACGGTCAATCCAAAGAATAATCAGACTGAATAAAAAAACAACGCAAGCAAGAATAAAAAGTAATCCTCCGTCATCCATGACGACGATCCCCAGCTTTGTGAGATGAAAAAAAATAGCGCCTGATACAGTTCCTAAAGCAAGAATTGCACCTATCCAGGATGTGCGCGGCATGAGGATCAGAATAGCCGCAATCAATTCAACGATGCCTGAACCAATGCGTCCCCAGGGCTCCATGCCTACAGTTTCAAAAATATACTTGCTCTCAGTAGCTCCCGTAAATTTAAAGAAGAGTGTCTGCAACAAAATGACCGCCACAACCAATTTCAGAAAAAATACAAATGTGAAATACTTCTTCATCTCATGTTTAATTACAAGGATGAATATAAGTGATAAGACGGACTATTCGTAATCTGTCTGCACGATACGCTGTACGAAAGGAAGTGAAGCAATTGTGTACAATTTCTCTTTCCATTTTGAGTCGTGCGTCGTGACGATACAAAGCCATTCCTGCTGCGAACAGGCGATGCGACCTTTTGCCAGGCGAGGTGTCTGCACATCGGGTTCTATCGCTTTTATTTTAGCCATCATAGTCTCATCCATTGGGATACAGAATTCATAATCAATGGAAGTCTCGCTATTGATCAGGCCTTTCTCGTCCACAGCAGCGAAGTCGAATCCGATTTTTTGGATAACATTATCGGATATCGTTGTCTGACATTTTGATCCGGAAAGGGCCATAAAAAATGCAGGCAAAAGAGCTATTGTTCTTATAGGAATCATGTATGTATAATGAAATATTGAGGAGGAATGTTCCAAAATGGGTTTGAACTTAGAAGCGTGTGAACCCCGTAGAGTCATCGTGGCACGACTAGTGGTGGCACGACTAGTCGTGCCACCACTAGTCGTGCCACGATGGTTTAACTATATGATAATCTGTTAATTAGGAAGGGTTTTTGGATCCAAATTAGTGGCCGTTTTAGGTTCGCTTTTTGATGCCATTTCTACTTGAAAATGAGGAACATCACCCCCGTCGCGATCAAAATAATCCCGGATATCAAACCTGAGCTATGCTCCAGTTTATGCCAGTCAAAACGCTTGAGTCCCTGGAGGGCAAGCCAGGCAAACAATGTCATGCCCAGAGCAGATGTGATCGTATAGACAGCAGCTACGATCAATGTAGTCTGCATCCCTTCCGTACCGGCAACCAAAAAAAGTGCTCCTACTTCAAGGCACGGCGACAAAAACATCGCAAGTAAAAGCGTACCAAGGATATATCCCATCTTCGGATGTGATTCCACTTTCAATTCGCGAAGATGAAAATGCATGTGATGCTGATGCCGCCAGACAAATAATAAACCCAGGATAACAAGTATTCCTGCTGCTATGAATCGAAAGTATGGAAGAATACCACTCAACGTCATTCCACCAAGCGCAAGAAGAATCCCTATGATCACTGTGCTGAGTGAATGAGCCAGGGCTGCCAACATGGTGATACCGACTGTCTTCCGTGCAGTCCAACCTAATTGTCTTGATATCGCGACGACAGGTAACCAATGATTAGGTAAAATGGCATGAAGAATACTGATCGACAAGACACTTAGGAAAAGTTGCAGGGAATTGTGGAACATTTATACTGAGTTGATAGTATTTGGTTGTAGGAAGTTAGACAAGTTATTGGTTATTGGAAAGTAGACAAGTTATTGGTTATAGGAAAGTGGACAAGGTATTGGTTTTAGGAAAGTGGACAAGGTATTGGTTATTGGAAACAAGACAAGTTATTGGTTATTTGGAATTGGATACTAGATAAGTTATCGGCTAAAAGTGATTGGTTTTACATTTTAACCTAAAACCAGTAACAAAACACCAGTCCACTTTCCAACAACATAAAACTTCTCCACTTTATCACAACCGACAACTAAAAACTGATTTTTGCATTATTGTTCTATAAAAATTCAGAATATGACTTCTTTACAAAATAAAACAGCCTTGATCACAGGTGGGACAAAAGGGATTGGTCTCGGTATTGCTGAGCGCATGGCAGCGGAAGGGATGCGCATCGCCATTACGGGCCGAAATGCCGCTGAAGCCAGGACCGAAGCAAGCAAGCTTATCAAATTGGGTGCTGCCGATACCCTGGGGTTAATATGTGATGTTCGGGATGAAAAAAGCCAGGAGGCCTGTGTAAAAGAAATCATGGCAACGTGGGGACAGCTGGATGTCGTGATCGCGAATGCCGGCGTCGGGCATTTCGATTCCATTGAATCCATGTCACTTGAAAAATGGAATGAAGTCATCGATACCAATCTTACCGGTGTATTTAATACTGTCAAAGCTACAGTTGAAGCACTCAAAGCAAGCAAAGGATATCTCATCACGATGGCCAGTCTCGCGGGTACTAATTTTTTCGCCAATGGAGCTGCATACAATGCCAGCAAATTCGGACTCGTGGGTTTTACACAGGCGGTAATGCTGGACCTGCGGAAATATGGTATCAAAGTGACGACCATCATGCCCGGGTCAGTGGCTACATACTTCAATGGCCATGTTCCAAATGAAAAAGACGATTGGAAGATTCAACCTGAAGATATCGGAGATATGGTTGTCGATTTATTAAAATTAAATCCAAGGACATTGCCCAGTAAGATCGAAGTGAGGCCGAGTATGCCACAGTAAGAGAAGTGAGAGGAGTGAGAGAAGTGAGAGAGTGAGAGAAGTGAGAGAGTGAGAGAAGTGAGATAGTAAGAGAGTGAGAGAAAAGATTTTCGGAATTTTATTTTTATGAGATTACGGACAGGATTGGAAGCGGAGGGACTTGAATCGAGATAGAAAGATTTTCGGAATTCATTTTTATGAGAGTACGGACAGGATTGGAAGCTGATGGACTGGAATGGATACAGAAAGATTTTCGGAATTCATTTTTTTGAGAGTACGGACAGGATTGGAAGCTGATGGACTGGAATGGATACGGAAAGATTTTCGGAATTCATTTTTTTGAGAGTACGGACAGGTCGCGACCTGTCCGTACTCTCAAAAAAATGAAATACTGGAATTTCCGTGATCGGTCAAGGGCTGTCCGTACTCTCAAAAAAATGAAATACTGGAATTTCCGTAATCGGTCAAGGGCTGTCCGTACTCTCAAAAAAATGAAATACTGGAATTTCCGTGATCGGTCAAGGGCTGCCTGTACGCTCAAAAAAATGAAATACTGGAATTTCCGTCATTGGTCAAGTCCTGTCCGTACTCTCAAAAAAATGAAATACTGGAATTTCCGTGATCGGTCAAGGGCTGCCTGTACGCTCAAAAAAATGAAATACTGGAATTCCTTAATAGATCATAGGCTATCCCTACTGTCGAAATAATAAAATATTGAATGTATTCCAAAGAGAAAAATTTTTAATTTGGAGTTGTGAAACCAGTTAGAAAACGAGTGCGGTTAAAAGGCTATGATTATAGTCGAGATGGACTTTATTACTTCACATCTAATGTAAAAAATGACGTCTGTTTTCTTGGGGAAATTAGGAATAAAAAAGCATACTTAAATGATTTCGGAAAGATTGTATTGGAACAATGGTATTGGTTGGAGGAAAACTATCCTTATGTTGTATTGCATCAATTTGTTGTCATGCCAAATCACATACATGGCATACTGGAAATAAGCAGAGAAAACATTTTAAATTCAACGACATTTTTATCAGATACATCGACTATCAAGATAAAGCCTTTTTACGATTTAATTGGAGCTTTCAAAATGACCGCCTCAAAGCTAATTCGCATTCGTGAAAAGGAAACCAATGCAGATAATTCTTATGTGCCTAAATTCTCGTGGCATCGTTCTTTTCATGATCATATCATTAGAAGCAACAAAGCTTATCTAAGAATAAGTAATTACATTGTACGAAATCCTGAAAATTGGAAAAATGATGAGTATTTCCCTAAATCGTTCTGAATTCTATTAATGAATATTCAACCTGCCTGTATGCAAATTCGATCATGGTTGTTACTGGTTTTTTCCTTTCTGACTATTTCCTGCTTTTCCCAATCCAGGGAAGTTCTCACCCTTCAATCCAACTGGAAATTTGCCTTAGGAGAAAATCCAAATGCATTTAGTAAAGACAATGATGACTCTAAATGGCAAACCGTTTCTATTCCGCATGACTGGGCAATAGCAGGACCATTTGATGTAAATGGCGATGGCAACACAGCGAAATTGCCCTGGAAGGGAGAAGGATGGTATCGGTATAAACTAAATATTACCTCAGCATACTCCGGAAAACGAATCATTCTTTTATTCGATGGTGTGATGGCATTTCCTGAGATCTATATCAATGGCGTATTGGCTGGAAAGTGGGACTATGGATACAGTTCATTTTATGTTGACATCACTGATTTGGTAAAAGTGAATGGTGATAATATTCTTGCAGTTCATGCAGACACCAGAGCACATGATAGCCGTTGGTATCCAGGGGCTGGTATCTATAGGAAAGTTCAATTGATCGTAGTGAATCCTATCCACGCAGATCTATGGGGAACACAAATCACAACGCCCATTATTAAATCTAATTATGCCAATGTCAATGTAATCACCTCCATAGTCAATCAATCTCCGAATACTGAAGAAGAGATTTTAGTAAAGCAAATTATCATCAGCCCGCATGGAAAGGAAATCGCCACAAAGGAGACAAAAGGAAAAATAGCCGCAGGTCTGCATAAAGATTTTGAATCGACTTTCACATTGACTAATCCGGACAAATGGGAAGTCTCCAATGGTGTTTTGTACACACTCAAAACGATCATCAGCAAAGGGGATAAAGTCCTGGACACTGACATGGCAACATTCGGAGTCCGTTCAATACGTTTTACCCCAGATGATGGATTTTATCTCAATGATCAGCGCGTCCAATTAAAAGGCGTGTGCCTTCATCATGATCAGGGTCCACTCGGAGCTGCTTTCTATCCGAGAGCCATGGAACGCCAGCTTGAACTTCTGAAGAGCATGGGATGCAATGCTATTCGCACAAGTCACAATGTACCTGCACCTGAACTATTGGAGCTATGTGATAAAATGGGCATACTGGTCCTTGATGAAATTTTTGATAAGTATGATCAGAAAGCCGATATCCTGCCCGAAACAGATTTTACTGAATTTTCTGATCGCAATGTGAAGAACTGGATTTTGCGGGACCGCAATCATCCATGTATTTTTTTATGGAGTGTTGGAAATGAAATAGGTGATGTACAATGGAATATCAATGGCGGTTTTGACAAATTGCATACGATGGTCAATAATGTAAAACGCTATGATACATCAAGACCTGTCACGCTAGTCTGTGATAGTCGCAATAGTGCACGACTTAGGCATTTTGATTATTACGATGTACATAGCTGGAACTATGGTCGACGCTATGACCTGGCAAGACAACTTGAACCTAATAAAGCTGTCATCATTTCAGAGTCCGCATCTACTGTGAGTACACGAGGTTTCTATGAATGGCCATTAACTGAAAAGAAAACTGATTTTACAAAATCAATGCAGGTCAGTTCGTATGATCTCAATGCTCCCGATTGGGCAGAAATCCCCGATGATGATTTTATGTGGCAACAGGAAGAAAATTATGTCGCCGGTGAATTTGTCTGGACAGGTTTTGATTATCTCGGTGAGCCTACACCCTTTGAAAATAATTCTGTCAAAAAGATGGGGATGACGGATGCCGAAGCTTCAGTGAGTTCATATTTTGGAATTTTTGACCTTGTCGGTTTACCGAAGGACAGATATTATTTGTATAAAAGTTATTGGAAACCAGATGAAGTGACGGTACATATTTTACCCCATTGGAATTGGCCTGGTATGGAAGGAAAAACAATCCCTGTGTTTGTCTATACGAATGGCGATTGCGCGGAATTATTTCTGAACGGTAAATCTCTTGGCACTAAATGTAAAATACCTGATTCTCAAAATTCAAAAGAGCGCTTCAGGCTCATGTGGAATGATGTCGTATACGAACCCGGTGAATTAAAAGCTGTGGCTTACAAAGAAGGCGTGATCATAGGTGAATCAGTAGTGAAAACTGTTGGTGCGCCTGTCCGGATAAAGCTTGTCCCTGATCACACCACAATAAAAGCTGATGGTATGGATCTGTCGTATGTCCTCATTGAGGCTTTAGACAAGGATGGAAATGTTTGTCCATTGGCCGATCAAACCATAGCACTCAGCATCACCGGAGAGGGAAATCTGGCAGGCGTGGGGAATGGGAATCCGCAGTCCACAGAATCATTTCAATCTGATCATATCAGATTATTCTATGGAAAAGCAATGCTAATTTTACGGAGCGAAACTAAAAAAGGCAATATTGAAGTAACCGCTAATTCTGCCGGATTAATTCAGGATATTACATCCATTAAAGTTGAATAATAGGACTGCACTTACATTCACTTACCATCAATCATTGCACATGAGAAATCATCTTAATCTTTTCCGCCCATTCCGCCCATTCCGCCTCTTCCACCCCTTCCGCCTCTTCCGCCTCTTCTGCCTTTTCTGCCTTTTCTGCCTCTTGCCCTGTTCTGCCCTTTTCTCCCAAACCTGTCAGGATGCAAGTGTGGAATTGAGTGCAGTCGTTCAGGCGTCACCACCACGTATCACGTTGTCCTGGACACCCAATGCAGGGGCTACGCAACATTTTGTTTACCGCAAACTTAAGGCAGGTACTGCATGGGGCGCAGTCATTGCTACCTTGCCCGGAAGCGCTACAGAATTTATTGACTCCACCGTAGTGAAAGGCATTTCCTACGAATACCAGGTATTGCGTCAGGCAGCTACATTTACCGGCTATGGTTACATCAATGCAGGAATAGAAATCCCGGCTATTGAAAAAAGAGGTGTGATTATTCTTTTGGTAGATGATTCATTTTCTGATTCTCTTTCTTTGGAGATCAAGAGACTGACAGACGATCTGATCGGTGATGGATGGAGAGTGGTGCAGCACAACGTATCGCGAACTGCTGCTGTCCCTGATGTAAAGGCACTTGTTGTGTCAACATACAATTTAGCTCCTACTATCACAAAAGCAGTTTTAATCATCGGACATGTACCGATTCCATATAGCGGAGAGATCAATGTAGATGGTCATGGTGATCATACCGGAGCCTATCCGGCAGATGTTTTTTATGGTGATGTCAATGGTGTGTGGACAGATGTGTCAATCAACAATGTCACGGCAGGTGATCCGCGCAATCACAATGTACCTGAAGATGGAAAATATGATCAGGGGTTTATCCCCAGTGATCTTGAATTGCAGGTAGGAAGAGTTGATTTTAATAATATGCCTTCATTTGCATCTTCTGAATTGCAATTGCTGAGAAATTATCTCAACAAGGATCATGATTACAGAAAGAAAGTTTTCACTGCAGTACATCGTGGAGTAGTGGATGACAATTTTGGATATTTCGGAGCAGAAGCTTTTGCGGCAAGTGGGTGGAAAAATTTTGGCCCACTGGTTGGACATGACAATGTGAAGGCCGATGATTATTTCGCCACAATGGCAGACAGCAGTTATCTGTGGTCATATGGTTGTGGCGGCGGATGGTACCAGGGGGCAGGTGGAATAGGAAGTACTACTGATTTTGCAAACTCAAATCTGCAAGGCGTCTTTACAATGTTGTTCGGTAGTTATTTTGGCGACTGGGATTCGCAGGATAATTTTTTGAGGGCGCCTCTTGCGCAGGGTAAGACACTGACTAATGTCTGGAGTGGAAGGCCGCATTGGCAATTTCATCATATGGGTCTTGGAGAAAATATCGGATATGATGTTCGTCTTTCTCAAAACAACAATGGATTGTATTTTTCAAATTTTGGCGCTCGTGTTGTACACATGGCTTTCATGGGTGATCCTTCATTGCGAAATGATGTCATTGCCCCGGTTTCAAAAATGGATGTCGTATTGAATGGTAATAATGCTGATATTTCATGGACAGCTTCTGTTGATCCGGTCATTGGGTATAATGTGTATATGAAGACGGATCAGATGGATGATTTTATAAAGCTCAATAAATCAGTTGTTACAGGCACATCTTTTACAGATACATGTCTGATCACACCGGGTACGTATACGTATATGGTGCGTGCTTTAAATTTACAATTGTCTCCAAGTGGTACATATTATAATATGAGTGAAGGGATCAGAGATTCAGTAGTCAATGATCAGGATCTTGAAGTGCATGCGGGAGGTGATTTTGTTTATAATGGCCATGAAGTATTTTTTCTGAATTCATCAACAAATGCCACAAGCTATGAATGGTTGTTTGATGATGGAGGAACCAGCACATTGGAGAATCCTGTTCATATCTATCCGGATGGTGCCTGGATCGCTACGCTGATTGCAAGTAATGGATGCGATGCTGATACATTCTATATTACTGTCTCTACACTGACAGGAATTGAAGATGTAAAAGCCGATCCCATCATGACGATTTATCCTAATCCTTCAGACGGGAACTTTACAGTGATGTTTACAGGAAATATTGATGAATCTTCAATGATAAAAATCTATTCAGCTACCGGCGAAATGGTTTTTGAAAAGAAGATGACAACGAAAAAGGATATCATTGATTTGCGACATCAGCCTGACGGACTTTATGTCGTCTCCATCACCGGGAATCATCAGAGTTACCTGCAAAAAATTGTCATCCGCAATTAACACGGTTTTCTTTATTGGCTTGCTTAAAGAGAAATGGTATATTTATTTTTTTAAGAGAGCTGCAACTCCTTTGATGGCAAGTTACCTCCATGTGACACCCTTTTGTATTGATTCACTTCCTTAAATCCATAGGTATGCTTTTCAAAAGCACGACACAGGTTTCGATTCTGGCCTTTATTTTTTCTTTACCGTTGACCAGCATGCTTGCGCAACCCGGTAATGATAATCCTTGTGGCGCTATTGTACTTTCAGTTGTCACCGGAGGTTCTTGTACTCCATCGGGTGTCTACGCATGGACCAATGCTACTGCTACAACCGGGTTCCCCAATCCGGGATGTGCTGATTATGATACAGGAGATATTTGGTTCAGATTTACTTTAAGCCAGCCTTCAGACATTTTTATCACATCACTTGAAGGGACCGGAACCGATGCCATTAAAGACGGTGGCATGGCATTATACTACAATAACCAGAATTGCAGTGATGATTTCCATTTTTTGGCATGTGATGATGATGCCGGTGCAGCTAATATGCCCCAGCTTCAATTGTCTGCTCAGGCGGCAGGTACATATTACATTCGTTTTTGGGATTACAATGACAATACATCAGGCAACATTTCGGGTATCTGTGTGGCTGCCAATCCTGTTGCATCCAATACCATCTTTGATGATCCGTGCATAGCCATGCAATTGAATGTCACCAATGGAGTAACCTGTACACCCTCTGTCCCGGTGAGCTGGACAAATGCAACGGCAACCGGTGGCATTGATCTACCCGCTTGTGGAAGCTACAAGACAGGTGATGTTTGGTTTTCATTTGTGTTGACAGATACGTCAGATATTTCTATTTCAACGATTGAGGGTAGCGGTGCGACAGGCATTACAGACGGAGCATTTACGCTCTATAGTTCGAATGCTTGCGATGGGACATTTGCTGAGATTTATTGTGCTGATGACCAGGGATCGGATCTGATGCCAAAACTTGATGTGGCCTCACAATTGCCCGGAAAATATTTCATTCGTTTTATTGACAATGATGATCAGCGATCCGGGAATATCGGTGGCATATGTGTTGCAGCTCAGCCTGTCGTTTTATTTCATGGCCAAAACGATGACCCATGCAATGCAATTGAACTCATCGTGGTCGGTGACACAACCTGTATGCCTGATAATCCACAATTCTGGACGAATGCAACAGCCACTGCCGGTATTGATGATCCGCCTTGCGCAAGTTATAAAACAGGTGATGTGTGGTTTAAATTTACACTGACAGAAGCTTCAGATATTACGATCAGAACAGTTGAAGGGACAGGACCGAATACATTCAAAGATGCTGCGATGGCATTGTACAAAGCTGATGCCTGTGATGGACCATACTATTTTATTTTTTGTGATGATGATGCAGGTCCGGGCACGATGCCACAGATCGAACAGTTGGCCATGCCTGCAGGTGATTACCTGATCAGGGTATGGGATTATGCAGATGGTGTGACCGGAAATATCGGTGGTATTTGTGTCTCAGCTTTGCCGACAATATCAACTTCGCCAAACGATATTTGTATCACTGCACAGCCTTTCCCCGACATTCCTGTTGATGGCAATTGTGCAAGTGTTTCAGTCAATACAGAAGGTGCTACAGGTAGTCTCCTGGATGTTTGTGATGGAAAAGCAGATGATGATGTGTGGTATAGTTTTATCGTACCTGTTGGCATATCAAAGATTGCTTATCAAATTTCTTCTAATGGAGAACCTGCTTCACAGATTATTCAACTCTTTCGCGGTACGTGTGATGATCAGTTCGCAGTAGGATGTTTTACAGGTGATCAGGGTATATTTCCAAATCTGACTCCGGGTCAGATTTATTTTATACGCACATTTACTCCAGGTGAAGGTTCTTCAGCTCAGTATGATATTTGTCTTCAGGTATTGATGTCACCTTCAAATGATGATCCTTGTGGAGCGATTACACTCATACCTTTCAATAATGCTGATGACTGTACTCCGGATGATCCTATTGCATGGTCATTTGCCAGTGCATCGAATATCGCTTCAGATCCGGGATGCGGATCATATACAACCGGTGATGTCTGGTATAAATTTGATATCACATACAAGGCTGATCTCGTCATCAGAACTTCAGCAGGTTTAGGTAATTATGCAGTCACCGATGGGGCCATGGCATTGTACAGAAAAGTGAGTGATTGCAATCAGCTTGATCTGATCGGTTGCAATGATGATGCTACAGAATCGGATAAGATGCCTGAGATCATTGATTTCGCTTTGCCGCCAGGCAGTTACTATATCCGGTTGTGGGATCATGATGATAAAATCTCCGGCAATGTCGGCGGGATATGTGTAGCAATCACGCCGACGATTTCTACCAAAGTAAATGATCAATGCGAAGATGCGCTCTCATTTCCTGTCATTCCCACTGATGGAACATGTGCATCTGTGCAGGTCAATACTGCAGGAGCTACGGGTTCCATAAATTCGCCTTTGCCCGGATATAATGATGATGATCTTTGGTACTATTTCGTAGTGCCTCCCGGTACAAATCGATTACTGTATGAAATCACTACGAATAGTGGCAATACGCAACATGTGATTTGCCTGTATGATGGCTGTGGTTCGCATGCCAGCTATCAATGCTCTGATGTGCCTTCTGAGTCCGGCGAATTTAATAACCTGGTGGAAGGGTTTGGATATCTTTTGAATGTTTATACAGCGGATATAGGAGTGTCGTCAGATTTCAATATCTGTCTGAAGACAGCCCCACCTCATCCATCCAATGATGAATGCAATGGAGCTATTTCTTTTCCGTCTATTCCTACAGATGGAACATGCGCTACTGTGTCGGTTAACACCATGTGGGCTACGAACTCCGGCATAGTCGGATGTAATGACCAGGCAGCTGATCTGTGGTACACATTTGTCATGCCTGATAGTGGTACAGAACTACTTGCTGAATTTTTTACTAATACTAAAAGTCAATTGCAGGGTTTCGAATTATTCGAAGGTGATTGTGCCAATCTTGTTTCTAAATATTGTCTGTCGGATTATACTGTCCAAACATTGCGGATGAATAATCTTACACCAGGACAAACTTATTTTATACGTGTTTTTACACGTGATGAAAAATCATTTGCATTTGATATGTGTTTGAAACTTCCACCTCCGAAGCCTGTCAATGATCTTTGTCCGGGAGCACTTGCATTCCCCGATATTCCGACAGATGGATCATGTGCAACAATGATAGCGAATACTACAGGTGCTACAGGTACACTCATTGGCTCTAACGCCTATATTTTTGATGATGAAGTTTGGTTCAGCTTCGTCATGCCTTCTGGACAATCCGGAATTGTGGTGAAGACAACTCCTTTTACATTGAATGTTCCTGTGGGTGTAGTTCTTTATGAAGGTGATTGTGATCATCTTGCGTTTGTTGGTATCCAGGCAGACAAGCCAGCTGCATTTTATGGGCTCTCCGAAGGGGAGACGTACTATTTGAAAGCGTATACGTTGTCAGTCAATCAGGAAGCGACCTTTGAAATTTGTCTCTCAGTACCACCTACATCACCGGATAATGATGACTGCGGTGGTGCTCAGGTATTTCCATCAATACCGATCAATGGCGATTGGGTCAGTGTTGAAGGTTCTACACTTTCAGGTACAGACTCAGGTCTCAAAGCTTGCGTTGGTTATGCGGATGATGATGTCTGGTTGAGTTTTCAGGTGCCTTTTGGACATGACCGCGTATTGTTCAGACATAATGATGATGCCGATCTTGTGCTGGAGTTATACGAAGGCGATTGTGGGAATCTTACTTTTCTGGATTGTTTTGGAAGTACCAATGGTTCGGATGTATTCATGGATCTTGTTGAAGGGGCTACGTATTTCATTCGTGTTTATAACGCGACTTTATTTGAATATTCTTCTTATAAAGTTGAACTGAGCCTCCCACAACCTATCAATAATGATTTTTGTGATCAGGCTATTCCTTTTGGAACATTACCTGAAGGGAATATTTTTTATTCAAGTGCTTTCGGGCACGACATTGTTCAGTACATCAGATGTAACTGCCTGTACCGGCAATACAGATGATGATGCATGGTTTAGCTTCCAATTGCCAGAAAATCATACATCAGCTTTGTTCAAACTGCAATCCGATCTCGGGGGCAAATTGGGGATGCAGGTATTCCGTGGTGAGTGTACTAATTTAATTCTTCAGGAGTGTTTTGATTCGCCGTGGATAGACGATATTTCAGGTCTTGAACCCGGACAGACGTATTGGATACAGATTTATACTTTAGATGATCGTGCTGCAGCCGACTTTACACTTTCGCTTGCAGCAGGTCCTATGCAGCCTGACAATGATGATTGTGTCAATGCAACTTCCATCACAAGCTATCCCGGCTATTTTGTAGATCCCGGACCACAGTCCACTGCTGGAGCTACCAATTCAGGTGTGCGCTTGTGTTATCCTTTTGATGAGAAGACTCCCGATTATGCATACGATGTCTGGTATAGTTTTGTCACGGATTACACAGGAGGTGATGCTACAGTGACAATTCATTTTAATGATCCTCCCGTCAACGAGTATGAATATTTAAATTTTCATTTGCAGGGCTTTGAAGGACAATGCAATAACTTAACTACGCTATCCTGTCTTCAGAATGATGATGTTAAATCAGGTTTTAAAGATTCAACGATCGTAATGAATCTCTATGGATTGAAGCCGGCTACTTCCTATTATTTCAGGGTTCTTACATCAAGTGATACGCGAAATTATGCACCTGTTGATTTTACTGTATTTGCAGAAGGAACTGCAATGGAAGGAACAGTAGGAATTGAAGATCACGGTGCTGATCACCAGGGATTAGAGATCACACGTTATTATCCATCGCCTGCGCATAATGTTTTGAATATAGATTATGTAGCCGATGATTATACAAGATCACAACTTTATATGACTGATCTTCTAGGCCATGTCATCCAACAAAAAGAATTGCTGACAAGACAAGGTGAAAATCATGAGACATTACAATTTGATCAGGTGCCTTCCGGATTGTACATTATCTATATTGAAAATGAAAAGGGAAGAAGCCAGCCGAAGAGATTTGTGGTGGAATAAAGCAATAGGAACTTGATGCATTATTTATTGCGAGCGCAGCGAGAAATAAATACGATACGGTTAAGCGTAGATTGTATCTACGTTTGTGCGTCAGCAAATTTCTGATTTGCGCATCGAAATCATCTCGAATAAATCGCCAGCCACCTTTTGCCCCATCGAATTTTTCAATCCAGTGATCTTCTTATTGCCGGTTCAATACCTCTTAGAAAAATTCTCTCCCCTGTGTTTCTCAATCTCGCTTCGCCTCGTTTCGAAAACCCCGGGGAAATAAGGTTTGATAATTAAGTTTGGGATAACCGTCTCTACGACCAATTAAAAGACTCGATGCAAAATTTATTGTGAGCGCAACGAACAATAAATAATGCTACGGTTGAGCGTAGAATTTTCTACGTTCGTGCGTCAGCAAAACTCGGTTTTGCGTAATGGGCTAAGTATTAACCCTGGCTGGGGCAAGCCACAGCCAATGCAATTTTCTCGGGTTCATAAGCTCATAAACCCATAAGCCTTTCATAAACTTATAAACCCATAAACTCATAAGCCTTTTCATAAACTCATAAACCTTTCATTAAATTCGCCCCACCAAACCCCGTAAAGCTTCCTCTTCATGAAACTCTCCCTCTCTCAACGCGCCCTTGTCAGTACGTTCAAAGGTGTAAATAAAGTAATCGCCTGGCACCGCCTGCCCAAATGGATCGGCATCCTTAATCTGCTCTCCTTCAGGCATGAACTGAGGTCAAAAAACCTTCATGACACCTATCCGTCTCCTGAGTACCAGGGAGATCTGAAGAAATGCCCTTTTCCGGATGCCAAGTTTTATTCAATCCGCAATTCGGATGGGAAGTTCAACGATACTAAGCAACCATTGATGGGCTGTTCCGGTATGCGTCTTGGACGGAATATGCCGCGTGAAGCCACTGCAGCGCCTACGATGGAAGAATTAATGACGCCAAATCCAAGGCTGATCAGCGAAAAGCTCATGAAGCGTACGGAGTTCAAGCCTGCAACGATCGTCAATCTGCTGGCTGCGCCCTGGATACAGTTTATGGTGCATGATTGGTTTGGCCATTATGACAGTGATGAACATATTGAAGTTCCGCTGGCGGAAGGTGATACATGGTCAGAAGATAAAATGATGATCCACCGGACATTGGCCGATACACCGTTGAATGAAATCGATCGCAAGTATCCGGCGTATCGAAATAAAAACACACACTGGTGGGATGGCTCGCAAATCTATGGATCAACAGAAGACCAGACACATCTCCTCCGGGGAAATGCGATCGATGGAAAATTATTTATTGAGGCTGATGGTACGGGTAATTTTCTGCCGCGTGATTATCGGGGTATTCCGATTTCAGGGTTTACAGACAATTGGTGGTTGGGGCTGGAATTATTACATACATTATTTGCATTGGAGCACAATGCGATATGTGATCATCTCAAAAGGGAATTTCCGGAATGGAACAGTGATCAGCTATTTGATACAGCGCGGTTAGTGAATTGTGCACTCATGGCTAAGATCCATACGGTGGAGTGGACGCCGGCTATATTGCCGCATCCTGCGCTTCAGATCGCGATGCATGCTAACTGGTGGGGATTGCTGGGTGAGAAATTGTATAAGATGTGGGGACGCATCGGCGAGGGCGAAGTGATGAGTGGAATTCCGGGTTCGCCTGTGGAGCATCATGATGCACCATTTTCGCTGACGGAAGAATTTGTGTCTGTGTATCGACTGCACACGTTATTGCCTGACAATATTCCTTTTCACAATCTTAAGAACGGCGCGTATAATTACACGGCGGATATGAATGATGTGATCTTCGAGAGAGCGCGCAAGCCGATGGAAAAGGGCCTTTCATTTCAGGATATTTTTTACTCATTCGGCATTACGTATCCCGGCGCGATCACGATCCATAATTTTCCGAATTTCCTGCGTGATGTGACGACGCCTGATGGAAAGCATCTTGATATGGCTACAGTTGATATTCTCAAAGACAGGGAAAGGGGAGTGCCGAGATATAATACATTTCGCCGGCACATCCATATGAAACCAGCGAAGGATTTTGTGGAACTGACGGGAGGGAATAAAGAACTGGCGAAGGAGATCAGTGATATCTACGGCGGTGACATTGAGAAAGTGGATCTTCAGGTGGGGATGTTGAGTGAGCCGCTGCCGAAGGGTTTTGGATTCAGTGATACAGCGTTCAGGATATTTATTCTGATGGCTTCCCGTCGATTGAAGAGTGACCGGTTTTTGTCATCTGATTTTAAACCATTAATTTACACAGCCGGGGATGGACTGGGTGCAGAACATGACGATGAAGGATGTGTTGATCCGGCATTTTCCGGATTTAAGAGCGCCGATGAGGGAGGTGAAGAATGCGTTTCATCCGTGGGGATAGTATTGATTCAGGGTGGGTGGAAGGTGCTTTCGCATGGGGCCTTCATTTAGTCGATGGATCGATTTCAGTCTTAGGTATAAACAATGATAATGAAGAATTAAAACTTGCAAAATTCATTAATTCAGTTAAACCCAATTTGTATCATGGTTTCCCAGCCGACTATGTTAACAGAATACAGGATATCCCAACTAATAATATATTGAAAACTTGGGTTGATAATGGTTATATTACCAAGGCTAAAATGACTAAAATTAATAGAGGATACTCATGCAGCCTGTAAAAATTATCATACAAGGTGATTTTTATGATTCTCAGATTTACAGAGGACGGCTATACTTATGGACTTTTAATGGAGGATTAAAGGTTGTAAAATGGAATGAGCTAGTTAAATCGTTACTTAAGGAAGAGTCGGATAAAATTCCATTGACATTTTCATTTCTAGACGGAAATTATCTTTATAAAACATCTCTAATTGAAATATTTAAGGATATAGATTTTAGGGATTTACTTTTGAAAAAATTTAAAAAGTTCTCGAAAAAAGAATATTACATATCTGAACAAAAACTTAATAACTATTTGTTGGGCGAACAAGAAACTCCTACTAGAATATTGCCAACTGATACAGAAATATATGGTAACCGGCTTTACTTTATTCATAATGAAGGACTGTTTAGTGGTGAAGTCCATAGAGCAGAATCAGAAAAATACTTAGTTAGCTCCAGGCCATCAAAACTTTGGGATTGCAATTTGCTTACCATTAAAGCAAATCGCTGGCCGCAAATAGCTCTTTCAGGAGGAGATCAAGGTTTGTTTGAATTAAATATGGCTAATAGCAATCCAACTAATTTGATACAGGTTGAACCTAACCATCCTATATATCAGCTTTCAGAAAAACACTCCTCATTATCTAATTATACTTATTTGAGTGTATACAATACTTCCTTTGTAAAAAACTCATTTTTAATTGAATTCCAATGGAATATTCAAAATGAAAAACACGACAAAATAAAACACAGAGATTTTAAAGGCAATATCACTCAAAATAAAATATTTAAAACATCTAAGAATTTTCCTTCAATAAGCTGGGGCGTAGATGATAAAATTTATAAAACTACAGAAAATGGTTTTGAGGTGATAAAAGTTAATTACTTTGCGGACATTCAAAAAGGAGAGGAAATATTTAAATTAATTTCAAAAGTAGATCTCCAAATTTGGAAGGGTAAAATAATAAATGTTGGATCTGCTTACTTTGGCAATATTATTGAATGTGAAAATGCTCTGGTTGTTAACCTCAGTAACGGGACTAATATTACTATACCAGGTCCAATTACTAGGTGGCGGGTTTTTCCAAGGTCATTGAATTATGAAAACCAGTTACATGTTATTCATGATGACAGATTAGAGATTATTTCTTTTAATCATGATTATTTCATAGATCAAGAGTAAATCGGTAGGCATATCCTTTAAGAATAAAGAGGTTCTGCGTGGTAAGCGTGTTAGTTATTTCGATGATACGGACGAAACGTTATTTAATTTGATGAATAAGAAATAATTTATTTTGAATGTAGAGTCTATTTGCTACCTGGAATGATTGGGATGATATTAGCTTAATATCAGTGTTAAGTCTTAAGATACAGGTCATTGGCTTTCATCTTGGATTAGTTGAAACCGGAAATTAGAAGCAATTGAAAATATATCACACTTAAATTTTTAACCATGATGACTGAATCAGAGCTTGATCAAAAATTTATTGCCTATGCAAAGAAATATCCATTTGATACATGCGTATTTCACCACGAGCTTAATCGCATCCTTGCTTTTCCTATATATTTGAAACAAGTTGTAAGTTTATATATTGATATTGCTGAAGAAGACCCCGAAATAGATCATATTAACTCTTTCAGACTGGAAAAACAAACAGAAAATGCTTGGGCTATCTTTTATTCATATACACCAAAATAATTAAACATGCATCTGACAACATCGGCTATACAGGATATTTACTTCATTTGACCACGTTGCAATGGATGGATTCGGTTTGTAGCGCGGGCCGAAAATTCTTCGTTGAAAAATTCTGCATCAAACAAATTAACTAAAAGTTAACTTTAAATTTATTTACACAAAAAAATGGCCAAGACAAAAACAATTAAACTATCCGATTTACAGGTTAACACTGAGAACTACCGCTTTGAACCTGTTGCTAGCCAAAAGGAAGCTATTGACACTATGGTTAATGACCAAGGGGATAAAATTTTCAAACTTGCTGAACACATAGTAGCAAATGGACTAAATCCTAATGACAAAATTCAAACAGTTCTATCAAGCAATGACGCAACAAAATACAATGTTGTTGAAGGTAACCGTAGATCAGTCGCACTCAAATTGTTAAACAATCCTGATTTGCTTGATGGACATCATCACACCAACTTGAAAAGGAAATTTCGAAAGCTTCATGATGATAATAAATCTGCAATTATTAATAACATAGAATGTACTATATATGATAACCCTGCCGAAGCAGACAAATGGATTAAGCTAAAACATGCAGGGCAGCTTGATGGTATAGGAACTGTCACTTGGACAGCATCTCAGGTAGATAGATTTGAGGAAAAAGTTGAGGGTAAATCCTCATTAGTTCTACAAGCAATTAAATTATTGGAAAATTCTGAGAATACACCAACTAAAGTAAAATCAGATTTAAAAAAATTGAAATCTTCTAATCTTGAACGGTTAATTTCTGATCCAACGGTTCGAACATATCTTGGTATTGAAGTGAACAATGGAATTCTTCAATCTAAAATTGATGAGAAAGAAGTTGTAAAGGGTTTGAGTTATATTACTAAAGACCTTTTAAATGGAGATTTTAATGTTAAGAAAATTTATACAAAACAAGATAGAGAATATTACATCAATAAAATTCCCAAGTCACACCAACCCAATACAAAACTCAAGGCAAAAAAACCTTGGCAGTTTAATAGTAACACGACACCAAATTCTACACCACAACCAAAAACCAAACCCAATCCCAAGGACAGAGATGTTCTCATTCCTAAAACTTGCCTTCTTAAAATTAAGAACCCAAAAGTAAATTCACTTTATCACGAACTTCAAAAATTATCGTTAAATAAGTTTACTAATGTAGCTGCAATCGCTTTCAGAGCGTTCATTGAGAATAGTATGGATTGTTATATTGAAGAGAATAAGCTAACTCATACTAAAGACGGAAGATCAACTTTGGACAAGTATAGTCCTTTCATAACCAAAGTGCTTGAGGTCGCAAATCATCTTGAATCTAATAAGTTGGCTGATGCCCATATGTGCAAAGGCATTCGAAGTGCAGCAAATAATAAGTATGATTTACTTGGAATTGAGACATTACATGCATATGTGCACAATGCAAAATTTTCTGCCATTGCTTCAAATCTGGTAGTTACTTGGGATAACATTCAACCTTTTGTTGAAAAGGTTTGGACAAACATTAAATAAATATGCAATTTTATTCGCCACTTCGTTACCCTGGAGGAAAGGGTAAAGTTGCTGACTACTTCAAACAAGTATTTAAGGACAACTTCCTCTATGATGGTGTTTATATTGAGCCATATGCCGGTGGCGCATCGGTTGGACTATCCCTCTTATTCAATGAGTATGCATCTAAAATAGTAATCAATGATATTGACCGTTCAATCTTTTCTTTCTGGCATTCCAGTTCTAAATAATACCGACGAACTTTGTAAGTTAATACACGATACGCCTGTTACAATTGATAATTGGGAGCAACAGCGATTAATTCAAAAAGATAAACACCGGCAGACCCTTTTAAAGTTAGGTTTTTCTACCTTTTATCTAAATCGAACAAATCGTTCTGGAATTATTAAAGCGGGTATAATCGGTGGACGACATCAAACTGGTGAATGGAAAATTGATGCCAGGTACAATAAAGTTGATTTAATCCAACGAATTAAAAGGATTGCTCAATACAAAAGCAAAATTGAATTACACAATTCCGATGCGGTACTACTTGTAAAGCACTTCGGAAAACCTTGCCCAAAAATCATTATTCTATTTTGATCCACCTTATTATGTAAGGGCAAAGATTTATACTTAAACTTCTATGAAGCGGATGATCATCAAGAAATTGCAAATGAAATATTTAAAGTTAATAAGCAAATGTGGATTGTCACTTATGACGATGTGACGCAAATTCGAAAGTTGTATTCTGACTACAGAAGAAAGCTTTCAAATTGTCATATAGTGCAAGTAGTACCAATAAGACAGGAAATGAGATTGATTTTCTCAGATAATTTGTACATAGGCAAACGCCCGATTTTAACATAACCACTATTTAAGAAACTGTCAGCAACATGAATTTACAACAGTAACATCTTCCAGTATCAGTTGGACAATAATATTTGCTTTCCTGTTTAAAGGTATAACTAAATCTAAGCATTTGGGACGAATTCGCTTCTTAGGTTGAAATTGAGAACTTACTGCCAATGACGGATGTCCGTTTACCGATAGTTTATTATCTTGAAACAGATTAAGGCTACTTTGTAAATTCTCATATTAAGCCACCACTGCCCATAGCCCTGGTCGTTGGTGTTCATTTAATGGAATTTTTTCGGTTTTACAATGCATTAACTTTTTAGACAAAAAAATCAGTTCTTAGAGCATGGTATTAATCTAACTTAACAAGACAGACATTAGCGGGTGTTAAACAAAACGGAATGTATCAACAATTTTTAAATTAGATAAAAAATGAGTGATGTTGTAAATCAAATTGTCGCATCTGAGAGTGAGTTAGTAAGGCTACTTGGAACTTATAATACTTCATTTGTGGGTTATGTTTATGGCATGAGCTTCGATGAAGCTCTTGTTCTAACGAATGATGACTGGAAACACAGGGTTGAGGGCATTCCACATAATTCCTTTCTTGTTGCTGCTGGTTTCAATCCCGCGCGTTTAGCAGATGCAGCAGAAATAGATAAAGAAGTTGTGTTATTACGTGTTTTGGAACCTGTGACTCTTCCCCAAAATAATGACCTTGTAAAAACACGGATTGAACACCACCAAAGACGCACTTCAGAAGAACAATTTCCTGGTGATGTTAATGATGGACTTGATCCAATAACTGCTGCTGAATTACAATCAGGCGGATTACGTTGTAGTATTCTAGGAACTTTTTATTTAGAAAATGGTGAATTAAGATTAGGAAGCGATATTGAAAATTTTATGACCTTATCAAGAATGAGGGCATATAAACCTACGGAAGCGGCTCTCTCCTTAATTGTAAATCATGTCAATCCTGAAGTAAAGAGAAAGGCTCTAGAAGAAGCTCGAAATGCTGGCTTTTCACAAGCCCCTTCTCCAATAAATATTGGAACAATAAGATATACGTCAACCGCAAGAATGCACAGGGGAACAAATCCCTTGGTGGCTGTTTTCATCCAGCCAACCGATTTCCTTGCTCGACGTACTGCTGTTTTGGGAATGACTAGAACAGGGAAATCGAACACTGTAAAACTACAGTTTCAGCAGTTGCTGTAGCAGCTTTAAAAGACAATATAAGAATAGGCCAATTAATTTTTGATGTAAATGGTGAATATGCAAATGCCAATCATCAAGACGATGGAAGTTCAATTGCAGAAGTTTTTCCAAGCCAAACCATCCGGTACCGAGCTTTAGACACTGCAGACTTTGAAGATATACGTCCTAATTTCTATATTGAATGCGCTCAAGCTCTAAACTTAATACAGGCTTTATTCAAGAATGATAACTCACCCTTCAGTGGTCAAGATTTGGACGCGTTTATGTCTACAGGTTTAGATGAGCCAGACCATACTGAGATGGCTGAACATATACGTTGGCAAAGACACAAAGCAGTATTTCAATGCATTCTATTTCGCGCTGGTTACTCAGTACCTACAGGGCTTAATATCGACGTTCCAATTGCTGAAGCATTGTTAGTACAAATTAGAAGATGGGGCCAAGCCCAACAGCCAGCAGTTAATATCAACTTCCCAACAAGCAATCGGCTTTCTCCTGGAGAAGCGTGTGCATGGTTTGAGCAGTTACGATTAATAAATATTTCTTTGAAAGAGCATCAACGTAATAATAGTACGCCTCAAATAGGACTTGAGTCTTCCACAAGAGGCTCATCTTGGGTGGATCCTACACTTGAATCCTTATTAAATATGTTGGCCAGAGAAAACAGCCGAGGGCAATCATTTGGAGGGTGGAGAGCAATTCAAAAATATAGACCCTATCATTCCCAGCGCCGAATGGCCGACATAACAAATGAAATCATTGCTCATTTGGATAACGGACGCATTGTAATTTTGGATTTATCTGTAGGTCCTGTTGAAATACGAGAAGTGCTTTCAAAAAGAATTGCCCACCGAATTTTCGAAAGGCAAATGTCTGATATGCATGCTGGCAGAGTTCCACAAAATATAGTACTATATGTTGAGGAAGCCCACAATCTAATTGGAAAAACGGCCGATCTAACAGATACGTGGCCTAGAATTGCGATGGAAGGAGCTAAGGCTCGGATTGCATTTGTTTATGCAACTCAAGAGCCTTCTTCAGTTCATCCAAATATTTTAGCCAATACGGAAAACTGGTTTGTCACTCACTTGAATAATGATGACGAACTAAAGACATTAGGTAAGTTTTATGATTTTGGTGACTTTATTGCATCTTTGAAAGCTGCACAGGACGTAGGTTTTGCTAGAATAAAGACACTATCATCACCATTTGTTATACCAACTCAAATTAACAGATTTACCTGCAGATATCAGGGGGGGAAAACAAATTGAAGATATTAATTCCAGCGAGGTAATGTCCAAAGTCAGGAGGTTAACAATGCCGTATAATAGGAAACAGCAGGAAAAGGAGGTCATTCAGATTTTGTTCGTAATCCGGATATTCAAAACTTTCTTTCATCGTGCGAATATATGAGACCTCCGTCGGATGATGAAGCAAGAGCCATTGCCTCTCAGTTCGCACCAGCTCCTGAAATCAATCCTACAAGATTACCAAACTTTGTTGTTGCATCTGACGCTAGTAAGAGCGACACGCCGATCAATGATAAGCTTCCTAGTACACAAATAGGGTTTGTTAAAGTAAGTCATGTGCTTATAGCAATGGATCGATATGCTGAACTTATTGATCCAGATACAAGATTTGTTGATCCCTTTAAAGCTGCTGCTTTGCACCGAAATGCACAACCTGTAACATATGTGCTACCTGGAAGTAATATTAAGTATCGAGGAGCGGCAACTGTGAAGGATGGTTTCAGACACGCTGTCTATGATCAATTTACTGTAAACCGTCGGGAGGGTACAAGTCGTTTAGTGCTTACAGAAACTCTCCTTTTACTAAACAATAATAGGTTGACCATTTCTAAATGTCCCTCATGTTCTTCTCAAATCGATCTTGTTTTTTCTTCACAGCAAACTATAAGGGAATGCCCTAATTGCCAAGTAGGTATATATGCAACAGACTGGTTACGGCTACATGAGGGCATAAGCGACTTTGGTGACAATACAAGTGCAATGACAAGAATGATGAATGCCGTTGAGCATCTTTTACTTGGCGCATTTGTATTGGAACTGCTCAATAACAGCCCTTCGGCACTTAGTAATATAGCGTTTATTATCGATGGGCCGCTGGCGCTATTTGGCGAGCCTGCAAAACTGCATCAACGTTTGATGTCGCTTATCCATGAAGCAAATACAAGATTGTCAACACTAGGTTACGAACCTGTTTTAATAATGGGCCTTCAAAAAACAGGAAATGTAATGGATCATGCTCGATTATTGGAGAAGTTTCTTCCAAAAGGTGTTATTAAGGTGATTGATGATGCCTACAGGCAAATTTATATAACTGGATCAGATACAGTTTCTGAAAATTTTGGACACGAGACTTATTATGGTCAAGATTTTCTTTTTAAAACTGAAAGGGGCAGGATTTTCAACTTTGCTTTACCATATCCTTTTCCCGACAAGGGTTCAAATGGAGGGGACTTTGCTGCTAGAAAAGTAATGTTATCCAATTATGGATCATTAATTAAACGTGCTTGTGACTTGATTAGGTATTTTGAACTTGATCTATATGATAATGCAATTGTTCCAGTTGCATTGGCACATAGACATGCATCTATAAGTCTTGTCCCGGGAGGAAAAGTACTTGATTTGATTGCTAGAGCAGGTCTAACACGTTGATAAAGATTTGATAATTTTTAAAAGCTATGTCTAATAAGTAATGAATTCAACTCCATTAAGATATCCGGGTGGAAAATCTATTATGTCACCATTTTTTGAGGAATTAATAAAGCTCAATTCACTCAAAAAAGTGATATACTCAGAGCCTTATGCTGGCGGTGCCGGTGCCGCCATCAATTTATTACTTAATAATAGCGTCGAAGCAATTCGAATTAATGATTCTTCTAGAGGCATATACTCCTTTTGGAATTCTTTGATTAATGAAGGGGAAAGATTTATAGACAAGGTTGATAAGACAGAGGTTACGTTAAAGGAGTGGCAATCTCAAAGATTAATTTTCAAAAATTCCACAACAACAAGTTTTGATTTGGGATTTGCAACTTTTTTTCTTTCTAGGACGAATCGGTCTGGAATACTTGCTGCTGGACCAATTGGTGGGCAAGATGAAAAAACTCAAAAAGTGCTAAATATAAAATTGGTTGCAGATTTAATAAAATTGATTTGATAGAACGGCTCCGAAAAATTATCGTTAAAAGGGACAAAATATTTGTTTCAAATTTAGACGCCTTAGTTTTTCTAAAACAAATCCAGGACGAGAATGCTTTTGTATATCTAGATCCACCTTATTACAATCGAGTAAAGCACTTTATTTAAATTATTATCATCATGAAGATCATGTAATGCTTGCAAATTACCTAAGAAATACTGCAAATTTTAATTGGGTATTATCATACGATAGTGTACCTGAAATCTTAGAACTATATTATGACTTTCCTCTGTATGAATTTGTAGTGAACTATACAGTCCAGGAATCAAAAAAGGGAACAGAATTACTCACTCATTCCTCAAGGATATCATTTCACACTATTTCGATAATCAAAAAAACAAGTAGGAATAAGGAAATTGAGCTCCTTGGAATTTGAAAAAAGGTCATGAGATTTGCAATTGTTAATAACATTAGAATAGAAGCTAAAAAAGGCGTTAAAGGAGTTTGCCCAAATTGGGGCTCAGATTTAATTCCAAAATGTGGAGAAGGTAAGGTAAACTATTGGGCACAAAGGAACTCGGACTTGCGATCCCTGGTGGGAGCCTGAAACCGAGTGGCATCGTATGTAGAAGAATAACTGTCCTTCCAAGTGGTAAGAAATAATTTTGTTTGAAGAGCAAACAGGCGAAAAGCATATTGCTGATGTTCGAACGATTCATAATCTCATAATTGAGTTCAAACATTCACATATTACCCCACAAGAACTCTCATCATGAGAAAAGTTCTATAAAAATATGGTTTGAGTTGTGTATGGAGCACATGGATTATAATGTTGCAACAGATTATGCTTACCTGAAAGATTTTTGCATTGAGCAGTCCTTGCCATAACTTCTGCAATTTTCTGTATTTTATTTTAACTAACGCAAGGCAAGGATTTTCACCAAGTGATGAGATGTACTAGTATCACATTTCAAACTAAATTGTGCCTAAATTGCTGTTGATCTTAAGTTGGAGACAATTGATGACTACTATGATAATCAGACATAAAATTGATGACTTCTTATTTACAATCTTCCCGAAAATAAGGGGGGGGTAATCAACTGGTTATCAGTGTCTTAGAAAAATTCTATACTTTCGGTCCGTTTAAACCTATTGTAACCATTGACAATGATTGGGTTACGATCGATATCGATTCTTCGGCGATTTTATCTCAAGAAGCCGATTATAGAAAAGTAATAGCCCTTTCCGAGAAAGGGAAGTATGCTGAGGCTAAGCCTATTCTCCATAAATTAATTGATCAGAATCCTACGATCTCCGAGTACCACCGGATCATGGGTCAAATACTTTCTGAAGAAGGAGATCAGGATCAAGCCATCAATTTTCTAATAGATGCTCTTCGTTGGGATTCCAAAAACGGTTGGGCTTTATTGATGATGGGAAACATTTTTGCAAAATACAAAGATGATGTTCCCACTGCGATGAAGTATTACGACCAGGCATTGGTGGTTAATCCGAATGATAATATAACCATCAATAACATCGGCGCTAACCTTATGCAACAAGGTAAACTGGAGGAAGCCAAAAAATACTTCTGGGAAGCGCTGAGGATAAACAACGATTATCCTAACACTCATTTTGCCCTGGGCATGATAGCCGAAATGGAGAATGATCTACATTCGGCATTTTATAGCACGGTTCAGGCGATAAAACTCAATGGAAAGAAAGATGTTCTATATGAAAATTCGGTACGGCTAGCTTTTGCTATTTCTAAAAAGTAATCGCTACAGAAGAGGGTAAAGAAATATTCAAAGCCTACAAACGTGAACTTGAATCAGAAGAAGGTACTCCGATAGATATTGTAGAAGATGCTGAAATACCCACAGCGGCAAAGATTGAGTTTGCGGAAAATTATGGGAGAGAACATCACATTTTAAGGTATAAGACAAATTATCCCGCTGTTGAGCATTTGATCATGCACGAATTGGTTCACCTGGATTTTGTGATTGAAGCCAGGAAACTTGAACTCAATGAACTTTTCATATCGACACCAGAACATAAAGCTCAATTCATCAAGGGACTTGAACCTACGATTAAGAAATTCCATAAGCTGGGTATTTCAGAAGCTTCTATCGCAGAATATTGTTCAGGTTTGTTTGAAGGAATGAACAGGCAGATGTACAATACGCCAATTGATCTGTTTATTGAAAACTTCCTTTATACAGAATATTCAGAATTGCGTCCTTTTCAATTTCTTTCATTATACACTCTGAATCGGGAAGGATTGAAAGCGGTGACTGATGAAAAGAGTGTTGAATTGTCACCAAAGGATATTCTTTCAAAAAGCAAGGTATTGAATATGGTCAATGCGATTCAATTCAAAGAATTATTCGGAATCGATCTGATCAATGACTTTAAGTCGACTAAAGAAGAAATGAAGCTAGCTCATGAGTTTTATACAGAATACCTGGAGTATAAAGATGACAAGGAGCCTGCTGAGGAGTATGAATTGTAAAGCATTGGGCTGAAGATCTAAAACTTGATAACTTTTTTGAACTGGTCAGTGAAACGGAATTCAGAAATAAATCATCCGACATTGATCAGCTTCTCGAATCAATAGAGAGACCCTTTCGATTTGGAATCCAATGATCCATCCAAACAGAAAGAAATGGATGACTTTCAAAAATCACAAGCGAAAATCGGATAAACATGGCTCAAAAGAGAAGATAAAGAAAATAGCTTATGAAATAGCTCTTCAAGGAACTCTAGGGTATCGGCCAGACAACAAGGATTATAGAATAAGCTTAATACCTGGGAAGCTATTTTCTGGTTATCACATTCTTGCATACTACTATGTAAGTTGGAAATTGACTTTGCCTGAAATGGTCAAAGATCTTAAGCTACCTTTTGATGAAGAATATAAACTTGCACGAACCATGTTTAAGCCAAAGGACAAATGACTGACATCGAAGAAATAACAACAGCACTGATCCAATTTAGAGATGAACGGGACTGGGCACAATTTCATAATCCAAAGGATCTTGCATTAGCCATCAATGTTGAAGCGGGTGAATTGCTTGAACTTTTCTTGTGGAAAAATAGTGAGGAAGCAAATATAGAAAAGGTCAAAGAAGAATTGGCTGATGTGTTCGCATTCGCATTTTTATTATCTGAAAAATATGGTTTTGATGTAAAGGAAATAGTTATGGCTAAAATTGAACAGAATGCAAAAAAATATTCCGTAGAAAAGCAAAAGGTAAAGCCTTAAAATATGATCAGTTATGATAGTTTATTTAAATACTTCTAAAGGATTTTAATAGATGTTGAATCAAATAGCATTTCTGATAAAATAAAAGAAGCCTATTTTGAGAAAAGTGGAAAAACCAAGTTTGCTGAAAAGGAGGATGATTCGTGGATAAATTCCATGGGATTTATGGGCACTGTAATTCGAAAGTCGAAAATCGCTGAAGATTGTGGTGTAATGATAGAATTTTGTCTTCCTTCAACCTCTTTGCGCATTGATTTTATTGTATCAGGACGAGATTCACTGGGAAAGAAAAATTTCATTATTATCGAATTAAAGCAATGGAAAGAAGCCCAAAGTACTTCAAAGAAAGATTTGGTATTGACTAAATATTATTCTGGTAACCCGTCAACACACCCTTCTTATCAGGCATCTTCTTATAAAATGTTTTTATCAGATTATAATGAAAATGTTTACAATCATACTTTAACACCTTTTTCATGTGCATATTTACATAACTATAAACAGAAACAACCTGAACCATTATTGGATTCGGTTTATGAAGAGGTTTTAAAGGACTCTCCTATTTATTTTAAGGATGATTACGAGAAACTTGAATTATTCATCAAACACCACGTTGGTTACGGCAATGGAAAAGAGATACTTTATGAAATTGAGTCCGGAAATATAAAGCCTAGCAAGAAGTTAATTGATCATGTAGTCGGACTATTCAGGGGTAATAAGGAATTCCATTTACTAGAAGAACAAAAAGTAGCTTTTGAAATAGCTTTAGATATTGGTAAATCGGCCACTAAAAAAACAGTTTTGATAATAAAAGGTGGCCCTGGAACCGGTAAGTCGGTGATCTCAATGAGTTTGTTAGGTGAACTTTTGAAAGGGAAAAAGAACGTAGTGTTTGTAGCTCCTAATGCATCTTTCCGAGAAGTGATGTTGGATAAACTTACAAGGGGCGAAGATTCAATGAGGGCTAAATTATTAATTTCTGGTTCAGGTAAATATTATGGTGCAAAGAGCAATGTTTTTGACGTTATAGTTGCTGATGAAGCACATAGGCTTAAAAATGGAAGTGCTTTTATGTATAAGGGTGATAATCAAATTGATGATATCATTAATGCTGCAAGAGTCAGTATTCTGTTCATTGATGAAGATCAGTTAATTAGACCGGAAGACATAGGTTCAATTGAAGAAATAACAAGAATTGCGAAATTACATAAAGCTGAAGTCATTGAGATGGAGTTAACCACCCAATTTAGATGCGCTGGTGCTGATGGATATGTAAATTGGATAAACGATGTATTGAGAATAAAGGATACTGCGAATTTTGATGGGTGGGATAAGAAGGAATTCGAGTTTAAAATTGTTTCTGACCCTGTTCAATTAAGAAGTTTAATCATTCAAAGATCATCAGAAGGTCATAATGCCAGGATGCTTGCAGGTTATGCATGGAACTGGTCAGCTGAAGGGGATGGTAATTCTGATTCACAAATAAATGATGTCGTAGTTCCAGAATTCAAGTTCGCCATGCCCTGGAATTCAAGAAAGGTGGGTACAACTTGGGCTATAAACCAGCGTGGAATTAATCAAATTGGATGTGTGCATACCTCACAAGGGCTTGAATTTGATTATGTGGGTATCATAGTAGGAGATGATTTAAAATATGACATTGAATTTGATGAATACTTTACTGATTGGAATGCGTATAAAGATGTAAAGGGAAAATCAGGAATGAAAAGTGATCCTGAAAAACTTTGTAGAATGGTGAGAAATATTTATAGGATTCTGATGACGAGAGGCATGAAAGGCTGTTATGTTTACTTTACTGATAAGGCAACTGAATCGTATTTCAAAAAAAAAGATTAAACAAAACTTGAATTCTGATTCCTAACGCATAGGTAAAACCTTTTATATTAAAAAAGTCATGATAAAGAATATTCTATTTATAATATTGAGTTCGATGGCATTTGATTCATTTGCTCAAACTGACAGTAATCAAATTGATATCGCCACACAACAAAATACTAATGTTGTCCCATATCGACTTTTCTCGACTCAAAACTTACATATTTTTTATTAAATTGAATACCAGAAATGGAAGAATGTGGTTAGTCCAATTTGGTAATGATGGCCATCGCATTATCGATGATTTAAATTTTAAAGATTTAGTGACTTTGGACAAGGAAGTAAATGATAGGTTTACTTTATACTCTACGCAAAACATATATACATTTTTACTTCTTGACCAATTTGATGGAAAAATATGGCAAGTTCAATGGGGATTTGATGCCAAAGAACGAATTATCGTACCTATAGAATAAAGGATTACCGATAATTGATTGATAGATATTAAGGACCACAAATACAATTCGATTCTCCAGGTTTGTCTCAAACGAGTTGAGACCAATGAGTTTATCATTAACCAACAGAACGCTAAATGACAAAGTTCATAACAGGTCAAGACCTTGAAAAGGTAATTTATGACATTATTTGGGAAGCAGAGGAAACGCTGTTTATCGTTTCTCCATTTATCAGGTTGGACGACTATTTCAAAAAGTTGTTTGATAAGCACGTATACGATCCTAAAGTTCATTTGATTATAGTATTTGGAAAAAACGAGAGAGAGTTAGCCGAAGCTTAAGTAGTGATGACTTTGACTACTTCAAGAAGTTCCTAAATGTAACTGTCGTATATGTTCCCAATCTGCATGCAAAATATTATAGCAACGAAAGGAAAGGTGTTATAACATCAATCAACCTTTACGACTATTCATTCAAGCACAACATTGAATTTGGGATTTACTCAGAAACAGATTTCAAAAGCAACTTTAGAAATTCCGCTAACGATGAGGCATGGAATATGTGCATGCACATGGCAAACAACTATGAAGCGGTTTTTATAAAACGACCCGTGTATGAGAAAAAACTTTTAAGTGCACTGCTGGGTAAGAATTATATCAAATCAGATATTCTTTATGATATCACTGAGAAATTTTATGGTACCCCGGTGGTTATGTTGAAACTGAATCAACGAAAAGAGCTTTACCGAAAAAACTTAAAGATTTTCCAGGCGAGTTGGAATTGGGTTCAAAACCTTCCATAATGCCCACAAGAGCTGAAGTAGAAAACATCACATATGGCTATTGTATCAGAACAGGTGAAAAAATTCCTTTTAATCCTGAAAGGCCCTTTAGCTACAATGCCTATAAAAGCTGGGCAGAATATAAAAATATGGATTATCCCGAAGCATATTGTCACAAAACTGGTAAACCGTCGTACGGGAAGACATCAATGCGAAATCCTATTCTCAGATGAAAAGTATAACCAACTGCTAACATAAATTACTCCCCGGTAAGTGTAATAAATCGCCCAAGCTCTCTCATGAAAATAACAGATAGCCTATTATCGACAATTTATTATCTTGAATGAGAATTCGACTACCAGGAAGATATGCACATGGAACTGTCAATACCTAAAGCCTTTTCTGATAGGCAAATGCAAAGAGAACTATATAAATACACTAAATCATGATCAAGGAATTTATAGATATAGAAACTCTAACTTTTTATCGACCTGCCTTTTGGCTCTTTTACGTATTTTTTACATATAAAACATTTAGGGAAATTAAAATGCAAAACGATTTGCAATTTGGAGCAATTTTACTTTCTTTCATTGATTTATATAACACCCATGAAGCATCGGATTTAAAAATTGAATCAATGAATCTGTACAATCGTTGGAAAAATTTGCTTAATGGTAATCAATATTTAATTGAACAAAACCCTTGTTATGTTTCATTAATTCTTGCAAATAGAGGACGATCTGATATTGTTCATTGGAAATTGCAAATTGAATTGTTAGTAGATGGTGGAGATATATTACCCGACGAGGCCCAAACTTCAACCAAATGGGAAATAACTTCGGACGTTAATGAAATAATATCATTTGAACATGAAAGAAAAGTACCTATCTTAATAAAAAATGCCTTTCCAAAGTTTGAGATCAATTGGAAAATTAGCTATTCCGATTTTAGAAAAGCTAAATATCCTAGTATTACTGGTAAATATATTAACCATCTGTAGATAAAAAATCCAAAATCATGAACCATAAAGAATTTTATTTGACAACCGGAAAAAAAGATTTTGAAGATTTATTTTGTCCTTTAGGAGGAATTAGAGTTGACCCTGATGAAGGTACAACTATATTAATTGAGGGGTCTGCTGGAGTTGGAAAAACTACTTTGGCAATAGAGATGATAAAAAATGCAATTTTAAACAACAAATCTAAATGCTTATACTACATTTTTGATCAAACCTCAAAAGAAATAAGATTGTTGTTAGAAAATTTCAGTTGGGATGATAATATTAAAATTGCGGAGTATCAATGGTATGATATAAATAATAAAAAAGACAATTTAGAGGATGATTTCATTATTATTGAGACGAGATCTTTAGATCAATTGCAATCTCAATTAAGTTCGATCAAGGAACATTCGAAAAGATTAGTTAATTGCAATAATCGAATTATAGTAATTGACAGTATTGGCGTAAACTCAAAGCTTTCACAATTAGATAGAGAAACCTTCAGTATTATGTTAAATGATTTTAAAGATACAAAATCTATCATTTTTTTAATACGAGAGAAAGATAAAGATATTTCAATAACACAAAATGAATATTTAACAAATGTTGTTATTGATTTACAAGTTCAAAAAGCAGATTTGATTCACAACTTACAGGGTGGAGCATATACGACAACAATTGAGATAAAGAAAACACGGAATCAACCATCGATACGAGGTCCTCATGAGTGTACCATAAAGAGTTCAAAAAATAATAATTTCTCAGATAGTAAAAACACAGGATTCATTGTTTATCCTTCTTTGCAATCTATCGCACAAATCAACGAATTAAGCAGAATTAAAGATGAGAAAGTTGATGAGAATGTTGATAGGGCATTATTTTATTTAGAACCATTAGACACCCACATTGGGGAAGATGGCCAAAAAGGAATACCTTATGGACAAACTATTTTGTTAAAAGGTCCTCCGGGTAATCATAAAACAGACTTAAGCTTAAAATTTTTATTTGGCAATTGGGATAACGAGAGAGATTTAAAGAGTATAAACGAAAGAACATTATTTGTAAGTTGTAGACTAGATAAAGCTGCTTTGAAAACTAATGAATTATTTAAGGGAAAAAAGACATTTCAAAAATTCTTTTTTGAAAATATGGTATTTTTTGATGCACGAGAATCTTATAAAACACCTGAAATGATAATGTCGCTAATAAAAGAAAAAGTTGAAGAAAATCAAAAAAAACCAATTAAAAGAGCTGTAATATTTGGTATTGGAATGCTTGAAACATTGCCTATGTTCAGAGGAAGTGCTTTGAATTTTCTGCAAGTGCTTTTATCATATTTTAAAACTGCTATGATTACGAGTATTTGGGTTGACTGGATGTTATCTCATGATAGAACCGATAAAGGTGGACCGCCTCTTTTACAAACAGAATTTGCAAGTCATCTTGTAGCTGCTGAATTGACAGTTGAGTATTTGCAACCGAATGAAGAGAATACTACAATTGATGTAATAAAAGAGGAAAACCCTCAAGCAATTCTTAAATTAACGAGAAAGAATTATAGATCATATAAAAAGGATTTAGGAATTCTGAGAATGGTCAACAATGAATTAAATCTTACTCCACAATAGATTATGATTTGTTAATGAAATTTAGAACTACGACTATACCTAAATGTCCATTCAACCGCTTGCCTTTAATCTTCTCAATTCTTTTACAAAAATAGCCGGAGACATTTCTCCTTGCTTTATTTTTTTGATAACAAGTTTTGCTACTTTAAACGTATCGTCAGTTTCTGCAAATCCATTGTTACCACTCATATTATTTTTTAATAGCTATAATGTACAATAAAAACAAATATCTCTGCGTAAGTTAAACCTTTTAAACGAAAAGTCATGATAAAGATTTTGCTATTCATTATTTATACATTGACAACAGTTCATTCATTTGCTCAAACTGACAAGAATCAAAATGATATTGCCACAAATCAAAATACTAATGTGGTTCCTTATCGACTTTTCCCAACTCAAAACATGTGGACATTCATAAAATTAAACACCAGAAATGGTCGAATGTGGCAAGTTCAATTTTCCTTGAATGAGGACAATCGCTTCGTGACAATTTTAAGTTCAGAGACTTTAGTGACATCTGACAAGGAAGTAAACGACAGATTTTTCCTTTACCCAACCACAAACATTTATACATTCATACTGCTTGATCAACTTGATGGTAGAACTTGGCAAGTTCAATGGTCAATTGACCCCCAAAATCGTGGTATTATACCTATTGATTAATTATAAGCAATGAGATTTGCAATAGTTAATGGCATAAGAGCAGAAGCTGCAAAAGGCGTTAAAGGAATTTGTCCAAGTTGTGAGTCAGAATTAATTCCAAAATGTGGAGAACATAGGATAAACCATTGGGCGCATAAAGGTACCCGAACTTGCGACGCTTGGTGGGAACCAGAAACTGAATGGCATCGATCTTGGAAAAGCAATTTCAGTGATGACTGGCAGGAGGTTATTTTAGTTGACAGGTAACTAAGGAAAAACACATTGCTGATATATGTACTACTGGTAATCTTGTAATTGAGTTTCAGCATTCACATATTAAACCAGAAGAACGCACATTACGAGAGATGTTTTACAAAAATATGGTTTGGGTGGTAGATGGCACTCGCTTATCAAGAGACTATCCACGTTTTCTAAAAGGTAGTAAGCATTTTCGCACGGTTAATGTAAAAGGACAATATTTGGTAGAGTATCCTGGAGAAGTTTTTCCAGCAAATTGGCTAACTAGTTCTGTTCCGGTAATTTTTGATTTCAAGGGTATGGAAGCGATAGATAACCCAAGTGATGAAAGACATAATCTATATTGTCTACTTCACAAACGAGTTGGGGGCTACGCGATACTTTTTAAGTTTTCAAGGAAAGCATTCATAGCTGCTATAATAAACGGCAATTGGTCATTAAGAGTACAAAAATTCATTGAGGTCAATATCCCAATAAGATATGAGCAGCAACAACAAGAATTGGATCAGGCAATTGCTCATTACAGTGCTCTTATTAAGCGCACAAGTTCTCCGTGGGTCCTTGGCCGAGGAAATAGAAAAAGAGGAAGGAGATTCTGATTATTTATTAAGTATACCCGCCTTGGTTGCCAATAACCGTTTACCTACAGTTTATTATCTTGAAACAGATTAAGGCTACCTGGAAGATTGCTGCATTGAGCCGCCACTGTCCATAGCCTTCATTAGTTGGAATTAAATTATATGGATTCAAGATTAATTTTCATCTCGAGTAAAACCTTTCAATCCAAGATCGAATGGGAGCAAACTAAGTATCCTGATAGTGAATGGTCTGCGATTAAGAGTGATATCTTATCAGCCAAAGAACAAGTATATCAAATTATAGTTAACTTTTTTGACAGTGATATTTTACATGTTTCCATTGGAAGAAAGAATTCATTCACAACAAATAAAAATCAGATATTATCTCAAATTGAAACCCTCATTAATCAGTCTAACTTTTATATTTGGAATGAAAGATTTACAAGCACGATTGAATTTAATAAAATCGGCGTCCTAAGATGTGGACAAGTCAGCAGACAGCAAAAAGCAACTAAGTAGTCAAATATGTGCAAAGTCTATAATCAGGTTGGCTCTCTGACGGCTATCAAGACACATCTTCATAATCATAACATAAAAGACTTTCATTCAATAAATGAATTAATCTCTTTTCAGAAAAACTATTTCGTTAGCCGAGAGCACATCATTGCAAACAGTTCACTTCTAATCACGCAGGAAAAAGAAAAACTTCAGGGTGAATTGATACTGCTTGACGATTTTATCGAAACATGTCGAAGTGAATTCACAAATAATCTGCTTTCAGAGCTTGATCAATTGAAGCAACAATTGGATACGCTTTCTTCAGCACCAACAAATTTAGTTGAAAGGATTACCAGCTATTTTCAAAAAAATAGTATTCAAAGTAAAATCCGCGACATTGAAACTAATTTCGACGCAAAAATTGCCAAATCAATTCGGCGGCATACCGATACATACATAAATAAGAAACGCCGATTTGACTATATCGATCTTAACTTTGATAAGGCTGTCCAGGAAAGTACCTATGCTCAACTACGAGAACATGATAGAAGGAAAACCATTGTGGATGAACTTACGAATTCCATTTACGGCGCTATTGGTGAACAAAAAGTCTCCAAGGAATTGGAACACCTACCTGACGACTATATATTGATAAACGATTTTTCCTGCTCCTTTCACCCTCCTATATACAACAGACAAGAAAGCGACTATATACAATCTGTTCAAATTGATCACATCCTTATCGCTCCTTCCGGAGTTTTTCTTATCGAAACCAAGAACTGGAGCGAACAGTCAATGAACAATCTAAGCCTACGCTCTCCTGTAGAGCAAATCAAAAGGACAAGCTTTGCCTTGTACATAACTTTAAATGGAGATCAAGCAAGCTCCCTTCTCCAACATCATTGGGGAGACAGAAAAATTCCAATCAAGAACCTTATAGTCATGATTAATCAGAAACCAAGAGAGGAGTTTCAGTATGTAAAAATATTGACATTAAAAGAGCTTTGCCATTATGTAGAATATTTCAAACCCGTTTTTTCGCTTCAGGAGACACAAATGATAGCTAATTACTTGCTTAGACTTAATGGCAGCAACAACTATTAGCGGGCATAGGATATTACATCATAATATTTGCTACCCAGCAGCAGGGAAGTTCACATTAAAAATGATAGCCTTATTTATAAAAGAACGTACCCGGCACAAGTCATCGACAGTCACCCCGCCGTAGGATAACCTTGGCCGTTTCATGAGAATTTTTACACGCAGATTACTGCTGCCGAAAAGCAAGTTTTGAAAAATATAAGTTGCACATTCAGACAACTTGCCCTATCTTTACTTTAATGCACCAGTTGAAGGTAAGGACGGTCTTCTTCTATAAGACTTACTTCAGTGACTTCTATGCCAATCAGCGACTGAAAGTAAGGGATAAGATTCTTTGGACTTTCCGGATTATTGAATATGTACAGCGTGTACCCAAGATTTATTTGGACCATCTGGAAGATACCGATGGCCTTTATGAAATACGTGTTAAGCAAGGAAGTGACATCTTCAGGATATTTTGTTTTTTTGATGAAGATCAACTTGTGGTACTTGCAAATGGATATCAGAAGAAGACCCAACGAACACCGAAATCTGAAATTGAAAAGGCATTGAGAATAAAAAAACAATATGAGCAAGAAAAGTAATTTGAAATCCCTTGACCAGTTTGTCGATGAACAATATGGAAAGAAGGGCACTCCAAAACGAGATAAATTTGAAAGAGGATATGAAACTTTTAAAATTGGTTTTCTACTTCAGCAAGCCAGAATAAAAAAAGGCTTGACGCAAGAAGAACTGGCTGATCGTTGCGGAACAAATAAGGGCAATATTTCAAAGATTGAAAATGATGTACGAGAGGTGCGTATCTCAACACTCCAAAAGATTGTGGAAGATGGCCTGGATGGTGAACTCCATTTCAATATCAAACTCAGACAACGATCATTAAAATAATACACTACAACATCCTTTCAATCCGCCGCACCACAACTAATGTTTATCCATCAAACCGGAAAGCTTCACCGAAATTTGGAAAAGTTACCAATATCTGGTAAAATAGTAAATGAAATCTGGAATAGCGAATATCGACGTCGTAAGGGGAAGTAAAAGGGGAAAGTTGTAAGTAGAAATAAAAAAGAAGGCCATACTTCCAACTTCAACTTCTATTTCTCTTTTCTTGCTTCTTACTTCCAACTTCGATATTCGCTATTCCTTATTCAAATGACATTGAAAACGAAACCATGTAAGACCATCTTCTTTCCAGATAGTTTGGGATAGGAAAGCACTCAATCATTTCAAAGACATACTAACTTATTATGTATTTATTACATTCGTGGCTGAACAGGAAGACACGTGTGAATCGAGAGGTTCAAGCACGGTTCTGTGAGAACGCAAGGGTGAAACGCCTTTGCGTGACTCGACTATGCCACATTTTAAATTAGATAATGAGACTATATCTTGACACATCTATAATTGGGGGAAACTTTGACTCAGAATTCAAAGAATAGACGGAACCTCTTATAAATGAGATTCAAGGTGGGAAACACACTGCAGTTATTTCTGAAATAACAATAAGAGAAATTCAAGGAGCACCTGACTATGTAATTAAGTTACTTGAACAGTTGCTTAATTCACACGGTGAGTTAATCGCTGCAAATTCAGAGACTAAAACGCTGGCTGGGTATTATATAACAGAGGGAGCTTTGACCAAAAAATCCCTGGAAGATGCGAACCACATTGCAATGGCGACATATCACAATGTAAACGCCTTGGTAAGTTGGAATTTTAAGCATATCTTAAATGTTGATAGAATCAGATTGTTTAATTCCGTAAATTTGAGACACGGATACAGCCTGATAGACATACGGTCGCCCAGAGAAATAATAGGAGTATGACAACTAAGAAAGAAGAATTCAAAGCGGTAGAGTTCATGCGTAAACAACGTGAAGAATTAAGTCTTTTGCACGCTGATAACCCAAGTTTATATGAGAAGCAAATGGAAGCTATCCGTGAGAAGTACGGTCAAAGATCCACAGAGAAAAAGAAACGTGGCATAATATCGACTACCCGCAACCAGGGGTCAAAGGCCTAGTGTAAGAATTTTCATTTATCAGGGTTTTGTGTCTTTCACGTCAAAAACTAAGTGAAATAATTGCATACTACAAAGCAACCGGCAGAAAAATGCCAGTCACTAAATTAAAAAATACCTTGCCTTTGAAAATTGCAAATAAGAAAAAAAACATTAACATAATTCAATTGTCACAGACTTAAATTAATGGGAGAATAGTTTGATGATTACGGCATCAGAAAAATGACAGTATCAATAAACTGCGATGCCCCATCTTCCGTAAGGACATTCTCATCATGTAAATCTTCGAAAATAATTCCAAGACCCGGGTGGTAATAATCATTTTCTTTTTTGTTTACGAATCTGTTCAAAATGGAAATCCCTTTACAGTTTCAATTAGGGCCTGCGCTTCTTGCTCTTTGCTGAACTCCGTTTTTTCAACCACTGAAATTGCTTTCTTTTTTCCTCTAAGGTAGTGGGTAATTGTTTGGATAATTTCTCCATTCCTAATCGACCCATTTCCTGAAATGACACTTTGTAATTCATGGTTTAAGGACTTTTATCTAAAGTAATGACTTTCCAGACAATTAATCAAATTACGACAGCGCTCAAAGTAGAACCGCATATAACATCAGTAACTGATGCACAACTTCCTTCAAAAAAAAATTGCTTAAATCCCATCTCGGGACCCACAACATATACCTGTCCTATCTCCAATAACCTATGCACTACAACATCCTCTCAATCCGCCGCACCACAACTAATGTTTATCCATCAAACCGGAAAGCTTCACCGAAATTTGGAAAAGTTACCAATATCTGGTAAAATAGTAAATGAAATCTGGAATAGCGAATATCGACGTCGTAAGGGGAAGTAAAAGGGGAAAGTTGTAAGTAGAAATAAAAAAGAAGGCCATACTTCCAACTTCAATTTCTATTTCTCTTTTCTTGCTTCTTACTTCCAACTTCGATATTCGCTATTCCTTATTCAAATGACATTGAAAACGAAACCATGTAAAACCATCTTCCTTCCAGATAGTTTGGGACAGGAAAGCTCTTAACCATTTCAAAGACATACTAACTTATTTAGAAGAGCATAGTAAGAAGCAGTGCTTTTATTGCTCTTGTCCGGGTGGTTGCAAAACACCCCGACAAGAGCAATAAAAGGAAGTTCTTCCGGAAATGAAAAATGATTAAGATGATGTCATTCATAGAGAATTGATCTGGTTTCAAAAAGTCGGGGCGTTTTGCAACCGCCCCTACGTTTTGCAACCGCCCAGACTTTTTGAAAGTGTTCCAGTGAGCATATGAGTGTCCCTGATGATATTATAGTATTTTCTTTGCTCTTGTGGGGAGTCGGGGCGTTTTGCAACCGTTCCTACGTTTTGCAACCGCCCGGACTTTTTGATATCACACTCAGAAATTTTGCTAAAATTATGGTGCTCGGTTTCCGCCAGGTGGACGGTGATAAAGTCCGTTCTGATCATGACGATTCCGAAGCTAACATTATGTTTGACATTTATAAAAGCAACGAAATAGAGGAGGAGGTGGTGTGGAAAATAAAAGTTGCCGTTTCGGCAACTTTACATTTTATGAAAGTTAACCTGATAAGGAAGGCCAGTGTTGAGGACTTTATGACTCAGAATGCTCGATCGAGAAGTTCAATGAATCTATTCCTGGAATTATTGAAAGCAGCTTATTGGGAAAATCCCAATGACATTAAAAGCACTTTTGGAAAAGAGTGATTTGAGGAGGGGGGGGCGGTAAACTTTGCAATGCTGTGAAAAATGAAATCGGAATCTGTGATGTTGATCTTTACAAATCAAGGGCAAAATGAACAATTTAAAAGTTATTAAATCCGCTGAACAATATCATAAATATTGTGATGAATTGGAAAGATTAATTTCTCTTCAGCAACTATCTGCTGAGGAAGAAGACAAGATTGATCTTCTTACAGTACTTATTGAAAAATGGGATGAAGATCATTCTCATTCAGAGGATATTCATCCTGTTGAAATGTTGAAACAATTGATGGAGATGCATGATATTAATGCCATAGCATTATCTAAAAGTACGGGTATTGACAAAACGGTGCTTTCTAAAATATTGAATCAAAAAAAAGGATTTTCAAAAGAAGTCATCAGGGAAATAGCTGCTTATTTTAAGGTAAATCAGGCATCATTTAATAAACCGTACACCTTACCTGGCCCGGATGAAAAAGTGGTTAAAAAATTCAAAAGCACTCTTTCTCTAATAAGGGAAGCAGATGATAAATACAGCAAGAAGAAAGCTTAGGATACTAAACAATTCCCATGACCCATGAAGGATAAAAAAGTCAGCCATTAATAAGATTCCACAAGTTCAAATAGCACGCAGAGGTGAAACTCCCCTGCGTGCCCCGACGAGCGTTCATTGGAAATAAAAATCCGTAAAAAGAAAAGGGTATATATTTATGAACAAAAAAAAATAAGCATCAATCATGAAAAAGGTATTCCCAATTTCATTTTTTTTATTTTTTACTTTAACAGGCATGGCGCAAAATGTTGGCATCGGCACTACCACCCCCGGTGCTAAATTAGAAGTAGTCGGTGGAGTAAAAATATCCGACTCCCTCAATATCGGAAACCAGGTCAGAATAATGAGCGGCACCCTCACGTCGAACACCAACGCTGGCGATGGCGGGACGCACCCATTTGGCGAGTATCACCGCGACAACGCAATCCAGGCCTGGGCGTCAGTGAACGCTTCGGGTTCTTTGTTCGCCTCGTATGGCGTGGTCAGCCCCCTAACTCACGTCACCGGAGAATACACCTTTACGCTTCAGGTCGGCGCGATCGATAACACCCGTCTGGCGATTGTGGCTATACCCGAGATCGATGCGCCGCCGATCAGCGCCGCCGCTGCGCGGCTGATCAGCGTCAACACTATCAACGGAACGACATTTAAAGTGTACATCACCAACGGCAACTACGTGCTGACGGACAATGACTTCATGGTGATCGTGACGGGGCGATAAACGTATTCTGACTTTGAAAATACTTTAATGCATACCAGGATTTTTCGAAAAAGTATCAATAGTTCTTCCCTTTTAATGAAGAACAACAAATGAAAAAATCCACTATTCTTTCTGGTAAAAAGACGGCATCAGAAAAAAGACAGTATCAATAAACTGAAATGCCCCATCTTCAATAAGGACATTCTCATCATGTAAATCTTCGAAAATAATTCCAAGATCCGGGAGATAATAATTGTTTTCTTTTTTGTTTACGAATCCGTTCGCAAATAAAAATTCCCTGACATTTTCAATGAGGATATGCGCATCTTGCTCTTCGCTGAACTCCGTTTTTTCAGCTGCTGAAATTGCTTTCTTTTTTCCTCTAGGGTAGTCGGTGATTGTTTGGACAATTTCTCCATTCCTAACCGACCCGTTTCCTGAAATGACACCTTGTAATTGATGTTTTAAGGACATTTATGTAAATTCATTACTTTCCGGACAATATTCTGATCAGGAAAACTTTGTGTACTATGCGAGCCTGTGTACCTGTAAAGATTGCATTGTTTGTGTTAATAACTTATTGCACAAATGCGCAAGGTGATCCTGGTTATCCTGGTCTCGATTCAATTCAGAATAATTTTGATTCATTATTTGATAACAGCAGAACCTGGTTATTACTTATGATCCGCGGCTTAGCGTATGAAAAGTTGAATCATACAATGGATGCAGATTCTCAGGATGCGTATCGCCCGACGATAACGAATCTGTATATCCATTATGCAGCTTCACTTTTGGATGAGGGATTCGATCCGGATTTTGATTATAGTACTATAGTTTGTTACAGGTGGAGCGTGATGGGGATGTTTGACACAACTATAGTGGATGGCAGAAGAGGCTTCAGAAATCTTGAGATTGCCAGGCTTAATAATGCATACTTTTGTCAAAAGTTGAGATTGTACAGAGATTATCTTAATTTTTGTAATGCCTTTTACCAATACTTCAGAAATAATTATCGCAAAAAAAAGCTAAAGTTTACTGAAATTGAAAATTTGACACAACAGTTTCTTTTGGATGATGATAGATCAAAATTTAAAAAAGTAACATGGATGCTAAGGAAAGGCATGCATACCAGGAAGTAATAAATCAAAAATCAATATTCCAAAAACGAAAATCGAAAATGTCTTTTCTCTTCTGGTTTCTCTTCATACTCGATTTATTGCTGATCATTCTGACTGTTGGTGCTTCAGATTTCAGGGCAGGGTTTGGGGCGAGTACAAATTTTAATACTTGGATTCTTATCGTGACGGTTATCAGTTTGATCGCAAGTCTTGTCACGCGATATTATTTCAGGCAAAACAAATTAAGTCTTCTTGTGGTGGCGATTCCGGTGCTTTTACTTTTTGTGATGTATGTTTTTGAAAAGAGAAGCGGGGTAGGGGAGTAAATGGAATCTGGAATAGCGAATATCGAAATCAGAAGTAGAAGTTGTAATAGGAATCTGGAATAGCGAATATCGAAATCAGAAATAGAAGTCAGAAGTGGAAGTGAGAAGTTGGAGTAGAAGTTGAAAGATGTAATTAGGAATAAAATAGAAAGCCATACTTCCATCTTCAACTTCTCCTTCTCTGTTCTTCCTTCTTCCTTCCTACATCGATATTCGCTATTCCTTATTCAAAAAGGTAATGGGAATCTGGAATAGCGAATATCGAAATCAGAAGTTGAAGTCAGAAGTAGAAGTAAAAATCAGAAGTAGAAGTGAAAGGTTAAAGGGAAAGATGTAATTAGGAATAAAATAGAAAGTCATACTTCCAAATTCAACTTCTACTTCTCTGTTCTTCCTTCTTCCTTCCTACATCGATATTCGCTATTCCTTATTCAAAAAGGTAATGGGAATCTGGAATAGCGAATATCGAAATCAGAAGTTGAAGTCAGAAGTAGAAGTAAAAATCAGAAGTAGAAGTGAAAGGTTAAAGGGAAAGATGTAATTAGGAATAAAATAGAAAGTCATACTTCCAAATTCAACTTCTACTTCTCTGTTCTTCCTTCTTCCTTCCTACATCGATATTCGCTATTCCTATTCAAAAGGAGGAATCTGGAATAGCGAATATCGAAATCAGAAGTAGAAGTCAGAAAGTGAAAGGTCAAAGGAAAGATGTAATTAGGAATAAAATGAAAGCCATACTTCCAACTTCAACTTCTACTTCTCTGTTCTTCCTTCTTCCTTACATAATTCGCTATTCCTTATTCAAAAGGTAATGGGAATCTGGAATAGCGAATATCGAAATCAGAAGTAGAAGTAAAAATCAGAAGTAGAAGTGAAAGGTCAAATGGAAAGATGTAATTAGGAATAAAATAGAAAGCCATACTTCCATCTTCAACTTCTACTTCTCTGTTCTTCCTTCTTCCTTCCTACATCGATATTCGCTATTCCTTATTCAAAAAGGTAATGGGAATCAGGAATATCGAATATCGAAATCAGAAATAGAAGCAAGTAGAAGTAAAAATCAGAAGTAGAAGTGAAAGGTCAAATGGAAAGATGTAATTAGGAATAAAATAGAAAGCCATACTTCCAAATTCAACTTCTCCTTCTCTGTTCTTCCTTCTTCCTTCCTACATCGATATTCGCTATTCCTTATTCAAAAAGGTAATGGGAATCAGGAATATCGAATATCGAAATCAGAAATAGAAGTCGGAAGTAGAAGTGAAAGGTCAAATGGAAAGATGTAATTAGGAATAAAATAGAAAGCCATACTTCCATCTTCAACTTCTACTTCTCTGTTCTTCCTTCCTACATCGATATTCGCTATTCCTTATTCAAAAAGGTAATGGGAATCAGGAATAGCGAATATCGAAATCAGAAGTAGAAGTCAGAAGTAGAAGTAAAAATCAGAAGTAGAAGTGAAAGGTTAAAGGGAAAGATGTAATTAGGAATAAAATAGAAAGCCATACTTCCATCTTCAACTTCTACTTCTCTGTTCTTCCTTCTTCTACATGTCGATATTCGCTATTCGTTATTCAAAAAGGTAATGGGAATCTGGAATAGCGAATATCGAAATCAGAAGAAGAAGTCAGAAGTAGAAGTGAAAGGGGAAAGTTGTGTGAAGAAATAAAATAGAAAGCCATACTTCCAACTTCAACTTCTTCTCCTTCTCTGTTCTTCCTTCTTCCTTCCTACATCGATATTCGCTATTCCTTATTCAAAAAGGTAATGGGAATCTGGAATGGCGAATATCGAAATCAGAAATAGAATTCAGAAGTAGAAGTAAAAATCAGAATTAGAAGTGAAAGGTCAAAGGGAAAGATGTATGTCTCTCCTCTTATTGCCGAAGATTTCGCCGGTTGCCGCAAATTGAAGTCTCACCATTCACTATTCACTATTCACTATTCACTATTCACTCCTCTCTTCTCTCACTCCTCTCACTCCTCTCACTCCTCTCACTCCTCTCACTTCTCTCACTCCTCTCACTCCTCTCACTCCTCTCACTCCTCTGTCCCATGATCCAACCTTCATTTTTTTACGTAAATATCCAGCCATTAATTATTTTAGTATCGTAAAACAAAACACCTATTCTCCCTCATTTTCAAAACTAACTACCCAATGAAAATTGTACTCCGCATCCTCAAATGGACAGCCATAGTATTGATTGTCCTGTTCGCCGGACTGGCCATCGCCGCCAACATGATGTACGACCGAAAGTATGACGCCCCCTATCCGGATATCAAAGCTTCTTCCGACAGCGCCATTATAGCGCATGGACAGCATCTGGTACTCTCCACGGCTCATTGTGCCGAATGTCATTTCAAACCGGATGATTCTACAAAAGTTAAGAACGGTGAAGACTTCCAGCTCGCTGGAGGTGGTTTCCCTTTTCTATTTCCAGGCGGCGCTTTTTATTCAAGAAATATAAGCAGTGACAAAGAAACCGGGATAGGCAACCTGAAAGACGGCGAAATCGCAAGAGCTTTACGTTATGGTGTCAAACATGATGGCACCGTGCTCATCCCCGCCATGGAATATCAAAATCTGAGCGATGAGGACCTCACAGCGATTATTTCTTACCTCAGGACTATACCCGCCGTGAGCCATAAAGTACCTGACAATGATTTTAACCTCTTTGGCAAAGCCATTCTTGCTTTTTTAATCCGACCTGAAAGCCCTGTAAAAACTCCACCGGCAAAAATGACTCCGGATACGACCGCTCAGTATGGAGAATATCTCGCCAGGTTCGTTAGTGGTTGCCGTAGTTGCCACACAGAAAGAAATCCGAATACAGGAGCCTATATAGGTGAAGAGCTCGCAGGGGGCCCGTTTGAGCAGGTAAAAGGCGACCCGCCACGTATGCTTTATACAGCAAATCTTACACCCGATCCCACAGGCGTACTTCATGACTGGACATTCGAAAAATTCAGGGACCGATTCCATCAGGGAACTTCCATCCCTGAGTCAGTCATGCCCTGGTTTGCTTTCAAAAAGTTAAATGATACTGAACTAATGGCTTTGTGGAAATATCTTCATACCATAAAACCAGTTCATCACGATGTCGGCGCTTATGTGCAGTTAATCAAAAAGTAATTCAATTAAAGTGGTCAAACAGCTTTAATTGGGCTGTAGAAAGCAATGAGCAATTCGAGCGCAGCGAAGATCCCGCCATTACGAAGTAAATGTTGCGGGAAGGCAATATGCAATAAGCGAAAAACAAAAAACCAGGAAGATGGAGTGGTGAAAATTCCAAAATTCAAAATCTCTGCTCTCTGCTCTCTGCTCTTTGCTCTCTGCTCCCTGCTCCCTGCTCCCTGCTCTTTTCCCTCTGCTCTCCGCCTTTCACTTGCTTTTTTGCGCATACAGCCTTATACTTGCATTGCGATTTATATTGCATTATTGACCAAAGCATGTTCATGGCTCCCTCAGCAAACTTTACGTAGTTTTGCGGCCGATCAATTGATATAAACCAGTAGAAAATGTGTTTCTCAACAACCGCAAGTGTTGGCGCAGGTGTCGCCCTTGGCATTTTAGGCGTGATTTCAGTCAAAAAGGCCAAAGAGCCCTCCGAATATGTGCTGGCGGCCCTTCCTTTCCTATTTAGCATCCAGCAGTTTACAGAAGGTGCAGTCTGGATGTCCCTCACCCATAACAGTTGGGAAGGATTACGTACTGCAGCTACCATAGGATTTTTAATCATCGCCCAGGCCTTGTGGCCATTATTTCTTCCGATCGCGATTTTACGATTTGAAAAAGATCCATTACGGAAGAAAATCATCAGGCTCTTTTTAGGCGCAGGAATAGTTGTGGCGTGTTACTTTTTATATTGCATGTTCACTTTCGGTATAAATGCCAGCATTCTCAATGATCATATTTTTTACAAGCTGGATTACCCACCCAGTCTGATCCCCATCGCTGCCGGATTTTATCTGACCGCCACGATTGGCCCACCATTGGCATCAAAGAATTTCAAAGTTCAGATGATGGGTATCCTTATCTTAATCTCGTATGTCATCACCCGTTTATTTTTCCAGCCTGCACTCGTATCTGTATGGTGCTTTTTCGGAACCGCGATAGGTATACTTATCTATGTTGTGCTGAGTGAGAAGCAAACTTCTAAACGGAACTTCGCGATGGCGATAAATGAAAAAAGCAGAGACAAACAAATACCGGATTAATCGGATTACCGTTGTTGGAGTTTTCTCCAACAACCTCCGTGATTAAACCTCTTTATAAATCAAAAACCCGTTGGTTCGCAATATTTCATTCCCCATTAACAATATTGCATTTGAAGGTATTGTGATAGTAACCATACCACCAAAATTTATAATGACTGTTAATTTTTCATTGTTATAAATCCTTGTAAATATAATCCTGTCATCTTTCAATTCCAATTGTTCATAATCACCATATTGTAATGACTTCTCCTTGTTTCTCAATTCAATGAGATCATGATAAACATTCCATATGGATTGATCATCCTGCTGTTGAACTTCTACATTCACGCTGCGGTAATTTTCATTTATTTTAATCCAGGGCTTTTGCGTGGAAAATCCTGCAAATTCATCAGCATTCCATTGCATGGGACTCCGTGATTTATCACGATTGTGTTTATTGCCCGTTTTAAGTGCTTCTTCTTTTGTGTTGCCTGCATCAAGGGCCAGATTATAGTGTGTTCTGCCTTGTATGTCTATGATTTCATCCACATCTGATGCATGGATATTCTGCATACCGATTTCTTCTCCATAATAAATAAACGGAACTCCTTTGGCTGTCAACATAAGAGCTGCCAGGGCACAGGCTTTATCCGTATCACCATCCGCAAGCCGATCGATCATCCTCGGCATATCATGACTTCCAAAAAATAATGTTGGATAATCGCTCAGGACGGAATCCATTTTTTGAATTTCCTGAAATATCTTCTCCGCAGAAAAAGTTTCAATGCTGCCAAAGTTGAAATTAAACACAACATCCATCAGATCAGGTGCCTGATATTGTTGTAATATCTCAAGTTTATCGCTACCAATTTCTCCAACAACAAATCGCTGATCGAATTCCTGCATTGTTGATTTTATCAACCGCATTGCTTCTTTCACACCACCCTGATCTACATCATGTAGGTGATTCTGCTTACCATTGTCAACAGGATTATCAGCCCAATCCTGATCAGTTGTCAAAAAATTGATCACATCAAGCCTGAAGCCATCCACTCCTTTTTGCAACCAATACCGAATGACATCCTGTATCTCATGTCTCACCTTCGGATATGACCAGTTGAGATCTGCCATCCGGATGTCAAACTTGTGATAATAATATTGATTCGTCAGCTGATCTTTTTCCCAGGCGGTTCCACCGAAAAATGACTCCCAATTGTTGGGCTCATCACGCCATATATAATAATCACGATAAGGATTGTCCTTCGATTTCCTGGATGCCTGAAACCAGGGGTGATCAGTGGATGTATGGTTAAAGACCATATCGATGATCACTTTGATGTCTCTTTGATGCGCTCCTTCCAAAAACATCCCGAAATCATCCATATCACCATACGTCGTATCAATCTCCAGATAGCTGGCCACATCATACCCATTGTCAACTTTGGGAGACCGGAGAAAAGGAGTTAGCCAGATGCCCTTTATCCCAAGAGATTGCAGGTAATCCAGCTTGCTGATCATTCCTCTGAAATCACTGTACCCGTCACCATTGCTATCACAATAGCTGGGCATATAAATCTGGTAAAAAACGATTTCTTTCCACCAAACCACTGCATTCAGGGATTTTTTCATCCCGGCTAATGTACAACGTTACTTTTTTAGGCGGAGGAAGCAAAAGTCTGTAATTCGCTTAATGTATCTTGCAGCCCCAATTCGAAAGGCAATCGGCATTTGAAACAATGTCTTTCGGATTTTGGTTTTATCAACAACAGTTTAAGAAATGACAGTAGAAAGAGAAAATATTGATTTACTTAAGGATAAGAGCCTGAACAAGTCCACGGCTTTCAGCAGGGAAGAACGTGAAAAACTGAAATTGAGGGGTTTGTTGCCTTTTGTTGTGTCAAGCCAGGAGACTCAGATCAAAAGGATTCTGGGCAATATGCGAAGAAAGGAGTACGACATTGAAAAGTATATTTTTCTCTCCGCGCTTCAGGACCGTAATGAAAAATTGTTTTTCAGGACTGTCATGGAGAATATAGAAGAAATCATGCCCATCATTTATACACCGACTGTTGGACAGGCATGTAAAGAATTTTCACATATCTATCGTCATTCTCAGGGCCTGTATATCACACCTGAAGATAAAGGTGAGTTTGAAAAATTAATGGACAACTGGCCTAAAAAGGACATCCGCGTCATCGTAGTGACAGATGGACAACGCATCCTCGGGCTTGGAGATCTTGGTGCGAATGGTATGGGCATACCTGTGGGCAAACTTGCATTGTATGCCGCATGTGCTGGTATTCATCCTTCGCAATGTTTGCCGGTGATGCTGGATGTAGGTACGGACAATAAAGAATTACGTGACGATCCGTTTTATATCGGCTATCCGTTTGAAAGAATCAAAGGGCAGGCTTATTTTGATTTGGTTGAAGAATTTGTTACGGCTGTTCAAAAGAAATTTCCGGATGCACTCATTCAGTTTGAAGATTTCTCAACACCCAATGCGTATACGCTTTTAAATAAATATAAGGACAAGGTCACATGTTTCAATGATGATATTCAGGGAACAGCGGCAGTGGCTCTTGCCGGAATATTTGCATCTGGAAGAATCACCGGAGTTCCATATAAAGATTTGAAAGTTTTGTTTTTAGGTGCCGGTTCAGCAGCTACAGGAATTGCGGATTTGATGGTTACGGCATTTGTTGAGGAAGGGTTAACCAGGGAAGAAGCTTATAACAGACTTTGGTTTGTGGATAGTAGCGGTCTCGTTGTCGATGGAAGAAAAGATCTTGTAAAACACAAAGCTGCTTACGCACAACATCATGGTCCGCTAAATTTTGTTGAAGCTATCAAAGAATTCAGGCCTAATGTGCTGATCGGTGCAACCGGTGCTCCTGGATCTTTTACTAAGGAAATAGTTGAGCTGATGTGTTCTATCAATGAGCGTCCTGTGATTTTTGCGCTTTCAAATCCAACGAGCAGAGCAGAGTGTACAGCCGAACAAGCGTATAACTGGAGTAATGGAAAAGTTGTTTTCGCCAGTGGTAGTCCTTTTGATAAAGTGATTTATAAAGAAAGGATTTTTAAATCAGGCCAGGGTAATAATGCCTATATATTTCCAGGTATAGGTTTGGGCGTGGTGACATGCAAAGCTAAAGTTGTCCAGGATACTTTATTTCTCGCAGCAGCTAAAACACTGGCGCATATTGTCAGTGAAGAAGATATCGCCCGGGGATCTGTATATCCGCCATTAAGAGATATTCGAAGTATTTCACTTGATATTGCTACGGCTGTCGCTGAAAAAATATTCAATTCCGGACTTGCACAGATTGCGCGGCCGGAAAATATAAGACAAAGTATTGCAGCCTATATGTACGATCCAAAGTACTAGGTTCATTTTTATTGATTATCAACATTGCATATGGCGAATCCAGTTTATATCTCAGCAGCAGATGCTGTAAAACGTATTGAATCCGGGAGCCGGGTTTTTATTCACGGTAGTGCGGCGACACCTCTGCATTTATTAAGTGCTTTGTTTAAAAGGAAAGATGAATTATCAGGGGTAGAATTGATTAGTATCAGCACGCTAGGAGATGATATTTTTAATGTTCCTGATTTCGGGAAAAGTTTTTTTATTAATTCCCTTTTTGTATCTCAAAATGTAAGGGAAATCGTCGATAGTGTGCATGGAGATTATATACCGATATTTCTCAGCGAAATACATCTTCTTTTTGAGCGGAATATTTTGTCGATTGATGTGGCCCTGGTTCATGTATCACCTCCTGACAAACATGGTTTTTGTTCATTGGGCGTTTCAGTTGACATTGCCAGGTCGGCTATACACAATGCGAAACACGTTATCGCACAAGTGAATCCTCGAATGCCACGAACACATGGCGATGGTATAGTGCATATCAGTGAAATAGATGCATTAGTATATATTGATGAGCCTTTGCCGGAGGTAAGTTATCACGACCTGGCGACAGATACATCTATGAAAATAGCGAAGTACTGTGCAGAATTAATTGATGACCGGTCTACACTTCAAATGGGCATTGGAGCTATTCCTGACTCAGTGCTGTCTTGTCTTGAGGGACATAAAGATTTAGGTATTCATACTGAAATGTTTTCCGATGGTATTATTCCATTGGTAGAGAAAGGAATCATCACAAATAAATATAAGAAAAAGCACCCCGGAAAATTAGTGACGGGATTTGCGATTGGTACCCGGAAATTATATGATTTCATTGATGACAATCCGCAGGTGGTATTTCTGGATATTGAGTATGTCAATGATACAAAGGTGATTCGGGCCAATCCAAAAGTGGTAGCGATCAATTCAGCGATTGAGATTGATATCACAGGACAGATATGTTCTGATTCAATCGGGATGTATCAGTTTTCGGGTGTCGGTGGCCAGATGGATTTTATGCGTGGTGCGGCATTATCAGAAGGTGGAAAGCCTATCATAGCGATGAACTCTACCACAAATAAAGGCGCTTCTAAAATCGTCCCCTTTCTCAAGCCCGGAGCCGGAGTCGTAACGACCAGGGCCCATGTTCAACATGTCGTCACGGAATATGGTGCAGTAAATCTTTTTGGGAAAAATCTGAAGCAAAGAGCTGATGCACTTGTTTCTATTGCACATCCCTCACACAGAGAGGAGCTTGATAGGGCCATTTTTGAACGGTTTGGGAAATAAACCAACTCGAAAGGCTCGTTTGGTCATAACCTTTTTACATTCATGTTGTTGTATCTGATGAATTCTGCATAAGGATTTTAAACTTATTTTGATATGAAAGGGTATAAAGCGAATATTGAAAAAGAGACCAAGAAGAATGTAAATTTCCGCAAGGTGTTATATACTTCTAAGCACAGTCAATTGGTGCTAATGACACTGCAGCCAAAAGAGGAGATTGGTTCCGAGATACATCCCGGAAACGATCAGTTTTTCAGGGTTGAAAGTGGCAAAGGAAAATCCATCATTGATGGCAATGTGTATAAATTAAAAGATGGTGATGCTGTCGTGGTACCTGCCGGCGCTAGACATAATATCATCAATACAGATAGCCGTAAGAAATTAAAAGTTTATACTATTTATTCACCTCCTCATCACAAAGATGGTACCATCCGGAAAACAAAAAAGAATGCTGAAGAAAATCCCGAGAAATATGATGGTAAGCCAACCGAGAAAAAGATAAAAGCGAAATAATAATCCCTCTCTGATACAAAGGTATAACTCACTAAACTAAATGAACTGGTATGAATAATTTATTAAGAGGAGGTCTTGCAGGCTACGGAGCTTACAAATTAGGTGGCGGATGCCTGGGTACAATAGTTGTATTCGCGATTATATGGATATTACTTGGCCATTGCTGATAAGTGAGAGAAGTGAGAGGAGTGAGAGATGAGAGAGATGAGACGTGAAGCGTGAAGTGATTTTATAAATGAAATTAAATCATGATCAATCATGACGATCATGATAATCTGCGTTCTTATTTTGTGTTGTGATAGGGAGATCTGTGATTGAGTGATGAATTTAATCTTAAAAAATCCTAATCATTCTTACTAAATCTGTGTCCAAAAAAAGGCACTTTAAAGTCCAAAATCCAAAATCGAATACTTCGACTTGCTAAAATCAACCATGTGCGACAGCTCAGCAACCATCTAAAATTCAACATTGGTATTGTTGGTGCTGGTGAATTCGCAGAATTTGCAGCAAAAGCGTTCCTGAAAATTAACGGTATCCATATCGTGGGTGTGACCGACATCAATGAAGCATCCGGCCGAAAAATGGCTGTTGCGGTGAATGCTAAATTTCATAATAACATCACAGATTTATTGACAGACGATAGCATAGACCTGGTCTATATTGCTACTCCGCCATATCTGCATTTCAGACAATCTGAAATGGCTTTTCGCGCCGGAAAACATGTGATCTGTGAAAAACCTGCGGCACTGCGAACCATAGAAGCAGAAACACTGGCGGCATATGCAAAAGAAAATAATCTTTTGTATGTGGTTAATCTTATGCAGCGATATAATCCTTTGTATGCTATTGTCAAAACGATCATTGATGAAAAATGGCTCGGTGATTTTGTACATGGATTTTTTGAAAATTATGCAAGTGATGAAAAGCTGATTCCGGAGCATTGGTTTTGGGATGAAGAAAAAAGTGGCGGAATATTCATTGAGCATGGGGTGCATTTCTTTGACATGTTCAGCGGATGGTTAGGTGAAGGAGAACTTATCAGTTCTTTTGAAATTCAGCGACCTGGTGTAGAAGAGAAAATCATTGATCGTGTACAGGCTGATGTACTTTACCAAGATGGTCCTGTCAATTTTTATCATGGATTTAATCAGCCAAAACTTCTGGACAGACAGGAATTGAGATTGCAATTTGATCGGGGAGACATTACTTTATACGAGTGGATTCCTGTAAAGATCAGGCTTCATGGATTATTGAAAGTGCAGCAAGTCGAAAAGTTAAAATCTCTGTTCCCAGGTTGTAAGATTGAAGTTCATTCAGATGACTCAACGCATAAAAAAGTAAGAGGAAAATTTCGCGATATAGATTTTGATTCTCTCATCACAATGGAGTCGGGTGATATCGCTGATAAAATGTTTCGATATGAGCAATTAGTCACTTCGATGTTAGAGGATCAATTGAATTGGATTAAAGATCCTTCACAAGTGCGGAAGATCGATGATACGAATGCTGTGGAGTCGCTCAGGATGGCAGAGGAGGCAACGAAGAGAGCTGCTGTTTTTGCCCCTAAATCCCCTAAAGGGCACTTCTAAAAATATTTTAGAATCACAGCGAAGATTCTAAATCAAATAAAAAGTAGAATCAATTTTATTGGACTGTTAGTGACTCATTTCCTGAGATCTCTTCAACTGCATTTTTGCCACTTTCGGATCTACATGAACAGTATCATGTTCGAAGTCTAATTTGATACGCCACTTCTGTAAGGTAGCAGCTCCAATGATGGCTTCTTCGCTTAACCCGGGCACAACCAGAAATTCATCGGAGAGAAGCACATCTTCAAGGTAGAAATCCAAAGAAACTCTTTCACTTATTTCGATGAAATGGCCTTCAGCAGCAGTAGCGATACTTCGTTTTCTGCCTAATTTAACGGGGACCTCAAGCTTTTCAAGGAAATCAGGATTGATACAGGAGAGATTTGCCCCACTGTCAAAGAGTGAATATAGGCGGACTTCTCCTTTAGAGCCCACGAACAGGATTGGAAGTTTTATGACAGACATACCGTGAAGATTTTTGTAAAAATAAGCCACCCTGCGGACTTAGCCGTTTCGTAAACGGATAAAATGTGGTACACGAACTTCGTCAAAAACAGTGTGCCACACTTAAGTGTGCCACACCTAGGTGTGCCACACTGTCCTAAGCCGTTGATTATGAGAGTCTCTGGATAGTTATGCACATTCACTTTCCGGTGCAAAAGATATGCGGTTTTTATCCTTGCATACTACTTTTCGATCACCAGCCTCTGGATATAATACTTCTCACCTGAAGTAACTTTGATCGCATATATTCCTGCAGCAATATCGCTGACATCAAGCGTGCTTACATCTCTCCATGTCTTGACAATACGACCATCAGAACTGTACAATTGAATTTGAAAGTTTGAAATTTTATCCATTTCGACATACACTTTCTCTCTTGCAGGGTTTGGATATACCCGCACATCCAATTGATCAGGATTAGAAATTCCAACTGATTCTTTTATTTCAATGGAATCAATAGACGTTGTACATCCATGTGCATCAGTGACAAGTATATTATAGTATCCAACCGGAATATCAAACAAATCTTCTGTAGTTGAGGCAAAACCATTGGGCCCGGACCATGCATACAGATAGGGTTGGGTTCCACCATTGATAGTGACAGAGACAGATGATTTGGTCGTAGGTGTAATATCTACCACTGATTCAATTGTAATCGTTAGAGGTTCGGGCGAAAATATCCAGAACGGTGCAGTCTCAAAACAACCGCGGCCTATATCAGTAACTATTACGGTATATGTGCTATCTCCGCAAAGATTAGTGATCATTTCTGTTGTATCACCGGTGCTCCATGCATAGGTATATGGCCCGGTACCACCAATAGGGATAACAGTCAGATGGCTATCACAATCTCCGAAACAAGTAATTGGTTTAAACTCAGTATCGATAAATTCAAAACATGAAAATACATTTACGTTTACGAATTCTGTCTCGGAACAACCAAGTGCATCTGTCACTACAACAGAATACAGATCTGGTGCGAGATCAGTGATCAGCGAATCGATACTTCCATTGTTCCACAGATAGGAATATGGAGGCAGTCCCCCAAAAGGTGTCGCCCACGCTGTCCCATCATTTGCGCTCTGGGCTGTTTCATCAGTACTTGAGGCGTTTGGAAAAATTTCTCCGGGCTGAGTGACAAGAAAATTTCCTGATGCTGAGCAACCTGTAGCATCGGTAGCCGTAACTCCATAAGTACCCGCGCAAAGTTCAGTCAGAGAAGATTGCGTACTACCATCTTCCCATAAAAATGTTACAGGTAGAACCGCGTTGTTCAGTGTGACTGAAATACTGCCATCACAACTTTCGAAACATGAGTTATTGAAAATGACGCCTTCAACTGTGGTACAAGTAAACATATTTACTACGATGACATTTGTGGCTGAACACATATTGCCATCGGTCACTGTGACTGAATACGTACCTGGTACAAGTCCTGTGATCAGCGAATCAATACCTCCATTGCTCCATGCGTATGAATATGGAGAAGTACCCCCGGAGGGTATAGCCCACGCAGTGCCATCTCCAGCACCAGGACCAGTTTCTGTAGTCGAGCCTGTTGTCACTGTGAGCAGAGGTGGCTGTGTAATATGATATGTTGCATTTACAATACATCCATTTATATCTGTGACAATGACTTCATAATCCCCAACACACAGATTATTGATAAAAGAACTGGTAATCCCACCGCTCCACATATATGTGAAAGGACCGACGCCCTGATCTACATTAACGATTTGAATAGCTCCATCACAAAGACCGTTGCAACTAACATCAAGCACGGATGAAATAATCTCAAGCGGAGGGCAACCAAAAGCATTGACTACAACACTTTGCGAAGCTGTACATCCCGCATCATCTGTAATGGTCACTGTATAAATACCCGGAGCAAGACCAACAATCTGAAAACCTGCAGAGCCATTGCTCCAATCCCAACCAAAGGGAGGTAATCCATCAGTCGGAATAGCTATAGCTGTTCCATCATTTGCATTGACGGCAGTTTCATTTGTTGAGCTTGCATTTACTTCAATAGGATTTGGAATCGTGATAGTGGTGCTTCCTGTTCCTGTCATCGCATTTGCATCAGTCACTGTCACGGCATACATTCCTCCATTTAAATTTGTAATCGTTGATGTTGTGGCTCCATTGTTCCAATGATACGTGTATGGTACTGTTCCACCAGATACATCAGCAGTAGCGGTTCCATTTGGTGAGCAATATGATGTGGCGTCTTCACCTGATACACTGACCACTAATGGTTCCGGAAGCGACAACCGGTATACAATTCCATTAGGAGGTGTACCCGTAAGAGTAAGTGGATCAGTCGACAATGTGGGTTTTGCTGCAGGACCTTTAATAAAATGTGGATTAATAATTACATCATCTGCTGAATTGTAATCAGCTATGCCTGAAATAGCTCCAGGATCTCCTCCATAGAATTCGACCGGATCAGTGATGCTGCTTCCTCCAAAATGAAATTCAATCCTATTGTTGCCTTCATAAATCCACAATTGAAAATTGATGTACATATCCAATGTGCCAAGGTCTTCCAGTTCGTAATATGATCCGGCGTTTTTAAATTCAACTTTCAATATTCGGCTGCCTGTGACTCCGGACACTTTATAACTGATCGGAGACATCGAAACTCCACTGATCGCGCCTCTGTCGATAAGATCCGTTTCAAAAGGCAAAAGATAAGTACCGATATCAGGATCATTGGTGGGAGAATATAACTCAGAGCCGGATCCGAAAAATTGAAGGGATGTAACATTGTTGCCATTCATTTGAAACGGAAATGGCAAGGCAAATCCATAAGAAGGATCATCCCATACTTCACCATTATTAAGAGAAGTGGCACCGGTCAGATCAGTGTAGGGTTCAGTGAATGTTGTCAATATGTAGTTGATCGTAAACACGGATCTTGAAGTGCCATGAGCTTTATTGAATATTTTATTTTCCTTCCTTGATAATGATTGCCCGGTAGCAAGCGAAAGACAGAAACATGTAAAAATTGTAAAGGTTAGTATCCGTTTCATATTCATGTTATTTTAAGCGTAAATATTATTTTAATAAGATCCCCAGTACAAAAACGTCAAATATTGATCAACAGCGTGTAATCTGTACGTCATAATCGCATTATTTACCTTGGAATTTAAAATATATTTAGGCCATGACGCCCCAGGCAGTAACAGCAATAGGCGCAAGAATTGATTGCCTGATGGATGGAAATTACTATAAAAGACGTGTACTAATAGTATGCGAAATGAATTTTAAACAAACATTATGCTCGTCTGATGTACTTCCCTGTTCCGGTTGGTTTTACAAATATGCCCTTTAAGCCGTAAAATGAGCCGGATGAGTATGGAATCAAGAGAGTGGTCATCAAAAGTCTCCAAAAAGGTTGGAGATTTAGTATTGGCTAAAGGGCCTGCAATAACAATACAGAGGTGAGACTTTGAATTGTACTTATATCTGGTGGCACAAGGGTGGTGCCACCAGATTTTCTTTTTGAAGCCAGGTCCTATCGAAATATGACCAGAGGTTCAATAAAATATTTTTCTGCAGAAGAGATTTTGAGAATGTAAATGCCCGCACCAATATGTTGCAAATCAATCTCTTTTTCATCCCGGGATGCATAAATAATACGTCCCTCCGGATTAATAATCTGTAATGTGTAAGAATTCGGATTGAATGTTTTAATAAATAATCTGTCCCTCGCCGGATTCGGATAGACTTCAATCTCAAATTGTTTTGGTTCAGGTATACCTACCGTAGAATTATCCTCTATGACAATTGTATCCATCAATACACATCCATGCGCATCGGTAATCACGATGAAATAATTGCCCGGCAAAATAACATTGATATCCTTCGAAGTACTTGTAAATCCGCCCGGGCCTGTCCAGTGATAAGAATATGGATTTGTTCCTCCTTGTGCATGTATTGATACCGAGGCTGTCGTACTATCCGTGATATGCGTTATCTGATCCACAATTAATCCTAAAGAATCAGGCGGATGCAATTCAAACGTAAAACTATCATCTATACATCCTAAATCTTCATTGGTAATGGTCAGACCATACGCACCCGCGCACAGATTGCTGATTGAACTGGTAGTTTCTCCGGTACTCCATAAATAACTTATAGCAACTGTTGTATCTGATATTATCGCACTTGCATTTCCATCACAGCTCGCATGGCAGGTAGGTTGTACAGAAAGAAAAGTGTGCGAGCCAATACATTGAAATGCGCTGATCAATGCAAAATCCTGATCTGTGCATCCATTAGCATCTGTGACAGTGAGAAAATAGGCGCCGGGCGAGAGATTGGTGATCAAAGAATCTACACTTCCATTACTCCAGAGATAAGAATATGGAGCCGTTCCACCGATCGGGGCTGACCATGCTATTCCAGTATTGGCATGCGTTGCTGTTTCATCAGTGTTACCTGAATTTGCATTTAATGGAAATGGTTGGGTCACAGAAAAAATCCCTGATGCTGAACAGCCTGCAGCATCCGTTGCCGTGACACTATAACTGCCGGCACAAAGCCCTGTGCGAGGCGATAGGGTACTTCCGTTTTCCCACAGATACATGACAGGAGGCAATGGATTATTGAGGGTAACAGTAATACTTCCGTCACAAATTCCGAAACAGCTGGTCCCTAAACTATTACCATCTACGGTTGTGCAGCCAAACATATTGACAGTTACGGTTTGTGTTGCAGAGCATGCATTTGCATCTGATACAGTGACTGTATACATGCCCGGTATCAAGCCTGTAATTAATGAGTCAGTGCTGCTCGTATTCCAGTGATAGGTATAAGACCCGGTACCACCGTATGGAATCGCCCAGGCTTTTCCATCAGTTGTAGCCGGACCAGTTTCACCGGAGGACATTGCACCTGCAAATACCTGAGAAGGTTGTGTGATGAGAAAAGTTTCTGCTGCACCACATCCATTGTCATCAATGACAGAAGCGGAGACATATCCCGGACATAAGTCTGTAAGCAGGGGTCCTATGGTTCCATTACTCCACAAGTATGAATAAGGTGGAGTACCATTACCGACGGCATGAATTTGAATGGATCCATTGCAGACGCCATAACAGGGAGGATTGACAAGATTAGCGCCGATGGAAAGTACAGGACAACCAAATGCATTTACAATCACATTTTCAGTTGCAGTACATCCGGAAGCATCAGTGATGGTAACTGTGTATACACCCGGAGCGAGATTGACAACCATAAACGCAGCCGAACCATTGCTCCATGCGAAACTATAAGGACCAATTCCGCCTGTGGGTAATGCGGTTGCAGTACCATTATGTGCATTCAAGCCTGTCTCATTGGTCGCACTGGCGTTTACAATGATTGGATATGCATTTGTGATCGACACACTACCTGTGACAGAAGTTGAACTTGCATCTGTGACAGTTACTCTGTATGTTCCCGCGTCAAGATTAGTGATGATGGCTTCAGTACTACCCGTATTCCATAAATAATAATAAGGTGATGTCCCACCGGTAACATTTGCTGTGGCAGATCCGTTGGGTGCGCAAAATGATGTTCCATTTACTCCGGTAGCAGTGACCATTAATGACGAGGAGATCTTCAACTTCCCTGACGCACCTTTTGAAGTTGTATGACCAGGTTGTGTTTGAGCTGAACTCAACCAGGGGGAAAAGCAACTTAACATGGTGAACAAAAATATTTTTCTCATATATGCCTTATTATTAAATACTAAAATAGAGCATGACTTCATGAATCACAAAATACATGTGATAAAAAATAATGTTGCAAATGATAATATTCTTTATCAGATCAATATTTTCTTTTTCAAAAAGAGGGATTCTGACATGTTAACAATGGAGGGAGTGAGGTAAGGGTATTGTATTGTTTTGCCAAGTTACTAATTTAAGCCATAAAAGGCATTAAAACTTAGGTTGTATTCGTCATCTTTTCCCGATGTCTTCTCAACGCAGTATTTACGATATAGACACCTGTGAGTGTAACAATGGCACCAATGATTAAAAGTAAGGTTATTCGTTCCCTGATAAACAGACTGCCGGAGATGACAGCGATAATGGGATTGATATAGGCATATGTGGAAACGAGACCTGTCGGGAGACGTTGCAATGCATAGAGATAGGCGATAAAAGCAATGATAGAACTGACGACCACCAGAAATCCAATTGCAGCCCATGTATATAATTTGACATCTGCAATAGGAATGACATTACCGGTTAGTTTTGCGATAATATTGAGGGTGATTCCTGAGATTAACATCTGCCATCCAATACTCTGATACGGATCAAAATCGCTTGCATATTCTTTTGTGTAAAACGTCCCGAATGCCCACGCCAAGGCAGCTAATAAACCAAGCAGTACACCAAACTGAAAATCAGGATCAAATAATTCTTTAAGATGGTCATAGAATATGATGCATACACCTCCAAAGCCGATCACGATCCCTGCCCACGCTAACAATGGAATTTTATTGCCACCTTTTATAGTCAGGATCAACACAAGCCATAGCGGAAATATCGCACCCAGAATAGCGCTTACGCCGGCAGTAGTCAGTTTAACACCCCAGGTCGCTAATCCATTGCTGATCATGAAATTGAGAAGAGACAACAGCAGGATCGGATACCATTCTTTTTTCTTCGGCAGTGCGGCTCCTTTAAAAACAAAAAACAAAACGTAGCATAACCCTGCGATGATCTGTCGCACGCCCACCATCTGAATGGGGGGCATGTACTTCACCGCCTCTTTTGTTCCTACCCAGGACACGCCCCAGACAAAACAAACCACTAATAGGGCGAGATATGCTTTTTTGTTAGATGTCATCGTGGAGTTCAATGCAACAAAGGAACGACTTTTTAGCTTGTTCATTCCTAATGGTGTCAGATCAACATTAGTTTTTTGCCGCAAATTTCCCTGTGTTGCTGAGCTGTGACACGAGGTTGTGTACGGCAAATCGAAGTATTAACGCAAATTAATTTGTCATTAATTCACACCTATTATAATCTTATTTTTCTTAAGTAAAAAATTACCAAATATTATTGCTCACAACTCGTTATTCGTCACTCCTCACTCGTTATTCGTTATTCCTCACTCGTTATTCGTTATTCGTCACTCGTTATTCGTCACTCGTTATTCATCACTCGTTATTCGTCACTCGTTATTCGTCACTCGTTATTCGTTATTCCTTTAATATCCTTCAACCCTTTTAATGAATTTCTTCAGCAATTCGCCGAAGCTTTCGTTTGACGGTGTTCTTTCCGTAAGCACTTTAAGTCCTCCGTCTTTTTCCTGAACATAAAAATTAAAAATCATGTCATGATAATCCCGGATGGTATCCGTCATGCCGCCATATCTCAGATCCGACAGCACAGTCATCGTATCAGCCGGAAATGCAGCGAGTAAACCATCTGAAAACCAAAGGATAGTTTTGTATTCTTTGTATGTAGAAAGTGTCTGCTTGATCGAATCATTTTTTGGCAATTCATTCAGATAGTGAACATTTGGATCTGTATCAAAATTGGAATACAGGCCTACATAATATTTGTCAGTGCCTTCAGCTACAAAATTCCAAAGAAAATTATTGAGTATAGTGGGTGTCGCTTTGCAACGAGTCACTTCAATACCACGATGCGCCAATGCCTTTTCAAATACATTGTCCATATGCACCTTATTGATGATGGTAAAAAGCATGTATGCACAACTGATCCCAATACCCAACCAATTGAAAAATGCCCTTGGTTTTGATCCTCTCTTAAAAAAAGGGAAAATAATAGCACATATTAAAAATGGAATCGTATAAAAAAGATCCGCTACAGCGATATTGTTGAAGGCCACCCGATAGTTCGAAAAAGGAAGAAACAATTGGGTACCATATGTCGTGCAGGAATCAATAAGAATGTGTGTCGAAAAAGCAAGAAAAAATAAAAGATACCATTGGCCATACGTAGTCTTTGGTGTTTCCAGATTCTTTGTCAGATAGAATTTATACAATCGCCAGGTAAGGTAAATACCAAAACCCACCGAAACCATCAGAAGCCACCATCGGGGATGATGATCCGCTTTGAACAGATAGTTTGCCCCAACGATCAGACTGAACAATAAAAGAAAATTCAAGGCTGAAATCAGGTATTTCCAGATGTTCTTTTTATGTCCTTCTGTATGATACAATTGATAGACCAGGCCTCCAAAAATCAAAGGCGCGATCAAAGCAAACATGATGGAATGCGTGAAGCCTCTGTGAAAGCCAAGAGCCCCTGTAGGGCTCATAAACAAATTGCCGATCACATCAAAATCGGGAATGGTCTCTCCGATAGCGCACCAGATAAGCGCCCTGTTGCCAATCTTCTTTCCGAGTACGACTTCACCGATAGCCGCTCCAAGTACTAAGTGTGTTAATGAATCCATTGGCTGCAAATGTAATCTTAGTTAGGATGCCTTTCATCCTGTTATTAAGGACGAAATGAATAAATTGCACCCTGTTTAGATGTTTATAAAATCAGAATTCGATTGTGTTTACTTCCCGTATTGAACCTATAAGAACTTCATCGCTGAAACTAGTCATATTCCTTATGATGGTAGTTCCTTGCTGCATATATGGGCAGGAACAGATTTCACTCGACCACCAGTTTTCGCTGGGCTCACCATCATTGTCCATCAGGTTGCCAGGTAAGCCGGAGCCTATGGAGACAAGGATACAGCCATCAATGCTGGAGATCATTATGGCCTATTATGCATATGCTTACGTTGACTCTGTCAGGGGCATTACAGTGATGCTTCTCCAGACTTCTTATGCACAGCATATTCATCCGGACATGGCGATCATTTCAGATCAGACGATACGTGAATTGGAATCGCGCGGAGCTCTGTCTGTAAAATACAAGACAAAGACAATTAATATCGAAGGAAAAAAAGGGATTCGACAGAAAGGCACACTGGTATCGAAAGGCGATGAAATGGATTTTACGTCTTCTATTCTTCAGGAAGGAACCAATGTCTGGAAGGTCATTATTTATACAAGAGTCGGCGATGCCGTAGCTGCTCAAACAGCTCAGGCGATCATGGATTCGATAACGTTTAAATTGCTATAGGCAATGAAAAAGAAGGAGGAGGCGAAGGCGAAGGAAAAGCAAAATGCAATAGCCAATGAGCAATAGGCAAGAAAAATCAAAAGTCCCCTGGATGCTGAGCTGTAGCATGAGGTTGAGTTAAGCAGGTCGAAGCATAGGGGATTTAGGTGCAGAAAGGGCTATTAGCAATGAGCAATAGGCAAAAAGCAATTGACAATAGGCAATAGGCAATTCGTGCGCAGCTGCAAGCTGCTTGAGTAAGTTGACCTTAATAGAATTAATTTCCAATATTGATTTTAAGTTTATAAACTTAAAATAGCGTGGAAGCAAAAAGCAAAGGTTGTACGTAGTTTCAAACTACGTACAACCTTTGCTTTTTGCTGTCCGTAGTTTGAAACTACGGACAGCTTTTGCTTTTCACATACTTTACTGATCGATTTTGATAAACCTTCGCACCCACTGTTCTTGCCCAGAGACGATCTTCGCTGTGTAGACACCTTCCGCAAAGGACTCTGTCGGGAATCGAAGTATTTGCCCGATGTGGCCGCCTGAGGTAACCTGGTTGATAAGTTCTCTTCCACCCATATCGTAAACGATCACCTGTAGCTCTGAATGATTTTGACGAAGCTGAAGTAATAATTCATTTGTCACCGGATTGGGGAATATACCCGGAGGCGCTCCCGGAGGAAAGATCGTGATCGTCTTCAGGAATTTTTCTTTGCATTCTTCACCTGTAGCAGTTGTGCGATAGACGATCATGCAAACATCATATTCTCCGGGTCCGGGGAAAGTGTGTATGACTGTTTCATTTCCATGTGAAATCACCATCGATCCATCATGGTAGAAAATCCATTGCACTCTATCGCAGTTTATATCAAAATGACCCGTAGGTGTAAATGATGCTGTATTGCCTACGATGCCAACAGTAACGCCCATAGCCACTTGTTCAAAGAAGTCAGGATTGCATTCACAAGGCTTTTCTGATGAGCTGCAAGACGGGACGACGAAACAAAATTCGAATGAGCAGCAATTCGTGTGATTCGCATCATCATCAAATGTATGCAGGGTGATCGTAGCGCAGACCGTAGTGCCGGCAGCTAATGTATTACCGATATTGATCAAGATCGGACCATACGAACCCCCAGGGGCAAGAGCACCAAGGTTGATGGACTGGTTATAGGTAGTAAGTGAAGGATTACTAAAAATGATATTCGCAGTACCTATTGTAAACGCGGTATTGTTAGTGAGCGTACCCTGTATAATTACATTATTGTTTTCATCGCAATAAACAATATTGTCAAAATATCCACAATCACTGCATACCAGATCGATTGTATCTCTACACACGACCACATTACCATTCATCCATTTGATTTCGACCTGAGTGATCGGATTAGAAGGATTGTGGACACATATCGTAGGGAGTGTCACAGGTCCGATAGGAATGAATGGATCCGCTGGGTCTTCAACATTATTATAATTGAGTGAAGCCATGGTTTCTGTCAGATTCTCTGTCCACCAATTACTTCCCAACTCATTGTCAAGTGTCATCGTACTGCCTGGGGTGATCACACAAATATTGATTCCGTCAAACAGGGCATCATCATAATAATTGTAGACCGTAATGGCATAGCAACATGAATCTGTCTCCGTATTCACAGGAACAACATTTGCGACATACACACTATCACAGGTGTTACATCCCGGAATATGGATGCAGTATAATGTATCCAACGTACAACATAGGGCTGCAGAATCGATGGCCGGATTCATTTCGTGGCCTGTCAGGTTGAAACAAAATTCCTGGTTGGCAAAATTTCCACCTTGTATCGTAAATGTATACGTGCCGCATTGTCCAGGTAATAATGGGGTAGATAGATTGAGCTGCGATGGTGATAGTATGGCTCCAAAAGGAGAAAATACATTGAAGTTGATAAATGATATCGGGTACAGACTGTACGCAGGATTACACAATTCCATCTGATATACGACCACATCAAGATCACACCAGATGGAATCACTGGCGAGATAGATACATGGAGGCTCCGGATCACACGGAAGCTCAAGCGTATCCATACATAGCGCCACATAATCACTGTCAAGCCAATTGATATCAAGCTCGATCGGATTGAAATCAATATTGTGAAAACAAACAGTGACAAAATTGACAAGCGTATCTACAGGTAGCGGATCGCCTGGAATATTGTTTACGATTGTTATACTGTTGGCAGATGAAGCGAAGAGTGATAAAGCCGGATCTAAGGATCCACTTGTCGTAAACAGATCTGCATCAGGTGTGGTAATCTGGATGGCAAAAATCGAATCCAAAGTATTGATATAGGATAATTTCCAACAACAACTATCGCCAGCAGTTGGAATCGGTGTGGCTGTGACCATTGTGCTGGAATCACGGCAACAAGTGATGACCATGATGATAAGGGAATCAGACGTTTTACTGCAGCCAAAACTATTCGTGCCTGTCAATGAATAGCTTCCGTTCATCGTGACGACATACCACATCATCGTTGCACCAGGTATAGGCACTCCGTTTTTATTCCATTGATAACTTGCCAGATTTGGCGGACCACAGAGTGTGTCATTGTCACACATGATGTAACATCCTACAGGAACAAAACACAAATCAGGTAGTGGATGAATAATAATACTGGCAGAAGATGAACAACCTGTGAGCGTATCCACTGCCAAAACTGTATATGTACCTGCATTGGAAACAATGATACCTGTTCCTGTAGCTCCTGTACTCCAGTAATATTGACAATAGCCAAGTACAGGCGAAACATTTAGCAATTTAGGTGTGCCTGCACATGAATCACCGGATGTAAGGACAATAGAGACAGGTGGTGCGGAAGCCGTATCAATCGCCCATGGTGCTGAGAAAGCAGTGCATCCATTGGCATCCGTAATTCCGACAATAACTGTATCCTGGTAATTAGCAAAACAAATCGTAATCGATGACATGGTCTGATTAGGTGCGGCCATCAGATTCTCATTGTACCATTGATACATATAATTGAAACCTGTACTTGCCTGGAGTGTAATGCAGCCATTATCGCAGATGTAATGACTACCCGTGATGATCGCTTGTGGTAAAGGATTGACCTGGATCGTGACGGAATCCTGCACAGCTGTACATCCATTTGCATCAGTGACTGTCACCTTGTATGTGCCTGAAGTTGTCACCATGATAATTTGTGTTGTGGCACCTGTATTCCATAGATAAGACGTAAAACCTGCAGCAGCTGTCAGTGTCGCCGTATCACCCTGGCATATGGTCGTATCGGAAACGATGATGGGTCCGACTAATGGTTTTGGATTGATGACTAGTGGATTGATCTTCATCGCCATACAACCATTGACATCAACGACTGTGAGTTTGACATTGTATGGATTCATAGGGAGGATATACGAGTGCGATGGATTCGCTGATCCATTTGTACTGGCATCAGCAAAGGCCCATAAGAAAGAAACAATACCTACTGTTGAAGCAGGGGTGAATACAACTGCATCTCCAACACATGCCGGATTGGGTGCCATCGTGAAATTTGCATTCGGGTCAGATGGTGCTGTGATGATCTTACTGAATGTAGATTGGCAACCTGTATTCGTCGTAACAGTTAATGTCACAGTGTACGTGCCACCTGAAGTATAGGTATGGTTGACAACAGGACAAGCACATGACATCGTATTGAAATCCCCGAAATTCCAGAAGTAATTTGAAATTGAAACAGAAGGAATGGTCGTACTGAAATCTGTGAATGTATAAGCGCGACACAAATTTGAACAAGAGAACTCAGCGGCTACCGGTACAGTTACTTGTGTTGTCGCAAATACAGTGCAGAGTGCAGGAGGAGGCATCGTATTTGGTACGGTTGCTGAAAGTGTTACTAAGAAATAACCTGCCTTTGAATATGTATGCGTTGGATTTGAAATTGGCCCTGTATACGAATTGCCACCCGGATCGTTAAAATTCCATGAGGAGGGTGTTACGTTGATGCTATTATTCACAAGGAATGTGACATCATTGCACAATGGTGTGTTATTCATTCCTGAGATAGTCAGTGTATAAGGCTGCGGCATGCAACCATTGCCACCACCACCTATGCAAGCCAGCTGAGTGACTGTGATGGAATTACTCTGTTTTGTGCAGCCGGTAATATTGTCCATTACGATCACGAAATAAACAAACGTACCAGGGATACCCGTATTTGTATGTACAAATGGATTTGCCATACCCGGAGCACCTGCTACAGGAGAGAAATTGCAATACCATTGATATGAATAATTTGGATTTGTCAAAGCATACAATGTGACTGTAGTCTGTGTGACCGGATTAGTACACAGCACGATCGGATCCGGAGTTGTAATATCTGCTAATGGTCCGGGAACATTAAAGGCTTCATAGCTTTTTACAGCTGTACATCCATTGGCATCAGTGACGGTGACGGTGTAGGTTCCGGGATTACTTATAGATATTGATTGCGTGATCATTCCATTGGACCATAAATAAGAAGAATAGGCTGGGCTCACCGTAAGTGTAGCACTGACACTCGGACACAAATATCCTGTCTGCGTAATCGTAGGTATGATCGCAGAAGTCAACGTGATGACCTTAGTCTTGTTTGTAATATTTCCACACACATTGACAGCGCATGTGATTGTCACAGAAGCAGGCGTATTGTTCCATTGAATATTCACTGAATTTGTTCCTTGTCCCAGGATAACAGAACCTGCAGCCGGAGGTGCGATAGTCCAGGTGAATGTTGTCCCGGATGGTTGAGTCGGTGCTATTGAATATGTATCCACATCATTGATACAACCATTTGGTCCTGTGATGACAAGAGGTCCGGCTAATACTTTCGGCGTGACTGTCAATGTGATAGGAGCGGAGCTGCAAAAAGGAGTACCCACCTGAAACTGGCTTAGTGACAATGAATATGGACCTGTCGGCCCCCATGTCACAGAAATTGGATTTCCTGTAAATGATGATGGTGTGCCATTTGTCACATTCCACATGAAGCCGGTCCCTGTTGTTGAACTGTATCCAGTATATGTAAATGTTGAATTAGGACAAATTAAAGTTTCACCTACTATACTGTCGGGAGGTGGAACAAGAATCACATTGACGAGTGCAGTCAATGTATCATTGCAAAATGGATTTACAGGATTGGGATAAACAGTGACGGTATATAATCCGGGAGACGGCCATGTCACCGTGATGTTGTTTGGTCCTACGATTGGGAATGGTGTGATCAATGGAGAAATATTCCATGTGAATCCACTTCCTGAAGGCATATCAGTAGAGAAAAAAGATGTTCCACCTACGCAGGCAGTTCCGGGAGGTGCGTTGAGATGATATTGTGGAAGGATGCTGACATTCAGCGAAGACCATCCTTCACAGTCATCCTCATCATGACCAGGCAAGTGTTGCAGGAATTTACTTTTCCAATGGGCTACTATCATTCCCAGCGGTCCGGTGCCCCATTGGATGGTGATTGTATTTGACAAAGAATCTGAAGAGACGATCGTGCCTCCCATCACTTGCCATGTATACATCACACTCATCCATTTTGGTAAAGTATACGTCGCTGTACTATTTGCACACACTACAATCGGCCCATTGATCGGAGAATTCATATCCACGATCGGAACTACTGCTGATACCGGATTAAGACAATAATTTCCGGTGCAGTTGGATAATTGTAATGTGACAATTCCAAAAGGTCCCTGACCCCACCTCAGACATATCGTATCATTACCCTGACCTGTGAATGTGACAGGTACGTTATTGGCATCTAATACTGTCCAGGTAAATGTGCATCCTGTAGCCGTAGTCCAGTAGCAGGATGAATCTCCCTCGCACAAAGTAGAAATCCATAAAATATCCGGTCCTTCAAACGGATCGATGATCACCTGATGTGTGATTGAATCTGAGCAGCAACAAAGCGGATTACCCTGGGGATCATAATTCGTCTGCATCACATAAAGTGTGACATTGTATGTGCCGGCTGTAGCGTATGGATGTGAAGGCGAATATGAAGAAGATGTAAATCCATCCCCAAAGTCCCAAAAGAAACTCGTGCCACCTATGCTGTTATTCATAAAAGCAACAGGAGAATTCAAACAGTAATTCGTATAAAGTGTCGAAAACAGAGCGGTAGGTCCGTTGAGAATATTGACGCAATACATGTATGTCTGCACATTTGTGCCATTCGTAACTGTAAGTGTGACCATGCCTGTACCTGCATTGCCCCATGTGACATCGATGATGCCTGAATCCACTACGATAAATGATCCGCCTGTCACGATCCAACTGTACGTATTGCCAAGAGTATGATTGAAATAATATGTAGCCGTGCTGTTTTCGCATGCGTTGAAAGTTACTTTTACGGGTCCTCCACCTGCAGTACCTCCGGGAGTTGGTTCAAGATGAACGAAGCCACAATCCGGTTTTGGACATTTGACGGTTATGACTATCGTGCCTGTGATAGGTGGCTGCACAGGTAAGTGATCGTAGACGTAATGAAGCGTAATCATACCACAACATTCCGGAGTGGTGCCGATGTAAGAAAGGAAGCCCTCGGAATTTAATGCAAAGCATGTAGACTGTTCGATTAGTCTGACACTGCAGTCAGGCATAAAACAAGGCGGTATGTCATTCGTTTTCACATTGAGTGTAAATGGCATGCCTGGCATGATACATACCGTATCAGGGACAGCAATAATCTGGGCTTCACCTGTATAAATAAATCCAACGAGGAGTAGTATAGGCAGTATAAATTTTTTCATAGCTGAGTTCTTTAAGATTAGAGTTGGAAATTGGCGAAGGGATTGGTGTTTGTGTTTATAGTTGCAGAAGTCACGGCAGTGGCAAATGTATTGCCCGGTACGATGTTGAATGCGCTGATACCATTTCCTGAAGCGGTATTCCGGATGATCAGACAACCGCCTGTATTTTGAATATTAAATCCATGTTGTGTATTTGTGCTGCTGTTGTTATTGTCCAGCTTACCTCCATTGAATGTCGTGCTAAATCCTGAAAATGAATTGAGCGATGCATTGTTGGATTGAAGAATACAATCATTTAAAAACTCGAATCCATGGTGTCCATTGTTTCGTGATGTATTGTCCGATGCTGATGATGTACTGAATAAATAAAAACCGCTAAGGCTATTATGCAGGGCGGTGCATTGTTCAACTATTGACCCTGCGCCACACGAATAGCCATCGCCAAGGTTTTCAGAGCTGGCACAATCTGAAATTGTAGAAGCACCGGTGGCGCGAAATCCTTCCTGTGTATTGCCACGTGCTGTGCATTGCATAAAGCTTGAACCGGCATCAGCTTCAATGCCATCATTCCCATTGCCGGAAGCGGTGCAATGAAATATCGCTGCACTTTCGCCCATATCAATTCCATCAAAACCATTGGTACCTGCATCAACAAATGAAATGAGATCATTATTGCCGGTATTGATTCCATCAAATGAATTGGCGACGATCTGTAGTTGTGAGAAACTTGAATTCGTGGCCAGGCCTGCTTTTATACCTTCTTTTCCCCAGTTGGCAACGCCACCATTTTTGATATTGATGTTTGTCACGGCCACAGTGACTTTGATACCTTCGGAAGTATTTCCTGCGGTTCCTTTTAATGTATAACCATTCAGATCAAGTGTGATATTTGAGGTCGTAATTGTGATACCCACAGCGCCGGAAAGATTAGCTGTCGCATAGTAGGATCCGGGAGTAGAGATAGTGTAGGGTAGTGAATCTATAGGGATTCTGTCTCTTAGATTGTCAATATCCAGGAAGGAGAAAAGACTGAGCCAGACTGGTGGCAAGTGGTGTACCCTGGTTGTAATAGAATCCGGGGTTATTGTCTGTCTGATAGATAAGGAGTGCGTTTGCCGGCAGGGATATTAAATTTCTCTGAGTGAATGTCATCCTTGGGATGAGTACTCCTTTGGTTGAGTTCTTAATGTCCAGCATCGAGCTGGGATCTGGTGGCGTGCCTGTGGTGGTAATACTTACCTGTGCACTGGCAATGGTAATGGAGATGCAAAGGAGCGATAGGAGGAAAAGTAAGCGCATATTCCAATGGTTTTGCAAGCTGTCAAGAATTGGTGTTCGGTCGTCAGTCCCGGAGGTTCGGGATAATATGGATGGAATTTACAAATAAATTTCACGTTATACACCCCGGCCCTGAAAAAGGCGGAGTTGTTTATCGGGCTTAGTCTATATTTCTTTTTGTCACATTAAGTGAACGGACGTTAGAATGTCTCTGACCTCTAATTACCTATCAAGTGCTTAGACGTTCGAGTGTCAGGATGTATAACCAGACAGGGGCAAGCCCTGTCAATACAAAATCTGATGTATAACCAGACAGGGGCAAGCCCTGTCAGTACAAATTTTCTAAGTACGGTGTACTTAAGTTTCTTAAGGGGTAAAAAATAATGGCGCGGACGTTTACTTAGCTGTAGCAAAAGGATGAGTTAAGCAGGTCGAAGTATGAATAAGAAAAATTAAGATTATTTAAGATTTGATTATCGTTGCATTTTGCTTTAGCGACTTTCTATGCAATAAAAAAAAGGACAGATGTGAACCTGTCCTTTTTTATTTTATTCTATTCGTTTTACAACGACTTTATTACTTCGGTACTTTATCCGGATCTAAGAGATCATAGAACTGATTGAGCTTTGGAAGAATGATGATTCGTGTACGACGGTTTGTTGAACGACCTTCTGGTGTATCATTGCTGGCCAATGTATTGAATTCACCACGACCCGCAGCGATAAGGCGGTTTGGATCGATGTTGTATTTGGTTTGAAGAACTCTTACAACAGCAGTAGCTCTCTTCACACTGAGATCCCAATTGTCTTTGACGCAATCATTTTTGATTTTTACATTGTCTGTATAGCCTTCGACCATGACTTCGAGATCAGGTCTTGCATTGATGATCTGAGCGATTTTGCCCAGCACTTCATTTGCTTTGGGACTTAGATTAGCGCTTCCGCTTGTATAAAGCATTTTATCAGAAAGGTTGATCATGACGACTGTCTTATCGACATTGATATTGACATCCTGGTCATCAAGGCCCTGAGCTAACTGACCTTTAAGGTTGACAGCAAGTGCGAGGTTGAGCGAATCTGCTTTGGATTTAGCAGCCTGGAGCAAATGGATGTATTGATCTTTTTTCGCCAATTGCTCAAGCGTTTCCTTCATGTTGTCATTCGCGCTCTTGGTAAGAACAGTGAGGTCGCCTACCTGGGTCATTTGTTTGTCTCGCTGGTTTTTGCAATCGTCCAGTTGGGAGCGAAGGTCTTTTGCTTTGTCCATCGCATGTGACAGATCCGACTTATTAGCGTCAGCATCAGCCTGACATTTCTGAAGACGGTTCATATAATCATTGAGGCTCATCCCGCTTTTGCCGAGCTGTTCGTTGCAGGATGCCAGTTCGTCCTGAAGGGCAATAAATTTTTTCTTACTCACGCAGGAGACAAGGAGAATCAATGCCAGAGCGGGAATAAGTTTGAGATAGTTACGATTCATTTTTTAATTGTTTAGATGATCAGATAAACTCCCGGCCAATACCAGTATAGCTGAGGGACTGGCTTTTTTGGGTCGGGTAGTGCAATGTTTCAGAGGACAAAATTAACCCTCTTATTTAAACTACCAAATTGACAAAGAAGGGGCAATAGGGGCAGAAAGGGGGGGAAAGGTAGAAGAGGCAGAAGAGGCAGAAAGGGCAGAAAGGGCAGAAAGGGCAGAAAGGGCGGAAGAGGCGGAAGAGGCAGAAGAGGCAGAAAGGGCGGAAAAGCAAAAAGCTTGAATTGAGTTTGGATTGGATAACCTGAACTTTTCCTCTTCTCCTCGGTTTGTAGTATTCAAACTTTATACAAAAATGGATCCTTTTTCATCCATCATCATTGGGGCTGTAGAAACGGCCCGTACCTCATTGGTGAAGATTGACAGGCTGAAGAATGAGGGCAATAAAACGGTTCCTAATGGAGCAGGTTCGGGGTTTTTCTTTTCGTCGGACGGATATATTTTTACTAACAGTCATGTGATCCATAAGGCTGACAAGATCACTGTGACCCTGCATGATGGCACTCAGGCAGAAGCTGAACTGGTCGGCGAAGATCAGGACACTGACCTGGCTGTATTGAAGGTGGCTGGTGTCACGCCATTTGATCCGGCGAAACTGGGCGAAGCATCGGATTTATTGATCGGGCAGCTCGTGATCGCACTGGGCAATCCATATGGTTTTCAACACACGGTTACACATGGAGTGATCAGTGCATTACAACGAACTTTGCGTACGGAGTCAGGCCGGCAGATCGACAATGTCATTCAGACTGATGCGCCATTAAATCCCGGTAATAGCGGAGGGCCACTCATCAACGCTGATGGCGAAGTGATCGGTGTTAACACAGCGACTATTATGCATGCACAGGGATTGTGTTTCGCGATCAGTATTAATACGGCCAAGCACATTGCGTATCAATTGATACGCTATGGTAAAGTGAAACGTGCATGGCTCGGCATCAGTACTCAGGTCGTGGATCTGGTACCAAGGCTGGCATCTTATCATAATCTGAAAAACAGGAAAGCATTGTTCGTCACTCACGTAGAAAATAATTCGCCGGCAGCAAAAGCAGGAGTCAATGATGGTGATTTCATCATCGCCTTCAATGATGTTCCATTGGAATCTTCTGATGAATTATTCAAAATGTTGACGGAAGATAAGATCGGGATGTTTCAGCATCTGACGGTGATCAGGAATACGGAGAAAGTTGATTTGAGGATTACACCGGTGGAGGTGAAGAAGAGGGCGTAGGGTGAAGGTTGTGAGAAAGTGGACAGGGAGAAGGGTTTTAGGTATTGGGTTTTTCAAACAACTAGCAACTAATAACTTGTCTACTTTCTGACAACCAACAACTTCAAACTTTAAAATAAAATCCCTTATTTTTGTAGGATGACAAATACATCTTTAAAACTGGAAATCAATTCTCTGCCTAAGGAACTTCGTGATGAGGTAGCTGATTTTATTTTGATGTTGAAAAAGAAAGTCAAAAATAGTCGTAAACTCAATGCGCGTGAATTTGGCTACGCCAAAGGGAAAATTGAATTGAGGAAGGACTTTGACAAGCTATTGTAGAAAAGTTGATTCTTGTCTCACGCGACAAAAATTTGAAGAAGTATAAAGTTAAATATCAGTGGAAATAGTTTTACTCTAATCATTTACTTAAACCTGTATTCAGGATTACTCCTCCGTGAATACTTATGTAGTCTAGCAGACATTTTTGATTTCAATGGTCAGATTAATATTAGTTGTGACTTAAATTAGTCATTCGGGACATATTCAGCCGACTACAACAAGAACGAAATGGAAAAATATTTTTACCTGATCCTATGCCTCAATTTCGGAATCATTGTTTCCGTCGGTGCTCAACAGTTTGCCTGGGCCAGGGCTTTTGGTTCTGAGCTTACAGATGCAGGAAACGCAACTGCTGTCGATGATGAAGAGAATGTGATCACTGTAGGATTTTTAGGCGGACGGGCTGATATTGATCCCGGACCGGATTCAACTTTTGTTGGCGGAGCAGGTGAGCAGGATATATTTATTTTAAAGCTTGATCCATTTGGGAATTTCATTTGGGGTAAATCATTTGGAGGAAGGGCCAGAGATCGAGCAAATACTGTAGCTGTGGATAAGGATGGCTCAATTTACGTGTCCGGATTTTTCAATGATACCGTTGATTTTGACCCCGGGTCAGGATTGCACATGCTTTTCGCTGAACAGAATGCGGATGTTTTTATTTTAAAATTGGATCGTGATGGCAACACCTTATGGGCTAGAAAGGTCACCGAAAATATTGATACAAGCGCAAATAATGACGTTAACAAGGTTGCAGTAGATGCAAAAGGAGATGTCTATGTTGGTGGCAAATTCAATGGACTTGTAGATTTCGATCCGGGAATAAATAAATTCCTCATGGGTTCCAGGGGCTCGAACGATATCTTCATAAGCAAGTTGGATGTTTCGGGTAACTTGATATGGGCAAAACAATTGGGGGGACTATACGATGATGCTATTTATTCTTTAGCATTAGACAAAGTGCCAAATATTTATGTTTCAGGTGATTTTACAGCTGAGGTAGATTTTGATCCTGGAGAAGATTCCACGAACCTCGTCGCAGCGAGTGAAAAAGATGCGTTTATACTAAAATTAAATGGAGACGGACAGTTCTTGTGGGTAAAACAAATAAGTGGTACGGGATACGAATCCGCCAATGCAATAATGTCCGATGAAAATCAAAATGTATATGTGGCAGGAGATTATTCTGATCATGCTGATCTAAATCCCGGACCAGATGACTATTTGGTTTATGCAGAGGCGAATGATAATTTTGTAATGAAACTGGATATTAATGGCAATTTGGTGTGGGTCACAACGACAGGTGGCATTGAGCATAAATATATAGACGGTTTATCTGTTGTGAATGTTAACGGGAAAAATGAAATCTATGTTCTGGGGCAATTTATGGATAGCGTCTTTTTTGGAGACCCAGCGCAATTGACTTTAAAATCACTTAACAATTCACAGGACATCTATCTGGCACGAATAGATGATGAGGGCAACTTCCAGGCAGTAGTGCAAATTGGTGGATACTCCTCAGATTTAGGCACTTCGCTGGTTGCAAAGAATACATTTGATCATACCGATCTGTACCTCACCGGCTTATACAGGAATAGAATTCAGGATTTTGATCCGGGTCCGGATACATTTTTAATATCAGCGACATCAGGGTTTAATGTTTTTGTCTTAAAATTATCAGACCTCATCACGGGAGTGAACCAGCCGGAAGAAGGAATGATAGATGCAGGACTTCATGTGGTTCCTAATCCCGCAAATGATGAAATCAGGATTGACATACCATTTCAATTACCCACACGTGTTCAACTCATTGATATGATGGGTAATGTATTGCTCAATACTTATACTTATGGAACCGATAAAATTATTATTGTAGATATTTCTGAATTCAAGTCCGGGATGTATATAGTCAGAATGATAAATGGAGACATCTACCGTACAGAAAAAATAATAATTCAACGGTAAAATGAAATAGTAATCCCGATAGATGACTATAGTTCATTTCCATCTTCGTGAAATGTCCAGTTTGCTAATTGACTATTTAAAAAATTAAAATATCATTCGCCACATAGTATTCCTTCAACTTCTCCACCTTCCCCTCAAACTCTCTTACAAACCAATCGTCAAATTACGCCAAATGATTCGCCCTTCATCTATAAGTCCTTTTCTTCTCTCTATAGCGGCTCCACCAGTTGATGAAGTTTATTTGCCAGGAGGTGTTTAGGTATCAATATGTTTTCATAGTTGGCAATCACAACGCGTTCCCCCTCACTTCAGTTTTTTAAGTTGGCTGCTTTGCAAAAGAGATTTCATTTGCATGATCGCTATTTGATTGAGTTGATTTAATCGCAAAGTCATGGAGAGTTGCTGATGAATGAGCATGGCATTTATACTTTCCATATTTGAAAGAATTACCAATTGTTCCATAGAAGCAGTATCCCGAATATTACCTTCTATTTTCGGGTTAGCATTTCTCCATTGTCTGGCTGTCATGCCAAATAAAGCTACATTGAGCATATCGGCTTCACTGGAATACACGACATTGATTTCCTGTTTAGTCAATTCCTTAGGTATCAGGTTCTCCTTGATCGCGTCTGTATGAATATGATAGTTTACTTTGGTCAGGGTGCGCTGGAGATTCCATCAGTTTGAGCAGATCGTTTTCATCAGCTTTAAGGCGTTGAAACTCCTTAATAATATACACGAATTCGATGAAACCAAAGCAACTCAAGGGCGATATCTTTGGAGCCCTCCGTCATCGAAATGACTAAGGGATCCTTTGGGAGTCATTACAAACTCAAACCGGCTTGCTTCTAAACCCCTCGAATTCGAGGGGTTTAAAATTAGGGTTGTAAATAGTTTCCCAGAACCCCAATAATTCAACAGTGTTTCGGTTACGCATCCAGTTCTGAATTACCGTATGTGTTTTTAGCACTTTATGCCTGCTATATCAGTGAGAGATATGAAATCAGATGATTCGATAAAAGGAGGAAATATCAGTGCCTAACATTGATTTTGATGGATTTAGCCATTGTAATAAAAATTTCTGATAATTGTATTTCAACATGGTTACTCCAAAATTGTAAAATAAGCGTGTTTTGAGTTATCTAAAATAGGCAAATTTCTATAAGTTCTGATCTGGCTTGTTCTCTCATTTTATCCCTGCTCCCTGCCCCCTGCTCCCTGCCGAAAACAGTTATTCCGTGTTCTTCATAGTAAAGTCTGAGTTGCTCCACCTTCCCCTCAAACTCCCTTACAAACCAATCATCATAATGTGCCAAATGAAAAGCTGCTAAGTCTGCTTCCTGAATGCACTTCACTACAGTGTTCGCCGCAGTTATACCTGATAACAATGCATTGAATATTCCCTGACCTGCGGCGGGATCAAGTATGCCTGCTGCATCACCGCAAAGTAAAATTCCTTCACTACACACCGGACGAAATAATCGCCAACGCATATTGGCAAAATGGATAGTATTCAAAGTGATAATTGTTTTTAATTCTTCGGGTGGTAAGAAAGATTTTTCACCCTTCATGCTTAGCATGGTCCAGGCACAATAATCCGGTGGCTGAGGAGCTAACCATGTCCATCCATCTTTGTGCGGAATAAAGTGCGCTGCAGTCAGATCGTAGGAAAATGTTTCATCAATTTTAGATACTCCTGTCCAGCAGATTAAAGGCGGGGAATAAAATCTTCGCTTGAATTTCAACATCTTTCCCGCGATGGTTTTTTTACCACTTGCATCAATGATGTATTTCGCACCAAGATCAAGGAAGCTTGTCTTAATACCTACCACTTTGTTGTCCTCCAAAATAAGGTCTTTAACTCTTACATTGTACATCACTTTCATCCCTAAGTATTGTACCAATGTTACTAAACGTGCATTGAAAATATCCCGGTTGATATGCATGCCTTGCCAGGTGCCCTTGGTGTCTTCACCCAATGGTGTGTAATTGTCACCTGCATGAATTCCAGAGTATAGAGCAAGTGTTGCATCAAACTCCGCACCCTCCGCACCGATCTTGACGAGAAGGGAAGAGACACCAGGATGAATACTTTCAAGTGGTCCAGGAACTACAACTGGTAAAGGATAAGGATTAGGTTGGTCTGTGACGATGAGGACATTTAAACCGGCCTTTGTACATGTACCGGCTGCAGCACAACCGGCGGGGCCGGAACCAATTACAATTACGTCATATAGATTTTCGATCCTTTTACGATTTTCGATTTTGAGATTTGATACGTCACCATCACATCTCAAAAAGGACGCGGATTAAACGGAAAAATTAAGATTTGATAAGATTAATTTCATCACTTCGTCATGGATCTCCATATATCAATAAAAAATCAGAACGCAGATTATCATGATGATCATGATTGATCATGATTTGATTTCATTTTACCATCACATCACGTCTCACTTCGCTCACTTCTCTCACTCTCTCACGCTCTCACGCTCTCACTCTCTCACTCTCTCACGCTCTCACGCTCTCACTCTCTCACGCCATCTTCCACTTCACCTTTCCTTCTTTAATCGATGCCATAGCAAGATGTGGAGCACCAGCCTGATCATCAGTTACCTGGCACACATACATTTTTGTCAATTCAATTCGTCGTCTGCCAAAACCATCCCACGATACATTTTTATCATTGACATCCACAATGACGTACAGATATCCTTTGCCAGAAACTTTTGCATTTGATTTGTCGGTGACCCATTTCGTATCGGTACCCACCAGGTTCGCAGGGATGCCCCAGCCTTGAGCATCATCTTTTCCAAAATGGACAGGTTCTGCACTGATCAGCCACCACCTTGTAAATGCAGGCATCCTGGCATCTTTCTGATGGGTATTAAAATTAGACTTTGGCAGATGATCAATACATTTCCGCAGACATGCCATGCGTGAAATCAATTCAGCACTCGTGAGCGTTCTCAATTTTGACATATCAAGATTTCCATCCAATGCATTTTGCACGACATCCGCGCGACCAACATCCGCAAAATTGATCACCCACATCCCATCGATATTTTCAATGAATGGTCCCTGCACACCATCCCATCCAAAGGATTCTTTATCCATCTTCAAGCCTGCAGGAGAATGTTTGTGAAACCCAAGCTCATCATCTAACAAAGGAATGGCAGTAGGATTTCTGTAATCGCGATCCAATGCACCCTGATACGTTCGTGCTGAATCAGGGGATGATGCAGGCCACATGCCGTTACTTGCCGCACATAATTTCATGTCCTCCACGAATGGCGAACCTAATCCTTCTGTACTGAGATATACATCTGTACTTCCGGGCTTGTCCGCTGAATATGTAACATCCCATCCCGGAGCAAATACAGATGATGCGACATCCGGTAAAAATCCTGACACGATGTACCCTTTTGGTAATGCCGGATTATTAAATTTTGTGCTTTGAGATGAAGGCATTGTAACCTTTGACTTCTGACTTAGTACGGCGGTGTAGGTTTGATTGTCGGATAGAGTATTGACTGCGAAAAGCTTTGGATTAGGTGTTAATCTTGCAGTGGCCAGACTCGCGACCCCACCTTCATAAAAATTACTCTTACCTGCAATTTTGCCCGGTGCTACATCAAATTCCACCAAATCAAAATTGTCAACTTGTGGAAAAAAATCAGGGGCGGTAACGATCGAATAAGCCGGAAGGCATTCCGTGTAAAGTCCTTTGAGTTCGCCTTTATGATCAAATAGTATTTGGGCATTTACTTTTCCTTCGCAGATACTATCTTCAAATAACGGAGATTGATACAAGCCTTCATTAATGCGTTTTTCAAATGCATCATCTTTTACTACTTCATGATATCCTGCAGCGATCAGTGTGTCCTGCTGATGTGTGATATTTAAAAATAATGGCTGTGTCCTCGGTTCGTCATATTGATTTGGGATTTTCTGATAGTTGTTTTTACCTTTTCCTTTTACCAACAGTTCAACATCCTCAACATCCTGTGTATTATAGCTTGTGAAATATCTGTTGGGTGAATAGCCATCCTCACCGGGGATCATGGCCGGCACTTGAAAATAGAGCACCTTATTTCCTTCCTTCGCAACGCGTATTAATTCTTTGGGCTGCGAAACGACCAGAAATGAAGAAATCACATTTGTGATGTTAGCATTTTGAATGATCAGATGCTTAGAATCTCTGGGAGTGGGTTTTAGATCACGATAGAATTTAAGATCTGTATGTTCTGCGAGTTTTGCAAGTTTCTCACTTTTGTGTGCTTCATGGAAAGTCAGTTTTGATTCATTAAAAAGAATATCATGATGAAAGATCTTGCGAATAGGTTGCAAAAAAGTCCGCTGATTGTCATCCTTATCATTAAACTTATCACCGGGTTTGTAAATGCCGGTGGTCATCAGATCTATTTCATTGAATTTGACACGCTTGGCAATGAAGAGGCCATATCTTGCCGGTACGACTGCCACCTTTTGAACGGGAATGCCATCCTTTGGTTTGTTTGTATAGCATCGGTTGATTGTATCGTAATTTATATCATGTTGTCCGATGCGGGCTACACCTGTTCTTGAATACACCATGTCTGCATATTCGTGATGTGGTGTTTTGAATGCAGGACGATATTCGTATGCGAATACGGCCATCACCAGGTCATCATTTGATTTTACTTCATAGATATCCTTGAGGTGTTGCCATTCTGCAAGTGCGTAAATATAGTTTTCCAGGACTTCGATATGTTCTAACTCCGGGTAAGCTTTAATGACTGAAGATCTCACTCTTGGACTTGCCAGCGCATGATACAAAAGACTGAAGGCAGGGAAGCCGGGTTTGATCAGATTCATGCCTGCGAAATCATCAAATCCTGAATCCGGTGTATCCTTCAATTTCTGAAGTGCATCTTTATCAAGGTCTTTAAGTAGTTCCGCTTTCAGTGCATCTCCGGTAAGCGTAAGATTGACGCCATGTGCATCTTTGAGATAAGCAGCCCATCCATTTTTGGAAAGCCAGGTCATAAGGATTGAGAAATTCTCCTGTACATATGCACTTACCTGTGCAATATCCTTCTCCTCATTTTCGAGGAAGGACAGGAGATTCAACTTGTTTCTACCTACAGAGAAAATTGTATTGATGGGGCCAATAGCTGCGGCTATCGCACTTAGTTTAAGAAATTCTTTCCGTTTCATAATGAATAGTCTTGAGGATTCTCAAATATATTAAAAAGGGCGGAAAAGGCGGAAAAGGCAGAAAAGGCGGAAAGGGCTAATCAATAAAAAGAGGACGCGGATTAGTTATGAAAAAGCAGGATCATTTTCCGAAATTAGGAAGATTTAAGTATTTTTCAAAGTGAGATTGAACGTGAGAAAGTCGCTGGATAACCAGGGATAATTCAAATCTTAATTAATCTTAAATTTTCTTATTGAATCTGCCGCGTCCTCTTTTCGTGGAGTGGAGTTGTGTGCTAATTAGTGCATCTTGATTCTTCTATCGGTTTAAGTAGCGCGAATATCCTCTACCTGATCTTCGATAGTACAATTTGATCTTCACCATGCGGATCAAATTTTCGTGGGCGAACTTTGTCTAAGGTGTTGAGATTTAAAATAAGAGTTTTTTCATTGACGAATTTATAGATACCGACCATGCGGGTGATTTCAGTATCATCGTCAACTTTTTTGATGATGAAATCAATAGTTTTTGGATCGGTAGTGGGGTTGACATCGTAGATGACTTTTAATGTCATGCCCTGGGCGATGTATTTTTTGCCCCCTATTTTTTCGCCGCCCTGATCCATGATCGCATATCCTTTTTTATCAAAAATAAATTTGCCGGTTTCGCCATCCTTTGTTCCCTGCCAGGTGCCAACGAGCGAATAATCCTGGGGATAAATACTGGTCAGGCCCATCAGGAAAAATATGAGTGTACTTAAAAGTGTTTTCATCCTAAATGTATCCTTTTTTGAATTCGGTGATCAAGATAAGGAAGTACTATCTTCGGAGTACTAATGAATGAGCATCAAAAACATACGCCGCTTGTTAAGCCTTCCTGGGAAGGGTCAACGCCGTATATAAACGGCCTTGTTCTTGCGGGCGGTAAAAGTAGCCGGATGGGTGAGGATAAATCTATGCTGTCTTATCATGGCATGGCGCAACGGGATTATATGCTTCAACTGGTGCATAAAATTGTGCCTGATGTTTTTCTATCCTGTCATCCTGATCGTATACCACAGATTGATTACAGAGTGATACCGGATACTTTTCTGGATCTGGGTCCTTATGGCGGCGTGCTCTCCGCATTTCGACAAAATCCGAATCGGGCCTGGTTGACTGTCGCATGTGATCAACCGCTTATCGATGAATCCTTTCTGAACGAATTGATCAGCCAACGTGATCCGGAAAAAATAGCCACTTGCTATCATGATCCTGCTACTGGTTTTCCGGAGCCGATGATCACGATATGGGAGCCCAGGGCGTATCCACTTTTATTGCAATTTCTAGGTGAAGGAAGAAGTTGTCTGAGAAAAGTACTGATCAATTCAGATACGAAGCAAATAAAGACTGAACGGCCTGAAGTGCTGAGAAATGCGAATACACCGGAGGATGTGATGAAGATGAAGAAGATGCTGAGTGGTGAAAATACTTTGTAGAGATTGAATTTAAGGATGTAAGGTTTTGATCACATTAAATTATATTCGTTAAGTTTTTAAAAATTGGCAAAGCCAAATTTTAAAAATACCAAATTGTTAAACGTAGGTTGCACCTACGTTTGTGCGTCCGCAAAAATCCGTTTTGCGTAACGATGCTTTTAATTCGCAAATCTGAAATTTGCTGTCACGAAAGCTTAGGTACAACCTAAGCTTAACGATCCTTCTATTAGATGCAAACGAAGTTTGCATCTAATATTATATATTAAAAAAAAAATGGAATGATATTTTCGCTGAGCGTAGTCGAAGCGAACGCTACGTAAATCTAAAATCGAAAATACTCAAACACTTCCCCCGTCTTAAACGCCTCACTATCCGCAGGCAATTCAATAAATGCATCTGCATCAACAAGATTGGCGTAATCACCTGAACCATGGCCAGCCGCAGGAATTGCAAGCATTTCACAACTTTCATTTTGCTGCAGGCGAACAGTCATGAAATAAACAAGATTCGGTGTGAAGGTGATGTCCGCTGAAAGCTTTGCAAACTGTGGGAGTGAAAGAGATTTTTGAAGACAGAGTTCAAGCCAGGGTTTGATGTACCGGATGAAGCAAAGAAATGAAGAAACAGGATTGCCGGGAAGAGCAAAAACGGTGCAACCTTTCGGATGTGTGCCAAACCAAAATGGTTTGCCGGGTCGTTGTTTTACTTTGTAAAAATGTTTTTGAACACCAAGTGATTCAAGCGCAGTGGGAATGAAATCATATTTCCCTTCAGAGATGCCGCCGCTGATGAGGATGATATCATATGCAGAAATATAACGTTCAAGGGCTGACGTGATGGCATCATAATCATCCTGCAGATGAGATCTCTCTGCATCAATTTTTAATTGTTGAAAACAGGATTGCAATTGATGGACATTACTCATTCTTACCTGATGGGGCAGAGGGGCCTGATCGATTGTGATCAATTCATTGCCTGTAGAGATGATGATCACTCTCGGCAGACGACTTACAGCAACTTTGGTTTTTCCAACTGATGCCATGACTCCTATTTCCGACGGGGAGATCAACCTGCCTGCAGGAATGAGCAGATCACCTTGTTTACGATCTATTCCTTTGCTATGGATGTTCTGACCTAATTTGACATTTTCATTTATGATTGTTGCTATTCCATTTTCGATGGTGAGCCATTCGTATGGAATAATGGTGTCTGCATCAATTGGTGTCACTGATCCGGTCATGATTTCAAAACAATGTGTCGGATCAATCAATGTTTTTTGAGGTGAACCTGCAGCAGCCATACCGGTGATGAAAAACTTTCTTGTTTCATTTTCGAATGCCTCATACCGAATAGCTATTCCATCCATCGATACGCGATCAAATGGAGGCATGTCGCGATCCGCATAGATTTCTTCCCGCAGGATGCGTCCGGTGGATTGATGCAAACTCACATCTTCGACTCCAAAGTCGCGACTATGATTTGAGATGACGTCGGATGCTTCAGCTACTGTGATCATAATTGCTAATTACCCAGAAAATATTTATAATGAATTTAAGCAAATTAAGTTTTGCAATGGAGATGCGCACAGAGAAAGAAAAAATAATCTCTCGCAAAGGCGCGAAGAAAATCACTTGAACTTTTGATCACCCGATCACCTGATCACTTGATTGTTTCGCACACCACTGCTCTCATGCTCGCTACCATGGGAGAATCACCAAATTGATGAGCAAGTTCCGTCTCTAGTTTTTCACAGATCTCCTCTATCCATTGCGGATTGCTTTTCATGATCTCATGATATAAAGATCCTCCCCGTGCAAGTCCTATTGCAGCTTCATGTGCAGAATGACAAATAGATTTCTTCTCTACACTTTCAATTTTTATTGTGAAGAAACCTACTGTCTCCAACATTTCCTTTATGACATAATGATCATTGAAAATAAAAGGAAGTCGAAACGATGGAGGCACAGGATCGGGTAAATATGGTTTTGCAATATGCCGGAATACATTTGAGGCCTCATTGTATTCCAATTTATCCCATGTCGTAAATATTAACATGCCTCCCGGTTTTAAAACACGGTATGCTTCAGCAAAGGCTTGGGCTTTGTCCTCAAGAAACATGTATGCGAAACAGCAAACGACGAGATCAATGCTGCCATCATCAAATGGTAATTGCTGCGCATTGATGATGGCCCATTCAATATGCTGATCCTTTAGATGTTCTTTGGCCAATAGCATCATATCGGGGCTGATATCCGATGCGATGAGTTTAGTATGTTTCGCCAGTACTTTTCTTAAATGCCGCGTGACACGGCCTGTCCCGCAACCGATTTCAAGAGCGACATCTACCTTCGAAGGATCAATCCGTTTGGCTACTTCAATTGCATAAGGCTCAAAGAACATCGGGCCCAGGTAATGATCATAATGTTCCGGTATGGACCCGGTGAAAATAGAATTGTGATCCGTCACAGGAATTTCTTTTATTAATTTCGAATAAACTTAGAGAGATATGTACGTCCTTCCTGTTCGACTTTAAGCAAATACATTCCTTCAGTCAAATATCCGATCTGAATTTTATTTTCATTTGCTTTATCTGTAGTTATTCTTTTTCCTAAAAGATCAATTATACTAAATGTATACTCACCATTAATTCCGGAAATAAATAATTGGTCTGTTGCCGGAACAGGGTAGACATTAAGCGGTAAGTAGTAGGGATTTGAAGTTCCGCTGATCACCACATCTACAGGAAGTGAAAAAGATTTACAGCCTGTATTAAAAAGAACAAGCACAGAATATGTACCTGCAAGCGTTGGAGTGATTGTATCATTTGTGGCGCCGCTAAGAGGCAGGCCATTCAAAAACCATTGATAAGAAACACCGCCTGAAGTTGCGATCAATTGCGTTCCTGTATTTAGTATTGTCACTTGTGGAACAAATACAGGATCGAGATTTAAGGTGAGTGGAGCAGATGGTCCGCAATCATTCATAGCCGTAATGTGTAGCACACCCGGTACAGTACCGGCTATAAATTTAATATGACCGCCCGGAGCAGTACTCAGCAATGTCCAGTCATCTAATCCTTCACTGGTCAATGAATACGAAAGATTAGCGTCTATCTGAATAAAATAATCAGCTGTATCCCCCGGACACGGATCTAATTCTGCAGAAATCAGTGAAATAGTTGGAAGGGGGAATGTTGATACAGGATGAACTTGTGTCATTGTCGTACCGCATAAGTTAGATCCATGAACAGTGATAGAGCCGCCAATGGATCCTACAAGAACCATTATTGAAGACTGATTTGAATTTCCCTGTATCGACCAATCACCGGGAACAGACCATACAAAATCAGTCACGTTGGATTGGATTACACTATAATTGACTACTGAACCAAGGCATGGATGAATATCGCCGACGATATTTTGAATGACCGGAAGTTTTTTTGGACTCACGCTATTACTAAGCTGACCTGTTTCACCACAAATATTTGAACCCAACACTGTAATGTTGCCTGAATTCGTTCCGATGACAACTTCTAAAGAATCATTATTTGGATTTCCAAGAATCTCCCATCCGGGCGGAAAATGCCATGTAAATTCATCAACATTTTGAGAAGACAATGTATACAAAACAGTATCTTTTTCACATGGAAATAAATCACCCACGAAATTTCCTATTGAAGGAGGTGTATTGCAATACAACAGATTCTCTATATCCGATCCGTATCCAAAAATCCATGCTGTTCCATTTGGATTCGGGGAGCCTGTAGCACCATAAAGTGGATACCCTGTGATATAGCCGGGTTGCCAGTGATGTCCTCCATCATATGTAAGATATGCTCTTCCTTCTGTCGCTGTTCTGCCTACGATGACCCCGGTATCACGGGTGATAAAATATAGTCCATCCCAAAAACGATCAAGTGGTAAGCCCAATGTGTCCCATGTGTTACCTCCATCAGTCGTATGCCACATTGATCTTTTGAAGCTTGATGTGATCAACCATCCTTCTCCATTGAGGAAAAAACTTTGTTCGTATTGAAGACCGGCTTCGGGGATTGTGACTAAATGCCAGGTCTGGCCCTGATCATCACTGCGTACGATCACGCCATTGTAACCTGTAGCCATATAATGCTGATCATCAATTCTTGCTATCGATCTCATCTGAAGTCCTGAGCTGTACACTGAATCCCATGTCATACCTGCATTTTTGCTCAGGTAAATCGTGCCGGTTGTTGATGCCGCCAGAATGCGATCATGGGATATTGCAAGGATATCGTTGATATTTCCAGCGGGAAAGATAATTGCTTCAGTCCAGTTGTCACCGGCATTGACAGAATGTAAAATGCGTTGGCTTGTTCCTATCCACAGATCATTGACATTGAGTCCGAAAATACATAGGTGAGATCTGTTACCAAATGAAATATTATCCCAATGGGCACCGGCATCTACAGTGCGAAGTAACATTCCTTTTTGACCGATCGCAAATCCGGTATTGCGATTGACAAAATAGACATCCTGTATTAAGTTTCTTGTCGGGCCGCAGGTTTCTGCCCAGGTCATGCCGCCATCGGTACTGTGCATCACCCCGCTTAAATCATTGCCTATCCAGAATTCTGTGTTGGAGAGGGCGGTGACAGAATGGCTGCGCTGATTGACAAGGGGTATTGTGATTGCATTCCAGGTCATGCCACCATCCGTGGAGATATTTGGTTTCGCATTTAATGTTGCCGCTACTAATACATTCGATGTGGCACCAAAGGCTACATCATTAGCAGAATTGCTTAAGCCATTTGGAGCGATCTCGGTCCATGCAGCCCCACCATTTGTTGATTTGTATACATTCCTGCCGTCAAGAGCGATTCCGTTTTGAGCATCAAAAAAAGTCACTACATCTACTTTTGGTACAGAAGCGGATGAATTCCAGTTGGTGCCTCCATTTGATGTATAGTAGATCGTGGGACTTGTGGTGAATGTATATGCCCAGATGTGCTGTTCGTCAAGAATAAAAGCGCCTTTAAAAGCTGCTGTGGCCTGTACATTGAGATGTGTCCACGTAGCATTATTCCATACATATACATCATCTGTGGCTGCGACAATGATATGCGTGGGAGAAATAATTTTTAACGCTTTGATGCCTATAGGTGCATCAGCTATTGCATTCCAATTATTGCCTTTATCGATAGTCAGGATGAGACCAACTCCACCTGCAGCTGCTATGCTTCCGCCTGACCCGTCGAGATAATCTACGGCTTCGAAACGCCATCCTTCGCCAAAGCCAGGGAGCATATCCCACTTATTATTGCCGGCCTGGGAACGAAGGATGAGATCATTGGCGCCTACAGCGAAGCCATAACCGTCTGCGCTGACATCAATATCCAGGACATCTTCGAGCTTGGGCAGGGGATATTGTCTGCTCCATTGGGCCTGGGCAGGATGGAGCGTAAAGAGCAAAATAGTCGTGCTTATAAAGGAGAAGAGGGACAATTTCATTGAGATACTTTTTTGGATGAGCGTTAGAGGTTTAAAAGTATTGAAAAAGATGGGAATATGTGGCAGGTGATTTCAGATGCCTACAGACACATTCAAACCTTTCAGGGCTGAGATTAACAGATTCTTTCTATCTGTAGGTGCAATCCACGGAAAATTGTGAAAAGGAGTATTTACAACCCGAAAAGGGTTGAATAGAAATCTTCAGAATAGGGAAAATAAAATCCATAAATTAGAACAGTTTTATTCCTTTCATTATCTAATTATTATCAATGGAAGATAAATTTTTAATCCTCACACTTCTGACAGCATCACTTGGATTTATCATTTGGTACATGCTGTCGACATCGTTGTTATTGCCTGTCCGTTTCCAGGTGCTGTATGATGCTAATCCACCTTATGTAAGTCGGATTTTCAGACGGCGGATTCTTGGCGCTGTCATCTATGGATTGATACCATTGTACATCATTAAATGCACAGGGTTGTTGAACAGGCCATTACTTTCTGATTTGAATATTTATTTTCATTGGAATCATAAAGTGAGTTTATGGCTATTAGGTATAGTTCCCATTGTATTAATTGTCAATTTTATCTCGACAAAAAAATCTTCGAGTCTTGAGCAATTTCCTGAAGTGCGTATACGATTCTGGAGACCCGGGATATTTGTGTGGAGTGCCATTTGGTGGATACTTTATCTCGTTGCTTACGAGTTTTTCTACAGGGGACTTTTATTCCAGTCGCTGCGTTTTCATCTTCCTGATGCATTGGCGATTCTGGCTTGCACGGGGATGTACGCGTTGACTCATTATTTTAAGCGCAATCGTGTTTCTTTCTTTTCTATTTTTTATGGAGCCCTGGCTTGTTATATGGTCCTGGATACAGGAAGTATCATTCCCGGCCTGATGCTCAATATCATTACAGCTCTTTCTATTGAATGGCTATCGATCCGGCATCATCCGGAAATGTATTTTAGTAAAACATAGCTTAATAAAAATTTCCCTGATCATGCTTCAAAGATTGTCTGATATCTCAAGGACGCGCCACACATGGCACAATGCTACAAATAATGTCATCTGCGAACCACTTCGTTTTTTTTATCCGCAGAATAAGGAGGATATCATTGAAATTGTCAACGAAGCAGAAAGGAACAACCTGCGTGTTCGTGCAGTTGGCTCAGGACACTCATTTTCGGAGGTGGCAAAGGGCAATGATTTTTTAATGGACATGAAACTTCTCCGTGACGCGGGTATTTATGAATCGCCATGGGTGAAGACAGGTGTGCAAAACAGGCATTTTGTGATGGCGGATGCCGGGATTACGATTCGCAGATTGAACAGGTTGCTGGATAAGATGGGATTGGCTTTGGAAAATATGGGAGCTGTGGATTTTCAGACGGTGTCAGGTGCATTGATGACAGGGACACACGGGACAGGGATCAAGCGTCCTGCTTTTCCTGATATGGTCAGGTCAGTGAGGATTGTGGGTACCGGTGGAAAGCTGATACAGATCGAGCCTGCAGATGGAATCACAGATCCTGTATTTCATCAGTCAAATAGTCAAATTGAACTGATACAAAATGATGAAATATTTTATGCTACCGTATTGAGTTTTGGTGGCATGGGGATTGTGTATCAATTGGTCTTTGAAGTGCGTACAAGTTATTATATCAAAGAGCGGAGATATTTGATTCCATGGTCAAAGCTCAAAGTTGAAATGCACAACGGATCATTTATGCAGATGGTGCAGGATAATGATTTTGTGGCGTTGCGGATAAATCCGTATGTCATCAAAGGTGATAATCTTGCTTCTGTCGTCGTTCAGAATGTATTGCCGGATGGATCTCATTCAGGAGGAAGAAATTTTTTAAGCGGATTCATGGGAAATCTGGAGCCACTCATCGAGAACACCGTGAAACTGGCTAACCGAAAACCAAAGAATACGGCCAGGAGAATTCAATTGGCGCTAAAGTTTTCTAAAGTGATTAAGTACACAGATAAGAATTTTAAAGTGTTATATCAATTTGGATCCGCTGTACTGAGATATGGGATCAGTTCTGAATTTGCATTCGAAGCGGATACAAATAAAGTTATTGAAGTGTTTGAAAAAATATTTGCCAATACAGTTCACAATGCGACATATTCAGATGTATATCAACCATCGCATATCTCGCTTCGCTTTGTCATGCCTTCGAAAGCGTTATTATCTTCTGCGTTTGGAAGGCCGACGATGTATATTGATGTTCCGACATTGAATACGACAATCGGTGATTTTGAATTGCTGGACAGTTATCAGACGATCATGATGAATATGGGAGGTATTCCACACTGGGGTAAAGTGAATAGTAAATTATACCTCAACACGCAGTTTATAAAAGACCATTATCCAAAATGGCAGACATGGGTTGATGTTCGGAATCAGTTGGATCCGAAGCGGACGTTTATGAGTGATTTTATACAGAAGATGGGGCTTTCTTAAGAGTAGCAGTAGCAGTAGCAGTGGCAGTAGCAGTGGCAGTGGCAGTGGCAGTGGCAGTGGCAGTGGCAGTGGCAGGAAAGTTTATCTTTTTGGAATTAGTTCATCGAACTCTGCTATTTTGATCAAAAGGACATCTCTGATTTTGTCTGTAATTCCAAATCTGGATTCAAGGTCTTCTCGTGATGTCTGGTTGAAACCTATAACTTCAGCATATTTTTTATTTATGTCAATATTTGCATTTGCAGGAGTTATATTTCCTTTATCTGATCCAATTTTCATTGTCTATTTTTTCTTCGCCATACTTCAATTCTTCATAGCCCAATGCCTTGATGATTGAGCCATTTATACCGAGTTCAAATGTTCTATCTGAGTGAAAAATGAGTTTAGAATTGCAATTGTTAGCAAGGCACCATTCCCCCAATAATGGGCTTTGGCTGTAACTAATATGAGTGGCAATAAAAAATAATGGAAATACAAATGACTTCATGGTACTGTCGTTGGATTCTAAATACCATTTAACTAAAAACGAGATATGCGTATTGTCAATGAGATAGTGTTTCAATGGTCAGGAACAATTAAAAGCAACTCACTACAGAAATGAGAAAAAAAAATACTTTTTTGGGATATAATCGCTAAAAGTTATAACTATTTCCGATTATATCCCGGAAAAGTCATATTTTTACAAAATGATCCAGAGATTGATATTAGGTCTGATTGAGCAAAAACTCGATAAGGGGAAGGGTATAATTCTGCTTGGTCCAAGACAAGTAGGGAAGACGACGCTGCTTAATGCATTGCTTAGCAAGTCGCCCAATTCAATCTATCTGGATTGTGATGAGCCTGATATCAGAAAGAGACTTTCAGAACCAACTTCTTCAGAGATCAAAAATCTGATTGGTGATCATCAGCTCGTAGCTATAGATGAAGCTCAAAGAATAAAAAATATAGGACTGACAGCTAAGCTCATTATTGATAAGATAAAAAAAGTACAGCTTATTCTTTCTGGTTCATCAGCCTTAGAACTGGCGAATACAATGAATGAACCGCTCACAGGGCGCAAATTTGAATTTTTACTGCTTCCATTTTCTACACAGGAACTAGTTAATCATTCCAATAAGCTTGAGGAAGGAAGGCAATTGGAACAAAGATTAATTTATGGCTTTTATCCCGATGTGGTTTTGCATCCGGGTGAAGCAAAAGATCGACTTTCAGAAATTGCTTCGGGTAACTTGTACAAGGATATATTCACTTACCAGGACATTAGAAGACCAGACCTTCTTCCAAATCTTCTTGAGGCTATAGCCAGGCAGATAGGAAATGAAGTCTCTTACAATGAATTATCAAATCTTCTGGCTATTGATAGCGAAACGATAAGGCGATATATTGATCTTCTGGAAAAAAGTTATATCATATTCAGACTTAAGTCATTCAGCAGGAACCTCAGAAATGAGTTGAAGAAGAGCATCAAGATCTATTTTTTTGACAATGGTGTACGTAATGCGATCCTTGGAAACTATCAACCCATTGAGTTAAGAACGGATGTCGGCGCCCTTTGGGAAAATTTCTGTATTAGTGAACGCATTAAAATGCATCACTTTAACCGCACAGAAGTAAAGTCATATTTTTGGCGCACCAAACAACAACAGGAGATTGATTACATAGAAGAAGTGAATGGAGAGCTCACTGCTTTTGAATGTAAATGGAATGCCAGGACAAAGGTTTCTTTCTCATCTACCTTCACAAAGGAGTATGGTCCTAAAGGTATGTATGTAATGAACAAAGAGAATTATATGGAATATTTATTGTCCTGATTTTAAATGGAAATCTTTTCGACTGGGTAAAGATAGATAGGGAAATAAATAATTTAGAGTTATTTTTCAATCCTTCTCCAGCATATCCTCCGCCGTCTCGCTCGGATTCAATAATGATTCACAATTTCCTTCGATCGGAAATACACTGGCTTTGATATCATCGAAGGCACCGATGACATCTACTAAGTTGTGATAGCCACGTGCTTTCAATATAGATGAAGCAACAGTTGAACGATAGCCACTGCGGCAATGCAAATAATAAGTATTGCCCGGTAAGATTTCGGTCATATGTTCATTGATAAAATCAAGAGGGAAATGCTGTGCTGTGGAGATATGTGATTTTTCCCATTCATCAGGTTTCCGTACATCAAGGATAGAGATGTCGGGATTATGTTCATATTGATTTTTAAATTCACCGACATCGATTGACTTTATCTCCACTACTGATTTGCCTGCATCACGCCATGCATTGATTCCACCTTTGAGATAGCCAAGGGCATGATCATATCCTACACGGGCCAGACGCATCACCGTTTCTTCTTCAAGTCCATCGGGCGTGATCAGAATTATTTTTTGATTAATATCCGGAATCATCGCGCCGACCCAGGGTGCAAACGATCCATTCAATCCGATAAATATTGAACCGGGAATATGACCATGAACGAAATCTTTCTGATGTCGTACATCCAGTATCAATACATCATCTTCTTCACCAAGTACTTCGAATTCATTGACTGAAAGTGCTTTTGAACCGGCTGCCATGACTTTGTCAAACTCATTGTAGCCTTCTTTATTCATCTTCGCGTTTTTGGCGAAATATTGTGGGGGAGGAAGCAGGCCGTCCGTGACTTCGCGTATAAATTCGTCGCGTGTCATGTTCGCCCTCATGGCATAATTCGTTTTCTTTTGATTACCTAGCGTGTCCCATGTCTCGGTGCTCATGTTTTTACCACATGCTGAACCGGCGCCATGAGCAGGATAAACAATGATATCATCCGGTAGTGGAAATATTTTTGAACGAAGACTGTCAAACAAGCACCCTGCAAGATCTTCCTGTGTCAGATTTGTTGCTTTCTGCGCAAGATCAGGTCTGCCAACATCACCAATAAATAATGTATCACCTGTGAAAATCGCTTCTTCTATTCCCTTGTCATTGATCAGAAGATACGTAGTGCTCTCAGGTGTATGACCGGGCGTGTGCAGTACTTTGATTTTTATTTTACCGATGTTAAATACTTCTCCATCTGTTGCGGTATGACTTTCAAAAGAGGTTACAGCAGACGGTCCGTAGACGATTGTAGCACCAGTTTTATGCGCCAGGTCGACATGGCCGCTCACGAAATCGGCGTGAAAATGAGTCTCAAATATGTATTTGATTTTGACGCCTCTTTCTGCAGCCCTCCGGATGTAAGGCAGTGTTTCTCTAAGGGGGTCAATTACAGCCGCTTCGCCCTCTGACTCAATAAAATAAGCACCCTGAGCAAGGCAGCCGGTATATATCTGTTCAATCGTTTTCATAAGGAAATGAGGTAAGGAATCCCGTAAAACACAAAGATAAGAAGAAGGTTTACATAGACGGAAGAGACAGAAGAGGCAGAAAAGGCGGAAAAGGCCGAAGGGGTAAAAGGGAATCTTGAATAGAGAATAATGAATTTGGAATTAAGAAGAAGAAGTAAAAAGGGAAAATTGAAAAGTAAAAGACAGTGTGGCATTCATGTTGAGCGAAGCCGAAACATTTTTTGGTAGAACACTGACGGTCGTTGAGCGGAGTCGAAACGAAACGTCAAGGTGCGGAGTCGAAACGATTCGTCAAAGCATTCAATGCATCGTCAATTTCCATGAAGAAATTTTCTTCACCGATTTTCAGGGTCAGACCGGACTTCAGGAATTTATCTCGTACAGGTCCTTTGACTTCGGTAAACATCAGACGGATGTTTTCTTTTTTTAATTCTTCCCACATATCTGAAAGGACGACGAGAGCAGAACTATCCACTGTGTTATTGCTTTCCATATCAATGATGATCGTGTTAATCTTCTCCTTACGATGAGCCTTGGAGGACAACAATAATTCACGGAAACGATCAATATTGGCAAAGAAGAGTGGCGCATCAAACCTGAATATCAGTACATCGCTGGCAATCTCCACGTCATTGTATCGTTTCACATTTCGAAAAGTTTGTGTGCCCGGTATTCGTCCCAGTTCGGCATAATGTGGATAAGAAGCTTCAAAGACAATCCAGGCGAGTGAAAGTGCCACACCGATGCCGATGCCTTCACCAATGCCCAGAAATAATGTCCCGAGGAATGTAACCAACATCATCAGGAAATCTTTCCAGTCGATGTGCCATAGATTTTTTGCTTCTTTAAAATTGATCAATCGTGATACAGCAACAATGATAATACTTGCGAGAATCACTCTGGGTAAATAATAGAAGAGAGGTGTAAGGAAAAGTAATGTCAGAATGATCACGCATGCACTGATGATGGATGATAGATTTGTCCTTGCACCCGATTGCTCATTGAGTGTAGACCTGGAGAAGCCGCCCGATACAGGGAATGATTTGAAAATTGATCCAAGCATATTAGCCAGGCCAAGTGCCATCAGTTCTTTATTCGGAATGATTTTATACGTTTTATGTTTTGCCTGCAGTGCCCTGGCGATGGCGGTACTTTCCATAAAACTCAACAATGCTAAAGCAAAAGCTGTAGGAAGCAATTTTTTGTATGTAGCAAGATCAACGAATGGAAGCCCTGGTCTGGGCAACCCTCCAGGTATTTCTCCAATAATCTTTACACCATACGCCTCCAGATGGAATATACTCACAGCCAGGATAGACATCACCAGCATAAATAATGCAGCAGGGAATTTTGGAAAAAACCGTTTGAAGAGGATCAGGAATAAAATTACAATGGCCCCGATAAGAAATGTCAGCCAATGTATATTTGGTGATTGCTGAATTAATGAGGCTATGATATCCTGGAGATACTGATTACTGGTAATATCAATGCTTAATAAATTCTTGAGTTGGCTCAGTCCTATAATAATAGCGGCTGCAGATGTAAAACCTGTAATCACCGGATGGGAAAGAAAATTGACCAGGAATCCTAATTTGAGCACACCGAGACTAAATTGTATAAAGCCAACCATTAAGGCTAATGTGATCGTAAGACTGATATAGTCATCACTCCCTGCTAATGCAAATGCACTGATCCCTGCAACTATAAGAATAGGATCAATAGCAACAGGCCCGACAGATAAATGTCTTGATGTCCCAAACAAAGCATAAATAATCAAAGGAACTGTTGAAGCATACAACCCATAGATAGGCGGAAGTCCTGCCAGCATTGCGTATGCCATTGCCTGAGGTATGAGCATGACGCCGACAGTCAACCCCGCAATGAGGTCTGGTTTGAAATCACCGCGTTGATAGTTTTTAATCCAGACAGGAAAGGCCATTGACGATTAACGAATAACGAGTGACGAATAACAAGTGACGATTTTTAAAGATGCAAAATAGAATTAATAATTCGTTTCCACCACTTGCTACTCATTCCAGCTACTCGTTACTCGATATTCGTTACTCGTTACTTGATATTCGTTATTCGTTATTCGTTACTCGTAAATCGTCAATGCGGTAGTCTCGGTTTAAGTACGCCATACATAAATGCGCCAAACAATCCGCTGAGCAACACAATGCTCACAACCCACACGCCTTGACCCAGCAACGCATACAAAGGTCCGGGGCATGCACCGGTCATTGCCCAACCTAAACCAAATAAAGTACCTCCAAATAATAGCCTCGGAATTTCCATGCGCTTAGGTGTGAAATCCATGGGTGTGCCGTCAAACGATTTTAAACCTCTGCGTTTTATGACCAGGACTCCAATTGCTCCGACCACGACTGCTGTACCTATGATGCCATACATATGAAAGCTTTGAAACCTGAACATTTCCTGAATCCTAAACCAGGACACAGCTTCCGATTTCGTCATGATAATGCCGAAGAGGATGCCGATAAGAAAAAACTTTATCAAACCGTGAAGCGTGAGACGTGAGTCGTGAGTTGTCATTTTATCTGGTGATGTGATAATGTGATAATGTGGTAATGTGATAATGTGGTGATGTGATAAAATATTGGGTTGTAATATTTAGAAAACCAAATCATAAATTATCTTCATTTTTCTTAATAGATCTGCGTCCTCTTTTTCCCTAGTGATGTGGGTAACTGTTTATAGTTTCAGAATTATCGGAAGCAACAGATGTGTCATCACCAGTCCCCCGATAAAAAATCCAATCACGGCGATCAATGAAGGCAATTGAAGATTTGACAATCCGCTGATCGCATGACCTGATGTACATCCGCCTGCCCAGCGAGTGCCAAAGCCGATAACGAAACCACCGACGATAAGTAGTATAAATCCTCTTAATGTCAGAAGACTTCGAAAAGTGAATATTTCTTCAGGTGCATATCCACGACCTTCTTCCAGTGTAGTGGGTGCGTGAATACCTAAAGATGAAAGATCATCACGCGTAGCCTGTGAGATCTGTACAGGTTGGGGACTTTGCATCCAGATGGTAGCGATAGCAGCGCCACCTACTGTTCCTAATAAAAAAACAAGCATCCATGCTTTTGGTCTCCAGTCACCTTCAAAATATTTTACTTTTTTTCCTGCACCGGCCAGCGTACAAAGTGCATCAAATGATGAAGAGACACCAAATGTCCGGCCTGAATACAATAAAAGAAACATAACCAGCGCAATCATGACACCGGAAAATGCCCAGTGCCAGGGCGTATGTAAAATGGAAAAAATAAAAAAGGCCTTTAACATCTATACAATATGTTGATCGCAGCAAAGATAGGGATAAAGAGGCTGTGAAGACTGAAATTTAGAACGCAGACGGTTGCTGAGCTGTAGCAAATGGATGAGTATGGCAGGTCGAAGCATGATCATGATCATCATGATTAGTCATGATTTGTATTCGTAAACACTTTCGAAATGCGTAATAAAATAGAAAGACGTTCGAGTGTTCTTAGGGAAATAAAAAAAAGAGGACGCGGATAAACTCAGAAAATTTAAGATAAATTAAGATTAATTGTCAATTTGTATAAGCAAAAATCGTTTCTCGATAATTGTTTCTCGATACTCGATACTCGATACTCGTTATTCGTTACTCCTTATGGGTTTATTCTTTTGTATAGCGAATGTTATCATACGGCATGAAGTAATTCGGAAGACAGGTCAGTTCATCGCCTTTGATGACGAAATCAATTCCTTTGAAGGAGACCTGTTGAAGAGTGGGGGAAAGTGATACTTCAAAATAATTGTTCACGTTGTCTTCGTCCTTGATAAGGCAGGCTATATCCGGAAATAACTGATGTTGCAGGTATATTTTATCGCATTTCGGTTCATCAATATGTATTAACCCCTTATCATCCGTTTCGGCTTCGTATTGTTTTTCACCGATGAAGTATATACACCTGACATATTTGAGCAAATAAGCATTAGCGTCTGTCACCTGGATAGAATAGCCTTTTCCTTTTTTGCTTTGAGATTTGATCGGAAAATCCTTTCCCGGTTCTTTATCGCTTTTCAATTTAAGTGTATCGCCTTCGACGACATACGTTCCGGTAGCCTCACGATCGACAGCTCCGTAGCTGAAATAGAATTGAAATTTTCCATCAGGAGTAAACCGGAAACCGGAAGCCATTTCATGCATGTGGAGATTGTAATCGCCATCGAGGGTTTGGGAAGACATAGGTTTGGTAATTAATAAGGTCTGGAAAATCAGAAATGTATAACTGAGGACTTTGTTTGACATAATAGAATGATCGGAATTCAAATGTAGGTATTGTTTCGCAAAACGGAGTTTTGTAGACGCATCAGAACAAAATAGTTGTTAGTTGAAGGTTTTTGGAAAATGGACAGGTTACAGGTAGTTTGTCATAAGTAAACCAATGCCTTATAACCAATACCCTGTCCAACTTCTTTCAACCTACAACCATTTACCTTTTTTCCAATGGTCTTTATCATTGATTTAGTGGTACTGATCCAATCCTGACAGGCCTATACTTTTGTTTCGTGAAATTAATAACCATGAGTATGACAAAAAATAACAAGTCATATCATCCTTTGCTTCGTTGGTTATTTTAAATAGTATACAGTAAAAAAACGTTAACAATGAAAAATTTTGGTCTATTTATCCCACTTCTTTTTTTGATTCTTTGTGTCTTTCCTGCTGTAGTGAAAAGTCAGGTACTGATCAGTGGAAGTGCAGGAACGCCTGACCCAACCGCAGTGCTTGAGATCAGATCGACTACGTCAGGTCTGCTCATTCCGCGGATGACCACCGGCGAACGTGATTTAATAGCGTCGCCGTCAAGCAGTCTGATGATTTTTAATACCACTACTAACGCTTACAATTATTGGAATGGCTCAGCATGGATCGCGATGGTCGCCGGCAACATTAAAGAAATATCGGATGCCGATAATAATACCAAAGTAGAAGTAGAAAAAAATCCGAATGAAGACAAGATCCGGTTTACTTCAGCCGGTTATGAAATCGGGTTATTAGATGGTAAGACTTTTCATCTTAAAAGTCCAGGACAAAGTGTTTTCATTGGCGAGAATGCCGGAATGAATAATATAGGTATCGCAAATGAAAGTGTATTTATAGGGTATGAATCAGGTTTAAACAATACCAGCGGAGCCTTTAATACTTTCCTGGGGCATTTGACTGGTCTTGCCAGTACAACCGGGAGCAACAATACTTTTTTAGGCTACAATGCAGGCGTGGCAAATCAGACAGGTAGTGGTAACACTTTTGTCGGACAGAATTCAGGTGGCAGTAATACCACCGGAAATGATAATACTTTTATTGGCAGATTAACAGGCGTTCAAAATACAACTGGTGTGCTCAATACATTTGTTGGCAAAGGAGCAGGTAACGCTAATACAATTGGTGCACAGAATACCTATATCGGTGCATCGGCCGGTATTTCTTCTACAACAGCAGTGGGGAATACTTTTGTAGGCAAGGATGCAGGGCAACAAAATACAACGGGGTCGTCCAATACATTTGTTGGAAGAGGCGCAGGTGTCAATACAACTACTGCATCCGGAAATACATTTATGGGTATAGATGCAGGTTCTGCAAACATTCTTGGCGGTGAAAATACATTTATAGGAAAAAATGCAGGAGATGCAAATACCACGGCAAACAACAATACTTTTATTGGTAGTGATGCAGGAAGTTCTAATACTTTTGGAGCTGCAAATACTTTTGTGGGTCAGGGAGCAGGTCTGGCCAACACATCAGCAAGTGATAATACTTTTATAGGTGTACAGGCTGGTGTATCGAACACCACCGGGACATCAAATACATTTCTTGGCAAAGGATCAGGATTGTCAAACATCACGGCCAATGGAAATACATTTGTCGGAACTGAAGCAGGTAAAGCTAATACAACCGGTACCGGTAACACCTTTCTTGGGCGATCTTCAGGTATAATAAATACTACAGCTGACAATAATACTTTTCTTGGTTTTAATGCCGGATCTGCCAACGTAACAGGCACTGCAAATACATTTGTAGGTCAGGGCGCAGGAGTCGTCAACACGGCAAATGATAATACATTTCTCGGTAAAGATGCAGGTGGTGCAAATACAACAGGGACATCAAATACTTTTATTGGCAGAGATGCAGGCATTACAAATGTTGATGGAGCATCAAATACATTTGTCGGTGAGGAGGCAGGTAAGTTAAGTATTTCAACGGGCAATACATTTATTGGTTCGTTGGCTGGTAAATCTAATGATGGCGGGACTGGAAATGTATGTGTAGGATTTAAAGCCGGCGAATTGTCAATGGCCAATGGTAATACATTTCTGGGTTTCGAAGCCGGTAAGATTAACACCTTTGGTGGCTTCAATACATTTGTAGGCAAGGGTGCCGGTAGCTCCAATACCACTGCGGCCTTCAATACATTCATTGGAAAAGATGCCGGAGCATCAAATGCAACCGGAATGTCAAACACATTTGTTGGCCAGGGAGCAGGTGATCTGAATACTTCAAGTAACAATACATTTATTGGAACTGATGCCGGAGGCGCGAATATTTCAGGCACTTCAAATACGTTTGTAGGTCAGGGTGCAGGTGATGTCAATACCGGAAGTGAAAACACTTTTGTAGGAAAAGATGCAGGCGGATCAAATACTGTAGGTACTGCAAATACCTTCGTCGGTCAGGGTGCCGGTGCAACAAATATTTCAAACGATAATACCTTTATTGGGAAAGATGCAGGTACTGCAAATTTGACAGGAACGGCAAATACATTCATCGGTAAGAGTACCGGAGCTTTTAATTCAAGTGGCAGCAACAATACATTTCTTGGTCAGGGTGCCGGCGATGCGAATACTTCAGCGAGCAACAATACTTTTCTTGGAAAAGATGCGGGTGGTGGTAATTCGACAGGTGTTTCAAATACATTTGTCGGACAAGGAGCAGGTGATGTGAATACTGCTGACAACAATACGTTTATAGGCAAAGATGCCGGAGGATCAAATGCGACCGGGACTGCAAATACTTTTGTTGGGATGGGAGCAGGTGATGTCAATACAGCTGACAATAATACATTCATCGGTAAAGATGCAGGGGGTGCCAATGCAGCGGGGACTGGCAATACATTTATTGGCAAGGATGCCGGCTTGCAGAATGCCACCGGAGGTTCAAATACTTTTGTTGGTCATGCAGCAGGATTGTCCAATACGGCAAGCAATAATACTTTTCTCGGTAAAGATGCAGGTAGTGTAAATTCAACTGGCACCGCCAATACATTTGTCGGACAAGGCGCAGGTGATGTCAATCTTTCTGCCAGCAATAATACATTTCTGGGTAAGGATGCAGGAGGGGCTACTACAATCGGAAGCGATAATACTTTTATCGGTAAAGATGCAGGAGGGGCTAATACATCAGGTACAGCGAATACATTCATGGGAACAGGATCAGGAGATATAAATACGGCTGACAATAATACATTCATTGGAAAAGATGCGGGTGGGGCAAATACATCAGGGACTTCGAACACATTTGTTGGCCAGGGTGCCGGTGATGCGAATATTTCTGCCAGTAATAACACGTTTATCGGTAAAGATGCCGGAGGTACTAATGCCACAGGTGCTGCAAATACGTTTATAGGACAAGGTGCAGGGGATGTCAATACAGCCAGTAATAATACATTCATCGGGAAAGATGCCGGAGGGGCGAATACTTCGGGAACAGGAAATACTTTTATAGGTATGGATGCCGGCTTAGTTAATGTGCTTGGAGGATCCAATACATTTGTAGGGAATGGAGCGGGTGATGCCAATACTTCATCAAATGATAATACATTCATAGGTAAGGATGCCGGAGGTGCTAATACATCCGGAGCGGGAAATACGTTTATCGGCAAGGATGCAGGGTTAGTAAATCTGACCGGAGCTTCAAATACATTTATAGGTCAGGGATCAGGTACTAATAATACAGCCAGCAACAATACATTTATTGGACAAGATGCAGGGCTTGCGAATACAAGTGGTTCGACAAATACATATGTTGGTCAGAATGCGGGAGCTGCAAATACAATAGGTGTAGCAAATACTTTTTTAGGTCAGGGTGCCGGCGATATCAATCAGGCAAGCAACAATACATTTGTTGGTACAGATGCAGGAGGAGCTAATCAAAGCGGTGCATCCAATACATTTGTAGGTAAGGGAGCAGGACTCAGTTCAGATTTTGGCAACAACAATACATTTATTGGAACGGATGCAGGGGCAGCCAACACCAGCGCTTCTTCAAATACATTTGTCGGACAGGGAGCAGGTGATGTCAACTCTGATATCAATGCAAGTTCCAATACATTCATTGGAAAGGACGCAGGAGGGTCAAACACAGCAGGAAGATCAAACACATTTGTTGGCCAGGGAGCAGGGGATGCTAATACGAGCGCGAATGACAATACGTTTATGGGTAAGGATGCCGGTGGAGCAAATACTACAGGCACAAGTAATACATTCCTTGGCATGAGTGCAGGTGATGTCAATACATCTGCAAGTGAAAATACATTTATTGGTAAAGACGCGGGAGGCGGAAATCTGATCGGTGCCACAAATACATTTGTGGGTGTCCGGGCAGGCGATGTAAATATCGCAAACAATAATACATTCTTTGGCGTAGATGCAGGTGGAGGGAATACGGATGGATTAGGTAACACATTCATTGGCAGAAGTGCAGGAGACAGTAATAATTCCGGGGATAACAACACCGCGATAGGTATTAACTCGGATATTATAGGTGTAAATAATAGTTCGTCAATCGGAAATTCTGCAAGTTGTAATGCCTCAAATAAAATTCGACTAGGTAACTCAACGATTACTGTCATTGAAGGGCAGGTAGCCTATTCGTTCCCATCCGATGCCAGGTTTAAATACAATATTTCTGATCAACATGTACCGGGTCTTTCCCTTATCACAAAACTCCGGCCTGTCAATTATCAATTTGACACACGCAAGTATGACCAACATATCATGCAAAATATGCCTGACAGTATTCGTCAAAAGAAATTGCAGGAATCAGATAAATACAGAGCAGAAGAAAAACAACAGACCGGTTTTCTGGCACAGGAAGTAGAACAGGCCTGTCACGATATTAATTATTCATTCAGTGGTCTGCATGTCCCGGAAAGTACGATTGACAACTATTCGCTCTCCTACGAATCATTTGTTCCTTTATTAGTAAAGGCTGTGCAGGAACAACAAGCAGAAATTCAGGAATTAAGAAATACAAATCAAAACCTGGAAACACGACTAGTTGCATTAGAGCAGGGTATGAAGCATGAATAACATGATGATAAATGGATACCGGATAAATGGATGCCGGATACCGGACGCATAACACAATTGCATCTCTAAGTCCTTATTGCATCCAGAATCCGGTATCGGGCATCCCCTTATCCGGCATCGGAAAGAATAACGACAATCATAATTAATTATCTAATCCATAAATTCAATTAAAATCATGAAAATCAATCTCTTTCGGATTTGCATTTTTGCTATACTTCTACTCCTTCAATCCGCATGCAGCAAGGATGAAAACAATCCAAAAATCATCACCGCTTCCGGCAATGTACAGGGAGCCATTGATGAATTTCGCACATTGATTGGCGGAGCGAATAATGGTGTAGTACAGGGTTCACAAGCGACCGGACGACGTGAAATCAACTGGGATGGAATTCCGGATAATCAGGCTCAGCCGAATGGATATCTCTCGGATTTTTTCAATGATCCTGCACAAGGACAGACCCGCGGAATCGAATTCTCCACACCGGGTATGGGTTTGATCGTCAGTGCAGATAACAGTAATCCCACGAGTACGCCAACTTCTTTTGGTAATATCAATCCGCAATACACGACAATATTTCCGCCTTTCAGTGGTGAGCGTGTTTTTTCTCCATTGGGAAGTAACATCGCTGATATCTATTTCTATGTTCCGGGCTCACAGGCACCTGCTGTAGTGCGGGGATTTGGCGCTGTCTACATCGATGTTGATCTGCCGGAAAGCGGCGCCTTTGAATTTTTTGATAAGGATGATCATTCCATCGGCAGTTATTCGACGCCAATGTTGAACAACGGTTTTGTTTTTCTTGCTGTGTATTATGACAAGCCGATTATTCATCATATCCGTATCACGTATGGCAATTCTCAGCTCGGTCCGGATGATGGTAATGGTGTGGATGTATCCGTAATGGATGATTTTATTTTTGCGGAGCCGCAGGAACCGTAGGGAATAACGAATAACGAATAACGAATAACGAGTGACGATTCACTGTTGATGTTGATGCCGGATAAAAGATGCCGGATACCGGACTTGTAATGCATATTTGTACGAATAATTTGGTTGTAGAGACGCGATTTATCGCGTCTCTACATTTTGGATATTGTTAGGCGTAGGCTGTGCCTACGTCTGAGCGTTAGCAAAATTCTGTTTTGCGATTCAAGATTAAGATAGCAAGGCACAGCCTTGCAGACACCACGACGTCGGTCAACCGATGCCGAACGATTATCAGTATATTAAAATATTTACTAATTGTTAATAGCTAATTGCAAATTGCTTCTAAACCAACATCGAATAAACCTCCTTTCGTTTATGTCTCGCGATCGGGCATAATTGACTATGATTGATTTCAATTTCACCGGTCCTCCTGTTGAAGGCTGTGATAGCAGTGACATTGATCAAATAGGATTTGTGAATACGCAGAAATGTAGACGATGGCAATTTATCTTCCACTGATTTTAGTGTTTTGGATATTAACTGACTTTTGTCTGAGCGCAGATAGATCAGGGTATAGTTGCTTTCTGACTTGCAATACAAAATCTCTTCAAATGGAATAAATGTGGTGATGTCAACAGTAGCCACAGCAAGTTTATTCAGTTGCAGAATTGGTCTTGCGTTTAGGATTGAAGGTGTATTTTTTATAACCCTCAGGATAGGTTGTGGTTGAAGTTTTATTGCTTGCATGGTAATGTCGTATTTGAAAGGATACCTGTGGTTAGTTGGCTGGCAGAGCCAGCCAACTAAAAAGGCTATTTAAAAAAGAATGAATTACGTGTCTTAAGCTTTGGCGATCTTATTGGCCTGCTTCAGTGGTGATATTGAGTTCCTTCAATTCCTCAGGTGAAATAGATGGTGGCATTTCTCCGGCTTTGATTTTACTGATCACAAGTGATGCTACCTTCTGAGCCTCATTTTCGGAGACAAAACCATTAAGACCCGGTGCAGCAGGTATAGTCTTTTGCCTGATCATCAAATGTCCATCACAGAAAATGTAGTATCCAAACCGATCGTTATCCGCTTTGATGATCATCGATGTCAATTGCACGTTTGCCATTTGTTTAACCATCTCTTGTTGCGCTTTTATCATTTCAAGACTGCCGGAATCCTGGATTTTATTTTCCAGAGATTCATTTGTTGACTGTGCACTTAGTTGTGTGGCCAGTAACAAGATCATCGGAATGAATAAGGTTGTTATTGTTTTCATGATCTTATTTATTGTTTTGTACAACAGATGGAGTTAAAAGCGAATTCAGTTTTGCTTCCAGATCTGTAAGACGGGATTCAAGGAGCTGCACGGTTGTAGTTGTGCTGGTGCTTTCTGCTTTTAGTGTTTCATTATCAGCCACAAGTTTACTATTCGCAGCTTTCAGGATGTCAATTTGTTTTGACAATTCCTGGGTGGCAGATACATTGAGCATGGATATAGCATCATAATCTACATTCAACAGATCATCCACTTTTTTGCCATAGACAAATATTTTAGCAGTGATACTCTTATTTACCGTGAATGTATGGGCGTCGATGACAGTCACATCTACCAATTGTTCACCTTTATTTTCCAATATTAATTTTACCTGTTCACCTGTGCTAAATCCATGTGCCTGACCAGTCACGATTTCAGTCGAATTTGAGGAAGCCGTTTGTTTTTCAGCCAGTGCATATACACTTGGGATGACACCTGAGTTTTGACCCACAGCAGAAGGATAAATTTCTTTCAATTGCTGGGCAATAACTTTTTCTGCGGCACCTTTCCGTTCGTGATCGTATCGACATAATGGTAATCCGTGATTTCAATTTGATTTAAGATCGAAAGATCATGGGCTGAATTGCTGAGTCCGGTGATCTTTTTAATTCGTTTATCTGACGTAGAGACGAAGGCGCCTCCATCAGCCCAGAATTGTCCTTCGCCATGAACGCAGATACTGTTTGTGACTGCCGTATTTTGTGTAAGTACAGGCCCCTGAGAGTTTACAAAAAAAGTTCGCTGCAAATTAGGTGTAGACGTATTGTTGCCAGCGATGTGAAGTGGGGCATCAGGTGCCGAAGTGCCTATGCCCACTCTGCCGGTTCCTGTAATCCGCATGAGTTCAGTGGATGTAGTACTATTTGCACCTGCAAGAAATACATGACTCGATGTAGTGGTGTCAACCTGGTAAGTGAGTGAACTGGATGACCGTCCGAAACCCATAAATTGATTTGTGTTATCTCCTTTCTCAAACAAGACCACCTTCCGTTTATTATTTGGATTGGAAAATTGTAAGAGGCCATTTGGAGTGGAGGTCCCAATTCCTACATTGCCGGTATTGTCAATTCGCATTCGCTCGACATCAGTCCCGGTTGTAAAACTCATGTATCCACCTGTGGTAGTAGTCGATCCTCGGTGGAAACAGATACTGGATTGCTTGATAGGTCCTCCACTATAATAGGCCAGACCAATCTGTGTTGCGATTGAACCATCTACATTAGCCGTTTCTCCTTTATAAGTTAAAAGCTTGTAGTTCTCATCAGTTATACCGGCAGCAATTTCCGCGACAGGAGAGTAGGCGGTATTTAAATTATTTTGAACCGACAAAGAGAAAAGAGGAGAGGTATTTCCAATACCCACGTTTCCGACATTGTCAATTCGCATTCGCTCGACATCCGTTCCGGTCGTAAAACTCATAAATCCCCCTGAGGTAGTTGCCGATCCGCGGTGGAAACGGATGCTGGATTGCCTGACAGGATTGGTGCCATTATAATAGGCCAGACCAACTTGTGTAGCGATTGAACCAAGTACATTAGTCGTTTCTCCTTTATAAGTCAAAAGTTTGTAATTCTCATCAGGTATTCCGGTAGCGATTTCCGCAACAGGAGAGAAGGCGGTAATTAAATTATTTTGGACGACTAAAGAGAAGAGAGGAGAGGCATTTCCAATGCCCACGTTTCCGGTTCCTGTAATCCGCATTAATTCATTTGATGTAGTCGGGGTCGAACCTGCACTGAATATGTGACTAATCGTTGAAGAATCCGTCTGATAGTACATCCCCACTGGGCCACGTCCAAAACCACAAAACTGATGGTCATTGTCATTTCTTTCAAATAAGACTATTTTCCGTTTATTGGCGCCATTCCCAAATTGTAAAGCTCCATTCGGTGTTTGATTGCCTATACCTACATTTCCGGCTGACCATTTGTACACGGCGCCGGTTGATTCATTCAATGCCCATGCACCATCTGAGATAATATCGGTGCCGGCGACAGGCAGTGGGGCATAGGTATGGCCAGTGGTATTGTCATCAAGGTACTCACGGAAATCTCCTAAATCCCCGCCGGAACCGCTTCCTGTTCCAATGTATCCTTTATTGGTAATGGAAAATCCTACTGCATTATTCCGGGCCACTCCTGAAAAGATTGCTTTCGCTGTCCAGCTGTTCGATACAGGATCGTATTCCCAGAAATCATTTTGCAGGACACTGCTGTTATTGCTACCTGTACCAATATAGCCTTTAGTTCCAATTGAAAATCCTACAGCGGAACTTCGGAGACCGCCGCCAAAATCAGCCTTTGGAGTCCACGTATTGGATTGAACATTATATTCGTATATGTCTTGTAAAGCAGTACCAGCTGCATTAACTCCTGTTCCAACATAGACATTTCCGTTTGCAGCAAATCCAACTGCACTGTTCCTTACTCCACCCGGTATATTCGCCTTCGCTGTCCAGGCATTCGTTGTAGGATTATATTCCCAAAAATCATCCATGTTACTGACACCCTTGCCAGTCCCGACATATGCTTTTGTTCCCAGGCGAACACCAATGGCATTACTTCTGGTGCCTCCACCGAAATTGGCCTTCGCTGTCCATGCATTCGTTGCAGGATTATATTCCCAAAAATCACTTAGGGGAGTCGGTCCATTTAAACCGGTTCCGATAAATCCTTTTGATCCAATAGAAAAACCAACTGCGGCGTGTCTTGGCGTAGCGAGACTGGCTTTCTGTGTCCATACATTGGTCTCGCTATCGTATTCCCAAAAATCACTTTTTTCAGTTGTTACGCTTACCCCGGTTCCTAAATAACCCAGCGTACCGATTGAAAATCCTACAGCGTCTTTACGGGTAGTTCCTCCAAAATTGGCCATGACGGTCCAACTATTAGGAAGCGGATGATTATCATCAATAAGTGTGTCAAGTACCTGTACCCCACAGTTTTTGATCCAGTTAGTACCGTTATAGATATCTGTACATCCATCATCTGCATTCAATATTTCCAGGAAAGTCGCAGGACTGACAATAGCATCCCGCTGATCAGTAGTCATTCGAGGGATAAGTAAGCCTTTGGTTGTACTGCTGAATACACCGATGGCTGATGCATTTGGCGTAGAAGTACCAAGTGCTAACGTGCCCGTTCCGGTGATACGCATCAATTCATTGCTTGATGATGTGTCCACTCCGGCAAAAAAAACATGATTAGAAGAAGTGGAATCTACCTGATACTTCAGAATATTTCCAGCACCTACACCAAATCCAAAAAATTGATTGTTGTTATCATGGGATTCAGATAATACAATTTTACGTCCACTATTGCCAGCAGGAAATTGTAAAACACCATGTGGTGCAGTATTTCCTATCCCAACCTGTCCACTCCCGAGCAGGGTCATGACTTTGGTATCCGGTATAGGTGTTGAGCTATTAGATAAGGCAATATCCAACTGAGTGAGCGATTGACTTCCTGCAGCATAGCTACCCAATTGGAAAGCGGCAGACATGGAATGTTTAGCATTCTGAGTTCCGGTTCTGGTGATTCTCAGCCGGTCGGTTGGTGTGACAATACCCGGAGCTGTGATGGGATTCGCCAGAAATCTTGCTGTTTCAAAATTGTCAGTCTTGAATAAAAGATCGACTGAATCAATGGTGCCAAGAAAATTCGGACCAGCATTTGTCCCGGAATTTCCGGTTTTCAGCCAACCACCAAGACTGTCCAGCGTTGTCCAGATACCATTACCTGCTGCATCACTTCTTAATATACGAAGGTTTGAAGCCCCTGTGGTGAGCTGAAGATTAGTGGTTTTTGTATTTCCGATCACTTCAAGTTTTGAAGTGGGATTCGTCGTGCCTATGCCGACATTTTGGGCAGATAAGAGTCCTGTGCATAGGACATTAAGTGCAATGAGTAAATACTTCTTCATAATAGCCGTGATTTAATAAAGGGTGATGTAATTGTTCCTAAAGCACGTCTATACACAGATTACGACCAAAAATTTGGTTTGAAATGACCCGGAGTTGGGGTGAAATCAGATGGGGATGGGATAAAAAAAGGCGGAAAGGCAGAAAGGGCAGAAAAGGCGGAAATAATTCTCACATCACATTCAACCTCTTCATTAAATCTTCGGAATAATTTTTTGATATGGGAATTTCAGTTCGCAGAATATAGACTGCGGTAGGTTCAACTCTTGACAGATAATCAAGATTGACGGCATACGATTTATGGGTGCGGTAAAAATTGGACTTGTTGAGACGATCGAGAAAAGAAGTGAGGCTGTTCCGGATTAATTCTTTTCTTTCGGCAAGATGAATTTCAAGATAATTGCCTTCTGCTTTGATCCAGAGAATATCACTGAGGCTGAGTTTTGTATATCTGTATTTATCTTTTATAAATAAAGCATCTTTGATGATCAGGCCATCTTCATGTTCAGTGTCCGGCGTAGTTTGTTTTTCCGGATTTTTAGCAAGATTAAACATGGCTATTTCAATTGCTGTGTATAATTGTTCTGGTTTGAAGGGCTTGACAAGATAATTGATAGGTTTCACCACTTTGGCCCTGTCAATTGTAGCGGGATCTGTATAGGATGTGGTAAAAATAAAAGGGACATCAAATTTTTCGTTGATGATCGCGGCGAGATCGATGCCGTCTTTTTTGCCGCCAAGGTTGATGTCCAGTAAAATCAAATCGGGTTTTTCGTTTTCAAGACATGCAATGGCTTCATCTGCATCCATGGCAATACCGTTCACCTGGTAGCCCATTTGTTCGAGGATATTGCTCATATCTTCGGCTATAATCAATTCATCTTCAACAATGAGTATTTTGATCATAAGTTTGAATATACTATTTATTCAGCCAGGTATGCACGGAGGTCTTTGAATCGCACAAGAAATATTGCTCCAAGATCCGAGTGTGATGTAAAGCTACCTCGCAATTGACGACTTAATATTTTGACCAATTTCAATCCAATGGAATTTACTTGTTCAGGATTGAAGTCAGCTGCAAACCCCTTGCCATTGTCGGCTACTTCCAATTCGTATTCCATCTCGTTGATCGGTTTGATGCCAATATGTATTGTCCCTTTGCTATGCTTGTCAAATGCATATTTGTACGCATTGGAGACAAGTTCATTGACTATGAGTCCAAGAGGAATTGCGGTATCAATGTCAAAATTGATATTACCTGCATCGACGGTGACGGAAACATCCTTGTTCTGTCCTGCGAATGTGCTGCCGAGATAGGAAACTAATTGTTGCAGGTAGTTTTCAATATTGACATTGTTGAGGTGTTCGGACTGATATAGATTTTGGTGTATCAGGCTCATGGCCTGCACGCGACTTTGTCCTTCCCGGATCGAAGAGAGTACATTTTCATCCTGGATGTGTGCGGATTGAATATTGAGCAGGCTGGAGATGATCTGCAGGTTGTTTTTTACACGGTGATGAATTTCACGAAGTAAAGTTTCTTTTTCACCAAGTGAAGTTTCAATCATTTTCTTTTGTTTTTCAATTTCAATGTTGTTTAATGCTAGGGCATCAGAGGTTTTTTTCTTTAAGCGGAAACGATTGTAAAATAAAACAGCCGTTAACGCTAATAAAATAGCAAGGATAAAAGCACCGTTACGTTGTGTTTCACCAAGGGCCTGATCCTTTTTTAATAAATTAATTTCGGCGGTCTGGATTTCAATTTCTTTTTCCTTTTTGTATTGTTGGAATTGTTGTTCGATTTTTGAAATGGATGAATTCCTTGTGGTCTCCAGAAATTTTTGCTTTATTGACCAGTAATTTTCCAATGCCACCAATGCACTGTCAGGCATTTTTAAATTTTTGTAAGCTTCCACCTTGGCCAGGTAGGCTTCGTCAGAAATTCCTTCCAGATCATTTTCTTTGGCATTGTAAATCGCTTTATCAGCGTAAACGATAGCCTTTTTATAAGCATGTTGACTATTGCTTACTCTGGCCAATGCTGCATAGGTATAGACAAATGTTCGTGGCACATTAATTTTTGGTAATAATTCTTCGGCCCTGGACATATATAAGGATGCTGAATCAATTTCATGTTTGTATAAATAGGTAGTACCGATATTGGATAGATTACGAATGATCGTTTCGTAGTTTGTCGTTTTGGCATTAATGGCTAAAGCCTTTTTAAAAAAGATAATTGCAGAATCATATTTTTCCTGGTTTTGAAAGGCAATCGCAATATTATTTGACAAGGCGGCTATCGGTCTGTTATTGCCTATGATCTGTGACATGGTCAAGCCTTCAAAAGCATAATGAAGTGCTTTGTCATACAGGCCCATTTTTATAAAGAGAGCGGCCAGGCCGACATGCGGTCGAATGATGCCCAGGGTATCATGATTTTGTTCAGCAATCTCAATAGCTTTAATATAGAAATTTGCAGCGAGGCTGTCCTCATCTGTATTCGCATAATAAATGCCCAGGCGGTTGATGGCTTCTCCTGTCTTTGGTGAATACTTCACTTTTGCGAAAGTGGCAATGCTTTCTTCGATATACAATTTTGCTTTTTCGTTATTACCATAATTGCGATAGTTTTCACCGATATCCGAGTATGCTACTGCTTTCAAGCTGTCATTTGTCATGAGGTCTTTTCGGCTCAGGAGTTCATCTGCAAAAGCAATGATCAGATCTTTATCCTTGTTGGGATAGTCTCTCTGGATTGTGATCAGATCTTCAAAAGACATTTGTTTGGCCTGAGGTGATTTCAGTAATGTCCAGAGACTATCGATATCGGATATTTGTGACCATGCACTGATCGATGAAATGCACATCAGGATCATGATAACAGTAGAAAACCAGGTTGTTATTTTTGAAGGAAAAGACAATGCCGGATCGTTGGTTATTGATTTTGTAGAGAATGTTTTCAAATATAATACTAAATACTGTACCCGGAATCAGTAGGAGGTGGAGACACTACTCAGAGTTGGTGGCTGTCGTAGTTGATAGAAGCACCACAAGTCGAAGCATTGGAATTTAGATTTAAGAGGGTTTTTAAAAAATATTGATTCCAATGTTTTTTAAAAACAATGATTTGTTAAGCGTAAGTTGCACTTACGCCGGTGCGTCTGCAAAACTCGGTTTTGCGATTCATGATACGACACGCAAGGCACAGCCTTGCAGACACAACGACGTAGGTAAACCTACGCCGAACGATTAGGTTTATTGAATTTTTACTATGTAAAAATTCAATAAATTCGTTATTCGTTATTTATTTCAGCGCTTCCATCACTTCTTCCTTTCTTCGTCGACTGACTTCCACTTTCGTATTATCCTTCAACACCGCGAATCCATCGTGGTCAATAAAGGCGATAAATTTTTTGTTGACCAGATGGCTCTTGTGTGTACGGATGAAATTTTGAGGTGTTAATAATGTATCATACTCACCCAGTGTCCTGGAGATGAGATAACTCTTTCCCGTTGTCACAAAGAACTTTGTATAATTTCCAAGCGCTTCGCACCTGATGATTTCGTGAGGGAGTAGAAAATGGACTCCTTCTTTGGTAGGCAATGCCAGCCTGAAGTCTTCTGCTGAAGGCGCAGACATATTGTGCATGATATTTTTTAGCAGATCATATTGTTGCTTGTAATCTTCGTGGCCTTCAATGAACCGATGCACCGCTGCCTGCAATTCTTCCATATCCACAGGCTTGAGCAGATAATCGAAAGCACTGTAACGGATAGCCTGTATTGCATATTCATTATACGCTGTGGTGAAGATGATCTTGAAATTTTTATTGGGGATTTTTTCAAGAAGTTCAAACCCGTTGAGATGTGGCATCTGGATATCCAGGAAGACAAGGCCCGGTTGGAATTGATGAATTTTTTCTGCAGCCTGACGGGCATCATTGCATACCATCACATCTGTGATTTCAGGGATGGTCTTGATGATCATTAGTCTCAGCGCATCTGTGGCCCGTTGCTCATCGTCGATCAGTAGTACTTTTAACATGTTGATTAATTTTGAATAGGAAGATTTATTTCAACCCTGGTGCCGATGCCCAGGCCATCTTTGTCTTTCAGATCGATGATCTCCATCGTACCGGATATGCCACCTTGTTTTTGAATGGCATTCAATCGTTCGAGTGAAACTTCGATTCCTTTGCTTGTATGTTTTTTATCCTGGCCCGAAGTGATTTTCAGTTCGCGTGCTTTCTGGCGGCCTATGCCATTGTCTTCGATGATACATTGTACATACTCACCTTCATCTGTGAATGATATTTTCAGTTTGCGCATCCCTTCTTTGTGCATCAATCCATGCCATATCGCATTTTCAACAAATGGCTGGATCAGCAATGTTGGAATTTTCACTTCATCTGTATCGATGTCCTCATCACAATGAATTTCATATGTAAATGCATCTTTGAAACGTACAGCTTCCAGCTCAACATAGAGTTTCAGGATATCAAGTTCTTCTTTCAGGGATATAGATTCTTTATCGCTATGGATAAGAATGGAGCGCAATAACTTTGAAAACCGGGATAAATATTTTGTGGCCACCATTTCTTCATTCGCCAGGATCATTTGCTGGATCGAATTGAGAGCATTGAACAGAAAGTGGGGATTCATCTGCAGGCGTAAGCTTTGCAGTCTTGATTCGGCGGCCTTCTGTTTGTTTTGAAGGACTTCGATTTTTGCTTTTTGTTTTTCCGCTTCAGCATCATTACGTTGTATCTGGTTGACGCATAGAACAGCTATGGTGGATAAAATGCTGAGATGGCGTTGTGTAAAGAAATTCTTTTTATGATTTTCGCTATCAATGACCCCGATGACTTTGCCATCCATGGTGATAGGGACTGCCAGTTCAGAGAGTCGTTGTTGATCATCTACGATGTACCTGACATCCTTTGACGTGTCATTGATGAGTGCGGGTTCCCCGCTTATCGCCACATTGCCTACGATCCCCTGACCTACAGGGATATCTATGGGTTGATGAATGGTAAAATCTGTTCCGCTCTTTGGGCCATAGGCTGCTTTCTGGACCAGCACATTGCGTTCCGCATCCAGGAGATAAATGACACAATCTTCGAATTGTAATTTACTGATGCAATTTTTTACGACATCCCAGAGTAATTCATCAGTGGTCTTGTGCCTGTTTATTCTTGAAGCGAAATAATTAATGACAGCTTCAGTCTCGAGTTCTTCAGTACGGATTTTTTGTTTTTTATTCAGACCCACAAAGAACCGGTATAGGCCGAAGATTAATATGCCGATGGAGACTATTCTGAACCACCATCGCTGATAAAAGGGCGCGGCGATGATGATTGTCACTTCGTTTTCTGCGCTTTGCCAATTCTTGTTGTCATTACTTATCCTGACTCTGAAAACATATTTTCCGGGAGGAAGAGAGTTGTATTTCACTGAATTCTGGTCGGCCACTTTTATCCATTTATCATCAATATTGGATAACTGGTATTCATAATAAGTTCGCACATGTGGGGAATATTCTATCGAACTAAAATAAAAGGTAACCTGTCTGTCCGTAGACGAAAGATTAAAAGTGGCATTGTCGTTGATATGCGAAACGATATCCTTGGTTTCAATCTTATTGATTAAAGCATTTAAGGTTATTTTTTTATTAAATAACGAGTCCGGATAGAAATATTGTAAACCGCGCGGGGTCCCAAAAACGAATTCACCATCCGGAATCTGGAAATACGAACCAACTCTAAAGCCAAAAATGCTTAATCCATGTCGCGCATCAAACGTAGTTAAACTCGAATCTTCCGGGGTGTAACAAGCCAGGCCGATATCATTGCCTATCCACATGCGATTGTGTTTGTCCAGCAATAGTCCCTCTGCCCTGTCGATCAGCAAACCGTCTTTTTGAGTTAATGTTTTGATTCGTCCGTCTGTAAATAAAATATTTAGTCCTATACGGGTACCTATATAAATATTTTTACTGCTATCCGCTCCGAGGTCGAAAATGCCATTGCTTAACAATCCATCCTTCGTCGTGTATTTCTTCATTTGATTTGTAGCCAGATTAAAATGAGTGACACCTCCATTAGAAGTTGATGTCCATAGATTATCCTTGTCAGTAAACAGGAGTAACACACAGCTCAGGGAATCATATTTTGAAAGAATCGAATTTTTAAGATTATCAACTTCAAATGTAGCAGGGTTGATTTTGCATATGCCATTTTTCCCCGTCGCCCACACAAAACCATCGGGTCCGATAACCAATCGTAATAACCTCTCCATCTTGATCGCATAATTTGGTTTACCGGTTGAGGTAATGTGCCTGAGTAAATTATTGTTTTTATCGAGGACAATTATTCCTTGTGTATTGGTGGTCACCCATACATGATCAAAACGGTCAATGGTGATGGATACTATTTCCTGTGGGCTTGGTAAAGGCTCGCCTTTTTCATCATGGTAGTTTAGGAATTGGGTGGTATTTGTATTCCTTTTCCATTGCAGGAGGCCCACGGCAGTACCGATGTAAAATGTGTTGTTATCCTTTGTTGCGATGCCGGCGATATAGCCATCATATCCATTCCCGTTCTGATCTATAAATACATTTTGATTACCGATGATTTCATTGCTGTTGTAATAACTAATCCCTTCCGGATTGCAAGTGATGAACACCCAACCAGAAGGACTGACTTCAATAGTTGAGGTTACATTGTCACTGATGGTAGTTGCATCTGCGAAGTGGTGTGTGTGATTATAGATTTTATTGGAAGGGTAATCATAAATGTAAATGCCGGAGAGTTGAGTGGTTAAAATATATTGATGGGCATTTATTCTTTCAGCGAAATTGAATGTTGCATTTACCGGCTTTCCAAATTGATCTTTTAAATCCCGGAATGGAAATGTTATTTCTTCGGTGGATAAGTCAACGATTTTGACTTCTTTGTCAGACTTGTCAAAATACATCAATGCATCCCCATCCATTTTTGTCAATGCATTGCAATACGGTACAACATATTTTTTTTCGACTTTTTTTGTCCGGTAGTTGACTTTATAAAAACCATCATCCTGTACGAGGAGGTAATGGGTGTCGTCATAGTGAAAAATCTGTTTATAATACTTTGTCTGGAGTGAATCAAAACCGGCTATTTCGTATGGTGTGAATTGGCTGAACGAAAGAGAATCGAGTTCTGTGAGTGGCGTACCGGGCGTCAGGAAATAATGACCTTTTGAAGTGAAGAGAAGGAGATTTCCATTTTCTGTTTCGATGATCCATCTTGTTTTAACGAAGTTTTTCTGGTCATATAAGCCTACCCTGTGAAACTTCCGTTTTTCATCTACGATGGTGAGATTGCCATTTGAAGTGAGGACCCATATCCGGTTGTTGCTATCACATGCCACATGAACGATATAGCTGTTTTGCAATTGTGGATATTCGGTAGCATAATACTTCTCCACTGATTTTCCATTGAACATATTCAGGCCGTTTCCGGTACCAATCCAGAGATTGCCCTTTTTGTCAGTGACCATATCCACCACGCCGAGATAGGATAGACCGTTGTTTGTACTGAGATGCCTGAACGTGATATTGCTTTGCGCCATGGTATGTATGCCCACTGAAACTACTGATAAGAGAAGTATTAATTTTTTTATCATGGTTCGCCGGCGGGTATTCATCACCCGCACTTTCTTTCACATCAATAGATTTAGGCTGCAAGAGAATCCCGCTATGCCAGTAAACTATTGAAAATGAACGTATGGCAAAGTAAGTAATTATTCTGCGGTCACTTCTGCCGATTGATCGGCTTGCTCTCACTCGGCACCTATCGCAACAATCTTATACGACGTAGCCCCAATCGTAAAATCATAGGGTGTATAATTGGCCAACCATAACGTACATCCGGTAGTCGTCACATTTTCTACCGTAATGGTGAGTCCCTGGATACTGCCGCTGGTCACATTGCCGATGTACACTGAAGGAGGTGTTGAAAAGGGCGTCCCAAAAGTAACATTTGACTGCAACGCTGAATTAAATTCATTGTAATGGCCTAAACTTCCAGGAGCAAAACTAGCCGACAATATTTCTGTCCTTAGTTGTGTGCCTGAAGAATTTCTCACAATCCCTTTATCTCCTTTGACAGTCATCGTTCCATCCGTAACTATATTTCCATTTTTCGCTACTGATGTCACGACATCTCCAAGATTGGTTTCAAGACTGATGAACTTGCCTGTTCCCGCATTCCGGACCTGGATGATTTTATCCGCGTTACTCAGGTTCGTATTGTCACTGAAAATACTGGAGCCTTTTCCATTGGAATGCAATTCCATCACAGATCGATTATTATTCGCATAGTTATTCGTGAATACGGCAGCTACAGAATGATTGCCTGTATTCCCTACAGTACCAGCCACTCCTATTCCATCAAAGCCTTGTGATTCTCCATATACACCGACACCATCAGTCATATTGATACCTGTCACAGCACCGACATCTTCATTGTGCGTATATCCAATTCCTTTTACAGCAATTGCCTGAGGGTTATTACTATTGCCAATACCAAGGACACCGACACCTCCATTAATTCCACCACCTGCAATTCCTTTTACGCCGATTCCATTTGGATCATTTGTATCTGCTTGTCCAAGCACACCGATACCTCCATTTGCAGAAGGCCCTGTTGTACCTCTTACAGCAACACCACTTGCAGCCGCACTAAAGCCATCAATACCGAGCGTTCCAACTGTATTGACATAAAGACCTGCATTGACGTTTGTTGATTTTGATAAATTGATCTCCACACCTCGTCCGAGACCTTGCTGTTGTACAATCACATCAGATTTAGTTGAATTGACATTAGGCACCGTAAACAAAGCTGATGTTCCGATCGTAGATGAAACACCCAGTCCAAATCCGGTTCCACTATTTATGACATCGACTACATTCCCAGTCTGACCTGTATTAGATGAATTGATATACATCGTGCTTCCCAGACTGTTATTGCCGAGAGACAGTGCCGGAAATGCATTAGTGGCATTTGTGTTTTCAAATCGTGCACCGATTCCATTATCACTTCTGCCATACAATGCCATACCAGTGCCCTGTGTTACGGCATCAATTCCATTTCCGTTGCCGGTTATTTTACTCATCCGGACTTTTAATCCGGCACCACTACCTGCATTCGTGATATCTATGACAGGTTTCGTGTTATTAGCATTTGAAATATTGAACTGACTCAAAAGACCCAGACCTACAGTCGATGCATTGAATGTGGTATCTGTATTGGTTGCTGAAGTAGTGAGGAATGATCCTGCTTTACCAAGTGTGCTGATGGATGTACCCATGACCCCCGAGCCACTATTCTGCACTTCACCGAGCACACCTACACCACCTGCATTCGCATGCGAACCTTTGACACCAGCAAATCCGGCCGTCGTACTATAGCCATACACACCATGATTGACAAATGAAAATCCAAAAACGCCTATGCCTGTATTACTTGTACCGACTACACCAAGTCCATTAGAATTATCTCCCCATACACCCATCGCTCCTGCAGGTGTAATCCCACTGCCTGTATTTCCGCTTTTGCCATAGATAGCACTAGCACCTGAAGTAGTATTGGTATTCGTGATCCCAAATAATTTTGTCGGACTTCCGAATGACACATTGTAGGGTAAAAACAACGAATCATTTCTTCCTTTCCATTGATTGTTCAGCCCATCCCATTTTAATATTTGTTTATCAAAAGGCACACCGAATGCCACATCGAGGTTTTGAAGTTTTGAAACTGTAGGATTAGGATATGTTCCTGAAAGATCACCTCCGGCAGGACCATTTGGGACGATAGGTGTACCACTATTGAGGATTTCTTTCCATATACCCCCGAAAGCAAACCAGAAACTATGTGAATCAATATCATAGACAAGCAAACCTTCTGAAGGAGAGATGATTGATATTCTTTCATTGGTACGAAGACGAGGTACCAATACACCTTTGGTGTGACTTGAGACATCAAGCATGGCATTTGGATCTGCGGGTATACCGTTATCGTTGACAGAAACACCTTGTGCAAAGCCTAAAGTGATACTGAGTAAAAAGAGGATTGTTGTGAATAGATTTTTCATTGCTTATTATTTTATGATCCAAATGTATGGTTGCCATTAAGCGATGAAAGGGAATTCCTATCCAGTGGTGAACGATAATGATTGAAAGGGAAAAGTGTATTAAGGAAAAAGAAAAAGCGCTGAACCGGTACAGCGCCTTTCTAAAAAAAGAGATGGGATTGATTTCTTTGTTACTATAGATTACTCTTTACCTGATGAGGTTCTCAAAGCATTAAGTTGTTGTTGCAAATTCTCAATCAGGACTTGTTGTTCCTGGATCGCCTTGATCGTGATCGCTGCGAATTCCTGGTAGGCGATTCCTTTCGTACCGTCTTCGCTTGTAAAGACAACTTCCGGATAAACGGTTTCTACTTCCTGCGCGATAAATCCATAATGAGCGGGTGATCCTTCATCCTGGTTGGTGTAGAGATATGATTTAGGCGATAATAGCTGGATTTTGTCAAGAGCGTTACTGATAGGTGTAATTTCTTTTTTGATCCGTTCATCCGAGCCATTTACAAAATCACCCGTCGTTGAAATGTAAGCCCAATGTCCTGCACCCTGATCATCATATTCAAATCTCAGATAGTTTCCGTTGTCAACATAGGTGCGCCAAAAGTGATTCGCCGTATTAGTGAGCTTTATACCCCTGGTCGTATTGCCACCGCTACCACTTTTTTGATTTATATCCAAATCGCTCGTAGGAGTTGCATTGTTGATGCCCACAAAGGCTGAAGCTGCACCTGTACCGCCTAAAGTCATACAATTGCTGCAATTGACAGATGCTTCTGCACCAATGGCTGTTGCATAAATTGAATTGGAGATAAATACATCTGCCTGATATCCTAAAGCCGTATTTTTATATCCGGTTGAATTGCTTTCCAGTGACCGACTCCCAACAGCTGTATTGCCAGAGCCGGATGTCATAAAATACAAAGAGGAATCACCTATTGCTGTATTGTTTAGTCCAATTACATTATTTAATAAAGCATGCGTACCCAATGCAGTGTTTTTCCTTCCGCTGACATTATTGATTAATGACTCATAACCAACAGCCGTATTGGAATATCCGGTAGTGTTTGTCATCAGCGATTTACTTCCTATAGCGGTATTTTTAGTGCTATGATTTGGGGTCGTGGCATACCTGCCATTTTCAACAAGTGCACTATCTCCGACAGCTACAAGATTGGATTTAGTTGTATTCCAGTAGAGTGCCCTATTTCCCATGGCAACATTGTTGAAACCGGTGGAATTATAGTTTAATGATGCTACACCTAACGCTGTATTTCCGGATCCGGTAGTATTGTTTGACAAGGATTCATTCCCGATCGCAATATTCAAATCAGCGGATTGATTGTTTGCCAGGGCATTTGATCCAATACCTAAATTGCCATGTCCTGATGTATTGAAATACATCGCTGAGTTCCCAATGGCGATATTAAAACTACCTGTGTTATTTTTTAAGGCGGTTTGTCCAATTCCGATATTATTAGTTCCACTCAAAGCCTGGATCCCCGCACTTTGTCCAATGTAATAATTTTTTATATTGTGATCAAATTTTGCACACTGTATGTTGTTTGTTTTAAATACAAGCGGTGTGTCATCAGTTGTTCCGATAAAGTTTGTTCCCGGAGTTGTTCCTGCATTACCGTCTGTCTTCCATCCTGTATTGGATATTCCGGAAGCGATATCCAGCCAGTTTGTTCCATTGTAGAACATGAATGTTTTTTTATCGGTATCATAAATGAGCAGGCCTGAAGCCGGCGCATTGATGTCGCTGCATTGGGCGGTGGTCATACGAGGTATTAATATCCCTTTGGCGTTACTTGATATGTCCAGAATGGCGCTGGCAGCCGGAGGATTGCCTGAATTATTAATGGCTACGTTTTGCGCCATCACGGCCATAGATGACCAGCAAATCAACCATATAGTCAGCTTAATTTTCATCTCTGTTCGAATTTGATACAAAGCTATTTTGAGACAGCGGGTGGAGCCACTAATTACGACTGAACGGCAGGCCTAAATGATCAGGTGGCAAAAAGAGTAAGAAAATAGGTCATCATTAATCGTTTGCAGGAATTATATAAAGCATATGCAAAAAGTCAGTAGTAATCTTGTAGTTAAAATAAATAGTCAAATCAAATGATAAAAAATTCAAATCAGACCTCTGTCAGGCTACCTTTTTATGCAAGAATATCGTTGATTCTGATCGGTTTGTTCGTATTGGTCACCATGCTTTCAATAGGGCAAATCATCATTGTTCCTTTATTGTTTGCCGCTATTTTATCCATTTTGCTGAGCACGATCGTGGATGCACTTGTCAGGATTAAAGTAAACCGGATAGTGGCCATAGCGGGGACAATTCTCGTGGCTGTCCTGATAGGGGCCTTGTTCACAATCTGGATATCCTCCAAAGCTACTTTACTGATTGATGCCTTTCCGGCATTGGTCGCGAAATTTGACAAACTACAGGCTGAAATCGTATCATGGGCATCATGGAATGTAGGAATCGATGCGGTAAAAATAAATGCCTGGATCAACAGTTCGCGCGCTGATCTGATGAATGCAGGTGGAGGTAAAATAGGAAGTACACTGCTTTCTGTAGGAGGAATTATTGGCGTGCTATTGTTATTGCCAGTTTATATATTTCTTTTACTCTATTATCAACCCATCATCATTGAATTTTTTCATCGACTGGCCGGACCGGAGAAGGCCGGAGAAGTGGATATCATACTGGGGTCTACAAAGGATATCCTCAAAGGATACTTTGCAGGCCTGCTTATTGAATTGGTGATTGTCGCGATACTCGATGCGGTTGGTTTACTTGTCCTGGGCATTCAATTTGCCATCATCATAGGGATTCTGGGTGCTGTACTCAATATGATACCTTACATCGGTGGCGCTATCACACTTGTAGGTACGATGCTGATTGCATTGTTGACCAAGGATGATTCGATCTATGCAGTGTATGTGGCGTTGTTGTTTTTTACGGTGCAGATCATTGACAATAATTTTATCATGCCCAAAATCGTGGGCTCGAAAGTCAAGATCAATGCGCTTGTAGCTATTGTGGCTGTTATTGCCGGAGGTTTTTTGTGGGGCGTTGCGGGTATGTTTTTAGCTATACCGATTACGGCTTTGATCAAAGTTATTTTTGATCGCATCCCTGGTTTAGAACCCTGGGGTTTCGTATTGGGCGATACGATGCCGCCGATGGTGAAGATTAAATTGCCGGGGAAGAGGAAAGCGACGTAAAAGATTAGCCCCCCGCGGAACCAATGTCTTCAACAACAATGAGCAGAAGGGAGGAAAACGGAAGGGGAAAGAAAAACTTGCATTTCCCATTATTCCCCTTTAATTTAGTGAGCGAAAACAATTATAATTTATAGCTCACTTCAATACCAGTTGATCATGAAGAGAAGAAACATGCATCTCGATGCTGCTCCCATCATTTTCAAATATGCTCAGCAATTAAGAGCCAATGAAACCAAGGCAGAGAAATTTCTTTGGTGGTTCCTGTCCAGCAAACAAATGGAAGGTGTAAAATTCCGAAGACAACATCCGCTGAAAAAATATGCTGTAGATTTCTACAATGATGATTTAAGATTAGGAATTGAGGTCGATGGCAAATATCACGAAAGCGAAGCTCAAAAAATCAAAGATGCAAAGCGAGAAGCTGTTCTCGAACGCTATGGCATTACTCTTTTACGATTTACAAATGAGCAGGTCTTACAAAACATACAATTCGTCCTCGATGAAATAAGGAGAATAATCAGGTTTATCAGGGAGTTTCAAGAATAGATGATTCTTTTCCCAATTACCATTTCTTCTGCTGCACTTCGCGTCCCTTTCTTTCCTTCTGCCCCCGCTTCGCGTCCCCAATTGTTCTTCGCTTCGCTATGAACAATTGAGGAGAAGGAAAGAAAGGGACGCGAAGCTCGGCAGAAGGAAAAAAAGTTGTATTTCCAATTATTGTTCCCTTAGTTTAATTTTGTGAAGATGATTTCTTCCTTATCCCATCAATTGTTCGTAACGGAAGTCAATTTGTGAGGATGATTTCTTCCTTCTCTCATCGATCATTCGAATTGAAAGTTAATTTGTGAAGAATCTTCCTTCCTTCTCCTCAATTGTTAGCAGCGCAAATCAACTTGTACTTGTGCTTCCTTCCTTCTCCTCAATTGTTAGCAGCGCAAATCAACTTGTACTTGTGCTTCCTTCCTTCTCCTCAATTGTTCGTAGCGGAGCGAAGAACGATTGGGGACGCGAAGCGGGGGCAGAAGGAAGCCCTAAAAAGACACTACCACTTTCACCACATGTGGCTTCCCGTCATCTTCAAGCATCAAAGCACCATTTTTTTGTTCAATGTCATCGACAATGATTGATATATCCGTTCCGGCATTCTGGTCTTGTATTATCTCAATATCATACATCGTCTCTTTGAATTTATACCGCACTCTGACCGATGTCCATTCTTCCGGCAGACATGGTTTGAAGTGCATTGTATTTCCTTCACGTTGTAAACCGATAAATGATTCGATGATCAATTGATACATCCATCCCGCTGATCCTGTATACCATGTCCACCCGCCTCGGCCGGAATGCTGTGATACCGCATACACATCAGCAGCGATCACATAAGGTTCTACTTTATACGTGGCGATCTTGTCTACAGTATCTCCATGATTGACAGGGTTGATCATCTTTATCAACTCCCATGTCCGTTTCCGATCACCCAGTGAGGCAAATGCCATGATCATCCAGATTGCTGCATGGGTATATTGTCCTCCATTTTCACGTACTCCAGGAACATATCCTTTGATATACCCCGGATTAAGATTTGATTTGTCAAAGGGCGGATCAAAGAGCTGAATAATGCCATCCTCCTTTCGAACCAATCGCTGATCTGCTGCCTTCATCCCCATGCGTACTCTCGATCCCTCACCGGCTCCGGACAATACAGCCCAACTCTGCGCAATAGAATCAATCTTACATTCTTCATTTAGATTAGAACCAAGCGGTGTGCCATCATCGAAATACGCGCGACGATACCATTCACCATCCCATCCATTTAATTCAATATTCTTTTTCAATTCGCTCACTATGGCTTCAAAACGATTTATCAATGACACATCATCCTTAGTCTTTGCCATCTTTATAAATCGATTGATCGTATCATACAGGAAAAAAGCAAGCCATATACTTTCACCTTTACCTTCACTGCCTACTCTGTCCATGCCATCATTCCAGTCACCTGTTCCGATCAGGGGTAAACCATGCACACCAAAATGAATTCCATGTTCTATGGCCATCACACAATGCTCATACAGGCTTGCACTATTTCCTGAACGAATGGGCAGGTCATATACAGAATGTTCATCCTCGTTAAGCTCACGACTTTCCAGGAATCCAATTATCTCATCAAGGATACCTGTATCGCCGGTAGCGATAACATATCTGCTGGTCACAAATGGCAACCACAAATAATCATCCGAACACTTTGTACGCACACCTCGTCCTATAGGAGGATGCCACCAGTGCTGCACATCACCTTCCATAAATTGTCTCGAGGCGCATAGAAGTATTTGTTCGCGCGCAAGTATCGGTTCAGTATGCAGTATCGACATCACATCCTGCAATTGATCCCTGAACCCAAACGCACCTCCTGATTGATAGTATCCACTTCGGGCCCAAAGACGACACGCTATGGTCTGGTAGATAAGCCAGCCATTAGATAAATTATTTAAAGCTTTGTCAGGTGATTCGATCTGGATGACCGACAACGTTTTTTGCCAGTATTTTTTTATTTTTTCAAGTGACTCTTTTGCCGCATTCTTTCCTCTGAATAATCGGATAAGATTTGCAGCATCATTTGCATTAGCACCTGTTCCAAGGCGGAATATGATTTCGCGTTCCTCTCCATCTTCAAGTACACATTCGACCTGGATCACAGCACAGGGATCAAGTGCAGCTCCCGTTTTACCAGACAATTTTGATTTGCCCATGGCTTCAGGGTTTTTCAATGTGCCATTGCGGCCTATAAATTCTTCCCTGTCCGTCGTGATTGTTTTGGATGCATCATCGACATCAAAGAAGGCAATGCGCCTACCGAATTCAGTGTGATAAGAATTCCTGGCCAGGATAGCACCGCTGTTTAATTCGAGCTCTGTCACGACATGCATCATCGTCTTCGATCTCAGATCACCTAATACCCATTCAACATATCCTGTCGCTGAAAGTCGGCGTCTTCTTCCGGAATGATTCCGCAATTTGATGATTGTAAATTTGACAGGTTTGTCAATATCTACAAAGACAACCATTTCAGAATTAATACCATCCTCATTATGCTCAAATACACTGTACCCAAATCCGTGTCTGGTTGTATAAAGTGATTTACCCCGCGCAGGCAGAGGGGCAGGTGACCAAAATCGTCCTGACTCTTCATCCCGCAGATAAAAATTCTCACCACCATTGTCCATCACCGGATCATTCGTCCATGGTGTGAGCCGCAGTTCATGTGCATTCTCATACCACGTATAGGATTGACCACTTTCGGATATGACGCTTCCAAAATGTTTGTTGGCCAATATATTGGACCATGGAGCCGGTGTCAATTGTGACGACAATGTATTGATGATATATTCTTTTCCATCTGACGAAAAACCACCGGTGCCATTGTAAAATTGCAGGCCTGTGCGTGGCATGAATGATGATTCAATCAATGGATATACTTTCGTCGGTATGAAATTGGGTAATACACCTCTTAGCTTTGTTCTGCGATTGAGTTGTCCTTCAAGTGTTCCTAATTTATCAGAGATAATAACCCGCGCCACCGTTTGAAATAGGATACGATCTTCATTGGATATCTGATCTGTCGTCCGTATATATATTCCTCCTGGTTTATCCTGCAGATCAGATGAAATGCCCGGCGCGATGAGAGCAAGGATTTGATTTTGTAATACCTGTCTGTATCCACCATGATCTTCATTCCAGATGACCAGATCCACGATGAGTCCTTTCAATCGCCAGTAGGCATGAGCACGCACGAGCTGCTGCACCAGTTCAATATTCGAGCTGTCTTCAATCTGCAATAACACAATAGGTAAGTCTCCGGAAACAGAATAACTCCACAATCCGGATTGGCCACGCTGATTTTTTATGATTGTCGCCGCATCTGCACGAAGTGATGAATTAGAATAAATAATCGAACTGGCAAGTCGGCCAAACAACTGTGAGTCAGCTTCTGTCGAATTGATTTGTCTTAAGATCACCTGACTGTGGGTCCATGCCAGTTCAAATGCGCGATCGATCATGTGGCGTTCCTGGTATTTTTCGATCAGGCCAGTACATGTATCTTTTTTGTCAGCAATCCCAAATACCATATCCACGGTCACCGATTCAAAAGGCTTCAACGTCATCCGGTAGCGAATAGCTACTATTGGATCGAGCACGGAACCTTCAGATGCTGTAAGTTCGCTGCTTTGCTCCATCGCGGCCGGAGCATCAATCGTATGACCTCGCCCGATGAATTTATCTCTGCTCGTTTCATAACCGATATATTCCACATCCGCATCATGCACCTTCATCAGGTGAAACATCCATGGTGGTTGTTCTTCAATTGATCTCGGGCGCCGGGTACACATGATCGCATGACGCTGAGGTATAATTTCGGTTTGTACAAACAGATTACTGAATGAAGGATGCAATGCTTCAGCTATCTGTACATTGAGGACTACTTCTGCATAACTTGTAATCTCAATTTGTCTTTTTTTGCGTGAGCGATTTGTGATGTGGATTCTTCTCATTTCCACATCATCTTCAGGTGAAACCACGATTTCAGTATGTGTTTCAAAATTGTGGTCCCGACGACGGAACTCTGCACGCCCCTGTGAGAAAATGACTTCATACGTCTCAGCTGTTTTAAGCGAAGGCTGATGAGACGATGACCAATATTCGTTTGTCTCAAGATCTTTTATCAAACAATACGTCCCCCAATTGTCGCATGTGCTGTCTTCTCTCCAGCGTGTCACAGCCAGATCTTTCCAGCGACTATATCCGCTTCCTGAATTATTGACCATGACATGATATCTGCCATTAGACAATAGCTGTACCGCAGGTACCGAAGTATTTGACGTATTGATGACATATAATTGAGGACTATCCGCCACTGTAGCCACATCAGGCGCTTCAATAGTTGGCGAATAAAAGGTCGTGACCTGTGGTATTTTTTCCTGCAGCAATAATAGAGTAGCCTGAAATTGTGGTTCAGCCTCGAATCTTTTTTGCATAGGTTGATTTAGCAGCGCACAGTCCAATGACAAAAGGCTCATGCCCTGATGATGCGCCATGTAAGATTTGATGATGACTTCTGACTGTCCTCGTGGCATCCGGGCAGGTGTGTAATCAATCGCTTCATAGTATCCCCATCTTCCTTCATAACCTCTTGCTTTAAGTTCTCGCAGATTTTCATATGCTTCCTCTGCTTCGACCATCAGGGCCATCACTGTGGCGTATGGTGCGATCACAATGTCATCTCCCAATCCTCTTTTGAATCCTAATCCCGGCACACCGAATGCACGATATTGATAGTCGAGATTTGCCGCGACCATGTTATAACCTGATTCGGATATGCCCCAGGGATGGCCACGTTTTTTACCATATTCGACTTGCCGTTTTACAGAGGCTTTCAGTGTCTGGTCCAATAATGTATTTTCAAAAGAAGGCATCACCAAATGGGGCATCAGGTATTCAAACATCGAACCACTCCATGAGAGGAGTACAGGATCTTTTCCCGGATTAGTCAATTGACGTCCTAAAGCGAACCAACTTTCCTGTGGAATTTTTCCTTGCGCTATAGCGACAAATATGCCCAGTCGTGCTTCTGATCCGAGCAAGTCGTAAGCACCCTGATCCTTTCGATGTTCTTCGACATTGTAACCTATTGAAAGCAGGTGTTGTGTTTTGTCATAAAGGAATTCATAATCATAATCAGATAATTCAACGCATTGCTGAGCCAGTTGGTTGATCGTTACCATTCGGACTTTAGCTGTATGTGCGCTTTGCATCACCGCTGCTCGAATGGAATCAAGCCATTGTTTTTCTGACGATGTATTTTCCTGTTCATATCCGCGTTGTATCTGATCCAATAGTTTTATATCTATTGTGGATAAATCGATGAGGGAGGGTATTTTATTTATTTGTTCTTTTAGCTCTGTGTATTTGTCAGGGGCTTCCGAAAGATTAATCCAGGGGACTAGTGAATTTATTTCTTCAAGAGCAACAAGACATTGAGTCTCCAACGCTTGCACCCACCATAATGTCTCATTGCTTGTGTTTTCCGGCATTGAATCAGATAGTTCATTCGCCAGATTGTTTAATTTCTCAATACATATTTTTATTCCGGTCAGCGAATCCGGTGGCGATGTGCAGACTGACCGGATGTAGGTACTAAATTTTTCAGTTTTGTGATCATCAATGAGGAGATCGGAAAGTATTTCTACAGTATCCTGAAGTCCATTGAATAAGATTGTATTAAAAATAGGTTGATGATTAAGTTCAAGAAATCCTTGTTTTAAGGTTAATAAATGTGCTGCAAGATTTCCACTATCCACTGTTGAAATATATTTCGGAGGAAGAGGAACTAGTGAAATGGTATCGTACCAATTGAAAAAATGGCCTTTGTATCGTTCGAGGGATTGCATGGTATGCAATGTGTTGGCACTCCTGATGAGTAACTGGCTGGTCGTGAGGTAACCAAAATCATGTGCAGATAGATTGGCCAAAAGTGAAATACCCATGTTTGTAGGCGAAGTACGATGCGCTACTTTTGGCAACGGAATTTCCTGGAAATTGTCAGGAGGCAACCAATTATCTGACGCACCGACGAAATTTTCAAAGTACGCCCATGTTTTACGAGCTAGTTTTTGGAGAAATAAATTTTGTTGCGCTGATAGCGTAACTTTTTTGCCAGACAATGGCTGGCTGACAAACCATGCTACGAAAGGAGAGATCATCCAAAGGATCAATATTGGACTGGCGATGATAAAGGATGATATCGAGTAGCTGATCAGATATTCAAATACGATCACACCCAGAAATGGCCCCAGCCACATTTTTGAAAAATAATCGATAAGACTTTTATCCTTCTTTCCTGAAGTACTGAGAGAAGGATCCCACTCCAGCAGGTTTTTATGGCTGATGATCATACGCCAATTGGTCCTGATGATGGCATCAAGATTGATGTACGTTTCATAAGGAAGCGTGATGATGATAAATACATGCTGGATAAATTGGCCCACCAGGTTTTCGAATAGTACTACGGCATGACTCCACAATAACTGATCAGGTGGTTTTTTATAAAGACTCCACATAAAACTCAGAATGGATGTAGGGATGATAATACCAATCACACTGATGGTCCAAAACCATGGTGAGTCTGATATGATCCATGCAAATAATAACAGAATGAGAAATGCCGGATGAACTAAACTACGTCGGAGATTGTCAAATATTTTCCAACGTGATAAAGTGGAAAGGGGATTTTTTTTACTATGCTTTGCCGGTCCGGGTACACGTGGAAAAAGCCACTTACCGATTTGCCAGTCACCCCTGATCCAGCGATGACGCCGCTTCATATCCGCCAGATAACTTTCCGGATAGTCTTCATAGAGCTGGACATCACTGATCAATCCGGAGCGGGCATGACATCCTTCAAGCAGATCATGACTAAGTATTCTGTTTTCAGGAAAGCGTTCATTCAAGGCACATTCAAATGCATCAACTTCATAAATGCCTTTGCCGATAAAAGAACCTTCCTGCAATAAATCCTGGTATACATCAGATACTGAACGTGTATACGGATCAATGCCCGGATCATTGCCATGCATTTTGACATATAGTGTACTTGTAGATCTGGGTAGACTGACAGCTAATCTTGGCTGAAGAATTCCATAGCCATTTGTCACCCGTTGTTTAATGGCATCGAAATGTGGTTGATTTAGCGGATGTGAAATCGTGGCGATCATTTTCCATGCGGCATCCCTTGGCAATTGGGTATCACTGTCAAGCGTAATCACGTATTTGACTTCATGAAGCACATCTTCATCGCCTACGATCAATAAATAATTATCTTTTGGGTGGCCACGTAGAAATTCATTGAACTGGCTTAGTTTCCCCCGCTTGCGTTCATAGCCCATCCATATTTTATCGGCTTCGTTCCAGCGACGCGGGCGATGAAAAAGATAGAAGATATCATTGAGGTCACGTTTGTATTTTTTATTCAGTTCAGTGATCCTGATTTTGGCATAGTCCAGGATATCTTTGTCTTCCGGAAAAATCTCAGCTGTAGCATCCCGAAAATCTGTAAGCAACGCGTAATGAAGATTTTCATCTTTATTGGCCAGGTACCTGACTTCCATGGTCTCCATCAGGTTCTCCAATTCATTTTTCGAATTGAGAAGGGTAGGTACGACGACTATCGTTCGGGATTCGGAAGGAATGCCATCGGCATAATTCATGCGGGGCAGAAAATGTGGCTCAATCATAATGGTCACTAGCCAATTGACAAGCGATATCGCGAGGTAACTTGTGCCAAAAAGAGAAACAAATCCAATACCTATTACCCATCCGGTAGGTAAACCATCATGAATGTTCCTATCCAGTAAGATGCAGGTAAATAATATTGTAAGTAGCGTGCTGCTACTTGCATAGATTAAAAATGGAAATCTGCGAAGAGTCCTTTTTAATTTCTCCCTGGTGCCAAGTATGGCTCCGGATTCTTTCTCTGTGATTTGAGTTCCATCACCGGTAAGAAAGAATCCTACATGTGACATCCGTCGATCGGAAGGATTTTTTTCGGCACTTTGCTTTGCAGATTTTAGAGCAATATTGGCTACCTCGAGTTCAGATGTTTTACTGGCTTTCGCTATTCTCTCGATGACGTGACGATAATGATCACGTGTATGGAAATCCATTTTTGCATAAACATCTTCATTATTACTACGCAATGCTTTTTCGACGACACTGCTCTGTTCGACAAATTCACGCCAGTCTGTCGTGTTGAGAAATCGCAGACTTCCGATACTATTACTCATGGAGACCTGCTCACCTGCTTGTTTTTGCGTTTCGGCATATATCAAACCATTGCTGGTCAGGCCATTTTCTGACAGGCGTTGTTCAATCCACGTGAGGGGGAGTGCTAATGCCGGTCCTTTTCCAAGAAGACGTCTTGTCAGTTCTGCAACAAATGAACTTGTCATCGGTGGATTGGAGCGTGCCATGTCGGCTGTCACTACAATAAGACTTTTGGGATCTTTCTCAGCAGTCTCCGTCATGAGATCAGCCCAGTAATCAGCCAGATTTTTATTGATGCGATCGATAGCGATTTGTGCAGCCAGCCTTCTGAGATTTTCAATCAATGCCAGACGGAGCATGATGGGTATAGCCCATAGCTCACCTAGTTTTAAATCTGTCACTGTTTGATAGCAATCTACAAAGTTGAACAGGCTTTTATAATCGACACGACCATCACTATGGGAGATGATCGCGAGCGCGATATCATACACTCTGGGCAATCCTGTAGATGGCCCTTTCGCGAGTCGTGGCAATGTCTCACTATACCCTTTGGGGAAATGTTTTTTCCCGGTATAGATCTGTTCTTCGATCAGATAAAAATTATCAAGTAGCCATTCTCCGGCGGGGGAGACGAGATTATTCTGTCTTGCGGACTCGGTCAGAAGATTGTGTACTTCGAGCAGAAGATCTTTATTTTCTTCCAGTCTCTTGAGGAGTTGGTCAGTGGATGTGACTGTACTTAATACATGCGATTCCGCCAGTGTGATCGCGTATTGTTCAAGTTGTTCGGTACTGAATAATTCGGCTCGAAGCGGTGATTTCTCATTGACGTATTTCCGCATCAGGTTATCACCCAGAAATGGAATCCTGATTTGGGATAGAAATTCTTGTAATGGATTGATTGGCACGTTATGTATGGAGCTATACGATGAAACAATGAAACCGGAAGAACCGGATCAGGCATAGCGCGGGAACATACGATTGAGGCTCTCAAAGCAAGTCTCCTATAGGATACAAATCAGACTATAGAATTGTTTGACAATCAGGGTTTAAAGTGTAAATTAGGCATTACGACTTTTCCTCTTAAGAGAGTTCCCGTATTCGTTTTTGTTCATCGAACTACATATCTTACACTTTACATGTTATTTATTTCAACACCCGTAGGTACTTCGATCATTTTGGGTTTATTGATAGTGTCATGGTGGTGGATTTTCTTCAGAAAGAAAAAAAGAAGGACTATCCGCTTCCCTGATGCCTGGGCTTCCATTCTGACAAATAAAGTAGCCTTCTATCGCCAACTCTCAGCACCTGACCGAATCCGGTTTGAGGAAAATGTATTGCAGTTTTTAGACGATGTTCAGATCACAGGAGTGAGTATCGAAGTGGACGATACGGATAGGTTACTTGTAGCAGCGAGTGCAGTCATCCCTTTGTTTGGTTTTCCGGGATGGCGCTATCGCAATCTTAATGAAGTGCTGCTTTATGAAGGCACCTTTAACCAGGAATACGAAACACAGAAAGGTGAGGACATAAACACACTCGGTATGGTCGGCGAAGGAAGTATGAACCGTATGATGATTTTATCGAAACCTGCATTGCATCAGGGCTTTGAAGACAATCAGTCCAAACACAATGTGGGCATCCACGAGTTTGTCCATCTGTTGGACAAAGCTGATGGCATGATAGATGGTGTTCCCCAAATGTTTCTTGAACAGCCCTATTTAATACCCTGGATGAAAATGATGCAGAAAGAAATTGAAGCGATAAAGGACGGCGCATCTGATATTCCTTTTTATGGCAGCACCAATGAAGCAGAGTTTTTAAGTGTGGTGAGTGAGTATTTTTTTCAAAATCCTAAACAAATGGAAATTAAACACCCTGAATTATACGCACTGTTCGAGAAAGCATTCAGATATCAGTCAAGTTCATAGTTTAGTTGATCGTGTTCATCATTTCGATCGCTGAGTTGAAGTTAACATCCAGTTCAGGATAGATTTTGGCCCGTTCGGATATAATCAGTTGGAAAGAATGATAGAATACCTTTGTTTCACACTATTAAATCTAAGTATGGTCATTCAGCAGATCGAATAAATACTATCCAAAGATTTTTTATGGAGTAGAATTGAAAAGAATGAAATAATCAAATGGAGGATTGCCCACTCTCCCGGGTAAATGCCAATCATTTTTCAATTTGCTACCCCAATTTTTTGAACCTCACTTCTTTACGTTTAGTCTGTAACATTTGAATCTATTCAGCCAACGACTGATTTAATTCCCTATGCCTTCAATTGACCGATGATGTTCAAAATTGTAAAAATTGGAATTTGCCTTATACTGATAATTGATGCGTCAATAAGTGCAGTTAATGCCCAGGCTCATGCAAATGAAGATTCTAGTAAATCGAACTGGAAGACCTGGGGTGGTGCCTCACTGGAGTTGTCTTTATCAAAAAAGGTTGACTTTTCGCTTGGCTACCTCCATTCTGAAAATTTGCAGGATTCACTTAAGAATAGTTTCAATCAGGGAAGTGCAGGCTTGGGTTATAACTTTTCAAAACATTTCTCAGTGAAGGGTGGATTTATAATAACTCAGTTTCCTTCCTCTGCGAATAGCACGTATCGTTATTTCCTGAGAGGAAGTTACAAAGTTGGTTTGGGGGATAAAATGAATTGGACCAATGGTATACAAGGAGAGAAGCATTCCGCCAATGAAAACAGATTCGATTACCGGATAATATTTATCACCCAATTTGGACTTCGGAAGAGACTTGAATTTCTTGGGTTGTCGCCTTCTGTTTCGTATTGGTTGTACTACAATGTAGGAGGGTCGAAAATCCAATACTATGATATTTCAGGTCAACCTTCTGTCAAAGCTACTCCCGATGGAGTACATCGCGGAAGATTGATATTGAATATGAGTAGCAAGATAAATCAGATGTTGTCTGTGTCCTTATATTATATCAGACAGAATGAATTCAATCTCTTCAGTACAGACAGGGGATTAAATGTAGTAAAGCCCTCAACGGGGAAAATTACAAGACCCTTTAGCAATTATAATGTTTTAGGCATGTCACTTAAATTCAATGTCGATCTATAATCAATCAACTATTTTCAAATTAAAAAAAACAAACATGGAAACGAGAATTAAAAAGACATTTGTATGTCGTAATGTTGCGGCGTTTAATCTCCGTAAAGATGTTCCACGAAATTATGCTTTGCAGGATGGGGATGTAGGAATTTTTGAGGTGTTGCATATTGGTAAGCACTCCAAAATCCAGGCCGATTCCAAGCAGAACATAACGATCGTCGAAGGAGACCATATCATGGCGGCTTTTGGTACACGGTATGCTACTGCCCAGATAGAAGGATATCTTCCGGATCATATCGATCAGGAGTTGCATATCCTTGGTGCAGGAGGTACTGTAGGCGTAGTGAGGAGTATGCACGCTGCATTTGAAGATATTGGTCCGACATCTCTTCGCCTGATCGGCCTGGCTGTCAATCCGCAGGGCGAAGTGATCAATACCAAAAAAATAGAAAAACACCGTATGATTGGATTCAAAGGCAAAACCATAAACTCCGCCAAAGTCATTCTGTCGTTAGGCTCCTCTATGGATAGTGGTAAGACAACTTCGGCAGCCTACCTGGTGCATGGTTTGAAAAAGCAAGGTAAAAAAGTGGCGTTTATTAAATTGACAGGCACCATTTTTTCGAAGGATTGTGATTTAGTCTTTGACCTTGGTGCAGACATGGTTGCGGATTTTGGTGAATTTGGTTTCCCTTCGACGTACATGTGTGATGAAAAGGAGTTGTTGGATCTTTATGCATCATTATTAAAGGTAGTCATGCACTCTAAGCCCGATTATATAGTCATGGAAATCGCTGATGGATTATATGAACGAGAAACAAAAATGTTGTTGACCAACCCCCGTTTCATTTCTACCATCGATGGAGTGATGTTTTCTGCGGCAGACAGTCTTGCAGCCATCAATGGTGTGCATGTACTAAATCAATGGGACATTTATCCTGACTGCTTAAGTGGACTCTTTACGGCAAGCCCTTTGTTGATCCGGGAAGTTAAAGAGAATACGGATGTGCCCGTCTTCAACATTCAGGAACTTGGTATTGGGGTCAATGGCGTCAATATATTTGAATCCAAAATGAAGTTGGCGATGGTCGGGGGATAAAGATTATATGAACCCTGCACATTTTAATTAACCTGTATTTTAAAATCTTTATACTATGCAACGATGCTGAAAAAAAACCAACATGTCATTGATCATATTCGTAGATATCGATTTACCTTTTGGTTAGTCATTTTCACCGGGCTGCTCAATAACATTGTTTCTTTTTTGTTACCGGTTTCCATAGGTGAATTTTTTACGATTTTCTTTCATACCGGAAGTACGAAAGGTAAACTGCTCAGCTGGATGGGCATCGATCTCACTACGGTTACTCAGTTTTTTCTTTTCTTTTGCGTATTAATTATTTTAAAAGCAATATTTACGTTTGCTGAGAATTACGGAACGTTCAGACAAGGTGAATTATTTGTAAAGCAAATCAGGGAAGCCGTTTTTTCAACTCAGATGTGGTGGAGCGCTGCATCCTCTCTTGACAGGTCGTACGGAAAATATCTGTTGCGCTACAGTAATGATCTCAAAAGTGTACAGAATTATCTCACGAAGGGGTATATTGATGGTATTCGGAGTTCGCTCTTTTTAATCACAGGACTTCTCGTGATGCTGAAGATCAATTGGGAGCTGACCTTGTTGTTATCATTTTTATTAATCCTTGTTGTGGTATTGGTATACCGGTTAGCACAATGGCAAACCAGGTTTATTGTGGACAGTCGATCCACCAGGAGCAGTCTGCTGGCGTATGTGGCGCGACGCTTTTCAGGATTTCTCAAATTAAAAGCGCGACAAGGTGAACAGGACGCAATCGATAGTTTCTATGAGAAATCAGGTATTCTTTTTCAGGCCAATATGAAATATAATATTTCGGAAAGTGTATTAATCTCAATTGTGCCGGTATTGATATTTACGATTATCGGAACGCTTCTCTGGCGAATGATATTTCTTCCGGGATCCATCACGGCATCAGAGGGATTAATGCTCGTCCTCATTCTATTGATGATGGAAGGCGGTATTCGAAGAGTCTTAAAAGTGCCAACGTACCTGAATAAAGGAAAAATTTCGCTTCAGAAAATAAGCAAACTATATGATGAGCCCAATCCCGGGCATCAGCGTATTCAACCAATAAAACTCAACGTAGGGATATAGTAGCCGTGGTAAGCCTTCAGGTAACCAGGTTGTTAAATGGTTTGCTAGTATTGAAATTTGTTATTCCAGCCGACATTTCCAACCTTTTTCGTTTTCATTTCGTCTCCATCAGGATTAAATCAAACATATTTGCACATGAAGAACATTGACCAACTCAAAAATCATTTCTCCTTTCTTTCCCTTGTATGCATCATGCTATTCTTTTGTTTCAGGGCTGAAAGTCAGCAAAACATAGCCTGGCAAAAAAGCATAGGTACTACTTATGGAGACGAAGCCATCCAAATGTTCAACGATGATGCAGGGAATATTGTCATTCTGGGTACAGAAATTCACGAAGACTTTACCGGAAATCTTCGGTACTATCTTTTGATTGCAAAATATGATGTGAATGGAAATGAAATATGGAAGACGTACCACGATCTGGCATACGAAACATTTAGTGTACCGGTCGATTATTATTTCGGTCAGCATTTTTACACAGAGGACAATGGTCAGAAATTGATTTCAATAGTCGTCAGTATAGGACAACGAAAGCTGCTGTATAAGATTGATGATACATCAGGTGATTATTATTCGTACAATGAAATTTATTCTGATACCTATGCTGTCGACCGAACAGGTGTGGAGGTTTTTGCAAATCAACAATGTTCGTTTGTGCAATCATGTTATGGTCCTGATTCATTGATCGTTCAAAAGATAAATCCGTTTCCGATCATTGGTTTTGATCCAATAGCCTGGACTTTCGAACTCAAACAAAATATAAGAACTACACCGATCCAGGGCCATTATGATTTCAACAATCAGGATATTACCACGGACTCTGCCGGAAACGTTTATTTGTTGACCCAGATCGAAAGATGGGATTTTCAGTTTTGCACGGATTGCGGGGATGCATTTATTGATGCCCACTGCTATATTTTCAAATTTGATACTTCGGGACAGCTGATCAAAAAAGTAAAATTGAAAACAGCCAAAGCTGTTGTTTCGAACATGAGATTTGTAGCCAATCATGATGGAAAAATATTAGTCCGAATAGATGACATCAATAGTGCTGTCACCGCTGTGATCTCATCATTATACTTTCTCAATGAAGACCTTACGGTGACACATCAGTTTAGCCTCGACAGGCAATATAATTTCATCGCCGCCGATCATGATGATAATCTTTTTACTTGCACCAATGTCTATGATATAAATGATCCGAACATCAAAGGCTTATCCGATGTGCTCGTGTCTAAGTTTAACAGCAGTGGTGTGCTCCAGTGGAAATCTTATTTTGGAGGAAGCAATTTTGATTATCCAAAAGGACTTGTGCTGACAAATGACGGTGGTCTTGCATTTTTTGCCAATACCCAATCTACAGATTTTGATATAACCGAAAATCATGGTGACCAGGATATGTGGCTGGTGAAGTTGTCTGAGCATGTCACTACCGGAACTCAGGATCATTCTGTGCTGACCGGAATCACCATTTTTCCAAATCCTTGTAGTGACGTTGTCAACATAAATCATTTGACTGAACCTATACACATCGTCATATGTGATCCGAATGGCAGAGTTGTCATCCAGCAAATCGTTGATCCGGCAGATTCAAAAATTGATGTGCAAAGATTGATGCCGGGTATGTATTTTATCAAGGGGACGGATAAATCGGGAAGAACATTTACATCAAAAATGATGAAATTATAAAGAGAAAAATTAGAGGCTTCTTTTCCTTTTTGACATATCTGCTATTCTTTTTGAGACTCCAGAGAAGCCAATTCTGTTTCATTCAGGAATAAATGTTTTATTCTGACGGTTGGTCCCGGGCATATCTTCTGATGACAATTCATACATGCATTGACCATGGAATGGTATGATTCGATGCGACTGGCTGTATCAGATTCAAGAAATGACTTCACTGATGCTTCATACGCATTTGCAAATGCATCGTAGTTGGGCGTGGCTACTTTTTCTGGTTCAGTAGCTTTTGCCGTGTGCAATTGATGGTATTTCACATTGACTACAGGTGCTTTGCCCTCGAGTAGTGCCTGCTTAGTAAGCATGCCGTCGTCATACATTGACCGCATCAACAGTGCCAGTTCGCTGTCACCATTTGGATTCAGGCTTTTTACTTTACCATTCGAACAGGAGATAAAACAAAGTGGTGCGATGAATAGTGTCACTAAAAGAAGGTTTGCGAATTTTCTCATTCGACAAAATTACAAAGAATAAAATTGAATGTCTGCCTGCAAGATTTATCGAAGGCAGGGGCGAGCCCTGCCACTGCTTACAATTTAGATAGATCGGAATTCATGAACTGGCGGGGCTTGCCCCCGCCTTCGATAATACTTATTTCTATTTCACGCCTCAATCCTCATGCCTCACGTCTCAAGTTTCATGTCTCATGTCTCACGTCTCACGCCTCAATCCTCACGTCTCTCACTACTCTCACTCCTCTCACTCCTCTCACTTCTCTCACAACTTCTCAAATCTCGCCTGAAAAAAACGCAGATATTTCGGTTCATACACCATCTTCAGCCCCGTGATCTTAGCGCGATGCACAAAAACATTCTCTACCGATTCAGCGATCACATCCATGTGTGCCTGTGTGTATACACGTCGAGGTATAGTCAATCTTACGAGTTCAAGTTTTGGATAATAATTTTTACCTGTCTTTGGATTCCGGCCCGATGATACAATACCTCTCTCCATCGAGCGCACACCACTGTCGATGTACAATGCCGCCGCTAATGCCTGTGCAGGGAATTTATCCTGATCAAGATGCGGAAGAAAACGTTTGGCATCCAGGAAAATGCCATGACCTCCGATAGGTTCGGTGATGGGCACACCAAAGTTTTTGATTTGCTCTCCCAGATAGATTACCTGGCCGATCCTTGCTTTCATATGTGCATCCGAAACAGATTCCTGAATACCGATGGCCATAGCTTCCATATCTCTTCCCGCAAGACCTCCATATGTATGCAAACCCTCATACACCACGACCAGGTTACTGGCTTCTTCATAATCCTTAGGATCATTCAATGCCAAAAAGCCTCCGATGTTGACCAGTGCATCTTTTTTAGCACTCATAGTTGCCCCATCAGTATGATTACAAATTTCTCTTACGATCTCCCGAATTGATTTTTTAGAAAAGCCTTCTTCGCGTTGCTGAATGAAATATGCATTCTCAGCTATGCGGGTCATGTCCAGGATAATTTTTATTCCATGTTTTTTTGTATAAGCCCGCAGTTCTTTTAGATTGCCCATACTAATAGGCTGACCACCGGCCATGTTCACGGTTACAGCTACACATACATAAGGTATTTTTTTTGCACCGTGTTTTTTGACAAGAGCATCCAGTTTATTTAAATCCACATTCCCTTTGAATGGATGTAGATTCGAGGCTTCGTGTGCTTCATCAATAATGACATCATGGAAAATACCTCCCGCCAGTTCCTGATGTAAACGCGTCGTTGTGAAATACATGTTGCCCGGGATGATATCTCCTTTTTTAATGAGTGTCTTTGAAAGAATATTTTCAGCCCCACGACCCTGGTGCGTAGGGATGACATACGTGTAACCGTATACATCCCGAACCGTTTCTTCGAGATGATAAAAATTGGTGCTGCCGGCATAGGCTTCATCGCCAAGCATCATGCCTGACCATTGCCTGTCGCTCATTGCACTGGTACCGCTGTCGGTGAGTAAATCGATGTAGACGTCCTCTGATCGCAATAAAAATGTATTGTATCCTGCTGCCTCGATCGCTCTTTTTCGATGCGCAGGAGTCGTCATTTTCAGCAACTCAACCATCTTAATTTTGTAAGGCTCGGCCCACGAGTGTTTAATTGGAATCTTTTCCATGATTTGCATTTTCTATACACCTCCGGCATGAAGGTCTTCTCATTTGCAATACTCGTTATAAAGATCCGGGGCACAACTGACCAATGTCATCCCCTTCAATGAGCAATATCAAGCCTAAATAAATTACACGACATGTACTTTTGGAAGTTTAAATTCCTGAATGAAATTTCAAAATCCACTAATCACTTAGTTGTTTTCGTAAGACAGGGGTAAGCCCTGTCAATACTATTCACTTCTCACTACTCACAAATATGTCCACCATCATCGAACCCTTTAGGATAAAATCCGTAGAGCCTATCTTTTTTACTACAAAAGAACAACGTGCTGTGGTGCTGGAGAAAGCATTTTACAATCCGTTCCTGATCAGGGCTGATGATGTCATGATTGATCTGCTTACAGATAGTGGTACAAATGCGATGAGCAGCGCCCAATGGGCAGGTATCATGATCGGTGATGAATCTTATGCGGGGAGTAATAGTTTTTTTCATTTTGAAAAAGCTGTTCAGGACATTACGGGCATGCCTATTATCATCCCTACACACCAGGGCCGGGCATCCGAGAAAATACTGTTTTCAATCATCGGTGGGAAAGGAAAATATATTGTAAGTAATACGTTGTTTGATACGACGAGGGCTAATATTGAATTTAGTGGTGCTGAAGGTATTGATCTGCTATGTCCGGAAGGAAAAATTCCTTCTGTGCCGGCACCCTTTAAAGGCAATATGGATGTTGAGGCTCTTGAAAAATTTATTATTGAAAAAGGTGCGGTGAATATTCCGCTTTGCATGGTGACGGTCACTAATAATTCCGGCGGCGGCCAACCGGTGAGTATGCAAAATATCAGGGATGTAAAACAAATCTGTGGCAGGTATGGAATTACATTATTTATTGATGCATGTCGGTTTGCAGAGAATTGTTATTTTATAAAACTTCGGGAAAAAGAATTTGCGAACACACCCATTCCGGCTATTGTTCGTGAATTATTTTCTTATGCTGATGGGTGCACGATGAGTGCGAAAAAAGATGCGATTGCCAACATAGGTGGATTTATCGCATTGAGGGATGAAGACCTGGCATTGAAGTGCAGAAATTTATTGATTATCACGGAAGGATTTCCTACATACGGTGGATTGGCCGGTCGTGATCTTGAAGCGATATCCATCGGACTCTATGAAGTCATGGATGAACATTATCTGCAATACAGAATTCGTAGTATTGAATATCTGACAGAAAAACTTATCGCAGAAGGTGTGCCTGTGATGCAACCTGCCGGTGGGCATGCTGTGTATATCGATGCAAAAGTTTTCCTTCCACATATTCCTTCTCATCAATATCCGGGACAGGCATTAGTAGGTGCATTATACAGAGAGGGAGGTATCCGAAGTGTGGAAATAGGTTCGTTGATGTTTGGCAAATATGATGATGAAGGTCAGTTGATTCCCGCTATGATGGAATTGGTACGACTGGCTATTCCACGCAGAGTTTATACGCAAAGTCATATCGACTATGTAGCTGAGATCATCATTAAAGTATATAGGGAACGAGAAAAAATTAAAGGATTGAAGATTACGTATGAATCTCCCACATTGAGGCATTTTACGGCAAAACTCGAGGAAATCAGCTGAGAGTTGAGATGTTGTAAAGTTAATAATTGTGTTTAAGTGAAATAATATTTATATATGTTATTATTTGTTATATAAATAGTTATATTTTTATTTTTCAATATGTAATAAATATATTACTTTCCCTATGTGAAGTCAGGTGAACTTCTCCGGTTGTTGAAACAAGATGGCTGGTTTGTATTAAGACAGACCGGGGGTCATCTTATTATGAAACATCAAGTAAAAACTAATCAAGTCGTAGTTCCATTTCATGGAAGTAAAGAATTATGCAAAGGAACACTCAGAAGAATTCTTAAAGACGCAGAAATTATAACATCAAAGAGATGAAGAAGCCTGGAATAGTCATGACAATAACTAAAGAAGATGTAGGTTATAGTGCTTATGCCTATATAAAGCCATATTCGATCAATACACAAGGTGATACATTTGAAGAACTCCAGGAAATGATCATTGATGCGGTCAACCTTTCTTTCGAAGAAGAAGGATTTACATATACAATCGATGAAATAAAATTCAAATTGGACCTTGAAAGTTTTTTTGCATTTTATAAAGTCATCAATGCAAAAGCACTCAGCAAGAGAATAGGTATGAATCAAAGCCTTCTGGCTCAATATATCAGAGGTATCAAAAAACCTTCACCGGCTCAGACAAAAAGAATACTGGATGGTGTGCAACAAATCGGAAGAGAACTGGCCGAAATTCAATTTATTGAAACTATGGGTGCACCAAAAACAGTTGCAAAATCCAGAGCCAGATCAGCCGTGTCAAAATAAAAGTGGGGACCTTCTCAATGTTCAAGTAATTCCTCGTGCTCAGGATGCATCTTGATATATTTCGAGATGTATGGACAAAATACTTTAATCTTCACTTCTTTGTCTCTTGCATATTTCAGTGCATATTCAATCAGTTTCGATGAAAGCCCTTTCCCGCGGAACTGGACAGGTACAAAGATGTAAAGAAGGATCAGTGTTTTGTTATACCAGCGATAATCGATGTAGGCAATATCATCATTGTATATAAGCTCAAAACGATTGGTCGATTCATTCATGATGATATCAGGCCCTTTCACTTCATCCATTGCAGTCCATTTATGCGTATCGCGGAAAAGATAAACAATCTGTTCTGAATTAGGTTTGAATAAAGGAATAAGATATTTTTGACTCACGAATAGGAGTTACATTTATAGAAAATACTGAAAATGAAAAAGCAAGAAATCCTGAAACAGGTTATACATCAGATGGAAAACAATATAGCAGAAATACGTACCTCACTGCAGGATTATGAGGCCGCTTCGGATATTGATGAAGGGGATACCAGTGATCCGGAAAATTTTTCTCAGCAATCCGAGCAAAAGGAAATGCAATATCAGATGCAGATACAGCTGGACAGTGCTCAATCCAGTCTTATTGAATTGAAAGATTTTTTAGGAAAGGAATATTCTGTTGCCAAAGCCGGCGCATTGATAGAGACAGAGACAAACTATTTCTTTCTGGGTGTTTCTTTTCCGGCATTGCATATCGGCGAAAAAGAATTATTGGGTATTTCAGCGGAGTCTCCTGCCTATGGGGTCATCAATGGAAAATCAAAAGGAGGTAGCTTTCAACTTGGGAAAAACAAGCATTCGATTTTAGGTATTTCCTGATCTATCAGATACTTCGTTTTTCCTGTTTAATAGGCAGAAATTTGATTCGTCTATTTTGAATCGGAAAGTGAAAAATATTTCAACGGGCTATTCGGAAAGGGGGTATTTTTGTAGAATAATTTTTAATCGTAAAAATTATGAAAAAGTTTGCTTTATTTTTTTGGGCTATTATCCTTTTAGCCATCGCTTGCAATAAAACAGATCCTGCTGATCAATTTTCAAATTCCTTAAAACTCGGCACAGGATTGAGTGCAACGAATTCTTTTGTTCTGACCGGTGAAGGGACGGTATTTCAGAGCGGAATCCTCATTTATTTCAGACTGGAGAGTAAAGATGACATGGCTGGTTCGGCGGTACGGATCAATGTCAATCCGGTTGGAAGTGCAACAACTGAAACCCATGATTTTCCGAGCCTGCAGAGCTATGGTCATATCTACCTGTCATCCTTTTTGGTTCAATCACCCGGGGACTATATCGCCACCGGAATTCTGGCCGACGGAGATAAGACTATTGCCTCCATCAATTTTACAGTACAGTAGGCTGCTTCGGCAAATACAGTATGTGAATCATTTCGACTTAAACCCGATTTGCTTCCTTGATTTCTGTTGGGAATCTATCTTTTCTTTTTGAAGAAGAAAGTTTATGGCATCATAAACATCTTTAAATTGTCTGTCATATTTTGATTCAAGATCTTTTAGCTTTTGGGTAAGATCTTTATGCGAAAGGGCGTATTGTCGTATAAACACAAATGCCCTCATGATCGCTATATTGACCTGTATTGCTTTTTTAGTGTTTAATATGCTTGATAACATTGCAACACCTTGTTCTGTAAAAGCAAATGGTTTTTGACGTAACCCTCCCCAACCTGAACTTGATATCACAGATTGTGATCTCAAGTTCTGAAGTTCTTCCTCGGTTAGTACAAACATAAAATCATCTGGAAATCGGTCCATTTTCCTTCTAACCGCTTGTTTAAGTGTTCTGGTGTCTGTATCGTATAATGCTGCTAGATCAAAGTCTATCATGACTTTCAGCCCCCTGATTTCATAGATACAGGATTGGATCGTTTTCAATTCCATAGTGAAGTTATTTCCGGTGAAAGAAATAGTACCCGAAAATAGGACTTTGCTCAGAGAAATACAAGTCACCCAACCCATCCGAATCTATCTGCCGTCTATGGTGTATCTGTGAATAATTCTTTCACGTCAAAAATTGAATCTATGAATCACGTTTACAACGCCATCAGGTTATTTGCCTTTTTATATGCCATACAGTTAGTCAATCCACTGACTGCCCAACAAAACGGTAGCTTCGAAAACTGGTCTCCTTCAGGCAGTCCACCACCTTTTAATTGGATGTTTCCGACAGGCTGGACGACAAACAATGCAACTACAGAATTCACCGCAGATGGAGTAAGACGCAATAACTATAATTATTCAGGGGAATTTTCGGCGCAATTGAAAACCCTGAATATATTCGGCACACTGAGACGATCCCAACTGGCATTAGGCAATTGTCAACTTGATTATCCAAACTACCGGATAAAAGCCTACACAGGTGGAGAGCCATTACCCATGGTACCGCAACAGGTTACTTTCTATTATCAACTTACCATAGGCCATCCATCTGAGCATGCAGTAGCTGACATCCTGATCAAACATCCGTCCGGATCCGCTAATCCGGATACGGTATTTTATGCATCTGTGTCATTGCCGGCGGTCGATATTTTTACTGAAGTGAATGTGCCTATTCCTGATGCAGGTATCAACACAGCAACAGATTCTATCGTCATTCTTTTTTCGACTAACGATACCAATGCAGTAGGGCTTAATATCTTATATGTTGATGCTGTATCCATTGATTTTGTGAGTAGTACTGATCATGGTCCTTCCGTTCAACCGTCCATACGTCTGTATCCAAATCCTTTGCGAACAGAAGAAGTATTGAATGTCAATTTTTCTGATGACAAAATCCATTCAGTAAAGCTGATGGATAGCACGGGAAGAATTATTGAAAGTGGCTTTGATCAAAACTCAACAGGAAGTAATACACGCCTCGGTGCGCTTCGTCTGCCCCCTGGTATTTATTGTTTGATTGCAGACAATAAGTATTCACGCCCATTTGTGGTTATTGAGTAGGGATCATTTTGATGTAAATCCGATCTGCTTTCTTGATTTCTGTTTCGAAGCGATATCTTCTTTCTGAAGAAGAAAATTAATGGCATCATAGACATCATTAAATTGTTTGTCATATTTGGTTTCAAGCGCCTTAAGTTTTTGAGTGAGATCTTCATGCGAGAGCGCATATTGTCGAATGAAAACAAACGCCCTCATAATGGCTATATTCACATTTACAGCTCTGTCACTATGCAAGACTCCTGAAAGCATTGCGACGCCTTGTTCAGTGAATGCGTATGGTAACGTTGCTTTTGGCCTGTGTTTTTGAGAACTAGTCACAATTTGTGACCGGTTGGTACTTTTAATATCTGCTTTAGAATTCAGTTTTTCCCATTCTCTTTCAGTTAGTTGAAACATGAAATCTTCTGGAAATCGTTTTATATTTCTTTTGACTGCCTGATTAAGTACTTTAGTCTGAACCTCATATAAATAAGCCAGATCAAAGTCCAACATAATCTTACGTCCTTTGATCTCATAGATGTGGGACTGGATAGTTTTCAATTCCATGATGAAATATTTCTGGTGAAGAAACAAGTTACAAATTTAATTACTTTTAATATGTCCTACAGATCCTGTTTTCCATTCCCTCATTCTCAATGACCGCAGAATAATTTTTGCAGAATCATATTTAGAAATATTCTTAACTAGCTTCATCTAAAACGTAGCCAGACATACAAAAAAAAGTAATTTGTTAATGTTTTTTTTCTTTGAAAAAAGCGACTTTTTAGTATTACATTGTAGCTGATCCGTTGATATACATAACCAAATGCAACTACAAAAATAAACCACAACTATATTACCCTTAATGGGTTACAATACTTCCAATAATCAAAACCAAACAAAATTTTCAAACCCCCCAATCTCATCATCATGAAAAAATCATTACTATTCAATGGCCTTTTTTTCGTTCTTCTTTGCTTAAGCTGGCAAAGCTATTTGGTAGCTAACAATGAAATTTATTCCGGGCTTGAATCCTTCAACCCAGCATCAGAATCAGAAGTTAATCTTGTTTCTCCATCACTATATTGTGATACCCCCACATGGCCTACCACTTCAAATATCACCCAGACATCTGCTACATTTAGCTGGGACTATATTTCAGGTGCACAGAGTTATTCTGTTCAGACCCGCCTGCCAAATGGAACCTGGATGTCTCTTCCAAATAATCCAATCTGGGGCACTACAGTTACTGTCAATGGATTGAACCCCAACACAACCTACGAATGGCGTGTGCGGTCAAATTGCACCGGAGGGCAATACAGCAGCTGGACATATGCCATCAGTTTTACAACCGCCGGATCATGGGGATCCTGCAATGCCCCTAACTGGCTTTACACAACGAACATCACTCAGACGTCAGCTACATTCGACTGGGATCCTGTCAATGGATGTGTTAGCTACACGTTGCAGTGGAGATACCCCGGTGGAAGCTGGTACAATCTCCCTGGATGCCCTGTCTTCAATACATGGGTAAATGTCTCCGGTCTGCAACCCTGCACTGGATATGAATGGCGTGTCAGAAGCAACTGTTCAAATGGCTCATACAGTCAGTGGTCCTATGCAGCAAGCTTCACCACACAATGTTATTCATGCAATGCGCCTTACTGGACAAATACAACAAACATCACTCAAAACTCTGCCACTTTCAATTGGGAGACTTGTTCAGGAGCACTGAGCTATACTGTTCAGATTCGTCTACTCAACGGTACATGGTACAATATATATGGCTGTCCATATTACGCAACCTGGGCTAACGTAAACGGTCTTGACCCAAATACAACATATCAATGGCGGGTAAGAGCAAATTGCGGCGGAGGACAATACAGTCCGTGGTCATCAACGAATACGTTTACCACACTTGCTTCATATAATTATTGCGAAGCTCCATATTGGCTTTATACCACAGGTATCACACAGACTGCAGCCACTTTTGACTGGTCACCTGTCAATGGTGCACAAAACTATGCTGTTGAATATCGGGTCGCCGGCGGGTCATGGTCTACACTTTATGGAAGTCCGTTTTATAATACATGGGCCTCAGTTTCAGGTCTGCAGCCAGGTACCACATACGAGTGGCGTGTAAGAAGCAACTGTTCGAATTGGTCTTATAGTCAATGGTCATCGATCATAAGCTTCACTACACTTAATTATTCTTGTGGCGCACCTTCATGGACTTACACGAATAACATCACACAAAACTCTGCGACCTTAAGCTGGTCTTCAGTATCAGGAGCACAGAATTATTCAGTGCAAACAAGATTGCCGAATGGCACATGGTATGATATACCCGGGGGACCTGTCAACGGTACCGCAGTGACTATATACAATCTTAATCCGAGCACAACTTATGAATGGCGGGTGAAGTCAAATTGTGGTAACTGGCAATACAGCAGCTGGACATGGCCAACAAGCTTTACAACGACCGGAGGATCATGTAATGCCCCAAGCTGGCTCTATACGACAAGCATCACGCAGACTTCAGCTACTTTAGACTGGGCGCCTGTGAGCGGAGCGATGAGCTATTCTATTCAATGGCGTTATCCGGGTGGTACATGGTATGACCTTCCCATAGGAACATGGACCGAAACATGGTATAACTGGACAGGCTTACAGCCAGGCACTACTTATGAATGGCATGTTCGCGCAAATTGTGGATATGGATCATATAGTTATTGGTCAGCTACTACATGGTTTACTACGTTAGCAGGTTACTCCTGCGGCACGCCTACATGGCCTATCACTTCAAATATCACGCAGACATCGGCCACATTCAGCTGGGACTATGTCTCAGGAGCACAGAGCTACACAGTACAAACCCGTCTTCCTAATGGAACATGGTATGATCTGCCCGGAGGCCCTGTAGGTGGCACATCCGTAACAGTCAATGGATTGAATCCAAACACAACATATGAATGGAGAGTGAGAGCCAATTGCGGTGGCGGACAATACAGCTATTGGACATCAGCTGTGAGCTTCACCACATATGGTTCATCATGTAATGCTCCAGGTTGGTTATTTACTACGAATATCACTCAGACATCTGCAACATTAAATTGGGATCTTGTCAGTGGGGCATTGAATTATTCACTTCAGTATAGACTCGCAGGTGGTACATGGTATGATGTGTCCGGTGGTCCCTGGAATGGATCATGGCACACGATCAATGGCCTGTCTCCCGGAACTAATTACGAATGGCGTGTACGAAGTAATTGTTCAAATTGGAGTTCAAGTGCATGGTCATATGCAGAACCATTTACAACTTTGGGAAGTACATGCAATACACCATCATGGACCAGTACAACAAATATCACTGAGAATTCGGCCACATTCAATTGGGGTGCAGTGCCGGGAGCACAGAGCTACAGTGTTCAGACACGTGTTCCTAACGGAACCTGGTATGATGTTGCAGGCGGCCCATTCACTAATACGTTTGTGACTGTGTATGGATTTGATCCGAATACAACATACCAATGGCGTGTTCGTGCAAATTGTGGAAACGGTCAATACAGTCCCTGGACATATCCAACCAATTTCACTACCAATGGAGGAATGTCAGGCGCTACCAATGACAATTGTGTTGATGCCACTGAACTAACAGTCAACAGTACCTGCATGAATACACCAGGCACAAATGTTGGAGCTACAGCCAGTCTTCCTGCACCTTCCGGTGAATGTTGGTCATGGGGTTACAAAGATGTTTGGTTCCATTTCACTATGCCGAATGTGAGCAATCCAACAGTCACGATTCGTACTACTGCAGGTAGTATGTATGATGCGGTGATGGAAGTTTATGTGGGCACGAGTTGTTCGAATCTGTCATTCCTGACTTGTGAGGATGACAATTCAAATGGAAATGGATCACCCATGCCGGTCATCAATCTGATAGGGTATCAGGGTGCACAGATATGGGTTCGCCTTTGGGGATATGGTGGCAGCACTGGTACATTCAGCATATGTGTGCTGGATTATCAATCCAATAATTTCACTGGAGAAGATAAGAGTACAATCGTGCCTTCTTCCGGCGAACAACTAAATGTGCAGGAATCTGAAGTAGTGAAAGTGTCACCCGATCAAAGTGTGACTCCGGTAGCGCACGTCTCACCAAATCCTACAAGCGATGTGCTCAATGTTTCGCTTGAGCAAACCATTGATTGTACTGTATCAGGTATAGTGATGACAGATCTTTCCGGTAAAGTCATGTTGAGGAAAACATATCAATCGAAAGGAACAAATACATTCCGTGATGAATTGAATGTCTCGGGATGGACACCTGGAATATATGTATTGCAGATTATGACGACGACGGGTATCATCACTGAAAAGGTATCGGTGATTACAAACTGAGCTTATTAATTGAAAAAATGAAAAGGCCCTGGTCATTGATCGGGGCTTTTTTTTTGATTTATGCCGTTTTGCTTCGACTCGCGGTTGCTGAGCTGAAGCACATGGTTGCGTTATGCTAGTCGAAGCACAGCGACCGGCTAAGTATAACCACATATATTTCATTTTGAAAGCTATTCTTTATTTGTTTTAAATCCAATTCTCTTTCTTGATTTCTGATCAGTTTCAAGTTTGTCTTTTTGAAGTAAAAAGTTTATGGCATCATAGACATCTTTGAATTGTTTATCGTATTTGATTTCAATCTCATTTAGTTTGGCTTTTAAACCCTCATGACCCAGGGCATATTGTCTCAGAAACACAAAGGCCCTCACTATTAATATATTTACTTCTATTGCCCTTGGGCTATTGAGTATGCTGGCCAGCATTGCCACTCCTTGTTCAGTAAAAGCGAAGGGAAGATATTTACTGTGTTTTCCGGGTCCAGTCTCTAAGGTCGCAAATTGCGTCCTTAGAGCATTATATTCATCACGAGTCAGTTCTAATAGAAAATCAGGAGGAAATCGATTCATGTTACGCCTGACAGCCTCCTTAAGTCTTTTTACTTCGACCTTATATAATTCAGCAAGGTCAAAATCCAACATGATCTTTAGGTCCCTGATCTCATAAATCTTTGATTGGATTGTTTTCAATTCCATAGTTAAGAATTTCTGGTGAAAGAAATAGAGTTCTAAAATAAGGGTTTTTATTATCTGTTCGACGCTATTATTTTATGGAAATACTGCCTGAGGTGCATCTATTAGATAGGACTAAATATCAGGAACATGGAAATTCAACCTTACAACAAAAGAAAAAGATCGACGATGGTGGACCTCACACCAATGGTTGATTTAGGATTTTTATTAATTACTTTCTTCATGTTGGCCACTTCATTCAGCAAGCCGAAAGCGATGGAAGTAATGAAGCCTGATGTAGAAGGTGATCCGGCTCCCTATCCTCAATCCAAAACATGTACGCTTATGTTAGGATCCAGGGACATGATTTATACCTATTCTTTGCCGGATGAAATGATTAGTTCAATCGTTCCATTTGTGGACAGCATTGATTACAGTCCGTCTGGACTTAGGAAATACATACAACGAAGACAGATCGAAGTAGAAAAGAGATGGGGTTTACGAAATATGTTATTCGTCATTATCAAGCCATTGCCCAACTCATCTTTCAAAAATCTTGTCGATGTGTTGGATGAAATGTTGATCAGCGATGTTAAGCGCTATGCGATAGAAAAGGCGAATACAGAAGTGGATTCTATGATAATGAAAATCGTGAAAAAATAAATCGTATGTTAAAAGGTGATAGATTTCGTCTCCCCGCAATTCTGTAGACGTCCGTGGTCTTCTGTATATTGATTAAGAACCATTTCGTCTATTTATGGTTTCTTCACATGATCAGTGTGTGTTTTTTTAGAAAAGGACAACACATTGTTCGATTAATACATTTGGATTAGAGAAAACCTTTTACACAACAATAAATGAATAGTATGCCTCAATTTCATAAGCCCTTCATTGCTATAGTTTTAGGATTGCTTTTCCTCCTGACATGGAATTCAGTAGAGAGTCAGGCTTTACCTCGTAAATATGCCACCCTTGAATTATTCACCAATACGCCATGCCCGGTATGTGGGTCGCAAAATCCGGGTTTGTTCAATCGACTTCAGGCATATGCAGGTCAATATCATCTGATCAGTTTTTATCCTGGGAAGCCTTATTCAAGTTGCATCTTTTTCCAGTCTAATATTTCAGAGAATACAACCCGTTGGCAATTTTACACCGGCAATATTTTTGGTACACCTACTGTCGCAATCAACGGTATTGATTTTAAAAGTTCAGGTAGTGTGACGAATACCGTCCTCGATGGAGTCACTGGAGATCAGACCTGGCTTGAAGTCAAAGTGGAAGAAACATCAGGAACAAACAGAAATGTAGATATCACACTCCACGATTTTGCAGGTGGTTCATTAGCTACAGGAAAACTTTTTGCAGTGATTGTTGAAAAGGAAGTTGCGTATAATGCACCGAATGGTGAAACAGGACATCACAATGTATTCCGTCGTTTTCTTGGTCCGCCAGCAGGTGAAGATGTTGATTTGAGTTCAAGCAATGCAGTGAAGTCCTATACGTACATGGTCGATGAGGCCTGGGATCCGAGTCAGGTTTATGTTATTGCCTGGTTGTCAAATCCGGGTACGAAAGAAATTTACAATTCAGGAACTCGGTTTGATCAGACATTGTCAGCGACTTCCGACATGACAAAGAAGAATATCGATCTCTATCCTTATCCTAATCCTGCGAAAGAGATTGTTTTAGTTCAATTACCTGAGGAAATAGTTGGGAAAGTAAATGTGAAAATCCTTTCTCCGTCAGGTGAGGTAATAAAAAATATGGTTGATCAAAAGGTCACAAGCCAGCCTTTAAATATTCCGGTGGCTGATATGTCATCCGGGTTATATTATTTGATCATTGAAGCGAAAGGAAGGTCATATCTGGGGAAAATAGTGGTGGAGTGAGGGGGTGCTAAAATAGTAAAGGATTGATTTCAAGTCATTGTATTTCCTCATTCATGTTTAAGGAAAACACAATTGTATTTAAGGAAAACATGAAATGATTGATTTTAAGAGTCTTGTATTGGAATTGTAGAATGTTTTAGGAAAACACCTTGATATTTTAGGAAAACATCCTGATGTTTAAGGAAAACACAATTGTATTTAAGGAAAATATGAAATGATTGATTTTAAGAGGGTTGTATTGGAATTGTTGAATGATTTAGGAAAATAGCTTGATGTTTTAGGAAAACACCCTGATGTTTTAGGAAAACACAATTGGATTTTAGGAAAGCATAAAAATGACTGATTTTTTTCTCTACACTCCTCAACTACTTACCCCATAATCTCTTGGAGTGATTTTTCAATCATTCAATCCGCCTGAAATAATTATCACAAATATCACTCTGGCTTTCAGCAAAAATCAAAAAGTCCTCGCATAGATATATATCACCTCCTGTATAATCAACAAAGTCATCGGTATTTAAAAGAAATCTTTCAATACCCGGATTAATGTGCCGGGTGGTCTGGTAGACTATGGAATCATTATATGTAGCAGTCAATGTGCTATCGGGCCTAAATTCGAGAATATATTTTTCGTCAGTAACGTATGAGCCATGTGTGCTACCTGAACAACGGACGTATTCAAGTTGCCATTTTCCAATCAGGGAGTCCCTTACCTTAATCTCATCCCAAGTCTGCATGATGAAGCATTTATAACCCTTCTCTATCGGAGGACCTGGAAATTTTTCTGTGTTACAGGAAAAGAGAGCGTATACTAAAGCTATTGTACCTGCGAAGACTGCTCTCATTTAATACGTATTTGTATTAAGCCATAAAATGTAAACCGGATTTTTTTATTCCAGGCAGATTGGCCCATTCAATAAAAATCTGCAGTCTTCCGTCCTTTTATAGGAGGAATTACGCACACGGTAGTTAAGACTCTCTTAAAGTCCAAAAACACATCCAGAAAGGATTAATTTTGCATTTCAGAATTTACGCTTTCAAATGACAATACCTACAATGACAAAATTATATCTGTTTCTTTTACTGTGTGTTATGGCATTCCAAGCCTGTTCACAAACACCCGCGACCACCACTACAAAACCTGAGACTCCCGGATACAAATCGGACAAAGCGGGCTGGCTGGTCGATCTGGATGAAGCTTATGCAGTCTCCATTAAAGAAAAGAAGCCCATTATGGCCAATTTCACCGGAAGCGACTGGTGTGGATGGTGCAAGCGCCTCGATGCCTCCGTTTTCTCTAAACCGGAGTTCATGACCTGGGCTAAAAAGAACGTCGTCCTGCTCGAACTGGATTTCCCAAGGGGCAAGCAATTACCCGAGAAAAACAAGCAACAGAACGCCGCAATGCAACAAGCTCTGCAAGTCACCGGCTATCCCACAGTATGGATCTTCAATCTTGACAAAGACAAGACCAGTGGCCAATACCAGATCAATGGATTAGGAAAGACCGGTTATACACCTACTGTAGAGGAGTTTATCGCTACTACGGATAAGATGGTGCACCCGTAATGGATATGGGTTGTTAGTTAGCAGAAATTGGACATGACATAGGTAGTTGGTTATAGGGTTTGACTAAAAACTATAGCCAAAAAACCAGTCCTTTTCCGCTCAATCTATAACCACAAACCTTTGATTTATTTCGTCGTCCTGGCGCCCATGCTTATTCCCATTTTTTCATACTCAACATCGTTCGGTTCCCACAACTCAATTTTATTTCCCTCAACGTCCATGATATGAACAAATTTGCCATAATCGGCTGTCTCAATCGTATCTGTGACAGTAACACCTTCCTGTTTTAATTGATCAACAAGTTCAGTCAGATTTTCGACCCGGTAGTTGATCATAAAATCTTTTGTAGAGGGTGCAAAATAGGTTGTGGTTTCCTTGAAAGGACTCCATTGGGTAAACCCCTTTTTTGTGCTGTCAGCACCCTGGTACCATTCAAAAACCGCCCCGTATTTGTTTGTATTGAGACCCAGGTGTGTCTGATACCATTCCCGCACCATCTTAGGGTCTTTGCATTTAAAGAAGATGCCACCTATGCTGGTGGCCCTTTTCATTTCTTTAGTTTCATGAGTGGTCATGATTGTCTTGAATGCGAAACCGGAAATGAAGGATGTCACAATCACAATGATGATTAAAAATGTTTTTTTCATGTTCTGAAAATTAGACCATTATTAAAATTAAAATATAATGCACAACGCAAAAGTCTTAAACCACTCCGTATGACAAGTTAATGGATGTTTCAAAAACCAGTTATAAAATATTTGATTGAAAATCAGACGACTCAAAAAATGAGAAGGGATGAGTATTCTGCTTTTTAATTATCCGGAATAACCGGCTCCACCAGTCTCATCAACTTATCAAGAGATTCCTGCCATCCGAGATAGCACATTTCAACAGGTATCATATCCGGAATGCCTTCCTGGATGACTTTTAATTCAGTCCCTCCGATTACCTTTTTCAACCAGACAGAAGTCATCATATCTCCCGGCAGATTAGGGTCATCAAATTTGTCCGTGTATTTGATAAATTCATTGGGTTTTATTTCGAGATACTCTCCGCCAAAGGAGTGACCATGACCGGTCGAAAAATTCGTAAAGGACATTTTGTATTTGCCTCCGACTTTCACTTCCATGCTGTGCACCGTACATAAAAATCCATAGGGCGGAATCCAGGAAGCCATCGCATTAGGCTCCGTGAAAGCCCGATACACTTTTTCAGGTGTGGCTTTAATTACTCTGTGCAAGGTTACTGTTCCGGTCATAAGGTTTGGGTCTTGTAGGTCAAATTTAAAATAATAAGTTTCATTTGTTGACAAGCCTTGGGCGAAATCATGATTTTTTACGCTTCCAAATTGGGTTGTAGTCGAATTCCTAAACAAGGTTATGCGTAAAACGAATAAATATTACTTTAGACCTCTAAAGGAATTGAACTATAATTTGCTAATACAATTCATCATGAAAGAAAGATTCATATCTCTATTTTCCACTTATTTTCTGAACCTCCTGATCGTTCATTTTTGTGTGGCACTTGCAGCGCAGGGGAATGCATTATTTTCTGATGATTTTTCAGATAATCACAATAACTGGATCGTGAATGGCAAGAAAGTATCTATCTCCAAAGAGACAGGCTACTTTATTGACAATACATCTAAGGAGAATTTCATTTCACTTCAGACGATCGCTTCCCATCCGGACAAAGATTTTCACATATCCATGACGATCAAAAGTGAATGGATGGATGATTATGATTCGAAATATGTCATAGGGGAATTTGGCCCCGGATTCCGGAATTGCGGTGTCTTCTTTGGAGCTTCAGATGAAAAAAACGGATATAGTGTTGCCCTCACAAACAAAGGTGTATTGAAAATCACGAAATGGACTAACGGACTGCCGCAACAACTTGCCTACAAATCGGACGCCACTGAAGGATCCATGTTTTCCGATCATACATTTGATATCATCAGTGAAAATGGTCGTTGGAAGATATTGAACGTCAATATCCCCGCTCAGCCTTTTATGGGAAATAAAATAGGAGTATATGTCGAGGCTAAAGAAAAATGGCAGTTCAGGAAATTGGAATATTATGAAAAGGATAAAACCCCTGGTTTTCACACACTGGTGTTCCCGACTGACGACTTTATACAGCGCATGTCAGAAATTATGTGCGAAGCAAATGACAAATATGTAAATGTAGTGGGAGAACCAATCGAAAACAGAGATAATATTTATCGTTATAAAAAAACAGTGCCCGGATTTCCGAAGACAGGTATTTACACAAGAATGACGGATGAGATAAAATTGAGTGAATTGGGATTGGATAAATATGTGGAATTAATCGGTGAGTCCACTCCATTTGACAATGCTGACGCTGCATTAGACTATTTTGATGAGGCAAAGAAGGCGATCAATAAAAGTAAGAGTGATTGCAGCATTCCTACCGAAATGAATAATGATATAGCGAGAAAAGGGTTTAGTGAAGAAGGCTTTGTAGATTATCAGTTTTGGGCAAATATTCCTTACAATCCGGCGAGTGTATTACTTACAGTTACCCCTGTAGGTGGAACTGACGGAATCCATGACAGGTATTACATCGTCGAATTTCATTGTGTGATGGCATATAATTAGAAATGATATATCCATCGTTTCTTAAAATCCTTGACCCGGTTGTATAATCGAGTCTTGCCTAACAGACTCTATTTGATCCATAGGTACGTTGTCTTCAATCGATTTTGAATTTGCCTCCGGATCATTTGTTTGAATTAATTCTAATTGAAAATTCGAGTACTTATTTTGATGTCTAAATACAGTTATCGTTTTTGCAATTTTGCTTCTATTAGTCAATGTAGAGTTGATGAGGATGGGTGTGTTGAGTTTATAAGTTGAGTTTAGGGCATTTATTGTGAACTTCCATTTAAAATTCTCAAGCTCGTAGTTGATGAATTCTTCATTTTGTTCTACCGCCTTCCTCAATCGATGATCAGGAAAAAGGATATAAAATGTATCTACATAAGCTTTCTTTCTCATCCCTGACCAGGCATCCTGATCAGATTTTCATCATTGCTCCCTTTGTTGCTTTATTTCTTTTTTACTAATTTGTGTCAAACCAATAAAACCCCCTGTTTATGAAACCAACCTTCCCCACCTTTATTTTCATTTTACTCGCCTTCTTTGCTTTGTTTACCAGTGAAGTGAAAGCAACCCCGGAACACATGTCCGGCATGGAAACCTCTGACCTAATCACCACGGCAGAAGGCTTATTAAATCTTTCCACCGATTATCCCTGCTATCCCCCAAATTGGACTTATACATATAATATCACCGAGACATCAGCCACCTGGCAATGGGAAAACTGCAACGGTGCCAACGGCTATTATATCCAGTGGCGATATGCCAACGGTACCTGGCATGATATCCCCGGAATGTGCTATCAGAATTGGTACACCTGCAATAATCTGGATCCTTCCACCAATTATGAATGGCGTTGCAGAGCCAATTGCGGCTACAATTATTACAGTGACTGGTGTTATCCTGTTTACTTTACGACTAACGGGTATCATTGCAATTATCCTGAATGGTTGTCATGTTATAATATCACGGAATATAGTGCGACCTGGAAATGGGCGGGATGCTATGGAGCAGATTACTATTGGGTACAATGGCGCTATGCCGGAGGATCATGGTATGATCTTTATGGATGCCCGGTCTATGGCACTTGGGTCAACGTCAATCAGCTTAACCCTTGTACGTCGTATGAATATCGCGTAAAAAGCCATTGTTATTCCGGATGGAGTAATTGGTGTAATTCTTATGGCTTCAGTACATCCTGCAATAACTGTCCTGTCCCATACGGACTCATCACCAAAGATATTGGCGACAAACAAGCTACCCTCAAATGGTCAGCGGTATATGGTGCCTATAGTTATTCGATTCAACTACGTGATGGCTATGGTAGCTGGTATGATCTGCCAGGCAGTCCGAGTACAGGGACATGGATTATTGCCTACAACCTGATTCCATGCCACACCTATGAATGGCGTATTCGGGCCAATTGCGGTCATTATGACTCCTATGGGTATTGGTCAAACCCACAATCATTCACAACGACCTGTGGTTATGGATGCGGAGCACCGCAATGGGTGTATACTTCTGGTATTACGAATTCAACTGCTTCATTACATTGGGGGCAGGTGAGTGGTGCATCCTATTATGTAGTAGAGTGGAGAGCAGCCGGGGGACCCTGGAATCAACTTCAGGGAGGTCCGTTGACAAACACATCAGTTGAGCTCACAGGATTGCAAACGAATACGACCTACGAATGGCATGTGAAGACATATTGTACGGATGGACGTACGAGTGACTGGTCATCGATCACTTCCTTTACGACACTGGGCGAGGAATGTGGATTGCCATTCTTCCGATATACTTTGCCTGTCACTGATTCTACTGCGACGTTCAATTGGACTGCTGTAGATGGGGCGTTGAATTATTCAGTACAGTACAGGCTGGCCAATGGTCTTTGGGTGGATGTACCGGGCAGTCCGACTACTGACTTATCTATTACGGTTACTGGTTTATTACCCGATACGACATATGAATGGAGCATGAAGGTCAATTGTAGCAATGGTTCATCAAGTAGATGGTTGGCATCCCTGATGTTCCATACAAGCAACACATCAGGATGTAATAAGCCGGGTGGGCTCTTTGTGGATAGTCTTACATTGACCTCTGCCAGATTAAACTGGTCACCTGTTCAGGATGCTGAGTCCTATTCGGTACAAATCAGGATATGGCCCAATGGGTCATGGAATACAGTGGCCGGAAGTCCTGTGGATACAAATTTTATTGTTGTAAATAGTTTGCTCCCGCATACAACCTATGAGTGGCAGGTGAGAACCAATTGTTCGGGTGGTTTTCATAGTTTCTACTCCAATGGATACCAGTTCATGACGACTGATCTGCCATCATGTGCTCCGCCTGATCATCTGACAGCGGATCTGATCAATGAGACCTCGGCTACTTTGCATTGGTCTGCGGTCCCGGGCGCATTGGGCTACAAGGGTCAGATACGATTACCGAATGGCGTTTATATAGATATTGGTGGATTGATGACAGACACTTTTGTAGTTGTTACGGGACTTACACCGAATACAACGTATGACTGGCATGTGAAAACAAAGTGTAGCGATGATCACTTCAGTAACTGGTCTTCAACTGCATCATTTACCACAACAGGTAATGGTGTTCCAAATGATGATTGTGCAAATGCAAAAGTGCTCACAGTCAATGATACTTGTGTATCGACATTCGCTTCCAATGTGGATGCTACACCAAGTGTTCCATCACCTGTAGGTGGATGCTCGTCAATTGGGAATAAAGATGTATGGTTTAAATTCACAATGCCTAATGTCCTCAATCCTACGGTCACCATCCGGACGAGTGCAGGAAGCCTGGCTAATGCCGTCATGGAAGTATATTCAGGTACAGATTGCAATATTCTGTCCGTCATCACTTGTGAAGACAACAATGACAATGGCAACGGATCATTGATGCCCGTGATCAATCTCACAGGTACTGCAGGTACTACGATCTGGGTACGAGTATGGGGCTTTGAAGGAGCTACCGGCACCTTTACCATTTGTTTGTTGAATCATGTTGCATTCAATTACGCCGGAGTACCACACGTAGTATCTTCTGAAGAAGGAGAAGTATTTGATAACTCTACAGAGATTGTTCAGGCACCTGCAGATATGAATGATCAACCAGCCATGCGTATCACACCTAATCCTGTAAGTGATCATCTCAATGTGATCATTCAGCAGACGGAAGAAAGTCGTGTGATTGCGTTGAGGGTATTGGATTATTCAGGTAAGGTGATGATCAAACAGGAAATTGATCCCGTCAAGGAAAATCAATATCGGACCAGTGTGGATGTTTCCACTTTAGCGCCTGGCATGTATGTGATGCAGGTCCAGACAACGAGTGGAATGATGGTAGAGAAAGTGACGGTGGTGAGATAGATATTAATGAAAGATTAAAAATAAAAGTGAAAAATGAAAAGCTCCGGAGACGGGGCTTTTTTTATTAACGAATAACGAGTAACGATTTACGAATAACGATTTGCGAATAACAATTTACGAATAACGATTTACATGTTTTTGAATTTTGACGAAGTCAAAATTCAAAAACAATACTCTTGTTTGGCGTAGGCTGAGCCTACGTCGTGGCGTTCGCAAGGCTGTGCCTTGTGTGATGTTTTGTATCCGGCATATGAAGTCATAATGCGGAGACGATTTTTTGATTCTAAATTATTGTTTTTGAATTTTTACGAAGTCAAAATTCAAAAACATAACCACGGTTCGGCGTAGGCTAAGCCTACGTCGGAGTGTCAGCAAATTTCTGATTTGCGAATGCGAAATCTATTTCTTAAGTCGGATGTGGTTGCAAAACTTATACTTTATTTCACAAGTCTGGGCGTTTTGCAACCACCCGGACTTGTGAAATAAAGACTGTCAGGCTGGTATAACAATTGCATCGTTATCATTCCACAATCACCCTCCTCATCTCCATCACCCTTTTCCCTTCAACCAATTGTACAAAATAAATTCCCATCACTAAATCATCTCGCTGTAAGGAAATCTCATGACCGCTCAGATGTTCGATTTGCTTAACCAGTTGTCCTTGAAGATCGAAAATATTTAAGTTCAGATCATGCAAAAACTTTTCAGAATATATTTTCGTCTCCGATGAAAATGGATTTGGATAAATACTTATTTGTTGTGCTTTATTTGATTCCTCTATACCTGTCATAGTACATGGAAAACTGAGCAGGCAAACCGATGTATCATAATGAAAAACCATCGTGGCATTGAAATTATCTGGTATAGTATCAAACTGTACCATCACCGGATAGTCAGTGCTTGTATTCCCGAACTGGCCAAAGAAATTCCAGGTACCTACACCGACCGTATCCCCTTGCGCATCGATGACTTCCGCGATCCATGGATAATTGATAAAATCATTGTTGCCGCCCGTAAATAATAGCGTCACATTCATAAGATTTGGTGCTGAAGTATCCATGCGGACTTCTGTGATGCAAAAGGCATCGCATGTGATCGCTTGGGCTTTAGTTTTGAACATAATAAGGCACAGGATTATTATCGTCAGGAGGTGAATCTTTATTTTCATTTTTTGGAGAAGGTGTAGTTGCGCTGTAAAGATATTGCAATGAACCGGAAATAGCTGTGCATGTTTGAGGCCGAAGACACCCTGTTCCATAAATGTGTCTCAAAATACGTGGGACATTGAAATCCAGGGATAGCCCAACAATCGATAATTCTTTAATACCGTTTTAAAAGTGATTGAGTCTGACAAAATTAAATGGTGAACAATTTCAACAATCGTTGAAGCTTTTGCTTGCCGCATTGCACTCAACCACGCCGCACTCAACATCTGATTGGCTTCAGTAATTACAGGTTCTTTGCTGGCCAAAAGACAATGGGTCGATCCAGTTAGATACCAGTCAAGCGCAATATTTCTTTTTAATCTGAAGTCAAGTGTAGAACAACTAAACCATAAGGTAGATCTCAGAGGTGACGCCGGTGCATGACTCAGAAGATCATCTGAAGTGACATGATGATACCCTCGCAGTCTTCGTCCATCAGCATGACCCCAATACATCCAATGTCCCTGCATACTCTTCAACGCTGATAAAAATTCGTCACGCGAATAATCACCAGGATGTAAATTATGCGCACCGGCCTCTACCCAAAGCTTCAACGAATCCGTATAAGGATGTTGATATTGACAAGTGGCATGATATCTTTCAGTAGTATACTCATGTTCATTCATACATGTATCTACGAACTTCAGACATTCACTCCATTTATCTGCAAAATGTACAGAGGTCACTGTGACACCATGAGCAAAATCATATACCAGATCAGGCCAATACCTGACATTAATACCCGTAGCAAAACACTTAGGCAGTATGAACAATGCAGAACTAACTTTTATTTCCCTCAACAATTGTTGGTACATAAGGGATAATTGCTTTTTGCTCTTTACGTTCAAAGCAGGCATGAACAAAAATGAATAACCAGGCTGAATACGACTCAGCCTGGCTATATCAATACCTGCTTCTGTTTTCCAGATATCCGGAATGACGATGACGCGTTCAGAAGACATGAAAATTAAATAATGGCTGAGGCGATCGGAGCGACTCTTCTTCTGCCCAGCAGGTTAACGTCAAACTCAAAATGACGTCTTACGCCGGTTGGTGTTTTGTACACCTGCTTAGCTAACGGACGCATGAGATCAATAGAAAGCGGTAAGGTTTCACCATTGAATTCCATTTGCCAAAAATACTCAACCAAAGTAGCCTGCTGTTCGCGTTCGAGATTGTCGAAATCACCATTTGCATTGGTCATATCTGTATCCGTCAGACGATATCCGGCACCAAAGGCCTGTGAATGTAGCGCTTCAAGCATATACACACCACCCGTATGCACAGCCTGCCAGATGTGCGTGAGCTCGTGAATCAGATCATGCATCTGTAAAGCACTACCAGATGGTATATTGATCACATACACGGTCGTAAACGGACGACTCTTATTCAGCCACATGATAAAATCAGCGGCAAAACTTGCGTCTGTCAACCGCACCATATCAAGGTTGATGGAAGAACCAAATACTTTCATGGCTTCTGCACGTTCGGCAGGAGTCAATCCACGATGCTTGCCTAAGATGTCCAATAAAATAGCGAACAATACCGCTGCTGCAGATGCACTGATCTTGACGGCTTCTTTCATCAAAACGAGGATTGAATACCCAATCTCAATGAGTCCTTTGATCAGACCTTGCCTGAATGCAGCGCGCACTTTGACCACTATTTCACTGAGCAGGTCTTTGATATAAATACCTGTACCGATCAGCGCCACCAAAAGTGTCTTGACCACATGTATGGTTTTTTCTGCTATGAACTCAAGAACTTCTTTGAGTACTGTCCAGATTGTACGCACTGCCTGCATCAGTTTTTTGGCAGCCTGCGTAGCAAACGTTGCAATCGCATCAAGGATATGACTCAATGATCTTCCCATGTCCTTCAACGCACCCAAAATCTTTGACAACACTTCCGCAGATCGGTTGATCACTTCATTCAGAAGATTTCTGATCGTGCTACCCAGCGAAAGTAGAGCGTCCATGACTATGCTTGCAATGTGTCTTGTACGATTGACGATTGCATTCATGATCTCTGCGACCGTTTTACCTGCACGTTTGATCTCTTCCACGATGCGTTTTGCAGCAGCATACACAAGACGATCAAGTCGCTCAATAAAATCGGTTACCCTCTTGCCTAAGGCTAATAGGTTTCTAACCACAGCAGCAAGATGGGCAGCAGCCATTTTGCCGATCTCGATCAGCAGTGTAGTAAAGGATCCAAAAAGCTGTTCCAGTTTTTGTAATGCAGATTGAAGCACATTCGCAGCTTTGGATACAGCCCAGTTGAGGACTTCAACACCTGCACGCCCAGCTTCAATTACAGCCTGGATAAATTTGGTTACTGCCTGTACACTTTCTTTCAAAGCTTCGGTGAGTAATTCACCTACTGTTCTTCCTGCTCTGATCAGCGCTTCAACAAAATCATTGATTTTGCTTTGTGTCCAACTGACTACGGCGGCTACCGCTTCCGCTAAATTTCTACCGGCTTCTGCAATTGCATCGGCGACTGTAGTGATCGCACCCACAACAGCGTCAACTACATCACCTGCAAAATCCACCAAATCGTCAAAGAAACCATCTGTGCCACCAGGTACTTTTCCTGTTTTCAAAATGTGGCCGGCTTGGCTTAGCCATTCAGCTACATCCTCCATTTCACCACCTTTACCAAAATAATCTTTCATGATTAATGAGGCATCTGCTCTTTTCATTTTGGCAATTTGGTTGATCAGCGAGAAGGATTGTTTTGTCTCGATAAAATTGCCCACGACAATCTTTCGTGACGCAGGCTTTGCTTTCAGTGACCATGAAGCGAGTTCGAAAGCTTCGTTCGTATCTCCTGTTAGGCTTCGCAAGAGAATCGCCTGTGAGGTTAGTTGTAAATCAGTGGCATTGGTGTTCTCACTGAAATCCAGAGCTTGTTTGATATGCTCTTTTTGAAATTGTACAGCCCGCATCTTATCAACTCTCGCTTTTACAGTTGAACCGGATTGCAGGTCTTTCATTTGTGTTGCATTTAATTTTGGCATCGTTTTACATTTTTTAATGATTAGGAAATAATTAGAGTTAGAAAATTGATATTAGTATGGCCATACTTTGATTAATGCGCGATGCTTTCAAATCTTAGCAAGGATTAATTTAGAGGAAGGGGAAAGCTGGAGCCTTAAGAAAAGGCTAAGGGAAAGGGAACGATCACCACAAATGGGAAATCATTTTGTGGATTAAAAATTAAATGGTTGTGGAGACACGATTTATCGCGTCTCCCATTAGCGTCTCCAGAACCGAAACTTAATCGTGTCAAATCCCATGCTCCCTTCACTCCACAATATTTTCCTATTTTCATTCCACATTACATCATCGTCATTTGATAGCCAACTATGGTAAACAAGCTTGTGCAATTATTCCTGATCAATGCACTTATGGTGTGTTTGAAAATTCAGGTCTCTGCGCAAAACCTTGTGCCCAATCCAGGTTTTGAGGATTATGCTTTCTGCCCGAGTGGCTTTGGTTCGGGAGGCCTCCTGATCACCCCACCATGGCGAAATGGAGCCTTCACAACTGCCGATATCTTTAACTCCTGTAACAACCCCGGATTTGTAGGTGTGCCTGCCAACGCGCTTGGATGGCAGCCAGCTCATATGGGCGAAGGGTATGCTGGTGGTCTTATGCGTTCATATGGTGTGAGCTGGCATGAATATCCCCAGGCCCAACTGACGTCCCCCATGATAGCAGATCAATTTTATCATGTGGGTTTTTATGTAAGCCATGCCAATTATACGTGTTCAATAAAAGATATAGGTTTATATATTTCGGCAAATCCACCTCCACCCGGTGGTGGGTTAGGAGTCATACAAGTGAATCCGCAGATCTACTATGAAGGTGGGTTTTTGACAGATACATTGAATTGGGTTGTAGTAGAAGGATATTATCTCGCACAAGGTGGTGAGCAATGGGTCACGATAGGCAACTTTAAACTTGACATCAATTCGCCTTTTAATTCGGGCTGCCCAATGGGCACTGATTCATATTATTATTTTGACGATGTATGGGTCACGCCTGAAGCGCCTTGCGGTATGCTTGATGTTGATCTGGGTGATGATGTCGTCGCATGTTTTGAATACACGATTGATCCGGGCTTGGGTGATGTTCACTATGTGTGGAGTAACGGTTCAACAGATCCAACAATAACTGTGAATACATCCGGCGTATATGGTCTTACGATCACAGATGGATGCATGGTAGGGTTTGATGAAATCCAGGTAGACATCCTTGGAAATATCCCGGTGGATGTTGGCCCGGATTCTGTGTTGATATGTGAAGGCGAAATGTATGAGATCGATCTGGATGATACGAATGGAAATTACGTTTGGCAGGATGGTTCCACTGATCCTTCTTATTCGATTGAATCATCAGGTCAGTACAGTGTCACCTACGATGATGGTTGCGCTCAATCAGCTGATACTATCCAGGTAGAAGTATTAGCTCCACCGAATCCTTTTACACTTGGACCAGATACAATCTTATGTGATGATGATCAATTCGACATTTCATTTGATCCTAGCCTTGGTGATTTTGAATGGGATGACGGTTCGACTCAATCTTCTTACACTATTGAATCAGAAGGGACATATGCGTTGACGATCAGTAATAGTTGCGGAGAAGAAAGCGCGGAGATCGAAGTGACACATGATGAGAGCCCTGTTGTTGAACTTGGTTTAGATGAGATCTTTATTTGCAATGGAGATAATTTGACTTTTGCACTGGATGAGGATGAAGGAAGTTATTTATGGCAGGACAGTACCACGGACAGTGTGTATGATATTTCATTGCCTGGATGGTATAGTGTAACTGTCACCAACACTTGTGGTACAGACTTTGATCAAATTCTTGTATCAGAGACTCCGCTTCCACAGATTGATCTAGGAGCGGATATCCTGGTTTGTCCTGCACAACTTCCTGACACATTAGATGTATCCGGAGCGGGAGGTACTTCTGTATTGTGGATGAATGGCAGTACACTTTCGCAATTGAATGTAACAACGGCCGGAACTTATAGTGTTACAGTTTCAAATGTGTGTGGTGCCAGTGCTGATACCATACAGGTTACTGTTGCAGATATTTTACCTGATGTTATTCTTCCAAATGATATGATCACATGTGAAGGAGATTCTGTTTGGTTGTATAGCACAGGTGATGCGGGTGACGATTTGTGGCAGAATGGAACAAATAATGATTCATTACTTGTGCAAAATTCAGGGCAGTATATTTTGCAGGTTTCTACAGTGTGTGGTATGGGCAGTGATACAATTAATATTCAGTTTAATGCTGATTCGCTTTTTCCAAATCTCGGTCCGGATATCGCATTGTGTCCGGGTAATTCGGTTACGCTGTATGCTGGAAATACATTTGATACGTACCAATGGCAGGATATGAGTTCCGCAGATTCACTCGTCGTATCAACGCCAGGAATGTATGTTGTTACAGTTACAACGGCATGCGGTACGGGTGTGGATACTGTGATCGTTTCCGGATCCGGTACTCCACCTCAACTCAATCTTACGGATAGTATATATCTCTGCGTTGGATCAGTCATAACAGTAGATGCAGGGATCAGTGGTGTCAATTATTTATGGAATGATGGTACTACGATGTCGACATTGTCTGTAAATGTTCCGGGTGATTATAGCCTTACAGTTAGCAACAATTGTGGTGTCGACATGGATACAATTGTGATTGTCGATGGTGGGACATTGCCAGACATCGAACTTGGAAGTGATATACAATTGTGTGCAGGGGAAGCACAAATTATTTCTCCTGATTTCACATCTGCGGATAACTGGATATGGCAGGATGGGTCAACGAGTCCGACATATATAGTGAATACTGCCGGTCAAATCACTATTGAAGCTTCAAATGTATGTGGTACAGCATATGATACCATTGATGCATCTGTGATACCGGGTATTCCTCCCCTTAATCTTGGAAATGATACTTCTTTGTGCACCTCAGATATGTTGTTATTGGAAGTAAATATTCCTGGTGTGGATATTACCTGGTTTGATGGTTCGCATGATCCTCAGATTACAGTATCGCAAGGTGGAATGTATATCGCCGAAATTTCAAACGCATGTGGTGTATCTGCAGATACGTTGATCATTTCTAATTTGGCTGATGTTCCCCAACTGATGTTAGGACCTGATCAGTCATTGTGTCCGGGTGAATTGCTCACATTCAATCCAGGCATTCCGAATGTGCAGTATTTGTGGCAGGATGGAAGTAGTGGTACTTCTTTTTCAACGACACAAGCAGGTCTAATCATACTTACGATTTCAAATGTTTGCGGAACATCAACAGATTCTTTACTGATCACAGAAAGCACTGATGGTCCACAATTAAATCTTGGGCCGGATGTCACTGCTTGTATTGGTGATACGGTTACGATACAGTCAGGTATTGCTGGTGTGGCATATACCTGGCAAGATGGATCTACAAATCCATTTTTTCAGACTTCAACGAATTCGCAACTCATGCTACACATTGCCAATAATTGTGGACAGGATGATGATACGATTGCGGTTCAATTTATTGCTGCACCTGATCCTGATCTCGGTCTTGATACATTGTTATGTGATAATGATGTTTTGACACTTACATTGAACTCTGATTCTCAAACTACAAGCACATGGAAGGATGGAAGTCATGCTTCTGATTTTGTCGTTACTACACCAGGAATTTATAGTCTTCAGCAATCAAATATTTGCGGAGCAAAAACGGATTCAGTTCTTATTTCTTATCAATTATCGCCGACGCCTTTTTCTCTTGGCCCTGATGTGATACTGTGTCCTGGTGAATCTTTGATTTTAAATGCACCGATTACAATGGATCATTTGCGTTGGCAAGATGGTAGTGATTCATCCATGATTACAGCCAATGCTGCACAATTGTATTCTCTCTCGATATCAAATGAATGTGGAACGACGAATGATACAATAAGCGTTGCTGTTGATTCGGACATACCAGTTGTGCAATTAGATTCCATGGTGATTTGTCCGGGAGATGTATTGACACTTGATGTCTCTCAGCCTTTTGATGCTCAGTACAACTGGAGTACAGGAGCATTAATTCCGTCAATCGATATCATGTCTCCAGGTGAATATACAATTACGGTCATGACACATTGTATTTCCATATCCGACCAGATCAATGTGGTTCCCGCTGATAATTGTGAGCCTGTCACACAATTCTTTATTCCAAATATTTTTAGTCCGAATGGTGACAATATCAATGATGTATTTACAATTCAGTTCAATGCCGGGGCGGAAGTGATTTCTCTTGAAGGAGATATTTTCGATCGTTGGGGTAATCATGTTTTTGGTTCTGATCGATATCCATTTACCTGGGATGGCACCTTTGATGGCAAGCCAATGAACCCCGCGGTGTATGTTTATAAATTTACGCTGGTGTATTCAAATGGTGTTGACGTCTTGACTGAAAAGGTGACTGGGGATGTGACGTTGGTGAGGTAATGATGATCTGGAGATGCGATGTGGGAGACGCGATAAATCGACGTCTCTACAACCAATAAAATGGAGGATTTGTAAAATTTAAAATCAATTGCGTTTATGTCTTTGCGTCTAATAATTAAACGGTCGTAGAGACGTCGATTTATCGCGTCTCAAATCCAGAAAATCACGGGATATGACACGATATGACGCGATGTAGGAGAGCCCATTCGCAGCATGCTGGAAGATAAAGGTGGTACTATTTGGTTTAGCGGTTATTTCACCAGGCTTTCACGGTTTGATGGAAAGCATATAACCCTTTTCGGCCCTGATATCATCTATTATCCTTTGTGAATTGTCCAATGACTACATTTCGATACAGCGATGGGCAGAAAATCTCCAGTGCCCTATTGAAATCCCTCCGCTTCCATCACATCAACATGTGATCCTGAGCCGAATGCCTTTCATATAAATTTGTGAATAACACGATCAAACAGATACTTCTCATGACCGTCCGCTACTCCCCGAAAATGGTCAAATACTCTTTCGGGCTACCAAGGCGGAAACAGAGATTTTAATTTGAGTTCTGATAGATAGTTCTATATACTATTTAGCCTATCCTTTTTTTATCAATATTCTAAACTAAATAACACGTAACAGCCATGAAAAACTCAACTTTTTCAAAACCCAAAACCATCCATTGGACAATAAAGTCTGTAGGACAATTACTCATCATCGCTTTTTTTCTTTTCAGCGCACAGGTTAGTGTGCTCCATGCGCAGGCATCCCTCAGCATCCAGGGTATCCTTAAAAAATCAAACGGGGTGGCTGTAGAAGATGGCACGTACAACATTACGTTCAAATTATATACACTGCAGGCAGGTGGCACGCCCATCTGGACAGAGACGCAAAGCGGTGTAGAAGTCACCAGTGGTATTTACAGTACCATACTTGGCAATACCACAGCACTCAATGTACCTTTCAATCAGCTCTATTATCTGGGAGTTACGATTGGGTCCTCTGAGATGACACCACGTATTCAGTTGACTTCTGCTCCTTATGCGTTGTCTTTGATAGGTGTCACGAATCAATTTCCCAGCAGCGGCCTTGTATTAGCTGACAGTATTAAAGTCATTGGTAGCGTATTGGCCAGAGGCGGAGCTCCGGGTTTGAATGGAGCCAATAAAAATGGTTATGCGTTTTCGGGTAATAGCGGCGACAAAGACAGCGGATTGTTCTCGACTGCAGATGGTAAAGTTGCTCTTTATAGCAATAATACTGAGGTACTCGCAGTCACACCTGCGAACGTAGCCGTAACAGGGGCTGCTGCAGTGTCTGGCAATGTATCGGCAGCCAATCTGGCATTGCCCAATGGTGGCAAAGTTACCTACAACGGTTTAAGTGATTGGAGGCTAGTGGTCGATGACAACCTGATTGGTGGTGCAAATGGATGGAATGTGTACAACGCATTATCAGGCCAGTACATAGGCTGGAACAATTCATCCAGTGCAGGAGCAGCACCGATTGAAGGAGTCAGTTCTAATTTTGCCGGACTTTATATGTATCCTACGGATAACAACCAGGTATTGAAGAAATTCTTCGACTTGTCGGGTGTTGGAGCTTTTACTTTCATCAAAGTGAAATTCAAATTTTACTTCATCGACACCTGGGGATGGGGCGGTAACGATGCGGGATGGGCTGCTTTCGCTGATGGTGCCAATGGAAGCCAGATGCGCGTAGGATGGCATATCCTTCCTAACTGGCTGAATGCAACAGGTGATTTTAACACCACTGAATTCCACCAGGCAAATAATTTTGAAGGGAACGGTAATACGGATCATACCGATTTCAGTATGAACGCGGAGATGACCACTTTCAAAAGCGGTAACAGTTTTTGGCTATACTTTGGTGGAGCGCTTGATGAAGACACCAATAATGAACGCTATGGCGTGGGCATGATCGAAATATGGGTGAGATAACCCGCATGAATCTACATTTTTTCACAATCAAAAAGAAAGATCATGCGACATACTCGTATCCTATATTTAATAGTGTGGATGTGCTCCGGCTTAGGACAGCTGTTGAATGCACAAATCACCTGCGGCCCCGAAGTGGCTGTGGACACAAATGGTTTTATCGGTACAGCCTTTTTCAATTATGGTAGTCAGTCCAGGGCGAAGTCTCAAAATTATCGAACATCAGTAGCTATAGGGCAAACATTTGTTGGCTTTACAGAAAGTTTGAGTGATAATTCAACCGTTGGTTTTTACTCTCGTTTCCTTCTTCCTCCTTTCGCTCTGAAGGTAAGTGCTACTCAGGGAGACCTTCTTGATCGGATCCAGGTTTCATGGGAAATTGATGCTCTTGGCCCTTCTCCCAACGAAGGTTTTAATATCTATCGCGACGATGTTTTTCTCGCAACTGTCGGCGCTAACATCCGCAACTACAACGATTTTAATGTCATTGCAGGTCATCCATATATTTACTCTGTGCGCGGCCTGAATACATACGGTGAAGGTGTGACGAGTGATGCTCTGGGTTTCCAGGTGCCAAATGGCGTGGTGACAGGATGGGTCTCTACATTGAGCGGAAACCCGGTACCTGATGCCTTAGTCACGCTCACACCGATGCAAGGCTTCTCTGCAAAGTTTGGCGCAACAGATGGCGCTATGACAATGAATGAAAACCTTCTGGATCCATTCCTTCCAGATCCGGGCGATGACTGGACCATAACATTCTGGATTAAGACAGATCAGGCCAGTAATAACGCGAGCCTGATTCAAATGAAACCATTTCCTCTCTACATCCGCGCATTGACAAGTTCATCCGGCCATGAAGGTGTGGCCGTTTCCGAAACAAATATGACTACACCTTTTCTTTCTGCAACTTTTGCAGACAGTACCAAAAACGACTGGCATCACGTTGCCCTGAGTTTTGATGGAAGTAGTCATCAAGGTCGATTGTATATCGATGGAGTACTTGAAGGTATTGCTCCCATGAATACAGTGATGTCCGCTGATACAATCAACATTGGCAGCCTTGCTGGCAATGGTGGATGGGTCGGACGATTAGATGAACTTCGAATTTATCACCGGAAACTGGATGAGCTGGATTTTAGTCAGGTGATGGAAGGCACTGCTTCTTCACAAACCCCATTTTTATCCCACTACTGGAAAATGGACGAAGAGCTGGGGTTGAAATCGTATGATATCGTCAAGCGTCATAAATTGTACTTCTGTGGAGCAGAGTTTGATGCAGATCGTCCTCCTGTGCATACTGCCGGCATCACCAATGAAGACGGCTACTATCGAATCGAATCAGCGAGCTATGGTACTGGCACTACTTTCCTGGCAAAACCAAGTAAGAATTTTTACATGCATCGTGCACTAAAGTTCAAACCTAATGACGGGGACTATGCTACGATTCCGAATTTTTCATTAACCCCCAAAGCGACTATTGAACTTTGGGTCAACAGTAACGAACCAGATGGCACACAATGTCTAGTTTCCAAAAGATGGGGAAGCAATGAATTTCGAATAGAGCTCATTGCTCTTGGAGTTGGTAATCATCTATTTGTTACTCTCAATGGGGAGCAGACTGATTTTGGTACGATCGCCAGTGGGTATCAACACCTTGCTATCACCTTAGATAGTCTGACGGGCATTGTTGCCGTGTTCGCAAATGGGGTAAATTTGGATTCTCATGCCTATCCTGGTGTTATTGGCAATTTTTCAGATACTTCGGAAGTCTGGCTCCTTGGTGCAATTGAGGATGGATTCGGAATTCATAGTGAGTTTTTTGACGGACTTATTGATGAAATTGCGGTCTACGATACTACCCTGAGTTTAATGGCCATTCAGGATCACTTTGAAAACGCAAGGGATATTCAGGAAAAAGGCTTACGGGTATATTTCCCACTTGACGAAGGTAATGGCATCCGACTTGGTAACATTGGATCAGCATTCCTTGAAGGTGGAACAACTTACGGTACTGAATGGTCTGCATTTGCAGCGCACCAGGTTGCAGAGCCCCATATATTCACTCCTGTGACACGTCAGGTGACCCTCAATCCGAGTGTGACCTCTGTGGATCAGGTGGATTTTACAGATCGATCTTCAATACCGGTTTCTGGTTTTGTGCGCTATAAAAACACAGATTGTTTTGCTAAAAATGTAGAAATACTTATCAATGGGTCATCCTTCAATCCAAAGATATTCTCGGATTCTACAGGCAGGTTTGTCATTGATTTTGACCCGGGCACTACAGCAATACTCTCACCCAAATTCGAAAACCATGTATTTGTGCCGGCCAGCTGGAGTATTACAAATGTGACTAGTCCTGTTGCCGGTATAGTTTTCAATGATATCACTACCCGTAAAGTAACAGGTCAGGTAGCAGGTGGATTATGTAAAAAATCTATCATCACTGCGCCTCCCGGCACTGGACAGGGTACCGTTTGTGTGGTGAAAGTTCGTACTACGGATGGTTGCCTCGAACGCCAAATCACCATAGACAATCAGGAAGGCAATTTTGAATTTGACAATCTGCCACCTGTAGAAAAATTAACTGTTGCGGTAGTAGAGCATTCCAATCCAGTGATCAAAACTGCTTTCCAGGTGCAGGGTGGATCTACAGTGAACCTGACTAAAAAAGATACCGTCATCAACTTTATTTATACGGCTATGCCTCAGGTAGAAGTTGTCAGTGGTCTTGATCCTTACTCTCCCACGTGTAGCATGATTGTATTAGATCAATTTGAGCATGTAGCCGTGGGAATTAAACTCAAAGAGCAATATATAGTGACACCGAATGATGATGGTGTTTGCTATATTGACTCAGCCAATTTCAGAATTTTTAATGGGTTTGGGGACGAAATTATAGATACCACGATGGGCAATGGCTTGCTGCTCTATGAATTCAGAGTCGGTGCTCCCAATCCAACTCCCCCTTATCTGAAAACGTTGCAAATCATCAGTTCTACACTAGATGGCAACGATGGTGAATTCACTACCCAGGGTTTGGTGACAGGGATTCGGGCTAAGGATAACACGTTCACTTCCATTATGCCGGAGATTCCGACGTTGATTCTGCGTGATCCACCGGGAGATGGAAGTTATTCGTTTTTAGAAAAAAATCAAACCATTTGCAGATCGACTTCGATCGTCGGAGCTACTGATATAGGTGGTGGAGGCGGGCTTGAAGTGCATCTTGGTGGTGCACAACAAATTGTTGCAGCACCATTGGGAATAGGTACGATTGGAGAAGCGGGACCGATATTCGATATCGGTGCAGAATTCCAGGTGACCTATCAAAAGACATCGGAAAACACATTTGAAACATGTACGACTATCAATTCCAAAATTTCTACCAGCGAGGATGATTTGATCGTCGGTGGATATCAGGGAGGAGATATTTATATGGGAGATGCCATTAATATTGTTTTTGGATTTGCCGACATGATTTCTTTTAACGACACGATTTGTCAACCCAATCTGCATGTTATTATCAATGTAGAGCCCGGGGATTTTGCAACGACGTTTATGTACTCTGAATGGTATATTCTTAGTACTGTATTGCCTTACCTTGATTCCCTTGCGAACAATACAACTGCTGACTCGGCCGAATTGGTGCGTTACGTCGAATCCAAAAACAGGTGGCTGGCGATCCTGGCCAATAATGCAGAACAAAAAAAGAATGCGAGGCTGATCAGAAACATTTCCTTCGATGCGGGCGTCACTTACGAGTATGCAGAGTCGAGTGATACAACGACTACAAGTTCACTTGAGGAGTTGACCAATAGTGAAGAAAAACTGGAATCTCATTTTGGATTTGAATTTAATAAAGCAGGATTTGTAGGAAAGCTCAATTTTGCTACCGCTACCAGCAACGGAGGAAAGAATGAAGACGGCAAGGCAGTAGGTGTAACCACCGGATATGTCCTCAAAGATGACGATGTGCTGGATGCATATAGCATTGATGTGGGTATGGATTCTGTTTATAAGACCCCGGTATTCAATATCAAAGCCGGCCAATCTTCCTGTCCATGGGAATATGGCACAGCCAAACGTGAAGGGGTATTACTTACTTCAGTGGACGGTCCTACAAGAACTGATGTTCCAGCCAATGAACCTGCTGCATATCATTTTATCCTGGGTAACACGAGTGCCACTAATGAAACATGGACATATGCATTCACAGCTGGACCTGAAAGCAATCCGGATGGCGCCAAGATTTTTTGCAATGGAGCTCCTATGAATCAAATTCAATGGTATGCTATTCCTTTCGGCACTTCACTCCCGGTGACAGTTACCGTGGAACGAGGTCCTGTAGAATATGATTATGATAATCTGGAAATCGTGCTGTACTCAGCTTGTGAAGACCAACGTGCCAATGATTTAGGTATCCTGCCTGATACTGCAGAAAATCTTTATTCGGCTGTCTATGTCAGTGCACATTTCATTCGTCCCTGTAGCGAAGTCAACATCAATGTGCCAGAGCAGGATTGGGTATTATTTCCTGATCCGCTTACGCCCGGGCCGGATGATGAACGACGTATCACGGTATCGGGATATGATACCACAGAAACTGATTTTCAACTCATCAGAGTACAATATCGACGCTCCGATGGTGATGGCGCATGGATCAACCTCCCGGGGATCCATGACCGGTACAATCCGATGTGGTCGGGATATGCGGCACTACCCGATCCTAAACCACCGGTCTTACAACCAAACTTTACACAATTTTTCTGGGAAACCACCGGTCTCTCCGATGGCCCTTATGAAATCCGAGCTGTGTCAATATGTTCCGGCGATGCGTCAGACAGACCCGGTTATTCTCAGATCATAAAAGGACGTATTGACAGAGAACCGCCAAGTTTAGTCGGCGTACCTCAACCTTCTGACGGCGTGTATCAGGTGGGCGACGAGATTTCATTCACCTTCAACCAGGATGTCAATTGCAACAAGTTGATACAGGCTGATATACTTGATCCTAACAATGTTGGCCTATATGATGCTACTACCAATACATTGATAGATGCCGATATCACCTGTGTTGATAATAAAATTGTTATAAATCCTCTCTTCCAAAATGACCTTTATGAAAACCACATCCTTCGAGCCGAACTGCATGAGATTGAAGACCTAACCGGAAACGTTCTCATCCAAACGGATTGGGAATTCTATGTAGATCGCAATGAATTAGCATGGCTTACGGACAGTGTTGGAGTCACCAAATATGCAGATGAGAATAAAGCGATCACTGCGAAAATCCACAACAGGGGCGGATATCCGGTGCCGTTTAGTATTCAAAATGTACCGGATTGGGTACACGTGACTCCTGATGCAGGTACACTGGTAGCCAATGAAGTCCGTGATATAGAATTCAAAGTAGATTCAACGCTTGCGCTTGGATGGTATGCAGACTCTATCATTTTGCATACCGAGACCGGACAGAATCCATTCTTTATGGGAGGTGATGAACTATTGCCATTTGGTGTACGCACGATCTGCAGACCACCGGACTGGAAAGTGGATCCGTCCCAATATCAACTGACGATGACGTTGATCACCAGAGTTAGTTTCAATAATGCCCAATCCACGGATCCGGAAGATATAGTGGCTGCCTTCATTGATGGTGAGGTTCGTGGAGTGGCGAAGCCTATATATGTTTCCTCATCGAATAATTACCTGGCATTTGTAACGATCTATGGAGATAATGCGGATATCGGAAAACTGGTAACGTATGAAATATTCGATGCTTCAGCATGTGCACGCTATGAAGGTAAGTTTACAGATGCTGCTTTCAATTTCAGTGCAAATGGAATTCAGGGATCACCGACCAACTCCAAATTGCTGAGCAATGGAGCATTGATAGATGACATTCCATTGAAGAATGGCTGGAACTGGATTTCATTTAATCTCCATTTCCCGGATTCAACCATTAATATGGCATTGGAACAAATTTCCAATCCTGTTGGCGACCTGATCAAGGACATGACCACTTTCAGCGTGTATAATAACAATACCTGGTCAGGCTCCTTAAGTACCCTCACGAATACGTCAGCCTATATGTATCTGGCCAACCAGGCCAATTCGATACGTATGACCGGGACTGCAATCACCCCAGCTTCAGAGCCAATTCCTGTGGTGATGGGATGGAACTGGATCGGATATATTCCAACGTATAAGCTTACGGTCAATGAGGCCCTGGCATCCTTGTCCATGGATGCAGAAGCAGGCGATATCATTAAGAGTCAGACTGCATTTGCTCAGTTTGTCAACAGCACAATTGGTTGGGTTGGTGATCTGAAAACGATGCGGTCTCCAAAGGGTTATCTGCTCAAGATGACGAATGATGGAATACTTACATATCCTCCGGCGAGCTTTACAGGTGAAGAGCAATTCTATTCCAGGGACGCTGAATCACTGTCAACGTTCTGGAATGTAAATGCTTCGCAATTCGAGCACAGCATGACGCTCATCGGCATCTTCAAATATGAAGAGACGAATGCCACTACAGCAGATATGGAACTGGGCGCGTTTGTTGGCGATGAGATACGGGGAGTGGGAGAACCCATATACATTGATTACCTGCATGCGTATATGTTTTTCATCACTTGCTATGCCAATAGTAGCGGAGAACAGCTTCATTTTAAACTGTTTGACGGCGCAACCGGCGAGATTCAAAACCTCGCGGAGAAAATGGTATACATTCCGAATGACAACAAAGGGAGTATTGAATCACCCGTTCCATTTACCCTGAAGACAACGGGCATTGGTGATGTATCTGGTGAGTTATCATTCAACGTGCAGCCGAATCCATTCCGTGATGAAACCGTATGCCGCATTGAATTACCTGCTGCGCAGAATGTTCATTTAATGATTACAGATATGGAGGGAAAGAATTTGTATTACACGCAAATCCAGGCTAATGCCGGCATGAACTCATTTATTTGGAAAGGGTGCACTACAATAGGTACTCCGCTGAGTAATGGGGTTTATTTTATTCGTTTGGAAACTGAACAAGGCGTCCTCACGAAAAAAGTAATGCTACAACGCTAGGTCGTCTCATTGTAGTTTAGAATGTTTTTATAAAAGGCCGGCCCTGGAAAACCAGGGCCGGATTTTAGAAACAGATCAAAAAATGCAGAACATGATTAAATGTATTTATCACTGACTATAAAAATGTAGTCAACCAAAAAAAACAAACATGAAAAATATATTTTTTATAAGTATCGGGCTGCTACTGATGGATATAGCGATGGCTCAAAATGTAGGAATAGGTACTACCACACCAACAGCAAAACTAGACGTGATCGGCTCAATTAAAATCACAGATGGTACGCAAGGAGCGGGAAAGGTGCTGACTAGTGATGTTAACGGTAAGGCCACATGGCAAGCCATGACGATCTCAACATCTTCATCGGATTCAATAGGTGTTAATGCTGCTGTATCAATAGGCTGCAATACCTGGATGACTAAAAATCTGAATGTGGCCAGGTATCGAAACGGTGAACCTATACCTAAAGTGACCAATTCAACGACATGGGCTTCACTGACTACCGGAGCTTATTGCTATTATGCCAATGATTCTGCCACCTATGCAGCTGTATATGGTAAGTTGTACAATTGGTATGCTGTCAATGATCCACGAGGATTAGCTCCTGAAGGTTGGCACATACCCAGCGACTTCGAATGGACATATTTAATCACTACACTTGGAGGGAATAATAGTGCAGGTGGTCCAATGAAAGCAATAGGTATCACCTATTGGAATATTCCCAATTTGGGGGCTACGAACATCTGCAATTTCGCCGCTTTACCAGGAGGTCAACGTAGCGCAACGGGAGCTTTCTCCAATGAAGGCAATTATGGCAACTGGTGGAGTTCTTCAAAAGGTGAAACAAATATCGCCTGGAGTCGTAATCTGAATTATAATGATACACATATTAATGGAGCAAGCTCTGATTTGCGTGTTGGCTTTTCTGTAAGGTGTATAAAGGATTAGGCAAAGGCTAATTTCTTTTATTTCTCATGTCGGGGTGTTTTGCAACCACCCAGACTTGAGAAATAAAAGGCTAAGGATTAATTTTATGATTTTAAAAAACCGGTCTTGATTGAAGAGGCCGGTTTTTTCATTTGGCACATTGACGACATTCCCTGCGTATTCTGCACGATTTCAATATTATTTCAGTAATTTCAATTCAAACAAAAGACAAAAGATCATGCGAACTATCAACTACTTCCTGCTCCTGTTCGTTCTCATCCAATTCAGTTGCAATAAGGATGATACCAATACACCCATACAAACATTTCAGGGTTCACTATTTGTCACATTGAAAGATCCGAATGGAATCCCTGTGCAAGGTGTGATGATAAGTATGGGCACTAGCTCGGGCATGACAGATGAAAATGGAAATTACTTTTTCACTGACATTGCATTGACGGGAGATGATCACCTGATCGCTGAAAAGGCCGGTTATTTTAAAGGGTCAAGAAGATTTCGTTCAGCAGGTTCACAGACACAATTTATACGCATCACATTGCTGCCTCAGGAAGAGAAAGGTGTGTTTGCAAGTTCGCAAGCTGCAACTATTTCCATAGACAATAAATCGAAATTGCATTTTCCTGATCATGTCATTGTCTATGAGAATGGTTCAGCATACAATGGAAATGTACATGTATTGGCAAATCCAATTTATGGTGATGACGCTCAACTCTCAAATAAAATGCCGGGTGATTTAATTGGGATTGATGACTCCGGTACCAAAGTAGCCTTAGGAAGTCTGGGCATGATCGCTCTAGAATTAAGATCTGATGCGGGTGAAAAATTACAGGTCGCTGCTACTAAATCGGTTGAAATGGAATTAGCGATTGCAGGCAAGCAAGTGGATAAAGCACCATCGACTGTTCCGCTTTGGTCCTTCGATGAGGACAAGGGATATTGGGTGGAAGAAAGTGTTGCTACGAGACAGGGAAATGTCTATGTAGCGCAGCTTACGCACTTTTCCTATTGGAATTGTGATGACAATTATACATTGACAGATTGGACAGGCAGGTTTGTCTATGCGGATGGCCAGCCTGCGCAAAATATCAACGTATGTCTGACTTTAACATCACTCAATAGCGAGGTATGTTCTTTGACAGATGCCAAAGGTGTGGTTTCTGGAGGAATTCCTTCTGGTGAACCGCTGCATGTATCTGTGAAAAATGAATGTGGTGAAATACTTGTATTTGATGTATCCTCCGTGAGCGAATTGGCAGCAATGGATCCCATCAAAATAAATGATTCCGGTGTACTTGAAGTGACCACTATTCATGGCACAGCTCTGCAATGTGATGGACTACCTATTACATCAGGTTTTGCAAAAGTGTATACGGGAGGCAATGTATTTATTTTTCCTATCCATGGACCAGATGGAAACTATGAAGGCAGCTTTGAACATTGCACGGGTAATCTGATAAGTCTGCAATTCCTTGATCTAAAAAATGGTTTGGAAAGTAGTGCCTTCACCTATTCGACGGAGCGGAATATGAATACGGGTAGTGTTGGTGCGTGTAATCAGGTGGAGGAATTCATTCGCTATAAGATCACAGGTTTTGGTGCATCATACAATTATTATCTGCTGGATGTATCACCAGGATCTGTCACCAGGATTTCATCGATCGACAGTATTGGGGTGAAAGGAAAATTCGGATTTACATTTGATGGCTCCACCACGGGGAACTACAAAGGTTATCCGTTGTTCGGCAATCAGATCAATCTGCCAAATGGCCAGACCGGTTACTTTTTACAAATGAATTTGACCGTAACTGAATATGGTCTCCACGATGAATTTATCAAAGGCACTTTCACTGCTAAATTAAATGTTGGTGGCAATGGCGCCGGAGGTAATGGTGATTCTGATGTGAACGGGACGTTTGCGGTGAGGAATAGGTAAAGGGTTTTGCAGATGATTTTCCATAAGATTTTTCGGATGTAGAATGTGCACCTGTGAGAGACGCGATGAATCGCATAATTAAGATTCACCAACATGTGATTCGAATGAGGACGGAATGTTTTCATGCACCTGTGAGAGACGCGATAAATCGCATAATTAAGATTCACCAACATGAGATTCGAATGAAGACCGAATGATTTCATGCACCTGTGAGAGACGCGATAAATCGACGTCTCTACGGCCGAAAAAACGACAATATGAAAAGGTGCCTTAAATGTTTGATTTAAATGGCCGTAGAGACGTCGATTTATCGCGTCTCAATCTTCGCGTCTCAATAAGTGTAATGTAAGGATGCCTTGGATGTTGATTTAAATGGCCGTAGAGACGTCGATTTATCGCGTCTCAATCTTCGCGTCTCAATCACCGGGTCTCAATCATCGCGTCTCAATCATCGCGTCTCAATCTACATATTTCGTTCTCCTGTCTCATCAATGTTGAATAATAAGTGATCTTATAGATACTTTATCATGATCTCTATCACGCAATCGTATGATGTAATATCCAGGTAATAATTCACGGATATCAACCTTTCCATCTTTCACCTCTTGTTGTTTATATATTCCGGTTATCCCAGCAATTTCAACTTCATCAATAGAAGATGCATTAGCAATCTCAATAAATTGTGAAGCAGGATTTGGATAAATTACAATTGGATCTTCATTGGGAACATCACCTACAGCTACAGTGCCTTTAATGATCTTATTGAAGTTGGATAGTATCCATTTGTTTGGGTCGAAAATGAGTTGACTGACATTGATGTTTCTCACATACATCGAAAATCGCTGGTGATTGTATGTGTTATTGAAAACAGTATCTGCTACGATTCCGAATCTGAAAGCCTGGACCTGAATAGGCATTTCAAAAAAAGAAACCGATGGATCTGATTGCGTTTGGTCCACCCAGACAATCACTGAATCCTGCACCTGATTCCATGTCAATGTATAGGAAGGAAATCCTTCGCCATACAACCAGTCTGAAAAAAATTCATTCAGGTCCTTTCCTGAAACTTCTTCCATGTGATGTTGAAAATCAGCCGTGCGTGCAAATCCATGACGAAGTTTCGGATCGTTCAGGTATTGTCGACATCCCTCAAAAAACAAACTGTCACCAACGATCCAGCGTAACATATGTGCGAGATAAAAACCTTTGTTGTATGTCAGTCTGCTATCGAAAATGACACTCAGGTCGTTTGTGTCTTTTACAAAAACAGATCCACCCGGCATGCTGGTGATGGAATTAATCTTGGAGAGTTTAACACCATTCCAATCCGTAGGCTTTAAGGCTTCGGTAGCGAGACCTGAGAGATATTCGGCCATGCCTTCACTCAGCCATATGTCCGACCATGATCCGAATGTCACCATGTCACCAAACCATTGATGCGCCATTTCATGTGCGATCACATCCAGATTAAAAAATCCCATGAACGGCATCGTCTGTACTTCAAGTGCACCACCGAATGTGTATTGCGCATACCCAAATTTTTCCTTACTGAATGGATAAGGTCCAAAGCGGGATTCAAAAAATTGCAGAACATCCGGAGTGACTGAGACTACCGGGGTGAGTGAGGCAACGCTTTCCGGATATAAATAATACAGGATCGGCATTGTGGTTCCGTCAGATAGTAACACGGAATCTTTCACTTCGGTATAATTTGTGATTGCCAGGTTGAGCAAATACGTTGTGGCTATCGGATACCGGTGTTTCCAGTGATGGAACAATCGTGCATTTCCTTCAGTGACATTGACCAATACTCCATTACTTGCCACTCGCTGGCCTAAAGGAGTGGTGATGTAGAGATCTACAGAATCAATTTTATCTATGAGATCTTTTTTGCCCGGATACCATAAAGTGGCAAGATCGAGATCGGTGCTGATGACAGGGACACCTGCATGCATCTCCTGTTTCAATGCATTTACTGATGAAAATGATATTAAGATCGTATCCTTTTCATCCATATGCAGATCCTTGCCGAGATCGATGGTGATGAGATTGTCAGCGTGAGTATAGGTCAGATCTGAATTGCCCCGTTTGATATAATTTACAGAAAGGCCATCTGCATAGTCTAATACAAAGCGGCTGAGATGATCAATACGACTGGAAAAAAAATAAGTGATCTCGCCATCTACCCTGTTGATCGCAGGATCGATTTCGACGTGCATTTCCTGGTAGGTGACATCTGTTTCTGCTGCTGCAATATTACGTGAGCCGGGTTGACTAAAACCTGTAAGTGTGTAAAACACAGAGAGGAGAATGAGTAGGGGGTAGGTTATATCTTTTAAATGCATGTGATTAAAGGTAAATGGAATCTTGAATCTTGAATGCAGATTCAAGATTCCTTTATAATTCAATATTTTTAATTTTTTAGAATGTGAATTGGATTTTCAATCAGAGTGTATTCAATTTTGTCACCTTCAAATTTTGGTTCTTCCTCCGAGCCCACATTTTTCCAGTTTCTGACTGCACGTTTTACACCTATCGGGTAAATGATCACTCCTTTCTCCGAAATATGTATGCGAAGAAAATTCTTGTATCCTGTCCATCGGAAAGAGGAAAACGCCTCAGTGGGATGCAAATGAAACAACAAAATAGAAATCAGAAGATATAAACCGAATATAAAAGCGCTCACAAAGCCACCAATGATGATGAATTCAGCCGAAGACAACAATATTTCTCTTGCCTGGGCTACTTCCATATGCAGATATACGAGGTTTATCCGTGCGAAAATCCAGAACATAATGTAGAAGCTTCCAAGCTGGATTAATCCATGCAGGCCACCGAGCAGGTACTTAAGGAAACGACCTGAATTGGCGTCGGCAAAGCCAATAAAACCACCGACTAATAAGAAGTGCAGAATTAATACAGAAGGATTATGTCTAAGGCACTTTATAATGATCATGCCAAAGTCGCCTATATTAGTTAAGCTGGCTTTATAATTTGCAACCTGGTACATAAACGATTTGTCGTCTGTATAAACTGTACTACTCTGAAGCAACCATGCTGTATACAGAAAAAATAATCCAATAAAAAAAGTCATTGCCGGATTGTAAAATGGAAATAATAGATTGCGAAGTGCCAGCATCCGTGACATTTTTTTTGAAGGGTAAACTGTCTTCAGCTTTGCTGATATTTCATCTTTAAATTCGATCTTCTCTTTTAATATGTGCGTCGGATGCAGAAAGGACCCGCCGCCACCTGCGGTGATCAGATGGTGAATACCAGCTCTGCGCTTCTCTATCATGGAATCCTCATATCGCGAATAATGATGAAGATCACCGGTTAACGTTGCAATTAGACGGACTTTCTTTTCTGTTAAAAGAATATAGTTAGTAAAAAAATTCTTTAGCCTCGTGAATGTTTCATCTCTTTCGTTGAGTGCCATCCTAACCCAGGCAGGCTCAGCAGTGCATAAGATGATGGTAGCACCATCTTCCATATTTTTTTGTACAATGTTTTTGAAATAATCAAGCTGAGGTTGATCTATGTCTGAATGAAGCTGCACATCAATAGCCCATATCCAGTGGTTTGCAGGTAGCTTCACTGCGAAATAACTTCGCGATTGCTGAGTTTGCCAGTTTCCAATAAATCGTTGTTGGCAGAATATTTTTAAAAAATTACCCAAACCATCGTACCAATCATGGTTGCCAGGCAGAGCGTATAGATGAGGATTTATTTTAGTTTCCTCATTTGAGATTTGTTTCATTCCTGGTTTCTGATCTATGACTTTCAGGCCAGTCTTAGGTTGTCCGTTGATCTTCGGAAAGGCGGCAGTATAAGGTCCTTTCATTCGATTATCATAATCTTCTTTGGACGGCATCGCGTATACCTGGTCACCTCCCATGATTAAAATATTTGCTCTCGGCAAAAGCTCACCATCAACGTTAAGTTCTTTACAAGCCAGAAGAGAAGCCATGGTGTACGTTGAATCGAATCCATCTCCTAAATCAGCTATGAAGTCAACCCAAATTTCCTGGTTGTTTGAATAGTCAGTTTCCAGATCTCCTTTCAATGCAGCCTGCATTTCACGCTTATCGGCGAAATTTCCAAAGGTTGAAGAGATAACGGATTTCAGGCCGGCTTTTGCGAGGATCCTGATATCAAACCAGCTCACCATCGGTCTGCGTTCAAATTTCATATATTATCTTTTTGCATCTCTACTTAAAATAGTTTGCGCTTTAGGATGACGGACCTTTTTACGAATAGTTTTGACTTCGTCCATTTTCGATTTAGATTTTGATAGTTCATAAGTGGGTGATGGTTCAGCGAGGATACCAGATGATGGTGTCCATATTTTTCCTTTAGGGATCAAAGCATCTACAGGAATGCCGAGAATTGAACTTAAAGGCTGTATATCTTCCAAATGAATATTTGCTTTGCCATTTAAAATTTTGGAAATATTTCCTTTCGTGCCCAGGACCGGGATCAAATCCTGCTGTCGGATGCCTTTCATCTCCATCGCAAATTTGATCACTTCCACAGGGCTCGCATCTGGCAGAGGAAGATGCTCAACTTCCCATTTCTCAACCAGAAAAGAGAGAAGACTAAGCTCATTGTGTTCAGCATCTGTTCTTTTGAGATCTATGAGTTCATTGATTCGCCTGACAGCAGATTTGTAATCAGTTTTAGATGTAAAACTTTTCCACTTCGTCATATTCCTTTGTTTTAAATAGTATGAATGATATTACCTAAAGAATCGTAATCCTTATGCCATCCGATCCAGCGCACAAAGGCCATTCCTGAACCGTATTCAACCTTTAAAATCAACCTGACATTATTTCCCGCCAGGTCAATGCAAACCCTGTCATTCTTTAGTATATCTACTCTGCCTGTCCCGAAAGTTGTCACTACATCCTGAGGCTTTGCCCAATAGACATCATTACTCTTTGCAATCTTGTACCATGCTGCAATCGAAGACATGACGTGAGGATTCTTCACGCCGAATGTGCGCAATCTTGCATAGGTGATGATTCTCAACTTCTTTCCATCTAACTACCAAATATACTATTTGGTTTCCAAAATGGAAACTATTCATATTTAATCCTTTATTTCATTATTCATTACTCGTTGATCGGTGTTCTACTGTTCATTTCTTACTTCTACATTTATTTCAACTTCCTGACTTCATTTTCGTTACTTCGCTATTCGTTGATCGGTATTCTACTGTTCATTTCTTACTTCTTACTTCTATTTCAACTTCCTGACTTCAATTTCGTTACTTCGATATTCGCTATTCCTTATTCAACATGTCCGGACAAAAAAACGTTGATATCAACCTTCGCCTCAGCCTTAGCCTTAGCCTTGTTTTTCTATTTGTTCGCCCTGCCCGCAGCCAGGCTATCCATGAATACATGGACCTGCAGATCCATCCAACGATGCATATTGCGCATTCCAATTTCACTCCGGGATTAACTTATTTTGACGAAGAGGATCCTCCAAAATTGACATACAAACACACGTTTACGAACGTCAATTATGCAAATTACTGGGAGAACAACAAAGGCTGTCGAATATTTGTGGTAGGCTTCATGACCAAAGAAAGAATCCGCAACCGGCAAAAAGCGCGCAGCGTGATCCTCGAGCAGATGAAGTATGTCGAAGATTTTGTGCAGCAACATCCCGACAAATTTGCGGTTGCAAAATCACCCGGGGAAGTTCGGAAATTGGTGACGCAAACGAAGAAAACGATCATTGTCTATTCGATAGAAGGCGGCAAGTCGCTGATCGGAAGTGAAGAAGACGCGAAATTTTGGGCTGACAAAGGAGTAGCATTTGTTACACTCATCCATATGCTTGACTCAGAATTGGGTAGTTCAGCAATAAGACCAGGCATACTTTACAGCATCATCAATCCCAAAGGGGCATTACGCAGCAAAAAGAAAAGAGGCCTTACAGATCTGGGCAGAAATGCCATTCAATGGTTGGCCAATGCAGGTATCATGACAGATATATCGCACATGTCGGATTCTACACGAGCCGATGCATTAGACTTGATGGAGGAAAAAGGTATTCCGCCTGTTTCCACGCACGATATGTTTAAGCCGATCCAGAATATGCAGCGTTCCATCTCTGAAGTAGATGTGATCCGCATTTACCAGGCACATGGCTTTATGTCTTTACCATTGAGTGGTATTTCACTGAAGCCACATCGCCCGGATCCGAAGTACAAGAAGTTATTGGAAAGTCAATCGGATTATTGCAATGGTTCTGTTGACACTTATCGTTTTACTTACGAAGCATTGCAATCATTTCTGGAGGAAAATGTAAGCCGCATTTTCAAAGACAATAGTAAGACCATGGGCAACCTCACAGAAGATGAAAAGATCGATCTCGCCATTGGTTTTCAAAGTGATTTTAATGGATGGTTGAATCATAGCCGTCCACGATATGGCAAGAAAGGTTGTAAGGAAGTTGCGCCCGGTACTGTGTATGAGCCAATAGAATTAAAAGGCCTTGCGCATCCGGGATTGATGGAATCACAATGGAAGTGGATGGCGAAAGAGCATGTGGATCTGGAGCCTATATTGAGAGCTTCGGAAAAATTTTTAAGGGTTTGGGAGAGTGTAATAAAGGAGAAGGCGAAGTGAAGGCGGAGGCGAAGGCGAAGTGAAGGCGGAGGCGCAGGCGGAGGCGAAGGAATGAAAAGGCGAAGGCGAAGGCGGAGGCGAAGGAATGAAAAGGCGGAGGCGCAGGCGGAGGCGAAGGAATGAAAAGGCGAAGGCGAAGGCGGAGGCGAAGGAATGAAAAGGCGAAGGATAAGTGAAAGCGAAGGCGAAGGAGAAGGCGGAGGAGAAGGCGAAGGAATGAAAAGGCGAAGGATAAGGCGGAGGCGAAGGATAAGTGAAAGCAAAGGCGGTGGGGCTGTTGTTATCAACTTAAAAATTTATTCACTATAGCATTTATAAAATCCCTATCTTTTTGGTCACCAATTGAAAATACAATGTCCTTTAAGGATTTTACCACTATGCCTGTCTGGCAAAATGCTATGCGTTTATTGATTCGTATTTACGATATCACAAATAAATTTCCTACTGAAGAGAAATATGGATTGACATCTGATATTCGCCGTGCTGCCAATTCTGTATGTCATAATCTTGCTGAAGGTTATGGCAGATTTGAGAATAAAGACAAATCCCGTTTTTATAAAATCTCAAGAGGCAGTGCTTATGAAATAATCAGCCAAACAATGGCTAGTCAGGTACTTCATTTAATGTCCATTCAAGAAAAAGATGAATTAATAATTGGCTATCAAGATGTCATCGATCAATTAGATTGTCTAACGATGGCAATCGAGAAACGTAAGCAGCCACAATCAAAATATTTACCTCCTAAATAAACCTTTCCTCCGCCTCCGCCTTCTCCTTCTCCTTCGCCTTCTCCTTCGCCTCCTCCTTCTCCTCCGCCTCCCTCCGCCTTCTCCTTCTCCTTCGCCTTCGCCTTCGCCTCCTCCTTCTCCTCCGCCTTCTCCTCCGCCTTCTCCTTCTCCTCCGCCTTCTCCTCCGCCTTCTCCTTCTCCTTCGCCTTTGCCTCCGCCTTCTCCTTCGACTCCTTCTCCTTACTTTAGCGCATCAAAAAATCAAAAAAGATGAAAATTCTACTATGGGTAATTGTCCTAATCGTGATAGGGGTTATACTTTTCTATATGATGCGGAAAGGAAGGGGAGCAAACACAGCTTCCATGCAAAAAGAGTTCTCTTATGGCCCTTTTGTCATTCGGGCAGAAGCCAACACATATAAAACATATAATATTAACACCGGCAGGTCCAAACAGACCGATATCAGTTACTCCATTTGGTATGAAGGTAAGCCTGTGGTATTCCCTTCCGCCTTACAAACGAATACGGGACTGGCTTTTTTGTGGAGGGTATATGCGCTTCCTGATGCGCCTACACCCACGCTTTTGGCCGGAAGCCAAAGTCTTTATTTGATCTATATAAAAGATGGGCAACCCATTGTGGAGCCTGTTCTGGAACAAAGCACTGATTTCGCTTCTGTTCAGTTTTTGGACAGTGAGGCCGGACAACCCGGGACCTTTATGGAAGTATTTTCAAAGAGTGATACCACGGAGATGGATCGATTGGATACGCTGAAAGGTGGGCGCTATTTGTTGGTGAGTGGACATACTGTGATGGACATACAAACAAACAAAAGCTTGCTTTTTAACAAGGATAATAATGCTGTTGACAATTATTCATATCCTCAACCCAACGGAGCAATTGCATTTTCGCCTGATCATAAAAAGATCGTATTCAATGCCGGATTTCAATCGTGGAACACCGAAGACTCCAAGCTGCCGGACTCAGAGCATGCACTTGTCGTCTATGATTTTGAAAATGATAAAGGCTACCTCGTGCTCTATGATGATACAGATACACGAATGAAAAATATTGAAGACATAGACATCGATTGGTTCAATACTTATTTTCAATGGAATACGAATGGTGATACGCTATCGTTAAAAAAATGGGATAAGTTGCCTTATTGGACGGGTGCATACAGAGAAAAAGACAATTATTATTATTTGTACCCGGTGAAGGCCGGTATGCTGCCTGTATTTAAAGATTTTGTATTACAACAGATGGGATGGAACGAAACAAATATCATCCTTGATACAACAGCAGAATATTCAGGCCATAAGATAGAATTAGGAAGCGGTGCAATGAAACTGGATATCGTGTTTCAGGAGGATGAACAACAAATCAGTTTTAGCAAAGGCCTTTACGAAAACGATAGTCCTGAATATAAAACGATGGTGCAAAAAATTGCCAAGGCGTTTGATCAAGAATTATTGTCCGGAAAGCATCAGGAGCATTTTGGGCGGATTGTGAGTGAGACGAAGAAGATTATGGGGCTTCAATGATTGAATAAGGAATAGCGAAAATCTCCTTGAATAGCCAATAGCGAATATCGAAGTAAAAAGTAGAAGTAGAAGTCGAAGTAAATGAAAGCACTTCAACTTCTACTTCTTTACTTCTCCTTTGGATTTCGAACTTCGATATTCGCTATTCATTATTCAAATTTTACTTCTCCTTCTGATTTCGATATTCGCTATTCCTTATTCAACGGGATTTTCGCTATTCGATTTGAATAACCAATAGCGAATATCGAAGTAAAAAATAGAAGTTTGAGGTCGATGTGTTAAGTTGAAGTAGAAGGATATACATGCACTTCAACTTCTGCCTCTATTTCCACTTCTATACTTCTCCTTCTGATTTCGATATTCGCTATTCCTTATTCAACGGGATTTTCGCTATTCGATTTGAATAACCAATAGCGAATATCGAAGTAAGAAATAGAAGTTTGAGGTCGATGTGTTAAGTTGAAGTAGAAGGATATACATGCACTTCAACTTCTGCCTCTATTTCCACTTCTATACTTCTCCTTCTGATTTCGATATTCGCTATTCCTTATTCAACGGGATTTTCGCTATTCCTTATTCAAAGCGATATTCACTATTGGTTATTCAGTATTCCTTTTGTATTTTCGGAAATCACTTCATCAAAATGAATACAATGTCCAGAAATGACCTCGAGGACAGGCTGATAGGCTTTGCCGTCAGGGCTGTCAAACTGGCTGAGCAATTGCCCAAAAGTGTAATTGGAAAGCGTTTGAATGACCAATTAACCAGGGCATCTTCTTCTGCTCCTTTGAATTATGGTGAAGCACAGTCTGCAGAATCACGAAAAGATTTCATGCATAAGTCTAAGATTGTGCTTAAAGAGTTACGGGAAGCCAATGTTGCACTCAAAATGATCGATGGCCTTAAACTGGCCAAAGACACCCATGAGCTAACGGCGTTATTGAAAGAAGTTAATGAGCTCATCGCCATTTTTGTTACTTCAGTAGAAACCGCACGAAGAAACGATGAAAAAGCAAGAATAACCAATAGCGAATATCGAAGTAAAAAGTAAAAGTTTGAAGTCGAATGAAAAGTAAAAGGTAGAAGTAAATATAAATGCACTTCAACTTCAACCTCTACTTCCATTTCTGTAATTCTCCTTCAGATTTCGATATTCGCTATTGGGTATTCGATTTGAATACCCAATAACGAATATCGAGGTAAAAAGTAAAAGTTTGAAGTCGAATGAAAAGTAAAAGGTAGAAGTAAATATAAATGCACTTCAACTTCAACCTCTACTTCCATTTCTGTAATTCTCCTTCAGATTTCGATATTCGCTATTGGGTATTCGATTTGAATACCCAATAACGAATATCGAGGTAAAAGTAAAAGTTTGAAGTCGAATGAAAAGTAAAAGGTAGAAGTAAATATAAATGCACTTCAACTTCAACCTCTACTTCCATTTCTGTAATTCTCCTTCAGATTCGATATTCGCTATTGGGTATTCGATTTGAATACCCAATAACGAATATCGAGGTAAAAAGTAAAAGTTTGAAGTCGAATGAAAAGTAAAAGGTAGAAGTAAATATAAATGCACTTCAACTTCAACCTCTACTTCCATTTCTTTACTTCTCCTTCTAATTTGGAACTTCGGTATTCGCTATTCCTTATTCAAGGGAATATGAGATTTTGCTTACTAAAAGGATATACAGCCCTTCACTTTACAATTTTATAACTTTCCTTATTTCTTCTCTATTCGCAAATTGTAATTTGATGAAATAGGTACCTGCAGGTAAGGTGGAGATATTGACATCAATTGTATTTGAGCCAGCTTTAAAAACACGAAGGGTCGTTGCACCTGCAGACATAATCTCCAATCCTTTTATTTCTTCATCAGCCTGGATGGTGAGCTCACCTGTAGTAGGGTTAGGAAAAACACTGGATAGAACATGGGTTGTTTCATGAGTAGAAGAAACCACACCTGATTCTTCAAATGCTGCAAAGAAGGCATCAGAACTTTGTCCATGTGTGTAAATATAATTTGTGTCCGGTAGCAAAGCTGCATTCATGGAAGTATAGAAATAGCCGTTCATATAAATGCGGCTGGATTTTGTGGAAACAACAAATTTCCTGATGCCAGTATTGTCTTCACTTCTAAACCAGTTAGACCATGACCATTCACCATCAGTATTAAGTTTGGTCAGAAATGATGTCGTATGGTATCCTTCTTCAATCGCTAAAGAATCCACACCGGGATTAAGATCAGCTCTTCCGGCAAATCCACCATCGGCATATATTTCATTGCCGCGCGCAATGTGCAGGCTATAGATGCCTCCATAATCATTGTTGGTGTAAATGCGGATCCACAACAGGTCTCCGTTAGGGGCATATTTGGCAATGAAGGCATCATTGGTGCCCCAGGATGTATACACCTTGTCAGGCTGATTTCCGCCTGCGAAATTTACACTCCCTTCAAAATATCCACCGGTGTACAGATTGCCATCACCATCTATTTCAATACCGCGCACAATGTCGGATCCAGTGCCGCCTACAGTGAATACATTGAGGAAGTTGCCATTCAGATCTAAAGTTCCGAAAGCGCCGTCTTCATCGCCTTCAAAATCAAGGGTCACCAGTCCGTTTACGGTTTGTATGTGAAGTGTGTCTTCATGTGCCGCACTGAATACGATTCTGTTGCCTTTTACTTTTATATCCTCGATATCATCATATTGGGGACCGCCTATCTGTTGCGCCCATGAAACAGAAAAATCCGGATTTAACAAGACGATAAAACCATCATAGTTGCCCGCGCTGATTAAAGTTTCAGGGTTTGATTCAAATGAAAGTATGCCTTTAAAAGCACCTGCGACTAATATCCGCTGATCAGGTAATGTGATGATGTTTTGGAAATAAGCATCGGTTCCTTTAATTAAAAAAAAGTCTATTGGTTGCCCATTCAAATCCATCAAAATGCATGCGACATGATCACCTTCCTGTTTGATCAGCGTAGTTGACTGAGCGCCGTCATCATAGATCAGGCTGTCTGTGAATGAAGCCGATACAATCATCCGGTCATAGGCAACCTCCAGCACTTCCCCATAAGCATTATCTCCACCGATAAAGGAATGCGCCCAGACCAACCGGCCATCGCGGTCATACTTCACCAAAGGGCTTCCGTAATTGTACTGTGGAATAAAATTCACTACGCCAGGACCCGGATCCAGGTCCGTTGTATCACGAAGCACCAGTATGGAGTACATGTTGTCTTCGTCATCCATCGCCATGCCACCAGTACCTTCACCTCCTAGCAGTGAAGAAGATCCAATTGAAAACGCCCAGGCTGATGTAAGGTCCGGTTGACTGAGCCCAAATTGAGCTGCGAGAAATAAAAAAGAGAGCAGAAAACTGATTTTCATAACAAGAGGTCGTTTTGTTAGGGGGCGAAAATAATGGAAGGAAAGGGATTTTGAAAGAGAAGGCGGAGGCAGAAGAGGAGGATCTGTGCTGAGTGTTTCGGGGATATGGTGAGGAATAAGGAATAGCGAATATCGAAGTAAAAAGTAAAAGTTCGAAATGGAAGTAGAGGTTGAAGTAGAAGTAAACGTAAATGCACTTCAACTTCTACTTCCACTTCTTTGCTTCTCCTTCTTATTTCGAACTTCGATATTCGCTATTCGCTATTCATTTTTCATTATTGGTGTGAGAGTCTTTTATGGAGCATAAAGGGGAGTTTTGACTTCCATCGAAGGAAGTCTTGTCGAGTTTACTTGTGCGGTATAAATGCCTCGTTAAGCCGCAAATTATGCGGAATAAATTTGCATTTGCGGCTCATATCGCCTATATTTACCGCATAATTTGCGGAATAACATGACAAAATATATCTATCAGCATAAACAATGGCCTGATTTTCAATTGGATACCAATGTGTTTTCAGCTGCATTGGCTTCAGTCAGATTTAAGCAGGGTCGGCTTATTGGGCAAATGGAGAATCTTGGATTCCAGCTTCAAAAGGAAGCCACCCTGATGTCCATGACAGAGGAGGTCATTAAGTCAAGTGAGATAGAAGGAGAGTTATTGGATGTTGCGCAGGTCAGGTCATCCATAGCGAGAAGGATGGGCATATCAATAGCCGGGATCGTTCCTTCTGACAGGCAAGTGGACGGAGTGGTGGAAATGATGATCGATGCCACACAAAATTTCAATCAGGCATTAACAGATGAGCGTTTGTTTGGATGGCATGCTTTGCTATTCCCAACGGGAAGAAGTGGAGCCAGAAAAATCGTGGTCGGAAATTGGCGAAATAATGCAAAGGAGGATCCTATGCAATTGATATCCGGAGCAATGGGTCGTGAACGAGTTCATTTTCAGGCGCCGGATTCTGTTTATGTTCCGGCAGAGATAAATGCTTTTATCAGCTGGTTTAATGAAGAATCGAAGTTAGATGCTTTGTTGATAGCTGCAATAGCTCATTTATGGTTTGTGACTATCCACCCCTTTGAAGATGGTAATGGCAGAATAGCCCGAACCATCGCAGACATGCAGCTTACGCGTTCCGATCAGAGTCCGTATCGATTTTACAGTATGTCTTCACAGATAAGGTTAGAACGAAATGCCTATTATGCGATCCTGGAAGAAACACAAAAAGGAGAAATGGACATTACCAATTGGGTGTTGTGGTTTTTGGCTTGTCTGGATAGGGCGTTGGATAGTTCAAGAGGACTGCTGAATAAAGTGTTGGCCAAAGCAAAGTTTTGGGAGAAATTCCGCTCAGTTTCTATCAATGATCGTCAGTCCCAAATGATCAATGCATGGTTAGATGGTTTTGAAGGAAAACTGACAACTACTAAATGGGCAAAAATTACCAAAACATCAACGGATACAGCCTTACGTGATATCCAGGATCTGATTAATAAAAATGTATTGATTAAAGTTGGGGAATCGAAGAAGGGAGCGAGCTATGAGATAAAGGTGGAGGAATAGGTTACTTTCCAATACAAAACCTCTTAAAAATATTCCCCAAAATATCATCACTACTTATCTCCCCCGTGATCTCCCCCAAATGATACAACGCCTGCCGGATATCCTGCGCCAGAAAATCATGCGTCACTGCTGATACCTCCCGCCGTCATCACCTCCTCCATTATCGGGTAGCAAGATTAGCCTGTATCGCCTTTTTCCGAATTCAAGCAGGAGTCAATTTTCCCGGATCCAAATGATAACCATGTTTTGGGTGCAGCTATCAAAGTGAAAGCTGATGTCAACTTAACTTCACTCAAATCCTTCCCTTCTTTTTCTATAAAGATTATCCATTTACATTGAGCTTAAAACTGGTGATAAGTTGGTCATGCACAGCTTTTGGATCTACTCCGGCAGCGCCAAAATCTTTAAAGAACCTGGCATCCGGTATTTCTTTCGATGCTTCCTCCATAAAATACATCATATGAGACTTAATCAATGGTGGCAGATTAAATGGATCGGTTTCTGTCAGCATGACACCAAGCCTGTAGACATCATTTTTATGTTTTGTGATATGGCGGCTATCTTCCTTTTGTCCATTAGCGATTCTGTCACGGATCTCAAGAAAGGCTTTTGCTTTCAGCACTATCAGTGATTCTATATTAGCCATACGCAATCCATTTTCCACCTTGCTGTGCTCAATGATGTACTCATAATATTCATCATTGAGCAATATGGCAGACAAGCTGCTTAAGTCATCATCCACGGGTATAGGTATCAAATGAGCATCTGGCGGAAGAAAGATGATTTCCGGCTTTCGCGCAAATAGCTCGATCTGTTTTGGAAATCCTTCTGTTGCAGGGTTTGTAAAGCGATAGTATCGCCGTTCATCGGTACTTTCCTCTCTTCGTTCATAATCGCCGTCTTGTATGAATATCCAGAACTGTGCTACAAATTCCTGATTAAGTGCTTCTATGATCAGGATGATATCAATATCCTTTGTTGCCCTTGCAATAAAACCTGCATCGGTCAATACGACATCACAAGCTGTACCTCCAATGATCACATACTGATCCGGAAACGCTTCAAAGTATTCTTTAAATTTATCCAGTCCGATTACCATGGCATATCATTTATCATCTGATATAATGCCATTTCCATTCGTTCATCTTTTGTATCCTGCAAGCACAGGTATAAGGATAGAGGATCCACAACTCCTTTCTTCAGCTGATATGGGGTCGCGAGTCGAATCGGATCGTACTTCCATACTTCTATACAATATTTACCTTCTACAGGATTTGGGTTCTTAAGTATGTTCTTCTTCTCCAGGTCATAGAATACCTTTTTTGCGATAGCATAGTATTCCTGACTTCCCGGATTCATATCACTATATTCGGGCATGGCAGAAGCATTGGCTGCCAGTAATTTTGTATTCGCAGGTTTAGCATCTACATAGACACGCTTCAATACCGGATTTGTAAGTCTTTTTTCTATTTGGGTACTTTTCCATAATGCCTTTGGGGAAAGAGAAAAATGAATTTGTTTTTCTTTAGTCCCTATTACATCAATCATTTTGTGTTTTTCAAGATCTTCCACTGCCTGCGTAATCGTAGTTTGCGTGTATCCTGTTTGAATAGCTATGTCTTTGAATGTCTGTTTTTCCAGTTGCCATGCATCTCTGGAGTGCAATAAATGATATAGAAGTAGGAATTGTGCAGCCGGGATCAATGTGCTTTTACGATGCCGATCCTTGTCTTTTATTTCCTGATTTTTCAGATTGATCAGGAGATCAGGCAGGTAGAATTGTTTATCAGGTATTATGAAATTGATTCTCTTTTCGATCAGTCTGCTGCGCATATAGGCTGGCAGTTCCTGCAGTAACAAGACACATTTCCTGCCGAAGACATTCGTCAGTGTATCAAGTTGTTTTTTCATCTGAAGAATTCGGATTTCATCAACCTCCTTCGGTTCTATCAGTAGCATTTTTTCATTAAGCAGTTCAAGATTATAAATTGTATACGCCTCCCTGAAGTATACAGAAATGCCTTTCATGTCCTCCTTCGCCATTGGGCGAATTTGCACAGGGGACCCCATGAATTGTTTAATATTATTCTCTAATTCATTCATAATCAATATAATAACTAAAATAATGCACAATAAATGTCATATATTTATTGTGCAAAAATACATTTATTATATTAAATATCAAATAGTTATAAATTTATTAGTCTGAAATCCTTTATGTTCATTGTATTGTACATAACCAACCTGGTTGGTCATAAGCTGAGTATTTCCAATCCTGAACTCATCCATATTCTGATGATGGTGTCCAAACAGCCAATAATCAGGACCAGCCTGAAGGATTAGATCATACAACTCAACAGCAAAACCTTCATTTAATTTGTCTCCTCTATACTTCTCTGGATAATTGAAAAACGTAGGAACATGATGAGTGGTGACAATGGACTTTCCATCAAAGGGACGATTCAGTTCATTAGTAATGAACTCAAGACAATTCTGATGCATATGATTGAAATCATCTACTGATAATTTGTTTTTGCCATTTGAAATGCATTTGAAGTCATTAAGTCCTTGCCATATTTGCCATTGGTGTTCAGGCCGGATAAGCGACCATAGAGTAGAGAAAATAAAACGTAATTCCTGATAGGTCGTTGAAAAATTATTGACGAGATAAACATTAGGCAGAATGGCTTCATGCATGAATCCACTTCTTGTTGAGATATCACTGTGATAATATTCATGATTGCCCGGGATCCACCATGTCGTATGAAAATGATCTGAGATGTAGCTGAAAAAATCCTGATGCTTGTCAAGTTCTTTAAATGGAACAATGTCACCGGCTAAAATCAACACATCTCCCAGCGGTTCCAATGGGTGGTCAAGAAGGAATTCCTTGTTATCAGAAAATTCCAAATGCAGATCCGATGCATACTGTATCTTCAAATTTTAATTCTTTGAATAAACGTATTATTGCTCACAAGTCCCGTAATCTCTCCAGGATCAAACAAGGTCTGTCCTATATCCTTTGCAATTTTCTATTTGCCGATGCAAAAGCGACTAAATATATTCCCCAGCACATCATCTGAAGATATCTCACCAGTGATAGTACCCAGATGAAACAACGCCTGCCGTATATCCTGCGCCAATAGTTCAGTATTCGGTAAGCGGTATTCGGTATTCAGTATTCGGTTCTCAGAATTAGGAACTCCGCCAAGGGTGAGGAAAACTTCACTGAGTCTTTGTTCAGCTCTATCCAATGCATGATAGTGTCTCGCCGAACTAATCATCGGGATGTCATCCGGAATATCTTTTTTAATACTGTCACGGATGACCTCACGTAGATATACAACATTCATATTGTTGATCGCTGATAGCGGTACGACAACATAATCTTTCATCTTCCATTCATTCGCGTCTGTATAGGGATTGAGATCCATCTTGTTGGCAGCAAGAATAACTTTTGCATTCTCTGGCGAGATCGCCTCAAGATCTGCAGCAACTTCCGATGGCGATAGGGTAGTGACATCAAATACATAGATCAATATCGAGGCCTTCTCAATTTTATCCATCGTCCGTTGGATTCCCATCGATTCGATTTCATCATGTGCTTCACGAATGCCTGCTGTATCAATCAATCTGAATTGTATGCCATCGATCACCAACACTTCTTCAATCGTATCTCGCGTAGTACCAGGTGTCGCAGAAACTATCGCACGGTCTTCCTGCAATAATTTATTGAGCAGTGTAGACTTACCCGCATTGGGTCTTCCGGCAATGACAGTTGGAATTCCTTCCTTGATCGCATTGCCCAGGTGAAATGTTTCTTTAAGACGTGACGTCAAAAGCAGAATTTCACCAACAAGATTTTTCAATTTTTCACGATCTGCAAATTCAACATTCTCTTCACCAAAATCCAACTCCAATTCAATCAGACTCGCAAAGTCAATTAATTTCTCCCTCAAAAGTTGTATTTCACTGGATACTTCTCCCTTCATCTGTCGCATCGCCATCAAATGCGATGCTTTCGATTGCGATTCTATAAGATCAGCAACAGCCTCAGCCTGTGAAAGATCCATCCGCCCATTCAAAAATGCGCGCATCGTAAATTCACCAGGATCAGCAGGTCGTGCACCTTGTCGAATCAAAAGAGAATTGATCTCATGAAGTATATACGGAGATCCATGGCAACTAATCTCAATCACATCTTCGGTCGTAAATGATTTTGGAGACTTATACACACTCACGATCACATCATCAAGTGTCTGTCCATCTTCATCGATGATACGTCCATAGTGCATCGTATGTGATTCGACACGCGAGAGATTCCGTCCTTTGAAGACCTTGTTCGTAATGGAAATAGCTTTTGGACCAGAGAGGCGAATTAAGCCAATGGCGGAAACAGTGTCCCCTGTTGCTATCGCTACGATGGTGTCTTCCTTCATCGAATTTTCGATTTTCGATTTTCGATTTTCGATTGATATTTTGTATTCTCGGTTGCCATTTGATTCGCAAAGTACAAATTGCTGCAGGCTTGCAAGGCTAAAAAATCACTTGACAGATTAAAGAATTCCCCCTAAATTTGGAATAACCAATTGAAAACTTATGACTGAAGCTATTCTCAAAGAACGATTTTTGAGATTTGGAAAGAGTGTCTATAATCTCACAAAGGAATTTGCTAAAGAGCCAGCTTATAATGTGGTATCTTATCAAATACTCAAAAGTTCCTCTTCCTCTGGAGCAAATTACCATGCTGCCTGTCGAGGCAAATCCACTCCTGATTTTATCAATAAACTTAAAATAGTTGAAGAAGAACTCGACGAAACTATCTATTGGCTAAAATATATTGATGGTATAGATGGTAAATGGAAACAATTTACAGACCCTTTAAGTAAGGAAGGAAATGAATTATTATCTATAATTATTGCATCTAAAAAAACTGTATTGGGCAAAAGCAATTGAGGTTAAAAATCGAATGCTTCGACCTGCTATACTCAACCTCGTGCTACAGCTCAGCAACCATCGAAAATCGAAAATCGAAAATCGAAAATCGAAAATCGAAAATCGAAAATCCTACAGTGAAGCTGTTTCCTGCTTGAAGTATTGCTTCGGCGTATGCCCAAACTTCTTCTTAAAAGCTGTGATAAAATGACTCGGATTCTGATACCCGATCTTAAACGCCACTTCCTTCACCAGGTATTCTCCCGAATTCAACATCTGCATCGCTGATTCAAGCTTGTAATCAGAGTGAAACTGATGGATGGTTTGGCCATAGACAAATCGGTATCCTTCACGAAGAGTATTTCGGGGCAGTTCATAGATGACAGCAAGACGATCAGGATCAGGGGCTTCATCTACATGTTCGATGATATGTCTGCGTACTTTATTTAATTTCATTTCTATCGCAGGACTCATCGATACAGGACATGCATCCATTGGTTTTCCAAAAGATGACTCCATGAGCTGGCTGAATATTTCAAGAAACTTAGCCCGTTCAAACATGGCATCGAATGGTGCTTTCAGTTTATGATATAATAACTGATCAAAACAATTCATCATCGCGGGACCGATCGGAATGAGACGCATCAGATCCTTCATATTCATCCGGTGAACAGGTTCCAACTGTTGATCATCAAACGAAGGATTGATCATCTTATGCAGAACAGATGCACTCATACACATGGTATAAAATGCAGTTGAAGCTTTCGAAAGTAACTTCACGTCCCAACTACCCTTAGGATAAGCTAGAAAAAAAGCTTCTCCCGAGGTAAGTTCAAGCGGATGAGGGATAAATGAAACCTGCAGTTGTAACTGGCCCTGCCGTACACATACAAGGTAAATGTCCATGGCACCCGAATGGATATCCATTACACCATTTTCTGCGCAATCATAACCCGAAACCATTGCATGGTCCCTGATTTCAACTTTTTTGACCTGAATATTAGCCTTATTTACAACACTTTTTTCCACAATTCAAATTTGAGTATTTATGAAACGACTGAGGGGCTTGAAAGTTGCTAAGTACCGGAATCAGGACCAAAATCCCGTATTCCTGGTGTCTGTATGGGGCGTAAAAGTAAATGAGCGGGGATAAAAGGCGAATGACGGAAATTAGTCAACCCCATGATTCTGAACATCCTGCTCATTTGCTATGATTAACTCAATGACAAAGCAATATATTTTCCACTGCCTCATTTTCATGGTTTACCCCCATTCTGACACGTGCCTGTCAGAACTTTTGGCAACGATGTGATCCTTTGAATTGAACCCATTTTTATCAATCGATCCTGCCTTTTCCTTTTAAAATTCGTCAGAACCATAAGGCAATCAATCTTGTTATCTTGCGACGTTAATAAAATACAACATTATGCTAAGTGATAAAATGGTGGATGCCCTCAATGAGCAGATCGGAATGGAAGGTTATTCTTCGTTTTCATATCTCTCTATGGCCGGATGGTTTGATAATAGGTCGCTGAAAGGCTGTGCTGCCTTTATGTACCGTCAATCCGGAGAAGAACATGGCCACATGATGAAGATCTTTCACTATTTGCTTGAAATGAACGCCAATGCCATCAGCCCTGCGATTCAAAAACCTGAAAGTGAATTTAAAGATGTCAAATCCATTTTTGAAGAGAGCCTGGCACAAGAGCAAAGAGTCACGAAATCCATCAATGATCTTGTCGAACTTGCCATAAAGGAAAGTGATCACGCCACCTATGCATTCCTTCAATGGTATGTCATCGAACAACGCGAAGAAGAAAACCTGATCCGTACTATCCTTGATAAAATCAATCTGATCGGCGAAGGCTCACAGAGTTTATATTTTATTGATAAAGAACTTGAGGCTATAAATAAAGCACAGGTTGCTGCAGAACAACGAGGCACAAAATGAGGACGCGGATCAATTAAGAAAATGATATGATTAAATAAGATTTATTTTCAAATAGGGAAGATGTTTTCTTTCTCATATAGAAGTATTGAATTAAACTTGCGAATTCAAATCTTAATTTATCCTCCTTTTTCTTATTTTATCTGTGTCCTCTTTTTTAAACGAGTTCAGCTACTCACTACTTCCCGATCTCAAACATCGAAAGCTTATCATTCCCTCTCGCTAGCAAAACAGCTTTCTTTCCTCCCACAGTAATAGGTTTCAATCCCCGGATATTTCCGCCTGCATAAAAACCGGTTTCCTTCGGCGTGTGAGAAATCCATCCGCCATCTGCTGTCCAACTCATGATCACGCCCTGCCCCGCATCATATCGAGTCGTCTCTACTTCCATATCATAAAGATTTCCTGCAGCGATGACATCTGATTTTCCATCACCATCGGCATCAGCTATTGCGAATCCTACAATAGGTGAAAGCTGTGCTTCAACAGGGAATGCTTCCCATCGATAATCACCTTCTTTTGTGCCCCAGAAAATTCCACTTTTGAATTCTGTAAGTTCAAGACGCATGCTTCCTTTGATTTTGTCTTTGCCAATAATATCCTGCAATGATGCTTTTGCAAATCCTTCATAGGATGGATATTCCTTTGCGATGTATGGTAGCTGCTGTGATGAACATTCTCTTCCACGTACAGGAACTTCTTTGCCATCAAACTGCGTGGCTAATACAATATCTGAAGATCCATTTTGATCGAAATCACTACCAAGAACAATAAAGGGTTCTTTCGGAGAAGCTTTGAATTTATTATTCGTTCCTGCATTGCCGGCCAGGATATCCATGATGCCATCGCCGTTGATGTCAGCTACCTCAATTGTATTCCACCATCCTGTATGCAACTTCAATTCTGGAGATTCTGATTTTTTAAATTTTCCACCATCATTGATCAGCCATGTCGGTGCTATCCACTCACCGCAGATCAGCAGATCAAAATCGCCATCATTGTCCTTATCTATAAATTTTGCATCCGTGATCATACCGAGATGAGGATCGTCTGACAATATTTCTTTGGTAGCATCCGTAAATTTTCCACCGGTATTTTTCAGAAAATAACTCACATCACTATAGGGGTATTTTTTTGGCGAATTTCTACTCCCTATAAACAGATCAAGATCACCATCCTTATCGAAGTCTCCTGCAGCAATCGCTTTTGTACTGATGTTCATATGAGGAAGTCCGGATGAAGCAGAAAATATTCCTTTTCCATTATTGATATACATTTGGTCATTGTATTTGAGATCACCACCGATGAATTCAGCACCACCTGTAGCAATGTATAAGTCCTGATCGCCATCGCCATCTGCATCAAAAAACAAAACACCTAAATCATCACTGACAGTTTCTTTAGACCATGGTTGTGCAGTAGCTATATCAAATCCCCCATTTGTATTTTGGAGATACAAAGCACCGGATTGTCCGGCAGCACCACCGATAAAAAAGTCTTCAAGCTTATCACCATTGACATCTGCTACCGATATGCCAGGACCTAATGTTGAAATTTTAAAAGGTAAAAGAAGTTGATCAGCATAATCATCATACACATTTTCTTTATGCTTGAATTCAGGAACAATCAAAGAAGATTTGTCCATCACCCAAGTTCCAATTTCATTTTCTGGTTTGAATTTTCTTACTTTTTTGACCTTATCCTGGTTGACAACATGTCGTGTATCAATATTTGGTTTATCCATAATGCTGATATTACGATCAGGCCAGATGATAACAGCACTATCGAGTGAAGTCGTTTTCCCAAGTCCGAAATGAACGAGAGGTTCGCTTGAAGACATGTACCCATGCACAGGATGAAAATATTGGGACTGGATGATTTTACCTCCCGCATAAAGACTGATACGCGTTCCTTCAACAGGCCTTTTTGATAAAGAAGATTTGAGTTCAAATTGAATGTAGTGGTTACCGTCTTCGTTTGCTTTATTTTCATAAATAAATGCAGGTACATCCACATTGTTGACGACGATATCAAGATCACCATCTTTATCAAGATCTGCGAATGAACATCCATTTGAAAAACCCAATTGTCCCAGTCCCCAATTCGGTGCTTCATCTTTGAAATGAAGATGGCCATCATTGTGAAACATAAAATGTGGCATAGGTGAACTCGGCACCATCTTGACGATACTCATCAGATCTGCCGGCACAGAATGATTGTCAATCATCTGCATAAACTTTGCTGTGTAATCACTATTCCGGATATCTCTCTTGATCCCATTTGTGACATAGATATCCTGGAAGCCATCATTATCAGCATCCATCATCAACACGCCCCAACTCCAATCTGTTTTAGAGACTCCTGCCTGATATGATATATCACTGAATACATTATTGCCCCTGTTAAGTTGCAGGACATTGTGCATGTATTGATAATGAAATCCTTTGTCCACAAGTGACCAGAATTTCTTTGCACTCATCGATGGCATATTTGTTTTGGAACGCAGATGATTGATGCCGGCCATATCGACTACAAACACATCATCCATAGCATCGTTATTGATATCACCGATGTCGATGCCCATGGAGAAATTGGAGATGTGACTGAAATAATCACGTATAGTGTTCGTAAATGTTCCATTGCCATTGTTGATGAGACACTGGTCAGGCTGATCATAATCACAGGCTACATATACATCGGGCCATTGGTCACCATTGAGATCACAAATTTTGAGACCCAATCCATAACTGAAACTGACTACACCGGCTGCTTCACTGACATCTGTAAATTTTAGATTGCCGTCATTGCGATAGAGCCTGTCGCTTGTCGATGAATTGGTATATTGTTTTGTATCACCGCTTGTATATTTGTCACGTACTGAGCGGGCATTGCTGGGTTGATTCATCAGGAAAAGATCAAGATCATTGTCCAGGTCATAATCAAAGAATGCTGCCTGCAGTGAACAACCAGGATTGTCTATTCCCATTTCTTTTGCCATTTCTTTGAACGTTCCATCGTGTTGATTGATGTAACATTTATTTCGATTGACATCAAGACCTTCTTTGTCTGATGATTTGCAGACATAGATGTCCAGCCATCCGTCGCCATCGATATCGGCCATCGTTGTGCCCCAGTTGACACCTGCACCGCCACCTAATCCTGCTTTAGTGGTTACGTCTTCAAATACAAATTCTCCTTTGTTGAGATAAAGTGCATTTGGTTTCATGGTATTCGTGAAAAAGAGGTCAGCGAGGCCATCATTATTGACATCCCCGACGGCTACACCTCCGCCGTGATAATAGGACTCCCACAGAAGGTGATTAGTAGTCTCTGTTTCGGGAAGATCATTACTATTCGTCACGTGTGTCTTTGAAGAAGGCAGGGAAACAAAACCTTTATAATCAGAGCTTACAGTGGAAGTTTCTGTCTCATTCTTCTTACAACCGAAGGTTATGCAAAGGATGAGCATTGGTGTAATTCTGATGAAAAATGGGAGGGACTTCATTTGTTTCAAATTTTCAGCAAGGTAACTGTTAAACAAAAACTATTCAAAAGTCCGATATTTGAGCAGCATTACCCTTGTAAAATCCTTTAAAGATGGAAAATCAGACCCTTCAATATCCCGAAACGAAAAACTTCATCGCCGGGAAATTCGTGCCACAGACCAACAGGACATTGAATGTCGTCACTCCATTATCAGGAGGGGTACTTTCAAAAGTGACATTGTCCGATGCGGCAGAGTTGGACAGGGCTGTTCAGGCTGCAAAAGCTGCTTTTCCATCATGGTCCGCGACCCCTATTAAAGAAAGAGTCCAGGTTTTCTATAGATATAAAACACTTTTAGAAAAACACGTGAAAGAATTAGCACAGCTCGTGCATGAGGAAAACGGAAAGACAATAGAAGAGGCAACTGCTGAAGTAGAGAAGAGTATTGAACTCACAGAATTCGCATGTTCACTTCCACAATTAATTTCCGGAGAATTACTTGAAGTCAGTAAAGGAGTAGAATGCAGAGTCGAACACAAGCCCCTTGGTGTTGTCGCTTCAATTGCGCCTTTCAATTTTCCTAACATGGTTCCGCACTGGACAATACCAAATGCAATCGCCCTTGGAAATTGTATGATATTGAAACCATCTGAGCAGGTGCCTATTTCTGCGATTCGTATTTCTGAATTGTTGAAAGAAGCAGGATTGCCTGATGGTGTATTCAATGTTGTAAATGGCGACAGAGAAATCGTCGAAGCGATATGTGATCATCCGGATATTGAAGCTGTATCATTTGTAGGCTCAACGAAAGTGGCAAAGATTGTATATCGTCGTTCGACAAGTAATCTGAAAAGATGTGTTGCACTTGGTGGTGCTAAGAATCATCTCATTGTATTGCCTGATGCTCATCTTGAAATGACGGCTTCTAATATTACGGCCAGCATGAGTGGTTGCGCAGGCCAGCGATGCATGGCGGCTTCTGCAATGGTAGCTGTAGGTCCGCTTGATGCAATCATCAGTAAGATTTGTGATGAGGCCAGAAAAATAATACCCGGAAAAAATCTCGGTAGTGTCATCAGCAAAGAAGCAAAAGAAAGAATCGAGCGCTATATCGCAGAAGCAGAAAAAGCTGGTGCAAAAATTTTGGTCGATGGACGAAATTGTGTTGTGGCCGGAAAAGAAAATGGATTTTATGTTGGTCCGACAGTGATTGACTACGTCACTCCGGATATGGCGATTGCCAAAGAAGAAGTATTCGGACCAGTGCTCGCCATCATACGTGCGAAAGATATTGACGAAGCACTAGCCATTGAAAATTCAAGTAACTATGGTAATGCTGCATCAGTATTTACACAAAGTGGCGGTATGGCGAAAAAAGTAATGGAAGGCGCCAGTGCCGGAATGATAGGCGTCAATGTTGGAGTCCCCGTGCCTCGCGAACCATTTTCATTTGGTGGATGGAACGAAAGCAAATTTGGTGTCAACGACATCACCGGAAAAAGCTCTATTGAATTCTGGACGAAGCTAAAGAAGACAACTGTGAAGTGGAATCCGGAATCGAAGACGAACTGGATGAGCTAAGCCTCGCTTTGCCCCTAAATCCCCTATGCTTCGACTTGCTTTACACATCCTTATGCTACAGCTCAGCAACCAGGGGACTTATATAAATACACTGTGTTTCTATTTGCTTCTGATTCAAATTGGATAGTCATTACTCGCGTTAAAAATGGCGATTTTTCATAAGTCCCCTTTAGGGGATTTAGGGGCAAAGCGGAGTCATATACAATTACCATCAGCAATCTCTAAGGCCTCGGAGATTATACTCAGTCCTTCATCAATCTGCTCCTTCGTGATCGTCAATGGGGGACATGTGAAAATATAATTCCAACGCACAAACGTATACATGCCGAGCTCTTTGATTTTTGCAGCGACTTTGTTCATGACTTCCATTTGTGAGGCAGGTGCATTGAATTCTGCCATGGGTTCTTTTGTCTCGCGATTCTTCACGATTTCAAGACAACCTAATAATCCTGTCGTGCGAAAATCTCCAATGCTGCGATGCTTTGTTTTTAATTCTTCCATTCGCTCCATGATGTATTCGCCCATGGCGGCTGCATTTTCAATAAGATTTTCATCTTCATAGATATTTAATGTTTCAAGACCTGCAGCACAACTTACGGGATGAGCAGAATATGTCAAACCTATCATCAATGGTTTGTCATTATAATGTGCAGCGATTTTATCTGAGACGATCAATGCACCCAATGGAAGATAGCCTGCTGTGATTCCTTTCGCAGTTGCAATCATATCCGGAACGACACCATGATAATCTACAGCAAACCATCTGCCTGTTCGTCCAAATCCACTCATCACTTCGTCTGCGATCAGCAGGATGTTATACTTATCGCACAGGGCTCTTACTTTTTGCAAATAATCAGGTGGATATTTGATACAACCTGATGATCCGCTTTCTCCTTCCATCAATATCGCTGCGATATTATCGGGTCCTTCGAATTGGATGACGCGTTCGATGTGACTCACACATTCACGACTACATGTAGTGATTTCTTTTCCCCATGGGCAACGATAACAATACGGATCTTCGACATGCACAATATTCGGAACCTGCTGTGCATCCGATGGAAGTTTTCTCGGATCACCTCCTGCGGTCATGGCGCCATATGAAGCTCCATGAAAAGCCCTGTACCGGGCGATGATTTTATGTTTACCTGTATACAATCTGGCCAGTTTGATAGCATTTTCAATAGCTGTAGCTCCGCAAACAGTAAAGAATGTTTTATTCAGAGGGCCAGTAGTGATTTCAGATAATTTTTTGCCTAACAATCCTCTTACTTCAGTGACGCAAGAAGGTGTGACAAAACTTACTTTCTGCATTTGTTCGACGACAGCACGCGTCACCCGTTGATTGCCATGACCTATATTGACATTCATCAGACCGGATGAGAAGTCGAGGTATCGTTTTCCATCATAGTCGTAGATATAGACACCTTCGGCATATTTGACGGCGATGGGATTGAGTCCTGATTGTTTGCTCCAGGAGAAAAGCGTGTAATCTAAGTTATCCTGTATAACCTGTTTTCGGTCAGTCTCTGTAAGAGAATTCATGCTTCGAGCGTTTAAAACACTAAATTACGATTCTTATGCCGAGTAAACGAAATGAGCGTTTTTAAATGAATCATAAACCTATAAGTGTATGAGATATTTGTATTTTGGGAAATAAAAAAAGGAGAACGCAGATCATTATGATCATCATGATTAGTCATGATATGATTAAAAGTATAGTGAAACAAAATCTGCGTAAATCATGATCATCATGAAAATCTGCGTTCCAAATTTGAATCATTGATGAATAATAACTCCCTCTACTCAAAAGATCTCGCCCCTATTCCTCAGGATAAAAGGACGTGGAACACATGGAACTACACGGCCTTATGGATCAGCATGAGCCTCTGCATACCCACATACATGCTGGCTAGTTCTTTGATCGAAGGAGGCATGAACTGGTGGCAGGCGATACTCACTATTTTTCTTGGAAATACAATTGTACTTGTACCCATGATCCTCAACGGTCATGCAGGGGCAAAATATGGAATACCTTTTCCGGTGCTGGCACGTGCCAGTTTTGGAACAAAGCTTGCTAATCTCCCTGCACTGCTGCGTGCCATCGTCGCATGCGGTTGGTTTGGTATACAGACATGGATCGGAGGATTTGCATTATACCAGATGTTGCGAATGTGGATACCTGGTTTGGAAACATTACCGCAAATATTTCCTGAATCGTGGGGTTTGAAGACAGGTCCGGCCATTACCTTTTTTCTTTTCTGGCTGATCAATATGCTTGTGGTGTATCTAGGTGTTGAGAGCATTCGGAAATTATTGGTATTTAAAGCTTTCTTTTTGCCTATTGCAGCATTTGCTTTATTGTTTTGGGCAATCAATGCAGGACATGGTCTTGGTCCGATATTAGCGCAGCCTTCAAAATTTCAAACCAGTGCACAATTTTGGAATTTCTTTTTTCCGGCACTCACAGGCATGGTTGGATTTTGGGCAACATTATCATTAAATATACCGGACTTCACCCGATATGCAAAAAGTCAAAAAGCGCAAATTACAGGTCAGGCGATAGGATTGCCATCATCGATGACATTGTTTTCTTTTATTGGTGTCGTCGTGACTTCCGCGACATTTATCATTTATGGAGAAACAATTTGGGATCCGATTGTGCTTGCAGGTAAATTCGATAGTAAACTTTTAGTAAGTATTGCAATGATCGCAGTTGCAATTTCTACATTGGCTACTAATATTGCTGCGAATATTGTAAGTCCTGCGAATGATTTTGCACATCTGTCTCCTTCAAAAATTAATTTTCGCACAGGAGGATTTATCACCGGCATATTAGGGATCATCATTTTTCCCTGGAAATTAATTGCAGATCCGACGGGATATATTTTTACCTGGTTGATCGCTTATTCAAGTTTGTTGGGGCCCATTGGTGGTATCATGATCGCAGATTATTTTTTTATCCGAAAAAAGGAATTGGTTGCAGATGAATTGTATAATCCTACAGGTATTTATTCCTATAAAAAGGGATTTAATTATATTGCTTTGATTGCACTTTTGGCAGGCATACTTCCGAATGCTCCTGGGTTTCTTGTCACGGTACATTTGGTGGATACAGCTTCAATCCCTGTATTCATTTCTTCTCTCTATCATTATGCCTGGTTTGTGGGTTTCGCTGTTTCCTTTATTTTATATTTAATATTGATGAAAAGAAAATAAGATGGATAAATTTTTAGAGGCTGCCATTGCTGAAGCCAAACAGGGTCGTTCTGAAGGCGGCATTCCGATTGGTTCAGTGTTGGTCAGAGATGGGGTAGTGATTGGCAAAGGTCGCAACAAACGTGTACAGGACGGAGATCCGGTGACACATGCAGAAATTGACTGTCTCCGCAATGCTGGAAGGGTAGGGAATTACAGGAATGCAACACTTTATTCCACGTTGATGCCATGCTATCTTTGTGCAGGAGCAGTTGTCCAGTTTGGCATCAAAAAAGTTTATGCCGGTGAAGACGAAACTTTCAGTGGCGCAAAAGATTTCATGGAATCCCATGGTGTTGAGGTGATCAATCTGGAATCAGAAGAATGTAAACAAATGATGCGCCAGTTTATTAAAGAAAACCCTGAGCTGTGGTATGAAGATATCGGAGAGCTTTAATTAGAAAAAGGAAGGGCGGAAAGGGCAAAGCGTAATTCGCTGAAATTAGGCAGAAGAGCAATCAATGTGAACTCACTAAAAATCAGGCAAAACAAATCTTAATTGATCTTAACTTTTCTTAATAAATCCGCGTCCTCTTTTTTTTGTTGGAAATTATAAATTCAAATGAGTATATTAATCAAAAATGGCCGAATCATCACTTCATCCGAAGATTATCACGCAGACATCTTCATCGAAGGCGAAGAGATATCCGCGATCGGTAAAAATCTGAATGTCACAGCAGACGAAATCATTGATGCAAATGGATTAATGATTTTTCCCGGTGGTATTGATCCCCATGTTCATCTTGACATGCCGTTCATGGGTACATATAGCAGTGACAATTATGAAACCGGTACACTTGCAGCATTGCATGGTGGTACGACGATGGTCATTGATTTTGTATTGCAGACACAAGGCAAGTCTCTTCATCATGCACTCGAACAATGGCAATCCAGATCGAATGGAAATTGCTATGGTGATTATTCATTCCACATGGCGGTCACCGATTTTAATGAAGAGACAAAGAATGAGATAACACAGATGGTAGAAGAAGAAGGCATCACTTCCTTCAAAACCTTCATGGCTTATAAAGGTGCATTGATGATCGATGATCGCCAGATGGTGGGACTGATGCAGGAAGTAAAAAAATGTGGAGGGATGGTCACAGTACATGCTACCAATGGAGACATGATTGATTTTCTCATCGCAAAGCACAGAGTAGAGGGAAAATTATCTCCTCTCTATCATTATTTATCCCAACCAGAAATTACCGAAGCTGAAGCCACAGGTCGTTTTGCAGATATGGCCAATTACACCGGAGTCACCGCTTATGTCGTACACATGACATGTGAAGGTGCGTTGAATCATATCCGTGATATTGAACGTCGGAATCAGAAAGTATATGCTGAGACATGTATTCAATATCTTATCCTTGATGCCTCTCTGTATGAAAAAGATTTCGAAGGTGCAAAATGGGTGATGAGCCCACCTCTTCGTCAAAAGAAAGACCAGGAAACATTGTGGGCAGGAATTAATCAGGGTACAGTACAAGTTGTCGCTACTGACCATTGTCCTTTCATGTGGGAACAAAAACTAATGGGTGAAAAAGATTTTTCAAAAATTCCAAACGGTCATCCGGCGATCGAAAACAGGATGGAATTATTATTCAGTGAAGGTGTTCAAAAAGGAAGAATCACTTTAAATAAATTTGTAGAAGTGACATCCACGAATGCAGCAAAAATATTTGGCATGTTTCCACGCAAAGGATGCATCGCTGTAGGAAGTGATGCTGACCTTGTTCTCTTTGATCCTAAGGAAGAACATACATTATCTGTCAATACTCACCACATGCATGTAGACTATTCCGCTTATGAAGGATGGGAAATAAAAGGAAGATGCAAGACTACAATTTTACGTGGTCAGGTTGCAGTTGATAATGGTGACGTGAAAATCCAAAAGGGCTTTGGACAGTTTATTAAGAGAAATAAAGTTACCGGAATCATCTGATTTTTTAGAACGCAGATTGTCATGATCATCATGATAGGTCATGATTAATTATTTATTTGGGAGAGATTGAATATTTTATTTGGTGAATTAATAATCATTTAATAATTTTATTGTTCACCAATTAAAACCATTACCAGTGGAAAACAAATATCTACACGCTCAGACTACGTCTGTAATTCTAAGTGCATACTTTAAAGTATATAACACATTAGGCTACGGTTTCCTTGAGAAAGTTTATCAAAATGCTATGTGTATTGAATTCCGTAAGCGAGGGATTCCTTGTATCCCGAGTAACAATGTCTGCGTTTATTATGAAGGAGAGGAAGTTGGACATTATGTCACAGATATTATCGTGGACAATGTTGTAATAGTTGAATTAAAAGCCGCGGAAGGACTAAGAGAAGAACACGAAGCACAACTTACTAATTATTTGAAAGCAACCGATATTGAAGTTGGCATGTTATTAAATTTTGGAAAAAAACCTGAATACAAACGAAAAGTCTTTTCAGAAGAATACAAAAAGCATCGTAATAGTTGAATTCATGGTTGCTCAAAAATCAAATCATGAAAAATCATGATGATCATGACAATCTGCGTTCAAATTTTTACCTTTCAACGAATATATATCAAATATGCCGCGAATCATCAAATCAGGCCTCATCCAGATGTCCCTTCCGAAGACCGAAGGGGAGGGCACCATCCAGGAGATTGTAGATGCTATGGTGCAGAAGCACATTCCTTACATCGAAGATGCCGGGAAGAAAGGTGTGCAGATCCTTTGTCTGCAGGAAATATTCAATACACCCTATTTCTGTCCGGGACAGGACAAGGACTGGTATGCAAGCGCTGAAACTGTTCCAGGTCCGACAGTGGAGATCATGCAACAGTATGCTAAGAAATACAGCATGGTCATCATCGTTCCCGTATATGAAAAAGAACAGGCCGGTGTCCTTTATAACACGGCTGCCGTCATCGATGCAGATGGAACCTATCTCGGAAAATACCGAAAGAATCATATCCCACATACCTCAGGATTTTGGGAGAAATTCTTTTTCAAACCCGGTAATCTCGGTTATCCCGTGTTTCAAACACGTTATGCCAAAGTCGGTGTATACATTTGTTATGATCGGCATTTCCCGGAAGGCGCAAGAGCTCTCGGACTGAATGGTGCTGAAATTGTATATAATCCTTCAGCCACTGTCGCCGGACTCTCTCAGTATTTATGGAAACTCGAACAACCCGCACATGCAGCAGCAAACGGTTACTTCATGGGCTGCATCAACAGAGTAGGCTATGAAAAACCATGGAACGTCGGTAAGTTCTATGGCACTTCTTATTTCGTTGATCCCCGTGGACAAATATTCGCACAGGCCTCTGAAGATAATGATGAACTACTCGTCGCGGAATTTGATCTTGATATGATTGAAGAAGTGAGGAATGTATGGCAGTTTTTCAGAGACCGGAGACCGGAAACATATGAGAAGCTTGTTGAATTGTGATAACTGTGGAAAAAGGAGGATAAAAGTTATCCGTAGTTTCAAACTACGGATAACTTTTATCCTCCTTTTTCGAAATCCAAAATCCAATGCTTCAACTTGCTGAACTCAACCATGGGTTAACCTCAGCAGACATCCATGTACTTTTTTTTTAAAATCTTAAATCTTAAATCTTAAATCCAAAATCGAGCATGTCCGAATTTCTCCCTCCTCATACTGAATCCGACTTTGAATCGAATTTCTCACAGCTCAAACCTTTGATGAATTCGACTGAGGCTTATTACGAAAGTTCGAGATGTCTTTTCTGTTATGATGCTCCTTGTGTCAATGCGTGTCCGACCGGAATCGATATTCCACTTTTTATCCGGCAGATTAATTCAGACAATATTTTTGGCGCTGCGAAAACAATATTTGATTCCAATTATTTCGGTCACGCTTGTGGTAAAGTTTGTCCGACTGAGGTATTGTGCGAAGGCGCTTGTGTCTATAATCATTCAGATGTCAAGCCGATTGAGATCGGGAGATTACAATCATACGCCACGGCTAAAGCAATTGTAGCGGATAAACTATTTTATACTCCTGCTGCAAAGAATGGAAAAAAAGTTGCCGTCATCGGTGCAGGCCCCGCCGGGATCAGTTGTGCATGCGAACTTCGGTTGCATGGATACGAAGTAGATATATTTGATTCCAAAGCGATGCCTTCCGGTCTCACGATGCATGGTGTAGCACCTTATAAAATCACAAATGAAGATGTCCTTGATGAAATGGCCTATCTCGAAAAACAATTCGGGTATCGTTTATTTCACAACACGACGATTTCGGCAAAGGAAGACATTGATCAATTGCAACGAAATTATGATGCGATTTTTCTGGGGATCGGGTTGGGTAGTACATCTGAACTGAACATTCCGGGTGAAGATTTGGAGAATGTATTCGGAGCAGTTGAATTCATTGAAGAATTAAAAATCCATCATCACTTTGTAAGTGTTCCAAAAAAAGTGATAGTACTTGGTGGTGGAAATACGGCTATGGATGCAGCGAGTGAAAGTGCACGCATGGGAGCAGAGAGAGTTATTCTTGCGTATCGCAGAAGCAGGGAAGAAATGGGAGCATATGATTTTGAATACGAACTTGCAAAAAGTGTGGGAGTGAAGGGGATGTTCAATGTTTCACCTGTTGAAATAATGAGTTTTGAAGATAGTGTAAATCAAAAAGTCCCCTTCAGGGGATTTAGGGTAAAACAGAGGCATTAGTGAGTGGAGTTCGGTTTATTCGAACACTTTCGGAAAATGGCCAGGTATCAAATATCCCCGGAAGTGAATTCATTGAAGAATGTGACCTTGTCATTAAAGCCACCGGACAATCAAAACAAAAATCATTTCTGAATCTGATAGGAGGAATTAATACAAATGGCAATGGAACAATTCAGGTAAGTGAACAATATCAGACAACAAATAAAAAATACTTCGCATCCGGTGATGCCGTGAGCGGAGGACAGGAAGTCGTGAATGCAGTGGCTGATGGGAAGAAAGCGGCGAAGGGAATAATGCATTTCCTTTGCCCCTAAATCCCCTAATGGGGACTTATCATAACTAGGATTTACATCATTAATTGACTTAGCATACTTTAAAACTTATAAACCCATAAACCTATAAACATATAATCTATCCAAATGGCCAATCTCCAATCCAATCTCGCAGGCATCAAATCCCCCAATCCCTTCTGGCTTGCTTCCGCTCCTCCAACTAACAGCGGCTACCAGGTGATGAAAGCATTCGATGCAGGGTGGGGTGGCGCCGTATGGAAAACACTCGGTGTGCCGGTGGTGAATGTTTCATCACGTTATGGCTCTGTGAATTATCGTAATAGTCGAATGATTGGATTCAATAATATCGAACTCATCACTGATCGTCCACTCAGAGATAATCTTCGTGAGATAACAGAAGTCAAAAAACGTTTTCCTGATCATGCGGTCATTGCTTCATTGATGGTGGAGACGAAAGAACAATGGCACGAAATCATGCGACAGGTGACAGATGCAGGTGCCGATGGAGTAGAACTAAATTTTGGTTGTCCGCATGGTATGTGCGAGAGAGGTATGGGTAGTGCCGTCGGACAAGAACCAAAAGTATTGAAGACGATTGTAAGTTGGGTGAAGGAAGTCGCTACGATTCCTGTCATTGTAAAGCTTACTCCGAATATCACTGACATTACTCGCCCTGCAGTTGCTGCAGTAGAAGGTGGAGGAGATGCGATTTCCCTGATCAATACCATTCAAAGTCTTGTTGGTGTAGACATTGACAATTTCGTTCCCTATCCTGTTGTCGATGGGAAGAGTACGAACGGAGGTTACTGTGGTCCTGCAGTAAAACCGATTGCCATGAACATGCTGAAGAACTGTGCTCAAAATCCAAATGTGACCATTCCGATATCAGGTATCGGCGGTATTGAAAACTGGCGTGATGCTGTTGAATTTATTTTATTAGGAGCTACCAATGTGCAGGTTTGTACTGCTGTGATGCATTATGGTTTTGGAATCATACGTGAGTTGACAGATGGGCTTGAGCGATACATGGATGAAAAAGGATTTCAAACGATTGATGACATGCGTGGCCTTGCATTGCCAAATATCAAACATTGGGAAGATCTGAATTTGAAATATAAAGTAGTCGCCAGCATTAATCCTGATAAATGTATTGGTTGTCAATTGTGTTATACGGCATGCGAGGATGGTGCACATCAGGCAATTGGTTTGTCAACAAATCTATCTGATCGCATTCCTCACATTATTGAAGAGAATTGTGTGGGCTGTAATCTTTGTTCACTCGTCTGTCCTGTTGAAGAATGCATCACGATGGAGCGAAGAGACGATGGCACTGAAACGAAAACATGGGCTGACAGAACTGCTGCAGGAAATATACCTACCACCTTCAATGATGAACTTGCAGGTGGACTTCATCATTGGGTACCTGAACCGGGAGATGCGCTAAAGAAGCGAGTTCCGAGACACTACAAAGTGAGTGGTGAGTAGTCAATTTAAATACTTAACCTTACTTGGGGAGGCGAGAGTTTGAATTATTTTTCTTTGCGCCTTTGCGTCTTTGCGAGCAGGGAAAAGAGAAGAAATAATTTGCGTTAATTTGCGGCATTAAAAACAATAAAAAAAAGAGGACGCGGATCTTTTAAGAAAAATTAAGATTTGTAACCGTAATTATATAATCAGTTGAAATTTCTCATCATTCAGACAGCTTTCATCGGTGACGTCGTCCTCGCGACAGCCATTGTCGAAAAGTTGCATAATCATTATCCTTCAAGTTCAATTGATTTCCTGCTTCGAAAGGGAAATGAAACTTTGTTGTATGATCATCCTTATGTAGAAAAAGTTTTGATTTTTGATAAGAAGAATCACAAATACCGGAACCTTCGCTTCATGATCCGGTTCATCCGCGAACAGAAATATGATTATGTCATCAATGTGCAACGGTTTTTTACAACAGGGTTGATCACAGCACTATCCGGAGCAAAACATACAATCGGATTTGATAAAAATCCACTTTCATATTTATTTTCACAACGCGTGAAACATGAGATTTCTGCTATTGGAGATGGGACGCATGAAGTGACGCGAAATCTGAAACTGATTGAAAAACTAACAGACACTACTTTCTTCAAACCCAAACTTTATCCTACTCTTGAAGACTATAAAAAAGTCTCCGGAACAAAAGATTATGTCTGTATTGCACCTGCATCAGTATGGTTTACAAAACAACTGCCTGCCCATAAATGGGTGGAACTGATCAATAAATTGCCTCAGGATGTAGCAGTTTTATTATTAGGAGCAAAATCTGATTTCGATCTATGTTCTGATATCCTTTCGAAAATCGAAAATCGAAAATCGAAAATCGATAATCTTGCAGGCAAGCTAACTTTTCTCCAATCCGCCGCTTTGATGAAGAATGCAAAGATGAATTATGTCAATGATTCTGCTCCTTTGCATTTTGCTTCAGCGATGAATGCGCCGGTGACTGCTTTTTTTTGTTCAACAGTTCCGGCCTTTGGTTTCGGTCCTTTGTCTGATGATTCCCATCTTGCAGAAATAGATTTTGAACTGAATTGCCGACCCTGTGGACTACACGGTTATGACAAATGCCCCCAGGGACATTTTAAATGTTCGGATATCGATGTGACCAGAAATATTAATCTTATTTGATCTTAATTTTTCTTAATTTATCTGCGTCCTCTTTTTTTGAACGCAGATCTTTATGATAATCATGATCTGTCATGATCAAGCCTGCTGTTTCAACGATGATTATCTTAGTGTAGGTGAACAATCATGAATAATCAAGACAATCATGAAGATCAGCGTTCTAAACAAGATGTTGAGTCGGTTGACCGACGTTCTGGTGTCAGCAAGGCTGTGCCTTGAGTGTCTGAGACTCGATAAATCACGTCTCTACGTCCATGTTCATTGGCGCATGTTGAATTGTATTATTTCTTTGGTATAACTAATTCCTGGATGGTATTTTGAAGAGAGGCAATTTCATTTTTCAGCGTTTCAATTTGTGTTTGTTGTTCCTGAATCGCCTTCACCATAGGTGCCATCAGGTCATTGTAACGGACACCATACATATCCTTGTCATCTTTCGAGATCATCCCATTATCGGCTGCACCCGATGTATTTAATGCATCTTCAAGATCCTGTGCGATGAAGCCATATTCTCTTTTTTGGCTTTCATCGTTTTTACGAACGTAGGATACTGGTTTTAATTTTGAAATAAAATCAAGACCAAGATTGGATTCCTGAATATCTGATTTCCATCTACGATCAGATGTGATGGTCCATGCCACTTGTATACCGGCATAGGTAATATTTGTATTTCCTATTCTAACCTGGTTATCGGCTGTACTTGTAGGTACCTGGGCTCTATAGCCAACGGTAACATTGTTTGAACCACTTGTAATTCCTTTGCCTGAAGCAAAACCAATTGCTGTATTTGTATTGCCAGTGGCAAAAAACATCGAACTATCACCAATGGTGGTATTAAAGTTGCCGATGATATTCGTATAAAGTGTATGACGTCCAACTGCGGTGCAGTAACTGCCGGTGGTATTGGAATAAAGAGCACCCACGCCATCCGCAGTGTTACTGGAGCCCGTGGTATTGAAATAAAGTGCATCCACTCCCATAGCTGCATTGCCTTGACCGGAGGTATTGGAATAAAGTGCCTGTAATCCATTGGCGGTATTCCAAAGGCCAAAGGTGTTGGAATAAAGCGCAGTTTCTCCGGAAGCAGTATTGCCAAAGCCGGAGCTGTTAGAATACATTGCATCCAGCCCAATGGCTGTGTTAGAGTTACCAGAAATATTGGAATGAAGTGCATCCACACCAGCGGCAGTGTTTGAGAAACCCGTTGTATTAGAAACCAATGCACTGGCTCCATAAGCAGAATTATTATCACCTGTAGTATTCGCAAAAAGTGCATCGCGCCCACTAGCCGTATTATATGTTCCGCTGGTATTTGAATAAAGGGTATTTGCTCCATTGGCGGTGTTATTGCTTCCAGTGGTGTTTGAATATAGTGCCTGCAAACCTGTCGCAGTATTGATGAAGCCTGTAGTATTTGAATACAGAGCAGAAGCTCCATTTGATGTATTTTGAAAACCGGTAGTATTAAAATAAAGTGCGTTCCATCCATTGGCTGTATTATTTGAGCCCGAGACATTAGAAAATAGTGCATCCAGTCCATTTGCTGTATTGTAATTTCCTGTAGTGTTGGAAAAAAGAGCTTCCAACCCTGCAGCAGTATTATTGACACCGGTAGTATTCGAACGAAGTGCACTCAAGCCATTGGCTGTATTATTGACACCACTCGTATTGGAACGAAGAGCATCCACTCCGCTTGCAGTATTGTTGTTACCTGTAGTGTTGTTAAAAAGTGCTGTCCTTCCATTGGCCGTATTGAAAGAACCCGTTGTATTTGCAAATAGTGCGTTCACACCATTTGCGCTATTTTGAATCCCGGTTGTATTGGAACGTAAAGCACTCACCCCATTGGCTGTATTATTTGAACCAGATACGTTTGATAATAAAGAAAATACACCTATAGCTGTATTGTTAATTCCGGTTGTATTTGATAAAAGTGCACTATCTCCAAGTGTGCCGGCGGGAGGTATTTGATAAAAGTGAGAAAGATCCGTCGTTCAGGAAACTCCATTAGCAGTATTGTTGATACCCGTCGTATTGAAATAAAGCGCGCTCATCCCATTAGCTGTATTGCTGAAACCTGAGGTATTGGAATACAGAGCCTCCCTTCCATTGGCAGTGTTGTTGTTGCCAGTTGTATTGGAATAAAGCGATCTAACACCATTGGCTGAATTATTGAAAGCTGTAGTGTTTGAGGGCGGCCTATTGTGTTTGAATAAAGTGCTTGTACCCCATTGGCCGTGTTGGTGACACCAGTTGTGTTCGAATGAAGGGCACTCTCACCATTGGCAGTATTGAGATTACCAGGAATAAAGAGCCCCCCAATAAAGTGCATCAAGTCCAATGGCTGTGTTGTTATTTCCTGAAGAATTGGTGCGAAGCGCGTTCCATCCGGTTGCGGTGTTATTAGAACCTGTATTATTGGAATAAAGTGCATCAAGTCCAATGGCTGTGTTGTCGTTACCTGAGGTATTAGAACGAAGAGCATCCACCCCTATTGAGGTATTGGAAGAACCTGTTGTATTTGATAATCCGGCGTTGACGCCCCAATATGTATTATTGCCAGGCAAATCAATTTTCCCTGCCTGCAGATTATTGGCTTTCAATAATAATGATTGATTATTAGTCGTACCTATGAAATCAGAACTGCCTGCCACATTGCCTGACAATGACCAACCACTCGTACCTGACAGTAGATTTTTCCATGCCGTAGCATCACGAAACCAAAATGATTGCGTATCGGTATCATACACAATTAGTCCTGTTGCGGGTGATGCAATGCCTGTGCGCTGTGCACTCGTCATGCGTGGGATGAGCATTCCTCCGGTCGTGGATTTCACATCGAGAATAGAACTCGCGTCAGGAGCTGAATTGTCAGTGTTGATACTGACCCCTTGTGCAGAACTATTGTAGAAAGGAGTGAGCGAAAAGACTAGCCATAAGGCTACAAAAAGAAAAGTTTTCATGAGCAGGGTGTTTTATTGAAAGGGTAGGAAAGAAAATATTTATATAATACTATCCCTTGAATGAAAGGCTAAGGAGGGATCCAAAAATTCAGAAAGAAAGCGTTGAGATTTGGTCAGCTAAAAAAAATGGTAAAAATTGGTGTCTAATAATGATCTGAATATAATCTAAAATATTGGAATAGACAAACCCGGCAATTTTATTTTGCTCCTTTTGATCAATGGATATGTAGATTTTAAATCAGCCGGAGGTCTAATAGCTATAAAACAAACTCGCACTAAACGATAACTGTGTGATATCCGCCGCTGAAGGATCTGATGATTGTGCTGTCCTGATACGAACACCTATCCGGTCACCTGCAGTGACGGCCAATGATCCCGTATTAATGTTTGTAGCTGTATAAAAAGTACCGGCGTTGAGCGTATTTGTCGGTCCACCAAAAGAAAGCGTACCTGTCAGCGGACTGGTGACATAAGGTGAAGAAAGATGGCTGACACCATTGTTCGGAGTTGAAGGTGCACGGTAAACGGTAACATTATAGATAAGGGGTGTAACATTTATTGATGCTACAGATGCAACCAGTAGATCTGCACTGATCGCTAAATTTTGAATAGTGCCGGAAAATGGAACAGTGAATGTAAAACCACCTGCTTCAGGCGGACTTGTTGATTCTCCCGAACCATTTATAACCTCAGTCGTATGGCTACCAAAACCCATTAATACCGGTGCGAATGAAACTACTGTCGCACCACTGAGAATGACACCAGTTGAAAACGGAATTAATCCTCCTCCATGAAGAGAGCCAAAGGGTGATGCAACCCATGTGGCATTACCATTTGCATCCGTTTGAAGTATATACCCGTTCGCCGCACCATTTGTCATCTGGAAATTGGTTGTTTTTGTTTTTCCATTGACATCAAGTTTTTCTGCCGGCATAGGATTTCCGATGCCTACATTTTGCGCAGAGATAAATTGGAAGAAAGCAAGACAGGCTAGTAATAATTGAATTTTTTTCATTGGTTAATTCTTTCTCAATGTGAGAATAGAGCTTTGAAATTAATAACAATTCTTTTATTATAATTTCTGAATTATGATCGAAGCATTCACACTCGATTCTGTTCCGCCAACAAGAGATAACAAATTAACAGATGAAGATGAAGAATGATTCCTAAGCGTAATAATATCAAAGGCAGAAGCAAAGAATACAACCTGACCATTATTTTGTTGAGTTCCTGCACCAGATCCATAGGTACTACCCGGTATGGGTATCCCATTTAAAAACAAAGTGAATTGATTCGGCTCAGCACCTGAAACTGAAAAGTTTACTTTATACATACCTGTATTTAAGATCGTAATGGTAGTGCTTCCGGGGGTATGTATGAATCCTGCGGTAAGACTTCCGTTTGTGTCAAAAGGGATATCATCTTCCGGTGCTATAAATGCGGAAGCAAGATTATAAATGTATGCAACCTCAGGGGAAGGTGGTGTCGGTGATGCCCATGTAGCCAGACCTGTACCATCAGAGGTAAGTACTTTATTTAAACCGGGTGATCCTCCGCTGATTTTTACTTGTCCATTTACTTCAAGAGTGGTGGAAGGGGTTTGAGTACCTATACCTACATTGACTGCATCTGCACCTGTTCCACCGAGCACTAAACTATTACTTGCTCCAACTTTAGCATTGTATCCAATCGCTGTTGCATTGGTAAGATTTCCTCCTGTCACGTCTGCAGCATTTCCGATAGCTGTATTTTTACTTCCGGTCGTATTCGTAAATAGCGATTTCCATCCGATCGATGTGTTATTGGATCCTGAAGAATTGTTGTTCATTGCTTCTACACCAAAGGCACTGTTTGAACTTCCCGAATCATTTGAAAAAAGAGAATTCACTCCGCTGGCAGTATTGAACGATCCATTATTCGAAAAAAGAGATAGCATACCTGTTGCAGTATTGGATCCACCACTCGTATTGAAATAGAGCGCTTCTCGACCGGTTGCTGTATTGTTGAAACCGGACATATTGAAAAATAAAGCCTCAACACCATAAGCCGAATTAAATGAACCTGAACTGTTCAGGACCATGGCATCATTTCCCATAGCTGTATTTTGAGATCCGCCTGTATTTGAACTGAGTACATTCATGCCGACAGCAGAATTTTTTTCCCCGGAGACATTTCCATAAAGTGCATTTGCACCCACTGCAGTATTTTTTGTTCCGGTAGTGTTCAGATACAGCGTAAGTATTCCATTGGCCGTATTGTCGTTACCTGATGTATTGGAATATAGAGACTCCCACCCGATGGCTGTGTTATTATTTCCTGTAGAATTTGAATAAAGAGCTTCAACACCATGTGCAGAATTAAATGAACCTGAAGTGTTAGCGAAGAGTGCATCTTTTCCAAATGCTGAATTGTTACCACCTGATGTATTTTGGTAAAGTGTATTCACTCCATAAGCTGAATTCTGAAGACCCGTAGTATTTGAATACATCGACTTGAAACCACTTGCTGTATTTTGATATCCTATGGTATTTGTATAAAGCGCTTTTGATCCGATGGCAGTATTAGCCGTCGCATGGAAATTTACAGAAGCACCAGTTTCATTATTGTATAATGCAGAATCGCCGACTGCAACCAGGTTGCCGCGAGTCATATTTTTGTTTAATGCATTATTGCCAATCGCTATATTTGAATACCCTGTCGTATTGAATTGAAGTGCATTAATTCCATTAGCCGTATTGCTTTGTCCCAGAGTCATGGACTCTCCTGCATGAAGGCCCCAGGATGTGTTCTTCAGGGGAATGTCAATTTTTCCCGCCTGAATATTATTCGCTTTGAATAAAAGAGATTGATTGTTAGTTGTGCCAAGGAATTCAGTAGCTCCTGCATTATTTCCTGTCAATGACCATCCGCTTGATCCACCTGCGAGATTGACCCACATAGTACTGTTGCGATACCAAAATGACTGAGTGTCGGTATCATAAACCAATAATCCTGTAGCGGGACTGACAATGGCTGTTCGTTGAGCTCCTGTCATGCGGGGTATAAGTACTCCTTTGCTGGTTGATTTTACATCCAGCATCGCACTTGGATCGGGTACTGAATTATCGTTGTTGATACTGGTGCCTTGGGCAAAACTTACATTCGCCTGAAGAGAGCAAAAGAGGAGGAGCATGCATGTGCAGAATAGCTTCATGATTGGTGGTGTCTTAAAGTTTGAACGTTTGATTTCCAAATTACTGAAAAATCGTTGAAAATAAAAACGAATATCCTAAAGCAAGCCTTGAATTGGGCATAAAGTAGATAGGTTTGCCCAATCCAATTAAAATTCCTATTATTCGCACCTGCTTATTCTTTAATCCTTCAAAACAGATTAGATGAACCAATCTCTCCACACCCAGGACTATATCGTCTTTATCATTTATTTCATCATTGTAGCCTCCTATGGTATATGGGTCTATAATCGAAAGAAATCAGCTCAGGCATCTTCTACCCAGTTTTTCCTTGCAGAAGGACAGCTTACCTGGTGGGCTATCGGGGCTTCACTGATTGCTTCCAATATCTCGGCTGAACAGTTTATCGGTATGAGTGGCAATGGGTTCAGACTTGGACTGGCCATATCAAGTTACGAGTGGCTGGCAGCAGTTTCATTGATCATCGTAGCTGTATTCTTTATGCCGGTCTATCTGAAGAACAGGATATTCACGATGCCTCAGTTCCTGAAGACCAGGTACAATGAGACTGTGGCGATGATCATGGCGATCTTCTGGCTCTTCCTGTACATTTTTGTCAATCTTACTTCCATATTATACCTGGGGACATTGGCTATCAATAATCTGACTGGTGGTGAAAGTTTTCATCTGATTATGATTGGCCTTGCATTATTTGCATTGGTGATCACTTTAGGGGGTATGAAAGTGATTGGCTACACCGATGTTATTCAGGTTTTAGTATTGCTGGCCGGCGGTTTGATTACTTCGTATATCGCATTGACTGTAGTAAGTGAAAAATTTGGATTAGGTACAGATGCACTTGCGGGACTCAAGCAATTATTTACTGCAGCACCTGATCATTTTGATATGATATTTACAAAACCTGATGCCAATTCTACACCGGCGCAGATCAATCACTACTCAAGTTTGCCCGGATTAGCGATGCTTGCAGCGGGTATGTGGGTAGCGAATCTCAATTACTGGGGGTGCAATCAATATATTACACAAAGAGCACTTGGTGCAGATCTGAAAACAGCAAGGACAGGTATCTTATTTGCAGCCTTTTTGAAGATATTGATGCCGATGCTTGTGGTGTTGCCGGGTATCGCAGCTTATGTATTACATCAGCATGGGGAACTACAAGCCCAGATGTTGACCAATGGTGAATTCAGAGAAGACAATGCGTATTCCGCTGTGCTTGGTTTCTTGCCGACGGGATTGCGTGGACTATCGATGGCCGCGTTGACTGCAGCTATTGTAGCATCGCTTGCAGGAAAAGCTAATAGTATATCGACGATCTATACACTTGATATCTACAAGAAATATTTCAACAAAGAATCATCTGAAAAAAGGATGGTATGGACAGGTCGTATCATGGTCATCGTATCCTTGCTCATCGCGATCACGGTCAACTGGAATGATGCACTGGGTATAGGAGGTAAAGGTGGGTTTGAATTTATTCAAAAGTATACCGGCTATATTTCGCCTGCGATCTTTCCTGTCTTTCTGTTTGGATTCTTCTGGAAGAAAACGACTTCGAAAGCGGCGATTACAGGTATTATCGGGGGTGTTCTGCTTGCTGTTTTATTTGACAAGTTTCTGCCTGGTATTGCAGGAAATGATACATGGTTATACACAGCATATCCCAATGCGGATGGTGTCTTTGAAATTCCATTCCTCATACAGATGGGTTGGGTATTTTTCTTCACCATGCTATTGATTATTACAGTGAGCTTGCTTGATAAGAAAGGAAGAGAGACTGCACATGGCCTGGAAGTAGACAGATCGATGTACAAAGTATCGAATGGCCACCTGGCGATGATCACGATCATTCTGTTGTTTGTGGTGGCGATTTATATTAGGTTCTGGTAGGAGAAGAGTGAGAGAAGTGAGAGGAGTGAGAGGAGTGAGAGAATGATAGAAGTGAGAGTGTGAGAAAATTGGATAAAGGATACATGACGCAATATATTTTATCCAGTCGTTTGATTTTTTTGCGTAGCTAAAATATGAAACGATTCCACGGTTAGGCGTAGGCTTTGCCTACGTCTGTGCGTCAGCAAAACTCGGTTTTGCGGTATTGTAAGATTTGAAAAGTCCTGATCAGGCTGGCAAATCTTCAGACAAACATCTGCAATCTTGCAAATCTTTACTTCAACAATGTCTCATGTAAAGGGGCCAAAATATGTTTTCCTAAAACATCTTTTAGGAAAACATATTTTAGGAAAACCTGGAATAAGGAGCAAACATAGTTCAGTAAGACCTGTTACGAAAGGCCAAAATATATTTAAGGAAAATATATTTTAGGAAAGCCTATAATGGAAATGCTAAGATGTTTTAGGAAAACATATTTTAGGAAAACCTGGAATAAGGAGCAAACATAGTCAGTAAATCCTGTTACGAAAGGCCAAAACATATTTAAGGCAAATATATTTTAGGAAAACCTATAATGGAAGTCAAACATGTGTAAGGAAAACCAATAATGAAAGGCCAAAACATATTTAAGGCAAGTATATTTTAGGAAAACCTATAATGGAGGTCAAACATGTGTAAGTAAAACCAATAATGAAAGGCCAAAATATATTTAAGGCAAATATATTTTAGGAAAACCTATAATGGAGGTCAAACATGTTTAGGGAAAACCAATAATGAAAGGCTAAAACATATTTAAGGCAAATATATTTTAGGAAAACATATAATGGAGGATATATTATCTGTCAGCCAAATCCTTTTTCCAATAAATATCTCCTCATTCAAGCCACACACTCAAAATCATCATCTCATACACCTTCCCCCAATCTTCTTCATTAATCCCTGGCCCAATAGAAATTTCAAGACTCTCGATTTGATTCAGATCCAATTTCATTGACTTTCCTGCACTCGAGTAATATGGCAGGAAAGTAGGGTAGGGCCTCGGCATAAGCACAGCCCGGACCTTCTTAAGATCCTTCAGCTTCAAACGATACTCATTATTCGTGGGAGTGAGTTCAATCTGTCCACCAAATGCAGAACCATCTTTCATCAATAATGAAATCATGATGGGAAATATCGAATCGTCACTACTATATCCTTTAAATACTAACACCGTCTTTTGAGGAACATCTTTTTTTCGATTCTTTATTTCATCACCAAAATAATATCGGAGGGTGTAATCAACAACAGGTTTTGCATTCGGATTCTCTTCATCTTTTGCGGACAAACCATCCAGCATAAGATGGAATCCTTTAATAACCATTCCAAAGCTATCAAGTGAGGGCCCTGATCCCTGTCTCCATGCCCAATTCAGTCTGTCAATATCATTTTTTGCATCAAATAGCATCACCGGATCAGATGGCTTTCCGGATGCCGATGGATATGAAGCATGATAAGGTGTATAAGGATCATGTGGAACAGGTACAGGGGCATAATAAAGTTGAAGAGCTATTTGCTTTTTGGATTCAAGCACAATCGAATCTTCCTCCTGGTATTTTGGGCTCTTCAGCAGATAAATTCCCGGCTTTAAATCAACAACCCCATCTTTTGTTTCCCTATACAATATCGAATCCCTCCAATCCACACTCTCAATCGAAAATCCATCCACATATTCCGGAAGATTGATTTTCATTCTTCGCCGGTTGTATGCCACCACTGCTCTGGTCTTATCAAGACTGTTTCTTCCAAATAAATTATCAACCACAATGGCATCCGGCATCAATTCAAGTTTCCAGATTCCATCACCAAGTTTGTCAAAGAAATAAGCACCTGTCCCATCATATTGCACTAAAGGAGAATTGCCATAGCCTGCAATTAGCTCAAGTTTTTCAGGAGCATGGGGTTTCGAAGTTGTATTATTTGTGTAAATAAATTTTTCATCCGTCACCATCTCCGCCAGGTTATTTTCATAACTAATGTGAAATGGACCGAATGAAGTATTGTCAGGATACACACCATAATCTTTATACAAGGGTATCGTCCGGAAAATCTCGCCGCAGATCATCAGGCTCAATGCTTTTTGCGGAGCATAGTACAGATTCATGAAATGGGTATTATACTCTGTGTTGTATGGAGCAGAATATGTTGGATCCCACGCAAAGTGCGTAGCCATCTGCATGCCGGCTGTCCGAAAACTTCTCGCCATCGCCGGATACATGTATGATGTAGCCATATCCGCTGCATCAAATTCGTAAACAAATCGAGCTGCATGATTTTTTTTCAAGACATCATCAAAGGGTATTTCATACCTGTCCACATTAGGTAACATATTTCCACCAAGCTCTTTTTGAAATCCAAGCCCTGTAGGATACCATTGAAATGTACCTCCATCGATACCGGCATCAAAATAGTCCTGCGCATAGTTGATGGCATGACTTACATTATAGAATATCGGCTTTGTGCATCCACTGGATTGAATTGCATCTTTCATCTTCCGCACAAATGCCGTGACTGCATCAGCCGGTCCTCTGTGATGAGGTTCATTACAAATTTCAAAAGCAAGAATCTGTGGATCATTCTTATAAGCAATACCCGTATACCGATTGATGTGATTGACAAACTGGAACAAATATTTTTCCTGCGCTTTTATCGCATCCGGATTTGTCAGACAATTGCCTTTACCATATTTCGTTGAAAACCCGGGAGTGGGTTCATCTTTTTCAGGCCATCCATTTCCCCAATACGCGATAGGTGTGATGACAGCATTGATCCCTTTTTCTTTTAATTTCAAGAGTAGATAATCAAACAATTCGAGATGTTCATTGTCCAGAAGATTACCAAGTGTATCACTGATCTCACAATCCCACACATGCACACGAAAGAGATCAAATCCAAGTCTTGCAAACTGATATACATCCTGATCAATGGCGCCTTTCAGATCAACGCCCATGCTCTTTGCAGCACGGTATCCATAAGCAAACGGAACAGTATAATTTTCACCAAAACCAGTCACCTCACTACTATCTCTAGACCAATGCATGATGCCATCATCTGTGATAAAGATCTGATCCGGATGCTGACCATTTACTATTTCTGGGTATAGAAAACCTGAAATTAAAAATGCTAGAAATAAGAATTTCATTTTAGTAAGTATCAATTATAAAGATAAGTGGGATGCCGGATAAAATGGATGCCGGATACTGGACTCATGATGCCTTGTTATAGAAGTTTAAATTCGATCAGTGAAAATCAATCCTAATTAATCATATTTTTTCTTAAAAGATCTGCGTCCTCTTTTAAAACGTTTAGCAGAAACAGCTCCCCCTTTTTCAGGGGGTCGGGGGGTAAAATGAGGCTATTCCTTCACCACCTTGCCCACATAATATCCATCCTGAGTTAGAACATTTATCACATACATTCCACTTGACAAACCGGATGGCAGGAATAAATTAAAACCCTCATCCGAAAGAGAGTAGTGGGTTTCAAGCTGTTTGCCCGTCATGTCAGAAAGTGTAATCGTTTCAATATTGCTTTCTTCTGGAATACTTCCATAAATGGATTCATGCTGATCAGAAAGAAGACTAGGATAGATTTCCACTTTTTGGACGTCGAGATTACGAACGCCTGTAATAAATCCATTGGGAGGTGTGATCCTGATAGATGTATAGACCCGGTATTCTCCTGGTCCAAACGTAATCTTCTTCTGTGTATCCGTCACATCTATACTATCGCCTGAAAAATAATCATACCAGATACCCGTATGTTGGAATTTAGGATTAATATCCGAATTGATGACTCTAAAATTAGCAAGCGTTACAGCATCCATCGCAGGATCATTGAGATGCACGGTTTTCAAATAGAGATTAGTATCATTGAATTCGAAATCAGTTGATGAAAAGGTCGGATAGTTTGCTTTTAAATAAGTCATCGACGCTATCACATCATGCAATCGTTTTCGGTTAAGATCCTGAAGGTAATCCCAGCGAATGGGCTTGGGGTCAAGCCTGCAATCATTTGAGATCGTACCATTGACACACCTGTTGATCGAAAAATCATATCCAAGCTCTCCAAATTCCCAGATCATCTTCGGGCCGGGTACAGAATAGAAAATCGCGTTAGCAGCTTCCAATCGTTTGAGTGCCGTCGCCAAAGTGCGTGTATTGTAGGCTCCATTACTATCGCCTTCATTCAATACACGATAGATGACCCTTTCTTCATCATGACTTTCCATATAACCGACAGCATGAGGGTCGTTCCATCCTTTGAACGTATAATCAATCCCTTCCAGATCTGATGAAAATCCTTTGGCTGCCTGGCTGAATTGAAAATTAATATTATCCCAGAGCATCATTCCATAATTTGATAATGCTGTCTCTTCGCTATTCTCAGCAAAATGCTCAAGGATGACATAGCTTGTAGGATCATGACTCCAGATGGAATTAGCATAATCTTTCAGTATAGTAATGCGGCTTGCATCATACTTGGCCATGAGTCCCGCATCACTTCCGGAATTGAATTGTGTAAAACCTTTTGACAAATCAAAACGAAAACCATCAACCTTAAAATCAGTAATCCAATACTTCAGAATTCTTTTGACCCAGGATTTCGTAGCCGCACTTTCATGGTTCATATCATATCCCACGTTGAAAGGATGTTTGGCTATGACATTCAGATAAGGACTTTCTGCAGATGGCCTTGAATTGACGGGATCCCAATACATCTGCGCCAGAGGACTCTGGCTAAATACATGATTGAATACAACATCAAGTATCACAGCAATACCGCGTTGATGTGCAGCATCAATAAGTTGTTTCAATTGTTCTCGTGTGCCGTAATATTTATCTACCGCCATGGGGAAAGAAACATTATATCCCCAGCTATTATTCCCCTCAAATTCACCTATAGGCATGAGCTCTATAGCATTGACACCAAGTTTGCTGAAGTAATCCAGTGTATCCAGCAATGTTGTAAAGCTATGGGTCGCCAGAAAATCGCGAACAAGCAATTCATAGATGACAAGTTTTGTTTGTTCTGGTTTGTCAAAATTTTCGACAACAAAATTATAAGGTTGACGATCCTCATCAAACGCAGTGACAATTCCATTCGTCAGCCCCATAGGGTAGGGTGGGAGTGTGGCCATCACAGAAGGTTTGACACCGGTATCATTGTTCCGGTCAAGGACTACCTCAGAGAGTGGGTCGGCGACTCTGATGCCCCCATTGATCAGGTATTGATATGTATTCTTTCCATCTGTAAACCATGACCTTGGAAGTTCAATCCAATATGTCGCCAGATCTTCAGCTTCATGCATCTGGTAGTTTGAATCCGGTTGGAAACCATTCTGTGGACAAAGAAGAAAAACAAATTCTTTGAGTGGAGCATAGAGCTGAAATAAATAAGTGGTGTCACTGAAATAATTCAGGCCATTGACAGTGCCATTTGGTGGATTTATTTTATCAGGATTATTTTTTAGAACATAATATTCCTTTTCAAGCGTGACCGTAGAATCTTTAGTGGCTTCAAATCTTAATACATGCTGGCCGGTGTTCAATGGATGATAAAAGAAAATGGCGTGATCAACGATATCCGAATAAATTAAAGTCTGATCATCAAAGATCATCAACGAAGCCGTATCGCTTATCGCAATGTCGATCTTTAAACTATCACCTTCATGGAGCAAGACATCTCCTGCAGATGGTTCACGCAACGTGAGCAATAATCCTGCACCGACTGCAGCTACGTCAGTGTATAAATCAGACCCATCTGCATCACGTCCCACGACCGAGCCATTTATATTCCTGAAAACAAAAGCAAGCTTCAAAACTTCTTCATTGGCCGGAATAGCATAAAACGTATTGATCTTATAGGAGATAGAATAAATATTCGCACTTTCTCTTTTCATCAGTACACGTGCATCTGCTGTACCCCAGTTGCCGACGACATGCTTCCAATCCGAACCACTTGTGCTTAGATTCGTGATCACTCCTGTATGCGCATACACATCACCGATGAATCCGGCAAGCGCTCCATTTCCCTGAGAGGCATCAAAATAGACGGTGACATCATCAAGTTTTGTCGGAAAGGCAGGAACAGTCCAGATGACAGGACTATTTCTATGATTCCCGTCGATTCCCTGCGCCTCTGACTGATATGATATCAGAAAGAAAAGTGCAGCAATCAGGGAGCATGGTTTGAAAAACTTCATCATTAAATGGGGTTGTCAGAATGAATTCTAAAGATAGGGCTTCCACTCGGAAGCAAAGTTGCGTGTACCCGTCAAATCATTTGGTTAAGAAAGCGGAAATGATTTCACTAAAGAGATGGGAGCTATGATTCACCTAAGAAAATCATGACTCCCCTCTCTCCCGGTAATTCTGTTTCGGCTGACTCGAGCTTAGTGAAGAGAGGGGAAGGGGGTGAGTTATCCGAAAGTCATAAGAGAGGGCCGGGGGTGAGTTACCCGAAAGGCAAAAAAAAGGTGGTCTCCTTATACAGAAGACCACCTTCACAATATTTATTTGTTTCTTATTACCGCATGATTGAAAATTTCTTTCCAATGATGTATCGGCCATTGCTGATATTGATCGTATAAAATCCACTTGGTAAAGCAGCAACTCCTATTTTCATTTGAGGAGCTCCTTGCTGAACATCAGTAAGAAGAAGTTTACCATTGATGTCATATACCTTCATCGTTACATCACCTTTCATGTCAATCGCACTCAGATCAACATTCAATACTTCATTAGCAGGATTAGGAAATGCTTTGATGCTTGACGGATTCAATATATCATGTGTAGCCGTGATCGGATCACCAAATGCATATTCGCCAGTATTTGAATTTAAGGTCACGCCATATGTACCAGCTGTTACAGGAATGTTAGGTCCGTCTTGTGTGCCTGTACCTGTTGGGAAACTAGTAGCTCCCCAATTGAATGTCCATGCACCTTCTGCTCTGAATTTAACATCACCGGTTGTAAAATCGCCGGAAGGAAGTATCCAGTTATTTTCGTCATTTGGATCTTTATTCATTTGGGTATCTATATCCCAACTGCCTGTAGGTGATCCCGCTCCAACCACGCCCATAGCGCTGAACACCTGCAACAATACAAATGCATACTGTCCGGTAAATGAACTGAAATAAATATTGTACTCGCCTGCAGTCACAGGAACATTCGGTCCATCTCTCAAAGCAAAACCTGTTGGAAAATCACCGGCACCCCAGTTGACTGCCCAGTCATGATTAGCTCTGAATTTTAGTTCGCCATCCGTGAGGACAATACGCAATTTCCAGTCAGTTGAATCACCAAGTGGATTTAACTCCATATCTGTATCTGCATCCCATCCGAGTGGCGTAGCATCACCTATGATACCTACGACCTGATAATATTCCACAGGGATAAATTCATATGCTAGTGTCTTCGAATTGAAATTGATCAGGTATCTACCTGCTGTAACAGCAATGGCTGGTCCGCCCAGCGTAGCTGTGCCTGCAGGATAATCCGTTCCTCCCCATGTAGCAACAGCATCACCCTGAAACTGAACTGTCCCATCTGTTAAAATAACAGTCAGTGACCACTGTCCTGGTGTACTTCCCGAGGTAAAAGGTGTAGGAGTTGAGCCTCCAGGAGTAGCATCACCAATAAGACCGATAGAAGCAAAACTAGTAAGTGTAAAGTTATATGCGCCTGTGCCTTTGTTAAAAGTGACATTATAATCGCCACCGGTAACGATAGGAATGTTAGGACCATTCTGAGTACCAACTCCTGATGGAAAATCTGTAGCTCCCCAGTTGACCGCCCAGTCATCATCCTGACGGAACTTGGCTTCACCTGCTACTAAAGGCAGAGAAAGTGTATACACATTAGCATCACCTGTATCCTGGTACATATTTACGTCTGAATCCCATCCGAAGAGGGAAGCAGATCCGATAATACCGATGTCAGAATAAACTGAAAAGTAGTATTCGCCTGTAGCTGAATTGAATGTAACATGAGTAAAACCGGCTCTAACTGGAATATTAGGTCCGTCTTGGGTACCTGTACCTTTGGGGAAATCAGTGTAGCCCCAGTTTTGAGTCCAGGCATCATTAGCTCTGAATTTTGCCTCTCCATTGGTCAGATCTACATCTATAGACCATAGATCCGGATTAACCGCATCCTGAATCATGCTGGTATCTGCATCCCAACCATACGGTGTGCCAGAACCAATCAGACCCACAGTAGTTATCTGGGCATGAATGCTGACCACAGTAATCATAACAAAAAGAGAAAAAAGTAGACGTAATTTCATCATTTGTAATTTTTAAGTGAATGTATCTTTGAATTACTGTAAACTTACGCATTAAAGAGAATTCTCAATGGGAATTCACACAAAAAATTCGAATGTGCTAAATTCACAGCAAAATATCGTACTCATGGATAGACTTTTCCTTTTTATTAAAAAGCTGGCTTTTTCTCTCGTGCTAATGGTTGCCTGTTCCTTAACACTTACTGGTCAGCGGACTATACATGGTAAGGTTACAGATCCAAGCGATGGCCAGGGACTGATAGGCGCAAATGTTGTTGTTAAGGGCGGTACGGTAGGCACGGTGACGGATTTTGACGGTTCATATTCACTGGTCGTGCCGGCCGGATTTGATGTCCTCTCATACAGCTATACCGGCTATACAACAATTGAAGTTAAACTGACCAATTCCGATGAAGTAAATGTAGCTCTGGGTCAGGGAAAACTCCTCGAAGAAGTAGTCCTGATAGGTTATGGAACGGTCAAGCGGCAGGATGCCACAGGCTCAATACAGTCAGTATCTTCAAAGGACTTTAACAGAGGAGCAATCACCGGGGCTCAGGAACTGCTGTCCGGAAAAATCCCGGGCGTCGTGATCACCAATGACGGTGGTCCTGGAGGAGGTGCCACGATACGCGTCAGAGGAGAATCCTCTCTTAGTGCTTCCAACGATCCGCTCATTGTTATTGACGGAGTTCCGATTGACAATGGGGGTGTGGATGGTGGAAGAAATCCATTGAATGTGATCAACCCGAATGATATCGAAACATTCACCGTATTAAAAGATGCATCTGCGACTGCTATTTATGGCAACCGTGCTTCAGCCGGTGTCATCCTGATTACGACTAAAAAAGGAAAGGTCGATTCTAAGATGAAAGTCGGGTATAGTGGAAATGTATCTGTAGGCAATTATGACCAACTGGTGGATGTCCTGACCGGCGATGAATACCGCGCTTTGGCAAAAGTTGTTGCCGACTCTGCCAAAATCAGACCGCTGCTCGATACATTTAATACGAACTGGCAGAAGGAAATCTATCAGACAGCTTTAGGTCATGATCACAATCTTTATCTATCCGGAGGATTTGCTCAGGTACCCTATCGGATTTCCTTTGGGTATACGGACAAACAGGGTATTCTCAAGACAGATGAATTCAACAGGATCACTGCAGGCCTGAATCTCAACCCTGGGTTTTTAGACAATACCCTTCAATTTGATTTTCATTTCAAAAGCATGTTCACAAAAAATCAATTCGCAGACCGCGGCGCGATTGGAAATGCTTTGAATTTTGATCCTACACATGCTGTGCGCGACCCGGCGAGTCCTTATAGACAATTCACAACATGGCGTCTGAATAATAGTGTTGCGCCTAATAGTATTTCTCCCACAAATCCTGTAGCATTACTTGAGTTGAAAGATGATCATTCTAATGAAAACAGGATCATCACCAACGTGGCTACAGATTACAGGATTCCATTTCTGCCGGCGCTGCGTGCTAATCTCAATCTCGCCTACGACTACAGTCATGGAGAAGGTGTGGTAGATATTGATACATCAGCAGCTTTCGCGTATGATGCGACATACGGAGGAGGCCAACACAACACCTATAGTCAAACGAAGAAAAATACACTGCTGGAATTTTACCTCAACTATAAAACCAATTTCAACAAACATAGTATTGATCTGCTCGGTGGATACTCATGGCAACATTTCGCAGTGGATAGTAAATTCAAGAACTCAGATGTAGCCGGCACGCCAATCAGGACTACACAGGATTCACTCAATCCGGCTGAATACTTCCTGTTGTCGTTTTATGGCAGAGCCAACTATAGTTTCAATGACAGATTCCTGTTCACATTCACCGTGCGTCAGGATGGTACATCCCGTTTTGCCAAGGACAATCGATGGGGACTTTTCCCTGCAGCCGCAGTAGCAGTGAAATTGATTGATAATGAAAACAATAAGTTCAATAATCTGAAAATCAGGTTGGGTTGGGGTATTACGGGCCAACAGGATATTGGTGATTACTACGCTTACCTGGCAAGATATCAATTTGGTAATGAGAGCGCAGAATATCAGTTCGGGGATCAATTTTACCAAACCTATCGTCCGAATGGATATGATGCGCGCATCAAATGGGAAGAAACTGAAACCTACAATGCAGGCCTTGATTTCTCCATCATCCGGGAAAGGCTATCAGGATCGCTTGATGTTTACAAGCGCTATACAAGTGATCTGCTCAACACCATTCCTGTCCCTGCAGGTACTAATCTCACCAACTTTGTAACCACGAATGTCGGGAATATGGAAAACCAAGGTGTTGAACTTGGCTTGTTCGCAACGCCGGTGAGAAGCGGTAAGTTTCTGTGGGAAATATCTGCGAATGTCGCTTACAACAAAAACAAGATCACAAAGCTTCGCGCTACAGATGATCCGACCTATCAGGGAGTATTGACTGGTGGTATTGCAGGGGGTGTGGGAAGTAACATTCAGATTTATACCGTTGGCTATGCGCCGAAATCATTTTATGTATATCAACAGGTATATGATGAACAGGGGAATATAATGGAAGGCGTATTTGTCGACCGGAACAATGATGGCATTATCAATGAAAAAGATAAATACAGATTGCATAAGCCCGCTGCAGATTATACATTAGGTTTTTCTAACCGGTTTGAGATCGGCAAGTTTGATCTCAGTTTGGCAGGACGTGCCAGCATTGGCAATTATGTATACAACAATGTACAGACTGACCGTGGTTATCTCGGCAGGCTTTGGTTGTCAACGGGTGGACAATCACTTTGGAATGTTACACAATCTGCTGTAGACCTGAATGTGGTGAGCCAGTCAAGTCTGACATTCAGTGATTACTTCGTCAAGAAAGCGGATTACCTGAAAATTGATCACATCACCGTAGGATATAATTTTGATCATCTGATCGGTGATTATCTCAGGTTGTCCCTGACAATGCAAAATGTGCTTACCGTAACTGCGTATGACGGACTCGACCCTGAAATCTACAGCGGTATTGACAATACGATTTATCCAAGGCCGCGCACTTTTGTGTTTGGTGTAAATGTGGAATTTTAATAAACAGAAGAGACATGAAACAGATAAGCTATATAAAAATTACATTTTTCATCCTATTGACAGGTTTTATCAGCAATGGGTGTATTAAAGATCTTGATACCGTTCCATTGGATCCACAGACTGTCACTGCAAGTTCTGTATTCAATGATCCTGCTGCGTATAAAGCAGTGTTGGCCAAAGTGTATGCCGGGCTTGCCCTTTCCGGACAACAAGGTCCAGCGGGACAGGCGGATATACAGGGTATTGATGAAGGTTTTGGTCAATATCTCCGCGGCTATTATTATCACCAGGAATTGCCTACGGATGAAGCTATCATAGGATGGAATGACCAGACAATAAAAGATTTTCATGCACAATCCTGGACTTCCGGAGATGGTTTCATTTTTGCTTTTTATAGCAGGTTGTATTATCAGATCGTGATCTGCAATGAATTTCTTCGGGAGACCACAGAAGCAAAACTTTCTTCCAGGGGAGTTGATGCCAATCTTGCAACACAGATCCATGGCTATAGAGCTGAAGTGCGTTTTCTCCGCGCATTAAGTTACTGGCATGCGCTTGACTTGTTCAGGAACGTTCCTTTCGTCACTGAAGATGATGCTGTTGGTTCGTTCTTTCCGAATCAGATCAAAGCAGCTGATCTGTTTACGTATATCGAATCAGAATTGAAGGCGATTGAAACCGAAATAGCTCCTGCGCGTACGAATGAATATGGACGTGCAGATCAGGGTGCAGTGTGGACATTGCTGGCCAAGCTCTATCTCAATGCGGAAGTGTATATCGGCACACAGCGATATGAAGATTGTCTCACGTATTGCAACAAAGTAATCAATGCAGGATATACGCTTGAGCCTCAGTACAAGAATTTATTTCTTGCTGACAACAACCTCTCGAATGAAATTATATTTCCGATCACATTTGACGGTAGATATACACGGACATATGGAGGTACCACATTTCTTGTCTTTGGAGGAATCGGTGGTAGTATGAGTCCGGCTGAGTCAGGCGTATCAGGAGCATGGGGTGGTATGCGTACGACGCGTGAATTTGTAGAGAAATTTCCAAAAGATATCGGCGGAATTATCGTAGTACCCAATGAAGGAAATTCAGTAAGCTATAGCAAGCTTTATGTGCCTGGCGCATACCAGGGATGGGATGGAACCAATACAAAAACTTCGCTTTCTTCTCCTGCAAATAATAAGATCTTCGAAGGGCATGTATATTTTCCTACGGATAACAGTCCGTTTTTCTTTACGAAAGTACCTTCATCATCTTTTGCTTTGCGATTGGGTGATAATGGTGCAGATGGTACACTTGAATCAAATGGAGACACCATCAGAGTTCCGACCGCAGGTATGTATGAGATTAAAGCGAATCTCAATAACAATACCTACACGTTGCAGAAGCAGGTGTGGAGTATCGTAGGAGACGCTATACCTGCAGGCCCCACCACTGATCTTGATCTTACCTGGAATGCATCAAAGAATGCGCTTGAAATCGCAGTAGATCTCAAAGCAGGACATTTTAAATTCAGGGCAAATCATGATTCAGCCATCAACCTTGGCGACAATGCAGCGAATGGATTGTTGGCACAAGATGGGACAGAGATACAGATTGGTAATGGTTCTTATCTCATCCGGTTATACATTGGAAGACCGGATTACACGTATGAAATTCTTTCCACAAGCTTTGATACCCGTGGTTTGTTTTATACCAATGGCCAAAATCTGGATATCAACGACGTTACCTTATTTACAGATGGTTATGCGATCCGCAAATTCAGAAATATTACTTCTACAGGTGCGGTTGGTTCTAATAAAGACTTCCCGGATACAGATTTTCCGATGTTCAGGTTAGCCGATGTGTTGTTGATGGGGAGTGAAGCGATCGTCCGCGGTGGGGGTGATCGCAGTCTGGCATTGGATTATTTCAACAGAGTACGTCACAGGGCTTATGGTGGTTCAGGTGGCGGTATTTCAGATGCTGACCTTACGCTTCAAATGCTGATCGACGAACGTGCACGTGAATTGTATTGGGAATGTCATCGCCGTACCGACCTTGTCCGTTTTGGTAAATTCAGTAACACAGATTATTTGTGGGCATGGAAAGGTGGTGTGAAAGCGGGAAAAGGAGTAGAATCATTCCGTGATGTTTTTCCGATCCCTTCGTCTGACCTCAGTGCAAATCCACATCTTTTACAAAATCCAGGCTATTAAAAAAGAAATTAAAATCCTCCTTTTTGGACGGAAGGCAGTAACGAAAGTTGCTGCCTTTTTTTGTTTGCATAATAAGGGAAATGTTACGAGGATTTTGGAAAAAACTTGGATGAAAATAATGAAAAGGGTGTTTACAGGTCTTCTAAGTATAACAAAGACAGTTAATTATGAAAAGGATTTCGACGAAATCAGTCTATACCATTGTGAAAGTTAAAATTCTCATCAACGTTCACCTCTCTCATCTCTGGCAAAAAAGTAGCATAAGAAAATAGGGAGAGTTTTCGTCTGGAGAGAATTTATCCGGAAACAAAAAGCAGGGGCAAAAGATGAGATTAATATGTTATGGTAATAAGCATTTTTGAAAATAAAAAATTATCTTTTTGAAATCCTGAGATAAAATAACATCCTTGTGCAAGTTCAGGCATCTTGAGCCTCATCATATCATTCCTCCAATCCGGATTGAAGTTAAATCCATTTATTTTTTTTCCATCAATGGAAAGAATGTCAATTTTGAATGTCTCATTTAGAATAGACGCATCATTTCGTTTAAAAATAATCTCATTTCCAGCTTGAAAAACTTCAAGATGATCCGATGTTGTATTGACATCATGCACTGCAGAGGTAAATACATATGGATAAGACATCCATCCGATACCACCTGACTCCTGAAGGTTTGAATTAAAATCAAAAAAAGTAGCATTATCCCAATTTGATCCTTTGCCAAATCGTGTAAAACAATTTGTGCTCACCCATGCAGGTTCCCAATAAATCAAGCCTTTGCCACCATGATCAATGACAGTCTGCGCAAGATCGATCATCCATTGTTTTTGTCGTGCAGGTGTCGGTGGTGTATAGCCGGGATAAACGGCAGAAAGAATATTGTTTGCACTATCATCATTGGCTGATGTCCATTGATATCCCGTCTCTAATATCATGACTTCTTTTCCGGGATACGTTTGCTTAAGCGTTGAAATTGTATTACCTACTACATCAAACTGCACAGTATGAAATTGCCAGTAATACGATAGTCCGATGATATTAAAATCACGCACACCATGATCCCAAAAGCCCTTCATCAGCCAATCTGATTCAGTAGGGTTTGCAATGTGAAGTGCGATTTTTATCGGTGTACTAAATGCAGATTCAACATCTCTCACTGCAGAGATCGCCGTATTGAATAATGCACTGTTGCGCGTCCAGTCAAGTGACCACCCTGCATCATTTGTTTGTTGTGAAAGAAGTATACCTCTGTTTGTTTCATTCCCGATCTGCACGATTTCAGGTAGCAAATTATCTGCAGCAAGATTTACAAGTGTTGAGTAGATATAATTGTACAGCGAATCCTGAAGGACAGGAAGATTGTTCAATACGGATATCCATGCTGCAGGAGCTACCTGATGTCCGGGATCAGCCCACGTATCAGACAGATGAAAGTCAAGCAATACCTGCATCCCTTCTGCTTTTGCTCTCATGATGGAATGTCGTACATCCTGAAAGTCGCTATAGCGATGACCCTGATTCAATCCATCATACCATGAAGGTGTATGCCACAATCTCAGGCGAATCAGATTAGCCCCATGTTCTCTAAAGATTGTATACGGATCCTTTGCAACTCCACTCTCAGTATATGCCGCGCCACAGTCCTGCAGCTCATTGACATAAGAAAGGTCTGCGCCGAAATAAAATGATTGGGCAAAGCATTTATTGACTGAAGTGAAAAAGACGAAAAAAACTGATATGATTATGATTGTTCTCATAAGGAGATTCAATATAACAAAATTGTTAAGCTTAGGCTGTGCCTAAGCTTTCGTGTTAGCAAATTTCAGATTTGCGAAATGATAGCATTGTTCCGCAAAACGGATTTTTGCAGACGCACAAGCGTAGGCACAGCCGACGCTTAACTTTTGGCTTAGTAATGAATAAATTCAAACGAAGTTTGAATTTATTCATTACTAATTTGGTCAGAGCTTATACGATAGCCCCACAATCCAATACGATTGCAGCGGATTATCTGTCTTGCCTGCAGCAAGTGCTTCCTGTTTATTGCCACGCAGTCCGATGTCAAGACCCACGCCAATATTTTTCACAGCCGTACTAAAACTATTGATCCATGTCCAGTTAGAAAGATCACTTCCTTCATAACTAAAGAACCCGGATGCATTTGATTTCCAGGCTATGCCTTTTGTAATTTGCTTCGTGTAATCAGCCACGACTTTTGCACCGAACGAACTTTTGTAATCAAAAGCACCTTTTGAAAATACAAAGTTGTAATCTAATGGATGAATCACCACCACCAGGTCTTTGATCGGTGTCCATGTCGCACCGGCACCGAGATCAAGAAATCCAGGATTGTTGAATTTGTCATCCAGCACTGAAGTGCGATATTCACCAAGACCTGATATTGCCCATTTTTCGCTTAACTTATATCCTAATAATGAACTAGCACTCAATGCATCAGCAGCCACTTTAAAATCCTTGCTGTCATTAGGGTTGTCCCTGTCATTAAATTTTTGCCAGCCTAATGTCAGATTTGCACTATTGCGCCAGAAATATTTCTTCTGATCCAAATTTGCAAATCCTGTCCCGGTAAATCCAATTGTAATTGCCGTGGTATTCGGAGAAGATTTTGAAAGCCAATCACTGAAGCTCGAAAAACTAAAACCAATATTTCCAAGTGATCCGATATTCCAGCGAGGATAGGGGGTGGTCTGTTCTTTAAGGGTTGCTATGTCAGCATTCAGTGCATCAACTTTTCCTGAAAGGTCTTTGAGTTGAGGCTGCAATGTCGCAAGTTCTGCTTCTTTCGCTGCTTTCATCGTTAGAAGTTCTTCCTGGGATTGAGCAATTATGGAAGCCACATACATAAAACTAAATAAGAGTGATATAAATGTTTTCATTGTTTTGGAATTTGAGATGTAAACATAAGAATTCGGCTGACTATTCAGCAGTATCTGATTTCTGGAATTTGTATTGATTTTAGGATTATTTAGAAAAATGCATCTAAAATATCAAAAAGCTAAGCGTAGGCTGTGCCTACGCTTTCGTGTCTGCAAAACTCCGTTTTGCATATCGTTGTTTTTTTTTCGCAAATCTGAAATTTGCTAACGCTCAAGCTTAGGCTCCTCCTAAGCTTAACAAAAGTTAATTCAAAAACCTATACGAAAACTTCAATAGAAAAATATTGTGCGGATGTGAATCAAATACATTTTCAAACAAGCTGTGCACTATCGGTGTGTTGAGATCTCCAAAAGCATCTGGCTCAATGCCCTGCGACCAAACAAGAAATAATTCCGAGCCGGCGACATATTCCCACCGGACTACAAGATTCGATCTGAATTGAATGTAGTTGAAATCAGGTGTGGAAAAGGTGTAGTCAATCTGGCCATCATTGTTCTCATCGACTTGTGCCGTACCATTTGACAATGTTATTTCCTGCGGAGAAAATGTATGGAACCGATCGTCATATTTTATATCCAAAGGTTTTGTGACATAACCGAAGTTTTTATACAGCGCTCTGAAGATAAATGGCTGACCATAATACTGCAATGATAAGTGAGGAGTGAAGTAACAATTGATACGTGTAGAAATGGAAAAGTCCTGCTGGTTGACATTACTGACGATGGATCTTACCTGGTTGCCAATATTTACATTGGCTACAAATTGATCTTGTTTTCGCATAAAGTGTCCGTAGCCAGGAGCAATTGAAAAACTTAATGCGTCGATAGGTTGATATTCAACTCCTCCGCTAACGCTAAAGAATGTAACTTCCTTATGGTACCCTCCACCGTTGAAGATATTAAAATTCATAGTCACTTTTTTTCTGCTGTCAGATTGAATATTTACATTATACCCATATCCTGGTGGTTTTCGTAATGCTGTGGCACCTCGTAATGCATTGTTGGATATTTCTAAGGGATTGATATCAAATCCACCGCCGATCATCCAATTATTCTTAAACCAGAAATGTGCATTTGTATTGAACTGTAAATAAATAAACCGGCCACCAAAATCCCATCGTCCCCAATGATTGTAATTTAACCTTGCATTCCTGAATATAGAGAAGGGCTGTTCCAAAGCATAGGAGGCCCAAGCAAAATGATTGATCTGATCGGCCGCACCCAGGAAACCGGCATCGTTCAATTCCAGATGAGGCGATCTCCATGTGACACCTGTTTCGAAGTGAACTACACCACCATCTTTATTTCCTGCACCTCCATATTTTCCAATCTTAAGCGTTCCACCAGTACCTGTAAGAGATGTCAATGAAGGATCCACACCGAGATGACCGGCGTCACTGCGTTGAAGAAGATGCACGAAACCTGTTTGTGTAGCCAGTATGGATTCTTTGCTGCCTTCAACATGACTCATGATGGCATCAAATTTTAACTGGTACCATTTGTTTTTCCATGAACGCTGAAAATCTATACCTCCACTATAGGCGCTGCGATTCAATTCTGCTACACCTGGCTTTCGATTGACAGAAGTTAAGATTGCACCAAGAATTGTATTTCCATGATCAAAATCTTTTACGAAGCGACCCACAAAATAATTCGAGAGAGGTTCTACTATTTCTTTCCGCCTGCTTTCACCATTGGCGATTGTCGCTTTTATCGGATCTGTTATACTTTCGAGTATGCCTATCGACAATCCATTTTTTGTTTTGCCACTGAACTTGGTTGCTCCCAATATTGAAGTATTGCCGGGTACATCAGCAAATTCACCTGCATTCAACGAGGGATATCCATGCGGTTCACCGCCTATACGTCGCGAATAAAAAAGTAAATCCTGATCATATTCTCCACCTGCAGCTGAACCCGCCACCTGGTAATTAAAGAGATTATTATTCTCCACAAAAAAGGGTCGCTGTTCGTTGAAGAAAACTTCATAGCCATCCAGTCGGATGGAACCAGGATCAGCTTCCACCTGTCCAAAATCAGGATTGATCGTGAAGTCAAGTATCATATCTCTTGTGATACCAAGTTTTCCATCGAGGCCAACAGCCAGTTTATTTTTTGACCCATCAAGGAATGGATTACCCGGCTCTTTTTCAAAATGTTCTGTCTGCGCCAGGATGTATGGTGCCAGCTCGATTTGTTTATTTTTTGGCAAATTAGTAAGACCGTGCAACTCTCCAAATTGACTGACCCATCCATTTGCATTGCGCGGTACAGGCTGCCATGTAGAACGCTCCTCTTTTCTGAATACTCTTCGCATCACCTGAAATCCCCACACAGGATCTGTTTGATTGCCATATCGAAATTGACTGAAAGGAATGCGTAGTTCAGCAGTCCATCCGAGACTATCGATATGTGAGATGCCTTCCCAGATGGGATTCCAGTTGTCGTCCCAATTGCCGCCATCATCGGTGACGAACTCATCGCCCTTGACACCACTGACAGAAAATGTAAATGAAAAAGCGGTGCGCAAGTCGTGATAGCTGTCGATATTGATTTCAATCCAGTCTCCCGGGAATTCATCTCTTCGACTCAGGCGCTCTACTATGCTGTCTGGAGAAGTATCAAAAGCACGATAAGCGAGGTAGAGATATTTATTGTTTTGGAGAATCTTAAAACTTGTTTGTTGTGCAGGTTTACCTCCATTATCGGGCTCATGTTGAACAAAAGATGAGGCCCAATCTACTTTTTGCCATGCTATCTCATTAGGGATGCCATCAAGACTGATGTCTTCATCGCCGATCGAAGTGGTTTGATATTGACGCCGTTCGATACCTGCAGAAGTAATGTTTTCATTTGCAAAAGCATCCTGAGCAAATAATGTCTGTGATGTCGACATCAGGAGGAGATAAAAGAAGAGATTTGTAATCGTATATTTCATGCAGCGAGGAAGCTATTTTATCAAAGACAAATTGTATTCATCATGGTTGCAATATTCTAAAAAGTATGTACGTCATTCAGATATTTAGGCTGAATCACTCTATTTATAGATCAAAGGATATATTCTGTATATTTCACATTTTCAGCCTCAAATCGAAAGCTAATGTAGATGACTTTTCTAAGGGGACTTGTTAATAACTGCTAAAAATTCTTCACCTTCACTTTTGCCTTCGCCTCAGCCTTCGCCTTCGCCTTCGCCTGGTTGCTGAGCTGTAGCACAAGGTTGAGTATAGCTGGTCGAAACATCAATCCCACTTCGCCCCATTCTGCGCGCCGACCATCCTGTGATTTTCCAGTCGCCATGCGTCGATATCTTCTACATCTTCTTTAACGAGTTCAAAATCAAAAACGTTGAGATTTTCCTGTAGCCTGTGCATATTTGACGACCGTGGGATGGCCAGGATGCTTTCCTTCTGCATCATCCAGCGAAGGACGATCTGGGCAGGAGTTCTATTATATTTCGAACCGAGGGCTCCAAGTTGCTTAGAACCAATCATCTTTCCTTGTGCCAATGGGCTGTATGCAGTGAGGGCTAAGTTGTGGTCTTTCATCCAGTCATAAAGTTTTGCCTGGTTGATCCATGGATGAAATTCAACCTGATTGACGACGATATCAGGTGCCAGTTTCAATGCTGTTTTTAATTGTGGAATATTAAAATTACTGACGCCAATTTCTGAGGTCAATCCTGAATCGCGTGCTTCGATCAGAAATGGAATATATTCCTCCACCTTCATACTTTGATGAGGCCAATGAATGAGCAGGAGATCTACATGATCTGTTTTTAATTTTTGCAAACTTTCTTTTACAGACTTCATAAACCGATCCTTGTGAAGATTTGATGGCCATACTTTTGTGACTAGAAAAATTTCTTCTCTGGAGATGTTTGAATTCAGAATGGCCTGTCCCACTTCATTTTCATTGTCATACAGTTGAGCAGTATCGATGTGCCTGTATCCGATATCAATCGCATTTCGTATGATGTCAATGGCGCCTGATCCGGTGAGTTTGTAGGTGCCTAAGCCTATGGCGGGGACGGAGTGTTTGCCGAGGGTGATAAATTTCATGTGGAGTCTTTTGTTCAGGAACGAAGAACATTGAGTAATGTTTAAAATAGAATGGGAAACAAAAAGCAAAAGGAATTCTTCGAGCTGATTTAATGGTTCGAAAACCAGCAAACTTCAGAAATTACATATGCATTTGCATTGTATCCGAAGACGACAGATTTTTATTCAACCCATTCAGGGTTGTTAAAAACTTCACAATCATTAATCCACGGGTTGCAACCCGTGGCTATTAATGTGTGATCCTTTCAGGATCAAATTGTTTTCTTAGTTGTCAAAAATGTAATTCTTTACTCGGTATTCGTAAATCTTTACTCTTTACTCTTAAATCTTTGCTCTTAAATCTTAATTCGTAATTCGTAATTCGTAATTCGTAATTCGTAATTCGTAATTCGTAATTCGTCATTTTCCTTCGCCTTCGCCTTCGCCTAATCCTGAACAGTGTTCATTCCCTCAAATTTCAACTGTGCTCCATTCGAATTCAAAATATCTCGTGCAAGACCTGAAGTATTTAACCTAAAGAGACAATCACGAATCGTAGTGATCGCAGACGCTCCTGAATTGTAGATGGCAGCACCATCAAGTACAGTTGTATTTCGTTCGATCGTCACGTGATCTAGTAGTACTTTTCCATTGATCAAAAGTCCGCCTCCGATTTGAGCGGGTGTCACGGTACCATTAGCTTCACCGAACCGAACCGTCAGTCCATCAAGTATACAATCAGTACATGAAGGATTCACTTTAATTACATGATAAGCATTGTCAGTACTATCATTGAGGATGCCGATATCTCCTGAAAGCTTAACAAGTGAAGGATCGGTAGACCGTTGTGTACGAAGTGTCTCATTACCCACAAATCCTCCATAGATCGCTACGCTATCCCTCAATACATAGCTTGTATCCCGGTTAGTCGAAGGAGAAGGCTTGTACGTGCCTTCAGCAATCCATATTTCATGAACATTCAAATAATAATCAACAGCATGGATCGCATTTTGAAGATCAGTAAATGCATTTGCCCAGGAGGTCCCATTGTTTGATCCTGTAGCATCTTTATCAACATAAACCTGTGGGCTCGGGAAAGGACAAGGCCCGGTCAATACAACTTGTGTAACTACCGTGCTATCGCATCCATATGTCGACGCCAGCAAATCTGTGTAGTACCCCGGTATAGTCTGATAAGCACCACCGACAAATACACTATCCTCATTGCACATCATATGTACGACTGAATCGACATAGAAAGGATGCACCGCAACTAAAACAGAATCGATATTCCTGCATCCAAACACGTCCGTTCCGACCACATAATATTTACGGTTTGTAGAAGGGTTGACAGTAGGTATAGTGAGATCAGGATTATTGATCGCTATGTTTGGACTCCAATGATATGTATTGGCTCCGTCAGGAATCAAAAAAGCAACGTCGCCAATGCAAATCGATTTATCTGCTCCTGCATTGACATCAGGAAGAGGTTTAATCGGCAATATGGAACTCCTGATATACGTCGTATCTGAGTGATCGTGTATCTGGATTTGTAAGTATTCGCCTGCGAGTGAATTTGTAAGAATGTAATAGGCAGAAGTATCTGTTGAGGGAACATTCGTAAAGAGAGGTTGAAAAGTCTGTCCGCTATCGATCGAAAGCGAAATATCTACTGCAGCAATTTGTATCAATGACCAATCGATATGGAGAGTATCATGTATGCAATATTCATTTGCCGCGGGTCTGACCAGTGTGATCACCTTTCGTGGAAGAATTGATGTTGATGCTTCGCCGGGAACACCTGTTTCCCTGTTGCCGGTATGATCTACGCCGACGATGAAGAAAGCATAATCTGAGCCGTACTCACCCTGAAAGTTGTAAGAATGGATAGTGTCTGCAAACGTCTGTGGGAAAAGCTGGTATGCAGCCCCGTTTTTTGAATAATACAATTCTACAAAATCCAAACCACTACCACCGGTATCATCTGTTCCGGCCCATGTCAGTGATATAGTATCCGTCTCAAGTTCGGCAGGTAGTGAATTCAATGTCGTGGATGGTGGTAGCGCATCAATAGTATTGGACCAGATATTCGTGACGATAGGTTCGTTGATATCAAATACAATATTTGCTTTCGCCAGGATAGTGTCGCGTGTATGACCCGGTTGTTTAGAGCGAACAAAGAAATTGACAAAGCCTTCACCGCCTCTGGAGATGGTATCATTGATGGGAAGAAAACCGATCAATGGATTGACAGGTAACAACCCGGTAGCGGGATCGATTGATTCGAAGACCCAGAATGCGCTATGTGTATTGACATCAATACCTGCAGTGACATCCACATACAATCCGATCTGGGCGATGAGATTGAGTCGTGTCTGATAGAATGCTGGTGATCCAGGGATCTGGAAAACATAATCACCCCAGCCAAATGAACCCAATCTGAATGACAATGGATTGATGTCTTCATCAAACTGATGTGTGATCATCACGCGCTGTGCAGGAGCTGTAGCCTCTGTAGGATCATTTTCAAATTTGATATTATAATCTAAAGTATCTTTTACAGAGACCCATTGCAGTGAATCAAAACCAACCGGTCCTACCATTTCATTTGGATCTCTCGGGCAGAATCTTGGGAGTATATAGACGCGTTGTTCTTTTTCAACGGAGCATCCATTGGCATCAGTTACCCTGAATTTGACATTCATAGTTTCGGCGACACGTAATGTTTGCACAGCATGATTGGGAGTACCATTAATATTGAACGAACCGCCTCCGCCTGATGCGTAGGCTGTAACGAAGACAGGTTGTGGTATGCCACAGGGAACGATATTCGTGGGATCAGGTTCGATGCCGATGGATAATGAAAGGGATGTTTCCGGTTGATTGACATCTATACAATCGACACCTGTGCAATCATTGGCGTCTGTCACGGTAACGCAGTAATGACCTGCAGGAATATGCATTCTGCTTTTAGCATCCACCCCGTCATTCCACAAATATTTTTTGATCGGTTGGGCTGCATTGGTTGCATTTACATTCAACCATCCATCATTTCCCCCTCTGCAGGTGACATCTTTTTTAGTAATTTTTACCTGGCCCGTCATGCATGTGCAGAAGGAGAGGAAGAGAAAGAGGCTGATGATTTTTTTTATCTCAAGGTTCATTTGGGATCAGTTTTTATTGACGGCTGCATTTATTCCTGAATGAAACTTGTCAGTGATTTCGATGACATCCGATGTTCCTGACCATTCGGCGATCTTATTGAGGGCAATGCTGTAATTTCCTTCAGCGGCCATGTTTTGAAGGAGTATTTTTTTCGATTCAGGAATGTTGTATTCACCTGCAAGCGTGGTTATCGCATCAGTTATTATTTGAATATTTTCCTGGTTGTATGTTCCTATACTGTGAAATGTTTCTTTTGAAATAGCATATCGAGGGGATGAGGGATCAAAGCGGTCTTCGTAATAATTCATAAGCTGATCTCCATTCAGGTTTCCTTTAGCAGTGAAGATGATGGACATATATTTCTCTTTCATCGCATCACCATTTTCGAGGAATGCCTCAATGAATGGAGGATTGACATAGGTCAGGAACATTTTCAAACCCATTGTTTCTTCGCTCTTATGAAGATCCAGTAAGTACCATTTATTATTTTTCTTCTGAAGAGCTAGCGGGAAATATAGTTTTTCAGTTGATGTTCCCTGTGTGTATGCGATGATACTAAATGTATCCTTAGCTGAAAAAACCAGATATCGCTCTATAGGTATGACCAGGCTGGCGTCAGTATGGGTTCTCCAGTTTTTAAAATCTTCTTCAGATACAAGACATGAATTATTATAGTAGTAAGCTCTGTATTTCTGGTAGTCTGTCTGACTGAAATGGTCGTAGAAGAATGACAAATCATCAGTGAATGTTCCCGATGGTGAGGCTTCACACGTTCTGGCGTTTGTAATCGAATAATTTGTTGTTCCAAAGGTGATACCTATAGAAGTGGATGCCTGACCTGACAATTGAATTGAAGTAAGGCTAAGAAGTATGAATATGCTGTATGTGTATTTCATTTTTTCTTTAGGTTAATGTGCTGACAGGTCATCTAGTAACATCCAACCTGTTTCTGAGCCATTGATAAGGTTTTTCTGGAAAGCCACTTCAATGGCATTGCTGGGGTTTCCATACCATATTGCTGCACTCACTTTGCCTACAAGTCCTCCCCATGAGGCATTCCATTCCAGCCTGTCAGGAGTGGGCATAAACCGGCATTCTAATTTGCCTTCAGTTGAAATATTTACGCCTGCAAAGATTCCTGCGTTCATGGAAAATTCTGATTCGACTCTGAGCCCTGCTTCCAGTTTTCCTGAAACACTTGCTGATAAGTTGGACATTGTCCACATTGCATTAGCTGATGCGCTTGGATCTTTAGCAGCAGCGACATTGAGATTGAGACCCAGGGATGATCCGAAGTAGGTAAAATAATATATGTATGCAGGGCCAAATCTTGCAGCACCCGTACAACACGGGAAATACACACAACCTGTAACAGAAATTCCGGGTATGTCAACCGACACTTCTTTTTTGGTAGCATATGCAGGATCATGAAACTTAGGGGCATTGCTTGCTTTAAAAGAAGCGCTCAATGCACCGGGAAGACTAAATGATAGAGGGGTAGAACAAAATGCGTCAGTTTCTTTCACTTTAGTATTGCCCTTTAATTTGTTTATCAATGTTTCTACAAGACCTGTATTGACATTGATCGTTACTGAAGCCTCATTTGGTCCCACTACGGATACGGTCACTGTTTTAGGATCGACCTGTCCTACGGTCTCTGTATATGTTCCAAGACCGAGATTAGGTGTATCCCAGCTGTATTCATTGCCCGGTGGTGGCATTAATGGTCCAGACCATGTAGGTTGTCCAGAAGGGAAAGAGGAGTTTTCATTGGGCACCGCAGTAAAATTTACCGAACCAGCAGGCCCAGGTGTATTAGGCCCGACCAGATAAAGTGTCTGGGTTTTATGAGCTACGCGTCCATCATTAGCATTGTCAGAAGCAATGACATCTTTCACCCCACCATTGATTTCGAGCGTTTTTTCAGCGACGCATCCGGGATCATTTTGATTAGTCGCTTTTACCGTCACTGTTCCTGTAGCATTGCAACCTGATATCACGCCGTTCTGATCTATGTTGCATCCTGTCATTGCCGCATCCGGAATGGACCATATTATCGGATTGTTTGAAGGGTTAACAGTGAGCATAGCAGTGGCCTGGTTCATCTGGGGACCTGCAAGATTGATATATGAAGGGGTGATGACAAGACCACCGAATGCCACGGTGACTTTTACCTGGTCAGTGGTGCTGAAAGAAAAATTGTTGCCAACAACGTGTACAGTATATGTAGTTGTGTTTTGCGGACGGACATGCGGATTCGAATTGTGAATATCATTTGGATTAAGTCCATCAGCCGCATCCCATGTATAGCATACGTTTCCCGGACTTGCATTGCCGATCGTGACGCCATCTCCCTGACATCCTGATTTATCCGGTCCTGCGTAATCGGTCGCCTGTCCATACATTAGGATTGGGAATAAGCTAAGTACGATGATATAAATTATATACTTCTTCATAGATCAATCATTTATTCGGATACCATACACAGCTGACGGTCCGGAGCTGGCATATATTTCAATTCGCCCACTAGCTCCAGGCCGGATAACACCGGGTGGGCCATTTTCTTCCACCAGAGGTACGATCAATACCGGCCCGCCTATTCCTGCCTGCAGATCTTCAAGTGTATTCGAGATCAGATTGCCATACGGTGCTTCCACACGGATCGATGGATTGATTACATCAGCATCACCATTGTTGATAAATGTAAGTACGATCTGCACCGGTACAGCCCTGCCAGGCACCCCACCAGGTAGCTGTGCATTGATCTGCAATTTAGGCTGGCTTCCATCCGCTTCAACCATAAAATCATCAATGAAGGCAAGCGAGCTATCCAATTTGATGAGATCAACAGCATAAGTGTCTACAGCCATATCGGTCAGATCAAAAGTGACAAAAGCCAGATTATCATCCACGATATAAGATGATATGGCATTTCTTGAAAACCATGGATCACTTTGTCGTAGCCTCCACTGCATCGTGTTGTTCAGTTTTGAACCTGTGATCTTCAGTGTGACTTGTGTATTTCTAATTCCATGTTTTGGTGACAACGACAGGATTTCATAATCGATGACCTTAGCATACAGTGTGATATCCTGTAGGGATTGATTGAGCGTGAAGCCATATGCAAGTATATAATAGGTGCCCGGATGAACATTTGGGATGATGATACGCTGATCACTCTGGAATGGATGATCAAATCCGAAATCAAAATCGGCTCTTGTCGGCATTTGATTGTATTTCACATACAATTCATTCAGCCCATACAATGAATCTCCTTTCAGGTCAAGCAGTATCGTCTCTCCGTCGAGATCAGGTCCAACCTGGATTTTATAATATAATTCAAGATTGTCATGAAGTGTATCGGCGGTGAGTGAATCCAGAAATAATGTTTTCACATCCACATTCATGATATCAGATGACGAAGTGAAATTATTTGTCTCATTTGATTCATTGAAATTCTGTCGTGCATCTGTCTGGACGATGGCATAGTAGTCACCTGTTGCGACACCTGTCACGTTATCCGTTAGTTGCTGATCGATATGTCCTGCTGGTGGCAGATATACGGTTTGATCTTTAATGCCAAAAACTACATCCTGTGTGTTCCATATACTATCCGGTGAAATATATACGACTTCTCTGAACACACCTGATGCAGGATTGCTTCCGATGTTTTGTGTGGTCCATGATATATTGATATTGTCACCGGCGATGACATTGACAGGTACGATGATATTGGCCACTTTCAGATCTGATGGCGGTGGATTGATGATGTTGATTGATCGTGTGAGAATATTATTGTTCTCGCCATTGTGTTCGTACAGCTGGTTATTTGCATCCGTTTGCATGATCAGGATATAATTGCCAAAATAACCAACGGGCACCTGTACATCAACTGTATCATTGATTGAATTGCCGGCAGCGAGTGTTATCCGGTTATTTGAAAGCAGGATAAGGTCCGCGTTATTGATGATGTTATCTGCAGAGAGATACATCTTATCAATCCATGTTGAAGCCGGGCCATTACCACTATTTGTGATCGTATAGATGACCTGAAGAGGCTGGCCGGCAATAGTAGATGCAGGTGTATTGAACAAGGTGACCTTCAGATCAGGATAAGGTGACAATACCACATTGAACAATCGGGGCGCGCCATTGATATCACGAACCTTGTTAGTATTATTATTCCTGTTGACATCATAATGTACATCCAGCGCATCTGTAATTCCGATGACATAATAACTTCCGGATAGACCATTAGGAATCATAAGAGATTGCTGACGCAGACGAATTTGACCGGGTGCTAACAATGGACCATTTGATGCCAGATCTGTGATCAGTATATCAACACCGGCCTGGTATATAGTATCAGTGGACAGATAGATTCTGTCATTCCATGCATTTGCCAGTGTCGTACTGACACCCACATTTTTAGTCGTCCACTGGAATGGATAGTTTATACCCGTGAAAATGGAGCTTCCGGAAGTGATGGATATATTATCTAAACTTAAATCCACAGGAGGTGCAGCTTTAATATAAATTGCATTGCTCCTCTTGATATTATTCAATTCTCCCGGTGAGCCTTCAAAGACCACACCAGTCTGATCATTGACAACATAGATATAGTAAAAATTCTCAGTGGTATTCTGTGGTATGATGACGGGAAGGTCAGTTGTCCTGGATATTCCGGGTAAAAGACCTGCGGTTTGATTGGCCATTTTTATTTCGATAGCATTCATCGGATGCCAGATAGAATCAAATGAGAAATAGATTTTATCAATCCAGTTTTGAGAAACCGTATCATTGCCCACATTCGTAAAATGGTAAGATATCTGTGCACTCATACCTGCAGTGATGGTATCCGGAACAGTTACAGAGGTCGTGATGATATCAGGTGCAGGACCGGGTTCCAGGAAAATAGGCCTGGATGACAGATTATTGTTTTCATGTGTTCCTTCATACACAATATTAGTTGCATCCGCTACGACCAGCAGGAAGTAATGACCTGTGTACCCCGGAGGCAATTGTAATGAAGCTGACCGGGAGATTGTATCATGTGCCTGGAGGTTGATGGTGTTATATGGACTTGTGTATAACAGGACCGACTGTGGATTGAGTGTGTCCTGTGTAGAAAGATATATTTTGTTATAGTAATATTTGTTGATTAATTTTCCGGGACCTGCGTTAATGGTTTTCCAGTTGAATTGAATGTTGCTTCCAAATTCTATCGTATCCGGTGCTGATAGATTTGCATTTTTAAGATCTGCATTTGCGACATATATCTGGCCAGGCGCTTTATAGATATTATTTGCTTCGCTTGTATTCTCAAATACATTGTTGTTCTTGTCTGTAAAAAGATAAACATAATAATATCCGGAAAGGTATTGTTGAACCAGTACGCCCGGACTGAGTGTGTAATTTGAAAATGGAACGACAGGACCTGACTTATACCCATAAGTTAATGGGATAAGGAAATTCGTGTTATACACAGGAGACAGTGAAAGATAGGCTTCATCCAGCCAGTATTGGGCATCTGCTGACCCCGCTCCCTGGTTATTGACGACCCAGCTGAAAGGAATCAATTCATTATTGGAGACCGTATCAGGGAAGTTTACCTGTGATACGATGAGATCGGCCGGTGGAGCCAGAATGACATTGATCGGTAGACTTGCATTGCTGTTATTGTCTTCAGCACCGAATTCATAGATTGAATTCTGACTGTCAGTAATTACATGCATATAATATGTACCTGAAATCGCCGGAGGTAGTTGCACATTTTGGGTTACGGTGTATGTACTGTCAACAGCCAATGCAAAAGATCTGCTTACTGATCCAAGATTCGTACCGATAGGATTTAATGGATCCTGACTCAGGACTATTCGATCCGACCAGACCGCAGAGGATGGGACAGGGCCAAGGCCATCATTCTTAACATGATATGTCACAGGTATCGTAGCTCCTGAAAAAACTGTAGTCGGTGTCGTGACAGATTGAACAATAAGATCCGGAGAAGGGGTGAGACTCACCATCATCGGAGTAGGATTTCTTCTCCAGTTATTATTATTGGATATTTCATTGATGCTGTTCCAGCGATCTGCATAAACGAATACATAATAGTTGCCGGAAAATCCTTGTGGAACCATAAATGTTCCTGTATTGGTATAGGCCATGCTGCTATCCAGTGCGGTCAGATTTTGCACGGCACCCAGGTAAGTATCAAAGCTTGTATTGAGTGTAGCATCAGTAGAGAGGTATGCGGCATCTGACCAGAGTGTGGATTGTGTTGCACCAGGTCCGCTATTTCGTGTTACCCATTCTATTTGAATCGTCTGACCGCTAAAAGCTGTAAGCGGAGCAATCACTGTATCCACAACAATTTCAGGAAGTTTGCGCACGGTGAATTGCTGAACAGGTCCACTCACCATTTGATCGCAAACATTTTTAGCGACAACACGCCATTTATATTTTGTTCCGTAGTTAAGTGAATAATATAAAGTGTTGATTTGTGTCAGGTCACTTATCTGCGGCATTGCTGGTTGTGGATCGGCGAATGGCCATACATAAAGATCATACCTGTTGGCATTCGGAGCAGGAGCCCATGACAATGATACCGTACTTTCCAGGTTCATTGTTCCGTCAGTAGGAATCATATTACTGACCGGAGATACAAGTGCAGGAATATGTTCAACATTGATATTGAGTACAGTATCATTGTGAATGTTCTGATCTGTATTTAGAGCAGTATAGATTCCAAATGTATACGTACCCGGTTGACTTAGATTTTCAGTAGGAGTAAAAGTATAATTCTGTGTTCCTCCGGGAGCCACACTCAATGCGCCGACATTTTCAATTGTCCATGCTGAAGTATCACGCTTGTAAGCCACATTAAATCCGGTTTCAGTAGTAGCGCCATAATTCTGAATCTGCATGGTGACGACTTCTGCATTGCTTAGTCCACAATACGTGGCTGGTGATACAAGTAATTTGGCACCGATATCATGTGGAAGCAGAGTGAATTCCCTCGCCCCGATATCCGGAGTGCTCACATTTCTTACAGTGCCGTATATGTCTGTGGTCACGCCGCTTATCGGAATGGCAGTTCCATCTAATGCCGCCTGAAAAACGGATGGACTATCATCTGCGAACAATGGCTCTGCACTCTTGCCATGAAGATTTTGAGATACACCGGATTGTAGTGCTACGAGATTAGCATAAGTAAAATAATATTGTGCCAGGGTAGTTCCTGTTGTATACAGGTTACAATAATCCATGGTATTGGTGGAATAATTCGGTGCCCATGAATTGTAGATGGTCAACCCACCACTATAATTTGCAAAATTGCAATTGCGAAGATGTATATGATTTAATGATGCATAATCAGTGAAAGCAATACTTCCGGGACCAGCATTTTCGATGCGGACAGTATTATAATTGAAATTATTATAATCTCCGTAACTATGCGAGATGCCCACCTGGTTGTAACTTCCATTCCGGATAAGAATATAATTATTTGCAATGCTTGTTGGTGCCATTGCTGTGCCAGAGACGGATTGTAAATAAAGTCCTGAACTTCCTCCGCCGAGCATACGTATGTCATTGTTCGATATTTCTTTGGTATTGACAGAAGCAATAGCACTTACGGCCTGGTATACATTGATGTTGGTGTTATACGTCGTATTGCCTTTCAAAAGAAGGCCATCATCATAAGCCACATCAATCGATCTGTAAAAACAATTGTTGAAATGATTATTGATGACAGATACATTTTTTTCAAGGTCCCCCCAGCTTGCAGTCAATTGAACACCAATACTGCCCTTGTTAAATTGATTATAGGCAATGTAAAGGGTATCTTCAGAAGTGGTACTGCTATAAATATGTATAAATGTATTGTCAGCATACATTAGTTGGGGTGCCGTAAAAAGGCAATGGCTCACTTTAATGTCGCTTGACCCATTATCAATCTCTAGTCCATGGCCCTGATTAGTTGAAAAGCTGATGTGTTGAAATATAATGTGATGCGTATGGGAAAGCCTGACGATATAATTATTGTAAGGGTTATAAAAATTCCGCTCTATCGTTACAAGGCTGCTATCACCCTGTTCGGATTGAAAGGTGACTCTGTTATTAGCATTCAGTCGCTGAAAATCATTGATCAGCAATTGTGTCGAATACGTTCCATTACGGATATTAAATGTCACATCGCCTAGTATGCCACCATTATTTAAAGCTGCCTCTACCTGTGCGAAAAGATTGAAATCAGGTAGTATCCCTCCGATGGTGTAGGTACCGATCAAGCCCGGATAAATATTATTGGCCACTATGGTGTCATTGACATGCGTGCTGTCCTGTACTCCATTCGGAGATTGTGACCAGAAGATAAGATCATGATCTGAATGTGGGGCAAAATTGAAATTGCCGATGATGACCGTGTCACACATTGCTGTTTGTAGCGAGCCTGTCCAATGATATATAGGTTGTTCCATGCCATTGACAAGCCATCGTATATCTGCACTCGTCAGAAGATTAGAGCCATAATTTTTAAGTGTGACCTTCACCGGATTTGCACCTGATGGAAATGGAGCATGAGGTCCGAAATAGCTGAATATACCTGCATCATTTGCAATAGATGGATTGAATTCATCTGCACCAATATCCGGTGGACTGTTTCGAATATTACCATCGATGTCTGTAGTCACTGATGGGATCGTCTGCCCACTTCCGTTCAGTAATACATTAGATATATGCAGATTAGCATCAGACATAAATTGCGGATTCACCGAAAGTGAATTAGCATCCTGAGAAGTTGCTGTCTTCCAACTGGCAAGATCAGCAATCCCGGCACCATTCCAAAGACCAAAAGCCCCTGTAGAATAGAAGTCATTATAATTGCTGATCAGGTCTGTCTGATTATTTGCGGATACAATATACCCGGGACCTGAATTGGAAAAAATATTATTAATGGAATGAAGTGAAACATCATTCCAAAAGTAAAATGCATATGCATTCGTGGTGGAATGCACATTCACATTATTATACAGTACATCATAATACTGACTATTGTCGAAGAGAAGGCCATATATATCAGCAGTCCCTGAAACGCTCGAAAAATTATTTATAATTCTTCCTCGTTCAGTTGTCGATGCGATGCATGATTCTATATGCAGACCATACCGCCCGAGTTCGACATGTATTATATTTGATTCGACCCGAATCGGTCCATAACAGTATTGCAGGATTACGCCTTCATAGTATTGATATCCGACACCACTGTAAATAGTATTCTGTATTAGCTTAATCCCGTATTCAACACTTGCAAATATCCCTATGTATTGATTCCGATCAAGAAAATTATGTTGGATCAGCGTATTGGTAGGTGCGCCATTACTTTCAACATAGATGCCGATAGAACCATATTGGATCCAATTATTTTTAATCACATTGGCAGTATCCAATGTGTTTGGTGAAATGATGACAGCATGACTCAGATCTGTTGAATTGCTTTCAACTCCCTTGATGTGATTATTCAGAAACTGATTGCAATGAGCACCGTTGTAATATTTGATTGCATTTCGGAACGCGGGGTTAACAGATTCGATGGTTAGATTTTTAAAGATCACACCGTCCGCGCCATTGAGTGTTATGGTCGTCTGATTGATTCCGAGGTTGGTAATGGTCACCGAACTGCTATCACCAGTTTCAGATTTGAAGATCACCGGATTGTCACAATCAGAACCGGGGAAATCATTTATGGTCAGTGCTTCCAGATAAGTACCTGTGCGGATATTGAAAGTGACCGGGCCTGCGGCTCCGCCCAAATTGAGAATGTTGACTGCCGTGACCAGTGAATCGAAATCAGGATTTGAACCTCCTATAGTATATGAACCTAAAAGACCCGGATATAAATTGTTGACCAAAAGTGTATCATTGCTGGCCAATTCATCCGCCAGAGTGTTAGGCAGACTGACCCAGGCTTTGATCGTATGTGTCTGATAAGGTGCAAAATTATATTCCCCGATATCAAGTGAATCATACGTAGCCGCTGATGCTAATAAACCCGTCCATGCATAAGTAGGTTGAGGTATTCCATCCACTTCCCAATCCACCTGCATAGAAGTCAATGTATCCTGACCATTATTCACAAATTTGATAAAGACAGTATTCACTCCTGAAGGAAATGGTTCTTTAGGATAATTGATGGACAGTATTCCGACATCATTATTATAAAGAGCGATCTCATCGCAACCGATATCAGGAGTAAGCGGATCGCGTGTCTCACCTTCTACATCTTTTGGTACATCAGTCAGATGCTGGGCCGTTGCATTCAATGCAGCATTTGTGATATGATAGCCGGTTGTCGTACTGAACATCGGATCTTCTGATACACCATGAGCATCATTGCCCGTCAGTTTCCATGCAGCAATGTCAGGATATTGAACACCATCCTGGTAAACAATATTGGCCCCTGTACTTGTGAAGTCATTATAATCTGATGAAGTGGAACCATAATTACCAGACAGCAACATAGCATAACCACCGGCTGTATTTTCAAAAATATTATTACGTAGATTATAATTGGTGCCGTAGATCAGTCTATAAGGTAAGCCAGTATTATCTCCGCCGTTTATTCGGACTGTGTTGTTATAGATGTTATTGTAATTTCCATAGACATGTTGTATTCCATAGCTGAGGGTTCCATTTCCAAGAATGATAAAATTATTAGAGGCTAATAATGGTAGTGCAGTTGTACCATAGCAAGCATATATGGACAAGCCAATGCCTCGTTTTCCGGAAAGAAGAATTTGATTGGCATCAATTTTTGTATTGTCCGTACATGAATTGACATTGATACCTGTATAATAATTATAGACTGTATTTGAAGTGACCGTATTCCGGCTGATCATCGGTGCACCCAATTGAGATACCGTGAAACCTGCATAATAGGCATTCTGGAATAGATTGTTATCAATGACTGCTCCTGTAGTGGCTCCTCCTCCATCCCAGTACAATCCATAGGCCCCATTCGCAAACGTGTTACCGATGAAATGATCATTATGATCCTGACTGCTTGTGCTCAGGACAATAGCCTGTGCTGTACTGGATGAAGTAGTCGTTACGCCCTGCAGTTGACAATGGAAAAAAGTATTACATGTAGCACCACTACCAAACTCTACCGCACGATAGGGCGCCTGAACCGTTTTTATCGTTAGATTTTTAAACGTGATTCCATCTGCACCATTGAGTACCAGAGTCGTTCCTGCCAGGTTCATATTGTCCCAGATGACACTTGACGCATTGCCCGATTCTGATTCGAAGATGATGGGTGTAGTGCAACTCATGCCAATAGTCTGAGGTATCGTAAGCAAAGCATGATAGGTTCCATTCCGGATTTGAAAATGAACTGAATCCAGTACTCCACCAAGTGAAAGCGCGGTCAATGCATCACTGAAATTGACAAGATCAGGAAGAATTCCTCCGATGGTCAGTGTGTCAGAAACGGCTGCATAAAGCGTACTTGTCGTCAGTGTATCATTGACATTGTACAGATCTTCAGTGCCATTTGGCTGGGCCGTCCATGTTTTGACAGTATAAGGTGTACTTAAAGCAAAATTTACCTGACCTAATATCACCGTGTCCTGTTGCAAAGTCGGCAGTGATCCGGAAAAATTAAAAGTTGTCTGGGCTACGTTGTTGAGCTTCCAATGAATTTCAGCGGATGTGATTGTATTACCGCCATAATTTCGGATGACTGCTTTTACATTCTGCATACCCCTTGCGAAAGGCATTTGTGGAAAGAGGGTAAATATGCCTGCATCATTTGAATTCGCCCCGATCTCATCTGCACCTATATCAGGAGTTGTCGCATTCCTTGGATTTCCATCGAAGTCAATGAAAATACCGGCAATAGGTATTCCGGCTCCGTCAAGTGTATCGGCGAGAACGTGTAGATTATTTGGTGCAACAAACTGCGGTGTGATACTCATGGAATTAATATCGTATCCTGTTCCACTCTGCCATTGACTCAAAGTTTGATATGTCGTACCATTCCAGTCCCCTACATTGCCGGATACGGAATAGAGATCATTGTAATCAGAAAACAAATGTGGTGTCACAGATATACTTGAAGAATATGCTTTTCCGGTATTGGATACGAATACATTATTTTTTACATAAGCGGAGTCACCTCCTACTAATTCAAATGCAATACCACCGCCGGTTACATTGCAATTGTTATAACTGACATAGACATTCTCACTATTCCATACACGGATGCCATTTCCACTACCGGGAGATTTGACCATGTTGTTATAGACTTTTCCGATTCCGATATTTGTGCCGTAATTGATTGAATTGAGAAACATGCCATCACCTGGATTCAAAAGGTCAAAAGAATTGCCGGAGACTTCAGTATTACCATCCGCACTGTTTTGATTTATACCGGTATAACCGTTTGTTGTATTTGTTGAAAAATTATTATTACGGATATACAAACCGGTAGTGTTCGTTATATAATTACCATAATATCGTTGATTGACGAATGAATTATTTTCAATTTTAATGTCATGTTGCTTGTGATCATTAAATAAATAAAGGCCTTCAGGACCACTGAGTAGATAATTGTGATCAATAGTGAGATAATCATTAACCCCCCCGAAATTCAACGATTTTATCAGTATGCCTGAACTGTTGGCGAAAAAATACCCTTCCACTTTGCAATGGGATATCGTATTGTGTGTGGCACTGTATCTCAATTCAATACCATCTGCATAGCTTGATGGCAGAGCTTTTATCCCCAGGTGTCGGAAAGTAATGTAATCAGTTCCGGCTATGAGCACAACTGCCGGTTGAGCATTATCGTTCGTATTCTGAATGGTCACCACACTGCTGTCAAGACTTTCTGACTCGAACGTTATTGTATTGACAGCTGATGTGGTAGAAATGGAATCGATTTTGACCTGTTCATTATAAACTCCATTCCGGAAACGAAATGTAACCGGACCACATGTCTTAAATTTATTAAGATCGGTTACTGCTTTTTTGAAGGTTATAAAGTCAGGTGTCGTTCCTCCGATAGTATATATTCCATTCAAGGGTAGTCGATAGCGAAATGCCAGCGTATCGTTACCCTGTTGCTGATCAGCGATGCCATTTGGATTGCTTGTCCAGATTCGGATTGAATCAGGTTGATTTGAAAAAGTATGTGCAGCGAGTATTACATGTGCAGTATCACCTTCAGGATTGAGTAGTTGAGTATAATTGACATCCGTCTGTGGTATGTCATTTATAGTCCATTTTAATGTGACATTGTGTAAGGTGTCCGATCCCAGATTGGACAGCACGACTTCGATATTCTGTTCTGCATTGCATGAAAGCGTAGGGGACAATAACCCTGTCAATCCTGCATCTGTCATGGCTGGTGTGAATTCATCAGCGCCCGGATCAGGATGGATTGTATTTCTGATATTACCATCTATATCCGTCATGGCAGTCATAAGTGGTGATCCGATTCCATTTAAAAGATCATTGGCAATGTGCAGATCAGTAGAAGAAACGAAATAAGGATTGACACTGACAGAATGAATATCAAAACCTGAATATTGACGCCACTGAATAATATTAGCAGCATCATTAAATGTGCTTCCCCATTCTCCAAAGAATGAGCCACCTGTCCAGAGATCATTATAATCAAATGAATTGTTGGAGGACCCACTGGAATAAATCACAGGCCCGTTACCGGTATTCGCAAAAACATTGTTGTATACTGAATCCTGGAACCCACCCAGATGAACAAAAACATAATACCCGGATGGTAAAGCAGTCCTGACTGTATTATGAAAAATATTCATCTTATAACAATTATAAATCCCAAATCCTACTACAGGTGTACCACCCGGAAGATTGATCATATTGTTAAAAACTTTTGCCCGCACACCGGATGGTGGATTCACTTCTGAAAGAGACATACCGGCATTGGGTGTGGGCAGATATATGTTATTATTGGATATGGATAGAGCTCCATTATCATTAACTACTTCAATGCCCCGGACATTAGATTTGGCAGACTGAATGATATTATGATGTATTCGTAATGTTTTGGTGTGGTCTGTATTGATTGCTTTATTATAAAAATCAATAAACGAATTACCTGTCAGTTCTATGGAATCAGGTGGAAGAGATCCGCCGCCGGCTGATACATCAAACTGATGAAAGAATCCATATGAACCATTCTTCAGTGTATTGCTTATGACCTTGTTATTATAATTATGTGCGTCCGAATAAATGCAGGCATAGGCTGTCGTGGAAACGACCGCGTTTCGTCCATTGATCGCACAATGTTGTATGATATTGTCATGCGTATTGTCCTTCCATTCAATGACCCGGGCATAATTGGTGCCGAGTGCCTTAAGCGTCATTCTTTCCAGCACTATCGCCGTCGTACTGTCTAATCGGACTACGTAGTTGGCATTACCCGCCGTAGCCGTGTATTGGAGTATGACCGAAGTGCTATCTCCATTTTCTGCGCGGAAGGTTATTCGTTTTCCATTCGAACCGGCTATATAAGGAATGACAAGTTGTTCTGTATATGTCCCCGGCCTGACATTCATGATCACTGTATCACATACCCCGAGTATGGCAAGATCAGCAACTGCATCATTGAATGTGGCATAGTCAGGATTTGATCCGCCGATCGTGTATGTGCCTGCCATGCTTGAATGAATAAAGGTGGCGAGGGTGTCGTTAGAATTATTTCCGTCGGAAGTGTTATTTGGCAGGTTTGTCCATGCTTTTAAATAATAGTCCTGCCCTGATGCTAAAGTCTGGTATCCCAGATTAAGAAGTGTGTCACCTGCTATAGGAATCGTACCGACAAAATGAACAGGAGTCTGCGGTAATCCGTCAAATTGCCATTCAATATCAACGGAATCGATTGGGTTTCCACCAAAATTTTTGATGCGGGCACTCATGGGTTGAGACCCTGTGCAGAATCCTATATGCGTAATAGCTATGACACCCGCATCGGAAGCAGGTAAGGCCGTAGTGGGTGTGAATCGGACGACATCATTTGAACCTTGAATTACTGACCAGTCTGTATTTGCATTTCTTCCTGTATAATAATAGGCTTGTGTGCCGTCGCTGTTTTCAATACCCTGCGTTGCATTATAGCATGGTGTATTATACGCTGCCCATTGATCCGTATGGATCTCAATGATGTTTGAGCCTTCAAATAATTTTATCTCTCCGCGATAATACTGTCCGCAACTTTCCGGAGCCAGGAAATAGGCAACAAACCTTCGATTCGGAGCCGTACCAATAGTTTCGTGACTAAACAAGTCGTATCCCATACCCTGAGAGCAGCAATAATCATCCACCGCATTGATCCATCCTGCAGCTATCATATTGTTGGGGCCGGATGGATCAGGAATGCTTTGACCTTCACAGCAACCATCCGCGGTAGGTTCAAATGATAAAAATCCATTTTGTGCGAGATAGGCTGAAGAATATGTATTGCCGAAAAATTGAAAATTGAATCCAATCGGTATATTCAGAAGAGAATCATTATAAATAGTGTCTTCAATAGGGGAATCAAATTCCAGATCGAAATCATTTGGACGATCTACGATATAGACTATATTGGACGATCCACCCATAGGTGTGAAGGACACAAAATCATTAGACCCATTGGACACCGTCCATACATCATTAAAATTACGGCCGGGTACCGGATAAGCGACTGTACCATCATTATTTTCAATACCCTGTGTTGCAAGGTATCCCTGACATTGATTTTGATCCCATTGCTGTGTATGTATTTCGATGACATTAGTGGTCTCAAAGAGTTTTACCTGGCCATAATAGACTTCATCGCATGGATTTCTGAGATCAAGCGTGATGACAAGTCTTCGGAAGGGTGAGGTACCAAATATTTCATAATGCGCAGTTCCGGAATCCATATTACTCCATGCAGCAGCAATCAGATTATTCGGCGCAGCGGCATCAGGTAAGAGCTGACCACAACAATATCCACTACCCGGATCCCCTCCGAATGTGATAAAGCCATCACCACCTACAAAACAATTTGAATACGAAGAGCCGAAAAAATTAAAATTAAAACCGATAGGGATTTCTGTGACAGCATCACCAAAAATATCAAAGAAGGTGGGGTTAACAATTTCAATATTGTATGTTCCTGTCTGGGATAATACATAAGTTATGGGTCCGCCTGCATTTGGAGTGAAGGAAACAAAATCGTTATCTCCATTATTGACATGCCATGTATTATTGTAATTTCTACCCGGTACGGGTATAGCCTCCGTTCCATCAATATTCTCAAGTCCTTGTGTAGCCAACCAGCCCTGGCATTGATTCTGATTCCATTCCTGTGTATGGATTTCAATCACATTAGTCGTTTCAAATAATTTTACCTGCCCGTAGTATGCACTGTCACAGGGATTTCTAAGATCAAAGGTGATGACAAGTCTACGATAAGGAGCTGTACCAAAAATCTCATAGTGGCCATCACTGAAATCTGTATTCGTCCAGGCTACAGCGATTAGATTATTAGCCGGATCAGGATCCGGAATATTCTGTCCGCAACAATATCCACTTCCCGGATCACCTCCGAATGTGATAAAGCCATCTCCACCGACAAAACAATCTGTATACGTATTGCCAAAAAAAGTAAAATTGAAACCTATTGGTATCTGTGTGACAGCGTCACCATTTAAACTAAATGATGTTGGGTTGTCAATTTCAATACTATAGGTACCTGATTGGGATACCAAATAAGATTGCGCTGAAACAGTATTGCTTACAGGAATCAGCAGGCAGACAAGGAATTTTAATATCTGGTTTGAGGCGTTGCAATTAAAAATTTGCATATTAAGTAGTATCTGATTCTTGCCCTATTGAAGAGATGGAACAGGGTTATTCTGATGCAATCATGGTCTTTCAGGCTCAAAATTGGAAAAGAACATCAGGCTGATCAATAATACATATGTAGTATTTTAAGAAAATAGGGATAAAGGACGAACGACTCAAAAAAAATGTAGGATCCTTCCTTGAACTTAGCCTTCTCCTTCGCCTTTTTCACAAATACTACATTTGCGTTATTTCCACCCCGGGGTTAACCTTGTTTATTTGTTGCTGTATTAATTCTCCACACCGATCAGAATAGCTATATTAGCATGAGTTCTTATATAGAAGCATATGATTATAAAATGCAGAAAGCCGGTACGCATCTGATCAAAGTAGCTATCGTTGACGACAATAAAAGCACTGTTGCTTCATTGAATGAATTCCTTTCGTACTCACCCAAAACCAGGGTAATATTCACAGCCAGGTCAGGGCAGGAGTTTCTTGAAAAAATAAAGTCTGTGGACACTGATGATTTTCCTGATGTCGTGATCATGGATGTCAATATGCCTGGTCTTAGTGGTATTGAAGTAGTAAGGCATGGCAAAGCAATCTATCCATCCATCAAATTTCTGATGCTGACAGTGTTTGATGATGAAGAGACTTTATTCGAAGCCATCAAAGCAGGTGCCAGCGGATACTTATTGAAAGATGAGCGAACCAATGTCATCATTGCACATATCGAAAGCCTGATGGAAGAAGGCAGTGTGCCGATGAGTCCCAGGATAGCCCGCAAGACACTTGAGATGCTGGCCACAACTTCAAAGCCCATCGTCGGTAAACACGTAGTAGAACTTCAGGATCTTTCATCACGGGAAAAAGATGTCCTCTACCTGATGGTAGACGGTCTTGAATACAGGGACATCGGTCTCAAACTCAATATCAGTCCGCACACCGTCAGAAAACATATCTCTAACATCTACGAGAAACTACACATCACATCCAAGACACAAGCTATTCGACTGATGCAGGGAAGCCGTGCATCATATCAGGAGAGTACAACACGCCGGAATAAAATACTGCTTGTAGATGATCACCAGATCATTCTCGACAGCCTGGCGATGATGATTGGTACTATCGCTGATATGGAAGTCATAGGTAAAATCAGTGACCCGAGAGACGTTCCTCAGTTTCTGGATATCTCTCCGGTTGATATTATGATCACTGATCTCAGTATGCCCCACATGGATGGTTTAACACTTGCCAAATTGGTGAGGGAAAGTCATCCCAAACAAAAAATTCTTATCCTCACTGTTTCTGAATCCGTTGAACATATTCAACAGGCCCGAAGTATAGGCGTCGAGGGATATATATTGAAAAAAGCAAACAAGGAGGAACTAAGCACGGCCATACGCACCATCATCGGCGGTGAGAATTATTACGGACAATCGTTGATTATACCTGTATCCTGAATCAAGACCATCCTGTAGTTATTTCTTAACCTGGTCAAACCAGTGGAATAAATATAGTAATCGAAGTGCCCTGGTTTTTTCCATTGGCTATCTTCATATTTCCATTGACACTGAGTATTCTGGACGCCAGATTCTTCAGGCCAGTGCCGGTCTTAATCGTATCCGGATCAAAACCTATTCCATCATCTTCGGCCCTCAGCATCAATTGATCATTTGCAAAGTGAAGTGTGATCGTGGCATTGTGACAGCCGGAATGACGAATAATATTATTGATGAGTTCCATGGTCATCGCATAACATTGCAGTTTTAACGGGTTGTTCATACCGGGATCTGTTCCATATAGTGAACACGTAAATCTTATTTTTTGATTGTGATTAAGATTTTCGATGAGCTGACTGAAGATTTCTCCAAGGTTTTTATTTTCAATATCTTTTGGTACCAGGTTATGAGAGATAAACCGGACATCTTCATAGATATCTGACATCGTATCCACGAGCCTGTTGATGACATCCTGTTCTTCATTTGATTTATCAGGTGTGTTGATGGTTTCAAGTATCCATTTCGCCGCGGCTATTTTTGCATTGATATTGTCATGCAGTTCAATGGCCATTCTTTTTCGTTCGATATTCTGGCCTTCAGTGAGGGCCATCTGGATTTCAATATTTTTTTCAAATAATGCAGCGTTGTGCTGAAGTAATTTTTTATTTGTTTTCTGATAATAAATTAAAAACAGTAATCCACCCAACAGCAGGGCACCTAATACATATAAAATGAGTTTTAAATTCTCCGCTTTCAACTGTTGAATTTCCAGATCTTTTTTACCGGATTCGAATTTGACTTCAAGCTCATGATACCTGGACTGGACTTCAAATCGCGCAAGGCTATCTTCGATCACATTCATCCGTTCGAAATGAAATAATGCATTTTTATAATCACCTGCATTTTTATACGTGTAGGCTGCATTGCGTTCGGCACGTCCTTCAAACTCAATCCATTTTGATTGTTTAGCGTAGTCGAGACTTAATATCCTGTATCGGATGGCTTCGTTGAAATTTCCTTTCTCTTCATATACGTCCGCCATGTCCCCGTACACGGAAAAGATCACCGCTTTAAGATTATTTTTCTTTGCTATGTCCAGGGCGAGGTTATTGTACTCAAGAGCTTTTTTTTCATTACCCAGGCGCAGGTAGCATCCGCCGATGCCATGTGCATTGTCAGCTTTGATCTGTATGCTTTTCACATGAGGAAGAAGAGCTTCTACCTGAAGGTAATATTCAAGTGCTTTTTGAAAATTCTGATGTCCGAATGCAGAATAAAAAAGATGATCTCCATAGGCATCCAGTATCCATGCGAGGTAATTCTTATTATCAAGTTTTTCAGCGAGTGGCCTGATTTGCTCGAGTGTCTTGTTGCATTCATCGATGAGGCCATTATTATTCAGCACAAAGGCTTTCAATATGTAGGCATAGGCCACTAATTCAGATTGATCACCATTTTTTTCAAGAGATTCAATGGCCTGCGTGTAAAAACTAAGCGCTTCTTTAAATTCACCCCGGCGATCATGATATTTTCCGATCGCACGCAGATACAATCCTTCTGTTTTATTCCATACCGGATTGGTCAGTTTTTGTTTGATGGAATCAATGTAACGCAACGCAAGACTGTCATTCTGGCCACTATAACCCTCGGCGAGATAGTTGTATTGGTATACAAGCGCTGAATCCTTTTGAGGGGATGAAGGCATGTGGTGGGTCCTGCGTAACATCCCCATCATACTGTCAATGCCCTGGCTGCGCAAACAGTCAATGTATATCAGGTTGAATAGTAAAATGACAGAGATGTATATTGGTTTTTTCATGCAGTTCGCTAAAGGTAAGTAAGGTATGAGAATGGCATACAAGCTTTCAAATCGTTTTTGGCTATGGTTAAGCAAGCAAGTTTTCAGATGAAAGATTTATTTAATTTGTCTGAATAGGATTGGCATCTTAATACGGTTTTTTTAGAATAAAACAGGTAATTGCCTGAAAATCAGTGTAAAATTTTTCAATTTCAGGGCCTAAACGTTAAATTAATGTAATTTAATTGACAGGTTATGTCCATCTTTGTCGCCCTAATATTTTAACAAATGAAAACTCAGCCTTATCACATTGTCCGTAATTCTAAAATTCACGGCAAAGGCGTATTTGCAAAAAGACCCATTCGTAAGGGTGTCAAAGTCATCGAATATACTGGTGATATCATCTCTGTAAAAGAAGCTGATAAGATCGGTGTTCAACAGGATGATCAGGGTCACTCACACACGATGCTGTTCACAGTTGATGATAAAAGGGTCATCAATGGCAATACAGGGGGTGATGCGAAATTTATCAATCACGGGTGCGATCCAAATTGCGAAGCTGTTCAGTATGGAGATAAGGTTTTCATTGAATCGCTCAGAGCTATCCCACAGGGACAGGAACTGACCTACGATTACCATCTTGTCGTGGATGGAAAGATCACTGAAGATGTCAAAAAAGAATATGCATGCTTCTGTGGATCCCCCGTTTGCCGTGGTACCCAGATTGACGCGAAGATCGTAGCGAAATCCGAGAAAAAGCAAGCCAAAAAGAAAGCTAAAAAAGCAAAAGCTGAATCAAAAAAATTAAGAGAAAAAGCAAAGCAAGCAGCTCAAAAGGCTAAAAAGAAATTAAAGAAGAAAGGAAAAAAGGACAAGAAAAAGTAGAGGACGAAAGACCAAGGGATCATGGAATCAAATATCAGCCTTTTGCCTTTCACGAAAGACTGACGTTCGAGTGTCTCTGACCTCGAACATGAAATAAATCGTAATTCAAACTTTCACTATTCACTTTATTGCCGCAAATTTCGCTGATTAACGCAAATTAAACTCACGACGGTTGCTGAGCTCTAGCAATAGGATGAGTAAGGCAGGTCGAAGCGCAAGATTTATCGTCACATATCTCATATCTCACATCTCAAGTCTTTTTCTGAAAATCATCAAGTATCTCCCTGAAATTTAATTTTCCTTTATTCCTTTTCAGATGCTCAAGGAATACCATCCCGCGATGAATGCGGAGATCCGGATTTTTCATTTGCCCTACATAATAAATAATATTCCTTTGTTTGCCCGGAGGTAAAGCATGAAACCATTTATTTCCGGCAGCATCCTGATCCAATAATTCTTTTAATTCTTCCGGGAAAGGCAAGCCATATTCACTTTTATCTTTTTCAAGAGTAACATTAACTTTGCTTCCTTCTTTCAATTTCAACTGATCCCGCAATTTCTTATTGATATTTATAAAGAATACACCATCACCGGCAGGCATGATGGCACATTGTACAGCGGCCGTTTCATTGAGCATACATATCACCCGCTTATCACCCTGATCCAGAAAATACTTAGCAATAGGATTTGGCACTTTTATATGCCATGTCCAAAGCTTTGTATTAAAATTCTCCAGCTTTGCAGTAAATTCCATGCAAATTAAATTTTGGATTTTGGATATTAGATTTTAGATTGGTTAAACTAACAATTTCTTATTATTACAATACGATTATTTTTATTGTAATGGTGATGTTTTCTCTGATTTTACTGTGAGTCAATAGAACAATTACGCTAAATGCAATTTACTAAATCTTAAATCTTAAATCTGAAATAATGAAATCTCTCCCCTGGTCCGGTGTCTACTCTGCTGTCACCTCGAAGTTCGATGATGAAGGTCAACTTGATCCTGAAGCATTCCTCAATAACCTTAGAATTCAAGTCAATGCAGGTATCAATGCTATCATCATCGGAGGCTCACTCGGCGAAAGTAGTACGATCAGTCATGACGAACGAATTGAGATGTTATATACAGCACGTTCTGAATTCAAACAGAAAATTCCAATTCTGATTAATATAGCAGAAGGTTCAACACATAATGCGGTTTCTTTGGCTATGCGCGCTGAGGATTCAGGAGCTGATGGACTCATGGTCTTACCGCCGATGATGTATAAAGCTACTGATGCAGAAGTCGTGGATTTCTTTGCAGATATTGCAACAAGTACAAGCTTACCTATTCTGGTCTATAATAATCCGGTAGATTATAAAATTGAAATCACTCCATTGATGTTTGATTTACTTCTGAAATATGACACCATACAGGCCGTAAAAGAAAGTACACGTGACACTGCTAATATCACAAGACTTAGAAATTGGTTCGGTGATAGGTTGAAAATTTTGACAGGTGTAGATACGATAGCGACAGAATCTATCATCATGGGTGCAGATGGATGGGTTGCCGGCCTTGTTAACGCATTTCCTGCAGAGACAGTGGCTATTTTCAGATTGATAAAAGCAGGTCAGATAGATAGGGCAATTGAAATCAACAAATGGTTCCTTCCACTGTTCGAACTTGATATCAGTCCTCAGCTTGTTCAGAATATCAAACTGGCAGAAAGTATTTCCGGTACTGGTACTGAATATGTGCGTTCCCCAAGAAAAATGTTGAGTGGGACACATCGAGAGCGTATTGTGACCATTGTTGAATCTGCGATTGCTTTACGGCCTGACGTTTCCGGCTATTTAAATTTATAAGTGAAAAATATGATCACACAGAATATTATTGGATTTGAATTGTCCTCTCAGTCATCAGAAAAAATTTATGCCGTAGATCCTGCCCATCAAATCAATTTGCCGGGTGCTTTTTCTCCGGCGACTAAGGATGAAGTGGATAGAGCCGTCCAAAAAGCACAATCAGCATGGCGTATATACAGAAATATTGAATCAAAAAGGAAAGCTTTATTTCTCACCTCTATTGCAGAAGGTATAGAAAACCTTGGTGATGTCCTGGTCAAAAGAGTGATGCAGGAGACAGGCTATACAGAGGCCAGAGTTTTGGTTGAACGGCGACGCACATGCACTCAACTAAGAATGTTCGCAGAGATTGTTGAAAAGGAAGTTTGGAGAGATATTACGATTGATGAAGCATTACCTGAACGGACACCGGCTCCACGACCTGATCTCCGGAAAATAAATGTAGCTATCGGACCTGTGATTGTTTTTGCAGCAAGTAATTTCCCTTTAGCATATTCCACTGCAGGAGGGGATACGGCATCAGCTCTGGCTGCAGGATGTCCGGTCATCGTCAAAGCACATGAATCACATCTGGGCACAAATGCACTTGTAGCAGAAGTGATCATGAATGCAGCAATGAATACCGGTATGCCTGATGGCGTCTTTTCATCACTTAATGGAGATGGAATTGAAACCGGACAGCAACTCGTCATGCATCCTATGACAGCAGGAGTTGGTTTCACGGGTTCGTTAAAAGGCGGTCGGGCTTTATTTGATCTTGGCAATAAACGCTTGAAACCCATACCCGTATTTGCAGAAATGGGAAGTACAAATCCTGTTTTTTTATTACCTCAAAAAGTAGCTCAGGATGCCCAAAAGATTTCTAGCCAATTAGTGGAGTCTATTACAATTTCTACAGGTCAGTTTTGTACGAAGCCAGGTATCCTTGTAGCGATTGATAATTTTGAAACGCAGCATCTTATCGCATTACTTGAAGCCACATTGGCACAAATTACTCCGGCTGTCATGCTCAATGAAAGTATTGCGCACAATTTTCATAAGGGTGTTACTGCAGTTCAGGCCGAATCAACTGTCAGGTTATCAGAATCAAATTCAAATAATGACCTGATACTGGGAAGTGCACTTTTGGCAATCGTAAATGCAGATATGTTCATAGCGAACCCTCGATTGCATCAGGAAGTATTTGGCCCTTTTTCGCTTATGGTTCTTTGTAAGGACTTTGCACAAATGCTGGATGTGGCTCAGTCTCTTGATGGCCAGCTCACTGCTACAGTCCAAGCGACACAGGATGAACTCTTATGGGTTCATCAATTGACAGATATCATGATCGAAAAGGCAGGCCGTATTATTTTCAATGGGGTACCTACAGGTGTTGAAGTATCTGCCGCCATGACACATGGAGGTCCTTACCCGGCGAGTACAGATAGTCGTTTTACGGCAGTTGGGAATAGCGCAATCAGACGATGGCTGAGGCCTGTGACATTTCAGAATTTTCCGGAAGGATTGCTTCCTGAATTTAATGCGATTTTGGATAAACCGAATAATCCTATCAACCCATAAACCTTTCATCAACACTTTTGTCATCAAATCCTTAGAGCATTCTAATAACTTATTGAATTGAAATTATTGATATTTGGAGGTAAGGTTTTATCTATGTACTCTTATTGAGCATCAAACCCAAATGAAAAATATGAAACAATTCGTGATTTACAGGATTATGGCGGGAATCTTATTCTTTACCTGCATACTGACATCAGAACTCAAGGCCCAGGCCGATATGGATACCACAATGATGGCAGGCCCTATCGTGGCGGATAGACCAAATCAGTCAGATGGTGCTACCATACTGGCAAAAGGATATTTTCAGATGGAGAATGGAGTATCAATTGAAGATATCAAACCCGGTTTCGTGTATACCTATCCGTCTACCCTCTGGAAAATAGGTGTTAGCGAATCTTTCGAATTTAGAGTACTTACAGAATATATCAATATTACCCATGAAGGTCTGGCTAACATTGATGGCCTTCTTCCGGTACAGGTTGGATTTAAAACAAAACTTTTCAACCAGAATGGTATCATTCCGAAGGCGGCAGCCATTGGTTTTCTTTCTCTGCCCGGTATTGCATCCAAACAGTTTCAGACTACCTATTTTGCCCCTTCTATGAGATTGGCTTTTGAGCATCAGGTGACAAATTCTTTTTCGGTTGCTTACAATGTTGGCGCAGAATGGAACGGGGAAGATGCGAGACCGAATTTCTTGTATACATTTTCTCTCCAGGCAGATGTATTTCATGGTCTTGGGGCCTATATCGAAGCCTACGGTGATGTCCCTCAACAACGTGAAGATGATTTTCAGCACCGGCTTGATGGTGGTCTCACCTACCTGGTCTCTGATGATGTCGTCGTAGATGTATCCGGTGGTATTGGCCTCAGTGATAATGCTCCCGAACGTTACGTTGCAGTAGGACTTTCGTATAGATTCAAGATGTGAGAGAATGAGAGAGTGAGAGAAGTGAGAGAAGTGAGAGAGTGAGAGAAGTGAGAGAGTGAGAGAGTGAGAGAGAGAGTGAGAGAGAGGTTAGAAAAGTTAGAAAAGTGAGAGTGGACTGAGGAAGGTTAGAAACATCAGAGCCCCAGAGGGGCCTAAGGTCGGTAACAGTGGTGCATGAAAAACATATCTCGTGCCGTAGGTACGAAAGAAAATCTGTTTGCTATTGATGAGTTGTCTCAAAAACGATGATCCCGTTTTGCCCCTGAATCCGTAAGAGCGACATCTCTGTAGCACACAGTGCGAAGGATGTTTTGAAACTTCGTATGACCGACATATTTTCTAAGCAGAATAAATGATTAATAGTTAATAATAATTGTTTTTACGCACGACTCACGATTCACCACTCACGAAATAGGATGTGCGAAAGCATTCACTACTCACTTAATGAAGAAGCTTTTCTATCTCGGCACCCTCGGCTTGATCCTTTTCGAAATAGCCAATGTCTATTTCATCATGCCCATCCCGGGTAGCCAGGAAATGAACAGTATTTCATTAGCTTATTTTCTTCATTCTCATCAATGGATATTCCGGATAGTTTTTGTTCTGATGATTCTGTCCGGATTAAGATCGTCATGGAAAAGATCTAAAATTCTTGTCCTTATTTCTTTTGCATTAATAGGTGTAGTCGCGTACATGGTCAATTTTAAAATGGTGGCCGATCATATGTTTTATCAGCCAAAGCAATTGACACTTTTAAATGCAAGCGCTAATAAAGTAGACAATGACAAACTCATCATCGGTGTTGAATACAACAACGAAGCAAGAGCATATCCGATCCAGTTTCTTGGTTTCCATCACCAGGTTCGTGACTCAATTGGTGGTAGGCCTATCATGGTGACATATTGCACTGTATGTCGCACAGGTCGCGTATTCGAGCCCATTGTCAATGGAAAGGAAGAAACTTTCAGGCTCGTAGGCATGGATCACTACAATGCCATGTTCGAAGACAAGACAACTAAAAGCTGGTGGCGACAGGAAAATGGAGAAGCAATAGCGGGTGAATTGAAAGGACAAGCTTTACCTGAATTTCCATCATCACAATCAACTCTAGGCAATTGGTTGACCCTTCATCCAAATAGTCTGATCATGCAACCGGATACTTCTTTTAAATCTGAATACGACTCCCTGGCCAATTATGAAGGCGGTCGGAGAACCGGTAAACTGACAAGGCGTGACACACTTTCGTGGCAAAAAAAATCATGGGTGGCGGGAATTACTGTAAATAATACCAGTAAAGCATACGATTGGAATGAGTTGATGACAAAGCAAATTATCAATGATGTCATTTCTGCTCAACCGGTTGTGTTATTTCTGGCTACTGACAATAAAAGTTTATTTGCTTTCAAAAGAAATTCAGAAGCACAGAATTTTTCCATTAGAAATGATACTCTTTCGGATGGGCTTATTCAATATGATTTATCAGGACGTCCGTATCAGGACTCCCTAAAAAATCTCGTCCCTCTCCAGGTCTACCAGGAATACTGGCACAGTTGGAAGCAGTTCCACCCGGAGACCTTACATGGTGAATAAAAATGAGTAGTTAACAAGGGTTCGTTGTACCTCGCTAAAAGCATCTTTTTGTCATCGTGGCACGACTAGTCGTGCCACGATATCCTAACTGGCTGATTATCAACCTCCCAGAGAGGGTTTTTGGGTACACTAAATGGCCAATAAATAGTACTTCTTTGGGCGCTCATGAGATCAATATTCTAATGACTTTCTAATCTCAATTTGAAAGAGCTCCACTCTTTCATGGGTATCTTTGCACATTAAATTTACATGATGAAAGTCTTCATTCTCAGCATATTACTTCTCACGCCATTTTTCATCAAGGCTCAGTCAATTGAGGATACGATTCCATCAAAAAGATTAGACAACATCATCATCAAAAGCTATCGCGTTGCAGACCTACCTACACAACTACAAGATGTTCACAACACATACCTGATCGGTGGTCGCAAAACAGAAGTATTGCCGGTATCCGAACTCTCAGTCAATATCGCTGAGAAAACCGGCCGGCAAATCTTCGCTAAAATCCCCGGAGCCTTTATTTATGATATGGATGGCTCAGGCAACCAGGTCAACATAGCTACACGCGGCTTAGATCCCCACCGCAGCTGGGAATTCAATGTACGCCAGAATGGTGTGATGATCAATACGGATATATACGGGTATCCTGCCAGCCATTACAGCCCTCCGATGGAAGCTATAAAAAATATTGAAATTATACGTGGCACAGCTTCACTTCAATACGGTGCTGAATTCGGTGGAATGATCAACTATGTAACCAAAGCACCTGATACAACAAAAACTATTTCATTCGAAAATCTCACCTCTGCCGGCTCATTCGGTTTGTTCAGTTCATTCAATGCTCTGGGTGGAAAAGTAGGAAAGCTCACATACTACACTTACTATCAGCATCGCGTCTCAGATGGCTATCGCGACAATTCCCGTTCTGATGCACAAGCACAATTTGCAAGTCTGAAATATGATTTTTCTGACAAGCTGAGTCTTAGAGCAGAATTTGGCAGAAGTCAATACAGATATCAGATTCCAGGACCACTGACAGATAGCATGTTCTATGCTAACCCTCGTCAATCTACTAGAAGCAGAAATTATTACAGCCCAGATATCTATGTTCCTTCGTTGACACTGAATTGGAATATAAATCCGAATACAATGTTGCAATGGACGGTTTCCGGTGTGTATGGCAATCGCAGCAGTGTTGAATTCGAAGGCTTCGCGGATAAAGTCGATGTCATAGATCCAGTGACATTACAATTCAAGCCCCGTGCTGTCAATATTGATAGATATAATTCCAGGACATCCGAAGTGAGGATTATACATCATTATCAAATCGGAAATCTGAAAAATGTGGTTTCTACAGGGCTGATGTATATGAACAATAACATGCATCGACTTCAACAAGGGAAAGGAACAACAGGCAGTGATTATGATCTTTCGATTACAGGCGATTGGGGTCGCGATCTTTTTTATAAAAGCAGGAACATTGCTTTCTCCATCGAAAACATGATTTATCTCACGCCTTCATTTACTGTTTCACCCGGATTTCGTTATGATCGCGGCAAGACAGATATGATCGGGTATATTTCATATCTCGATCCTGCAGATATTCCAAATCGGATTGATCACAATATTCCGGCATTTGGTATCAATGCACAGTATCGTTTCAAAACAAATGCAAGAATTTATGGTGGCATCTCACAAGCATACCGACCTGTCCTGTTTAAAGATATTATTCCGGGTTCGACACTTGAGCGAGCCAACAAGGACCTGAAAGATGCATTCGGCTATAATGCTGAGCTGGGTATCAACGGAAGAATGGGTGACTGGATGAAATATGATGTCACACTATTCAGAGTGCTTTATCAACACAGGCTGGGTAATCTTTTACTGACAGACAATAATGTAAATTATATATACAAAACGAATGTCGGTGATAGCCATACTAATGGTGTAGAATTTTATGGAGAAGTTATGCCGGTGCGATCCCGCACAACATACATTTCTGTTTTCACATCAACGTCCTTTATGAAAGCCACCTATGAGAACGCCACTTTAGCAGTAGGCTCTGAAAACCGCGACATCAGCGGAAATGAAGTGGAAAGCGTACCCCGATGGATAAGCCGGAATGGACTGAACATCAATTACAAATCGCTGAGAACAACATTGCAATACAGTTATGTGGATAAATCATTTTCGGATCCGACTAACCAGGAAATACCTACAGCAAACGGAGCGAAGGGATTGGTGCCTGCATACGGCATCTGGGATTTTAATATGTCCATAACGTTTGCATCAAGATTTGTCCTTAAAGGCAGCCTTAATAACATAGCCGATAAACAATATTTTACAAAAAGGCCGTTATTCTATCCGGGACCGGGCGTATGGAGCTCTGATGGAAGAAGCATTGTCATTTCACTCGGCGTCAAAATTTAGCATCAGGTTATTGCATAGTACCCCGCCAATGTGTCGTTCACTCCCGTGATCGCACATTGGCTTTTTAATTTCCGCCCCTATGCTTCGACTTGCTATGCTCAACCATGTGCTTCAGCTCAGCAACCATCCCCTATTGTGGGCTTTTGTAAATAAATCCAATTGATAGAAAGGAATATTGTCTCTCTCTGAATCATTGATTTACATTTGTCTCTCCAATGAGAAGTGTTTTCGAATGTATTGACGCCCACACCTGTGGCAATCCTGTCCGGGTAGTGAAAGCAGGTAAACCCCAACTGACAGGTGATTCCATTCACGAAAAACGTCTCCATTTCCTTCGCGAATTCGACTGGATCAGGACAGGATTGATGTTTGAACCCCGGGGTCATGATATGATGAGCGGCAGTTTTCTCTATCCGCCGCAAAATCCGGCTCACGATGCTGCAGTTTTATTTATCGAGACCAGCGGTTGTCTTCCGATGTGTGGTCATGGTACCATCGGTACCGTCACGATTGCAATCGAAGAGAAATTAATCATTCCTAAAATCCCCGGTCAGTTGATCCTTGAAGTTCCGGCAGGAATTATTCATGTTTCTTACAAAGAAGAGAATCATAAAGTGAAATCCGTTAAGCTGACCAACATTCCGTCTTATCTCGCAGCATCTGATTTGAAAGCATTTTGCCCTGAACTCGGCGAATTGAAAGTTGATGTTGCGTATGGTGGAAATTTTTATGCCATTATTGATGAGCAGCATAACTTCCCGGGATTAGAACATTTTCCGGCAGATAAATTGATTTCATGGGGTAGGGCATTGCGTGATGATATCAATGATCGATATGAATTTATTCATCCTGAAAATGATGTTATTCGTGGTTGCTCGCATATTTTATGGACTGGAAAAGTGCTGGATGAATCTTCTACTGCAAGAGGTGCGGTGATCTATGGTGAAAAGGCAATTGACAGATCTCCGTGTGGCACAGGTACATCTGCACGTATGGCACAGTGGTACGCTAAGGGAAAATTAAATGTGGGTGATTCTTTCATCCATGAAAGTATTATTGGTAGCAAATTTACGGGAGTCGTTGAAGCGGATGCAAGTGTCGGTCATTTCAGTGGTATTATTCCATCGATTGAAGGTTGGGCGCGCATCACCGGTTACAATACGATCATCATTGATGATGACGATGATCCTTATGCACATGGTTTCCAGGTGATATGAAAGAAGTGGTGATTGTCGGAGGAGGCATTGTCGGACTTTGCTGCGCATGGCATCTTCATGAAGCAGGCATGCGTGTCACCATTGTTGATAAAGGCGATTTCTCCGAAGGATGTTCTTTTGGAAATTCAGGAATGATTGTACCGAGTCATTTTATTCCATTGGCCTCACCCGGTATGATAGCGAAAGGATTGAAATGGATGTTTAGTAAAGGAAGTCCGTTTTATATCCGGCCACGATTGAATCTCGAATTGGCGCAATGGCTTTGGATGTTTTATAGATCTGCTTCTAAAAAGCATGTTGCTGAATGTGCTCCACTTCTGCGTGACATGCATATTGAAGGACGCGAATTTTATCAGCAATTGAATTCTAAACCTGGGTTTGATTTTCATTTTGATCGTAAGGGAATCCTCATGATGTATCAGACTGCTTCCGGCGAACATGAAGAAGCTGAGACGGCAGAGATGGCACATGAGCTGGGCATTGAGGCGAATATTTTATCACCTGATGATTTGAAAATTTTGGATCCTGGTATTGCCATGAATGTACGTGGGGCAGTTCATTTCCCAGGTGATGCACATCTTGCTCCGCATGTATTGATGTTGCAATTGATAGCATCCTTAAGGAAATCTGGTGTTGAATTTATGGGGAATAGTGAGGTGATTCGTATTGATGATCAGGGCTTAGATGGAGCCATTATTTCTTTAAAGAATAATGAAAATATAAAAGCGAAAGATGTTGTCATCGCGACAGGGACATGGTCCGGGATACTGATGAAAAAATCCGGCTTCAAACTTCCGATGCAGGATGGTAAAGGATATTCGATGACCATACATCAGCCTCCTGGAATGCCATCAGTGCCGGCTATTCTGACTGAAGCACGAGTGGCGATTACGCCGATGGGAGATAAACTCCGGCTAGCAGGCACTCTTGAAATAAGTGGCCGTGATGAAAAAATAAATCCACATAAAGTAAAATCTATTCTAAGTGCAGCGTCTAATTATTACCCTGAATTAAAAATAACAGACTCAAGACCTGTTTGGTATGGCTACAGACCTTGCACACCGGATGGAATGCCTTGCATCGGACGATTGTCAAAAGGCTCGTCGATTTTATTAGCTACCGGGCATGCGATGATGGGATTAAGTCTTGCACCGGCGACGGGACGGATGGTGAAGGATATTATATTTGGAAAAACCCAAATGGAAAAAGTTAAAAAGTTTCATCCTTTAAGATTCAAATAATTCTTTTTCAATAAAATACTACGTCATTAAAAATATACAGGACGCCTTCCACTGCCTTCGTTCGTTAACCTAAACATGAAAATGAAATTTATACATACCACCATTCTCCTTTTATCGCTTTGTACTTTTATACTGTCTTGTCATAAGGACGACCAGGGAGCCCAGGATGAACTGCTGATCAAGACTTATCTGATGGACAATAACCTTCAGGCCGAAAAAACATCATCCGGACTTTATTATATCATCACTCTCCCCGGCAATAACGAGCATCCTACATCCTCCGACAATGTCCATATCAGTTATACCGGATCCTTGCTCAATGGTGATGTATTCGATTCTAATCCTTCAGCCACATTCCCTTTAGGTAATTTGATCGAAGGAATGAAAGAAGGAATTGCACTTCTGGGAAAGGGTGGGGTAGCGACATTTTATATTCCTTCCGGTCTTGGCTATGGTGAATCACCCAGACAAGGAATACCAGCCAATTCTGTTCTGATTTTTGATGTCACGCTGATTGGTTTCTAAGAAAATGTTTAAATAATTCGCCTTTAATAATCCTTTTTCATCAATTCTATCAGGTGGATTCCTTGAAAAAAAGTCATTGAAATGGTCGTTTAAATGGTGCCATTATGAGTGCATTTTAATGGATCGTTCCTCCACTTATAACTACGTGCAATATCAGGCAGTTAGACCATCGTGGCACGACTAGTCGTGCCACCACTAGTCGTGCCACGATAACTTATGGTCAGAACTCACGAAGAGAAGGCCCCTTCAGGGGATAAAGGGGCAAATAGACGGCTTGGTTAATATCCCGTTAATTTCACCCCCCGACTGTGCCGAAACCTCATTTTTTACGTTATTAGCTGCATGATGAATATCTCAAAGATCCAAAGCCTGCTATTCGTTAGTTGTTTACTCTTCACACTGATGATTGTGCCCACCTCAGGCCATGCTCAATTCAAAGACTTACTTAAGAAAGCACAGGGCGTAATCTCTTCACCCGATGATGAAATTGGTTCAGGTTTGAAGCAAGCCTTAGAGTTTGGTGTCAATGAAGCTGTCGATAAGCTGTCAGCTGACAAAGGATATCTGGAGAGTCCGTACAAGATCCTCATACCTCAGGAAGCGCAGACCATTATTGACAAAGTAAAAATGGTCCCCGGTTTTCAGGATGTAGACAAGCAGCTCATCGACAAGATGAATAAAGCCGCTGAACTTGCTGCGAAAAAAGCAACACCAATATTTGTAGATGCGATCACATCACTGACGATAAAAGATGCCATGAATATTCTGCTGGGCGAAAAAGATGCAGCTACCCGTTATCTCGAAACACAGACACGTACAAATCTCTACAACGCTTTTTTACCTGTCATCCAATCCGCCCTCGACGAAGTCAACGCGCGTACGTATTGGAGATCCGTCATCACTGCATACAACAATATCCCCTTCGTCAGAAAAGCAAACCCAGCTCTTGATGATCATGTCAATCAAAAAGCACTCGATGGTTTATTCAGCCTTATCCAGGTCAAGGAAGCAAAAATCCGCGGCGATCAATCACAACGGACTACAGATCTATTAAGAAAAGTCTTTTCCAAACAGGATAGACAATAAAAAATAACGAATAACGAGTAACCATTATTAATCTTAATTAATCATAACCCAATCTTATCTTATCTGCGTCCTAAAAAAGGAGACATTATTTAAAATTGATATTAATCATGATCAATCATGAAAATCATGATAATCTGCGTTCCTTTTTTTCCGCTAATTGTGCAAATTTCCGCAAAAGAAATCCCTATCTATTTGAAAGCTATTTGTGCATGAAAAACAAATCTTAAAAAATCATAACCAGATCCTATTTTATCTGCGTCCTCTTTTTTTGCTTCTCCTGAATCAAGTAAGTCTTCGTCCTCATAGAAATATCCGCTGCACCGTCCAATAAGCAGCTATACACGCAATCATTATTGACAACGGATATACAACACTCTTCCTGTACCAGGGCTTATCTCCAAAAAAATGGATCACCGTTGCAAATACAATGAGTATCACAGATATCTGACCAAGCTCAACCCCGACATTAAACGAAAGTATCGATGTCAGAAATGCATTCCTCGGTAAACCTATTTCATTCAATGCACTCGCGAAACCCATCCCGTGTATCAGTCCGAATAGAAACACAATCACTATTCGCCACGGTTTCAACTCGCTGATCACTATATTTTCAACAGCCACAAAAAGAATCGAAAGTGCAATGATCGGCTCGACAACAGAACTCGGAGCCACAATGATACTCTTCATCGAAAGTGCAAGCGTAATCGAATGCGCTACCGTAAATGCTGTAGCCTGCCAGAGAATCGTTTTAATACGTGTACTCAGAAGACATAATCCAACGACAAACAAAATATGATCAAAACCTTCCGGTACGATATGTTTGTAACCAAGCTTCAAATAAAACATCACCACATCATTGACCGGCGCATTTTCCAATCTAAAATTAATGGCGTGCGCTGAGGCGGAATTACTAAATATGAAAAAGGCACAAAACAATAGAAATTGTAAAACACCTATTCTGTGGATATTAAAAAACAAAAAATATCTTTTAAATGCCATAACTGAATCATGATTATAATACAATTGAAATTGGTTCTTAATCCCCTGGTTGCTGAGCTGTAGCAAAAGGTTGAGCATTGCAAGTCGAAGCATAGGGGATAGATTTCGCAGAAATCGACGGGGCTAAAAGCAGTACTTATTTGCCGTCCACAAATTTTTGCGCTTCTCTTTTCAATTGCTCATTGATACCCGGATTTTTGTCAAGTGCTGCTGTAATCAACTCTTTTCCTTTTGCAGCGTCACCACTCTTGCCGTAGATCAATCCGGCTCTGCACAGCAAAGTTGGATTCTTACTGCCTGTTTTCATCGCAACTTCAATATATTTTTTGGCGTAATTGAGATCATCTTTTTTGTAATACACCCAGGCTAGTGTTTCATTGACATCAATATTGTCAGGCCGGCGATTGTATTCCATCATCGCATGTTCGAGTGCTTTGTCAGGTTGATTTGTTTTCAGATAAGCATAGGCCAGTTCACGATCAGCATAGTGACCAATATTCTGATCCGTTATTCCACTTTGTGCATCCTTCATCAGCATATCAACAACCTGCTTAGCACTAGCCTCAGATTTTTGTTTTTGACCATTCAAAGCATATAGATCCGTAAGCTCATCCTTGAGAGAGTAATCATTGACGAGTGAATCCGCATGTTGATAGTACTTAATAGCTTCATCGTAGTAACCTGTTGCTCTGGATATTCTGCCAAGACCGGCCAATGCATATGCATAGTTAGGACGCTCCTGTGAGGCTATGGTGTATTGCATCTCTGCATTTTGTAAATCGCCGGTATTCTCATACAATTGGCCAAGATGAACTCTTGCCCATTCTGTTCCTTCATCTCCCTGAGGACCTGCGCTGACAGCAAGTTTCATGGCTTCTATAGCACCCGGATAATCTCCAAATATTTCCCTTAGATATGATACACGTGAGTAGGATCGAATGTCAGGCCTGATTGAAATCATTTTATCGGAATTCGCCACGGCATCATCATATTTGCCCAGTTCAACATTTGCATCCACCAACATCCCATATACGAATGCATTGTTAGGGTTCAGTTTTCTGATTTTTTCAGCGACAGCCAATCCATCTGCAAAATGGTGCTCCGATAGATAGATGGTCCCTTTAAAGACATTTGCTTCGAAATTTGTAGAATCTGTTTTCAGAACAGCATTCGCCAGTTTCATGGCTGCAGCGTCATAGTACATATGATCCCCGGTGATCCGGCCTTCCTGAATATATAATGAGGCTAATTCTAATTTGGGTTTGATATTCTCAGGATCCGATTTTATTTTGGCCACCAGATCATCTGCTTTTTGTTTGGTGGCTTTATATTCTTCACTCGATGAGAGGATTCCGGTTCTTTCCTTTATTGGGAGTACTTCCTCTTCCTTCTTTTCGTTTCTGATGACAATAAAGGCTATTGCCGCCCCCAGGAGAATAAACAATAGGGCATAAATGATACTTTTTTTCATTGTGCTGAGTTTGAAACAGATATACGAAGTAAGATAGTGTATTGGATTTTGGAAGTCGGAAAGACCTATATGAAATGGGTTATTTTCTCAGTATCCATACATCCTGGGAAATATAGTTTTCATTGATCTTAGAGCCCTGGATATGCTGAGTAATTTTAAATCCTGCCGCCTCAAATATATTCCTAATGAATGAAGGAGGATGAAATGTCCCATATGTTCGATGTCCTTCTTTACCATACCTTCTTGATATGAGGTCCTGATTTTGGTACGTCATGGCTTCTTGGGGTGTTAATTTTTCAATAAATGCATCACCATGCGTTGTAAGGATGACAATTCCATCATGAGTTGTGATTCTATATAATTCATCGCTCCACAATTTCTGACCTTCTTTTGAGAGGTGAGTGAGAACAGAAACACCATAAATGAAACTGAAAGACTGATCAGGATACGGAAGAGGTGGATAGAGATTATTTAAGGAGAATGTAATTCCGGATATGTTTTGTTGACACCAATGTATAGTTGCAGGATTATAATCTGTTCCGTAATATTCATTTTCTGCCCGCAGAAGAGAAGGAAAATGGCGTAGTATTCTGGCAGGGCCACATCCCCAGTCCAATATTTTTATTCCCAGGAGTTTCGAATAGGGTTTGGCTAAAGAAATAATCCATTGTGCATCCTCATGGCCTCCTGCATAGTATTTATGATAATTCATTTGGAATGATTCGTACATCAGGTAGTCAGGTGGCAGGGATACTAAAGGATTGATTTTTTTAAATGTATTGTTTTCTTTTTGATTGATCAATCGCATCAATTGATATCTGAGATGATCAGATACACCGGCTAATCCAAGTTTTCGCAATGTATAGGCCAAATATTTTTTAATCATAAAAAGATAAAAATTTACACACGTAAGAATTACCTTAATTACTAAAATTGTTTATTTCACCTTGATTCTTGAGCTATAGAAGTGACACCTTATTTGAATATTTTAAATAAAGCATTCTGGCGAATAATGTTAAGATAATTATACTTCCGCCAATCCACGACCAAAGAGATGGCATCTCATGATATCCGATCAGCACCCATATCGGATTCAGGATGGGTTCAAGAAGTGCAATCAATGAACTCTCGATTGCCGGAATTCTTCGTTGGCCATAAGTGAACAATAAATATCCTAATCCGATTTGTATAAATCCGAGAAAGGCCAACATGAGATTTTCATTCAGCGATGGATGTGTTGATTTTAAAAACCATGGTAGTGTTATCAGAACGACCCAAATATTACCTAGCAGGATTCCACTCATCTGTTGTGACTTGTTACTCACCTTAAGTGATAATATTAGCGCCGCAGAAAAGAATCCTGACAACAGCGCCAATCCATCTCCCAACCAATGATGAACACCATTTTGTCCAAACAGGAAAAATGAAAGCCCGAATGTGCATACAATGACTGTAATGATATTGTAATTCAGCATTTTTGTTTTCAACAATCGCGGTTCCACAAATAATACAACAGCCGGTGAAATATATTGAAGAAAAATAGCATTAGCCGCCGTCGTCATCTTCGTCGCACATACAAAACAAATCAAAAGAGGCGCGTAGCAAAGACTCACGATCAAAACCCGGCTGTCAAATTTCAACGCTTCACTTCGAAAAACAATTAAGAAAAATATCCCTGCATACAAGCTGCGAAAGAAAAGAATGGTGAATGCATCGAGAGAGATCAATTTCACAAGCACACCACCAGTGCTCCAGACGATGGCCGCGAGGACAGTCATGAGGATACCGCGGGTGTATTGGGAGTTCATCTGATGAGTGAATAGTGAGTAGTCAATAGTGAATAGTACGTGAAACCTGGGGCCAATTTAGGTCTGAGAATGGATTTTTTGCTGAAAAGCTCAAATAATTTCATTTAAGTGGTCACAATATGGGCAGTTCAAGACATTATCCTTAGTACTCTTTAATTCACCTTTAAAATAATTAATTATGTTTTTAAATTTAAATCATACCAAACTTGAAGTATTTAAGACATCTAGAGCATTGGTTTTAAACTGTTATAAGGTAACTAAGCAGTTTCCTGATGAAGAAAAATTTGGGATCATTTCTCAGATACGCAGGGCTGGCCTTTCGATTCATCTGAATATTGCTGAAGGCGCCTCAAGGCGTTCGAAGACTGAGCGACAACGATATTTTGAAATTGCCCGTGGATCAGTAATCGAAGTTGATACTGCCTTCGATATAGCTTTAGCTTTAAATTATTGTAATGAATCAGGATTGCAAGTCACAGGAATACTGATTGTAGATACCTTCAAAATGCTCACAGGACTAATGAAGTAAACTATTGAATAATGAAAGTTCAATTATTCACTACTCACTACTCATACTCACTCACTATTCACTATTCACTATTCACTATTCACTATAAGAACGGATCCGACCACTTCTCTTCATTCCTCATTGTATTATCCGTCAGTGTATTCAGGAACTGTACAAGAGCATCTTTCTCAGCGCCGGTAAAATTGAATTTCTTCGGATGGCCATCTGCATCTTTTAGTAAAGGATTCAGATTCGGATGGTCCTGAATGCCGGTACTGTAAAAATCAACAACGGCTTCAAGTGATGCAAAACGTCCATCATGCATATAAGGAGCTGTCACTGCAATATTCCGCAGACCAGGAATCTTAAAGATAGCGATGGCTTCAGGAGATGGATTATGGTCGCCTTCTCCTTTATCTGCATAGTTCAATTCAAGGCCATTATTTGCACTACGAAGTGTTGTATTTGAAAAAAATGTATTTAGCCCCTGACTATGACATGTCATACAGTTGGCAATAAAAATATTTTTACCTAAATTTTCCTGATCACTGAAACCTGGCCAGGGCGTTCCATCCATACCCATAGGATTATTACTTCCAATTACGTCGAATTTTGAATGGTTGGAATTGATAGATGTCATGAAGCTTTCAAGTGCAAAGAGCACAAGTTCTTCATTCAGATTCTCATCGAAAAATGCTTTTTGGGCAAGTATTTTATAATAATCAAGGTCCTTAATCTTAGCGACGACATCACTCATTTCAAGGCCCATTTCATTTGGATTCCTGATCGTCTGGATCATTTGATCATGCAGGGTCTTTACCCTGCCGTCCCAGAACAGACTTGTTTGAGGATCTGAGCTGTAATCACCAAAGCTTCTGAAAGCGCCCAATGAAAGTGTATTCCTGGCCGTGCTCCGGTTTTCAATACCCTTGCTGAAAGATCTGTCATCCGCAAAGCCTAGTTGCTGCTTATGACAGGAAGCACAGGAAACTGAATTGTCGCTGGACAAATTTTTGTCATAAAATAATACACGTCCGAGAGTAGCTACTGCATCTGCTTTGTTGTTCTCAAATGTGAATTGGTTATATGAAAATGGAGTTGAAGGCAGATTTAATGTTTTCGATAATAATTCATATTCTGCGGGCGAATAATATTCTGTCGTCGTGACGACTTTATCGCTTTCGCAGGAAGGAAGGAAACAAATGGCACCAAACAGGATGACAGGAAACAGGTAGGATGTCTTCATATCGTTATTATTAATGAGAATTTAAATATACATATTCCATTCAAATATTGACTACTTGCCGTTTTAACGTCGATTTATTAGGAACGCATAGCACTCAAAATTATTTGGTTGAGAGTATCCCTTCATAGACGGTGCTATAATACGTTCAGGTTGGGTCAGGAATATAAATTACAATCCTCTTACGCATTTTCTACCTCTTACGCATTTTCTACCTCTTACGCATTTTCTACCTCTTCCGCCTTTTCTGCCTTTTCTACCTCTTCCGCCTTTTCTGCCTTTTCTGCCTTTTCTGCCTTTTCTGCCTTTTCTACCTCTTCCGCCTTTTCTGCCTTTTCTACCTCTTCCGCCTTTTCTGCCTTTTCTACCTTTTCTGCCTTTCCTCCGTTTAACCCTTTTTCATATCGAACTGCTTCCATTCCTTCCCATCCTGATATAAAATGACACTCCCCTCAGGAAATTGTTTAAAAGTCACCTGGTATGGATAATCCAGCAAATCGGCTTTATAATATTCGTTCTCATAACTTCCTGCTCCTATTCCGTTCCTGTGCCACCAATTACCCCATTGACTGAATGTCACTTTCAACTGCATCGGACCTGTTTGTTCCACTTTCACACCATCATTAGGTGATGTCATATTGTATTGAAATATATCAAACATCTTCCCGGTAAAAGGATGCGGCGTCTGGTAATTTATTAATTCTGCAATCCCCGATGGTTCATTGATGATTGAAGTCATCACTATTCCGCCCATATTGTCAGGGCTATTAAGTATAAAAACATAAGGTGTGTCATTCCACACAAAATTCTTTTTCAAAGCAGTCAAAACATCTGTGGATTCATGCCAGTATTTTAAGGTTTTTTGTTGATAATAAAGATTAACCAGAAGCATGATGCCGAACAAAGAATAACTCAGCCATCGTGGAAATTTTGATACTATAGCCACAAATGCCAGAACCAAAAAGGCCATGGGGATATAACTATACCTGTCATTCATGCCGATCTGAAGGTGGAAAAAATAAATATTTGCAACCGGCAAAACATAAAGAAATGAAGCAAAGAGACCAAAGAAAGCAACACTCCATTTTGCTGCAAGTCGCCTTGCTTTTATTAAATAAAGAATAAAGACAGACAACAATACAGTCAGGAAAAAGAAAGTGACTTCAGGATAGGAAAGGAACTGATCAAATAATAGAGCTTTGGTTTTATATGAATAGAATCTCGCATAAAAAATGTGCTTAAACAGGTATTTCATTTCGGTGGACACAATCGAAATCAGGTCAAAATGCAAATGCACCTTTTCACCATAATGTCCGACGATACTCCCAAGTGTCAGTTTATTCAGTATCAGATAGCCGATCGTCAACAGCCAAAGCATACCCGAATACATAATTCCTGATTTCAGTATTTTCTTTTTTTCGTCGGCCAGTAAATAGGTAATGAAACCACAAAACGTAACAGCCAATGGAGTGATTAATGAAAGCTCCAACGTAAATAATGATAACACAAAAACAATGCCTCCAAAGAGTATCATTTTACGTTCACCCGATTCCGTATATCTCAGGAATAAAATAAAGATGAGCATGATCTCAATGCTGGAAAGCATATAATGAACACATACTCTCCATACTACAGGTTCGACACTGTACGGGTGGAATAAAAATGCTAAAGCACCCAATACGGCTAATACAGGAGATACAGTTCCTCCCCACTGTCTGATAACTCGTAAAATCAATAGGTAAAACAAATACCCATTGATCGTATGCAGTGTACAAAAAAAGAAATACCAGGGAAGGCCCTGTGTAGCAAATAGTTTATAAAAACTATAAAATACGAAATGAAGAAACTGATGGTTGCCATGATAACCGAAACAATTGATGATGTCACCAAATGACCCGCGATTATATTCTTTTTGCCAGCCTAAAAAATCATAAACAAAACCTGCTCCAATCGAAGGAATATAAGAGAGCAATGTCACTGCCCAGAAAATGAAGAAGACATATCTTGTCCATTTCATGGTGTGGGGGCGAGCGGTTCCGGAGTGTTTTCAATCTGAGCGCCTTCCATCAAATAAAGGGCACCTGAATTCTTTTTTTCTTTCACCAGCATTATTCCACCCCAGGTTTCTCCACATGCGTTATGAATTTTTCCTGTTGACAATACGACGAGTTTGCCACCCGGATTTATTTTAATGGTAGCTCCAGCCGGAAGTGATATACGACAACCGACCTCAAGAATCGCACCTGAATTGATGATTACATTTCCTTCGAGATCAGCACTACCTTCCCATCTTATGCTATCCATTATCGTAATCGTTGAGGATGTATCAAGATGACACCACCGTGGCTCAATTACACTACGCTGGATGGAACCGATCCTGGCCATGTTGAGCAGAATCTTACCTATCTGGCAGGGAGTCAATGCAGCCATATGTGCGTTGTAATCCATCATGTTGTCAGAATAAAGTGTATCGCAAGGAGGATGATCGGTTTTGTTCCAGCAATTGGGATGCTCGGGTGTGTCATCACATCCATCGAATCCTAACCATGTATGCGAAAGCCCAAGCGAATGACCTAATTCATGATTCGTGATACCGCGCAAGCCCCACACATTAGGGCGTTCAAACCAACGGCCAAATATTTTAACCGAACTGCCTAATGAAATACCTGATGCATCGGGTCGGTATGTAGGCGATTTTATACTATCAAGTTGATGTGTTTGCACAAAAATATTCATCACCGAGTCATCTCTGATGGCATATCGCTGTATGATGCGCTTATCACTTATATTTCTTTCACGCCCCGTCTTCACAGCGTAACACAATGTATCGTTGATATGATAATAAACACCACTGTCTCCTTTTACAGTGAGATCAGGAGAAATAACATATCGATAAGGTATAGGCAGAGCAGGTGTTTTATTACCGGCCGGTAAAAACATTTTCATATTATGTTCAAGATTGCTGTTCACTACGTTTATCCATTCATAAGCATAGCGGGTCACTTCTTCTTTTGGCATATTGTACCTGCCATCAGTAGAATTCATAAAATGAAAATTCACGCGGATGTATTTCATCGGCATCAACTCCGGATGAGCGACATACGAAAGAGGTTCGTAGCATGGACTTATTTTTGGCTCTGGCTTCGCGGACCGGGGTAATAATCGGACATCGGCCTGGTTAGCTAAATGCATCTGCACCTTAGGGCTACAGGATATCAAAAGGGAAGCCGCAATAATCAGTGCAATGACAATTTTCATAATCAAGTATTCAATCCGCCACACACACTGATCGTTTGACCCGTTATATAGCTTGACATTTCAGATGCGAGAAATACGGCTAAGCTGGCGACTTCCATTGCCTGGCCAAATCTTTTGAGAGGAACATTTGCTAAAAATGCTTTGCGCATATTTTCATCGAGTTCGTCTGTCATATCAGATTCGATAAATCCGGGTGCGATGACATTACTTCTGATATTGCGAGAACCGACTTCTTTTGCTATTGATTTACTAAAACCAATAATACCGGCTTTAGATGCAGCATAATTTGCCTGGCCCGCATTTCCAAAAATACCCACGACAGAACTCATGTGAATCAGCGAACCTGATTTCTGACGAAGCATCACCTTGATGCATTGTTTCGTCATGTTAAATACGGATTTGAGATTAGTATCAATTACACTGTCCCATTGCTCTTCATCCATGCGGAGCATGAGTGTATCATTTGTGATGCCTGCATTATTGACAAGGATATCAATACGGCCGAATTGTTCGAGGACAGAAGGAACAAGCGACTCTGCATGCACATACGAACTTGCATCAGAATAACAAGCGATCACATTAGATCCTTTGGCCTGCCATTCTGCAGCTATAGCTTCTGCTTTTTCCCTTGATGACAGATATGTAAAAGCAACTGAAGCTCCTTCTGCTGCAAAGGCATCTACAATAGCTCTTCCGATCCCCCTGGAACCTCCTGTGACAATAGCGACTTTCCCTTCAAGCAATGGCATATGTTCTATGGTTTAATTCTGAACTGCAAAAGTACAATTTCAATAGGCAACAAGCAATAAGCAATAGGCAAAGGGCAATAGGTAAAGTAAATCTAAAAATCGTCACTAGTTTGCTTTAACTTTCGCCACTCGTCAATCATCAATCATCAATCGTTAATCGTCACTCGTTACTCGTCACTCACTTCACTTTTCCTAACTCACCTTTCAGGAAATCAATCACATTCACTTCAAGCGCATCTTTTCCACGCAGTTGAGACAGATACCATGATACCCAATCTCCCAGATGTACAAGATACATTGCACGTTCGATCATTGTCTTTCCTTTCGAATGCACTTCAATGATATCATCTGCATATTTACCGATGATCGTTTTATTGATATCCATCCGAAGTGAATTGCGTGAATAGTCATCTTCATTGCGCAAATAAAGAACCGCGAGACTTGAATTCTTTTCTGTCCATCCCACTAATTCATTGTGATTCATTTCGGGGACGACATGATGCCAGCAAAGGGCTTTACTGTTTTCATTGATTTGCTGACGAAGACGTACGGCCACAGGTTCCATCCGGTCTTCAATATAGATGACAGGTATGTGTTGAAATAGACGTGCTGCTATTTTCTTAGCTTCTTCATGTATTTGATCAGATTCTTTCCGAAGCAGTGTGATCGATGATTGAATTTCTCTGATGGGCTGTTCTGAGATGTAGCCCAGGTGATGAAGTATCCATAGTTGAGCAGTCAATGAATATCCGAGACATGCTCTTGGTGAAGGCCAATCACCGGGAACCTGGATATAATCATAACCATCGGCCTTGGCCTTTTCAATAATTTTTCCACCTGACGCGACGCATATGATCCGCGCTCCTGAAGATTTGATCTTATCGTAGGAGATCAAAGTTTCTTCTGTATTTCCACTGTATGAACTTGCGATGGCGAGCGTATTAGGTCCGACATATGCCGGAACGGAGTAGCCTTTTTTGACGATATAAGGGACTTTGCATGTGTCCCCTATAAATGCGGCCACAAAATCAGCTCCGATGCCTGATCCTCCAAGCCCTGCAACGTAGATATTGTGGACATCTGCTTTAGAGGGTCGGATGACAGCATTTCTTCCTATTTCAACAGCTTCTTCCAGCTGATCCATAAATCGGGCAATAAGTGAATCCATCATAATCCTACAGTTTGTCTGGTCATATAAATTTTGAAGGTGTAAAACAAGGCAATTTTCGGAAAACGGGGCGAACGGATTTACACCTCTGGTATCGTGGCACGACTAGTCGTGCCACCACTAGTCGTGCCACGAGGTCATAACTCCCTGATAATACAAGTAGTTATAAGTGGAAGTCCGATGCATATTCTGGCCCAGATTTAGGCTAATTTTCTGGTCATAATCAGTGGTATTATTTCATTGTTGCTTGCCCTGATATAGTGAAAACTTAACTCAATTATTTCAAATGCAATTGGAACGATTTTATGGCCAAATCCTTTAATTTGCCTTAAACATCTGAATCTCATGTATCCTTCTCACTTCTCTCACTTCTCTCACTTCTCTCACTCTTCTCACTCCTCTTTCTCTCTCGCATGACCATCCAACAAGAACATGGCAAATGGGGAGAATTAGTAGCCCGTGATTATCTGATTTCGACAGGTTTTAAAATTCTGGATCAAAACTGGCGATATAAAAGAGCCGAAATCGACCTGATCGCCATGGAAAATCAAATCCTCGTATTTATTGAAGTAAAAACCAGGGCGTACGCAGATTTTGGCCTCCCGGAAGAAATGGTCAACAAACGAAAACAACGCCTGGTCATCGATGCTGCATTGGCCTATATGCGAGCTATCGGCCACGAATGGGAGATCAGATTCGACATCATTGCCATCCTGGGGACTCCTGGCTCGACACCGGAAATCAGCTATTTCAGGGATGCTTTCTTTCCTGGACTGGATTATAACCCATAAATAGTCGCAAGGAATTTTAAAGGATTGACAAAGCCACATCCGGTTTAACCTTAAAAAAACGGTTAAAAAACAAGAGCCTTCCGATTCAATCACTTCCTCCGCCTTCTCCTTCTCCTCCTCCTCCGCCTTCTCCTCCGCCTTCTCCTTCGCCCTCTCCTTCTCCTCCTCCTTCTCCTCCGCCTTCTCCTCCGCCTTCTCCTTCTCCTTCTCCTCCGCCTTCTCCTTCGCCTTCTCCTCCGCCTTCTCCTTCGCCTTCTCCTTCTCCTCCGCCTTCTCCTCCGCCTTCTCCTCCGCCTTCTCCTCCGCCTTCTCCTCCGCCTTCTCCTCCGCCTTCTCCTTCTCCTTCTCCTTCTCCTTCTCCTTCTCCTTCTCCTTCTCCTTCTCCTTCTCCTTCTCCTTCTCCTTCTCCTTCTCCTCCTCCTTCTCCTCCTTCGCCTACATTTATTCTCAAATTATTATGATTCACATCTTGCAATATTTTCAAAATAGCCATACCTTTGCCGTCCATTATCAAAAATCGTCATGAAAAAAGATATTCATCCATCTAATTACAGGTATGTTGTGTTCAAGGATTTTTCCTGTGATTTTGCATTCCTGACGAAGTCATGTGCAGTGACAAGAGATACCATCAAATGGGAAGACGGCAAGGAATACCCCCTGGTCAAGCTTGAAATTTCAAGCCAATCTCACCCCTTCTTTACAGGGAAAATGAAGTTTATCGACACAGCAGGGCGAATTGATAAGTTCAATAAGAAATTTGCAAAAACTAAATTTGCGAAAAAAGAAGAAACTGAATAGTCAAAAAGCCCCGGAAACTCTGGGGCTTTTTTGATTCTGACCGGTACATACTATGAGAAACATCATCCTCTTCGACGACGAGTCCCGGGAACAGATGCTACCCCTCAGCTATACCAGGCCGGTAGCCGAACTTCGCACGGGTATTTTTACCATCAGGGAAAGATGGGAAAAGCTACTTAACGGCACAGCTTCCTATATCACTTCCGACTACCTCAGTGATCGGTTCCCCATGATTCTGAAAGATGATAACATCGTCATCAATGGCGCCGTCATGCCCAATGACAGGCTGGTTCGCCTTATCGAACAGCTTGAACCCAATGAAGCCCTCATGAACGAGGGTGATCTCATCGCTGCCCGCCTTAACCGACTTCAATTTGAAAATCTTTTCAGAGATGAATCTATTGAGGAAATAATTGGCCTGGATCTGTCTGATACGCCTTTTATTCACCTTGCCTATCCCTGGGATCTTTTTCTCTATCTCAGAGCTACCATTGAGTATGATTATGATCTTGTGACAAAAGGAAGGACAAGCCAGTCTATCCCGTCGCACAACCAGGTTCTTGCTTTAGACAATATATTCGTTGAGGAAGGAGCCCAGGTGACTTGTGCTACTCTCAATGCCCAATCGGGGCCTATTTATATCGGAAAAAATGCCCAGATCATGGAAGGCGCTGTCATCCGTGGCCCGGTCACGATCGGAGAAGGTACAATAGTCAAAATGGGAGCTAAAATTTATGGGCCATCCGCTATTGGCCCGGATTGCCGTGTCGGTGGTGAAATCAAAGAAGTTGTGATTCTCGGTCACTCAAATAAAGCTCATGACGGGTATCTTGGTAATTCCATTATTGGTGAGTGGTGTAATCTGGGGGCTGGCACTTCAGTATCTAACCTCAAAAACAACTACTCGAATGTACGTATGTGGGACTTTAATAGTCAGACTATGCGCGATACAGGGCTTCAATATCTAGGGACAGTTATGGGCGATCACAGCAAAGCAGGTATCCAGACTATGTTTAATACGGGTACCATTGTAGGCGTGGCCGCTAATATTTTTGGAGAAGGCTACCCGCCAAAAGTGATCCCTTCCTTTTCCTGGGGTGGGGCTTCAGGACTGACCACTCATCGCCTCGAAGATGCTCTTGAAACCGCCCGAAAAGTAATATCCAGAAGAGAAATGAACCTGACAAGTGAGGAGGAGGATATCCTGAGGCACGTATTCGAAATAACCAAGACTGCCAGACCACTTGAGTAATGTCTCACTCCTCAAACGTTGGTTAAGTCATGTGGTCGAACTACCCGTGACCACCAGATCCAGTGATTATAATCCCGAACTAAAAGTAACCTACCATCGTGGTCGTTATAAACTGATCACCTACGGTGCTATATACAGCTTCGAGGACCTTTATTCAAATTTTCGTATAAGCTTTGAGAGGCTTCATTGGGATCAGAATAAGATTGAAACCTGTCTGGTACTTGGCCTTGGATTGGGGAGTATTCCCGACATGCTGGTCACTAGATTTAAAAAGAATTTGAGTTTCGTTGCGGTAGATATTGATGAAGTTGTCATCGAGATGGCGATGAAATATGTGCTTCGACCAAAAAAGATAAATATTGACGTTTTTACAGCCGATGCAGCTTCCTTTCTCGAGTGGCATCAGGGCCGGTACGACATGATTTGTGCAGACGTATTCGTCGGTGACAGGATACCTGCGGAGCTACAGACCATGGATGCACTGATTTCTATGAAAGGAATGTTAAAGCCGAATGGATTACTTCTCTACAACAGGTTAAGCAGATATCAGCCGGATATTGATGCCAATCTGAAATTCCTGGACAGGATTTTTTTAAAGATATTTCCTGATGGGGGATATATCGATCTTGATGGCAATTGGATGTTTGTGAACAGGATAGCTGCCTTCAGATAAAGAGATAATCTTAAATGACGACTTGAAAACAAAGGCAAATGCCTGACAATTCCGAAGAAAACAAGAATATATTTTGGTCGGTTTCGTTACCTTTATCAGTCATTTTTCAGTCCGCACGTTCATAGTGCCCTTGCGGTGAATTAAAGTTATGACTTCATTGTTGTCAACAGAATAATTTCGATATCCCTTAAGTTCCTTCCTATGCGTAAATTGTACTTCATCATTACTCCTGTTGTTTTTGTTGCACTCCTCATCGTATTTTTATCAAATCGTCCATGGGGGACTAAAGAATATGGAGAAAATAATGCCTCTGAAAATGAAAAGGAAGACATCAGGGGTGCACTCGAGGATAACATTTTTACCTCCTCCGATGTAGATCTTGGTACGATACCCCGGAATAAATTATTCAATGCCATTCAGGAAGGGCAAAGACGGCTTAAGGCTGCAGATGGCCGTAACCACCTGGACGGAAGCCTGACGGATGCTATATTCCGCGAAAGAGGCCCCAGCAATGTAGGAGGAAGAACAAGAGCGATCCATGTCGATGATCGGGATCCAAACCGTAATCGTATTTGGCTCGGAGGGGTATCCGGAGGTCTTTGGAGAACAGAAGATATCACGCAGGACGATCCGCAATGGAAGAAAATTGGTATTTATTTAGAAAGTACATCCATTTCAGATATTGCCCAGGATCCTAATGATTTTAACACACTTTATGTTGGTACAGGCGAAAGCTACACAGGGGATTTCCAGGGCGTCGGTATTTTCAAAACTACTGATGACGGAGAGACCTGGACACTTTTACCCTCCACTCGAAATTCAAATTTTCAATACACGAATGAAGTTTATGTTTTTAAGAACAGCGATATCTATGCTGCAACATCTACAGGTGGATTACTGAGGAGCAAGGATGGCGGACAGTCCTGGGAAAAGGTATTAGGGACCAGTTTATCAGGGGCGAATAGCAATGATTTTCATGATTTTGTTTTCAATGAGACCAATCAGACATTTTATACTTCAAATGATAATTCTGTTTTTAAATCCACTACAGGTAATCGTGGAGATTGGGTCAGCATAGGTACCGGCAAGCCAGGTTTTCCTACAAATCTTAACCGGATAGAAATGGCGGTTTGCCCTAATGATCCGGATGTAATTTATGTCCTGGGCGCTATCGGCGGCTCTGCTTCAAATATTTTTTCAACAAGTGATGGTGGTGATTCATGGTTGACAAGATCTGAACCGGGTGGTGCAGGCGTCGATTTCACAAATGGCCAGGCATGGTATGATCTTGATATCGCTGTTGACCCACTCAATTGTGGACGCCTGTTGGCAGGTGGAGTAGGTATGCTTGAGTCGACCAATTTTGGTATCTCATGGCAGGGAATCGCTAACGGTCAGATACATGTGGATCATCATTACATTCGATTCGATGCTAAGAAACCAGGTCGCGTATTTTATGGTGATGATGGTGGTGTATGGATGAGTAATAACAGTGGGAACTTAATTTTAAACAAAAATATAGGTTACGTTTCTACACAATTTTATTGTGGTGCGATTCATCCTGATGCAGGTTCTCCTTATTGCATAGGAGGTACACAGGACAATAATACAATGGCAATGGAAGAACCTGGATTATCTCCGGCCAGAGTGCTTTGGGGAGGTGATGGTGTCTTTTGTTTTATCGATCAGAATGAACCCGATATCCAGATCGTTTCATCGCAAGGTGGTAATTATGGCTTGTCAACCGATGGAGGCAAGCAGTTTGGCAATGGCTCGGCAGTAGGTGGCGCTTTTATCAATCGTTCCGGATATGATGACAATGCGAATATTCTGTATGGGCAAACTAATGGTGGAGGATTTTTCCGATGGAGAATAGGCGGCAGCACTGACTTCGTGACAGTAACGGGTGCCGGGACAAATAATTTTGATGTCAGTGCAGTCAAAGCAGATCCATTCGTTAGCAACAGGATATACTTTGGCGTCACCAACGGCAGAGTTATTCGGGTAGACAATGCGAATACAACCAATACATCAGTTCCTGGGACTGTAGTTGCAGATCTGCCGGGAACAGCGAGTGTATCTTGTTTTTATATGGACAAGCAGACACCGAATGATATGCTTATCAGTTTATTCAACTATGGAGCTACTTTAAAAAATGTCTGGGTATCCTACAATGCAGGAGGCGAATGGAATTCAATCGAAGGTGATCTTCCGGACATCCCGGTCAGATGGGCCATCTTCGATCCGGCTAATCACGACCGGGCTATGATCGCTACAGATGCTGGTGTGTGGACTACAGACGACATCAATGGTGATCAGACACACTGGGATCCTACAAATCCTGGTAATGGAATGCCTTTCGTAAGAGTTGATATGTTGTTGCTCCGTGAAAGTGATAAAGTGGTTCTTGCCGCTACGCATGGCAGAGGCCTGATGACAACAGATGTTTTTTCTTCACCTGCTGCAGTTATTCTCGCACAACCAATAGCCTATGTGGGACAGCCATTGCTTATCGATGGTTCTCAGTCTGTCAATGCTCAATCGTATGAATGGAATTTCGGCGATGCATCTTCATCATCAGAAGAATCTGTCACACACACATACACTAATGCGGGTATATACAACATAACCCTTACAATCAATGGAAGTATAACCCAGACCAGGAAAATATCCATACTGCCATATCTCCCTGCTCCATACGAACCTGGTGTATCGGGGTATGCAGGTGATTTTGACAGTAATCCCGAACACTTTGCAGCTTTCGCATCTGCAGGCACAGGTTTTCAACGTGGTTCATCTATAAAACCAGGAAAGGACGGTACACACAGTGGTTCTGCAGCATGGGTTTTAGGAATCAATGATAATCTGTATGCTAACAATACAAGAGCTGAATTCTATACGCCAATGTATGATCTTTCAGATCCGGGATTGTACGAATTGAAATTCTGGACAAAATATGCTATTCAAAATCGTAATGATGGTTTCCAGATTGAATATTCACTTAACGGAGGTTCATCGTGGCAGCAACTTGGTTCAAAATCTGATCCGGCATGGTATAATTATCTCAATTCGAATCTTACGGATGGGGCATTTCCTGAAGGCAAATCTTATTTTACAAATGTTCAGCTCAATTGGACTCAATATGTCAAAGACATTAGTTTTCTTGGCGGAGAGGCTCATGTGAGCTTCAGATTTGTGTTCAGGTCCGATGCGGAAGAACAAGCACAAGGAGTAGCTCTTGATGATTTTGAAGTAGGTAAATATGATGGCGAATTAAAAACAACACTCACAACTTTCACCGCAGATTATACAGGAGATCAGGAAATAACAGTAAACTGGACCACAGGTCTTGAATATCAGTGTCAGAAATTTATTCTTGAACGATCCTACAATGGATTTGGCTTTTCTGAAGTAGGACAATTGAGTGCAACAGGTGGCATTACTACTATAGCTCAACATTATACAATAGTTGACCAAAGCTTGCGCAACGTTATTTTCTATCGATTAAAAGTGATCAATGATAATCCTGATCTGGGTTACCATGATGAGTTTTACAGCGGTACCATAGTCGTGCGCAGAAATGTTGAGCCGGATATCGTGCATGATGTTCTGCCGAATCCATTCACGGATAAAATAGGTGTCAGTTTCAGTAGCGTAATTGATCAACAGATTTCTCTTCGGTTGTTTGACACATCAGGAAGACTTGTCCGGGAAGATACTGTCACACCTCATTCTGTTTACTATGAGCTGGACGGATTACGTTTGCCGCCGGGTATTTATATCCTGAGTGTCCAGATAGGAGACGCAGAACCAACAGCGTATAAGTTGTTGACGGCAGGACAGTAACCAATAAGCAATAGGCAAAGGGCAATTAACAATATGCAATAAGCAAAATAAAGAAATCTCCATTTTCTTTGCGCCTTTGCGAGACAAAATTAAGGACTAGACGTTCGAGTGTCCCTGACCTCGAACGTCAGATTTAATTACAGGACCAGATAACTTTCGATGCGAAAACTTTACTTTATTACCCTTTCTGTCGCCATTCTTGCAGTTGGCTATAAATTCTGGCCCGCGCATGATTTTCTTAAGGAAGATGGAGAAGATGAAAACGAAAATGCACTCGAAGATTTTAAAGGTGCACTTGATGATTATAAATTCACCTCATCGGATGTTGACCTCGGTTACATACCCTACGATAAGCTCATCAATGCAGTAGCAGAGGGGCAGCGACGTTCAGCACTGCATACCTCCGGACGATCTCGCAATGAAGACCAGACCAATGCAATCTGGCATGAACGTGGCCCAAATAATGTAGGCGGCAGAACAAGGGCCATCATGATCGATGAGGGTGATCCATCCCGAAATCGTATTTGGGTAGGTGGAGTTGGAGGAGGTCTTTGGAGAACTGAGGATATCTCTCAGCCTGATCCAAAGTGGAAACAGCTTGCGTACAATTTAGACAATATCGCCATCGGTTTTATTGCCCAGGATCCGAATGATCTCAAGGTCATCTATGTAGGTACAGGAGAGGGATACAATAATCTGGATGCGATCTCAGGAGCAGGAATATTTAAAACGACTGATGATGGTGAGACATGGTCATGGCTTCCTTCAACAAAGAATAGTAATTTTTCAAATATACATCGGGTCTTTGTAGCTCCTAATGGTGATGTGTATGCAGGTACGCAGGTAGGTGGACTTTTGAGAAGTAAAAATGGTGGTGGTACATGGGAAAAAGTTTTAGGCAGTTCATTATCAGGTGCGAGTAATAATAATTTTTATGACTTCCATTACAATACGACCAATCAGACTTTCTACGCATCAAATGCGAATTCATTATTTAAATCCACTACGGGTGACAGGGGAAGTTGGACAGATATAGGGACATCGAAACCTGGTTTTCCACACGATCTTTCTATCGTTGAATTTGATGTTTGTCCCAGTGATCCTAACGTGATGTATGTATTGGGAAATGTCAATAGTGCTGCATCGAATACTTATGTTTCTAACGATGGAGGAGCTTCGTGGGTTTCTCGTCCGGCACCTGGTGGATTTGGTGATTTTACAAATGGACAGGCATGGTATGATCTTGATATTGCTGCTGATCCATTTAATTGCGGCCGGATTTTAGCGGGTGGTGTTGGTATGCAGGAATCGATTTTTCAGGGCATCAACTGGGCTTCAATTGGAGATGGTCAGTTCCATGTTGATCAACATTTCATCTTATTTGATCCTAAAAAATCGGGACGTGTATTTTTTGGAAATGATGGTGGAATTTGGATGAGTGAGAATGGCGGTCAGACCATTTTAACGAAGAATAAAGGTTACGTTACAACTCAATATTATTGCGGCGCTATTCATCCTGATGAAGGGTCACCTTATATTCTCGGAGGTACTCAGGATAATAATACATTGCAAATATCTCAACCTGGTTTATCGCCCTCAAAATCTGTATGGGGTGGTGATGGAATATTTTGTTTTATAGATCAGAATGAACCTGATATTCAGATTGTCTCCTCACAAAATGCGAATTATGGTCTTTCAACAGATGGTGGAAATCAATTTGGATTTGGTGCTTCTATCAATGGCGAATTTATCAACAGGTCAGGCTATGATGACGATGCTAATATTCTTTATGGACAGATTAATACAGGTGGTTTTTTCCGCTGGGATATTGCATCAGGGAATGTTGAAGAAGTCAATGTAACAGGTCAGGGGCTGAATGTGAGTGCTGTCAAAGCAGATCCATTTGTAGCCAATAGAATTTATTTCGGTGGCGGATCCGGCAGGGTATTGCAAGTAGATAATGCAAACGTTGGTAATCCTGTTCAGGCAAAACTTATTGCTGACTTGCCGGGCACTGCATCAGTATCCTGTTTTTATATGGACAAGCAGACGCCAAATGATATGCTTATCTCTTTGTTTAATTTTGGAGCCACGCTCAAGAATATCTGGTTAAGCACTACCGCAGGTGATGAATGGCATTCCATTGAAGGCGACTTACCTGATATGCCTGTGCGATGGGCCATATTCGATCCGGCCAATCATGACAGAGTAATGCTTGCCACGGAAGCAGGAATCTGGACAACAGAGGATGTTGATGGTGATCTCACACATTGGGAGCCGGCAAATCCTGATAATGGAATGCCCTATGTAAGTGTGTATATGTTGCAGGTACGTGAAACTGATAAAGTAGTATTAGCAGCTACACATGGACGTGGTATGATGACAACAGATGTATTTTCTTCTGCAGCCGCAGTCATCGTCAGCAAACCAGTTGCCTACGTTGGCCAATCAGTGGTGATTGATGGTTCACAATCAGTCAATGCCAATTCACTTGATTGGGACCTTGGCGATAATTCTACATCAAGCGAACCGATCGTAAATCATACATTCACGCAAGCCGGAACATACACGATTTCACTTACTATCAATGGGGTGATCGTCAAGACAAAACAAATTATTATCCTTCCATATCTCGATGCTCCTTATGAAACCGGCGATACAGGATATGCAGGTGATTTTGAATCTTCTCCTGATCACTTCGCAGGTTATCTTGTCAATGGCACAGGGTTTGAACTTGGTTCTTCAATAAAGCCAGGAAAGGATGGCGTAAATAGTGGTTCAAAAGCATGGGTCTTAGGACCAAATGATAATCTCTATCTGAATAATACAGAAGCTTATCTCTATACACCGATGTTTGACTTCAGTCAATCAGGTCTGTATGAATTAAAATTCTGGACAAAATATGCAGTTGAAAACCGCAATGATGGTTTCCAGATTGAATATTCTCTCGACGGTGGTGATTCATGGCAACAGCTCGGGACAAGTGGTGATCCGCATTGGTATAATTATCACAACACCAATATAGCTAATGGTGCTTTCCCGGAGGGTAAAGATTATTTCACAAATGCACAACTTGGTTGGGCACAGTATGTGAAGGATGTAAGTTTTCTGACAGGTGAATCTACAGTTAGCTTCAGATATGTTTTCAAATCAGATGCTTCCGAACAGGCCCAGGGTCTTGCCATAGATGATTTTGAAGTGAGTAAATATGAAGGTGAATTGAAAACAACGGTAACTTCTTTTACCGCTGATTACACTGGTGCACAGGAAGTGACCATTAACTGGACGACGGGGATTGAATATCAATGTCATAAATTTATCCTCGAACGATCCTATACAGGTATTGGCTTTACCCAGATAAATGAAGTCAATGCCTTAGGTATAGTGAGTACAATCCCTCAGCATTATACATCACCCGATCAGAGCTTGCGTAATGTTATTTATTACCGATTGAAAGTCATTAATAATAATCCGGCTATCGGGTATTATGAAGAATTTTATACGGATCCTATTGTAGTGCGCAGGGACGTTGATCCTGAACTTGTTCACGCTGTTCTGCCAAATCCATTTGCGGATCGAATCGGTATCAGCTTTAGCAGTGTCATTAATCAGGAAGTAACGATGAGATTATTTGATGTATCCGGAAAGCTGGTCAGAGAAGATTCAGTCATCCCTCATTCTGTCTACTATGAAATGGATCGCTTACGTCTTCCTCCCGGAGTCTATATATTGAGTGTGCAGATCGGTGAAGAAAAGCCCACAGCGTATAAGTTGTTTACAGCAGGGCAATAAGCAATAAGCAATAAGCAACCAGACGTTCGAGTGTCTCTGACCTCGAACGTCAGACATAGAGTAACTGGGTTGTCAGTAGTTTGAAACTATGGACAACCCATTTTTTATTTTTTACTGCAAGTTATATTCCATTTTAATTGATAAGTTGTTAATGTGGTAGCATTATCTTAGCTTGTCCTTTTGAAATTCTGCTTAATCAGTATTGAATTCTTCCAATGCGAAAACTTTACTTCCTCATATTCCCGGTTCTCTTTGTTTCCCTCGGGATTTATCTCCGCTATGATCATCAGGTAAGGAATGGCATTGAAGAAGAAGAAAATCTGCAACTAGATATCAAAGGCGCTATTGAAGATCACATCCGCACATCTTCTGATGTGGACCTGGGGACTATTCCGTATGACAAATTATTCAAAGCTATAGATGAAGGACAAAGAAGATTGGCACATCCTTCACATAGCAGATCAATGCCCGGAAGCATATCTAATCCCAACTGGTACGAGCGAGGTCCGAGCAATAGGGGAGGAAGGACCAGAGCCATCATGATCGATGCATCAGATCCTAATCGAAATCGTATCTGGGTCGGTGGAGTATCCGGAGGTCTTTGGCGAACGGATGATATCACAATGGCAAATCCAAAATGGACCAAACTGGGTCTCTATTTTGAAAGTATTTCCATTTCAGATATTGCACAGGATCCAAATCACCATGATGTCATTTATGTTTCAACAGGTGAAAGTTATACAAGCGATGTACAGGGAGCAGGTATTTTCAGATCAAGAGATGATGGTGCAACATGGACGCTGATTCCATCGACCATTAATACAGTTTTCCAAACGGTAAATGAAATTTATGTACATACGAATGGTGACATCTATGCAGCAACTGCAGAAAATGGATTGATGCGAAGTCAGGATGATGGCGAGACATGGAATAAAGTTTTAGGAGCTGGGTTGTCAGGAACGAGCAGTGATAATTTTCATGATCTATTATTCAATGCGTCCAATCAGACCTTCTATACCTCTGATGATTATTCTATTTTCAAATCAACAACAGGTGATGCTGATGACTGGACAGATATCGGCGAAAGTAAGCCAGGTTTTCCTGGTAATGTCAATCGTGTTGAATTTACGATATGCCCTTCTGATCCGAATATTCTTTATGCGATCGGAGCGATCGGATCTTTTTCATCCAACACGTTTGTTACAAATGATGGTGGGGAGAACTGGATATCTAAAGCTGAGCCTGCTATCTTTTTTACATATGGTCAGGCTTGGTATGATCTTGACATTGCAGCAGATCCGAATAATTGCCAGAGAATTCTTGCAGCCGGTGTTGGTATTGCAGAATCAAATCAACAGGGTTCATCATGGAGACCGATCCTGACGGATATGCATCCCGATCATCACAACATCACCTTTGATCCGCTTATGCCAGGTCGTATTTTTTTTGGTAATGATGGTGGTATCTGGTTGAGTGAAGACAATGGGACCACGGTATCAGATAAAAGCTATGGTTATGTGACCACTCAGTTTTATGCCGGAGCTATTCATCCTGATGCGGGTTCGCCTTACGTAATGGGTGGTACACAAGACAATAATTCGCTTATTATCTCTGAACCGGGCCTCTCATCTTCGAAGATCGCGTATGGTGGTGATGGGATATTTTGTTTTATCGATCAGGATGAACCCAATATTCAGATTGTTTCTTCGCAATATGGTAATTATAAACTGTCAACAGATGGCGGGTCAAGTTTTGACTCAGGCGTTTCCGTCGATGGAGAATTTATCAACCGATCCGGATATGATGATCGTGCTGACATACTTTATGGCCAGGTGAATCAAAGTGGAGTCAATGATGTCGATTTCTTCCGATGGGATGTCAAGACAGGTGTATTGGATAAGGTTGATGTAGTAGGTTTTAATATTGTTGTTACTGCAGTGAAAGCAGATCCACTTGTTCCCAATCGTGTATATTTTGGTGGACAATCAGGTTTAGTTTTACGGACAGACAACACCAATGTTGGCAATCCGCAGGGATCTGTTTACGCGGATCTTCCGGGCACAGCAAATGTGTCCTGCATATACAAGGATAAACTTTCTGAAAGTGATGCACTGATCAGCCTGTTCAATTATGGAGCTACACTTGAAAATGTCTGGGTTACATACAATGATGGTGCAGACTGGACGGCGATCGAAGGTGATCTGCCGGACATTCCTGTGCGATGGGCCATCTTTGATCCTGCTGACCACGATCACGCGATGATAGCTACAGACGCAGGCATCTGGGCAACTGATGATATCAATGGTGACTTTACCCACTGGGAACCTACGAATCCAAAACGTGGAATGCCCTTCGTAAGAGTAGATATGCTATTGATGCGCGAAAGTGATAAAATGGTGCTTGCAGCAACTTATGGAAGAGGGTTGATGACAACAGATATTTTTGCAGCACCTTCACCAGCTATTGAAGTACAAGCGATAGGCTATGTAGGTGAACCTGTTTTGGTAGATGGCGTTAAGTCTGTCAATGCGCAAAAATTTGAATGGGCATTAGGTGATAATACTTCTGAAACCGATTCTGTTTTTTATCATACATATTCAACTCCTGGAGTATATGCAGTCTCCCTTACAATCAATGGAACATTGACGACAACTAAATCAATCTCTATTCTTCCGTATCTGGGTGTGCCATATCAAAAAGATGAAGTGAATTATTCAGGCGATTTTGAAAGTCATCCGGAACACTTTGCAGCAAATACAATTAAGGGAACAGGATTTCAAAGCGGGGTTTCTACTATACCCGGAAAAGATGGAACAGTAAGTGGTACGACTGCATGGGTGCTCGGCATAAATGATGTTCAATATCAGAATAGTTCTGAAGCATATTTGTACACACCGATGTTTGATATGAGCGAACCAGAATTGTATGAATTGAAATTTTTTGGAAAATATGCTTTTCAAAATCCGAATGATGGCTTTCAAATTGAATATTCAACTGACGCCGGAGTATCATGGCAACAGCTTGGTTCCGATGAAGATCAGGGATGGTATAACTATAAGAATCTGAGTATCCAGACGCTTGCATTCGGTATCGGCAAATCGTATTTCACCGGAGTCCACACAGCCTGGACACAATATGTGAAGGATATCAGTAACCTTGCTGGAAATGCAAGAGTATGTTTCAGGTATACTTTCAAATCAGATTTTGCAGGACAGGCAAAAGGTCTGGCGATTGATAATTTTGAAATCACAAAATATGAAGGACCACTTCAAACGACAATTACAAAATTCGATGCATCATATACTGCAGATCAGGATGTAACTGTCATGTGGTCAACAGGGGTGGAATATCAATGTCAGAAATTTATCCTTGAGCGATCATACACAGGATTGGGATTCACACCCGTTCTTGAAGAAACTGCGGCAGGCATTGTGAGTACTTTTCCGCACGAGTATATGCGTGTGGATAAAAGTTTGAGGAAAGTAATTTATTACAGACTGAATGTTATTAATGAAAATCAAGACCTGAATTATTATAATCGATTCTACACAGATACTATTGTAGTCCGTCGTGATGTAGATCCCGATATCGTGTATTACGTGCTTACAAATCCATTTTCAGACCGTATTGATATTAGTTTTAGCAGCATGATCACCGACAAAGTTTCTTTGAAACTATTTGATGTCTCAGGCAAGCTTGTCAAAGATGAGATTGCTTTTCCAAATAACATTTCCTATTCGATCCAAAATCTTCATTTGACGCCTGGGATTTATTTTCTGAATATTCAGATAGGAGACAGACCAACAGTCACCTACAAATTATTGACGATAGGGCAATAGACAATTGGCCATGTGCAAAACACAATGATCAATGAGACTGTGGCTTGTGGGTTCGGACCTGTCTTAGTGGAGATGACGTGTCCGGAGTCTGGTATCTGGAATCCTTCATTCCGGCATCCCTGTTTTTGAACTCGTTACTCATTACTCGTTACTCATTACTCGTTAATCGTTACTCGTTGCTCGTTACTACGTTTTCCCTTTATAACACTATCTTAGCCCCCTTCGTACAACATATTTAATATCCAAAATGCTCAATCTTATTCTGTTTGGTCCTCCCGGAAGTGGCAAGGGTACGCAGGCTGCAAAGCTTGAGAAAACCTATGGCTTGTTCCATATTTCTACCGGTGACATGTTCAGATCCGAAATTGAAAACGGTACTGAACTGGGTAAGCAGGCCCATGAGTTTATGTCCAGGGGCGAATTGGTACCGGATGAAGTGACTATCGGGATGCTTCGTAACAGGATGCTGGCACACAGCGAGGCTAAAGGATTCATTTTTGATGGATTTCCCCGTACTGAGCCTCAGGCAGACGCACTCGATCACCTGATGTCAGGAATGAACCAGCAGATTGATGCCCTTATTCTTCTTGAAGTGCCTGAAGAAGAGATCGTGCATCGAATTTTGAAAAGAGGTAAAGATTCCAACCGCTCTGATGATGGCGATGAAGATGTGATCAGGAATCGTTTCCGGGTATATCAGTCGAAGACAGCTCCTATTTACAATTACTACGATAAAAGAGGAAAGGCATTTAAAATCTCAGGCCTCGGTACGATTGATGAAATATTCTCCTGCCTGCTCGAGGCAGTCGATAGTCTCCGCGTCTGATGGCTGAACAAAATTTTGTTGATTACGTCAAGATCCATTGCAAGTCCGGCGCAGGAGGCCCGGGGTCAGCTCATTTCCTTCGGGATAAAGTCAGTGCCAAAGGCGGCCCCGACGGTGGTGATGGTGGCCGTGGTGGTGATGTCATCTGTCGCGGCAATGCACAACTTTGGACTCTTCTGCATCTCAAATACAGAAAACACGTCATTGCGGAAAATGGTAAGCCTGGCATGGGTACACTCAAAAGTGGGCCTTCCGGTGAAGATGTGATTCTTGAAGTACCTCTCGGAACGGTTGCGAAAGATCCGGATACTGGTGAAGTGATTTTTGAGATTACAAAAGATCAGGAGGAATTTGTCCTGATGCCTGGAGGCAGAGGAGGATGGGGAAATGATCATTTCAAATCTCCAACAAATCAAACTCCTCAATATGCACAACCCGGCGAACCATTCCAGGAAGGATGGCGTATACTTGAATTAAAAATACTCGCGGATGTTGGATTAGTTGGTTTTCCAAATGCAGGTAAGTCAACTTTACTTGCTTCTGTCTCTGCAGCAAAACCTAAAATTGCTTCCTATCCTTTTACGACACTTACACCTAATCTTGGCTTTGTTGCTTACCGTGACAACCGTTCATTTGTCATTGCCGATATTCCCGGGATTATTGAAGACGCTCATCTTGGGAAGGGATTAGGACATCGCTTTCTCAGACATATCGAACGCAATGCTGTTTTATTATTTATGATCCCATGCGATACGGATGATATCAAAAAAGATTTTGAAGTCCTGTATCACGAACTGGAAATGTATAATGAAGAATTGCTGGATAAGCCAAGACTTCTCGCGATTACAAAATGCGATATGATCGATGAAGAGATGCAAAAATTACTGAGGCCTACTTTGCCTGAGGATATTGATGTGGTTTTTATTTCTGCTGTCAGTGGATATGGTCTTGATCGGTTGAAAGACAAGCTTTGGAATTTGTTGGCCGATCAAAAGTGAAAAGAAGGCGAAAGTAAAGGCTAAGGCAGAGGTGAAACAATTTTTTGCAGCATTCGCTATTTGAAGTTTGTAACTTCAAATCCATATCGATCACACTCATCAAATAATGTTTTTTGGAAGACAATGTATAAACTCCCGCTATTTGAAGTTTGTAATTTCAAATCAATATCAAACCGAAGATCAATTATTTTATCGCCGCATTCACAATCATGACCCTATATGAAGTCATTTATCTCTACGTTATCTATCCTCTTTCTCCTGAGTCTTCTCTTGCTGCCTGGTTGTGCGAGTCTTTCTTCTTCTCAAACTGAAACCATTGAAGGCAACCTTGCGATTGCACCTCTGCCGGCTACGATGCAGGCCGGATCCGGTTTTTTAGTGATTGATGAGAAAATGAAAATTCTGACCAACATCAAGGACTTCCCACATTTTGACCCGTTCAAAGTTTTCAATGAATTGTTTCAACGGAAAAGCGGATATGCTCTTCCTTATCTGCATGATAAATCTGCACTAAAAGATTCATCTCATCTGATCAAAGTAACGTTGGTGTATAACAATTATAATATTGAATCCTATAATCTCAAAATAAAATCTTCAGGTATTCTGATTGTTGCCGGATCAGAACTCGGTGTCTTCTATGCGATGCAGACACTTCGGCAAATCATGCGACTGGATGCAGTACCCGATTCAAAAGGCTCTCAACGTCATTGGTCAATTCCCTTAGTTGATATTTCAGATGCCCCGCGGTTTACATATCGTGGGATGCACCTCGATGTATGCCGGCATTTTATGCCTGTAGAGTTCGTAAAGAAATACATCGATCTGTTGGCGTATTATAAGATGAATTATTTTCATTGGCATCTCACTGATGACCAGGGTTGGCGTATTGAAATCAAAAAATATCCAAAGCTCCAGGAAGTTGCCGCCTACAGGGATGAGACACTCATCGGCCGTTTTGGTGAAAAGCCTCCTCGATATGACGGCACGCGATATGGCGGTTACTATACACAAGAGGAAATCAAAGATGTTGTCAGCTATGCCTCTGATCGTGCTGTGACGATCATACCTGAGATTGAAATGCCGGGACATTGTCTTGCAGCACTGGCTGCTTATCCTGAATTGGCATGTAGCGCCGGACCATTTAAAACGGCTACGACATGGGGAGTCTTCAAGGATGTGTTTTGTCCCGAGGATTCGACATTTGTTTTTCTGGAAAATGTGCTTGATGAAGTATTGACATTATTTCCTTCCAGGTATATACACATCGGTGGAGATGAAGTGGTAAAGACAAGTTGGGAACAAAGCGATTTTTGTAAAGACCTGATGAAAAAGGAAGGATTGAATAATTCAAAGGAATTGCAGAGTTATTTTATCCAGCGCATTGAAAAATATCTTAACGCAAAAGGGAAGACCATCATCGGTTGGGATGAAATCCTTGAAGGAGGCATCGCACCTAATGCAACGATCATGTCGTGGCGGGGGATTCAGGGTGGGATAGATGCGGCTAAAGCAGGTCATGATGCGATTATGACTCCGGGAGGCTATTGTTATTTTGACCACTATCAGGGTGACCGTGAGACAGAGCCTCTTGCTATCGGTGGATTTACGCCACTGGATAAAGTTTACGCTTATGATCCTGTGCCTGCAGAGCTTTCTGAAGCAGAAGCAAGGCATATCCTGGGTGCTCAGGGAAATCTCTGGACAGAATATATTGATTCGCCTGAGAAGGCAGAGTATATGGCTTATCCAAGGGCTATTGCTTTAGCGGAAGTTTTATGGACACCTGTTGATCGCAAGAATTGGGATGAGTTTTCAGTGAGGCTTAAGCAGCATCTTGATCGGTTGGACGGGATGGGCGTGCATTATGCGAAGAAGTGAAAACTTTCAGAAAGTGGATTAAGGCTTAATAATGTTTTCCTAAAACATCCTGATATTTTAGGAAAAGATTCTGATGTTTTAGGAAAACACAATTGTATTTAAGGAAAACACCCTGATGTTTTAGGAAAACACAATTGTATTTAAGGAAAATATTAAATGATTGATAATGAGGACAATGTGATTATCAGGATTGTTACAAAATATGTTTAAGGAAAATACAATTGTATTTAAGGAAACAATTAAGCAATTGATTTTGAGGAGAATACACATAATTTCAATCAATCCCCACCTTTTTTCCCCTTCCATTCGTTAACTTTAGAAAAGCCTAACTAAATCACCCCTTCACCCAACCAATAAACTCCTCCCTAGGTCTATAAGGTCAAACAATCAATCTATCATGAAATCAATATTCCAATTTTCATTTCTGGCAGTCCTTCTGGCTTCTTTCCTGGTGAGTGGCTGCGAACAAGATCGCTGTACACGTACTGAAGAATATATTGGCTATGAACCTGTCTTCAAACGTATAGATGATATGAGAGTCCCTGCCTCATTTGGAGCAGCACGCGGACTTGAATCTCCGGGAAAGATATTCTACTACAAAGGTTATCTGCTCATCAATGAGATGAACAAAGGAATTCATGTTATCGACAACTCCAATCCTCAATCACCTGTTAATATCGGCTTCATTGATTTACCGGGCACACTAGATATGGCAGTCAATAATGATATCCTCTATGCGGACAATTATCTGGATTTAGTAGGTATTGATATTTCGAACCCAACGGCACCAGTCGAAGTAAGTCGTGTAAATGATGTTTTTCAAAGCTTTTATACCTACAATGATCAACTGGGCTATCTTGTTGAATATGTTCCAACGCCTACTAAACTTACTATTGATTGTAATGACATCAACTGGGGAAGAGGTATCTGGTTCAATGAAGATTTGATGATGGTAAAGAATGGTGAATTCTTTGGTGTAGCTATAAATGCTACAACTGCGATAAGCAGTAATGTTGTGGCAGGAGGATCGATGGCAAGATTTACAGCTACAAATAACTACCTCTACACTATTGATGGTGCTGAAATTAAAATCTTTGATGTGAAGCAGGCACTTCCTGTGTTGAAAAATCAGCTAGATGTCCAATGGGGCGTGGAAACATTATTTCCAATGGCGAAGAATTTATTTATCGGTTCAAATTCAGGACTGCTGATATATGATATATCAAATCCTGAATCACCGGAATTCAGATCAACTTTCAGTCATGCTACAGCTTGCGACCCTGTTGCTGTTTCCGGAAATACTGCTTATGTAACATTGAGGGATGGAAATGCTTGCCAGGGTTTTGTCAATCAGCTCGATGTCATCGATGTTTCGAATCTCAACAATCCTTCATTGATCAAATCATATCCGATGGATAATCCTCACGGCCTTTCTATCGTAGACAATACACTATATCTGTGTGAAGGAAAATTCGGGTTGAAAACTTTTGATATCGCAGACAATAAGAAAATTGATACGCATCTTTTAGATAGAGTATCCGGTTTCTTTGGGTGGGATGTGATTGTACTTCCTCCGGGTGATCTCGTGATGGTGGTAGGTTCAGATGGACTGTATCAGTTTGATGCTAAAGACAGAAGTAATCTGAAGGAAATCAGTAAGATTTCAATTGAAAAATAAGGATTGAGGAATGGGCAGTTCTCTTTCAGGATGTTGGTGAGAGAGAACTCCCTTTAGTATAAAAAATGGATATGAAAAATTTAATACCGGTTATCTGTGGATTGTTTCTTGTGTCTTTTGCGTGCAAGGAGAGCGCTTCCACACTGTGTGAATCATTACAGGACAATCTGATCGGCATTGACGTACAGAGCGTAAAAGATCAACTTGATCCCTGGTTAGCAGATTTGAATCCAAGCCCGATAGAAGATGATCCTACAGGACACCACAATAACCTTGTTTCATTTGTAGGCCGACTCAATGATGTGTGTAATCTTGATGCCAGCATGGATTGTTATGTGTGTATAAAAACATTGCCGGCACAAACCGAAGTTATAGTGCGAATACATTCGTTAGGTGGGATCGTACAACGGGTGATTGATATAAGCACACCTGCATCATCGATCATGACTGTCGTGAATGTTCATGAATAAAATATCTGCATTTTTTACGTATTGAATACTGATGCTCATGAAATCTCTTTTATCTTTTGCCATATTCATCATTGCGTTTTGCTCAAGCAACAGTTTATTGAGTCAGACAAGCGAAAGACAAGTGATTGATATCGTCTGGCTGAAAGATGGCAGCAGGCTGACAGGTACAATTTTAAAATGGGATCTTGAACGTGGAATGGGCTTTAAATTGTTGACGGGTGCCGAAATTACGATTCTGAAAAAGGATATTCATCGAGTGATGCAAGACGTGCAGAAGACGGATGACAATGGACTTTTGGATCCTAAATATTCATACGCCAGAACACCCAAACCATATTCTTTCAGGGAAAAAGGCTGGTACCAGAATAGCTCAGGATTTATTAATGTTTCATTCAGTGGTGGGGCCGGGATTCATCATGCAATGGGGTATAGATTTAACCGTTTTATTGGTGTAGGTTTAGGTACAGGGATAGAATCACATGATTTCAACTCGATACGAAATATAATTCCCATTTACGCAGAAGCAAGAGGCTTTTTAGCGCCTGAGAAGATCAGTCCGTATTATGCATTGAAGATTGGATACGGAATAGCACTGAAAGATGAATCAAGAGGTACAACCAGAGCAGTTGGGGGATTTCACTTTAGCCCTGAATTTGGTGTGCGTTTTGGCGGTGGTGATGTTTCTTATTATCTAGGTGTGGAATATAAAATCCAAAATGCCACCTTCACAACCGATGGCTTTGATTTTGGTGGTTTGAAATTCACTGATAAGATCAGTTATCGCAGAGTTGAATTAAGGACAGGTTTGTTATTTTAATAAATGAATATAAACAAGATCAAAATGTCGAATTATCTAATTATTGCGTTCATTGCCATCATTACATTTAGCAGTGTGTCTTGTAAAAAGGACCCCATAGGTGTGTGTGGATTTGGAACATTACCTGATTATGTAGTATTCGGTCATTTTTACGGAGAATGTGCCGGAGAAGGATGTGTAGAAATTTATAAAGTGGATAATTTTAAGCTTTATGAAGACACATTAGACATGTATCCCGGCAGTGACACTTTCTATCCCGGTCATTTTACGACACAGTGGTCTGATGAAAAATATCAGTTGGTAAATGATCTGTATACATTTTTTCCTGAGGCACTTTTAAATGAAACTAACGTCATCCAGGGTCAGCCTGATGCCGGTGACTGGGGCGGGATTTATTTTGAAATAAAACGAGGATCCACACATCGATTTTGGTTGCTGGATCAGATGGATGACAATATGCCAGCAGCATACAATGAATTTGTCGATAAGATCAATGAGAAAATAGACATTATCAATCATTAATAATTTTCTGACATTCGGGTGTCAATGACCTCGAACTGAGAGAAGAGAAATAAAGAAGTTTGTCAGAAGCTGAACTCATACAAGGATGCATACGTAATGACCGCAAGTGTCAGGAGCAGTTGTATAAGCAACACTTTCCGGTGATGATGTCAATGTGCCTGAAGTATACGAAAGACGAAGACAAAGCATTGTTGATATTGAATGATGGCTTTTTAAAAGTTTTCCAGAAAATCGGAACGTTCAGAAGTGAAGGTTCATTCGAAGGATGGATAAGGAGATTGATCTACCATACTATGGCGGATTATTATAAGAAAGAAAATAGTTATATCCGTTTTATTCAGTTTGAATTGCCGGATGAAAAGCATGCCCAGGTACCTCAAAGTGATCCACTTGAATTCCAGGATTTAATTGGTCTGTTGGATCGTATTCCGGGAAGATCGGCTGAGGTTTTTAGGCTATTTGCCATCGAAGGCTATTCACATGAAGAGATCGGAGTAAAAATGAATATCAGTACAGGAACATCAAAGTGGCATCTTTCAAATGCCAGAGAGAGATTAAGGTCTTTAATCGTAAATGAAAATCATGCAAGAACGTCCTCAATATAAAATCACTCCCGAGCAAGGCTGGTCTCAAATGCAGCCCTTGCTGGATAAATCATTACCGGTAGCCCGTCGCTCCCGTCGTTTCATTGTATTCTGGTGGACAACAGCTGTAGCCGTTGTTGCTCTTATCACCTCGTTATTTCTGATGAAGAAGGATATACTCACTACAGATCAGCATCGTATTGATAAGCCGATAAGTGGAATTGTAAAAAATGAAATCAATACAGCCAAAACTGAATATAAACCTCTCGCTTTGGGCTCAACAAATATAAATGAGCATAAAGCATCAACGACAAGTAACAGCAGTACATTAAATCAACAAACTTCTTCAGGAAGAAAAAATAAATCAAAATCATCAACGTCAGCATCATCTATCACTTCTACCAGGAAAATAAATGTTTCAAAGAATAGGGCTGATCATACTTCAATGACTTTTTCGGATAAACAGGGTAATGATAATGCTGGTAATCTTCAGGAACCTGCGTCGGTTGTCTATAAAGATGTGCGATTAATCGCAGGATCTGGGGTTGAAATTAATAGTTCAAATCAAGAAGATTTATTTGCAGGTACTAGTACGCCTGATGCTAAAGCACAGATTCTTTCTGCAATCGATTTTCTGCCATTAGTTGATGCATTCAATTATGAATTTACTGAACCTCATATTGAGTTGATACCACCGGGGAATTCTTCTTTTTCATTCAGACATCATGTTTTTAGCCCTAATATTTCAGTAGGGGTGATGGCAGGAAGCCAGCATGGACTCGGGATCAACGCTGCCATAGGCAGTGATTATGCCATCAATTCACGATTGAGCCTGTCGGCCGGCATAGGATTAAGATCGTATCATCCCGGTTTGTTGAGTTCACGCAATCAAAAGGATATGGAATTGATCAATGCCCCTGACCCCATCATTGCGGATACGAATTACTCTGAAACATATATCGTTGGAGAGAAAGTCAATTCTTCAACCGACTACAACGCCATCAATCATTTCGTACAATCTGTTCGTCAATGGGAAGTCAGCGCAGGATTAAAATACACGCTTACGAAAAGATTTTTTGTGGAAGGCGGAATAGTACTTGGATTTGGTACTACGGTCATAAGTGAATATCCTATCGTCACGTTTAGTTCAACCGTTAATACGACTGCTGACACCAATGTAAAAAGTACGTTTAATTCTTACAATATCATTAGTTCCAACATGACTTCACTATACGGAGGTATCGGGTACCACATCAATCGTCATTTTAGTGTTTCAGCAAAATGGACACAAGGACTTGATCACTACTTGATCAATGACCAATCAGTCTCTATTGGATCGACGAATAAGAGGCTGGACTATATACGCGGATTAAATCTCAGGCTAGCTTTCAATTTGTAAATTCAGCAGACCAGATTGACAAATCAGATGAAGTGACTCCATCTGCCATTTCCATGACATAATCCTTTTTAAATCAGAAAAAGATGAATCGTAAAATTCATAGTATTATCTCTGTTGTATGCTTGATTGTCCTTGTGGCATGTAACAATAATGATTTGACAAATCCCGGTACAGAGAAATATTTTCCACAGGTGAAAACGATCATTGAAAACCACTGTGCATCATGTCACAATTCGTCAGGGAGTTGGGCCGGCAGGCCTGTTTCCTTCGATGATGACGCGGCAATAGCCATGCAATATCAATTGATAAAAGCCGCTGTGGCAGACCCGATTTCTCCAACAAATAGACGTATGCCCCAGGATGGGATGCTCACTGCAGATGAAATTGATATCATCGTGAAGTGGTTTGATAAGGGTGGGAAAATCTCGGATTAAATTCCGGAATAAGGTATAGTGAATACCGAATTTCGAAGTAAAATTGTGAATGAAGAAAGTTGAATATAAACGTTATACAATGAAAACATTAGAAATGAAATATCTGAATTTATTCGCACTCATCCTAAGTCTTTTTACCGGATTGGTACTATCATCATGTGACAAAGAATGCAACGAATCAAATTCTCTCAAAGACCCTGTATACTTCCAATATGAAGCAAGGAATTATGCGTGGGGGTTTTATCACGTAGGATGGTACATTGATAACAAGGGAAATTTTGATTATTATAGTCTCCCGGAAGATCTGGTTGAACCTGATTCATCAGGCTATATATCAAAAGCCAATTTATTAGCTAATCTGACAAAAGCGGATTCCATTGTTTACAATATCAGCATTCATGCTCTTCAAAATCAGGTTGAGCTGATTGACGCAGTGGATGAAAAGAAATTCTCTGAGATTGAACATGTGGGAGCAGATATCGGAATCGTGAATCTATACTGCTACCAATGGGATAAGAATCGCAATCTCTATAAAAGATTTCTATTAGCTACGGGTGGAGATTTCATTCAATACAATCTTGATCCTGAGGCGAGAGAATTGACGGCGTGGATGATTGCTATCGGTGATGAATCCGGGACGTTCAGCTGGCATTGATAAGGAGATCTTGTGATCGAGTGATCGAGTGATCGAGTGATCGCGTGATCGCGTGATCTGGCGATCGAGTAATTAGTAATCAGTAATCAGTTTTCATTAGGGAAACTTGTAGTCATCAGAATTCATATTTATTGTTCAATAAGAGCTACTCAATACTCGATACTCGTTATTTTGATCACTCGATCACCAGATCACCTGATCACTCGATCAAAGATGTAGTCTGGCTTTCCTCCCAAGCAGAATATCATCTGACTCCGGACGGTCAGGATCAGGCAGACAGCAATCCACCGGACAGACTGCAGCACACTGTGGCTCATCATGGAAGCCCTTGCATTCTGTGCATTTGTCCGGGACGATGTAATAATAGTCAGCTGAAACCGGTTCCAGCATGTCTTTAGCATCTACCACAGTACCATCTTCAAGTGTATAAGGACCTTTCAGGGTAGTGCCATCTTTCATCGCCCACTGAATGCCGCCTTCATAGATGGCATTGTTCGGGCATTCGGGTTCGCAAGCTCCGCAATTGATACAATCGTCTGTTATATATATTGCCATAAAGATTTCCTCTAAGATTCATCCAGTCCCGTCAAAAACGGAAATGTTCGATCTCTAACAAAGGTAAGCCATCCTTCGTTCACGATCAGAAAACCACCTATGGTTGTGAATTGAAGCCTACTTAACTAAGATTTTTTGCGTTTCCACAATGATATGTGTATAACTATCCGGGGCTCCTCATAATCAAAGCGTTAGGACAGTGTGGCACACCTAGGTGTGGCACACCTAAGTGTACCACACGCTCCTAATGACTGTCTATATCTCTATTCAGACTATTTTTGCCCTCCCATGAGCCGCAAGATCTCTGCATTCTTCAGTCTTTTGCGCACTGCCATCACAGGTAGCGAGAAGGAATTTACAACAGGGAGCATCGATAAAGCCATTTTTCTGCTGGCTGTTCCTATGGTACTTGAGATGGTGATGGAAGGATTGTTTGCCATCGTGGATATTTTCTTTGTTTCAAGACTGGGGAAAGAAGCTACGGCTACGATTGGGCTGACTGAAGTTGTGATTACACAGGTCGTAGCGCTTGCATTAGGATTATCCATGGCGACCACGGCAATGGTAGCGCGGAGAATAGGTGAAAAAGATCGTGAAGGTGCATGCGTTGCTGCCATCCAGGCGATTTTTATCGGGGTGATCGTTTGCATAATTATTGCAGTTATATTCTACTTTACGTCAGCTGATATATTACGTCTCATGGGCGGTTCCGCCGAACTCATTCGAAAAGGGAATGGATATACCCGAATCTTATTGACGGGGAGCAGTACATTATTTTTTCTCTTTCTGTTGAATGGAATATTCCGGGGCGCCGGTGATGCATCAATTGCTATGCGTACGCTTTGGCTTGCCAATGGGATTAATATTATCCTTAATCCGTTGCTCATTTTTGGTATAGGTCCTTTTCATGAATTTGGAGTTGCAGGTGCAGCCATTGGTACAACAGCTGGCAGGGGCATTGGTGTTTGTTACCAGGTGTACCATCTTGTCAATGGCAAGAGTCTCATTCATCTGCAAAGGAGACATCTGAAGTGGGTAGGCGACATCATCACCAAACTGATAAAGGTATCATCAACAGGCGTCCTACAGTTTGCCATTGCTACAGCAAGCTGGTTGTTCATTGTGCGCATCATCTCCTATTTTGGCGAAGCAGCAGTTGCCGGTTATTCAATAGGTATCCGTATGATCATTTTTACGATTCTTCCGGCATGGGGAATGGCAGGTGCAGCATCTACACTCGTAGGTCAGAATCTCGGTGCTCAACAACCTGATCGTGCAGAAAAATCAGTATGGCGTACAGCATTTTTTAATTTGCTATTTCTATCTACGATCTGCGTTTTGTTCTTATTATTTGCGCCTGTACTTATTCCATTATTTTCAAAAGATCCGGATGTGATCCATCAGGGTGTATTGTGTCTGCGGATTATTTGTCTTGGTTATATTTTTTATGCCTATGGCATGGTGATCGGCCAGGCCTTCAATGGTGCAGGTGACACCGTGACACCCACATGGATCAACTTTGTCGCATTCTGGATGCTGCAGATACCTTTGTCCTATATTCTTTCCACACTTTTAAACTGGGGACCTGTGGGAGTATACTGGGCCATTGCTATCAGTGAATCTTTTCTGGCAGTGCTTGCAGTGGCGATTTTCAGAAGAGGGAAGTGGAAAAATGTGAAGATTTAATATCGCCTTTGGAAGAAAATTTTGAAGCTATTTGTCCTTAGTCTCTAATGGAAATAACTTATTCTGTTTTATTAATTACTTAATCTTTTATATAATTACCACTTCCTTGTATATATTTTCAATGAATTAGTGTCTTCTATTCAATTTCTGCCCCCTCTTACTACAATCGGAAAAACTTTTCAATCCTTATCATGTTCGTTTCTAAGTGACTCCATGAAGTTTGGCCTTTGTATTCATTTTACTTAATTGAAAAAATGATTCTAAGTACATCATATTTGTTCAAAATTATTTATTAACCAATCATCAAACCAGATTAGAAATGAAAAATGCAATGAAAGGCCATAAGATGGTCGTTAAACTCCTGAGTGTAGGTACACTGGTATTTCTAAGCACAATTTTAAATGCACAGGACAAAGGGATCGATATAAATGTTGATCTCAACAAACATGACAATTGGTATCAAAACCCAATAGTGTGGGTTGTTGGTGGTGCCGTATTTATTTTATTACTGGTTGCACTTTTACGTGGCAGCAAAAAATGAAAGGATAAGATTGATGGATTTCAAACTTTAGTATTCTTCTATTTGATATTCCCCGTCAACTTATCTTCTATCGTACATTTTAAAGCTGATCTTTTCTATTAGGGAAGGGTTGGCTTTTTTTTCTTGCATTATTGGCCGATCCTTACTTGTAAAGCATGAAGTGTTAGTTTTACACTTTCTTAGCAGATATGAACGATACAATCAGAGACATAATAAATCGGGAAATCGAAGGCATCAGAAGTATTCCCATTGATGACTCGATAATCGAAGCTATTGACCTGATATTCAATCAAGTACATGAAGCGGGCGGAAAGGTAGTCGTCTCAGGCTTAGGCAAGGCCGGTCAGATAGGCCACAATATCGCCACTACCCTCAGTTCAACCGGTACGCCATCCGTTTTCCTCCATCCTCTTGAAGCTCAGCATGGTGACCTCGGTATTCTTCAGCAAAATGATATTCTCTTTCTGATCTCCAATTCAGGAAAAACTAAAGAGATCGTCGAATTACTTCCTTTGGCCAAAAGACTTTTTCCTGACATTAAATCCATTGGATTGACTGGCCATCCTGAGAATGAATTGGGAACACAAGTCGATGTATGTCTAAGCACAGGATATCCTAAAGAAGTATGTCCTCTTGGTCTCACGCCTACGACAAGCACCACAGTAATGACAGTATTGGGAGACGTGATCGTAGTCATGTTGATGAAAAAAATAGGATTTACAAAATCAGATTACGCCAGGCGCCATCATAGCGGATACCTTGGCCAAAAGAGCAGAGAAGATGAATAAACTTTTTCTAATATCAGGTCCCTGCGTTGTTGAAAATGATATCACGCCTTTGTTGATCGCCAGGACAGTGAAACCAATGTGTGACGATCTCGGCATTGAATATATTTTCAAGGCAAGCTATCGTAAAGCAAATCGTACACGTGAAGATAGCTTTACCGGTATCGGTGACGAAGAAGCATTGCAAATCATCAGAGGAATAGGTCGCGAATTAAATATCCGGACATTGACTGATGTACATGAAAGTCATGAAGTGCCTATGGTCGCCGAATATGTTGATGTACTTCAGATTCCTGCTTTCTTATGCAGGCAAACTTCTTTGCTGCATGCTGCAGGGGTGTCGGGAAAAATAGTCAACATCAAGAAAGGTCAGTTTGTCAGTCCTGAAGCTATGAAGTATCCTGTTGAGAAAGTTATCGCCACAGGCAATCATAATGTTTGGATCTGTGAGCGAGGTTTTAGTTTCGGCTATGAAGATCTGATCGTGGATGCTACTGTAATTCCACGTTTAAAAAAACACGGCGTGCCGGTGGTGATGGATTGCACACATTCCCTTCAGGTGCCTAATCAAAGTTCGGGTATCAGCGGAGGTAATCCGGAATACATTGAAACAATAGCAAAAGTAGCAGCGGCGACAGGAGCAGATGGACTTTTTATTGAGACTCATCCTGATCCTCGAAATGCTTTAAGTGATGCTTCGTCGATGTTGCAGCTGGACCAGCTTTATGATATTCTTTCAAAAGTGATGCGCATAAGACAAGCTTTAGAATAATGGAAGAAATAACGTTGAAAGAAAAAGCCGGACGCGTCAAGATGTTGATTCTTGACGTCGATGGTACATTGACTGATGGGGGAATATACATTGATGCAAATGGTGTCCAGGCGAAGAAATTTAATATCCGGGATGGTATGGGTATCACACTGCTGCAGGCTGCCGGTATTAATGTAGGCATCATCAGTCATAGTCGTGCGCAGACCATACTTGATGAAAGAGCAAGAATGCTCGGGATACAATATGTTTACTCCGGCAAAGAATCAAAACTCGAAGTACTCAACAGGTGGACTGAAGAATTGTCCATATCATTAGAAGAGATTGCCTTTATCGGTGATGATGTCAATGATATTGAAGTGCTTCAACGTGTTGGTTTATCCGCCTGTCCGGCAGATGCTCATTTCAAAGTCATCAATGTAGTCGATGTTGTCTTACAACGCGACGGAGGAAAGGGATGTGTCCGGGAATTTATAGACAGATTTTTACTTTCGGAGTGAGAGAAGTGTGCTTCGACTTGCTTTACTCATCTTTGTGCTTCAGCTCAACCAACAAGTTAGAAAACACAGTGTCAAATTTATATATCTAATTCGTAATGAAAATTGAGTCCGGTATCCGGTATCACAAAATCCGGCATCCTTTTTTTGCACAAACATTACAATTAATTGCCATGTGAAATAACAGTGAAGGTCAGAATCATATTGACCTTTACGTCATGAATTATTCTATTTTTATCGCTCCTCAGACTGATTGCCTGTTATTAGATATGGATAATATTGGCCTTGCTCCCGACCCGATTCAACTACGTGCTGAAATACAGGCGCTGAAGAAGGATCATGTTATCTTGCGTACACCGCCGTATATCCTCATTGCCTGTTACCTCACAGGAAGCCCTGCATTACGCCAGGAACTTGGCCGGCAGCGTGAGATCACATTCAGGAGTGTAGGGGAGAGTACCGGTCTTCCATATGATACAGATCGTTTTGATGATTATTATGAGCAATTGATCATCTGGGACGAAACCGCGCAGCGACTTGTAGGCGGATACAGGTTTGGATGCGGGGATAAAATATTTGCCAAATACGGACCTGAAGGATTTTATATCAATTGTTTTTTTGACATCGATAAGGCTTTTCATCCATATCTTCCAAAATGTCTTGAGCTGGGGAGATCATTTATTGTTGAGGAGTATCAGAAAAAAAATCTGCCACTTTATCTTTTATGGAAAGGGATTCTGGCTTTTATGGTTAAGAACCAACAATACAAATACCTTATCGGCCCTGTAAGCATAAGTCGGTTCTATTCTGATTTTTCGAGAAAGGTATTGATGGAATATGCAAAGCGACATTTTTATCATCCTGCTTTTGCAAAATGGTTTACACCTAAGACTCCATTCGATCCTGTGATCACGCCACCCGAACAAAATGAAATTGATGAACTTCAAACTACATCACTTGATCTTGAGGAAGTTTTAGATCAGCTTCAGCCCGGTCACCTGGAGTTTCCAATCTTAATGAAGCAGTATATCCGGCTTAATGCCCGTTTCCTGGGATTTAATCTTGATCCGAATTTTAATAATTCACTCGATGGACTGATGATATTAGACCTTGAGGATGTTCCGGATTCGATGATTGAAATGTTACAGAGGGAGAATTAAAAAATTGAAGAAGCCGGTTGGGAGAACCGGCTTCTTATGATAATGGATGGAAATAAGGATATTTGGCCTCCCACTATATTTTTATTGTTTCCTTTTATTTGCTGACCATGAAACCTGTACTTCCAAGGTATCCATTGTCTGAATATACCATCAGGTTGTATGTACCGGGAGTCATATTATCAGTAGGTTCAAAAGACATCGTCATCGACTGACGATCTTTGAGATCTATATTTTCAAGATCTGCTGCATGTACATTGACAGCTTCCTCGCCGAATGTAAGATTTACATCTTTACCTGGAACAACAGTTACCGGATTACCATTGAATTGGGTAAGCACCAGGTAGATTGAACGATTTCCCTGGTATTCTTCTGGTATATTGTTCAGATCAAACTTGACAGTGATTTCCTCAATTTTTTTGCCTTTGGTTGTCAGCTTATCTCTTTTGTCAGCAGAAGTTACTGTGAAGTTATCAGCTCTGAAACCTGCCGGAGCTAACACTTTAAGTCTGTTCGTGAGTTTAGAGTTCGCAGACGTAAGCGACATCACTTTTGAATTAAGATTGACGACTTCGTCTTTTGTAGATGTCAATTCAGTATTCAGATCATGATTGCTTGAAGCAAGAGCTACATTTTCATCTCTTAGTGTAGCGATATCTTTTTCAAGAGCTACTTTAAGATCTTCCATTTGAGCCAGTCTTGCCTGAATTTCCTTATTGTTAGCCAGGCTTGATCTGAGATCCTTTTTTGCTTTAGCTATACGATCCTGAAGATCGGCTACCTCCGTTACTTTCTTCTGAAGTTCAGCAGACAGTGTATCGTTCGTAGCGATTTCACCTGTATAAGCGTTATTCAGTGTAGCTAGTTCGCCCTGAAGCTGCGTCCTTGTATTATCGAGCTGGGTGCTCAAATCCATCGCCTTGTGAGCTGATTCATTGTGTCTGTTGTAAAACATAACACCGAATGCAATTGAAGCAATCAGTAATACACCCATGATGATGGAGGCTACTTTCCAGCCTAAACCCTGATTCTCCTGATTTTGATTATCTATGTTTGTCATAATAAATTGAGATTTTTGAAATGTGATGAGATATAATTAAGTAAGAGTCTTTCTATATTTTCAGTTTTTATCTTAACAGAATTCTTTGTCGTTTTTATGCTGATCTGTTATTCTGTTTCGCTTTGATACATAAACGGAAGAGATCAAAAAAGGATTGCAACTTTTTCACTTCAGCTTTGTAAAGAATTGATATACAGTTGAATATAGCTCAAAAATCAGTGTTATTCCGCTTTGGCTATCCTTGTTTTCTGCGTTGATTCTCAGTGTTTTCCCCTACCATTTTTGCGGAATTTTAAGGGTAAACAAGGTTGATTTTAATAGCTAAAAAATGAGCTTCGGCTTGTTTAGCATTTTCCTTCAAAAATTAATCTCTTTCAGATAGGTTTTTAGTCTCGGTTGCAACCATTTACTTTGTTTGATGCAGGGATGGATCATGGTCATATGGCGGTTCTTTTATTTCGCATTTGCTACCCTTATTCATATCATTGGATTCATCATTATGATTCTTTTTGGTATGCCCAAAAAGAAGGCGGGTGCACGATTACGTCGGAGATGGCTAAGCCATGTTCCCGGCATGATGGGACTGAAAATACAGATGGAAGGTATTCCATGTAAAGAAACATGTCTTTATGTAGCCAATCATATCGGCTATATTGACCCATTTGTCATTCTTGTCCATGTGGAAGCTAATGTGGTGGCTAAAGCCGAGATCTTAAAATGGCCTCTTGTTGGTCTTGGCGGTTATATGGCGGGAACAATATTTGTAAACAGAGAAGATAAATCAAGCAGACTCGAAACAGTGGTTGCAGTACAACGCGCTTTAGAAGAAGGAACATCCATCCTTATTTTTCCCGAAGGAACCACTTCGGCCGGACCCGGAACATTACCTTTCCGTCCACGTTCTTTTCAGGCCGCATTTCTGGCAGGTGTTCCCGTTCAGCCAATTGCTATTATGTACGACAGCCCTTTAGTTGCATTTATTGGTAACCATACCTTTCTCCCTCACTTCTTCAGGTTGTTCAGATTAAAATATATCACCGGACGAGTGATATTTGGTCCATTGCTTAAAGGTGAGGATACTTGTGAATCTTCAAGACTGTGGCTGATCAAAACCCTTTCTGAAAACAATAATCAACCGGCCTGACGTGAGAAAAAAAATTAATAAGGTCTGGCGTTGGGTCAGAAGGATACTGTTGATTATTATTTTAATTCCACTGGTCACACTCATTGGCATCCGGATATTCGATGGTATGAAGATGCGGAAGGATGATTCTGAGATCCGGACATTTATGCAACGGCATTATGTAGCCGGACAGATGGATACGCTAACCCTACGGAAGCACCAGATTGTATTTCTGACATCGACAAATGGAAAAGAACATAAGGATGCCATCATATTTGTACATGGGTCACCAGGGTCCATGGATGCTTTCCTGGAATACATGGTCGATACAACGTTGTTGTCGCGGGCTGACCTGATCGTCTATGACAGGCCGGGCTTTGGCCACTCTGGTTTTGGCAGGGCTGAAACTTCGCTGTCCGGGCAGGCGAATATTCTCGCGGATATGATGACATCCCTTCATTATAAACGGTATTGGCTTGTAGGACATAGTTATGGAGGCCCGATCATTGTACAGGCTGCCATACGTCATCCGATGCTTATTGCAGGACTTGCGATAATAGCCGGTTCTGTCAGTCCTGAATTAGAGCCAAAATCTCCATGGCGAAAATGGATTGATTTACCACTTATCAAAGAATTATTTCCTGTCGCCCTTACTGTAAGCAATGAAGAACTTATGCCTTTACGACATGACCTCATCATGATTGAAGATGATTGGGATCGGATCCATGCACCTGTCACATTAATTCAGGGAACAAAGGATGTACTTGTTCCCTATCAAAATCTTGAATACGCTATAGAAAAACTTACGCAAGCGGATACAGTACGGACGTTAATTTTTGAAGGCGAAAGCCATTTTATTCCCTGGTCCAGGAAAGATGAGATTGTCAAGGAAATTGTAGCGCTGATGGACTTTCATAAGCATGGTTAGTTGTTTTTGAGTTTATAAGCTTATGTGTTTATTTGCTTATAGATTTATAAGATTATGAGTTTAGTTTTTCATTTTTCATTTTTAGTTGTATAGTTGTTTAAAGCTAAAAAAGCCTGTAGAATATTTGAGCATATATTTTATTCAAAAAAAAACCTTGTTTGCCCGTCATCTAAAACAAGGCAAACAAGGAGTTAATAGTTTATTATTATTAAACTTCAGTATTCAGTATTCAGTATTCAGTATTCAGTATTCAGTATTCAGTATTCAGGTATTCAAGTTCAAGTATTCACTATTCACAATTCACAATTCACCACTGATCACTGATCACTGATCACCAGATCACCAGATCACCAGATCACCAGATCACCAGATCACCAGATCACTTACTCGTATCCCACGTGAATTTGAAAAATGAAGGAGCGCTATCTACTCCGGCATCAGTCATCACTTTTTTCAACTCTTCGGATTGCATTCTGGCATTAGCCTTTGCCATGTCCGTAACAGCAAAAAGTAAATAAACCATATTCGGATCATCTATGCCTCTGGCCATCCCACGGTCTACTATACCATTTGCAGCTCGGGTAGCTTTTCCTTCTGCATCATATACTTTGACCCAGGCATCAAAATCTTTGACATGATGACTTACCATGACGCGGTCATTTTGTGGAATAGACGTGGTATCGTCCCGGATGACATTCATGAATTCAACTGTTGGAGGTCCGGTGATGCCTGCCTTCATCATAGCCTCTTTCAGACTTGGAGAAGCTGCGAAATCCTTTGCTTTCTGGACATCACTGATTTTATTCATGACGATGATCATGTTCGGATCATCCATACCTCTTCCTACAGCCAGGCTTTCCAATCCATATGCTTTTCGGACGGAATCATGTGCCATGTAGACGGTTTTAAAGGTAGCATAATCACTCACTCCATGCCGGACCATCATTATATTGTATGGAGTTGCGAGATTCAGGTCTTCTGCTTTTTGATCTCCTTTGGTGCCCGGAGCACATGAGATAAGGCATAGAAGCACGCCTATCGAAAACAATAGAGAAATTTGTTTCATTGTAATTGGTTTTGTTGTTTTGATTGATTTAGAGAGATATTTATGGATTTATGAAAGTCCCCTTTCACAAACAGAACCTACAAGGTAACAAATAATAGAAAAATGAATATGTATTTTTTTAATTTGAGCCGGATGGAAAGCAGTTTAAGACTATAGCCCATTGACAATTGACCACTCACCCCGGTTGCTGAGCGGAGGCACAAGGAGGGGTAAAACTGGTCGAAGCACACGCTTCACCTTTTAGTGTTTATCACAGGCAGGGACAAGCTCGGCCAATACAATTCAATACTTACTATTCACGCGTCTCGTGTTAATATGTATGATATACAAGGGCAAGTCCTGTCTCTACTATTCACTACTCACACCGATCAGAAATTCCAATGGCATATGCAGTCTCCTTGCCCACGCATGCTCTGAATGATCTTCTCCGGTGAATTTCTTAGTCATCCAGTTCTCAGATGTGTAGCCGTTTTTTACCATGAGGGAATCCACCTGGATCTGAAAGGGTTCATAATAATGATCAAGTGTTTCAGTGCCATAGTCAAAATAAATTCTGTGATTTTTCGGATCTGGTAGATTTTCCGCGAGGTATTTAATGAAAGTAGGTGGGATATTGAATTTAGCTTGCTTCCTCTTTGCTTTGCGGCACTGTCAACACCCAATCTGTAGAAAGACATCCCGCACCACCAAAGATCTGCGGATATACACAGATGGCATACAACGAAATCAACCCTCCTTTGCTCGAGCCCATGATGAATGTATGCTGAGGATCTTTATAGGTAGGGTAGGAGCTATCAATAAAAGTTTTCAATTCATAGACGATAAACCGCAGGTAATCATTCGACCTGGGTTTGCTTTTGAAATAATTTTTTTCCAGATCTGCTTTCAACGCATTTGGAAAATACTTTAAAGCGACTTCAGGAACATATTCAGCACTCCGATATTCATTGTTATTCCAAATACCTACGATAATCGCATCATGGATTTTATGTTCCTGCAGCAATTTATCCATCGTTTCATCCACCTGCCATTCCTGCTTATTCCATGTGGTCGTACTATCAAATAACATCTGACCATCCTGCATGTAGATTACTGAATATTTTTTTGTAGCATCAAAATCGCCCGGAGTCCAGATATCAATTTTCCGGGGATCAACGAATGAAGACTGGAAAGAGTCAATTCGTTTTATTTTTCCACGCGGAACCTGACCCGGTACTATTTTTTTTGCTTCCTCTTTTACAATTTGACGACAATTGATAGAAATGGAAAGAATGACTAGGAATAAAATGTACTTCATGGATATGATCTTATAATATTCACTCTAATGTCGTAATCCCCTGGCATTAAAATGGCATGGGGCTAAAAAAAATACCCCGCACCCATGATGGATGCGGGGTTGTCTGACTATTCTTTTTCTTACGTAATTATTGTTTTACTTTTAATTCTACTCTGCGATTCTTTGCTTTTCCCGCTGCAGTTGCATTGTCAGCAATTGGTCGATCTTCACCATAGCCATTTATGGTCATGCGATTTGCATCAACTCCATCTTTTGCAAGTTCGGCTTTGACAGATTCGGCACGTTTATGGCTTAGGGTGTGGTTATAATCTACTGAACCGTCACTATCTGTGTGGCCCTGGATTTCAACTTTGAGTGCAACGAATGCGGCGCTATTCAGCAATTTGGCTCCTTCTTTAATATCCTTCTTAGCTTGTTTGGTGAGTACCGCGCTTCCGGTTATAAACTGAATCATCCTTGTGTTAAAGACAGCATTCTCAACTCTTGGACAACCATCATTGTCAACAGGTCCTGCAATATCCGGGCAATCATCTTTCTCATCCACTACGCCATCATTATCTCTGTCAGGAACCGGGCAGCCATCATATTTAGCTACACCTGCTTTGTTAGGACACTTGTCAAGATCATCATTGATACCATCGCCATCAGTATCGGGAACAGGGCATCCACCATACTTAGCAACACCGGCTACATTTGGACATTTATCATTGTCATCATTGATGCCGTCATTGTCGGTGTCAGGAATAGGACAACCATTGTATTTAGCAACACCAGCTACTTTAGGGCATTTATCACTTTCGTCATTAATGCCGTCATTGTCAGTGTCCGGAATAGGGCAGCCATTATATCTTTCGAAACCCGCTACTGTGGGGCATAAATCATTAGCATCAGTGACACCGTCATTGTCAGTATCAGGACATCCTTCAAACTTAGCTAAACCAAACACCGTCGGACATTTGTCATCGACATCTGCAATGCCATCACCATCAGTATCAGCGGGAATAATTTTTCCAAATAATTTCACTTTAACTCCAACCTGAATATTGTGATTGAAATATTCAGCATCTGAACTGAATCCTTTTTCATCCATATTGGTAAGACCGTGTATATATCGACCAAAGATCGATACCGGGGCATGAGGTAATAATTCAAATCCACCGCTTACAGAAAGGCTTGTTGATGCAAAATCATCTTTAGTGAGATTTGCCGGAGTGCCTTTCAGGCTACTTAGTAAATCTATCTGCGGTCCCAGGGTGAATGCAAAATCACCACCAAGATTAAATTTGAATAATACCGGGATAGAAATATAGTTCAGGCTTCCATATGGTAACAATGCATTGCCGGAAACTGATCCGTATTCATAATAGGAATACATCACCTGAGGTTCCAAAGAAATAACATTGCCTAATGGAAGATTTACCCAGCCACCAGCTGACCAACCGATATGTGATTTATAACCAATATCGCCGGCATTGTCGCCGTCAATTCTGAATTTATCATAATTGAGAGCACCCAACAAACCACCGGATACAGTGTAATGATCATGCGCCATTTTTTGCGCAGACATAGAAATTGTCATGGCGAAGAAGCACGCCAAAAAGAAAAAAACTTTCATAAGTCTTTATTTTGAATTTACTTAGTTTGGAGGGAACCAACATTCGAACAAAACCTTTCCTCTAAGGTTTAGAAGTAATTCTTTTAAAAAGAGATAAATTGATTGCCGTCAGAGTTGTAAAAACAATTTAGAATAGGAATCCATTAATTATATAATTATAATCTGCAATTATGTAACGATATAAATGTCAAAGGACAATGAAACAAAACATCTGAATGCAAGATCAACTTAAGCGACTAAATATTAATAAAATCACACTGCTTATCGATTACTAAATACTAAATACTAAATACTAAATTGCCTTACCAATAATACCTGAACGCCTGGCTAATCGCTATGGCGATAAAAATAATGCCGACGACTTTACTCGCATAACGGCTCATTTTTTCGCTCTTATTTTTAATCACTTGTCCAAGCTTTGCATAGAGGATAAAAACCATAAATGAACCGATCACTACGCCAAAGGCGAACGCGGCAATAAATTTTGCCTTGAGACTGATGTAATCTGATGAATGAAGATAACCGCCGATAAAAACATAATAAGGAATAGCGATCATATTGAGAGAACTCAACATCACCCCTTTGGCAAATCCGATAAAATGAGAAGCTCTTGAGGTCGGTTGATTGAGCGGAACATTTTTCTTAAGTAAGTAGAAAATGCCGATGATCAGGAATATGGGGATACAGACCATAATGATAGTCTTCTCCATCGCCGGATTGTGGGTCAGAATATGGTAAAAGGAAAGTGCGATGTAACTTTGAAAAAATTCCACCAGAGAAGCTCCGACGCCCATATACAATCCAACCCTGACGCCTTTCTTAATCGCTGCCTCAGTCACAGACAGGTTGATCGATCCCACAGGAAGCGATCCTAAGAAGCTGCATAGCCAGCCCCAGCCGAAATGTATAAGGAATCCCAATACGTCTAATTAGTTCTTTTGTACCGAAAATATATAATTAAAGCGGATACTATTTTTTTAAATCTTTCCGGCTTCATTCCTGCCCTGCGATTCTGCCTCGAAATCCTGTACATCACATGCCAATGATAAAAAATATCGCTATATGCCTTAATAAGAGAATACCCGGGCTGATATATGTGCGCCGGATCACTGCTGGTCCCATTAAACTCAAGGACCCTGATGTCTTTCCCCTGGCGCAACGACTCCCATGAAGCGACCCTCATGTCAAATCTACCATAAAAAACGTCAGGCATCGTCCCCAGCAATTTTACCATCTGAACCCTGATGGCCTCATCAATGTTATCATTCCTGTTGAGAAACATTGTTCCCCGGCAATGATTGCCTATCGCCTCCAGCATTAACCTCCGTCCCTGAGGCAGGATATCCTTCATTTTCTCGCCAAACTTCAGGACAAGCTTTTCAAATTGCAAAACAGCCCTGTCAGAAGCAAGAATAAGTTCTTCAACAGTCGATACCCCATCACCCTCAATAGTCAAAAAACTTTTTTCACAGATGGAGGTGACTTTTGATTCGCTTCCATCAGGCATTGAAAAAACCATAATACTTACTTCAAGAGGTAATTCAACATAGGTCTGTATGATGAAATCAATCGGATGCGCTTTCAGATAATTCTTCAACTCCTCCATGGAATTGATCCTTGAGATCAGCCATCCCCTTTCACCTATCTCCGGCTTTGCAATCACAGGAAATGTCAAACCAGATTTTTCAAAAATACTTTCAAAAAGATGTTCCTCAACTGTAGCTTTTAGTAAAACAGTCGTCGGTTTATATTCATCCGGAATGTTGTTGAGTATGGCAGATTTAGATTCACCAAAAAATCCACCTGTTTCAATTCCCGGATTGGTTAATGTAAAAAAGAATAAGTCTCTCGCTTTCAGTGCATTCCATAACCAGGTGAAAACAACCGGAATATTGAAAATATAAGTCGGCCAGTATTCCCAGTTCCATAGTCTGATACGGAACCTGCGCCACCATAGGTTTTGTACTTGTGATGGCTTTGCTGTAACCGGTTGATATGCTGATGTACTGCTATTCATAGTGGATCAGTACTTCTTCCCGTCGCTGCATATCTAATTGGACATGCACAATAGTTCCTGACTCTTCGCGATTTGCAATATTCGTTATGGATAATGTTCTGACTACTTCATTACGGTTCATTACAAATCCATTCTCATTATCTCCGTTGGCCATCTGGTGAAACTCAATGATGGAATCGCTGTCCAATACATCTGTTTCGCTTATCCATTTTTCAAAAAGTGATTTTCGCCATGCCCTTACATCGGGCGGATATAATGTAGCCGAAGACCATATCTGTGGTTGATCAATCGGCAGAGAGTGTAAATGTTTTTGATCACCATCCCAGACAAGCTCTGTCAAAAATGACTTCCCGTCAATCAGTAATGTAAAGGGTGCAATGCCCTGAAAATCATAGGTATCAACATATCTGTTTGCATCTTCTGCTTTAACCGCATCCATGATGACCTGACCTCGACTCATGCGATAAGGGGGATTCGGAATAAATGACTCATATCCACCATTCAGAAGACAAACAGCACGCCCTGTTTCTGAAAGGGCTATCCAACTGCCACGTGAATCCGGGTCTAATGGGTAGTAAATATTAGGTTGGTCATGATGGTGAGAAGAAATGAGTCCATGAGATTGACGCATTGGACTCTCATCCCGGTTAGAGGTCAGAAAGCGAACACCCTGAAAAGGAATATAGGTTACTGTGCACATGCCTCTTGGCGATGGCGGATCGTTGATGGGGCAACACCGAAATGTTCCGGCAATGCTATTTTCGGATGTGTTGCTTTGAGGGCTATTTTGACTATTGCTAAATGATGGATCGTATGTTCGATATTGTAGACCAATTCGCGTCCAATAGTAGAAGACACTAAAAGATTTTCCTGTCCGTGTTCTGTGCAATCAAGGAAACAATTCTGATCTGCAACCAGATCGTTCAATCTCGTGCAAAGAATATTGACTAAACCAATGGCATGATCAGGCTGTGATTCAATCTGATGATCGCGACGGCGTTGAGCATAATTAATCACGGGATCAGTTTGTCCGGCAGATTGCTCAAGAAGACAGGTATAGAATTCAATGATATGCCTTGTATGCTGACCAATTGTCGAACCCGAAAGTAGCTCAAGTGGAGCCTGATACGATACCGGATCGATGACTTCAAGATAAAAACGAAGATCATTCAGGACGATCCCGGCTATCTGAGGAATGGAGGGTTGTAAATCATTCATAATTAATGTTCGAAAGATACATTTTTTATTTTCAGGTAAAAAAGGCAGGGGGCAAGGAGCCGGGAGCAGGGAGATAGAGTGTTCATATTCAACTGGTTGCAAGGGAGTAATAGGTCTATTTAAAAAAGGTTAGACTAGTTATAAGTAACAATAATGCTGATTCAATTAGTTCAAAAGCATGTAATGAGATTTTACCTCTTCTTTACAATTTTCTTAGGATGGATGGTCCTCTTTTGGGGATGTGCTTATAATGCGGTCCATGATTTTGATTCTGAACATTGTAAGACTGATTTTACAGGATTTCCGGATATCCCTGGATGGAAACATAATTTCATTCCAATGGATGCTGCTATTCGTGGGACTCGAGAATTTTATTTCTTTGAAGAAGAGAAAGGCATGGTACTTACAAACAATTCAATCTGACTAACTGAAGATGAAGGTAAGAGTTGGAAAAAAGTTTTTACTTCCTCATCCTTTTCAACTTATGACATTGCATTTACGGATCCATTTCACGGCTTTATAGCCGTTTTTTATCTCGCACGGAGTTCACAGAGAACACTGAGAACAGATCACTCGATCACTTGATCACCAGATCACCAGATCACCAGATCACCAGATCACCAGATCACCAGATCACATATTCGCAATAATCTCATCCCCAAACTCTGAACATTTCAACAGCGTCGCTCCTTCCATCAATCGTTCAAAATCATAGGTCACCCTCTTGTTTTCAATTGCTTTCTCAAGACCTTTTTCAATGAGATCGGAAACTTCTGTCCATCCTAAATAATCAAACATCATCACACCGGAGAGGATCACTGAACTTGGATTGACTTTATCAAGGCCTGCATATTTTGGTGCAGTACCGTGTGTTGCTTCGAATATGGCAGCACCATTTACATAATTAATATTAGCACCGGGAGCTATTCCAATTCCACCAACCATAGCAGCCAGTGCATCTGAAATATAATCACCGTTTAAGTTAAGTGTCGCGATCACATCATAATCTGCAGGACGTAACAAAATCTGCTGAAGAAATGCATCAGCGATGACATCCTTGATGAGTAATGCTCCTCTATCAAGAGCCGCTTTTTGTGCAGCATCAGCTCTTTCCTGTCCTTCTTCTGCAACGATGCGATCGTATTGTGCCCATGTCCAGACTTTATTACCATATTCTCTTTCTGCAAGATTGTAGCCCCATTCCTTGAATTTACCTTCTGTAAATTTCATGATGTTGCCTTTATGCACGATGGTCACACTCTTGCTTCCTTTGCGGAGAGCATATTCAATCGCAGCTCTTACAAGTCGCTCTGTTCCTTCAAGAGAAACAGGTTTGATGCCAAAAGAAGAAGTATTGGGGAAGCGGATATTTTTAACACCCATCTCATCGATGAGGAAATGTTTCAGACGTTCGTTTTCAGGAGTACCATTCAGGTATTCGATACCGGCATAGATGTCTTCTGTATTTTCTCTGAAGATGACCATGTTAACTTTCCCTGGCTCTTTCACCGGGGAAGGAACGCCTGTATACCAGCGCACAGGTCGTACACAAGCATATAAATCAAGTTTTTGCCGTAAAGCCACATTTAAAGAGCGGATGCCACCACCGACCGGCGTGGTAAGCGGACCTTTGATGGCGACCAGGTGAGCTGATATGACATCAAGTGTTTCCTGGGGAAGCCAGTCACCTGATAGTTTAAAGGCTTTTTCTCCGGCCAATACCTCTTTCCAGATCACTTTCCTTGTTCCGTTATAGGCTTTTTTGACCGCAGCATCAAAGACGCGAACTGAGGCAGCCCAAATATCGGCACCTGTGCCATCACCTTCGATGAAGGGGATAATAGGATCAGCGGGTACCTGTATACCGGCCTGGGACATCGTGATTGTTGAACCGTTCATTAGTGGGCAAGCTTTTAATTGAGGCGCAAAATTAGAAATTCTGCGGTAAGGATGGGGTTCCTATTTTTCAATACCTTAGCCTGACATGCGTAACCCAGTGATTGAGCCCGGCGATGAGCATCTTACCCCCCAGGAAAAACAGGTAGAAAAAGCCTTACGTCCTAAAGGGCTGACCGAGTTTGCCGGTCAGGAAGATATCGTTGAAAATCTTTTTGTCTTTATCCAGGCTGCCCGCCAACGGAATGAAGCTCTAGACCATGTTTTGCTTCATGGACCTCCAGGTCTTGGAAAAACTACTCTTTCCCACATTATAGCATCAGAATTGGGAGCCAATCTTCGGATGACATCAGGTCCTGTGATCGAAAAGCCAGGTGATCTCGCAGGCCTTCTCACAAATCTGCAGGAAGGTGATGTCCTTTTTATTGATGAAATCCACAGGCTCAATACTGTAGTTGAAGAATATCTGTATTCCGCAATGGAAGATTATCGTATCGACATCATGATCGACAGCGGTCCAAGTGCGCGATCTGTTCAAATCAATCTTCAACCTTTTACACTTGTTGGGGCTACGACGAGATTAGGATTAATTTCTGCGCCGATGCGTGCGCGCTTTGGAATTAATTTTCATCTCGATTATTATGATGTTCCTACTCTTGAAAAAATCATTGCGCGTTCGGCAGGTATTCTGGATGTGCCTTTGACTGAAAAAGGAAAACATGCATTGGCTTCACGGTCACGAGGCACACCACGTATCGCAAATGCACTGCTACGCCGCATAAGAGATTTTGCTCAAATAAAAGGAAACGGAACTATCGATGAAGAGATAGCGATTCATGGTCTCAATGCACTCAAAGTTGATGAGTATGGTCTTGATGAAATGGACAACCGGATTCTTTCATCGATCATTCACAAATTCAACGGAGGACCTGTAGGTATTACCACCATTGCCACAGCAGTAGGAGAGGACCCCGGTACCATCGAAGAAGTATACGAACCATTTCTTGTGATGGAAGGATTCATACAACGCACACCGCGGGGAAGAGAAGCGACTCCGAAAGCATTTCAGCATTTAGGTGTTCCTTATAAACCGATACAGAGAGATCTTTTTATTTAAGATCCTACTTTGGTCGTTTCGACTAACGCTCAACGACCCGCGGATTTTAGTATAGAAACTGTGATTCCATTTCGCATCACCTAGCTAAAGCCAGGGGCAATTCAAATTGCTATTCTTTGCATTTTTTCCTTCGCCTCAGCCTTCGCCTCAGCCTTATCTTACGCCTGCGCCTTCGGCGTATTAAAACTCATCGGCGGAAAGGATACATTCTGATCTGATTCATCAATAGCGCCAAACTGACCTTCGAATTTTTTAATATTATCGGCTAAGGCTTTCATCAGTCTTTTCGCATGTTGTGGAGTGAGTACAATCCGGGCTTTCACTTTTGCTTTAGGTACATTGGGCATCATGCGGATGAAATCCACTACAAATTCAGAATGTGAGTGGGATATGATCGCCAGGTTAGCATAAATACCTTCTGCGATCTCTTCCGGTAGCTCTATATTTAACTGGTTGGGTTGATTTTTATCTTCTGCCATTTTATTTATTTGTCATAGGTTTTGAAAAGGTAAAGGTATTAACCATTTTTGGAACAATGGGTTCAAACAAAAAGTGATTGTTGCAGGTAGTTTGAAACTACCTGCAACAATCACTTTTTGTTTGAACTTTTAGAACAAAAGCCGAGCCTTTAATATTTGCACTGCTTTATGCTTCAGGATGTGCTATTTACTGTCTGTCAGCAGCTTTGACAGCAGCCGGTAGGCCACTTAAGTCTGCTTTGTATTCCCAGAGTTCTGTTTCAAGGCCCACTGTATTCGCCATCCAATCAGTCCAGAATGCTGCAGAACTGCCTTTGCCATAGACTTCATCATATTTGGCATCGAATCCATCATCTTTACTCATCCAGGCATATTTATCAAAGAAAGAAACAATCGTGATATCTCTTCCACTACTTGTGCTTGGCATCTCATTAAAATAAACACCATAGGTTTCACCAGGGATTTTGTCCATATATACTTTATGGACTTTATCAAGGAGTTCCTTCACCTTATCCATTTTGCCCCTGGCCACATCAATATATCTGACGAATAATTTATTGACATTGAAATCACTTGGGAACCTGGATAACTTGGGATCAAACTGAATGTATTCAGTAGTGGCTGAAACCAGGTTTCTGGCCACATTTCCATCCCAGTCAAGGTTGTGTAAAGGATCATCAGGTCTGGCATCCAGGCCACTCCATGGGCCGGGTCCCATCACCCATTTGTAATCTCCTGAATTCGGGCCATTTCCCACAGTATAAACCCTTACTCCATACTGACCAGTAGCATGATATTTTTTGTTGTGTGCACCCATAGCGGTTTCCACCTGGGCCGCCTTATCCGGGCTTACTTTTAATGAGGTGATTTCAAACATCAGATATTCCGGTGTTTGAGCAAAGCCGAGGATCGGGCTTAGTAATAAGATGAAGAGAAGCTTTTTCATTTTTGGTTTGAATTAATTGGGTTAGTTAATGACAACTTTGCTAAGTTAATGAAACCAAAAATAAAAAGACGATTTTTAGTGGAGACTCACATCTTGATGTGATGGATGATTCCGGGATAGAATGAATCGATGTTCCTAGTTTGAAAAAAAATAGTTGTCCGTAGTTTCAAACTACGGACAACTATTTTTTTTTCAAACTACGGACAACTATTTTTTTTTCAAACTACGGACAACTATTTTTTCAAAAAAGTAAAGTCTTTTTTATTGAAGAGACGTAAATTGAAATGTACGTCCGTCAAATAGTCCTTTATCACTGAGTTTCAATGAAGGTATCACCAGGAGTGCCATAAAGGAGAGCGTCATAAATGGAGACGTAAGCGTACTGCCCAATACAGACTTCACGAAATGATCAATTGTTTCATATGTCCTTCCCACTACTTCAGCAGTCTCTCCACTCATCAAACCACCAATAGGTAATGGGAGAATATATTTTTCATTACCGGATGCAGCGGTTACACCACCTTTGTGTTTAATGATTTCATTTATACATGTTGCCAGATCATCGTCATTCGTTCCTACTGCAACAATATTGTGTGAATCATGTGCAACACTTGATGCAATAGCTCCTTTTTTCAATCCAAATCCTTTGATCAATGTGATAGCAGGCGGAGCAGTAGAATATCGATTGACAACTACAATTTTGAGAATGTCGCGTTGAATATCGTTTTCAAAAATACCTTCGTTCATTAAGATAGTTTCATGTTCTGTGACAAGTGCACCGTTGATAGCCACCATGACATTTGCGTTGGCAGCTTTAAGTTTTAACTGCAAACTATCTTTCGTAAAATTTGTAATGCCAAAAGAATTTATAACAGGTATTTCCACCTTTGGAAGAAGAACTTCATGGCCATTATATACCTGAACTCCATCTATCCATGTTGATAAAACTTCGAATGATGAAAGATCCTTTACCAAAATAAAATCTGCGATGTCATTTATTCTGAGCTGACCTGTCATCAGATTGTAATGTTCAATAGGATTAATGCAGGCAATCTTCAGGATATTAAATAAATCATATTCCTGGAGCAAAGATCTCGTGACGAGTTGATTGATATGGCCTTGGAGCAGATCATCCGGATGTTTATCATCCGAGCAAAACATCACATCATCTGGATATAAATCGATCAATGTATGTAATGCATCATAATTCTTTGCAGCACTACCTTCACGAATGATGATCTTCATGCCTGCAGCTATTTTATCAAGGGCCTCTTCCAGTGTAGTACATTCATGATCTGTGGTGATACCTGCAGAAGCATAATTTTCTGCATCCATGCCTTTTAGCCCCGGAGCATGTCCATCAACCGGCATGCCAAAATCATGTGCCAATTGGATTTTATCCATGACCAATGGGTCACGGGAAAGAACAGCTGGATAATTCATCATCTCAGCGAGATAACTTACATCGCCGGCTTCAAATAAAATTCTGATATCATCAACGGATAGGGTAGCACCTGCTGTTTCGAAAGGAGTGGCAGGAACACATGAAGGAGCTCCGAAATAAAATTTGAAACCTGATTTTCTTCCCAGGTCAACCATGTACTTCACACCTTCAATGCCACACACATTGGCAATTTCATGAGGGTCAGAGACAGTAGAAACAGTGCCATACATTACAGCCCTTCTGGCAAATGCAGGTGGTGTGAGCATCGAGCTTTCAATATGAATATGGGCATCAATAAAGCCAGGCAGAAGATATGGCCATCCTTCTTTTATCTCATCTGAAATAAAATGCTCAGTGATTTTTCCATTCGTAACTGAAATTTTTCCAAAACCAATATTTCGATTGAGGATGTCTACGATATTTGCTTCAATTGAAAATGTACCTGATGTCATATGGACAAAGCTATGAAAAAGCAATTCATGACATGGATCATATGCGAACCGCTATGCGAAGTTTATAAACTTCGAATCAATATTTAGAATATTCTTCCACATAAACGCTATTCGAAGTTTGTAACTTCGAATCCATATCAACAATCAATGTCCATTTCGAAAATCATCCTCAAGCAGCTTGTAGCTGCGATTGAAAATCTCACCCACTCGCTATTCGAAGTTTTCAACTTCGAATCCATATCTCGAAATTCTTCCACGGTCCGCAGGTTGAAACCTGTGGCAATTCAAATGATCTCAATCCGATCCACGGGTTGAAACACGTGGCAATTCAAGTTGTCTCAAAGTTCAACCGCTATTCGAAGTTTTTAACTTCGAATCCATATCAACAATTAATGTCCATTTCGAAAATCACACTCAAGCAGCCTGTAGCTGCGATTGAAAATCACTGATCCATCATTCAGAATTACTGAAGGTAAATCAAAAGTCCCCTTTAGGGGATTTAGGGGCAAAACGGACATCGTAGGACAGATCATCACAACAGCGCCCCTCCCTCCCCCCCCCCCCCGCCCTCCTCTTCCCCCCCCCCCCCCCCCCCCTGGGGGCCCCCCCCCCCCCTCCTTTTTTGCCCCCCCGGGATCGGAATTGCAAATGAAATAAAATGGAACTCACTCCTTCGGGTAGGGGTCAAAGTCACTCGGCCAAAACCTTCTCGTCCCGGTAGAAACATATTTCCGGATATTAAGCCAGAATGCCATGACGAGGTAAAGGACAAATGGGGAGCCAAAGGTGACGAAGGATGCATAGATAAAGTAAAGCCTGATCCGGGCGGGATTGATTCTCATCCATTCACCCAGTTGCTGGCAGACACCGAAAGCAGACTTCTCCAGGAAGTGCCGGTTCGAATCAAAAAGGTTGTCGATGTTGCTTAAGCCTTTCACAGTTATCTAATTGTTGTTGTAAAAATAGGAGGTTGATGCATAAAAAGCGATATGAGTCTGATTCTTAACAAGATATTTAATTTTTAAACACATAAGACACAATATTCGCGCCCATCTGCAGTGCTTTCAGTCTGATTTCTTCAGGGTCATGATGCACTTCAGGATCTTCCCATCCATCACCCAGATCACACTCATAGGTATAAAGAACGATCAGCCTTCCTTCCCAGATTAAACCAAAACCCTGAGGCGCTTTTCCATCATGCTCATGTATTTTTGGCAAACCATTCGGGAAAAGAAATTTCTGATGATATATCTCATGCTCAAAAGGCAATTCTACTAAAGTCAATTCAGGGAAAACCTGCTTCAATGCAACGCGTATATAAGGATCCATCCCATAGTTATCATCCGCATGCAGAAATCCTCCTCCGATAAGGTATTTACGGAGGTTCTCTGCTTCTGAAGGAGAAAAGACAACGTTTCCATGTCCGGTCATGTGTACAAACGGATAATTAAACAAATCAGCACTACCGACTTCAACAGTTGCATAATCCGGATTTAGATCCGTACCAAGATTTGCATTGCAAAACTTTGAAAGATTCGTAAGCGAGGTTGGATTCGCATACCAGTCACCACCGCCGTTGTATTTGAGTAGCGCTAGCTTGAGCGAAGGCTCTTCTGCCGGATTAGGTGAAAAAAAAGAGAAAATAGATAGAATAAGCGTGTATATCATGTTTTGGTATTCAATTCATTTAACAAATGTATGTCAGCACAAGCTGTTATGGCTGCTGTTTCGACCCGTAATCTGAAAGGACCCAGATGAACCATTTTGACCGCCAATCCTGTCAATGCATCGATTTCTTCATCCGCGAAACCACCTTCCGGACCTATCAGCATAACAACGTCCTGACCGTATAAATAATTTTCTGCTACTGATTTACCTGATTCGTCAAGGTGACAACAGAGTACTTGTATGCCTGGTTGTTCAGTTTGCTTTTGATTAACATACTGCACGGGCGGTGTCAGATCAATTAGCCTTGGGAAAAATATTTTCCTCGATTGTTTTGCAGCGGCTATTATTATTTTTTCAATTCTGTCTATACGTAGATGAGTTCGCTCAGCATGTCTGCAAGCAAGAAAACAGATTTCATCTACACCTAATTCGACAAGTTTCTCAATTGCAAATTCGGTTCTGTCTATATTTTTGGTTGGTGAGATACCTATGGATAGCTTGTATTTCCTTGGATTTTGAAATTCAGCATGAAGATCATCTGCAAGCTCAATCTGGCCTTCATGTTTTGAAGCTGACCTGATCATGCCTTTCATACAGTTCCCTTTCCCATCAGTCAGGATGATAGGCTCACCGGTCGTCAGGCGAAGTACATGATAGGCATGATGCCACTCATCTCCCGTGAGGGAAACAACATCTCCGGTCTTTCCGAGAGAGGCCAGGTAGTACCAATGAAGGGAATTAACCCCCATAATTGCCTATTTTCACGCGTTCGTTTTGAAACATAAAAGCCAAAACTATCGTTTATCAGCATCTTAAGCATTAATTCACCAAATTTTCCATATAAATGGGTATTGTGATAATGATAGCTCAGCTAATTCTGAGCCTTTCCATATTAGTAGTTCTGCATGAAATGGGGCATTTTATTCCTGCAAAATGGTTTAAAACCCGTGTTGAAAAATTTTATCTCTTTTTCGATCCTAAATTTTCATTGGTTAAGAAGAAAATCGGTGAAACAGAGTATGGCATCGGTTGGCTGCCACTCGGTGGATATGTCAAAATCGCCGGAATGGTAGATGAAAGCATGGATCTTGAGCAATTGAAAGCACCACCTCAGCCATGGGAATTCAGATCGAAGCCCGCTTGGCAGCGACTGATCATCATGCTTGGTGGCGTTACCGTAAATTTTCTCCTTGGCTTCCTGATTTTCGGAATGATGCTTTGGGTATATGGAAAAGAATACCTCGTCAATGATAAAATGGAATATGGTATCTACGCTGATTCATTAGGTACAAAAATAGGACTGATGGATGGTGATAAGATCCTTTCCGTCGGTGGTGAAAAAATGGAGGAGTTTTCCGCAAATATGTTGCGTCGCCAGATCGTACTCAACAATGCGAAAGATATAATTGTCCATAGAGATTCCCAGGATGTGACAGTCAATGTTGATCCTAAATTTATACCCGTACTGGCTTCCAATTTCTATAAAGACTATACTATCATTGGCCCCAGAATTCCATTTGTAGTCGGCGAAGTCAGTGAAAAATCGAATGCTGAAAAGGCCGGGTTGCAAAAGGATGATCATATCGTTTCCATCGATGGAAAGCCCATGATGTTTCAACATGAGGTGATGAAAGCGTTTAGTGAATCAAAAGGTAAAACGATTGATTTGGGATATACGCGAAACGGCGTTGAACAACATACGTCGATCACTATAAATGAAAAAGGAAAAATCGGAATTGTCTTAATGACCCCTCATGATTTCAAGTGGACAGCCCGCGAGGATTATTCATTGGCTTCTGCTATTCCCGCAGGGTTTCATGATGGTGTTTCCTTCATGGGTGATTGGTTTAAGGGAATAGCACAGATTTTCAAAGGAAAAGTCAAAGCAAAGGATAGTCTTGGAGGTTTTATTTCGATCACAAAATTATTTTCAACCTCTTGGGATTGGGAAGCATTCTGGCGCATTACCGGTATACTTTCATTTATCCTTGCGATTATGAATTTATTGCCGATCCCTGCTTTGGATGGAGGTCATGTGATGTTTCTTTTATGGGAAGTCGCGACAGGTAAAAAACCGGGTGATAAGTTTATGGAATATGCTACGTATGTAGGATTTGCACTTGTATTAGGTCTGCTTGTTTTTGCCAATGGACTTGACATCATGCGATTGTTTGGAAAATAAAAGTGAAAAACTTTTTTATTCCATTTTATAGAAAGTTTCTTTCTGTTTTATAGTGGTGGTTTTTTGATTCGTAATTTACTCCCCCTACTTTGCTTCATAGGCGGGGGTCCTCGCGCGCTCGATATTCATTACAGTTATTCGTTATTCGTTATTCGTTATTCGTTATTGCTATTCATTACTCGTTACTCGTTATTCGTTACTCGTTATTCGTTACTCGTTATTCGTTACTCGTTATTCGTTACTCATTTCTCATACTTCTAATTACCTTAGTCCTATCTAGTCACCCTCTTTAACCAACTGATGAATTATGGTACAATGGACAGTATCAGGCATCCTTTTACTGTTATGGTTTATCCCACAGAAACAATCTCTTTCTTTCACATTTGAAAATCAGGCAAGTGAACTTGCCCTATCATGCGATCTTACAGTTGACGCAGGCCCTGACACCAATGTTTGCTTCCCATCCGGTTTACTTGGCCTCATGGGTTCAATTGAAGGGAATGCAATTTTCTTCCAATGGACGCCTTCGGCAGGCCTGAACAATCCATTGATCCTCAATCCAGTGGCCAACATCACTGGACCTATCACCTACACATTGACCGGTTATGCCATTGATTCCAACAACCCAAATCTTATTGTCAATGGTGACTTCTCAATGGGTAATACGGGTTTCACAACAGATTACAACTATGTCGCCGACCTGCCCAATGTCCAGAATGAAATGGTACCCGCCGGGACATATACAGTGATCAATAATCCAAACCTGGTACACACCGGTTTCTCTGCATGCGGGGATCATACCGGCGGTGGCAATATGATGGTGCTGAATGGCGCTCCTTCTTTTCAGAATGTCTGGTGTCAAACCATTACGATCACACCCAATACATGGTACAATGTATCTGCATGGGTCGCTTCAGTCAGTCCGTCGTCTCCTGCACATTTGAGATTTTCAATCAACGGAATACAAATTGGAAATGTAGTCAATGCCACTCCGATACCCTGTCAATGGATACCCTTCAATGCCAACTGGAATTCCGGTGTCAATACAACAGCAACAATCTGTATACTCAATCTCAATACAGCCTCAGGTGGAAATGATTTTGCAATAGATGATATTTCGATTGTAGCATTGTGTGCTGTACAGGATCAGGTCAGTATCACTCTTTATCAGGAGACAGCACCTGAACCTGAAATCGATGGACCTACATTTCTTTGTGCTGGTGAAACAGGAATATATACTGTTGATTTTCCACCTGACCCGCCTATTCTTTCGTACCACTGGAATATACCTTCCGGTGCTACATTGATTAATGGACAGGGCACTACGCAGGTTACAATACGATGGGATGTTCCCCAGATAGAGGATCTATGCCTCATGATTGAAACACGATGTGATATGAACGAAGGATGTCTGGAGGTGACAGTAGGCGATGTGCCTGATCCTCCGCTCATTTCAGGACCGGGCTCGCTTTGTCCGGGAGAGATAGCGTCTCTTTATACGCCTGAGATTGATCCGGATGATGTGTATAATTGGATGATTCCTTCAGGTGTATCAATCATCAGTGGAAGTGGCACAAATGAAATTGAAATACAAGGTTCTATTTCAGGGGAGGTGGAAATTTGTCTGGAAGTAACTAATGTGTGTGGCACCACGGAAAATTGCACCTTTCTGACATTGCTTGCAGATCACGCGTCAAACTTTGATACTGTTCTTTGTCTGGGAACAACGATCATAATCAATGGACATGCTTATGGCAACGGTGTCTGGACAGGGATTGAACATTTCACAGGAATGAATGGATGTGATAGTATCGTGCAGATAAATATCACGGAAGCAACATCGCTTGAATTTATGTATACCAAATATCTGTGTCCCGGTGATTCGATATTTCTACAAGGCGCATTTCAAACCCAGGCAGGATCCTATATCGATTCGTTTACAACCATTTCAAATTGTGATAGTCTGGTGATCACTGAAGTTATTGTTTCTCCATTTGACACTACCTGGATTGTTTCCACTACCTGCGATCCTGCCTCAGCCGGCACGACAATTACTTCATACAGTCAGGGTAATTGTGATAGCACAGTCATCACCACAGTTTTGTTGCTGGTTTCAGATACAACCACGATATCACTTTTCTCTTGCATGACATCTGATACCGGTCAAACTTTGCAAATGCTGACTAACCAGGCCGGATGTGACAGCCTGGTCATCACAAATACTTTCCTGCTTCAATCGGATACTACTTTGCTTTTTCTTACATCCTGCGATCCGGCGATGACAGGAGTCATGATGCAGACATTGAGCAATAACAACGGTTGCGATAGCCTGGTGATCACAACAACTTCATTTTTACTTTCAGATACGACTTTAATCAATGTACTGACATGCACCTATGCGGATACTGGAGAAACTTTCACACTATATGTGAATGCAATGGGTTGTGATAGTCTCGTCATCAGCACGACGAATTATGCAGGATCTGATACAACATTCATCACCGGTACTACATGCAATCCCGCAAATTCTGGATTAATTATCTCCCATCTTACAAATCTAAATGGATGCGACAGTGTCATCTCCATTTTCGTTTCTCTGCTTCAATCAGATACAACGTATTTGACGACTACCAGTTGTGAACCCCTGGATACAGGAGTTGTGATTCAATCTTTGACCAACAGTTTTGGATGCGATAGTATGGTGATCACGACGACAACGCTTGTGCCGGTTGATCTATGTCAATTTCAGGCATTTGTATCCGTTGTCCAGCCATTATGTTATGGTGACTCAGCGAAGGTGATTCTTGAACTACAGACAGGATTGGGTCCATTCGACATTCATTTGATGCATATGGGTAGCATGCTAAGCTATGAATACCCTTCAGCAGGTATTTATTCATTTTCAATCGGTGTGGCCGGAGAATCTTATATCGTCCTGACATCTGCGAATGGATTGCAAATAGTTGACACAATTTATGTTGATGCACTATCTTCTTTCGAAATTGACGCCCAAAATGTAAGTGATTACAATGGCTATGGTATCGCGTGTCATGGTGACAGTACCGGAGAAGCGAAAGTAAATATATTGTCAGGTGGAGCTTCTCCATTTTTATTCGAATGGTCGAATGGAATGAATGCAGATGATGTTGCTAATCTTAAAGCAGGGTTATACGGCGTAACAGTTACTGACATTCATGGCTGTGCAACTTCAACTTCTATAGTGATCACCGAGCCAATGGAAATTCAGTATTCGATCACGATAGATGACATCTTGTGTTTTGGGGATATGTCAGGTGGCGTGTCTTTGTCTGCTCTTCAAGGAGGTGTGCTCCCTGTGATTACCTCACTGGATAACAATTCATTTCAGTCAGTTCTGTCCTATCAGACCTTGTTACCAGGAAACCATGACCTTGTCATTAAAGATCAAAATGGATGCGCGAGTGAACAACAATTTGAGCTGTCGGATCCATCTGATTGGTCCATAGATTTAGGTTCGGATACAACGGTTAATTATGGTGCCCAATTTGAAATTAAACCTTTTGTTTATGGTCTGCCAAATGGAAAAGTAAATTACACCTGGTCAGACAATCAATGTGATAGTTGTGGATCAAGAATATTTGAAATTAAGACTACTTCCTTATTCAGCTTAACTGCAACTGATGAAAACGGATGCACTAGTGTAGATGAAATCAGAATAAGCGTTTCAGTCAATCGTGATTTATTCATTCCAATATTTTCTCTCCTGATGGTGATCAGGTGAATGATCTGTTCATGATTAGTTCTGGTCAGGGAATAAAAGAAATTGAAGAACTCACTATTTATGACCGGTGGGGAAGCCTGGTCTTCCAAAAATTTCATTTTCAATCCAATGATCCTCCCACAGCCTGGAATGGTGTTCTTAATGGGAAACCTCTAAATATGGGTGTGTATACCTACAAGCTGGTAGTCGTATTTGAGGATAATCTTCATGAGACCAGATTCGGTGATGTTACGCTGATAAGATGAGAGGTTTAAGATGATAGTTCTCTGAATTTCAATGCTATACAGTCTGCCGGATCGACTTGGCCTTAGTTTTGTAGTTTTGAGGGTATAATTGTCTCATTTAATTCTACGTACACCCTTTCGGTCAGATTCATAACATATGGGGTATTGGACAGCACCATGGATATTGTTATTGATCTGCTGGTTTTCGCCCGGGAAACCGAAATCTATTCCCAAAACCGTAATCGATGGTCGCGCGCTTTTCTCTTCATGTAATCTTATCGTAGATGCCGGACATGATACCTCCATTTGTATCGGTGGTCAACTCATTCTTCAGGGCTCCATAATCGGTGATTCTGCGTTTCTGGAATGGACACCACATGATGGTCTAAATGATCCTTTCGTTCTTCATCCAACAGCTACCATTGATAGTGCTATAACTTATACTTTAACAGCATTGGGATTTGATACTGCTAATCATAATCTTGTTGTCAATAGTAATTTCGAACAAGGCAATACAGGTTTTTATAGTGAGCAAACCTTTGTCTCTGATATGCCCGGCATGCAGAATGAAATGTACCCGAATGGTACATATACTTTAATTGACAATCCTATTCTCGTCAATGACACATGGCCTAATTGTGCAGATCATACTGGTGGGGCCGGTGTCAATATGATGCTCATCAATGGTACGTCAACTATTGATACCGTTTGGTGTCAGACTATACCTGTCCTTCCTTATCACTACTACATGTTTACAGGCTGGGCATGTCCGTTCAATGTTAATGCTCCTCCCACTTTGCTTGTAAGTTTTAATGGAGGACTATCAGATACTCTTCTGGTATTCAGGTGATTCTGTATTTGCGCATATTTGTTTGATCAATGCAAGTGGAATCCCTGATGAAGGAAATGATTATGGCATTGATGATCTTTCTTTGATTGAACTCTGCCAGGCTCAGGATTCTGTCTCGATTACTGTCTTTGGTGACGTGGCCCCTGTTCCTGTGATCACAGGAGATACTTTATTGTGTGATGGGGATATAGCAATCTATACAGCTTCATTTGCCCCCGGAACGAATATCCTTTCGTATACATGGACTCCTTCATCTGCAGGTGCTATCATCAGTGGACAAGGTACAGATCAACTCAAGGTGTTTTGGAATGGAGTTGGAAATGCAAATGTGTGCCTGACTGTTGAAACACTTTGTCATTCAAGTAGTGCATGCCTCAATGCCCATATTGGTATTATTCCATTTCCGGCACAGATTACGGGGCCTCCTTTTCTTTGCCCGGGAGAATTTGGTACCTATACAGTTCCTTTCGATGTTGCAGTAGATGAATATAACTGGAGCATCACTTCGGGTATCAACATCATCAGCGGACAAGGGACCAATACGCTTCAGGTACAATGGAGCAATACACCCAATGCAGATTTATGTCTTGAATTGGTCAATGAGTGCGGCACGTCTACAAGTTGCATAACGATCACACAATTTTCAGGATACACGACTATATTGGATACAGTGTTATGTGGAAGCAATACGATTGTTGTAAATAATCATACGTATGGAAACGGGATATGGTCAGGTACTGAGTTAATCCCTAGTTCAACAGGTTGCGATAGTGTAGTTGAGATTCAGATTACACCTGTAAATGCTTTTGAAATGATGACCACTAAAAAGCTTTGTCCGGGTGATTCACTATATCTGCAGGGTGCGTTTCAGACACAGGCTGGTTCGTACATTGATACTTTTTCTTCAGTATACCATTGTGATAGTATCGTCATCACAGAGCTTATTTTTGCCCCTTTTGACACCGCATGGATTATATCCACGACCTGTGATCCTGCTCTTGCAGGGACTACGATCACAACTATCAATGAGGGCAATTGTGATAGTACAGTCATCACAGAAGTTATGCTGTTGCCCTCGGATACGACTTCGATAGTGCTTTTCTCTTGCATGATATCTGATACAGGTCAAATCGTTCAGATACTGACTAACCAGGTGGGGTGTGATAGTATGGTCATCACAAATACATATCTTCTGGAATCGGATACAACAATATTATTTCTGACCACTTGCGATCCCGCCGGAGCAGGTATCACGATGCAGACTTTACCTAATATGTTCGGATGTGACAGCCTTGTGATCACCAATACTTCATTTTCACTTTCAGATACAACTTTGATTTTTGCAATGACATGTACATATGCAGATACCGGCACGACATCGTCGCTGTATGTCAATGCGATGGGTTGTGATAGTCTTGTCATGAGCACCCTGTTCTACGCAGGATCGGATACAACTTTTATTTTTTCAACTACATGTATACCTGCAAACGCCGGATTTTTCTATTCAGATCTGACCAATCAATTTGGTTGTGATAGTATCATCTCCAGCTTCGTAGGATTGCTTGCTTCTGACACAACCTATCTTACAATCAGCACGTGTGAGCCTTTGGACACTGGAGTTGTAACTCGACATTTAACAAACAGTGTTGGGTGTGACAGTCTTGTGGTGACGACTACAAATCTTTTACCAATAGATATTTGCCATTTTCAGGCAACAATGTCTGTTCAGCAACCTGTATGTTATGGTGATTCTGCATGGGTGACCGTTGATCTGCAGATCGGGACGGGTCCATTTAGTTTGCTTTGGGTGCATGTGGATCAAGTCGGTTTTTATGATTTTCCTTCATCCGGAATTTATACTTTTCCATTTGACATTCAGGGGGAGTCTTATATTGTTTTGACTACAGCCAATGGGCTACAAATATTGGATACTATATTTATAGAGAGTGTATCTCCGTTTGACATCGCCATTCAAAACACGAGTGATTACAATGGGTATAATGTGCCTTGTCATGGAGACAGTATTGGTACAGCGATGGTTGAAATAAGATCGGGTGGGTCTATGCCACTTTCCTATTTGTGGTCGAATGGAAATAAGACGCCTGATGTTTCAAACCTAAAGGCCGGTGATTATAATTTAACCGTTACAGATAACCATGGATGTACTGCTTCGTCTTCCGTGAATATCTCAGAGCCAACGGGTATTGACTATAATCTTGTGATTGAAAACATACTGTGTTTTGGTGATCAATCAGGAGTTGTGTCATTGTCCGGTATGCAGGGTGGTGTAGCGCCATATGTCACTTCTCTTGACAGCAGTTCATTCCAGATGGATCTTTCCTATCACGATTTGATGCCTGGGAATCATGAATTAAGAATCTTGGATCAAAATGGATGCCTGAGTGAAGAACAATTTTTATTGACAGAGCCTGATCATTGGACATTGAGTTTAGGATCAGATACAACTGTATTGTATGGCACTAGCTTTGACCTTGCTCCGGTCATAAATGGACAACCGACAGGTCTTTTGCAATTCACATGGTCAGATCGGCTTTGCGATAATTGTGGATCAAGAATGATTGAAATAAATAAAGGCTCTGCATTCAGTGTAACAGCAACGGATGAAAACGGATGCACGAGTGAAGATGAGGTCATCATAGATGTCTTCATCAATCATGATGTATTCGTGCCAAATATATTCTCTCCTAATGGTGATCAGGTCAATGATCTTTTGATGATCAGCACAAGTAGAGGACTTAAAGAAATTGAAGAGTTCGCCATTTTTGATCGTTGGGGAAATCTCGTATTCAGTCAGCTTCATGGTCAGCCTGAAGATTCAGCCGTAGCCTGGGATGGGCTCATGAATGGTAAGCCGCTTAACGCAGGGGTATATGCTTACAAACTTATAGCGGAATTTCAAGATGGGGTGAGGGTGACCAGGTTTGGAGATATTACGCTGATCCGGTGATGCTAGAAAGAGTGCCGAAGGGGGGACTCGATGAATCATGAATATTGAATATCGAATTTTGAATTCAGAAGTTGAATGGCAATCAGGGAATAATGAATTAAGAAGTTTTTCTCACGCTCTCACTTTCTCACCCTCTTACAAGTGCCGAAGGGGGGACTCGGAGAATCAGGAATCCTGAATATCGAATTTTGAATTAAGAAGGTGAATAGCGAGTAAGAAACAGTGAATTAAGAAGTTTTTCTCACGCTCTCACTTTCTCACCCTCTTACAAGTGCCGAAGGGGGACTCGGAGAATCAGGAATCCTGAATATCGAATTTTGAATTAAGAAGGTGAATAGCGAGTAAGAAACAGTGAATTAAGAAGTTTTTCTCACGCTCTCACTTTCTCACCCTCTTACAAGTGCCGAAGGGGGGACTCGAACCCCCATGTCCTTACGAACACACGCCCCTGAAACGTGCGTGTCTACCAATTCCACCACTTCGGCTTAAGAGTTTGAGTTTGGGTTTGAGTTTGGGTGTGAAATAAAAAATCCCACACTCACACTCCCACCCACACTCTTCAGTACCAGAGGCGGGAGTCGAACCCGCACATCCTTGCGAACGCTGGATTTTGAATCCAGTGCGTCTACCAGTTCCGCCACTCTGGCAATATGATTTTAGACCACTTCTCTTCTGAAGGGACACAAAAATAGTCGTTTTTATGAAAAAGTCTTTTTAACCTTTTGACCCCTGTTTTTGTCCGGCGACCCGTTTTCCAAACATCCTATTGAAAAACCGTTTCTCAAACGCCCAGAAAAACCTGAATTGCCCAAAAATAAATCCATAGACCAGGAGAAATATATTGTACACCGGAAGGATCATGACCCAGTAAAGAATTGAAAATAAGGTGCTTTCACCGTCCTGAAATAACCAGTCGGTGATCACCGGCTTGATAAACATCACTGAAAAACCTGTACAGGCAAACACAATGAGAATTATGACAACCTGCAATGCAGATTTCGCACCCCAGCGCACTTGTAATTTTTCAATCCAGGAAGGAGCTGACATTCAATTGTGAATTTTTAATGCTATTAATTAACCCAGTCAGCTACAAAGAGATTCGTATCATGCGTCCCTTTATCATTTCGATTCGATGAAAATGAAATTTTCTTGCCATCCGGACTGAACATAGGAAATGACGCAAATACTTTGTCGTATGTCACTTGTTCCAGTCCATTTCCATCAAGACCAATTATATACAAATTAAATTCAAATCCTTTTGTTCCTGCATGATTGGAAGAGAAAATAATTCTATCACCAGAAGGTAAAAAGTAAGGCGCCCAATTTGCCTTTCCCAGATGTGTCAATTGATGAAGATCACTCCCGTCAGTATTGCAAACGTATAATTCCATTTGGGTAGGCTGCACAAGATTCTGGGCAAGTAATTCTTTATATGACTTAATGTCTTCAGGTGTCGTAGGTCGTGATGCTCTGAATACAATTTTGCTTCCATCAGGAGAAAAGAATGCACCACCATCATAGCCAAGATCATGAGATATCTGATGCACATGACTTCCATCCATATCCATCGTATAGATTTCCAGATCACCACTTCTGATGCTCGTAAAAACAATTTTATCTCCTTTTGGAGACACAGTTGCCTCCGCATCATACCCAGGGGAATTAGTCAATTTGCTTTTAATATTTCCCTTTAGGTCAGCTATGTAAATATCGAATGAGGGATAAATAGGCCATACATATTTTCCACCAACTACGCGCTCTGGTGACGGCGGACATGCAGCATCAGCTTCGTGAGTGCTTGCATACAGGATCGTAGTGTCGCCTGGCATAAAATAGGAACAAGTAGTTCTGCCTTTTCCAGTGGAAATGAGTTGTGGGGCTTTACTTGTATCAAGAGGCTGAGTGATATCAATCATGAAGATCTGATCGCATGATGTATTCCATGCTTTGCGTGTAGCCTGAAAAGTCAGTTTCTTACTGTCAAAACTCCAGTAGGCTTCTGCATTATCTCCTCCGAATGTGAGCTGACGGACATTGGCCAGGTGTTTTTCCTGGTCGTAATGGATCGTATCTTGGGGTGCGGCAGTAGTCGTATTTTCTGTTGAAGCCTCAGTCTTGGGCTTGCAGGAAATAATTCCGGCGATAGATATGCAGACTATAAAAGAGAATTGGTTCATCCGTTGTACTTTAGTCCCACAAATATAGGCTCTTGATGGCCTTGCCTTAATACCTCTTCAGATGAAAATAATACCTAATAGCCGGATACTCAGAGCCGGATTCATTCTTTTAAGTGCCCTCTTCATTTTTTCGTGTAGCACCCTGAAATGGGAGAGTACGGCTACAGATGACCGGCAGATGCTGTCCGATATCTCATTCCTGGCATCTAATAAGCTAAAAGGAAGAACTTTTGGATCTCCAGGTGAAGTAAAGGCTGGTGATTATATCGCCGGCAGGTTTCAACAGCTTGGCCTCCAGCCAAAGGGAGAGAATGGAACATGGTTTCAGGCGTTTGCCGTAAAGAATCCAAATCCGCATACGGTTGAATTTTCAAAAACAGTGACTCCACAGGATTGCATGGAAGAAATGTGATCGGATACATTGATCATAAAGCTTCTCTGACTATTATTCTTGGCGCCCATTATGATCATCTGGGGATGGGCACATTTGGTTCGCTCGGAGATGGTAAGCCTGCCATTCACAATGGTGCAGATGATAATGCAAGCGGCGTCGGCATGATCCTCGAATTAGCTGAGCGATTGAGAGCAAACAAAAATTTCAATTATTTATTCATCGCATTTACCGGCGAAGAAAATGGATTGTGGGGCTCAAATTATTATACAGAGCATCCTACGATTGATTTTAAAGATGTGACGGCGATGCTCAATTTCGATATGGTGGGCCGTCTTAATCCTGAAAGTAAATTGGCGATCAATGGCGTGGGAACATCTCCGGGTTGGCCTGACCTGATCAAATCATCTAACACATTTGGATTTGATATCACCTCGAGTGAATCAGGTATTGGTCCTTCAGATCATTCTTCTTTTTATGTCATGGATATGCCGGTGTTACATTTTTTCACCGGTTCGCATGAAGATTATCATAAGCCTTCTGATGATGTAGATAAAATCAATTCCGCAGGCATGGTACGAATAGCAAATCTCGTAGTAGCTATGATATCAGGAATCAACAACAAGGAGAAGATGCAGTTTACCAAAACGAAAGATGCTGATCCGTCTTCTTCACCTAAGTTGGAAGTTACACTTGGGGTCTTACCTGATTATTTATACGATGGGGCCGGTCTACGACTGGATGGTGTACGTGATGGTAAGCCTGCTCAGATAGCCGGAATGAAAAAAGGAGATATCATCACCCACATGGCCGGAAAGGATATTAAAGATATCTATGCATACATGGCTGTGTTGGGTACATTTCACAAAGGCGACAAAATAAAAGTCACTGCGCTACGTGGCGATAAGGAAATGGAATTTGATATTAGTTTTTAAGAATTGCTGTATCTGGCACAGCGAGTAAATAAAATACGACACAGATAAGCGAAGAATGTATCTAAGACTCGTACTGAGCGTCGAAGTATTGTGCGTTCGCAAAAATCCGTTTTGCGCAACAATGATTTTTATTACACAAATCAGAAATTTGCAGTCACACGGACGTAGTAAATGCTACGCCGAACCGTATTAACTTACTTTAGGTTGTAGGATTCACTACGGTTTGTCCTAAAGGATAGTCGAAAAGATACGACACCTGGAATTGTTTGATTTTGGTGAATAAGGACATGTAATTTTCAATGCAGGCAGGAGCTAGCCGCTGTAACTGCCACTGCCATTTGTGTTTATCGAAGGCAGGGCAAGCCGCTGCCACTGCAATTTCTCACTCTCTCACTTCTCTCACTCTCTCACTATGCGGATAAATTCGCTCTCTTCACTTCATCGAAGAACTTTGGCTTCAGGCCTTTGAATGCATCCCAGATGATCGAAGCATCAGAAGGAAATGCAATCGGGGGGATCCGGGTTCTTAATTGATTGTCAAGAGCTCTTTCGTCGCCGAAGAAATTTCTGGCTGTATGGTTGAATGCATCTTCCACATCCATAGGTTGTGAATATATTCTGGCATTGGTTTTGGCATTTGTAATATCTATCCTGGCATGAATATGGGCTTTCTTGCTTTGGAGGGTTTCGACCACAGTGGCTTTGACGGTAATGTATTTATCTTTTTTAATGTCATTGCCCAGTGAATCTTTTTTCACATTGCCCCGGTCATCAAGCACGTATTCCCAGCCATCGACGATATTTTTGGAATAGGCTTGTTGTCTTTCACTGATCTCATCATGGGTGGTCGCGATATCTAATATTTTGAGCACTACTTTGTAATCGATCTTCATGTCTTCATCGATTTCGGTGTAGTATCGGTCCCAACTACCGCCCATGTTAGCAAAATCTGCAGAGAGGATTTCTTCTTCAAAGCCTGCAGGCATGATGGTGTTGCTGTTGTTTTCGATCTGAAGTAATATTTTATTTATACCCAGGCCCCACATTTCATCCCGCAATTCGGGTTTGTAATATTTGTCAGTGATCGAACAGATGTGATCGATCAGGTTGAAAGCCGCACGTGCTTGTTTCTTATTTCCCTTTCGTGCTGCGTTCACCATGTCATCAAGACGTTTTTCATAAAGATTGACGGCGGTGATTTTTGCTTCGGAAAGGATTTGGTCAGTATGTACAAATGTAAATTTTGCATGATAACCGGATACACTAATCAGGGGAAGAAACGGTTCTATTTTTTCCTGTCTTCTGTCGATGTCACGGGCGATGTCCATGATATCCTCCCAATCTTCAGGTCTGTCGGAATTTTTCAGTGATTCGATTGTAGCCATATTGCTCTTTGTCACTTTTTCGAAACCCTTTTCAAGGGCGATGACATATTCATCTTTTTTCTTTTTTCCGGAGAGTTTCTTAGTAGCGAGATTGATGAGGCCATCATAATCACCGCGTTCGAGCATCTTGTCGGCAGAAGCGCATGCACTCATCATAGCGAGAGTGATCGTGAGTAGGAGCAGGTTTTTCATGGTTGTTGCGTTTTATTACCTGTATGACGACAGGTGTGAGCTCTGGGTTTCTTAAAATGTCTTAAGAAAACTTACGGCTGCGTTAAACTGAGGCAAAGATGAACAGATGGAATCGAATATACTCTGGAATTTTTTTAGGGGAAGCCTCAGATTCAAATGAGTATAAAAATCACCTTTTCAGCCGCATAAGCGGACCAAATAATGACAATAATTTTGAACCAAAAACACCTTCAAATACAATGATTATCAGCTCGTTAGACCATCGTGGCACGACTAGTGGTGGCACGACTAGTCGTGCCACCACTAGTCGTGCCACGATGACTTTCGGGCTTAATTTGCTGTCGGATATTTTTCTTTTTTACCATGAAGTATCTCTTTGCATTACTCTTGTTCCTCATTTTTTCAGGGGCAACCATGGTGCACGGAATGGGCATTTACAATTGTTCGGATTAAGATTTGCTTATAATTAATCAACTTTGACCATATGAAATCAATATTATTAGCTCTTGGAATTTGTTCAATTTGCACATGCTATAGCACAGGTCAATCCTCGCCAAAATCCGTCCATTTTGGAGCATCACTAACTCCTCAGGTTAGTAGTATGTGGAATGGCAGCCGTGACGGAACAGGAAGGGCCACATTTGGTTATGTCATTGAAGTGAAATTGGTTACAAAATTGTCTGACCGATTGCAACTTCACGCAGGTCTTAATGTACAGGATTCTGAAATAAAGCAACGGTATAATAATCTACAATGGCCTTCAGATGTTGAAAACGGAATGTGGGTGCCTGGTCGATCATACGAGCAATTTGAAGCAAAATATTTTGCTATCGGACTTGATGGAGGATTTGATTTTGCCTTGACCACAAAAGAAAATAACTGGTCGTTAAATGGTTCGGTAGCCTTGAGGCGAATGCTGAATGTGAATGATAAATTAATCATCAACGAATCAGGTAACCTCCATGATCCCATAGAGGATGAATTGAAGAATACATTTAATAAAACACAGATTTTAATAAGCCTTGGTTGTAATTATAATTTTCATATAGGTGCAGGTTGCAGATTTTTCATTGGACCTTCATTCGAATACTCGATCAGAGATTTAATTGGATTTTCAGTTCCACAGATACTATGGACGTATGATGGAGGTCATCCTGTATTTTTCGGATTAAAAACCGGTGTCTTCTTTTAATGCTTTTATTTTCCCCGGAATGCATAGATTTAAAACGCTATTTTTTTTTATTTAGGAACACTACAAATGAAACTCATCCTTTCTATCCTATTCTGCCTCATCCTTTCGGACGCGGTATTTGCGTCTATAGGGATAAATAGCAAGTCCCCTCCAGGGGATTTAGGGGTAGAAAAACAAAAAACCCCGCTTGTGGCGGGGTTCTTTGTCTTTAGAATTCAAAAGAAATAACTTACTGCGTGCTTATGCTTTTCTGACATTTACGGCATTTAGTCCTTTTCTTCCTTCGATGAGATCAAAGCTAACGTTATCGTTTTCTTTGACTTTTTCGGTGAGTCCACTGACGTGTACGAAATACTCCTTTCCAGAAGACTCGTCCTTAATAAATCCGAATCCTTTGGATTCATTAAAGAATTTGACAATTCCTTTATTCATTGTATTAAATTGATTAATTAGCCCGCAAAGATACATATTTCTGATAATCATGCAGGTTATGTACTTTTTTTTCAACTTTTTGATAACCATACCCTCCCTGCCCTAAAACTATCAGATCACCTTGTGGGATAGGGTTTAAACCCCGGAAGTGTTAAAAAAGTTCGGGGCTCGGTAAAATACCTGAGTTGATCAGGCCGAGATCTCCCATATTTTAAAGGGGCTTTGGGTCTTTTAAAGGCAATTCTCGCAAAAAATAGCCACTGGGAATAGATTTCCTTTTCCGAATAATAGTCCCGGCCGAACCATGATTTTATTGCTCAAGAGGGGATTAATCGTTCAAAATAATTGCTTCTATAAAAGCCCCTTAGGAGTCATTTTAAAGGGGAAAGTCAAATATTTGACTGTTTTGAACTAAGATTTATTCCTTACTGCCCTTTCTGCCTTTTCTGCCTTTTCTTTCTTTTCCGCCTCTCAATTATTCTTAGCCCCCTGTTCAAGCCACTTCAAAATCAGGCTCGTGCTACATGGATCCAATTTTCCATCCGGCGGCATTGGCTTGGATGAGGAGAACAACTGGCTATATACCACACTATGTGTTGGGTTTGCCGTGTTGATATAGCCGCTGCCTTCCTTTTGAAGTGAATTGTAGGCCTTGTCAGCTTCCAAATTAAGATTGGCGGCAGGTTCAGAGCCAGAATGACAAAGCAGCGTGCTGCAATTTGTATTAAGTACCGGCACAATATCAATGCTGAAAGAAATCATGTCCGGTGCACTTGCACAAGGATGATTTTCCAGGTTGTCATATGTACATGAATAAACAGTAATACCGTAAATGATGAATGTCAAATACGGTATTACATTTTTAGATCTAAACATAATTTTGATTTTCAATTATTATTCTTCGTATTGAAACATGTCACCGATGCTCGTTTCCAACTGGCTTATCCAGGTCCACGAATTTTCTTCAGGTGTTGTAATATTAAGATTACCCGCCACATTGAGATCAATGGTATCAAAGATCTTTGCATAATTAACTTCGATGTGAACTATGGCTAATTGTTCGGGAATGACACTGAAATTCTGGTCCGGCATAGTGATTGTTACCCGATGGGCATTCGTACCGATCTTGAAAGCAAAAGGAACCAGATTTACTCCTGTGAGTGCATCAGTCGTATCAATTGTCCCCTGAAAATTAAGGAATACAAAGCCATCGGGTTGTGCTGTTGTACCAAACCACATAGAAGGTTGGTATAATATCAGGTCCGAAGTTGCTGGTGTTGAAGCATTCGTAGCATCACTCAGTCCAACATCAAATCGCACGGACTTATAATTTCCTGCTGGTACATCTCCCAACTCATATTCTTCAAATCCTTGTTTCATCAGAATAGTTGATGATGGACCATCAATCACACTGCCATCCGCTTTGATCAACTTAACATTGGAGATATAAAGCTGTGCCGTTGTGACAGTAATTTGTCTTCCACTTGCCAAGCCAATTGTGTCTCCATAGCTGTCTACTTCAGTGGTATCCACTAATGTATGCATATGAAAAGCAAGGGACCCTGGTTTAGAATCTGTTGGATTATCTTTGCAAGCACTGAATAAAGTGCTCATGAAGTATGTACCTACAAGAAGCAATAACATTGAATTTATTTTTTTCATTTTTATTTTTATTAATGATTTGAAATTAATGTTTCGAATACATTCATCAAAATGTTTTAGTGATGCCCGCATTTAATGTGTATTGATGAGCAAGTTGTGTACCATTCAGGTTTTGATATATGGGTATCCCGACTTCAATGGCAACTTTACTATTACTGAGGAAGCTTTTGTCGATATAGAAGTTAGTACCTAAATATCCATTTACCTTTTGGCCTCCATAACTACCGGGATTTGCATCAGGTTCTATGACCGGATATACGTTTGGATCACTTCCCTGGATTCTCCCTCCTGTGAAACTTTCTAGCCGGGCAGATACACTCATGAAGGAAGTGATAAGGTAAGAAGTCCAAACATTGACAGTGACATCACTTCCATAATGGTAGCCGATAGAATTGTAAAAAGATCTGATCGTAGCCAGTGCCTGTGCACTCCATGTGAATTTATCACTATGCTTCATGTATGTAATTCCAGGCATGAAGTCCAGTGAGCCTGTCCCTAATTGCATCATATAAGGATGACGTTCGCCTTCAAAGACTGCATGTTCGCCGGCATCAATATCAAATTTTCCGGTTGGAATATTTATTCCTGCACTGAATACAAGTGAAGACCTCTCATCACTAAGCAATTTATAAACGGCCCACAATTTTATATCTCCAAATCCTGAGGTCGCATGTGTATGCATAGATTCGCCTGACATGACTAGCGAACTGTCGCCATGGTGGTGGTTTAAAACAGTTCCCGGTGGTAATGTCAGCGTCATCGTTGACGTAATGTAATCAGTCATTCCCATAAGTGTAAGCCGGTCTGTGAGACCATACATGCCCATGAGCATATGCATATTCATGTGCATATCCTGAGGTGCGAAAATATAATTATTCCAAACGGCTTCATCACTTACTTGTGTAGATCCTGACCTGTTACCTTTCATCGTCATGCTCATGTAATTGTAAGATAGCATCACACCGCCTTTTGAATGCGCGTGGCTGATCATTACACCTGCCGGACTTAATATGCCCTGACTGATCACGATTTGATATTTGATGAAGGATAACATTATAGCTATATAATACTTTGTTTTCATTGAATGTTGTGTAATATGCTTTAAACCTGAAAATTTCATTCGTGTTACCCCTGATCTCTGTGTAATTAAGCGGAAGTGTTGGAACGCCTATATAAGGAGTTCAGGCATTTGCCGCTAATGAATTATATCAGATAAACAGGTTGTGAGTGGTAACGAAAAATAAATCAGCAGGATGGTGGATGAAAAATAGATAAACTAATTTCATCGTATGGCATATTTACATACTGAGAATGATGCACTGAAGTACAGGCAAAAGATATAAATTGAAAGGCAAATTGCTTTTCACAAAACTGGAGGATTTCGTGTTTCTCTTTTGCTTTAGAAGTAGGAGACTGTTCTTTTTTTTGATGTTCTGTAAGTTGATTCTCCAGGTAACATTTTCCATTGCAATGCAGAACGGGTTTGTCTTTATTCTTGCAAAATATTCTGGTGATGTAGTCTTTATTGAGCTCATAGCCTCCCAGGATGATCAGGCTGCTAAAGGACTGAAGCAGAATGACAGATGAAAGAAATATGGAGAATAGGAGTTTCAATCTAATTTATTTCTGTTTCAAAGGTACTATTTAGTTTAATTTCAACGATAAATCCTCTTTGTACATTTCAAAACCATGAGGATGGTAATGTTTATTTAAACGGGAAAACCTTTCTTCTTCCCATTAGAATTTAAACATGACAGAAACAAAAATAATCATAGAAATGCTTAAAAGTTGAAGTTGGGCCTTATTTAACGTTCTATTTAAACGAAACGGACTAGAAAGTAGATGGAAAAGGAAATTTTGGTCTTAAAGCGGTTTAAAAGGAATTCTGTTAATATTTAATAAATCCCTGGAGGACACTGTGCCTGTCATTAAACAAAATGAAAGCATAATAATAGCCGGGTGAAAAGTCACGAACGTCAATGCTTTTTTTATCAATCCCGCAAACCTGCTGGCCCATAACGTTGTAGATCCGGATATTGACTTTATCCTCTTTCAAGCCTAAGATATTAATAAAATCAGTAGTTGGATTTGGTGCAAAAACTATAAAATCCTGTTTTACTTCTTGTGTTGTAGTCGGCAAGAACCAGCAGCCATCAATCAACGGATCATCATAGATCAATGTATCGTTCCTGTACATGCACACGATATCTGATCCATCTCCATCTGCAGAGCAATTAGTCGCGTCATTGACAGCAAACAATCCGTTTACATTTCCGATTCCCTGAATCCATTCTGAATAAATTGCAGTTTCCGGATCATCATAAATGCACCGGAGCTTCCATTGTTTTCTTATTTCGCCATTCAATAAAATAATGTTATTAATACTGTCTACTATCTCTGGTAATGCATATTGAAAAGTATCTCCTATCATCAGGTTAAAGTTGTATAATTCAACTTCATTAGGTGACTGGTATAGGTAAACAACATTATTTTCTGAACGGATATAGTTTCCTGTATTCCCCCACTCTTCGGAATTCTCTTCTTCTGCCTGCAATAATTCAAAATAGGTTTTCCCGGCTAACATAGTTGGTTGTGAGTCAAAAGTATATTTGAAACTTTGGCTACCTCCAGCGCAGCAATACAGATGATTCTCTGTCCAAACAAAAGTAGAATCCAGAAAACTAATTTCTCTTGGTGTTTCCGCTACTTCGTTTTTAATCTGCATGATTTGTCCAATAGTAGGGGCTGAAAGAGAGAATAAAGCAAGGCTGAAGTAAAGTTTTATCAACATGAAAGCCGGATTAAGGCGAAGAAGCATTAAGCAGGTCCCATTCAATTCTTTAAACAAGATCGTATTAAAAATAGTGAATTATTTATTGACTCATCAGGGTTAATTGATTGATTTTAAACATTTTGAGATAAAATGTATTTGAATTGTATAGAATCAAGTACGAAGATGACGCGCATCATTTTCAGGTTGGTTCTAAAGGTCTTATTTTGGCAATATCAATGAGTAGACATAATATTATATTAAAGGGAACAACCCATCTTCTGCTTGGGGTGATTCTCTATATGCACGTCTGTTCAGCCTGGTGTGCTGTGTTTTCCGGAAGTTGTAGTGAAATGAATGGCCAAAGTCATAAATCTTCATATAGCCACAAAACAAAATCAAATGGCAAAGCCGGAGATTGCCAGGATTATCATCTTTGCTTTTTCAATGCAGCAGGCCAGTTTTCTTCTGGAAAGAATGTTGAGATCTTAAATGTATTTCCAACATTAGCAGTAGAGATTCCAACTTTACTCTTTACAATTGAAAATGTAGCCGGGCGAAATCCCGTAGCCTTCAATAATTACCATCCGCCACCACCTATAGCGGACATCCGGATTTTTATACAGAGTTTTCAGATCTGATTTTAAGCGTATGAATTCATTGCCGCCCGGGTAATGGAATAATTGATGTTGTTATCCCTGACCGCATCGATCGATAAATTTCTTTAAACGCTTAAACTAAATTCAACTTGAAAAAGACAATTCTAATGGTTGCCATTCTGGCGAGCACATTTAGCTCCAAAATAGTTGCTCAGACGACTACAGATACATCACTACAAGCTGTAATCACTTCATACCTGGATGTTAAAAATGCACTTACAAAAGATAACGGTGCCAATGTGCGCTCTGCAGCTAAAACATTGTACACTGCTATTAATGCTGTTCCAATGGAAAAACTATCTGATATCGATCACAGAGTTTGGATGGAGTATCAGGAAAAGTTAAGTTATGACACGGAGCATATAAAAGGTACCGACGAACTGGAACATCAGCGTGAGCATTTTATAAAATTGTCTGCCAATTTTTATAAAATGATCAAAGTGATCAAGATCAATAAGGATGATCTGTATTACCAATTTTGTCCGATGGCCAATGATGGTAAAGGAGCTTATTGGGTAAGTGAAAAACAAGCTATCGCCAATCCATATTTCGGAAAAAAGATGATGACTTGTGGAAGTACAAAGGAGACAATTAAGGGCAAGCCATAATCCTCTTTTTGATTTGTCATTTTGCGTCTGAGATTTTCTAAGTGTTTAATTAAAATGTGGGCTATTGGAAACACAAAATAACACCGACACGGAATACACCTGCCAAATGCATCCTGAAATCATTCAGGATAAACCAGGGAATAATGCAAAGTGCGGAAAGAATCTTGCTCCTCTAGCTTCAATGGAAGAAAAACTTCCTGATCTTAAGGAAGAGGATGAGCATGCACATTACAAGTTAGATTCGCATCATATGCATAATGAGAAAGCAAGTGGTGAATTAGCTCTTTCAGGCAGTAGTTATAAAAAATACATTTGTCCGATGCATCCCCAGATCATTCGACTCTTCACCATTGTACTCTTTACTATAAATTTTATTCATGTCAATGCGCAACAGGCATCACACAATTCGATAGGAAAACGTGTTCTATATCATCTTTATGTCGCCGACACCACTGTCAATTATACAGGGAAACCCAGGCACGCCATTGCCATCAATGGATCTATCCCTGCTCCCACATTGTATTTCACAGAAGGGGATACAGCCGAAATATATGTACACAACATGTTAAAGAAAGCAACGACATCTATTCATTGGCATGGCATCATATTGCCCAATCGATTTGATGGCGTACCTAATTTAACCACTGCTCCTATCAAGCCCGGAGAAGTACATTTGTTTGAATTTCCAATAGTCCAAAACGGTACATACTGGTATCACTCTCATACTGAACTCCAGGAACAGAGTGGCATGTATGGCGCATTGATCATTTACAAAAAAAATGAACCGGTGATGAATCAGTATCCTGTCGTATTGAGTGATTGGGTCGATGAAAATCCAAAGCAGGTGCATCGGAGTCTGCACAATGCTACCGACTGGTATGCCATAAGAAAGGGCAGCACACAAAATTATGGGCAGGCCATCAAAGAAGGATATCTCGGAACTAAGATCAATAATGAATGGAAACGAATGCTCGCTATGGATGTCAGTGATGTAGCTTTTGACAGGTTTTTCACCAATGGAAAAACACAATCAGAACAACCACAATATCGAAAAGGCGATAAGGTGAAACTTCGTGTTGTCAATGGAAGCGCCGCAACTTATTTCTGGTTGAAATGGTCCGGTGGAAAAATAACTGTCGTAGCCAATGATGGAGAAGATGTAGAACCTGTCGAAGTAGACCGGTTGATCATTGCCGTTTCAGAAACCTACGATATCATCGTCACCATCCCTGAAGATATGAGCTATCAATTCCTGGCCACATCTGAAGACAGGACTAAATCTACTTCTCTTTGGCTCGGTAGTGGAATGCTCATGCCTGCAACCCCATTGCCCAAACTGAAATATTTTGAGGGCATGAAGATGATGAATGGGATGATGAAGCTCAATGGCGATCTCGATGATATGGGTATGAATATGAGTAATCAAACTATGGATATGAACAATGTCATGTATCCTGAAATATCCGGTGAACCTGAATTGAAAAAGGAAAAGAGTAAAGATCACACTATGCATCATACTGATCAGCAGGAGATGAATGCGGATGAAATGCAGGGTATGGATATGAGTTCCGGTGATATCGTCACACTGGATTATTCAATGTTGCGCTCGCCAAAAAATACAACTTTACCAAAAGGGATCTTGAAAGAATTGCATTTTGAATTAACAGGCAACATGAATCGTTTTGTATGGAGCATCAATAACAAAACAGTCTCCGAGGCTGATAAAATATTGATCCGCAAGGGTGAAAATATCCGGATCATCATGACGAACAATACGATGATGCGGCATCCGATGCACTTGCACGGACACTATTTTCGCTTGTTGAATGGACAGGGAGATTATGCACCGCTAAAAAATGTAGTGGATATCATGCCGATGGAAACTGATACGCTTGAGTTTGCAGCTACGGAAAGTGGCGACTGGTTTTTTCATTGTCATATTCTTTATCACATGATGAGCGGTATGGGCAGAGTATTCAGTTATGAAAATTCTCCTCCTAATCCGGAACTCCCTGATCCGGTTAAGTCTTTACGCAAATTGTATAATGACGACAGGCAATTTCATGCTATGGCAAAAGTGGGTATCGAAAGTAATGGCAGCGATGGAGAAGCTATGCTCGCCAATACCCGATGGAAATTGGCCACCATGTGGCATCTCGGCTATCATGATGAACATGGCTATGAAAATGAAATCAATCTTGGAAAATACCTTGGAAAAATGCAATGGCTATATCCGTATGTCGGATTCGATTACCATTATCGAAAAGTAGAGGAAGTTGAAAAAAATTATTTTGGTCAGGTCAGTAATAAAAATGACAGGAAAGCCTTTGTCCTTGGTGTGGAATATACGTTACCTATGCTGATTGTAGCAGATGGACGAGTGGATACAGATGGAAAGTTTCGGTTTCAGTTGGGAAGAGAGGATATACCTGTTACCAGCCGGTTGCGTCTCAATTTAATGGCAAACACGGATAAAGAATATGCTGTAGGTCTGAGATATGTTGTCTCAAAATATTTCAGTTTATCGACTCACTATGATAGTGATATGGGGTGGGGAGCAGGCTTTACAATCACCTATTAATCAACTGGAAAAACGCCCTATGAAAGACTGAGGATTAATGCCTATTTTTACAGTGAATTATGGGATAAGTTAATAGCTCTGAAAATTAAGAAATGAAAAAGCAATTCTTCACCATTTTATTGTCATCGTTTGTTGCACTTAGCGTCGCTCAAACGGCTATCAACTTTACGGCTACTGATTGCAGTGGAATTTCGCATGATTTATTTTCTGATCTCGATTCAGGAAAGGTAGTCGTGATATGCTGGGTGATGCCCTGCAGTGCGTGTGTTAGTGGGGCATTGACTACGTACAACGTTGTTCAAAGTTATGGATCAACCTATCCGGGTAAGGTCATCATGTATCTTTGTGATGATTATGCCAATACAGTTTGTTCGTCCTTAAATAGCTGGGCGGACGCCCATGGCCTTTCCCGGGCTGCACGATTTTCAAATGCTTCAATCAATATGACTGATTATGGTACGACCGGTATGCCTAAAATTGTTGTGTTAGGTGGTGCGGATCATGCAGTTCTATATAATGCCAACTATACAGTCAATGCATCCAGTCTTCAAGGTGCAATTGATGTCGCATTGACGACTACGGGTATTCATGATATTGATGGAGTCGTTTCAGCATTCAATTTAATTCCAAATCCTGCTTCAACATCAGCTGATATTAAATTCAACCTCACGAAGGATGCTGAGATCAACATTGATCTTTTCAATATACAGGGTGAATTGATAAATCATATCTATAGTGGAAGACTTGCATCCGGAGAGAACAATATGCCCATCAATGTTTCAGCTTACAGGGCCGGAACATACTTTGTGAAATTATCTGAAGGAAATAAAAGTAGGATTCTCAATCTTGTAGTTACTCAGTAATTCTTTTTGTAAGACAGATTAAGCGGCCATCATTGTATAAATGCTGGCCGTTCTTTTAAATCAATACATAGTCAGATGAGACAATTCAGGAGCATTGCATTATATTTTAGCATTTATTGTCTGGTGCTTTTGCCTGGTCTTTTGAAGGCCCAATGTTGTGCGGGAGGCAGTGGATGCACGATTGCCGGTGGTGCATCCCAAGGCGTTTTACAAGAACGACAGGTAGAACTAAGTACCAACTTCCAATTCATCAATACGACAAAATTTTTCAAGAGAAATATAGTAGCTGCCAACACGGAAAGGACTTTTGATGGTTTCAACAGCAATTATCAATATTTTAAAATCGGATATGGGGTTACAAAAAATTTGACATTCTCTGTTGAAACAGGGTATTATTTTGAGAAAAAAGAAACCGGTTTGGATGCCAACCCGATGACCACTTACAAATCAAAAGGAATCGGCGACCTGATCCTTTTTCCACGATATGATATCCTTAACCGTTTTGGTGAGAAACATCATGACGAAATCACATTGGGCCTTGGATACAAAATTCCACTCGGCGGCTACAGGGATTCTACGGCCAATATTGAACCCTTTTCAGGCCAGACATTTTATGTCACAAATCCTACCTCAGTGCAATTATCTTCAGGTGCACCGGATGCTATTTTTTACACATTCCTTTCTCATGGATTTACAAAACAGAAGTTCTCCATCTTTAGCAGTATATTTTATGTAATGAAAGGGTATAATCCCAACGGAGAAAAATTAGGTAACTATGCAAGTGTTGCGATCTTCGCGTCCAAGGCACTCTTCGATCATCTGGGGTTGACCTTACAGGCACGTTATGAGCAGGTACAGCCAATGAAGATCAATGAAAGCGTTTTTCTTTTCGGTAAACCCACCAACTACTATCCGGAAGCCACTGGCTATAAAAAGGTTTTTATCACACCTCAGATCAGTTACACCAAAGGAAAATTCTCTGTCTTCGTATCCTCTGATTTTCCGGTATACCAGTACCTCAATACCTCAGAATATTATACACAGGCCGGATCGCAATTCCAGACTACAATAGGTTTGTCCTATAGGTTTTTTGCTGTTAAAAGTTTGGCCAAAGACGAAAATGGAACAGCCGATTATTCCTGTCCGATGCACCCGGAGGTCAGTTCTTCACAGCCAGGTAATTGCCCAAAGTGTGGAATGGATTTGGAAAAAAATAAAGAAAAATTATAACGATCTTTCTATGGCAATCACCTGACTGCAAGTAACGTTTCTTAAATACGCATAATCTTGCCATGGCCATCCTAAAAGCATTCTGGAAAGCATTTCGCAATTTTTTTAAAAAGGATTGCTGTAAATAGATTGCCTGCGTTTAAATCCGGATCCCGAATCAGAAATATCAAAACTTCATAAAATGATAAGCGAAAAAATCAATAATCTCCTGGGTGAAAAGGCGGAATATTTATTGAGTCATACATGTACGACGATTGATAAAAGCATGATTCATCTCCCTTCGCCCTTTCATATTGAAGAAATATGGATGAACAGCAATCGCAGTAACCAGGTGCTTCGCAGCTTTCAGACTTTATTGGATCACGGCAGATTATCTGGTACGGGTTATTGCAGCATCCTTCCGGTTGACCAGGGAATAGAGCATAGCGCGGGCTCTGCTTTTGCACCGAATCCCATTTATTTTGATCCTGAACATATTATTAAGCTTGCTATTGAAGGGGGTTGTAACGGTGTTGCTTCTACGTACGGTGTACTGGGTATAATGTCAAGGAAATATGCGCATCGGATTCCATTCATTGTCAAGATCAATCACAATGAATTGCTGAGCATGCCTAATCGGTATGATCAGACACTTTTTGGAACGATCAGGAGTGCATGGAATATGGGTGCAGTGGCTGTAGGTGCTACGATCTATTGGGGCAGTGCGGAAAGTGCACGTCAATTAAAAGAAATCGCTGAAGCATTTGAGCTGGCACATGAGCTGGGTATGATGACGATACTATGGTGTTATACCCGCAACAATGGATTCAAAGTAGATGGTGTGGATTATCATGCGTCAGCAGATCTTACAGGTCAGGCCAATCATTTAGGTGTCACTATTCAGGCGGACATTATTAAACAAAAATTGCCTGTCAATAACGGTGGCTACCTGGCTACTAAACATGGAAAAACAAGTAAGCTTGTCTATGAAAAACTGACGACAGATCATCCTATTGACCTGACACGGTACCAGGTGCTTAATTGCTATAGTGGTCGCATAGGACTAATCAATAGTGGTGGTGAGAGTCAGGGCGACAGAGATCTTAGTGAAGCAGTGACTACCGCTGTGATTAATAAACGTGCAGGTGGTATGGGATTGATACTCGGCAGAAAGGCATTTCAACGACCGTTTAATGATGGCGTTGATTTGTTGAATGCTATTCAGGATGTGTACCTGGATAAATCCATTACTATCGCTTAATGGACTATGCAATTATGCCTGAATCTGATGGGTAATTATTTTTCTGTTTGAATTAAAATTAGGGAGTAGGATTCCAGGTGTGTTTTTCTGCAGAAACAAATGAGGCCCAACTATATAAGGCGTCGTAAATTTTCATGCCGAGTGCAAGTTGTTCATGATCATCTTTGAAGTTATAGGAAAGGCCTGCAGAAATCGCCCACAAACCAGCTGCTTCCGGCGCGAGGTCAAAACGATCTGTATCTGCGCCTCTGACAATCACAGCCATTCGTTGAATGGCCGCATCATAAATATGGTGTCTTCGCACGATGTAATCAAAGGTGCAGGCATCATGGTCATGTGTATAATCGACTCCCGGAATGTCATAAGGGATTGCATCCAATTCTTTAGCTTTCGACAGTACCTGATCACGCGGAACAAAAATAAATTCAGCTTCGGGATCTACATATTTTTTAATCAGCCACGGACATGCTATCCTGTCTATTTTTGGCCGTTCACGGGTAATCCATTTCATAGTTGAGTATTTTATGCAAATGTGCTCAGACTAACCTAAGGGAAATAGAATAGAATTAACTTTTTGTATCTGATTTACCTTTTGGTAATTCTTTTTTAAAAGTTGAAGGGTTTTTGCCGGTATGTTTCCTGAAAATGCGTGTAAAGTGACTTTGATCAGAAAAGCCGGTCAGGTACGCAATCTGTGTAAGTGGCAAAGTAGTATTTTGTAATAGTTGTATCGCTTTTTCAATCCGGAGCTTACGCAGATATTCTCCAAAAGTCAAATTGTCAAAATGCTTTGAAAACTCACGGGACAGATAGGAAGGGTGTACCTGTAAAGTGTTAGAAACGTCTTTGAGGCTAAGCGTCAAATCCGTATCAATCTTATCCTGTATGATTTCCTTTAATTCTTTAGCCCAGGCTGGTATCTTTTTAGTTGGAGATTTTTGTTTTAGAAATTTTTCATACACGTCTACTAGAAGATTTTCAAAAGAGTTTTGTGTATGTTTCTCATTTTGTAAATAATTTGCCCATGCATACAGAGCATCATAAATCTGCATACCCTTTTCTAACAATTGGTCATCATCAGAGTAATTATAGGCAAGTCCTGAAGAGATAGCCCATAATCCTGATGATTGTGGAGCCAGATGATGTCTGTCCGTATCGGCACCTCTGATAATAATGGCCATCTCATATAGTGCAGGATCTTTGAGTTCATATTTTCTGATAAAGTAATCGAAAGTGCATTCTTCACCGTAATGGGTACATTCCACTCCGGGTATATCAAAAGGAATAGCCTGATATTCATCTGCTTTTTTTAAAACATCATCAAACGGGACATAGATGAACTCCGCCTCCGCATCAATAAATTTTTTAATCAGCCATGGGCAGGCTATGCGATCTATCTTTGGGCGTTCACGTGTGATCCATTTCATATTTATCTAAGGTAGGGTACACTTTTGATGTTTTCACCGCCATCCGGATCATCTTTACTTAATCTGCTTTCTATTTTTTCGCTCGCGATGTGTGGCTTTGTTGGCATTATTCATTGATGTTCATAAGGAGCAGGGTATCCTTTCATCCGGCATCCTAAGTCTTTTATTTATTACCTTCGTCTCATATTCAATACTGCAGAAAATCAACATACCATATTCCAACGAAATGCTGAGAGATATAGCCGCCGAACAACTGAAACAATACAAGACAAAAAGTTCTGAAGATGCATTCATGCAGGAAGTCCTGTCAGATTTCTGGATATGTTGTGTCAGCAGAGAAGCAAGCTTGCTGGGTCGCAAAGAAGTACTGAGTGGAAAAGCAAAATTCGGGATCCTCGGCGATGGCAAAGAAGTTCCACAAGTAGCACTGGCGAGATTTTTTCAAAAAGGGGATTGGCGATCTGGTTACTACCGTGATCAGACATGGATGTTTGCATTAGGTATTTCTACGGTGGAAGATTTTTTTGCACAACTGTATGCGGACACAGAAAATGATCCTTTCTCGGGAGGACGTCAGATGAATTGTCATTGGGCCACTCCTCTTATTGATAAAGAAGGAAACTGGTTGCCACAGGATGATCGCTACAATGTCTCGGCTGATGTTTCTTCTACTGGTGGACAGATGGCACGAGCAGTGGGTCTGGCGCAGGCTTCAACTTTATACAGACATCGTCCTGAACTCGGAAAAGATTTACAGGCAAGTAATGCCGGCAATGAAGTTTGCTTTGTTTCAATAGGAGATGCCAGTACATCGGAAGGTGTTTTCTGGGAGGCTATGAATGCAGCCGCAGTCATTAAAGCACCTATGGCTCTTTCAGTTTGGGATGACGGGTATGGTATTTCGGTTCCGACATCATTGCAGACTACAAAGCAAAGTATATCACGGCTACTTGAGGGATTTCATATCGATGAAAATGGTGAAGGAATTTATCTCTACACCTGCAAGGCATGGGACTATCCGGGACTATGCGAAATGTATGAACGGGGAATTCAGAAAGTAAGAAAAAATCACCTGCCTGCCGTATTTCATATTCAGGAAGTGACACAACCATTGGGGCACTCGACATCAGGCAGTCACGAACGATATAAATCTGCAGAACGATTAAAATGGGAAGTAGAAACTGATTGTATCCTCAGGATGGCGGAGTGGATGGTCGATGCCGGTATTGCCACGCAACAAGCTATCGATGAACTACGTCAAAATGCGATCACCTATACACGCGAGTGTAAACAACGTGCATGGGAAGCATTTATCAATCCAGTCAGAATAAAAAGAAAACAACTCACTGAATTGATACATCAATTGCCTGATGAATTTCATGAAACCGAAAGAATGAAAGGCCTCTCTGCAAAATTAACAAGCGGTCTCGAGGTTCTTTTTTCAGAAGTGGTGGCGATTGCCGAACAAATAAAACATTTACTGGCTGCAGAATTTGAATATACAGATGCAAATTTGAATTCCCTCATTGCTGAATGGCAGTCAGAAGGTAAAGATGCATTTAATTCAAATCTCTATGCTGAAGGACCGGGCAGTTGTGTGGATGTGCCGGTAGTAAGGCCATCTTTCAGTGATCATGCTGAGACGATGAATGGATACCAGGTACTTAATCATTATTTCGATCAGCTTTTGGGAAGAGATCCACGTGTCGTTGCGTTCGGAGAAGATGTTGGCCATATCGGTGATGTCAACCAGGGATTCGCTGGCCTTCAGGATAAATATGGAAAGGAGAGAGTTTGGGATACAGGTATACGCGAGTGGACGATCATGGGACAAGCGATTGGATTGGCACTGAGAGGATTCAGGCCCATTGCTGAAATCCAATATCTTGATTATCTCATTTATGGTTTGCCTGCATTATCTGATGATCTTGCTTCGCTGCGATACAGAACAAATGGTCAGCAAACTGCACCTGCTATCATACGCACCAGAGGACATAGGTTGGAAGGTATCTGGCATGCAGGTTCTCCGATGGGAATGTTATTGAGCACGTTGAGAGGAATGCATATTTGTGTTCCGCGGAATATGGTTCAGGCTTCAGGTATGTACAATACATTGATGCGAGGCAATGAACCGGGTCTTGTGATTGAATGCCTTAATGGTTATCGACTGAAAGAAAAATGTCCCGATAATCTTGACACATTTACTGTGCCATTTGGCAGTCCTGAAGTACTGGTGGAAGGAACTGATATCACACTGGTGACATATGGCTCATGTGTAAGAATTGCAATGGAAGCGATTGAAGTATTAAATGCGTATGATATTTCAGTTGAACTTATCGATGTACAGACATTGTTGCCTTTTGATCTCGAGCATGTAATAGCGCACTCTCTGCGCAAGACAAATAATATTCTCTTTCTGGATGAAGATATGCCTGGTGGTGCTACGGCTTACATGATGCAGCAAGTGCTTCAGGAGCAGGATGGATATCGATATCTTGATGGCAAACCTATGTGTCTGTCGGCCAAAGCACACAGACCCGCATATGGTTCAGATGGTGATTATTTCTCAAAGCCGAATGCGGATGAAGTGGTGTCTGTAATTCTAAAGATGGTAAGACAGTAAAAAGGTAATCAGTATTCAGTAATCAGTATTCAGTAATCAGGTAGAATGGAAATCGTAAATCTGTGTTAAGTAAGCGTTATTAAATGCGTCATAAGTCCGGCATCCCGTATCCTTGTTGGTCGCGACCTGGCCCTCACCTTAAAAAAGCAACGTTTAATTACTTGCTATTTTCATACTTATCTGTGTTTCGGGTTTTAGTATATCTGGTTTTGTGCTTTCAACCTGTTTCAAGGTTGAAAGGGCAACCTTTTTTTGCAAATGTAATTGGAAACGAAAAAGGTTTCGGGCAGTCACAAGTCACTACTGTGCTGGAAGATCACCTGGGTCTTTTATGGATTGGCACCTCTCTTGGCCTGCAAAGATTTGATGGCCTGCAATCCGTCGTTTTTAAGCCAGAGAAGGACAACATCAATTCCATCTCCAGTGAAAATATCTATCAGATTTATGAAGACAAATCCGGATACTTATGGATAGCAACCCGTAATGGTTTAACACGTGCTGACCCGACTCGAAAAATATTTACACGCTATAAACATGATTCCGCAAACGAAAATTCAATTCCCAATAATCGCATTTTTCATCTTCAACCTAATACCGATTCAACACTATTGTTGAGTTGTGACAGGAGTGGGTTAAGTGAAATTAATACATATACTGGTCGAGTCTATCGGTTGAATCCAGTAGTACGGTCATCGACAGGCGATACCATTTCGGATGTCTGGGTACTCCAAACTTTTGTGGCACGTAATAACCTCATATTTATTAATACAAATAAGGGCTTCTATGAGTATGATTCGGACCATAATATTCTTTTTGCTGTCAAAGATTCTTTCTCCGGATATCAACAGATCGAAGGAAAGAGGAACTATTTCTGCAGCAGGGATGGTACCATGTGGTTCGCTGATGGAATAGGACGGATTTGTAAATGGATTCCTTATCATTCGACTATAGTCTTTAAGGATACTTTAGTTCAGTCGCATGTTAGGGCGGGTCAAGTCAGGATATTTGAATTCAACCGGCAATTCATGCTGATCGCAACGGTGGAAGAATATTTTCTCCTTGATAAAGAAACAGGTAAAACACGACCATTGCTATTGAGAGAAGATCAGGAAAAAGTGCTGCAACCTCAAAGTGTGAATGCCTGCATGGAAACCAGATCCGGGATTGTCGTATTGGGATTAAAGCAAGGGCAAATCATAATGATTAATCCACTACTGCAAAATTTTAGCTACAGAAAAATTATTTATCAGGCGTCATTACCTGGGGCTAATCTAAGTGATGTAGAAGATGATATTGAATTCCATACCAGGTATTTGAGTGTGACAGGTGATTCTGTTTTTTATACCGAGGATTTGATTTCAGGTCAAATCATATCTCATGCCAAGACGCCGGGACCAGGTACATCAAATATGTGGTTGTTGGATCAAACCGGAAGGCTATGGTTGACTAACGGAAGCATGGTGCTGGAAATCAACAGAGTGAATCAGAAACAAATTAAATCTTTCCAACCATCTGCCCCTGCTAATGATTTATACAAAATAGTTGAAACAGCACCTGGAAAAATGTTGATTGGTTCATTTAGGGAAGGCTTATTCTGGTTTGAACCAGACCTAGGTATTTTTGAAAAGATACCCGAGACAAGAGGCTGGATCAGAACGCAGGTATTTAGTCTGAAATATGATCGAAACCATGAATGTGCCTGGATTGGTACAGTGCGGAATGGGCTGATCCGTTATGATTTACGTCTTGATACATTTGTTCAATACAATTATGATTCCCGGAATGCCCACTCACTTGGAGGCGACTGGGTTAGGGATATTGCTATTGACTCTTTAGGGTTTGTATGGTTTGCCACAGACCCCATAGGATTAAGCAGGTTTGATTTTAAGGCTCATCCCGATTCTGCATTTCTAAATTTTTCAGTAGAAGACGGATTGCCATCTAGCTTTATTGGAGGATTAGGTGTTGACAGGCAAGGAAAATTGTGGATGAGCAGTTCGAATGGAGTAGCCTCGCTTGATCCGGTTAATTTTTCAATACAAAAGTATGGAAGAGAAGATGGGTTATTGCAGGCATCATCCTCCAGGGCCAATGTTTACATCTCACCATTGAATCGTGTCATCGTGCTGATGGAAAAGGGATACTATTATTTTTCCGCTGACCATCTTGTTACCAATGACGTGCCGCCGGAAATAGTTATACATGACATCCTCGTTTTTGAAAAACCTTTTCCATTCGATTTCAGCCGGACTTCGGTTGAGCCTATTGAATTATCCTACACTGAGAATTTTCTAACCATTCGATTTTCAGTGATCAATCTTACTGATGCGGAAAGCAATACTGTCCAGTACAGGATGGACGGGTTGGAAGATCATTGGAATATTCGAAACGGTATTTCCCAGGTGATATATACCAATATACCTCCGGGAAAATACACTTTCTTCATCCGAGCTGCCAATAATGATGGTATTTGGAATGAAAAGGAGACCCGGATACTCATTTCCATCAAGCCACCTTTCTGGCAGCGTACCTGGTTTTATATACTATTGGGGATAATGGCTTCTGGATTTATAGGGTTTCTTTACAATTATAAACTTACCCAATCTATAAAGCAGAATAAGTTATTATCGGAAAAAGAAACACTGAAGGCTGAAGCTGAGAAGCAAATGGCCCAACTTGAGATGACCGCACTGAGAGCGCAGATGAATCCACATTTTATATTCAATTGTCTCAATTCGATCAACCGATTTATTATCGTCAATGATAATGATACGGCTTCTGAATATTTAACTAAGTTTTCAAAGTTGATTCGTCAGGTTTTAGATAATTCAAGAGGTGATAAATCGTTGTTGGCCACGGAGATTGAAACTTTAAAATTGTATATTGAAATGGAATCCCTGCGGTTTAATGATAAATTCGAATCCTCCATCGATATTGCTGCTGACCTGAATACAAACGAATTTCTCATTCAGCCAATGCTGATCCAGCCGTATGTAGAAAATGCGATATGGCATGGACTGATGCATCGTAAAACGAAAGGGAAAATAAAAATTACATTTAGCAGAAGGGAGGATTCATTATTGGTGGAAATCGTGGACAATGGTGTAGGGAGGGAAATGGCAAAATCAATTAAGGAAAACCAATTGGTCCAACGGAAATCACATGGCATGAAAGTAACTGCTGAGCGAATGTCGTTATTGAGTAAAAAAATGAATGTGCCGGTTGAGGCTGTGGTGCAGGATTTATATGATGAGCATCACGAGGCGATTGGAACAAAAGTAAAACTTACATTGCCCCTGGAGCCCTTACCTGATTAGGTTATATCCCCGAAAATTCATGCCCTTATGAATGCAATAATCCTTGATGATGAACAATATTGCGGTGAAGCGCTCTATCATTTATTATTGAAGCATTGTCCGCACGTTTCCGTTGTTCATTTGTTTACTGATCCTCAGGAAGCTTTAGTGGCTATGAAGGATATGGCTCCGGATATCCTGTTCCTTGATGTGGAGATGCCTTTTATGTCCGGATTTGATTTTCTCCACGCGATTGGAGCGACATCTGCATCCGTTATTTTCACTACGGCATATGATACATATGCTATTCAGGCATTTAAAGTTAATGCAGTGGATTATTTGCTCAAGCCGATTGATAGAACTGAACTTATCAATGCGGTGAATAAAGTAAAGATGAAACCACAGCCATTAAATGAGCAACTCCTTTCCGGATTAATCAGGACCGCTCTTGAGCAACAGCAGGCACCAAGGAAAATATCAATACACACATTGGATGGCATTCATCTTATAGCGCTTGATGAAGTCATGTATTGTAAATCAGAAGGAAGCTACAGTTATATCTATCTCAGGGGTCAATCCCCACTGATGGTGTCCAAGAATCTGAGTGAAATGGAAGATCTCATCAGCTCCTCGAAGTTTTTCAGAATTCACAAAACTCATCTCATCAACAAGGATCATATCCTCAAGGTCAACAAAACTGAAGGTGGTGATGTCACGATGAGTAACCAGGAGAAAGTCCCGATATCCCGCCAGAAGCGGGTGGATTTTTTTGAGTGGCTTTCCAAATGATCGAGTGATCTGGTAATCAGGTGATCGAGTGATCGAGTGATCTGGTGATCGAGTGATCAGATAATCGAGTCGTCCGCCGATTTAATTTTTTAATGGCTAAATATTAATTGGTTTTTTGCTAATTGCTAATTGGGTTTTTGCCAATTGCCAATTGCTCTTTTCCCCCTGTCCCCTGCTCCCTGCCCCCTGCTCGCTGCCTTTTCCGTTCCTAAACCATTTCCCGCCATTCCTAAACCGGACCCATTGCATAGAATGGGGTGAGAATACTTTTATCCTCATGAAAAATAATGGATGAGAGTAGTGATCGTGGATGACGAATGGTTTGGGTTAGACATAACCTACAGACTTCTGACGCAGATCCGTTTGGATCTGGAAGTCGTGGCGTTTTTCCAGGATCCCAGAGAAGCCCTTGTGAAAATACCGGCCCTGAATCCTGACTTGATCATCCTGGATATAGAAATGCCTTTTATCAATGGATTTGAACTCTATGATAAGTTGAAAGACATGAAAACACATTTTCTGATGGTCACAGCGCATGGCGATAGCTATGTCAGAGATCGCACATTGAACAAAAAAGTGAAGATTATGACGAAGCCATTTTGTAAAGCAGATATGTCTTTATTGCTCAATGCCATGGATTTTTAATGTAAAAATTAGTAATGAATGTTTATTCCTAAATCAAATTATAATAGCAAATCTTATGCATACGTCCGTTTTTTCCATGCAGCGAAACGAACCTCAATTTCTAATCCATCCAGCTATGGAGCGGATACGGCATCTGGAAGCAGAAGTCTTAAGGCTTCAACATAAATCGATCCGACAAGAAGAACAGGAAAACTTTATAAAAATATTTCATGCCAATAGGCTTGTGAAACTGCTTTTGACAGATGTCTTGTTCATTCGGGCGGAGAGCAATTATAGCCGGATATTTCTACGTTCTGGTGAACAGTTCTATACCAGCAAGACACTTAAGTGCTGGATGACGGAAATTTCCGATGTCAATTTTATACGCTGTCACAGATCTTTTCTGATCAATAGAAAGGAAATCATTGAAATTGACAAAGGGACCCATGAGATACTTATGAAAGGGGGTGAACATATTCCTACATCCAGGAGATTTCAAAAGGTAAGTGTGAAAGCTGCGTTTCAAAAGGATACTGCATCCGTGTCATTTGCCAGTCCTAAACCCGATTGTACAGTTCGTAAACTAGTACATCTGCCGGCTTAACATGTTCTGCACTTTTGTTGCAGTCACAAGCAATACCCTATAAAATCATAGCCATTAACCAATTCATTTCAGACTTTAAAATCTAAACCAATGAAATTTCGAATACTTCTAGTTACGTGTTTTTACTTATGCATTTTCGCTACCTATGCACAGGTAAGTATCAGCCCATTACCTGCCATTCCTGATCCAAGTGCCATGCTTGATGTCCAATCTACACAAAAGGGAATGTTGATTCCACGGATGTCAAAAACAGAACGCCTGGCTATCGCCAGTCCTGCTACCTCGTTGATGGTCTATCAGACGGATGGCGTAAAAGGTTTTTATTATTTTGATGGTACGCTCTGGACTACTATTTCTACAACTGATGCAAGTTGGAATGTAGAGGGTAATGATGGTACTATAGATGGAATAAATTTCATCGGCACCACGGATGACCAACCTCTGAACTTTCGAATCAATAATATCCCCGCAGGAAAGATCACAGCAGATGGCGTTTGTCTAGGATATAAGGCAGGACTTAATAACATAATGCCAGGTAATACTATGGTTGGGACTCATGCCCTGATGAGCAATTCGAGTGGTGTATATAATGTGGCTATCGGCACAGATGCAATGCAAAACAATACGGATGGTGGTGGAAATATCGCTATTGGGACATCAGCATTGAAAAATAATACTTCAGGCTATATGAATACAGTGATGGGAATGGAAAGCGGAATTAATAATACTACCGGAGCAGAGAATACGGCGTATGGATCTCTTTCAATGCGAAGCAATACGACAGGTTCTGAAATTTTAGCGCTGGGTAGGTTTGCTTTGTATGGCAACACAACCGGAATGAGGAACACTGCAATTGGTTTAGGTGCAGGACAATCGAATCAGATTGCAAATGAAGAAACGTACATAGGTTATAAAGCTGGAAATCAAACGACTTCCAATCTGTCATGGCAGGCTGTCGGGATGCCAAATACATTCGTAGGCTATCAGGCAGGATATAACAACCTCAATGGGTATGGCAATTTATTTATGGGTTATACATGTGGCTATAATAATTTATCTGGCCACGAAAATACGGCGATAGGGTATAACACATTGCATGATAATATAAGCGGATCTGGTAATTCAGCCTTTGGTCTCAATGCGCTTAAAACTAATTCAACAGGCGCCTATAATGTAGCTATCGGACACGGTGCAATGTTGAGTAATACAACAGGAAATTATAATGTTGCTGTTGGAACAGTAGCTCTGGCATTTAACACTATTGGTGAATTTAATGTGGGACTTGGTCAGTTGGCGCTGTATTCAAATACCACAGGTTCTCAAAATATAGCTATCGGACATTCTTCCCTTGAAAATAATTCAACGGGAAGTTATAATACCGCTGTGGGAGGATATAGTTTGCAATTTAATACGGGAGGTATTGAAAATACGGCCACCGGTTATAGTTCGTTGAAAGCAAATACGGATGGAGCGAGCAATTCAGCTTTCGGGTATTTAGCATTAACAAATAATAACTTAGGATCCAAAAACACAGCCATAGGTGTCAAGACCCTCAGCCAGAATTTAGGAGGTAGTAATAATACTGCTGTCGGTCATCTTGCACTTGAAAAAAATACATCCGGAAATCAAAACACTGCATTGGGTGGAAATAGTCTTAATCTGAATACGTCCGGATATTCCAATACCGGAGTTGGGTATTTTTCATTGGAAAAAAATTTGAATGGATATAATAACACAGCTGTCGGTGACAGTTCGTTAAATCAAAATAGCGCTGGTCATGCCAACACCGGCATCGGCTTCCTTGCGCTGAGTAAAAATTTAAACGCATCTGGAAACACGGCGGTAGGGAATGAATCGCTGAAGAAAAATTCTACTGGTTTTTCAAATTCTGCTTTTGGCTCAAATGCGATGGAACTCAATGTATCCGGTCAGTTTAATGTCGCCATAGGTGCTTCTGCACTCTCAAGTAATATCTCAGGCCTGGCTAGTGTGGCCATCGGCAATGAGGCTTTGCTATATTCTACGGCAGGACATTTGGTGGCTGTTGGTGCCTCAGCATTGCATAGCAATACCACCGGAGCTAACAACACAGCAGTGGGTTATGTAGCCCTTCCTTTTAACACTATAGGCAAAAACAACGTAGCCATGGGATACGAATCATTGTTTAATAATATAGATGGGGATGACAATTCAGCATTTGGATATTTATCGCTTTACAATAATACAGTTGGTAAAGGAAATACCGCAATAGGTTCTTCCAGTATGTATTCTACTTCTGGTGATTATAATACAAGCCTTGGATCAAATACCCTGTATGCCAATACCAGTGGACAGAGTAATACTTGTATAGGCGCTTATGCGGGTGGGACAAATACAACAGGTTCATTTAATACATTTCTTGGTGTACAAGCTGACGCTGCTTCATCAGGATTACAAAATGCGACAGCCATTGGGTATGGAGCAATAGCGGGGATAAATAATTGTATGATTCTCGGTGGTACCGGCTCCGACCAGGTTAAAGTTGGCATTGGTTTCACAGCTCCAGTTACAGATTTGGACATTAAACAGGACGATGCATCCGGAATTGAAAGAGGAATTAAACTGGAAAGGCAGGATAATACCGATGATTGGCGATTGTTTATTGGTGGCGCATCAGACCTTGTGCTCGCCTATAACAATGTTACCGTTGGGACGTTTAATCCCGGCACAGGCAACTATGTACCGAGTTCAGATGTGAGATTAAAAAAGGATATTGAGCCCATAACTGGTGTGCTTCAGAAAGTAATGCAGTTGCAACCCAAATCATATCGATTCATTGCAGATGCTGATCAAGTCAAAACATTCGGCTTTATCGCACAGGAAGTAGAACCGCTCTTTCCTGAAATTGTGAATGAGCGCGAAGACGGTATCAAAGGCCTCGCATATGATGAATTCTCTGTCATCGCGATTCAGGCCATCAAAGAACAGCAAGTTATGATCACGCAGCAACAAGCGTTAATCGATCAATTGCTTCAAAGGGTTCAGGCTCTTGAACAGAAGTGAGAAGAGTGAGAGAAGTGAGAGTGCGAGAGAAGAGTTATACAAATTAATTTTTGAGTAGGGACAGGTCGCGACCTGTCCCTACTTTTAAAAATGCTTATTAGTCCATAACCATAACCATAACCTTAGCCTCAGCCTTAGCCTTAGCTTTTGCCTTTGCCTCCACCTTTTCCTATATATTTGAGTCCTAAATAAAGCCGATTGTCCGACAAGCTCGTCATCATTCCCACTTATAAAGAGAAGGAGAATATAGGGTCTATGATCGATGCCATCATGGCATTGGAGGGTAATTTCCATCTTTTGGTGATTGATGATGGCTCTCCTGATGGCACGGCAGATATCGTAAGGGAGAAGCAGGACGACAATGGCCCGAGGATTTTTTTGATCGAACGGGAGAAAAAGCTTGGGCTTGGTACTGCCTATATCTATGGGTTCAAATGGGGACTTGAGCGTGACTACCAGTATTTGTTTGAGATGGACGCTGATTTTTCGCATCCGCCGCAGGATTTATTAAGACTTTTTAAGACCTGTTCTGATGAGGGGGTAGATGTGGCCATTGGTTCCAGATATGTAGAAGGTGGAGGTGTGGTCAATTGGCCTAAAAACAGGCTGTTCTTATCAAAAGGAGCCTCATTGTATACCAAGATTGTGACCGGCATGCACATCCAGGATCCTACTGCAGGTTTTGTTTGTTACCGTCGTGAAGTATTGGAGACTCTGGATCTCGATAAAGTTAAATTCGTAGGATACGCCTTTCAGATCGGAATGAAATACCTGGCCTATAAGGCAGGCTTTATTTTAAAAGAGATACCTATTCAGTTTGTCGAACGACAATTCGGTGTGAGCAAGATGCATATGGGCATCATCAGAGAAGCGATCATCGGTGTATTGCAATTGAGATTAAGCTCCGTATTCCGGATCAGAAGAGTAAAACAGAAACGAATAACGAGTAACAAGTAACGAATAACGAGTACTGAGTAACGAGCAACGAGCAACGAGTAACGAATTCCGCCATCTGAGCTATCCTCGATATTTGAAGTTTATCAACTTCAAATCCATATCACGAATCAATATCTTTTTTGAAATCAACCTCAAGCAGCCTGTGGCTCCGATTGAAAAATCAAATCCCAGACCAGTGATTTTCCATTTCCGGGGCAAGCCCTGTCACTGCGTTCTCTATTCATTACTCGTTACTCGTTACTCGTTATTCGTTACTCGTTACTCGTTATTCGTTTTTACTTCCTTGACATATTGGCCTCAACACCAAACACACTCATGACGACATTATCGCAGGTGTAACTGGTGATATCATATTCAGCTGCGATAGCCGCAGAGTGGTCAGCATTTTCAGCCTGTACACGCACAAGAACATTTGAAAGCACTTCGAATGTTTTTACATCCAATACCTGTCCTCCTGATTCAGCTCCTATCAATGCATCATCGGGATCCACCAGCGTACCATTAGCATGAAATTCAACATCACCAAGATCCTGACCTAAGGCTTTAATAGACCATTTACCGATGATATTGGTATCCAGATTTCCCGGGACGCAATCATCTTTTTTGCATGAAGAAGAAGCAATCAGGGCGAGGCAAAGAAATGTACATAAGAGTGATTTCATAATAATTTATTTTTTTGGTTTTGTTGATTCAGCAAAGTTAAAAAGAAAGACGAAAGAGGAGTAACGAGTAACGAGTTGCGGCTCACATCTCACGTTTATCGACTCACGACTCACATCTCACATCCCCCGCTATTTGAAGTTTATCAACTTCAAATTAATATCACGAATTAATTTCTTTTCTGAAATCATTCTCAGGCAGCCTGTAGCAGCGATTGAAAAATCAAATCACAAACCTCACGCTATTCGAAGTTTATCAACTTCGAATCAATATCACAAATCAATGTCTCTATTGAAATCAATCTCAAGCAGCCTGTGGCTGCGATTGAAAAATCAGATCAAAAATCCGTGATTTCTTTTCTCCCAGGCAGGTACATACCGCTTACTAATTACCGAATACTGATTACTTACTTACAGATGAAGATGGTGTAAATTTTTCAGGGAAATTATCTACGGGTGGTAATGTCCTGAGATAAGCAAAAATGGCTTTCAGATCCTGATCTTCCATATGTGTGTACATCGTCCAGGGCATCAATGTCTGTTGTGTTCCGGGTGCAACTTTACGGTCCCTGTAAGTGCTGTCGCTGTATTGTCTGAATTTCTTCATGAACATTTCCTCTGTCCAGTTGCCGATGCCGGTGGCATGGGGAGTAATATTTGCAGAACGTGCTATTGAGCCATCAGGAAAAGGGAATTCTCTTCCGCCAGCGAAATCCTCTCCTACAAATTTTCCTTTTTCCTCACGGGTATGGCAAGTATGGCAAGAAGCGGCAGTGACGAGATATTTTCCATATTCGACTGTATTATCACGTGAAGGAGCTTTCGCCAATTGTGCTTTTTGCGGGATGGTATTGATGATAAAATTCATCGGAAAATCTGAATGAGATTTTGCTGGTGTATTTTCAATACCGGGTAATGTCCGGATATATGCGATGACCGATTTGATATCTTCTTCATCCAGTTGGCCGAAATTGGGATAGGGCATAATGGGAAAAAGCGGGTGTCCGTCTTTTGATACACCGGTAGTAATGGCTCTGAAAATTTCACCATCGGTCCATGATGAAAGAGCGGCAGGTGTAATATTTTTTGCCACATATGCCCCGGGAAATCCTAATGTCTGATTAAAGACGTCACCACCTTTTCCTTCAGTTCCACTCACAATGGGTCCGGCAAATAAACTCCAGTCTCTTGAAGAATGACAATCGATACATACCATGACATAATTCGCCAGGTATCTGCCACGTTCGATACGTTCTGCAGTCGGTTCAATCTTCATGTCGGGAGCCGGGCCAACATTCGGTAATGCAGTTTTCACATATGCAAGAAGTACACCTATGCCTACAAGAAGGAGGAGTACCAGGATGAAGATGATGCGAAGGATTTTTCGTTTCATGATGAGAGGGCGTTTTGTTTCTTAAAAGTAGAAAAAAAGGACAATAAGCAATAAGCAATAGCAATTCGAGCGCAGCGATGATCCCGCCATTACGAAGTAAATGTAGCGGGAAGGCAATGGGCAAAGGACAAAGGACAAAAGACAACAGCTTGGTCTGAATATTAATTAACGCCTCACGCCTGGAGTTTCAGTTCTTACATCTCACGTCTCTTGCCTCAGTGTTTATACCCGGCAGGGGCAAGCCCTGCCAATACCATTATTCACTATTCACTATTCACTATTGACTACTTACATCATCATTAAGATGAATGCAACAATGATTAACGATAGCAAATAATAGCTTGTATTGATGAAGAATAATTTCCATGATTTCATTTCCCAGGCTTCGGTATTGAGGTCAAGAGGAAGAAAGAATCCCAGCCATGTGAAGAATGCAGCCTGACCTGCGAGTTTCATTGTACGAGGGTGGGAGTGCCAGTCGATCTGTGAAGACATTTTCAGATTCCTTCTGATTAAAATATAGAAATAGAAACACTCGCATTCACATCGGCACTGATAATGTCTGAGCCTGTGAGAACAGTAAAATTATTTCCAATAATCGTGATGTCTTTTCCGGTATTATGCACATAGTGTATTCCGGCACTAAGTTTTAACTGCGTTTTGTAGGACAGGAAATACGTCGAACCCCCGCTTAAAGAAAGATCAATCCTGTGCTGATCATCCTGATCTCCGATATCCTTCGTATCAAGAAATTTCATATAGGTATAGTCTGCATGAAGTGATGTATAAATATTCGTACGTGTATTTGGGTACCAGGTATATCCTATTTCGTTTAAAAATTCTCCCTGGAGTGTAGAATAGGTTGTTTTTTGATCATTAGATATATTGATGTTATTAAACACACCTGCCTGAATACTATGTATCCGTCTGAAATTTCTATACAGACTCTGAGGTTTATAATGTTCATACATCACGGACAGGCTGCCGCTATAAGATTGATTTTTGTTTTCTGAATTTATATTTCCTGTGTTACTGCTCGAATTGATACCAGGGGACAGGCGAGGAATAAATAGATATGTCCATCGATTACCTGAATATCTGTTTGTCCCGAAATTATAAAGCCAGTTATCTGTCAGCACTGTGAAAAAACCGGGATCATCAGGAAGTACCCAATCTTTGGCAAGCATAAAATCATAAAGGCTTCTCAATTCAAATATCCTTTTACGTCGGGTATCAAAAATGCGCTGATTCCGCACGGTAGCCATGAGTTCGCCAAATGCGATAACATCTTCCTGGTGAATAGACTGTGGATCAATTCCGATATCAACTACATCCTTAAGAAGAAATAGTGCCATGGTGACATCTGAAACTGGTTCCAAACGGCCATGACCAAAACCAATGGGGAGAGCAAGGGTACTACTGAAGGTGGTGCGACGTGTAGTCGTGGTACTACTTGCTCTTTCAGTACGTGTATATTTTTTAGAAAAATCCAGATCTGCTTCTATGCCTACCTGGAAAAATGAATTCTGGTGATAATTCAGTTGGGACCAGTATACGTGAGCATCCGGACTGAAGTACCTTTCGGTGAGATCTCGCCTGGAAATGAAATCATCCCCTGTTCTGTGTTCCAAATAAAATCGGGGACTTGTACTCAAACTATATGATGCCTGCCGGTCGGGCCTGTTGATAAAACCGAAATAAGACAAAGAAGGACTATGAGAAAAATAGGATGACTTGTCATTGTCTGTTGTTGCAAACTCATCTTCATAGTCATAAGAGCCGGACAGTGAACCACCGAGTGTCAATCCTTTCCATTGAATGGTCGGAAGTTTGAAAGAGTCAATGGGGAAGTGTTTGAAATCAATCTGTGCGAAAGAGGGGAGTGAAAGCACAACAAAAATCAATACTGAAATAACTCTGGTCAGGTTAAACATAAAGGATGGGTTTAAAAATGAAAAATACAATAAGCAATAAGCAATAAGCAAAGGACAATAGGCAAAGGTGTTGAATTTATAAGCCAAAATCCTCAGCTATTTCTAAAAGATTCCGAAAAGTAATTTAATGACGCCTGTTGTCGGGTTAAGAATGGGTTAAATATCTGTTTACGGAATTAAATATTTTAACAGTATACATTTATCTAAGAAGCACCAGGATTAAAAAATACTTGTCGGGTGAAGTCTATAGTGATTTCACTTTTCGATTATAAAAAGTCTTCTTTAGTATCTTTTAGTGCTTCCTGTTTTTTTGGACATGAAACTGGAAATAGCTTTCTCTACAAATTGGTTGAGTGAAATGCCAAGTTCAATGGATTTGAATGTTGCATTCTTATGCAATTCAGGTTGAATCCTGATATTAAAACTGCCTTTATAAGATTTCAGGGGATCTTTTCCCACTTCCTCGCAGATTGACAGATAATCATCTATGGATTCTCTGAAAGCTTTCTTGAGCGATGCCACTGAAGTCCCTTCAAAGGTGATAGAATCATCGATACCCAGGATCTTGCCATGGAATATTTCGTCCTCAGAACTAAAATGCACGGAGGCCATAAAATCGTTGTGTTTGAGGATGTCTTTCATATGAATCCGCTTTTAGTTAATTCTTCAATAATCTCATTTATCTGATACATCTTTAGTTCGTTGTTGGGGTGAGGCTTATGCAACCTGATTATATGCTTTGTTTCTTTATTACAGAATGCTCTCCTTGAACCGGCTGACTTTCCTTTTTTTAGTTCGACATATCCAAAGTGACTAAGCACAGTAACGAGCTCGTCAAACGTAAAGTCCTTTGGTTTTTGCAATAACTTCGCAAGTAGTTTTTCAGACTTACTCATAAATATTTGCAACTGGTAGTTAGTTGCAAAAATATATAATTTTTCCGATTTTAATCGAAATATTTGGTGAGTTTAATGCGAATGTAGATTCAGCCTTTAGAGTGTATCGCAAGATGCAGAATTGCTAAAAACCATGATCGTATAGATCAGGTCTATATTCCTAGTTTGATTTCAACCTTTTTAAGCGTTTCTTGGGCCTGACTTTCGGAGATATGAATTCCTTCGATCTTAAAGGAAGCACGAGCAGAATTTAGGATTTCCAACCGTAATGGTTTTCCTTGCTTTATGGCTTTCTTTGGCTTGGATTTCATTGAATAAAGATAAGGGATTTGAGTGAAAAAGTGATGGTTTTAATTGAAGGTTTGTATTGGATAATGTGGTAGTAAATGGTTTTCATATTTTCACATTAAGTTTCACTAGAAGAATGCCCTTATTTCAACATTCCGTCCTTAAAAAATACCAGGCCGATCCCTCAAAGGACTTGGTTAACTCTGCATGGGGCAGGTTTAAGGCTCATTTTCAAAATCACACCATCCAGCAGAATATACTCAATGCTAAATAATTAATATTAAAGATTAAAAGTTTCCTTCGCCTTCTTCCAATTTTTCTTCATAATTGGTCTTGCCACACTCGTCTCCCCATTTGAGGGTTCGCCTGTGAAATGGCAATATTTCTCAGCGTAGTCAGGATCACCATATTCACTCCATTTTTTGTAAGCATCGTAGGTTAATGGCTTTTCAATATTGAAGGGAATTTCTGTCCCTGTTCTTATGCAGTACCCATTTTGTTTCTGAGGAGTAATCGTTTTCTCCTTAATGTTTTTGGGTTCTTTAATTATGCTTTGGTTAATCGCATTTAGCTCAAATTTTTGACTCGTCTGTGAAATGTAAGTGACTTCCTTCATGGCATCTTCAAAAAGCTGAGTATCTGCCGGATCGTTTTTATCAATCAGTACTCCCATTTCTTTGTTATTAGCCATGGAGAATTCATATAGGTTAAGAGATGTAATGATCATCTTGTCATCATTCACATAGCATTTAGCGTGTAGATCCTCATTATAGCGGAGGATGACGAATTGAAGCGCCTGAAGAAATTTCAATTCATCCGGCTTGAGCTCCTGTTTTCCGAATATAATATTTGTGATTTTATCCTGGCCGTTTCTATAGGTAAGAAGTTCTTTAAAGTCTTTTGAAATCTTGAGATAAGGAGGAGATAAGGGTTAGTTTCTCTCCGGCATTTTTAATAAGGTCTTCGATCTCTGATACTGCCTTTCGGGTGTTGATAAATTTGGCCATTGTGGTTTATTCTAAATTTTACTGGAGCGACTATTTAAGACTATCCACTTTATGTATCCAAATTCGATGCCGATTTCACGGTTATTTTGGATGATCACTTATACCATCCCTAGATACGCTGTTTTGCCCCTACGGGTCAATTTAGACTTCATGGATTCGGGTGGTTACCGAGCTTTAGCCTCTATGAGGCATGGTATATACCTCCTTACCAGGCAAAAGCCCCTGCTATATATAATGTGTAGGATGCTATGCCTTAAAATCTGTCAAGTTTCACCCAAATCATCCGGAATAGACCCCACTGCCTTCTGCTCTTCGCTCTCGCTTTCCATGGAAACCCCCCAAAAGCCCCTACTATAATGTGTAAATGACTAATCCCTGGAAACTGTCGATTTTGACCCAAATCTGCAGGTTGCAACCCCACTGCTCTCCGCCTTTCGTTCTCCGCTTTCCACGGATGTACCCCAAAAGCTCCTACTATATATAATGCATACCCCGATAATCCCTTGATTCGAGCTTTCCGCGCTTTGTTTTTCCCATAACCCTTGCCCAAAACCCAAACTCGCTGCTAAGCCCAATAACCCAATACCCCGAAGCGGCGGCTGTGTTTTGCCAATTACATATTAGATCTACTTTATATTTAAAGCATTTAATACCTGTATCCGATTTATTTTCAAAAGGTATTGTATTATATATTATTGTTATATATTTACATTATTGAAATATATAATATACTTTTGTTGAGAATATAATTTCACTATTTTGTGAATACCAGCCACTGAGATAAAGATTTCCAGTGGTTTTTTTGAAATTAACGGTGGGAAAAAGTGGTAGAAAGTGGGATGAATTTCTACATTTGAGTCATTACTTGACTGAGAAAAGAATGAAAACCAACTTTTTTGGAGAATACGAATGCAAACTGGACGATAAGGGTCGTCTCAAGCTGCCTTCAGCTATCCTCCAGCAGTTGGGTGAATCCTCCTCTCATGATTTTGTGGCCAATCGCGGCTTTGAACGTTGCCTTTATCTCTTTCCAAAGGCAGTATGGAATATCAAGCTCGAAGAAGTTCAAGGCCTCAATGAATATCTACCCGAAGTCAGACAATTCAAAAGGTACTTCTACAGAGGCGCCACAGAATTCACTCCGGACAAAGCAGACCGAATCCTCCTTCCGAAGATTTTACTTGACTACGCAGGTATCGACAGAACCGTGATCCTCACCTCAGTAGGCGAGTATCTCGAAATGTGGAATGCGGATAACTATCGCGACATCATCAGCAAAGAGCCTGAAGATCTATCAGCTCTTGCTCAGAAAATAGCACACCTCCGGACCAAAGGGTCAGATGAGTGAATATCACATCCCGGTATTATTAAATGAATCGCTTGATGGACTCGCGATCAGGCCGGATGGAATATATGTAGATGTCACCTTCGGCGGAGGTGGCCACTCCAGGGAAATACTAAACCGCCTGGATGACAAAGGTCATCTGTTTGTTTTTGACCAGGATGAAGATGCAGTACAAAATCTGTGGGGCGACGATCGCATGACATTGATCAATTCCAACTTCCGGTATATCACCCGGTGGATGAAATATTACAATGTCGATAGTAAGATCGATGGCATCCTCGCTGATCTCGGTGTCTCCTCTTACCAGTTTGATAATCCTCAACGCGGATTTTCTTACAGGTTCGATGAAGCCCTTGATATGCGGATGAACCAAAAGCAAACCCTCACGGCCGCCGATGTGCTCAACGAATATGATGTGCAACACCTGCAGGAAATGTTTTCGCAATACGGCGAAATCACAAATGCAAAAACACTTGCACAACAAATCGTGCAGGCACGAACCGGCAGAAGGATTGAAACGACAGGACAATTAGTAAGCGTAGCGGAAGCCGTATTACGAGGACATAAGATGCAATACTTGTCTCAATTGTTCCAGGCACTTCGGATCGAGATCAATGATGAGATGAATGCTTTGAAAGATATGCTGAAGGGAGCAGAAGAAGTTTTGAAACCCGGAGGACGACTGTCAGTGATCTCATATCATTCACTGGAAGACAGACTTGTAAAACGATTTTTTAAATCAGGGAATTTCGAAGGAGAACCTGAAACGGATTTTTTCGGAAAGCGAAGTGTAGGATGGAAGGTGATCACGAAAAATCCAATTGAAGCCGATGTAGAAGAGCAGGCGAGAAATCCGAGGTCGAGAAGCGGTAAGCTGAGAGTGGCGGAGAAAGCAGCAGGGAGCAGGGGGCAGGGAGCAGGGAAAACGAAAGGCTAAAATTCAAAACCCCGGGGTTTTCGGAATGAAGGAGATGAAGCGCAGCGAAATGAATGAATGCAGAAACACAGGGGAGAGAATTTTTCGCAGAAAAATTTGAAGGGGCAGAAAGGCAATAGCTAGAGTTAAACGGGAGCAAAAAGTTGCTCTTACGCAAAACAGAGTTTTGCAAACGCACGAACGTAGGCACAGCCTACGCTCAACAATTAGCTTTTACAATACATCAAACGCTCAACAATTAGACTATACAATACATCAATAATCAAACACAGTGCCAGAAAAAAGGTAAACAGTAAAAAAGGTAATCAGTAAAAAATAATAAACAACAAGCAATAAGCAATAGGCAAAAAACTGAATACTGAATACTGAATACTGAATACTGAATACTGAATACCGAGTAACAAATATCAAAAAGTAAAAATGCAAAAACAAACAGTGTCCGTAAAGAACTCTCTATATCGACTCCTCGGAACAAAGATGATCTACAAGAATCTACCATTCCTGTATTTCCTCTGCGGACTCGGTGTGATCTATATATGGAATGTACATGAGGCTGAAAGGAACATCAGAAAAGCACAAACACTACAGACAGAATTAAGAGAAGAAAAATGGCGGTATATGACGATCCAGTCGGATCTGATGTATCAGTCCACACCTACAATGATCGAGCGAAGTGTCGCTGAACAGGATTTACATTTTCTCACCAAAAATCCTGTGGTTATCAGATAACACCACACTTAGATCCCCGCTAAGATGAAAGAAGTCAAAAAAGAATTACTGATCAGAGTGTATATCGTCGCCTTAGCGATGGTGGCTGTGGCAGCACTTCTTTTTTACAGAGTAGCGAAGATCTCCATCGTCGAAGGTGACCATTGGAGAAGCATGGGGGACAGTCTTTATTTGAAATATATACCTATCGTCGCAGATCGCGGAGATATCCTCGCCGCAGATGGAAGCCTGATGACAACATCACTTCCTTTCTATGATCTGCACATGGATTTCAAAGCAGAAGGATTGCACGAAAATATTTTCAGGGCAAACGTTGACAGTCTTGCCTATTATTTATCAAGAAATGTAAATACATCGATGAGCAGAACTCAAATGAGAGACTGGCTCATTCAAAAAAGAAGATCAGGTGATCGTTATGCTTTACTTGCAAAAGGTGTAAGCATAAGAGAACTTGAACACATCAAAACATTTCCAATATTCAGATTGGGCAAAAACAAAGGTGGCCTCATCATCGATCCTCAGCATGTCCGTGTCAAGCCATTCAAATTATTGGCGAGCAGGGTACTTGGTCTCGATCGTGACAATGCACAATCTATCGGACTTGAACGCACATTCGATGGATATCTGAAAGGAGAAGAAGGTCAACGTCTGGTACAACGTGTCACCGGTGGTGCATGGATTCCGGTCAATGATCTTTCTGATCTCGAAGGTCAGCGAGGTTCGGATATAGTGACGACGATCAATCCTGAAATACAAGACATCGCAGAGTATGCTCTACTTGATGGAATGGAGAAAAGCCAGGGCTCAAAAGGAACCGCTATCGTGATGGATGTAGAGTCAGGCGCAATCCTGGCTATGGCAAATCTCGGTGCACAAGGCGGAGGCTATGATGAGGATTATAATTACGCAGTTGGTTTTTCATCTGAACCGGGTTCAACATTTAAGCTGGCTAGTGTAATGGCACTGCTTGAAGATGATGGGGCTGATCTTGATACACCAGTTGATCTGAATGGAGGTACAAAAAAATTCGCAGGCCAGACCATGCATGATTCGAAGGAACATGGCATTCATGCAAGTACATTGAGAGAGGCATTTGAAAAATCATCGAATGTAGGCATCGCGCAGCTTGTTCAGGACTATTATGGTCACGATGGTAAGGCAGGTCAGTTTGCAAAACGCATCCGGGAAATGCATCTCAATGAACCTACAGGAATCGAACTCGATGGCGAAGGCGCACCGATGATGAAAAATCCTGCAGTCAAAGAAGATCACTGGAGTGGTACAACACTGCCATGGATGGCTACAGGTTACGAATGTAGATTGACACCCTTGCAGATCTTACGATTGTACAATGCTGTAGCGAATGATGGTAAAATGATGAAACCATATATCGTTTCTGAAATCACAAGAGAGGGCAGAGTCATCAAAAGATTTCATCCGGAAGTAGTGGACAGAAGTATAGTGTCTTCAGGCACCATTGAAAAAGCACACGAACTTTTGCGTGGTGTAGTTGAAGAGGGAACTGCCAAAGCGTACAAACCAGATTATTATATGTTCTGCGGAAAGACTGGAACTGCACGGACCGATTATTATGATCCGAATAGTCCACGCAAATCATACATGGCATCTTTTGTAGGATATTTTCCTGAAGATAAACCAAAGTTTAGTTGCATCGTGATGGTTTACGATCCGACGCAGGGTGGATTTTACGGAGCTGAAGCAGCGCTTCCTGTATTCAAAAAGATTGCGGACAGATGCATGGGTATCAATAGAGACTTGCTGCCGAAGACAATGTTGGCAGATACACTGGCTACAATGGCCGGTGTGCGCCTGGCAGGTTGGTCACAAAAAGATGAGTTGAATGAAATCGTAGATGAGCTATCACTCGATACACATGTCGATGGCCAGGGTGATTGGGCAAGACTTGCAGGAGGAGAAGAAATGGAAATGGAAGTCAAAAATATTCTTGATAAGAATATGATCCCTGAACTCTACGGCATGGGGATAAGAGATGCAATCTATCTGCTTGAGAACAGAGGCATACATGTACAATATCAGGGTGTCGGAAGAGTCAGAAGTCAATCGATTCATTCCGGGCAACCGATCATAAGAGGAACAACAATTCATTTGACACTAGGATGATATGACTATCAAAGAGTTGATCGTCGACATCACGGTGAAGGAAATACGAGGAGATGTGAATCAATCTGTAGAAAGCCTGCAGAGTGATTCGCGAAGAGTAGAAGCAGGGTCAGTCTTTGTAGCTGTAAAAGGCAGGACGACAGACGGGCACAAGTTCATTGACAATGCGGTAGATCGTGGAGCTATATGTGTGATCACAGAAAACACAGATGAAAAAGAAAGAGCAAATGTGTGTGTGATCATTGTAGAAAATTCGGCATCGGTTCTTGCTCACGTTGCATCTGCTTTTTATGGACATCCATCTAAGCAACTTGTGATGGTGGGTGTCACCGGTACAAATGGAAAAACGACTGTGGCTACTTTATTGTACAGACTCTTTACGGATCTGGGGCATAAAAGTGGATTGCTATCAACCATTGAAAACCGGATCGGTGACCTTGTGGAGTCAACAAAGTATACGACACCAGATGCCATATCGGTTCAGGAAGCTTTGTCGAGAATGGTGAAAGCAGGTTGTACACATGCCTTTATGGAAGTGAGCAGTCATTCGCTTGATCAGAAGAGAGTGGAAGGGATAGAATGGGATGGAGCCATTTTTACAAACATCACACATGATCACCTGGATTATCACGGTGATTTTGCATCATACATAAAAGCTAAGAAAATATTTTTTGATGGATTGAGTGCTCAGGCATTTGCCTTGGTCAATACGGACGACAAGCACGCTGAAGTCATGGTACAGAATACTGTTGCTAAGGTCTCAAATTACAGTCTTACCAAAATTGCGGACTTCAGAGCGCGCGTCATTGAAAACCGGATTGATGGGTTGCATCTGGAATTAAATGGAATTCCACTACATGTAAGGTTAGTAGGAAAATTTAATGCTTCAAACCTCCTGGCGATTTATGGAGCAGCCATATTGCTCGGAGAAAATCAGGATCAGGTACTAACCGGATTAAGCAAATTGCAACCGGCAGAAGGTCGATTTGATCTTATGACCGGACGTAAACAAGTGTTTGCTGTAGTGGACTACGCACATACGCCCGATGCTTTGTACAATGTACTGAGCACTCTTATCCAGGTCCGGACATCAGGATCACATCTCATCTGTGTAGTGGGATGTGGTGGTGACCGGGACAGAACGAAACGGCCGGAGATGGCCAGGATTGCAGCGTCACTTGCGGATCAGGTGATACTGACATCGGACAATCCAAGAACAGAAAATCCGGATGATATCCTTGATCAGATGTGGGAAGGGATCATAAAAGAAAAACAAGATCAAGTATTGCGGATCACAGACAGAAGAGAAGCAATACGAGCAGGAGTGTTGATGGCGAAAGCAGGAGACATACTGCTGGTGGCAGGAAAAGGACATGAAAAATATCAGGAGATAAACGGTCACCGCTATCCATTTGACGATAAAAGAGTGCTCGCGGAAGCGCTGGCATAGAAGATATATAAGATAGGTTCTATTATCATTCTCAGGTTGGTTTTAGCAGTTGCAGTGGGTGAATCCATAGGGGATAAAGATCACCAGGTCACCCACTCGCATCTGCGTCTTTTGAGGATGAAAAGAAGAAATTACAAGACAACAGATGTTTTACCACCTCTTTGAATACCTGTACAGAAAATTTGACTTGCCTGGAGAAGCCATGGTGATGTCTATTTCTTTCAGGGCAGGTGTAGCGATTATGCTTTCATTGGTGATTTCACTCCTGGTCGGAAACAGGATCATTCGTTCTTTGAAAAGATTACAAATAGGAGAAACCGTACGCGATCTCGGTCTCGAAGGTCAACTGCAAAAAGCAGGAACACCTACGATGGGGGGATTGATCATCCTGCTTGCCATCCTTGTACCATGTTTGCTTCTCGCCAAACTCGATAATGTATACATCATCATGATGTTACTCACTACAGTTTGGATGGGTGTGATCGGATTCATAGATGATTATATCAAGATCTTCCGGAAAAATAAGCAAGGTCTCAAAGCTAAATTCAAATTATTCGGACAGATCGTACTTGGGTTGATCATCGCGCTGGTGATGTTGATTCATCGGGATGTGGTCATCAGACTTACACCAGAAGCAGCTGCTGTCGGCGGATATGAAGTGATGAATCATGTAAAAGTCACAGATGAAAGAAAGCCAGGGCAACAGATAGATATGGTGTATTGTAAATCATCACTGACTAATGTTCCGTTTTTAAGAGGAAATCAGTTTGATTACAGGGATCTGTTGACATTCTTTGGGATGAATGCAAAGAAATGGTTATGGATCGTATTTATTCCCATCACCATCATCATCATCACCGCTGTGAGCAATGGATCGAATCTGACAGATGGATTGGATGGTCTGGCCACAGGAGTTTCAGGCATTATTGCGTTAGCATTAACTATTCTTGCCTATATCAGTGGCAATACGATCATCGCGAATTATCTCAATGTTTTTTACATCCCCAATACGGGTGAGCTGGTGATTTTCAGTAGTTGTTTTCTCGGGGCCTGTATAGGATTTCTTTGGTACAATTCCTATCCGGCGAAAGTATTCATGGGTGATACCGGAAGCCTTGCATTGGGGGCAATCATTGCTGTGATGGCGATCATACTGCGTAAAGAATTATTGATCCCTTTGTTATGCGGTGTATTCCTGGTGGAAATTTTATCTGTGATGATACAAGTGTATTATTTCAAATACACAAAAAGGAAATATGGAGAAGGACGTCGCATATTCCGGATGTCACCATTGCATCACCACTTTCAGAAACTGGGTATGCATGAAGCAAAAATTGTAACCCGGTTTTGGATTGTCGGTGTCATGCTCGCAGTCATTACCCTGATCACTTTAAAAGTAAGGTGATATGCCGACCAGTGTAGGTGTGATTGGTGCAGGTATCAGTGGTATCGGAGCTGCCTTGCTGGCTAAAGCTAAAGGCAACGACGTGTGGGTGAGCGATGGAAATGAAATAGCACATGAACGAAAGAAAACATTAGAACAACATCATATCCCTTTTGAAGAAAAGGGACATAGTCTTGAAAAATTGGTGGCTTGCGACATTATCGTCAAGAGTCCGGGTATTGCAAATGACAGTTCTGTATTGCAGGCTTTACACAATGCAGGCAAACATGTCATCGGAGAAATCGAATGGGCTTTTCTAAATCAAAAAGGAAAGATCATAGGTATCACCGGAAGCAATGGTAAGACAACAACGACAGGATTGTGTCATCATTTTCTGATCTCTGCAGGTATTAACGCTGCAAAAGTCGGAAATGTGGGTGAAGGATTTTGTCATTTCCTGGCGGAAGGTGATGCGGATTGGTATGTATGCGAGCTGAGTAGTTTTCAACTGGAGGATGTAGAAGCCTTCAGGCCTGAAGTGGCTATTCTGCTCAACATTACGCCCGATCATCTTGACCGTTACGAGTACAGTCTTGATAAATACGCGGACGCGAAAATGAAGATTGTACAGAGTATGACTGAAAATGATACGCTCATCTACAATGCAATGGACCCGGTGACGGTACTAAAAGTAGTATCACATCATAATGAAGCCAGAATGTGGACGATACGGGAGACAGACATGATCGGTGATGATAAAGTCTTTGTCAAAGATGATATCCTTCTTGATTTGTCACGTTCGAGGCTTATGGGAAAACATAACCAGGTCAATGTGATCGCCGCTGCAAGAGCTGCATTACTGGCAGGTTGTCCGGCTGAAAGTCTGCAGTCTTCATTGGAATCATTTGTCAATGAAGCGCATAGGATGGAATATGTCAATGAGAAAAGCGGAGTACGCTATATCAATGACAGTAAAGCGACGAATGTAGATGCTGTCTATTATGCACTTGAAGCGATGAAGACACCCGTGATATGGATTGCAGGTGGACAGGATAAAGGAAATGATTACCAGGCGATAATGGACCTGGTGGAAAATAAAGTCAGGGCATTGATTTGTCTTGGCCTTGATAATAAAAAACTATATGAATCTTTTTCGACAAAGGTCAATCAAATATCAGAAACTACAACGGTGCGCGAAGCAGTCCGTCGAGCTGCTTCGCTCGCATCACCCGGGGACACTGTGTTGTTGTCTCCGGCATGCGCAAGTTTTGATCTCTTCAAAAATTACATGGACAGAGGAGATCAGTTCAAAAGAGAAGTGAATGAATTGTAAAAAAACAGGCTGAAGTGAAGGCTAAGGCTAAGGAAAAGAAAATAGGCTGAGGCGAAGGCTAAGGCGAAGGAAAAATAAGCAATAAGCAAAAATCGAAAATCAAAAATCGAAGATCGAAAATCAAAAATCAAAAATCAAAAATCAAAAATCAAAAATCAAAAATCAAAAATCAAAAATGATTTCTTTGCGCCTTTGTGGCATAATGGTCAATAAGCAATAAGCAATAAGCAAATAAACCTATAAACACATAAACCTATAAACACATAAACCTATAAACACATAAACCTATAAACAACTTAATGTATAGAGCAGTAGCCATAGCGAAAAATTTAAAAGGTGACAAGGGGATCTGGGTCATCGTGGCATTGCTATGTCTCGCATCGGTTCTAGCGGTCTATAGTTCGACAGGAACGATTGCATTTAAGTATAATGGTGGACATGCAGAAATCCACCTGATCAAACATATGGTCATTGCCATGGTAGGGATTTTCCTCTGCTATGTTTGTTACAACACCCATTACACTGTTTATTCGAAGCTGGCACCTATTCTGCTGGTGATCTCCATTCCATTGTTATTGTATACGATGTTATTTGGGCCGGAGATCAATGATGCCCGAAGATGGATTTCAATTCCAGGTATAGGATTAAGTTTTCAGACATCAGATATAGCGGCTATCGCATTGATCATGTATATCGCACGCTCAATATCGATGAAGCAGGATGTCATTAAGGATTTTAAAAGTGCATTTCTTCCGTTGATGTTGCCCATCATCGTCGTGTGTGGATTGATAGCACCGAATAACCTGAGTACAGCACTTTTGTTATTCATGACATGTATGACACTGATGTTTATTGGCAGGGTTCATTTGAAATATATTTTCCTGCTGGTGGGATTGGGTGCGGTATTTCTTGGGGGATTGGTTCTTTTAGGCATGGTGTTTCCGGATGCGATACGGGTTTCGACGTGGACAAATCGGGTCGCTGAATTTTTAGGCAATTCAGATGGAGGATATCAGATACAGCAAGCGAAGATTGCTATAGCTGATGGCGGATGGTTTGGTGTAGGTCCGGGATTGAGTACACAAAGAAATTATTTGCCGTATTCGTACGCGGATTTTATCTATGCTATCATATGTGAAGAGTATGGACTGTTGGGTGGGTTAATCATCATTGTACTTTTCTTATTACTGTTTTTGAAATGCACATCGATGGTCACACGAAGTCCGAAAACATTTGGTGCGTTATTGGCGATGGGATTGTGTTTGAATATTGTCATACAAGCGTTTGCAAATATTGCTGTGTCTGTCAATATTGTCCCGGTCACCGGTTTGACATTGCCATTAGTAAGTAAAGGAGGAACATCGATGTTGATCACGTGCATAGCGTTTGGGATGATACTGAGTGTAAGCCGGTTTATTGAACAGTCGGCCAATGATGTTGGAAAAGTTGAAATAAAACCTCTCGATGAAGATCATCATTAGTGGTGGAGGAACGGGAGGCCATATATATCCGGCTATAGCGATAGCCGACGCGTTGAAAAGACGCGATGCGTTCATTGACATATTGTTTGTAGGTGCAATGGGAAGAATGGAGATGGAGAAAGTGCCGGCAGCAGGATACAGGATCGAAGGAATCTGGATCAGTGGTTTTCAACGAAAATTGACGATCACAAATCTTTTGTTTCCGGTGAAAGTTGTACACAGCTTGTTGAAATGCAGATCGATTGTGAAATCATTTCAACCTGATGTAGTGGTAGGCGTGGGTGGATATGCTTCAGGTCCGTTAGTGAGAGTTGCTGCAGGTATGGGGATTCCTTCTGTGTTGCAGGAGCAGAATAGTTATCCGGGTGTGACTAATAAAATATTAGCTACAAAAGCGAAAGCGATTTGTGTGGCATATCCCGGAATGGAAAAATATTTTCCTGCTAAAAAAATAAAACTGACAGGTAATCCAATGCGAAGCCAGCTGGCGAAAGAAATTTCAAGAGAAGAAGCTGCAGCATATTTTGGATTAGATGAAAATAAGAAAACGATTCTTGCATTCGGAGGAAGTTTGGGAGCACGTACAATCAATGAGACAATAAAAAATTCGTACGATCTGGTAGCAGGTCGCGATGATATACAAGTTCTTTGGCAGATTGGGAAGCTTTACGCCGATACATATTCAGACACACCTTCAGCGAAGTTGAGTCACGTAAAAGCATCAGTGTTTATTGACAGGATGGATTATGCTTATGCGCTCGCCGATGTGGTGATCGCAAGAGCAGGAGCCATCACGATCAGTGAACTCGCTTTGACCGGCAAACCTGCGATACTGGTGCCTTCTCCTTATGTGGCAGAGGATCATCAGACGCACAATGCCAGGTCACTTGAGCAAATGGATGCTGCGATTTTAATTACGGATGGAAATGCGCCGACAAAAGCATTTCCGGAAGCACTCAGATTGTTGGATCATCCGGAAGAATTGCAAAAACTGGAGTACAACATCATGAAGCTCGCGAAGCAAAATGCAGCTGATGATATAGCGGATATTATTATTCAATTGGCACAGAAAGGATCAACATCATGATGGAGCTGAAAGAATACAATCATATCTACTTCCTTGGCATTGGGGGCATAGGCATGAGCGCATTGGCGCGTTGGTGTCTGCTTAATGACATCAGCGTGAGTGGGTACGACAGGCAATCATCATCTGTGACAGATGCATTGATAAATGAAGGAGCGGAGATTCAGTTTGAAGATGATCCTGAACTGATATCAGGACATCCTGACCTCGTGATTTATACGCCGGCAATACCAAGTGAAAGCAGGATCCGCGGGCACTTTGTGCGATTCAATGTTCCGATGGTTAAGCGATCAGAAGCATTGGAGTGGACAACGAAAGGAGTTGATACAATCGGAGTGGCAGGTACACATGGAAAAACAACAACCTCTTCGATGATCAGTTATCTGCTGGACAGTACAGGTATAAAACATACGGCATTGCTCGGAGGGATTGCAGTGAATTATGACTCGAATTTTATTTCAAAGAGTCTTGATCTCATGGTGGTGGAAGCTGATGAATATGACAGATCATTTCACAGACTTCATCCGAAATGGGTAGTGCTGACAGCCATGGATCCGGATCACCTGGATATCTATGGCACATATGAAGAAATGCTTAAAGGATATAGGCAGTTTCTGAAGCAGATTGAAAACAATGGCAAATTGATTTATCGCTATGATCTGAATGAATTGATTGGAAAAGAAGTAATGGATGAATTGCATACTAAGGGAGTAAGCATGATTTCATTCGGATTGGAGAAAGGAGATTATCATGCAGCAGACATGAAAGTAGAGAAAGGGATCTGGCACTGGACATTAGTAACGCCTGAAAAAGAACTAAAAGATATGGCTTTACTCATGCCGGGCAGACACAATGTACTGAATGCCACTGCTGCATGTGCGATGGCCCTTGAGATAGGTGCGGATGGAAATAAATTGAGAGATGCATTGCCCGGATTCAAAGGAGTATCGAGGCGATTTGAAATAAGGTATCAGGATGAAGAGAGTGTATTGATTGATGATTATGCGCATCACCCGGAAGAATTGATAGCTGCGATTACTGCAGCTAAAGAAACATACGGAAAGAAAGTGATGGGTGTGTTTCAGCCACATCTTTACTCGAGGACAAGAGATTTGGCAGAAGGATTTGCGGCGGCGTTGGATTTATTGGATGTTCCAGTGATCATCGATATTTATCCGGCGCGTGAAAAACCAATACCGGGTGTAAGCTCCCAAACGATATTTGATCTGATGAAAAATCCAAATAAAAAATGGTGTCGTGGTGATACCTGGATAGATTGGATAGTAGAAAAAAAACCTAAGGTGTTGATCACATTAGGTGCAGGAGATCTGGATAAACATATTCCTGAGTTGATCAGGAGACTATATAAAAATGATTAAAGGAAATAAGCAACGTATCAAAACCTTCATGTGGCTTGTCTTACTGGCCGCGCTCACGGGTATTACACTCATGGCAGCGCAGTTCAGGTCAGAAGAAGTCATCACTGATGTACAGGCTGAGGTATTGTTGCTTGATAAAGGAAACAACCTGATCATGCCGGATGACATCGTAAAGACGGTGGTAAAAAAATTCGGCCCGCTGAAAGGTATAGCGATTGACAAGGTGGATATGCGCAGTATTGAGGAATTTCTCGCTACAAGTCCTTATGTGAAAGAAGCTTCCGTATTTCTTGGAGCGAATAAAACACTGACACTTTCAATACGCCAGCGGATGCCGGTCATGCGGATTGTGGACAATCATGGTTCGCACTGGTATGTCGATGCAGATACTGTCCGGATGCCAGTGTCAAGAAATTTCACGGCGCGAGTGCCACTGGTCAATGGTGATTTTCCTGTGACTAATGATGTGAAGTCCTGGCCGATCAATTCGCTTTTTGATATCGCATTGATGTTGCAGGACAATGAATTTATGGGTTCACTGATCGATCAGATCTATTTTGAATCAAAAGAAAAAATATGGTTAGTTCCACGATTGGGGCCGTCAAAGATCCTGATCGGAAATACAAATGATCTTGAAGACAAAGTCGAACGTCTCAGGAAATTTTACAAGAAAGCACTCCCCAGCACCGGATGGGATACATATGCATACGTTGATACGCGATTTGCCGGGCAGATCGTCGCTAAAAGAAGATTAAACCAATAAATTTTATCCTCATGAGGTACAAAGAAATTCAAAAGTCAAAAACGGTAGTCGCACTTGACATCGGGACGACAAAGATTTGTGTCATGGTTGGCCGGAGAAATGAATACGGAAGTATTGAAATCCTGGGTGTCGGTAAAGTGGCATCTGAAGGAGTCCGTCGCGGCGTGGTAGCTAACATTGACAAGACTGTCCGTTCCATAGAAGAAGCTGTCATACAGGCGGAGAAAAGCGCAGGTATGGAAATCCTCGAAGTTTATGCCGGCATTGCCGGTCAACATATCAAGAGTTTGCAGCATCAGGGTATCCTGACACTGGCAGATGCGGATAAAGAAATCACCAAATCAGATCTGCAGACACTGCTGGATGATATGTACAGACTTGCATTACCTCCAGGGGATAAAATATTGCATATTCTGCCACAGGAATATACTGTCGATGATGAAGAAGGTATACTTGATCCTGTAGGTATGTGCGGTCATAGACTGATAGGTAATTTCCATGTTGTCACGGGACAATTATCTGCACATAAGAATATAGAGCGATGTGTAGAAAAAGCTGGACTCAAGGTAGCCGACTTTGTTCTTGAACCAATAGCATCAGCGGCCGCAGTGTTGAGTGAAGAAGAGAAAGAAGCAGGTGTTGCATTGGTTGATATCGGAGGTGGAACTACAGACATCACGATATTCCAGGAAGGCATCATCAGACATACAGCAGTTGTTCCATTCGGAGGAGATGTCATCACTGCTGATATCAAAGAAGGATGTACAGTGATGTATGAGCAGGCTGAGAAGCTGAAGAAAAAATTTGGATCAGCATTGGCAGAATGTATTGTTGACAATCGCATCATCACGATTCCGAGTTTCAACGGAAGAGATTATAAAGAAATTTCTGAAAAGAATCTATCACTTATCATCCAGGCCCGGATGGAAGAGATCCTTGAGCTTGTGCGCGTGGAGATCAAGAAATCCGGATACGAACGCAAACTGATCGGAGGAATCGTATTGACAGGTGGTGGCGCTTTATTGAACAAAGTAGATCTCCTTGCAGAATATAGAACAGGAATGAGTGCAAGAGTTGGATTGCCAATAGAACATATTGCTTCAAGACAACGTGATGATGTATCAAGCCCCATCTATGCAACCGCGATTGGTTTGATCATTCATGGATTGGCATCTCCTGAAACTGAAGAGGAAGTAGCTACGAATAATTTGATTGCTACAAAAACAACAGAGCCTGTCAAAGAGAAAGTAGCTGTCACAACGATGAATGAAGAAGTACCTGACAATCACAAAGATCGCAACGGGCCAAAATGGTTTGATAAGATACTTGATAAGACGAAGGAATTCTTTGAAGCTACACCTGATCAGGATTTTCTGTAATCAGATACATATCACGAACAAATTATTACCCATAATCTAAAATTCAGACAACATGTTATTCGATATACCAAAAGTAGAAAAGAGCATTATCAAGGTCCTTGGTGTAGGTGGCGGCGGAAGCAATGCTGTATCTTATATGTATAAGCAAGGTATCTCAGGTGTGGATTTTGCTATCTGCAACACTGATAACCAGGCCATGGAAACAAGTCTTGTACCGGTGAAAATTCGACTCGGTCCGGAACTGACAGGTGGACGTGGTGCAGGATCAAGGCCTCAGATGGGCAAGCAGGCATGCATTGAATCTATCGATGACATTCGTGATTTTATCCTGGATGGAACTAAGATGTTGTTTGTCACTGCAGGTATGGGTGGTGGTACAGGAACAGGTGCTGCGCCTATCATAGCAAAAGCTGCACGTGAAGCGGACATCCTTACAGTAGGTATCGTCACTCTTCCTTTTACATTCGAAGGAAGCAGGAGAAAGCGCCAGGCACTGGAAGGATTGGAAGAAATGAAAAATAATGTAGATGCACTCATCGTGATCTCGAATGATAAGTTGAGAGACATACATGGCGATCTGAAATTGTCTGATGCATTCAGCAGAGCAGATAATATTCTGACAACTGCTGCAAGAGGTATAGCAGAAATCATCACGATGCCGGGTTATGTCAATGTTGATTTTGAAGATGTCAATACGGTGATGAGAGATAGCGGAGTAGCCATCATGGGTACTGCAATGTTCGATGGTGAACATCGTGCAAAGAAAGCGGTTCAGGCTGCATTGAATTCTCCACTTCTTGAAGACAATGATATTCGGGGTGCACAACATATTCTGCTTAATATTTCTTCAGGCCGGACAGAAGTGACGATGGATGAAATATTTGAGATCACAGAATATGTACAGGCAGAAGCCGGATACGGAACAGATCTCATCTGGGGTAACTGTATCGATGAGAGCCTGGGTGAAAAACTTTCGGTCACGATCATCGCTACAGGTTTCGAACAAAATATGACGAAGCCTGAAAAACAGGATACGCAGAAGATTCTTGTTGGCATCGATGAAGATATGATGGGTATGTCAGCGAAGACAAATGATCTGGATGATATGCACATCTCTGATGAGAGAGTGATGGAATTTGAACCTGTCATCAGCAAGGAAACAAAGGAATTGCATCCGGATAAGGCAAAGCACACGTATAATGATCCATATGTGCGTGCTGATGATGTGGAGAAACGTGAAGAAATCAGAAGGACGCTTAAAGAAAAAGAAGCGCAACGCCAGCGTGAAGAACAACCGGCTCCGCAAATGAATATCAATCCAAGCCGGATTCAGAATTCGGAATGGATAGCAGAGATGACGAAAGTGCCTGCATTTGCTCGCCGCAAGATCCAACTAGATGTCGTACCACCTGCTTCAGAATTGAAAATGTCACGACTCACCGTATCGGATGATGATGGTGATGAAGTGCTCAAAGGAAATACATACCTCTATGATAAGCCCTGCTGATCATAAGGTGTAAAGATTGACTTTTCGTCTTATTATCTCGTTCATGAGATTGGTTTATTAATGGTCTGAGTTGGGGAACTCAGACCTTTTTTCGTGTATATCCAATTGAACGCCCAAAATAGTGTGGCACACTTAGGTGTGCCACACCTAAGTGTGCCACACTGTCCTAAAGCGTTGAGATTCAAATGCTCCGGATACTTATGCACATATCAGTGTGGAAAACGAAACTGAATCAGTTTAAAGCACCCTTCATTCTCTACCTTTGCCCCTTATGGCAATGGGAAGAAGAAATCAGGATTCTGGTAACGGAGAGGAGAAATCAAAGAAGATCTCTATACAGCAATTGAAGGAAGTAAAGGGGATGCTCTCTTTTATAAGACCTTATCGCTGGCATTTTATAGGTGGGTTGATACTTCTTTTTCTGGGCAGTGTCATTTTTATGGCCTTTCCCCGACTTGCAGGGGAATTAGTAGATGTGGCGGCGGGGAAGGGAAAGCTCGGACTTAGTCTGAATCAGATCGGTCTCGTCCTGATCGTGATCCTTGTTTTGCAGGGGATCATGAGTTATCTGAGAGTGATATGGTTTGCTGTCGTGAGTGAAAAAGGGATGGCGGATGTACGAAGCAGTATTTATCAAAAGCTGATCGGGCTACCGGTTTATTTTTTTGAGAAAAACAGGGTAGGTGATCTGACGAGCAGAATATCAGAAGATGTCAACAGACTATCGATGGTATTTTCGACTACACTGGCAGAACTCATCCGTCAGGTATTAATTCTCATTACGGGCGTTATATTTCTTTTGGTGACGACGCCCAAGTTGAGTTTAACTATGCTCGGTACATTTCCCGTGATCGTCGTTGGAGCGATGTTCTTCGGAAGATTTGTACGTAATCTTTCCAAGAGCAGGCAAAAATCACTGGCCAATACAAATACAGTAGTGGAAGAGACGCTTCAAAATATAAATACAGTCAAAGCCTTTACGAATGAAACATTCGAATACAACCGGTATAAAAATGAAATGGGGAATGTAGTGAAGACCTCATTACTGCTGGCGAAGTACAGAGCAATTTTTGCAAGTTTCATTATCATTATATTATTTGGAGCTATCTTTTTTATTCTATGGTATGGTGCTACGATGGTGCAGAATAATGTCATGACCACAGGGCAACTAGTCACATTTATTGCTTACACAGCGATCATCGGTGGATCTATCGGAAGTCTTGGAAATTTTTATACAGAAATTGTGACAGCACTCGGTGGGACAGAGCGCATAAGGGAGATATTGAATGAACCTGTTGAAGTAAATGCGCCGCTTACTGTGGTCAGACCAAAAGTCACCGGCCATATACGATTTGATGATGTCTATTTTGAATATCCGTCACGGCCGGAGATGGCCGTACTCAAAGGGATCAACATGGATATTATGCCCGGACAGAAAATTGCTTTAGTCGGTCAAAGTGGCTCAGGAAAGAGTACGATTGCTTCATTATTGATGAGATTATATCCCTGGCAGAAGGGAAGTATTACACTTGATGGACAAAGCATCAATGATATGGACCTCTCATCGTATAGATCCGTATATGCACTGGTGCCGCAGGAAGTTTTACTTTTTGGCGGATCGATTCGTGAAAATATTCTTTATGGCCGTCCTCAGGCATCAGAGGAAGAATTGATGAATGCCGCGAGAACATCTAATAGTCTCGAGTTTATTCAATCATTTCCGCAGGGATTTGAAACGATAGTGGGGGAGCGTGGTATTAAGTTGAGTGGCGGACAGCGACAGCGTATTGCTATCGCGCGAGCGGTGTTAAGAAATCCGGATATATTGATTCTTGATGAAGCTACGTCGTCCCTTGATGCAGAATCTGAAAAAGTAGTGCAGGAAGCGTTGGAAAGATTGCTTGAAGGAAGAACGGCGATTATCATTGCACATCGTTTAGCTACCATCCGAAATGTGGATTGTATCTATGTACTTGAAGATGGAAAAGTAATTGAGAAAGGAACGCATGATGAATTGATATTGAAAGATGACGGTGTGTATGGGGCATTGGCGAGACTCCAATTTGACATATGAAGGCTGAGGAGAAGGCGAAGGCGAAGGAACGGCATGGACAAATGAGCAACAGGCAATTTGAAACAAAATAAAATTAACGCAATTCAGCAAAATTTGCGGCAGAAAAAGGAGGACGCGGATCAATTAAGAAAAATCATGATTAATTAAGATTTGATAGTCTGTATTGATTTAGATTTTGGAAATTGTTAGAAACATTCGGAAATCGAAAATCGGAAATCGAAAATACCTTTGGAATTAATTAACAACGCATCTCTTAAATCATTCGTCACCTTCGGTGTTGAGGCATCATGTGATCATCTCTATCGTATTGAAGATATTGAAGAATTAAAACTGGCTGCGCAATTTCTTGAAAATCCATTGATACTTGGTGGCGGAAGTAATGTATTGCCCATAGGTGATATTGGAAGAAATGTGCTGAGGATTGAATTGAAAGGAATTGAGATTGAAGAGGAGGAAGCAAATGATCCACTTGTTCATATAGGTGCCGGAGAGATTTGGCATCAATTTGTTTTGTGGGCATTGGATAGAAATCTCGGTGGTGTTGAAAATCTTTCTCTGATACCGGGCACGATTGGCGCTTCACCGATTCAGAATATTGGTGCTTATGGTGTGGAAATAGAATCTGTTTTTCATTCCCTTGAAGCTGTAAAACTTGGAACCGGTGAGATAAGACGATTTTCAAAAGAAGAATGCAGATTCGGATATCGTGATAGTATATTTAAGCAGGAAGCGAAAGGACAATACATCATCACCGGTGTGACACTGCGATTGACCAGGGAGCATAAGGTCAACACTTCATATGGCGCGATACAGGATGTATTGAATCAACGAGGTATTCTTGATCCCACGATACAAGATGTAAGCAATGCCGTGATTCATATTCGTCAGAGTAAACTTCCTGATCCTGCAGTGATAGGTAATGCAGGAAGTTTTTTCAAAAATCCAATCATCCCAAAAAATCAATATGACACCCTGAAAGAAATGTTTACTGACATGCCTGGTTTTCCATCTGAAGACCTAACGGTGAAAGTACCCGCCGGCTGGCTGATCGAACATGCAGGCTGGAAGGGAAAAGCGATCGGACATGCGGGATGTTATGAAAAACAGGCTCTTGTACTTGTCAATCTTGGAGGAGCAACCGGAACCGAGATATGGAATTTAGCTGAAGAGATCATCAAAACCGTGGGGGAAAAATTTGAAATCAGGCTAAGTCCGGAAGTAAACATTTGGAAATAGGATAAAACATTGATATTCAATATATTATATAATTATTTCTGGTTTTGAATTTTAATTTTACCTAAAATAGTAAATAATTTTATTTTACAAAATATGATATTAATATATTAATAAAGAACATTATTATATTTTTATTAAAAAAACTAAAATAGTGTTTATCTTTGTTTTAGGTATATAAAATACGGATGAAAGACTTCAAATCAGGTCATTATGTCAATCAGGGCTTTTATAAAAGCTTTCAACCTGAGATGATCAACAGGGCCTGGCATATTGACAATATAGATATTATACACCTTCTTGGTCAGGCCGACAGGCTTATAGGGGGTCTTAATACTTATGCGAAAAGATTACCTGATCTGAATCTTTACCTGGGCATGCATATACTTAAAGAATCAACCCAGTCGACAAAGATTGAAGGAACGCAAACCAACATCCAGGAAGCTCTTTTTGATGCAGATGATATCCATGAAGCGGATAAAAACGATTGGTCTGAAGTGAATAATTACAACCTGGCGATGCATTGGGCGATGAATGAACTTGAAGCATTACCGATCTCCTCACGACTTATTCGTCAGACACACAAACTTCTTATGGATGGTGTGCGCGGACAACATAAACAACCTGGTGAATACAGAACAAGTCAAAACTGGATAGGAGGAGCGACTATTAATGATGCTCGTTTTATTCCTCCTGTCCATATGAGTATCCCTGACCTGATGTCTGATCTGGAGAAGTTCATCCACAATGATGAGATACGATTTCCGGAACTTTTGAAAATTGCACTCATTCATTATCAGTTCGAAACTATTCATCCTTTTCTTGATGGCAATGGACGTACAGGACGTTTGTTGATACCGTTGTATCTTGTAGAGAAGAAAATCCTTGCTCATCCGATATTGTATCTATCCGCATTTTTGGAAAAAAACAAAACACTGTACTACGAGAATCTAACGCGCGTACGGGAAGACAATGACATCTCGCATTGGTTTAAGTTTTTTCTGGTGGGCATCATGGAAACGGCCAAAGAAGGTATTGATACGCTGGAGAAGATCATAAAACTTACCGAAGAAATTGAAAGAAGCCTTCTGACTTTAGGTACCCGCACAACGAATGCAAGGAAAGTGATGATGTATCTGTATGAAAAACCACTGATCAATGCGAAGAGGATAGCTGAAGTAACACAACTGACCCCGGCATCCTCTTATAAATTAATCAGTGACCTGGAGCGCTTGAATATCCTCAATGAAATAACAGGGGGAAAGAGAGGACGTACATATGTGTTCAAGAGATATCTTGATTTTTTCAGGTAAACCTGAGACGAATAACGAATAACGAATAACGAGTAACGAATAAACGAGTAAGGAGTAACGAATAACGAATAACGAATAATTGAATAATGAGTAACGAGTAACGAGTAACGAATAACGAGTTATGAATAACGAGTTATGAATAAAAGGCTAATTTTAATAACAATAGCATCTGTTAAAATGAAAACAATTAAACAAACTCTGAACTTCTCTATACCGCCTGAGAAATTGTATGACATGCTCATGAGCAGTAAAACGATGTCAGCCATTCACGGAGGAAAAACAACAATGAACAAAAGAGTGAATGGCAAATTCACTGTCTTCGATGGGTATTGTCATGGGTATAATATTGAACTCGATCCGGGAAAGAAAATCGTGCAGGCATGGCACTTCAATGAAGAAGGATGGCCAGAGGATCATTTCTCAAAGTGTACTTTCTTATTACAACCTTTTGCAAAAGGAACAAAGCTGACCTTTACACAGACTGATGTTCCGGCTTCTACATATGATAGTTTAAGCAAAGGTTGGAAGGATTATTATTGGGAACCTATTCAATTGGCAATAGGCAATTAGCAATTGGCAAAAAACAAAAAGCAAAAAGCAAAGAGCTGAGCGCAAAGTACTTCGACCTGCTTCACTAAAACTCTTGCTGTGGTTCGACCTGCCTGTACACATCCTGATGCTACAGCTCAACAACCGCAACAGGGTCGTAATAATGATAATTAGCATATTATATACTTTGCGTCTTTGCGCCTTTGCGAGCAAATCAATAAGTAATGCTTTGTTTGTATAGCCAGCCATTTGTGTATTTTTGACGAGTATGAAGATGACATCTGCGGCCCTGTTCTTTACCATTTTTACTGCGCTGGCCATGATAGCCGAAAAATGGAATTCACCTAAAAAAGATAATTCAATATATCATCATCCTGAAGCGGGGTACGATGATATTGATTCGAAAAAGGATAATGATCATTTATTCCCTAACGAACTCTTCTATCTCGACAGGAATTATCCTGATTACGATGCCGCTCCTGATCTTTTTCATCAGCATCTTAAACAAGTGATGAAAGCTGATAAAGCTGCCACGAGATCACATCGGGGTTTGGATTATCCATGGACAGTTGAAGGCCCCGGAAATATCGGAGGAAGAGTCAACGCCATTGCTGTAGATCCCCTAGATCCGAATATCATTCTGCTCGGTTATTCACAGGGCGGAATATACAGAACAGACAATGGAGGTCTTGACTGGGTGCCTGTATTTGATGATCAGGTTTCCCTTTCTATAAGTAATATCTCATTTGATCCACATCATCCTCAGCGTGTTTTCGCATCGACGGGAGATGTCAATATTTCCGGTTATCCATTTTTGGGTTCAGGAATTTATCGGTCTGATGATGGTGGCCTTCACTGGTCTTATGTGGGGTTAGATGGTACAGGCGTACTTTCAAAAGTTGCAGTTGATCCGAATGATGAAAATATTATTTATGCAGGAAGCATGGGCTATCCATCGCATAAAGGAATTGAAAGGGGATTGTTCAGATCTGTTGACGGTGGTGTGCATTGGAATAAGACATTGACTATTGATGATAGTACAGGTGTGATTGATCTCGTCACTGATCCCATACGTGCAGGATATGTGTATGCAACAGGATGGACACGTCTGCGATCAAATAAAATCTCAACAACCATTGGTCCCGGAACATCTATGTACAGGAGCAAAGATTATGGTGCGACATGGGAAAATAGTACAGACATCTTGCCGGGTGGTCTTCATTCAAGGACAAGTATTGATATCACTGCTGACGGCACCTTGTATATAAGTTATATGGGTTTCGTAGATGACACGGATTGTTTTGGGTACAATGAATCATTGAAAGGGATATACAAATCAATTGATGGAGCGGATACATGGAGCAGGATTACTGCAGATCAATCTGTTGGATTGCCTTGCGATTTATTTGGAAGTTTTGGATGGTATTTTGAGGCGTTGAAAGTCAATCCTGAAAATGCTGATGATATCTCACTCCTGGGTGTTGATTTGTACAGGACACTTGATGGCGGTACAACATGGTTTCTTTCTGCACCTGAATGGTGGATGTACGATGTGCATGCAGATAAACATGATTTGGTATTTGCTGATGGTCAAATGTATTTAGCTACGGATGGTGGTGCTTACCGATGTCCGGTAGATCAGTCGCAACCGTGGCAAGACATTGAAAATATTCCATCAACACAATTTTACAGAACAGTTTTTAATCCGCATCAGCCTGATCAATACATCGGTGGCGCACAGGATAATGGAACATCAAGTGGTAATGCATCTATCATCAACGAATGGTCACGTGTATATGGTGGTGATGGATTTCAACCCCGTTTTGATCCGACAGAACCTTTCTGGGCTTATTACATGACACAGAATGGTGACATCGCCTGGACAACGGATGGATTCAATTATAATGCATTAGATAGTGGGCTTGTGGGAACTCGATATTGGGATATGCCTTTTGTGATGAGCAGTCAGGATCCAAAAATTTTGTATTGCGGCACCAACCAGGTTTTTCGCATTGACATGCGTGATACGATTCCCGTATGGATGAGTATTAGTCCTGACCTTACCAGAGGCGAAACGATTTTGGGCTCAAGGTATCCTGCAATCACAGCCATTGCGCAATCTGATCTGGATGAAAATCGATTGTATGCCGGTACCCAGGATGGAAAAATATGGACATCCCCGGATGGTGGTGTGAACTGGACGGATATAACTGATGGCACGCCGGGTTATTATGTTACTTCTATCACCTGTTCGACAAAGAATCCACAGGGTGTCGTGGCTACATATTCAGGATATCGGGACAATGATCATACACCTTATATCTACAAAAGTAATAATGGAGGTGAACAATGGACATCACTTGGTGCTAATGCTCCAATGCTGGGTGTGAATAATCTGATGCTCCTTCCGGGATGGAATGATGAAATCATATTTGCTGCAACAGATGGTGGAGTATATGTCAGTTTTAATTCAGGTTTTTCCTGGGATAGAATGGGCACGAATTTTCCTTATATGCCAGTGTATGATATTGATTTCAATCCTGTAGAGAATACAATTGTTGCAGCAACATTTAGTCGTGGACTGATGACATTTCCGGTGGAGGAATTGGATCTGGTGAGTGGCGTAAAGCCCGGATATAACAATTCATCTCTTTCAGAAATAAGCGTTTATCCAACGATTGTAGAGGATCATATTACCATTGATTTTGAAAAATATCATGGAGATATGGATCGATTCATCATTTCTCTTGTCAATGTTTCAGGAATAGTCATTGACGAATTTAAAATCGATCGGGCATCTAAGGTTAGAATGAATTTGAAGTTCGATAAAAATATTCCTCAGGGGGCTTATTTTATTCAAATTTCCAAACAAGGACACTCAATGATCTACTCAAGAATAGTTAAATTCTAGGACAGGCAACCAAATTGATTTCTACGTCTTATTCCATTACTTTTGTTGCAAATGTCAAATCAGCCTAACCTTTACATTATTGCAGGATGCAATGGAGCAGGCAAAACAACTGCTTCATTTGTAGTTTTACCTGAATTATTGGGATGCAGAGAATTTATCAATGCTGATGAAATTGCAAAAGGTATTTCTCCGTTCAATCCGGAGAGTGTAGCTATAACGTCAGGTAAAATTATGTTGGAGCGAATCCATTTTCTTTTAGAAGAGGAGGTCGATTTTGGTTTTGAGACTACATTATCGTCCAAAGGACTTGTGGAGATCATCACGAAAGCTAAACAATTCAATTATCGGATTTGCATCGTCGTCTTTTGGTTAAATACTGTTCAATTAGCACTGGATAGAGTGGCAGAAAGAGTAAGTGAAGGCGGTCATAACATTTCTAATGAAACCATCACAAGGAGATATGCCAGAGGAATTCGTAATTTTAAAAACACGTATCAGGAACTTGTTAATTCATGGTTGATAATAGATAATTCAAATACTCATTTTGAAATCATCTCGAAATTCAATGATGGACAATTGACAATTTATAATGAAAATCTTTTCCAGGCATTTAAAAACCAATAATATGGAAGCTAAACTACAAGATGACTTTGAAGTTAAGTGGGTGCGGGGTATGAAAATAGCCATTGAACGAATGATATTATATAAATACAGAAACTTCCAGTCTATGGTCATCAGCACAGATGAAGGCATTAAAATTATCTCAGGTGAAGATTTATTGAAATACTTGCCTATTGAACCTAAAGTAGGTTCGGATAAAATTAAGTAACAAAGGCTATTTAATCAATGCCTGGTCATTCAGTGGTTCTATCCATTACATTTTGTAACAGTATAGCTGATATCGAACCTCTATCGAAAATTTTCCTATCCTCATACCTTCAGACTATTCATTGGTGGCATTTTAGACTGCAGACTGATATTTAATTCTATTTTCGCCGGATGAAAAGCCTCCTCGCTAAATTTATGAAGATTCCGAATTTACTGACAGTACTGCTGATCCTCAGCATGAATATGCTCTCCGCCCAGTCTAACCTGACAGGAACTATCAAAGATGATAAGAATCAGGATGTTGCATATGCAAATGTCTTATTGCTTTCATCAAGCGACAGCACACTTATACGAGGTGGGGTAGCAGACGATAACGGCCATTTTGAAATTAATAATGTGGCTTCGGGTACCTATATGCTTCGCGTAGCGATGATCGGATTTTTAGATCAGTACAGCGAATCCTTCTCCTTAAATGGAGGCACTCCAACAAAAGATTTTGGTGTGATTACATTGAAAGAAGATGCGGTCTTAATGAATGCAGTAGAAGTCGTGGCTAAGAAGCCTCTTTTCGAGCAAAAGATCGATCGCCTGGTCGTCAATGTAGCGAATAGTATCACCTCGTCAGGAACGAATGCCCTCGAAGTTCTTGAACGAACTCCAGGCGTTGTCGTCAATCATCAAAGCAATACACTTTCCATAAGTGGAAAAAGCGGTGTCGTCGTCATGATCAATGGCCGTATCAATTACATGCCTGCAGATGCTGTCGTCAGATTACTGGCCGGGATGAGTTCTGATAATATTGAAAAAATCGAAGTGATCACAACACCACCTGCCGGGTTCGATGCTGAAGGAAATGCAGGCTATATCAATATTGTCCTGAAAAAGAGTCTTGACAATGGATTGAATGGTTCGTATGGAGCTAGTGTAGGCTATGGAAAAGGCGAACAGCTAAACGGTAATCTTAATTTCAATTACCGTCAGGGGAAAATGAATCTGTATGGCGATTATAGCTATTCAAGAGATGCTGCCGAACAGATATTTGCATTTTACAGAAGGATTGGTTTAGGAGGTGATATCCTGGAGACAGACACAAGGAGTGTACGTGATCCCGGAACAAATAACCACAATGCACGGATAGGTTTTGATTATCAGCTTGACAAAAAAAATGTACTCGGCTTGCTTGTGGATGGCTATGATACCAAATGGCTAATGGATGCTGTAAATACATCTTTCGTTTCGCGCAATGGTCATCTTGATACTTCAATCCTGATCAATAACCATGAATTAAATCAATGGAAGCATATCGGTGGTAATCTAAATTTTCAGCACACTTTCGCTGAAGGACATCAATTGACATTCGATGGCAATATACTCGCCTACAAGGATAATAATCCAACTGAGTATGTCAACAATTATTCGGATGGTGAAGGAAATTTTCTTTTTTCGGATGAATCGCGTGCACACAAGCTGACGCCAATCAATATTAAAGTAGGAAAACTGGATTATATTACTGGTATCGGAAAGAAAATGAAACTTGAAACCGGAGTAAAGGGTACAATCTCACATTTTTCAAATGATGTAGGTGTTGATTATAAAAAGGCTTCAGAATGGGTTGCAGAGGATACACTCACTGCTAAGTATGATCTCAATGAAAAAATATTTGCAGGTTATGCCTCGATAGAAACCCCTTTAGTGGCCAAGGTCACATTGAAAGCAGGTCTCAGGTACGAAAACACCAATTCTAATCTGGGTTCTGAAGAGCAACCCAATATAGTAGACAGGCAATTTGGAAAATGGTTTCCAAGTGTATTTCTTTCAAGAGATTTCAATGAAAATAATTCAATGAATCTTGCGTATAGTAAGCGGATCACACGTCCCACATTTGATGATATGGCTCCGTTTATTATTTTTCTCGATCCTTCAACTTTCTTTTCAGGCAATCCTGCATTACAGCCTGCCACATCTGATAACTTCAAACTTGGTTTACGTCACAAATCCATTTTGTTTTCTGTAGAGTACAGTGTGGAAGATAGTTCCATTGCACAATTTCAAAGCAGTGTCATCCCCGGGACAAATAAGGAGCTTTTATTTGCAGAAAATTTAAAAGATACAAAAACACTCAACTTTACGCTTACGCTTCCAATCACACCGGTGAAATGGTGGAATATGTCTTATAACATTATAGGAGGCACACAACAAACACGAAAATATTTTGATGGAAAATTGACCAAATTTGATTTTGCAGGATTTGGTTTGTTTTCAACACAGACGATAACGCTTCCTTCGAATTTTACTTTTGAAGCCACAGGTTATTATGGAAGTGGCGGTCTCTTTGGTGTTGTCAAAATTAAAGGCTACGGTGCTATTAATGTTGGGCTGCAAAAGAAATTTGGAGACAATGGAGGTACGCTCAGAGTTGGATATGATGACGTATTTAATACCCAAAAATTCAGCGGCATATCTGATCTTCCCGAACAAAATCAATATTTCAGAGCAAGTCTTCGATTCAGTCAACCCACCATTAAAATCAGCTTTACACAGAATTTTGGAAATCAAAAAGTGAAATCCATCGGAGAGCATAGATCTGGTGCAGAAGAGGAGAGAGAACGGGTGAAGCAGAAGTAAAGAGTTGCAGCGGCAGTTGCAGCGGCAGGTCCTGCTCTACCTAGGATAAACAGCAAAACGTGAGACGTGCGTTTTGAAATTGCATTGACAGGGCTTGCCCCTGTCTGACATAAACATGCAGGGCTTGCCCCTGTCTGAGTTACAAAGAAAGAACTAGCCCTTGTCTAAGACTACAGATTTGCATAAAGCAATTTCTTCCTAAATTGCTTCATGGAAAAACTCAACGTCATTATCACCGGTTCGACGGGCATGGTAGGAAAAGGTGTTCTGCTTGAATGCCTTGATAGTCCTGATGTGGAATCTGTATTGGTGGTCAATCGGAGCCCGATAGATATAAAGCATCCGAAAATGAAAGAGGTGCTTATACAGAATCTTGTAGATCCCGAATCCAAGTGGAATCTGAAAGGATACAATGCCTGCTTCTATTGTATGGGCATCACTTCAGTGGGCGCTAGTGAGGAACATTATACGCATATCATGCATGATCTGACAATGGTATTTGCAGAAGCAGCTTTGTCTGTAAATCCGGATATGACATTTTGTTTTGTATCAGGAGCCGGAACAGACAGCACAGAGAAAGGAAGGCAAATGTGGGCCCGTGTAAAAGGCAGAACCGAAAATGATCTGTTGAAGCTTGGATTTAAGAAAGCCTATATGTTCAGGCCCGGGCTTATTCTTCCAAAGCGAGGTATCCGATCAAGAACCGGGTGGTATAATTTCTTTTACACGGTGACGAAGCCCATTGCCTTTATTTTCAAACGTATGCCGAAATATGTGACCGATACGATAACTCTTGGCAAAGCCATGATTAAGGTTTGTACAAATGGTTATTCAACATCTGTCCTTGAAAGTCTGGATATTAATAAGGCAGGTGCATCATAAACAATTATTCTATATTTGATAACTTCGGGTGCGTTGAATACCAATTCATTTCGACATTGTCATCACATCAAGATGTGATAGGCAGATATCACTGCCGTATCTATTTTTACGATGACCAATTTTAATAAACAAAACATATTTTTTAACAACCAAAATAGTATGAAAATGAAAAACCTACTGATTACATTTTGCCTGCTGACATGGTATTCCATGTCCGTCTTTGCTCAAACCGATTACAACCAATGGGAAGTAGCCTCTTATACACCTAAGTTAGGCATGCGTGACATGCTCGAAAAAGGACTAGCTGCGCACAACAAAAAATTTCATACTGCAAACCCTTATAAAATTGGGGTTATGAGAACAATATCCGGACCTGGAACCGGTGATTACACATTGGTCATGGGGCCTGTTACACTAAGTCAGATTGAAGGTCGCCCATCCGGTACAGACCATGATGCTGACTGGCAGAAGAATGTGATTCCATATGTTGAATCGGTCAGTGATGCGGCTTTCTGGAGAGAATACAAAGAAATAACCTATGCTCCGGCCGGCTCTATGAATTTCACCAAATCAAGGCTCAGATTTTTCACGGTTAAGCCCGGGGAAATGGACAGAATGAAAGATGTACTCAAATCGATCTCTGAAGTCTATAAGGCTAAAAATATTCAAGCCGCCTATACTGTCTACACGAGATATGGTGCTTCTCAGGGGCCTCACATTGCGGCAGAAATAGGAATGGCTAATTGGTCTTTTTTAGACGAGCCGAATACGTTCCAAAAAGATTTTGAAGATGTACATGGTGTCGGTTCATATCAAAAACTGGTCGATGAACTTGATATTGCTTTGGACAGGACCAAGACATATGACGTACTCAATGTATTCAAACCTGAATTGAGCAGTGATTAATTCGACAAATAAAATTTTACTGTATATTTTAAAAAAACCGGAGCATCAGTTCCGGTTTTTTTATGTGGAACAGTTTTTGGTTTATTATTTATGCTTCGCTATTCGCTCCGGGTTTGGAGCAACAGTGCTTATCACATGACCATGAACTTTCAGTAATGAAGTTTCAATACCTTCTTTGGTGCAATGCCCTTGTGTTCGCAGCGTATTTCGCAGGGCATATGTTTGATCTTTTTATCATTTTGCCAAACTGGCGCTCCGGAAGCATTGAAGACATTACATTGTTCAATAGCTTTTTTCATAACACTAACCCCATTGATTTTTACAGGGTCATCATGCCCATTTCAACAGCGCTCTCTATCATCTGTTTCGTCGTTTTCTTCAGAAAAGGTAATCCCATGTTGGTTCTTTTAACCATATCGCTTGTCATGGATATTCTGATCGATTTCGTTACGCTCCATTATTTTACACCGATCAATCAGTATTTGTTTGATGACAATACCGGTTCACTTGATCCATTGCGAGTCCATCAGTATGTATCGACCTGGATCAAGGCTGACTTCCTGAGATTGGCATTGATCACGATAGGTTTTTATGCTTCCCTTAGAGCGCTTCATTTTTCGTTTTTCAGTCGATAAGGCGGCCTGTTCTCTCATCCGAAATAGTATTACCTGGTAAATTCCGGTTTTCTTAGGCAACCAAATGAGGGGTTGGGAAGAGAGATAGCTTTTGTCAGATGATTCGAATCTCAAATAAAAGATGATGTAATATCAAATACCAGTTATTAAAGTATCCTGTTGATAAATTCTGACAATACACTTTTGATCCTGATGGGATCACACATTAATAGCCGAGGGTTGCAACCCGTGGATTAATGATGGAGAAGAATTTCCAACGCAGGAGGCGTTGAATAAAAATCTGTCGACTTGGGATTTAATCTAATTGTATAAGCGATTTCGACTTGCGTTTATAATAAATTTAAAGTAGTTAATTAGGCTTCCATCGTATAAGTTACCATTTTATCCACACTCATTGCAGCACCTTCGTTCCAGGCGGATGTAAATACTTCCGGATCCATTTGCTGTTCAAGCTGATGTTTTGCATCAAGTATGATGGCCTCAAGATCATCCCATACCGGAAGCTGTGTTGATTTTCTCAGCTGGTCTACAGCCCCCATCATGGTCAGGGCATGAATCAATTTGTTTTCATTGATGGCGACCAGTGCACCGATTTCGATCGACCATGCCAGCGCTTCATAGAAATGTAGACTCTGACTCAATAGGATACTTTCTCTGATATAGTTTTTGGCATCTGAGTTTTTCTCCATGACTTCACACAATGCAAATCCGGATAAACAGATGATGACCGATATTTCATTTTTATCCTGTTTTGCCAGGGCCATGCTTTCTTTATAATATTCTTTTGCTTTAGCGATCTGATTGCCATGATAAATAGCATTTCGGCCCAGGGCACTGAGCACAAGACTAATGCCCGTGGTGAGACCTATTTTTTTAAACCGGTCAAGACTGGTATTTAATAAAACATCCGCTATCTGGTATTCTTTAACTATGGTCTTGACGACTCCTGTTATCAGTGAAGCGGTAGCGATAAGCTCGTCATCATCCTGTTGCTGAATCAGTGTCAGGTGTTGACCCAGTGACTCACCAAACGTGTTGAAGTCTCTTTGTAAAAAGGACATAATCCCTACGTTAGCCACCAGGATCGAAAAGGTATGATCATCAAATCCATCTTTATATTCCGGGTAGAGATCCCATACCTTTTTCAACCAGGTATATCCTTCTTTCGTATGCGCATTGACCCACCAAAACAACCATAGACACCAGGATATCTCAACGATTTTGACCAAATCTTTTTTCTGCATCAGAAATTCAAGCGCCTGACGAATATTGATATGTTCTTTCTCAAGACATTTCAGGATTTCAGTTTGATCGATTTTGTTTTTCTGAAGCTTTAGATCTCGTAAAGAGACATGATAATAATCGGCTTGTTTTTGTTTGAAGCTGTCCAGAAGATTTAGTGCATTCAATTTTTCCAGCGCAAAATCACGCACGGTTTCCAATATCTGAAATCGGACCTGAAATTCTTCGTCTTGTTTCATCAACAGGCTTTTGTTGATCAGCGACTCCAGTAACCAATATACGTCTTCACCATATTCAGTCCCGACTACTTCTAATGTGGAGAGTAAGCATCCTGCATTGTACAGACTGATGTGTAATAGCAGGTTTTGTTCAGCAGGTGTCAATAAGTCAAAACTCCATTCTATAGTATTGCGTATAGTCTTCTGGCGATCTGGAATATCCCTGTAATTTCCTTTCAGCACATCGAGTCTGCGATCCAGTTTATGGAGTAGAAGCGCAGGACTGAATAAATTGATCTGACCGGCTGCAAGTTCAATAGCCAGGGGCAATCCCTCGAGACGATGGCAGATATTGAAGATGATATCAATATTCTGATCATTTACATTGAACGATGGTTGGATAGCTTTAGCCCTGTTAATAAATAATTTGATTGCAGCAGGATACTCAGCTCCCTTCATGTTTTGATTCGTAAACGAATCCGGTAATGGAGGTACAGCATAGAGATATTCGAATGAAAGCGATAGTCGTTCACGACTTGTCACCAGTATTTTTAATCCGGGTGTTGAACTTAAGAGATCATCAACGATAGATGATGCCTGGATGACTTGTTCAAAATTGTCAAGCACGAGTAAAAAATTTTTATCCTGAAGGAATAGTTTCAGACTTTCCAGGATATTTCCACCTGAGATCTTGATCCCTAGTGCATAACAAATCGTTTCAGCTATAAGCATATGATCTTTTACCGGAGCCAAAGGAATGAATGCAGCACCATCACGAAAATTATGTTGTAATCGTCTGGCTGTTTCAATCGACAATCTTGTTTTGCCGATTCCACCGGGTCCGGTCAATGTCAGTAATCGAATAGATGAGTCGTCAAGCAGTGCTATAATTTCCTCTATATTTTTTTCGCGACCGACAAGTATGTTTGGAACAGATGGAATGGAATTGAAGGATTTAAATGATGCTTCCGATATTTTATTCTGAATCGTCAGATTAAAGCGTTCAGTCAGCAAAATGGCAAGATCATTGATGATCAGGTGACCAAGTTCTTCAGCATTTGTAAATACTTTATAAGATACTTTGTCATCTTTCTGAATACGTTCGATCAGTTCAGTAAGCCTGTCATCGCGACGACCACTGCTTTTTTTGATGTAGATCAGTTTTGGCATATTGCCTGAACGATTGTATTCATCTTCCAGACCGGAGATGGTTTCTTCAGGGGCTACCCAACCATAGCTATCCCAATAAATACCTACGAAAATCTGGCTTTGCGACAGGTATTCGCGGTACAGATTGCGTGGAGCATGAGGACGTGCACCCAACTCAAACATTACCGGTATGAGCTGAATATTCTGGATTGATTTTTTCACAGCTATTCTTTCTTCAGCCAGTTCCTGCAATGTAGAGCTGACAAAAACACGGAGGCGCTGATCTGGAGTCAGAATGGTGTCAGTTGAATTGTCCATGGTGGCGAAATGAGTTGTCTGATAAGGATTCATTTTTTATAGTCAATTAAATGATGTGAGCAATATGGTTTGTTACTCCGGCAGAATCTGTGTTAAGGGAAAAAGAGCCAAATAAGTATTGATTCAGCATTTGATCCGGACCATAGGTAGTGACAGGTCCTGTATTATTTCTGCATGAGCTAAGCAGGATGATAAGACTTAGGATGAGCAATTTCGTTTTCATTTTGATTGTCTGTGTTTGATGACACAAAGGTGATGTCCTTGGATGGAGTAGTAAAGATGATTATGAATGAATTGAAGAATAGGCTGACTGAATTGTGAGAGGAGTGTGAGGAAATTTATTTAGCTCCGTAGGAGCGACATCTCTGTAGCACGTAGTGCGAAAGTTTTTTTTTAGCTCCATCGGAGCGACATCTTCTCTGTTGAAGGCTCTAAGCAACCGACACCAAGGATATGAAATAGCCAAAGAAATTGATTTTTGCATCCTTGTCTGTTTTTCTGATTTACATACAGATTTCCGCTATCCAAAGAGGTCGCTCCTACGGGGCTCAAAAAACATTTGGGTTTGTTCACTGATACAGAGATATCGCTCCGATGGAGCTCACAAAACATTTGGGTTCGTTTTCTGATACAGAGAAGTCGCTTGGATGGAGCTAAAATTGGGCCTGATGGAAATGATTTAAGGCGACCTTCTTTAATCAATCCTAAATTGTATGGAAATGATAAAGGAATCTTTTTAATTAATGTTGAATAGTTTTTTTGAACCACTTTGGAGCTATAGAAAACTTAAGGTATCTCTTAGAGCGGGAAATGGTATTTACTTTTCTTCCTTTTCTGCCTTTTTTATTTCCCCATCCACTCTTTGAATGGAGTCACCTTTTCCCTGCTGACCAGGGCTTCTTTGTCAATGGTAGGCTTAAGATTTAATTTTAGCCGGTTACCAAAATAGTCATTGATCTGGTCGATGCTTTTAATAGAAACCAGGAAAGCCCGATTGATCCTGAAAAATTGATTTGGATCCAGCATATTTTCTATTTCATCGATCGTATAATCCACCACATATTTTTTATCATCTGCAGTCTTGAAAAAACTAAGTCGGTCATCACTGAAGAAATAGGCAATCCTGTCCACTTCAATGGAAACCATTTTCTGAAGATGCTTTACCAGGAATCGCTGGCGATATTCTTTATGTTGAAGGGTTTGTTGCAGTTCTTTCACTAACGTTGAAAATTGTGGGTCTTCCTGTTTCTTATCTGCATAGACCTTTTTCATGCTCCTGAATTTGGACAAAGCGTTTTCCAGTTCATCTTTCTGAACAGGTTTGAGCAGATAATCCACGCTATTGACCTTGAATGCTTTGAGCGCAAATTCGTCATAGCTGGTGGTAAAGATCACAGGGCTTTTGACCTCTATAAGGTTAAATATTTCAAAGCTCTGGCCGTCCGCCAGCTCAATGTCCATAAGGATCAGATCAGGTTGGGTATGTCCCTTTAGCCATTCTACAGCGGAGGCTATACTGTCAGCCGTGCCGGCCACATGCAGATCCGGATCAATCGCCTGTAAAGTTTTCTGTAACTTTTTTACGGCAAGCTCTTCGTCTTCAACTATAAAAATTTCCATAGTACAATGGTTGATAATGATGATGATTTACACTGATTTGCAATGTAAAATTGCAGTTGATTTTAGACCTTGCCAATACCAGATATGTCAAATTGACAATCTCTCCGAACCAATTGCATATTTCTCTGTATAAACTGTCATACCGTGTTTCATGCGATGAGGGGTATGGTAACCTTAAACTGATTTTCCGTTTCCTCAATCGTAACATCATTACGCTGCAGCAAACGGTATTTCTCACGGATATTTGATAACCCTATCCCTGTTGATTCAACCGCGATTCTCGTTTTCTTTCTCAGATTGTTCTCAACAGTCAGATATCCGTCAGATGTCGAGCGTATGATGACATGGACCGGTTGTTGCTTGCTGACGATATTATGTTTGACAGCATTTTCTACCAGCAATTGAAGGCTCAGGGATGGTATTGCCTTGTCTTTAAGTGCAGGATCAATCATCAGGTCTATCTTAAATCCTTCTCCATATCGGGTTTGCAACAGCGTTGAATATGATCGGATAAATTTCAATTCCTCTTCCACCGTACTCATGCCACTTTCATTGTTGCGCAATAAATATCTGTACACTTTACTGAGCTCATCAAGGAATTTTTCAGCCCGGTCTTTATCCTCTGAAATAAGGGAAGAGAGAGTATTGAAGCTATTGAATAAAAAATGCGGGTTGACCTTTTGTTTCAGATTGTCGAACTCCTGTTGCAAATGCATCTGTTCGATCATTTCTTTTTCCGCAGCCACTTCTTTAAACTTTTCGATGATATAAATGACTTCCCATAAAGATTCAAAAATAATATTGACACCAAGGCCTACCAGGTAACCATATTTGAGATCGTCAATCTCCAGCATGTATCCGAAAATATGAAACCAATTGAACGTAAAAAGAATCAACAAAACAGAAGGCGTCATAACAAGGAAGTTCACAGCAAACGTATACATAACACGTTTCCTTGTTTGTTTTAGTGAAGGAAACCTGTTATGCAGATAATGATCATAGACGTAGTGGAGACGCCACGACACATATCCGATTGCATAGATGACAGGGTAGGCGACAAGCCAGATATCAAATTGACGAAATAGCTGTTCGTCATACATAATATAACACAACGCAAGGGTGATAAAGGGCATGGAAACCAGAAACCCGATGAGCTGATATCTTGGAGGTTTTGGAATTCTCATACAGGAGCAGTTTCAGGATCAAATAACGGCAGGAGAAAAACGCGTTGGTCGGCAGTTTCAGTAATCCTTATTTCTTCCATATTCATCAGCCGGTATTTTGTGATGAGGTTGTCGAGGCCTTCATCAACATCAAGATTCTGCACTATAGTTTTCTCATGGAGGCTATGGGTGACGATCAGGTGGCCACGTTCATCACTTGTAATGCGGATGGTGAGTGGTTCTTTTTTGCTCAATGCATTTGTATAAATAATATTTTCAAGAATGACCTGCATGCTCAATGGGGGGATCTCTTTTGACATGAGTTCTGCCGGGAGATCGATCTTTGTGTCTATGGCGTTGCCAAACCTTGCCTTTGTGAGATTGAGATATGACGTGGCAAACTTCATCTCATCCGTCAGCGGCACGAGATACTCATCATCGCCACGCAGAAGATAGCGATGCACTTTGGTCATTTCATCCAGGAATTTTTCGGCTTCCTGTTCATTTTCCTGGATCAGTCCTGAAAGTGTATTAAAGCAATTGAATAAAAAATGCGGATTGATCTGTCCTTTGAGGCCAAGAAGCTTGCTGCGTTGATATGCATTCTTTAGTTTTTCGCTTTCAGACAATGAGCTCTTCCATTTTTCCCAATTGGCCATGCCTTCGTTGATGAAGGTGATCACGGTGCTCATAATGCAGGCATAAAGCACGGTCCACCATAGCATTTCAGGTTTGGGAACGCATTCCAGGACAGGCAGGGATTTGAAAAAATAAAAAGCGCCATTGACAGCGCCTGCATTCATCGTGTAAAAGACTGGAAGCAGAAGTGAAATTCTTCTGAAAAGATCCCCGGGACCGGGAAATCGGTTTTTTATGTACACAGCTACGGTGCCGAAAACGCCATAAATAATAAAAAAATAGACAGCGCTGATGCCAAAACTTTTGATAAAAATCCAGAATGAATCAAAGACACATGTACCGAACATGAGTAAATTCATGAAGGTGATATAGGGGATAATCACCCATATAAATACGATAGGCTCCTTGTTACTGTAGCGCTTGATCGGCATGGCACTAAGGTAATTATTAGCTTATCTGAAGGTCAATTTATTGGGGAATAATGCGAATGTTTCGGATGAATTGATGAAAAGGCAGGATGAATTGTTTGAAGGAAAAAAGGAAAAGGCAAAGGCGAAGGAAAAGGCGAAGGATGAAATGAAGGCTAAGGCAGAGGTTTCTTTCTTACCTATTGAAAACCCCTATTGGGCCAATAAATATTGCATGCCAGCCCAACCGCAATAAGGTAAATAGTGTCTACACTAAAAACTTGCTTAATGAAACCATCAGGTCTCATCCTATCGCTATCAGGTTTGTTTTGTTTAAACTCCTGTCATGATACAATGGATATCACTCCATGTCTTGATGAAAAGATCAAAGACTTCAAGAAAGAATATTCTGCAGAATCCATAGTTAGAATTGACAAGCCCGGAGAAGCGCTTTACTGGTTTATTGATATTTATGGTGATGGCTTTGAAGAGATATTTAATGAGAAATGCGAATTGGTCTGCGTTACGGATTGTGAGTGTGTGGGCACTTTTGTGCAATGTGACGAGACGCAGTTTGATTATCCGATGGTGACGATTTGGGAAAAGTAATTCTGAGATACAAAATTTTTGTGGTCTTTTCAATTAGCATTGGTTTCGCTAAAGCGTAGATACAATCGCTTAACCGTGGTCTATTTTTAAAATTATTGGCGAAGCCAATAATTTTAAAAATACTGCTACTGCTACTGCTACTGCTACTGCTACTGCTACTGCTACTGCTACTGCTACTGCTACTGCTACTGCTACTGCTACTGCTACTGCTACTGCTACTGCTACTGCTACTGCTACTGCTACTGCTACTGCTACTGCTACTGCTACTGCTACTGCTACTGCTACTGCTACTGCTACTGCTACTGCTACTGCTACTGCTACTGCTACTGCTACTGCTACTGCTACTGCTACTGCTACTGCTACTGCTACTGCTTATTGGTTAACGTAGCCTTCTCCTTCTCCTTCGCCTTCGCCTTTTTTATGTTTCCACCGCCTGTGCGACCACAACCAGTATTCCGGTTGTGCTATGATGTCCTGTTCGAGCAGATGAGTGACTTTCTCCGTGATTTCTCCATATGTTTTTTCAGAAGGGGTATTCGTCACTTCTACAAATTCCAATTGATAATAGCCGCGTTTTACTTTTTTCAAACGGGAGTATATAACAGGTAGGTTATAGGCTTTGGCATAATATTCTGTACCGAATAGTACAGCGGTATCCTGGTGAAGGAATTTCATCCAATAGGATTTATCAGGATTGGGCGGTGACTGATCAATGGCAAAGACCATTGCAAATATTTCATTTTGCGGATTTGTGAAAAACGATTTTACATCATTTACAGGCAGCATCACGGTGCCTTGCTTGCTCCGGGCGTCGATCATTTTCTGGTCGAAATATTTATTGTTCAGGGGCTTATAGATGACCACAGCTCTATGTTTGAAGAACGTATTGAATCCGGTCAGCATCAATTCCCAGCTATTATAATGGCCTACAGCGATGATCACATTTTTACCCTGATCAAAATAATGATTCACTACTTCAGGATTAGTGCACTGTATATGTAAGGCTAATTGCTTTTTTGAAATTGTAAATATTTTCTGGCTTTCCAGCAGCACATCACAGAGATGCCTGTAAAATTTCCTGGCTATAACCGCACATTCCTCCTCTGATAATTCAGGAAACGAATTCCTGAGATTGGCCGTCACCACTTTTTTACGATAACCTGCCAGATCATAAAGGATCACATACACAATTCGGGAAATAACATGTAATACCGAAAAGGGGAGGAGTGAAACAGGCAACAGGACCAGGTAATACAGAAGAGCGCTAAAAATCATATGTGGGACAAATTTAGCGCTATTAAATTCTTTCAGGTTACAATAGTATCTTTGGTTTTTTACGACATATCACAGAAGCGGTATTCCTGTCGGATATACTTGTCTTCAAACTCATAAAAAGTACATATTTGTTATGCAGCACATAGAAGAGCCAATGGCTTCATTGTCCGAGGTCAATGCATCGGTGGACGTGATGAAAGCGACATCTAACCGTCGTAAGCTATTTTCTTTTTTAGGGCCCGCTTATCTTATAAGCGTAGGTTACATGGATCCGGGTAACTGGGCTACAGATCTTGCCGGTGGGAGCCAGTTTGGATACAAGCTTATCTGGGTGCTCCTGATGTCGAATCTTATTGCCCTTCTCTTGCAAAGCCTCAGTGCCCGTCTGGGTATCGTACGTAGTCGTGACCTCGCGCAGGCTTCGCGTGAGATGTATCCCCGATTTGTCAATATTTATCTCTACATCTTAGCTGAGATTGCCATTGCCGCTTGTGATCTGGCTGAAGTGCTCGGTATGGCCATTGGTTTGCAATTGCTTTTCCATCTACCATTGATGTGGGGAGTCAGTATTACGGTATTGGATACCTTCCTCGTTTTATTTTTATTCAATTACGGGATGCGAAAGCTGGAAGTATTTATTCTTTCATTGATCGCGATCATCGGCATGAGTTTTTTAGCGCAGATGTTTTTTGCCAAACCGGATTTTGGAGAACTTGTCACAGGTTTTATTCCGGGTATCCCAAGTAGTGCTGCATTATATATTGCCATTGGTATAATAGGCGCTACGGTGATGCCGCATAATCTTTATCTGCATTCTTCATTAGTGCAGACAAGAAAATTTCTTCGAAACCCTGCTGAAATAAAACTGGCGATCAAATACAATTTCATTGATTCGGCCATTGCCCTGAACCTTGCCTTTTTTGTCAATGCGGCTATCTTGATCCTGGCCGCTTCGGTTTTTTTTAAAAATGGATTATTTGATGTTGCCGAGATACAGGATGCCTATAAATTATTGCAGCCCATGTTGGGCACAAGATGGGCTCCTATACTTTTTGCTGTAGCATTAATTGCTGCAGGCCAAAGTTCCACGATTACAGGCACACTGGCAGGACAGGTGGTGATGGAAGGTTATCTCAACCTGCGGATCGCGCCGTGGATCAGAAGATTACTGACAAGGCTTATTGCTATTGTTCCCGCTTTGATCATCATTCAATTACTGGGTGAAGGGGCTACAGGAAGTTTATTAGTTCTGAGCCAGGTCATATTGAGCCTGCAATTGGGATTTGCCATTATTCCATTGATTCATTTTGTGAGTGATAAGGAAAAGATGAAAGAATTTGTCATCAAACCTTATATCAGAATTTTAGCCTGGTTATCGGCAGCTATCATAGTAGGACTAAATGCAAAGCTTGTAGTAGCCACATTGGGGGAATGGATGTCACAACCGGGTGAGAATACATGGATATTAAAAGTAACCGTATTGCCGGTTGCGATTTTTACGGCGATTATTTTATTGTACATCACTTTTGTGCCACTGATCGTTCGAAAGAAAAAATACAGAGAGCCATTGCCTCATGGAACCTTTAGTGAAATTACAACAGCGGTGGCTACACGATACAAGCGCATAGCGATCACCATAGATTTTACAAAAACCGATCATACGACCATCAGTCATGCCATATTGCAGGGTGGAAAAGAAGCTGAATATAAACTAATACATGTAGTGGAGACTGCAGGCGCGCTGGCTATCGGAAAGGATATCCGTGATTATGAAACGTTATCAGATGAAAGGAATCTGATGATGTATTCTGACAACCTCACGAGTATGGGGTATAAGAATTCAATTTCTATCGGATATGGAAGACCAAAAAACGGAATCGTCGAAAAGGTAAAGGAATTCGATGCAGATTTATTAGTCATGGGTGCTCATGGACACAAGGTATTTAAGGACCTGATCTTTGGTACTACTGTAGATGATGTACGGCATAAATTGGAGATTCCGGTATTGATAGTGCGATGACGAAAGACAAAGGCAATAAGCAATAAGCAATTGGCAATAAGCAAAAGGCAATAAGCAAAGGGCAATTGGCAATAAGCAAAAAACAAAATACTCATTACTCACTATTCACCATTCACTATTCACAACTCACTACATGACCTGGAATGAATTGTTGAAATCTTTATCTGTCAGGTGGGCCATTGTATTTTGTCTGCTCAGCCTTCTGATCGTGATATTTTATCTCCCTCATTTTTATGGCCATGTGATCGAGCCAAAATCCGGGGTATACTTAAATGATATTTTTTTAAATTTATTTACACCTTTTAATTGGTCTGTACTGATCTTTTCAATGATCTATATATCCATTCTCCAGACTATTTTTTCTGTTGCGCGTCGACCCTATTTTATTGTGTTGGGATTGACTACTTATTTTGCAGTGACATTGATTCGGATGGGGACGATGTACCTTGTCACTCTGGAGCCTCCGGTCGACATGATATTTCTTACAGATCCACTTTCCACAAAATTCTATCCTAATGGTACTTTTGCAAAGGATATGTTCTTTTCGGGTCACGTAAGTACCATGATGGTTTTGGTCCTGATCGAGAAAAACAAATGGGCCAGGAGGGTTAAAATTGGCTTCACTTTTGCGATAGGGGTTTTACTGGCATGGCAGCATGTCCATTATACCATCGACATTTTGGTCGCCCCACTCGTCACATCAGTGGTTTTTTATAGCCTTAAAAATATTTTAGGGCCTGCCATAAAGGACTGACAACCAATGGTTGACACGAAATACCATGTAAAACTTGTTAATAAAAAGTTTTCATGTTAACCATGCAATAATATTCAAGTAACTTTCGATTTACAATACAAACAAAAAAGTAGCTCTCTCTCATGCCCAAGCAAATGAAAAATGAAGAAACCACTGAGTTTAAAAGCTATCCGGTTTTCAGTTTAGGCTCAGCGTTGACTCCCGAACAAAAGGAGTTTTTCCATAAGAATGGTTTCATCCATTTCAAGAATTTTGTGTCTAAAGAAGTGGTTACCAAGATGATTCAGGAATCTGAACGCATTCAGGACGAATGGATAAAAGAAGACCGTAAACTTGTCAATGGTACACCGATAAAATACGGCAAAGATGTGGATGGCAAGACCATCGTTCAGCGTTTTGCTTTCCTCAACCAGTTCGGTAAAATATTCCAGGAATTCCTTGGTGAGCCAAGACTTAAAGCTCTTTTTGAGCTTAATGGTGCAGCAGATTCACGACTTGGTGAAAATGAAAAAGATGGCCTTGTATTCAATCATTATGTGAATACAACGGATAGTAATTATAGTCAACTTGCATGGCATACAGATGTTCTTCGGGATATTTTTTATGGCAATAAGGTGATGCCGATGCTTAACCTGGGTTTGCATCTTGATACGTCTACACCTGCCAACGGCGGTCTGAGATTGTTACCGGGTACACACAATAAGGGTGTATTCACATTGTTGTTTAGAAAGGTTTATTATCTCAATTATAAAGCTGACAAAGATGAAGTGGGTTTATCTGTTGAGCCGGGAGACCTCACTGTACATGATGGCCGCTTATGGCATAGGGTAGCGCAATCACCTTTTGTAGGTGAGAAAAGCCGCAGACGCGTGATGTATATTCCGATCATCTGCGGAAAATTCGAGCCTCGAACCAAAACCAGCAAGCCTCTGCTTTATCAGCGTTTTATGGCTGTTACAAACAAGTAACATGGCCTACGCGTTGATCACAGGTGCCAGCGGAGGAATCGGTTGGGCCATGGCCAGGGAACTGGCTTCACGAAAGCACGATATTCTTCTCCTTGCCAGATCAGGTGAACAGCTGCAGAAAAATGCGGAAGAGTTGCGCCGCGTATTTAATGTCAATGCTGACTTTCTGGCTATTGATCTTTCAGCTCCTGATGTGGCCTTAAATGTCAGAGACTGGCTGAGCCAAAAAAATTATTCAATAGACATCCTTATCAATAATGCAGGCTATGCCGTATGGGGCAAAATGCAGAACCTAACCCGTGAAGAAATCAATGCGATGATGCGTTTGAATATGTTCACGCTCTCGGATATGTGTAAGGTTTTATTGCCAATGCTGCAAAACAACAAGCGTGCCTATATCATGAATGTCTCCAGCACCTCTGCTTACCAGGCTGTGGGGACACTGGCCAATTATGCAGCCACCAAAGCATTTGTGCTTGTCTTTACGCGTGGCCTGAGAAAGGAATTGAAAGGAACAAATGTATCTGCTACATGCCTTAGTCCGGGCCCTACATCTACGGGTTTTGTTGACAGAGCCAACATGGGTGCCATCAAAGAAAAGGCTGAAAAATTCAGTGTTGAACCTGAATCTGTAGCAAAGGCAGGCATCAATGGAATGCTGGCAGATAAAGCTGAAATCGTACCTGGTGTTCTCAACTATGTAGGTGCGAAGATGGCGGAGATCCTTCCTAAAGGTTTGATCGAGAAGATAGCGATGGACTTGTATATCGTGAAGGACAAAGGACCAAAGACCTAGGACGAAAGACGAAAGTCATACACTTCAGTTTTCGCGCTATTCGAAGTTTATCAACTTCGAATCAATATTCGAAACGCTATTCGAAGTTTGAACTTAGAATCAATATGTCTGATCAAAAGTCTATGACGAAATCCGTCTAAAGCAGCTTGTAGCTGCGATTGTTAATCCTTTTTTCCTATATTGTCAGGCTAAGTAATCATTAAAAACAAAGTCATTCGTCATCTCATACAACCACGGATAAATGAGTACAACGTTGTCAATGCTTATCGCCGTTCTACCTGGCATTATTATCGCTGTTTACTTTTACCTGAGAGATCTTCGTGAACCTGAGCCATCGGGGCTGTTATTGATGAGCTTGCTTTTTGGCGCCGTCAGTTTTTTCATTTCACGTGGTATAGGATATCTTCTCCATCACTTTTTGTATGTCAGCCATCAGGATGAATTGAATGAAATACTCAGTGCATTTGTTTTCATTGGCTTACTTGGAGAGGGAGGTAAGTTTTTATTCCTTCGGGGGATTACGTTTTATTACAAAGCTTTCAATCAACCGTTTGATGGTATTGTCTATGCGATCATGGTCGGCATGGGATATGCCACAGCGGAAAATGTTTTTTATGTGATTTCTTCCGGTGTCAATGCTGATGCGCTCAGGATGTTTACTTCGGTTCCTCTCAATGCCGTATGTGCAGTGATTATGGGGTATTTTTTAGGAGAGGCAAAACTATTCAGAAGCAGGATTTTTCTTTACAGCTTATTGGCGTTGCTGTTAGCTGCCATTGTGCATGGATATTATGATTACTTTCTTCAAATGGTGTATATAAAGGCTCTATGGATGCAGGGCATAATTTCGGTACTGATCGTCATTGTGCTAAGCCAGTTGGCCATTAAAAGGCGTAAGGCTGAAAACCTGAAGAAGTTTGATCAGTAGCAATATGTGAACAGTATGAGGGTCTCGTTGTTACCATCATGATATTTTCAATTCATCTTCTCAACCTTACTGTTATGAACAAATCAATAGGTATCGTCCTGATTATTTTATCACTTTTCCTTGGCTATGTAGGCATCAATAAGCTCGACAATAGCGGTGGAGAGGTAAATATTCTGGGTATTAAAATTTCTGCCCAGGATAAAGGAGCTAAAGAGACGGCTTTCATCATCATTGGTGCCGGAGTTCTTTGCCTGATTGGTGGTGTAAGCATATTGAACAAGAAGTCAGCCTAAAGGCAGGATTTCCGTATTCAATTTTTTCTCTTATTTTTTTTGTCAACTGTGCTCCCTCGCTTTTATTTTTTATTGTCAATTGCCAGCCTTTAAGAGGCAAGTATTATCGAAAGAATTAAAAACTACTTCCTATTTAATACTTAGATAGATTTAAAAACTTCTATTCGTATCATCATCTTTGGTAAGATTGTACGATGTAGTCATTTAGAAAATTAAATTGTTGATCACGACATGGACATCATTGTTATCTTAGTAGGTATCAATAATGATGGAAAGCGAAAAACAACCGTATGATCAGGAAGTATAGTTCTGTTATTTTAACACTCTTATGCGGTGTGTTGCTATCTATTTCAACAGGTTTGTATAATAATTTCCCAATCACTTATCCCGATTCGGCTGCCTACCTGGCATCGGGGATTGAAAATTCGTTGCCTCGGGACCGGCCTATTTTTTATGGTTGGTTTTTACGGCATACGCATATGATGGACAATTTGGTTTTCAGCATTATTGCTCAGGGTATCTTAGCTTCAGTGGTGTTGTTTTTATTTTTTCACTACTTCAGCCGGTATCACAATAAGCTCATTCATTTTTTGCTGTCTGTCTTTGTCCTTTGTTGTTTTACAGGCTATTCCTATTTTGTCAGTTTCCTCATGCCGGATATTTTTACATCCATTTTCCTGATTTCGCTGGCATTGATCTTTTTTGCAGATTTAAAAAAGGCCCATTTGTGGTTTTTGCTTCCGGTATGTGTTTATGCCACGATTGTACACAACTCACACTTCCCTCTTTTTCTCCTTTGTCTGCTGTTTTTGGGAGGTCGATACGTCATTTGGAATAAGAGCAATGAACGTCCATATTTTCTGAAAAAATGGATTCTCTCATTCTCAGTTTTTATCACCGCAGTGGTCATCACATTTGTTGTCAATTTCGCATTTACGCAACGTTTATTTCTTTCTCAAAACGGACACGTATTTCTTACTTCAAGATTGCATGAAATGGGAATACTGGATTCTTTTTTAAATGAGAAATGTAGTCAGGCAAATTATGCATTGTGTCCTTATAAAGATTCTATGACAGCCGATTTTATCTGGGACAGCAAAAGTCCTTTTTATAAAACAGGAGGATGGGAAACTTCCGGTCCTGCCTATAATCGAATGATCCATGATATCATGTGGAATGGAAAATATCTCAAACGTTTTGTATCGGCATCATTTTCATCTACACTTTCTCAACTAGCCAGTTTTGAAATCGAACCTCAACGGCCTAACATTCTAAGTTATATTAATGAGAGGTTCCCTGCTCTCCGGAATGCACAAAGCATTTCATTTCAAAACCGCGGAAATGGAAGGCTCTCATTTGATAAGCTGAATGAAAGGCAAAATATATTGGTTTTTGGTTCTTTCGCCATGCTTGTACTACTCCTTTTATTTTATAAGAAATGGACCGGAAGACATCGCGAGTTAGTTGTGCTGTTTCTTTGGGCGATGCTTTTCAATGCTTTTATCTGTAGTACATTTTCCACAGTATTGACCCGCTACCAGGGAAGAGTTATTTTTCTCGTGCCGCTGGTTTTTCTTTTACTATTACCAAGCTTAGACTTCAGGTCATTTTTCAGGCCACCCGTTGAGATGACCAAGGACGAATGAAGTAGATTTACTTCGTCATGCGGGATCCTTATGCTGAGCGTTTTGGGGATGTGAAATGTAGTCGAAATAATCGCTGCGCTTGAATTGATTTTTGCTAATTGCTCATTGCTTATTGATTTTCGCTCATTGCTTATTGCTTATTGATTTTTGTTAATTGCTAATTGCCCTTTGCTTCACTCATTTATCCGACAAAAGGATAGGCATATTCTTGCCTGCAGGCATGATGATGATTTTCGCGTTAGGTGACAATGCGATTTCCTTGTTGGCTTTGATCATTTCATACTGCAATTGTTTATCGCTGAGGCCTGTACTTAGGATCTTTTGGTAGTCTGCTATACCCTGGGCTTCAACGCGTTTACGTTCGGCTTCCTGTTTTTCTTTTTGCAGGACGAATGTCATTTTTTGTGCATCCTGTTCTGCATTTATTTTTGATTCAATAGTAGCCTTCACAGATTCCGGGAGCATAATATTTCGCACAAGGATAGATTCCAGTTCAAGGCCTCTACTCGCAAAATCAGTTTTAATATTTTCGAAAATACGGTTTTGAAACTCATCTCTTTTGGTAGAGTAAAGTGATACAGCGTCGTAGTACACAGCATTATCTCTAAGCTTTGTTCGCACCAGTGGACGTACAATGACATCCCTGTAGCCGGTACCGATTTCCTTCAGAATCTGAGGTGTCATATTTGGCAGAACTCTGTACAGGACCGTCACGTCGATGACCACCTCCAGGCCGTCCAGTGAAAGCACCCTGATCGCATCATCACCTAACTTGGCCCCTTCGTCATGAACACCTGACATGGTATAGTTCTGCGTCTTTGTATCAAATTCGGTGACCTTGACAAGGGGATTTACAAAATTCAAACCCGGCTCAAGGGTATTATTCTTGACCTCACCAAATAGAGATTGTACACCTATCGTCCCTGCATCGATCTGAACGATCATAGAAGAAGATAGCCCTGCCAACATCAGCAGGATCGCTAAGCCTTTTACGATAGTGGAATATCTGGATAGCTGGGGGTTGTTATGACCTGCCATTAAAACCACAGCGAATACAATGATACCTAAGATTAAAAGTGACATATCTTCTGCTTTTTATGAAATGATTGGTTGAAGGTAGAGAAATTGCGCTTGACGGACCATGGACTAATTTTCGATTTTCGATTTTCGATTTTGGATGGTTGAAATGAATCACATTTTCAAGTATAGTTTACCACAACAAATTAATCCCATTCAGATGTAGTGATTATTCTGTATTAATGAGTTGCATTGTATCCCAGTGATGGCTGCATCTCATTGAGTGTATAAATCAAACTATTCTTTCTGGGTTTCATTTCGTATAAAAAGATCCTGCCAACGTACGAAGTGACAGGATCTTAATTTTTTCAAACTCCTTTAGTAACCTGAAGTTTGGATCAATCCTTATTCGAGAGGAATTCGATTAGCATTTTGTGCAAGCCACATGTCAAAAGACTTCAATTCCGGATTTAACTCCCTTGAAAAATTCACATCACGGGTACGATTGCACACCTCGTCAAAGTCACGATAAAACTGGAACATATTCCCTAAATCGTCTGCACCGGGAAAACCAAAACTCCGGTACATTTCGGGAGTCACTTCATTATACTTCACCTCTTGTCCAAGTGCTTTCGATAAGGCTGCTGCCATGTCTTGAAGACTTAATTGTTCGCCAGCTATACCGATTGTTTTACCGATCATCTGCGGGCCTTTCTTAAATATTCCATAGGCGCATTTTCCGATATCATCTGATCCGATGCCGGCCATTTTTTTATCGCCCATTGGAAATGTAATCGCCAATGTACCATCAGGTCCTTTCTTAGGTCCCATGCCAAAATGAATAAGATTGTCCCAATAATAGGATGCCAGCATAAAGGTCGTCGGTACGCCTGCATCCGTGAAGTAATGATCTGATTCACCCTTGCCATCAAAATGAGGGACTTTGTATTTTCCCTGCAGGGTAGGCATCCGGTTATCATCCAGCGGCACCCATCTGCGGGTATCCTCAAGGGTTGACCAGATAGCATGTTTTATGCTTGCTTCTTTAGCCGCATCAGCCATATCCTTAGCGTGCTTACCTTCTGTCTCAGGAGAAAAATGAGACCAGAAAAAAGTAACAAAAAAAGCACCATAGGCACCTTGCAATGCGCGAACCATGCTTGCCTTGTCATCCACATCGGCAGATACGACTTCAGCTCCCATAGCGGCCAGCTCTTGCGCTTTGTCTGATTCTGTATTGCGGGTGATCACACGGACAGCAAACTCACTATTCGGATCCTGAAGAATAGCCTTGGCCAGGCCACCGCCCTGGGCTCCTGTAGCACCAAATACAGCAATTATTTTTTTCTGTGTCATTGTTTATTGGATTAAATTATGAAGGAATAGAAAAAGGGATTAGAAAATAACATACGCATTGTATGAGAATGCCAGAACACTTATTATTTGCCAATGTTCAGAAAATTTATAAAAACTGACCAGTTAAAGCGAATTTGGGTTTACTTCATTTAAATATATCTCATATCTCATATCTCATATCTCATATCTCATATCTCATGTCTCATATCTCATGTCTCATGTCCCGTGTCCTTTTTCACCTGATTAATCTGCAGGACCCTTTAATATTCTGATCTTCCTTTCAATATTGCCATGTTCCAAAATGCGTATGGTAAGAATAAGAAAATGAAGTAGGATACCCGGGCGCACTAATTTTTTACCGAAAGAAGCTACGCGTTGATCATGTTTACTGATATAATCTTCCTGGTGGGCCTGGATTTGTAAAAGGGCATACTCCTTTGCAACCTTCCAGGCTTTTTCGCGGGCTATGTCCATGGAGAAGGAGGCAATTTTTTTCATCCAGTTTTCCGGCCAGGAAGTCAATGGGTTTAAGCAGGGGCCATATTTCTGAGATCTCTTTTTCAACGGTATTGACCATATCAGTCAGTATGATGTTGATCTTCAGAAAATCGTTGCGCAATGATTGAATAGAATCTCCCGGACAGACGGTGGCAGCTGCGATACCGAGATCAAGTCCGATATGTGCATTCATTCCGGCGAGGAGATGTTGCATCACGATGGCTCTCCACTTGAGACATGTGTCAAATGCCAGTGCCCATGATTTGGAACAAGTTTCTTTCCCTCGATATTGATGATAAGCTGTGATATATCGATTGGCAAAAACGACATCAAGTTTTTCCATGCGTTCGTTGTCTTCAAAAAAACCTTCCTTGATTTTCTTACTCACTTCTTTTGTGACACGCAGATACAAGGCAGCGAAATAAACTTGGCGTGAACCACGCTTTTCGCAATCCCGGATGATGTCTTCCAGTTGCTGTATGACTTCTTGGATGGTGCCGGGGAGGAGCATCGTATTGAGCCTGATATTTTATGTAAGATAAGGCAGAAAAATTGACGAAGGACCAAAGAACAAGGACGAAAGACGAGGCACCCATATGATGATGAATATTTTCAATTGATCAATACATGAAGCCGAAAAGCCAGAGGGGGATTTTGTTACCTGATCCGGTCTCTATGTCGTCTGCCGCGATGACTGCATAAGAAATTTGTTTGATCTGTTTGTTTGTTTTACCTGAACCACCTACTTCAATGGTGACATCACCGATGACAAAATCTCCCTGTTTTGGAAGTCTGACATTTGATTTAGCATTTACTAATTGATTGAAGAGAAATGTTTCCCTTATTGATCCGATGTTTGGATTGGGATTTAAAGCATAAGCCAGATTTGTGTTTTCAAGATATACTTTATCAGGCTTCTGCAGCATCGCTACACCTTTTCCTTGTGCAGACAATAGGTTGAGTAAGCGGGCATTTTCGAGATGATGCAACCATGTGTATACTGAATCACGGCTTACATCCAGTTTCCTTGCGATAGCGGCTATATTGGGTTTAAAAGGAGTAGATTCTGCTAATACGCCCAGTAGTTTTTTTACTTTGAAGGCCGTACCGGATCCATAGTCCTGAATGTAGGCGAGGTCAGATTCAATGATTGTGTTGATGATTTGATTGAGTCGGACAGGTATGTCATCAGGACTACTTTCATTGATGATGGGGAGGTAGCCATGACGTAAGTATTTTTTAAAAGATGGCATGGGATGAATTTGACTTCTGATCTGATCAGCGATATCACGATGATGCCCGATGATTTCAGACAATGCATATTTTGAAAATGTCCCATGTCCTTCCAATGAAAGATATTCACGAAAGGACAAACCGGGTAAGGTATACGTAATCACTCTTCGACTCAGATCAGCTTCTCCCCGATAAATATCGAGAGCGGAGGATGAAGAGAAAACTATTTTCATATCCGGATATCCATCATAGATATTTTTGAGTTCTCTTGACCATCCCGGATATTTGTGCACTTCATCTATGAACAGATGACGACCTCCATGTTTATAAAATGTATCTGCTGTTTCCACCAAATTGTGCGTATAAAACCAATAATGATCCGCTGTCACATACAGTGCTTCTTCTCTGGGTTTATTGAGCTTGTAGCGGATGTATTGAAGCATCAGGGTCGTTTTTCCAGATCCTCTTGGGCCTTTGATTGCCAGCATTCGCTGTGACCAGTTGATCTCATCGAACAGGTACCTGTAGTAGCTGTCAGAGATCTGGTGGAGCAGGCTGTCGTGGTATGCATATAATACGTCCATTGATATGTCGATTTAAGTCGACAAAAATAATATAAATATGTCGATTAAAGAAGTCATATTTTATAAATATCTGATATTTAATGATTTAGCAACGGTTTTTTTAACGTTTAACCTTTGTAAATTAGTCCTGATGAAGCTTTCAATTGTTATTATAACCTTAACACTACTTAGTTGTGGAAAAGATGATCCGAATCCAAGTGGATATGAATACCCAAAAGGTATTACAGTTATGGACAAGACATCAATAAATGATTGCACGCTTGCAGAGTGTTCTGAGGAAAGAATTGTTAGGCTAATTGCTAAAGATGTAAAAGGGGTTATTCATTTGGATACAATCCAAAATAAATATGGTGTTGGCTACTTACACAGTTTTGACGCGTATATTGATTTTTATTTCTGTGATATACCTTCGGAATTCCAGGTAGATGGTCTTGATGTAAAATTTGATGGAAAACTTTTAGATGCTTGCGGTTATTACCAGCCAGTTTGGCCTATTGAAGAGATTTATATACTTAAAATTGATAAAATTCAAAAACTATGAAAACAAAACTTTGAATTAAATTGAATTGTTTACTTTCTGGTTTTTTTTTACTTGCTCCTCTTTTGACTAACGCACAAATATCATTTTGTAAAAGTGCATCTCCCCTATGGTAAATCGTCACTTGTCTCATTCTTTCTCGACACTGACCGCATTCAATACTTTAACATTCCCTCCATTCACATTCTCAATTGCCTTCGGACATGTGGTGCAATACTGAAGTATAGTACTCATATTCAAAGTCAATATTGTCTTAATACCTGTATTCAGAATCGATCCGCCGGCAACACCTGTGATAGGTTGATTCGTAACTGAACAATGATCAAGTATTAATTCGGATTCATTAAAAATGGAGCTGCCGAAGAGCGCATGATTATCCAACAATTTGCAATCATGTAGTTTGACTGGCTTTCTGTTGGATGAAGAAATATACAACCCACCTCCGGTATCATGTCCGGCGACATCAGCATAACCGCAGCAAATGGAAAGGCCATCGATCAAAACAGTGTCAATGGCATTGATGACATGTACCACATTATACGTATTGTCTGATACTAAACCGGGATTGCCTATCTCACCTGACAGGGTAGTGGGGTGATTAATAATGTCTCTCTGTGTAATCGATGTTTCATTGCCTGCAAAACCTCCATAAATACGGATCGCTCGCTTCACATCAAAAGAAGTATCCCGCATCGAAGTAGATGTCACTTTATATGTGCCATCAGCGATCCAGATTTCATGAATCTGTGGATTGACATTGCTGACTAAAAGCGCATCACCAAGTGTCCTGAAGGCTGTCAACCAACTCTCACCATCCGGGTAGGCAACGGCATCGGCATCTACATATATTCGGCCATTCGCCGGCCCGGGCGGTGCATACGGACTACAACTAAAATCACCACTGAGTAATTCAAGAAAAAGATCATCGATATAACTATCATTATCTGTCCCCTGATACCGCGTACCCATCACTATGAATCGTATGAACCTGGTACCAGATGGGACAATGATTGTTTTTTCTTTAAGCGTCCATGTAGCATTAATATATCTCGTGGTATCTGTTCCTGAAATCAACTGCGCTGAAGCATTCAAAAATTGCATTGCAAATGAAGGCTCATCTGTATTCGCCCAATCTGCCAGATGTGCACCGTAATGGACCATGACCTGTCCCGCATCAATGAGTGCAGATTGATTGACAACAGAAATATCCTGGTACGCAGAAGCGAATGCATTTTCAACACATAATGCACCGACTGCGAAATATTTTTGGCCTATGTATGGGTTGATACCATTGCATTCCAGTGCTCCGAGTGATTCGATGACACCTGTTGTAGCGGTCCAGCCATTGATACCTGTTTCAGCACCCGGATTGGACACCAGGTTTCCGGTCAACACGGTCAAAGGCCTCGTATGAAATTTTGTACTTGTACTCCATTGACTCCACTCAAGACTTTTGTCACGATATCGGACACGCCACCAAAGCGAAGCGCCGAAAGGTAAATTTGTAACCTCTTCATCCGTGAGATCATCATTGGCCTGAAGATTTACCTCATTGTACCAATCCGCATATTGCTTCCATGAATCAAAAATGGGATTAGCAAAATTCATACTATCTGTAGATATCTGCCATTGACTCGCACCATGTTCATCTCCATCAGGATCAGTATAAGCATCTGCTTTCAAGGTCAGGCACAAAGGAGATACAACGTCAATAGCTCTTGGGAATAGCGTATAAGGTGATAAAGGAGCTACATTATTTAGTCGGATCGACAACATATCTGTTTCTGTACTTCCACCGGGATTAAATTCATCACCGAAACTGAGTCTCTTCAGTACAAATTTCGGGTTCGCACCTGCAGTCACTTCTACCATTACAAATCCATATTGATCCTGGCTGACGATGAATTCATCATAATCCCGATTTTGAAACTCACCCCAGTAATCTATATTGCCACCAGATGTCGCGACATTGACCCAGAGATGCTTGTGATCTCTTGATTCACCTCTTGAGTACGCATGTGTATGACCGAAAAAATGTATCGTGGGTTTGTTGCATGTCGTTGAAAAAGTTTCAAGCCGATGTACGATCTCACCGGAGTAGTCAGACTCACCGGGCACCCACAATTCGGATTTAAACGGATGATGCATTTGTGCGAATACAAAATCGATAAGTGTATCACTGCAGCTTACATTGAGCATGCTATCCAGCCAGTTAAGTTGCGCCTGTATATTATAAGGATTATTTGAATCCATTGTCAGTACTCTTACATTGGAATAGTCATGTGAATACCAATGCTCGAGATATCCTGATGTGCCGTTCAAAGGGAGATTGAAGTAATTGAAATAGTTCGGTGAATTCTGTTCATGATTTCCGATTGCGGGATAGCAGGGCACAGATCTCCACAGGGCTTCACCGGGATTGAAAAAATCATTTTTCCATTGTAGATAGACTGGGCCGTTATCTACGATATCACCGGGAAGTATTGCCATCTGCAGATGATCACTCAGCGGGGTACCATAATGTGATGCGATATAGGGAAGTAAACTTGTATTGATCAGATTTGAAAAGATGTTAGGATTACTACCATCTTTTTGCATATCGCTCATGAGGACGATATTGAAATTGGTTTCACTGTTGCGCAGGGGCTCGGCTACAAAATCATATATGGATGATTCCCACGCGCCAGTGATGGCTTTGTAATAATAGCGTGTGGCTGGTGTGAGACCGGTTAAGTTGACAGTATGGAGAACTGTATTTCCGAGTGTAGTGATTGTGGTACCTGATGTTGAGCTTCCTAAGCTTGGTGTTGTCCCGTATTGAACTGTGCTCGCGGTATTGACATTTGTTTCCCACATGATGACTATAGAGGTGGGTGTGGCGTTCTGGAGGTAGGGCTGGACGAGGATGGTTTGAGCATTCGTGGGGGTAAAGAAATGCTGGATAAAAAGGACAATTAACATCCTTGTACCTGATCGAAATAGAAGGTTCATCGTTCGAATATACTGAAAAGGGATTAGGGAGTTAAATGAAATTGGAGGGTATGAGGAGAGGGGGAGAAAATGACTAAATACCTCAAAATCAATTCACTAATGTTTTCCTAAAACACAATGGTGTTTTCCTAAAACATCCTGATGTTTTAGGAAAACATGATTAGCTATTTATGCCATCCTCGGAATTATTACGTTATTTACCCTTCCTTTCCAAATTATACCACCTCCAATGAACTCTTATTATGAACAAATTCTAAAAGAAATTTATCATGATGTTCAACGCCTAAAGGATAATGGCATAGTAGCACAATACATCCCGGAACTAGCCTCTATCGATCCTTCTAAATTTGGCGTACACCTTTGCACAAGCGAAAATGAAAATTACGGAGTAGGGGATCATGAAGAAAAATTTTCCATTCAAAGCATTGGTAAAGTACTGTCCCTCGCACTCGCATTTCAGCAAAAAGGTGAAGACCTCTGGGACCGCGTAGGTGTAGAACCATCAGGCAATCCATTCAATTCATTGTGGCAACTCGAATACGAACATGGTAAACCACGCAATCCGCTGATCAATTCCGGTGCGATTGTGATTTGTGATATCTTATGTAGTTTGCACAAGCATCCTCATTCTGAGTTTCTTGACTTCGTCAGAAAAGTAGCTGGTAATCATTCAATCGAATACAATCAAACCGTTGCAAATTCTGAAAAGAAATTAGGCTTTCGAAATGCTGCCCTTATCAATATGATGAAAGCCAGCGGAAATATCCATAATGAGATTGATGAGGTGTTAAATCTATATTATCAAATGTGTTCCATCGAAATGTCATGCAAAGAACTGGCCTCCACATTTCTGTTATTTGCAAATCACGGAAAATTAATTTCATCCGGCGAACAAATCATCACCTCAAGCATGGCCAAGCGGATCAATGCGATCATGCAGACGTGTGGTTTCTATGATGAGGCCGGAGATTTTTCATTCAAAGTCGGACTGCCCGGTAAAAGCGGTATCGGCGGCGGTATTGTGGCTGTTCACCCCGGCAAATATGCTGTAGCTGTATGGAGTCCTCGTCTGAATAAAAAAGGTAATTCAGTGAGAGGAATGGAATTACTGGAAAGATTGACGACGAAGACAGGGTTATCAATTTTCTAAAGGCAGAAGAGGCAGAAGAGGCGGAAGTGGTAGAAAAGGCGGAAAAGGCGGAAGAGGCGGAAAAGGCGGAAGAGGCAGAAAAGGCGGAAAAGGCGGAAGAGGCAGAAAAGGCGGAAAAGGCGGAAAAGGCGAAAGAGGCAGAAGAGGCAGAAAAAGCGGAAGAGGCAAAAGAGGCGGAAGTGGAATATAATTTATTATTTTATCGTACAATCTGATATGAAAAGATATTCTCTCGTTTTGAGTCTCTTGGTGATAAGTTCGCCCGCAACATTTATTTTAGGCCAGGGATGCAGTGACGCAGGTGCATGTTCGATCCCTGCATTCAAACCCTCAATTGAAAATTTAGATTCGAAGAAGAATCAATTTAATGTTGGCCTTTCGGCAGGTGCAGCAGACCATACTATATTTGTTTTGACTCCTCAAATAGGCTATTCAAGAAAGTTTGGTTCAAGTTTCAGTGTGGATGGCCGGATGACCGCCGCTATGCATACGGGAAATGGCATATCTACATCAGGGCTTGGAGATGTGTACGTAAATATTAATTATTTGCCATCCGCAAAATTTTCAATTACCGGAGGTCTCAAGATTCCTTTAAATGACGGAGGACGTTTTTATTCAGATGATATTGTGTTTCCGATGGATTATCAATCAAGCCTTGGGACATTAGATTTGATCGCAGGCATGGCCTATCATTCTAATGCATGGCATTACAATATTGCTTATCAGCAACCATTTACCCAAAACCAGAATTGGTTTTATCCTGATTCATTATCACATCCTGAATCTCCCTTCAATGATTTTACATCAACCTTCAATTTTCAGCGAAAAGGGGATATCCTGCTTCATATTTCTCGCGAGCTTAAGCTGAGTGATCGGGTGACGTTTATGCCCGGACTTCTTCCGATATATCATCTTGGTGAAGATCAGTTCTTAAATTCTCAGGATGTATACGAATCTATTCAAGGGTCATCAGGCTTAACCCTCAATGCCACATTTTATGCGAGTGTCCAGATGGGTGATTCTGGTAAGCTTGGAGTTAACCTGGGATTTCCTCTTGTCGTTCGCGATGTGCGACCGGATGGATTGACGAGATCCTTTGTATTTGGCACAGAATATTCTGTTTCATTTTAGAAGGTTATTATTTACTTCAATAGCCCTTGGCTTCAGCCAGGGGAGAAAAAGAATAAAAAAAAATTGCATTTTTAATTCAATAGAAAAATTTTAATCATCCTTATTTCAAATCAGGAATATTTAGGATTAGTATCGGTCACCAGCCAAAAAACAATCTTATGCCATTCATAAGAGTATACCTGCACTTTGTGTGGGCTACAAAAAATAGAATTCCCTTTTTATGTTCAGAGACATTGCGGCAAGCCATGTGGAAACATATAGAAGAAAAGGGGGAAAAAAAAAAAAACAAACACCCAAGATTGGGGGGGAAAAATTGGGGGGGTTTTTTTTTTTTTTCCTCTTTAAAAAATACCAGGAAACCCAAAAAACCCCCCATTTTTTAAAGGGGAAAATAGTTTTTGGTTTAATAGAACTATCTTTCTTGTGGGGGGTGTTGTTGGGGGGGGGGGGGGGGGAAGGGGGATTTTTGTGGGTTTTTTTTTTTTTTTTCTTTTCCCCCTCCTTCTATTTTTTTTTTTTTATTTCAAAACAAAACCCCCCCCCCCCCCCATTTTTTTGGGGGGGGGAAAAATCCTCGGGGGGTTTTTTTTGGGGGGGGAAAAGAAAAAATTTTCCCCCCGGGGGACCAACCAATTTTTTCCCCATTTTTTTCCCCCCCAAATCCCCCGGGCAATTAAAATGCTTTCCTTAAGCTTCTTCAATTGCCACCGGCTTTAGCCAGGGGATACGGGCATTATTTTAATGCATCGTATCATTCAGCATCGCCGGATCATTCTCCGGCAACTCATATGCTTTCTGTTTCTTTCCAAACACAGATACATTGACATACCGCTTGGGATTCAATCTGAAATCCTGTAAGAGTAATTCAAGATTCTTAGTAGTGGCCAGTGTATGCGTGTACAGGCCTTCATCTTTCAATAATTTCCCAAGACTGCCTTTTCCATTCTGCATGTCTTTCATGACTGTTGACAATTGCGTGAATGACTTATTCGCTTCCGCAATGGTAGCATTCAGATTCTTCACTGTATTCTGTGCATCCGTGATCAATGCACCAGCATTAGCACCCGCTTTTGATTCATCAAATTGTTTGGTGATACTTTCAAGATGAGAAATAGATGAAGCTATCTTATCCTGATTTTTAGCAATAGCTCCGGTAATAGCTTCAACATTTGCCAGTGTATTATTCAAATGTCTGTCATAACTGCCCATCGATTTATCCAATGTGCCCGTGATCGAGGACAGATTCGTGATCAGCGCGGAAAGCTGCGTATATGTTTTTGCAATCTCACTATTTGAATTCGGAGATGTCAGTGAATCGCCAAGGGTATTTAAGATGTCGCCAATATTCTCTTTCACTTTCGCCAGCGTGCCATTTTCACCTTTGTCCAGAAGTGAATCAAATATTCCTTTGACTCTACCTTCAAGAAAACTTCCTGGTTTCGCACAGCCATCACCTGAACAGGGCCCGCTCACCCGAAGGTCAATCGCTTTGCCACCCATGATACTTGTGCTCATGATCATCGCCACTGCATCTGCAGGGATCTTAACATCACGATCAAGATTTAATGTCGCAATGACCGTCTTCATGTCTTTATCCAGATTTATAGCGGATACCGTTCCTACACTGAAGCCATGGATCAATACCGGTGAGCTTACGGCCAATTGCTCAATATCTGCATAGCGCACATAATAGTCATTGGAGTGTTTGAGCACATTCCTGCCACGGAGGAATTTATAGCCCCAGAAGGTGAGTGAAATGACTACAATCGCCATCACACCTATCTTAAATTCATTTGATATCTTCATAAATCTTCAGGTTTCCGCATGGTCACACAGCCTTTCCGGCATTAAATCGACTGTGAACCAGAAAAGTGAACAAGCATTAGCCGGCAAAGTTAATTGACGGAGCAAAAGAGTTAGGATTTATTCTGAAGGATCTCAGCCCGGACACGCTGTCCATCCTTATATATCACTATAAATGCCCCCAAAAAGCCCTTTGCCTTAAGTTCGGAGAGCCTGGGCTGGGCAGCCTCATAGCTGCTGAAATTGCCGACCAGAAACTTATAATAGTCATTTTCTTTGATCACCTCAAGATCATCAAGAGAAGTATATTTTTTATCAAGGGATGGCTTCGAAGCAGCAGCTATCTGTATTCGATAAGCGATTTGGTTAGGATCTGGTTGAGTTTGCGTCTTTTGAGTCGCGCCTTCAATATGTACCACTACGGCGTCAGTGTCCGGTAAATTGGGCTTGATTTTCTCAATTTCTTTTGTAGCTACCTCCAATTCCTTTTGCTGATCCTCCACATCCTTTTTATAGTTGCCAAATGCTTTTAGAATGGATTCTGCCACTTCATTCTGGGCAGACTCCTTCATCAGGAAGTTTTCATCCGTGTCCGTGCTCAGAAAACCGGATTCGATCAGGATGCTGGGCATCGTAGTCTCTCTGATGACCAGAAACCCGGCCTGTTTGACACCCCTGCTGGGCAAACGGCCCATTCTTTTGAAAGCACTTTCAACATATGTGGCCAGCTGAATACTTTGCTGAAGATGCGCATTCTGAAACATCGACAGGATAATATGGCCTTCGGTAGAGTAAGGATCAAATCCGTCATATGTCTTTTCATAGTTATCTTCCAGAAGTATTGAAGCATTTTCACGCTTGGCAACGGCAAGATTATCTTCCGCCCGATGAAGTCCCAATACGTAGGTTTCAGAGCCGGTAGCATGATTACGGGGCCCCAGGTAATTACAGTGAACAGAGATAAAAAGATCAGCTTTATTTCGGTTAGCGATAGCCGCCCTTTCGTTAAGAGGAATAAAAACATCCGTCTTCCGGGTATAGATTACTTCTACATCAGGGTATTTGGCTTCTATTTTTTTACCCAGATTAAGGATAATGGAAAGGGCGATTTCTTTCTCTTTTGTACTATTTCCATGACATCCCGGATCTTTGCCTCCATGTCCGGCGTCAAGTACAACTTTGGTTATTTTATAGGGATGCTGGGCAGTCAATTCTCCTCTGAAACCTAAAAATAAGGTTAAAACCAGGCTTAGCACTGACGAGAGATGGATAAGGGACGTTTTAGAACGGTAACAAACTTTCATACCTTTGATCATATGGGTTGCATTAGCAAAAGTAGTAATATGTAAGTATATGTTCATATGCCCATTGTATATTATTTCAGGAGACAAGACAACCCATCGCCAGGTTTTTTGGTCAATTGATAAATTCAACGACAGTTCATCAAGCCTTATTTTCTACAATTGCTCACCCATCCAGCCAGATTGAGGTCTTTTATAATCATATTTACTTTTTTCAGCTTATCCCTTGCAGGGGTCAATACAGCTATTGCTCAAAACCCTTTGACTCTTGTTTTTCCGGAAGATTCTACCAAAATCAAAAGCTTCATAGCGGATACCACCAGCCACGGCAAACAGGTAAACATCGTGATGTCACCCGACAGCCTCGATGCCAAGGTCGAGTACGGATCCCTGGATTCTAATTACCTCGACAATGATGCGCATAAAGTCTACCTCTTTGGAAAAGCATATGTCCGATACAAGGAATTATCCATCAAGGCCGATTACATCGTGGTCGATCTCGACAGCAGCATCGCTACCGCTGAAGGAAGGCTGGATAGCCTGGGCCAGCTGACAGGAAAACCCGAATTCAATATGGGTACCGAAAATTTTACGGCAGAAAAAATGAGGTACAATTTTAAAACCAGGAAAGGTTTTATTTCTAATGTACTCACCAAGGAAAACGATTTGTTCATTCATGGTGAAGTCACAAAGTTTGTTGCCGGCGGAGCTGATTCCTTACATCAGGATGATATTCTTTACAACGAAGGAGCATTGATCACAACATGTACCGCCGAACATCCACACTATGGGATCCGGGCAAGTAAGATCAAAACCATTCCGGATAAACTGGCTGTCATAGGTGCATCACATCTTGAAATATTCGGAGTTCCTACACCACTTTGGCTGCCCTTTGGATTTTATCCCATTTCAAATACCAGGCATGCGGGTCTCATATTTCCCAAAGATTATGAACGCTCACCGACATGGGGTTTTGGATTAAGAGGATTGGGGTATTATTTTCCAATCAAGGACTGGGCCGATGTACAACTGACAGGTGATATTTATTTCAACGGATCGTGGGGTGTTAATTTCAATTCTAATTATGTAAAGAAATATAAGTTTCGGGGCAATATTGATCTTGGATATTCTAATCGTCTTACTGAAGCCAGTGATACCTATCTCAATACGAAGAGTAAATCTTTTTCCATTCGCCTTACGCACAATCAGGATCCAAAATCAAATCCGTATCAGACCATCGGGGGAAGCATCAATGTTCAGACCAATGATTATCAATCACTCAATCATAATGATGCACAGAGTGCATTGACAAATACATACTCTTCCAATTTTAATTATAGCCGGATTTTTCCAAACAAACCCTATTCACTCACAGCTTCATTTAATCATAGTCAGAATACCAGGTCTCACATCGTAACGATCAACGCACCAGATCTTAATTTTCGGCTCAATCGTATCTATCCGTTTAAAAGCAAAAAGAAAGCAGGTCCTGATCAATGGTATGAGAAAATAGCATTTCAATATAGTGGCTCAGGACGTTCCCAGATTATAGGTACGGATACATCATTGTTTGATAGTAAGACCTGGGCCAATGCACAATGGGGCGCACAGCACCGCGCAAGTGCAAATGTCAATTTCAATGTGTTGAAGTATTTCAATTTCACGCCTTCTGTTGATTATGGAGAAACCTGGTTTTTCAAAACGAGGGACAGGATGTTCAGGTTTGATCCTAATGATGTGAAATTTGTAAAGCCTGATACAATCTACACACCGGATAGCACCTCTTTTTTTATACGTCCTGACACGATCAGTTATGGGAAGAATGATGATACATTGACTTCAGGTTTCAAAGCATTTCGCACGATTTCGGCGAGTATTAACATGAATACATCACTGTTCGGTACCCTTCAGTTCAGTAAGGGCTGGCTGCGAGGTATTCGACATGTGATTAAGCCAAATATCGGATTTTCGTACACACCAAAGTCGCCGGATAGCTCTTACCAGTTTCAGCAATTCAGTGTTTTGTATCCTGATTCCGTCAAACGATTCAGCAGGTTTGATAATTTACTTTACAGTGTTTCACCTACAAGTATTGAGCAGGCAAATATTAATTACTCCATCACCAATTTATTCGAAGCTAAATATTTTAGTAAAAAAGATAGTACAGAGAAGAAACTAAAACTGTTTGACAACATCAATATGTCCGGTAGCTATAATATGGCCGCTAAAATAAATAAATGGAGCCCACTCAACATCAGCGGGAATACGCGATTTTTCAAAGGGATTACAACCGCTACCGTGGGCGCTACATATTCTTTCTATGGCAGAAGTGATAATGTTCATTTGGACACATTGACTTACCTTAAGACAAATCACAAATTGTTACGCTTCGAAAGTCTGAGACTCAGGTTTTCATCGCACATCACATTTCAACAAGTCCTCGATCTATTTAATCCAAAAAAAGAAACCCAATCTCAAACGCAAACCGGATCAAATCCCGGCAACAAAAAATTACCAAAAAAAGGCGATAAGTTTTTTGATCTTCTTAGTAGCTTTTCCATAAATCATGAATTAGGCATTTCAAGATTCTGGATGCCCGGTCGCGATTCCACGAGCATCACTACAAATAGTGTCAACATGGTAGGCAGCATGCAGATCACACCCAACTGGTCAGTCAATTTCGGAAATATAGGCTATGATTTCAAATCAAAACAATTGACTTATCCTGATATCGGACTTGCCCGCGATCTTCATTGCTGGCAATTGTCTTTCAGCTTCCAGCCCACACGGGGCACATACTCTTTCCATCTTGGCGTCAAACCGGGCCCATTCGATTTCCTCAAGTTCCCGTACAACAGGGGTAATTACGATACATTTGGATTCTAGCTGAGTCCGGCAATTTCCCTTATTTTTGAATTCATCATGCATATACGTCTTCTTGTAGCCAGCAGCCTCTTATTCATTTCATCTATGTCTGTTTCGCAGGTTTGGTGCGATATGCCGGCTATTGAGCACTCAAAAGAAGATAGCATGCGGTATGATGAGTTTTTGGATAAAGTGCGTCAACATGAATTGCATCCTGTTATAAAGACACGTTCAGAGATTTGTTATCAGGTAGTCGTTCATATCGTCGTAAGGCAATCCGCAACATTCATTTCCAACGCACAGGTCATCCACCAGATAGATGTTCTCAACAATGATTTTGCAGGGAAAGGAGCTAACATCTCAAAGTTGGAAAAAGAATTTGAACCCTTGATCTCAGATACAGGTATACGATTCAGACTTGCCTCAATTGATCCTGATGGAAAACCTACCGATGGTATCACGTACACATTTACAAATCGACAAAACATTGCTTTACTTGTCGATCCGCAATCTTCGCGCAGGGCGATTCATTTTAATGAGCTTGGCGGAAAGACAGGATGGGATCCTGAACGATACATCAACATTTGGGTAGGAGAGTACGGAAGTTTCCTTGGCTCTGCATTTTTTCCAGGGATGGCCCCGTATCCTGAAGAGATAGGTGTCGTGATAGATCCGCGTTCATTCGGTTCACTCGGTGATGCAGCATTTCACCCTTTTTACAAAGGCGGTCATACATTGACGCATGAGATGGGGCATTTTTTTGGATTGATCCACATCTGGGGCGGACCATCAGAACATGATTGTAATGATAGTGATGAAGTTGATGACACACCTAATCAGGAAGGACCATATTTCGACTGTCCATCGGGAATACAGATGTCATGTGGAGTCAGTAATATGTACCAGGATTTTATGGATCTGACAGATGATCGTTGTCTTGCAGCATTCACGTCAGGTCAATCGGCACGGATGCATGCTTCGATAGATGCTTTTTATCCGGATTTGGGAAGTGAAGGGTCATGTCAGGAAATTGTACAACCTTTTGATACATGGTATGACAAATTAATCTGGGCCAATGACCGCTACTCAGGACAATATGTATTGTATCATCCTGATGGTTATGCCGGAAAAATAAATCTTGAAGTATTTTCAGTCGATGGCCGCCTTGTGCTGAAAGACACATGGGAAGGAAGTCAGACCTATTTGCTTAATTTGAATCCCTATGCCAGCGGTATTTTTTTCGTACGTCTATCGGACGGAATACAAGATAAGGTGAGAAAAGTCGTTACATTTCAATAGGCAATAAGCAATAAGCAAAATGGAGAATGATTTTTCTTTGCGTCTTTGCGTCTTTGCGTCTTTGCGAGAAAATAGTAAAAGAAAAGGACAGTGATCAAAGAAATTAATTTCCTTGAATTAGCGCAATTAGCAGCTTTAGTTACTGGTTCAACAATTTAAATTAATAAATAGGCAACTAAGAATAGGCAATGAGCAAAAATTCCAACCTGAATACTGAATACCGAATACTGAATACTGATTACTACTTACTGATTACCCGATTCACGAAGATCTTTTGTATCACACTATTCTTATTGTCTACAGGATGTCATTCCTCCAGAAAAAATGCTATCTCCGAATCTACAGTTCCGGGTTTGAAATCATGGACATTAAAATATCAGCGAGGGCCATGTTTTGGCCAGTGCCCTGTGTATGCTTTTTATCTACTTTCAGATAATACAGGACTGATCTATGTGCATGCTAATTTGCTTGAACCCGGTTGGTACACCGCTCCGCTTGATCAGAAAGCTGTACATGAAATCATGCAACTAGTCGAACCTGCTGCCTGGTGGCATGAAGATATGACCGGACAGCCTGAGATCGCTGATCTGCCACTATTGAATCTGACTTATCTTCATCCCGATGGAGTGCGCACACTTACTGTACAAAAACAATTTTCTACTTCATTATCAAATGTTTTTGAAAAATTGAATAAGATTGTCACCGAAGGTCGATGGGTTACTACTGACATGAGACCATTGGAAAGTCCTCAGGAGCCACAGACAGATGTCATCGTACAACTCAAAGAAGGTGTAGACATTCATCAATGGATGAAAACATACGAACGATTTGGTATCGAGCTCAAGAAAAAGATAGCTCCACGTCAGCACTATTATCTCGTCAGGAAAGATCCCGCCAAAGGAGATTCAAATGATTTTCTTCAATACATCAAGCTCGATACAAATGTCGTCGGTGCAGAATGGGATAAGACGCTGGAGCAGAGACAACCGTAAAAGTAAGTAAGCAGTAATCGGTTAGCAGTATTCAGTAAAACATTTTTCTACGTACTCCGTGCGGAACAATTTTCCATCCTTATTCTCAATGCATCCTTTGCGTCTTTGCGCCTTTGCGAGAGAATATAATGTTCTCTTCGTTTACTCTGTGTACTCCGTGCGCATCCAATTTTTATTTCCCCACAAGCGATTTCAAATATTTCGGTGCCACCCTGTTTTTTGAAGCCTGCTCATATGCATATGCAATGGCTATCAAACCAGGTTCATCATAGGCCCGCCCAAAAAATGAAAGACCTACAGGCAATTCACTTACTAATCCCATCGGAATCGTAATCGACGGATATCCCGCCATAGCTGAAGGTCCATATGCACCATAGCCTGTCCAATGATCGCCAGTGATCAGATCAATACACCATGCAGGACCCGTTGCCGGTCCACAGAATGCATCAAGTTTTTCAGTAGTCATCATGTCATCAAGAAATTTTCTGATCGCCGGAAGTTCAGTCATTGCTTCTATATATCCCTTGCTGTTTAAATCACCCTTCACCTGTGAACTATCCATTATCTCCTGTTTGAAGAAAGGCATTGCTGTCATTTCATTTTGCGAATCAAATTTCATGACATCTGCAAGCGATTTCATTTTACTGTTTGAAGATGCCAGGTAACGATTTAATCCATCTTTGAATTCGTATTTCATAATGTCAAATTCCTTATTCCCCAATTCCTGGTATTTGCTCATAAATTCAACTTCAACTATTGTCGCACCCTGGCTTTTCATTTGGTCCAACGCTTTTTGAAGTAATGCATCAACAGCTTCATGGTTGTGAAGCAAAGTCTTTTCAACCCCGATTCGTTTTCCTTTCAGACCATTGATATCAAGAAAAGCGGTATAGTCAGTTTTATTTTTCCCATTACTTTCTTTCGTTACCGCATCCGATGTATCAATACCTGTCATCACCCCTAAAAGTATCGCAGCATCCTTTACTGTCTTGCCAAAGGGGCCGGGGGTGTCCTGTGTTTTTGAAATCGGAATTATTCCCGAACGACTGAGTAATCCAACTGTGGGTTTTATGCCGACGACACCATTCATTGAGGCCGGACATGCTATTGAGCCATCTGTCTCCGTTCCTACAGCAACAACGCAAAGATCTGCTGCAACTGCAACACCAGAGCCGGAACTTGACCCGCATGGTGAGCGATCAAGCATATATGGATTTTTCGTTTGACCACCTCGACTACTCCAGCCACTTGATGACCTGGTAGAGCGGAAGTTTGCCCATTCACTCAGGTTTGTTTTTCCCAGGATGATTGCACCTGCTTCCCGTAGTTTCTTTACAATGAAAGCATCATGTGATGAAATATTATCTGCCAGAGCCAGTGAGCCGGCTGTAGTATGCATCTTGTCTCCGGTATCAATATTGTCCTTGATCAATACGGGAATACCATGCATCGGCCCCCTAACTTTTTTATTAGCTCTTTCGTTGTCCAATGAATCTGCAATAGCCAGTGCATCAGGATTTATTTCGATGACTGAATTTAAGGAAGGACCGTTTTTATCGATTTCCTGTATTCTATCCAGATACATCTGCACGATCGCATGCGAAGTATATTGTCCACTTTGCATTTTTGATTGTAGGTCTTCTACGGACATACCTTCAAGTTCGAATTTAGCTGCGACCCTTTCGTCGGAAATTTTTATTGTTTTATCCTGCTTGCAGGAAAAAATTAGTACGAGAAACATTAATGCCATAAAAGCTGAATGTTCCTTCAGATAAATAATTTTATTCATTAGGTTTTCATTTTATAAAAAACAATTTTTATTCTCACATTCTCACATTCTCACATTCTCACATTCTCACATTCTCACATTCTCACATTCTCACATTTTCCACATTTCCACATTTCCACATTTTCACATTTTCACATTTCCACATTCTCACATTTTCACATTTCCACATTTTCACTCTATCTCAAATTTAATCTGCAACGTAATCACAAACTCCACTGCCGGCTCCGTCACGTAAGGATTGATCACCTTATCAAAACCTGAGTAGTTGATTTTATCATAGTAGTATGTTGCACTTTTTCTGGCATCCTTTGTGGTATAGGTATTATTGTACCCTGATCCTGAAATATTGCCACTTTCAAATGCCTGGTAGCTGGCATATAACTGATCGGGATAAAAACTATAAAACTGATCACCGTATATTTCGGCAGTAGGGGAGAGATGTGCATTCGTCAATGCAGCATACAATGTCTTCTTCTGACTTATGATCTCTGATGCTGCGGTGAGCAATTGGGTGTGTATTGCATTCAGATCATTGACGATATAATCTACTTTCACAAGGTCATAAATTTCGAGGTTTGAGGCCATGATCACCATTTGATCAAGATCACTGATATGATTGAATTTAACAATGACATTTTTCTTCAATTCAAAACCCTGCAGATATTCTTCAGCCACCTCCCCCGTTATTTTGTAATCATATACTTTATTCTGGGAGGTCATGTCTACATAGATGTCCGTTTTAGCCACACCCATTTTGGTCAACTGACTTGTAAAGTCCTTGATGCGCTTATCTATTTTTTCATTACACTCTTTTAAAGTCGTTGCTTCTTCTGCAAGGCCGAAAGTCGCGACATAGCCGTCAGCTATCACATTCTGCAACACGCTGGCTTCAATGATAAAAGTTGAATCCGATAAGTACAAGGTCTCCTTGCCTGGCATTTTGCCTTTAGTATAACCCTGTCCATACACAGAATTTCCACTCTGCTGCCCATAGACCGTCAACCATATTGTGCAGAAAAGAAGGGAGATCAGATAATATTTCGTTTTCATTATCCAGGTTTTTAAATTACTGATTACGGACTACTTTTTTTCTTGCCACAAATTCCACAGATTTAGGCTAATTATTTTTTTTGCTTTTTGTTTATTGCCAATTGCCAATTGCCTATTGTTTTTCCTGCCGCAAATTCCGCAAATTCAAGCAATTTGAATCACCGTTAAATCAGCACTACTCACCGATCACTAATTTTTGTGTTTGTACTCCTCTATTCGTCCTTAGCACAACTACATAAATACCGGAATTTAATTTTTCTGAATTTATACTAATCTGGTGATATCCGACGGAATACTTTTCAACTTTTTTATTTAACATCAACTGTCCGTTTAAATTCAAAACACGAATGGAAATCTCTTTTGATTCATTAAGGTCAAATTCAAGGGTCACTTGTCCGTGAGCCGGGTTAGGTGAAAGTTTGAGTGAAGGTGCGATTGCAAGATCCGAAGTGCCGGAAATAGGCATCAGCAATCCACTTCGTGGTCCCTGCAATGTATTTCGCATGAGTTCCACCTGGCCGTGTGTGAACATATTCATACATGACTCACTGGCATAATCCATATAATTTTCAATAAGGTCAGGGACATCTTTGTTGTAAAAAGTTTCAATTTGGGTGCATGTGTTTTTAGTAGTATCACAATCAAATGCTGATTGGGCATTAGCATATGGGGTATCGTCTACACCGTCACTTTGATCACATGCATTGGGTCCCAATAATCCCCCATCACCCCAGATATGTCGTAAGCCAAAATAATGACCGACTTCATGTACAGGAGTTCTGCCTTTAACGATGATAGCACCGCTTCCATCCGGATTATCAATGATATTTGGATTGTTACTTCCGAATACGCGGTAATCAATGACTACTCCATCTTCTCCCGGAGTTGGCGCACCGGAATCTGCAGGCCAGTTTTGTAAATTATTGGGTGGAAAAGCAAACCCAAGTATTTGACCTATGGTGATGCCAAATAAAGTGATAGGTTGAATTTTACAAACCCAGATATTCAGATATTCATCGGGATTCCATGCATCGCTGCCGCCATCAACATCATGCTTCGCTTCTGCAAGAAGGTTAGTCCCAAATAAATCAACACTAAATAATTGATTGGTTTGTACACGGACTACACTGGCCAGATTGAAATGAATGTTTGCGTTACCGGCTTCATCATGGAATATTGAACGCAGGTTTGCTGTATCTGCATTGAGCCTGTTATAATCATTGTTGAGAATCAGGATTTGATTATTAATGATGCTGTCATCCAGGTTTTCACCAATTCCATTCCACACTACATGAACGACGATATTTACCTCGAGCGGTTCATTTCCCAGATGGCGATTTGTCTTTCGGGCTTCCTCAAATGTTGCAGTAAAGGCATCATTCAATGCCGGATACTTTTCATGAAGGATTTTTGAAAAAATCTCGTTGCCGCAAAAAACAGGTTTTATACTTTCCTGGGCGTTTATTCCAAAGGAGAGCAAGGTGAAAAACAGGAATAGTTTTTTTTCCATGAGGTATGCAAGCTGAGGCGTGAAAGAGGGTAGTGCGAATATAATGTTTTAACGGATGGCTAGCTTTCGTCCGGAGATCGATTGGGTTTTCGTGGAATTGGAAGACGAGGATATGAATCCTCTATTATTTCAGGTTTGAATCAGGCTGATTCAGGAAGGTTTATGGCAGCATTCAACTGTAGCCGAAGTTTTTCCCAGTTTAGGACTTAGATAAGGAATTCCCAGGTTCATTCCTCTTAAGATAAGAATGACAGCCATCAGACCAACGAAGACAGGCACAGCCCTTTTGAGTCTGTGTCGGAAATTGAAGGAAAGTAAGTGTCCAAAAGCCATCATTGCGCCCATGACTGGCAGTGTACCTAGCCCAAAAGCAAACATCAGAAGCATACCGTTCAATGTATTCATTGTGGCCAGAGAAGCCGCGATAGCAACGTACACAAGACCGCATGGAAGCAGCCCATTGAGTAACCCTATTGAAAGAAATGAAAACGTGTTTTTAGGCCTGTTCAAAAGCCTTGCAAGTGAAAGTTTTACCCAGGCGTTCAATTGGGCAAGCCATCCAATCCGGGATGAAAATGAAAAATTTGAAATAATAAAGACGAGGATTAACACTCCGGCAGTAATTGAAACAACCTGTTGCAGTCCCCAGATACGGAACTGATTCCCCATGAATCCAAATAAAAGCCCAAGGGCGCTGTACGTTATAGCCCGTCCAAAATTGTAAAAAAATATACCTGCGTATTTCTTGCCACCTGATACCGAAGCCACAGGTAGCGACAATGCAATCGGCCCACACATGCCAATACAATGGAAACTCCCCAAAAACCCAATGGAAAGACCAGTTGCGAGACTTAATATAAATTCATTCATTTATAAATTGTTAGCCATATGCAGTATTCAGTATTCAGTATTCAGTTTATTTCTACTCCGTTGAATATCGAAAATTCACTTTGCGTCTTTGCGAGCAATCTTTCTGTGCTTTTTTTATTTAATGCCTGAAACTTAAAATCGAAAATCGTTATTCATTTGATTATCGGGGGTTCGAGGTCAGAGACACTCGAACGTCTGTATTCGTTATTCATTATTCATTATTCATTATTCATTATTCATTATTCATTATTCGTTACTCGTTACTCGTTACTCGTTACTCGTTATTCGTTACTCGATACTCGTTACTCGTTATTCGTTACTCGTTATTCGTTACTCGTTATTCGTTACTCGTTATTCTACAATCAGTTTCTCTTCCCGATAATACTCCTGGTGGTCATTTGTCCATTTTATCCTTGCTGTATACATTCCCTTTGTCAATATATTTTTTGAGATATGCTGACGATCAGTACCATTTGTCTGAATAGCGAGATCCACATCATTTCGTTGAGCATCATTGCGGAGCAATTCAATAGTACCATTTTCAATGCTTTCAAATGATCCGGCAGGAAATGTAATAATCACATCATCCTGATTCTGACCGATCATGCTGACTGACGACTTAGCCATCAGGTTTTTCTGCGCATCGATCGTAGATTGATATTTCATTTCTTTCTCATAGTAATGATCATCTATCATTTCGTTCGATTGTCTGGATGCATAATACACCATCCCCAACATCCCGGCCAGGAAAACGATGATAAATATTGTTAATGAATGTCCCCAGTTCATGTGTAAAAATTTAAGATTTAAGATTTGAGATTTAAGATTTGAGATTTTCGATTTTCGATTTTCGATTTGCGATTTGCGATTTTCGATTTGCGATTTGCGATTTGCGAAAAGGATATACAAATTACATTAAATTGTCCCAGACTCACTATCCATATTTACTCCCGCTTCATGACTTCATTTTGCTGGATCTTCACTGTGCTTGTTATTCACTATTCACTATTCACTACTGCTACTGCTACTGCTACTGCTACTGCTACTGCTACTGCCACTGCCACTGCTACTGCTACTGCCACTGCTACTGCCACTGCTACTGCCACTGCTACTACATAAACGGTCCTAAAAACTTCGTCTTCAACGTCTGTATCTTTTTACCGTCATGATATACACCTATTGATATTTTATTGCTTCGGTTATGGATTTCTGTTTTTGGCAACTCAAGAAAGAACGTAAACTCATTGATCGCTTCTTTCTTTAACATAAATTCCTGGGCACCTACCAGTTTGATTTCCCCCTGCAAATCTTCAATCCTCAATTCAACGGCGAAATCTTTATTTGTCTTATTGATGATTTTGGCATCAAATAGATTACTGATTTTATCACCCTCCATTTCCTGGAAAAGCTGGCCACTGACTCTTGAAATATAGGTGTCCACTGTTTTGCGTGTGATGATCATGACTGTCATGGCCGATAGCAACACAAATAAAAGTACTGTGTATGCTTTCATCTTTGTATTAAATTGAAAGGGCGTACCATTGGTAATCTGATTTTCAGAAGCATACCGGATAAGTCCTTTTGGAAACCCAACCTTGTCCATGACTTCATCGCAGGCATCTATGCACGCTGTACAACCTACACAATCCATCTGGACGCCATCACGGATATCAATACCGGTGGGACAAACGACAACACATTTTTTACAATCTATACAGTCTCCATTAGTCCTCGGTTCATTGCGCTTATATTTTCCTCTTTCTTCGCCTCGTTTATAATCATAGGAGATCTGCATCGTGTCTTTGTCAAACATGACACCCTGCAGACGGCCATAAGGACAAATCGTCGTGCATACTATTTCCCTGACAAATGCAAAGACGCCATAGAACAACAAGGTGAATACAATCAATCCTGCAAGAAGCGCTATATGCTGGCTTAAGGGTTCACCGATTATTTTCGTGACCTCATGTACACCGATGATATAGGCCAGGAAAGTATGTGCTATAAGAAAGGATACAATGAGAAACAACGTATGCTTAATACCTTTTTTCCAGATCTTCTCCATAGTCCATGGACCGTCATGTAATGTCTTTTGTCTCGAAGCAGATCCTTCAATCCACCATTCAATTTTTCTGAATACAAATTCAAGAAAGACAGTCTGCGGACATGTCCATCCACAAAATAAACGTCCATAGATCACTGTAAAGAGTACAATGAAAACAATAAAAGAAATCATGCCCACAGCAAAAATGAAAAAATCCTGCGGCCAGAATATTTTTCCAAAGAGAATGAACTTACTGTCAATCACATTGATCAGGAAAAATGGATTTCCATTGATCCTGATAAACGGCATTGCAAAAAAAACAATCAGGTAGATATAGGAAACGATATTTCTATACCGGTAGAACTTACCTGATGGTTTGAATGCATAGATCCAATTTCGTTTGCCGGCGGCACTGACGCTGCTGACCCGGTCTCGAAATGTCTCTGCATGTAATAATTCTTCTTCAGTCATTTTACTTTTTGATCAGGGTATCGGTCTTCATTTTTGTTGTGGATGTAGTATCGGAAGATGCTGCTTCAGCCACATACAAAGTACCTTGTTTTTCCTTAGGATTCGGTGGATTTGTTCCATGAAGGGTAAGGATATAATTCGCAGCCTGGGCCATTTGTGCTGGAGAAAGCTGCTCTTTCCATGAGATCATTCCTTTTTCCGGATATCCATATTTTATGGTTTTAAACAGATCTTTCAATGCACCACCATGAATCCAGTAATCATCTGTAAGATTTGGTCCTACCTGGCCTCCTCCGTCAACCCGGTGGCATGCAGCACAAATCGTCTGGAAGGTCTTTTTGCCTTCCTCCAAATCCGCGCCGGTCATTATTTTGACATTCGATTCATCAATGGCATTTGCTGCAGTTTTTAGATATTCATCATGTTGGATCTCCGCGAGGGCTACTGCACTCTTGTATTCCTGTATTTGTGATGGACCTGATTTAGCTATCTGATACCGGTAAAAATATCCGATTCCAAAAATGATCGTAATGATAAATGCAGTCGTAAACCATGGCGGAATAATATTGTCCAGTTCACGGATACCATCGTAACTGTGCCCGGTATCAATCTTATACTCCTCTTCGATGGGCTTGAAGTTCATCGCAGTCCATTTCTCTTTGAACCAGGAGAAGATATCATGTGATGCATCCTCGCTTAACTCTTTTGCCGATTTTTTCTGGATCAAATCCATTGTGCGGACTGCAAAGACGATAATGAGAAGTAATTCAATGCCTATGACGGAAAGTAACATGATGGTCATAGTGTTGGTCAACAAGCCCCATGACTGCGCATTGCCCGTTGTTTGGACTGCAGAAGTTGCCTGAGCTGTGGTCGACTGCGCCCAAAGAGATGTATTGATTAATACAAAACAAAGAGGAACGAGTACCTTAAGCGGTCCGGAATTTATGTTATCAAGATAGTGACGCTTTGCTGCGGCTATAAATGTTTTGGACAAAATACGCAATGGTATCAGGAGCAGTACAGCTATGATGACCAGGAGCATATTGGCATCGATGACGATCCCTTTACTGACCTTTGCAGGAACATCAGCTTGTCCATAAGCGACACAACTGATCAGAAGCATGACAATACTTATTATTGCTTTCATATGTTTTGATATACTTTTCATGAGTTTAGATTAGTCATTCAAAGGAAGATTTTCCATATGCTCGATTTCATTTTTATCGATGCGATAGCTCCAAATCAGAACACCCATAAAGAAGACGACAAAAAGTCCCAGGGATACGAGAGGATAAATACTGACACCGGTAATGTGCTCGAGATAATTTGAAAATTTCATAGGTCTTTTATTTAATTGTTGTTGTTGTTGCTGTTGTTACTTTAATGTCTGTGCCTAGTCTTTGCAAATAAGCAATCAAGGCAATGATTTCCCTTGAACTCGGTATATTGATTTTGTCATTCTTCAGATTTGCGGTTATACTATCTGCTTGTATTTTCAAATCATCATTCGCGATGGCCTCATATCCATTCGGATACGGAACACCCATTTTGCGCATGGCATGAATCTTTGAATTCGTTGTAGAAATGTCAAGGTCATTTTCAAACATAAAAGGATAAGACGGCATGATCGAACCCGGAGACATAGAAGTCGGCTCATACATATGATTGAAATGCCAGCTGTTCGGATATTTTCCTCCTTCCCTTGCAAGGTCAGGACCGGTTCGTTTACTTCCCCATTGGAACGGATGATCATATACAAACTCTCCTGCTTTAGAATATTCGCCATACCGTGTTACTTCATAGCGGAACGGACGAATCATCTGGGAATGGCAATTGTAACAGCCTTCACGTATATAAATATCTCTTCCCTGAAGTTCAAGCGGTGTATACGGTTTTACAGAAGCTATTGTGGGAATATTGGATTTAACTAGGAAAGTTGGTATCAATTCAAACAACCCACCAAGGCTAACTAAAACCAAACTCAATATCAGTAACAGGATTGGTTTGCGCTCTATAACGCTGTGCCAGAAACTACCTTTTGGTGCTGCATATTTCCTCTCCAATGCCGGAGCTTCAGCAGCTTCCTGTGCAACAAACGAACCTGCTTTCGCTGTTTTCCAAAGATTGTATATCATAAGGATTACACCTGTCAGATATATTGTTCCACCTATCGCTCTGAGGACATAGAATGGAACAATAGTTTGGACGACGTCAATAAACTGATATTGAAGTTGCCCTTCAGGCGTAAATGCTTTCATCATGAAATACGTCCTGAATGCACTCCAGTACATCGGAATGGCATACATGATGATACCCAATGTTCCAATCCAGAAATGCGTTCCGGCCATTTTCCTGGAATAAAGTTTCGTATTGAACAATTTCGGAATCAGCCAATACATCATTCCAAATGTGAGAAAGCCATTCCAGCCTAATGCACCCACATGCACATGCGCAATCGTCCAGTCACTATAATGTGATATTGCATTTACATTTTTAAGCGACAACATCGGGCCTTCGAATGTAGCCATACCATACGCTGTCACGGCCACAACAAAAAATTTCAACACGGGATCTTCTCTTACTTTGTCCCATGCACCTCTCAATGTGAAAAGGCCATTGAGCATGCCTCCCCAACTGGGAAGAATCAACATGATCGAAAATGCGGTGCCCAGTGATTGCGCCCATTCCGGCAAAGCTGTATACAGAAGATGATGTGGACCTGCCCAGATATAAATGAAAATAAGACTCCAGAAATGTATAATACTCAGCCTGTACGAATAGACGGGCCGATCGACTGCTTTAGGAAGGAAGTAGTACATCAATCCCAGGTAAGGTGTAGTCAGAAAAAATGCTACTGCATTGTGACCATACCACCATTGGACTAAGGCATCCTGTACGCCTGCATACCATGAATAACTTTTAAACAAGGATACCGGGAGCTCCATCGAATTGACGATATGCAACATTGCGACAGTCACCCAGGACGCGATATAAAACCATATCGCTACATAAAGATGTCTCTCCCGACGCGTCAGAATAGTACCAAACATATTGAGCCCAAATACGACCCAGATCAACGTGATCAGGATATCGATAGGCCATTCAAGTTCAGCATATTCTTTTCCAGTCGTAATACCGGATAGAAGCGTCACTGCTGCCAGAACAATGATGGTTTGCCAGCCCCAGAAATGAATCTGTCCCAGCTTTTTACTCCACATCGATGTCTTTAGTAATCGAGGCAAAGAATAGTAAACTGCAGTGAAAATTCCATTACCGACGAATGCAAAAATGACCGCATTCGTGTGCACCGGCCTCAGCCTTCCAAATGAAAGATTAGGCAGATACTGACTAAAATTAAGCGCCGGAAAAGCCAACTGAAAAGCCGCTATGACTCCCAATAGCATTCCTACCGTTCCCCAGGTGATGGTTGCTATCGCAAACATCTTCGGGAGCTTGTTATCGTAGTAAAATTTTTCTAATTCCATTTTCTGTATTCCGTTGATTATTTTGATTTATATTTTTTAATTTCCTATTTGCTTATTGCTTATTGCTTATTGCTTTCAGCTTACCTTTTCCTCCTTGTCCTCAAACAAGATTCTCCTCGGTGGTGCATAGTCATCATCAAACTGTCCATCACGCACACTCCAAAAAAAACCAACAAGAAAAACCACGGCTATACCGAAGCTGACAAGAAGAAGAAGGATTATTGCACTCATTTTTTGGTTTATAGGTTTATGCGTTTATAGGTTTATAGGTTTATGCGTTTATAGGTTTATGCGGTTATCATTTTAATTTTTCTTTTTGTTGTATGCTTTTTATTTTTTGACTATTCACTATTCACTATTCACTATTCACTATTCACTATTCACTATTCACTACTCACTATTGGCTATTCACTATTCACTAAATTGTATTTTTTCGCAAACAATTGACTCAATCCAAACGTGATCAAAATGATCGAAATCGAGCTACACGGCATCAGGATCGCTGCGATGATCGGTGATAACGTGCCCTGTACAGCAAAGAACAGCCCGATGATATTGTAGGCTATCGAAATCGCGAAACTTAACAAAATAATTTTTTTCCCTGATTTGATATACTCCAGGATATTGTCCATTAATGATATTTTCGACGCGTGAATGATACCATCTGCGGCAGGTGTGAAATTGTTTTCATCATCACACACTGCTATGCCAATATGGCTTTCTTTTAACGCACCGGCATCATTGAGGCCGTCTCCGATCATAAGGACTTTTTCTTTTTTGGTATCCTGCAGATATCGGATGTAGTCAAGCTTGTCATAAGGAGACTGCTCGAACAAAAGGACACAATCATTTCCCATTTTTTCCCTCAATCTCGTCTCTTCATTATTATTATCCCCTGAAATGAGGGAAAGGGTATACTTGCGTTTCAGCGATTTAAATAAATCAAACACTCCCTGTCTGTATGTATTCGTGATATGGAATACACCTATTGGTTGTGAATCTATACTTACAGCTACATTGCTCTTCCCATTATGCGGCATGAGTCCGCCTACGAATTCCTGTGAACCGATCTTGAGATGATGTTCATCAACCCAGGCTTCAATTCCCTGGTGCTCTGTTATTTTGAAGCTTTCTATATGGCTCGTCGGAGGTGTGTCCAGATACAGAAGTACAACTTTGCTCAATGGATGATTTGAATGATTAAGTACTGAAGCAATCCTCGTTTTTAATGTAGGGGAGAGAAACATACCCGCATAGCTGACATTTGTTTTATGATTTTCTGTCAATGTCCCGGTCTTATCAAAGACAATCGTCCCGATATGTGACATAGACTCAATGACATTTGCATTTTTGAGATAGAATTTATTGAGTGACAGGATGCGTAGGATATTCCCCCTGGTGAAACTGGCAGATAACAGTAACGCACATGGACAAGCGACAATAAGGATAGTAGTCAGCGCATTCCACATCAGGTGTGTTTCTCCTTTCCATAACCAATATCCGCCGGCTATCGCACCGATAGTCAAAATGATGTAGGTGAAGTACCTACCCATGACGTCAATAAAGGAGTGCTGTGCCGATATGGTTTTGCTGGTGTTTTCTTTGTTCCACAAGTTTGTCAGATAGGATTGAGAGACTTCTTTGACAACAAGGAGTTCAATGATACTGCCCGTTTGTTTTCCGCCTGCATAAATGATTTCACCTTTGTTGACGTTTACAGGAAGACTTTCACCGGTGACAAAACTATAATCCACTTCTGCATGACCCTTGGAAAGAATAGCGTCCACCGGAATCAATTCCTGGTGATGGATAATAATGATGTCATTGATTTTAATCTGATCGACAGGAACAGTTTTAATGTTATTGTCCTTTAAGACATTTACGGCGATCGGGAAAAAGGATCTGAAGTCCCTGTCAAAAGAAATGGTCTGATAGGTCTTGTCCTGCAGCCAACGGCCGATGAGCATAAAAAAAACAATGCCACTCATGCTATCAAGATAGCCGGTACCTGTGGCTGTGATGATTTCATACAGGCTTCGTCCAAAAGTGATGAGTATGGCTAATGCAATGGGGGCATCGATGTTGAGATATTTATTTTTAAGTCCGTTCCAGGCGTTGATAAAAAATTCACTTGCACAGTATGTAATCACCGGTAGTGACAAAATCACGATGATTATCGTGAGTGTCCTTTTGATGAGAGGTTCGAGGGTTGCTCCATCAGAAAAATATTCAGGGAAGCTCATCATCATGATATTGGCAAAACAAAATCCTGCCAACCCAATTTTATACCAGCGGGTCCTGTCGATGTGGCGCAACTGATGCCTGGACACATCTTCCATGCTGAGATGTGGTTCGTAACCGATATGTGTCAATAGTTCTACGACTCCCCGCATCGAAATAACAAGGGGATCGAAAATGATGAATACTTCTTTGTTTGTAAAGTTGACTCTTGATGACGTGATCCCGGGATTGATCCTGTGTATGTGCTCCAGGAGCCAAAGACAGCTGCTGCAATGAATTTGAGGCAGGTAAAAGGTAACATGCGTTCTGCTGCCATCGGTAAACTGAATTAATTTATTTGCTATTTCAGGATTGTCCAGAAATGCAAATTTTTCTTTCCGGATATGATTTGTTTGCTTTAATCCCGGATGGTTGTTGAGATCGTAATATTCACAGAGGTTATAGTCATTCAGGATCTGGTATACGCTTTTACATCCGTCGCAACAGAATACCATGTTCCTCAATGTGATGTGTTGATTCTGGCATGTATCGCCACAATGTTCACATAGAAGAATTGTATTTGTTTTTAAAGAATTCATATCGAATAAAGAAAATAATACCTTTTTGTCTTTTATAAAGGCATAAAAAAATCAGTTCACCAAAAAAAACTTACCTGAATCCAGCTTGGCATTAAAATCACCTATTGTATTCTCCTCAATCATTTTGATCAGGTTTTTCTTGATATCCTGAAACTGGTGATGAACGGGACAAGGTTTTTTAGCATTACAGGTTTTCAGCCCGAGAGCGCAGTCTGTATAAATTGCATTTCCATCCAATGCCTTGACAATATCGGCCAGGGAAGTTTTCAGATCGGACTTATCGAAATAGAAACCACCATTTGGGCCTTTAATGGAATGCACCAGCTTTTTACGGCTCAGTTCCTGCATGATTTTAGCTATAAAATGTTCTGGAGCATCCGTTCCCTTTGCAATTTCCTTTATACCGACACGTGAGCCATCCTTTGATTTTTGGGCAACAAAAATCATGGCTTTAATCCCGTATTCGCATGTCTTAGAGAACATATGATGGCTGTGAGGGAGTTAAAGAGGGTAGACAGAATATCATTTCAGGACCAAAGATAAAAACTGTATTCAAATTAAAAGAGTTTATTATCTTTTTATATTGGATTGTTGAAGGTTATTGCTTCAGGAAGACATTTTTCGTATAAAAGAAATCTATATGTCTTTATCAAGAGGACCAGGAAAAGGAACAATGAACTGGAAATCAAAACATTAATTTAGTGCATCCCATAACATTGAGCAGGGTTAGCAAGACCGCTGATTATTATCATTGGCCGTGACAAGGCATTTCATAAGGGTTGTAGTAGGCAGGGGCAAGCCGCAGCATTTGGTGGGGTAGTAGACGTGGTCAAGTCGCAGCATTTGGTGTAGTGGCAGGCAGGGGCAATACACTGCAACTGCTCACACTCTCACATTATCACATTATCACACTCTCACATTATCACATTCTCACATTCTCACATTCTCACGCCAGCTTTTCGAAGTCATCAATTTTATCAAGTTCAAAAACCGTGACTCCATCTTCTCTGAAATAATAGGGCAACTTGAATTTTGCATTCCATGTGATTTCACTCCCATGATAAGAGCTTTTAGCATGAATACTTTGGGCGGCAGTTTCATTATAACCTTTGACCATCACCAGCAATTCCATTTGTGACGCGATGTAATCTTCAGCGGTCCATCCATACAATGGACTTGAGTCATCGATATAATGGACGAGCGTCCAGTTCATCGGAAAGTAGGTTATTTTGGCATTCTCTATGGTCAGATTTTGATATTTCCGATTTGATCTTCCATTCTCCTCCACGATGATATTCATCAGGACACGCGTTTCAAGTTCAGTAAGATTGTGATCGCGTTCATTCGCAATCCTGAACATTAAAGCAAAACCTTCTTTATAAGGAGTGTAAAGTATATTTTTTGAAAAGCGGATTCCATGTGATGGTTTTGAAAAACGACCATACATGAGTCCGGTAAAAATCGCAAAACTCATCAAACCTATTAACGCTTCAATAGAGGCGACCACACTTACCGGTCCGGTCAATGGATACAGGGATCCATAACCAACTGTAGTCATCGTCTGTGCGCTGAAAAAATAAGAGACAAGGAAATGATTTTTTACCTGATAATCTTGTGTCATTCCTATGCCCACAGGATCAACCATCATGTAGATGAATGCAAATATGGTATTGATGATAATATACGAACTGAATACAATAGCAAAAAACTTCCACCAACCCATAGTCACCAGGTTATGAAACAAAGATCTTTTTTCACCTGCCCTGATCAGGTTGAAAGAACCATCCTTGTTAATAATCCTTTTCGTATTTGTATTAGCCTGATTGGTGAATCCAAATTCATCACCTTTATTTTCCGGTTTATTAAATCGTTTCTGGATCAGTTCATTGACTTTCATTGGAAGGAGTATTTCTAAATGCGGATTAAAATAATCTTTATTACCAAATGTAAGGAAGGGTAACTATTCAATGACGTAATTGTTCATGACAAATCGAGGGTCGTCAATAATCGACCATCAGATCAAAAAAAAAGGGTGCTCCATTCCCGGAACACCCTTTTTAAAAGAGGACGCAGATTTTTTAAGAAAAATTAAGATTCTTTAAGATTTAATTTTCCTCAGACGTTCGAGTGTCAGCCTACTCCATTTTGCTTATTGCCTATTGCTATTTGTTCTTTTTCGGATACGGCGGTGGCGCAGGATTATCTTTTCTCTGTACCAATTCTCCCTTGATGATCTCAATCGCCTTATCAAGCTGATTGTCCTTACCCATATATTCATCAGAAGGTGAGTTGATCACTTCAATATCCGGATCAACACCATGACCTTCTATGGGCCAGGTATTTCCTCCCGCAGCATCATATCTTGCAAATTCAGGTTTTGAAAGTGAACCACCATCGATAAATGGAAGTGATCCGCGTATACCTACCACTCCTCCCCATGATCTTCTTCCTATGATCTGTCCAAGGCCATACTTTCTGAAACGATAAGGAAATAGATCACCATCTGAAGCTGAGTACTGATCAATCATCAAAACCTTTGGCCCTACCACCATTTCCGGATCAGCATTAGGTATCGCTACATTTCTGGGCATGTTAAAAAATGCCGCTTCTCTTCGCAGGCGTTCAACTATCTGCGGAGACACATTTCCACCACCATTACCACGATCATCGATGATCAGGGCTTTTTTCTGCAGTTGTGCATAAAAATATTTTGCAAACTCATTCAGTCCTTCAGTGCCCATATCCGGAATATGAATGTATCCGACTTCGCCATTCGTTTTAGCATTGACATAATCAATATTCTTCCTCACCCAGTTGAGGTAGTATAATCCTGACTCATCAGCTGTTGGAACTACCAGTGTCTTTCGACTACCGGTATTGGATGGCTTACTATTGACTGTAAGTTCAGTGGTCTTGCCCGCCGTGTTCACAAGTAATTCAAAGATGTCATTTACAGTTTTTGTACTGATACCATTTATAGCTGTGATATAATCACCTTTATTGACATTCACGCCGACTTCTGTCAGCGGTGAGCGTGTAACTGATTCCCAGTTTTCACCTTTTAAGATTTCATCGATTCTGAAGTAACCAGAAGAGTCGCGGCTTAATTTGGCGCCTAACAATCCTAAAGGAATCCGTTCTGACTTAGGTGCATCACCACCGCCTACATATGAGTGCCCTACACTGAGCTCACCGATCATTTCACCGATGATATACGTCAGGTCTGTTCGATGGCTTACATAAGGCAATAAAGCTTTGTATTTCAGTTTTATCGCCGGCCAGTCCACACCATGCATTCCGGAATCATAGAAGAAGTCTCTCATCTGGCGCCATGATTCATTGAAGATCTGTTCCCATTCTTTTTTCTTATCGACCACAATCTTCATATTGGAGAGATCCACTTTTTTGTCCATGCCGGTCTTGTCTTTCGGCGCATCGACCACGGCAAATGATCTGTCCTTCATCAACAACATTTTTTTCTGATTCGAAGAAAGGATATAAGTATCATAAGCACCAATCACTTTTTCTTCTTTTTCTTTCAGATCAAATACTTTAAGTTTCGTTTGCTGGTCATGAGATGAATTGGCTAAATAATATACCAAATCTCCGCTCACACTGATGCCGTAATAATTCCCCGGATCAATAGGTAGATCTATGACCCTGTTCATGATCCCATCAAGATCTATTTTCGTCACAGCCGTTGAATCTTTTTTCTTGTCATCATCTTTCGGTAAGGCAGGCGTAGTTTTTTCCTTTTTTGTTTTATCCTTTTTAGTGGAAGCTGGTTTTGTAGCATCCGACATGAAAAAAGTATCTGCCTTTATTTCAACTTCGTCATTGATGGGTGCCAATGGTGATTTTGTGTCTTTTGCAAGCGTCACAAAATAGATCCGTGACATATCTCCGTAACTGTGATTCCATTCGGTCTGGCTATAGGTAGGATTGAAATCACGATTTGACACAAAGAATAAATATTTTCCATCCGGACTGAAGACACCACCTGATGCTTCATACCAATTGTCAGTCACCTGTGTTGATTTTTTAGTTCTGGTGTCGTACAGAAAAACTTTAGAACGGAAATCGTCATCAGCTTTTGTATAGGCTATCCATTTACTGTCAGGAGACCATGACACAACTTCATATTCCCATGCTTTCGCCTGATCTACGAGTGTTACTGCCTTTGAACTCACATCAACGTATTGCAGTCTTAATTTTTTGTCCGTCCAGGCTAACTTCTTACTGTCGGGAGACCAGATGAGATAATATTTGTACGTATCAGCATTCTGTGTCAGTTGAACAGGTGAGTCACTACCATCCTGCTTTTGGATATACACTTCATCCTCACCGGTGGCATCACTGATGAAGGCTACCATTTTGCCATCACCTGACCATGTGACAGCTCTTTCATGAATAGATGATGATTTCGAAATGTCTCTTGTGATTCCTTCTTTAGCAGGTAATGTCCAAACATCACCACGTGCAGTCATCGCGATACGGTTGCCATCAGGACTGAGATCATAATCACCATTCTCAATAAATTTAGAAGCATCGATCATTTCATTCCTTCCTGACGCTGCATCATCTGCTATGGTGATAGACACTTTTTTGTCTGTACCTGTTTTCAAGTCAAACAAATAAATATAACCTCCATTTTCATACACAATTGCATCAGGTCCCAGTGATGGAAATTTGATATCGTAATTCGTATAGTTCGTGAGCTTGTTTGTTTGTTTTGTTTTGGTATCATATACGAATAGATTCATAGTGCGATCGCGGTCACTGCAGAAATATATTTTATCACCTGACCACATCGGAAAAATATCCTGCGCCGGGTTGTTTGTAATGTTGTCAAATTTTGATGTTGCAAAATCATAGATCCATACATCATCAGCCATTCCGCCTTTGTAATATTTCCATGTTCTGAATTCGCGGAATACCCAGTTCATCGCCAGTTTCGAATTGTCAGGTGAGTATGAACAAAATCCCCCAACAGAGAAAGGTAGTTCAGTAGAAGGACCTCCATTTGCATTAGCGAAATACAATTGGCCTTTGAATGAATTGAAGGATGTTTTGCGGCTTCTGTATACGATTCCTGAATTATCATTTTTCCAGGTCATCACGATATTGTTAGGGCCCATACGATCACCCAGATCATCACGGCCTAATGTGGCAGAATAAGTAAGCCTGACCGGAATACCACCCTGTGCCGGCATTTTGTAAACTTCTGTGTTTCCATCATATTGGCCTGTAAACGCCAGGGTCTGGCCGTCAGGAGAAAACCTGGCGAAGATTTCATTGCCAATATCGGTCGTCATTTTTCGTGCAACTCCTCCTGAACGAGGCACTGAATAAAGGTCACCTGCATAGCTAAAGACAATAGCGTCCTTTGAAACTGTCGGAAACCGCATCAGCCTTGCATCCTGCTGGGCTACAGCTAGTGAAGCCGTAAATAACAAAGCGATAAAAATGAGGGTTTTTTGCATGATATTTTTGTGGGTTGAAGAGTAAAAAGCCTGTAAAAGCCGCCCAAGATAATTCAAAAGTCTCACCGTCGGTGCAGGTCCAAATGCCATGATTCGTGGCATCATCGACTAAAACCTAATTCCTTTTAATTTCTCGCAAAGACGCAAAGAAAAATTGTTTTTCCCAATTCCTCCTTTTCCCCCTCTTCTGCCTTTCCTCCCTTTCCGCCCTTTCCGCCCTTTCTGCCTTTCCTCCCTATCCTCCCTTTCCGCCTCTTCTGCCTTTTCCGCCCTTTCTGCCCTCTTATTGTTTCCCTATATTTAAATCTAAATCTCCCTCTTATGACAAAGAAAAGACTCATCCGCAATCTCCTCTATTTTTTCAGCTTCTATTTTGGAATTTTAGTGATAGGTATTCTGGTCTATTTTACAGACAGAACTGAAAAGGGAACGTACTACGGTTTGTTCAAAGATGTATTCCCGATCATTATGACTTTTCCCATAGCCTATCTCGGTTTTTGTTTCCAGCGGAGATCAAATTTTCAGATCAGCCTGAGATTATTGTGGGCCAATATTATTCATGCAGTGAATATGGCAATACTTTATACCGAGCATCGGGTTGAACCACAGAAAGAATACCTGAAAGTTTTGCTATTACTTTCCAAATCTATTGATGAAGTACGTGGCGTTTACTATAATATCCATCAGACAAAAACAGAAAAAGGTCTCTATCCTTTCGAGTCCCTGAAGAGTATCTATAAAATCATCGATGAATTAGGTTCACATGATTTGAATGCTGATGAACTGAAAGCAGCAAATCTCAAAATCAAAGAGCACTGGCAAACGATCCGTAAAACTTTTCTCGCTGAGTTTGATCGGTCCGAGCCAACGTTTATGGATACCGTAGAGAATTAAGTTTTCTTCGACGGTTGCTGAGCTGTAGCACAAGGACATGCGATGTAGGTCGAAGCATGCCGGATTAAAGGATGCCGGATACCAGACTCTATTTCATTGGCCCGTGAGAATTTTTTCAGAAGGACATGATTCCTTGCTCTTCATATTCCGCTCCGATGGGGCTTAGGATTTTTTTCTCCTTGGTTTTCCCCCTCCGGGGGCCTTAAAAAAACACAAATTTAATTCATGAGTCCGTAAATCCGTCAATCCGCTCGGGTCGTTGAGTTCCGTTATCCGTTACTCGTGACTTTGAGAAATGATACTGCACTCCTAACAGTCCATTGAGATTGAAAACATCGCTATTGATTTGATTCTTCTTAGTAATTGTATCATAATTGGTAGTTAGGTAGTATTTAGTGAATTGACCGGTATGTATCATTAAAGTGAGATCCGCACTTATATTCGGATTGAAATAATAGCTAAGTCCTGCTCCGGCTAAGATGGTAACTCCATAATATTCATCTGTAGTACCCACATTCGGTAAGGCCGTTTAATTCCGGATAAAAATAACTTTCTTCCGTAGTCGTAAAATTAAACCCGGCCTGAAGATTTGGGCGCAATCGGGAAATCGAAGTTCCGAAAATGTATTCCCCGATAATGTCGTATTCAAACAGGGGATATCGGTTGACATTACTATTTATCGATTTTGGTTTAATACTATAATGTTGATAGGAGAGAGCCACAGCCATTTTGTGGTTGAACCCATATTGAATTCTGACACCATAACCAATTGCATATTCAGGCTCTGCATGGTATACATCATTTTCATGCGAAATATAAGCAGCATGCGCCCCTAAAGACAATCCTTTGCTAATGGAGAGGTTTGAGATTGGATCCTGTGCACTCAATGAAAATGAAAATAATAAGAAAATTAAAAGGAAGATGGAATGTAAAATTTTCATGTTACTTTAGGATTGTGTCTGCGGATGCGGTTTTTATAAAATATAAATAGTAAATCCTTCGTCGTGAGTCCAGTATCCGGTATCCTTTAATCCGGCATCCAAAATGAGATAATCATCATTCATTACTCATTACTCGTTACTCGTTACTCGTTACTCGTTACTCGTTACTCATTACTCATTACTCATTACTCGTCACTCATTACTCGTTATTCGTTACTCGTTATTCGTTATTCCTTTGTCTTCGCATACGTTTCCTTAAACACCTCCGCATCACACGCATAATATTCACCTTTCACACCTTTGATCAGATAATCACCTTTCTTTGCTTTCATCAATCCCTCCATCGTCATGATTTCAAAATCATTATCTATCCGGCAGGCCCCGATCGGGATATCCTTTTTGGTATAGGATTCAAATGGCAGATCATATTGTGAACCGGAAACAAAATATTCGCCATGTGTAGGTTCAGTATGCACTTGCATGAATCCTTTAAAATGTTCTTCCTGAATATAATGCTGGCCGGCTTTTTCACCTATCTCAGAAAGTGTCGTAAGGTTTTTTGGATTATCCATTTCGCCAATAGTTTCCAGCTGCTGTGGACTAAGCTTTACGCCAAGAGATTCCATTTCATCTTTTCCAAAAGTCACATTATAGCGGAGATAGGTAAGTGCATGGAATCCAAGAAATAAATCATCCCTTAGATTTCCCATCTCACTATCGATAGTGATTGAAGTAGGCGAGTCACCCAGAATCTGCATGATCATCTGGTTAGCCAGATTGGCATCATACATGAAGAAATCAGGCATTTTTGCAGCCCATTCCATCAGGTTATTTTTTTGATAAGTTTCAAAGCTGCTTTTATTATCAGAATTGCCTGTACCCAGTGAAACTAAAAGCATATTCCGTTTTCCAAGCTTCCAACGGAATGGATATGAATTAAGACTCGCCAGAAGAAACAATCGAAACGATGGATTATTGACCATACTTATTCCGCCATCAATGAAAGCTCCCTGCTCTCCGGAACTGTCCTTCATGAACATCGGTAAAAAATAAGTTGGTGCCGCAGCACTTGCCATGACAACCTGCCAAAGAGGCCAGCTTTTATTTTGTTCGTAGAATTTTCCTTCAGGATGATTGTGGATGGCCCATGTACTGAATGTTTCGGCACGTTTTGAGAAAATGCAAAGACCTGTGCGTATTTTTTCTTTATCTCCTAATTGTATATCACCGAAATAACTTTTAAGCGCAAGCTCAAGAGGTTTGTTATCGTATTTGACACCTTTAAAAAGATATTGGAAGAATCCGGTTTTGTGTCCGAATATTTTACTCCCGAGTTCGAAGTACTTGTGTTTGATCTCACTGGCTTTCATTCCTATCGCAAGACCTGTGGCAATGATAGAACCTGTGCTGGTACCTCCGATGAGATCGAAATAATCACACAGACGAAAATCAGGGTCATTATTTTCTTTCGCCAGCATGTCTTCAAGGCGTTCGAGAAAGCCCAGCGTTAAGACACCTCTTATTCCTCCGCCATCAAGGGAAAGAATTCGTTTGGGACCAGCTCCGTGAAGATGGTCTTCAAGCTTGATCATATTCTATAAGGATTAAAAATGATAAGATATTCCCAGGAGACCGTTAATGGTGTAATAGCTATGTTGAAAATTCACCGGGAAGCGGTCTACTAATGTTTTAGAAAAAGCACCTGAATGGATTTGAAATGACAAGTCAACGCTTAACTCTGGTTTTATAAAATAATTAAGCCCTGCACTACCCACAAAGCCTATCCCACTATAGACTTCATCCTGGATGTTCCCGGTATCAAAATTGTAATAGGATTCACTCATCTTGGTGTATGTACCTCCTACAGAGATCATCGGCCGCAATTGTGTATTGGTAGACCCGAATGTAAATGCGACGGATCCATCTACTTCCAAATAGGGATATGAATTATCTGCGGCATTAATAGATTTAGCTGTGACAGAATAATTTTGGACTGCCAGTACAGCTGCAAATTTGTGACTAAAGCCATATTGGATATGGCCACCAAAACCGAATCCGGTTTCAGCCCCATCCGGATGAACAATATTATCACTGAATGAAAGAAATCCGGCAGCCGCCCCTATAGAAACTCCTGTAGTTTTAGATTGCATAGAAATCACTTCCTGTGCGGAAATATTAGTAAGCCAGCCACACGCCAGCAAAAGCAAAAAAGTAATGTATGATTTCATTGGTTTATGATTAGTCTTGTCAGCAATGATATGCAGATTGTCCGAAAATAGGAATTTAAAAATGATATGAAAAACCACCCAGGAATTTGAAAGCCGTGAAATCATAAGTTGCATCATAATGAGTTCCATTTTGCGTAACGCCGAATGCCCCAAGGTGATATAAACCTGATAAATCAATTGTAAAACGAGGGGTTAAAAAGAAATTTATACCGGCACCGCCACATGCTGTAAAGCCGCTATAGGTGGCATCTATTTTCTTCAGATTTGGGTCACTTATGTCATAGAACATTTCCTCCTGGGTCGAATAATTCCCACCTAATGAAAGAAATGGCCTCACCGGTGAATTTGTCGATCCAAAAATATATTTTCCGATCAGATCGATTTCTGTGTATGGATAAGGAGATTTAATAAGTTCGGTAGTTTTTGGGTCCATCCAATAATGCTGCACATTTAATGCAACTGCAATCTGATGTGTAAATCCATATTGAAGGTATCCACCGAATCCATAACCGGTATGCGGTTCAAATTGAAGGCTAGACGCTGTATAGGACAGATAAGCTCCATGGCCTCCAATCGAAAATCCCTTAGTACTTGATTTGACGCCAATTGTCTCCTGACTAAACACGAAATTTGAATATCCTGAGAGGAACACAAAGAGGAGGGAGATCAAAATTTTCATTAGTACCTGATTTGAATTGAACTGGAGGTCTTGATTTTTATTTTATTATTTGGATGGATTTCATACGGCACCTTACCGGAAGCTACAAGATACATCTCCTCTTTTTGCAACGGAATTTTTTGTCCATCTGGTGCCACCAGGTAATCAAAAAACAAGGTCACACTGCCCGCACGTTTATTATCACTTGTTTTCACGGAAGACAATGTAGCCACAACCGAACTCCCGGCGGGGATCGCAACATTCTTTCCATCATATACATCCATATCCAGAACAAAGTTGATACGTCTTGGAACAGGCAGTTCATCGTCGCTTGAAATAGTCCCGCTGCTTCTTGCCTGCAAGGATGTTCCTTTTGCAATGGTGAATGGTTTTAATGTCTTTGTCGATTTAGTCGATTCTGATTCTGCAGGAATTGTGATTACATGAGTTTTTTCTTCAGACTTTTGTTCTTTTACCGGTTCATTATATGTTGGCGTCATTTCGGTAAGCTTTTCATATCCCTTGTCTTCGACTTTTTTTTCTGCGGGAGTTTGCTTCTTTGAGATAGTTGTTGATGTGCGCGCCGGTTCTTTAATTTCTTTAGTCGAAGATTGTTTGGGATTCAATTGAGGATCATCAGAGTATAGGTCATTAATTTCCTGTTGCGAAAGCTGATTCTGATTCTCTATATTATTCATTAGCATTTTTATGATCCTGGAGGTATCCAGCGTAGCCATAATATCTTTATCAGTGTATCCTGTCACCGGATTATTAGGAGTTGTGTTTTGATTGTTAGTAGTGGTCTGATTGTAATTTATGTTCGGATCATTCCCCATTTTTTGGTAATGTGACGAATCAGCATCTTGCGGGTATAATCCATTTTCATAGGCAAGATCTTTGGGCCTGGAGAGTATTTTCCAGGTTACAAAAAGTGCAAAAATGACAAGAAGAGATACTCCCGCCAGTTTATAATTGAATGTATTGAATATCGGGGAAGGCGGTTTTGTAGAAGAGATGTAGATTTTATTCTCATCCTTTTCGTTTTCTCCTGATATTTTCCTTTTGATGGACTGAATGAGATCCCGGTAATCGGACTCTACATGAATAGTGACATTGAGCGTATTGATGTCTCTCAATATTCCTGTGAGACGTGCGATATTATTCCGGATCTCCGCATACAGATTCAGATCATCTGTGATGCCTTCGATATAGCTGAGCGAGTTAAGCTCCTTTACTTTTTTTTGAAGATTCTCAAGTTGACCCTCCCAGAATTTTACAAATTCAAGCCTGTCGGCAGAACTTGATATTTTGACTTCATCCAGAACGATAGGGAAGATCCGGTCTCTGAGATTCTCGTTGCGGTAGATTTGGATTAACTCAAACATGCAATACTCAGACTTGAGATATTTGTTGGAGAGGATGATGATGACCATATCCGCCTTGCCAAGCTCAACCATGAAATTATTGATGCTTTGCCGGTAAGCCAGATCACGTTTGTCGAGAATAAATTGAATATCCTCTTTCTCGAGAGTTTTGGTAAGCTCGGCTAAGATTTCGTCACTGATGCCACCCCAGGCATGTGATATGAATATTGATTTTTGACTCTTCATCGGGCGCTTATGCGAATATATGAAAAGCATAGAGCAAATAACAATAAGCAATTGGCAATTAGCAAAAATCAATAGGCAACAAACAAAAGGCAATGAGCAATAGGCAATATGAAATTGAAAATCCTGCCGTTTCATTCCCCGGGGTTGCGAAGCACACAAGGGAAGCACTTTGCAAAAGTGCAGGGGTGAAAATGGCAATTGCCTATTGAAAAAAACGGGCACTTACATCACTGCAAGCGCCCGTCTCTTAAAGCTGGGAAGCTATTTTTTTAAGACCTATTTATCGTAGGCATAAAAGCTCTTGGCGATTTTGATAGCATTGTTTTCATACCCATCTGCATAAACGATGACGACCAGTAGATTTGTGCTGCTTTCCTTATCAAGCAAGGCCAGAAGGACAGCATTAGCATGATCTTTCCTGCCCTTGATATAGTAACCGGTAAAATCATCAATATCAATTTCAGAACCTTCCTGAACGCGGTCATACTGAAGTTCTTTCGCAAATGCATCAACTGCATCAGCCAGATCATCTTTAGTAATCGTCTCATCCTGGATAGGTAGAATACTGAGATAGAGATTATCATTGCTGGCGGTAAATTCTTCCGCATTATTGGTCTCTATTTTAAAATTATCAGGTACGGAAAATCCGACGCCGTGGGTGTCCCATTCCATGTCTGTTTGTGCCTGAACAGCTGTGCTGAAAAGGAACAAAGACAGCATTGTAAACAAGGAGGAGAAGTAGAATTTCATAGTTAATTTGGTTAGAGGTGAAAAATGCGCTGGAACCAGTCACTAATAGACTGAGGTCGGAAAGATATATAAATTCCAGACCATGGTTGATAGGGTTATGTTAATGTATTTTATTTCCCCTCTAGCTATGGGTTTATTCCAAGGCTCTTGAATATTCCTGAATAAATCGCAAACGTTAAAGTTTGATAAAAATGCCCACCTTATCCATATTAATCGTAATATTGCGATACAATCAGGAATATGGGCGCGACGAAATCAGATGAATTTTCAGTGAAGGACAACCGGCTGGCAAAGTATGCAAAGGCGCTTGCACACCCGGCCAGAGTGGCCATATTGAAGCTATTGATCCAGAAGCAGACTTGTATTTGTGGTGATATTGTGGATGAGTTGCCATTGTCACAATCCACTATCTCTCAGCATCTGAAGGAATTGAAGGAGTCCGGATTGATAAAAGGCGATATCGAAGGAGTAAAGGTTTGTTATTGTGTAGATGAAAAGGAATGGGAAATAGCCAGGAACCTTCTGAATGGCCTTTTTATGAGTTATGGGGCATCAAAATGTTGTTGATTTTTTTTGTCCTGTATTATCGGTATATTACGATTAAGTCGAAATTTTATAAAATCCAAAATTCGTAGAAATGAATAATGACGAACTATTAAAGGAAGTCGTAAGACAGAAGTATAGCGAGATTGCCTTACAGGATAAAGAATCTAACCAGGCCTCTTGTTGTGGGTCGGGCTGCTGCTCTACGGAAGTGTATAATATCATGAGTGAAGACTACACGGAATTGGGTGGCTATCTGGCAGATGCTGATCTTGGTCTGGGATGTGGTTTGCCCACCCAGTTTGCCAAAATCAAAAAAGGCGATACCGTGATAGATCTCGGCAGCGGTGCAGGCAATGATTGTTTTGTTGCCCTGGCCGAAACCGGTGACACGGGTAAAGTAATCGGAATTGACTTCACACCGGCTATGGTCAATAAAGCCAGGAGCAATGCCGAGAAATTGGGTTTCAACAATGTCGAATTCAGACAAGGCGATATCGAATCGATGCCTGTAAGTGACAATGTAGCTGATGTCATCGTGAGTAATTGTGTGTTGAATCTGGTTCCAAATAAAAACAATGTTTTCAAAGAAATATTCCGGGCTCTTAAGCCGGGTGGACATTTTAGTATATCTGATATTGTGCTTGTAGGTAATCTTCCTGAATCTCTTCAAAAGGATGCTGAGATGTATGCAGGATGTGTATCAGGTGCTGTCCAAAAAGAGGAATACCTGAATATGATTCATGCCAACGGATTCAAGAATGTGTTGCTGCAAAAGGAAAAATCAATTCATCTGCCAGATGATATTTTGATAAATTACCTAAGCGAAAAGGAGCTCACAGATTTCAGAGCTAGAAAAACAGGCATCTTCAGTATTACGGTTTATGCTGAAAAACCAAAGGAAAAAGAATGCTGTGGGTCTGATTGTTGCAATTAATTCTTTCAAACGTCGGTAAATGAAAATTGCTTTATTCTCTGATATCCATTCAAATCTCCCAGCTTTGGAAGCCTTCTTCGCAGATGTTGAACTACAGCATCCTGATGTCATCTATTGTCTTGGAGATTTGGTTGGGTACAACGTATGGCCTAATGAAGTGATCAATGAAATTCGTAAAAGAAACATTCCCACAATTGCGGGCAATTATGATTTTGGGATTGGACGAATGAGCGATGATTGTGGTTGTGCATACAAGACAGAACGTGAAAAGGAGATGGGTAAAATTTCCATATCATACACCAATAGTGTAGTGGAGGAGGATGAGCGCTTATATCTAAGAACATTGCCAGCACATATCCGCGTTGAGTATCAACTCAATGATGACAAATTGAATCTACTTCTAGTCCATGGTAGTCCAAGGAAAATAAACGAATATCTTTTTGAGGACAGAGAGGAGAAAAGTCTGCTTCGGATTATTGAACAGGCAGACGCCGATATTCTTTGTTTCGGACATACGCATAAGCCATATCATCGAATATTAAATTCAGAGAAAGATGGAGCACCTCATTTCCGTCATGCGATCAACATTGGTTCTGTAGGAAAACCTAAAGATGGGAATCCGCAGGGTGGGTATGTGATGTTGACCATAAATGAGAATACGAACATTTCAGACAAAGAGAGTATAAAAGTTGACTTTATCCGGTTTGATTATGATGTTGAAAAAGCGGCGAGGGCTGTAATAGACAGTCCGTTACCTGACTGAATATGCAGAAATGTTGCGTAAAGCTTTTTAACAAAAAAAATTGCATGTAAAAAATAAGAACTCATTCTCTCGCTCTCTCACTCTCTCGCTCTCTCGCTCTCTCACTCTCTCACTCTCTCTTACTTTGTATAGATATATTTCGTTACCAACACTCCGATAGTATCCATCGGCTTCAGGTTCTTTGAGATCAATAGATCCATCGCATAATCTCTGTTGGCATGCCCATCAATACATGTTTCTACATTAAACTGAAAGTAGGGTGGTCCTAATGGAAAAATCGCATTGGGTCCGGGCAAAGCAAAGGCAGTGACACCACAGAGGTTAAACTGATCCGCTACTTTATCGTAGGATACAATATCGTTGAAGAGTGAATCTGCAATTATGATATCCCCATTGACGATAGTATACGTGGCAGGGGTCATGACCGAATGCCCCTGGTAGATATAATGAAACCGCAATTCAGTTTCACTGGTCAATTCAATCTCCTGTAGATCTAAGTTAGATGCAATCACCTTTTGCAATTCTGTTTTCAACGAATCTTTATATTGTCCAAATAGTCCTGTGGATGTGGGCAACCCTGATAAGGAGTTGTCAGCAGTGACTACATAAAGACCTTCATTTGTCTGATCGATATGATCAAATCCATAAGCGACAGGATAAGGCGATACCGGATTGTTATCATCTTTTCCACATGCTACTAATACGACAACGAAGCTGACAAACAAGAAAATTTTCATACCACATTCTATTTAGAGTGCACTCAAGAATGAGGAAGTGTATATATAACCGATAGAATGGATAGTTGTTTATGATTATCCTATTCAAATCAATTTTATAGTGAATGGACGAATCAACTACATCTGGCTATTAAGGATTTAAAATAACCGGGTGTCAGCAGCAGCCTGCTTCCATACCAACTAAAATATTCTCCATCGACGATCATAACTTTACTGGAAGGGAGTAATTTTTGAAAGGCTTCCATATGTTTTTCATTAAAGGGATATGGCTCGGAAGAAAGAAATATTAATTCTGGTTGGAGATCAATCACAGTTTCAAGACTTACTTCAGGATAACGGGTCAGGTGACCAAAAACATTGGTGACTCCAAATTTCTTCATCATTTCATCAATAAAAGTGTCGCCCGCAGCCACCATATAAGGTTCGCTCCAGATAAAATATGCTGCACGAAGTTGACTGTTCAATGGGACAAAAGATTCGAAACTTTTTATGATCTCATCAGCGATGTCATTTCCGATTTGCATTCGATTTGTGATCTTCCCAACTTCCCTTATCATCGAGCAGGCGTCTGAAAGCGTATGGATATCACTCATCCAGACCGGAAAATGTTCCTGAAGAGTTTGAATGCCCTCCGGATAATTTTCTTCTTTATTTCCGATGATCAGATCCGGCTGCAGTGCACTGATTTTGTCTATGTTGAATTTTTTTGTTCCGCCGATTTTTTCTTTCGACTTTGTTTCGGATAAGGGATGTACACAAAATTTTGTCACACCTACAATCACATTTTCAAGACCCAGATCAAATAAGAGTTCTGTCTGTGAAGGCACTAATGAGATGATCCGTTTTGGTGGGAAAGGAACTGACAATTCATTCCCCATTTGATCTATAGATTGTATTGATTGGGAAACTCTTTCAGAGGTATATGGACAATGTAAGCATCCGCTACCGCAACAATATCCTCTCGCCAGATGGTACTCAGCAGTGAAAACCCACAAGCCTTGATCATTGATATAATAGTCTGTGCCTTCGACGAGTTCCGGTGACATAATATGTATTACAGCTTTTAACCCTGGCCACGAATGGCAGAAGTCGTCAGGCTTTAATTAAAATTTTCTGTTCCCGAAATTCCACGACAAAGCCATCTCTCAGTTTATTCCTTTTACGGGTCTCCACGACCTCATTGACCATTACTTCCCCATTCTCAATGCAAATATTGGCCTCGCCTCCGGTTTCGACCAGGTTCTTCCGCTTGAGAAGCTTATTAAGCTCGATGTATTCATGTCCTTGTAGTTCGAATGTTTCCATAAGGTTGACAAGTTCTTAGAAATAATTGAATTCTCGATATTTCTGAGAGACAGAGATAACCCGGGATGTTTTAGGAAAACATCTTTATTGTATTTTAGGAAAACATGAAATGGTCGATGGTAAGAAGGTTAGATCTATGTCAAAAGTCAACTGGAAATATCGAATTTCCGAATAAGGGCAACCTTTGTATGGGTTTTTGGTAGAGAGGTTTTCAGCACAATTCTGTGTTGTGAGCAAGACTAATTTTAATGCAGAAAACGTCCACTTTTTGGTGTCGAAAAACCATGGGTGGATACTGATATACAGCAGGTTATGACATCGTGGCACGACTAGTGGTGCCACGATGTCTTGGGGCACCACCAGAAGGTTGTGTTTTACTGTCTCGTCCAGGGGTCTTTTTTACTATATTTGCCGCCCGTTCAGAAGTACCGATATCAGAATTTCGGAGGAGTGGTAGAGCGGTTGATTGCACCGGTCTTGAAAACCGGCAAGGTGTAAAAGCCTTCGGGGGTTCGAATCCCTCCTCCTCCGCAGAATTCGTTGGCCTCTAATCAGAGGCTTTTTTTTTGCCCAAATCACGCGGAAAGAGTGACTTTCCTGTATCTAATCCGTCCTGTTCACTCTGCAATTTGTGCTTTTGTACGAAACGAGCAACTGTAGGCTACGACCATTCTCCTCTTCGCTATGCGCTCTATGGTCTGTGAAATCTGCATAATCTAAGCTACTTTCACCCCCCAATTAAACTGAATTCAGGTCAACTTCTATGAAAACCAACACTCCGATCAACGCAGCCCTTATTGGCGCAGGACCACTTGGCATAAATATCTACAAATACGCCCTTAAGCGCCGTGATATCATCATCACGCATGTCATCGATATCGCTCCTTCAATGACAGGAAAGGATATGGGTACCATTTCAGGTATAGATGCTTCCGGAATCCTAATCTCAGATAAAATATCAGATATCAAGGACGTCAATGTGGCTATCCTCGCTACAGTTTCCGATCTGCCGCGTATCGGCCCACAGTTACTCTCACTCATCGAAGCAGGTCTGTCAGTTGTGACTACTTGCGAAGAAATGTTCTTCCCATGGGATAGCTCAAAAGACTGGTCTGAGACAATTGATCGGGCCGCAAAAGATAAAAATGTAGCCATACTTGGCACAGGTGTTAATCCCGGTTTTATGATGGACACTCTGCCCACGATGCTTACTGGCGTTTGTGAGCATGTGGATCGTATTGAAGTGCGTCGTTATCAGGATGCCCAGTTTCGTCGAATCCCTTTTCAGAAAAAAATCGGTGCCGGCCTGACATATGACGAATTTGAAAAAAAGAAAAATGAAGGCAGCCTTCGCCATGTCGGCCTGTCTGAATCCATGCATTTTATCGCTCATCAATTAGGATGGATACTGGAGCGAACAGAAGACAAAATTGAAGCGGTCATCTCAGAAAGGAATGTGGTGACTGAATCATTGCGCATCATGTCCGGACAAGTTGCAGGAATTCGCCAAACCGGAACAGGTATCGTCAATGGAGTAGAGCGCATCAAACTTACATTCCAGGCCTCCGTCGGCGAACTGGAATCTTATGATGAAATTGAAATATTCGGAACTCCACATATCCGTTCACGTATCATGGGCGGTGTGCATGGTGATGTTGCGACTTGTTCTATCATCCTCAATGCATGTCATTCAATCCTTAAAGCTGCACCAGGCCTTCGCACGATGGCAGATGTGCCGATGATAACAAGTATTGGAGCCGTCTGATCATGAAATGGACAGAACGGTAAAAATTCAGATCACCGGTAAAGTGCAGGGTGTTTGGTTTCGGGCTTCTGCAAAAGATGAAGCACTATTAATCGGACTTAAAGGAAAGATTTGGAACAACCCTGATGGTTCTGTAGGTGCCATCGTCCAGGGTGATATGGACAATATTAATTTGTTTATTGAGTGGTGTTGGAAAGGTCCTGGACTGGCGAAAGTTGAAAATGTTTTGGAAGATAGATATTGAGGAGAACGTGCATTTGATCAAGTTTTTAAATTTCAAGATCAGGATAAGTCGTAAAAAAGAAACGCAAAAAGGCATTTTGCATAAAAAAGCTTTCATTTCGCAAATCTTCAAGTTTGCTTACGCGAAATCAGGCGCAGTAAATTCCACGGTTGCTATTTGATGCAAACGAAGTTTGTATCAAATATTATGCATTTTCTAAAAAATAAAACGAATTGTTAAGCGTAGGTTGCACCTACGTTTGTGCGTCAGCAAATTTCAGATTTGCGTAACGAAATTGTTTTTTCATTTAAAGTAAATCGTAAATTCCCTTGTGCACGGAAAATTCAGTGCATCCTCACAACGCCAGGATGGCCCTGATTTCAAAAGACGAATAGCTTCTTCTTCATATTGTTTTCCCCCCGATGACTTTAATACTTTAATGTGATCTAACATTTGTTTTTTATTAATAATAAATTCAAGCTTTACCATTTTGCCTACAGGATCATAAGTAGTCGCAAGTGGATAAATGGAATTATTGTTAAGATATTGTCGAAAATCTTCAGTATCAACTTTCAAGAAATGAGCATGTTTGGATTCCAAACTAATTTTGTTCAATTCGATTTCAGACCTAGGATCAGGTATAGTACTTCCTTCGTGGAGAACAATAACTTTATCGATCTGCCCTTGTTGAACAATGCTTGAAGTAGAAAAATAACCAGTATACTCTACTACGATTTCTGCGGTCGGTTCAGGAATATAAAAATTAAAGTTACCATCGATATCAGTTAATTCAAACAGATTTGTATTGGCTATATTAATGGGAGCAAATAGTATGGGTTCTCCGGTGATTTCATCTACCACCTTTCCTGCAACCCGCATTTTCATCAGATCCGGATTCATCTGATTAGCATAATAGCCTTCATCTTTTTTTGAATTAAAACTAAATTCCGTCGCCCCTGCACCCATTGATTTATCTGCACTCATTTCAACGAAGAAGAAATATCATCAGTCAGACTATCAGCCTCCGACAAATTGACTTCTGTAGAATGTTCAATTGAAGTGCTTCCTTTCCGTTCGGCAGCGACAAAAACAGCATCCCCTTGTTTTTCTATATAAAACATCACCGCCCATGTGGCCAGTATCAATACTAATGAAGCAGCTACCGCAGGTATAACCCAACCTTTTGACAACGGTAATATTTTCGGCCGTCTCGATTCATTCTTGCGCTGGATCCGGCCTGCAATCACTTTAAGCAGTACAGAATGATCATGATCCGGATTGGCCTGATATCCTTCCATCGCATCCTGCACAAAGGGATCAGTCTTCGCCAGTTCTTCCATGCGCAGGCGATCCTCTGCAGTCAATGTGCCTGCATGAAGATCACGAATCCGATCCTGTATCCACTTATATGTTTTTTCCTGATCCAAGTCGTTGTTTACTGAGCATACATTTTTTCAAATTCCGCCGCCCATTCTGAATATTCGATCGCACATGATCCATCGGAAGCAGCGTCAATGCACAAATATCTGCATATGATTTTTTTTCAAAATAAAACATCCGGATACACATCTTCTGTTTATCCGGTAGTTCTTCAATACATCCGTTGAGCCGTTCTTCCTGGTCTTCTGAAACAGCTAACTCAAATGTATCATCCTCCTGATGCCATTCCTGGCCATTTTGCATAATGTGATCATCCAGGGACACTGTTAAAGAATTGCTTTTTTTCCGCAATGCCTGCAGACAATGATTCTTACTCACCATATAAAGCCAGGCCGGAAAATTTTCAACTTCATGATTGGGGATCTTCCGGTTCACATGTTCATAGATGTCCATGACTGCATCCTGCGCGAGTTCAGGCTGGCTGAAATATTTCAGGCATACACCATATACAAGTTCCATATATCTGAGATATAGTGTACCCAGTGCATCGCGGTTTTTCCCGCTGCGATAACTTTGGATTAATTCCTGATCAGATGGAAGTTGGTCAGCCAAGTCGGTTGCGTACTATTTGGATTATCCCGGTGTTGGTGTCGGGTGGTCACCTACAGAATCCTGTATGAGGTCCCAATAACGTTGAAAAATTGGTTTTAAGTCTAGTATCAATGTTTTCGAAGTGGCGGGAATGGCTTCAAGCGTAGGATAGGTAAAGCTGGCCAGTTTAATTTTTTCATTCATTAAGCCATAGTAGTTGAATAGCCAAAGCAGTACACTGTATACAAATACGCTGACAAGCAGCATGACGATGCCTCCCATTATTTTAGTTGATCCGCTGAGTTTGCCTCTTTTGAGAGAAGCTTCAATTTTTTTGGTGAGCCATTTAATCAGAAAGAGAGTGGCAATAAAAAATGCAAAAGTGCTCAGAATGAGTGCTACCATTCGATCCATTTTCAACGTACTGGTTAAAAATCCTGACAGGTATGGTGAAAACCCCAGCGTGATCAGCATAGCTATAATATATTCCAGCACAGAAAACAAAGTAGCTACAATACCTTTTGAATAGCCAAGCCAGAAACCACCGATAATAAAGAGACCTAAAATGATATCTATAGCCATAAGGGGCAAATTTTTTGCAGAAGGCCACTTCGATAAGCTCTTTGACCGTTAAATTTAATATTAATTCAAGGATAACATTGGAAGGGTCATAGGGTTATGGTCATGGCATCGAGTATGGTCACTAGGGTTTATTATTAGGACCTAATTCCTAAGACCTCTGACATAACCCGCTGCTAAGACCTTCACCCTTAGACTTAAAGTTTGAATGGTCATTGGGATATGGTCATGGCAGCGAGTATGGTCATTAGGGTTTATTTATTAGGACCTAATTCCTAAGACCTCTGACATAACCCGCTGCTAAGACCTTCACCCTTAGACTTAAAGTTTGAATGGTCATTGCGATAGGGTCATAGCAGCGAGTATGGTCATTAGGGTTTTATTTATTAGGACCTAATTTCTAAGACCTCTGACATAACCCGCTGCTAAGACCTTCACCCTTAGACTTAAAGTTTGAATGGTCATTGGGATATGGTCATAGCAGCAAGTATGGTCATTAGGGTTTATTTATTAGGACCTAATTCCTAAGACCTCTGACATAACCCGCTGCTAAGACCTTCACCCTTGGACTTAAAGTTTGAATGGTCATTGGGATATGGTCATAGCAGCAAGTATGGTCATTAGGGTTTATTTATTAGGACCTAATTCCTAAGACCTCTGACATAACCCGCTGCTAAGACCTTCACCCTTGACTTAAAGTTTGAATGGTCATTGGGATATGGTCTTGGCAGCGAGTTAGGTCATTAGGTTGGTCATTGGGGCCAAATCCTGAAACCTTTGACTTAACTCGCCACCATGACCATTACCCTTTGACCAAAAGTTTCCCTGATATACTGAATGTTTTATATATTCGGAGCGTTAATCAGTACGTTAATCAATAGCACCCTTACTTTGAAGTATCTGATTGTCATAGCACTCGCCTTCTTCCTGGATCAAGCTTACGCTCAATCCGAAGTGACTGTAATCTCCGCTCCCAGTGTCTTTATGATCGGTGAGTACGAAGATCAATATCTGGCTTTATCTAAGGAACACCCCGCTACTTTCCTTTCAGTTTATCACGATGATATCGATCTGGCCTATCGCTCATGGTCTAATATCCTTATGGACATTGAAGATTATGCAGGTGACCTGAATTTTGATATTAAAGGTGTGAAGCTTTGGATCAATCTATACTTCAATCAGGACGGTACGATATCCCAACTGGCATTCTTCCCCAAGCCCAATAGCCGGAATGTACCTGTTGACCAACTAGCCGCTTTCTTCAAAAATTTTGTCCGTGACTATCACATGACAGTCAAAGCAGATAAAGGATTCCAGCATAGCGCCAGTGCCGCTTTCCCGACCTTCTTCCACCGGGAACTGCCAGAGACGGCAAATAAGGACTAATATTTTCGTTCTAAACAACCTCCAAAAAGAGGACGCAGATCTATTAAGAAAAAGTAGGATTGGTTAAGATTTGGATCTTCCAGGAAAGATGATTTTCAATAGAACATGGTTTCTTACCTCTCACTCTCTCACTCTCTCGCTCTCTCACATTTAATTTTTCTATCATATATTTGATGCTAAATAGCCGCCAGTGACCCAATATACCGAAGCAAATATTTTAACCCTTGATTGGAAAGAGCACATCCGTCTCCGTCCGGGTATGTACGTTGGAAAATTAGGCGATGGGTCCACTCCAGACGACGGGATCTATGTCCTGCTCAAAGAAATCATCGACAACTCGATCGATGAGTATGTCATGGGCCATGGCAAACAAATCGATGTGGAGATCAAAAACGGAAAAGTCTCTGTCCGGGATTATGGTCGTGGTATTCCTCTTGGAAAAGTGGTGGAATGTGTAGCACAGATTAATACAGGTGGAAAATATGATTCCAAAGCATTCAAAAAATCAGTGGGGTTAAATGGAGTAGGAACGAAAGCCGTCAATGCACTCTCTGATTATTTTCTTGTCCGGGCTATTCGCGACGGCAAATCGAAAGAAGCCGTTTTTCATCAGGGAGAGATAAAGAACGAATCAAAGATCATCAAGTCAACAGAAGATACTGGCACGCTATTGACATTTGTACCTGATGAAAAAATATTCAAGGGATATGAATACCAGGATGAATTTGTAGAGCAGCAATTGTGGAATTATGCATGGCTCAATGCAGGCCTTAGGAATTAAATACAACAACCGCATTTTTCATTCAAAAGATGGCTTGCTTGATTTACTGGGACGTAAGACAGCGAATGAAGAACTGCGCTATCCAATCATTCATCTGAAAGGTGAGGATATTGAAATCGCATTGACACATGGACAGCATTATGGCGAACAATATTATTCATTTGTCAACGGACAGTATACAACTCAGGGAGGAACACATCTGACGGCATTTCGTGAAGCTGTAGTAAAGACGTTCAGAGATTTTTTCAATAAAAGTTTTGATCCAAAAGACATTCGTGCTTCGATGATCGGCGCCATCAGCATCAGGGTAGAAGAACCTGTATTTGAATCACAGACGAAAACAAAATTGGGTTCAAATAATATTGCACCCGATGGGCCTACCGTCAGAGGGTTTATCAATGATTTTGTCACACAGCAATTAGATAATTATCTCCATAAGAATCCTGAGACAGCAAAGGAAATTCTGAAACGTATTCAACAATCAGAAAGGGAGCGTAAGGAAATAGCGGGTATTAAAAGCTTGCCAATCAACGTGCCAAATCAGCAAATCTTCACAATAAGAAACTGCGTGATTGTAAGGTTCATCTCAATGACAATACACGTGTAGATGCTGAGCTTAAAGATCAGAGCACCATATTTATTACGGAAGGGGATTCTGCATCCGGTTCACTTACGAAGGCAAGGAATGTTCAGACTGAAGCAGTGTTTTCATTGCGTGGAAAGCCATTGAATTGTTATGGTCTGACAAAGAAGGTGGTGTATCAGAATGAAGAATTAAATCTGCTGCAGCATGCGCTGAATATTGAAGACGGACTTGAAGATTTGCGTTACAGCCGTGTTGTCATTGCTACAGATGCAGATGTCGATGGTATGCATATTCGATTGTTGTTACTGACATTTTTCCTTCAGTTCTTTCCTGACCTTGTACGTGAAGGACATTTGTTTATTCTTGAGACGCCGCTTTTCAGAGTACGGGATAAACAAAAGACATTTTATTGTTACAATGAAAAAGAAAAGCAGGAGGCCATAAAAAAACTCAGAGGCAAACCTGAGATCACGAGGTTTAAAGGTTTAGGTGAAATATCACCTGATGAATTTGGTGCTTTTATCGGAGCAAATATTAAACTTGAACCTGTCCTGATACTCGACAATACGAGCATCGATGATATCCTTGAATATTACATGGGGAAGAATACACAGGAGCGCCAGGAATTTATCATTGATAATCTGCGCTTTGAAATTGATGTGACAGAGAAGATTGAGGGTAGCCTTGAAGAAGTGAGTAGTGAGTAGTGAATATGTAAAGGCGGAAGAGGCATAAGAGGCAGAAGGGCAGAAAGGTTGACCTACACTGCTTCATCAAAATGGTTTAGTTCAGCAACGTAGTTGAACTGGAAAATTAAAATTTACGCCTCCAGCTCAACACTATCAAAACTTAATTTTTGTTATTTGATCTGCGTCTTCTTTTTATGTTGTGTTACGGTGATCCGTGACTGAGTTGTAAAATTAATCTTATCAAATCATAATTTTTGTTATTTGATCTGCGTCCTCTTTTTACCTGGCGATGTGGTCCTCAGTGAATGTCGAAGTCTGAAGCTTTAACTTAATCGGTTATTTAGCGTTATTCTAATAGAGAAATGCAGTTTCCCTGACTAAATGGCATAAAAAAACACAAAATATGCTTCCTTGGCAGGCGTTAAACGGATGGAATGAAAATTGACCTGTTTTAAGCGGCAAAATGCCTTTATTCTGAATTTAGCCCACGACTATGTTTGATGACCTGATTTTTGGAAGCGATGTGAATGACGAGAACGAATTTATGCCCATCATTTCAGTTGATGATGAGGAAGAGATTCTGAATGGAGAGGAAGTGCCTGAGTTGCTTCCTGTGCTTGCGTTAAAAAATACTATTCTTTTTCCCGGCATTGTCATACCCATTACGGTAGGCAGGGAAAAATCCATGAAGGCTGTTCGTAAGGCACATGATACGAACAAGCTCATAGCTGTGCTTGCGCAGAAAGATGATGACACTGAGGATCCTGAAGAAAAAGATCTTTTCAAAATAGGAACTGTGGCCCGTGTTCTGAAAGTCCTGAAGATGCCTGATGGTTCGATTACGGCTATTATCCAGGGGCGTTCGAGATTTAATCTCGTTCAGATGGATTCTACGGAGCCTTTTATGGTAGCTCGTGTAAGCAAAAAAGAATATGCGCCTACCACTAAAAAACTTGAATTTGAAGCCATCATCGGTTCTATACGTGAACTCGCTGAAAAAATTATAAAACGTTCTCCGAATATTCCTTCTGAAGCTGTGGTGATGATTCGCAATATTAAAAGCGACACACATCTCCTTGGATTCATCTCTTCTAATCTTGCCATCGATAATGCAAAGAAACAGGAGTTGCTGGAGATCGAACAGATGGATATACTGGCTACGGAAGTATTCAAGATGATGCACAATGAAATGCAGATGCTTGAAATTAAAAATCAACTCGAATCAAAAGTTAGAGTTGATATTGAAAAACAGCAACGTGATTATTTCCTCAATCAGCAATTAAAACCATACAGGAAGAGTTAGGCCACAATCCACAGGAAGCTGAAATACGCAACCTCATCGAAAGGAGTAAAAAGAAAAAGTGGAGCAAGGCCGTGAAGGATACGTTTGAAAAGGAAATTGCAAAAGTTAAGCGTATCAATCCACAAGTGGCTGAATACAGTCTGCAACTTAATTACCTGGAATTACTGCTTGATCTTCCGTGGGAGCATCACACAAATGATAATTTCGATCTCAAGAATGTAAAAAAGACACTTGATGAAGATCATCATGGTCTTGAAGAAGTAAAAGACAGAATACTTGAGCATCTGGCTGTGTTGAAACTGAAAGGAGATATGAAGGCTCCGATCCTTTGTCTTGTTGGCCCTCCGGGTGTCGGTAAAACTTCATTAGGGAAGTCTGTTGCACGAGCATTGAAGCGCAAATTCGTGCGCATGTCCCTTGGTGGCCTTCATGATGAATCTGAAATCAGAGGACATCGGAAGACGTATATCGGTGCGATGCCGGGCCGGATTATTCAATCGATAAAGAAAGCAGGTACATCAAATCCGGTTTTTATTCTTGATGAAATCGATAAAGTAGGAAAGGATTTCAGAGGAGATCCATCTTCGGCATTACTTGAAGTATTGGACCCCGAACAAAATTCTACTTTCTATGACAATTATCTTGAGCTGGAATATGATTTGTCGAAGGTGATGTTTATAGCAACGGCCAATTCATTGCAGACGATTCAACCTGCTCTGCTTGACAGGATGGAAATAATCAACATCAATGGATATTCAACTGAAGAGAAAATAGAAATTGCAAAAAACATTTAATACCACGTCAGCGGAAAGAGCATGGATTGAAGCCGAATAATGTGAAGTTGAAGGACGATGTATTGCGCGAAATAGCCGAAAGTTATACGCGTGAATCTGGTGTCCGAAGTCTTGACAGACGTATTGCATCTGTGATGCGATATGTAGCCAAGAATGTGGCGATGGAGGATAAATACAATCCTACTATTTCTAAAACTATATTGCCGACCATCCTGGGTCCGGATCGGATTGATACTACGCTTTATACAGAGGTACATAGTAGTGGTGTGGCTATTGGTCTTGCATGGACTAAAGTGGGTGGAGATATATTATTTATTGAATCCAGTCTGAGTCCGGGAAAAGGAAAGCTTACGCTGACCGGTAATCTTGGTGATGTGATGAAAGAGTCGGCTACGACTGCTTTGAGTTTTATAAAAGCTCATGGTGATAGTCTTGGTATCGACGCGACGACATTCGAAAATACGGATATCCATATTCACGTGCCGGAAGGTGCGATACCAAAGGACGGGCCTTCTGCCAGGGTTACAATGTTGACAGCACTGGCATCTGCGTTTAAGAAAAAACCGGTGAAGAGTCATCTTGCCATGACGGGTGAGATCACGTTGCGTGGGAAAGTGCTACCGGTAGGGGGTATTAAGGAAAAGGTATTGGCTGCAAAACGGGCTGGTATTCAGCAGATTATATTATCAACAGCTAATAAACGTCATGTGGATCAGATCAAACCTGACTATCTGACGGGGGTCACATTCACTTATGTTGACCGGATGGAGGAAGTACTGCAGCAGGCGCTTGATATTTGGTCATTCTAAAGGCTAATATCAGCTGTAAGGAATTATATTCTCCTCATGGATAGGATTATTTTGATCACCTGGATTATTCATGTTTTAGGAAAACATCATGATATTTAAGGAAAACATAATGATATTTTAGGAAAACATCATGATGTTTTAGGAAAACACAATTGTATTTTAGTAAAACACTATTTTCTTAAAACATGACCTTATACTATTTCAGGTTAAAAAGCTGTTAAAGTTGGACGTCTTTCGGGGCGATTGTCAGCATGTGCTGTTAATAGAAGATTGAATCCATAACTTTACCCAATGGCATCATTAAAGGATCGTAAAAGCATCTCATTTCCAGGATGCGTACTCATTGTAATTTTCTTCAGCCTTTTTCCACGCAATCCGTTAAGGCTCAGTCGAGAATGGATAGTGTGCATGTTGCCCAGATTTCGGGTAAAGTGATCACTGCTGAGAATAACAATCCTGTAGGGATTCCTTATGCTGTAGTGGCGGTTGTTGGTACACATCGGGGACGTTTACAGATTTTAATGGATTTTTCTCTATTGTCGTCAGGAATGGTGAGACCCTTGTCTTTTCAGTCCTGGGGTTTAAAGATGCATATTATCATGTGCCTGATACCTTGTCCCGAGACAGGTATACACTTTTTCAGATACTGACTACGGATACGATCTTATTGCCTGAAGCTGTGATTTATCCATGGCCTGACCCGGACTACTTTAATTCCCAATTTCTGGCGATGGATGTTCATGAAGATCTTGAGGACATAGCGGAAGAGAATCTCTCGGAAAAAGCGATGACTCAATTGCGTCAGAATCTTCCCTCTGACGGACCTGAGAATACCTCATATTACCTCAGACAGCAGGCCAAGAATTATTATTATGTGGGCCAGATTCGTACGCCCCAGATTCTTAATGCTTTTGCATGGAAGGAATTTATCCAGGCGTGGAAGAGGGGGGATTTTAAGAAAAAGAAGAAGTAGGAGGGGTCAATTTGCCAAAATCACTCGATTTAAATAATATCCTTTCGAATTGGAAATCAATATTATAGTGTAAATTCCGGATGGCAAGTCATCGATTGAAATTTCATTATTAAAGTCTAGAGTTTTTAATTTTTTTTCCAATTGAATCGTAGATAAGAATTTTTTCCAATTGTATACTATTCTTATCAAATGGGTCAATATGTAAATTTCCTGTTGTGGGATTTGGATAGATATTAATTTCATCAAACCCATTGATATTTTTAACAGCAACGCTACATTTATTTAATATTTCCTCTTTTGAATTGCAATTTGGACCATTGTCATGAATATAATCTTTGATCGTATCTCTTACTAATAAATTACAAATAAGATCAATCTCACATATAGAAAGAGAAGGATTTTCAGAAATGAGAACATCAAAGTCTTTTCCATGAACGGAATTAGGATCTATATTGCGAATTCCATTAATACTACTTAGTTTTTTGTTATTTGAAATATAAATAATGCCGTTAATTTCACGTATGTTTTCAAGGCCATTCAATGAAGTCAATAGATAGTTTGATGCGATATAAATTTGGTTATCAACTTTAGTAATTTGTGAAAGAGGATTTAAATCTGTTACCTGATCATCTCCAACCCCCCAAAATATATTTCGCTTTCTAATTCCTTACAATTTGGATATTTTATAGGAAATTCATTGATTGATTTTTGCCCTTGAAATTCAGGATGACATTTCAATGGAAAATGGCATGCATCAATTACAGCATTAGGATTCAGGCAATCTCCCTTGTTATCATAAATTTCATATTTAATTTCTGGGTCCGTTAGTGAGCCACAAATAGGATTAATTGAACAAGTGGAAAGTTGATTATTAGAATGTATTATTAGAGTTTTCTCCTTAAAGGCAACAGTATTTAAGGAGATTGTTTCCACATGATTTAAAGCATAAAGGTCTTTTAGTTGGTCATTAAATGTAACTGTAATTGAACCACCTATCTCTTTAATGCTATCCAAACCAGTTAATGATATCAAATCATGATTATGATCTATGATCAATGAACCTCCGATCCTTTTTAAGCTAATCAGGCTGTCTAAATGAGTAATATCCCCTGATATTTTTTCTCTTATAACGACATTACCGGTAATAAAATCACATTCCGGATAGAATAGTCGAAAACTATCTATTTTTGATTGTGAAGTCAATACAATGCTATCGTGTATACATGAAGAAGAAGAAACACAATTTGTCAATATCTGAAGTCTGCTGTTGCATCCTGTACCATTATTATTAATTTGTTGTTTAATTGCCGGATTGCTCAATAAAGTACAGAAGGTTGATATAGCACAGTCAGTCAGGGTTGGATTATCTTCAATATTAATATTAATGTGATTGGCAGATGTTGAATCTATGATCACCAGATCCAGGTTCATTAATCCATTCAGGTTCTGAAGGTTTGGGTTTTTTACTATACTGAGATAACCCATACAGGTTTTTAAATTTTCTAATCCTGACAAGTCGGACAATAATGTATTATCAATAGTTAAGCCCCCATTAATGTGTTCTATTCCATTCAGGCCTTCAAGATTCAAAAGGCCTGGATTATTTTGCAGATAAAGTGGACCATTTATTGTATTTATCTGGTTAAAGTTGGGTAATCTGGTTAGTAAAGGATCACGTATCATCATAAATTCCCCATTTAATTCCTGGATAGATTGCAAACGATCTATATTTGTAAGTTTTGCATTAAAACTGATATCAATGCCCCCTGTTTTTTTTAACATGTTGAGTCCCTCCAAAGAAACAAGTTCAGGATTCGAGCCAATTATTAAGAGACCATTTATGCAGACCAGATGGCTCAATCCTTCTAATGAAATGATATTACTTTGTTTAATCCAAAGTGTACCAAAAACAGTATCAATTGCATTTAAGGCTTGGATTGAAGAAAGTTTTCGGTTTACTTCTAAAGTTATATTTTCACCAACGCGTGAAATAGAAGACAAGCCATCCAGATTTTGCAAATAATCATTATAGCTAATGGTCAATGCCCTCCGAATAAAAGTGATATTTTCAAATCCCGTTAGAAATTCGAGTCTGTTGTTTAATACAATAGAAAAGTCGCCATTAATAGTATCAATGTGTTGAAAACAATTAATATTTATAAGCATTGGATTGTTAGTAATTATGATACTGCTATCAAGCTGTGTTAATTTGGACAATGCTTCAATAGAAGACAACGAATCATTAGAATATATATTTAAAATCCCTCCTATCCATTCAAGATTTTCAAGACCATTCAAATCCGAAAGATTTGGATTTTTACTTATATCCAAGAGACCACTTATTTTATTTAAAGACGTAAGAGCTTGAATGGAATTAAGTTTTTTATTTTCTATAATGCTTAAATCGCCGGTATTTTTTAAATTGTCAAGACCTTTCAATTCCAATAATTCTTCGCATGAATATATTGTAAGCCTTCCTTTAATTGTATCCAGGTTTTCCAGTCCCGTCAGATTGGTTAATAAATGATTTGATTCGATATTAAGATACCCATGGATTACTTTAAGACTGTTTAATCCTAATAGGTTTGTAATGGGATCGCCGCTATCTTCCATGATGGCAACATTTCCATTTATTTCAGTACAGGCTGGAAATTGAATTTGAAAGCTGTCTATAGTAGATTGACGTCCAAATACAATATCCTGATTGATACAAGCTTGAGTGAAAACATTAGTTCCTTGAAAGAGAAGAATAATGCAAAAAGTGATAGGAATAAATTTTTGAATAATCATAAGGGTTAAAAGTTTTATTTTGTTTTTGAAAGATATAAAATCATTAGAATATATTATACTACGTCGAACAAATCCCATTATTTAAAATGAGATAAAATTTTAGTTCATTGAGTTGTTATTTCATTCGGGTGGGAAATCAAATTGTCTGGACAAACTCCTTCATTCAATAAGCTAAAATGAAGATGCATGTTTTTCTGATAATAGCTTCTTAGCTTACAAAACACAAGTCTTGTTGTACCGCTAAAACCCACCTTCAAAATCATTTTCCAAAGTATTCAGTTATTTCTTTCAGAATTTACTTTGACTTCACCACCGGCAGTACCGCATGATGCAAAAAAGTCCCTTTAAAAGTTGAGAACATCACACCCCGTGTAGTTGAAAGCGAAATGTCGTTTAATATATTTGTCAGCTCCTGAGGAATTGAAAATTTATCTCCTTCCTTGATTTCTATGACTTGATCAAAGTCTGCAATTTCGTAGAAATGGCTTACAACAAAGTTTTCAACTTCTGCTTCCGCGGGGAAGGTAATGATGCGAACATGAACAATGATGAAGACAAGTTTTTTTTCTTTGTCAATCCGATACTCAAATTTGATGTGGTACTTTAGAAGGGTCAGGTCAGGTGAAATGGAGGGTGGACGTACCAGGGAACTGTCCAATAGTTCGATCCCCTTCAATGTAATATTATATGTATCCGCTGTTGCTGATGTCTTTGTTTTTTCAAGAGGTGTAAATTCTTTTGATGGGCCATAAACCGTCTCAGGTTCTCCGGCTATAGTTTGACCTGATGGAATTAAAGCACTTATATTCTGTGGAGTGAACATCATGATGCCGGGCTCCGGATTATTGGAATGCAGCACCATATTGGCATTCCTGGCTTCGAGATCTTCATTTGTCAGCAAAAGGTCTCTAACGTTGACGTTGAGCGCGAAAGCTATATCAGTCAGCGTCTCCATTGTGAAATTGTGCGTCCCACTGAGCCATTTTGTGATTTCAGATGGCTGCTTGTTTAGTTTGCGGGCTAAATCAATTTTACTAAGTCCGATATCTTTCATACAATCATCCATCCGCGCAGCTATCAACATGCGGTTGTGGGTTTGCTCCATTTCAAGTGGAGTGATCCTTGACATGATTTCTTCGAGTAATGGGCTGGTATATAATCTTGCTTTATTGGTCTTCTTCTCCATAATTTTTTAAATCTCCGTTAAAATGCATATCATCTTTTGACCACCAAAGGTCATGTTGCTTGACTATTCGGTTTCCTATATGTTCTGCCAGGGCTATAACATAACTTGCTTCTTTTCGGAGGACCGGATCATCTTGCCAACTCACAATCTTTTTTGGTTTTTGTCCTCCGCTACCAAGAATGATTACACTCATTCCATATCTTATACAATACAGACGAAGATTCTTGTTAGGAATGTCAAACATGGCACAAACATTGTCCCCAGGTTTACCTTCAAAGTGTTTAAAAAAGGATTCTCTTGCACCAAATTTATTTCCAATCGTCTTGAGCCTTTGATAAATATCATCGATTTCGAAGGTGTAATCTTTTATATTTTCTTCAACAAAGGCTTCAAAAAGAGTGAGTTCACTTCCTTTCGGAATCACAGAATAGATAGTACATTCTGGTCCGCTAATATCCTGTAATTCAACAATTTCGTAAAACATGTCTTCATCATGGTTACGTTTAGGAAATGGAATAACTCCTTAAATAATTCATTTTTAAGTATAATATGATTCCAAAAATAAGGAATATTTTATATTGTAGCATTTAAAATTTAGTTATAACTAAAAAATAACAAAACATTATTGATTATTCAATATTATAAAATACATAATACTCTGCTTTGAAACCACATTTTTACAAATGCCTAATCCTCCAAAAACGTCCAATTATCCAAAATTTGAGCATTTCTCACTCTGAACCACCCCTTCGATAAAAGGGACAGTTTATCCTCCTCTAAAGTCTAATCTCCTCTAAATCACCCCCTTATCCCGATCGGCATCTCCTTTCAATAACATATTACAAAAAATTGGCATACGATTTGCTTCATGTTTGCTATCAGGAATTTATGCATGGCAATTAATTGTCATGCGACAACAGGATCAAACATGAAGAATCTTATTTTTTACCCAGGCGCCAGCCCCCATGGCTCTACCTTGAAAAGAAGGTTAGCATGGTGCACTATGTCAGTCATGCTGGCCTTAGCCTCAATGGCCCCCATCTTAGGACAAGTCACTATCACTTGTCCTACCACCATTACAATATCATGTAATGTCAACCCCATCCCGGCCAACACAGGCACCGCGACAGCCTCAACACTCTGCGCTTCCTCTGCGGTAGCTATCACTTACGCCGATAACGTGAGCCAGATGACAGGTTGCATGGGCACAGGTATCTTAAAGAGGACCTGGACAGCTACCGATCAATGCGGATTTTCAGCCTCCTGCCTCCAAAACATCCGGGTAGAAGACAACACTTCTCCAACATTGACCTGTCCTCCTTTTATCGTTATCTCCTGCGAAACAGATACAACTCCTGCTCAATTGGGTATGGCCATAGCCATGGACAATTGCACTCCTACAGAACTTATCACCATATCATATACAGATCATACTCAGAATCTTGGCCATTGTAATGGTACGGGATCCTTTACCAGGCATTGGTCAGCTACAGACATGTGCGGCAATGTCGCCGTTTGTATTCAGACCGTAGTCATCATAGATAATACTAAACCAATCCTTACTATACCACCAGCTATAACTATAGCATGTACGCAAAGCACAAGTGTAGCCGTAACAGGCCAGGCAACAGCCACAGACAATTGCACTTCTACATCTAATCTCGTCATTAACTTTTCTGACAACGTTCTTGGCCTGACAGGATGCAGTGGTACAGGCGTAATCGTGAGAACATGGACTGCAGCTGATGCATGCGGAAATATCGCAACAGGCACACAATTTATAACTGTGCAGGACATTACCGCTCCTCAAATTACCTGCCCCTCGAATGTGACGATTTCATGCGAATCTTCTGTATTGCCTGCAGTAACAGGTGCACTGACATCTACTGATCAATGCGGTACAACATTCAATTCCTACACAGATGAAGTAGCACAGCCTGTGGGCTGCAATGGTACAGGTACCATCACACGTCATTGGGCAGCTATCGATGGTTGCGGAAATTTATCAACATGCAATCAAACCATCACCATTGTAGATCATACAGCTCCGGCAATGGCATGTCCACAAAATATAACTGTTGATTGTTCAGTAGGTATCCAGCCTGCCGTCACCGGATCGCCGGTCATAAGTGACAATTGTACATCAGTCGCCAATCTTGTGGTGACCCACCAGGATGTAGAAGTCGCTCCTCTGGGATGCAGCAATACAGGAACAATAAAAAGAACATGGACCGTAGCCGATGCCTGCGGAAATAGTACAACATGCATACAAACAATACAAATCACTGATCTGCTCAAACCAACCTTGACTTGTCCCCCTCCGGTTACTATTAGCTGTGAGGATTCTGTTTTACCTGATGCTACCGGCGTTGCAGTTGCAGCAGACAACTGCACGCCTGTGGGTTTATTGACAATCAATTATACTGATAATGTATCAGGACTTTTCGGTTGCAATGGAACAGGCATACTCAATCGTACCTGGATGGCAACAGACTTGTGCGGCAACACGACCACATGTGTCCAGCAAATCTGGATCGTCGATCATACTGATCCGGTCATCACTTGTCCTGCCAATGTTGAGATCAGTTGTTCTGATTCGTCAGATCCATCTCATACCGGCAAAGCCACAGGAACAGATAATTGCAGTCCTACTGTTACTATTTCATATGTAGATGTAGCACAACTAAATGGCTGCAACAACACAGGCCTGATACTCAGAACATGGTCTGCACAAGACGCATGTGGAAATGTAAAAACATGTACTCAGCTTATCACAATAGTTGATCGCACCCCACCGGTTATCACATGTCCTCATGATACATTAATTGATTGCGGATTTTATAACAATCCTGATGCATTAGGTTATCCAACAGGTACTGATAATTGCACTCCTTCCGGTGATTTGATTCTCAACTATCATGATGATCTTTCCGGTCTGACAGGTTGTACCAATACGGGTGTCATCTTAAGGACATGGTCCATGGAAGATGCATGTGGGAATATCGGTACATGTGTTCAACGTATTACTGTAGCGGATACAACAGCTCCTGTCATCATATGTCCAGCAAGTGTAGTCATCAATTGTAAAGACAACACATTGCCTTCAGCAAATGGAAAAGCAACGGCTACTGATTATTGTACAGCGAGCTTGTTTATCAAAATAACATACAAAGATGATCTTAGCCAGGCCGGTCAGTGCAATGGCTCAGGATACATCTATAGAGTCTGGACGGCGACTGACCAGTGTGGAAATGCTGCAACATGTACGCAGACCATTCAAATCGTAGATCATGTAGCTCCTGAAATTCAGTGTCCCGCATCATACCAGATTTCCTGCGAAGCGGATCGCTCTCCTGCCGCCCAGGGCTATGCAAGAGCAACAGACAATTGCACAGCTGTACCAGATATTAATATCACATACACAGATAATATAGCCAACCTCACAGGTTGCAATCATACTGGAAACTTATACCGTACCTGGAAAGCAACAGATGCTTGTGGAAATGCAAGTACATGTGTTCAGGTATTGACCATCATTGATACAAAGGCACCTATCATCACTCCTCCTGCCCCGATCACTGTTTCCTGTGAATCTTCACTGGATGTATCAGTGACAGGAAATATTATTGTTACAGACAATTGCACACCGGAAAGCTCATTGACAGTAGTTATCACAGATGATTTTACGGCTGTCATCGGATGCAATCACACTGGAACGCTGAAGAGAAAATGGGTCGTAACAGATCTTTGTGGAAATTCAACAAGTGCATCACAATATATCAGAATCATCGATACAACACCTCCCACCATCACTTGTGGTAGTTCTGTTGAAGTAAATTGTGGTGATTCAATAGATCCATCAGTTCTGGGTACACCTGAAATATCGGACAATTGTACTGCAATAGCTGATTTGGATTTGCTTCATTTCGACAACACTGCAGGACTCAATGGATGTAATGGTACAGGTATACTCTTAAGGACATGGGTTGTATATGATGATTGTGGTAATTTAAATAGCTGTCTGCAGACAATTAATGTAGTTGATAAAACAGCTCCACAGATCTTATTGCCTCCGAATATTACCACAAGCTGCGAATTTGCAGATGATCTTGATGAACTGGGCAGAGCTACTGCGATAGATCAGTGTACACCTGCTTCTCAAATCGAGATTGCATACAAAGACAATAACATAGGCCTGATATTCTGTAATGGAACCGGACAACGTGAGCGCGTATGGAGTGCTACCGATTTGTGTGGCAATGTATCCACAGCTATTCAGTACATCAGTTTCATAGATACGCTTGCGCCGATATTTTACACACCACTGGATGTTGTCATCCTTTGCGATGACAATCCTACTGATCTTAAGCTGACCGGCAAAGTTGAAGTGTATACAGATAATTGTGCAGATGTGCACGATGTGGTCATAAGTTGGAAAGATGATATGACTGCGCTTGAAAACTGTGATAGTGATCCGGTTTTCCATAGAATCTGGACACTTACAGATCCATGTGGCAATGCGCGGTCATCTACTCAGCGTATCACCATTCACAATTACACTACATCTCAGGTTACATTTCCCGGAGATATATCTATTCCTTGCGATCAGGATATGATGAATTTCAATCTCACTGGTTTAGTTCATATGCCGGAGAATGCCTGCAGTTATTTAATGGATACTTTGTATTCAGTTGAATTGGGTGAAGTATCACCACATCATTTTGGTCGTAAATGGGTGTACATTGATTATTGTGGTCATGCCGTAGAACAAACTCAAATCATAAACATGGTTGATGCTGTAAGACCGGTATTAACTGTTCATGATATTTCAATCTCTTTTGCCCAGGGCGAAGAAGTAACGATCAATCCAAATCAGGTGGTCACGAGTGTTACCGACAATTGTGATAATAATGTAAGTATTGCTTTAAGTCAGACTGTATTTGGTTGTGGGGATTTCCTTACAAGTGCGGAACAAACATTATTAGTCACTGCTACCGATGATCAGGGCAATATCGCTTATGCGAATGTCGGTGTTTCACTTGTGGGCGGATTGTTCATGATGGATTGTCCACAAGACATCGTCGTGTACCTGCAACCTGGTGAATGCTCTATGGGTGTCACGTATCCTATGGCTCCTCAGGGCTTGTGTAACCAGCAACCGATCGTAGAGCAGGTGGATGGCACAGGTTTGACGTCAGGAGATCTATTTCCTATCGGGATCACACCACAGGTCTATCAGATCACAGATCAACTGGGTTATTCAGCGCAGTGTGAATTCCAGATTCAGGTCGTGGAAGCAGCAGGAGGTGCTCTTGTATGCGAAGATGGATTAGAAATATCTGTTGCATTTGATTGCGAAGCAGTGATTACTGCAGATATGTTGCTCGAAGGAGATCATTATGGATGCTTTGATAATTATATCATCACGTTCAGTAATCCGAATGTCGTGTTTGAAAATGGTGTACTCGAAGCAAGCCCATGGATAAACCAATATCTTGAAGCCTGCATCACTGACCCAACCAATGGTAACTATTGTTGCAGTCGTCTTCTGATCGAAGATAAATTACCTCCAACACTTACATGTTCAGACATCACGCTTGAATGTACTGCCAATATTACACCACAGGCCATTCCACATTTCCCTGTTCCGAATACTGCCGTTGTCACACCACTAGGTGGTAATCAGTATTCCGTGATTGGAATCGATAATTGCGGTGCGACAACACTTACCTATACTGATGAAGTGGATGTCCACATGTGTGATGGTGAATTTTCAAGAATTATCACACGCACATGGGTGGCTACAGATGCAAGCGGACACAGTGTCACTTGTGATGAACATTTATTCCTGCGCAGAGGTACAATAGAAGATTTCCATTTTCCAAATGATACAACTATCTATTGCGGGAACCCATGTATACGCCCGGACCTGACACCTGATCCAGAATGTATAGGAGGACTTACAGGACCTTTCTGTAGCCAGTTCTTCTATGGTTTTGTGGACAAAGTCATACCCTATTGTGGATCTTCCTATGCTGTAAAACGCCAATGGACACTTGTAAACTGGTGTAATACAAATGAGATCATCATCCGTGATCAGATCATCAATGTAGCAGATACGACAGCTCCCGTCATCACATGTACGCCCACGATAGAAGTACCGGCTGACTTCGGTCAGTGTGGCGCTACAATTCACCTGGCACCTCCGTCTGCTGTGGATGAGTGTGGATCATACCCGCTCACATACAAGTTGAGTTTCAATAATGTCATCATCGTTCCTGTCAATGGCGAATTTATTCTGCCTCCATTAGGTTTAGGTGAATATCATGTTGTGTGGGAAGTACGTGATGATTGTGGTAATTTTTCAACATGCGCGACGACAATTGATTTGTTTGACAATACACCGCCTGTCGCATATTGTGATCTGCACACTGTCATAGCGATCAATAATACGGATCCTATGGGTGTAGGTTTATTGCCTGCGAGAACACTTGACGATGGCAGTTTTGATTATTGTGGTCCTGTGACTTTCCGTGCACGACGTATGGATAGTTGTATTGATTTTGACTGGACAGGTACCGGACACGATCATCATCCTGATGGACATGTAGATAATTTTGACAGAGGGCTTAATTACAACGAATATGTACCATTCTCATGCTGCGATGCAGGTCAGGATTATGTACTTGTTCAGCTTGAAGTAATGGATCAGCATGGCAATGTGAATTATTGCATGGTCCAGGTCGCTGTGCAGGATAAAGTATCACCGACTGTCACATGTCCTCCTGACATTTCAGTGAGCTGTAAATATTGGTTTGATCCTGATCAATTAAAAGATCTGAGCGACAGGACATTTGGAACAGTGGTCAATGGTTTTGAAAATCCAGAAAGTGCACGTCAACCGATCATCATCAATGATCCGGGCAATACGCACATACCACAACCGCACACATGGGGATTGGATGGATATGTAACAGACAATTGTAACCTTGATCTTGAGATCAGAGTGACAGTATTCAATGATTGCAGTGGCGATGATCTTCCTGGTGATGCTCCTCCGGGTGCAGTTAAACTGATCGAACGCAGATTCATAGCTACTGATCCGGGTGGAAAAGTCGGTTTCTGTACACAGCGTATCTGGGTGATCAATTATGATCCTTTCTACATCAATTCTAACAATCCGGATGATCCGACTGATGATGTCGTTTGGCCTGCCGATATTGAATTGACACATTGTGGGATAGCAGATACGATTGAGCCGATTATCTTAAATGATGCTTGTGCTACGGTAGGCATTAGCCTCAAAGAACAAAGATTTGAGCATGTAGCCGGCTTCTGTGTGAAGATTATTCGTACGTGGACGGTTGTCGATTGGTGTCAGTATAATTCTCTGACAGGAGCGGGTTTATGGAATTATGAGCAAATCGTTAAGATTAAGGATACAGCAGGTGCCATATTCACAGATTGTACCGGTGATGTCAAAGTATTCTGTACATCTGATCCTGAACTTACACCTGTAGTTGATCCTGCATTCCAGACATCATGTTATGTTCACCTGAATTATTCCAAGCACATCGAAGATATTTGTTCGAGTGATGTGACTTATGATGTCAAGATTTATCTTCCCGGAAGTTCGACACCTATCATCGGAGTAGCTTCGACAGATGTGGTCATGAATCCTGATGGAACATTTGATCTGGTATTAAATACAGCACAAAGTCCTACGATTTCGTTGAAAAAATATGGACTAGCTTACAACGATCCTGCTAAACCACAGGAATATTACAGGATCCTTTGGTCAGTACGAAGTGGTTGTGGTAACATCACGACTTGCGAAGACAAAGTAAGACTTGAAGACTGCAAACAACCAACACCTGTCTGCATCAATGGATTGAGCACAGTGCCAATGCCATCAACAGGTAATATCACGATTTGGGCAAAAGACTTTAATGCAAGCAGCTTTGACAATTGTACACCGAAAGAGCAACTGAGGTATTCATTTTCAGGAACTGTGTATCAGCCAAGTCGATTATTCACTTGCGCAGATATCGTAGCACTCGGTGCACAGATACCTATCAATATCTGGGTGTGGGACAATTGGAATAATAAAGATTATTGTCAGACGACAATTGTATTTACTGACCCAACAGGCGTCTGCGGGCTTCCTTCAGGTGGGGTGAGTGGAGTAGTGGCTACACCTCAGCAGGAAACAACAGTCGCAAATGTAGGTGTCAAGCTGATGCAGGCTGGCCAGGTATTCTCTTCTTTCACGACTACAGATGACGGAACATTTAATTTCCCCGTGATACCTGCAGGCACGATGTATTCACTTGAAGCTGCACGCGATGATAATCCACGCAACGGTGTTTCAACGATTGACCTTTTAAAATTGCAGCAACATATATTAGGTGTTGAACTGCTGACAACTCCATACCAGATGATAGCTGCCGATGCAAACAATAGCGGTAAAATATCAGCCATCGATCTCGTTGAAATCAGGAAACTTATTTTAGGTCGCACGAATTCATTTCCTGATAATAAATCATGGAGATTCATTCCGAAGCATTATGTATTCAGTGATCCTTACAATCCATGGCCATTTGAAGAATCAAGTTCATTCCAGGTTGACAGCACAGGACGCATAGAGGATTTCGTCGGTGTGAAGATTGGTGACCTCAACCAGTCAGTGAATGCACATCTCAATGGGCTGACACCACGGAGTGAAAAATCTGCTTCATTCTCAGTTGTTGATAAATTTGTCAATGCCGGAGATCAGTTTGACATCACACTTGACCTGAGTGATTTTGGTAAGAACGTTTTTGGCGGACAATGGGCCCTTAAGTTTGATGGTCTGAAAGTTGAGAGCATCTTCCCTCTTGCATCGGGGATGAATGAAGAGATGTGGTTTTTGGATGGCAATACACTTCGTTGCTCCTGGACATCCAAAGATGCGATTCCTTCTGCCGGTGTGATGACGATTCACGCTGAAGCTTTGAAATCTGGTATGATCAGTGAAATGGTCACAATGGACAGATCATTCATGGCATCTGAACTTTATGACGGAAGCCAGGAATCCTACAATTTATCCCTTGACTGGAAAGCTGAAAATGCACAATCTACAGGAGATGAAATCGAACTGCATCAAAACAGACCTAATCCATGGGAAGAAGAAACAATCATTCCATTTGAATTGCCTGAGAAAGGTGATGTAACGATAAGTATAACCAATGCGCTTGGGGTTGAAATGACGAGTATCACTCGTGAATTTGGCGCCGGAAAGCAGCAGTATAAGATAACGAACGAACGTTGGCCCGCCGGTTTGTATTACTACACACTCCGTTTTGGTGATTTCCAACTGACAAAAACAATGTTGATCCTGAACAAGCGTTGACGAAAGTCCGCAAAGATGAATACCCCGGACAATGGTTCGGGGTTTTGTCGTTTATGCAAGGTGGACTACCTTAGCCGACCTTTTCAATGAAAGTCACAGATTTTTTTACCCAAAACCCGGGAAAGACACACATGTCTTTCGAGATCCTTCCTCCGCTCAAAGGGGGCAGCATGTCTGATATCTTTAAGATGCTTGACTTGCTGATGGAATTCAAACCACCATTTATCGATGTCACTTATCATCGGGAAGAGTTTGTCTATACCAAGCATGAAAGCGGGTATTACGAGAAGACGGCAATCCGTAAAAGACCCGGAACTGTTGGGATATGTGCTGCGATAATGCACAAATACGGTGTTGAAGCCGTGCCCCATCTTATCTGTGGAGGATTTACCAAAGAAGACACAGAGAACGCGCTGATTGACCTCAATTTCCTTGATATAAAGAATGTGTTGGCACTGCGGGGTGATGCTATGACCTTTGAAGAGAAGTTCAATTTCACGCCAGGCGGCCATGCCTATGCTATTGACCTGGTGAAGCAGATCAATGATATGAACATGGGCAAATACCTGGATGCAAATATTGAAAAAGGAAATAAAACTGATTTCTGTATCGGCGTGGCAGGGTATCCTGAAAAGCATTTTGAGGCGCCCAATATGGATAATGATTTACTTCATACAGCAGAGAAAATCAAGGCTGGCGGGGACTATATAGTCACCCAGATGTATTTCGACAATCAGAAATTTTTTGAATACGTCAAAAATTGCAGAGCTACAGGAATAAAAGTACCTATTGTACCGGGTATAAAGCCGTTGACCAAGAGATATCAGCTTGCAGCTTTACCAAGGAAGTTTTTTGTCAATATGCCTGATGAATTGGTGCGGGAAGTCAATAAAGCACAGACAGATGCAGGTGTCCTTGAAATCGGTATTGAATGGACCATACAGCAGTGTAAAGAACTGATAAAGGAAGGTGTACCCTGTATACATTTCTATACCATGGGTGATGGGAAGACCATCTCAAGAATTTTGAAAGCCATTATTTAATGTAGGTATTTCAATATTAAATTTCAATTAGGATTAAGTCTTCATTGAGCCTCCCTGCAGGCTAAAGCCCTCTTTTTCTTCTAAAAAAGATAACGGGTCATCGAAAAAATCAAAATTAAATTGAATGAACTCGTCAATATCTCTATTTTGACGCACCGAACGAATAATATCCTGTTTGGGTAACCCTGCTTAGGGCTTTAATTTGTCATTCGATTCATTCATCAAAACAATTAAATGAAAAGTCAATTATTTGCAAAAAAGAGACATGAAGACCTTATGGCCCAGGCGGCTGCATCTACGCTGAAAAGGTCTTTAGGGGTATTTGAGCTTACGATGCTGGGTATCGGAGCTATCATCGGAACCGGGATTTTTGTATTGACGGGAGTTGCGGCTGTGGGTACACATGAGGCTCTTGGAGCCGGGCCGGCACTGACTATTTCGTTCATGGTGACGGGTTTTGCATGTGCACTTGCTGCGTTGTGCTATGCTGAATTTGCAGCTATGGTGCCTATTTCAGGTTCTGCTTATACGTATTCCTATTATTCTTTTGGCGAGTTGATGGCCTGGGTCATCGGATGGGACCTTGCATTGGAATATGCTGTGGGTAACATTGCTGTTGCTATAGGATGGTCTGGGTATTTTGGAAGATTCCTTGAGGGATTCGGCATTCATTTGCCAGGGGCTATAAGTGCGGCTACAGGTACGGATATGGTTCAGATTCCAAGTGGTCAGTGGGTTGCACTGACTGAAGGGGTAAAGACTGAATTTGCAACAGTCTGGCAGGCATTTCCGCACGTCACCGCGATCATCAATCTTCCTGCGTTGATCATCACTTTATTGGTTACTATTCTATTAGTGATCGGTATCAAAGAATCTGCACGTGTAAATGCGACGCTAGTCGTGGTTAAACTCTGCCTGATTGTATTATTTCTTGCCTTTGGATTACCTCATTTCAATCCACATGTTTATTGGGAGCCATTTGCACCCAATGGATGGAAGGGTATCATGACGGGAGCTGCACTTGTATTCTTTGCCTATGTGGGGTTTGATGCTGTAAGTACTACTGCAGAAGAGGCAAAAAATCCGCAGCGGGATCTTCCACGTGGTATGATATATTCTTTGTTGATATGCACGGTCCTTTACATCATAGTAGCCGGTGTCCTTACAGGTATGGTGCCCTTAAGCGTTCTTGGAAATGAAAAACCTGTTGTAGCAGCATTGTCTGCAGTAGGGGAAAATAATGTAGCGTTTATTATTGCGATGGGTGTGACATTTACGATGCCTACAGTATTGCTTGTCATGCAACTTGGCCAGATCCGAATATTGTATTCGATGAGTCGCGATGGTCTGATCGGTAAGAATTTTTCTAAAGTACATGAACGATTTAGAACGCCAGCATATGGAACAATACTCGTTGGATTGGTAGTCGCCGTATTTGCAGCTACTGTCAATATCGGCACCGCTGCTGAGCTAACGAATATCGGGACGTTGTTTGCATTCGTGCTTGTAGCGATAGGCGTATTTTTATTACGACGCAGTGCACCGGATATGCCGCGTAAATTTCGTGTACCGGCATACCAGTTTGTTTGCGGAGGATGTGTAATTATATGTCTGTATCTGATGGCTTCATTACCATGGTTGACATGGGTGCGATTCTTTGTATGGATGGGGATTGGTTTTATTATCTATTTCACGTACAGTAAGAATCATAGTAAGGTGAGGGAGGAACTCAATAGCAGGCCTTCTTAAGCTTTACGTTTTATAAGAATTAATGGGATCGGGGTGTGAGCTTTGGTCCCATTTTTTTTGCCCCAAAATCCCCTAATACTTCGACCTGCTTTGCTCAACCATGTGCTGCAGCTCAGCAACCGGGTACTTTTATATGAAATACGTTTTGTTTTCTTTTTCCACGCTGATCGAAGTTTATCAACTTCGATTCAATATCCTGATCTCGAACCATTGCGAAATACATAGATAAGCAGTCTCTGACTGCAAGGTTGTTTTCACCTGATTCGATATCTTTAATTTTCTTTAGTAGCCAAATTAATCTACATCATGAAATACTTATTGCTATTCGTCTCTTTTTTTCTCATCAGTTCATGTAGAAAAGCAGCCGTTGTACATCAGGAGGATATGACGGCACGTCCACAGATCATGTGCGCACCTCCTCTGACAGATGCAGAGTGGTATAAAATGAAGACGAAAGCACCCCTTTGGGCTGGAATGGATATTCTGAATTATCCGATCACCACGAAGAAACCTGAAGCACAAAAATATTTCAATCAGGGATTGTTACTCTCATACGCATTCAATCATGCTGAAGCGGGCAGGTCATTTTTTGAAGCCACACGTATTGATACGACATGTGCCATGTGTTACTGGGGTTATGCATATGTGCTTGGACCAAATTATAATGCGGGAATGGAGGCTGATAATTATATCCGTGCATATAATGCCATCCAAAAAGCCATTAAACTTTCAGGCAATGCGACGCCAAAAGAAAAGGCTCTCATCAAAGCCATGGCAGAACGATATATTGAAAATCCTGTGCAATACAGGAGGCCACTGGATAGCCTTTATATGGTGGCTATGAAAGAAGTGCATAAGCAATATCCCACTGACGTTGACATCGCAGCCATGTATGCTGAGTCGCTCATGGATATGCATCCATGGGATCTTTATGATCATGCCGGTAATCCGATGCCATGGACCCCGGAAATTGTCAATGCCATTGAATCCGCCATTAAGATCAATCCTAAACATCCCGGAGGTAATCATTTTTATATTCATGCAATGGAGGCATCGAAGACACCTGAAAAAGCACTTGTAAGTTGTAAGTTATTTGATGATGGACTTGTCCCAAATTCAGGACACCTAGTCCATATGCCGTCTCACATTTACATACACACTGGTGATTATCATCAGGGCGCGATAGATAATATCAAAGCTGTGGAACTGGATAGCAATTACGTCACACAATGTCATGCACAGGGAGCTTATCCGGTCACGTATTATCCGCACAATTATCATTTTCTGGCTGGTTGTGCGACACTCGGAGGCGAAAGTAATTGGGCAATTAAAGCAGCGTATAAATTGGCAGATCAGACCAATACCAAAGCTATGTTTGATCACAATATGCTCGGACTGCAGCATATGAATTCAATTCCATATTTCATCCGGGTTAAGTTTGGAAAATGGCAGGATATATTGCACGAAGGGCCACCAGATCTATCATTGACGTATCCGACGGGAATATATCATTATGCTAGAGGAATGGCTTATGTTGGTACGAATGATTTGGAAAATGCAAAAATTGAACTAACTGCATTAAAAGCGATCGCATCAATTGATTCATTTAAGCAGATCAAAATATGGGGCTTCAACACGATGTTTCAAATCCTTGATATCGCGCAAAAAACACTTGAAGGTAATCTCCTGGCTAAGCAGGGTAAATATGATGAAAGCATAAGGTTGCTTCGCGCTGCAGTAGCTATTGAAGATCAACTTCTTTACCAGGAACCACCAGATTGGTTTTTCTCTATTCGACATTACCTCGGGGCGGTACTTCTTGAAGCTAAAAAACCGGCAGAGGCCATCACTGTCTATACCGAAGACCTGAAACATTTTCCGCGAAATGGTTGGGCGCTCAATGGTTTGAGACAAGCGTACGAAGATTCAAATCAAATGGACAAGGCGAAAGAAACTGAAGAAAAATTCAGGGAGGCATGGAAGTACGCTGATGTTCAGTTGGCGTCTTCGGTGGTGAAATAAATTCGTGAATTTTCCCTATGGGAAAGTGGCCTCTTAGGACATCGTGGCACGACTAGTCGTGCCACGATGTCCTAAGGCATTGAATATGAGAGTCTCAGAACAGGTTTTCGATTCACTATTTTGCACCATTTGGGTACAAATACGTGACAAAAAATGATACCTTGAGCAAATCATTTGTATCATGCTTCTTTATTAAATATAGATGGAAACCAATCATCGTCATCCGATTTTTATCTATGGAATTATTGTCATTGCTGCGTTGATAGCGACAATTTCTGCTTTGGATATATTCTCAATCGGACTAGTCATGACAGCCCTTTTTCGGTGGATAGCAATCTCTGGAATAGGTTATCTCGTCTGGAAGAGAAAGAGTCTTACGAGTTGGATTCTTTTTAGCATGGTGATCGGAGCAGAGTTCGGATATGATTTTCCTGTCGTAGCGACAGAGCTGAATGTAGTGAGTAAGATATTCCTTAAGCTGATCAAGACAATTATAGCGCCCTTGATTTTCGGGACTCTTGTTGTAGGTATCGCAGGGCATCCAAATCTTAAGCAAGTAGGACGCATGGGATGGAAATCAATTCTGTATTTTGAATTGGCGACTACAGTGGCATTATTCATCGGATTGCTTGCGATTAATATCAGTAAAGCAGGTGTTGGTATCGTCATGCCACCACATGATGACACAAAGACACTCGATATTCCCCCGCCTACAGGTTGGCAGGAAACGGTCCTTCATATTTTTCCGGAGAATATTGCCAAGTCCATTGCTGACGGACAAGTATTACAAATTGTGGTTTTCAGTATTTTCTTCGCGCTGGGTTTGGCGATGGTGAAAGAACCCCATAAGCAAACGATGCTTAAATTTTGTGAAAGCCTTACGGAAGTGATGTTTAAGTTCACAAATGTGGTGATGTATTTCGCTCCGTTTGCGGTAGGATGTGCGATAGCGTACACAGTCGGGCATATGGGATTTGGCATTCTTGGCAATCTGTTTCAGTTACTCGCCACACTTTATGTTGCATTGTTTTCATTCATTGTTCTTGTTTTCCTTCCGGTAGCATTATTAATCAAGCTCCCTTTGAAAAAATTCTTCAATGCTGTTCTCGAACCTGCGACGATTGCATTCTCAACTACAAGTTCTGAGGCTGCTTTGCCAAAAGCGCTGGAGAATATGGAACGATTCGGGGTGCCTAGAAAAGTAGTGGCATTCGTTCTTCCGGCCGGCTATAGTTTCAATCTGGATGGCTCTACGTTGTATTTGGCGTTGGCCACGATATTTGTTGCCCAGGCTGCAGGTATTCATTTGCCAGTAGGGCAGCAGATTATTATCGTGCTCACGTTGATGCTCACGACCAAAGGCATCGCGGGCGTACCCAGAGCTTCACTTGTTATTCTTATGGCCACTGCTACTTCGTTTGGTTTGCCAATAGAGCCTATATTTCTTATTCTCGGTATCGATGCCCTCATGGATATGGGCAGGACCAGTGTCAACCTGATTGGCAATTGTCTTGCATCCGCTGTCATTGCGAAATGGGAGGGGGAGGAGACTTACAATGACCCTGCGAACAGGGAGTTTCTGTAATTGGGTATTCAGTAAGAGGTATTCAGTTCCACAATCATTTTTTTACTTGCGCATCATGATTTCGTATGGCAGGATCAACGCATTGTTCGATATTCACTCACTATTCACCATTCACTACTCACCTCCAATGTTAATTCTATGTAAACAAACAATCCTGTTTCATATACCGAATTAACAATATCTTGAATATGGTAATCGATACTCATGAAAGGTTGAGGTAACTTTGCTGCGAATTCAGATACTAATTTTTTATATAAAGGTTTGGATCTGGATGCCGCAGTTTCAATTGAACTCAATAATTTACGGCGACTGCTATTTCTTAAAGACCAACCTCCTTATGCTACAACAGGCGCTAGCTGAACTTTCTACTACAAATCTTATTTTTTTAATTCTCGCGATTATAGCGGTTTGTGCTTTTGAATTTGTCAATGGATTCCATGATACTGCCAATGCTGTAGCAACTGTAATCTATACGAAATCGCTCAAGCCATTGACTGCCGTGATATGGTCAGGCAGTTGGAATTTTCTTGGTGTATGGCTTGGAGGCATAGCTGTCGCGATGAGTATTATGAATCTTCTGCCTGTCGCTGAAATGATGACTATGTCGCAGGGAGAAAATATAACTATTGTTTTTGCTGTATTACTTACAGCTATTTCGTGGAACATCGCTACATGGTTTCTGGGCATCCCTTGTTCCAGTTCGCATACGATGATTGGCTCGATTTTGGGAGCCGGTATGGGTTTCTTCTGGGTGCATGGCGGACATGGGGTCAACTGGCATAAGGCGCAGGAAATCGGATTGTCCCTTTTATTATCGCCGGCATTTGGTTTTTCATTAGTGATACTTCTTTTATTTCTCTTTAAAACATTTATCAAAAACAAAGCGATATTTAAAGACCCATCGCAGAATAATAACCAGCCACCTCCGCTTTGGATACGTTTTATATTATTATCCACATGCACACTGGTTAGTTTTTTTCACGGTAACAATGATGGACAGAAAGGTGTCGGGATCATGATGATTGTATTGCTGGCGATGTTGCCCGGATATTATGCGCTCAATCCGGAAATTAAGATGGAAAAGTTGGAGCTAGCGATCACGACCATGAGGGAGGCCACGAAACAATACAAAGTGGATGGAATATTTGATCCTCATCATGAAGCGTTGTCTTCTCTGGATGAACTCGAGTCAGAAATTCCTCTTTTGATCAGCAAAGAAAAAGGTGAGCGGGTTAAAACGCGTAAAACGATTCAGGCATTTTCTAAGAAGATAAAACCGTTACTGAATGATCCTGAATTTCTTCCGGAGGCAGATCAAAAAAAAGAATTTAAACGGGGATTTTCAATGTTGAAGGATTTTACAGATTATGCGCCGCTTGAAGCCATTCTGTTGATATCTCTTTCACTAGGCTTTGGTACGATGATCGGATGGAAGAGAATCGTAGTGACGATAGGGGAGAAAATCGGCAAGACTCATTTAACGTATGCACAGGGAGCAATCGCGGAATTGGTTGCTGCGGCTACAATAGGATTGAGCAGTGGATATGGATTGCCTGTGAGTACTACACATGTACTTTCTTCAGGTATCGCCGGAAGTATGGTTGGTATGGGAGGAGTGAAGAATCTGCAGAAGAGTACGATCATGACGATCGCTATAGCCTGGGTTCTTACATTACCCGTGACATTTATTGGGGCGCTTGGGTTTTATTATTTGTTTCAGTGGATACTTTAAGAAGGCGGAAAAGGTAGAAGAGGCAGAAGAGGCGGAAGAGGTAGAAGAGGCAGAAGGGGTAGAAGAGGCGGAAAGGGCAGAAGAGGCAGAAAAGGTGGAAGGGGTAGAAAAGGCAGAAAAACCGGAAAAGGCAGAATGGGTAGAAAGGACAGAAGGGGCGGAAAGGAATAGAGGGAGTTTTCTAAGTGGCTACTACTGTTTTCTTATGTTTCTTAAGTGGTAAAATTTTTCATTGAGTCCGGTATCTGGTATCCGTTATCCAAAAGAAATGCCCCCTTTCACTTTATTTCTCGCGTCCGGCATCCGGTATCTCTTAATCCGGCATCCTACCATTTTCTATAAATTTACCTCGTGTCAAATCAATCATCCAAACCAGAAACACTCAAATCCTTTCAGGTCATCCCTGGCATTGGCAAAGCATGTGCGCTTGATCTATGGGATATGGGATTTAGAAATGTAGCGGAATTGAAAGGGAAAAATCCTGCAAAATTGTATGCTCAGTTAAATACCATCACCGGCATGACACATGACATATGCATGCTTTATACTTTTCGCTGCGCCGTTTATTTTGTCACTGAGAAGAAACATGATAAAGAAAAATTAAACTGGTGGTACTGGAAGGATAAGGAGTATCCGAAAAAGTAACGATTAACGAATAACGAATATCGAGTATCAGTAGTGCAATTAGCGAATTTTTATTCTATCAAACAATTAAAATAATTGTGAATCGAAAAAAGTTGTTCGTAGTTTAAAAGAACGAACAAATTTTTACTATTCGTTATTCGTTACTCGTTATTCGTTACTCCCTAATAGTACATCCACTTCCACTTCACTCCACCTTTCCCATTAATCTCCAAAGCTGGTGCAGGAATTTTAAAAATATTAGCCATACATACTAAAGCTTTCAATGGCTTGCTCTTGATTTTTATTTTACTCAGATCGATATCAGGCGAGATAAAAAGCTGGCGGTAACGCGGATACCTATTATTTGACAATTCATATTCTGTGCCATCGATCTTCCATTTGTTTTCAAAACCTCCAAACATATTTTCTGCTCCATATCCAAAGGCAACATTTAACCATTTTGGAAATTTACTTTCTTCAGGCAGGAAGGAATGAATATTAACAGAAAGCCAAACCGTCTGTGCATTGTAATCTTTGAGAAAGGATTGTAAAATATTTTTTCCAAAAAGATCATCCGTTCTTGTTTTCAACGTAGTGGAACCTGATGGATCTCCCGGAACGATTTCTTCAGGATAAGTGCGATAGGTTGAGGAGACTTTCACTCTTATCCGTTGTTCGTCCCAGGCAAATTCCTGCGTAGCCCACAATGCACTACCTGCGATGTTGGTTGTGAAATCGGAAATGGAAAAACCCCATTTTGATGAAAAGCCATCGAAAATTTCCAATGTAGCCTGGAGACCGATGCCTACCAGAGCGCCGGCCCAGATTGATGGCTTTCGTTTCACACCCGTCCATTGTACTATGCCATGCGTCCAGTCCGCTTCGAAATAGGCCGAAAAGAGGTGTCCGGCCTTGTCCATTTGTTGCCATTCCTCAGCGTCATTGAAGAAATGAAACGATGTGCGCGGATATTGCTTGTACCAGAGCTCATTGAGACTGATCAGAGCGACTCCATAACCTGCAGCACTTACACCTGCTGCTGTCCAATACCGGCCCGGATGAAAGGAAGGCGGGATGTCCCAAAACTTAAGCGTGTCCTTTTGCGCAGCACCTGAAAAAGAAAGAAACAGAAGCAAACTGAGCATCAGACTCAGCTTCCTGCGACGATCGGTGGATATAATTTGGCCTTTAAACGACATCCGGATAGAAAAACGTTAATTATTGATATTTTGCAGGCAAATTAGATCATAAAACCGGTTGAAAGATCGCTTATAGATAATATGATGATACATCGACAAACTTTGCGGGTCTTGAGTGCCTTGATTCTGGTCCTCCTTCTTAGCCCTGCCAAAAGCCAGGATATCCATTTCACCCTTAAGAATATGACTCCTCTGGCCTTCAATCCGGCCAATACGGGAGCATTCTATGGGTCATATCGCTTGTCAGGTTTATACAGGGATCAATACAGAAGTGTGATCGGAAGCGCTGCCTTCATGACACCGACATTCTCTATCGATGCTCCTGTGATCAGAGGATTTAAGAAAACAGACTGGGTCGGAGTGGGTGTCTTTTTTTATTCGGACAAATCTGGTACTGGCGGATTGACACAATCTTCGTTCAAAGTGAGTGCTGCTTACCACCTTGCGTTGAATAAAAAAGGAACAAATGTCTTATCGATAGCCTACCAGACAGGTGCTGTACAGCGCCAGGTAAAAAATTCACAGGATCTCGTCTTCGAAGATCAGTTACTATTAGGACCAGGCGGAACTTCCATGGATCTTGCCATTGTGGATAATATGAAAAAAGGATTTCTTGATCATGTCGGCGGGATACGCTATTCAAGCAAATACAACAAGACCGATGAATTCTATATCGGTTTTTCAGCAGATAAATTTGGAAGGCCTGACTGGTCAGCTTTAAAGCAAGGTGGGGATTACAGATTATTCCCCCGCGTTTTTGCTCAAGCCGGATTGTCAAGAGTGATGTCAAACAAAATCAGGTTCTCACCCAATATCAGTTTCCAGAAAGTGATGAAGACACCTGAGAATACAATCGTTGTTCAGGGCCTTCTTGATTATTTATACAGCAAAGAAAGAGAAATCGTCCTCAAAGGAGGGCTAGGTTATCGTAGTGGCGCCGGCATAGGTGACGCTATCCAGGTAATGCTTGGTGCTGATATCAAAGGCATCAATGTGATGCTGGGCTATGATGTCAACATTTCACCATTGTCAGCCGCAAGTGGTACAGTAGGTGGTTTCGAATTGGCCGCCCAGTACATAGGTAAAGTCTATAAAAGGCCGAAACCGGATCCAATTATATTTTGTCCAAGATTCTAATTATGAAGTTGAGCAGATTTATTTTTTTTATTTCGTTGATGACTTTAGGATTAAAGTTATCTGCGCAACCTCTTGATGAGGTGCCTGTCAAAATGATGCTGGAGACAGCAGAAAAAAGCATGGCTATTCCGGACTATTATACGGCATTGGAGTGGTATGAAAATGCGTATAAGGAAACGCGTGATCCGGAGACTGCTGTGAAGATCGCCGATCTCAATGTCAGGATCCGTGATTTTGCACATGCCGAAAGATGGCTTCAGAAGATCGTGGAAAAAGATCAGGGCGTTAAATATCCTCAGGCTGTATTTCAATATGCACAGGTCCTCAAGGTGAATGGTAAATACCAGGACGCGATCGATGCGTTCAATCACTATGCAGGATTAGTTGCTAATGATAGTCTTCTGGCGCTTGCAGATAATGAAGTGGCAGGCATTCAATTGGCCATGCAATCAAAACCTCCTATAGATCTGGCTGTTGAGAATGCAGGGAAGAATGTCAATTCGGCGTACACTGACTCAGGACCATTCCTGGCCAGCAATGGAAAATTATATTTCTCCTCATTCCGACGCAAAGATCTGATCGTGCTCGATGGCAAGGAAGGTGATTATTTTTTCAAAGTTTATACGTCCGATAAAGGAAAAGATGAAGGATGGGACGCCGCAAAAGCACTCCCGGATAAGATTAATATTGAAGGTTACCATACAGGTAATCCAAGTGTATCGCCTGATGGCTCAAGACTTTTTTTTACAAGATCTACGCTGACCGGGAATGAAGTCACAGAGAGCAAAATCTTCGTAAGTGTAGCAAAAGGTGATAATTGGGCACCACCTGAGGAGATCATGGGCCTCAATGGAAATTATATCGCAAAGCAGCCTACACCGGGTGTGCTATTTGGAAAAGAAGTTTTGTTTTTCTCTTCGAATATGCCCGGTGGGTTTGGAGGGTATGATCTTTATTATGCAGACCGGATCTCGGATACGAAATATGATATTCCTGTAAATCTCGGTTCTGATATCAACTCACCGCGTGATGAAGTGACTCCTTTTTATCTGAATAATAAATTGTATTTCTCTTCTGATGGTCATCCGAGTATCGGTGGCTTTGACATCTTCCGGACGGACTGGAATGGTCAGGAATGGGGCAAAGTTGAGAACCTCGGGAAGGGATATAATTCTTCTTACGATGATATGTTTTTCTCTGTCAATGAAGATGGAAAATTAGGATTCCTGGTTTCAAATCGTCCGGATGAATTGTCACGTTCTGTAAAGTCAAAAACATGTTGTGATGATATTTATCAATTCCATATCCGCGATGTTGTCATCGATCTTATCACAAGTACCTACGAAGGGACAGTTCCGCTGTTAGGTGCAAAGGTTACTGTATTTGAAATCAACCAGGGAAAGACCGGTAAATCAGAAACACAGGTTAATGACAAAATCAATGATTCCCAATTTGGTCTGGATAAGGATAAGAAATATAAAGTCCTTATTGAAAAAGATGGATATGCGCCCGGTGAATTTGAAATCAATACTGTGGGCATGATCGCTAATCAAACGATCAAGCGCACGGTGAAGATGGTCAAGAAGCCGGACGATAAAGCTGGTATGGAGACACTCACGATGAATGAGCCGATTCGTCTGAATAATATTTATTACGATTTTGATGATGACAAGATCCTCCCAGAGTCCGAGAAGGATCTGACATTCCTGCTGGGTCTTATGAAGCAATATCCGGATATGGTCATTGAACTTTCATCACATACAGACTCCCGTGGAAATGATAATTATAATGAACGACTTTCACAACGCCGGGCCCAATCTGCGAAAAACTGGCTTGTCTCTCATGGTATAAAGGAAAACCGTATTGAAGCCGTAGGGTATGGTGAAAATCAAATCCTCAACGAGTGCATCAACGGCATTGATTGTACAGAAGAACAGCATAGATTGAACCGACGCACAGAGTTCAAGATCATCGCAGGGCCTACGACGATCGAGGTCAAAAAATCTGATCTCGGCGATCAAAAAAAAAATGAAGTAAAGTCCGGTAATCCTCTTCTTCCAACTAAAGGAACTGTTCCACTAACTGATCCTAAGATCGAACTCACGTTTGATAAGAAGATGATTGAATTGGGTGCAGTCCATAAAGGCGATAAGAAAGCGATGACGTTTCAGTTTTCAAATACCGGAAATCAACCCATTGAAATCGAGCTGATCACATCATGTGAGTGTACCACACTTGACTACCCACAGTATAAAACGTTTAAGCCCGGAGAGAAAGGGGTGATTAAAGCTTTATTCGATAGTACTGAAAAAGAAATAGGGGAGACAACTGATATTGATGTCATACTCAAACAGAGCGATCCTAAAACCCATCATCCTATACATTACATCCTGCAGTACAAGTTTGATCTGACGAAATAAGATCCTGCGAGGCTGATAAATATTTCATTCTAACGTGAATCTAAGTGTCCTGGCCGAACAAATAGCTCATCAGGACGCCATAGAGTGGGTGGGGCTTCTCACCGGCATTGTCTATGTCATTCTTGCAGGTTATGAAAAGCCATTGTGCTGGTTCTTCGGCATTGTCAGTTGTGCATGTATCGCCTGGAAAAGTTTTACGGATTACAGGTTGATGGCGGATGTTGGTTTGCAGACTTTCTATGTTGTGATTGGTTTTATAGGTTTGTGGAACTGGATGATCGCCAAAACTGGTGAAGGAAATAAGCCAATTGTCACGATGGTCTGGACAAGACATGCGATTGTTGTTGTTCTTGCATTCATCATGAGTTATCCGTTGTCCTGGTTGCTGATTCATTATGCGGATGCACGATATGGATATGTGGATACATCGCTGACATTGCTTTCGGTGTGGGCTACGATACTTTTGGTGCGGAAGGATTTGCACAATTGGGTGTATTGGATTGTGATTGATGTGTTGTATACCGGATTGTATTGGCGCAGTGAAGGATATTTGTTTGCGTTGTTATATGTCTTATATGCAGTGATATCGGTGTGGGGATGGAGGAAGTGGGCCCCTAAATCCCCTAAAGGGGACTTCCAGCACTCGATGTAGGCTGCAATTGTTATGAAATGGAATCAATTTGGATAAAAAATAGAATTATTTTTGTAATTACATTGTAAGTACGTAATTTTGTTAAAATTTAGAATATGAAAATCGCCATTATTAAAATTGGTAATTCAAAAGGCATTCGATTAAGCAAGATGCTTTTAGCTAAGTATCAGATTGAGGACGAAGTTGAGCTTATTATGGAGGAAGCAGCCATACTTATTAAGCCCATAGCTAAGCCTAGACAAGATTGGGATAAAGCTTTCGCAAAAATGAGGAAAAGTGCTGATGATAATCTTTTGATTGAAAGTGTACTATCACCTGACGATTGGGAATAATCAATATGCAGCTCCATCAATATCAAATTGTAATCGTCAACCTGGATCCAACGATAGGAAGTGAAATCCGAAAAACGCGACCATGTGTGATTGTGTCTCCTGATGAAATGAACAGGCATCTGCAAACTGTCACTGTATGTCCGATAACATCAACGTCTAAAAAGTATCCCACACGATTAAAGGTCATGATAGAGCGTAAAGTAAGTTGGATTGTGGTCGATCAAATAAGGACTCTCGACAGGAAGAGGATCTTTAAAATTGTTGGTCAGCTAACGCAAGAATCAATTCTTAATCTCAAAGCTATCATCAGGGAAACTTTCGTTGATTAAAAAACAAAAACGCATTTACACAAAACGGAGTTTTGCTGACGCACAAGCTTAGGCACAGCCTAAGCTTAACGATTCATTTTTTTAATATTTTTTGATAATTTTTTAATGCAAGCAACGCTTGCATTAAAAACACATTACGTTAAGCTTAGGCTTTGCCTAAGCTTGTGCGTCTGCAAATTTCAGATTTGCGAAAGAAACAACATCTTACTGTCTTACATTCTTACTTTTCTTACATTGGCGGCCATATGAAATTAAAAGAATCCTTTGGCCTTTGGGCTTGTGTGTCCATTGTCATCGGCAGTATCATAGGTTCAGGGATATTTATGAAGCCGGCAAGTATGGCTGCTCAATTGGGGTCGCCTCAATTATTGATTGCTGTCTGGATCGGGGCGGGGATCATAACGCTGTTTGGTGCTTTGAGTAATGCCGAAGTGGCAACAATGTTTCCGCAGACGGGTGGGCAGTATGTATTTTTTCAGAAGATGTATGGTGATTTTATTGCCTTCCTCTATGGCTGGGCGGCATTCGCAGTTTTTAATACAGCGGGGATAGCATCCATCGCATATGTGCTGGGGACGTACGTGGAATACTTTGTTCACCTTCCTCGATTTTCAATGGAGCTGGAGAAATCTATTGACTTGTTTATTCCTTTCATCGGACACATTTTTCCTTTGGAAAATATCGGTGTGAAGGGCGTGACCATTTTTGTTGTGGTACTTCTCAGTTATGTCAACAGCAGGAGTTCAAAATTGGGAGGGAATCTGGGTGTGATCATTACGATTTTGAAAATAGCTGCGATTGGATTGATAGTCATTGGATTAATTTTTTCTGGAGATGGTCATAGTTCTAATTTTTTCCAACATTCCACTTCGATAAATCCACAAGGCTGGGCTTTGTTGGGTGCAATAGTAGCAGCGACATCCGGTGCATTCTGGGGTTATGATGGATGGAATAATATAGGTTTTGTAGCGGGAGAAGTAAAAAATCCACAGAGAAATATTCCGAAGAGTTTATTGATTGGTGTTTTATTATGCATCCTCATTTATGTTTTGATTAACCTGGCCTTTCTCTACATGCTTCCTATCGATACGATGGCTACCTCATCAATGGTAGCTTCTGATGCAATGAAGATTGCTTTTGGAAGTATAGGCGGGGGTATCATTGCATTGATCGTCATCCTTTCTACTTTTGGTACTACACACAGCAATGTTCTTGCTACGGCCAGGGTTACTTATGCAATGGCTGCTGATGGACAGTTCTTCAAATCATTAGGCCGGGTTCACCCGAAGTACACTACACCTTCAAATGCAATATGGATACAAGGCATCTGGACTTCTTTGTTAGTGTTGAGTGGTTCCTTTGACACCCTTACCGATATGCTCATTTTTGTGAGCTATCTTTTTTATGGAATGAGCGCATTTGGACTATTTGTATTGAGGAGAAAATTGCCTGAGGCCAATCGACCATATAAAGTATGGGGTTATCCGATTGTGCCGGGTGTATTTGTACTTTTTACACTTTTCTTTCTTACCATTACCTTATTCAATGACGTCAATAATTATATAGCCGGCAGATCCATTATTATCAATTCACTGTTTGGTATACTGCTGACATGTATCGGAATTCCTTTATATTGGTACTTTACTTTAAGTAAAAAGAAAGCACAAGTTTTATGAAAAAATATTTTGTGATCGTGATCAGTTGGCTGTTGATACAGGCAGTTTCCGCGCAACAAAAACCATATCCGCCAAGAGATGAAACAAATACGGACCCTTCACTTTTGGCCTTCGTCACTGATCTGAAGAAAGCTGTTGCCGACCGTGATCAGACCTGGGTCATGAAGTCACTTGCAGATGATGCGGAGAGCAGTGTGGATAGTGATTTGAACAAGGAGTCCTTTATTAAGAACTGGGATGTGGATAATGATTCTTCTGATTTTTGGCGTATTGTTATGCGGACGGTAGAAATGGGAGGCGTATTTCTACATGATACGGCTGACCATTCAGGAAAATTTCAATTTGTATTTCCCTATACCTATGCTCTTGATCTTAGTATTGAAGATGACTATTATGACATGGGTGTCATCACCGGTAAAAATGTGAATCTCAGATCTAAGCCGAATATCAAAGGTGAAGTTGTAGCTCAATTGTCATATGACATCATTCGATTTATGACCGACACTAAGCAAGGATTGCAAATAACTTCAGGTTCAAATGGATTGGGAGAACCTGAATGGTATAAGATTGAAACTTATGGAAAGGATAAAAAAGGCTGGGTAAACTGGAGATTTGTATATAATCTTATGGGTCCTCGACTTTTTCTCTATAAAGAATCGTCAGGCAAGTGGAAGATTTCCGCGTTGATTACAGGGGATTGATTATCTGTGTTGGAAAGGCTTCTCATTTTACCCTCCGGCCCCCTGATGCTTCGACCTGCCATTCTTGTCCTCGTTCGACAGCTCAGCAACCAAGGAGGAGTTGCTTTCGTTAATTCCATTTTGAAATTATACTTTTCGGAGTCGTTGAAATGTATCTGACCATTAACCTACATCAAGTTTGGAAATGCAAGAAGTAAAACCTGTTTCTACAAGGCTCTTGACGCCAATCGTCATTGTTGCTGCACTGGGCTATTTTGTTGATATCTATGATATACTCTTGTTTGGTATCGTACGGAAGGCAAGTCTAACGGATCTTGGCATTATAGGGGAGGCCAACAGAGATCAGGGTGAGTTTCTGATCAGCATGCAGATGTATGGCATGTTGCTGGGTGGAATTTTCTGGGGAATACTTGGTGACAAGAAAGGACGATTGTCTGTCCTCTTTGGTTCCATCATTCTTTACTCTTTGGCAAACATTGCGAATGGGATGGTGCAATCTGTGGAAGCTTATGCTATTTGTCGCCTGGTAGCCGGAATAGGGCTTGCGGGAGAATTAGGAGCCGGTATCACATTAGTCACTGAATCACTTCCAAAGACTAAGCGAGGATATGGGACGATGATCGTTGCATCCGTTGGGTTATTTGGTGCTATCGTTGCAAATCTTGTATACCAGACGCTCGGTGATTGGAGGTTATGTTATTTTGCAGGGGGAGTGCTTGGCTTATTATTGTTAATCCTGCGACTCAGTGTACGCGAATCTCATTTGTATAAGCAACTGGAGCAAACAGATGCAGGCAGAGGCAAGTTTATTTCTTTGTTTACGGACTGGAAAAGGCTTTCTAAATATTTGCGCTGCATTCTTATCGGCATACCCTTATGGTTTCATGTCGGTGTGTTAGTGACTTTCGCACCTGAATTTGCAAAATTTCTTGGTGTACAGGATGCTGCTGCGATTACCGCAGGGAAAGCTATTGCATGGACTTATTTTGGTTTGGTGCTTGGGGATATTACGACTGGTTTGCTCAGTCAATATTTGAAAAGCAGGAAAAAAGTAATGGCGATATTCCTTTCGATGAACCTCCTTATGATTTTTATCTATCTCAATGCGTACGGGATATCTAATTCGACTTTTTATTTGATATGCACAGTGATGGGTTTTTCAGTCGGATATTGGGTCATATTTGTGACCATTGCCGCCGAACAATTTGGAACGAATATCAGATCTACAGTGACAACTACGGTTCCTAATTTCGTACGCGGATCACTTCCGCTGATCATCATCATGTACCAGTTTTTCAGAGACAAAACATTTTCCGGAAATATATTGCATGCAGGGATGGTCATGGCCGTGATCCTGTCTGCTATTTCATTTCTGTCCCTTTGGAAGATGAAGGAGACGTTTGATGCGGATCTTGATTATACGGAGACTGTTTGACGTGAAACGTGAGTCGTGAAACGTGAGTGGCCACCAAAAAATGTGTTCTCAATTAATTCTTACTTTCTCACTTCTCTCACTTCTCTCACTTCTCTCACTCCTCTCACTTCTCTCACTCCTCTCACCTCTCTGCAAACTCAAAGTCAATATGATAATGATCGTCATGTACCATGTTGATCAGATTATTTAGATGAGGAATAAAATTTAAATGTCTTTCTTCTAATATTTTTCCTGATGGTGTTGCAAATAATTCACCGTGCATATATTCGTTGAATAGAATTTTACGGATCCGTAATCCATGCTCTTTAGCTGCATCGTCAATAGCGATGATATGTCTGGCCATCGTTTCAAAATCGATGACTGTTTTGTGGCCAAAAGAAGATTGGCCATATTCATTGAATTTGAGAAGATAATGAAGCATGCCAAGCCTGTTGATCCAGCTGCCGGATTCATCACCTCTCATCACCGGGACCATGAAATCTACACTTGTTCCATTTTGATGTGTCCAGTGGATCAGCATGCGGCCACCATGTTTTCCGGTGCATTCCATCAGTCTGAATTTTTTACCGAAGCATGTTGTCTCGCATGTTTTGTAAGCATCGATGAGAGTTGCATACACTGATGAATTGACATAACCATTGTTGAGAATGTAGTAGCTGAATGGGCTGAAGTAGCGAAAGTTTACACCTTTGTAGGGCATCAGCCAGCCATTTTTCAATTTGCCATTCCTGACGCTACCTATTGATTCGCTTTCACCTTCGTTGACATGGAATATTTCAGGTAAGGACATAAAACCCATGAGGAGAATGAAGCCAATGAGAATGTACCATCTCTTTTTAATTTTCATTTATTTACTTAAGGATTGCATATTTTTTGGATGCCGGATTAATGGATGCCGGATGCCGGACTCACGACGTAAACATTTGCGTATTGATTTCGATGTTGGTATTAAGATTTGTTTCTCAAATGCTTTCCACCGGTCCAACCATGAGTAGACAAATGCTGCAGACCAGAAGCTATTGCGCCTTGTTCGATAGTTGTTCCCATTGAATCATTCCATCGATTGAGAAAACCGAAGAGTGCAATGACTCCGGTGATTTCAACGATTTCGCCATCATCCCAATACTGCCGGAGATTTTCCGCTATTGTATCATCAACAGCATTTGGAACTGATGAAGCTGCGACAGAAAAATCCAAAGCAGCTCTTTCGGCTTCTGAAAAAGAAGTATGTGTTTTGTAATCCCAGATATGAAGCAACTGATCTTCTGATGCGCCATATCGTTCAGCTGCTCTGATTCCATGTGCCTGGCAATATTGACATCCGGTGGTGTAGCTTGAGATATAGGCAATCAATCTTTTCAATGCACTTGTCACGCGGCCATGATTTTCCATCACAGCTTTATTTAAATTTATAAATGCTTCAGCAAGATGAGGCCTGATCTGCATCGTGCGGACACTATTGGGACAGAAACCTAATGTTTCGTTATAGAATTTTACAAGTTCCGTAATTGAAGGATCGGTTTCGGGAATGGGGTTTACAAGTGGAGTGTTCAATTGTGAATTTTAAATTTTTGGACGCAGATTTGTTAAGAAAAAATAAGATTTATTAAGATTTGTTCAGCTTATTCAATAGTGATTATTACAGATACATTATATTTCTAGCATGACGAGAAAAAATGAACCACATAGACACATAGAACACATAGGTAGTCACATAGAAAATTAAGAGTAACAATTCACGTCTCACCACTCACCATTCACCACTCACTATTCACTACAATGTTCCTCTCAGTTCCTGCTCCCTTTCAATCGCTTCAAACAGAGCTTTAAAATTTCCCTTACCAAAAGAACGCGCGCCTTTGCGTTGAATAATTTCAAAAAACATGGTGGGTCTTGATTGTACAGGGCGGGTGAATATCTGAAGAAGATATCCTTCCGGATCGCGGTCAATGAGAATACCTAAATCCCTGAGTGGTTCCAGGTCTTCGTCTATATGACCTACGCGATCAAGTACAGTTTCATAATAGGTCGCTGGGACTCTGAGGAATTCAACACCTCTGTCACGAAGTGTAGTTACAGTCTCAATGATATTGTCAGTAGCGACAGCAAGATGTTGTACGCCTGCGCCTTCGTAGAAATCAAGATATTCTTCGATCTGTGATTTCTTTTTTCCTGCAGCAGGTTCATTGATTGGAAATTTTATTCTGCCATTTCCACTACTCATCACTTTACTCATCAAAGCTGTGTATTCTGTAGAAATATCTTTGTCATCAAACGTGATGATATTGGTAAATCCCATGACATCTTCATAGAATTTTACCCAATGATTCATTTTTCCAAGCTCCACATTTCCGACCATGTGATCAACATATTTTAATCCTGTTGATTCTGGATTATAATTTGTTTTCCATTCTCCATAACCCGGAAGAAACGGGCCTTGATAATCTTTACGTTCGACAAACATGTGAATCACTTCACCATATGTATGTATGCCTGCGCGAACTACATGTCCATACTGATCTTCTTCAACAGTAGGTGACATGAAAGATTTTGCTCCGCGTGCTGTCGTTTGTTCCCATGCGTCGGTTGCATCATCTACCCACAGGGCGATTACTTTTACACCATCTCCATGCTTATCGATGTGACGACCTATAGGTGTATCGCTATGCAAAGGGGAAGTGAGTACAAGCCGGATCTTATCCTGGATGACCACGTAGGATTCGATATCTTTTTCACCGGTTTCAAGTCCTTTGTAAGCCCAGGATTGAAAGCCAAATGCGGTTTTGTAATAATGGGCAGCCTGTTTTGAATTGCTTACATACAATTCAACATAATCAGTGCCATTAATCGGAAGAAAATCTTCCAGAGTCTCTGGTGAGAGCGTTTCTTTTTGTGTTAGAACAGACATAATTTAATCATCTTTTACTTTCAGGTGCAAATATACGCTTCATTGAGCAGCTAGTCCAGGCCATGTTTCATTTATGATTCGGTTATAAACTTCGCCAAAACCGATTCGTTTTTCCTGATTTTCGGCCCATCCCCTGATCGTTACCCGGTCGCCATCTTCAATAAAAGAACGCAGCTTCCCATCAGATAGTGTTATTGGATTTTTTCCTCCCCAGCATATTTCGAGCATAGAGCCAAATGACCCCTTATCGTGCCCGCTGATGGTGCCTGAGGCCATCAGATCACCAACGCACACGTTACAACCATTTGATGTGTGATGTGCAAGTTGCTGGCACATGTTCCAATACATGTATTTGAAATTTGACTTTGTCACTATAGCTTCCTCATGACCTATCGGTGTAATTGCAACTTCTAATGAAACATTATAATTTCTTTTTCCATCAAACTCAAGATAGGGGAGGACCTTAGGTTCTTGTGTGACGCCGGACACTCTGAAGTCATTCAGTGCTTCAAGCGTAACTATCCAGGGTGACATCGATGAGGCAAAATTCTTTGCTAAAAAAGGACCCAGCGGGACATACTCCCATGCCTGAATATCACGAGCGGACCAATCATTGAAAAGTACAAGTCCAAATATATATTCTTCTGCTTCTGCAGTCGTAATACTTGAACCGAGATAAGAATCTTTACCAATGATGAAACCTATCTCAAGTTCGAAATCAAGTCGCTGAGTAGGAATGAAAACGGGTGATTCAGCATCCTTTGGTTTTACCTGACCCGAGGGACGATGAATAGGTGTGCCACTGACCACTATTGAAGAAGCTCGTCCATGATAACCCACCGGCAGATGCCGCCAATTAGGCAGAAGTGCATTTTCAGGATCCCGAAACATTTTACCAACATTAGTAGCATGTTCAATGCTCGAATAGAAATCTGTATAGTCTCCGATATGAACAGGAAGATGCATCACAACATCATCCAAAGGAATGAATAATTGAGGCATCTGTCGCAAAGGGGAATGATCATCCGACAATGCATTTTGAATTCGTTGCCGGACCTCATTTGTCACCGGTTTTCCCAGTTGAATAAAATCATTCAACACAGGTTTATCAAAAACACTTTCATCGCTGACTAAGCCCTTAAAGAAACCAGTTGAAGCCAATGCACTTAGGTTAAGCACATGATCCCCGATGCGTGTGCATGCAAAATGCCTTCCATCGGCGATGGTGCCAATGCCGAAAGGGATATTGTGGATAGAGAAATCAGAATTTGAAGGAATTGGAAACCAGGAGTTCAAAGAATTTAAGATTTAAGATTTACGATTTTGGATTTGAATTTGGATTTTCGATTTTCGATTTTGCCTCTAAATTCCAATATTTTTTGATCACTAAATCACCAGATCACGCGATCACCAGATATTTACTCCAGCCACGATTGAAAATATTTTCCATCATCAATCGCCAGGGCATGTTCAGTAACCATAAGAGGTGCGAAAGTGTCAATCATGACGGCAAGTTCTTCAGTGGATTTTACACCTATGCTTCGTTCGTAAGCACCGGGAGCTGGTCCATGTGGGATACCTGCGGGATGCAGAGTGATATAACCTTGCTGGATATTATTTCTGCTCATAAAATCACCATCGACATAATAGATCATTTCATCTGAATCAATATTACTATGATTGTAAGGTGCAGGAATGGCCTTCGGATGATAGTCAAACAAGCGAGGAACGAACGAGCATACAACATATGCTTTTGTTTCAAAAGTCTGATGGACTGGTGGGGGCTGATGAACGCGGCCCGTAATGGGTTCAAAATTATGAATTGAAAAGCCATATGGAAAATTATATCCATCCCAACCAACAACATCAAAAGGATGTGTGGCATAAACCAGTTCGTGCATGAATCCTTGTTTTTTGATTTTGATCAGAAAATCGCCTTTCTCATCATGCGTCACAAGACCTGATGGTAATTTATAATCGCGCTCGCAAAATGGAGAGTGTTCCAGTAATTGTCCAAACCAGTTTCTATATCTTTTTGGCGTATAGATGGGATGGAATGATTCAGCGTATAAGATTTTATTTTCAGTGGTATCAAAATCCATCTGATAAATCATACCTCGTGGAATCACCAGGTAGTCGCCATATTCGAAGGGAATATTTCCAAGGAAAGTGCGAAGCGTACCTGAGCCCCTGTGGATAAAAATTAATTCGTCGCAATCTGCATTTTTATAAAAATAATTGGTCAACGACCTGGTAGGAGCGGCGAGACCAATATGGATGTCTTTGTTAACCAATAAAGGATGCCGGGAATCGACGATGTCTCCCCCTTCCGGGACTTCAAATCCTTTTAAAATTCGGGATGTAAGGTTTCGTTCGACGGCGATGGTAGGTGTAACGTCCCTTGGGGCACCAATGCTTTTGACCTGTGTGGGCCTGTGAAGATGGTATAGCAAGGAGGCCATCCCGTCAAATCCCACCGTTCCAAAAAGCTGCTCGTAATAAATTCCGCCACCAGGTTTCTCAAAGATGGTATGACGCTTCGGAGGAATTGAACCGAGTTTATGGTATATGGGCATGCTATTTTTTCTTCAAAATTACAGGTTTTGAGCGGAAAGAGAGGATTGAAACTTTGAAAGAAAACCTATTTGGATAATGTATGGGCTCTCCTTTAAAGGTATTAACCTGAAAGTCTGTCAATATTGGAGAGAAACACAAATGAGGATTTATACCCCATATTGATAAACCTATTACTAAAATGTATTGCCCATTTATAAACCAAAAGTAGCAGCTTGTCAAAATGAAAATTCCGGAAGGATTTCGCTCCAATATTGATATTATCTTTATCACGTGAGACCCTGGCAGATAAATATCATGCTTAGCATTTTTTCGGTACTTATTAATATACCATTAAATGCTCAATGGACAGATCATTTTGAAAATCCATGTGGATTGACAGAATGGTTGGATCTTCAACAAACCGAAGGATGGAATATTCAATGCATGGAAATGCATGATATCAGTCTTACACATCCCGGAGAATTTACAATGATGCCCTACACGGTGACATGGTATGAAGATAGGAGAGGACCGTTGTTTTATAAATTTGTACAGGGTAGTTTTGTTCTGACGACAACAATTCAGGTGAGCAACCGGCTTGAAAATGCTATTCCGGGATCTGCCTTTAGTCTTGGGGGTCTCATGATTCGTAATCCTAAGACGCTGACTAATGGCGCTGCAGGTTGGTCGCCGGGTCATGAAAATTATGTTTTTCTTTCGATCGGGCGGGGCTCTACGGGTCATCCATCCTGCCCGGGATGCCCGGCGCCGCATTTTGAAGTCAAATCCACAATCAACAGTGTCTCTGATCTTAATTTGACATCTATTAATTTTAGTACAGCTGATATCAGGCTTATACGATTGGGTGCCGTAATATTTGTTTTGTATCGTTTTCCAAATCAGGATTGGGTTGTGCATAGACGATATTCGCGACCTGATCTCAGTGATACGTTGCAGGCGGGCATGGTGACATATACGGACTGGGATAAAGCATCAACTTATCAGACTACATTTCACAACAGTCATGTGATGAATGCTAATTTGAATCCTGATCCAAGTAGCAATCCATCATTACCATTTGCTCCAAATATTACTTCCCGATATAGTTTTTTACAGATGTTGCCTACTTCACTTCCTCCGTCATGGATTGGATTGAATTTAATGGATGTGAATCAAGTGACTAATGCGATGATCCTTAGTCAATATGGCGATATTATCCAGATTCCATCCCCTTCGATATACCCGGTATGGTTAGGAAGAACTAATTCAAATTGGAATACGGTATCAAATTGGTTATCGGGTGCGTTGCCGAATGCAATGGATAGTATACGGGTAAGTCCATGTAATTGCACGATGACGAATTGCATGACGTTGCCTTTAGGAAGTACAATTATCTCGGGGATGACGATCATGGAAGGGGCAACGATAACAGTGCCTGCGGGGGCAACGCTAACGATACATGGACACCTGACCAACCATGGACACATCGATGTGTATGGAAATTTATTTACGGACGGGGAGCCACAGAAATATGTACATAATTATGGTACGATAGATTGTAAGCCCGGTGGACAGATAATTGTCAATGATTAGAAATGAGGTGTTATTCCCCTGAGTGAGGACAATCCGTTGGTGACATTAATTAGTTTTCCACAGGCTTTCTTTTTCTTAGCATCAATGTATGATTCAAAGCGAGCCGGAAGATATTTCTGTTAAAATATTCGTTACCTGATGATCTTTGTTGGAACCAATTGATATAAGTGAATTCAAATCCAATATTTTTTATGGGAGAGATCTCGCAGCCTATTCCAAACCTGTTTTGATCAAATGTATTGAAAACGATATTTTTTCCCAGGTTGATATGAAGTTCCTCAAAGGCAAAAAAACTAAGTAGTGAAGAAAGCTTGAAATGGGTTTCAATCTTGTACCGTAATCTCATGTTGGAATACAGATACGATTTGTCATTTTGTTGAAAAAACCTGAATTCATTCCAGACGCGTTGGTGAAGATTCCATTTTTCGTTGAGTTTATTGAGATGACCTATTTCCAGGCTTGGACGTAATTCGCGAATGTTGCTATAAGATTTAATGTTTGGATCTGCGGGGGTAGCTACTTCGCTGTATGTAAATCCTAATGAAGTGATCCAGCCTTTGCCAAGATTTCGTTGGAGGTGAGTTCGTTCAAGAAATTGAGATTGTCTTGCTGGGTTGATAAAATTTCGGTCATCGATTTCCTGACGGATTTGCCATTGGGGGTTAATGGGGATTTTCAGATAGTATTTGAACCAGATTTGAGGTTGGGAAGTGATTTGTTTTTGGGCGGATGAAAGAAAAGAGATGAGGCATAAAAGAATTATTGGTAGATGCTTCATAATGGGTAGCATTGGGAGTGCGAAAGTGAGAAGGTAAAAAGGGTACTTGATACCTGAAGAGTTTGTGATGGATGATTTTCAGGCATAGGAAATCGAATGAGATATCCCCTAAGATATCGATGAATACAGGGTTTTATATTTAAGGCAAATATAAGCACTTCGTAAGCGTTTGTAAACGTTTACAAACGTTTGCAAAGTACTATTGAAATACTGATTTAAAGATTTTGCAATCTTTTTTGGCTTTCGAAGTTGAATGCCGTAATGAAAAAAGATTCAGAATTGATCAAGATAGGCCTTTAAATAGCGATTCATTTTATTGAAATTTTTCTTATTGATTTTGTAAAAAGTATTTGGAAATTTTTCCCATGATATTACTAAATCAGCCTTTCGTAAAATTCTCAAATGTTGCGAAATTGCCTGAACAGATATTGGATGCAATTTTGCCAAATTCCCAGCTGTCGATGGGCCTTCAAGGTAAAGTTTTGACAGAAGCAATAAACGGGCGGAATGACTTAGCGCCTTCGCAAAGTAACTTGCGATTTGATCCTGTTGGCTGTAAAGATTTTGTCTGGAGTATGCCATAGGTGAAGTTATTTTTAGGATTTCAATGTTTTCAACTTGGATAAAAATAAGGGGTTTAAAATTGATTTGCAAAAAAAATTACTTCAGTTAAGCATTTTTTAAAAAAAAAGTTTAAAATATTTCTTTGGATTTTTCTAATAATAGGCTTTCGATAGTGTAATTATAATCACCTGTGGTAGAGAATCGAATTTCATTTATATTTAAGTGAAATATAAGTGAGTTTATTTTTTCTAAAACCCCTTCATTAATTAATATATACTCTCTATTTTTCACCCCCTGAAATCAATTTCTATGTCCAAATCAAAAGAAATCACCCGATGCCACTGGCCCGGCAATGACGAACTCTATCTGCATTATCACGACACCGTCTGGGGCGTACCCGAATGGGACAATAAAGCCCTCTTCGCCAAACTCATACTCGACGGTGCACAGGCAGGCCTAAGCTGGATCACCATACTCAGAAGACAACCAGGATACATGGCCGTTTTTGATAATCTTGATCCTGAAAAAATAGCGAAGTACGCAGATAAAAAACTAGAGAAAATCCTGCTCGACGATCGCATCATACGCAATCGTCTTAAAGTATTTGCAACCCGCACCAATGCAAAAGCCTACCTGGAGATGTTGGACCAGGGCATCGATTTTAGCACCCACCTTTGGTCTTTTGTCGATGGCAAACCAATAATTACGAAAATCAAATCCAAAGAAGACTTTCGCGCCACTTCACCTGAAAGTGATGCGCTTAGCAAAGATCTGAAGAAACGAGGATTCAGTTTTGTCGGTTCTACAATCATCTACGCATTCATGCAGGCTGTAGGAATGTACAATGACCATATCGTGACATGCTTCAGACATGAAGAAGTGAATAAGCTTAAACCTAAATCTTTATAACACCACTAATGATTTGTTGCTTGGTACTTGCAAGCTGACAAATTAAATCACAGTCGGATCGCTTTGTAATGCAATCAAAGTGGTTGTTTGCGCTGATATAGCCTTTTCCTCAGCCTCAGCCTTCACCTTAGCCTCCGCCTTTGCCTTCCCCTTACCCTATATTTACAATATTCCTAACTTCGCACTTTGATTTACAGATTATGATCCATCCCCCCAAACGTTATCTCGTGACATCCGCGTTGCCCTATGCGAACGGTCCACTTCATATAGGCCATCTCACCGGCGCATATCTTCCTGCAGACATCTATGTTCGTATGCTACGCATGCTTGACAATGATGTCGCTTTTATATGCGGCTCTGATGAAAATGGTGCGGCAATCACGATCAAAGCGATGAAGGAAAACTCCACACCTCAGGTTATCGTGGATAAATATCATGCCCTATTCCAGGACACCTTTCAGAAAGCAGGTATCTCATTTGATATTTATCATCGTACCTCTTCTCCATTACATCATGATACGGCACAGGAATTTTTCAGAAATTTATATGGCAAAGGTGAATTCATCGAAGAGGAATCAGAGCAATACTACGATAGTACAGCAGAAAAATTTTTAGCTGACCGTTATATCAAAGGTACATGTCCAAAATGTGGAAATCCTTCCGCTTATGGTGATCAATGCGAAAATTGTGGTTCTTCTTTAAGTCCTCTTGATCTTATCAATCCCGTCTCCACAATTACAGGCACCATACCTGAACTTCGAAAGACAAAACATTGGTACCTGCCACTCAACAAGTATGAATCCTGGTTGAAGGACTATATTGAAAATGGCACACTAGATGGCACCGAACATCATGATCCGTCTGAATGGAAAACACATGTTCTCGGTCAATGTAAATCCTGGTTAGATGGCGGGTTGCAACCAAGAGCAATGACGCGTGATCTTGATTGGGGTGTAGATATGCCACAGGAAATTCCAGGTTCGCAAGGCAAGAAATTATACGTCTGGATGGACGCGCCGATTGGTTACATTTCTGCAACCAAACAATGGGCATCCAATAATGGCAAAGACTGGAAATCTTATTGGCAGGATCCGGAATCCGCATTGATTCATTTTATCGGCAAAGACAATATCGTTTTCCATTGTCTGATTTTTCCAGCCATCCTTAAAGCACACGGTCAGTATAATCTCCCCATCAACGTGCCGGCCAATCAGTTTCTGAATCTCGAAGAACAAAAAATATCAACATCACGAAACTGGGCGATTTGGGTTCATGAATTCCTGAATGAAAATCCGGATCAGACGGATGCACTTAGATATGTGTTGATCAAGAACATGCCCGAACAAAAAGACGCCGAATTCACGTGGAAAGGGTATCAGGCAGATGTCAATGCAGATTTGGTAGGTACACTCGCCAATTTTGTTCATCGCGTGCTTGTATTGACACATAAATTTTATGATGGCAAAGTTCCTGCCTTCGATGAAGACACACCGATCGTAGGTGCGCATGGCAATGATGAGGCATCATGGCATGAAGTCGAAATGATGGATCTCTTCGACAGGATGTGGACGATCCAGGATAATATTTCAAAATTTGATTTCAGGGCAAGTCTTAAAGCGGTTATGGATATCGCTTCCGCTGGAAATCAAATCCTTCAGTTTAACGAACCCTGGAAGATTCAGAAAGATGAACCGGAAACCGTTAAGGCGGTGCTGAATTTATGTTTGCAATATTGTGCTGCGATAAGCATTGGCTTAAATCCATTTATGCCGGGTGCATCTGCACGTCTTCGAAAATTACTTTCACTTGACCCTATTGTTGAACAAGGCATTTGGGTCACTACATTGGATCAGTTGGCAGAGGGAACACATTTAATCAAAGACAACCATTTGCTGTCACAGGCTGAGCATTTGTTTAGTAGGGTAGAAGATGAATGGATTCAACGACAGATTTCGAAACTTCAGGAAAGCGTCCCACCTGTTCAATCAGCTCCTGCAGAGCAAGCAACTGAAAAGACATCACCTGAAAAACCAAATATCACTTACGAGGATTTTGCAAAGCTTGATATAAGAACAGCAAAGATCATTGCGGCTGAAGCTGTCCCTAAAGCCGATAAATTGTTAAAGCTTACTCTTGAAATGAATGGGGTAGAACGAACAGTTGTCAGTGGTATTGCAAAACATTATCGCCCTGAAGAATTGCCGGGTAAATATGTCGTTATTCTTGCAAATCTTGAGCCTCGTAAGTTGAAAGGTGTAGAATCGCAGGGTATGATCCTGATGGCAGAATCCGGAGACGGACGTCTGCATTTTATTCAGGCTGCTGCCGATGAAAGCGGAATGCCGATAAGTTAGTATCTTCTCAGGACGTTGAACTTTGTACCTTAATGCCTGATCAAAGCTCAAGAGCTGAACCATTCCATGCTAAACAAAATAATTGGTTTGAAATCATCCAATTTACCAAGGATTGTAGCTATCATGTTGCTACTGGTCATATTCGGAATTTCGATCTGGCGTATCAGTATTTTACCATTGTGGGGATGGTGGCCTCTGGTTATGCTATTGTCATTCTGGTCTGTATTGATCCTGTTTTTTTTTCCTAAAGAAGCAGAAAAAAGAAAATGGTTGGGTGCTGCATCTTTATCGGGTGTTATGCTGGGACTAGGATTCCCACCTTCACCCCTTACCTGGATAGTGGCATTTGCATGGATCCCATTGTTAGATGTTGAGAATGGAATTTTTCAAAAAAAAGATAAGGTAAGCCCATCCCAGATATTTTTTTATGCATTTCATGCATTCATCATTTGGAATATCATAGCCACCTTCTGGGTTACAAACACGGCATTTATTGCAGGCATTATTGCCAATTTTTTAAATGCATTTTTGATGACAACAGTTGTGGTTATCATTCATTTTGTTGGTCGTCGTCTGCCTGTCAGGTGGTTCTTTGTCATTTTTATTTCCTTCTGGATTTCTTTTGAATACATACATCATCATTGGGATTTATTATGGCCATGGCTCACCCTGGGAAATGCTTTGGCAGAATATCCATGGGCAGTGCAATGGTATGAATACACAGGTACATTCGGCGGATCATTATGGATACTCTTACTGAATGTTGTAGGCTATTCAATGATTCAGCGGTGGCTGCATGCAAAACCATTAAGAGTAGGATTATATGTTGGTTTATTTTTTATCCCCATACTATTTTCCCTGACGCTTTGGTTCACTACTAAACCTGGTGATGCGAAACCTGTTTCGGTCACAATAGTTCAACCTAATTTCGAACCTCATTATGAAAAATTTACCATTCCTGAACGTACTCAGTTAAAACGATTTCTTGAATTGTCCAGACAAAGTGTTGATAGCTTATCGTCATATTTAGTTTTTCCTGAAACCAGTTTTGAAGGAGTGCAGATTAATGGAAACGTTGACAATCCTGTGGTAGATTTATTTCAACATTTTATTGATTCATTTCCACAACTTCATCTTGTTGCCGGAATTACATCATATCGTATTTTAAAAAGGAATGAATTAGAAAATACAAATTTCAGGATTCACATCAGTCCAAGAGAAGATACAACTTACTGGGATGTTCAAAATTCAGCCATTCAATTATCATCAGGAACAAAAGATCTGCAGGTTTATTTTAAATCTAAATTGGTACCTGGCCCGGAGATGTTTCCTTTCAAAGCAGTCCTCTTCTTTTTGAAGCCTATCATTGTTAGCCTGGGAGGGAGTTATGAAGGATTGACTGAGCAACCTGAGCGATCAGTGTTCAAAGGCGGGCCATTAAATGTGGGGCCGATTATTTGTTATGAATCTATTTTTGGTGAATATACAGGTGGGTATGTAAAAAATGGCGCTACAGCTTTTTTCATTGTGACCAATGATGGTTGGTGGGATAATACACCTGGGCATATCCAGCATTTGAAGCTAGGTGCGTTAAGAGCTATTGAGCATCGAAGGCCGATCGCAAGAAGTGCCAATACAGGAATATCATGTTTTATTGATATCCGGGGGCAAATCCATCAGGCTACTCAATATGGTGTTGCTGCAGCTATTAAAGGTGAAATTATTCCTGAGACGAGAATTACATTGTATACTCGTTTCGGAGATCTGATTGCAAAAGGAATGGTTCTCTTTTCTATCCTGACACTAAGCATGTTTGCGTATCAAATGGTAAGAAGGAAATGATTCTTCGGAGTTAAGCGGAGGTTCATTATCCGTTTACAAACGTTTACGAAGTGCTTATATATTGCTTAAATATGAATTGATATTATCACTCATTTTTACTACCGTAAATAAGTCTGAAATGCGTCTTTTCCTGCATAGAGAAATCTCACTAAATGCTTCACAATGCTGATAAATACTAAACAATAGCTAGTGAAATTGTTACCATCTGAATTGTAACTGGAATAAGTTATGCGTTAACAAACGTTTACAAAGCACTTATATTTAGCTTAAATATGAATTCATATTTACTCACTTGAATCCACAATTGTACCCGGTTCCAAAGCCCCGTCTTTCGCACTCATTCTCTCAACTTAAGAATTCCATAAACGTAAAGACATATTCAAAGTCGCGAATTTCCTTTCCCGGATACTTGATTCTCCAGTATCGATTATTTAATAAATCATCGAATTTGGCTTTATCTTTATCACCACTTTTTATTCTGGTAATGAAACAATCCTAAAAGTTATATTTGCAAATCCCTCAATGCCGCCTCCTTATGACCACCTTCTGGATCCTCTGGATTTTTAACGCCCTCATGTGCCTGATCCCGGTTTATTACTTTTTTATCGGATTAGGCGATGGCACAATTACTTCAAGGAATATCGGATTGTGGTTTCTGATTCTCCTTGTCGTAGCCATAATTTTAGTAGGATCCTTTTTACTCAAAACAGCAAATCAAATGGCGCTTGCAAAGGTCATTTTGATGATAGCTGCCATTCCGGGCATTCTGGCACTGCTTTATTTCATTATCGTATTTACTTCAAAACCCAATTGGCGTTGAATCCATCGCCTTTGCATCAGAACTAATTAAAAAAATCTCCATGGCTAAAAAGCAACCTGATTATACTGCAGATACTAATGTATTTCAAAAATCCATGCAGGCCGCATTGGCTAATCTCGATAAAGTAACGGAAGATGCAAAGAAAGCGCACGAGAAGGCAATTGAAATGCAGATCGCAGCAAAAGAGGAAATACATCGGATAGAACTCGAGGCGGAAACCATCTCCAGAGATTTCGTCGATAAGAATCGTAAGGAAATTGAAGCCAGACTCAGAGACGATATTCTTTTTTCAATGGTGCGAAAACTCGTCCTCTTTGGCATGAGCTCAAATGATATCATGAAGGAGTTGGAAGTTCCTGCTAAAATGATGGCAGATGCATGGAATAATATAGGATTTGCACCATTGGGTAAAACGCATGTCGGCCATGTTGCATATGAAGAGGAAGATCGCGCAGGCAATGTTATTTTTTATCGCGAAGATATCATGCTTAAGTTTGGGTATGAATTCCGTGATGGACTCTCACTGGCGTTTATCAATGTACCTAAAGCCGAGAAATGGAAAGCGGAGACAGGCCTTCCATTAGATGATCGCCTCCCTATTCTAAATTTCATTGGCGAACGCGTCATTCGTGATAAGGCTGAAGGTTATAAATATGAAATCCAGGATGATGCTATAAATATTACACTTATAAAACCTGTAAAGAAGCTCAATAAAAAACCGGTAAAGAAATCCAAATGAATAAATTGTCAAACTATCTCATCGGCCCTGAACTGTTGTGGGTGTTCTTTTATATGCTTGTTGTATTGCTTATCAAGATGACGCATTCTCCTATAAAATCAATGGATTCTTTTTGGGTGAATACTGCTTTTATTATTCCACTCGTATTGATCCCAATTACGTTTGGACTTTATTATATCCCCGGAGTTATCAGACCTTGGCTACTGCTTCGGATATGGATTGTAGGTATTGTTGGTGGCCATTATGTTTTGAGCAAAAGCCTGTCAGCGCATTCTGAACAAGGCCCGGGAGTAGGGACTGCTTATATCATGGGAATGGGAATAATTTTCATCGTTCTGATCATTGGAAGCATTTTCGCAGTGATCAAATTCAGGTAAAGTAATCTTTGTTATATACGAGTTTAGCCCCTCCGGGGCATGGAAAGGTCTATTTGTTTTGGAAGTTACAAGCCTATTGCCCTATTGGGAATTAATCGTAGATTTTCGTGCAGAAAATATACCGCTCCTACGGAGCTCAAAAACCTCTTTCGCACTACGTGCTACAGAGATGTCGCTCCTCCGGAGCTCAAAAACCTCTTTCGCACTACGTGCTACAGAGATGTCGCTCCTCCGGAGCTCAGTGATCTTCACATTCTTGCACCCTTACTCGATAATCAATACTCGTTACTCGTTATTCGTTACTCGTTATTCGTTACTCGTTATTCGTTATTCGTTACTCGTTATTCGTTACTCTTTCTACACCATATCCTCTGCCCGGACCCATTTGTCAAACTCAGCAGAAGTCAGATAGCCAAGAGCAAGTGCCGCTTGTTTCAATGTTGTATTTTCTTTGTGCGCTTTCTTTGCTATCTCAGCAGACTTATCATACCCGATATGCGTATTAAGCGCAGTCACCAGCATCAGCGAATTGTCAACATGCATTTTGATTCGGGCCATGTTAGCTTCAATGCCATCGACACAATGTTCCACAAAACTGTGACAGGCATCAGCAATAAGTCTTGCAGAGATGAGGAAATTATAAATAATAACGGGCTTGAATACATTCAATTCAAAGTGGCCTTGCATGCCACCTATTGAAATAGCGACATCATTACCGACGACCTGCGCCATCGCCATCGTCATCGCTTCAGATTGTGTCGGATTGACTTTTCCGGGCATGATGGATGAACCGGGTTCATTGGAAGGGATATTTATTTCGCCGATGCCACTTCTTGGACCAGATGCAAGTAAACGAATGTCATTGGCGATTTTATTTAAAGAGACCGCTACTGTCTTCAATGCGCCATGAGACTCTACAATTGCATCATGGGCAGCCAGCGATTCAAATTTATTTTTCGCAGTGACAAACGGATGTCCTGTAAGGAGTGATATTTTTTTTGCAACAAGTTTATCATACCCCTTCGGCGCATTCAATCCTGTACCAACAGCAGTTCCACCAAGGGCTAATTCTGAAAGATGCTTGAGTGTATTTTTTATGGCCGCAATTCCATGCTCTATTTGCGAAGCATATCCACTAAACTCTTGTCCGAGAGTCAATGGTGTCGCGTCCATCAGGTGCGTCCGACCAATCTTTACAATTTTTTGAAATTCTTTTGCTTTTGCATCCAATGATTTTTGCAACAGTTGCAATGCAGGTATTGTATGCTCAACCAAATAACTGTATGCCGCAATACTCATTGCAGTAGGAAACGTATCATTCGATGATTGTGATTTATTGACATCATCATTGGGATGAAGAAATTTCTTCGCATCATCCAGCTTTCCTCCCTTCAATACATGACCCCGATTGGCAATCACTTCATTGAGATTCATATTCGATTGGGTACCCGAACCGGTCTGCCATACGACCAACGGAAAGTGATCATCAAGCTGATGCTTCAGGATTTCATCGCACACTTTACCGATTAAATCGGCTTTGTTTTTTGGAAGGACCTCAAGATCAAGATTCGCCTGAGCAGCTGCTTTTTTGAGAATAGCAAACGCCATGATGACCTCCATCGGCATCTTTTGGCCCCCTATCTTGAAATTGTCTTTACTGCGTTGCGTCTGAGCGCCCCAATACACATCAGCAGGAACCTGCACAAGGCCAAGACTGTCTTTTTCTGTTCTGTATTCCATCTTTATTTATAGTTGAAAACAAAGATAGGACATTCAGAGGTTTGCATGATAAGGATAGGAATAACGAGGGAAATTATAAATTTTGATTAACGACCCTTGAATAGGGCAGTAGTATAAATAACAGCAAAGGACGAAACGAATTTTTTTTCCATCACCTCAACATAGATCGTAGTGAAAGTCACCTTAACAAGATCAAAGAAGTTTGATTTAAACCTCTTCCGCCTCTTCCGCCTTTTCCGCCTTTTCCGCCTTTTCCGCCTTTTCCGCCTTTTCTACCTTTTTTATTTGGTAGAAGTCACAACTTTTTGCAATACATGTTCTCCGATTTTCCTTCCTTCATCTTCACCGTTTTTTATAGCAGGCGTATAATGAATTCCACCATATTGCCGACTGATCGCAGCTTCTGAAGCAGCTTCCTGGAAAGAATGAAATTCACGAGGAGGTAATCCGTATTCAACTTCCGTGCTATCAATGAAATTAAATTTGTCACCAAAAAGATGTGACAGGATCACAGAAGAAGCAGTTGAAATGACACTATGTCCACTTGTGTATTCTGGAAATGGTGGCGTCTGAAGCGTAGGTACCCATTCAGGATCAATATATTGATTGATATAGGTTTCTGGTCGCAATACATTAGTCCGATATTTTTCATCCCAGCAACTGATGAAGCCATCAAACAATCCTATCGATGTCAATGTATAAGCTTCAGATGTTGCTATCATATCAAGGTTTGCTTTGCGTGTGACGAGTCTGACGATACCCATCCAATGTCCACCGGGTGTCATTTTTTTTGTAGCAAACATCAGGTGTCCCTGTTGATGCATCACATATGGATTACAATCCCAAAAATTCGCAATAGCCTGTTTACTCTCTTTATCAGCATCATTGATGTGATAAACTTCCAGGGCTTCCTTGTAGAACTGACTATTTTTATCGGTACTGAATGGAGTAGGCGGAATAGGAGGAAACTGTCGTGCACTATCTAACGTCAATGGACGTATCTGGCGCCAGTTAGGTTCCACACCTTCAATGTATGCGGGTGGTGTTGGTTGCCAACGACCTGGTTCATTGGTCACAGTATATTTTGGAAAACTTCGGGTCTGGGCATAATTATCTTTTTTTGACCATGCCAGGATATGATCCGAAACTGTTTTACCATACGCTTTAGATGCTTCGAATACATCATCAGGGACACCATCAGCTTTAAGTTTTGCATAAAGTTCGGTACGAAATTCTTCAACTTCAGCTTCTGAAAAAATAAGTGCCTTTGAAATATTGATATAGGCCTCAAGTCCGGCTATATCAAAATTGACCGGTTGATCTTTCGGTGGCTCTGGAACCTCAGTCAATCCATTCAATTGACCCGCGAGACTTTTATATTTTTTGGGATTGTCATATCGGAATGCTTCATACGCTGCTATATTTGAATATGCATAGATACGTGCAGCCACGACAGGTGAAAAAATATCATGAACAATAACTTCTGTTGTCTTTTTCACCGCGTCATGTAGATATTCAGTCTTACCACACATTTTGGCATCAAACGGAGTGTTTTTGCAACCTGGTATGACAAAGGTTAGGATAACGAGGGATAAATAAAATCCTGACTTCATTTTTGGAAAATTGAGTAGGCCACAAATGTAGAAAAAAAGAGCCTTTCGACAGGGATGAATGCCTAAATTGGGTCGAAAGAGACACTGCATTTTCAAATTCTAAGCAAATTCTAATGTTAGCACAAGTTCTTGTACGAAATGATAAACCGGGAAATTCATTCGAGCTGCGGGAAGTTCCTATTCCGCAATTGAATCCTGGCCAGGTGCGGATTAAAGTATCGGCTTTTGGGCTCAATTATGCTGATATCATGGCTCGCCATGGGCAATATCGTGAATGTCCGCCTTTACCTGCCATTATTGGGTACGATGTGGAAGGTGTGATAGATGAGGTAACTCCAGGCATCGTAGAATTCAAAAAAGGGGATCGTGTCTTTGCGTTGACAAGATTTGGTGGATATGCTCAGTATGCCTGTACAAATGTTGAAGCTGTTGGTCATCTTGCTGCAAATGCGCCTACTGGTGAAGGGGCAGCTTTAGCTACTCAATGCATCACTGCTTACCACGCAGCGATTCATTGCCAGACATTGATGAAGGGTGAAAAAGTGTTGGTACATGCAGCAGCCGGAGGATTGGGTACTTCATTGATTCAAATCGCATTGTGGAAAGGATGCATAGTGATCGGTGTAGCAGGAGGCAAAGAAAAAGCTGAGTATTTGAAAAACATGGGTGTTCAACACGTAATAGATCATCATACTACATCTTATCTCGATTATGTCAGAGACAATCTTGACGGCAGGGTAGATGTGGTGTTTGATAATCTTGGCGGGAAGTCTGTAAAAGAAGGCAAATCCATTTTAGCCCGCGGCGGACGAATTATTACACTTGGTGCTGCATCAATTAGTGGTAAAAAAAGTAAGCTAAGCCTGGTGAAATTAGTCTTAGGCTTTGGTTTCTTTTCTCCCATCGCCTACCTCACAAAATCACAAAGCCTGATCGGTGTCAATATGCTTAAAATCGCTGATCATCGTAGAGATATCATCGCGCATGAATTCAAAGAAGTGCAAAAGCTTTATGAAGATGGAATCTTAAAACCACACGTAGGAAAAGTTTTCGAACATACACAACTTGCAGAAGCGCATGCCTTTGTAGAGGACAGGCATTCGATAGGAAAGGTTGTGGTGAAGTGGGAGTGACCTTCTTACCCCTAAATCCCCTATGCTTCGACATCCATTTCTCTTCCTATTGCTACAGCTCAGCATCCAGGGGACCTTTTTCCTCTTCAATGAAATTTGGATAAATAGAAGAGAGTAGATACTTTATTATTCTTCATTTCTCATTCATACTTTTCCTTCTTTATTCATAGCTCGATATTCCTTATTCATGATTCTCTTGAATGTTTATTCTTCCTTATTCTTTATTGGCATTCAAATTCATTCTTTCGGGTGAACGCAACCCTAAAAAGAATTTTGACTTTTGGATATTGAAATCTTACAGGTATAGAATGTATGAATTATGAAAATGATGCTTTCACTCCAATCTAACGTTTTACGATTTTTCGTTCTTATTGGAAGTTTACTTTTCGGAAGTACACAGGCTTACGCACAATACCATGCAGAATGCAATTGTTTCCCTCCTCTCGACTGTGCAAATTTTACTGTTATTACCAAACATTATATTCCGAACCATCCGGATTTTGGAAACCCGATAGCATTGGACACAAATTGTTGTAATGTGGAATTCTGGCCTGTCATTAAGGTCACCGCAGATGGTGCCTCAGGGACCCAGATTGAATTTATCAATTTCAAATGTTGCAATAATGGGCCCTTTAATGTAGATAAAAGAGTGTATCTGCAAATGGTGGATGAGAATAATGAGCCGGTTTATAACGCACCACCCGATATGTATGGCAAGTTCAAATTTGTGGATTTTGGTTATTCCCATACTATTTTCAACTATACACACCCCAAAGTACTGCCCGATGCAGGCAATAAGACCAGGTATATAACCGTACGCGTCTTGCAGGAGGATACATCGAATACGGGTCATGTCTTTGGTCATTTTCTCATTGAAGTTTATAGGCCCCCCGTTGTATTTGTTCATGGTTTATGGTCTTATGCCAGTGCTTTCGATCCAATGGTGAAAGCGATGTCAAATATTGAAGAGTATGAAAACTTTCAATTTTTTCAGGCAGATTATACAAGCGGCAATGCTGCTCCCTTTCAATACAATGAATGGGTAGTACGTAACGGCATCAATCAGGTCATAAGTCAATGTGTCCAAAATGACCTTTCTGTTGGAAAAGTGAATCTTGTCGTCCATTCGATGGGTGGTCTGTTAAGCAGGCAATATATCCAGGGCCCTACCTATAGTATTCGAAATGATGTCAATCGACTCATCACCTGTAATACACCACATGCAGGCTCTCAAATGGCCAATTTCCTGCTTGATCCAAGTCAGTACGGAAATATTGTTGCTGAGATGTTTGGTGATTTAGGTATGGATTGTTACGGAGGGGCGGTGGATAATCTTCGTGTTAACAGTATTCAGATTGCAGGTATTCAGGCAGGGACATCAGCGATGGATGTGCAATATCATTCTCTCATTACAGTACAGTCGGGTATAGGCAATTTTGCTAATGTCCTGGCTACTATTACATCCTATCTGCCGGGGGTAGCACTTTCGCCTTCATTGTTTATTGGTTGTGCTGCAAGTTTTCTGGATGAAGTATTTAATCTTGATGACCACGATTTCGTAGTTGCCGCAGAAAGTCAGGCGGGAGGATTAACCGGCCTTCAGACCAATACAGTGAACGATCAGCAACATTCAGGATCTGTAGCCAACAACGAAGTCATATACAACGTTGAAAACCTGCTGAACGAGGCTTATGATTCTGGTGTATTTGCAGATGATTATCCGTATACCTTCGAGACATATAATTTAGACTTCCCCTGTCTTCCATTTAATGGTGAAGAGGAACATGCTGCTCGTTCTACTGCGGCATTGAATATCACAAGCCCATCTACTGGATCTGAAGTAACAGCAGGGACTACTGTAGCTGTTTCATTTACATCATCCATGCTTGATAGTGTCACATTGATGATGCGATATCGCGCGGATTCAATTGTATTGATAGCCAATGCAGCTTCAGCAGGAAATATAAATTTTACATTTCCTGTCAATATGATTGGTGTACACACACTTCTGGCTGTTGGATTTGGAACGGATAAAAAAATTAAGGTGATGGATTCAATTCACCTTTATGTGGTGACAACCGCTACCCTTGACAGCCTTATAGTATCCCCGGAGATCATGTATCTGCATGAGAGTGATTCTATGACATACCGGATAACAGGTGTTTATAGTGACAGCATCAACAGAGATTTGACATTATACCCATCACTTGGATTTGATTTCAGTTTTGATCACGCATCTCAATCAGGTCAGTTTATCCGGCTTGAGGATCCTTACAGCGATACACTTCGCGTCAGTTTGGGTTCTTTAGTTTCCGCCCCTGTAATAATCCAGTTGACAGGAATCAACTATTTGCCGGGTTGTGCAATGGTCACCAATACAAATAATAGCGGATTCGGTTCGCTGCGGTATGCATTGGACTGTGTCACCGCATTTGATACCATAAGATTTGATTCTGCATTGGCCGGTGACACCATTTTCGTGGACAATGATTTGCTGAATGTATACAAATCCGTTTATATCATTAATTCAAATTCGAATAAAGTGGCTATTCAGACAAACACTGCTTCCCGTGTTTTCAGAATATTCAGTGACATTGATGTGTGGCTTGAAAATATCAACCTCATCTCCGGTGATCCTGCCATATCTGCCATTTCCAATGCAGGTCATCTGACACTAAAAAACGTTCAACTATCAAATACATTCAACGGCACTTCCGGATTGGCAAACAATGAATCAGGAACTCTTAAAATTTTAGGTATGTGTACATTGAAGTAAACATAGATTTTTACTTTTCTAAATGCAATTTGTTTGATCACAAGATCACTCGATCACTACATCAACTGATCATTAGTTCACCTCATCACTGCTTACTGCTCACTGATTACCTCTTACTGCTTACCGAATACTGAATACTGCTACTGCTTACTGCGTAATCAATACCCTCTATTAATCCCCCTTTCCACAGCCGGCACTCCTTCTTCCATCCACTTCGGCATCGGCTTATCTTTTAGATAATGATCAAAAAATTGTGACATCCTCATTTGAAAATCTTTCCTGTTCTGCCACTTTACCGGCCAGTGTGGCTCACCACGATAATTCAGCAACCATGCTTTCTTTCCCAATCTTCTCAACGCGCTGTAAAATTCAATCCCTTGTTCAAAGGGCACTGCCGAATCTTCATCATTGTGAAGTATCAGTATAGGTGTTGTGACTTTATCAATATTGAATAATGCAGAATTTGAAATATAGGCCTGTGGATCTTCCCACAGTGTTTTACCGATCCTGCTTTGTTCTCTTTCATATTGAAACATACGGCTCAAACCTGTTCCCCATCTTATTCCAACATACGCACTCGTCATATTCACTACAGATGCTCCGGCTTCGGCACACTTAAATAAATTTGTGCGCGTGACGATGTAAGCTATTTGATATCCTCCCCATGAATGTCCCTGCAAGCCAATATTATGCGGGTCTGCAATATGCCGATCGATTAAAGAGTGTACTCCTGACATCACAATTTTATAAGCACTTTCTCCGGGAGTTCCTAATGTATAAATGATGTCAGGATTGAAGATCACATATCCCCTGCTTGCATAAAATGCATAGTTGATCGTCGAGCGATGCGGAGCAGGTGTCGGATGATTGTGTAATTCATCAGACGATCGTTCATAAAAATTAACAATGGTAGGGTAGGTGCGGGTAGAATCATAGCCTGCGGGTTTTACTAAAAGACCGGTATGATCAACGCTATCCTCATCCAACCAATGACATAATTCAATGTTACCCCAAGCATAATTTTTTTGTTGCGGATTGGCATCAGATATTTTTTCACTTGTTTTAAAATGATCTTTTGTCAGTTGTAGATCAGGAAATGTTGCAAAGTTTTCTTTTTGAAAAACATAAATATCAGTTTCCCGTGCTTTCGCTATTTGCATTGAATATTTAAAAGGCAAAAGTGTAGCTTCATCTACCACCTTAGTCACTGGCGAATACCATATATACCCCGATGACTTTGTTATATCATTTGTAACTTGAAGTAACCAAAGACTATCAACTGATATGTTTCGTTCTTCTGCATCAGTTCGGATATATCGATAGATCAGTGATGATTCCCTTCCATTCGTCAACCGGACAGGAACTTTCGTTTTCAAGGGTGTCCAACTCCACAGATCAAATCGGTCATAAAGAATAAGCGATTGATCATCTTTTGTCCATCCGATAGATCCATAACCTTCAGGATATCCGGGAGTGTCATTGAGTTCATTGTAAAATAATGGCAATCCATTCGGATTCAAAAATGAAAACACACCTGTCGCCACCTGGTAAGACCACCATGTGCTGTCAGACTCACTGAAGCCATATGCATATTTTCCATCTGGAGACATGCGCGGTTGTGTCACAATTCCTTTTCTGAATGGACTTATTTCTCCTGTTTGAATATCAACAATAGCGAGGTCCTTTTTTGAAACGCCTGTCCAGGATGATTCTAATTGATAGGGTTGTTCGGTATACAGCAATACAAAGCGACTATTACTTTCTCTATTGAATACTGCTATTTCCCAGTCCGGATTATTGATGGAAATATGATTCTTTAATTGTGTATCAAAAACAGATAAATAGGCTCTTTTTTCATCAATGGACTTATTCACATTTTGCACAGTATACATCACCGGATCATCTGTGCGCCAGATTTCAACATCGACTGACTCATCTTCCAGCAGCGATGTGTCTTTGATCGCAGGCATCACTGATCTTCCATAATACAAATATCTTCCATTGTCACTCCATCTTGGATCTGTATACTGACTCACAAGTGGAAGTTTGCTGTCATTCTTTTGTGCGATCGACACTGCTGTGTCTTGTGTAAAATCATAATAGTACAATTGCCATGGCTGCACTTGTGTCTTTGTTGTATCTGTATTTCCCAGAAATGCCATTTTACTTCCATCACCTGAGATAGTTAATCTCGAATATTCTCCTTTTTGTTTTTTGATAATTTTCCATGTATGATCTTTCCAAAAATAAACACCTGCGATATGAATAGAGTCCACATGTTCAGTTGTAGCCAAAAGAATAGGCGACTTATCTGACCACGTAAATTCTTTTACATTTTTCAAGGTATCCTCCATTCCGGTCGAGAGTTGCCTGACGATAAGATGAACGATGTCTTTTTTGGATTTTTTTACGTTGATGGTAGTGTCGACTTTTAAAGCCTCTTTCTTAATCGTATAAGCAAGCCAGTCACCATGTTTAGCCGGATTTTTAAAGCTAGTCACATAAGGGATAAAGACTTTTTCTCTTTTTTGGATGTCATAGATAAAGAGGGTGTCACATGGCCATTTGCTCTTTTCGATTTTTTTACGTTCGAGATTACGCAGGCTGTCACGATGAGGTGTGATGCTACCATAAATAAACTTTCCATCATAGTCTATGTTTGATCTACTTGCTCTTTCAATTTGTTGTGTTGTTTTGTCGCTGGCATCATATATCAAAAGTGTTGGATCTCCTTCTCCGGGCACAAGCCGATAAGTGGTTATATGGCCATCACCGGACAGTTGGATATCCTGGATCGTTTTCCAGATCAGGAAATCACTATGATCAAGTACTTTGAGCGGTGAATTCTGTGCATGGCCCCGTATGATGAAAGCCATGAAAAATAATAATACATTGAGTAGAATGCGCATAACCAAATAATTCAGTGAGAGCAAAAATGGAAGTGAATTTATTTTTAATGAAATTTGTACTGCAAAATAGAAAGAATTGAACCTATGATACGAATAGCAATGATTGCACATGACGGGAAGAAAGCAGATATGGTTTCTTTCGTGTTGAAGAATAAAGAACTCTTTAAGACTGCCCAGCTGTATGCCACATCCACGACAGGTACATTTCTCGAAAAAGCTGGTTTTACAGTCACGAAGCTTTTATCCGGTCCTGTCGGAGGTGATGCACAGATCGCTGCAAAGGTGGCTACGGGAGAACTTGATTTCGTTTTCTTCTTCCGCGACCCACTTTATCGTCACCCACATGAGCCTGATGTCCAGATGCTTATGCGGATGTGCGATGTCCATAATATTCCCCTGGCCACCAACCCGGCGGCAGCAGAATTTCTCCTCAAAGGCATGATTGCTGACGAAGACACCGATATATGACGGATGAGGATTTTAAGGAAATTTCTGGCTCCCTCCCCAAAGAACCTGGTGTTTATAGGTTTCTAAATCATGAAGGGAAAGTCATTTATGTAGGTAAGGCCAAAAGTCTTCGTAGCCGCCTGTCCTCATATTTCGGGGAGAAAAAGCAACAATATTTTAAGACCATCACGATGCTCAAAAATGCTCATCATATTGAGTACACCATCGTCGAAAGTGAACAGGATGCACTATTGCTGGAGAATACGCTCATCAAACAAATCCAACCGAGATACAATGTCCTTCTCAAGGATGATAAGTCGTATTCATTCATTTGTATTAAAAACGAACGATTCCCTCGTGTTTTTCTCACCAGGAGAGTGATTCGCGATGGTTCGACATATTTTGGCCCCTATACATCAAAAGCAAGAGTAAAAGAGATCCTGGAAATCGTCAAAAAACTTTTTCCATTACGAACTTGTGTGCTCAATCTCAGTCCTCAACCCATTGCTGCAGGGAAATATAAAGTTTGCCTGGAGTATCATATCAAAAATTGTCTTGGCCCATGTGAAGGATTAGAATCTGAAGAATCCTATAACATGCGCATCGAACAAATCAGGAATATCCTGAAAGGCCATTTCAGAGAAGTGATCGCGCATCTCAAATCGCAGATGGAAAAGTTTGCGACAGAAATGGAATTTGAAAAAGCACAGCAGATAAAAGAAAAGTTGACTTTGTTCGAAGACTACCAGGCACGGTCCACTGTTGTAAGTCAATTTGAAAGAGATCTCGATGTGTTTAGCATCGCTACGGATGAAACGCATGCTTACGTCAATTATCTCAAAGTCGTGCAAGGGGCGATCATCAATAGCTATACACAGGAACTTCAAAAAAATCTGGATGAAGATGAAGAGCAATTATTATCCTTTACTATCGACAGGTTGCGTGAAAAATTTAATAGCATCACAGAAGAGATTGTGATTCCGATGAAAGTTACTCTCGTGGAGCAGGGTATCACTCAGACTGTACCTCAGCGTGGTGAGAAAAAAGAATTATTGGATCTTTCACTGAAAAATGTAAGATATTTTCTTTTGCAGAAGCAGAAGGAGAAAATGAACAATACAAAACAGACACCTTCAGAAAGGATATTAGGAAAGCTGCAACAGGATTTGCGGATGAAGGAAGTACCAATGCACATCGAATGTTTTGATAATAGTAATTTTCAGGGTACATCTCCTGTGGCTTCGTGTGTAGTGTTTAAAAATGCGAGGCCGGCGAAAAGAGACTACAGACATTTTCATGTGAAGACAGTAGAAGGCCCTGATGACTTTGCCTCGATGCGCGAGATTGTGGAAAGGCGATATAAAAGGATGCTTGAAGAAAATCAAGCTTTACCGAATTTGGTTGTTATTGATGGTGGAAAAGGCCAGTTGAGTGCAGCTATGGAAGCGATTTCCTTGCTGGGCATCCGGGATAAAATGACAGTGATTGGGATTGCAAAAAAACTTGAGGAAATTTATTTTCCAGGTGATTCTATTCCATTATATATTGACAAAAAATCAGAATCCTTGCGGCTGATTCAACAAATAAGAAATGAGGCTCACAGATTTGCCATCACATTTCATCGGAATACACGGAGCAAAAATTTCACCAATTCAGAACTCACAGCAATTAAAGGTATTGGAGAAAAAACGGCGGAGAAACTTTTAAAATATTTTGGTTCAGTAAAAAAATTAAAGGTAGCCAGTGAGGAGGAAATTATTAAAGTAGTAGGGCAGGCTGCTGCAAAGAAGATTGTCTTTGAAAAAGTTCCGATTGAAAAACCTGAAATGGATTTGGACAGTTAATCGTAATAAGTTACTATCTGCTGAATATCATTGTTTTGTTCTTAAGTACAATAATATTTGCCTTAAATATTTCATTTCAGCTATTGACTTCAGTCTTGTAACTCCTTATATTTACAGAACCAGTATAGAGATTTTAAGATTACATCACTTGAAAACAATTTACCTATGTTACAGTCAAAAGCCCATTTGTATCCTGAGAGGGATCAGTTAATTAGTTTATCTGCCATGCCACTTATACACCCGACCAGGCTTGAGGTGATGAGGCAATTGAGTATTGAAGGTCCCTTGTCTGTGCAGCAATTAGCGAAGGGACACCCGCTTACCAAGCCGGCATTTTCCCAACACCTTGATTTGCTTAGAAAAAAGGATGTCGTAAATTATACTGTATACCATCCGTATATAATCTATGAGCTGGATATACAAAGATTTCAGGAGGCGTGTAACTACGTATTGATGTATTTTCGTGAAATACAGGCTGGGTGGGCGTTGCCTGAAAAGTTAATTTTGAATATGTAATAGTTTGTTTCTAGAGAGTATTTAGGTTAATATCGATTTAGCCCGAGGGAGGTGGTAATAATTTATTTGAATTCAGTCCACCTTCGGGGGGTAGTATTTTTGGGAATCATGATTGAGGTAGAATTAATATAGATGGTTTATTAGTCTGTGGGTCAGAACTTTAAATAGAACCATTTAATGTTCTCTTGAAACATGAAAAGTATTCTCCTTAAATATGAATAATAAGCATCTTAATCACGATCAATATTCTTCTTAAGTATTAAAAATATTCAACTTAAATACGGTCAATATTCTTTTTAAATATGAAATGTATTCTTCTTAAATATTAACCTTGGTATCTCTCTGCAATTTAAATCTACCAACCATCATTCCCGAATCTCAATTCCATCCCCTCTTCTCTTTTGTCTACACCTTCGCCCCCGCCCCATTCTCCCTAAGATAGTTGAGCTTTCGTACATGGAGTGTAAGTTTAAGGCATATAGAAGTATTTGCACAAATTACTTTTTTGCCCTATTGCCCATTGTTTTCCTTGCCTCAAATTTCGCAGATTTACGCAAATTACCTTTTTGCTTATTGCCAATTGCCAATTGTTATCCCTGCTCCCTGCTTTTTTCACTTCGTGCCTAAACTAAGCACATCCTCATCACCCGCATGATGTAAAAATTGTCCCATCTCGAGCAACTGATCAGCCGTCACGTATCCTTCATGACGCAACATTATTTTACCTTTTCCATCTACAAAGATGAAAGTTGGAAATGTAGTCACTCCATACATATCTGTAATCTGTGGGCCCGGCGAAGTACCACCGGCATTGACTTTATAATTGACAAAATTTTGATTGAAATACGCGGCTACAGCGCCTTGTGTAAACACATTTTCATCTATTCGTTTACAGGTAGGAATCCATGGAGCATAAAAATCAAGGAAAACTGGTTTCTCCATCTTATCTGCAAATGCAAGAATATACCCGAGATCCGGACTCTCTGCAAACTGCATCTGTCGTGAACACGAAGCAGGCCTTACCACTATTGGATTATAGTATGTCGGCGCACACGCACTGGCTGTGAAAAGGAATAATGAGGAGAGGATGACGTAGGTATACCACTTCATAGGTTGATTTTATGAGCAAGCGTTCAACCACTATGGTGCAAAACATATGCCAAAAAATGTTAATATGAAAATACTTGATTTAATGCACTGGCAATCTCAGGATGAGTATGATAAATGAACCCCAATGGATATGTTTAAAATTAAAACATGGAATTATCCGGATTATTATTCTTTTATCATCCCCATCAAACTCTCCGGATCCAACAAACTTCCCATCGCTATAAAGTGCGGATTCAATAGATCTTCTTTATTATACATCAATGGTGTCAGGCTCTCAGCATCAATCACACTTCCACCCGCCTCCTCAAGCACACATTGTGCAGCAGCCGTATCCCATTCCATCGTAGGCCCATATCTCGGATAAAAATGCGCCTCTCCATCCGCAATCAATAAAAATTTTAATGAACTACCCACAGAGATAATTTCAGGAGAATGAAGTTGTGAAATTATCTTTTCAGTTCGTGGATCACGATGACTTCTGGAGGCAACAACTTTAATCCCTTTATCCATCAGGTAAAAGGGCCGTGTACGCAATTCCGTTTTTTCATTCGAAGCCTTTATTCGATATGCACCATTATTTTTTTCAGCCATATAAGCCAATCCCGTAAATGGCACATACACAAATCCACCCACAGGATGATGCCCATCCATGTAAGCAATGTTGATTGTGAATTCACCATTACGTTTAATAAACTCCTTTGTCCCATCAAGAGGATCCACCAGAAAATATTTTCCATACCCTTTCCTTTGTGCATATTCAACCTGCTTACTTTCCTCTGACAGCACAGGTACACCGGGATACAATTCAGCCAGTCTCTGTACGATGATTTCATTCGATCGCTTATCCGCCGCCGTCAATGGACTATGATCCGCTTTAACTTCAGTCTGAAAACGGTCAACATCGGAATAGATCTCAAGGATAGCCTCACTGGCTTCGCGAAGTATGGGTAGCATTAAGTCTGTCATTCCGATCATAACATCAACAAGTTGAGAAAAAAGCATGGCTTCAAATCAGCCCTCCAAAACTATCGTGGCACGACTAGTCGTGCCACGATGGTTTAACAGGCTGACAATCAACATACTTATGAGGGTTTTTGAATCCACTATTTGTGCCATTTCTATCCACCTTAATTTGGATTTTGTTCCATTGCTCTCGTACTTGCTTAAAACTTACCTTTGATCAATGTCGATTCAACAAAAGCTTCTATGTTCTGCATCAAAGACACTCAAATCTCTATTCATAAAATCTCTATTCCTATTCTGTTTTTTAGTTGTGTATTCTTCTATACACGCCCAGCGCCCCATCTATAAAATCACCGCCACCCTAAACTCTTTTGGCACTGATACGATGCGAGGCACCATCGACATCACCTGGACCAATCGTTCTAACGCACCGCTCGATAAGCTTGGAATTCATCTGTGGCCAAATGCCTACAGCGATCGAAATTCAACATTGTCAAAACAAATGGTAGAGCAGGGTCATTTTGATCTTTTACATGCTCGTGACGAAGATCTTGGTGGTCTGTATGATCTGGCATTCACATCTGCTTCTGGGTTGCCTCAAAAACTGACACTCGATGAAAATAATATTGACATCGGTTGGATCAATTTAAACACACCACTCAATCCACACGCGACAATTCATCTTTCATCTGCTTACACTTTAATCATCCCGAAATCATTTTCAAGATTGGGCCGCACCGGTGATGCCTATCAACTGACGCAATGGTATCCACACATCGCCGTGTATGATGATCAGGGTTGGCATATGATGCCCTATCTCGATCAGGGAGAATACTACAATGACTTCGCAGATTATGAAGTTTCAATCACTGTGCCTCAACGTTATAAAGTTGCTGCCACAGGTGTACTTCAATCGTCAGAACAAAAAGGTGATTTAATACAATGGAATTTTAAGGCGTCTAATGTGATTGACTTTGCCTTTTTTGCAAGCCCTACTTTTCGTCATGAAACACTCAAAGTAAATGTCGGTGCAGAAGAACCTGTCGAATTAAATATCTACACTGATGCATGGAATACTCAGGATTGGAAGTCAGCAGTATTGTATGGCGAGCGTGCTTTGAAGTTTTATAGTGATTGGCTTGGACCTTATCCTTATCCACAGATGAGTGTGGTGGATGCTCCATTCAGCAAAGGAGGATTTATGGAATATCCGATGGTGGCGCAGATAGGAGCCACAGTAGATGCGGCTGAACTTGACAGAGTGATCGCTCATGAAATCGGGCATACATGGCTATACGGCATACTAGCAAGCGATGAACGAACACATCCATGGCTCGACGAAGGATTCAATTCATTCATGGAAGAACAGTACATGAAGGCTTATTACAAAGACGCTGATGAATCTGTATTCCCGACAATAATTCGTGACCGTCATTCGATGCCGGACAATGTTGCCTTAAAACACGCAATCAGATTCAATGGTGATTTGCAACCATCAAACACACCTCCTGAACATCAGAAATCTGATCAGTATCTCCTCAGCGCATATCTGCTTCCCGAAGAAGGCCTTGACATGATGTTGTCAATGGTAGGTGAAGAGAAAATGAAAATGATGTTCAGGCAATATTTTCAGGATCGGAAATTTACACATGTTGCTCCGGCTGATATAAAAGCTTCTTTTGAGAAAATATGTAATTGTGATTTGACCTGGTTTTTTGATGGATGGGCTAATCATGCTCACGAAGTCGATTACCGGCTGAAGAAGTTTGATTCAAAATTAAATAATGTGACCATTGAAAATCATGGTACGTCGACTATTCCTGTCTTAGTGAGCGGATATGAGGGTCATGAGAAAGTAACACAGAATTGGATCGATGGATTTGCAGGCAAAAAAGTAATTCATTTAGACAAGAATGTAGATGAAGTCCGCTTGTACGATGGCCTGATGGGCGTTAATAAAAACTGGCAGGCAAATAGTAAACCTCGGAATTTCAAGCCTTCTTTAACATTGTTTCCAAAGATTAGCAACTATTTCAATCCTGAAATAAATGTTACACCGGTTTTGGGAAATAATATTGCAGACGGATTCATGACAGGTCTTGCATTAACGTCCGGATTATTTCCACAGCATCATTTGAAATGGTTTGTGATGCCGATGTATGGATATGATAGTCAAAAAATCAGGTACTATGGAGAAGGAAGATACATCACTGATTTGAAAAGTAATTTATTTGACAAACTTTTAATTTCTGTTGCTGCCAGTTCTTTCGGGTATAACCTGGATACAAGTTATCAATTCATAGATCACTTTCTTCGAGTGTCTCCATCCGTTGGATTAAAACTGAATACAACTCTTGATCAACCACATCTCACCCGATGGATTAAATACAGGTATGTAGATATCACCCAATATTACGGTAAAAGCAATATAAATAACACGTATAGCCGTCAGCAACGACATTATGGCATTCATGAATTAGCGTATCAGATGAGTTCTGATGTGTCGATAATGCCATACAAAGCAGTAGCCAATATTCAGGCAGGAAATGGATTTGTGCGGCTTAATGTAAATTACCATCAGCACTTTCTGGGTAAGGATAAAATGCATGGGCTTTGGGTACATGGTTTCGGTGGATGGCTTCCGTATTTTAATAATTCTTTTGCTACTACTGCATTTTCATTCAATGGAATTCCTTCAAGTGGCACAGCTGAGAAAGATTATATGTTTGATGAATGGCTTAGCGGCCGCAACGAAACAGGTGGTTTAAGCGGCCATCAGCTATTTATGAGAGATGCAGAATTAAAAACGCTTGCAACAGTTGGTATAAGTGAAAAGTGGATGTTGGCAGGTGGTGTCAGCACTGCATTGCCATTAAAATATTTGCATGTCTACATGGATGGAACGCTATATCATAGCGGTGTCGAACAAAAACCGGTCTTTAGTTACACAGGTGGTCTTGCAGTCATCTTATGGAAAGATGTTTTTGAAGTGTATGTACCTATTCTCGAAAGTCGTGATATTCGTGAAAGCATTAATTTTACGTACAGAAATATGTGGTTTGATAAAATTTGCTTTCAGGCGAATTTCAAATTAGCTAATCCATTGAATGTAGTAGATGGTATACAATTGAAGTATTAGGATTAATCATCTTCTTCCTCATCATCATCCTGATCTTCTACATTCGCGTCTACTTCTGTACCATTTCCAATCAACCGCATCGTATTGACATTATCTTTTCTGAGATGATTGACGACACGCAGCACATCCTCAATAGTCACTTCACCTATCCTGTCCGCCTCAGTATTGATCAGATTGGCATCACCAAGAGATTCATAATAAGCTAAGTTGGTAGCTTTGTGCGCAGCACTTACATTTGAAAAACAAACAGTGCTCTCGTTTTTATTTTTTAATTTTTCAAGAATTGAAAGCGGTATGGCATTCTTTTGCAATACATCTAATTCTTCCCAGAGTGCTGCTTCCATGACCTCCATCGTGATATCTTTCGCAGGCCGCAGTTCCATGATGAACAATCCCTTATCCTCAGTACCTGTAATGTAGGCGTCCATATGCGCACACACTTTCAACACCTTCACCATCCGCTGATAAAAAATGGCTGATCGGCCAAGACTCATCACATCACTCACCAGATCATAGGCATAGTAATCAGGACCTTCGCGTCCATCCATTTGCCACGCGAGATACAAAACAGAAGAAGGATATTTGCCTTCATCTTCAAGCATTCGCGCATCAGTTTGTACAGGCTCATCCTTCCTTTCTAATCTCACCATTGGTCTTGCAGGAATAGATTCAAACCTTCTCTTTACCATATTCAACATGACCTCAGGATCAGTAGGACCGGCTATCGAAATAATCGCATTATTAGGGCCATAAAAATTTGCATAAAAAGAAGTTACATCTTCAAGCCTTGCATCCGTCACATGTTCAATCGTTTTACCTATCACAGGCCATCGATATGGATGTACTTTATAACAAAGATCTGACAACATATGCCACACCATCCCATACGGCTGATTGATACACGTCTCTTTAAATTCTTCCGTTACTACCTGCTGCTGCGTACTCAATGATTTCTGATTGATACTCAGATATTGCATACGATCCGCTTCAAGCCACAATGCCGTATCCACATTTATCTCCGGCAGCGTGCAATAGAAATTTGTGATATCAGAATTTGTAAATGCATTACAATCACCTCCTGCCAGTTGAATCGGATCATCAAATGAAACTGCATGATCAGACCCACCAAACATGAGATGTTCAAACAAATGCGCAAATCCTGTCCTGCCTGGAGATTCATCCCGTGATCCCACCTTGTACAACACATTCACTGTCGACAGCGGTGTGTTTTTATCCTGATGAATGAGCACACACAAGCCATTAGCCAGTATGTGTTTTTCGTATATAACCAATTGGAAGTTCCTGTTAAATGAGCGGTAAAACTAAGGTAAAAACGGGAGATGTCGAAAAGGGCAGAAAAGGCAGAAAAGGCGGAAAGGGCGGAAGAGGCTGAATGGGTGACGTAGCTCGGCATCTAACCTAAAATTTATAATCCAAAATCATTTCCTGGATCTTCTGCGTCAATAGTAATGATTTGCCGACTGAATCAAGGAGTTATGGGGCTGTAGAATATCAGGGTATGAAGTGCCATAACAGGTTTACCTGAAATATGTGCGAAGCGGCCATAACAGGTTTGCCTGAAACACGTTTTGATTAGCGTTGGCTGTTTAAAACCTCAACCAGCATTCTTTTAGGAATTATCCGCATAAGGCACATTTCCTTTAATATTACACGTGCAAAAGCCTCTGGATCTGCAAAATCTGAAATGGGATTGGTCTGACAATCCTCCAAAAGAATTTCAATCACCGCTTAACGGGTACGTTTCCGGCATTCCTCCATTTCTCAGAGGGCCTTATTCCACTATGTATCTTGTCCGCCCATGGACAATCCGCCAATATGCAGGTTTCTCAACGGCTGAGGACAGCAATGCATTTTATCGTCGTAATCTCGCGGCAGGCCAGCGCGGACTTTCAGTTGCTTTTGATCTTCCTACACACAGAGGTTACGACTCCGATCATCCACGGGTCATAGGCGATGTCGGCAAAGCTGGTGTCGCCATCGACACCGTCGAAGACATGAAAATTTTATTCGATCAGATCCCTCTCGACAAGATGTCCGTATCGATGACGATGAATGGCGCGGTCATTCCGATCATGGCCTTTTTTATTGTCACCGCAGAAGAACAAGGTGTCTCACTTGCAGATCTCACCGGCACGATTCAAAATGATATCCTCAAAGAGTTTATGGTGAGGAATACATACATCTATCCGCCTAAACCATCAATGCGGATAGTCGGTGATATTTTTTCCTATCTCGCGGCCCACATGCCGAAATTTAATTCGATCAGCATATCAGGTTATCATATGCATGAAGCCGGCGCCACTGCCGAACTCGAACTTGCTTATACACTTGCTGATGGTTGGGAATATGTGCGAACAGGTATTGCAGCAGGATTGGATATCGATGATTTCGCACCACGTCTTTCTTTCTTTTGGGGTATAGGCATGAATCATCTTACCGAAGTAGCGAAGATGCGTGCTGCACGCGTCATATGGTCTGAAATCATAAAACGCTTCAATCCAAAAGATCCGAAATCAATGGCTTTGCGCACACATTGTCAGACAAGCGGATGGAGCCTCACAGCGCAAGACCCTTACAACAATATAGCACGCACCACTATTGAAGCTATGTCTGCTGTCATCGGCGGTACGCAATCCCTGCACACCAATGCAATGGACGAAGCTCTTGCTCTACCCACTGACCACACGGCTGCAATTGCAAGAGAGACGCAATTATTTCTCCAGTCTGAAGCAGGCATTACACAAATGATTGATCCATATGGTGGATCTGAGTACATTGAAGCATTGACCGATGAACTCATCCATAAGGCATGGAATCACATCATGGAAGTTGAAGAGCTGGGTGGAATGGCAAAGGCTATGGAAACAAATATTCCAAAGATGCGGATTGAAGAAGCCGCGGCGCGTCGCCAGGCCAGAATCGATTCGGATAAAGAAAAAATAGTCGGGGTTAATATTTTTATTCCTGATGAAGATTCTTCTCTTTCATTGCTTGAAGTCGACAATACAGCCGTCACACAATCCCAATGGGCCAGATTAAAAAAAGTAAAGGAAACACGTGATCAAACGCTTGTTCAATTATCACTTAAAGCTCTGACAGATGTTGCATTCACTGGAAATGGAAATCTTCTTGAAGCAGCCGTTGTCGCAGCCAGACATCGCGCTACACTTGGTGAGATCAGCGATGCCATGGAAAAAGTTTTTGGTCGGTATATTGCATCGCCAACTTTAATTTCAGGTGTATATGCCAGAGAACTTAGTATGAATGACGCATTCCTACATGCACGTGCTGCAGCAGATGCATTTGCTCTTCAGACCGGCCGTAGACCCCGGATCATGGTGGCTAAACTGGGCCAGGATGGTCACGACCGAGGTTCAAAAGTCATTGCTACAAGCTTTGCTGACCTGGGTTGGGATGTAGACATGGGCCCATTGTTCCAAACCCCACAAGAAGCAGCCAATCAGGCCACCGAAAATGATGTGCACATCCTCGGCATTTCTTCTCTCGCCGCCGGTCACAAAGTCCTCGTTCCTGAAACTATTAAAGCACTCGAAGCTTTAGACCGAAAAGATATTCTTGTTGTCGTCGGTGGCATTATCCCCGATCAGGATCATCAGCTTTTAATAGAACAAGGTGTTACAGCCATTTTTGGACCAGGCACTGTTATTTCAGAAGCAGCGATAAAGCTTCTTGAAATATTAACCAAAACTAATTACCCCCTTTAGGGGGCAGGGGGCAAAAGGAACTGTTATTTCAGAAGCAGCATTAGAACTTCTTGAAATTCTCTCTTCCCGAATTTGATGAAGATAGAGATTCATAAGTCCCCTTCAAGGGATTTGGGGGAAAAAGGTACAGTGATATAAGAAGCGTCAATAAAATTTCTTGATATTCATTCAAAAACGATTCGCCTTTCCGAAGAGTTAGAAAGACAATTCCCCCTTTCAGGGGGTAGGGGGTCAACCCGGGGAATAAAATAACTCCGCAGCAATCCCATCTGCAAAAAAATAATACTCCGGCTTCAACGTCCAGTTCCCAAATTCATTTTTAAATAATTTTTCTTCCAGTTTTAAATCATGAATTACATCATTAAGATATTTTTCAAATCGCACATCGATTCCTTTTACTCTGTTCATATCAATTCCATGCGATGTCCTCAACCCGGTCATCACGATTTCATTATATCGTTGTTCGTCAGTCAGCATTTCTTTTTCAAATGGAATGATATCTTCATCTAAGGAATGAATGTATTTTATATTATTTGCAATATTCCATTGCCGCGAAACGCCATTGAAACTGTGTGCAGAAGGCCCAATCCCCAGGTAATGCGCACCTGACCAGTAACTCATGTTATGTTTCGATTCAAGGCCAGGCTTGGAAAAATTACTGACTTCATATTGCTCAAATCCATTCAGCTTCAGCATGGATTGTAATATCGAATATTGCCTGTTGCTTTGTTCGTCTTCAGGCGCCTTTACTTTACCCACTGATATTTGATGCGCAAGAGCAGTCCCTTTCTCAACAGTCAATGCATAACTTGAGATATGCGGTATCCCACTATCAATAAGCGTCTGTACATTTTGAATCCAATCTTCATCTGTAAGCCCTTGTCCACCATAAATCAGGTCTGCTGTAATATTTATAAAACCTGCTTGTTGAGATAAAGCAATTGCGTCCTTCGCCTGTCCAGAGGTATGACTCCTGTTCCATGCTTTTAATAGATCTTCCTGAAACGCCTGTATGCCTATGCTAAGCCTGTTAATTCCAATTTCGCTCCAAGCCATAAGCGCTTCAGCTCGAATATCATCCGGATTTGTTTCCAGCGTAATCTCAACATCTGCCGATACATTAAATTTTTGCCCGATTGTATCAATAATCATTTTGATATCTGATGGAGGAACAGCAGAAGGAGTACCTCCTCCAAAATAAATAGTTCCAATTCCCTGACCTTCTAAATAACCGGTTTGAAGTAGTATTTCCTTTACGATAATGCCTATCATCTCATCCTTCTTCTGAAAAGAAGTTGAAAAATGAAAATCACAATAGTGACATGCCCTTTTACAAAATGGAATATGGATGTAGATGCCTGCCATTAGTGCAATGATAAGTGATAAATCAAATCAATCTTATTTTATCTTAATTTTTCTTATTAAATCTGCGTCCTCTTTTCAAAATAAGAGTGAGCTTTATCATCCTGCGGTCATTACATTTGAGCAGATATGCTGAAACACATTCTGACTTTTATTATTCTTCTTCTGATTATTCCAGTCTATAGTCAGCTATATACTCTTCAACTCACTGCACCCGAGAACAAAATCATCTCCCAATGGCTTCACACCCAGCCACCTTCACAGGATTCAATAAGTTGGATTCTCGCCAGGAATAATTTATTCCAAACCCTGCACAGCGAAGGATATCTTCTGGCTGATCTTAATGAATGGCAATTCGAAGGAAATAGTATTCATGCCGCCATTGATCCCGGACATCCAATCCACTGGGCAAAGATTTCATTCAGAGGCCTCGAATTCCTTCCTCCACAGTGGGTTCAGGGCCTTGATGTTTCAGGTCGTCTTGTTGAATATGATGCATGGAAGGCAGAGGTCAATCGCATTCTCAAAAGCGCACAATCTGAAGGATATCTTTTTGCAGACTATCAATTAGAAGTATTGGGTCTTCAGCATGACTCCCTTCAGGCTGAAATTCATTTTAATCCGGGATTGAAAATTACCCTCGACACCATCGAAGTAGAAGGAACAGCAAGATTATCTGATCAATTTCTGGAAAAAACAATTAACTTAAAACGAGGCCAACCTGTAACACCCCTTGTATTAGCAAATCTTCAACAGCAAATCAACAACCTTAGATTTGTCACTCAGGTATCATCTCCCGTATTAATTCTGGTTGATGGAAAAGCAACAATAAGAACCTATCTCAACAATCGAAATGCAAGTTCATTCGACTTCCTGCTTGGTTTGCAGCCAACATCTGTTGCGAATAAGGCAATTACACTCAATGGTTACGTGAAGTTGGATCTTATCAATCAACTTCTCCATGGGGAGCGCATGTACCTCAATCTCGAAAAGCTTAGACCACGCAGTCAGAAACTTGATTTAAGCCTGAGTTATCCTTATTTATTAGATCTGCCATTTGGTGTTGAGGGTGATTTTAATTTGTTAAAAAATGATACGCTCTACAGTGAGATTCAATGGAAAGCCGGTATTTCATTACCATTCGGAAGGACTCAATTTTTGAAAGCGGGCATTACAGAACATAATACCAATATTATTACCATTAATAAAAATCAAATTCTCAATACAAAGCACTTGCCTGATTACGTTGATTTGAGAATCAAAGGCCTTACACTTGGACTTGTACGCAACAGGCTTGATTTCGATTTGAATCCTCGAAAAGGGTATTCAGTTTTATTGAATGTTTCATTTAGTCAAAAACATGTTGTTCCAAATAGTCTGATCGAAGACCTCACTAAGATTGATCCGGACTTTAATTACAGCACCTTATACGATAGCCTGCGTGCGAATTCTTCGAGAGTTTCACTTGAAGGTGTCGTTCATTATTTTATTCCCTGGGGTACGAGATCAACGATCCTTGTAGCTGCGGATGCAGGTATACTAAAAAGTAGTAGCAAACTTTTTACAAATGAATTATTCAGGCTTGGCGGATATGCAAGGCTACGCGGGTTTTATGAAGAATCAATTCTGGCGCAGTATTTTTCCATTTTCACCGCGGAATATCGTCTCATCATCGGAGGAAGCAGCTATGTGTCTTTGTTCACCGATTATGCTTTGATCAAAAATGTCGATATAATAAATCCATATCATGACAATCCCTATGGGTTTGGTTTCGGCCTCAATCTTGAAACGAAAGCGGGTATTTTCGGTATGCGGCTTGCTGTCGGTGCTCAGCTTGGAAAAGCCATCGATTTTGCAAATACAAGGATTCATTTGGGATATGTCAATCGTTTCTGATGACTTTTGATGTCGGGAAATAAAATAGGGTAGCAAACTCATCTCCATTAAAACCCAAAGCCCAAATGAAGACCTGCCAATTGAGTGTATCCTGAGGTTTTCTCAGACCCGAACCTTCCCGGAGCAACCAGTTCAACAAAAAATGATGACTGCTCACCTAGTTTAAATGACTTGTTCAATAATGGTGTAAACCCAAATTGTCCTTCACCAATTTCAAAAGCCAGTCTTAATCCAAATGTCCATCCGTCCTGGAGTGGAAACAGTACCCCGGGATGAAATAATAAGTGTACCTGATATGGAAGATCTGTATTGACATGAGGCTTAATAAAAGGCACAAATTCTAAATCGAATTTAGTTTTACCCGCAGTGTTGAAGGTGATGCCTGCAGGGAATCCGATAGCATAAAACTTAGATTCATCAAAAAATGTAGTTTGTCCTTTATTGATTGCAAAAAATATCTGAACCACCCCGACATGATAACCTGCAAGCTTTGAAATGGCCGGTTCTGGTGTCTTTAACTCTGCCTGAGCTTTGAGTGAACCCAAGAGGTAAACGACCATGATCAGAAAAACTGCGACTTTTTTCATATTCGAATTTTTTAGTTGGCTACGCTGGTATATGTATGTCGGGGCTAAGATAAAATAGTTTTTTAATTAAGGACAAAAATATCCTTAATTATTTTACACACCTATCCACTTGATTTACGATCAGGTCAAGATACCTCCATATTTACATTGATTTGAAGAATCGGATTCCGTATTCTTGTTTCTGGGCTACAGCTTGTAGAAGTATACGCCTCCCATCGGTCGCTGAGCTGCAGTTGATGAGCTGCTGTTGATGATCTGTAGTACCAGGATGAGTCTAGCAGCTCGAATCATACCACAAGGACGAGAAGAAAAGGTCGAAGCACCCGCCGCACTCCTTACGAAAAGGGGATGAGGGAGGGATACATAAAACTGAATACTCAATACTGATTACTGATTACTGATTACTGCTTTTACCTTATCTGTCAAAGGCATATAATTCAGCATTTGGACTCCGGATTCCCTGAAGCATTGCTCTTATGATTTGTGCAGCTATCACACTAAACGTGATTCCATTTCCACCAAACCCCAATGCATAGTAAGTATGTGGAGTCTTGTCATATAAACCTATGTAGGGCAATGAATCTTTCGTAGAACCGAATATTCCGGCCCAACTTAATTCGGTATTGAATTCTGTTTCGGGAAATATTTTCTCAAAGTCTCTTTTTAAAAGTTTTGATTTTGTTTTGATCAGTTTGTCCCTTCGAATAGCTGAAGTATAAGGTTCATCTCTTCCGCCGACTATGATCCGATTGTCATAGGTGGTTCTCATATACAAATATGGAATTGAAGTATTCCAGCATATTGTATTCTTATCTAAAACCGGTCTCTGGAGTTGCTCAGATGCAATGACATAGGTAGAGCTGAGTTTTACAATCCTTTTGTGGATCATTTCTGTTATTTCATACCCGGTGGCATTGACCATTTTACGGGCTGAGATAATATGATTTTTAGGTGTTAATAATGTAAGTCCATTTTTTCCATATTTAATTTTTTTTATTTCTGTCCGGTCAAATACAATAAGCCCCTTTTTTATGGATGATTGCAATAGAGCGTGGGTTAACATATAGGCATCTGTCGATGCTCCTTTTTCTGACAATATCCCGGCATCAGCATCAAACCCATATTTTTGTTGTATTTCTTTTTTCTCTAAAAAATCAACATTTAATCCGGCTCTTTTCCTCAAGGTATATTCATTCTTTAAAAGTGGTGTATCGTGTTTGTTCGAAGCAAAATATAAACTCGATTTTTTTTCAAAAAAGGAGAAATTTATTTTTTTAGCTACATCCTGAAGTGTATCAATAGCATCAGCGCATTGACGATAAGCCAACGCGGCATTTTCATACCCGATTTGTTTTGATAAATCGTACAATGAGGTGTCCAGTTCATATTGAAGCAAGGACGTACTGGCACACGTACTGCCCAATCCAATTGTCCTGGCATCTACAAGAATGCAGTTTAATCCGGCTTCTGTCAGATAATATGCTGTGATGGCTCCTGAGATGCCACCACCTACGATCACAATATCTGTTTCAATTGATTTGTCAAGTTTCGGATACTGATATGGCAATCCATGAGTGATGAGTGAATATGGATACCCTGTTGTAAGATTCATAGAGAGTCAAACAAAATATCAAACCCAAGGTTGAATTGGTACTTGCTGTCGTTCCTGAGTTTACTAATACCTTAAACTCTAAACTCTAAAATCCCAAATCCCAAATCTCAAATCTTAAATCTCACGCTTTACTCGTCAGATACTGCATCAGCGCTGTAGCAGATTGTAAAGCCGGTGCTGCCAGCGGATCATTGAAGAAACTATTGATCTCACCTTCGCCAAAGTATATTCCGTCAGAAACCAAAAATGTAAGCCTCACTTTTCCTTTAGAAGGGTGGGGAAGTCTTGGTTTATTCCAGGGCCCGATCCGTTGTACAATATTGGCACTGTCTCTGAATAATTGCGCCGTGATCTCTGAAGAAGTTTGATCAGTGGTTTCCCAAATAATCATTTTCTCAGAATGATTAATGTATCGCGCAGTCCCATCCCGAAATGAAGCCAGTACATCAAGCCCCTCCTCCATGGCTACTTCAACAATTACACCCAGAAGCTCCTTTTCTTCTATCGGTTCACCCGCAAGTTGCAATTTTTTGTAGGCCAAAAGTTTGACCCTTGATTCAGTGTTTTCATCCATGATCAGTTTTTGCAACTCTTTTCGATTTGGAGCGTCTGCAAATAAAGTAGTCCATGGAGAGACTTTCTTATCCGAAGTATGTAGCTTATAAAATTCAAGATCATCACAGAACAAAAGTTCATAGATCAGATTTCTTGATTCATCTTTATACGGCCCTGTCGCTGATTTGCTTTTACTAAAAAGTCCCATATTTTTTAATTTAAAATAATATATTTTAATTTTTGAATTACTCGTTACTCGTTACTCGTTACTCGTTACTCGTTACTCGTTACTCGTTACTTGTTACTCGTTACTCGTTACTTGTTACTCGTTACTTGTTACTCGTTATTCGTTATTCGTTAATTGCCTAATGGCTGCAAGGTGTGATAACAAAACCAGAGGCACTACACAGCACGGAAGCCAGACATAGGGAAAATATAAAATGGCGATGTTAGGCTGATCAAAAGCAAATTGCTGAAATGGAGTGGGGGCTGACAGGATAGCAGTGACCACAATGTTGATCAACAAGCCCAGGCACAGGAAATTCCATATCAATATAATTTTCTTATTCAGGACTTTCCTGACAAAACCAAAGTAATAAATGATCGGAGCACTCAAGCCGGATAAAATATCAAAGTTCATCCCTTCAAATGTCATGCGTTGAGGAATGACTTTTTGAAGAAACAAGCCTAGCAAAACGAGCTCCACGCCGACTCTAATGGTATGCAGAAGCGTTAATGTTTTTAAATCCAGACTGTCTATAAATTGCTTCCCTCTCTGGGTTGTAAACAATCCTATAATAAAAAGGATAGCAGGCAAACCCAAAAGGGCTATCCTTGGCGGAAGAGTATCTGTTTTTGTATAAAAACCAGTTAGCCCAATAAGTCCCTGTGCAATAAGCCATGCAAGCAGTACCACAAGCGTTTTTTTGGAACCCCCGGTTGATTTATAAAAAATCCATACCGTGAAAAAAGTAATGACTTCAAAAAGAAGACTTAGATAAATGGGCACATTTTCCATTTGAAATGAAAATATAAATTGGTTTAAAAAGATATTTCCTATCACTATTTTTTAATTGCCTTTATTTTTTGCCTATTGCTTATTGTCTTTTATTTATTGCTTATTGTCTTTTATTTTTGCCTATTGCTCATTGCCTATTGCTCATTGCCTATTGCTCATTGCCTATTTCTTCCTCGCCACACTCAACCCATCTCTTACGGGTAGAATAATGACTTCTATCCGAGGATCATCATAAAGCATCCGGTTGTACGTATTGATCACCTTCGCATCCACCTCATTCGGTTCATTCACCACTTTTCCACTCCACAATACATTATCTGTCAGGATCAATCCACCAGGGCGAACACGATCAATCACAACATTAAAATATTCTACATACTCTTGTTTATTAGCGTCAATATAGACTAGGTCCCAAATCTCTTTTCGTTCAGGGATAATTTTCAACGCATCACCTATCATTGTCTCCACCCGGTCTTCAATGCCGGCAAGTTTCAGATGTTTTTTAACCAGAAAAGTAAACTCAGGATTTACATCAATAGTCACAACTTTCCCTTCTGTTGAATTTACTCCCCTGGCAAGACATATCGTACCGAAACCGGTAAAAGTCCCGATCTCCAAAACATTCTTTGCATCGATCAGTGAAGTCATCAGTGTCAGCATTTTCCCCTGCATACTTCCACTCAACATTTGAGGCATCAGCGTATGTAGATGCGTATTTCGATCTACCTCATGCAGAACAGCATCTTCAATGTTGCTGTGATCGTCGATATATTTTTGGATTTCAGGTGCGAGCATGTCGGGATTGCCAGATAGGATGAATGAATACGGAAGCTAGTATTATAGAAGCACCAAGATAGAAAGACAGCGTAAGTTCCCTACCATCATTGAGGATAATTAGTGCCAATACGATACCATACACCGGCTCAAGGTTGATGACGATCATTGAATCAAATGCAGTGATCGTTCGTATCGCTCGTGTCGCCAATACCCATGCCACACATGTACAAACTAGCCCGAGTATCAAAAGATAAATAATATCCATGCCCTGTGGAATGAAATGATCTATCCGACCAAGGAAATATTCTCCGCTCAGCCAGGCACACATTGCTAACCAGGCTCCGGCCATCTGCAGTAATACCATGTGTTCCGGGTCAGTCTCCGTAATCCATTTTTTTTCAAAACTGGCTACTATCGAAATCAGAAGCGATGCAACCAGCCCAAGTATTATTCCAAATAAAACCTTCCCTTCAGCATGTCCGGCAATCAATACTATACCGGGAATTACGAGTAAGCCAAATAAGACTTCGTGCGTTTCTCTTTTTCGCTTCGTAATCCATGGCTCAATAAAAGATGTAAATAATGAAATCGTCGCAAAACAAATCAGTGCAGTTGATGCATTGGCCATCTTGACCGAACCAAAGAAGCAAATCCAGTGGAGTGCAATCATCCCTCCGAGTACATAGATTTTTTTATGGCCACGGATCCATTCCATTTTTAGCTTCCGGGTGATCAATAGGAATAGGCCAATCCCCACGCTCGCGATGAGTGTTCTCCACCACACTAATACGCTGGCGGACAAGGTAATCAGATCACCAAGTATGGCCGTCATCGCAAGCAAAACAACGGCAATATGCAATTCTATATAGGTCCGTCTTAAACCCACTGGAGCTTTTTGTTGTTATCTTTGCGTAAGTATACACATTTACATTACATCCTTAGTTATTTCATTCCAAATACAAGAAAATGTCACTACGTATCGGAGATAAAGCACCTGATTTCTCATTGTATTCATCGGATAAACAGTTAGTCCATCTGCATGATTTTATGGGAAAGAATGTTGTATTGTTATTTTTTCCTCTGGCATTCACCAGTACGTGCACAAAAGAATTATGTTCGACACGTGACGAAATGACGATTTACAATGACCTTGATACTGAAGTGCTAGGCATCTCTATAGATTCCCCCCAGACCCTCAATCGATATAAAGCAGAGTATAATCTTAACTTTAAATTGTTGTCTGATTTTAATAAAGAAGCCATAAGGGCTTATGATGTGATTTATGAAGAATTTTCCCTTGGGATGAAGGGAGTTGGGAAACGGGCTGTATTCGTGATCGATGCTGAAGGCGTCATTCGATATATAGAAGTGCTTGAATCTGCCGGGAACTTACCGGATCTAAAGGCTGTTCAGGACGCAGTCAGACAATTGCAAATGGCATAAAAAGTATTATTTTTGCATTAAATTCCCCGCTCATGAATATCAACAATCAAACTAAAGAAACAGAAGACATCCTTGTCGATGATATCATCACCAGTGGTGAGCAGGCTGAGCTGATTGTGCTCAACGATGACTATAACACGTTTGAGTGGGTCATCGAATGTTTTATGGATCTACTGAAGCATACCTCAGAACAGGCGGAACAATCTGCCTGGATAGTGCATACAAAAGGACGCGCCAGTGTAAAACTGGGTGTATATGAAGTCCTAAAGCCATTGAGAGAAGCCCTCGTTGACAGGGGCCTCAGTGCCATCATAGAGCACGAAAAAGTCAATCGATAGAAATTTAACTTCTGCTTAAATAAGAAGTTGATTCCTTTTGACACCTTTTGAGTGGATTCCCTTATTTGACTTTTGAATTATCATTGAATCAGCCAAAATCAATGTTCTTAATCGAAAACAAAGGCTGCTGAGCCGGCTTTATTATTTTTATAGAGCAAAGCGAAATAAAAATAATATAGCAGTCGAAGCATGCCGGTATTCTCCCTTGACGATGAATTAATTTTTCCACATCCCACATTATGTGATCCGGATGGTCTTCTTGCTGTAGGAGGTTCATTATCACCTGAACGAATTTTATTAGCGTACCGATGGGGTATTTTCCCATGGTTCCATGAGGGGCAGCCAATACTATGGTGGTGGTTGACACCGCGATTGATGGTTCGCCCTTCCGAAGTTCATATTTCACACTCAATACGAAATGCAATAAATCAGAAAAAATTTGTTGTCTCAATCGATAAAGATTTTGAAAATGTAATCCGTCATTGTGCCGGTGTGCCCCGAAGAGGGCAGAGTGGGAGCACATGGATATTACCCGAGATGATAGAAGCTTACACCTCCTTATTCAAATCAGGTTATGCGCATAGCGTTGAAGTCACACAAGATGGAGAGTTGGTTGGAGGTTTATATGGAATCGCTCTTGGAAAGATTTTCTTCGGTGAAAGTATGTTCTCTGAAAAACCTAATGCCTCCAAAGTGGGATTTGTTTTTCTAGCAAATTATCTTTCTTCTAAAGGTTTTGAATGGATAGATTGTCAGCAGGACACACCACATATGCGCACCCTTGGCGCTCAGCTGATCGATGAAGATAAATTCTTAAGAATATTAAAAGATAATCAAACCCACTTGCTAAAGAGTAACGATCAGGTTTTCTGATTCTGAACTTTGATATGGTGTAGAAAAATGCAGATTATGTTGTCTGTAGTCTCAGACTACGGACAACATAATCTGCATTTTTCAAATCTCAAATCTCAAATCTCAAATCTCAAATCTCAAATCTCAAATCTCAAATCTCAAATCTCAAATCTCAAATCTCAAATCTCAAATCTCAAATCTCAAATCCAATTTCGGGCTCTAAGACTTCTTAAAGTGATTAATGATCAGTCCTGCAAGTTCCTTCCCCACATTCTCCTGTGCTTCAACTGTCGATCCACCAACGTGCGGCGAAAGAGAAATTTTTGGGTGAGTGAGAATTTCCACTCGGGGAGTTGGTTCACCAACGAATACATCAATTCCTGCTCCACCTATCTGGCCGGATGCAAGTCCCTCAAGTATAGCCTCTTCGTCAAATACTCCTCCTCTGGCGGTATTGATCAATAGAACACCTTTTACCAGTTTAGAAAGTTCATCTTTTCCGATGACTGGTTTATCTGCCTTTGGTATATGTATCGTGATGATATCAGCTTTGGATAAAAGAGTATTTATATCAACAGTATGGATCAGCACATTTATCTTTTCTAATGCACCATTCACTTTGATATCAATGGTCGCTTCTTTAACAAAGGGATCACTTGCGATCACCGACATACCCAGGCCAAGCGCCATCCTGGCAACTTCCTGTCCGATACGACCAAAGCCAATTATTCCAATCGTTTTTCCCAAAACTTCAAATCCTTCACTGCATTGTTTTTTTAGTTTGCCAAAGTCCGTTTGACCAGTCACAGGCATCGCACGGTTAGAAACATGCAGCAGACGCGCAAGCGTAAAGATGTGGCCAAAACTAATTCCGCCACTGACCTGGATGATGCAGCCGGGGTATTATAAACACCGATCCCTTTTTCTTTTGCATATGCCACATCAATATTGTCCATCCCTACTCCTCCTCTACCTATGACTTTCAGATTAGGACATGCATCAATCAATTCTTTCCTTACCTGTGTAGCACTTCGCACAGTGATCGCATCAAATGATTTCAGTTGTTCAGGTAAATCCTCAGCTTTAATATGCGTTGTCACGACTTCAAATCCGGCAGCTTCAAGCATAGCTTTGCCTGAATCATCAATTCCATCATTTGCTAATATTTTATACTTACTCATCTGGAAAGTTAATTTTTGTGGATAATATTATCCGACCGCAAAGAAAATGAATTTCCCCGATTGAAAATCTGATTTCGTCACCCCTCACTCGTTTTACCGCACTCGTTTTACCTCACTCGTTTTACCGCACTCGTTTTACCGCACTCGTTTTACCTCACTCGTTATATCTCACTCGTTATTCCTCACTCGTTATTCCTCACTCCTCACTCGTTACTTGTTACTCGTCACTCGTTACTTGTCACTCGTCACTCGTCACTCGTCACTCGTTACTTGTCACTCGTCACTCGTTACTCGTTACTCGTCACTCGTCACTCGTCACTCGTCACTCGTTACTTGTCACTCGTTACTTGTTACTCGTCACTCGTCACTCGTCACTCGTCACTCGTCACTCGTTACTCGTCACTCGTTACTCGTCACTCGTTACTCGTTACTCGTTACTTGTCACTCGTTACTCGTTACTCGTTACTCGTCACTCGTAAGTCTTTCGTTATTTCCCGGTTTTCTTCAAAACGCTGATCTCATCCTCCTTCTCCCGAAGTTGTCGTTTCAGCTCATCATTTTCATTCTGCATTTTCTTCAATGCCGTTTGACAATCATCAACTTTGTACGTATCAGATTTTATTTCATTTCCTGATGAAGTCGAATCAGATTTTCCAACAATTTTATGGTAGAAATCCTTGATCATCTGCCATCCATTCTCACCTCTGAAAAAAGTAGCCCCGAAATAAACAGCAGGAACGAATATCAAAAAGAAAACAAAAAACCGGAAGCAACCGGTGGTCTTATATTTTGGAGTCATCACGATCTGGTTTTGTTACGAACAGTAAAATACAACAAGGTTTTATTTATAATTTATAATTTAGACTAGATCACCTGATCACCCGATCACCCGATCACCCGATCACGATATCCTCGACCAATCCTGCTTATACCGTTGCTCCGACATCAAATATCTGGCTAATGGAATATGCTCCTGAGATTTCAATTCAGGGTCATTCGTGATGATCTCTTCGGCGATAGCTCTTGCTGTCCTTAGGATCGCCTGATCTTCTACAAGATTCGCTGCTTTAAATTCATAAGCACCACTCTGTCTTGTACCTGCTATATCTCCCGGACCTCTTTGCTTGAGATCTGCTTCAGCGATAAAGAAACCATCATTACTCTTGCAGATCACATCCAGTCGCTCTTTTGCAGCTTTAGATAATTTATAACTTGTCATGAGGATGCAGTATGATTGTTCAGCTCCTCTGCCCACTCGTCCTCTCAATTGATGCAATTGCGCAAGGCCAAATCGTTCCGCATTTTCAATGATCATCACCGAAGCATTTGGAACATCTACACCCACTTCGATGACTGTCGTCGAAACCATTATTTGTGTTTTCTTTTCTACAAACCGACGCATTTCAGCATCTTTAACATCTGCTTTCATCCGGCCATGTACGACAGATATTTGATAATCTGGTCGCGGAAATATGCCGAGAAGTCTTTCATATCCATCCATCAGATTTTCAAGGTCAAGTTTCTCCGATTCTTCGATCAGAGGATAAATGATATATACCTGTCTTCCTTTTGCAATTTCTGCACGCACAAATTCCATCACTCTGGATCGGTGTGCTTCTGTTCGTTGTGTTGTGACTATTGGTTTACGACCTGGTGGAAGTTCATCGAGGATAGAAATATCAAGATCACCATATATCGTCAGTGCCAATGTCCGTGGTATCGGTGTGGCCGTCATTACAAGTACATGCGGAGGATGTATCGGAGACTTTGTCCACATCTGCGCCCGCTGTGCCACCCCGAAACGATGTTGCTCATCTGTAATCGCAAGCCCAAGATTTTTAAATTCAACGCCTTCTTCAATCACAGCATGTGTTCCTAATAAAATATGAATCTTTCCGGTTCGCAAAGATTCAAGCAATTGCACTCTGGCATTCCCGGTAACACTCCCCGATAAAAAGGCCACCTGCATATCCATTCCTTCGAGATAAGTTGATATTGATTTATAGTGTTGCATCGCCAATACCTCAGTCGGTGCCATCAGCACTGATTGATATCCATTATCTGCAGCCAGCAACATACACATCAGAGCCACTACTGTTTTTCCGCTCCCTACATCTCCCTGGAGCAATCGATTCATCTGCTTACCAGAACCCATGTCCTTCCGGATTTCACGCATCACGCGCTTTTGTGCTTCAGTCAGCCTAAATGGAAGTTTCTCAGAAAAAAAAGTATTGAACAGATTACCTACTTCTCCGAATACAAAACCTCTGACGGTATCATTCCGTTTGACTTTGGCCCGCAGTAATAAGAGTTGAAGGAAAAATAATTCTTCAAATTTTATTCTGTTCCGTGCATGCTGAAGATCATTGTTATTAGCAGGTAAATGGACATCTTTGAAGGTTTCAAACCTGTTTTTAAAACGCAATTTTGAAATGATGACAGCTGATAAATTTTCTTTGATATCATGGGGACGAAGCTGACTGAATAATTGTTTAATGATTTTTCGGCGCCCTTTGCTATCCAGCCCTTTCAACATTAGTTTTTCAGTGCTGCTATACACAGGTTCTAATCCGCTTGATAGGGTCTTATCCTCAGTTATTTCTTCGATTTCAGGATGAACAATGTTGAATTTACCTCTGAAATCCTGGACCTTACCATAAAGCAAATAAGGCTTACCCGTTTTTACCCATTGATCAATTTCTTTGTATCGCTGAAACCATATGATCTCAATTTCGCCGCTGCTGTCCTCAAATGTGCCGACTAATCTCTTTTTGTGGCCAGTTCCTTCAATCAGTTTTTCAGTAAAAATCCCTTTTAATTGTACAGTGTCTTGTAATGACTTCGCCTGGGCAATGCTAGTGATCTGGGACTTATCAATGTACCTGAAGGGAAGATCCCATAAGAGATCACCTATGCGATGAATACTCAGTTCCTTGCGCAAAGCTTCGCCACGGGCAGGCCCGACACCTTTCAGATATTCAATCGGTTGATCCAGGATTGTTTCTTCTCTGCTCAATAGCGTTGCGTTCAAAAAGTTGAAAGATAATTACAACATCCATGAATGACAACCTTTGAGGTGAAACAACTTTTATACGCAGTTCGCTACCTTTTCATCCATCAATTCCGTTTAACACTACCGAATTATTTTACCCTCAAGCCTGATCGAATTAGGGTTACTGAGCCAAGTCGAAGTATAAACCTTACTTTTGACTTTATCCACAAAAAAAGGAACCCCTATGGAGACGAAGAGACAGAAACAGATAAGCGAACTCATTCGCAGGGCATTCAGTACAGTATTGATGGAAGAAGGCTCCTACATCTTCGATAAAGCATTAGTCACCATCACAAGTGTAGTCGTATCTCCGGACATGCAGAGCGCAAAAATTTATTTGTCCGTTTTCAATGCCGATAATAAACAGGAAGTGATGGCCGCCGTACAGGAAAATAATCATCGCCTGCGTCTCTCCCTTTCAAATAAAATTGGAAAACAAGTACGCCGCATACCCGAACTACAATTTTATCTCGACGAATCCCTGGATGAATTTTTTCGAATGGACAAAGTCCTCAGCGACCTCAGAGCCAACAACCAAATGGGCTCAGAAGAAGAGTGAATAGTGAATAGTGAATTGTGAACAACGAAGTGTGAATAGCGAATCTTGAGAAGTTAGTGGGGTATTGCGCATTTAATTGTAATTGTATTAAAATCTAAAATCTAAAATCTCAAATCTCAAATCTCAAATCGTTACTCATCATTCGTTACTCGTTATTCGTTACTCGTTATTCGTTACTCGTTACTCGTTACTCGTTACTCGTCATTCGTTACTCGTCATTCGTTACTCGTCATTCGTTACTCGTCATTCGTTACTCGTCATTCGTTACTCGTCATTCGTTACTCGTCATTCGTTACTCGTTATTCGTTATTCGTTATTCGTCATTCGTTATTCGTTATTCGTCATTCGTTATTCGTCATTCGTTATTCGTTACTCGTTACTCGTTACTCGTCATTCGTTATTCGTCCGGATCATCTCCTCTACAACTCCTTCTTTAAGCGCAAATTCACAATAATAAAGTTTTGAAGGTGCTATCTTCCTAAACAAATAGCGAATGAGGATATACGCCACAACGATATAATCTATCCTTTCTTCTGGTATTTCACGCATCTTTCGTCTTTCGGCTATATTGGCGAGGATCACAGTATTCATGATCTCCACAATCCCGGTGATCTCAAGCTCAGCCCAATGCGTAGATGTGATATTTTTTGGCAATACTTCATACAACACTTCAAACGATCCGCTTGCACCCACTAAATAATACACTGAAGTTTTCTTCAAAAGTTTAATCAATAGAGCCAGCTTGTCATCCAGCTCTTGCTCCAGTGATTGAATCTGAATTTCACTGATTGGATCAGAATGATGATATGTATCATAAAGAACAGCTACGCCTATCTTAAAACTTTCTGCAAAAGCGACAATATCCTTTTTAAACAAAATGAATTCTACACTTCCTCCGCCGATGTCCATGATGAGACCGTATTGATCCATATCCGGCAATACGCTTTTGATTCCCCCGAGGATAAACCTGGCTTCCTGATGTCCGTCTATGATCTCAATGGGGATGCCTGATACTTCAGAAAGCTTTTCGGCCACGGCCACTCCATTCCAGGCTTCCCTTAAGGCAGATGTTCCGATAGCCCTGGTTCTGCTGACTTCATATTCCCGGATAAGATTTGAGAACCGAAGCATGGCATCAATCGCTCGTTGTATGGCATCTTCATAAATGAATTCAAGGCCACCATCCGCAAGTTTTACATATACACGCTCTTTAAGGAGGGTGACCCAGGACCCATGTTGGTGAAGTTCACATATAAGCAGATGGAAAGTATTGGATCCAAGATCAATGACTGCGATCCGTTGCTCATTCATTTTGGTCGTTGCTGCGCAGCCTGGCTGAGAATCTGATTAAAAAAGACAACACCTGATTCTGACATCGCATTTGAAGCTACCGGTTTATTGTCTGTCATAAAGATAAAATACTGGCATCCTTGATCACAATAGATATCAGCTTCTTTTACAATCGCACCTTTCGATATCCAACTTAATCTGCCCAATGCTTTACACGGTGCATTCATCAAAGCCGGTGCAGGTGAAATATAGAGAACAGTATTCTTTGCACTTTTGGCATCATCCTGGTTGATACTCATCGGAAGATTATAGAATATCATGTCCACTTTATCCGTGATCGAAAAAAGATTTGTGATCTCTTCATTTGACATCGACGGATAAGGAGACGTAGTTACAGTTTTTGGTTTTTCTTCTTCTTTACCTTCTTTTGGAGATTGCCGGCATGAACTGATACAAAGTATGAATAAGATAAAAGTGACTGCGGTTACTTGTTTACTTTTCATCATACCTTAAAAGTAATATTCTCCTCTGAAGCTGATAAAATAAGAAACTAGTTTTTCTGTAGCCAGGTTATGTTTTGCCGGACTCAATAAGGGTGTGATCCCACGGGTATACCTACCGGTAAGGCCCCAATGTGGCCCCAGCCGGTATGATAGGCCTACGAGCCAGGATATGTCATTATTATTGAAAAAAGGTACAATCTTGTCGAGATTCATATCTGACGTGTGGAAATAATCAAATGTTCTCGCATTGATCAACCGACCGTAACTAAAACCGGCTTGCACAGATACCTTATAATATTTCCCTTCTTCCTGCCACCAGTCACCAAGTGTAGCATAGACGGGCAATTCTGCGTATACCAGGTTAATATTTATATCCGGATCATAATCAGGATTGAAAATATCAGGACGACTCCCACGTTGAGAATATAAAAACTCAACATTAAGGCCTAAACGGGATTCAAAATTGATAATGGCCCTTATCCCACCGGTTAATCCAACTTTATCATATCCCGCAAGCATATCCCCATCAATCTGACAGGCATTGATTCCTCCTGTTACAGCCGCTGAAAATCGTTGGCCATATACAGGGGATACCAAAGCGAAGACAACGATCATAGTGAGGAAGACCGGAAGACATATCAAAGGTTTTTTTAATTTCATGGTTTCATTTTAGTCCCTGAGGTTGAGAAATTTGATCTTCCTAAGGCAAAATCTATAATTTCAAATACTTACGATGGTCAAATATACCAAGCATAATCTCAAAAAGCTTGAAGATATATTCAACGAACTCAAGATCACTGTTCGATATGAGAAAGGCAATTTTCAATCCGGATATTGTATAGTATTTGGCAAAAATATTGTCATTGTCAATAAATTCTTTGATGTCGAAGCCAGAATCAACACACTTTTGGAAATTCTGGATCAGGGTACCTTTGATCCAAAACAGCTCACAGAGGAGAACTTCGATTGGTATCAAAAGATACGGAAAGGAATGCTGAAACCCGTGTGAATTCACTACTTGAGATCACTTTATTAGGGACCGGAACGTCCCAGGGAATCCCGGTTATCGGGTGTCCGTGCCCGGTATGTGCTTCATTAGATCAAAGGGACAAGCGATTTAGGACAGCCGCTTTTATTCAGGCAGGGGAGACAGGGCTTGCCATCGATCTGGGGCCTGACTTTAGACTGCAAATGCTGAATAACGGGATCTCCGACGTCCATGCTGTATTGCTCACCCATGAACATAACGATCATATTTCCGGTCTCGATGACATACGGCCTATTAATTTCAGATACAATCGAAATATCCCAATCTTTGGTTCAGAAAGATCTCTTGCCGAAATTCGGAATCGTTTCCTTTATGCTTTCGATCCAGAGTATATGTATCCCGGTAAGCCTCATGTCACTGCTATGGTGATAAATGATGATCCGTTTATGTTCAATGATGTTCTTGTCACCCCTATACCTGTTGATCATGGTGATATGCCCATCTACGGTTACAGGATAGGCGATCTTGCATATATCACCGATGCCAAAATTGTTCCTGCGCGGAGTAAAGCACTATTGCAAAACCTTGATACGCTCATCCTGAATGCATTAAGGATTGAACCACACATCGCCCATCTGAACATTGAAGAGGCAATTGAAATTGTCAAAGAGCTAAAACCTCGACGATGTTTTTTGACACATATTAGCCACGATTCAGGTTTGCATGCGGATATTGATAAAATATTGCCGGAAGGTATACGGCTTGGCTATGATGGATTGCGGATTAGGATTCAATGAGTTTTGGGTGTTCAATTAAGGCCATTGGGCGACAAATTCTGCCCATCCGTTATGCTTTCATCGGATCATATGTAATTTACCTTATCTTTATTGGCAGCAGTAAAAAATAGAAAGGAAAGGTGTTAAGGAGAATGAGAACAAAATTGCGGTATTTTTTTCTGGGTATCTTCCTGATGATGATGCATTGGTCTGTAGCACAACGCGTGATGCAGAACAGTCTTTACATGTTTGACCGCTATGCATTCAATCCTGCTTTTGGAGGAATGGAAAGTAGTCTTGTTGCCAATCTTCTGTATAGAACACAATGGGCTGGAATTCCAGGGAATCCGGAAACCTATATGATAAATGCCCATATGCCATTTTATTTATGGCATGGCGCTGTAGGGTTGGAACTTTTCAACGAATCCATAGGTGCCGAAAATCAAACTGCTTTTCTTATCTCCTATAATTATATCAGAGAAACACCCATTGGACTATTTTCCCTTGGGCTGAAAGCTGGAATGACCCAGAATAGTTTAGATGGCACCAAACTAAGGACGCCTGATGGATTTTATGAAGGAGGTATTATAGACCATCAGGATATTAATCTGCCAAACGGAGCCATTAGCGGGATTTCTCCATTATTCGAAACAGGTGTCTATTATGCTGGTGATTACTTTGAGGCCGGTCTATCCATGACCGGAGTTTATCCCGGCGGTATCAGTCTTGGTGAGGGTATACATGCTTCACCCAAACCCGGATTCCACTTTTTTGGAGAGTATTTTATTGAGACATTTGACCAGGTATCCATCTATCCGGTAGTATATATCAAATCTGATCTGGTAGAAACTCAGGCAGAGCTCTCGGTAAGAGCTGAATGGGAAAATATTGCTACAGCCGGGATAGGGTACAGGGGGTTTGGTAATAATAATCTGGATGCGCTTATCTTAACCGCTGGTGTGAGATTGTCACCTAAGTTCTACTTAAACTATGCCTATGATATTGGATTGAGCTCGCTCAATTCAGCGCATCAGGGAACCCATGAAATACTAATACGGTATAATCTTGGAAAGATGATCGGGGCAGGCCTGCCTCCCAGGACCATTTATAACCCAAGGAATTTATAATAATGACATAATTACACTAAACGAAGTGTATAGGAGGAAAGATCGGAAAGCCCTTCTTTTTCTCAATTGAAGGTTCAGGGATGTTAGGATGTTTAGCATTGTGATTGATTAACCAAAAGGATATCAATTCATTAGCTCCGCCAACTTAAATTCTTTGAATCGTATACTATAGTCAAATAATATGTCGTTACAACCCATGTTGGCATAAATTATGCTGTCTTTTGTGGAGCCAGAAAAAGATATTTGTTGGATATCTAAGTCAAAAAACTATCTTTACGCCTCTTTTTTCAGCTACCCAAAACAGCGAAACTTTTATAAAAAGGATGAGGAACATTTCGATCTTAGCATTAGCCATAGTGATTGTGGCTTCATTGTTCAGTGCCTGCAGTACCAAAGAGACTGGGCAATTGATAGGTGTCACTGACCGCCCCAAATATTCCGGCATTAATCCGTACGGGATGGAGTACATACCAAGTGCTTCGTTTCATATTGGCCAGACGGATCAGGACATATTCAACAGTTACATGCAGCGACCACTCACCGTTTCGACGATTGGTTTTTTCATGGATGATACTGAAATCACTAACAACGAATACCGCCAGTTTGTTAATTGGGTAAGGGATTCTATCGCGCACACCACTCTCGATCATTTCATCGAAGATGACGCCGGAAATCAAAAGATTGACTGGGACTATGAAATAGACTGGACTGACGAAGGTCTCGATGGAATGTATTTCCAGGGTGATGATGTCTTTGGCAATACCAAAGAGATCGATACCCGTAAACTCGTTTATAAATATGAGTGGAAAGATTGGGATAAAGCAGCCAGCCCATCATTCAAAGGAAAACGCAACGAAATCATTAACAGGGAAGAGGTAAGCATCTATCCTGATACATTAGTTTGGATTCGCGACTTTGCATATTCATACAATGAGCCGTTTACAAGAAATTATTTCTGGCATCCTGCATTTGATGATTATCCTGTAGTCGGTGTTAACTGGAAAATGGCCAAAGCCTTTGGTGCATGGCGTACTAATCTCTGGAATTCCTACAGAGGCGAAGAGCCAAATACTGAGGAGTTCAGACTCCCTACAGAACATGAGTGGGAATTTGCAGCTCGTGGAGGGCATGACCTCGTTCCATATCCTTGGGGCGCTTACGGACTTAGAAATGCTAAGGGTTGCCTTTTGGCTAATTTCAAACCAGGCCGTGGTAACTATCCTGAAGATGGAGGCCACTATACTGTAAAAGCAGATGCATACTTCCCAAATGACTTCGGTCTTTATAACATGGCAGGTAATGTTGCTGAATGGACTGAAACTGCATTTTTTGAGAATGCTCAGTCTTTTATTCACGATGAAAATCCAAATATCAAATATGATGCAAAACCAGATGATCCGGCAGTATATAAACGCAAAGTGATCAGAGGTGGCTCATGGAAGGATGTTGCATACTATTTGCAAACCGGCACACGCAACTGGGAATATCAGGATACAACCAAATCCTATATCGGATTCCGTTGTGCGCTGACTTTCCTTGGCAGATCGATCAACGATACAAATTAATTTATCAGGGGACTTAGCCTGGTCAATAAAGCTGGTGGTTCCTCTAACTTTTTAGCTGAATATCTGACACTAACAAATACTAAATCCGGGACACTACAGGGTGTTGTTTTTAAATCCTGTTGTTTTCTTTTCAACTCAATCAACCACATTCATTAACTAAAAAACATCTCAACCAACATGTACAGGTTTATTAAATCCAGCTCTTTTAAGTATTTCAAAAACTTCGTCATCGGGATAGGCGCTGCTGTCGTCATGATCGGAGCTCTAGGGAAAATCAGAAGCACCTCTTGGGGTGATGCAATGATCACTGTAGGTCTTTCTACAGAAGCTTTTATCTTCCTGATGTTAGGTCTTATACCTCCTGAGAAGGATTACTACTGGGAAAAACTGTACCCGGGATTAGAGAGATACAACAGTAAAATTTCACCGATTGCTGCGGGTGAGCTTGAAAAGGATTCAAGACCTTTAAATGGCCAGAAAGTAGAAGGTCAACTTGGTGGTATGCTTTCTGAACTGCAAATCATGTCTAAAAGCATGAGCTCTCTCAAGGCTTTACAGGAAGTTGATTTTTCACAGACTTCTGATCAGATCAAAGCGATGGGTAATTTCTACGACAGGATGAATCAGGCTATGCAGGAATTAAGCCACAGCGTTGAAGAAACTAAAGCATATCGCGGACATATCACAGCATTGAACCAGAATCTTGTAGGCGTAAATACAATGTATCAAAGCGTCCTTCAGACAAAGGAATCACTTGCTAAGATGAATGATGCAATGGTTGAATTAGGCAATACGGCAGATGATGCACGCAGTTATAAAGATCAGATGGGTACACTCAACAAGAATCTCAAGTCGTTGAACAGTGTATACGGAAATGTACTGACAGCGATGACTGGTGGTGCAAAGGCTTAATCGAGCTTATCATTTCGATGTGTTTTAATTATTTAATGAAAAACTATTAATCCGATATGTCAATTCCAAAGGAACCCAGGCAGATTATGATCAACATCATGTACCTGGTTTTGACTGCCCTTCTTGCACTTAATGTTTCCGCTGAGATCTTCAATGCTTTTAAAGTTGTGGATAAGAGTATGGAAAGAAGTAATCTGGCTCTCGATCAATCTAACGATAAGATGCCAAAAGCGATTAAAGACGGTGCGAAAAAGAAAGAATCTCTTGCTGTTTATGCTGAACGTGTTGATCCGACTCGACAATTATCTACAGAGTTTGATGGATATATTCAGCATATCATTGATACAATGATCAATATCACCGGTGGGTATTTGAATGACCCTGAAACGGGTCTGCCTACAGAAAAACTTAAAGGTGAAAAGGAAAAGAATGTCACCACAAGACTTCTCGTAGATAAAGGTGTGGGCGAAGCAATTAAAGCTAAGATCCTCGAATACAGGGACAAATACACTAAATTTTTTGATACAGCCGATGTAAGTAAGTTTAGCAAGGATATATCATTATCAATCGATGATGAAACATGGAAGAAAAAGAAGAAAAAGAGCTGGGCGGAAATGAACTTCAATCATATGCCTCTTCAGGCCGCAATTCCTATCCTTCGAAAAATCCAAAATGATAATAAGAATACAGAAGCTACCATTCTGAATTATCTTGCTGGTAAAGTAGGAACGACAACTGATGCAGTATTTGAAGAGTTTATGGTTGTTTCTGCAGCTAAGAAATCATACGTCATCAAAGGCGACACCTATGAAGCAGATATCTTCCTAAGTGCCGCCGCCGGTTCAGACAGTAAGACAAGTATTTCAATAAATGTTGATGGAAGGTCATTACCTGTTGGTGCTGACGGTGTTGCTAAGTATACGGCAGCAACAGGTTCAGTAGGTATTCGTAAATATAATGCTAGCATTAATGTGACGAACCCTGTGACCGGTGAAACAAATACATTCAAAAATGAATTTGAATATGAAGTAGGTGAGCGTTCAGTTTCTGTGTCAGCTACAAAAATGAATGTATTCTATATGGGTGTTCCTAATCCGGTAGAAGTTTCTGCAGCAGGTGTACCAAGTAATCAGGTACAGGTAAATATGAGCGGTGGCGGTGGAGGAAGTATTTCAAGGAATAGTGACGGTACTTTTACTGTAACAGTGACATCACAGACTAAAAAAGATGAATTTGCATATATCAATGTATCCGCCCCCGGTCTCACTGCTCAGAAAGCTTTCCGTACAAAGAGGATTCCTGACCCTGCAGCAAAATTGAGCAATTCTGGTGGGGGAGCTATGTCTTCAGGTGAATTCAAAGCACAGCGTGGTCTTTTTGCAGTACTTGAAAATTTTGACTTTGATGCGAAATGCGAAATCATTGGCTATCAATTAGTACGGGTTCCTAGAAGACAAGATCCTCAGCCTGCTACAAATAGAGGAGGTCCTTATGGTGCAGAAGCGAAAGCAATTGTTGACCAGGCAAAAGCCGGGGACACATACTATTTCGAAGATGTGAAAGCCAAGTGTCCAGGTGATGCCCAAGGCCGTAATATCAATCAACTTGTATTTAAAATCAATTAATCAATCATCATGAAGTTATCTTTTGGTCATCTGTTTGGTTTTTGCCTTGCTTTTCTTCCATCTATTGGATGGGCTCAGAATGCTGAGACAACGGTCATCACAGAATCAAGCGATCCTGTCGAAGATGTTTATCTGGATGATGTCGTAAGGCACACCATGATCTTTGAAAACAGAGTACTGCCTTATGAACCGCTTCGCGAAGCCGATATACCCTGGGACAGGAAGATCTGGCGTGTCATAGATGTGAGGGAAAAGATCAATCAACCTTTCAGCTATCCTCCATTGCCATTATTTACTATTCTTTCAGATGGGACACAATCCGGAGAAATCAAAGTATTCAAGGATGAAGACTTTAAGGAAATGATGACTCCTGAAGAAGTGATGGGCAAACTTATGCACACCGACACTAGTCTCATTTTCAATCCGGATACGTATGAAGACGAAGTTCAGATCGTCAACAGTCCTGTAAATCCTGAAGACATTAAGAAGTACAGACTGAAGGAGATGTGGTATTTTGACAAAGAAGCTTCACGTATGAAAGTTCGTATCCTTGGCATTGCTCCTATTCAGGATCAGTATGATGCTAACGGTGTTTTCAAATATGCTCTTCCTTTATTTTGGGTATATTATCCTGAAGCACGTGAGGTATTGGCCCGCTATCAATCATTCAACGAATCCAATGATGCCTCACCTGGTACTTGGTATGATTTATTCGAGGAGCGTAGATTTTCAAGCTATATCTTCAAGCAAACGAATGTTCTTGATGTTTGGCTTTCTGAATATTTCATCGATGCAAATGGTGAAGACATGGGTGTAGCAAGACTCATGGAATCCGATCGTATCCAGGCTGAATTATTCAACTGGGAACATGATCTATGGTCATATTGATTTAAGGTTAAAAAAATAATTAAAAGCCCTTGTAAGATTTTCTTTCAGGGGCTTTTTAATTTTGACTTGAAAAGAATGAAAAGAAATTTTTCTTTTATCAATTTCCTCAGCATTAGCCTCAGCTTTCTCCTTAGCCTCAGCCTTCGCCTCAGCCTTTTTTTCAGCCTTTGCCTTTTCCTTTCATCATGCTACAAGGAAAAGTTCACAACCGATCAAAATGATGCATTGTCTTTTTCTACAGATACGCTGAGTTTTGATACCGTTTTGACAAGTGTAAGCACAGTATCGAGGTCTTTCAAAGTGTATAATCCACACGATCTATCGATCACAATAAGTGAGGTCAGACTTGTCGGCCCTAATGAGGCTTTTTTCAATCTCAATGTAGATGGACTTGCCGGTGATATGGCCACAGATGTCAAAATTCTTCCTCACGATAGTATTTATGTTTTTGCGGAAGCCACGATTGATCCTGATCAGCCGGAATCACTAAGTCCATTTATCATTGAAGCCGAGATCACATTCCTGACGAATGGTAATCCGCAAAAAATAAAATTGATTGCATGGGGCCAGAATGCAAATTATATACCGGGGCCAAACACACCAAACCGGATTTCACTTCTAAGTTGTGCCATGGGTGAAATCGTGTGGGACGATCCGAAACCTTATGTACTTTATGGCACCTTGCTTATTGATTCATGTACACTTGTTCTACCTGCAGGGACGCGATTATACGTGCATGGGGGCATTGCCAACAATCAATTGGGCATATATAATGAAGGCTTGATTTATACATTTCCTTCAGGTAAACTAAAAGTAATGGGGACAGCTGCCAATCCGGTGATGATCGCCGATGATCGTATTGAACCGGATTATGAAGGTGAATGGGCTGGAATCCGTCTCGGACCTGAGAGCGGGCCGCATCTTTTTAGTTACCTGAATTTATCAAATGGATTAGTGGGTATATCTGCTGACAGCGCATCAGAAGTGAAGATGGATCACAGTAGTATTTCTTTCACTTCAGGACCCGGGTTTTTTGCACGACATGCAAAAGCGGACATCTCCAATTCATTATTTTACGAAAACGGAAGCCAGTCTTTAGCCTTGACATATGGTGGCGATTATGCTATAACGTATTGCACTATGGCCAATTTCGGAAATAGTACAGAAGCATTATTGCTGAATAATTTTTATTGCATAGATGCTCTTTGTTCAGGTGGAGCCCAGCTAAATAAATTAAATGCAACCGTTCGTAATAGCATCATGATAGGTTCTTCAACTGATGAATTGTGGATGGTAGATGCCTCAGCACCCGCTGATATGCTATTTAATGTAACAATGAGCAACAACATTGTTGTCGTTCATGATCTGCTTTTGCAGGATAACTTCCCTACATTCTTCGAAACGATCTGTACAGGTTGCTATCAATGGACTTCAGGAGACACATTATTTCTGGACATAAATAAAAATAATTATCACCTTGACACGATGTCCATTGCTGAGATGAAAGCTATTTCAATTCCTGGATTCACAGACGATCTTGATGGAAATTTGAGAGATGTGAGTGCACCGGATATAGGATGCTACGAATTCCAATAAAAAAGGATAATGTTATCCGTAGTCTCAGACTACGGATAACATTATCCTTTTTTATCGTTACTCGTTACTCGTAAGTGTATTTATTCTCGTTTTATCAACAGTGATCAACATCACAAACCCGGCAATAAAAAAGAAAATCAATACAAGAACACTCATCCGCATATTTCCTGTGATGGAATTGACCAATCCGAACATAAATGTACCGGAGACGATCGCCAGCTTAGAGACAATATCATAGAAACTAAAAAAGGAAGTAGGATCATCTTTGCGCCCTTCAAGTAGTTTAGCATATGTGGCTCTTGATAAAGATTGAATGCCGCCCAATACAAGACCAACAAATCCTGCTATGGTAAAGAATTGCCATTTTTCCTGAGTAGCATATGCTCCTGCACAAATGAGGATCCAAATGATTATCTGGATCATCAGGCTGAATTTATTTCCCTTTAGTTTTGATATTCTTGCAAATAATAATGCACCCGGAATAGCGATCAACTGAAGGAGTAAAATGGTGATGATTAACTCTGTAGTCTCAAATCCCAATTCCTGACTTGCAAAAATGGAGGCCAGGTAAATGACAGTATGCACTCCGGCGATATAGAAGAAATAAGAAATGAGAAACCGTTTGATATGTGTATCATCTTTTATTTTATGCCAGACTAAAATCAATTCATGCCAACCTTTTGTAAAAAGATTTTCTACATGGGATATCCTGTCATCCGGAGGAAGGCGTCTAAAGGTAATTTGTGCAAAACCATACCACCAAAGCCCTACTAGCACAAATGAAATCCTTGAAGGAAGTGTAGGACTCGAAATCCCAAACCACTCCGGTTTTTGAATCATTAAAAGACAAAAGATTAAGAGCAACACACTGCCAAAATATCCATATGCATATCCCTTTGCACTGACACGATCATATTGATCTTCAGTAGCAATGATGGGCAAATAGGAATCATAAAAAACCAGGCCACCCGCTGCACCAATAGTCCCCAGAATGAAAGATGTAGTACCAATCCACATCGTCCCTGGTGAATGGAAAAAGAATAAACCTATACATCCGATAGAACCAACCAATGTGAATGATTTCAGAAAATACATCCTTCGGCCACTATAATCCGCTATTCCTGAGAGCAACGGAGAAAGCAATGCAATAAGGATATAGGCTAGGGTCACTGAAAAGGAATAAAGTGCCGAACTGGAAATGATTCCTCCAAATATGTTGATTTGCGCATCAGCAATATTTGAAAAGTAAATCGGAAATATGGCTGTTGAAATCACCAGGTAATACGCCGAATTGGCCCAGTCAAAATAGGCCCATCCATTGATGGTTCGTTTGTCATTCATTTCCATAGTTGGCCAGCAATACGTTATGAAAAGCAAGGTAATTCAACTTGCCGGAAATAAATGCTTTTAGAGGAAACCTCCTTTTCTCCTAATTCAGAATTTCTAATTCTCCTTCTAACTTCCAAATTCAAAATTCGTTATTCCTGATTCCCATTTCTCCCTATCTTCCACCGTTATGAGAATATTAATTCTTAGCCGCAGTCCTATTCTGTATTCTACACATAGTCTTGTCATGGCTGCACGTCGTCGGGGGCATTCCGTGAGAGTAGTAGACCACATGGCATGTGATCTTACCATACTTGATGGCAAACTGGGCGTGCGTTATCAGGGTGAATTTCTCGGTTGTCCTGATGCAGTGATTCCCAGAATTGGTTCATCGGTGACAAGCTATGGTGCGGCTGTTGTGCGGCATTTTGAAATGATGAAAGTGTATACTGTGGTGACAACCGATGCTTTGCTGCGTGCCCGTGACAAAAGGACAGCCCTTCAGTACCTCGCTGCTCACCAACTACCGGTACCTGATAGCGTTTTTACCGCCATGCCGGATAATGTGGAGTCGATGCTTCGGATGTTAGGGGATAATTATCCTGTAGTGATTAAGATGCTCAATAGCACTCAGGGTCAGGGTGTTATTCTAGGTGAATCGCTGAGTGCGGCACAGTCAATAGCCGAAGCATTTATACGTCTGAGAGAGGAGATACTCCTGCAGAAATTTATAGTGGAATCAAAAGGAAAAGATGTAAGAGTTTTTATAGTAGGAGGGAAAGTCATAGCTACGATGGAGAGAAGTGCCCGTGATGGTGAGTTCAGATCAAATCTGCACAGAGGTGCCTCTTCAAAAAAAGTACGCATTACGCCTGATGAAGAGGAAATATCACTTCGTGCTGCGAGGCTTATGGGACTGGATGTAGCTGGTGTCGACATCCTCAGATCTGACAGGGGCCCATTGATTTTGGAGATAAATGCCTCTCCGGGACTGGAAGGTATAGAAGGGACCACCAATGTGGATATTTCAGGACATATTATAAAATTTGTGGAGACCCATGCCCGACCTGCCGTTGTATAGAGAAATCCGACGTATCCATTTGGGCAGTAATGAAATTTTGCCCGGCACCAGCACGAAGGCTAGTTACAGTGTGGGAAATCTTCCGTCAGGGACGCGTGTGGCTATTCAGATGGAGATATTCCGGAGTACTGAACCGGGCCCTCATATTCTCATCATAGGAGGAGTACATGGAGACGAAGTTAATGGTGTCGAAATCGTACGAAGGACCCTCGAATCAAATCTCTACAAAGACATGCTTTCCGGTACAGCCATTGTTGTTCCTTTACTGAATGTATATGGGTTCATCAATTATAGCAGAGATGTACCTGATGGTAAAGATGTTAATCGCAGTTTTCCCGGTACGCTTGCAGGCAGTCTCGCGTCACGTGTAGCGAGAATCATCACAAAGAATGTCCTTCCACAGATTGATATCATTATCGATTGTCACGCGGGAGGACAGGGCCGTTATAATTATCCACAGGTACGCATTACGAAAGGAGATGAAGAGAGCTATGGTATGGCATTGGCGTTTAATCCGCCGTTCATAATTCACAACCCTGCTTTAAATGGTTCATTGCGTAAAGCAGCCAGGTTGGCTCAGAAAATGTGTCTAACGTATGAAGGCGGAGAAGCACTCAGACTTGATGGATATTCGATAGCCCGCGGCCTTGCGGGTATTCAACGCACCATGCATCATTTGGGTATGATCTCAGAGTCACCTCCCGAAATGGGAACTCCGGTTGAAATTGAACATGCCAGCTGGGTCAGATCATCACATGCAGGGTTGTTTATCTGGTCAAAAAGTTCGGGTGCCCTCATAAGGAAAGGAGAGCCTTTAGGCACTATCAGTGATCCTTATGGTGCGCGTAAGGTTGTTGTGCTGGCGCCAAGAGAAGGTTATATCATAGGACACACCAATGCGCCTGTAGTAAGTCAGGGAGATGCCCTCTTTCATATTGGATATTAATTCAATTTATTAGTAAACTCCGTGCAGTGGCGACCCTTGCGGTTGCCAAAGTAAAGCCCCAAATCTCTGACTTTATATAGGAGAGTAGTGGTGAACCTTGCAGTTACCTTTGTCAAAACATATTGCATGAAAGTGGAATAATCAAAATCTATTTTCATAACATGCTGTCAATCATCTTGTACCATTGGCCATCTCATTTATCTTTGCTGACACTATATGAAAATCTGCTCACATCTTATTCCCATTACAATCCTCATTATACTTATTGGGAGTGGATGTAAATGGATTAATAGCAATATTCATAGTGATGAAGCGGGCAAGATAAATCAGCCGGATACGACCAGCAATAAAGCATTTGAATCAGATGTGGAGGTCTATGAAAGTCCGGACAGGGTGATCTGGCAAAAACCTGATCTCGTCATCGAACAGTTAGGTCAGGTTGATGGTAAAGTAATAGCTGATCTTGGCGCAGGTACCGGATATTTCAGCAGACGTATTGCTTATAAAGGAGCTACGGTCATCGCTATCGACATTGATCCGAAAGCCATTCAATGGATGGAGGAGCAAAAGGCAAAATTCCCGGTAGAAATAAGAGATCGGTTAGTTATCAGGCAGGCTGATAAAAATGATCCGCATCTCAAACGAAATGAAGTTGACATGGTGTTGCTAGTGAATACGTATTCTTACATCACAGATAGAGTACCTTATTTTACAAAGTTAAAAGAGGATATCAGGAAAGGAGGAAATGTAGTCATCATTGATTTCAAGAAAATAGAAACCCCATTTGGCCCTCCTCTTGAAGACCGTATCGATGTAGCTGATGTTGAAAAAGAATTGAGAGATGCAGGTTATGATATTCTCAAAGTGGACGAAGAGTCTCTCGAGTATCAGTATATCATTAAAGCACAAAGACAGTAACGAGTAACGAATAACAAGTAACGAGTCTTTCGTAATTCGTTATTCGTAATTCGTAATTCGTAAATCGTAATTCGTAAATCGTAATTCGTCATTCGTTACTCGTTACTCATCATACGTCTATCTCACTATCAACTCTTCTCTTCCCGGTCCGGTAGAAATGTAGGTTATAGGCAATGACAATTCTTTCTCCAGGTAAGAAATATAAGTCTTCACTTCTTCCGGTAAATCATCATACGTATCTGCTACAATATCCTTCATCCATCCGGGATGTTGATTGAGGACTACATCTTTAATTCCTTCCAACATATCGAAAGGTAATTTTTTTGTTTTCAGGCCGAATTCTGTTTCATATTCATTGGCCACAGATATTGACTCAAATGCATTCATGACATCGAGCTTTGTGAGTGCGATGTCAGTCGTACCTGTGATCATGGCTGCATATCTCAGTTGTGGAAGATCGATCCATCCACATCTTCTTGGTCTTCCTGTGGTGCTGCCAAATTCATTTCCTGCCTGGCGCAATCGTTCTCCTTCTTCTCCGGTCAGTTCTGAAGGAAAAGGGCCGGAACCTACACGCGTGCAATAAGCTTTTGAAACACCTATAACTTTTCGTATGGCAGTAGGAGGAATTCCAAGACCGCTTGATACACCCGAAGAAATTGTATTTGATGAGGTGACGAAAGGGTAGGTGCCGAAATCAATATCCAGCATGACACCTTGTGCACCTTCTGCAAGCATGTTGTGTCCTTTCTGTAAATGTTCGTAAAGAAAGTATTCAGCGTCGATGAGATCAAGTGTTCTCATTCGTTCTATCGCTTCAAACCATTTCTCTTCATCGGCATTGAGATCGTGATCAATCTCCGGATACTGTTTGAGCAATCGAAGATGTTTGTCTCGCAGGGAAATATATTTTTGATAAAACGTATTGCTTAAGGCATCTCCCACACGAAGACCGTTTCTGCCGGTTTTGTCCATATAGCATGGACCGATACCGCGGAGGGTTGAACCGATTTTATCTGCACCTTTTGAAGCTTCTGAAGCCATGTCCAGCAGGCGGTGCGTCGGAAGGATAAGATGTGCTTTTTTAGCGATGTACAGCCTGTTGAGGACATCACAGCCCTGAGCCACCAAGGCATCAATTTCACGGATGAGAGTGACGGGATCGATCACTACACCATTGCCGATGACATTGATCATATGGTTGTGAAAAATACCTGAAGGAATGGTATGGAGTACAGTCTTTTTGCCATCAATCCAGAGCGTATGCCCGGCATTCGGACCTCCCTGGAACCTGCAGACCAATTGGTACTGATCGGCCAGATAATCCACAATCTTTCCTTTGCCCTCATCGCCCCATTGAAGGCCCAACAGTACATCTACAGCCATGTGTATGATTCTCTAAATGACAAAGGGCGCACGGCCCTAAGCGGTAAAGATAAAAAGCAAAGGGCATATTTCGACTAACGTTCAATACAAGTAGGGCTAAGATGTAAGGGGGAATAATAAAAAAGCACCCTCACAGGTCCCCCCGCTTAGGTGCTTGCTTTAAGAGCTTTGAATCAATTATTCTTATGTTGGATTCACATTCCTTCCTTATGGCTTGTGATCAATGCTGAACGATGACCTTCTTGCTGATGACCGATTGATCCGTACGGATGGCCAGTTGATATATACCTGAGGGCAATGCATCTACATTGAATGTCTTATGTTGTTCACCTGCTGCATAATTTTCTTCTGCTGTCAATAGTGATCGATTTCCCACCATATCGAATAATTCAAAATGGATGTCCGCAGGTTGCTTCATTGTGAAAGCGACATTGACTTCTCCTGAAGTAGGATTAGGAAAAACGCTTAATTGTTTTACCGGGCTGTTTTCTTCGATGCCTGAAGTGGTACCGAAATAAACTGAAGCGTAGATGCTGGAAGCCAGGCCGGGTTCGCATTTGGGATAAGCGTATATCTGCAGGTCCGGATAACGCATTGAGTCAACCTCATTTTGTTTAACCAATATACTTATATCCAGGCATGTTCCCGGTGAAATGGTATCATATAACTGACCAAGTTCATTACCATTGAGAGGCACTCCTCCGGCCTTTACCACGGCACCTTTGAGATTGGAGGATGCATTGAGCTTAAGGTAGTAACCACGTTTTTCATTGGATTCATTACACAATTTCACGGTGAAAGAAGTTGTGCTCCCTCCTGGAACGTTTTCCAATGTAATATGGTCTGTAGGTTCTCCCACAATGCTGAGTTTGGGATTATCTCTTTGATATCCTCCTTCATACGGGCAACTGGATTTTGTAATACCGTCATCCTTAAGTCTGAATACAGGCGTACCAAACATAGGATCACGAACAATATCGACATCAAATACGTCTCCTGGATCATCATCTGTCAAGGTATAGGATAACATCCTGGAAGAGCTTTGTGATTGATTTTGAGTGGCTCCAAATCGTTCCGAAGTCGCATATTCCCAACCAAAACCGATGCCTGAGCCTCCGAATTCAATCAACCCGTCTATTCCAAATGTGCCTTCAACATAATGTTCAGTGGTGATAGATGAAGTATTCATGATTTCAATGGAGGAGCTGTGGGTTTGCGTATTGCCCGCACTGTAACTCTTTAAATCAAGTGTGTCATTATTGGGGTTATTCTTGTTGTCCTCATTAAGTTGCAATACCTGGTTCCAAACATCAATTTGATTCTGAGCCTCATTCCTATGACGGTCATTTTGAAAGGTATCAACGGCTATAGTCTGAAGATTAGCGATGTTATCCAGTATGGCGTCCTTCGTATAGACAAACTGTCGTTCAGAACCTTCCACAGGTGCATAGATGAGTCTCTTTGCGATGTATGGCAAACAATTCTTGAAATCCACAACGTTATATGCACCATAATATAATTCTCTTCCAAATCCGATAAATACATCACCGCCATCTTCTGCCCCTGGAAGATTGGAGGTTGAAAAACCCTGGCCTGTGGTCACACAGACCTGGTTAGTAGTTGCCTGGATTCCCAGATTTCCGATGTTCCCACTACCGCTAAATTGGATATAGGCTTCAAAATCTAAATCTACAATAAGTCCTACCGAACCTTTTATCCCCAGTTTAGCAGATGCATAAAAACTGTTGGATGCATCCTGGACATAGGATGTTTCTCTTTCTCGACAGGTCACTTTATTGTCTTCAAAGGTGCTGATACTTCCGTCACCCGGAGGATCATGAAGGATCATATAAGGAATCTGAGGATCAAGCGTAGTCCCTAATATTTCCACTTCCTCTCCCGGCAAATAGTCAGGTCCACCGACGAAAATGGGAACCACAATACTATGCCACCAATGGGGAGTACCATTTCGGAGTTGCGTTATAGGAAAGACCAGAGCACCCTGCATTGTCCCTCTGGAAAAATTTACAGTGGTAGAAAAAAAATAGTCTTTAGATACGATGCCGTGACTATAAGTACTATCAAGATGTAAAAATGGCTGATTGCTATCAAAGCTCACTCCTCCATCGAGGGTCAAATAGAGCGGTAATTGGGTGCCACCAATAAGCTCAAGAGAAATAACACTTGGAGTATTAACACTGACTTTAAATTGCAGATGATAATCTACCCCTGCCTGAGCTTTATTCACCCGGCTAAATGGAACAAATGGGTCCACTGGGTCAACCCCATTCCAGGTGTCAATATTTGCCAGGACACCTTGTACCTGTGCTCCGTAATCACTTTGCCACGCACATTCCTGATCACCAACACCAAATGTACCTTCCCCGCAAAGCTTGTAACCATAGTATGTCGTGACATCTTCACATATACCTCCGGGAAGTCCGCGGCATTCATAAGAAAGATCGGATGTAGAATAAGTTCCCTTAAAGTTTATTTGCGTATGGCCAGCTACCGAATGGAGTACCATGCAGAGTAGAATTGAAAAGATTGGATGAGCCAGGATCCATTTTTGACAGACTGGAACAATGTTTAAGACGCGACTGGATGACTGACTTGAATTCTTCATATTGAACAGTAGATGTCTCATGGCTTGTATTGTCCAATAAATTGTTTTGTATTTTGAAAAAGTTGAGTTTTTCATGGTTGATACCTGTTAAATCGTTTAGAATATTGATGAGAAAAGGAAAGGCTTGTAAGTTTTGATATTAATTGATTCAGCAAGCAAGAGATAGTATTTAGCTATATCTATCAGAACTCAAATTAAAACCTTTGCTTCCGCCTTGGTAGCCCGAAAGAGTAGTTGACGCCTTTCGGGGAGTAGCTGACGGTCTTGAGAAGTATCTGTTTAGGCCTTACCGAGAATTATGTCTGGTGCGGAGGGAGTAACCCAGGGAATTTCACAATGAAAGGTATTTCAGGAGAGCTTCTTTCTTATTTCTGGACACATTGATGTGGGAGCCATCACTCATGATGACATACCCGCCTTCGCCCCTGACGTACTGATCAACCTCATTGATATTGATCATCGATGAATGATGAACACGAATGAAAAATGTTTGATCTTCCAATAACTGTTGTATTTCCTTCAGGGTGCGGCATGCAGTAATCTTAACATGACCTTTGAGCATGATGTGTGTATAATTGTCATCGGCCTCACATGAAATGATGTCGTCTATAGAAACCAACTTAAAGCCTTCCAGATTGGGTATGGCCAGTTTTTTGGTCGTATTTTCCTTCTGAGATATTTTGTCAATTAAAAACTGGAATTGTTCCGAATTGGGTAAGGATTGCTGACTCACCATTCGATGTACAGCCTGAATCAGTTCTTTGTGGTCTACCGGTTTGAGAAGGTAGTCCAATGCACTGTACCGTATCGCTTTAATCGCATAATGTTGATAGGCCGTAGTAAATATCACCGACAAGGATTGGTTTTTTACTTGTTCAAGCAAATCAAACCCGTTGAGTACAGGCATCTCGATGTCCAAAAAAATCAAATCCGGCTTGTGCGCTTTAATCGATGCCAGGCCCGCCGGAACCGACTGACATTTATCCATGATATGCACTTCAGGACAATATTCGGAGAGTAAAATTTCTAAGGAAGAGAGACAATTTTCTTCATCATCGATGAGGATCGCATTAATCATAGGATCACGGGTATTTGTATGCAGATTTCTGTGCCTGATGATTTGCCTTCTGCATCGGTCAGATCATGTATTTCAATAGTAGAATTTTCAGTGTGCTTCTTATTCAGGAAACCAATTCTTTCTGTAGTCACCTGCATCCCAATGGACTTGTGTTGATGTTTCGATTTCGCTTTGTTTAAGGAAGATTGATGCCGGCCAATACCATTATCCTCAATTTTGAATTGCAATTGGTCTTCCATTTCATTGATGGTGACCTTTAGATGACCCGGGCCTTCCTTGGTCATCAGGCCATGATGTATCGAGTTCTCTACAAAAGGTTGCAAAATCAGAGGAGGGACCTTAAGGGACCTGATGTCTAAGTCATCAGATAATATGACCTCATATTTAAACCGATGGTGAAAACGCAGGGATTCCAATTCTGTATATAATTTCAATGCATCCAGTTCCTGTTCCAGGCTGATGAGTGATGACGAAGAGTTTTCCAGGATGAGACGAATTAATTTTGAAAATTTGATCAGGTATTCAGAAGCCTGTAACCGGTCATTTTTTAAAATAAAATTATTAATGGATGACAGGGAATTGAAAATAAAATGAGGGTTCATTTGAGCCCGTAATGCCTGCATTTCAAGCTCTGCTGCCTTTTGTTTTAAAGCATGCTCTACCTCTCTTTGTTCGTTTTTTTGACGTTCGATCCTGACAGTACGAGCACGCTGATAGTGATGTATCCGCCATATCAGAAAGAAAAACAATCCACCATACATGCCATAAGCCCACCATGTTCTGTACCAGGGTGGCAATACTTTAAAATCATATCGAATCGGTTCACTCCAAACACCGTCAGGGCTTTGAGCTCGTAAATTGAATTGATACGAACCTTCAAAGATGTTTCCAAAGGTAGCTGATGTAGTATTGGAAAGGGGGCTCCAATCTTTTGTATACCCTTCGAGTTTGTATTGGTATTGAACCAGGGTCGGCTTTGCAGGTTCAATGGCGCCAAATTCAATAGTCAGATTATGGTGTTCATAGGGTAATATCAAATTTTGCGGTACGGGAAAATATTTATGTATCGAATCAAATTCAATTCCGCTGAATCGTTTACGCATCTCGGTTCTTTGCGTATTGCTTAAGACTTTGCCAAAAGTGGTTACTTCCTCAGTGACAGAAGCTGGCGAAACAATGGTGTCAACCTGAATACCTGACTTTTGGTAATACGTTGAATGATTCAATAAATCATTCCAGCAAATCAATTCATTGTCCACATGAATGGATGTGATATTTAACAGAGGCGGTGTACTATTATCATCCAAAGCAGAATAATCAAATCTGGTCAATCCGCTTTTTTCTGAACCTGTGGCAATCCACAGGATTCCTTTGTGGTCCTGGAAAATCGTGTTTTGCCCCCTGTTGACATCCTTCACCGGATAGCCTGTTTTTGAATTGAATATTTCAAACACAGGCGAATGATGTGCGAGGTCCTCGTTATGTAAGCTATTTTGAGCAGGAAACAATTTGTTTTCAGTATACTGATTTGGACGATAAGTTTCAGATAAAGTGTCTGATCTAAAGCCAGTGAGTAGAGCAATGCCATTGTTGGTGCCGGTTATGATATATCCTTCTTTTGTCAATGCAACCTGTGTTACGACGTTATCCGGAAGTCCTTGCTCAGTCGTATATGTATAAAAGGATTTGCCATCATAGCGGGTGAGCCCGCCACCATACGTACCAATCCAGAGATGATCATCCTTATCTTTTACCAGTGATTTAATATTATTACCGATCAGCTCAGACGACATTGAATAATTGGTAAAAGATTTCCCATCATAAAAGCTAAGTCCACCTTCAGTGCCTATCCAAAATTCACCTGGTTTATCTTCCAGTATACACGAAACATAGTCGCCTGCCAATCCCTGACTTTTTGTAAAATTGATAAAAGATTTTCCATCGAATTTGCTAACACCTTTCCTTGTTCCAATCCATAGATTTCCTTTACTGTCCTGCAGTATACACATTATAGAATTATCGGCTAATCCATTTACATCCGTGTAAAAAGTGAAGGATGCCTGATCAAATTTGATCAAACCATTACCCTCGCTTCCCATCCAGATAATCCCCGATCTGTCCTGAAATAAAGACCAGAAAGGAATATTTAGTTTGTAATCCGTAAAGTATTCTCCGTCAAATTTCGTAATAGCTCCTCCATATCCAGAGAACCATAGATCCCCATCATGATCTTCAAAAATGCTCCTGATACTATTGTTGGTCAGTCGTTGAAATGCAGTACCCGAATATTTAACTATTCCATGTCCTTCGGTGCCAAACCATATATTCCCGGATTGATCCTCTGTAATGGTGTGTATATCCCCATATAGGAGCCCATTGGATTTATCTAAATAGGAAAATGACTTTCCATTGTAAATCGCTAATTTTCCCTCTCTTCCGATAGAGAACCATATTTTCCCAATGTGATCTTCATAAACAAAAGGGACTATTTCTTCACCAAAAGAATAGTTTGTAGTGTCGGCTCCGTCATATTGGATGTAACCATAATTATTTCCTGCCCAGATATTTCCGCTTTTATCTATACATATGGTAGTAACCTTTTCAATGTTTAAAGTAATATTCCTAAATTCTTTACCATTGTAATTACACAAACCATTTTCGGTGCCGATCCAAAAAATCCCTTTTTGATCTTCCTTTATGACGTAAACATTATTTCCTGAAAGTCCATCTGATTTTGAGTATACGATGATTGAATCACCTGCGTATCTATACATGCCATTGCCTTCTGTGCCGAACCAAAAGTTTCCGGCGCTGTCTTCCAAAAGACTATTTATTTTTTTAAATTTTCCAAAGGCTGAGAAGGTAGTGCCATCAAATTTATTTACCCCTTCATCTGTGCCGAACCACATATTTCCAACTTTGTCCTCAATAATGCTATTGATGGCATTACTGGTCAGTCCTTGTGAAGTTGTATAGTTTGTAAATGAATTACCATCGTATTTGCTTACCCCGCCTGTGAAAGTGCCAAACCAAAGATTCCCTTTTTTGTCAGTATAGGAACACGAAATAACATCCATAGCCAGCCCCTGTTCAGTAGTGTAATTTGGCATGGGCGATGACAATTCAGCCTTTATCTTGGCTGTAGGGCTGAATTGTATTATTTGAGGTCCGGACCTGTATTGAATCGTATGCGCACTTGGCTTATCCGGAATTGTAATTCTTTGTGGCTTTGGTGCGTGTTCCGAAAGAAAGGTTTTTGGTTGCAGGCTATCGGACAAGAGAGCCAAAACCGTTACTTGAGGATTTGCAGGGAAGATTTGTTTGGAAATAGGGTTAACAGCAATATTTTCCTGTTTGTTATTACAAGAGAAAAAGGTGATCAGCAAAATGAACAGAATAAAACTCTTATTTATCACAGTTGACAAATATAGTATGCTTTGTGTCCCGAATCTAATAATGGGACACCCATTCAATTATCTAATGTTTATTCCCTGTTGCCTTACCTAAATAAATAAAAAGAGGACGCGGATTAAAAGGAAAAACTATGATAAATTAAGATTTGATTTTCATAGCCTGTAATTATTTGCCTATTGCTTATAATCTATCTTTTAATACCTATTTATTTTTCACTGCCGCTGCTACTGCTACTTTTTGCCTATTGCCTATTGCCTTCCCGCATCATTTACTTCGTAATGGCGGGATCTTCGCTGCGCTAGAATTGCTTACTGCCTATTGTCCTTCGCCTTCGCCTTCGCCTCAGCCTTCGCCTCAGCCTTTCTTACATCCTCCCTTACAATGCCCATACAAATTCAAACTATGATGTTCGATTTGAAAATTCAATAAATCGCCCATCGTCGTTTTGATCTGTTGAATACGCGGATCACAGAATTCGACCACCTTACCACATTCCATACAGATCAGATGATCATGCTGTTTGAAGCCGTATGATTTTTCATACTGGGTCAGATTTTTCCCGAACTGATGTTTCGTGATGAGATCACAATTGACGAGAAGTTCAAGCGTATTATATACAGTAGCGCGACTGACCCTGTAGTTTGAATTCTTCATGTGTATGTACAAAGCTTCCGCATCGAAATGATCTGTGCGGTTATAGATCTCTTCAAGAATAGCGTACCGCTCAGGTGTCCGTCGAAGATTATTTTTTTCAAGATGCGCTGAAAATATTTCTTTGACATCTTCAAATGTTGTTCGCGCCGCTATCTGTGGTGTCGTTGATGCAGAATGCATAGTGTTAGTTTTCACGGTATACAGATGATATGCCTTGTAAGTTCTTCAGTGACCGGATCACCATGTTCAACTGATTCTTGTTGTTGACTACGATCGAAACTTTTCCTTCGAAATATCCCTGCTTTCCTTCAATGCTTAGCGAACGAATATTTATACCGAGACCAGAACTGATTTTATTCGTTACTCTTTCGATAACACCGGGACCATCATCGACGCCCGTTATTTTCAAATTGACGACCGATTGCATGTTGCCGGAAGTGACCCATTCTGCTTTTTGTACACGGTATCCATAACTTGCGATAAGGTGTGTTGCATTCGGACAATTGCTTCTGTGAATTTTGACGCCTGCACCTGCAGTCACATACGCAAAGATTTCATCACCCACTACAGGATTACAACATGTCGCTAATGCATATTTATATTGTTCACCATCCTCACCTCCAATACTGATACGTGCATGGACTGTATCCTTCCCCAGAGCAGGTGAGGTTGATGGCTCGGTATCGGTGACACTTGTGCGCTGAGGTTGCTTGACAGGGAAAATAATTTTACCACCTTCTACACCAAACTCCCTGATCTGTGCCATATCGAATTGATCAAGAGCGATATCATAATAGAAATCCATTCTTGAATTGTATCCGAAATATTTGACGAGATGATCTACATTTTCTTCAAGATCGGCCTTCATGCCCCGAAGCTTGCGTTCGAGTTTTTCCATCCCTTCTTCAGCCTGATCTTTCTTTGATTCTTTAAGTGCTGCACGGATTTTAGCTCTTGCTTTACCGGTTACCGCCATCCTTAGCCATTCTTCATTTGGCTTTTGATTGCGGCTGGTGATGATCTCTACCTGGTCTCCATTCTGAAGCTTATAGCCCATCGGTACCATCTTGTTGTTGATCTTGATGGCCGTAGCATGATATCCGATATCAGAGTGAATCGCAAATGCAAAATCAAGCGCAGTAGCTCCCTTGGGCATCACCTTTAAATCACCCTTTGGTGTAAAGACATATAATTCCTCAGCATAAAGGTTTGTCCTGAAATCACTGAGGAATTCAAGTGCATCCTTATGCGTGTCATCCAGCATATCACGAATATTGTCAAGCCAGTTTTCGTAGATGTACTGTTGTGTATTTACATTTTTATATTTCCAGTGTGCGGCAAATCCTCTCTCCGCTATTTCATCCATTCGCTCCGTACGGATCTGAATTTCCACATATCGTCCTTTCGGCCCGATCACTGTGGTGTGTAGTGATTCATATCCATTCGATTTAGGAGTAGTAATCCAATCCTTCAATCGTTCCGGAATAGGTGTATGCGTTTCTGTGAGGATGCTATAGACAAGCCAACAAGCGGCTTTCTCTTTTTCGGTAGGAACATTGAGTACAATGCGTATCGCGAAGAGATCATAAATTTCTTCGAAGGGGACCTGTTTCTTTTTTAATTTATTATAGATTGAAGCGATTGACTTCGGACGGCCTACGATCCTGTATTCAAATCCGAGTTCTTCAAGTTTTTCTTTGAGAGGTTTGATAAATTCTCTGATGTATCGTTTGCGTTGCTGCTCGCTTTCAGTCAGCTTTTGTTCAATCTCTTCATAGATCTCAGGTTCCTGAATAGAAAGTATAATATCCTGAAGTTCGGATTTGATATTATACAATCCTAACCGATGGGCGAGGGGAGCATAGATATAATCTGTCTCAGCGGCAATGCTCAGTTGTTTCGTCCTTGGCATCGGGCCGATGGTCCGCATATTATGCAACCTGTCAGCGATTTTAATCAGGACAACCCTGACATCTTCAACAAGTGTTGAAAGTACTTTTCTGAAATTTTCGGCTTGTTGTGAAGGGGCATTGTACAAGCCATCCAATTTGGTGAGTCCATCTACGATATTTCCGATTTTATCACCGAATTCCCGGCGGATATCTTCCATGGTGACATCGGTATCTTCGACGACATCATGCAGGAGAGCACAAACCGCAGCCGTTGGGCCAAGACCGATTTCACTCACGCAAATTCTGGCTACTTCGATAGGATGGAAAAAATAAGGTTCACCACTTTTACGGCGCTGTTTGCTGTGGGCCTCAAGCCCCATTTCAAAAGCCTTACGGAGGTTTTTCTTATCCGTTTCGTCCAATGGAGCAGGCAAAGCCTTCATGAGCCTCTTAAACTCACGTTGAAGCGCTAGTTGTTCACTTTCTGTGATGCCTGACTGAATATGTGGCATGGTTACACAAGTTAAGTACAAAAGTATAGATCAATGAGTTAATGGCTTGTGAAGCCGGAGATAGATTTAACAGAGACTTTTATTAACCCGTTCATTTTTTCAATTTATGTCTACATTTGCAGCCGTTTTTAGAATTTGCGGGTATGGCGAAATTGGCAGACGCGCTAGACTTAGGATCTAGTGCCGCAAGGCTTGGGGGTTCAAGTCCCTCTACCCGCACTTCTTCTTTAAACTTTTAGACCCTTGTAAGGGTTTTATGCCGGGCTTTCCTTCCTCAAAAACCAAAAGAAAGCCCTGATTATATTGATATTGTCTATTCAACAAGTTACTTCGCCGAAGAAACCCGCAAATACCATACTCAAGGATGAAAATTGATTTTAACCGTTTAGATGACCTCAACGCCAGGTTAACACTTGTGATCGAACGCGCTGATTACCAGGCCAAACTCGATGAAAATCTAAAAAACTACAGCAAGAAAGTCAGCATCAAAGGTTTTAGATCAGGTAAAACACCAAAAAGTGTCCTGACGAAAATGTATGGTAAAGGGATGCTTGAAGAGACCGTTTCTAATATGTTGAATGAAAAGCTTTTCGGTTACCTGGAAAGTGAGAAAATTGAGATTTTCGGAAGTCCGGTTATGGCTACTGATGCAGAGCCTGTTGATTTTAATCCAAAGGTCCCGGACGATTATACTTTTGTTTTTGACCTGGGATTGAAGCCATCTTTCGATCTCAAATACAATTTTGAGTCTCCGCTGAGTATCAAAAAGTCTGTCACCGATCAAAATGCGCTTGATGAAGATATTCAACGTTACCGCCGCGTTTTTGGAGCAGAAGTTCAGGTTTCAGAAGGTGCCATCGAACAGAATGACAGGGTTAGCATAAGATTGAACAGAATTGGAGAGGACGTAGCACAAGATGAAGGAACTGAGACTGTAGTTGATCTCGAACGAAGTCAGGGAGAAGCTAAAATCGACCTTATCGGAAAACAGGTAGGGGATAGCTTAGATGTCGATCTTGAAAAATTTATGGGTTATGCCCGTGCCCTATTGCTTAAAAACACCCTTGGACTTGACGCTGATCCGGATCCTGAGAAACCTTTGATGTATAAAGTCACTATTGAAAGCATAGCCAGGCCGCAGATGACTGAGCTGAGTGGCGAACAACTTTCAAAATATGTAGGCACCCAGGTTGAAGATGAGGCCTCCTTCAGGAAAATGCTTGAAGACAGAGAGGAAAATTCTAATCAGACCAGAACGAATGATATGAGAAAATTGGCCGTTCGTCATGAACTTCTCAAAGCCAATCCTTTCGACATCCCTGAAGAATTTTTGCTGAATTGGGTGAATGCCCAGCGACAACAGAAAATAGAACCGGGTTCCCGCGAAGCAGGGAATTTATTTCGTGAGGCAAAATGGTCTTTACTACTCAATAAAATAGCGAAAGAAGAAAGCCTTGAAGTCACTGAAAAAGATGTTCAGAGTCAGGTGACAAAATGGATCCTTGAGAATGTTAACTACCGCCAGACCGATATCCGAAAACTGATGAAGGAACTCCATGCCAATGAGTACTTTATGAGCACGATGAAAGAAAATGCACTCGAAGAAGTAGTCTTTGGCCATATTTTGCCACAGTATACTTTTGATGAAACCGCTGCAACAGCTGAAGAATTTGAACATGCATTCCATGATCTGCATCACCATTTGTTTGATCATGGTGAACATTCACATGCCTAATACCCTTAATTTAGCGTTTTAACTTAAAATCCACTTCTTAGATATGAGTAACAATAGCGAGTTTTATAAATATGCCACTAAGCACGCAGGTATTTCAGGAACTCACCTTGATCGATACATGCAAACATCTGTACCTGATATTAATGGCTTCACTCCCCAGGTCATAGAGGAGCGCCAGATGAATGTCGTGGGCATGGATGTTTTCTCCCGACTGATGATGGATCGGATTATATTCCTTGGCGTTCCGGTCAATGACTATGTAGCTAATGTCATACAGGCGCAATTGCTTTTCCTTGAATCTACTGATAATAAAAGGGATATCCAGATGTTTATCAATAGCCCCGGCGGTAATGTAATTTCAGGCCTGGGTATCTATGATACGATGCAGTATGTCTCTCCTGAGATCGGGACTATCTGTACAGGTCTTGCCGCTTCAATGGGAGCTGTATTGTTAGCTGCAGGAACAAAAGGAAAAAGAACTTGTCTGCCACATAGCCGGGTGATGATCCATCAGCCAAGCGGAGGCATGCAGGGACAATTTACCGAAATGGAAATTTCATACAACCTCATTAAAAGCATGAAGGATGAATTGTATGCAATCATGGCAAAACATACAGGTAAAACGGTGGAGCAAATTGAAAAAGATTCTGATCGTGATAATTGGATGTCCTCTCATCAGGCAAAAGAATACGGTCTTGTGGATGAAGTATTGACAAGAAGTAAATAATGATTGTTAGAGAAAACTCCAACAATGGCAGCTCGCCATTGCAGGAGTTTTCTCTTGCAACTTGAAAAGCTGTTGCATGGAGTTCGCACCTGCATCAAAATAAATAAAATGCCGTTGCAGGAGTTTTCTTTTGCAACTATTAAATTCTGAATTATGAAGACAAGTGATGATCAATTCGGCTGTTCATTTTGTGGACGAGATAAGAAAGAAGCACTTATCCTTATAGCAGGTATTGAAGGCCATATCTGTGAGCTTTGTGTTGAACAGGCCTATGAGATCGTTCGTCAGGAACTCTATGACAATGATGAGAAATTAAAAAAGAAGGAAGAAAACCTCGATGTTCCTGAGCACATCACTCCACAGCAAATCAAAAAGTATCTTGACCAGTATGTGATCGGCCAGAATGAAGCTAAAAAATGTATCAGTGTAGCTGTCTACAACCATTACAAAAGAATCAAGAATAAATCAATTGATGAAGTGGAACTGGAAAAGTCTAACATTCTTCTTGTTGGACAGACAGGTACTGGTAAAACACTTATCGCAAAGACGATTGCAAAAATGCTCGATGTGCCATTTGCGATTGTAGATGCTACTGTATTTACTGAAGCAGGTTATGTAGGTGAAGATGTTGAAAGTATGTTGTCCCGTCTTCTCCAGGCTTGTGATTACAATGTGGAGGCAGCTGAGCGCGGTATTGTATACATCGATGAGATTGATAAAATAGCCCGCAAGAGCGACAACCCAAGTATTACACGTGATGTGTCAGGCGAAGGTGTGCAACAGGCTATGTTGAAGATACTTGAAGGAACAGATGTGTTAGTTCCTCCGCAGGGAGGCCGTAAGCATCCCGAACAAAAACTTGTCAAAGTCAATACGCAAAATATTCTTTTCATTGCCGGTGGAGCATTTGATGGATTGGAAAAAATTATTTCCCGTCGTCTCAATAAAAATGTGATCGGGTATGGCAATGAGGACTCAAAAGCCATTGACACTGAAAAGTTATTCCACTATGTATCGCACAAAGACCTTAAGACTTTTGGCCTGATACCCGAATTAGTCGGAAGGCTACCTGTACTTGGATATCTTGAACCTTTGGATCAGGAAACGCTCCAGCGTATCATGACCGAACCCCGCAATGCACTGATCAAACAATACAAGAGACTTTTCGAACTTGAAGGTGTCAAGTTTTCAATGACGGATGGAGCTATTGAATACATTGCACAAAAAGCAATTGACTTTGGTTTGGGTGCCCGTGGTTTGAGATCCATTTGTGAAGCCATCATGATGGACGCCATGTTTGAGATACCCTCCAAAAAAGATGTGAAAGTATTCGAGGTGGATCTCCGCTATGCAAAAGGTAAACTTGATAAGGTGCAATTGAAGAAACTGAAGGCCGCTTAGGCAATAGGCAATAAGCAATAAATAATAAGCAATAGACAATAGGCAAAGAGCAATAAGCAATTTGTACTAACCCTTTGTAGTTTTTTGCATATTGCTAATTGCCAATTGTATTTTTTGCTCATTGCCAATTGCCTATTGATTTCCTTAGCCTTAGCCTCCATTTTTGCCTCCGCCTTCTTTTGCCCTGGCCTTCATTTTAAATCTTTAGGTTATTCCACAATGTTTTGTATATTTATCCATTCCCCCGAACAAAATAATTTAGTCAGTTTCCGGCATCATAGTTTATTGATGTCATTTTACTGGCATAAGTCATATCGACATGATCTCTCCGAGCCCTGGTCCTTCTTAGGATGGCCAGGGTTCATTTTTTATAACGATGCAAAGAGAAGAAACCACCATATTTGCAACGTATGCGATGGCGTTTAGAATTGAGTTATTTAGGTAAGGCTTATTGTGGTTGGCAAAGGCAACCCGGTGACATTACTGTGCAGCAAACCCTTGAAGAAGCATTTACCACCATTCTGCGCGAACCTATTGAAATAACCGGTTGCGGTCGTACTGATACCGGTGTACATGCCCGACACTATACAGCCCACTTTGATGTGGCCTCAGCCATATATTCACCGAAACTTCTCTACCAGATAAATTCCATACTCCCTCTTGATATTTCCATAAATTCAATAGTCGAAACAGACTATTCATTCCATGCGCGTTATTCTGCGACAGAGAGACACTACAAATATTATATCCATTTTGAAAAAAATCCTTTTACCCGCGATCAGTCTTTTTATTTTAATCAGAATGTAGAATTGGATATGATGGCGATGCAGGAAACAGCACTTCTGCTCAGAGATTATACAGAATTTCTGCCCTTTTGTAAAACCGGCTCAAGTGTTGAGCATTACAAATGTGCTATCACAGATTCACTTTGGATTTTTGAAGAAAACAAAGCGACTTTTTCAATAAAGGCAAATCGTTTTTTGCGCGGCATGGTCAGACTTATTGTTGGTGCTTGTCTGAATGCGGGATTAGGAAAATTATCAGTCAGTGATATCAAAGAATGTCTGGATAATCAAATACCTCTTCCTGTGCAATGGAGTGTTCCTCCTGAAGGACTATTTCTGGAAGAAGTTGTTTATCCGTAGTGCCCCTAAATCCCCTGCCCCTAAATCCCCTAAAGGGGACTTTTGGTTTTACTTTTAAAATTTACAGCAGTTGAAAGCTCTTCAATTTTCTGTTCTATTTTTTGGATCACTTTTAATGAGTCATGTAAAACTTCATCATTGGTAAATCTAAGAATGTTGAGTCCAAAAGACTTCAGATTCGTTTCTCTATCGACATCATTCTCATGAATTTCTTTAAGCAAGTGAATAGAGCCATCGACTTCAATTACAAACTTCAGGGGGTGGCAATAAAAATCAACAACATAGATCCAGGTTGGGTGTTGGCATTTAAATCGATATTTCATCAAATGTCTGCGAAGAAATTCCCAAAGAAATTTTTCAGCAGGAGTGAGATTTTTCCTCAGTTGAAGGGCAAAAAGAAAGGTCGATTTCTTCGCTCCGTAGTGCATACTGGTGGACATGACAATAGAGAATGAAGTCCTAAGTTACAGGTGCTATGACTAAAAAGCAAAAACAAAAGTCCCCTTTAGGGGATTTAGGGGCAAACCGAAAACATTATTCATCCGGAAACAACCTGAATGAAGATGCAAAATCATTAATCTTGTGATGAATTGTATGTAGGATTGCATTATCGTTTCTATTGATCAATGCAGTATCAATCCAATCCACGATCTGAATACAATCTGCCTCATTCATTCCTCTTGTTGTAATTGCGGCTGTACCCACCCTGATACCTGAGGTTACAAACGGACTATGCTTGTCAAAAGGCACCATGTTTTTATTGACAGTGATGTCAGCTTTTATTAAAGCTTCTTCTGCTTCCTTTCCAGTCAAACCTTTATTGGACAGATCAATCAACATCAGATGATTGTCTGTGCCATCGGAAATTAATTTATATCCTCTCTCCACAAACGCTTTCGCCATGGCCTGGGCATTGGAGATAACCTGTTTAGAATACTGTTTGAATTCAGGTGTTGATGCTTCTATAAATGAAACTGCTTTAGCTGCAATCACATGTTCCAGTGGACCGCCCTGCATTCCTGGAAAAACGCCACTATTCAATATTGCAGACATCTGAATAGACTCTCCCTTTTTAGTCTTACGATCCCAGGGATTGTCAAAATCACGACCCATCATTATGATGCCTCCTCTTGGCCCACGTAATGTCTTATGTGTTGTTGATGTTACAATATGACAATGGGGTATCGGATCATTCAGTAAACCCATGGCAATCAGTCCGGCCGGATGTGCAATATCAGCCATCAGCAGAGCCCCGACTTCATCAGCTATCTCCCTGAATCGTGCATAGTCCCAGTCCCTCGAATAAGCAGATGCGCCGCAGATAATCAATTTAGGTTTGTGGGCAATGGCCTGACTATAAACCCCATCCATATCTATGCGTCCGGTCTCCTCTTTGACATTGTAGGGAACAGCCTTAAATGTAAGTCCACTATAATTGACAGGAGAGCCGTGTGTAAGGTGGCCGCCATGCGCCAGGTTAAAGCCAAGGATTGTATCACCGGGTTTAAGGACAGCCAGGTACACTGATGAATTGGCCTGCGCACCTGAATGAGGCTGTACATTGGCGTATTCTGCACCAAAAAGTGATTTCAGGCTGTCGATAGCCATTGTTTCTATCTCATCCACGATCTCACAACCACCATAATATCTCTTGCCGGGATACCCTTCTGCATATTTATTGGTCAGGCAGGAGCCCATAGCCTCCAACACTGCAGTCGAGGTGAAATTTTCAGAAGCTATCAGCTCGATTCCTTTACGCTGTCGGTTTTCTTCCTTACTTATGAGTTCAAATATGGTTTTAGCATCCATTGTTGCCATTGGTATATTGAAATTGTTCATTGCAAAGATGTAAAATGTTTAGGCCTTCACCGATGGATTTACGTATTTGCATTATCGGGGATGACAAATAAAATATTTCCTGTTTAAGGCAATGCTGATCGGACTTTCGAGAAAGGAAGAGAATGGTTTTATTTCCTTTTCCTTAGTCAATATTTGAATCTCGTCAATATCCCGGTTATAAATGGAATTTGATTCGTTCCCTGCCCAGACTAATTTCGCAGCTTCAGCCTCAGACAAGCTATACTGTCCTGCGGTTTTTCGTATAGTATCCTGCAAAGTGTTTTCAGCAACCTGCTCAGTGGACCATTGAATTTTGTGAAGTATCCTGTTGATAAGATTTGAAGCCAGGAATTGTAATGGGCCGGTATGATATTTCGTCAACCGCTTGATGCTATAGTCAATGGATGTATCATCCAAAGCAAGGAAAAAGGGCATGATTTCGTCGAAATCCTTTTTGAAATATTCCAAATTGACATTATTTGATAAAAAAAAGTCGAGTTCTGAAGCTATAAACAGTGCTCTTGTACTTGACTTTTCTTCTCTCAGGAGTTTGATAATGTGCCTTGCCATCAATTCTGCTGATAAAACTGTTTTGTGCAGGTATACCTGCCAATACATGATTCTGCGGGCCACAAGAAATTTTTCAATACTATGGAGCCCCTTTTCTTCGACGACCAGCTGGTCATTGACCACCTGAAGCATGCGTAGTATCCGGTCGTGACCGACCACACCTTCAGCTACACCTGTATAAAAACTGTCTCTTGACAGATAATCAAGCCTGTCCAGATCAAGCTGGCCGCTGATGAGTTGATGGAAAAATGGACGATGATATAATCCCTCAAACATCTCCAGGGCAAGCCCTATGTTTTGATCAAGGGTCTTTTGAAGGTGACTTATTAATACTTTACCTATGGATTCGTGGTCAGTATGGATGAGTTGTCCTTCCAGGGCATGACTGTAAGGACTATGGCCAATATCGTGCAAGAGGACTGCAATTAAAGCCGCCTCAGCCTCCTGAGGACTTATTTCAACGTGCTTGGATCTGAGCTCATCTATAGCCATGCCCATCAGATGCATAGCCCCAAGCGCATGATGGAAGCGTGTATGCTGGGCCCCTGGATAGACCAGGTGTGTAAGACCGGTTTGCTTTATCCGTCGAAGGCGCTGAAACAACGGATGTTCGATCAGATCAAAAATCAGGGGCGTACGGATATGAATTAGGCCATAGACCGGATCATTTATGAGCTTCCGTTTGTTCATAACACAAAGATTAAGAAAATATCGGCCTTGCGGGGTTCGTTGATAGGATCATTCTCTTTAAGATGAATACCTTAAGCTTTGTAAAAGTTGAATATGGATAAAATAAAAATACTCTGGGCGGACGATGAAATAGATTTGCTCAAGCCCCAATTATTTTTTTTGGAAAAAAAAGGATACAACGTCATCACCGTTTCTAACGGTCATGATGCTATCTATGAGTTTGAAAAAGCCGGCGATGTGGATATCATTTTTCTTGATGAAAGCATGCCCGGGCTGAGCGGTCTCGAAACTTTGCAACGACTCAAAGCACTGAAGCCATCCCTTCCCATCGTCATGATCACCAAGAATGAAGCGGAGAAGATCATGGAAGAAGCACTCGGCTCACAGATTGATGATTATCTCATCAAACCTGTCAATCCAAACCAGATACTCCTTACGCTCAAAAGAATAGTCGACAATAAACGCCTTGTGCGGGAGAAAACATCTTCGGATTACCAGGTGGAGTTTCGCAATATTATGGTTGAGATCAATAGCGGGCTCGATACCAATTCATGGGCGGAAGCCTATAAACGTATTGTCAACTGGGAAATCAAAATTGATACAGCACGTAGTGAAGAGATGATTGATATTCTGTCTATGCAAAAACAGGAGGCCAATTCTGAATTTTCCAAATTTGTCGGGAAACAATATTTGTCCTGGATTAAAGAAAAAGATAAGGCGCCATTGATGTCACCCGATCTTTTAGCCACAAAAGTATTTCCGTATATCAATGATCAGTCGCCTGTCGTATTTCTCTTATTGGATAATCTGCGTTGGGATCAATGGAAGATCCTTGAGCCTGTCATCACTGAATTTTTTGAAGTTGAAGAAGAGGCCTTTTTCTATAGCATACTTCCAACATCAACACAATACAGCCGGAATGCAATCTTCGCTGGTATGATGCCTGCAGATATTGCAAAAAATTATCCTGATATGTGGCTTGAAGATTATGAAGAAGGGGGAAAAAATATGCATGAGGCGGATCTGCTTGGAAAACAAATCCAACGACGGATCAGAAAAGAAATTAAGTGGCAATACAAGAAGATCACCAATGCTGATGATGCAAAAGATCTTGGCGAAAAGGCACTTGATTACATGCACAATAATCTCCTGGTCATCGTCTACAATTTCATAGATATGTTGTCGCATGCCCGCACAGAGATGGAGGTTTTAAAAGAATTGGCTGGTGATGAGAAGGCATATCGCTCACTGACATACAGTTGGTTTGTAAATTCGCCTGTATGGCTTGCACTTCGTAAGATGGCAGGGCAGGGGATGAAATTGATCATCGGCACCGATCATGGTACAATCCGTGTAAAGCAACCATCAAAAGTTGTCGGCGATCGAAATACAACGACTAATCTCAGGTACAAAATGGGAAAGAATCTTCAATACGATCCCAAAGATGTATTGGAAATCAAGAAACCTGAAGAGGCAGGTTTGCCAAGACCTAACCTCAGCAGCAGCTATATATTCGCGAAGGAGGATAAATATTTTCTTTATCCAAACAATTACAACCACTTCAATAATTATTACCGGAATACATTTCAGCACGGCGGAATATCGCTTGAAGAAATGATTTGTCCGATAATTAGGTTAGCACCGAAGGCGGGGGGAAGATTGTAAAGAAAGGCTAAGGAGGAGGCTAAGGCTAAGGAATTATTAGCAATGCTCACTGAGCTCACGATAGATAAATACAAATTTGATAGATGCTCGGAATAAATTAAAGTAACGTTTTCATTTCCTCCTTCGCCTCAGCCTCAGCCTTCGCCTTTTTCAAAAATTCCCTCCAATTGCTGAGGATGCTTTTCCACAAAATCCTGCCATAACTTTTGACTGGCGAGGAAATAGATGTGCTTTCCAAATGTTCCTTTTGATTTTAATTCAATATGGTATATCCTGTCTGGAGATGCAGAAATTCCTTTTATGGATTTTACATCTGAAAACGGATATTTAAATGTTTTGAAGTAATTGCTTATATAGATTGATTTATTGTCCATGTCAACTCTGTAAAATCGCCATAGAAGGAAATAAATAAATGCAAAACCGCTGGCAAGGATAAACAATAGCGAACCCCAAATGATCGGGTTAGAAAAGATTTCAGCCCTGCCGCTTACGGCAACACTCAGCAAGATGACGAGCGATAGTACCGTGACAAGCCAGACCGTAGGTAAAACGATGCGAAGCACAATGGTAAGGGATGATGATACTCTATCCATCGATCTCGAGGTCTTCTTTTAATTGTTTTTCAGCTCTTTCTCTGTCGACACGCCGGGTCACAATGATGCTGACTTCATACAAGGCATACAGGGGTACTCCCACCATCGTCATTGTAAAAATATCCGTAGTCGGAGTAATTACAGCAGCCACGATCGTGATGATCACAATCGCATGGCGTCGATATTGTGAAAGCATATTGGACGAAACAATTCCGATTTTTGCAAGGAAATAAATGACCACGGGCAATTCAAATATTAATCCCATCGGAAGTGTAAACATGGTCATGTTATCCACAAACGAGTCAAGTGTGGTTGTATTTATTACATCGGGACTTACACTATAGCTTGCCAGGAATGTTACCGCGATCGGTGAGATAAGAAAGTACCCGAATGCCACCCCAAAAAGAAAGAGAAAGCTGCATATGAATACCATGCCTCGGGCCGCTTTAATTTCTTTTTTGTACAAACCCGGTTTGATGAATTTCCAGAATTCATAGAAGATATAGGGAAAGGACACTATAAACCCAAGCCAGAGCGATACTTTGATGTGCGTCATAAACTGCTCCTGGATATCCCTGGTGATAATATTGAGCTTGGCTGGAAGAAAACAAAAATTAGGACCAAAACTGCAGAAGAACCTGTATGTAGGGAAGTCGGGATTCAGAGGGCCGAGGATCACATACTGAAAGATGAAGGTTTTGGCCGTAAACACACCGATCGAAATGAATACAACGGCCAATGCAGAACGGAAGAGATGCCAGCGCAATACTTCGATATGCTCGAAGAAAGTCATTTCATTTGGATTCTTTTGGGGCTCAGCCATTTCCTGTTGTTTCGGAGATTGAGGGATCAGGGCACGAATATCGTGAACACTTGACAGTTTACAGTTAATAGAAAGCTAACACATCAAACATATCCGGTGCGGAACAACTGAAATGCTATTCTGTTGTCCATATCCACGTTTACTCCTTATTTTGTCCGCGGGAAGGTAAAAGAGAAGCAAACCCGGATTTTCCGGCATTGATTTCCCATATTTAATAATCCAAATCATTTTAATGAAATATTTATTCAACGCCCTGAGTTTTAATGGCATGAGGGTTTTTTTATGGTTTCTGTTTGTAGGGATGGCTGGTGGGACAGCTCTATGTCAGCCAATTGACGGGCTTATCGCGTATTATTCATTCAATGGTTGTGATGCTAAAGAAGATACAGGGAGCGGGGCCGATGGGATAATCATGGGAAATGCCACCTGCGGATGCGGCGTTTTGTCAAATGGGCTCAGGTTTGATGGCAATACAACAGTCCAGATTCTTGGCAATCTTGATCTTCTGTTCGGAAGTGATTTTACGATTAGCTTCTTCATTTTGCCTGACCCTCAATCAAACAAAACAATGGATATCCTATCCAAAAGTGAGTCTTGCGGAATAGACAGCACAGTCGAGCTGAGATATAATCCCGGCAATCGGGAAATGAGCCTGACATTATCTGAACATGCTGACAATTTTGTCCGTAGTTCAGGCACTCTGCCATCCAACCGGTGCTATCATCATATAGTTTTCGTACGTAACAACAGGGATCATTTTTTCTATTACGATGGCGTCCTGAAATCAACAGTGGGAAGTGTTGCTTTTGTTAAGATAAAGAATGATGGTATACTGACTATAGGTGGAGGCCCATGCCAGGCTAACGGAGAGGTCCCCTTCAGTGGTGTCATTGATGAATTACGCTTGTATAATCGCGCCCTTACCTCATTTGAAGTGAAGGATTTATACAGTCCAATTGATCGTATTACCTCGCCAGATACGGTCTTATTCACAGGGACATCTATGCAGGTTAGACTTCCGGTGACATGTGCGACATCAATACAATGGACTCCGACCACAGGAGTCAGTAATACGGCTATCGCGCAACCTGTGTTGAGTCCTTTATCCAGCACTACCTATTTTGTAAATATGGACTATGGATTTTGTGCCGCTACAGATTCAATACATGTTACTGTGGCGGATTCAGCAGACCTTGATTGCGACAAAGTATTTTTCCCCACAGGATTTACACCCAACGGGGATAACATCAATGATGATTGGGGGATGAGTAATATTGTTTTCCTCGGAGAATTTGGATCATTGAAGGTCTATGATCGATGGGGAGGTGAAGTCTTCGAATCCACGGATCAGAATACGCGATGGGATGGCTCAGTAAATGGAAAAGATCTTATGCCCGGTCAATACGTCTATCAGTTCATATACAACTGTAGCGGACAACAAAGAAGGAAAACCGGAAGCATAGCGATGATCCGATGAATAACGAATAACGAATAACGAATAACGAATAACGAATAACGAATAACGAATAACGAATAACGAATCCTGATGCCTGATGCCGGACTCACGACTCACGTGAAATAGTAATGATCCATACCTCACGTCTCAAGTCATATCTGCCTTTTAATACTGAATACAGATCACTCGATCACTTGATCACCCGATCACCCGATCACCCGATTCACTTGATCACTTGATCACTTGATCACTTGATCACTTGATAAGCGTGATGTCACCTCTGTAAATCAACTTTGTATTGTTGTCGATGAATTCTATTTCTGCTACATAGACATAAACTCCGGGACTAAGCGGTTGTCCATCAAAAGTTCCATCCCAATTACCTGAACCGGTAGGACTTGGTAACATTTTATCTTCAGAATGAACAAGATTGCCCCATCTGTCATAGATGTGTAGATAATTGATCGATACTACACCCGCGCCGGTATAGATTCTGAAATCTTCATTTCGTCCATCATTATTAGGGCTGAATACATTTGGAATAAATACATCCCGGTTATAATCAACCCCGACGGTTATACTTTCTGAGCCCTGACAACCATTTACATCTGTAACCGTCCATGTATATACCGTAGGCAGAACATTAAAAACATATGTTCCATCACATGTAGGACAACTGACAGGTTCTGTGGAAGTCCAGGCCATCATCGCTATAGCATTGTCACTCTGATCAACATGACCTAAAATAAATAAGCTGTCACCTATATTAACAATCGGATTGTCAGGACCGATCGAAACAAGAATTGGATTTGGTTCGATGATCGTATAAGTAGTGTCCTCAGAACAACCCCGGTCATCAAATACACTCACGATATAAATGCCCGATGGTATCATAACCGGATCACCAATATTCAAGAGCTGTCCACCATTGATATTAAAACTATAATTACCACTACCTCCTGTGACCTGATTTATCTGAAGTACAGTTTCATCCCCAAAACACGCAGGAGGAACGACCGATGGCCATGTAGTCATGATCGGTGGAGGAGAGGTTAATAAATAAGATGTGGTGTCGGTACATCCTTTAGGATCGGTTACTGTGATTAAATATTTTCCTGCTACAAGATTGACGGCTTGGTAAATACTGGAAACATCCGGATTCCATAAAAATGTATATCCTCCATCATTGCCACCTGATACATCAAGTGTGATGATGCCATCACTGCTACTGCCGCAGGATAAATTAAGTGTGCCCGATAAGTCAATCTGAGCTATCAATGTATCCGGCTGATCAACAACAAAGCTATCCACCTGAATACAGTTGTACATATCCGTAACTGTGACGATGTAGGTGCCTGCACTGAGATCAGTAGATACGGGCAACATAGATCCACCCTGCCAATCATACATATAGCCTGGTGTTCCACCAGATGCAGTTATTTCAAGACTTCCATCATCACCACCGTAGCAAGTGACCGGAGTGGCAAGGGCCAGGCTGATATCAATAGGAGTAGGTGATAATATTTCAACGGTATCAGTATAAAAGCAAACACCATCCTGAGAAACTGTAAATCCTGTAGGCCCCTGGCATAAGTTCTGCACCTGGAAGAAAAAATTTGTATCCGCGTTGGCGGTGTTTGTATTCCAATAAAGGAAATAATTCATGCTGATGTCACCGTCTTCAGGAGTGATCATGACACCACCATCACATGTCGCAGGACATGAAGTGCTGTCAGGGATACCGAATGTAAGGTGAAGAGCGGGTGGCGCAATAATTTCAAAGCTATCTACAGCAGTTGAATCCAGCGCATCTGTTACAGTTACATAATATTTGCCGGGGCTTAAGTCGGCATAGATTCCGGTGGTAGTGGTATCAGGTATGGACCATATCCACGTGACCGGAGCTACAGCATTAGTCGTATCCACTACCACTGTACCTGTATAAGGCCCACCGAGGGCTTCATCATTACATTGAGGTTGTATGACAGTGACATCGAGATGTATTTTTTTAACGCAATCCACAATGACTGTATCAAAAAGCAGGCAAAATATAGGATTGCCCAGCAGAATATGAACACCTAATGTGTCAGTTTGTGTGATTGGAATCGTTTGGGATGTTGACATGTTGTCCCATAATATTGAACCGGGTGGTGTGCCTCCTTTGTACAATACAGTTACAGTTCCTCCATCACATGGAGTTCCATCAATCTGAAATGTAATGTCTGCTTCTTCAGTATCTTTCCAATCATGTATTGAAAATGGAAGATGAGCTATGCATCCTTTGCTGTCAGTTACGGTAAGAATATAATTTCCGGAATTTAGTTGTTCCAATGTATCACCATCCTGAACTCCACTACCTGCATTTAATATATATGGGCCCATCCCGTTCGTAATTTGAAACCATGCAGCACCTGATCCTAAATTAATAAGACAATTATCCAGTTTGGTTCCCTGCAAAGTAACAATCATCGGTAGTGGTTCTCCTATCGTAAATGGAATTGAATCAGACTTACATGCGCCTTCTTCAACGATGATCATATATGTGCCCGGAGGCAAAGGTGTATAATTAAAATTACCACCGACATTTGTTTGATTTGTTACCTGGATACCGTGATTATAGATCGTGTAAGAATAGGAAGGGCCAGGGACTCCATTCGTCAACCCTCTGATTTGTACACTTCCATTGTTTGTTCCAGCACATGGTGCATCTGTAGGAGTCACATTAGCAGTGATAATATTTTGAGCACCAATAGTAAATTTGAAGACAGTATCGCATTGCGAAACCTCATCCTGTACAGTAATGCTATAATTACCCGGATTTAGGAGGCCGATGGTAACCTGATTGCTGGTCACCTGGAATGTGGGCTTGATGATAATCGTGTAGTTACCATCAATGTCAGGAGTAGCTCCTGAAATGGTCAGATCAATAAATCCATCCAATGATCCATTGCATGTCGCGTCCTGAAGATTATTGATTGTGAATATAAAAGGCTTGTCTAGCAGCTGGACGGTGACTTCTGATTTACACCCATTAACATCTTTCACAAGTATAGTGTACATGCCATCAGGCAAACTTGTTACCAGTGAGGAGTCCCCAAGATGACGTATAAATCCTGAACCTGCCCGATTAGGATCTGAAAGACTTTTCCAGATATAGCTGTAGGGTTCAGACCCTCCCAGAGGCTTAATCCACATCGTACCATTTTTAAATTTGTAGCAGGATGGATCTTTTAATCTTGTGAAGACACTGAGTCCAAGCGGATCAACATCAGTGTTATACGTCACCATATTGCCACCGGCATCTGTGATCGTAACATCGTAATTTCCTGCAGGCACATTTATGCCGGTATTAACACCTTCAACAGGCACTATGACTGGTCCACCTGGCGTTCCCGAGGTCGTTTCAACCCATGTAATATTATAGGGTGCAGTTCCACCATATACAGTGACATCAATTGTACCATCATCACCGACTGTGGCAGGACCACAGCTTGTCACAAAACCAACCAGGGTCACCGCATTACTCACGGTCATATTACACCCGATGGAATCAGAAGGTACCACACCATTGATATCAGCTACTTCAAAATCGAAAAATGGACTAATCCCTACATTACTTGTTGAACCGGGCGTCCCTATGATCCTGAAACAAACTTCGAAGATCGTAGCACCATCAGGAAGAGATTCGCCATTGAAGGGATCAAAATTTAATGGAATAAACTTTAAGGCGTTGGGACCTGACAGATTGAAGTCACCATTTACGTTAATCTGAGCAATGCCGGGGTTTTTAATTTCAATGTAGTCGAGGACATCACTATTCCAGAAAATCTCAAATTGAGCGATGACGATTTGGTTAAAATTTGTCACTGTCACCGGTACACATATGGTGTCGCCGGGCTGGCCATCAATACAGTTAAACGTCAGGACCACGGGAGGTACATTACCGCCTATGGGCTCGCAGTTAAAAAGCGAATAGGAGGGGGTAGGTTCGGCGAAAATATGTTGTGATGAAAAACTCAGGCAAATGGCTAAAAACCACATCCATTTTCTCATAGTCCAAATAGTCTGTTTTTCCATTCAACAAGATAGTATAAAATCTTTTTATAATATGTAAGGCGCAAAAATAGGCTTTCATATTGTGATTCAGGTCGGGGTTTTCATTTATTTTCTGAGAGAAAATATCAACCGTTAAGATGCCATTTTGAGCGCTAACGCTGCTTTTTGGGTGATGACATATCTCAACGAACAGTAATATCTCTAAAGTATAGATCCCTATACTTTAAGATTAAATCACATCCGGATATCCGGCATAGGTCAGCTCAATTTCCCACCTACGATCACTTTGTCGATCCAGGAGTGTCCGTATGAATATGGAAGGAAATCGATATTTGAGACAGGTTTTGTGATTAATAAATTAGCTGATTTTGAGTTAGTTATACTGCCATAGTTAATGCTAAGCTCGATAGCGGCAGCACCATTTATTGTTGCCGCATTGATGGCTTCTTCGGGAGTCATCTTCATTTTGATGCAGGCTAAAGAAAGGATGAAAGCCATGTTTCCGCTGGGGGAGGTCCCGGGGTTAAAATCACTGGCCAGGGAAATACATAATCCACTTTCGATCATTTTCCTGGCAGGAGCATAAGGTAAGCCCAGGAAAAAAGCTGTAGAAGGAAGGATACCTGCGATGGTGTCGGAAGAAGTTAAAGCCTTAATTTCCTCAGGACCGGTATATTCGAGATGGTCTACAGAGACAGCCTTATGTTTTATACCGACCTGAATTCCACCTGAATAGTCCAACTCATTAGCATGGATTTTTGCTTTCAATCCATATTTGGTCCCTGCGTCCAGGAGTTGATCTGTTTCTTCCACAGTATAAAAGCCTTTATCACAGAACACATCCATGTAATCAGCAAGTCCCTGATCCCTCACCACTGGCAACATTTCTTCAATAATCAATCTGATATATTCCTTTCGATTGTTTTTATATTTCGTTGGAACCGCATGTGCGCCCAAAAAAGTGGATTTAACAGGAATCCAATTCAATTCTTTCAATCTGCGAATCACGCGTAACATTTTCAACTCGCTTTCTACTGTCAATCCATAACCGCTTTTAATTTCTATGGCACCCGTTCCCAGCGAAATAACTTCGGAGAGTCTCTCCTTCGCCTCTTCAAATAATATGTCTTCATCTACCTCCTGCAACTTTAATGCGGAATTAAGAATGCCTCCGCCTTTATTTGCTATTTCTTCATAAGTCATCCCTTTGATGCGATCTACAAATTCATTTGCTCTCCAGGCCGCAAATACAAGATGGGTATGACTATCGCAAAAAGAAGGCAGCACTATTTTACCTGAGCAATCAATGATTTGATCTGCGCGTTCGAAAGGACATTCAGTATCAGGTCCATAGCTTTTGATCTTTCCTTCTTCAATCAGCAGATATGCATTTGGAAGTGACGGAAGATTTGACATCTCTATTCCTTTGAGACGCAAAGTTTCTTTCGGCTGAATGCCTGTCAATAATGAAATCCGACGAAGGAGAATGGAGTTTGACAAAATGTATGTGTTGATTCAGTGCAAAGGTAGGAAGCATTCGGCCCCTAAATCCTCTGAAGGGGACTTTTGATTTATCTTAAATCAAATTTTATAATCGAAAATTGGAGCCCCTCTAACCATTCATTTTTGGCCTCAGGCTATAAATGAAAAGATTTGCTAAGCATAGATTGATATAAGTTCCAAACGGATTGCAAAAAATCTGTATCAATTTGATTTAACTGAAAGCAGGCTCCTGCCTGGAGGTTAATTTTTTTTCGCAAATTTTCTAGGCCATATCTTTTTGAATTCCTGAGTCCGCAAACTTGGGCAGGTTTAACCGTTGATTCATAATCATGATTACAGTGAAAAAAAAAAAAAAAAAACCCCTTTTAAACCCTTTGAGGACATACGTTGTTGTTCACCATTGACATCAGATTCTGAATTGTAAGTTTTGGAAACGACTCTGTAAAAAGTGTTTCCATCCTTTTGCACATTTTCGATTTTAAAAGTAGAATAGCCCTTTGACTTCAGATCACTCACTAACTTTTGTGCATTCCCCTCTGAACCAAAATAGCCAGCCTGGATCACCCATCCGGATGTAAGAGTTTTTGGGATATCATTCTTAACAGTTGCGGATGGGTTTTCCTTTGGTGGTTCATTGATTGATGACTTTGATGCAGGGGGCTGAGATCCAGTCTGCGATTTTTCGACATTATTTGCATTGAATACGGGGTTCTTTTGAGTATAAGAGATATCCTTCGTCTCATTGATAGGCGCAGATGATTGAGCGGTTTGATCAAATACAGTCGGATTACCGGCGGCATCTTTCCAGCCACCATTCCATTTCTCCTCAACAGCTCCTTTGGGAGAAAGAATCACCCAGGAAGGAACCTGCTTCAATTCATAAAGATCAAAGCATACTCCGCCGTCAAAATCTTCTACATCCATGCGGGTAGAGACATAGGAATGAGCACCGTTGACATCTTTTGTAAAAGCTGACCAGGCTGCTTCACAATTGGAGCATGTTTTACTGCCGAAGAAGATCACCATTTCTTTTTGGCTGGTTCTGGATGCCTCCCTGGCCGATGAAAAGCTTGAATAAAAATTTGGAGGCTGAGCATTCCCCAAAAACAAGCCCATGGTCAATGAAAGCAGATAGATAAGCATAATATGATGATTTATAGTTATTTATAAAATGCTGTTATATAAGTATTTGATAAGCAAAAATCATACCATGATGCCTCGTTTTGCCCCTAAATCCCCTAAAGGGGACTTTCTGTCAATTTAAAACAAGAAGACAGTAGTATCTTTTTTAAGGAGTTCGTGGGTCTGTCGGAGGTTACAGGACTCATGGGTTAATAATGTTTTAGGAAAACACAATTGTGTTTTCCTAAAACATAATGATATTATAGGAAAACATTAAGTGTTTAATTTCGATCATGTTATGCAAAAACTGATGCTCCAATCATGTTTAAGGAAAATACAATTGTATTATAGGAAAACATTAAATGACTGATTTAGAGCACATTAGAAATATCTTTTTTACTTTAGAATGGAGTATAACTAGGTGAAGCATTCATTATCAATTTTTGATTTTTGCCCTTTCCGCCTTTCCGCCCTTTCCGCCTTTGTTGCTTACCTTCGCCCTCCTAAATTCTGAACCGATGCCAAGAATAACTGCCGCGATCACAGGTGTACATGGTTTTATCCCAAAGGATATTATTACCAATAAGGATCTTGAGATAATGGTCGATACCAATGATGAATGGATAAAAGCCCGTACAGGTATTGAAGAGCGGCATATTCTTCGTGACCCAAACCTGGCCACTTCCGACATGGGAGCCGCAGCAGTCATGGCATTATTAGAGAAAAAAGGAATGTCACCCCTCGACATAGACCTGATCATCTGCGCGACTGTTACACCGGATTATTTCTTTCCTGATACAGGAACCCTTATCGCTTATAAGGTTGGAGCTAAAAATGCATTTGCATACGACATCACAGCTGCCTGTTCCGGTTTTCTTTTTTCTGCAACTACAGGTGCCAAAATGGTTGAATCAGGCTCTTATAAAAATGTAATTGTTGTAGGTGCCGACAAGATGTCTACTATCACAGATTATACTGACCGTGCTACCTGCATCTTGTTTGGTGATGCTGCTGGCGCTATTCTAATACAACCAAATGAAAAAGGGAATGGCCTTTTAGATTCATGGATGAGAGTGGATGGTGTAGGTGCAGAATTCCTTCACATGAAAGGAGGAGGTTCACGAAATCCTCCAACGCATGAAACTGTTGATAAGAAGATGCACTTTCTATACCAGGATGGGAAGCCCGTTTTCAAAGCTGCTACAAAAGGAATGGCAGAAGCCGTCAGTGAGATCATGAAACGGAATAATCTTAGCCCGGATGACATCACCTATGTCGTACCTCATCAGGCTAATCTTAGGATCATTCAGGCAGTTGCCGACATGCTGAAATTCCCGATTGAAAAAGTAATGATCAATATTCAGAAATACGGCAACACCACAGGTGCGACGATCCCTCTTTGCTTGTGGGAATGGCAGGATAAGCTTAAGCCAGGTGACAAAATCATTCTCACAGCTTTTGGAGGAGGATACACATGGGGTGCCAGCTTATGGAGCTGGGCATATTAAAATAGGGGATAGGTTGTTGGGCATTAGAAATTGGACAAGTCGGAAGGATTTGGTTATTAGGATTTGTTTTTTCCTAAGGTTCCCAAAAGCCTTTAACCCTATACCAATCTAACTTCCTTCAACCAATAACCCATCCCTCAAAAAAGGCCTATATTTGCGCCCTCAAATTTTTTCATTTATTCATTTTTTCTATGGCTACCACAGCAGATATTAAGAAAGGACTCTGCCTCGAATTTAATAATGATATATATATTATTGTTGATTTTCAGCATGTTAAACCCGGAAAGGGGAATGCATTCGTCCGCACGAAACTAAAAAGCCTGACCACGGGAAGGGTAGTGGATAATACCTTTACCTCAGGCCATACGATCAAAGATGTACGGGTGGAGCGTAGGGCTTTCCAATACCTTTACAATGATGATATGGGCTATCACTTCATGAATAATGAATCCTACGAGCAGGTCGCTGTTCAGGAATCCATGATTGACAATGCAAAGTTCATGAAAGAAGGGCTTGGTGTGGAAATACTTATGCATGCCGTCAATGAGATGCCGCTCTCTGTTGAATTGCCTCAATATGTTATCTTGGAGGTAACATATGCTGAACCCGGTATGCGCGGTGATACAGCAACGAATACACTGAAACCTGCAAAAGTCGAAACAGGCGCTGATGTCAAAGTGCCCCTGTTTATTGATGTCGGTGAAAAAATTAAAATTGAAACGGCAACCGGAAATTATATCGAAAGGGCTAAATAAATTCTCCTATGGATTCTAAAGAAATTCAAGAGCTACTTAAACTCATCAACAGGTTAGAACTTGCTGAATTCAAATACAAACAGGGTGAGGTAGCATTCTCTGTCAAGACCAAATATTATCACCACCGATCAATGGATTTTGGACCTGCCATGGGCCCATTACAAGTGACAAGTCATACTCCGCAATCGACTTCTTCAGCACAACCGTCTGCACCTGTCAAAACAAACGTTGAGTCAGAAGGAAATGGAAGTGGCCCTGCTGCTGTAGCTCCAAAGGATAACCTTGTAGAAGTACGCTCTCCGATAGTAGGTACATTCTATAGATCGTCATCCCCTGACAAACCAGTATATGTCAAGCCGGGAGATGCGATTGAAGTAGGGTCAGTGCTTTGCATTATTGAAGCCATGAAACTTTTCAACGAGATCGAATCAGAAGTAGCAGGTAAGATCGTGAAGATAGTCGTTGAAGATGCCTCACCTGTTGAATACGATCAGGTATTATTCCTCGTTGATCCGAATGGTTGAAAAGAAAGATTTAATTCTTATTCAATCGATTCATTTTCCAAATTCATTTTCTAACCAGATCTTTTCCTGATGTTCAAAAAGATACTCATTGCGAATAGAGGTGAGATCGCCTTAAGAGTGATCAGAACCTGTAAAGAGATGGGCATCAGTACCGTAGCAGTTTATAGCACGGCTGACAAAAATAGTTTGCATGTACGTTTCGCCGATGAAGCTGTTTGCATAGGTCCTCCGAAGTCAAGTGATTCATATCTCAGTATTCCCAGGATCATGGCTGCTGTCGAGATTACAAATGCAGATGCTATTCATCCGGGGTATGGTTTTTTGGCAGAAAATGCGGACTTCGCTGAAGTATGTAAGGAGTATGGTGTAAAATTTATTGGCCCGACACCGCATATGATTTCCATGATGGGTGATAAGATCACCGCAAAGGAAACAATGATCAAAGCGGGAGTACCTGTTGTGCCCGGTAGCGGTGGCTTGGTGCAGGATGCTGCACACGCACGGAAGATATGTAAGGACATTGGTTATCCGGTGATCATGAAGGCGACAGCCGGTGGAGGAGGGAAAGGGATGCGTGTCGTCTGGCATGAAAAGGAAATAGAAGATCTGTACGATAAAGCCCGTAAAGAAGCCAAAGCCTCATTTGGTAACGATGGTATCTACATCGAAAAATTTATTGAACAACCACGCCATATTGAATTTCAAATCGTCGGTGATCAGCATGGCCATGTTGTACATCTTTCCGAACGAGAATGTTCAATACAGCGTCGTCATCAAAAATTATTTGAAGAATCTCCTTCTCCGTTTATGGATGAGTCCCTGCGAAACAAAATGGGGAAAGCCGCTATTAAAGCAGGCAAGGCGATAGATTACGAGGGTGTGGGTACGATTGAATTTCTGGTAGACAAAAACAGGAATTTTTATTTTATGGAGATGAATACGCGGATACAGGTAGAACATCCTGTGACCGAAGAAGTCATCGATCATGATCTGATCAAAGAACAGATAAAAGTTGCAGCCGGCATTCCCATCTCAGGCAAAAATTATTATCCCAACAATCACGCGATGGAATGTCGCATTAATGCAGAGGATCCGTATAATAATTTCATGCCAAGCCCTGGTACAATTACTTCCTTTCACAGTCCAAAGGGTCACGGGGTTCGCGTAGATACCCATGTGTATGCAGGATATACCATTCCTCCTTACTATGATAGTCTGATCGCTAAGCTTATCTGTAAAGCGCCTACACGCGAAGATTGTATCCTAAAAATGCAGAGAGCACTAGATGAGTTTATAGTGGAAGGCATCAAGACAACAATCCCGTTCCATAAAAAACTGATGCAGGACCCGCAATTCAGAAAAGGAGATTTCAATACCGGCTTTCTCGATCATTTCAAGCTGGAAGATTGATGGTGACTCAAGGGCAAACCCCTGCACGTCAGTTATTGTTTTATCTAAGGCGATACAAAGGGCCTGTTCTGATGAACATCCTTTGTAATATACTGATGGCCATTTCCATGGTGATCAGTATTCCGATCATCATTCCTTTCTTTCAGATTCTTTTTGGTCGTGTTAAGCCATCGACCGCTCCGGTTGCATTCAGTGTCAACAATATTCAGTCCTGGCTCGAATATGTCTTTGGTCGTTTGGTCGAACTGTATTCGCAAGAGACGGCTCTGCTCCTGGTATGCATCACGTTTGTCATTATTTTCTTTTTGAAGAATCTCTTTCGATACCTGTCGCTTGTTTTTATGGCGCAAGTGCGAAATGGAATTGTCAGAGATGTACGTAATTCGGTTTTTGAAAAATATATGCAACTTCCACTTGCTTATTTTACGCGGGGGAAGAAGGGAGACCTGATGTCAAGGATAAGTACAGATGTACAGGAAATAGAGTATTCGATATTAAATGTCATAGAGGCTATTTTTAAAGAACCCATTGTGATCATTGGCAGCATCACCTTTATGTTATTTACAAGTTTGCGGCTGACCATATTTGTTTTTGTACTTATCCTTATCACAGTTTTTATTGTCGGACGTATCAGCCGTAACCTCAAACGCCAATCAAAAGAAGCGCAAAGCCGGTTAGCTGATCTTGTGATTCACGTTGAAGAAAGCCTCAATGGCATGCGGATTATCCAGGGATTCAATGCGCAGCAATATCAGCGGAATCGTTTCAGTGTGATCAATGAGCGATATAAAAAATTGCTCACACGGATCATGTACAGACGTGATTTGTCATCTCCTTTATCTGAAACACTGGGTATAGTTATTGTTTCTGTACTGCTTTGGTATGGAGCCCATCTTGTGTTTACTTCAGAAATAAAACCTGAAACCTTTTTTGCATTCCTATATGCGTTTTTCAATGTGATCGCTCCATCAAAATCATTTTCATCCGCATACTACAATATCCAGAAAGGGCTTGCTGCTGTAGAGCGCGTCAATGAGATTATTGACAACAAAGAGGAAATCCTCCAGAAGAGTGAACCAAAACAAATTCAATCTTTCGAAAAATCAATTGTCTTTGAAAATGTCGGATTTCAGTACAATGAGGGAGGAGATTGGGTATTAAAAAATATAAACCTGACTGTCCCGAAAGGTCAGGTTTTAGCTGTCATAGGTTCTAGCGGGTCAGGAAAATCGACATTAGCGGATTTATTGCCTCGTTTTCATGATGTGACAGAAGGGCATATTTATTTTGATGGAACAGACATCCGTGAATTTAATATCAAGCAGCTTCGAAGCCTGATGGGTATCGTCAACCAGGACCCGGTGCTTTTTCATGATACGATCTTTAACAATATTGCTTTTGGGAGACCCGAAGCAACGATGGAAGAAGTCATTAACGTGGCGACAATTGCACAAATGCATGATTTCATCATGGGGCAACCATTAGGTTATAATACTGTTCTAGGTGATAGAGGAAGTACACTGAGTGGGGGAGAACGGCAGCGCTTGACATTAGCAAGGGCACTTCTTGTGAACCCTCCGATTCTTATTCTTGATGAGGCTACAGCTTCCCTTGATTCAAAATCAGAACGCCTTGTTCAGGAAGCGCTTTCGAAAGTGATGGAAGGACGGACATCCATCGTCATTGCACACAGGTTATCCACTGTCCAGCATGCAGATCAGATCATTGTATTGCAGGATGGAAAAATAGTAGAATCAGGTGATCATGCATCATTGATGCAACGTCAGGGAGAGTATTATAAATTTGTAGGACTGCAATGGTTGCAATGATCAGATATATCATCCTTTTTGTATTCATGTCCCTCGGGGTACTCCTTTCCGCGCAGCAAATGAAGTGGACTGAGCTTGCGCAGGATACTGTTTATTATGCAAATGAATATTTACCTGATGGTTTGATGGTGACTCCTCCCGGCCCCGGTCAGGTGTGGGATTTTAGATCACTAAAAGCTCCATATGCATTAAGCAGAAGAGTGGTGGTGACCGGAGAGCGGGACAAAGTAATATATGCCAGCCTTGTCAATGGAAAACAGACAGATGCTATACTTCAGTTGTCCGGAAATTCAGTTCAGATCGTGCAGCTTATTGAGGACAATCCGATTTGTCCCGGTAATAAATTACTGTATTCATTGACGCCTGCTTTTAAGCCATTCTTTGAAGGAGGTTTGGGAGAAACATACGAGTATCATGGGAAAATGCAGAGTGTATTTGCATGGCCACATGATCTTAATTGTACATGGGTGCCGGCTCAACTTCCCGATTCTTGTCGGGTCACCTATTCACTCTCATATGATATAGATGTTGATGGAGATGGCACACTTTACCTTCCAACCGAAGTCAATGATGTTTTTCGCCAACATATCCTGGAAAAGCGAACCTTAAAAGTGGAAACGAAAAGAGGGTATTCATGGAAAGACGTTACAGCACAGATACCTACACTGAAGACAATCACCTACAAAGAGATACTCAGATTTGTTTCATCAGATACAGGCCTTGAATGGGCAGACATTGAAATAAAAGACAATTATCAACCTGTACGTATAGAATTCAAAACTTTTCCATTGGTGACCCGTATATTTTCTGAAAAGCCATCAAGGCCGGATATTTTCGCTTATCCCAATCCTACGTTTGATGTTGTTCGCTTCCAGATGAGTGATCTTCTTTACGGTCGTTATAAATTAAAAATCTTCAATATTCTCGGTGTGCCTGTGAAAGAAACAGATGTCGTGGTTGATGACCCTAAAAAAACTATTGCTGTGGATTTGGGAGATCTTCAGCGAGGTACATATTTGTATCGTCTGCAGGATGGTTTTGGCCGTACGATCAAAACAAAACGGATAGTGCTGATTCAGCCTTAAGTAATCATATGCCCCTAAATCCCCTATGCTTCGACCAGCTTTTCACATCCTTGTGCTTCAGCTCACCAACCAGGGAACTTTTGTCAAATTTTTATTCCTCTTATGTTCAGAAATAGTGCCACTCAGGAGGAGTTTATTCCAGGTCCGATTCAAAAAATAAACTGCGATTGGGGACACGATAAATTATTTATGAAGCGGCTTGACCTGATACGGTCATGGGCTGATGGCAATAAATACTATAAGTTAAAAGAGAATATTGCTTATGCACGTGCGCATAACCTGAAGACCATTATAAGTAAGGGAGGAATGTTCAGTAATCATCTTTATAGTCTCGCCCACGCTTGCGCTTATTTTGAAATGGAATTGATATGTGCGATCAGGAGTTATCAGGCAGATTTAGAAAATCCAACCATTAAAGAATTAACATCATTATCAAAAGATATTCTTTTTCTTGATCCTGAACAGTATAATAAATTTGGTGAAGCTGACTCATCTCATGCTTATCCGGATTCAATGTTTATAGCAGAAGGCGGATTGGGAGAAAGAGCCATCAATGGGATAAAAGAGCTCATGAATGAATGTATACGTGATCATCCATCGCACATTATTGTTTCTGGCGGATCCATGGCTACGGCTTGTGGTTTGATCGCTTCAGCTCCGAAAGATGTTAAAGTAATCGTTGTTCCTGCGTGGAAAGGATGTAAAAATGAATTCATTGAGAATAAACTATCGGAGTTTGGAATTTCTCCTTTATGTGAATGGGAGCTTTGGCCAGATGCCCACTTTGGAGGATTTGCAAAATATGATCGTACACTTTTGGATTTCATGTATTCATTTACGAAAGAAACCGGAATTCCTCTCGATCCTGTTTATACGGGTAAAATGATGTATATCCTCTCCGAAAAAATAAAGTCAGGATATTTCATGGACGAGGATTCTATTCTGGCTATTCATACAGGAGGGCTACAGGGCTTAAGAGGATTTGGATATCGCTATCCGCAAGATTGGAAGATGTATGAAGAATTGATATTTATGAATGACTAATCAATTTCTTGAGAGTACGGACAGGTCGCGACCTGTCCGTACTCTCAAGAAATTGATTCTATAGATTCTTTCCCAATACCCATTGTTCAATAATCCTTGGGTAATAATAATGTTCTATTTCCAATACTTTAGCTGCTATCTGATCTGCCGAATCTTCAGGGTCAATATTTATTTCTTTCTGAAAGAGGATATCGCCTTCATCATACTTTTCATTTACCTCGTGAATGGTAATACCTGAAATAACATCGCCCGACAATTTTACCTTTTCATGTACATGATGACCATACATTCCTTTTCCCCCATATTTTGGTAACAGGGCAGGATGTATATTGATGATATGCCCTTTAAATTCGTGTACAAGCCATGAGGGAATAAGTAGTAAGAAACCGGCCAGAACAATATGAGTTATCTCTTTCGTGCGAAGATCAGGTAGGACAATCTCCGGAGTAGCCCAACTTGATTTTGGAATCACTATGCTTTCGATGCCGTGCGATGCGGCAACCTGGAGAACACCTGCATTAATATTATTGGAAATAATAAGGTTGACCTGAATGTGTGGATGATCTTTGAAATAGGAACAAATCTTATCAGCGTTACTACCCGCACCAGAAGCCAGAATAGCAAAATTAATTTTAGTATCTATTAATTTTCCGTCAATCATTCCTATTTACGAAGTACGATTCTACTCTCTTACTCTCTTACTCTCTTACTCTCTTACTCTCTCACGCTCTCACGCTCTCACGCTCTCACTCTCACGCTCTCACGCTCTCACGCTCTCACGCTCTCACGCTCTCACGCTCTCACGCTCTCACGCTCTCACGCTCTCACTATCCTCGTATGGCACTATACTTTCCGCTATTCGACGGGTCAAGCTTTCGCATGATGTCATACACTGCGTTTTTCTGCGTCCGGTCGCCATTTTTAAGAATTTCAACGACTTCATCACTTTTAGCTGAAACAAACATAAGGACGCCGATACTATTCGGATAAGATGTATTTGTTTTATCCACTTCTTTCAGCGCTTCAACCATTGTCGAAAGTGCGAGACCCGGGTTTGAATGCAACACATCAAGACTCTTCCGATGATAATTGTACCAGGCTTCCTTAAATGATTTGAACCGGGTATTCAGAAGATTTTCCATTATCCAGTATCTCGTTGTTTTACGGCTCAGCGCTGTCCATCCTTTATCGGAATCGGATACAGTAGGGGGTACGATATTGATTATGCTTTGTGCTTTCTGAAACTCTGCATCTCCTGCACCAAGCGCAAAACTTTCTGCGTCAAGGCCCAGGATCAGATGTGCGTAAAAGGAGAAAACACCAGAAAGATTATCTTTAAAAATCTCGGTTCCATTTTCAATAGGAGCAAATTCCTGGTAGGTGAAGACAATATCACGGTCTACGTGATTGATCAATACTGTTTTATATTCTGAACCATATACCGGTCGAATTGCTTTAATCGCGATATCTGCTTTAAAGGAATTATTTCCTAATTCGGCAGTGATATTCACCTGAAAATTGCATTCGATTTTCTCGTAAGGTTTGTAATCGTCATCTGTCCATTTCTCCTGGTTGAGAAACTCTTTTAGATCTCTTTCAAGGGTTTTAAAAACAGCAGGATCGGTACTTTGAAGTTTTGGTACACTTACGCCTACTACAGCATTGAGTTCCTGGGCATATGTCACGGAGGATAGTCCGAAGATGAAGCAACATATCAGCAAGAATAGGATATTAATTCTCTCCATTGGTATTTCTTATTTGATGAATGGCATCGACAATATCGGATGCAACATCTTTCTTGGATTTTAACTCAAAGTGCTTCCGTTTATTGTCCGGATACAGAAATGTTACCTTATTTGTATCATGCCCAAATGCAGCGCCATGGTCTCGTGGATTGTTAAGCACGATCATGTCCATGTTTTTTTTGTGCATTTTTTCAATGGCATTTGCTTCTCCGTCTTTTGTCTCAAGTGCGAAGCCAACAAGAATCTGATGATCGCGTTTTTTAGAACCAAGTGTCGCAGCTATATCCGGAGTACGAACCAATTCGATTGTCATCCTGTCTGAATCTTTTTTAATCTTGTCCTGTGAAACCACTGCAGGCTTGTAATCTGCAACAGCTGCCGCTAAAACGGTGACATCTGATTTTGGGAAATAAGATTCACATGCAGTAAGCATATCATCAGCAGATGTGATTCTTTCGATCCGGATACCATCATTGAGAGGTAATACACTATCCGGACCTAAAATCAAAGTGACCTCTGACCCACGTGATGCAAATTCGTCTGCAATTGCAACCCCCATTTTGCCTGTGCTGTGATTGCCTACATAACGAACTGGATCTATCGCTTCGTAAGTTGGACCGGCGTTGATCAAAACTTTTAAACCAGCCATATCTTGTTTGAAAAGGAAAAATTCTGACAACCGTTCAACAATATCCTGAGGCTCAGCCATACGACCAGGGCCAATTAATCCACTTGCAAGTTCGCCGATCCCAACATCAATGATAAAATTTCCAAAGGATTGAAGCCGGCTTACATTTTCAACTGTACTTGGATGTTGCCACATATCAAGATCCATGGCGGGAGCAAAAAAGACAGGACACCTTGCGGATAAATATGTAGCGGTGAGCATATCTGCACTAAGGCCACACGCACAGCGTGCAAGCGTATGTGCTGTCGCCGGAGCTATAAGTATGGCATCAGCCCATAGACCCCACTCGACGTGATTTGTCCATGCATCCCCATCATGTATGCTTGACGCCACGGGATGTTTAGAGAGTGTAGAAAATGTGAGCGGTGAAACAAAATCAGATGCAGAAGAAGTCATAATGACACGGACACTGCATCCTTCGCCAATCAGCAATCTTAGTAGATAAGCAGCTTTATACGCAGCTATACTTCCACATACACCTAGGATGATTTTTTTACCTGTTAATGAAGACATACCTTTTTGAAAGGTTAGAATGTACTATCACTCAGCGTCTTCCGGAAAGTCCTCTTCTTTAACTACAGGCTCCGGATAACGCCATTCCAGATCGCCATTGATAAATTCTTCTGTAGCCAGGATGGTCGGATTTGCCATTTTCTCGTATGAACGTGAGATCTCTATCTGTTCTTTGTTTTCATGTATCTCTTCGATCGTTTCTGTCACCACTACAAATTCTTCGAGCTTGTCATGGAGTTCTTTTTTCAGATCTGATGAAAGTTGTCTCGCACGACGTGTGATGATAGCGATCGATTCGTAGATATTGGTCGTACGTGAAGACAAATCTTTAATGTCTCTTGCTTTGACGTTTGGATCAATATTCGTTGAAAGGTTTTTTATATTACTCATTTGGACAGATTTTTAGAATTTGATTGTATTTGTTTATTGATTTCTCTTGCGTCTTTTGCATGAGGCCCTTTCGGATAGCGGTTCATGTATTCCGTGTACATCGTTTTTGCTTCTTCATAGCGTTCAGCTCTTTTTGCATACACACTGCGAGCTGCATATTCATATGAAGCTTTTAGAATGAGAAACCGTATATTTTCAGCACGCGAAGATTCAGGAAATGAGGACAACATATTTTTAAATGATGTCACTGCTGCCTGATATTGACTCAGATCATAGTAAAGCTGACCCTGGGCATATGCCTTTTCTTCAAGCTTAGATCGCAGCTCATCAATCAATTTGTTGCATTCAGGTACCCTGTCACTTTGAGGATATTTATTGGCAAAATCCTGGAAAGCATCAATCGCTTTTATGGACGGATCCTGATCAAGGCGGAATGAAGGAGATTGTTTGTAATATGAATAAGCGATCATATAATCTGCTTCTTCAGTATAAGAACTATATCCAAAAGTGGTTGTAAAATTTGTAAAGTAAGTCGCCGCTAATTCATAGTTCGCAAGGTGAAAATGAGTGTAGGCATATTTGAAAAATAATTCCTCACCCTGGCTTGTCCCCCTGAATTGATTCAGGATCAATTCCATGAGCGTTTGAGCTCTCAGATAGTCACCTGCATCGTAGTATTTGATGGATGTCTTAAGGATCCGCGCTGGATCATTGCTGATCCGGACCTGCTCGAATTCGCTCTTGCAGGAAGTTAGTGTGCTGATAATCAATAAACTGTAAATGAAAAACCGCATCGACGCTTTTTAAAATGGTTCGCAAAGATATGACATATTATTTTATCTGTGGCCATGGTTTTAACCTGTCAATCAAGGTTTTAGCTCAGTTATCAGGAGACGGGCAGATACTGTTCCAGAACGTCAGCAATAGCTCTGTCATTGCCTAACCGGGGCACCTTATTCTGACCACCCAGTTTTCCAATCGATTGCATGTACATACTGAATGATCCCGGAGGCAAAGCCCTTACAATGAGTGGCTGAAGAATTTTCCCATCGATCAGGTCTTCATAATATAAATTCTGCTCTACCATAGCCTGATCCAAATCCGCGGCAAAAGTTTTCATGTTAACTGGTTCTTGTCCAAATTCAATCCACCATTCATGATATGGCTTTTGACCATCACCCGGATTCACCTGCGGAGCGACAGTGAATTCATTGATCAGACAGGGGTTTTTCAAAACAGTCAGACGTAGTGATTCTTCTACTTCTTTCGCTATCACATGCTCACCGAAAGCGGAAATAAAATGTTTTATACGTCCGGTTACTTTTATTCGCGGCGGGTCAAGGGACACAAATTCAATCGTATCGCCTATGTTATAAGCCCACAACCCTGCATTCGTAGTTATGATCAGTGCGTAATCAATACCGATCTCAACTTCAGGCAATGTAAGACGTATTGGATGTATAGAATTTAATTCTGAAACCGGAACAAATTCAAAGAATATACCTGAATGGCATTGTAAGAGCAATCCGTCTGCTGCAGTATCCAAATCCTGAAAGGCAATAAATCCTTCAGACGCAGGATACGTTTCGAGGCTGTTGATGGGCCCTCCTGTCAGCCTTTCCAGTTGCGAACGATAAGGTTCGAAATTAACTCCTCCATATACGAACAATTGAAAATTCGGAAAAACTTCCATTATCGTTTTCTTACCTGAAAGTTCAAGAACGCGTTCGTAATACATCTGTACCCAAGGAGGAATGCCACTGATCACACGCATATCCTGGTTAAGAGTTTCACGAGCTATACGATCAACTTTTGTTTCCCAATCTTCAATGCAATTTGTGTCATAAGCCGGCATTTGATTTGTGCGCAACCATGAAGGAAACCAATGATTTACAATTCCGGATAATCGTCCCGTAGGTATGCCTCCCATTTCTTCGAGTTCGGGAGAACCGGAGAGAAATAAAAGTTTTCCATCAAAAAGGTTTTTCAGTTTTAACCTCGCTGTGATATTGAAGAGAGCATTTCTCGCATTTCCGATATGGTTGGGTATGCTTTCTCTCGTGATCGGAATATATTTTACACCACTTGTAGTACCTGAAGTTTTGGCGAAATACAAAGGCTTCCCCGGCCATAATACATTTTCTTCGCCTTTGATTATCTGATCAATATAAGGCCTTACCTCTTCATAATCTCTGATGGGAACCTGAGCAGAAAATGTTTTATGATCTGATATTAAATTGAAACCATGTTCTTTTCCAAACTGAGTGGATGTCCCTCGATGAATGAGTTCTTTAAAAGTATCCTGCTGATGTTGTACCGCATGATGAGCATCATATTCAATGATTCGCCTTGTTCGTTTGGCAAATGCTCCGATGACACGACTCTTAATCCCCATATAGGATCAATCGAGTCTTAGATCTTCAACATGGACTCCGGGAAATGACTCAGCCTGAAATGTGAAAAGTTTGGTTGCATCCCACGTTGCAGGATTTGTCACATTTGTGATTGACATTTCCTGTCTTGTTCCATCTGATGAAAGGCCATTGATATAGCTGAGCATTCCGTTCTTAACACCAATTGTAAATTTTGAATACTCTTCAAATTTTCCTTTTAGTGGTTTTGCTTCGATTACAGCTGTTCCATCAGGTCTGTTTGCAGCCAGTACAAATACAAATTCCTTGGAAGTATATAATTGTAAAAAATCCTGTGGGCTGATCCAATCCTGACCACTCGATTCATTGTATATGTTGACTTCATTCGGACCTCTGAGATAAACCCACCGAGTAGTGCCATTCGACATGATGATATAATCTTTCAATTCCAGTCTATAGTTTTTTCCGGCCTGATAAAGTGTGCCTTCATTTGTCTCTGCTGCTTTACCGGGGTATGAGATCTTTAGATTGAAATTGAGACGTACGTTTTTGGATTTGAATCCTTCACTGGCATTCGTCAAAATCTTTAAGGCTTCAGGGTCAGAATCCTTTGCGCCCAGGTATTGTGCGTATCCCTGACTATAGGCAACAAAGCACAGAAAGAAAATAAATAGTATAGATTTCATAAAAGTTGGTCAAATGTCCAATCGTAACAACGCAAAATTAGATGAAAAGTATCACCTCAAGGGTGTTAAGATAAGTTAACGTTGAAAAACCCACTATTGACTGCAGGACCAGTGAGGCGTTATTTTATCAATTCGGTGCTTATCCAAATTGAAACGGGTATCATATTTTTTTTAAAAAAGTAAAACTTCTGAATAAATCAGTTTTTAGTTCGTATCCTTTGAATAAGCCCATCAAGATCAGTCTCTGTATACAATAGGACATCGCGCGGCTTACTGCCTTCAGCAGGACCCACTATGCCTACAGATTCCAATTGATCCATTATACGTCCTGCTCTGTTATAGCCAAGTTTAAGTCTTCGTTGAATCATTGAAGTGCTTCCATGCTGATTCTGGATTACAAGTCTTGCTGCATCTTCAAACATGTCGTCAAGATCGGCATACGTCATACCATCAGAACCCTGGATTTTTTCATCATCACCGACAAACTCCGGTAAATAATATGGTTCCGCGTAGCCTTGCTGATCTGAGATATGATTGATGACCGATTCTACTTCAGGTGTATCTACAAATGCACATTGAAGACGAATCATATTGCTTCCGATCGAAAGCAACATATCACCTTGTCCGATCAGTTGCTCAGCACCTCCCATATCAAGGATAGTCCGGCTGTCAACTTTTGAAGCAACTTTGTATGCAAGTCGTGCAGGAAAATTTGCTTTAATCACACCCGTGATGATATTGACAGATGGTCGCTGTGTAGCAATGATGAGATGTATCCCCACTGCACGTGCAAGTTGTGCTAATCGTGCAATAGGCATTTCAACTTCTTTTCCTGCCGTCATGATCAGATCTGCAAACTCGTCAATCACCAGTACGATGAAAGGCATGAACCTGTGTCCTTTCAAAGGATTGAGCTGTCGGTTGACAAATTTTTCATTGTATTCTTTAAGATTACGTGAATGTGCCTTTTTCAGCAAATCATATCGGTCATCCATTTCGATACACAACGAATTGAGTGTATAGATTACTTTTTTAGTCTCCGTGACAATAGGTTCTTTCTGATCCGGTAAGAATGCAAGGAAGTGATTAGCGAGTTTGGCATAGGGAAATAACTCTACTTTTTTCGGATCGATCAATACAAGCTTAAGTTGTGACGGATGTTTTCGATAGAGTAGAGACATCAGCACAGTATTGATCCCAACTGATTTTCCCTGTCCTGTGGCACCGGCTATCAGGAGGTGTGGCATTTTTGCCAGATCCGCAACAAACACTTCGTTTGAAATTGTTTTCCCAAGTGCGATGGGGAGATCCATTTTCCCTGTGATGAATTTATCTGATGCCAGAACTTCTTTAAGTGATACAATTTGTTTTCGCTTATTGGGTACTTCAATACCTATAGTTCCTTTACCCGGAATAGGTGCGATAATACGGATACCCAATGCAGATAAACTTAAAGCGATATCGTCTTCAAGATTCTTAATTTTTGAAATACGGATACCCGGCTTTGGTATGATTTCATACAATGTCACTGTAGGGCCGATGGTAGCACGGATCTTTGTGATCTCGATCTTATAGTTTAAAAGTGTTTCAATGATCTGATCCTTGTTAGCTTCAACCTCCGCGCGATCGATCTGAATTTTCTCATCAGGATACTCAAGCAATAATTCTAATTCAGGTGGAATATAGGAAGAGAGATCAAGGGTAGGATCATAAGGCTCACTATGTTCATCATTCTCCTGATCCATCAGGAAAACTTTATCCTGAACGCCACTAAACGTAGGAGGAATATGTGCTTCAGAAAAAGAATCAGCTATATCAGCCGCATTTGACAAACCTTCGATTTCAAGTGTGGGTTTGATTTTATCTGGAGCAATATAATCAGTTGATAGATCTGTCATTTCCAATTCAAGTGCCTCCAGATCATCAATGTCTCTTAATGAATCCAGGCGTGGATTTTGGACATCATTTTCTTTCATGAATTTGGTCAGAAAACCAGGTTGAAGAATTTCATCTTCATCCTCTTCGCCTTCATCTCCTGTTTCCGAGGCGGATTCAGGATCAGTAACTGTTTCTTTTTTCTTTTTGAAAAAGTCTAATCCTAATTCAGACCAGCTTAATTTCCAGGAGGGAACTTTGATATCAGGCATTGCCAAAAACTCTCCTTTCCATGCGAATGATGGATTAAACTGGATGATGAATGTGATAGCGAGTACAAACAGGAGTGCAAGAGCTACACCTATATTTCCCATGAATTTAGACAACCAGTCAGTCGTGCTGTCTCCAAATGCTCCTCCCCATGGAAAATTAGCGGATGAGAAAATGAAAGAGAAAAGCATAGAGCAATACACCATGGCAAGGACTGATTTTCCGGCTCTGGTATACCATGTTGTCAATGTGGCCCCAACCATCTGGCGTAATCCGAGACCAATTAAGAGAACAGGTAACACAAGGGAAGTGAAGCCAAAGCCCCAGTAAATCAAGCCGTTTCCAACGACTGCACCTAACCGGCCAAGCCAGTTAGCCAGAATAAGGTCTCCTTCTCCCAACGCACTAAAGGGGTTGTTGAGAATCTTATCCTGATCGATTTTCCAGGTGAACAGATAGGATACACCTGAGACAAGCACAAAAATGCCTATCAGGACGAAGGTGGCTCCGACCAGTTTTGGAAGTCGTTTGTCTTTTAATAAAGACGGCTTTGCGCTTCCTTTTTTCGATTTCGTCCGCGCAGTTGCGCCGGGTTTCTTACTCTTTGGTACAAATATTGACATAGCAATGGGCGTATTGCTGCCTTGGGATGGCGCTCAAATATAGTACTATCTGCACTTATATAGATAGATATACATGATTTTTTTATTTAATATGTTTTTTGTCCCGGTCAGAAATGCAGATTTTATAACCAATTTGACAAAAGGAATATCGTTTAGCCCTCTAATTCAAACCAAAGGGCCAAAATAATTACCTTCGGCCACCCTTATAAATCAATCAATTACAGATCTTATGGATAAAATTTTCATTGCAGGAGCAGGAGGCATTGGACGGGCTGCGGCACTATTGATTCTCGATGCTCAAAACTGGGATTGTGAGGTGGTCATCGGCGATGCCGCACAGGAACAGCTAGATGAAGCCAAAACATGGATCGAAAAAGGCCTAAGCAAGAAGGGTAGGTTAGTGACCTTCCTTATTTCTTCAGTTGACCATGTTGAGTCATTTGAACGCATTCTTACAGATTGTGATGTTTTGCTTGATTGTCTCCCTGGAAAATTTGGTCCTGCCCTCGCGCGTCTGTGTATAGAGTATGGTCTTCATTATGCAAATCTTACAGAATATGTAAAGGAGACAGCTGAAATCACTGAGATGGCGGAAGAAGCTGAAACAGGTTTTATTCTACAGACCGGATTGGCACCCGGGTATGTCAATAATGTAGCCTTACATCTGATTGATACATTTAAGAAAAAATATGGCGTTGAAAAACTTGAACGTCTCGCCATGCGGGTTGGGGCTTTGACTCAATACACTGAATCACCACATTATTATGGTTTTACCTGGAGCACGATAGGCGTCGCTACAGAATATATTAAGCCTTCAGAAGCTGTCCGCGATCATCAGATTGTCAGCCTCCCTTCTCTTTCAGAACGAGAGACATTGATCATCAATGGCAGGCGATACGAAGCTGACCTGACCAGTGGAGGGGCTGCTGACCTGCCCAATGTCCTCAAAGATGAAATCCGAAACATCGATTATAAAACAATCAGATATCCGGGGCATTATGATTGGATCCAATCCTGGTTGAAAAATGACACTAATCCGGATTCTAAAATCGAACGTCTTGAAAAATTTCTGATTGAAAATGTTCCGCACGTAGAAGATGATGTCATCGTCATCTACGCGTCTGTGACGGGATATGACCAATCAGGTCATCTTCGTTCCATTCAACATGCACAGCATATTTATCCGATGATGTTTGGCTCCATTACGATGCGGGCGATACAGATCTGTACAGCAGCTCCCCTTGTGGAATGTGCACGGTTACTATTGACGGGAGAATACCAGGGTGTGATCCATCAAAGTGATATCTATCCTTCAGCTATACTGGATGGTGTGATCGTCAAGCAGGCCTATCATTCAGAATTAACGGAGTAATTTTATTTCTCGCTGTGTTTCAGATCCTGCAACATGATATGTGTGTTCATGTCTGACCATTTTTCTGCAATGATCAACAGGATAGTCGCAAACCATAATGGAATTATAGAATCTGACCATGCTTTACTACTGTAATCAAATAAATCGTACAACAGCCCAATCGTCAGCAGGACAATCATAATTATTCTTATGATTTTATTCCTGTCAGCATTTTGTTTTCTTTCCTGAAGATATGTTTCGAATGTGCTGATGATTTCGGATGGGTTTCTGTTAAATATTTTAAACAGGCTGTTCCTTCTCTGAAAAAGTGAAAGCGCATGTATGACCAGGAAAAAAGTCAATATCCTGATGACCTGAAGAATAAACAGACTATCATTGTGAAATAATATATTCAAGCCAATGAAAATGATTGCCAGCACGGAGACAATCAGCAAATGAATATTTATTTTTTTTCGGAATGAAGAGATTAGTTCAATAGGCATCAACCGTTTTCTTAAATAGCCTGTGTCGGATATTCTTTTTTGAATTCATATTTGATGACATCTAATGAGGTCACTATCCCTTTTAACTCGCCATCTTTTACGATAGGTACTGCATGAAAAAGATTTTCAAGGAATAGCTCCGCAGCTGACCCAATCTTGTCTTCCGGTTCCAGTGTAGCTATATGCGTCGTCATCACGTCCTTAATATAGATCTTTTCATAATCCTTGTTAGGTCCGACGACCTTAAAGAGGTCATATGTGGTAAGGATTCCGACAAGTCTGGTTCCGTCAACTATCGGGAGGTGGTGGACCTTGTTTTTTAGGAATATGCTACGAGCTACGGAAAGGGTATCGTCAGCAGAAGCGGTGATCACATTCCGTGACATGATCAGCGAGACAGGTTCATTCATCATTTCTTTTCAGTGTTTAAATTTCTCCAAAAGGTAATAAAAGTATTCTTTTTTGCTTTCGGGCAGCTCTGATTTATTTTCAGGGGATACGCTTTCAAAGCATATCAACGGCTCAAAGATGAACTTTTCAGTTGGATATATATTTATTTTGATTTCATATTTATCGATTCTTTTTTTTTGACATAGCCCTGCCCTTTATCCCGCGGCATTCCCGGCATCTTAGCCTTCATCCTTATACTTTACCTTCACGGTCTGATGAAATTGCACTTACTTGAAGCCCTGATCCATGATTTTGTTTCTGTCCAATTGAAAACCAATGAGGTAGAATGGTATTATCCACATTCAATGGTTGAACATTTTCATACTTTTTGGAAGCCACCAGAATTAAATTCTTTGAGGGCTACTTACGAACAATGCCTGAAAAGTGACTATACACAACGGTGGTGGAAAAGGGACAATTATCGGCCGAAAGAAATTATGATCAAACTTATCGAGTCTGATCCTGAATTAGCAACAATTGCGTGGAAAGATCTGGCCAATGATGCAGCTTCTCTCGATGGCAGGATATACCGGTTCAACTATTATTGTGATGAGTTGCTTCAGTTGCATCGTCACAGGAATGCTCTTTCTGTTGAAACCTATCATCATCAGGATGCTTCTGTTGTCAGCCTGTACCTGGCAGGGTTGTTTCCGGCAAAATATTCTCTTTACCCGGGGCTTGATGTTTTCAGCATTTTTTGTAAAATAGTAGGGAGTCCGGATATTCCGATCATAGATGATCTTGTCCGTTATGAAAAGGTAGCTGCTATAGCTTTCACCTTTCTACAACGAAATGTAAATTTTGAAAAGCTAACTGAATATCGTGAAGCAGATCGCCATCATGTAAAATTCCTTCCTTTTCAATTGAGCTATGAACTCATGGTCTTTGCAGGAGAAAAAAATAAAATGACATCAAGATGATATTTGATCTGGTCGTCATCGGTGGAGGCGCAGGCGGATTCTTCGGCGCCATACGTGTCGGTGAGCTCTTTCCCGGTGCAAAAATCTGCATTCTCGAAGCTGCAAGAAAACCATTGTCTAAAGTTGAAATCTCAGGTGGTGGTCGATGCAATGTCACCCATGCCTGTTTTGATCCTGAAGAACTGACTTCTTTTTATCCACGTGGACAAAAGGAAATGCTTGGACCATTTTTCAAATTCCAGCCAAAGGATATGGTCGAATGGTTGCAATCAAGGGGAGTAAAATTGAAAAAGGAGAATGATGGCCGAATGTTTCCGGTGACGGATAAGTCTTCCACCATAATAGATTGTTTTACACGAGCGATCGAAAGATCAGGGATAAAACTTTTGATTTCAACGAGGGCTTCAGATTGGGTATTCGATGAATCCACAGCATCATGGAAGATTACTTTATTTGATGGAAATACTTTGCAATCAAAATTTTTATTAATTGCCAGTGGCAGCGACCAACGAACATGGGATTTACTGAAGAAGATAGGCCATACGATCATCTCACCGGTTCCCTCTCTCTTTACATTTAATATCCGAGATACTAATCTGCTCTCACTTCAGGGAATAAGCAAAAGTGATGTTAAAGTTTCTATTCCGGCATTTAAATTGGAGACATCAGGACCACTCCTGATTACACATTGGGGGGTAAGCGGCCCTGCCATTTTGAAATTGTCAGCGTGGGGTGCCAGGGATTTATATGATTGTGGTTATGTATTTGATTTGGTGATCAACTGGCGTGGGGCTGAAGACCAGGATATGTTCAGGAAATGGCTTCAATCCACGATGAAAATAAATACCCGTCGTAAAGTAAATAACCTTGTCGTGCAGGATATTCCTGCCCGACTTTGGAAATATTTCTGTACGAGAGCTGAGATACCTGAGCTAACGAATTGTTCAGAGATGGGAAATAAACACCTCGACCGGCTAGCCGATGTTCTTTGTCGTGACACGTATCGAGTCACCGGAAAGAGCACTTACAAGGATGAATTTGTAACTGCCGGTGGTGTTGATTTGACGGATATCGATATGAAAAGTTTCCAGAGTAAAATACGTCCTCAATTATTTTTAGTTGGCGAAGTTCTCAATATAGATGCTCTTACGGGAGGATTTAATTTTCAGGCTGCATGGACAGGTGCAGAATTAGCCGCAAGAAAAATGTCCGAGCTATTAAGGTCAAATTAAAAAATTCGTTTTCAGTATTTTAACAACCACAATTTTTCACTGCTGTCCAATGGCCACTGAATACTGAACACTCCTGCTGCAAATGCTACTGCCACTACAACTATTCACCACTGAATACTGATTACTCTTTTCACCCTCCACCAGCGTTATCTGTATTATAGTATCCGTATCCTTTATCCTTTCTTTTCCAGATGCCAGCGCCTCTCATAGTCCAATTTGAACCGTTGTATTCAAATAGCCCTACACCGTTTGTGGCAAGAGTACTTGCATCAAGAAAATGGGGTGGAGTAGGAGTAACTTTTGGATTAGGTATATCAACAAAATACAGCACAGAAGGACTGCCATTACATATTTTCAAACTTGCATTTTCCAGATCCACCCAACATTTGAATTCTCCGGGAATCAAACCGGTGACGTAATAAATTTTCTGACCGTTTTTCGGACTGGCGATAAGTTTGAGATTGATATCGCAAATTTTTGGTTTGAGTGGGATGATTACTTCAAGTTCCTTTGGTCTTGAAGGTTCGTTCCGGGGAGGTATAGGGATGGCAGATGGCTGATGAGTAAGTGTCTGCCTTGACATTGAATCCTTCATAGGATTTACGATTTCCGTGTTGGGCTTGACTTCTTTGATAACTTCTGCCTGTTTTTCTTTTTTTGTACTGCATGAAACCATAATAGCCATAGAGGCACATAAGATAATCGTGTATAATCGGGTTTTATGGAGGACAGTCTGTTGAGTCATATCTTACGTGAAGATTTGTTGAGAAGTAAAGGTATTAATCGTCAAAACTATGGCAAACCTTCGCTTTGAGAATAGATTTTCTATATTTGCCCCTCCTAAAGTAGGACAGTCGTTGACTGAAAATGTTTTTGATCGGAGGATTCGACCTAAACACTTGATTCTTAAGGTGTAAAAATTTTGAGGTGAGGTGGGTGAGTGGCTTAAACCAACGGTTTGCTAAACCGTCGTACGTGGAAACATGTACCGAGAGTTCGAATCTCTCCCTCACCGCTTAAGAGTTTGAGTAAGGGTTTGAGTGTGAGTTTGGAGTAAAAATCATATCCACACCCACACCCACACTGAAACTCCAACTTATTTCGGGATGTAGCGCAGTCCGGTAGCGCACCTGTTTTGGGAACAGGGGGTCCCAGGTTCAAATCCTGGTATCCCGACAGAAGAGAGTCAGAGATGACTCTCTTTTTTTATTTCGGGATGTTTTGTAGTCTGGTAGCACATGGCGCCAAGGGCACCAGGTTCAAATCCTGGTATCCCCCGGTTAATCCAATCGATCTTTTACAAAACCAATTAAAGACTCTCCATTCAGGTTCTTTGCGATAATTTTCCCTTCTGCATCAAGTATAAAGTTGGCTGGAATAGTGGAAATGCGTAAAGCTTCGAGAAATGGGGTAGCATCCCCGGTTAAATGTGATGCATGGCTCCAGGTTGCTCCGTCTTTCAGTACGGCCGATTTCCATGAAGAGGCATTGTTATCAATTGAATAACCAATGATTTGAAGACCCTTCTCCTTATAGGCGGACCATAAAGGGGTTAACACCATACGGTTTTCCTTTCTGCAGGGGGCACACCATGAAGCCCATATGTCAACAATGGTAAGTCGTTGACCAAGTAATTTGCTTAGCATTATGGTATCTCCGTTTATAAGAGGCAACGAAAAATCTGGCATCACATCCCCAACCATAACGGGCAGGGTGTTTTTATTCGCAACATGACATAATTGACCGGTCATCGGATTTTCCGGGGCATTTCGCTGCCATTTCTGACACTGACCTTTGATGAATTCAGGGACTCGTTCAAAATCACCATTGGGGCTTATCCAACGAATAGCAACCATTGCGGCTTCAATACTTGTTGTAGTATCAGCAAACCTCATCATTGTCGCAATATAGTTCCGGTATAAATTTTCCTTTTCGATCAGCATTGAATCCGCATGAATTTCTTTTACATCATCTGCCAAATATTTTTGGAATGCAGCTAAACGAATATCACGAAGGGAAATCAGCGCACTGTTGCCATGTGAGGTATTCATGAACACAAATGACTTTTGAAAAGCAGAAATGTCAGCTTTGATGTTTACCGGATTTCCTTTCGATACAATAAAAGGCATATAGTTAGCTTCAGAAGGTATAGCATCTGTTAATTGATTTGGATACCGGCTATTAATTTTTTGTACAGCAAGTTGAAGAAGTAAATTTTCCTGAATAGCAGGTAGATGCTTGAACGCGAAATGGCCATCAGCCTCAATAGCTGCTGAATCAATAACCTGCCCAAGAAAATTGGCAGCGATTTCGGAGAAATTACGAGGTTGAATAAGGTAGACTTCAGCTTTCCATTCAGGATGGATTTTGATCTGACCCGAGATTGGTTCTTGAGGTTGAGCTTTACATCCCTGAGTAGTAAAGGAAAGAAAGCCTAAGACCAGATTGAGAAATGTAAAAAAAACTTTCATCAATTAGTTGTTAGAGGCGCTCACTCACCGGAACGCATACCAAATGTACGTATACAAGCATTCGGGCGAAGTAATTGAATGATCCTAATTTGAAATAGGAGACATCTATTTCTTATTTTTTGACCAGTATCGGTCGACCTTCATAGGCATAAAATAGAAGGTCATGAGCTGTCACGATGCCTACCAATTCGCCATCATCTACTACAGGCAATGCATGAAATGAATTGACCAGGAAGATATCTGCTGCCAATCCGACTGTATCTGAAGATTCTATGTGCAATGGATCTTTAGACATGATATCAGAGGCCCTCATCGTATTGAAAAGATCTTTCACGCCGATAGAACCTGACCAGGTATAACACAACATGTGTTGTACTTTGAGGTAATCACTTTTTGAAATAATTCCCTTGACTTTACCACCTTTTACAACCAGCAGATGATGAAATGCATTGTTTTCAAATATCTGGTGTATTTGATCGATAGGTGTATCCGGAAGTACAACAACCGGGTCATGTGTCATAATTTGAGAGACAGGTACTTCCTTGTTCATCATGTCAATAGTATTAATGTTCTGTTATGTTTCTGTTTTCAAATCATCTTTGAAATCAGGTTCAAATTTCATATATGGCAAAATTGTCATAATAGCTGATAGGGAATTATGACGATGGTCAAAACAGGAGATGATATTCATCATAGGACAAAATTCAAACGTAAATATTATTAAGCATGGTTTGTTTTTCTGAGCCTGACTACAGAGTGATTATGCCAATTCATCTGGTTAAATCACCTATTTTCGCCCCTTACTTTTATTCAATTGAAAAAATTTCTCCTTATCACTTATTATTGGCCTCCATCAGGTGGGGCAGGTGTAATGCGCTGGGCCAAAATGACAAAGTATATTCCGGAATTTGGCTGGCAACCTGTCGTTTATACGCCTTCTGATAATGAAGTCGCCGTACATGATGAAAGCTTATTAACGGAAATCTCACCCGACCTGAAAATTATCAAAACGCCAATATGGGAGCCATACGATATTTACAAAGCATTCCTGGGTCGAAAGAAAAAAGAGAAGCTTTACTCAGGTTTTATCAATGAGAATAAAAAGGAATCCCTTGCACAGAAAATTTCCGTTTTCGTACGGGGCAATTTTTTTATTCCGGACGCACGGATGTTTTGGATAAAGCCATCGATACAGTATTTGAAAAAATATCTGCGTGATTATCCTGTAGATGCCATTATTTCAACGGGGCCTCCCCACAGCATGCACATGATCGCTGATGCATTGCATAAATCGACAGGCATACCGTGGATTGCAGATTTCAGGGATCCATGGACCAATATTGATTTTTATAAAGACCTGCGTCTCACAAAATGGGGTGATGCACGTCATCACAGACTGGAAAAAAGGATTCTTACAAATGCCTCAAAAGTTGTGGCCGTTACCTGGAGAATGGGAGATGAATTCAAAGAACTTTCCTCAAGAAATGATATCGAAGTTATCCTCAATGGTTTTGATGATGCAGATTACAAAAGTGCAGATGCAGCTACTCTTGATAAGGAATTTACGATTGTACATGTTGGCTCGATGAATAAAGACCGTAATCCGGAAGTGTTGTGGAAAGCGATTCAACAAGCCATTTTTTTATCGGATCCACTGAAAGAAAAAATAAAAATCAAATTGATCGGCCCTGCAGATTTTTCCGTTCGTGAATCCATTGAAAAATTTGGTTTGAAAGATTATACTTCTTTCATTGAATTTGTTCCTCACGCAGACGCTGTCAAAATTCAGCAAAAGGCACAGCTTCTTCTTTTGCTGATTAATGATGCCCCAAGCTCCCTCTCCATTATTCCAGGCAAGCTTTATGAATATTTAGGATCAGGTCGCCCTGTTTTATCCATTGGCCCTTCAGAGAGTGATTCAGCCAAAGTGATTGAAATGGCTAATGGCGGTGTAGTGCACGATTATGATGATTTAGAAGGCATTAAAAAAAGAATACTTGAGTATTTTACTCTTTATCAATCTGACCAATTAATAGGGAGTTCCGAGGGTACCGGGAAATTTACACGGAAAGAAAGAGCGCGTGATTTTGCAGGACTCTTAGATAAAATCATATAAAAAAAAGATGTCCGTAGTTTCAAACTACGGACATCTTTTTTTTTACCGAAACTGTCGGCAAGATTTACTGGCTTACCGGCTGACGAAGTTTCTTTTCAATATCCTTCACCGTCCTCTTGAATTCAGCATTGGTATCCATCATATCATTTACGGCACGAACGCTATAGATCACTGTACTGTGATCCCGTCCACCGAAACTATCACCAATAGACTTGAGCGAATGATTCGTAATGTTTTTTGCAAAATACATCGATAGCTGACGGGCCAGTACTATGTTGCGTTTTCGAGTCTGCGATTTTAATTTATCAATCGGCACTTCATAGTGATCTGCCACACATTTCTTGATGTGATCCAAGGTTATAGTTGTGCCCGTATTGAGAACAACATTATAAATCACCCTTTGAGCCAGTTCAATATCAATTTCTTTTTTGGTGAGTGAAGCATGAGCGATCAATGAAATGATCACTCCTTCAAGTTCTCGGATATTGTGACGGATGTTGTCACAAATATAGTGTTTCACTTCAGGTGAAAATACGATCTGGCTGATGCTTGATTTATGTTCAAGGATGGCCATCATCGTTTCATAATCCGGTGCCTGCAGATCAGCGGATAAGCCCCATTTAAAACGGCTGATCAGACGCTCTTCCATCCCCTGCAGATCTTTAGGTGCACGATCAGAGGTGATCACGATCTGATTTCCACTTTGATGAAGTTGATTAAAGATGTGAAAGAAAATTTCCTGCGTCTTGGTTTTACCTGCGAGAAACTGGATGTCATCAATAATAAGCAGATTAACTAACTGGTAAAAATTAGTAAAATCACTAACTGCATTATTTTTAATCGCTTCAATGATTTGGTTTGTAAATTTCTCGGAGCTGACATAAAGTACTGTCTTGTCATCTCTTTGTTTGACCACTGAATTACCAATGGCTTGTGCGAGATGGGTTTTGCCAAGGCCTACATCACCAAAAATGAAAAGAGGATTAAATGCAGTACCTCCTGGGTTATTCGCAATAGCTTCAGCGGCAGAGCATGCAAGTCTGTTACAATCACCTACGATCAGATTATCAAAAGTGTACGTCGTATTGAGTTGAGGATCAATTTTGAGTCGCTTGATACCCGGGATGACAAATGGATTTCGAATATCAAGTTCTTCTTCTGAGGCTGGTGTAGTGGAAACAGGTTTTTGCCGTTTTCCATTTTTTTGCCATGGATCATCTTTTACATAGTTGTATTCAAGATTTGCTTTCGGGCCAAGTGTCTGGCGAATTGATTTTCGGAGCACTGGTAAATAATGCTCTTCAAGCCATTCGAAGAAAAAACGATTTGGAACCTGAAGTGTAAGCGTATTTTCCTGCAAACGAATGGGTCTGATAGGTTCGAACCAGGTCTTAAAACTTTGTTCGCTGATCTCCTCACGTATCACGCTAAGACACCCATTCCATACCGCATTGCAGTCATGCATCATTATTGATTCTACTAAACAGGTTATTGAATTATCCCAAAAGCCTTATCGCTGTTCTGCTCCGGGTGGAGCCCATCTGTCAGATATGCTTTGCTTTGCATCGTTTGTACTTAGTTCACTCAGGTTTGGGATTGGACAAAGATCAAAAAAAAATTGAATGATGAGGAGTGTGATTTACTTTTTTAACCAAATCATGATTTTTATTTCTAAAAACCTTAAAATCAGTATTTTATATATCTTTATATTGATCTTCAGTAATTGATTGACTGTCAACCATTGCCTGATTATTTAATCTGAATTGAGCAATGAATTATTTTTTATTTGTGATCCAGATACCATCACATGTGATACACTTATTGCGTTTGTTGCGTTCAAAAGTGACATCGATTTTACCAAGTCTCATTCCGGCCCATCCCACCTGGTTAATAATAACGGAGTGACCTTGAGTATTCCTATAAATGTCAGGAGCATCCATGAAGGTATGCGTGTGGCCTCCTAATATGAGATCAATTGATCTACTTTCTTTCGCAAGATGAATGTCACTTACTTTATCATTGTCATACCGATACCCAAGATGAGAAAGGCAAATCACAAGATCACATTTCTCATCATGCTTTAGAATGTCCGCTTGTTCACTTGCATTTTTTATCGGATCAAGATATTTCGTGTTTGCATAAAGCTTTTGCGGAACCAATCCATCCAGTTCAATGCCGACACCTGTCAATCCTATTTTGATATTTCCTTTTTGTATGATGTGCCTTTTTACATATTTATCATGCATGATAGTATCACTGAAATCATAGTTGGCATTGATCATTGGAAAGTTTCCGTGCTCACGCATTTGCTTTTCAAAATTTTCAATTCCACCATCGAAATCATGATTTCCCATCGCAGTAGCTTCATAGCCCATTTGGGTCATGAGTTTGATGTCCAGCTCGCCTAAGAAAAAATTGAAATAAGGTGTTCCCTGGAAAATATCCCCGGAATCTAACAGTAATACATTTGCATTTTCCTTTCTGATTTTCTCGATGACGGCTGCTCTTCTTGCTGCACCACCGAGACCCGCATTCTTCGAACCATCCTCAGGGAAAGGCTCCACACGGCTGTGGACGTCATTAGTGTGCAGGATGACGAGTTTTGACAATTCTTCATCCGTAATATTAGCTGCATTTAACCAACCTGGTACCATTAATGTTGCGCCTGCAACGGTAGTCCTGTTTAAGAAATCTCTCCTGGTCCACATGATTTTCTTTTTTAATGGTTGATGATTCTTCCTTCAACAAATGATGTAATGTTCTTATTCTCAGCCTTCAGCCTGAGTGCATCTTCTATGAGCATATTCCGGAGGATTTTTCCGGTCTGAATACGCGTCAATGGAATAAGGCACTTCATGTCATCTCCACCGTTAGCTACATAATCAAGTGTAGCTACTTTATATATTCTATTTGTATCAATGGGCTGATTTAAGACAAGACAACTTGTAACCATTTTATTACTCATCTCCATTTTTACACCCCTACTTACAGGCCATCCACCAGTAGAAGCCATTTTTTGAAATAAGGTATCCAGTATTTTGCCTGGAATATCCACGACCATGATCATATTATCGAAAGGACTTAATTCAAATACTTTACCTCTTGTCAATGGTCCTGAGCTGAGCGAGGGGATCCGCAAACCACCATAATTGACAACAGCAATATCAGCAGTATATCCATCTTTCTTTACGGCATCAAGCATCACATCCGCTACCCAATTTCCAAGGCTGGATTCAGGCCTTTGCTTATACAGATCATTTGCAACAGTCCCTATTACTTCATTCATCACTGTATCGAGTTGCACTTTGTAGGGGGCAATCATGTTAGTCACTGTCGCATCAGGAACCATCAACGAATCAGACTTCATAATCTGATAGGTCACGTCAGTGTGACTGATGTGCTGTATGCTCTTACAACTGCTGAGCAGGATTAAAAAGAGAAAAAAACCGGCGTATTTCTTTATGACCATAATGATGTCTCTGTTTTGATAGCTTTAATTCCTATTCGTGATGGAATGTTCGTTTCATTGGATGTCAGGGTGATAAGTTTTGTCGCGTATTCTTCTGCAGAAGCCTGGGAAGAGAGTCCGTCGGATGCCTGAATAATAAGATCCATCGTTTTAGCTTTCATGGCCAGAAGTACTTGCCACAATTCTTCCGTGACATATAGTTGTTGCGTAAGGTTATGTTCGAATTCCTGTTGAACAGCCATAAGCAATGCTGATTTTAGTTCAATGGCAGAAGTACCAGGCGCTTTCAGTCTTAAAATAAGGTCAGCTATGTTGACTCGCTCGCAAAGCAAAATCAGCCTTTCGTAGGCTTGCAGTTTGAGGGGTAAAGTCACTTTGTCATTCAACTGTCTGCTGCCCAGTAAATTCATTTTAGTTTGTTGCTGATTGTATTGATTCATTGTGTAATACACAGCAAGAAACACCATAAGAGAAGGTAAAGTAAACCCCAAAATCATTTCCCATGTCATGCGGTAAATGTAATAAATACATGTCGGGAATTGGAAATTGACAGTAGGTATTATTATGCCTCTCACTTCTCTGACGTTTTTTCAGGCTTTAGAACTAACCATGTTCCATTGGTGTTTCCCTGATTTGTAAACCGAACGTTATCTTTGTCTAAGAAATGGATCAAATGACTGAAACAGCTACGGCCTCCCCGGTAAAACTAACCGAAGGTGCCATTCAACAGCTCAAGCGTATTCGCGATGATCAGGGAGTTCCCGCAGATTATGCCTTACGCGTTGGCGTGAAGGGTGGGGGATGTTCCGGATTTTCTTACCTCCTTGGATTTGATGAGGTAAAAGAGCGTGATACAATCTATGAGTCTGAAGGCATCAGGATCGTGATGGACAAAGCCCATGCTTTATACCTGTTGGGTATGGAGATTGACTGGCTTGATGGACTCAACAACCGTGGATTCATTTTCAATAATCCCAACGCCAAAGAAACATGTGGCTGCGGCACTTCATTCTCCGCCTGATTTGTCAGATATTTTGTCTCATTAGTAGATATTAATGCCTATTTCCTTATCCAGCTGAGGTATCTTTGCCTCAATCAAATTATAACTAACATGCGTTACTTTTTAGCACTTTTTATTGGCGCCATATTTATGTCGAGCTCTATGGTTGCCCAGATGAATAAACTCCAATTTGTAGAATATGATCTGCCAAATGGACTCCATGTTATCCTATATCAGGATAAAACCACTCCGATTGTTGCTGTTTCAGTAATGTATCATGTGGGATCCAAAAATGAAAACCCGGAACGAACTGGTTTTGCGCATTTTTTCGAACACCTTATGTTTGAAGGAAGTGATAATATCGGTCGTGGAGAATATGATAAATATGTTCAGAATGCCGGAGGGAATCTAAATGCAAATACGACTTTCGACCGCACTTATTATTATGAAATTCTTCCAAGTAACCAGTTGGATTTAGGCCTGTGGTTAGAGTCTGAACGCATGATGCATGCCCGGGTTGATGAGAAAGGAATTGAAACGCAGCGTCAGGTTGTAAAAGAAGAACGCCGTCAGCGAATAGACAATCAGCCATACGGTTCTATTCTGGAAGAGACATTCAAGCGTGCTTACCATGTTCACCCGTACAAATGGCCGGTCATCGGATCCATGGCTCATCTTGAAGCTGCTGAAGAAAAAGATTACAAACAGTTCTACAAGGATTTCTATGTACCGAATAATGCTGTTTTATCAATAGCTGGTGATATAGATATAGATGCAGCTAAAGCCGGAATTGAAAAATATTTTTCAGGAATCCCAAAATCAGCGCAACCTGTATATCGACCAAGAGTTGTTGAACCTCCACTCAATGGCGAAATAAGAGATACAGTCTGGGATAATATACAATTACCTGCTGTCATTCAGGCATATCGGATCCCGGCACAGGGAACAAAGGATTACTACGCTGTTGATATGGTCTCAAGGATATTATCAAATGGTGAAAGTTCAAGATTATATAAGGCTTTAGTAGACGAGCAGCAGAAAGCATTGTTTGTTGGTAATTTTCCATTAGCCCTTGAAGATCCTGGTGTGTCATTGACATTTGGTATTACCAATATGGGTGTTGATGTTACGGGATTGGAAAATGCTATTGACGAACAAATCGCTAAAGTTCAGAATGAACTGATTACGGAAAAGGAATTCCAAAAACTACGCAACCAGATTGAATCAGAATATGTAACGAACAACAGCCGTGATGCAGGTATTGCAGAAAGCCTTGCCACGTACTATATGTTTTTTGGTGATGCTAATCTGATCAACAATGAAATCGATCGTTATCTCGCCGTGACACGTGAAGATATCATGGCTGCTGCTAAGAAATATCTTGTAAAATCGAATCGGGTGACCCTTCATTATTTACCAAAATCACAGGAAAATAAATCCTGATTTCATTACTCTACTTTCCAACCATAAATAAAATATAAAATGAATTATATAAAATCACTCATCTTACTTATGGTCATCGCGATGGCCTCTTGTGCCCCGAAGATGGCCAAAGAGACTGCCTCAGGTGACAATACCGGATCAAAAGATTTTCGGGCGATGGCACCAAAGCCCGGACCTGCACGCCAGATTGAAATCGGCAAATCAACACAATACACTTTGTCTAACGGCCTGAAAGTAATCGTTGTCGAAAATCATAAAATCCCTGAAATCTCTTACCAGTTGACCATCGATATGGACAATATGCAGGAGAAGGAAAAAGCAGGGCTGTCAGATATTACAGGATCGTTATTGTCAACAGGTACCACAACAAAAATTAAAGCGGATATTGATGAAGCTGTAGATTTTATCGGTGCCAGTATGGTGACAAATCCCAGGGGAGGTTTCGCTTCTTCACTTACAAAGCACACGGATAAGATATTGAGTTTGTTTTCCGATGTTATACTCAATCCATCTTTTCCACAAGCTGAATTTGATAAAATTAAGACACAAACATTATCAGGACTTCAGGCGAATAAAGATGATCCAAATGCTATATCAGGCAATGTATCCGGTGCTTTGAATTTTGGTCCCAATCATCCTTTTGGAGAGATCACTAATGAAATCACTGTATCCAATGTCAATCTTGATGATACGAAACAGTATTACAAGACATATTTCAAACCAGGAAATGCTTACCTGGTCATCGTAGGCGACATTACTCCTGAAGTGGCGAAAGCAAAAGCAGAGAAATATTTTGGATCATGGCCTGCCGGCAAGACACCGGTATATACCTACCCATTCCCAAAGACAGTAGATAAAACTGCTGTAGCTTTTGTGGATAAATCTGGTGCCGTTCAATCCGTCATCAATGTTACCTATCCAGTAGATCTTAAACCCGGCAGCCCTGATGAGATCCCTGCTCGTGTTATGAATACAATACTTGGTAGCGGCTTTTCCGGAAGATTATTTAAAAATCTAAGAGAGGATAAAGCGTATACTTATGGAGCGTATTCTGCTCTTAATTCGAATGAATTAGCCGGATCGTTTTCAGCCAACGCGAGTGTAAGAAATAATGTAACGGATAGTGCTATTGTTCAGACTTTAATTGAACTCAACAGATTGAAGGATGAACCAGTAACTCAGAAAGAACTGGAATTAGCGAAGAGTTTTATTTCCGGCGCTTTTGCAAGGTCATTAGAGAATCCACAGACAGTTGCCAATTTTGCATTGAATACCTTGATGTATGGCTTGCCTGCTGATTATTATCAAACGTATTTACAGAGACTTGCTGCGGTCACCGTTGATGATGTAGCCAGGATGGCGAAGAAATATATCAATCCTGATAAAGCCCGTATCGTAGTAGTGGGTAACAAAGATGAAGTGTATTCTAAGCTTTCAGTTTTTGATAAAGAAGATGGAAAGGTTCAACTTTATGATATTTACGCCAATCCTCGTAAAGATGAATCAGAAACACCAATGTCAATCACCGCTACCGAGCTTGTTGACAAATATCTGATGGCTCTTGGTGGACGGACTAAGCTTGATGCCGTTTCATCACTTGACCAGACGTATTCAATGGAATTGATGGGTATGTCAATCACAGCACACATGGTACAAAGCGCTGGTAAATTTCACATGTCATTGACTGCTCCGGGAATGAACCTGATGAAGCAGATATATGACGGAGAAAAAGGACAAATGGAAAATATGGGGCAGAAATCACCTGTTGAAGGTGAAGACCTCGTTTCTATGAAAGAACAGGCTGTCCTATTTCCTGAAAGGTTTTTTGGTGAGGCAGGTTATAAACTTGAACTTAAAGGAATAGAGGATGTGAATGGCAAACCTGCTTACAAACTTGCAGTCACAGCGCCTACAGGTGCAAAGAGCACTGAATTCTTTGATAAAGAAACATTCCTGAAAATAAAAGAAGTACAGTCTAACGAAGTACAGGGACAAACGGTGACAACCACGAATGAATATGGTGATTATAAAACTGTTGATGGAATTACAATCCCTTATACAGTGACTATCAGTGGTCCAATGCCAACACCAATGGTCATGAAAGCTGAAACAGTAAAAGTGAATAGTAATGTAGATCCATCATTATTTAAAATCTGATTCTTCTGAAAAAATACGAATTGAGATGGCTTCAGATTTCTGAAGCCATTTTAGATTCTTTTTCCTTATATCCATTTCCGTAAAATGTCAGTTTAAATACGACTTTTCTCCTATTTTCTTAGGCTCTTTCCAAAAGGCTAATTTTTTTGAAAAAAAATGACGCCTGAACTTTCCGATTTAAAGACACCTGCAAAATAAGTGCAAGGGTCGCATAATATTCTCCAGGTGATAAATAATTACATTATAGTTATTGGAGTCCTTGCTCTATAGTTACTATTTCTTTATTCCACTAACACAAACCCAGCCCATAAATACGGATTGCCATACATTTCCTGCATAGCTTGTTGTGCATTTGAAAAGGCATCACGCAGCGATTCCTTTTTTACCGCCCAGTTTTGATAAAAAAGCTGCATTAACTCTTGTGTTTTCTCATCTGGAATATGCCAAAGCGACACGATGAGAAACTTCACTCCAGCAATTCGAAACGCTCGTTGCAAACCGTATACGCCCTCACTACCCACTATATCACCTAGGCCTGTTTGGCATGCTGAGAGTATAGCTAATTCAGTATTTCGAAGATTAAGATCGCGCACTTCGTATGCAACCAATACTCCATCTTCAAAGTTGGCGAGTGGCCTTTTGTTTTTCCAGTAATAGTTTCCTCCTGCTAGCACCAAGCCAGAACGCAACATGGGGTCTTCCAATAGGGTATAATTGGACTCGTTGTCTCCAAGTTTTTTTTGCGGTTTTTTTGCGGACTCTGGATAAGAGAATCCATGTGTGGCAATGTGTAAAATGCGCGGTGAAGATCCGTTTACGCCGATTTTCTTAAAATTCTCCTCACTGGCGAAAAATCCCTTTTGTTCTTCAGTTAGAAATCCTGCTCCACGAAGTACGGCACTAACTTGGTCAGCCTCAAGCCCTGAATGGGGAAGTGATGGCCATGTTTCAGACACTTCTCCTCGTGAACCTTTGTATTGTTCATTAATGACGTAACGGAAATTTCCATCCTTGATATCTATAGTTTGCAAACTATCCTCAATTTTGACAGAATTAGCGGAAGCGAACGCAAGGCTGTCCATGTCGTAGTTGATGCCTCCGTAAATTATCGCGGAATTAAGGTTGTGTGAAGCTAAATTATTTGTGGGTTCAATAAAAGATGAGTCAGCCAAATGTCCAGTTACCAAATCGCGCGTACTACTAAGTCGCACCCACTGACGGCCTTTTGATATGCTAACACCTGACTCATCCAGAAGAGCGGCGGGGTTGAGGTTATTCAACAGCCCGGAAGGTGAATAATAGACAGTTTTTACATCGTGCAGTAAAAATTCGATAGGTTGCCATAGAATACGGTAAAGTTCAGGACGATTCGCGTAGAGGTCTTTGACAATCATTTCGTCGGGTAGAACAGACTTGTTGAGAAGTGTTAGGAGTTGCTGCTCTTCGAAGAGAGGTATGAAGTGGGGCATGGTATCGCCTGGCAATAACACAAGAGCCGCATACATAGTGCTATCAGTAACATTGGGAGTATAGTAACGGTAATTTGTGAACTCTATAGCCGCTTCACCGCGTTTTAATTTCGCCTGAACATCCTTCCAACTTACTTGCATGCTGGCTTCACCGTATCCTGCAATAGTCCGGATAACTTCTTTTTCGAGGTTGTTTGCTTTTTCTTTGAGATCAGTTATGTCACTGCTGTCGCGATCGGCTATAGGTTTGGCATATTCCCTGGATAGTATTCGGTGGAAGTCGGATAGTACCATGTATTTTTTGGCAGTGCTTGAATCAGACAATGCGAGCCGCTTCATCTGGTTAGCAGTAGCAAGTAGAAATCCATTGTAAAACAACCTAATGTCAAAGCAAAGTGCCTTCATCTCCCCTCCATCTTTGCCAAGTGTTTGAGTGAAAGAATAATACTGATTTTGGGCATCTACAAAAGTTTTTTCATATTCAGATAATTCCCAATCTGAAAGATATTGGGTGCCCTCGAGTAATGAAGCACGTTGAATGCCGAAGATTTCCGCCATAGAAGAAGCAGCCAGGCTGTCTCGTTTGGTTTTCCAATACAAAAGAGCTAGATTATTCAATGTAGTGACATAGTCCGGATGTTCTTTGCCTAAGACTTTTAACTGGATTTCTTTTGCTTGCAAATTCAATGATTCTGCTTTTACATACTCACCTTCTTCAAAATAAAGACTAGCAAGGTTGTTCAAAGACACAGCATAATCCGGATGCTCCTTGCCGACTGTCTTTTCGCGAATTGCTATTGCTTCCAAATTCAAAGGTTCTGCTTTAGCATAGTCGCCTTTATCCTTATATAAACCTGCAAGGTTGTTCAAAGAAACCGCATAATCCGGGTGTTCCTTACCTATAGTTTTCGCTTTTATTTCTAAGGCTTCCAATATGAGTGGCTCCGCCTTGTCGTAGTCCTTTGTGTCCATGTATAGAACAGCAAGGTTGTTCAAAGATGAAGCATAACCCAGATGTTCCTTACCCAATGCCTTTGCCCTGATTTCTTTTGACTCCATAAACAACGGTTCTGCTTTCTTGTAATCGCCAATGGTTAAGTATAGATTCGCTAGGTTATCCAAAGACGTTGCATAACTCGAATGTTCCTTGCCCAAAACTTTCGCTTTTTTTTCAATAGTAAGCAATAAAAGCGGCTCGGCTTTTCCATACTCGCCTTTATATATATAAAGAACTGCAAGGGTATTTAAATCAGTAATATATGCCGGGTGTTCTTTGCCTAAAGTTTTTGCTTTTATCTCCAGAGCCTCTAAATAAACCGGCTCAGCCTTCAAGTAATCTCCGTTGTAAAAGTAGGCACTGGCAAGGTTGTCTAAGGATGCGATATAGTCCGGGTGTTCTTTGCCTAAGGTTTCCCCCCTGATTTCTTTCGCTTCCAAATACAGGGATTCCGCCTTTCCATAGTCACCTTTCACCCAGTACAGATAACCCAGACTGTTCAAGGACGAAACATAATCCGGATGTTCCTTGCCTAATATTTTTGCATCGATTTCAATCAATTGCTTAAACAACAGTTCTGCTTTCGAGTAATCACCTTTTTTACCATATAGAGTAGCAAGGTTATTCAAAGACGCAGCATAGTCAGCGTTCCACTTGCCTAGCAGTTTTTCTCTCAATTCAAGCGCTTTTAAGTACAACTCTTCAGCATGGTCGATTTCTTTAAGACCCGAATAAATGCTAGCCAACCGATGCAGTGAGGAGGCATACGTAACATTGTTTTCACCCCATTTTTGTTTAGAAATATCTGCGGCTTCCTGAGCAACAGGCAGTGCCTCTGTGTTTTTTCCAGACTTCCGCAAGTCGTTAGCTATAGTCAATAAACTATCCACTTGCTTCACCACGGTCATTGAGTCACGGTTTTGAGCAGAAAGGATATTCGGCAGGCAATAAATTAGTACAAATAGGATTTGTTTCATAGCAAGAATAATGTAGTAGAGTTTGAAAATTTAAACGTGGTTTTTAGTAGTTGAAAGTAAAGGAAAATAATGAAATCGACGTTCCTGCTTTAGTGCTGGAACGTCGATTTATTCAATACCTGAGGATAAACATTTGTGGTTTTGGGGCTTAGTTTGCAGACGGCTTCACTCGCCGACCATAATGAGTTCCGCCAAAAAAAGTAGATATTTTGTTAAGATAATTGTTACTGTGACAGGTAAGGTACACTTTTACTATTCCGTTTGTCACTGTACGTGAGGTGACGATCGTTGTATGATCAATGGAACCATTACTTGTCCAATCAATTTGCAAAATGTCTCCAACATAGAGTGCATTATCAGCATAATTTGTTGAATAAATACGACCAGAATTTATTGCATAGTTTTTCCAATTTGTGCTATTAATCCAGGCTGCTGTACTATTATTACAAGTAGAGCCATAATTCCAAGTACTGTTGGTAGTCCAGTTCCCTGCTTTCAGACATTGACTTACGAAATTCATACAATCACCACCACAGCAGTTACAGCTTGCATATGCAGGATTGTAATTCGAATTATTGGGTCCATACCACTGAATCGCATAGTTTTTTGCAGCAGTAGTATTGTATGTATAGCTGCGAGGCGATATAATTTCCTCATCTTCCACGGAGGCTGAGAAGGAACCTTTCAATACGTCTTCGTTAACGTAATATGGATCGTCATCTAAACATGTGTCTGATTTGACAAGCCACCTTCCATCAGGTGTGTTCAAGAAGACGATTTCATAGAGGTTCTCTCCTCCCGTAACGATGAACTTGTCCAGATCTTCTGGATCGGGGTCGTTAGTTGTAAGTCGGAACTTCTCCAGACATACAACCCGTTGATAATCACCTTCAGATTTGACTGATTTCACTTCGAAATCTGCGGTGTAGTCGGTATAACCAAACTGGATCGTTGCCAATCGATCTCGACAGTATTCAATTCTTTTTGCCAGTTGATCCGCTTTTTCGTTATCTACCCATGCCGCTTTAAAATCAGAAATCGACCCCTTTCCTGTAAAAAGTGCATTTTTGGTTTCGAAGTATGCTTTCAATGCATTTTGAGTCTTGGAATTTGCATTCGTAATAGCTTCTGACCCGGGAGTCAGAACGCTATCTTCTTTGTTACATGATGTGGTGACGAAAAGTGTCACCAATAGCAGTGAAAAAACAGTAAGACAGAAAAAAACTGTCCGTCGGAAATAAAAAGAGTTTGTCATAAAAAAACAGTTTAAAAGTTAAGAAATATGAAATGATGACTAAATCCAATTGTGCTTTCTATCATGACTGCTTCAAGTTTGTTTCTTAAGGAAGTGTCTACCAGTTAGAGTCCATGTCGGCTTTCGAGGTAACCCGCCTTTAGAATTTTCGCCCGGAAGAATATTTTATAAGTCATTTAACGATAAGAGGCATATTTAGCGATAAGGGTAACCCCTGTATGAAAATTTTCTTCAAAAAAATCGCATCTTTAGCTGCTATAAAAAATTAATGCAATACAGGTTACCTTTTATCGCCCAATTCACTCTATGACATGATTAAGAAGTACGTCGACCAGGAAATTATCGAAGCCTTTCGTTCAGGTGGACAAGCCCGGGAAAGGGTATGGTATTTTATTAATAAAGAATGGCGAGATCAGGTAATAAGCACAATTGTTTCAAAGGGTGGTACTTCATCCGAAGCCTTGGAAGCCCAGCAGGAAATAGCCGTGCCTTTCGAGTGGCGCGTGCGTAGGTCAGATTTTATACTTAGGAATAAACTATCAACTTATTTCATTAAATGTGTTTACTATCGTTGGCTGGGAATAAAAAAAATGGAAAGAGATTCTAAAACAGAGGAATTTGAAGATATCCACATTGCCGAATTTGTTGAAAGTGTGGAACAGGAGATCGTTAAGAAAGAGAAAGACAATATGCTGGATGACATCCTCTCCCTCCTTGGTGATCGGTGCAAAAAAATTCTCTTATATTATATTAATAGATATACTATGGTAGAAGTCGCCGAAAATATGGGTTTTGCTAGCGAGCATGTCGCTAAAAATGAAAAAAAGAAATGTAAGGATAAGCTATCATTACTATTGCGCGAGAATCCACTCTATAAAAATTTATGAAATGATCGACGATCGTCTTCATCATAATATCGAAAAATACCTAACGGGTGAATTACCTCAAGGGGAAATTGTATTGTTTGAAAGTGAAATGAAAATTAACCGAGAACTCCTCGAGGAAGTCGAAATCCAGCGATTGTGTTTGATGGCAATGCAGAAACTGGCCGCTGCAGATTTAAAGGAGAAATTCATCAAATGGGAAAAGGAATTGGACTCTGGGACCTTGTCCAAATCTCCTAGGCCATTCTTACGAAATAAATACAATCCATGGTTTTGGGGGACAGGTATTTTATTCTTATTGTTAATATCGATGGCATTTTGGCATTTTCAACAAGTAAAAAAAAATAAAGTTAAAGGTGAAGAGGATAAGCTGCAAATTTATCAACGGGATTCTATTATTGGGGAATTAAGAATTTTAATTCAACAAAAACAGGAGAAATTGTCAGATTTACTACCAAAATCGGGTGCAGGTGAGGACTCTTTATTGAAATTGGAAATATTAAAATTGGAGGAGGAAGTCAGACGAATTGAGAAATCCAAATCTCAAAATTCTCAAAACCAGGAATCTACTAATCAACAAATGGCGCTCGCATCTGCTCCTTCCCACGAATATGCCATGAGGGGTTTAGGTAATGATGATAATCTTGACTCTTCAATCAAATCTATATACAAGTCTTTGAGAACAGGGAATTATACTGAAGCTGTATATCTTTTAAAAAATATCAGCCCTGATGACATAGACGGGCAAAGAGTAGTAACCTATGAATTGCCATATGCGCTTTTTTATGCAGGAAAATTTGGTGAAGCCGCTTTGTCATTTCAGGAATTAAAGAAAACAGACAGATCTGAAGCTGATAAAGTTGAATTCTATATCTTGCTTTGTTACGTTGGAGAAGGGCGTATAGCATTTGTCCAGAAAATGATTGCGGATATTTTGAAAAATCCACAGCATAAATTTTATGAGAATACAAAGAAATTGAAAAGTGTTTTGGAAAGGAAATAGTTCATTATAATCTTCAATATTAGCATTTGAACCATTGATTAAAAAGAGACTTCGACTGATACCCAAAATAATTTGATTAGGCATACATATCATGATTGAATTTCATTCCTAATATTTATGTATTCCCCTTTGCTATTCATATTATTTTACTCCACTAAAACAAACCCGGCCCACAAATACGGGTTGCCTTCTTTTTCCTGCATAGTATGTTGTGCTTTGGAAAAAGCATCACGTAGCGATTCCTTTTTATCTATCCAATTTTGGTAAAAAAGCTGCATTAACTCCATGGTTTTCTCGTCCGGGATGTGCCACAACGAGACAATGAGAAACTTCACGCCAGCGATACGGAATGCTCTTTGTAAACCATATACACCTTCACTACCTATCACATCACCTAGGCCTGTTTGGCACGCTGAAAGGACTGCCAATTCTGTATTCCTCAAATTTTGATTACATACTTCATAACCTACTAGAACCCCATCCTCATGATTTGAAAGTGGTCGCTTTTTTTTCCAGTAAAAATTTCCACCCGCTAAAATCAATCCACAATGGAGCAAGGGATCATCAGTTGCTTTATATGAAGACTCGCGGACTGTTTTGGTTTTTTGAATATTCTTTGTACTATCAGGAAGAACAAAACCATGGGTTGCTATGTGCAAGATTCGGGGAGAGGAACCATTCATTCCTATTTTTTTAAAATTTTCCTCACTGGCATAAAAATCTTTGTTCAATTCCGTATAAAACCCAGCATTTTTGAGTAACGTTGCCACTTTGTCTGCCTCCACTCCAGATTGAGGAAGTTGAGGCCATGCGAAATCTTCACTTCCACGTGATCCACTATTTTGTTCCTCAATTATATTATGAAAGTTTCCATCCTGGAGCTTAGCAGTCAAAGTATTGTTTTGGATTTCCAATGAATTGGCTCTAATGAAAGCCAGACTGTCCATTTCATAAGTGATTCCACCGTAAATGGTAGCGGAATTGGTACCGGGTAAAATTTGCTGAGATTTCTCAAATGCGAAAGAAGAACTGGCCAAATGATCAGATAATAATTCACGACTACTTCCCATTCGCACCCATTGATGAGCCCTTGAAATACTATTTCCAGTCTCATCGAGTAAAGCAGCAGGATTGATTTTGTGCAAAAGACCAGAAGGGGTGTAGTAAATGGTTTTTATATCATGAAGAAGAGGCTCTAATGGTTTCCAGAATAATTGAGAGAGTTCAGGTCTGTTGACATAAATATCTTTAATAATTAATTCCTCACTGAGAACAGATTTTTGAATTAGGGCAAGGAGTTGTTTTTCTTCAAAAAGTGGAACAAAATGCGGTATTGAATCATTTGGAAGCAAAATGAGGGCCGCGTACATGATACTGTCTGTAATATCTGGATTATAATAATGGAAATGAATAAATTCCACAGCTGCCTCGCCATCACGTAAGTGATTTCTTACCTCTTGGCAATGCGGAGCATTTCGAGCTTCATCAAATGCAGGCAGGTTACGGGTAAGTATTTTTTCATAGTTTTCAGCCTCGTCCTCAGTTTCCTCAATGTATTGCCGTTTTGCTATTGGTTTAGCGTATTCATTCGCAAGACGACGACGGCAACCTTGCCAACGCACAAAAGTTTCGCGCGTTAAACTATCCAAATTTTCAACAGCACTAGAAAGTCGGATTGTATTTTCAAGCAGATAGCCATTTAGTATTAGAGCATTATCATAACAAGTCCGGCTTAAATTAGGATTAGGATGGTCAAGAGCAAAAGACTGAAATTCATCAAAATGGGTAGTAAACTTAAATAAATATGCTAGCATCTGGCTTTCAGAAGAATAAGTTGCTGATGTTCTAATAAGATGAATTGCCAGGTCATTCATTTCGAGGAACATTGTGGAAGCTTCGGGAATACGATTCGTTTCTTGATAAAACAAAGCAATGTTATGTATTGAATTGAGATAATCAGGATGTAATTTCCCTAAACTTTTATCACGGATTTCTTTTGCTTCCAGGAACAACGATTCAGCCTTAGTAAATTCCTTCATTTCCTTATACAGAATAGCGAGATTAGTTAAGGTGGCAGCATAGTCCGGGTGTTCCTTACCTAGAACTTTCGCTCTAATTTCTTTTGATTCCAAATAAAAAGGCTCCGCTTTAGCATACGCCCCTTGGTTCTGGTATAGCGCAGCAAGACCATTCAATGATCCTGCATAATCAAGATGTTCCTTTCCTAAGACTTTTGCCCGGACTTCTTTTGCTTCCAATAAAAAAGGTTCAGCTTTACCATAATCACCTTCGTGATCATATAGTACACCCAAGTTGTTCATGGCTGATCCATAACCTGCATTTTCTTTACCCACAGTTTTTACAAATATATCAATGGCTTCTAAATACAATAGTTCAGCTTTTGAATAATCTCCTTTGGCTAAATACAAACCTGCTAGATTATTCAGGGAAGCAGAATATAAAGGATGAACTTTGCCCAGTGTTTTTGCCCGAATTTCTTTCGATTCTAAAAACATCAACTCAGCATTCAAATAGTCACCTTTAAGCTGATTCAGATAAGCATAAGCATTTAACAAGGAAGCGTAGTCAGAATTGTCATGGCCAATAGTTTTTTCATCGATTCTTTTCACGTCTAAAAACATTAATTCTGCATGAGCATAATCTCCTTTGGCTAAATAAACTAAAGCCAGATTATACAAAGACATTGCATAATCCTGATGTTCAGTGCTCAGGACATTAGCTCTAATTTTTTTTGCTTCTAAATGAAGTTCCTCAGATTTTGAGTAATCACCTTTATAATAGTAAAGCACTCCTAGGTTGTGCAAAGACGCTGCATAATCCAGGTTTTCTGTCCCAAATAAATGAGCTCGAATTTCCTTAGCTTCAATGCCTAACGGTTCCGCATATGCATATTTTCCCATTAGTATATAAATTCTGCTTTGAGTGTGGATGCAGGTAGCATAAATTGCACTTATTTTGCCAAACCATACTTCAGCTTTACTTTTTGCATCTTCAATAACCTTCAAAGCTTCTACCAGGTTCCTCTTATCCGACAAGGTTCTTGAGACCTGCACCAAACTATCAATTTCATGTGACAAGGATAGAGAATCAATGGTTTGGGATGAAAGTAGCAGAGGAAGACAAAGAATTATTACAAATAGGATGTATTTCATGGCAGCAGGGGCATTTTTTGGAGCTTTAACAATGACAAATGACCTCATGCTTGTCAAAATAAGAGAAAATAATGAAATCGCCGTTCCGTCTTTGGCGTCGGAACGGCGATCTATTCAGTGCTTGATGGGAATAATCGTGATAGTGATGCTTAATTCGTAGATAGTGTCATAGCCCAAAAATTTTAGAGGCCGTCAAAAAAAATGAGATAGTTTGGGATAATAATTGGTATTTTAGCAGGGAAGAAACTCCTTTGCCACGATATTCTGATTCAGCAAAGCACTCATTTTTTTTGTAGATTTTGGAGGGCTACAAAATATTTTAAAGAAAATTCAAAAAAAGGTTACCCCAACCTTAGAACATGACTCTAATTGATATCTAACGATGTAATTTTTACATTTCTGTTCACACGCAAAAATATTTTTATGAAAACTGTTTTTCTCTTCCGGTCACCCCCGATTCTGTATAGTGACAGACTTAATTTTTGCATCCGCCCAATCAGGAAAGTGTTATCGACTAATAACCACCATTCTCATAGCAAATCCACCCATTCTCCATTTTTGGTTGGATTGCTCAAGGAGAGTTCTGTTCCATTGGTCAATCAGGTAACTACTTGGTCAAAGAAATTACCATTCACCAGACCTATCAAAAAACCATATAACTGTGGATATTCGCTCACAGCCTTCTGGAACATATTTTATCGCACTTAAAGTGCAGTATAAATTCATTTATAAACGATTTATAAAACTATGATTCATAGATAATTTATTATTTGAATAACTATACAAGCATCTAAAAATATGAAAAAACAATTTATTGCATCAATTATTTTATTTGGAGTCATTTCATCTGTGATTGCTCAGGATGATACCAAATCGTTAGTGCTGGGGGTTCTTCCTGTTACTAGCAGCTCTCAAAGTGGATCTAGCTACATTGATAATGTTAGAGAAAAAATTACTAACGCATTCGCAAGTAAATCCCGTTTTACTGTTGTAGATCGATCCAGGTTAGATGCAATTTATCAAGAAAGAAATTTGCAGAAACGCGAAGATTTTATGGATGGGGATATAGTGGCACAAGGGAAAAGTATTGGGGCACAATTCTTAGTAAGTACAAATATTAGTGAGTTGACCTATGCAAATGTAATAGTGCAAAAAGACAAATGGGGAATTGATAAAGCCGGTAAAGTAATTACGTGGAAAGAAAATGTCCCTTGTATAGATGTCTCAATGGTCGTCAATATTCAACTGATGGACGTTTCTACAGGTGTAATTAAAGCAAATAAAAATATTTCACAAACTCCAAGATACGAGAATCAAACGGAGGCTCATTCTTGCATCTTAACTACACTTAACAACATTTATGGGTACACAGTAGTGTGGATTAACGAAGTTTTTCCTGTTGAAATGAAAATTATTCGAATAGAGACTACAGATAAAAAAGGTTTACCTAAGACTGTGCTTGTTAAAGGCGGAGAGGATATGAACATGCAGGATTCTCGGAGGGGCACCGAATTAGATGTAATTGAAAACGAAATCATCCAAGTTGATGGTAAAGACTTAAAGAGAGCAGTTAGTGTGGGTAAGGTCGAAGTCGAAAGTGTTCAAGGTGAGCTTTCAGTTTGTAAAATTAAAACTGGCCAATTAGCTATTCAACAAAAACTCAATGAAGGAAAAACATTATATCTAAGAATAATCTCGTATTGATATGAATAAATTACTAAAATCACTTCTAATCATTTGTATTACCCTTTACAGCTTAGGGTGTAAAACTACTATCCCTGCAACAGCTGAGGTTAATTTTCTTAATGCTAATAATGGGGTAATCAATCTTCGAAGCATTGGATATGGAAAGACCAATGAAGAGTGTTTGCAGAATGCACAAAAAAATGCCTTTGAAACTCTCTTTTTTCGCGGGATACCAGGAAGCCAACAAAATACTCCCCTGATAAGTATAAACGAAAAGGAGAAAAGTGAATCCAAAAAATATTTTGAGGAGTTTTATGCAAATTCACGTTATAAAACATTCCTGACATCTATTCAACCAGCTTTCGATTATCGGAAAGTAAAAGGCGGCAAGAGTGTTTCCGTTGATCTCGGCATAAACCTTCAATCTCTCAGAGCTGATCTGGAGAGTAATAACATCATTCGAAAATTTGGGTATTAAAAAATAACAAATATGACTTTACTTAAACGCATATTCATCCTATTAATAGCATCAAACTATTGCTTTATCCCTATTGCAATGAGCCAGGTTCCGGCAACCAATAGTGGTGGACAAGTGCAAACAGTCCAACCTAAAATTATGGTCATCCCCTATACCAAAGAAGGTGAAGATATCAGGACCGTTTTGGAGGCAGATATAAACAAGAGAATTGCTATAACTAAGATTAAAGAAGCCTTTGATAGTAGAGGGTTTACGACTGTCGATTTCACTGCAAAATTAAAAGCCGCAAAGGATAACAATGTATTTACTTCTGATAATCAAACTGACATCAAATCGCAAATTATTCAAATGTCAGGTGCAGACATTTATGTTCAAGCGGAAATAGATATTGTAAGAAGTCAATATGATGCATCCACAATTTCAGTTACATTAATTCTTTCCGCATATGAGGCTTCAACAGGCAATTCCTTGTCAAATAAAGTAGGAAAAAGTCCTCAATTCCAAACTAACGATATAGGCAAGTTAGCATCGAAGGCAGTTGAAAGTATCGCTGAGGATTTCCTTAATGTAATGCAAGCAAAATTTACAGATATAGTTAATAATGGCAAATCGATTATAATAAATTTAAGTTTGAACCCGGACTCAAAATACACTTTTGCTTCCGAGTTCGGACCTGATGGCTTACCCTTAAGTGATAATTTAGAACTGTGGATGGGTGAAAACGCATATAAAAACAACTATCATATTCAAGGCAACGGTGATCTCTGGATGATTTTTGATGATGTACGAATTCCGTTAAAAGATCAAGTTACAGGCAACAACTATAACCCAAACAAATTTGCACTTGAATTATTTAAATTTTTAAAGGGATTAGGCTTGCAGTCCGGAAAGGATATTAAAGGAAATACTATTTATATAACTATCAAATAAAATATATAATGAAAAAAATTATAGTCATAATGATATTTTTTTATATAGCGACTATTTCTTTTGCACAGACAGCAGATGATATAGGTAAAATTGCTCTTTCAGTTGTAATGCCGGAAAATGTTGATGATCTTGATGTATCCCAGCTTTCAAAATTGGAAACAAAGATCACCAAAATCACTTCTGCAGCCGGACTTGCTGCCGTTGGATACAATAATAATTTTGTTATTTACCCAAAGTTTGCCATCTACGATGTCAACGTAGTTGAAGGAGGTATGCAAAACATTTCTGTTGTTACTGCTGAGGTGAGCTTTTTTATTAAACAAGTAGATAATAATATCGTTTTTTCCACTGTGAGCAAGGACCTCAAAGGAAGTGGTAAGAATAAGGAGACAGCCATTACCAATGCTATTTCAAGCATACCTGTCGATGATGCGAAATTCAAAAAATTCATTGAATCAGGTAAAATGAAAATACTTCAGTATTATGAAAGTAAATGCCAGGACATCATTATAAGATCGGAAAGCCTGGTCAAGATGCAGGACTATGGACAGGCATTAGGGCTTTTAATGACTGTACCCGAAGAGGTTAGCTGCTATAATAAAGTACAAGAAAAGGCAATAGAGGCATTTAAGGCTTATCAAAATCATAGATGCAAAGAACAAATACAACTTGCCAGAGCGGAGCTTGAAGCTAATAATTACCATAGCAGCCTGGAGATTCTAAGCCAAATAGATCCGGCAGCTACATGCTTTGAAGAATCCAGGACATTAATGAAAACTGCAGGATCAAAAGTGGATGCTGAGGAAAAGAAACAATGGGATTTTGCTATGAAAGTTTATAATGATGATGTTGCATTGGAAAAGTTGAGAATAAATGCAATAAAAGATATTGCTGTTGCCTATTACAAAAGTCAACCGACATCTTTGCAGTATATATACATTATAAAATAGCTTTATTTTTAACCAAGATCAAATTAACAGTTATGAAAACTAAATTACTTTTATTCGCTTCAATGCTTGGATTACTCTGCGGTTGTATCACAAGCTCAGGCACAATTAAGACTTATATAAATCCTGCGGTTAATGCATCACTGATTAAGTCTGTCGCAATATTCCCGCTACGTAATTCATTTGTTCAGAGATCCATTGGATTAGGCACAGGGGAGATGATTGATATTAATAGGATGTTTCAAATGGAATTTGTTAAAAGGAATAGTACCACTCATTTGGTAGATGCAGTGTCCTCAAGAGAATTGTTAAACAAATCCAGTCTTGTCAATTCCTATGATACTCTTTTATCCGTATTTGATAACACCGGTATTCCGAATACAGTAATCTTAAATAATATAGGTAAGCATTTAGATGTAGATGCAATTATTCAAGGATTTATTAAAGAAGTTTCACAAAAGGATGGTGTGTATGCTCAAGACGCAGGAGAAGCAAAAGTTGTTATAAAGTATATTATGCTTTCAACTGTATCGGGCGATGTTATTTGGGAAGCTACTTGTGAAGGAATTAAAAGAACTTCAACAACGCTTGGAAAGGCACCTCCTTTTGATGAGGCAATAGAAATTGTCAAGCAAAAAATTGTTTCTGCAATGCCTAGTTTGTCAAATAAATAATTGAATATTAAGTCCATAAATAATGGCCCCTATGGCTATTTACTACTCTACTCTTATAAATAATCAAACAATGGAATCACAAAATCAGTAATAGCTACAACAGCCTCAAACTATTATTGTTAAAACCGGTAAAAGTGTGGGAATAGCAATTCTACTGTTAGTCCTTTTCGGACCCCTTGGTATGTTTTATTCTACTATTAGCGGAGCTATTATTATGATGGTGGTATGTGGCATCATAGCGATATTCACATTTGGATTATTACTCACATGGCCAATATGCATTATTTGGGCCGCTGTTGCCGCAAGTAATTACAATATGAAGCTTGGTTTATAACATCTATGGATAATTTATTAATCTACATGGTTGTAGAATAAAAATAACTAAAAACATGAAAAGGCTAATACTTTCTTTAATATCATTAGGAATAACATTTACTTCTTTTAGTCAATCAATATCCCCTCAGATTTTGGGCTCTGCGGGAACTCACTTTACCGGATCCAATGCGCAACTAAGTTGGACAATCGGTGAGCCAGTTATTAATACTCTTGACAATGGAAGTAATATCATCACTCAGGGATTTCATCAGACTCTACTGATTATCACTGCAATTGAAGAACAAAGTATTGAGGGAGTAAATGTAAAGGTGTATCCAAATCCCACATCCAACCTGGTGATCATCAACCTTGTCAATAACCTTAAAGACCTTAAGTTGGAACTTTTTGATATGACTGGAAAACTTTTACACTGGAATTTATTTGGCTTTTCAGAAGGCAATGTTCAATTCAGTTTAAAGGATTATGCAAGCGCAAATTATTTGCTCCGCATTTACGCAGTTGATGGAAGCGTAAACTTCACATATATGATAGAAAAATTAACCGCTAATTAATGAATTCTAAACCAAAACAATTATGAAAAATTTACTCTTAATATTCGGCATTACATTCACAGCCTTATCGGTATTTGCTCAAGCTCCTGAGAAAATTAACTATCAGGGAGTAGCCCGTGATAACTCAGGAGATGTGCTTGCCAACCAAGCTATAAATTTGCAGATTAAAATTCACAGTGGTACAGTCGGAGGCCCTGTAGTCTATCAGGAAATTCATTCAGTAACCACTAACAAATTTGGTTTATTCAACCTACAAATAGGCGGAGGAACAGTACAGTCGGGAATATTTTCTTCGATTGGGTGGGGAGGTAGCTCAATCTATGCGGAAGTATTAATGGATGCATCTGGTGGATCAACTTATACCAGCATGGGTAGCCAAGAGCTGATTTCAGTTCCGTATGCTCTATATGCGGAAAAAGCAGGAAATAATGCAACATATACTGGAGGCAGTGGTATTCAAATAAATGGAAATACTATTACCAACATTGGTGATATTAATCCTGCAGATGACATTATAACTTCCTCCCCAGCTGGTGGTGATCTAAATGGAACTTTTAATAACCTTCAAATCAACACTGGCGCAGTTGGATCGCCCGAAATAGCAGATGGTTCTATTCAATCGGGTGATCTTAATAGCATGGGAGCAACGAATGGGAAGGTACTAAAATGGAATGGTTCTGCTTGGGTACCCCAAGATGACCTGACTGGTTCAAATTCATTGAATGGAACTCAAAACTATATTGGAAAGTTTACTCCTAATGGATCGATAATCGGAAATTCCCAAATTATTGATGATGGAACAAATGTTGGTATCGGGATAACATCTCCCGATGATAAATTAGATATATCCGGCAATTCACAAGTTTCAGGTTATTTGAAAGTTGGTACTCCATCTGTACCCGTAATATCAATTGGTGCAACACCATTACCCTTGTACAAGTATTCATACCTTTCAGGTCCAGAAGCATGGTCGGTATTTAATGAATGTAGTTCACCATATGATCATTCTATAGATGAGTGGTATGTTAATATTACAGGTGCTAAATCGGGCGTAATCTTTTATGGGCCTCATGGAAATTATAATCATAGTTATGCATATTCTCCATGGATTTGGATTCCAGAAAAATCTTCAAAATTAACTGTTGAAGGAACTTATTATTGCAATCTTGAAAATAACTCCGATGGTGTATATCTTGAATATATTATAAATGGTAGCACATGGAAAAAAATTGTGAAATTTGATTATGGAGGATATATAGACAATGCAGACGGATGCGCGAAAGCATGTAATGGCACCGAGCCTCAAATTTGTTGGAATGGAATTAATGACACAAAATTTTTTAGAGTAGACACGTCTGAATTTTCTTCAAATACTTATGGCAACTGGCTTCGCTTTCGATTTGTGGGTATGGAAGATTTTTCTATCGGAAGTGGTTATGTATTTGAATTAAATGGGTTCAGTGTTACTGCCTTTCGGGGACCAACCGGAGTTGGGGGGCCATTTGCAGCTGGAAATATTTACGCGGAAAAAAATGTATTTGCTGGGTCAAATGTATTAGTCGGAGATATAGCGGAATATTTTAATGTGGATGTTGAATCTGAGCCAGGAGATTTAATTGCAATATCATCTTCAAAAAATGATGGTTACACAATATGTGAAGGGTCGTATAATCCTTATATTCTTGGAATTCATTCAACAAATCCAACGGTTACACTAAACACACCTAAAGGTACACCTGTTTGTTTAGCAGGTCGTGTGCCTATTAAAGTGTGCAGTGAGAGTGGTCAAATAAGAATCGGTGATTATTTGACTTCGGCTTCATTACCCGGATATGCTATGAAAGCTAATAAATCTTGTTTCATTGTAGGTCGCGCGCTTGAAAATTTTGAGGCATCAACAACAGGTAAGATACTTTGCATTGTTCAACCTGGCTGGTATAATCCAAGTGCAAGCACTAAAAATCAATCAGGAGGAAGTTTTTTTATTAATAATGGCAGTAATTCAGTGACTGTCAATGATCCTTCTATAAGTACAAATTCAAGAATATTTGTTACTCTTAGGGATAATGCACGTAGTTACTGGGTTAGTAATGTATCGGACGGAATGTTTACCATTAATATAGAAAAGACATTGGAAAATAATATTCCATTTGATTATTTTGTTGATAATGCAAACGCAGTTGAAGCAAAGGGAGACTATCCAAACAATTATATTGTAAAAGGAGAAACCAAAATATTAAACCCATCAATTAAGGATAATTCCAAAAGAATGCAATTGCAGGAATATTCTGATTTAATGCCTCCCGGGTCACCACCAGATCCTAAAAGCGCCTGGACTTGGTCAAAGTTTGCCGGATATGTAAAGACAGGGGATCAGCAAAAATGAGAATTTTTAAGATTAGCTATTTCTGAAATGGCATTCGAATAGCTATTCTCCAGGTAATTGCAACTAGAGAAGAATTACGAATGTCATGGTGACAAATTTAACTTGTTACACTTTTTGTCCTATGAGCCAAGATAATAGGTATCGAGTTGCTTATACAAAGTTGTTATCTCAAACTATAGAACATAAATAAACCTTATCTATGAAAAAACTTAATTCTATCTTATTACTGGCCATTTTGGGTTTGAGCGTGAATCTAAAAGCCCAGACCCCAAACTTGATTTGGGCAAAACATATGGGTGCGAGTTCTACTTCTGGGCTGTCTGTCCCAGCTGAAGGTAGGTTTATCGCTGTTGATGTGCAAGGAAATGTTTATACAACAGGAACCTTTGTGCACATAGCTGACTTTGACCCGGGTCCTGGAATTTTTAATTTAGAAACTAATAATTTCTATGACATCGCCGAGATATTTGTGTCCAAACTCGATGTCAACGGGAATTTCCTATGGGCTAAGCAGTTCAGAGGAGATGCAGATGTAGATGATTTAATTAATGATTATTCTAATTCAATCGTTGTTGATGCAAATAATAATGTTTATATAACAGGATACTTTACCGGTCAAGTTGATTTTGACCCTGGACTAGGAGTTTATGATCTAAACTCAAGTAATGGAATTGGTTTTGTTTCCAAACTTGACTCTATGGGAAATTACGTATGGACAAAACAGATACCTGCATCTGGGAATTATCTTGCAGTTAATTCTTTTGGAAATGTTTCGATAACAGGAACATTTGGAGGTTCAGTTGGTGACTTTGATCCAGGATCTGGAATTTATCCTCTAGATTCAAGCCATGGAGATATTTTTGATTTAACGCTAGATGTTTTAGGGAATTTTGTATGGGCAAAGCAATTTGGCGGACATGGAATGATTTCAGATGAAAGTACTTCTATTGCTGTTGATGCCAACGGAAATGTCTATACGACTGGATATTTTTTAGGTACCGCCGACTTCGACCCAAGCATCACCGAATCGTATAATCTGACTTCAAGTAACCAAGAAGATATTTTCGTTTCTAAACTCGATGCTAATGGGAATTTCGTTTGGGCAAAAGATTTTAAAGGATCGTTTATTGGAATGAATCTTTTTACTGATGTTAGTAACAGTATCGCTGTTGATGGGAATGGAAATGCATATACAACAGGATATTTTCAAGGCACAGTTGATTTCGACCCAAGTGAAAACGGAACATCTAATTTAATCACAAATGACATAGATATTTTTGTTTCTAAGCTTAATACTAATGGGGATTTCGTTTGGGCTAAAAAGATGGGTGGAACAACGTATATTGATCAAGGGAGATCAATCGCTGTGGATGCCAACGGAAATGTTTATACAACTGGAATTTTTGCCGGTACATCAGACTTTGACCCAGGGACGGCAATACATAACCTTATCTCCGCAGATATTAATACTACAGATATTTTTGTTTCTAAACTTGATGCCAATGGGAATTTTGTATGGGCAGGACACTTAGGAGGCATATATAACGATTTTGATAACTCTATTACTGTTAATGTCAACGAGAATGTTTATACGACGGGACAATTTAAAGGTATAAGTGACTTTGATCCGGGCAATGGAACTTATAACCTTCCTTCCTGTTATGATGATCTTAACCTGGAATACTATCCTGATATTTTTGTTGCAAAACTCTGCTTCATAGAAACACCAACTATTACTGGTCCAACTACATTTTGTCAGGGTAGTTCGATAACACTCACAGCGAGTACAGCAAGCTCATATTTGTGGAGCAATGGAATGACTACTCAAAACATCAATGTTTCAACTTCCGGAAATTATTCAGTTACAGTTTCCAATGCAAGCGGATGCTCAGCAGCCTCAACAACAATCACAGTCATAGGAAATTCTTACCCGCCTATTCCAACAATTACTGCAGGCGGTACAACAACATTTTGTCAAGGAGGCTCGGTAATGCTAACAGCAAGCTTGGCCAATTCTTACTTATGGAGCAATGGCGCTACCACTCAAACAATAACAGTGACGTCTTCAGGTGATTACAAAGTTACAGTAAGCAATGCAACTGGATGTTCGACATCTTCAACAGGAATGACAACTGTAACGGTTCTTCCTTTGCCTCCTCCTGTAAATGTCACTGCCGACGGCCCAACTACATTTTGTCAAGGTGGCTCAGTAATACTTTCAGCAGGTGCAGCAAGTTCTTATTTGTGGAGCAATGGATCAACCACTCAAAATATTACTGTTTCAACTTCCGGAAATTATACAGTAACGGTAATGAATGCAAACGGGTGTTCGGCATCTTCAACTGCAACAATGGTTACTGTACACCCATTACCAATAGCCACCATTACTTCGAGTGGTCCAATCTCTTTTTGTCAGGGAAATTCAGTAACGCTCACAGCGGGCCCAGCCAGTTCTTATTTGTGGAGCAATGGATCGACTACTCAAAATATTACTGTTTCATCTTCCGGGAATTATACTATAACGGTAATGAATGCAGGCGGGTGTTCGGCATCTTCGGTTGCAACTTCAGTTACAGTTAATCCCTTGCCATTAGTAGATTTAGGAGTGGACACTATTTTGCAGCAAGGCCAACAAATTATTCTGGATGCAACAGGTCCGGGCTTGACCTATTTTTGGTCAACCGGAGCGACAACACCAACTATTACAGTGAATTCAATGGGAACATATGCTGTAACCGTAACCAATAGTCAAGGTTGTACCTCTTTTGACACAATTGTAGTCACATTTACCACATCCACGAGCGATCAAAGGGTTAAATTTAAAATAACGGTTTCGCCTAACCCAACGGACGAAATAATACATATAACATGCCAAGGAGGGTCGACATCATTGGCCCAGATAATAGACAATCTGGGTAAAGTGATTATAGAAGATACAGCCTTAGTGTCCGACGGAGTAAAACGAACTCTAAGTCTTGAAAAAATGCCATCAGGTATATACTATTTACGACTTGTAGGTAATGGATTTACGAAGACTGTTTCAATTGTAAAACAATAAAATATTGGAATTCAATCGAATAAATAAATCGACGCAGAACAATGCATCTACGCTTATGGATTCTAGATGCTTCAGCGCAAATGCTGTCATTAACTTTAATATAGCGCAAAAGAAATGAATTCACAAGCATGGACAAAAAGAATACTTAAATAAATTTTTATGAAAACAACCATAACAATATATTTGATAACAGTTTTTTTAATCTGCATCTTAACAAGTTGCACAAACCCCGAAAACAACAAAACATCTGAGAAAGAGTTAGGACTCCAAAAAAGAGAGTTAGATCTTAAACAAAAAGAACTTGATTTTAAGGAAAAAGAACTTAAAGAGAAAGAAGAGACTGACATCAAGAAGAATGAACTCAAAGAAAACGAAATCCAAGCTCCTAAACCAACAAAACTAAATAATATAAATTCTGAACTAAATATGCCGATAGCGAAAGTTCCTTTGACAAAAGCAGCAGATGTTAGAAAAGTACATCCCAATTGTAATGAAGCAAACGCACCTCATGCAGAAGGCAATACTCCATTAATGGATATGTATTGTGGTGTATTAGGGCAGAAGCCAATTGAAATTTATATTACATCACAAAATATATCTACTAATATCGTTTCAGGTTATTCAGTGGTGGGAAACAGTAGAACAAATTTTGAAGGAAAATATACTTCTCGAATTAAAAAAGGCTCAAATCGTAAAGACGTTCTTGATTTTGATGAAACAATTTATACATTAATTCTAGGTGAACCAACTACAACAAATAAAAATGGAGTTTTTAAACTTGACCTACATATTAATGACACATGGAGGAATGGTGAAGGCATATGGACATCATATGACGGGATGCTGTATCGTGAAATTGTTATTTATGATAGGTTAAATCCAGATTTTTAAACGGATGTACACAATAAACCTTAAAGCAAAACCGGTTTGCCGGTTCTTCCTTTCCGGCCCTTTACCTTTTTTACATTTTCAGTCTTTCCTCCTTGATTCCTACCTTTAACCCATGATACAGGTATTTGTAACCGGTGGCACATTCGATAAGCAGTATAATTACATCACCGGAGAACTATATTTCCAGGATACCCATCTGAAAGAGATGTTTGCCAGAGGGAGATCTTCTCTTGATATAGAAATCAGGACATTGATGATGATGGATAGTCTCCAGATGACGGATCTGCACCGGGACACCATCATTAAGAATTGTGAAGCCTGTCATCTTGAAAAAATCATCATTACCCATGGCACAGATACGATGGTTGAGACTGCAAGAGCCCTGGCTTCTGCAGATATCCCAAAAACCATTGTCCTGACAGGAGCGATGATTCCCTATGCATTTGGTACTTCCTCGGACGGATTCTTCAATCTGGGGAGCGCCCTTGCCTTTGTTCAGACCCAGCCCCATGGAGTTTTTATAGCCATGAATGGTAGGTGTTTTGATTGGGATAAAGTCATCAAAAACAGGCGTACAGGGCTGTTTGAATCCATTTAAGAGTGGGATTGTAAGTATCTTTTCATTCTCTTACCCATCAAAATGCGCGCCCCTGCCGGATTTAAGGTATCATATATTAAAAAATCATTATATCTTTATCCTTATTTTTTAATCCTTTTGCTATGATATCAGGAATACACCATAGGCTTTTGCTGGTTACTTTGCTCTTTGCAGGTAGTTTTAGCGTCTCTTCCCAAAAGCTGGGCGTTAGTTTTAAGAGATTATTTCTTGACTACCAGACATTTCAGGGTGGAGACTTTGGAGCCTTTAAGGATTACCGGAATGGTTTTGAATTTGGTGTCCACGTTCCTGTGACTCAGCATCTCATGGTAAACGTCCCGATAAAAATGGGTTTATCAAACAAGAATACTGAAATCACAAATCAATATATCGTTGGAGCTGATGCCCAGCTTCATTTATACTTCCTTTCTAACCCTGATCGCTTCAAACCCTATGTTTTAGCCGGAGTGGGCGGTGTTTACACAAAGAAGGACAGCTCCATAAACCTGCAAGTCCCGGTGGGTCTTGGTGTAGATATCAGAATAGCACCAAATGCCTATTTCAATATTCAATCTGAATTCAGGTGGAGCAATCTGGAGAACAACAATAATTTTAATCACGGCATTGGATTTAAATATTTCTTCGGAAGAAAAACAACCGATTCAATTCCTACTCCCCCTGCAGAAGTTCACATGATGGACACAGATATGGACGGGATAGCAGATGATTTTGATGCATGTCCTACCGTGTATGGTCTTGCCGCTTTTGCAGGATGTCCGGATAAGGATGGGGATGGTGTTCAGGACAGCAAAGACAACTGTCCGGATATCGCGGGACTTATCGAACTCAAGGGATGTCCGGATTCAGATGGTGATGGTATCCCGGATAATGAAGACGATTGTCCAAATGTATTCGGTCCTGACACAAACAAAGGATGTCCTGTTGTCGAAAAGAAAGACTCAGATAATGATGGTGTCGATGATCAGCAGGATCAATGTCCCGATGTACCAGGCCTTGCAAAATTTGGCGGATGTCCCGATACAGATGGTGATGGTATTCCTGATCCTGATGATAAATGTCCAAAGGTCGCAGGCTTAAAGACCTTTGATGGATGTCCCGATACAGATAAGGACGGCATCGAAGACAGCAAAGACAAATGTCCTAATTCATACGGACCTATATCAAATGGTGGCTGTCCGATCATTGAGACAAAGGACCGCGAAGTATTATCCTTCGCGATGAAAGCAGTTCAGTTTGAACTTGGTAAGGCAACGCTTAAGCCTGAAAGCTTTTCAATCCTAAATCAGATAGCAGATATCATGCGGAAATATCCTGATTATGTCCTGAGCATTGAAGGACATACTGATAATACCGGTACATCAGATGTCAATCAGAAGCTTTCAGAATCAAGAGCAAAGGCTTGCTACGAATACCTCAATCAAAAAGGAATACCTACTAACCGTTTGAAGTATAAAGGTTATGGTCAGGCACGTCCGATAGCTGACAATAGCACGTATTCAGGAAGGACACTTAATCGCCGGGTAGAATTTAATCTGACGCCGGGGAATTAAAAGATAATCAATCCTCTTATTAAAAAAGTACGGACAGGTCGCAACCTGTCCGTACTTTTTTAAATTATACTTGCCCTCCGGGAAGAATTTTTGATTGATTAATAAATTCCCCTTGTGTTCAGCCAATTCTGATATCGCTGCGCATTGAGGTTGTGTGCAGGCAAAGTTTCTGCATAGGCATGACCCGGACCATCTTCTGTAGGGCGTGCACAGAAATACAGATAATTGTGGTCTTCTTTATCAAGGACAGCATTGATGGATGCTACTCCAGGCATATAGATCGGACCAGGAGGCAAGCCCAGATTTTTATACGTATTGTACGGACTGTCAACACTAAGATGTCCATACAGAATTCGTTTCAAATCAAATTGGCCCAGCGCAAATACAATTGTCGGATCTGCTTGCAATGGAATACCATCTCTTATTCTATTTAGGTATACTCCTGCCATCCTTGGTTTTTCAGGATTATAGTTTGTTTCTTTTTCAATAATGGATGCCAGTGTATAAACTTCATCAGGTGTCAGGCCAATTTTTTCCGCTTTAGCTTTTCGTTCTTCAGTCCAAAAGCGATCATATTCTTTAAGCATTCGATTGCAATATTCCTCCGGGCTCACAGTCCAGTAAAATTCATATGTATTGGGTAGAAACCGGGTGAGCCTTGTGGGAGGAGTAGTACCGGCAATAGAATCAAAATGATGGTCGAGATAATCTATAAGATCCAGCGAATCAAATTCAAGTTTCGTGGAAATCCGACCCGCAAGTTGTTCGATCGTTCTTACATTGTTGATCGTAATCTGAAGCGGGGCTTGTCTTCCGCCACGTAACATGGAAATAATAGATCTACTGGTAGATGGTGCAGCGATGAGATAATGGCCTCTCTTGATATTCTCATCTGAATAATCCATTTTAAGGGCGGTCCACCTGAAGTGTTTTTCGTTTAAAATCTGGCCATGTGCAATTAAACTGTCAATCACATTGTCCAGATTTGAACCGGTAGGGATAAATAAATCTTTTTTTTCAAGCTTCGTAGGCGTATTGATCGAAAACATGTTTGTATAAAACATGAATCCGTAATAGGCCGCAACGCCGATTATGGCCACCGAAATAATCAGAAGAATTCGCTTCAACACGCTGTTATTTGAATTAGAAAATGGACGTGAATTTAGTATTGCTCATTTTCATTTGGGAAATCCCCGGACCGGACGTCCTTGATATAATTTTCAACTGCCGTATGGATTTGTTCGTACAAATTAAGATAACGTCTCAAAAACCTGGGATGAAAATCATGGGTGATCCCAAGTGCATCATGGACGACAAGGACCTGGCCATCTGTACCATGACCGGCACCTATACCGATCGTTGGAATTTTTAAAGATTGACTGACTTCCATTGCCAGGTTGGCCGGGATTTTTTCAAGTACAAGAGAAAAGCATCCTAATTCCTGAAGAAGAATTGCGTCTGATTTCAATTTCATCGCTTCTTCTTCTTCTTTGGCCCTGACTACATAAGTACCAAATTTATAGATCGATTGCGGTGTCAGTCCCAGGTGGCCCATGACAGGTACACCTGCGGAAAGTATCCTGCTGATAGAATCCCCGATTTCTTCACCTCCCTCCATTTTAACAGCATGGGCGCCTGATTCTTTCATAATTCGCACAGCTGATTCAAGGGCCAACTTGCTATTCCCCTGATAGGATCCAAAGGGAAGATCAACGACTACTAGAGCTTTAGAGACAGCTCGAACAACAGAAGACGCATGGTAAATCATCTGGTCAAGTGTAATGGGCAGAGTGGTTTCATGTCCGGCCATCACATTCGAAGCGCTGTCCCCGACCAGAATGATATCAATCCCGACATCATCGAGTATTCTGGCCATTGAAAAATCATATCCCGTGAGCATGGCTATCTTTTCCCCTGCTTCCTTCATTTCATGAAGGGTGTGCGTGGTGATTCTTTTGGCTTTGCTGTGTATTGACATATGGATAAGACTCCCTTTCGGGTTAAGGTGATGGTATTAACTCACCAAAGATAAAAGGCTTCATCATAATAAAAGGGTAGGGTTAATTCAGTTTGCCAGCCGACATATCTTCCTCCGCCTTCTCCTCCGCCTTCTCCTTTTTTTCTACCTTCGCCCCATGAAGTGGATTTTAGGTCTTTTGATTGGTATTTCTATATTTTCTGCCTGTTCTAACGAGCTCGTAGTCGTAGATAAGTGGAAGGATATTCCGGTGGTATGGGGATTATTGTCCAAAAGTGATACGGCACACTACATTAGGGTTGAAAAAGCTTTCCTTGATCCGACGACCTCGGCGTACGACATTGCCCTGATTCCTGATTCCTTATACTATACCAATGCTTCTGTATCTCTTAAAAGGATTAACAATGGACAGGTCTTCACTCTCCAAAAAGTGGATGGTAATCTGGAAGGGTATCCAAGGGAGAGCGGAGTTTTTGCATCGTCACCTAACTACCTCTTTAAAATCAAAAACAATGTCATCAATCTCGCAATTGGTGAAAAGTATGAATTTCAATTGGACAAAGGAGACGGCTCACCCATTGTGATAGCTCAGACCATAATTCTTCCTAAACCGGTTCTTCGAAACCCAAGCCATGACCAGCTGCTTCAGTTCAAACCAAAAACGCTATTCATCTTCAATTGGAATGCAATCAATGATGCCGGCATCTTTGATCTGAAAATGCGTTTCCATTATATTGAAAAATCACCCGAAACCGGGAATATTTACATTCCCAAATCTGTCGAATGGACGATTGAAAACAGCATTGAAGTAAATGAATTCAAAATAGACGGAGCAGATTTTTATTCGGCATTGAAAGCAAATATTAATGAAAATTTTGAGGCTACCAGACGGTTTGATAGCATTGATATCGTTCTTTATTGCGGTGGAATTGAACTTAAAGATTTTATTAAAATAGCCCTTGCCAATAGTGGTCTTACCAGTACCCAGGATATACCAAAATATACTAACCTCTCCGAAGGCCTTGGTATATTTACCTCAAGAAATGTTTCTTATAATACAGGTTTTAAGCTCACCACTCAATCTCTCGATTCTCTGAAGAACGGTAGTTTTACAAAGGCATTGAAGTTTCAATAAATACACCCCTCCCTGCCTATTTGTCAGTTAAGATTTCAACCATCTGACATCTAATCCTGTTTTTGTCATAAATACTTGCGATTTATACGCATGGCATAAGCCTTGATTAGAAGTGTTTGAAACATATTTAAGGTATTAGAACAAATCATAAAAAACTAAACGTATGGGTAAAATAATAGGGATTGACCTGGGTACGACCAACTCCTGCGTCGCAGTGATCGAGGGTAGCGAACCTACAGTCATTGCAAATGATGAAGGGAGAAGGACAACTCCATCGGTTGTTGCTTTTTTAGATAATGGAGAACGTAAAGTAGGGGATCCTGCTAAACGTCAGGCTATAACGAATGCCCGCAGGACAGTCTCTTCCATCAAGCGGTTTATGGGGTCAAGGTATAATGAGGTTTCTAAAGAGACGACCAGGATGCCATACACGGTGAAAGCGGGTCCAAACGACTCCGTAAAAATTGAAATTGATGGCCGTCAATATACTCCTCAGGAAGTCTCTGCTATTATCCTGCAGAAGATGAAAAAGATAGCTGAAGATTATCTGGGACAACCAGTTACAGAAGCAGTCATCACTGTTCCGGCTTATTTCAATGATTCGCAAAGACAAGCCACTAAAGAGGCAGGTGAAATCGCAGGACTTACTGTCAAGAGAATTATCAATGAGCCAACAGCGGCTGCTTTGGCTTATGGTCTTGACAAGAAGCATAAAGACATGACCATCGCGGTCTATGACCTTGGTGGAGGAACATTCGATATTTCGATCCTTGAGCTTGGTGATGGTGTATTCGAAGTGAAGTCTACCAATGGTGATACTCACCTCGGAGGAGATGACTTTGACCAGGTGATCATCGATTGGCTGGCTGACGACTTTAAGAGCAACCAGGCTATAGATCTGAGAAAAGATCCAATGGCGCTACAACGTCTTAAAGAAGCTGCTGAAAGGGCTAAAATTGAACTTTCAGGTAGTTCAGAGACAAGTATCACTTTGCCTTATATCACCGCAGTTGATGGTGTTCCTAAGCATCTTGACACCAAATTGACACGTGCCAAGTTCGAACAATTATCTGCCGAGCTGGTGCAGCGTACGATCCGTCCTTGTGAAGATGCAATCAGGGATGCAGGTATCAAAAAAGAAGATATAGACGAAATTATTCTTGTCGGTGGTTCAACACGTATTCCACGTATTCAACAAGCAGTAGAAGACCTTTTTGGAAAGAAGCCAAGCAAAGGTGTGAATCCGGATGAAGTGGTAGCTATCGGTGCCGCTATCCAGGGAGGTGTATTAAGTGGTGATGTTCAGGATGTATTGCTTCTTGATGTTACTCCACTGTCAATGGGTATTGAAACCATGGGTGGAATCTATGATACGGTCATTGAAGCTAACAGCACGATTCCGACCAAGAAATCAAAAGTATATTCAACGGCATCTGACAATCAACCTTCAGTAGAAATTCATATTCTGCAGGGAGAACGAAAGATGGCAAAGGATAACAGACCTGTAGGCCGGTTCATTCTGGATGGAATTCCACCTGCACCGCGTGGAATGCCTCAGGTTGAAGTCACTTTCGATATTGACGCGAATGGTATCCTGAATGTATCTGCAAAAGATAAGGGAACAGGAAAACAACAATCGATCAGAATTGAAGCGAGTACAGGATTGTCAAAAGAAGAGGTAGCGAGAATGAAAGCTGAAGCGGAAGCAAATGCTGAATCAGATCGCATCGCCCGTGAACAAGCCGAGAAAGTCAACAGTGCAGACGCATTGATCTTCCAGACTGAAAAGCAATTGAAAGATTATGGAGATAAGATTCCGGCAGATAAGAAAACTGCTATTGAATCTGCTCTTTCGACTTTGAAGGCTGCTTATGAATCGAAAGATGTCAATCGTATTGATCCGGCTTTAGAAAGTCTCAATACAGCATGGCAGGCGGCAAGTCAGGATATCTACCAGGCTCAGCAGGCATCCGGTCAACAGGATGGCGCATCTCAACAAGATGGCCATGCCCAAGATGGAGGCGCTAACAATAAAAGCTCAGAAGATGTGACCGATGTTGAATTTGAAGAGATGGATAATAAAAATTAATGATTGAAATCTTTTTTCGATGATAAAGGGCGGCAGGTATTACTTGTCGCCTTTTTTTATTTACTTTTTACTGAATACTGCATACTGATTACCCTTTTAATCCATTCCTCTCACAAAAGGAGCAGTATCCAATGATGAAAAATTTCCCTCGAGATATTGATAATAGCCAGCAATAGCAATCATTCCTGCATTGTCAGTACAATATTGCATCGCAGGGAAATATAAATTCCATTTGTGTTCTTTCCCTAATTCTGTAAATCTTTTTCTCAAACCGGAATTGGCTGCGACACCACCAGCAATTCCGATTTCATTGATACCATAATGCTTTGAAGCAGTAAGGATTTTGCGCGCTAGTATTTCAACAATTGCATGTTGAATGCTGGCACAAATATCATTGAGATGTTGAGTGATAAAATCCGGATTCTTTTTTACTTCATCCCTGATGAAATACATGATCGCCGTTTTCAATCCGCTAAAACTAAAATCAAGACCATCAATTTGCGGAATAGGAAAAGGATAAACCGGGTTCCCTAATGAAGCCAATCGATCTATTTCCGGTCCGGCAGGGTAGGAAAGACCAATTATTTTTCCGGATTTATCAAATGCTTCTCCTGCAGCATCATCGCGTGTCTGACCCAGCACTTCCATTTCATTATAATCTCTAGCCAAAACGATTTGCGTATGTCCACCAGATACGGTCAGACACAAAAAAGGGAATGCTGGTTTGGGGTCATCAATGAAATGCGAAAGCACATGAGCTTTCATATGATTGATTGAAATGAAAGGAATATCAAGGCTGAGTGCCAATGCTTTTGCAAAACTAATTCCAACCGTCAGTGAACCTAATAAACCAGGACCTGCAGTACAGGCAATAGCATCCATGGAAGAGAGTTCAACCCCGGCTTTCAGCAAAGCCGCATCCACGACGAGCGTTATATTTTCCTGGTGCATCCTTGAAGCCACTTCCGGGACAATCCCACCATACTTCGCATGAATCGCCTGGCTTGAGACAATATTGCTTAAGATCAGACCATCCTGCAGCACTGCAGCAGACGTATCATCACATGAAGACTCAATAGCAAGAAGCCGTGCAGAGGAGATATTCATACGCCAAAATTAAGATTTATATGCCCCAATTGAGTATTGCCCCTTTTTCGGAACAGTTTTAGCAAGTCCAAAGGAGTAGATTTTTGCCTGAAATAATCCTTATCATTGCTATATCATAACAGAATAAGGGTTTAATCCCCTGATCTTTAATGTCAACTGCAGCCATTCAACCTGAACTTATCATTGTTCTGTCCCAAAACAGGGTCAGTCTCAATATGTCAGAGGATGTGTCAAAAGGAAGACCAGGTTGGCAGGCTTCTTTCAACGTCGACAGTATTTTCTTTGAAGAGCAGATTTCACAATCATTGGATCTGGCACTTCTTGAACACCCTACATTGATGGATTCATTTTCCTGCGTTGAAATCATTGTTCTTGACCGTCCGAATTTTTCTGTTTCCCGGCACTACGCAGACCAGGGAATATTGGGTGAAATAGCATCACGATATCTGAGAATGAGAGCTGGGGATTCCCTAAGCACAGATTCATCAGAAAATGATGCAGTGATCTGTTATAGCCTTCCCACTCAAACGTTGGCGATGCTGAAAGAATATTATTCTAATCTGGGCTGTCATCACCTCGCCACTATCCTATGGCATAATTTTTCAACGCAGTATGTGCCCCCTGAAAAAGATAAGATTCGATTGTACCTGACCTTAATCCGTGATACGCTGATTTTGCTTGCAGAAAAAAATAGTAAACTCATCTTCTCAAAAAATTTTCTCATCAGGGAGCAGGGTGATTTATACTATTATTCCACTGCCTGTAGCCGGATGCTTAGAGCTGATGCAAATTGGGCAGTCACGTTGGAAGATTATCCGGGTTTATTTGAATTGCCCGGTGATTCGATTTTAAAAATTGAGAATCGATTATCCTTGCCTTCATTACATGTCCTCAGGTCTCAATACAAACCATGCGGATCATAGGCGGTCAATGGAAGGGAAGACGTATCCAAATACCTTCGAATAACTGGCCGGTCAGGCCAACAACAGATTTCGCCCGAGAGGCACTTTTCAATATCCTTGACAATCGACTCGATTATTCAGTTACGAGAGCATTGGATCTCTTTGGAGGCACCGGAATTCATGCTATTGAATTAGCTTCAAGGGGATGCATGGATATTACATATGTAGATCGCTATCGCGAAAGCACCAGATTTGTAAAATCTGTTGCAAAAGAAATGGACCTGCCCATTACTACAGTTCAGGCAGATGTGTTCTCATTTATTAAGAAAGCGGATTCTCAATGGAACTATATTTTTGCTGATCCACCTTATGATATGCAAGGCCTTGATGAATTTCCAAAAATCATACTTGAAGCGAAAATTCTGGCACCTGATGGGATTTTTGTTTTGGAGCATCCATCCAAAAAAAAATTTAGTGATATTCCGGGTTTTAAGGAGGCAAGACAGTATGGTCAAAGTGTTTTCAGCTTTTTTGGCTTAGGATCGTAACTTTGCCGCCCTTATATGACAGATATACTCAAGGAAATCGTGAATGTGGCGATAGAAGGCGTCAAAGAGATTTATCAGGCTGATATCTCTCCCGGCGATCTTTTGGTGACGCCCACCAAAAAAGAGCATAAAGGTGATTTTACGCTCGTTACATTTTCATTGGCCAAAGCTCTTCGTCAATCACCTCCTCAAATTGCTGCCAGTCTTGGTGAATACATACTGCAGGCTAGATCGTGGGTGAATGACACTGAAGTGGTACAGGGGTTCCTGAATATTTCACTTTCATCTTCATACTGGTCTTCCGTATTGGATGAAATGATCAGGGAACCTGATTATTGGAAACCAGTACATGCACCGGAAAAGGTCCTCGTCGAGTTTTCCTCTCCGAATACGAACAAGCCACTCCATTTAGGTCATATCCGCAATATCCTGTTGGGATGGGCTACATATAAAATGTTTGTAGCTGCAGGATACAATGTGAATAGAGTACAAATCGTCAATGATCGCGGCATTGCCATTTGTAAGAGCATGCTATCCTGGAATAAATTCGGTGAAGGCCAGACTCCTGAATCTGCAGGCATGAAAAGCGATCATTTCGTAGGTGAATGGTATGTACGTTTTGAAAAAGAATTTTCGAAAGAATACAAAGCCTGGCAACAAACCGCTGAAGCCCTTGAAATTTTCGAAGCCCGCAAAGAACAGGAATTAACGGAAGAAGAATTTTTCAAAAATTATAAGAATCAGTATTTCAATTTATATAGCCTACTGGGTGCAGAAGCAAAGGAAATGCTTTTGAAATGGGAGGCTCATGATCCAGAAACGATTCAGCTTTGGAAGAAAATGAATTCCTGGGTTTATACCGGATTTGAAGAGACGTATAAAAAGCTCGGAGTAGAATTTGATAAATTATATTTTGAAAGCGATACCTATCTCCTTGGAAAAGATATTATCGAAGAGGGGGTGAGGCGTAACGTTTTTTATAAAAAGGATGATGGTTCTATTTGGGTTGATCTGACATCACAGGGACTTGATCATAAACTATTGCTCAGGAAGGATGGTACGTCTGTGTACATGACACAAGATTTAGGTACGGCGCAAAAACGATATGACGAATTTGGTGCAGAACGAATGGTCTATGTGGTTGGAGATGAACAGAATTATCATTTCCAGGCTTTATTTGCGATGATAGGCGCGTATGGGGCTCCTTATGCAAAAGGATTGTATCATCTGTCCTACGGCATGGTAGACCTTCCTGAAGGGAAAATGAAATCAAGAGAAGGAAATGTAGTTGACGCGGATGATCTCATCGATGTAGTACTCAAAGAGGCAAGTGATGCTGCATCCGAACGCGAAGTCAATGATCCTGATATTATTCGGAAGATCGGCATGGCCGCTTTGAAATATTTCATTGTCAAAGTGGATCCACGCAAACGCATGATATTTGATCCGAAAGCTTCAGTCGATTTACAGGGGCAAACGGGGCCCTATATTCAGAATGCGTATGTGCGAATACAATCTATTCTGCGAAAAGCCGGAGAAAATAATTCTGGTCATGACACCTATGAACCGATAGAAGATGAAAAGCTATTGCTCAATATGCTTAGTCAATGCAGACAAATCATTGATTCAGCAGTAAAAGAGTATAACCCTGCACTCATTGCGAATTATGCATATGCTTTAGCAAAGGAATATCATCGTTATTACCACGATGTAAAAGTACTTCATGCCGAATCCGAAGCAGCCATGTCCTTTCGTTTGAAACTCATCCGTGTCATCGGCGAAAACATCCTGAATACAATGGATCTGCTGGGAATAGAGATGCCGGATCGGATGTAGTAAAAAGTAAGCAGTATTCAGTAAGCAGTAAGCAGTATTCAGTAAGAAGTGATCAGTAAAAGAAAAGGGAGCAATAGTGAGTAGTATATAGTGAGTTGTGAATAATGAGTTGTGAATAGTGAGTAATGAATAGTGAGTAATGAATAGTGAGTAATGAATAGTGAATAGTGAGTAATGAACAGTGAATAGTGAGTAGTGAATAGTGAATAGTGAGGAATAGTGAGGATTGGATAGTAAGCTGTAATTGGTGAAATTTAAGTTATTAATGTAATACTTGAAATAGGAATAAAATCTGATCCTGAAAGGATCATACATTAATAGCCCCGGGTGAAACCCGGGGATTAAGAGTAAAGAAAGAATTCCAACCCTGAAAGGGTTGAACAAATCGTAAATCGTAAATCGTAAATCCAAAATAGGAGAATGGAAGATCAGAAGTCACTCAATTTTATAGAAGAAATCATTGAACATGACATAGCGCATGGCAAGCACGCGGGTAGGGTACACACGAGGTTTCCACCTGAGCCTAACGGATACCTGCATATAGGTCATGCGAAAGCAATCTGTCTGAATTTTGAGATCGCCAAAAAATATGGGGGTAAGACTAACCTGAGATTTGATGATACAAATCCGGCTACAGAAGAAACTGAATATGTCAATGCGATCAAGCGTGACATTCATTGGTTAGGATATGATTGGGAAGACAGGGAATATTATGCATCAGATTATTTTGATCAGTTGTATGAATATGCTCTTGATCTGATCAGGAAGGACTTGGCATTTGTGGATGATAGCACTGCAGAAGAGATAGCCGAACAAAAAGGAACTCCAAATGAACCAGGCAAATTGAGTCCTTTCCGGAGCAGGTCCGTTGAGGAGAATATGGATCTTTTCGTCCGTATGAAAGATGGAGAATTTCCGGATGGTGCAAGAGTCCTGCGTGTAAAGGTGGACATGACTGCGCCAAACATGCATATGCGCGATCCGGTGATATACAGGATCAAACGTCAGCATCACCATCGCACCGGTGATAAGTGGTGTATCTATCCGATGTATGATTTTGCGCATGGACAAAGTGACAGCATTGAAGGCATCACACATTCTCTTTGTTCATTGGAATTTATTCATCACAGGCCGTTGTATGAATGGTTCATTGAGAAGCTCGGCATCTTCCCCAGTCGTCAGATTGAATTTGCACGGATGAATGTCAATTTCATGATTACATCTAAGCGTCGTCTACTTCAATTGGTCAATGAAGGAATTGTGACAGGATGGGATGATCCAAGGATGCCGACGATCAGTGGAGTGAGGAGACGTGGTTACCCTGCTGCTGCCATTCGAATATTCTGTGAAAAAGTAGGTATTGCTAAGCGTGATAACTGGATTGAAATCGAGCTTCTTGAGTCCTGTGTCCGTAATGAGCTCAATCAGACTGCCTTGAGACGTATGGTAGTTTTAGATCCCATCAGAGTTGTGATCACCAATTATCCGGAGGGGCAGACTGAATTATTGCCTTCTGAAAATAATCCGGAAAATGAATCAACTGGAGAACGTGATATCCCATTCGGAAAAGTCATTTTGATCGAACGTGAAGATTTTATGTTGGATCCGCCTAAAAAATACTTCAGACTTGCTCCCGGAGCAACAGTCAGGCTGAAGAGTGCGTACATCATCACCTGTCAGGAAGTGATAAAAGATGAAACCACCGGAGAAGTGACTGAAGTGCATTGCAATTATTATCCTGATTCAAAGAGCGGTTCTGATACAAGTGGAATAAAAGCAAAAGGTACACTGCATTGGGTTCATGAATCTTCTGCCATCAGTGGTGAAGTGCGAATGTTCGAACGATTGTTTACAGCAGAAAATCCAATGGATGAAGGTTCGGATTTCATGAGCAAAGTAAATCCACAATCACAAAAAGTGATAAAAAACATCAGGCTTGAGCCTGCATTTGCTGATGCTGTTGATGGTGACAGCTTTCAATTTATCAGGCACGGATATTTTACAGTAGACAGAGATTCAAAACCGGGACATCTCGTATTCAATCAAACCGTATCACTAAAGGAAGGATGGAGTCCTAAAGAATAATAAGAAATTACAAAGCAAAAAGACAAAAGGTTGTCCGTAGTCTCAGACTGCGGACAACCTTTTGTCTTTTTGGCGAATTGAAAATCTTTAGAATTCGTTAGAAATGAATGGTATAATTTACGTCACCTATTTTAACAGGAACAAAATTTACTTCAATATCACTACTGAGATTTGAGGCTACATATTGATCTACATATCCTGTACCATGGCCATCATAGTCGGCTGATGCAAAACGCCACGAAGGGCATGGTCCGGTTCCAACTATACAATTACGCATGATGAACCTATCCGTTTCATCAATGATATTATCCTTATTCATATCTGCAGCCAATCGCTGTAAAGAATTTAATCTGATTTCCTGGTTAATGTATTTTTCGACACGGATCCAATCAAGTGTTGTAATTCCATTGTGGCTGTAGTCTGTGGATTGAGGAACCACCGTATAGTCTTTGCCTGCTTCTAATCCTGTGAATGAAAATTCTTCTTCATTTGAAGATGCGATAACGGTCTGATTGGACATCAACAAAACAGTAAAATCGTTGATATTGACTACATTTCCATCGTACGTGATTTTACCCTTGATCGTAAAAAACTGATGTATTTCTTCTGGCGCTGCACAGGCTGATAGAAGCAACACTATCATCACCATTAATAAACTTTTGTTCATGGTCAAATGGGTTAAGATTAAAAACAGTTTTATTAAAATTGGCTGAATATTTCAATCAGAAAGATCTATTCACATCACCAAGCGCGATAGGTAAAAAATTGACTTCTGTATTCGCATTCAAATTAGGGATAAGAAATTGATCAATAAAGCCAACACCATTTCCATCAAAATTATCAGTGACAAATCTAAACGATGTAGCTGTACAGGGTGTATTGAGGAGGCAATCATAAACCAAATCTAAATCGGCCTGATTGATGTGATTGTCCAGATTGACGTCTGCAGCCATTTTTTTCTGCCATGTATTTAACTCATCAATGCCCTCCGTAAATTTCCTGATGATCACAAAATCGATTGCTGTAGTCCCCATAAAACCTTTTTTTATGGATTGAGGAACCACCATATACGATTTCCCTTCTTCAAGATTTGTGAATTCAAATTCATCATCTGTGGTTGAAGCTATGATCTGATCTCCGGATATCAGGTTTACCCGTGTGATGTACTTTGCTGTTAAAAGAGAATCGGTCATGAAAGGATCAAAAATTGCGTAGCCATTTCCGACTTTCCCCTTAATCGTATAGGTGTTTTTGGAATCATCGCTGTGGCAACCGAAGATGAATAGCCCTAAGAGAAGGAGAACTAAATTTTTAGATGAGTTCATGCTCAAAAAATTTAGGTAAAAGGATCAATAATTCCTGACTAATATAATAAAAAGTTTAAATACATTCCAGAAAAACTAAATACATGAATTTGAAAATGATCAGAATTGAACATACAGACCCACCTTCATCGGTGCATTCGGATCATCCCCCATCCGGGTCTCAATGTTAAATGAAAGGTCTTCATCAATATCAAAGTCTTTCAGATGAGCATCCACGAAGGCATCGACACCATTTAATAACCATACAAAGGCGAATCCTACAATAGAAGCCTGTTTGTTTTTATTCGCCTGGTCTCGAACGAGCCGAATGGTAGCAGCATCAGTATAAAGGGGAATATTTGCCTTAAGCGTCTTGGAACATTTGGTAGGTGTATATGGAGTGCCATCGATCTTGTGGATATAAGCATCACGGAGGCATCTGTATTCCCTCGTATTGTATATCATCAACCAACCGACACCGCCTACAGCTCCCCATACAAACGGGACCCTCAAATAGCTTTTATTATAAATCTGTCCTGATCCCGGTATGACCAGGCTCATCAACATTGATTTTCCGGGACGACCTTTGAATATTGAACCCTTCTTTATATGAGAAGTTGTTTCGACAACCCCTGTGCTATCCTCGACGGATTGTGCATGAAGAGTGCCATCAGAAATGAGCGATCCTAAAACGACAATAAATATGAAAATGACTTTCATCAGTTTAGTAAACGATCTAAAGACATAATTAGCGTTCAAGATTCCTGATCGATTCCTTCCAGAAGATCGAGTATATAATTCAGTTCCTTATCACTTTTAAATGGAATCTGAATGTGTCCTGTGCCATTGTCCTTATAGTGTAAAGCAACCTGTACGCCAAGCATAGAGCGTAACTGTTGTTGAATCTGATTTAGGTCTGCTGATTTACGACTTGAAGCATCGCTTTTATAAGACTTTGCTTTTTTATCTTTTTTGCCGGGTGATGTGTCAAGATATTTCGAAACCAATTTTTCTGTATCTCTGACACTAAGACCCTTCGACATGATTTCACCCAACACCATCAATTGCGCACTTATATCCTCAAGGCTAGCGATCGAACGGGCGTGACCCATCGAAATATCATCTTTTCGCAAGGCCTGTTGAATTTGTGGTGGCAATTTTAAGAGCCGGAGAAAATTGGTGACAGTACTTCTTTGCTTACCAACCCGTTGGGATAATTCCTCATGCGTCAACTTACATTCGTCAATAAGGCGTTGTAAACTAAATGCCATTTCAATAGCATTCAGATCTTCGCGTTGAATATTCTCAACGATGGCCATTTCAAGCATGCCCTGATCATTCGCCAGTCTGATGTATGCAGGAACTGACTTCAGCCCGGCTAGTTTAGAAGCACGCAATCGTCTTTCACCTGAAATCAATTGATATGAACCCTCACTCATCCTGCGGATCGTGAGTGGCTGTATGATGCCGTGAACACGAATGGATTGTGCTAATTCCTGCAGGCTGGCTTCATCAAAATCCTTTCTGGGTTGAAATGGGTTTATTTCAATTGCATCAACAGGTATTTCAAGCGTATCTCTTGATATCTCGCGAAGCTCAGGCACTGTGGGCGCTGTTCCCCTTTCCTCAATATTGGTTAAAAGGGCTCTGATCCCCTTACCAATCTGCATTTTATTTGTCTCTTTAGCCAAGAAGAAATGATTTTAGATTTTAGATTTTAGATTTTAGATTTTAGATTTTAGATTTTCGATTTTCGATTTTCGATTTTCGATTTTCGATTTTCGAAAACCTAGTAAATTAGGAACTATATTTTACTGATTACTGATTACTTTTTACCGATTACTTTTTACTTTTTCTGTTCGTCATTATTCTTTTTCAAAAATTCCATCGCCAACTGAAGGAAATTCATACTTCCTGTACTGGCAGCATCATACATGATGACGGGTGCTTTCATGCTGGGCGATTCACTGATCTTGCTATTCCTATGAATGATCGTCTGGAACACAGGGTCAGTTATATTCGTCCGCACTTCCTCAAGGATCATATTGGCTAGTCGCAGGCGGCTGTCGTACATAGTCATAACGATCCCTTCTATCCTTAGATTTGGGTTCAGGTGATCTTTTACAAGGCTTATCGTATTCTTTAGTTTCTGAAGGCCCTCCAGCGCGTATATTTCGCATTGGATAGGGATCAGAATAGAATCTGCAGCGGTCATTGCATTGACGGTGAGCAGTCCGAGGGAGGGCATACAGTCGATCAATATATAATCATATTCATCTCGGACTTTGGCCAGAATAGTTTGAAGGACATACTCTCTGCGCAACCTGGAGACAAGTTCGAGCTCCGCTCCTACGAGATCAATATGCGAAGGAAGAATTGACAAGTTAGGAGTGGCAGTGGGACGTATGGCCTCAGATGCGGGTATGTTATTGATGATACAATCATAAATAGAAGGTTGACCGCTTACTACCTCCATACCTAGTCCCGAACTACAATTGCCCTGTGGATCCGCATCCACAAGTAAAATCCTTTTTTCAAGGATTGCAAGGCAGGCCCCCATATTAATTGCCAGCGTCGTCTTACCAACACCTCCTTTCTGATTTGCTATAGCTACAATTTTACTCACACTGGTCTTATCTATCTTGCCTAAAATGACTTGGTTATGATCAAAAGCAAGTATTTTGAAATGTACTTGCCGGGATACAGGGGCGCAAAAATACGTCTAAAGGCTAAACAATTGTTCGCTTGTCCATGTAATAGTCCATCGTTATTCTTTTACCATGATTACAATAATACAGGCAACGAACAGGATTGATAGCAATACAGAATATATTGCCAGGCAGATTCGCGACTTAATAAATACGATTTACGATGGCCCGGTAGGGTATGTAAGTATGCAGGACCTGCCGGTTGAAATCTTACATGTTGATCCTTACTCAGAGCAATCTATGCCTGAAAAATTGAAAGAAATACAGGATCAAATGATTATCCCTGCTGAAAAATTTATCTGGATCAGTCCGGAATATAACGGCAGCTACCCGGGTGTTCTCAAATTGTTCATAGATGCGATATCAGTTCGCAATTGCGAAGAATCATTTGCATTCAAGAAATCGGCGCTGATCGGCGTCACCAACGGCAGATCAGGTAATATAAGAGGTCTTGATCATCTTGCCGCAGTTCTTATTCACTTAAAAAGCATCATATTTCCCCGACTTCTGCCTATCAGCCGGGTACATGAGCTTATGGATGACAATCGGTATATCATTCATGACCCTACTATAAGGGTTCTCCGGGATCATCTGCAAGGATTTACTTCTTTTTGATCCGGAACTCAGGGTTTTACATTAGTAAATGGAGAAGAGCAATCACGATTTACACTGATTTTTTGTAATTTATATATATAAATAAAACTTACCAGGTTATCATTCGTTATTTGACGTATCGCGACTGTAGTAATCATTGACGCGATTTTTCTAACCCTTTTATTCAAACAAACTAAAGTATGAAAATCATTAAGTTCTTTTCCCTGATCATGCTCCTGTCTATAGGATTTGTAGCATGTAAAGACAATTCTAAGAGTGATCAAAGTGCAGATGCTACTGCATTAGAAAGTGCAATGCAGGCATCTAAGGCAGAGCTTGTCAAAAACATTACTGAGCTGCAGACCTCTGTAAACACTAAAATCACTGAAGTTGAAAATCAATTGACAAGTGCAGCAGAAGAAGCTAAGCCTGAGATCAATGTCAAGCTGGATATTCTGCGTAAGCAAAAGACTGAGCTGGAAACTCTTTCTACAAAAGTAGGTGCTGCTACCGCTGAAGGCTGGGCTGATTTTCAGCAAAAAGCCTCACAGATGGTTGCTGAGGTAAAGGAAGCACTTAGTAAATAACGCATTGGGTGAGATTTTAATAGTCTTTTTAAAGCCGCCTATCCGGGCGGCTTTTTTTTTAGTGGGGTGATTTCCAAATAAATAAATGGGTCCAATTCAATCAAAACAAGAGGAATGGAGCATTCCTGCCGATGTCAATTTTACAATTTAGGTGGAACCAGGAAAAAATTTAGATATTTATGCCGGATTGTACTATTCGTAGCAGAAGGGCTCATAATCAAGGCTTTACTTTGGAATGAAGGTGGATATTAAGATCAACTTTTAAAAAAATTCCTCAGCTAACTTTTGCCTTGATAATCAAATTGTTATATTTGTGCCCCTCCTTCTATCCAAAAAGTAGTATATGATGGAATCCGTAGCCTTGCCTATGAGTAAAGATGATGACCTGATTAAAAAGATTTTGGACTCCTTCGTTAGCCGTGGTGGCTACACAGAGGTTAAGGCTAATATTGATGGTTTTGAGACCCCCTCAGCTCTTAGTAATAAGGAAAGTGAGGACAGGGTCGTTCCGGATATTACAGCTCTTAAACGAAATGGTCGATGGTACATTGAAGTCGTCCGTAAAGATGGCGAAGTTGAAAGAACCGTCAGTAAGTGGAAATTGCTGAGCATGCTTGGTAAAGCGCGTAACGGTGGTTTAATTCTGATGGCTCCTTCCGGTCAATATGCTTTCGCTGAGCGACTCACAAAAAAGCATGACATCCATTGCAAGATTGTAAAAATGTAAACCTCATTCGAAGGTTTTTAAAATAAAAAAGGTGGACAGATTGCCCACCTTTTTTCATTTCCGGAGTATCGAAAAATTCCAGAATCTATAATATTTTCAGGAGCTGTTCCTCAAGATCAAACCTAGGATTCACAGCCGCAATCTTACCCTGCCTGTCGATCAGAAAGGTTTTAGGGATTCCCGTTACGCCATACTCTCGCACAGCTTGTGTATCCCATTTTGTCAGGTCACTGACATGATAAGGCCAATTCAATTGATCAGTCTGTATAGCGTTGATCCAACTCTTTTTAGATTGTTCCATTCCTGACTTGTACTGCTCATCAGATGGGAAACGGGCTTTGGTTCGCTCATCGATTCCATCCAATGACACACTGTATACTGTAAATCCTTTGTCTTTATATTTGTTATATACCTCTACGACATGTGGATTATTCTTTCTGCATGGTCCACACCAAGAAGCCCAAAAATCAAGTAAAACTACTTTGCCTTTCAAGTCAGCCAAAGAATAGCTTTTGCCTTCAGGGCTTTTTAAGGAAATATTCGGCGCAGCCATACCTACTTGGATAGCTTCTCCACCACCCCCACTTTGCATCGCGGATTGTTGTAAGGCAAAAGCAAAATTGGTGTAATCAGTCACGTACTCGCTTGTTGGATATTTCTTGGTGAGCAAAGAAGCAGCTGTCTTATGCATTTCGAAGAATTCAGGCCGGTTGCCAAATGCATTCATGGCCATCTGCATACCGGCGAGAGGGTATTTTGTGTTGGTGATATAATCTTTGACATCATCTGCAGTCAGACGTCCCAAAGAAAGAAGATTCATGGCCTGAGCAAAATCTTTAGCGCTTTCAGAGCCTGTGATGCTGACATCATAATTTCTCATGCCATCCAATGTCCCTTTGATCGTTAAATTATTCGTCTCATCCTCGATGATCAGCGCGACTTTACCTGCCCCAATGCGCAACCTGTAAATGGTTTCTTTAAGGGGCTCTTCCACTTTCATGGTAAAGTTCCCTTTATCATCCGTATCGGTTTGAGCAAGAACAGTAGTATTGTTATTAGTACCCATTTTATCAAAAAACACCTTCATGTTGGGTGCATCAGAAATGGTGCCTGTGATATTGGTCCCTTTGGAAGATACTGCTCCACAGGAAGCAATACTCGTAATACAAAGAATAAAAAGACCGAATGTCAGATTTTTCATAGTGCAATATTTGATTGAATGTTTATTGGTCGAGAATCGTTGATAACGTGTTTTGATAAAGGTTATTCCATTCTGATAAATGCCCTAAATCCATTCCTTCTATTGACAAACTCGACGAAGTCACAACACCTAAACGAAGGAATGGGATGCCTTGTTTATCAGCGAGGTCCTCAATAGTCTTAAAGTTTTCTAAAGAAACAGAAATGACGATGCGGCTCTGGCTTTCACTAAATAGAAATATATCTCCACGGCTTTCATTCGGGATCGAAACTGAAAATCCAAGTCTCCCAGCCATGGCGCTTTCCATTAAAGTAGTGAAAAGCCCCCCTTCAGATACATCATGTGCCCCCTGGATCAGAGATCGATGGATAAGATCTGTCATCATCATCTGAACCTTATATTCCATCTCAAGCTCAAAGTCAGGACAAAGTGTCAAACGATTATCAAGGATCTCACGCACATAGACAGAGCTATGTGCATTCAAGGGCAATGGCCCTAGGAGAACAATGATATCGCCTGTTTTTTTGAAAGGAATTGTCGTCCTCAATTTAGGATCTTCCAGCAATCCGACCATGCCAATAGTGGGTGTAGGGAAAACGGGTTCAGTCTTGTCCTTTAAAACAGATTGATTGTAAAAGCTCACATTTCCACCTGTCACCGGTGTATTGTATTTCCTGCACGCATCACCCATCCCTTTTAGTGCATTCACAAATTGATAGTATACCTCAGGATTATACGGATTTCCAAAATTGAGACAATTTGTAACACCCAATGGAATCGCACCAGAACATCTTATATTTCTTGCAGCCTCTGAAACTGCGATTAATGCTCCCTTGTACGGATCGGCATAAACATATGCGCTATTGCAGTCGACGGTGACAGCAAGTGATTTGTCAGAATCTTTGAGCCTTATGATTGTAGCATCAGAAGGCTCGTTTGTATTTGTATTTCCTGTTCTTACAGTGTGATCATATTGCTCATACACCCATCGCTTTGAAGCTACATTGGGTGAAGAAATTATTTTTTTTGCAATGCCGACTAATTCAGCGAGAGATTTCTTTGGTGGATCAAATGCTTTGATCTGATCCATGTATGTTGGACGATTGTATTCGCGATCATAGACAGGGGCACCACCTCCGAGTACAAGTGAATGTGCAGGGACATCAGCTACTTTTTCACCGTGTCTGTAGTATTCCAGTCTTCCTGAATTAGTTACTTCACCTATCTGAGAACATTCGAGATCCCATTTGTCAAATACCTTCAGGATTTCTGATTCTTTTCCTTTCTCAACGACAACAAGCATACGCTCCTGGCTTTCAGACAGCAGGATCTCCCAGGCATGCATATTTTTTTGACGTGTCGGCACAAGATCGAGGTTGATCCGCATGCCGGTTCCTGACTTGGCACTCATTTCTGAAGTTGAACATGTGATCCCGGCAGCACCCATGTCCTGCATTCCGACTACAGCACCTGTTTTGATGATCTCAAGTGAAGCCTCAAGAAGTAATTTTTCCTGGAATGGATCTCCCACCTGAACTGCAGGCAAATCCTCCGCAGAATCTTCTGTCAGATCCGCAGAGGCAAACGTAGCTCCGTGGATACCGTCTCTACCTGTAGCAGAACCAACAATAAAAACCGGATTGCCGGGCCCATCAGCACATGCAGATACAGTTTCTCCTATTTTGACAATGCCAACAGACATGGCATTGACAAGAATATTTTGCTGATAGCAAGGATCAAAATAAACTTCTCCACCCACTGTCGGGACGCCAAGACAATTGCCGTAATCACCGATTCCACTGACTACGCCCTTTACCAAGTGTCGCATGTGAGCAGATGAGGGATCTCCGAAACGAAGAGAATTGAGTGCAGCAATAGGTCTTGCACCCATTGTGAAAATATCACGGTGAATTCCACCCACTCCTGTCGCAGCTCCTTGATAAGGCTCAATCGCAGAGGGGTGATTGTGTGATTCAATCTTAAATGCACAGGCAATCCCGTCCCCAATATCAATCAATCCGGCATTTTCTTCACCTGCTGCGACGAGAAGACGGCCACCATCTCTTGGAAGTGTCTTTAGATATTTAATTGAATTTTTATAAGAGCAATGTTCACTCCACATAACTGAGTAAATGCTCAATTCTGTAAAGTTTGGCTCCCTGCCCAGGACATCACATATGTGATCGAATTCATCCTTAGAAAGCCCTAATTGGCTGGCAACCTTAAAATCAACCACCTGTTCAGTTTCCTGCATAACCATTCATATATGCCGCAAAAGTAATATATCACGGGCAAAGTAGGGAAAAAGAGAAGGCAAAGGAGAAGGCAAAGGAGAAGGCAAAGGAGAAGGCAAAGGAGAAGGCAAAGGAATCTTAATTTCAAAACAAGAACAATGATAATTTGCCTTAGCCTATTTTTTTTTTTAGCCTTTTTTTCTTAGATTCTTTAGCCTTAGCCTATTTAGCCTTAGCCTTATTTGCCTTAGCCTTATTTGCCTTAGCCTTTTTTCAAAATGATCGCATCAATATGCTTATCACGAATCATTTGATTGAAGACCGGAATCATCTCATTTTTTACTTTTTCAAACAATGCCAGTTGAACATCAATTTCAGCTTCCAATTCTTTCCTCACGTCATAGGCTTGTTCTGTCGGAGGATATTCGCCACTTCCCATTATACTTTTCAGGTATGCTAACTTATCTGTAAGTCGTACCGGATAATTCAAAGGGTCTTGCCCGCTTTTGTTTTTAGTCTGATACAAAGCCTCCTCAATTTTTGTCATCACACTGTCTATTTTTCCAATCTCTTTTTTCAACTCATCTTCTTTTGGAACTCGCTCCATATAATTTTTTAATTGTTGCCTGATATCCCTGATGATAATGATAGTTTTATTGGCTTCTGTCATTTTTTTACTTACTTCCATTACAAATTCATGATAAAGAGTGTAATGCTGAGTTGTGGCTTTGGATCTGGGATCTTGTAGGATTGTAAAAGATTTCCGGATAAGCTTGTGATTATAATTGAACTCGACTGCATAACTTCCTGGAACAGCTCTTGGTCCTGAAAGACCACCTCCCCAAAGAATCATTCCCTCAAATCCGACGGCAGGTTTGTATTGCAGATTCCAATTGAATTTGTTCATGCCTTTCTTCGGCGTGAGCTTTTCATTTTTCTCTTTAGGTGCTGAGCTATAAGACACAATCGTATCTCCTGCCGAAGTGAAAACTGTTATCGCTAAAGTGTCATCTTTTTTTAGTGAGTCAGGTAAAAAGTAATATACATTCAGACCACCTGCATAATTTGTTCCTTCTACGGTGCTCTTTCCGGAATATCCTGTCATCCGGTAAAAATCCTCCGGTTGATAAACAGTCAATTCCTTTGGAGTCGTTGGCTTCAATTGTCTTAGCTGATTGAGATCATCCAGTATCCAGAAACTTCTGCCTTGCGTCGCAGCGATCAGATTGTTATTTTTTATCGTCAGATCTGTAACAGGCACTATAGGCAAATTTAATTGCAGAGTTTGCCAATGATCGCCATCATCGAAGCTTATGTAAATTCCTGCCTCCGTTCCTGCATAGAGAATTCCTTTGCTGTTCGGATCAGATCGGATGACACGCGTAAAATGATTTGAATCAATACCTGTTGTGATGAGTTGCCATGTTTGTCCATAATCTTTTGTCCGAAGTAAATAAGGTTTGTAATCTCCTGATTTGTACATCGTAGCCGCGACATAGCATCCTCCGTCCAGATGTGGATCCGGTTCTATTGAATTGATCATGATCCATTTTGGCAAAAAAGCAGGAGTGACATCCTGCCATGATTTACCTCCATCTTTTGTGACATGAATGAGCCCATCGTCACTTCCTACCCATAACAAATCTTTGACACGTGGACTTTCGGCAATCGTAAATATTGTGCAATAATATTCTACAGATGTATTGTCTTTCGTTATTGGACCTCCTGATGGTTTCAATTTGGCAGTATCATTTCGAGTCAGATCAGGACTGATCGTTTTCCAACTTTGACCTTCATCAGTAGTCACATGCAAATAATTTGATGCCGCATATAATTTCTTTGGATCATGAGGTGAAAAATATATCGGAAAATTCCATTGAAACCGATATTTACTTCCTTCAGCACCATGACCCATAGGAAGATCAGGCCATACATCCACATTGCGACTGAAACCTGTCTTATGATCAAGCCTATCGATGACACCATCGTAACATCCACCATAGACGACATCATCATTCAAAGGGTCAACAGCTATCCATCCGCTTTCACATCCTGCTGTTGATTCCCAATCATCTTCTCCGATTGTTCCACCTCCTGTCCTGCTGGATATTCTGACTGTACTATTATCCTGCTGCGCACCATAGATGCGATATGGAAAATGATTGTCTGTCGTGACGCGATAGATTTGTGCTGTAGGTTGATTGTGATATGTCGACCAGTTTTCTCCCCCATCATAACTGACCTGAGCACCACCGTCATCACCGATGATCATGCGTTGAGGATTATCAGGATCTATCCAAAGATCATGGTGGTCGCCATGACTGGCGCCGTAAGAAGAGAATGAATTTCCGCCATCACTTGATTTGTGATAAGACACATTGACAACATATACTACACCTTCGGAAGATGGATCAGCATAGATACGGGAATAGTACCATGCACGTTGTCGCAGATTGCGATCTGAATTAGTTTTGGTCCATGTTTTTCCGCTGTCATCTGATCTGAACACTCCACCATCTTCGTTTTCGATGATAGCCCATAACCGATTGCTGTTGACAGGTGAAACTGTAATGCCGGAGATACCCCATGTTCCTTTTGGGAGGCCGGAAGCAGAAGAAATATTTTGCCATGTTTCACCACTGTCTTTACTTTTCCAAAGAGATGATCCTTCACCGCCGCTGCTGAGCTCATAAGGACTTCTATGTACCCTCCATGTAGAGGCATAAAGTATGCGTGAATTGTTGGGATCAATAATTAAATCTACAGCCCCTGCTCTTTCATTGACAAAAAGGGTTTGTCGCCATGTTTTTCCTCCATCGACTGATTTGTAGATACCTCTTTCTTTTGTGTCTTTGTATAAATCACCCAGTACCGCGGCATAAACGATATCAGGATTGTGAGGATCTACTCTGACTCTTGGAATTTGTTTTGAATTTTCAAGACCGATATGTTGCCATGTTTGTCCGGCATCTGTGCTGCGCCACATACCGGATCCGGAGGACACATTGCCACGCACGGTTTCTTCTCCTCCTCCGACATAGATGACATTTGCATCAGATGGTGCTACCTCGATAGCACCGATGCTTCCGCCAAAAAATCCATCCGAGATATTCTCCCAGGATTGCCCTCCATCTTTGGTGCGCCATACGCCGCCACCCGTTGATCCAAAATAATAAAGGCTTGGCTTACCCCTTACTCCGGTGACTGCAGCGGAGCGACCGCCTCTGAAAGGCCCTATATTGCGCCATTCAAGACCTCTGAATAATGAAGAGTCTACGGGCGTGAAGGTTGGCGGGATAATCTTTTTTCGCTGGCCATATATTGTTGTTATCGAGAGAATGACCAACAGTAAGGGTAGTATTATTTTGAATTTCATGACTGGAGTAATGATAATTTTGGATTGAAAAATAGACATTTAACTATGAATGGAGTTGAACTTGATTCACTACCAATTGATGGCTCCGCCCTTAGGGTCGAAATTCTTATCGAAGAATCATGGATAAACAGCTTTCTTGATGAGAAACAAATCATCGTTCCGATCGATGATAATATCCATCTGACGAACCTTAAGATGAGTCTTGAAGGAGGCTTGCTCAATTTAAACTGCCAATATTCAGGAGAATGAAGGATCATCTATTGAAGTAGCATCTCATCCGTTATGGGATCCTGTCCGGCAATACCTTCAAATCGAAGATGTAAAATTTCAAACCAAAAGCAAAAATCTCATCCTCAAAAGCAAAGGATGGCTTGCCAGGCTTTTTTTAGATGGAAAATTGGACAAGAAAATCGAAGAGAAGGCAAATCAATTATTTTCGGAACAACTTGCGAAAATCAAAAAAGATCCAACCTTATTTCCAATTCCAAATACAGGTAATGCATCTGTACTCGTCACTGATATTACAATTCAGGAGATAATTTTTATCGATCATTCCATCCGCGTGAAAGCCACAATTGAAGGCTACTGGAAATTGAATCTTACAAATGGTTAAGCGCGAAGATATCATAAGCAGTTCAAGAAGCAACTCACGCCTCACGTCTCACGAACCTTAGTATAACTATAAGAATCTCACATCTCACATCTCACATCTCACAATTCACAATTCACAATTCACAATTCACAATCTCAGACTGATCCGATGTAAACCCGGCCGGTATTCTTTGAAAATAATTTTCTCCACTTCCTCAAGATGTGATGCATCATTGACAAAATCCAGATCTTCAATATCGACGATGACAATAGGGTAGGAGGGTTGACTATAAAAAAATTCAAAATAAGAATCCTGTATCATCTGGAGATATTGAGCCGTAATGCCACTCTCATAACCACGATCACGCAAATGAATTTGTTGCAGTAATTTTTTAGGCGTCCTGTGCAGATAGATCAGTAAATCAGGATTAGGTGAAGTAGCGTTAAGCATAGAAAATAATCGCTGAAAAAGTTTGTATTCTTTTTCATCAAGATTTTTTCGGGCAAATATCAATGTCTTCCAAAAACAATAATCTGCTACCGTAAATTCATAAAATAAATCATGTTGAAGTGTGATCTGCGACAATTGTTTATGACGCTCAGCCATAAAAAATAATTCTACTGTAAATGCATAGCGCTCCGGATTCTGATAGAAAAAGGGAGAAATGGATTGTCATCAAATTGTTCCAGCAGTAACCGCGCAGGATACGTATTGGAAATGAGTTCGCACAGGGTTGTCTTCCCTGATCCGATATTGCCTTCAATGCAGATGTACTTATACGGCGTTGTCCTGTTCATCTGCGTTGAATATATACACTTCTCCGCTATCCCGGCAATCAAGATAAAGTTCTTCTATAGTTTGTTGTAATACAGGATGTACGATCTGGCTTGCAATATCCATCAGTGGGATCAACGCAAAGTTTCGTTCATGAAAAAGAGGATGCGGAATGGTCAGATTTTCAGTGTTGATCACCTCATCACCGTGGAGGAGAATATCAATATCGATATGCCGGGCATGCCATTTTTCACCGGGTATTCTTCCGGCCTGAATTTCTATTAGTTTAATAGCCTTTAGAACATCGGTGGACTCTAAAGTTGATGAAAGTGCTATTGCCTGGTTAAGAAACCAGGGTTGATCGTCATATCCCCAGGGTTGGGTTTCGTAGATTTTGCTTTCGGCTTTTATAGTGCCAAGCTGTGTTGCAATCAGGTTTTTAGCCTGATTTAGCTGAGCGATGCGGTCTCCAAGGTTGCTACCAAGTGAAAGATGATAAATAGATGTATGCATGAGAATAAGAGGTACGGAAAGGTAAAAAATGATTTGCTGTGAAATCGAAACAAATCATCACCCTCCCTTCCTCAAAACCATCGTGGCACGACTAGTGGTGCCACCACTAGTCGTGCCACGATGGGCTAAGCGTCTGATAATTAATGCCTAGGAAGGTGTTTTTGAGCGCTAATTTTGCTCAATTTGGTGTCAGAAAGTGTTTCGGGATCTTAAACGCCAATTCATCGGATAATGATTTTTCCATCCCTGGGGAGTGTATTTCAGCCAGCCTAGAATAGTTCCTTCATATGATGCCAGGTGCCATCCGATCTCATTAACCGACGAAGAAATCATCGTTGATCGCTCCAGGTAATCTAATGAGCCTTCAAGATCAAGCTCGATTTTTTTTACTTCTGAATGTTGAATTCCGGACATTGCCATAAAATGAGCGGGAATAAAATCCTTTCCTTTTATCTGTCCCGCCTGAGCAATGATCTCCGCCCTTGGCCATTTCTGCAGTACTTCAATTGCTTTTTCCTCAGCGGAGGAGAATATCAATAAATTGTATTCACTGTTTTTTCTGAGTCTGAATGAAGATGGATTATTCAAAATCGATTCAATTCCTGGAGGAACGGCAATGAATTCATTCGATAGTTTTTTATTTCCTTGTATTGCCGACTTTCGATTTGAATTATTTTTCAGAACAGCAATAAATAATCCTTCTCCTTTTACTTTATGCGGATATAATTGGTATCCAATAGCCTCCTTAAAATTTATGGATTGGATTCCCCATTTTTCAGGGAAATTCAACTGTATGGATTCAAGATCATAAGATTCATTGAAGTCTGATATGTTGTAAATATTTTCTTCAAGACTATAAGAACATGTACTGTATATCAGATACCCTTCAGGTTTTAATGCGTTGACAGCATCTTTTACAATTTGTTTTTGCAACAATGAACATGACTTTACCAGTCCTTCAGTCCATTGGTTGATTGCTTCAGGTTCTTTTCGCATCATGCCTTCGCCTGCACAGGGTGCATCTATCAAAATAATATCCGCCAGAGACTCGCGAAAAGAAGAAGCTTGTTCACTTGTGAGCAGTGTATTCATGTACCCTCCTTTCACAAGGTTTTCCCACAATATTGTTTTTCGTTGAGGTACAACTTCATTGGCAATTAAAATATCAGTCGGATTAAGATGGCTGGCTATTATACCTGTCTTTCCCCCGGGAGCTGCGCACAGATCAAGCCAGATACGCGGAGTTTGGTCCAGGTTCAACTGCGTGATCACATCATCCAGGATCATTGAAGACGCTTCCTGCACATAATACGCACCACCATGCCAATGAGGATCAAGATGAAATCGCGGACGACTCTCCAGATAAAATCCATTCGTACACCATGGGACTTGTTGAAGATCACTAAACGAAGAATTTCCTTTTCGATGATTTAACCTGATACTTGTCGGAGAAGGAAAAGAAAATGCATTGAAAAAATCGTCAGCCTCAGTACCAAGCTGATCTTTCATTCTGTTTACAAAATCTTCAGGTAGATTCTTCATTTGCCTTTAAATCCCTTCAGCCGGACTTGCATTTTTATGATTAGGTTTAATTCCAGTACACTGAGCAAAATCGACGAACTTGTTCGAGATATGTCGAAGTGTCACAATCCTTTGACTTTCGCATACAACATACCTCCTTTAGCAAACATCTTATCGACTTTTTGACTTACTCTCGGATCTGATTCAAGCACTGGTGCATGATGAGTTTTTATTCTTGCATCAATGATTAATGGTGATTGACAAGACCAGTGTTTATCAATCACTTCTGCTCCGGCTCCATAAATATCTTTTGCAGGATTTGATCTTGTAAAAGTGGCCCAGAGAAAATTATTTATTTGTGCACTCATCCATGTGCTTTCTTCAGTAAGAATCCAAAGTGGCCATTGCTCAAGATCCAATTGTAAAATGGACTGACACAATAATTCTATTTCTTTTTTCGCAGAATTGTAATCTGAAAACGGATCAAAAGAAATGGCTAAAACGCCAGGCATTATGAGTTCCATTTTTTTACATGAAGAAGGAAGTAAAATATGTGCAGGAACTTCATTCGACAGCTTTCTTCTTACCGGGCCTCGCGCTGCGATCACTAATTTTGAACCACTATTCCATCCGTCACCACTATAATCCAAAGTATCAATCGTTGTTCTGGTTTGAAAATGTAAGTCACGACTTAGATCAATCCTGCTCAATACATGTTGAAAAAACTCGGGAATCCGATGCGTGGAGAGATGAGGATCATCTTCATCACAAGCAATAAAAAGATATTTCGCAAGTGATGTTTGTCCTTTACCAAGAAGATGATTGGCGATGGTTAATAATTCTTCAGGCACAGGTTCACGAAAGGGCATATAACGTTCACGGCCTATAGCCAGTAAGAGAGGATGAACGCCTGCAGCATCAACGGCATGAACTTCTTTCAAGCCGGGAAATTCAGTCGGTGCCAGTGGCTCGACCAATTGATGAATAAGCCAACCAAAATTGCTGTCCTCCTGTGGTGGCCGCCCGACAACAGTAAAATGCCAGATTGGATTTTTCCGGTGATAAATGTTTTTAATATCCAATACTGGAAAATCATGCTTAAGACTATAATACCCCAGGTGATCACCGAATGGCCCTTCTGGTTTTTTTTCATTTATACGCACTGTTCCTGTAATACAGAAATCTGCATCAGCTGAAAGGATGTAACCGTCTTTCCAGAAGTATCTGAATCTGCGGCCTCCCAATAATCCTGCAAACGTAACCTCACTTAGGTTCTCAGGTAAGGGCATGATAGCAGCAAAAGAATGTGATGGTGGTCCGCCAATAAAAATCGAAATCTTAAATTCTCCACCGCTCTGATTATACAAAGTATGATGGACACCGATGCCTCGATGAAGCTGATAATGCATTCCGGCTTCTGCATCCCGGATATATTCATTACCACTGATCTGAATCCTATACATCCCAATATTGGAATGAGAAATAGTAGTATCACCAGGAGGTAGACTCAAGACTTGTGGCAATGTTATAAATGCTCCACCGTCTTCAGGCCAACATACAACTTGAGGTAACAAACTAAGTTTAGTCATTCCTTTTAGGATAGGCCTATTCCATTTCGCTCTTAATGGCAAGCCCTTTAAAGCAGTTAAAGGAATTCCTGCATACGTAAACGGATGTCGAAGGAGGTCTCCTGGATCAGCCTTTAACCTGATGAGGTCCTGTACTTGATCAAGTGTGTTTCTAAAAAGAAATGCTGTTCTCTCTTTAGTGCCATAAAGATTTGAGAGCGCACGAAACGGGCTGCCTTTTACTTTTTCAAATAGCAGTGCAGGGCCACCGGCATCAAAAACACGGCGATGTATTTCAGCCATTTCAAGATAAGGATCCACTTCATCCTGTATTCGAAGCAACTGATCTGAAGAGAGATCTTCAACGCATTGATGAAGTGAACTATATGCCAACAGGACTGAATTTGATTAAATCAGCCTGTAAAATACTTAGGAATAAATAAACCATCTGCAAAGCCTGAAATGCTCAGCGTTGAAAATGAAAAATTTTCAAGGGTAAGGGTAAACTAGCCTGTCAGCATAATGATTATAGAAAATGAATAGAGTGTGTTCCATATGCCTTATTGGTTAAATAGCATTTTTGCCTAAACTTTATCCAATGGTGCAAGTTTTATTCAGGGCGGAAAGTGATTTCAACGTTTGAGAGAAGCATTGTCCCCCAAAAACATCATATGGATATTGTCATCATGCTTTTTTTTGGAGTAGTGTTGGGCTGGTTGGGAAGTTTAATTTTCAAAGGAAAGGGACTTGGTTTATTTGGAAACATTATTGTTGGACTACTTGGAAGCGTTTTAGGATATTGGGTATTTGGAGAACTTGGGGTTATTCTTTCTACTAATTTGAAAAGCACATTACTCTCAGGAGTGTCAGGGGCCATCGTTTGCCTGATTATATGCAATCTTATTTTTCCGGGGAGAAAACCTTTATCACCCTAAGACATCTTAAAGAGCCTGGGTAATGTAGAATGTTCTTAAATCAAATATGATTTCTTTTCATATATCTTTTTACCTTAGCCGTCAAATGGATAAGAGTTGAAGGTTTATCAGGATCTCCTCCACCACATACTGGATCAGGGTTTACGCAAAAGTGATCGCACCGGCACAGGTACAATTAGTGTATTCGGTCACCAGATGCGCTTCGACCTCAATGAAGGTTTCCCATTACTGACGACTAAAAAACTTCATGTACAGTCCATTATTTACGAGCTTCTCTGGTTTTTAAAAGGGGATACCAATATTGCTTATCTGCAGGAACATGGTGTCCGGATATGGAATGAGTGGGCAGATTCAAACGGAGATCTTGGCCCTGTATATGGTCACCAATGGCGAAGCTGGACCGGGGCGGATGGCACAACGATTGACCAGATTGCATTGGCGGTGAAGGCTATAAAAAATAATCCCGATAGTCGCAGGATAATCGTTTCAGCCTGGAATGTAGCTGAAATTGACAAAATGGCTCTGGCTCCTTGCCATTGCCTCTTTCAATTCTATGTTGCAGATGGGAAATTAAGTTGCCAGCTTTATCAGAGATCTGCAGATGTCTTTCTGGGTGTACCATTTAATATCGCTTCATATGCTTTGCTGACATTGATGTTAGCTCAAGTTTGCGATCTTCAGCCTGGTGATTTTGTTCACACTTTTGGTGATGCACATATTTATATGGATCACCTTGAGCAAGTTCAGGAACAATTATCAAGAGACCCCAGACCATTGCCCATAATGAAACTCAATCCGGAGGTAAAAGATATTTTTTCATTCGGTTTTGAGGATTTTGAATTAGTAAATTATCACCCTTATCCACGGATTGCAGCACGTGTGTCAGTGTGATTTTAACAATTATTGTTTAGACATAGTCTAAATAGTAAATAGGTAAGCCTTGGATTCAGGTTAAGTCTTGTATCTAATTATTTTTGCAGCCATAATCAGCTATTATTACAGTCTCTACTTTATATGTTATGCATCATAACTGCTTGAAATACTGCCTTCTCCTTGCGTTTAGCTGGATTTTTATTGTAGGTAGCTCATATGCCGAACCTACAGTAGCGGCCGGCAAAGTTCTGTTCCAGAACAATTGCAAAGCCTGCCATAATGCGAATATGAAGGATGATATGACCGGGCCTGCCCTCGGAGGATTTGAGGAGCGGTGGGCTGCATATCCAAGAGAAGACCTTTATAAGTGGATTCATAACTCCCAGGCATTGATTTCTTCAGGGCACCCACGTGCTGTTGAATTGTGGAATAAATGGAAGCCGACAGTGATGACTTCCTTTGGGGCTTTCAAACCTGAAGAAATTGAATCCATTTTTCTGTATATCAATGCTCCTCCGCCTGCACCGGTTGCAGCTGTGGCTGCAGGAGGAGAACCAACGCCCGGTGGTGTAGATAAATCAAATGATTTCATCTACTGGATCCTTTTTGCTGTGCTTTTAATCACAGTGTTTACACTTTCACGGGCCATTCTAAATCTTAGGAATATTGTTGCTCAGGCTGAAGGTGACAGCCACCCGATTAAGGAGTTGACGGTACTTCAGTTTCTCAGGAGTAAGAGTGTCATTTCCTTCCTGATTTTCTCACTTGTCGTGATTGGTGGATACACTACGGTCAACAATGGTATCGCCTTCGGACGTCAGCAAGGTTATAAACCCGATCAACCGGTTAATTTTTCACACAAAATCCACGCAGGTCTTCAGGGTATTAACTGTCAATATTGTCATGATAGTGCACGCAGAAGTAAACATGCCGGAATCCCTGCAGCGAATACCTGTATGAATTGCCATAAAGCAATCAAGAAAGGTACGCTCTATGGAACCCAGGAATTGACCAAAATCTTTGCTTCAAATGGATATGATCCTTCAACAGACAAGTACATTGACAATTATGATAAACTGAGCAATGATGAGATTAAGGCGATCTATACAAAATGGATAGGTGATAGCTATATGAAGGACAAAAATCTTACTGCACTTGACAGACGCGGGATAAGAACAGTAAATGAACAGTGGGATAATATAGCCAGTTCAATGACGAATGAACTGAAACCAAAAATTTCCGGCCCGATTGAATGGACCCGTATTCATATGTTGCCTGATCATGTATATTTCAACCATTCCCAACATGTCAACATAGGTAAAATAGCATGTCAGCAGTGTCACGGCAAAGTCCAGGAAATGGATCAAATGTATCAATATGCACCTTTAAGCATGGGCTGGTGTATTAACTGTCACAGACAGACCGAGGTCAATTTCGTGGGTAATAAATATTATGAGACCTACAAGTCATACCACGAAGCTCTGTCAAAAGGAGAAAAGACTAAGATTACGGTCGAGGATATCGGAGGTTTGGAGTGCCAGAAATGTCACTACTAGGTGAGAATAACAAAACGAACAAACGCTATTTCAGAATTTAAATAAGATCATGAAAGATCAGTCATCATACAATGATATTTGGATTGGATCAGAGGACTTAGGTCGCGATGAAAAATTCATTGATCAGGCCACTCAGGAGATGCCCGATGGTTCAGTTGCATCAATGCTGGCCCAGGGAGCTTCATTTGCTTCTGCACAGACAGGGCGTCGCGATTTTCTCAAGTATCTCGGATTTAGTATTAGTGCTGCTACTATAGCAGCCAGCTGCGAGATTCCTATCAAACGTGCCATTCCTTTTGTCACCAGACCTGATGACCTTGTACCTGGCGTCGCCAATTATTATGCTACTTCATATGTAGTTGGGGGAGATTATTGCAGCGTTTTGGTGAAAACCAGAGAGGGACGGCCTATTAAAGTGGAAGGCAACCCGTTATCTGCAATTTCTTCAGGCGGAACTTCAGCACGTGCTCAGGCCTCAGTGTTAAGCTTGTATGACATTCACAGGCTTCGTTCTCCTCAAATAAAAAACGCAGAAGGTAAATTTGAAACTGCCACATGGTCCCAGGTCGATGACCTCGTCAGTACATCTCTAAAACCTGAAAGTAGAATCGCGATTGTTGCTAATTCAATTCTTAGCCCTACAGAGAAAAATGTTCTGAAAGAATTTCAGACTAAATATCCGAATACAAAACTTGCTATTTACGATCCGGTTTCTTCCGCAGCCATTCTCAAGGCTAATGAAGCTATTTACGGCGTTGCCATGGTACCTGGGTATCACTTCGACAAAGCAAAAGTGATCGTCAGTGTTCAGGCCGATTTTCTGGGCACATGGATCTCTCCTGTGCAATATGCACATGACTATTCAAAAAACAGGAAGATCAAGGATGCGACCAAAGCCAAAATGTCCAGGCATATCCAGATTGAAAGTTATATGTCCCTTACAGGAACAAATGCCGACAACAGGATAAGAATCAAGCCAAGCGAATCAAGTGCTGTGCTTGGCAGGTTGTATAATAAGATAGCATCAGCTAAAGGAGAATCTTCAATCAACGCTCCTTCATTAAGCGGCTCACTTACCTCTGCGATAGATAAGACAGCAGACGAACTATTAAAAATGCCAGGTGAATCATTGCTGGTATGTGGTTCAAACAATATCGGTGATCAGGCACTGGCATCGGCCATCAATCACATGCTTGGAAATGAAGGATCTACTGTTGACATTCAACAATATTCTTATCAGAGACAAGGTGATGAAAGTAAAGTGAACGCACTAGTCGCCTCAATGAATGGCGGGGAAGTTGACGCGCTCATCATTTATGGTGCAAATCCTGTCTATGATTTACCGTTTGGCTCTGCCTTTGGTGAAGCAATGTCCAAGGTGGCTTTGTGTATTAGTACCAATACTTCACCTGACGAATCAACTGCATTGTGCAAAGTTCTGGCACCTGATCATCATTTCCTCGAATCATGGGGTGATGCTGAACCGGTTCGTGGACATGTCTCTATGATACAACCAACTATTGCCCCACTTTTTGATACACGGGAGAGAGGATTAAGCCTGTTGAAATGGAAAGGTGATAATGATTTATTATTTACCAATGAACAACCTTATTATGAATATCTAAAGGCGACTTGGGCAGCAAATGTTAGTTCAGTTTCTACATGGAATGAATTATTACATGATGGTGTATTTACATATACACCCGTTGCATCTGGCGCTTCTTATAAAAACAATCTTTCTTTACTGACCTCAAAATTAATTCAACCGGGAACAGGTTCGGAGATTACATTCATGGAAACTGTTACGATGGGGAATGGTCAGCATTCTAATAATCCATGGTTACAGGAAATGCCAGATCCGGTCACCCGATGCGGATGGGGTAATTATTTAGCGCTGCCCGTAGCATTTGACGGCACGCGTAAATTTATAGCGCACGAGAATTTAGAGAATGGTGAATTGGCTGATGTAGTGGTAAATGAACAGACTTTACGCGTTCCGGTCATTAAGCAGTTTGGACAGACTCCTGATACATTTGCGTTGGCACTTGGATATGGAAGGGCAGCAACTGGTCGTGCAGGTTTAGGTGTAGGCGTGAATGTAAATCCATTGTTGAAAACGGATAGTGATGGCTTGATTCAATATTATGCCAGTGGAGTTACCGTATCAGATAAAAAAGGAAAGGAAGATTATTACTCCTGTGTACAGTATCACCACACTATGGGCGTTACAGGTGAGGATAGTGAAACGAAACAGGTAATAAACGCTGACGAAGCCGCAACAGTTTATATGACTTACGGGCTCGTTCGCCAGGGATACCAGGGGTCACTAGTCAACAGGACAATTATCAGGAAGAGTCATCTCGAAAACATAGATGAGTTCATTCATGATCTGCAGGAAGAGCGTCATGAGCATCAGGAGCTGAATAAAATGCAGGTATACCCTGGTCATGATGCTACCTATGCAAGAGGCCATCATTGGGGCATGCATGTGGATTTAAATTCCTGCATCGGGTGCGGTGCATGTACAGTAGCATGTATGGCTGAGAACAATGTTCCTGTCGTAGGGAAACGTGAAATGAGTCGCCATCATGAAATGGCTTGGTTACGTATTGACCGTTACTATTACGGTGATGTTGATAATCCAAGTGCTGTATATCAGCCGCTGATGTGTCAGCATTGTAATAATGCGCCTTGTGAAAATGTTTGCCCTGTCAATGCGACTAATCATAGTTCAGAGGGACTAAATCAAATGGCTTATAATCGATGTGTAGGCACGAGATATTGTGCAAATAACTGTCCTTATAAAGTCAGAAGATTCAATTGGCTGGATTATACTACGGCAGATCTTTGGCCTATCAATGAACCTGATCTTGGAATGAAATCTGAAAAGGATGGTACACCATATGGTGCTGATAACCTTACACGAATGGTTTTAAATCCTGATGTAACGGTTAGGTCAAGAGGTGTGATTGAAAAATGTAGTTTCTGTGTACAGCGTATCCAGGAAGGCAAATTGAGAGCAAAAACAGAAGATCGTTTGCTCCGAGATGCTGATGTGAAAACAGCATGTCAGTCTGCATGTCCTACAGGAGCAATCACTTTTGGAGATTTTAATAATGAAACCGGTGATCTTAACGAAAAACTGAAATCACCATTGAATTATATTGTACTGGAAGAAGTAAATACCCGGTCTGCTGTCAATTATCAGGCAAGAATTATCAACAAAGCAGAAGGAGTAGATGCTTAATAGCTGAATGAATAATAAAGACGAACAACCTATTATCAATAGATTTTAAAATATGGGTTCAGGACCTACATCACCGATCAGAGAGCCGCTGGTTCAAGGGCATAAGACCTATCACCAGATCACGGAAGATCTTTGTTCGCCTACCGAAAGGGCACCAAGCAGAGCTTGGACGATGGCTTTCATTGTGGCCTTAAGTGCTTTGACTTTTGGCGTCATCTGCATACTCATAACAATATGGGTGGGTATCGGTACGTGGAGACTCAACAGAACCATTGGATGGGGATGGGATATTACCAACTTTGTGTGGTGGATCGGTATTGGTCACGCTGGTACCTTGATTTCAGCTATCTTATTATTATTCCGTCAAAAATGGCGTACAGGTGTAAATCGTGCTGCAGAAGCGATGACCATTTTCGCCGTTATCTGTGCTGCATTATTTCCAGCTATTCACGTTGGAAGAATATGGGTTACTTTTTTCTTTTTCCCTTATCCTAATACAAGAGGTCCTGTTTGGCCGAATTTTAATTCTCCATTGCTTTGGGACTTATTTGCGATCTCAACATATTTCACGGTATCACTTTTATTCTGGTACACAGGATTAGTACCTGACTTTGCAACAGTGCGGGACAGAGCAAAAGGATTAAGAAAAAAATTATACAATGTTCTTTCTTTCGGTTGGACAGGGGCTGCCAAACACTGGCAACGGCATGAAGCACTTTCCTTAGTATTGGCAGGTATAGCAACACCTCTTGTACTTTCAGTTCACACCATTGTAAGTTTTGACTTTGCTACATCAGTGATTCCCGGATGGCATACCACGATCTTTCCACCTTATTTTGTTGCCGGAGCTATCTTTTCTGGTTTTGCGATGGTACTAACACTCATGATTATCACACGCAAAGTCCTCAATCTTCAGGAATACATTACAATCGGCCACATTGAATCTATGAACAAGATTATTCTTGTGACCGGGACTATAGTAGGCGTTGCTTATCTGACTGAATTATTCATTGCCTGGTATTCAGGTTATGTCTATGAGCAATTTGCTTTTTTCAACAGGGCACTTGGACCATATTGGTGGGCGTATTTTGGAATGATGACCTGCAATGTGCTTTCACCTCAGATATTTTGGTCCAAAAAGATTCGTAGAAATGTAACCATGACTTTTCTGATGTCGATTTTTGTAAATATCGGAATGTGGTTCGAGCGCTTCGTCATAATTGCTACTACACTGGCCCGTGATTATTTGCCATCCAGTTGGAGCTTTTATGTTCCTTCGATTGTGGAAGTGGGGATCTTCATAGGTACGTTGGGAATCTTTTTTACATTCTACCTCATATTCGTGCGGATAGCTCCTGTTGTAGCTATTGCTGAAATCAAACATATACTCAAGAGTTCCGGTGATCAATACGTAAATTCTAATGCGACGACTACATATCAGCAAGTGGAAAGCGGAAATATGGAATTTGAAATAGCAGGTCATGACGCACACGCCGGTCATGATCATCATTAATTGATTGAAACGATATAAAAATAAGTGATTCATTAAATCATGAAGCACCCTGAAAAAAATGTAATATTCGGATTGTATGATGATGAGGAAATCCTCAAATCTGCAGTCATAAAAGCCAATGAAGACCATCTCCGGATCATGGATGTGTACACACCATTTGCTGTTCATGGCCTTGATCCATTATTGGATCTGAAAGAGTCTAGAATTCATATTGGTGGTTTTGTCTATGGTTTGACAGGAACACTTACCGCATTTCTTGGCATGACCTGGATTCACACCAGGGATTGGCCACAGATCTACGGAGGTAAACCTTATTGGGCGATCCTTTCTTTTGTTCCCATCACCTTTGAGCTGACTGTCTTGTTTGCTTCAATTGGCATGGTGGTCACTTTCTATATCATCAACGGACAAGGTCCCGGCGTTATGAATCCTATTCTTCATCCCTCTATCACGGATGATAAATTCTGTATAGCTTTTGAAACAGGGGGACTTGAAAATAGTGAAGTTGACAAGCTCAGAAATTTTTTCAACAACACCGGTGCAAGCCTGGTAGAAACGAAGACGATCTGAATATGAAGTATACAGCATATACAATATTGGCATGCCTGGTCACTCTGATCGCTTGTTCTCCTGCAAAGGACAATCGACGCGGTCATGAATACATGCCGGATATGGTTCATACTACGGGTTATGAAGCAAATTTATTTGACTACTACTATTATAACCGTTGGGGTACTGAAGAAGAATACAAAAAATTCGCCATGCCTCGGACAAGTGTTCCTGGAACTGTAGCAAGAGGAGATGTATCTCTGGCCAATGCAACTGACCCAGCTGAGAGAATGGCTGATATGAACAATTTTGAAGGTCTTACTGACGGATCGATAGCGTATGTACCCAATGGAAGTGTTCCATATTATTATGCAGATACAGAACCTGAAAGAGCACGAGCAACTAAAGAAATAGTTCAAAATCCTTTCCCCATCAGCAAGCAAGGGCTTGAACAGGGAAAATTACTATATGGAATATATTGTAGTATCTGTCACGGTGATAAAGGCGATGGACTAGGATACCTCCTCAGGGAAGCAGACCCTGCCAAAGGAATCGTGGCAGGTGTATATCCTGCAGCTCCTGCCAATTTCCTGCTTGACACCTTTGTCCACTCAAATGTCGGTAGGTTTTATCATGCGATCATGAAAGGAAGAAATGTGATGGGTCCTTACGCGGATAAATTGAGTTATGTAGAACGATGGGATGTGATTCACTATATAAGATCTCTTGAAGCAAAAGCAAAAAATCTTGAATATAGTTCTACACTGAATACATTGAACAAAGAAGCTATGCCATGGGATCCCATGGAAGCGGAAATGAAAAAAGGCATGATCGGAATGGTCAAAGATTCCACTGCCAATGAAGTTGCACATGGAGATCAGAGTACGGATACTCCGCAAAAGATGGAAGTACATAAATAAAGAATCGAATCGACTAACACAGATATGAATCAGTTTATATTCGAAACAAGGCAAAAAACAATATTTGGCATCATGATGCTGATTGGCCTCATCTCCCTGTTGATTACGTTCATGGGTGATGATCAATGGCATACACGCTTCTGGTCAAATGTCCTTCACAATTCTGTGTTTTTCACTGGGATTGCATTGATGGCTCTCTTTATGATAGCCGCTAAAATAACAGCATGGGCTGGCTGGTATACAGTCTTTAAACGTTTATGGGAATCCTTCTCACTTTTTCTTATTCCCGGATTTGTACTCATGACGATTATTGCCATAGGCATTTGGGCAGGATGGCACCACTTGTATCAATGGGCGGACAAAGCAGTTGTCGCGTCAGATCCTGTCCTGACGGGTAAATCCAGTTTCCTCAATAAGAACTGGTATACTTTCGGTGGAATGATCATCATGGGTGGTTGGATCTTTTTTGCACTCAAACTCCGTGGCCTTTCATTAGATCAGGATACGAATGGGGATACAAATTTTACACAAGCACATAAAATGCGGGTATGGGCAGCACCAACATTACCATTCATTGGTTTTTCAAGTGCAGCCATGATCTGGTTGTGGGTGATGTCGGTTGATGCTCACTGGTACAGTACACTATATGCATGGTGGACTTCAGTAAGTTTAATGGTGTCAATGATTGCACTTACGATTATTATCCTGATCACACTTAAAATCAGGGGCTATTTTCCATTAGTGACGATTGAACATTTGCATGATTTAGGTAAATATCTATTTGCATTCAGTATATTCTGGACATACATGTGGTTTTCACAATTCATGTTGATCTGGTATGGAAATATTCCGGAAGAAACTATTTATTTCAATATCCGACTGCACCATTATCCGGTTATTTTTTACATCAATATCGTATGCAATTTCGCTATTCCATTCATCGTATTGCTGAGAAATGATACGAAGAGAAAATATGGAACCCTGATGTTCATTTCATGCCTTCTTGTATTTACACACTGGATTAATTTCTTTTTGATGCTAAAGCCCGGAATACTTCAGACAGCACACCCTGATGTTTACAATGTACCCGGATTTAATATACCAGGATTCCTGGAGATAGGAACGTTTGTCGGATTTCTGGGGCTGTTTTTTTATTTTGTTTTTTCACGTTTGGAAAAGGCTTCTTTGGTACCACGGAGAGACCCTTACCTGATGGAAAGTGCATCACATCATACATAACCTGAATGAAAACTGACATTGAATTGAATGAAGTACTAAAAGCCATATAGCAAATGACCGCTTTGATTATCTTATTAAGTATTGCTCTTTTAGTTATTGTGATACTTCAGATCAGTAAACTGACTGAGCTTTATTCCCGGATTCGCGGAGAAGAAGAGGTAGAATTGAGAAGTAACCGTAATCAGGGGAGAGCACTATTGCTTTTCATGATTGGTTTTTTAATTCTGTCGGTTCTCTCCGCATATTGGATGAAAAATTACATGTTAGGATATGGACCACATAAGTCTGCCTCAGCCCATGGTGGTACTCTTGACAGTCTTTTCAATGTGACACTTTTCTTTACAGGGATTGTATTTGTACTTACGCATATTGCACTTTTTTATCTGGCGTACAGATATAAAAGAGTCAAAGGTTCAAAGGCAACACATTGGTCGCATAATAATACACTTGAAATAGTCTGGTCTGCTATTCCTGCAGTGGTGATGACTTACCTTGTAGTCAAAGGCCTTCTGGCTTGGAATACAGTGATGGCGGATATTAAACCGGATGATTCAATATTGGAAATTGAAGCAACAGGTTACCAATTTGCATGGCATCTTCGTTATCCCGGGGCAGATGGTGTTTTAGGCGCAAGAGATTATAAGAAAGTATCAGCGGATAATCCACTTGGACAGGACTGGACAGACCCAAAGAATTTTGATGATTTTCATCCTGATGAACTTTGGTTGCCGGTTAACAAAAAAGTGCGTGTGAGGATCATCGCCCGAGATGTGCTTCATAGTTTTTTCCTTCCTCACTTCAGAGTTAAAATGGATGCCGTACCCGGACTGCCAACTTATTTTGTTTTTACACCGACAAAAACAACAGAAGAATACAGGGAAGAGCTAAGCAAGTATCCTGAATATAATGTGCACAAAGATCCCAATGATCCTGCAAGTCCGCTTCTCTGGGAGGACTTCAATTATGAGTTAGCCTGTGCGGAACTTTGTGGCAAGAGTCATTATAGTATGCGAAGGATCGTGCGTATCGTCAGCGAAGATGAATACAATGCATGGCTGGCTAAACAGCAATCATATTATCAGAGCAGCATAAGAAATAAAGATAGTGATCCGAATAAGGGGAAACTTCTTGGTTTTGAAATAAAACAAAATCGGGATGCTTTAAACTTTTCATTTGACAAGGCTATGGTTGATACCGGAATTCCATCAGCACCTGGAGCTCCGGATCTCAAAACCATACAACTGGATTTTGTGCAGTTTGAATCAGGAGGGTCTGCTTTAACTGCGGATTCAAAATATCAACTTAACGATTTGGCTGAGATCATGAAGAAGTATCCGACTATGCGTATTGAACTTGGAGGTCATACAGATAATACCGGAGATCCTGTGATCAACAAAACACTGTCTCAACAAAGAGCTGATGTCACGAAGTCTTTTTTAGTCACTCTTGGAGTCAATGCCTCCAGATTAACAGCGGTTGGTTATGGACAGACTAAGCCGATAGATACGAATGATACTGACGCAGGCCGTCAGAAGAACAGGAGAACTGAATTAAAAATTATAGCTCAATAAACGATATAATTATGTCTGAATTACATCATGATGAAACCGACGTTCTCATAAGGGAGCAGGGGTATAATGATCACTTCCACGATCATCCTCATGGAGATAAATATCAATCAAATTTTATCACACATTATATTTTCAGCCAGGATCATAAGATCATCGCACGGCAATTTCTGATCACAGGTATATTCTGGGCTATTGTTGGGGCAAGCATGAGTATTATTTTCAGGCTTCAGCTGGGATTTCCGGATGATAGCGTGGCATGGCTGAAACCACTTTTAGGAAAATGGATTACAGTCAATGATGCTGGTATTGGCTCCCTAAATCCGGATTTTTACTACGCACTTGTTACAATGCATGGAACGATTATCGTATTCTTTGTATTGACTGCGGGTTTGAGTGGAACTTTTGCAAACCTGTTAATACCATTTCAGGTCGGTGCAAGAGATATGGCATCACCATTTCTCAACATGCTTTCCTATTGGTTTTTCTTCCTGGCAAGCGTGGTCATGTTTATTTCCTTGTTTTTGAATACAGGGCCATTTTCAGGTGGGTGGACAGCCTATCCACCGTTGAGTGCACTGCCTGAAGCCAGTTCAGGATCCGGGGCAGGGATGACAATGTGGTTAGTCAGTCTCACACTCTTTGTAGTTTCTGTATTGTTGGGAGGTATTAATTACGTAACCACTGTATTAAATCTTCGTACGAAAGGTATGAGTATGTGGCGCATGCCGTTGACGGTATGGGCGTTATTAGTGACAGCTATCCTGGGTATTTTATCTTTTCCTGTTTTGGTATCAGGATTTTTCCTGCTCATGTTTGATCGTGGGATGGGAACAAGTTTTTATCTGAGTGAAATATTTGTCAATGGACATGCTCTCGAAAACGTGGGAGGTAGTCCTATTTTATATCAGCATTTATTCTGGTTTCTTGGACATCCTGAAGTTTATATTATTATCCTTCCGGCTATGGGACTTGTCAGCGAAGTGCTTTCAGTTCATTCAAGAAAACCCATTTTTGGCTACAAAGCAATGGTGTATTCTATCCTGGCGATTGGATTCCTTTCTTTCCTTGTATGGGCCCACCATATGTTTATGTCAGGAGTGAATCCATTTATTTCAAACTTCTTTGTGATTTTCACACTGATTATTGCTGTCCCTTCAGCAGTAAAAGTTTTTAACTGGATATCCACGCTGTATAAAGGAAATATTCGTTTCACATCAGCTATGCTATTTGCCATTGGATTTGTTTCCATGTTTATTTCTGGTGGATTGACAGGTGTTTTTCTTGGCAATTCAGCACTTGATATACAATTGCATGATACGTACTTCATTGTTGCTCATTTTCATATCGTGATGGGCATCGCGGCATTTTTTGGAATGTTTGCAGGTGTTTATCATTGGTTCCCCAGAATGTATGGAAGGTTTATGAATGAAACCATGGGAAGGATTCATTTCTGGGTTACGATTGTTGGGGCATACGCGATATTCTGGCCAATGCACTATATGGGTATGGCTGGTGTTCCACGTCGGTATTACAGGTTTGATACATTTGATGCATTTAGCCATTTTCATGGATTGAATCAATTTATAACCATAGCAGCTATCATTGTATTTAGTGTTCAGATTCTTTTTGTATTTAATTTCTTCTATAGTATCTGGAAGGGCAAAAAGATGACAACTCAAAACCCATGGGGCGCGAATACTTTAGAATGGACAGCTCCGATCAAGCCAATTCACGGTAATTGGCCTGGAAATTTACCGACGGTGCACAGATGGGCTTATGATTATAGCAAAGAGGACGCTGAAAAGGATTTTATTCAGCAACATATACCAATGACTGAAAAAGAAAAAGCCGAAGGGGAGGATCACGGATGAAAAGAAGAGAAGATGTACATGTAAGGGCGATTTCAATCACATTCAGGGATTGGCTCCAGGATTTAGAACTCCTGGTCAAATTCCGCCTGAGTTCATTCGTCGTATTCTCTTCAGTTGTTGCTTATTTAATCGCGGCTGGTACTAATTTTCACATCATATCTTTTTTATTATTGACTGCAGGAGGTTTTTTGATCACTTTCTCGGCCAATATTCTAAATGAAATACTGGAGGCGGATTATGATAAAATGATGGAACGTACTTCCAATAGACCTCTTGCAGCAGGTCGATGGAATTCATCATCAGCTGTTGTACTTGCGGGGTTAACCTGTCTTGTGGGTATTATTCTACTTGCATTGTTAAATCCACTTACATCATTTCTAGGGATGGTTTCACTGGTGACATATGCTTTTTTATATACACCATTGAAGCGTTATAGTACCGTTTCAGTTGTTATAGGAGCTATTCCGGGAGCATTGCCTGCAATGATAGGCATGATAGCTTTTGACGGAGTGATTACCCCTGCATGCTTATTTCTTTTTGCCATTCAATTCATTTGGCAGTTTCCCCATTTCTGGTCGATCGGTTTTTTATCTTTTGATCAATATCAGAGAGCAGGGTATAAGCTATTGCCGGTCGAAAACGGCAAGATCGATACGCGTTTAGGATTGCAGGCATTCATTTATGCTATGCTTCTTTTGCCTGTTATCTTCATTGGATTTTCAGCAGGACTCGTTACATCGTTTGGCGCAATAGGAATTGGTTTGCTATCCCTTTATTTTATGTGGAGAGCCTGGACATTTTACAGACGATTCGATAAGGATAGCGCGAAGGCATTAATGTTTTCATCATTCATTTATTTGCCTGCTGCATTGATGATTTTATGGTGGAGTATGTAATTTGAAATCTAAAGGAAATTGAACACAAATAGTCAGTTAGCAAGTGGTATAGATCGACCGAAGAGAGGGATAAACTCCACTCTCTTTGCGCTGTGGATTGCCATGGGGAGCATTGTGATGATGTTTGGTTCCCTCACCAGTGCGTATATCGTAAGGCATGCGGCAGGCAACTGGCTTGAATTCAGAGTTCCTGATATTTTCTTTTATAGTACAGGAGTTATTTTGCTCAGTAGTCTGGTTTTGCATTTGAGTTATTGGGGATTTAATACAGGCAAAGCCGGATTGTACAGAATTGCACTTCCGATAAGTCTTTTACTGGGCATCATATTTATCATACTTCAATATCAGGGGTGGCTGGCATTATACAACATAGGCGTTCCGCTGGATGGTAATCCGAGTGGTTCTTTTTTTTATGTGATATCCGGTATTCATGCAGCACATGTTTTGGGAGGTCTTTTTGCAATCAGTGTTGCTACGCTCAATGCATTCTCATTGACGTACAAGCCCACTGAAAAAAGAAGAAGGAGGTTTCAACTTGTATTGCACTACTGGCATTTTGTTGATTTCCTTTGGTTATATCTTTTCTTATTCTTGTTGATTCAATGATCTACATCTAAATAATGACTACAGATACATTAGACAAAAAACATACTGACACAGGTACCGAAAACGGTAGTTGGGAAGGCGCGGAATATCCGTTTAAAGTGGGCTATGGCAAACTGATGATTTGGTATTTCCTTGTCTCAGATGCATTTACATTCGCAGGTTTCCTGATTGCATACGGAACATTGCGATTTAGTACTGTGAGCTGGCCTGTTCCGGATTATGTATTCAGTACATTTCCTATTCTGGGCCCGCATCACCCTCTTTTGTTTGTGACGCTGATGACGTTTGTACTTCTCTTCAGTTCTTTTACAATGATTAGAGCTGTGCAGGAAGGGCATCGGGAAAATCGAAGGGGAGTTGTGATTTGGATGTCACTTACTATTCTGGGAGGTGCTGGATTTTTAGGATGCCAGGCATGGGAGTGGACGACTTTGATTGGTAAGGAGCATATGAGTATCACAACAAGCCCTTTTGGCCGACATACTGAGGCAGGTATCTATCTTGATGCAAATGGCAAAGAATCCAGCGAGGTATTTGAAATGGGTACAAGCTATCTGATTCACAAGACTGCATTTGCCTCAGCTGCTGCTGAAGCAAGTGAAGGACATGAGGCTGTTGAAGGTAAAGAACCGACTCATGCAGCAGAAGGGGAGGAACATGAAGGTCCTTCATATGCAGCTGCCGGAGATTATCCGGATGCCATTGTTGATCAGCGTGGATATGTCCACCGTAAATACATTGTTTCCTCGGGAGTTGACACCGGACTTATTAAATCAGAGCCTTTCGGCCCTAAGGCTTTCGGTGCTTTATTTTTCTTTATCACAGGCTTCCACGGATTTCACGTTTTTTCCGGTGTTATCTTTCTGACAATTATCATGGTCAATGTGATCAGTGGAATATACATCAAGCGGCGAAATAAGAATGAGATGGTTGAAAAAATAGGATTGTACTGGCACTTTGTGGATTTGGTTTGGGTGTTTGTATTCCTGGTATTCTATCTGCTTTGATACTTAGATCAGAAAGTGAACTTAATTCTAGGATTGAATAAATAAAATAACAATGTCACACGATTATACGGCTTCTAAAAAGATAGCATTAAAAACCATCCTGATTCTGGCTGCAGTCACCGTTGTTGAGGTACTTGTAGCGCTTACAGGGAAAGGATATATCATCGAAGGCTACCATGCACCGAAAGTGTTCATGAATGCCGTAATGATTGCAGGAAGTTTATATAAAGCTTACCTCATTGTATTTGAATTCATGCATATGAAGTATGAGGCCCGCGGATTGATGATGAGCGTTGTTTTACCTGTTGGGTTGCTGTTCTGGGCTATTATTTCGTTCCTCTTTGAAGGAAATGCATGGAAAAATAACCGCCTGTTTGTTAAGGAAAGAGAAAAGATGGAAGTTACCAATCAACAGTAACTAACCAACTGATTTCATGGACATCTATAGTCAATGCATTGGTTAATACCGGCCAATATTCTAAAATTGAAGTTAAGTGGATTTCAAATTCTGCTTACTGAATAATACTAAAGTGAATGTCCAGGAAAATTTTCATTACAGTCATTCTGATGCTGTTTCTTCTCCCTTTTGTTTCATGGTATTATCTTCAGTCAGGTTTGAACTGGCGTAAACAGGCACAAGCTATCATGAGTGGCACACAGCCATTCCCTTCAGGTGAGTGGAAGGATCGGACAAGTCGACTATTTTCAACTGATGATTTGGCCGAGCACGTATCGATAGTTACACTTGTGTCATGCGAAAACGAAAAATCAATTTCCAGCACATTAGACTCATTGTACCGCCAGTTTAAGGAAACGAAGAAAGCCAATTTTATTATTTTAAACACCTGCAAAGAAAAACCTGAACTGTTGTCAGATACTACCCGAACAGACTGGTATGTTTTTAACTGTGGTGATTCAACTACTTTATGTGATTTGGTTTTGGCAAACTGGCCTTCCGGGAAAACCCATGCGTTGATTGATCGCAACAAAGTGATCAGAGCGTATTATGATGAGGTAACCAAGGATGAAAAGAAAATGCTCCTTGAACATATGGCCCTGCTACTCCCCAGGGAAAGATCAGACCATATCGAATTAAAACGAGGGTCAGAAAAATGACAGAAACAAGTACTGAAGAAAGGCGGAATATCCGTATCAAAAAGCTAAATGTTTTAGCCTGGATTTTTACGGTTATTGTATGGCTTCTTGTGGGTGCAATGCGGCAGTATAAATTCCAGGTCGGTTTCGATTTGAGTTTCCTTGCAGGGCTAAACGCATTATTCAACACGGGTGTTACTTTGGCATTAATAGCCGCTTTGTATTTTATTAAAAATAAACAAATAGAGAGACACCGTAAAAGTATCTATGTGGCTCTTTTCTTGTCAGCGGGTTTTTTAATTTCTTATGTAGTTTATCATTTCACTAATGAAGAGATCAGGTTTTGTAACGAAGGGTTGATAAAGACTATCTATTATTTCGTTCTGTTCAGCCACATTTTCTTAGCCGGCACGAGTCTTCCTTTTATCCTTATGACTTTTATCAAAGGATATATGGGTGATTATGTTAGACATGTGAAGTTATCAAAATGGGTATACTGGGTTTGGTTGTATGTCGCCATTACAGGTCCCGTGGTTTATTTCTTTCTTTTACCATGTAGATAGATAAATCAGAGAAACGCTTATTTTTACATTATGAAAAAGGTAAACCGTATCCTTTTGGCAATATTTATCATTTGCTCTACAGCGATATATTCAGAGAATACATATGCTCAATGCCCAATGTGCCACATTACAGCAGAGAGCAATCTTGCAAATGGAGGATCACAGGGTAAAGGCTTAAATGCAGGAATTTTATACATGCTTGCCCTTCCATACACTTTGGTAGGCTTTTTTGGCCTCATTGTCTGGCGAAACAACCGTCGGAACAAAGAAGACGAGCTTGAAGTCCTGCCTTAGCTCATTAATTTACCTTCCTTTCTACACTTCCTTTTTATTTCATCTCACCTGGCCTGAGGCTAAGCTTTATCTTTTATCTGGATTAACCGTGTTCCTGATGTATAATTGCAAAAAAAGTGCACCGGGGAAACCGGCGCACTTTTTTTAATCAGAACGAAATGAAAATATGAAACCGTTTAAAACCTCACTGTGTAGCCCACACCGACAGATAAGCCGTGGGATTTAATTCGAATGTCCGTTATCTTATCCAGGAACATATCATTTAAGCTGTGTCTGTAATTGATGTCAAACTGTATTGAACCTGTTTCATTTGTGGGGATATTAACACCGGCGCCCACGACTGCAGATACATCAAGCCTGTTATACATGTCATTTTGCAGATTAATATTGATGGCCGGCAAATTCCAGCTTATGATAGCATCTATTTTAGGTTGAAATTTTCCGGATACAGCATATGCAGTGGAGGCTCCGGCTTTTACGTAAGGAATGATACCTTTTTCTCCAATAGAATACTTCAGCATCAGAGGCACTTCAATATACTGGAGTCTGGTATCAATTCGGGCGCCAATAGGAAGATCTAAACCAAATACATTGACATTAAAATCTTCTTTCGCAGTGAATCCTCTCGAGGTATATTGAGCCCCGGTAAGAAAGGAAATGTGGTTTCCAATTTCTTTTTCAAATTGAAGTCCGGCCGTATACTGTGCTATCGGTTTGATATAAGGATCCAGTAGATCAAGGATACCTAAACCGGATACCTGTATATCAGAAATCCCATAAGACCCAAAGGCAGTGATTTTGTTTTGTGCATTAATCACTGATAACGAACCGAGGCAAATTAGAACTACCAGGGTAAGTTTGTTTCGGAGTGCAAGAATTGTTGTCATGGCAGATTGTTTTAGTTATTAAGAAGACGTCGGCCATGACTCCGGGTTTCGTAAGGATCAGTTAAGAGGGATATAATGAATTATTAAAATAAAAAGGCCACATTGGGATACGTAGCCTTATTTTATGAAGAATGGATTACAAAATCCTGTTAGCCAAATTTCTTAACTAACCATAATATAAGTGCGATGGAGCCAACTGCAAAAGCTAATAACCACAGGATGCCTATCGCTGCACTTGTCAATGCACCTGCGGAAACAACGAGTAATAAAATACCGGCGCCCCATGTAATAATCCAGAGCCAAAACCACCTGTTGACCGGATCGGAAAAAAGTCCTCCTGAATGCTTTGCAGATTTTGATTTAGAAATCTTGCTTAGATGCTGCATAACTTTTTCAAAACGATTCAAGTGCTTTTCGTTTTGCTTAAGCTCTTTTATTTCAGATCGGCTCGAATGATGATCTGGAATCAGTTCATTCATTTCTATTTTCCCAGGTGGATTATCTTCCGTGTTAACAGCCGGATTAGCGTTTAGGATTATGTGGCCGCAAAAAATAAATGAGAAAATGAGCAGGTTGGATTTCCGTAACATGGGCAAGCTTTGGGTTAGAGACTTAAAAAATACTGATGTTGATCTAGTCTAAGATACATCGAAGTATTAAATCTGGGAATAAAATAAAAAAGGCTGTCTCCATGACGGGACAGCCTTTTTTATTATGATGATAAAGATCTTAGTTCAAAGTATAGCGTGCTGAAAGAGCGCCGTTATCTCCACCAAAACCGCTGTAACCACCACCAATAACGATAGTAGGAAGCCAATCTACACTAAGATTAATTGGTGCATTTGCAAATTTATAATCTAAGCCTATAGCACCATTTATTCCAAAAGCAAATGACTCGCAATCAGGGCAAAAATCGTAGCTGTAAAGGAAGGCTTGAGCACCGCCACCTACATACCATTGGAGACCATCTACACTGGAAATAGGGAAATGGTATAAGTACATAGCCCCAGGATTTATGTAGTTATATCCCGTATTACCCCTGTATCCTAAATACAACTCAATTGCAGCAGGGTCTGAAATAAAAAACTTGTAAGAAACAGCAAGAGGAAATCCTAAACGAAGTCCCACTGCACTTTTATAGCCCTGTGCATGTGCGCTATTAGCCATAGCTAACAGAACAACCATCGATAACAGTAAAGCAAATTTTTTCATAGTTAGAGTTTTTATTTTTTAGATTTTTGATTACCAATTACACCGAAATATAAAGAGATTTCAATAACTTTTACTATACTTATTATTAATATATGTATCTCCTTATTTATTTGAAAATGGATACAATGATAACATCCCCCAGCCTATAATAAAGCATAAGCCGCCTATGGGTGTCAGAACGCCTATAAATGGGATATTCAGCCCAGTAAGGCTTTCAGTGGCAATGTAGAAAAGTGAGCCGGAAAACAGAATAACACCCGAAATAAAAAATATTCCTGCACTTCTGAGCAGACGCGAATTCTCATCCTTTATTCCTAAAATCACAACAAATAAGAGAACCAGAACGTGAATAAAAAGGTAAAGTACTCCCGTCCTTATGATATCAAGAGATGGTGTTTCTAATCTGTTTTTAAGAAAATGTGCTCCAAAGGCACCGAAGATCACACCGAAAGCACCCAGAAGAGAGCCAATAGCTAAAAGCCGTCTATAAAATGAATTCATCATAATGACCAGTTTATGGGTATTTCGCCTCTGTTTTTCAATATTGTATTCGTTTTAGAAAAATGACGGCAACCATTGAAAGCATCTCTTGCCAAAGGAGATGGATGTGCAGCTTCCAACACTGTATGCTTTGAGAGATCTATCAGGTCTTTCTTCGACCTGGCATAATTTCCCCATAGCAGAAAGATAAGGCCGGCACGCTCATTAGACAGGATTTTTATGACGGCATCAGTAAAAATCTGCCACCCGATTTTACTATGTGAGGCTGCGTTATTCTTCTCAACTGTAAGAATGGAGTTCAGTAGAAATACACCCTGAGTAGTCCAATTACTAAGATCTCCATGCTGAGGAATACTGAATCCAACATCCCGGTGTAATTCCTTATAGATGTTTTTTAGAGACGCGGGGATTGGGATAGCTTTAGGAACAGAAAAACACAAACCCATCGCCTGACCGGGACCATGATAAGGATCCTGTCCAAGAATGACAACCCTCACTTGGTCAAAAGGCGTCATATTGAATGCATTGAAAATAAGGGGGCCTGGCGGATATGTCGTTTTTCCTTTGGACCTTTCTTCAGTTAGAAATTTCTTTATCTGAGAAAAATAGGGTTTTGAAAACTCACCTGACAAATGCTCTCGCCATGTAGGTTCTATTTGAACATTTGCGGGATTGAGGTGAGGTAAAGTCACTTAAGCCTGATAAATAATCGTGGAAGAAGTGACTCCGACTGGGTTCGAACCAGTAACCTACGCTTTAGAAGAGCGTTGCTCTATCCAATTGAGCTACGGAGCCTTGATTATTGTTTTTAGTTGTTGGTTGTTAGAAACTAGACAGGTTGGTGGTTTAAAGATAATTGTGAAAACAAAGTGAAATCATTTTTAATCACTAACCCTTTTTTTACCATTCTATTTTCCAAACACCTTTAGGAAGTATTTAGCTTTTCGACAAATAGGTCTGCCAGTCCATGGTTTTGTAGATTTCTCCGGCTGCAAATTTCAATTGTTTAATTAACGAATCTCCCAATTGATAGCCGGGAGAGATTGCAATCGTCTTATAATCAGAGTCTAACATGACAAACGTTGGAAAGGACATCTGGCCATCTAAAATAATGGATGCCAATTCATTTGTTCCTCCTCTTCCACCAGCTACCCAATTAAAGTCATATCCTTTCCAATGGATAGTTTCCTTTTGTTCAGCATTCAGATGTATTGCGTAAAAATCCTTGTTCATCACTTCCACCACAGCAGAATCCTTGAAGGTCGTTTGGTCCATTTTCTTACACCACCCACACCAGTCGGTATATACATCCACAAAAATCTTTTTTGGCGCTTTTTCATTCGCAGTAGCCGCCTCTTCCCAGGTCATCCATTTGATTTCCTTTTCCTGGGCCCGGAGGCTTAAAGTACTCACCAGGAGCATTATAAATAAACAATACTTGGATAAAGCCATTATATTTCTACTTTGATTCAGGACACAAATATATGCATAAACTCATATTAGGCTTAGGGGGTTCAAGTGGAGCTATTTATGCAAGGCTTTTACTTGAAAGGTTGGCTATCATCAAAGATCAATATGATGAGATAGGGATCGTGATGAGTAAAAATGCCCGGATTAACTGGAACCTCGAGATTGAAGACAGATCGATAGAGAGTTTCAGTCACAAAATCTATGCGACAGACGATTTTAATGCACCCTTTGCCAGCGGATCCGCACGCTTTAATACGATGATCATTTGCCCTTGTTCCATGGGTACATTGGCCAGGATAGCGAATGGATATTCAGATGATCTCATGACACGCGCAGCAGATGTCATCCTGAAAGAAAGAAGAAAGCTTATTGTTGTGCCCAGAGAAACGCCATTCAGTCTTATCCATCTTGATAATATGAGAAAGCTAACTGAAGCAGGAGGTATCATCTGTCCAGCAATACCATCTTTCTATAGCCAGCCTGATACAATTGAGAAGCTTTGTATGACAGTTGTGGACAGGGTGCTGGACCTTGCAGGATTTCAGCTGGATTCATTTCGTTGGGGGGAAAAGAATAACAAGTAACGAGTAACAAGTAACGAATAACGAATAACGAATAACAAAGGTTAACTTATAATCTTAGCATTTTTATTTGCTTATTGCTTATTGCATTTTCTCTATGCTCTATGCCAAAGTAGCCCCGGCGGGGATCGAACCTGCATCAAAAGTTTAGGAAACTTCTATTCTATCCATTGAACTACGGGACCAAATACTCAAATAACTTCTCTTTTCTCATCAGCATGAGGTAAGAGGCTGCAAATATAGAATTAAGGGCTATTATTGAGAGAAAGGAATGCTTTTTAGATTGGAAAGTGCTGATTCACACCTCATTAACAGCGATTCATAAATTTGGACTTCCATTATATATAGACTTATTATATTTTTGACCCATTCTTGAAAACAAAAAAAACACTTTAGAAATGAATCTATTTAAAAACCTATTTGTAGCTCTTATTGCAGTCGTTTCATTGACTATGGTAGCCTGCCAGGGTGGTGCAAATGATGCAAAAGATAAAGCAAGAGAAAGTCTTGCAACAACACCAGCTGAAGGACAACCAGCAGCTGCCGGCCAACCAGGTGCAAATCCTGAAGAAGCCGTTCCATCTGGTCCGACAACTTCAATGGCTTTCGAAGAAACTGATTTCGATTTCGGCACAGTCAACGAAGGCGAGCATGTGAAACACACATACAAATTCAAAAACACAGGTAATGAGCCTCTGATTATTGCAAGTGCTAAGGGTAGCTGTGGATGTACAGTTCCAAAATGGCCTTCTGATCCAATCGCACCAGGGCAAACAGGTGTGATCGATGTAGAATTCGATAGCAAAGGCAAACCAGGGAAGCAAACTAAAAGGGTAACCGTTACAGCTAATACTGTTCCGGCTCAATCATTCCTCAACATCACGGGTAATGTAAACAAAGACCCTAATGCTCCTGCATCACCTACACCAGTTCCACCAAGCAAGTAAGCAACATTTGTTTGTTGATTAAAAGAATCAATGCCTGTAAAGAGAAATCTTTACAGGCATTTTTAATTTTATACGATGAAGTCTTATTTCTCACTCATCAAGTTTGCCCACACTGTCTTTGCACTTCCGTTTGCATTACTCGCTTTCTTCCTGGGGCTTAAGCTTGATCATTCAGTTTTTAGCCTGACGTTAATCGGACTTATACTTCTTTGTATGATTTTCGCCCGAAGTGCAGCGATGGCTTTCAACAGGTATATAGACAGGGGATATGATGCAATAAATGCACGTACACTTGGAAGAGAGATTCCTTCAGGTATCATCAAACCATCATCCGCTATTCTCTTTGTGGCTTTGATGTCAGTCGCTTTCATGTTCACGACATTTTGGATTAATCCACTATGTTTTTATTTATCTCCCATCGCACTATTGGTGATATTGGGCTACAGTTACACCAAAAGATTCACGTGGCTGTGCCATTTTGTATTGGGTATTGGATTGGGTCTTGCACCTGTTGGCGCATTTTTAGCTGTTACAGGACGATTTCATTTTCTACCTATATTATATGGCATCATGGTCATGTTGTGGGTAAGTGGTTTTGATATCATCTATGCTCTACAGGATGAAGAGTTTGACAAAATAAATGGCCTCCATTCTATCCCTGGACGATTTGGAAATAAAACAGCCAATCAAATTTCAATAGCACTTCATTTTGTTTGTGCCGGCATTTTGTTTTTTATTACCTGGTATCAAAATCAATTGTTTCCCTCTCTTGGATTTCTACATTGGATAGGAGCGATCGGGTTTGCATCACTATTATTCTGGCAACATCATTTAGTGAAGCTAAATGATCTGAGTAAAATCAATCAGGCTTTTTTTGAAACGAATGGTATCGCGAGTATACTTTTTGGAAGTGCCGTGATTATTGATGTGTTGATGTGATTATCGTTTTGCCCCTAAATCCCGTATGGTTCGACTTGCTATTCTCATCCTGTTGCTTCAGCTCAGCAACCAGGGGGCTTATTGAAAAGATCAGATAAAAGAAAGTCCCCTTTAGGGGATTTAGGAGCAAAGACGAGATTACTCCAGCTTCTTCTTTAGGATTTTATTCTTCACATTAAACACAAACTCATCAGTTGTATTTGACTTTGGAAATGGTATAGAAGGAACAGGTACGCCTAGAAAATTACAGAGTGGCTCCCATCCCTCCTTTACATCATAGATCAACATCCTTTCTTTTGGAATGGATTTAAGAACCTGAGCATTATAATCATTAAAGACACTGATCACTTTTGATTTATTTTTCAGATCTTCTCCGAAGACCTTTCTGATCATCATGCCATTGAATTTCAGCACACGTAAACGTTTTCTTAAGGCTGAAGAAAAAGGCAACCTGATCATCATTTTTAACATTCGTAGTGGAGTAGGTTGCGTCGCCCAAAAAATAGTATCGCTCACGCTTTTATACCATGATTCAGGGTCACGCGTAGTATGAACTACCTTTGCATCAGGATATTTTGCAAGGATTTCTTTGTAATATCTGATCACTGGAAAATCACAGGCGGACCGATAGCCTTTAAATAAAACATCCCAGTCAACAGTCTCTCCACGTTCTGCCTTTTCAAAATAAATTACTTCTTCAGGGTGAAGAAATAATTCATACATATGGTAGCATTTGCCAAATCCTAAATGCTCCAATGCCGCTTTTAAGGAGGTGGTTCCTGTTCTCCCTTGTCCTGTACCGAAAACTTCTAGAGACATGAATTAAATTTTTGATTTTGGATGTGAGATTTAAGATTTTTGATGTTCAGGTGTTTGATTGGTTAAGAAAATTGAATGTCTAAGTTTAAACGCTATTTGTGATTACACACTCTTATTCATTTCCAAAAATGAAATGAATTTTTCCATGGCTAATGCGCGATGACTGATTTTGTTTTTTAAACTTTCGGGCAATTGACCAAAGGTCTGATCAAAGCCCAGAGGGATGAATATCGGATCATAGCCAAATCCTCCATGACCTGCGGGTGCCGGGGCGATGGTGCCTTCGACCTTTCCTTCAAACACATGCATTTCTTTTTCCTCATCAATATAGGCAATGACGGAGTGAAATCGTGCGCTCCGATTCGGTTCATTTTCCAATTCTGACAATACCTTTTGCATATTGATGTTACTGTCTCTTTCTAATCCGCCATATCTGGCCGAAAACACTCCGGGCCTGCCATCGAGAGCATCGATCTCCAATCCACTATCGTCAGCGAAACAATTTAATCCTGTTCGATCGAAGACGAAATAAGCTTTTGCTTTTGCGTTTTCCTCATATGTTTCGAAAGGCTCGGGAATCTCCATTGTCCAATTGATATCCCTGAGTCCTAAAAGAGAATAACCATCAGGCAGCAGCAAGCTTATCTCTTCGACCTTATGATTATTCTGACTGGCAAAAAGAATTTCCTTGATCATTATAGGCCTGATTCTTTATTCTTTTGATCGTTCAGTTTTAAATGTATGTATGACTGCATGGAGGACCATAGTTGTTTTTTAGCAGCAGGTTGATTGATCAGGTCAGCAAGACTGATCGTCAGGATAAAACAGAATGATTCCAGATAACGGATGCCCTGGCTATTCAGATCAATCCAGATGCCTAATGATGATGGTTGAATGCCAAAACTGATGACCAACGATGCCGACTCAGAATTTAAACCGGAAAGGATGATATTGTCATCATTACTACAAACAATGACCTTAACACTTTGCGAAAAATCGGCTTTCAGTGCTTCACAGATTTTTTGAAGTAGCTCTTCATGAGGGGGTAGAAGAGGTTGATCCACGATGATCCATAACCATTTTGATGGCTGAGACGTTTCTTTAATTGTGGATTCTGGAATTATATAGGTTGCGAAAGGGGTCATTTACCAAATATTATATTAGGTTTTAGCAGGAAATAAATATTAAAGAATTCTTTTGAGATATATAACAGACTGACTATGAGATCAAAATGAATTTATTTAATTTTGCAGAAAATCAAAAGCTAATGAAGGACTTAACCATTAACCTGACCTCTGAATCAAGGATCTCAAAGGTAGACTTTCATAATCTTCCTTTTGGTAAGATTATTTCTGATCACATGTTCGAAATTGATTTTGATGGGAAGGAATGGGTTAATCCCCGTATCAGCCCTGTCCATAAGATGGAAATCAGTCCGATGAATATGGCTCTTCATTATGGACAGTCCATATTTGAAGGAATGAAAGCTTCGAGGTCTCAGGATGGAACTCCTTTATTATTCAGGCCTGAGCTTCATTCGCAAAGGTTAAATGAGTCGGCACATCGGATGTGTATGCCTAAACTCCCACTGAGTATCTTCATGGAAGCGGTACACACCTTAGTGGGTATTGATCAGGAATGGATTCCAAAAATAGAAGGCAGTGCGCTTTATTTGCGTCCATTGATGTTTGCCACAGATGAAATGGTGGGTGTCAAGTCATCAGATACATTTAAGTTCCTGATCATTTGCCTGCCTGTCGGACCATACTATCCAAAACCAATCAAGCTTTTAGTTGAGAATCATTTTATCCGAGCTGCACCCGGTGGAGTAGGAGAGGCCAAGACTGCAGGAAATTACGCAGCGGCTCTTTATCCTTCCAAACTGGCAAGAGATAAAGGTTATGATCAGGTAATATGGTTAGATGCCATTCACAATGAATATGTTCAGGAGTGTGGTACGATGAATATCTTCTTCGTGTTCAAAGATGAGGTTGTAACGCCTGCAACGACTGGAACTATATTGAAAGGCATCACACGTGAATCGGCACTTGAGATATGCAGGAGTAATGGCTACAATGTGAGTGAACGTGAATTGTCGATCGATGAAGTACTACAGAAATATCATGCAGGTGAGCTTGTTGAAGTATTTGGAACAGGTACCGTAGCACTTGTAGCTAATGTTGAAGAGATCAGCTATAATGACGAGATCATGAAACTGGATCCAAATAAATGGCAACTTTCAACCTCCATACGTAACGAGATCAACCATATGCGTTTTGGTACAATGGAGGACAAACGAGGCTGGACAGTACCTGTCAATGAATCAATCAGCATACCTGTATAAATATCATATCAATGTGAATCCCCACTGTTGAAGAAAAGTAGATAATAAGACCCTTCAAACAGCATTAATAAACCAATCTACAAGTTAGTCCCAAAAAAAATCCCGCTCTCGTAAGAGGCGGGATTTTAATTTTTGAAATATCCTTTAAATTATCTTCTTAGCAAATTTATTATTCTATTTTCTCCCACACTTGTCTCTTCCCATTTCCAAATGTGAGCATCAGATTATTATCTTCTTTATAATACTTTGCATAAAACTGCCAACCATTTCCATCATCAACGAAGATGGATTTATTTTCAGTTTTCCATTTAGCATTGTGAACATCTCCATTCCCTGAGTCAATTGAAGAATTTGAACCACCTCCTGCAGTGCGGCCATCACTATACTGAAAGCTTCCATCAGCATTGACCCACAAGAACCAGTCTGTTGCAAAACTAAAATCTCCGCTCACGTAGCTTTCTGTATAGCGCCATGTACCAAGGAGGCTTTGGTCGTGTGTTGTATTGTCGGCAGAATTATTTGAACCTGATGATGATGATTGATTTGCATTTGTTTCCGGAGCAGGAGCAATTCTGGTGAATGCGAATTCCATTTTTTCCATCTGGCCTGAATTCGGATTGATATCCTCTATTTTCAGAATGATCTGATTCCTGTTCAGTGTAGCTTCATATGGAATGCTGGTTCCTCTTTGTGGATCAGATATTGTCCCTGAACTTTGCATCTCTGCGATAGATCCCTGTATGTTGATCATATAGTTATTGGCATCAATTGTTGCAGCCCAACCCCTATCTGACTGGTGACCAATGAGTCTTGCAGTGACTCCTAATATATTTCCTTCGAAAGTACCATTCCAGGACTCTGTCGTTTGCGCCGACAGACCATTTAGAAAGAGGAAAAAACCCAATAAGAATTTCAACTTCATGATCAGCAAATTAATTGATCTCGTAAAATAAAAAAATCCCGCCATCCTTTCGGAGACGGGATTTTTTATTATTTAGATTTATCAGAATCAGATCAATCTGTTTCTGCGAAATCTGATTAATCTGTGGTGATTAATCTGTGGTTTACATCATGCCACCCATTCCACCGCCACCACCGTGCATATGACCACCACCGGCTGCGCCACCTTCTTCTTTCTTGTCATTGATGACACACTCTGTGATCAGGATCATACCCGCGATTGAAGCTGCATTTTCAAGTGCGATCCTCGTTACTTTCGTAGGATCGATGACGCCTGCTTTTTTCAGATCTTCATATTTATCTGTTCTTGCATTGTAGCCGATGCTGCCTTTGCTTTTGACAACTTCCATCAGTACAACTGAACCTTCAACACCAGCATTTTCAGCTATGATACGAAGAGGAGCTTCGAGTGATTTCTTGACGATCTGGATTCCTATCGTTTCATCATCATTTGCACCTTTGAGGTTTTCAATGGACTTGATTGCATTTACTAAAGCAACACCACCACCTGTGACGATACCTTCTTCAACAGCTGCTCTTGTAGCGCTCAGGGCATCATCAACACGTGCTTTCTTTTCTTTCATTTCTACTTCTGTAGGGGCACCGATAAAAAGAACTGCAACACCTCCTGCTAATTTAGCAAGACGCTCCTGAAGTTTTTCTTTATCGTAATCTGATGTAGTAGACTCAATCTGTTGTTTGATCTGATTGATTCTGGCTGTGATCATTTCCTGTGTTCCCTTGCCATCAACGATGGTCGTATCATCTTTATCAACAGTGATTTTCTCAGCCTGACCAAGGTGCTCGAGTTCTACACTTTCAAGTTTGTAACCTTTCTCTTCACTGATCACTGTGCCTCCTGTGAGGATCGCGATATCTTCAAGCATGGCTTTACGACGATCACCAAATCCCGGAGCTTTTACAGCTACGATCTTCAACTGAGCACGTAAGCGGTTGACAACTAGTACACCAAGTGCCTGGCTATCGACATCTTCTGCTATGATCAACAGCGGACGACCTGCACCGATTGCCTTTTCAAGTACAGGAACGATTTCCTGCATGTTGGAGATTTTCTTGTCGTAGATAAGGATGAGCGCATCTTCATATTCTGCGATCATCTTCTCTGCATTGGTGACAAAATATGGCGAAAGGTAACCACGGTCAAATTGCATACCTTTTACTTCTTCGAGATATGTATCCGTTCCCTTTGCTTCTTCTACTGTGATGACACCATCTTTGGATACACGACGCATAGCATCAGCGATGAGCTTTCCTATCTCCTCATCATTATTGGCAGAAATGGAGCCGACTTGTTCGATTTTTTCGAAGTCATTGCCGATCACTTCTGATTGTTTCTTCAGGTCTTCGATGACAGCCTTAGTAGCTTTATCAATTCCTCTTTTGAGGTCCATTGGATTAGCACCGGCGACAACATTTTTCATGCCTGCATTGACCATCGCTTGCGCCAGAACAGTGGCTGTAGTCGTACCATCACCAGCGATATCAGCTGTCTTTGATGCTACTTCTTTCACCAACTGAGCGCCCATATTGGCCACTGGATCTTCAAGATCAATGTCTTTGGCTACAGTGACACCGTCTTTAGTGATGGTAGGTGCACCGAAACTTTTTTGTAGGATGACGTTACGGCCCTTTGGACCTAAAGTAACTTTGACGGCATTGCACAATGCGTCAACACCGGATTTTAATTTTTCTCTTGCCTCTGTATTAAAGCTAATTTCTTTAGCCATTGTTTTATGAATTTATCTGCGTTAGAAGTTTATTGTTGAATACTTGAAGGGGAATCAATGCGTATTAATTCAAAATGACAAGGATGTCATCTTCGCGCATGATCAGATAGTCTACACCATCATGGGTTAATTCCTGTCCTGAATATTTTCCGTAAAGGACGACATCACCTACCTGTACTGTCATGAGGTTGCCTTCTTTACCCGGTCCGACCGCGATGACTTCACCACGTTGTGGTTTTTCTTTAGCTGTATCCGGGATGATAATGCCGCTCTTTGTCTTTTCCTCTGCAGGAGCCGGTTTGATCACCACCCGGTCATTAATGGGTTTAAGTTTCATAGATTTTAGATGATTTTACTTGTTATTGATTTTTTTCTGTACCCGTCCCTATCATAAGATATGCCATCATGGACATAACTGCCATAATTTCAGACCTTCTGCAGGACTGTCCATTTAATGGATAGATTCTGATTTGGGACATATGAATATGCTGCCATTATGACAATCCAAACCTTGTAAAGGTTGTGAACACATGACGATGAGGGAAAATAAACAGGGGTTGAGCTTACTCCCTGGAAAGTGCTGTTATTTCGCGAAAAAACTGGCAAATATGCACAGGGCAAAAAGCGTGGCTGCAAGTCCCCAGGTTAGCTTTTCGATGAAATCAACTGATCTGGCGGCACCAAACATCTGATTAGCGCTCTGGCCTCCAAACGTGCTGTCCACACCTCCACCTTTTGGGTTCTGGATCAGGATTACAGCCATCAAAAGGACGCAAACCAAAGCAATGAATATGGTTAATACTTTAAGCATGACAAAAGAAGATAATTATTTAAGAGCCTCTATTTTGGCTGCAAAGAAACTACTTTTTTCGGGATATTTTTCCATCAGCTGCAGATACATCTCTATGGCCTTGTCCTTATATCCCTGGGCGGCAAGCAAATCAGCAAAGGTCTCCGACACTCCGCCACGGGCCATTGAGGACATCTGGTCCAATCCATAGTCATCATCATAAGGGTGGACGTATTCGGACCCTTTGAGCCCCTTTAACCAACGGGTGTATGGAGATAAAGACTCATCGCTGGAACCTGTTTCGAGGTCCTGTTGATCTGGATCAGGAACAGCCAATGCCTCATCATATGCCTTCTTCACCAACTTTCGGACTCGTTTACCCACTTTGCCTGGCTGTGGGTTAGTTTTAGCCTCACCTTCAGGCTCAATCGTATCATGTATATCTTCAGGGATAGGAGTTGGAGGAACCTCAGATTCAGCCTCAGGCACTATTTCGTCTTCAGCCCATTCGACCTCCATCGTATTTTCAACGTTGGTCCTGGCTATGATTTGGTTTGGTCCTTCATCATAAAGTGATTCAGGATTATTGTTTTCACGAAGGCTCAACGAAGTATTTTCATCAGCATCCTTTTCATTTGATCCATTCCATTGATTGATGATTTTTTGTTTAGTTGCGTCATCAAGAAGAAGATTATCCATTTGATGCAAAGGATCAACAGCCTTTAAATTGAAATCGTGTGGATTTGTTTCCCAGAGAGACGCATTGCCCAAAGCAGGATCAAGTGCCTCAGGAACACCGGGTCGTGCGATATGGTCTGGATTTTTTTCTTCCATCTTTGAGGCTTACCAATTATTGAATGCCTGGTTAAAGATATCCTCCAGGATCTGCTTGAAGATAACATCGATAAGTTCATCCTGCACCTGAAGTAGATTAGTCTCTGAAGGGAAATCTTCAAAATGAGAGAATGATTTGGTCCATTTATCCTTTGGATCCAGGTTGTTAGTGTATTCAACGGAAAGACTTATGGTCAATCTGTTGAAGGATGTTCTTTCTCCGGGTTGAGGAGCTACTGAAGTAACGTTGAATCCCTGAATGGTACCGTTAAATTCGAGATGAGGATTTTCATCGGTGTATTTAAGACTTGATTCTTTAGAGATTTTGTCTTTAAGAGATTCAGCAAATGTCTGTGTGATTGTTGCAGGAGCATTTAAAGCAGTGAGTTTAAAATTGCCTACATAATATGTCTTAACATCTTTTGCAATACTGGTTCCTTTTAGAGAATAACAACCTGTACAGACGCTCAAGATTAGAATTATCATGATAAAACAAATCCCATTTTTGAAAATATCATTGATTTGGAAAGAAGAAACCTTGTTCTGTATGAATTTCTTTTTTCCTGGTAATTGTCCCGGCAATTGTGACAGTTTTTCAGATATCATATTGCTTGATTTTCCGATACAATGTTCGCTCTGAAATACCTAATTCAAGAGCGGCTTCTTTTCGTCTTCCACCATGCCGTTTGAGCGATTTTTTAATCATGTCCTTCTCCATGTCTTCGAGGGCAAGACTTTCATCTACAAGCTCACCATTCGTGTATTTTTTATCGTCGATGATGAGAGGGGTTCTTTCCTGATTTGTGTTTATCGGATAAATATCCTTCGATGTTGTTGACCATGGCTCAGGTGATACCAATTCTGTAGAGGATGAAGATGGTTGTATGGGCCTGAAATTCATGGATTCCGGAACACGTAGATTATTACCACGGATCAGTTCAAAGACAAGTTGTTTAAGGTCATGCAGATCGCCCTTCATGTCAAACAATAGTTTGTATAAAATCTCCCTTTCCTGAAAGCCATCTCCGGATCCCCGGGTCAATGCAGGAAGATTTGTTTTTGCGAGATGAGGAGCGATTTGCAACAATGTTTCAGCATCAATTTGTTTGTCTTCAGACAACACACTTAGTTGTTCAATAAGGTTTTTAAGCTCCCTGATATTGCCCGGCCAGGAATATTTTATGAGAATATTTTTTGCCTGATCATCAAAACGGATAGATTCTGTGTGATATGTTTCTGCAAAATCAACTGCAAATCTTCTGATCAAAATATTAATGTCTTCCGGTCTTTCTTTAAGACTGGGGATGTGAATGGGGACGGTATTGAGTCTGTAATAAAGATCATCCCGAAAGCGGCCTTGACGGATACGTTCTTTGAGATCAACATTGCTCGCAGCGATTACACGGACGTCAGTCTTCTGAACATGAGAAGAACCGACTTTCATAAATTCTCCTGATTCAAGTACACGCAACAGATAAGTCTGTGTGTCCATCGGCATCTCACCGACTTCATCCAGAAATATAGTGCCTCCATCAACAGATTCAAAATAACCTTTGCGGTCAGCGGTAGCTCCTGTAAATGCTCCTTTCTCATGACCGAATAATTCGGAGTTGATTGTGCCCTGTGGTATAGCTCCGCAGTTGACAGCAATAAATTTGTTGTGTTTACGAGGACTCAGTGCATGAATAATATGGCTAAAAACTTCTTTACCAACTCCGCTCTCACCGGTGATGAGTACTGTAAGTTCAGTGCCTGCAACACGAGCTGCTGTATTCAATGCCCTGTCAAAAAGCAGTGACCTGCCGACAAGGCCAAATCGTTGTTTTATGGAAGCAGCATCACTCATCAGGAAAATGTAATTATGGCTTTACAATATGACCTTTCAATGTCGCACTGTTACTTGATTCTATATAAACATGAACATAGTCGCCAGGTTTAAATCCGGGTTCTTTTGGAAAGACCACCATTTTATTCTGAGAGGTGCGTCCTTTAAATTCATCATTAGATTTCCGGGAGTCTCCTTCGATCAGCACCTTAAATGTCTTGCCGATGTCCCTTGCATTATGAGCTCTTGCAATATCGTTTTGAAGCGCTACGATTTCACTTAGACGAGATTTCTTGACCTCATCAGGAATATCATCTTTATATTTTCTGGCAGCAAGCGTACCAGGCCTTTCGGAATACATGAACATATAACTCATGCTAAAATCAGCCCATGACATCAGAGATAATGTGTCGAGGTGCTCTTCATCTGTCTCTGAACAAAAACCGGTAATGATGTCTGAAGAAACTGTGGCCTCGGGTAAAATAGTTCTGATCGCCATGATCCGATTCATGTACCAATCGCGATCATAGGTACGATTCATCATCGAGAGTATTCTACTATTACCTGATTGAACAGGCAGATGTATGTAATCGCAGATGTTTTCATATTTGGCAATCACATGCAATACAGCATCAGTTATATCTTTTGGGTGCGATGTACTGAATCGAACACGTAAATCCGGATGAACCTGTGCGACGAGTTCAAGAAGATTTGCAAAAGAGAAAAGTTCATTTGTATCAGGATGTTGCCATTTATATGAATCTACATTCTGACCTAATAAAGTGACTTCACGAAATCCTTTTTCAAAAAGATGAGTTGCTTCAGCAATGATGGTAAATGGATCACGTGATCGTTCGCGTCCGCGTGTGAAAGGGACGACACAGAACGAACACATGTTATCACAACCCCGCATGATGGAAATGAAAGCGGTCACACCATTGCTCTCTAGTCTTATGGGGCTGATATCAGCATATGTTTCTTCGCGGGAGAGAAGGACGTTGATACCTTTTGAGCCGTCTTCAACACGGTTGATCAGGCCTGGTAGGTCTCTGTAGGCATCCGGACCCACAACGAGGTCAACCAGTTTTTCTTCTTCAAGAAGGCTTTGCTTTAATCGTTCCGCCATACAACCAAGGATACCCACCATGGTGTCGGGCTTGCGATATTTCAGCTTATTGATGACTTTAAGTCGCTGTCTGATCGTATCCTCTGCTTTTTCCCTGATCGAACAGGTGTTGAGAAGAATCAGATGCGCGTGCTCAATATCCTTAGTCGGAACATAAGAGCAATCGGAAAGAATGGATGCCACAATTTCACTGTCGCTGAAATTCATCGCACAACCATAACTCTCAATATAGAATCGCTTTACATAAGTATCAGTAACAGGTTCATTATCAGAAATATAAAAAGCCTCACCCTGACGGGATTCATCCATTAATTTATCTATATTTTCTGTAGGATTCATGTTTTAAAAAGGATGCAAAGATATGGAAAGTCTGCCATTTTGACACTTGTAAAAGGATGAAGGGGGGGAGGGAAGAATGGAAGAAGGGAAGAATGGAAGAAGGGAAGAATGGAAGAAGGGAAGAAAGATAAAGAAGAAAAGGCGGAAAAGGCGGAAGAGGCAGAAAAGGGAGAAAAAGCAGAAACGGCAGAAAAGGGATAAATGGCAGAAAAGGCAGAAGAGGCAGAAAAGGGAGAAAAGGCGGAAGAGGCAGAAAAGGGAGAAAAAGCAGAAAGGGGAGAAAAGGGATAAAAGGCAGAAAAGGCGGAAGAGGCAGAAAAGGAGAAAGATAGATGTAAGGAGATTCAAAATTTCCTTTGCGTCTTTGCGGGAGATAATATGTTATTCTCTATCAATTCTTTATGGATGAAAAGTCTTAATTTTGAGACATTAATGTAATAACAGATGACAACTACAACAATGAATCAGGCTAAGGTTTTCATGGATCTTGAAAACGATTATGGGGCGCATAATTATCATCCGTTGCCTGTAGTTCTTAGCAAAGGAGAAGGTGTTTTCCTTTGGGATGTTGATGGTAAACGATACTATGATTTTCTTTCAGCATACAGTGCTGTCAATCAAGGTCATTGTCATCCAAGGATTATTGAAGCACTGAAAACACAGGCTGATCAGTTGACTCTTACTTCACGTGCATTTTATAATGATCAGTTAGGTCCTTTCGAAAAGTATATCACTGAATACTTTAATTACGAAAAGGTACTGATGGCCAATTCGGGTGTTGAAGCAGTTGAAACGGCCATTAAACTCTGCCGCAAATGGGCCTACACCAAAAAGGGATTATCTCCTCAAGAAGCTAAGATTGTTTTTGTTTCCGGCAATTTTCATGGCCGAACGTTGGGTGTAATTTCTGCATCTACTGATCCATCCAGTACGGGAGATTTTGGGCCTTATATGCCGGGGTATATCATCATCGATTATAATGACAAAGAAGCTGTAGCCGAAGCTTTGGATGATCCAAATGTTGCTGCTATTTTGATAGAGCCTATCCAAGGGGAAGCGGGCGTGGTTGTTCCGACTGATGATTATCTTCCTTTCATTCAAAAGATTTGCAGAGAAAAGAATATTCTTTTAATTGCTGATGAGGTTCAAACAGGTTTAGGTCGCACAGGAAAATTATTAGCTACCTGTGGAAATTGTACGTGCAAAGGATTTTGTGAAAATAAACCTGAAGTAAGACCAGATATTCTCATCCTAGGTAAAGCACTTGCCGGAGGTGTGATTCCAGTATCCGCTGTACTTGCCGATGATGAGATTATGTTGTGTATAAAGCCAGGTGAACATGGTTCAACATATGGAGGAAATCCGCTGGCTTGTGCAGTGGCACATGCTTCTCTTGAAGTATTGAAAGATGAAAGACTTGACGCCAATGCAATGCATCTGGGGAAAATATTCAGAACACGCATGCAGGCTATTGTAGACAAATATCCGATCGTGTTGCTTGTGAGAGGCAAAGGGCTATTGAATGCTGTTGTGGTAGATGATGATGAAGATGGACATTTGGCCTGGGACATGTGCCTTGCTTTGGCTTCTAAAGGATTATTGGCTAAACCAACACATGGTAATATCATTCGCTTTGCACCACCACTGGTGATGACTGAAGATCAACTGCATGAATGTTGTGATATCATTGAAGATGTGATGGCGAATTTCAAAAAATAGTATCAGAACTGCCCTTAAGGTAATTTGTCATAATGGCAGCGGTGAATCTCTTTGAGGCTCTATTTGTTGTGCCTGATCATTTGATCGATGTCACGTACTTGTTCAATCAATGATCTCACCCCGTCATTGAAAACAACAAAATCAGACAAAGGGATTTTCTGTTCATCCGGCCATTGATTGCTGATTCGTTCCAGAATTTTTTCTTTCGTAACATTATCTCTGGCTCATCACTCTTGAAATCCGGATTTCTTCTGCAGCAACGATGAGAATGATTCGCTCAAAACGATCAGTGAGATTTTCTTCAAAAAGGATTGCGCTTTCTTGTATTAAATAAGGCGAAGAAAGTTGTTCAGTTTGTGATGACCATTCCACTAAGTCCTGAAAGACGGCAGGATGAACGATTGCATTCAACTTAAGTAACTGCTCCCGGTCATTAAAAACACTGGAAGCTATCCTTGCAGCATTCAATTCCATGTTAACGGAATAAGCTTCCTGACCAAAAAGATCAATAATTTTTTTTCGGAGTTCTTCACTTTCATTCATCAGGATTTTTGCCCTGAGATCTGAATTGTACACAGGTATGCCCAGCGTATTAAAAATGGAAGCAACAGTTGATTTGCCCGAGCCTATTCCGCCTGTAAGTCCGATAAGTTTCATTAGCCGGCAAATTTCCACATAAATTATGGATAGATCATCTTCGAATCTCTTTTAAACAATGATTTCTCCCGGAAGGAATTCAACATCGATTTCTAAATGTTCAATATACTCCTCAAGAGTTTTAAAATCCATTTTGCTGTACTGGCGTAGCGTGTTCATTAAATTTTCTTCAATTGCTGTCTTTGAAAAACTAAGGATGAGTGATGCTTTTTCACCGAAGGCCTCCTCTGAAACAGGAATTCCGGTCTGTTTGCAATAATTGAGAAAATGAGGGTATGTTTCATAGCTCATCTTTATTCGAACCTGCGAAAAAACATGTCGTTGAACGATAACGCCTGATTCAATCGCATTTGCAGCACTTGTTTTATAAGCTTCGATCAATCCGGGTACACCCAGCTTAGTGCCTCCGAAATAGCGAACCACCACGACTATGACATTAGTGATATGATGTTTTACCAGTTGTCCAAGAATAGGCTTTCCGGCCGAACCTGAGGGTTCACCATCATCATTTGATCGTTCCAGTGAAGCATCAGGAAATAATCGAAGAGCTGTGCAGAAGTGCCGGGCTTTAGGATGTTCTTTTCTGATCCGTTGCAATATTGCAATTACCTCAGGTTCGCTTTCTACAGGAAATGCATAGGCGAGGAACTTACTGCCTCGATCCATATAATATCCCTCTGCAGGTTGTTTCAGGGTCAGAAACTGATCAATCATTCGTATTGAATTTCCTAATAGATTGAGAATTCATTCGATGCAGGTATCCTCCAAAGTCCATCAGGTGTTGGGTTTGCGTATTGTTAACAGGCTAAAATTATTTTTTTGATCATCTTTGTAGCGTACAGATGTGATCATATTTTCATTTCTTAGCCGACATGAATATTTGTCAAAAATACACCACTTGGAACGAAGCCTGACTCAATATGATGCTGTCATCGAAAGATGCAAAAAATTGTTTTTAAGCAAAAACAAAGACTATGGCACGGCATGGCGGGTGCTTCGACTGAGTTCCCTTACGGATCAGATCTATATTAAAGCTTCGCGGATCAGGAATATTGAGGAGCAAGGCAGCCATAAGGTAGATGATAAAATTGAAGATGAATATGTAGGGATCATCAACTATTGTCTTTTGGCATTGATTCAGAGTTGCCTTTCAGAAGACAAGAGACAGGAAATACCAACAAAGGAATTAAGTGAATTATATGATCAGTTTGTAGCTGAAACGCGCGCGTTATTTGAGCGGAAGAATCATGATTACGGTGAAATTTGGAGAGACATGCGGATAAGCAGCTATACGGATCTGATCCTGATGAAAATACTGAGAATCAAACAAATTGAGGACAATAACGGTTTACTCCTTGCCTCTGAAGGTGTGGATGCGAATTATATGGATATCATCAATTATTGCGTATTTGGATTAATAAGAATGGAAGAACTCACTTCATTATGACGTTACTACGACTCCTTTTATACATTGCGATCATAGCCTTAGTGCTGACTATTCTCATCGGATGGTGGAAGAAAGGGCATAAGTCCTGGCTGATGACCTTCCTCCAAAATTTTGCGGGTGTATTATTTATTGTCTCCGGTATGGTGAAGGCCATTGATCCTATTGGGACAGCCTTTAAAATGGAAGAATATTTTACAGAGTTTGAATATGCATTTGCCCATACGTGGTTTAGCTTCCTGGGTCCTGTATTCCAGTTTCTGAGTAAGATCGCTTTGGTTTTCTCCGTAGCTATGATATTGTATGAGATTATTTTAGGAGTGATGCTCATCATGGGACAGCGATCCAAGTTGATTAGTTGGGCATTTCTGCTTTTGGTTGCATTCTTTACGGTTTTGACAGGATTCACCTATCTGACAGGTTATGTACCAAGCGAAGCGTCATTCTTTGAGTTTTCTAAATGGGGTCCTTATGTAGTCACAAATATGCGTGTTACGGACTGTGGATGTTTTGGCGATTTCATTAAACTGGAACCAAAGATTTCATTTTTCAAAGATCTCGGGCTACTGATTCCATCGTTCTTTTTTGTCTTTAAGCATAAAGACATGCATCAGCTATTCACACCCCGGATAAGGGGGATCATCACAACGACAGCCACTCTTTTCGTTTTGCTGTTCTGTCTCAATAACGCTGTGTGGAATCTGCCTGTCGTTGATTTCAGGCCTTTTAAAGTTGGAACAAACCTGTTTGAAAAAAGAGAAAAGGAACAGAACGCAGCAGCAGCAGTAAAGATCACCGCCATGAAATTGAAGAATTTGAAAACAGGCGAGTTGATTGAAGTACCTTATACACAATACATGAGTGAACTTGCTAAATATCCAAAAACAGATTGGAAAGTTTTCGAACAGGTCAAAACAAAGCCGGATATAGAAGCCACTAAAGTGAGTGATTTTAGTGTCACAGATCAAGATGGCGTGGATGTGGCTGATGATATCCTGACTGATTCTAACGATGTATTTCTGATCATCGCATATAAACTGGAAGGTGATCAACGAACTGAGGAGTTTATGCTTCCGGATACGTTATGGCGTGTTGATACAGTGAGGACTAAGCCGGATAGTTTTATTCTGGTAAAAAATGTTGCTTCTATAGTTTCTAAAAGCGTGCCCAAAGTGGCTTATACCTGGGATCCTGATTATCTCAGAGATTATAAAGAGAAGGTAAATCCACTTATGGAGAATGTGATGAAACAGGGGGCTAAAGTATATGCCATCGCTGGTGGAGCAGGGAGTGACATGGAAAATTCATTCAAAGAGGCCATTAAAAGCGAGTATGACTGGTATGAAGCTGATGAAGTTCTCCTGAAGACGATCATACGTTCGAATCCGGGAGTGGTTCATCTGAAAGCAGGTAAAGTGTTGGAAATGTGGCACATACGACATCTTCCTTCAACGCTGAAGTTAAATTGAGAGGTAATTTGGAATAAACAGAATGCTAACACATAAAATATTTTATTATTTGTTCTTGTAAGGATAGTACAAATAGCTTTTATTTGTGGTCTTATGTTCGTTGAATCAATCTGAGGTATAATCCCATATGGTAAGCAGGAGAAGTATAAGGGTCAAAGTGATGCAGTTGCTCTACTCGCTTGATCGTGACCCGGGAGTAACCCACAAAGAGATCTTAACCCGTTATGATCAGGCTGTGGATCTGGCTTTTGAGAGTCTGCTCTTCAATCTATACCTCATGATGGAAATCACCCATTATGCTGTCGTGGACAGGGACACCCGTCATGGGAAGTTGCGACCCGACCAGGATGATCTTACCTGGAATGCAAAGCTTTTTGAAAATGATCTTATTCAAAGTCTTTTCACCAATAAAGTCCTCAGGAAATATTTTGATGACCGAGCTTTCCGTGCCCGCCTGGATCCGGACATGTTGTTGAAAATGTATAATTCATTTGCAAAAACACCTGAATATAAAAAGTACATTTTTTCAGATGTTGATGAAGCGGGCCACAGAGAATTTCTGCTCAATATCTACAGAGACATTCGGAAGAATGAAATCTATGAGGAAATCGTAGATGATCAGTATCCGTTCTGGCAGGAAGACAAATCACTCGTCATCGGCGCTTTTAAAAAGATCATTAAGCAGCTACCGGAAAAAAATGAAAGATTTTTTGATGAGTATCGCCCTGATGATGATACCGTGATTGATTTCGGTCGCAAGCTCATTGGCGTGACGATGGAACAAAATGAAGAGCTTGAAAAGCTGATCGAGCCTACACTTAAAAACTGGGACATGGAACGTCTTGCTGTCCTGGATGTCATCATTATCAAAATGGCATTAGTTGAATTTTTATTCTTCCCCACAATCCCGACCAAAGTAACGCTTGATGAATATGTTGATGTCTCAAAAGAATATAGCACACCGAAGAGTAAGGATTTTGTCAATGGTATTCTGGACAAGTTGATGAAGACATTGAGTGAAGAGCAAAAAATCAAGAAAGAAGGACGGGGATTATTAGAAGAATAGAAGATAAGGATAATTCCGGGGAAGAAATTAAAACTGATATTTATCTAAAATAATCACAGGCTATACCTGATGCAGGAAAAAGCACTAATTCTGGATTTCGGCGCACAATACACGCAGTTGATTGCACGTCGGGTGAGAGAGGCAGAGATCTTCAGTGAGATCATTCCTTACCATTCTTTACCTGCTCAGATACCTGCAGGTGTCAAAGCGTTGATCCTTTCAGGAAGTCCATTTTCTGTAAAAGACGCAAATGCTCTTCGACCGGATTTAAAATCCTGGATAGGTAAAATTCCCATACTTGGTATTTGTTATGGCGCTCAATATATCGCTGATGAATTCGGTGGTAAAGTTGCCAGATCTGATAAGCGTGAATACGGTAAAGCAAAACTTCATATCCGAAGACCTCAACATCCACTTTTCGCAGGAATACCGGACGGTTCTCAGGTTTGGATGTCTCATGGAGATAGTATTCTTGAGATACCAACAGGATACCAGTTGCTCGCAGATACAGAGAGTATCCCCGTAGCAGCTTACGCAAGTTCGGAAGGTCAGTTTGCTCAAATGGTTTGTGGTGTACAGTTTCATCCTGAAGTCACGCATTCGATTATAGGCTCACAGTTGCTTACTAATTTTCTCAGAGGTATTGCAGGATTTAAGGAAAGATGGACTCCTGAATTATTTATTGAAGAGACTGTATCTCAAATCCGGCAGCAGACGAATGGTGAAGATGTGCTGATGGCTTTGTCGGGTGGAGTAGATAGTACGGTCGGTGCGCAATTAATACATAAAGCTATAGGTGATAAGCTTCATTGTTTTTTTATTGACAATGGACTTTTGCGGAAAAATGAATTTCGCCGCGTATTAGATCGCTATGCGGAGATGGGACTTAATGTCCATGGCATTGATGCTAAAGAAAAATTCTATGATGCGTTGGCCGGTATTTCCGATCCTGAAACAAAACGTAAAGCAATCGGTCGATTATTCATTGAAGTATTTGAAGAAGAATCCGCAGCATTTCCAAAAGTCAAATGGCTGGGCCAGGGCACGATTTATCCTGACGTGATAGAATCGATTTCTGTACATGGCCCTTCAGCCACAATTAAGTCGCATCACAATGTGGGTGGCCTTCCTGACACACTTAAGCTGAAAATTATTGAACCGCTGCGAATGTTATTTAAAGATGAAGTAAGGAAAGTTGGTTATGCGTTAAACATTCCTTCTGAAATATTGGAGCGGCATCCTTTTCCTGGGCCAGGATTGGCAATCAGGATTATTGGGGATGTGACGCCTCAGAAGGTGGCAACATTGCAGGAGGCCGATGAAATTTATACAGCTTTATTGAGAAAGCATGGATGGTATGATAAAATCTGGCAGTCAGGTGCAATACTTTTGCCTGTTCAATCTGTTGGTGTGATGGGTGATGAAAGAAGTTATGGATTTACAATAGCGCTGAGGGCTGTTGATTCGGTCGATGGCATGACAGCAGAGTGGAGTCGATTGCCAAACGAGTTATTAGCAGAGATATCAAGTGAAATCATTAATAAAGTAAAAGGGATCAACAGAGTCGTCTATGACATCAGTACAAAACCACCTGCTACGATTGAATGGGAGTAGGATAGTTTTCAGCTGTCTTATCGTCATTTCTCTCTTCGCATGTTCTCCTTCAAAGCATATAAAAAAAACAGAACCTCCTGTCACCCCCAAAACAGAAGACAAAGTAAAGGTGTATGATCCTGCGACAGGGACCTATATTCTTGTTCCCAGGGATGCAGTCAAAGTTGACACGATCAAGTGGTCAGAAGATCCTACACCACCGATTATCACAGACAAGGATATCAAAGTTGATCATCCTGATGAGAAGATCAAGTATGATATCAGTCTGTTAGTGCCCTTCAATACCGATCAGTATTTGTTTGGTGATCAGCTTGATGCTAAGCTTGGACGATTTCTTCAGTATTACGCCGGGATGAAAATAGCTGCTGCAGAATTTGTAGACTTAGGTTACCCTGTCACTGTGCACGCCTTCGACACAAAGAATTCAATGACGGAGTTGACGACAATTTTAAAAGAATATTCAGTTAAAAATTCTGATGTGATTGTAGGTCCTTATGAGAAAGAGAATTTGGAAGAAGTAGCTTCGTTTGGGCTTCAGCATGATAAAATAGTTGTATCTCCATGGTTGCCTGCATTTAATACTGAAAAAGAAAATCCATATTTTATCCAGGTTGTGCCGGGGCTCAGCACACATGCAGAAGCGATTATGAGCTTCATAGGTGATGAGATGAAAGGGAAGAAAGTTTATCTGGTCGCCAGAAATATACCTGCCGAGATTAACAGGCTTCAATTGTTCAAAAAGAATCTGAATGTAAAAACAGAAGACCTGATTATTGATGACGCGTCTGTAGAATTGCAAAAAACAAATTTGAGTAAATTACTCGTTGAAGAGGGTACGATATTTATTTTGCCTTATTACTCCCGCTCAGACGAAACGTTTGTCAATTCATTTATGCGCAAGCTGCATGCAGATAAAGAGTTGAAAGAAGTAATTGTGTTTGGATTGCCACAATGGACAAGTTTTAATAATCTCAATCCGAATTACATGGAGAGTCTTTCTTTACATATCAGTAGTACGACATTTGTCGACGTTGATCATCCTTTCTACCATGATTTCCGTGAGCGTTTTTATAATGAATTTCATACGCTTCCTGATCAACAGGCTTTCATCGGGTATGATTTACTGCATTGGCTGGGCAAGACGCTTGCACAGGATGGCCCTAAAGGACTTATTGGCCACTCATCATCAGTTGACTTTGGACTGGCATCAGGTTTTGATCTTAAACCTGTATTCAAAACAGATACAATGAAAGTATCTGAAATGAAAACTCCCCTTTATTATGAAAATTCGAGAGTAAGGATTCTCAAATATGTCAACCAGGACTTTACCCTGGTCAGATAAATCACGACAATTGAGAAAGCGCTTTTTCTATCCTTGAAGCTGATTCCTTCAGTTTTGCTTCTGATGTGGCATAGGATAAACGTATGCATCGATCATTTCCAAAAGCTGCACCCGAAACTGTACTCACAAGGGCTTCTGCAAGAAGATATAAACTCAGGTCATCAGCATCTTTTATAACGGATCCATTTTTGGCCGTTTTTCCAAAATAGGCTGAAACATCCGGGAAAATATAAAATGCGCCTTGTGGTCTGTTGACCAGCAAAAGTGGAATTTGTTCTAATAGACCGATGATCAAATCCCGTCTGCGATGAAATGCTTCCGCCATTTCAATAGTTGGTTTCTGATCGGCATCTAATGCGGTAACAGCAGCCTTTTGTCCAAAAGAAGTGGCTCCACTTGTCACCTGGCCCTGGATCTTCGTGCAGGCTTCTGCTATCCAGGTTGGAGCTGCGATGTATCCCAATCGCCATCCAGTCATAGCATAGGCTTTGGACATGCCATTGATGATGACTGTTCGATCTTGCATATTGTCCATTGATGCAATGGTATAATGTCGGTCAGCGAAATTGATATGCTCGTAGATTTCATCAGACACGACCAGAACATGTTCATATGACTGAAGCATCGTTGCAATCGCTTTCAGTTCATCATAAGAAAAAACTGATCCACTTGGATTGCAGGGTGAGGAGTAAAGAATAAACTTAGTGCGATCAGTGATCAGTGCTTCAATTTGATCGGCCGTGCATTTGAAATCATTTTCAATATTAGAATATGCTATGATGGGTACACCACCAGTCATTTTTATGATTTCATAATAAGAAACCCAATAAGGTGCAGGGATGATGACCTCGTCTCCCGGATCAAGCAATGCTGCGCAAAGATTATAGACACTTTGTTTTGCTCCGTTGGATACGACGATTTGATTTGGCGTGTATTGCAGGTCATTTTCTCTTGCAAGTTTCCGGACGATAGCTTCACGTAATTCAAGAAGTCCGTTGACAGGTGTATATTTTGTAAAACCTTCATCAAGTGCTTTTTTGGCAGCTTCCTTGATGTGGGCAGGTGTATCGAAGTCAGGCTCACCTAAACTCAGATCAATCACATCTTGACCTTTTGCTTTCAATTCCCTCGCCATCTTAGCCATTTTAAGGGTTGCGGACTCCTGCATCTCCAATACCAGCCTCGAAAGGGAAAGGGTAGACATATCGCTATTCATCATCTTGTCGGATATTATTTAATTTGGGGCTAAGTTACCAACAGAATGAATAAAAACGCAGAGGAATTAAGCCGTCGTCAAAGCGAGGCACTTTTAGGGGGTGGTCAGGATCGCATTGATCAGCAACATGCCAAAGGAAAACTGACGGCCAGAGAGCGGATGCAGTTACTATTTGACGAAGGCAGCTTTGAAGAAATCGGGATGATGGTAGTACATCGGTCAACTGATTTCGGAATGGACCAACAGCAATTTTATGGAGATGGGGTAGTAACCGGTTATGGAACTGTTGAAGGCCGATTGGTTTACGCCTATGCACAGGACTTTACGGTTTTTGGTGGAGCACTTTCAGAGACACATGCTGAAAAGATCTGTAAGATCATGGATCTGGCTATTGAAAATGGAGTACCTCTTATCGGGCTAAATGATAGTGGTGGTGCCCGCATCCAGGAAGGTGTGAGGTCACTGGGTGGATATGCAGATATTTTTTATCGCAATGTCAAAGCATCAGGGGTCATACCACAGATCAGTGCTATCATGGGGCCATGTGCCGGTGGAGCTGTTTATAGCCCTGCCATGACCGATTTCACCATTATGGTTGAAGGAAGCTCTTATATGTTTGTGACAGGCCCTAATGTGGTCAAAACGGTCACCAATGAAGAAGTGACAAGCGAAGCATTGGGTGGTGCTATGACCCATGCAACGAAATCAGGTGTCACTCATCTCACAGCTGCTAATGATGTTGATTGCATAAGACAGATCAGGAAATTACTTGGCTACATGCCGCAAAGCAATGCCAAGAATCCTCCTTCGGTGGTATATAACACGGATGATGAATACAGGCCTGAATTGAACAATATCATTCCGGAAAGTTCTGCCACTCCATACCAGATGAAAGATGTCATTCATCAACTGGTGGATGAGAATTCATTTATGGAAATTCATGAGCATTTTGCTGCAAACATTGTTGTTGGATTTGCCCGAATGGGCGGAAGAAGTCTGGGTATCGTAGCTAATCAACCCTGGCATCTTGCAGGTGTGCTGGATACTATAGCTTCACGCAAAGCTGCCCGATTTGTGCGGTTTTGTGATTGTTTTAATATACCACTGTTAGTTCTTGTAGATGTGCCTGGTTTTTTACCCGGTACCCACCAGGAATGGGACGGGATCATTCAACATGGAGCTAAATTACTTTATGCATTCAGCGAGGCTACAGTCCCAAGAATAACGCTCATCACCCGGAAAGCTTATGGTGGTGCATATGATGTCATGAATTCAAAACACATTGGCGCAGATTTCAATTTCGCGTGGCCTTCAGCTGAGATCGCAGTGATGGGCGCAAAAGGAGCGTCAGAAATTATTTTCAAAAAAGAAATTCAAAGCAGCAGCAATCCGCTGGCCACACTCAATGAGAAGGAAAAGGAATATGGTGATTTATTTGCTAATCCATACAAGGCAGCTGAACGTGGATTTATTGATGAAGTGATCCGGCCAGAGGAATCAAGAAGGAAAATATTAAAAGCACTTGTTGTTCTCACAAATAAAAAGAAATCCAGGCCTTCGAGGAAACATGGAAATATTCCACTCTAATAATAAAGTTGATGAAAGATTTTCTGATTGAAATGTTTGATCTTAACCAGGAGGCTAATATTAAACTGGTGTCAGCCATCAAAAAGTTAGCCGATCAGGATGAGTGTCTGAAGCATCTGAGTCATTTGGCGAATTGTCAATATAAATGGCTGGACAGGATATTAATTTTTCCAAATGAATCTGAGTTGGATTGGTGGGAACCGGTCTATAATCCGGAGGAGTTGGCCTTTCATTTTAAAGAAAGCACGCAGCGATGGATTTCCTATCTGTCTGACAAATCGGATGATGAAATAGAATCAATGGAAAATTATAGAGGTTACGATGGAAGTATATGGGAAGCATCGCTTAAGGATATCGCACTTCAATTGGTATTTCATTCTTTTCATCATCGTGCCCAGATACAGATGATGATCAGAGCACAAGGACAGAAGCCTGGATTTATTGACTATATCGGGTATAAGCAAAAAAAAACCGGGCGAATCTGAATCAGATCAACCCGGTAAAATCTTATTAAATAAAGGTGCTAGTAAGAACCTTTGACCAATTTTACAGGCCATGTATTTCCCTCGTAAGAAATGAATGCGATATAAAAGCCGGCCGGTAAAGGATTTATTTCGAATAATGAACCGCTTCCTATTTGTTGTCTGTTTTTTACCATCTTACCTGCTGCATTAAACAAGGAGACGGACACATCTTTCTTGGCAATGATTACAGGTAACGACCCATTATTGAGCACCTGGAAAATTTCATCCTTATCCACATTTGTTGTAGCGACAGTACACTCAATATCGCCTGGTTGGATGTAAGCAAAGCAAGCCTGGTTATCGGCATCCGTAATGAGAAATTCATAAGAAGTATGGTCCGATGGGAAAGGACCTATTTCGATGGGCAGTTGTTCATAACCGTAATTCCCATAAATAGTTCCATTTCCGACAACATTGAATCCTGAGTTACCTACATCATGGTGTTCGAAATTGAGTATGAAAAAGAAATTACCTGTCGAATCACATTCAGTCAATGAATATTCGAGATTGTAAATGTCGCATTTGCCGGGACCACACACCGGACCTTCGAATCCAAAGCTGGAACAACAGTTGAAATTGTCATCCTCACAAATTGTAATTACATATTCGCCTGTAGCATTTGATGGAAATTGGTTTGCAATAATCGGAATTTGATCAAACGTATAGAAACCAAGATATTGATCACCTGTGTACACGTCAAAACCGGTAGCGGTCACATTTTTATATTGGAAATTGATGATGGCTCCAAATGTTGAATCTGAAGTACATGCAAACCATTGAACTGAGATATCAAATATGTTGCATTCGTTATTTCCACAATCCGGATTAGCATATGTATAAAACGCGCAGCAGTCAGGAGAACCTAAAGCACAAATTTCAAGTGTCGTACTGTCACCACCCACTAAAGGAAATTCGGGTATGTGGATCACACCTGGATCTGTGTGATACCTGCCGATAAAAAGATTATTGGCATAAATCAGCACAGAATCTGTAGGCAGATTATTCCACCAAAAATCAATGTCCAATGGATACGTCAATAGAGATACACATGTATCGGGAATAGCAGCAGTAAGCTCATAAATGTGACAGGTGCCTCCTCCTATACAATCAGGGGTAAAGTATTGATCCTGTTCGCAACAATTGGCAGACCCAACAGCACAAACATGAATGGTGACAGGATCTCCCGGAATGGTTTTGAAAGAATTTAATATGATATGGCCACCATTGACAGCAAACTGTCCTATGCTTCCTTCGCTTGAAGTAAGGAATCACAGAATCGACAGGTAAATCGTGATATTGAAAATCAACAAAGAGTACATACGTGCTGTCTGTAAGACAATCTCCAACATGAAGCTGAAGATTTGAAATGCTACACTCATCAGGACCGTTGCAGTGAGGAGTATCAAATGTGACATCAACACAACATTCCGGATCACCTGAACCACATAAATGAATAGTTGTAGCAGGTGAAGAGAAAACAGGGAAATGATCAAATACAATATGCCCTCCCTGAACCTGAAATGTGCCCATATTATTTCCATTGGCCGTTATGACTACTGAATCAATAGTGAGATGGGCGAATTGAAAATTTAATGCAAGGAGATATGTAGAATCAGGTTGACAACTTCCGGTTTCAACGGTAAGATCGTGGATATTACAAACTTCCGTGCCGACACAATTTGGTGTTACAAATTGGTAAGTATCACAACAATCAGGAGAATAGAAAGAACAGATCCTAACCGTCGTAAGTGAGTCAGCAAACACTGGAAAATCAGAAATGACTATATGATGATCAGGATCTAACAGGGTGTCTAATATGATTCCATTGGCACTAACCGTGACCGAGTCGACTGTGAAGTTTTCAGTCAGATATTCAATGACAAGTTCATACGTTGTATCACTGGCACAGGGCCCCGGAAAAGCTACAAGTCCTGAGACTTCACAGGCATTGGGAGTGCAGTCGGGTGTTGTGTATGAATATGTGTCAAAACAAAGATTATTGCCAACAGCTGTAACCGTAATTGTTGTTGTGGGCTCATCAAATTCCGGAAAATTAAGTATCCTGATAAAATTCGGTTGAACTTTGAAGGTTCCAAAAGGATGACCATTAGCAGAAATATTCACTGAATCTATTTGTAAATGCGCTGTGTCAAAAACAATATCAATAAAATAAGTACTATCTGTATTGCACGCCCCGATATTTGCACTCAGATTAAATATACTGCATTGAGGACCTTCACAGTTAACAAGTTGTAATGGAATATCAGCACAACAACCTCCTTCATTGTGTCCGCAAATAGTCAATACTGATGTGGTAGTCCCTTCCGGAACATTAGTCACCACAAATGGTACAGAAGCAACATCAAAAGTCCCAAGAAGAGCACCATCAAGAGATACGTCTACAGAATTGTCGATAAGATTTTCGCTAAAAAATTCAACTGATATAGCAAATGTTGTATCCGAGGTACACCCAAGATTTTCAGCAGTGATATCAAAAATAGAACAATGGCAATCAGGCGAATTGAACGTAAGTGAGGTACAGCAATTACCATTATTCAGATCGCAGACTTGTATCATATCATTGCCATCACCACTGGACGGAAATTCAAGTATAGTCAATGGGAGATCTGAATAATTATACGTATCATAATATTGACCATTTGCTGAGAGTTTAAAACCGGAGCCTAATGTCCCGGTGTGATCAAAGTTGACGTGCAGGATATAGGCATTGTTTCCAGTACATACACCTGTCTCGGCCTGAAGATTAGATAAAGAGCAAATTGTATTACACGCCAATGTGCCAATTTCTGTAGCATCAAAACAAAATTCATTTCCGAGATCGGTGACGACGAATTCAAAAAATTGATCGGCATTTCCGTTAAACGGGCCAAGAAGTAATGGTACCTGGCTATAGCTAAAGTTTCCAAATGAAGAACCATTGCCTGTAATTGAAAATCCTTCAGTAGACGTATTTTGATGATCAAAATCAATGGAAATAAAAAAATTGCCATTATTGTCACAGGGAAATGGATTTGCTTCAAGATTGTATATGATACATCCGGCGCAGAGTAAAGACTCATAGGCTTTGGTGGCGCAACAGCCCGGATTTTCATTGTCGCAAACAGTTACCTGATCAACAAAATTTCCCGAACCCGCAAAATCAGGTACGGTGTAAGGAAGTTCATTATAAGGATGTGTGCCATAGTAATGTGATTCAGAAAAAACAGAATAGCCCTGGTGGCCTTTTCCTTCAATATTCATATTCAGCTGGAGAGCATAATCATCATTGCCATTGCATAGAGTAGGCATAGCATCAAACGAAAGGATATTGCATGGAGGCGGACAATGATAGATGCCAAGCAGTGCATCTTTTGTGCATGAAGGCATAGATTTGTCCTGGATGATAAAATCCCAATTGATATTTGTATTGCCATTTAAAGGACCAAGTACAATTGGTAGTTGATTGTATCCGAATGTTCCATAATTCAATGTATTTCCATGAATTGTAAAACTATCTGAGGCCGGATGTGAAACATTAAAATCAAGATGCACGACAAAATTGCCAGTCAGGCATTCCGGATCAATAGACAGATTATATATTTCACAATTGGTCGGATTGCAATCGATAGGAGCCAGCGTAAAATTCTCACAACACGTGGGGCTCGAGTGATCACAGAGTTTGACTCGAATGGAATCCGCGCCATTGACTTTGAAGTTGAGTATGTCATAAGGGAGGCTTGTATATAATGCCGTGGTGGCAAGCGTTCCATTTTCATAAAACAAATCGAATGTCGGACCTGAAGTATTAGTGTGTTTAAAATCTATTGTGACAGCAGCGATGGTATTAGTGGGACATGAAATTTTCTTCATTTTAAATTTTGAAAAATCGCAGATGGGTCCGCAATTGGCCGCTGTGATAGAGACAAAATTCTGGCAGTCAGGATTTTGAACATCCCAGGCTATAAATTCATATGATGATAGCTCGTCGCCTAAGAACGGACCTACAGTAACGGGCAGATCAGAATATAGCCATGTACCGTAGATTACGCCGTTACCTGCAAGTGTGAATCCGGGACTGGTGGGATTAGTCACCTGCAGGTTGACAGAAACCATAAATGTTAAAGCATTGCATGGCAGTGGTGTTGCAGTGACCTGGGTTATCTGGCAAGGCTGACTGAAGCCGATAGAATTAAGTAAAAAGAGGGTGATTGTGATGGAAAGTAAGCGTTTAAGCATTTTTATTAGCTTTAGTAAAGAACAAAATTAGGGGAAAATGCAGTACGATGATTGCATATATAAAGATACAGATATCTTTATGATTGTTGATGTTAAACATAAACAAATATCTTAATATGAATGCCATGATACTCTGGAGTCCCGGCCAAACACTAGCTATGGCTGAGATCGATATGACCTTACCTTCCATAGGGGATGTTTATGTCAGACTTAAAGCAGCTGCCTTAAATAAGCGTGACTATTGGATCACCAAGGGCAAGTATCCGGGGCTCGTATTTCCTTTGATTCTAGGGAGTGATGGAGCGGGGATCATCGGAGACCGTGAAGTCATCATCGATCCCAGTATCAACTGGGGCGATAACAATCGGCATTTTGGGCCTGGATTTAAAATCATAGGCATGCCGGACAATGGCACTCTGGCTGAGTATGTTAAAGTACATGAGGTCAATCTTTATGATAAACCATCTCATCTTTCGTGGGATGAAGCAGCAGCATTGCCTGTGGCTGGTGTCACTGCATATCGGTCTATGTTCACAAGGGGTAAGGTGCAGAAAGGTGAACGAATGCTCATCACGGGTATTGGTGGAGGTGTAGCAACAATGGCGCTGCTATTTGGTGTGGCTTTAGGAATTGAAACATGGGTCACGTCTTCTTCTGATGAGAAAATAGAAATGGCCATCATTCACGGAGCTAAAGGCGGTGTCAATTACACAAAGGATAATTGGGATAAAAATTTGGGACAACAAGTCAATCAAAAATTTGACATTGTCATCGACGGAGCGGGTAGTCCGACATTTTCAAAACTGCTTCCCCTTATGAATTCATCAGGAAGAATGGTCATCTATGGCGGAACAGCGGGCAACATCAATGACCTCAGTCCTCAGCGCATATTCTGGAAGCATCTCGATATTCTGGGTTCTACGATGGGATCGCCTGATGATTTTCGGCATATGGTTGACTTCGTCAATGAATACAAAATCAAGCCTATCATAAGTCATACTTTTTCACTTGATGAGGCGAATGAAGCCATCGCATTGGTTGGTAGGGGAGAACAGTTTGGAAAAGTCTGCATCAGCATACCATGACAAGGATAGGTCTCCTTTCTGACACACATGGTTTTTTAGATGAATCACTTAAACTTTTGCTGGAAGATTGTGATGAGATCTGGCATGCAGGCGATTTCGGCACTATGGAGGTTTACAAGCAACTTGTTGATCTCAAAAAGCCTTTCAAAGGTGTATATGGAAATATTGATGGTCAAGAGCTTCGAACATATGTTCCACTCGATCAACTATGGCAGGTTGAGGAAATGAAAATATTCATGACACACATCGGTGGCTATCCGGGAAAATATACAGCAAGGGTAAAAAATATTTTATTGGAGCAAAAACCGGATATCTATGTGTGTGGTCACTCTCATATTCTAAAAGTGATCTATGATAAAAATTTAAAACTTCTTCATCTTAATCCAGGAGCTTGTGGCAAAGAAGGATTTCATAAAGTCAGAACGGCTTTGAAATTTAATATTGATGGTGATAAAGTTTCTGATATGGGAATAATCGAGTTAAGTCCAAGACAGGGCTAAAGCCCTAAATCTTTTTCAAATCTTTATCCACCGGATAAATCCGGTGGTAATTAAAAAGAAATAAATCTTTGAAATGTTCCTGTCTGTATCTTTCAATTGCCCCTGTCTTTAGCCAGGGGGATAAAGAATAATAAATCTTTGAAATGTTCCTGTCTGTATCTTTTAATTGCCCCTGTCTTTAGCCAGGGGGATAAAGAATAATAAATCTTTGAAATGTTCCTGTCTGTATCTTTCAATTGCCCCTGTCTTTAGCCAGGGGATAACAAAAAAAAAAAAACTTTTCTGTTTTCTTCCTTTTTCTCCCTTCCTCCCGCCGCCAGAGAAAAAAAAAAAAAAAAAATAAAAATTTTTCCCTTTCCCTTTCTTTCCCCTCCCCCTTTCCCCCCCCGGGGGGAAAAAAAAAAAAAAAAAATTATTTTTTCTTTCTTTTTCTTTCTCCCCCTCCCCCCCCCCTCGAAAAGAAAAAAAAAAAATTATTATTTGAAATTTTCCCCTCTTTTTTTTTTTCCCCCCCCCTTTTTAGCCGGGGGATCAAGAAAATTAAAACTTTCAATTGCCCTGATTCATATTGATTGTGCAATAGCCTGCATCAAATCCTCTAAAATATCCTGTGGATTTTCTATGCCAATTGAAATCCGGATAAGGCCGTCTGTTATGCCGGCTTTCTTTCTGATATCAGGATCTACTTTGAGGTGTGATGAGGTGGCCGGATGCAAAACCAAAGTGTCTACGTCTCCCAATGTAGGTGCGAGTGAACAAAATTTTAAACGGTTCAATGCAGAAAGGACTCCACTCAATCCATCTTTCAATTCGAAACTCATCATTCCACCGAATGCTTTCATTTGCTTTTTTGCTATGAGATGATCAGGATGAGATTTCAATCCCGGGTAATTTACTTTGCTCACTTTTGGATTCTTCTCTAGTTGTTCGGCAACGAAAAGTGCATTGGAAGAATGTCTGTCCATTCGAAGAGGAAGGGTCTTCATGCCCTGGTATACAAGCCACGCTTCGAATGGACTGCAGTTTGAACCCATGAGTTTAATGTGATTCCACAATGTATTTTTCATCATATCCGGGTCCTGTCCGATCACAACACCTGCAATACTATTGCCATGGCCGTTTAAATATTTTGTTGTGGAGTGCATTACAAAATTGACACCTGCTTTTAGTGGTTGTTGCAGATAGGGTGTAGCAAACGTATTATCGATCGCAGACCATCTGCCGTAATGATTTGCTACTGTTGCCAGTGCTTCAATATCAATGCAGGCAAGGGTCGGATTTGCGGGAGTTTCAAGATATACGAGTCGGATAGATGGATCTTTTGACAATATGCTGCTCACCAGATCGGTGTCCGATAGATCTGTGTAGATGACCTCTATTCCTCTTTTGGAAACAATTTTTTGCAGAAGCTCTGTTGTGCCTCCGTATACATTTGGTTGGGTTAAAATTTTATCACCTAGTTTAAGTAATCCACCGGCGAGGACTTCTACAGCAGCCATGCCTGAATTGGTCATCAATCCGAAAGTTTCTTTGCCGGTACCATAGCCTTCGAGGGCTGCAATTTTTGCGGCAGTGGCGTCTACAGTAGGATTTCCGTAGCGACTGTAGGTGTGACCAACTTCTTCTTTTGCAAAAATCCTTATGCCTTGTTCGATATCATCAAAATCGAATGATGAAGTGGCATAGATGGGAAGAATATGAGGCCTTGTTGTTCGAGGATCAGGCCATTCGCGGGCTGTCAAGGAATCAAAATGAATCATGAGGTTAATTTTTTTAAAGGTACGGACAGGTCGCGACCTGTCCGTACCTTTAAAAAAATTAATTCTATTGCTTTAATTATCTCATCACAATCACTGGAAGTGATCTCTGTCCATCGGGTGTCTCAACCTGAAGCATATAATTACCTGCTGCAAGATGGCTTACATTGATTGGTTCAAGATGATTTGTGATCGCACCTGAAAGTGTTTTTGAGAAAACCGTTTGGCCGACATTATTTACCAATTTCAACTGAACATGTTGGTATGTTTTTTTGAAATCCATATTAACAAAAATCGCATCGGAAGACGGATTTGGATAAACGGTGATTAAATTATCGGATGGTAATTCAGGTGCAGTGTTTGTTGTATCAGGATTTGAAGTCACGATTCGAACCAGTGGAACGATATCATTTCCAAAATATATGCGGGTATCATTTGGATTTAATTCCCGGACCTCATAATCAATATTTGAAATATTTCCATCAGCCGAGAATCCTAGGACTGAGAAATAAACAGGTGGAATGTTTAAACCTAAAGAAATGGCAGAGTCAGTGGCAACTTGCTGAGAGGTATAATCACGAGCATCGCTTGCCCAAAGATATAGTTGAGGTTCTGAGGCCAAGGTAGGCTGGTATTCGATCATCGCCATGTAACCCGTTCCACCTTTCATGATCACCTGACTCCCAGGTTCAATTGGATTTTCTAACTCTGTATTGATAATATCTTCTTCATCACCTGAAAAATTATATTCCTTTGTGCCTATAATTTTTCGTTCACTACTTTGAGCTATCTGATCGTGATTATTGTCAGACCATTGTATAAGATTTACATTGACTGTTTTGCCAGCCATGTCAGAAGAATTGTATACACCCCATGTAATATGATCAACTTTGACATCTTTAGCTGGGTGAAAATAATTCCCATAGGTGTAAGCATTCGGGGCCCCGGTATTCTGGTTGACTGTGATGACCCTGGTAAAGCCATCTTCTAATGCAAACGTATTCCCGCCTACTGAAAAATAATATCGAATAACATTATCTAATGGATTAAAATCTGCAGAATCCTGTGTGAAAGTATAGGTAGCCAGGTAGTCAGCAGGACGATCAGGTAAATTAACTAATGCGGGGATGATTTGATTTACAGCGAATGAATCAGACCCAATGGGGGCGTAATGAATATTTTGACTGTAAACAATTTCTTTTGTAGCTGTGTCCTGAATTGTATAATTAAGCATACCGCCTGTTTGCCTGCAAGCACCGCCATTAAAAATCTCTGCAAATCCAATAAAAGGATTTATCTGGTCTGATGGCATTTGAGCAAAGGGAGCTATAGCAAAATTGTCTGTTTGGATTCGGGTATTGCTGCATTCCGTATCAACTATTTTGACATCATCAATTGCCCAGAAATAGTAATTGTCATTGTATATAAATCGAATCTGAATCGAGTCGTGACCATTAGCATCAGGCAAAAAGAAATGCTGAAAATTATTCTCAAATAAGTCACTATTAATTGCGAATTCCTGATTTACTTTTCTGTCCGTCCAATTTGACCAATCATTACTTAAATCCCGATACCGATAAGAAATAAAAAAGGTGCTTTGATATTGGCGAAGAGATTGTATCCATGTCAAGGTCAAACCGCGTACATTCCAATCTCCGCTGAATATGACCGGAGAAATAAGAAATTTTTGACCTGGTGTAGAGCAGGGCACAGATCCCCAACCATTAGGACTGCCATAGTTGTCATTATAGTCACTGTCAACACCAACAGCTCCATCACAAAAGGATACTCCTGAGATTGACTGACCAGGTACTGCATAGCCTCCTTTGTCAATAATTCCATGAGGAAGAAATGTAAATACTGCATTATGATTTGAATCCGGATTAGAGCAGCTCCCATAAGTTGTCCACCCATTATTCTCAATTCCTTCATCAAATGTCTCCCACCAAAGTATTCTTTCTTTAGGTCGATTTAAATAGATGCCCATGCGGAGCGTTCCTTCAGTAGTAGAATCATCACCCATGGACCAAACACGGATAAAATAGGTGTGATTAGTCAGCAGGCAAAAACCTGATATATCAAAATGGTTGTCTGCTGGATCATTTGAATTAAAACAAAGTATGGGGGATTGAATTGAATCACAGCTTTCGTATAAAGCCATACCGATTGCAGGCACGTCTGAAGGATGATTGGCCTGATCAAAAAATGCTTTTATGAAAAGACCCTCAAGCGGAACAACAGAACCGGTCCTGAATTTGAAAAAGATATCATCCGTATAGAAAAGGTTGGAGCACACCTGATCAGGTATGGAAGAGGCTGTCGCACCTCTGGTATCACCGGCAGTCAGGATCACATTTTCTTCAAAATCTGAAACAACCACATCGTATGCTCCCCCACAATCATCATTAGCAGGCTGCGCAGATAAACTCCATGCCCAAAAATGAAATGGTAATAGTAATCCAAAGATGCGTAGAAGACTTTTCATCAAATTCAAACTAAATACTGGTCTTAAAAAGAAGATTGAATATAACGAAAATAACAAGAGGATTAAAGCAAAATGAATTTTTGTTAAGTAGAAGACATTGATTAAGGGCACTAATTTTTTTAGAAGTACGGACAGGTCGCGACCTGTCCGTACTTCTAAAAAAAAAATTAGAGTTTTATCTCACCACAATCACCGGAAGCGATCGCTGTCCATCCACAGTCTCAATCTGTAACATGTAGTTACCAACAGCAAGTCCACTTACATTGATTGGTTCAATGTGATTAGTCAATGTTGTCGATAATGTTTTTGTGAATACAGTTTGCCCGATAGTATTCAGCAGTCTCAGTTGAACATCCCGATATGGTTTTTTAAATTCCATTTTTACCTGGAGCCAATCTGAAGACGGATTAGGATAGACAGATATCAAATTCGTAATTGGCAATTCATCTTTTGTATTTGTAGTGTCCTGATGTACGGTGACGATACGGATTACAGGCACAATGCTATTGCCAAAAAAGATCCTTGAGTCATTTACATTTAGTTCTTTGACTTCATAGTCTATGTTGGCTATATTTCCATCGGGCGAAAATCCCAAAACAGTGAAATATAATGGTCGAGGTGCCAGGCCGTGTGCAACAGCTGAATCCATGGCCAACTCCTGTGCACTATAATTATGATCATCGCTGGCGAGAAGAAAAAATTGCGGATCAGTAGAAAGTGAGGCAACATACTCTACCACGGTCATATATATCCTTCCACCCTTCATGACCACAGGAGCCTGAGGATCTTCAAAGTTTTCAAGCTCCGTGTCAATGATCACATTATCTCCTTCAGCACCAGTGAACGTGTAGTCTTTAAGCCCTATAAAAGTTCTTTCCCCACTTTCAGCTATTTGATCACCATTTGTATCTGTCCATTCGATAAGATAAATGCTAACCGTCTTTCCGGCCATAGCAGTGGCATTACTTACACCCCATGAGATGTGATCAAGCTGTGCATCAACTACAGGCATAAAAATATTTCCGTAGACATAAGAGAGAGGAGCGCCTGCAGTATACAAAGCATTGTTCACTGCGACTGATCTCGTAAATCCGGTTTCCAGTGCAAAAGTGTCACCACCTACAGAAAATGGAAATGAAATCATATTGTCCGACGGATCATAGTCCACTAAGTCTTGTGTCAAATGATATGTGCCGAGATAATCCGCTACTTTTTTTGGCAGATTTATTAACGAAGGAAATAGTTTGTTTTGCGCCAGTGAATCAGATTCTACTGCTCCATAACTGAGATTTTTGTCATACACAACTTCATTCGTAGTTGCATTTTTTACAGTAAGATTGAGGGACACATTCGTCTGTGTGCAAGAACCGGCATTATAGATATCTGAAAGAGCAGCAAATGGATACACCTGATCAGCCGGAATTTTTGCAAATGGAGCAATAGCAAAAAAATTACTTTGTACACGGGTATTCGTACACTCAGTTTCAATGATTTTAAAATCATCGATCACCCAGAAATAATAATGGGCTAAATACGTAATCTTGATTTGAACAGAATCTTTGTCAGTCGCATGTGGTAGTACCTGCCGAACCGAATTGAATGTCGGATCAGCATTGACCACATCATCCAGATTGAGTGGAAAGTCCACCCAATCACTCCAGCCTGCTTCGCCTGTATTTTTATTTCTGAATGAAAGAGAGTACGTACTATTCAGACTTCGAAACGCCTGATCAAATACAACAGAAATTCCGGACACATTCCAGTCTCCTGTGAAAAGTGCAGGTGTCTGTACCACATAAGTAGCGGGATTGGATTGTGATCCTGTGGCATTAAGTGCAGTAGGAACAGCACCTGTTCCTACAGTAGCTGCATCGCCTTTACTGTCATTGAAATCTGAATTGACACCTATCGCTCCATTGCAAAAGCTTTCAGATATAATGGTCGTTGCCGGAGTGAATGCACCAGGCTGAATGGAACCATTCGGAAGATAGTCCCATACTGCGTTCTTACTTGAATCCTGTTCGATAGCACAAATACCAAAAGTGGTCCAGCCCCGGTCAAACGGATTTGAATCAAACCGGTCTGCCCAAAGAATATGATCAGTTGCAAATAGTTTGGTGTAAACTCCAATTCTGAATGTCCCTTCGGTCGCCGTAGTATTTCCTGTCGACCAGGCCCGAAGTGCATAGGTGTGATTTGGTATAAGACATACCGCCGGAATCTCCATTCGATCAATACCTCCAACGTTGGAAGAAAAACATTGTATCGCAGTTTCAGCAGCACCGCAACTGGAATACAAGGCCATGCCAATAGCCGGAATGTCCGTAGCAGGTCTGTCGCCAAAATAACCACGGATCACTACATACCCATTAGGTAATGCAGCAGGAGTAGTGAATGTATACCAGGTGTCATCAGTAAAGAATGAACCTGAACATGCACCAATTAATGGAGTCGTTGAAGCCGTAGCTCCTCTCGAATCTCCATCGGTCAATACAACAGTTTGCTCACTTGTTGAATACGCTACATTGAAGGCTGCAGCGCAATCATCATTCGCAGGTTGTGCCAAAATCCCGGAGGTAAGTGAAACCAATAGTAATAGCAGAACGGAAACAGGTAAATTAATTCTCATTTGTTTAAAGATTAAATTTTAGATAAAACGTTCTGGCCTTTTATCTCAGGGCGTGTAGAGTGGACGCCGATAAACAAATCTAATCCTATTGGGTAGAGTGAAATTTAAAAAATATACATATGTAACAGAGATGACAATAAATAAAAAACTCCGGAGGTTGTCCTCCGGAGTTTTTATCGACGAATAAAAATTATCCTTTATTCTTTATCCATAATTGACTATCGAACAACGATAACAGGAAGTGAACGCTGACCATCAGCAGTTTCAACCTGTAACATGTAATTACCTACTGCAAGTCCACTCACGTTGATTGGCTCAATGTGGTTGGTGAATGTACCTGTCAGTGTTTTTGTGAATACGGTTTGTCCAATATTATTCAGCAGTCTCAACTGTACATTGTCATAAGGCTTTTTGAATTCCATGTTCACCTGGATCTGATCTGATACAGGATTTGGATAAACTGAAACCAGGTTATTCAAAGGCAATACATCTTTAGTATTTGTCGTAGATTTTTGAACTACTCTGATTAAAGGCACGATACTGTTGCCAAAGAATATACGGGTGTCATTGACATCCAGTTCTGTAACTTCATAATCGATGTTAGCAATATTGCCATCTGCAGAGAATCCAAGTACTGTGAAATATACCGGCGCTGAAGCAACACCATGAACAAAAGCTGAATCCATAGCTAATTCCTGAGCTCCAAAATCTCGTGCTTCACTCGCGAGAAGGAAGAATTGTGGATCGGTAGAAACAGAAGCTACATACTCAACGACAACCATGTAAACAAAACCACCTTTCATGATGATAGGATCACCAGGATTGTCAAAATTCTCAAGGACAGTATTCAGAATGGCATTGTCACCTTCAGTACCTGTGAATGTATAATCATTGTAGCCAACAAATCTGCGCTCACTGCTTTCTGCAATTCTGTCACCATTTGTGTCTGTCCACTGCTCCAGGTAAACGCTTACAGTTTTGCCGGCCATATCTGTAGGATTGTTGACACCCCAGGTAATATGGTCAACTTCTGCATCAACTACAGGCTGAAATACATTACCATATGCATACGAAAGCGGAGCTCCTGCAGTATAAATAGCGCTGTTCACAGCGATAGATCTTGTAAAACCATCTTCAAGAGCAAATGTATCTCCTCCTACAGTGTAATTAAAAGCAATCACATTGTCAGACGGATTAAAATCAACTGAATCCTGTGTGAGTGTATAAGCTGCATTATAAGACGCGTCTACATGAGGCAAATTTATGAGGTTAGGGAACAACCTGTTTTCAACAAGTGTATTTGCATCCACTGTACCATAAGTCAGATTCTGGTTATAGACAACTGCGCTGGTAACACTATTTGTTACTTTATGATTCAGCACAACGTTTGTCTGAGGACAAGCACCTGCATTGAAGATGTCAGATAAAGCGGCAAACGGATATACCTGATTTGCTGGAATGCTGGCAAAAGGTGCGATAGCATAGAAGTTACTCTGAACTCTGCTATTGCTGCACTCAGTTTCAACGATTTTTACATCATCGATTGCCCACAGGTAATAGTTATCATTATATACGAAACGAATCTGAAGTGAATCATGGCCGGCAGCGCCTGGCATAAAGAAACGTTGTACGTTATCTGCGAAAAAATTGCTGTTGATTGGGAATTCTGTATTCACTTCCTGATCAGTCCAGTTACCCCAATCAACGCCAACATCTCTTGTGCGCCATGAAATAAAATATGTGCTTTGATATTGACGAATAGCTTGTGTCCATGTCAGTGAAAGACCTGCTACATCCCATCCTCCGCTGAAGAGTACTGGAGATACCAAAAATTTCTGACCTGGAGTAGCGCATGAGCCTGCACCAAAATTCCCGGCTATACCTGCATTGTCATTGAAGTCGCTGTCAACACCTACTGCTCCATCACAGAATGTAGGTCCTGATACTGCATAACCTGCAGCTGCATAGGCTCCTTTGTCAATCAAACAATCAGGAAGATATTGGAATCCTTTCGTAGAGTCAGCAACGGCACAAGTACCTGAAGTGGTCCAGCCATTTGCTTCTATTCCACCGCCGAAAGTTTCCCACCACAATGATGGTTCAACTTTGCCATTTGGAAATACACCTACACGAAGTGTCCCTTCAGTAGCTGTCGTATTTCCTGTAGACCATACCCGAAGTATATAGGTATGACTGGCAAGTCCGCACAGACCTGAAATCTGGAAATTATTATCTTCCGGAACAGTAGATGAAAAGCAATGTGAAGCAACTTCATTTGCACCACAGCTTTCATATAAAGCCATTCCAATAGCGGATACATCTGTTGCAACTGTAGAGTTGTCAAAATACACCCTGATCACGAAACCAGCTGGATCGATGACTGCAGGAGTCGTAAATTTGAAAAATATGTCATCCGTGTAAAAGGAAGCTGAACATACCGTATTTGGTATTGTAGATGCTGTCGCACCTCTGGTATCACCTTCTGTAACGACCACATTTGCTTCACTAGCGGAAAAAACCACATTAAAAGCTCCTGAACAATCATCATTAGCAGGCTGAGCCCATACAGACGCACTCCATGACATGAGTACGATTAACAGACTTGAAATTCGTAAAGTTATTTTCATCATTTTCAGATTTAAGTTAGAATGTTTAAGACTTGTATTGTATACCTGGTTTTGTTTGGATTAGACTTCTTCTTGAGGGGAATTATGCTCAAAAATATGAAAATTTGACATTTGAGGTTAGACTGATTGGAATAATGTAGTTCTGATGACAATTATTAAGATACCCATTTCATGATTTCTGCTGTATCTATAGCCACTACACCTGAATGAGAGCATACAAAAGCACCTGTAAGATTAGCCAATTCACCGCTTTTTTCCAATGTCAATCCACTGATCAATCCAATGGCCAGGGAGCAAATAACAGCATCGCCTGCTCCACACACATCCACTACATCAACTTCTTTGCTGGGCCTTATATGACTTTCATTGTGTTCATCCTGAAGGAATATGCCCTGACTACCTAATGTAATAGCTATGGTCTGAAGATGTCTCGTTTTTCGCCAGGTTTCAGCTAATTCTGAAAGAGCATCAGTCTTTAGCGTCTTTTTGGCAGCAAGGCTGGCCTCCCGTAGATTTGGTTTGAAGAGGTCAGCATGTCCATATGAAGAAAAATTGCGCTCTTTTGGATCGATTGCAAGATATACATCGTGTCCAACGCAAAATTTTTCTACTTTTTGAATGAGATCTTCTGTCAACATGCCTTTATTATAATCCTGAAGGATGATGATGTCAGGCTTCTCTGCTTCAATAAAGGCAATAAGTTCATTGATCACCATTTTCTCCTCATCACCAGCGAGATATGCAGATGATTCCTGATCAATTCGCAATAAATGGTGAGATGATGCGACAACCCTCGTTTTAATAGTTGTTGGGCGACTGTCACACGCGATCAACTTGTGTTTTATGCTACGACTTTCTAAGAGATCTTTCAGGAGAATTGCATTTTCATCTTTTCCTACCAGGCCCACTAGCGAAGTCTCACAACCCCAGGCAGCAAGATTCAGAGCAACATTAGCGGCGCCACCGGCTTTAAGCTCTGTTCGTTGATGTGCAAGGATAGGAACAGGTGCTTCGGGTGATATCCTATCCACAGTCCCATATATATATCGATCAAGCATGGCGTCCCCTATAACAGTAGCCTTTAGATTTTTTGCTTTTGCCAGGACGTTTAGAAGATCTTGCTTTGTTATCATGCTTTATGTGATGTAAGGTATTGATTTCAGGATGTAATCTGTTACAATTGAGGTCGCTCCGGCATTTTCCTCCATATAGTGGCTGCAGACACTTCCAGCCAATTCAGACACTCCGGGTTTCCTCAATTCATTCACTACAATAAGCAGGTCATGCGCTGACCGGACAGACCAGGCACCTTTCAGAAGGAGCATATCTACTGCTTCTGGAAATTTGTGATAGTGAGGGCCAAATATTACGGGTTTGGCATGAGCCATGGGTTCTAAGGTATTATGAATCCCTTTTCCAAATCCTCCGCCAATGTAGGCTATTTGACCTAAGGAATATAAAACCGATAATAACCCTATAGAATCGATAATCACAATTTTCGGGTCGTGATGATTGGCTGACAACTCAGACAACCGGATTGATGAGCCTTCTACTTTTTTAAGTAATCGATTGATGTTAGATTCCGAAACATCATGAGGTGCTATCATCACCTTTAAATCAAGTGTTTTGATGACTTCAATCAGTATATCTTCATCCTCAGGCCATGTGCTTCCTGCTACAAGATCAAATTTTCCCAATGAAGTAAAGACTGCAGGCATCCGTTGTGCAATTTCCAATGGTAATTTCAGGCTTCGATCTATTCTTGTATCACCGGCCACTCCAATGTTATTGAATCCCATACTTCTAAATAGATTCAAATGTGTGGATCGTTGAAGAAAAATAAATTTGAATTTTTTTAATAAATTTTTAGTCAATGGATTTGACCAGGAATCAAATCTTTTTGATGGAATCCAATTTGCAGAAAACAGAATGGCAGGAATGCCTGAAGTGGAGAGTGCCCTTAGATAACCAGGCCACAGATCATATTTTACGAATACTGCGAAATCAGGTTGTACTATGTTAAGCCATTTCTTTGCATTACCGGGCAGGTCAGCGGGGAGATAAAGGACAGAAGCAAATGAGTAATCCTTTTTGAGCTCATATCCGCTGGGAGAAAAAAAGCTGAGTATAATCTCCGTACCCGGTCTTACATCTTTGATTTTTTCAATTACCGGACGCGCCTGTTCAAATTCACCGAGACTTGCGACATGAAACCATATTCTGTATTCTGATTTTTGTGGCAGTTGATTGATTTTTGAAAGCCAGTTTTTGCGGCCTTCTATCCATTGTTTTGATTTTTGATTCCAAATGGATGAAATCCGAATGCCCAATACAAATAGATACATGATCGAATAATAGAGTGGCCACATACTAATCATTAATAATAAATGTGGTCTGCTTTATCCGTTCTGCTGATTGATACGATATAAGAAATTGTCAGGCCGGCTAGTATATCAGTCCTCTTTTCGTCGAGATATCCGCCAGTCATATTATCATAATCCCTTCTTGACGCTGTCCTGCTTCCGTAGATATCACCCATGAGATTGAAATGGAAGTTGTTATTTGGATTCTCATATTGATATCCTATCGAAAGATGCACAGCAGGTCCGTTAGTGAGGCGATCATACCCTTTGATATATTTCTTATCAAGAGAGGGGATATTATTTGCATTATCCTGGACCCTTATTTTATGCTGGAGTAGTCCTGCGCCTACCTGGGCCCTTATGCCGGTGAGATTATTTTCAACTTTAGTAGTCTTGAAGATTTTACCTGCATCTAACCCGGCATAAAAACCTCTTTCTTTAAGACTGACATCACCGATTGCCCCCTGTATACCGATAATATTTCCATCGAATGTTCTGAGATTAGCCAGCACATCTTCTTTTACCGTACTTCCAAAAAAGAATATTCCTTCTACACCTATAAATGTGGTGTGGGTCAGACTTGCAAATTGTAAGCTTAAGCCAAGATCATTACTTCCTCCAAATCTTGTCTTCAGATCAGCCATGGGTGCCTGAAATCCATATTTGAACTCAAGCAATTTTACGTTCTTACTTGCCTGGCTGTACCCTGTTGAAATAAAGACAACGGACAAGATGAAGGCCAGGAGCCTCTTAAAACCTATTTCTAGTATCTTTGCGCTACTCATAAAAGCTTAAATCACAAATAAAGGTATTGAAAAGGGTATTAATCACCGGCGCGGCCGGATTTATTGGGTCTCACCTTTGTGATCGGTTTTTAAAAGAAGGCTATCACGTCACCGGTATGGACAATCTACTGACTGGTGCGTTGAAGAATATCGAGCATCTTTTCCCTGACGCCAGGTTTGACTTCTATCACCATGATGTGACAAAGTACGTTCACGTTCCCGGAGATCTGGACTACATATTACATTTTGCCTCGCCCGCGAGCCCGATCGATTATCTCAAAATGCCTATCCAGACGCTAAAAGTGGGGTCATTAGGCACCCATAATTTGCTGGGATTGGCAAAATCCAAAGCTTCAAGAATTTTAATAGCTTCTACTTCAGAGGTTTACGGAGATCCTCTCATCCATCCCCAGAAGGAAGATTATTGGGGTAATGTCAACCCGATTGGGCCAAGAGGAGTTTATGATGAGTCCAAAAGATTTATGGAAGCTATCACAATGGCCTATCACCGTTACCATGGTTTGGAGGCCAGGATTGTGCGCATATTTAACACGTATGGACCCAGAATGCGGATTGAAGACGGACGGGCATTGCCAGCCTTTATGGCACAGGCTTTGAGAGGTGAAGGGTTGACAGTATATGGCGACGGGAGTCAAACCCGCTCATTCTGTTATGTTGACGACCTTGTAGAAGGTATATACAGGTTGTTATTGAGTGATTATTCATTACCAGTCAATATTGGGAACCCTGATGAAATAACGATAATGCAATTGGCCAAGGAGATCATTCAGCTCGTAGGCAATCCCAAAGCGTTTATTGATTATCGCGAATTGCCTGAAGATGATCCAAAGGTCAGACAGCCGGATATTACCCTGGCTAGACGATTGTTGGGTTGGGAACCTAAAGTGGTCAGATCTGAAGGACTTGTTCATACCCTGGAATATTTCCGGAAAGAACTTAACAAATGATGAGCACATTTTTTTTAATAGGTAAACATGCACTGTACACGTTTGAAACATATAAGTTGCTTTTTTCTCTTCCTGTTGCTCATAGCATTTTACAGACCTGTCAGTGCTCAGATAACACCTGCACAAGCAAGTGAATTGTTGGCCGAACGTGGCGTAAATGAGGATACATTAAGAGCAAGGTTAATCAAGAAAGGATATGATCCTGATCAGATACAACCTGATCAGATAGCTGAGTTCCAGGGTGTCATTGTCCAGACCATTAAGGAAATTGAAGCCGATCAACAGAATTCAAAAGCAAGCGTCCCGATTAAAACACTTAACCCTGATGTTAATCCTGCAAAGAAAGACATCGTAGTCGTCGAAAAACCGGAAGTCCCACCACCTCCACCAGCGCCGGTTGAAGTTAAAAAAACACCAATCTACGGCCAGGAGATATTCAGAAACAATTCAGTAGCTGTCTATCAAAAAGCAGATGAGGTACCACCTTCAGATGATTACATACTAGGTGTTGGAGATAAAATAGGGATTGTTGGATTCGGTCGGTCTGCATTTGATGAAATTCTTGAAATCGGACCTGATGGATTTGTTAAACCGTCCAAAGATCTGCCCAGAATAATTTTGAAAGGGCTGAAGTTTGGAGAAGCCAAAGAATTGCTTTTCCAGCGATACAAGCAGTATTACCTCATCGATCGTGGTGAATTTCAGGTAACATTAAATAAGCCACGGAACATATCCATCAATGTGTTGGGTGAAGCCAAAACTACGGGGACATTCACACTCCCTGCATTTAATACAGCATTCAATGTGCTTAGTGCTGCAGGTGGACCAACAGATATAGGTTCTGTGCGCCGTATAAAAGTGATCAGTGGAAGCAATGTCCGTGTTCTTGATGTTTATGAATTCATGAATGATCCTGGAGTGGCAAAGAATTTCTTTTTACAAAACAATGATTTTATACATGTCCCAGTCGCTGAAAAAGTAGTTGAAATTGATGGTGCTATTACAAGACCTATGGCGTATGAACTTTTGGATAAAGAAAATCTTAGCCAACTTATAAAATATGCAGGAGGGGTAAAAGCTAATGGATACCTGTCGGATGTAAAAGTGACAAGGTATCTTGATGACAAGCAGGTAATCACCAATGTCAATTTCAGGGAGCTGGCCGCATCAGGTGGTGATTATGTATTGTATAATGGTGATAAAGTAGAGATTAAAACAATTGAAAATATCGCACTCAATTTTGTAGATATTTCTGGTGCAGTTTATTTTCAGGGTAAATATGAAAGAAGGCCCGGAATGAGAATTGCTGATCTATTGAATCAAAGCAAATTAAGACCAGAGGCAAGGCTTGATTTTGGATTCCTGCTCAAATTTCAACAGGATAGCACCTACAAGTATCAAAGAGTGAATCTGAAGACAATTGTTGACAATCCTTCTTCATCTGAGAATATTGAGCTCAGTAATGGTGATAAGTTGCAAGTGATGGCACTCAAATCATATATTGATCCGAGTAGTTTTTCCATTGTAGGAGCCGTAAGAAACCCGGATACATTTGCCATCACCACTGATGGTAATCTAAAACTTGAAGATGCAATTCTCCTCGCAGGAGGCTTGCTGATTGATGCAGAAGATCATGGATATATCATAAGGCAAAATCCAAGCGAACCTAAGCGGGCAGAATATATTCAGGTCAATATCAGAGAAGCCTTCAATTCCCCGGATTCGGACGCGAATGTTCAGATTAAAGCAGGTGATCAGATAAGAGTATTTGGAAAAGGAGATTTGAGAGATATTCTGACTGTCTCGGTTTTTGGTGCAGTAAGGATTCCGGGAACATATCCCTATGGTCCTGAAATGAATCTAGCCGATCTTGTTAACCTTGCCGGAGGATTTACATTTGGTTCTGATCATGACCGTATAGACATTTCCAGATCCGAATATGGAGATGGTAAAGAAGTTAAAATCACCCAGTATACAACTAAATTACCTTCCGATTTTGGATTGAAAGATACAGGGGATACCAGCTTTAAGTTGGAGCCTTTTGACAATGTCTATATCCGTAATATTCCCCAGTTTGAGCCACAATCGACCGTTTATATTAAAGGTGAAGTAAGGTACCCAGGGACCTATCCTATCCTAAGGGATAAGGAAAGAATCTCTGATCTGATCGAGAGAGCGGGTGGTCTTTCGGGACAGGCATTTCCCGGAGGTGCTAAATTATACCGACAGGGTGATTCAACAGGATTGGTAGTGATTAATCTGCAGGAAATCCTTCAGAATAAAAATATTCCGTCCAATGTGATATTGCTTAACAGCGACATCCTTGAAATACCCAAGACCCGTGACCTTGTCACCATCGGTGGATTAGTTAATCTTAATGAAGCCTATTCTGAAGGATTTCTGACAGGAGAAAAAAGAATCTCTGTTGCATTCCGCGGAGAGAAAAATGCAAAATATTACATCAATCATTTTGCGGCCGGTGTAAATAAAAAAGGATCCACCAAAGAAATAAAAGTGCAGTATGCAGATGGTGGGGTAGAAAGGACCACGCAATTCCTCTTTTTCACTCACTATCCTAAAGTCAAGAGAGGCTCATTCATTACCGTCGGACCGAAAGAAATACCATTGCCAACGGATAAGAATGAAAAACATGTTGACTGGGAGACTGTTTTTAAAGACACTCTCACTCAAGCTACTGCTGTACTCACGCTGATAATATTAGTTGATCAATTAGGGAAATAAGTATTCCTTCTTCTGTTATGGTTAAGATCCGCAATCTTGAATTAGGAGAGTTTCCCCTTTTACTTGCACCGATGGAGGATGTAAGTGATCCGCCTTTTCGCGTTCTCTGCAAAGAATTCGGAGCTGATTTATTATTTACTGAATTCATCAGTAGTGAAGGATTGATTCGCGATGCTATAAAGAGCAGGAAAAAACTGGAATTTTATGAACGTGAACGTCCTATTGGAATTCAGATATTCGGTGGCGACGAGGAGGCGATGGCGATGAGTGCCACTATAGTCGATGCTGTTCAACCCGATTTAGTCGATATTAATTTCGGTTGTCCGGTTAAAAAAGTTGTTTGCAAAGGTGCGGGTGCAGCGGTATTGAAGGATATTGATTTAATGGTGAGGCTGACAAAGGCAGTCGTTAAATCTACTCATCTGCCGGTGACTGTAAAAACAAGATTGGGATGGGATGACAACAGCATCAATATAATGGAGGTGGCAGAGCGATTGCAGGATGTGGGTATTGAAGCACTTTCCATTCATGGCCGGACCAGAGCCCAACTTTATAAAGGTGAAGCGGACTGGACGATGATCGGGAAGGTGAAAAATAATCCGGCCATACGGATCCCCATATTTGGAAATGGTGACATTGATACGCCCCAGAAAGCCCGGCTATACAGGGATCGATATGGAGTCGATGGCATCATGATCGGAAGAGCAAGCATTGGTTATCCCTGGATATTCAGAGAGATAAAACATTTTTTCTCAACGGGTCAACTCCTTGCTGAACCTACACTTCATGAACGCGTCAATGCCGCAAGAAAACACTTGCAGCACTCGATTGAATGGAAGGGAGAAAAAGTAGGTGTAATGGAAATGAAGAGACATTATTCTAATTACTTCAGATCATTAGAAGGCATCAAACAATACAGGTCACGTCTTGTGACGGAATCAGAACCTTCGGTTTTATTCGACATATTACACCAAATAGAAAGTCATTATTCCTCTGAGCTTGTAGAAATTAGTTGATCAGGAGAATACGATAAAGTCAATTACTTTCATCCTCTCATAGAAAAGTACTTCAAATCCGAAAGCCCAAAAGGCCTTTAATATGAAATTGAACATTACAGCAGAAGAAAAGGCATTGTTTGAAGTTGTCGGGGATGCGGCTGATCAATTGCATCAGGAGGTTTTTGCTGTTGGCGGATTTGTGCGAGATCGGATCATGGGATACCCATCGAAGGACATTGATTTTGTCACTGTCGGGGATGGTACTTTATTAGCTGAGAAAGTTTGTGAAGCATTAGGCCCTGACGCTCATGGCATTACTGTATTCAAGAATTTTGGGACAGCCATGTTCCACTATAGAGATTTGGAACTGGAGTTCGTTGGAGCCCGTAAAGAATCCTATACGCATGATAGCCGTAAGCCGGAAGTGGAACAAGGGACGCTATATGATGATCAGTTACGAAGGGATTTTACGATCAATGCATTGGCGTTGAGACTTCAGGGTGATGATCTTTATTCAGTGATTGATCCGTTTGGAGGAATTGAAGACATAGCGTTAGGAAAAATAGTTACACCTCTGGATCCTGTTCAAACATTTTCTGATGACCCACTCAGGATTATGAGGGCGATCAGATTTGCTACACAGTTTACATTTACAATCGACCCTGTGACATTTGATGCTATCTCATCGATGCGTGACCGGTTGGAAATAGTATCGATGGAAAGGATCACAACCGAATTGAATAAAATCATTTTGTCACCGGTGCCGTCGAAAGGATTTAAACTGATGGAAGAGGCCGGTTTGTTACCACTCATCTTTCCTGAAATGCAAGCACTCAAAGGTGTTGATCAGATAGGAGGCTATGGACATAAAGACAATTTTTATCACACCCTTCAGGTTCTTGACAATATTTCTAATGCTACTGATTATTTATGGTTGCGTTGGGCTGCGATTCTTCATGATATTGCAAAACCATTGACAAAGCGATTTGAAGCGGGGCATGGGTGGACTTTTCATGGGCATGAGGGTTTAGGGGCAGCAATGGTACCAAGGATATTCCGGCGAATGAAATTGCCGATGGATGAAAAAATGAAATATGTGCAACGATTGGTCAGACTTCACCTGCGGCCTATAGCACTTATCCAGGAAGAGATCACTGATGCAGCAGTGAGAAGGTTACTATTTGAAGCCGGAGATGATCTCGAGGATCTCATGATCCTTTGCAAAGCAGACATAACTTCCAAAAATCAGGACAGGGTTTCCCGATATCTTGGAAATTATGAGGTTGTGATGGACCGGCTTAAAGATGTTGAGGAAAGGGACCATTTGCGTAACTGGCAGCCTCCGATTGATGGCCAGATTATCATGGATACATTTGGAATCAGGCCGGGGAGGGAAGTAGGTGTGATTAAAACCGCCATTCGGGAGGCTATTCTTGATGGGGAACTCACAAATGATTACGAAGATGCATACCAGTTCATGATAGCCGAAGGCAAACGGTTGGGACTCGTGCCTGTAAAGCCCTGAACTAATCTCTATTTTTATTCTTTAGATATAACAGGGGATATTTTCCCCCGGCAATTCGTTTGTAGAGTATAGACTCATGACCAAAGATCGGATGTTCATATTGTGGGCGATGATGATCATGGTGGTTTGTCAGCTTAAAAGTCAGGATCATAAGCTTGTCGTTAATGCTGATCATCAACCACCTGCTGAATTTTTAATGCAATTAAGTCAGCAATCCGGTGTCAATATCATCTATAATGATAATCTGCTTGACAAGCTAGGACCTATAACTCTTCAGATGAAAAATGCTACGGTTGGGGAGGTGATTCAGGAAGTTCTAAAAGGCAGCCAGCTTAGTTATCGATTTGTTGAAAATCAGATTGTGCTTTTTCAGCCAGACCCTGTGCTGACAAAATATTCGATCAGCGGAGTAGTCACCGATTCACTCTCAGGCGAGCCTTTGATTTATGCATATATATATGATGCAGAATCAGGCAAGTCTACTACGACGAATAATTATGGATACTACAGTCTCAATGTACCATCGGGGCAGGTGAATTTATTGTCCGGTTATGCAGGATATATTTCTCAGCATAAGATTTTTGGATTGAATCAGAATCAATTTGTTCATTTCCGTCTCCGGCAAAACGGACTGCTTCCTGAAGTGGTAGTGCATGGAAATAGTAAAAGTGCATATGATAATCTTGTGCCCTCTGCAGACCGGATTTCAATGTCGAATCTTCAGAGTAATGTTCAATTGGGTGGAGCAAGCGATCTGTATAGGGTAGCTGATTTTATCCCCGGAGTTCATACGGGTACAGATGGTGTTGGCGGGATCCATGTGAGAGGTGGCGCCAATGATCAGAATCTGATCCTTATGGATGGAGTGCCTGTTTATCACCCAAATCATTTACTTGGTATTGTATCTGTTTTCAATTACCAGGTATTACAGCAGGCCTCGATATACAAAGCGAATTTCCCAAGCAAGTTTAGTGGAAGACTTTCATCCGTTATGGATGTTCGCACACGAGAAGGAAATATCAATGAATGGGGATTTTCCGGAAATGTCGGATTATCAGAGGTTGGTGTGATGGTCGAAGGCCCGATCGTAAGAGAGAAGATCAGCCTGCTCTTGAGTGGCAGGTTTTTCCTGCCGGGCTTATTTGCAAAAGATATAACCAGGGAATTCAAAAAGAAAAATGGGAAGGAGGGTTTTGCTAATCTTAATTACAGGGATTTTAATGGCAAACTGAATTGGAAATTAAGTCAGCGGGATAGAATATATCTGAGTTCGTATTTGGGGAGAGATCAGTTTTCAGATTCAACACTTACCCGCCGTGATGAAAAAGATATAGATACCGGTATCAGGATTTTTTCAAAAGAAGGGTCGAATAAAAATCTTAACTGGTCAAATCAAACGGGTGTATTCAGATGGAATCATATTGTCAATGAGAAGATATTCTCCAACTTTATTTTATCTACCAGCTCATTCGTATTGCAATCAGTTGACAGGAGTCAGTATATCTATACATATCCCGATACTAACTTTATTTCGTTGTCAGGATTTGATACGAAGGAGTTTAAATCCAGTATAAAAGATGTTACCGCGAGATTGGAATTGGAAATCAGGCCTTCAACTGATCATCAGTTGTCCACTGGAATTTACGCGATACATTATGCATTTCTTCCAAAATCCATTACACTGAATGAAGAAAGTAAAGTGGGAAATTTTTATATAAAAGAAGGTTTGCTTGATGATGCTTTATTTTCAAGTTTTAAAGTGAAAGCGTTGGAGAGTGGTATTTATCTCGAGGATAAGTGGGATATACAACCTGGTATCAGGCTCACTTCCGGAATTCACATCTCAAGTTTTTTTGTACAAAGTACCTACTACCTTGATCCTCAGTTACGGCTATCTTTCGATTTTCAGCCAACACCCAAGATTGCTTTTAACATAGGATATAGCAGGATGGCGCAGTATCTGCACAATCTGACCTCGAGTAGCATCGGCTTGCCAACAGATTTATGGGTGCCTACTACCAGGCGCGTCTCGCCCGCATTATCAGATCAATATGCATTTTCAACATTATGGAAACCTGCAGATAATTTTACAATTGATTTTTCAGCCTATTTGAAAAATATGCGAAGCCTGATCTCTTATCAGGAGGGAGCTAGTTTTCAGCTTGAGCCGGGAGTATTGGCTGCCAGCATTGTTGATGCGGGTAATTGGGAATCAAAAATTACAGTTGGTGATGGCGATGCATCAGGTGTTGAGCTACAATTCATTTATGATCTTAAGAAATTGCAGTTCAGTCTGAATGGTACCTGGTCAAAATCATATCGGCGATTTGATGATATTAACAATGGGGTTGCCTTTCCGGATAGGTATGACAGACGTTGGTCCTCCACATTCAGCGGGCAATATAAATTGAATGCGAAATGGTCGTGTGGAGTAAATTTCCTTTATGGAAGTGGGATTGCGATTACCCTGGCTGAAAGTAAGTTTTATAACCCGGGTGCTATTTTTCCGGAAGTAGGAATAAGCTACAGTTCACGTAATGGATTCAGATTACCTCCCTACCATCGCCTGGATGTCACCTTTAATTATCAGTTTTCAAGGGATGAAAAATTCAGTCATTCACTCACACTCAATTTATATAATGTATATAACAGGGTGAATCCATTCTACATCACACTCGTAAAAGATCCAATAAAACAAACCTTTCAGTACAGACAATTTTCGCTTTTCAGATTCTTTCCTTCACTTACTTATCGGTTTTCATTTCAATAGGTATATGGGTGGGATTCAGAAAGCGGGCTGCTTGTCATTAAATTTTATTATTTTTAATAAGTGAAATCAGTTAATAGAAGCATATTTTGGATGATTCCTATTTGCATTTTGCTCCTTTCAGCAGGATGTGAGACTACGATTGACTTCCAGTCAAAGGCGGAGCCTAAACTCACCATTATTTCCCAGATTTCACCGATCTTGCCGTCCAGCTGGGATGAAGCCCAGCGGGTTTATGTCTATGCATCTCAATCAGCTTCTGATTCAAGTCTGTTTTATACACCTGACAATCTCACTGTATTTGTTACTGAAATAGAATCAGGCATTTCCATTCAGCTTGTTTTCGTAACTGAGGATGGTAAAACTTTTTACAAGATTCCGGATGGATTTCTCAAAGCCGGATTTAATTATACCATTTCAGCACATGCGAGCGGGTTTGATGATGTCCAGGCGACGACGGCCATTCCAAGCCCCAGCACAATTAGGGACTTAAGTATAAAAACGATAAGTATCGAGCAATCGGAATTGAATGATTTCAAAAAGAACATCCGGTATACACTTCAGTTTAGGATCAATCATACTGAGCCTAACCAATATTACCATCTGGTTTTTTACAACGCCTATGATAGCTTATCGGCCAGATATCTTGTCGATCCTGAACTTTCAGATAATCAACTCTTCATCCATCATTATGATTATGGAGTCCTGATCAATCGAAATGATTTGACACCTGATCAGCTTTTAACTTTTAATTTTGTAGACTGGACCATAGGCGGCCATGACCTGAAAACCGTATATGTTGAGTTGAGGTCTATCACTGAAGAATATTATAAATATCACAGCTCCCTTGCCAGGCAATTGATTGTTCGGCAGGATCCATTCGCAGAACCCGTTACTATCTTCAATAATATCAAAGGTGGATATGGCAATTTCTCAGGATTTGCCTCGAGCACAGCTTCATCTGATCTGCCTAAATAAAGATTTTCAATTTTATATTCTGCAGTTTATAGGGGTAGGCAAAGAAAATAGTGTCTTATACCTGACACATTATTGTTCTTTACTTAACAGTTCTGATGATGCCTAATAAACACGACATTCTAGAGAGTATTCCATTTTTTAACGTCCTTGAGAAGGAGGAATTGGCAGCACTGGCCCTCCAGATGGAGTACAACACAGCCCAGAAATACTCAAATATCTTTTCTGAAGGCGATCCCGCTGACTATTTCTATATCCTTGTAGAGGGAAGTGTGAAGATCGGAACGCACCATGAAGATGGACGTGAAATCATCAAACAGGTTCTTCACCCGCGTATGGTCTTTGGTGAAATGGCCTTAATCCAACATCGGGTGCCTCACCACAATTTTGCTTCTTCACTTTCTACCGTGACGACGTATTACAAGATAGGGGTGGAACATTTCCGAAAGATTATGGACAAGAATCCCCAGTTGACGATGAGCGTCATTTCGATGATTGGGTATAAACTACTTCAGACAGAAAATCAATTAGAGTCCCTCATTTTTAAGGATGCCAGGGGCAGAATTATTGATTTCATCCTTGATAATGCTCATCAATCAGGACGACAGGTGGGTCTTGAGACATTGCTGAAGCATTCACTGACACAACAGGACATTGCTAATTATACTGGTACAAGCCGGCAAACGGTTACCGCAGTGTTGAATGATTTACGCAAAACAAATAAGATTTACTTTACCCGTAATAGTATATTGATCAGGGATATTGCTGCTCTGGCGTAATTCGGGAGAGCTGGATTTAGTTGGTTTGGTTAAAATGACCGGGCAGGTTTGATGAGAACTCCTGCCCGGTTTTTTTGTTAGTAGTCCATAAATTCCCCCGGGCAATATCCTTCTGCTCCTTTCAGTTAGAACCGTTAAAAAAATAAAAAAAAATTTCTTGTGGGAATTCCAAATAAAAGTCTTTTGTTTGTCAGGGATAATTTTACAACTTACGCCCTATAACCGAGTACGAATAGAACCCGTTCTTCGTTTTTTTTGATAACACACCTATTACCCATGGCTAATAAACCACGTATCGTAAAGGATTATGAAAAGTTGGATGAGAACATCCAGGAGCAGATCAAGCTCATGTATCCCTATGGATTCGCCAAACATTTGATTCAATACAAAAATGCCGAAGGCAAATTTGTATCCGCACTACCTTTCGAAACTGATGACCGTTACTACCTCGTCAGAATGACACTTATCGAAGCGCGTCAGATTATTGAAGACGATGATGACTATGATGCAAGCGGAGAATTGAAAGAAAGTGTGAAAGAAGAGTATGAAGAGAAGTATGGCGACATGGATTACTTAACGATCACAGATGGTGAAGCGGATACTGCTGCTGACGAAGAAGAATAAGATTGTTTAAGTAATCTTTTTCTCTTTCAAAGTCAATTGTAAATCCAGGCTGATCACATCAATGGAGATTCTCCTTTTTGTAATACACAGTAAATTCTGTAGTCTATTTTTTGGTGACCATCATCAAGCCGGTTTCTGGGCTGAGTAGATGATATACCTCCATAAGTCTTTTCGATGCGCCAGAAATTGGTAATAGGAAGACCAGGTATTTTTTGTCTGAATCCTGTTGCGGGCGCCAATCCAAGCGGCCATGGTTGAGGTCACGACACCGGGAATAAAAGATAGAAATAATCTGCGAATACTTGGCTTGACATGATCGGTGATATCCCGTCCGCTGACCGATTGAAATCCTGCTTTTTTTAATGCATCATTAAATTGATCTTCTGTGGCATAAGATTTTATAGCCCAAGCATCAGTCCATTTCTTCATGAGATGATCATCTGCAGATCCTTCAATGACAGGTTGGCTATAAAAATCAGCAACAACCAGTTTGCCTCCAGGCTTTAGTACCCTGAATGCTTCTTTTGTGAAATCATATTTATCCCAGGCATAGCACACACTTTCAATGGCCCACACCACATCAAATGTATTGTCGTCAAAAGAAGTCGAGAGATAATTTTGCTGGCCGAAATGAATCCGTTCTTCGAGGTTGAATTTGGCTGCATTGTCCCGACAGGACTTTACTTGTTTTTCGCTCAGCGTGATTCCTTCCACTTTGCAACCTATACTTGCCAGATAGATGGATGACCCACCAACTCCGCAACCGGCATCCAGAACGAATTGACCAGGTCTGATTTCAGCCGCCGCAGCCACTTGCTTATTCATCATCTGAAGAGCTGCGCGATGATGCGGTGTGTTTTCATTCCAATATCCATAGTGCATGCACATCACTTCATCCAATTGCCAGACCAGTGAATAATCTACCTGGCAGTGATCGTAGTAATCTATGATTTCGGCTTCGTTGAGGGGAGCTGACATTAATATCAAAGTTAGGAAAAGAAATAGGTGAAGCTTATTTGAAATAATGTTTCAGACTTAGTTGAATATGGTTAACGAAAAATAAAATAAAATAAAAATGTAAAAATTAGCTACATAACGTATTTATACGTTATATTTGATTTCATAACGTATAAAATATGAACCGGATCCAACGATTAACGAAAGGAGAGGAGGAGATCATGCATTTCATCTGGCAGCTTGGGAGATGCACAGTGGCTGACATCATTGACAAAATAGCTCCTCCTAAACCTCCACATTCTTCGATATCCTCCATTGTGCGGATTTTAGAACGTAAGGGATTTGTAGATCACAAAACCTACGGCAGGACTTACGAATATTTCCCATTGATCACCAAAGATGAATATTCAAGAGGTAGTCTTTTGTCCCTAATTCATAATTATTTCAATGGATCTACACCGAAACTTGTCTCTTTTCTGGTGGAAGAAGAAGAGACGACTATAGAGGAGTTGCAGGAAATCATTAAGAAGTTAAAGAAAAAACCTTAGCCATGCTGATCACGTATATGCTCCAGGTAACGATTTGTCTGGCTTTCTTTTATGTCTTGTATCATGTGGCTTTGCAGAAAGAGACATTGTTTCAGACCAACAGGATTTATCTATTGGTTTCAGTGGTGATGAGTTTAATTATGCCACTGATCCGGATCTATATTCTGGAACAACAGAATGCACATTCAATTGTGACTGCTCCATATGTCTATGTTGGTGCTTACCTAAGTACGATGAATGAAGCCATCATTACGCCTCGTGAGCAGACAATTCCATGGCTTAACATCCTTACATCCTTGTATGTTTCGGGAGTTCTTTACCTGAGTTACAGGATCATAATCTCTGTCGTTGCGATTTTGAAAATAAAAAGAAATGGTGAGAAGAAATGGATGTATAATCAGCTTTGTGTCTTGTCACCTGAAGTGAAGAGTCCTTTTTCATTTTTCGATACGATATATCTACCTCTAAGTCATCAGTTCAATGAGGATGAAATTAAAGAAATCATAGTTCATGAGAAAACGCACGTCTTGGGCTTGCACACCTTCGATATTCTTTTTATGGAATTAGTTTGTATCGGTTTATGGCCAAGCCCCATGGTGTACCTGTACAGGAAAAAATTAAGAGAAGTCCATGAATTCCTGGCTGATGCTGAAGTAGTCAAAGACACACCCTGGGAAAACTATGCCTCCTTTCTGGTGTCACAGAAAAATGAAGGATTACAACATCGTCTGTCCAATCAATTGATCTATTCACAACTTAAAAATCGTCTTATCATGATGAACAAAGAGCGCTCATTTCAATCTGCAAAGTACAAATACTTTGGGATCGTACCGATTCTTTTGATGGCCTTGGTTATTTTTTCGTTCAGGGAGAAATCAACATCTAATAAAAACAGTATTAATTCAAGTTATCATGTTTTTAATGTTTATAATGATGGTCTCAAAGTCTATACTCCTTTTGACTCTATATGGTCGGCAGTTTCAACGATGCCAAATCATGACTCATGTATACTAGTGATCACAACTGATAAAAGATACTTTCTTAATCAAAAGGAAATTAAGAATGAATTCCTAGAACAGGCATTGACAAAGGCCGTAAATAAGAACCTTGAACGTACTTTATACATATATCCACCTAAAGGTTCAAAAGTGGTTGATATAAATAAATTTTCAAATCTTGAAATCAAGCTCAATGCCAGGTTTATTTATGTAATACCTGAAATGAATCCTGGCCGTGCTTATTATCAGATGAAGGATACAATGCCCACAACAGTTATTACAGCATTTAATTTAAAGGAGAATCCTGTTGGAGAGGATAGATCATATAAGAATTACGTAGATTTTAAGACGGATGATCGGGCAAAGTTGCCTCGTTCAAATGACTCTTACTGGTATGCAGGCACTGAAGTATATAATCCTTCCGAAAATCTTCCGGACCATGTCTTTGTTGACGAAATGCCTCGTTTTCCGGGTTCCTCTGACGACATGTTTAAATTCATTTATCAATCAATTAAATATCCTAGGGAAGACCGTGAGCAAGGAAATGAAGGATTGGTAATAGTTCAATTCATTGTTGAACCTGATGGGTCCATTTCAAACGCGAGTGTTGTGAAGGGAATTAGTCCCGGACTCAATAATGAAGCTCTTCGGGTGATCAATAGCATGAAAGACATGCCCGAAAAATGGATACCTGGTACCTATGAAGGAAAAGCAGTTCCCATTGTATTTACATTGCCCTTCAAATTTGTGTTGCAACAGAAAGAAATAAAACAGGATGTTGAATCCTCGGAAGGTGAAGTGTTCACATATGTAGAGGAAATGCCATCATTTCCTGATGGTACTCAAGCAATGTACAACTACATTTGCCAGAATATAAAATATCCTGATAAGGCGCGTGAAGATGAAATCTCGGGACAAGTGATCGTACAGTTTGTCGTCTCAAAAGAAGGTGATATCCAGAATGCAAAAGTAATCAGAGGTATTGGTGGGGGTTGTGATGAGGAAGCACTACGCGTTGTTAATAGTATGCCACGGTGGACTCCAGGAAAACACCTTGGAATGTTTGTACCTGTTTCATTTACGTTGCCCATCAAGTTTGTTTTGCAAGAAAATCAAAATCAGGTTTCCAATACAGATGGAGCGGAGCATGAAACAACAAATAGCAAAACTAAAGTGGAAGAATTACCGGACTTTTTGTTTTCAATGTCGCCAAACCCCGCAGACGATGTTATTAAAGTTGAATTTTCAAAAGAGGTCATCAACGCCTTGGTTATAAATCATTTGGGAAGTGATTTAGGTGTGGTATGGCGAAAAACGTTCAATAAAAATGATGATTTTACTCAATCCATCGATGTATCAAACTGGGTACCTGGCATTTATACTGTTCAGGCTTACTCCAAAACTCAAACGAGTTTAAAATCATTCGTTGTACAACATGAATAACGGAAAGAGAAAAATATAATTCCGGTCGTAGAGACGCGATTTATCGCGTCTCTTTCTTTTTCAGAAATCTATTTCTCGAATAAATAAAACAAGCCGGACCTCACCTCCGGCTTGTTCATTTCAACAAACTACCAATCCTTAATCTCTCCAATAATGTCCGTCACGATCCCAATGCCGATGACGTGTATAGATTTCTTCGCATTTACCATGATCATTTCTGAAACGCAGAGTCTCATCATCAAGCAGTATGATTGTATCCCCATCATCATCTCTGAATCGGCTCCCACTTAGATCACCATAGAATTTTTCCCAACCCCGATGTTCAGTCTTCACTCTGATGCCACCATGAAAGGTTTCAATCTGAAGATTCCCCCTTCCATTTCGTTGATACCAATTGCCTTCAAGATAATCTGTCCGGTCTACGTAAGAATTATTATACCAGTCATTTTGAGTGCTTCTGTCATATGAATTACCATATGAATTATAAATAATGCCGCGATTATCGAATTGATTGTAGTCACGATTATTTACCCTGTTGAAATTGATTCTTTTATCTGACTTCACATCGTTCCATACAAGTTGGTCATCATCGATCAACTCATACCAGTTGCCACGCTTGTCTGTGAAATACCGATTGTCGTCTGTAATGTAATGGTACCAGATCCCCTCATCAGTCCGCTTAGCTCTGAATCCATCCTGATCTTGTTCGACCCTTAGGGTGATACGCAAGCGCTCATTTCGCCAAAGCCCGTCGAGATGACTTGCTCTCAAAGGAACAATTGCACTTAGAAATAAAATGATAAAAGAAGGGATAAATAAGATTGTCTTTTTCATAGCTCCTTGTTTTATTATAAAGACGTAGGATCGCCATGAAATTTTGTTAAGAACCTGTTGTCACAAGGTTAACTTTCGTGTAATTATTATTCGTTTTTCTTTTCCTCTTCGTCCTTCTTTTTATCTTTTTTACCAAAAATATCTTCAATAAGTTTCCCGATACCTCTGTTCTGATCAGCCCTTCTCACATATCTTCTGGGCCAGGTTATTGAATCGCCGGGCATAGTAGGATTAAGTTCAACCAAATCACTTCCATCTGAAGTAAATGGACAATCCTTGACCCATTGATATTCTTCCGGCCAGTAACCTGTAAACCATGATTTATACTCAGGGTCGTTTTGTAATTTTTTCACAAATTCACCCCAGATCGGTAAAGCTGTTTTACTGCCCTGTCCATCTCTCAGACTATTAAAACTGACACGCCGATCAAAACATCCTACCCAGGTGCCGGCAATAAATTTTGGAGACATACCCACGAATAAACCATCAGATTGAAACTGAGTAGTACCAGTTTTTCCTGCGAGTGCACCTTTAAGTCCATAGATATAACGAAGTGTACCTGCCATACCTCCATCAACAACCGAAGCTAATAGCTGATCCATCATCAATACAGTTTCTTCTGTGAAAACACTGGTGGTAGGTTGACTCTTATATTCTTCAAGCACTGTACCATCTGCATCTTCAATCCGGGTGATCAACATATAAGGACGATGATTACCCCTGGTGATAAACGTTGAATATGCGCTGACAAGATCAAGTAATGTTACTTCTGCAGTGCCAAGTGCGAGTGAGGGTACCCTGGGAAGCTCACCTTTAATACCCATTCGCCTTGCTTTCTGGATGACAGCATCTATCCCCGTATCATATATCAATTGGACTGCTATCGTATTGACACTATGTGCTAAAGCGCCGTTCAATGAATAGAATCCACCGTATTGATAATTCGAATTTTTAGGTGTCCAGTTTTCATTTTTCACTACATATGTATGCAATTCGTTTGGATAAAAAGAACATGGGCTTATTCCCTGCTCAAGCGCTGTAGCATATAGCAAAGGTTTAAATGCAGAGCCAGGTTGTCGTGGTGTGATCAGATAATCAATGTTGAATTGTTGAGCATCGTTTCCGCCTACCCATGCCAGTACGCCACCCGTCTTTGGATTAATAGCTACAAGTGCTCCCTGCAACATCCTCAGGTCATGCTTTAAACTATCCATCGGGGATGCAATAGTATCCTTAACTCCTCGTGATGTCCACCATTTTATTTTCTGCTTCAAGTCAAAGGAATCCCGAATATCTTTTTCACTATAACCCTCTTTTATATAAGCCTGATATCTTGAAGACCTCTGCATAAGATCATCCAGAGGAGCTTCATATTCTTTATAATCATTAAATTGTTTATCAAAGACGGATTGAAGTTCTGCGACATGATTTTTGACAGCCTCTTCCGCATATTGTTGCATGCCAAAATCAATAGTCGTATAGATTTTTAACCCATCAATGAATAAATTGTATGGCTCTCCATCCGGTTTCTTATGTGTCTTACACCAATCCAGAAGAATAGGTCGTAGTTGATTTCTGAAATAAAGTGCAATGCCTTCGGAATCTGTATTTCGTTGATAGCTTAACTTTAAAGGGATGTTGCTCAGAGAGTCATACATCAGTGAATCAATCATTCCGTTCACCTCCATTTGATGGAGTACTACATTCCGCCGCTGGATAGCACGTTCAGGAAAGTTACGTGGATTGAAATAACTGGTTGCCTTTAATAAGCCAACAAGTAATGCACTTTCTTCAATGGCAAGTGTATCCGCTGTTTTACTGAAGTAACGATCAGCCGCAGCATCAAGACCATAAATATTTTCACCAAAAGGAACAGTATTGACATAGAAAGTCAGAAGCTGTTCTTTTGAATATGCATTTTCAAGTCGAGAGGCTATAATAAACTCTCTGAATTTATTGATGAGCATCGAACCGGCCCAAAAATCTTTTCTTGGAAATAAATTTTTAGCCAATTGCTGCGAAAGCGTACTACCACCTCCTGCGCTTTCCTGTCCCAGTAAAATTCGTTTCACCAGAACACGCATCCAGCTCCTGAAATCAATTCCATGATGAGTCCAAAACCTTTCGTCTTCCACAGCGATAAGGGAATTCATGAATTCAGGTGGAATCTGATCGAACTGTAATGTATTTCTGTTTTTGGTGTAATACTTACCCATCAGTTTTCCGTCAGCACTGTAGATTTTTGATGCTTCAGGTTGGCGAATAGCCAGAAGTGTTTTCTTATTGGGAATCGAACCGAACAGACCGGCCCAGGTCAGAAGAAAAAGAGTAACAAATAATAAAATGAAGGCGCCGATTCCTTTAAGGACATAAAAAAATAGCTTTTTTCGCCCTTTAGGATCTTTAAGATCAGTCTTAAACCTTGTCCACACGGACACCAGGTATTTTTGTATTGTACCAGTATTTATTTTAGGGATTCCCTTAATAGCCATATCGTTGTTCAGCGGGTATGATAAGTCTTAGATCATATTATTTAACCTGTGCTATGAGTTAATATCAGTATGAAGGGAATGAAAGGCTTTTGAAAAAAAAACTGCGTAATATCGATAATCATTAAACAAATTGCACCCTTTGCTGCTTTATTCAATGACATGAAGCCGTAGTGATCCCTCCTATGTTGGGCAAATATCGTTATTCCCTCGGGTAAAATAGCCCTAATGTGCAGTTATGGAATTAGTCCATTAACCCGTTTTTTTTCAAAGACTCCTTCAAAAGAATAAAATTGATAATTTACTTGTCGCAAAACCTATGAATAAAAAAACACAATTGACCATGAAATCAGGAAATTCATCAGTGATCTTTAAGTTTACTTTTCTCATTTGCTTTTTCTTTATTGCCGCATGTGCCATCAATCCGGTTTCGGGTAAGAAAGAATTCGTACTGATGTCCGAACAGCAGGAGATTGCGCTGGGAGCTGAGTCAGATCCTCAGGTCATAGCTGAGTATGGATTATATGACAATCAGGCATTACAGGATTTTATCAATACCCGTGGGCAGGAGATGGTAAAAATTTCCCATCGTCCAAATCTGAAATTTACATACCGAATCGTTGACTCTCCTGTAGTAAATGCTTTTGCAGTCCCGGGAGGATATGTTTATTTCACCAGGGGCATCATGGCTTACTTTAATAATGAAGCTGAATTCGCTGGCGTGCTTGGACATGAGACAGGACATATCACTGCCCGTCACGGCGTTGAACAATACACAAAATCAACCATTGCCAATGTGCTTCTAATAGGTGGAATGGTCGTTTCGAAAGAATTTGCTGCATTTGCTAATACAGCCCAAACTGCGTTAAGTCTTCTCTTTCTCAAATACAGCAGGGATGATGAAAGCCAGGCCGACCAATTGGGTGCGGAGTATTCCACAAAGGTTGACTTTGATGCACATCAGATGGCAGATTTTTTCAAAACACTGAAGTCATTGAGTGATGACTCAGGTGGAAGTCTTCCTACATTTTTATCCACTCACCCGGATCCTTCTGACCGATATAACAAAGTAGATAAAGCGGCTACAGAATGGCAGGCTAAATATCCCGGTGAAACATTTAAAGTAAATAGGGATAAATATCTGAAAATGGTTGACGGAATTGTTTTTGGAGACGATCCGCGCCAGGGATTTGTTGAGGCAGGCGTTTTTTATCATCCCGAATTCAAGTTTCAATTTCCGGTTCCATCTAACTGGCAATTACAGAATAGTCCTTCACAGGTACAAATGGCGCCATCTAATGGTAAAGCACTTATGATATTTACCATAGCTGAAGGAAATTCTTTGCAGACCGCTGCAACAACCACAGCTACTAACTTAAAACTTACGGTTACGAACAGTCGTCAATTGACCGTGAATGGCTTTGCGGCTATGGAAGTATTATCTACTCAGGATACCCAGGACCCAAACACAGGTACCACGACATCGATTGCTGTGAAAAGCATGTACATTCAATACAAACAGAATATATATGTATTTCATGGTGTCTCTACTCCAGGTGACTTTCAAAGCTATGCGAGTCAATTTGATAAAACAATGACGGGGTTCAAAGAACTAAAAGACCAGGCCAAAATTAATGTAAAACCTGATCGGATTAAAGTGGTCTCTGTCGCAAAGTCAGGCACCCTGACTCAGGCACTACAGGCAGCGGGTGTTCCGGCGGACCGTATAAAAGAATTTGCAATCGTCAATGGAATGAGTCAATCAGACCAGGTCTCTGCCGGTACTTTGATCAAAGTACTGGGCAAATAGAATTCTGATAATTCAATTCATGCACCCAAAAAAGACGATATTGGCGGGGTATTGGTATATTAATAAAAGAATGATACCTTTGCCCCGCTAAAAATTTATCCTATTCAGAATGCTTATAATCGAAGTAAAAGACACAGAATCAATTGATCGCGCACTTAAACGCTACAAACGTAAAGTTCAGAATGTCAGATTGATCCAGGAATTACGCCGCCGCAAGGAGTTCGTAAAACCATCCGTTGTACGTAGGAACCAGGTACTAAAGGCTGTCTACCGCACTAAGAAACAGGGCGAAGAAAGTATCTAAGGCCATTACCGGTCTGGTAATAGCCGGCATTCTCTGATTTTCAATGTTCATTTTGTTACTTGATAAAGTTCAACATGGGGGTATAACCTTACTGTTGAATAATACTACATTTGCACTGACTACTAGCCCGGGTGGTGAAACTGGTAGACACGCAGGACTTAAAATCCTGTGACCCTAAAAGGTCGTGCCGGTTCGATTCCGGCTCCGGGTACTTTACAATTTTGGATTTAAGATTTAAGATTTAAGATTGGTGCTTAGCTGCCTCAATCACGCCTCAGGCCCTCATGCTTGCAATGATTTATTTTTCAAAACCTTTACCTCCACTTCCCTTCATTTTACACACAGGCCACACTTGACGTATAAATTTGCTGGTAATCAGCAATCTTTATATGAAAAGAAATCTTGATATATGTGTTCTGTCCGATTTCCACCTTGGGACTTATGGCTGCAGGGCTGAAGAATTGCTGCTCTATCTAAGCAGTATTGAGCCTGCCCGCCTGATCTTGAATGGCGATATTTTCGATGCATGGCAGTTTAAAAAGAGATATTTCCCCGCATCACATTGGGAGGTTATCGAGCGAATTCTTCAAATGGCGAATACAGGAACAATTGTTTATTACCTGACTGGAAACCATGATGGAATAATGCGAAGACCTGAATCGCTTGATTTAGGCAATATTCGTCTCCGAAGTCAGCTTGAGCTCCGTATTCAGAATAAAACATATTGGTTTTTTCATGGTGATGTTTTTGATGCATCGGTATTGATTTCACCATTGCTGGCAGCTCTTGGCGGGAAGGGATATGACTGGCTGATCAGGATTAATGCCTGGATCAATAGGTGGAGAGTAAGTTTTGGATATAGTAAAGTTTCTTTTGCCCATAGGATCAAGCATTCAGTTAAGCATGCAGTAAAATTTGTCTCAGATTTTGAAAAACAGGCTATTGATACTGGGATACGAAAAGGGGTAGATGGAGTAGTGTGTGGACATATCCATCAGCCTTGTATTCACATGATCACAAGAGAGCAAAAAGAAATCGCATATATGAATTCTGGAGACTGGATTGAAAACCTTTCAGCTCTTGAATGCAATGGTGGGAAATGGCGATTATTCAGATATAATGAACACAAGGAAAATGAGTTGGAAGAATTTCTAACTCATCTGGAGGATGATCAATATATTTTTCCGGGAAAAGGAGCTAAATCCCTGGACGCGCGGGACTTAAAATAAGAAACCCCGAAGAAACTTCGGGGCATCTGGAGCGGAAAACGAGACTCGAACTCGCGACCCCGACCTTGGCAAGGTCGTGCTCTACCAACTGAGCTACTTCCGCAGGTTAAAAACCGGACCGCAAATATACATTTTTTATAATTTCAGGTTTCCTAAAGGGTAGATCTCTCCAAAAATTCCGCTTTTGCCTCTATGAACATTGCCCTTATTGACAATTACGATTCCTTCACATACAATCTGGTGCAATATATTGAAGAAAACTCCGGAGTTTCTCTGGAGGTTATTCGCAATGATGATTTTATTTTATCGGATCTGAGCACTTTTGATAAGATTGTAATATCACCCGGCCCCGGACTTCCTAAGGAGAATGGGATCATCATCGAAGTGATTAAGAGGTTCAGCGGTGAAAAGCCGATTTTAGGGGTTTGCCTTGGATTACAGGCCATCTATGAGGCTTTTGGAGGCCAGCTTATCAATTTGAAAGAAGTGCACCACGGGGTATCCTCAAGCGTATTTATCCTCGATGGGCAGGACCTTATTTTGACAGGAATAAACAGTCCATTCCTTGCCGGAAGATATCATAGCTGGGTTTGCGATCGGAATATAGTTCCCAGTGAATTATTGGTTACAGCAATTGATGAGCACAAGCAGATCATGGCTTGTCGCCATCACCATCATCAAACCTATGGGGTTCAATTCCACCCGGAATCCATCTTGACACCTGAAGGAAAAAAGATGGTTAGGAATTTTATAGAGATGTAAGCCTTTTGTCCCCTACAGAAAAGGGGACTTCCAGTTTTCATGATTTTTATTTTGAACGCAGATTATCATGATCGTCATGATTTTTCATGATTAATTTCATCTGATAGAAAGCAATTTTCCTTAATTCCCACTTTCTCACTTTCTCACTTCTCTCACTCTCTCACTTTCTCACTCTCTCACTCTCTCACTTCTCTACCAACCAAGAATATAAGCAAATATCAATGGAGCAACTATCGTAGCATCAGATTCGACAATAAACTTTGGCGTATTAATATCCAGTTTACCCCAGGTAATTTTTTCATTGGGTACTGCACCCGAATAAGAGCCATAGGAAGTGGTTGAATCAGATATCTGACAGAAATAGCTCCAGAAGGGAACATCATGCCATTCAAGGTCCTGGTACATCATAGGGACTACACATATTGGAAAATCGCCGGCGATTCCCCCACCAATCTGAAAGAAGCCTACGCCTTTGCCTCCTGAATTTTTTCTATACCAATCTGCAAGCCATACCATGTATTCGATACCACTTTTCATGGTAGAGGCTTTGAGTTCATTCTTGATTATATAGGACGAAAAAATATTTCCCATGGTGCTATCTTCCCATCCCGGGACAACAATTGGAATGTTTTTTTTCGCTGCGGCTAGCATCCAGCTATTTTCCGGATCTATTTCATAATGTTCTTCCAGCACACCACTAAGTAACATCTTATACATGTATTCATGAGGAAAATACCGTTCACCTTTTGTGTCAGCATCTTTCCATATTTTATAAATATGCTTTTGAATTCTTCGGAAAGCTTCTTCTTCTGGAATACACGTATCCGTCACTCGATTATAATGATTTTCAAGCAACTCCCATTCTTCTTTAGGACTTAGATCCCTGTAATTCGGCACGCGTTTGTAATGACTGTGCGCCACGAGATTCATAATGTCCTCTTCAAGATTGGCACCTGTACAACTGATGATGCTCACTTTATCCTGACGGATCATTTCCGCAAGACTAAGTCCCAGTTCTGCTGTACTCATGGCACCCGCCAGAGTGATCATCATCTTACCGCCATCGTCCATGTGTTCAACATAACCTTTGGCAGCATCCACTAAAGCAGCCGCATTGAAATGCCGGTAATGATGTAAGATGAAATCAGTGATTGGCTTACCCATTTTAGATTTACGATTTACAATTTACGATTTGAGTGTTTTTTTCCTTTTCCTTAGCCTTATCCTTCACCTCAGCCTCATTTTTTCACGTGTCATACCCGAGAATCTGAAGCATCTCATTCGGTCGCTGTTCTGGTCGCCAGAGCGTATCAATAAAATTCCCTTTCTCATCCCGATCGACAAGGATGTGTTGTGGAGAAGGAATAAGACAATGCTTAATCCCTCCGTATCCACTGATCGCATCCTGGTATGCACCGGTGTGAAAAAATCCGATATACAAAGGTTCTTTATCATCCGGGCTGAACGTCGGTAAAAATACCTGTTGATTGAGATCATCAAAGTTGTAATAATCAGAATGATCACAACTAATTCCGCCGATATGCACACGACTGAATTCACTGTTCCATTTATTGACAGGTAATAAAATAAATCGCTCCGAAAGTCCCCACGAATCAGGTATTGTATTCATTAGGCTGTTATCTATCAGATACCAAAGCTCAGAATCATTTTGTTGCTTTTGCTCAAGCACTGTAAATATTGTAGCTCCGCTTTCGCCTACAGTATATTTTCCGAATTCTGTAAATATGTCTGGTTCGTCGATGCCTTCTTCTTTACAGATCGCTTTGATATTTCTGATGATCTCATCGACCATATATTTGTAATCGTATTCAAAGGAAAGGCTATTCCGAATAGGAAAGCCTCCACCTATATTTAAGGCTGTCAGTGAAGGACATATTTTTTTTAGTGCAGCAAATATTTTCAGCGCTTTTTTAAACTCTCCCCAATAATACAAGGTATCTCTGATGCCGGTGTCCACAAAGAGATGCAACATCTTTACATGAACTCTCTTCTTGCGGGCTATTTTTTCTTTGTAAAACTTAATTACTTCAGTCGGTCTGATGCCGAGTCTTGATGTGTAATAAGCCGATTGAGGTTCCTGCTCGATGGCAACCCGAAGACCTATCTGAACATTTCCCTTGATCCTTTCAAGTAATAAATCCAGTTCATTGGTATTGTCAAGTACAGGAATGGAATTTGTAAATCCCATTTCATATAGCTGGGATATTCCATCGAGATATCGTTCAGTCTTGAATCCATTGTGCACCAGTGTGATCTCTCTATTGATATGACCACTTCGGTATAAACTGATGATCAGATCAATATCAAAAGCTGAGGATGTCTCAAGATCCACATCATGCTCCAAAGCTTTTTTAATCACATGACTGAAATGGCAGCATTTTGTGCAATAACAGTAATGGTATTTTCCCTGATAATGCTGGCTTTTCATAGACCGGTTAAACCAATTCTTGGCTTTTTTGATCTGGTCTCCGATTTTGGGAAGATAGGTTAATTTGAAAGGTGTCCCGTACTTGTCAATGATATACTTCAATGAGATACCATGAAAACTCAGATCCCCATTGTGGAGATCAAAGCCATCCTGCGGGAAATAATATGTTTGCTCAATAAGGTCAAAATAACTGTTCTTCATTCTTTAGGTCCTGTAGCCGGGGATAGTAAAAACGACCGGCCGGGTCAAAAATAATCAAATCGAAGTTTAAGTCCGAGATTTATTAAGGGCCTATAACCAGTCCTTTCGTTTGAAATAAATAATCTGGGCTATGCCCATAGCTATCATCAGAATCCACAAAAGTGGGTAAGCCCATGGCCAGTCATACTCCGGCTGAAATTTAAAGTTCATTCCATATACACTTGTGATAAAGGTAAGTGGAATGAAAATGGACGTGACCACTGTCAGTATTTTCATCACATTCGTCATCCTGTACGTGATTTCAGACATGAATAAATCATGCAGGGAAGACAAATGGTCATTTTGATTGTCGTTAAGATCCAGCATTTGCATGATGTTGTCCATGACATCTCTAAGGTAGCGTCTGGTCTTATCTGTCATCATCGCATTGTCAGTGCGCTGCAATGCGTTTACAGCTTCCCGTGACGGAAGGATTATCCGGTGCATTTCAGAAATGTCCTGGCGTAACTTATAAATCGATTGCTTTAACTCAGGGGATGGATTTTTATGAATTTCTGCTTCAAGTGAATGAATCCATTCGCTGCATCGGTCAATGACCGGAAAATAATGATCCGTGACGAAATCAATGATCGCATACAAGAGGTAATCAGTTTTTCTTGATCTGATCCTTGAGCCTGGTTGTTGCATTCTCACTTTTAAAGCCAGGAAACTGTCGTCTGGGTATTCCTGGAAGGTTATCAATTTACCTTCCGTCATATAAATTGAAATCTGCTCACTTAGGAAATCCGAACTGTTTTGGGTAGGTAAGAAGTTTTTCAGGATCATAAAGATTCCATTGTCCGTATGTTCAAACTTTGGCCGTTGTTCAGGATCAAGTACGTCTTCGAGCAATAGAGGATCCATTCCAAATGCTTTTCCGATCACTTCGATTTCAGCAGCGTTGTGAAGACCTCTGACATCAAGCCAGTAAAAAAAATTAGGGTTGGTTTCCGGTATCGTTTGAAGTTCTATCTCCTCAACAGTGTCAGCATTGTACCTGACGAATTCTTTTATAATAAGGTTAGATTTTTGGACTCCGGTGTAGATCAATGACCCCGGAGGCAAACCTGTTTTTCTGATTTTTACGGACGGCATAAGATGGGTTTTGGATTTACGATTTAGGATTATAAATTGCAAATGAGTAGTCAACTATTTGCCAATTGTTTATTTTGCTTATTGCCAATTGTTTTTTTTGCCAATTGTTTTTTTGCCTATTGCCAATTGTTTATTGTTTATAATTTATCCATTCGCTCCAGCTTCCAGGATATAGCCTTGCATCTTTTCCTGTTGCAATTTTATAAGCTAAAATATTATGGCAGGCAGTCACACCGGAACCACAATAAAACACAGGTGATTCCATAGAAGAGGATTCAATTTCTGAGAATCTTTTTTTTAATTCATCAGCATTTTTCCAAACACCTTCTTCGTTCGTATTTCCCATATAAGGGACACAAACAGCGCCAGGAATATGTCCGGCCACAGGATCAATAGGCTCAACTTCACCCGTATATCTTTGGTATTCTCTGCTGTCAATCAATGGAGCTTTGACAGGATCGAGCGATTCCATTTTGACGGTCATTTCATTTTGAACATCTGATTCAAAGTTACCTGGAGAGGGTAGTGGCCATTGATTTTCAACAGGAAGCTCGTGTGCATTCCATGCTTTAAATCCTCCATCTAAAACGGCTACATTATTGTGCCCTAGCCAGCGAAGAAGCCACCATGCCCGCGAAGCATAGGCTCCGTTTGATTGATCATATACGATCACCTGGCTCTCATTGTTCATGCCCGATGACTTTAAGGTTGATGTTAGTATTTCCGGATGAGGAAGAGGATGTCGTCCAGTAACACCTTTTATTATTGGTGAGGACAAATCATGGTTTACATCAAGGTACACAGCACCAGGAATATGGCTTTGCAAATATTCCTTTCTTCCTTTAGCGACATCGGCGAGATAAAACCTACAATCAAAAATGATGGTATCCGGATGCATTTTTGCTGCAATGAAATCATCAATAGAAATTAGGGTTGTATATCGATTTTGCATTTCAATCAGATAGGTATGTTCAGCGTATGAAGAATTTGTTGGGTATGCTTTGCAGAATCTACAGGATGAATTACAGCTTCAATTTTGCCCTCAGCACTTATCACAAATGTGGTACGATGTACAGCATCACTTGTCCTGCCCATGAATAATTTTGGACCATAGATATCAAAAAGTTTTGCCAGCTTATTGTCTCCATCAGAAATTAATATGAAAGGGAAATTATACTTTGCAATAAACTTTTGATGCTTGCTGACGCTGTCTTCGCTGACCCCGATGATGGTAAACCCTTTTGCTTTAAGCAATTGATAATTATCTCGTAGTTGGCATGCTTCTTTTGTGCATGTTTCTGAGTCATCATGGTTGTAAAAAAAGAGGATGTATCTTTTTCCTTTTAGCTGAACTGATGAAACTTCCTTGTTTTCATTTGTAGTAGCCTTATATGAAGGCGCATTTTGACCCGGTTTCCACTTCGAGGTCCATGTCTGGCGCATATTTTCTTTGATTTGATGCGCTACAATGTAAAGGATTTTTCAAGTATAGATTCATTGCCTCTGTCATCAGTCAACTTAATCATCAGCCGATGATCTCCGGGAGGGATGCGGCCATCAAATTTGTGGGTGAGAAGCCCTGTCTTACCGTCAAGGCTCATTAATATCCATTCATTATCCACATAAGCCGAATACATAAGATCCCGTCCTTTATCCCTTATTCTGACGTTGTCAGAAATCCTGAAATCCATCTGTACCCAACCTGTCATGTTTGAATTAAAATGAATGGGTTTTATTTTGGGAGGTATCGTATCTACCAGGATGGTATATGTTCCCATCTCTCTTACACCTGATGTGAGCGTATTTCCAATCCAAGAGCCTCCGCAATTGACAATAGAACCATTGGGATCACACCTCGCGATAAAAGCACGATTCAACAAAGAAGGAGGTACAGAGAGCCCATCAATAGATACATTAAAATAGGTATGAACAGGTGCATCGACAGGATCTATTTCAAAATACGGGCTGTAGTTTCCGCTATGGCTACCAGGTACTAAATTGACGCTTACGGGCGTTTTTTCATAAAAGCAACCTTCCGGCCAGACAACTTGAATCCCTTGCTGTGTAACAATTGTCACCGCTTCAGGAAGCCCGATTGTATTGTACTTGATTTGTTTTGCAGATCGGGGAGCTTCATTCTTTAGTTGCACTACCTGGAAGGACAGAGTTGATGCATTTCCTTTAAAGTCAGAGACTGAGATTGTAAACTGACGCGGGTATTCTGGATTAATCATAAACCTTCCTTGTTCCTCGCCAATAGAATATATAGGGAGCCTATTGCCTTCCAGCGGATACATCCGATGAAAAAAGAGGTTCTGATTTACCTTTTCTTTATAGTCGATATGCGCATTGATATATCTGGCTTTTTCAAAAGGAATTTCATCAAGTGAAAATTCAAACTTCGTTTTTCCTTCCGCACTACATTGAATACTATAGATTCCATTCTTATTATCATCGCCATCTTCTGTATCATACGTCCGAAGTCCAAATGCGACTTTTTGAGATGCCAATTCGATTGGCTCTGCGATCAGGTAATTGCTGTCATCTGTCAACTTTGGTTGCATGATACTAGAGTTTAAAACCTGGCCATCTTCATCTAGTTCGTAAACAATCAATTGCTGTATCACAGGCGCATGATGGTCTGCAATGTCAAATCCGAAATGCAGTGGATTGACAGGTGTCTGATCATTTGTATGACGTATTTCAAAATGAAGATGTGCCCCGTATGAATTGCCGGTATTTCCCATGTAGCCGATTTGCTGCATTTGGACAATGGGAAATTTATCGGGTCCAGGATTGAGATCTACTTCAAATGACTTCTGCAGATATTGTTGCTCTTTGATATAATCCTGTATTTCATCCGTAAAATGATCAAGGTGTGCATACAGTGTTGTGAAACCATCGGGGTGATCAATGTAGAGTGCATTGCCATATCCAAACTCATCGATTTTAATCCGGCTTATATGGCCATCAGCTGCGGCATAAACAGGGTCTCCGGATGTCTGGTGCAAGGACTTAATATCCAGTCCTGCATGAAAGTGATTTGTTCGCAATTCTCCGAACGTTCCTGAAAGCTTAATGTCCCTGTTGACTGGTGACACAAAGTCTTCTTTCGGATACGTGCCAATGATTTCCACCATTGAAAGTAAAGCGATACATAAAGTGAAAAATGCATAAATCTTCATTTCTGATGCTTTAGATATTGTTCGTTGTGGAGGGAACAATAAGTTCTTTCATCACCTCTTCGATCTCATATTCTGCTTTAAAGATAGGGATGCTTCGATTTTCATTACCTGATAATCTTTCCCGAAGTTTTTGCTGGACGACAGGGTGATTGACCAGAAGTTGATTGGCCGTAATTCCTATCGACCATGAGATCCAAAAATGATTTTGACGATTTCTTTCGATTTCCTTTTGATTTGCATACCACCTGGTGTCCATGTATAAACGCAAAACATCCCAAAATTCATCTATCCCTTCATTTTTTAATGCCGAGCACATTAAAATCTTTGGGTCCCAATTGTTTCTCAATGGAGCAAGGTAGTGAATGGCGTTTTGATAATGACTTTTGGAAATGGCAGCTGAATCCCGCAGTGAACCGTCAGCTTTGTTGATGATGACAATATCAGCTAATTCAGTGATTCCTCTCTTGATGCCTTGTAATTCGTCTCCGCCGCCAGGTTGGAGCACCAAGACAAATCCATCCGTCAGTTGCCAGGCAATATGTTCAGATTGTCCTACACCAACTGTTTCAAGCAATATAATGTCATAACCTACAGCTTCCAACAGGGTCATCAATTCAAAGCTTCGTCTGCCTATTCCGCCAAGAACCGACCCTGCTGCACTTGAACGCACGAAGGCGTCAGGAGATACAGAAAGCCCAGGCATACGCAATTTATCACCCAGGATACTTCCATGACTGACGCTGCTGGTAGGGTCAATAGTAATGACACCTACTTTATGGCCTTGTGCTATTGCTTTCAAACCAAGTGCCTCGATAAGTGTGCTTTTTCCTACGCCTGGAGCACCACTGATAGCCATCCGGATGCTTTTATCGCGCGCTGGCAAATGCTGATGACATAATTCCAGCAATTGGATCGCTTCCACCCGGTCAGAATATCTTTCACTTTCAACCAAAGTCATGGCTTGCCCTAGAGCGACCCGGTCACCTTTCATTATTCTGCTGAAAAATGTGAAAATGTCCTTCACCATCAGACCATCCTTCATTGTTGAGATGAGCAAATATACTTTTTTATTGTAACTTATATATAATTGAAAACCAAAGGCATAGGTAATTTGGGAGAATTAATTAGGATGAGAATAACTTGGAAATAACATAGTTAAATATCCGGACTATTAACTGTGTGGCACATCTAGGTGTGCCACACCTAAGTGTGCCACACTGTCCTAACGTATTGATTTTCAATACGCCCGACTACTTATGCACATGGTAATGTTGATATTTTTTTTTGGTAAAAATCACTACAATTTAAACCAACGGATCTGTTAAAACCATTAAGTTAAATCGTTAATGCACCGGGAAGTGTCAATTAACGATTTGATAATATGGCCCATGGGATAAAGCAGGTTTATTTGGGTATAAGTGTATTTCAGTGTGGTGGACGGAATTTTATTATTTCAATCGCCCTTTAAGGCATGAAATTCAATACATCCAACCGGCCACCACTTTTTCTAGAATTGCAGGTAGGACCAGATTTCTGAGGTCCATCGATGGGTGTAAAAGTCGAGATTGTAGGCCCCTGCCAAGGGATCTTGTGCAGTATACATTTCACTTTCCATATTCAGTAAGTGATGAATATTTCTATCTATACGTTTATAGTAATCCGCTAAGTTCCTACCGTTTTGATGATGAATACAAATAGAATGCGTCCCGGTAAGCGAAGCAGCCAGGCTCGAAACTGAAGCGCGGATGAGATATTTATCCGGATCAGTCATATTATCCGGAAGGATATGACACTCCAGATAAGATGAAGTAGAATTATTTTTAGTATTGATAGAAAGGTTCCATAAATTATTCCAGATCAGGTGCAAGACGCGAGTCTGAATTAGTTGCTTCAGATATTGTGTATCAGGTGTCAATTTGAGAATACAATTTTCCAAAAAATCAAGGCTGTTAAATCCCTGGGAAGTCCAATAGGTAAGATCATTGATGATAAGCTGGAATATTTCTGAAGTTTGTTTTGTCCATTCACCTGTTGAAGAAATTTCATAGATGAAGCGATATGATTTTGCATTCTCATCGATAGACCCTTGCAAAGCTTCCAAAAAAACAGAAGATGATTGTCCTTTCATTCGATTCAGCCGGATCAATGCGCTTCGGGGTATAATCTCCCGTATAGCGTGAATGATTTCCGGGGATTCCTGATCCAGAGACACTGCTACTTCAATCATGTCAAAAAGGACACCATCCAACCATAACCGGAAAGGCATTTTTCTTTCAGCGTCCACATGAAGAATCAGTGATTGAACTCCATAATTGAGCGCATCAAGGATTTTGATATTTATGGTTTTGGCTTCATCGATGGAGGTATCAATCCATTCCAGAATCCGCGGCGGTTGATTAAACAAACGATCAGGTAAACGTATTGATTGCTGCCTGTCATCTATATGCTGAGTGGGCACAATGATCTCACCCGGCCACCATTCCGTCTGAATGGACTCAATGCCTCGTGGAAGCAGATCGGCTTCAATCTGTTTCAGCCAGTTTGCTTTCGAAATAGGATCAAATGTGTAGTTCCAGTCGGACATCTTGTTTACAATGATAAACAAATAAAATAAAGTCAAATTGGCAATGGTCTTGGCAACGAGTTAAGTCATAAGGCATGGGCTTAGCGATGCCTCTACTTTTTTTAAAAGGGATACATTTATTCCTTTGACCTTTTCCTAATGACCTGACTCGCAGCTACGACCTCTGACCAATGCCCCATTCAGTATCTTTATCCAATGGGTAAGATTCAAAAGCCTGTATATCTGGATTATCATGCAACCACACCGGTTGATCTCAGGGTTTTGGAGACCATGTTGCCTTATTTCACCGAATATTTTGGAAACCCGGCCAGCCGCTCGCATCCTTATGGATGGCAGGCAAGTGAGGCAGTGGAAATAGCCAGAAAGCAGGTTTCTGATTTGTTGAGTGTCCATGCGCAGGATATTTTTTTTACTTCAGGTTCTACTGAAGGTTTGAATATGGCAATAAAAGGCCTTGCTGAATCATTGCGCTACAAAGGAAAACACATCATCTCCATTTCAACAGAACATCATGCAGTCCTGGATCCTTTGCATTGGCTGGAAAGCAAAGGATATGAAATCACTTTATTGCCAGTTGATACAAATGGAATGATCGATTATGATCAATTGAAATCTTCCATTCGGTCAGATACGATTATGGTCATTGTGATGTGGGCAAATAATGAAACAGGTGTACTTCATGACATGAAATCTATCGGAGAAATATGTCGTGACAAAGGAGTTGCTCTGGTAAGCGATGGCACACAGGCGGTAGGAAAAGTAAAAGTAGATCCACATGAAGCCGGCATTGACATGCTTGTCTTATCTGCTCATAAAATGTACGGACCGAAAGGAACAGGTGCAATCTACATGAATACAAAAGAGAAAAAATTGAAACCGGAGCCTCTTATTCATGGTGGAGGCCATGAGATGGGATTTCGTTCGGGGACGTTGAACGTGCCTGGAATTGTCGGATTAGGTATGGCCTCACATTTACGACAATCCAATATGGACGGGGACATGGAAAGAATCAAAAGTCTTATAGACAAATTTGAAAATAAACTTCTATCAACACTTGAGCACGTAAGTGTCAATGGAAGCTTAGATCACAGATTATACACAGTTTCAAATCTTAAAGTTGCCAAAGTTGATAGCCAGGCGGTGATGACGAAGCTGAGGACAAAGCTTGCTATCTCATCAGGTTCAGCTTGCAGTTCTGCAGACCCATCTCCTTCTCATGTCTTGCTTGCTATGGGATTGTCAGCGGAAGAGGCTAAAGGTTCATTCCGCATTAGTCTTGGTGTGCCTACGACATCCGCTGAGATGGAGTTAGGTACTAAACTCCTTTCGGAGGCTATATTAGAATATCGTTCAGAAAGTCCTGTCTGGCAGATGTTTAAGCAGGGTATAGAACTATGAGGGAAGACTACAGGAAACTATATTTTCCCGATTTTGTTATCCTATCTTTACAATCTTTTATAAAAGTTAAATGCCATGTTGTTTGTAGCAGATAATGCAAAAGAAAGGATCACTGAAATACTCACGAGTGAAAACAAATCACTTACAGACTACTTTGTCAGAGTAAGTGTTACAAGCGGAGGATGTTCAGGACTTAGCTATAAACTTGATTTTGACAATCAGCTAAAACCAACCGATCAGATTTTTGAGGATAAAGGAATTCGGATCGTCACTGACCTTCGTAGTTTTCTTTATGTACACAATACAATTCTGGAATTTTCCGGTGGTCTGGAAGGAAAAGGATTTTATTTCAACAATCCGAATGCTTCAAGGACGTGTGCTTGTGGAGAGAGTTTTTCTGTTTAAATGGCTATTCGTATTTTTAAATGTTCAAAGGGTGGAACAATTTACTTTTTAGAGTTGAAAAGGAATTCAGTATATTAAGACGACAATATTCTCTTTTGTTATTTTGATAATTCTAAAATCTTGGAAATGATTTCACGGGTGTTACTTTTTATTATTGCATTTAACTTTTGCGGATCAGTTGAAGCTCAAATAGGGGCTAAAATTAAAGAACAAGAAGGGATTTGCGGAACGTGGAGTAATAGTGATTTTGCATTCCAAATGACACTGGTGTTGAACCGGGATGGTTCAGGTGAATTCGATGGTAAGATATTAAAATACAAAGTTGAAGGGAACAGGCTCATCATCACCCAGGCTGGCAATGATGTCAATTATTCATTTAAAGTTCAAACCAACTCATTGCATTTATCAGATGGAGATTTGGAGGATACTATATTGTTCGAAAGAAATATTAATCAGGAGGTTGCTGACGATTTGCATTTAGATGTCAATAGTGAGGACTTAAATCTGCCACACCTGGAGATTGGTAATCAAATATGGTCAACAGAAAATCTGAACGTTGCAAAATTTAGAAACGGATCTCCAATACAGGAAGCGAAAACTAATCAGGAATGGAGACTTGCATGTAAAGAAGGCAGGCCTTGTTGGTGTTATTATAACAATGATTTCCTTCTGGGTAAAAAATATGGAATTTTATATAATTGGTTTGCCATTAATGATTCAAGAGGATTGGCTCCGGCCGGATGGCATATTCCGGATAATGAGGAATGGATAATGTTAGCTAATCTTTTGAATGGATCAACATTAATAGACCCGGAGATAAAAAATTCAAGTGTCTGGTTAGAGGATAATTGTGGATTTCAGAGTTTTAAAAAAGAAAATGGAATTAATGAAAATAACTTTGCCGGACTACCAGGTGGTTATCGTAATGAAAATGGAAAATTTACGGCTATGGGTGTAAGCAGTAATTGGTGGAGTGCTACTGAGGAAAACAGATATAACGCCTGGGTTAGTGTTTTCAAAAATTGGGATTGCAACATAAAAGGGAATTCGGGACTAAAAATGTGTGGAGCTTCTGTCCGATGCATAAAGGATTAGACGAAAATTAAAATCGCTGAATTAATAATACAATAAGTCCCTTATTGACGTAGTCACTTCATCTACTGACAAAATCATCTCCTTCTCCAACACCTCATTTAACGGAACAGCCGGCATATCCTTTGATCCAATCGTCCTCACCGGCGCATCAAGCGACGTCCAGCAATTTTCCTGAATTCTTGCCGCAATACTTTGTGCAAATGAATTTGATATAGTATCCTCAGTTACCACAAGACAACGGCCATGTTTGCGTACGGTGTCATAAACCAAATTTTCATCCCACGGCACAAGTGATCTTAAGTCAATAATTGTAACCTGATCATCAAAAGATTTTGATGCATGTAATGCCCAATGAACACCCATTCCATACGTCACTACACAAATAGCTTTTCCTTGTGCGATCAAATCATCATTGGCTTCAATTACAATTCTACCGACACCTAAAGGGATTATATACTCTTCGTCAGGCAAAGGACATTTTGCTGTCTCTGTATTGGCAACCTTACTCCAATAAAGTCCTTTGTGTTCAAATATCACCACCGGATTCGGATCATGATAAGCAGCCTTTATCAATCCTTTCAGATCAGCGCCATTACTTGGATACACCACTTTCAATCCTTTGATGTTGCATACGACAGTTTCGACACTTGAAGAATGATAAGGGCCACCACTTCCATAAGCCCCTGTAGGAACACGTAAAATCATGCTCACTGGCCACTTGCCATTGGTCAGATAACACGATCTGCTTACTTCCGTAAATAATTGATTCAATCCCGGCCAGATGTAATCGGCAAATTGAACCTCAACAATAGGTTTAAGTCCGACTGCAGACATACCTACTGTAGAGCCCACTATAAAAGCTTCCTGTATCGGGGTGTTGAAGACACGGTCATCTCCAAATTTTTGAGCAAGTGTAGCCGCTTCCCTGAAAACACCTCCAAGCCTGCGCCCTACATCCTGACCGTAAAGCACACACTCCGGATGCCGGCGCATGAGTTCTTCAATAGCCAGTAAGGCACAATCCACCATGACTTTCATCTCAGCGCCTTCAGGACTTCGAACTCCTTTTTCCGCTATGATAGAGGTTGGGGCAAAATCATGTGTATACAGATCGGAAGGGAGCGGATTAGCGGCTTGCCTTGCTTTTTCAAAATCGGCAAAGACTTGTTCTTTTGCTTTTGTTTCAATACGTTTTATTTTCAATTCAGGCCATCCTGCTGCCAACATGGCTTTTCGCATTTTTGGATATGGATCATTAGCCCGCTCTTCTTCCAGATCATCCCTGTACCATTCCATTCGTACACCTGAAGTATGATGATTAAGCAGCGGCACTGTGGCATGAACAAGAAAAGGCCTTCTTTCTTTACGTATCAAATCAACAACCTCACGAAGCGTATCATAACAAAGTTTGAAATCTGTTCCATCAATACTCCTCGTCTCAATTCCTTTAAATCCCTTTGCATATTCCGCCGCATTCATCGCACGCGTTTCTTTCGCATTTGCTGAAATATCCCACCCATTGTCCTGAACCAGGTAAAGCATAGGTAGTCTCTTCAAAGCAGCCATCTGGAATGCCTCTGATACTTCTCCTTCTGTCACCGATGCATCACCTAACGAACAGACTACAACAGGCGGCAATTTCCAGTCACCAATTCCACGATTTTCTTTGTAATAAATGCCAAGCCCAATACCGGTTGACGGAATGGCCTGCATTCCTGTCGCAGAGGATTGATGCGGTATTTTTGGCTTATCATCATCACGAAGGCTAGGATGTGAATAATAAGATCTTCCTCCTGAGAAAGGATCATCCTTTTTGGCCATCAACTGTAACATGAGCTGATAAGGTTGCATACCTATGGCCAGAAGCAATGCATCATCCCGATAGTAGGCAGACAGCCAGTCATCAGATGTAAGTAACATACCCATGGCAATCTGGATGGCCTCATGACCTCGTGCTGTGGCATGTACATATTTGGAAACTTCTTTAAAATTGGCCTCATAATGTTCGGTCATGGCTTTGGCCTTAGCCATTATAGAAAATGCTTTCGACAGAGTATCCGCCCAGGAGTCTGTGTGGCTCAAATCGGCATTATTTTTTTCCGGAATACTTTTACTGAGTGGAGTAGTCGAACTCTTTTCCTTTGCTTTCATGCCGTCCAAAGATAGAGATTGGATTTTGCTCATATCACGCATACCGGATTTACTCAGGATAGATTTTATATTTAGCCGTTAAATACCAGATTATGGAAGAATATAAAGGATTGATCACTAAGGTCGAACGCTATCAGAATATCCTGGCCAACACCATAGCATACCGTGAAAGATGGGATTCACAGTTGAGGGCTCAGATTACGGCTGAGCTGGAAAATATGCTTAAGGTTTCTAAACTGGATGGTAAGATTGAATTGCAGGACAAAGTCAGGCACCTTGAATTCATTGTGCTTTCATTAGGTTCAGAAGAAAGTGGAATTTCCGAAATCATAAATGACAAGACAGATAAGCCATTGATCAAGAACAATGGTTCGTTGATATATCAGCAGCTTTTCAATGGCAAAGTCCAGGTCATGATAGGTTATCCCTACATAGAAGGATTCGGTGAGCCCCATCCGCCAAAGATCATCGGTATCTATCGTCCTGAAGAAATTAAATCTCCTTTCCTGATCAGACATATGGAGGACTTCATAAAAGAAATCACACAATGGGAAGATTTCGATGATGACGATACGCCATTGGCCAGAATTGGATATCAAACGTCTAATCTCCCGAATGTTAAACCTCCGGAAGTATAAGGGCCAGGATATTCATGGACCAATAAATTATTACCTCAATTTTGATTTTAAGTAAGTGTCAATAATTAATTGATAATCAATTTTTTATGAGAAAATTTTAAAAATATTCTCATATAATTGATTTCAATGGTAGTCGAATGATGTGATTCTGATTACTTATAAAATCAGAACTAAAAAATAAGAGACCAAACTGGAAACAATCCACACTTTGAGTAACCTCAGGCATCTCAGTCAGGGATGTCCATCCCGAATTCATGTCTGAAGACCAGTAAATGTCGTCAACCATGATGATCGTATTTGATCTTAAATGGGGCTTGAGTGCATGATAATAACTCAACAATGGACCTGATCTGTGGTTCCCGTCAATGAAAATAAAATCGATGGTTTCTAATTCCTTTAAATCCTGATTAATAAAGTCTTCAAATGTTGAATTGATGCTTGTAATGTTTTTTATTTGCATTTCTTCAAATATGTGTTTTGCCATCGATGCTATTGCCGGATCACCTTCAATCGAAATGATTTTGCCTGCATCAGCACCATAAGAAAGATACAATGATGTGATTCCGAGACACGTGCCAAATTCAATGCAGATTTCTGGTTTTGTCAATTGCATCAGCTTGTATAGAAACCTGCATTGAAATGGGAGGCTGAGTGATTGTCTTGCAATGGATGATATTCGTTTTTCATGCTGGTTATCGGAAATAGTCATTCCGGCACCAAAGTCTGTTCTATTAATAGTTTCCTTCGAATGAATCAATTTATTTCTATGAGATTCAATCCCTTCAATCTCCGGAAAAACAATTTTATGATCGCAGCAATACGTAAAGAGATTGAATAAATAAGGAGAATGAAAGGAATCCCATCTGCGGGAATGAAGCCTATGTTGAATAAATTTGAATATTGAGTAAAAACGGGACATCGCTGCAAAGTAACATATAGACGGGCATATGGGTAGCTAAGTCACCGGGACTGCAGTCTCTTAAAAGAACCTCTAAGCTTTGCCTTTTTCTGCTATTTTTGTCCAACTACATTTCCAAACTCATTTATTCCTTATGAAAGCAAAGCTGTACATACTCATTTGTGCCAATTTATTCACTTTTCTGGCCTATTCTCAGGTTAAGTTTACTAACCGAAATGATCTTTTACCGAAGCCTGATCAGCATAGTGCAGTTCCTGTAGCGATAGCTGATATGAACGGGGATGGTTTAGATGACATCCTGACCACAGATGGCACGCCAACTTTATATATCCAGTATCAGACACCTGATCCATCCAGACCCTTTGTCAGATATGAAGTTCCGATTGGAATTGATAATGATGGTGAGCAAAATGATATTTGCGTGGCTGATTTTAATAATGACGGATCAAATGACATTTTTATATCAGGTTCATATGACCGGATTAAAGTTTTATACAGTATCCCCCATACCTACAAATTTAATTTTACCTATGTCGATGTAACTCCTTTCTTTTCACAGGGAGCTTCAGCTGGTGATTTTAATGGGGATGGATGGATGGATGTCGTTGTACTCAATGACAATGCAGCCAATCTTACCTTGATCAACGATGGTACAGGCAATCTTGTTGAGCAACCATTATTCAATTTTGTAACCGTACCAGCTTCCGATAATTCAGGGAACTACGGTTCAGTCTATACTGATTTCGATATGGATGGCGATCTTGATTTTTACATCGCCAAATGCAGACAGGGCGTGACCAATCCAAATGATCCGCGACGAATCGATTTGTTATTTGTCAACGATGGAAATAATAATTATACGCAGAGTGCTGCCAAATATGGACTTGCAGACGGCCATCAGACATGGACTGCAGACTTCGGCGATATTGATAATGATGGAGATCTTGATCTTTTCAAAACAGAACATGATGTCATCTGTCAATTATTTGAAAATATAGACAATGACACTTTCATCGACATCACTCCTTCTTCAGGAATAAATATAGGTGGGGTAGGGATCGAGGGTATGATCAGGGATTTTGACAATGATGGCTGGCAGGATATTTTGGTCAGCGGAGATCTTGTAGAATTCTGGCACAATAACGGCAATGGCACTTTTACGAGAGAGCAACCTTTTGGAAATAATTTATTTGGAGCGTTTGTCCTGGGGGATCTCAACAACGACGGCTTTACGGATGTATATGCATCTTCGGTTCAGGTATTCAATAGCGTGACTAATAAACCAGATGTTTTATATCTCGGTGAGAACAATGGGAACCATTTTCTTTCCATGGAACTGATACAGGAAGGCGTCAACCCATCCTCAATCGGCGCAATGGCTTTTTTATATAGTAACCTTGGGACCCAGATTAGAGAGGTCAGATCCGGAGAGCAATACGGAGTTTCAAACAGCCATAGGATGATTTTCGGCCTCGGCACATTGACTAGTTATGATAGTCTTGTCATCAAATGGCCGGATGGAGTAAGGGAATCATTTAATAATCTACTTGTAGATCAAACATATACCTTACGTCGTGGTGGTTGCGCAAGAACATCAGATAAAGTGTGGCCGGCACTTAAAGCATTATGCGGCAATGAAACATTAGGACTTGCTCTGCATGGAGTCAATATTTCTTCCTGGAGTACCGGTTCAACTGAAGATTCAATTACTATCAATAAAGCCGGGCTATACTATGCAACAATTATCGATGATGTTAATTGTCCTATTCGAACGGAGCCGATAGAAGTCATCATTGATCCTGATTCAGTAAAGCCTACCATTACCTATGAAGGCAACAAGCTTCTTTGTAACCGGGAGGATGCCATTCTTAGCCTTCCTTTCGGGTTGGGTTATACCTGGTCATCCGGAGAGACCACACAAACTATAGTGGCTACTTCTACAGGGGATTATTATGCATTGGTCGAAGGTTATTGTAAAATCCAGCAATCAGATACTATTCATATTGATTTCGTAGTACCTGCAATACCTGCGGTGGTTGATGATACCTTCTCATTGGGTGAGCAGGCTATTCTTACAGCTATGGGAGATAGTATTGTGTGGTATTCAGATCCTGATGGTACGAATAGTATTGGGACTGGATCTACCATTGTGTTAGATGGACTCACAGACAATGATACCGTCTATGCTCAGAATCTTGGCTCGATACCTGGTGGGGACTTCCAACTGGGACCTGCAACACAAAGTGGTAATCCGAAATACAATGGAACATTTATTAATGGAGGCATGGAATTTGAAGTTCTTGAGCCTATAGTACTAAAGCAATTTACTGTATTTACAGATTCGGCTGGAGCAAGGATTATTGAAATCACAGATGGACAAGGTTTCTTTTTTGATAAACAGGTTGATCTGACACCAGGTACTACTGTAATTGATCTCAATGTTGACTTACCTCCCGGTGCCTATACCGTAAGTACGAACACGGATTTAAATAATCTTGTCTTCGGTGCTAACAGCCCTTATTTGTGGAGATCATCACAGGGCGTTTCGTATCCGTATGTGATTGATGGGTATGTATCTATCAATAATTCCACATTTGGAACTGAATTTTATTATTATTTCTATGATTGGAAAATTTCCACTTCGGATAAATATTGCGGCTCAGATCTGGCCCCAGTCACTGCTTACCTGGATATAAATCTGGCCACTGGAAATGTGTTCGATGATCAGGCTATGGTGATCACACCAAATCCAACAACCGGAATAACCTATGTAGTTGTAAAATCTACATCTACCATTGATCTTCAGGTGACTGATTTATCAGGTAAACAAATTTATTCTAAGAAGGAAAATTTGGGTATTGGTGAAACAACGATTGATATGTCTGCATATCCTGCCGGAATTTATTTTATCAGAATAATTCAGGAAGGGAAAATGTACTCCAGGAAAATAGTTAAACTCTAGTACCAATCCCAATATCATACTCTCTGATTCTAAATGGCTGAAGGACTTTATGGACCTCAGCCATTTAGAATTTTGAATAAGGCTTGATGCCTAAATACCGCTGGTCCGTATAAAAAATGAAATAATAAAGACCTGGTTTTAGATCAGTATTAAGCCATACTTTATTATTTGTCGAGCCTGATTGAATGATCATCCCGTTTAGATCAATCAGATCATAATGTATCGATTGGATATTGCCAAATGAATCAGGAAACTTAATGAATACTTCATTATCGGTGCCTGGGTTTGGATACAGCATTATTTGGGAAGAATTGCTGATGTCCCGAGTACTTGTTGTCGATAGATCAATATCTGCAATATCAAGCTTAGAGATAAGTTCGGTAAATAGCTGGTATCCCTCATACATTGATTTGAATTGGGCAACCTGCGATAATGTATCATCAGTAAAAAGATCATTCATCCACCTTGAAGGCAATGAATGATAAAGAAATGAGACGTGTAAATTCGCCAGTCCCTGATTGCCATTTAATGGAAGTTTGTAGGCGATGATGTCTGCTCCGGAGGTACTGGCTATGCCATAATCAGGATCAGTCAATGCCTCACCCCAAACAGCTACTGTATCATATACTTCATGATTTCGGTTAAAACCTAAGGGAAGAAGCCTGTTGTCTTTCAAAGGCTTGAATGCTGCATTAAGGCGTGTTGTAAGATGACCCTGCAAGTCTGACATCACCATTTCATAGATCTGGACATCATCAGAAGATTTTGATTCCTGGTGATGTGGTTCATAGGGGAGATCCCGTCCTATTATATTTCCATCTTTATCCAATATACCATTTGCGTATAACGTATCCGTTCCGGTTGGGTCGGTGAGAACAACCTGTAGCCAGGCAAGTCGGCTTGGATATCCGGAAGGAAATTTATGACCGGTTTTATTTTTAAGTGTGATTTCAAAATAAAGTGTGTCATCAAACACCTGCAATGGTGAAATCGAAAGAGTTGCAGCACGGCTAATGCTTAGCCTGTTGTTTTTAATTGATTCATCCCACAAACGGTTAGGCGAAGTCAAAAGCAAATGAAGTGAGTCACGATTATTTTTCATCAAGGATAACATCGCTGTGTTTGCCCCGAAAAACTGATGTAATCCGAATGGATATCTCTTTTTTAAAGCTTTGAAATCTGTAGCCACCACGACACTATCCTGTATAAAAGGAAGATGGCAATTCTGACATTCCTTTCCCTGAGCAGGATAAGAGGAATTAACCCATTCATGATAAGTAGCCTGTTCTACGAAAAAATCTCCTGACGGTGTGCCATCATCCTTCAATGTCTTTGTGATCAATGTATGACATCCGGCACAGACGCCGCTACTATAGATGTGATCTGAGAAAACCGGATTAAATCCAACATATATCTGCATTGGCCCCTGGAACGGATTTGGATATGGGCCAAACATGATTCTGTTCGTATCTATTGTAAAATTGCCGGATTGGCCTTTCCCAAGATTCCTGGCTGGCTGCTGATGGCATGAACTGCAGGACACACCATCAAGCCCAAGAGAGTCCTGGAGCATTGTAGCATATGAATAGGGTTTTCCGGTAAGATGACTCTGAATGCTTCCAAGTGGGGAATGGCATTTGAGACATGTAGTTTCAATCTCAGCTTTCGCAGCAGGGTATTGATTGACTTCATGGGAAATTGTCGCCCTCCAGAAAGGATCATGGGCAGAAAGTCCCATCATGCTAAACTGCCAGTCATCATAGATATTGATATCCTTCCCCTGAGCATCTACAAGGGCTTCACCCACCTCATCAAATCCATGACAACCTGCACAATGTGAGGAATGAGCTACTTTCTGCGTTGAGGGAACGGGATCACGCCTTTGATCAAACGGGCCTTGAGAAGGGCCTGTCAGCCCAAGAATTAGAATGGTCCCGAAGAATAAAATCAGTATACTATGCTTAATCACCGTACAAAATTACTTTATTTGTCAGTCAAACCGATTCTGAATGAAGGGAAGTCTATATCCTGACATTCAATTTCAGATTATATCATCTATTTTTATATTTTAGCTACATCATAATATTGCCAGAAGGAATAGTGCAGAAAATGAAAAGCCAATAATGAAAAAAATTCTTTATCCGACGGATTTCTCCGAAACGGCGGAAAACGCGTTCATCTTTGCCTTACAGATTGCTGATCACTTAGGGGCTTCCATTATTACAATTCATGCTTTTGACAAGCCTGATATCAGTAGCTTTAATCTTCCGGATACATTGAGAGATGTATATGATTCCATCGATCTCGATGTCTTTGAAAATTACGAAGATGAGGTTCCTGTCCTGAGAGACATTGCTATCGACAACGGCTATTATCATGTGCCCATGGTGCATGTACTTGAAGAAGGTGCTGCCGTTTCAGCTATCCTGCGCACAGCCAATAAAAATAAAGCTGACCTTATCGTAATGGGGAATACGGGAGCCGGCATGATGGAGAAATTCTTTTTTGGAACCGTTTCCGGAAAAGTCCTTGAAGAAGCTCATTGTCCTGTCATTCTTGTTCCGGTCACAGCCCAATTCGACGGCATCATCGACAATATCGCAATTGCAACAAACATGACCGATGAGGATGCGTTATTTATTGAAGAAGTAAGAAAGTTCAGGGAGCTTATGGGTTGCCATATCCACCTGGTGCATATCAACACTACACAAAATATGGATGATAGCCAGATGAAGTCGTTTTGTGAACGATGGCATAATGACAAAAAAATCACTCCGCACATCGTGAATCATAATGACATTAACGAAGGCCTTGAAAATTTTGTCAATGAAAATAAAATTGATCTCCTGGCTTTGCTTTCCCACAAGCGCAACTGGTTTGAAGATCTTTTTTCAAAAACACGGGCAAAAAGTATTTCCTTTCACAAGACTATTCCGCTATTGGTCTATCAATCCGAAAATCTTATTTCATAGATTTCTCGGATGATAAGCTCAATGCATGCTCAATAGAATTGAAAGAGATTGTTTACTCCGCTCCGGTTTTATTTTGGCTGCACAGTATCTGTCGAAGTTTTTACAGAACCGGGCTTCATGGTTGCATCCCGGATCGGTTTGAATTCAGAATTCGACTTCCATTGTGGCCATTCACCATTATCGGCTAATTCCTTAACCACATTCATGTAGAGATTTGCATCCTGCAATATCCCGCTGAATTCAAAAGTTGATGCACTATATTCATCAGACGGCTGATGATAATGTTTATCACGATATTCATCTGATTTTTCTTTAGCATAGATTTTACCTTTTAGGCGATGATCAAAAGTGCCTTTGGCGTACAATGCAGGAATACCGATTTTTGCAAAATTGAAGTGATCAGATCTGAAGAAATATCCTTTTTCAGGTTCCTGGTCCGGAAGGATATAACGTCCCTGTTCTTTCGCCCATTTCTCAGCGTAGGTTTCCATTTCGCTCTGCCCGTAACCGATGACAGAGAGGTCATTCATTTCTCCGATTGAATTCATATCATCGATGTTAATATTGGCTATAGTTTTAGCAGGTGGAAAAATAGGATGCGCTGCATAATATGCTGAACCCAACAATCCCTGTTCTTCAGCAGTCACCCAAAGGAATGCAATGCTCCGTTTAAATGGTCCTGTTTTTTGAAGTGCCTCTGCAATAGCCAGAATACCGGCGCTCCCACTTGCATTGTCATTAGCTCCATTATAAATTGAATCACCATTCACTACAGCACCGATTCCAAAGTGGTCCCAGTGGGCAGAAAAAATAATGACTTCGTCAGGTTTCTCAGTACCAGGTAACATGGCGATCACATTCTTTGAAACATCCTTGCGAATTTGATTGTCAATAGATGTCGTGATTTTGAATGGCAATGGTATTGGCTTAAATTCTTTTCGTCTGGCTGCAGCTGTTGCTCTTTCAATATCCAGTCCTGCTGTTTTAAAAATATCAGTGGCTGCTTCATATGAAATCCACCCCTGCATTTGACAGGGAGTATAGCCTAAGGATTCAAGATTTAATTTAGCTCCGCTTCCTGCACCCTTGACAACCCCCCATGGATAGCCTGCCATTTCTGTCTGATGTATGATCCATATAGCTGCAGCGCCCTGACGTGCAGCTTCTTCATACTTGTAGGTCCAGCGCCCATAGTAAGTCATAGTCTTCCCTTTGAATAGTGTGCTGTCCTGAGTTTCGAAATCCGGATCATTGACCAACACCAGGGCTGTTTTCCCTTTCATGTCTATGTCTTTGTAGTCATTCCAGCCTATTTCGGGGGCAACAATTCCAAATCCGCAAAAGACAACCTCGGAAGTATCAATGGATACCTTTTCTGCAGGCCGTTGGGTATAAGCCACATACTGATCCCCAAGATGAAGACTGATCTTATTCGGGCCTTCAAGGATCAATCGCTCAGCCGGATGTCCTGTAATTTCAACCATAGGGACATCCTGAAAATAGGAGCTGCCATTTCCAGGCTTTAGACCGATATTCTTAACCTCTGTTTCAAGAAATGCAAGCGTTTTTGTTTCGCCGATTGTAAAAGGTTTGCGACCCTGGAATTCGTCAGAGGATAATGATGATATATATCTTCTGAAAGATTCTTCAGAAATCGTGGAATCAGACGTTCCTTTATTTTCTTTGCAGGCCATGAATAGTAGTACACAAAAAGTGAAAAGGAAGCAAATTTTCATAGATATGAGATTTCGGCCTAAGGTAAATAAAACCTTAAGTCATCTTTGCACTTAATAGACCATACTTTGATGAATTACGATGAGACTATAGAATTTCTATTTAGCTCGCTTCCCATGTACCAGCGGATAGGCGATGCAGCGATAAAAAAGGATCTCACCAATATCAGGCTGCTTTGTCATCTGCTCGATGAACCACAACAAAACTTCCCTTGTATCCACGTAGCCGGTACCAATGGTAAAGGAAGCACTTCGCATATGCTGGCTTCTATATTTCAGGCTGCAGGGAAAAAAGTCGGCCTCTATACATCACCTCACTATGTTGACTTTCGGGAACGAATTAAAATCAACGGTAAAAAGATAAGTGAGAATGACGTCGTCCAATTTGTAAAAAACTGGAATGAAAAATGGCAGACAATTCAGCCCTCTTTTTTTGAGATAACCGTAGCTATGGCTTTCGATTATTTTAGAAATGAAAAAGTTGATATTGCTATTATTGAAACAGGTTTGGGAGGCCGTCTTGATTCAACTAATATTATTAGCCCTCTCTTATCCGTCATCACGAACATCGGCTATGACCATATGCAATTGCTCGGCATGACTCTTCCTGAAATAGCCTTTGAAAAAGCAGGTATTATTAAGAAAAATATCCCTGTGATCATCGGTGAATGGCAAAAGCAAACAGCCGAGGTGTTTAAAAAGAAAGCAAAAAAAGAAGGTGCTCCAATCCATTTTGCAGCAAAACATATATTTCTTGAGCCAACAAACGGCGATATTCTTAAAGGTGCGTATAGAGTAAAAATGCGATCAGGAGAATGGTCAGGAAAAATTGAATCTGATCTCACCGGACCTTACCAGAAAAAAAATATCCGCACTGTCCTTGAATCCTTATGGTGCTGGAATAATTATTATCCAGATCAAGTCATTTCGGTTAACCATATCATGTATGGGTTAAAAAATGTAAAAAAGTCTACATCAATGATTGGCCGATGGATGGTTATTCGGGATAATCCTTTAGTCTTAACAGATGCGGCACATAATATAGATGGTATCAAATCGATACTACCGGACCTTTTAAAAATACCCTCAAAAAAAAGACATTTTGTACTTGGATTTGTATCGGATAAGGATGTCAAAAAGATTCTTTCTTTATTTCCACATGATGGATTATATTATTGGTGCAGCCCTGCAATTCCACGTGGAAAACCTTCGCTGGAAACGATGACTGCGGGAAATGACCTTGGGCTTAAAGGGAATTCGTTCAATAGCGTGATCAACGCGTATAATGAAGCTTTAGCCAATGCAGCAAAAAATGACTTAGTATTTGTTGGAGGCAGCAGCTATGTAGTGGGGGATTTTCTGGCAGGGATGAATAAGGAATGAAAAAGAGAATCAGGAATAGCGAATATTGAATAAAGAATCCAGATTAAAATGCCAAACAAGGAATTAAGAAGTTAGCAGGATGCAGACCTCTTAATTCCTTGTTCAATATTCGTTATTCAAAATTTATTTTAGCAGGGTGGTAGGAGGGTCTCGAACCCACGACCTCTAGAACCACAATCTAGCGCTCTAACCAACTGAGCTACAACCACCATTTAACCATTTGTCAAATAGGATTTTGACAAACGGATGGCAAATATAATCCTTTCCTCAGTTCGTTGCTGGTGTTTTTTCAATCTTGAAGGTTCTACTCACAGGATTCAATGGAGCGTTCACTAATTGGCCATTTGCATCCATAAGGCTAAGCTTGATTGTATTGTCACCCTCGGGCAATCCTTCAATGTAATATGGCTGCCATGTGTCAATCATATGTTTTTCACCATTGATGTCAGCTTCAACCTTGAGCCCTGTCATATCCGTATTGACAAGATAGAAGTCCAGCATGACCTTTTTTCCATCATCACCGGTATAAAGACCTTTTGGACGACTATAAAATAACATTGGGCCGGCAATAGGTTCCATTTTTTCAAAGCTCTTATCCTTAACAGTTACTTTTTCAGCCTTAAACGCAGTTGGCGTTTTAATGCTTTCATGGTAAGACCTTGATAAAAATGAAAGGATATAATGATCGCCATCTGGAATGTCCTGATCAAATGCATCGGTATACTTGGCAATATATGGTTCGCTGTCGATGATGAGATGAATATGCTGGCCTTCCTTGCTGTTGGCACAGTTTTTCTGGAGTGCGTCAGGAGTTTGTTCGCCTAACTTATAGGTTGTTCCACCGATCACAGCTGTAAATTTCCCTTTTTTATAAGCGATTGATTTGAGATTTGCATCAGGAAAGTTCTGTGACGAAGTGAAAGGTGTCAGTGTATATTTGATGGTAGGAGCTGAAGCTGCCTCCATTTTGGTTTCCGGTTCTTTGGCAGGCTGATTTTTACAGGCAGCCAGGAGAAGAAATAGAGCTGAAAAGAGCAATATGTTTTTCATTTTACATTGTTTTTTAATGAATAAAGCACTTTAAAATTAAGAATGTCTACAACTTTACAATACATAATAAATACCTGAAAGGTTTTAATGTCAATTAAAGAACCAGAAAAATCATCCGTCAGATTGTCCCAGCTTGGTGCTTTTGACCAATTGTTCAAAAAACACTATCCCTTTGTCTGTACTGTGGTCAATCAATATGTCGGGGATAAGTCAAAAGTGGAAGATATAGCTCAGGAGATATTTACGGAATTATGGATTAAACGCGATCAGATCAGCATTCATACCTCTGTTCCTGCCTATCTGAGACGCATGGCTGCGACAAGAGCCCTGAATTATATAAGGGATACGAAGAAGTATAACTGGGATGATCTGGATACTCTTCCTGACAAGCCGGCCGGATCTTCATTCCAGTCCCCTGAAGCAATTCAGCGTTTGGAAGAAGAGGAATTACAAAAGTCATTGCAGATAGCGATTGAAATGTTGCCTGAAAAATGCAGGATTATTTTCATGCTCAGCAGGTATGACGAGTTATCATATGCCGAAATAGCTCAAAACCTGTCTATTTCGGTTAAAACAGTGGAAAATCAAATTGGTAAGGCATTAAAATATCTCCGGATGTCCTTATCAATAGGGGATAAGATTGATAAAAGTGTCTAATACTATGTATGATGGAAGAAACCAATGAGGTTAGGATAGGCAGATTTCTCTCCGGAGCAGCGGAGGGGGATGAAAGATTGGCATTTGAACGCGAGTTGGAATCAAATCCTGCATTAAAAAGTGATTTTCTTACCTACAAGAAAATCTGGGAAAATAGCCATGCTAAAATGCAAGGAGGCTGGGAAAGCGAGCAAGCCTGGCAGCGATTTACTGAAAATACTCTGGCAAAACAAACAGAAAGGGGAACAGCGCGGAAAATTAATCTTAAATGGGCCGTTGCTGCGGTTGTGGTTATATCATTGGCTTCCTTCCTTCTTTCCTGGAGTAATGGTAAGCCAGTTTCCTATGCTTATAACGCGAATGATACTAAGCCTTTAGTTTTAAGTGATGGTTCGAAAATATACTTGAATAAGGACGCATCTGTCGATGTATTTCCTTTCAAACATAAGAAACGACACGTGGCTCTTCACGGAGAAGCTTTTTTTGAAGTGTCACCTGATGCCCAACGGCCATTTACAGTAGAAAGCGGAGGAACGATCACAGAAGTCGTAGGCACTGCCTTTAATATTACCCAAACTCAGGAGAACACAAGGATTTTCGTTGAAAGAGGAAAAGTAATCTTCAAATCAATCGATAAAAACAAAGAAATATTGGCCCTCACAGCAGGTGAAGCAGCTCTTTATAATGAAGACAGGATGCAATTGATTCCAAACCCTTCACCAAATATTAACGCGTGGCATACTCAACATCTTAGTTTCACTAAGAATATGTCTTATGCTGAGATATTAATGGATGCTTCTGCTTATTTCAACCGACCTATTTCTCTTGAAAATGCAGCACTCAAGGATTGTCGTATTTCAAATACGCTCATCTATAATAGTCCTGAAATAAATGCAGTCCTTAAACCTTTAGCAAGTTTTGTAAATGGTACTATAAAGGTCGAGGGTGATAAATATATCATTGTAGGGGGCACGTGCCCATAATTGTGCTATTTGTCAGTTTTTTTTCTCTTCGCTGCTTACTTACCTCTTAGCTTAATTCCTTTTCATTCCTGCCCATTGAGGTTCTTGCTCATAGTTGACACCATTTTCAGAGTAAAGGATAACTCTATTCTGATTACTGTAAATTTGACGCCTCATAAACGAATATGACTACAGTAAAGACAGATTTATTGATTATTGGCGCCGGACCAGTGGGCCTTTTTACAGTATTTGAAGCCGGGCTGTTAAAGATGAGGTGCCACCTTATGGATGTCTTACCTCATGTAGGTGGACAACTTATAGAGATTTACCCCAAAAAGCCCATTTATGATATTCCAGGCTGTCCAATGATCCTGGCAATTGACCTGGTGAATAATCTCCGAAAGCAAATAGAGCCATTCAAACCTACATTCACGCTGGGTGAAAGAGCCGATAGGATTGAACAAAATAGCGATGGAACTTTCACCATTACCGGACATAAAGGCACCAGAATTGAAGCTAAAGTGATTGTCATCGCAGGAGGGCTTGGATGTTTTGAGCCCAGGAAACCGCCAATTCCTGAAATAGAGAGATTTGAAGGAAAAGGAGTGGACTATTTTGTAAAACAACCTGAAGATTACAAAGGGCAACGAATAGTCATTGCGGGAGGGGGGGATTCAGCATTAGACTGGACGATTGAATTAGCGGATATCGCCCAATCGGTGACATTGATACATCGGCGGACAAGTTTCAGAGGTGCCCCCGATTCAGTTGATAAAGTACTGAAATTAGTGGGGGATAAAAAAGTCAATCTGATCACGAATGCAGAAGTCGTTGAACTTGAAGGGAAAATTAAACTTGAAGCAACAATTGTAGAACATAATGCTGAAAAGATGCGTCTTGAGGCAGATTGCTTTTTGCCACTTTTCGGCCTGACGCCTAAATTAGGCCCAATAGCTGATTGGGGATTGGCGGTTGATAAGACAGCGATACATGTCAATCCATTAGATTATAGCACTACAGTAAAAGGCATATATGCAGTAGGAGATATAAATACGTATCCTGGAAAATTAAAATTGATTCTCTGTGGATTTCATGAAACGACTCTGATGTGTCAATCGGCATTTCATCATATTTATCCTAATCAAAAATTATCTTTTAAGTATACCACAGTGACGGGTATTGAAGGATTTGAAGAGAAAAGTGTTAAGGATTTACAGCTGGGCTAAATCAAAAAAAGTTGTCAGCAATTTTAATCAGTAACGATTTTTTTATTTAAAACCGAAGGATTATCCTCCTGTTTCCTGGCGGAGTTGTTTTATTTGGCTATCCCAGAGTTTTTTGAGATCGTCTATTTCTTTTTCACCGGCGAAGTCGGTTATTTCAAGTACAGTCTCTTCTGTGACAGGTGAAAGGTACATTCTGAATTCAAGGTATTCATGACGTGGGGCTCCTTCCCATTTAAACCGAATGCGCTCCTCTTCAATATCGTCAACGACTTCAGCATTCTCCTCATTTCCGTCCCATGTAAAGGTGTATACGTCAGAGTTGATATCAACGCCATCACAAAACCACCTCACAAGGCATGCAGGTGTGGTCAAAAACTTATAAAGAATGGCTGGGGAGGCTTTAAATATATATTCCAGATCTACGGGTATTCGCTTCATAATTGATTCCTGATATAAAGGGCATGTGCATCGCCCCTTCTTATGCTGAAGGGCGTAAATAAAACAGAATTCCTGAATATAACAAACAATTGAACTTTTTTTCCACTCAGGACATTAATTCTTTTTTATGGTCTCAGCCGCCTGTATGCGTCTGGTATTATGGTATAATCCGGAAAACAGGTCTCAAATAAGGGGATTAAAAAAATAAATTAATATTACGGTTAGGTTGGAAAAAACGTACTTTTGCGCCTCTTTTGATAGCAACAGGACAAAGGGGAACGTTTTTTGTCAGCTATTTTGTCCAAAACTTATATAACGTAAACTTTGCCATGAGGCAGTTAAAAATAACCAAATCCATTACCAACAGGGAAAGTCAATCCCTGGAAAAATATCTACAGGAGATCGGCAAAGTTGATCTTCTTACCCCTGAAAAAGAGGTAGATCTGGCTAAAAAAATCAAACAGGGTGACCAGATTGCTTTGGAAACACTGACTAAGGCGAACCTCAGGTTCGTGGTCTCCGTAGCAAAGCAATACCAAAATCAGGGTCTTTCGCTAAGTGACCTGATCAATGAAGGAAACCTCGGTCTTATCAAGGCTGCTCAGCGTTTTGACGAAACAAGAGGATTCAAATTCATCTCTTACGCAGTGTGGTGGATTCGCCAGTCTATTCTACAGGCTTTGGCAGAACAATCCCGTATTGTTCGTCTCCCGCTGAATAAAGTCGGATCTTTAAATAAGATCAACAGGGCTTTTTCTCAACTCGAACAGGAATTTGAGCGCGAACCTTCTTCGGAAGAGTTGGCTACAATTCTTGAAATCTCTGCTGATGAAGTAGAAACCACTTTAGGTGTTGCAGCACGCCATGTATCTATGGATGCACCATTCGTGGACGGGGAAGACAATTCTTTGTTAGATGTACTTGAAAACCCCAATACACCCGGAACCGATTCAGGTTTGGAATACCTTGAGTCACTGCGCCGGGAAATAGACAGGTCCTTAGGTACATTGACTGATCGCCAGGCCGACGTCATCAAACTTTATTTTGGAATCGGTGTGGAACATCCCTTATCTCTCGAGGACATCGGTGATCGTTTTGGACTTACACGTGAACGTGTACGTCAGATCAAAGACAAAGCCATTAATAAACTGAGATCAGCCAGCAGAAGTAAATTACTGAAGCATTACCTTGGCGCTTAGTAAAAAGAAGACGTTTCATTTACATCAATAGAAATAGAAAAAGGCCATTCGCGAGAATGGCCTTTTTCATTTCAGTTATTATTAAGGTATAAACGTCTAAACTCCTTAGCCTCAACCTCAATCTTAGCTTCAGCCTCAAACTTCATTAATGCTTCTCCTCAATTTTGTTGAGATATTGAAGATTGTCAATATTTAAGACTTTGGCTAGTTTACCAACCTTTTTAAGATCAATGTCACCGAGGAAGCTAAGCATGGCAAAGTTCTTATCTCCGCCGACGATCATCAGAAGTTCCTGAACCATATCGCCGCTGGATTTGACAAGGAATTGTACATTTTCTCCATTATCCCTGGCGGTCAATAATACCTCATATTCCTTTGTATTAATGGTTTTCAGGGCTTCCTGATAGAATTGTAAGGCATTTACTTCTGTATGCAGGACCCTCAGACCTTTGATACTGCGGATGACTTCCTGTACATCAGGTTCCATGTCTTTAATCTCGATTTTAGAAACCATATTGAACATTTTCGGGCTGATATACACTGCGCTGAAACGTGTGTCGTCGATATACTTATTAAAGTATTTAGTGATCGCATCTTCTTGTGCAAAAGAAGAAAGTGTGGTAGTAAGAATGACGAAAAAAGAAAGAATAATAGATTTCATGATGCATGAATTGGATTAAGTGATTTGATTTTATTATTTGAACATGTCGGCATATTCGCCGGCTTTCTGTATGTTGATCATTGCTTCGCTTTGTGATTTATTAAGCTTGGAAGAGACGAATGCAAGAGCTTCGCGAACTTCCTGATATGCTTTGTAAGGATCATCGAATGTCTCAGCCATTTGGGCAGATTGTGCTGCTTGCTGACTGTACTTCCACACACCAAGGCCAGATGTCACAAAGAGAAGAGTAGAAGCAGCTATGGCCAGCAATCGATAGATTGGGCGCACAGTAGCTCTTGAGGCATTCAGCGTTTGCTTGAGGTTATAAGCATTTATATCATCAATAGTGAGAGAACTTGCTTGTCGGCGTGCTTCTGCGAGCAAGGCAAAATAAGCAGCATCAGAGCCCTGAGAGGTTGACATCTCATTCATGAGTTGTGCTTCCTCATGGGTTGATGTTTCTGCATTCCAGTATTTCTCAAGAAGTTTATTGTCCATTTTTTTAGGCTTGATAAAGTCCAAACGTGTTGATTTTACTTAACATGCGTTGTATATGTTTCCTCGATCTGAACAGGCTAACCTTGACGTCGTCAAGATTGAATCCTGTCATTGTACAGATTTCTTCATATGTCATCTGTTCTATTTCGCGCAGATGGAATACTGTTCGTTGCTTTTCCGGTAGCTGATCCAGGCATGCATTAAGTTGGGTCATGAGGTCAGCGGTTTCCATGATTTTGTCTGGAATTGGCGCCTGATCACTGACGGAGTAGGCTTCATCTATATTCACCTGGTTGTCTTTGACCTTTCTGAGGATATCAAGTGCCCTGTTACGGGTCAAAACCATCATCCATGCCTCCAGATTCTCTATTGTGTCTACTTCCTGACGCTTTTGCCAGAGTTTGTACATGACATCCTGAACGACGTCTTCGGCTGACTCGCCATCTTTTACAAAGCGCAAGGCATACCTATACAGTTTGTCCTTCATCTTGTGAAATATGGCTTCGTATTGCTCAGCATTCATTTCGTTTATATTGACGGGTTAAAAGCAAATTAGTTACACCAAGGATCAATTTCATACTTACTCGTGCAATCTCCTCTATTGGTTGCTGAATGGATGAAGGCAGATTTTTTTCGAACAAACAGATATTTAGAGATTGGAGAATTACGAGATGGTTGATCAGAAAACCCCATCAAATGCATATTCCAATACTTCGATTGTCAGATGGCGTTCTGAACTGATTTACGAATATTCCCTAGATCAATCTGTATAGAATTCAGATTATTAGTCAGTGAGACGAGATCAGAAGCTTCCTGCTGAATGAGGGCATCAAATTTTGTAAACTGGCTATCCATCTTGGATTTAATACTATCGATGTAAGCATATAATTCCTTAGTAAGTTCTTCCTGGAGACGTTTCCGGCCTTTATCCATTTCAGATTTATATTGCCGGACCACCTTGCTGCGTTGAAGGCCTAATGTGATACCTGCCAATAAAAAGCCAACGGTCGTCAATACACCGCCGGTCACATCGAATATCATTCCGTGTGTAACAGCTGCGAGAATAATTCCGACTACGGCTATGCCACTTCCTGCTGCGACATTTGTTCCTACTCTCGAATCTGTGTTGACAAATCCTGTCGCTGTAAAATTTTCAGTACGGTTTAAAAATTGCCCAAAAGCTTCTCTTAGTTCCCTTAATATATTTTGTCGTCGCTGACCTATTTCTGAGAAGATTTCATGATCATTCGCCAGGATTGTTTTGCTGTTGCGCATCTGGAGATCGATGGTATGACCCATGAGTTGGATGCTTTCCGCGAGATCAAGTACCCGGTCATTAATTTTCTCCTGCATGCCCGATCCGAAATCGTTTTGCAGACGTTTCGTAAAATCTTCAAGCCATGATTTCAATGATTGTGATTTTGAAAAAATAGAACCTATCGAGCGTTTGAGCACCGGGAAAAAGGAAAGTGAATCATTAAGTTCATCTGCATACTTATTGGATACACGGTCATAAGCCGCCATCAGGTTTTCAACAAGGATATCAGATTGTTTATTGGATCGTGTAGAATGATCTTCAAGAGCTTTATTGATTTCTTTTCTGAATTGGAGATCTGCATCCAATTGTTGTTGTCGCAGTTGAAGACCACTTTGAAGTTTAGAAAGTATATTAAGAGTTGTTTCTGAGATGCTGATCAGTTTTTGTTGTTGTGCTTTGCCTCCCGTCACCTGATCAAGAATGAATGTTCGTAAAGGCTCAAACCCGCTTTGCTGTTGTAGTCCTTGTAATTCCTCTTTTGCGGATACCGCAAAAATGATTGGATTTTTTATTCCTTTTTTTTGCGCGTATTCCTTTACACCGTCCATATTAATCTTAAGGTCGGGTTCATCCATAAGATCTTTTTGCTGGAGCACGAACACTATCTTTTTATGCCATTCTTCGTGCATAAAATTGAAAAAATCCCACGCAGATTGACGGTATGGATTTTTTGATTCAAACACGAATATGATAAGATCAGATCCTGGAATAAATCGTTCAGTGATTTCCTGATGATGGCTTATTATTGTGTTCGTTCCCGGTGTATCAACTATTGCGATATCTTTTAATATTGGATTCGGTTTATACACTCTTTTGAGAAAGGGGCTTATTTCTTCAATTTTGTATGTTTCACCATACATGATCTGCTGGATAGTATCCGTCATAGGTGATGGAGCCACTGCGCACAGATCAGGATCTTCAAGAAGCGCATTGATGAAAGAACTTTTTCCGGCTTTTACCTCTCCGACGATGACAAACATATATGGTTCCTCGATCCTGTCGCGAAGGTCTGCTATAATCCTACCCGATTCTGTATGCGATATTCGCTGAGTAAATTGCTGAAGTCGCTGAAGGATGCCTTTCAATTCACTTTTGTACTCTTGTAATTTTTGATCGATTACCTTAACCATGATTATTTATAAAGTTCGTGCGCATATCGCTTCAGGTAGTCAAATGTTCCAGGACCCAGATGACAAAGCGCATCCAAGATACTTAGGTTTGGAAGATGTGAATTTGAAAATCTGTGGACCTGTTCGTAAACAGGAAGTGATTCTATTGAAAGTGAAGACAGACCAGCCGGGACACCTTTTCTCAAATCAATATCAGATGCCGGAAAACTAACTTCATAAAATTGTGTTAATACCATATTCCATTCACCCAGGAGAAATGAAATGAATAGCTCAATAAATTGCATATTGAGGTCCCAAAGGAATTGATGGTTGTTTTTGAAAATACCTTCAATGTCACTTTCAATTTCGTTAAAAAAAGCAGTTTTACCATAGGTAGTTTGTATGCTGTGCATATGGACACGAGACCAGGGTTCATCATAGGATATTTTCACATCGGAGATGGGCAAATCCTGGTTTTTCCCTTTTTGGAGGGGAATTGAAAGTATAAGCGCATCTTGAGGGCCAAGAATGGCTGTTTTATTTCTCCAGGTTCGTTTTTGATAATGTTCGTGTTTTTCAAGAATGAGCGTACGATGGTGTAACCAATGAGCAAAATATTCGACCGATGGTAAATATTGTAAACCGACAACACAACTATTCATTTCCATCATTTGTACTGCAAATGTAATCCTCATGGCGGAAGATATCGGTTGGAGAAAATATGCAGGCAGGTTCAGGACGTTTCCCAGCTTAGTCCATTTGCCATCCGATCCTGAGGTCAGGATGATTGTGTGCATACCTGTCTGTGCTGAACCTGATATTGTTTCGACGCTGGAATCACTTTTTCATGCGCACAGTTCTGATATAAGGGTAGAAATAATTGTGCTTTTTAATATTAATTCTCTTATGTCTGCTATGGAGATCAATCTGCACCAGGAGTCATGGATAGATTGCGCAAAGTGGATCTCACAACATGTAAAAGAAGGATTGCAATTTTTACCTGTCTACGTGAATGAATTGCCTGATCCAAAAGGTGGAGTAGGGTGGGCGAGAAAAATAGCAATGGATGAAGCCGCACGACGATTGGAACCAGATGGAATAATCGTGTGTCTGGATGCAGATTGCACCGTCGACCTGAATTATTTCGATGCGATCGAACAACACTTTCATAACTATAAAACGCATGACGCAGTTTCTATTTTTTATGAGCATAAGGTCGATCATCTTGACATCGCAAATAGAGAAGCAATAGTTTTATACGAATTGCATTTGCGTTATCTGATTAATGCGCAGCAATGGTGCGGGCATCCTTTCGCTTATTCTACTGTTGGATCAGCTATGGCCGTAAGACGTAAATCATATCTGGATCAGGGAGGAATGAACACTCGAAGAGCTGGGGAAGATTTTTATTTTCTCCAAAAATTTATTGAAATCGGTACTCATGGGGAAATCAGAGATACTACAGTTTATCCTTCATCCCGTATTTCATTAAGAGTGCCTTTTGGAACAGGAAGGGCAATGCAGCAAATGCTAAAAGACGGTGAAGATTGGTTAACCACTGATTTTCGCATTTTCAATCAAATAAAACCCTTATTTCATTCTCTGGATAAATTGCGTGATATCAGTTTGAGGGAGGTACAACCAGATAATTATCAAAGACTGCAAACTGAATTGGATATCAGTTCCGATCTGATAGAATATCTGCAACAATCCGAATTCTTAGAAGAATGCCATTCTATTGCAAATCAAACAGCAAGTTATTCTACATTCAGACGAAGATTTTTCAGGTACTTCAATTCATTTCGTATGATCAAATACATGCATTATATGAGTGATTATCATTACCCTGAAGTTCCGGTAGTGAATGCTGCAGGAAAACTGGCAGCAGAAATGAAATGGCCAGCGGCATTATCACTCAGCATGGATCAATACCTCCGGATGTTCAGGCATCATGACCGTCAGAAAAGATAGGTTTTGAAAGTTCTTTTCTTTCCTGAACCATAGATATATTACCTGAAAATTTCTGTTTGAGCAAAATGGAAAGAAGCTTCAATCGCTGCATTTTCGTCGGAATCAGAACCATGGATTGCATTTTCGCCTATGTTTTTGGCAAACAAAGCCCTTATCGTTCCGGGAGCTGCTTTTGAAGGATCTGTAGCCCCAATGAGTAGTCTGAAATCTTCGACAGCATTGTCCTTCCTTAGTACCGCAGCCACGATAGGGCCTGATGACATAAAGTCCACCAATTCGCCGAAAAAGCCTCTTTCTTTGTGAATTGCATAGAATTCACCGGCTTTTTCAGGGGAAAGCTTAGTGTATTTCATAGCTATTATTTCAAAGCCGGCTTTATTGATCTGGGCCAGAATAGCTCCTGTGTGGCCTGCTGCTACTGCATCCGGCTTAATCATGGTAAAGGTGATATTTCCTGTCATAGCTTTTAATTGAGGTGTAGGGTTTACTCCAAACGGGGCGCAAATCTAACACATTTGTAAGTATGTAAATAAAGTTAGACCTTTGCGCCCTGCAAAAAACAAGCAGCCTAATATGGATTCATTGCGTCAATTGATTCGTCAGCCTTCTCATGTGGTGATTGTCACCCATAAGAATCCTGATGGCGATGCACTGGGTTCCACCTTAGCTCTCGCTGCTGTTCTGAACAAATTACTTCACAACGTCAAAGTTGTTTTGCCAAATGATTTTCCTCCTGTATTCAATTTCCTGCCGGGAATTGAAAAAGTAATAATAGGAGAAATGAACCCGGAAGAGGCCGTTGCAGCTTTTGAGCAGGCGGATCTTATCTTTTGCCTTGACTTCAATTCGCTTGACCGGATCGATAGGTTTGGTCTGGATGTTATGGCTTCTAGAGCCATCAAGGTTCTTATAGATCATCACATCGATCCTGAGCCATTTGCCGATTTTAGTATTTCAAAAACGGAAGCCAGCTCAACTGCAGAATTGATATATGATTTCCTGCTCGATATGGGTCTGGATAAATATGTAGATATACCTGTAGCTGAAGCCATTTATACCGGCATCCTTATGGATACAGGTTCATTCAGATATGGCACGAATCCCAGGGTTTTTGAAATATCTGCTGAGCTAAAGCGATTAGGAATGGATGATTACATGCTTCAGATCAGGCTTTTCAACAGCATGACGGAAAAGCAGCTCAAACTACTTGGGTATTGTCTTGCCAATCGTATGGAATTGATGTCTGAACACCAGGCCGGTATCATATGGCTTGACAAAGAAGATTATAAAAAATGGTCTATTGGACGTGGTGATACAGAAGGGATTGTCAATTATATTCTCATGGTGAGAAATATGAAGTTGGCCGTCTTTATCACTGAACAACAAAATGTGACTAAGCTTTCTTTCCGTTCGAAAGGAAATATTAATGTCCAGGAAATTTGTCACAATTATTTTAATGGCGGAGGACATCGCAATGCATCCGGGGGACAAATCAAAGCCTCGATTGAAGATACCCTCGCTAAAGTAAAAGAGATTATACCACTAACAATGAATGCATATCAATTACAACATGAACAATAACCTATTCTTTTCTCTGCTCTGCGTCCTCCTCGTTGCAGGATGCTCTTCCGAAGGTAAACGTATGAAAACTCCGACGGGATATGAATACCAGATTGTCCGCAAGGGTTCTTCATCTGAAGCCATACCGGTCAATAGCTATGTATTTTTCAGCATGTCACTTACTGAAAAAGATTCCGTACTGCAATCATCTGCAAAAACGGGGAAACCTTCTGTGCTCAAAATCACAGGAGACACGAAAAATTTTGGACAATTAAAACCATTGGTTGACCTGATGGCTACTCTTCATAAGGGTGATAGCCTTCAATTTTATTTTCCAATCGATTCTTTCGAACGCAAACCTCCTGGTTTTGAAAAATTCACTGAGCCTCTTGTCTATCATGTAGGTGTATTGAATATCATGAATGAAACTGAGTTCCAGGCTCATTCTGATTCTATTTCAAAAGAACAGGAAAAGGTAAAGCAGGTCGTAAGAGACCGTATGCCGGAAATTGAAGCAAAAACAGCTGCAACTTATGCTGCTTTCAAAAAAGGCGATTTGAAGGATAAGATTAAATCAACTGCCTCCGGTCTCAGATACATAATGGAAGAGCCGGGTGATGAGGGTACTAAACCTGAAAAAGGAGCTCAGGTATCCGTTCATTATTACGGAATGTTGGATGCAGACGGTAAGATGTTTGACTCTTCTTTCAAAGCAGGTCAACCCTATCAGTTTCCTGTAGGCGTTGGACAAGTTATTCCGGGATGGGATGAAGGTATTATGCTGTTGAATAAAGGCGCAAAAGCAACTTTATTTATTCCTGCATCATTAGGTTATGGAGCAGCAGGATCGCCTCCGGTGATACCCGCAAATGCAGACCTTATTTTCTATGTTGAATTAGAGAGATAAATACACATCAATAAAGATATCTGTTGAAGAGGGGCGAGGTCAAATTCGTCCCTCTTTGATTAGAATAGCTTAATTACTTTTCAGGACAGATTTTTTCTGTTCGTTCTAATTAATATAAAATGACCGTAGACCAATTTACTAACCTTCAGGCCCGTGTGGAAGTATTAGGGAGGTATCTTTGACGTCGCAAGACGACAAATGCAGCTTGAGGAAAGAGAGCAGCTAACTCTTGATCCCGACTTTTGGAATGACTCCGAAAGAGCACAATCCACATTAAAAGAAATCAAAACCCATAAGCATTGGCTGTCTCATTTTAAAGACATCAAGACTGTTATTGATGATCTTGGCGTTCTTCTTGAGTTTTATGACGCAGGAGAAATACCTGAAGAAGAATTAGATCATGCATATACTAATGCCGTAGGCATTGTAGACGATGTCGAATTCCGTAGCACACTCAATCAGCCGGAAGACGAATTATCCTGTATTTTAGAAATCAATGCCGGTGCCGGTGGAACAGAAAGTTGCGACTGGTCCGATATGATCCTCAGGATGTATATCATGTGGGGCGAAAAGAATGGTTATAAAGTATCCGAACTCAATAGAGTGAATGGTGATGTAGCCGGTATCAAAAGCGCTGAAATCGAGATCAGTGGTGACTATGCCTACGGAATGCTCAAAGGCGAAAATGGTGTGCACCGATTGGTGAGAGTAAGTCCGTTTAATTCCCAGGGTAAGCGAATGACATCCTTTTGTTCAGTATTTGTTCACCCGGAAATTGATGATACCATCGAAGTGGATATCAATACGGATGATCTGGAATGGGATACATTCAGATCAAGCGGTGCAGGTGGACAGCATGTCAATAAAACAGAATCTGCCGTTCGTGTGCGACATCTTCCTTCAGGTATCGTCGTTGAATGCCAGCAGGAAAGATCGCAGCATCAGAACCGTGAAACAGCCCTTAAAATGTTGAAATCACGTCTCTATGAACGTGAGATTCAAAGACGAAATGCCGAACGCGATAAAGTCGAATCAGATAAGATGAAAAACGAATGGGGAAGCCAGATCAGGAGTTATGTACTGGATGACCGTCGCGTTAAGGATCACCGTACTCAATTCACTGTCCACAATCCGGACATCGTCCTGAATGGCGACCTGAATGGATTTTTGAAAGCCTACCTGATGTGGAGTAAGAGTGGGTATATATCACAGAATTAATCTGGCATACAGATTTTTTTTCATAATTAAATTTTTAGAAGTACGGACAGGTCGCGACCTGTCCGTACTTCTAAAAATTTAATGCGAATTTTCCTTCAAAACATTTTCCTTTATCCACATCCCATAACTTTCATTTACCTCAACTATCCAACTTAGGATACAAGGAACTTCATATGAATGTAGGCTTGTAATAAATGATGTCAATTGATTTTTAAGTGAAGGGATTGTTTTTAGTACCAAAACAAATTCATTCTCATTTTGGATTGTCCCTTCCCATGGAAAAATGGATTGAATCGGAAAAATATTTGAGCATGCGGCAATACGATTTTCAATTGCTTTTTCGCCCAGTGATATCGCTTCAGTTTTTGAAGCAGTGGGAATATAAAAAAGAAGAATTTGCAAAGTTCAATTCTTTGAAAATAGAAATAAAACTACAGTGATAAGATTTCGGCCATGCGCAACAGATCCAGATCAATATCTTTATGTTTGTTGATCGCATCGTCAAAAGAAACCATCGCCATCTTATTATTTTGAATGCCAATCATCACATTGGTATGCCCTTCGAGAAGTGCTTCAACAGCTTTAAATCCCATACGGCTGGCAATAAGGCGATCCAGAGCAGATGGTGCTCCTCCTCGTTGCATATGGCCTATAATAGTGACTTTCGGATCATAGTCAGGAAATCTGTCTTTGATTTCACCTGCAAGTTTCTGTGCATTTCCGCTTCCATTACCTTCTGCAACAATAATCAGAGAAAACAGCTTCTGGCGTTTTGCCGTTTTTTCAAGATGTCGTATCAATGTTTCAACACTTGTCATAGCCTCAGGAATCAAGATAGCGCCCGCACCACTTCCTATTCCGGTATTTAACGCAATGAAGCCGGTATCTCTTCCCATTACTTCTACAAAGAACAACCTGTTGTGCGAATCTGCAGTATCTCTGATTCTGTCTACTGCTTCAATAGCTGTGTTGACAGCGGTATCAAAACCTATTGAATAATCTGTACCATATAAGTCATTGTCAATGGTTCCTGGAATACCAACAATAGGAATTCCATACTCTTCGAAGAAAATTTTAGCACCTGTAAATGTTCCATTCCCGCCAATAGCGACAAGTCCTTCGATGTCATTAGCCACCAGCGAATCATAGGCTGATTTTCTTCCCTCAGGGGTACGGAAACGATCACTTCGCGCTGTTTTAAGTACTGTGCCACCACGCTGTATAATATTTCCTACGTCACCTTTGTCAAGTCGTTCGATATGACCATCAATCATGCCTTCATAGCCCCGGTATACACCAAAGACATGAAGATCATGATAAGAAGCAGTCCTTACTACAGATCTGATAGCCGCATTCATCCCCGGAGCATCCCCTCCTGATGTAAAGACAGCTATCCGGCGAATATTGTTATTCTTCAATTTCATGGTTTTCGTGCATTGTGAAAAGGCGATAGGAAGGATCTTTTAGGAAAATCCCGGCCTTTAGTGCATTATGTGCAAGTTCGTTTTCAATTAAGTCGGCAAATATACATCCTATGGACCCAAGAAAGTGCACAGGCCCCAAAGGTTTGAGGGGCAGCAGATGTTTGTTTAGAAACAGCCTGAAACGCGATTTCACCAGTTCGCCTATCCACGGATCGTCTTTCATATCTGCTGCGACTTGAGCGAAAGTGGCGAGAAATTGATTCGGGGTTGAAGATGAATAAAGTTGCTTGACTAGTTCTGATCTGCCACCGGGAAGATATTTTGTCATTTCTGCCTTTACAGCAAAAGGCATTTCATCATAGAAATATGCCTGAAGAAGGGATTTTCCAATATCACATCCACCTCCTTCATCGCCTAAAATGTACCCAAGTGCATTTGCTTGTCGAATGATCTGTTTTCCATCAAAGACCGCTGCGTGACTTCCGGTGCCGAGAATAGCGACCGTGCCGGCTACTTTTCCACAAGTAGCTTTAGCAGCTCCTGTTAAATCCGAATTGACATTTACTTTACATGACGGAAAAGACTGAAGTACCAGATTCTTTACTATTTGTACAATCTGATCATCAACTACTCCGGCACCGTAATACCAAATAATATCCGGAGAGATTCCCTGCAATTCTTTTAAAAGTGAGGAGAGCATAGTCGTGCCAACCAAAAGTGGATGCACGAGAGGATTATAGCCATCGAGCCTGATTTCCTTTGAATCATTTCCTGAAACCCACCAACTGGATTTTGTGGAACCAATATCGCCTACAACTATGATTTCATTCATTTGACTGATTTTGGAATAGTCGTAAATGTAGAAAGTAGTTTGTGATACATCATGCTGAAGAATAAAATTGAGGCTCGTTGAATTTTTATTTCTTTCCCTGTGTTAGCATCTGCGTAAAGCCCGGAGCAATATCCGGCTGTACGACGTTCTCCCTTTTTTCTTACATTTACTTCTCATTTCAAATCCAAAAAATCAACGATTATGTTCATTATCCTGTTAATCATTATAGTCGTACTTGCCCTCCTCCTCATGGGTACATACAACAAACTTGTACGATTACGTAACGGAGCGGAGGAAGCATTTCAAACGATCAATGTATTTCTCAAGCAACGATATGATCTTATACCAAACCTGGTCAGTACGATTAAAGGCTATACCCAATATGAAGGTGGTGTTCTTGAAAAGGTTGTTGCCTTGCGGAATACAGCCATGGCTGCTGGTGGTAAAGATGGAGGTGCAGCAGATAATGCACTCTCCGGGGCATTAAAATCTGTTTTCGCATTATCTGAAAATTATCCTGATCTTAAAGCGAATACGGAATTTCTTCATTTGCAGGAGACGCTTACAGGATTGGAAGAAAGCATTCAGAGATCAAGACGTTATTACAACGCTTCTGCCCGTGATCTGAATAATGCTGTTGAAGTTTTTCCAAGCAACCTTATCGCAGGTCCATTCGGTTTCAAGAGAATGACCTATTTCGAAGTAGATGAGACTGAAAAACAAAATGTAAAAGTTCAATTCTGATTCCATGCCGATGCGCTTGATTCTTTTTGCCTTCTCCTTTTTGCTTTTAGCATCAGGGGTAAAGGCGGAATATTTTACGATAAAGAATTTTCAGGTTACTGTCAATTTCACTGATGAGGGCTATGCGAATTTTGATGAAACTATTGAAGTAGAATTTTCAGAGCCTCGTCATGGTATCTTTCAATTTATTCCATATAAAGGGAATGTCCAGGACAAAGAAGTTAGCTGGGCTTTCAAGGATATTAATGTTGAAGGTTACAACTACACGACATCGAAAGAGAATGACAACATCGTCATAAAAATTGGTGATGCAGATGTGCTTGTAGAAGGAAGACAAGTCTACCATATCACCTTTACAGTACTCAATACACTTAATTTTTTTGAAAATAATACTGAACTTTATTGGGACATACTTGGTATCCACTGGACCACAGATATAGAGAATTTCTCTTTTGATCTTAAATTTCCTGATAAAGTCCAGTTGACCACAAATGACGTTCGTGTCTTTACAGGTCAGGAGGGTTCAAAAGGTCAGGATGCAGAACTTCAGGTATTCCCGAATGAAGTAAAGGGAAAAACTACCCGTGTTTTTACACCAGGTGAAGGTGTGACTGTTGCAGTTAATTTTCCTGCGGATACATTTCAACCGATGGGAGCGTTGACATCTTTTTGGCAAATTCATGGATTGCTGATTGCACCTATATTTTTTCTTCTGGCTGCTTTTTTTGCGAAATTTTTTGCTAGAAACAGAAAGCAGCCGATCATGACAGAATACTTTCCTCCTGATGGTGTCTCTCCGGTGATAGCCGGGGGATTTATTGACAATAGTGTAGATAATAATGATGTCTTGTCGCTAATCCCTCACCTCGCTAACAAAGGTTATCTACGTCTGGAATCAAAAGAAGAAAAGGGATTTTTCAAAAACAAAAACAATATCACTTTTTACAAATTAAAGGAAGCAGGTTCTGATTTAATGGTATTTGAAACACAATTCTTCAATGCCCTTTTTTCCACCGGTTCGCTTGTAGAGCTTAGCGATTTAAAAGATAAATTTTATACACAGCTTGCTTCAGTGAAGGAATCTGTTCGGGCATGGATCAAAGCCCAAGGCTGGTATTCAGCTGACCAGAGAGCTTTTGGATGTGTCACAGGTATTGTAGGATTGATTGCACTTGCCTGGGGAGCTTACGCGCTTTTTGCAAAACAGAATGTAGATGGTATTGCATTGATTGTAAGTGCATTTATCATCTTCTTTATTTCGAGTAGGTTTCACAAACGAACGCCTGCAGGTAATGAAACATATCAAAAGCTTGAAGGCTTTCGGCAATTTGTCTCTAAAGCCGAACGTCCTATCATAGAGCGCCTCATGAAGGAAGATCCGCTTTATTATGATAAAACGATGCCATATGCGCTTGCATTCGGCTATCTAAGCCAATGGAATAAACAATTTGAAGGTTTACTTACCCAACCACCTTCATGGTATACAGGTCCGATGATGTATGGTTCCGGTATGAACCAATCATGGAATACCTTTTCAGAAAGTTTTCCATCCGAGATTAGTAACATTGGGTCTGTCTTCGGAAGTAGTCCAAGTAGTTCTTCCGGCGGTGGTGGCGGTGGTGGCTTCAGTGGTGGCGGCGGCGGTGGCGGCGGTGGAGGAAGCTGGTAGGTTTGAATCCATTTTTCTGATATCGAATTCGATCATCAAATCCTGAATTAAACTCAAGACCAAAATTCGACACTGAATTAGATTTTGGGTCAATCATATTTCCATCTTTACTTTTTTGGATTCTATGGAGAAAAATAGTACAAAACACAAGGTCGCAATTATTGGCGCAGGTACGATGGGCAATGGTATCACTCATGTCTTTGCACAATTCGGATTTCCTGTTACTATGATTGATATTTCCACTGAAGCAGTTGGAAAGGGAATGAACACCATTCAACAAAACATGGAACGAATGGTGCAGAAAGAGAAAATCACCTTAACAGATAAAGACAACGCATTAGGATTAATCAAAACATCTACAGATGTGAAATCGGGAATAAATGATGCGACGCTGATCATTGAAGCTGCGACAGAAAACCTCGATCTGAAACTGAAACTTTTTAAAGACTTCAGTCAATATAGTCGGGAGGATGCAATACTTGCGACAAACACGAGTTCGATATCGATCACCAAAATAGCATCTGTGACCAATCGTCCTCAACAGGTGATCGGAATGCATTTTATGAATCCGGTGCCCGTGATGAAGCTCGTTGAAATAATTCGCGGCTACAGCACCTCTGATGAAGTGGCGAGGGAAGTAACTACGATCTCTGAAAGTCTTGGTAAGATTCCTGTTGTCGTCAATGATTATCCGGGATTTGTAGCTAATCGTGTCCTGATGCCTATGCTCAATGAAGCGATTATAGCATTGTGGGAAGGTGTGGCCGGAGTCGAAGAGATTGACAATGTCATGAAGCTGGGTATGGCTCATCCGATGGGGCCATTGCAATTAGCAGATTTTATCGGACTCGATGTTGTCCTGGCTATTCTTCGCGTTTTGCAGGATGGATATGGCCAACCAAAATATGCTCCATGTCCATTGTTAGTTAACATGGTACAGGCTGGAAAAAAAGGCGTAAAAAGCGGAGAAGGTTTTTATGTTTATACACCAGGTTCAAGAGAAATGAAAGTAAGCGAAGCTTTTCGGAAGTAAACGTTTGAAAATAGACGTTAGGCCATAGACAATGGACCATAGTCAAATATGATATCCAAATCAATTCACTATTCACGTCTCACATCTCACATCTCACATCTCACATCTCACATCTTTACTAGTTTCTTCGTCACTACTTTTCCATCTTTTTCAATCATGATAAAATACAATCCGGGAGGATATGCATTAATATCGTCGATCCTTATTTCTTCTTCTTTTGTAGCATCTGCATAAACGCTTGAGGTTTTCATGGTTTGTCCGTAAGTGTTGAAGATTGAAATATGATGATCACCACTTTGGATTGCTTTTAATCTGATAACTGCAAAATCTGTGGCAGGATTTGGAAATACTTCGAAAGTAGAGAGTAATGGAATTTCATCTTTTACCGCGACATCACATTTTGTATCCAGAATATAAGTTGCATAAGCAGTGGTATCAAATAGGCATATACTCCTGATCTGAACTTCGTATGATTTACATTTTGCAAGGTCATTGAGGATCGCTGTGCTGTCAATTGTTGCAAATTCTTTATATTCTGTAGTTCCTACTTCTCTCCATCTGTATGTGTAGATGATAGCGCCTTCTGAACTAGGCCAGTAAACAAAAGCACTTGTAAAGGTAATCCCATCAAAAAACAAAGTGTCGACAGGTGGGCAAGTGTTAGGTTTAAGAATATTGACGCAATAATCCTCGACTTCCCCTGAAGAAAAATTTTCACACGCACCCTGATTGATACTGAAAGGAGGATTGAATTCTGCCATGCTAACTCTCATCCGTGTACTTCCTTCAAGCGCAGTAAAAGGGATAGCGATGCTGCTTGAGAGGAATGTATCTGTTGCAAAAAATCTTTTATCAACAAGTAGCTCATCATTATCAAATGTTCCGTCCTGGTTTGCATCAAGCCATATTCTGTATTGTTCGAATAATTTTGATCCGGAAAAGCCAGGCTTTGACCATATAGGATAAGATTCCCCGGCCACAAAATCAGCATTGTTTGATTCATAAAAAGTATATCCTCCGGTCTGTCCGGAATTATTGATAAGGGAGCCAATAGTTAAAGAATCAATATAGCCATCAGTTGCATTCGCAGCAGAAGATTCGCAGTAAGTAAGATCAATACAACTTCCGCAGTCCTTTGTCCTGATCGTATAAACATCAGAGAATCCACTTTCACTTGTATCACAGCTGGTCTGTATTCTGTATTCATAATATGAACATCCAAGCAGATGGTCAAGCGTTATTTCCTGGATTGAAGTGACTACTTCCATCCACGTCGTATCACCCTGCAGACGCCACTGTATGAGGAAATAATTTGCTGCAAAGACTCCTGACCAATTTAAATATATATTAGATGCATCCGAAAATGCCATAATATCAGAAGGTATATCGCAACATCCTTCTGTCTTAAATGCAAACGGAATCTGGAAGCCTGAAGAAGTATCCGTACAAAAGGATTCAAATTCAATCACATAGTCTGTACAACCTAACAAGCCCGTTAAATTAAGTGGTGTGCTTACATCAAATAAAGTATCCCATTCAGTACTGCCTATGGCCTGGTATCTGGCATTGATTGTAATCGTATCGAGAGGCTCCCACTGAATGGTGACCTTTGTGTCAGACAATACATCTGCAGTAATATTTGAAGGGAGAGGACATTGTGAACAGTCAGCCATCAATAGTTGCATGCTGTTGCCTGCATTCATGCTTCCACCAAGCCTGATTTGACTTTCAAGACCAGCGTCTTTGACAACACCATTGAAAATATAATCTCGTATATGTTGTGCAGCCAAAGCAGGATTGGCGTGGGTAAGGATAGCAAAGTTCTGACAAGGAGCAGAATAAAGTAATCCTACTAGACCTGCAGCCGTAGGGGAGGCAAAAGAAGTCCCACTCGTGGTCGTGTAATTATTATTCCTCCTGGTTGTGTATACATCTTCGCCCGGGGCACCAAAATCAACCGTTGTAATTCCATACGCAGAAAATGTCCGCTGGTTTTGCGCATTTAGAGCTGTAACACTTAATAAATATTCACTTGAACATCCTGTAGGCAGATCACCCACCAAATCTATATCAACGTCATTGTTGGCCGTTGCACCGGCGCTCAATATTCCATGTACACCTAATGAATCATAGAAAGCACACCATAAAGGTGCATCAGCAGGTTGGCCGAAATCAATACCCCATGAACTATTCGTGGCCACTACAAAAGCTCCTCTGTTTCCATGGGTCTGTTCATATAAAATACGTTGATCAAGTGCGTATGAGTAAGAGGCAATGGCAGCAGACTCAGGATCGCCACCTACAATCATCATGATTTTGACATTCCAGTTCATGCCCGTTACACCTATACCATTATTTCCTACCGCACCTACCATTCCACTTACCTGAATGCCATGCGCATTACCGGATACATCACCATTTTGATCATAAGCATTCCATCCATTGACATCATCAATATAGCCGTTATCATCATCATCAATATTGTTGCCAGGGATTTCATTGTGGTTGTACCACACGTTAGCAGCCAGATCTTCATGAGTGACTTCAATACCATCGTCAACAATGGCCACTACAATTGTATCACCCAAAGCGGTAACACCTCCTGTGGTCACATCCCATGCTAAATCAGCATCAGTATCATCATCAATCACTCCACCGGTCTGACCTGTATTGAACCATTGCCATTGTTGGTTAAAAGAAGGATCATTAGGTAGGTTTCTCTGTGTAGTCAGGTGGTCGAATTGTGCGGTCATGACTTGACTATTCTGCCGCAACTGCTGAAGTAGTTTTACTTCATGGACAGCTGCAAAATCAAAATGAAGGAGATAGATCCCAAGTCTTTTTGAAACTGTTTTGTCAAGTTTGATCTGGGAAGCAAACCGAGAGGAGGAACCGGAAATGATATTATTCAGGTAGGATTCCTTTTTTACCTGGATCAGCATATAGCCTAATCTGTGCTCCAACTTTTGAGCAAAAAGTCCGCTCAAAAGCAGGCTTAAACAAAGAGTGAGTAAAATCCGCATAAATCGATATTCGAGATTGATGTATAGGTAAGAAGTGATAAAAATAGAAACTATCGGATACTCTTGGGGAGATTTCTGCATGACTGTCGTAATGACTTCATAATAAACCTTGAAAATCAGTCTTTTCGGTCTTTAAATCCAGTTTAACCAAAAAGACCTGATTTTTTCATATTATTTTATTTAATAATGTATATTGTATTGAAAAGTACATATCTTTACATTAGTGTTAATACTAATATTTGATCATATGAAGAAAATACTACTATCCCTGATTTTAATTCCGGTAACCGGAATCCTTATCTCCGTTCAAGGTCAAATTGCTGTCCAGCCTGAATCAGATTCCCCGGATCTGGTGAAAGTATACGTTAAGCAAAACCCGGCGACCTACCAGAAATCTTCTTCTCAAAATACTAAAATCGACTTTGCCGTTCAGGTTGCCGCTTCATCATTTCCCATATCTGAGGCTAAGGCTAAAAACGATTGGAAAGACCTGGGACACGTGTATGTTCAAAAAGAAAATGGATTGTATAAAATCAGGATTGGCCCCTATACAACCCAACTCGAGGCCAAAGAAACTTTACTTAAGGCTAAATCAAAAGGCCGCACAGATGCATTCATTGTTGTCCTACAGGGGACTGAGAATGATAAACCTCTGTACCAGTCAGGCCTTGATACAAAATCCATATCACCTTCAAAAGTTGAAAAGAAGGATGTTATACTTAAAGAAACTGAACCTGTAACTGAAGCCTCACCGGCAATTTCCGAATACAAAGTTCAGCTTGCTTCGTATACCAAACCTGGCTCATTTAATACAAATGGGATTGAAAAACTTGGGACATTGGAGTCCTACAGAAAGGGCGAAATGACGATCATGATGATCGGGGGCTTCAGAAATTTATCTGATGCGCGTAAAGCAAAAGATGTAGCTATGTCCAGGGGGTTTAAGGATGCTGTCATCGTAACAGACAATAACGGTATACTTATGGCCGTCAAAGATTAATATACCAGTCCCAAATCAAAAATTGAATTTGATTTTGCCAGGGAAAACATATAATGCCATGATAAGGATTTGCCGGGATCGCCCGGCAAATCTATTTTTACAAGATGTCTTCCATGCTTTTACAGGTTGAAGGATTAAGTCTTGTCTCCGATCAGGGGATCATAGTCGATCACATTTCTTTTTCCATTAATAAGGGAGAAATCGTGGCGCTTACGGGTAAATCCGGAAGTGGTAAAACAAGTATCGGATTGGCCATATTAGGTCTTCTACCACGAGATATCAGATGGGATAAGGGGATGATACATTGGAATACTCAAGGGTCCGAATTGATTTATCCACTAGACAAAGTTCAATGGACATCACTCAGAGGTAAGCACATCTTTTATATCCAGCAGGATGTTTTCGGCATTTTTGATCCTGTACTCCGTATGGGTAATCAAATGATGATGATCGTCAGCGAAATTGGTAAAAAGCATAAAGGTGATATCGAAGCAGCATTACGGTTAAAAATGGTTGAGGTTGGGATCAGTGATATTGATCGGGTCTGGAATTCTTTCCCGCATCAATTATCCGGAGGCCAATTACAGCGGTGCCAGATTTGTCTCTCCGTCGTGGTTGAACCTGAGCTGATTATTGCTGATGAACCAACATCTGCTATTGATAAAATCAACCAGCTTGAAATTCTTGATCTTCTTGCTCATGTGCGGGACCAATATCAAATGGCCATCTTATGCATTACACATGAAGAATCTGTAGTCAATTATTTAGCAGACCGGTTTATTTCACTTGACTCAATTGTTGAACAATCTTCAGTAAACAATGCGACGAAGATTCCAAATGAAGGTCAGCATGAAATACCAATCCTGAAAGTAGAAAACCTTGGGTATAAACACAAATTTGGAGGATTATTTGAAAAAGAAGGAGCTCAGATAAGCAACATAGATCTTACACTTGAAGCTGGGCAATGTCTTGGTATTATTGGTGAATCGGGAAGTGGAAAATCTACTTTGGCTCAATTGCTAGTTGGATTAATGATACCCTCTTCAGGTCATGTCAGGATACATGATCGGGAAATTGATTTTATCAATCGTAAAGACATTTGGTTTTTAAGATCAAAAATTCAATTGGTTATGCAGGATGGAAGAGGTTCACTACATCCGAATAAAACCATCAGATGGTTATTACAGGAAGTGATTGACCGGCAACAAACTTTGGACAAGACTTTGAAACTTGATTTGGTACAAATTCTGAAGGAGGTGGATCTACCAGCACAGGTGCTTGACAGAAAAGCGAGTAATTTATCCGGAGGTGAGTGTCTTCGAATCTGCATCGCAAGGGCACTTCTGATGAAGCCGGACATATTAATCTGCGATGAATCGACCACTTCACTGGACAGTCCTACAAGGGACGGTATCGTAAGACTTCTTCTGTCCCTTATGGAGCATCAGAAACTAGGCTTGATCCTGATCGCTCATGATGATAGCATCATTCGTCAGGCAGCTCAGGATATCATAGTGTTGGAAGGTGGGAAAGTCGTAGAAAAAGGTAATGTTATCACCATCTTGACAAATCCACAACATATGGCAACAAGAAAAATCCTGCGTGCAAATGCAACCCTTTCTGCAAAAAGGAATCTTTAATACTGAAATAGCATCCGGCCGTCAAATCTTACTTGGTTAAAGTAATATTAAAGTGCTTGTTGCTGATTATTATTGATTTATATTTGAGAGTCAATAAAGATTTGTGATTTCTGTAACATTTCCATAACGCAAATCGTTGTCAAGGCAGCAATATGATCAGGATACGAAAAAATACCATGCGTTTATCAGGCTTTATTGCCTTGTTCTGCCTCAGCCTGGCATGTTTTACCTATATCAATAGTATCGATTTCAAGCAAAAAGCTACCCCTGAGAATATTTACGTGGAAGAAATAACTCCTTCTGATCCTTCTGTCCTTCCCGATGTAGACCTGATAAAACGTATAGTCAGGAAGGCCTTTGAATTTATGTCAAATTCAAATTTCTGATTTTATAGCCATTGATAAAATCTTTGGCGGACATTTTCTTCTTTCCGGCCAATTGTACCTCAAGAATTTCCAATTCTCCATCTTTACACTGGACAATAAGTTTTTTAGAAGCAAAGACTAATAAACCGTGTGGTCTATCAGTCTTTTGAGAAAAGACAGAAGTCCTGTATATTTTCAGTTCCAAGCCATCAAGTAAAGTCCATGCGCCCGGATAAGGTGCCATCCCACGCACCAGGTTATTTATCTCAGTATATGTTTTTTCCCAATGAATATGACCGTCTTCGTGATGGATTTTCGGAGCAAAACTGGCCATCTGTTCATCCTGGGAGACGAAGTTGGCTTTGCAGGATTGTATCAGATCAACACTACCCAATACCAGACCTGAACCTGCATACATCATCCTGTCATGGAGTGAACCTGCATCGTCATGTTCAAGTATCTGGATTTCCAGTTGTTTAAGAATCCGGCCTTCATCGATTTCATGCTGAAGCATAAAAGTGGTCAGGCCAGTCGTTTTTTCACCTCGGATAATAGCCCATTGGATCGGCGCAGCACCGCGGTAGGCCGGCAACAGAGAGCCATGAAGATTCATTGTGCCCAGACGGGGCATATTCCACACGGCTTCAGGGAGCATTCTGAAAGCCACTACAACCTGTAAATCTGCATTAAGTTCCTCAAGTTCTTTCAGAAATTTAGGGGATTTAAGATTGAGAGGTTGAAGCACTTTGATTCCCCGGCTTTGCGCAAATGATTTGACAGGTGAGATCATCAATTGCCTCAGTCCACGGCCGCCCGGTTTGTCAGGAGAAGTAATCACGCCGACGATCGGGTAGCCCGCATCTGCCAAAATCTCCAGTGCAGGTACAGCGAATTCAGGCGTACCCATGAAAACGATTTTAAGGTTTCGGTTGATCATCATTGGTAAAAGTAACTACTTGAATGCGACTGCAAAACCGCCTTAAATTGGGAAATTCTATAAAATTGATCATATCCACTTAAATAAATTATAATCTAACTCGTTCTTTTTTTGGAATCTTAATCTTATAACTTTACAGCTATAGCTCTTAAATAAACCTATAATGACTTCGCGTGAATATCTTTATGCTCTTCCATCCAAAGTATCACCTGATGCGGTTGAAGGATTAGAAACCATATTTCACTTTGATCTTGATGGAGAAAGTGGCGGTAAATTTACCGTAAGTGTATCCGATGGAAAAGTAAACGTAAGTGATGGATTGAATGGTGAACCAAAATGTGTCGTTCGATCAACTGAGGAAACATTCAACAAACTTATTTCCGGAGATTTGAATCCCATGATGGCTGTCCTGACCGGCAAAGTGAAAATCAGTAACCAGGGAGAGATGCTTCGATATGCCAAGTTGTTTGGCCTGATGTAAAATGAATATAGAGGCATTTAGAAAATACTGCATGGGGCTTCAGGGCGTAGAAGAAACACTTCCCTTTGGACCTGATACTCTTGTATATAAAGTATATGGAAAAGTATTTGCTCTCACAGGATTAGATGGTGAAGAGTTCAGTGTCAATTTGAAATGCGATCCGGACCGGTCTCTTGAATTGCGAGATGAGTATCCTGATGGAATCACACCAGGATGGCATATGAATAAAAAGCATTGGAATACTGTTTTTTTTGAAAGCGGAATTTCTGATAAACTTTTAAAAGAGTTAATTGATCATTCCTATAAGCTTGTTATAGCAGGATTGCCTTCCGGTATAAAAAAGCAACTTCAATAATCTATATTTTTTAATACTTGTGATAATGTTGAATTCCTCTTTACACTTTTTATTGTTTTTGGCGAATTCATAAATGAACATTTTGTGACGTATTATATATTAGGGCAATATCATCACCTCGCGAGTTTTGTCATCGGATAATTTATTGAAGACCGGAATGGAGAAAAAATATGTTATCATAGGACATGGAATAGCCGGTTGTGTTTTAGCGCTCACATTTTACAGGAGAGGTATTCCTTTTAAAATCATAGGATCAACCAGACCCGGAGAAGCATCGATGGCTTCATCCGGATTGATCAACCCCGTGACAGGCAGGCGATATGTAAAAGCATGGATGATCGATGAGCTTATTGAAAAAGCGCTGGATTTCTATTCCTGGACGGAAGTACTTTTAGGCAATACTTATTTCTTTCCTGTCGATATAATTCGCTTTTTGTCCAATCATGACGCTATTGATGCATGGAAAAAACGTCATGAAGATCCATTATACGCGTCCTATATTTCAAATAAGCGATTTGAATACCTCGATGATCTTCAAAAGCCATATGGAATTGTGACAGGTGGTTACAGATTGGATACGCAAGCTTGGCTAAAAGCAGTACGAATTTTTTTGGCGTCAAAAGGGTTTCTTGAGTCAGGTTTTGAACCTATCAGTGATCGTGTTGTTGGAAATGATACGATCATCTTTGCAACTGGCGCGGTTGGGAAGTCATTGTCAAATGGATTGATACCAAATAAAGGAGAAGCTATAATTGTGAGAATTCCAGGTTGGAAATTGCCAGGTGTTATAAAGGATAAAGTCTATTTTATTCCGTTGAAAGAAAACAATTTGTTCTGGGTCGGGAGCTACTATCAACCCTGGCCTGAGCATGCCAATCTCACCGAAGAGGGAAAAGAAAAGCTTCTTGAGGCAATTTCGGAGGTTTATCCAGGCGAAGTGGAACTAATAGAACATCTCACAGGCATAAGACCAACAGTAGATGACAGGAGACCTTTGATAGGCCCTTCCCCGGAGCATGTTGGGAAATATCTATTCAACGGAATGGGGACAAAGGGTACAAGCCTTGCGCCATATTGGGCCGATGAGCTTATCGATCATATTACAATTGGAAAGTCTTTGCCTTATATTGTCAATCCTTCAAGATATCCGGCAACCACCGGGTTAATAAATCGTTAAAAGGAAAAAAGTCATTTGTAATTTTCCTTTGTTATGCATCATTGAATAGAATTAACAACAAAAAAAGAATAACTTTTATAAATCACTGCTAGCCCGATGCTCAATATTGATTTCCTATTCTCACTTACCGGACATCAGGTGAAGACATTTTTTATGCGCGGTGGTAATGACTTAATTAAACTATATGAAACAATTACTTTATTTGGCTATTGCGATCTGGATCAGCATGTCTATGTCATGCCGGACCAAATCCGGAAGTATCACACCAAAATCCACGGTTGATACTGCAATGATACAGACGATGTGGAAAACAATCGATTCGCTTGAACAAAAGGGATTAGTCTCTTCGGCACTAAAAGAGGTACAAAAAATCAAAAAAGCCGCTTTTGAAGGAAATGATTCGGGCCAGCTTGTGAAGGCGATAGTTTATGAGAACCGATACCTGATACAGCTTGAAGAAGATTCTAATATCAAAACACTTGACAGGGTAGAAACAGAAGTAAATTCTTATCCTGAACCAGCCAGGTCAGTCCTTCATTCATTTGCCGCGCAATGGTACACACAATATCTCCAGTCCCATCTTTGGCAACTAAGAAACAGAACTGAATTTGGAGGATCACCCGGACCAGATATAAGAACCTGGGGAATCCGGCATTTCCTTGACAAAATTCAATCGCATTATGAAATGTCCGTTCAATGGGAGGGATTAAGAACATCCAAAGTTGAAGATTATGAGGTGCTGCTGACTGAAAAACAAAACACAGATGATCTGCGGCCTACCTTATATGACATTCTTATGCATCGCGCATTGGATTATTATTCAGGAACTGAATCATATCTCACAAAGCCTGTTTATGATTTTGTTCTGACAGACCCTTTTGCTTTTGCACCTGCAAAATCTTTTATAAGTCATTCATTTCCATCTGCAGATAGCTTATCAAATACATTGAAGGCGCTTCAATGGTTTCAGCATTTATTAGCGTTTCGATTAAATGATGATCAACATGAAGCAGCTCTTGTGGATGCCGATCTGAAACGCCTTCGTTTTGTGTATGACAATATTATTATTGACAATAAAGATTCTATTTATCAAAATACCCTTGACGAATTAGCCAGAACTTATCGCGATAGTCCCGAAGCTGCACTTGTGGATTATTACAGGGCTGAGCTTCTTATTCAAAAAGCAGGTGAATGGTCCAATGATAAAATATCCGCACATCGTTATGGATACAATGAGGCATTAAAAATTTGCCAGGCAGCAATTGATAAATATCCCAATGCGTATGGAAGTCAATTATGTAAGACGTTGATCATCCAGATAGAAACAAAAAATTTATCTGCATCCGCAGAATCAATTAATCTCCCCGGCGAAGAGCTTCTTCTTCAAATTCAATATCGCAATCTTTCTGAAGTACATCTGAAACTGGCGAAGCTAACCGATGCACCTAGAAAATGGCGAGCTGACTCATGGAATGGGGAAGAGATATTACGTCGACTTAATCAACTCTCTCCACTAAAAACATGGCAGCAAACAATTGACGATGGCGGTGATCATCAATCTCATGCCACTGAAATTGGATTGCCATCTTTGCCTGTTGGACATTATGCTCTGCTCGTGTCCGATATGGATAATTTTGACATCAAACGATCTACTACTGGTGCTATTATGTTCACTGTATCTGAACTTGGATACTGGTATATTGATGATAGAAAAGAGTCACGGGTAGCGGCAATTGTAGACCGGAAAACCGGTTTGTCTTTGCAGGGCGTGAAAGCCGAATTCTATACATATCAATATAATCCGGGCAGACAGAAGCAGGATGAAATCAAAGTAGGCGAGGGGATCAGCAATGCAGAAGGATGGGTATCCATTCCCAAAAAAGATGATCAGAGTATATCTGTCAGACTATCGAAAGGGGACGATGAATTGTTCGAGGATGAATATTTCTACACCTATCGCTATGGGGGTGAAAATAATACAGAGCCTTCAACATTGTTTTTTAGCGACAGATCAATTTACCGGCCGGGGCAAAAAATATATTTTAAAGGATATGCACTGAATTTTGATAAATACAGAATTCCATCTATTGTCCCAAACAGAAATATAGAAGTCATCCTGTATGACGTGAATGGTCAGGAGCAATCGAAGCAGACCTTTACAACAAATGCATATGGCACTTTTTTTGGCCATTTCGATCTGCCTCAGGGTGGGTTGAGCGGACAAATGTCAATCTCTTCAAGTTATGGTTCGAGCAGACATTATTTCCAGGTTGAAGAATATAAGCGGCCAAAATTTGAAGTAACATTTGATACGCTAAAAGAATCAGTAAGTCTGAATGAAAATGTAGTCATAAAGGGTAAGGCAAAAGATTATGCAGGAAGCCCGGTATCCAGTGCAGCAGTCAAATATCGGGTTGAGAGAGTCTCCTACAGGCCCTGGTGGTATAGATACTGGAAGGGATACTGGCCTACCCAGGAAGATCGTCAGGTCCTCATGGTCGGATCAGGCATTACCAAAGACGATGGAAGTTTTGAAGCGAAATTTTTAGCTAAAAGTAAAGCTGGAGGTGATCCAAACCTCATGTATCGTTTTGAGACTACAGTGTTCGTGACAGATCTTACAGGCGAAAGTCATGAGGCAACCAAATCCATCTCGCTTAACAAACAAGGATTTGAAGTCAATGTCAGTCTTGGCGATAAGACGGCGAAAAATCAATTAAATAAAATAGCAATTTCTGCACTTAACAGCGATGGAGCTGATGTAAAAGTGAATGGTGAAGTTGAAGTAGCTCTTCTTAAAAGTCCATCCCAGAACAAACGTGAAAGATTGTGGACCTCACCTGATATTTTGACCATCTCTGCGGATGAATACTCCACACGATTTAAAAACTATCATGTTCCAGGAAAAGAAAAAATGGCAGATTGGGATGTAGATCATGTAACCGGAGCGAAATCATTCATGGTTTCCGGCATGGATACCATTGATGTACTATCTCTTTTTTCCGGCCCAGGTTATTACAGATTGACGTCGACATGGAAGGATTCAAATGGCAAAACACTTCCAATTACACAATACGTCATGGTGTATGAAGCGGATAAAAATCTTCCCGGACAGGAAGTTCTCCAGGTGGCATGGAATGATAAACAATATCAGCCTAACGAGGTGCCTGACATCAACCTATTGACAGGATTGAATTCACCACCGAAAACAATACGCGTACTGGAACGAAGACAGAATAATTCAAGTAGAAATATAATTGTACTTCCAACATATCACAATAAGGATATAAATATCACCGAAGAAGATCGCGGAGGAATCTATATGCATTATATGACAGCATACAACAATCGCTTCCTCAAATCTCAATTCCTCATACAGGTACCCTGGACAACAAAGGATCTGGATGTAAAATTGAAAACGTGGCGCGATAAGATGGAACCTGGTGATGAGGAAACCTGGACAATGACAGTGACAGGCTCTAAGCATGAACCCGTGACGGCTGAAATGCTACTCAGCATGTATGATGCCTCATTGGATGCTTTTATTCCTCATCAATGGCAAATGAGTTTGTATCCTTCGATATATTCCTCTATTCTCGTGCAAGGCTCAATGACAAAGCAGGCTCAGTATTGGGGTTTGACTGATCACTGGGAACAAAACTATGTTGATGTTCCATGGAGGCAATACAGGGATCTGAACGCTTATGGTTATTATCCGGAAGGAAGCTATGGGGGTTATCCAAGAAGATATAGAGGTGGAGATAATCTTGATCGTTCGTCTTTGAGTTTAGAAGCGGCGCCACAGGCGGCACCCGGAGAATCTATGAAAAAAGATTCTGCTGGGGAAGCTGATGAAAAACAAAATGGAGATTCACCAGAACAAAAAACTCAGGAGACGCAGACTCCACCAGCCCTTCGTTCAGCACTTGAAGAGACTGTATTTTTCTATCCTGACATTAAAACGGATGCCAATGGAAATCTGAGCTTTTCATTTAAAATGAAGGAAGGTCTTACGCGATGGAAATTTCAGGCTTTAGCGCATACAAAAGATTTAGCATTTGGACTTGCTCAGGCTGAAACTGTGACACAAAAACAACTAATGGTTTTTCCGAATCCACCGAGATTTTTTCGCGAAGGGGATACTATAGCATTTCAAATTAAAGCCACCAATCTGACTACTCAGATTCTCACAGGTTCAGCTCAATTAAAAATTGTTGATGCTTTTACCGATGAAGATGTTTCAGGTCAGTGGAAAATCGGAAGTAGTAATCAGCAACTGAAAATCGGAGCAGGTCTTTCAACACCAATCGCGTGGGTGCTACAGGTTCCTAAGTCATGGATCAGACCTGTAAAATATCAGGTCTCGGCATCAGCAGGAACTTTTACTGATGGCGAAGAAGCTATGCTACCGGTCGTGACAAATCGAATATTGGTCACAGAGACATTGCCTCTTCCGATTAAGGCCAAAGAGACCAGGACATTTGTATTCAAATCAATGCAAACAAATTCCTCGTCAACGCTAACCAATCATCAATATGTCATCGAGATGACTACTTCACCTGCATGGTATGCTGTTCAGGCGCTTCCATACCTGATGGAATATCCGCACGAATGTGCCGAGCAAATATTCAGCAGACTTTATTCGAATTCATTGGGTTCACAGATCGTGACTAAATATCCTGCGATCAAACGGGTATTTGACGGATGGAAGCTGACAAATGATGATGCGTTGTTAAGCAATCTTGAAAAAAATCAGGAACTTAAATCAGCTATGTTAGAAGAAACTCCCTGGGTGAGGGATGCCATGGGTGAAACAAATCAGAAGAAGGATATAGCTCTACTATTTGAAACCAATAAGCTTAGAAATGAATCCCAGCAGGCATTGTTAAAGCTCAGACAAATGCAAATGTCAAATGGCGCATTTCCATGGTTTCCAGAAGGACAGGACAATTGGTATATCACACAATACATTGTTGAAGGATTTGGTCACCTCAAAAAAATGGGTGTGACTATCCCCGGAGGTGACGCGCAGGACATAATACAAAAGGCTGTTCCATATTTGGATGGAAAGATGATCCAATGGTATGATGAACTTAAAAAGCTGGAACAGGAAGGAAAAATAAAAATGTCTGATCATCAGATAGGTTCGATACAGGTTCATTATCTCTATACGCGATCTTTCTTTCCCGAAATTAATCATGTCGCCAAGCTTGATGAAGTCATGAACTATCTGAAAACACAATCAGAAAAATACTGGCTGCAACATGGCATCTATGACCAGGGGTTAATGGCTTTAGGATTTTTCAGGAATCAACCTAATAGCACGCTTTCAAAAGATATACTTGCCTCATTGCGGGAACGCACGATCATAAATGATGAACTGGGAAGATATTGGAAAATAACACCCGGTTATTTTTGGTATGAAGCTCCAGTGGAACTACAATCATTGATGATTGAACTCTTCCAGGATATGAAAGTACCTCAGGCTGAAACGGATGAGCTTAGAGTTTGGTTGCTGAAGCAAAAACAAACTACCCAATGGAAATCAACTAAGGCCACCGCCGCCGCGATATATGCATTGCTGATTCATCCTGATGCGTGGTTAGAAGCAACAGGTATTGTAGAAGTAAAAATTGGTAGCGACCAGGTGATCGGGAAAAATACAATGGTCGAAGCCGGAACAGGATATGTAAAAAAATCATGGGATGGAGATAAAATAAAAGATAACTGGTCAACGATAACCGTCAGCAATCCAAACAATCACATTGCATGGGGAGCTGCCTACTGGCAGTATTGGGAAGATCTTGACCATGTCATCAACCAGGTTGATAATAATCCGCTTAAAGTCACCCGCCAACTGTTGATTACCAATGATGGTGACCGCGGAGCCGTGACGACATTGGCCCCGGGCAGAGCATTGAAAGTAGGAGATAAATTAATCGTCCGTTTGATATTGGAAACAGACAGGCCAATGGAATTTGTACATCTGAAAGACTTGCGGGCTTCAGGATTTGAACCTATGGATGTCATCAGTGGATATCACTGGTCAGAAGGGCTGGCGTATTATCAAAGCACCAAAGATTTAGCGACTCACTTTTTTATTGATTATCTCCCACGTGGAAAGTTTGTCGTCGAATATCCAGTGACTGTTGCTCAGGCTGGTTCGTACAGTGAAGGTTTGGCGACATTGCAGTGCATGTATGCTCCGGAATTTGCAAGTCACAGTGAGGGAAGCAGGGTGAAGGCAACCCAATAAGAAATAAGATAAAGGACCAAAGCCCAAAGACTAATGTTTTGCAGGATTTAATTTGCAAGGTGTTTGTACTATAAATTTTGTCTTTGGTCTTCCATCCTTCGTCCTGAACCCGATGGGTTAAGTCGGTAAGAAAAGCTTTAGTCAGAAGACTGGGATTTTTTTAGCCATAAAACCTGTTTCGTGTATATTGTCTTCGATTTCGTCGAAGAATCAAAATTCAACTTACAACTGAAAGACCATGTCTGAAAAAACTGAAAGAGAAAAACACGCAGATACCATCATCAAAAATCACATAATCTGGTCGATGGGTGCCGGATTGATACCTGTCCCGATTGTAGACTTCTTTGCTGTAAGCGGTATCCAACTTGATATGATAAGGCAGCTCTGTAAATTGTATGAACAGAATTTTGAAGAATCGCAGGGAAAGGCAATCATCACCAGTTTAACAGGATCTGGATTGGCACGAATGGGTGCTAAGGCAATGATCAAATTTATTCCGGGGATTGGTTCCGTTATAGGGGGCATGACCATGTCCGTATTGTCAGGAGCTTCCTCATTTGCACTCGGTGAAGTTTTCAAGAAGCATTTTGAAACCGGAGGAACTTTTCTTGATTTTGATGTCAGGAGATTAAAGAAGATGTATGATGAAAAGTTTGAAAAAGGTAAAAAAGTTGCTGAGCAATTATCAAAGGAACAAGAGAAAAAACGTCAGGCAGCAGAGGAAACATTAAGTCACAAATCTTCAGGTAAACTTGTCGATAAGCTGCGGGAACTAGCCGAATTAAAAAAAGAAGGACTCATTACTGAAGAAGAATTCACCTCCATGAAGAAAAAACTTATTGGTGAATAATATTTTCTTAGCAAATACGATGTCTATATTGCCCGCCTGGCCTTCTATTTAACGTTATGTTGTGATTTTATGAGGGGTGTTGGACCTGTACGAAAGGCAGGAGTCTTTAACTTTGGGGATTCTGTTTCTAACCCATTCAACATGAATTTTAAAACAGTTTTGAGTATGAGGCTTCTATTTGTCTTAAGCATCTTTCTGTTCTCCGGTCTAGCTAATGTTTCTGCTTCTTCTTTGACTACAAGTGGATACAGAATAGAAGTAACCCTGCAACATTATCAGGGGGACTCATTGTTCCTGGGCTATTATTTTGGAAAAGCTCAGTACCTTAAAGACACTGCCCTTCTGGAAAAAGGAAAATTTGTTTTCCAGGGAGAAGGAAAACTCGAACCTGGAGTTTATCTCCTTGTTATTCCACCGGACAATAAATTTATTCACGTAATAGTATCGGATGATGAGCAAAAGTTTTCTGCCTCAGTTGATCTGGACAATATTGTTTCTTCTGCAAAATTCAAAGGAAGTGACGAGAATGAAATTTATTACTCCTATCTGCATGAGTTGGAAAAACGTCGCCCTATAGCTGATTCTCTAAAAAAACAAATGAAGCTTGATTCTCTTCATAGTGAAGACTACCATATAAAGTTGAATAAGATTGATGCAGATGTCATGAAAGTTCAGGATGAAGTCAGAGCGAAACATCCTGCCTCGATCACATCCATGCTAATCTGGGCAAACAGGGAAATTGAAATTCCAAAATATGAGAATCTGACGGAAGATGACAGAAAACAGAAACAATATGAATATTATAAAGCCCACTTTTTTGATCATTTCGATCTGACTGATCCGCGTGCTATGCGCTCCGGCGTGATCCAACAAAAAGTTGACTATTATCTTCAAAAGCTAACCTACCAGGTACCTGATAGTCAGATCGTCGAAATTGATTACTTATTGAAGAAAATGTTGACCAATAAGGAAGCTTTTCAATATTACCTGGTCTATTTCCTCAACGATGTAGTAAAGTCCAAAAGAATGGGTATGGATGCTGCGTACGTTCACCTTGTCGATACGTATTATGCAAAAGGCCTTGCTGACTGGATTGATAAAGAACAGCTTGACAAATTGTTAGCACAGGCAGATGTACTCAGGCCTATACTTATTGGAAAAATTGCACCTGATCTGACCTTATATAAAGAATCCGGGGAGGCAGTTAATTTACATGCCATCAAAGCAAATTACACCGTATTATTCTTTTGGGATCCTGAATGCGGACATTGTAAAAAGGCCATTCCATTTATCATTGATTTTTACAATGAATACAAGAGTAAAGGGGTGGAAGTAGTGGCAGTATGTACAAAGACCGGTTCAGATGTTTCTTCCTGCTGGAGTGCCATTAAGGAAAGGGGAATGGATATCTGGGTGAATACGTGTGATCAATATATGCAAAGTCATTACAAGACAATCTATGATGTCAAAGTGACTCCTCAGATTTATGTCCTCGATAAGAACAAAAAAATCCTCGTCAAAAAAATAGCCGGTGAAGATTTAAAACCAGTGATGGATGAGATTTTTAAGGATGAAGAGTCGAAGCAGAAGAATCAGTAAGAGGTAATCAGTAACCAGTTATTGATAAAGGGTAAGCAATGTCTTTCGAAAATGGATTGAAGTGCAGTGACTTGTCCTTTGATGGAATTTAAATCAAATGTTTACTTCCCATTTGTCATTGAGTGGTCTAAATGAAATCCCGCGCATCAGTAGATTCAAGGTAACGCTGAATTGCAGCCCAGGCTGCTGAAAAAGACATGAGTATTCCCAATGCGATAATGAACAACATGCCCAAAACCACCATATCCAGACTTGAGGCAAATAGTGACTGACCGACTACATGTCCTATCCAGAGTAAAACAGAGAAATATGCGATTCCGGCCACAAGAATTGAGAAGCTACTCATCTTCAAAACTTCGATGATGAATGGTCTTCGTATATACCCGCGCGTAGCGCCGACCAGTGACATTGTACGAATATGATACCGGTGTTGCATTATGTACATTCTGATCTGATGATGAATCATCACAAGGATCAAAAGAAGAAGGATTCCTCCGATAGCACCTGTCACCAGGGATATACTTTTTAATCTTGATCGGACTGCTCCGTAGAGATCTTCCGGATAATAGAATGCACTAATACCATCAACTTTGGTCAGATCTCTTTCCAGCAATTTAGCATATGCGGTATCAACACGTTCCGCATCCAGCGTAAAGCGAAACGAACCTCTGAATGGATTGTCCATTGAATCCGGCAGGGCGAGTTCCTTCAATTCTGTCTTCATGATTTTAAGGGCCTCCGTTGCAGATACAAATCTCAGGTTTTGAATTCCTTCAATCTTGCTCAGTCTGTTTTCAATAGTAATAAGTTGTGCCTCAGTAAGACCTGGATCACATTCAGCGAGGAATTCGATGTTTCCTTTAAACAGGTCTTCCCACCGGTCTGAAAACCAGAAGCTACTGACGAATAAACCAGATAGAAAAAGGAGTACGGCAAGGCTACTGACGGTCAACCAGTAATAGGGTGTATAGGAGAATGTAAATGACTTCACGATCAGGTAAAGGTAATCGAATGATCTAAAAGTTTAATATGTATTTGGGATCCAAAGCAGGGTGGGGAAGATTTACTAATTTCGCGGTCCAATAAACTGAATGTTCATGGCCAGAGAATTAGCATTGAGGGATGCCATCCGGGAAGCAATGGTTGAAGAAATGCGTCTTGATGATAGCATATTCCTGATGGGGGAGGAAGTAGCTGAGTATAATGGCGCTTACAAAGTAAGCAAAGGAATGCTTGATGAGTTTGGCCCTCGTCGTGTAATTGATACGCCCATTGCTGAGTTAGGTTTTGCAGGGATTGGTGTTGGAGCCGCGATGAACGGTCTGAGACCGATAATCGAATTCATGACCTGGAATTTTGCCGTTCTTGCATTTGACCAGATTGTCAACAATGCTGCCAAAACATTAGCTCAATCTGCAGGTAATTTTTCCTGCCCTATTGTTTTCAGAGGACCAAGCGGTTCGGCCGGTCAGCTTGCTCAACAGCATAGTCAGTCTTTTGAATCTTGGTTAGCCAATTGCCCGGGATTGAAGGTGATCAGCATCATTGATCCGGCGGATACAAAAGGTCTGATGAAATCAGCCATCCGTGACAATGACCCTGTATGCTTCATGGAGAGTGAAAGCATGTACGGATTTAAAGGTGAAGTTCCTGAAGGAGAATATCTTGTTCCCATAGGCAAAGCTGCTATTCGCAGAGAAGGAAAAGATGTCACTATTGTTTCATTTAATAAAATGATGGAAGTTGTGAAGAAAGCCGCTGAAGAACTTGCGAAGGACGGTATTTCTGCAGAAGTCATAGATCTTCGTACAATTCGTCCACTTGATTACGAAACGATCATCAATTCAGTACGTAAAACAAACCGTCTTGTTGTTGTAGATGAGTCATGGCCTTTCGCAAGCATTTCGTCAGAAGTGTCTTATGCAGTTCAAAGACATGCATTTGATTATCTCGATGCACCTGTTATCAGAGTCAACAGTGCAGATACCTCCTTACCCTATGCGCCCACGTTAGTTGATGAATGGCTTCCCAATCCAACGAAAGTGATAGCGGCTGTAAAAGCTGTGATGTACAGGTAAATAGAAGAATGAGAGAAGTGAGAGCGTGAGAGACTCTCTCACACATTGAATCTGAAATGCATAATATCTCCATCCTGCACGACATATTCTTTTCCTTCTACACCCATCTTGCCAGCTTCTTTGACAGCTGCTTCAGAACCTAATCGTGTATAGTCAGCATATTTAATCACTTCAGCCCGAATAAATCCTTTTTCAAAATCAGTATGAATGACACCGGCAGCTTGAGGTGCTTTGCTTCCCTTTACAACCGTCCATGCCCTAACTTCTTTTTCTCCGGCGGTAAAATAGGTAATGAGATGAAGAAGATCATAAGCGGCACGTATGACACGGTTAACGCCTGGTTCTTCCAGTCCAAGATCTTTTACAAATTCCATTCGTTCCTCATATGTATCCAAAGCGGCTATATCAGATTCTATAGCTGCACTAATGCAGATCAGACCAGCGCCTTCAGATACAATCGCTTCTTCCAGTTGTTTTGAATAATGATTTCCATTGACGGACGAAGCTTCATCAACATTACATACATACAAAACAGGTTTTGCTGTAAGCAACATCATATCTCTCATCACATCGCTAAACATGTCAGGCACTTCAAAGCTCCTGGCTTGTTTGCCGGCCAACATGTGCGCTTTGAGATTTGTCAGCCAATTTACTAATTCGACATCTTCACGTTTTCCTGTCTTTGCGGCTTTCGAAGCTTTGTCCAATCGTTTTTCAATGGATTCAAGATCTTTCAATCCCAGTTCGATATCAATGATTTCTTTATCACGAATGGGATTTATACTTCCATCTACATGTACAACATTGTCGTCATCAAAGCAACGAACCACATGAAGTATCGCATCCACTTCTCTGATATTGGCCAGGAATTGATTACCCAATCCTTCTCCTTTTGATGCGCCTTTAATCAGACCAGCTATATCGAGGATATCTACCGTCGTAGGTACTAGTTTTTGTGGATTAACCAGTCTTGCCAATTCACTTAATCTCTTGTCTGGCACTGTGATCACGCCTATATTCGGCTCCTTCGTTGCAAAAGGATAATTCGCTGCCAGAGCACCTGCAGATGTAAGTGCATTAAACAAAGTAGATTTCCCTACGTTTGGTAGTCCGACAATACCGCATTTCAAGCCCATAACGTTTACTATTTATTTTAACTAAATTATTTGAGGGCGCAAAGATAAGAAGATCCATCGCCTCAGTCACGGTACTTATGAATTATCTCGCTCATGCACTTCTGTCTCCTGATGATCCTTCCATACTGATGGGCAATTTGTGGGGCGATATTCTCAAACCGAGGGATTATCCTTTACTCACGTCAGGTGTCCATAAGGGTATTTTGAGACATAGAATGATAGATGCCTTTACGGATCAGCATGAATATGTAAGCCAGATCATAAAGCTTCTCAGACCATACCAGGGAAAGTACACACCTGTAGTCGCTGATGTGCTGATGGATTACATGCTATGTAAATACTGGAATACCTTTTATCCAAAATCGCTTGAGAAATTTTGTAACGCCAAATATCAGGTTGTATTAAAAAATATTAAGTTGATACCTGATCGACTTCATCCACGGATAGATCGTATGGTCAGCCATCGTTGGCTTGAATCATGTAAAGACAGGAACAGAATGGAACAAACATTTCTAATGCTCAGCAAAAGAGCATCATTTGAGAATAATATCCCGGAGGCAATGCTTCCATACAATCTGCATGAAAAAGAAATGGATCGGTTGTTTCTTCATTTTTTTGAAGACCTCAAGACATACATCAACCTTCAAAATGCAAGCTGATTGTAAACGTTCGGGATAAAACTTTTTCTAAAACCGTTGATTGCGATAGCTTGCTATTGTAAATAAGAATATTGCCGATCCCCTGCGAAAATTTAATTTCAGGAGAGAATATAAAGAAGGGAAAAAAGAATTGGGCACCTGCGCCGACTTCAACCGAAAAATCATGTGGTGAAATGCGAATGATGCGATTAGCCTGTTCCTTTCGGATACGGGCATTTGACGCTACATCGTACGTGTATTTAGCACCGGCAAGAACAAACATACGCATGTCATGAAAAGGTTCTGATTTGAAACGAACCTGTAATGGCGCCTGCACTAACACTCCTTCTATACTCTTCACATCTTCAATTTCATTGAGTGTACTGACATAGAAAAATTTTCTTCCGACGAATGAAAAACCGGGTAAAAAACGAAAATCAAAGTAATCACCAAGTCGCATATTCGTGACCATGGAAACATTAAGACCAGGCCCACCTAACCCTTCTGTGATATTAAAGCTGTCATTGAGGATAAATTTTTTCGAATGTTCCAATTGAAAATTCGAATGATTATAGCCGAATGTCAATCCGAAATAATAAGCCTTCTCCTGAAACTTTCTGAAGTTAATATTCCCTTTGTTGACCTGTGCGCCGGCATCTCCGACTAAAAAAGTCAAAAGGCAAAAAACTAAAATTTGAATGCTATGTAAATAGCGCATATACCTGCTGATAATGATTTGAAATGTGGCTTTTCAAATCCCGCTTTGATCAATTCCTGGTTAAAGGCATCGAAGTCGGGAAAAGCCTGAACTGACTCGTAAAGATATTTGTATGCTCTCCGGTCGCCTGAGGTCCATGACCCTATTAACGGCAGGATATGCCTGAAATATATGTCAAATAATTGCCGGAAGGGAAAAATCCGGGGTTTTGTAAACTCCAGTACAACAATCGGAGCGCCTTTCTTAAGGACTCTGTTCATTTCCTTCAGGCCAGCTTGCAGGTCAGCAAAATTCCTGACCCCGAATGCCACGGTAGCCGCGTCAAAAGTATCTGAATCAAAAGGCAGGTGTTCAGCGTCTCCTTTTTGAAATTCGATAGAACTTTTTAGCGCTGTAGCCTTGGTTTCCAGTCTTTTTCGTGCAATATCAAGCATTCCAGCCGAAAGATCGATACCGGTAATAGAAACCGGATTTAAAAGAGTGGCAGCCATGAACGCCATATCACCGGTCCCGGTCGCTACATCAAGTAGGTTTTTGGGATGAAAAGGGATAAGCATCGTTAACGATTTTTTCCTCCAGTTCCGGTCAGTACCAAGAGAAAGGACTTTATTGAGGAGATCGTATTTGCCTGATATGTTATCAAACATGTGTTCGACCTCTTCTTTTTTATCCCAATGATCTGTTTTATATGGTTTTATTTCTTCCAAACGGGGCAAAAGTAGCTATTAACTGAGGTCATCATTCAATGAAAACATAATGAATCGGGAATCCCAACCTAATATTAAGTATATGTATCTGATAATCAGAATTTTGTTTATTAAAATAAATTTAAATTTAATTGCATGCCTCGTTCTTGTTTTTTATTTAAAAACATTGAAATCTATACCTGAATTCCCTGAAAAAAGCGAGTTAAGTTTCGTACCTTTGGGGCGTTCAATTAGAATGGTTTTTACAATTATATATGGCTGACAATCTGAGAGTTATACCGATTAATATCGAAGAAGAGTTGAAGACAGCATACATCGACTATTCGATGTCTGTAATCATTTCGAGGGCGCTGCCTGACGTGCGGGATGGACTTAAACCGGTACACCGTCGAGTTCTGTACGGAATGCATGAATTAGGGCTTGGTTACAACAAGACATTTAAGAAATCTGCCAGAATTGTTGGGGAGGTTCTTGGGAAGTATCACCCACATGGTGATACGGCAGTTTATGATTCAATGGTACGGATGGCGCAGGATTGGTCATTACGCTATCCATTGGTCAACCCACAGGGGAATTTTGGGAGCATGGATGGTGACAGCCCTGCTGCCATGAGATATACGGAAGCAAAACTGATGCGGATAGCAGATGAATTGCTTGATGATATAGAAAAGGATACTGTTGATTTCCAGTTCAATTTTGATGATTCTCTTGAGGAACCATCTGTACTACCAGCGAAAATCCCAAACCTTCTTATCAACGGCTCAAGTGGTATTGCGGTAGGGATGGCTACGAATATGTTGCCGCATAATCTTTCCGAAGTTGTAGATGGTATTATAGCGACGATTGACAATCCTGAAATCACACTTGATGAATTGATCAGGCATATCAAGGCACCTGATTTTCCCACCGGAGGAATTATCTATGGTGTCGATGGCATAAGAGAAGCCTATGAAACAGGTCGTGGAAAAGTAATCCTTCGCGGTGTTGCCGAAATCCAGGAAGGACAGCATGGCAATGATGTCATCATCATCAAAGAAATTCCATACCAGGTCAATAAAGCGAATCTTGTCAAAGCCATTGATGAACTTCGGAATGAAGAAAAAGTAAAAGGAATTTCGCACGTTCAGGATGAATCAAGCAGGGAAGGTATACGTATCGTCGTTGAATTGAAACGTGATGCAATTTCTAATGTCGTATTGAGTCAGTTATACAAATTCACGCCTTTACAGACCTCGTATGGCATCAATAATATAGCCCTGGTCAATGGACGTCCGAGGACATTGAGCCTTCGACAGCTGATTGATGAATTTGTCACCTTCAGGCTGGACGTGATTGTCAGGCGGACAAAGTTCGAATTAAAAAAAGCAGAAGACAGGGCGCATATACTTCTTGGGCTTTTAATAGCGCTGGACAATCTAGATGAGGTCATTAAATTGATCCGCGAATCACAGGATGTCGATGAAGCGCATGCCGGATTGGTTGCTCGCTTTGGATTATCTGATGTGCAGGCTAAGGCGATACTTGAAATGCGTCTGCAGCGTCTTGTTGGTCTGGAACGTCAGAAAATCCAGGATGAATATGACGCTTTACTTGTGACCATCGAAGACTTTAAAGATATCCTTGCCAAGGAAGAACGAAGGAAAGACATCATCAGGATCGAGCTTACGGATATCAAAGAGAGATATGGTGATCCGCGCAGAACAGAAATAACATTTGCAGACGGAGAGATCAGTATAGAAGACATGATCCCAGATGAAGATATGGTCGTCACGATTTCTCATTTAGGCTATGTAAAAAGAACAAACATATCAGAATATCGAATACAGGGGCGTGGTGGAAGAGGCTCGCAGGGAAGTAAAACAAGGGATGAGGACTTTATTGAGCATATGTTTATTGCCAGTGCCCATAATCATCTATTCCTCCTGAGCGAACAAGGTATTTTTTATAAGATCAGGGTTTACGAAATCCCCGAAGCATCAAAAACTTCACAGGGAAGAGTAATTCACAATCTGATTGAATTACCGAAAGAAGATAAGATCAAAGCTTTTATTATTATTAAAGACATAGAAGATAAGGAATTCAATAATAGCCATTACATCTTATTCTGTACGAAGAAAGGAACTGTAAAGAAGACCCTTGTAGATGAATATGCTAAGTCCCGTATCAGCAAAATTCGGGCAATCAATATTAATGACGGGGATACGCTTATTGACGCCAGGCTGACAGATGGTAACAGTGAAATTGTCATCGCTAACAAGCGTGGATATGCCGTCCGGTTTAATGAAAAGGATGTACGCGAGATGGGTCGTACAGCTACAGGTGTCCGGGGCATGAAATTGCATGATGACAATGACGAAATGGTAGGTATGTTGACGATCAGTGAGAATGACAAAGCTTCAACAATTCTTGTTATTTCAGAGAATGGTTATGGCAAGCGCTCAGAATTGGAAGAATACCGGAAAACGAAGAGGGGCGGTAAAGGTGTTGGAACGTTAAAAGTTACGGACAAGACAGGACAGTTGATTGCTATCAAAGCTGTAACTGAGAGCGATGATCTGATGATCATCAATCAATCCGGCGTAACGATCAGGACCCCGATAGCAGATATCCGTGTCATGGGTAGAAAAACACAGGGTGTGAGATTGATCAACCTGGTGGATGACGCGATAGCAGATGTCGGGATCATAAAGAATGAGGAGAATGGCCAAAGTACAGACGCAGCCAAGAGTGAAGAAGAATAGCCCTGGCAAATGTGACAGAAACAGTTTTTACTTTTGAACTTTCCAGATCTAAAAAGGAGATTTTTTAGAACTTTATTAAAAGGATCTTAACAAAAGGAAAACGTATTCTGCCGATTTATTTCGTCGTTAGCTTAGTTATTTAGTTTGAAATTGATTCACTTGAATAAATCAGATCGTAAATGAAAAAATTCTTTGTTCTTTCTATGGCCTTAGGGTTAGCCACTTTAGTAGCTGCGCAGGACCCGGCGAAGGATATCAAAAAGGCAGCCCGTTTGCTGGGGACCTATAACCTTGACCAGGTTGCTTCCTTTGACAAATTACAGGAAGCCATTGCGCTTGTCAATTCTTCCATCAATGATCCTGTAGTGAAAGCTGATCCCACAGCATGGCAGACATATGGAGAAGTTTTCATGGCTGCCGTCGACAATGATGTTAAAGTAAACGTCCTTGACAGCAAAGCCCCTATCACTCAGCCTTTGGCTCCTTCTAAAGCATTCCAGGGTTTCAAAATGGCATCAGAACTTGCCCTGAAAGGATATCAATCTAAAGATGCAATGAAAGCACTTTCTGCAGGTCTTCAGAATATCTACTATATGGGATCCGCTTTATACCAGGCAGGTGATTTTTCTTCAGCTTATGAAGCATTCAAAGCTACATATGATGGATATCAATTGCTGTTGAAAAATAAAGAAATAACAACAACTTTTTCTGCCGATGAGGCGCCCAAGGCACTTTATTACAGTGGTCTTTGTGCCAAACAGGCTGGAATGAATGATAAAGCTGCCGCTGTGTTTCAACAATTAGTAGATCAGGGTAGCGCAGATGCCGGTGTTTATGAAGAGCTCTTCAATATGTATAAGACAGATAAACAGGCTGAGGCTGACAAAATTCTGGCAATGGGGCGTGAAAAATATCCTGACGATACCGGTCTTCTTTATGCGGAAATTAATTATTTGCTAGCTAAAGGAGAATTAGTTGGACTGATTGATAGACTGGAAAAGGCAATCAAAATGGAACCCGAAAATGTATCTATATATGTTACACTCGGACAGATTTATGATAAGCTTTATCAGGATCAATCCACAACTGATGCTGCGGGATCTATGGATAATTTCAATAAAGCAATGTCCTACTATCAGCAAGCTCTTGCAAAAGATGCTAAGAGTTTTGACGCAGTTTATAGTATTGGAGCTCTTTGGTATAATAAAGCGGCTGCATATTCCATAGAGCTGAATAGTGTTTCAACAGATTATTCAGCTGCGGGGACAAAAAAATATGAGGCCATTAAAGCACAGATGGATGATACTTTCGTTAAAGCACTTCCATTTTTTCTGCAGGCTGAGCAGTTGAATCCAAAAGATGCTAATACACTCATCGCGTTGAAAGAAATTTATGCACGCCAGGATAAATTAGATCTTGTGGAACAATACAAACTAAAGCTGGAAAATATCAACAAACAGTAATCTGTTTAAGCATAAGATTTGCCCCTGGTCATCAGACTGGGGGCTTTTTTATTACTGCTATTCTTCTGGATTATATTTGTAACACTAAAAATGACAACATGTCTAAAAACAGGTTTGAAGAACCTTCTCCACTCAATGATGTTGCGGAATTTCACAGCACATTTAATATGCCGATACTCGAAGTCCCTACTATACCGGGCAATGAAAGATGTGCATTAAGAATAAATCTTCTACAGGAAGAACTGAATGAATTAAAGGAAGCCATCGAAGAAAAAGATCTTACAGAAATTGCCGATGCATTGTGTGATTTACAATACGTGCTTTCAGGTGCGATCCTTGAATTCGGTCTCGCTTCAAAATTTAAAAATCTATTTGAAGAAGTGCAACGATCTAATATGAGTAAGGTTTGCCCTGACTATGCAACCGCCCTGGACACGTTAGATTTTTATCATGCAAAAGATGGCACAAAAGGATACATCAAAGAAAGCGAAGCCGGTTATTTAGTATACAGAGAGGCCGATCATAAAGTCCTTAAGTCCGTAAAATATTCTCCTGCTGATTTGGAAAGCATTTTAAAAGAATAGGGATTTTCGATTTTCGATTTTCGATTTTCGATTTTCGATTTTCGATTTTCGATTTTCGATTTTCGATTTTCGATTTTCGATTTTCGATTTGGAGGTTTAAATTACGAATCTTCCGAGCATTTCTCAATTACACAAATACTCTCACTTCTCTCACTTCTCTCACTTCTCTCACTTCTCTCACTTCTCTCACGCCTCACATCATTTCGTAAATTCCGGCAATACCTTGTCCTCCCCCTACACAGGCTGTGACCATTCCATATTTTTGATTTCTTCTTCTCAGTTCATTAAAAATCTGAGTTGAAAGTTTTGCACCGGTGCAGCCTAATGGATGACCAAGCGCAATTGCTCCGCCATTGACATTGACAATTTCAGGATCCAGGCCGGCTTGCCTGATGACTGCAAGGGATTGTGATGCAAAAGCTTCATTTAGTTCAATAAGATTGATGTCAGTAAGCCGAAGACCTGCCTGTTTTAATGCTTTCGGAATCGCAGCACAAGGCCCAATACCCATGTACAATGGATCCACACCTGCAACACTGCATGACACCAGTCTTGCGATTGGATTAAGATTAAGTTCTTTCATGAGATCTTCACTCATCACCAATACAAAAGCTGCTCCATCAGAGGTCTGTGAGGAATTACCGGCAGTGACAACTCCATTCAGTTTAAAAGCTGGTTTTAATTTGGAAAGAGCTTCAATGGAGGTATCACGTCGTACGCCTTCATCAGTATTGACTATGGATACAGAGCTTACTTTTTTACCCTCTTTGAATAGTACATTTTCAACATTAATAGATACAATTTCATCTTTGAAAAATCCATTGTCAATAGCTTTACCCGCTAAGGAATGGGATCGATATGCAAAAGTATCAGCATCATCACGGCTTATACCATATTTTCCGGCCACGGCCTCTGCTGTTGCTCCCATACTGACAAGATAATCCGGTGTTGTAGAGGCCACTTTATAGCTTGGTGCAAATTTGTATCCAGTCATCGGTATCATGCTCATCGATTCCGTTCCACCCGCTATATAACATCTGCCCATCCCTGCTTTGATTTTTGCAGTAGCGATAGAAATGGATTCCAGTCCTGATGCGCAATACCGGTTGATCGTCATTCCAGGTACATCCTGACCAAGAGCGCGCATCGAAATTTGTCTCCCTATTTGCAATCCCTGTTCACCTTCAGGATTGGCACATCCGACGATAACATCATCGATGAGCTTCGGATCAAGTTGTGGTACTTGTTCCATTAGATATCTGATGACATCCACGGCGAGATCATCAGATCTGTAATGACTGAATCCACCACGTCCTGCTTTACCTACTGCAGATCTGAATGCTTTTACTATATAAGCCATTTGAATTTTCGATTTTCGATTTTAGTTTTTGGATTGTTGATTTAGAATTCTCTCGCAAAGACGCAAAGAGAAATTTGATTCACTTTTTTAGAGTAATTTTTTTTATTGCTTATTGCTTATTGCTTATTGCCTTCGCCTCAGCCTCGCCTCAGCCTTCACCTCTAATTCCTTAGTGGTTTATTTTTCTCAAGCATATATTGAATGCGTTCCTGCGTTTTTTGTTCACCACATAATGACAGAAATGCTTCTCTTTCCAAATCAAGCAAATACTGTTCTGTGACAAGTTGAGCTCCTGTCAGATCACCTCCACATAGCACCCACGCAAGTTTCTGTACTATCTTGATATCATGCGCAGAGCCATAGCCTGCAAGACGAAATTCATTAGCAAAACTGTAAAGTGAGGCAAGGCCTTGTCGGCCTAAGACCAGGATATCTTTTCGTTTCAACGGCATGACATATCCCGAACTTAATTCAAGTACCTTGTTTTTGGCTTCTGTGATATTATTTGATGCATTGATGACAACTTCATCCCTGCTCTTGATCAAATAACCGAGGTCGAAAGCTTCATACGCGGATGTACCAACAGACGCAGTTGCAATGTTTTTACATCTTTCAATCAATTGCGGTATCTGGACATCGCCTATATCAAAGGAATCTGCAAGCCGCACAGCAAATTCCTTTGTTCCACCACCACCGGGAATAAGTCCAACACCAGCCTCAACAAGCCCTATATATGATTCAGCAGATGCAGCTACCGCATCACAATGCATAGATATTTCACAACCACCTCCGAATACGTAACCTTGCGTAGCGGCTACAACTGGAACTGAAGAATACCTGCATCGCATTGAAGTTTGCTGAAAATAATTGACTGCACTGTCCAGCTCATCCCATTCTTCCTGGAATGCCATCATTCCAATCAGCATGAGATTAGCACCAACAGAGAAATTAGCTGCCTGATTTCCAATGACGAGACCTTTCCATGATTCTTCTTCTGCAATACGTATGGATTCGTTTATACCTCTGAGGATACCTTCTCCTATCACATTTGCTTTGCTTTTGAATTCAAAGCATAATACACCATCTCCAATATCATGGAGTACAGCTTCATCATTTTTATAAACCGGGGATTTTCCCTTTAGTGCAGTTAGGTTTATTCGATTTTCATTTCCACTCAGTGGAACGTAATCTGCTGTTGTGATATCATACACCAATTGCCTTCCATTCTTGTTCGTATAAAATGTATCATGTCCATCAGCCAACATTTTTTCTATCCAGGGACTAATGGAAAGTCCGGCAGCTTTAGCATCATCAACACCTTGTCTTACACCTATAATGTCCCAATATTCAAAAGGGCCATAAGACCAGGCAAATCCTGCTTTCAATGCATCGTCAATGCTACTCAGACTTTCTGTGATTTCAGGAATACGATTACTTACATAAGAAAAAAGGCCGATTAGATGCTGTTTCACTAACTGGCCTCCGATGTCCGCTGAATTATATATAGCCCGGATCCGTTTTTCAACATCATCGATTTGTTTAGACAGGGCTAAAGAAGGAAGATCCATCCGTGGATCTTTTTCATATTGGAGCGTTTTGAGATTCAGAGATAAAAATATATTGCCGCCTTTTTCATCTTTCCCTTCACCCTTTTTATAAAATCCCTGTCCTGTTTTATTACCAAGAAATTTATTGTCCAATAGGAAATTCATATAAGCAGGTACATTGAAAGCGCCTGCCTGCTCATCATCAGGACAATTTTGTTGAATGCCCTGCATAACTTTTACGCCAGTATCATGACCAACGAGATCAGCTAATCTGAAGGTGCCAGTATTAGGTCTGCCTATTGCAGGACCGGTTAACTTGTCAACAGTGCTTATCGGTAAATCGAATTGCTCAGTAAGCTGAAATATCCTTGCCATGCTATAAACGCCTACACGGTTAGCAATGAAAGCCGGTGTATCCTTACATAACACAGTTTGCTTACCCAGGAAACGATCTCCGAAATCCATCATAAAACGTATAAGCTGAGGATCTGTATCCGCAGTCGGAATGATCTCAAGCAAACGCAAATAACGAGGAGGATTAAAAAAATGTGTTCCTAAAAAATGTTTTCTGAAACTCTCAGTTCTTCCTTCCGCAATGGAATGAATCGGAATTCCTGAAGTATTCGAACTGACGATCGAATCCGGATTCCGGTACTGATCTACTTTTTCAAAAAGAGCTTTTTTGATTTCTAATTTTTCGACGATCACTTCGATGATCCAGTCTGAATCTTTTATTGAAGGAAAATCGTCATCGAAGTTGCCTATAGTGATGCGTTGGATAAAATCACTATGATAAAAGGGAGCAGGTTTTTGTTTGACCGCAGCAGCTAAGGCCTGAGCAGCTATCGAATTCCGATTCTTGCCATCTTCCTTAGTGGTAAGGTCAAGCATTTGCACCTGGTAACCTGCATTCGCAAAATGGGCAGCAATGCCAGCACCCATAACACCCGAACCGAGAACGGTTATTTTTCTAATGATCCTCATGTAAAAATTCTATGATTACTTATGCCTGTAAGATAAGCAGAGAGAGAGAAAGTTTGACTTAATGAGGAGCCTTCCATGATGCTCGGGCACGTTTTGGTTTGGCAGAGCATGCAGCCAGACCAGAAATCATGTATTAAATACACATTAAATAATTAAATAATATGACAATATTCTTCTAATTTTGCTCCCCTGGTGCACGTATCGGTAAAGCGCCTTCGTTATTTTTAAAATACTTAATCAATTCAGGATGGTAAACACGGCATCTTACATGGGTCATGGGGAACAAACCACCCAGGGGAAAGGGTGGATCGTGAGTTTGGTCATTCACATTGTTTTGGTCGCATTGTTGTTTCTGCCAATGATTGCTAACCATATTCCACCTCCGGTCGAGGAAGGTCTCATCGTCAGTCTGGGATTGCCTGATGAAGGTCAGGGTGATAAAGCACCTGCTATGACTGCAGAACAACCGAAACCTGAAAATCAATCTCAACCCGCTGAGGCAGTTCAGGAAATGACTACTAGAAAGCCTGAAAAACAGGTTTCCAGCAAAGTCATCACCAGTAATGAGCAAAATGCTGTGCTTGTGAAAGAAGCAGAAGCGAAGAAGCAAGCTCAGGCTGAAGCACAGCGTAAAGCCGCAGAAGAAGCAAAAAAACAGGAGGAGTACAATAAAACAAAAAAATCATACGGTGACCTTCTTGGCGGGACAGGAAAGGGGAACACGGGGAAATCCGGAAGTCAGGGTGATCCAAATGGTGATCCGAACGCAAGTGCTCTCGAAGGAATCAGCAAAGGAAGCGGAAGAGTAGGAGGCGGATTGGGTAGCAGGGGTGTAGTTCATGAACCACAGATAAATGATCGAAGCCAAAAAACTGGTCGTGTGGTGATCAGTGTATGCGTGGATAAAACCGGCAAAGTCTTTAAGGCCGAGTATACACAGAAAGGATCAACTACAACAGATTCAGAATTGAAGGATATTGCCCGTAAAGCAGCGTTACAATTTAAGTTTACACTGAGCACTATTGAACAACAGTGTGGCACGATCACTGTTGATTTCAAAGTCAAGGGTTGAAATGGTGCGACAATTTGGTTAATGTAATTCTCTTACGACAGGGTAGTCAGTATTTCATTTTTGTTATATTTAGGAGAACTTTCAACCTGCCTGGTAATGAAAAACCTACTCCTGTTCAGTCTGGCTGTTTTTGGCATGACGTCCTGTTCCAAGGATTCCCTGGATCAAACTTCAGATGCTTCTTTTCAGCCTGATAAATCTGAAATTATGGTAAGTGTTACCTATTTGCATTGGACTGATCAATGCGAATTTAGCTGTGGCAACACAGGTGGTGAAACATTAACCTACATTGCTAATGCAAAAGTGGAATTGTACTCAGGAGATCACAACGAAACTGATGCATCCGGGACTGTTATTCCCGCTATAAAAACGAATGCTGATGGAGCTGCTTTAATAGAAAACCTCGAACCGGCTTATTATACAGTTTGGGTAGAAACCCCTTTTGGTAAAAAATCACGAACCGTCAGCACGCAGCTTCACAGAAGATCATACATCGATTTCAGTTTTTAGTATTGAAAGGAATTTTGAAAATATAAATCCGGATTTGCACACACATCCGGATTTTTTATTCATTGAAAAATCAAATTAACTTCGTGCACTATTTTTATCAGTCCCGGACGAAAACATGATCTACGTACAAGTTTGTAAAAAAGTGAAGATGACAAATCTTTCATTGCTGTCTTTACTCCTGGCAATGCTATCAAGTCAAAGTGTATTTGGGCAATTATTTCCCGGACTTGAAGGCGAGCAGCTGGCGGATGCTATTCGCACTGAGTACAAACCTACCCAATTGCTCACTTTTTCGCAGGCGAAGGATACTCTTTATGCCAGGGTATTCATTCAAAATGATTCGGTAAAGTGTATTTATTCGGGCCTTTCCCACTATTTACCTGCAGGAGTTGATCCTTCACAATGGGTATTTGGAAGTGGCAATGAAGTTGAATCTATCAACCTTGAACATGGCTGGCCACAGGCAAAAGGTGCAGGTGATGGCACGGATGGTCAAATGAATATGTATAATTTATTTCCGGCAAGAGTTGCAATCAATTCAGACAGGGGTGATTTTCCATATTCAGATATCAATGATGATGCTACTTCAAAATGGTATTATCTCGGTCAGGTAATGACAACTAAGCCTACTGTAAATATCAATGCCTATAGTGAATTCAAAACCGGCAATTTCGAACCGAGGGAATCTGTAAAAGGGGATATCGCCAGAGCCATGTTTTATTTTTGGACTATATATAGAGATGATGCAATCATTGCTGATCCTGATTTTTTTGAACAACAGAGAACTTCATTGTGTCAATGGCAGGAAGAAGATCCTGTAGATGATTTTGAAAATCTTCGAAATGACAGAATTTCGACGTACCAGAGTGGGAAGAAGAACCCGTTCGTTTTGGATTGCACGCTTGCGAAAAGGGCTTACTGTCCTCTCCAAACGGATTGCAATAGTGTCTCCGTAATTGAAACAAATAAAGCAAGTACTGTACTTCGATATGATCCGTCTGAATCGAGATTGCTCGTTGATTCCGATGCAAGTCAGCATTGGAATATCAACGTTATATCAATTTCTGGCCAGAACATATATGCATTCAAAATTGAAAGCAATCAATGGAGCGACTCACTACCTTTACGTTCCGGTATCTATATCGCCTATTGCTTTGGCGAAGGGGGAATCTCCATTTTGAAAATTATCACACCTTGATAAAAGTGATTCCTCCGCGTGAAATAAATGTTATATTGTCCTGATAATCTTAAGGTTAAATTGATTTATATTTGCCTTCTGCTCTGAACCCCATAAAGATAAGAAACTGAAAACTCCAACTATTTGGACACAATATTTCAGTTTTATTTCCTCTTTAATTCAGACGGTTTTATTGAATATATTGGTTATCAAATACATACATATTTGATTTAATTTCATGAATATGATCTGTGTAAAACTTAGATTTGAAAAGAAGGCTGTTAATTTGAGTTGAACTATTTCGTTCTAATGGGATAGTAGGATTTGGCAGCGTATTTAGCGAATAAATTGATCATAGGCATGAAATTTGAATAAGAACCAGCAACATCCTCAAGATTAGAAAGTATGTTCTGAAGGAATTTTTAAAAAATGATCAAATAGCCCAAAACCCATTATAGCCTGGTAAAACCCAATAGCAGGTACTTTATAAAAGAACTTAATGAAATTAAAGACTCATGATATTGACTTGCATCGGGGTGACTTTTACATAAAGCATGACTCATTACTTAGCTCTAAGGTTTCTTTTGTTGTAAAATTTGTTGCTATATTTTTCTTCCGTCCTGGAGCGCTTTTCATTTCAAAGGTAGTGGGAGCCAATTTAATTTTATCCCGGCATTGGATCCCAAAAAGCGTTTTTCCATTCGCTTTTTATTTGCTGTTTTTAGGATTCACTTCACAGCTTTCTTCTCAGATTCCTGTTATTACCGCCAGGTTTGCTCATCCTTCATTTAATTGTTCAAACGAATATTGTGTAGATGTAGAATTTCGTTCGGATACCCCGGATGTTCAGATTTTTGGGATTAATGTTCGGTTTTTTTATCCAGACAGCATTTTGGAGTTGATCGGATTTTCGGATTTTCAGGGAGGATATGGGCCGGTAGCACCAGACCCACCAATTATTTTGACCAGTTCATTTGCAGGTTCAGCATTATTTAATTTTAATGGTCCTGCAGATTTTGTAAATGGAGCAGTTCAAGTCGTTGATCCGGGAATTTTGACTTATTTGGATACAGCCAATTGGACTAAATTATTCCAGATATGTTTTCACATCGATGACCCAAATCCAAATTTGCAAAGTTTTTGCCCATCGTTAGTTTGGGATTTAGAGCAATTCATCTCAAATGGAGAATTTCGTCATGGATATTTGTCAGGGGACGATGGCTTGGTCATCACTATTGTAGATCCCATAAACAGTAATGAATCATTACCAGCCACGGAAGATGTCGTTCAATTTAACTGGATGTACATAGGGGATGGTTCACCTCCGTACGGAATTCCCATATCTAATAACTGTACGACACTCACACGTGATTGTTCTCCTTACATCACGTGCCCATCAGGCAGAATCCTGGAATGTGGTGAATCAATAAGTCCTGTCAATACAGGATATGCCTCATCAAGTGACAATTGTGCAGGTGACCCCGTCATTACCTATAGTGATACTCAAATAAGCGGTTCATGCCCTCAGCAATACAGCATTGAACGCAGATGGATCACTACAAATGCATGCAATTTTTCAGACACATGTATTCAAATCATTACGGTTGTTGATACAGTGCCTCCCGTCATCACTTGTCCGGTGAATATCACTGTTTACTGTCCTGCCACACCTGTATTTGAAACACCTGTCGTCGCTGATGCTTGTGACCCAACAGTAATTTTGACGTTTACTGATGTTACGACTTTAGGAGTTTGCCCTGCGCAAAATATTATTACGAGGACTTGGAAAGCTACAGATCATTGTGGCAACACAAGCACTTGCGTTGCTACTATTACTTTTAAGGATGAAACAGCACCGTTGATGACATGTCCGGTAAATGTTACTATTAACTGCCAGGAAGATAATTCATCAGCAAACACGGGAGTTGCTACCGCGACAGACAATTGTTCATCTGTTTTGATTGTACAAAGCCAAACATCTACACAAAACGTGAATCCAGCAGCTTGTGCTCATTATACCTATGTGATTTCAAGACAATGGACAGCAACTGATGCATGTGGAAATAGCACAACTTGCTTACAGACGATTAATGTCAGAGATGTAACCGAGCCTGTGATTACATGCCCATCGAACATTACAGTTTTATATCCGGGAAGTACCTTGCCGGTGAATACCGGAAATGCAACAGGTCTCGATAACTGTGATTCAGGTCTGTCAATGACATTCACAGATGTATTGTCTCCTAATGTTTGTCCCAGCATAAATAAAATCACACGAACCTGGAAAGCTACTGATGCTTGTGGAAATTCCAGTACATGTCAGCAGACAATTGTGATTGACGACAGAGGAAGTATATGTGGATCTGTGCATGATGATCTTGGGCAACCAATGGTCGGTGTTGAAATCAAATTGGTAGCGGATGTGAATAACAACCAGATATATGATGGCTTGGATACGCTAGTGGCTACATTATTTTCAAGTGCGGGTACCGGTCAATTCTGTTTTCAGCAAATCAGACCTTGTAGTTATATATTAGTTGAAATACAACCTTCTTCCTATGGTGAATTATCAGATTATGATGTAACACCGGATCCGGATGGAGATGATAGTGCTGATGGACCGGATAACCAAATACCCGTTAACTTAACTGCGGCAGAAAATGACAGTGACAACAATTTTATCGATATAAAATGTCCTACACAATTGCCTGTGATCGTTCCGGATACAATCTGTGCAAATGGTAGTGTTACTTTTCAGATAAGTGCCATACCTCTTGGCGCGTTAACCTATTCATGGGATTTTGGAAGCGGATCAAGTCCTGCATCAGGCATTGGTTTAGGACCACATACTGTGAGTTATGTTACGACAACAAATAATCAGGCAAATGGGGCTGTAATAACAATGGATATTCAAAAAACGGGATGTCCAATTTTATCCGGGCAGGTAAGCAGTGTAAAAATAAATCCATATCCAAATTCGTCTATAAATCAAACCGCTTCAGGTACATGTTACTTTGCTACAAGGACATTTCAACCTGTCCAGCCGCAAATATCGGGCGCAACGTATACATGGACATTCGGGGCGGGCGCTGTTCCTTCCTCTGCTGTAGGGTATGGTCCACATGATGTTTATTATACGAGTACCGGCACCAAAACAGTCAAACTTGTCATAATGCCCAATGAGCCTGGGGCTCAATGTTCTGATAGTTCGTCAGTAATGTTTACGATCACTTCGTGTCCCTCAAATATTACAGGGTCAGTAAAGACTGCAGAAGGAACAGGGATTGGAGGTGTAACTGTCAGATTGTACACAGATAATAATTATGATGGAATGCCTGACGATACGATATGGGTTATATCAAAGAATACGGTATCTGGTACAGGTAATTATTCTATGACATTGGTCACTCCCGGAAATTATGTTCTTGTAGAGATTCAGCCCAGTGGGTATGTTTCATTTAATGACAGAGATATAACTCCTGATGGCGATATTGTTCCTAACATTGATTCTCTGGATAATATTATTCCCGTTACCGTTCATCCTTCATTGACGGATGGCGGAAATAATTTTACTGAAAGTCTTGGGCCAGGAGATATATCCGGTTACGTATTTGATGATGCGGATGCAAATGGAGTTCCGGGTACAAACGAAGGGATAGGTGGTGTTACGATAAACCTTTTTAGTGATGCGAATGCGGATGGACATGCTGACAATACAACACCTATCGCCACACAAACAACTTCAGCAATAGGGTTTTATTCATTCCCGCTTGTTCCTTTAGGCCATTATGTATTGGCAGAGACACAACCATTAAATTATACTTCAGTGATGGATTATGATTATACTGAAGATCTTGATGTACCCACTAATGTTGATCTGCATGACGATACGATTCAGGTTCAAATTATTATAGGTGAGCATGACGATTCGAATTATTTTGTGGAAAGTTCGGGGTGCAATTTAGTAGTGATGAATACACTTGATGCCGGACCAGGATCTTTACGTGCGGCCATCGCCTGTGCAGAGGATGGTGACACAATACGTTTTTCAAATACGCTTTCGGGAATGACCATACTGATTACTTCAGGCAGGATCGAAATAAGTAAGAGGTTAACCATATTGTCAACATTAACTCCCAGAGTTGTCATTTCTTCTCAGATTCCTGGCTTATTTAAAATCCTTGGTAATTTACTTATTGAATTCGATCAGGTTGATATCACAAGCGGGTTGACGATATCCGGAAATGCAGGAGCTGCTTTTGAAAATTATGGAAGTCTTAAGCTTCATGATATCCATGTCTTACGCAATCCTGGTCTTCCTTCCGGTCAGTTTTTAATCCGGAATATGGCAGACAGTAATCTCATGTTAAGTGGTAACTGTCTCATTGAAATGTACTAAGTCTATTCATTCCCGGGTCAGGTCACTAAGAACGATTCCTATTAATTGTAGTTCCCAGCATTCCAATTTTTGGTAAAATGGGATACTTTTCAAAATCCGGGATAAACCAGATAACCCACTTTCAGTGGGAGACATGAAATTTTTTCAGAAAAAATAAGTTTTTTTTGGTGTCAACCCGACCAGGGTCAAAGAGCATATTAATTAAAATTATATAAAAGAAAATTCAAAATGATACATCGAACTTTGAATTTTAATTTATTATATCCTGTTAATGAACATTTTATAAATATAAAATAGTTTAATGTAATAGAACTTTAGGCCAAGGGTGCTTTCAGGTCATTTTTCAAACAAATCTTTTATGGTTTTCCAATGTTTCTACATAGGAAAGAAAGTTCAAAAAACTATTTTACGGAATAAAATATGTTGTACATGAATTATCTTAGAGTTGCTTTTTTGCCCCCCTGGCGTAATGAACCAATGAAAAGCAATTAGATTAAAAGGAGTTGACACCCAAGCCAGCCCTAATGAATGAAACTCTTTAATCTGAACAAACTAAATTATGGCATTGTTAACGAGTCTCAAAAGGAGTGTGTTTTCTCCTAAAACACAGCTTCAAAGTCGTGTGATGGATACATGTCCATTATACAGGTATTTTATTTTAATTGTTATACCGCTGATAGTTGTTATGTTTTTGCAATCTCTGCATGCCGGAACAGATCCTATGATAAAGGTATCAGGTGAGCTTTCCCATCTAAATTCAGCGAGCCCTTGCATAGGAGATGCAGAGAATGAAGCAATGATGGTTGATCCGGTCATCACCGTTCGCTTTTCTAACCCACGTTATTATTGCGATACTTCAAGGTATATTGTTGACGTGGAATTTCAATCCAATACTGCAAATAAGGAGATATTCGGAATGAATGTCAGGTTTTGGTATGATGACAATCTTTTGGAATTTGTAAGGTTTCAGAATTTTCCTTCTTCTTATGGTGCAGTAGCCCCGAGTCCTCCGAGTGTAACGTCAGTGAATGTCGGGACTTCATGGTTTGGTTTTCCAACCATTGTGGCAGACTATGTCAATGGAGCAATGCAAAAAACATCCACGAATGCTACTCCGATCTATATTTCTACGAACGGATGGACTAAGTTGTTTTCTATTGTCTTTCATGTTGATGATCCTAATGCAGATTACAGCAATTTCTACGCCGCAGTCATCGGCGATTTAGAGTTGGTCCCTTCAAATGGAGGCTTCCTTCCCGGTAATGATGGTATTGTTATTACACTTGTCAATCCAAGCGGTGGATCATTACCGTCTACTGAGAATACTATTCCGTTGAATTGGGTTTACACAGGTAGTGGAGCGCCTCCTTATGGTCATCCTATGAACACCACAATGGCACCTTTTTATAATTGTGCGCCACCTATTACCTGCCCTGCGAGTGTAACCATATCCTGTGGAGACTCAACCCTTCCAGCAGTTTTGGGCACAGCAACTTCTGCTGATTATTGTATAGCCGGCACACCTGTAATAACATATTCAGACGTGCAAACCGGGGGAGTCTGTCCGCAATCAAACCTGATCACAAGGATCTGGTCTGCTGCAGATAGTTGTGGTAACCATTCATATTGTCAGCAATACATTACTGTAGGAACTGGTAGCAGTTGCAATTTGTTAGTGACTAATGATAATGATGCGGGTACAGGATCTCTTCGAGATGCCATCAATTGTGCACTTTCCGGAGATACAATTACATTTCACGCTTCGTTGGCTAATACTACAATTCTGATCACTTCAACAAAAATTTTACTGAGTAAGAATTTATATATCCGGTCAAATATCACCCCGCGGATAAAAATAAAATCCAACTTACCAGGTTTGTTTGACATCGCTGCCAACAAGACTATTGAATTTAAAGACCTGGATATAATAAGCGGAATAGCCACAACAGGAAATGATGGAGCCGCTTTTAATAACCTTGGAACACTTAAGTTAATAGGCGTAAAAGTTTATCGAAACACACTTTTACCGACGGGTCAGTATCTGATCAGAAACAAACCTGCCAGTCAGTTTACCTTAAGCGGAAGTTGTTTTATTCAGTACAACTAAGACATAGCCATATTTCCATCTTGTTGTAATATTGAATGTTTACATTCAGACTTCTGATGGCATTTCACCAAATGAGTTTGCAACTCACGCCATGCAAATATTATTTATTGATGCTGGACATAAAGGATGTGCTCTGATATTTTAGCAAGATTTTGATTGACCTGTGTCTCTGATTTTAGAAGATCATAAATGCTGATCTTGTCAAGAAGATTATCCATGCTGAGTTGAACTATTGTCCAAAGAGATCTGAGAGAGCAGTCAACAGAATTTGTACACAGGGAAAGATTTCCGGAATGTTTGCCACAGAATTTGTCACTGTATATGGCACCTCCAAGTGATTTCAAAACCTGGTTGATACGAATATCTTTTGGAGACATAGCCAGAATATATCCACCTTTATGTCCACGCATGCTCTGGATAAAGCCTGCCATGCGAAGCGATCTTGTAATTTTTGCAGCGTAAGCCTGGGATATATTTTCCAGTTCGCTGATTTGTGACAAATTAAGGCCTTCCTCAGGATGAGCGCGTGCAATTTGTAGCAATATTCTTAAGCTGTATTCGTCTGTAGCTGAAATTTTCATAATTCATTAATTTTATTAAAACATATCCAGGGCCATCTTTGCTTCATCACTCATTTTGGATTTTGTCCACGCCGGCTCCCATACTAACTTGAGCTCAACATCAGTTACAAAATCAAGTGATAATAACTTCTCCTGCACTTCGATAGGTAAACTTCCTGCTACGGGGCACGCAGGAGAAGTCAATGTCATCGTGATATTTACTTTTCCCTGCTCGTCGATGTCTAAGGAATAGATTAATCCAAGTTCCCAGATGTCAACGGGAATCTCAGGATCAAAAACTTCTTTAACTTTTTGGATCATCAATTCTCTTTTCTGATCTGTTCCTGTTTGTTGGATTGTCGTAGGATGATCGGGAATGTGGCGTGCATAGGATTTAATTTGCTGTACCATACTTTTTAATCCATTAGATCGGGTAGGGGACAGATGGGCTTTTAGCCCGATTTCATCTATAAAAAAAAGATCCGCATTAGCTATATCCTCAACTTTCTGACCCGAGAGCACACGTATAAGTAATGCTATAATTCCTTTTGTTATAAAAGCATCGCTGTCGGCATTCAGGTAAAGTCTTCCTTCCTTGACTTCTGCCTGAAGCCATACTTTTGATTGACATCCTTTTATGGCAAAAAGATCTGTCTTATATTTTTCGGGCAAAGGTGGTAATGCTTTTCCCAGATCAATAAGGTATTCATATTTATCTGTCCAATCCGAGAATTGCGAAAACTCTTCAATAACCTGTTCCTGTTCTTTTGATATGGCGGAAACCTGAGCTTGCATCATGACAGAATTTTGATTGCCTTGTGCGTAGCCTTTACAAGCTGTTCAATCTCTTCAACTGTATTGTACATCGCAAATGAAGCGCGTACTGTTCCCGGGATTTGGAAGCGGTCCATCAGCGGTTGTGTGCAATGGTGGCCTGTACGAACTGCGATGCCTTGCTGATCAAGTATTGAGCCAACATCATATGGATGCAGGCCTCTAATATTAAATGAATAGACAGATGCTTTTTCAGGTGACTGTCCGACAGGGATGACACCTGGTAAAGTACCCATTGCCTGTGTGCAGGTGTTTAAAAGCAATTGCTCGTATTGTATCACAGCTCCTCTGTCGAATGAGGAAATATATTCGCAAGCGGAAGCGAGCCCGATAGCTCCTGCAATGTCTGGAGTTCCGGCTTCATATTTAAATGGGATCTTATTGTATGACGTGCCTGACCATTTTACCTGATCGATCATTTCACCTCCTCCCTGCCAGGGAGGTAATATATTTAACCAACTTGATTTTCCATATAAAATGCCGATACCTGTAGGGCCATACATTTTATGACTTGAAAAAACATAAAAGTCTACATCCAAAGCTGATACATCAATCACCATATGAGGTGTGGCCTGTGCACCATCAAGCAGAACAGGTACTCCATGTTGATGAGCGATTTGAATTATTTGCTGAACAGGATTTATAGTTCCCAATACATTGCTTACATGTGCAACAGCAACAAGTTTGGTTTTATCATTTATTGCTTTTGCTAACCAATTGATGTCAAGTGATCCGTCATCAAATACGGGAATGACTTTTATATGGGCACCTTTTAATGCACAAATCATTTGCCACGGTACTATATTTGAATGATGCTCAAGAGCTGAGAGAATAATTTCATCACCCTCTTTCAATTGTGACATTCCAAATGTATAAGCCACCAGGTTTATTGACTCCGTGGTTCCGCGGGTAAAGATGACTTCTGCATCCGATTTCGCTCCTATAAATTTTGCAATCTGTTGTCTTGCCTGTTCAAATGCATCTGTTGCTTCCTGACTCAGTTGATGTACGCCTCTGTGCACATTTGCATTCAGGTGCCGGTAATAAAAATCAATTTTGTTTAGTACAAATTCAGGTTTCTGACTTGATGCGGCATTATCCAGATATACTAATGGATGATTGTTGACCGTACGATTGAGAATAGGAAATTCCTTTCGTATTTCATTTACATCAAATGGTTTTATTTCCGTGCCGAAAGACATGAGACTCATTCTCCAATACCCATTTGTGAACTAATATAATTTCGCATGCTTTCATTTGGCATTCTGTCCAGAACTTCAGCGATAAATGCTTTTTTCAGCATGTGCTTTGCTTTCCCTGCCGGTAAGCCTCTTGACATAAGATAGAATAAAGCCTTTTCATCTAATTGACCTATTGTTGCGCCATGACTGCATTTCACATCATCTGCGAAAATCTCGAGTTGAGGTTTACTATTCATGAGCGCAAATTTGGATAAGACCAGAGTATCATTTTGCTGAAAAGCATTTGTCTTTTGGGCATCTTTGTGCACTAATACTTTTCCATTGAAGGCAGCACTTGCCTGATCATCTATGATTCCCTTATAGAGTTCATGACTTTCGCAATGTGGCGCTTTGTGGTTTATTCGCGTTTGGTGATCCATGCTTTGCTGCCCTGTAGCTATGAAGCCCCCCTGAAGGGATGTATATGTATGTTGTGCTTCTAATTCGATCTCCACATTATTCCGGGTAAGCAGGCCGCCATTGTCAAAAGCGAAAGTTTCAAAACGGCTATCCCTTTGTTGAGTTACAAATAATTTATAGACAAGATTTTGTGTTGATGGGAGTTCCTGCCATTTGATGTGTCTAACGACAGCGTTGTTTTCAAGATATAAATAGCCGAGTGAATTGATAAGAGCTTCTGATGTATGGTTTTTAGGTTGACTGTTATTTTCAAATCGCTCAATCAATTCGACCTGGCTTCCGATACCGCAACGAATAAAAAATAAAGGATGCGAAAATGAAATTTCAGGGTCATCATGGACAATCCTGATTTCAATCGGGAGATCAATTTTTGTATTCTTTGGAATAGATAAGAAGAATCCATTGGAATTAAAAGAAAAATTGAGTAATTCAAAAGCCCTGTTTGCTGATGGAGCTGAAGAGGATAAGAATTCACCAAAAACTTCTTTCCATGATGAATTTTCAAATGCTTCATACAATGGGATGATTCTTAGTCCCTGTTCGGCCAGTCTTGGATCAATAGAAGCCAACATCACTTTCCCGTTGATGACATGGATCACGTACGAATCCAATCCAGGTACGGATGGTACAGTAGATGTCGGTTGATATTCTGCTAATTTAAATTTTGGTGAAATTAGTTTTTGAACAGAGGTATATCTCCAGTCTTCATGTTTTTTATCGGGAAATTGAACACTTTTAAGAGCTTCAAATGACTTGCGTTGGAATTGATGCATTGCACTTCCGGACATGCCATTAAGGCCTGCCTCTGCATTCCGGAATAAGATGCTTAGGTGATCAACTATATTTTCTTGTTCTGACATTTGATTTGCTTTAAGCCGGGACAGCTGGAGATTCTTTGATCCAGTCATATCCTTCTTCTTCCAGTTTAAGTGCCAATGATTTATCCCCGGTAGCGACAATCTTTCCATTTGATAATACATGAACGAAATCAGGTACGATGTATGCCAGTAAGCGCTGATAATGCGTAACGACAATAAATGATCTATCAGTAGATCTCAACTGATTGACCCCGTCTGCAACGATTCGCAGAGCATCAATATCTAATCCTGAATCGGTTTCATCAAGAATGGCAAGTGATGGTTCTAACAAAAGCATTTGCAGGATTTCATTCCTCTTCTTCTCGCCGCCGCTAAATCCATCGTTCAATGATCGTTTTAACAGATCCGGATCCATCTCAAGAGAAGACATTTTTGATCTGACGTATTTGAGCATTTCAAGCGCGTTGAGTTCGGACAGTCCCCTGTGAACTCTATGTACATTGATCGTACTTTTTAAAAAATTTGAATTACTCACACCCGGAATTTCGACAGGGTATTGAAAGGCAAGAAAAATTCCTTCAAGTGAGCGTTCATCTACTTCCATTGAAAAAAGATCACGTCCTTTATACTGGATTGAGCCGGATTCAATTTTATATTCTTCGCGACCTGCGATGACATTTGCCAACGTACTTTTTCCGGATCCATTAGGACCCATGATGGCGTGCACTTCCCCCTGATTGACCGTAAGGTTAAGACCATTCAAAATTGAATTGCCAGCTATGGAAACATGCAAGTCCGAAATTTGCAATAACGGTTTCATTTCTTTTATCTTAATTAAGTTGTTTGTCATTTGAATTTTATCCTACACTTCCTTCAAGGCTTATTGCTAATAGTTTTTGTGCTTCAACAGCAAACTCCATAGGTAATTCATTAAATACTTCTTTGCAATAGCCGTTGACAATCATGTTAATCGCATCTTCTTCGCTGAGTCCTCTTTGCTTACAATAGAAGAGTTGATCCTCGCCTATTTTTGAAGTTGTGGCTTCATGCTCTACTCTTGCATTTGGATTGTCTACTTCGAGATAAGGAAATGTGTGCGCACCGCATTTATCGCCCATCAGAAGTGAATCGCACTGCGAAAAATTCTGAGCACCATCGGCGCGTTTTCCGATTTTGACAAGACCTCTGTATGAATTATTGCTATACCCGGCAGAGATGCCTTTGGATATGATTGTACTTTTTGTGTTTTTGCCTACATGGAGCATTTTGGTTCCGGTATCAGCCTGCTGCCTGTTATTCGTAACTGCAACTGAATAAAATTCACCGACGGACTCATCGCCTTTCAGGATGACACTTGGATATTTCCAGGTAATCGCAGAACCGGTTTCAACCTGGGTCCATGAAATTTTTGATTTATAACCTGCACATATACCCCGCTTGGTGACAAAATTGTAAATGCCTCCTCTACCTTCTTTATCACCGGGATACCAATTCTGAACGGTTGAATATTTTACGAAAGCTTCATCCAATGCTATGATTTCCACAACGGCAGCATGCAATTGATTTTCATCTCGCATTGGGGCTGTGCATCCTTCGAGATAACTGACATAGCTTCCTTTTTCAGCCACAATCAGCGTTCGTTCGAATTGACCTGTATTAGCTGCGTTGATTCTGAAATAAGTGGAAAGTTCCATCGGGCATCGTACACCTGCCGGGATATAACAAAATGACCCATCACTGAAAACTGCTGAGTTGAGCGTAGCAAAGAAATTGTCTGTATAGGGCACTACACTACCCAGATATTTTTTTACGAGTTCTGGATGTTCTTTTACCGCCTCACTGAATGAACTGAATATGATACCGAGCGTAGATAATTCTTTTTTAAAAGTGGTCGTGACTGAAACGCTATCTACCACCGCATCAACTGCTACTCCTGCAAGGATTTTTCTTTCTTCAAGCGGTACGCCCAGTTTGTCGAACATACGGAGTAGCTCTGGATCTGCCTCATCGATCGAGTTTAATTTTTTCTTTGGGGCAGCAAAGTAGATGATATCCTGGTAGTTAATAGGAGGATAGTGGACATTTGCCCAGTCAGGTTCCTTCATGGTGAGCCAATGCCTGTAAGCTTTGAGACGCCATTCGAGTAGCCATTCTGGCTCTTCTTTTTTCAGGCTGATAGCCCGTACAGTTTCTTCTGAGAGACCTTTAGGAAAGGTATCCATGTCCAGAAGGGTGGACCAGCCATATTTATACTCACTTTGTGTGTGGACCTCAAGGGTCTGCATGCTGTCATCACTCATGTTCTGTATCCTGTTGCGGGTATAAAGTTCGTCATTCTGTTACAAAAAAGTATATATTAAACTATACAATTTTGTAGTAGATTGGTTCAGTCCTGGTTGAAATCATTTTAGATTAGCTTTTAATTCTTCGCTTAACTAGATAAAACATAAGTTTTTGCCTTTGGATGTAGTAGAAAATTAAACGGCCTAAACTTTAATAATATTTTATAAATAGTTATAAATCAGATTATTACAATGACATTAAAAAAATACAAGGAATATAAATACTGGATTCACGTCCTGTTTTTTCCTGCTTCTAGCTCCTATGCTTACCCACTTATTAAAATCAAAATATTTTTCATTTCAGGACTGGATATAATTTTAGAATTCTGCTTTTCATAGCTGAAACATACCATATCGGTAAAGTATACATGGAATCTTCATGTAATAGGTAATTTTTTTAATATTAGAGACCTACACATTAAGTTTTTATATATATTTACCCCGCGCGATGGTAATATCAGAAGTTACAAAGAGATTTCTCCAATGCCTTGATAAACTCGTAGGTGAGGGTAAGGTAAGGTCTAAACGACATTTTGCTTTATCTGTGGGTTATCATGCACAGGGTATCTCCGAAATGATTGGTAATCGGCGGGACGTCCCTCTAGAATTGATTGAAAAGGCGGTGGATACTTACCATTTTAACCCCCATTATTTATTTACAGGTAGTGGTAATCTTTTTTCAGGGGCACAACCCGATGATGGGCTTCGACTCAGAAACCTAACCGTGGTGCTTGATCAGAAAGGTGAAGAGCGTATCGTTCACGTTCCTTATCCTGCGCAGGCAGGTTATGGAAAGCTACTTGATGAACCAACGTATATACAGGATCTTCCTTCTTACCAACTTCCTGATCCGCAATTCAGGTCTGGAAGCTACAGGTCTTTTGAAATAGCTGGTACAAGTATGGAGCCATCCTTCAGGCCAAATGATGTCGTTATTGCGGCCTTTATTGAGCCTCGCTATTGGGAACAAGCCATAAAGAATCAGCAGCTCTACATTATCGTCACTCATCAGGAGGTTATAATAAAAAGAATCTGCAATCGAATCAAAACCGATAAAATGATTGATTGCATTTCTGACAATGAAGAATACAGTCCATATTCAATCCCTGCAGAAGAAATTCTTGAAGTTTGGAAAGTGCGAATGAAACTCACATCACATTTTGATCCGCCATCAACACAAGTGAATACAAATTCCATTTCACAGCAACTTATGGCACAGCAGAAAATGCTGGAAAACCTTCAATATCATTTTACAAAAACAATTGCAGAATAAGAATTCATTTTCGATTCTCCAGTCATGTTCATATCTTTCAATGGTTCACCTGCCTTACGTCGTTAAGGACTTGATAAAAGTTTGAAATACAGGATCTCATTAATTTAATTCTTCAACAGAAATTAATGCATTATTGATTGTGCTTATACTCCCAGAAATTGAATCCGCGTTTGGGCGATTAATATTCCATTAGAATTTTCATTTTTGGAATCGTATTTTTATCTCCATGAAAATAAATGGTAAAGTAGTCCGCATTAACATAGAAGGTGGTGCATACGGAATTATCGACGATTCAGGGCGAAAATTTCTTCCATTGAACATGCCTAACCAATTAAAGAAAGACGGCGCAAATGTAACCTGTAAAGTTCGGCCTGCCGATGTTGAAACTACAATGATGTGGGGTGAGCCGGTCTATATAGATTCTTTTGAAACACTTTCCTGATTGTCAAAGTGGATTAAGATAATTTCCGGTAAAAAAACTATTGAATGATTTGTGAAAATCATTTCGAAAAATCATTCACCCATTTCAGGCAATACAAGTTGAGCGCTTCTTTTCTGATCAAGCCATTGAACAAACCTGGCCAGTAAAAAATTAGATTCTTTTTGTGCCGAAATAAATTCAGCCATATGATGGTCAACGAAATGGGTATCAAAATTTCCCGTTATAAAATCAGGGTGATTAATTGCAAATTTTCCAAATGCAAGTGTAGTTTCAACGCCATGGACTTGATATGCATCAATAGCGCTGCTCATTTTTTCAATGGCTTCGATTCTTGAGGGGGCATGAACAATCAATTTGCTTATCATCGGATCATAGTGGATAGGAATGTCCATTCCTTCGCTATATCCGTCATCAACCCGGATGCCATTTCCCAATGGGTGACGGTACCTGATGAGTTTTCCTGTAGACGGGCTGAAGCCTTTCAGCGCATTTTCTGCATAAACGCGTAATTCTAATGCATGTCCATTAATCGTCAGATCTTTTTGCTGAATGGTGAGAGGATTTCCTTCAGCTATTCTTATCTGCCATTCTACAAGATCGAGACCTGTAATAAATTCGGTCACAGGATGTTCTACCTGCAGACGTGTATTCATCTCCAGAAAGTAATGATTCCCTTTGTCGTCGAGTAGGAATTCTACTGTACCAGCACCTCTGTATTGACATGATTGGGCCACACGGATTGCATCCTGGCCCATTGTTTCTCTTTTCTCCGGGGTCAGAATGGATGATGGGGCTTCTTCTATTATTTTCTGATGTCTGCGCTGGATAGAACATTCTCTTTCGAAAAGATGAATGCAATGACCGAATTGATCTGCAAGAACCTGAACTTCGATATGTCTTGGGGAGGATACATATTTTTCAATAAAAACCGAACCATCGCCGAATGATGATAAAGCTTCACTCATAGCTCGTTCGACCTGTGATTCCAGTTCGGCTTCGGAATGAACGATGCGCATTCCTTTGCCACCACCACCTGCTGCTGCTTTGACAAGGAGAGGATAGCCGATTTGTTTAGCCACATCAATCGCTTCCTTAAGGTCAGCTAAGGCACTTTCGGATCCAGGTACTAAAGGAATCCTGAACTCTTTTGCAGCTTCTTTTGCTGCAAGTTTATTGCCCATCGTGTGTATACTTTCGGGAGAAGGACCGATGAAAATTATACCTGCTTTTTCTACAGCACGGGCAAAAACATCATTTTCACTCAGAAAACCGTATCCGGGATGAATTGCGTCAGCTTTTGTATCCAGTGCCGCATTTATGATTCTCTCTGCATTGAGATATGATTCCCTTGAAGGTGAAGGACCAATGAATACAGATTCGTCTGCCAACAATACATGTGGACTTTTGCGATCAGCATCAGAATATACGGCGACAGTTTTGATATTGAGACGCTTGCAGGTACGCATGATCCGTGCCGCAATCTCTCCTCGATTGGCGACCAGTATTTTATTAATAGGTTTGATCATTGCCGCAATTTAGGATATTCTTTGTGGAGTAAGAATTGCTCATGAATAATCTCTTCTAATAAACTAATCATACCTGGATCCGAATCAGTAGCTAAGGCTATATTGTTTTTTGTTTTACCTTAAAGCCCAATATATATGAATCCTGTCAATGATACACTCTGGAAGCCTTCTGCAGAAGATATCAGTTCTTCACGTCTCCATGAATATCGTCAATGGCTAAAGGAAAATCATTATCCTGAAACGAATGACTACGAATCACTTTGGAAATGGTCAATAGATCAGCCGGAAATTTTTTGGGAGACAATCATTTCTTTTTTCAATGTCACATTGCATACCCCCTACACCAGTGTTTTATCAGGTGGCGAAATGCCAGACATGAATTGGTTCGAAGGAGCTACTTTAAATTATGCGGAACAGATTCAAAAAGGGATGTCAGGTCAGCAAACAGCCATATTTTTTTCTTCGGAAAATGGTGATCGCCGTTCCATTTCTGTCGATGATATGTGGCGAGAGGTTTCGAAAGTAAGATCCTATTATTTAAAGCATGGGGTAAAAGCAGGGGACAGGATCGCAGGTTTTCTCCCGAATATTCCAGAGGCCACATTTGCCTTTTTGGCTGCTGCTTCTTTGGGTGCTGTATGGTCTTGTTGTTCTCCGGATTTCGGTATTAGCAGTGTGGTAGACCGGTTTGCACAAATTGAACCTGTGTTGTTTATTACGGCGGATGGATACTATTACAATGGGAAAACATTTAGCCGAACAAATGAAATAACATCTATAATTGAATTATTGCCTACGCTTAGAGATACGCTTCTGATTGAGTATACAGGAACCTCCTTATCAATTCAAAAAGATGATATAACGATATACAGTAACCTGAAAGAAAGTGGAGAAGGTAGGCCTGTTTTTTTACCGGTGCCATTTAGTCATCCGTTATGGATACTTTTTTCATCAGGAACTACAGGTGCTCCAAAGGCTATTACACATTCACATGGAGGTTGCCTGCTCGAACATCTAAAATATCTTGCATTTCACAATGATGTACATGCAGGAGAGAAGTTTTTCTGGTATACGACGACAGGCTGGATGATGTGGAATTTTCTTCAGGGCTCAATGCTTTTAGGGGCTACAATTGTGCTATATGATGGGAGTCCTTCCTATCCTGATCTTTCCGGGTTATGGAAACTTGCTGAAGAATTTCAAATTCATCACTTTGGAACAAGTGCCCCTTTCCTTATTGCATGTATGAAGGAAAAAATAATGCCTGGTAAGGAATATGCACTGGAGACGATGCGGAGTATTGGTTCAACAGGATCACCGCTTCCGCCTGAGGCATTTGAATGGGTGTATAATGCAGTACATGAGCGGATTTGGTTATGTTCAATGAGTGGTGGAACGGATGTATGCACCGCATTTGTCGGCGGGGTTATAGAAAAGGATGTAGTGAAAGGTGAAATTCAGGCAAGAGCCCTTGGATGCAGTCTGTTTGCTTTTGATGACAAGCGACAACCTGTCATTGATTCGCTTGGGGAAATGGTGATCACAAAACCAATGCCTTCAATGCCGATTTATTTTTGGAATGACCCTGATAAAAAACGTTATAAGGCAAGTTATTTTGAGGATATTCCTGGTGTATGGCGTCATGGTGATTGGGTCAGAATAACGAAAACAGGTGGGGTAGTTATCTATGGACGTTCTGATGCAACGCTCAACCGGCATGGTATAAGAATCGGGACTGCTGAAATCTATCGTGTACTAAATGAAATTCCTGAAATAGAAGACAGCCTCATTGTAAATCTTGAATTGGAAGGAGGGAAACATTTTATGCCTCTTTTTGTAAAGCTTCGCCATGGGTTTTCTGTTGATGATGAATTGAAAAAGCGAATTGCATTTTTATTGAAAACAAAATGTACGCCTCGTCATGTGCCTGATGATGTGATCATGGTAAATGATATACCTTATACGATAAGCGGGAAAAAGATGGAAGCCCCGGTGAAGAAAATTCTGATGGGAATGAAAGTAGATGATTCACTTAATCGTGATGCAATGCGAAATCCCGATTCTTTGCAATTTTTTACGAATTGGGTGGTTCCAAAAATGTGAAATTGCTAATTCTTTATTCTTTAAATTCATCAGGCTAAACGAGTGGCATCAAATACCATCTCCAGAATAAAAATCTAAAATTGTAAATTTAGATTTCCGTCCGTGTACTTAATGATGTGGGTATATACAAATGGCGGCAAATTCAGAATTAATTTATTAACCTAATATGCACAATATCAAGACATTAGTTGTCATTACTGTATTTTTTACTTTAAGCTTTATAAAAATTCATGCGCAGCAGGCTCTTCTTACTACGGGTAAGGATGCCGGCGGTGTCGGAGGATCTGTTTCTTACTCCATAGGGCAAGTGGATTATGCTAATTTTAGCAGCGATTCAGGACGAATAAGTCTCGGAGTGCAGCAGCCTTTGGTTATCATCATGGTCGGAACTGATGAACCCGAATCTACCTTTAGCATAAATGCATTTCCAAATCCAGTGAAAGTGGCTATAAATCTAAAACTGGACGTAGAATCAATGACATTACCAAAAAATAAATTTTCATATGCACTATATGACATCAATGGTAAGCTTCTGGCAACACAAGGAATCAATGATGTATTGACAGTAGTTTCGATGGAAGAATTTACAAGTGGCATATATTTGTTGCGCGTCAAACAAAACGATGCCGAATTCAGGACGTTTAAATTATTTAAAACAAATTAAGTGATGAAGCATCAGTATTCCGTATTAATAGCATTTTTGTTTTTTTCATGCTCATTTGTTTCCAGGTTAGGTGCCCAGTCACCGCAAAAGATGAGCTACCAGGCGGTCATCAGGGATGTCTCTAATGATCTTGTAACTGATCACATCATAAGGGTGAAGATTAGTGTGCTCCAGGGATCCGAAGATGGAGTTCCGGTTTTTGAAGAATCTCATCTCACGACAACAAATTCAAATGGATTAGCCACATTTAAGATTGGAGAAGGCACGGCGATAAGTGGAAGTATTACAGATATTGATTGGAGTGCAGGTCCTTATTTTATCAAATCAGAAACTGATCCAGCCGGTGGAACCAATTATTCTATCACAGGTACAAGCGAATTGTTGAGTGTACCTTATGCCTTGTACGCAGCTAATGGTGGAGTAGAAGGTCCACAGGGTCCACAAGGTATTGATGGCCCCAAAGGTGATCAGGGAGAAACAGGCCCTCAGGGCGATCCTGGTCCTCAGGGTGAACCTGGTCCTCAAGGTGACCCTGGTGAAACCGGAGCAACTGGTGCGCAAGGGGAGAAAGGAGATACCGGAGATCCAGGACCAACAGGACCGCAAGGCATACAAGGAGTCAAGGGCGATACAGGTAACCCAGGGCCACAAGGACCTCCTGGACCTCCCGGATCTGTGGCTGGTTCTGATATGCAAATCAACTTCAATGATGGTGGTATTTCCGGCGCTGATCCTGCATTTTTATATGATAAGGGCTCAAAACATATGAGTGTTGGTTCATCAACCCCCAGTCCTTCAGCTGCACTTGAAATTAAATCTACGACCGGAGCTTTACTGTTGCCCAGAATGACAACTGAGCAAAGAGATGCATTGGATGGTGCAGAAGGCATGATAATCTACAATACGGATTCTCAAAAATTTCAGGGTTTTGTAGGAGATTCAGGAACGACCGTAGTGGCTAAAAGTGAAGTCACTTCAGCAACATATTTTATAGGAAACGATGGTGTCAATGTGAATTACCTTGCACAAACATTTACACCGTTACATTCGGGGATCATGCAGGCAGTTGAATTTAACGTAAGTAGTCTGACTCCCGGATTTAATATGACTGTCCAATTATTTGTTGGAAACACGCCGGGTACTGGTACGTTTCTGACACAGGCCCAGGTTGTATTAAATTCGCTCGGTTGGAATACAATTAACATGCCTCCGGGTTTTCTGTTAAATACAGGCGCAACATATTATATAATTATTTCCCCTACGATAATTTCCTCTGATCTCATTGGCGTCACGATCAGTAACGGTTCACCTCCAGGTCAGCATGCGGGAGGAAATTTATTTTATTATAATTCCAGTTCTCTTGCTTTTGATCCTGCACCCCTTGATGATATGGATTTCAGAATAAAAGCGTTAGTCAATAATCAGGGTTGGGTTGACCTGCATTAAAAAAAAATTTTCGATTTTCGATTTTGGATTGTATTAAGATCGTAGCTGAAAGATTTTAGGGTAAAATGCTGAGTCTAAAAAAATAGAGAAAAGATGTTCGTAGTCTAAGACTTCGGGCAATTTTTTAAGGTTTGACTTTTTAGGGTTTAGAATAAATTAATATTGTCATGCATTTACAGTTTTGTGCATTAGCGGCTCATCCACCAGTTCACTTAATATATTCCGAAGTGCTTCATTGATGCTGTCCATATACTGCGACATCCGATAGTACATCACAACAGAGGAAAGTTTCATTTCGCCTCTCTCGAGCTCGCGCATCAACTCACGTTCATAGTCGAGATAGTCCTGGTCCTTTTCACTGAGATCATAGGTCAGGCCTTTCCATTGGTTCCTGTTGATCGAATTCGTTTGTAACATTTGAATACAACTTTTCAACATCACATTGGCATCATTGATCCGATGGAGCAGAATAGAGCGTTGAGTGGGACCAAACCAAATACGTTGTTGACGTTTATCGCCGAGAAGTTGATATACCCGTTCATATTTTGTGCGAAGATGATCGACCAAAAGGCTGATGTTAAGCAGGCTTTTAATTTGTTTTGATGTCAGTAGTGAACTTCTGTCTTCGACCATGCCAGTCAGATATTCATTGATGGCTTCCTGGTTTTCATTGAGTGTTTTGAGATAATCGTTGGCTAGTTTGATTTGATTATGAAAATCAGCTTCTGATGAATAATTGGTTATCCGGTTTAGAATAGTATTGAGATGGCGGACACGTTGACATTGTTGAAGAATTTCCTGGCGTGCTATTGGCAGGGATAGATCAGCCGTATTGCTTCCTGTATCAATAAAAAATAATTTTCGCTGCCCATCAGATTTGCTTTTTACGGTTCGGGAAGCTAGCCGGATTAGCTCGGGTAAGAGCACCATGAAGATCACGGCATTGACCAGGTTAAATAAAGTATAGAAAAGGGACAGACCCATTGGCATTGCTTTTGTGTCTGTGAACGGGTCACCAATGCCAATCCAATCTTTCATCATCCACGCTAAGAATGGCAGTATAAATGGTAAGAATGGCAGTACCCAGAGAACCCCAATCACATTAAATAGCACATGTATCCTGGCTGCCTTTTTCGATGCACTATTGCCAGCCCAAGAAGCAATTTCTGTCGTGATCGTAGTACCAACATTTTCGCCGAGGACCATGGCAGCACCGATATCAAAAGGGAGCCATCCATTGATGCACATCGTGAGTGTCAGTGCGATGGCTGCACTTGAAGATTGTATTAATGCTGTAAAAACAATTCCGATGAAAATGTAGATGAGGATTGATATCAATCCATGGTCTGCAAGGTGGCCAAGGAAAGACATGATATCATTGTGTTGCTGAAGATCAGCAACAACACTTTTTAAGAACTGTAATGAAATCAACAGGATTGAAAATCCAATTGCCGATTCAGCCCAGTGTCGATATTTACCATTTTTCCAGAATAAAAATGGCATAGCCAATGCAATGAGAGGCAGACAAAGTGTAAATAAATTGAGCTCAAATCCCAATATGGTTACGATCCAAATGGTAACCGTCGTACCCACATTGGCACCAATGATGATGCTCGCTGCTGCTGTCAAAGAGATAATTCCGGCATTAACAAAACTTACTGTCATGACTGTAGCCGCAGAACTTGACTGGATCATAGCCGTAGTAAAAAACCCGGTCAAAAAGGAGGAAATCCGGTTTTGTGTGACACGTTGTAGAGCCTCCCGCAATTGAATACTGGCCATGCGTTGTACGCCTTCACTCATGACCTTCATGCCATAAATGAAAAGGGCCAATGCACCTAAAACCTGTAATATGCCATACCATCCAAACTCAACCATACTAAATATTGACGTTTACCTTCTCCAGATAGCCTGAAAACAAATGAATAATGTAAAGTAGCAAAACATCTTTCGTTTCCATATCGCGTGTACAAAACTATTCTGAATCAATTAAATCTCAGGTTTCTTCCTCTGCTTAAAAATAGTAACTTTGCATTCCGTAGCAACATCCAAAAATCATGGTCAAATACATCTTTGTTACGGGGGGAGTCTCCAGTTCACTAGGTAAAGGTATTATTTCAGCGTCATTAGGTAAGCTACTGCAATCCAGAGGTTTATCCGTGACTATCCAAAAATTTGATCCTTACATCAATGTTGACCCCGGGACCCTGAATCCTTACGAGCATGGTGAATGTTACGTCACTGATGATGGAGCAGAAACTGATCTGGATCTTGGTCATTATGAGCGATTTCTTGGACATCCGACCTCCCAGGATAATAATGTCACGACAGGTCGGATTTATCAGACCGTCATCAATAAAGAGCGTGCTGGTGATTATCTGGGTAAAACAGTTCAGGTCGTTCCGCATATCACTGATGAAATCAAAAGAAGAATTCGGGCATTGGGTAAAACCGGGGAGTTTGATGTAGTGATTTCAGAAATAGGCGGTACGGTAGGTGACATTGAATCTCTCCCATACCTTGAAGCTATTCGCCAGGTTCGATTGGAGTTGGGTACCGGTAACGCGATCATTATTCATCTCACATTGATCCCCTATCTCAGTGCAGCGGGTGAATTGAAAACCAAACCGACACAACATAGCGTCAAAGAATTGTTGCAGACAGGGAATCAACCGGATGTACTTGTGTGTCGAACTGAACATCCGCTAACAGATGATCTGCGAAAGAAAATTTCATTGTTCTGTAATGTGGATCGTCATTCAGTCATCGAAGCTATTGATGCAGCGACGATATATGATGTGCCATTGCTGATGCGTGATGAGAATCTGGATAAAATCGTAATGACTAAGCTAGGATTGGATGCGTCTGTTGAACCAAATCTGACAGCATGGCGTGGATTTTTGAAAAAACTAAAGGAGCCAAAGCATACGATTCGGGTTGGGCTTGTCGGAAAGTACAATAAATTACCTGATGCCTACAAATCCATCAATGAATCTTTTGTTCATGCAGGAGCTGCAAATGAAACAAGAGTTGAAGTAGAACCAATTCACGCAGAAGCATTGGAAGTAACAGACAATGCAGAACAAGTCCTCGGTCATCTTGACGGAATACTTGTAGCGCCGGGTTTTGGAGAAAGAGGAATTGAAGGCAAGATAAATGCGATCAGGTATCTGCGGGAGAATAATGTTCCTTTTTTTGGTATTTGTCTTGGATTGCAATGTGCAGTAGTTGAATTTGCAAGAAATGTACTTGGTCTTGAAGATGCTTTCAGTACGGAGATGAAACAAGATGCAGCGCATCCGGTCATTGATCTGATGCCTGATCAAAAAAATATCAGGACCAAGGGTGGAACAATGCGATTAGGAGCATATGCGTGTGAAATCAAAGAAGGCACAAAAGCATATAAGGCTTATCAGTCCACATTGATCTATGAACGTCATCGTCATCGATATGAGTTGAACAATGAGTATCTAAAGGATTTCGAAGCTCATGGTTTGATAGCATCGGGAGTGAATCCTGACAGCAGGCTGGTGGAATTGATGGAACTGGAGAATCATCCATTTTTTCTGGGCACACAATACCATCCTGAGTTGAAGAGTACGGTTGAAAAACCACATCCGTTGTTTGTGGCATTTGTGAAAGCATGCCTTGATGCAAAAAATAGTAACCTCAGAAATGAAGTAAGCGCAAAAGCAAATTCAAAGGTGCATTCCTCGAATTAGGAAATCATATCTCAATGTAGTGCAGCCCTTAAGGGTATCTCACTTATTATTGATGCTTCCTTTTCGACCCACCAATTCAATCGTTTGTAAACTTTTTCTTCGGGGAAATAGTGTAAGGCCATTTTTACATAGATATGTCCATGTTTGGCTTCGGAAACCCATAACATTTTATAAAACTTGCTCAGTTCTTCATCCTTCATGTGATCGGCCACAATTTTAAATCGCTCTGCACCTCTTGTTTCCACTACAGAAGCGATAAGCAGCCGATCGAGGAACCGTTCTTCAAGTCCATCGTGCTGAGCTTTCATTAAAGCTTTGATATACAGATCTTCATGAATGGAGTGGGCCAATTGTATTCCCCTGGATTGCATGATCTTGTAGACTTGTTGAAAGTGGTCCAATTCCTCAACGGCGGTTTCAATGAGCTCAGGAATGATCTCAAGCCGGTTAGGATACTTGGCTACAAGGCTCATGGCTGTAGCTGAAGCTTTGCGTTCACAATCGGCATGGTCCTGCAGGAATGCGCCGAAGTCATTTAATACTTCATCAATCCAGCCCGGTGGACTTGGAACTCCAATATCTAGATTCAGCTTCAAGAAGAGTACCTGATTAACTGTAGACCAGGAATAGGACCAGAATAAGAAGGAGCGTAATGATACCCAATACCATAAAGAACTTCTTTTGGTCTTTGCGATCACGCACTTGCCTTTGCATACGGGTTTTTGAAACAGTCATTTGGCTTATAGGTTTGTAAAAGCCTAAGATACAAATTGATGATTTGATTGCAATACCTTATTAATTTAAAAAGAGAGTGGTAAGGCGAAAGCAATGGTTACTTTTACATCTGATGTACCCCTCCATGGTTTTATATGAGATGCACACATGGGACCATGTAATGGCGGTCATTATATGCGTTTTCGCTCCGATCATGGCATTTACTGCCAGGAAAATATCAACAGAAGAGATCAAACTATTGCCCAAAGACAAGATCCGATTATATCATAGTAACGGATTATTGCTTATTGTTTTTGGGCTGATAGTCGCCACCACATGGAGATTGCCCAATCGCACTCTCGCGTCACTTGGGTTAGATTGGCCTGTTCTAAATGTGTACGTATTTTTTTTCCTGACGATCGTTGGTATTTTTTATTTTTTCGATATTTTTTTTCAATATGGCAGCCGACGTTGGCGGGAAAGAACCTACAAGGAAAGACATAAAGTATTTTCATTTGTTCCTGTTGATAAAAATGAGATGCTTCATTTCACCTTTCTGGCATTTGCAGCTGGAGTAGGCGAGGAGATTATTTTCAGAGGGTATCTTATTCATTACATCACCTATTGGACAGGTATATCAGCGAGTGGTATCATTGTCGCTTGTTTTTTCTCTTCTGCCTTGTTTGCTTTTTTGCATGGATATCAGGGTGTGAAATCCATGTTTAAAATATTTTTTCTTGCCCTCATGTTCTGCGGTATTTTTGTTTACAGTCAATCCTTATGGATTGTCATTCTCGTCCATGCGTTTATTGACGTATTTAGCGGTCTTATTGGTGTTTATCTGGTCAGGGAATTAGGCGAAAAGCAGGAAGAGGAGGGAGGCTAAATTGAAGGCTAAGGCTAAGGCGAAGGCGAAGAAGAAGAAAATAGTATTGTCTTACCTCATAGCTGCATAAAATTGCACGACCTGATCATCGACCATGATATCTTTTGGCGTTAATGGTTTTTTGAGAAATACGCCGTCAAGTCTTTTACAACGACTAAGCGCCACATATGTCTGGCCATGTTCGAAGGCGCCGCGGCCTAAGTCAATAGCTACTCTGTCGTATGTTTTTCCCTGGCTTTTATGTATTGTCACAGCCCATGCCAAACGAACAGGATATTGAGTAAAAGTTCCTGTTACTTCTGATTGAATAGGATTATCCGGAGTGTCAGAAAATTTATATCGCTGTAGCTCCCAGGTCATCCTGGGCAGATCTAAATTTTGTGTTTTTCCATCATCAAGTTTGAATTGAACAACTATGCTTTCAGGATTGAGATCGACTATAGTGGCAAGGCTGCCATTGACGAATCTTTTTTCCGGATCATTCCGGACAAGAATCACCTGGGCATTTTTTTTCAATTCGAGCCTGTAATCCGTTGGATATAATTTTGGATTAAAATCACCTTTGACATCAGCTTCAAAAAAAACGGATGGTTCATCAATAGCCGAAAGTCGCTGTGCATTGATCTGATTCGCTAATGCGTTTACACTGCACAGGGTCAAAAAAGGTTCTTCTATAGAGGCATCAGGCAGATATCGCTCATTGAGCATATCAAGATCATCATAATCAAACTGAAGTGTGCGAATAGCATCAAGCAAGCGAATGAAATGTCTTTCATTTTGCCGATACACTTTCGTTAGTTCTATTTTTTCCAGAGCAGCTTTTGATTGAAAGACAAATGCTGAAAAGAAATATTGATTCGGATAGACTGTGCTGAAATATTGCTTCTCTTCCTGGCTGGAGACTACAGGTGGTAATTGAAACAGGTCACCAAACAAAATCATCTGCACACCGCCGAATGGTTCTATAGATCGACGATGCATCCTGAGCGATACATCGATGGCATCCATGACATCTGCTCTGACCATGGAGATCTCATCAATGATAATCACTTCAACAGCCTTAAGTAAATTCTCCAGGCGACGTACTACGAACAATTCCTTTGCCAGGAGCAGTTTTGGTGGAAACTGGAAAAAGGAATGAATAGTCTGACCCTGAACATTCAAAGCTGAAATTCCGGTTGAAGAGAGAACGACTACTTTTTTCTTAGTCGTTTTTCGGAATAACTGAAGCAGTGTAGACTTACCTGTACCGGCTTTGCCTGTGATAAAGTAATGATGATGGTTATTCTCCAGTTCATTCAGAATGTCCTGGAAGGTTTGATCCAACACCAAGGGTTCTTTCATGGTTTTTCTTTCACCAGGAGGACATATACAGGAAAGTGATCGCTATAGCCACCCGCATAAACTCCATCTGCATATGTGCGTAATGGATACCCCTTATAGGCTCCGGATTTTTGTGTCATATAGGAAGGATTGTATACGCCGGCTTTATAAAAATGGAAACCCTTTGTATCGTTAGCCAGCTTATGGCTCACAATAATCTGGTCGAATAAGCTCCATGCATCATGATAAGCTGTAGTCCCCAATCCTTTGCGATAAAAATCCTCCATTGGATTGAACATTTCTTTTACGTCAAGATGATCTTTTGTCCGGCCTGTCCTGAGGTATTTGTGAACGCTGTCATTAATAGGATCATCATTGAGGTCGCCCATGACAACGGCTTTTTCAATCTGAAGATATTGAGCCAGGCTGTCAAGAACTCTTCTGTCAATCATTGCAGCTTTGTTACGAAGCGGTGCGGTAGTTTGTTCGCCACCACGGCGTGAAGGCCAGTGGTTGACACTTACCACGATTCTCTCTCCGTTAAGTCGGCCAACGGCAAATAAAATATCTCTTGAATAGCGAACAGAATCTCCCGGGCCACTGGTCTGTAACGGAATAAAAAAGACAGTATCCGGTGTGAAATATTTTGGCTGATATAGCAAACCTACATCTATTCCTCTACCATCTCTGGAATTCTGATGTAGAATTTTGTATCCTCGATTGACAAGTGCGGGTTGTTTGACCAGGTCTTCTAATACAGATCTGTTTTCGACCTCAGAAACGCCTATGATCGCCGCCCCATCAGGTGTGTACTCTGTGGCTACTTCACTGAGGACTCTTGACAGGTGAGCTAATTTGTCATAGTAGACATGTGTATTATAAAGGTTTGGGCCATTTGGTGTAAATTCAAGATCATCTGTATCAGGACTATCGATCGTATCAAAGAGATTTTCCAGATTATAAAAGGCAAGTCCTGCGACATTAAATTCTTTTTGAGCAGATACCGTCAGTGCGTACAGACAGGTGATCACCGATAGAAAAAGGTATTTCATACCACGAAGATTGATGAAATATCTGATTTTATGGGCAAGCTGATGGAAATTAACCAAACGTTATCCTTTTAATAAGCTTGGGTTAAAATGTGGCTACCCGTATACATCCTATGTAATTTATCTTGATCTTAACATGACCAAAACTGAAAAACTATCACTATGAAACTCAAGCTTATTCTTCCTTTTCTTTTCATGACTCTTTTTCATCCTGATTCTGGATATGCAAGGCATTCTTCTTCCCCGGTAAATACAGAAGATCATACAGGCATTCTTCATCAAACTAATCCTCTTGATCGGACACAGATAGAATCTCAGCTGGGTAGAAAATTAAAATTTAAAGAACGGATAGCGCTTTCCATTTTAAAATCTAAGATCAGGCATGCGGAGAAAAAAGGCCATGCCTTACCATTAGAATATTCCCAGTCATCAACTGAAGGATTTGCAATAGCAGGTTTTGTTATTGGCATAGTCAGCGTATTGTTGATTAGTCTGCTTTTCGGAATATTGGCCATTGTGTTTAGTGCCATAAGTCTGAGTAAAATCAGGAAATATGATGGACTTTACAAAGGCCGGGGATTGGCAACAGCAGGACTTGTGATGGGTATCGTTGCGGTTTCTCTGTGGGTATTGGTTCTTGCTTTGGCGCTCGCTTTCTTCTGGGTTTAAAAGGTGCGGATCAAATATTTAATCTTCATTCCAATCATTCAATACTTCATAAACTTTGTGGACAGGCAGTCCCATGACATTTGCATATGAACCTTCAATACGGGATACTTTAACCCACCCAATCCAGTCCTGAATACCATAAGCCCCTGCTTTATCAAGAGGTAGAAAATGATCAATATAGTATTCTATTTCATCTGATGTCATGTGTTCGATCCATACCTCGGTATATTCAGAGAATCCAATTCCTTTGTGATGATTGCAGATAAAGACACCCGTAATGACGGTATGATGATGTCCTGACAATATCTTTGTCATCTCTATCGCATGATCCCTATTTTCGGGTTTGCCATAAATTTCTCCGTCCTTAATGACCACACTATCCGCAGCCAGGATGAGATGTCCGCTTTCTATAAGTGGCATGGCCGCTTCAGCTTTTTTGCGTGCAAGGAATTCAGGCACCAGTTCAGCAAGCATATCATCAGGATAGCTTTCTTCAACATCAACATCAATTAATTTGAAATCAATGCCGGCTGCTCTAAGTAAATCCTGACGTCTTGGTGATTTTGAAGCGAGTAATAGAGGAGGGTGCGTTTTCAACATGATTAAATATTTTCTTAAACTAAACTTTTTGATTTTGCAATAATTTCATCTACTATTTCCGGATTAAATAATGTTGAGATATCACCGAGATTGGATAAATCACCTTCAGCTATTTTGCGTAGGATGCGCCGCATGATTTTACCTGATCGTGTTTTTGGCAGTCCACTTACGATCAGTATAATATCTGTTTTAACGATTGGTCCGATCAGAATAGTAAGCTTTTCATTTATTTCCTTTTGAAACGTATTAAGATCATGGACATTTTCTCTTGATATCACAAATGCATACAGGCCTTGCCCTTTAATATCATGAGGGTAACCCACCACCGCACTTTCCACTACAAGGGGATGTTCATTAATCGCGTTTTCAACTTCCGCTGTACCTATTCTGTGTCCACTCACATTGATCACATCATCCACGCGTCCGATGATACGATATCGGCCTTCTTCATCACGTCTTGCACCATCACCCGTAAAATAAAGTTCAGGAAACACATTAAAGTATATTTCCCTGCAGCGCCCGTGATCACCATACGTGGTTCTGATAATGGATGGCCATGGAAATTTGATGCACAGCAATCCTTCGACATCATTACCTTCAATTTCATTGCCGTAGATATCCACCAAAATGGGTTGAATCCCGGGCATTGGATATGAAGCATAACAAGGTTTCATATCCGTAATTCCTGCAATCGGACTGATCAGGATGCCTCCTGTTTCTGTTTGCCACCATGTGTCCACAACAGGAATTTTTCCCTTCCCGATATGCTCATGATACCAATGCCATGCTTCGGCATTTATCGGTTCTCCCACAGTCCCGAGGACATGCAGAGATGACAGATTATGTCCCTGTGCATATTTATCACCAGCCGCCATCAATGACCTGATGGCCGTTGGCGCCGTATAGAAAATATTGACTTTGTATTTTTCACATATCTGCCAGAATCGGGATGGATCCGGATAAGACGGAATACCTTCAAACATAACTGTTGTGGCACCGGATAACAAAGGACCATAAACTATGTAACTGTGCCCTGTAATCCAGCCTATATCAGCAGTACACCAATATATATCTCCGTCTTTGTATTGAAAAACATTCAAAAAGGAATACCATACATAGACCATGTAGCCACCGATAGTATGGACTACGCCTTTTGGTTTACCTGTAGAACCTGATGTGTATAAAATAAACAATGGGTCCTCACTATCCATCATGACAGGTTCGCATGTAGTAGATTGCTTGTCCATGATATCATGCCACCATAGATCGCGATGGTTATTCCAGGAAATACCTCCACCCGTGTGACTCAGTACAATCACTTTTTCGACACTATCACATCCCATAGCTAAAGCTTCATCAACTATTAATTTTATAGGTGAGATTTTTGGCCCTCTTGAATTTTGATCTGTGCAGACGATGACTTTGCAGGTTGCATCTTTTATTCTATCGGCAAGTGAATTGGCAGAAAACCCGGCGAAGACGACACTATGAATAGCACCTATCCGCGCACAAGCCAGTATGCCAATCATCAATTCAGGTACCATAGGCATATAAAAACAAATGCGATCGCCTTTATGTACGCCTATATTTTTTAATGCATTGGCGAACCGACATACCTCATTATACAGCTCTTGATATGTAAGTTTCTTCCCCTCACTGCCAGGTTCATTTGGCTCCCATATTAAGGCAGTCTGATCTCCTTTGGTTTCAAGATGACGATCCAGACAATTGACTGTGATGTTTAGTTTTCCTCCGATGAACCAGAACGTATCTGCCATATGGAAATCCCATTCCAGTACCTTGTCCCATCGCTTCATCCAGGTAAATGTTTCGGCTTGTTCTTCCCAGAATTTTTCAGGATTATCTACACTTGCTTTGTAAGCGTCATGATAATCTTCTAAGGTTTTTATTCGTAAAGACATGGTTGTATATTAAATCCTCAATTGAGTATTAGAATAAAAAATGTCATTTGGTTCAGTACAAAAGCAATACGAAAGTGCCTAACGCCATCACTAATTTAATGACATTTGAAGCGTGGTGATAGTATGTATTATTTTTTGCCCAAAATACAAATGCCATTGAAGCAATTGTAAGTCCCTGTATTACATTCAGCCCCAGTTTAATCCATTTGTTTGCCTGGCTTTCATCCCAAAGAATAAGTGAAGCCAATAAGCTGACTCCAAGAGCAATAGCAAATAGTTTACCAGCCTTCACTCCATATTTCACGACAAAAGTTCTACAGGAAGCACTTTCGTCACCTTGTTTGTCTTCAATATCTTTTACCACCTCTCTATACCATGTAGATAAAAACGCAAATGCCACATAATACCAAAGTTCAATCCGAACCTGTGCAGTATGGTGAAGAAAAATATCAGGCAGAACAATTATCGCAACTACTCCCGCGCAAAAAACCGAGACCCAAACATTGCCTATGATGGGCTTACATTTTAATGCAAATGAATAATACCATAATCCAATGACAGCTACCGGATAAATAAAAATGTAGGCTAAGAGGCCTAACTCAAAAGCAAGAAAAACGGATAGTATGGCACCGCAACCGACAAGAATGAAATATACCCATTTCACTTTTGAGAGAGTCCAGACACGCCCGGCGATGATCGTATCCGGCTTGTTGACCCGGTCGATTTTGACATCATAATAATCATTGATTACATACCCGCCTGCCCCAAGGATAATTGTAATCAAAACTAAAATTATGAACAATGGAAGCCTGAGTATTGTCTGTTGAGAATCCAATAACCTTAGATAAATCAATGTCTGAATGACCGCAAGCATCATAAGATTGGGCCAGCGAATGATATTGAGTAGATTTTTGATCATGCGGAAAAGTCGAATATAGTCTGTTTCTGCAGTTTTAGTATATTCATGCTCCCCTCAAGTTATAAAAGTTATTTTTCAAGGTGTTTTTGGAAAAGGACGTCGAATAGCCTATATTTAGAAAGATTATGGAAGAATCTTCACAGCAACAGCCAGATGCAAGGGCCTATAAATTCAAGGAACTTAAGGTCTATGCGTCCACAGAATGGTTAGCAGACAATAAGAAAAAATACAGGCAGGTTTATGATCGGCTTGAAGCTTCATATGTCTACGCCGAGCTTTCTTTTTTCAATAAGCATTTTGATTTAGAAAGTTGGGATGTGGAGGTGACTTTGCGTTGCTTATCTATGAAGCGAGCAGGCAAGGAATTGTGTCGCTTACAGATACGACGTAACGTGAGTAAATATGACAGCATAGTCTATATCCGTGAGGGTTGGGGGAATAAGAAAGAAGGTTCTTTCTGGAAAAAGGGCGCATATTGTTGGGAAGCTTTCATTGATAATGAAAAAGTAGGTTCGAAATATTTCTATATAGAAGAAAGTGACACGAGTTTCAATGGACAACCACGCTACCTTACGCTTCAATCTCTTCGTTTGTATGAAGGCCAGTATGATGATGTAGGTGAAGATGACCGTCATTATTATGTTGCTTTCAGCAGCGCTGAAACGCGGTATATCTATTCAGAGGTTGTGTTTCAGAATTTACAGATGCAGGATGCATGGCAATGTGAGTTGTTTACTAAGTTTTACAATGAAGCACGTGAGCTTAAAGGTCAGGTTACCCGGTTACAGACGATCAAAAAAGGGGATGAGAAAGTAAAAGTCACAGCAGGGTGGGGATCAAATGTCAAAGGATCTTGGCGAAAGGGAAAGTATACCGCAGAGATCGTGTTTATGGACAAACTTGTGGCTGTTGTTCCATTTGAAGTAGGTGAAGATTTTAAGGAAGGGAACAGTCAGGTACTATTACCAGATTATCGGCCTGCTAAATTTACTACTGAAGAAACTTCAGTTCAGAGTCTTGAAGAAGTCATGGTGGACCTTAATGCCATGATCGGGTTGCAGGAAATTAAGAAGCAAGTTTACGAACATGCCCAATATCTACAGTTTCTACAGCTGAGAAAGGAAAATGGATTTGAGGAAAGACAGGACATCAATATCCATTCTGTCTTTGTCGGCAATCCGGGAACAGGTAAGACTACAGTTGCCGGGATGATGGGTAAGTTGTATAAAAATATGGGACTGCTGACGAAAGGTCATGTTCATCAGGTTGACAGAGTTGATCTTGTCGGCGAATATATCGGTCAGACAGCACCAAAAACAAAGGATGCCATAGAGAAAGCCAGAGGCGGAGTATTGTTCATCGACGAAGCGTATAGCCTGGCAAGGGCTAACGATGATACAAAAGATTTCGGACGCGAGGTCATTGAGATATTGGTAAAAGAAATGTCAAATGGAATAGGTGATATGGCCGTGATTGTCGCCGGCTATCCGAAGGAAATGAAATATTTTCTGGATTCTAATCCCGGTCTGAAATCAAGGTTTAAGATTCACTATCATTTTTCAGATTATCTGCCGCAGGATCTTTCTGAGATAGGCTTATATGCATGCAGAGATAAAGAAGTAGTATTGTCAACTGACGCTAAGAAATTAGTTGATGAGATGATCATTGAAGCTTATCGCAACAGGGACCGTACATTTGGAAATGCACGCTTTGTCAATGACCTGATCGAAAAAGCAAAAGTATCTCTTGGTTTGCGTGTGATGAATTCTTCTTACGTGATTGATCCCACAAGGGATGACCTGTCTATCATTACAGCAGCAGATATTGAACATATTAAATTGCTGAATACAGCTGATAATCCGACGATTCCGGTGGATGAGAAATTACTTACGCTGGCGCTTTCTGACCTTAATGAACTGACAGGTCTTGATGGCGTGAAAAAGCAAATCGAGGAGATGGTTGATATCGTGCGCTATCATCAGGTGACAGGGCGAAGCGTGTTGAATAAATTTTATATGCACACAGTGTTTATCGGGAACCCGGGTACAGGTAAAACCACTGTAGCTAGGATTCTGACAAGGATATACAAGGCGCTGGGTATTCTGGAAAGAGGGCACATGGTGGAAACAGACCGACAGGGTCTGGTCGCAGGGTATGTCGGTCAGACTGCTATAAAAACGGCTGAAAAAATTGAAGAAGCGATGGGTGGTGTTTTGTTTATTGATGAAGCTTATGCATTATCAAATTCACCAGGCAATGCACATGATTTTGGAAACGAAGTCATTCAGACCATACTTAAACGGATGGAAGATAAAAGAGGACAATTTTTTGTTTTCGCCGCCGGTTATCCGGAAAACATGGAAGCTTTTCTAAAAGCTAATCCTGGTCTGAGCTCACGATTTGATAAAATATTGCGGTTTGAAGATTATAGCCCTAAAGAATTGAATGAAATCGCTATTAGTATGATCACCGGACAGGAAATGCGAATTTCACCAAAGGCACTTGAACATCTTACAGCCTATTTCAAGTTTCTCTACGACTATCGGGATAAATATTTTGGAAATGCCCGCAGCATTCGCCAGATTGTTCAGGACGTGATAAAAAATCAAAACCTGAGACTAGCCAAAACAAATGCCGATAGTAAAAGCCAATCAAATCTGATCACCTTTGAAGATGTCAAGGATTTTGCACGGGATAAAAATTTGTTGGGCTTCCAGCGACAGACTATTGGCTTTCGGAAAAGCAATTAGGGACTATTGATCAATGGATGCTCATGCAGGTAGCTAAGTCTAATACGCTATCTTTGTGTCTATGAGTATGATCAGTAGCACCATTCACATGACTTGTCCGAAGTGTAGGGAAGGAAAGATGTTTACAACGCCGTTCCAGTTGAAAAAGCCGTTGCAAATGTATAAACGATGCGAAGTCTGCGGGCAAAAATTCGAGCCTGAAACCGGTTTTTATTATGGCGCGATGTTTATCTCCTATCTTTTTATTGCCTTACTTAGTTTTATCGTTGTCAGCATCAATATATTTGTTCTCGGCATCCAGGTAGAACTTTCCTTTGGGATACTGTTGGCCTTCCTGGCTTTAATCTATATATGGAATCTACGATTCACCCGATCTCTTTGGATCCATTTAGTGATTAAGTATGAGCCGGATTATATTAAACTGAATAGTTCTTCTGATTTGGAGAACAAGTAAACGGATTACACCCAAAGCGCCATATCCAATTGCTTTCTGTATTTTTTTGTGAATGGATGCTGTGTGCCCAGCAAATTGAATATTCCGATCGCAATTTTTGAAACCAGGCCATCACCTGCTTTATTGTTTTTCTGAAGGATATCTATCATCTGCTGTAGAGCAGGTTCAATTTCTGATGCCTGCAAAAGCGATTTGATGTGTTGTAACCTTTCATCATCTGTCGAGGCAATCAGGAAATTTCCTATGTCACGGATGTGATTTGATTTGTCAAAAAAAGGACTGCCATATTTTATGTCTGCTACTAATTCCAATGCGCGCGATGGATTATCCCAGAGGTAAATCTGACTTAGGACAAATGCGATTTCTTTGCTGTCCGGATGCAGGAGTAACAATTTTTCGAGGTCTGCTGTAGTTGGCTGTTCATTTTTTTCGAGGAATTGATCAAGAGCTATTAAGCCACTTCCCGGCAATACCTTTTTGAGCCAATCCAGGATCATTTGCCTGGACAATGCACCTAAAAACTCCTGTACAACTTCGCCTCTGTAAAACAACTTTACGTTCGGAATGCTCACGATATGATAATCCCGGGCCAGAGATTCTTCATCCTCTGTATTTATTTTTACAAGCGACCACCGGTCTTTTTGTTCTTCCGCTATTTGCTCAAGAAGAGGAGTCAATACCCTGCAGGGTCCGCACCATGGTGCCCAAAAGTCAACCAAAACGGGGGTAGTATAACTTTTGTCCAGAACTTCTTTTTGAAAATCCATCTTGTTTTTATTTTTTCGACAATGTTTGATTAGCCAGTCTTCACCTTATTTACTTCTTATTAAGACTCAGGTCTTAAAATTTCCAGATTGATTGATTTACTTAGTGCTCAAATGAAAACAAGGATATCCGTATTAATGTTCGTTTTTGTTTGCCTGCTGGCAATGTCATGTGTGTCCTCCAGGCAATATGTGCATGCACAGGACAATTCTCTAGCCAGGGTCTGGGATAATATTGACCTATTATCACGACATCATACAGGATTATCTGTGTATGATCTTGATAAAGGTAACTGGGTGTTCAATTATCGCGATGATAATTATTTTACCCCTGCATCCTGCACAAAGATCCTGACTATGTATGCCAGTTTGCGTTACCTGAATGAACAGATTCCTGCGGGATATTATAAAAGTAAAGGAGATACGATGGTCGTCTGGGGAGGAGGTGATCCAGGGACATTGTATCCTGACATTAAAGCATCATCCGCATTAATTGATTTTCTGAAGTCATCGGATAAAAAAATCATCTTTTCAGATGCACAATTTAAGACAACACGATATGGCGATGGGTGGGCCTGGGATGACTATTCGTTTAGTTTTCAATGTGAGCGTACTCCATTTCCGATTTATGGCAACAGACTTTGGATCGATCGGAGACTGGATACTATTTCAGTGTCACCAAAATACTTCAGCCAAATCTTAAGCGTAAAAAAAGACACGGCGGAAAGTAAGGGGAGAAATGATTGGGGTAATACGTATTTCTATCATTACAATCCTGTCCTGAAGGAAGCGCATGTAACTATACCTATATCATTTTTTGAAAATGATGAGCGACTGATATGGTCGGAAACTCTTGGAAAAGATGTTTTGTGGAAACATATCCCCATGACGGGCAATGCTACCCAAATAAAAGGATCCGACAGAGATTCACTTTTAAAAATAATGATTCAGGGAAGTGACAATTTTATTGCCGAACAATTGCTTTTAACTTGTTCGATGGAGCAAACGAATGAAATGAACGAAGGTGATATTATCGAACAAATCCTGACGGGTCCGTTGGAAGATATTCCGGATAGTATTCAATGGCTGGATGGCTCAGGACTCTCACGTTATAATCTGATGACACCAAGATCACTTATATGGGTGATGCGTCAAATTATAAAATTAAAAGGATTGGAGTTTGTTGAATCTATTTTTCCTGCGGGTGGAGTTTCGGGAACTTTAAGTGAAGATTATAAAGGCAAAGACGGACGACCCTATATTTTTGCTAAATCCGGTACATTGAAAAATACATATTGTCTGACAGGCATACTCATCCCAAAATCAGGTCATGTGTTGATTTTTTCATGGATGAACAATGATTTTCCAGGTGATAATGCCTCTTTAAAATTATCTATGGAACATTTACTCGTTTACCTCCGCGATAATTATTAGCATTACCCCCAAATGACGACAACTATTCCTACTGAAAATCTTCTTTCACTCGCACAAACGTATGGCCTGCCTTTGTTTGTGTATGATACAAAAGTCATCGATGGGCAGATACAAAAACTTCGTTCAGCTTTTGATGTGCCCAGACTTGAAATCCGGTATGCCAGTAAAGCTCAGAATACGATTTCGATCCTGAGGCATATTTATAATCAGGGATGCGGGATTGATACCGTTTCTCCCGGCGAAATAGTAATGGCTTTGAAGGCGGGTATTCCATCTTCAGTGATAAGCTTTACACCCAGCGGAGTTATTACAGATGAATATGCATTTGCTATTGAACATGGTGTCCATGTACATGCTGATCAACCGTATATCCTTGAATGGCTTGATCAACATTATCCGGGGACAGCTGTAACACTCAGATTCAATCCCGCTATTCGGGCAGGTGGGCACACAAAATTGCAAGTCGGTGCAGATGGATCGAAATTTGGAATTCTCTCTTCGCAGGTAAAAAACATAATCTCACTCACGAAAAAACTTTCTTTGAAGATTACGGGTGTTCATATGCATCTTGGATCTGATATCAGTGACTCTGCAAGCTTTGATGAAGCCTATGAATACTTACTCTCTGTAGCCCAGATTTGGGCGGATACGATTGATCATGTTGATCTTGGGGGAGGGTTTAAGATTCCGTATCATCCGGATGATCATTCGATAGATATGATTTCTTTTGGTGCAAGGGTAAGTGAACGGTTCAATAGGTTTTGTGCTGACATTGGAAGAGAAATCACTTTGGTATTTGAGCCAGGTAAATTTTTATTGAGTGCTGCTGGTTATTTGCTGATGGAGGTAACGAATGTTCGCACAGAAGGAAGTGTGCCGATGGTCTATGTTCAGTCAGGATTTAATCATTTTCTCCGCCCGATGAATTATGGTGCATATCATCATCTGATCAATATCTCCAATACAAATGGTGAAATTCAATTTTATGATGTCGTAGGTTATCTATGCGAGACCGACACGTTCGCACTAAACAGACCTATCAGTGAAATACACCAAGGAGATGTTCTTTGTCTTCTTAACGCAGGCGCATATGGTTATTCAATGGCCTCTACGTACAATGGACGGCCTCGTCCTGCTGAGGTAATGATCAATGACGGACAAGCAACTTTAATCCGGAGAGCAGAAACTATTGATGATTTGTTAAGAACGGACCTTGGAGTGAATAGTGAATAGTGAATAGTGAATAGTGAATAGTGAATAGTGAATAGTGAGATGTGTGCTTCGACCTGCACTTCTCAACCTGGTGCTACAGCTCAGCAACCGATGTGAGATGTGAGATGTGCGATGTGCGATGTGCGATGTGCGATGTGCGATGTGCGATGTGCGATGTGCGATGTGCGATGTGCGATGTGCGATGTGCGATGTGCGATGTGCGATGTGCGAAATTTCATCACACAAGTTACAAAATGAATTATTCAATGATTTGTTTTGTCACCGATTAAAAATCGAAAATCGAAAATCGAAAATCGAAAATCGAAAATCGAAAATCGAAAATCGAAAATCGAAAATCGAAAATCGTTTTATTTTAGTACGCCAAGTCCCGGTGTTTGCCTGGGATACAAATAACCATCTTCAAGAATCACAAGGCCTGCAAATGGATCATCTTCCATGTCGAGCCAACTGTCCAGATCCGCATGGCTAAAGTTAGGTCTGGCTAAAGCAACATGCAGTCCTGCAGCAATACCCAGGCTGCTTTCATCCATGCATCCCATCATGCAGCGTACATCAGCTGATCGGGCACTTGAATTAATCTGAAGTGCTGGTGTAATCCCACCAACTTTCATCAGTTTAACATTTAAAAAATCTACAGCTTGCCTGCTTGTAAGGGAAAATGAATCAGAAAGTTTTTTAAGACTCTCATCTGCCATTATAGGGATGTTTCCTTCCTGTCTTAAGAGATGCCATTGAGATGTGAGTTCAGGTGACGTGGGTTGTTCGATGAGTTCAAGTTTGGCGCTTTTTGTGTTCCTGATGAAGTGGGCTGATTCAATAAGGCTATAGCCCTGGTTAGCATCAAAGGTGAGGGCAATTGAATCACCGATCAGATCACGCATCAGACCTATAAGGCGTATATCGCGTTCGACATCTTTTCCACCTTTAATCTTTATGGACTTGATACCCATTTTTAAAAGCTCCTTCGCCCTTTGCAATGCGGGGCGTTCATCCATGATACCTATCGTGACACTTGTGAGAATCCTATTTTTAAAACCACCAAGGAATTTAAATAGAGGTACACCGGCTCTTTGGGCCATAAGGTCGTATAGCGCAATTTCCACCATGGCCAATGCAGAAGACTGTCCGGGAATAGCCTCTTTTAATTCTTCATATAACCGACTGTAATAAAAGGGATCTTCACCTTTCATAACTGCTTCGATGTGGCTTTTATAGGTTTCCAAAACTGATGTAGCATCTTCCCCTGTGATCATCATATCGGGAGCAGCCATACCGGACCCTATCAGCCCTTCATCTGTCTCAAGGGTGAGAAAGACATTGTCACATGCATTGATATTGTCTTCGTAGGCTATAGAATAGCCTTCTTTCAAAATAAAATGCTGGGACCAACAATTTGATGCTGTTATTTTCATATCCGATAAGGGTTGATTTTTCTACTGACTTGCAGTTTGAATTTCTGATTTTCTTTAAGCCAGATACATTAATTCTATTTACGGATATATGGAAGGATGATTTGAATCAATTCGTCAGGACCGCTGAAAAGTACATCGAAAGCGGGCAGCCCGGTTTGTTCAGTGATCTGCCTGCAAGCTACAGGAATTTCTTCCGCTGTCATTTCTTCATGATTGACGGTGATCGCGATTACTTTTTTTCCTGATATGAATTCGATGGCTTTTATCTGGTGATCGAGTGGATGTAGAGGATATCCGGGGAAGCCGTCATATTCAATTCTCTTTGGCGCATGCTGTAAAATAACATAATCTGGTCTTCCGGCAGCAAGGAGTTCAAATCCGCCGGGATAAGCAGGATTCATCAGGCTTCCCTGTCCTTCAAGTATAATTGCATCAGGTTTTTCATTTTTCCATGCCTCAAGAACAGCATGTTCAATTTCACCCGAAACGAAGTCATTGATCAAGGAATCCAAAACGATTGAATATTTAGCACCCTGCATCCAGGCAGTTTGACCCGTACCGATCAGTTCAGCTTTATACCCTGCCTTTCGCAAACCATGCACTATGATCCATGCAGTAGTCCTCTTGCCAATTGCAGAATCAGTCCCCAGAACTGCAAGTTTTAAGCAATCCACTTCTTCTATTTTGCCAGAGAAGAAATGGAGATCTTTTCGTTCAGGTGGTTTACGTATGTCCTTTATTCTGACACCTTTCTCTTCTGCCATGGCAGAAATATGGGGATCGTCAGACAGAAAATCGTGAAGTCCACTATCTACATCCAGACCTAATCCGACTGCATGTTTTACAACTTCTCTGGCTTCATCAGGCAAACGTCCTCCATCGGGAGCAAGTCCAACTACGAATACCTGGGCACCTCCTCTTTTCTCTGCGAACTCTAAAGCTTCTTCGAGATCTCTGACAACAGGGATCCCTGTCTTGAAGCCATCTAAAACGTCACGTGCATCCTTACCTGCATATCGGGGATCGATGACAACCAGTACCTCATAGCGTTCTGTAAACCGTACAAGACCATGAGCTGTTTTTCCATTCGGCGTATTGAATGCTCCGGCACAATAGACTATGGCTTTCATTTTGTGTTATTTTTTCTTCTGCTTAATTTTCAATTACCACTTTATCTGCCTGTGATTATTTTCGTCCGGTGATGATAGCGACAAAACGATCGGAATGAAGAGGCTCGGTTTTATGCATGTTCATGAGGGCAATCAATCCGGCAGTTGATGCCGGCAGGACTTGTAGTCCCTCTTTTTCTCTGAGATTTTTTGCATATCGCATCATTCGCTCGTCAGTCACATTTGCGGCATATCCATTACTTTTTTTAATGGCATACAATGCCTCATCGCCATCAAAACTATGCCAATTTATAAGAGGCTCATTGATTTTCGTTTCGGTGATTTTACTTTCCTCCAAATCTATGCAGCTGTCATATCCCAAACGGAATGATTCGACAATTGGATTTTTACGGTAAGATGAACCGGCCACCATTATGGGTATTCTGCTTGTGCGACCTCTCCGAAACAAGGTTACAAATCCTCTGTAAATACCGGCCAGCATTGTACCATTGCTTACAGGAGCTGCCACGATTTTGGGCGCATCACGCAGTACATCATATATCTCATAAGCTATCTCTGCATAAGCACTGATCTGGAGATTTGCATTTTTACCTCCGGGATTAGCATCATACCATTTATAAGCCTTGGCCTGATTTTGCGAATAATATACATTGTCTTCATAGCTGCCCGGATACCTGATTACATCAGCTCCATAGGAAGTCATTTCTTCAATGCGATCAGTGTGATAGGTTTCCGGTATGTAAAGGATACATTTCAAACCAGCGAGGAATGCGGATTGCGCCATGGCTGCGCCAAAATTCCCACACGTCGCAATCGTTATCGTATTAAACCCTCTACGCAAAGCATCCAGGCACTGTGCAAATGCAATTCTGTCTTTCTGTGTTCCGCTTGGATTTCCTCCTTCAAATTTTATAAAAAGTTGTCTTAATCCTGTTTCACGTTCTACATTTCGCATTCTTGTTAAAGGTGTATCACCCACTTCAATGCTCATAATGTCTTCATACGATTCAAGACGATCGACAAGTGAATGCGTGGGGTTCTTGATATACTCAGATAAATCAAGTACTTCCCTTGATAAATGAGTTGTCGAAGGAGCAACTCCACCTCTTAATGGATCAGTCTGTACACGTGCATCACTCCTCATTGCCGGATGTTTTTTTAATGATATGAATTTGAACAGGACCTCTGTTGTTACCTGTAAGGATAGCATGTTGGCCACTTGCAAGCGTTATTGGTTTTAATTCTCTTACATCTCCCTGAGCCCAGAAACCATGATCTGTATTGGGCACATACCGGAATGTTCCATCACTATTTTGAACTAGTAGAGTTCCATTTCCGGCATCCATCTCACCTGTCTCTGTATCAGAATAGAGAAAATTGCCGGCCATCAATATGTCCTTTAGCCCATCATGATTAAAGTCATCCGCAATCATGTCAAATACGGGTGCCAGTTGCGCCTGATAGGGTAGTGTGTGAGGAATAAACTTTTTATTTTCGTTGACAAAGTATGTTGTTTGAAATGAATTGGCAGTCAATGTCGTACTGCCCTGAATTTGCTCGCTGGAAAAAATATCCTGTATCGTAGCCGATGCATAAGGTGTATACTTGTTATATTTTTTCTTTAACATTGGAATTTGTTCAATGAGGGCGTCCCTGCCTGCATAAGGGTACAATTTGTCATGGTCATAAAAACAAAGAATTGGATCCAGCGAACCATTGCCATCAAAGTCCTTTGTGATCAGCGTGACAGGATGTTTTTCAGAGGTGATCATTCTGCTGTTAAGCCCGATATTTCCTGCAAATAAATCAAGATCTCCATCTCCATCCATATCGGCCAGGCAAAGAGATTTCCACCAGCCGGTTGTTTTTTCTAATCCAAATGTTGATGTCAGGTTTTTAAATGTTTTCCCATCAAAGCTAAATACAGTGATTGGCATCCATTCTCCTGCAAAAATAACTTCAGGATTATGGTCACCATCCAGATCACCCGATTTAACATCTGCTATCATACCCAGATTTTCTAAATCAGGAAATACGTCATGCGTCACATCTTTAAATTTTCCATGATCATTTTGTAACAAATAGCTTCTGGGAAATTCAGGATACCTGCCGGGGGTACTTCTGCCTGCTATAATGATATCATAATCATTGTCATGATCATAATCATAGGCCAATACAGCGCCGGCATTGGTTCGAATAAGTGGAAAATCCATCATTCGTGTGAATGAGCCTTTGCCGTCGTTCACATAATACCTTGTCATATAATTTTCATGATTAACATTGAAGGAGCTGCCACCTGATACGACGATCAGATCCTTGTCGCCGTCTCCATCCATATCTTCAAGGATGGATCCGCAATCTTCAAAAATGGAATCGCGTAATAAAGCCGGATTCACTGATTGCTTAAACGTATTATTGTCAGACTGGAAGAATAAAGCTGAAGGGAATCCACTACCATTGCCGACAAAAATATCCTCAAGCTTATCACCATTGACATCTCCGACCGAAATACATGGCCCCTCTGCTGATAACATGTATGGAATTAATTTTTCGCGTTTGAAATCGACAAACACATTTTCCTGATGTTTCCATCCGGGAATTTCCGGGGCCTCAGAAAATAAAAATTCGGGTCTAGGTTTCGCATACCCTTTGTAGGTTTCGCCGGATCCGGGTTTCCATGTTATCCTTTTATCGACAGAAACATTTTTCATGATTTCTTTAGGACCTTCAGGCCATTGAATGATAATCGAATCTATCTTCTGGATGTCTCCGAGACCGAATTGCAGAAGGGGTTCTGAACTTGAAAAAAAACCTTTATTAGTGATCAGCATTTCATGTTGATGCATCCCATCAGCATATAAATCAGCCTTTGTGCCTATCCCATGTGTATTTCCATTTGTTTCCCGCAAGTCGATTTGAAGCCAGTGATTCCCTTTTGAATCATTGCGATAGATAAAAGCCGGATCCAGTATGTTATTTACAATAAGATCTAAATCACCATCCCTGTCAAGATCAGCATAGGCTGCACCGTTTGAATAAGAGGGTTGACCCATTCCGGCCTGCGTGGTGGCATTGGTAAAGCCTAATTCTTTATTGTTGAGGAATAAATAATTTGCAATTTTTTTCTCCGGAACAAATTTGAGAATGTCATTTATATCCGGAAAGCGAGTAGAGTTGAGACCTCCGTTTTGATTGAGTGAATCTCTTGTGTAATTTAGATAATCAAGATTGCCCACATCCCTGCGGTATCCATTAGCAACATAAATGTCTTTCCATCCGTCATTATCAAAATCAATAATTAAGGATCCCCAGCTCCAATCGGTAGCTGCGACACCTGCGAATTGTCCGATATCACTAAATGTATTATTTCCATTATTCAGTTGTAGTACATTTCTACCGGCCTGATGTCCATAACCATATTGTATAAGCGAATTGTATCGGTCATAACGCATACCATTGATCAGGGCTTTGTATCTCACCGGATCCTCCGCCTTCATGTCCAGCACCATGATATCATCAAGCCCATCATTGTTGATGTCGCCTATATCAGATCCCATGCTGTTCAGACTGGAATGCTTAAGATATTCATTGTAATGATCAGTAAACGTACCATTCTGGTTATTGATATAAATCATATCGGGCTCGACATAATCATTCGCTACATATAAATCAAGCCATCCATCGCCATTTAAATCACCAGCTGTAACGCTTAAGCAAAATGCCGATGACTGCATTCCAGCCTCTATGGTGATGTCCTTGAAATGGCCATTATCATTCCGGTAAAGTTTATTGGATTCGAAGTTTGAAATAGGCTTAGTGATTCTGTGAATTTTGCCATCCTCAGCCTGTTGTAATCTTAAATTGGGAGATTCTGCAAAATCCACCCGGTGATTCAGAAGAAATAAATCAAGATCACCATCCCGGTCGAAATCAAAAAAGCACGCATGATTTGAGTTGCTGTTATCCTCCAGTCCAAGTTTCTTACTCTGATCCTCAAACATGGGTATTGCAACTCCATTTTCCATTTTATTTCCTAAGTTAATAAAAACAAGATTTGTTTTTTGACCATCATCCGATTTTCCTGTCCGGCAACTATAGATATCAAGTTTTCCATCACCATTGATATCCGCCATCGTGGTCCCGGTCTTGAATCCGATTTTTGCACCGACTCCGGATTGTTCTGTCACATCTAAAAATTTGAATTGGCCTAAATTGAGGTATAGTTTGTTTTCAGAAAATGTAGATGTAAAATATAAATCAGGAAGACTGTCTCCGTTGACATCACCTGCGGCTACACCACCACCATTGTACAGATACTCATAGTTGAAGATGTTATAATTATAATCCTCTTTGAAATCACCGGACAAATTAGAAAAGGTGATGCCCGTGACATCCGTGGGCATCAGTGTGAACTTTGCCTTAATCTCTGTAGCACTTTTATTTTCACCGGCAACCTCTGCTTTTTTCTGACAGCTTTGCAAAACAAGCAATGCTAGCATTACAATCATTAATCTGGTCATCATTTGGGTTTTTAATAAACTACTTTGTATTTAGTATTAACTACTGATTTATTGTACTGCCCCGGTAGTGACCACGAGCGTATGCAGTTGAATTGGTCCTTTATTATTTATGGTCACTACTTCCTTCTGACCATCAGCACGTGTGATGAGTTTTATTTCTCTGACTTCATCCTGTGCCCAGAATCCGTGTTCCAAATTGGGCACATATCTAAACGAACCGTCTGGATTTTGTAATAAAAGTGTACCATTTCCTGCATCCATTTCTCCGGTCTCCGTTTCAGAATAGCTAAAATTACCGGCCATTAAAATATCCTTTTTACCATCCTGATTAAAATCTTCAACAACCATATCGAACACAGGAGCAAATTGAACCTGGTAGGGTAGTGTGTGCGATACAAATTTCTTATTCTCATTGACCAGGTAGACCGTTTGAAATGTATTTGCAGTGAGTATCGTACTTCCGTTCAGTTCGTCAGTTGTAAATATGTCTTTGATTGTTGCTGACGCATATGGCGTATACCGGACAAATTTTTTCTTCAATCTGGGTATCTGCCCGATCAGCGCATCTTTACCTGCATAAGGATATAATTTGTCATTGAAGTAAAAACACAATACAGGATCAAGTGACCCGTTCCCATCAAAATCCTTTGTATAGAGTGTGATTGGCAACTGTTCGCTCGTCTTTAGTCTGCTATTGAGTCCGATATTCCCGGCGAATAAATCAAGATCACCATCATTGTCCATATCCGCCAATAAAACCGATTTCCACCATCCTGTAGTTTTTTCTAAACCAAATGAGGCCGTACGGTTTTGGAATTTAGATTTATCAAAACTGAATATTGTAATGGGAAGCCATTCTCCAACAAATATAATTTCCGGGTTTTGATCGCCGTCAAGATCCCCTGATTTCATATCTGTGATCATTCCGAGATTCTCTAATTCCGGAAATACTTCATGCGTTACATCTGTAAATTTCCCTTTGTCGTTTCGGAGTAAATAGCTTCTTGGATATTCTGGATACCTGCCGGGTGTGCTTCTTCCGGCTATGATGACATCCGGGTCATTGTCCCTGTCATAATCAATAGCTATGACCGCTCCAGCATTCGTCCTGATGATTGGAAATTCAAGGGTTCTTGAGAAATTACCTTTTCCGTCATTCAGATAATATCTGGACATATAATTAGGGTCATTAGCATTGAATGAACTACCGCCAGAGATCACAATCAAATCCTTATCCCCATCCCCATCAAAATCTTCCATTACAGAACCACAATCTTCATATATAGAATCACGCACAAATACCTGATTCGTACTTTCCGTAAATGTGTTATTCGCGTTTTGAATAAATAACGCTTTTGGATAGCCGCTTCCATTGCCCACATAAAGATCATCCAGGTTGTCCCCATTTATATCACCGGTGGCGATGCATGGCCCTTCTGCAGAAAGCATATAGGGTAATAATTTTTCTCTCTTAAAATCCACAAAGGAATTTTCATGATGTACCCATCCGGGAATTTTGGTTGCCTCTGAAAATAATAGTTCTGGTTTAGCCAAAGAATACCCTTTATAGGTTTCACCTGTTCCTGTTTTCCATAGTATCCGTTTGTCTGGTGATATGGACTTCATGATTTCTCTCTGACCCTCCGGCCATTGCAGGATGATAGAATCTATCATTGCTGTTTCACCTAATCCGAAATGCAAAACCGGCTCCGAGCTTGAAAAAAATCCTTTGTTTGTAATAAGTTGCTGATGTTGATGGATATCTTTTGCATACAAATCGGCTGTGGCACCTATCCCATAGGTATTCCCTGCCTTTTCCCGCACATCAATTTCCAGCCAATGATAGCCTTTGACATCATTGCGATATATAAATGCAGGGTCCTCAATATTATTGACGATGAGATCTAAATCGCCATCACGATCCAGATCTGCATATGCTGACCCATTTGAATACGATGGCGTATTCATGCCCGACCCGGAGGTACCATTACTAAATGTCAGATCACGAGAATTGATGAACAGGTAATTTTGAACTTTCTGTTCAGGTATCAGGTTGAGCACATTATCAATTTCAGGAAAACGTTCAAGTGTAACTCCGCCAGTACGTTCAATTGAATCCCGTACAAAATTCATGTAATCACTGTTTGTTACATCCCTGCGGTATCCATTGCTGATGTAAATATCCTTCCAGCCATCATTGTCAAAATCTGCGATCAGCGTTCCCCAACTCCAGTCAGTTGCTGCTACGCCCGCATATTGTCCTATTTCACTAAATGTATTATTTCCGTTATTCAATTGTAAAACATTTCTGCCATCCTGTCTTCCGTATCCGTATTGCTGGAGGAGACTATATCTGTCAAACTGCATGACATTATTTAGTTTTTTATACCTGACAGGATCTTCTGCTTTCATGTCCAGCACCATGATGTCATCAAGTCCATCATTGTTGATGTCCGCGACATCTGAACCCATACTATTCTGACTGGAATGTTTTAGATATTCGGAATAGTGATCAGTGAATGTACCGTCTTTATTATTGATAAATATTCTGTCAGGCTCTATGTAATCGTTTGCTACATAGAGATCCATCCAACCATCCTGGTTGAGATCTGCAGCTGTGACGCTCAATCCAAAAGCAGATGATTCAAGACCGGCTTTTAATGTTATGTCAATGAAATGTCCTTTGTCATTCCTATACATTTTATTTGATTCAAATGGTGTTTCAGGTTTCGTTATCCTTTTAATGGTGCCATCAAGGCCTTGCTGAAGTCTGAGTTGGTTTGCGATTTTGAAATCAAGCTTATGGTTCAATTGAAACATGTCGAGATCACCATCGCGGTCAAAATCAAAAAAACAGACATGATTGGTATTGCTATTATCTTCTAAGCCAAGTTTTTTAATCTGATCTTCAAATTTCGGAATCGCTACTCCATTTTCAATTGTATTTCCCAAATTGATAAAAAGGTGATCTGATTTTTGTCCGTCATCAGTTTTGCTGGTCCTGCATACGTAGATATCAAGTTTGCCATCCCCATTGACATCAGCCATTGTTGTCCCTGTCTTGAATCCAATCTCAGCACCAACGCCAGATTGCTGAGTGACGTCTAAAAACCGAAAATGTCCAAGATTGAGATACAATTTATTAGGGCCAAACGTAGCCGTAAAATAAAGGTCAGGCAAACTATCACCATTGACATCCCCGGTGGATACACCACCACCGTTGTACATATATTCGTAATTAAAGATATTGTAGTTATAATCTTCTTTATAATTACCGGACAGATTGGAAAAAAGGACACCTGTAGAGTCTGGAGGCATCAGGGTAAATCGGGCCTTAATTTGGGGTGCATTTTTATTGTCAGCCTTGACTGTTTCCGATTTTTTACAGCTCTGAAAGACACTTATGATTAGTAGCACAATGATTACCCTGGACATTCTTTTCGGTTTTAAATACTACGTTGGATTAAGGCTTAATAGGTGATTTATTGTGTTGATTTGTCTGAATGCGCTAGTATATGAAACTGAACAGGTCCTTTATTATTTACGGTTACAACTTCTCTTTTACCATCCGCACGTGTAAGCATCTTTAGTTCTCTTACTTCGCTCTGAGCCCAGAACCCATGTTCTATATTTGGAACATAGCTGAACGAACCATCTGGATTTTGTAGTAAAAGAGTTCCGTTTCCGGCATCCATTTCTCCGGTCTCTGTCTCAGAATACATGAAATTGCCAGCCATAAGAATGTCCTTTTTGCCATCCTGATTAAAGTCTTCAGCGACCATGTCAAATACAGGCGCTAATTGGACCTGGTAGGGTAGAGGATGAGATACAAATTTTTTATTCTCATTGACCATGTAAAGAGTTTGAAAGGTATTTGCAGTCAAGGTTGTGCTTCCTTTTAGTTCCTCTTCAGTAAAAATATCATGGATAGTAGCGGATGCATATGTAGTATAGTGTACAAATTTTTTCTTTAGTTTTGGAATCTGTCCGATCAGGGCATCTTTGCCGGCATAAGGATATAATTTATCATTGTAATAAAAACATAGGACCGGATCAAGAGATCCATTTCCATCAAAATCTTTTGATACGAGTGTGACAGGATGTGCCTCACTGGTCATTAATCTGTTGTTTTGTCCGATATTACCTGCGAATAGATCGAGATCTCCATCATTGTCCATGTCTGCGAGTAAAACTGATTTCCACCAGCCTGATGTATTCGCTAATCCAAATGATGCTGTGCGGTTTTCGAATTTTGTTTTATTAAAACTGCATACCGTAATGGGAAGCCATTCTCCAACAAACACAAGTTCCGGATTTTGATCGCCATCAAGATCACCTGATTTTATATCTGTGATCATGCCGAGATTTTCCAGTTCCGGAAATACTTCATGCGTTACATCTGTAAATTTTCCTTTATCGTTGCGAAGTAAATAGCTCCTGGGATATTCAGGAAATCTTCCGGGTGTGCTTCTGCCTGCAATGATGATATCCAAATTGTTGTCTTTATCATAATCAATGGCAAGCACCGCGCCTGCATTGTTTCTTATGATGGGAAAATCATGTACCCGTGTAAAATTTCCCTTCCCATCATTCAGATAATATCTGCTCATGTATTTTTCATCATTAGCATTAAATGAACTTCCACCGGAAACCACAATTAGATCTTTATCTCCGTCACCATCAAAATCTTCCAACACCGAACCACAATCTTCATAAGCAGAATCACGAATGAAAACCGGGTTTTGACTTTCTGTAAACGAGTTATTTGCATTTTGAATAAATAACGCTTTCGGATAGCCGCTTCCATTCCCAATATAAATGTCATCCAGTTTATCACCATTGACATCTCCGGTCGATAGGCAAGGTCCCTCCGCAGAAAGCATATAGGGCAATAATTTTTCTCTTTTAAAATCAACAAAATTATTTTCCTGGTGCTTCCATCCCTGGATTTCTTTTGCGTCCGTAAAAAGTAAATCTTCTTTTTGTTTTTGATGCCTCGTATACGGTTCACCTGTTCCCGGATTCCAAACTATTCTTTTATCAGCAGATACGGATCTAAGTATCTCTTTAGTTCCGGCGGGCCATTGAAGTATAATTGAATCAACCAATTTAATATCATCAAGACCAAATTGAATGATTGGTTCCGAACTGGAGAAAAACCCTTTGTTGGTCAACAACATCTCATGTTGATGAATTCCACCGGCATAGAGGTCCACTGAAGTACCTATGCCATCAGTATTCCCTTTATGCAACTGGACATCAATTTGCAACCAGTGTTTACCTGTGATGTCATTTCTATAAATAAAAGCAGGATCCCTTACATTATTGACGATAAGATCCAGATCGCCATCACGATCCAGATCAGCCAAGGCAGAACCATTGGAAAACGAAATTTTATCCATGCCCGCCTGTTTAGTAGCATTTATAAAAGCTAATTTTTTATCATTGATGAAAAGGTAATTCTGGACTTTTTGTTCAGGTATAAGATTGAGGACAGTATTAATATCAGGAAAACGTCGCCGGGTGATACCACCTGATCGGTCTAATGAATCAAAAACAAAATTGAGGTAATCAAAATTGGTTACATCTCTGCGATACCCATTGGCTATATAAATATCTTTCCACCCGTCATTATCCAGGTCAGCTATCAATGAGCCCCAACTCCAATCTGTAGTTGACACCCCTGCATATTGTCCTATTTCACTGAAGGTATTATTGCCGTTGTTGAGTTGCAATACATTCCGTCCTACTTGTCGTCCATACCCATACTGTTGGATCATATTATAACGGTCATATTGCATTACATTGATCATCGTTTTGTAACGAATCGGATCTTCGGGCTTCATATCCAACACCATGATATCATCAAGCCCATCATTATTGATGTCAGCAATGTCCGAGCCCATAGCATTCTGACTCGAATGTTTAAGATATTCATTATACCGGTCCGTAAATGTTCCGTCTTTGTTGTTGATATATATTCTGTCTGGTTCTATGTAATCGTTTGCCACATACAGATCCATCCAGCCATCTCTGTTGATATCAGAAGTCGTCACACTCAGACCGAAAGCAGTAGACTCAAGCCCTGCCTCATGTGTAACTTCTGTGAAATGCCCATTTTCATTACGGTAGAGTTTATTGGTTTCAAAAGGAGATGGGTGAGTAATTATTCTTGTGATGGCGCTATCCTCTCCCTGCTTTAATTTAATACTGGAAGTTTCCGAAAAATCACTTTTATGACTTAAAAGGAATAAATCAAGATCGCCGTCCCGATCATAATCAAAGAAACAAGCATGATTTGTATTGCTATTATCATCCAGACCGAGTTGTTTACTCTGATCTTCAAAAAAAGGAATGGCAACACCATTTTCAATTTTGCTGCCCATATTAATAAAGGCATGATTGGTTTTTTGCCCATTGTCTGTTTTGCTGGTGCGACATACATAAATGTCAAGTTTGCCATCACCATTAATATCTGCCATGACTGTCCCGGTCTTAAATCCTTCAGCAGCCGTTACACCAGCTTTATCCGTAACATCCAGAAATTTGAAATTTCCCAGGTTGAGATATAGTTTATCGGGTGCAAAGGTGGCCGTGAAATACAAATCAGGGAGACTATCCCCATTGACATCACCTGCTGCGACTCCGCCGCCATTGTATATATAGGGATTATTGTAAAAATTGTAGTTATAATCTTCAGTAAAATTGTTCGAGAAAGTAACCCCGGAGTCATCAGGAGAAATAAGTGAAAACCTGGCATTAACATCAGGGAGAGATGTCGTTGAAGAATGTATCTCTGTTTTTTTCTGACAACTATATAAAACGCTGATGAATAGGACAATAAAAATCACTCTTGGCATAAACTGTCTTTTTTTACTGTACGTTATTTGAGTATTTTGAAATCCGGGCGAAGATACAACCTGATTATGGCCTTGTACCAAAGGGTTGAAGTGGTGAAATTTCCGATCTTAGCCCCTTCACAACAAGCAAACTAAGCAATGAGCCATTTCTTTCTATTTGCCATGCCTGATTTTACCTCAGCGGAAGTCTGGGTCAGTATGATTACCCTTACTTTTCTTGAGATCGTCCTGGGGGTAGATAATATCATTTTTATTACCATCACCTCCAATCATCTTCCTGAAGAACAAAAACCGAAGGCCAGGAATTTAGGCCTCATCCTGGCAATGGTTTTCAGGATCTTTTTGCTTTTTGGCATTACTGCACTTATAGCGCTTTCAGAACCTATTATTTCGGGTCATGGAAGTTTTTTTTCGTTTGCGCTTAGCGGTCAATCTTTAATCCTTTTCGGTGGAGGTATTTTCCTTTTGTATAAAAGCGTTACAGAAATTCACCATAAGCTTGAAGGTCAGGGTCCGGAAGACTCTCTTAAGCCAACCTCAGTAAAAACCACTTTGGCAAAAGCTGTCATTCAGATTTCATTGATCAATATTGTTTTTTCTTTTGATTCAATTCTCACCGCCGTCGGACTTACCCATGACATCGTAGTGATGATTATAGCTGTAGTTATTTCAGTACTTATCATGATGGTATTTGCAGGACCTGTAGGTAATTTTGTCAACAAACACCCTACTATCCAGATGCTTGGGTTAACTTTTTTACTCTTAATAGGTTTTATGCTGATAGCCGAAGCAGCTCATCTAGGTGATGTGAGAATAGCAGGCTCAGAAATAGGAGAGGTACCAAAAGGATATCTGTACTTTGCGATTTCATTTTCACTTCTGGTGGAAGTACTTAATATGCGGTTACGTAAAAGACGGGTCCCTGTACAGCTACATGGTATCAGTGAACAGGCGGAAGCAGAAGGCGTTTTTAATAAGCAGGGAAAACCAAAATTGAAATGAATCTTCGTCTTGATCGAAATCTTATTTTTTTTGACATCGAATCTACCGGCCTCAATGTAATACGGGATCGTATTATCCAATTGGCGATGATGCGATATCATAAAGATGGTTCCCCACCGGCTGAAAAATGCTATCTTATCAATCCGGGTATTCCTATCTCTGCTGAAGCTATGGCTGTTCATGGGATAACACCACAGGATGTGGCCAACAAGCCTACATTCCAGATACTTTCGAAAGAAATATTTGAATTTATCGGCGATGCGGATCTTGCCGGTTACAATTCCAATCGGTTTGATATTCCGGTATTGATGGAAGAATTTGCAAGAGTTGGTTTGGATTTCGATATAGATAGCCGTAGGACAATTGACGTACAGCGCATTTTCTACAGAATGGAACCAAGGACGCTTTCAGCAGCATATCAGTTTTATTGTCAGAAAAATATTGAAAATGCTCATGATGCAATGGAAGATGTCAGAGCTACAATTGAAGTGCTTGACGGGCAGTTGAAAAAATATGACGGAATGGATTTCATTCCTGAGGAAGGAGAAGTCATACCGACACCTGTACAGAATGATGTAGATTCACTATACGCATTTACAAATGATGTGAATATTCTGGATGCTACCCAACGATTGAAATACGATCACCAGGGAATAGTCGTTTTTAATTTTGGTAAATACATGGGTCGGCCTGTAGCTGAAACACTTTACAATGACCAGCAATATTACCATTGGATACTCAATAAGGAATTTTCCCACCAGGTAAAAAAAATAATTCAACGCCTTGTCTCAGACTATAAAAAGAATTTGCCTGTTTAAAAAACATGTTGCCTTTTTCCTTCTGACTGTAGTTATTATATTCATTCAGGAAAGTTGCGCCAGCAGGGTAGAGGGTTGTCTTGATATAGCTGCTGCCAATTTTGATTTTAGTGCAGACAGATCCTGTGAAGATTGCTGTACATATCCTATGCTCTCAATTTCATTATCCCAAAAATGGAGTGACCGGAATTTTTCAACAGCAGATATACTGAAGGATATGAACGGATTACCTTATAAGATCAACGATCTAAAATATTTTTTGTCTTCCTGGTACTGGCTCGATTCTGATCTGCATCGTTACACAGTTGACAGTGCCGAGATAGCTTGCAGCGGAGGTTTTCTTTCCTATACTCCGGATATTATCCTTGTGGATTCGAGACAGTTTCAATATTCATTGGGTACCATCAGGCTATCTCCTGTGATTGATTCTATTGATTTAAGATTGGGTTTGCTTACTGATTTGGATTGTATTGATGGCACGTCGACGGGTATACCTTCAGTTTTTTCAATCAACAGTCCGCTCTGGGATAAACAAACAGCATCCAGGGCTTCACTTCGATTGGTGTTACAACTGGATACGGCCATTCAGATTTTTGATACATTGTACATACACACCTTGCAGAACATTGGCTTTAGGTACGATCTGGACTTTGAAACTGGCAGATCCACCACCATTAATATGACGGTTGATTATGACAAATGGTTTTCTAATGTAGATGTTCATGAGCCGAATTCATTTCAATCATCAATTGAATCCGGAGTAAAGGATAGCTTTTATAAATCTCCCTGATTGTGGTCGGTCAAAACATAATCTTTTCTCAATTCGTTTATACAATAGTTTAAAATACTAAAGCGTATGAAAATTCAGGCCTTATGCCTATCTGTCCTTTTGTTGATCGGCCTCAATTCTTGTAAAAAAGACACGGGTGGAACTTTGACCCTTCATTTTAAAGCATTCTACGACGGACAATCCTTGCGAATGTTTGATACAAAACCATTTACCAATCCTGAACAAGTTCAGTTCACACATCTGAGTTTCATGGTGTCCGATCTTCAGTTGCTGGATCAATCCGCGAAAGTGAATCTCAAAGATGTTGAATTGGTTGATCTCAGTTTTGATGATGCCAACAGTGCAGATGGTGGTTATACCATCACTATAGACAATTTGCCTGCGAAAAGCTACTCAGGTCTCAGTTTTGGAATTGGTGTTCCGGCGGATATGAATAGTAAGAAGCCTGCAGATTATCCATCCTCCAGCCCTTTAAGCAATTCGAGCTATTACTGGGTTGCATGGGATAGTTTCATTTTTATGAAAACTGAAGGCCGGATTGATACAATAGGTAATGGTTCATTCGATACAGGCTTTGCTTTTCATACCGGTACGGACAACTTATACAGGATAGTCATGGCTAATATTCCAATCCTCATAGAAGATGGAAAAAATAAAAACATAGATATTGATCTTGATTATAAAAAAGTTCTTGATGGCATTGACATCAAATCGAACCCGCAAAACCACAATCCTAAGGACAGCCTTCAAATCAAAGTGCTCGTTCAAAACTTATCTAATGCATTGACTCTGGTTCAATAGGACTTATCTTAGCAGCAATGAATTTTTTAAATAAGGCTCCGGGCTTTTATTTCATTGTCATGATGTGTTGCATTGGATTGTACCGGTGTCATGATACTATAGATTCTCCTGGTGTTGCTGATGTTGATCTGACCCACATTCCATATCAACCCATTCCATATTTGCCCGATATACCAACTGGTTTTCCTGCCCTAGAACAACCTGTCGACAATCCAATGACAATTGATGGGATCAGGCTTGGACGAAAATTGTTTTATGATCCCATATTATCAATTGACAGTACTATTTCTTGTTCTTCTTGCCACCAACAACCTAAATCTTTTACTGACCAACTTGATTTCAGCCCCGGAGTATCCGGAAATACGCACAGGAGCAGCATAAGCCTTTTGAATGTGGCCTTTCAATATCACGGGTTCTTTTGGGATGGAAGAGCAGCCACGCTAGAACTTCAGGCTTTACAGCCAATTGAAAACGTGATTGAAATGGGTGAATCATGGGAAAATGTGGAAACGAAACTTCGGAGGAATTCCGGATATCAGAGCGATTTTAGAAAGGCATTTGGAATTGAGAGTGCTTCAATGATCAATAGGGATCTGGCCACCAAAGCCATTTCGCAGTTTGAACGAACCATTATTTCCGGAGGGAATACGCGTTATGATCGCTTTGTCCGCGGCGAAATATTCCTGAATGACAATGAAACTAATGGCTATCTCATGTTTTTTAATGTTGATCCTGTTCTCCCGGATGCCCAGTGTGGGCATTGCCATACAGCTCCATTGTTTGGCACTACTGATTATTTTAACAACGGTCTTCAGGAATCAGCCGACCTGGAAGGTTTTGCTGATAAGGGACTTGGCGCCATCACTGGAAAAGCCAGTGATAATGGGAAGTTTAAAACGCCTACCCTTAGAAATCTGGTCTTTACTGCCCCATATATGCATGATGGCAGGTTTACTACTATTCAGCAAGTTGTTGAACATTATACATCTGGAGGGAAGTTTTCTCCTAATAAAAGTGCTTTTTTAAACAACCTCCATCTGACGGAATCACAGAAATCGGACCTGATTTCCTTTATTTTAACATTGACAGATAGTTCTGTGTTGACCAATCCTGCATACAAGAATCCTTTCTGAGTGAAAAACGCAAAATTATTTGCCCTTTTTTATGATAAATCTTCCACTTTTTCGAGGCTTGATTTATTTAGTTTTTCACAAATATGGGAATCAACAATGAATGTTTAAAAATTAATATATTAAAAATCAGTATTTTATATATTGCAATAAAAATTAATCTTAACTATTTTATCGTAACAATTATCCTTTTTTGTACTTGTCCAGGGCCTGTAATCTCCTGATTATTGTATCATCAATTGAAAGAAAAAGTTTTCGAGCCGGTAGAAGTATCGGATTCAAATTTAGATATGTTCATGGGATTATAATTCTGATGGATAGAAGGTTGCCTAAAAAGCAACTTTCTATCCTCTTTCAAAAAGAAATAAAGAAGGATCCTGAGATAATCTAAATACAACAACGGATATGTTCATGGGATTATAATTTGTAGGGCTGGGTAGTTCTGAAGTGAATCACCCAGCTTTTTTATTTTACCAAAGTCCACTCCATCAATTGAACATCATCTTTCCGGCATTCTAATGCTGAGCCTCTTCAGGCACCGCAAAATTTCTAATCCCCAGGTAATCTTCAATAGCCTTTTCAATATAAGTCTGTGTCTCCAGGCTCATACCCCTTATCAATGATACTTTTTCCCCGGTCTTCAGGATAGCATACAATGCGAATGCATAATTCGGAACTCCATTCGTACTGCTCTGGACATATTTTGACACATAGAGCTGTTCTATAGCCCGGGCATCAATATCCCTTCCTCTCCATATCGGGTGCCGGAAAGGAACAGTCCTGATCTTTATACGTTCTCTGGTGACCGAAATTGAAGTACTGTTTAGATAGATAGTCGCCAGATTCCATAACAGGCCAAGTCCTATCAATAAATGAAGTGCCAGAAATAGAAAGATGCCCCATTGACCCGATACGATAACACCAACGACAAACGGTAGTAAAACGAGATTCCAGATACTGGTAAATAGTATCATAAACCATCTTCCTCCTTTTGTCGTTGTTTCTTTCCATCGCAATCTAAGATCAAGTTCTGATCTGAGCTTTAATTCTTCTATGCCTTCAGGTATGCGTAGTTCAGGTACCAGAGCGGAGCCTTCACTGTCAAAAGCAAATTCAAATTCATAACCACAGCTACTGCATTTTGCTTTTGTATGTTCTGCATCAATATCTTCCCCTCCGACGATATGATTACATCTCGGGCAGGTGAGAAGGCTAAGGCCTTCTTTTTTAAAATCTATTTCCTTGTAAACCTCTTCGGTTTGCTTAAATGGATTTAGATCCCCCGGATTGGAATTATTTGAATTCATTTATGATGACAGACTTTGTCATCGAATATAATTTAAATAAAGAGTTTACTATTAATTCTGGATGTAACCACCGCCTGAGTTTTCTTCAAGGGGTTCATTATTTTTCTTTCCTGTCCTGTCCTTGAAATCTATTTTTCCAAAACGATAGGACATACTGAGCCCAAATGAGCGAACAGGTCGTAAAGTCCTGCTATATTGATAAAAATCTATTCCTTCAAGTTCTTTTTCGAAGATTTGATTCTCCCTGAAAGGCTCTGTAATATTGATGCCTATAGCAACTCGCTTCTTAAATAATTCTTTCTTCACGCCAAAGCTCATCATTGACCAGTTAGGCGTTTTACCCTGAACTGTGAAAGTAGGCGACCTGAAAAATGTAAATCCTTCCATTTTCAATGACTCACTTATTGACCAGGTAATATTAATCCGTCCGTTATAATCATAGCCTGTATTGGAAAGGGCCTCACCTCCCAGACTTCCATCTTCCTGCCATGTATTTACATCAAAACCGCCCCTCAATGATAAACCGGATCCAATATTCAATGAACCGAAAACATTGAGTCCGAGTGACGACCGCTGGCCAAAATTGTAATACGTGGATTCTGATATGCCAAGATCATTGATTGTCAATATATTTTCAATTAGATTTTCAGTCTTTCGCACGAAAACTGAGGTATTGATCATATTCCCTTTCAGAAAAATAGTAGAACCAATTTCAATCTGATGCACTACCTCAGGAGATAGGGTAGGGTTACCAAAAGAAATATCCCGGTTATCATTATATTCAATAAATGGATTTATATACCGCTGATTAGGTCTCTGAATGCGTTGGTTATAACTGATTTTTAACTGGTTGTACTGACCAGTTTTTTTGGATAGAGTGATACTGGGCAGAAGATTAGAATATTGATTTCTGAATGGATTTTGAAATATCTCAAATTTACCATTCAGCTCAGTCAACTCCAATCGTAAGCCTCCAATGAATGTTATTTTCTTGCCTAGTTTAATTGTTGTATTTCCATAACCTGCATACACATTCTGGTCGTAATGAAATACGTCAGTTCGCTCAGGATCCGTTTTCCATAAAGTAATGTCCGGATCAAATACGTTATATTGAAAATCACTTTTAAGATTTTTGAGTGAACCTTTTATTCCGGTTTCCAAGGTGATGTATTCATTGAAAGGATGCACATAATCTGATTGTGCTGTGATTTCAAGATTATCACCGTTGTTGAGGTTACTCTCCATTGTCAACAGTTGATCCGGAAAATCAAATTGTTCTTTATACTGGTAATCAGATTTATTCTGATCCTTATCCACTTCTACGCTGACTGTCCACTCTTTATCTTTTTTTGGAAAACTATGTTTGTAATCAAGATCCCAATCTAAGCCACCCCTTCCATTAGAACCATCGACTGTCCTGATGTAGGAATCAATTAATGTATTGGCAGTATTGTAAGTTGACTGGACTTGATTATCATTATCACTATTCCAACCTCTGAAATTGATAGAGCTGTTGAGGCTATTGAACGCGTTGATATTGTATTCAGCTGCTGCAGTCATTCGGAACCCTAATCTGGATGAAGAACTCGTTCCTTCCTGAGTGAGTTTGTTTAGTGACCCGTTACCAGTATCATTTCGAAGAAAAGTTGTCGTGCCATCCTGCGAAGGATTGTAATTTCCTCCACCCGAAAAGTTCAATCCGAGGCGGCCCCTGCCATAATTTAGATTTCCATTTGCTCTGTTGGATCGGGTTCCTGCCGTGATGTCTACTGAGCCTGCAAGGCCTTCAATATTCTTTTTTCGGGTGATGATGTTTATTATGCCAGCCGTTCCTTCGCCGTCATATTTTGCCGAAGGTGCAGTGATCACTTCGACAGACTTAATCTGATCAGCCGGCATCATTTTCAATGCTTCAGCTACATTCGAACTGAACATTCCTGATGGCCGTCCATTAATTAGTATTTTGACATTCTCAGAACCGCGTAGCGATACATTGCCATCAAAATCAACCGTGAGCATAGGCACTTTACGTAATACATCACTGGCATCTCCACCTGCGCTAGTCACGTCACGCTCGGCATTGTAGACTATTTTATCAGGTTTGAATTCCACCAGGGCGGCTTCACCCACTACTTTTATCTCATCTAATAATTTGCTTTCGGGAGTAAGGATTATTTTGGTCAGATTGACATCTGGTTTTTTAAGACTGAGTTGTATGTTTTCAAGTGTTTTTATTCTATAGCCAATAAAACTAATCTGAATAGTATAGGTCCCAACAGGCAATTCACTGACATGGAACTCCCCTCGTTCATCAGAAATACCACCATTAATAATTTTACCTGATAAGGCATCAATGATACCCACTGAAGCATAATCGATGGGTTCCCTGGTGAGACTATCAAGTAATACACCAGAAATAGAACCTAAAATCGTAGATCCATTGGACTGTGGACTGTCAGGTCGTTGACTGTATCCTGTAATGGGTAGTACTGAAAGGAAAAACAACAGAAATCGAATCATTCCCGCAAATTAGCAAGCTGTAGGTTAACTACAATTATGGCATTCAATTGTTTTGATATTAACAAATATTATGCTATTTACTTTTAGTTTACTATTTTTAGCAGCAGAAACGAAATAACCTTACTTATGAAACACTTACTTACCATTCTGGTCATTCTTTTTTTATCATTTCAGACCCATGTCTATGGACAGCTTCCAGATGGATCAATAGCTCCTAACTGGACACTTACAGATATCAACGGAAACACACACACCCTATACAATTTGCTTGCACAGGGCAAAATGGTTGTAATTGAATTTTCAGCTACATGGTGCGGTCCCTGCTGGAATTATATGCAGACAGGCGCCCTTGAAAGCTTTTGGGATCAGCATGGTCCTAATGGTGATAATTCAGCTCAGGTTTTTTATATTGAATCTGACTGGAATACAGGTATGGCTGATCTGTTAGGTCTGACACCATCATCCCAGGGGAATTGGGTAGCAAATATTTCATTTCCCATCATCGATCTGGCTCCCGGCAATAATACAGCCAGTCAGTATGGTATTACGTATTATCCCACATTATATGCAGTTTGCCATGATCACTCTCTTTACGAATTGGGTCAGGTTCCGGCCAGCGTCTGGAGTGACTTTATTGAGAGTTGTAATATGGAAGCAACCCAGGGAAATTTAGAACCTGCATTATGTGTTGGAGAAGGATCTGCCACGGTTAATGTTTCCGGAGGACATTTGCCATACGCATATCAATGGAGTAATGGTGGAAATACGCAGACAATAAGCGGTCTTAATGCGGGTACGTACCACGTAACGGTTACCGAAGGCAATGGCAAAATTTCGAAAGTTGATTTTGTCATTCCCGGAGCCACAACTCCTGTAAGCATTTCAGGAGCCAGCGTTGAACCTACCTTATGCAGTGGATCTTCAAATGGAAACATCTATATAGATGTTCAGGGCGGTACACCCGGCTACCAATATGATTGGAGCAATGGCGCCACCAGTCAGGATCTTCACAATGTTCCTGCAGATACATACACAATTACAATAACGGATAATAATGGGTGTGAATTGATTCAATCATATACAGTAATTGAACCGGATCCGTTGGAAGCCACAGCGGAGACTACTCCTGATAATTGTGATCAGGGCGATGGTACGATTACATTGTTTATCGAAGGAGGGGTAGGTAATTATCTGGTCACCTCATCTGAAGGAACAGTCTATGGAAATCAAATATTAGATATTCCGGCAGGCCTTGTCAGTGTAGATGTGAATGATGGAAATGGATGTGTTTGGTCACAGGATATCATTATCGGTTTTCAGGATGCTCCATCACTTGACTTGGTACAGGGTCCTGATCTGAGTTGCAGCCAATCTTCGACCACAGTGTCCGGATATCCATCAGGTGGATATAGTGATTTTGATTATCAATGGACTACTTCAGATGGCCATATTGTTACAAATGCTACTTTAGCAACTATCACTGTGGACGCAGCAGGCACATATCAATTGCAGGTTACCGACAATGTTTCCGGATGTGTGACAATTGAATCCGAACTCGTACAATCTAATATTATCCTTCCTGACGTAGATGCAGGCCAGCCAATGCAACTCACATGTGAAAATCTCCAGGTTACTCTTGAAGGAAACGGAGATCCATTAAATACAATAAACTGGACTACATCAGGAGGACACATAGTATCAGGTGGAAATTCCTACCATCCTATTACCGATGCGCCAGGTACATACTATATCCAGGTCATAAATCCGGCAACAAACTGTTCAAATCAGGACAGCATGATCGTTTCTAGTGGACTTAATCCAGCCACTTCTGCATTTCAATACATATCCAGTGGTCTTACCATCAATGGAACTGACATTTCCACAGGAAGCAATCTTTCAGGATGGAATTGGACATTTGGAGACGGTGGGACATCTACTGAAACGAATGTAGTACATACATATTCTGCTGCAGGGATTTATGAAGTTTGTCTTTCAGTACAAAACGGTTGTGGTGTCAATCAATCATGTCAGATGGTTGAAGTAACATCTTCAGGAAGTGTACTTCTTGTTGATGCCACTGTGACAAATGTTCTTTGCTTTGGACAGTCAAATGGCAGTATATTTTTGACAGTTAATGGTGGCTCAGGTATTTATACGTACACATGGACCGGGCCTGATTCAACGTATACGACATCTTCACTGCAGGATATTCCTGCTGGAGCGTATCAATTGGTGTTAACAGACGATCAGGGGAATGTTTTTATCGGTGGATATAATGTTAATCAGCCCTCTGCTTTGGCTTTAGAAGGTTCAACAGTCATTGATAATAGTTGTTTTGGTCAGTCAAATGGTTCGATAACCCTTGATATTTCCGGGGGATTTGCACCATATCTGTATTCATTTAACGGTTCAGCACCACAGACTGAGAATTTTCTAAATCAACTTCCCGGAGGTTCTGTTCAGGTTGCAGTGACAGATTCAAATGGATGTGTTTTATTGGCAGGACCTTATACTATTTTTGAACCATCACAAATTATTTTGGATTCAACCAAAGTAACTGATGCATCGGGATCGGGACAAAGTGATGGTGCTATCGAGTTACAGGTGTCTGGTGGAATAGCCCCATATGTTGTTACATGGAGTAATGGTGCAACAGGGACTTCCATTTCAAATCTTGTTCCGGGCTCTTACTCTTATACCATTACGGATGCCAATGGCTGTGCATATGCATCAACTGAACCTATTATCGTAAATTTCCCGACAGGTCTACAGGAAGCTACCTGGCCGGATTATGTCACTATATCACCCAATCCTACTAAAGGTAATGCGATCATAAAATGGTCAGAATTACATTCTGTAAATGCTTCACTTTCGATATTATCAGTTGATGGAAAATTGATGGCATCTCACGCTATGGCTTCGTCTGGAGGAAAATGGGAACTTTCATCCATAGGACTTACTCAGGGACTTTATATTGTGCTGTTAAAGCAGGATGAACAAATTTATCCTTTCAAACTTATCGTTCTTTGATAGCGAAACAGATAGTTAAAATAAAAAGCCCGATGATGTTATCACCGGGCTTTTGTTTTTAGTCAAACAAATTTAAATCAAGCTGTTGTTGTTGCTGGTGCTGTCGCTGCAGCTTTACGTGGTCTGCCTCTGCGACCTGTGGCTTTAGAAGTGACTTTCTTCCCTGTGGATTTTTTGCCTGAACCTGCTGGTCTTCCGCGTTTGCCGGTTTTCTTTGCAACAGTTCCGACAGCTTTTGCAGCGCCAGGTTTACGGCCACGTTTCTTGCCTGGTTTTGGACCTCTTTTAGCGCCAGTTGTCGCCTTAACCGCAGCTTTGACACCTGGTTTACGACCACGTTTTTTGCCTGGCTTAGGGCCACGTTTTGCACCTGGACTTTTTACAGCTGCTGCTTTTGCACCTGGTTTACGTCCTCTTTTTTTACCTGGTTTAGGTCCTCGTTTCGCCACTGATACAGAGGAACCTCCACTTGAGGAACTTTGCAATTTAGCCATTACCCATTCTACAACTCTTTTTTGGGTGTCAACACTAAGGCCTGACAGAGCATCATATACTTCTGACATCGCCTTCAATTCTGGATCATTACTCATGATACGTTTAGTTAAGTGAAAAAATAGTTCTCCTGAAAAGTAACATGAATAAAATCATGGACTTAATTTTTCTTCTGTTACTTTTCATTATATCGACAAAGGTAAACACGATTATTATTCTTTGCCAAATTTTGTTGAACATAATAAATAGGGTATAGGTTTTAAAATCGTGCACTATTCAAGAATATATAATTAATTACTCTATTTTATAAGAGAATTAATTAATGTCCTATTATACCTGGGGTATTAATCGTATTAAAATGTGAACATGAATATTTAATTGATAAGATTCGAATTTGTATTGATTATTTACTACGCTTTATAAATTATAATTATCAAAAGTCTAAAAACCAGCAATACTAAAGATCAATTATAAATTTCATTTTGCTTGTATTCATCATGCTTATCCTATCCTGAATTACAGCTGTCCAACATGTCATGTTCCGCATATTGAGATATACAGAAAGGGTAGGGCGCTTGAAATGCATTTCGTTTTGTAGTACAATCGGTTGATTCAAATACCTGTTAGTAAAGTCCGAAGCCGGAGCGATTTAATCTTTTTCAATAGATTTGAGGTATGAAAAAAGCTCCCGACTTAATTAGCTGCAAACGTGTGTATTCTTTCTTTTCTGCCATCGTATGCCTATTCATGCTATTGGCTCCCCAGGATTCAATCATAGCTCAATCATATTTCACAGCCGAGCGGAGCTATGTACTGAAATTGGGAACGACAAAGCCATTGAGTGAATCCATTTTAATTGGAGCTACTGATCAGGAAAAACTTGAAAAACAGGAAGCCAATAAGCCAAAAGTTATTCCAAATTTTGCCGGTCGCCGACGACTTGATTTTCATTCCCCTGGTGCATTACCCCTGGGACCTGATCCTCTTTTTATGAAGAGTAACACACGTCTGTCAGAAAATGAAATTCTTCCTTCGTTGAATTTTGAGGGTATGAATGAATCTAATTCGGGTTCTCAGCCTCCTGATGTAAACGGTGATGTGGGTAAAGATTTTTATGTAGAAATTGTCAATGCCACATTCTTTCGCGTTTTTGATAAGACAGGCCATCCGGTCAGTAACCAGATATCTGCAAACACAATATGGAGTCAGGTTCAACAAAGCTCAGCCGGAGATCCGATACTTTTATATGATCAGGAAGTTGACAGATGGTTTCTTACCGAATTTCCTTCAAGCAACAGAATTCTTATTGGCATTTCACATACCGGTGATCCTAGAAGTAGCTGGGATGTATATACGTTTCAAACGCAGAGATTTCCGGATTTTCCAAAATATGCCATTTGGAATGATTCTTATTTCATGACGGACAATGAATCGGGATCTAATGCACCACTTTATGCTATTAACAGGCATGATCTTTTAAGCGGCTTAGATACTGTACGATTTCAACGTCTTACAGTCCCTAAAATAAATGGTGTTTCATTTGAAGTTGGTCAGCCTGTTGATTGGGATGGTTTCAGAGCACCTCCTGAAAATAGTCCTGGAATTGTAGTAAAGCTCAATGATGATGACTGGGGTAAAACTGATCATGATCAGATCGTAGTCTATAAAATGAATATTGATTGGACAAATGCTTCAAATTCGCATGTGGATGTGCTTTCAATTCCTACTGCACCATTTGATACTGACGGATGTCTAAATCAGAATACAGGTGGTTTCTCCTGCGTGCCTCAGCCCAATGGACAAGGAATTGATGGAGCAGAGTGGATTATTACAAATAAAGCTATGTACCGTAATTTTGGTGATCATGAATCTATTGTATTAAGCTTCATGGTGGACGTTACAGGTGGTGATGTTGCGGGCATCCGATGGATGGAATTTCGAAAATTAGTTGATAAGGAATGGACATTATACCAGGAAGGGACTGTAGGTAGTGATGATGGTCTTCACAGGTTTATGTCTTCTATCGGCATGGATGGCCAGGGAAATATTGGCCTCGCATATTCAATTTCAGGGCCTGATAAATTTCCTTCCTTAAGATATACAGGGCGATATTCCAGTGATCCTTTGGGGCAGATGTCATTTAAGGAATATGAGTTTGCTTCTGGATCAGGTAGCGTTAATACAGATCGTTTTGGAGATTATGCGGCGATGTCAGTAGATCCGGCTGATGATCATACGTTTTGGTTTTCCGGTGAATACGTTCTTGCTAATGGTAATTGGGCAACGCGAATTGTAGCTTTTGATCCAGGAAGAGATTCAATAGATATCTTTCCCACTACGCTCCGCACACCCGAAAATAGGCCAGAGTTAACAACAAATGAACCCCTGACTGTTTGCGTATTGAATCGTGGACTACTTACTATAGACAGTTTTATGCTCGCCTATAAGTTTGAAGGTGGTCCATGGATTGAAGAGCCTGTGGTCATTGATAGTTTTCCACCGGACAGTACCTATTGTCATACATTCATGACGGGTCTGGATTTCAATGCACCCGGAAATTATACTATAAGTGTTGCTACTAAACTTGATCTCGATCAAAATCACAAGAATGATACGATTTCATTTTTAATAAACAAACCGGCTTATAAGGATATCGCTCTCGAATATGTTGTCCCAAATACAGAAACTGTTCTTTGTTCTTCTGAAAGTGCAAATACTATCCTTTTTCGCAATGTAGGAGCCGACACTATTACTTCTGCTTTGCTTCAGGTATTTCTTGAAGATGTACCCATTGATACTGTAGAATGGACAGGAAATCTGGCTTTTGGCGAACAATCTTCTTTCCTTTTTAACATTGAAGGAATGCTTGAAGGGCTTAATCATATTCGCATTACACTCCTGGAGATTAATGACACTTTAGATCAAATTCCATCCAACAATGAAATTGAATGGACATTGAATGCTCAACCGAACGGACAACAGATCACGATAAATTTGGTAACAGATAATTTTCCACAGGAAACAACCTGGGAATTAGTAGATGATCAGCAACATGTACTTGCTACAGGTGGTCCCTATAGTGAACAGCAACATTCGTATTCAAGCATGCTATGTGTTGATCCTGAGATGTGCTATACATTTACCGTGCGTGACGCATTTGGTGACGGGATGTCTGCCCAGGGTATTCAGGGGTCATACCAGATAATAAACCAAGATGGCGGATTGATTGCATCCATCCTTAAACCCAATTTTGGTATAAAAGAGTCCAATACATTTTGTATTACTGCAAAGTGCCTTTTAGCGCTGGAAGTAGGAGTGGGACCGACCTCGACCCCTGAAATAGCCGATGGATTTGTGATCGGTAATGTTTCCAACGGTCTCGGCACAATCATGTATAGTCTGACAGGAGGGGCACCTTTTCAACTTAGCGGAACTTTTCTTAATATTTCACCAGGTACATTTACAATGTTAGCTGTTGACGGTGCCGGTTGTCGGGATACTGTAGAATTTATTGTGCCTGCATGCACATTGGAGACAATGATCTCTGCGGTGCCCGCTACCGGAGGTGATGTGGGCGAAATTCACATTTCAACTGTGGGAGGTATTGGTCACGTGCTCGTAAGTCTGAATGGCGGTGCCTTTGTGACTGATACCATTTTTAAAATGCTTGAGCCGGGTAGTTATGTTGTGGTCACCAGGGATAGCATCGGGTGTGAACGTACAGATTCGGTTATGGTTTCTACTATGGTCAGTACAAATAATATAAGTCAACATTACTTCATACAGATTTCACCTAATCCCGGAAGTGATTTGTTTCAAATCAATGGATTGTTTGGCTCAAAAACATTATTTATTAATTATGATGTTTTTTCAAGTGCAGGCGAGCCATTATTTAATGGGTCTGTCGTAAAATATAATGAACAATATAAAGGGGAATTGTCCCTCAGAGCCTTTCCTCCGGGTGTTTATTATGTTGCATTTAATACGGGTGAAGATGTTACAGTCCGGCGGATTGTTAAGCTGCAATGATTAGTGATCTGGTTATTGGAGCAAGAAAAATTACTGCTGTTATGATCATTAATGTGTCCGGGAGATATTACTTTAGAAGTAAACATTCATAAGTTCTCGGTGATAGATTTTGAATGTATTTTTTTCGATTTTAGAAAAGCACACTACTTTATAAACAATTTATGACTACAAAAAAATACCCTGCAGAAGAAGAGACAAAAGGGAAAATAAAGGAATTGTTTGCATACCGCAGGCTGACGGATTTGCTTGGTCTTAGCAATATGTCAAAGGATTTGAAATTCACCAATCAACTTATCGATGTTCAGTACCAGATTTATATGCTGGATGGGTATCTTGAAAGTCAATGGGATATTCACAAGAAAGATTTGAAAGCGTATTGGGATGCTATTAATGAGTCACTGCATCACATGGGTTATAAGAAAAAGCAGATTGCTTCTCTGGTGACTGAGATTAAAGAATACCAGCAGATTGAATGGGATTGCCGTAAAGATATTTGGCCGACAAGTGTTTCTTTTAAAACCTTTTACACTACCAAATCGTGTGATGTGAGACTGATCAGGCACCTCATCTATAAAGCACATCAGGATCTTGAAAATTTATGGAAGGAAAAAGCCTGGTGGTATTACGACATGATCACAGAAATCCACGATGATATCGAAGATCTTGAAGAGGATATACGAACGTACAATGGAAATCGTTTTTTAATATCCATTCTTCGTAAGGGCGCCGAAAAAACAAGACATGATTATGAGCAGTATCTTAGGAATATTACCGAGAAAGCCAGAGAGTATTTCGAATCTAAAATGCAAAAGGGAAAAAATAAACAATTGGCGGCCTGGACTGAAAGTCGATCAAAGGAAACGATCAGGCTTCTGCATGATAAGCTCAATTCAAAGGCCATGGATCAATTATCCGCAGCTCTTTTGCTCGTTCATATGAATTGAATACACAAATACATAAAAAAACCGGAAGATGATGTCTCCCGGTTTTTTTATGCAAGTGAATATTTTATTAAAACTGATAACTCAGTGTTCCCAGCATTCGGGTCGATCTTCCCTGCAGGGATAAGTTTTGTTTTCTAATGAACGCATGGTCGGCATAATTATTAAAATCCATCTGCATGCTTACACCTAAACGCAGATCTCCGATATTGGCAGCAAGACCGGTATGCCAGCCGAAACGCAGCCACTTAAGATTCTGATTGTATCCTTCAAGGTTATTGAGGTCTGTAGACTGAGAGATAATGATCTGTGGAAGAAACCCGCTTGTCACATCGACAACTCCAAGATCAACTCCTAATGAAAGTGGTACGTTGATAACATTCATGGATTCTGTCAACAATTGTTTTTGTTCAGACCGTCCGAAACCTGGAAATGTATAAGCGATATTGTAGACATATTCTCTTTTATTGTATTGGGCTTCAGCTGCAAGGAAAAAAGGTTTAAGGTCATATTTTGCTCCGAAACCTATAAAATATGAAGCTTTTACTTCAGCAAGGTCAAACGTGAATTCATCTCTTGGTGAAGAGCGGTTTACAAAAATAAAATGTGTAGCAGGGGATTGTTGAGGGGAAGCGCCTGTCGAAAAGGTCATCACCAGATTTTGGCCTTGAGCTGAGTATGTCGAAAGGATAATAAATGTGATTGTTGCAAAAAGTAATTTTTTCATGGTAGTTGGATTAATGTAATGGGTTCTCTTCAAATACTGTACTATTCTTAAACAATATAACGAAATTGAAACAGGGTTTGGTTTGCAAAGTTTTAAATATTAAGTATAAAGACTATACTTTATCAGTCGAAACGGAAACGTGTTAAAAACAAAATAGGGGAAACCGGTAAAATATCAGAATGAAAACCCGATTGAAGCGATTAATCTATTATTCTTAGTATCAAAATCGAATTTCTTACCAAAGAAAGTTATATAATCACCCAGAGTGGAAAAATTTCCCTCATAGCGTGCGTCGATATGCAATTTCCATAGATCAAGGCCAATTCCGGCCTGATATCCCCAGGTCAGATCATCAAAAAAAGCTTTGAAATTTGGATAGTCCCCAAATCCTCCGCTGTTATTTACAAAAATATGGCCAACAGGACCCGCTCCTAATCTTACGGCTCCAACCTTAAGGCCAAGGATTATCGGGAAATCAATATTCTTGTATGAATCTCTGATTATGGTTTTGCCATCATCACTATTTAAAAGAGAATCGAGGCGATAATCAATGCTCGAAGAGTTATAAACGATCTCAGGCTGAATGAAGAAGCCACCCATTTGCATTTGTATAAATGCACCCGCATGGACACCATATCGGGCATTTTCAACGAAAATGTGATAGTATTGAACGCCATGATCATCTGAGATGATAAAATCTTTAGGTGAGATATCGGGTGTGGATAACCCAAATTTAATTCCCGGCCGAACCTGTGCGTAGGCAAGCTGACTGAACAAAACAAACGAAATTAAAATCGAAAGTAACCTCATGGTGTTTATGCAATTCATTAGAGAAGGGTATTTCGCTATATCAAAAGTAACGCCTTATTTCGTCAACCATTACATCCACTACGCAGGGAGTAGTAAATTTAACCTCGATTTAATACTTTATAACTCAATTTAATGGAGGATAAGCCACTACACGTTCAATATCTTGGCAGTTATAAAGATGTCCGGCAATGCCCAGTGATGGATTTGCCTGAATACTGCTTTATCGGGCGATCCAACGTGGGAAAGTCCTCAATCATCAATCTGGTCACCCTTCAGAATGAAATCGCTCGTACCTCCAGGAAGCCGGGGAAAACGCAGTCCATCAATTTATTTAAGGTTATGGAAAATCCCGAATGGATTATAGCCGATCTCCCAGGCTATGGTTATGCCCAGATTTCGAAATCTACCAGGGGGCAATGGTCAACGATGATAGATAACTATGTTGTTTCCAGAGAAAATCTCATGTGTACGTTTCTTTTATTGGATATTCGCCATCCCAGGATGGACAATGACCGGGAATTTATGAGTTACCTGGGGTCTAAAAAAGTACCTTTTTGTATATTATTCACGAAGTCAGATAAGCTGAAGCCCCAGGAACTTGATAATGCTCTTGAAGCTTACAAGCAGGAGGTTTTGAAGGAATGGGAGGTATTACCGCCATACATTGTCACCAGTAGCATCACAAAGTCAGGACGAGTGGACATTTTGAAGTATATCCAAAGCATCAATACTATTTTTACAAGGCAAGCCCTTTGAAAAAGAAAACGACAACCACTATATACCCGCCTCTTGTCCCTGAGATCAGGGATTGGCCAATTCACAAGCTCTATGAGGACAGAGAGGGGCTTATCAATACTGTGGATACACAGACTGTAGATCATATCCTTGAAAAACATGGTGAACGAATCGGTGATCTTATCTCACGAGTAAGCTACCTTGAATTAATCCGTCTCAAGGAGACACCCTGGAAAGTTGATCCACCGAATGAAGCTCAATTCTGGAAAAGAGTCCGGAATGAAGTCACCGGAAATGAAAAGCTTCGTGCGGAACAACAACTTCAGAATAATACTGAGCTACTAAAAAGAATCGTTCATCGTTACACACAAGAGATCGCAGGCAATTTCAAAGAGAGTACCTTTCTCTTTGCCAGGAAATTCCTTACCATATTCTTTAAGCGATTACTTAATGCCGCGGCAAGTAAAAAATTCCGCAGGCTATGGAGTACGAAACTGGAGTTGTATGAACGATTAAGAATTCATGGTGATGTGGACAAAGTGAGGGGAATGTTCAAGCATGGAACAGTTGTGATCCTTCCTACACATTTGTCCAATCTTGACAGCATCATGATCGGCTATGCCCTGGATGCTGTAGTTGGCCTTCCGGCATTCTCATATGGTGCAGGACTCAATTTGTATGAATCCGAAATCTTTGCTTTCTACATGACAAGACTAGGAGCTTATCGTGTAGACAGGCGAAAGAAAAACCCGATTTACCTGGATAGTCTTAAGATAATGTCCCAGGTGATGTTGGAGCGTGGTACGAATAGCTTGTTCTTTCCCGGTGGAACACGTTCAAGGTCAGGGGAAATTGAAAGAGAATTGAAATACGGTTTGCTCAATTCATTGCTTTCTGCACAACGATCTATTTATCAAACAGGAGGAACACAAAAGATAATTGTAGTTCCATTGATCATCGGGTATCACTGTACTTTAGAAGCGCAGACCCTGATCAATAGCCATCTGAAATCAACAGGCGAAGAGAAGTATGTAGGTTCCAGAAGGAAGGCACTCACGATAAAAAGTATTTTATCTTTTTCATGGAAATTCTTTTCTCAGGCCAGTGAGATTCATCTGTCTTTTGGCGAACCCATGGATGTATTGGGATACCGGCTGGATAAAGATGCACATAGTGTTGATGACCGCGGTATGGAAGTTGACATCAGAGAATTCTTTTCGCTGCATGGAAAGATTGAAGCGAACCGTCAGCGCGAATCCGTGTATACGCGGAAGCTCGCTGAAAAAGTTGTTGATAATTATCAACGATATTATGTTGTGCTGACAAGTCATCTCGCGGCTTTTACAGCTTTTGAATTGATGCGAAAGATTCATCCCTCTATGGATTTATATGCCTTGCTTCGGTTACCTGTTGATTTACTTTCCATTCCACTTCCACTTTTTAAAGAAACATTTGATAAGTTTCTAGTTGTATTGAAAGAAATGGAGAAGAAAGGGGAGATCCGGTTGCAGACAGAATTACATACGTTGCCTTTGGATGAAGTTATTCGGCATGGTATCAAACATTTAGGCACTTTTCATGCAATACTTCCGCTCAAATTTGGAAATAAAGAAAATATTTTACCCAAAAATCCATCTCTTGTTTATTATTATCATAACAGGCTTGCAGGATACGAGATTGAGAATATGATCAGCTGGGATCAGGAAAAAATCCTTGAGGCCCATGAAAAACTAGAAGAGCAGGTATAATCCAGATCAGAACATGACATTTATTGTGCTGGACCTTGAGGCTACATGCTGGCAGGGTAATGATATGAACCGGGAGCAGGAAATAATTGAACTTGCCGCGTATAGTGTAAATGGCTACCGTGACTGGATTGATAGCTTTCAACGTTTTATCAAACCAACAGCTCATCCCAGGTTGTCTGCTTATTGCCTGGAACTAACCGGGATCAAACAAGATCAGATCAATAAAGCCAAACGTTTCGACATCGTTTTTCCGGATTTTCAGGAATGGCTCGAGGGGCACGATCATCCTCAGCTTATTTGCACATGGGGCAACAAAGATATGTCGATCATCAAAGATGAATGTCGGACACACGACATTGATGACAGGTTTTTACCAAATAGCATTAACCTCAAAGCACAGTATTCTTCAATATATCAATTGTCTAAAGAAGTCGGACTTCAGAAAGCGCTCGAATATTCATCCATTGAATTTGAAGGCTCACCTCACAGAGCCGTTGATGATGCTTTTAATACGACGAAACTCTTTTTACAATATCTCGATAGGTGGCAATATTGAAAGGAAGAAAGGAGGAAAGGAAGAAAGGAGGAAAGGAAACAAATGGAATACAACCATAACTCTAATGTTCAGTCTGGTTTTTCATTGATTATTTAGTCCAACTTTTGGTTAATGTTTAGTCAAGCTTTTGTTTATTGTTTAGTCAAGCTTTTTAAAGTCAGAGAATATTTACGTGATCATGACCACATGATTAATTTTTTCCGGACATTTTTTCGACCGCAGGTTAATTCATTTTTCCTTTGCATAACTTTATTTGACGCCTGTCGAGAAATAACATTCATTAGTAGATTGAAAGTCGGACTAAGGCCATCTGTTGTATCATTATAGGATACTCAAACGTTTCCTAAGCAGAATTCATTAAGCAATTCTGATTATAAGGAAAGTAGAGTTTTTTTCATACTAATCTGGTCTTTTGTTAACGGAAGCTAAGAAGTTAGCTTCCTTTTTTCATTTAAGAGGCGTGTATCTTTGACCCTGATGAACGAAGTGGTAAAGATAGAAGAGGTGTTGCCGGATATGGACAGCTGGGTGATAGTTGATGTCAGGTCTCCTTTGGAATTTCAGGCTGGTCATATTCCCGGGGCTATTAATATTCCTTTATTTTCTGATGAAGAAAGGGCAAGGGTAGGGACGCTGTACAAACAAGTAAGTCCTGATGCGGCTATGAAGGAGGGCCTTGATATAGCTGGTTCCAAAATGAATCTCCTCTTAGAACAGGCAGCCCCATATGTAACGGATGTAAAAAAGGAGACACTCATCCATTGCTGGCGGGGAGGGAAGAGAAGTGAATCTGTGCAATGGTTATTCAATTTCTCTGGTATATCCTCCAAAAGGCTCGAAGGGGGTTATAAAAGTTTCAGGAATTCTGCAATTACATATTTCAATTCTATTCCGAACGAGTTAAAAATCCTTGGTGGATTTACAGGTTCTGGTAAAACGGAAGTTCTCAAAGAACTTCACACCAGAGGTCATCAGGTCATCGATCTGGAGAATCTGGCAAATCATAAAGGAAGTGCGTTTGGTTCGATAGGAGAGGAAGACCAACCTTCAAATGAGCAATTTGAAAATAATCTGTTCATGGCTTTTCTATCTATGGACAGAACTCAACCTATATGGCTTGAGAATGAATCCAAAAGTATTGGTAAAGTATATGTGCCTGATGGACTTTGGCGGAAAATGAAAACCTCAATATTGTTTAATGTTGAAGTTGATAAAGAAATCAGGTTGAACAGGGTGCTTCGATATTATTCAGATCCGGCAACAACTGAAATACTTAAAGAATCATTTGATAAGATTCGGGAGAGATTGGGAGGCCTTGAATATAAGAATGCCATTCAGGCGTTGTCCGATGGTGATTTAAGAAAAGCTGCATCAATTGCTTTATGGTATTATGATAAGGCCTATGCTTTCCAGGTGGAGCATTGGAATAAGGATCGTATCATTCATTTTCAGAATTGCATCGATATCTCTGGAACAACGGACTCCATATTAAGAAATTAATAAGATTAAATGCCTTATTTATAGCATTTTACGTAGATTTACTTAAGTAAATTAGTAATGAATGATGAATCACATCGTCGAACAAATAAAGCTTACTCAATATAGTCATGGTGCCGGATGCGGATGCAAAATCTCACCTGCGATCCTGGATTCCATTTTAGGACATGTAGCTAAGGATACAACAAAGTATTCTTCACTCCTGGTAGGCAATGCACAGCGTGATGATGCTGCTGTCATGGATCTTGGGGACGGGACTGCAATAATCAGCACAACAGATTTTTTCATGCCGATTGTTGATGATCCGGAGACCTTTGGGCGAATAGCTGCTACGAATGCGATCAGTGATATTTATGCGATGGGCGGGACTCCTTTGATGGCTGTTGCCATTCTGGGCTGGCCTGTTAGTGTGCTCAATCCTGAAATTGCAGGAAGAGTAGTGAATGGTGCTCAATTGACATGTATTGAAGCAGGTATTCCATTAGCGGGTGGTCATAGCATTGATTCACCAGAACCCATCTTTGGCCTTGCGGTTACCGGTCGGGTTGATATCCGGAACATTAAGAAAAACGGAGGTGCTAAACCAGGAGATTTAATTTTTCTGACAAAGCCATTGGGCATCGGAATATTGACGACAGCCGAGAAGAAAGGAATTATTAATGTCGGTGACGCCGAAAAGGCTGTGCGCGTGATGACCAGGCTAAATAAAGTAGGAAAGCAGCTCGGGAAGATTACCGGAGTATCGGCGATGACAGATGTCACAGGATTTGGGCTTGCCGGACACCTATTGGAAATGTGCCAGGCTAGTGAGACCTCAGCAGTAATCTACTATAATGACCTTCCCGTCATTGACAAATCAGTACATTTTTATATCAGTCAGGGATGCATTCCAGGCGGGACAAATCGAAACTATGATAGCTACGGTATCAAACTGACACTTGTGACGGATGAACAGCGGTTCATCATGTGTGATCCGCAGACCAGTGGTGGCTTGTTGATAGCGGTTAGTCCGGATTCAAAATCAGAAGTTCAGGATCTACTTAAGGCTGAGGGCTTGTGGTTTGAACCAATCGGAAAAATGGAAGACCTGAAGGATAAAACCATTCGTGTGTGTTGAAGGTCAAATTAGATTTATACAAAATCTGAATCCAATGAGCCGGCTTTAATCTGATCGTCAATCCAGGATTGCCAGCTCTTATCCTGAACATCTGCATATTCTTCAGTGTATCCGCATGATGAACAGATGTATCTATCGAAGTAGCAGAATTTCGTTCCCCATTTTGTTAGCTGAATAAGATTGGAAGTAGAGGTGCCTTTGAAAGGTGGAACCCTGACGATGTCTGTTGATTTGCATTTGGGACATGTATTGGATTGTTTCATGAGCCTTGTTTTGTAGGGAGTAAGCAGAAGAATTTCTACTTAACATAATATAAATTATGGGCAAAAGGAATTGAGTTTAAAGGGATACTTCATAGACATATCCTTTTTCATTTTTGTTTTCTTCATTGCTTATATAGACCTTATGGTCACCATTGAAGAACACACTTTCACTTTGAAGTTGCTGATCGATTGTGATACGTTCTGAAAGACCACCAAAAAAATCTGTGCCGGAGAAGTTTGTAAAATGAATTAAAAAGGGATGATATTGATGTCCTTTCTCATTGTATCCGATCAGCACAAGTTCAGATTTTGAATGATCAGATCTGTAATCGGCACCTGTAATCAGACCTTGAGCGTCAAAGCTTTTAAGTTTCCTGGCCAGATAAGACCCTGGAATTTTGGGTATTCCATAAACATCAGTCATCAGATCGCCTCGGTTTTTGGTGAATAAAAAAAGGCTGTCACCAACGGACACAATGGCTTCACAGTCAAAATTATGCCTGTTGGAATCATTGAACTTAGTCTGGCCTTCGTAGCGAAACTTGATTTTTTCAGGGACAACTTCGTCCTGGCGCATCATATCTGATTTTCTCACCTTATAGATCATAAGGTTCTGACGGGTTCCGCCATTGTTTCCGGTATCACCTATGTAGATATAGTCTTCATCCTTTGTCAGGTCTTCCCAGTCGTTATTTTCAACACTGTCAATTTTGATTTTTCTTGTTTCATGATCAGGTGTAAGATCAAAGGCATAGAGGATTGGTTTGTTGCCCCCGTCATTGAGGGCGACGAATGAGTTTTTATCCAATTGAATCATTCCTGAACATTCATTCAATTCCTTTGGCAATGCTATTACTTCGAGGAGGTCGTGTGTATGCTCCTTATCCAGAGGTGGATGACAAGAAAGTATCATCCAGAATGCAGATGTAAAAAAAAGAAGTTGAAGCATTTTAGGGTGAATCATTTGTGTAAAAATAGATGTATTTAAACTGGAACCATCCTTTCCTGTATCTCAATTGTACTTTTACTTTGTACCACAAGGAACTATATTCTATCTAAATGAGTGAGCTGATGTTGTTATCTGAAAAAATTCTCTCTTATCACTTTCAACTTAAGCCATCAGGACATTTGCCATCGGGTATTGAATGGTTATTGCCTTATGAAAACAAAGAAACAAGGCGATGCATGACTTTATTTTATGACAGATACTATAATGACGAAAGGAAGAGGATTTTTATTTTGGGCATCAATCCCGGACGATTTGGAGCGGGTATTACAGGAATACCGTTTACAGATCCCATTCGACTGGAATCATTGGGCATAGAGAATTCATTTCGGAAGCTTCAGGAATTATCCAGTGTGTTCATTTATGATATGATCAAAGATCAGGGCGGACCGAAAATTTTTTATTCAACTTATTATATTGCCTCTCTCAGTCCGCTTGGATTTGTGAAAGACGGGAAAAACTATAATTATTATGATGAGCGGGCATTGACTGAAGCGGTCAGACCATTTATTATCCGAAACCTTGAAACGCAAATCAAATTCGGTGCGGATCTGAGCAAAGTTTACTGCCTGGGGCAGGGGAAGAATTATGAATTTTTGAAGCAATTAAATCAGGAACACAAATGGTGGAAAGAAGTAATCCCCCTACCCCATCCACGCTGGATCATGCAATACAAGCTGAAGAAGAAGGACGTATATCTAACGATGTATAAGGATTTATTGAATGGATAACCAGTGAAAGACGGGTAAGTGGTAACCAGTAACCAATAATCAGTAACCTATAATCAGTGTTCAGTATTCAGTAGAAGAGTGATTAGTTAATAGTATTGACAGGGCTTGCCCCTGTCTTAGTAAAACACTAAAGTTTTTATTTATCTGGGGTATAAAATTTTCGTAGAAAGAGCTGTATTAAATACCTGGTTAAAATAAAAAGAACGGACAAGTAGCTGCTTGTCCGTTCTTTTTATTTTGAATAAGACTAAAAATCTTATCTAATCACAGACAATAAAGATGTCCAGATACCCTGTTTGGTTATTGCTTTAACGACAAATAAGCCTATAGGCATATTGGCCACATTTATTTGAGCATAGAGGCCATCTACGTTTTCATTCCGAATTGATTTTCCATCCATTGAATATATCTCAATGCCGGACAAATTATAATCCGATTTGAATGCAACGGTATAATCTGCAGGATTGGGTGTCATATGGATTGCTTCCTGATCCAGGACAGGAATCGCGCTTACATGTTGCAGCTCAAAAGCCAAAATCTGGTAGCCGGAAGTGAATGGGGATGATGGGTCGAATTGAGTACCTACACCGCGCACAAAATTGGATCCTTCAATCGCCTGTTGATCTATACCCGAATCAGCATCAACCCTTACGAGTACTTTTGTGCCCTGGACATGTTCAACGTAAACGTTAAATCCACTTGTGCCGGTAGCCACAATACTATCGATCGTAAATGGTCCGAAAGCAATGTGACTGCCTTCAACTTCTTCAGAGACATTGGCGACAAGATCTGGCGGTATCCGTGCATTGCCGGAAGAAACTAGATGAATATCATCAGGAACAATTTCAAGTAAACCGTTAAACTGATCGATTGTGCCGGATACGGTCACGAGGTCACCTTCAGTGACTGTGTACGTTCCAGGATTAAATGAAAATACATTGATACCTGTGTTATTATTGTTGATGATGTAGAAAGAGTAGCCGGTAGGCAGGAAATTGATACCGTGCACAATACCCGTAACTCGAGTAGGAACGCCCTTGAAAAGATTTACACCATTGACACCATCAGTGGTTCGTAAAAGTTCTAATGGGAAATCAGTATACGTCGTCGGATCATATACCGAGACAGTCCCTGTCATGCCACCCCCAAAATGGAGATCGCAACGATAATTATTAAAACCTGCATTATTAAACTGATAATCAAATTGCCATGGCCCGGCCGCAGGGGCACCACTAAAAAAGTCATTAGTATTTGTTGAGAATACACCTTGCTTTCCATCCACGTTATGCGGGATAGCTTCATTATTAATCCAACGTACTGAATCCCCAATAGCGACAACAACATTTTTAGGCGTAAACTGGAAATCAGCGACGCTGATTGTGACTGCGGGGCCACCTGTGCTGCCACCCCCTGAATTTTCAGATCCGGGAGTTCCTAACACTTCATGTCCATTGATGGTCACACCTGTTGCACCTGCACTTGCGTGCCAATTTGCGCCATCATTATTATCGGATGAGGGGTCAGTAAGTTCAAGCGATGGGCCTGTACCATTAGCCTCTGTTGGCCAGGGGTCAATATTTTTATAGGCCACGCTGTCAACAAAATTTCCGGCAGCATCAACCAGTACTATAGATTCGCCGCCATTTTTCAATGCTCCGCCAGACCATTGGTGTACATTGATACCAAATACATTCATCATCGCCCGTGAACTTATGGCGGTGACAAAATAATCGCCCCCATTCAGCTGAATCGCAGGAAATGTATCGGCAACACCAGCCGTAAAATGCCATCCGGTAAGATCAAAATGCCCGGTTCCTGCATTGTAGATTTCAATGTATTCAAGCGAATCATTTCCTGATTCAGGAGGATTGTAGCTGATTTCATTGATGACGATTTGTGCGTTTGTCCGAATGGATAAAAAAGTCACAAATGCAAAAAGAAGAAAGTACAGTTTAATATGCATAATGCTGATTTTAGGATTATAACAAATTAAACCAATTTAGTTCGGATCAAGAAATATTTCTGCGATCATGCATCTTGCACTGCCACCTCCAACATCCTCAATAGTGTTGATCGGGGAAGCAACAATTCTGCAATACTCTTCAATGGCACCTCGCTGCTCATCCGTAAGGCTATCTGAGGCTCTTGAGGACATGATCATCAGTTCTTCTCCTCTGTTATTTTTCAGTGCCAGCATATTTCCTGCAAAAGATTGTACCTGGGCATCTGTGATCTCAACCACTTTATGATCCTGTGAAAGACTTTCCCTGAGTGCAATCCTTTCATCTGCATCGGGCAGACATTCGAGACACACTACAGCAATATCAGAAGCGATAGCCATCATTACATTGGTATGATAGATTGGTTTGCCATTGCTTTCTGCATAAAAGTGTGCGCAGTATACCCCATTTGATCACACCATTTTGACAGTAGTTCTTTATCTGTTCGTTCACTTATGCAGGCATATGCGACTTTGGCTACTCTATCAAGCACCATACTGCCTGTTCCTTCAAGATACTGATGTTGAGATTCAGATTCTTCGAGATGGATCCAATCCCTAAACCTGAACCTGGATGCTATCTGCCCTACAAGGTCATCTCTTCGTTCCAATCTGCGCAAAGGTGAAAACATAGGATAGGTCACAATCGTACCACTATCATGAAATGAAATCCAATTGTTTGGAAATACGGCATCAGGTTTTTTTGGGTCAAGACTGTCATTTAAGACTGTAACATCAATTCCTTCTTGTTGAAGAAGTTGAGCAAATCTGTCGAATTCTTTTGTGGCCTGTGAAGCGATCACAGCGGATGCATCCTCACCAGGTTTGTGTTGAAAAGCGTTATTAGCAGCTGTTTCGGCATTAAAGCCGAAAGCTAAGGGTCTGATCATCAATACATGTGAAGTAACCTGGGCCATATGAATTTCAAAATTAAGCTGTAATATCTGGTATTCGTCCCTGAGTTCAAAATTTAGCTTTAAGCTTACATAAGATCATTTTGAAGACTTTAAAGTTTACGTAAATCGAACAATCGCAGAGAACCATACTTTGCAGGTTTATTTTAGTAGAAAATGCCTTTCGAGGCGCTTCCGTGTGAGCATTCGGCGATTATAAGTTTCTACTTTTATTACCGGCATATCTTTATCTTTTCTCAATCCAGATATTCAAAAAAACAAAATGAAGCTTCCCCACCTGATTCCGACTATTTTTGCATCAGCTCTTTTATTATCGGTTGTTAATTGCAAACCCTCCAATGACGGCTCGACAACTGAATCAAGCCCACTACTAAAAATGATGGAAAAAAACATCCAGCCCCCCATTGCTGCAAAAAAACCAAAGGAACTATCTACCCTGGGCCATACGCGAATGGATAATTATTACTGGCTCAATGATCGGGACAATCCTGAAGTCATTGATTATCTCAACGCAGAGAATTTATATCTGGACACGATGATGTCACATACAAAGGCATTTCGTGAGAAATTGTATGATGAGATGGTAGGACGAATCAAGCAAACGGATATGTCGGTGCCTTATAAGGACAATGGGTACTTCTACATCACGAGATATGAAGAAGGCCAGGAGTATCCTATTCACAGTCGTCGAAAAGGATCGATGGATTCACCAGAAGAAATCATGCTTGATGTCAATCAGTTGGCCAAAGGTTACGATTATTATGCTGTTGCGGGCCGTAGTGTAAGTCCGGATAACGAACTACTGGTGTATGGAGAGGATACACTGAGCAGGAGGATATATACTTTGAAAATTAAAAATCTTAAAACCGGTGAATTGTTACCTGATGTCATACCAAATACATCGGGTGGAGCTACATGGGCTGCGGATAACAAGACATTTTTTTATACCACCAAAGAAGCCACATTGCGTGAATACAGAATATGGAAGCATGTCATCGGCACGCCGGTGTCTGATGATAAATTAATATTTGAGGAAAATGATGAAACCTACAGTGCATTCGTATACAAAACGAAATCGAAAAAATATATTGTCATCGGATCATCATCAACATTGAGTCAGGAATACCGCGTGCTAAAAGCAGACAATCCGGATGGCCAATTTAAAGTCTTTCAGCCTCGTGTTCGTGATCTTGAATATGATATTGAACATTACGGAGAAATATGGTATGTGCGTACCAATAAAGACGCCAAAAATTTCAGGTTAATGAAAACACCTGAGTCGGCCACAGGTGTTGAACATTGGACTGAAGTTATTCCACACAGGGACGATGTGCTTCTCCAGGGAATAGATGTATTCAAAGATTTCCTGGTATTGTCTGAAAGAAAAGCCGGCATTACACAATTGCGTGTCATTCCAAATCAGGGAAAAGAACACTACATCGGATTTGGTGAGAATGCCTATGTGGCATCAACATCGACAAACCCGGAATTTGATACAGAAATATTGCGGCTGAATTATCAATCCATGACTACGCCCAGTACGACATACGACTACAATATGAATACGCATGAAAAAACACTTTTAAAACAGCAGGAAGTTTTAGGAGGGTTCAATACGTCGGATTATAAAAGCGAGAGGATTATGGTCAGGGTACGTGATGGTGTCGAGGTGCCCGTCTCTATTGTTTATCATAAAGACACACCACTCGATGGGACAAGCCCTTGCCTGATTTACGGATACGGATCTTACGGCATCAGCATGGATCCCAATTTTAGTTTGACAAGACTGAGTTTGCTTAACAGAGGATTTGTATTTGCGATAGCGCATATCAGGGGCGGTGAAGAAATGGGTCGTCAATGGTATGAAGATGGTAAGTTGTTAAAAAAGAAAAATACGTTCACTGATTTTATTGATTGTGGTAGATACCTTACTGCGAATAAATATGCTGATCCTAAAAAATTGTATGCCATGGGTGGTTCAGCAGGCGGCTTGTTGATGGGTGCTGTCAATAATATGGCGCCTGAAATGTGGGGAGGTATCATCGCAGCTGTGCCTTTGTTGACGTAGTGACCACTATGCTGGATGAAAGTATTCCGTTGACGACAGGTGAATTTGATGAATGGGGGAATCCAAAGGAGAAAGAATCATATGATTACATGATGAGTTATTCGCCTTACGATAATGTAGAAGCTAAAAATTATCCTCCTATGTTGGTTGTCACAGGACTGCATGACTCACAGGTTCAATATTTTGAGCCTGCTAAATGGGTTGCAAAGCTTAGAGATATGAAGACTGATAAGAATCCGCTAATGTTATCAACGAATATGGAAGCCGGGCATGGTGGTGCATCAGGAAGGTTCAAACAATTTAAAGAGACGGCACTGGAGTATACATTTCTTTTGGATCTTGCAGGTAAACTGGATAAGGATTTGAAGGGATAGTGATAATGTGATAATGTGATAATGTGAGAAAAAATAAACTAATGACGTTCGAGTGTCTCTGACCTCGAACCAAGGTACTTACAACAGGTTCGAGGTCAGAGACACTCGAACGTCAGCGGTTTAGTCTAGTAGATTTTCATACAACTTCACAAGTTTTGCTGATTCTTTTTCCCAGGTGAATTCTTTTGCTGCATCGATGCATGCTTTTGACATACGAATCAATTCTTCCGGATGTTGATCGATATGCTGTATTGTATTGACTATACTTTCGGGCGAGACTTCATCAATCAGTATCGAGCACGGATATTTATCGTTCACCGTTTTATACTCCGGATAATTCATGTTGATGGAAGGCAGGCCTGCATGGATACAATCAAAGAATTTATTTGGTAAAGAATAGAAATCATTGAGACTACCTGTCTCACGCATGTTGATGCCCAGTTTTGCCTGGTTCATTAATCCTGGCAGGTTGTCAGGATGAACCCACCCGAGGAATTTTATTTGTTGCTTAAGGTTGAGTTTCTCAGTCAAATCTTTGAGCTGGTCAGTAATATCACCTTCTCCGGCCAACCAGAACTCCCATTCAGGTAACATTGAAATTGATTTAATGCAATCTTCTAGTCCGCGGCCGACGTTCAACGCGCCCTGGTAAAGAAGAATTTTTTTTCGATTTTCAATTGGAATGTTTTCAACCTGTTTTCCCTGGTGCGGGGCGATGTTTCTGATCACCTGAAAGTCAACGCTGTATTTTTTTCGCATCAAGGATGCTAATTCATTGCCGACCGTGTAGCGCAGGTTAAAGTGAGGAATTGTAGCCCGACCTATCCATTCCCAGATTCTTTTTATAGCCGGACGCCCCGTGAGTTCGGGTACTTCTGTAAAAAATTCGTGTGCATCATATACCGTTTTTCCGGCATTAAAAAACGAAGCCCATCGAACAGAGAGAGCTGTATCAAGGTCACAGGCGCATACGACATCATACTTGTGTGTGACCAGGTGGAAGAATAATCTTTTATTGTATTCAATATAGAACAGAGGCCCCTTATTGAATATACATTTCAGTCGTACACCTTTGAATCCGGGTGGCGAAAATGATTTAGAATCTTTCCATCTCCGGCCGATAAGGATGACCTCTGCACCTGCCTCCGAGAGTGAACTACAGATGCGAAACATTCGCCTGTCATGCGTCAGATCATTCGTTACTGTGAGTATGATGCGTTTGTTGTTGAGCATGTATTATTTTCTTCTGTAGATTTTATCTTCGATGATCCTGATTTTGTTTTCGTCAGCCAATTGCCTGAGTTCTTTTTTGATATTCACCTGCTGCTCGATTTGATATTGAGCAAGAAAATCTTTTACAGTGATACCATCATGTTCTTTTAATGTCTGGTCGATCATTTCACCCCATGATGATTTTGTTTTTCTTTTGTCTGCAACGATCGCAATGTCCGCAGGGTTCTGTTTGATTTTCGCCAAAATAGTTCCGAATGAACATTTCTCTGCATTGAACATCTTCGCCCAGATAGGCCACCATTGCATTCATACGTGCTAGAGCTTTCTCTTTCCGAAACATGTAAGATTTCATGTCGATCGTAAAGTTTTGTTCAGGTACACGTTCATGTAGTAAAGTAATCTGATTTTTACTTTGAGATCGCATATATCGAATCAGGCCTAAGGTGTGCAGCTGTGCTAATTGTTTTATTACTTCATTTTCGTTCCAATTTAGAAAACGGGCAAGCCTTCCTTCCTGTATGTGAACATCTGAAGACCAAAGACCTTCGTATCCTCTCAGCAATGCTTTTGTCAGCAGGTCCACTTGCGTATCAGCGATCTGATTATTGTATAATGTTTCTGCATCGGTAAGTATTTGTGCAGTACTGCCCCGCATAGCAGATTCATCTATCACAAACCAGCCATCCTTAGCTATGATATCAAGTGCCTGATAAACTTCCGCGCTTTTATATCCAAATCTTGAAATGAATGAAGGAAAATCAAAATCAAATGTTTCATCTTTACCCGAGCCTACAGCGAGGTCAAGATAGATATGAACTGATTTATAGACTCTTCGAAGTTCGGTGATATCCGGAAAACTGCTTTCAACTTTCTGTACCAGGTTTTTTGTACTCGAAGGTTTCACTACAATGATACAATAAGCTTCCTGCCCATCCCTGCCTGCCCTACCTGCTTCCTGGTAGTATTCTTCAATTCCCGGCGGCAAATCAAAATGGATCACCATCCGAACATCACTTTTATCTACACCCATTCCAAAAGCATTCGTAGCCACAATCACTTTTGTCTTGTTATTGATCCAGCTCTCTTGTATAGAATCTCTGTCCTGCATATCCATTCCGCCATGATATGCACCCGATTTAATGCCTTTGGTTTGAAGCCAATCTGATAATTCACGACACAGTCGACGATGTCGGACGTAAATGATAGCGGAGCCAGAACTTTTGAGAAGCAATCTCTCAATATAGGGCAGCTGATCTTCACGTGGAATGACGTGGTAATGAAGATTTGGCCGTGCAAAACTATCCCTGATGATGACCACATCTTTCAAGTCAAGGCGCTCGATGATTTCCTGTGTTACTTCGCTTGTTGCAGTCGCTGTCAGTGCAAGTAATGGAATACCGGGAAGCAACTTTCGCAATTCACCAATCTCAAGATAGGATGGTCTGAAATCATGGCCCCATTGGGAAATACAATGCGCTTCATCTACCGCAATCAAGCTTACGTTCATGGCTTTCACACGCGCAATAAAAATTTCTGTTTTCAGCCGTTCAGGGGAAACATATAAAAGCTTTGTCTTTCCAAATCGTGCATTGTCCAGGATACGGTCAATGTCCCTACTACTCATACCGGAATAAATAGCATCACATGGAATTTTCAATTTCTTCAGGCGGGCTACCTGATCTTTCATCAAGGCAATGAGTGGTGAAATGACAATGGTCACGCCGTCCGTGCACAAAGCCGGGACCTGGTAACATAATGATTTACCACCTCCTGTAGGAAGAAGGGCCAGCACATCCTTTTTCAGTATTACCTGATCAATTATGTCTTTTTGAAGCGGCCTGAAGTCTGCAAAACCCCAGTATTGTTTCAATATGTGAAGCGGCGTGATCAAACTGGTGTGAAAATACTTTAATCAGAATTTAGGACAATGTATCGTTTTTCCATTCTTGTGTCTCACTTTAAACTGATTCGAAGTGATTTCTATCGGGATGCCAAGGCGTATTGTGATCGTCCCGAAAAAATCATTTGTTGCACTGTTTCCGCGTTTTGTGCCCGTGGAAACAACGACGGGCTCCGAATTAAGATATTCTCCCTGACGGTTGGCCAAAGCTGCTGTCAAAGGCCCGGATTTAGCAAGTAATTCATCATACGAGATATAAATTGTACTGACGTCATCAATATAATCAGTGAAGGTGTACGACATCATTGTCTCAAGGGCGATGATCATTTTGCCTGAGGTGAATAATTTGAGACCACCCCCTATTTGAATGGAGGGCTGAAAAAGACTATAAGGTTTCTGATCGGGATAATCCGATAGATATTGGCCTTCTGTTCCTAATGGGTGGAGAGCAACTTTTTTTCCTTCGTATGTTGTCATGGGATTCATATAAAAAATACTTGCGCCTATTGACACATAAGGCGAAAATGATTTTGTACTTTTTTGACTGAAGCCTAATATATTCCAATCCATTCCACCTGCAAGCTGAATGACCGGAGAAAAAAAATTGAGGTTTCTGGACCTCGTGATCTCGCGTTCGTTTAACAAATCATCGCCAGATAATCGCAGGTACAAAAGATCGCTTCTCAACTGAAATCTGCTGCTCATTTCATAGCCGGCGTGAATGCCTAAGACAGGTCCTATTTTAGCTTTAAAGCCATTGGCTGTGCTGTAGGATGCCAGCTCGCCCTGGTAGTTGGAGATACCTGCGACTATACTTATATCACCTTGTGCCCATGCAGAAGTGCAATGGAACCAGATCATCATGAGTACAATTTGTAAAAGTATTAATCTCAACTATTTCCTGTTTTGTTAATAGAAACCAAAGGACCGTGGTGAAGGGTGTGATCAAAGATATACAACCCCAATCGTTGGAAGTTGTTGTATTGCAATGATAGAAGGCTAAATGAACGGATATTGTCAATCATATATACTGATTCATCCAAAATAATAATTTCGTTTTAGACAATAAACTATTATTGCAAGTCTTTAGTATAGACTTAATTAGTTAAACACAGGTCAAATGCAAATCAAGAGTGTCTTCTTCTTTTTATCCGTTATCCTCCTTTTATCGCCATTGATGGCCCAGGAAGAAATGAAGGACTGGCATCAACAAGGTGCTGATAGCCATTTTCCCACAGGCATAGGTTCTGCCGACTGGTATGCAACCCAGACCCCCGGAAAATCAAGAAAAGTAATTGTAGCTGTTATTGATTGTGGTGTTGACATTCAGCATCCTGATCTGAAAGATAATATCTGGATAAACCCGGGAGAAATAGCGGGCAATCATAAAGATGACGATGGTAATGGATATGTGGATGATATTTCGGGATGGAATTTCCTGGGTGGTCCGGACGGTAAGAGCGTGATCAAAGAGGCGTTGGAAGTCACGAGAATTTATGGAAAGGAAAGAGGCATGTGGGCGCATGCTGATACATTGCATTTGAAAGGAAAAAAGAAAAAAGAATTTGATCAATTTGTTGAAATGAGATCAATCGTTGAAACAAAACTTGCTAATGCCAATGCGGATATTGACAAGGTAACGCAAATGGAAACGATTGTTTTAAAATCACTCAACGCGGCCAAAGACGAATTGCATGGCGACACACTTAATCTTGAAAAGCTGGAAAATTCGTCAAATGAAGATGTCCAGACAGCAGCAAAAATCATCCATAATGTAGAGGATCAGGGCATGGAAGTAAAAAGTATCGATTGGTTGATTGATGTAGCTACTGAAGAATTTAAATCTCAGAAGGAGAAGGACGAAGATAATATCAACTTCATGTACAACCCTGACTACAATGCACGTACGATCATCGGTGATACCTATACTGATTTTGCAAACAGGTACTATGGTAATAATATCGTCGGAGGTGATTTCTCATTTCATGGTACACATGTTTCGGGGATAATCGGTGCAGAACGTAATAATGGAATCGGAATAGATGGAATAGCGGATAATGTTTCGTTGATGGCGTTGAAGGTCGTCCCTGATGGAGATGAAAGGGATAAAGATGTGGCTAATGCTATCAGGTATGCTGTCGACAATGGAGCTGAGGTGATCAATATGAGTTTTGGAAAAGGATACTCTCCTGAAAAATTTCTTGTTGACAATGCTTTCAAATATGCTGCAAAACATGATGTATTACTCGTGGCTGGTGCAGGCAATGAAAGTACTGATGTTGATGCGACGTCGAGTTTTCCAAACGATACGTATGCCAAAAAGAGTCTTTTCGGACCCAGAAAAGCAAAGAATCTTGTGAATGTTGGAGCATTATCCCCTGAAGGTGGAGAGCAATCCATAGCTGAATTTTCAAATTATGGGAAGAAGAATGTTGATGTCTTTGCACCGGGAGTTTATATTTATTCCACCACACCCAATGGCGAATATGAATATGCGAGTGGTACGAGTATGGCCTCTCCTGTGGTAACCGGTGTAGCAGCAATGATCAGATCAAGATATCCGAAATTGTCAGCCGAACAAGTAAAGGATGTCCTTATCAGAAGTGCAAGAAAGTTACCTGCCAAAGTGATTCAACCAGGGACGTACGACATGGTATCTTCAGATCAATTGGGTGTATCAGGTGCTGTGGATATGCCTGCCGCGATGAAGATGGCTGCACAGATGAAAGGAAAAAGAAAAGCAGGAAAGACTCCTGCAGAGTATGCACGGCCGAATGGGAAAACTTAAGGTGATAAGCAATAAAGCAATAGGCAATAGGCAATAGGCAATTAGGCAATAGGCAATAGGGAACAGGCAAAAAGGAATATATAAATTAGAAAATGGAGGTGCTAATTATTTTTTCAAAGAACCCGTACTTCTTTGACGAAATTTTCTCCGAGGCGTTGATTGACTGATGTTATGATTGTCTCTTTCATGGTGGACAATTCTGCTTTTAGGGGTGCGGAATCAATATAAAGCATCAGTACCTGTCCGTCTAATTTAATTTTTCTTGTGTATCCATTGATGACAGGTCCCATCAATTCTAGCCACATTTTTTCTATTCTTGTCTGATACAGACGAGCTCTGAATTGAGGTGATTGTGCAAATACTTTTAACCAATCTTTTAATGGCCGGTTGTTGTCTCCCTTCATTTAAATTTTGGATTTTAGATTTTAGATTTGGGATTTGTCATGTATGCTTGAACCTTTACTACTCACATCTCACATCTCACATCTCACATCTCACATCTCACATCTCACATCTCTTTGGTTACAATTTACGAAATCACATCTGGATTTCATTCAGCTGATCAGGAGATATAAAATCACTTACTCTTTTACCTGTCGTATGAGATAAAAAGATTTGTCCATATTCAGGCGTTGTCAATATTTCCATAAGCCGGGCAAGTCGATTTTCATCGAGTTTGTCAAATACATCATCAAGAATGAGTATTGGCGTGGTCCCGATTTCCTCACGTAATACCTTATATTTGCTAAGGTGTAGAGCGAAGATCAATGATTTAATCTGGCCTTGCGAGCCATATTCTTTTGCTGACATATTCTTAATCTCAAGATGATAATCGTCCTTGTGAATTCCTGCATTTGTTCTCATGGTGTTCTTATCCATCTCCCAATTCATATCTGCCAGGACATCAAAAGGATATTCACTTATTCTTGACTCATAGGATAGACTCACATTTTCTCTGTTATCTGAAAGAGTTAGATATGTTTGAATCAATATGGGTTCAATAAATGCGGATAGCCATTTTCTTTTTTCAAAAATCAAATTTGCAAGAGGTGTCATCTGCTCATCATAAGTACTGATCATTCGCCTGAGATCTTTATAGCCTGCTTTCAACGCAGCATTGCGCATCTGCAGAAGATGATTAAATGTGACTAAGGCCAGGAGATAGGCCTGATCAATCTGACAAAGTAAATGATCGATATATCGTCGACGTGAAATACCGGATCCATATATGAGATCGATGTCTTTCGGTGCTGAAAAAACGACTGGCATGAATCCAAGATGAGAACTTATGCGCTCCAGTATTGCGCCATCTACTGATAGCTCTTTGAGGATTCCGGGTTTGACCTTGATGATAACTTTATGGTTGGTTTTGTCTTTTATCACATCACCTTCAAGACGAAAAAAGGACTCATTGTACCGGACTATTTTCTGGTCATGTGGATTGAAATAACTTTTACCTACACAGAGATAATATAAGCCATCCAGTAGATTCGTTTTACCTGTTCCGTTCAAACCATGGATCAGATTGAACTTCGGACCGAACCGGAATTGAACATCTGAGTAGTTTTTGAAATTGGTAAATGAGACCTCTCGGATCAACATTGGCTTCATTGCAGGACATTAAGCGGATAACCTTATCTTCGCCATCCGGCTAATATAGTTTTTATGGCTCAGGTTAAAGAAAAAAAGACGACTCTTGCTGCCAACGGCAGTTCCAATGGACTGAAAACCAGTACATATCATCAATGGTATGAAACCATGCTGAGAATCAGGCGATTTGAGGAAAGAGCCTTAAAGATGTATTCCATCAATAAGATCAGGGGATTCCTGCATGTATATATTGGACAGGAGGCTATAGCCGCTGCCATTACTACAGCTCTCCGGCCCACCGATCCAATTGTAACTGCCTACCGTCAGCATGGGATAGCTTTGTCCAGAGGGGTTACGAGTAAAGCTTGCATGGCTGAGCTATTCGGTAAAGAAACAGGTGTGAACAAGGGAAAAGGTGGTTCGATGCACTTCTTTTCTAAAGAACATCATTATTTCGGCGGCAATGGAATCGTAGGCGCTCAGATACCTATCGGAACCGGGATAGCATTTGCCGAGAAATACAGATCCACTGACAACATATGCCTTACAATGTTTGGAGAAGGCGCTGCCAGACAAGGGGCTTTGCATGAAGCTTTCAATATGGCTATGCTCTGGAAGTTGCCTGTACTGTACATCTGCGAGAACAATTTTTATGCTATGGGGACTTCTGTGACCAGGAGCAGTAATGTCACCGATATGTATAAACTGGGCTTGTCCTATGAGATGCCCAGTTCTGCTGTAGATGGCATGGATGTGATGAAAACCCATGAGGCCTTATCTGAAGCTGCTGCTTATGTAAGATCAGGCAAGGGGCCTTATTTACTTGAAATCAAGACATACCGCTACAGAGGGCATTCGGTATCTGATCCTGCCAAATACAGGTCCGCCGAAGAATTAGAAAATTATAAGGAGAAGGATCCGATTGATCATCTGAAGGCCTATATTGAAGAACATAAGTTGCTGAAAATCTCGGAGTTAGAGGCGATTGATAAAGCTATTCTTAAGGAGATTGATGATGCGGAGGCTTTTGCAGAAGATTCAAAATTCCCTCCTGCTTCTGAATTATATACGGACAATTATGTCCAGGAGGACTATCCTTATATTAGAGATTAGTCTAAGGCAAAAAGGCTAAGGCAAAAAGGCTAAGATTGGAACTTAAAATTTTCCTTCGTCTTCGCCTTCACCTCTGCCACTTTTGCCACTTTAAATTAAATTATCATATGTTCCTTTCCTTGGGAATAATTACCTTTGCACCACTTTTTAAAAAACGCATATATCAATGGCTATTAAAAGAAAACAGGTTAAGAAAGACGACGAAACACTGATTAACCTGGCATCCGCAAGGGTACAAGCAACTACATTTTTTGAGCGCAACCAGAAAATGATTTTAGGCGTTCTCGGAGGCTTGGTTGTGATCATTGGAGGTTGGTTTGTATATCACAACCTTATCATGGAACCCAAAGAAGAGAAAGCAATGGCGCAGATGTGGATGGCCCAGGTTCAATTCGAGCAGGATTCATTCAATTTAGCCCTTGAAAATCCGGGTGGTGGGTATAGTGGGTTTCTTAAAATAATCACAGATTTTAAGGGAACCAAAGCTGCTAATCTATCAAACTATTATGCCGGTATTTCCTATCTCAATCTTGGAAATTTTGATTCAGCCCTTAAATTTCTTAATGACTACAGCCCTAATGGAATCATTGGCCCGGTCATGAAGGATGGTGCTCTGGGCGATGTCTATTCGGAATTGAATCAAATGGACAAGGCCGTAGACAATTATAAAAAGGCAGCAGAGGCTTCTGAAAATGAACTCCTGACTCCGTATTATCTGAAGAAATTAGCTATGCTGTATGAAACACAAAGCGAATACAGTAAAGCTCTGGAGATCTATAAAAAGATCAAATCAAAGTATCCAAACAGTAATGAGGCTTTGTCCATCGATAAATATATTGCACGAGCCGAAGCGCGCTAATCATGGCTTCTAAACATGCCCCTTCCAATCCGCCTGTTTTGCCTGATGGCAAGCCATTCAAAATCGGCATTGTCGTGTCACGGTGGAATGAAGACATTACCAATGCTCTTCTTGAAGGAGCCAAATCGACTTTATTGTCAGCAGGTGTGCTTCTTGAGCACATTGAGGTTCTTTTTATCCCGGGCTCTTTCGAGCTTCCATGGGGAGCACGACAATTGATGAAAGCGGATAAAAAAGATGCTATCATCTGCCTGGGCTGCATCGTGCAAGGCGAAACGAAGCATGATGAATACATTGCTACTGCAGTAGCGAATGGAATTATGCAGCTCTCTATTGCATCCGGCATCCCTATACTTTTTGGTGTACTTACGACAACTTCATATGAGCAAGCCCGTGACCGTGCGGGAGGTACGTATGGTAACAAAGGTTCTGAAGCTGCTACGGCAGCACTGCAACTTGCCCAGATAAAATCAGGAGACAAGCCTGATAAAAAGAAAATCGGGTTTTAACATGAAAATCATCCCCATTGAAACAGGCCGCTTCAAGTTGGACGGTGGGGCCATGTTTGGCGTCATCCCTAAAACCATTTGGCAAAAAATGATTCCGGCAGATGATAATAATCTCTGCAGTTGGGGTATGAGATGCCTGCTGATAGATACAGGTGATCAGCGCATATTGATTGATACAGGACTTGGTGATAAACAGGATGAGCGGTTTTTTAGTCATTATTTCCTTCACGGGAATGAAACCCTCTTAAGCTCTTTGCAAAATGCAGGGTATTCAACGGAGGATATCACCGATGTGATTCTCACTCATTTTCATTTTGATCACGTGGGCGGAGCAGTCAGGAAAGATGAAAAAGGTACACTCTCCCCTACTTTTCCGAATGCAAAATACTGGACAACACAAAAGCACTATGACTGGGCTTACGAGCCCAATGCCAGGGAGCGTGCATCATTTCTGAAAGAAAATTTTGTTCCGTTGAAAGATGCCGGTGTATTGCATTATGTTCCGGAGGTGCAGAGTCATCAATGGAATGATTTCATAAAGATCAGGTTTTCGTATGGGCATACTGAATCGATGATGTTGCCAGAAATAAAAGTGAATGATGATGTGACCCTTATTTATGTAGCTGATCTGATTCCATCCTCGCATCATGTCGGTTTGCCTTACATCATGGGATATGATATCCGTGCATTGGTCACGCTTGAGGAAAAAACGCCGTTCCTGACAGAAGTGGCTCAGAAAGGATATTATTTATTCCTGGAGCATGATGAGGATACGGAGTGCATATCCATAAAATTGGATACCCGTGGAAGGCCAGAAATAGATAAACGATTATCACTTTCGGAATTGCTTTCTGGGTCTTGAAAAATTAAGGCCAAATTCAAAAATTTCTTTCTGTCTAAAACATCCATCGCCTAATCCACTATTGCTCAAGGTCTCCAAATGAGAATTTTGAAGTAGAATATCTCCTGCCAAATAATAAAATAAAGTTCTCCTCATCAGTTTGTGCATAAGTGCTTGTAGCTTTTGATAATCAATGTGTTGTGACAGTGTGGCACACTTAGGCGTGGCACACCTAAGTGTGCCACACTGTCTGTGAGGTTATAACAGTATTGGAATTTTAGAATTGATGATTATTTGGAAATCCAGATTATCCATCTTACTTTTGACTTTTATTCCAAAATAGTCAAATGGTTGAAAAAGATTCGGACCGGTCCCAGGTGAAATTAGAGCAGATTTTAACTGCCGCCCAAAAACGATTTGGTCATTATGGCTTATCTAAAACAGCTATGATTGATATCGCCAATGATATCGGCATGTCTAAAGCATCACTGTATTACTATTTTAAGGACAAGGAAACCATTTTCACAGCTGTCATGGAAAGAGAGCAGGTCCTTTTTGTACATGAAATGCGAAAGATCATCGATGCGCCTGTCAAAGCGGAGCAAAAGCTAACCGAATACGTAAATCTCCGAATCGCACTCCTGCAGAAAATGCTCACCCTTGGTAAGTTCAGTTTTGGAAGTTTAATGGAGATAAAACCTCAGATACACTGTCTTCTTCAGGATTTCAATAAGGAGGAAAAAAAAATGATAGGCGATATCCTTGACTATGGAGTGAAGAACAAAGAATTTTCAGCAGAGACGACGCACAAGCATGCTGAGTTTTTTATCGATACACTTCTCAGCATCCGCAAAAAAATTCTTTCTGAACATTCTGATGAAGATACGATTGAATTCTCTCCTCATAAATATCAAAAGCTAAAGGAACAAACGAACATGTTTGCTTCCATTTTCATTAAAGGAATAACAGCATAGAAGAATTAATAAATCAAAGTCATGAGAAAAACGAAAACCCTGCTGTCTGTTTGCCTGCATTTCCTTTTAATCACTTTTCTGTTTATATCATTTACATCAACTGTTTCAGGCCAGATAGAAACAAATATCACACTTGATGAATGCCTGAAACTGGCAACGGATAATTACCCGTTGGCAAAACAGAAAGGATACCTCCAGTCCATGGGAGAAAATAATCAGAAAGGTATCAATGGTTCATGGCTGCCACAGATTAACTTCAATCTGAAGGCTACGTATCAATCTGAAGTTCCTTCATTTAATTTTGAGGGATTTCCTGTAATCGTTTTTCCGAAGGACCAATATAGTTTTGGGTTACAGGTGAACCAGGCCATTTTCGACGGAGGACTTAGTAATCAACAAAAAAATACGGATAAGGCAAACACAGTAACGGAAATACAAAAAAATGAAGTTGAACTTTATAAAATAAAAGAAAAAATCCTGCAGCTCTACGGAAATATTTTATTGACCAAAGAAAATATAGAAGTACTTAATTCATACACCAGAGACATTGAAAGCAGGCAATTAAAGATGTCTTCATCTGTTCGCAACGGGATGATGCTGCAGAGTGATCTTGATGAACTGGATGCTGTAATGCTGAAGACGGATCAAAGCAAAATTGATGTCGCTTCCAGATTAAAGATGCTTTGCCAGCTTCTTTCATTATTCATCAATCATACAGTAGATGAAAATACCTCGTTTGCTGATCTTCCCGTGGGTATTGAGGACCTCAATGGAGACATCATCAGGCCGGAGTTGAAATTATTCTCACTTCAACAAGGGCTTCTTGAGGAGCGAATAAAACTATCCGCTAGCAAAACGCATCCAAAACTTTCAGCTTTTGGCGATGGGGCTTTTGGAAGACCAGGATTTGATTTCCTCAATCAGAAAATGAGATTGTATGGCCTGGTCGGGCTTAGCTTAACATGGAACGTCAGCAGTCTGTACAATCTTTCCTATGATAAAAACAACCTGATGATCCAGCAAAAGATGATCGATGAACAACGGGAATTATTTCAGTTAAATGTGAAATCATCTTTGATCCAGCAGAATGGCGAAATCGAAAGGATAAGCCAAATGTCAAAAATAGATGACTCCATCATAGCCAAACGGGTGTCAATCAGTAAGACCAAAGCTAATCAACTGGATAATGGTACGATCACTTCATCGGATTACCTCAGTGAATTGAATGAGGAGAAACAGGCAACATTAGCACAGCGCATGCATCAGATTCAACTCGGCATTGCCATAGCAACAATTCAGATTACAACAGGAAATTAAAATAGATATTCAGCACAAATTATGGAAGAAACGAATAAAAATAAAAGCAGTCGCAAGCTAATCACGAGGATTATCTTCCTGTCGATATTAGTTGCAGGAGCTTTATTTGGGTACATGAAATACCGTGAATCCAAAGGGTTTGAAACCACTGATGATGCTCAACTGGATACGGATATCAGCCCGGTTACTTCAAGAGTTTCCGGCTATATCGCGAAAGTTTATTTTACAGATAATCAGTCCGTGAAAATAGGTGACACACTTGTTGTGCTTGATGATCGTGACCTCGCCATCAAAGTCGCTCAGGCAGAGGCTGCTCTTGAAAATGCACAGGCAGGCTTAGGTACTACAAAAGCAAGCGCTTATTCAGTTGAGGAAGGTGCAAACACCAGCACCTATAAGATTGATGAACTTAAGGTTCGTCTTGACAATGCAAAAAGCGAATACGAGCGCTATAAAAAGATGTTAAGCGAAGGTTCTGTCACACAACAACAATATGACAAAGCTAAAACGGATATGGAATCCTGGGAAAAACAAGTAGCAACGGCTAAACAGGCTCAAAAGGAATCTTCTTCAAAGACCGGTGCAGCAAATAAACAGATAGCGGTGGCAAACAGCATTATCAAGCAACGTCAGACTGATCTTAACTATGCAAAACTGCAACTCTCCTATGCCACTATCGTCGCTCCTTTTGATGGAGTCGTTTCGAAGAAGAATGCATTGCCTGGCCAGTTAATTCAGGCGGGTCAACCACTCTGTTCAATTGTCAATGAAAAACGTATATGGGTTATTGCCAATTTCAAAGAAACGCAGGTTAGTAAAATTAAATTAGGCATGAAGGTCGAACTAAAGGTAGATGCTTATCCTGACAAGAAAATAACGGGGAAAGTGGTTTCATTTTCATCTGCAACAGGTTCGAGATTTTCACTTATTCCAGCAGATAATGCATCAGGTAATTATGTAAAAGTGGTACAACGTATACCTATTAAAATTGAATTGGATAAAGAAAACAATGAGCTCACTGATTTGAAACCCGGAATGAGTGTCTACGTAAAAGTTGTTCTTGGAGAATCCTCCCTCTCAGACACAACAACACCAATTGAGAAATCAACAACTGAAGGGGCGAGCCGATAAATTACTGACAGCGTATTTCTTAATTTTCCATACCTAATTCATGGCCAAAATAACACTTGAAAAGTGGATTGTGATCATCACTGTTGTCACAGCGTCATTATTGCAACTCATCGATATGTCAATTGTGAATGTCACACTGACCCAGATGATGGGCAATCTCGGGGCTACACTTGGTGATATCAGTTGGGTCGTGACAGGATATGCAGCTGCCAATGTCATCATGATCACGATGTCGGGATGGTTGAGTGCTAAATTTGGCCGTAAAAATTATTTTACGGCTTCAATTATTTTATTTACTGTGGCTTCCATTTTTTGTGGGACATCCACAACCATTACACAACTTGTTATTTTCCGGATTATACAGGGGATAGGCGGCGGAGGTTTACTCTCAACTGCTCAGGCTATTTTGATTGAATCCTTTCCGAAAGAAGAGATTGGGATGGCCAATGCTATATTCGGTATGGGCGTGATCATCGGTCCATCGATAGGTCCGACTTTAGGTGGTTACATCACGGATCATCTTTCCTGGCACTGGGTATTTTTTGTCAATATTCCTATTGGAATTGCAGCGACGATACTTTCCATTCTTTATATCAAAGAGTCAAAGCATTTTACAAAAATCGGGAAGATGGATTGGCTTGCCTTAGTCTTACTGATCATTTTTATAGGTGCATTGCAGGTTATTCTTGAGAAAGGTGAAAGTGAAGATTGGTTTGATACACCATATATCACTGTTCTCACAATATCTTCAGCATTGGCAGGAATTATATTCGTCTGGCGACAGCTTACTGTTGAGCATCCGATACTTAAACTTAGTCTACTCAGTAATCGACAATATGCTATTGGAAATTTCTTTTCGTTTGTACAAGGCATGGGATTATTTGCATCTGTATTCATCATCCCTGTTTTTTGTCAATCGATGTTAGGATTAACTTCAGAAGACACCGGATGGATACTTATGCCCGGTAGTCTCGCGGCTGGTGCTATGATGCCTGTGGTCGCTGTGCTAATGAAGAAGACTAAAATTTCACCTGTTTTTCTCGCAGGTCTTGGCTTTGCATTATTTGTTTTATTTGTTTGGAAACTTTCGAGCATGAGTCTGAACACGGGTGGACATAATTTCTTTTGGCCTCTGATATTGCGTGGGGTTGGATTAGGATTAATTTTTATTCCCTTGCTGACGATTACAATCAATCCTTTGAAACCTAAGGATATACCTCAGGGAACAGCCATGTCAAATATGGTGAGACAATTAGGTGGTTCTTTTGGGATCGCGATGGCCACGACATATATCAGTACAAGGAGTGTGTTTCATTACAGTCGTCTCAGTGATAATATTTCAATGTACAATCCGCTCACGTATGAAAGGATACAGAGTTTTACCGGCTTTTTTATGTCTAAAGGAAAAGATATTAATTCAGCTCAATTATCCGCTATTGGTTCATTGAAGGCGAGTGTGTATAAACAAGCTATGGTACTTACCTATAATGATGTGTTTATGATAGTGGGAGTGTTTTTTGCATTGTGTATCCCTTTGTTATTATTATTCAGAATAAAAAAGAAAACATTAGCAGAAACTGAACGTCAGGTGGAAATGCATTTGGCTGAATGATCGAGTGATCAGGTGATGCAGTGATCGGGTGATCTGAAGATTAGAGGATTAAAGAAATTATTGTTTTTTTTACCAATTGCCCTATTGCCTATGGTTGCCCTGCTAATAATTAAAGCTCAGCCTTTTGCCTGATGGTTGGCCTACCACTACCCCATTATCATACACAAGAGTTCCATTTACCCAGGTGCCTTCTATTTTTCCGGGTAATGTCTTTCCTTCGAGAGGAGACCATGCGCATTTGTAAAGAATATTCTCTTTGGAAATAAGTGTTTCTTTTTTTGTGTCTAACATAACGATGTCAGCGTATGTCCCTTCATCAAGATATCCGCGATCAGTGACACGGAAACATAAAGCCGGAGTATGACACATCTTTTCCACAATTTTTTCAAGACTTATATTACCATCACGCCAGTGTGAGAGCATCATCAGAAGTGAATGCTGAATAAGCGGAAGACCTGATGGAGCCTGTAGATAAGGTTCTGATTTTTCTTCCCAGGTATGTGGGGCATGATCAGAAGCAATGATATCAATACGATCATCAAGTACTGCTTTCAATATAGCAGCACGATCTTCAGAAGTTTTAATAGATGGATTGCATTTTATCAAGTTACCAAGTTCGATGTAATCCTGTTCGGAATAGTACATGTGGTGAACGCATGCTTCAGCTGTTATCCTTTTGTCCTGAACATTTCCTTTCGTGAATAATTCTATTTCTTCCTTTGTAGTAATGTGTAAAATATGAAGACGTGTATTGTATCTTTTTGCTAAATCAATAGCTAGACTTGAACTTAGATAGCAAGCTTCACGGCTTCTGATCCATGCATGAGCGGATGGTGGTATTTGGTTTCCGTATCTCGATTTCGCTTCTTCAAGATTAGCTTGGACAGTTGCTTCATCTTCACAATGTGTGGCTATGAGTGTGGGACAGGATTCGAATAATTTTTCCAGAACGGTCAGATTGTCCACGAGCATATTCCCTGTGCTGCTTCCCATGAAGACCTTTACGCCGCACACCTTGGTAGGATCCGTTTTGAGGATTTCATCGAGATTATCGTTGCTTGTCCCCATGAAGAACGAATAATTGCCCCAGGCATTAGTTGACGCAATCCTGTATTTATCTTCCAGAAGCTCCTGAGTGAGTGCAGGTGGTCTTGTATTGGGCATTTCCATGAAGGTGGTCACTCCCCCTGCGATTCCTGCCCTGGATTCTGAATAAATAGTGGCTTTATGCTCCAGACCGGGCTCCCTGAAATGAACCTGGTCATCAATGACACCGGGCATCAGATGTCTTCCATTGACCGAAACTTCAGTGACTTTACCTTTCAACTGAATACTTGGGTCAATGCGCTCGATCCTGTCATTTCTGACCCATAAATCTCCCTCTGTTATTTTGCCACGGTTGATGATGCGGGCTTCTTTGAAGACGATATCCTTCATGGGGTGAAAGATAAGGTAGAAGGGGCAAAGGAGGCAGAAAAGGCAGAAAAGGTAGAAGAAGAGGCAGAAGAGGCAGAAAAGGCAGAAAAGGCAGAAGAGGTAGAAGAGGCGGAAAAAGTGGAATGGCGGAATAGGAAAAGGCGGAAAAGGTAGAAAAGGCGGAAAAGGCAGAAGAGGCGGAAGAGGTAGAAGAGGCAGAAGAGGCAGAAGAGGTAGAAAAGACGGAAAAAGTGGAATGGCGGAAGAGGGATGATGCTTCCACCTTTTACCCCATCGAAATTTCTTGCTTCGCGAAATTTCTTCCCCCTGTGTTTCATTGTTTCACTCGAAAACCCCGGGGCACAAGTCCATTACCCCGGGGTTTTCGAAACGATGCGAAGCAAGATTGAGAAACACAGGGGAGAGAATTTTTCGCAGGAATTGAAGCAATAAAAGAGGAACACCAAGCAGAAAAATTCGAAGGGGTAAAGGCGGAATAGGAAAAGGCAGAAAAGGCAGAAAAGGTAGAAGAGGCGGAAGAGGCAGAAGAGGCAGAAAAGGCGGAAGAGGCAGAAAAGGCAGAAGAGGCAGAAGGGGCAAAGGAGGCAGAAAAGGCAGAAAAGGCAGAAGAGGTAGAAAAGGCAGAAAAGAGTTAAAAGCTGGAAATGAGTCAAAAACTGCTGAACAAAAAATATATAGTTTTGCGCTTCCAATTTTTTAATTCAATGCACGTCATAAACCCATTTGCGAATACCGACACAATCATAGGCATATGTGGTGGTGGCCAGTTGGGAAAAATGCTTTGTGAAGCAGCTTCTGTCTGGGATTGGAAGACAGCTGTTTTGGACAAGCATCAGGATGATCCTGCAGCTCAAATGGCTCATCGTTTTGTACAAGGTGATTATACAAACTATGACGATGTACTTCGATTTGGTCAATCTGTTGATCTCATCACGATAGAGATTGAAAAAGTAAATCTCGAAGCCTTACTTGAATTGGAGGCTATGGGCAAAATTGTTCATCCTTCGCCAAAAGCGTTGGCTATCATTAGGGATAAGGCAAAACAAAAACAGTTTTTTATTGATCAGGGGTTGCCAACTTCACCTCAATTACTTTTTGAATCTAAAACGGATATCCTTAGAGCGATAGGTAGTGATGGTATTGAATTTCCTTTTGTTCAAAAACTTCGGTCTGGTGGCTATGATGGAAGAGGTGTAGCAATCATTAAATCAAAGGCAGATTTATTACTTCTTCTTGATGGTCCAAGTTTGGTAGAACCTTTTATTGAAATTGAAGCGGAAGTAGCTGTCATCGCCGCACGCAATTTAAATGGTGAAATAAAAACATTTCCACCTGTGGCCATGTCATTTCATCCGGAAGCTAATCTTGTGGAATATTTGTACTGTCCAAGTGGTCTTGGTCCTGCACTTGAACTTGAAGCAACTCAAATCGCACAGGCTGCCATTGAATCTCTTGATGTTTGTGGATTGCTGGCTGTTGAATTATTTCTGACGACGGATGGTGACTGGCTGATCAATGAAGTTGCACCACGTCCACATAACAGCGGACACCATACGATTGAATGTTGTAATGTCAGTCAGTTTCATCAACATCTTCTGGCGATATGTAATTTGCCTTTGATCGATCCACAATTACATTTTCCGGCAGTGATGGTCAATATCCTCGGTGAAGATGGGTTTGAAGGACCTCCAAAATATTTAGGTGTTGAACAGGCCTTGAGGATGGGCAATGTCTATGTACATCTGTATGGAAAAAATATAACAAAGCCATTTCGTAAAATGGGACACGTGACAGTGGCCAACCGGAGCATAAACCGCGCGATAAAAACAGCTAATTTTATTAAAGATCAAATCAAAGTCATCTCATGAAAAATCCATTGGTAAGTATCGTGATGGGATCTGATTCTGATCTGCCTGTCATGAACGCTGCGGCAGAAATTTTGACATTATTTAAAATTCCATTCGAACTTGATATTGTTTCCGCACATCGTACACCTGAAAAAATGGTAGACTTTGCAAGGAATGCACATACACGGGGAATCAAAGTGATCATAGCCGGTGCAGGCGGGGCTGCTCACTTACCTGGCATGATTGCGAGCCTTACTCCCCTTCCGGTGATTGGTGTTCCTGTAAAATCAGGTTCGAATACAACAGAAGGATGGGACTCTCTTCTATCCATTCTTCAGATGCCAGGTGGTGTACCTGTTGCAACTGTTGCAATAAATGGAGCGAAGAATGCAGGAATTCTTGCAGCACAAATCATTGGAACTTCGGATGAAAAAATTTTAAAAAAGGTTCAAAAATATAAAGCTGAGTTGAAAGAGGAAGTTGAAAAGAAGTCGCATAAATTAAAAAAATGAGGACGCAGATTTATTAAGAAAAAGGAGGATTTATTAAGATTTATAATCGAGACACATATGTTATCGTAAAGTGATCATAACTAATCTTAATTAATCCGCGTCCTCTTTTTATTTTCCTTTAATCCCGCTTATCAGCTAAAAGATATAGAGCTGCCATTCTAACCGCTACCCCATTCTCAACCTGCTGCAGAATAATGGAATGTTCAGAATCGGCGAGATCGCTCGTGATTTCCACACCTCTGTTGATCGGACCAGGGTGCATGATGACAATAGGTTTAGATAATGTGTTGAGCACCTGGCGACTCAGTCCATAATGCATTGAGTATTCGCGAAGACTGGGAAAATATTTTGTTTGTTGTCTTTCTAATTGAATGCGCAAAACATTAGCCACATCACACCACTCCAATGCTTTCCTGAGATTGTATTCAACAGTTACACCGAGACTTTCGATGTGTTTTGGTATTAAGGTAGGAGGACCGCAAAGTTTTACTTCAGCTCCGAGTTTATTGAGGCAATAGATATTACTCAATGCCACGCGTGAATGTTTGATATCTCCGACAATGACTACTTTTTTTCCTTTCACACTGCCCAATCTTTCGCGAATGGAATAGGCATCAAGTAAAGCCTGCGTAGGATGCTCATGTGTGCCATCGCCAGCATTGATGATATTGGCATCAATATGTCTTGACAAAAACATGTGTGCTCCGGGTGCGGGATGCCGCATGACGATCATATCCACTTTCATGGATAGGATATTATTGACGGTGTCCAATAAAGTTTCTCCTTTACTGACTGATGAAGAACTTGCACTGAAATTGACAATGTCGGCACTTAATCTTTTTTCCGCCAGTTCGAAGGAAATGCGCGTGCGTGTTGAATTTTCAAAGAAAAGATTTGCTACCGTGATATCTCTGAGCGAGGGTACTTTTTTGATTGGCCTGTTGATCACTTCCTTAAACTGATCCGTCGTCTCAAAGATGAGATTGATATCATCACGGGTGATGTACTTTATCCCAAGGAGATGTTTCGTGCTCAGTTGTTTGTTGGTCATACAGTTATTTTACATCCTCTTTGCTCGGATAAATTCTCACTTTACCTCCGCCATCTTCCTGCCATTCCACTTTGACGTAGGCCTGATCGAGGGCATCGACAGCCATGCCGGCATAATCTGATTGTATAGGTAAATCCCTGTTAAACCTCCTGTCAATCAAGACCAGTAGTTCAATCTTCTCCGGACGGCCAAAATGTTGCAGGGCTGAGATTGCAGCCTGTATAGTACGTCCAGTATACAGCACATCATCTATCAGGATCACCTTTTTGTTGTCAACAAGAAAGTCAATTTTGGTAACGCTGGCTTTTAAAGGCTCATTCCGGGTTCTGAAGTCGTCTCTGTGGAAAGTGATATCCAGAAGGCCGTATTGAAGGTTGTGCAGATTTCCGAGGGTACCTAATCGCCGTACAATCCGGTCAGAGAGAGGTATTCCACGTGGCTGGATCCCAATAATGCAGGTATCACTGAAATCGCCGTGGTGCTCTAAAAGCTGATGTGTCAGCCTGTCCAGAACGAGGTTAAGTTTTTGTTCGGATAAAATGATTCTCCCGGCACCCATCGGAAGGCAAATATAAATGAAATGGGTCATAGGGCATAAGTCAGGGCAATTAGTTAGGCTATGTGGTTAAAGTCTTGAGGTTTTATAGCGTTTTTGGTCATAATAAAAAAGTAGGGAGAGATCGTTTTATGGTTTTATATAATGAATTTCTCATCAACTATCCATCCCGAGCATTATTAAGCTTCCTTGTATCTTTCCTTTATGATTTCAGTCCGTGTTTTGATTTTACTTTTATTTCAGTGTTTGTGTCTCACTGGGTTTAGTCAATACATCGAGCTTATGAATGCCTCCTTTGAAGGAGAACCAAGTGATGCTACTGTACCTCAGGGATGGATGGCATGTAAGGAAGGCACTACCCCTGATATTTTACCTGGGTTCTGGGGGGTCTACAACGAACCTTCAGATGGGGACACTTATGTAGGCCTCATCACTCGCCAGAATAATACATGGGAAAGCATTGGACAACGTCTTACCGCTAATCTTGAAAAGGGGAAATGCTACTCGTGGTCATTAGACCTTGCTCATTCAGATACATATTCAGGATATAATAATCCCATCAAGTTGAGGATATGGGCATCGAAACTGAAATGCCAAAAGGACCAGTTGATCTATGAAAGTCCTTTGATTGAACACCTTGACTGGCGATCGTATACATTCAGATTCACGCCTGATGGGGACTACAGATATATACTCATAGAGGCTTTCCATAGTGAGCAGCCATTTCAGTATAAAGGAAATATTCTGATTGATCGTGTGAGACCGATCACAGCTTGTGATAAGACATAAAATGACAGGAAAGAAGATATACGTAGTTTCAAACTACGTATATCTTCTTTCCTGTCATTTTTCAACAGCACTTAGTTTAGTTCTTTCTCCAGGTCCTGTATCAATTTCTTCAGCTTTTCGCGATTCTCTTCGCTCAGTTTTTGAGGGTCTATTTCTTTAAGTTTTATCTCCAGGTCACGAAGGTCCTGTTTTACCTCGTCTGATTTGTTTTCTGGCTTACTTCTGAGTTTGGAAATACCATCTCCGACTTTCTTCAGGAGTGTATCAAATTCGCCATTGTCGTATTTATCTTTTTGACGTGAAATAAAATCGCCTACTGATTTACCCAGCTCTTTAGTTTCATTGACGATAGTGTGAGCCTTCACCTTATCATCTTCTTTCCCAAAAAAATACATATAGCCCACGATAGCGGCTAAGATGATGACGATAATCCCTATAAGTCTGCTCATGCTTATTGAATATAAGGTTAGGAGTTTTTATTAATGTATAAGTGAAACTACAAAATTTGGATCCTTTAACTGGATTTTGTTGAAAACGAACTATGTAAAAAGGCACCATTTTGGAACCATTTTTCGATTATCTTTGTGTATGGTTAAAATTCGTTTATCCCATGCCAAATGTAACAATCAAGGGAATCAATGAAGATACCCTCAAATTAATCAAAAGAAAGGCTGCTGAAAATAACAGAAGTCTTAACAAGGAAATTATTGAGCTGCTCAATCGGTATGCAGATACAAGGTCACCCGATCCTAAGCACATTCTTAAGGAGATCGATAAGTTTAAAAAGCATTTTAAGGATGTGCTGTCAGAGACAAGTATAAAAAATGCGATCAGGGGAGGAAAAAAATGATCGTAGTCGATGCAAATATCATTTCATACCTCTGGATTCCCGGACATGAATCTTTTAAATCCCGGGAATTATTAGTTAAAGATCCTGATTGGTGGGTTCCTGCTTTGTATAAAAGTGAAATGCAAAGTGTTTTATTACTTCATGTCCGAAAACAAATCATTGAATATGAAGTGGCGGTGCAACTGATGACCAAAATTGAAAATCAATTTAAATTTCATGTGCGGGAGATCCCATCCAATATTGTATTAAAATTGGGAAGTCAAACGAAATGTAGTGCTTACGATTGTGAATATGCCGGGCTGTCCTTAATGCTCGGTTGTCCTCTGATTACATACGATAAAAAACTATTAAACACATTCCCTCAATTCGCCTCAACAGCTGTTGCTTTTCTGGAAGATCAAAATTAAAATCAATGTAAAGAATGTTGTTCGAAGTCTCATACTACGAACAACATTCCTTACATTGAAATAACCTCCTATTTTTGCACCATGAAACTGGATTTTGAGCATATTGAATCAAAGTGGAAAAAGATTTGGGCTGAGACTCATCTGTATAAAGTAAATGAAGACACCACAAAGCCAAAATATTATGTTTTGGATATGTTCCCCTATCCCTCCGGAGCAGGATTGCATGTTGGTCATCCATTAGGTTATGTGGGAAGCGATATCTATACGAGATATAAGCGGATGAAAGGCTTCAATGTCCTCCATCCGATGGGATATGATGCTTTTGGGCTCCCGGCTGAACAATATGCACTTGATACGGGCGTACATCCTGCGAAGAGCACATCTGATAATATCATCCGCTATCGATCACAGCTTGACAATATAGGTCTGTCATTCGATTGGAGCCGGCAGGTCCGTACCGATGATCCCGAATACTACCGGTGGACACAATGGATTTTTCTTCAGATTTTCCAGCATTATTATGACAAGACTGATGATAAAGCCTACCCTATCAGTCGTCTCATAGACATATTTAATAATAAAGGAAGTATAGGCGTAAATGCTGCCGGTTCTTCACATGCTCCATTCACAGGAGATCAATGGGCAGCGATGACTCCTGCCGAACAAAGTCAGATGTTGATGAATTATCGCCTGGCGTACCGGAAGATCGGCTATGTCAATTGGTGTGAAGCTTTAGGAACTGTACTTGCAAATGATGAAGTGAAAGATGGATTAAGTGAACGAGGAGGATTCCCTGTAGTGCAGAAGGAAATGTTGCAATGGTCGCTTCGGATTACAGCGTATGCCGAGCGATTACTTGAAGGAATGGAATCACTTCAATGGAGTGAAAGCATGAAGACAGTTCAGCGCAACTGGATTGGAAGATCTGAAGGTGCATTTATTCATTTTCAGGTTGCCGATCAGCCTGAGGTTTCCATCAAAGTTTTTACTACCAGGCCAGATACTATATTTGGATCAACATTTATTGTGCTTGCGCCGGATCATGAGCTGGTACCTGCACTTACGTCTGTTGACTTCTCCAAGGCAGCGGAAACATTTAAAGAAAGAATAAAAAGTAAATCTGCTGAACAACGATCTACGAGTCAGAAAACGCCTGATGGAATGTGGTTAGGTTCATATGCATTACATCCGATCACCGGAGATGAGATTCAGATATGGATTGCTGATTATGTGCTCAGAGATTATGGTACAGGTGCGATTATGGCTGTTCCGGGTGATGATGCCAGAGATAGGGCTTTCGCTGTCCACTACCAACTTCCTGTGCTGGAAGTGATTGATCGTTTGCAGGTACCTGATGCTGAAATGGGTGATCGGGAAGGTATCATGATCAATTCTTCTTTTTTGGATGGTCTCAATGTTCAGGCTGCTATATCAAGCATGTTGGATTACCTCGAAAAGAATAATCTCGGTGTTCGCAATGTTGAATACAAACTCAGAGATGCTAATTTCAGCAGACAGCGATATTGGGGTGAGCCTTTTCCGGTTTATTATGATGACGCCGGTATAGTGCATGCTATGGATGAGAATACACTCCCACTGGAGCTGCCGGATCTTGATGATTTTAAACCATCCCCTGATGGCCGTTCGCCATTGGCACGTTTGACGGAATGGACACAACCTTATCCGGGGGTCACACGTGAGACGGATACAATGCCTGGATATGCCGGATCATCCTGGTATTTCCTACGTTATATGGATCCGACGAATGATAAAACATTTGCCTCAAAAGAAAGTATTGATTATTGGAAAGATGTGGATTTATATATCGGTGGTGTTGAGCATGCCGTAGGACATCTCATGTATTCCCGATTCTGGCACAAAGTTCTTTATGATCTTGGTAGAGTTCCTACACAAGAGCCCTTTAAAAAATTAGTCAACCAGGGAATGATCCAGGGTATCGTGGAGAGCCTGTTTTTATTCAAAGAGAAAAAGGATGGTAAGGCACATTTCATCAGTGCAGATCTTGTCACCGAACGAAAAATTCCAAAAGAACAATTATCCACCATCCCGGTACATATTGATTTCGTTACTGACTATGGTCATCCTGATTCACATCTTAATGAAATGGGAATCGCTTCGTTTATAAAATGGAGGCCTGAGTATAGCACTGCACTTTTCGAAACAAAAAACGGAATTCAGCAATTTTCAGATTTGAAAGATGTTGAATTGCGCACACTTTCTGAGATCGGGAAGATGTCGAAGCGATATCACAATGTGGTCAATCCCGATGATGTCATCGCACGTTATGGTGCGGATTGTTTCCGGATGTATGAAATGTTTCTTGGTCCGATTGAACAATCAAAGCCATGGGATACTATGGGCATCGAAGGCGTGAGCAAGTTTTTGAAAAAATTGTGGAGTCTGTTCTTCAATGATCAGGATGAATTGATTGTCAACAGGAATAGCGCGTCTGATGATGCACAAAAGGCAATACATGCAACCATCAAAAAAATAAATGAAGACGTGGAACGATTTTCATTTAATACAGCGATAAGTCAATTTATGATCTGTGTCAATGAATTACGAAAGCTTGATGAGCATTCTGTCGAGATTTTAGATCCGTTAGTTCGAACTATTGCTCCATTTGCGCCTTTTCTATCTGAAGAATTGTGGTCTCTGCTTGGACATCATTCTTCCGTTCATCTTGCTCCTTTTCCGGATTATGATGAAAAATGGCTGGTCACCACGTCGATCATATATCCTGTTTGTATAAATGGTAAAAAGAGAGGCGAGATAAATTTGCCGGTCGGCAGTACTAATGCGGAAATCGAAAAGGCAGCAATGGATTTGCCTGAAATATTGAAATGGGTTGAAGGAAAGCCGATCCGAAAAGTGGTGATCGTGCCGGATAAGATGATCAATATGGTGATCTGAATTTTTCATTTCAATTTTTCTAAGAGTACGGACAGGTCGCGACCTGTCCGTACTCTTAGAAAAATTGCAGGATTATTGTTTCAGTCGATGATCTTAAACGTTGTCCTTCTGTTTTTTTGATGTTGCTCTTCCGTACATTTCTCACATTCGCATATCACAGAGGGATTAGATTCGCCATAGCCTTGTGCCTGTAATCTCGTAGAGGGAATTCCAGTTGACTTAAGATAGTCGACTGCAGCCTGTGCTCTTTTTTGTGAGAGGTCCAGGTTATATTCATCTGTACCCCGACAATCCGTATGCGATGATAATTGTATTCTAATCGCAGGGTTCGTTTTCATGATATTCGAAAGATTATTCAATGATGGTTTTGCATCTTCCCTGATCGTCCATTGATCATAATCATAAAAAATATTTTCAAGTACAATTTCCTTATTTTTAAAAACAGGGTCGAGCACCATGATGTGATTGATGGTCGTGATCGGATTCAATGAATCTTTTTTGACCTCACGGGTATTTAAGGTATATGTATCGGCGAGATGGTCGCGATACCTTGCGGTAAAAACATAATTTTTATCCCAGTCGAGCTTTAAAATTATCTGTCCCAATTCATCCGTAACAAATCGCTGGTCCATCAATCCTTCAGACTGGATGATAGGCCCATTCGGTAGGGGCCGCTTTCCTACTACTCTGCTGTTTGGATCATCTACTGTTGCATATTCGGGTTCCATGACTCTGATCGCCACGAAGAGCTTGTAATTAACGAACTGGTCTTCTTTCTTTTTCTCAGGGAGTACAGGTGCTACACTTGTATCTTTTGTTTCCCCGGAGAGCGAAAATGAATAGATTTCATCATTGCGGTTTGGCCCTTCCCTGGAGGAAGTAAAATAGCCGGTCATCAGAATACCATTTCCGGGTTTGGTAAACGTATCGACTACAAAACCAAAATCGTCATTACCACTATTGATCGGAGCTCCGAGATTGATCGGTGACACCCACTGATTTTTGGCATCAAGATAGGTCTTGAAAATATCCAATCCACCGAGACCTGGCAGGTGATCAGACGAATAATACAATGTATCATTATACACAGTGGGATATTGTTCCTCTCCGATAGTATTGATGACAGGGCCGAGATTGACAGGTTCTATCCAGCTTCCTTTTCCATCAGGCTGGGTGAAATAAATATCATGTCCTCCCTGTCCCTCCGCTGCATCTGACGAAAAGAAAATCGTCGCTCCATTGGCCGCAAATGCAGGTTGCCCATAATTTATTTTTTCCTTTACAAAGGGAAATGGTTGAGGCTCAGACCATGCATTATCGCGTCTGAAACTCATCATCAGTTTGCACCATGCGTCATAAGATCCGCTGACATAGCAACGTGTAAAAGCAAGCATCTTTCCATCAGGACTAATAGCAGGTGTCCCCTCATTGTCATCCGTGTTAATGTGGTCATCATATTCCGATACCTGGGGTGTCGTTGAATTTGACGTTGAAATAAAAATATCAGAATACGCTCTTCCAGTCCACAGGTATGGATCTGAGTTTTGTTTCAAACCCCTGTCACTTGTAAACAAGATCTGTCCCTGGCCAATTGGTTGTGGTGAATAATCGTTACCCGGACTATTGAACGGAACAGGTTCGATGTTGTAGGCCTTATTTGCATTTTTTATCCAGTCCATCGCTTGTTTGCAAAGTGTAAGGCCGGAGCGGTAACCGGCATTTCCGGGATTGGCTTTCAATAAATCTTCATACACTTTTGCGGCTTCTACGTATTTCTCCTGGTGCTTTAAGGCATCGGCATATTGTACCATTGATTCATCTCCGTATCCCTCTTTACCAGCCTTCAGATACCATTGTCCTGCTGAAACATAGTCATTGAGATGACTATAAGACTCACCGGTAAAGAAAGCAAGTCGTGCTTTTTCTTTGGGTACATGACTTGCTTCAAATTCTTTTTCGAACAACTGAGTTGCCACTGAATACTGCTTGACATCATATGCCTGCTGGCCAGTCTGAACTTTCTGCGTGAAAGAACAGGCTGACATCAAAAAATAAGGGATACAGGTTATCCAGAAATATTTACGCATAAAGATTATAACGATTTAAGACAAGTTGCTGTTGCATTTTAATTTTACTACTAAACATAAAAAAGGGGAAAACTGACATAGATCAATTCTCCCCTTTCAACAAATCGGATGTGAAATGTTATTTCACTTTCGTAGTACGTTTAAAGCTATGCATGGCAGAAGATTTTGGTTTGATATCTCCTGACAAATCAGCCAATAACGGTGTAGCCACAAATATGGAACTGTATGTACCTGTAAGTAGTCCAATGACCAATGCAAAAGCAAATCCTTTAATACTAGCGCCTCCGAAGAACAACAACGCCAGTGAAACAAGGAAAACTGTAAGTACGGTGATCAATGTTCTACTCATTGTTTGATTGATCGAGATATTTAAAATCTCATGCTTTGTTTTACCAGTATACAGATTGAAATTCTCTCGAATTCGGTCAAAAGTTACAATGGTATCATTGATAGAATATCCAATGATCGTCAATAATGCAGCTATGAATGTCTGATCTAATTCCATCGAAAACGGCAGAAGTCCTCTGAACAAAGAAAAAGATACGAGAACGAATAATGCATCATGCACTGCCGATACAACAACACCAAGTGAATACTGCCATTTTGTAAAGCGGATAAGAATGTAAACGAAAATCAGGAACACAGCAAAAATACTAGCATAGATTGAGCTTTTAGTAATGTCATCCGCAATCGTCGGACCTACTTTGGCAGAACTTGTTATATGTGTTCCCTTGGAATCTGTCTGCATGAATAAAGCCATATCCAGTTTGCCACCTACAAGCGTGTTTACCCCTTCAAATAATTTTGCGCTCACCTGATTGTGCGCTTCAGTGCTATTATCATCAATCAGATAACTCGTGGTAATATTGAATGTATTGACTGCATCAATTGATTTGACAGTGGGTGCGCTACCGAATGAGGTGGTCAGAGCGGCACGCAAAGCATCATCATTAATTTTTTCGGATTGATCAAATGCGACATTATAAGAGTAGCCTCCTTTAAAATCCACACCTAAATCGAAACCGCGCACGAAAATTGAAATCGTACCAATCACAACAAAAGTAATTGAAGCGAAATATGCATATTTTCTTTTTGATAACCAGTCAATTTTCAAATGTGCCAGAAAGTCTTTTGTAGGTGGAATCCAAAATGTGATTGACCGTCCTTTTGCAATCCACCAATCGAATATCATTCGGCTCACTAGAATAGCTGTGAACATTGACGTAAGAATACCGATAAACAGAACTACAGCAAATCCTTTAATTGGACCCAACCCGAAATAGATCAATGCTATAGAAGAAAGTATGGTTGTAACATTAGCATCTATAATAGCAGCATACGAATGTCTGAAGCCATCAGCTATAGATGTTTTAAGGGTCTTTCCTGCTCTGATTTCTTCCTTGATACGTTCATAAATGATCACATTCGCGTCAACGGCCATACCTATCGTCAATACAATACCCGCAATACCAGGTAGTGTCAGTACAGTACCCAAGGATGACAAAGCGCCAAACAGAAAGAAAATATTAGCTACAAGGGCGATGATAGCCACTATACCTCCTCCGCCATAATAAAATACCATGAAGAGTAAAACAAGTAAAGTGGCCACAATCAATGCGATCATGGACTTGTTGATATTATCTTTTCCCAGAGATGGACCGATTAATGATTCCTGTACAATTGTGGTACTTGCAGGTAATTTTCCGATCTGAAGAATATTAGCAAGATCCTGGCCTTCCTGAATAGAGAAGTTACCGGAAATGCGACTGTCGCCTGTCGTGATTGCTTCATTAACACGTGGAGCGGAAACAACTTCCCCATCAAGTGCAATTGCAATTTCGCGATTGTTATCCTGAGCGGCTTTTGTAGTCATATCAGCCCAGCTTTTTGCACCCAGGTTGTCCATTCTTAGCGTCACAGCTACCTGATTGGTCATTGGATCAGGATTCGATGTTGCGGTTACAACTCTGTCACCTTCAAGAGGAGCCACTTCCGAACCACGTTTCATTTTTATCGCATAGAGCTCATACTCATCGGTGGTTTTTCCGTCTTTATCCGTGGTCGGCTTGGCGCTCCACATCAATTTTACGTCTTGAGGAAACACAGATTTAACCTGTTCCCTTGCCAGCATATCATTGATGGGTTTAATTTTATTTTTATTCGCAACACCCATTACTGCAAATGGATATTGGATGGATTTGCCGTCGTAGAAATTTAACTTTAAAAGGGAAAGTAGAGGTCCGGTGTTTGCAGAAGGGTCCTTGGTAATGGGAACAACCTTGGTCGTCAATTCTGAATCAATCACTGTACCTGTAGAGTCCATTTTGGGAACCCATACTGTATCAATTCTTGTCAGCGCTGTGTCCACAGTTGATGTAGTGGTATCACCAGCTTCTAATTTTTTGAGTCGGTCATCCGCATTTGCAAAAGCTTCCATGATACCCGGATCGGATACACGGTATACATCCCAGAATTCCAGTTTGGCGGTGGATTGAAGATAGTTTCTAGCACGTTCAGGATTATCTACACCCGGAAGTTCTACAAGGATAAGGTCTCTTGCTTTGTCAAGTGAGACATTGGGTTGAACAACGCCTAATTTATCAATACGATCTTTAAGACGTTTGAAAGTAAGGTCTACGGTTTCATTTGCCTTCTTCCTGAGAATGGAAAGCACATCAGCATCTGAGGTCTCGAAAGTGATCTCTTGCCTCAAGGTTGCATTCCTCGTGAAGATGGGTGCAATCTTTTGGCCATTAGATACTTTTGCCCATTCCTGGCCAAACAGGGTGATATAGTCTGCTTGTGCATTTTTAAGAGCTTTATCCGCATTATCCAGAGCTTGCTTGAATGCAGGTTCTTTTGTGTTGTTGGATAGTGTCTCGAGAAATTCTCTCAAATTGACCTGGAGTACTGTACTGATACCTCCTTTAAGATCCAGACCTAAAGCGATCTGCTGGCGTTTCAGTTTTTCGTAACTGAATTTACCCAGAAGAGGTATCGAAATAACAGGTTCACTGGACATGGAGTCCAGATATTCGGCCCTTGCTATTTTATGAGCGGTAATAATTGCGTTTTCGTCAGTCAGGCCGGCTGTTGCCTTTGCGGCAAAATCCTCGGCATCTCTCTCAACCTTTCGTGTAGGAAGTAAATAAAGATATTGTAACAAACAAACCGCTGTCAGTAGAATCAGGAAAAACCTGATAATTCCTTTGCCTTGCATATTGATTTTATTAGGTAATAGTTTCTGAAAAACTGGGCAAATATATAGCTATTACTCCGACTACACTCATTAACCCCGCAATGAATTTGTAATCAACTCATTTTCATATAAATAGGATGTAAAAGAATAGATTTATGGGGTTATTTTCCTCATTTACACCCAATCTAAACATGCTATGGCACACGATCGGGGAATTTGACTTAATGAACTATTGCAAATGGATGGTACTTCAACAAAATGCCTAATATTGTGCCTTAAATCAGATAAAACAGAATTTCATGGATCAGGACCTGGGTTTACTATCAAAGGACGAATTGACACAATTAGAAGATGCTTTTGCTTATATCACCATCCTCATTGCCGGAGCAGATGGCAAAATCGATGAAAAGGAAATCACCTGGGCTGAAAAGATAGCCCATATCCGGACTTTTGCCGGAGATGAACGACTTAAAGCATTTCATGAAGCGGTTGACCAAAACCTGCATTCCCGAATCGAAACGCTTATCAGCGAATTGCCAAAAGATGTGTCGTCCAGAAGCAAGATGATTTCGGAGAAACTCGCTCAGTTAAATCCAGTCCTATCTTCTTTAGACTCCTATATTGGAGCATATCTGTACAAAGGATTTCTGACATTTGCGGAAAGAGTAGCAAAATCATCAGGTGGATTCCTTTCTTTCTTCACCATCAGTCCCGAAGAAAGAAAATGGATAGGGCTACCGATGTTGAATGCAATCTTCTATGATGAAGGGGAAGAAGAATGAAAACGATGTAAGATTTGAGATTTAAGACTTAAGATTTTTTAATTAGGTTGTAATAGAGATTTAACTTTTGAATTAAATCAATTCCTGTGGTTAATTGATAATTACAAGTACTAAATCTAAAATCTTCAATCTTAAATCTTAAATAGTAAAACCTCTACACGTTTCTATTCACACAATTCAAATCGGTAAACGCTTGTTGTAACCGTTCAACAAATGTTTTTTCTCCTGCACGTAGCCACGCACGAGGGTCATAGAATTTTTTATTTGGCTTGTCCTCCCCTTCCGGATTTCCGATCTGGCCTTGCAGATAGCCTTCATTCTTTTTATAATATCCTCTGATGCCATCCCAGAAAGCCCATTGCATGTCGGTATCGATATTCATTTTTACTGCCCCATATGAAATGGCTTCGCGAATTTCTTCCTGACTACTGCCTGACCCACCATGAAAAACAAAATTGACCGGATTATTATCAGTGTGGTATTTCGCTTGGATGTAGTCCTGTGAGTTTTTGAGGATCACTGGTTTCAATGTGACATTACCTGGTTTGTATACACCATGTACGTTTCCAAATGCAGCTGCAATAGTGAAATTTGGACTAATCTTCATAAGGTGCTCATAAGAATAAGCTACTTCTTCTGGTTGAGTATATAATTTTGAATTATCGATTCCTGTATTATCTACACCATCTTCTTCTCCACCAGTCACGCCAAGTTCGATTTCCAATGTAATACCCATTTCTTTCATCCGACGAAAATAATGCTCACAGATTTCAATGTTTTCCTCTATGGGTTCTTCAGATAAATCCAGCATGTGTGAACTAAAAAGAGGATGTCCAAATTTCAGAAAGTGCCTTTCCTGGTAATCAAGCATTCCATCCATCCAGGGCAATAAATTCTTTGCACAATGATCCGTGTGCATTAGTACAGTGACACCATAAGCTTCTGCAAGTAAGTGAACATGATGAGCGCCGGATATAGCTCCCAAAACTGCGGCACGCTGTCCACCACCAGTCAATCCTTTTCCGGCATAAAATGCCGCACCTCCATTACTAAACTGTATGATCACAGGAGACTTAACAAGAGCTGCAGTCTCCAAGACTGCGTTGATCGTATCGGTACCGATTACATTGACAGCCGGAAGCGCATAATTATTCTCATTGGCATGCGCGAGTAATTCGGAAACCTCCTCGCCATATAATACACCTGGCCTGAATTTGGTTGAAGCAATATCTGAGATTAGATTAAGTTTAGGATTTGTTTTTGAAAAATGAGTTCATTGAAAAAGAAATTGAATTAGTTTTGTTCTTATAGCTAACTTGGCGGTTGAAAAATTAAACAATTTCTTTTGAAGCAAGATAACGTTCTGCATCCAATGCTGCCATACATCCGGTACCTGCTGCAGTGACTGCTTGGCGGTATACCCTATCCGCTGCGTCTCCTGAAACAAAAATACCGTCAATTTTAGTACGTGTACTACCGGGTTGTGGAATCAGGTAGCCTGCTTTGTCCATATCCAGCCATCCTTTGAAAATCCCTGTGTTTGGCTTGTGCCCTATAGCCACAAAAAAACCTTTCACCGGCAATGTAGTTCGGGCTCCTGTCTGGTTGTTAAAAATAACAACTCCTTCCACATCATCTTTTCCGATGATTTCCTCTGTCTCCGTATTCCAGTGAATTTTAATGTTAGCCGTTTTTAAAACCCTTTCCTGCATGATCTTGCTGGCCCTCAATTCATCTCTTCTGACGATCATATGTACCACAGGACATAGTTTGCTAAGATAAAGAGCTTCTTCCGCTGCAGTATCACCACCTCCCACGATAGCTACATCCTGGTTTTTAAAGAAAAAGCCATCACACACGGCGCACGCAGATACTCCTTTATTGGCAAAGGTCTTTTCAGATTCAATGCCAAGCCACTGCGCACTGGCTCCTGTGGCGATAATGACAGTATCTGCTTCAAGTTCTTCATCAGAATCTGTCCATACTTTGTGCACAGGCCCTGTAAAGTCAACTTTGGTAATGAGAGCATACCTGACATCTGTGCCAAATCGCTCCGCCTGCATCCGAAAATCTTCCATCATCTGAGGGCCCATGGATCCATTCGGATATCCGGGGTAATTTTCTACTTCAGTAGTGATCATTAGTTGCCCTCCCGGCTCTATGCCTGTATAAAGTACAGGCTTCAGGTTTGCCCTGGCTGCATATATAGCTGCAGTATAACCGGCGGGGCCGCTACCAATGATCAGGCAGTGGATTCTTGAGCTCATGACATGGAATTTTTATGAATTTGTGGTTGTTGTGTCTGTTAAACCAAAAAAAGACAAATAGGTTATGGTTCTGAGCCCAAATGTAAGTGATTCCCTTTTACTCTTTGAAGGCTCTTCCGCGAGCATTAGTCTAAAGATTGCATTGGCATCAGCCGGATGCATTAACTTGTCTTGACTTTATCAATAGGCCATGTTAGATTTTATTTATCCCATCAGTTATCTTATAAGCCTTACCGGCTTGATACTGTGGTTTTATTTTAAAGAAAGCGGTTCGATAAGCCGTAAAATGAGCTCCGTTTTTCTTATTTCTTTCCTCATTTATTTAGTTACCCTGGCATTTACAGAAGCTACTCTTGCCTATAAGTTACTGATACTTTTCAGGGATCTCTCGATTCTGGCCATTCTTTCCCAGCTATTCAGCTACGTTAGAAAAAACAGCCTTATTGTTTTCGTTTTGGCGATTGTTATTTATGGAGTGATTCAGTTTGTCGGCTTCAGTATGTTATATGATACTTTTCCACAAGTCACGGAAACAATCAATCCTGCAGACGATCAGTTTGAACTTCTTGTCGAAACAAAAGACGGAGTTGTTCCAAAATCATATGACATGCTGATAAAAAAGTATGGACTAATCATTGAAAAACCTTTCAGTCCAGTGGAACCGGCACTGAGTAAACTAGATGAATTCATAGCAATAGGAATACCTGATGAAGCCGAACGTGATGTACTGACGATCATGCGTGAGCTCCGTCGATTGAACGGTACAGAAGATGTGGAATACAATGAGACCATTACGCTTGAAGAAAATGAAGTACAAGCATCTACACCTAAAGTAAATGCACAACATGTCAATGATCCTTTAGTTAGTGGCCAATGGGGCTGGGATATGATCCAGGGCGATCAGGTACATAATATAATGTCTTCTCATCCTCATCCGAAGAAGAAGGCGTTGATTGCGATTGTTGATTCAGGTGTTGATGGCGCACACGCAGATCTGAGGGATCAATATTTATCAGGAGGAAATAATAATGACACAGATCCTTTAGGCCACGGCACACATTGTGCAGGTATTGCAGGCGCTATATCGAATAACGGAATTGGAATCGCTTCGTTGATACCGGATGCCTCATTTGTACAAGTGACTAGTCTTAAAGTGATGAATGCAATGGGCATCGGCAGTCAGATAGCCACTATCCAGGGGATGATCAAAGCAGCTGATATGGGTGCAGATGTGATCAGCATGTCATTGGGTGGTCTTTCGTCAGATACAAAACAAAAAGCTTACGAAGAAGCTGTAGCTTATTGCAATGCACGTGGAGCTATCGTTATCGCTGCAGCAGGGAATAGCAGTCAGAATGCAAAAAATTATGCACCTGCAAATGCAAAAGGTATTATCACTGTTTCTGCTATCGGGCCTGATCAGAAAAAAGCATCTTTCTCGAACACAGTGAACGATGTGCAATATGGGATCGCAGCTCCTGGTGTAAAGATCTTGTCTACTTATCCGAATGGGGAATACAAAGAATTAGACGGAACTTCTATGGCCACACCGATGGTAGCAGGCTTGGTTGGATTATTGAAAGCATTTCGGCCTGAACTCAATACGCAAGAAGTTTATACTATCCTCTATGATACAGGTAAACTACTTCCTGATGGAAAATCTTCAGGACGACTGATACAGGCGGCGAATGCACTTGAGAAAGTGATGGACTAACGAATATCGAATAACGAGTAACGAGTAACGAGTAACGAAGAATGAGTAAAGAATAAGAAGTTCGAAATTTTGGTGAAATAAGGTACGAAATGAACTTTTAAATCAACTGTCATTTTCAATTAAAATCGAAAATCGAAAATCGAAAATCGAAAATCGAAAATCGAAAATCGAAAATCGAAAATCGAAAATTCACCAGATATACTTACATGCTTTATCAAGCAACAATATATCGTTTTCAATGTCACCTGACATTTCGATGGTGATTGCCGACATTTCGTAATAAGGCATTCTCTCTTCAAGCATCATTTCAATTTTCATTTCTGCTTCCTGGGTATTCAAATTTTTAAGCAAAGGACGTGAAGATGTTTGTGGGATTAAGTTTGACATTAATATTTCTTTTTTCCACGACAAGTGCATGGTGATCCCATGATCATTCATCCATTGCATATTTTCAAAATAACAAGGTAATCCACCACCTGTGGCGATAAGGGCTTTTTCATAAATGGTTGTTTGACGGATAACATCCGCTTCGAGTTCTCTGAATTCTTTTTCCCCACGCGTTTCAAAGATTCCGTCTATTGACATGCCGGTTTGAGATTCAATCACAATGTCAGTATCGATGAATGGAACACGCCATTTATCTGCAACGTACTGGCCGAGTGTTGATTTTCCCGTACCCATGAAGCCGATGAGATAGATGCGCATATAGATCAAAGGTAGAAGGATTGTGTATGGAAGTCATATCTTTGCAGCAATCATTGATACTTTCCAGATGAAATATATTCAAATACGTCCTTTTAGTTTTATCATCACATTGAGCCTGCTTTGGCTTGTTGCTGGTTGCAAAAAGGAATCAGGCCATGCCCTTCTTCCATCAGATCCCGATTATATACCAAAAGGGAACCTGGCTGATATGGCGTACAATCCTGTGCGTCAGGATGGATCGATTGACAGCAGCTATCTGCCGATCATGAAGTGGGAAGAGGTCGTGTATGATTTCGGTACGATCAAAGAGGGCGAAATCGTAGAAAGGAAGTACAGATTTAAAAATATTGGTACAGCTCCGATGGTTATTCTAAATGCTACATCAACTTGTGGATGCACCATTCCTGAATGGCCTAAAAATCATATTCTTCCTGATAGTATAGGCATAGTCACTGTTAGGTTTAACAGTAAAAATAAAGAAGGTGCCCAAAATAAAGAGGTGACTATCTTTGCGAACACTTTACCGAACCATAGTAAAATCAATATTAAAGGGACGGTAGTAAAATCTAAATAACTAATTATGATATCACTTTTCATATTACAGGCCAGTGCTCCGGGTGGACTTATCGGATCCTTGTGGCCATTACTTCTGATGTTCGTTGTAATCTTTTTCTTTTTTATACGACCACAGGCTAAGAAGGCAAAAGAACAGACTAAGTTTCTCGATTCACTTGACAAGGGTGTAGAAATCGTCACTGCAAGTGGCCTTATCGGTCGCATCAACAAAATCGAAGGAAGTATCGTCACCTTGACTATCGCTGAAAAAACCTTTGTCAGAATAACTAAAGGTTCTATTTCAAAAGAAATGACAGAGGCTTATACTAAATCACTGACAAGTACGGAAACAACTTCCAGCTAATACACGTTTCGCTTCGGCTCCGCGGTTGCTGAGCTGTAGGAAGAGGTTGAGTTGAGCAGGTCGAAGTACAGCGACCGTTTAAACATGTATCTTAATATGTTTCGGCTTCGCTCAATATGTGAAGTTTTCTCAGAATATTTTTTTCCGGAATTCTTAAATGTACTTAGTGCATTAAATAGTTCAAATGTAGCAGAGCTGGCAAAGGTTACTTGTGGATCACCAGTTTGGATACGGCGTGATCTTTCAGCCAGGACCAATGGACTAAATAAATGCCATCCGGAATTGAGGGATCAATAGGGTAATTGATAGTTTGGTGAGATTCCAGTCTTTGCTTTCCTACGATATTTCCATTGACATCGATCAGCGTGATATCGCATTTGTCTCCAAGTGGATTGGTCATCTCGATATGATCTGAAGCTGGATTAGGATGAAGTATTAGGGATGGATTATCAGAGAATGAAATAATTCCTGTAGGGCTCAATTCACTCCATCTTGCCTCATATTCCTGCCTGAAAATATTGGCGATTGACTGATCGTGAAAGATCAATGTATTTTCATCATTGACGATGTCGGCACTCAATGTCCAGTTATGTGAACCTGAGATCACAGTAGGATCGGAGTCAGGATACCCTTCATCAATGATGGCATACTTATGATGAAAGAGACCTGACAGATCATGAATCTCGACATTGACTCCTGCCTGCATTAATCTTGAAAGTGCAAGGGAAGAAGTTCCTGCGTCCTCCACGATGAGTCTGACTTCAATACCTTTTTGATGTAAGTCGATGATTTCATCTACGATATCATCTTTAGTGATCAGTAATAATCCGATTAACACCTGATGATCGGCAGATTTCAACGCCTCAATAATGTGACAGTTTGTTTCATCTGAAGGTGAGAAATAAGATTCGATGTTGATTCCATCTATATTGAACAGATGCCCGGTATTATCAGATTTTTGTTCTCCTTCCTTTGCGCCGCTATTGTTAGGTTGTGTACCCCATAGTTCATCAAACTCATGCCGGTAATTTAAAGCAAGCGCCTGGTCTTTGATGACATAAGCATGATTAGCGTCTGTGGATAATTGAGCAGATGTAAAATTGGTGCTACCTGTCCATAGCCATGCTTTGTCAGCATCATCAGCATCCGCGATGATAAATTTATTGTGCATGATCCCATTTCCATGCCTGTATAAAACAGGGAAAGGAAGTGTTCCATCCAAAGCAGTGTTTGAAGTGGATTCTTCTGCAACATATCTGACTGCTACACCTCGTTGAACCGCTCTTTTGATAGCATCCACAATCGATGTACGTGTATCATTGTACATCGCGATATCCATGGTGGATGAGACCTGATCAATTCTGGCTATGACATCATTTTCGATGATTGATGAACCGGTTCCTGCAGGATGGCTTCCATCTGAATATGAAGCATCAATAGCTTTATCAAAAAATATCTGTATCGGTGTTGAAGTCGTGGAAGGAGATGAGAAATAAACAACCGGCGAATAAATTGTATCCGTTGCTGCAGAGAATTGGCCTAGCCTGGCTTTGTATAATTGACCATCAATAAGATTGTTGAATAGGATTGATGTGAGTGTCACTCCTTTTTCAGGAAGAAGTATATGATCAAAATTTTCTATCCCATACTCAACCCATGAATTTGGTTCAGGGCTTACGTCCCAGCTCAATGATATCGCCTGCATATTAAATGATACCAATCCCTTTGGAATGATTTTGCATCCGCCCTGTGCATTAGATGTTAAAGACTGTGCCCATAACTGAAATTCATTATCAACATTCACCCATATACCTGTAGCTGAAAGTGAAGCAGTTGGTATTGAAGCTCCTGTCTGACTCATCACAAGTTTTGAAGTATTTCCTCTGGTATCAAAAATCGTGTACCAATATGAATCGAATTTTGGTTCACAGCTTGCAACTCCCATGCATGAGAGACTAACACGCATAGATTCCAAAGATGATAATCCGGCATCATTCAAATGAATCATTTTGGGTGAGGGTAACGGACGCCCGGATTGGATGATATGAAATGAATTGACCGGAGTGATTTCCAGTTGGCCTTTGTAAATGGTTAGTACCCCAGTGACTTCAATAGAATCACCTGCTTTTGTGTTAGATAGTGTAGATGAGTAAATGGAAATACCTGCAGTCTTGTCCTGCATAAATCTTATCTGTCCAAATTCATCGCCGCAAGTGATCGTACCTGTAGTCGTTATAACAGAACCTACCGACGCTAACCTGGCTGCAGCGATAGTCTGCTGAGTAAAAGAACTTGTCAGCTGAAGAAATAGAAAACAAGAAAGAACTATTCTTCCGAGTAAACGGATTGTGAAAGGCCTAATCACAAATTAGTAACCTTAACATTGTCAACTCTGAATGTACCTGTCTGTCCATTTGGTCCACTTCCCACGTATCGGAATCCAATACGCACCGGACCGGGAATACCTGTCAGGTTGACATCACCTGAGGAAATAAAAGTATTGTCTGCAGAAGATGAATTTGCCAATGTTGGAAATAATTGAGTCCACGTGGCACCAGTAACATCCGTTCCATTGAAATTGGATGAGATCCAAACTGAAAGTCCATCCTGAACATAAAATGCTTTGGCCGTTTCGAAGGTTATTTTCTTCGGTACCGTAGTAGTAATGGCGGGCGTGATTAACCATGATTCCATTTCAGGGGATGAATCGCCAAATGCTGTGGCCTGTGCATAGTGATTGTTCATAAATATCTTACCCTGCCATAGACGAGTTCCTTTTACAGCGATGTTAGACCACTCAGGTGCATCTACATTGGCATTGCTGGCGATGTTGTCAAAGCTTTCATCAATTGTGACAGTACATCTTTCGCCAGTCAGGGCAAGGTCATTGAGATCGCGAATCGTCAATTGATAATCTGTTCCAAAGATGCCGAGCACACCTACTACAGTACCATTTCCACCTGGGGTCAGATCATTGGCAAAGCTGGCGTAGCTACTCGATCTGATGATAATTCTTTTACGTGCACAATCTTCAAGATTTAAATTGCCAAGTAAAGTAGCTTCAGCATATTTCAGACCGACATGTGCGGAGATAAATTGAACATTTTCAAATTTAACAAGCGTGCTCACATCGCTTAAGCTTAATGCATCAATTGTTTTGACTGCAGGAACAACCGTATTGCCATAAGTTGCAGAAATAACATACTGGTTAACCAAAGTTGAAGGAATTCTGAGCAATCCACTGGCATCAACACCCGCACCGAGTTGAGTCAATCCATTGTAGTCTCCAAGCCATAATCCTTTTGCTTTGATATACACTTTTCTTCCCACCGGATAAATAAGACCTAGACCGGTCACATCGACCCGTATTTCTATACCACCGGTTGCATCTTCAATCACAAGTTGTTTGAAAAAATTACCTGTAGCATCATCGGAAATTACCAGGGCGCCGAGCACCACATCATCAGTGATTTCTTCATTCTTACCAAGTACATGCCTCGATTTGAGTTCAGCAATAGTAGTGGTCACCGGAATATTCGGATCAATCCCACCAGCCGGTGGTTGATCGAAATCAAGATCAACGCAAGCCATTGGACTCATGATGAAAAGGGTAACCAACAATAAAAAGGAGATAGGGAGCGAGTGTATTTTATTTCTCAACATGTGAGTCAGATTTGTCAATTTGAAATTTTGGTTTGCCATGATATTATAAAGGTTAGGGTATTATTTTTTGAGATTTAGAATTTCATGCTGCCCTGAACGAAGAAATTCAGTCCCTGCATGTATGAGTATTTGGTTGGAAATGTATTCGGATTTTTTTCTGCAAAATCATACCGCAGTTGTTCAAAGCCGTTGTTAATGTAATCCGTATTATTCAATAAATTGGAAACACTGATGTTGAGTGCAAATGAAGTCCTGTCATGTGGCCAATTGACAAGCCATGATTTATAAAATGATAAGTCAACAGTCCAGGCGGGGTCAAGTTTTTCCTGCTTTAAGATTTCAGTCCATTGTGGACTCTCTGGGGGAACTAGATCAACAGCCTGACTTGTTCTCCTGATCGGATTAAAATCAACCCAGCTGTTCTCATAGCGATTCACATCGACGTAAAGGGTCCAGAAATGTTTTGATTTATAGGTTATACCTCCTGTGTAAGCGGTTTGCGGTGTACCTGAAACATAAAGGTTTTTTGCATACACTGTAATATTCTGCAAGAGAAGTGATCCGTCATTATCCTGTGTCACGGTAGCCTTTGGCCTTGAAGTATAAATGTATTGGCCTACAGAAGCTGCTCCATGAATACTGAGGCCTTGTCCGGGTAATATGACATAATCAAATGCGCCTTCAATGCCTGTATTTTTTTTGTCAATATTGGTAAGACTGAAATTGACAAATGTGCGGGCATCATCATTGTAAAAACTGGTGGATTCAATACCATGTTTTGTCGTGATATAAAAACCGGCTAATGAAAACTTCACATAAGGAGCTTTCAGATCATATCTGATTTCTGCGGACTGCACATCCTGTTTTTCAAGACCTGCGACGACATTGTCTCTTGTGCGAGGCGAAACATATGCATTTCTAAAGCTTGGGGCCATCTGCGTGATCATACCTGAGATCGTCAGATAATTTCGTCCGTCAAATTTATATCTCAGCAAACCCTTACCTCCTGGCAGTATGAATTTATTTTTAGCACTCGCGCCAAAAGAATTATCCGGAAATTTTCCGTTTTGTGTAAGACCATCACGCCAGTAAATATGATTTTTTACTGAGCCTCCAAGCCCTATTTCCCATTTTCTTGTTTCTAGCTTATAGGCCAACCATGCTGTTTGCTGACGAATCTTTGAAAAATAATCATATCCGAATTTATCGCCTTCACGCACTATCCGGTTGGGATGTCTGAGATCATTTTGCTTAATATTATCATCGCCCGGAAAATCAAGCGCCGCAAATTTGTCCCAATCAATATAAAATTCACCTCCAAGTAGATCACCCACTGATTTATAGTTGTGCGTATTCTGCATGACCACATTTACACCTACTAATAACTGGCTTTTTTCGGAGGGCTGGTATTGAAGAACAATGTTGCCTGATTTTTTGTCAATATCGCCATGTCTTTCTTCCAGAATGTATTCGGATAGTAAACCCGTTTGATTATTTCCTGCAATGCCATCTACATTTTCAATTGTAGCATGATTATTCAGGTTGATAGCATACAATTCATCCCACTGTACCTGTAGAAGATCTCTATCAGATGTCAGAAGTGACCTGACTTGTTCTTTCAGCGTGGGGTCATCGATATAGCTGGGTAGCTTCCGGTAGTAATCAGGTCTTGGATCACTTCCATTGAGCCAATCCAAAGCATCAGAGCTGTTTTGACCAAACTGATACCCAAGTGATGTCGTGACACTCATTTTTTCATTGAGCGTCCAGTCGTGTGTTAAAATAAACAATGGCTGATGCCCGCTGTAAACTCTGGAGCTGCGTTTTTTACCTTGCTGGTAGCCCCAGTATGAATTATAGTAATGATCATCAGCGAGATCATACATTTCCTGGATTGCTGTGCTACTGCCTCCTCGTTTGTACGGAGCACCTAGTGCAACCAGATTTATGCTATGCCGGTCATTCAGCTTTTTACCTACTGAAGCAAAATAAGACCATCCGTCATAAAACGTACCCGGAACATAACCTTCATGCGACCATCTGCGTGATCCGGAAAAGCTAAAAGCCCATCCGGAAGATAAAAGTCCGGATGACCATGTGGCCATAATCCGGTTGCGATAATTGCGGTTGGTGATCGCATAGCTGATTCGCTTTTGGCGCCATTGGGCTGCGGCTCGCAGGTTAGTATTGAAGGTACTCGCTACACCTCCAAAACCCCAATCAGATTGCTCAGCACCGATACGCTCTTCATCCTGTTTCATGACATCATTAAGACCGCCCCAATTGCTCCAATAAACACCTCCTGATTCAAGATCATTGATCGGAAGATTGTTGAGATAACCATCGCTATATTCTGTTTCAAGACCGCGGCGGTTAAAGCGCGAAGGACTGAACGTATAATTGGTCAATGAGCCAAACAGATCGTCCCCGGATTGGAGGAGGCCTGAAATATTTATGCTTCCATTGTCATCACTTTCATCCAGGGTAATCGTTGGCAATTCCTTGTCTTTTTCAGTTTTAACTGTCGTATTGAACAGTATCTCACCAAGATCAGTCGCATCAGGAGTTGTAGTCGTTCCGCTAAATTCAGTAGTATGGCCATTCCATTCCAGAAAAAGCAGGATGTCCATTCCTTTAGCGTGTTTTACAGTGAATTTTCCTTCGCTATCAGTTACCGTATTGTCTGGTAATGAGGTACGTACGACTACACCCGCAACAGGCTCTTTAGTCGCGTCATCTTTGATGATACCTTTAATAGTAGCTTGAGAAAAAAGTGTCCCTGTCAGAAGGACAATCAGGAGGCAAGAGAGATAATTCCGAAACATGGCGGCAAAGGTAACTAAACCAATGTGAGAGGAGAGAGAAGAGTTAGAGAAGTGAGAAAATTTGTGTAAAAACTTCCTAGAGTCAGGTTTGCTTTCCTTTTACAGTCTGTGTCATTTTTGATAATAAGCTACATTATTCCAATTGAGTAAGATATCATTTCAAGGAGACTTGATCCCTTATCTATGTTTTCTTTATTCTCTACAATATGATTACCTCGAATAGGGACCTTCATTTACTCTTTTTAAAGATTTAATTTCATTGTACTCAGCTGGACCCATTGATCTCTTTCTCTCGAATTCAATACAGACATATTTTCAAATCCCAGAGCTTCAGAAATGATTTTCACATCATCAAACATAATTCCTGAAATCAGCATATATCCACCCTGTTCTAGCAGACTGACTAATTCCGTCAGATTTTCTATGATCACATTTCTGTTGATGTTAGCAAGGATGATATCATACTTTTCTGTGTTTGCTTTTTCGATTCCACCTAAATAAAAATGACATTGATTACTTACTTCATTCAATGATGCATGCTCATCACTGTTTTCTATAGCTTCGGGTTGAATGTCTACGCCTACAACTTTTGATGCGCCCTCAAGCGCTGCCACTACTGACAATATGCCTGTGCCACAACCAAAATCAAACACATTTTTTTCTTTAAAATCCAATTGGGACATGGCCTGTATCATCATAAATGTGGTGGCATGATGGCCTGTCCCAAAAGCCATTTTTGGTTGAATCGTGACAACATGTTTAAAGCTATTTTCAATGTTGCCATGAAATTCGGCCCTGATGTAACAAAAGTCATCTATAGCTACCGGATTGAAAGAACTTTCCCATACTTCGTTCCAGTTTTTGTCAGGCACTTTTGTCAGTTCATAATCCTCAAAGCTCACACCTTCATGTTCAGATATAAACCGGGCCATCGGTTCAGTGATATCATGTTGAAGGATGTAACCCGTGATTTGATTTTCTTCTTCATGAAAGGATTCAAAAGGCCATTCGCTGAGCAGTGCAAGCCAGATTTCACTATCATGGTCGCCCATGATAAACTTTAAAGATAGATATTCAGGATTCATTAGGTCTTTGGATAAATTTCACCTGAGTATGCTTTCCAGGTATTGAGTAAAAGTGATGTGACTGTCATCGGGCCAACACCACCGGGGACAGGTGTAATATAGTTGCATTTGGGCGATACCCTTTCAAAATCAACATCGCCGACTAATCTGAAGCCGGATTTCTTTGACGGATCCGGTATTCTATTGATTCCTACATCTATCACTACTGCGCCTTCTTTGACCATATCAGGAGTAACAAATTGTGGTCTTCCGAGAGCAACAATGAGGATGTCAGCTTCGGAGGAAATCTTTTTGATATCCGGAGTTCTGCTATGACACATTACCACCGTAGCGTCACCCGGATTTCCTTTTCTCGATAAAAGGATGCTGATCGGCGTGCCGACTATATTACTTCTACCTATCACGCAACACATCTTACCAGCCGTATCGATATGATAACGTTCAAGCATTTGCATGATGCCCATTGGTGTAGCCGGCAGATAGGTTGGCAGCCCCAGGGTCATCAATCCTAAATTCATCGGATGGAAGCCATCCACATCTTTTTCCGGTCGAATGGCCAATGTAATATCCATCTCAATGATGTGCTCAGGTAATGGCAGTTGAACAATAAAACCATCGATTTCAGGATCTTCGTTTAATTGGTGGACAATATCAAGAACAGCCTGCTGGCTTAATTCAGCGGGCCGCTGGATAAGTGTTGATTTATACCCTACATCCTGACAGCTTTTGACTTTGTTGGTTACGTAGGATCTGCTCGCAGGATTATCTCCGATGAGTACGGCGGCGAGATGAGGTGGACGTTTTCCTGAAGCAGTTGCTTCAAGAACTTTAATTCGTAATTCTGATTTAATTGTTTCTGCAAGGGCATTGCCATCGATGATTTTCATACTCTATAGTATTAAGATTCTCTTTCTTTTTATTGGATTAATGAAAGTCCCCTTCAGTGGATTTAGGTGTATACCGATGACAAAATCTTCCCATCGATGTTCCAACGATTATTCCCACTATAGCTCCTCCAATAATATCGGATGGATAATGCAAACCTACATATACCTGTGCGATTGAAATTAGAGCCGCCCAGGCCCACCACCAATGTTTCCATCGGCGCATATAATGACTAAATACAGCGATGAAAAAGGCAGCAAAGCAGAAATGATTTGCCGCATGAGAAGAGGTAAAGCTGTACCCGCTTCCACAATTTACTCTTTCAATGACTGGAGGATCCATATAAAGCACGTGACAAGGTCTGAGCCTCTGCACCTGATCTTTAATCAGTTTTGAACTGATCGTGTCGGAAGCAAAAATGGAAAGCCCAAGACAGGATATGATTAACAATGCTCCGCGAATATGGTGATTGAACATAATCCAGCAAAAAACAAGGACATAGAGCGGGAGCCAGAAAAACTTATTGCGTACAGCCGGAAAAATAATATCGAACAACGCATTGCTCCAATCATTATTAATCCAATGAAACAAAGATGTATCCCAGCGAAGCAATGTCTCGATCATCAATCAAATGTATAGTTTTGCCCGACAAATTCAATTTCAAGCGCAGTGTCATTAATCAAATCAGTAAGCGGTATCCGGGGAACGATAGGTGGAAAACCCGGAGATAATCTGACTCCACCGGATATTATAGCCTTTGTAGCTGCATATGGGACCTGGCTACTTAAAGAGTTCGTGCAACCTGCTGTTGTGATCGGCAGAGACGGAAGAATTTCAGGGGAAGGTGTTAAAAATCTCGCTATAGGCACGCTCCGTGCTATGGGCATTGATGTGATAGATCTTGATTACTCCACCACTCCATCTGTTGAAATGTATGTTATTTCTTCAGGCGCCAGCGGTGGTATCATCATCACGGCAAGTCATAATCCTGCCAACTGGAATGCACTGAAATTTTTGAACCATGCAGGTGAATTTATTAGCCAGGAAGCCGGTGAAGAAATCAAGAGTATGGCTGAAGCCGGTAGCCTAAATGCCGTATATGCGGATGTAAACAGATATGGGACAATGAGTCATGCAGACGATGCTATTCAACGCCACATAGATTCGATTCTGAAACATCCTTTGATTGATGCAGCAATCATCAGAAATGCAGAATTACATGTTGTCGTGGATTGCATCAACAGTACAGGGAATATCAGCATTCCTCCACTGCTCGAAAAACTTGGAGTCAGGTATACCCTCCTTAATGATGGACAGTATGGTCAGTTCGCGCACAATCCTGAACCACTTGAGCATCATCTTCAAGACTTGATTAATGAGGTTATTGCCCAGAAAGCAAACATGGGGATAAGCATTGATCCGGATGTTGACAGGTTAGCTCTTGTTTGTGAGAATGGTGAATTTTTCGGGGAAGAATACACATTGGTTTGTGCTGCAGATTATGTCCTCAATCATTCACAGGGTGCGCTGGTTACTAATTTATCCTCATCAAGAGCACTGGGAGATCTTGCAAAAGCCCGAGGTGTTGAATGCTTTTATGCACCTGTAGGTGAAGTTCATGTTGTCAGGGAGATGAAGTTGAGAAATGCAGTTCTTGGTGGCGAAGGAAATGGAGGCATCATTGACCCAAAGCTTCATTATGGGCGAGATGCGTTGATCGGTATCGGTTTGATATTGATGCACATGGCAAGTAGCAAAAAGAGTCTTTCAGAGCTCAGGAAGACTTATCCGGAGTATGTGATGGTAAAGGACAAGATCACATTTGATCCAAAGCAATCGGCGACTGCATTAATGGATAAAGTTGCGGAGCATTTTAAGGAGCATTCCCTGGATCACAGGGATGGTCTCAAAGTTGATCTTGAATCCTCCTGGGTCCAACTCAGGAAGTCCAATACAGAGCCTATTCTACGTATTTATTCGGAAGCGAGGACAATTGAGGAGGCTCAGGATTTGGTGGATCAGGTTAAAAGATTGTTGTCATAGGCGAACTTATTCTTTTAACCATTAGACCCTTTCACCCTTTTGCCTTTTAATTAACTTTGAGGCTTCATTTACAACCATGGGAAGAAGAGTATACCTCGATAATGCAGCCACTACCCCTTTAAGACCTGAAGTTTTGGAGGTGATGATGCCCTTTCTGACGGGTCAATTTGGAAACCCCTCCTCTATCCATCAGGACGGAAGGACAACCCGTGCAGCTATTGAAAATTCAAGAAAAACCGTAGCGAATCTGATAGGTGCTTCTACCGGTGAGATATTTTTTACTTCCGGTGGGACGGAATCCAACAATATGGCCATCAAGTGTGCCGTATCCGACCTTGGGGTGACCAGAATAATCACTTCCCCTGCCGAACATCATTGTGTCAAACATTCGGTTGAGCATCTTCTGGCAAAAAATGCAGTTCATGTTGATTTTGTAAAGATTGACAAGTATGGCCTTCCTGATTTTAATCATCTCGAATCACTATTGGCAACAGATAATGGAAAGACCCTGGTAACGCTCATGCATGCCAATAATGAACTTGGCTCCATGCTTGATTTGCAAAGATTATCTGAATTGTGTCATAAATATGGAGCCTGGCTTCATTCTGATACGGTACAGACTGTGGGTCATTTTCCAATCAATGTAAAACAAACACCGGTTGACTTTATCTCGGGTGCATCGCATAAATTCTATGGCCCGAAAGGAATCGGATTTATATATATCAATAGCAGATGTCATATTCATCCATACATCGATGGAGGTTCACAAGAACGAAATATGAGAGCCGGTACAGAAAACATATGTGGTATTATCGGTCTTGCAAAAGCTATGCAACTGGCCTATGCTGAACTGGAAGAAGACAAAGCGCACATAAATGGAATAAAGCAGTACATGAAAGATCAATTGATCGCCACTTGTCCCGGCATTCTATTCAATGGCCATCCTTCGGAAAGTTTATATACTGTTCTCAATGTTTCTTTTCCACCTGATCCGCAAACGGAATTGATGGTGATGTCACTAGATATAGCTGGTATCAGTGCCAGTGGCGGAAGTGCCTGTAGTTCCGGAGCAGAATCGCAGTCGCATGTGCTTGAAGCAATTGGTCATCCTTCAGATCGTACGCCTGTGAGGTTCTCATTCAGCCGCAACACAACGAAAGACGATATTGATTTCGCTGTTCATCAGATATCAGGGATTCTGGCGGGCGGTGTACATGTGACTGTATGAGAAGTGATGAGATAAAGGATAGTGGTGAAGAAGTCACAAGTCCTGAAAATATCTGTTCACGCATTGCTGCAACTTACTTACGGATACATCCCCATCTTACATCAACTCGTCTTATCCAAGATGAAGGATTTCAATTGTGGTTGAAATGCGAAAATGAGCAAAACACAGGCTCTTTCAAATGGCGTGGCGCGCTTTCAAAATTGAGTTTATTGAAACCTGGTCAGTCAATTGTCACTGCTTCAACCGGCAATCATGGTTTAGGTGTATCGACAGCTGCAAAGTTGTATGGCCTTCATGCAAAAGTATTTGTGCCTTCATCTGCCGCACCTAAAAAAATCGAACGTTTGCAGCGATCGGGAGCTGATGTAGTTCTTGTAGATGGTGATTCATTAGAAGCTGAATTAGCCGGAAAGTCATTTGCAGAAAAAAATAAATTGCAATGGGTCAGTCCCTACAATGATCTGGATGTGATCGCAGGCCAGGGTACGATTGGGTATGAAATTGATGCAGAGTTGCCACTAATTGATAAGATTTATGTCACTGTTGGAGGCGGCGGACTTGTTTCAGGTATCGCTTCGTGGTTAAAGCATTTTCAGCCTTACGCAGAGATCATAGGTTGTCAGCCTGCTAATTCCCCGGAGATGTATCTGAGCACGCTTGCGGGTCATGTTGTCACTGCGCCTGACGCGAAGCCCACCCTATCTGATGGTTCTGCAGGTCCATTGGAAGAGGATAGTATAACTTTTGGAATTTGCAATAATGTGATCGATCGATTCATATTGATCAGTGAAGATGAGATAAGAGCGGCGATCAAATATCTTTATTCGAATCATGGATTAGTCGTTGAAGGTGCGGCAGGTGTAGCGATGGCTGCAGCTGTGAAAGATAGTTTAGGTGATCGCGATACGACATCTGTTGTGGTACTTTGTGGTGGTAATATTGATCCTGTTTTGCATCAGGAGATTTGCAGGGAATAATGGCCCCTATACTTCGACTTGCATGGCTCATCCTTGTACCACAGCTCAATAACCATCCCCTGAAGGGGACTTTTATATTGAATCTATGCTTCCGAAAATCAAATTAAGTGTCTGGGATTACATCGCCATTCTGATCTGTTCGGTGCCTGCATTTTATTTATTGGGGAGTCCTGCGATTTATATCTGGGATGAAGCTGTGTATGCCAATGCATCACTGGATATGAGCCAGGGCCATCATTGGTGGGTTCCTGAACAGGCTGCTTACAATACTAAACCACCTTTAGTCTTATGGCTGCAGGCTATTTCTTTGAAATGTTTTCCATGGCCGGAGTTTGCAGTGCGTTTGCCTTCTGCATTGTCGGTGACAGGGATACTGATTATGCTGAGCATGGCTTTGAAGAGATGGGGATTTACACAATGGACCAGAATATTTGTGCTTGTTTGTTTTGTAGGTAATGAAGGATTTATCCGTCACCATATAGGCCGCACCGGTGACCTTGATGCGGTGATGTCTTTTTTTGTATTTGGATATTCATTGATTGTCCTTGACGCTATACATTTTAACCGATGGAGGAAACGACATTTGATCTTATTCTTTTTGATGGTCATTTTTTCTTTTTATGCTAAATCCATTGCAGGCTGGATGATGCTTGGTCCGATTGGAATCATCTGGATTTTATCACCGATGCGAAATGTATTATGGTCAAAACAATTCTTTTTGGGAGGAATACTGTCTGCAGTCATTTGTATGTTTTATTACGTCAGCAGAGAAAGTATTCAGCCCGAATTCATGCGCCTGGCCTGGCATTCAGAATATCTGCGTATGTTTTCAAATGTGATGCCATGGCACGAACATGGATTTGGATATTATTTTAAAAATTTTGTTTCTCTTCATACCTATACACCATGGATATTTTTCTTGCTTGCGGGCATTGGATATTCTTTATTCATTTTAAAAAGTAAATCTGTCAATGGTCATTTGTTGCGATGGATCATTATTAGCTTAAGCTATATGTTACTCATCTCCATTCCGGCGGACAAGCTTGAATGGTATGATGCGCCTGTGTATCCTTTCTTCGCTTTAATTCTGGGAACAGTTTCAGGTCATCTGGCAGATCGTATTCCAAATTGGTGGAAAATCACTATGCTCATTCCAATCCTGTTTATTTTTTGGCGAAAGATAAATTTCATCCTTAGCGATACCCGGCCAAGGCATCCCTTTGAATATGAAGGCGCCATATTGAGACAAATTGAAGATGTAGATTCTGTCAAAGTTTTCATGCCGGTACAAACACCTGAGCATCGATTGCAATTGGATTTTTACAGGAAATTTATTTTTCAAAAAACCGGAAATGAGATAAAAGTCTTTGACAGAACTAATGATCTTTTAACAGGTGATCATATTATAGTAAGTAATGAAAATGTGAAAAAAGTAAATGACAATTTTAATGTCGACACATTGAAATCCTGGGACGGATTAGGGTATGAATTAAAAATTTTGACATTAAGTTCGTCCGATACCTTAAAGATTCAGTCTCAATGATCAATTCTGTCTTTGCAACTGTTTCCAATTACCATCATAATCTCTTCCAGGATCATAACCGGTTGAATTTGTAAGGATATACTCACCTCTGTCATTTACCCATGCATTGTCATAACCTGACGGAAGTTGTACATCAGACCCTGCGTCCGAGTAATGATCAACACCTCTTATATAATCACTGAACTGTGCATTTGACCGTTCAGCAGATTGTTGGCTTTGTCTGTAGCTGGCATCTATATTGGCGATCATCTGATCATTGGTCTGGCTGATGATCCTGCTGATTTGTCCTGCCTGGTAGATCTGCGCATAGGTCTGATCAGACAATATCTTCAACACCTGTGCAAGCTTATTGTAAAATGGTTTTGTCAATCTCGCTGATGAAGAAACTGTCTGTGCTATTTTACGAGATTCCTCCAGTTTTCCTTTAGGTGCGCTGAAAGATACAAGTCCACTTGCACCCCATATGATGGCTTCAGAATTGCCATAAACTGTGGGGGTGACAACATCCGAAATATCAAGTCTTCCATAAAATTCCTCTTCATACGTTTGGCCATTGTCATCATACTCTATGTTGATCACACCGGACTGGGATTTTTGTCTTGCTGACGGATTGTGATTGTCTGCATCAGATAAAATTTTCTGACTCACATAGGTTATATTTTTTCCTTTACGTTCTGTCTTGATTAAATCTTTCATGCCTGTGATGATATCAGATGGTGGTCTGTATCCATTTGTGCCTGAGGGACCGGTGTACCAGGAAGCCCGCACATCGGGATAGATATGGATCTGCAATGTACCATCACCATTCTTCATCAATGACTGAAATCGAATGGGAACAGTTGCGTCCCGATATTCCCAGTATAATTTGTCTTGTACCGTCCAGTCTTCAGGCAATAGGTATGTGGAAGCTACCATGCCTGTACCTTCCGTGTCCATGACCTGATGTTTTATAAGTTTCAGGACAGTAGGTTTTGATGCAGACCCGCTTTCGATTTGTTTTCCCTTTTCAATATCTTGTTGAGAAGAGTTTTGGGAAGTATTATTGTCTTTAGAATTCGAAGTGCATGCCAGATTAAAGCATGAAATGATGAAACAAGCCAGAAAAATCTTTTTCATTTCAGATATGAATTAGATAAGCCAAAGCTACACTCTAAATTTTAATTTTGTCAGGTCATTCAGGACTAAATAGCTTATATAAGATGACTGAATAGTTAAGTTGAGATTATTTCAATGTGTAATTGCTTTTAGAAAAATATATGAGAGATTACCTTTACCATCTCCGAAAGCACTCAACTGATCATACCCATCGAAATCGTTCCATTTCATGACGTAATCATCCTGCATAAAGGGTTTTGTATGTTTTAAGCCAAGTGCATCAAGAATACTGGTGCTGTCGTATTTTATTTCATTCATTTTGTATACGGTAATCCAGTCGGCTTTGTTGTTCATAAACACTATATCAATATTACTCTCTTTGTATGAATATTTTTCACACGGACAAGGGGCGTTTGATGGGCTTATGGTTTCATGAAAATTTGGAGCGCCCAGATAAGCATCGACAACATCTTTTGGTTGCTTTGCTATTTTTGTGACATTCAGAAAGGTCGTCGGTTTCTCGTCTTGTGATTTTTGAGGATCCGGATTTGAAACCGCTTCTGCTGTGCTATCTGTGCCTGAATGTTTTGAAGAATCAAACTTACAGTTATAGAATATAATCAGTGTAAGCATCAGCACTGGCATCAGCCATTGTATATTCCTGCTACGTAAATTAGGTTTTAATTCTGTCATTTTTCAAAAGTAAGATTAGATTTTTAAAAATAGTTTTTCATCACTTTATTTAACCGCTGTGCCTCACGCCTTCCCAGTTCAGCAAAATCACGTCCATGACCTGCATACAAAATACTCCTCGAGGCATTGATTAGCAATCCACCCTGATGATTCATTCCCGCTTCACATATGGCATCAAGATCTCCGCCCTGTGCACCGACTCCGGGAACAAGAAAAAAATGTTCAGGATATTTTTCTCTGATTGATTTTATTTCTGAAGGATGTGTTGCGCCCAGGACATACATAGTATTGTCCGCACTACCCCATCGAGATGATGTCTCCATCACCTGCTGGTGTAATTTTTTACCACTCTTCAATTCCTGCTGCTGGAAATCAGCACTACCTTCATTTGAAGTGAGGGCAAGTATGATGACCCATTTTCCATCCCTGAAAAAAGGTTTTACACTATCGCTACCCATATAAGGACTTACTGTGATCGCATCACATCCCAGCAAATCATAAACTGCCCGTGCATACATTTCGGATGTGTTTCCGATATCACCTCTTTTTGCATCTGCTATGATCAGGTGTGTAGAAGGAATCAACTCAATTGTTTTTTCAAGAATATCCCATCCTAAGGCACCAAGTGATTCATAAAACGCAAAATTCAATTTATAGGAAACACAGAGATCGTGAGTCGCGTCGATGATTTCTTTATTGAAAGCCAGAACATCACCCTTAAGGATTGAAGGAATTTTTGCAGAATCAGTGTCTAATCCAATAGTCAGCACCGTCTTTCGTTCGTGTATGAACTGAGAGAGGTATTCTCTGGTCTTCAACATTTCAGGATTTAAGGCTATTGATGGCGATCACCGAGAGGATTTGTGGCAATCTTGCTTTTACAATTTGCTCGACGCCGGCTCTCATTGTCATAGCTGACATGGAACAGGATTCGCACGCACCCATCCAACGTACTTTCAATGTCATCTCTTCTGTTAACTCTACAACAGCTACATCGCCACCATCGACAGCCAGATGCGGCCTTACGTCATCTAAAGCCAGTTCGATTTGATGAAGTAGGTGGGTTTTTTCCAGGTCGGACATTGTCGTGTAAAAGTACCCTTTCTTTTCAGACTCAAGCTTTCATCTCCACCATCTTCGTAGGTGCTATCTGCTCATTTCTCAATGTCGTTTGTTCGTGGAGAGCTTTGGCCAAACTCAGGAATCGCGCTTGTAAGTCACCAGATTCAGTCTGAAGTACTGCCGGTTTACCAGTATCGCCATATTCACGAACGGACTGGACAAGAGGGATCTGGGCTAATAACTTTGTATGTCCGAGTGCTGCCAATTTTTCTCCTCCGCCACTTCCAAATATCAGGTATTTGTTGTCCGGCAGTTCTGCAGGTGTGAACCAGGACATGTTTTCAACCACACCAAGAATAGGGACATTCAGTGATTCGAGCAAAAACATGTTCATCGCTTTCACTGCATCGACTACTGAAAGTTCTTGTGGTGTTGTCACAATGATGGCTCCTGTAAGAGGTACAGTCTGGACAAGCGTCAATTGTATATCACCTGTTCCGGGAGGCAGATCGATGATGAGATAATCAAGTGCTGGCCATAACGTATCACCGATAAATTGTTTGATGATTCCTGCCAGTCTGGGTCCACGTAGTATCACTGCCTGTTCAGGTTCGACTACAAATCCGATCGACATGACGGGCATTCCGAATGCTTCCAGCGGAACGATTTTATGTTCGCCATGCACCACCTGGATTTTTGGTTTCTCACCTTGTAGGCCTAACATTGTAGGGGCAGAAGGGCCATAGAGATCGGCATCAAGCAAGCCTGTTTTGAATCCTAATTTTTGAAGACCTAATGCGAGATTAACAGATATTGTACTTTTTCCAACACCACCTTTACCAGATGCTACTGCAATTATATTTTTTACATGTGGTAAAGGGCCTTGTTTTGCAGATACTTTTTCACCGCGTTGCATATGAATATGAACATCGGCATCCGGATAAACAGACTGGATAGCTTCGATGCATGCAAAATTCAAACTTGATTTTTGTGCTTCAGGCAATTCGGCTGTTGCAAGATGAAACTGAACCTGATTGTCATGGATCTTTAGATCAGAGATCATCCTTCTGCTGATGATGTCCTGGCCGGTGATCGGGTCCTTGACCGTACTTAAAGCAGTTACTATTTTGTTGTTGTCGATAGCCATATTGTCAAATTCACTGGATGTTGAAACTGATTTTCAAAAAAAAAGTTAGCATCAATATTAAATCAAGGAGTACAATTCTCACATTTTGACATTTTCAGGTAGTCAGGTTTGTCTGCTATTGTCCCGTGTATATATTCATCTTTTACGTGGCCTTTCCAGATCAGATAAACACCGGGCATCTGAAATACATCTCCATCTGCCGGATTATTCAAACCATGACCTTTGATAACTCCCTGTTGAAAAGTACGAAGCCAAACTTTGAGGCCAATCATTTGCTGTAATCGTGCTTTCAATAAACCAAATTCCTGGTAGACAGTTGCATCCGGGTCAGAAACGTAGTCAACATTCTCAAGGCCATAACTTTTAAAAATAGATTCAGCCGTTTGACTATCTGAAAGATGTACCAAAACCAGGTGAGTATTTTGTTTTCGGATGATGCCTTGAATTTTACCAAGTTCAGCCAGTGCTTCTTTGCAAAACACACATCCGAAATGTCTTAACAGGACTACTAATACAGGACTTTTAAAAGAGAGATCCCAGATGGAATCACCCTTTTGCGTTTTGACATTTTGAAGAAAGGTGAGATTGTTCAATAGATTCGATTATCAGGAAAGACCCATTTTGTCATAAGCAGCCATTACTTCCTTGACATGTCCGGATGATTCATGTAGCAGCGCCATCTCTTCTTTGGTCAAATCCAATTCGATGATGGATTCAATTCCATTTTTACCTAATTTGACCGGAACACCCAGATAGACATCTTTAAGGCCATATTGTCCTTCGAGTTTGACACAGCACGGAAGTATCCTTTTTTCATCTCGTAAGATCGTAGCTACCATCTGGGCAGCAGCAGCACCTGGTGCATACCAGGCCGATGTTCCCATCAATTGTACCAGTTCTCCTCCACCTTTCTTTGTCCGGTCCACTATGGCATCCAAAGCGGCCGCGTCAATCAATTCTGTAACCGGTATACCTGAGACTGTCGTGTAACGTGGCAAAGGAACCATTGTATCCCCATGCCCACCCAGAAGCATCGCCTGAATATCACGAGGTGAAACATCAAGGGCTTCTGCTAAAAATGCACGATAACGAGCTGTATCCAGTACGCCAGCCATTCCGATCACCTTGCTTGTTGGATGACCTGAAACTACATGAGCAGCGTATGTCATCACATCCAGAGGATTGGAAACGACAATCAATATGGCATTGGGGCTGTGCGTAAGGATCGATTTGGTCACAGCGGAGACGATTTTGGCATTCGTAGAGATCAGGTCATCTCTGCTCATACCCGGTTTTCTGGGGACGCCTGCAGTGATGACCGCAATATCAGAACCTGCAGTAAGTGCATAATCACCCGTACCTGTTATCCGGGTTGAATAATCATCTATAGAGGCCTGTTGCCAGGTATCCAATGCCTTGCCTTTAGCCATATCGGCCATGAGGTCCAGCAGAACTATTTCATTTACAATGTTTTGATGGGCTAAAACATTAGCCACAGTGGCACCGACATTTCCGGAGCCGACAACGGTAACTTTTGACATGATAGTAGATTATTGATCAGAAAATCGTGTAATATGTCGGCAAAACTAAAAAGAATTCACCATCAAATTTTAATCAGCCCCAATTCAATGAGTATCTTTGCACCCGTAAAGAAAAATAGATATGTTAAGATTCCTTTTAGCCTTTTCCGGATTCATGCTTACGACTCTGGTCTCTGCCCAATACTGCGGTACACCTCAACAACCACTTTTGGACAGAGTTGATGAGTTGAAACAAAACCTTACGTCTAACGATCGCAGTGCGCAGAAATATATTCCAGTCACTTTTCACCTTGTAGCCAATGCCGGGGGTACGGGACGGGTTCAGGAGGAGGATGTGTTAAAACAAATCGCTAATCTGAATGGGCAATATGGTGATCAACAAGCTGTATTCTACATTGATCACTTCAATTATTTTGATAATGATGCGGTCTATAATACACCGGCTTCTCCGGCTGCAATCACCCAGATGAGATTAAGAAGGGATAACAATGCATTGAATCTGTTTATTACGAATCAGGCTGAAAGTGGAAATGAAACACCCGGTGTAGTGTTGGCTTATTATGAGCCTAATGAGGATTGGGTAGTATCAAGAAGAGATCAGATTAGTTCCGTCTCGTCAACCGTTGCTCACGAATTTGGACATTTTTTCAGTTTACCTCACCCTTTCTCAGGTTGGGATTGTCATCCGTACACAGAAACTGAGTACACGAATCCGGTGAATGTCAATTTTACAATTGCATGCAGCAATGGAAGTGGATCAGCACTCATTGAATTGCAGGATGGTTCTAACTGTAATATTGCCGGCGATCATATCTGTGATACTCCGCCTGATTACAACCTGGGTTTGTTATATCAATCAGATTGTGCGGCAAATACAAAAATCAAGGATAAAAACAATCAGCTCATCACACCGATTACAAATAATTACATGAGTTATTACACGGATTGTGGATCTTATGTTTTTACAACAAATCAGAAGACCCTGATTAACGCCAGTTTCTTTTCTGCACAACGCGCTTATATCCGTACCAATGTGGTTCCAAACACAACTCCGGTAACCGGACCCGTAACGTACATTAGTCCGATTAACGGAGAATTCACTCCTGGTCCTTCCAGTATAGTATTGGATTGGGAAGATACGCCCGGAGCCAATAAGTACATGATCTTATTTGCCCAGAACAATTCATTTACAATCAATCCACATAAATATTTTTCTACTTCTTCTCAATTGACTATTGATATTGACCTTCCTGCAGGAGCTACCATCTATTGGAAAGTCTGGCCATATAACGAATCACAAACAGGAGCCATGTACAGTGCAACACAAACTTTCAAAGTGGGAACTGGTGTGGGTGTAAATGAGATCAAAGAAATCAATGCTTATACGATTAGTCCAAATCCTGTATCTATTCATCAGGAATCTATACTGACGATTACATCCATAAAAGCATTTGATGCAGAGATGAAAATTTCGAATTCTTCGGGTCAGATAATGTCTACACAATCTCTATCTATTCCATCAGGTACATCGCAACAAACGATCAGTACTGTGGATTTTGTACCTGGAATTTATTTTGTGATGCTGCATTCTGCGAATGGAACGCTGGTCGAAAGGCTGATGGTTAGTGAGTAGTGAGTAGTGAATAGTGAGTATTCGGTATTCAGTATTCAGTATTCAGTAGTGAGTTTTATTTTGCCTATTGCCTATTGCAAATTGCATATTGTCTTTCTACTTGTACTCAACGATCGGCTCTGCTTCGTCTCCGGTCTGTATTACCACTTTTGCTTCATTCGGTGTTCGTTTCACTTGGCCCATGATGTATGCTTTGACACCGAACGCAGAAGCCAGATCGAGAATCGTATTGGCAGATTTCTGATCGACAAATAGTAACATACGTATTCCCATGTTGAACACCTTGTACATTTCAGCGAGTGATGTACCGGAGGACTTTCTGGATCATTTCAAATAGAACAGGAGTCGGTGGAACAGAATCAATATGGACGGCTACACCAGGCGACAGAAATTTCAGGACTTTACTATAGGCTCCTCCCGTGCAATGGATTATTCCCTGTAGGCCTTGACGATATTCCCTGATGATAGGCATCAGGATAGGTAGGTATGTTCTTGTCGGAGACAAAAGAAGTTTGCCTATCGTGATTTGCTGTCCATTGACATCAACGGTATCTGTAAGTTTCCATGGACCGTTATAGACAAGAGAAGGATCGGTCTCCGGACTAAAACTTTCAGGATATTTTGCTGCATACATATTGTGCAACATATCATGTCGTGCGGATGTCAGTCCATTGCTTCCGATGCCGCTATTGTATTCCTCTTCATAATTAGCCTGACCATCAGAAGCCAATCCTATGACTACAGCACCTGGTTTTATCTGATTGACGATAAGGTCTTTTCTATGCATGCGACCAAAAGCTGTGATACCCACATCAATCGTTCTTACGATGTCACCTGTATCGGCTGTTTCACCACCTGCATGTTTTATCGAAATCCCTCTTTCGCCCATTTTATCAATAAAAGAGATAGTTCCTTCTACGATTTCTTCAATGATCTCTCCCGGGATCAGATGTTTGTTGCGCCCGATCGTAGAAGAAATAAGGATATTGTCAAGACTACCCACACATGCCATATCATCGAGGTTCATGACTAAGGCATCCTGGGCGATACCCCGCCACACGGAGATATCACCTGTTTCTTTCCAATAGAGATAGGCTAAACTTGGCTTTGTCCCTGCTGTATCTGCATGCATAATGTTGCAGAAATCAGGATTACTGCCGGCGACATCAGGTAAAATTTTACAGAAAGCATTAGGATACAATCCTTTATCTAAATTGCGAATGGCCTGGTGAACTTCGGCTTTAGAGGAAGATGCTCCTCGCAGATCGTATTTTTCATTTTCAGGTACCATGGGGATGGCAAAGATGCATTATTTTCATCAACGTTGGATATCAAGTCTCTTTTTCCCGATATTTCAATACAAAGTTTTTTCTGGTATACAATTTGCACCTATTCCAGTATCGCCATTGCGACTGTTAAAACCAATCTGAAGGCCACTTCATTCTAACGGATGGGGTGGTTTTTTTTATGAATGTGGAATGGAGAATTAGGAATGAGGGAAGGGAATCATGAATAGTGAATTTTGAAGTAGGAATGAAGAGGTAAAATTATAAATGAGGGAAGGGAATCGTGAATAGTGAATTTTGAATTGGGAACGAAGAGGTAAAATTATAAATGAGGAATTATAAAGTTTAAGATTTGATTATCATTCTCTATTCTTTATTCCCTGGTTTCCTTCCTGGCTCAAAATTCTACATTCTAGATTCACGATTTACTTTGTTAGTCCCCTTCAGGGGATTTAGGGGCAAAGAACGAGATTTTCTTTGTCAGGTATAATTCAATATTTTTTTTAAGTCATCATAGTCAACTCTGATTTCAATTTTTTCAATCTTTCCTGGTTGCCATTCCTTTTTCCAGTCTTCGGGATAATAGCTAAGCGCTTTTTTGATGACATCCTCAAATTTGTAAGGATGAGCTGTGGCGAGAATGATACCTTTGCCTCCCTGATCATTTAATGCTTTCCATGCCGTAGCTGTATGTGGATCAAGTAAATAATGATGATCATTCCAGCATGAAGTTATGCTAGCCAAAATTTCTTCGTCTGAAATTGAAACTGCTGTAAAATGATCATCGATGAGATCAGGATATTTGTCCCATAAATATTGCAATCGTAAAAAATTACTCGGATCACTTACATCCATTGCGTTGGCTAATGTTGCAATCGTCTCATGGGGTTCATAAACATCATTTTTCAAAAGACGTGGAATCGTATCATTGGCATTATGTGCTGCAATAAATTTTTCAAGTTTCATCCCCATCGAATGAAGCATCAGACCAGCTGTGATATTACCATAATTTCCACTGGGGACAGAAAAAACAAATTCGACATTTTGTCTTATAGCTTCTTTCAATGCGAATGCATAATAAATCATCTGTGGCAGCCATCGTGCTACATTGATGGAGTTGGCACTTGTGAGCGTCATTGAAGTACGGAGTTCCTGATCTGAAAAAGCTCTTTTCACCAATTGCTGGCAATCATCAAAACTCCCCCTCACTCCTATCGCTGTTATGTTTCCACCAAGTCCCGCAATTTGTTGCTCCTGCAATGCGGACACTTTACCAATTGGATAAAGAATGACAACGTTAGTGCCAGGCTGATTATAAAATCCATTAGCCACAGCACCTCCGGTATCGCCAGAGGTCGCAACAAGTATCGTAACATTATTCTCTTCAGCGGTCCATGATGAAAGACATCCGGCTAAGAACCGTGCTCCGACATCTTTAAATGCCCATGTTGGCCCATGAAATAATTCCAACACATAGATATCTGATGTTCCAATTCGCTTAAGCGGAATTTCAAACTGAAATGTATGATCGATTATGGCTTTCAACTGTTCGACTGTGAGATCTTCTTTGACAAATGGTGTCAGCAATGCAAAAGCAAGATCATGATCACTTAGTGAAAGCAGATTCTTTACCATATCAGGACGCAGTGTTGGAATAAATTCCGGAACTAACAATCCGCCATCCGGTGCGAGACCCGATCGAACACTTTCTTTAAATCCAAGTTTTGCTTCAGACCCTGATGTGCTTATATATTTCATTGGGTCAGACGTTGGATATGGAAATTACATCCGCAAGCACGCCTGATGCCGTCACTTCAGGTCCTGCACCTGCACCTGCTATGACCATTGGACGATTGGCATATCGGTCTGTCCACATCAGAATAATATTATCGGTTCCTTTGAGATGATATGCAGGATGGGTACTATCTATTTCTTCAAGACCGGTTGACACTACTCCATTGTCCAGTGAAGCCATGTAGCGCCAACGTTTATCCGAAGCGGACAATTCCTTGCGCTCTTTTTCGAATTGTACATCAAGTTTTTTCAGATTGTCCAACAATTCTTCCCAACCATTCGCATCCAAGGTCCCCAATGGTAAAAATGATTTGTTCTTTATGTCTTCCATTTCAAGTTTCAAACCGGCTTCTCTTGAAAGGATAAGTAGTTTCCTCATCACATCTACTCCACTAAGATCAAGTGCAGGATTTGGTTCTGTATATCCTTTCTCACGTGCTTCAGTCACAGCCACGGAGAATAAACATCCATCGCTTCCGATCCGATCAAATATGTAATTGAGACTTCCCGATAATACTGCCTGGATGCGATGGATGTGATCCCCAGTGAGTACGAGATCCCGAATGGTTTTTATAATGGGAAGTCCCGCGCCTACATTTGTTTCATTGAGGAATTTCACATTGTGCTGGGCAGACAATTCTTTCAATCTTTTATAAACAGGATATGGAGATGAAGCTGCTATTTTATTTGCCGTCACCACATGCACACTTGAAGCAAGAAGATCATCATAGATTTTACTCACATGTTCTGATGCTGTCACATCCACCAGGATACTATTGCGAAGATTGAATTGTTTGATCTCATTTTTCAGATCTGACAAGCTCAACACTTTGCCATGCTCTTTCAATGTTGTTCTCCAGTCTTTGAGATCGATGCCCAGCGGATCAAGATAAATGTGCTTACTATTAGCGATTCCACACACTTTGAGATCAAGGCTGCCTGCTTCCTTGAAAGCTTTTTGTCCTACAGCGATTTGTTCTATCAAAGTGGCACCGACATTTCCTGTTCCCATGAGATAGAGATGAACGGTTTTATATTTTGAAAGAAAGAATCCTTCATGCAATACATTTAAGGTCTTGGTGACATTATGTTGATTGACTACAAACGAAATATTCCGTTCCGTTGAGCCCTGGGCAATCGCACGTATGTTTATACCATTTTCTCCGAGGAGGCTGAATAATTTCCCGGCTATACCAGCTCTTTCACGCATACCATCACCGACTACAGCTACAAGCGCAAGATCATATTCCATATGGATGGGGTCAATCTTCCCAAGATTAATTTCAAATGCATATGTTTTCTCCATTGCTTTTTTGGCTATCGAATCGTCCTGCCTGTTTATCGCAAAGCAAATGGTGTGTTCAGATGAAGATTGAGTAATGAAAAGGATATTAATATTGGCTTCACTCAATGCCTGAAATAATCGCTGCGCTACTCCGGGTACACCGATCATGCCTGAACCTGTCAATGTCACAAGGACAATGTCCTGAATGCATGTCAGCCCCTTTACAAAATGAGAACTCTGGTCAGGATGATCTGAGATCGTCGTGCCCGGATGATCAGGATCAAAAGAATTGAGTATGACGATGGGTATCTGCCTTGTCATGGCAGGCTGAATGGTAGGAGGATAAATAACCTTTGCGCCAAAATAGCTAAGCTCCATGGCCTCTTCATAGCTCATGGTCGGGATCGTGATGGTTTCACGGACTAATCGCGGATCGGCTGACAACATGCCGTTGACATCAGTCCATATTTCAAGACGTGATGCATCAAGTGCTCCCGCAAAAATAGCTGCTGTATAATCTGAGCCTCCGCGTCCTAACGTAGTGCTTTCACCTGTATCACTTCTGGATACATAGCCGGGTGCGATATAGATTTTTTTAGAAGGATCAATATATTTTCTGATACGTTTATTTGTTTCTTCAAAATCAACCCGTGCGGATAGGAATTGATTGTCTGTCACAATCAATTCCCTGCTGTCGATGAGTTCTGCATTTAATCCATCGGATTCCATAGCTGCCCGTATAATCCGCGAAGACAAAAGTTCGCCGAAACTCATGATGTGCGCCTTTGTTTTCATCGTAAGATCACCGACCAGACTTAATCCGCGGCAGATGATACCCAATCTGTTAAGTGGCTCACGAATCTGATTGATCAATTCAGCGGACATGGCAGCCGAGAATGGAAAAGAAGCGATACATTCCTCATGGCGTCTGATGATCGTATCCAGAGTGGAATGATAAGCTTCGTTCTTATTTGCTGCTTTTGTACAAGCTTCCTCAAGGAGATTGGTGATTCCTGACATGGCAGAAACGACAACCACCAATGGTCCTTCATGTGAACGCCTGCGAACGATTTCTACCAATTGATGGATCCGTTCAGCATTCCCTACTGAGGTGCCACCAAATTTCATGACAATCCTCTTGGCTTCAGGCTTTTGATTCATAGTGGTTGTAAAAGTATGCCTTAGGGAGTAATAAAAAAGGCCCTATCAAAATAGAGCCAAAAATTTTCGAAGGGAAGAAATCCACTTCTACTCAATCAAACTAATTGTACTGACCATAATGATAGCTCTCACCCTATCCGAAATAGAACATCAGGATGTACAGAAAGTTTATTAAACGGGATGTCAGCTTTTATTCTCTTAAATTAGCCATTCTAAACAACCTGTTAATTTAACTATCGTGCCATATTCTCAAACCATTTTAATGTTGACGGTTGGTCTGAGCATAGCGGCCTGTCATTCACAGCCACAGAAAATGCAACATCAATACACTAACCATCTTATCCACGAGACAAGCCCCTATTTGTTGCAGCATGCACACAACCCGGTCGATTGGTACGCCTGGAACGATGAAGCACTAAAAAAAGCAAAGGATGAAAACAAATTAATCCTCATAAGTATTGGGTATTCTTCCTGTCATTGGTGTCATGTGATGGAACATGAATCGTTTGAAGACACCTCAGTGGCTGCTATCATGAATGCAAATTTTGTCTGCATCAAAGTAGACAGAGAAGAACGCCCGGATATTGATGACGTTTATATGGCCGCATGTCAGTTATCCTCAGGTGGAGGATGCGGATGGCCTTTGAATTCATTTGCACTTCCTGATGGTCGGCCTGTGTGGGCTGGTACTTATTTTCCAACAGGTAAATGGAAAGAGGTACTTGAATATTTTCGAAAAACATATGCTGAAGAACCTGAAAAGCTACGTGACTATGCGCAGCGACTGGTAGCAGGTGTAAAGGACCACGGACTTGATGATGTAGTTCCCGGTGTAGAGAGTATCATCAATCAGAAAGAAATCAATGACATCAGCAAGTTATTCATGAGCCGCATGGATCCCCAGATGGGTGGACGACGGGGGTCGCCAAAATTTCCGATGCCAAACAACTGGCAATATCTCATGTATTTTGCTCAGCGATATAACAATAAGGAGGCTGCTTCCATAGTGACGACAACACTTGATAAGATGATGATGGGAGGGATATATGATCAGCTTGAAGGAGGATTTGCCCGCTACTCAACTGATTCATTATGGCTGGTACCTCATTTTGAAAAAATGCTTTATGACAATGGCCAATTGGTTTCTCTTTACGCTCAGGCTTATGCGTGGTCAGGTAAAACTGAGTATCTGGATGTAGTCCGTCAGACATTGGATTTCGTGGATCACAATTGGAGTGACCCTTCAGGCGGATTCTATAGTTCATATGATGCAGACAGTGAAAAGGAAGAAGGAAAATATTATGTATGGAGTGCTGATGAACTGACTAAACTTATACCGGATGAGCGTCAGCGAAAATTATTTTTTACATATTACGATATCGGGGTAAGTGGTAATTGGGAAGATGGTAAAAACATACTCAACAGGCATCGACCCGCTGAAGAGGTGGCAAAACAAAACAATCTGACGATAGAAGAATTCTATTCTACAATTACAAAGATTAACAAGGTGTTGCTTGAGGAAAGAAAGAAACGTGTCACGCCGGGTCTTGATGATAAAATACTTGCTTCATGGAACGGACTCATGTTGCAAGGATACGTAGATGCGTATCGTGTAGGTGGAGATAAGAAATATATTGACCGAGCTATAAAAAATGCTACGTTTTTAAAAACACAAATGATAAAAGAGGATTACCGGATGGATCGAAATTATAAGAATGGTAAATCGTCAATCAATGCATTCCTTGATGATTATGCCAATGTGATTCAGTCTTACCTGTCCTTGTACCAGACTACATTTGATACGCAATGGCTTGAACTTGCAAAAGGGATGACTGATCATGTCATGAAACATTTTGAAAGTGATTCGACTTCATTATTTTATTTCACTTCAGATATTGATCCTCCACTCATCGCCAGGAGACTCGAAGTCAGTGATAATGTAATTCCATCGGCCAATAGCACGATGGCCAGAAATTTATTTGTTCTGGGTGATATTCTCGATCAGCAGGTCTATAAAGACAGGGCTCAAAAAATATTTAATCAGGTCTGGCCTGTAGTCAAGCGTGACGGGCAGCCCTCGTTTTATAGCAACTGGTGTCAACTGATGCTCATGTTCGCTCAGGCACCTAAAGAAGTGGCTATCGTGGGCAAGGATTATGAGGGTATCCTGGCCAAAATCCAGAAGACCTACCAGCCCGATGCAATATTCGTAGGTGGTGCCGAGGAAGGAAATTTGCCTTTATTACAGGGTAAATTGGCTGATAATCAGACGCTTATCTATGTTTGTCAAAATAAAGTCTGTAAGCTGCCTACAGATGATGTTTCTAAGGCAATGGATCTCCTGAAGAATTAGTGATTTTATACTTAATGGCTTTAATGTCCAACCAAATTCTGACGTTCGAGTGTCTCTGACCTCGGACAGGCAGGAGTTCGAGTTTAGGGGCGCTGTAACTTCTCATAGGTTTTAGGCAGAAGGTGAATTGAAGCCGTAGGATTACTTAGTTTCACACCCTAAATCAAAAAAATAATCAGGAATGGATTTACACGAATACCAGGGAAAAGAAATACTCAGTCGCTTTGGCGTAAAAATTCAACGTGGCGTTGTAGCCCGGTCCTTAGCTGATGCCGTTGAAGCCTATCAGAAAGTAACTGCAGACTCAGGAAGTCCTGTAGCTATAGTCAAAGCTCAATTACATGCAGGCGGAAGAGGAAAAGGCGGTGGTGTCAAGGTGGTGAAGAATCTTGATGATCTCAAAGAAAAAGTAAATACTATCCTCGGTATGATGCTCAAGACACCACAGACTCCTGGTGGAATTGATGGACCCGGCAAACTTGTGAGACAAGTTTTAATAGCTGAGGACGTATACATACCTGAGTACGACCAATGCAAAGAATTATATCTGTCTATTTTGACAGACAGAGCTAAGCAATGCAATGTCATCATCTATTCAACAGAAGGAGGAATGGACATTGAAGGTGTAGCAGAAAAGACGCCTCACCTTGTACATACGGAATTCATCGATCCGGCTTTAGGTCTGCAGGCATTTGAAGGAAGAAAAATTGCTTTCAATCTTGGCTTAAGTGGTACTGCGCTTAAGAATATGACACAGTTTGTATCAAAAGTTTATAAAGCATTCGTTGAAAGTGATGCTACCCTGCTTGAAATCAATCCTGTCTTAATAAATGGCAACGGAGAAGTCGTTGCTGTTGATTGCAAAGCATCGATGGATGACAACGCTCTTTACCGTCATCCTGATATTGAAGCAATGCATGATCCATTCGAAGATGATGCCACTGAACTTGAAGCGAAGGAATTTGGCTTGAACTATGTCAATCTCGATGGTGATGTCGGATGCATGGTCAATGGTGCAGGCTTGGCGATGGCAACTATGGACATCATCAAATTGTCCGGTGGATCACCTGCCAACTTCCTTGATGTCGGTGGAACAGCGGATGCAAAGCGTGTTGAAAATGCTTTCCGTATTATTCTCAAAGATCCAAGTGTGAAGGCTATTCTGATCAATATATTCGGAGGTATAGTACGATGTGATCGTGTAGCTCAGGGCATTGTCGATGCGTATCATTCAATTGGTCAGATTCGTGTTCCGATTATTGTGCGATTGCAGGGAACCAATGCAGATCTTGCGAAAAAAATCATCGATGAAAGTGGACTGGACGTCAAATCAGCAATCCTGCTCCAGGAAGCAGCGGATCTTGTGAAAGCGGTGCTTAAAACATAGAGCTACATAAAGCTGTATGGCTAATCCTTCATCATATTCACTCCTTGAGCTCAATCAATACATCAGGCGGGTTATATCGCTCAATTTTGATGAGCCGATCTGGATAGAATGTGAGATAGGCCAGGCTTCATTGTCAAGAGGCCATTGGTATCTTGATCTGATCCAAAAAGAAGGCGAAACTATCGCTGCGCAATGCCAGGCCGCTATGTGGGCTAATGTGTATGCCTATCTGAAACGAAAGTCCCCTATTCCACCAGAAGAGATCCTGAAGCAAGGGATGTCCGTAAAACTCAAAGTCAATGTTGACTACCACGAGCGATATGGTCTTAAACTTATCATTGAAGATATTGACAGCAGTTTTACGATAGGCGTTCTGGAAATGCAACGACAGGCCATCCTGCGCGCAATTAAAGAACGGAATCTTGTACGCAAAAATGCAGAAACACATCTTCCGTCAGTAGTCCAGCGACTGGCTGTGATCAGTTCGGACAGGGCTGCAGGATGGAAGGATTTTGTAAAGCATGTTGAAGACAATCCATATGGTTATGATGTTTCGATAGACTTGTTCGAAGCGGCTATGCAAGGCCAGCAGGTTGAATCAGAGATACTGGATTGTCTTGGGAAGATTGCAAAAAATAAAGATCATTTTGATGCCGTGGCTATCATACGAGGCGGTGGTGGACGAACAGATCTTGCTGCATTTGACAATCTACCCCTGGCTATTCGTATCGCTGAATTTCCTATTCCGGTATTGATCGGGATAGGTCATGAGATAGATCAGTCCGTGCTTGATCTTGTGGCTTACAAATCTTTAAAAACACCAACTGCTGTAGCCGATTTTGTCATAGAGCACAATGCTTCATTTGAAAGTCATCTTGATGAAGTCTGGCAATGGATCCAGGATGAAGCGATGGACAGATTAAGATCTGAAAACCAAAAACTGACAGATCTTGCCGGTAATCTTCATCATGCTGCAAAATCAAGAATTTTATTGGAGAATAATAAATTAGATCACATCCTGTTGATGCTCCGGCAAGGAGGGAAAAATATGATCAGCAGTCACAGCAAGCGTATTGAATTTATCCATTCACTATTGACAGCTATTGATCCGGATCGGGTGCTGGCCAGGGGATACACCATCACAACACACGATGGTAAATCTGTCAACCATTCTTCGCAACTCAATCGGGGTATGACTATTCAAACAACATTTCAGGACGGAACAGTAAAAAGTATTGTAGAATGAAAAAAAATCAGAATGATTATGATAAGGCCATGCACCAATTAGAAAAACTGGTTGAGCGCATCCAGAATGGCGAGATGGGTCTTGAGGAAATGCGCAATGAAGTAAAAGCCGCTATGAAGTTAATTAAAATGTGCAGGACGAAGCTTAGAAATATTGAGACAGATCTGGAGGAGACGCTGGAGGAAGAATAATAATAATCTTGGGTTTTTGGAAAAGGTCTTGGCTGCGAGTTAGGTTAATGGATTATGGTCATGAGGGACTTACCATTTTTAATTCAGATGGCGTAAAATTCAATTCGTCCGAATACACTTTAATCGTGATACCTTCTCCCAACCCCTACAACTTAACTCATCGCTAAACCCATCACCCTTTGACTCAAAAAAAAAGGTGGAAGCCGGCCCGGCGGCCTGCGCTTCCACCAACTTCACCAGTTGAAAACAATCTTTATTACAGCTGAGGAATCCTGAGAACCTGACCTGGATAGATCTTATCAGGGTCTTTCAGCATGGGTTTGTTAGCCTCAAATATAGCATTATATTTTGATGCATTGCCATATTGGGCCTTCGCTATTTTTGACAATGTATCACCTGATTTTACCTCATAAAAAACCGCCTCCGGTTCAGGATCTGTGGCGATCACACTCATACGGTCATCAACGGAGGATATGCCTACATTATTACCCAGGGTAAGTACTGTAAGTTCTTTTGCCATCTGTGTTTCTGCCTGTCCCCAGACGGTCACGGTTTCATCATTGATATCTAATGATAAATTCTGCACAGGCAGATTCAGATCATTGACAGCCTTTAACATTGCATCTTTTTTCATATTCAAGGCAACATCAGGAGATACGGTCTTGATGGTTTCTTCTTCATGCTTATTGAAGAGTTTTGCGCCTGATCCCTTTAAAAAAGAAAATAGTCCCATAATTTTTTTTGGTTTAATGAATAAGTAAAATTCAGGGGGAAAATACACCCTTTTTGCTTTAACAACAGACTTCTAAAAAAGATTAAAGATTTTGACTTTTTTCACGTTATTGACCCAAATTCCATGGGAAGAGTTAGTCTTATAAGGATGTCTAATCAACTTCATCCATTTTACGTTATGCATGTTGCTTGAATTTGACAGGATAGACCAGGTAAGTCATTTGGAACTGAAACGTATACTTATAATGTATATATTACCTTCGCAGATCTATTAAGTGCAACCATCTTGAAGAATAAGCCAGAATCAGTGTCTATTGACCAGGGGAAAGAGACTCCCCTGATGAAACAATACCTAAAAATCAAGAGCCAGCATCCCGAGGCCCTTTTATTATTCAGGGTAGGTGATTTTTATGAAACATTTGGTGAAGATGCAATACGGACGTCTGAGGCACTCGGCATCATTCTGACATCCAGAAATAATGGAGGAAATAATGTTGAGCTGGCCGGGTTCCCTTATCACGCTATGGATATGTATCTACCTAAGCTTGTCCAGGCAGGATACAGGGTCGCTATTTGTGAGCAACTCGAAAAGCCATCAAAGGAGAAAAAAATAGTAGACCGCGGTGTGCTTGAGATGATCACGCCGGGTATTGCTACTCAGGATTCGCTGCTGGACCGGCATTCCAATAATTACCTGGCTTCGATTCATTTTATATCCAATGATCATTTCGGGATTGCTTTTCTTGATCTCTCCACTGGTGAGTTTGTGATCAGTGAAGGAGCACAACGTGAAATTGAAAAATTGCTTCAGAGCTTTTCACCTTCTGAAATTATCCTTTCTAAATCAAACAGGGACCGCTTCGAAAAAATATTCGGCAACTCATTTTACACCTATGGCCTTGAAGAATGGGTATTCACCACTGATTTTACAAATGAGAAAATTCTAAGACATTTTGAAATAGCTACACTCAAGGGATTTGGCATAGATCATTTGCAATATGCACAGGTTGCTGCCGGTGCTGTGCTTCATTATCTCACCACGACGAAGCAGGATGGATTGAAACATATCCGCACGATCAGCAGGATACAATCAGATCATTATGTCTGGATGGATAGATTCACGATCCGGAATCTTGAGCTACTTCAGGCAGCACATGATACGGGAACAAGCCTGCTGGATATCATGGATAAAACCATCTCTCCGATGGGGGCCAGGATGCTGAAAAAATGGATAGCGCTACCCCTCATCAATCTTAAGGAAATCAGATCAAGACATGACATGGTTTCTTATGCATTGGCAAATGCTGACTGGGCAACAGATTTACGTGATCAGATAAAAGTAATCGGTGACCTGGAACGCATCATTTCTAAAGTATCTCTGTCAAAAATAAATCCGCGCGAATTAGTGCAGCTGAAACGGGCACTGACTGCGCTCCACCCTATCAAAGAATGGATGCATGACAGCCGGCAGGAAGGATTGATGCGCCTGGCAGATCAGATCAATATCTGCGATCATCTGCGTCAGACGATTGAATTGGCCGTACAGGAAGATGCCCCCGCGATTCTGATCAAAGGAAATGTCATCCGCAAAGGCTATAATGAAGAGCTCGATGAATACAGAGATATCATCCAGAATTCAAAAGAAATCCTGATTACCATCCAGCAGGAAGAAGCCGTCAAAACTGGAATTACAAATCTGAAGATTGGTTACAATAATGTATTTGGTTATTTTCTTGAAGTCACCAATAAGTACAAAAACCAGGGATTGATTCCGGATACATGGGTAAGGAAACAGACGCTTTCAAATTGTGAACGGTATGTCACAGATGATCTGAAAAAACTAGAGCATAAGATATTAACTGCAGAAGAAAAAATAGGCGCGCTCGAAGAAGGATTGTTCAATGATCTTGTATTAGCCGCTCAGGAGTATATCGGTCCGATTCAAATCAATTCGTCTGCTGTAGCACAGCTCGATTGTGTTTTATCTTTTGCTACAATAGCATCGGCGTATAATTATTGCAGGCCTGAAATGAATGATGATATGGCGATCAACATCATCGAAGGCCGTCACCCTGTCATCGAACGTCATCTTCCTCCGGGTGAAGCGTATGTTTCGAATAATCTTTATCTGGATAATGAGGAGCAACAAATCTTCATCATCACAGGACCTAATATGTCAGGAAAATCTGCTTTTTTACGGCAGACTGGTTTGATATGCCTGATGGCCCAGATGGGAAGTTATATCCCTGCAAGAGCGGCAACGCTTGGCATTATTGACAAACTCTTTACGCGTGTCGGTGCTTCTGACAATATCTCTTCCGGCGAATCCACTTTTATGGTAGAGATGAATGAGACAGCGAGCATCCTCAATAATATATCAGCCCGAAGCCTGATTCTCATGGATGAGATCGGCAGAGGCACAAGTACTTTCGATGGAATCAGTCTGGCCTGGAGTATTGCTGAATTTCTTCATCATCATCCGCAGTATAAACCCAAGACATTATTTGCCACTCACTATCATGAACTGAATGAATTGGCAGACCGATATGACCGGATACACAATTATCATATTGCCACACAGGAGAGTGGGAATAAAGTTATTTTTCTGCGTAAGCTGACACCAGGCGGCAGCGAGCATAGTTTTGGTATACATGTAGCACGAATGGCTGGTATGCCTAAATCTTTATTGGAAAGAGCCAACGAAATCCTGCATGAGCTTGAATCCAAAAATCTGAGCCTCGAAGAAACCATTGATGGAAAGAAAAAAATAAAAGAGATCAGAGAGCAAACTGCTTTCCAGTTGAGCATCTTCGATCAAACTGATATCAAAGCAAGAGAACTTACGGATGAGCTAAACAAATTGGATATTAACCAGATGACACCTATTGAGTGTATGCTTATGTTGTCCAAACTGAAAAAAATGGCGGAGGAGTAGAGAAGTGAGAGAGTGAGAGAAGTGAGAGAAGTGAGAGAGTGAGAGAGTGAGAGAGTGAGAGAGTGAGAGAGTGAGAGAAGTGAGTGAGACAAATAATGCTAAATGTTGAGAGTCGGTTGACCGACGTTCTGGCGAACTCAAGGCTTAGCCTTAAGTAAGTTTAAATAAAAACTATGAATCCTACTTTACTGAGTGCTCAAGGATAATAATAATTAAAGTTTAATCCTGTATCAGTATCCTTTGCACGACCTGACCTGCAGAAGTCTGAAATCTCAGTTGATAAATTCCTGTAGGTAAATTCGTCAATTCAATCTTTTCAGGTGAAAGGTCCATGCTTACAATTTGGCCCATATTATTTATAACCATCACCGGAGGAAGGACCTCATGTTGCAATTCTGTTTTTAAAGTGAGATAGTCTCTCGCGGGATTTGGAAAATAAAAGGATTCAGATCCTTCTTTGACGATATCTTTTACTGCAGTTGTATTTCTTGAAAAGATGTAGCTCGTTCCGGAAGGGATAGAACCATTTAGATGCGTTTCCTGGTAGGCATTTACGATGGTAGGGTTAGAGGGATTTCCAGCGAGCAGAATGATTTCACCGAGGTTGATATCATTGATATAGTCCAAACTTTCGAGCAGGCCGATGATAGGCCCATTGGCTCCATAATCTTCAGTAGGATGAGTTACGGTCGATGGGCCATACGCAAATTCTATATTACCATCTTCTTCATAAAGCTTCAATTGAAAATTAATGAAATCCGTTGAAAAACCGAAGTTCGACAGGTCTCCCAAAAAGCCGGCATTTTTCCATTGTACAGTGAGTACTCTGTGACCGGCATTACCATCAGTTTTATACGAAATGGGTGATAATGAAGTGCCACTGATATATCCGCGATCGATTAGATCTGCGCCGAACAAAACAATATTGCCAATGATGTCTGTAGATGGATCATCGATCAGGGTGATAAGCGTAAAAGTAGAAGGCAGATACAATGTTGTAAGTGTCAAACCATAATACTGGAAATTAAATCCTATAGGAATCACCAATTCAGGGTCGTCCCAGGTATCCGTGACCAGCGGTGTTCCATCACTTATCTCAACATATGGTTTTGAAGATGCTGAGAAATGATAGGTCTGGCCGAAAACAGATTGACTTGAGGCCATGAGGATAAACACCATCATGATTGAGTATATAATTTTCATAAGCTAAGATTTTCCCGTTTGAGGACATTCCCACCTTTGCTAACACCAATGGATAAAAAAGGTTACCATTCGTACTGAAATTCATTGTTTACCCTGAGTTTCAGTTAAATAAGTAAGTCAGGATTTTTCCCAAAAAATTACCTCATGAGTAAAATCCTCTACTCCATTAAACTCATGATTTATCCGGAAACATCGACAAGCTAATCACTTCCTTGTCGTTAAAATACTTCCTTGCAGTCCTTAGCAGTAAATCCTTATTAAGGCGCGAAATCCGTTCTTCAAGTTTGGCCTGCTGAACCTGTTGAGCGAGATCGGTTCCATTCATCCAGCTATTGATGAAATTGCCCATCCAGAATTGATTCTGCTGCAGGTCTTTCACCCTGCCCTGTCGTTGTGTCTCTGTGATTTTTTCGATGTCCACAGGATCAATATCCATTTTCATTTTTGCAATAACTTCTTTTGCAGCGGTTATCAGTTCATTCGTCCTGGGAGGATCTGCATTGAAGCTGATCTGTATGGAATATTGGTTGATCGGATATTTTGACTGGCCGCCTGATACCGAAACGCCATAAACACCACCTTTATCTTCTCTCAATTCTTCGCGGAGTTTTATCCGTGCGATATCAATTAAAGATTGCAGTACATAAGCTGAATCCGGATTGTATGTATCAGCACCATGAAAAATAATCTGCACCAGTGACTTTGGTGCTTCACCCCGATTGAAGGTCGAATCAACAACTCCTGACGGATAGCGATCACCGACATCCTTCCAATTTTCTTTTCTGCCGCCACCAGGTAAAGCACCCAGGTATCTGCTGGTCAAAAGTTGGAGAGAATCTACATCAAAATTTCCAACAAAAAAGAAATCCATATCACTGACATCGGCAAAACGGTCGTGATAGATACTGATGATGTCATCCATATTTATTTTATCATAAGATTCCATAGAAGGAAATCCTCTGCGTGGATTGTTGCTGGACGTGATATGGGCAAGCTTATCAAAAAACCAATTCTGAGGATTAGCCAGTAGATTCATATAACGGCTTTTTTCACGACTGACATACGAATTTAAAGCCACTGTATCTTTTCTGTAAGCTGTCACGTATGAATAAATCAATTGCATCATTGTTTCTTTGTCAGCCACAGAGGATGAGCCATTCAGTCCTTCAAACCTTTCCTGAATAAAAGGCGTCACGCCCACACGAAGGCCCGATAGTTTTTTATCCAAAGCTGTAGCGTCAAATGTGCCCAGGCCACTACTGTTGATGACTGCGGATGCACTACGGGCAGAAGGATACTTATTCAGGTCATATAATGAAGTACCACCAGGACTATATGCCGACATCAGAATCTCATCATTTTTAAATGTAGTCGGTTTCGCGGTGACATGCACACCATTAGCAAATTCCCAATGGTATACATCGAGATTAGCATCGTGCGTAACATTTAAAACTGCTTTCGGAGGAAAAGATCCCGGAAGCAAAGGCGCAGAAACATCGATATCCACATAAGCAGGTATTTGTTCTTCGCTGACATCTTTGAGCATCGTCACGAGGGTAACTGAATCAGGGAGTATTGATTTGTCTTTATCCGGCCCTGTGACAATGATGACTCGATTTTTATCTGTTATCCATTTCGGAGCGAGTTGACTGATTTCAAAATTGGTAATTGTAGGCATCAGTGATTTATACATTTCCAATGTTTGGGCTGCATCAGGCATAGGTGCATCCGTGAGGAAGTTAGCGATGAGCCTCCCGATGATGCGACCTGATTCCTGTTTGTCCTGTTCCAATACATTCTGTTCTGCCTGGCGCATTAAGGTAGCTTTTTCACGCTCGAGCTCTGTATCCGTAAAGCCATGCAACAGCACACGCTGATTTTCTTCAAGCAATGTTTTAAAAGCACGTTGAATATTTTTTGCTTCTGCAGATGCAAAACTGCTGTAGGTGGCCAATTCTCCCACATCCTGTCCATAACCTGAATATCCAAAAATAAAAGGCGGGTTTGACTGACGAGATATTTCTGTAAGACGTCTACCTAACATACGGTTGTAGAGATTATAGACAAGGCGATCACGATAATCAAGAATATTTACGACCTGAGTATACTTATGCTTATAAGCGATCTGGATTCCACTGTTAGTGGCTTCTGGATCAGTGATGACCTTCGCAAAAGTTTCATCATGTGGTGGAAAGGTCTCAGGCTCTTTAGAGCGCATGACGGACGGTGCAACCAGGTCGCCAAACTGTGTTTTAATTTGAGCTTCTACTTTGTCGATATCAAAATCACCTACCACGATCACAGCCATCAGATCAGGACGGTACCAGTCTTTGTAAAAACGACGGACTACATCATACGGCGCGTTCTTTACAATATCGGGATCGCCGATAGGCAATCTCTCAGCATAGCGCGATTTATAATATTCAAATGGAAGTGACTTCTGTGACATTCGTTGATCCGGACTTAACCCGCTGCGCCACTCAGAGATGACTACACCCCTTTCTTTGTCAATCTCCTGATCATCAAACGTGACACCACCTGCCCAATCACGGAGGATGAGCATACCCTTGTCAAACTGATCCTGTAAATCGGTTCTGACCTGCAACATATACACTGTCTCATCAAAACTTGTGTATGCATTGAGATCGGGTCCAAAACGTGTTCCGACAGATTCAAGGTAGTTGACCAATTCATTTTTTGAGAAATGGGTAGTCCCGTTAAAAGCCATATGTTCTATAAAATGAGCCAGACCCTGTTGGTCAGGATCTTCCTGCATGGAGCCTGCTTTTACGGCGACGCGTAGTTCGGCCCGATTTTCAGGTTTGTGATTGGCTTTGATATAATACGTCAGGCCGTTGGCTAGTTTGCCCATCCTGACAGAGGGATCCTTTGGTATAGAGGACATTTTTTTTTCAGCCGATATAGGCTTTCCGATAGGTTCGCAAACTGTGGCATCTTTTGGTTGTGCGATTTTTGGACTACAGGCAACGGTGAGCGTAATCGCAAAAAAGATGAAAATGCAGAATTTGTACATAAGCTTATATTTTATAGCATTCAATATCGTAAAAAAAGAGCAAATTCACCGTTCAATTTATATACCTCATCAGCGGGAGTAGCTCAGGGGTAGAGCATTAGCTTCCCAAGCTAAGGGTCGTGGGTTCGATTCCCATCTCCCGCTCTTCTTAATCATCAACCTATACCCAAATTCATACTTATGGGTGAAGGGCCAAATTTTAACATGATTTAGTTTTGATACAGCGGAAATTTATTTCGTCTGATAGACTAAATCCTTAAACTATGAGCAAAATTATTTTTACGCTCACTCTTGTCCTCTTCTTTTCCCATTCACTTGTTTCACAGGTAAGTATTAATCTCAACGGTGCCCCACCTGATTCAAGTGCGATGCTTGATATAAAAAGCACAACGAAAGGATTTCTTGCGCCGAGAATGACTAGTGCACAGCGTAACGCTATTTCATCCCCTGCTACTGGACTTTTGGTGTATGATACTTCGTTTAAAACATTCTTCTATTACAATGGAACAATATGGACATCCACAGCCATAGCTTCTCTCTTAGCTGATACGGATGGGGACACGAAGGTGCAGGTAGAAAAAAATCCGAATGAAAATATTGTACGCATGGATCTTGCAGGAACGGAATCACTGGTGTTAAGGAAAAACGCAGGAGGTAATGTTTTACTTGAATTATCGGGCGCGGGAAATAATACATTGACCGGAAAGGATGCCGGTGGTGCTACTACAACCGGAATATCAAATACAGGATTCGGTTATCAATCTCTTTTTGCAAATACAACTGGTTCGGCGAATACTGCATTTGGGATCAGGACGCTACATGAGAATACAACAGGATCGGCAAATGTAGCCATAGGCATCAGATCTTTATTTTCAAATACAACAAAAAATTTCCTTGTAGCTGTAGGAGATTCCGCTTTATTGAATAATGGTATCGGAGCCACATTATCAGAGCATGCGACAATGAATACAGCCGTTGGTTCAAAGGCACTGTATTCAAATACGACAGGGTATAAAAACACTGCAAATGGATTTAATGCTTTGTATGCCAATACTACCGGCTATCAGAATACAGCTAATGGAAGTGAAGCTCTATTGTCAAATACAACCGGTTATTCAAATACAGGTATTGGCGCATCAGCACTTCGCTCAAATACAACAGGATTTGGAAATACAGCTCACGGTTATGGTGCACTCTATTCAAATACGACCGGAGAAGCCAATACAGCGATGGGTAAAGAAGTCCTTTATTCAAATACAACAGGTGATAATAATACAGGTATTGGTTCTGAAGTTTTACGCGCGAATACAACAGGGAATAACAATACAGGCATAGGCTACAAAACGCTCTGGATGAATACAGTTGGATTAGGAAATACCAGTGTCGGGCAGTTTGCTTTATACAGCAACACAAATGGTGATAACAATGTCGCGGTAGGAAATCAATCTTTGGAATCAAATACAATTGGTTCCGGAAATACTGCGGGCGGTTACTATTCAATGAATGCAAATGAGACCGGAGATAACAATACTGCTTTTGGTAAATTTGCTCTGGAATTGAATATCAGCGGATCGCAGAATGTTGCCATCGGCATGGAGGCCCTTCGTAACAATGAAACCGGATCTGAAAATGTAGCTATTGGAGTCAAAGCTCTCTATAATAATGCCGATATAAGTAATCTGGTAGCCATAGGAGATTCAGCTCTTTATAAAAATGGATTCGGCGCAACTACGAATTTTCATGGTACTCAAAATACAGCCGTTGGTTCGAAATCACTGGCGTCAAACACCACAGGATATTATAATACAGCCTTCGGATATGAATCAATGCGGATTAATACGACGGGCGCATTCAATACTGCCTTTGGCACCTCAGCTATGTATTCCAATACAACTGGTAGTTACAATTCAGCAGCAGGTTATTATTCGTTGCATGACAATACAATCGGAGATCATAATTCAGCTTTTGGCTATGAATCGTTAGCAAGTAATACTAACGGGAACCACAATACAGCTATGGGCTCTCAGGCCTTACAAAACAATACCATAGCTGATAATAATACCGCATTTGGGTACAATGCATTGAATGCTAATACGACAGGTAACCAGAATACAGCTGTTGGTAGCAAAGCTCTCCGGGATGTTACCACAGGCGATGATAATACAGCTATCGGTTTTGAAACATTAGTGAGTAATAATAATGGGTCTAATATAACCGCTGTAGGATCTACAGTACTTGGTTTTAGTACGGCATCGAATAATACAGCGATAGGCTACCAGGGACAGCATGAAAACACTTCCGGTAATTTTAATACTACTGTGGGCGCAAGGTCACTTTATTTTAATCTAACCGGTACACACAACACAGCGATCGGGTATAAAGCAATGGAATACTCCACAGGAGATTATAATACAGGCATTGGTTTTGAAGCAAATACGGTATCTAGTTTTCACAACAATACTACCGGAATAGGAAATGGTGCCGGGGCTACAGCTGATAACTCGGTACGGATAGGAAATTCTTCTGTGAATAGTATAGGGGGCTATGTAGCATGGACTAATGTGAGCGATGGAAGATTTAAAAAAAATATCCGCGAGGATGTACACGGATTGGATTTCATACTAAAGCTAAGGCCCGTCACATACCATCTCGATCTGCATGCTATTGAAAATTTTTTCCAGGAACACTATGGGAAAGTTGATTCTGCTGAATGGGCCACTAAATACGATGCTGAGCAAATACTCAGAACAGGATTTATTGCACAGGAAGTTGAAGCGGCAGCAAAATCTGTAGACTATGATTTCAGTGGCGTAGATAAACCGCAAAATGAAAATGATTTTTATGGTTTGCGCTACGCTGAGTTTACGGTTCCATTGGTCAAGGCTGTACAGGAGCAAGAGGACATCATCAACAAGCAGGTGCAGGAAATCAATGACTGGCGAAAAGCGAATACAGACATACGCAAACGACTTGATGCTCTTGAATCAGGAATAACATTGAAAAAATCTGAATAACATGCACAGAATTTTCATGCTCAATTTCAGGATTTCCAAATGGATTAGAATTGTCCTTACCGTATTTTCAGGGCTTACATTCACTTCCAGGATATCCGGTCAGGTTTCGATCAGCACGTCTGGTGCACCACCCCACCCAAGTACGATATACGAAGTCAAAAGTACCACAAGAGGTCTATTGATACCCCGAATGACAAGTTTCCAGCGGATCTCTATTAATAATCCTGCAGCAGGCCTCATGGTTTATGACATACCGTTAAAAACATATTACTATAATTCAGGTACAAGTTGGATTTCATTGAAGCAAGGAATCATAGCAGCCGATGCAGATGGGGATACAAGAATATGGGTAGAGAAAAATCCCAATGAGAATATGATCAGAATAGATCTTGAAGGTACAGAATCACTTGTGCTGCGAAGGAATGTATCCGGTGTAACTTTAGTAGAACCTGCCAGTACGAACTGCAGTATCGGAGATAGCACAGGTCTGAATATTACATCAGGAATTAATAATTCTTTGTTGGGATTTAAGGCAGGATATGAAATTTCTACGGCGTTGTCCAATACGGTGATGGGTCATAAGGCCCTTTATGCTACCACAAGCGGAAATGCAAATGTTTCAATCGGTTCATACAGCCTGTTTACAAACCAGGTGCTGAAAAATCTTGTAGCTGTGGGTGATTCTGCTCTATACAGCAACAACGGGTCTTTGGCAATTCATAATACTGCAATTGGCCACGCTGCATTGGTATCAAATAGTGAAGGCCATGACAATTCTTTTATCGGATTCAGAAGCGGAAACTCACTCCATGGAAACAATAATACCGGCATCGGCATGCATGCCTCTTATCATAATGGTTCTGGAGATAATAGTTGCGTTGCCGGTTTTGAAGCAGGTTTTACAGAAGGATTTGCTGATGGTATGTCCATATGTGGCACACAGGCTGGTTATGGAGGCAATTTCCAATCCGACGCTGCACTTCTTGGCGCGGGTGCAGGAGTGCAGAACATGGATTCATGGACTGTAGGCGGTGGATTTCTGGCACTCTTCAATGGATGTGTTTGGAATCAAATAGCGATAGGACGGGAATCTCTTTATTCAATGACTTCGGGTGAGGGTTGTTTAGGTATTGGGACTTACGCTCTTCATGAAAACACTACCGGTGGACGAGATATTGGCATTGGCGATTCAGTGATGTACCACAGCACTAGCAGTTTTGAGAATACGGCATTGGGAAAAAATGCACTACGGAATAACTGGAATGGCAAATCCAATACGATACTTGGTATCAATTGTATCGGAAATAATCAGATCGTATCTTCTTATTCTTCGAATGTTTGTATTGGGGCTGATGTCATGAGTCAGGGATCTGGTAGTCATTCAAATGTAGGTATTGGAAAAAATGCTCTATTCGATTCGGAAGCCGATAGCCAGGTCGCTATCGGAGATGAGGTATTGACTTACCATGGTACAATTGGAAGTACGGCGATAGGTTCACAGAGTTTGTCTAACAACCAGGCTCAGGGATGTACAGCTCTGGGTTCATTAGCATTGACGTCTAATGGATTCGCTGATTATTGCACTGCCGTAGGTATGAATGCCATGAGAGAATCGTATAGTGAAGATGGATTCAATACATCATTTGGAGCATATTCTCAGCTTGAAAACTACCAGGGAGAGAATATGACATCCTTTGGGTATAGTGCACTGCGGACAAGCACTGCTAAAGAGATCACAGGTTTCGGGTATTATGCATTATCTGATGTGGATACCTACACATATGGTAATGCCGCATTCGGGTATAATGCACTGCTATCTACCAGTACCGGAGAAAGCAATACGGCTGTAGGCCATGAAGCACTCTCATCCAATACGTTTGGTACTTTCAATATAGGTATCGGATATCTGGCGCTCACGGCATGCACCGGATCCTGCGATTACAATGTAGCCATCGGTTCTAAGTCCCTCGAACATACGACGACAGGTGATATTAACATCGGTGTAGGATACAATTCTTTAAATGCGAATACAACAGGAGATGGTAATGTGGCGATAGGACATTCTGCTTTATCTTCCAGTACAACATCAAATGATAACACTGCAGTGGGCTACCAATCGTTGAATTCCAATACAACAGGGTCTTACAGGACAGGTATCGGCAGATCTGCCAATTCATCAGGATCAAACTATGACAACAGCACCGGAGTCGGAGACAATGCCGACTGTACAGCTTCAGATCAGGTCCGTATCGGTGATAATACAGTGACATCTATAGGTGGATATGATAGCTGGACAAATTTTAGTGACCGTCGTATTAAAAAAGATATCGCGAACACGGATATCGGACTTGATTTTGTTTTGAATTTACGTCCGGTTACATATCAGTTAGATATAAAAACTATTGATGATTATTTTGATTCACATTATGGTGAACGAGATGAAGTGTCTAAAGATAAGTCTGAAGCTTTGGCTATGCTGCATTCCGGATTTATAGCCCAGGAAGTTGAAGCAGATGCACACGCTCATGGCTATGATTTTGATGGTGTAGACAAACCAAAAAACAATGACGACTTTTATGGTTTGCGTTATGACGAGTTTGTCATGCCTTTGGTGAATTCGATTAGGGAACAACAACAAACAATTGCAACTAATTCGGATGAAATTGAAAAACTTAAATTGGAAACGCAACAACTTTTAAACAAGCTTGAAGAACTGGAAAAAATCTCTGCTAATAAATAATTAATAGCCGAATGTGTTAAGGATTGTCATTCATTGTTTCATTCGCAGTAAAAAGTGACTTTAGTCTTGACCATAATAGAGGAATTTGATCATTCATAATCATAATAGCAAACATCGGTACCATCCACACAACCCTATATTGAAATCGCACATCCACCATTGAAATACCTGCACAGATAAACGCATTGGCCACCAGGGCAAGCATGATAAAACGAACAAGATTTAACTGTGTTGACGTAACATCGTCTTTCGTTTTTCTAAACAAGAAGAAGTATAACAAGTATAAAAAACTGGCATATACCAGGAATCGCTGTGCAAGCTGCGTGGGATGACTGTCCCATTTTCCTGAAAACTGAACGGATCTCCTGATCGATGGAATAAATTCCGGAAGTTCATCTTCAAAGACCTGGTAGTGATAACCTTCTTCGCGTTCGGTAGTCATGACCAGCCCTTCAATCGTAAAGAACTGAACAATGCCATTTTCCAGCGTTCGTATTGCAAATTTCTTTACATAATGTGCGTCATGAAAAAAGTCATTCAGCATATGGCCATATTCTTCATCGTTAGCAGCCATGCCTCCTGTTTTTCGGATTGGGCTCACCGGACTCCATAATAGATCATACGGTATCTTGTCAATCGAGTCACACAATCGATACTGATGATTGGCACAATATTCATGCAGAAAAGGTTTTAATAAACCCATCTGATTCACCCGGTTAGTGATAAATACATTTTTGACTCTTGACCAATAAAATGATCCGCTGTATGCATAATGAAGCATCGGGATACTAAAATATCCCATCAAACCAAAACCTGCGACAATGAGGAGGCGACGCAATGGAAATACAAAAGATTTTTTTCTGAAATAAAATAGTATTTTAATAAAAAGAAAAAATAGCAATGCAAGAATCAGGATATATGCATTGGAATGATGACTGGCGACAGCAAAAATGAAAAGGATACTCATAAGTATGTTTTTCCACAAAGGTTGTTTTCCTCCAAAAAGAAAAATACAGCCGATGAGCAGCATAACCGATGTCAGGAAATCAGGCATCAACATCCCAGTCACTTCTCCAATCCCTGTCATCAATGTCAAAATAACAATAGCAACAAATGGTCGCATACCTGCTGCCCGCTGAGAAAAATTAGAATAAAATGTATGTATTGTCCACGAAACAATTAAGGCCTGAACAAAAACAACTAACCACAGACTTTCTTTTAAACTTATATGCCGTATAAAAAGGCCATAGATCATCGGCCTTATATCAGAAGTGACGCCCTGAAAACCACAATGCAAATATGTGCCGGTATCTGTATAGAGAAATGGGAATGTATTGACAAATGCAGGAGTACACAAAACGATCGCACCCAGCCAAACAGAAATGATGCTTATGCGTCGTTGCAATTTTTCGTGATCTTCTTTCAAAAGATTTAGTATTGATACTCGTTATTCCCGTTCTACCCCCCCCCGACCCCCTGAAAAAGGGGGAGTTGCGAAATTCGTTATTCGTTATTCGTTACTCCTTTCTCGTTACTCGTTACTCGTTATTCGTTATTCGTTATTTGTTAATCGTTACTCTTCTCCACGCAGTTTTTTATCCTGATCATTGGCCAGATCAACGATACGTTTCATCGACCGGGCAATGACAAAAAATACAAGGTATGACATGGTCAAGACAATCCAAAGCCAGCTAAAGCCTCCTGCATCATCAATATGCTTTCCTGACAACAAATAGCACCAGGCATAGGTCACGACAAGAAGTCCGATAAATAAGGAGATCGACTTGCTCCAATAAGGTAATATGATGTCTGTCCGAAAAGCAACGATAGCATTGAGAATAATGAAACAAAATATCATAGCCGTACCAATGATCCACGTGCCCGAATTGACCTCAAGTAATTCATATTGGTGGGGCATGGCCTTGTCTATTAGACTAAAGACAATCATGATACCGACTACAAGAGCAGCCTGGTTGAGCGGTTTTTGAAATATGGTGATCAGTCTTGATTCCTCAGTCATTTCCATTCTTTTACAAACATACCTGTTAGATCATATTCTGAAGCTTGGGTGATTTTGGCGATTACAAATTCTCCGGGTTGAAGTTTTTTGTCTGTTGATTCAATCCACACCTCATTGTCCACTTCAGGAGAATCGTATTCTGTCCGGCCTACGTATTGGCCACCTTCTTTTCGGTCGATTAATATTTTCAACTCACGACCTACAAGCGAAGTATTGTGCGCCGCTGAAATAGATTGCTGTATAGCCATTAATTCTTCAGCCCTTTCTTTTTTAACATGAGCAGGTACATCATCATTCAATACATACCCCCTTGTCCCTTCTTCATGTGAATATTCGAAAACCCCTACCCTGTCAAATTTTGTTTCTTCTACAAAACGACAAAGTGCTTCGTGATCTTCCTGTGTTTCTCCCGGAAAGCCAACTAAAAATGTAGTCCTTATACGAATCTCCGGGTGCATGTCCCGAATTTTAGCAATCAATTCTTTCGTTTCATCACTTGTGATTTGTCTGCGCATCGCTTTCAATACAGGATCACTGATATGTTGCAATGGCATGTCAAGATAATTGCAGATCTGCGGATGACGTTTCATCGCTTCAATAATATCCAGAGGAAATTTATGAGGATATGCATAGTGAAGACGAATCCACTCGATGCCTTTTACCTGACATAGTTGATCAAGTAATTCAGGCAATGCTCTTCGTTGATAAAGATCAAGGCCATAATAGGTGAGTTCCTGGGCGATCAGTATTAATTCCCTGACGCCGCGATTCGCAAGATGAGTAGCTTCTTTGACAAGGCTTTCCTTTGTCCTCGACACATGTTGGCCTCGCATCAGCGGAATAGCACAAAAGGAACAGGTACGATTACATCCCTCAGATATTTTCAGATAAGCATAATGAGCCGGCGTGACGATGCTTCGTTCGCCGAGAAGTTCATCCCGGTATGTAGCGCCCATCGTGTTGAGCAAGGATGGAAGCTCCATCGTACCGAAATAAGCATCCACTTCGGGGATTTCCTGCTCTAGATCATCTTTGTATCGCTGGGAGAGACAACCGGTGACGTATAATTTTTCGAGGCGACCTTGTTTTTTTTCATCGGCGTATTCAAGGATGGTATTGATTGATTCTTCCTTGGCCAGGTCTATGAATCCACACGTATTGATGATGACGACAGGCGCATGACGGTCCGTTTCATGCTGGACATTAAATTGATTAGCTTCGAGCTGAGATTTGAGAACTTCAGAATCGACGATATTTTTACTGCATCCGAGTGTGATTATTTTTACTTTTTTCGGATGTATGGATTTTGTACGCAAGTGGATTGTATCTGATGATAGATAGTGCAAAGATATTCGAAATTAAAGACCCTATGGAAAAGCCGGAAAAGCCTGATACTATTCAGAACAGGCCTGACGTTAAAAAAAATATGGCCAAATGGTTTGCACTTCTGTTGATTTCGACATTACCGGGCTTTTGCCAGGGCCAGTTTAGCTTAAATGCACGCTATACTTTAGGCCAATCTGATGCCCTTTCAAAAGCATTTATCAATCAGGATGGGCAGCATGTTTCTCTTGAGTATAATTTCAGGCTAAAGCAGAAACGTCTTGAGTTCAGGCCGGGCATTGGCTACCGGAATACGTTTAGTGGAAAGTTCGGAGATGGTCAATTTACGGCTGTCGATCTGGATCTGGGAGTAGCTATTTATCCATTTGATTTTGCCGGTGATTGTCATTGTCCGACGTTTTCAAAGGAAGGAGAACTTTTCAAAAAGGGATTTTTTCTAGAAGTGACACCTGGAGTCAGTGAGCAAAAATTCGAACGTGTAGATTCCAGGCTTAGTGATCATCTACCATTGCCTATTCAAAGTAAACACCTTGTAGGAAAAATTGGTGGATCTGCAGGACTTGATATCGGGATTCTAAGACAGTTGACAATCACACCGATGATCTCCGCTACTTTATTGACATCTACTGATTGGGACGGATTAAATGCTGATGGATCATCTGCAAAACTGGATGATTATTTGTACTATAGTTTTGGGCTACGAATTACTTATTCGATCAAAGAGAAATTTTTGCGTAGAAGACATTGACGATAACATTCCCAAAGTACAATTCCTGCAGACGTTGCCACATTCAGTGAGTGTTTGATTCCATCCTGTGGTATTTCAAGACTTGTAGTACACATAGAGAGTACTTCTGCATCAACACCACGCATTTCATTTCCAAAAATCAAAGCCAGTGGAAAGTGAGCGATCATATCCATTTGCTCAAGATGAATTGACCGGTCAGTTTGCTCCACAGGCATGAGATTGTACCCTTTTGAAGCCAGTGTTTGCAATGCTTCTTTTGTGGTTTCGTGATAGAACCAGCTGACTGAAGATGTTGCTCCAAGAGCAGTCTTTAATATTTCTGTATGAGGTGGCTTCACCGTGATGCCACAGAGATAAATCGCTTCTACTGAAAAGGCGTCACACGTCCTGAAAATGGCCCCTACATTCAATCCAGATCTGATATTGTCCAGGACGACGACGACCGGCATCTTTTTGGAAGACTTGTATTCTTCAAGAGCAGGGCGTTGGAGTTCGTCCATTGAAAGTTGTTTCATCGGGCACGAAATAAGCGAATAATAACAGACTCGCGTAGTTTGAAACATCGTGGCACGACTAGTCGTGCCACCACTAGTCGTGCCACGATGGCCTAACGTATTGATTTACAGTTGCTCCAAATGCTTTTCCAGATCCAAATAAGTGTACATTATAGAGTCCAATTTGAATCCATATTCGAATCATAATTTTTATGCTCGCTTCCCTGTCCTTTGCTCTTGCCGCTACTTGGTCCTTGCCCTCTGCTCCCTGCTCTTTGCCCTCTGCCCTCTGCTCATTACTTTTATCGCCATTCATGACCCTGACAAAACAAGACCTCCTTTCAAACCTGCTGGCAGCTGTCATTTTATACGGTACAGTACTCGTCTATCAGGGCTATCAATACGGCCAGGGAGACCAAACACAAATACTCCCTTGTCTTTGGGCTCAGGATCATCCCGGTACTTACGGTCAGGATCATTATGTTCAACATTATTTATCAAGCGGAACGAACGAAAGGACGATTTTTCACTTTTTACTTCGGCATCTTGGATATGATCAGCCATGGTTAGTCTGGATATGGCATGCACTCTCAACCATTGCTCTTATTCTGGCATGGATATCGATTGCAACTGTCTTTATCAAAAACAAAGTCTTACAATGGCTTTGTATCGGTATGATTCTGACCCTAGGATTTCATACATCGACGGGATCGAATGAACTTTACTACAATCTTTTTATTCCCAGCCTTCCGGCAAAAGCATTGGCATCATGGGCTTTTTATTTTTGGCTTAGAGAGAAATATTTTGGGTGGTCTTTATTACTGATCCTCGCCGGATACCTTCAGCCATTGGTTGGACTTCAGATTTTTTTGCTTACAGTTATAGTCTTGTTTGCTGATAAAACATTAAAAAGAAATTGGAAATCTCTCCCATGGCGTTTCATCCTGATCTACATTGTTGCAAGTATTCCCTGGTACTATTTTTTGGCAAAAAATAATGGGAGCCATACAGATCCGGTGGGTTTTATGAACATTATGGAATTCCGTTTATCACATCATTTTTTTGCATCTTATTTTGGAACAATTAATTTATTGTTAGGTGCACTATTTGCAATGATTTGTATCCTGTTTTATAGCGGGAAAACGAAATGGATTTTTATCACCATTGTCATCGGGTGTTTCGGATATGAAATTGGAGTTGAAGTATTAAGAATGCCGATAGTGCTTTATTCGCAATGGTGGAAGACGACGATCTGGATGGAAGCATTTGCTTTTGTAGCGGTATTCGCTCAGATTGAGAGGATCGAATTTCTCAATAATCTCAGCCGAAGGATGAAGCTTGGGTTACCTCTTCTGCTTTTGACTTTAGTCTGTGTATATAGATTGTCCGGCCTCTTCGATACTAAACCCGATTATATGTTTCCCTGGTCATCAAACAATTCGGATGATGTTGAAATATGTGAAATGGCAAAACAAATGACACCCGATAATGCCGTATTTATTGTTCCCCTTGATTTAACTGCTTTCAGATGGTATTCTAAAAGGAGTCTTTATGTGGATTATAAAGCTATGATTCATAATGAGACATTTCTGAAGGACTGGTATCAAAGAATTGGGAGCGTGTATGATTATGATCTTGAATCAAAAAAAACAGGTGTGGATTTTTCCCTGCAGGCCGCAGAAATACTTTCATCTCCTTCCGACGAAATGATTTCGAAATGGAAAAATTCCGGTATCACACATCTCATTTCTTCAGCTTCTTCGATCGATGGCCTCGAGCTTATCGGGCAGAATCATAGTTTTAGTCTGTTTAAGTTGCCGTAAACAATAAATTATTTCTCGTAGTCTTCTTGGTTTTTTAATTTTTAAAATGCTACCTCCAAGTACCCTTTTTAAACGTATATACAAACCTGGGTATAAAATTAAATCTGTCTAACTTTTTATTTTTTTGTCTAACTAATGAATTATATAATATTTCGCCGCAATTATATAAGAGTCATTTATAGCCTGATTTCAATCTTTGTCCCTGTTCAAAAAATGAACCAATGGCCGAATGCCAGGCGCATAATCCTTGCTTTGTGATCATCAGGATTTTCTTTTTAATAAAAATTTCAAATTCCTAAATCCAAGTTTATATCCCCTCTCGTATATAAATCCAAATATATAATCGCACCGTATTTCAATTGATTTTTTAACCTATTACCAAACCAAACATGATGAGTACAAACTTTTACCTTCATTTGATCAGCCGAAAGGCCAGCTTACTGAGTGGTATACTGCTTTTTCTGGCTTTTTCCCTTTCAGCCTCCAGCCACAGGGAAGCGCCATTGATCTCCAATGATCCACTGGCAGACAATACCGATCTCTATGCCTTCAGGAGTCCTGACAATCCGGATATGATCACGATCATAGCCAATTACATTCCGGCTGAGCTTCCTTATGGGGGCCCTAATTATTTTTCTTTTGGACAGAATATCCGATATGAGATTCATATTGACAATGATGTGACCACCCCAGGTGATGACATCATCTACCGGTTTACGTTTGACCGTGTCAATGAAGATCCGACTACTTTTTTCAACATCCGGTTAGGTGCTCAAAATCTTAAGACCACTTATACAATGGAGCGAAGCACAGATGGCGGCGTCAGTTTTGATGTGGTCATCACAAATGGTGTCGTACCTCCTAACAATATCGGACCTCGCTCGATTGAAGGTGGTGCCGGTCTTGGTGCGCCCGATTATCGTTCATTGATGACCTCTGCCATTGAAAATACCCCACAAGGTGAATCTGTTTTTTGTGGTCCTGTGGATGATCCATTTTGGGTAGACCTCGGGGGTATATTTGATCTCGGAGATGCACCACGTCAAAGCGGACGAGTCAGAGATGGCGTTGCAAAATATAATGTACATACCATTGCTTTACAGATCCCGATCAGTCTTCTTCAGAAAGATGGAAAAGATGTAAGCCAGGCTACTAGTATTCTCGACGGAGATTTTGTCATCGGTGTATGGGCATCTGCAAGTCGTAAAGCGATTCGCACTTTGCAAACAAATGGTAATGATCCTGATGATAGCGGAGCCTGGATACAGGTTTCAAGGCTTGGTATGCCATTGACTAATGAGGCCGTGATTCCAATCGGTTATAAGGATCAGTGGAATTTTCAAACACCTTACCAGGATCTTGCTAACCTCGATACCTATGGCAACTTCTTTTACAATCCAGAATTAGCATTGTACATGGATGACAGTCAATTCGGCGGTGCAGTACCTGCGTTCCGTGGTCTTCGTATACAATCTGCTTCATTGGGTTCTTATGATTTTAGAAATGGTCATGATGGATTATTTGGTTTGAAAGGCAATCCGGCATTGGCTGGCTCTGCTCTTGATGATGCCGTCTTCGGCACATTATTACTTCCTGCAGCAGGTTCACCACGCTCAGTTGACCTATGGCCAATATTCCATACCGGTGTTCCTAATTTGATTCCATATCAATTAGCTTCAGGTAAAAATGGAAATCCTTTAGCAGCAGGTAAACCATTTATAAATAATTTCCTTCCAAACGGAGGCGATATGTTGCGATTAAATATGGCTGTCCCTGCGACTCCCAGAAATGATCCCAATTTTAATAGTCTAGGATTAGTTTATGCAGCAGTACTTGGTTTAACAGATCCTACTTATGCAGGCACTACTAATGTGCAGTTTATCCCTAACATGGATGGATTTCCAAATGGTCGTCGTCTTGAAGATGATGTGACGAGAATAGAATTACAGGCTGTAGGTGGTGTAGTTTTAGCAGCTATCGGATTATGGTATGATGATTATGCACCCGGAAGTTCTGCTTCCCCTGTGACAAATCTTCTTGTCAATGTGCTCCAATATTCAACCGGTGTTGAAGCCAATGATGCTGCATTTACTTCCACATTTCCTTACCTGGCTGAGCCATGGAGAGGTACGGAGACACATGCACCAACTGAATAATCTAAATCATTCTATCTAACAACTATTGAAACAACAATCATGAAAAATAAATACTTTTTTCTTATACTTCTTTTCCTTGGTTTGATGCAGAATATCATGGCATCAAGTCATCGCGAGGCTCCACTGATCTCCAATGATCCATTGGCCGACAATACTGACCTCTACGCTTTTGTAAGTCCTGATGATCCTGGTACTGTGACCATCATTGCATCTTATGTGCCGATGCAATTGCCTCACGGTGGGCCGAATTATTATGGATTTGGTGAAAATATCAGGTACGAAATTCACATTGACAATAATATCGCCACACCTGGTGATGATATCATTTACAGATTCACATTTCATAAAGTAAATGAAGATCCTACTACATTCTTCTATATTCGTCTAGGCGCGCAAAATCATAAGACAACCTATACACTTGAGAAAAGCAAAGATGGTGGTGCAACATTTGAAACTGTAATTACAGATGGAATCGTACCTCCTAATAATATCGGTCCGCGTTCTATCGAAGGTGGAGCAGGACTCAATACAACTTATGCTCAACTGATGACTAATGCAATCACATCAACTGCTGACGGCGAAAAAGTTTTTTGTGGACCTACTGATGATCCATTCTTTGTTGATCTGGGTGGTGTATTTGATCTCGGCGATATGCCCCGACAGGATGGTAATTCATATGATGGTGTAGCTTGTCTGAACGTTTCCACAATTGCTATAAAAATTCCGATCAGTCAATTACAGAAGAATGGTAAATCAGAGCTTCAGGCGACAAGCATACTCGATCCTGATTTTGTAATCGGTGTATGGGCTTCAGCTTTACGTCAAACGATCAGAACTCTCAATGTTGCCGGTAGTGAATCTTATAGCGGTGATTGGGTACAGGTTTCAAGACTTGGTATGCCTTTAACAAACGAAGCGGTTATTCCTATCGGTTACAAAGATCTTTGGAATGCGCTTACTCCATATCAAGATTTGGCGAACCTTAATGATTTTGGAAATTTCTTTTACAATCCGGAACTCGCATTGTATATGGATGACAGCCAGTTTGGTGGTGCTGTACCAGCATTTGCTTCATTGCGTATACAAAGTAATTCATTAGGTGCTTTTGATTTTAGAAATGGAAAAGATGGTTTATATGATTTGAAAGGCTCTCCTGCTGTTGCAGGTACTGCATTGGATGATGCTGTTTTCGGAACTCTTTTATTGCCTGCTCCTGGTTCGCCAAGATCGGTTGACTTATGGCCTATTTTTCATACAGGTGTTCCTAATGTCATTCCTTATCAATTAGCCACTGGTAAAAATGGAAATCCATTGGCAGCCGGTAAGCCATTCATCAATAACTTCCTTCCAAACGGAGGTGACATGTTGAGATTGAATATGGCCGTACCAGCGACTCCACGTGATGATCCTAATTTCAGTTCACTGGGTCTTGTATGGGCTGCAGTTTTAGGTTTGACAGATCCGAATTTTGCAGCAACAACAGATTTACAATTCATACCGAATATGGATGGCTTTCCTAACGGTCGTCGTCTTGAAGATGATGTGACACGTATTGAATTGCAGGCTGTAGGAGGTGTTGTTCTTGCTGCGATAGGTCTTTGGTATGATGATTATGTTCCAGGTAATTCACCGGTTACGCCTCAACTTCTGGGTGTGTTATCATATGATACTCAGATCGGCGAGAATGATGTCCCTTATCAGATCCAGTTCCCTTATGTAGCTGCCCCTCACTCAGGTACAAGCTTCTGTTCAGGAGAACCAAAGGATTATACACAACCTGCTATTTTGTCTCCATCTACGACGGCAGTTATCGGTTTGAGTTCACCTGATGTCTTTGCAGTGAGCCAACCTAATCCTTTCATGGAATCGACATTGATCAAATACCATCTGAGATCATCCGGAAAAGTAGATGTGACAATCTATGATCAAAAAGGACAACGAGTAGAAACGATCGTAAGTGAATCACAGGTAGAAGGCGATTATGAAGTGACATGGAATGCAAATAAATATCCTTCAGGACAATATTTCGCGGCCATTAAACTTGGCAACACGGGTGTGTTTACACTTAAGCTGAATAAATCAAATTAAGAATTGAATTCTCCATACCCCACATAAACCCTAAGTTGAAGTTCAGACAAATATCGTGCTTGAGTTTGTTTTGAATGTGAATGGGCATACGAAGGAGAACGTGTGCCCTTTTTTATTTTCCAAAGGCCTTAAGCATATATTAAAAAGAATGTTATCCTTAGTTTGAAACTAAGGATAACATTCTTTTTAATATGTTAAAGTATTCATTTTGTGGTCACATTATTGCCATTTCGAGACATTATAGGTCGATTATATTTATTCAAGTGCTAGCAACTACTCCGGTAGACTTGATAATATCTTAGAAGTGACTTTGATGGATCTGGGCGAACGGATCGGATTAGTTAATTGATCACAAATAAAAAGAAGAAAAGTTGTCCGTAGTTTCAAACTACGGACAACTTTTCTTCTTTTTATTTCTAGATGATTTACTGAGTCAGGAATTATTATACGCCGAGGTGTTGTTTACACTTTACGCAGTTCCGGTATCACCACTACTTCATCCGCAGTCACTACCTCTTCTGGAGATTTTACTAATTGGATATCGCAACTGATCGCTACTTCATCACTGACCAGCACACCTCCTGTCTCAAGAGCAGCATTCCAGTTGAGGTTCCAGTCTTTTCGATTTATTTTTCCATTGATGGTGATACCCGCTTTCACAGTTCCCCATGGATCGCGCATCACACCACCAAATTCTACATCTAGCTTGATTCGTTTTGTGATTCCTTTGATGGTAAGATCTCCATACAATTCATAGCTGCCATCATTGTCAACCTGCTCATATGTGTTGCCAAGGAAATTGATTTGTTTGAAGTGCTCCACATCAAGGAAATCAGGGCTTTTGATATGCTTGTCCCGGTCAGGACTACCTGTATCAATAGAGGCAGAATTCATCCAGAAATCTACTTCTGAGGTCATAAAGTCATCTCCGGTAGTAACAATACTGGCTTCATATTCTTTAAAAAAGCCCTTCACATTGGTGATCATCAGGTGTCTGACCTTGAATCCAATTTCGGAGTGTATGGGATCGATGTTCCATTTCGTTTTGTTCGACATAGGTAAGGGGAATTAGTTTTTGTAAATAAAAAATAATTGTGATTTGAAGGGGGAAACAATGGACGAGAAAAAAGGTTGAAGAAAGAGATTAAAAGAATCACTTGATGATCGCCACCCTCATGACAGCCATTCGAGCCTGTATTCCACCTTTCCGCCACAATCTGAGCGTATATACCCCATTTGCTATTTGATCCGTGTCGATTGTTGTGACGCCGGCATCGAGTGTGCCATGATTCACTTTTCGCCCTGACATATCAAGGATCTCATAATATTGAATTCCTAACTCGTGAGGAATATCAATCATGATGGATTCTTTAGCCGGATTTGGAAACAATTTTATTCCAAGCTGATTACCCGGAATGACCTGAACTGATGTAATTGTATCTATAATCTGAAAATCAATAATTTTAGACGTACAGCTATTCAGTGGCAAACAATTAGTCATGCATCCGGTAACAGCTATTGAATAATCTCCGCCGGCAAAATAAGTATGGGAAATATTTCCTGTGGAAGTACCTGTACTGTTATCACCAAAGTCCCAGGTATATTCATTCGCATTTGGATTAGAAAATACAAAATTGACAGTTACGTTACCGGACGAATCGATATAGTAGACATCATGGTCAGAATCAACTGTCCAAGTTGGAGTCGCGCACGTCGCTTCGTAGATGTATTGAACTGCACTCAGGATATCTGTACTATCTGTAGCAATACCATTGGCTGTCATGACAGGTAATGTATAATTTGTATCAAACCACATGTACTCCACCTGGGTTAATGTAAATGGCAATGCAACTGAATCTGTGTAAAGCGTGTCCTCTCTCAGGATTTCAGAACGTAACCTGATGACATCTGGAAAAGTATCATACGGGGTGATTAATGTCCCCCAACTATCAATATTTGTTGTGCGACTTTGTGTCGACTTATACTGTATATTTTGACCGGTTGCGGTCAGGTCAATTCCCCATTTAATATGAGAAGTCCAGTTGTCACCATAGGCTACAGGGAAATTTAGAATTGTATCAGGTGTCTGATAGACGATGGCCGCTTTCATTTCTGTACCGCCGAGATCAGTGGTGAAGCCAAAGAAATTTTCAAGTAATTTATTTGTAGTTTTATTTTGATAGCGTTGAAGTTTTGTCAATGTAAATGCAAATAGAGATAAAGTATCAGGAACCAAGAGTGCCTGTTCTGTATTACTCCAGACATTTAAACAATCAAATATTGTATTGCCACCTAATGTACAAACGCCAAGAAAAGTAACCTGGTCGATACCTTCACTAGGCGTCACAATTTGAGAAATATGCGTATTGAGATTTGCATTCGTACTTAAATCCCATGTAACATCAGCACCATTTTCCAAAATTTGTGCATTCTGTGTGGAAGGAATCCGATTGTATAAATAAATGTCGCCCGGTTTCCCATAGTCATTCACCTTATACACTTGTTGCCCGGATAGGAATTCAACACACATTAAATGTGAAAGAAGCAGGGATATAAATTTAATTTTTTGCATATCCATAAAGTAAATGTTTTGTTTGAAAATAATAATTGGTCGTAGAGACGCGATTTATCGCGTCTCTGGTACAGTTGATTATTGAACATTAAAGGAGTACAACCCATCAGGTGCCGTCCTTGGCATCGTTTCGCTTCTGTCGGATTTATCTTTTGCGGCTACAAAATATTCAATCGTTGTCCCTGATTTTGCAGCGGGTATTGAACCTTTGTATAGATCTGGTGTAGTAGTCTGAGCAAGTAAAATTTCATTCCATTCCGTTGTGCCTTTTACCCTCCACGAGAGCTTTAGACTTTCAGGGATCAATGGCATTTTACTATATGCTTTGATGATAGCATTGACAGAATAATCTTTAGCAGGTGTTACACTTTCCGGAATATTATCCACACTCATGTATAACATCTGTGGATCCCACATCGCGCGCGTGCGGCAATGAAGTGCGTCCCCGTCATTCCAACCCCTATTGCCATAATGATGTCTGGCTTCATCTGAAATTGTTGGTTCTTTGTTGATCTGAAAGTCGAAACCTTTCACTTTATAGCCCGGCATCGCAGCTCGCCATTCAGATAAAGCCACTGAATCCTGTTTTATGCCAAACAGCGGAACATAAATTGTCTTATTCAGAATCAGTGAATTGGAATATGCGGCAAGTTTATTTTCATAATAAACATCTGTATCCAGTCTTAAAATCTTGTAAGGACGACCATACGCATTTTTCAATTTTGCCAATTCATTGTTGACGATATTTTCATAAACAGTGTATAATGGATGTCCTATGGGAGGTCGCATCACAAGCAGTCTTTCATCATCCAGCATCTTCATAAAGCAATCAATATGCTGGATTCCATCAGGTTCAAAATTTGAAATCAAATTGTATCGATCAATGCCTAACATGGATTTGGCATCGGCAAGAAATTTTTCTTCCGATTCGCCACCATATAGATTTTCATTTTTAATGATACACGTTGAAAAGGCATTGCCGAGTCCATCTGTGATCACATTTCCTCCGGTGAATGCAAATGGAAGTTCAACCATATCCATATCCATGGAGAGACCAATAAACTGGGGCGCTTTATCTTCGATATCTGTCTGCAGGACTTTATTGTCAGGAGTAGTGTATATAAAATGCAAAGGATCATCACATTTAATTCCCGATACGGGTGTGGCATATTTATAGATTCCATCAGCCAGTTTCATCGTTCCATCTTCAGTAAAAACGGCATGAGGCCCCCAGTCCCTAACCCAGAATGCATCGATGCCCTGTGGTGCGCGAATAAATTTTATATGTTTCGGATCGAGGTGCCATTTACTTAGCCAGGTCACAGCCTCTTTTTGTGTTTTGTCGTCAGGGACCATGATATATAGCTTGCCATCTGTGGCCAGTTCAATCACTAACTTATAGGGGATGCTCAATGGCCATGTGATGATGGTACCCAGGGCGGGTTCCCATTCAGCAGCCATGCGGTTTCTTCCGGTGGGCGAATAGGAAGGCTGGCTGTACGATGTATCCTGTAAAAGAAGTATAAATGCGGCGAAGATGAATTTCATTTTCATATTGCAAGGATAATGAAATGTTGTTGAAGGTGCTTATGGGTTTATAAGTTTATAGGTTTATGAATTTTGAAGATTACTGACATTGTGCTTCCGCAAAAGCTATGCATTCGGTATTCCATTTCTTCTTGTCACTGTGTTTCTTATACGAAGTCATAAAGATTTTAGCTTTTTCACAATCATCATGATAAGCATAATACAAAGCAAAAAACCATAACGCGCGGTGATCATGAGACTTATGGAAAAGCGTTTTACTGTATGCTGCAAAAGCTTTTTGCTGGTAGAGGATTTTATTTTTACCATGAGCCAGGAACCAATAAAATCGTCCCAAATCTGAATAATAATCTTTCAGATATTTTTTTTGGATCTGATTCGTATCGAGGGCCTCCAGATTCCGTATGTTATTCTGAATGCTGATTGTGTCTTCATCATTCTTTGGGTAAAAGAGAATGGCTGACCTTACAATATGGTAGTTCAGTTTTTGTGTGAATACCTGAAGCGTATAAAATTGAATCAGGATAAAAAATGATAACCGCAAGATCATTTTCACTTAAAATTTTATTTTTCCTTCAAAGCCTTATCAATTACAGGCACTAAATCCGACTCCATAGTCAGTTCATTCATGGCCCGATTTGTTTTTATAATCTTCAGATGCTTATCCACCACGAGTGTAACCGGATAACCCCACTTCGTATGAAAAGCACCTCCAATGATCGGATCTCCGTCAGCAATATGATCAAAATGAAAAGGATGCTCCACAAGAAAATCAGTGATGACATCCGGAGTATTTCTTCCAATGGCTAAAAAATTGACCGCTTTTGATTTATACTTTTCCATAAGGTTGTTAAATGCCGGCATCTCCATCTGACAAGGCATGCAGCCTTTGAACCAGAAGTTGATGACTGAAACCTTTCCTTTGAAATAATTCTTATCTACTTTTTTCCCTTCCATGGTAGTTGCCGTAAATTCAGGTAATTGTGCACCGATCAGGCAATCGGCACTCCAATAAAAATAGGAGATACTTCCACCTCTATTGACTGTATCCGGAAGACAGGCATTGATGGCGGTATCATAATCTAGCAGTACCTGTCGTTGTGTGTGACAGGCGATTTGGATTAATGCAAAAATGAACACAGGAAAGAGGATAGTAGATTTCATAGGCGTATCCATAAAGATAATCCTAGTCTATGGATGTAATTATAATTCTAAATTAAAATTTTAACAAGAACCATCAAAACTTCTTCAGCGCATGATCTATGATAGGAATAATTTCTTTCTCCATCTTGGTATTATCCAGTTTGTCTTGGACAATGCTTATGATTTTAAGATGTCGATCGACAATCAGGGTTAATGGATTTCCCCATTGTAACTGGAATATATCCATGGTCAGACTATATCCATAAGGAATATGATCGAAATTGAATGGATGCTTCAGCAGGAAAGCAGGCACATCCTGTACGGTATTCATTCCAATAGCCAGGAAATTCACAGGCTGATCTTTATACTTTTCCACAAGTTGATTCAATAAAGGCATTTCCTCCTCACAAGGCCTGCATCCAATATGCCAGAAATTGATAAAAGAAACTTTCCCGGCAAAATAGTCCCTATTGATCATCTTCCCATCCATTGACTTCTCCTCAAATGCAGGAAGCTGTGCCCCTAGAATGCAATCTGTAGGTACAATTCTATAAGCCATTGTCCCAGAACCTTGTTTAATTATTTTCTCCACAGGAACACAGGATTTAATGGCTGTCTCATATTTAACAATAGATTTTTGACATGAATATTGAAAAAGAATGAGGGAGAAGGCTAAAAGAATAACCGGTGTCTTCATGGCATAAGATACTAAAGCAAGATTGATAAATCAAATCTTATCCTTTCAACGCCTTATCAATCGCCGGTTCCAATTCATCATGCATTTTTTGATCAGTCATACCCAGGGAAGTGAAGATGATCTTTTGATGTTGATCCGCTACGATAGTAAACGGATATCCCCATTTCAATTTGAATACATTATCAACGATCGGTGTACCATTTGGCAACTGCGTAAAATTGAAAGAACGCTGCATTAAGAAATCACGAATCTCCTGCGCATTATTTCTGCCAATAGCCAAGAAATTAACGTGTGAGGATTTATATTTTTCTACAACCTGGTTCAACCCTGGCATTTCCTTTTCACATCCCTGACATCCGACAAACCAGAAATTCAGGACCGTGACTTTCCCTTTGAAATAATTTTCATCAATGACATTTCCATCCACTGCTATCCCACCGAATTTAGGAAGAGAAGCTCCAATGATACAATCTGTATTCGGCAATTGAATATCCGGTTTTCCATTTATAACCCCAAAATGAAGAGGTTTGCAGGAAGCAAGGGCGGTGGTATAATCTTTGGGATGATTTGTACACGCTGATGGCATGACAAGATAGAATAGGAGTATTAAATAACAGTACAATTGCATATGGCCAAATTAAAGTAACGCTCTTTTAATGAGAGGAATTAGTATTTTATCAATATTATTTTTTATAGACTCATCTGGAGACCAACCATTGAAAGCTTTAATAATTCTAAGATTTTGATCGATGACAAATGTAGCAGGATATGATCCATTATAAAAGAATGAATTGTGTATAATAATTCCACCGTCTGCGATTTGATCAAAATAAAAGGGACTTGTGTTCAAAAATTTAATAATTTCTGCTTTTGAATCTTGTAAGTTAATTGCGAGAAAATTTACATCCATATCTTTGAATTTCTTCACAACTCTATTGAGTTGATCAAACATTAAACAGTCCGACCAATTTTTTTGCCATTCACTGTTCGTTCATAAAATCTCAAACAAGTAAGATCAAATTTTATGAGCTTAATCTTCCGTCCTTGAGCTATTGTCTCAAATGTGTCAACATGACATTTTTCTATCGCGTTTTTGTATTCCAGTATTGGTTGAGCGAGAATTTCAAGAGGTGAGAGTATTATGAGTATTGTACTAATTGAAAGTATGTGTTTATAATTCATTGCTTCTTTCTGGGTGTTCCTTTTCAAATATTTCCAAGCCATTTGTCATGCTGATTCCGTACCTCATTATGAGGAATAATATTCTCCTTGTCAAAACTCTCCTCATAAGCTATTAATAATTCTTCCTGCTGTTCCTTGCTCAGTTCATTCCAAAGTGTTGATTCCTCATGACTGCTTAAACGCTGAATCAGTGCTAAATATCCTTTGAGAACATTTTCATCATTGATTTTATCTATGAGTTGATGAATTGCTTCTTTAGTTCCCATTATTATATATTTCCTGATGTTAAGATAATCCATATTGCAATCAATAGCAAATGGAAGTAATAATAACTAAAAAAAGCACCCAACTTCCGCTGAGTGCCTTTAATTTTTGCCAATTACTTATTACTTATTACTTATTGCTTATTGCTTATTGCTTAGCATTGGCTTAGCTTGCGCGGCATTATTGCCAATTAGCTGCGCCACACCAATTGCCAATTGCCAATTGCTTAGGAACCGCACATCACACATCCATCCTCCATTCTACAAACCTCTCCTGTGATGACATCCTCCTGTGCTGAAGCCTGCATCTGTGGTCCTTCAGATTGTGGTGACTTCATCGGCGCTGGTGGCATATCAAAATTATCCTGCTCTGAAGCACGTACATATTTTTGCTGATGCTTAGCACCAAGTGTAAACTTAATCGGATCAACAGCAGCTTTAGATCTCAGGTAGTACATGCCTGTCTTCAATCCTTTCTGCCATGCGTAGAAGTGCATACTTGACAATTTGCCTTTGCTTGCATTTTCTACAAATAAATTCAGACTCTGACTTTGACAGATAAACGCTCCCCTATCCGCAGCCATATCAATGATCACTTTCTGACTGATTTCCCACACTGTCTTATAAAGTTCTTTCAACTCCTGTGGCAGCCCATGTACATTCTGCACACTACCATTGCTCGCGATCAATGCTTCTTTCATTTCTTCATCCCACAGATTCAACCGGATCAGATCATTGAGCAAATGCTTGTTGACCACAATGTATTCTCCTGAAAGAGTACGTCGTGTGTAAATATTACTTGTATATGGTTCGATACACTCATTGTTGCCCAGGATCTGACTGGTTGATGCTGTTGGCATCGGAGCTACAAGAAGACTGTTTCTCAAACCATGTAAGGCAATCTTTGCTTTCAATGCTGTCCAATCCCAACGATCAGAAGGCTCAGCTCCCCACATATCATACTGAAGTATACCCTGGCTGGCAGGAGAACCTTCATAGCTCTGATACGTACCATCTCTCTCAGCAATCGCATTTGATTCTGTCAATGCAGCGAAATAAATGGTCTCAAATATTTCCTTATTAAGCTTCCGTGCTTCAGGACTATCGAACGGAAAACGCATCAGAATAAATGCATCAGCAAGTCCCTGCACACCCAGTCCAATCGGACGATGACGCATATTACTATTCTTCGCCTCGATGATCGGATAGTAATTGACATCAATCACCTTATTCAGATTACGGGTAGCGACACGGGTGATTTCAAATAGTTGTTTGAAATTAAATTCGCCATTCTCTACAAACTTAGGAAGAGCTATTGAAGCCAGATTACAAACTGCAACTTCATCTGCAGAAGTGTATTCCATGATCTCTGTACACAGATTCGATGAACGGATTGTGCCGAGATTTTTCTGATTGTTTTTACGATTTACAGCATCTTTGTACAGCATGTAAGGTGTGCCTGTTTCAACCTGACTTTCGATGATCGAATTCCAAACGTCCTGTGCTCTTACGACTTTGCGTGCTTTTCCTTCCTTCTCATATTTATGATAGAGGGCTTCAAACTCCCCACCAAATGTATCACATAGACCTGGTGCTTCATTTGGACAGAAGAGCGACCACATCTCATCATTCTTCACTCTCTCCATAAAGAGATCCGGAATCCACATCGCATAGAAAAGATCACGTGCACGTTGTTCTTCTTTTCCATGATTCTTTTTCAGTTCAAGAAATTCCTGGATATCAGCATGCCATGGTTCGAGATAAACGGCGAATGCACCTTTACGCTTTCCTCCACCCTGATCCACGTATCGTGCTGTATCATTGAATACACGCAGCATCGGGATGATACCATTGCTCGTGCCTCCGGTTCCTTTGATGTAACTTCCTGTCGCTCTTACATTGTGAATGCTCAAACCAATACCACCTGCAGACTGACTGATCTTAGCACATCTTGACAATGTTTCAAATATGCCTTCGATACTATCATCTACCATGCTTAACAGGAAGCAACTGCTCAATTGTGGTTTTGGAGTACCTGCATTGAACAATGTAGGTGTCGCGTGGATAAACCATTTCTCTGACATAAGATTATATGTCTCGATAGCTGAAGCTACATCTTCACCGTGTATACCTATAGAAGCACGCATCAGCATATGTTGTGGTCGTTCAACCACCTGCTTGTCCATACGTAATAAATACGAACGCTCAAGGGTCTTAAATCCAAAATAATCGAATCCATAATCGCGGTCATAGATGATCGCGCTATCAAGCTGATCAGCATGTCTGCGGATGATATCGATGGTCATATCACTGATCAGACCGGCCTTTTGTTTGGTGATCGGATCGATATAATTATATAACGCGTCCATCGTTTCGCTGAACGACTTATTGGTATTCTTATGGAGATTGGAGATAGCTACTCTCGCAGCGAGAAGAGCATAATCCGGATGGATGGCTGTCATAGTAGCCGCTGTCTCAGCAGCCAGATTATCAAGATCTGATGTGCTGACACCATCGTACAATCCTTCGATCACCTTCATGGAGATTTTGATCGGATTGACATGATCTGACAGACCGTAGACTAATTTTTTTACGCGTGCGGTGATCTTATCGAAGCTAACTTCTTCACGTTTTCCGGTTCTTTTGATGACTTGCATAGTAGAGGGGGATTAAAATATATATAAATGGAGAAATAATTGTCGTTGATTAAAATTCTTCGTTGAGTGAGAAAAGCTGATCATCAGGATTACTCAGGTTGCTCATGATGCCTGCTTTCTGATAGTCACCTACCCGTTTTTCGAAGAAGTTTGTCTTCCCTGTGATAGAGATCAGTTCCATCCACTGAAATGGATTCTCTGTGTTGTAGATTTTCTTCTGACCAAGGGAAACTAAAAGACGGTCAGCTACAAATTCAATGTATTGGCACATGAGGTCTGCATTCATACCGATCAGTTTGACCGGTAGTGCGTCACTCACAAATTCTTTTTCAATCTCCACTGCATCTTTGATGATATCATATACAGTCTCTGATGGCAGACGATTGACCAGGTGATTATTATAGAGGAGACATGCGAAATCGCAATGCATTCCTTCGTCGCGTGATATTAATTCATTGGAGAATGATAGTCCAGGCATCAGTCCTCTCTTCTTTAGCCAGAAGATCGAACAGAATGAACCAGAGAAGAAGATACCTTCTACGGCTGCAAAAGCGATGAGGCGTTCGTGGAAGTTTCCTTTGCTGATCCATTTCAAAGCCCAATGTGCTTTTTTACGGACACAGTCGAGTGTATCGATCGCATTGAAGAGATAATCCTTCTCCTTTGGATCTTTGATATAGGTATCTATAAGCAGGCTATACGTTTCAGAATGGATATTCTCCATCATGATCTGAAAGCCATAGAAAAATTTGGCTTCGGCGTATTGTACTTCGCTGACAAAATGTTCTGCGAGATTTTCATTGACGATACCATCACTCGCGGCGAAGAAGGCCAGGACATGTTTTATAAAATGGCGCTCGTCATCATTGAGCTTGGTATTCCAGTCGACAAGATCCTGTTGAAGATCGATTTCTTCTGCTGTCCAGAAATTGGATTGGGATAATTTATAAAATCTCCATATATCATGATGTTGTATAGGAAAAATGACAAACCGGCCTGGGTTCTCACTTAGTATTGGTTCTGTTTTCGCTGTTGTCAATGTAACTTCTTTTAGCATACTGATCTGTGGTTTGTATGTTTTGTTTTGTTCTAAATCCTGTTCTCACCAGAGGCGACAATGCCATGGTTGTCTTTGTGGACGCTTACGACCTGAGACAACAACTTCCCGAATGAAAACCGCTTTTCAACGATTTTCTCAGGTGGGTACTGAATGCCTATAATCAGACTAGGTAACCAAAATCAAGAGGAGAAGGCGTCGTTTGGTTGGATTCGGATGCACCCCTGACTTGATGCCACTAAATAAATGAAGTTTTTATTTAATATGAAATCATTTTATCCACATCATGTGGAGAAAATATATAATATGTTGAAATCGTGGGGCATACACAGATAAAAAAAATGTTTGGGTGTGTAAAACTTTCTGAAAAATCAACTTAAAGCCATTGTAACGTCAAAAATGACCCAAAAAGTGGGAGAAAAAAGCCAAAATTTCGATTTTTTTATTAGTGAAATGGAATAACCCTCCTAACCATCTGAAATGACATGAATTAGAACAAATTCTTCCTTCTGAAGAACCAGACGAGCAAAAGGCTCAGTGAGGTGGCCAGGATCAAGACAATGTAAAATGCCCCCTTGGTATCCTCGAAAGGGATCCGCACATTCATCCCGAAAAAGCTCGCTACAAGGGTCGGTACCATCAGGATAATGGTGATAATCGTAAGTCGCTGGATAAACAACCCCAGGTTGTTGGAAATAATGGACGTATAGGCGTCCATGGTGCCGCTAAGGATGTTTGTATAGATATTGGCCATACTGAGCGCCTGGCCGTTGTCAATGATGATATCGTCAAAGAATTCAGCCTCTTCTTCATTCTCTCCCAATCTCAGAAAGTCCGTTCGTTTGATTTTCATATTGAGCAGCTCATTTGAGCTAAGCGTATTGACGAAATACACTAATGACTTCTCAATTCTCAGCAATTGCTGGATCTCCGAATTGCGACTGGAGTTATAAAGCTCCCTCTCGATCATGTTTCGTTTGATATTGAGCTTCTTGAGGCTATCCATAAACCTCATTACATTCTGCTCAAGGATATTGAGGACAAACATCTGTTCATTTGAAGGATCAAAGCCTTTTATCCGACCATCGATAAACCGCTGCAGGATCGGATTTTCATATTGACAGATGGTCAATACATGATCCTGCGTCAGTATGATACCGATTGGTGCCGTGATATAGATGGCTTCATTGTCCTTATCGATTTCATTGAGCATCGGGGTATTGACGAGGATAAGACGGATATCGTCTTCGCGCTCATATCGGGAGCGTTCATCTACGTCAAGTGCATCAGTCAGAAAATCTATGGGAATGGCGTGCTCTTCGGCTAAGCCTTCGAGCTCTGATGGTTCAAATGGCGGTGTGACATTGATCCAGCAGGAAAGCACAGGCTTGTCCAGCTCGGTTAGACGTCCGTCTTCGATGTGATAGTAACGGGTCATAACAACTACTGCTTTCCATTTACAGATGAATAATTTAGTTCGGGAGCCAAAGGTAGGAAAATAAGGCAAAGGCGGAGGCTAAGGCGAAGGAAAAAGTTACCGACCATGAAAACCAGACGTTCGAGTGTCTCTGACCTCGAACTGGTTAAAACAAAAGGCTAAGGAGAAGGAGATAATATTTGAGGCAAACGAAGTTTGCATCAAATAGCAAAAACGTTAAGCTTAGGCTGTGCCTAAGCTTGTGCGTCAGCAAATTTCAGATTTGCGAAATGAAAACATAGTAAGCATGGTTCAGAATTGCGATATGAAAAAGCATAGTTACGCAAAACGGAGTTTTGCAGACGCGAAAGCTTAGGCACAGCCTAAGCTTAACGATTCTTTTTTTTTATTGCCGTTTTAAAGTATTTTAATGCAAGCGTTGCTTGCATTAAAATACAAACTCCGCTAAGCTTAGGCTGTGCCTAAGCTTTCGTGTCAGCAAATTTCAGATTTGCGAAATGAAAGCATTGTTATATAAAACGGACAACGATGCGCTGACCATGAGAATCTGACGTTTGCGTGTCACTAACCTCGAACAAACTAAAGTCTGTTGTATAAATTTCAATATACATTCTACATCATCCCTTCTCCCTGCCCCCTGCTCTCTGCTGTTCCCCTCTAATCTGTCGTGCATATTTCGTAAGCACATCTCCCACACCCGGCACATTCAATACCCACTGCATTGGAAGATTATTTTTCCATCGGAAATAATCTTCAATGATATCCGCTTGTTGTTCGAAATTGAAGGCATTCAATACCAGGCCTTCGCTGTACATCTTCAGTGGTTCTAATCCGCCATAGTTGTAGCCTCCACCCCATCGCTGTGCCCAGAAAGATTCAGAGATATAGACTGCACCATGTTTTTGATACTGCCAGATATGCACACTTTCATGCACAAGAGTCGGATCAGAAATAGCTGTATCAAAATTGATCGTATGAAAACTCACATAGGCGACAGTCTTTCGTTTTATAGCAGGTATGGAACGGGGATCTACACTGATCAGATGGTACTGAATCGTTTTTCCAAAAACTGACTTCAGTATTTCTTTTTCATTTTCACTTAGTGGTCTTGTTTCCCATTTGATCAGATCAAGAAAGGTTTCGTAGATCAGTGTCAAAGGGCTTATGTCTACAATCAATAAAATCAATCCCGCCAGCCATCTTATGATTTTGTGTCTGCCGTGTAGTGGTGTTAAACAAAATAGCCATTTCAATAAGCGAAATAGCCGATGAGGAATGGTGATCACGTAATTGATGAAGCGTAGAAAAAAAGTTTTAATAAACCACATGCCCAGAAAAAGTCAAGAAATAGTATTGAAGAAAAATCATCAGCGATAGGGAATCATTGAACTAGATTAAGCATAATTTATTTTGGTTCTATGCTCTTTTTAATTAAAATGTATCGTCTTTATCGGATTAATTTTACTCACTAAAAATGAAGGCGCTATAAGACAAATTCCAATAAGCAATAACGCTCCAATATTTACCACCAGCAAATGCCAGGGCATCACCATCACCGGCGCATAATTAAGATAATAATCCGCTTCATTCAATTTGATGAATTGATATTTATCCTCAAGTAAAACCAGACCCAATCCCAACACATTTCCTATCAATATCCCCCCTATCGTTATAAACATTGCAAACCATAAAAATACCTGTCGTATCGATTTGTCACGAGCACCCATACTCTTCAATATCCCGATCATTTGCGTACGCTCCAATATCAGGATCAACAAAGCCGTAATCATATTGATAATCGCCACCGCCAGCATCAACCCTATGATCACGATCGTATTGATATCCTGCAGCTCAAGCCATTCAAACAAACTCGGAAATTTTTCTTTAATATTTTCTGCATACAGATGTGGTGGTATTTCTTCCTGGTAGATATAATCCGTGATCAGATTGAGATCAGCAATATTTTCAATCGAGATCTCAATGCCACTCACCTGAGTATCCGACCAACCCAACAACTCTCTCACCCGATCAATAGAAGCCAATGCAAACTTCGAATCATTTTCTTCAAGTCCCGTCTTGTAGATTCCCTTGATCGTAAATCGGCGCTGCAGTTGTTGTTCTTTTCCAATAAAATGAAGGATCAATTTATCACCCACATTCAGTCTGAGCCTTGTCGCCGTGACCTGAGAGATAATGAGTTCATCAATCGCCAGTGACGACCATGTCGAATCAGAGACCCGGAATTGATTGATACTATTCCAGTCATAATCTTTTCCTATTCCTTTGAGTACGATTCCTTCAAGCTGCTCATCATGTGTAATGATACCCGGCAGATAAATATATGCCTGCACATGATGAACACCACCTTCGGAGGTCTGCACTTTATCACCTGATCTTGACCCCGCCGGAGGTGTATAATCTACCTTCCGGATATTTTCAATATTCTGCACCAATGTCGAATCGTATTCAAAAGGCAGAGCCTCATAAGACCTCACAGATCTTGGATCCGAGATATGAATATGTCCCCAAAACCCAAACATCTTACGCGTGATCTCATGTTTAAATCCTGTCATCAATGCCAATGACACAATCATCACCGCCACAGAAAGACCCACGGCACCAGTTGCGATCCAAAGTATAATACGTGTAAAACCTCCTCCTCCCGAAGCCATCAACTTTCTTGCAATCCACGGTTCGTATCCCATCAATTTTAACCTCTTAAAAAACAAATCGAAAATCGAAAATCGAAAATCGAAAATCTTTTCTTCCTCAAATATGAGATCAAATTTTCATTTTTGCTCTCTCATCTGATCAAATGAGCCGGTAACATGAAGAAATCCTTTATCGAAGAATTGAAGTGGAGAGGCATGATCCATGACCTCACACCAGGTGTTGAAGAGAAGCTAGCCAGTGGTATGGTGACGGGTTATATAGGTTTTGATCCCACCGCTCCTTCAATGACCATAGGTAACCTGGTACAGATCATGATTCTCAAATTTTTTCAACTGAGCGGCCACAAACCTATTGTTTTGATGGGAGGAGCCACCGGTCGCATCGGCGATCCATCAGGAAAAGATGCTGAGCGCGAACTGAAATCATATGAAGAGCTTGACCATAATCTTGCTCATCAGGCGGCACAGGTTCGTAAACTTCTTGATTTCGAAGGCCCGAATGCTGCCGTCCTGATCAATAATCTCGATTTCTATAGAGACATGAATGCCCTTGATTTTCTGAGGGACGTCGGAAAACATATCACGATCAATTACATGTTATCAAAGGACTCTGTTAAAAACAGGATGGATACCGGAATGTCGTATACCGAATTCAGCTATCAATTGTTGCAGGCCTATGATTTTTTATGTCTGTACCGGGATCATGATTGTGTGCTCCAGATGGGGGGGTCTGATCAGTGGGGAAATATTACTTCAGGGACAGAATTCATAAGAAGAAATATTTCAGGAAGTAATGCATTTGCACTTACTACCCCACTGCTGACCAAAGCAGATGGGAAAAAATTTGGCAAGAGTGAAGAAGGAAATGTCTGGTTGGATCCGATGATGACATCTCCATATAAGTTCTATCAATTCTGGCTTAATGTGGATGATAAAGATCTTCCGAAATTATACAGGTTTTTTTCTCTGCTAAAGAAAGATGAAATAGAATTATTGGAAACGGATTTTGGTCATGATCCAAATACGCTGAAAGCGATATTAGGAGAAGAACTTACAATCAGGATACATGGAGAAAAAGCGTATGAAGCTGCTAACAATGTTTCCAATATCCTGTTCAATCCAAAAGCAAGTAAGGAACAGCTTTTAAATCTTGACATAAAGAGTCTTGAATTGATCTCTCAGGAAATTCCGTCCTTTCAGATCAATAAGGATGAATTGATCAATGGTATTAATATCATCGATTTACTCAGTGAAAAGACAAAAATAAATTCGTCAAGAAGTGAAGCGCGACGATCGATTGAATCAAATGCAATTTCATTGAACAAGGATAAGATTACAGATATCGCCTTTGTATGTAAGTCATCAGATCTGTTGCACGATCGATTTGTGATGATCGAGAATGGAAAGAAGAATAAGTATGTCGTTGAATTTGTGTAAGACTAAAGGGAGAGATGCCAGAGTGGTTTAATGGGACAGTCTCGAAAACTGTTGTGCGGGCAACTGCACCGAGGGTTCGAATCCCTCTCTCTCCGCCTTCGCTCGCCGAAGTACTTACACGCTAGTCAGGTACGAAGGCGAACCTAAGTTCAAGGCACAGCCTTGAAAACGCACAGACGTGGGTTAACCGCCTAACAATGTCGTTTTATTTCTGCTCAATATTCGTTACTTGTTACTAGTTCCCGCTTCATAACTTCGTATGGCGGCATCGTTGTTGTACTCAATATTCGTTACTCGTTACTCGTTATTCGTTAATTGTTATACCGTATATTTACCTTTTACGCCATTAACCCGTGACCACCAATAACCTTATAAAACGTCCACGAACACCCATCCCGGGCCGCTACCTGTTCAAACTAATGGTTGAGCTTGTCCTATTCAGCCTACTGGTATTTTTTCATACTATAAGCAACAAATGGCTCAACAATTTTCCATCTATTGGACAGGTCGTTCTTGTCGCGTTAAGATTTTTTATGTTTCTGATTGGCGCCAGTCTATTCGTCCGGTTGTTGGCGATGGTGTACCGCGGAAGGAAACATCTGCCTTACAACAAGAAAGATAATGTGACGGTAGGTTTGAGCAATATATTTATCATGGTCATCGCTGTCTATGGCTTCCTGTCCACGTTTGCCTTATTTGGAATAGAGATTTATAAAATATTCACTACGGTATCCATCGTGGCAGCAGCGATAGCGATCATTTCAAAAGATTTTATCGCCGATATTATCAGTGGTATTGTCATCAGTTTCAGTAAAGAAATCTCCATTGATGATTTTGTCAAAATCGGTGATCACAAAGGGAAGATCGTAGACATCAATATTGCAAAGACTGCGTTGTTGAACGAAGATGATGATATTATATTCATGCCTAATAGCACCGTTTTCACCAGCGATGTCATCAACTATACAAAGAAGCAAATCAAGAAAACAAGTATTGATTTTGAAGTTGCTACGTCCTCCATTGGTTCTGTTGAGGAATTAGAAGAACAGTTGATCGAATCATTGCATGAATATCATCATCTCATCGAACCTAATTCATATTTTTTACGAGTCGTCAATATCAAAAAGGATTTTCTGATTCTTAAGTTTCAATACAACCTGATCCAGTTCAGCCGCGAAATGGAGCGTCAGATCAAGCGAAAAGCGGTGAGGTCTATCGTCAAAAATATTAACCTCACCAAAGAGAAGGAACTTGACAAAAGTGATTCGTGAGCAACTCTCCGATTTCCATTTCCAATGCAAAAGCAAGGAAAATAATCCTTTATGCTCAGGGTCTGACAAAATCAAGCCCTTTTGGAGCAGGTCAAAATTCTGTAGTCAATGCGGTTAAACATTTAGGCTATGTTCAGCTCGATACGATCTCAGTTGTCGAAAGAGCGCATCATCATATTCTTTGGTCCAGGATTCCCTCATATAAATCGGATTGGCTGGAAAAAGCACAATATAAAAAGAGAGAAATTTTCGAATACTGGGCTCATGCGGCAGCGTATCTGCCAATGCAGGACTATCGGTTCAGTATTCCGGTGATGAATGTTTTCAGGGATAAAAAAGACAGGTGGCCGGATACTTCAAAAGCGGACATGAAAAAAGTATTGAAGCGAGTTCGTGATGAGGGGCCATTGATGTCACGTCATTTCGAATCCGATCACAAAGGCGGCAACTGGTGGGATTGGAAGCCTGCAAAATGGGCTTTGCAAAGGTTATTTCTTGAAGGGGATCTCATGGTCAGTCACCGTGAAGGATTTCAACGAGTTTATGATTTGCCGGAAAGAATTATTCCTGATGGAACTGATACCACCACCCCTACCCTTCATGAATATTACAGTCACCTCATCAAAACTACACTTCGTGCACAGGGCATTGCGGCACCAAAAGAAATATTTCATTTGAGAAAATCCGATTCAAAAATATTTACAGATGTATTTCATCAATTGCAGGAAGAAGAAAGTATTGTTCCTGTACAAATCGATGGACAAAAGCATTATTTCACCTTGCCTGAATTTCTCAAACAAAACATCAGGCTGCCTGAAAAAATGATGCTCGTTTCTCCATTTGATAATCTGATCATCTGGCGAAGACGTCTCAAAGAGATTTTCGATTTTGACTACACCATCGAATGTTATATTCCTGCTGATAAAAGAATTTATGGTTATTTCTGTTTGCCAATTTTATGGAAAGATCAATTCGTCGGCCGTGTCGACTTGAAAGCCGATCGGAAGAGTAAACAATTGCAGGTAAAAAATGAATATTGGGCGGATAAATCAACAAAAATTAATTTGCATCTACTTTACGAAGACACTCTTCAGTCTTTCGCTGAATTCAACAAATGCAACTATATGATTTAAGATTAGATTGATATAGGAGAAAAAAAATGAGGACGCGGATTATTTAAGAAAATGTATGATTTTTTAAGATTTATTTATTGCTCATCCATAAATAGTCTTATACTGCTTGTAACCAATTAATGATCAATCGTTATTCGTTACCCGTTATTCGTTACTTTTTTCAAGGTATGCCCACAACAGCTCCGCGGCTTCCTTTAAAATTGGTCTTCCACTCAATTCACTCAAAGGGCCGATGCCTCCAATGCTCAATGTATTTATTTCGGATAAAACTCTTTTGCCATTATCATCGGTCAATGTATCAAAGCCATACATGATCACTCCTTTTTCATAGAGTAATGGTGTAAGTTCCCGCTCAATTATTAATTCATCTTCATCTGTTTCTGATATCATCGCACGTCCTCCATTGGCCACATTACAAATCCAACTTCCTTCCGCAGGCAGGCGCAGTGCAGATCCAAGAATCTTTTTGTTCACCACAATCGTTCGTTTGTCACCAAGTGAAACATTTGAAAGATATTTCATGGCCAGCATTGGAAATTGATTTTCTAAAGCACGACTGGAAATTTCTGATGCCGGATATCGTGTATCTCCTTCCCAATAATATTCATCTGATAACCTCCCTATGCCTATACCGCCATATGAATAAAGAGGTTTTAGTACGATTTCCATTTGCTGGCTTAAACGAATTGCGTCATCTATATTCTGACATAATGAAAGAGGCGGGCAAAGATGGGCCACAGTGATAAGAAATTCTTTTGAACTTGTTTCGATAGTACCCTGCGGATTGTTTATGATTTTTTCAGAAGATACGATGTTGTTGAGTGATAGCAGAAATTGTTTATCCAATGGCTGAGGCATCCTGACAATTATTGCATCAATTTCCTTTCTGTCAATTCGAACAGTTGACTGGCTGAATCCCATTCCCGAAGGATGGAATGCAAATGAAGAATTGATTGCTGTTGCGTAAATAGCTGCATCTGTAATGGAATTGAAGAAGTCTTTATTTTCCTTAATACCTTTCGAACAGACCCAAATATTTGCATTTATTCTGCAGGCATTAAGTGCCACACCTAACTCATATATTGAGTTGGAAGCCGTATGCGTGGAGTGATCAGTGACGATCAATAAATTTCTGATCATGCTTCAAGCATAATTTCCCTGATAAGATATGGATCATCGTTGAATGAAGCAAAGAGTTTCGAGTTAAACTGACCTCTTGAATTGACAAGACGACACGCCATCTTATCAATTGCTATGGTGCTGAGTATAGTTTGAATATAAGCCTCTATAAGATCATCAAGCCCCATGCCCAGGTGATTGAAATCTCTTCTGTCCATCAGGATGAGTCTGTTCGTATCTGTAGTCCATTGACCGTGTGTATCCTTGTGGGATAAATTTGTACCCAGCATATCCCATGATGAAGTTCCTTCTGTAATAGTATCAGTTAAAGGGGAATTGGCTCTTCTTGAGTAAACACAGACTGGTCTGAAGCCAAGAGGTGTAGCGCAGATCATCATCCTCAGATCAAAGACATAGGTTTCTCCTTTCGCATTTGGAATTGTGCCCAGATGAAAAAACTTTCCGGACTCCGTACGTGAGCTCCACCTGTAGTTACCGATGAGTGATTGTACAATGAATTTTGAATATTCATAATCACGACTTAGAAAATCATTTAACTCACTTTCATTTACAATGGTATATACGCCCTGACCTGCATTGCTATAAGGTACTTTGATGACGGCCTGACCACCCATACGTTTTACCCACAGCGGAACTTCATCTTTCTGTACATCCCAGATGGTCTCAGGCGTTCTGATTTTAAGACCCATACGATCAATTTCACCATTATATTGATCATAGGCCTTGGATGCGATCAGTTTATTGCGGCCTCCCGCGAGACAAGCAATAATCGGATTATATATTCTTGTTTTTGAACTGACCGGTATGCGATTCCAGGGTTTTTGTGTCACATACCTGAAAGCGGCAACAACCTGCTTCCATTTATTTCGTTCATCGAGGATTTCGATATAGTGATTCTTATACCGGATATGATCATTATTTGCTCCGTCATAAAATGGCACCAGATAAACGGGCTGCTGGAAAACATCAGCCATTGTTGCTGCATAACCGCTGGTTTCCATGACATTTTTATCATACAACACGGCGATGGCTTCATTGGAGTTCAGCTTTTTTATTTTACTATACGGTTGAAATGATTTCTCAATAAGTTCACGATAACTGCCCTGATGTAAGGTGTCTACCTTTAATGGCATAGATTTTTGCCCGGATGGACAACTATTATTTTCAATCACGACCATCTGACGTTTCCCACGGGCATTGGTGACATTGATCAGATCTGCGCCAGACCAGTTATAATAGAGAGGCTGGTATGAAATCAATTCAAGAAGCTTAGCGGCTTTGACTTTTGGATGCAGATGGCAATATCTGTCAATGATCAGTTTGTTATCCAGATTAAGGAAAAAATTGATCATCGGGTGAATCGCTGCGTTCAGTGCTTTTGGATACCAATGATCATGGCTTTCAAAGCTACCCGGCTGTATTACTTGTGTGCTCTCATCTACATTCATGTCCCTTCTTTTTTAGAGAGAGTCCATTGATCCGCAAACGATGCTTTAAAATTTTGAAGCAGGGGCAACACCTGATTCAAATCACTTGTTGACAAAAGAAGTGAACGTGAATTCTTATTTAGAAACCCTTCCTTCAACATATGGTCTGCCTGATAAAGCAGGTGATCGTAGAAATGATCAGGATTGTATAGGAGAATAGGTTTTTGATGTAGATGCAATTGTGCCCATGTCAATGTTTCAAACACTTCATCCATGGTCCCAAATCCTCCAGGGAATGCAATAAATGCATCTGAAAGATTGACCATCATTAATTTCCGGCTATGCATATCGGGTACCACATGCAATTCAGTCATGCCCGTGTGGGCAACTTCTTTTTGTTTTAACCCAATCGGTATGACGCCTATTGCCTCCCCTTTGCCTCTTAACATGGCGTCTGCCATTACGCCCATAAGGCCAATATTTCCTCCCCCGTTTATCAACCTTATTTGATGTTCAAGGAAGATTTGCATCAATGCAATAGCGTCCTGCATATACACAGGATTTACACCAGTCGATGACCCACAATACACACAAATAGATTTGAGTACATTCATTGAAATGCGAAGATAAGGGAAACAAATATTAGGTTATTGGCTGTGAGAAAGTAGACTGGCTGCTGGTTGCTTGTTATTGGATTGGTAAAAGGTCTATAATTATTTGTTTCAAAAAACTAATACCCTATTCTCTCAGCTAATTTTCAACAGCAAAAAACTATTCCCATTCCTAATAACCTATAACTATCCGTTTTACCTATACCCCATAGACTGTCTACTTTCTTACAACTAACAACCAATAACTTCCTTCGGTACATTTGTAAAAAAATAGGACGAATGAACAGAATAGAGGTATACAAGTTTGGAGGGGCTTCGGTGAAGGATGCAGAAGCTATTAAGAATGTCGGTCTTATTCTTCAATCAACCCCGCAAAGGCCTTTGGTTGTAGTAATCTCGGCCATGGGAAAGACAACGAATGCCCTTGAAGCCATCATAAAAGCACATTACAATGATCCGGCTAACTTGCCCACTTTAGTAGATCAATTGAAAGTGTACCATGAGGATGTGGCCAGGAGTCTATTACATGGGCAGGAGCAATCATTACTTAATGATCTGCATGACCTGTGGGTTGAATTGAATTGGATACTTGAAGACGATCCGCATCCGAATTATAATTATCACTACGATCAGATTATTGTTTTTGGCGAATTGGCTTCTACGAAAATTGTCAGTGCCTATCTTGAGATGCAAAAGATCGATCATCAATGGCTTGATGCCCGCAGTTTTATAAAGACTGATTCCGAGTTCCGAGAAGCCCGAATTCAATGGGAGCAAACACAGTCAGCTATCGATACGTTTGTCCGTGACGCACTTCATAATGAAGGAATGGTGATCACTCAGGGATTCATCGGTTCAACACCATACAATGAAAGTACTACACTGGGTCGCGAAGGTTCTGATTATACAGCAGCTGTCCTGGCGTATGCGCTTGACGCATCTTCTGTGACGATCTGGAAAGATGTACCTGGCATCATGACAGCCGATCCCAAACGATTTGATAAAGTAGCAAGGCTTGAAGAAATCTCCTATAACGAGGCGATTGAAATGACATATTATGGTGCTAAAGTTATTCACCCCAAAACCATAAAACCTCTTCAAAATAAAGATATCCCGCTTTTTGTAAGGCCTTTTGATCAGCCTTCATTATTTGGAACAAAAATAAGTTCTACAGAAACTCATTTTTTGCCACCCATTATTGTCGTTGAACCAGAACAGGTTTTGCTTCAGATATCAACACGCGATTTTTCGTTTGTGGCAGAAGAACATCTCAGTGAAATATTTAATCACATCTCACGCCATCGCATTAAAGTGAACATGATGCGCAATACTGCAGTGAGTTTTATCATCTGCGTAAAGAACGAAACGGACAAACTCGATAAATTAAAGAATGATCTTGAACAATCTTTTCATATCACCATGGAAGTTGGCCTCGACCTCATCACCGTCCGCCATGCAAATCAGGGGGTAATGGATCAGTTAAGACGTGGTAAAGAAATTATCCTTGAAGAGAAATTTGGTGATACTGATCGGATGATTGTGAAAGAATGGAAATAAATATCAGAGATGAAATCACAAAAGTCCCCTGGGTGCTGAGCTGCAGCACAAGGATAAGTCGAGCGAGTCGAAGCATAGGGGATTTAGGGGCAAAACGAGGACCGGTAAAGAAATTATTCTTGAAGAAAAATTTGGGGATACCGATAGGATAGTGGTGAAGAATTGAAAACATATTTACATCTGGATTCAAATTGAAAAAAGTTATACGTAGTTTGAAACTACGTATAACTTTTTTCAATTTGAATCACGTGGATGTTTTCCCTGGTGGCTAAAGCCAAGATCTCCTTTACCTTCTTATCCCCCGGATAAATCCGCGGGCAATTGGACAGATCAAATTTGAATTATCACTGAATAACGCCATGTTTTTTGCCAACTTTGATAAATGCCGCAAGTGCTTTATCAAGATGCTCCTGCTCATGACCTGCGGATATCTGTACTCTGATACGGGCTTTATCCTGTGGGACAACCGGATAATAAAACCCAATAACATAGATTCCTTCTTTCAATAAATCATCTGCAAAGACCTGTGATAATTTTGCATCAAATAACATCACCGGGACTATCGGATGCACACCCGGTACGATATTGAATCCTGCTTCAGTCATGCCCTTGCGGAAATACGTCGTACTCTTTTCAAGTTTATCACGTAGCGAAGTTGTTTCCTGTAGCATATCAAGTACGGCTATCGAAGCACCTACGATTGATGGGGCCAATGTATTTGAAAAGAGATAAGGCCTTGATCGTTGACGTAATAAGTCCACAATAGGTTTCGATGCTGCCGTAAATCCTCCGGAAGCGCCACCAAGCGCTTTGCCAAATGTACCTGTAACTATATCTGCCCTGCCAAAAGCATTGTTATGCTCGGCACTACCTCTGCCTGTCTTTCCGACAAAACCGGTGGCATGACAATCATCCACCATGACCATGGCATCATATTTTTCAGCTAGATCACATATCTTATCTATCTGCGCTATTATTCCATCCATCGAAAAGACCCCATCTGTCGCAATCAATCTCCTACGCGCTCCCTGCGTTTCTTTAAGTCGTGCCTCAAGTTCATTCATGTCATTGTTAGCATACCGGTATCGTGCAGCTTTGCAAAGTCTTATTCCATCAATGATTGACGCATGATTCAAAGCATCCGAAATAATTGCATCCTCTTCATTCAGCAAGGGTTCAAATAAACCACCATTGGCATCAAAGGCTGCTGCATAAAGTATTGCATCTTCAGCACCCACAAATGCAGCTATTTTAGCCTCAAGTTCTTTGTGAATATCCTGAGTGCCACAAATAAATCTGACACTAGACATGCCAAATCCATGCGTATCGATAGCTTCCTTTGCAGCTTTTAGGACACGAGGATGGGATGAAAGCCCTAAATAATTGTTAGCACAGAAATTCAGTACATCTCCACCTTCCTTCGTGTGAATTTCTGCTGCCTGGGGAGATGTGATGATGCGCTCTCTTTTGTAAAGTCCTGCTTCTCTGATCGCATTGACTTCCTTCTCTATCTGTTGGTCTACTGTTTTAGACATGATTGTACTTCAGCTTTAATTGTTTCAACATTTCAATTGTCATCGTTTCGAGATTAAAATCATGTTTCCAATCCCAGTCTTTTCGGGCTTCATGATCATCTATACTTTCTGTCCATGATTCCGCTATCTCCTGACGATGATCAGGCTCATACATGATTTTAAAATCAGGAATATGTTTTTTGATTTCTTCAGCTAACTCGGCAGGCGTAAAACTCATTGCTGCCAGATTATAAGAGGTCCTGATCTTTATTTTTTCCTGAGGAGCGGCCATGAGTTCTAATGTCGCACGGATAGCATCATCCATGTACATCATCGGCAGCCTTGTATGTGCTTTGAGAAAACATGTATACTGTCCGGTCAACAATGCCTGGTGAAATATATCCACTGCATAATCTGTAGTGCCTCCCCCCGGCATCGATTGATAACTGATGATACCCGGATACCGGACCGAACGCACATCCAAGCCATAGCGGTTAAAATAATAATTACACCACAGTTCATTCGTCGCTTTAGAAATACCATACACTGTGGACGGTTCAATGACTGTGTGTTGAGGAGTTGAGATTCGGGGTGTAGTCGGACCAAAAACAGCAATGGTACTCGGGAAAAACACTTTCCTCACTCCCTGTGCTCTGGCTAGTTCAAGAATCGAAAGCGAACCGTTGAGATTGATATTCCATGTTTTCTGTGGATTCCATTCGCCATTGGCCGAGAGGATCGCGGCAAGATGATATATCGTAGTGATGTTATAGTCACCCACGATCTCCGTGATACGCTGGGTATTTAATATGTCAAGCATTTCAAAAGGTCCGGTGTGACCATCCGGTTTTTTAATGTCCGTCGCGAGGACCTGGTCTTCACCAAAAGCTTCACGTAAAGCTTCTGTCAGCACCGTTCCAATCTGGCCGTTGGCTCCGGTGACAAGGATCATTTCTTTTCTAGTATTCACAGTGCGACGAAGGTAAGAAAAAGGCTAAGGAGAAGGCTAAGGAGAAGGCGGAGGCTAAGGATTACGCATTATATCAATTACAAGTCTTCTATTTCTTTTCCGCCTTTTCTGCCTCTTCCGCCTTTTCTGCCTCTTCCGCCTCTGCCTCTTCCGCCCATTCTGCCTCTTCCGCCTTTTCCGCCTTTTCTGCCTCTTCTGCTTTTTCTACCTCTTCCGCCCTTTTTATTTAAGCCAATGATAAACCAGCCAGCTGGCCAAATAAGCCAATCCGGTCATCATGACAAATTGTATAATTGGCCATTTCCAGGATCTCGTCTCTCGTTTTACGATAGCCAGTGTACTCATACACTGCATCGCAAACGCATAAAAAATAAGCAGTGACCACGTCGTAGCCGGATTGTAGACTAAAACCCCGGTATCGGAATGTCTGTCTTCTGCCATCCTGGTCCGGATCGACGCAACATCAGAATCATCTTCGATACGATATATCGTTGCCATCGTGCCCACAAATACTTCTCTGGCTGCAAATGAACTGATAAGAGCAATTCCCATTTTCCAATCAAATCCGAGTGGCGCTATGACAGGTTCGATAAATTTTCCAAGAATGCCTGCATATGAATCCTGGATCGCAAGTTTTGCAATATGTGATTTATCCATCGGCTGTGATTCTCCTGCTACTGATTTCATAGCAGGACCAAAACTTGCGAGGAACCAAAGTACCAATGATATAATGATGATAATTTTTCCTGCGCCCAGAACAAACGATTTTGTTTTCTCAATCACCAGGTAAAAAAGATTTTTTATCACCGGAGGACGATATACAGGAAGTTCCATCATGAGAAAGCTTCTGTCACTTGAATGAAGTAGTTTTTTAAGAATGTAAGCCGCTGTCAAAGCAGCCATGATCCCTATCCCATACAAACCCATCAATGCTAATCCCTGCTGTTCAAAGCCAAACAATCGCCCCTTTGGAACAGCAAAACCAATCAGAATAGCATATACAGGAATCCTGGCAGAGCAACTGATGAATGGCGTGACCATGATCGTAATGAGTCTTTCTTTCCAGTTACTTATACTTCTTGTACTCATGATCGCAGGTATGGCGCATGCGCCGCCGGACACAAGCGCAACGATGCTTCTACCGTTGAGTCCAAACTTTCGCATCATCATATCAAACATGCTGACCGCACGCGACATGTACCCTATTTCCTCCAGGATGCCAATAAAAAGAAAAAGAATAGCGATCTGCGGAATAAATACCAGAATTCCGGTGAGCCCGGCAAGAACACCGTCACACAGCAGGTCGGAAATCCAGCCTGTAGGCAGTAAATGACGAATGCCAAGATTTAACTCACCCATCGAATACTCGATGAAGTTCATCGGCCATTCAGCCCAGGCAAATATGGCCTGAAATATGAGCAGCATGATCAGAAAAAAAATAATGGACCCCAGTACAGGATGCATCACCCATTTGTCGATACGGTCAGTGATTTTTGCACCAGCCCCTCCAGGTACAAGATGAAGCGCTTTTCTGATGACAGGCGTGAATCGGTCATAACGGTCCATCGTCTCATGTATCTGCGACTGTATCGGGTTAAACCCTTCCTTTTCTGATTTCTCTTTTATTTCCTGCCGCATTTCATTTGGAATATTATCTATCCATGCTCCATGATGCAGCGTCAATAATCGTCCATAATCTGTTGTAGAAGAAACCGAATTTTTAAATTGGTCTGTCAGTTTTTTTTCTTGCGCTGTGAATTTGTAGTACGGTTCTTTTGCTACAAATTTTTCATAAAGCATAAAGTTCATTTGCATTTTTAATGCAGTAATACCGAAACTGGTTTTCCCTGAAATCAGTACAACAGGAATTTTAAAATGCTCTTCCAGGATATGTGTCTGAATCGTAATGCCTGTCATGTCTGCCATATTAAGGGCGAGAATAACAGGTAATCCGAGGTCAATAATCTGAGTCAACAATAGAATTTGTTTCTCAAGCTGACTCAGATCAGCTACATAGAGGATGAGATCAGGCTTTGGTTTCGTCTCCAGAAACTGGCGCACAACTATCCGCTCATCTTTTGAAGATGGATACATACTGTATGCACCCGGAAGGTCAAGTATTTCAATTTCTTTAAATGCGCCAAGTTCGAGAACCCCCGTTTTCTTATCCACTGTCACCCCCGGATAGTTGCCTACTTTCTGGTTTAATCCGGTCAGGAGGTTAAAAAGTGTCGATTTTCCAGAATTTGGATTGCCCGCCATGAGGACAAGTTTTCTGGCCACAGATGTTGATGTCATCATACCAATCCTACGATAATGGTGCTTGCCTCATCCTTACGAAGGGCAATTTTAAACCGGTTGTTGATACGATATACTAAGGTGTGCCCCAGGGCATTGCGTCGTACAAGTTCAATCTGAGCTTGAGGCAATATACCCATTGACATAAGCTTGCCCGCAATAATGCTGTCTTCAAACCGGATAATCCGGCTGGGTTCATTTGTCCCCAATTTATGAGCAGGTATTCCAGGCAAATTGCGCTATTTGTATAATTTCTAAATAATGTGCGAATATAGCATCCTTGGGCTGAATGAATTTCTGAAAGTGGGACTTAGTTTAGCGCGCAAATAGTCCGGCATGTTTCAGGTATATCTCAGGTTAGGAATAGATCACATTCTCAACATCAGTGCATTCGATCACATTGTTTTCATTATTGCGTTGTGCGCCATGTATGCTGCGACGGATTGGAAGCGAATTCTGATCCTTGTGACCGCTTTTACTTTAGGGCATAGTATCACGTTAGCTATGTCTTCCTTAAATATCATTTCTTTAAAACCCGAATTAGTAGAACTTTTAATACCCATCACCATTTTGATTACAGCTATTCAGAATCTTATTGTAAAACCTAAACCTGATCAACGATGGAGGCCAAATTATTTCCTTGCTTTATTTTTTGGTTTTATTCATGGTATGGGATTCTCCAATTATTTCAAAGCACTGCTTGGGCGGGAAGCAAGCATCGTGCTGCCACTCTTTGGGTTTAATCTGGGTGTAGAAATAGGACAACTTTGTATTGTCGCATGCATTATGATTTTGAATTACATGGTCGTGAGCGTCGGAAAAGTTAAGCAGAGTAAATGGAATCTCATTGTAAGTACTCTTGCCGCCATATTGGCTGTTTATATGATCGTGCAAAGAATTCGACTTCTTTAGTCCCCAAGACTTTTTACTACTTAGAATATTTAGGTTCAATATAATCCGCACTTAGAAAATTTGTATTGGCAGGGCTTGCCCCTGCCTGGCTTAAATACCAACCTCCCGCTAAAATTATTTACACCACGTAGAAAAACAAGTAAACTTAGAAATCCACTTTGAAATAAAATTTACCACATAGACACATAGTCCATATAGGAAATCACATAGTAACTGAACAGTGAATCATATGCTATGGTCGTTCATCCATCGTTCATGGTCATTTTTAATCCTTTCTCCTTTTAACCTGTTAACCCTTTAGCCTTTTTACCGATTAACTCTTTTTACTTTTTATCTTTTGACCGATTTACCGATTAACCTTTTTACCCTTTCCTTATGGATACTAAGATTTTTACTGACGATATGGCTAAAGGCTACACTTTTCAGGGTGAATCAATCATCCTCGGTGCGGCAGTTCTTGATGGCAAACCTATAAAGGAGGCATTCGTCAGAATTCCTTTATCTACGATCAACAGGCACGGACTTATAGCAGGGGCAACAGGTACAGGTAAGACAAAGACATTACAGGTTCTCACAGAGCAATTGAGCGCGAAAGGCGTACCTACCCTAGTCATGGATATCAAAGGCGATCTGAGTGGAATAGCTGTGCGCAACTCGGGTAATCCAAAAATTGATGAGCGTCATGCGCTGATCGGGCTACCTTATATTCCGGCATCAAGTCCGGTTGAATTTTTATCTCTCTCCAATGAACCCGGAGCAAGACTAAGAGCGACAGTTTCGGAATTTGGTCCTGTTCTTTTTTCAAAAATGCTTGACGTCAACGAGACACAGGAAGGCATCATCTCTGTCATTTTCAAATTCTGTGATGATCGCAATCTTCCGCTTCTTGATCTTGAAGATTTGAAAAAAGTAATTCAATATGTCACCACAGATGGAAAGGCTGAATTCCAGGCTGAGTATGGCAATATAATGACCACTTCCACCGGAACAATCGTTCGAAAACTTGTAGAACTGGAACAACAGGGTGCATCTGAATTTTTTGGTGAACCTTCTTTTGATGTTCAGGATTTGTTGAGAAGAGATCGTGAAGGATTAGGCATAGTGCATGTATTGAGACTTGTAGATATTCAGGATAGACCAAAGCTGTTCTCTACATTTATGCTTCAGTTACTTGCAGAGATATATTCTGTTTTTCCTGAAGAAGGAGATGTATTGAAACCCAAACTGGTCATCTTCATCGATGAGGCTCATCTTATTTTTGAAAATGCCTCTCAGGCTTTACTTGATCAGATAGAGGTCATCATCAAGCTGATCCGTTCGAAAGGGGTTGGTATTTTCTTTGTCACCCAGGACCCAACAGATGTGCCTGAAAAGGTGCTAAGCCAATTGGGTTTAAAAATCCAGCATGCTTTGCGCGCTTTCACAGCTAAAGACCGAAAGAGTATTCAGTTGGCTGCGGAAAATTTTCCTGAGACGCCTTATTACAAAGTGGATCAAATTCTGACGGAATTAGGTACCGGCGAAGCCTTGGTCACAGCGCTTAATGAAAAAGGCATCCCCACTCCTCTTGTTCATTGTTATATGCGGGCGCCTCAATCCAGAATGGATATACTTACACCGGATGAGATAAAGGAGATACTTCGCTATTCTGATCTTGCACCCAAGTATGAAAATGGGTTTGATCGTGAAAGTGCTTACGAAATCCTGAATGCAAAACTTGAAACAGCCCAATCCGATAGTCATCATGAAGTCATGACCGCCCAGAGGACCAGGGCAGTACAGGAAAAATCAACATTGGAAAAAGTTCTATCCAGTACCACAACACGACAGATCGGCAGGACTGTAGCCACTGTGCTTACCCGTGGCTTGCTTGGTGTCCTTGGGGTTAAAACAACCACACGAAGGACTACCCGTAAAAAGCCGGGATGGTTTTAACAATAGGCAATAGGCAATAGGCAAAAAAGCAATAATAAAAGTAATAAGCGAGAGACAAAATATTTATTGGGTCTCCAATCAGTCCAATAAAAGAATGGAATTTCTTTTGGCCGTAGAGACGACGATTTATCGCGTCTCCAATACTAGGCCAACCATAGTTCTTTTGTACCGCGGGGTTTTCGAGCGCGGCTATGAAACACAGGCGGTGTGCTGAGCTAGTCGAAGTAGGAGAGAAATTTCGCGTAGCAGGAAATTTTGAAGGGGTAAATACACGCAAAACAGAATTTTACAAACGCCGGGACGTAGTTGCAAACTACGCCCAACCGTAGTTCTTTTTTTGTTGATATTTTGGTTAAAGAGACGGGGATTAACCGCGTCTCAGGGAAGACAAACAAAAAAGAATCAGTAATTCTCAAAATACTTCCTTGCATTCCGATAGACATTATCGCCCATCTTGTTTGCATTGACGCCCGGAGTTTCAAGCGTTGCATCTCTGTACAATTCAATCTCCCATTTTTCATTCTTAACTTCACCAATTGCAGTCGAATGCAATAATGTAAAGCCATTTCTTGCTAATGAAGGATTATAAAACAGGAACCGTACGTTATTCTGGTGCGTAGCCGGAAACGAATTATAAAACCAAATCTCATACGGCGGTGCACTTGGTTCATCCTCAACAGGCAGGACATCATCTGGTTTGCCATATTTAAGAAATATATGTCCCCTGTCAGTCTCGAAGCCGTAACCAAAACCGGATCTGTAATTTTCATCCACTACCCTGGCCACTTTCATGTACGCTTCAAATGCCTGTGGAGCATATTTTCCTGCCTGTTCTGCCCAATAGCGGTGAATAAAAAATTGCTTTGCTTTCGTATTTCCTTTGTCCAGTAATGTATTCATGAGATCTACATCTGCAGAATTGACTACCGGAGCCAGGGCTTTGAGATAATAATCGATGGAATCATCAGGTATGTGGGTCACAAAACTCGTATTAAGATCCATTGCCCCTGATGCAATGTAGATTGAATCACCTTCAGGATTATATCTCGAAAATGTCGTATTCTGATTTGCAATCTCCTGCTTATTGCCATCGAATAATAAGGCCTCAAGTGAATAAGGACCTGATATAAGTTTTGTGATATCAAGTTGGAAAACATTAGCAGCGACGCTTTCTTTTTTTACTTTTCTGTAAGCAACTATAGGTGGTGGAAAATCACCTGTGGATGGTTTAATTGTGTAACGGATAAATGGCTGACCTTCCAGTTTGTCCGCATCATAAGTCTCTATATAAAGGTTGAGAGAATGGAGTGAAGGATAATAATAGGAGAATGGGAGTGGCTCCAGATAAAGTCCACTTTTATGAAGAGGACTATTATCATCCACCTCCGGGCGAATCGTAGACAATAATTCAATATCAGAAAGCCTGGATGTAGATGCATACACAGGTATCTCTGTTTTTTGTCGTATGGTGATGGAATTGAGAGAATCCAGAATGTCATTCATTTCAACTACAAGCGTATACATTCCTTCTTCCAGTGCAAATCGCTTTACATCGATCAGATCTTTTGCAGGGCAACCCGAGTTAGAAAGCCTGAAACGATCTCCTTTCACAATGTTTTCATTAGCATCTTTTATGATGATCATGTATTCTACGCCATACTGGTCATCAGGTGCACATTTGATAGATGATCCCACGATGTAAAGTGATACTTCAATATATGATGAGGTGCCCGACCTGAATCGTTGCACCTGAAGGCTTACATCCGGTGTTCCATGCAGCAGCAAAGGACAGATAACGAATGCGATTAAAATTAACCTAGTTAACATCCTCCTTTTTCTTTTTCAACATGTGAAAAACAAATTCACTATTTGGACCTGCTAAATACTTAACGATCAAAGTATCGTTTTTTACAACTTCAAGTTCAAAATTTTTACCACCCATCACCAGTTTGTTATTGGCCATTTTGTATGGACCCTTTTCATCAGCACCTGTTATATTGATCGTCATCATACTCTGCTCGATGATGAAGTAACCTCTGCGCAGATATTCGGTTTCCCTGCCATTTCGCTCTGCTTTGGTTATTTCCCATCGTCCCAGAAGTTGACCTTCCTGAAAAGTGTCACCTTGCCTACAGGCGAATAGAAATAAAACAGCAGTGCCTAGCAGACAAAATGAATGCATAAATGAACATGGTAACTGGTCCGTAACAATATTGAGATTTCTCATGAAACTTAGCTGATCGAAAGTACAAATTGTAAACTCTCCGACACAATTAAGCTGTTTGGAGTGTCAGTAATGTGATTTCCGGAAGAATCCCTACCCTGCCCGGATAACCAAGATATCCAAGTCCACGGTTTACATAAAGGTATTGATCAGCCTGCTGATATAAGCCAGACCACCTTGGATAAACATATTGGATAGGGCTCCATTTGAATCCGGGTATTTCAACACCAAACTGAAAGCCATGGGTATGACCTGAAAGTGTAAGGTCTATATGTTTATAATCTTTGATCACCTGATCATCCCAGTGAGAAGGATCATGGGAAAGAAGAACATTGAATGAACCTCCTTCCAGGTCTGCAGTAGCTTTTACAAGATCACCATATTTTGGAAAGCGGGGATGAGAACTGTAATTTTCAACCCCAATGATATTGAGTAATGCATCTTTCACAGCTACCTGCCGGTGTTCATTGAGTAATAATGTCCATCCCAGCTTTTTGTGCATTTCCTTCAGCTCTTCAAAATTTTTATGTTTATCCTCTGTATTAGTCCATGGGTGATAATCGCCATAGTCATGATTGCCAAGTATTGAATAAACGCCAAGCGGGGCCTGGATCTTACTAAACATTTCTATAAAAGGTTCCATTTCTGAAGCCAGCGCATTGACCAGGTCGCCGGTGAAGAAGACTATATCTGGCTTTTGGTCATTGATGATTTTTATACTGTGTTCGACAGGTTCTTTCAATAAGAAACTGCCCGAATGAATATCCGATATCTGGATGATTTTGAAACCTGAAAGATCAGGATGAAGATCCTTGATATTGAGGCGCGTTTTCCATAATTTATACCTGTAGGCATTACCGGACATGCCATATATAAGACTGATAGCCGGAATAGCCCCAAGAATAAGACCGGCATAAGGCATCCATCGTGAACGAACTGTAGAAAGGCTCCAATGGTCTTTAAAGCCAAGATTTAATGCCCCAAAAAGAAGTCTACGCAGATCATCGATCAGAATCATAAGGGCGATCAGTAATTTGGAAAAATATAGAATGAAGATCAGTGCCCTGAGAATGACCTTAAATGTATTGGGTAAATGGTCGCTCCATCCTGTAACGGCTGTAACCAGAAATGCAATTGTTATCAGCGGGACTGACCAGTAAATCGCATAGGTGATTATCCTAATGCTTTTACCTGATGAACCCAGGATATACTTGAACGCCTGGAAAGCAAACAGATCAATCAGTAATAGTATAACAGAAAGAAAGATAATTCTGGTGGCCATGTAGGAAGCATTGAAGTAACCATTAACACAAATATCAGCAAGATGTTATACAGGATTGCTTCATTTTCTCAACTTTGACTGATGAAATATTTTGTTTTAGTGACAGGCGCTTCGTCCGGCATAGGTGAGGCTGCCTGCAAAACTTTGGCTGAAAATAACTATGATGTCCTGGCAGGTGTGAGGAATACAGCAGACGGAGCCAGGCTGGAGTCGAATTATGGCTCCAGGATTCATTCCCTTATGATGGATGTAGTTGATGAGGAAAGTATTAAGCACGCAAAAGAAAAAGCAAAAGAGATTATTGGAATTGACGCATTGGTAGCTATCGTCAATAATGCGGGTATAGTTGTGGCAGGTGCATTTCTTTATGTCCCAATTGAAAAGTGGAAATATCAGTTAGATGTCAATGTATTAGGTGTGATACGTACGACCCAGATTTTTTTCGATCTGCTGAAAGTGAAACTGGATGAACCATATAGACATCCGCGCAGAATCATCAACATTAGTAGCGTTTCGGGGTTATTCGCCAGTCCTTTTATAGGGGCATATGCAGCTTCAAAATTCGCATTGGAAGCTTTAAGCGATAGTCTGAGAAGGGAATTGTATATGTATGATATCCAGGTTGTCCTTATTGAACCGGGCAATATCATCACACCAATTTGGGAAAAAGCAAAGAAATCGGATTACTACTCAGGGCCTGAATATGATTCCATTACAGCTTATAAAGAAAAGCTGATTGATGAAAATATACGTCAGGGACTCAAAGCAGATATTGTCGCGGATCGGATACTGAAATCGATTCGAAATGAAAAAGTCAGCGCACGTTATCTGATCAGAGCCAAAGCGTGGAAATTCAGGCTTATTCAGCTTCTGCCTGTCCGGTGGGTTGATCTTATAATCAGGAATAAGTTGAAGAGTAATTCCGGAATCAGGCCTTTTTAGAGAGTCATAGCTTGATCCAATAATAAAAAGTAGACAAGGAAATAGAATCCGGTGCCGCGTTAAAATTAGATAAAGGGGTAGCGAAGCCAAGACAAGAATTGAACTTGTCCGTAGAAATACAGAAGTATAAATTTGATTTTAGGTAAAAGCCTTTCTTTCCTTGATTTTGGCTTTCTTACCTACCAGGTTGCGGAGGTAGAACAATTTAGCTCTTCTGACTTTACCTTTCTTCAGCACCTTGATTTCAACGATATTAGGTGAGCTGAATGGGAAAATACGCTCTACACCCACACCATTTGAAATCTTGCGAACGGTAAAGGTTTTTCCTGCGCCTTCCCCTCTGATCTGAAGCACATCTCCTTTAAAATCCTGAATACGCTCCTTAGCGCCTTCAATGATCTTGTAGGATACAGTGATGCTGTCTCCGGCCTTAAATTCTGGGAAAGTGGGTTGAGTATTTAGTTGCTGATGAACTAGCTTAATAAGATCCATGGTTAATAATGCTTGTCTGACTTTCTTGAAAAAGAGCGACAAAGGTATATCTTTTTCTACTATTCTTCATATCGGTGGATTATTTTTCCTTTATCTCACCAGGGTTACAAATTCACGGAGTTCGTGAGGACGATTGCGGGCATCCTGGTACCGGAGAACGCAGAGATATACACCGATGGGTAATTCCTGTCCGGTATTATTTTTTCTGCCATTCCATCCGGCTTCAGGATCCGAGGTTTCATATAGGCTTTCACCCCATCTGCTCCATATAGTCATCGAATAAGACTGGACACCTTCACTCAATCCTGCAGGCTTATATACTTCATTTTTACCATCATAATTAGGTGTAAAGGCATTTGGGAGGAAGTATTGTACAACAGGTTCAATATCAATGGTCTTAATAAGTGTATCGGTACACCCATTAGGATGAAAAACGACTTCCTTGATATAGGCTAAGCCGGTATCTTGAAAAGTGAATGTAGGGTTTCTCATGAAAGATCGTCCTTGTCCTCCAAAGTCCCAGAACCAGCCATTGGCTCCCGTTGACAAATCAGTAAACACTGCTGTCGGATTAAGGCTGTTAATAACCTCAGGTGTGTAGATAAAATCAGCCACGGGTGATGGCTCCATTGTGATAAGGTTAGGAAACACATCACTTGTATAACATCCTATAGGTGAGGTGATTTCAACCTTTATTGAAAATGTTCCTTCAGTTTTATACTCATGAGTGGGACTTATGTCATCACCTGTCTCTCCGTCTCCAAAATCCCAGAAGATCTTATATGTGTCATCAATTGGTACTGAAAGATTGTTGAATAAGATGCTTGCTGGTACGCAGGCTACATATCTCGTTGGCTTAATAATGATAAGTGGAGGAACAGGGAAATAACTTATTTTTTTTGTAATGGTGTCTCTACATTGATTATTATCCATGGCTATAAGTGTCACAGGGAGAAGCCCTGGCTCCTGATAGAGGTGATTAGGATTACGGACAGTACTTTTTTCAGTATCCCCAAAATTCCAATCCCAGCCTGTCAGGTTTTGAGCCTTTGTCACAGACATGTCCCTGAAGCTGACAGGGCCACCGATGCACGTATCATACGTAAATTGAAAATCAGCATCGATACTGGGAAACACATTGACATTGATATATGCCGTATCTCCGCAAGGCAGTCCTTCATTGACGATCATCGTTCCTTTGTAATTACCTACACCCGGAAATGTGTATGTGGCATCCCGTGTTTTCTTTTCAACAGCATTGCCGCTGATATTAAAAGACCATTTATACGTTTTGATGTATTGCTCAATCGTACTTTCATTCTCAAACGTGACTGTGTTATTGCCACACGAATTGAGCACAAATTCTTTTCCATTGACTACAGCATCAGAATGTATGCTGGCACTCACAGATGACTGGCAATTGACAACATTAAATTGAAAATCTCTACGCAGAATACTGAGTAATATACCGTTTCTGAATTCTTTTACGCAAACACCTACCACAAACTGTCCGGTCAATGTAGGTGTGCCGGATATCAGTCCTGTGAGTGGATTAATTGAAATAGAGGAAGAAACACCTAATGGGCTCACCGCTGAATAATTTGGAGCATTAAAGATCACATTGACATAGGGTGGAAGACAATTACGCGGATCAGGCGTTATTCCTTCACATAGACTTTGTTCACTTGGATTATTAACACCCAATGGGCCACCCCCCTGCAATGGGGCACAAAACTCATACACGATATTATCCCCTTCTTTATCCGTTGCAGAATGATCAAAATTGATTGGGTCATTGACGCATATTCCAATGGGAGGGAAGTTGGTAAATCGTGGCCCGTTATTACAAGTACGCTGTGCTTCCTCGGTGATTTCAATAGTATACGTTGCACCGGTGTTATTCGGAGCAACAATATTATTAATAGTATTATTTCTGCAACACCTTTGCCAGGAAGCGATATAAGAGCCGGCTATGATGGGCATGTTCGTAAGGTTGATAACGTAGGAGGTTTGTTCTACGCAGACATTAGAAGGTAATATGAGGCAAGGATTCTCAACAAATTCCAGTTCTTCCACAGCACCATGTTGAATATCCCTTTCCATCACAAATTTATACGAGCCGTTGATGAATGAATAGATACCTATTTGAGCAGGATTGTCAAATTCTGCTCCCATACCAGCACAATCCCTGTACACCTTCATGGTAAGCCTGTAATTGCGGGTATCGGGCATATTTCCGGGACCCATACATTCATAATAGATTTCCCCTCCAACAATATGCCTTGCATTCAAGACGCTTCCCAAACTCATGAATAAGCCTAAACAAATGATCGTACGAAGCATAAAATGAGAATGAAGTGAATGCATATGGATGAAAAGATACGCCCGATAGGTAATTCGCGTCTATTTTTAACGTTTATTTCTGAGTTTTTATACGTCTCACCCTTATAAAGAAGATGACGTATACTTTACATCAGGCTAAATTTATCGTATTTATCATCTTCATGTACCAGGACCACATCCAAAAGGTTATCGATCAGGCTATATTCGTACTCAATCAGGGCGGAGTCCTGCTCTATCCGGCTGACACCATCTGGGGGATAGGCTGCGATGCCACTATCCAGGCAGCAATTGAAAAAGTATATGATATTAAAGGCCGCGAAAGTCAAAAGCCATTAATTGTCCTTGTCTCGGACCTCAAGCAACTTTATTCAGTCGTTGCTTCAGTGCATCCAAGGATAGACACACTTCTTCATTTTCATGAACGTCCTCTTACAGTGATTTATCCGCAAGCCAAAAAAGAATATCAACATCTGGCTGCTAGAGATGGAAGTTTAGCTGTCAGGATTGTCAAATCAGGATTTTGTCATGATCTTATTACAGCCTATGAGCGACCATTGGTTTCAACTTCAGCCAATCGATCAGGAGAACCATCACCTTCAAAATTCGGGAGCATAAGCTCGCAGATTATAAGTCTTGTGGATTACTCCGTCCCTGCCTTTACAGAAAAAGAAATCACAGGCTTGCCTTCCGTCATCGCCCGGTATGATGATAATGGCGAACTTGACTTCTTACGACAGAATTGAACAACATGCCCCCTTTAGGGGCTAGGGGCAAAACGGAGAGCTGGATTTTTTACGTCAGAATTAATGCTGCACAAGGGCTTTTTGTAAATCTTCTTTCACGATCTCATTTGCTTTTTTTACAAGAGGATCTTCAAGATTAAAAGCTCTGTACCATCCTTCCTCACCAGTTCTGTAGGCGACTAGTGTCGCATCTGTGATCCTGTACAGGATATCCTGGTGGGCCTGGAGATAATCATTCAAGGTATTGTATTTATCCTTTGCTCTTAATTTGGCTAAAGCCATGAGATCATTCATCATGGAAGCATGTGGTGGTAAACTCTTAAACACAGATTCTATTGAATCCATGTTGACAATCTGGCCTCCATATTTCATCATATCATATCGTATTGCATATTCAGAGATGATGTCCATCCAGGCCATGATGGCAACATCATTCCAATGGACACCATCATCCATGGTGATGTCGGGCATGATTCCTCCTCCGGCATGAACAGGTCTGCCAGATGCCGTCTTGAATATCTGTGCAGTGTCGATGACAGATTCATTATCATAGGCTTTTTGAATCGATCTTCCGGAAGGTGTATAGTATTTAGAGACGGTCATGCGCAAAGTACCTCCATTGGAAAGATCAAATTGTTCCTGTACCAATCCTTTGCCATAAGATCTTGTACCCAACACAACTGCACGATCCTGATCCTGCAGACATCCTGCTATGATTTCACTGGCTGAAGCAGAATTTCCATTGATGAGGACACAAACGTTTTCGATTGGAAAAAATACTTTTCCGGTGCTCTTGTAATCTATTCGTTCCTGATTTTTCCCCTGCGTATACACGAGGAGCGTTCCATTATCTTTAAATATCTGGGAAAGAATGTTTACAGCCTCTCTCAGATATCCTCCGGGATTATCCCTCAGATCGAGAATGAGATGCCGGGCATGATGTTTTGTGGTAAGGTCTTCCCAGCTATCCATAAATTCCCTGTATGTGGTATTCGTAAACCGGGAAAGTTTAATGAAGGCAACGGTACTATCGATCATGTAGGCTGCAAGCACACTCGGTACTTTAATTTCATCCCGGCCGATTTCTATTGTCTTGAGATTTTTGTCCAGCATGGGTTTGATAAGAAGCTTGACATGGGTTCCTTTTGAACCTTTGATCAGATCGATAATTTTCTCATGATCAACCGAATCTGTAGTGATCGATTGATCATCAATAGCGATGATGTGATCTCCGGGTCTTACACCTGCTTTTTCGGCAGGACTATCCTTTTTCGGATAGAGAACAACCAGACTATCATCAATGAACAAAACTTCAATACCGATGCCCACATACTGCCCCATGGTCTTTTCTTCAAGATCTTCAGTTTGCTCAGGTGGAAAATAATGCGTGTGGGGATCCAGCCCTTCAAGTACAGCTTTAATCGCCCTATTTGACAATTCCTCTGCATTTACATCTCCGACATATTTTGTTTCCAGGAATCGGATGATCTCTTCTACCTGACGCCCACTATAATTAGCACTGCTGATCGAGGGATCTGATTTATGTGTAGGGGCATCAGCTTTAACAAATTTGGCACCAGCTATCATGCCCACCATGGTGACCACACTCAGTAATAAAGGTTCCCAGATTTTATAGGTACGATTGGTATCCGACAAAAGATAAAAGTTTGATTTATAATGAAATTCCTCAGCCTTACATCGGGTTTGTAGATGAAATGGCATTTGAGGCCGCAAATATGAGGCATTTCCTCCTATCCTCCTTCAGATTTAGATAAATGACCCTTTGCGAATGAATAGAAACGTCTAAACAGAGCCTAAAATTGAAAAACAATAATTTCCGTAAGTTAAATTTAACTTGATCCACAAGTTCACGTTCGAGTGTCTCTGACCTCGAACTAGTATTAATTAGTGTTGTTCGAGGTCAGAGACACACGAATGACTGATGGGAAAGTGATTATCGTTGTTCGAGGTCGGAGACGCTCAAACGTCCATTTTTTTTTGCTTTTTGCTTTTTGCATATTGCTAATTGCACATTGCACATTGCCCATTGCCCATTGACTACAGGGCCCACGCTCTTCCCACTTTTTCATAAGGCATACACGGATCATAACTTCCGGGGATAGGATCGAATGCAAAGAAATTTTTCGCAACAGTCTCTGAACTGAAATAACCACCGAGTATCTGTTCTTTCAGTGAAAGATAAAATGGTCGTTCTTCATTCTTCATATCAGGATTAGCATGAATGGCATCGTAAGAATTCTTATCGATGGTGTTCACCCATTCAAGTCGTTTTTCAGGAGCTTCTCTGACGAAATCTTTTCCAAGATCTTTTTTCGCTTGTTCCATCAGTGTGTTGATTCCTGTTTTGAATTTCTCATTTTCCTCTGCAGTATAACGTAGCGGCCTGACCGTATCAAGGAACCGATCAACCATCGCATCTTTAGCACCGGGTGTAGTTGTTTTCGGCAGTATTGTTTCACTCAATTCATTTACAAAATCAGCTTCTTCTTTTGTAAAATGTGAAGGCACCCATGTTTCAGAAGTATCGACTTTGCAACCTTCGATAAGTGCAGCTATTGTAGAAGCACTCAGGGTGGCGCCCATAAAAAATGCTGTATATTTTATTGCTTCTCTTCGTTCCATGATAAATAATAATTACAGGTTCTGTTTGTTCAATTCTTCTACAGCGTGATGCGCAGCTCTTGCAGTGATCGCCATATAGGTCAATGATGGATTCACACATGCTGCTGATGTCATACAAGCTCCATCTGTCACAAATACATTTTTACAGGCATGTACCTGGTTCCATTCATTGAGTACAGATGTTTTAGGATCACGGCCCATTCTTGCTGTTCCCATCTCATGAATACCTAATCCTGGATTGCCTCCTGTAGCATATGTTGTGACATCTTTATATCCTGCTGCTGCGAGCATCTCACCAGCCGAACTCACCATGTCCTTTCGCATCGCCAATTCATTCTCTTTCCATTCGCAGTCGATACTTAAAGTTGGAAGTCCATAAGGGTCCATCTTTCCGGTGTTGAGTGAAATTTGATTTTCATGATATGGAAGACATTCTCCAAATGCAAGCATGCCTATACTCCATTGACCAGGGCCTTGCCATTTATCTTTCCATTCACCACCTGCTCCGGCTTCTGCTATTGCTCTCCACCATCCTTCTCTGCTGGCACTTCCCTGATATCCATATCCTCTGATGAAATCTTTTTGTTTTGAAGCGGCATCAATATTTCTAAAGCGAGGCATATAAAAACCTGCGGGCTTTCTGCCTTTATAATATTTATCCGTAAACCCATCCACATTCGCATCACCACCGACTCTGAAGTGATGATCCATAAGATTGTGACCCAGTTCGCCGCTGTCATTTCCAAATCCATTTGGAAAACGATCAGATGGACTATTCATCATGATCAGGGTACTGTTGAGTGTGCCGGCATTAAGGAATATAATTTTTGCAAAATATTCTTTCGTTTCTTTTGTTTGCGCGTCAATGATGCGTACACCTTTTGCTTTGCCTGATTCCTTATCATAGATGATTGAATGTGCAACACTATATGGCCTCATCGTCAGGTTGCCAGTTGCGTATGCTGCAGGAAGTGTTGATGCATTACTGCTGAAGTAAGCACCAAACGGACAACCTCTCATGCATCGGTTTCTATATTGACAGGTTCCACGTGTGCTTCCGGTTAGCGGTGCAGTGAGATGGGCTACACGACCGGGTGTCACAACTCTGCCTTTCATGTTCTTTGAAAGTTTTTCTCTGAAATCTGCCTCAACACAATTCAACGGCATTTCCGGTAAAAACTTTCCATCAGGTAATTGTGAGAGCCCTTCATTTTTTCCACTGATGCCAGCAAAAGATTCTACATAATCATACCACTTAGACACGTCTTTATATCGAATAGGCCAATCTACCGCAATGCCATCTTTAGCGTTAGCCTCAAAATCAAGATCACTCCAGCGATAGGAATGACGTCCCCAAAGCAGTGATTTTCCACCCACATGGTACCCGCGCATCCAGTCAAAGGGCTTTACTTCTGTATAGGGCTGCATGGCATCCTCTATAAACCAGGGAAGAATAGCCGCATGCATGATGTATGAAGTACGTGACTGGACAGGATATTTTTTCGCTTCTTCAGGTGTGATCTTTCCCCAATTCGGAAATTCCCAATCTTCCATTGTAGCTGTAGGGTAATCGCCATGTTTGACATCCTTTCCACGCTCGAGGACCAGGGTTTTTAGGCCCTTTTCACAAAGCTCTTTTGCAGCCCAACCTCCGCTGATACCACTACCTACGACGATAGCATCATACGTGACTTCATTTGCACCTTCGTTGTTAAAATACATATGTTATCGGTCTATGAATTTATAAGAAGAGTCAATTTAATGAATAGAATTAAAATCTGAAATTATTTATCACACGGAGCAGATCCGAACTCCCTCCTTCAGTGATTTTGCAGGATCTTTTCCGGCCGGAACAAATTCCTGAGCTACATACCCATCGAAACCATTTGCTACAATCGCATTCATGATCGCAGGGTAATAAAGCTCCTGTGTCTCATCTATTTCATGCCTGCCGGGGACACCTCCCGTGTGAAAATGCGCGATGTAATCTTTATAATCCGTTATGGTTCGTATCACGTCACCTTCCATGATCTGCATGTGATAAATGTCGTACAGTAGCTTGAAGTTAGGCGAACCAATTTTATCAACAAGACTTACACCCCATGACGTATGATCACATTGATAATCAATATGATTTATTTTACTGTTGAGCAGTTCCATGATGATTCGGACATTGTAATGCTCCGCTGCTTTCACAACTGGATCAAGACCCATAGCACAAAATTCCAAACCCTGGAAATCGGGCAATCCATTCCGGTTGCCGGAAAATACAATGATCTGTCCGATACCTTTATCTGCAGCTTTTGGAATGATGTCCAGCAGATCGTTTTGTAATTGCTGATGAAGATTCGGATCATTCCATCCTTTTGTTATGCCCAGGGGACTTCCATTTGACAAGGCAACTTTCAGTCCTCTGCTTAGCACAGTGTCCCATTCATTTGGATTCAACAATTCAATGGACTGGATACCACAATCTATTGCTACATCACAGAGTTCTTCGAGAGTGAAGTTGTTATAACACCATCGGCACACGGAATGCTTGAATTTTCGTTCAGATGATAACGTTAGTGAGGTTGTAGTTGAGGGTAAAGGAAGAAATGGCGTCAATGATGCAGCAGAAATATTTTTAAGAAGAGATCTTCTGTTCATGTTCCATTAAATTTGCTTCAAATTATAAAATATTCACTCTCCTGATCTCATTCTGATGGAAAAAATACGAATCGACAAATACCTGTGGGCCATCAGGATCTACAAATCCAGGACTATGGCCACCGAAGCCTGCCGTGAAGGGAAAGTAAAGCTTAATGGCGTGGTCGTGAAATCATCAGCTTTAACTGTCATCGGAGATACCATAGAAGTCCACAAAGACAGCTTCCGGTTCAAATACAAGGTTGTCCAACTCATTGAAAAAAGAGTATCAGCCATTCTGGCAAAACCTTGTTATGAAGATCTGACTCCTGAAGAGGAATTGAATAAATACAAAATGTGGTTTGTCGGCAAAGGTGGCCCCGAACGAAGAGAACGAGGAGCTGGTAGACCGACTAAGAAAGAAAGGAGGGAAATTGAAGGTTATAAGGAAGGCGATGATGAAGAGGATTGAAATGCAATAAGCAATTAGCAATGTGCAATAGGCAAAAAATAACAAATGAATCAATAGGCAATGTGCAATTGGCAAAAACTAACAAATGAATCAATAGGAAATGTGCAATAGGCAAAAAATAACAAATGAATCAATAGGCAATGTGCAATTGGCAAAAAAAACAATAAATAAATAAACAATTAATAAAAAACAATTATGAGAGTAAACGTTTTTTGCTAATTGCTAATTGCTAATTGCTAATTGCTAATTGCTAATTGCTAATTGCCTATTCCCTATTGCTTATTGCTTTTCATTCATGTTCTCTGCCCAGTTCTTTACCTTTTTGAACAGCTTTGTCCAATTCTTCATCTGCAGCATTTCGTTTATTAATTGCTCTATAAGGAGGAGGTGTAGGCTGTCCTGCATCTACCCAGGCTGTGTACCAGGCATCACCCACAGCTTTCACTGCAACTCTGAAACGATCTTCCACCATTTTATCCATCGCGAGATTGTAGGCTCGTGCATAATCAGCACACTGTGTTCTGACATTGGCATTCAACCTGTCTTCCATGCAGTATTGTTTATCACTTGGATAGGTTTCACTCAGTTGCTTTTCAAGACTCAATACTTTGTCCACTTCTTTGTGACTGGTTAAAACTAAATTCCAGAAATAATTAACCGGATTATCAATATATGTTGCAGTACCAACCACCATATCAAATTCATCAATGGCAAATAATTCAGGAATACGGCTTTCCCAAAATCCATGTATGCCCACCTGATTCGTTAACTGGCCATTGTAGTTTGCAGTTGTGTGCAAGGGAACACAGGCATCAGCGACATAATGTCCAAGCTCTGCAGATGTACGGAGTAAAGATTCAAGGTCATTGTTTTTAAACGCATTTGTCAATCGTCTTTGCATCACCTGCAGATGATAAGGAACGATGCCATGTTCACTAAAAACATCATGCAGATATACAGTTGTATTCCCATTGCATTTAAGATCCGGAAAAATCATCTGTAGGCTATCACAGGGTATTGCAGCCTCATCTGCATAGTACTGACGCAGATAATGATTTCTGACTAATTCTATCCTGTTATGATAATCAGCCACACTATCGCTCCACATTTCGTGAGGGATAGCTTTTAATAAATAAGTAGTATCATTTTTATTTACTGAATAAGCGACCATATTCAAAGCCAGGATCTGATCCCAGTATCGTGGTATATGATCAAAATTCGTATCACCCCATCTGTCTAAATCTATAAAATGCCGGACGGCTTCATGCTTTGTCGCATATCTTCTTTTGTCCGGATCGACAGCATGATCAGAAAGATAATCGATGTAAGGTTTATACCATCCGATCATCTCTGTCGGCAATGTATAGACCGCTACCCTATTGATCAGCTTATGGCCAAAGAATCCCCATTCTGAAGCCGTTAGTGTCAATACGATATATAGCCAGGTCTGAATCATCACTCAAAGAAATAATCATATGATCTGAATGCACCTTTCATTACCTCATGCTGCCCTATCATAAAATCATGTCCCTTGTAATCAACAAAATATCGACCAATAGGTGGTGAGAATTCCGAAGTGCTCGGCGGGCCCGCAGGAAAGAAGCGCAACGAAGAAGTTTTGTCTTTATAGATAATACTCATGTCCAGGAAAGGTGTCATAGTCAAAACAGAATCCTTTTCACCGGCATTGTTGATAAAATCCTCACATGCCAGCTGACTTAAAGATGTAAGATAAGAACGAATCTTATTTGAGACTTTCCCATTCTTTCGTGGCGTAGTTGAAAACATAGGTTCAACGCCAAAATCATTCCCATCTCTGTAAATAATAAATGAAAGTTGCCGTTGATTTGGATAGTTCACTTTCAACGTGTCGATAGAATCATTGTCTTCCATCCAGAAGTGTACATCTCTCCAGTCATTAGGCTGTAACGCATATCGGGCTCTCAGGCCGCCTTCAAATCCGGGCTGGATCAGACAATAGGGTTGATCTCTTCCTTCTTTTAGAAAAAATGTTCCTCTTTCATCCTGCGTCACACCACCCACATAGTAACTCAGCAATTCTTTCCCGCCGAGATCAAATATTTCAACATGAATTCCATTGACAGCCATAGAAGTTATTATATTCTCTGCAGCAGCTTTGTTCGGGATATGTTCGAGATGCTGAAGGTTTATTCCCTTTAATAGATGATCTATGGTGGTCTGTCGTGCTTTGTGTGCATCATTGATCGTCCAATGATCACCCACACGCTTCAGATCAGAACGGTCACCCATTTTATTTGTAATGAGGATACGTCCGATAGTATTGACATCATCAATAGCAAAATTACTTTCCGTTCTGTCAATATTGGTGGTTACGTCTTTCTTTGTTTTGTAGAAATATAATGCCAATATTGCGGTAATGACCAATGCTCCGAACAGGATAATATTTCTTTTCATAAAATTTATTTATCGTTGTTAATCGGAGAAAACTCCAACTAAGGCTATTAGATATCACTTGTTTGCCGGAGCAAACTCCTACACGGACTTTTTAATTTGTCAACTTCCCAAATTTTCTTTTCCTGAAAAACTGGTAAGCCATACCGAGGATAAATATAAGCGCCAGCGGTCCCAGGATGTTGATCAATTGCCACCGAACACCTTCTTCTCTTGCTTTGACCGAGTCCAGTAATCTCAGTTTGACATCTTTAAGACGTGCTTCGAGCACACCTGATTCATCAAGCATGTATTCAAGTGAATTGAGCAGGAAATCACGATTACCGGTGAATGTCGTGTTCTCATATTTATTGTAACCTAACGGAGCAGGTTCGCCTGAATTTGGATTCACGAGATTTTTTATAATATCTCCATCCGTCACAATCATCACCTTCGATTTGTCGGTAGATCCTTTAAATTCAAGTCCTGCTGTATGTAATACCTCCATCTGCTCAGCTGACAATCTATTTTGAAACATGGACTGAAATGATCCTTCAAGCATCACCGCAAAACCCTGGGGTCCTTTATTGAATAAAGTAGGATCAAGCTGTTCATGCAGAATTGCAAAATTCAATCGTACTGGGGTAAGCTGGAGCCTTGAATATTTGGAAGAAGTCAACAGGATTGTTTTCTTAATATGTGATGCGGTCTGTATCGTGTCAATGCTGGATGGAAATTCAAGTTGGATACGATCCAATCCTTTCGTTATCGGGTGATCTGACGTTGATGTGATCAGCGGATAATAATACCATGGATATAATTCTGTCTGTACTTTATCTCCCTGCATGCCCACGACCATCGGTATCCTTGTGCATTGAAGATCAAGGACCAGATTAGGATTTACTCTCGCGCCATATTTGAATAAAAGAGGATCAAGGCCAAGTTCATAAGGAGGCGGAATGTAATACTTATTGATGTTGATGCTGTCAAGAGAAACATTTAAAGGGTCGATGAGGAACATGATATTTCCGCCATGCATCACATATTGATCCAGCATAAACAATTGGATCTCTGAAAATTTCTCTCTTGGCTTTGCAATAATTAGGGCACGTATATCCTGAGGAATCTCAACTACACTATCCAGGTTGATCCGATTGATCACATATTCATTCTGCAGGTCTTTTTCTATGGAAGCTGTTTGTTGATGAGTCAATTCGCCCTGACCCATTGAAAAAGCAATAAGTACCTGGCTCTTCCTTTTTATTTTTTGAATACCATCCGCGATTTTGTATTCCAACAAGCTGATGCTATTGTTGATGATCACATCTTTGTCAGCTCCGGGGATATCATCCTGAAGCAAAGGCACCGGAATGCTGCGGCTCCCATAATTGATAATGGCAAAAGGATATATTTCCTGAGTGGATTCACTGGAAGCATCACTTACCCTCAATTGCGTCGGAATAAGTCCCGCTGCTTTCAATTGTTTGCGACGGGCATTGATCTCATCAACTGTTCCAATATTTGGATTGTCAAAATTATATTGAATATCAGGATTGACCTGAGCAAATCGTCTGAGTATATCTTCAGTTGATTCCTGTAATCGCTTGAATCCGGCAGGGAATTTTCCGGCAAGCAAAACTTTGATATAAATGCGATCATCAAGACTCTTAAGTAATTGTTTCGTCGCGGGGGCCAGCGTAAATCTTCTTTCTTCGGTAGCATCGATTGATACATAAAGCCACTGGCTCAGGATGTATACAAATATCAATATTCCACTGATCAAAAACGCCGTGGTGGAAACTTTCCGGTGAGCGGACGACAAGAGATTTTTGCTCATCCGTTATTTGCGTTTTGAAATGGCAGCCCATGTCCATGCAAGACAAAGTCCAATGAGACAAATAAAATAGGCAAGATCTCTTGTGTCAATGATCCCCCGGCTGATCGAATGATAATGATAATCTATACCCAATGATTCGATGATGCTATCCAGGCTTCCCTGAAAGGAAGCAAGTTTACTGATGAAATAAAAACTATAATACAACACAAAACAAAAGAAAACTGAACCGACAAAAGCCACAATCTGATTAGATGTCTGCGAGGATGCAAATATTCCGATAGCACAAAACACTGCTCCTAACAAAAAGAGACCGAAGTAAGAAGCTGCTATCTGCCCAAGATCAATATTCCCTTTCGGCGAACCCAGGTAATAAACGGATATAACATAAATGATCGTTGGCGCAATCGCGATGGCTAACCATGTCAGTGTAGCAAGATATTTTCCTGCAACAATTTGAAATGATGTAATGGGCCTGGTCAACAATACTTCCAGCGTAGCGGATTGTTTCTCTTCTGCAAAACTTCGCATTGTAAATGCAGGAATAAGAAAAATAAATATCATGGGCGCAATGGCAAAGAGTGTATCGACACTTGCAAAAGGAGACATCAGGATACTGAAATCAGGAAATACCCACAGGATAAGGCTAAGCACAACCAGTAAAAGTCCAACGGTGATGTAAGCGATCATCGAACTGAAATAGCTTCCAAGCTCTCGGAGATAAACTGCCCTCATGATGCCTGGGTCAATTGTTGGAAAATATTCTCAACACTCTCCTGCAGCGTTGACATCTCAATAATCTTGAGTCCTTTCTTTACCGCAAAATCAAAAATGGCCTCATTGAGATTATTTTCTTTCCCGGTGATGATATAACTTGAGCTATTAATTTCTTCATGTGAAATATATCCTTCTATTTCTCTCAACGTAATATCCACGACATGTCTTGAAAATATGACGTTGACTTTATAAGCATTTGTAAGATTCTGGCTCAACAACCTGATATTACCATCTGCTACAATTTTTCCTTTGTTGATGATGATCACTCTGTCACATAAGGCCTGAACTTCCTGCATGATGTGTGTTGAAAGTAGAATGGTTTTTTCTTTGCCAAGATCTTTGATAAGCTGCCTGATTTCAATAAGCTGGTTTGGGTCAAGACCTGAAGTTGCTTCATCCAGGATCAGCACATCAGGATTATGAATGATTGCCTGCGCAAGACCTACCCTTTGGCGATATCCTTTTGAAAGTTCACGGATTTGTTTATGATATTCTTTAGTGAGGCCGGTCATTTCGATCACCTCATTTATGCGTTTCCATGGCTGGTCGATATGATAGATCCGGGCCACATATCGGAGATATTCCCGGACATACATGTCCTGGTATAAGGGATTGTTTTCAGGAAGGTAGCCAAGATTTGAGCGGATTTTCGTGCTTTCTTCGGTGACAGGTGTCCCGTTGACAAGAATTTCACCTTCATCAGCTGTGAGGTAACCTGAGATCATGCGCATCGTTGTAGTCTTACCGGCGCCATTTGGGCCTAAAAAGCCAAGGATTTCGCCCTTTTCTACCTGGAAAGAGACATCATCCACCGCTGTCTGGGTGCCGAATAGTTTTGTAAGATGTGAGACTTTGATGGACAAGGTGAAATAAGGTTTAATGCTCAAAAACGTGGACAAAATTAGATTATTTCATTTAGCAACCTCAGAGAATGACAATTAGTCGTTAACCTTAAAAAACCTTAATTAATCATGAGGAGTCGATCAATCCCTTGGATAAATATATCTTTGGCTTTTCTTATATATACGATATGAGTCAGGATCCAAAACCTATCAAAAAGAAAGTGACTGTCAATAAGCCTGTTGCCGGTGCTTCACAAAGAAGAACATTTGTAAAGCCACAAGCCAGCTTTCCTTTGCTTTTTTCGAAAAACAACTATATGTTTATGGCTATTGGGGTTGGACTAATTGCATTGGGGATGATCCTCATGTTGGGTGGTTCAATGAAAGATCCTAATCAATGGGATGAAAGTATGATCTACAGTGCAAGACGTATCACACTGGCACCTATCATTATCCTCGCGGGTCTGGCCACTGAGATATACGCGATCTTCAAGAAATAACCCTGTCTTCACTATATGAATGAATACCTTGAAGCCATCATCCTTGGCATCGTACAGGGCGTAACTGAATTTATCCCGGTCAGTAGTGATGGACATCTTGAACTGGCAAAGTGGCTTCTTGGCAATTCTGATTCTGGTGCTGACAGCCTATTTATGACGATCGTTTTACATTTTGGGACAGCTTTCGCAATACTCTGGGTATTGAGGCAAGCTATTTTTGATGTGTTTAAAAATATGGTTACGCCTGAAGGAAGAAAATTCGTCCTGATGGTGATCGTCTCTATGATTCCGGCAGTGGTTGTAGGCCTTGGATTTTTACCACTTATTGAATCTATGTTCAATCAGCAAATTGTATTAGTAGGTCTTTTCTTATGCATCAATGGAGCCGTTTTGATCATCTCTGATTACCTGCCCAATTCAGACAAACCAATAACGATATCAAAATCATTTATGATTGGAATAGCCCAGGCGATTGCCATTCTTCCAGGCATCTCACGATCTGGCTCTACGATAGCAACATCGGTTGGTTTAGGGATTGATAGGTCTAAGGCAGCAAAATTTTCTTTTATCATTGTTTTGCCTCTGCTATTTGGTGAAATGGCCAAAGACATTTTGGATGGTAAAATGTCTATGGCAGAATCAAAAGGACTTCCATTGCTTCTTGGCTTTCTCATTTCATTCGTTGTCGGGATTTTCGCGTTTAAGTGGTTGTTGAAAATTGTGCAGAAGGCCAAGCTCAGTTATTTTGGTATTTATTGTATTTCCATTGGTCTAGCCGCTATTATTCTGCGTCTTTTTGTGTGGACAACCTGATCTTATCCCGATGCTTTCAATTCTCCAATCGATTGAATCAGATGAACTTGTTTCAGGTGCCCTTTTACTTGTAGACAAACCTCAAGGCTGGACATCATTCGATGCGGTCAATAAGATTAAAAATCTTGTCAGACGAAAATATAATCTGAAGAAATTCAAAATAGGTCACTCCGGCACACTTGATCCGATGGCAACAGGCCTGCTCGTTGTCTGCACGGGTGCTTGGACAAAACAATTACATCATCTGCAAGGACTGGATAAAAAGTATTCCGGAGAAATTACCCTCGGGGTAGAAATGGATACCTATGATGCAGAAGGGAAAGTGGTTTTCACAAAAGAAGTGCCTTCGCTCACACTCGAATATCTAATTACTTGTTTCAAAACATTCATTGGAGATATCCAACAATTGCCTCCTGCTTTTTCAGCTATTAAAAAAGAGGGTAAGCCTTTGTATGAATTAGCCCGTGCAGGAAAGGAAGTAAAATTGGAACCTCGAAATGTGACTGTTCATTCGATCAGCATCATTGAATACAACGCTCCAAAAATCACACTGGAAGTTCATTCAGGTAGTGGTTTTTATGTTCGTTCGCTGGCACATGATATCGGTGCGATGTTGGATTGTGGTGCACATTTATCTGCATTGCGTAGGACAGCTATTGGAGAATATTCGCTTGATGATGCATTATCAATGAATGAAATCATAACGAAACTTTCGAATTGATCAGATTTTGTTTATAAAAATGCGTCCAAAATCGTTTTCCACAATGGTATGTGCATAACTATCTGGAGACACAGAATATCAGCACGTTAGGACAGTGTGGCACACTTAGGTGTGGCACACCTAAGTGTGCCACACTGTCAGTTTTGAAATTTGGGACTTAAGTTTTAAGATCGCTTAGTTACCGATGCTTCTGTCTATTTTCTCCGCTATTTCTCCCAATTCCAATCCATCAAACCTTCCAGAACTCATCCACAAAAGGACCGTATTCTTCTTTGGTGCAAGACCAATTATGATACTCTCCAGTTGTGCACCAGACATGGCAACTTTCAAATCATTGGAATTAAAATAACCTGCCAACTGGTCTGATGATAAATCAGGGAGTTTTTTTATTTCTAGTGTATGCGGACTGTAATACACGATTTTTTCATCGGCATCATGCAAAGCGTTTTTATACTGCGGAAGGAAATCCGGATTGAGTGAGCTGAACGTATGCAACTCAAGACATGCGATAATGTATGCAGTAGGATGCTTTTCTCTTACTGCATTGACTGTTGCTTTTACTTTCGAAGGAGCATGTGCAAAATCAAGATAGGAGATCAATTGCTTGCCTTCATAAAGAAGTTCAAGTCTTTTATTTGCTCCTCCAAATGAGCTAATGCCTTTGAAAAAATCTTTTTCAGAAATTCCTAATTGTTTGATGACCTGGTACGCTGCTCCGATATTCTGCATGTTGTGGATGCCAAAAACTTTCAAATCATACACTACTCCATCACTACTTTTCAGCGAAACAATACCATTTTCAATTTGGTAAGGTTGTGTGTTATACGGAATTAGGATACAGGCATGTACAGTTTCATCTACCAGCTTTACAAGATCAGCATCATCTGCACAATAGAAAAGAGTATCTGCTCTGCCTAGTGACCGGATCAATTGACGAAACGGTTCAATGTAAGATTCATATGTTGGAAATACATTCATATGGTCCCACGCTATCCCGGTGATCACACTGATCTGCGGATGATAATGAAGGAATTTTGGCCGCGTATCATCCGGACTGCTCAGATATTCATCGCCTTCAAGAATGATGATGCCAGCATCAGATATTTCTACAGGCGCCAATGTGCCTATCGACGCACCGATCATACGATCTGCAGGAACACCAGACTCATGAAGCACATGTGCGATCATTCCGGAGGTTGTAGTCTTTCCGTGACTTCCGGCGACCACCACTCTGATTTTTGATACGGACAGATCATAAATGAATTCAGGAAAGGACTGGATCTTAAGGTTTAACGATTTTGCTTTCAGGAGTTCAGGATTATCGTTCCTGGCATGCATGCCCAGGACGATCAGGTCGATGGAGGAGTCAATTACCTCAGGTCTCCAACCAAAATGGTCTGGAAGTAATCCTTTTTGGTGTAGTCTTGTCCGGCTTGGCTCATAAATCTCATCATCCGAACCACTGACTACATGGCCTTTGTCATGCATCGCTATGGCCAGACTATGCATGATACTTCCCCCGATGGCAATGAAATGAATCCTCATAACAGGTTGATTTAGGCTTTTAGAGCAACTTTTTTCAAAAAAAATGGTTCAAATGAAATAATTTCGCCCCCGAAACGATTATTAGAGTGTATCCGGTAATTAAACCGGGTCAAATTAAAGCAATGTCTAACATGAAAGTATCATCTTTAAAGTACCTCCTCATTCTCCTTGGTTTTGTTGCCTGTGTCACGATGACTACAAGTTGCAATAAAGGATATGGCTGTCCAAGTGATTTCCATGTTGATGCCAATTCTGAAGTTCCTGCAGCACCTTCCTGCTAACATCAGTCTGGTCTTCCAAGGCTACTTTTGAATAAACGCTCAGCCTACAAATCATCCTGAGGTTTATTCCTCAAATTAGAACCAACCCCAATGATAAATGAATCCGTCTCCCCACTTCTGGGCAGAGAGGAATTATTTGCTGTCCCGACAAGTGATGGTTCATTTACCCTATACAATAAGCTGTTCAAGGCTACTTACCATTCTCTATACGGAGCGGTAAGTGAGAGTAAGCATACGTATCGGCAGAAATGTCTTGATACTCAACTTCACAAAGCAAGGATCTGTATCCTTGAGTTTGGTTTTGGCACCGGACTGAATGCCTTCCTGGCATTTTTATTTTCCCAAAAGCATCAGCTTCAAGTTGATTACTTCGGTTTGGAATGTTTACCGATTGAGGTTTCTATTATCAATGATTTAGACTATCCGGGGTACCTGGCATTTCCTGATCAGAAAGATATTTTGATAAAAATGCACGAGACACGTGCCTTTAATACGGAGTATTTCACTTTCCAGCGTCATGATTCGTGGAATAGCTTGCCTGATAAGGTAGATTTCGATTGCATATTCTTTGATGCTTTTGCTCCGGAAGTACAGCCTGAATTATGGGGGCAGGATATGTTTGACAGGCTTTATCGTGCAACTGCTTCAGGAGGATGCCTGGTGACCTACTGTGCCAAAGGTGATGTCAGACGAAATATGGAACACTCCGGATACCTGGTTTCCAGGATTCCGGGCGCACCAGGCAAAAGACAAATGCTACAGGCATTCAAGCCACAGTAAAATCATATACATTCATTGTCTGAAATCGAAACAAGTGGTAAGCCCAGGTATCGGTTTTGTTCAATGCTATCATCATTATGCATAAATTCATCAAATGGATCACCCGTTTTAGATTTATAGTTGTCCTTTTTCTTGTCCTGGCAGTCGGAGCAAGTATCCAGGCTCTTTTGCTACCGCTGGCACCCATTAAGGAAGGTTTGCAGGATTATACTGCTTATAATAATTATATAATTTTCAAACAATCGTTTTATCATCTGATCAATGGAATGGATTTATACATTCCTTATCCTGTTGAACATTGGGATCTCTTTAAATACAGTCCTTCATTTTCGCTGATTTTTGGCTTTTTTGCCGTTCTTCCTGATACCATCGGGTTAGTATTTTGGAATGCACTTAATGCCTTGATCCTTGTACTCGCTATTTACTATCTACCCAAGCTGACGATTCAACAGAAAGGTCTGATCCTGCTGGTGTGTATTCCGGAATTAATGACCTCGATGCAGAATGAACAATCAAATGGCCTTATGGCTGGTCTGATCATTCTTGCCTTTTGTCTTTGCGAACGGAATAATTTTTTCATGGCCGCATTTTGTTTAATGATAAGTGTCTATATCAAACTTTTTGGCGTCGTGGGGTTCTCTTTATTCCTTTTTTATCCACAGAAGCTGAGACTGGGTCTATATACATTATTCTGGGGGTTGATATTTTTGTTGCTGCCGCTTTCAGTCATGAATCCAGTGCGTCTTATCAATCTTTATGAAAGCTGGCTTCATCTGCTTGCCAGCGATCAACCGCCAACTGCCTATGGTTATTCAGTGTTTGGATGGTTAAAAATGTGGTTTCATTTTCAACCGGATAGAATCTGGATATTGATCACAGGAGCATTGATTTTCCTCCTGCCATTCACTAAAATAAAAATGTATAGAGATTTCAATTTCAGGTTACTTGCACTCTCCTCGCTATTGATCTGGATCGTCATCTTCAATCATATGGCGGAGTCACCTACATTTATCATTGCTATGACCGGTGTTTTGATCTGGTTTTTTACAAGAAAACCGACGATAGTAAATATCAGTCTGTTTGCTTTAGCGCTAATATTGACGTCATTATCCGCTACTGATATTTTTCCTCATGATTTCCGTAAACAAATCATCAAGCCATATGTATTAAAAGCTTTTCCTTGCATTGTCGTCTGGATTAAAATCGTTATAGATATGATGCTGGCAAAAAAAGGAATGAAATGGCCTTTATCGGAGCGAACTTCTCAACTTAGTGCCACCTGAGATGTAGATTAAACCGCAGAGTAAAGTATTTTTGCTACAAATACCTTAATTAAAACATAAGAGAATAAATGTCTGAACAAAAAGAATTGCTCGGCGTAGGTTCGAGAGTAAAACATCCTGCATATGGAGACGGTGTCATCATCAGGCTTCACCCTGCGGCCTATGAGGTAGCGTTTATGGTCTATGGCCTTAAAAATGTTGGGAAGGATTATACACAATGGGATGTGATCGAGCGTATTGAAACTGCAGAAGCCGTCAGCTTTTCAGAAGCTGAGAAATCGCTCATGAAGATTCTTCGTCAGTGGAGTGATATTTCCGAAGTAGTCCTTATAGGAGACAAGTGGAAAGGCGGAACACTCTTGATGCAGCCATACGATCATTCACTCAAACCGAAAGATTTGCCTATCGAAATTTTCTTTCATAAAATTGTTATGTTAAGAGACCGGATCAGGGTGCTTGAACAGAAAATAAACAGCCATACCAAGCTGAGTGAAGAAGATAAAATCGATATGCAACAATACATCACGCGTATCTATGGTAGCCTGACTACATTTAACATCCTGTTCCGGGATAAGGATCATCACTTTGTTGGTGAAAAATCATAATCGGATGCGAATCATTCTTGTTCTTTTTTTTATAGTCCTTACACAAATTTCTTGTCTCAAACTTGGAGCGCCTTTCAAAGGGCTACCCCCGGGAATCTGGAGAGGCGTACTTTATCTGAGTGATGATCTGAGCGGTTTTGACGAAAAATCAAATGGCGAATTGCCTTTCAATTTTGAAGTTATTTATGACACACCTGATTCATTCCATATTGTCATTCACAATGGGGAAGAAAGGATCATCGTCAATGATATTCGGATGGGCACAGACAGAAGAACTGCTCGTGATACACTGTGGATTGATTTTCCTGTCTACGATTCACATATCAAAGCGCAATACGAAGAAGATGCCATTGAAGGCTTTTGGGTAGCCCGAAACAGAAAAGATTATCAGATAAAATTTAAAGCCCTTAATGGTCATACGAATCGTTTCTTTCAACTCCCTGATCCACCTAAAGCAGATCTATCAGGAAAGTGGGAATGTACATTTGAAGAAGAGACCGATCACCCATATAAAACCATCGGAGATTTCAAACAAAATGGAAATGAACTGACTGGCACCTTTATGTCAAATACTGGTGATGACCGATTTCTTGAAGGACAAGTGAATGGTGACAGACTTTACTTGTCAACATTCGATGGCTCTCATGCATATCTGTATGAAGCTAAAATTCTCCCTGATGGATCATTGACAGGAATCTACAGGTCGGGTAAACATTACAAAACATATTGGAGCGGACATCGAAATGATACGTTACAGGCGAAGGACTTAGGAGATCCATTTTCATTAACTAAAATGAAAGATGCATCTGAACGTTTCACGATAGCTCTACCTGATCCGGAAGGGAATATTGTAGATATTTCAAAAGGCCGGTATGCAGGGAAGCCTAAAATCATTCAGATCATGGGCACATGGTGTCCCAATTGCAGGGATGAAACTAATTTCCTTCTTGAGTACCTGGCGAAGCACCCTGAACCCGGATTTGAAATCGTAGGTATTTCATTCGAACGACATACGGATGAAGCTAAAGCTATCAATGCCATCAAAACCTATCGCGACAAACTAAAAATTCCATATAGCATTTTGTATGGAGGATCAAATGATAAAGCAAAGGCGTCATTAGTATTGCCTATGCTAAATAACGTCATGGCCTATCCAACACTGATTTTCCTTGATGCCGATGATAAAGTGGTTTCCATCCACACAGGTTTTGAAGGTCCTGCCACATCTGGTTACAAGGAATTCAAAGATGAATTTGATTTATTGGTAAAAAAAATGACCCAGGTACATGAATAAATGTGTTCTTATCACGGGTGCTACAAGTGGAATTGGTTTAGCCACAGCCCATGTATTCGCTGCTAATGGTTACGATTTAATACTTACCGGAAGAAGGGAAGACAGACTTAATAAAGTCAAAGAAGAAATTCTGCAAAGCTCTTCTGTCAACGTTACGCTTCTTTGTTTTGACGTTCGGCATTATAGTGAATGTGAGAAAGCAATGGAATCGATTTCACAACCTATCGATGTTCTGATCAACAATGCAGGACTGGCGCGTGGACTTGATTATGTGTATGAAGGTAAAATCGAACATTGGGATGAGATGATTGATACCAATATCAAAGGTCTTTTGTATATGACACGTCTCGTAAGTCCGGGTATGGTCGCCAGAAAATCAGGTCATATCATCAACCTGGGATCTTCAGCGGGTAAAGAAGTTTATCCAAAGGGCAATGTGTATTGTGCTACAAAATTTGCAGTAGATGGCTTTACACGTGCTATACGTACAGAAATGCATGTGCACAATGTGAGAGTATCACAGATATCTCCGGGACATGTAGAAGAAACGGAATTCGCTCGTGTCCGTTTTGAATGGGATGAAGAAAGAGCGAAAATATATAATGACTTTAACCCGCTTACAGCAAAGGACGTCGCTGAAAGTATCTATTTCATAGCCTCCAGGCCTCCACATGTCAATATCAACGATATATTCGTGATGGGTACCCAGCAGGCAGGAAATATGATCATTGACCGCACCGGCCGCAGATTTGATCCGATATAAATTATTCAACACTATACTATTTATAAAATGAAAACTCAATTCTATTATTTATTTCTTCTGTTTGCATACCTAGTACTTCATTCCTGCAAGGAAAATAGTGAAACAGCAACAGGGGACTCTAAAAACACAATCGTGAACGACATCCATTCGAATGCAAAACCGGACCAAGCCGTGGTGAAACATTTATCACTCGAGCTTACAGCTGATTTTGAAATAAAGAAACTTTCCGGAACGGCTACGTATGATATAGAAGTAAAAGAAGGCGCAGACACTATCATCCTCGATACAAAAGATCTTGATATACATCAGGTAACTCTCGATGGAAAGAATACACCATTTACATTAGGAAAAGATGATAAGTGGTTAGGTCAGGCACTAAGCATACCTGTAAGTCATGATTCAAAAAAACTGATCATCGCCTACTCTACTCGTCCTACATCTGAAGCTCTGCAATGGCTTGTTCCTTCTCAAACTGCAGGCAAACAACATCCATATCTTTTTACACAAGGCGAAGCCATTCTAACACGCACCTGGATTCCTATACAGGATAGCCCGGGTATCAGAATGACGTACGATGCTAAAATAACTGTGCCAAAAGATCTGATGGCTGTGATGAGCGCTACGAACCCTCAGCAAAAAAATAAGGATGGTGTATATACATTTCAAATGGATCAACCTATTCCTTCTTATCTGATTGCGCTGGCGATTGGAGATTTAGAATTCAAATCGATTGACAAGCGAACAGGTGTATATGCAGAGCCCGGCATGCTGAATAAAGCGACTGATGAATTTGCAGATGTGGAAAAAATGGTTTCTACTGCCGAATCGTTGTATGGCCCATATCAGTGGGAAAGATATGATGTCATCGTATTGCCTCCTTCTTTTCCATTTGGTGGAATGGAGAATCCACGGCTTACATTCGCGACACCAACAATCATCGCTGGTGATAAATCACTGACATCCCTGATCGCACATGAACTTGCACATAGTTGGTCTGGAAACCTCGTCACTAATGCTACGTGGAATGATTTCTGGTTGAATGAAGGCTTTACAGATTATTTTGAAAGACGGATTATTGAAGCGCTGTATGACAAATCTTATAGTGACATGCTTGCTACATTGGGATTGCAGGATCTGAAAGCCGAATTGAAAGATTTGTCTCCTGAGGATACTCATCTTTTTCTCAATCTGGCCGGAAGGAACCCTGATGACGGGATGACAAGCATCGCGTATGAGAAAGGCGCTCTTTTTCTGACCATGCTCGAACAAAAAGCGGGTCGAGAAAAATTTGATGCCTTCCTTAAGAAATATTTTGCTGATCACAAATTTCAATCCATGACGACGGAAAAATTCCTTACCTACCTGGATGAAAATTTAATTAAACCCAATCACCTGTATGTCAATGTGGATGCATGGGTCTATAAGCCGGGACTTCCGGACACCATCCCTACATTCAATGCTGATCGTTTTATGAAGGTTGATACGCAGGTTACTTTTTTTGTGAATGGAAGGAAGGCTTCTAAGCTTGAGACCAAAAACTGGAGTACGCATGAATGGCTACACTTTATTAAAGCGCTTCCGGATAGTTTAGCGGAGGCTGATATGGTTGATCTTGATAATTCTTTTGGATTCACCGCATCAAACAACAGTGAACTAAAAGATGCTTGGTTCAAACTGGCTATCAACCAGGGGTATGGTCTAAAAATTCTTCCGGAGATAAGATCATTTTTGGTCAACGTAGGCAGACGAAAATACCTTACACCGCTTTATACTGCATTAACTGAAAAAGGAATGTATAAAGAAGCGAAAAGTATTTTTGATGAAGCAAAACCGAATTATCATAGCATTTCTGCGAATTCGATTCAGGCGATTTTGGAAAAAACAGCACCAAAAATATGAGAGAAAAATAAAATTCTCTCCTTATAAAATACTATTCGTAGTGCCCTTTAAGTGAATAAATGTAGAGTGTATTATTTTCTATGAGGTAAACAATTCGATTTTTAGAATCAATACGACGTGACCATTTTCCGGCAAGTTGGTATCTTAGAGGTTCAGGTTTTCCGATTCCGGAATAAGGATTTTCAAGAATTGCCTTTATGAGAGTGGATATTTTCTTTAGAATGGTTTTTCGTTTCGTTTTTGCCAATAAAACAAATGTTCATCAGCTGCCCGAAGAAGGACTATCTCCATAATTGTTCCAATTCCTCTATAGATATTTTTCTCCCTTTTCCATTCATTTTATCTTCATCACCCTGAAGAATCATTTCTACGAATTCTTTTTTTGAAGGCGTATCAATGACGGCCAACTCAAAAGGAATCTGATGATCATGCATAAATTCTTTAAGAGCCTGGAGCTTGTCAAGGGAATTGGGATGGGCTATTATAACATCAGAATTTTTCATTGTTAATTTATATGTATTATTTTGAATAAAAATTTAATACAAATCTTTGAATTCTTGATTTCATCTACCAAATGAACGTCTAGTATTTATTCTATCACTACAAAGACAATCATATTCACAAATTGATTGTTTGTAGCTTGCGCTATGGGTTCCTTGTCTCATTTTTAAACTTTCACCAAGTAATACGACCCTGTTGTGAAAAAATTTCGCAACCAGGGAATGCGACTCAGAAAACCTGATTGAATGCGAGGCCTAACATTAAATTTATATTGATAGATAGGGTTGAAGAAGTAATGTTGTTTGCCTGCAACGTTGAGGTTATTGAATTTCAGACATTGTTCGAATCGTTCAATACTGATGCCAGTTGATTTGACTTCCATCAGATCTTGTATGGTGAGTTCCTCTTCTCCGGCAAGTTTTAATATTCCTTTGTAGAGGGGTTTTGGCAGTAAATGAAAATAAGGCAGTCTGCTCAAAAATTTACTTCTGCATATTTGTTGGTGACCACCATAAGGCATCTGCCAGGGCGGGAAAGCAAAAAAAATGTAGCCGCCTTCATTTAAAAAAGATGGCAATTGATGCATGAATTCTTTTTGACCCGGGATGTGTTCAATGACATCTTTCAGGATGATCAGGTCATAGCGGCCTCCAAGATCTTGTTCAGGATCAATATCAAAAATATTGCGGTTGACAAATTCTATGCGTCCTGTTTTCAGTGCTTCTGCGTGATATTTTTCTGCAGTATCCAATCGTGAAGCAGACAATTCAATACCTGTACAGAAAGAACCTTCTTCAAGAAAACATTTCAGGACACCGGCTTCAGCACAACCGATCTCAAGGACACGGTCCCATTTTTTTCCAGGCGCATGTTTTTGAATGAAAGGAAGTATATAGTCCTTCGTCACACGATACTGAATATCAAAGTATCGTTCTTTATCACTATGGAATTCGTACATTATTTCCCCTGAAATACAGGCTTTCGTTTTTCAATAAAAGCCTTTGTTCCTTCTGCAAAGTCTTCAGTCGATGCTACTTCACCAAATGTTTTCGCTTCGAATAAATAACCTTCATGTGCCGATGAAAAATATTGATTGACACTTCTGATCACGCCGCTTAATGCCAATGGTCCTCTTGTCTGCATTTTCGCAGCTATTTCCATTGCCCGATCCATCAGTTGTTCAGGTTCGGTAACATAATTTACAAGTCCTAAACGATGAGCTTCTTCTGCATTGATCAGATCACCTGTCAATAATAATTCTGTTGCTTTTCCTTTGCCGATGAGTTGAATCAATCTTTGTGTTCCTCCATAACCCGGGATGATGCCTAATCCAACTTCAGGTTGACCGAATTTCGCTTTTGAAGAGGCAATTCTGATATGACACGCCATAGCCAATTCACATCCCCCGCCAAGAGCAAAACCGTTTATCGCACCGATAATAGGAAGATGAAATTCTTCTATTTTACTAAAGATGATTTGACCTTTACGGCTCAATGATTCTGCTTGTGCGCTGGACAGTCCATGCAGCTCTTTGATATCAGCGCCTGCTGCAAAAGCTTTTTCCCCTTTACCTGTGATAATAATGCAATTGGCATCATATTCTTTATACTCTGAAGAAAAGAATGAATCCAACTCATCGAACATGGTGGAATTCAGTGCATTGAGGGCGTCGGGGCGGTTGAGATTAAGGATCAGCACTTCACCTCTCATTTCAGGTAGCAGGGTTTGAAATTGTTTCATGAAGCAAAAGTAATCAACCTGATGGGGCTAGTTCTTTACTGGCAAAAATTGTATTGAAGTAGGAGAACCAATCTTTGATTAAAAATGGCCATTTATGTGCACCATTTTTCCACTTATAACTATGTGTATTATCAGCCAGTTACGACATCGTGGCACGACTAGTCGTGCCACGATGAGATTTTAGCGTCCTTTTACGGTCTTTTTAGGGTCTTTGATTTATCGACAATCATCAAAAATATTCACTCAAATCAGATTCCTCCCCACCCAAAAAATCACAATAACCATCAGAGAAACATAAGCTGCCTTTAATCCATAATACCTTCCTCTCATCTCAGGCCATGACTTTGGAAATAATACCGGACTCAAATAGCCAACACCGACATAAAGAATCCCAGGAATGAATAATAGATTTAGTCTCATTGACGCTGCGATATGACCATGCAGAATTTGATGCATCGCCCGTTGCGAACCACAACCAGGACAAAGCCATCCCGTCAAAAACCTAAATGGACATAAGGGAAAAAAATATTGTTCAGGATTATACATCCCGTAAAGGACAAGAATGAGTATCCCACACAAAAACCAAAAAAAATGTTTGCCTTTCAATTATTGAGACATACCTGAACCAATACCTGCCATAATTCCAAAGAAGACCAAAAGCAGGTAAAGACCGATAACAACTATACCGGCTATAAAACCGATTTTCACCCATTTACCGGCTTCCTGGCTTGCTTTTAATGCAGCATCTCTCTGACCGGTATTCCAGAGCGTTTCAACCTTAGTGGCATTTATAATGCCTACGATCCCCAGCGGAAGACAACAAAATATAGTGATCAAAATAGATTCGATGAGCCAGTTTTTCGGTGGTGCTTCAGGAGGATAAGGCTGAGTATATGGACTAGGAATTGGTGGCTGAAAATTATCAGCAGCCTGAAAAAGAGATTCCAGATCACTTACATTTTTGGCAGCAACCCAATCAGGCATCCCTTCTTTCCATACAAGCGTTTCCAGGCCAATGTTTCGTCCTCTCAATTGATCCAGTGTGAAAGGACCGAATCGTTCTTTGCCATCAGTGTAATAGTATTGTTCCATATGGTTTCCGTTTAGTGAGCAAAATAATAATAAACTGAATAACGGATCGTCTTTTTTAATTCCTGTATTTTCGTAGAGTCTGGTTTCGGACGTCCATTTTTAAAGCTAAAGACCTTGAATTTTATTTAGTAAATCAAAAATTCTTTGAATGAGCTGACCTTATTGAGGGTAGTATTTCTAAATCTCAGGAATAATTCTTATAATTAACCTCTGGCTGACTACCCAAACAATTGTGCCGCGCCGAATTTTTTCTCATTGAGGCCACTGCCGTAAAGCTATCCCTCTGCTTTATGTGATTTTATTTATCATGTTTTTGATCCATTACAAGCGCACAATAGTTTAGCCATTTAAATCTTTTCAAAATGAAAAACACAACCAGCAAAATTGCTTTGCGATTTTTGACACTCTGCATATTGGTCATAGTACCATTAACAAAAAGCCAGGCACAGGACTTTCAAAGAGCATATGGCACCAACCTCGACAATAGTTTTTCAAAAGTCATCAAGGATGGATCAAATTATTATGTGCTGGGGCAAAATGAATCGACTGAAGGTGCTCCTCAGTTTGCCACCGTGTCACGTCTTGATGCAAATGGACTGCATCAATGGACACTTGAATCCAACGCAGCTTCCGTTTGGAATGATGCTGTCCTCACACCTACTGGTGACCTCCTTGTAGTGGGATCGACTTTACCTTTAGATGCATCGAGTAAAAGCCTGATAGGTCTGGTTACACCTGCAGGTGGAGGCAATTTCACCTGGCTACGTTCTTATCTTGAACCTGGTACAGGTAAGAATTCTTTCACCAGAATTGTCAAAAATCCTAATCCTTTAAATGCAGCATTCCCATACTACGTGCTTGGTACGCAAAGTAAAAATGGTGATCCATCGATCAACGATGTGGTTTTGCTTAACCTTAATGCAAATGGGATCTTCAATTTTAAGAAGAAATATGAGAGCAGTCTTGATAACGATTTTGCACGTGATCTTGAATTGTCAGGAGGAGGCGCAATGTTATTAGCAGGAAATAACAGAATTGAAGGCCACGTGGGAAAGGAATGCATATTTCTCATTGACAATGCCGGAACTATGTTAACCGGTGTGCAATTTGATGCACCAGATGCAACTTTTACAGATATAGCCACTACACAGTCAGGTGATATCTATGCAACGCTGACAACAATAACAAACAATGCACAGGTTATGAAATTTGCCTCAGATCTTGGTTTGATCTGGGCGGGCGAAATTCCGCAATTCACCGCAGCTAACCAGGTATGGGAACAAAGTGAAGGTGAAATTTATATTACCGGTAGAGGCAATATCGGAGGCTCCGGCAGGGACGCCATTTTGAAATTAACGGATGTAGGAGTAGTATTGGATTGGTTAAGATATCTGAACACGGGTATTTCTTTTACCAATGGTTCATCATGGCCCATGCCTAATGGTCAGATAGCCTATACGGATGGCAGAAATATCCCCGGAGGATTTGGACAAAATTGTGCTTTCTTTTCTCTAAGTGATGCACAACTCAATACGTGCAATGTATCAGAGAATGTAGCAAGTCTTCAATTCTTCACCCCATTTGGAAGTGGTCCTATTCTTCCTCTGGCATTATTTCAAGAGATACCATCAGGTACTGATATCACAATATTCCAGGCACTAAACTGGCAGCAGGCAGAAGTATGTAGTCCAAGCCCATGCATTGCTGATTTTACTTATGAGATTGATTGCGGAGTTGTCAATTTCATTGATCAATCCACTTTGCCAAATTTATCTACATGGTCATGGACTTTTTCAGGTGGTAGTCCTTCTACTTCAACTGCTCAAAATCCTGTGATCACTTTCAATCAATGTGATTCTTACAAAGTTTGTTTGACCGTTAGCGGTGGAGATCCAATCACATCCTGCACGATCTGCAAGACTGTTACGATTGCTGATAACGTTCCACCAGTTGCACTTTGCCTGGGGATCGGGGTGACGTTGGATGCCAATTGCAATGCACTCATTACACCTCAACAAATCGATGGTGGTTCTACTGATGATTGTTTTCTGCAATCGATGAGTGTGAGCCAAAGCATGTTTCATGGTTGTGGTTTTTTCCCTGTGACTTTGACTGTAACAGACTGGTGTGGGAATACGAGCAGCTGCCCTACAACGGTACAGACATTTGAAGATGTGCCACCGATGATCAGATGCCCGTCCAACGTGACGGTGACAGTCGCATCCCCTGCTCCCTGTTCTAAAGTCGTCAACAATCTGCAACCCACAAATGTCTCAGATAATTGTAGCACACCAACTGTCACGTATACAATCACTGGTGCAACAACAGGTTCCGGTGCAAACAATGCCAGTGGATTGACATTCAATCAGGGTGTTTCAACAATTACTTATACTGCCACGGATGGATGTGGTAATACAACAACATGTTCTTTTAATATTACTGTTCTGTGTGAGAGTAACCCATCCATATTTAAATGTGGAATGGCAGTGGTGACTTGCTTTTCAGGTTATAATACGCCGACTGATATTTGTTCAGGTGTGAATCAAAATGCTCCTGTGATGGCCCTCATTGATGTACGTGACCAAAGTGCGGCAGTTCAGGGTACATGGTGGCAACAGGCAAGTCAATCAGAATATGCAGATCCGAAATGGACTCCGCAGAACATGGGGCAGGTTTTTGGTATCGCTATCGATCTATCTGATGATGTATACGTTACTGCAACAACTATTTATGCCTGTGGCCAAACCGTAAATGCCTGCACGCCTCCGGTACCTCCATTCCTTTATAATCCTTTTACTACTTCCGGCCCGGGTACTATATACAAAGTTGATCATCTTACAGGCACTCCGACACCAATCATTACCACTGGTTCTTATGTAGCGAATGGTACAAAAATTCCCAATAATGGTTCTGCACTAGGTGACATTGGTTATGATGCGCTGCACGACCAACTTTTCGTGACCAACCACGCAGACGGGATGATCTATCGTGTCAAAGGTGGACAGGTAAAGAGCCGCTTTGATCCTTTCGGTATTGTTGATCCGGCCGCTTCCGGTCCCGGAAGTGATCCTTCGTTTGTTGCGCTGAGTGATCGCACATGGGGTGTAGCTTATTACAATGGCAGAGTTTATTTCGCCACCTGGAAAGAAGATATCGGACGACCCAATCCCTCTAAATCAAATGAAATATGGTCGATTGGTTTGAATACTGCCGGTGAATTTTTAGCAACTTCTGGAAATGCCACAACACGGTTTTCAGGTGGAGAAGTTTTGGAAATTACAATTCCCTCTTTTCCGGCATCAACTTTTTCAAATCCTGTTTCTGACATTGCTTTTTCTGCAACAGGCAGGATGTTACTTTCTGAGCGAACGATGTCGACAGATTGTGGAGGAGCATTTACAAATAATTTTTATGCTTACGCGCACAGCTCCCGTCTATTGGAATACGAATTCAATACAGTCGTCCCTGGTGCCTGGGCACAGACGCCTGGCAACACTGCGATATCAACAAGCAATACAAACCTAAAGTATCGTATTGGCACGAACAACAGTGGATCTAACAGTGCCGGAGGTTGCGATTATGGTTACGCAAGCTTTGACCCAAACCTTGTTTCACAACCAGATTGTGATCGGTTTACGTGGTGTACAGGTGACCTTCTTATGAATCATCTTACTTACCCCGGCAATTTATGTACACAACCTGGTAATGCTTATACATGGCTTTATGGATTGCAGGGCTTATCAGCAATCAGTGGAGGTGTATGGCAAAACAGCCTGTTGGTCGATCTCGACAATGACATTTGTTCGCATGACAAGATCCTTCTCGGTGATGTTGAGATTCTCAAGTGCGGATGCATGGGACAACCCTCTGTTTGTGATTCCATCAGCGTGACTTCAACTGTTTCTCCGGTACAAACAGATAGCTGTTGTTTCATTTTGACTTTACACAATCAATCGCCAAATCATTTCACGGGTATTCAACTATGCTCCAACAATGGAGTGAGTATCTCGGCTGTAGGGGCACTTAATGGATGGTCGATATCTGGTTATGCATCACAATTTATTTCTGTAGTACCTCCTGGCCCACCGGGTTCATTCGCACCGGTTGGAAATAATGACTTCATCAAATTCTGTTTGTCAAATTACTCGAATGTGATTAATCAACAGATCATTGTCAAGTATTATGGCCCGGGTGAAACTGTTGTTTGCACAGATACCCTGAATTTTAATTGTTCGCAAAAACCCAAATGTCTTAAATTAACAGATACAGTAGAGTGCTCTGATAATGGTAAGTACAAGATGTCATTTTGTATAATGTCCAATGCGCTTATCGGTTGGAACGTCAACTCCATTCAGTTGAATCCTCCTCCCGGGATTACATTTACACCTTCCGTTTTTGCTGTCAATAATCTTCTGCCCGGACAAATGCAATGTGGATTCATGACACTCATCAGTGGTGCTGTTGATGGCCAGACGATTTGTTATTCTGTAACGGCTCACAATAGCAATATTCTTATCAACCCTGAAATCAATCCAACCACTTGCTGCACAGACACCATGATGCTGGGATGTGTGACCATGCCGGAGTGTATCTGTAGTCACCTTTCTGCTAATGCAAATCCTGTGGAGTCAAACGGAGATACATGTTGTTGGAAGGTTACATTGACCAATAGTTATTCAAATACATTTTTCACTGGTGTGCAATTAAACATTATTACACCAGGTGTCGTGTTTGGTGCAATTGTCAATCCGTTTAGTTCAGGTTGGTCATCCGCTTCGAATTCAACACAAGTTGTATTTACGCCCAAACCTCCCGGCTCATTTATAGGAGCAACATCTATGCTTCCTACATTCTGTTTATCGGGTATTAATTTACCAACTCAGGTGCCTCAGGTCATTGTGCTCACATGGCTTGGACCGAATGGGAAAACCATTTGTAAGGATACTCTCCACCTGGATTGTGAACCTGTTGTCTACATCCCTTGCGCAGCCCTGACGAATTGGACTGTTGAATGTGATCCGCAATCACCTGGATTTTATAATTTCTCCTTTCAGGTGACCAATAATACTGCTGTAGGATCTAATCCTGGGTTTACGGCTAATCAAATTGAGTTGAGTGCACTCAATCCACCCGGCAGCATATTACCATCGACAACTTTCAATATTCCACCATTATTACCCGGTCAGACTTCAGCGGTTCAAACGGGATATATTTCAGGTTTGTCTGCTAACCAAACTATTTGTTTTACAGTCACGCTGCACGAAAATTCAGCAGGTAGTGAGCTCAACTGTTGCACAAATTCACAGACGTATTGTTTTACCATGCCGGAATGCAGCGATTCTTGTTGTACGGATTCTCTTGAATTCGCTGCATTAATTAATCAGGGCTTTACTGTAGTCAATCATGGTTGTACTGTAACTGTTACAGCGCCACAGTTTGATTCGTGCTTTTGGTTTGGTACACCGCCGTATGTCGTAGGTGGATTTCCTGTTTCTCAGGTTATTACAGATCCGGGTGGCTCATGGACGTTTTCATTTAGCAATAGCGGGACGTATCAGATTTGTGTTACCGTTTTTGATGGTTGCCAGGGAAAACAAATGTGCACTAATGTGACAGTGAATTGTGGTGATGGATGTCATTGCGGCACATTTAGTGATATGGCTATTCGGTTTGAACGAGGACCAGGTCAGCCATTGACATGCGGAGGTCCTCCTGTATTGTTAGATTGTCCTCCTTCTGGATATTCATATACATTGACAGGAAAATTTACTTGTCAGGGATCCCATTGTCCGGAAAATGCACCTTTTGACTGGGATCTAAAGGGACCGGATGGTGGTACGGTTGCATCAGGACTTGATTTTGCAAATCCATATTTCGGGATATCCTTTTCCAATTTATATTTCCTTCAGGGAGGAATTTACACATTGACGATGATTGGTCATTGCGGCACGCAAGCTTGTCCATGCATCATCAAATTCATAGTTGATGCTCCATGTACGAATGTTTGCCCATGTACATTCCAGGATGCGGTTAATTTCGAGACCGCAGCCAATAAAGGATTTTCAACTGTGCTATCCTCTGCATCCTGTAAGGTCTGTTTTACGCCGATTGGATTGAGTGATTGCGAAACTGTAGAGTGGTACATATATCATTCTTCGGCTTTAGGTTTCAGTAAAGGAAATAATACATTTTGTTACACCTTCCCTGGCTCCGGCACATATAAGATAGTTATGGTTAGCAACAGGTATCAGGACGATGGTACCTGGTGTGATTCTTACACCACAATTCAAAATGTAACCATCAACTGCAATAATCCTACAGATTGTGTTAATTCTATTTTTAACAACCCTACATTCAATGAAGGAGCAATAGCTGGTAATTTCAATTCTGGAGGACATTCGAATGGGTGGAAAGCCAGTTCAGGAAATCCAAAAGTGAATGAAGGAAAATTTGAAAGCCTTGATGGCTGGACTATACAACTCTCTGGTAATCTCGATACTGCTGATATTTTAACCCAAATAGAACCGGTATGCCTTGCCAAAATTGAAGGCATGATCACCGTGCGAATTGCTGTCAATGATTCAGCACCCGGAGGAATATTTTTTGCAAAAGCAGGAAAAGAAAAGAAGGAAGAAAGTATGAAACTCGCCTTCTCCCGATCTGCAGTGAAATTGAATCATTGCGATGGCCCCGATTGTTATCCTTTAGCTTCAATTCCATTCGCATTACTTGATACAGCAACCTGGCTTGATGTGCAAATCCCTTATGACCTCAGTGATTGGGATGTCGTTGACTCATGTGGTGGATTCCCAGGTGTATTGGTGCGGCCTTATATCTATGTGACAAATGCACTTAGTAATGATCAGGGCGGAGCGGAGACGTTTACTTATGTTCAATTGGACAATTTATGTATCAATGGAACCCTTGTGGCCGTGCATAATCCACCTCAAAAACAAAGGATCCAAATCTATCCTAATCCGACTACAGGAGAATTGATCATAAGATTTACAGGTGTACATCCTAAATCCGGCATGATTGAAGTATTTGATTTATACGGAAGATTGATGCGCGCTGAAAAAGTATTACCTGGTTTGGATGCACATTCACTATCCATCTCCGAACTACCTACAGGAGTATATTTTGTGAAAGTGCTCGACAATGGTATGCCCGTACGGATTGAAAAAATAATTAAAGAATAACATTTAAAATTACCGCTGCAGGAACAAACTCCTGCAGCGGTTTTATAAAAAATCGTTTGCAATGGGTAGAGTTCTCACCAACACCGCTCGCCGTTGTTGGAGTTTTCTCCAACAACATGAGGCAACACACGGATGATTGGATGTTTAAGATTCATCTTTTAACAGATCCGGTCTTCTTTCTTTCGTCCTGTCCAGAGATTGCTGGAAACGCCAATCATCAATCTTCGCCTCATGGCCACTTATCAATATATCAGGCACTTTCATGTCTTCCCATTCTGCAGGACGCGTGTATACAGGTGGTGCAAGCAAATCATCCTGAAAAGAATCAAGGAGTGCAGATGAACCGTCGTTTAGTACACCAGGAATTAGTCTTCCAATGGTATCTACGAGCACAGCAGCTGCAAGTTCTCCCCCACTTAGGACATAATCACCTATAGAGATTTCTCTTGTTACAAATTTTTGACGGATGCGTTCATCAATGCCTTTGTAATGTCCACAAATCAAAAGCAATTTTGATTTCAGTGAAAGTTGATTTGAAATAGATTGATTTAAGGTCTCTCCGTCAGGTGTCAGGTAGATGATTTCGTCATATACATTTTCATTTTGCAAATGACGAATCGCTTCTGCCAAAGGTTGTGCCATCAATACCATGCCGGCTCCGCCACCAAAAGCATAATCATCAATCTGCCGGTATTGACCAATACCAAATTCACGCAAATCTATCACCCTGATCTTCAACAGTTGTTTCTCAGCAGCTCTGTGCAATATGGAATGCGAAAAGGGCCCCTCAAGGAGACCCGGGACAACGGCAATGATGTCAATCTCTAACATCACATCGGAATTAAAGAATGATTAGTTGATGCCCAACAATTCGATTTCGAAAATCAATGTTGAAAACGGTTGGATCTTTGGTCCTGCAGCTCTTTCACCATACGCCAGGTTATACGGAATATAGACTTTCCACTTCGAACCTACAGGCATCTGCTGAAGTATCTCGGTCCATCCCGCGATGACATGATCCAATGGAAATGAAATCGGCTGACCTCTGTCTACTGAACTATCGAATACGGTTCCATCGATCAGCGTACCATGATAATGTACCAGTACTTCGTCAGTGGCTTTTGGCTTTGCGCCGTCACCAGCTTTGATGACTTCGTATTGCAGACCAGAAGGAAGTGATGTAACACCCGGTTTGGTCTTATTCTGAGCCAGGAATTGCTCACCGGCTACTTTATTTGATTCATATTGTTTCATCTTCATCTGTGTTGAACCCTTCTGAACAAATGCCTGACAAGCTTCAGGTAACATTAATATGGGTTCATTTTTATAAGCGTTAACAAGCGCCGCAGTAAAAATGTCCATCGGAAGATTGGCATATCCTTCCTGTTGTAGACTTTTACCTACCATGACACCGAGGCTGTAGGCTAAGCTGTCATTTGCCGTTTTTAATTGTTGTGCATTCGCATTGTATGCATATATGCTCATGAAGCATACGAAAGAGAAAAGTGTTTTCATTTTTTATTCATTTCAGCGTAAAACATGTAATAGTAAGGTATCGTCGCGATGCCTTTATAAAAGTTGAACAGGCCAAAATGTTCATTAGGGGAATGGATATCATCTGAGTCCAGACCAAATCCCAATAAAACAGTTTTGATACCTAGTATTGATTCGAATAGTGCAACGATCGGAATGCTTCCTCCTGATCGCTGAGGTAGTGGTTCTTTACCAAAGCTTTTTTTCATCGCAGCTGAAGCAGCTTTGTATTCAATTGTGTCAGTCGGTGTTACCGCAGGTTGACCACCATGCAATGCTGTGACCTTGACTTGCACATAAGGAGGGGCAACACTTTTAAAGTAATTCGAAAAGAGTTCAGTGATCTTGTCTGAATCCTGATGAGGCACCAGACGCATACTGATTTTTGCAAAGGCCTTTGATGGAAGTACAGTTTTTGCACCTTCCCCAATATATCCTCCCCAGATGCCATTCACATCAAGTGTGGGTCGGATCGACGTACGCTCAAGTGTAGTATAGCCCTTTTCACCCAATAACGCATTGACATTCAATGCTTGCTTATAATCCTCCTCATTGAACGGTGCCATATTCATCATTCGTCGTTCAGCATCAGGCACCACATCAACATCTTCATAAAAACCGGGAATAGTTATATGCCTGTTTTCGTCGTGCATGCCTGCAATCATCGTGCAAAGCACGTTGCATGGGTTGGCCACAGCACCGCCATATACACCCGAGTGAAGATCTTTATTCGGACCGGTCACTTCAACTTCGACATAACTCAATCCTCTAAGGCCAGTGGTTATTGAGGGTACGTCATTGGCAATGATGCTTGTATCAGAGACCAGCACAACATCCGCACTGAGTTTCTTTTTATTCGCCTCAAGAAAATCACCAAGATTGACAGAGCCAACTTCTTCTTCGCCTTCAAAAATAACTTTCACATTACAAGTAAGCTGTCCTTCCGCGATCATAGCTTCAAGTGCTTTGACATGCATATATACCTGCCCTTTGTCATCACAAGAACCTCTGGCCCATATTTTCTCATCCTTTACCACAGGCTCAAATGGAGGTGAATTCCACAAATTCAAGGGATCCACCGGCTGAACATCATAGTGTCCGTAGACAAGGATAGTCGGTACGTGCTCCGATACTTTCTTTTCTGCAAATACGACAGGATGACCTTTTGTCGGGATGATTTCCACCCCATCCATGCCTATTCTCTTCAATTCTGTACTCAGCCAGGTAGCCGCCTTCAGCACATCTCCCTGGTACTTCGTATCCGCACTGATAGAGGGTATTCTGAGAAATTCAATCAATTCGTCCAGAAATCGTTTCTGGTTCGCCTTAATATATGTCTGTACTGTTTCCATGACGTGGCCGGATTAAGTCTGTGTATACGCAATAATTAGTTAGATTATTGTCTGTTTAATGGGGACGCAAGGTACACATTCATCCTAAATTGTCTTTTTTTCCCTGACAGTTACTGGATTTTCAGCTAGTTTGGGTATCTGCTTTGTGATCTCCACCGCATGGCTATTAACAAAGCCTTATTTTTGATGTTTCAGGTAGAACCGATTTTATGAATGTTGGGCTAATCCTCCGTTTCTTATTATTGTCAACATTGCTCCTTACGTTCCTCGACACGGATCAGGCCCAGCGTGTCATTGTCAATGGTAATGGAGAACGCCTGATCATGTATCCGGATGGATCCTGGCGATTGGCAGATGCAGGAGATTCAATTCTGTTGCGTCAAAACCTGCAAAAATCTGAGACCTTAAGGTACCCATCTGATAAAATAGAGGAAAACGTAAAGCGAAACCCTGCAGAAGAGGAAGAGTATATCCTAAGGCAATGGAATGAATTATTTTTTAAAATAAAAGATCAGGAAAAAAAAGCACAAGCCCAATTCAGAACAGCAACGAATGCTCAATTTAAGGCCGGGGAATTGGTGCAAAACGCTGAAGCGGATAAAAAAATGATTGAATCCGACAGGCTGGACTTACTGCATGAGAATTATGAAAAGGCAATTGAAAATCTTCGTACAGCAAAACTCAGGCAGAAAGCAATTCTAAAATTAGTAGACCAATCAAAGAAAACTGCCAATCAATCACCAAAGAAGATTAAAAAGGAATTTCCAAAATTGAATGCCCGATTTGATAACTACCTGGCTACTTATGATCCGAATCATACTATGCAGGATCTCTCGAAGACAGATCGCACAAATAATAAAGAATCATCTGTTATATCGAATCCAACTAAAACATCCGGGGCTACATTAAAACCTGACCCTTCCGGCAAATCAGATGACCGTCATGCATCTTCAAAAAAGACAAAGGAAGTAAAATCAAAGAAAAAAGATGCAACTTCAGGTACAAAAGGAATCGAGCGACTTTCTTCGGCAAGAACCCCCAGCATGCGTATTCCTAAAGAACAAATGCCACAGCCTTATAAATCGGAATCAGCCTCCTGTCAATTTCTGACGGACACAATCGATACAGTGACAGGCACTCATCGAAAGGAGCTTGAGCCGGGTCTTATTTTTACAGATACGGATCCCGACCTCAGACCTTATTTCAAAAGCAAAGAACTCATCACGTGCTATGGCAAACTTTCGAAAATGGGAGCCTACACTTATTTCACCATTGACTTTCAAATCGCAAGCTCACATTCACAGGGCAACTTCGGTTCACTTGAATCAGGTAGCCTCTTACGACTTCGTTTGCTTAATGGAAAATATGTTTCTCTTTATAATTTGAAATCCGACCGGGGCCATATTGATCCCTATAGTGGAAATACTATTTTTTCAGGTCAATATGCTTTGGGAAAAGATGAAATTAAATTGTTGTCATCATCACCGCTTGATAAAATAAGAATTCTATGGGGCACGGGCTATGAAGATTATGATGTGTATAAAATTGATTTCTTCATGGATCAGCTCAACTGCCTGATGGCAAAACAGAAGTAATACTAAATTGATAAAATGCTCGGATTAAAATTGCCTACAGATCCCAGGTGGGTCAATCTTACAGAAATTACACTTGAAGACATACTGACTGACCATGCGTATTGTGAGCAAAAAGCAGCTACGTCCTGTATCTCACTTATTCAGACATATCCTGAGAAAATAGAAATGGTCGAGGCGCTCGCACCAATTGTAACAGAGGAATGGGGACATTTCCGTCTTGTCCTCGCAGAATTGAAAAAACGTGGACTTACGCTCGGAAGACAGCGCAAAGACGAATACGTAAATCTCCTAAAGCAATTTGAATTGAAAGGAGGCTCCAGAGAAGACCATCTTGTTGAAAAGCTTCTTGTGTTCGCACTTATCGAAGCCAGAAGTTGTGAACGTTTCCGGCTTCTGTCACTTCATCTATCAGACGATAAGCTTAAGGATTTTTATCATGGGTTTATGGTTTCCGAAGCAGGTCACTACAGGCTTTTTATTGATCTCGCCAACCGATATGGGGATCAGTCAAAAGTAAAAGCACGCTGGCAGGAATACCTCGATTTCGAATCCGGCATCATGCAATCATTAGCCTTGCGCGGCGACCGTATGCATTAAAATTTATTCCTGGATCTATTCCTTTATGCACGTCATCTAAGTGAATACTGAATACAGTGACTCGTCACTCGTCACTCGTTACTCGTTACTGTTTCTCGGGATACTTGTCAATACGCGTCAGTTGTATCTGAGTCCCACTATCACCATATGAAGCCGTTCCGATGAATACGATCATATCATCATTGAATATGACCTTCCACTCCGTGGTTTTGAAATCTTTGGTATCAGGTTGAAGCAGCAATGTAGTAGCGTCATGGTTATATGTCCACTTACCTGTATGCGTTTGTTTGTCATATATACCTGACTTAAAGGTGCCATCAGAATCAAGTTTTATCCAATGTCCACTGAAAGGTTGTTCTTTTGGATCTTTACCGGGAACAAGTGCAGCTCTATATTGGAGCATTTTAACCGTGAGAAAGGTATAATCATGACCACCTTCGCTTTTATCAGCAGGAGTAGATGGCTTTGATGGTTGTTCAGTTGTAGGCATATTTGCAGCTTTATCTGCAGCTGGTTTCTGACTACATCCGGCAAATGCCAGGGACAGGATTAAAAAGCAAAACAGTTGAATTGATCTCATTACCATTATTTTTAGGACACAAATGTATACATCTGTGAGAAATATGTCATATATCCTCTAAAATCACATTTATAAATTTCAGTTTGAAAACGTCCATCCATAATTCTTCATTGTTCCAAAAGGTTAGAAAAAAACTGGGAGATCTCGGGATAAAACCCGCATCCAGACTTTTAGTTGGCGTCAGCGGAGGAGTAGATAGTATGGTTTTGCTGGCCATCATGAAGGAACTGAACTTTAATCCGACTGCAGCACATGTCAATTTTCAACTCCGGGACAAGGAATCGGATGAAGATGCATCACTTGTACGTTCGTGGTGCAGAGAACAAAATATTCCTTACCTGGAATATGTTGCAGATACTAAACAATATGCAGCCATCCATAAATTAAATACTCAATCAGCAGCTCGTGATATCCGGTATGACTGGTGGAAAGAACTTGTAAAAAACGAATCTTTTGACTGGGTGGCAACTGCTCACCATCAGGATGACAGCATGGAAACATTTTTTTTAAATCTTTTGAGGGGCACAGGTATAAAAGGTCTTAGAGGAATACCTGTCCGCCGCGATTATTTTATCAGACCTATGATCGATATTTCCAGAAACGAAATCGAGTCTTTTGCCAAAACATACCATATTCCACATAGAACTGACAGATCCAACGATTCGGATGATTATCAACGAAACCGCATCAGGCATCATTTAATTCCTCAACTGCTTGAACTCAATCCTGACTTTAGTGCAGTAATGATGAGTGAAAAGAAAAGAATTGAATTGGAGTGGGAAGCATGGGATGATACATATCAAACCTGGCAAAGAAATAATCTGTTGCCGGATGCAGGAGGTTGGAACATTAAAGTTGAACCGTCAGGGTATGCTTTTTTACTCAAATGGCTCGAAGAAAAAAGTTTTCCGTGGTCGTTGAGTTATGATTTTATCACATCATCTCTTGCTGACTCCGGTAAGGTGCTGATTCATGATCCCTTCCGGCTTTCCAGAACTTCTGATGGCTTTTATTTTGAGGCTACAGAATTGTTTCATCCTGTTCTTATCGATTCACCCGGAACTTTTCAGATTGGAGATCATAAATTAACTATTGAAGTAATACCCGGCAATATGTTTTCCATAGATTCAGATCCGGACATTGAATTTGCTGATCTGCACAATGTATCCTGGCCTCTGGAAGTCACCTCAATAGTAGTCGGCGATTATTTTCAACCCATTGGTATGCACGGAAAAAACAAAAAAATTCAGGACTACCTCGTTGATCTTAAGTTAGAACAACATGAAAAAAATAAAGTCATGGTACTGAGATCAAAAGAACACATAATCTGGCTCGTCGGAAAGCGACTTGATGAAAGAGTTAAAGTAAATTCGGGGGTTAAAGAAATATACAGACTAAGCTTTAAATAAAGTCATCTCATCTTATAGGAAAATAAACACCCCAACGAATGCTAGTACCGTGGAGATAATGCCAAACATGAAAATACTATAACAATAGCGCAGGTAGGCGTATTTGAACCCAAGCGTTTTTCCAAGAAAAAACAGATCACGCATTATCGTTGCATTCATAATTTCTTCATCGGCTATGGTCGCGTTCATACCATTGGCATATTCATCATAAGACATCCTCCAATAATTTCCGAAAAAAAACAGGTTAGACTTTTTATTCAGGATGCTTTCCATACTGCTGACCCCTTTCATGTGTATCGGTCTCGTAGCCAGTATAGCAAAGACCATTGACGAAAGCGTAACGATCAGTAGCATCACTGTTGGGATAAGGAGATATTTATTATGCGCAATTTCCTTACCTAGCAAAGGAAGTGCAAAACCAATGATAAGGCCATTGATGGAGACCATGTTATTGGCTTTATTATCCGCCATGGAGCTCAGGGCGATGTGGTTACGAAGCGCAGTCTTAAATTGATTCTGAGCAGATTTGCTATTTGAAATCGTTTTAAGTTTGTCTTCCTTCTTCGGCTTCACCACCTTATCCTTTTCTTCAGGTTTCACTTCAATTTGTGTTAATTCATTGACAAGAAGTCGTCTGTTTTCTGCTTTCTTCTCAGCGTATCTTTCTCTTCCGGCTTCGGAGTAATATTCATGTTCATCCAGAAATCTAAGGTTTGTTTTTGCCCAGTCTTTTTTGGACAAGACCGTATTTTGGAGTGTGTTGAGTTCCTTTCTGAGACTATTCGTATAAATCTGAAAATGCGATTTGCCGAGTGAACTTGTATCCGCGTCCTTCATTAGGGACTCAAGCTTGCCGTTGGGCTTCACGTCAATCTTGGTCACTTCAATATATTTTACGATAGTTTCAATCCTGTCCTGTGGATAATTCTGAGAAGAAAGGAAATCTCTGGCTATTTTGATACTTCGTTCCTCATGGCCTGAGTAAGCTTCTGAAAAGCCGACATCATGAAAAAGGGCCGCCAGGTTGAGCATTTCAAGGTCACCATTCGTTATCCCTGCCTGTCTGGCCAGGACCAATACCTCATCACGTACCTGGGTCGTATGAACCCAATTGTGATATGTATAGATATCGGATGGTATTTTCTGCTCGAAGATGTGACGTACGTGATCTTCAGCCGCAGTGATGATGTCAGGTTGCTCCACAAAGGCCATGATGCCAAAATTATACCGTTTTTGTTAAGATTTGCCTTTCACAGCCATTTCGACGGAAGTTAGTCAATAAGGACTCTCTATGGCTTCTTTTCAAGGATAGACTGGCTAAAAACCTTTATGGATATTCTTGTTTTCGGGTTGATTTCAAAGACTCCGGGCCATGTTCCGCCACTATAGTAAAAATCCAGCTCCATAAATTCACTGGATTTACGCCTATAGATCAGATCACCAACTAAAGGCGTTTGTTTGAATGTATTGATGGCAATGCTCGTCATCAATCGATCATTTAATTTGACCACCTCATGGCCACCACAACCATTTTATGAAACTCAAAAAATTATTGAAAAGTCTTTTTCAAAAATCAAAAATATCTTCACTGCGCTGGATTCGCCGTATTATTCAGATCCCCGATTTTGATACCTGTGAATTGAGGTTGAGCAGGTAATCCCTGTGGTAAGTTATCAAGCTCAATCACGGGAGGATCAAATCTCCATGAAGGTGACGAAGGGAGATAAGATATCTTGCCTAATAGCAATCGAAGCAACAATACAATGTCCCCTACAGAAACATGATTGTTGTTAGTAGCATCAGCAGCAATATATTGCCAGGGGAAATCAAATGTATCTTTTGAAAGAAGATGTTTCTGAATGGCGATGAGATCCAGAACATTAAGACCATTCGTTTGATTAATATCCTTTTTCGGTGTGATGATGTAATGTCCTTTTCGATTTATTCCCGAGAGACTGAATTGACCCAGGTCATCAGTCATGATGGTTTGTGAAGTTGAACCGGTGATGACGACTTCCACATTTTTAACCGGACGCCCTAAAGGATCAGACACCTGTCCATGTATATCAACTAAATCATTTTTAACGATATTTTCAAGCGAAGGCCATTGCGTGACTCCTATCTGATCAGGATCCAACCAGTCTTTTAAACGTGTTGCAGCCGTCGTTCCATAATTCCATGATTTTGCAAGACGTCCTGAGAAAGCATGATTGGCATCTTCGCATCCCATCGCCCCACCATGTAGTTGTCCTATGAGATAACCATCCTGATTAAAAACAGGCCCTCCTGAAGACCCCGGCTGATGTCCTCCCTCCGTAAACTTAAAACTGAAATGATGTTTGCCAGGTGTCGTGTATCCTTCAGACCATCCGATTTGATTCTGATTTATGACTGCCCCTGTTGTACAGGTTGAAAATTTACGGATATCCGCATTTGGATGATGCACCAGGTAAAGTGTATCCGGCAATGCAATTGAATCACGATTCCAACCTGCAAAAGTTACTTCCTGATTTAAAGGAACATCATTGTTGAGGCGCACCAATAAAAAATCAGATCCCTGTCCAGAGGCTTTAAGTTGACAACCCGTGAGTGAAAAATACTGAGGTTCAGCTACTGGATTTGCGCATGAATCAGATTTGTATTGAAGATCAAAACGCCATAGATCATACTTTGGGGTATATTGAAATGTGCAGTGATATGCGCTAAGGATCAGTGGCGATCTGTCGTTGCGTGTTGTATTGACAAAAGATCCTGAGCACCACCCTATTCCTTCGTTCATGACCATTCTGATACGAACAGTGGTATTGGATATTAATTGAAGAATGGAATCTTGTTTACAGGCTGCGTTCGGAAAACAACTTAGAGATGTTCCAAAACCAATGCCTCTGTCCCTGCCCTCTTCAGGTTTGTGTACATATATGTTATCAATAGAAAATTTACTTTCATGTCGTTGATTATTATCTCCGGACCAGACGAGATATGTTGAACGCGGATCAAAAGCAGGCGTAAGGAACTGATGATGATTTAAATGAGGAACTTCAAAAATAATTTCATCCGTCGCATAGTCCTTAAGAAATATCTTTTCAGACGGCGATATTTCATCAATGTTCAACAATAATTCGATGTCACATTGTTGATTGATTGAAAACTGAAAAGTAGGAATCCGATCTTTCGTTAAGGGTAGAGAAGTTGAAAGAATATTAGTTTTCACACCCATGATCTCAAGCCTGTCATCATTCGTCAAGTCCCAGTTTTTTTTATCAGCATCTGACCAACTAACCTGAATAACCTGAAGCTCTTTTTCCGGTTGTCGCTGAAATTCAATATGCGAAGTGACCTGTGACCTGACCAATTGAAATGAAGCTACTGAAAGTATATACAGAAGGACGATTCGACGCATGTGATCAGTAGAGAAAGGCTTAGATAAGTTTAATAAGAGCTCAAAAGTAACACCTTAAAGCGAACCTACTGTATCATCACCTGGCAAACAATTGGTTAATATCCTTGAATGCTTTGAATTCCAATGCATTGCCGCACGGATCTTTGAAAAACATTGTGGCCTGTTCGCCAACTAATCCCTTAAAACGGATGTATGGTTCAATTATAAATTGAATTCCTGAATCTTTTAATCGCTGAGCAAGATCTTCCCATTCTTTCCATGGAAGGACCACACCAAAGTGTGGAATCGGCACATCATGGCCATCTACGGGATTACTATGCTCACGGAGTTCACTTTTTGGTTGATAATGTATGACTAACTGATGCCCATAAAGATCGTAATCAGTCCATAGTTCAGATGTTCTTCCTTCTTTACATTTCATCACATCGTGATAAAATTGCCTGGCAATCGCGAGATTATCAACAGGTATTGCCAGATGAAAGGGGTAGACTGAGTTGTTCATAAGATATTATTTCATTGTTTTATAAACCTGGAAATCATTGTCTTGATAGAGCATGGGAAATGACAACGTATCATGCCAGCGTGATCGTTCGATGATAATATATTGCAAGCCTACAGTTGATTCACCGGCGACCCAGGAGGAGTCTTTCATTCGATCTGTGACTGTCCAGCCACGCCGATGCGCGAAATACATCATCACGGGTGAGCCTTCACGATTGTTGACCAGTATCCTTGAATCTTTTGGCACATATTGATCAGCAATTTTTTCCAGTTTCAAAAACTTCAGATCTTCATAGGGTATAAAGAAATCAGATTTGTGTTGTACAACAGCTTCAATGGTAATCAAAAGTAAGAGCGTTATTTGTAACCACTTGTTTTTTATGGCTTCACTCAATCCATAGCCTGCAAGCAAAGCCATCATGGGTACATAAGGAATAATATAATAAACGTGCCCTGAAAACGTGCCTCCGGCCTTCAACATGAGACCGAACAACAGTGCAGTGGATGCTGCAAATGCAAATGCAAGTGGCCTGTTTTTTTTCCAAAACATCCATAGCAGTCCGATCATACAAAACACAAAGGCAATTCTACTCGTAAGAGCGATTGGGTAAAACCTGGAGATTGTATCATTCTTCATCGCTATTAGCTGGCTGAGACCTTCGGTGATACTAGTCGCAAAAAAAAGTGGAAACCCATATTCTCTTTCAGCCCATGGCGCCCATACAAAATACCACGCTCCCATGGCACAAACAGCTATGATGGAACCTCCCAATAGATTAAGCTTTTGCTTCCTGTCTGCTTTGATTGCAAAAAGCGGTGCTGCCATAATGCCCATCACGCAGGCAGCGGGCATTTTGCAAAGCATACCTAATGCTGAAAAAAGTATGTATAACAGTAATTGCAAAGATTTTTTTTCTTCCAAATACCTCCAGCCATATTCTACTCCGATGATGACAAGTGAAACAGCAAATACATCCGGCATTCCTTTCCTCGCATACATAAACGCAACTGATGCGCCAAAAATCACTGTCGCAAACAAGGATCCTTTTTCACCTACAAAGCGGAGTGCAATTTTTGAAAAATATAAAAGACCGATGCTTGCAATCAACAAATTGAAAAGTCGGAAACACCAGTTCTGGTGTCCAAATATTTTCCAAAGTATAGCAATAGAATAATTAAATAGTGGAAACTCCTGTGCCAATATTCCTTCACGGCTATCACAAATAATCGTTCGTGGCTCGAAAAATTTTGGATTTACTTCGACATAATCCCGCGCCACGCCCAAAGTGCTTGTTTGCCTCCATTCGTGTTCATCCAATGGCGGAAGATTGATGTTCTCAAGCCGTATGATGAATAATACAATAATCCAGAGTCGAACATCGAACAACCATCGGGTGAGGAAGTTTGTGGTTAATAGTAGTTTCAATTTAATTTATTTGATTGCGCATTTGACTGGTAATATTTTTTGAAGCAATAAAAATGAAATGCTTTTTTTCATTCTTATCAAAACCTTGTTTTATTTAAATAGTATTTCGTTACACCGGCAACTGCTAGAGAAGTGAGTTTTCTGAGCACAAGGTCAATGATTTTTATTCTGGATGCCCATTGCACCAGAAATGGAGAGGATAAATAATATATATCAATACTAACCTTTCCAATAATAGAATGAGAAAGAACCTGATCACGAAATCTGGTCATCAATTCATATTCCTGACTTCGTCTAGAATAGCAATACGTCACAAAATAACAGGCTTCACCTTTTAATTTTGCCATCAGATGGTATGTTCTCTGAGGCACACGTTCATGACAGGTCACTACTATTTTACCTGCGGGAGGTCGCTCACCGACTTTGGATGTTTTAAACAAGGCGTTTGTCCGTACTGATGCTCCGGCGTAAATCATACCTGCCACAAATTCCTCATCAGCCCACTTGTCCGCACTGATCTGTGTTTTTTGTTTGTCGATCAGGACAGGAAGATCAAGATGGATGTAGAGATTCTCTTCAGTTGGATTGGATATGGTCAGCATGAGGTTATACCATTTTCCTTCCACGCCTTCCTGGGCTTCCCATTTCGCTTTCAACGTTAGGGCAGGTTCAAAATTAGTATCAATGGATGGGGGTATCGGGGCATCCGAAAATTCAAGATAATTCCTGCCTTCAAAAAATAAATCACTTAATGCAGTGTTAAGGGTTTCCCAATCCCACAATTCAATTTCAGCATTTTCGGCCAGCACTCTGGCCTCTTTAGAAAAGCCGGAAGTGGTAATGATCCAGGATTGATCCGTCTCGTAAAAGTCCTTTGCTGCGATCGCCTGTTGCACCTCCAATTCGCCGAGTATTTGTTCAGGCATGTATCGCATCACCCTGATCACCAGTGTGGTGTCTTCTTTTTTGGCGATAAGATTGGCAGTCAGATCGCTCTTCCTGGATATCGGTTCGACTTCATATCCATCAACTTTAAACAGATATTCAATGAAGGATTCGAACTCTGAAGGACTTAATTGATTGAAGCGCCCGGGAAGCGCTCCGATCAGAAATCCTCGTATATCAAGCTGATTAAAATCCATCTATGACGGAAAAATAATAATTTCGGGCCTCGATAGATAATAAATTGTTACAATATGAAATTTGCAAAGTCAATTATTCCGCTTTTTGCCTTACTCCTGCTGCTTGGTGCAGGCATGTCCTGCAAGAAATCTTCAGAGGCCTCCAAGGCTGAAGAAGGTGCCCAACCTGAGAGTACGGTTGAAAATGGGCCAACTACGCTTGAGCCCACTACTTTCGGAACTGAAATGAAAAAGAATAATTCCGTGATTGTTGATCTGCGGTTTCCGGTTGAATTTGAACAGGGGCATATCGATGGTGCGATTAATGTCAATTTCTTCGATCCTCAATTCAAAAACAATATCCTGGCACTCGATAAGAGTAAAAAATACTATCTGTACAGTAAAGCAGATGCTCAGACCAAAAGGACGGGGATTTTCATGCGTCAAAATGGTTTTACAGATGTCAATGTCATGAAAGGCGGCTGGGAAGCCTGGAAAGAAAGTCAAAAGAAATAATTTCGATTTCTCTTGAGTGCATATACCCTCAATGAAAGATCCCATCATCTTCGGTTATTCTGGAAAACCACTTTCACAAAAATTGGGATTGAAGCCGGGTATGAAAGCGATTGCTGTTTCACCTCCTAAAGAATACAAGGCCTGGCTGGGAAAAGATAGTTCAATCATTTCAACCGGGATTCCTGCGCCATGGGATTTTGTACACCTCTTCACAAATAAATTAGCAGACCTGGAAAACCAACTTTCGGCACTGAGATCGGAAATTACAAGCAATGGTATGGTCTGGGTCTCTTATTATAAAAAGTCTTCCGGCTTACCCACCGAAATCACAGAAGACCTCGTACGGGAGACATGTTTTCCATTAGGATTCGTTGATATTAAAGTTTGTGCTGTTTCTGATGATTGGTCCGGATTGAAACTGGTGATCCGAAAGAAATTGCGCTGAGCTTATTGCTTAATTCTATATTTATGATCGTGGCATTTTCAAGATTTTTATTACTCGGATATCTGGTAGGCATAGTTGTTTCATGTTCAAAGCCATCGTCGAACATTCCCGAGATTGATCAAAAAATATTTGCAGCATATTGGGAACAGGGAAAGGGTGAATTATCAAGCTATACCTTAGATCAGTCGCGATATAATGTTCAACATGAAGGTAGTGTAGTACTGGTTTTCGCAACAGAAGAAATGAGCAATACCAAACAAGTCAGACTTGATGATCCTAAACGAAATTCAGGTGATGCTGTCAAAGTTTTGAAGTTGAATACAAATAAGGAGTTCGTAACTGGATTAAATAAGTACTCAATGATGAGCTCCGTATTTACACCACTGGATTATAATGAACATGCTCGTTCATTTAAGCTTTCGACAAGCTGTCAGGATTGGGATGGACAATCATACACGCAATTGAATTGGAAAGGAAACAGATATGAGGTCAAACAAATGTCCTATGAAGAATCTGAGGACGATAAATCTTTTTCTTTAGTCAGCACATGGCTCGAAGATGAAATATGGACGAAGATCAGGGTAGCGCCAAATACGCTACCAATCGGAAATGTAACAATGATTCCTTCAGTGATGTATTCTCATTTATCTCTACAGCCTATCAAAGCCTATGATGCTGTAGCATCTATAAAATCTGATAGCGCAGAGTACACATATTCCATTCAATATCCTGAAATAAAGAGAGCTATTGATATCAATTTCCAAAAATCATTTCCCTATAAAATTATCGGCTGGAAAGAAACAAGCGGAAACAATGAAGTGACCACAGCAAGGATTTCAAATACAATCATCTCGGATTACTGGCTGCACAATCAGCCTCAGGATTCAGTATTGCGTGATGAACTACATTTGAAATAACTTTGGGCTTATAAATCACCTAAAGGGACTTATAGTTTTCATCAGCTATTGACTAATTTCTACATTCCAAATACTGTTTATCTTATGCAATTGTTTAATTAAGAAAATAAAAGTCACCTTCAGGGGATTTAGGGGCAAAGACCGTATCATGCCGCCGTACTCACATATTCAATGGGTTTTCCAGGTGTCCACTGTACATGAAGATTGAAAGGAGATCTCGTCTCAACATCTTCGACTCTAACCCATCCATCACCCATGATGCCAATCACATGAATCCAACCTTCCTTGCGATTCAACTCTCCAAGCCAGGTTCCCTGATTAAGCAGACAAAACGGCTTAACGGATTCTCCAGATTCAGCAAATAGGCCCGTTTCCTTTTTGTTTGTGTATAGATGTGATTGAATCATGATCGTTAGTTTAAAATATCCTGTCCTGTTACTAATATAATGTCTCGAACAGGAGAAATGTTACCACTAATACGACGAAAAGGCGAGTTTCGATGTCGATCAGGTGTAAATTCTATATAAATTGTCAGGAGGCCGGCTTTACTTTATCATCAACGCAACAAAAATGTGTTGCGATTTCACTTAGATAAATAAGCGTTGAAAATGAATAATATTGGAAGGTATGATGGAGAATGATGAATAGTATAAATTCACCTATGGCCGGATGTTATCTTTCTCTGCCATCTCTTTTAACTTGACTACACTATTGAATGGCGTTTCAACAGCATGGAAATTTGATAGCCAAGGGGGTACATAGCCTCCGGGATTCTGGATGATGACATATTCAAGCGTACATTGATGATTGGGGCGATCATGGACTTCCCAATATCCTTCTGATTGCTTTATCTGAATCGCATCTGTCCTTTTTTCAATGTAGTTAGGTACGGATCTGAAATGCAAAGAAGATTCAGTGGAGGAACGCTGACGTTCCAGCCTTGATACCTGATACCTGTTTTGCATAGGCCAGTCAGCATCTTCCAAAATAAAAACATAGTATGTTTCAGCTTCAGGTTGATTGACAAGGTAACTGTCAGAGACATGATACATCCAGCGTTTGTAATTACTGAAGGCCATCAGGATCTCCATGACTTTATCCATCGATGCGTTAATAGTCGTAGTGACTTTGATTTGCTTGTAAGGTGAGGATTCATCTAGCTGTGTATACACCCTGACACCCTCTTTTTCAATCTCCAATACCCAATCATTCTTTGGGCTAGCCTTTAATAATGTAACAAAACAAACAATACTGAAAAATAAAATGAGAGTCGGTTTCATGTCATGTTCAGTTTATTTTTTTGAAAGAGTCCAGAAATTTATTCATTGATTCATCTGGATTATTTTTTATGAGGCCAAATGCCTGAAGGCCATAATACTGATCACCGGTTATAATTAAATGACCACGGATCACGCCTTTGCCATTGAGATAGCCTGCTTTCCATATGCATATATCCCGGTCCCATTCGCTGTTATAATCCACATAGATCAATTCACCTTTCACCGAGGTGAGTAATTGGTCAATCGCATTTTCAAAAATCTCCCGATGGTAAAGATAATCTGCCGAATCTAATGTCATTGGTAACTGATAATGATCAATCACCAGGGCGATAGAGACAGCAGAATCAGAAACAGAACCACCATTGTACTGATGGTATATAATAGGATCACCTGAGGTAGGCAATTCTTTCGTAGACAATGAAAGGTCGAAGGGAGCCAGTATTTTAAAATGAGCTTCAGGATGGGTGCTCCATGTCCATTCATGTTGACTGAACCCGATAAAAGATGAGAGCAGGAACAGCAATAGAAGCATGCTGAATATGTATTTTGGCGTCTGGATTGAATATTAACGTTGACCCGTCCCAAGATGTTACTTAAAATCAGTTGGCCTGCAAGGGATTTCTTGGTTATCTCGCTCTTTCTGTGTGCGGGGCTGGCTGCATGTCGGCAGGATCATTCCTCCGGAAGTGAGGAGGAATCAGCCTACATGGCTGATTATGAATCGTCGGTCGGCAAGTGGGGGTTTATGAATAAAGAAGGCAAAGTGACCATCAAGCCCGTATTTGATGATGTCGGTTTATTTTCTGAGGGTCTTGCCGCGGTGAATCATAAGGGCCTTTGGGGTTTTATCAATTTAAAAGGGAAGCAAATCATTAAGCCTGTGTTCAGATCTGCCTGGGCTTTTCATGAAAAAAGGGCAAGGGTGCTTCCATTTGACCATCCGGCAATCTTTATTGATCAGCACGGCAAAGCAATGGTAGCAGAAGACTGGTCCGCTGAAGATGATTTTTCAGAAGGCCGTGCCCGGGTAAAAGTCGGAGACGCTTTCGGCTTTATTGACTCTACAGGAAAAATTGTTATTCAACCCGTTTATACAAGGGGATGGAATTTCAGGAATGGAGTCTGTGTTGTCGAATACCATGAAAAACTTGGGTTGATCGATTTAAAAGGATCGTATATCCTTAACCCTGAATTTGACTTTATTAAAATAGCCGGGCAACAAAATATTATTCTTTGCCACAAGTCTGATGAGGCCATAGCTTATGATACAGAAGGAAAAGAATTGGCGAATCTACCCGGGTGTAAAATGGTGGATTCTGATGGGCATCTTATTTCTGTCCGGGATAAAGCAGGAATGTACTTTTTCAATTTATCAAAGCAAACCTCGATCAAACCTATCTCCTACATAAATATCATTTACCTGGGAAATTATTTATGGGCAGGCAAAACCAAAGAGGGCTATTGGCTGCTGGATGACCAGGGGCAGATAGTATCGTCGATAGCATATAATCAGATCAATAAATTTTCCGATGGGCTTGCAGCTTTCAGTAAGGGCGATTTTTGGGGATATATAGACGAAAAGGGAACGGAAAGAATTAGTGATGTTTTTGGTCTTGCCTGGGATTACAAAGAAGGATATGCTCGTGTTGCATTTAAGGATGGCATCGGCTTCATTGATACACAGCAAAAATTAGCTTTCTATCCACCTGAGGGTTCAATAGATTTGAGGGACTATGCTGAAGGGATGGCCGCCGTGCATTTTCAATGATTTTAAAACGAATACTAAAGACTCTTTCTTTTTAGTTTTTACACCAGTTTAATTTTATCATGCCTCATGAGTAACAGAAAAACAAAGCAGGTATTACTTCTTTTTTGCATTGCTGTGTTGGGAATCAATTGTACACAATCCCAGGGTGCGTCTCTCTACGTTATTCATAAATCTGCTACGGGAAAGAATGGAATGGTCGTCACCGCTCATCCTTTGGCAACAGAGGTCGGATTAGAGATATTAAAGCAGGGAGGCAATGCCGCAGATGCCGCTATCGCCGTTCAATTTGCGCTTGCAGTAGTTTATCCCAAAGCAGGAAATCTTGGTGGTGGTGGATTTCTTGTCTATCACAAAGCTGATGGTAATATTGTTTCATTAGATTATCGCGAACGTGCTCCATCTGCATCCTCCAGGAATATGTATCTCGATCATAAAGGAAAGGTCATAAAAGGATTAAGCAGGGAAGGCATTCTTGCTGCAGGCATACCAGGTACAGTTTCCGGATTAGAAGAAACCCACAAAGCTCTTGGAAGGCTGCCATGGTCTGCTCTGCTTGAACCATCTATCCGCCTGGCTGAAAACGGATATAAGATTACCCGGCTTGAAGCGGAGCGTTTAAACGAATTTAAAGAAGTATTCAGTCGTTTAAATCCACCTGATATGCCATTTCTATCCATTGCAAAATGGAAAGAGGGTGATGTACTCATTCAAAAGGAACTTGGTGCCACCCTTAGGCTTATTGCTGACAAAGGAAGTGCAGGTTTTTATGAAGGGTCTAATGCCGATATTCTAGATCGGTTTTCAAAAGCTAAGCACGGACTTATTACAAAAAAGGATTTAAAAGCGTATAAAGCAATATGGAGAAATCCAATCCGTATACATTGGCGAGGTTATGATATTTATACCATGGGGTTACCATCGAGCGGAGGTATTGTCATGGGCCAGATTTTAAAAATGATTGAACATAAGCTCGTAGATAGTCTTGGATATCGTGATCCCGGTAATATTCATCTCATCGTCGAAGCCGAAAGAAGAGCTTATGCCGACAGAGCTTTATACCTGGGCGATGAGGATTATTATCGTGTCCCTGTGGATAGCATCCTCTCTTCTGCCTATCTGGAAAATCGCTTCAGTGATTTCAACCCTCTTCATGCTTCGTCAAGCGGCACCATCGATTCTGCACTTTACAAATTCTCAAAAGACCACTTCGAGACTACACATCTTTCAATAGTTGATGGAGAAGGTAATGCAGCTTCAGTAACAACTACGCTGAATGATAATTTTGGTTGTAAACTCTGGGTTCCCGGTGGCGGATATTTTCTAAATAATGAAATGGATGATTTCAGCAGTAAGCCTGGCGTACCAAATCTTTTTGGTCTTATCGGGGCTGCAGCAAATGCGATAGCACCCGGCAAGCGAATGCTCAGCTCTATGACACCCACCATCGTAGAAAAAGACGGAAAATTATGGCTGGTACTGGGCACACCGGGTGGATCCACGATCATCACTACTGTCCTTCAGGTTATTTTAAATGCCACAGCATATGGAATGAACATTGACGATGCTGTGCAGTCTTCAAGATTTCATCATCAATGGTTACCTGATGAAATCATGCATGAGAAAGATGCTTTCTCTCCGGAGTTAATCGAATCTCTTTCTAAAATGGGATATAAATTAAAACCACTGGAAGCGCTCGGGTTAATAGAAGCTGTCATGGTTGATGATCAAGCAATACTTCATGGCGCAGCTGATCATAGAAGTGAAGATCATGCAGCCGGGTATTAATTTAATTCCGTTTAGTCTGCGTATGGATCACCGCCATCCCTATCAAAGCCCTGTATGAGTGTTCTGTGATCAGTATTGATTCATTACCCAGGAGTATGAATTGTTGCCTGGCCCTTGTCATGGCGACATTGAGTTTTCTATCTACACCTTCCTCATTCAATGACATGATCCGGGTTAGATTTTGCGGATTATTCACTGCACAAGACATGATGATGATATCTCTGGCACCTCCCTGGTATCTTTCGACGGTATCAACAGATACATTCGTCATATTCAGTTTCGATTGATGTGCTAGATGAAGGATAGATGCAATCTGCGCTCTGAAAGGAGTAATCACTCCTATCGACCAACCCAATTTTTTCTTCTCAATTAATTTTTGCCAGGCCTCAATGAGTTCAATTGTTATCTGGGCTTCATGCTGATTAGTCTTTAGATACACTTCAGCTAAAGTTGAAACCGTGGGTATATAAATGATCCGGTCATTGAATAGTGGATTATTTTGATCACCCGTTATAAAAGGCAGTGAAGCTTCCTGTACGTCCGGATTAATACAACGCAATTGTTGATTGTAGACATGAATATTTGCAAAGGCTTGAATTTCTGCATGCATCCTCCCCTGTTCATGCAGTATGCCTATCATATGATTCCAACCTTTTGCAGAATACAATCGGTAGATCCTTTCGAAGTAAGACATCCCCTTATCTGTGAGCCCGATCCGTTTTGACCATTCCTGACCCTTAGGTATTAGACTGAGATGTGTCGATTGTGTAGACACCGCCGGCAGTTGCATGTGATCGCCTATCAATATGGTTTTCTCAAAGCGGGTCAATAATCCAACCATCGTAGGTTCTAATATCTGTGATGCCTCATCAATGATCGCAACATCAAAATCAACTAATTTGAAAATTTCATTTTTCCCCTGGAGAGAAGCAATAGTGGCTACAAAAATCCTTGTGTTATCAAGTAGGCTTTTGATCTCGCTTCGTTTCATCATGGGTTCAATGACAAGATCAAGCAGTCGTCCGCGATATCGTTCTCCTGTAGCTGCCTTTGACCCTATCCTGATGTAGTGTTGTGTCACCTCATCTCCTAAATCATGTAGTGCTTCACATATTTCATCTACCGCTTTATTCGTATAGGCCAGCAAAGCTATCCTCGCATTGGTATGAAAAAAATAATGCCATACCCAACTCTTTAGCATCCTGCTTGTTTTGCCCGTGCCTGGCGGACCCCATAAAAGATACAAAGGCCCTGCATCCAACGCTTCTTTATACACATCAATTTGAGTTGTTGTCAGCCCATCCGGAACAGTCCATTGCTTTTTAATCTTTACGTCCGGTGGTCTGAGCAAGCCAAAAATGCGTTGCCGTATCGTGACATCAGATGATATAAAGGTCCACAAGGATTGATACAATGATCTGAAGCTACTATCGAGAAGATCATGCTCCAGGTTCCAGTATTTTATTTTTTCGATTTGCATTGTATGTATCTGGATATTGCGCAGTTTGATTACTACCTGCTTTGCGTCCACACTTAATACATTCGCACGGTGAAGCTGATGTTTTGTAGGATCCGTTTGGCCTGAAGGATCATAGGGATACATGACCGCTATATCGCCTGCCCTGAAATTGGCCAGTGGATTTGTTTGCTCACTTCTTGAAAATGTGATTAGCGTATTCGTATCTGACTGATCTATACGGATCAGTTCGAGTCCACGCAATATTTGATATCGCTCTTCTTTTGTTTCAACTTTATCAAGCCACAAACCTGCAAGGCCACCAGTGCCTTCGCCATTGTCGCTTCCTATCCGGGCTAACATATGTTCACGGGTAATAAAACTAGTAAAGGCTTTGAAGTAATTTTTTTCACCAGGAGAAAGTCCGGAGTAAACTTCATGCCATGTGGCTATATTTTTTTGAATAAATCCTTTTAGTTCAGCATATCGCAATGGATCAATTTCTTCGAAAATATCCCGGCTCCCTTCTCTATCTAATTGTAGCATTCTGAACTGTAAAAGCACTAGTTCGTTCCGGTTTTGAATGGTTTCCTTCTGTAAGGACTCCACTGAAACTGCAAAACGAAGTGGGTTTTCAGTCATAGAAGAATACAAAATATAATTAGCCCGATGATGTTTAGGGCCATGCACGGACTTGATCAGAAGTTCATACAGAAGTGTCTGATGGTAATTCGAACTACTCAGTCCGTAACTATTTGGTTTAAAAGGTTTGCCACTTTTGAGCTCGATGATTGAGGCACCTTGTTCTTCTTCGTGATGAAAGTACAGATCAAGACGACCTTTTATCCCGTACTGAGGACTAAAATAACTTGGCTCGATGACACAATTTTGTCTTTCAATGCCCAATACCGGAAAGCGATCCGTGATCGAAACAATGATATTGTCAAAATGTGATTGCATGCGGTTATACATGTTTTTCACCTTTGCGTCTGTCATCTGCACAAATTCAATCGGGTATATTTTAAAAGAACGGGTGAATAAATCCGCATAGGTTAAATCAGTATCCCTGATCAATTCATCCAGAAAATAGTTAGCAACCTGACCGATCATGATAGCTTCAGTAGTTTCTGAAGGCAGAAATAAATCAATACTGTTGACAGCCAGAGGATCAGGTCCTGCAGACCACGCGCCGGCAATGGAGGTCACATCGATAAGCAAGTCAGGCATGATCACGATGTATCCCGGGATGTATTGATTTTCTTCAGTACAATCAATATCCGTGAGTCCCAACACAATGGGTAGCCCGATCTCCCTGATGGCTAATTCCAATGTGTCAGAAAAGATATCATTCACTCCTTCTACACAATAATGAAGTATACATGTTTTGTCCGCTTCTTCTTCGTCAAGGATGGATAGTAATTTGTTTTCTTTATCCCATTCGACCGCCACGACTCTGGCAAATTTCTTTTTAAATCTCCCTGGACGTCTTGCAGGTGGCAACTTAGGTAAAGCGGGAAAAAGGATTGAGTTCTTTCCGATTGTTTCCGCTGATTCTGTTTTGCATATCGCCATCAGGTATTCGATAGCTGCTTTTACAATGGGCAGAAGTGCCTGGTCTGACATCTGCCGCTGTTTTAATTCCCTTCTCGGGATCTGCAATGCATAGGACCATGCTTTCGTCAATTGGTATCGCGAGGTTATATAACTGACGCGCGCAAACAATGTGTTGAAATGAAGCGCCGAAGCATCAGTCAAAATCGAAACGAGATCATTGTATATTTTTAGAAAATACACACATTTTTCCTCATCCGTCTGAATTTCGGCTAATACCCGTTGATAGAGTTTTTCAATTCCGGGAAATCTGGTATTCATAACTGGCGAAAAAATAATACTTAAAAATAAGGAAGTTTAGAATATGATGCACGCTAAAATTTTATTGAATTCTAAACTGCCCGGCTGATTGGATGCACTTTATCCTTTAAACCTTTGTATTTCATTACATTTGAGCATCAACTTTAGTTTTTCAACAAAAAACAAGCCTTATCCGGATTATGACATCAAATTTAATTGTCCTTTTTAAAAACTCAATCGGAGACACGCTGGTACGTGAATGCAGTGGGCTGCTTGGAGAATCAGCTCAAAGTATTTCTTCCTCTATGGATGCTATTATCCCTTCCATACTCAGCGCAATGATTATGAAGGGCAATACAGATCAGGGTGTTGGAAGTTTGCTTGATTTTATATCAGGCAATGGGCTGAATGAAGCTTCCTTTAACGCATCCGGTAATGAAGAATTAATAACCAAAGGATCCGTTGTTTTAAATTATCTGTATGGAAATCACCTTTCTCCGGTGATAGATTCAATATCAGCTGCAGGTGGTTTAAAGACATCTTCCTCAAGTTCATTACTTAAGATGGTCGCTCCTTTGGTATTGGGATTTTTTGGACGCTTCGTGAAAGAGAATTCGTTGAGCTCTTCAGGAGCTAAAGATCTGCTGGTTGCACAAAATGATTTAATAAAGCAAAACATTCCGGCATCCATAAGTGAATTACTTGCCTATCCCAACGTATCTTCTTCGCCGGCTTCTTCAACGACCAATTCCGAAATGATGACGTACAATCCGCCCACAGGCATTTCAAAATTTCTTCCCTGGATTGTTTTGCTTCTTGCTTCGCTCGGCTTGTTTTATTTCTTACAAAAGGGATGTAATACAACAATTCAACCTGAAAAAATGCCACCTACGGAAACAAGAGATACAATTTAATTTTTCGAAAAAAAAGATTGGTTAAAATGAATTCAGGACAATACTGCATTTTGTTTTTTGAAATAAAAATAAACAGGCAGACCGATCCCCATAAGTATTAAACCTGCTACAGCCTGATACGGCCTTCCGAAAATTGTACTGATTAAAAACCATGTGGATATACCAATAAATATCATTGGCACAATAGGAAAGAATGGTACTTTATATTTTGTTCCACTCGTTTCAGGTTCTCTTCTTCGAAATATAAACAAACCGATTGCTGCCATTGTCATAAATATCCAATCCATAAATACAACATAGGTCGTCAGCTTTTCAAATGTTCCCCAAAAGACCATCAATACTGCAGCCCATGAGCTTTGAAGCAAAACAGCCTTCATAGGCGTTCCGAATTTAGGATGAAGATCAGACAGCCACGGAAAAAAAGTCCTGTCCTCCCCCATTTTAAAATAGATCCTTGGCGCCGATAAAGTGTATATCCCGGCAGTTCCAAATGTTGAAAAGCCGATCAGCACAGCTACAAGCAACCCCCCTATCATTGTGACCCGGGACAATGCATCAGAGGCTACAGCAGTCGAGGAGGCGATCTCTCGCGTCGTCATGACAGAAAGGTAAGCTGCATTTACAGAGATATAGGCCAATGTAATAATGATGGCGCCGAATAACAATGCTTTTGGTAATACCTTCTGTGCATTATTCACTTCACCTCCTACATAGGATGCATGGTGCCAGCCTCCATAAGACCACAATACACCGACAAGCGCTATCCCAAAAGAGATCTTTACGGTTCCTTCATCCACTTTATGAAGATTGGTTAAAAGATGGCTGCCATACGAAAAGCAAATAATAACAATGATCCCTATCCCCAATACCTTCATTACGGTCAGCGTGCTTGAAAATATAGCAGAAAGTTTGGCACCCAGCATATTGATCACAGTGACAATAAGCAAAGCACTTAATGCAATCGGTATGTTAAATCCAGATCCAAAATGAAATATGATAGAAAAATATCGCGCAAAGGCCAGGCATAAGGCCGCTATCGCTCCGGAAGTAATGACCGTCAGATTGCACCAGCCATAGAGAAAGGCAACCATATCTCCATATGCTTCTTTTAGATAAATGTATACCCCGCCTGTTCCTGGATGTCGGGCAGCCAGTTCACCGAAACTCAGGGCTCCTGTCATTGTCACTATCCCCCCAATCAGCCAGACCACTATAATCTGGGCTCCGCTTGAAAGCTGACCGGCAACATCTGAAGGTGAGATAAAAATGCCCGAACCAATGCTCGATCCGGCAGCAATCATTATTAAGGCAAAAAAATTTATGGATTTTTTGAGTGGTTGAGACATCTATTAGATTAGATCAATCGATAGTAAGATAAAGCTTAAATTGTGACATTAACATCTGTAAGCTCTTGACCGGACAAAGAAATTAAAACTGTTTTAAAGTCTTGTGCTATTTTTTTTATTCAATTCCTGAAACCGTCTAAACTGAAAAGAATTGTAAAATGGAAAACCCTTAAATCCTTCAGCTAACCGGTTCTTTATTTCTTTGAAGTCTCAAAGAGCCGACTGTCATTCACAAATATGATTGAAAAACAAATCCGCTACATAACACTACTTGCTTTTTTGGTGCTCGTCATCAATGGAAGGACCACTCAGGCGCAATCTGTTATCCCGGATCAGACATCATTGCTTGATGGGAATAGAAAGGTTACGATCCCATTTATTTATGTACACAACTTTATCATTCTTAAGGTCAAACTTTATGGGGTCCTTTCGGTGAATCTCATCTATGATACAGGTGCAGAACATGTCATCATTTTCAAAAAGGAATATACAGATTTGTTGCAGGCCACGTACGACAAGCGAATTCCAATCATGGGTGCAGATCTCAGTCGTAAAATCTACGCATTGATATCCCGAAATGCCACTCTTCAACTCGAAGGATTAATGCCTAAGGCCTCTGATCTACTGGTTCTGGAAGAAGACTATTTCAAACTTGATGAATTAGTAGGTATTCCTATTGACGGATTGATAGGTGGTGGTTTTTTCAGAAATCTTATTGTCAATATTGATTACCGCAATTCCCGGATGACGTTGTATGATCCTGTCCATTTTGAAATTCCAAAAGGGTATATGAGTCTACCGATCAGGATCAAAACAAATAAACCCTATATCGATGCGGAGACAAGTCTCCAGGATGGTACTGTTGTTCAGGTTGATTTATTGATAGATACAGGTGCAGGTGTGCCACTTCTTTTGCATACCAATTCACTTGCTTCATTGCATTTACCTGAACATTACATCAGAGGCAAATTGGGTATGGGCCTTGGTGGATATCTTGAAGGTTTTATAGGCCGCATCAATATGCTTCGTTTTGGGGAACTTGAATTTCCGGGTGTATTAACCAGTTTTCAGGAGATATCTCAGGATTGGCTTGATGATCAGGATAGGTTCAGGAATGGCATCATCGGAAATCAGCTTTTGAATCGGTTTAATGTCTTTTTCGATTACATACAGGGTCAATTATATCTTAAGCCCAATCACCGGAAACAAAGACCATTCACGATGGACCGGAGCGGGCTTATTATTTTTGCTTTTAGCGACAATTTCAATCAGTTTGTAGTAAAGGATATTATCGAATCTTCTCCTGCTGCAGAAGCTGATATAAGACCAGAAGATTTAATAGTGAAAATCCATGGCTTTCCTGCTCACTTCTATTCTTTGGAAGAAATCAATTCAATGCTTCAAAAGAAAGTTGGAAAAAGAGTGAGGCTGGTGATCAAAAGAGATGGCCGGAAACTTAAAAAGGAAATAGTCTTACGTGAATTGATCTGATGTGCCTGAATTGTCTAAGGCAAATTCGCCCTGGAAATCAAATTTCAGATCTATTTTGAAATTCCGCTATATATATCTACCTTTGCCGGCCATTTAAGTCAAAAACCTTTTAGTACCGATATCATGTACGCAATTCTGGACGTCAACAACAGACAATACAAAGTAAAGCAGGGACAGGAGATCTATGTAGATCTTCAGGATGCTGAAATAGGAGCCGGTCTTACCTTCAATAAGGTGTTACTGGCTGATAATGAAGGAACTATAAGCATTGGGAAACCTTCTTTGGCCGGAGCATCCGTTTCTGCAAGTGTACTGGATCATGTAAAAGGTGATAAAGTCATCATCTTCAAAAAGAAGAGACGTAAAGGGTATAAGGTGAAAAAAGGCCACCGCCAGCAATACACCAAAATCCGTATCGATAGCATTGCAATTTAATTATAAACAACATTATCTAAAGTTCTGATAACATGGCACATAAGAAAGGTGTAGGAAGTAGTGAAAACGGCCGCGACAGTAAGAGTAAAAGACTCGGAGTGAAACTGTTCGGAGGCCAGACTGCTGTAGCCGGAAATATCATTATTCGTCAGCGTGGTACTAAATTCCATCCCGGACGCAACGTTGGTATCGGCAAGGATTTTACTCTTTATGCCCTCACAGATGGCGTTATTAACTTCCAGACAAAAAAACGTGACCGTACGTTCGTTAACGTTTTGACTACTGTTGCAACAGAAGAGTAAGTTTTCCTTTCATTCATTCCAGACCGTTTATTTTCATAACACTCCTCAAAAGGGCTAAATTCTTAGTGGGTCAACGGCTCTTTGTCTCCCACCCACCCTTTAGTCCAACTTCTCTTTGTCTCCCACCCACCCTTTAGTCCAACTTATTAATGTGATTTCCTGGATTTATTGCTAATTCATCATTTAGCAACTTTAATTGTAAAGCCCTATACCTTTTATGGATGTGACTCGTACTCATGGACAAAACCTAGTACTTTTGTTCAATGAAGAAAACTTTGTTTACAGCCATTATCCTATCCGCATTCTCGCTCTGCTCATTCAGTCTGCTCAATGCACAGTTTGATCTATCCGGTGTCATTTGGGATCAGGATGAAATCATCTGCAAAGAACAGGAAAGTGCAATAGCCCATTTTCAGACACCTTCATACCGAAATCAATTCGCAAGTCTGACGGATATTCATTACCAGACAATGTCCTGGGAAATCGATCCTGCTGTAAAATATATCAAGGGTGTGATTACCTATTATTTCAGGAGCCGATCTAACAATCTGACACAACTTGTACTTGATTTGAGTAATTCTCTTGTCATCAATAGCGTGGAACGCAAAGGTGTACCCTTATCTTATGCACACAGCGCTGATCAATTGCTCACCATTGATCTTGACAAAACATTGAATGAAGATGATTTCGATACACTCACCGTATCCTATGAAGGAACACCTCCATCCAATGGTTTCGGATCTTTCGAGACCGGTACACATGCAGGTGCCCCCATTCTCTGGACTCTCTCTGAGCCTTACGGCAACAGAGATTGGTGGCCTGGAAAACAAGATCTTATTGATAAGATTGATTCAATGGACATCTATATCACAACACCACTTGATCAACTTGCTGCAAGTAATGGTAAACTTATAAGTATAAATGAAGTCGGCGGCAAACTTGTCCATCATTGGCGTCATCGTCATCCGATTTGTGCGTATCTGGTTGCTCTTGCGGTCACAAATTATGCAGCATTTGATCAGTATGTTCCCTTACCAAATGGAGATTCAATTCATGTATTGAATTATGTTTATCCTGAAACGCTTGCACAAAGTCAGCAGGCGATATCCAGCACTATCGATATCATGAATTTCTATAATGAGAAATTTATTATTTATCCATGGGCAGATGAGAAATATGGTCATGCCCAGTTTGGTTGGGGTGGCGGACAAGAGCATCAGACTATGGCCTTTATGGGTGGATTCAGCTTCAGTCTTATTTCTCATGAAATGGCACATCAATGGTTCGGCGATAAAGTCACGTGCGGATCATGGCATGACATATGGTTAAATGAAGGATTTGCAACATACCTCGCCGGATTATGTCTTGAAGAATTCAGTCAAAACCAGTATTGGCCTCAATGGAAAACTTCAACCTCCAATTCTGCTATGAGTGCACCCGGCGGATCTGTGTACGTAGATGATACGACCAGTGTCAACCGCATATTCAGTGGAAGACTCAGCTACAATAAAGGCGCATATGTTTTGCATATGTTACGCTGGGTCATGGGCGACAATGATTTTTTTCAGGCTGTACGTAATTACCTTAATGGCGCGGGTGACTTTGGCACTACTCCTGAATTTGAAAGCTATCTGGAAAACGAATCAGGCCTTGATCTGCATGAATTTTTAGCAGATTGGTATTACGGACAGGGATTTCCATCTTATCATTTACAATGGTCTCAGCAGGCTGATTCATTGATTATCACACTTGGCCAAACGCAATCTGACCCTTCAGTATCATTTTTTGAAATGCCGGTACCTATACTGGTACGTTTAAATGGCGTTGATAATATTTTTGTTTTAAACCATACCACGAATAACCAACGATTTTCTATTTTCAGAGGTAGTGCTTCAGTCGATTCGATTGGCATCGATCCCGAACTATGGTTGCTTTCTAAGAATAATACCATTGAACAGGTTATAACAGCTGTTGATGATGCTGATAAGTCAGATCGCTTCGATGTATTTCCAAATCCAGCTCATGATTTTGTACAAATTATATCCACAAAGTCTGTCTTTTCGGTTGAAGTGATTGATGTCGCAGGAAGAAAATTCAAAGCACCTTTAGCAAATAACCGCGTAGACCTGACTGAGTTTAATCCTGGTATTTATACATTGTTACTGCTGGATGGAAATCAGAAAATTCTCACCACAAAACGTATCATTTTGTCATAATTCAGGCCAGAACTTATATAAGTTGGTTTGAATAAAATTTTTAACTCAATTGCAATGGACGTAATTTTATATAAAATACAATTTCTAATGGATTGTATCAATTACTAAACATCTATTGCGTCTGGAGTCTGGCATCCGGTATCCTTTAATCCGGCATCAATCTTTTTTACATTTGCTTACATAAATTGTCCTCTATGAAATTCCTCTCGATCATATTCGGATTCACTTTTTTCATTGGCTTTCTCTCCTGCAAAAATCAGACAACGCCCGAATCTGCTAAAGCGCCTGATTATCTCGATTTATTCAATCCGGATTCGATCCATCCTTTACTTGGAAAAAAATTAGGTACGTATGTGCCTTTTACGCTGACGACAGACATGAGCATGTTGTCTGATTCTGAAAAGACGATTCTTAAATTATTAATTGAAGCCGCGAAGCAAATGGATGAATGTTTCTGGTATGAGGCATATGGCAATAAAAACAGATTGCTTGATTCAATAAAAGATCCGGGTCTCAAAGCATATGTATTGGCAAACTATGGGCCATGGGATAGACTTGATGGAAACAAGCCATTTATTCCAGGTACGAAAGCCAAACCTGAAGGAGCAAATTTCTATCCTGAAGACATGACCAAAGCAGAATTTGAAGGTGTAAAAATTGATGACAAAAAAGGTATGTATAGTTTTGTCAGACGAAATGCTGAAGGCCAGCTTTATACGGTTCCTTATCACGAACAATTTAAAAAGGAGCATGAACAAGCTGCAGTTTTATTATATCAGGCAGCAGGTCTTTCCGCTAATAAAGGCTTGTCTAATTATCTCAAATTGAGAGCCACGGCCTTGCGAACAGATGATTACCAGGCCAGTGATATAGCCTGGCTGGATATGAAAGACAATAAAATCGATATTGTCATCGGCCCCATTGAGACATATGAAGATCAGCTTTTTGGATACAAAGCCACACATGAGGCGTATGTTCTGGTGAAGGATTTGGAATGGAGTAAGCGATTAGCCCACTACGCTCAATTCCTCCCCGATCTTCAGGCAAATCTCCCTGTAGGTGCCGCCTATAAAAAAGAAACACCGGGTTTTGATACCGATCTCAACGCCTATGATGTCGTCTATTATGCCGGCGATGCCAATGCAGGTGGAAAGACCATAGCTATCAATCTTCCAAATGATGAAGAAGTCCAATTGAAAAAAGGAACCCGTCGCCTTCAGCTTAAAAACGCGATGAAAGCCAAATTTGATAAAATACTTCTGCCTATCAGTAATGAATTGATTGATCCCTCTCAGCGGAAGCATGTCACCTTTGACGCTTTTTTTGCCACTACCATGTTTCATGAAGTAGCTCACGGGTTGGGTATAAAAAATACAATCGCAGGATCCGGTACAGTTCGCGAAGCATTACTTGAGCAACACTCAGCTCTTGAAGAAGGCAAAGCAGATATCCTGGGTCTCTTCATGATTAAATATCTCCATGACAAAGGTGAATTGGAAGGAGATATGATGGATTACTACACCACATTTATGGCCAGCATTTTTCGTTCAGTTCGTTTTGGCGCGAGCGATGCACACGGAAAAGCAAATATGGTCCGGTTCAACTTCTTCGAAAATTATAAGGCATTTGAAAAAGATGAGAATACAGGCTTTTATAAGATCAATCCTGTGCAAATGGAAAAAGCAACAGAAGCATTAAGTGATCTCATCCTTACCATTCAGGGCAACGGAGATTTAAAAGCAGCGGAAAAATTGATCAAAGAACAGGGGATTATTTCTCTTGATCTGCAGTCCGATCTTGACAAGCTAGCGAAAAAAGGAATTCCGGTTGATGTCGTTTTCAGACAAGGTATAGAAGTATTGGGCTTATAAAAAGCTTTTGAATAGCCCCTTGCTTTCGCCGGGGGGAAATGATGTAGCTTTTGAATAACCCGCTTTATCCAGGCGGATTTATATTTTTTTGAACCCAGTTTTTCAACACATCATCATCAATCCTGTGGTCTCCGGCAAAAGAATGGATCTCCGTTTTCATTCCTGTTTGCGCCAACAATTTTTTCATGACCTGCATGCTTTCATTATTCAGATATCGATCCTTATCGCCGATAAAATAATGTGAATTAATTTTTTCGAAATACAATCTGGAATGATCAAATACAATATCATCTGGAATACCTCCCGCCCACATCAATATATAATCAGCACGCGGTTGAATCGCTGTTAACCACCTTATAAGTGTCGTGACCCCTTGCGAAAAACCAAAATAGATAACTTTAAGATTTGAGTTTTTATCCCATGTAAGCTTAGATCTTAGTGCTTCGAGAAAAAGTACATAATCAGCTATCTCATCTAATCGGTCTTCTCTTGTCATCCAATGTGCAGCAACACGTTCGTGTTTTTCATCAGTATAGTATCTGTTCATTCCTTCAGGTACGATGACAAGATTCTCACTGGGATCAAGAAATTCAAAATGCCGTATGAAATATTTTCCAAGTTCACCATAACCATGCAGACATATCCACACGTATTTCGTTTCACTTGTCACAGTACCATGCATAAAATAATGGCCTGTTTTCTCCGTCCTTATTTTGTAATGAGACCCCAATCTTAAATTTTTACTGATTACTGCTTACTGAATACTGGTTACTGTTTTTTCGGCCTCCCAAATATATCCTTATCCTCCTTCCTGTTTTTTCGATCGTCAGTCATCGGTGGTTCATCCATTTTGACATCTGACATCTTTTCTTTGTAAACCCATCTTCCGTTTTTTAAAAACCAACCCTCCATACTACCATCAGACACTACCAGGGCGCCACCAGAAGGTGATATCCCAGGTATGCTTTCGAGATGATCCTGTACAATAGCTTTTAACTCCGGATCGTATAACAATTGAACACTCGATACATCGCCATATGTTAATATCAACCTGGAACGATCCTTATCATTCCCAACAAAAAGCGGAACACCTAATTTTGGTTCATCTCCGTTAAGATCAAGGATATCCGCCACTTTTGTATTCATCTGTGAATCCTCAGCATTAAAGCCAAAGAGGACATAATATTTCTTCCCATCACTTTCGAAAGGAATGATCTTGTAATAAATACAGCCATACCAGGCATCCGGTGAATAAATATTATAAGTTGACCCATTTACCCAGGGTCGTGTGTCTTTTAGTCTTACGATTCTGTCAGGCCATTGAATAAAGCCTCCGTATTTGTATTCATCATCAGATATACGCAGTTGCCAGGAGACCATTCTGAAACCATCTCCATGTAGGATGGAAATCCAATGAATACTATCCAAAGGAAGATTATATGATCCTGGTCTGGCTAATAGGGAATCCAGAGTTTCCTCAAACTGATCATGGGCCTTGATTCTATGACGGTCCAGGACCGCATTGACCATGACATCTGCATTGAAGCTAATATTTTCCAACAAAGAGTCAGTAGTTGAGGTTTGTCCCTGGAGAAGGTTGAAAACCAACAAAAAAGACTGAAAGAGCAATAAACTACGTTTCATTGGCTTAATAACGGTATTCTGGTTTAAGTGATTGCATTTCTTATTGATGCAAAAAGATCCGTACGACAAGTGAAATAAGCCAAATGATTGATATTTAAAGCAAACATTTGGCAGGAAATGGAAAACATATTATGGACAAATTAGATACATTTGTAGTCCATGAACATCTTTAGGGGACTTTCAGCACTGCCGGAATTCAAAAATTCTGTTATCACCATAGGCAGCTATGATGGGGTTCACCTTGGGCACCAGAAGCTCCTCAAGCGTGTCCAGCAGTTAGCCGAAGAAATTAACGGCACCGATATCGTCATCACCTTCCATCCGCATCCTCGCGAAATTGTCTATCCCAAGGATGGTGATCTCCAGATCATCACCACCTTAAATGAAAAACTTGAATATTTCAGGCGTTATGGAGTCTCAAATGTGGTCATTGTTCCTTTTACAATTGAGTTTTCACAGCAGTCCGCACAGGAGTATATCGAGAAGTTCCTCGTATCAAGATTTCATCCGAGTTATATAGTCATCGGTTATGATCACAGGTTTGGGTTGAATCGTGCAGGTGATGTAAGGCTTCTGAATATGTATGGCCTTGAAAATAATTTCAAGGTAGTGCAGATTGGAGAAGAAGAATTAAGAGATCATTCAATCAGTTCAACGCTGATCCGGAATTCAATCCTTGACAATAATATTGAGCTTTCTAATGAGCTTCTTGGCCATCCTCTCATGATCAAAGGGCAGGTTGTAACAGGTAATCGATTAGGACATCATATTGGATTCCCTACAGCCAATGTTCAGGTTACAGATCCCAGGAAGCTTTTACCACCGGATGGCATTTTCGCAGCCACTGCCATCATAGATGGAATCGAATACCCTGGAATGCTTTATATAGGGTTGCGCCCTTCAATTGAATCTGCGACGCAGCATCGTGTTGAAATTCATTTATTTGATTTTGATAAGCAAATTTATGATCAGGAAATAACCATTGAGATCTATAAATTTATAAGAGGAGACCGGAAATTTCCAACCATGGAAGGTTTGAAACAGGCCATGAATGAAGATGAAGTGACTGTAAGAAATTTATTTCGCGGCGCTGAAGTGAATCAAGCTGATGTTGCAACAGTGATCCTTAATTATAATGGCAAAGAATACCTTAATCGTTTTCTTCCTTTCTTTAAATCTGTCAGGTACAGTAATAATAAATTATACATCGTAGATAATGCATCCACCGATGGTTCGGTAAAGTGGTTGAAATCAGCTTATCCTGCAATTAATTGTATTACCCTTTCTCAAAATACAGGATATGCAGGTGGTTACAACCAGGGCCTTGAAAATATAAAAGCAAAATATTACGCTATCGTTAATAACGATATAGAAATCACTCCTCAGTGGCTCCATCCAATTATAAAAATGATGGAAGCTGATGAAAGTATCGCTGCTGTTCAGCCAAAGATCATCGCTGAAACAAAACGGGGATATTTCGAATATGCAGGTGCATCAGGTGGCATGATGGATAGCCTCGGATACCCTTTTTGCAGAGGCAGAATCCTACATAATATAGAAAGGGATACTGGTCAGTATAATGAACCAATCCAGATATTCTGGGCTTCAGGTGCAGCCTTCGTTATCAGAAGCAAAGTCTTTCATGAGGTTGAAGGGTTTGATCAGGATTATTTTGCACATCAGGAAGAAATAGATCTTGCATGGCGAATGAAATTAAAGAATTATAAAATTGTTTCCTGTCCTTCTTCAGTTGTATATCATGTAGGAGGAGGTACACTCAATTATGACAAGCCTCAAAAAGTTTATCTTAATTTCAGAAACAATCTTATCACGCTGATGAAATATCTCCCGGCAGATGATGTGATCATGGTATTGTTTATCCGGTGGATACTTGATAGCCTGGCTGGCCTGAAATATGTGCTAAAGGGACAATTTGGAAATATGTTTGCAATCGTAAGGGCTCATTTTTATATATACAGCCATATTCCGGCGATACTGAAAAAAAGAAAAAATGCCGGCCAACTCTATAAACGAAAGCCATTGCCCTATATGACAGGCGTATATCCTGGTAGTATCCTCATTGATTTTTACATGAGATGGAAACGCAGATATAGTGATCTTTTTAGCTCATGAAGGAAATTGCCGAAATTCTATTTCAGAACGAAACGATACTGGCTGTCTACAAGCCTCCTGGAGTATTAAGTGTGCCTGATCGTTACCAGGATGAAAGACCTTCAGTAGCTCAATGGTTATTGGCAAAATATCCTACCGCAAGACCTCTACACAGAATTGATTTTGAAACTAGTGGTGTTTTACTATTTTCCTTATTACCGGATACTTTCGGCTGGTACAGCGATCAATTCGAGAACAGAATTATTTCAAAATTATATCTTGCCATAGTTGAAGGGCGGTGCCAACAAAACGAAGGATTGATTGATCAGCCTTTATACACACAATCCAATGGAAAAGTGATTATCTCGCAACGGGGTAAACCAAGCCAGACACAATGGACGCTCTTGGAAAGATTTCAAAACAATTCAGTGCTGGAAGTGAATCCACTGACAGGAAGAACCCACCAGATCAGGGTTCATCTTTCGTCAATCGGTCATCCTATTGTTGGTGATGAAGTATATGGTTCACCCGGACCTCTGTTTCTGTCTGCGCTCAAGGGCCGCAAACGATTTAATCTAAGCAAGGACGCTGAAATGGAAAATCCGTTGATGGCCCGGACAGCTCTGCATGCCTCTAAAATTAGTTTTGTTGATTTTGTATCTCAAGAGCCTATTATCATAGAATGTCCATTGCCGAAAGACATGAATGTGACTTTATTAAAGCTCCGACAATATTCATCCATCCAAAACCGAACTATTTAAAAGCCGATAAACGAACTCCCCCTTTAGGCTAAATAGTGGAATAAATTATATATGTTTACGCCCTGTTAACGCATCTCAATGAAAGGAATTTCATTACCGGTTTTACTACTAATGACATTAGGTATGACAATACTGCAAGCTGCCTCCTGCAAGCAATCCACAACTCCAAAAGACGGAGAAAGATTGGCCAGCAGGGTGACGCCTCCTGAATGGTCTAAATCAGCGAATATCTATGAAGTCAACATCAGGCAATATACGCCGGAAGGCACTTTTGAAGCCTTCAGACACCATCTGCCAAGGCTTAAGAAGATGGGTGTTGACATTCTTTGGCTGATGCCCATTCATCCGATCAGCGTACCAAAGAGAAAAGGCACCCTGGGAAGCTATTACGCCGTTTCTGATTTCAGAGCTATCAACCCACTTTTCGGAGATCACAAAGATTTTCAGCGTCTTGTAGATTCAGCCCATGCCCTTGATATGCACGTGATTATCGACTGGGTGCCTCATCACACCGGATGGGATCATCCCTGGATAAAAGACCATCCTGACTATTACAATAAGAATGAAAAAGGTGAGATACGTGATCCGATCAATGAAGAAACCGGAGAACCATGGGGATGGACAGACGTAGCTGAACTCAACCTGTCAAATCCACAGATGAGACGTCAGATCATCGATGATATGATCTATTGGATCATGGAATATCATATCGATGGCTTCAGGGTCGATCACGCGCTTGGGGAACCTGCTGATTATTGGGATGAAGTCAGTAAAACGTTAGCTGGCCTCAAAAAGCCTTTATTTATGCTTGCTGAAGGTGAAGAACCTTACCTGCGTAATGATTCAAGTTTTGTTGCCGGCTATGCCTGGAAGTTTCATCACATGATGAATGATATAGCAAAAGGCGATAAAAGTGTCAATCAATTAGATTCAATCCTGGCCGACGAAAGAAAACATTATACCTACGGCTACAATATGTATTTCACCAGCAATCACGATGAAAACAGCTGGGCAGGTACTGAATTTGAACGCATGGGTGACGGAGCCAAAACATTTGCAGCACTTAGTTGTACAATCGACGGTATTCCATTGATCTATAGCGGACAGGAAGAACCATTAAAAAAACGTCTTGCCTTTTTCGAAAAGGATACAATTTTATTCAGGAATTACGAATTTGAATCTTTTTACGCCACATTGTTTAACCTGAAGCATAATAACAAAGCTCTTTGGAATGGTGCTGATGGCGGACTCTCAAAAAGAATCAACGCATCCGATCATGTATATGCATTTATGCGCCAGAAAGATGGAGACAAGTTCATAGGTGTCTTTAATCTTTCGGACAAACCGCAGACTACTACCCTTGACGTACCTGTTGATGCTATGCATCTTGTCTTTGGTGACAAAGAAATAAACCTTTCTAAGGGAGCTGAAATATCACTTGCACCCTGGGAATATTTCCTTTTCTCAAACAAATAATATGAAAGTCCATCTGTGGGCCATGGGTGCCTCGTCAGATGAGTGGATTTCAGAAGGCGAAAAATTGTATGTCAGGCGAATCGAGAGATATATGCCATTTGAATACAAATGCATTCAGCCTGGAAAAAGCAGTAGTGACAAATTGAAAGTCTTAAGCGCGGAGGCAAGTTGGCTCCAACAACAATTTGAGACGACGCCTTCAAAAATTATACTCCTTGACGAAAAAGGACCTCAATTGACCTCTGAACAATTTTCAAAACGATTGGAAAAATGGCGGCAGGGATCTCATAAGCGTCTTGTCTTTCTTATTGGATCAGCATATGGATACGAGGAGCGCGTATATAAAATGGCAGACGAAACTTTAGGGTTATCATTAATGACCTTACCGCATCAGATCTGCAGATTGGTTTTTCTTGAACAGATGTATAGGGCTTGTACTATCTTGAGGGGTGAGTCATATCATCATGAATAGTTGGAATTTATATTTTCATCTAAACCATTTTTAAGGATGGGAATATCCATCACTATTATCATCATCATCTTCACCTGCCTTGTGTCTTTCCAGGGATTTAACAAATATGTGTTTATTGACAGGTTGAAACATTCACCTGCCCGCGAATCTGCACACAAAGAATATTACCGAATGTTGACATCCGGTTTTGTACATGCAGACTGGACTCATTTATTAGTGAATATGTTTGTCTTGTACAGCTTCGGAGAATTTATAGAAGCCTACATCGTTTCAGAATTTGGGAAACCCTGGGGCGGAGTGATTTTCCTGGTTATGTATCTTTTCAATATTATACTTGCCAATATTCCAACAGCAATACGTCATAAACATGATCCGTCTTTTTCCAGCATTGGTGCTTCAGGTGCAGTGAGTGGAATTATCTTCATTTTTATTCTGTTGCGACCCTGGGCTACACTACAATTATTCTTTATTATTCCGCTACCTGCTATTGTCGTAGGCGTAGGCTATCTGATTTATTCTTCATGGGCAGCTAATAAAGGACATGGAAGACTTGATCATTCAGCACATTTCGCAGGCGCAATATCCGGCATGTTGATGATCATCCTGTTGAGAAAAGAAATCATCATCGATTTTTTCCATCAACTTGATACATGATTTTCCTTCTTTTCGATTTTTGCTATTTCATCCACCAGCTAAAGCTACGTGGCTATTCAAGAGATGAAAAAAACTTATTTAACCCAAAAAGAAAAAAAAGAAAGGACGAAAGTTTTTTTTAAAAAAAAAAAGCAAAAGAAAAATATAGAAAGAGGGGGTAGAGAGGAGAAAACGAAACCCCAACCAAGAAAAAAGAAGGGGGGGCGGGAAAAAATACAAAAAAAAAAAAAGAGAAAAAAAGAGAGGGGAAAGGGCCCACACAAAAAAAAGTGGGCCCCCCCCACCCCCGGGGGCCCCAAATTTCTTCAACTCATAAACGGATACCTGTAATCCTTTGGCGGATCAAAATTTTCTTTAATCGTCCTCGCAGAAACCCATCGATACAAATTAAGCACACTGCCTGCTTTGTCATTTGTTCCTGATGCCCTTGCTCCACCAAATGGTTGTTGGCCAACGACTGCACCTGTAGGCTTATCATTTATATAGAAATTACCTGCTGCATGCCTTAATTTCTCTGTTGCTAATCCTATAGCAGCTCTGTCCTGCGCAAAAAATGCTCCTGTCAACGCATAAGGAGATGTAGTATCAACAATATTTAATACTTTTTTAAAATCTTCATCAGCATATACATAAATCGTCAACACCGGACCAAACAATTCATCGCACATTGTGACATAATTTGGATCATTGACCTGGATGACAGTGGGTTCAATAAAATAACCTTTGCTTTTATCAAAACCTCCACCGGCGACAATTTTTACGCCCTTGTCTTTCTTCGCCTGGGCGATATATCCCGTTATTTTATCAAATGCCTTTTCATCAATCACCGCATTGATAAAATTTCCAAAATTTTCTGGCGAACCCATTTTCATGCTGGCCAGATCTTCAATTAATTTCTTCTTTATGACAGGCCATAATGAAGCCGGAAGATACGCTCTGCTTGCTGCAGAACATTTCTGACCCTGGTATTCAAAAGCGCCCCTTGCCAATGCAACAGATACTGCTTCTGCATCAGCTGATGGATGTGCAAGCACAAAATCTTTGCCACCGGTCTCCCCTACTATTCTTGGATATGATTTATACAATGCAAGATTATTACCTATCGTTTGCCACAACCTTCTGAATATTCCTGTACTGCCGGTGAAATGTAATCCTGCAAAATCAGGATGATTAAAAATCACTTCCCCCGCTACCTGACCCTCAACAAATACAAGATTGATCACACCATCAGGCAAACCTGCTTCAATCAAAATCTCCATGATCACAGCTGCTGAATATATCTGCGTCTCAGCAGGCTTCCACACGACTGTATTTCCCATCAAAGCAGGAGCACATGGAAGATTACCTGCAATAGATGTAAAATTGAAAGGAGTCAATGCAAAGACAAATCCCTCCAATGCCCGATATTCCATCCGATTCCATGTCATGGCCGGACTGATAGGCTGCTGATGATAAATTTCAACCATAAATTGAGCATTGAATCTGAGAAAATCACAATACTCCACTACACTGTCAATTTCTGCCTGGTATATATTTTTACTCTGCCCTAACATAGTAGCTGCATTCATCCTGGCACGATACGGACCGGCAAGCAAATCAGCTGCCTTCAGAAATATTGCAGCCCTGTCTTGCCACGGCATATTTTCCCATGTCGGCTTTGCTTTTAAAGCTGCCTGAATAGCTTGTTTTACATGCGCACTTCCCCCTTTATTGTATCTCCCCAGTATATGCTTGTGGTCATGCGGCGGCCGGATCGCTTTCTTCTCATTGCTCAATACTTTTTTACCGCCTATGTACATTGGGATGTCGGGAGATTCGCTTTTCATCTTCCTGATCATTGCTATTAATTCCTCTCGCTCAGGAGAACCTTTTACATATGACTTGACCGGTTCATTGTGAATAGCCGGAAGTTGGAATATTGCATTCGACATGATAAAGATTTATTCAGTTTGTGAAAATGAATTTGATGATAAACTAGTATTGTACGCTCTCAGGTAAAAAAGGCCTGGCATCGCCTCCGCCTTTGATGATCTCACGTACAATGGTAGAACTAATATGAGCATACTCTGGGCCGCTGATCAGGAAAACAGTCTCAACATTATCTCCGACTATATGGTTTATCTGACTGATCGTTTTTTCATAGTCAAAATCAGAAGCATTGCGGATACCTCTTATTATAAACCTTGCATTTGCCTTTTTGCAATAATGAACTGTTAGTCCCTGAAAGGTATCCACGCGTACTCTCGGTTCTCCACTAAATGCATCTTCAATCCATTTTTTGCGCATCTCCAATTCAAAGAGCGTTTGCTTCTGGGAGTTTATTCCGATTGCAATAATGATCTCATCAAATAGTGGTAATGCCCTCTTAACCAAATCAATATGACCTATAGTAATGGGGTCAAATGATCCTGGAAAAACAGCTTTTCTTTTTTCTTGCATTAGACTTTAAATGGACGATGAATGACTTGTGCAAATATCACACCTTCCGGCGGATTAATGTGTTTGTTCAGATGTCAAACTTGATCCTGATTCCTTATTTCTGGCAAGTAATAAAAAAGGAGTTAAAAGAAGTATAAAGACTAAAATCATCAATAACTCGGCAGAGAGTATGTACCATGGCCAGTCACCAAGAAAATTGAGGATCGTATCGCTTCCCGGTTTCGCCATTGTGTATGAATAATTACTCTGAAGTATCATATTGACGATGTGAATTCCTACAAGGTAAACCTGCAAATAAAGCACAGCATTCCATAAATCACGCCAGGATAAATCAATTCTGAAGACAATCGTGCAATAGATCACCGCCGATACAATGCCACCATGCTGGATGAAATACCTGAAAAATTCAAATGTCGGATACCCACTATCAAGCTCAGGAGTAAGCAATGCCTGGAACGTACCCCCTAACACCCAGAAATATAAAATCCCCAACCATTTTCTATCCAAACGCAGAATAACGAAAGGCAAAATTAAAGCGACAAGATCACATAGAAACAAAGGCAGATCCTTAAGCACTTCAAATGTATGTGTCATCAATCTCATACCTGAATCAAGAATAAGTAAAGCGAAAGATGAAGAAGCAATACTATACCCTATCCACATTTTCATGCGTCCTTCAACTCTTTTTCCTGCTTTCACCACCAAAAAAGTAAACAGAATAAACACCCCAAGTGTCACTAAATGCTGTATTGAAAAAGTCTGAAATCCTGTATTCATATCTATTATTCTATCATCATTTAAAACGCTGAAATGTACCTTAAAATCAAGACTTTATTTATTTCTATCTTGTCCTTCAGTAAAATAATCTACACGATGTACACTTTTAAAATCATCCGAGCCCGCCACTTTTGGTTTCTCCTTTCAGCGTTTATTGCAACTTCTGCATTTGCCGGAGAAGGCATGTGGCTCCCATTTCTGTTGAAATCCCTCAACGAAACAGAAATGAAATCCATGGGTATGAAGATGAATGCTGAAGACATCTACAGTGTCAATCAGGGAAGCCTCAAGGATGCTGTTGTTCATTTTGGCGGATTCTGCACAGCTGAAGTTATTTCTGATCAGGGATTAATACTGACCAATCATCATTGTGGTTATAGCTCCATACAATCTCATTCCACCCTGGAAAAAAATTATCTTAAAAATGGATTCTGGGCGCCGAATCATGAAGCAGAAATTCCAAATCCCGGTCTTTTTGCAACATTCATCATCCGAATTGAAGATGTCACAGATCAGGTGTTGGAGGGAGTGAAAACCGATATGGAGGTAAAAGAAAAACAAACCCTGATTGATGCCAATCTGAATTTAATCAAATCGACCACGACTAAAGAACAGTGGCAGGATGTGATGATTAAACCGTTTTTCGAAGCCAATCAGTATTACATGTTTGTAACAGAGACTTACAATGATGTCAGGTATGTCGGATCACCTCCAGAATCAATTGGAAAATTCGGAGCAGATACGGACAACTGGGTTTGGCCAAGACATACGGGTGATTTTTCTGTCTTTAGAATTTATGCAGGTCCGGACAATCGTCCCGCAGCATATTCTCCTGACAACAAACCTTTAATACCAAGACACTTTTTCCCAATATCTCTCGATGGTGTAGCAGAGGGCGACTTCACACTTGTATTCGGTTTTCCGGGCAAGACAAATGAATACCTTCCTTCCTATGCTGTAGATCAAATAGCTAATGTCATTGACCCTGAGAGAATAGAAATTAGAAACATATCTCTGGGTATAATGGATAAGCATATGCGATCAGAGCCTGATGCCCGTCTCGCTTATGCTGTCAAATATGCAGGACTTGCCAATTCCTGGAAGAAATGGATCGGCGAAGCCCAGGGACTGAAGACTTATCATGCTGTTCAAAAAAAGAAAAATCTTGAACTCGATTTCATTGATGAATTGCAAAGAAAGAAAAGCTTGTGCAAAGAATACGGTGAAATACTTCCTTCAATGAAAAGGCTATATAAGGAAATAGAACCAGTTGTAAAAAACAGGACAATATTATCAGAAGTCATCGGAGGTAGTAACATAGAATTATTTCGTCTTACACTTTATGCTGACCGCCTTGTCAATGCATTCAAACAAAACGGAGAGGACGGATTTCAAAAAATGGCTACAAGGACATTGGCTCAGCTGGATGATTTTTATAAAGATTATAGAAAAGATGTTGATAAAGAAATTTTTGTTGCTTTGATTTCACATCTTTCGGTCACAGTATCGCCTGAATATTTACCTGCTTATTTAGCAAAATATAAAAGTGATGATTTGGCCGAGAAAATCTATTCGCAATCCATATGGATATTTAAGGAAAAATTTGCAGAGTCAATCCAAAAGGGAGGTGCCTCATTTTCTTCATTGGTAAATGATGATATGGCGTTTCAGCTTTTTGAAGAATTAAAAGAAATAATGGATTCAGATCTTTCACCTGCATACAATGTACTGAATGATTCAATTCAGATCCAGCAAAAATCATATATGGCCGCATTGATGGCGGTTTATCCGGATCGCAGGTTTTGGCCGGATGCTAATAATACGATGCGGTTTACATACGGTCAGGTCGAACCTTATACACCAAGAGATGGAGTTGAATATAAAACGCAAACCTATCTGGATGGAGTCATGGAAAAATACAAGCCTGGTGATTATGAATTTGATGTTGATCCCCGTCTTATTTCACTTTACGAAAACAAGGACTATGGGCAATACGGGGAAAACGGAAAGATGCCTGTTTGTTTTATTGCAAGTAATCATACCACGGGAGGCAATAGTGGAAGCCCTGCCATTGATGCATATGGCAACCTGATCGGAATCAATTTCGACAGAGTCTGGGAAGGGACAATGAGTGACCTGTTCTACGATAAATCTATTTGCAGAAACATCATGGTCGATGTCCGATATATACTTTTCATCATTGATAAGTTTGCAGGAGCCGGTAATCTTATTGAAGAGATGAAATTGGTGCATCCGAAATCCTGAAATCCTCTGACCCACCCTGAAAATTGTGGGTCAGTGTTTAGTTTCTTGTCGGGATGACTGGATTCGAACCAGCGGCCTCTAAGTCCCGAACTTAGCGCGCTACCGTGCTGCGCTACATCCCGTGCCCCTAAATCCCCTGATGGGGACTTTTATCTTTCGTATTGAAAATAACAAATTCAATTGACTAGATAAAACTCCCTGCTCCATGCTCTTTTGAGCCACCAAGCGGACTTGAACCGCTGACCCACGCATTACGAATGCGTTGCTCTACCAACTGAGCTACGGTGGCTTACAAAAAGTCGGGACGACTGGATTCGAACCAGCGACCACACGCCCCCCAGACGTGTACTCTACCGGGCTGAGCTACGTCCCGAATGCTTTTTGAAAGTGGGTAATAGCAGGCTCGAACTGTTGACCTCTGCCTTGTCGAGGCAGCGCTCTAAACCAACTGAGCTAATCACCCATTGAATGGGCGTCAAATGTACATATTTTCACTTTTTGTTCTGATTAAATATGACAAATACCTACTATTGAATCAATTTTGGCAAATCCCCCGATAATCCGTATTTTTTCAGCTCCAAAACCCTATCGTTCAATACAATAACCATGCAAAGAATACTCATACTTACATTGCTATTGTCAGCCTCCATCTCTATCTCAGGCCAGTTTTCTATTCAGACTTCTCTGATATTTGGCGGCAATTCACTTGATGAAGCAAAAGATATCGCCGTCAATTCAGATTCTACTAAAATATTTATAGGTGCACGGACATTTTCTACGGATGGAGATATTCCCGGCAACAATGGCGGATCTGATTATTGGATTCAGAAAAGAACTATTGATGGATTTCCTATCTGGAATCGTAATTATGGCGGTTTTGGGAATGATGATCTGACTAATGTCATGCCCCACACAGATGGAGGAGTCATTGCTTTCGGGACTACACGAAATGACCAGGGTGTCTATGGAACACTCCATGGACAGACAGGAGGGTGGCTCATGAGAACAAATAATAATGGCGACCTTAGCTTCGGTGCCATCTTTGGCGGTACTATATCCGAAACCGCAGTCGATGCCTATCGTCATATCTCCGGAAATGTAACCATGGCATTGGAAGCCACCTCACTTGAACTTGATAACAAAGTGAATCATGGTGTATCTGATGTCTGGATCGTAAATGTCGATGCAGTCTTCAATACTAAATGGACAGCTTTGATGGGAGGTTCGTTAAAGGATTCCCCTGCCGCCATTACTTCTGATATCAATAGTAATATATATGTTGCGGCTACCAGTTATTCGAATCTGACAGGTCTTGATGTAAATGCAGGCGGTGCGGATGTATGGGTATTCAAATTGGGTCCGCAGGGCAACTTATTATGGCAAAAGAATTTTGGTGGTTCATTGGATGATGTAGCATCCGATATTCTTGTTCACAAGAATGGTGATGTGTACATCACTTGCCATTCAGCATCGCATGATGGAGATTTTGGTGAGAACTACGGTTCCAACGATATCTGGCTGATAAGGCTGGATAATGCAACCGGGAACACCAAGCAAATGGTCAGATACGGAGGTGGAAGTAATGACATTGGTGCCAAGCTTGATCGGTATGGCTTAAATAAGTTGGTCATAGCAGCTACAAGTAATAGTGACGATATCAATCTCACCGGAAATAAAGGTCTGACTGATGTTTGGATGCTAACCATTGATCTGAATGGAAATATTATACATCAGATGAATTATGGTGGTTCAGCTGGTGATCAGGCTGTTGACGTCATGACTATTGATACAGTTTTTCATGTATTGAGCACAACACTTTCCGCTGATAAGAATGTCCCGGTGAATACATTCAGTCAGCAGGATATGTGGTATATGACACTCAACACAAACTCACCTCCGTGCTCCGAAGAATTCCAGTGTCTTCCTGATTCAACTCTCAATAACGAAATATTCCCTCCATCTACCGGAGTTCTTCTCTGTGTAGAGGGTTGCAATGCAGGTCTTCAACCCGGACCATTCTTTCTTCAGGGCCCTTGTTCGGATTTTGAAAATGCTACAGCTTTCTATAAACTCACTACAGGCGCTAATGCTGATCTTCTGACATTGAGCGTGACCTCAAACGATTTTAATCAACCACAAATAGGATTACTCAAGTCCGTCAATTGTTCCAATTTCACACAGGTCAAATGTGCTACAGGTTCGAACGGATCTGTATTGATGCAATATATTACCGTGACGCCATTTACTACTTATGTAGTAGCAATAACAGATGCTGAAGGAAATGAAGGTGCTTTTGATTTTTGTGCCACTTCAATCCATGTTGAATTTTGCAATGAACGGGATTCTCTTTACGTAACTCACACATCTTTTGGTAGTCCATTGCACGGTCCATATGAACCAGGTGAAAAAGTTCAGTTCTGTTATGAATTAAAAGATTGGAATAAACTCGATTGTAATGGTTTTCAGGGTTTGGTTCCGTCTTTTGGCCCGGGCTGGGATCCTGCAGGTTTCGACATTTTTGGTATGCCACTTAAGGTAGATTCAATGCTTGCTCCCGTGAGCAACAATGGATTCTGGGATTGGTACAAACTTGGGGATATCAGGTACAATATCTCCAATCCCATAAATGGATTTGATGGTGGACAGGGAATGCCGGCAGGATGGTATTTTACAAATCTTAATGATCCGCTTCCGAACTCAGGACCAGATGAAACTACCGGCGATATTTTTGATTGTTTACCTACACCTGATAAGTGGAAGGTTTGCTTTACACTTCCGGTATTAGAAGATTGTGTGACAAGCATGGATGCCAGTGTTAGCATGAGGACTTTTTCAGATGGTGAGATAGGTAGTCATGAAAGTCTGGCATGTGCATATGATCAGGAAGAAACGTTTACCGCCAATATGGTATGTTGCCTTCATCCAGGCATTGAGGTGATCACCGATAAAACTATATGCAGCAAGGATACTATCATTTTATTTCCGCAGACAAATATCCAGCCCCCCGTGACCTACTCCTGGATTGCCTATCCGGATAATGGCATTACGGGCTCATTTTCTCAAAATAATGCGCTGCAGTTTTACCAGGTTTTGACTAACAATACTTCAGGCTTAATAAAAGTCCATTACCAACTATGGGCCTCAGGATCCAGTTGCCAGACTAATCCGGTTGAATTTGATGTTTATGTTCGGCCTTTGCCTACCGGACGAATAAGTTTGTCAGGACCAAACACAATATGTGGAGGTTCTACTGTAACACTTAATTTTGATTGTACAGGCACCCCGCCTTTCGCTATCGAGCTATTCAGAGACAACATATTTTTTGCAAATGTTCTGAGTGAACAAATGCATCTTGCCATTCAGGTAGATCCTGAGTTTACAAGTCGGTTCAAAATAGGAAGTATTCATGATGGGCTTTGTCCAGGTGATGGTTTAGGTGTGGTAAATGTCACTGTCAAACCTGTAGGTTCGACTGTCATTGATACGTCTATTTGCGAAGGCCAGTCAATTGTAATAGGCACACAGATTTTCTCTGAATCAGGAACATATTCAGTTACCCTCAATAACGGTGCTGCCAATCATTGTGACAGTATAGTATCTCTGATGTTGAATGTTGTTCCTACCACAACGGAAACCATTGAAAGGGAAATTTGTCACGGAGATACTGTATTTGTATTAGAAGTACCGTATACAGAGACAACGGATCAGATTATTGAATATTTCACGCCGGAAGGATGCTCAAGTTTTATTCATTTGACATTGACCGTATATGACACTATTTATAATGAGATTGCACAAACAATCTGCTTCGGCGATACATTGAATTTCTCGGGCACTGATATATATCAGCCCGGAGACTATTTTCATGTTGAAGAATCAAATCCGGGATGTTTCCATAAAACTACTTTACATCTCTCTGTCTTGCCTGCAATCGTCATCAATGATCTATCCATCATTGGAGATAATGGAACTAATAACGGTGCTATTCTGGTCGAAATACTTGGTGGCTCTCCACCATTTACATTCCTGTGGAATAACGGAAGGACAACTGAAAGCCTTTTTGGAGTACAACATGGTGCGTACATCCTTACAGTCACGGATAGCAAGGGATGTACTCAAAAATTCAATTTTGTTGTTCCCATGGTTACAGGGATTAATGATCCGGTCAAGGCTCAATTTGAATTAAAGATTTGGCCAACGATTGTTACCGGTGGTGAAAAATTGAGCGTCTTCAGTCCAAATGGAAATCATGTCGAGATACAGCAAGTACAGTGGTGGGACACGAATGGGCATTTGATTTTATCATCAGATAAATTCGCCTCAGGAGTTCCGGTTTCGATTGATTCTCCGCATGCCGTTTCTGGTAGCTTGTGTTTTGTCAGAATAACTCTGGCGGATGGAAATTCGTCATGGTTTAAAGTGATTATACAATAACAAATGACGTGCGTACAAAAGGAAAGGGATCCATTCACCAATGATGATGTATGAATCCCTTATCCATTTGTGCTTTCTCTCATCTCAAGTTGGTTCATCCGGTTTTCTATCGAATACGCGGAAAACATAAAATGATTCTGCACTGCACCGGTTTTATTGACTAATAAGCCACCCGGTACTGGGGCTATGACCACTAGGTCACCCCTTGTCATGACTACCTTTCCCTGGCGGGTATACTCATTTTTACCAGAGGTAATTATTTTCTACCATGCCGCTCGCAGAAGAATTGATTCAATCATACGAATACGGAAATTGGTGAATCTGACTTTTTACTTTAATTCCTGTTCATTATCAGGAAGGATATAAATTTAATTTGATTATTAGTTAAATGCAAATATTTCGATTATAAATTTTCAACATTGTTATCCACATGCAGCCCTGATAATATCCAGGAATCCAGCGGAATTCAAAGAGGCGCCACCGACCAATCCCCCGTCAACGTCGTCCTGAGAAAATAATGTTTTTGCGTTGTCTGCTTTTATACTGCCTCCATACAATATTCTTGTTGTTTCACTTACGAACTTATTGTAGCGGATTGCAATCTTGTCTCTGATGAACATGTGCATTTCCTGTGCTTGTTCAGGTGATGCCGTCACGCCTGTCCCAATAGCCCATATTGGTTCATAAGCGATACAAACTTTAGCAAAGTCATCTTTATGAAGATGAAATAAACTTTCTTCAAGTTGCTGATGAACAAATATATTTTGGGTCTCTGACTCCCTTATATCCAAAGGTTCTCCGCAGCAAAAAATGGGAAGCAGACCCGCAGCAAGTACAGCATCCAACTTAAGCTTAATGATCTCGTTATCCTCATGAAATAATTGCCTTCTTTCGGAGTGGCCTATTATTACATAGTTTACGCCCAAATCGCTTAACATATCTACCGAAATTTCTCCGGTAAACGCACCTGATTTATCCTGATGACAATTCTGTGCAGCACTACAAATTTTAGTTCCTTCTACTTTTTTTACAAGCATTGGAAGGTGTGTAAACGGAGGTGCAATAATGACCGTACAATTCAATTCTCCGGGTAAATGCAGCAGAATATCCTCAACCAACTTTTCACCTTGGGTGACAGTGGTATTCATTTTCCAGTTTGCAGCTACTATTTTCTTACGAATCTCATTCATTGACGTTATATTATACTTTATGGGTTAAATTTTTCAGATTCGACAAAGATACCCGTCCCCGGCTGCGATCAACCTATTCAGAAGGTAATAATTCTGATTTTATGGGGAAGTTGGATCGCTGCTTCAACCTGCCGGGCAAGGTTCTTTGGTGTGATTTTTGCCTTAGAGGTCACTAAAGCTTAAATTTTGCAAAAACTCTAAATTAGTCTACTTTAACCCTTCCATTTTATGGGGAAGTTAACTTTTCAATACTAAATGGGGTTTGTACCCGGTTTTAAATTAACCTATTCATCTTCTGAATCTTTGATTTTTACAACCACTAATGGCAAAGGATAATACTTTAAAATCTAGTCGTTTTATTCACCGCGATATCAGCTGGTTGGATTTCAATTATCGCGTACTTCAGGAAGCAAAGGATCCAAACGTTCCCCTTTTTGAAAGACTAAAGTTTTTGGCTATATATAGTAGCAACCTTGACGAATTTTTCAGAGTCCGGGTTGCCAATCATAGGAATTTGTTGCGCGTTGGAAAAAAAACAATGCGCCAGCTGGATTACGATCCAGAAGCAGTACTGCTCAATATACAAAAAGTAGTAAGTGAACATGCCGAAGAATTCAGTTTGATCTTTATGGAACAAATCGTTCCGGAATTAAAACGCCATGATATTCACCTTGTCCTGCGCGAAGATCTCACCCAGGAACAAGAAGCATTCGTTGACACTTTTTTCCAGGACAACCTACTTCCTTTCGTACAGCCTGTTTTACTTGTTAAGGAAAAAATTAGGCCTTTTCTCAATAATGCTGCCCTCTATCTCGCTATAGCGATGAAGGATAAGGACGATCAATCTAATCAGCATCATTATGGCATCATCAAAATTCCTTCAGATCATCTTCCTCGATTTATTGAGTTGCCTACAAATAAGCCAGGACATGAACTCATCATGCTGGATGACATCGTACGACATAGCGTGATGTGGCTCTTTCCGGGTTATCAAATCCTCGATACCTATTCTATTAAACTGACCAGGGATGGTGAACTCTATATCGATGATGAATACCAGGGAGATTTAGTAAAGAAAATAAAATCAAGTTTAGCAAAACGCGATGTCGGTCCGGCCTCAAGGTTAGTCTATGACAAAACTATTCCGACAAGCTTTCTTCATTACCTAATGGATGTCCTCGGTGTAGAAAAATTGGGTTTGTTTCCTGAAGGCAGGTATCACAACAATTTTGATTTCTTCAATTTCCCATCATACGGGAAAACACATTTGAAGGATCAGCCATTACCTCCAATGGATTATGCCCAGTTCGCGGGGGTGGAATCGATATTCGAACCTATCCGTTCGTCCGATCATCTGATTCACATTCCTTACCACAAATATGAGCCCGTCATTCAGTTTTTTGAACATGCTGCCAGGGATCCGAATGTCACACATATTAAAATTGTTCAATACCGTGTAGCACCAAATAGCCGGATCATGGATGCATTAATTAATGCTGTGAAATCCGGTAAACAAGTATATGCGTTTATAGAAGTGAAAGCCCGCTTTGATGAGGAAGCCAATCTGAGATGGGGTGAACAATTGGAACGCGCTGGTATTATCGTACGCTATAGCTTCCCGGGGCTGAAAGTTCACAGTAAAATTGCTTTAGTCAGGAGAATTGAGAAAGATGGCCCTCAACTCTATTCGTATTTAAGTACTGGTAACTTTCATGAGGTTACAGCTAAAATTTATAGCGACCTGGGGCTGTTTACTGCAGATCCAAGGATCACAAACGAAATAGCCCGTATTTTTTCATTTCTTGAGACTGTCAAGTTGCCGAATGAAGACTTTAAGCATTTGCTCGTAGGTCAGTTTAATCTAAGAAAGGCGCTTACCCAATTGATTGAATTTGAAATGGCGGAAGCTATAGCAGGTAGAGAGGCTTCTATCAGGCTTAAACTCAACAGCCTGCAGGACGAAGAAATGATTGAGAAGCTATATGAAGCCAGTGATGCAGGTGTCAAAATAGAATTGAACATTCGGGGTATTTGTTCATTGGTTGCTGGAAAGAAACACCTGAGTCAGAATATCAATGCATTCAGTATTGTCGATCGTTTTCTGGAACACAGTCGCGTTTTTATATTCCACCACGGAGGAAATGAGGTCATATACTTATCATCTGCGGATTGGATGGAACGCAATCTTTCATTCCGAATTGAAACCAGTTTCCCGATTTTCGATCCCCGTTTGATTGCGGAAATCAAAGACATTCTGAATATTCAAAGCAGTGATAATGTCAAATCAAGATCATTGAACTACAATCATATCAATGAATACAACCGACATGGATCTGATCTGGCTGTCCGTTCGCAGCATGAGACGTATTATTATCTCAGGCGGAAGAATGATGAAGCACTAAAACTGATGAATCCCGAATAATTAATTATTTTATTCAGGGTATACCATGTAGAATTTGAACTGAGCATCTACCCATCTTTGTGCAATAATCATATTCTATTCTCATGCAACTGATGAAAAATGCCGGTTCTATGTCAATCAGGCGCAATACACACATGCGATCACTCCATCTTGAATATTCCAGATTGGATGTTACAACTAAAGTCCTGGCTGATTTGTTTGATTTACAACAGGTCGATATGAAGGTTAATCTTCCAATTCTTTCTTCCAATACTACAGGGATAGAGTTGAATTTTCCAACATGGCTGACAGGTATCTTTTATCTCAAGATTCAGGATGGCGATCAATCTTTTCTGCAGAAAATAGCGATTCAGTAATTGAAGAAAAGACCAAATAGGGGTAAACCCTGAAAATAAAAATTAGGTGTTTTCGTCCATGTTTGAACCTAAATAATAAGTGACCTTTACAATGTTGATCGTTCAGAAAAGTTAGAACGAATAAATAAAAAGTAACTACAGATCAGGATCAATTTGATTGAAAACTGATTAAGATTAATAAAGGGGTGAGACTTGCCGGGGTAGCCAAAGGGTGATACCGGCATTTTTTTTGTCCTTATGTGAGATTATGCATTAGACATTAGCTCTGCCAGTTTCTCCCACTCTACCATGAGTTTCTCCAACTCCTTCTTCTTCGATTCATACTTGCTGACGTAATTGAAAAAGTCATTTGATTTATAAAAATCAGGGTCTGCGAGCTTTACTTCATTCTCCTTTATCACGGATTCACAACTGGCGATATCTTTCTCAATCTGTGAAAACCGACGTTGCATATTTTTTTTCTCCTGTGGACTTAAAAGTTCTTCTTTCTTAACAGGCGGTGCTTTTAATTCCTTTTCTTTTGCTTCAAGCTTCACTTTTGATTTATCCTCCACAGCCTGAGCACGGGCAATCGTAAGCGCGTCCAAATTTTCAATTCCTTTTTTAACCAGCATTTCATCGATGTCACCCAGGTATTCTTTGATCTGACCCCCACCAAATTCTATTGTCCTTGATGTCAGCCCCGTCAAAAAATCCCTGTCGTGTGATATGATGATGAGTGCTCCCGGATATTCCATAAGAGCATCTTTTAATCTCTGCTTGGCCTGAATATCCAAATGGTGTGTAGGCTCATCCATGATCAGCAGATTGGTCTGCGAGAGAATCATGCATGCTAATGCCAATCGCGCTCTCTCCCCTCCGGACAATACTGATACCTTTTTATCTGCATCCTCACCACTGAATAAAAAAGAACCTAAGATGGCCCTTACTCTTGTCCTGACCTCTGGTGCAGCTTTTTCTTCAATAGTTTGCAACACAGTTTTCTTCGGATCGAAAAGTTCAGTTTGATTCTGGGCATAATATCCAATCAACACATTTTCTTTTATATCCAAAAGACCTGCAGATGGTGTTGATGTACCGGCGATCATCGTTGCAAGTGTTGTCTTTCCCTGTCCGTTTTGGCCAACAAAAGCAATCTTTTCAGCACGTTCTAATTCGAAATCAACATGGTTCAACACTTCTTTCGGTCCGTAATTTTTAGACAGATCTGATATCTTGACCATCAATCTTGGAGCACGATCCAAAACCGGAAATCTCACTTTCATCGTGGACCTGTCTTCCTCTTCCAATTCGATAACGTCAATTTTTTCAAGTTGCTTTTCAAGTGATTTGGCCATGCTTGCTTTAGATGCTTTCGCCCGAAACCGATCGATCAGCACTTGTTTACGTTCCATATCCTTCTGCTGATTCTGGAAAGAAGCCAATTGAATTTCACGCAGTTTTTGTCTCTCTTCCATAAACTTTGAATATGGAAGTGGCAGATCATAAATCTTCCCAAGAGAAATCTCAATCGTCCTGTCTGTCAGTTGGTCTAAAAAACGTTTATCGTGAGAAACAAGCAAAATGCCTGTTGACGAAGCTTTGAGGTATTTTTCAAGCCAGATGATGGAAGGCATGTCAAGGTGATTAGTCGGCTCATCGAGAAGAATGAAATCGGGACGACTCAACAAGAGCTTAGCCAATTCAACACGCATTTGCCATCCGCCTGACAATTGACCTATGGTTTTATTAAATGTCGTTTCATCAAAGCCTAATCCTTTTAATACTTTTTCAATATCACCTTCAATCGTTTCCGCACCATGGTGATCAAGTTCCATATACAATTCATGCATCCGTTGACTCACATGAAGGATTTCTTCTTCATCTGTGAGTGTTTGTAATGAATGTCCTATAGAGTCAATCTCAGCATTGATTTCTCTGACCTTGTCAAAAGCTGAATAAGCAGCCTCCATGACCGTCAAATTAGGATCTATGGAAATCTCCTGCTTCAGATAAGCTAATTCCGCTGGCCGGTCAATAATACCAGAGTCAGGCTCCCCCAAACCGGCAATGATTTTAAGTAAAGTTGATTTTCCGGAACCATTCCTGCCTATTAAGGCCGCTTTTTCACCATATCTCAGCGCAAATGACACATTATCAAGCAATGTCCTGTCCCCAAAAGTCAATTTTACATCCTTCACTAATAACATAGCCGCAAAGGTACGACTTGAAAGGGCAGAAAAGGCAGAATGGGAAGAAAAGGCAGAAGGGGCTGAAAAGGCAGAAAGGGGAGAAAAGGCGGAAGAGGCAGAAATGGGCGGAAGAAGTAGAAGATGAAGAATAGCGGAGGAGGCAGAAAAGTTAAATGGGTTTTATGATTGTAACCGTAACACTTTAGCCCCGGGGTTTTTGTTACAATTTTCCACAGGAAAGCGTTCAACAAAACACAGGGGAGAGAATTTTTCGATGAAAATTCGAAGGGGTAAAAGAAAAGCAGAAAAGTAGAAGAGTTATTATACTAATTCAGATTGGGCTGCTCAGGAAGCTGTGCCAGGACACTGAATACATCTCCCTTGTGATGCATCACCTGGTTCCAAAGCCTGGTTGGCTTTGATTTAAACAGGTAATTGGCATGCATTTCAGAAGGTATCCATGATTTCAGATCAAGTTCTTCATTCAATTGGCCGATACCCCAGCCTGAATAACCAACGAAAAAACGGATATTCTCTTCTTTGACCAGTTCCTGCGAAATAAGGAATTTTAATTTCTCAAATTCACCACCCCAATACACCCCTGGCCCAATCTCTGTGCTTCCATCCAACAGCATACCCACATTATGCATGTAGTGTATCGTATTAGTAGCTACAGGTCCACCATAAAAAGCAAAAGAATCGATCTGTGGGAAGTCTTCAACTAATTCGGATATTTTGACAGTGAGAGGTTTGTTTATAATAAAGCCTACTGTACCTTCTTCATCATTGTGGTCAGTCACAAGGACAACAGACCTTTTGAAATTCGGATCCTGCATGAAAGGTTCAGCGATCAATATGCTACCGGTATGAACATCAAACTTCATCATTTACTCAAACGAGGTGATAATAGCTTCTTTGTGTATTTTCCGAACAAATCCTCCTAATACTTTACTTCCGTATTCAACATATTCTGTAATTCCCTCCGAACGCATGTTTTCTATTGTGGATGTCCATAAAACGGAAGACGTGAGTTGGCCTATCAGCTTTGATTTTATTTCATAGGGATCTTGTGAAGGTGAAGCATCAACATTCTGAAAGATCGGAACGGAAGGCTGTTTGAATTGCATCGTATTGACAGCTTGTGAAAATAACTCGACTGCGGGTTCCATCAACGGCGAATGAAATGCACCGCCTACTGAAAGCATGATGGCCCGTTTTGCACCTGCTTTTTTACAGGATTCTGCTGCGAGCTCTACCGCTATAGTTTCTCCTGATATCACGACCTGGCCGGGACAATTGAAATTAGCTGCCACGACAATACCAGGTGTTTCTTCACAAATCTGCCTGACGACATCATCATCAAGGCCGAGTATTGCGGCCATTGTACTTTCAGTCAATTCACATGCAACCTGCATCGCTCTTGCTCTTGCATCAACAAGCCTTAACCCTGACTCAAAGTCCAAAGCCTCAGCAGCTACAAGCGCTGTAATTTCACCAAGAGAATGTCCGGCGACAGCTGATGCTATCTCATGCTCTTTGGATTTGTATGTAGCATAACTGTATAGGAAAACGGCAGGCTGTGTGATCTCGGTTCTCCGGAGTTCTTCTTCTGCACCATGAAACATCAGGTTCTTCAAACCATAATTCAGGATCTCATCTGCCTGATCAAAATAGATCCTAACCTCAGGATTAGATTCGTAAAGTGCAGCACCCATACCTGAAAGTTGGGAACCCTGACCCGGAAAAATAAAAGCTCTCTTTGTTGTCATTAACTAAGATCTGATGAAATCAAATGTAAGAACTCATTACGAGTCTCAACCTTATTAAATTGACCCGTGAATGCGGATGTTGTCGTCGTTGAATTTTGTTTTTGTACGCCACGCATCATCATGCACATATGTTTTGCTTCGATGACGACTGCACAGCCCAAAGGCTTGAGTGTTTCATCAATACACTGAAGTACTTCATGTGTCAACCTTTCCTGTACCTGTAGTCGTCTTGAAAAAATATCAACCACTCTGGGGATCTTACTCAGTCCTACAATCTTTCCGTTAGGGATATAGGCGATGTGTGCTTTTCCAAAAAATGGAAGTATATGATGTTCGCACATCGAATACACCTCAATCCCTTTGACAATGACCATTTCACTGTATTCTTCTTCGAACATGGCGGACATCAATATTGCTGAAGGATCAATATTATACCCATTAGTCAGATAGTGAAGAGCTTTTGCAGCGCGTTCGGGTGTTTTTATCAAACCATTGCGATTGACATCTTCACCGATTTGCATGAGCAAACCCTCATAATGTTTTTGCATTATCGTGATTGATTCCTGAGCATCTCGCTCATCCTGCTTGTTTTTAGGCATTAATTTCTTGTATATAAGTGGTCGAAAGATATGCTATTTGAAGGCTGATTTTAAACCAAAACATCACAAAAACTCTTGATTTTGGGCTTGGTTTGTCTTTTCCTTCATGAATGATTGAAAAACAATGGTGTAAGGAGAAAGTTGACAGCCAAAATCTTCATTGACCTGAATAGGGCTCCCTCTTCTCCACTTGGACGATTGAAATGGCAGGAATCATCCGACTATGGAGCATCTTATCTATAAATGTCCAATTAAACCCGTGACCTGTCTACCTTTGTAGAATGGCCAGATTGCTGAACCGAAATCTCCTCTTTCGCCTCATGCAGATATTGCAGAAACCCTGGTTTTTGCATGTTCTATTCTGGATTATGGTCTTCGGAATGATGCTCATGGCCGGATCAACGAATAGCGGTTCGTTGATGGAGATCACCCGAAAACTGATCAACCTGGCTTTCTATATCCTGGTCGTCTATGTGAATCTCGGCTACCTGATTCCCAGGTTCCTCAGCCAGAAGAATTTTATGACGTATTGTCTTTTGCTTCTGGCTATGGTTGCGGTTTTTACACCGATCATGGTGCTTCTTCTTTACATCACCACTTCCGAGGTAGAACCGAGGGAATACTTGATCATGAATCAGCAATGGATCTTTCTGTTGCTATTTATGATCGCAGGCGGATCGACTGTCATTAAGATCATATCGGACTGGCAGCGACATCAGCGTGACAGAAAGGACCTTGAGACACAAAGAATGCAGTCTGAGATTAAATTCCTGAAGTCCCAGATCAATCCACATTTCCTTTTTAATACGCTCAATAGTCTCTATGCCCTGACGTTGAAGAAATCAGATAAAGCACCTGAGATTGTGATCAAGTTATCTGAAATGATGCGGTACATGCTGTATGAATGCAATGAACGAAGAGTGCCCTTGCAGAAGGAAGTGAATTATATCGAAAATTACCTGGCGATGGAAAAACTACGGCAATCCGGGCATGCCGATATTCAATTTAAAGTGGAAGGGATGATTTCGGATCAGACGATTGCTCCTCTGATCTTCATTCCTTTTCTGGAGAATAGTTTCAAACATGGTATCAATCATCAGATCAGTGATGGTTATGTCCATGTCGTCATGAAAGTACTTGATGAGAAACTACTACTCAGGATACTGAATAGCAAACCAAATCAGGCTGTAATTCCCTTTGAAAAGCAGAATGGTGGAATAGGTCTGGCTAATGTTCGTCGAAGACTTAGCCTACTCTATCCAAATCAGTATAAATTGGACATTGAAGAGAGCGAGAAGGAGCATATTGTGGAGTTGTCTCTTGATTTAAGCAATTGAAAAAAGAGGCTAAGGCGAAGGCTGAGGCTAAGGAAAATTGAAGTTGGAGAAAGTAAACAATGACAATTGATAATTAGTATATCTATGTACCGAAGATCACGCCTCAATGTTAAGATGGAACTTAGGAGTGAAATAAAAATCCAAAATCTATAATCTATAATCCAAAATTTAAAATATGAATACTCTAATCATAGATGACGAACCTCTGGCACTTGATGTGCTGGAAACCTATATTTCAAAAGTTCCGGAATTGAACCTGGTGGCCAGGTGCTCTAATGCACTTGAGGCAAATGAATTGCTTAGGAAGCATCAGATCGACTTGATATTTCTGGATATACAGATGCCACAGATGTCGGGGGTGGATCTTATCAAGGCGCTTCCTAATCCTCCGCTTTTTATTTTCACAACTGCTTATAGCAATTATGCCTTGGAGGGATATGAGTTGAATGCGATTGACTATCTGTTGAAGCCAATTTCATTGGATAGGTTTATGAAGGCAGTGAATAAGGCGCTTGAACAGTTTGAATTGAGGCACCGGGAGGATGCATCTGCAGAAGCTGCTATCCAGGGTATGGAAGGAGCCGATTTCTTTTTTGTAAAAGCAGATAAGAAGCTGGTGAAGATCAAGTATGATGAGATACTTTATATCGAAGGCCTGAAAGATTATGTGATCATTCGATTGGAGCAAGGCCGCGTCGTTACTCTTCAGACAATGAAAAGTCTTGAGGATAAATTGCCAGCAAGTAAGTTTAAACGTATCCACAGATCCTATATCGTTTCCATTGATAAGATCCATGCAGTGGATGGCACATCCGTAGATGTCTTTGAAAAAGGAGCGATTAAGCAGCTTCCTATCGGGAAGAATTACAGAGATGAGATACTGGAGATCGTCAATCGGAATAAGTTGTAACCGACTACGCCGTGGTTGGAGTTTTCTCCAACCACATCTTGCGAAGATCTTCGTAGCTGCTGGAGAAAACTCCTGCAGCGGCGAATAGTCCTGCTATGCCGTGGAGGTTGAAAAAGAAATTAAATTGAAATGTGGAAATCAAGTCCCCTTGGTTGCTGAGCTGTAGCACATGGTTGAGTCAGGCAAGTCGAAGCATAGGGGTAGGGGGTAAAAACCAGTATTATCTTATCACCGAAAGCAACTGCGATATCACGCCTTCATTGTGATTGACCTGAAGGTAATACACACCCATAGTAAGAGAGCTTACATCCAACTGGTAATGCTTCTGATTGATATCATCATATGTCCTGATCACTCGTCCCTGAGGATCGATGATACTAATGGACTTGATGGCGGTCTTGCCGTTGATATGAACATCCACTATATCCTGAGCAGGATTTGGATAAACTAAGAGATTGTATTTGTTTTGATTGATGTCATGAAGATTGTATGTAAGGGTCACTTCATCACCATCGATATCATACATAGTCCCATCTTCATCCATTGCGGTACCGCCAGTCAATGTAACAGGTATTTGAATTAAATCACCATCGGTCTTGAATCCTTCAACATCATCGACAATAATAAATGTCGTTGTTGCAATTACTCCAAAGCCACTAGCACCATTACCATTAGCTCTTGAAAAACCAGCATCTATTCTACCATTCCAAGGTACTTTTCCTAATGAAATAAACGGCGAACCTTCAGCTAACCATGAATCCTGATGAAAATCAACTGTTACCGAAGCAGAATCTGCCATGTTCTGGGGTAAATTAATGGAGAATTTCGCTCCTTTCATATCAATGACAGGATGAGCGGCATTTCCAAAAACGATATCGAGTATGACTAAATCTCCGGAATCAAGTGAAAACTGAACCGGAACAATTGAAAACTGATATGGTAATTTCTGTTGGACATCTCTGACGACAACATCATGCGTCTTGAAATAATATTCACTGATGACATCGACATCTGAACTTGTTACAGTACCATCGCCATTACCATCAAGAAACTCTGTTGAATTACCACTTTCATTAGAAGGTGACCATACAACTGCATGTTGTCCAAACCATGTAGCAGGATCATTATATGATCTTACTGGACCAGAGCTACCTAATTTGTTGCCCATTGTCAACAAGTCACTCATGTCTACTCTACCGTCCTGATCAGCATCACCAGGCCAAACACATCCGACGGTACATGGGCAACTTTCGGTCTCTGGTGCAGCGATAACATCCATATCAACCTTAACGAGATAACAGAGATTACTCGGCTGGATACAATAGTAATATTCAAAATGATCAGGTCCTGTGTAACCAACTTCAGGTGTATATACGATCATATTGTAACTCTCAATCGTATCACAAGGTAAATTAATTTGTTGCAGACCGGCATTGTAAACTAATGCTCCATGCGATGGATCCTGACTGATGATGTATGAAAAGTCAGTATATTCTATCGGGTAATCTATTGTGAGTGGAAGTTCTTCGGTAGTCTGGAGCTTATAGGTAAACACATTATCTGGCTCCAGGTCAGTCACATGGATGTAAACTGTTGCTGTTTCACAGATTGTATCTTCAAAACACGCGGTGTATGTAAATTTGTCTACTCCTCTATAACCTGTATTGGGTGAATATGTGTAAACCCCATTGCTGACTTCGGAAAGGACACCCCGAGCTGGGTTAGTGAAATGATCAACTGCATAATGAAGGAGATCATTGTTGAGTACATTGAATGTGACACTCAACCCCGGCCTGACATAAAACTTATCATCACGGGCGTTATAATTAATGGGATTATTGTAAACTGTGATAGCGTAATTTCTAAGTACCTGGTTTGACAAGCCTAGCTGAAAAGTATCCTTTCCAATATATCCATCATCTGGAGTGTATGTCCATCCAAAATCGCTTGTTGATTCGAGTGATCCATGCAATGGCTCGATGTCCACTGCAAAAGAATCAAATGGTGTCAGGATATCTAAATCTTCTGTATTGAGCAAATACTTTTTATAGTATACCTGATCCTGCTGAGAAGGGTCATGAACAAGAACATGCACATTTCCCTGGCCACAATTACCGAAAGAATCACAGGCAATATATTGGATCCAGGTATCCCCTTCAAAATCTGCATTAGGAGAAAACAAAATGGCATCACCTGTAGCATTGACTACAGCATCACCGGCATTTGAAATGGAAACACTGGATAATGTCAATGCACCTGTAGGAACTGAATCATTATCAAGTACTTGTAATGGGAAATCAATAGCACCTTTGGCTACAACATATTTGTCAGTTCCTGCAACTACAACTTCATTGAACAGATTGAACCTGTACCACCTGGTCACAGGGTGCATTGGTGCTGTAACTGTATAATAAGAAACTATATAATCTGTACTACCTATCGCTCCTGCAGTTGGTATAAAAGTTACCTTTAGGGTATTACCATTACTTCCTTGCGTGAACTGGGCGTTTCCAAATTGAGCACCGGGAGGTTGCACAGTTGTGCGAGCATAAATAGTATCTCCAGCAAATTGATCGGTATAAACGGAACCTGAATTCTTTAGATTGATATTGATGGGATCACCTAATTGACCATTGATCCATGTTGAGAACATGAAAGAAAAACTAACTACCAAAAGGGTCTGTAATCGGTACAGATTCTTCATTTTTGGTTAAGATGAATGGACAATCACTTAATTTAACGGCACCAAGATACGACTTCCTCACATAGATGACAAGTTTAAGCCGAAAATTTACATATTTTTTTATATATATCATTAAATTGCTGATTAACAATGATTTATATTCAATATATCGTTTAATTTGCATATCTTAATTTAGACAAATAAGATTTATCGTCATATTTTAATAATTAGTAATTAATGATTTATAAAATAAAAAATAATATATACATTTCGGACTTATGCGTGAGGCAAAACTATATAAGGCTTTAGTACAGTTAGATGGTCATGAACTCAATCGACTCCACAAGTTTATTACGAGTCCATATTTCAATCGAAATCAAGCCATTATTAAGCTATTTGAATGGATTAAGGATGATCTTAAACGAGAGAAATCAACTGAACTCTCAAAAGAGGAACTATGGAATTTATGTTTTGCTCCAAATGAAAAATATGATGACGGTCGATTCAGAAAACTTCAAAGTGATCTTTTAAAATTAGTGGAAGAATATTATGCCCAGGAAGCTTTTGAAGCGAATCCAATTCATAAAGCCAAATATCTACTGGAGTCAATATATAATAAAGACCTTGAAGACTTACAATCTGGCACTTTAAAGACTGCAAAGAGGCTGGCTGAAGAACAGATTTTAAAACCAGCTTCATTTTACTATTATCAATATGAAATTGAACAAAATATTTTCAACCTCACCAGATCACAAGTTGAAAGAAATGCCAAATCAAATATCGAAGAAATAGCCGAAAATCTTGATAGATTTTACCTCGCTGAAAAACTTAGATATTATTGCACCATATTGAATCATCAACATCTTGCTGATTTAAATTACAAAATGTTGTTCATCGATCAAATAATTCAACATGTTGAATCAAATGATTATAATGATGTACCTCCAATTGTAATTTATCATCAAATTTTACTTTCATATAAAGAGCCTGAAGAAAGAAAGCATTATGATAAAATAAAAAAATTAATTGAAGAACATATCCATCTATTTCCTGAAACAGAAGTTGCTGAAATCCTTGATTCAGCTTTGAATTACTGTATAAAAAGGATGAATTCAGGTGAGGCAGAATTTGTGAAAGAAGCATTTCAACTTTATCAAAAGTGGTTAGACCGCGGCCTGCTCAAGGTGAGAGGTAAAATTGATCCATTTCATTTCAAAAATATTGTCACCATTGGATTGCGTTTGAAAGAATTTGATTGGATTGAAGAATTTATTCATGAGAATAATGCATTTTTGGATGAAAAAGTAAGAGATAATGCTGTTACATTTAATCTTGCACAACTTTATTTTTACAAAAAAGATTACCCCAAAGTTATTAGCCAACTTAGTCAGGTTGAGTATGATGATATAACATATAATCTCAATTCCAAAACACTTTTAATGGCTAGCTATTACGAACTGGATGAGATTGAGGCATTAGGTTCATTGCTGGATACATTCAGAGTTTACCTTAGTCGAAATAAAGAACTACCTGCTTCTCGTCGAAAGCACTATCTCAGTACCATCAGTATAGTCAGAAAGCTTTCGAAAATTGTCCCGGGCGATAAAAAGGAAATTGAAAAATTGCAGAAAGAGGTAGATACTACTCAAGGTGTTGTAAGCAAAAACTGGATCCTTGAAAAACTAACCTTGTTGAATAAATAGTCTTCCTCCCCACAAATTACGGCAAGGTATTTCGTGAGGAGGAAAACAAATTCGTGCTAAGTTTTAGCTGAGATAAAGAGTCTAATTTTCAAAACAAGACTGATTTTTGTTGGACCCCTTCAGGGTCAACATTCTCCCTGCACACTTTTCCACGGGTTAAAACCCGTGGCAATTCAAAAGAGATACTTACGGGTTTAAGCCCGTGGCAATTCAAAAGAGATACTCCTTTCAACCGGTGAGACTTTTGATATTTTTTCATTTCATGTGCAACATTTTTAAAAAAAATTTTCAAAAGTCCCCTTCGGGGGATGGGTGCTGAGCTGTAGCCCAAGGGTGCGTAAAGCGGGTCGAAGCATAGGGGCAAAACGACGCTTACCAAATCATTCACTTTTGGATAATGGGGCTTTGTTTACATTTGTGAAATATATAAGTCTTATATCCCATGCGTACCTCAGCTATTCTTATCCTTTTCGCTCTCTTCATCGCCTGTAAAGGGCCAAAATCGCCTGAAGAACAGGCTGTCATTGAACAATCCAAACTTTATGAAGCCAGTCCATCCGACTCTACTGCTCAGAAACTGGTAACTGCTTTGAGTAAATTCATTGAAGTGCATGGAACAAAGGATTCAACTTCAGCCCGGTATATCCTGGAGGCTGCAAGGGTTTCCACAAAGAGTCAGCAATGGTCACAGGCACTGGGCTTTTATAAAATGTACCTGGTGCAATACCCTGATCGCAAGGATCAACCTGAGCGGCTGGCTGAAGTCATCGATATCATGGATAAGTTGCAAAAACCTGAACTCAATCAGGTGCTTTACAGAGCTTATGTGGATCGATTCAAGGATGGACCGAAAGCTGCTGAATATAAAGCCAAGATCACGAATCCCGAAATCACTACAGATTCACTTTTGAAACAGATCGGTCTGCATATGTTTAATGATTCAATCTACAGGCTCAATGAAGATATGGCTCGCCTTTATGTTGATGCTTCTGAAGCTGCTGTCATGGCCAATCCCACTATGCCCCAGGCGGCGGAATATCTGCATAGAGCTGCTGAAACGGCAAGGACTCTACGGAATATTCCTAAAGCAATTACACTGTATGACTGGATCATTGAGAAATATCCAACTGATAAACGAGGAGCTACTTCCCTCTTCTTAAAAGCTTTCACGTTTGACAATGATCTGAAAGATTATGTCAGCGCCAAGAAATATTATGAGGAATTTCTGGCTCAATATCCAAACAATGAATTCACTGCGTCAGCAAAATTTCTTTTAGAAAATCTGGGGAAATCGGAAGAAGAATTGAAACAGATACTGGAGAAGAAATCGAAGGAGAATGTTCAATGACGCAAGGCGCAGCCTTGCAGACGCGCAGACGTAGGTAAACCTACGCCTAACGAAAGCGTCGGTCAACCGACGCTTTACAGATCTTACTAAACGATGTTGACTTCTTTTTTATCAAATGGATTCAACGCCGTACCTTCAATATCGGCTTCAGCTTCGAGAGTGAATTCAGACTTTACGTTTTTGATAAATTTAGCAGCGTTCACTACGTTTTGTAAAACGAAGTTTTTATCGCCGATGTGATCCATGTCGGATTTGACGAGGGTGAATGGAAGCTCAAAGTCAAGTTCCAGGGTTTCTTCGGCGGGAACAATTATTTCTTCGGTCAACTCAATTTCAGCGAGCTTGTAGAGATCAGCAAGTTTATTTTTCCATCGGCCACGGGTATATTTTTCTGTCAGTGTGACACGTACACTTTTTACTTTCTGCGTGTGCATGGAATAGAATCTGAGTTTCCCTTCAATGACGCCACTGCTGGCTACCACTTGTTCGGGTAAGACCAACTCGACCTTCACGCCTTCGATACCCAGCCATCTTTTTACTTTTCCAAACATGTGTTTTTATTTCAGGTTAATTCAGGCAAATCGTTTCATCCATGACTCACCCAGAGGTGTGACCCAACCACCAATATAGTCTTTGCGATTAGCCACAAGGTTGTTAAATACTTTTGTGTCCATCTCTATTTCTCCCTGATGCACAGCATCCTTTAATTTCTGCAATGGAATCGTATGAATGTGCTCCTGGTCATCAAGGTAAGCGATTTGATCTCTGTCTAACAGTCTTCGCTTATACTTTTGTTCCATGTATTTGACGAACGCAACTGATTTGTCGATCGAACACCCACTGGTGGATGCTTTTGTCTCATCGACGACGAGAACTACAAACAGATCATGCATGATGCCACCTATCGCCCTCAATTCTCTATTGTGACTCGTCCATTGGCTGCAGAATTCTTCAATATCCTGATTGGCAGACGCAATATCTGCATCATCGAAAGGTCGATTGGCCTGGTATATCCAGACTCTTGATTCATCAGGGAAGGCGAGTAAGTTTCTCATGAGTTTATCGGAAAATAACGATGATTAAAGTGTTAGGGGATTATGGGTTTATTGGTTTATAAGCTTATGCGATGTTGATGGATATCTTAGTGATCAGGTGTATCCAAATGTTGTAAGACAAGTTCGGAAAGATCGTAGACCATGAAATCATTTTGTTTGTCCTTTTCTTTGACACCATCTGACAGCATGGTGAGACAAAAAGGACAATTGGCTACAACTGCTTTTGTGCCTGTCTTTAATGCTTCTTCTATTCGCTCAGTATTTATTCGTTTATCGCCCGGTTCATCTTCTTTGAACATTTGAGCGCCACCTGCACCACAACATAATCCATTTGAAGCATGACGTGGCATTTCTTTTAACTCAACCTGAAGAGCCGCTAATACGTTCCTTGGAACTTCATAGATACCATTCACTCTACCCATGTAACAAGAATCATGATAGGTAACTGATGAAGGCGTATCATCATTCTTCAGTTTTATCTTTCCTTCTTTTAGTAATTGGTCAATCAATTGTGTATGGTGTATGACTTCGTAATGACCACCCAGAACCGGGTATTCATTTTTGAGTGTATTGAAACAATGGGGACATGTAGCAACAATTTTTGTTATACCGTATTGCGAAAGTGTACCAATGTTTTGGTGAGCCAGCATTTGAAATAAAAATTCATTTCCGGCTCTTCTTGCAGGATCACCAGTGCAAACTTCTTCATCGCCAAGAATAGCGAACTCAATGCCTGCTGCATTCAATATTTTACATAATGTCACACTCACTTTTTGAGCCCTTGCATCGTAACTGCCTGCACAACCAACCCAAAAAAGATACTCTGGCATCTTTCCTTCAGTAGCCATTTGGCTCATCGTACGTACTTGTATCTTCTCCTGTTCCATCATTATTTCCAATGTATCTGCGATATATTATTTCTCAACTAATTCAGTCCAATGGCTTCTGCTGTCAGGCACTTGCCATACGGCTCCCCCACTCTCCAGTGCATTGAACATGGGTACCCAATCTGCGGGACCTTTAGATTCCATCAATATCTGGTAACGTCTCATCTGTAAGATAGGTTCTAATGGATCTATAAGAACAGGACATGCTTCAACACATGCATTACATGCAGTGCACGCAAAGATTTCTTCAGGTGCAATCAGATCGAAAAGCGAACGTCCGTCATCAAAGTTTGATGCATCGAGTATTACATTCTCATTCAGTTTTTCCTTACTGATATATTTTTTATCACCTGAATGTAGTTTGGCGCTTACCTCTTCTGTTCTGTCTCTGATATCCATAAGGATCTTGCGAGGCGATAATTTTTTTCCTGTAAGATTCGCAGGACATACTGCGGTACATCGGCCACATTCGGTGCAGGTATACGCATCCAATAAATTTTTCCATGATAATTGGCCTATATCTTTTGCTCCAAATTCTGTTGATGCCTCTCCTGACACAGCCAGAATTTCATCTTGCGGAATACCCAACATCGATCTGACTTCATGTGTGATCTCAGGCATATTGGACATCTGACCTCTGGGTCTTAAGCGGGAGAACCAGGAATTCGGAAAGGCAAGAAAAATATGAAGATGCTTGCTGTAAGGTAGATAGACTATGAATCCATACACCACCAGTACATGCAACCACCATCCGATTCTTTCTACCCAAGCAAGCCAATCATGAGACCATGAACTCATCAAAGCCGGACCCAACCAACTACTGATCGGAAGTTTTCCTGTCGAATGATAGTGTTCCGGATCAATGCCCTGCAAAACTGAATCTGCAGAATTCATAGCAAGAATGGCAAAGATTAATGTGAGTTCTGCAAGCAGAATAATGTTAGCATCCAATCTTGGCCATGTTGTCATTTCAGCTTTCCAGAAACGTTTCACTTTCAGAATATTTCTTCTCACCAGAAAAGAGATCGTGGCGACCAGGGCAAGAGCAGATAATACCTCAATCATTCCGATGATGAAAGTGTAAAAGCCACCTAAATATTGTGCGAAAAACCGATGTACACCAAAGAATCCATCGACTAAGATTTCAAGCAGCTCAATCTGGGTTAATAAGAATGCAGTGTAAATAAATAAATGGAGGAAAGCCGGAATGGGCTTTTTAAACATTTTCTGTTGGCCAAAAGCAATGAGAAGAACATTTCTCCAACGTTTTGCTGAATCACCACCTATTTTCTCTGGTTTGCCGAGCCGGATATTCTGATAGACACGATAGAACTGGTTTCCCGCCTTATAAAAGACGATAAACGTGATGATAGCAAAGAGGACAATGGCAATGTACATAAGCGTCAAGAATAAGCTATGAACAAAGATTAGTAATTTTCCCCTACTCTGGCTACTTTAGCCAAACAATACTTAAGTGATATTGAGTGTTTTATTGGCAAATATTTTCTCTTTAACCTGGTATAAATGAAGATTCTCGATAAACCCCAAATCCTGCAAAAGATCATCCGGTTGGCGTATGAAATTCTAGAAAATAATTTCGAAGAAAAAACCATTGTTCTGGCGGGTATTAATAACAATGGAATTGGCTTTGCCAGGTTGCTGCAAACAGAATTAAAACGGATCAGTGATATCAAAATTCAACTTGTGCAGATCCGGTTGAATCCGGCTAACCCTCTCTCAGTTCCTATAGAAATGGACACGCCTGCTGAATCTCTTAAAGGAAAGACCATCATTGTCATTGATGATGTTGCCAATACTGGGAGAACCATATTTTATGCCTGCAAAGCCTTTCTGGACATTTTACCAAAGAAAGTAGAGGTAGCAGTACTTGTGGACAGAAAACATAAAACATTTCCGATATATCCAAGGTATGTCGGAGTCTCATTAGCTACCACGCTTAAAGAGGACATCGACCTTCAAATATTAAATACGGAGGAATGGGGTGTATTTCTTAATTAATATTATGTCCTGAAGCCACTTCATTCATCGCTTTTAGTTCCTCTTTCAAAAGGGGCATCATGCGCATCGCTTCATTGTATCCAATCTCATACATTTCTTTAATGTTTGTGAAATTGAAACGACTATAATGATACAAATCCAAAGGCTCAATCAGGAGATCACAATATTTCAATTCAGGTTCGATCGTATTGATAGCCGCGAGATTAAATGTTCGTGCAGCTACGCCGGAAATCGTATTGACTTTTTCGGATAGTAGTTCCTTTCTGGGGATAAGATTGACAGCAATGATATAGGAAGCTTTATCCCGGATAGGTGATACAGGCAAATTCATCAATAAGCCTCCGTCGACATACCAATTATTGTCCATCAGAATGGGTTCAAACAATATGGGAATAGAGCAAGAGGCTACAATGACATCATGAAGAGGGCCTGTACTTTTAATTTCGGGTTTGCCGGAATTGAGATTTGAGACCGCAACGTAAAGAGGTTTTTTTAACTCTTCAAAAGTGTTGATCGGAATATATCGTTTCAACATTTTGCGAAGAAAATTGTGACGCACAAATCCCTTTGTAGGAAGCCTGAGTGAAAACATCCATAGCAGAGATCGTTCACTTGCAATCGTCATGATCTCTGAAGGCGTATATCCCTGGGCATACATAGAGCCAACTATACTGCCTGCGCTGCATCCTGAAATAATCGTGGGAAATATCCCATTTTCTTCGAGTGCCTGCAGGACGCCTATATGGACCACACCCCTTGTGCCGCCACCTGATAATGCAATTCCGATTTTGTGCATTTACTTTCTTTAATTTATCAAACAAAACACAAAGTTGGCAAGAATGGTTACAAATCAAAACCGGAATTCAAATTGTAGAATCAGCAACTTCCCCTGTGCATACACAATAAATCATAAATTTAGTTCTCATTAAAGATCGGAATGACATTTGGCGTATAAGGTGCTCCTGCTTTTTGAAGCTTTATTCTCAATTGAGCCAGATCGTTATCCAAAATATCTTTGAGACTGCTGACAATACCTGTCAATTCATCCTTTGCTATTTTTAAACTCTGTTGATGTGTTCCGGTAGGTTCAGCGCTACTGTATTTATTCTCACCCACCACACGTCCTATTCGATCAGCTATTGAAGGTGTAGGATTCATATCCAGTTGAACTTTGATTGGATCACCTGATAGTTTACGTTGTAATGTATCAAGTTTTTGTTCGATACTGATGACTTCCCTGAGCCAGGATTCTTCAGGTTGTTCCATCACTGAAATTGCCTTTCTGATATAATTTAATTCTGAATTTGCGGAACTGATGGCACGTGAAACGGATTGTTGAATCCTGCTGAGGTTTTCTGCTTCTAGTTTAAAAGCTACAACAGTTTTCATGTCTTTGGGTGGGAGCACAATATTTCCAAGTGGTTTTACTTTGAATGAAACAGGGTTTCCTAATGCAGTCATCATTCCATCTTTCCATCTTGATAAAGAAACTGTGTACATACCCGGAGCAACCAATGGACCTTCTTCTCTGCCTTCGAATGGATTGTAAAAATCGGAACCTCCCAGTTGAACGGGATCCTTTGATGTAGTTCTCATATCCCATTCTACACGCTGCAACCCCTGCTTTTCTGCAGACGTCGATAATTTACGAATGATGTCACCTTGTTGGTTTGTAATCGTGATGTACACTTTGGATTTTTCTTCATCACGTTCCTTAGCAAGTTGTTCATATGTCGGGTAGACATTATCCTTATTTGCTTTTTCCAGTTTACCTTCTTCTTTGACACGAAGGTCTTTCGCTGATGTTACTTTATCACGAATGTAGAATGCAATTAATGCTTTAGCACCCAGGTTGTCACCTCTGTAAAAACTGCTTCCTTGAAATGCTTGTCCAGGAAGGCCATAGGGAGTGCTATTTTCAAAAACATAAGCATCACGCACAGGCATCACAATAGCTTCTTTGCTCAGATCAGTCTCCTTAATATTTCTCAATGGTGAATAGTCATCCAATACAAAGAAGCCTCTTCCAAATGATGCTAAGACCAGATCATTTTCTCTTGTCTGGATGGCCATATCTTTAATTGAGATCGTCGGCAATCCTGATGATAATTTTTTCCAATTCTTACCTGCATTATTTGAAAAATAGAGACCGAATTCAGTGCCTGCGAATAATAAATCCGGATCAACATTATCTTCTGCAAGACAATACACTGTACCTCTGACAGGTAAATTATTTGTAATTGAAGTCCATGTAGCGCCTTTGTCCTTACTGACAAAAACATAAGGCTTAAAATCACCATATTTGTGATGATTGAAGCATGCATACACTACATTCTGATCATGTGATGACGGAGTGATCATATTGACAAATGAAGTATCCGGTGCTCCTTTTATATTATCAATTTTGCGCCATGTCTTGCCCCTGTCGCTTGTGATCTGAATAAGTCCATCATCTGTGCCGGCAAAAAGAAGATCAGCATTTACCGGTGATTCTGCGAATGCGACAATGTTACCATAAGGAGATGTGGATTGATTTTTAGCAACAGCATCAATTGACCATACCCTGCCCATTACTTTCAATTTATTGCGATCAATCTGTCGTGTCAGATCTTCGCTGATCACAGTCCAATTATTACCCCGATCATCACTTGAAAAAACTTTATTCGCAGCGAAATAAATTCTTCCGGGCACGTGTGAACTTGCAACAAGAGGAGCGTCCCAATTCCAGCGGTATGTATCTTCATTCTTTCGCTCATGAGGTTGTATTCCTACTTCTTCACCACTTAATTTATCATAACGGACCAAACCACCGTACTGGCTTTCCGCATACACAATATTTGGGTCATTCGGATCGACCTGGGATTCAAAACCATCACCGCCATGAGTGATAAACCATTCATCATTTGCAATTCCATTTCCTGAAATGCTTCTTGATGGGCCTCCAAGACTGAAATTATCCTGCGTGCCTCCATAGATGTTGTAAAATGGTAAGGCATTATCTAAAGCAACTCTGTAGAATTGAACAACAGGAAGGTTGTTTTTGAATGACCATGTTTTGGCTGCGTCATATGATTCGTAAATACCACCATCGCAACCGACTAAGAAATGATCGCTATCATCGGGATCAATCCACATGCAATGGTTGTCAACGTGCTTCGTGTCTTCACCAAGATTTTTCCATGATTTACCTCCATCGTTTGAGACCTGAAGCCATGTATCCATCGAGTATAATTTACCTGCATGATTAGGATCAGCTACTATTTCATCGTAGTAATTTCCTGCACTGGAGTAATCTCCCATTTTTTCCCATGATGCACCCTGATTATTACTTCGGAATGTACCTCCTTTGCCTCTTGCTGCTTCAACTATAGCATAGATAGAAGTCGGATCAGCCGGTGAAATGGCAAATCCAATACGACCTATGTCAACTGCAGGCAATCCTTGGCCTGATTTTACCCAGGTTTCGCCTCCATCAGTTGATTTATAAATATTGGATTGCGGTCCTCCCCCGAGATACGTAAAAACATGACGTCTTCTCTGGAAAGAAGATGCATAAAGAATATCATGATTTTTCAAATCCATCACGACATCATTTACTCCTGTGTTCTCATCTACCGTCAGAACTGCATTCCAGGTCTTTCCAGCATCTTTTGACTTATATAGCCCTCTGTCTCCACCCGGGCCCCATAAAGGTCCTATAGCAGCTACAAATATTGTATTAGAATTATCAGGATGAATCAGCACCTTCCCGATATGCTCACTATTCTTCAACCCCATGTTCGACCATGATGTGCCGCCATCAACGGATTTATATACACCATCACCATAAGCAACTGAACGTTGATTGTTGTTCTCCCCAGTTCCGACCCAGACCGTCGCCGGATTATTCGGATCGATAGAGACACATCCTATTGAAAAAGAGCCTTCACCATCAAAAACGGGCTCATATGTGGTACCGGCGTTTGTTGTACGCCATACCCCTCCGGCTGCAGAAGCCACAAAATACCGCTTATGATTTTTAGGATCTACGGCAAAATCACATATACGCCCGGACGTAATAGCCGGTCCCAGGCTCCTGAATTTCAGGCCACTAAGATCTACAGTATCAAATCCGGTTTTTACAATTTTAACGGAATCCGATTTCGTATCAGAGGACTTACCATGCTTTGCTTTTTGGGCAGAAAGGCTTGTTGCGGAAAGTGCCAATCCTGAAAGGAGAACTGCTAAAAGCAGACCTCTAATGATGAAGGGAGAAAAATTCATTTTGTTTCGATTTATGAGCCCCAAGATAGAGAATGGCTGAAGAATCAAAAGGCTCAATCAGGAAGATATGATTTTGATAACTTGCTGCTCTAAACTTATGCCACTATCTAATGTTTGGCATCTTTATTCGAATTGAAGCAGAATGACGCACATGAATGTATCTCGTATCGACTACGCGCTCTTAAAATACTGGAATCATACTGATCTGGCTTATATCATGCAGGATAAATCCCTTCGTGAATTTTATAGCTATGAACCGTTAAAATCTTCCATACCGGATGTCATCAATGCCCGTAAATCTTTCTCAACTGATCGAAAACTACTGGCTGATGTACTGAAGAAACAATATGACGAACTAGGTATGTCTCTTCCAATTGAAGGAAAAGTGATTTTGGATGAGAATACATTTACAGTAACTACGGCTCATCAGCCTACTCTATTCACAGGACCGCTATTTCATATTTATAAGATAGCGAGCGTCATCCATCTTTCCAGGAATTTGACATCTTCAATAAGTGGCATCACGGTTCTGCCTCTTTTTGTCATAAATGGTGAAGACCATGACTGGGCGGAAGTGAATCACTTTTATCTCTTTGGGCGGAAATATGAATGGGCGCGAAATTCAACTGGCCCGTCTGGCCGACTACCGGTGGAAGGTCTTGATGTTTTAATTCAGACAGTCAGTGAAATATTTTCTAATTCTCCACATATCGAGGATATAAAACAGTTACTCTCTGACTGTTTTCAAAAAGCAAAAAATTATAGCCAGTTTCATCGATTGCTTCTTCATGGTTTATTTGGTCAACATGGATTGGTCATACTGGATATGGATGATGTGGATTTGAAGAAGGCTTTTATTCCTATAATGGAAAAAGAGATAAAAGAACAATTTTCTTTTAAACCAGTATCTGAAACACAATCTGTCTTAGAAAAAGCGGGCTTCAAGCCTCAGGCATTTTGCAGGGCCATTAATCTGTTTTATATGACTGATGATATACGTGAGCGAATCGAGCCACATGAAGGAGGAGTCATCAGGGTCGAGACTAAAATCAAATCTTCAGTTGAAGAAATACTAAATGAACTCCATACATACCCAAATCGATTCAGCCCAAATGTTATACTAAGGCCTGTTTATGAGGAATTTATTTTACCAAACTTAGCCTACATAGGTGGTGGTGGAGAGATTGCTTATTGGCTGGAAAGAAAGTCTCAATTTTCGGCCGCAGGTGTACCTTTCCCTATGCTGATCAGAAGAAATTCAGTCTTATTGATAGATGGACAAACGAATGAGCAAATGCTGAAGCTTGATCTGAATGTCATGGATTTGTTTCCTGACTACGATTCAATTGTGAAGACCTATTTGCAACAGCATAGTCAGAATGAATTGAATTTCGAAGCAGAGTTGGAAATGATTAATAACGCATATTCATTACTTGCAGCGAAGGCTGAACATATAGATTCTACTTTGGCCAAAGCAATGTTAGCTGAACAAAGTAAGCAGGCAAAACAATTTGAGCAACTTGGTTCACGACTTTTGCGATCAGAAAAACAAATGCAGGACACGAACTTAAAAAAGATACAACGGCTTAAGGAAAAACTATTTCCAAATGGCGGTCTGCAGGAAAGACAAGAGAATATCTTTTCTTATTATGCTAATTATGGTTCTGCTTTGATTGACGCCCTTATTAAAAATTGTGATCCATTTGAATCAAAATTTATGATTCTTCAGGCACAGGATTCTCCAGTAGAACAGGCTTAGGTTTGTTTGCCAAAAGCATAAGAAGTGTTGAAAGTTTTATTCTGAGTTCACTTCTGTCTACAATGAAATCGAGGAAGCCATGTTCCAAGAGAAATTCTGAAGTCTGGAAACCTTCAGGCAGATCTTTTTTGATCGTTTCACGAATAACACGAGGGCCTGCAAATCCGATTAAGGCGCCTGGTTCAGCCAGGTTAAAATCGCCGAGCATTGCGTAACTGGCTGTGACTCCGCCTGTGGTCGGATCTGTCATCAACGAGATGTAAGGAATATGTGCAGCAGCCAATTGAGATAGCTTCGCTGAAGTCTTTGCCATTTGCATTAATGAAAAAGCGGATTCCATCATTCTTGCACCTCCTGATCTGGAAATAATCATCAATGGCGCTTTGTGTTCGATGCTCTGATCAATGGCCCTGGCTATTTTTTCACCCACCACAGAGCCCATGCTACCTCCTATGAATCTGAAATCCATAGCAGCTACGACTAACGGCTGACCATCAATGGTCCCGGCTGCGACAGCCATGGCATCATCCATGCCGGTCTTCTCCCTTGCGTCGACCAGTCTTTCGGAATAGGGTTTAAGGTCAGTGAACTCCATAAAATCATATGAAACCAGATCATCGAACAATCGTATGAAACCTTCATCAAAAAGGAGCTGAAAATATTCTTTAGAACCTATTCTTTCGTGGTATTGACATTTGGGGCATTTGTAAAAGTTCTCCTTGAGATCCTTTATCGTGCTGGTTTCATTGCAGTTGTCGCACTTATGCCAAAGACCATCCGGGGTCTCCTTTTTGGACTTGGTGGCGGTCTGGATTCCATGTCTTAAACGCTGGTACCAGCTTTTGGACTCTTCCTGCATAGATATTTGAGTGAGGGGACAAATTTAACCTGTTTTGCCCCTAAATCCCCTAAAGGGGACTTTTAATTTTGACTTGCAATTTGGATATTAGTTTATTCCAATAAGGTGATGTTTCCTTTTTTAGAAAATGATCTGCCATTTGGACACGTGATGTTCATGTAGTAGCCGAAGACATCTGGAGATAAACGTTCGCCTTTGAATGTTCCGTCCCAACCTTTCAATTGGTCATTCGTCTTGAATACTTCCTGACCCCATCGATTGTAAATGTGTAAATCCAATGTAGAAATAAAATTGCTACGAACGAAAAGCACATCATTTACATTGTCACCATTTGGAGTGAAAGCGGTAGGAAGGAAAATATCTTCATCATTGCAGGGTGGATTAAGGACTTTTAATGTATAAGATGCTATTCCTTTACATCCTTCAGCATTCTCCACAGTCACCGTGTAAGTAACGTCTCCTGCTATAGTAGGTGTAACATTCGGATTCCAAACTGAAGGAACAGCATCGCCACCGGAAGAAGTCCAGATGTACCCAAATGTCGGATCCTGATTAACAAACAATTGAGGCTGGACAGGGCTACCAAGGATTACTGTATCTAAACTGGAAGTAATGATGACATCTACCGGATCAAACAGGTTTACGGTTATGGTTGAGCTCAATGTATCTGTGCAACCCAGATCCGCATTTGTAACAATAACTGAATATGGAGTCGTAACAGCCGGGCTTACAGTAATACAAGAGTCCACTGCACCTGTATTCCACAAATAGTTTAGATTTTGCTCCTGATGAGTGTTGGTGACGCAGATGGTGGCTTCGCCATCAAGACATATGCCCTGGCCTCCGGTAATACCAAGGCTTAAATAAGTAGGGGTTAAACATACAGTGCTATCACTTTGACAGCCCAGAGGATCTGTTCCAACTACTCTAAAACATGCTGGCAACCCAGGTGTAACATCTATTGATGCTTCCGTTCCAATCGTATCACCGGCCTCATTAAACCACGCAAATGTAACCCCCGGAATAGAGGAGGCATTCAACGTGATAATCTGTTGGTCACAGTAAATAGAGTCAGCAGGAGCATTGACAACAAATCCGGGATCTGACTTAGAAATCGTAACGGAATCTGTTTTCGAGCAACCAAGTGAATCCGTAGCCATTACATAATATGTTGATGTAACTGAAGGATTGACAACAATAGTCTGTGAAAATCCAATTGGAGTTGTATTGCCTTTGAGTGTCCATTTAAAATCTACATCATCTGGTGAAACACCAGTTAATAATGCTGTAAGTGAAACTTCAGATACATTGCAATTCGTAGAATCTTTAGGTGCTTTGACATCAAAAGGTGTAGGAATTATAACTCTTATACTATCTACTATCTCACAACCAGGTAGCCCGGGTGAAGAAATTGTAACAATAAATGTTGTATCATTTTGAACAGTAACCGAAGGATTGGCATCATGTGATCCGTTAGACCATGAATATAAATAACCAGAATTGTTATCTGGATTTAATGATATGGTAGGTTGGAAACAATTGATCGTCTGATCATCTAAAGTTTCAGATATGGCATTGACTGTGATTTGTTGACTGGTGGACACATCGCATCCATCCCGTGACGAAAGCACAATTGTATAAATACCAGAGTCAGGAAAAGTAAAAACCGGATTTATATCATTTGAACCGGGACTTCCGGCAACACCAAAATCCCAGTGATATAAATTTCCTGTAGATGAATTAGTAAAGTTAGCTGTCAAGCTTTTACAATCTGTTTCCGATGAAAATGCCAGGACAGGTAATTGCTGGACTTCAACCTGAGAATGGCCGGTGACGGTACATAATCCGTCTGTGACTGTAAGCATATAATCAGTCGTCAAATTAGGAAATGCAATCAGATCACACACAACATCATCATAAAATATTCCTGCAGTAGGCGACCAACTATAGTTCAGGTCACATACTGCATCAAGAAGTAATACAGAATCCCCACGACAAAGATGACCGCTAAGAGGATTAAATGGCAATTCAAGCTCACGAACCTCAAAACATTGGGTCTTGGTAGCGGAACATCCATTAGTTGATGTTACAATGAATGAAATACAAGCTGTCTGAGGTCCATCTAAATCAAAATGAAATGTTGGATTTTGTAAAGTGCTTGGAAATATATTTCCATTCAATGCATTAACTGTTAACAACCATTGAAATGTAGCTGCAGGATAATTCGGATTAAAACCATATGAACTATCCTGAACATTTAGAGTGATCCCATCTTCTCCGCATGCACTGACATCGTACGTAAAGTCTGCATCAATCTGGGTATTAAATACACCTACCTGGTGAATGATCGTATCGTGACAAAACATTCCACTATCTCTTACGATAAGTGCTACATTGAAAAATCCTTCATGTGGAAATGTATATGAAGGCTCGAAATCAGTGGATGTATCACTAGTCGATTTATGGTCATAATCAAAAATCCATAAATAATCATCGGCCAGAATACTCTGGTTATCAAACGTGATAGTAAGATTATCATTAGAACAATCAAGTGATGGTGCATTGAAATTTGCGACTGGAACATCACGGCACATCCTGACATTATATTGAAAATCACGTCTTGTAATCCCAGTGATAATATTTGTACCTCGCTTGTATGCAGTGACACAATACCCAACAATATACTGACCAATCGCATTGGGCTTTCCTGAGAGGCGCCCTGTCTTTGGATCGATTTTCAATGGAACGCCGCCCAATAAATTACCCAGATTATAAGGAGGTTTCCATGCGACTAAATCATACGGTGGTTGAGGAGGAGGTTGTGGTTTATTATTAGATATACTCCCTCCTGCATATGGTGTACAGAGTGAGTAAACCAAAGAGTCATGTTCAAGATCAACGGCATGTGCATCGAAGTCAATGTCTTTATTGACACATACATAAATAGACGGGTAAGCCAGAAATTGTGGTGAACTATTGCATTCTAATTGTGCTGTACCACTTAATTCTGCCACTATGGTCATTCCGGTATTAAGTGGATCAACAATATTATTTAATGTACCATTCCGGCAACAACGCTGGTAAGCAAGGGTATACCCACTGGCCCTGTATGGCAAGACAATATTTTTGATATACATCGTAGTGTGGACACACACGTCTCCGCTGACGACACTACAATCGCTGTGCAAAAATTCATTGAGGGTATCGTCTGCATTAAAATTGATCCTCAACTCACCGCCCGGAAATCCAAGTAAATCCACGAGAAGCTGATGGGAAATACCATCATAAATCCCTATTGAAGCCGGGTCGTCAAATTGAGCATTGGCTGCTCCCTGAAAACAATCCCGCCTCATGGTCAGCTTGATTTCATAGATATTATTCCCCAGGCAACGATATGTCATGTCACCTCCGACAATATGCGTTGCCTTCAAATCCTGATTGGACAGCAAAAAAATGCTGCTGAAAAGGATTGTTAACCGTAAAAATGTTTTTGTACTAATCATGACATTTGAGCTATATGAGTTCATGTCTGTTATTTCTCAATTTCTATAATTTCTACGCGTCTTTCTTTCGAAGCTTCCGGACTGTAGATTGATTTTCTTACGTTTTTCCTGTCATCACTTACTGATGCCGGAGCTGTCTCTTCTCCAAATGATTTCTGCGTGACGACCAGATCCCCGGATTCCATATATTTCCAAAGAATACCATCACGGAATGATTTGAATTCATTCTGGATACTTGATATTCGCCGGTTACCTAAACTCTTGTTGTATTCGTGCGAAGCCAATGGACTTGTATATCCCTTCAGATATATGGTGAATGTGAGTCCTTCATGCAGGTACTGTTCGAGGATATGCATGAAAGATTCAAATTCTCTCCTTCCACCAGCAAGATCATTGTCAAAGAAATCACTGATGGCTTTAGTAGCAGCGGCTTTTTCATTAGTAGGTGCACCAGCAGAATATTTCTTTATAAAATCAGCTCTGGCTGCGGCATATGGCGTAAAAGTCTCGAGATATCTTTCTGTTGCCGTTTCTGATTTGCTCCTTCTACCCGGAACATCATTGTCAAAATAAATAGCTAATGGAAGGAAATCCTCAAGATTACCCAACTCCAAATAGAGATCAATTACAAGCGTATCATGTCCTAGATCATCTGATGTATTAAATGTTTTACTTGCCGGTAAGTATCCTTTTTTACTTCCCGTAGCTTTCATGTTAGTTTTTGGTGGAGCCAGGAACGTGTATTGGGTCGCGAAGGTTTCCTGCTTGACACGCGGAGCACCATTCGGCATTTCCATCAATTCAACACGCGCACCTTCTAATGGAAGTCTGTTACGTTTTTCAAATGTCCTGACAAGAATTACACGTTGTGCAGGTTCGAGATATAATTTTTTAACAATTTCTGTTGATTCCTTAAGCCCTTCTGTAGTAAAGCTTGCAGAATCAGGAAGAAATTCACGTTTTTCGCCTACTACAGTATAGTTGGCATTCCGCTTGACCGGTATGATGACAACGTTTGTATCTAATGTTGGAAAAGTTCCTGCATAGACATCTGATTCTTTCAGGTTGACTAAAACATTGTTGAGCGTATCTCCTGTTTGTTTGTTGAAGGTGATCACCTTTACAGTGACGTTGATAGGTTCTTTTGTAAAATAGTAGATATCATAACAGCAAGCTTCATCTTCGGGAGAGAGATACATGGACCCTAATCGATTGGAAGAAAAGTAGCCTTTCTTTTCATTATCAGACAGTGAATAGAATGCATCATCCAGACTGCTGTTTGTAGGAGACCCAAGGTTAATCACTTCACCCCATGTACCACTATTATTTTCGGATTTGAAAACATCCAAACCACCAAAGCCAAGATAGCCTTGTGAACCAAAATATAAGGTATTGGAAGCTCTGTGATAGAAAGGTGAATTATCAGTCTCAGGGGTATTTAAAGCCGCTAGATTTTCAGGTGCAGTAAAATTGTCTTTGTCTACAATCGTGCAGTACCAGATATCCTGTCTGCCTTTGCCGCCCGGTCTGTCAGACACAAAATACAGAACTTCCTTACCGGATTTCGGATCATACCCTACACATGGTTGCGTGTTGGTATAACCACTTACATTAATCGGATCAGGCAATTTCTGTGCAATGCCGTAAACGCCATCGACGATATCCCTGTAATAGAGATCACATCGGATTTCGGAGGCATTGATGTATTCACACAGGGAATAAAAAACTCTGTCTTTGGCCGCGTTAAATGCAGTGTTAGCTGTATGGAGATAAGAATCATTGATCATGCTGTCAAGGACGCCTTCTTTGTCTTCGACACTCTTTAAAACTTTAGAATAGGGTTTATCCGGGTGGGCTGCCTGCTCCACTAAAAACCGGAGTGAAGTATAATATAAGATGCTGTCTTCCTGGTGAGCACCAAATTCTGAAAACGTGGTATTGACTTCAGTACCAAGATGAATCAAAACCAATGAGGTATCCTTATTTTTTAGTTCTTCGATAGCCCATTGTGCAATCTCAGTATGCTTCTGCGCCATAGTAGTCAATTCGGCATCGTCACCATTATGCTCAGAGATATAAATCTTGTATAGATCGAGAGCATCCTGATATTTTCCAAGCCGTTCCTTTACATAACCAAGCCAGAATGTTGTGGCCGGGTAGTCATTAGCATCTTTACTATCTGCTACAGCCTGATAGAATTCTTCAGCGCGTGTGAAAGCAGAATATAGTCTTGCTGCTTCAGCAAGTTTGTAGGTGATTTCAATATTATTTTCTTCGATCTCATGCGCTGTTCTCAAAAAATTATAGGCTGTGAAATAATCCTTTTTAACCATGGCTTCTTCTGCACCTTTACGGTATGCATTCAAAGTCTGGCTGCTGGCAGCCTGTATGAGGAACAATGAGAGGAGAGTAGTCAGAATAAGTGGACGCATAATTCGGTACTATTACTTATAAACTCAATATCAGAATATAGAACAGACCCTGGTTTGTTCCAGTGGCCATAACTTCTTGAATGTATAATTGACAAAAAATTCAGGTCCGCCTTTTTTGTCAGTGGCAGCTTTGAAACCCGATGTATTGATATCATAACTGAAGCCTGCTTTCCATCCATCGTACCCCAGAGCGAACATAGGTATGAGTGCATCATCCAGACGTTGAGCTACACCCAGATGCACTTCAACTTCTCGTGCTTTTTTATTGCTGACATGAATGATAAGACCGCCTCCAAAAACTGTTTCTTCGTACGGGCCTTGTGATTGATAAAGCCCATTACCAAAAATATCGAGTCGACTGCCCAATTTTAGAACACCCATTGCTGAATACGTCAGACGATATGGTAGCTTAATTTTGTCTGCATCATAAAAACTGAATCCTGGTTGATTGAGATGGTAGGCACCTACACCTAAATCGATTTTTGTTCTGTCTTTTCCCTGGAGTCTTATGTTTACTCCCCCGCCTACGTCAAGCCAGAAAAAACTTGTATTGTCAAAACTTTCACCTGAAGGTCCTGGAACAGCATGTCCGCCATCCCACCACGAGTCCCACGTCAAATCCTTTTCACTAAATGATCTCTGCCCACCGCCAACATAGGCCCCAAGCCCGACAAAAAAGCTTTTTGTTAATGCTTTTGTATAAGACCCCATCACATCCAGATTTAGGAACGCCAGGTCGCCATCACCAGCTTTATCATAGTTAAATAGAGCTCCGGCAGAAAAGAAGCCTTTTGGATTTTGGGATTTCCTGAACTTCATATCAAAGCTGCCCGAAAATGTCAGGTAGTCGACAGGAACTGAGAAATACTGTTGTTTATGGATAAGCGAGACCTGCTTGTCCCCATTGAAAATGCCGGTCAGGGCCGGATTGACCATAAGACGGTCAAAGTGGTACTGGGACAAATGAATGTCCTGTGCAGATATAATATGGACGGTCAGAAGGCAAATAAATGCTCCTGCGATAGATATGTTCATTCTCATGTCAAGATACTCAGGTTTGATATAAATGGAAAATATATATCTAAATCATTGATTATTTGTATTTTATGGCAATATAATTAATTATACTGGTTAACTATGATGTATACAGCAAAAACTGTACTCATTAGTTGCCTAAATCTGCAAAAGTGGGTGTTGGAATTTCGAGGCAGAAAATGAGATCTGCGACTTCAAGAGGGATGAAATGTATCGAAAGATAATCTTTTTTGAAGTAATCCTAGTGTTTATCAGAATATTTTCAGTCACATATTTTGTCAAAACTGAGCATTTCAACAACATTTTACTTTATTACAGCTTCTAATCTGAAAAAAATTAACTGTAATCTTACCTACGTACAAAATAAGACATCATGATCATACTCAATGAATCCCAGATTAAGGCCTGGGATGCCTATACGATCTCAAAGGGATTAAGTTCTTTGGATTTGATGGAACAGGCGGCAGTGTCGGTAGTAGAAAAGCTGGACATTCTCCTGGGCGATGAAGACCAGGAGGTGCTGATCATATGTGGCAACGGTAATAATGGAGCTGACGGTCTGGCCATTGCCCGCCTATTGGTAGGGCTTGAGTACCTCGTGGATGTGTTTGTCAATCTTCAGGGCGAACATTCTACAGAATGGAAGACAAACTACGAACGACTGCTTGGATTGGATAAGGAATATCTTGACATACACGATTCCTGGAACCCTGAGGAGTTTGAAGTGAGTTCGTCGGGTACAATCATTGATGCCATGTTTGGCACCGGATTGACACGACCTCTTTCGGGATTATGGAATGAGGTCGCATTGTGGATGAATGAGCAGACCAATCTGACGATCTCAATTGATATGCCTTCAGGTATGTATGTTGACAAATCGCCTGATGGCGAAGTGGTGTATGCAGACCTGGTATTAACTTTTCAATGTCAGCGTTTATCGTTTATGATGCCGGAGAGTGAGCCTTACTTTGGTGAGGTGGTGGTTTGTGATATAGGTCTTTCGGATACCTTTCTTCTGGAAAATGATATCCGATGTTTTGAACTGGATTATTATTATCTGATACCATTCCTTACAGAACGTAGTCGATTTAGTCACAAAGGTGATTATGGTCATGGGCTCCTTATCGCGGGGAGTTTAGGAAAAGCAGGAGCATCTATATTATCTGCCGGAGCAGCGATGAGATCTGGGATTGGTTTATTGACTGCGCATGTTCCTAAATCACTTTATGCGATCATTCAACCTGCTATTCCGGAGGTTATGGTAATTCTTGATAAACATGATGAATATTTCACCGGGTTAGAAATACCTGAACGGATAGCAGCGATAGGCATAGGTCCCGGGATAGGTACACATAAAGAAACTATTGAAGCAATTGCGCAGCTTTTGAATAGTACACATCCGGTACCGATGGTTTGGGATGCAGATGCGCTGAATATCCTGGCGATGCGGCCGGATTTGTTTGATAAGTTACCCGAGGGTACGATTATATCACCTCATCCGGGTGAATTTGACAGATTATTTGGTGAGCAGGAAGATCACTTCGCCAGATATAAAACAGCGAGTCTTGAATCTAAAAAGAGAAAAATAAATATCATCCTGAAAGGCGGTGTCACAATCGTATGCCAATCAAATGGTGTTTCATTTTTCAATACAAGAGGTAACCCCGGAATGGCCACTGCAGGAAGTGGAGATGTCCTGACCGGTGTCTTGCTTGGTTTGCTTGCACAAGGTTATTCTCCTGAATTCGCTTCATTGCTAGGTGTATATGTTCATGCCACTGCGGGTGATATTGCTGCTGATGATGTAGGTTATGAAGCTTTGATAGCAGGAGATATCATTGAATACCTCGGGGATGCGTTCGAGCAACTGAGAAATGAGGAACCTGAAATCGATGAAACAGAAGAGAATGGCTAAAATAGTCGTATTGACGGGAGCAGGTATCAGCGCTGAAAGTGGTATCAAAACTTTTCGTGATGCAGGTGGATTGTGGGAAGGATATAAAATTGAAGATGTGGCCACACCTGAAGCATGGGAAAGACAACCGGGCGTTGTGTTGGAATTTTACAATGAACGAAGAAGACAATTATTGGATGTCAATCCAAACTTAGCCCATCTATCTTTAAAACAACTTGAAGACTATCATGATGTCACGATCATCACGCAGAATGTGGATGATCTACACGAGCGTGCAGGTAGTAAACATGTGATTCACCTTCATGGTGAATTATTAAAAGTGAGAAGCACATCAGATGAGCATCTTGTCTATGAATGGAAAAAAGATTTGTTCATCGGTGATATGTGTGCAACTGGTAGCCAATTAAGGCCGCACATTGTATGGTTTGGTGAGATGGTGCCGATGCTTGAAAAAGCAATTGATGAAGTGATACAGGCAGAGATCGTCATCATCATCGGTAGTAGTATGCAGGTCTACCCCGCTGCGGGTCTTGTCAGTTATGCACCTAGAGGAGCAGTCGTTTTTTACATCGATCCAAAACCACAGATAAATCATGAAATGCGTATGAGGCACGGACTTGAGATTATAGAAAAAAGTGCAGTGGAAGGAGTTCCTCAGTTGGTGCGGAGGATTTCTGGACTACAGCTGTAATCCATGTGTTTTTGTAATCCAGGGGATTCACCTAAGGTTAATAATGTCTGATCCCTTCGGGATCAATGGTATGATCCTTTCAGGATCACGTCGTTAATCAAGAAGTTATTATTTCAAAGGATCAATGATTTTGAAGACAGGGAATTTTGAAATATCGACTTTTGATTTGAATTCGATCCAGTCTTTGGTCAGAAAATTATTTACTTCTTCAATGAGCTTAGCGATTTCAAGATGACATTGGTTCATCATGGACTTTGCATTTGATCCCGGATCACCGAGGGAAGAGTTGAGGTAACTCGAAGCAGATGAAAGATTTGAATTTAGATTCGTTTCATTCGTGTATCCTTTCACATCTTCAGGTTCCATGAATTTAATCTCGATGAGAGCAATCTTTTTGAACAGGTCTTTTTGCAAATCCTTCATTTTTGTTTTTGTACTATCCGGAGCATTCATCATGAGTGTTTCGATCATTTTCACATCTTTTCTTACGTCCTGCAAGGCTTTAAAAGCCCGTTGCGCCAGATCAACATCTTTGTTAAAAACAGAGAGCATATTATTTCGGGCTTCCAGATCATCAGTTGAAATTTTTAATCTTGGATCAAGACCAACTTCTACCATTGTTGAATCCTTTTGTCCATTGTAAAGAGCTACAATTTTATACGTACCCGGCAAAACATAAGGTCCTGAAGGATCGTCATCATCCGGCGATGGTTCGTTTCTGGAAGGAAACCTTACACCTTTCTGTTTCATGTCCCAGCCTACGGTATTCCAGTTATCTTTTAGTTTTTGATTGATGTAGCGAAGTGTATCTCCCTTTTGATTAAGAACATAAAATTTCCCAAGATCTTTGTCTTTCTGTTCGGATTTCTTTTTGGTAGTGTCTGCCGTCATTGACATTACAGGAGGGACTTCCTGCTTTACTATGGATTTCTTTTTTGGATTTTCTTTCACCTGCACTTCTGTTTTCAAAGTGTCTTTCTTTTCAGAAGGCTTAACATAGAGTGTCAGACTTGCTCCTCCGCCGCGATTTTCTCCTTTGAATTCACTCTCTCCGATGAATCGTACACCATCCACTGAACGATATGAAGCTTGTACAGCAGGATGGATGGGAAATAATGTAAACGTTTTACTCAGTAGTGATCTGTTTTTAGCTATTTCTCTTAAGGTCGATAAATTATCCATCACCCATAGTGACCGGCCGAACGTAGCAATCACCAGGCTTTGATCTGTAGGATGAATCTTTAAATCTTCGGTTGCAACTCTTGGAAAAACTTTTGATGGAAAGCGGTTCCAGTGTTCTCCTGAATCGGTAGTGAAATATAAACCATCATCTGCTCCCAGAAATAATAATCCTGGTTGAATAGGGTCCTGTGTAATGCATAAAACGAAAGACGTCACTTCTTTTTCATTTGCAATTTGCTTCCAGGTCACTCCATAATCTGTCGTGTGGAATACGTAAGGCTTCCAATCATTGAGTCGATAATTATTGACAACAACAAATGCTTCTGCAGCAGAATGCACAGATACTTCTATCTGTGGAATCCATGCACCTGCAGGACAGCCTGGAATCCGGGAAACCATGTTTGTCCATGTTTTTCCTCCATCACGTGTCAACTGAATATTTCCATCGTCGGTCCCAACCCATATTGTATTGTGATCAATGGTACTCGGAGCAATGCAAAGTATTGTAGTATTATTTTCAGCAGCAGTAGCATCGATCGTGAGGCCACCGGATTTATTTTGCTTTTGTTTTGTAGTATCATTAGTAGTAAGATCGGGTGATAGGATCTGCCAGGTGTGTCCACAATCATCACTTCGATGTAGAAACTGACTTCCAAAATAAATACCGCACGAAGAACCCGGGACGGCAGCAATAGCTGCGTTCCAATTGAATCTAAGTTTTGTACCATCGGGGTGGACAGGTTTGACAAACTCATTAAATCCTGTTTCGCGATCATAGTATGAAAGATTTCCACCCTGACTCATAGCCCAGCCGTATCTCGTATCTGATAATCGAGGCACTACATCAAACCCATCGCCGAAATACAGTTCACGCCAATCGTAATTCCTGATGCCACCGGATTTTAAAACATATGCCGGACCGACCCAGGAACCATTGTCCTGCATACCTCCGTATATATTGAAAGGAAAATCATTATCAATATTGATGTGATAGAACTGGCCCACCGGAATATTTGAACAGAAGTGCCAATTCTCACCACCATCTCTTGAAATATTAAGACCTCCATCATTTCCATCAATCAGATATCCGCGATCGTCAGGATGTATCCAGAAAGCATGATGATCCGGGTGAACAGCTTTTCCATAATCAAGAACACTTTCAAATGTGCGGCCACCATCTTCACTTTTTGAAACGGATGAAAAAAGATTCCAAATCCTGTTTTCATTTTTAGGATCGACATATAACTCACTATAGTAAAATGGACGATTACCAATATTTTTCGTGGATACCAATGACCAATGTTCACCACCGTCAGCGCTTTTATACAATCCGTTTTCTTTTGCTTCAATGAGTGCATAGACGATATTGGGTGAAGAAGCAGAGATAGCTATTCCGATGCGACCAAGATTTCCTTTTGGCAACCCTTCTTCTGATTTTATCTGTTTCCATTTCTCGCCGCCATCATATGTGATGTACAATCCGGAGCCCTTACCTCCGCTATTAAAATCCCAAGGTGTCCGGCCATATTCCCATAAAGCAGCTATTATTTTTTTGGGGTTGCCCGGATCCATGACCATATCAGCGACACCTGATTTGTCATTAGCATATAAAATCCTGGCCCATGTCTTACCTGAATCAATTGATTTGAATACTCCCCTTTCCGGATTCGGTCCCCATGCATTACCGAGAGCGCCTGCATAAATGGTAGAAGGCTGAAAGCGATCTATTAGAATTCTGTGAATCACCTTCGTATCTGTCAATCCCATTGATGTCCATGTCCGGCCTCCATCAAGGGTTCTAAAAATTCCTTTTCCACTATTTTGTGAATTACGCGGATTACCTTCTCCTGTACCTACCCAGATCTCACTTGGATTTTGCTGATTTATTTTAATTGATCCTATCGAAAGTGCGGGCTGGTCATCAAAGATGGGTTTCCAGGTCGTACCTCCATCGGTTGATTCCCATACACCTCCTGAGGCAGAGCCAATGTAGATATGATCAGGTTCAGCTAAAACAACATCTATAGCCGTGATTCTGCCACTCATGCCTGCCGGTCCGATGTTTCGAACATGAAAGCCTTCGAGTATTTTTTCATCAAGAGGCTGTGCGAATAGATTACAAACATTGATAAAAGATAAAATGAAAAGTAAATACTTAGGCATGCGTTGGTTTTTAGTATTCGAGAAGGAGATTTGAGGGGTCAAGCTACGAAACATGATAATTTTATATTTAAAATATACGTATAAATAATATCCGTAGAATGTTTCGAAAGTAATGTTGTCTGTAGTTTCAAACAAAGGAGAACATTACTTTTGAAACTACCTACAAATTTATTTTTGAATCTATTGACATTGTTTTTAAAGATTTAGATATCATTCTTTATGAACAGGCCATTCATTATTTTCTCTGTTCATATCTGCCATCCTCATGCTCTTGTCTATGGTCAATGATTCTATATTCTCTATCGGAAAAGGGACTTCAATAATATGATAAGGATTCACCCAATCCCAATCAGATAACACCTCGACTTGTGCCTTGCCATTTGTATTTTCTTTTTTTGCACCACGCATGATATCAAGAGGAATGGTATACGTGACAGATGAACCATCTTTTAAATCAACTGTCAGATCTACCGGCATGGGCATCATGCCGATGCGACCAAGGAGTATCGACGTCTGATCATTATCTGAATATACCGTGTCGATAGCATAGTCAATCGTCTTTATACTATAGACCATATATTCTTTGTACCAATCTAATTCAAGGCCTGATGCTTTTTCCATGACGCTGATAAAATCATGAACATCGGGATGTTTAAACTTCCATGTATTAAAAAAATCCAAAAGACCTTTGTCGAAAGAAGGTTTCCCAATAACATATTCCAACTGATTAAGAAAAACCTGTCCTTTTGTATAGGCTCCTACATTATAAGCTGAATTATATTCGAAGTGATCGGCATGTGTAGAAAGTGGTTCTTCGATATGCTGGAGAACAAGATTTTTATATCCATCATTTGATTCATCAAAAGGAAACTCTTCCAGCTCACCCGGAACCAGGCCTTTGGTCTTCAGGTATTCCATGACACGAGTGGTAGCATATGACGTAAACCCTTCATCCATCCAGTAGTATAAACTTTCATTAAAGCCTAATACCATTTGGTACCAGCTGTGCATCATCTCGTGTACAGATACACCTACGAGGCTGTTTAAAGAACGATGACCTGTGATCAAGGTAGCCATCGGATATTCCATGCCGCCATCTCCTCCCTGAATATATGAATAGGTTGGATAAGGATATTGACCGAAATTGGCATTCATATATTTGAGAGCTTCTTCCATTATGCCCGGAAGAGCCTTCCAGCTATCAACATAATCAGGTAGTGGCTTATAAAATGTGTTGAGCACCAGACCATCTTTGCAAGTATGGACATCGTGTGTATATCCAGGATCAGCTGCCCAGACAAAGTCATGGACATTGTCAGCTTTGAAATGCCATGTGAGTTGATTGCTTTTACTTTTTGGCTCGGGTGCATAATTATAACCTATGTCTTTGGCATTCTGCAAAATTCCTGAAGCTGCGACAACATAACGGCTATCTAGTGTAATCTTTACATCAAAGTCTCCCCAGACACCGTAAAACTCACGGGCTATGTATGGATTAGCATTCCATCCATTGCGATCGTACTCACACATTTTAGGATACCATTGGGCCATTGAGTACCTGATGCCTTCTTTATTATCTCTTCCATTTCTTCTGATCTGAAGCGGAACCTGTCCATTGTATTCCATTTCAAATCTAGCCGAGTGGCCAGGCTTGATTGGCTTTGCCAAAGTGACTTCAAGGATAGTTCCGGCAACTTCATAAGAAAGATTTACACCATCCTGGGTAAGCTTTCTGATTTGTTCATATCCAATTTCATCAGGTGAAAGATGATTGATACGTTCACCTATGCGTGGATCCGGATCAGGAACTGTCCTTGATTTTATATCCATGACACTGCCAGGCTGAAATGTATTCATGTATAAGTGGAAATAGACTTTATCCAGGACATCAGGAGAATTGTTCTTGTATTTAATGGATTGCTTTCCGGAATACTTGTTTGTGTTCACATCCAGCGTCACCTCCATTTTGTATTGTATCGCTTGCTGCCAGTAGCAGATATTGGATTTACCCTTCAAACCTGGTATATAGGCGAATAATAAGCCGCAAAACAGACAAAAGGCAGGAAATCTCCCAGGGTTCATATTGAAAGGGTTATATTCGGAAAAGTAATAAAGATTTATGCTCTTTGAAGATCCGGTATTCCAATGTTTATCGTATTTATACGAAGGCAGGCAGAAATCCGATTATTCCAGTGAACACAATTGACTGAAAGTTTGTCATAATCTTTTTACATTTGAAACCATATGAAGCAAACCAAGGCAATCATATTTTCATTATTGGTTATTGGTATTGGTAGTAGGTTGATACCTCACTATCCTAATTTTACTGCGGTAGGAGCCATATCCTTGTTTGCTTCAGCATTTGCAGGCAGAAGGTCAATTGCTATCATTATCCCATTCCTTGTGATGGTGTTTAGTGACATGATCCTTAATAACCTGATTTTTGCCCGTTTATATCCGGATGACTATAAAAATTTCGTTTTTCTGTACCGGGGGGCTCTTTGGAGTTATGCAGCTTTTGGACTAGTGGTTATTTATGGTAGTACTGTGTTCAGAAATGGTGTTGGACTTCCGAAGGTATTTTTCGGAGCTCTTGGTGCATCTGTTATATTTTTCCTTTTATCCAATTTTGGAGTCTGGTCTTCTACAGGCGCCTATCCGGTTAATTTCGCAGGGCTTATGACTTGTTATGTTGCAGGATTACCATTCCTGCTCAACCAGATCTTAGGAGACTTATTTTATAGCCTTGTTCTTTTTGGAGTTGCCTTGTATGTATTCCAGCTTAAGCCAAAGCGGCATATTGCTTAAGATTTCTCTTTTACTTCCGCGGGATCCATTTGATTTCCTCCACACCTTCAGCATGGCCCAACCATCTGGCAAGGACAAAAAAGTAATCTGACAATCGGTTTAGATAGAGGATGATTTTGGGATCAACTTCTGACTCGAAAGCGAGGGCAACACAACGCCTCTCAGCCCTGCGACATATAGTGCGTGCAAGATGAGCTGCACTGACTGAAGAACTTCCTCCTGGTAAAATAAAGTGCTTCAGGACAGGTAATACCCCCTGCATCGTATCAATTGATTCTTCAAGCGATTTGATATCCTCATCCACAAGGTCAGGTGTAATCATTTCTTTTTCAGGATCACTGGCCAGATTGGATCCAATCGTAAATAATCGGGACTGAATCATCTGTAGAAACTCTGAGGTAAACGCATCAGCAACAAATGACATCAGCCAACCGATGACAGAATTTAACTCATCGACTGTACCATAGGCTTCAATCCGGATATGATGTTTTGGCAGACGTGTACCACCAAACAGTCCGGTGGATCCGTCATCTCCTGTCCTGGTATAGATTTTAGTGGCCATTAGTAAAAAATAATTATTGCTGAGCAGAACTGCTCAGGGCTGCGGTCAGATAGTTATTATTCAATGCATCCGATTCAATGTTTCCATCACGGAGCTTAACGATCCGGTGTGCGAAGGCAGCTATGTCTGGTTCGTGCGTGACAAGAATAATAGTATTGCCTGCAGCCTGGATTTTGCCGAATATTTCGAGGATCTCCATCGAGGTTTTTGTATCCAGATTACCTGTAGGCTCGTCTGCCAGAATGATTGACGGGTTATTAACCAATGCCCTCGCGATAGCTACGCGCTGACGCTGTCCTCCGGACAGTTCATTAGGCTGATGAGTCATTCTGTCAGCAAGGCCAACTTGTTCGAGGACGTTTTGCGCTATTTCAATTCTTTTTGATCGTCTGAGGCCGGCATAAACCAGCGGCAAGGCTACATTTTCAAGAGCAGACAACCTGGGTAGGAGATTGAAGGTTTGAAAAACAAAACCAATCTCTTTATTTCTAACGGCCGCCAGTTCGCCATCGGACATTTCACTGACAAGCTGATTGTTCAGATAGTACGTACCGGAAGTAGGTGTATCGAGACAGCCAAGAATATTCATCAGCGTGCTTTTGCCGGAGCCGGAAGGGCCCATCAGGGCTACATATTCATTTTTCTGAATCCGGAGAGAAACTGACCTCAAGGCATGAACTTTCTCGGTGCCCATGACGTAGGTCCGGGACAATTCAGTGACAGAAATAATGGGTGAAATCTGGTCCATAAGGTCAAAAGTATTGTTTTTAGATCTTGACAATGCAATTATTTGGATCACAGAGCATATTCAATCGCCGAAGGTTTTTATTTTACCAGCCTTTAAGACCAACAATTTGAAGATTCCTCCTATGCAACCAACCAAAACTGTGATCAAACATGTGGCCATTGCCGGTAATATTGGTGCAGGAAAGACAACGCTTACCACTAAGCTTGCCCGGCATTTTGGATGGGAAGTAAATTATGAGGATACAACTAACAATCCTTATCTGAGTGATTTCTATGATGATATGCACCGTTGGTCTTTTAATCTTCAAATCTATTTTCTGAATAGCAGATATCAGCAAATCCTTCAGATACGCGGGGGAGATAAAACTGTGATTCAGGACAGAACCATTTTTGAAGATGCCTATATTTTTGCACCGAATCTGCATGAAATGGGGCTCATGTCCAGGCGTGATTTTGAAAATTATTTTACACTTTTCAAAAATATGAGTACCCAGGTATCGCCACCTGATCTGCTGATTTATCTGCAGGCAGGTATTCCCACCCTTGTAAAACACATCCACAATCGGGGAAGGTCGTATGAAGGCAGCATGAGTCTGGACTATTTAAAGCGGCTCAATCAGAAGTATGATGAATGGATTGAAGGTTACCGTGAAGGACCTTTACTGATCATCAATGCGGATGAAATGGATTTTGAAAAAAACGCTGAAGATCTGGGCAAAGTGATTTCACTTGTCAGTAGCCAGATACATGGTTTGTTTTAACTCTTCATTTTCACCACATCTGTATGGCTGGCGACTTTGGCGATTTCTGATTTATCCGTTTTGGAGGCGGTTCCTTCATTATGAATGTTAAAGCTAAAAGCTATACATCCTGCAAAGAAGATACCATGCAGTAGTAAAGAAATAGTCACACCCATGACGCTGCTTGTTTTTTCACGATTCGTATTCATATCAGATTAGTTTAGGAAATGAAAGTAAAATGTCATCATTCACCGGTTGTATTTAAAACAAGACTGGGGAATGAACGAACCTGTTACTTACGATATTGTTAAAATACCGCAAATACAAGTTGCTACAATACGACGTTGACCCTACAATCATATTATAGAATAAAATAATACCAGAAATCATGCCAAATCCTGAAACCTATAATAGCCTTTTAAAAAATTGTCACCCTTATGGTGCCACGCTGGTGGCTGTATCAAAAACCAGGACTGAACGTGAGGTTATGTCTATTTACAATTTGGGTCAACGAATATTTGCAGAAAACAGGGCGCATGAATTGATCATTAAAGCTGAGCTTTTGCCAAGTGATATTGAATGGCATCTGATCGGTCACCTTCAGACAAATAAGGTTAAATCCATTATTTCCTATGTACACTGTGTTCAGTCGCTGGATAGCTGGAAACTATGGGAAAAACTTAACGAAGAAGCAAAAGAAGCAGGCAAGAAAATCGATTGTTTGATCCAGATAAAAGTTGCAGTAGAAGAAACTAAATACGGATGGGACAAAAATGAATTAGATCATGTACTTTCTTCAGGATTGTACCTGGCTTTTTCAAATATCAGGATATGTGGTGTGATGGGTATGGCAAGTCTTACATCTGATAGAGAACAGGTGAGAAAAGAAATGAAGACACTCAGGAATCATTTTGATTTTTTGAAACAAACTTATTTTAAAGAAACTGAACATTTCAACGTACTCAGCATGGGTATGTCAGGAGATTACCAAATCGCACTGGAGGAAGGAAGTACTATGATACGTATTGGAAGTATGCTTTTTGAGTAGCGGAGTAATTGCAGGAGAAAACTCCTGCAATGGCGCGGAGAACTCCTGCAATGGCAAAGATTTTATTTTGGAGGGTCTGATGGTTTTAGTTTTTCTTCACTGTACCTGTGCAGTACATCGCGGATGTTGTTGTACATCGGCATTGTAAGTTTTGGAAGTTCTTTTGGATCAAACCATGCTGCATCCTGTATACCTTCTTCCTTCTGAAGGATGAGTTGATCCGAAGATGTTGTCTGCATAAGATACCATCGGGTGCGTTTGAGTGTTCTTTGTTTGCTCATCATATAGCAGTGGTACCCATTATCTAATTTTTCTACAATTTTAAGATCGGGCACTCCGGTTTCTTCACGCACTTCCCGCAGAGCAGTTTGAGCCAGCGTTTCACCAGGGTCTTGTTTTCCTTTTGGTAAATCCCATACCCCTCTTCTGAAAATGAGCAATACTTTTCCAAAGGGATTGATGACAAGACCGCCACCGGCTTTGATATAGAAATAAAGAGATTTGAAATCCTTCCACAATTGTTCGGCATTGTCAGCTTGTATGATGATGCCTTCATGATGTTTATTTTTCTCCAGCAGCTCAATATAATTGAGAAGTATCTTGGGCTTACCCCTATAGATCGCATGGATGAGTGAACGCTCAAATGCTGATTCATCAGCGAGATCCGAAGTTTGAGTAAGGATCAAAGGACTCTCGTTAATGTATATTTTATACCTTTGGGTCACTGTTATCTGAATTACAAATGTTTAACAATCAAATACTTGCAGCAAAACTCCTCGAAACTGGTGCGGTCCGTATACAGCCGGACAAACCGTTTACCTGGGCTTCAGGATTAAGGTCTCCGATCTATTGTGACAACCGCATTTTGCTTTCCCATCCTGAAATCAGGACAGGCCTTATCGATTTAATGACGAAGGTGGCAAAAGATTTTGAATTCTTTGATACAGTTGCCGGAGTGGCTACTGCCGGAATAGCTCATGGTGCATTATTAGCAGACCGGTTGAAGATGCCATTTGCTTATGTCAGATCAAAACCAAAAGATCATGGACGTCAAAATCTGATAGAAGGAGAAATCAAATCAAATGCGAAAGTACTCGTGGTGGAGGATCTCATTTCAACAGGAATGAGCAGTCTTCAGGCGGTCGAAGCTATTCGCCAGGTGCCAGCAAATGTAACAGGAGTGATAGCTATATTTCAATACGGACTACCGATAGCCAGAGATGCATTTGATAATGCCGAATGTCCTTTTAAGACACTTACTGATTTTCAAACAATTATTCATGTAGCAGCGGATCAAAAAATGATTGAGCCTCATCACATTGAATTGTTAAATCAATGGTCAGCTAATCCCCAGGCATGGTCAGCCCATTATCTTGTCAACAACTAATACACCAACAATCGTGATTGATAAAAAAGCCAGAAAATTTCTCAAGGATTATTTAAGCAATGCAAGCCCTACAGGTAATGAAACCAAGGGACAGGAAATATGGATTGACTATATCACCCCATATGTGGATGAATGGCATACGGATGTCTATGGAACTGCATATGGCATCATCAATCCCGGCAAAAAATATCGTGTGGCTATCGAAAGTCACGCCGATGAAATATCATGGTATGTCAATTATATCTCTGAAAAAGGATTTATCCATGTCGTAAGAAATGGTGGATCAGATCAGACAATAGCTGCCAGCCGCAGAGTGAGTATACATACACCTACCGGAATTGTAAGAGGTGTTTTTGGATGGCCGGCGATACATGTGCGAAGAGGAAAAGATCTGAACCTCTCCCCTACTCTTGAAAATATATTTATCGATGTCTGCGCAAAAGATAAGAAGGAAGTGGAGGCCATGGGCATTCACATCGGCTGCATCGTGACATATGATGATCCATATGAAGAAATCACAAAAAAACATTTTATAGGAAGGGCGCTTGACAATCGTCTGGGTGGTTTTTGTATGGCGGAGATCACACGTAAGCTGTATGAAGAAGGAATAAAACTACCTTATTCACTTTATATCGTCAACTCTGTGCAGGAAGAAGTTGGATTGCGTGGTGCTCAGATGATTGCTGAGACGATCAGACCAAATGTTGCTATAGTAACAGATGTCACGCATGACACACATACGCCATTGATTGATCCAAAACAGGAGGGTGATGTACGCCTGGGCAGTGGTCCGGCGGTGACATATGCACCTTCTGTACACCGTAAATTGCTTCAGCTCATTGAGGATGCTGCAAAAGAAAATGAAATTCCGTATCAGCGTGTTGCTGCTTCGCGGAGCACGGGTACGGACACTGATGCATTTGCTTATGCCAATGGCGGTATACCCTCTGCTTTGATTTCCATTCCGTTGAGATATATGCATACGACAGTTGAAATGGCGCATTTTGATGATGTGGATCACCTCATCTCACTGGTTGTGGCAAGTCTGAAGAAAATTAAATCGGGTCACAATTTTAAATACCTTGATCGATAGGATTCTTCGGGACATTGTCAATCTCCTACTTTACGGAGGCGCTTTTATTGGCATTTGTGCTGCCTGTATTACCGCCCTGACATTTGAATTGATAGGCGATGTCGGACAGCAGCAATTGTCTTATGTACTATTAATCGGTGTTTCAACAGCTGCACTTTATAGCGGGCACCGGGTAATAGGCCTTAAAAAAGTATCGCATGTGACATCCAACGAACGTTATAATGTGATCCGAAAATACAAGGTGCATATCTGGGTATATTGTGTGCTGTGGATACTCCTGAGTATGTGGCTTTTTCTTCCATTTGCAAGTATAGAATTTGTATTGTGGATGATGCCGGGTGGATCGATAGCTATGTTGTACGTATTGCCTCTTTTCTCTAAAGGCCGCCGCCTGAGAGATATGGGATGGATTAAAATCATTCTGATCGGATGGTCCTGGGCATGGCTCACTGCATTGATGCCTGCATTATATATAAGTAAAGAACCTGTATTCATTTCAACGTTTATGAGTATAGGGAGAATGATATTTATCATAGCAATAGCTATCCCTTTTGAGATCAGGGATATTTCAATAGATGGATCTGTAGGTCTGACGACGATGCCCGTATATTTTGGTATGGGAAAAACAATCCGGGCCGGAATTATTTTATGTTTTCTCCTCATTGGATTCGTTACCGTTAGTTCTTTTCATTATCATGACCCGGCCTATGGCATATCAATGAGTTTGGTTTCTATTCTCTCTATATGGATACTAAATAAGAGTCCGCATATCACTGATGATTATTTTTTCAGTGGGCTTACAGACGGGACGATGATCCTGGCGCTATCAGCGTATTGTATTGTTGGAAATTTAATTTGTTCTTAAAGTGGACTTTATTCTTTACCTCATGAAAAAGAAAAATGAATAGTAGAAGAAATTTTAGTTCTGGTGCAAAATGGGAACCCATCGTGGGATACTCCAGGGCTGTGCGTATAGGAAATGTCATTGAAGTTTCGGGAACTTGTGCAGTTGATGAAAATGGAAATGCAGTAGCGCCGGGTGATGCATATGCACAAACTGTGATAGCTCTTGAAATCATAGAAAATGCCATTACTTCACTTGGAGGAAGAATGGAAGATGTAGTGAGAACAAGGATTTTTGTGGCCAATATAAATGATTGGGAAAAAATAGGTAAGGCTCATGGAGAAATTTTCCATACCATAAGGCCTGCTACAACGATGCTTGAAATTTCGAAGTTGATTTCGCAAGAGTATCTGGTGGAAATCGAAGCAACAGCTATCCTGAAAGATTAAAATCTATGTCGTCGTACAAAGTCAAGGAGATCTATTACACATTGCAGGGGGAAGGTGCAAGAACAGGAAGGCCGTCTGTGTTCCTACGCTTTACGGGCTGTAATTTATGGAGTGGCCGTGAAGAAGACCGGTCTGAGGCTATTTGCAAATTTTGCGACACAGATTTTATAGGAATGGATGGTGTACTGGGTGGAAAGTATGATGCACTTACCCTGGCGTCAAAAGTAAATGAATTGTGGCCATCCGATCAAGGCCGGAAATATGTAGTGTGTACAGGCGGTGAACCATTATTGCAAATAGATGAAGAACTTATTCAAGCGCTCCATCAATATGGATTTGAAATTGGCATAGAGACCAATGGTACGATCATAGTACCAAAAGGCATCGACTGGATATGCGTCAGTCCAAAAGCGAATACAGAAGTAGTAGTAAAGAAAGGAAGTGAATTAAAACTTGTAGTCAGACAACATGGAATCGATCCAAAAATGTTTGAAACATGGGATTTTGATAATTTTTATTTGCAACCCATGGATGGGCCTTATCTGAAGGAGTTTACGGAATGGGCTATGGACTATTGTCTGCAGCATCCGCAGTGGAGGTTGAGTATACAGACGCATAAATTATTAGGGATACGTTGATCTTCGACTTTTGCCCCTAAATCTCCTAAAGGGGACTTTTGTAATACTAGATAATGAAATTTAGAAAGTCCCCTTTAGGGGATTTAGGGGCAAAACAGAACTACCGGATCAATGTGATGTCCGTGAAATAGAATTGATCATCTCCATTCTCATCTTTCCATTTTAGCTTGACGATATAAACGCCTGGTGAGACAGGGTGGTTTTTGAATGTACCATTCCAACTAAAAGGCGGAGAATCATTTTGCAAGTAAACCAGATTACCCCAACGATCAAATATTTCGAGAGTGCGAATGTCAATTGGATTTGCTGAAGTTTCTACGATAAGGAAATCGTTGATACCATCACCATTTGGGGAGAATACAGTGGGGATATAAAAATCTTGTTTTGTAGTAACAGTTATGTTTAGGTCATCCTGAAAGATACAACCAGAGCTATCAGTGACTGTCAGCGACAAAGTTGTGGTAGCATCTGGTATAATCCATTTAGGCAGTAGATTTAAATTAAAAGAATCAGCATTCCACATAAAATTCTGCACGGCAATATTTGTCAACACCGGATTGATCAATACACTGTCGCCTTTGGTAATGATAATATCCGGGCCTAAACTAATATCTCTATCCGAAGGGTTAGGTACAGTAACTGTGAATTGTGATTCACATCCTTGTAAATCTGTAATACTTAACATGTGATTTCCTGAAGACACCAATTTAATTGTATCCGGGAAAGTACTTACCAAAAATGGAGTTCCATTATCCAATTGCACTGAGTATGGCTCAGATCCCTGCGTAATAGAATTGATGACGATCATGCCGTCATTTCCACCGGGACAAAATGGTGGAAGGAATGATGCATTTAGTAACACAGAATCATACACCTTCACATTGAATGTGTCTCGTCGTTCGCACAGTGAGTCTTTAACGGCCCAGATAAATGTTCCATCTTCAAATATTTTGAATGAGGGCTTCTGGACAGTTCCATGAGGGCCGGTCCAGAAATTAAACGGAAGTCCTGTAGCTCCTGTGACAATCGGAATAAGTGTAAATGTATCGCCTTTGCAAAGGAATAATGTATCGGCTATATCTTCAATCATCAACGTGCAATTGCAATCAGGAGCCGAAAATGGAACAGTAGTCATGCAATCACCCGAAGCGGACGACAATTGCAGTACAATATTTTGCCCTGCTGCAATCGATTGAATGTTATATACGCCAGGACCTGAAAGTGTAACTACGCCAAAATCAGAAGTCAACATAGACGCATTTGTATTGATCACAACGGAATAATGTAACAGATCCGGATCACAATCAACTGAAGTCGATGAAACAACCGGGCTTGATTCAAGTGAGAATGAAACAAATTTTGAGGCACTACATCCTGCTACAGAATCGGTCAAGAGATATTGCAACACATATTGTCCTTCATCTGCATTATCTGTGATCACAGTATTCGCAGTGATGATTGGCCATGTACCAAAAGGTCCGCTGATCACTGACCAGGAACCCGGAGCAGCATTGACAATAAGGGCATTGAGATCAATAGACGTCGGAATACAAACGGTATTGACAATATCACTTATTTCTAAAAGTGGACAGGCACAATCTTCAACTAGCACCTGAAATGTATAATCGATATTGACACAGGGAGGAATAGCATTCTGCGTCTCGTATTTGAAATGGTATATGCCGGATGAGACACCGTCGAAATCAACATTAGCCGGATTGGAGAGATTCACGTTAGCTCCGTCCTCATCAGTCCAAAGACCGGAGAGATCACCTGAGGTGATAAAAGATAATAAGTTGACAACAGAGCCACTGTCCGACTGATTGCAAACAGTATCCATCAATGAACTCCAGGTCACAAATGGCTGAGTACTAAAATTGATAAACATTGTATCTAATACATCCGTGCAAAATCCAAGCGTATCGGATGTCTTAGCGATAATGCGTATTTGTCCTGAAAGAATATCAGCATTGGATGGCGAATATGTTGGATTAAGATTTTGACTTTGATCGAAGGTCCCTGATCCGGATGTAAACCAAATAGCATTCGTAGCAGATCCACCAACTATTGCATTCAAAGGAATATCTGCCTGACCACAAATGGAAGTATCAGATGAAATAGAAAGAGTAGGTGCATCCTGTATCAGCACTTGTATCTCAGCGCTATCCGGACAAGCCACTATGGGTGCTGAATCAAAAGTGAAGCGAAGTGAATATAACCCCGGATCAGCACCTTGTATTTGCATATCAGAACCTATGACAGTAGCCGGATTTGTTCCCGGAGGTGCACTCAAAATGGTCCAGTTACCTGGAGCTCCAGCCATCACAAAAGCATTAAGTGCAAGAATCTGCTGACTGTTGCATATCCCTCCAGGTAATGGCTGGACGCTGATGCTGGGACAGAGACAAGCTTTGACAGAAATAACAATTGTATATGACACATTCTGACAAGGGGCAACAGCAGAATTAGTCTGATATGAAAAAGTATAAAAGCCAACTGCAATTCCATTAAAATCAACTGAAGACGGATTGGAAAAATTGACAGGCGCTCCTCCTATGTTGGACCATATGCCATTGACATCACCACCAGATATCAAGGATGGAAAATTGATGATCGAACCTTTATCCGTTTCATTACAAATATCAAAGGTGTCATTTGCGAACGAAGCAAAAGGAGTCTGATTAAAATGAACTTCCATAGTATCCGACTGATTGCCACAAATGGGATCAATGACATTATACGCGATGAAAATAACCGGTGAAATAGAATCAAGTGAACCAGGGGTGTAAATTGTTGCCTGTGAAGTAGCATTTGAAAATATTCCATCTCCTGAAGTAGCCCAAAGTATGGAAACAGGTGGTGTTGGAGCCGGTGTTCCTATAAGTGCAACAACACCAGGCCCACAATTAAAAAAATCAGGACCTGCATCAGGATTGATGACACTTAAAACCTGAATCATTTCACTTGATGTAAAAGGACATCCCGCTGTAGGATTATCCAAAGTATAAGTGACTGTGTATATACCGGGATCCGATGAGCTTGTCGTAAAAATATTACCGACCAGTATTGCGGGGTTTGACCCAATTGGTGTATTTGTAATGGACCATGCACCAATATCACCTACAACAAATAATGTGGAGAGATCCAATTGATCACTTATTGAACACAAAGGAGAACCTGGTGGAGATGTTTCAAAAGGAGGACAATTGCAAGTGATGATCATCACTGGTATGTTGTACGTCGTCACGCCGCATTCCATGAATGGACTTCCTATTGTAACAGAAACAATAGCTGATCCCATGATAATATCTCCGGGCCCCGGAGTATAATTGACCTGTGTCTGACTGATGATGCTAAGCTGTCCATCTCCGATGACTGACCAATTGACATTTGTAAAAGCACCGGCAATATTGATTTGAATATTAGCTACTTCGCCTTCACATACTTCCAGATTCTGAGGCAGCGTAACCTGGGCTGCATGAACAAATACAACGTTCAGAGGATTGTTGACACCAATACACGCATTGGGGTCTGTGACATCAAAAGAAATGGTGACGAATCCAATGTTAAAATCATTTGGGCCTGGTGTATAAAACGTCATGACATTATTAGGATCATCAAATGTTCCATCCCCACTTGATAACCATTCACCAGTGACGGTACCCCCTGTCATCATCGCTATGAGGTTCACTACATCATTATCACACACAGTTTGTGCAGGTCCCAGGTCGATATTGATAGCAGGTGTAATTAATACTGTCATCGTGGATGTAGCAGGTGTGCATGATCCATTCGGATCCATAGAGGACAATGTCAATACAACACTTCCGTCAAGAATGTCCTGTGGTCCAGGTGTGTAGGTCGAGCTTAAATCAGAGGGATCTGAAAAAGTACCATCTCCTCCTGTAGACCATATACCATCAGAAGCAGAACCACCTATACTGCCATTTAACATTGCATCTTCTCCTGCACAAACGACGACATCACCACCCGCATCAGCTGATGGAGCATCAATGAAAGTGAGTGTTACAGAATTAGGATTGTTCGTTACAGGGCAACCCGCGGCACTTGTAAGCGAAGTAACAGTGACTGTCGCTGTGACCCCAACTGCTAAAACAGGAACTGTGAGTATACCCGTATTCGGATCGAAAGCGGGAAAAAAACCTCCCATGCAAACAAAAATTTTCTGACCATCTGATATCTGCAGATTGTTGATGGGAAATTGTGGAAAACCTGAAATAGATACTATAAGATTTGCAGTAAAGGGAACATCATTTCCTATGATATCAAATGTTATTTCGGTAGGATTGCCCGGACAATTCCCTAAACAAACATCGCCACCCCCTGAAATATCCAATTCAGGACAACTTATATCCACAAGAAAATACTGTGTGAAAATATCAGGACAAGCGCCTGTCGGAGGTGGTTCAAGAATACCTGTGATAAACCAGTTACCACCAGCCATGGTCTCACAAAAATCATTTGGAACTGTCCAGACAAAATCATCAACTATAATTTCATCCGGTACATAAGCAGGAATATTGACAGGTGGAACGACATCAGCAAAAACTCCCGAACCCATATTGGACCATCCCCAGCCACTGGTTGATACAGCCGGTGGTGCATAATTGAGATTAATGTTAGCCGGACATGTGCCTCCGATGCTGATCATAACAGGACACGAGGCGCATGGCGAATCGTTGTCAAAATATCCACCTGCACAACTTACTGTTCCCCCATAGGCAATAATGTAAACAGGAAGACCAGATGCACAGAGAGTACTGATGTCAACATTTATATTGTTAGTGGTATGAGATTGAATGATCAGGATAGCATTGGGAGGAACAGGACCTGGGGGTAAGGCAGTGCCACAACTAAAAGTAGCCGCATTGCCGGTGACAAAATTATCCCACATAGCTGCACCATTGCTAAGATTTGTAACCAGAATATCGGATGTGTTGAAACCACCTGAACCTGTCCATAAAACCATAAACTCATCACATTCATCTCCCGGACCGCCAGCCTGAACATTGTCAGGATTGACCATAATGTAAAGGACGGCCGGTGCATTATTGCATGTGATCTCAATCGGAACTTCACCGATGTGTACACCCTGACCGGTATATGGATTGTATGATGAATTAGGACCGATATACCATTCTACAAAGCTTCCCGGAGTAACCCCTGAGGCTGTTGTGTGAAGGGTCACAGAAGCGCCTTCACATATTGTTCCCGCCGCACCGGTGATCGACGACATAGGAAATTGAGGGCACTGGCTATTAGCATGGGGTATGCTAAAGCAAAATGCGCAGGCAAAAAGTATTGAAAAAGAAATGGTGTAATGCATCATTATCAGACCCCGAAGGTAATCATCTCCGTTCCATGTCCGAGGTAGTTAACAAATCAAATAGGCTGAAACCAACAATGTCAGAAGGGATTTCGGCGAAATCCTTTTTGATATGAACAACTTTTAATTTGTAAGTAAATCATTATCAAGCTTTAAAACGGTATATTAGGGTGCTCAAGCCGTCATAATCCTACCCTCACCGGCCATTGCGTAATTGAATATTCTGTATCTATACTCAGGGAAAATGTCTCTTCCAGGTTTAATATTTTTCAATTCATTGATATGAAAAAATTACTAGCCATCATCATCCTTTTCTACGGGTTATCCATTTCTGCTCAGAATATTGTTATCCAGGAAGTTTTTTATAACCAACCCATGGGCAGCGACAAATTTGAACTCGTCAATACAACTGCAGGCACAATAAATATTTCCACCTGGTGGATGTGCGCACGATTCAATTACAGACAACTAGGCAGCGCAACAGATATAGAAATACTACAAGGCAGCCTCAATATGACGCCGGGTATGCATACAAAATTGAGGATCATCACTTATAATCTCGATAACTCTCTTTCAGATTTTGGAATTTATATTGATACCAATTTTCCAAATCCAGCTTCAATGGAAGATTTTATTCAATATGGTGGCAGCACTGATGTCGGAAGAGGAACTGTAGCTGTAGCTAAAGGTATCTGGCGCGATATGGATCCGGGACCGGCATTTGTATTGGATTTTATTCCGTTAGCCGGTGCTGGCCAATCAACCAATTTTGATGGTAGTAACGGTGGAGGTGGCCAGTTAACTTTTGCCACAGATTTTGTAAATGGCGCACCTACTCTTCCGATAAGCTTACTGACTCTTTCCGGCACAGTTAACACCTCAAAACAAGTTGATCTGCATTGGATTGCACTGGATGAGTTTAATAGTGATAAACATGAAATTGAAAGAAGCACTGATGGTCAACATTATGATGTCATAGGCGAAGTCAGTTCGCAAAATCTTGGTGCATCACCAGGATACTATAATTTCCTGGATAAAACACCGCAGAAAAATATACTTCTTTATTACCGTGTACGTGAAGTTAATTTTGACGGTGAAGAAATCCTTTCTTCGACTTTATATGTAAAAGTTAAAGATGTACCTGATCATAAAATGACTATCTCCCCGATGCCCGTCCAAAACAACGTATGTTTTGCGATGGAACTATATTGGCCCGGAGAGGAGACAGGTCAATTTAGAATAGTGGATATGTCAGGCAAAATTGTTTTCAGCTTTGATGAACCCCTTCTTGAAGGTTACAACATCATCATGCATCTCGTCAATGGAATAGATCCGGGAGTATATATGATGATCCTGTCCAATAATGGAGGTGATTATGTCACAAATCATTTTCTGATCGCCAGATGATACAATTCTATTGCTGAAGTTCAAAAGCCAGGGCACCAATTTTCCGTCCACCTTTCTGATCAGGAATTTCCTTGCCAATAGAATAAAACTTAATTGTACGACGACCTGGAGTGATTACAAATGAAAATGTGGTGTATTGATTATGATCGTCCAAGAGATTAATGGTGTTTGAAAAAGGCTCTGTTTCTTCAAGGCAATCGCCGGCATAACAGATTTCATAAGACAAATAAGGCTTCATCCCATCTACCTGACCATTGCGCAGAAAAATAACCTTATGATCTTTTCCTGCTCCTTCCTTGATAAGATTCCAGGTGCCTACAAGCACACATTCATTAAGATAGTTGGCAAAGCCCCATGGCTTACTATCATCAATTCTTCTGAAGATTGTAGTTGTCTTTAATTGAGTCCAGGCTGAATCGTAAAGCCTGATAATCGTATCTCCCTGAAGTCTGAACTTCATATCCCCAAACTGAGTGGCATCTTTTATAGTATAGGTGCAACTATCAGTGGGACCCGTATAGGCCATTCTAAAACGCTCAAAACCATTGAAAAGATCAATAGTGTCTTTGTGTTTAAAATCAATTTCTAAAGCAAAATTAGGTACCTGGCCGGGCAGAATATCAGGACAATGTTCAAGCACCGTATAATTCAGGTATTTTCCTTCGAGCAAACAAGATGTTTTGGATTGAACAGGAGCCACAGCGCTTTTGCATGAATAGAACAGCAAAAAGGCTAAAATGGCAAGGAATAAACAATTTGATTTCATATCGTTATTTTATGATCGGCTTTTAAATAATGGTTCTTTCCTGGCTTCTAATTCTTCTGCAGAATAGATATGGCCAACTTTTTTTATTGTAGTTACTATAGTAGTAGCTATGATGGCACCCACCACAGCCATGAAGATATCCTTTTGAGCATCCCAAATGTCACCCTGCAAACCAAGATAAGCATCACCCTGGGAAGGGAAAAAGATATCTGCTACAGCCCATTCAACCAATTCGTATAAACTACTTACAGAAAGTGTTATCTCAATGGGTAATGACCATGAAACCCACCTTGGAAATTTGAGCCATTTCAAAAACATTTCCCTCATCGGGTAGGCTAGTAAAAATCCAAAACTGAAGTGGACTAGACGATCATAGTGATTTCTTGACCAGTGAAAATAATCCTTCAGCCAATACCCAAATGGATTTTCTGCATAGGTATATTTTGCGCCATAGACATGAAGGCACAGATAAACACATATGAGGAGTAAGCTTAAATCACTAAACTGGAAGCGTCTTTGTGCCCAGATCAGGAAGCCTAAAAACAGGAAGACCAGTGTGTTTTCCAACAACCAATTGGACATATCCGTAGTACCCAGAAATGAATTTGACCATACGATCAGGAAAACAGCGATAAACAGCCAAAGCCAATAATGTTTCCTGAATGGTGTCCTGAAAGTTGAAATCGCAACTGAAAATGGCATATTGAGGGGCTTAAGATTGTCCTTTACTAATAGAGGCGCAAATGTATACAGAAGTTATGAGTAGTGAATAGCGCGTATGGAGTTTTGAATAATTACACGGAAGAATAGTATAAAATATAAAAGGACAACATGTGTGTTGTCCTTTTATGTTTTTTCATTTGACATTTTAGCATTTGAAATTTACATTTTCTCTGACCACCACTTTTTGGTTTTCCATCCGACCAGATACATGGCGGGTAGGATAATGAGAGTGATAAAGGTTGCAAAACTAAGACCGAAAATGATCGACCATGATAAGGGTCCCCAGAACGCTACTGAGTCTCCTCCAAAATAAATCTTCGGATCGCCACTTGCAAAGAGACTTGCAAAATCGATATTGAAACCAACAGCCAATGGTATCAAACCAAGTATGGCGGCTGTGGCTGTCAATAAAACAGGAGTCATCCTGATACGTCCGGCCTCGATGATAGCCGTAATGACGTCATGTCCTTCTTCTCTCAGTTTGTCCGTAAACTCCACAAGCAGAATTCCATTTCGAACGACTATACCTGCTAATGCAACAATACCAACACCCATCATGATCACCACGAAATCCATTTTGAATATCGCAAGTCCTAATAATACACCTATGATTGAGAATATAACTTCTGTCATGATGATCAATGTTTTGCCGATAGAATTAAATTGAGTGACCAGGATAATCAAGATGATAAATATAGATATCACCAGTGACCTGCCGAGGAAATTAAATGCATCAATCATTTCGGCATCAGCTCCTTCAAAGCCAACAAATACGCCTTCCTGCTTTGGTAATTGCGCTATTGCAGCTTTAACAGCATTTACGACTTGTGTTTGTTTGGGTTGATATTCAGCTGTGATATTAGAAGAAATTGTGACAAGGCGTTCCTGATCTTTTCTCCTTATTCCTCCGAAAGTGTTTGAATATTTCACATCGGCCAGTGCAGCTATCGGGATAGATCTTAGTTTTCCAGAATTCATATCTCTGAATGTGACATTTAGATTTTCAACAGCATTAATATTTTCACGCTGATTTTCCTGAAGCCGGATGACAACCGGAATTTCATCTTCACCATCTCTGTATTTAGTAGCTTCTTTTCCAAGAATAGCTGTTCTGAATTCTGATCCGATCTGCAGTGTGCTGATTCCTTCTCTGTTAGCTCTGTCCCGATCAACCTGAATACTGATCTCAGGCTTGCTGACAATAAGATCGCTTCTCAACTCTTCGACACCAGGAATGGCCAGCGAATCAAGATAGCGTTTGACCATTCTTGAGGTGGTATAAAGTTTATCAAAATCATCACCTCTCACTTCTATCGAAATCGGTTTAGGTGACGGAGGGCCACCCTGTTCCTGATCAACTACAATTTCGGCACCTGCTATAAGGCCTTTTGTGGCATTCCGTATCTTATCCATGTAATCTTTGGACCGAACACCATTGCGTTTACTGTATTCAACAAACGCAACTCCGACTTTTCCTTTATTGGATGTCGCTGCACGATCAAACTGATCTTCTGAAGCTCCCAAGGCAACATTTGATATGACCGATTCTACAATTGGATTTTCAGGACCCAATACTTCGATCACTTTCTTTTCCATAATTTTTGTAAGTGAATCGGTCACATTGACATCGGTGCCCACAGGCATCGTCAAATACACATAGATGAAATTCGGATCGGCTTTAGGAAACAGAACAATATTGGATTGGCGTGTAAGTGTAATACCGCATGAGGCAAAAAGTAAAATGACCATACCCGTTAAAACTGACCAGGGATGTCTCAATGCCCAGGTCAGAAAACCGGCATAAACACTTTGAATATATGGCCATCCTTTTGTCTGGAACTTCTTGACAACTTTTGATAAAACAAATTTATAGAGCAGGCTGAATAAGATACAAACGATAATAAAATTACCTACACCTGTATTGCCTGACATGTACGAACCAAGTGTGGTCAACACAAGTAAACTGATACCAAAAATGCGTCTTCGTTTACTCTTGGCAGGATTAATGACACGGCCTTCTCTTACAGGATCACCCATAAACCAGACGGCGAATAATGGATTGATAATATACGCAACAACTAAAGATGCGGTCAGCGTAATAATAACTGTCACAGGCAGATAGTGCATGAATTTCCCAAATATTCCTCCCCAAAAAACCAGTGGAAAAAATGGTGCCAGCGTTGTCGCCGTTCCTGAGAGTACGGGAAGAAACACTTCACCCGTGGCCTTCTTGGCCGCTTGCTTGATCGTTAGATTGGGTTCGTCATGATATATACGGTGAGTATTTTCAATCACTACAATAGCATCATCTACCACAATACCCAGTGCAAGAAGGAATGCAAACAATACGATGATATTGAGTGTGTAGCCCAGTGATGGTAATAGCATAAAAGCAATACACATAGAGAGCGGCACTGATAACGCCACAAATAAAGCATCAGTCAATCCCATAAAAAACATCAATATGACGGTCACCAGGATAAAACCGATTATAATCGTATTGATCAGATCATGTAAGGTTACTCTTGTAGCCCGGCTTTGATCTCCTGTAATGCTTACTTCAAGATTTTGAGGAAAATCATTCTTCTTCATGTCATCAACGATGACTTTAATTTTATCAGAAGCTTCTATCAGGTTTTCTCCGGTTCGTTTGATGACATTGAGTGAGATTACATTCCTTGCATTGAGTCGACTGAAGCTTTCTTGTTTTTCATGGCTCATCTTTACTTCAGCTATATCTTTCAGGTACAGAAACGCACCGCTCTGTGAGGCGATAACAAGATTTTTTATTTGTTCGATATTTTTGAAATCACCCCTGATAGATACCGATCGGGTCATACCACCAATATCAACATTGCCAGCTGAGATAGTAGCATTTTCGAAGGCCAATGCATTTTCTATATCCCTGAACGTAAGGCTGGCGGAAGCCAATTTATATTTATCAACATTGATCTGTACTTCTTTATCTAATGCACCGATCTCATCGACACGCGTGATTTCTCGTAGTTCTTCTACTCTATCCTGAACTCTGTCTGCGTATTCCTTTAATCTGTCAAGATCATAATCACCGGCGATGTTGATATTCATAATCGGTATCTCTGAGATATCAAATTCTGTGATGGTTGGATCATCAAGAAGATCAGAAGGAAGATCCCGTTTGGCTTTATCTACACCATCTTTCACTTTTTGCTTGCACTCTGTCACATCAAGATTCGTGTTGAATTCGACGATGATGTTAGAAAAGTCCTGTACTGAAGAAGAGGTAATCTTCTTTACTCCTGTCAGTCCTTTCAATTGTTTTTCAAGAGGCTTTGTAATGAGTTGTTCCATATCTGAAGGTGATGCCCCAGGATAAATCGTAGTAACAAATATTTGTGGAACCGTCACATCAGGAAACTGTTCTTTCGGGATGGCCAGGTAAGAAAGAAAACCTGCTAGTATGATCAACAATGTAATGATGAAAATACTGGTGCTGTTATCAATTGACCAGGATGTTGGCTTAAACTCTTTCATGTTGATAGATAAAGCTTTTAAGAAAAGCTGTTTGAATAATTAATTTCCGGCTGATGATTCAGATAACGAGTACTATAAGAATAAAACTGTTTCCCCGTTATTGATATCCTGAAAACCTGTCGATATGATGAGATCACCTTCTTTCAGGCCGCTCAGAATTTCTACATAGCCATTATAATTCTGGCCTTCTTTAACGACAACCCTTTTCACTAAAGCCTGATTATCGACCCCGCTTTTGTCCGCGACTAATACAAAGTCACCTTCCTGAGAAGATTGAATGAGATTGACAGGAATAACGATGGCTTTTGGATTCTTATAATCGACAATCTTCATTACTGCAATCTGGTTTGCCCTAAAGTCGCCTTTCAATAATGTACTTTCTACACTGAATGTCCTGCTTACAGGATTAATACTCTTACTTACATAATTCACAGTGGTGGTAATTTCCTTTTCGGTGTCCGGAAAATAAACTTTCACCAGATCGCCTTTATTGACTTTAGATGCATACGCTTCTGTGACCTCTCCCTTGATTTTTAATTTAGTCAGGTTCAGGATGATGCACAATGGAACACCCGGTGCAATAGCTTCACCCTGGTTAAGGATGACATTATCAACTGTACCGGAAGTAGGCGCATAAATTTTTGTCATCGACCAGTTTTCTTTGAGGGTGGCCATTGATCTTTCTAATGATTCCTTATTGTTTTTAGCCTGGATAAACTGGACTTCAGATCCGATATTCTGATCCCAAAGAGATTTCTGGCGATCGTACAAATCTGTGGCTACCTGTAATTGTCCTTTCACTTCATTAAGACTGCTCAGGATGATGGCATCTTCAATTTCCGCAATCAACTGGCCCTGGCGAACTACATCCCCATTTTTAACATAGATTTTCTTGAGGCCTCCGGGTATTTTAGAAGTCGCGGCAACACTTTCATCCGCATCAACTCTGCCCTGCAAATCTATATAATGAGCAAATGGGGAAGACTTCAATTCAGTTAACGCCACTGTATGAAGCTTCTTTTCAATAACTCCTTTTGTAATAAGGTCTTGCTGTAAAGCTGCAATCTGAGTTTCGATCGCTGCTTTTTGCTCCTTGAGAGATGCCAGCTTTGCCATGGGGTCCTCATTGCCCTTAGGTTTACATGAAACTGCTGCAATAAGCAGTAAAAAGGCAATGATATAATTCATTTTTTTCATTCTATTTTGCATTTGTTTTTTACTTTTCATTTCTTCATCCCTACCTTAATAGGCAAGTCAATTAATAAGCAGCGGAATAAATTCCGATGCATCAATATCATTTGTATCAAGCTTTACCTAATGCTTTATTGATGGCGACTACAGCTTTCAGAAGTTCGAATCGTGCATTGACGAGATCACCCTGGGCCTGAAATAAACCGGCCAGCGCCTGTGTTACTTCATAGCTTGAACCAACACCTGATTTAAATTTAATCTGTGTGGTATCATAGATACGTTGAGCAAGGGTGAGATCATGTTCCTGGTCTTCAACTTTCTGTTTCGCGTTCTTATATTGATTTCGTGCATTTTCAATTTCAAGATCGAATGACCTGATCAACATATTTTTTTGTTCGTCTACCTGCATGGCAGCTATGACGGCACGTTCTTGTTTCGCTTTTGAAAGACCCCCATCATACAAAGGCATATTGATTGCTAGACCTGCGACTGCGGAGGGTATCCAAAACAGCTTATCGTTACCCTGAAAACTGGGATTATACGCTGCAAAAAAGGAAACAGTAGGCATCCAGTCTTTACGATAAAGATCTACCTGTACCGCATTGAGTTCCCTTGCTTTTAAAATAGTGGCGTAATCCGGTCTGTTATTGTAATCAAGAGCCTCATCCGGATTGAGGGCAACATATTGTTGAAGTAATGCATCCAGATCATCGGAAAGTGTGATTTCTTCACTCACCGGAATATTCAGTGTAAACTTTAATACATTGATGATCGTCTCTTTCTGACGAGCAAGATTGTCACGTTGTGTCTTGAGTGTAGAAAGAAGGTAATCAAGTCGATCTACATCGAGTTGCTCGACGAATCCTGCCTTGTACGTTGCTTTTGTGTCATTAAATAATTTCTGCTGGTTCTCGATATTCTTGTCAAGCACCTTGACACTTTCTGAGATTAACAGAGCAGGTAAATACGCATCCGTAACGCTGTTTCGAACTTTTTCTCTGACTGAGCTTAACTGCAGATCAACGTATTGTCTGTACAATTTTGCTGCTTTTAATCCTATCAGGTAGCTATTGTTAAACAACAGTTGATCATACTCAATTTTCCCGGAGAGATTATTGCGAAGTTGAAATTTTATTTTTTGTCCGGGCTCACTCCCGCCAAAACCAAGAGCTTCAGCAGGAAGTGCTGGCTGTTGAATAAAGAATTGATAATTGACGCCCAGAGACAATTGGGGAAAAGCAGTTGCCCTATTTTCCTTGATACGCCATTCTGCATCTTTTACATTCAGTTTAGCAATACGGATATCGGGGTGGTTAGTCATAGCGTATTCGATCGCGTCAGACAAACTCATCGTCTTTTGTGCAGAAAGTACCAACACAAAAGAAAGCGGGAGAATGGTCATTAAAAGTCTTCTGTACATATCAGGAAAGTTTCTTTTTAATATAAGCGAGTCCTTTTGCGGAAACTATTCCGTGCAGGAAATGCATCATATATTCTTTGAATAGAGTGATTTTTGGAGTTGATGCTGCAGGAAATAGTTGCTCATCGAACAAATTAAATGCTGTAGAGAGATGAAGTTTGGCTACGATTTCGATATCAAATTCATCCCGGTAATAACCTTCTTTGCGCCCCCTGGTCAGGTTTTCACAAATGATTTTGAGGACGAAATCATATTGAAAATTCCTGATCATCAGCCAGGCATCCCTGTGGTATTTCTGGAGGTCATTGATGATATTGGTCTTCATTTGGGCCAGTTCCTGGGAATTTGTATCCATGATCGTAAATATCTCATCGATGGCGTTTGCGGATTCTTTCACCAGCCAGTCGCACTGTGTTTTTTCACGTGAGATATGATGCCCTAACACCTTGATAACCAAGGCATCTTTACTTTCAACCATTTGGTATAAAGTCTTCTTGGAAATTCCAAGTTCGTGGGCTACATCATCCATTGTAATGCTCTTGATGCCATAGCGCATGAAGAGGGATTCTACCCTTTCGAGCCAAACAGTATCCTGAGCAGAAGTCGTCATATTCACGATGTAAACATAGGAAACTATTTTTGGTTTAAAAGTTTTTAAAGTTTTTTATTCTACCGATTCGGAGGATTGATCGACAAATGAAAGGAACGAGCTAAAAAAATATTACCGATCCAAAAAACGCAAAAACAAAAGAGCTGCTCCCTTATCCAGAGAGCAGCTCTATCATAAATGAATTCCCTTTCAGTTACATCTTAGGAAGCAAAACAGCATCAATCGAATGAATAATACCATTACTTTGAATGACGTCGTAGGTGGTGATGTTAGCGGAATTTCCATTTTCATCTTTCACGATGATATTGTGTGGACCATTCGGAGCGATCATTAAGGTACCACCGCTTACCGTTTTCAATTTCGTATCTCCTTTCTCAATCATTGCCCAAAGTTTTGCGAAATCATACTTACCTGATACAACGTGATAGGTAAGCACCTTTGTTAATGTCGCCTTATTTTCAGGTTTTAACAGCGTCTCAACAGTACCGGAAGGCAGGTTTTCAAAAGCATCATTCACTGGCGCAAATACTGTAAAAGGTCCGGCTGATTGAAGTGTTTCCACCAGACCGGCGGCCTTTACAGCGGCAACTAATGTAGTATGGGCTTTAGAATTGACTGCATTTTCGACGATATTTTTCATAGGATACATCGCCTCTCCGCCGACGTTGACAGTGCCTCCAATTTGTGCATTCAGATTGACAGAGATCACTACTGCTGCCAGTAAGGCAACGTTTTTAAACAGCTTGTTCATCATTTTTTTAAATGTTTAGGTTTTAAATGGGTTATGTTGTTTTACATACCCAGATACGGTTGAAAAGGTGAGATTGGTTTTCGGGAGATAAAAAAAAACTGATCATCCGCTTAGGAATGATCAGCATGGGCATGAAATTATAAGCAGATGTTTAGAAAATATTATTTCATGTTTTTTTTACTAAAGATTAATATTTTAATCTCATGCCTTTTATTGTACTGGAATGGTTGAGGTAAATTCAATATTTCTAACGCTTATTGGAATGTCACCATGCGAAATAAGCATATGTGAACCTTCAGGATTAAGGACTGTAGAAACAACCGGAGTAGTCCGATTAAGATCATTTGATAGCCCGAAATAGCAACCCATTTTTCGGGTACATGATGTAATAGGCAGCGCTATAATGATGACGGCTACGAATAAGATTAAGATTGAAGACAATTTTCGCATGACATTTTGATTTTATACATGATGCTTACTCGAATCAAGGATTTTCAGCGGCCTCCTTTATTATTAATACGATTGATCGTAAAACATTAGCAAGAAAGTCACTGAATATTTTAGGATTTCTTCAGGCAGCGTGAGAGAAGTGAGAGCAGTGAGAGAAGTGAGAAAAGTGAGAGAGTAAGAAAAGTTGCTTTTCCGCTTAGGCAAGCGACTTCCAGGGGAGATTCGAAGTCAGAAGTAGACATTTACAACTTTATCCGGTCCGGAATTATAAATTCAGTACCACATGCTTTTTTTAATAATCTGATTAATCTGTGGTAGGTTTCTTCCTCCCTTCCTTCTTTTCCGCCTGTATTTTTTTTTCTTCCAGTCGCTCCTCTACCGATGATTTTGAAGGTTTTGTCCGGATTCTTTTTGTCACCGGAGTCAGGGCTTTGAGTAAAATTTGCTGAAGCTTCTCTATCGCATTCTCCTTATTGTCCAGTTGTGATCTTGATTTTTGAGATGTTATGGAGAGGATACCTTCATCATTAATGCGGTTGATCGCTTTTTCAAATACAAGTTTTTTTTCGTCTTCATTTAATCCTGGCGAAGCCTTGACATCAAGTAAAGCCTCAACCTTAGTTTCTGTCTTATTGACATGCTGGCCGCCGGCACCGGAGCTACGGCTTGTGCGAAATTCAAGTTCGGCTCGTAATTTTTCCCAATCCATAAAAGAATTTTCGATTTTCGAAAACAAATTATCTCACGCAAAGGCGCAAAGACGCAAAGGAGTATTCTAAAGTTTTACGGATTTCTGCCCACCATCCACACCTTTGAGAAATTTTATTAAGCCTGCCATATAGATATCCTGGTCATCATACATGTCCATATGACTTCCATTGGGGCAATACAGGAAACTTCCATTCTTAACCTGTGTCGACATCCATTTCATATGTTCAGGATCCATGGTGTCATTTTTTGCACCGATAGTCAGCGTCGGAACTGTAAGATTTGGCAGATCTGCTTTCCGATCCCATTTTGCAAGATTCCCTCCGATACCAAATTCACTTGGTCCCTGCATCGTCACATAGAGGGATTGATTGATTTTTGCAAATGATCTTGTGACAGGCTCAGGCCATTGATCAACCGGCATACGTAGGATATGTTGCGCATAGAAATGAGGCATCAACAATGCCATGTATTTCGGATTGTCAAAATCGCCCTTTGCTTCAATCATTCTGATCGTATCAAGTACTTTTGGGTCCATTGTTTTTGACAATACATCATCCGCATATTTTCCATAATCAGGACAGCTACACATCATGTTTGATATAATGAGTCCTTTCAGATGATCCTGGTATTTTAAAGCATACTCGAGAGCGAGTATTCCACCCCACGAATGCCCAAGCAGATAGAAATTATTTTTATCAAGGGATAAAGCTTTCCTAACCGTCTCCACTTCTTCAACATATCTTGGCAAATCCCACATTGATGTATCTTTCGGATTGTCTGAATTTCCACATCCGAGCTGGTCATAATAGATAAATTCTATTCCCTCAGCAGGCAAAAAGCTTTCGAAACATTCGAAGTATTCATGTGTCGCGCCCGGACCTCCGTTCAAAAGGAGCAATTTGATTGTAGGGTTATCACCAAAAGTCTTGGTCCAGACATTCATTTTTCCTTTAGGCGTTTCAATAGACACAAGTTTTATATTTCCTGTCTTAACACCTGATTCATTGCTCTTAAAATATTCGGCAAGATTTAGTTTAGAATCCCTGGTTGCAGGTTCATTTTTGCATGCCATCAATATTAAAATCATTGAAAGGCAAAGTGTTTTCGTTAAACCGGGAACAGGCATAAAAGTTGATTTTAGAAGTGAACAGGAGATAGATTGGAAATTAATAGAAAAAGAGATTCCTTTCTACTCCCTGTATCGAATATAGTAAAAATGGACTATTTGGAGCCATTAGCCGCAGTCGAAAAGAGAATGAAGGAGATAATTTTGAATAAACTTTGACTTTCGGACTGATAATCCTATCTTAGGTATTAGAAACCCTAAAACCCTTGCTCCTGAAATATTAAATAACATTAAAATTTAAGCTCATGCTCTCCGTAAAAAGATTACTGGAAGGGAAACAAGTTAACCGGTTGTGTTCGTTGACTCCTGATAAAATGGTGATAGATGCACTTGATCTCATGTCCCGTGAAAATATCGGTGCCGTCATGATTCTTGAAGGAGAACGGCTGGTGGGAATTTTCTCAGAACGAGATTATGCCCGGAAAGGTATAATCCAGGGTCGTAAGGCAAAAACAACACCTGTCACTGAAGTCATGACTAAAAATGTTTATACAGTGAGCCCTGAAAAAAGCCTTGAAGATTGCATGCAACTATTCAGTGATAAACATATCCGCCACTTACCCGTCGTTTCTGATGACCAGGTCGTGGGCATGCTCAGTATCGGGGATATTGTCACAGCCATCATTAAGGAACAAAAAGAACATATTCAGTTCCTTGAAAAATACATTTCAAGCTAGTCTTTAGTTTATTTTTATTTATTTGCCCCCTATACAGGCTTAATAAATCATCTGATTCATGACAGTTTTGATTGTTATTGTATTCATCATTGGATACATCTTGATTGCTTTTGAACATAAACTAAAGATTGACAAGGCATCGACTGCACTGCTGACGGGGGTCATTTGCTGGTTGCTATTACTTTTTGGCATAGCCAATATGCCTGTCAATAATCTGGCCACGGGAGCAGAAACCTCGACACTTGCGTATGTGCAGGACTCTCTTTTCCATCACCTGGGTGCAATTTCTGAAATTCTGTTTTTTCTACTGGGGGCTATGACGATAGTAGAACTCATCGATGTACATCATGGTTTCCGCGTGATTACAGAGAGGATAAACACTTCAAGCCGTGTCAGATTATTGTGGATGATTTCATGGATCACTTTTTTTCTTTCTGCCGGATTGGACAATATGACCACAGCTATAGTGATGTGTGCCTTGTTACGTAAAATATTGAAAAAGGAAGAAGACCTTTGGCTATTTGGAGGATTTGTCATTATTGCCGCCAATGCAGGTGGCGCCTGGTCTCCGATAGGTGATGTGACGACCATAATGCTTTGGATCGGAGGTCAGGTAACCACACTTAATATTATAGAATCAACTTTTCTCGCTTCTACCGCTTGTCTTGTTGTGCCATTGTTATTTGCTACGTATTTTCTGAAAAAAGAAAAAAAATCACTGGAAATCTTTTCCCACAACGAAATTAAATCAACAGTAGAGACTACTACTTTTGAACGAAATTTACTTTTTTTCCTTGGCATCGCGTCTTTACTCGCCGTACCAGTGTTTAAGTCTATTACCCATTTGCCTCCATACATGGGGATAATGTTGATGTTGGGGCTTTTGTGGTTTGTGACCGATGTCATTCACAGGCACAAGACACCTGATATCCGTCGCGAATTTTCAGTGGCTTATATACTTCACAAGATTGATACACCGACGATTTTATTTTTCCTCGGCATTCTATTGGCCGTATCATCATTGGATGTTTCCGGACATCTGCATGTGCTGGCCGAAATATTAGATAAGAATCTTGGAAATATATATCTCATCAATGGATCCATCGGAATATTATCTTCAGTTGTAGATAATGTACCCCTGGTGGCAGCCTGTATGGGAATGTATAACCTTACTGAATTTCCACCCGATCACAATTTCTGGGAACTGCTGGCCTATTGTGCTGGGACTGGAGGGAGCTTATTGATCATAGGTTCTGCAGCCGGAGTGGCCGCGATGGGGATATTAAAAATTAATTTTCATTGGTATCTGATGAGAATTTCACTGTACGCATTGAGTGGATATTTATGCGGTATTGCTGTTTATTATTTGCAGCATCATGCTTAGTTGTAATCACCTCAATACCACCTGCCCTTAACAAAAAATGGGCAGCGTATAGCCACCCATTTTTCACATATTGAAATAGATTATTCTTTCGCAAATGATTTTGTTTGGACCGCATTGCCCTGTCTTAATGTTATCCAATAGTTGCCGGGAAGAAGTTCAGCAATAGACCAATTCAATTCAGTATTTCCTTTCGGGACGCTTGCCTGACGAAATTGTCTCCCTGCAGCATCAAAAAGTATACACTCTGTTGATGTAGTCAAAGGTCTTACCCATGATATTCGGATCTGATCACAGGCAGGATTCGGAGTGATCTGTAGTGGATTCGCTGACTGAAAAAGTTCAGTAGTACCAACACCCGTAGCGTCAAACAATCCTATCGCATCGATTTCATTGTATCCCGGCACCGCAGGTGAATTGATGGCCAATCGAATTTCACTTACGGAAAAAGAGGTAACGGGAAACGAGATGGGCAAAACACGGGCATAAGCAGATGCGGGACTAGCTGTGACGGAATACACAATTTCCCATTGCTGAGTATTTGGATTACGAACATAGACCGTGTCGATTGCTCCCGGACTGTATGTCTCAAAAACTAAAATACCGGAAATAGGTGCGGCTTGAGCAAACTTACATTCTAAAAATTCACGTTGTCCATCAGCAGTTGCAGAAGACCACGCGCCAACATGATCGCCGTAATCAGGGTATACATCAGGCAAGCCTATGATTTGACTTGCAGACCATCCACCGCCGTATTCACTGCTAAATTTAGGCACCTGATTTGCATATCGAAGTTTTAGTGTTGAAAACATAAAAAATTCCATTGTATCTGACCAGATCGTATTTCCCTTGCCGCCTGTTATACCCACTCGTAAATAATATTTCTTATCCTGAAGCGAGCTCAGATCTAACTTAACTGTATCCTTCATGATATTTGTTTTTTCGTAGACAACGGAACTGAAGTTAGTATCTGCTGCGACCTGTACGATCCTGGTGACCTGTATATGGTGATTGATACGTGTGATTAATTCCGGTTGATCTGCACCGCTTTCAAATTTGACTATGTCGGGAGGAATCCAAAGTCCGTCCGGTGTAGTAATCAAAATCAATCCATGTTTGAAAAGATCAAGATAATATTCACCACCTATAAAAACAGGTTGACCATTAGCCAAAATACTGTGTAAGCTACGGATATGCTGATCACTTATTTTATATCCGGTTTGTTTCCACTGCACTGCGCCATTGTTTATATTCAATAAAGCCAGGTAGTTTTTCTCGGTACTACATCCCACACAGTCCACAAATTCCGCATAGACTTCATTATTTTTTACAATAATTTTGTTGATACTGTTACGAGGCCAAATTGAAGGGTAAGGATATAATTCTTCAAAGAGATTTTTCGTCCACAAACTATCTCCATTGTCGTTTCCTCGTAGTATGTAAGCCTGACCATTCAAAATACTTCCTTTGTACATCAGGCCGCCTGCAATGAATCCGCCGTCTGGTACAGCGCTAATGGTATACCCTTCAGATTTTTTCTTATCGCCTGATAATTCATCGCCCCCATTGTAGGCTTTGTTCCAGAGAAAATGACCGGTGCCATCAATCTTTGTGACTAAAAGGTGTGTCTTCCAGACGGGATATGGATCATATTCACTCTGGATGCCCGCCAGGTAATACCCTCCGTCAAAAGATTTGTCTACAGCGCAGTATTTGATCCTTTCAATGTTTTGTGGCTTGTATTTTCCGGTAAAAGCAATGGAGCCGTCTTTATAATATTTTACATATGCTCCTGTATCGCTTGTCACGGTATACCCGACAGCCAAAACTCCTTCATCTGATGTTGAGATAAGGTCATTTGCCCATGCATTATTAGGCATTACGATTGTATTTTTCTTCCATAGTATCTCACCATTTTTATCAAGTTTTATAATGAGACCTTTTGGACCTGCCTGAGCCAGAATATATACTCCATCATTATTGGCCAGTGCCAATCGCCTGCCCCAAACGGCAATATTGGGATCGACGTCCCTGTAAAACTTACTCCACTTAAGGCTCCCATCCGGATGAAGTTTTACCACCCAAATCCTTCCTGTTCCATATTGTCCATTGTAAAATGTATCTACATAGCCCATCGCCACAAACCCATCGGAGACTTCTACCATACCTGTAAATGCGGCTGCCCGAATACCATCACAAGGCCAAATAGCTAAACTTTTATAAGGCTGCCCACTTAACAATAAATTTGTGAGCAAGAAGATAAAAGTAAATACGCGTATTGTTAAAGACTTTTTCATGATAAATCAGAATTATGCTCGTTAATAAATTGAATTAACTACTCGCCAATTATAATTAACTCCTATGTCAATTTACCTGATGAAGATCATCTCTGCCTGTGACCTGCATCATCATATTTCTTACCCGGAAATAAAAGTAAAACTGGATCCTACAGTGAATGCTGTCCGTGTATCTATCGTAAATAAGGACTAGAAAATTTGGAGAATTAAGTAACCTTTTGTAATACAGCTTATTCCATTTCCGTAAGGCTACCACACTTCATGAAGAACCGCTTAGCTGCTTAATTGACTTCTGTTTAACGGTCTTGATATCATCAGAAAACTCATTGATATAATAATGAATTGAGTCGAATCACTCATTGAATTTTACACCTATTATAAATTTTTACCCCATTCAGTAGCTTTTTGCTCCTGCTCGTAGTCGATGTGTTGCAGTATATCTCTAATGATGTGCACTTTAGACCTGCCTTTGAAGTAAGTTGGATTCTGAATCTGGACAGCAGAAATTAAATCATATCTGTAAATGACTTCTGTCATTGACAAGGAATCAATATCGGGGCAATTTTATACTAGATGCCTGTTAACATTGAAAAGATTTATACACCAACTCAATTTACTTTTAGCCTTCATTTTCCTTAGTACAATCGTGCAAAAGGGTGCTGGTCAATGTATTTATTCTGCAGATTATTCCACAACCAATAATTTCTGTGATCCTGATTCACTTTACCTGACAGCTCATCCACTCAATGGAATGGCGCCTTTCACCTTCCTCTGGGCAACAGGAGCAACGACACAAACCATTTCCATTCCACTCGCCTATGGTGATTACCTGGTGACCATCACGGATGATTTAGGATGCAGCATTGTCATCAATTGTCATATAAAGCCGTTCCCTCAAGTACTTTTTTATCCATTCAACCAAAATGCGTGCGAAGGGGATACGGTGACCCTATGGCTTGATTGGTTTCGCGACAGTATTCCGGGAGCAACTTATCTATGGTCTACAGGTGCAACCACTCCTACAATTCAGTTAACTGATGATCTTGTTTGGTCAGTCACTGTGACAGATCCGGCCACCGGATGTTCATTTATAATCCCACCAGGTTTATTTGATTTTCATCCGACACCCTATCCCACCATTGTCGGGCCAGCGATGCTTTGTACAGGTCAGTCAGCGACGCTTTCAGTTACAGGTGGACCTTTTGGGAATATATATTGGTATCCGCAAGGCGTATATGCTCCTACTCTTGATATCACTGATCCCGGCACATATACTGTGTATGCATGGTCACCTGAAGCCGGCTATTGCTTTCACATTGATACCCTCCTGATATTACCAGGTAATATTAATCCACCTATCCTGACAGGACCACCAGAATTGTGCAGCGGACAAAATGGAGCAATTACTATCACTAACAGTACCGAATACATTGGATTTATATGGAGCAACGGAGAAACTACTTCATCTATATCTGTTACTCAGCCCGGAACTTATCTTGTCACTGTGTCGAATGCAGCAGGATGCATATCAACCGGAACTTATACAGTAAATAGCGGATCAGGTGCAAGCATCGCTTATGTACTAACAGCAGCTTCCTGCGGACAAAATAATGGAAGCATAAATATTACACCCTCACCCTCCGGTTCTTATACCTTCAATTGGTCTACCGGAAGCAATACTGAAGATCTAAGCAATATTCCGGGAGGTTCATACACAGTAACGGTGACATCGGCAAATGGATGTACCTCTACTACAACAGCAATCGTACCTGACAATCCGATTCCCCTCAATATCACAGATGTCATCACACCCTCTACTTCATGTGTTGTGAATAACGGAGGTATTGATATTACCATTAATCCAATCGGGACATATACATACATCTGGTCAAATGGAGCTACAACAGAAGACCTTTCAAACCTCGCTCCCGGTAATTATTCAGTGACCGTGACAAAAGGCATAAACTGTATCTCCACCGGAAATTATATTGTCGCAAATCAGACAAATGCTCCAGCTATTCAATCCATTTCTTCACCTGCGTCATGTGGTGAAAGCAATGGTTCAATAGATTTGCAGATAAGTAATGGAATAGCTCCTTTTTCATATTTATGGTCAAATGGAAATACAACACAAGGAATAGTAAACGTAGCTGCTAACACATATTCTGTCACTGTCACAGGATCAAACGGATGTACATCTGCAACAACTATTGATCTGCCAGGCAATTCAATTCCCATAAATATATCAGGCCAGACATCGCCCAATACATCATGTATAAACAGTAATGGTAGTATTGACATCACTATATCTCCTGCTGGTGCTTACATTTTCCAATGGTCAAATGGTGCTACTACTGAAGATCTCTTTAACATTGGCGGAGGAACGTTTGATGTGACTGTTACACTCGGAATCAATTGTTTACAGACGGCAAGTTTTACAGTCGATAATCAGAATATTCCTTTTTCAGTGCTCGGAAGTTCCTCATCAAATACATCCTGTACATCACCTAATGGATCCATTGATCTTACGGTCACTCCTGCCGGAGCTTACACTTATGAATGGAATTCCGGTGTCACAAGTGAAGATCTACAGAATCTGAATGCAGGTAATTACATCGTCACCGTTACGAATATCGATGGATGCATTATTTCTTCGGCATTTGATATTATCAATTCAATTGCCTCAATTGATATTTCAGGAATTACAATGCCGAATACGTCTTGCCAAAATCCTAATGGTTCCGTGGACATTTCACTATCTCCTCCCGGGACATATATGTTTCTTTGGTCTGATGGAAGCACATCAGAAGATCTTCAAAATATTTCACCGGGGATCTATGGAATAACTGTGACCAGTTCTGAAGGTTGTACTGCAAGTACGACGTTTACAATTGACAATCAAAGTGCGACTTTCTCTTTAGCAGCAATTCCGCTTTCGAATAATTCATGCGTAAATCCAAATGGGTCATTAGATCTTTCAGTCAGTCCTCCTGGAGTATATTCATTTCTTTGGTCTAATGGAGCAAGTGCAGAAGACATTCAATCTCTTTTAGCAGGAATATACAATGTCACAGTGAGCGATCTAAACCAATGTTCGTCATCTGCCAGCTATATAATCAATGATAGCACTGTACTCCCTTTTGTCACTTCTCTTCTCACACCGGAAACGTGCGGAACCGGGAATGGCAGTATTGATTTGACTGCTACTCCACTGCAAAGTACATTCTTATGGTCTGGTGGCGCAACAACTGAAGATTTACAAAATATTAATTCAGGTACTTACATGGTCACGATCACAGGAATCGGTGGCTGTATAACGCTGGATACATTTACAATCGACAACCTGAATTCCAATTTTTCAATTTCAGCAATAACAACTAACAACGCTTCTTGTATTCAATCGAACGGAGCTATAGATATTTCTGTAACGCCTGCCGGAACGTATACATTCAGTTGGTCAAATGGTGCCACAACTGAAGATTTACAAAATCTGGCTGCCGGTCAATATATTGTTACTGTAGCTGATGCATTGAATTGTTCTTCTTCTTTAACACTCAGCATTGTCGATAGCACCATTAATCCTGTTGTCTCCCAACTGATAACACCATCTACTTGCGGTCAGAATAATGGAAGCATCGTCTTAAGTATAACACCCGTGTCAGGAAATTCTTTCCTGTGGTCAACGGGAGTGAATACCCAAGATTTACAAAATATAGCAGCTGGAGTGTATAGTGTTACGGTGAGCGGCAGCAACGGATGTGATGCAGTAGCCAGTTTTACCGTTCCAAATAATAATTCAGTCTTCTCTATCGATGGAAATATAAATGCAAACACATCATGCATAGCCTCAAACGGATCTATTGACCTGATCATCGCACCGACTGGAAATTATACGTATGCCTGGTCGACCGGCAGTTCAACGCCTTCAATTCAAAACCTGGGATCTGGTACTTATATAGTGACTGTTATTGATCAATTCAATTGTTCATCAACACATTCGTTCACTGTGGATGACAGCAATCAAATCCTGTCATCATGCAAAATATTATTCCTGCTACATGTGGACAACAAAATGGCAGTATAGACATAAGTATTTCTCCCAACAGCAGCAGCAACTTCCTTTGGTCAAATGGAACAACAACTGAAGACCTCATCAATGTTTTCTCAGGTGTATATGCATTGACAGTAACTGACACGAATGGATGTTCTGTTACCGGCCTATTTACGATTCCCAATCTTAACTCAAGCTTTAATATCTCATCTGTCATCACAGACGATCATACATGTGTTAATCCATCCGGGGCTGTTGATTTGACGATTACGCCTTCGGGACAATACTTATTTTCCTGGTCAAATGGTGCTACAACAGAAGATTTGTCAAATGTATTATCAGGAATATACCAGGTTACGATTACTGATCTAAACAACTGTTCATCATCTGATATTTTTTCTATAGAAAATAATGCTATTATACCGTTATTGTCAGATATAATTACACATCCGACTTGTGGGGATGAAAATGGGAGTATAGATCTTACTGTAACGCCTCCGAATGGCAACCAATTCAACTGGTCAACCGGCGATACCAGCGAGGATATTACACAACTTTCTCAGGGGTTTATAGTGTTACAATTACGGACATCAATGGGTGTAGTATTTCTTCTTCATTTACAATGCCAGGGTCTACACCTGTAGAAGTAAGCATTGATGCAGATTTGTTTTTATCCAATGATAGCATGGTCAATTGCAGTCTACAATTGAATATTCCATTAGCGATGGTTGATACTATAGCATGGATGCCGGAAGGATTATTCAATTGTCATCAGCGTATTTGTCTTGAACAAAACTTTGTGCTTACTCATTCCACACAAATTATGGTCATGGTGATGGATACGAATGGTTGTATAGGGTTTGCAAACCTGGCGCTAGATGTTGACAAAGAATTTCACGTATACATTCCCAATGTATTCACTCCGAATGGGGATGGGCCGAATGACATGTTTACCGTGTATGCAAATAAAGAAATTGATGAGGTCGTTGAGTTACTGATTTTTGACCGATGGGGCAATTGTGTATTTATCAATAATCATTTTCCACCTAATGAACCAACATATGGCTGGAACGGATCTTTCAAAGGATTGGGAATGAATCCAGATGTATTCGCTTATAGAGCCATCGTCAGATATTCTAATGGTGAAGAGCATGCGTACAAGGGTGATGTGACTTTGATACGATGAAACTATTAAGTTTCATTGAAAATTCTTTTCCGGCCGATTCGTAAACATAATTCACCTGCTCGTAGGTAAATCTTATTTCAGGCATGTTTTAACAAATAGTTTTGCTTGAGCATACAACAAAATATTATGTCACGAAGTATTACCACCCCAGGAGTTTTTATGCACAAAATTAAGTGGATTACTCGCATTTGTTTTTGTTCGCTGACGATATTCGCATTTTCAATTAAATCCTATGCTCAACCACATTGCAAATTAGGGTGGCAAGTCCAACCTTATTTTTGCGATATGGATTCTTTGATACTGACAGCTTATGCTTTTGGTGGTGCAGAACCTTACTCATATCTGTGGTCCACCGGTGAAACTACAGTTTCTATTTATGCTCTTAATAGCAGTACTGCTACATATTCAGTTACCATTACAGGCATTACAGGATGTACTGCATCGGGATCTATCACTCTTGGGCTTAATGTAGCTCCATATATAAATGCATCTGCAACACAATCCTGTGAAAATTTTCCCATTTATCTTGACGCTACGTTTTTGTTTTTAGTAGTTCCTCCCCCGGGCGTGACCTGGCTATGGTCTACAGGGGCAACAACAGAATCCATATCAGTATTGAATTCTGGTACATATTCAGTTACATTAACTGATCCTGCCAATGGATGCACATATACTTTATCCCAGCCTGTTACTTTTCTGCCAGCTCCAACACCTGTTATAACAGGACCATTGCAGATTTGCGGTGGGCAATCCATTACATTAAATGCGACTGGTGGCCCCTATAACCAATATCTCTGGCTACCTACTCTTCAATCAACGCCTTCCATCTCAGTGAATACACCAGGCACGTATATTGTGCAGGTGCAAGATGGTAATTTCTGTTATGGTTATGACACAGTAACAGTAATGGCTGGTGCGGCAATTAATATAAACGGAACTGCTACACAATTGACATCATGCAATACACCGAATGGAATGGTAAATATCACTATTAGTCCATCCGGGAGTTATACGTATCAATGGTCAAATGGAGCCACTACAGAAGATATCACAAACTTACAGGCTGGGCAATACACAGTCACGGTTTCAGATGGTGCAAATTGTAGCATTACAGCCAGCTTTACGGTTGATGATGGGACAACAGTTCCATTATTAAGTTCTCTGCAATCTGCAGCTACCTGTGGACAGAATAATGGGTCAATAGATCTTACTATAGCACCTTCAGGCACATACTTAATAAATTGGTCTAACGGATTGAATACAGAAGATATCGTTAACATCACTGCTGGCACTTATTCGGTTACAGTCACATCGGCAAGTGGCTGCAGTTCAACAGAAGTCATAGTTGTACCAGACAATTCTGTCTCCATAACTCTCGCTGAAAATATTACACCAAATACCTCCTGTATACTTAACAATGGAGCCATAGCCTTAAACGTTACTCCGGTTTCGACATACACATTTTTATGGTCAAATGGAGCTATAACAGAAGACCTTTCAAACCTCGCTCCCGGTAATTATTCAGTGACAGTAACAAAAGGAATTAACTGTATCTCCATTGGAAATTATGTAGTTGCAAATCAGACAAATGCTCCAGCTATTCAATCCATTTCTTCACCTGCGTCATGTGGTGAAAGCAATGGTTCAATAGATTTGCAGATAAGTAATGGAATAGCTCCTTTTACATTTTTATGGTCAAATGGAAATACAACACAAGGAATAGTAAACGTAGCGGCTAACACATATTCTGTCACTGTCACAGGATCAAACGGATGTACATCTGCAACCACTATTGACCTGCCGGGTAATTCTATTCCCATAAACATATCAGGCCAGACATCGCCCAATACATCATGTATAAACAGTAATGGTAGTATTGACATCACTATATCTCCTGCTGGTGCATACACTTTCCAATGGTCAACTGGTGCTACTACTGAAGATCTCTTTAACATTGGCGGAGGAACGTTTGATGTGACTGTTACACTCGGAATCAATTGTATACAGACGGCAAGTTTTACAGTCGATAATCAGAATATTCCTTTTTCAGTGCTCGGAAGTTCCTCATCAAATACATCCTGTACATCACCTAATGGATCCATTGATCTTACGGTCACTCCTGCCGGAGCTTACACTTATGAATGGAATTCCGGTGTCACAAGTGAAGATCTACAGAATCTGAATGCAGGTAATTACATCGTCACCGTTACGAATATCGATGGATGCATTATTTCTTCGGCATTTGATATTATCAATTCAATTGCCTCAATTGATATTTCAGGAATTACAATGCCGAATACGTCTTGCCAAAATCCTAATGGTTCCGTGGACATTTCACTATCTCCTCCCGGGACATATATGTTTCTTTGGTCTGATGGAAGAACATCAGAAGATCTTCAAAATATTTCACCGGGGATCTATGGAATAACTGTGACCAGTTCTGAAGGTTGTACTGCAAGTACGACGTTTACAATTGACAATCAAAGTGCGACTTTCTCTTTAGCAGCAATTCCGCTTTCGAATAATTCATGCGTAAATCCAAATGGGTCATTAGATCTTTCAGTCAGTCCTCCTGGAGTATATTCATTTCTTTGGTCTAATGGAGCAAGTGCAGAAGACATTCAATCTCTTTTAGCAGGAATATACAATGTCACAGTGAGCGATCTAAACCAATGTTCGTCATCTGCCAGCTATATAATCAATGATAGCACTGTACTCCCTTTTGTCACTTCTCTTCTCACACCGGAAACGTGCGGAACCGGGAATGGCAGTATTGATTTGACTGCTACTCCACTGCAAAGTACATTCTTATGGTCTGGTGGCGCAACAACTGAAGATTTACAAAATATTAATTCAGGTACTTACATGGTCACGATCACAGGAATTGGTGGCTGTATAACGCTGGATACATTTACAATCGACAACCTGAATTCCAATTTTTCAATTTCAGCAATAACAACTAACAACGCTTCTTGTATTCAATCGAACGGAGCTATAGATATTTCTGTAACGCCTGCCGGAACGTATACATTCAGTTGGTCAAATGGTGCCACAACTGAAGATTTACAAAATCTGGCTGCCGGTCAATATATTGTTACTGTAGCTGATGCATTGAATTGTTCTTCTTCTTTAACACTCAGCATTGTCGATAGCACCATTAATCCCGTTGTCTCCCAACTGATAACACCATCTACTTGCGGTCAGAATAATGGAAGCATCGTCTTAAGTATAACACCCGTGTCAGGAAATTCTTTCCTGTGGTCAACGGGAGTGAATACCCAAGATTTACAAAATATAGCAGCTGGAGTGTATAGCGTTACAGTGACGGGTAGCAATGGATGTGACGCAGTGGGAAGTTTTGCTGTTCCAAATAATAATTCAATCTTTTCCATTGATGGAAATGTCAATGCAAACACATCATGCATAGCCTCAAACGGATCTATTGACCTGATCATCGCACCGACTGGAAATTATACGTATGCCTGGTCGACCGGCAGTTCAACGCCTTCAATTCAAAACCTGGGATCTGGTACTTATATAGTGACTGTTATTGATCAATTCAATTGTTCATCAACACATTCGTTCACTGTGGATGACAGCACATCAAATCCTGTCATCATGCAAAATATTATTCCTGCTACATGTGGACAACAAAATGGCAGTATAGACATAAGTATTTCTCCCAACAGCAGCAGCAACTTCCTTTGGTCAAATGGAACAACAACTGAAGACCTCATCAATGTTTTCTCAGGTGTATATGCATTGACAGTAACTAACACGAATGGATGTTCTGTTACCGGCCTATTTACGATTCCCAATCTTAACTCAAGCTTTAATATCTCATCTGTCATCACAGACGATCATACATGTGTTAATCCATCCGGGGCTGTTGATTTGACGATTACGCCTTCGGGACAATACTTATTTTCCTGGTCAAATGGTGCTACAACAGAAGATTTGTCAAATGTATTATCAGGAATATACCAGGTTACGATTACTGATCTAAACAACTGTTCATCATCTGATATTTTTTCTATAGAAAATAATGCTACTATACCGTTATTGTCAGATATAATTACACATCCGACTTGTGGGGATGAAAATGGGAGTATAGATCTTACTGTAACGCCGCCGAATGGCAACCAATTCAACTGGTCAACCGGCGATACCAGCGAGGATATTACACAACTTTCTCAGGGGGTTTATAGTGTTACAATTACGGACATCAATGGGTGTAGTATTTCTTCTTCATTTACAATGCCAGGGTCTACACCTGTAGAAGTAAGCATTGATGCAGATTTGTTTTTATCCAATGATAGCATGGTCAATTGCAGTCTACAATTGAATATTCCATTAGCGATGGTTGATACTATAGCATGGATGCCGGAAGAATTATTCAATTGTCATCAGCGTATTTGTCCTGAACAAAACTTTGTGCTTACTCAATCCACACAAATTATGGTCATGGTGATGGATACGAATGGTTGTATAGGGTTTGCAAACCTGGCGCTAGATGTTGACAAAGAATTTCATGTATACATTCCAAATGTATTCTCTCCGAATGGGGATGGGCCGAATGACATGTTTACTGTATATGCAAATAAAGAAATTGATGAGGTCGTTGAGTTACTGATTTTTGACCGATGGGGCAATTGTGTATTTATCAATAATCATTTTCCACCGAATGAACCAACATATGGCTGGAACGGATCTTTCAAAGGATTGGGAATGAATCCAGATGTATTCGCTTACAGAGCTGTCGTCAGATATTCTAATGGTGAAGAGCATGCGTACAAGGGTGATGTGACTTTGATACGGTGAAACTCCGGTAAGCAGTGTTCAGTAATCAGTATTCAGCATTCAGTATTTATTCAGTAATTAGTAATCAGTATTTGTATTCAGTATTTAACCAACCGATGCAAAAATGTTTAACAGCTCACATTAAATCAAAAAGATTTGTCTGGGGTTTGCGGGCTTTTTCATAAAGGCTTAAATCATATTCGAAGGCTTCGGGATTGGGCAGGAATTTTCGCTTAGCCAGGTGGAAATGTTTTTCAATGATTTCGGCATACTTACCTTCTCCCTTCATCCGTGTGCCGAAGCGGCTGTCATTCAGATTGCCTCCATGTGTATCCATGATACGGTTCAATATTTTATCAGCACGATCGGGATAGGTTTTCTTCACCCAATCTGTAAATATTTCAGCCACATCGCCGTTGAGCCTTACCACTATATAATGTGCGTTTTTTGCACCAGCATTTGTTACGGCTTCAACGACATTCATTATTTCATGATCTGTAAGTCCGGGAATGATAGGACCTAACATCGCATGCACATAGATGCCTGCATCCGAAAGTTCTTTGATAACCTGGAGTCTCCTTGTAACCGAGGCTGTGCGAGGTTCAAGTAATCTTCGGGTAGATTCTGTAACTGTATTAATGGAGATGGCTACTGTGACCAGTTTTTTTTCAGCAAGACGCTTCAGGATATCGATGTCACGCATAATGAGTGCACTTTTGGTAATAATGCCCACCGGGTGATTAAATCGATCGACAACTTCAAGGATTTGTCTTGTCAATTTGAATTTTGCTTCTGCGGGCTGATAGCAATCTGTATTACCCGAAAGCATGATCGGTGCAGGAATCCATTTATGTGATGCAAGCTTCTTAGCTAAAATCTGAGGTGCTTCACGTTTGACAAGGATTTTTGTTTCAAAATCAAGCCCTGCGCTGAATCCCCAATACGGATGTGTGTTACGGGCATAGCAATAGACGCATCCATGTTCGCAGCCCTGGTAAGGATTCATTGAATATTCCATTCGGACATCAGGGCTTTCGACCTTATTGATCAGCGTTTTAGGATGTGTTTCGAGATATTGGGTTTTGATCTCCTGCGGTGGTGGAGTGAAATTGAGATCGCGATGTTTTGACTTGACATGCTTGTCGTATGGACTGTTAGGGTTGATTTGCGCACCTCTTCCTTTCATTATTTATGGATTTGACTGTAAATTAAGCATTATATGACTAATTTATAGTCATTTTATTAAAAAATCTAATGGATTGATAGTGAACAGGTTATAAGTGGTGGCACGACTAGTTGTGCCACGATATCCTAAAGACCTGATAATCTGTAGCTTATAATAGGTTTTAACAGTTCAAATCCTGCCTAAATAGTCTGGTTCAATTTCTGATAATTGTCCCTGGAATCTGGATCAATGTATTATATAGGGTGAAGGACAGATTTATATCTGCTGAAATCCAATAATCAGCCATTATGAAAGTATTTTTGTAATCATAGGCAGCGATCCTGCCGGGATTGTATCAAATAGATAACAGTACTTAAGACAGAGCTTTTGCAGGAGCAAGAACTGATAAAACGATGTAAAGCGAATGACCGGACAGCGCAACGTGTGCTTTATGAACGGTTTGCACCTTTGTTGATGGCCATTTGCAGAAGGTATGTGGGTCCTATAAATGCAGAAGACGTTTTGCAGGATAGTTTGATAAGAGTATTTCAATATTTGATACAATACAGAAATGATGGGTCTTTTGAAGGGTGGGTAAGACGAGTCTGTGTGAACACCTGTATTCGATATCTTGAAAAAGAGAAGCGATTACGTATTGATTATGTATCTGAAGGATTGCCTGAGCAATCTGTTGAGCCGGATGCCATACACAAGATGAGTGCAGATGAGCTCATGATGATCATTGATAAATTGCCTGACGGATATAAAACAGTTTTTAACCTGAGTGTGATCGAAGGATACCCTCACAAAGAGATCGCTGAATTGCTGGGCATAGAAGAAAGCAGCTCAAGATCACAATTGACCAAAGCAAGAAAATATATACAACGATCACTCGTGCCTACTCTAAAAGTAGAAATATGAAAGACCAAAACCCTTTTAAAGAAAAGCTTCACAACTATACGCTTCCTGTAAGGGATGATATATGGAAAAACGTTGAAGCAAATCTTCCTGTCAAAAGAAGGAGGCTGCCCTTTTTGTGGTTGTCCCTTGCAGGATTTTTACTGATTGGTGCATCTTCGATAAGTCTGTCATTACTGCATAAACCCATTATTCCTGCTGCAACACCAGAGAATAAATCAATTGAAGAAATTCAGAATACGAACCCAACAAATGTTGAAAACACCATTGTTAGCGAAGCCCCAAAACAATCTTTAAAAGAATCCAGTGTAGTCCAGGAAGCAAAAGCTTCAGCAAGTGGTAAAAATCAATACGGAAAAACCAGAGCAAAATTATTCACCGATAAAGTTGTTGGTAAAAATTCAATTTCTTCGAATCTCGCACTAACAGATTATGCAGTGACAGGAAATACATCTTTCAGTAAAGAGGTGAACGTTATAGATGGAATACAGACTTTGGATATTACCTTATTGGATAAAAAAGTAATAAGTAATAAGATTTCCAAAATCAAGCCTGATCCGAGCTGTTATAAATTCCGTGGAAAGAATGGTAAGAAGTTACTCTCTGTTGATGTATTTGGCACTCCGGGATTTGCACCAAGATCGTTTGAATCAGCGGAAGGTGGAACTTCACCATATGCAACTGCCCGTAATCAAACTGAGAAAAGTCAATACGCATTTGGTGCGGGAGCACGAGTAAACCTGAATCTGGAGCAGGGCTTTGCTGTTCGACTCGGAGTCATGTATGAGCAGATAGGTGATATATTCAATTATACTGATCCAGCGGCAACACAGCAACATATGGTCATTGATTCCTTCTTTGCTGCTGACGGAACCTTTCTGTATAGTCAGGCGACAACGGTCACTATTCTAGGCACACTGATTAAAAAGATACACAATCGCTATACCCATCTGGACATACCTCTGGTACTCAGTTATGAACTTCCGATGGGCAGGTCAACACTGATGGTCAATGCCGGTCCGGTACTTAATCTGACCAGTGCTGTGAGAGGCCAAATTCTTGATGTCTCTCTCAATCCCGTTCATATAACACCAGGTGAACCTGATGAATTGAAAGCTTATAAAAATAACCTTGGCCTGAGCATATACATAGGTGCCGGTGCTTTATTTCCATTGACAGACAATATCTCCGCTCTAGTCGAGCCGAGACTACTATACAGGATCAATCCGGTAACATTAGATACCTATCCACTTAAGGAACACCGCTCTTTTGCTGGCCTTAACCTGGGTATTCGCTATCATTTTAATTAATCCGGTAAACACAGGCAGCATTATGGCAACGAAACGTGTCTATAAAAGTAAAAACAGAGAAATGAGCAAGTTTTTTTATGTGTTGGGAGCATTGGTCATGATGATGTCGTGTGGCAAGGACATCGACCAGTTCATTCCAAACGAGAAGCAAGACGTTGTGGGGGACATTTCACGACTTAAATCAAAGCTGAGAGATGACATTTCAGGAGGCATCACGTATACTACGTCGGTGCCTTGCTTTGGTTTAAAAGCATTTAGAATCGATAAGGATGTAGTGATTCAGATTCCGGAAGGATTTGTGGATCTGGCACAATATCCCTGTACGAACGGAGCTTTTGATGTACGCGTGACTGTGTTGGACACGAAAGGTGAAATCCTGGCAGCAGGAATTCCAACCATTTCTGAAAACACATTGCTTGAATCAAGAGTTGAATTGAAAATTGAAATCCTTAACGGTACATCTCATGTTAAGTTGGCGCACGGAAAGAAGATTCGAATTCTGGTAAACGATCCTGATCCAAGAGAGCGGATGGAATTGTTTTATGGAGAAGGTGATCAATGGTTGCAAGCTGACGGTGATCCTACGAAATGGGATAATGTCACAAATTCGGATTGGTTTATTCAGGGTGACAGTTCACAAAACCCTATTACCGGTGTTGGCTATCAGACCTTCAGCGACAGTATTGACTGGGTAAATGTGGATGTCTATTTTCAGATACCTGTGGAACTTCGGACTCCGGTATGTGTTGAGCTTCCTGAAGGATTCACGAATAAAAACACAGCTGTATTCATGGTCTTTGATGATTATCGAAGCATCACTAATATGCCAGGAGATTCAGCTAAAATGGAATTCTGTGAACACTATGGATCAACACCACTAGGATTTAAAACGACCTTTGTGGTGATCTCAGAAAGAGGAGAAGGCAATTATTATTTTGCCACTAAGAAAGCGACAATAACAGCGGACCTGACAGAAACAATTGTTCCGTTGAAAACTCCATACGAAGAGATTAAACACTATATCATGGGATTGTAAAACCGGTCACTACGTATTATAAATAGATCGGTCATTAAGATTTTCAAAATCCTTTTTTTTGCCAACAACAAAGCTCTGTACGAAATGCGGAGCTTTTTTTATTTCAAGGTGAGCTTGACGAGCAGAATGCTGGATTTTGGCATTGGAGGGCATGATTAAAAGATGTAAGCTGGGGTAATTTTAAAATCAACCAATTTCTAACCTCCTTAAAATCAATCATTTAATATTTTCCTTAAATACTATTGTGTTTTCCTTAAATACAATTGTGTTTTCCTTAAATATCTGTATGTTTTCCTAAAATATCTGTATGTTTTCCTAAAACATTTTATAACTGTTTACGGAATGAATAGAATATGATCTTGAGTCTCTGTATAAAAATCAAAGTAATTCTTTTCCTTTAACCATACCTTCAAATGCGTTTTAATAAAAAAAGGCAGATCGAAACCTGCCCTTTGTATTTAATTCTTAAAATATAATTTACCTATACGGGTTCAGTTTGAATGGCACGCTGCATCTTTTTGCGCTGATCTTCATCAAGGTATGTTTTACGCATACGGATGATCAGCGGAGTCACTTCTATGCACTCGTCTTGTTGGATGTATTCCATACACTCTTCAAGCGTCATCTGGCGCTTAGGAGCTATGTTTGTGGCTGCATCACTTCCGCTTGCACGCATATTCGTGAGCTTCTTGCCTTCCGTGATATTGACGACGATATCACCAGGACGATTGTTTTCGCCGATGATCATACCCTTGTATACTTCTTCTCCAGGATCGACGAAGAAGAATCCTCTGTCCTGAAGTTTATCAATTGAATACCCTGTAGTCGTACCGGGATCTTTTGCAAGCAGAACTCCATTTGTTCTAGCCGGAATGTTTCCTTTCCATGGTTTGTATTCGGTAAACCGATGACTCATTACGGCTTCACCTGCAGTCTGAGTAAGCATTGTAGATCTTAACCCAATAAGGCCTCTTGAAGGAATATCGAATTCAAGATGCTGATAATCACCTTTCGCTTCCATCACATGTAACTCACCTTTACGGCGGGTAACAAGATCAATCGCGCGAGAAGAAAATTCTCCCGGAACGTCGATCACAAGGTTTTCATAAGGCTCACATTTTTTACCATCAATGATCTTGACGATAACCTGTGGCTGGCCTACTGTAAGTTCATATCCTTCACGACGCATCGTTTCAATCAAAATACCAAGATGTAGTATTCCGCGGCCAAAGACAAGAAAGCTATCTGCACTATCTGTTTCTTCGACTTTCATGGCAAGATTCTTTTCCGTCTCTTTCCACAAACGATCCCGTAGATGTCTTGAGGTCACAAACTTTCCATCTTTTCCATAGAATGGAGAATTGTTGATACCAAACGTCATGCTCATTGTCGGTTCGTCAACAGCTATGAATGGCAGTCCTTCCGGTGCGTCGTAATCAGCAATTGTCTCGCCGATTCTGAAATCATCCAGACCTACTACCGCGCAAAGATCTCCTGCACTTACTTCCTGCACTTTCTTTTTGCCCATTCCTTCGAAGATGTAAAGTTCTTTGACACGGCTACGTTTGATGACACCGTCAGCCTGAACTATACATATGGGTTGATTTTCACGAATAGCACCTCTGTTTACTTTACCAATGGCAATACGACCCTGGTAAGAAGAGTAATCAAGAGATGTGATTTGCATCTGCAGAGTTCCTTCATAGGCTACAGGAGGCGGAACCAATTTTATAATACCATCAAGCAGTGGTGTGATGTCTGCTGACTGTTCGAGACTATCATTGAACCATCCATGTTTTCCTGAGCCATAATATGTACTGAAATCCAGTTGTTCGTCAGTAGCGTCAAGGCTATGGAAAAGATCGAATACATCGTTGTGAATATCTATAGGACGGCAATTAGGTTTATCGACCTTATTGATGACAACGATAGGTTTTAGATTGAGTTGTAATGCCTTTTGAAGAACGAATCTAGTCTGGGGCATAGGGCCTTCGAATGCATCAACAAGAAGGAGGACACCATCTGCCATACGCAAAACACGTTCTACTTCTCCACCAAAATCACTGTGACCGGGAGTGTCGATGACATTGATTCTTACGCCTTTATAATTGACGGCAGCATTCTTTGAAAAGATGGTGATACCGCGTTCCCGTTCGAGGTCATTAGAGTCCATGATTAGCTCTCCGGTTTCCTGGTGATCCTTGAATACTTTAGTTGCCTGTAAGATCTTGTCGACCAACGTGGTTTTCCCATGATCGACGTGAGCGATGATGGCGATATTCCGGATATTCTCGTTTAATTGTTTCATAAGCTTTAATTAGGGCCCTCAAAAGAGGGTGCAAAGGTACACATTATAATGCTTTTAGGGGCAATAAGGTTTGATTTCGGCTTTGATACATATGATATAAATTGCTAATAGAGCCTTGACCAAATGAATATCTGAGGAATGGAATAAAGGGGATTGAAAGTTTTGAATTTTGGTGTAAATCTGTAATTATTAATTGTTCAGCTGTTAACGCATTAAAGTTTTAGAAATACTTACTTGTATTTAAAGCTTACATTTTGCCACTCATCACCTTTAAACTTCAATCTTAAGCCAAAAGATCAGCCTATATTTGCCCTTACTGGCTCCGTCGTACAACGGATAGTACGCAGGTCTTCGGAACCTGAGATTGGGGTTCGATTCCCTACGGGGCTACTGAAAGTCAGGGAGCAGGGTGCATGGTCCAGGGAATACTAAATTTTCATTCTTAGTCCCTGAAGAAAATGTGGTTAATCTCATATTTCAAAAAATGATAAGGGCATAGATTCTATTAAATCTATGCCCTTTTATTTTTGATTATTTTATGTCATTTTCTCCCTGCCCCATGCTCCATGCTTTTCTTTATTGAAACAATAACAATCTCCATCTGTCGTGGCATGCGCTCTTGGCGAAGCGGCCGAATGCACAATTCGCTTCAAGCTGAAGCTGTGCAGCAGTTGCAAGGGTCTTTTTAGATGGGTTTCTGAGAGTTTCATTTATTAATACGATTGGGTAATTATTTTCTTTACCCAGATCATTAACCATATCATCAATGGCCCAATGCAAACGAATCCCAAGATTAACAGTAAAAATTCCACCACCGATGAGATAAGAACCAAATCCCAAAACTCCTGATTTATAATTTTTACTGAAATTTTCTGTGACGTCCATAACTGTTGGCGAATTCACATTTTTTAATTCAACAGATTTGATCTTGGCGATTTCACCTCCGATCTCGATATAAGCGCCATTTCCGGAATAACGGAATAAAGCGGACCAATCGTTGTGCTTCCATTTAAAACTATTGAAGACCTTTGAATTAAAGTTAAAGTCTTGTTTTCCAGTGGCGCTTGAATACTCGACTGATAAACCGGCATGGTAACCATAATTGAAACCTAAGCGGCCGCCGATAGCGGTCCCTGTCGTTATTTTATGCTTGTATGACCCATGATCAAAAACCTTATGATCATACATAAATGTAGGGCCATATGCTCCTTTAATACCGGCATCAAACCACCACTGCGCGTGTGCCGACATTGCAAAACAAGCCATCATAAAAAGGGTAAATAAATACTTCATGTTTCAGTTGTTTTTAGGTCGGAAAGATAGCGATTATTTCATTCCCCGACGCTTCATCTCCGACAGGATAAAGCTTAGTTCACGGCTCATTTCACCAGTTACAGATGTGTTTTCTTTTGCACGCCTTATCAGATATGGCACCACTTCTTTGACGGGGCCATACGGTACATATTTGGCAACATTGTAGCCACCTTCAGCAAGATTAAACGTAATAAAATCACTCATGCCGTAAAGCTGACAGAAATTCAAATGCGAATGGTTGCGCTGTAATCCCCTTTCCGCGATAAGTTCAGCCTCGTATTCAACACTCTTTTGATTATGGGAACCATTGCACGAAGCGATTTGCTCATAATGATCGACACAATATTTAATGGCGATATTATAATCCCTGTCTGTATCTTCCTTTGTATCCTGGATAGGTGAAGGATATCCCATAGTTTTTGCACGATCTCTTTCTTTTTCCATATAAGCACCACGGACTAATTTGGCGCCAAGTTTATACCCTTTGGTGACTGCTTCCTGGTGATCCGCGATCAGGCTACTGAGCTTATCTTTTCTGTAAAGCTGATATGTATGATAAACAACCACTTTTTCGCGGTTATATTTTTCCATGAGGTCCTTGACCAGGGTATCGATCGTATCCTGAATCCAGGTCTCTTCGGCATCAATAAAAACAGCCATGTTATTTCGTTTGGCTGCATGACATAATTGATTGAGCCGGTTACGGACTTTTTCAAATTCCTGTGATTCCTGACCACTCAATTTCCCTTCCGACTGAAATTTCCGGAGTAATTCTTCTGAAGCAAGAGAAGTGATCTTTGAGGATATAATAGGTACGCTCGGATGAGTGGAAGCAAAAGTGATAGCTTTGATATTCTCTTCCATGGTCCTGTCAAAATCCTCTTCGGTAGATTTGCCCTCTGCTCCGTAATCCAACACAGAGAGAGTCTTATTGACATGTAGATAATCGATTGCTGCCTGACAGTCCTGAAGCGATGTACCGCCACAAAACTGTTTAAAAATAGTCGCCTTCAGCATCGGATTGAAGATATTGATGCCTTTACTATGCAGCCACAAACCAAGTGAAGATCCGGTGCTAACAATCCAGCCCTTATTCATCAAACGGAACAGGTAGGACATTCGTCTCAACTCTTTGTTGGATTTATGCGCAAAAGCGATCTCCGTATTGGAGACGTCCACAGTCTTTAGATGTGGTTTAGATTCAGTTTCAGAACTTGCCATATGATTTCCAGATAATCCAGGCTTGTTCCGCCTGAAGGTGAAGCATGTCTAAGCCGTTTTTTGTATGGGCTCCCATCTCTGCACCGCGCGTCAAAAATAGTGTATTGGTTGGATTGTAGACTAAATCAAATAGCCAATGATTTCTTGTGAGCAAATGATATGGGATAAGCGGGCATTCGTCCGCTTTTGGAAATGTACCTACAGGTGTAGCATTGATAATCAATAAATGAGAATCTATTACATCCTTTGTAAGGTCTTCATACTTATAATCACTGCCTGATTCTCGTGATACAAATGAAGATTTGATACCGATCGACTCCAGTGAAAACTTTACGGCTTTAGCTGCACCACCAGTTCCGAGTATAATAGCCCGTTCAGGTATTGGAGAATTTTTCATATAATCCTGAAGCGAAAGGCGGAAACCGGATACATCAGTATTGAATCCTTTCCAGGAATTAAGTCCTGTACGAACGAGTGTATTTACTGCGCCTATCTTGAGTGCAGTCTGATCAATATCATTCAGATAATAGATTACAGCTGATTTATAAGGGATAGTGACATTTAAACCAAATACGTCGCTGTGTAAAATGGAAAAAATGTTTTCAATATTCCCGAGTGAAAAATTGGAATAGGTAAAACCGACCAATCCCAATGAATGAAATTTCTCTTCAAAATAACTCTTGGAAAAGGAATGCGTGAGTGGATAGCCTATAAGCCCGAACTTCATAAAAAGAATGCTGGGCGGTAAATGTAGGAATATTCTTAGGTCGGAAAAAAGAGAAGAATTTACATTCGGAACAATACACCTGCCTTTGCATTGAATCCAAAGGATGGATAGGTATACCAGGGCTCACGATTATTGCCCAGAATATTATTGATCTCTACAAATGCACCTAGCATAGATGTGAAATAATAATCTCCATGAAGATTCAAATCAATCAATGGATCCAACCTACGCTCAGAACCTCCCACCGTTTTGTAAGGCAAACCATTTTCAGAATGAAGGATCAATGAGACATGATAGATATCATCGCCACCTGAATAGGTCAACATTCCGTCTATACCAACTGTTGGTTTGTGCCAGGGTTTACTTTCATTGTCAAGATTATAAAATCGTTGCCAAGCCTGTCCATGAAGTATTACATTTTTCAATACTTCATATCTCAGAGAACCTTCATATCCAAAATAGGAACCATTATCAAATATGGGATTGAATTGCTCCCGTTTATCATAATCCTGGAGAAAGAAAGCCATGTGTGTAAATGTGGTATATCCACCGGAAATAGCATACTGCAATTTACCTGTAGCCCCTTTGACCCCACCATAAATTTTACGCGATATCATATTACCGATGCTATCCAGTCTGGTATTGATGTATGGATTATAGGAGGATAAATTATGAAAATTGTTTTTATACACTTCTCCTTTCCAGCCAGCCTCGATCGTCAAACTATTTTTGAAAAGATTGTATGAGAATTCGATCGCAGGCAGGATTTCATTTTCTTTTGAAGAAACAAGGTTTGTATTCTTATTCAATAATCCGATTCCGCCAAGATTCACTTTCAAACCTCCAAGATGGAATTGGAAAAAGGGTTCAAGGAGAATATTATTTACTGACTGTTCACGTGTATTTTTTAATGTAGAAAAATCAAGAAACGCCTTAAGACCTATCGGGAATGATTTCGCTGTTAAGCTATAGTCGACTTCACCACCAAGTGTGATCGCACTTTCACGTGAACCTAAATCATCTCTGTCAAAATGATGTTGAAAAAGTGCGTTATATCTGAGAGCCTGTTGTTCGCCGCCCAGGTTAGCTATAGTGAATTGAGCATCATATCGCTTGTAACTTCTTTTCAAAGCATCGGGATTAGAAGGAATAACATCAGCGCCATAGAAATAAACATTCTCAAAGTGACCATCAACATAGCCCTGTACTTGAACATTATCATTCAGATTATAACTTGCATTAATCCTGCCTCTCGAATCTGAAAACTTCTGCAACGGAATCTTTTTGTTATTGGCACTTAGATGCCTGAAATCAATTCCCCATTGCAACTGGTCGTTTTGATGATGATCATACGATACTTCTCCTAACACTGAATTTGGACTTCCATATCCTGCCTTTGCAAACAAAGCATAATAGGCAGTCTTTTTTTCCGGATTTATAGCTAATGGTTTTAACTCTGCAACAACGTAATCAATCGATGGTGATGGAGCTAAAAGTTTGTACTCATATCGTCGCTGGGCTGAATCTAATGAAATAGGCTGCGGAATAATCCTGATTTTTTTTGTCTCGAGCAAACGGACTTCAAAATCTTTGATCACTTCGATCTGACCTGTCGGTAGTTCGTTTTGGGCTAAGACTGATGTCGTAAGCGCCAGGAAAAATATAATGTATATATATCTCATATTGCTGTTAGTCTTTGTGTGGGTTTTGTAATTCCAGCGTATCAGATCCGGTCGGTTTGATACGACTTTTATTTTCTTCCTGAGCCTTGACTTTGTCCAATTTTTCGCTTGCTTCTTTCATAATCGTCTCATCGCCCTTGAAATTTTCGAGAATAGCTTCGAGTATGGCACGTGCGTTTAGAAGATCTCCCTGGCTGAATTTGATATCGGAAAGAAGGATAAGTGATTTGGCGACCCAGAATGGATAACCAACATTTGCACGTGCGGCTTCTTCAGCCAGTTTTGCTCCGACTTCTGCCTCCCCTCTTTTAGCGTAGATGTCAGCAATCTGATACCTGGATTCAGCAGCAAGTTCAGCACTATTGATTCTGATGACCGAATTGAAAGACTCTAGCGCTTTATCAAAAGATTCAGTCGTCAAAGCCATAGTGGCAGAATAGTAATGTGCTAATGCCCTGATATCATCCGTGGCTTTGGGGTGTGCTATAATTTTTGATGCCATCGAATAGACCTCATCTGGTTTTTTCAGCTTAAATGCACTACGCAGGGCGCCAAGTGTAGCATCATATTGTTGTTCATCCGTTTCAGCAAGGGGAATGTACTGAGCGTAATATGTATAAGCCCGGGCCATATCCTGCTGTTGATTATAGGAGATCAATGCCGCTTTGAATAAAGAAGACGCGAGATAAGGGCTCTGTCCCAACTTAATTACGACTTCATATGCGGTTAATGCATCGCTGTATTTTTTCTGCAGTGATAAGGATTCAGCTTTAAGGAATTTTGCTTTAAGGGTGTAGGCACCAGTGGGGTTCTGATCAATGTACTGCTGAAATGAAAGAACTGCTTTATCATAATCTCCATCAGCATAATGATTTTCTGCTGCCGAATAGAGAATCGAATCTTTCTCCGTACCTGTAACAGAGTATCCGGGAATCGTACCTGCAAAATCAAAAAAGGCCTGAGGTTTATCTAGCTGGTTGACATAAATTTCCTGGATGGCCGCCATAGCTTCTTTAGCTGTCTGTGGATCAGGATTGTATTGAAAAACCGTTTTATAATATTTTAAAGAAGCCTCATATTGTTCAGTATTGTAGGACAATAAACCAAGACGTAGTAGAGCAGGATGTAACAAGGGGCTTCGTGTTTTGAATTGATTCACGATTCGTTCATAAGAAGAAATGGCCTTTGGAATTTGGTTTAATTCCTGGTATGTATTTCCTGCCTGGTAAAGAGCATCATCCGCCCAAAGCGATTCGGGCATGCCATCAGCTAATTCTTCAAGCAATGCTATTTTCTCCTGAGGTTTGTTTTGTAGTCCTTTAATGATGGCTTTCTGATATTTTGCATAATCATAACCCGGATACCGATTGCGAATGGACTGGTCATAATATTGATTAGCCTTATCATATTGAAGTCGCTTGAAGGCGGCATCACCTGCACGCAAAACAACATCCGGAAAAATCTGATTTTTAATCAATGCATTTTGAGCTCCTGTCAATGACATAGATTCAATTCCGGTCAGCGCGTTTTCAAAATTTCCCTGGGCGAGAATAAAATCGCCTGATCTTAAATAGTTATAGCCCTGATTGTATTGAGCGATGGGTTTGCTTTGCTGGGGAGGAATATTTTTCGCATCATCGACCAAAACAAAATATTGATCATACCACTTTAAACTTTCCGCGTAATTGCCGCTAAGATGTGCAAGTTCACCTTTCCAGAAGAGAGCTCGGGTCTGGATAGATTTGTCATAAGCATTTTTTAATGACTTATCTAAGAGAACAGACGCATCGTCTTCATTTCCTTCTTGAATTAATTGTTCTGCTCTGAATAATGTTACTTTTTGATAAGCAATTTTCAGAGTAGGCGTAAGATTTTTCATTGCCTCCAGTTCACGGACAGCAAGCGAATAATCACCAGTGTTCGTCAATATACCGGCCAGGGTGTTTTGTGATTCTGTGTAAACCGGGCTTGAAGGTGGAATTGTCTGAAGGACACGAATAGCTTCGACATCATCGCCTGCTTCAGCGCTAAGGCGTCCGTAGTGATAAGTAGCCTCTGCTGTGATAGAAGGAACGTCATTCATTTTTGAGGCATTCATCAGGCTGTTGCGGGCTGATATTTTATCTCCGGTTTTGAGATATGATTGACCTAAATAATAATTAGCGTATTGGGCTTTTACTCCTGTTTGATTGCGGATCTCGAGAAAAACAGGAATTGCTTTTTGATAATCACCTGTATTGTAATAGGAGATCCCGAGTTGATAAAAATCATCTTCGCGAAGTTTGTCACTGTGTTGATTGACGTAAGCGAGATGCGGAATGGCTGCGGCATAATCACCGGTCTCGAAATATGCCTGGCCTATGAGCTGTCGGATTTCTGTCTTATTGAGGACAGTCGGACTGCTTATCGCCTGATTGCCATAACCGATTACTTTCTGGAATTCCTTATTGTTGAAATGAATCTGGGTGATATAATATGGGATATAGTCTTTGTAAAAATCAGAAGGCGCTACCAATTCAAAACTTCGAATGGCGTCATCATAGTGACCATTGAAATATTGGGTCATGCCGTAGTAATAATTGGAAGGATAAAAATATTTGTTGCGTACATCTTTTGTTTCATCAAAGTATGCAGCTGCATTTGTGAAATCTTTTCTGACAAAAAGGCTGTATCCCAATTTGAAGGAGCGGGCTGATCTCTCGTCGGAATTTAGGATATCAGCATTGACTTTGCTCAGATATTTTATAGCGTCCTCATATTGGTGTTTGTCGAAGGCGTCTTCCCCTATGATCATAATGGCTTGTTGGGCGACGACTTCGGGTTCATGATATTCGGAGAAGAGGAGGATTTCTTTAATGGCACCGGGCTTGTCCATTCTGAGCAAGGATCGAAGGCGGTACAATTCGGCTTCGAGATGGAATTGCTCGAGACTTGGGTCGAGGTAAGTGGCCAGGAATTTATCGGCAGATCTTGCCGACCGGCCGTATAGACCCTGCTCATATTCTTTAACTAAACGGGCAAAGTCAATTTCGGCATTTTGGTAAAGGACTGTTTGTTGGGCAGAGAGAGTAGTTGAAGTATAACAAAACAATAATAATAGGGATAATGCTTTGATAATCAGCTTATGGAATTTGTTTGCCTCTAAATCCCATGATGGGGACTTGTGATATGTCTTCATACCTAACTTTTACTTATTAGTAGTTAATTGTTAACTAGTTACAGATAACGATTAAAATTAATGTGAAAGTACAGCTTTTTTTTAAAAAATGACTGATGGAGGTCAAATCTGCATTATTGGCTGGTGATTAAGGCAGGCTTTCAATAGTTTAGAGGCCTGGGTAATGACCAACTTAACTTTTAATGATTCGGAATGGAATCATAGTAAATACTTTCTTTCTTTCAAATAAGTAAGCCCTTGACCTGGCTTGTGGCACGAAACAAAGTGTCTTCAAAACAGGTCAGGGCTTTTGTAATTGATTTAAGCAGCTTTCTGTTCGCTATCTAATTTCTTGAAACTGCTTACGACAATTTCAGTTGAGCTGCGTTTTTCGCCGTCTTTGGTTTCGTATTGTCGGTAGGCAATTTTTCCTTCGATGGAAACTTTGTGCCCTTTGCGTAATAGGTCGCTCATCGTTTCAGCGGTTTGTCCCCAGGCGATGAGATTGTGCCAGATGGTGACTTTTTCTGATTGGCCATTGGTGGCTCTTTTGAATTCGTTAGTAGCCATTCGCAGGCGGGCTAGCTTGTTGCCTTGCGCAAATTCGCGTAATTCCACATCCTGTCCCAGGAATCCCTGTAATTGTACGCGGTTGTCTAAATTGGTACTCATGATAAATTAAATTAAAAGTGAAAAACTAAAGTGATTTACAACGTCATTCCTCAAATCCGGAAGACGAGGCAAAATTGTGGGGGATTGGAAAAGCTTATTCGTTTATTAAACGTTTACATACGGAAGTAAACGTTTGTAAACGTTTGCAAACGTTTTTGTTATTGAAAATCAAATGGTTATAAGATACTCAGTTTGTAAACAAATAACCCTTAAGTTCGTATTTGCATCAATTGCAGGTATGAAATTGAAGCATTTCAACTTTCAAAACAGACCAATATGGCACCGAAGAATTCATTTTACCCCTTACTCATCTTTGTTTTGATTTCATCCGTAGTCATTGGTCAGAGTTATAGTGATATTATCAACCGACTTGACCGTCAACTTAAGCGTGGTGAAACTTCAATTTCAAAAGTATTATCCAATGACTCCCTGATGTACCTGCATTCGTTAACTTCATTTCGGGAGATCATTAAAGAGAATGCAAAACCAGAGAAGATCATCATAGCCTCATCCCATGAACCCGGTACAAAGATTACAGTCAAAGGCCACGTAGTCGATAAGAAAGGCAAGGCATATAAAAATATTTTACTGTATTTCTATCAAACATCCGACTCAGGATGGTATGCTGATACAGCTGCCCATATTCTCGAGAAAGAAGGCGATATGAAACATGCACGTTTATTTGGCTATTTAAAAACAGATGAAAAAGGTGAATTTTCATTTGAAACTATCAAGCCAAATGGATATCCTAAATCGAGCATTACCGGCCATATACATATCCAGTGCATGGTCTCAGATTCAAAGTCATTGACCGGCCCCGCTGAATTACATTTCGAAGACGACCGCAGAATGAATAAGCTGAGGAAAAAAGAGATACTTGAAGAAGGTAATCTGACTGCAAAAAATACTGGGACAGCAAAGAAACCTGTCTATGAGTATAAGATAGTGGCGGAGTGAGCGGTATTCGGTATTCGGTATTCGGTATTCAGTATTCAGCAAACGTAAAACAGTAAACATTAAGCAATAAAAAGTAAGCCGTTAGTCGTGAATGGTAATTAGAAAAATGTAAATTCAGGCTATGAACCAATTTTATAAAATTCCGATCATAAGGCCATAATGAAACAAAACAAGAATCTCTTTATTGGGATTGTGATCGGTGCTCTCATATCAGGTGTATTGAGCTTTTTTATTCTGAATAAATTATCCAAAGCTCAGGTCCATTTTCAACAAATGCAGATAACCGAACAAGCCGAACTGATTGATTCGATCAGGCATAGTGGCATGGCCATTCTGCTTTGCAATATATTGGATAAGGTAGATGCAGAATTGGCAACTAATCCAAAACGGTTGTTGAGTGATGAAACGATTGCCAGAATTGCGGCTGTCAGTTATTCTCTCATTTCACATATTCAAAACGACAGTGATTCAGTGCCTGGGAAAATCGTAAGTCCGGAACGCGGTGAATTACTACTGATGTTATCCAAAATGAAAATAGATTCAGCCAGTTTAAAAAAAATCATGTTGCAGACATCTTTTGCTGGTGCTGTATTGAGAGATGCAGATTTGAAACAAGCTGATTTGACTGGAGTGGATCTAAAAGGAGCTGATTTGGAAAACGCCAATTTGGAAAACGCCAATTTGTATGAAGCAAATTTAAGATCTGCAAATTTATGGGGATCCAATTTGAATGCCGCTATCCTCAATGGAGCGGATCTGACAAGGGCAAATTTGGCATGGTCAGATTTAAGTGGAGCAGACCTGAAAAGAGCTGAATTGTATGGAGCAATTTTGAATTCAGCACAATTGAGAAAAGCCGATTTGCAAGGAGTTAATTTGCAATGGGCCGATTTAATCGGAACTTTTCTTACTGAATCGAATCTTGGCGGTGCTAACTTGTTCAGAGCAAACCTGAATAGGGCAAACCTGGAAAAGACTAATCTTAGTAATGCAAAATTGACGTTATCCACATTGACAGAAGCCAATATTGAAGGTGCAAATTTGACGGGCACAGAATTGACAAGTGCTGTATTAAATGAAAAAAATTGGCTTACCCTTTTAGATGCATGGAGTGTGATTGGAGCAAAAGAGATTCTTAGTAAGTATAAAATGGCGGCTGAAAGTCCTAAAAACCCTTTGCAGTATCGACTTGAAAAAATTAAAGATTGAGTTCAAAATCCAAGCTCGGCCTTGACAGTTTACTTATGATTTTTTTATTTCTGGAACATCAACTAGCACGATATTGATTTTTGAAGCTAACTGTATAACAATTTCATCTGTCGCTCTGAAAGGTTTGAACGCAATTTGAAATGACCAACTATAATAACTTTGTACCTCATTGAGATAGTCGGCTAATAATTGAGGAGTCCAAATCGAATGGTGGCTAATCCCAAACTTAATCCGAAGTATTTTTCCAAGTTCCTGCCCCCATTCGTTATTAATGAGATCTATATAATTATCCACTGGTCCATTTTCCACATCGGTAAGTTCATCTTCATTAAAAGTACCAGTGATCAATTCCGGCAAACGATTTCGTTCATGCACATCTGCTACAAAATCAGCTACTTCTTCTGAGAAAATACTCGTCATAATGGCTTGTGCAGTGATATGATTAAATGTGTTCAGATACCCTTTTTCAGAAAAGTCCTCAGAAGACATGGATTTAACATCATCATCTGAAATATTATACACCATTGCTGCTGCGACGTCAAAAAAAGCCACATCACCCTTTCCAAAAAGTGGTGGTCTTTTTCTACCTAAGCTCTCAATGATCATCAAATCTCTTTTATTCCACACCGCAAATGGTGATTTTAATAAGAGCAGGATCTTATCCCAAACATTTCCATTCCTGGCACGTAAAAAATCAGATTCATTAACGCCTGTTTTTAATATACTGGTGACTTCCCTCTCCCCACAACTGTGTGTCAACCGCACATAAGGTTGTGGAGTCAGGGCACCTGTCGAAAAAGGAACTGTTACACCATATTGAATCTGAATGACTTTCTTCAAATCCTCCAAAGATTTAAACCTTGTCAAAAGCAATGCACCTTCACCTGACTTAAAGGAATTGGTTTCCCTCTTTGATGGGGCAGTATGTAAGGGCTGCCTGCAGCCAACAGAAGCAAATAAGACTACCAGAATAAAGAATCGGAGTTTACCCATGAAATGTTCAGTTACATTTTCAATACGGCTTGCTCTTTGTCAATATTGACATGCGAAGTGTTGTGCAGTATGATTTTATTAAGCTTCTGATCACCTTCTATAAACATCGAATGTATATCAAGATGGTGTACATCATCAAAAATCAAAGCCGGCCGATAATCAGGTGACTGAATGTTGAGCCTGATATTATTCATTATGAGTCCATCCATATGCCGCACATAAAAGCCCCATGCAGGTAATTCTCCAAACATGGAAAACTCAGGATATGCCGCTTCATTTTCAGGGACATCCTTTAATCTGGAAAGTGGCATATTTGCTATACCATTATTGCCTCTGCCGGGATAATTGATTTCAATATTCTCAAGCGTAACATTTTCCACAGGATGTCCTGGTATCCCTGTGATCGAAGAAGGAAAGGTATTGTGAAAGAATGGCAGTTCGGGACCACGTATTTCATAAGCATCATCAGGTCGCCCGGAAGCGACATTTACCTTCATGTTAGTAATGGAAATATTTTTCAATAGTCCTGCACTACCCTTTTCATTCCTGTCTCCGAGTCGGATGAATATTGCATTTCCGGTATTAACTGCATATATGTTTTTCACTTTTACATTATCAAGTATCCCTCCATCCACACATTCAATGGCCAGTGCCGATCTGAAGGTGTCATAAATACGGATATCATCGATGATCACATTTCTGAAACCTCCATGTGATACAGCACCAAATTTGATAGCGCTAGCACTTGAGCGTACTTTACAATCGGTTATTGAAATACTATCGCATAGATGATCACGAGACTGTGACTTCAGACAAATCCCATCATCAGCAGAATTGATGTCACAATGTAGGATGCGCACATTATGACAATCCTGGATATCGATGCCGTCATTGTTCCAGTACGCATCGCTGTTTACTGTAACACTATCTATAGTAATGTTGTGGCATTGATCATATGTCTGAACCCAGCAGGCTGCGTTTCTTAAAGTCACATTTCTGACAACAATATCCCTGCATTTTACAAACTCAATTATTTGGGGGCGTAAATACCATTTAGGTCTCTTTTCCGCAAACATGTAGTCTGCGCTATCGATTTGACCGGCATAAAAAAGGCTATCGATGTGCAAGGCCAGCTGACGACCTTGACCATCTATTTCTCCGGCACCTGTAATGGCAATATTGGTTTGATTGTCGGCCATTACGAGAGCTTTCCACCGATGCAATTTTTTATAATCCCGGATGTCTGTGCTTCCTAGCAGAACTGCATTGGAAAGCAAATGCAATTCAACCCCGGTTTTTAGTAAAATACTACCAGAGAGAAAACGTCCCGATGGTATTATTACTCTACCTCCACCATTTTGTGAAGCGGCATCAATAGCAGATTGGATGAAAGATGTATTGAGTGTAAAGGCATCAGGTTTTGCGCCAAAATCAAGGATATTGTAATCCTGAGAAAGCAATATAGAATTGCTTAAAGTCAGAATGAATATGAATAGTAAATGCCGCATTTTAAACCTCTAGTTAAGTACCACATATATTTATCAAATTAACGCAAACAAAATGAGGGCGTAGATTTTTTAGGATAATATTAAGATAAATTAAGACCTGGTTTTAAAATGCGGACAATCACGAATTGGAAAATGATCTTTAATTTTCTTATTTGATCTGTGTCCCTTTTTCTCAAAAGTTCATTTTCTGCACTTCTCTCGACCGCACCTGAGGCTCTTTAGGAACAAACGTAATATCAATCACTTCCAATTTCCCGGTAGATGCAATCTTCAGTATAACGGATTGATAGGGTTTGAATTCAATCTTTTGACGAATCGTTTTTCCATTGAGATTGATCGTCAGTTCTCTGAATTCGGATTGCTTCATCAGCGATTGCCCTGAATAGATAGGATATTTCAGATTTTTTGAAAGTGGCTGGGCAAGGAATAAATAATATGAACCATCTATTTCCTGTCTGCACCAATAATCAGGCAGACTATCGCCCTGTATGAACGGAGGGTGAGGTATAACATTTTTGAAATTTGCAGAAACATTTTTTAAGCCTGATAATTCGCTGAGCATTCCTTCATATTCCTTTGATTTCATTTTACCTGGTTGTTTTGGAAAATGTTTCAGGCATAACGGAAGGCCTTGTCTGGCTAATTCCAAAAGACGCTTTAGTGCCCTGATATCCATATATTCAACATCTACAAATACGGAGGAGAAAGCAGCATCTCCAACAATCAATTTACCTTCATGAAAATCAGACGCTTCCAAAAAATGACGGTTGATCCATAAGGGATGATACCCTTCAGTTTCTTTAGGAGGAAATAAATATCGCATTTCATATTCACCCCAAACCCATACACGTTGTAGTTCGGGAGGATAGGCACCTTTCATCACAGCGTCTTCAAAAGGAATATATACACCTACATCAGAGTATGTTTTTCCTTTCTCCATGATACCGGAGACTTTCTCTATGTATGTATTGAGCGCAGGCAACTCAGACGTCAGGCTGCCGCCTGGCCCGAAATACGTCGTCGCAAAAAAATCAATGGTGTCAGAACCTTTTGGATTGTAGGGCATGCCATGATAAACAAGATGATTGACACCCTGTGCAAATAATGCATCAGCGACCATCTTCAGATCCGCGGTTTGTTCCTGACGAAGATAGGTCGCAGGAAATCCATACATGCACGTAAATGTCTCACTCGATACCAATTTCTTTGATGCTAAACAAGCGGACGAACTCACAATGCGTGAATAGTTTGGATTGTTGAGCATGGCTTCCGTCTCCGGAATATCTACCAGAGAATACGTAGTCATGACATCTGTAGGCGATCCGAGACACTGTACTCTTGACCATGCACCCAGCTCCTTGCATTTCTTTACATAAGGTTTATAGAAACCATTCGTCACATAATCGTCTAATTGCAACATATAATCATAACGAACATCCGGGAAAGAGTCAAGCCCACGTTGCATATACGGAATAATATCGTAACCAAAATTTTCTTTGAACTTGTTATCAAAACCTTGTGTCCAGATTTTATTCTTTGAATTGAGTTTTATCTCCCACGAATCGGTGAATAGTGAGGATCTGGTCCCTTTCAGTGCTTGCTGTAAGGCTTTACCTACAGGTTCTGCAAATAGAATAAATGCATTGCTATCAAGATGATTGATGACCCACTGTGTGTCCGGAAATGTCCAGGCAAATGTGAGAGCCTGTCGGAATGCGGTGTCACCATAAATCTGTGTGCTATGCGCTTTATCAATATTGCTACCGGCAACAGGCCAGGCGCTTCCGAAGGTAAAATCACAGGATAAGCCGATGGAATCCGCGTACGATTTGGTATAAGCTACCATCTCTGCCCATTCCGGACTAAGCCATTTCTGAGCTGTTGTGTCCTTTGGATAATGACGGTTATATTTTTGGGCATACATTGCCTGATATCTGTACAATGGATAGACCCAGGCGATTTCTACACCACCGAAATTCATCTCTTTCAACCAATCCAACTGGTATTTGATATCTGACTTTTTGATCGCTGTTGCAAACCACCACCAACGGGTACAGGGTTTGGAGGTGGGATAAAATAAAGTGGATTCTTGTCTGTGAGAATGAATGGATGCTTCCCCACAACTGGTGAATGAGATAATGCAGGTAATGCAGGTAATGCTTAAGAAAATAACGTAAATAGACAACTTCATCGGAGACAAAATAACATTATGATTTTAGATTAAATCTTTATGCTTCTTTTTTTATCATTTTTAGCGAACTTTATTTCGAGAATCATAAATCTTAATTGAAAATTGCTTTACCTCTCCGGCATCACCATCTCTTTCTTCCTGGCTTTAGTCTTGCTCACTAAGAAGTATAAGTCCCATGCCGACTATATCCTTATGGCATGGCTCATTATTCTGGGTTTTCATTTAGTAACATTTTATTTCTTTTTTACAAATCAGCAATTAGACATTCCTCTACTGATTGTGATCGGCATGCCACTTCCATTGGTACATGGTCCTTTCCTTTATCTCTACACTCATCAACAGACATCAGCCTTCCCATTCAATAAAAAACAGTTGCTTCATTTCATGCCTCCACTGTTATCCTACATGATGTTTGGTAAGTTTTATTTTTTAACTCATGAGGAACAAACGGACGTTTTCAGACTATTGGGGAAAGGATTTGAAGTACAATCCATGATCAATCTGTATGCAATTTATATCTCGGGCATCGTGTATGTCACACTTTCACTTGTCCGGTTATTGAAGTATCGCCGGAACATGGTTCAGCAATTTTCCAACACTGAAAGGATCAATTTCAACTGGTTGCTCTATCTCATTATCTGGATGGTGATCCTTTGGACAATCGTCCTATTTGTGCAGCAGGATAACCTGATTTTTGGTGTTGCTTCTCTTTTTGTGCTTTGGATAGGATACTTTGGCATCAAACAGGTGCAGGTATTCACACAACGCCCATTAAAAGAAGAAAATCAGCAAGAAAACAAAGGTGAAGCGACAATCGTAGAAAAAGACATACCTATAGAAAATGAACTAACAGGAAATTTAAAATATCAGAAATCCACACTCACAGAGGACGAAGCTTTCACAATCCAGGAAAAGTTGAATACACTAATGACGGAACAAAAGCCCTATAAAGATCCCGACCTCACCCTGGATGACCTGGCTAAAAAGCTGGACATCCATCCGAACTACCTCTCTCAAGTCATCAACTCCAGGGAGAATAAAACCTTTTATGATCTTGTCAATGAAAAGCGAGTCAATGCCTTCATCAAAAACATCACTCATCCCGCCAGTCAGCAATACACAATGCTGGCTGTCGCCCTTGATTGTGGTTTTAACTCGAAAGCGTCATTCAACCGTAATTTTAAAAAATATACCGGCTATACACCGAGTGAATACCTTAAAATGGCTCTCGTTTTACCTCCTACCCCTTGATGCTTTGAAATTCTAATTCCCCCACCCCTCTGATGCTTCGACATCCCTTAGTCATTCTTGTATTTCAACTCAGCAACCAAGAGGGTTGCTTTTTGTTTGACTTTCTAATTTCTCATTCTGGATTCAACTTCTGAATTCCGTTTACCCCCCAGCCCCCTGAAAAAGGGTGGCTGCTTTTCGCATGACATCCTGATTTCATATTCTGTGAATCCAACTTCTGAATTCAAACTTCCACATTCAGAATTCGAATTCGAAGGTCTCATCTATCAGGGAAACTTTGATTGTGGTTTCAAATTACTGATAATCAATTGATTATAAATCCATGTTTCAAAGGTCTCACCTTATCGGATGAAGCGCCGGAGGAGAATTGTGACCCAATCTTTGCGGCTCACTTTTTAAACAACGCTAATATGAATTTCATAATTAAAATTTTGACCGCGGCTTTTGCTGCATTGCTTTTCGCCTCATGCGATAAAGAACAATTGATAACAGAACCGGGAAGCCTGGTGCCAAGAACAGTAGATGAAGATCTTACTCTTCCTTCCATAACTGTAAATGGCGCTATGCTTCATGCCGAGGCATTTGGGGACCCTGACAGCACGATCATTGTGTGTCTTCATGGTGGTCCGGGTGGAGATTACCGATACATGCTCAACTGCAAGGATCTTGCGGATCATGGTTATCGTGTCGTATTTTATGACCAGCGAGGATCGGGCCTCTCCCAAAGATTTCCGGAAAAGTTATACAGGGATCTTGGCTTAGGTGCTGTAGATCTGATGTATGATGATTTAAGTGGTGTGATCGCTCATTACCGCACGCATGCTAATCAGAAAGTATTCCTCCTTGGCCATTCCTGGGGTGCCATTTTAGCTGCCGGTTATGTAGGTAAATATCCCTTGGCGATCCAGGGTCTTGTGGTCTGTGAACCAGGCGGACTGGTGTTCGATGATATAATCCATTATGTGAATGAAGCCCGCTCACCCAATCTTTGGAGTGAATGGAGCAACGACATAACTTATCCCGATCAGTTTATCACAGGTAAAAAGGATCAGCACGAAATACTCGATTACAAATTATCTATGCGCGCCAGTAAAAATGATGTGACCGGCGAAGACAATACAAAACCAGGTAGCTACTGGCGATATGGTGCTGTCATTAACTCTACCCTGTATGACATCGGAGAACAATATCATCCAGACTTCTCACAAGGCCTTACTTTTTTTGAAGTACCGGTACTTTTCTTATACAGCGAAAAGAATCATGCTTATCCGGATGAATGGGCTGCACGGATATCATCTGTGTTTCATCCGGTCGATCTCACAAAAATTGCCGGCGTAGGACATGATGGCATTGTGTCCGATGATGAAGCATGGAGGAATATGACAATGCCGAAGGTCTTAAGTTATTTTAATTCACTTTAAAGAATCCGTGTGCACGACCAAAGACCAGGAACAAAAGACCATGGATAAAGGTCAAACATCTAAACCAACAATTCTTTCAAAATCTAAACTAAATCAACAATGAAAAATATTAAAATATCGATGTTCATCTTAGCGCTTATGTTGATGATGAATGCAATCAAGGCGCAAACGATCAACTGGGGATGCCTTAACCGTAATGACAACCATATCCTTAATGTGAATGCGGGCCTGGAATACGGGACTGTCTTTGGAGTCGGATATGGATACCAGATTAAAAACAAATTATTTCCGTTGTTCGCGAATGTGGAATATTCTTTTGCATCGGGTGAAAACATATTTGATGATATGAAGACGAAAGTTGGCTTGCAAGTGAGATGGGTTGATTTTCACAATTTTCAATTCAGCACAAGATTGCATGGTGTGATACGGCGGTATGAGAATGATAATATAAGGCTTGTGGATTTCGGAAGTGATCTGACCGGTGTGCTTGGTTATTATCGAAAGACCTGGTTTTTAGCTGCTGAAGTTGGTTTTGATAAAGCCATCATTACACACTTCAAACATTCTGATGCATATCATGAACAGTATCCCGGAGCACTCAATGGATGGTTTGGACCGACAACAGGAGGTAACTTTTATTATGGTGTACAAGCGGGGTTTTCATTCGGAAAGAATGATGTGTATATAAAGGCGGGCAAGACACTAACGCAGGATTTCAAGACTACACCTACAGTGCCCATCTATGGACAGTTGGGGTATAATGTGAGGTTATGATAAGCGTTGTTGATGATTTTGAAAAGGCTGTCCGTGAGGATGGCCTTTTTAATGTTCTACCCAGACAGGGGCAAGCCTTGTCAATACAATGCATTATGATTGCTGCGGTTGGTGGGTGTAGCACAAGGTTGAGTTATGACAGTCAAAACATTTGATTTTTGATTTTGGAATTTGCATTTTGCCCTTTTGATTGTGGATCTATTACTTAACATCCCGGCGAATGTGAAGAGTTAAAAGAAGGTTCTAACTGTATATTGACCTATTGTTTAGGCATATTTTTTACTGAAATAACACACCTATCTATGAAATAATCTTTTTCCTTCCGTATTTCTTAGGTGTTCCTCATGTCATACAACACCACACCACCCCCTGGTGTGTTTGCCCAGCAACAATTTAAGACATTGATTCAATGCAGCGGCAGGATCCGTTGGGCAGCGGTTGTGCAGGCATAGGGAAAGAAATTCAATACGATATCTGGGGCGATACCGTCAATACAGCCAGTCGTATCGAAAGTGCGGGTCAGGCCGGAATGGTGAATATCAGCAGCACAACATATGAATATGCAAAGGAAAAATTCTCATGCACACCGCGTGGGCATATCAATGTGAAGGGGAAAGGAGATGTGGAAATGTATTTTGTGGAAGGAGCTAAATGATTTTGGAATAAAAGACCGTGTCCCAATTATGAAAATTCATGTTTTATTAATCTTATTGTTTTTTGTCTGCCGATCTTATGGACAAGGGGACAAACCTTTCAGCACTCTGACATTTGATAATGTGATCATGTATCAATTTACTAGCAGCCAGAGTATAGATTCCATGTACATTTTGGATACCATAGGGAAACTCTCAACATCCATAACCAAAAAAATTGAACTGACTGAGCAGGAAGTGAAAGACTTTAAATCAAAAATCGATAATAAAAAATCATATGGAGCAGTCACGTTGGATTGTTTTACTGCCCATCTTGGATATGTATATTATTTGAAAAATAAAATAATGGCATATATTACTATTTCTCCGGATTGTAAGAGACTTCATTCGAGCATAGATATTCCCGCGCAAAAACAAGGCAAGGTTTCTATTGGGACTGATACATATTATACGGCGACGGGACTGAGTGATTCTTTTATCAGTTTTATTAATGGTTTGGTTTCCAAAAAATCAGTTTACGAAGCACGAAATTGAAAAAATGTATGTGCCAAAGAAGAGTTTTGGAAGATGGTGTAAAAGATTTGAGGTATAGGAGTAGAGTTCGAAACCCTTAGTTAAGATTTCGTCGAAATCCTTTTCAAGCTTTTAAACCTCTGTTTAACCAATCGGCCTAATTACCTCGATATAATCTACTAAGAATTTACATGCCTTTTTGATATTCTCAAGATGAGCTGAATAAATTGTATATGGATAACTTTCCCTCCACTCAACCAAATCATAATGTCTTAAAATTTTAATGTGGTCGGATAGTGACTCCTTATGAATAGGATGATATACGGCCATTGACTGCACTGTGGATGGCCCCATGACAACCAATTGTTTTATAATGATTACCCTGGCAGCATGGCCAAAAGCATGTGCATAACCCGCAATAATCTGGTCGGTTGGTTGATAAAGGTGATGTTTCGAAAATGCCATATAAAGTAGTTTTAACTGGTTACAGGTTATTGAATCTGATTTCGTCGAAATCCTTTTAAGCCTTCTACCAGTTAATGTCTCCAAGGCCCCCATTCATACCCTATTACCCTCTCTTTTTTTTCCACAATCTTATTAACACCCTCACTTCCTCATGGAATCTCTATTCAATATTCACAGAAAAATGCCTAAAGTCTCCTCTACTGGATGTGATGCATTATTTGCTGACGGTATATTGATTTCATAGGAATCTTTAATCAAAACTATGTCAGTGAGTGCTGTTATCGCAGCTGGAATAATATTCGGATCTTATTGTTCCAGATAAATATTCGTCCGAAACATTAAAGGGATAAAATGACCTAACCTAGCCCATAGGTACAAAATGAGACCTATTTTCCTCTTATACAGATAATACATTAACCGGGCCTGACTCATCAGTATTATTTCCAATCAGAATCATTAGCTTATAAAATAGGCAATTACATCCTGAAATTTTGATTATCTTGATTGAGTTTCCCTCACTTTTTATTACAGGACTTACGACCAACAAATTTTGAAAGGTATACATCGTCTATCGCTTCGACCCTCCTACTACCTGTTCCTGTTCTTTATTTGTTCAAACCACTTGGTTAAGGCACAATGCACAAATGGCAATCAACCGGAATGTGCGTGCGAAACAGCTCCTGTATTGTGTACCATCGATGAATTGGATGGCTATACGTTTTCGATGACTTCCTTTCAGCATCCTAACGATGGACCTACTCCCATTTGCCCAAACGCGTTCACGACACAAACCAACAACCCAACATGGTTCGCTTTCACTGCATGGTGTACTAACCTTTCGCTACGGGTTCACTCCACTAATTGTCATCAGTCAGGAGGCGCTATTGGTTTTCAACTTGCGATTTATACCAATTGCAATTTTAACCATGTGGTGGCCTGCAATGCCGATGCGAATGATTGTAATACAAATGATAAAATATTAAACCTGACTGGATTGAATATCGGAGCTGTCTATTATTTTATGGTTGATGGTTGCCTGGGTTCCTATTGTACAGTGACTATTGATATCATAGGAGTATGTGGGCAGGAACACATTGCCCCATGGACTGAACCTGTAATTGGAAACATCAATCCCTGTGCGGGGAATTCGGAAACATATACAGTAGAACATCCGGATGGCGCGCGCTTTTATCATTGGTTTGTCGATGGAGTTCTGCTGGCGCAAACGACAACTGATAGCTTTAAAATTCTTTGGCCAAATCCCGGCACGTATCAGTTATGCATAGATGTTTCCAATGACCCATGCGTCACCATTTCTGATCCGCCCTTACCCTTGTGTACTACGATTACAGTTCATACAGCGGATGCAGGCGTTTTGAATGTGACACCTGCAATTCTTTGTCGGGGAGATGATGTAAATATTATTTCAACCGGATTTACAGGAGGGCCTGAGAATACTCAGATTATTTTGGTGACGGATGCCTTAGGTGTGATCATTGCTGTGATCAATGGATCTGCGGGGACTTTTTCTACATTTGGCACGAGCGGTTCGCTTATAGTGTATGCATACAATTACCTAACCGCAACTGGAACGATCCCAGTGATTGGAGACCTGATCAATGATCTTAATTGCACCTCTGCATGTTGCGATCTGGAAAGTCAGACTGTCACTTTTCAACACATTGAGGCTGTCGTAAGTGGTATCGCATGCAACAATAATGGAACAGGAAATGATTCTACGGATGATACCTTTACGTTTAGTGTTCTTGTCACCGGTCTTTCACCGGGAACGTTGTGGCTTTCTACCGATGGTACGCTTGATGGCATATATGGCACTCCGAAAAATTGTGGCCCTTACCTGATCAGTGGTGGTACAAAAAATTTTAATCTACACGATTACAATGTTCCGACTTGCTGGACTTCAATCATTGTTGATCCACCTGTAGCATGTTCATCTTGCCCCCAAATTATTGATGCGGGTACAGGAAGTGTCCTGAATTGCATCAACACGAGGACGACCCTGACTGGTGTATCTTCTGAAACGGGAGCATACTTATGGACCGGACCAAATTTATTTTCTTCTGATTCATTAGTCTGTATAGTCAGTGACTCGGGGTGGTATTATCTCAACATTGATTTCACTAATCAATGTTCGTTCACAGATAGTGTATTTGTTGATCTGATCCACGATGCTCCTATTGCAAATGCTGGTACTGATCAGTTGATCGATTGTCATCATGCAGAAGTCATGATCGACGGCTCCGGAAGTACGGGGGATCATCTTCAGTTTGCCTGGTCTAATATCATCGGTCAGGTGATTTCCACTCAAACATTTGTCCTGGTGGATACAGCAGGAATCTACTATTTGCAATTGACCAATTCAATTACTGGATGCATATCGATTGATTCGGCTCAGGTATTTATTAATCAAAATGCATTGGGCGATGTCATAGTAACCGTAATAGATGAAAATTGCGAAGGTGAAAACAATGGAATGATTGAGGTATCCGATATTTTAGGCGGGATCCCTCCATATTCATATTCCATCGATAGTTTAATGGATAATTCTACAGGACAGTTTGACAGCCTTGCATCAGGTGGATACAATCTGCACATCACCGATGCATTCGGGTGCGCATTGGATACATTCCTGGTGATCCATCCAGGTATCCATCTTGAATTGACTCTGCCTGAGGTAGTCCAATTGCATGAAGAGCAAACAGGGCTCATCCAGGCTACAGTCAATGTGCCGATTGGAGACCTGAGTTCAATACAATGGAGCCCCGCAGGAATTCTGTCGTGTGATACTTGTCTGACAACAATAGTGATGACGAATAAAAATCAATCTCTTCAACTGATTGTCGTCCATGTCAATGGCTGTGTCGATACGGCCGAATTGAATATCACAGTTTTCCCTACACCCAAGATTTATATTCCAAATACATTTTCTCCTAACGGAGATGGCATCAATGATTTTTTTGCTTTATACAGTAATAATGGCGTGGAATCGATACTGGAAATAAATATTTTTGATCGTTGGGGCGAGCATATTTACCAGGCTAAAAATTTAAACCCAAATATTCCGGAATTGGGGTGGGATGGAAAATTTCATCATCAGGAGATGCTTCCTGGTACCTTTGTTTACTATTTCAAATTATTGATGGTGGATGGTACGCAAAAGACGATGACTGGTGATGTAACGCTAGTGAGATAAGCAATGGGCAATAAACAAAAGGCAACGAAAATCAAATCTTAAAAAATCATATTTTTTCATACTTAATCTGCCTCCTTCTTCTTATCATTGAGACTAAGCACACACATGACTTCAATATCAAAAGTATTTCTTGTCCTACTGCTCTGCTCACTGCTTTTCATAAAATTATCAGCACAATCTGATTCCGATTTTCGAGTTGTCGGCTATTATAGCGGCCCTACAAATCTGGTGGATAGTTTTCAAATCGACAAGCTTACTCATCTTATATTCTCATTCGGACATTTGAAGGATAATCGTTTGCACATTGGTTCTGCCGAGGACAGTGCGACGATAAAGAGGATGGTTGAACTTAAAGGAAAAAATCCAGAATTGAAAGTCATGTTGTCGCTTGGAGGATGGGGCGCATGCCAGACATGTTCCGATGTTTTTAATACTGAAAAAGGTCGTGAAGAATTTGCACAATCGGTAAGAGAAATTACTGATTACTTTCAGACAGATGGTATTGATCTTGATTGGGAGTATCCGGCTATTCAAGGTCCGCCTGGTCATACGTTTAGAAAAGAAGATCGTAGAAATTTTACATCACTGCTTAAAGAACTCCGAAAAGTCAACGGGAAGAATTTTGAAATCAGTTTTGCGGCTGGTGGCTTCACAACTTACATTGATTCCGCTGTCGAATGGAAGGAAGTCATCAGGTACACGGACTTTATCAATATCATGACCTACGACCTGGTGCATGGATACAGCAAGATCAGCGGACACCATACCCCACTCTATTCTACACCGCAACAAATCGAGTCGACTGATCATGCCGTTCAACTTCTACTGCAGGCCGGAGTACCGTCTGATCAATTAGTTGTAGGCGCTGCTTTCTATGGACGGTTCTTTCAAATTGATGAAGGAAACCCGGTGGACTTATATGAGCCTTGTCACTTCCTACATGGCTTCTCCAATAAAGACACCGGTGATTCACTTTCGATAAAAAATGGATTTGAAAAGAAATGGGATGATGTAGCCCAGGCGCCCTATGCCATCAATGTAAAAAGAAGATTATTGGCAACATATGATGATGAAAAATCAGTAGCTTTAAAAACGAAATACGCAATTGAAAATAAACTTGGCGGTATTATGTTCTGGCAGATGTGTGATGATAAATTTAGAGGAGGGCTGCTTGACGCAATAGACAATATGCAATAAGCAATTGGCAAAATGCATTGTTTTGACCGGCCAGACCTCATCCTTGTTCTGCAGCCCAGCAACAGAAAGCAATAGGCAATAGGCAATAACACATAAATTATTGATAAAAGATTTTTTACCTTTCTCCCGTGCCAATTCAACGCGAAGTATACGTTTTTATATTGCCTGATGATTGCCACAGCTATTATTCTTATTTTCTTCACGCATGGAATACATTTGGACTAAATGGAACATACAGCAAAATCAATACGCCCATTCATCGGCGCACAAGACTTTGAACTGTCCCGGCAATTTTATCGTGACCTGGGATTCCATGAGAATATTTTGGGACCTGGTTTTTCGGTTTTCAAAAAAGATGGGCTTGCATTTTATTTGCAGGATGCATATGTGAAAGATTGGATAGACAATACAATGTTATTTCTGGAAGTGGAAGATGTAGTTCGTTACTGGAATGAACTTTTAGCTTTAGACTTAACCACTAAATACAAAAGCGTAAAACTTATTCCCGTCCGGGAATATGACTGGGGCAAAGAATGTTTTCTGCATGATCCATCCGGAATCCTTTGGCACATTGGAGAATTTAAAGATTGATGCCAATCACAATGTTTAAACAAATCCGTTTTTGCTGAAATAATTCTTTATTATTACCTATGCAGGGGAAAACGAGTAAACAAAGCTGATCAATACGCTAAACGAAAATCAAATGAATGGTATTAATACTAAAGAAACATCCCGGATTGAAGCATTCAGCGATGGTGTGTTTGCCATAGCGATTACACTTTTAGTTTTGGAACTGATACAGACCTTACATTTTCAATCAGATGAAGGACTGATCAAGACATGTCTTGAACACTGGCGATCTTTTCTTGCCTTCTCGATTGGATTCATTACGATCCTTGTTTGCTGGATAAATCATCATATTGCTTTTGAATCCATCAGGAAAGTGGATACGAACCTGATGTGGATAAATGGTTTTTTACTATTTGTCGTCACTATTACCCCATTTCCAACTGCTGTCCTGGCAGAATACATTGAAAAAGAAGCCGGAACAGCATTGGGCTTTTTTGGCTTTAATTATTTCCTGATTTCTCTTGCTGCCTTTGGCATCTGTAACTATGCTTATAATCATAACTTCATTGAAGAGGAGGAAAGGGAGTTTTATTTCTCCTATAAAGTGATGTATGGTTTTGGTATCATTTATACACTTGTAGCGTTTTTTCTTTGTTTCGTATCTATCATCGTTCCTATAATTATGTATATCCTTTTATTTATTTTGTTTGCCGCCCCAAAATTATTTGCATCGCGGATCTACAAATCCAGAATGGCAAGAAAATAAATAACGATGCCAGCCTGTGAGGTCAGTGGGATTTGTACCTGAATTATAAAGTTCTAACCAATCATTGAATTCGCCATTATACGGATCAGCAAAAGTGATGGCATTTGAGGCCTGAAGTTCGTTGATAGGGACTTGTGTATTTGATGACTTCACGCCAAAACATCGCGCCTGAAATTCTTTAAAATTTCATAGTTGTTGAAAATTTATTTGATGAAGAAAATGTTCCTCGTCGCTAGCTTTTTGTTGACAGCAATTAGTTTGTCAGTCGCACAAAATGTAGGTATAGGCACCATCAGTCCCGACCCATCCGCACTTCTGGAATTAAAAAGTTCAGTAAAAGGGATTTTAATTCCTCGCGTCACTACAACCCAAATGAATACAATACTTAATCCTGCAAAAGGATTGATGGTATTGGATACGCTGACCAAGCAGCTGATGATCAATATGGGCACGCCTACTCTACCCAACTGGCAATCCATAGTGACAGGTAGTGGCTGGTCATTAAAAGGAAATGCGGGGACTAATCCTTTAACTGATTATGTAGGTACCCTCGATACCAAGCCACTGATATTCGGAGTCAATGATATTCTGGCCGGCAGGATAGATACCAACTGGAATGTGGCTTTGGGCATGGGTGCTTTTAATTATGTCACTACCGGATTCGGAAATGCTGCATTTGGCCAGACAGCACTATGGAAAAATACAACAGGATACTTCAATTCCGCCCTGGGCAGAGGTGCACTAAGTCAAAACATCGGCGGAAAAAATAATACCGCAACCGGGAAATACGCCATGTATAGTAATTTAAGAGGCAATAATAATGTAGCGATGGGCACCGGTGCATTGATGCAGGATACATTGCCCAATAATATTGTAGCCATAGGTGATTCAGCTTTATACACACAAAATTATTTCTCTGGTTTTGCAGGCAACAACACGGCAATCGGTTCAAAGACTCTTTTTTCCAATACAACCGGATCCTATAATACAGCATTGGGTCACTGGGCGCTGTATCATAATACAACCGGAGGACTGAATACTGCTGGAGGTAATCAGGCATTATTTTCTAATACAACTGGTGAATGGAACTCTGCATTTGGACACGGATCATTGTCTCAAAATACTACCGGAAGTTATAATAGTGCTTATGGAACCGGTGCTTTATATTCAAATATTTCCGGAACTAACAATGTGGCGTTTGGCACACAATCACTAACTGCAAACAATTCCGGTTCTGCCAATACTGCTGTTGGTAGCTATGCAATGTATTTTAGTCAGGGAATTTATAATACAGGTATCGGTATGCAGGCATTGGCGTATAATCTTGGGAATTATAACACTGCGTTGGGTGCAGACGCACTTAATTTAAGTCTCAATTCCAATCACAATGTGGCCATCGGCTATGAAGCATTGGTTCAACACAGAACCGGAGATAATAATGTGGCTATCGGTAGTCAGGCCATGTTGTTAGATTCATCAGGCAGGGACAACACAGTCATTGGTGCAAGCGGGATGTTGGCCAACAAGACAGGGTCATATAATTCGATCATTGGGTCAAATGCCATGTATAACAATACTATTGGGTATAGCAACGTGGCTGTCGGTATAAAAGCACTTTATAATAGTGGCAATTTACATAACCAGGTCGCCGTAGGAGATTCAGCATTATACTATACAAATGCAGGGCCTGGACAAAATACTGCTATCGGTTCAAAAGCTTTGTTATACAATACCAACGGGACTGGAAATACAGCGATGGGATACCAGGCATTAAAAACAAACATGACCGGGTATTTCAATACGGCCATTGGATTGTCTGCTATGTATTGGAATGTCTCAGGCTATTATAATACTGCAGTCGGAACCGGCGCATTATATACTAATACTACAGGTACTGCCAATACGGCTTTCGGAAATGCTTCTCTACAGAATACGAATACCGGTACTGACAATACAGCTGTAGGCGATGCCGCCTTATATACGAATAACACAGGTTCATTTAATACGGCAACCGGTAAATGGTCTTCGAACCAAAACACCACCGGTTCACATAACACTGCAAACGGTGATTTCAGTTTATTCATTACTACAACAGGAGATTACAATACTGGAATAGGGAGTTCAGCGATGAATTCGAATACGACCGGCTCTTGGAATACATGCATCGGGGAATATTCAAATGTAAGTACAACAAACCTGGACGGTGCTACAGCTATCGGTGCAAGTGCAGTAGTCAATGCCACTAATAAGATTGTCATAGGTGCATCAATAGCGGGAATGGTCATAGGTGGATATGCTCCGTGGAGCAATCTGAGCGATGGACGCTTTAAGACAAATGTCGAGGATGATGTACCGGGATTATCATTTATCACAAAACTAAAACCGGTGACCTACGCTATAGACTACCGGAAACTGGATTTGTTTCTCACGCAGCATATGGCCGACAGTACCGCGAGTCATTACATAAAAGACAATGCAACCTATGAAGAGAACTCACAGCTCAGGCATACCGGTTTTATTGCACAGGATGTCGAGAAACTTGCTGATGACCTGGGCTGGAATTTTGACGGCGTAAATGCCCCTAAAAATGACGGAGATAATTATAGCCTAGCCTATTCTCAGTTTGTAATGCCTTTGGTAAAAGCCGTACAAGAACAGCAAAAGCAAATAGAAACATTGCAAAAACAAAATGATGACCTTAAAGCAAGGCTGGACAAACTTGAAAATATAGTAGCCCATAAGTAATATTCTCCATCTCTATTGTACATTGCATCGAACCAAATCATGTCTGGTTATTGCCTGATTAATATAAAACAGGTCCATCAGAATATTTGAAAATACCAGGATCGATTGAAGTTTTTGTGATTGAGATTAATTACAAGCTGTTGTCCTCTGCAACAGAATTGGACCCATCAGCATCACGAATTAATATTGTAACAGAAAAAAGTAAACTCATTATTTCTAACCCGTACTCATGAAATACATCCTTCAACTCGAAGAACTCGGATTACTGGCCATTGCTATTTTTGGCCTTTATGTTCAACCTATACAATTCGCCTGGTGGATTTGGATATTACTTTTCCTTTCACCTGATCTCGGAATGTTAGGCTATCTGATCAATACGAAAACTGGTGCTGTAACTTATAATCTGCTTCACCACAGGCTTATTGGAGTTGCTGTATTGGGTATTGGATATTTTCAGCAAATGCCTTACCTGGTGCTGGCGGGATTAATTATCCTCGGGCATTCTTCATTCGATCGTGCTTTAGGGTATGGGCTTAAATATCCTGATGACTTTAAGCATACCCATTTGGGTTGGATAGGCAAAACCATAGAAATGAAAAACGAACCTTAATGACAACTTTGGAAGGCATTCAATTAACCTAAGCTTAACGAATTGCATTAGTTTCGGTAAAACATCCTGTTCTGATTTTCGTTTACTTTGCAGTCTTACTTGTTGGTAAGCATATCATTTTCAACAACCTTCATTTATATGAAAACTGTTCAATCCAAAAACATACTTTTTTGCCTGCTTTTATTGCTTCCTACCCTAACCTTTGCGGGAGAAATCTTCGGAACGCTGAAGAAAGACGGTAAGCCACTGGCCAAGCAGGAAGTTAAGTTCGTCCAGGGCACTACACTGATCGGCACAGCTACAACTGATGAAAAAGGATACTTCTCTTTTGTCGCCAAACCTATCGGCAAGTTGTCCCTCCAATTGCCTGGTTATGAAGGAGCTACCTTTGATGTGTTCTCTACCAATAACTCATCCGGGTACACCTTATCGCTGGTCAAAGAAGGAGATAAATGGGCACTGAAGAAACAGTAAATCCACAGCCGGGACATCACAAGAGAGATTTCTGGGACAAAGCCAATATTATATTAGGCCCTGTAGCCACGCTCATGACAGCAGTCACGATAGCGTTGGTCAGTTATATAGCGTCAGGCTATCTCAATAAGAACCAGGAAAACGAAGCAAAGACGAGACTCTATACAGAGCTCATGAGCCGTCGTGAAGAATCGGAGAGTGCGTTGCGTAAAGATATGTTTACGTCAATCATCAATTCGATATTGTCAGGACCTCAGGGTTCTTCAATTGATGAAAAGATCCTTCAACTTGAGTTATTGGCTTACAATTTCCATGAGTCGCTTAATCTGACTCCCTTGTTTACATACCTGGACCGGCGCAATGTGATCGAGACAAAAGATCGAAAGTTGAGACTGGCATACAAAGAAAGGTTGTACAATATGTCACGCGAAGTGACAAACAAACAGATCGCAAGTCTTGAAGGCGTATCGAGTATTGAGAAATTCAATTATTGCTATGATACGATCAATTGTGCGGGAATGGATCAGACATTTAGCTGCACATTCCAGGATAGTGTCTTCAATGGCAATCATTGGGACTCGATCACGCACGTTGTGCGACTGACCATATTGAATATCGATACTATCAATCTGAGTCTCGAAGTACGTCTTAATATCTGTACACAGATGCCGGGCAAAGAAGACAAGTGTGCTAATCCTGCATTTACGATTGACTTTTTTGAATTTCCGATGATCGACAATACCCGTCTGATCAATGACAGGCGATGTGCGGTGGTGATGCGTGATTTTGATACGACAAATAAATTTATCGAGATGGATCTTATCTTTTTCCCGGGCTCGCATTCGAGTCTGAAAGAGAGACCATACTATGATGATATCGTAGCGAAGTTGTTGCCGGGGAGAGGGGGGTTGAAGAATTAATAATTCCAAATTTTTGAATTAGATTTTCGGATTGCAAGGCACAGCCTTGCAGACGCACCGACGTAGGTAAACCTACGCCGAACAATGTTTAAATTTTTTCTCACTTTGTGCATTAGATTTTTGTATTGCAGGGCACAGCCTTGCAGACGCACCGACATGTCACATCCTTATACTCGCTCAGGGCAAGCACCATTGAACTTACGAATCTAAACCTTGTTACAATCTTAAACTTAACAAATTAATGGAAAAACAAACTAGTCGTTTAGAAGCATTTAGTGATGGAATATTTGCAGTGGCTATTACTTTACTTGCTTTAGAAATTGGTATTAAAGAATACGAAGGAGCAAGCAATTCAAACCTTTGGCAGAAAATCCTTGAAAGTTGGCCAGAATACTTTTCCTACTTCAACTCTTTTGCAACAGTCCTTCTTATTTGGATGGGCCATAATAAAATATTTAAACATTTGCGAGCCGCAAACCATTGGGTTATACTTCTGAATGGATTGGTGCTTTTATTTGTTGCGCTCTTTCCCTTCCCTACTAAAACAGTAGGAAACTTTATTGGCACAGATGCTGAAAATACTGCGGTAGCATTTTACGCTGGATATACGGGATGTATAACTATAACAATGCTTATGTTAAACATATACATTTTAAAAAACAAAAAACTTTTACTTACGCCCATGAAAAGTATTCCCTGGTTAAAAGGAATGATTAAAGGACAGGTTATTGGAATTTTTTCATACGGTATAATAACATTGATTGCATTTTATTTTTCTAAAATTGCTCTCTTGATGACTTTTTTGATGTGGGTTTTTTGGGCAATAGCCACTAAAGACAAAGAGGATGATGGAATCCCTAGCTAAAATAAAGTACTTATCTTATTTTTTTAAGTACCTACATTTGTTTTAGCTTGTTCATAATTCAAACCTTTACCATGTATCCATTCTCATTCAGACTTTTTTATTGTGCAGCTGCGTTCACAATATCTATTTTGTCTTGTCAATCAAACGCAAAACCTGAAATGGCTGAAAAAAGTAATGCAGATAGCATGAACAGGAAATGGTGGAAAGAAGCGGTTGTGTACCAGGTGTATCCGAGAAGCTTTAAAGATGCTGATGGTGATGGTGTAGGCGATCTTAAAGGCATCATTTCTAAACTGGATTATCTCAAGTCACTGGGTATAGATGTCATATGGCTTAACCCTGTGTTTGCTTCTCCTAATGCAGATAACGGGTATGACATCAGTGACTACCGGACGATCATGAAAGATTTCGGTACCATGGCAGATTTCGATTCGTTGTTGAATGGCCTACATCAGCGAAATATAAAACTGGTCATGGATCTTGTCGTCAATCATAGCAGCGATGAGCATGAATGGTTTAAACAATCCAGAAGCAGCAGGACAAATCCTTATCGTGACTATTACCATTGGTGGAATGCAGAAAGAGGCAAACCTGCTTTTCGTCCGGGCGCTTTTGAGGTCGACGGGAGTGGGTGGAGATTTGATTCACTGACGAATGCATATTACCTCCACTACTTTTCTTACAAACAACCCGACCTGAACTGGGAAAATCCAAAACTCAGGGAAGAGATATACGCAATGATGAATTTCTGGTTTCAGAAAGGAATTGACGGTTTCAGAATGGATGTCATACCCTTTATTGCAAAGGACACTACATTCCCTGTCATCACACAGAAAGTTCTTGATGAACAGTATGGTGGCGGATGGGATCACTACATGGCATCAGGTCCACACCTACATGATTACCTGAAGGAAATGAACAACGAAGTATTGAACAAATATGATTGTATGTCTGTAGCCGAAGGCGCCGGCGTAACTACCGGAACCGCGCATGATTTTGTAGATGAAGACCGGCATGAATTAAATATGCTTTATCATTTCGAAGGTGTGAGTCTGGGGTTTGTACCCGGTAAATTCAAACAAGTAAAGCCTGGAGGCATAAATCTTGTCGAGTTTAAAAATCTATATTCTAAATGGGATACTGTATTTGCTGATAAAGGCTGGGGAACGATCTACCTTGGAAATCATGATCAACCACGGATGGTCACACGTTGGGGTAATGACAGTCCTGAGTGGAGAGAGCTTTCCTCCAAAATGCTTACGACATTTCTTTTTACAATGAGGGCTACACCTTATTATTTTGCCGGCGATGAACTTGGGATGAATAATATCAAGTTTGAAAAGATCGAAGATTACAGGGACATTGAATCCATTGGCATGTACAACCAGATAAAAAATAATGGTGGTGACCTCAAGGAGTTTTTGAATGATCAGAAAATAACGGCGAGGGATAATGCCAGAACTCCTTTTCAATGGGACAACACTACTAATGCGGGCTTCACTACTGGCATCCCGTGGCTTAAAATAAATCCTAATTATACTACAGTAAATGTCGCCGTAGAAGAAAAGGATAGTACCAGTTGCCTTAATTATTTTAAACAACTGCTAAGACTACGAAAAGAAAACCTTGTGCTTACCTATGGCAAATACACATTATTAGATAAGGATAATCCAAACGTATATGCATATTCAAGAGAGCTCGATGGAAAGAAGCTGCTGATACTATTAAATTTTACAGCATCACCTGCATCGGTAAATACAGGAATGGACATCAGTATGGCCAAATTATTAATTGATAATTATGGAAAAGCCGCATCAAATAATTCATTACAACCTTATGAAGCGGCTATATATGAAATAACAAGTAACGAGTAACGAATAACGAGCAATGAGTAACGAAAAACGAGTAACGAGTAACGAATATCGAGTGACGAGTAACGAGTAACGAATAACGAAATCGAATAAGTAACGAATATAGAGTAACTAATATCGAGTGACGAGTAACGAGTAACGAATAACGAGTAACGAATATAGAGTAACGAATATAGAGTAACGAGTAACGAGTAACGAGTAAGGTATACTGACGTTCGAGTGTCTCTGACCTCGAAACCCCGATATTTAAATGGGGACGATTAACCATAAATGAATAACGGATATCGAGCACCGCGAAGATCCCGCCATACGAAGTCATGAAGCGGGAACGAATAACGAGCTTCGACACTTTCGACTAGTGTTCTGTCCACCACACTTTTACAGTCCACCTGTCAATGAGTGGTTTCCATTATAAAATTCCAATTTAAATGTAGTTTCACAGTTAAATATGATAGAATAATAAAACTCTACAAAACTGGCAACGAACTTAGACCAATTTAGAAATGAATATTTAGGTGCAAATACCTGGGGCCAACGAAAGGAAGGCACCCCACTCTATCTTCTGGATAATCTATCACCTGAAGAGCTGAAAACAGCAGAAGCTGAATTAATTAAAGCTTTAAGTCTTGGTGACAGTTGGCCTACAATCGGGCTTGGACATATAAAATCAAAAAACGCATTACCGAAACTTTACAAATTACTAGCGCAAGGGGATAAGGCTAGTAAAATAACGATAGCGCATTCAATTTTCCAGATCAACGGGGATGAACAGATGATTGCTATTGTTTTAGATGAGACACCAAAAATTACCAATTGGATTGAACTCATTGATATCATGTACATGTTGGCTGACTTCCATGTCGAGAAAGTGACATCAATGCTTCATGGTTTTCGTGACCACGAGGATTATCTGGTTGCATATAATGCCACAAGGGCGCTTGGTCTGCCGACTGATGATGTCGTGAAGAAATTCAGAGCCCAAAAAACGGCGGTTAAACCAACTGCACCCAGTCCTCCACCACCATCGCCAAAGCGAAAATGGTGGCAGAATTTATTTGACCCCAAATAAACGACACAGGATAAAACCCCTGCCACGGTAATTCAAAATTATTTGTTGATCACCAACTTAAAAGCATGAAAACTATTTGAGTTTTCAATACTCAGGATATAGATCCCATCAGGAATCTGTGCCACAGACAATGCACCATCAAAATGTCCGCTTGAAATAAGAGCCCCATCCAATCTGTTCAATCGATAGGTTTCGTTTCCGTCAAGTTCGCTTGTGACATACACTTCATCATGAGCAGGATTTGGAAATAAATATTTTTTAGATTCTGATATATTACCAATCGCTGTGCTGCCGGTAATAAGCTGAATGGCTTTGTAAACATCCAGTTTCCCATGTCCCCAGCGATTATTTCCTTCAGGGCCGATAGCTCCAGTCAAACCATCTGTAAAGGCAGAATTAATAATGATCTGTTTGATTTCGGCTGCACTCAATGTAGGGTTGGCTTCCAGGATTAACGCTACAGATCCTGTCACCATCGGTGCACTCATACTGGTACCACTGAGCTTGATAAATTCGTAAGTCTTGCCATTGAATGTAATCGATGTGACAGGCGTCACATTTTCTTTTGAAAAAGAGTTGAATGAGGAAATGATGTTCAGTCCTGGCGCTGAAATATCTGGCTTTATCACTTCATCTATGCGTGGTCCATAACTGGAGAAAGAAGTCAACAGAAAATTTGTTTCATGCGCTGCTGCTGTAATCACACTATTCGTTACGCCAGGATGTCCGATACCGTAATTTTTGTCACCATTGACATAACCTGTAGTAGGTGCTGTAAATCCATAACCCCAATTACCAATTCCGTATGTGGTCAATCGGGTATTCCAGAAATGGACAGTGCCCGTTGACGCTTCGGCGTAAAGTATTTTCTTCAACGCTGCATTTTTACTTTGAATGTCAAGTGTCATTTGTGGTCTGCCGTTGAGGGGATGGGCTGCATCTGTGGTGACATGATAAAAAATAGTATCCGGACCGATGACCATAAATGTGTCTATGTATGCAGAAGCTGTAGACGTATTGATCAAATCACTTTGTCCTATGAGTTGATTCTGATCATTGAGTATTCGAAGTTGTGCAGAAAAAGAATTTCCCGCTTCTCCCCACATCGCGATGGATTGGCCCCAAAGATCATGATCATTGGTATAATCAAAGCCCCCGATACGTGTACGTACGGAATCATTGACAAAACTTTTTTTCAGATGAAAGTTGATGTTGCCATTGTTGCCACCACTGAATACAAAAACGACGCCAAGGGCACTGAAGGCATCAATCGCCTGTGACATGAGTGATGTGCCATCTAATGGAAACAATCTGTAGTTACCCCAACTGTTGTTGACGACAAGTCTTTTTCCTGTTGATTGAGAGATATTGTACATCCATTGATAAGCATCGAGTGAACTGCTGACATCATTACGCATCTGACTGAACAGAAAATCGCTTTCAAATCCTACGCCGCGATATTTTGTGCCGGCGCCGCTTCCACCTGCAATGCCTGCTACATGGGTGGCATGATAGTCAGTCAAAGGAGATAAAGTGTCGTGTTGTGCGGCTGCTAATTGATCTGCATCTGTGTATACCGCGCCATGTGAAAATCCTGCCGGAGGAGTACCGATCACTTTGACCTGATCCCATGCTGCCATGATCCGCGTATGATCCAGAGTAGTGTCATAGAACATCGGATGGGTATAATCGAATCCCCAGTCTACAATACCGATGATTACATTTTTTCCGGTGTATGGCTGTGGTAAATCAACACCTTTATGCACCAGGTCGGCGCGTATATCCTTGATGGCACCATCCAGTTCGGGTGCTATCTTTTCTGCTACTTCGATATAGTCAATACCAGGGTATGCGAAACCTTCTTGCAAAAAATGAAGAGGCATGCGCATGCTGGCGATGGATCCAATGACGGCTCCGATATCAAAGCCATCTTTAACAGCCTGCGTTTTATTGAAGGAGGAATTGATTTTGCACAAGACAGCGATGTCGTAATGATCTGCTGTTTTATAAATCGGATAGAAGTCCACCACTTGTTGTGAAGGTTTACTCCGGTTATGACTGAGATCCCTTTGAATCACCTCTATGGCAGCATGGGTTGAAGCCGGCATAATGGCATGCTGAGCGAATAATGAATGGCCAACAAGTAGGAAAAAGATAAAGGAAACAACATTTTTCATTTGAGCTGAGGGTTAAGTCGGTGATAAAGATAAATATTAAACTCGCAAGGCACAGTCTTGCAGACGCAAAGACGCAGATTAACCTCCTAACGTTTTGAGTTTGATGATTTTCAATTTTTGAAGATTAAACTCTTTAATACCAGACACAGAAAAGTTATATTTGAAAGTCATATATTTCAAATAAATTAAATTGCTATTTCCACAACATATTACCGATGAATTGCTAGAGGCAATGGACATCTATAAATCTATTGCCCAAGAGCTTATTCATAAACTGATCACTGAAACTGATCAACCTGAAATGCAGGTTATCTTAAACGGACAGTATGACGAAATCCAGAATGCTAAATTACGGAATGGAGAAGACAGACTGACAGATGAATGGAATTTTGATGTACATGGCGAGCATTGCAGATTTGCGAATGAAAAAACAGGACAGACATTGGAAGTATCGCTTGGGAGTACTGATGATATCGGCAATCTTGATCCTTATTTTTTTTATGAATTTCTCAATACTACTGACAGATACAGACATTTAACCGTATATTTTAAAAAGCCGTTTCAGGATATGATTACTTTTTTTGAGGAGCTTGAACGAGAAAAGATTTTGAAGTATGCCAGGGGGGTGGAGTACAAAAAAGATAAGCGCCAGGAACTCAAGGCACAGCCTTGAAGACGCACAAACGTAGGTAAACCTACGCTTAACAAAATCATTTATTTTATAATCGTTGCATACTATTTGATGCAAACTTCGTTTGCATCAAATAGCAAAACCATTAAGCTTAGGCTGTGCCTAAGCTTTCGTATCAGCAAATTTCAGATTTGCGAAACCATTTAAAAACATGTAAAAGTCATTTCATTTGATGACATAGATCATTGGGTTGAACAGGTACCGTGTCTTTCTTTGATATGAAATAAAAAAGAATACTGATGTTACGAAAGACTCTGCTCATCTGTGGCATTCTTACTTCGCTTCTTTATGTCGCTATGAATGTATTTATACCGATGCTTTGGCCGTCTTATAATTCGTGCTCTCAAACCGTAAGCGAACTATCTGCCATAGGGGCTCCAACAAGAGCGGTTTGGGTACCTTTTGGACTTTTGTATGCATTACTTTTTATAACTTTTGGATGGGGAGTGATGAAATCAACTATACAAAACCGACACTTGCGTCTCGTAGGCATCTTGTTGCTCATCAATGGAGTCATCAGTCTCGCATGGGTCTATGCGCCGATGCATCTCCGGGAAGTGCTCGCAGCCGGAGGGGCCACAATAAGCGATACGATTCATCTTTTATTTGCTTTCGTGACAGTCTTATTGATGGTTTTCGCGATTGGAATCGGGGCTGTTTCATTTGGGATGAGATTCAGGCTATATTCTATCATCAGCCTGCTTGTCCTGCTTACATTTGGAATTTTGACAAGCATGGATGCCGCATCAGTGAATAAGAATCTACCAACACCTTGGATAGGTGTCTGGGAGCGAATCAACATAGGTGTCTTTCTCCTTTGGATAGTTGTGTTGTCAGTCATTCTATTTCGGAATGAAAACTTATCTGTAAAAACAAGAACGGAATAAAATGAAAATTCTGATTATTTCCTACTCTTTTACTGGCAACAATGATGCCTTGGCTGCAACCTTAGCATCCGAATTGAAAGCAGATCATATCAAAGTCACGGAAAACAAATTGCGGACAACAGGTAAAATCTTCTTTGATATCCTATTAAACCGTATTCCGGAGGTAAACCCAAAAATTGAAACTGTGAAAAATTATGATCTTGTCATTTTCATGGGACCCGTTTGGATGGGAAAAATAGCAACACCTCTTCGAGGTTATTTCAAACAACTTAAAACCACAATGGGCAAATATGCATTCGTCTCCATAAGTGGTGGTGCTGACGGGCCGAATATTAAACTTAGGAGTGAATTGCATAAAAGAATCGGAAAAGAACCAGCAGCACTCATCGATATGCATATCGCTGATCTTTTGCCTCCTGAACCAAAACCTGAACGGAAGGATACCTCTGATTATCATTTGCGTGAGGAAGATGTTAAAAGTCTGACGAATAAAATAGTAAAGATTTTGAGGGAGGATTTGTTGGATCAGAATTTATTCATTTTGGCCGGATAATACAAATAGAAGAAGACGGAAATTGGCATTATTTATTTCGCAAGTAGTACATGGATAATTTAAATATACAAATGCCTGATGATGATATTCAAATAAAAAATGATCTTTGCTATCAAACGTCATCATCAATCCACATCAGTATGAGCCTTCGGAATTCAATAATCCCTATCCTCCTGCTTACTTTATTAATTACATGCTGTAAACGCGCAGCACCAACTGTAGCTAACGAACCTGCCCAAACAGAAATAAAACCGAATGGCATTCCTCAAAAATTCAGGGGGCAGTGGGTAAACCTTAAGTACATTGAAAGCCTGAAGCGTACCAAATCTCCATCTAAATCGCAGGATGTGGCTTATCTGTCTTTTGTCACGATCGATAAAAACATGGTAAGTAGCGTTTGGAATTTTCATGAAGGCACTTCGGATAGTCTTAGGTTGATATCGGATCACGAGATCGAGTCCCCTACCAAGGCAAGATATACACTGATCACACCGGAGAAACTTCTTTCTACAACTGATAAAGGTATTGACACCCTCTTTCGCTTTGACATGAATGAAAAAAATGAACTTTCAAACAGGGCCATCAATGAATTTGTATTCAAGGGAAATTATACTGACGGCAAAAAAGATGTTGAATTTACCGCTGATGGAAAAATTAATGGCCTGGATACATTTGATAGTTATGCAGCACTTCAGGACTATTATGATGCCGGTCTAAACATAGATAAGCTTATATTGTATAAAGGCAACAAGGAGACCGAATACACATGGGATTTCAAAGGCGACAAGCTCGTCATATACGCGATAGAATGCAAAAAATTTGACAAGACGGATCACAGGTGTGTGGTCATCAAACGTGGCAAGAAAGCCTTCACGCTGACGCGAAAATAAATCGGCGGAAAATTTGAATCCTGTCGGCGCGACCCTACGTATATTCCCGGGGTCTATTATAAATTTTCAGATAAGTATTGCGCTGATACCTTAAACCTATCATTGCCAGATTTGTTCAACAGCCATTCAATGAATATGAAAACATACTTATGCTACTTAGACTTTTTACAATTATATCGATCCTTGCTACAACCTTTTATGCCGTCGGACAAACCAGCGGCATAAAAGGCAGGGTCATCAATATAAAAACCAATGAGCCAATTGCTTATGCCAATGTATTTGTGGCAAACACCACATCAGGTGCGCTGACCGATACAAATGGCTACTATGTGATAAATACTATTCCTCCCGGAATTTATACGTTGACCTGCAGCTTTATCGGATTTAAAAGCAACACCATTTTTGAGATACAAGTCACATCCGTAAAATATACTACCGTAGATTTCGAACTGGACGAGGACTCCAGGCTACTTGATGAAATACAAATCGTAGCTTCTCCTTTTAATAAGACAGAGGAGAGTCCGTTAAGTATTCGTACGATAGGAAGTACAGAAATATTCAGAAGTCCGGGTGGAAACCGTGATATTTCAAAGGTGATTCAGATTCTACCGGGAATTGGTTCTACCGTCTCTTTTCGAAACGACATCATCGTAAGAGGCGGGGCACCTAATGAAAATCGTTTTTTCATCGATGGAATTGAAGTTCCCAATATTAACCACTTTGCTACTCAAGGCTCTTCGGGAGGACCAGTGGGATTAATCAACGTAAACTTCATTCAGCAAGTTGACTTTTATTCAGGTGCATTTCCTGCTAACCGGGGTAATGGATTAAGTTCTATTGCTGAATTTAAATTAAAAAAAGGAAACGATGAAAAACTGACAGGCACTGCCATGTTGGGTTCAAGTGATATAGGGGTCACACTTGATGGCCCAATAGGAAAAAAATCATCTTTTATTTTTTCCGCCAGACGATCCTATCTACAATTACTTTTTAAAGCGATCGGACTTCCGTTTCTTCCGACGTACAATGATTTCCAACTTAAGCAATCTATTCAGTTAAATCAAAAAAGTTCAATTACGATTATCGGGTTAGGTGCTATTGATGATTTCAAGCTAAACAAATCAGTCAATGATGGAATTAACGATTCGACCACAATAGACCGAAACAATTATATCCTGGGCTATCTGCCGGTGAATACACAATGGAACTATACAATCGGAGCCGTCTACAAGATATTATCTCAACATGGTTATCTCACTTTTGTGGTGAGTCGAAATCATTTGGACAACACCGCAAAAAAATTCGTAGATAATTTGGAAGTTCCCGAAAATAAAGTCCTTGATTATAATTCATCAGAAATTGAAAATAAAATCAGGATCGAAAATACGTCCTACACAGGCGGATGGAAACTGAATGCAGGTATTGGTTACGAAAATGCACGGTACACAAATTCAACATTCAGGAAAATTGAATACCAGGGCAGACCAATAATAAATAATTTTAACTCTACACTAGCCTTTCAAAAATTTTCAGCCTTTGCCCAGGCGAGCCATAAATACTTTGATGACAGGCTTGTGCTGTCCGCAGGAGTAAGAACTGATTTCAACAGCTACTCCCCTGAAATGACAAATCCAATAAAACAGTTGTCTCCGAGATTGTCCATCTCCTATACATTCACTCCAAAATGGTCCGTCAATTTTAATACAGGAAGATATTATCAGTTGCCTGCCTACACAGTGATGGGCTACAGGGATAGTTCAACGACGCTGATCAATAAAGAAAATAAAATCCGCTATGTTCAATCGGACCAAATGGCGCTGGGCATTGAATATGACAGAGACACCTATTCTAAAATAACGCTTGAAGGATTTTATAAAAACTATGCGCACTACCCTTTTCTGCTGAAAGACAGTATTTCACTTGCAAATCTTGGCGGTGATTTTGGTGTCATCGGGAATGAAGAAGCCATATCAATGTCAGAAGGCAGGAGTTATGGAATTGAATTTTTAGCACAACAAAAACTCAGCTCCTCTATCTATGGACTTATCTCCTATACATTTTTCAAAAGTGAGTTTCGGGATAAAACAGGAAAGTACCGGCCTTCTTCCTGGGATAATAGACATATTTTGAATCTCGTAGTGGGTAAAAGATTCAGTAAAAACTGGGAAGTGGGTATGAAGTTTCGACTTCTGGGTGGTTCGCCTTATACGCCTTACGATTTAGCCTTATCCTCCAAAAAAGAGATCTGGGATATAACGAATCAGGGAGTTTCCGATTGGAGCCGTTTAAACGAAAATCGTAATCCATTGACGCATACCCTGGATGTGCGTGTGGACAAGAAGTGGTTCTTTAAAAAGTGGAGTGTAAATGTGTATCTGGATGTACAGAACCTATATAATTTCCAGGCGGAAGGACAGCCCTACCTGAATGTGTCGAGAGATTCCCTGGGGAATCCAATAACGAACGTCACAGACCCTTCATCTTATAACACCTACCTGATCAAAAATACAATTGGTACTCTCCTACCCTCAATTGGAATCATGGTCGAGTTCTGATATCAATCTTTACACAGTTGAGTTTTGTCAACGAAAGGTATATTCCTGCAATAGATACTCATATGTAATGTTAGCTTTACAACTTCATTTTCACAAGAAATAACGTATGAACGAGAAAATAGTAACTAAAGATAGCAATGGCAATGTGCTGGCAGAAGGTGATTCTGTACTCCTCACCAAGGATTTAAAAGTAAAAGGATTCAATAAGGACCTTAAAAGGGGAACACTGATCAAGAATATTCGTCTGACATCTGATCCCGGAGAAATAGAAGGAAAAGTGGAAGGCAGTATGCTCGTGGTAAAAACGATGTATCTGAAGAAAAAATAACAAACCGGATATTTCGTCTAAAATCATTACACTTCAAATTAATCTGAACGAATACTTAAAATGAAATCTAAAACAAAACTGTTTTTAACCATTCTTCTATTCTGTTCTTTTGGTGCAATGGCACAGGTTCCGGTTAGCCAGGAACCTTCACATCATCCTGTATTTCAAAACCAATATATCAGGCTGCTTGATGTGACATTGAATCCCGGCGACACAACTCAATTTCATATTCATGCGACACCTTCACTATTCCTTCATCTTTCGAATACAAATGTGTCCTCTCAAATAATGGGAAAGGAATGGGTCAAAGACAGAAATGAAACCGGCAAAGCCTGGTATAAATCTTTTTCTCCTGAAATTCTTGTACATCGGGTTACGAATTGCGACACCGTACTATTTCATGTGACCGATCTGGAAATACTTTCTTCGTTTGATACCACCACTGTATCTCCATACAAACATCTGCCATTTGATTTGCTGTTTGAAAACGAAAAAGCTGTTGCTTACGGGATCACAAATAAGAACATCATGCAAAAAGTGGCCAAAAACCGAGGGCCGTTACTTGCTGAATTAGCGACAGGCGATGAAGTATTTTTTCATAATGCGGAGACAAGACAATCGAAGGAAATTAAGACCGGACACTACCTATACATTGACCCGGGAACCCCTTTTTATTTTACAGGAAGTGATAAGTCGGAGATTAAGATGGTATTGTTTGAGATTAAATAAGATGTAGTTAACATCAATAATGCTCAAAACGATTGCGCAAAGTAGTGATGCGCGAATTGAAAAGTGCAGCATAATACGTTCGAGTCAGTCTATGTTTCAGCGAACAATAAACCAATTCCTGACGTTTCATCTATTCCTTCTTCGCTTTCTGGTTGACGTTTCCCTTTTCGACTGAGAGCTATGCGGAATATTTTGTTTATTTATTTTTGCATCAGATCCAAGTCAAATGGAGTTAAATACAATCTCAGAATTCAAATCGTCGCAAGAACTAAAAGATAAGCTTTCAGAAATTGGTTTCATAAAAACGTATGCGGAAGGCGATATTATTCTGAACGAAAACGCCTACATCAAAGCTATACCCATCGTCACGAAAGGAAATATAAGGGTAATGCGAACAGACGATGATGGCAGAGAAATTTTGCTTTATTACATCAACGCAGGTGAAAGCTGTATCATGTCCTTTCTCGGTGGAATGCACCAGGATACCAGCAAGGTCGTGGTGATAGCAGATGAGGCAACAGAGATACTTTTTATTCCCATTGATAAAGTGGGTATTCTCATCAGAGAATATCCGGAATGGCTGGACTACATTTTTAGGTTATATCATAAGCGGTTTGAAGAATTGCTTGACGTCGTCAATGCCATTGCTTTCAAAAAGCTGGATGAGCGGCTTCTGAGTTACATCCGCAAAAAATGTGAGATGACAAAAAGCAAAACTTTGTATGTCACGCATGAACAATTGGCCAATGAATTAGGTACGGCCCGCGTAGTCGCTTCAAGGCTTCTCAAACAAATGGAAGATGAGGGTTTTGTAAAATTAGGCCGCAATAAAATCACGCTTCTTTAAAGGAGGTATCCGCAAAAACGCCTTTAATTCTCCCTGTTGGTTCATTTTTCCCTTTTGTAACAAAAGTAGCAGTGTTGCTCATTCCATTGGTCGACCTTTGCAGTCTACGATTTACACCTGAAAAACAATCGAATGGACTGGCAAACTTCTGGAATAATAGCTTTAATAGGAATAGCAGGCGGACTGCTTAGTGGCGTGCTGGGATTAGGCGGGGCCATCATTATCATTCCTGCATTAGTCATGTTACTTGGCTTCTCACAGCAAATGGCACAGGGAACTGCTTTGATCATGATGGTTCTTCCGGTTGGCGCATTGGCAGCATTCCAATATTACCAAAAAGGATTTGTCGATATGAAATCAGCCTTATTATTGGCCGGTTTCTTTTTCATTGGAGGTTATTTCGGTGCTAAACTCGCAACTGAAATTCCACAGGACTTACTGAAAAAACTGTTTGCTGTGGTACTTATAGCTATTGCCTTTAAAATGTGGTTTCAAAAATAAAACGAGGTTCTGTAACATAAGTAGCTAAACGATCAAATGAATACACTGAATTTTGCACTATAAATGAATAACGAAATGGAAATAAAGCAATTTGAAGATAAAAATCTGGCCCATTATTCCTACGCGATCATCAGTAATGGTGAGGTTGCAGTCATTGATCCTTCAAGAAATCCGCAACCCTATTACGATTTTGCTAAAGAAAATAATGCCCGGATTACAACTGTCATTGAAACACATCCTCATGCCGATTTTGTAAGCAGTCATTTAGAAATTCACCGTCATACAGGAGCGGCAATCTATGTGAGCAAACTATTGGGTGCAGAATATCCTCATGAAACCTTTGACGATGGTGATGCGATAGTTCTGGGTAAGATTACATTGAAAGCACTGAACACACCAGGTCATTCACCGGACAGTATCAGCATTATAGTCATCGATGGCGATGGAAAAGAAGTAGCTGTATTTACAGGTGACACCTTATTTATCGGCGATTGTGGCAGGCCTGACCTGAGAGAACAAGCAGGTGCCATCACCGCGGCAAGAGCTGAACTGGCCAAACAAATGTATCATTCTCTTCGGCAGAAGCTAATGCCACTGCCCGATGACGTTCTGGTATATCCTGCACATGGTGAAGGAAGCTTATGCGGCAAAGGGCTGAGCAATCAGAAAAGCAGCACCATGGGGGCTGAACGAATAAGCAACTGGAGCTTGCAAAATATGAGTGAGGCTGACTTTGTAAAAGAACTATTGGCTGATCAACCCTTTATTCCAAAATATTTTACGTTTGATGTAGGTATAAATAAAAAAGGCGCGGATGATTTTGCTACGGGCATATCCACCGTGGAGAAAAAAAACCACATCACCAGCGATGTTGGCGCTCTTTCTCTCGATCCGGGAATACTCATCATAGATACCCGACCCCAAAGGCAATTCAAAAAATCACATTTGAAGAATGCAATCAATTTGATGAACGACAGCAAATTTGAAACATGGCTGGGTAGCATTGTACATCCGGGGGAGAAATTCTACCTGATGGGCCATAATGAAACCGTATTAAATGAATTGATCGAACGTATAGCCAAGATCGGATACGAAAAACAAATTGCATCTGCCTTTATCCTGGAGTACGGAAATACAGCAATGCCATTGTTTGACAACAAGGCCATAAAGGAAAACGAAGATGATTACACGATCATAGACATACGCAATGCGTCAGAAGTAAAATCGCATAAAATATTCGCAAATGCTATTCATATTCCTTTGCACGAACTGCGGGAACGTACCAATGAAATCCCTGTGCACAAGCCTATTTTAGTACATTGCGCAGGTGGTTACCGGAGCGCGGCGGGAAGCAGCATCATCAAATCTAAACTCAATGGCCATTCACAGGTGTTCGATCTGAGTGAAGCCGTAAAACGAATTAAATAATGAATTTCATTCTTCACCATAAACTCACGATCATCGGAATCGTGGCCGGTGCCATAGGCGGTTACCTCTACTATCATTTTGTAGGTTGTGCCAGCGGGACCTGTGTCATTACGTCCAAACCATTGAACAGCACATTGTACGGAGCTCTTATGGGAGGACTTTTACTGTCAACATTCAAAAAAGATATTCCAAAACCATAAATAAAAAACATGAAAACAGAAAATATCATCAAAGAAAAGAAAGGCACAATCGTCGATGTGCGTACATCTGCAGAATTCAGAAGGGGCAATGTAGCAGGAAGTATTAATATTCCATTACAGGAAATACCTCAACGAATTAATGAACTTAAAAGCCTCAAACAACCTTTAGTGTTGTGTTGTGCTTCCGGCAATAGGAGCGGACAAGCGCATAGCTTCCTCGCGCAACAAGGGATTGAAAGTTGGGATGGGGGATCATGGTTAACTGTACATGATCTTCAAAACCGATCCAACTAAAACAAGAATAATATGGAAATCACAGATCAAGTCATATCGGAAGGTATGACTTGCTATGATTAGTTTTTTTTTGCACAACATAGTTGACAACAGGCAAATTTAAAATGATCAAATTAAAATTATGATAGAAAGAATCTTCACGAACTGGACATTTACCAGGGCATTGTATCTCATTTTGGGAGTCGTCCTTATTGTCGAGTCCATTACAAGTCATCAATGGTTTGGCGTAGGGATCGGCGGATATTTTGCTTCCATGGGGATATTTGCTTTTGGATGTGCTGCAGGAAATTGTTATGGTGGCAACTGTGCCGTCGAACCGCAACCAAAAACAACAGCATCTATTCAGGATGCAGATCCGGAAGAAATAAATTCAAAATAATGCCTGGCAGATATATCATTTTAAGTCTTGCTGTCTTCACTTTGCTCTTCAGTGGCTGCGATCACAGTCAAAGACAATCCAACAGCACAAAGCTCACAGCCACAATCTTTGCTGAAAAGATAAAAGCACTCCCGTCATCCCCCATTGTTGATGTGCGCACCCCGGAGGAATATGCAAAAGGACATTTAATAAATGCTAAAAATATTGACTGGAATAATTCAAATTTCGAAAAGCAGATTTCAGCACTTGACAAATCGTTACCCGTTTTTGTTTATTGCTTAAGCGGGGCCAGAAGTTCATCAGCAGCTGATAAAATGCTCTCCTCCGGTTTCAAAGAAGTATATGAGTTGGATGGCGGAATCCTAAAATGGAGAGTAGCCAATTTCCCGGAATCTCTTGACGCAGACAGATCAACCGGAATGAGCAAAGAGCAATTTGACTCATTAGTCCACTCTGACAAATTAGTACTCATCGATTTTTACGCCGATTGGTGTGCTCCGTGCAAGAAAATGAAACCCTATCTGGAGGAGATTTCAAAGGACATGGCTGATAAAGTAGTCGTAATCCGCATCAATGCAGATGACAATCAAACTCTTTGTAAGGAATTAAATGTAGACGCACTCCCCTGCCTGCAACTTTACAAAGACGACACCCTCACCTGGTCAAATAAAGGATTCATTGAAAAACCTGCAGTAGTAGCCCAACTTCTGTAACCTTTCATTCTTTGTATTTGTACAGAAATATGTCTTAATCGGAATGGTCTTCCGGAATACACCAATTATTCTTTAATAAAATTTCCTCTATATTTACCTATCAAAAGGTGATGGAGTTCGCCGTAACCGCCATAAAAAAGCTGATAACTCCTACTCAAATCATTAATACAGGTACAAAATGAGTAGGACATTATTATTGATCGGTATTGGAGGATTTATCGGAAGTATTGCCCGGTACGCCACGGCAAGCTGGCTCACAAGAATCATTCCCTCAGCATTCCCATACGGTACATTTGTTGTAAACATTACGGGTTGTTTAGTGATAGGTTTAATTTATGGACTTTCTCAACGCTTTCACTGGGTTACGCCAGAATGGGGATTTTTCCTTGCTACAGGATTTTGTGGTGGATACACAACCTTTTCTACGTTCGCCTATGAGAACATCACGCTGCTGCAGAATTCAAATTACCTGATATTTGCAATATATAGCATCGGTAGTTTCGGGATCGGCTTACTATCTGTATTTGCGGGAATAGCATTGGCACGAATTTAATCTCCCCTCATCCTTAAATATAAAATGTCATGAACTACAAAAAAATATTAATCGCAGTCGACAGCAGTGAATATTCATTGAATGCTGCGCAAAAAGCAATGGACCTGGCCCATCAGATTGATGCCACAGTAGCGGCAGTCTGTGTAGTAGATGCATCGAAAGCATTAGGCAACTTCGATGTCGGACTTTTACCAGGTGAAGCATTATTGGCGCTAACCAAAGAAGCCGAACAAACGCTCGATCAGGTAGGCAAAATGTACATGGGTAAGGATCTGACAAAGTTTATGCCTGAAGGATTCCCACGTGAAGAAATTATCCACACAGCAGAACAGTGGGAGGCCGATTTAATTGTGATGGGCACACATGGACGAACAGGCCTTCGTCATTTATTGATGGGTAGTGTAGCGGAATATGTGCTACATCATTCAAAAGTCCCATTGCTGATTGTTCCCTTAAGAAACACAAAATAAATTGATGTTTACTGCATAATCAATGAAATTATATACAGTCATCATACTTACATCATTTGTGCCATTATGGCGAAACCTTCAATTAAGGACAGAGGCGCGATTGCCTGTAGTTGAAATGGTCAAAAGTGAAAGCATCCCTTCTGTTCATGATTTAAACCAGAATTCTGTAGTCCTCGAAACAACAAAACAAGTTCTGATTGCAATTAAAAGCAAGGACTATACAAAGTTCGCCTCTTATATACATCCGGTATCAGGTATCAGGTTTTCACCTTATGCCTATATAGACACAACCGTTGACATCAAATTTAGTCGTGAAAAATTTACTGAAGCGACTGGCAAACAAGACGTATTGGTCTGGGGATATTATGATGGCAGTGGTGATACTATTCGATTATCTACAGGCAACTATTTTGACAGATTTGTATACAACCATGACTTTCTAAATGCAGAAAAGACCAGCCTTATTAAACTAACCGGCAAAGAAAATTCATCCAATAATCTTGAAGAAGTATATTCTGGTTGTGTATGTACAGAAAGTTATTTCTCAGGGTTTGACAAAAAAGTTGATGGAATGGATTGGGAATCTTTACGCCTTATTTATAAAAAATACGGTGCCAGATATTTTTTAGTTGGCATCGTTCATGATCAATGGACTATATGACTAACCAGCGTACTGCGATCAGAACCATATTTTTCAGCATTGCAGGAAATACATGCATGGCCATCATCAAAGGCATGGCTGGTATTTTCGGAGGTTCCAATGCTTTGATTGCCGATGCTATTGAATCCACTACTGATATATTTTCATCTCTCCTTGTATTATTTGGATTAAAATATGCTAATCGTCCTGCCGACAAAAATCATCCATACGGGCATGGACGTGCTGAGCCCCTCATGACTTTCCTGGTGGTAGGGTTTTTAATTACATCCGCCACGATCATAGCCTATGAAAGCATCAGCCATCTTAGTTCCCGACAGAACATGCCAAAATCATGGACACTCATTGTTCTGGGTGTCATCATCATCTGGAAAGAGATCTCCTACAGAATCGTACTCAAGAAAAGCAATGAAACAAACAGTTCCTCTTTAAAAGCTGATGCCTGGCATCACCGGAGTGACGCGATCACATCGGTAGCAGCATTTATAGGCATATCGATTGCATTGATAGGCGGAAAAGGATATGAATCCGCTGATGACTGGGCTGCTCTTTTCGCGGCTGCATTTATTCTATACAACAGTTATTTAATATTCAGGCCAGCATTGAGTGAGATCATGGACGAACATGTCTATGATGACCTGGTCGATGATATCAGAAGGGTGTCAATGACTGTAGAAGGAATCATCGGTACTGAAAAATGTTTTGTCCGGAAAGCCGGAATGCAATATCATGTGGACCTTCACGCCATCGTAGCCGGAGATATTACAGTCGAGCGAGGACATGACATAGCTCATGTGCTCAAAGACACATTGCGCCATGAAATTCCACAGCTGGGACATGTGCTGATTCATATTGAACCTTATAAACATCAGGAAATACTAACAACATGAACAATAAAAATCTCCAGACAGAAATCGATTCAAGCTTTTTGTATCAAAGACTTGCTGATCATGAGAAAGATGAGACGATAGCCGATGTATTCCGCCAGATGAGCCTGATTGAGAAAGGCCATGCTGAAGCATTTGCTCGAAAAGAAAATATAAGCATCTCCGATTTGATGCATCCCTCCTGGAGAGCAAAGTCTTTAGACACTATAGGCAAAATATTCGGCTATGACTATGTGCTGGGCGTTCTGATGGATACTGAAAAAAGTATTTCAAGCGCTGTCATTAGTTTAAAAGAAAAAAACAAAGTGCCTGTCACCGGCACAGAAACGAATCATGTCAAGATCCTACGTGCGATACTTGAAGGTGAAAAGAAAGTAACAGGAACGCAATTATCAAAATTTGAAAAAAAACATCGTTCAGTCGGAGGCAATGCGATCAGAGCTGCAGTATTAGGTGGAAATGATGGATTAGTGTCCAACTTCAGTCTGATCATGGGTATAGCCGGTGCTACTGAAGGACAACAAGGCGTTCTATTAGCCGGATTAGCTGGTTTATTGGCGGGCGCACTATCGATGTCACTGGGGGAATGGATATCCGTAAAAAGCTCACAGGAACTATACGAAAACCAGATGCAAATCGAAATGGATGAACTGGAAACAAATCCGGAAGGCGAAGAGAAAGAACTTGCTTTAATCTATATAGCGAAAGGTATACCTTCAGACCAGGCCCATCAAATGGCTGCTGATATCATGAAAGATACAAGCAAGGCTCATGAAGTATTGGTCAGAGAAGAATTAGGCATCAATGCAGAAGAATTGAAAGGGTCAGCCGTGGAAGCAGCTACATTTTCATTTATACTTTTTGCTATTGGCGCTGTTCTGCCTGTCATTCCATTCATGTTTACATCCGGAATGAAAGCGATCATCATCAGTGTCTGCATGAGTGCAGCTGGACTTTTTCTGATTGGTGCAGCGATTACATTATTTACAGGCAGAAATGTTTGGCTTTCAGGTTTTAGACAGGTTGCATTTGGCTTAGCTGCAGCAGCGATTACATTTGCTATCGGACGATTGATAGGTGTCTCGATTTCTTAATTTTCTTCGTATACGTATGTAAACGTTTACGAAAGCACTCAAGGCGCAGCCTTGAACACACCAGAACGTCGGTCAACCGCTCAACATGGGTGTCGGGTAACTCACCCCCGTCCCCTCTCTTGTTAAAAGTATAGGCTGATAGAAACAGATTCAACGGGAGAGAGGGGAGTTATGATTTCATATTATAATCTTATCGCCCCTCTCTCACATGAATTTTATTTCCACTAATTATTTCTTTCTTAAGAGAGGGGATGGGGGTGAGTTAAACGGAAGGTAATGTGGAATATGGAATGATGAAGAGAATCGGGAATAAGGAATTTTGAATTCGGAATTCAGAACTTGAATTATGAATGCTTAATGGGAAAGGAATGGATTGCAGATAACCGGGAGTCTTCGTCTGGGAGGGAGATTTCGTGATGCAAAGCACAGCCTTGCGAAATAATTTTTATTATCGAATTACCGTCACATCACCCACAAACAATTCACTCGTCATATTGCCATTAAGCAGATACTCCACTTTCAATTTGCACACATACACTCCCGGCATAACTTTCTGATCACCGAAATTTCCATCCCACTTGAATGGATCTTCTTTCGAAGAAAAAACCAGATTACCCCAGCGGTCAAATATGGATCCTTCCATGGATGTAACTTCCAATCCATTGCTCCATGCAATGATAAACAGATCATTGACCCCATCACCATTGGGCGAAAAAACATTGGGAATAAAAAACTCATTTACTGATTTACATTCTTCGCTTGGGATAACTTTTATTACATGCGTATCTTCCTGACACCCGGTTTTCACCTCGACTGAATATTCTCCCGGAGCAGTAACAGATATGGCAGATGAAGTCGCCCCCGTGTTCCAAAAATATGTCGCTGGAAAAGATTGTGTGACATCAAGGAGTATTACATCACCAGGGCATACTTCAAAGAAATCTTCAACGGGAAACACAATAGGCCTGTCATCATAAGAAATTTCGATTTGATCTGATGTTGATCCGCATCCATTATTTACTGTCAATCCATATGTTCCTTCACCGGATACTTTATACGTAGTCGATGTACTTCCATCAAGCCACATGAGATCATCAGATGTAAAAGGCGCAGACAGGATCAACGTATCATCCGGACATAAAACCTGATCAGGCCCAAGATCAAATGGCGAAGGAAGAGATTGAAACGAAATAATAGCTGTATCCGAATCCATACCACAGTGATTTGAAGCAACAACTGAATATGTTCCAGGTAGTGACACTACATAATTTTGTGCTGTTGTACCATCCTGCCATGTAATCAATGTTTCGGCATCAGGAGATGATGTAAGTGTAATTGTATTTCCCTCACACAACAAACTATCCGGTCCAAGATCAACAACAGGCGCTGTACCATGAATATCCACCATGATCGTATCCGTATCTGTTCCACATGAATTTGTAACCTCTACATAATAAGTTCCTGATGTCGCTGTAATAATGGATGAACCTGTACTTCCATCCTGCCATAAATAATCAACTCCTGAAATATTAGAATTTATCGTAACCACTTCTCCTTTACAAGCCCGAATGTCCTGCCCAAGTTCAACAACCGGACCATCTGTACTGATGAATATATTGAGCGAATCAGTTGACGTACCACAAGCATTTGAAATCGTCAATGCAATAACCTGATCATGATCCGCAAGAAATAGAGTATCTGATGATCCATCATACCATTGATAATTAACATCCAATATTCCGGGTGACAAGACAATCACTTCTCCGGGACAAAGAGGTAGATCAGGTCCAAGATCAAGTGAAGGAATGGCAGGCAATACCGAAACAATAACCGTATCAGAGGATGTACCACACACATTTGAAATCGTAGCATATACAGTACCCGGATTATTTGCGTTCAAAGTCGACGATACACTTCCATCAGACCAGTCAATACTTACATTGGTAAAAGGCACAGAGAGTGTGATCGATTGCCCCGAACAAAGAGATGTATCATGGCCGAGATCCAATAAGGGAATGGCTTCAAGAAAATGGATATAAAAAGTATCATATACAGTTCCGCAAGAATTACTGACGATCACGTTAATGCTTCCGGAATCAGCAATTGTGAGAAATGAATTCGTTGATCCATCCGACCAGTTCCATTGATCCACCTCCGCGTAGTCTGGTTGAAGCAGAAAAGTATTCCCCGGGCAAATAGATGTATCCTGACCCAGCGAAACAAAAGGAAGAGGACCACCATCAAGAACAATAACAGAATCGACATCAGTACCGCATGTATTACTCACCGTAAGGCTATATGTTCCTGGATCAGACACTAAAAGTGTAGGATTCTGCGAACCATCATTCCATTGATACGAAACACCGGAGATACCGGGGTCAAGGATCACTGTATTTCCCTCACATAAAGTCAATTGATCAGGCAAAGACACTACAGGTGCATCAGTTTGAATGGTGACTGCAACTGTATCTGTGTATGAAAAACATTCATTGGAAACAACTACCGAATAAATACCTGCTGCATCAACATACAATGTATCCGCATGACTTAAATCCTGCCATACTATATCAGCACCGGGATTGCCTGCAGAGAGAATAACATGGTCGCCGGGACACAAATTGATATCCGGACCCAAAGCCGGTGGCACTAAAATTTCGCCATACTCTATAACAATGGAATCACTATGTGAACCACAAACATTTTCAATCGTCAATGCGTATGGACCGGCAGAAGTCACTATGAAAGAATCATTAACAGATCCGTTTTGCCATGCATAATTACTCATTATACTACCGACAGAAAGAATAATGGTATCACCCGGACAAGCTGACAATGAATCTCCCAGGTCAAATAGAGGCGCGGAAAGTGCAAGGATATCTAACGAATCATCCCCTTGTCCACATGCATTGGTGACAGTCACGCTGTACAAACCTGAATTTGTGATATGATAATTCAAATCTGTAGATCCATCCTGCCATACATAGGTTCCCAGATCAGGGTCAAGGCTGATATCGATGAAATCACCATTGCACAATACATCAGTAGGTGGGCCAAGATTGATCACAGGATCCGTAATCTCACTGACTTCAAATTCAGAAAATGATTCACCGCACATATTTGATATCGTAAGGCCATATGATCCTTCCTGAAAAATGATATAATGGCTCGCCGTATTTCCATCCTGCCAGGTAAAATCACCGAGAGAAGGATCAAAATTGAATTCGATTTCTGTCCCGGTACATAACACCGTATCGTTGCTTAAAAAAAACTGGGCAGGTGGTTCGACCACAGTGACATCTATCATATCTGATGTCAGATCACAACCATCATCCAGTGTGACAGAATAAATACCGGTAGACGAAATCACATAGTTCGTTGAATTGGATCCATCGTTCCACTCATAATTACCCAGGGAAGAATTAAGATTAACTGTATAGGTCTCGCCGGCACACATGGTGATACTATCAGAATTGATATCTACTGGTGGCTTATCTAAAATGGTGACGACAATCGCATCGGATCCCCCTGCACATGCATCATAAACGGTCAGCATATATAATCCGGAAGTTGTAACCGTGAGTGTAGAACCTGTAGATCCATCACTCCACAAATACTGAACACCTGAAAGACCAGGATCAATCGTGTATTCGTAACAAGCCGAAACATCAGCACCCAGATTAAAATCAATGCCTGCAAGTGGTATTTCAACTAAGGACACGTCGTCGACCAGATAATATGATTTCTGCTCAGGCATCGTACATAGGGGATCAATAGGCGTCGAGGCGTTGTCATGAAAATTGCCAATGGTTATATAGTTTTCTCCACCCATAGCCACAAAGCAACCTTCGATAAGTGTCCACCCAACAGTGTCATTCAAGAATCCCATATTCGCATCAACCTGGGGAACGACATTTATGGGTAGAAAACCCATGTAGGGAGGAGTACCAACGGAACAGTAAGCACCGATGTGCGTAGCAGCGCACATGATATTACCAAGACTGATATAAAACTGGACCTGATACGCATGACCGGCGAGAAGTGACTGCGTAAGAGGAGCTCTCAGATATTCTCTGTAGTCCATAAAATTATTGACTGTCTTTACAAACAAGCCACAATAAGCTATTCCGGAATGAGGATATTGATAGCCCACTAAATTATTCGGTACACCCACGGCAGGAATTGAAGTACATGCATTCATATAATCACATGTACCCGCATTACCATTTTGCCATGGATTGCACAGCAAATCACCGCCCAGGCCAATGCCAACGGGACAGCCTGTATTTGTTTCAAAATCGGGATTGGGAACAAGATTTTGCGCGTTGAGACAATGGCCTGCCCAAGCCACTATGACCAGAAGAAAGATTATTTTGTAAACAAAAGCAATCAAGAGAAATACAGGGTTGTTTGTTCGTTTAATGGAAAAAGGTAATTCGAAATCAGGAGAAATCAAAATTTAAAGGAGAAGCGATCAATTGCGTCTCTAAAACCCATCCTCGATAGGTCGGTCAACCGACGCCCAACATTTAGGGTAATGCAGGAAAGTGAAGTTATCGTTCTTCCTTTGGATGATTAGGTGCCTGGAATGTCGTAACTTTGAATATCTTCCCTCATGATAAGGTCAATATTTGCCATCCTGCCTGCCACTGGTTAATTTGTATTTTTCAATTCTGAATATACGAACGATCAGCCACAGAATAAAGGAATTTAGGGAACCTTTAATAAAATATACACTCCATTTTAAGGAAAGAATAAATATGAAAAAGAATAAAATTCACATTCTCCTGGCCGATGACGATAATGATGACTGCCGTCTTTTTCAGGAAGCATTGAACGATTTGCCGGTTGAAACTGAGCTTATCACGGTTCCTAACGGTGAACAACTGATGGAGTTACTGTCGAAAAAAAGAAAAAGACTTCCTGATGTTCTTTTCCTTGACCTCAATATGCCACGTAAAAACGGATTTTCTTCATTGGGGGAAATCAAACGCAATACTGATCTTGACCAGCTGCCTGTGATCATTTTCTCTACCGCGACAGAAGAGGAAAAAGTCAAGCAGGTCTATAGAGACGCTGCGCATTATTATATCCGCAAGCCGGCTACATTTTCTGAACTTAAAAATGTAATCCTTAAAGTGCTTACACTGATCCGGGATAAAAACATGCCTTTACCTACAAAAGAAAATTTTGAACTCACGGCTGACTAAGGACATTTGTGGATGAAAACATCAGACGAAAAAAAAATAAAATCCGATAATTTATTTCCGGTCGTTGGTATTGGTGCTTCAGCAGGCGGGCTGGATGCATTTAAAAAATTACTTAAGGCCATCCCTGAAGATTCAGGCATGGCTTATGTTCTTGTGCAGCATTTAGATCCAAGCCATGAAAGCCTTTTACCTGAAATATTACAAAAAACAACGAAGCTTCCGGTTGAGGAAATAACGGATGATATGAAAGTGCAACCCAATCATATCTATGTCATCCCCAGCAATAAAATGATGGTGGCGACTGATGGTGTGCTGCTACTCACCCCACGCCCGGTAAAAAGCAAGACTGAACGAAACCTTCCTATTGATCTTTTTTTTACTTCACTGGCTGAAGTTCACCAAAGTCACGCGATAGGCGTCGTATTGTCGGGTACAGGTAACGATGGGACGAAAGGATTAAAATCTATTAAAGATAATGGAGGTATCACCTTCGCACAAGATGAAAAATCAGCCGAATATGATGGTATGCCCACTAGTGCTGTCCAGGCAGGTGTGGTTGATTTTGTTTTTCCGCCGGATAAAATCCCACAAAAACTCATAGAAGTCACCAATATCATCAGTGGTAATGGTAGCGACAAAGAGGATCTACCGGAGCAGGATGCAGCAGTGTTCAAACAAATACTTTCTTTACTAAGAGTCCGGAAGGGTACTGATTTTACGTTTTATAAACAAACCACCGTCATCAGGCGAATATTGCGCAGGATGGCCCTCAATAAAATAACAGAACCTGCCATCTATCTCAATTATCTGAGAGAAAATAAAAGTGAGCAGGATGCATTGTACCAGGATCTTTTGATACCTGTCACATCATTTTTTCGTGACCCAAAAGTATTCAGCAATCTTTGTGAATCCGTATTTCCCCAACTTTTAAAGAATAAATCTTTATCTGAATCCTTGCGGATATGGGTGGCCGGTTGCAGCACAGGTGAAGAGGCCTACTCCATCGCCATTTGTTTTAAAGAATTTCTGAATGATCATGAAAATGGTTTTGGAGAAAAGGTGCAAATCTTCGCAACCGATCTGAGTGAACCCGCCATTACAAAAGCACGAACAGGCATTTATACAAAGTTAGAAGTGGAAGATGTATCACCACAACGTCTTCAGGAATTCTTTACAAAAAGCGATGGCCACTACCAGGTCAATAAGCGCATAAGAGATATGTGTGTATTTGCTATACACAATTTTTTAAAAGATCCCCCTTTTGGTAAAATGGATTTTATAAGTTGCCGGAATGTCCTTATCTATATGGAGCCCTATCTCCAGAAGAAAGCACTCACAACGTTTCACTATTCTTTGAATCCAAATGGATTTCTATTACTTGGTAAATCTGAAACAACCAGCGGAGTACCTGATCTTTTTGCTCCGGTAGTAAAAAATGAAAAATTATATACTCGTAAAGATGTGCGTGGCAAATTTATGCTTGTCGCCAGTCAGCGAAGCGAACAATTACTCAACATCCATAATGAGGAACCTGTCATCGAATCCATCCGGACAGACTTTCAAAAAACAGCAGACGATATCATTCTTAGTTCATATACACCGGCCGGCGTGGTAGTCAATGAAGAGATGGAGATCGTGTACTTCAGAGGTAAAACAAATAATTATCTGGAACAATCATCCGGTAAGCCCACGCACAATTTACTCTTACTTGCTAAATACGGATTGGCTTTTGAACTCCGCAACATTTTGCATAAAGCAAAAAAAACAAAAGCACCGGTCGTCAAAGAAAATATACCCTTAGAATTAAATGGCAACCTTCGAAATATTTCGTTGGAAGTGATTCGATTGCCCAATACTATAGAACCACATTATCTCATTCTGTTTCATGAATCTCAGGGCTTTTCGGCTAAGGCTTCAAACACAAAATCCTCCGCCAAATCAAAAATAAATGACAAAGACGTCCGTATAAAACAATTGGAGCAGGAACTGGAACAACTGCGGGAAGATATGCGCAGCGTCACAGAAGATCAGGAAGCCGCCAATGAAGAACTGCAAAGCTCTAACGAGGAACTGATGAGTGGTAGTGAGGAATTGCAGACTTTGAATGAGGAACTCGAAACCAGCAAAGAAGAACTTCAAAGTACCAATGAAGAACTGACGGTAGTCAATCACGAAATGAGCAGCCTGTATGAACAGGTGGCCACTGCAAGGAACTACGCTGAAGCCATCGTCGAAAATATCCCTGAACCTCTGCTCGTACTTGATAAGCATCTGCGTATAAAGACAGCCAATGGAACATTTTATAGAGTCTTCAAAGTTCACGAAGAAGAGACGGAAGGAAAGCTGATCTATGATATCGGTAATGGACAATGGGATATACCTGATCTTCGGCACTTCCTGGAAAAAATACTTCCGGAAAAATCATCGTTTTATGGTTACGAAGTAAATCACAAATTTCAGAACATCGGCCAGCGAACGATGCTGCTGAATGCACGCGAAATAGCGAAAGAAACCGGGGGCGAAAAATTAATCCTGCTGGTCATCAGTGACATCACAGAGAAAAGAATAATTGAAAAGGAGTTAGAGAAAAGTGAATTCAAATTCCGTCAACTAGCTGATCTGATGCCGCAGAAAGTGTGGACAGCCACCGCAGAAGGTAAATTTACTTATTTCAATAGTTGTTGGTTTGAATATACCGGATTGACATTTGACGAATTGAAAGATTGGGGATGGAAGAAAGTCGTTCATCCCGATGATCTGGAAAAAACGATTGATGCCTGGCACCATTCACTGCGTACTGGTGAAAATTTTGAAATTGAACACCGGTTTTTGAACGAAACAGGCAAATACAAATGGCATCTGACCCGGGGCCTCGCGCAAAAAGATGACAATGAAGCTATCAAAATGTGGATCGGCACGGATACAGAAATTCAGGTACAGCAGGAACAAAAAGAAGAATTAGAAAATGCTGTTGCGGAAAGAACATCCAAACTGCAGGAGGCGAACCTGGAATTGGAAGAAAAAAATGAAGAGCTGGAATCCTTCGCTTATATATCAAGTCATGACCTGCAGGAACCTCTGCGAAAAATTCAAACACTAGCCAGCTTTATACTCGAAAAAGAAAATCAAAACTTATCCAACAGCGGAAAGGAGTATTTTACCCGCATACAGTCTGCTGCAGAAAGGATGCAAAAACTCATTGAAGATATTCTTTCTTATTCTCGAACGAATGCTACCGAGCGCAAGTTTGAAATGACGGATCTGACTTCGATTGTGGATGAAGTAAAAGCTGAGTTTAAAGAAATCATTGAAGAAAAACACGCTGCCATTGACTCTTCTGAATTGTGTCCGGCCAACATTATTGCTTTTCAGTTCCATTCGCTCATGTACAACCTGATCAGCAATGCACTGAAGTTTACAAGTCCCGGCCATCCACCGCACATCATCATCAAAAGTAAAGTTGAAAAAGGAGACAAGCTGAAAGACGAAAGACTTTCTCCTACTTTAGATTATTGCCACATCATCGTCAAAGACAATGGCATCGGCTTTGAACCTGAATACAATGATAAGATATTCCAGGTATTTCAAAAGCTCCACGACAAAGATGAGTACGAAGGCACCGGTATCGGCCTGGCTATCGTTAAAAAAATAGTAGAGAATCATCATGGCATCATCACCGTCAGCAGCAAGCTGCATAAGGGGACTACTTTTGATATTTTTATTCCCGCGGAATAGAAAAAGAGTGACGAATAACGAATAACGAGTAACGAGTAACGAGTAACGAATAACGAGTAACGAATAACGAGTAACGAATAACGAGTAACGAGTAACGAGTAACGAATAACGAATAACGAATAACGAGTAACGAATAACGAGTAACGAGTAACGAGTAACGAATGACGAATGGCTGAGTAACGAATAACGAGTAACGAATAAGGAGTAGCGAGTAGCGAGTAAGGAGTAACGAGTAACGAGTAGCGAGTAGCGAGTAAGGAGTAATGAGTAACGAGTAGCGAGTAACGAGTAGCGAGTAACGAATAACGAGTAACGAATATTGAATAACGAGTAACGAGTAACGAGTAACGAGTAACGGGTATTGACTCTGTCTTCCGGGTAACTCACCCCCTGCCCCTCTCTTACGAAATAATAATAATTACGAAAATGATTTCACTAAAGAGAGGGGTGAATGATTTATGTAAGTATATCATGACTCCCCTCTCTCACGGAGATACTGTGTCATATCAAAGCATACTTTAATAAGAGAGGGGTTGGGGGTGAGTTACCAGAATGATAAAAGAACGTCATCACGTATATTTGTGGTCAGATAACACGAATGTCTATTTGTTCATACTTATTCCAAAACATTAATGACTGATTTAGAAAATCACTACAGGAAACTTGAACGCATGTATCTGCAGGCTCGTGTCAATGCGGAGATTTATACGGGCATTCAACTTCATGTTGAAAATGAAAGGGCCGAACTATCATTGAACATTTCAACAAAGTATCATCACGCTGCAAAGGCCATGCATGGGTCGGTTTATTTTAAGATGCTGGACGATGCCGCCTTTTTCGCAGTGAATTCAATTGTAACAGATGTCTTTGTTTATACAGTCTCGTTCAATATCCAAATGTTGAGGCCTGTTGCACATGGCATGATCAAATCAATCGGTGAATTGAAATTTAAATCGAACAATCTCTTTATAGCTGACTCAACGCTATGGGATGAAAATAACAAGCTGGTCGGCCGTGGGTCAGGTAATTTTATGAAAAGTAAGATTGCGTTGACTGAAGAGATCGGGTATAAATGAGTAACGAATAACGAGTAACGAGTAACGAGTATTGAGTAACGAGTAACAAATAACGAGTAACGAGTAATGAGTAATGAGTAACGAGTAACAAATAACGAGTAACGAGTAACAAATAACGAGTAACGAGTAACGAGTACTGACGTTCGAGCCTCTCTGACCTCGAACCCCGAAAATCAAACGATCAAGAAAAACTGACGTTCGAGTGTCTCTGACCTCGAACCCCGAAAATCAAATTAGGTCGCATTGGACTCAGCATTTGACCATGAAAACAAACTTAAAAATGGAACCCAATGAATTACGTAAGTTCGAGGTCAGAGACACTCGAACGTCTTGTAGAAATAGTTATTGATGTTCGAGGTCAGAGACACTCGAACGTCTGTTTGAAATACTCGATACTGAATACTGGACACTGAATACTGATTACCGGTTACTGAAGATCTATGTAAGAGATACACTGCTAAGAATACCTTCCCTATATTTATAGCAAATAACACTTTGAGTGAAGCAATCTATTCTCCTGGTCAGCCCTCCTTTTACACAGCTTAATACACCGTACCCGGCGACTGCTTATCTCAAAGGGTTTCTCAATACGCAAGCGGTCATAAGCCATCAGTTGGATCTGGGCATTGAAACCATCCTGAAGTTGTTTTCAAAATCCGGACTTGAACAATTGTTTGCTGCAGCGAGCGAAAAAGTCAATGATGGCTCTCCCAATTCGCAAAGGATCTATGCGATGAGAGAAAGTTATATCCATACCATTGAACCTGTCATCAGTTATCTGCAGGATGACGACCCTACCCTTTCGCATTTTATCAGTTCGCGGCATTTTCTCCCTGAAGCTTCGAAGTTTGAGCAACTCGAAGATTTCGATTGGGCGTTTGGGACGATGGGGATCAGGGATAAAGCACGACATATCGCCACACTGTATCTCGAAGATCTCAGTGATTTCATTCTGGATGTTGTGGATCCACATTTTGGATTCAGTCGTTATGCAGAAAGACTTGGGATGTCAGCGCATTCGTTTGATGATTTGTATGAAGAAATCAATGCTTCTTCCACATACATCGCCCAATTGATGTTATCCATTTTGGAAGAAAGAATTAAAGAATACAATCCCACTATTATTTGTTTGTCCGTTCCATTTCCAGGCAATCTTTTTGCAGCGTTTAAATGTGGACAATGGTTAAAACAAAATCATCCGGCGATTAAAATCGTGATGGGTGGTGGCTATCCGAATACAGAACTACGATCCATATCTGATGTACGTCCGTTTGAATTCGTAGATTTTATTTGTCTTGATGATGGAGAGACTCCTTTGATGCAATTGCTTTCGTACCTGGATAGAAAGATTGATGTCACGATGCTAAAGAGAACATTCACAGTCCTGAATTGCGTTGTGACGTATTGCAATGGAAGTCTTCATCCTGATATCAAACAGGAGAATGTAGGTACACCGGACTATGCTGAATTACCATTAAAAAAATATCTGTCTGTCATCCAACTCCCCAATCCCATGCATCGATTGTGGAGTGATGGCCGATGGAATAAGCTGACGATGGCACATGGTTGCTACTGGGGGAAATGTACATTCTGTGATATCTCACTCGATTATATAAAAAATTATGAAGCCTCCTCAGCTGTATTGATCGTGGACAGGATGGAAACGCTTGTGGAGCAAACCGGTGAATGCGGATTTCATTTTGTAGATGAAGCTGCTCCGCCGGCCTTGATGAAAGCTGTGGCACTGGAGATACTTAAGCGCAAACTTGTGGTGAGCTGGTGGACGAATATACGATTTGAAAAAAGTTTTCATTATGATCTGTGTCGTGTGCTTGCAGCTTCGGGATGTATTGCGATATCCGGTGGATTGGAAGTGGCTTCTGACAGGCTACTTCAATTGATTGCCAAAGGAGTGACTGTTGAGCAAGTTTCTGTCGTCACCCAAAATTTTAATCGTGCAGGTATCATGGTGCATGCTTATCTCATGTATGGATTTCCTACACAGACTGCGCAGGAGACGATTGATTCGCTTGAGGTGGTGAGGCAAATGTTTGATACGGGTATAATGCAGTCCGCGTTTTGGCACAGATTTGCGATGACGGCGCATAGTCCGGTGGGACTGTATCCTGATCAATTTAAAGTAAAGACCATCACACAAGGCGTTGGAACATTTGCAAATAATGATTTAGAACATGATGATCCTACAGGTGCTGATCATGATCTGTTTGCAGCCGGGCTGCGCAAGTCATTGTATAATTTTATGCATGGTATAGGTCTTGATCATCCGTTACAGAATTGGTTTGATCACAATGTGCCCGACTCCTCACTGGCTAATGATCTTATAGCGAAATATCTCGCACGGCCTGATGGACGGGAGATGAAGGCAAGTCATATGATCATATGGATAGGTGGGCCTGTCCGATATGATTCCAAACATAAGGTTTTAAAAATTTCAACAAAGCAGGAGGAGATAGAAATCGAGTGTCCTACGGCTGAAGGCCAGTGGTTGGAATCGGTATTGGATAAGATGTCTGCGAAGAATAATAGTCCCTTTACATATCAACAACTAAAAGAGGATTATGATCGAACCGACCTGAATGATTTTACACTTTACTGGTATGGCCGTGTGATGGAGGAGTTGAAGGAGATAGGGTTGTTGGTATTGTAAATAAAAGAAATTGAAGATTAATACATTTTTCTGATGACAAGAATCTTCTGGTCAGAAAATTCCATCCATGCATAATCATAGATTAACCAATATGTTTTTCCTTCCTTATTGAGATAATGTCCGGTATGAAAGTCAAATCTGAATTTGGCCTTCAAAAGAAGCATCCTGTCAAACGTCTCTTTTCTTGAATCACCCATCAGTGTTGATAATATTATCCTGTTGCGATGAAGTATATCATCAATAGTTTTTACGTCTGACTTCGTACGGGTTCGCTGCTCATAGTTGAAATTGTTCTTGCACAGAATGCTGCAAAATTTTTTATCCGTCCTTCCTTTAACAGGTTTACCACAATGGAGACATTTATTAGCCAGCATATATCCGTTTACTATCGGTTATCAATCGTTTAATCATATTTATTCCATCAAATTATTGATAATTAAGCCTTTATAATTTGCTTTTTCAAAACGTACTCACCTAATTTCGTGAAAATAATTGAAATCACATGAAAATATTTGTCTTTCCGGTTGAGGTTCGAGGAATAAAACTGATTGGTATCCGCACAGAAAAATTTGATCAGGAATGTAATGGATTGTTGCGAAAAATAGACCGGAGCTATTGGAATCCTGATCAGAAATGTTGGTGCGTACCCTATACAAAAGCCACATGGCAAGACTGCATCAATGCTTTCCATCTGCATCAAATCATCAAGATTGATCTGGTTGACATGCCTATCGAAAAAAAGCAAATTGAACTGGCGCCTCATCTCCAGGCAGAATTTGATAAGTATTATACCCAGCTATTTGTTCAACGTTACACGCACAATACGATCAAGTCATATTGTCATTGCTTTCGCTACTTTCTGGGTGCCTGCCAGACGAAGCCACCGCAAGAATGGACATTGGATGATTTTAAAATATGGCTTAGGCAAGGTCTTGAGCGGTATAAATGGTCTGAATCTTATCAGCGCTCCATTATCAATTCTTTAAAATTTTACTATGAACGCATACGGAAAGAGCCAAAATTGTTTTGGGAAATCAGTCCAAGAAAGGCACACAAACTACCTGGTACGCTAAGTGAGGAAGAGGTAACCCGGCTCATCAATTCCAACACGAACATCAAACACAAAGCCATACTGAGCATGATTTATGCCTGTGGCTTGCGTATCAGTGAAGTGGTGAATTTGAGAAAAGCGGATGTGGATTGGCATCAGAGCAGATTATTTGTCAGAGCAGGCAAAGGGAAAAAAGACCGATATGTATTTCTGCCAGACTCCCTTAAACGCATATTAGAGAGGTATCAAAAAGTATATCCTCCGCAGTACTGGTATTTTGACGGACAGGAAGGAGGCCAGTATAGTGTCAGAAGTATTCAGGCGATCTTTCATCATTCCCTGGAGCGCTCCAATGTAGATGCATATGCCACGGTGCATACACTAAGGCACTCATATGCTACACATTCGTTGGAAGATGGAGTAGATCTGCGCACTATTCAGGTGTCATTAGGTCATAGTTCGCCTAAGACAACAGAGATCTATACGCATCTGACGGATACGAATAAGTTCAGGAGGAAGAGTCCGTTAGATAATCTGGATATTGATTAATTTAGGTGACCTGTCAAAGCTGCGTTACCACCAAATTCTGAAAACAACACGCCACCATGCCGGAAATTTCGCGATTCTATGGAATTCTAATCAAGATGTACTTTATTGATCACAACCCACCCCACTTTCATGCCGAATACGGCGAGTACAGGGCGGAATACAACATAAGATCTCTCGAAGTCATCGACGGGAAACTTCCAGGACGTGCACATGCGTTAGTAATAGAATGGGCTTCTATCCATCAGAACGAATTGTTGGACAACTGGACTAAGGCCCAACTGGCAGAAAGATTGAAAAAAATACGACCTTTGGACTAATATGAATACCGTAAAAGACTATAAAGTATTAAATGGTTACAGGATTTGGCTCCGGTTTGAGGATGGATTTGAAAGTACTATCTCTCTCAAGCCGTTATTGAATAAGGGAATAGCATTAGAGCTTTTAGATGCTACTGTTTTTGAAAAAGTTACAATTGAATCAGGTGGAGGTTTAGCCTGGGAGAATGGATTTGATATATGTCCCAATATACTTAGAACCCTTTCCGAAGAAAAAGCTCCTGTGGTATAGGATTGTTAGTTGAGGAACAGGTCTTGAAGAATAGGGGGTAAAATCAGAAAATTGATACGTATGAACCTAGAGTTAATTTTTCTATCATGCCGAATAGAGCCATTAAAAAGTCAGATATAAGAAAATACACGCAATAAACATTCGTATATTTAGATGTTGTGTGCGAGCTTTTAAACAGATGCAGTACAACACATTTTCTTCACCTTTCCGTTTTACCAACACTGAACATTTTGCCAACTCCAGATAGACCATCTTAACTCAATCTACTATAATCTGATTTTTGAATAATCAAAGCAAAGAGGGATCAAATACTTTTTTCATACAACCTGACGTCTCAGCGGGCCAACAAAAAAGAGAATCAAAACCACAAGTAATCAATTACATTTTCATACAACCTACCGTCTCAACACTCTGGCAAAAACAAGAATTGTGCCTGGATGCGATGTATTTTCCAAATCAACGGATTCACTGGTAAAAGCCCTCACACAACATCGGCTATAAGCAATGGCGGATATCCGATTCACGACAGTTTATTATATTGAGACAGTATATCGGGGCTTGGCAGATGATCGGGTTGAACCGCCACTGCTTATAGCCTTAAACGTTATGTGACATCGTACTAGATGTAAATTATGAAGCGAAACCCTAACTCACCTTGGAATCCAGCCAATATTTGTGATGTGACTCCTGCAGAATATGAACAACAAGTATTCGAATGGCTTCAAACTGATCAAACAAAAATTGAATATTTAGAAATTACTCGACTTGAAAAATTATCTGGTTCAGGAGGGGAATACGAAATAGATTGTGTTGCTCGATTTGAAGTATTCCACGGCGCAAAAATTACTATCATTATTGAATGTAAACGATATACAAGGCCTGTGGAGAGAGAAAAGGTTTTGGCATTGTATTCAAAGATGTTAGATGTAGGCGCTCAGAAAGCAATGATGTTTTCAACCAGCGGATTTCAAATGGGTGCAATCGAATATTCGAAAGACAAGGCTATAGCTTTGATAACATTTATTCAAGGAGATTGGCTGTATGAAAATCGTTCAATGTTTCCCGATGCAATACCTCCATCCTATCTAAGATTTCCGAAATATGCTGGGATATATAATTATATGGATAAAAGTTTAGGTGGCAAAACAGTGAACAATGAGAGGAAGTCACCTATCACAGAGTTCCTTCTAGAGTAAAATGACGTCACATAACATTGGCTATAGGCAATGGCGGGTAATACTTTGTCGACAGTTTTGTACATTGATACAGATTAAGGCTACTTGGCAGATTCTCCTGTAGAGCCGCCACTGCCCATAGCCTTGGTCGTCAGACTGTGCAATAACCTTAATTTTCTTCTAAAAAACATATTATTTTATTTTGTTATTTGATTTTGATTTCGTAATTTGAAGTATTAATTCTTCAATTATGAAATACATCGAAGGATTCAATCGAAGTCAGACCCTCCTGTTCCCGCAATGCATCGATGAAATTATTCCCGAAGATTCAGAAGTTCGAATCATTGATGCATTTGTTGATTCACTTCCACTGGAAGAACTCGGATTCATGAATCACAAACCTTTGGAAGAAGGTCGTCCTATGTATCATCCGCGTGATCTTTTCAAGCTTTACATCTACGGCTACCTCAACCGGATTCGAACCTCTCGCTTACTGGAACGTGAATGTGAACGGAACGTTGAACTAATGTGGCTATTGAAAGGTTTACAACCCTGCTTTCGTACTATCGCCGGATTCAGATCTGAAAACCCTGAGATCTTTCGCAACACGTTCAGGTATTTTGTTGCCGGGCTTAATAAAGGTTCCTTCCTGGGGAAAAAAGTGGTGGCCATTGATGGCAGTAAATTCCGGGCAGTCAATTCCAAGAAGAATAATTACAATCAGAAAAAAATTAAAAAGAGTCTTTCTTACATCGATGAAAGGATTTCGCATTATATCCAACAACTGGATGAAGAAGACCTGAAAGAAACCGAACGGGAAAAAGCAGAACAGAAACTCACTCATCATCGAAAACAAAAACGAAAGTATAAGAGACTTGAAAAAGAACTTCGTGAATCTGGAGAAGAACAGATATCTACAACTGATCCGGATGCAAGAAGCATATTAGTTCATGGTCAGGTTGTGGAGGTGGCTTTCAATGTCCAAACCGTTGTGGATGATAAACACAATCTGGTCATTGAATATGAGGCTACAAATACGAATGACAGAAAAGCGTTATTGCCGATGTCTATTAAAGCCAAAGAAGCTTGTCAGGTAGATGCAATTACTGTGCTCGCAGATAAAGGATATCACAACGGAGAACAGATCGCATCTTGTATCCAGGAACACATCACCACTTATGTTGCTGTTCCCGATCCACCTCGAAATAGTGAGATTCCAACTCCGGAATACTATGGAGAAAAGTTCTCATACAATAAGAAGAAGGATACATATACATGTCCTCAGGGTCATGAAATGAAAACAAATGGCAGCATCTACAAGAGAAAGTATGGGGAGTCAATAACACAGGTAAAACATTATAAAACCGCTAAATGCAAATCTTGCCCTGCACTTCGTTATTGTACCAGTTCTCCAACAGGAAGAGTGATTGAAAGAAGCGAACACGCTGAATCTATGGAAGCAAATACGAAAAGAGTTAAGAAACATCCGGAAATCTATGCTGCACGACAAGAGATCATTGAACACATCTTTGGGACCATAAAACGACAATGGGGCTATGACCATATACTGCTTAAAGGTCTCCGGAAAAACGATGGAGAGTTTGGACTTATATATCTTATCTACAATTTTCGAAGAATAATGAATATTTTGGGAGTCGAGGAGATGAAAAAGTGGATCAGGAGATTGATTTTTTCAATTTTGAGACTATTACACCCTATTCGGAATGAAAATCAAAATTTAACAAATATTTTTTCCGCAGTACGGACATGAACCTTAGACTTTAATGAGGGATTAAAGAAAGGTTATTGCACGAACTGTCGTTAGACACAACTTATGAAAGAGTTTTTAATAGTAATATTGATTTTGTTGTCTTCAGGTAAATCTAAGGCAGACTGTCCACTCTCAAGCATGGAGTTTTGGCCAGCCGGTACTACCATTTATGAAAATTCACTAATTGTTATTGACGGATATCATTTAAGCAATAAAATTATAGTCCAACTAAACCATGAATATCCAATCTACTTGACGTCCGGCAATTTAAAAGTAGAATTGAAAATTAAAGAGATAACATATGGAGAAGCAGGATTAACGCAAGCTATTCTTTTGCCCGTCAAAGAATTAATTCCTGGGAATGAATATCAATTAAACATAGATAATATTCCCAGTATAGATATGCCTTTCATCAACCATAGGAATCCAGACACCGAGAAATATGAATTTCCAATATGGAAAGTTATAAAAGGAAGAGATGTTCAAATTCCTCGTTGGAAAATCAGACCTAAAGAAGTAAAAAAGACTTATGTTCAATATGGTTGTGGGCCAGAAACCTATGTGTATTTCAATTTTCAAGCCGTAGATCAATCGGAAATTTTAATCAGGACTTCTGTTACTAGCCTTAGCAGTAATAAAACCATAGTATGCTATTTAAGACCTGACAAAAATGAGGTACTAAAGGTTGGACGCGGCATGTGCGGAGGTGCATTCAGCTTCGAAGATGGGGAGAAATTCGAAGTGACATTTAACATAATGGACGCCTCTGGAAATATATCATTGCTGAACGGTAATAAAATAGAATTTACTAAACCAATAGATCCCAACTAAAAGCTGTGTCTAACATTGGCTATAGGCAATGGCGGATAATCCTTTGTCGACAGATTTATATATTGAAACAGATTTAGGCTACTTGGCAGATTCTCCTGTAGAGCCGCCACTGCCCATAGCCTTGGTCGTTATGAGCGAGCTTTTTAACAGATGCAGTGCAACATTTTTTTGCTTCCTTTCCGTCTTACAAACTTTGAACATTTAACAAACTCTAAATACACTATCGCAACTCAATTTAACAAAAACCGATTTTGGCTTAATCAAAAGCAAAGAGGGATCAATTACTTTTTCATACAACCTACCGTCTCAGCGGAGCAACAAAAAAGAAAATCAAAACCATGAGGAATCAATTACATTTTCATACAACCTACCGTCTCAACACACTGGCAAATACGAGAATTGTGCCTGGATGCGATGTATTATCCTAATCAACAGATTCACAGGTAAAAGCCCTCTCATAACATTGGCTATAGGCAATGGCGGATAACACTTTCCCGACAGTTTATTATATTGAGACAGATTAAGGCTACTTGGCAGATTCTCGATAGAGCCGCCACTGCCCATAGCCCTGGTCGTTACAAGCAATTTTAATATTTAATAGATGAACCTGACACAATCTTTGGCAATTGTTAGCTTGTTAATTGCTGGTTGCTCCACACATCGTAATACTCATAATACAAAAGAAAATAACCTTGAATTAGTTAAATCCTTTTTCCAACTCACAGAAAAATATAGTAATGATACTTCTTCTTTTAATAGTATAGTAAACTATGAACAATCAAGGTATGTAAATCAAAGAAGTGCAAGAGATTGGAATAAATTAAAATCGGATATCAAAAGCTTTTACTTGGATAGAATAGTAACCATAAACTATAACATTCTAATTGATTCATTGACATTTGATACGATCAACCATTATGTAAGGACAAATACTAAATATCAAGATGTTAATAGAATTTATAAGCTTACACAAAAGGAAAATATATATAAAATTGTCGATTCTCTTTTTGTCGCACCATTGCTAGTGAATAGAGATGAAAAATTTAGTAAAATTTTAGAAGATGATTGTAACAGGTTTAAAGAAGGTAAATTTGAATTACGTGAATCTGAATTGTTTACATTCAAAATTGACAGAACCAAACACTCTGAACATACATACTCTGATCATGACGATGATCAATGGTTTTCAAAAATTGAGTGGCAATCAAATAACAAATACCTTGAAATGAACATTGATCGAGGTAGTCCAAATACATATTATGACAGTACCTATGTTAATATATATGAAACGACTGATACTTCCTATTACTTTGTAAGTAAGCGTAAAAATGGAAACTACTATTATGAAGGGTTTATAGTTAAAATTGAATAGGGAAAGGGATATAAACAACCGTAATGAAAGTAGAGGCCAAACACAAACCCAACCTGCTTGTAACATCGGCTCCTATGTAAAGCAGTTCTTTCAGCAGACTGCCAAAAGTAATATGTATTTCCTTTCTTTTTATTTCATTTCATAAATCAAAATTTTATCATCATCAGGTTGTTGATAAATGGGAAAACAAGCGCCGCGTTTTAGCCTGGCGTTTTTCCAATTATCAATAACCCAATCCTTTTCGGTTGTTGAAATCGTGGGAAAACCAGCACGCTATTGCGGGCTGTTGTTTTTCCACATTTCAACGACCTAATCCATATTAGCTCAGGCTCCTATATGTGATACCCTCAATTTGAGCGTTCACCAGCATCTGTATGATGTAAAATATGGAAAAGAGGGCCACTCGCTATAAAAATGTGGTAGTAGAATTTTGACATCCTACTCCACCGCCGATGTTTTGTGGTCCCTCTATTCATTTGATCGTGAGCACTAATGGATCTTGATTTTATTTTATGCAATCACCCCTATCTGGTAGGGTGTCTCTGTTTTGATCACCGAATGTACACGACTTAATAGCTTCCGTGCAACTTTTATCAATATCGATTTACTATCTCGCCCTGCATGTGTCCGGTAATATTTTTGCATCACAGGGTCAAATCGTAAAGCCTGCCACGCAGCTTCCACAAAGTAACTCCGCATGATGCTGTTGCCTCTTGGATTGATCCCGGATGATCTTGTGTTGTCGCCGCTTTGATGTAGAGCAGGCATTAATCCTACATATGCAGCCAGTTGCTTGAAATTTCCAAATCGTCTCAGATCTCCTAATTCACTCAGTATCCCGCAAGCAACAATTCCACCTATGCCCGGAATACTACGTAACAGTGTATAATCCTTCTTGTAATGCGTGCGACAATATTTACGCAATTCATTACTCACCTCTCGTACACTTTTATCCAGAAATTCAAATTGCTGGAGTCTGCTCGTAATCGCTGATTTTGCTGTTTCATTTTCCAATGACAGCGATTCAATCCATTTCCGGAAAGAATGACTCCAATATGAATTGTCGTGTTCCTGTGGAATCCTAATGCCCATGAAGAGCAACTGACCTTTGATCTGTGATTTGATCTGACGAATATCTTTCACCAGATCATTGCGACGCCGAAACAAACATCGCAAATGTTCTCGTTCCACATCCGGAACAGTGATGCTCACCAACCGATTGTCCCGCAGTTCACGGCAGATCAGATCCGCGTCAATTCCATCTGTCTTTTGGAATTGACTTTTTCCTGTTCGTGCAATATCAGAAGGGTTAAATACAATACTCTGCCACCCGAATGATTCGAATGCACGATGCGCACTGTAACCACAACAACCAGCTTCATAAGCACACTGGATTTCGTGATCAGGGTAAAACTTCTCGACATATCGTTTCAGATTTTCCGGATTGGATGGCATTGTCATCCTTTTCCCCTGGAACAGATCAGTGGCCATACGGATACTCCAGCTGGCTTTGTGGATATCAATGCCAATGAATAACTTTGGACACGCAGTATTCTTTGTTTTCATATTCAGTTAGTTTAGTACACTACAAAGGAAACACTGAATACTGCTTTTACATAGATGCTATAGGCAATGGCGGATAATACTATGTCGACAGTTTTGTACATTGATACAGATTAAGGCTACTTGGCAGATTCTCCTGTAGAGCCGCCACTGCCCATAGCCTTGGTCGTTATGTGACATTCGCAAATCAGTTCTTAACAACAATGACCCACCATGAAATAATCTCCAATGAAAAATTGAATGAACTTTTTCTTGGACTAAATCAAATTGAAGATCCTGCTAAATTTCTGGATAATACCACTTTTGATTTTGAATTCAGCATAAGAAACACATTTGGTTTATCCATTTACGAATTTGTAGCCAACATTAAAAATCATAGTTTATTCAATGGATCAATTCAAAATGGCCAAGTTATCATTGAATTTGGGCCACCGATTAAGGGTGTTATGCCCCAAAAAATTACTTTGACAATGGAGGTAACCAAAACTTTCAATTTGACCGAGGTTTATGAAAACCTAGTTTTTGAAATTAAACGCTTTGGCCTCAATACAAAAGTTGAAACTTCTCATGATGAGAACAAGTATGTCACATCAGAATCCACAACATATTTAAGTTCTCCACAAGATCCATTTATCACCATTGGTCTTTACTATAGTCTTGAAATGGAAAGTGTAAATCATTTTGTCGCGGTGCTAACAAGAGTATTTGATAATGAAATACTAAATCCATTCCTCAGTGAATTCTACGTAGAACTATGAAAAAAAAACGTCACATAACATTGGCTATAGGCAATGGCGGATAACACTTTGTCGACAGTTTTGTACATTGATACAGATTAAGGCTACTTGGCAGATAATCCTGTAGAGCCGCCACTGCCCATAGCCTTGGTCGTTATGAGCAATTCCAAAATTGATCAACTAGACAAACTAAGACCACCAACAAAGAACTACAAATGAATGGAACCATTATTTGATTTGTTTTCGATTTCTACATTGCTTATAATTTCAGTACCATTCTTTGTACTACTCATAAATTTCATTTACAGGCTAACAGGCAAGAATTCAAACCAAAGAATCTCAAGGTTGCTAATTTGGCTATTGATTAGTTCAATACCCTTTTTAGTGCTTATGAGAATGATGTTTTTTAGGTAAAATTAATCTGACAAACTCTGTTAGCAACTCCTAGTCGAACAACAAAAAACTGCTCATAACATCGGCTCCTATGTAAAGCAGTTCTTTCAGCAGACTGCCAAAAGTAATATGTATTTCCTTTCTTTTTATTTCATTTCATAAATCAAAATTTTATCATCATCAGGTTGTTGATAAATGGGAAAACAAGCGCCGCGTTTTAGCCTGGCGTTTTTCCAATTATCAATAACCCAATCCTTTTCGGTTGTTGAAATCGTGGGAAAACCAGCACGCTATTGCGGGCTGTTGTTTTTCCACATTTCAACGACCTAATCCATATTAGCTCAGGCTCCTATATGTGATACCCTCAATTTGAGCGTTCACCAGCATCTGTATGATGTAAAATATGGAAAAGAGGGCCACTCGCTATAAAAATGTGGTAGTAGAATTTTGACATCCTACTCCACCGCCGATGTTTTGTGGTCCCTCTATTCATTTGATCGTGAGCACTAATGGATCTTGATTTTATTTTATGCAATCACCCCTATCTGGTAGGGTGTCTCTGTTTTGATCACCGAATGTACACGACTTAATAGCTTCCGTGCAACTTTTATCAATATCGATTTACTATCTCGCCCTGCATGTGTCCGGTAATATTTTTGCATCACAGGGTCAAATCGTAAAGCCTGCCACGCAGCTTCCACAAAGTAACTCCGCATGATGCTGTTGCCTCTTGGATTGATCCCGGATGATCTTGTGTTGTCGCCGCTTTGATGTAGAGCAGGCATTAATCCTACATATGCAGCCAGTTGCTTGAAATTTCCAAATCGTCTCAGATCTCCTAATTCACTCAGTATCCCGCAAGCAACAATTCCACCTATGCCCGGAATACTACGTAACAGTGTATAATCCTTCTTGTAATGCGTGCGACAATATTTCCGCAATTCATTACTCACCTCTCTAACACTTTTATCCAGGAATTCAAATTGAAGAAGTCTGCTCCTTATCGCTGATTTTGCTGTTTCATTTTCCAATGACAGCGATTCAATCCATTTCCGGAAAGAATGACTCCAATATGAATTGTCGTGTTCCTGTGGAATCCTAATGCCCATGAAGAGCAACTGACCTTTGATCTGTGATTTGATCTGACGAATATCTTTCACCAGATCATTGCGACGCCGAAACAAACATCGCAAATGTTCTCGTTCCACATCCGGAACAGTGATGCTCACCAACCGATTGTCCCGCAGTTCACGGCAGATCAGATCTGCGTCAATTCCATCCGTCTTTTGGAATTGACTTTTTCCTGTCCGTGCAATATCAGAAGGGTTAAATACAATACTCTGCCAACCGAATGATTCGAATGCACGGTGCGCACTGTAGCCACAACAACCCGCTTCATAAGCACACTGGATTTCGTGATCAGGATAATACTTCTCGATATATCGTTTTAGGTTTTCAGGATCAGATGGCATGGTCATCCTTTTCCCCTGGAACAGATCAGTGGCCATACGGATACTCCAGCTGGCTTTGTGGATATCAATGCCAATGAATAACTTTGGACACGCAGTATTCTTTGTTTTCATATTCAGTTAGTTTAGTACACTACAAAGGAAACACTGAATACTGCTTTTACATAGATGCTATAGGCAATGGCGGATAACACTTTGTCGACAGTTTTGTACATTGATACAGATTAAGGCTACTTGGCAGATTCTCCTGTAGAGCCGCCACTGCCCATAGCCTTGGTCGTCGTTGGTGGCAAGTGTAACAGACGACAGTAACAACAATAAACAATGGAAAATATACTATTTGACTTTATATCAAAATACATTTCTCTGTCCGAAGTTGAGAAGAACGCTTTACTTTCGTTAGGCCTTTTTCACTCGGTAAAGAAAGGAACAGTTTTACTCAAAGAAGGACAAAAGACACAAGACAGCTTTTTTGTTTTAAAAGGTTGTATTCGGGTTTATTACATCATAGACGGAGAAGAAAAAACAACCGCTTTTTACACAGAAATGGACGTCTTAACCCCTCATTGTGTAATCAATAAAGCTCCTTCTGAATATTTCATTAGTTGTGTTGAAGACAGTATTCTTACTGTTTCAAATTCTGATATGGGAGTGGAAATGAATAGTAAATTTCCAAAGTTTGATATCATGTGCAGAATGTTGTCGGAAGAATTGTTGGCTAAACAACGAATAGACTTTGACAAGTTTAAAACGACTTCACCCGAACAACGTTATCTCAACTTACTACAAAAACGACCCGACCTTATTCAACGTGTTCCGCAACACCAGTTAGCGAGCTATTTGGGCATCAAACCACAATCATTAAGCAGGTTACGCGCAAGAATTTTAGAAAAAAAGAGCTAAACCGCATTTCTTAACTTAAGTGAACGAGTCACAGCATTTTGCCAATCTACTTTTGCAGCACCATTTAACAACAAAAAAGATATGCAAAAGAAAGCTTTATGGATTGGACTTGCCTTCGTGCTGGCAAGCAGTTTACAGTTGAATGCACAAAATGCTGAAACAGACAACGCTTACAAAAAGTGGTATGCTGGGAGTACCTTATATCTGTTGGGGAATTTTGTTGAAGAACACAACCCTGAGTATATACAATTAAATGTTGGATATAGAATAACACCTAAAGATGTTGTTTCCTTTAGATTTAAAAGATCAGTTTATGATTGGCCTTTGGGTACACCTTGGCGGAAAATATTTGATGGGACGGAAGACACCTATCCTGGACATGCACGCATACTTGCTCCAACATTAGGATACCAGCGGTTTTGGTGGAAAGGAGTCTATACATCCGTTTATGCATTAAATGCTTTTGAAAAATATTTTGATGAGAATAATAAAGAGATTGGAAATGGATACACATTATATCTGGACTTCTATTTGGGTTACCAGTTTAAGTTTTTCGTAGACAGGTTCTTTTTTGAACCAGCTATTGGAATCAGTTATTGGCCTCTAAGAACTGGTGTTCCAGAATCTTTTAAAGCAGTAGAACAAAAATGGCCTAACTACTTTATTCAACCTGGGCTTGATTTTGGGTTTAATTTTTAAAAACATTAAAAAAAAATTATGAACACACAAAAAACACCACAAAATACACTGGAAGATATCACAGTGAGTATTAAACAGAAGCTAGCTACACTATGGGCTAGTTTTATGTTTCTTTATATCTATGTTGATTATTTCCACTTATATATGCCAGGCTCCTTAAAAGATATTTTGGCAGGAAAAGTATTTGTATTTGACATTTCATATGTGTTTTTACTGATAGCAATGATTTTTGTAGCCATTCCAACTCTTATGATTTTCCTTTCTGTTGTCCTGCCGGCTAAAGTAAATCGTTGGACAAACATAATCGTGGCTACGGTATTTATTCCTTATATGTTGTTTAATTTGGCGGGAGAGGCTTGGGTGCATATGTATTTTGCTGCAGCTTTAGAAGTTGTTCTTCTTTGTCTAATTATCCGTTATGCGTGGAAATGGCCTCGTATTGAAACATGAAAAACCTAACAAAATGTCTTTAACAAATAATAGAGACATATAGAACACCAGCCACCAACAGCAGCTACAAGAAATTGGCGGTTCAGTGGTTAAATGAAGCTTTGTTCTTCGTAACAAGTTCGGTGGTGGCAGACAGTTTAGTGCTTCGAAATCGCCAACTTCTTGTAGCTGCAAACCGTTATCTGACATTCCAACTATTTGAACTCTCCTCACAAACCCTTAACTTGCATCTCTTAAGCAAGAACCATGGAAGGCACAATTCAAATTCATATTGAGAAACTCCCTGAAGGATTATACCTTGCAACATCTGATGATATTCAAGGGTTAATAGCACAGGGGCGAACAATCACAGAAACTCTTGAAATTGCAAGAGATGTTGTGAAGAAGTTACTTGAAGCCCAATCCGACAATGGCGGAAATGTGAGAAAACTAGGAGATAATTTTGATTATCCTCTCGTAGTCGGCATCTGAGATGGGAAGGCTAAGCGGTTTCAATTACCGTGACATTGTTAAACGACTGAAACAATTGGGATTTGAGTTTCATCGTCAGGCAGCTGGAGGCCATGAAATCTGGTATTCATCAAAATCAAATCACTTCACAACCATTCCAAATCATACGGGTGATATGCCGGAAGGAACTTTAAGAGCAATCTTGAAACAGGCTAACGTTACACCAGAAGAATTCCTAACACAGAAATATAAAACGTCAGATGCTCCTATAGGCAATGGCGGATAACACTTTCCCGGCAGATTATTATATTGAGACAGATTAAGGCTACTTGGCAGATTCTCGATAGAGCCGCCACTGCCCATAGCCTTGGTCGTTATCGGTACATGCTATGACGACAGTGCTAGCAACAAAACGCCTGACCAAATATGAGCTTCAGAACAAATTACAGACAAACAGTGGTTTATTTATAGTACATTACAAAAAAAAAATCACTTCCAGGAAAAACAATACCACTGCATGGCGAAAAGCAAACATGAAACGTTACTCAAAACGCCCACGGGTATCAGTGGGCTGGATGAAATTACCAATGGAGGATTTCCGAAAGGCCGCCCTGTGCTTATTTGCGGCAGTGCGGGTTGCGGCAAAACTTTATTTGCCGCGCAATTTCTGATAAAAGGAATTACAGATTATAATGAGCCGGGCGTATTCATGAGCTTTGAGGAATCTTCAAAAGACCTAGTAGAAAATTTTAAGTCATTAGGTTTTGATTTTAAAAAATTACAAGCACAAAATAAACTGCGCATTGACCATGTGCGCATAGAACGTTCAGAGATAGAAGAAACAGGCGAATATGATTTAGAAGCACTATTTATCCGCCTGAATTATGCCATTGATTCCATCGGCGCTAAACGGGTAGTGCTCGACACCATCGAGACCCTATTTTCAGGAATGGGAAACATGGCACTACTCCGTTCCGAAATTCGCAGATTATTTTCATATCTCAAAGAAAAGGGAGTAACCGCCATCATTACAGGCGAAAGAGGAGAAAGTTCATTAACCCGGCAGGGTCTCGAAGAGTATGTTTCTGATTGCGTGATACTTCTTGATTTCAGGGTGATAGAACAAATTGCAACCCGCAGATTGCGTATTGTAAAATATAGGGGAAGCACTCACGGAACAAATGAATATCCTTTTCTGATTGACGAACATGGCATATCGGTGTTGCCCGTTACCTCCTTAAAGTTAGATTACAAATCACCCACCGAAATTATATCTACGGGATTAGCCGCATTAGACCGGGCATTTTCGGCACAAGGAATTTACCGTGCCAGCAGCACCCTTATAACAGGCAGTGCGGGCACTTCAAAAACAATTCTTGCCGCACACTATGCATTGAGCAGTTGCAAACGCAAAGAACGCACGCTTTATTTTTCGTTTGAAGAATCGCCAGATCAATTGGTAAGAAATATGGCCACTATCGGAATTAATTTCAAGAAAGCTATTCAATCAAAACTGCTACACATTCATGCGTCAAGGCCTTCGCTGCAAGGGTTAGAAATGCACCTGATGGTTTTAAACAGATTATTAACGGAGCTAAAACCGCGCACCGTCATCATTGACCCCATCAGCAGTTTAATAACTATTGGCAACAGCAGTGAAGTAGGCGCCATGTTGGTTAGATTAATGGATACACTCAAAATGAATCAGATCAACGCGCTGTTCACATCGCTTACAAATGACGGCTCTTCATCAAACGACAATCCCACCGTGGATTTGGTTTCTTCTCTTGCCGACACCTGGATAAAATTAACGAACGAAGAGCGCAACAACGAAAGAGTGCGCAGTTTGCTCATTGTAAAATCGCGGGGCATGGGCCACTCCAACAACCAACAGGATTTTACCATTACAGCTAAAGGAATTCATTTCAGCACCCCCAACAAAAAATAAAAAGCACATGCCAAAACAGGAAAAATGGGAACTGCGTTTATACGTAGCCGGCCAAACGGCCAATTCAATACTTGCGCTGAAGAATATAACCAAGTATTGCAAACAACATTTAGAAGGCAGATATGTTATTGAAGTAATTGACCTTTTAAAAAATCTGCAGTTAGCCGAAGGTGACCAGATATTTGCCATACCCACTCTGGTGCGCAAAGTTCCTGAACCATTAAGAAAAATAATTGGTGACCTCTCTAATGAAGAGAAAGTTTTAGTTGGTTTAAATATCCGCCCGGTAGCTCCTTAATTATTGCAACATGAAAGAAAAAGCAAAGGGCAAAGTAAAAATCGAAGGCAAGTTGGTATTGAAACTATACGTTTCGGGCATGTCATCCAAATCAATGGCAGCCATTGAAAATATTAAGTTGCTGTGTGACGAACATTTAAAAGGTTCAGTTGAACTGGAGATAATAGATATTTTTAAAAATCCCAAGCTTGCTTCCGAACAACATATTGTTTTTAGTCCTTCCCTGCTGAAAAAATTACCCCTGCCCCAAAAAACTTTGGTAGGAACCTTATCCGATACCAAAAAGGTATTGAAAGCATTAGGCATTACAATCGAATAATGATGGTATGAAGAACAAACTATCTGCTGAAGAAGCCGAATTAAAAATCATAGAGCTGCAAAGCCACCTGGATGAATACGAGCAACTGATTGAAGCTATTAAAGGAGGTGAGGTAGATGCCTTTGCATTAAAGACAAATAATGAATCTGCCATTTTTTCCATTCAAACCGTAGATTATGCGTATAGAATATTGGTGGAGAATTTTGGCGAGGGCGCACTTAACTTATCCGAGGAAGGACTCATTCTTTACACCAACCATTATTTTCCTGAGCTTTTGAACCTGCCGTATGAAAGCGTAGTGGGTAACTCTTTTCTTCTATTTATACATCCCGATTCAAAAGAAACTTTCCATGAACTTTTTAAAAACGGATTAACAGCGAACACGAAAGGTGAAATTAATTTATTGATTGCTGATAAAACAATTCCGGTTTATATTTCACTTGCGCCCTTATTTCCCGCAGTATCAGCGGTTGGTATAATTATAACCGATTTAACCGAAAAAAAGAAACAGGAAGAAATACTGCAAATGAAAAATGCCGAATTGGTAACCAAGAATAATGAACTTCAGGCATTCGCTTACATTGCCAGCCACGATTTACAGGGGCCACTTCGGAAAATTCAAATTTTTATATCACGCCTCAGTGAAAAAGAAATAAATAATTTATCTGAAAACGGTAAAGAATATTTGAAAATGGTGCAGGATTCAGCCAAGCTTATGCAGGAGCTCATTCAGGATTTACTTGCCTACTCAAGCACCAGCACAGCAGAACGCAAATTTGATAACACCGACCTCAATAAAATTGTTGATCAAGTAAAGGATGATTTAAAAGAAGAATTAAACGATAAACACGCTTCCTTTGAAGCTACAGAACTACATACGCTCAACATCATTCCTTTTCAATTTCGTCAAATCATGCAAAATCTGATAGGCAACGCATTGAAGTTTATTAATCCTGCACAACCGCCACACATAATAATTAAAAGTGAAATAGCTGATAGCTCCGCATTTAACAACGTTAAACTCTCCCCTCAAAAAAAGTATTGTCACATTTCTGTTTCCGACAACGGCATCGGCTTTGAACCGGAGTTTAATGAGAAAATATTTGAGGTATTCTACCGCCTGCATGCCCATACAGAATACAAGGGAACAGGCATTGGCCTTGCCATTGTAAAGAAAATTGTAGAAAACCATGATGGAGTTATTACTGCCAACAGCGTGTTAAATAAAGGCACCACCTTCGATATTTATATTCCTGCAACCTGACAAGACTAATTGCACCTAAGAACAGCTCATGTTCAAGCGCATTTTATTTTTTTGCAACTCACATTGTACCCGCATCAAAATAAATGGAGCCTACCAACCACAGCACAAGACAGACAAGACCCTTAGTATACTACAAAGGAAACACTGAATACTGCTTTTACATAGATGCTATAGGCAATGGCGGATAACACTTTGTCGACAGTTTTGTACATTGATACTGATTAAGGCTACTTGGCAGATTCTACTGTAGAGCCGCCACTGCCCATAGCCCTGGTAGTTGACTGCAACCTATTGAAAATCGTATACTGTTCAGCATAAAATTGAATAAAGATATGCCTTCAAAAAAACTACGGACTGAGCACTGCAAAAATTGCAACTACGATTTCAGGATAGACCTGCCGCATATGAAATACTGCCCTAACTGCGGGCTACAGGATAAGTGTTGATAAGCTAGGGAATATTTATTCTATGGAAGTTCAATGCCCATAATATTTTAAGTTTATAGGGTGCTCCTTAATAACCTCAATTCGAAGAAAGAGCCACTTTGATGGTCAGTGCATTATAAGGATTTTAGCTTCAGCAATGGGAGTTATTGAAATTGCCCTATAGTTTACGGCTGCTATCTTCTATTTCGCTATTTCAATTTTGTGGAAACCGATTACATTAAGAATGCTGTCATTTTAGGGTTGTCTTGGTTTGCCATAAACATTATTCTTGACGCTGTAATTCTCATTCCAATGATGAAGACAACTTTTGCAGAATATAAACATTAAACAATGGGTTGAATTAAACAATGTGCAATTAGACCATTTGATAGAAAAGTTGCTTGACGGCTTTTATCGTACGACAGGCGCGTTCTTATCCGCCTGCCGCAGCCACTCGGTCCGGTCAATGAGCATCGGCTACAGGCAACGATGGAGAGTTCGGACTCATCTACCTGATCTACAACTTTCAGAGAATAATCAATATTTTGGGAGTTGAAGGTATGAATGCTTCGACATGCAAGACTCAGTCCTTGTGCTATAGCTCAACAACCGAGTGGATTAAAGGATTGATTTTGCGAATTTCGAATCTAATACACCTTCTACATTTTCAGGAGAGAAATTTGAAAACTAATTTTTTGACACTAAGCACATAAACCATAAAATTTAATGAGAAATTAAACGATGGTAATTGCACGAACTGTCGTTACCTGCAAGCATAAAAAGACCTCACATAATCTAAGATAAAAGGTATGTTAAAAGTTAATAAATATTTTGAAACGATTGGTTTTGCAGATGATGACCTGGAGAAAATAGTAAAGGTTTTTGAGTTACAGAATTTCAAAAAAAATGATTTTGTTGTAGAAGAGGGTAAAACAAGCAGATATATGGGATTTGTAGAAACTGGTATGTTCCAATATTATGTTATTAAAGATGGTGAGGAAAGAACAAGCTATGTATCTATCGAAAACACTTTCTTTGCTTCGGTGTTAAGTTTTATTAGCGAAAAACCTTCATTAGAGAATGTAAAAGCACTTGTTGATGGCAGCATAAGTATGCTTAGTAAAACAAATCTAAAAATGCTATTGAATGAAATTCCTGCTTTTAAGGACTTTTATATTGGTTTACTGGAAGCCACTCTTTGTGGAATTGATGCCAGTCGCTATGACCTGATTGTATTAACAGCAGAACAGAGGTACGAAAAAATGCTTCTTAACGAACCACATCTTTTACAGCAAATACCTCTGCAACATTTAGCTTCTATGCTTGGCGTTACCCCGAGGCATTTGAGCAGAATACGAAGTAAAATACGCTGATTTTCACTTTTAGACATTTGTCCAGTATAAAGAACTACACTGTTCTGAGCTTTGCATTGTTAATTAATACTAAAAATGCAAAACAAAAAGAAACAGGTATTTATTGTACTTCTTGTAATTGTATCAACTTCCGCTTTTTCTCAAAGCAAATTTTCAAAAACGAATTCAGTATTAATGGATTCCGATACACCTTTGCATTGTCAAACAAAAAAATTAAAACAAAATGAAAAATAACAACCAAACAATCGGAATCTTACTAATTACAGGTGCAATTGCATTGCTCATTCCCTACACTATGCTAACCATCATTTTTGAGTATCCCGGTATTTTAAGGCAGGACACCGGAACAATTCTTACCAAGTTTTACCAAGGTGGAAATTCACTGGTATGGACATGGTTTGCTTTCGCCATAACCGGTATTCCTTTACTACCCGCTTATATCATGATTGGGCAAATATTTGAAAACCAAGCACCATTGGTACGCATGGCTACAACCATTGGTGTAATTGGTTTAATTGTTCAGATGATTGGCTTATTAAGATGGACATTTGTTGTACCGGTATTGGCTGATACGTTTGTACATGCAGCAGACGAAGCAACAAAAGCCGCTGCCATCGTTTCCTTTAAAACCATCCACCAGTTTGGCGGTGTGATACTTGGCGAACATTTAGGACAACTTTTTACCATTGCATGGACAGTGATGATGACCATTTCTTTTGACAAATTAAAACTGATGCCAAAATGGGTAAACTGGCTCGGTATTACCAGTGCTATTATTTACATGCTGGCACAGGCAGAATTATTTGCAACAGTAATAAAAGATTTTCCTGTATGGGATATGGCTGGCTTTATTGGAAGTACACTCTGGCTGATTTGGCTTATCATAGTGGGTTTTATGTTTATTAAAAGAAGAAATCAAAATTTATAAAAAAAAAAATTTAGTTATGGCACAAAACGATATTTTATTCATGTCGGCAACTGAAATAGCAGATAGAATCATGAACAAGGAAGTGACTTAAGGTTTGCCGCAAGGCTGGCGGACGGAATAACAATCGGCGGTTGTACTACTATCAACTAATATCAGGCTTGACCGAATTCTATTTGGCTTTTAGTTGTTAACTTCAACTTCAGTTTTTCAATCAGCTTCAGTTGCCGGGCGGACAGTTATAAAATGCCAGCCCTGCGGCAAGCCTCGAACGATGTGCAATTTGTTTCGCAAGCCATTAAACAATCAACTTTAAAATAAAATAACTTAATATGAAATGGTATGATATTATTGCTCCGATTTATGACAAAGCTATACGAAGTTTATATCTTCCGTATCGGCAAAAAGTCATTAAGTCCTTAGAACTCCATCCAGGTCAGACTGTTTTGGATCTTGGCTGGTCAACTTTCTTGCGGACTCAGATATCTCGCGAAAGGTATGGGAACCTCTTCAGAAAATTAGCTCCATTTATATTGAGGAACGACTTCCATTAATGCATGGAACAGAGGTTGTGATAATTGCGACTGGTAATAAGCTTTGATTGGAAAGATTACTTTGACTCAAAAAGGAAAACAGCAAATAGCCAAAAGGCGGGGCTTCGTATTTCAAAGACAGTTTCATGGTTAATCAAGCATTAGTTTTTCAAATCAGGTTTTGTGGTAGAAGTCCCGCCCTTCGGGTAGCTGAAAAACGTTATGCGAAACTTACCGTTCCAAATTTAAACCTGAGTCCGTACATGAAATTGTAAATGAGAATTTGCAAGTTCCATTCAAAGTGTTCCATAGCAAACTTTTTTCTAAGCAAACATTTGTTTAGAAATAAAAATTCTGAATAGTGAAGGAATAGAAGACAGTTCAACTGACTCAAGAAATAAACAGCACATGAAAAAAATACTTTCTCTGTTTTCAATATTGTTCTCATTACAGAACTCTTCATTTTCGCAAAACCAACACCTCATTGACACGCTCGAAACCCAACTCAAAAACCATAACACCCTTAAACTTGAGTTAAATTTATCGTCACCATCGCTGTATGACACAACTGCCGCAAAACTTTTAAGTCGACTCGCCGTAGAATACAGAGGCAATAACCCTGACAAGGCAATGGAGTATGCTCAGCAAAGCCTTGCTTTATCAGAACAAATTGGCTATAAAAAGGGAATGGCCATTGCTTACATTAATTTGGGGATTTCTAGTGAAATGAAGGGAGATTTTTTGCCTGCCCTTGATTATAATAAGAAGGCATTGGACATAGGATTAGAAACGAATGACAAAAGGAACATGGCGTATGCGTATAACACCATCGGTGTTATTTATTACAACCAAAGTAATTATCCCGAAGCCCTGAAGAATTATCTCGCCAGCTTAAAAATTAAGGAAGAAATCGGGGACAAGCCTGGTATCGCCAATGCATACGGCAACCTCGGAAATATTTATTCCAGTCAAGGCAATTATCCCGAAGCACTGAAGAGTTATACTGCCAGCTTAAAAATGCACGAAGAAATCGATAATAAATATGGCATAGGTGATAATTATAACAACATCGGAGCTACGTATCATGACCTGCGCAATTATCCGGAAGCATTGAAGAATTATTTTCTTGCATTGCAAATAAGACAAGAAATCAAGGATGTAAGAGGTATCGCAGATTCCTATCATGCCATCGGAGAGAGTTATCTATCGGAAGGCAATTATCCTGAAGCATTGAAGAATCAGTTCGCTGCTTTAAAAATACAGGAAGAAATCGATGACCAATACAGCATCGCTTTTACGTGCATTGCCATCGGAGATAGTTATTTCGGGCAAGGGAAATATACGGATGCTTACGCCTATTATAACAAAGCATTGTCCCTGGCAAAAGAGCTTGGGGGATTGGATTTAGTCGCGTCTTCCTATAGTGGCCTTGCCATAGTGGACAGTGCGCGGGGAAACTTTATGAAGGCATTTGAGCATTATAAACTCTACATCACCTACCGTGACAGCATCATTAATACTGAAAAAACGGAACAGATTGTGGCCCTGCAAATGAATTACGATTTCAGCAAGAAGCAGGATTCACTTAATGTGGTGCAGGCAAAAAAGGATCTTGCTGCTCAAAAAGAATTGAATAAAAATAAACTCATTCGCAATACATTTATAGCCGGCACTATGATCTTTCTGTTGTTTGCAGGTGCTGCCATCCTGTTCTATATTGACAGGATGCAGCGCAACCGCAAAAAACAGCTTGAAGAAGTCAGAGCAAGGATCAGCCGTGATTTGCATGATGATATGGGCTCTACGCTGCAGAGTATTTCCGTCATGAGCGAGATTGTCCGTATGAAATCAACATCGGATAACAGGCAGGAGTCCATTCCGTTTATCGAAAAAATTGGAAGCGCTTCACGCGAGATGGTGGATAAAATGAATGATATCGTATGGGCCGTTAATCCTCAGAATGACGATTTCGAAAACATCATACTCCACATGCGTGCATTTGGCGGTGAGCTGCTGGCCGGAAAAGATATCGCCCTGCATTTCAAAGCGAATGGTAGTTTAAACGACATCAGGCTTTCGATGGAAAAGCGGAGATCATTTTTCCTTGTGTATAAAGAAGCATTGAACAATGCCTACAAATATTCCTGCGCAAAAAATGTAAACGTGGAAATCTCCAGGACCCATCATACCTTAACATTAGTGGTGGAAGATGACGGTGCTGGATTCAATATGAACGAAGAACGTTTAATAACAGGCGGCAACGGATTGAAAAACATGAGCACCAGAGCCGCTGAACTGAATGGTACCATTTCAATTACATCAGAAACAGGACATGGAACAAAGGTTAGCCTCACAGTAAACTTAAGTTAAAAACTAAAAGTTAAAAGTTAAAAATAAAATATACATGTCAAAATCAGTTTTAAGGGTGAAAAGCTATTTGTTTGCGATAAGAATTATAAAGTTGTCTCAGTATTTGCCGAGTGAAAGAAAAGAATATGTTTTATCGAAACAAATAGTAAGAAGCGGAAATGCTATTGGTGCTTTAATAAGAGAAGCGGAGTTCGGTCAAAGCAAAGCTGACTTTATAAATAAGCTGAATATTTCATTAAAGGAAGCCAACGAAACCGATTATTGGTTATCACTTCTTAAAGACACCGGTTATATTGATGAAACTGAATATAAAAATCTTGCAGAAGAATGTTCTGAACTTATAAAGATGCTTGTGTCTTCATTGAAAACTTTGAGACAAGTAAATAACTAAAAGTTATTAACTAAAAACTAAAAGTATTCACACTTTTAACTTTTAACTTTTAACTATTAACTTTTAGCTATTAACTTTTAGCTATTAACTACCCAAAACAGGTAGTCACAACTCCATAACATAGTATACTTTTACACCCGCAATATATGATATGAGGATCAAAGCCGCACTTTTTGAAGATAATCCGTTGTTACGGGAGAGCCTGTTCCAGCTTATTAACAGCACAGATGACATTATATGCACAGGCGCATTTCCTGATTGTTCTAACCTGATGCGAAAAGTGGAATCGGCCAAACCTGATGTCATCCTCATGGACATAGACCTTCCGGGCATGAACGGCATTGAGGCCGTAGGTCTAATCAACCAAACGCATCCCGAAATGGTGATTATCATGCAAACGGTCTTTAATGACCATGAACGCATATTTCAATCCATCACTGCCGGTGCATCAGGTTATCTATTAAAAAACACTTCGCCTGCGCGTATCCTTGAATCCATTCGTGAAGCAGCTTCCGGCGGAGCGCCCATGACGCCGAGCATTGCACATAAAATTCTCGAAGTTTTCCGGAGCAAAAAGCCTGCCTTACCGGCTAAAGAGCAAGCACAGCTCAACGATCGGCAAAAAGAAATTCTCGAATGTATTTTCAACGGAATGAGTTATAAGCTCATCGGCGACAAGCTTTTTGTATCAGTTGACACCGTCCGCTACCATGTCAAAAACATCTATGAAATCCTGCATGTTCATTCGCGTGATGAACTGATTTCAAAAGTCAAGGGAAAATCGCTTTTGAGCTTTTAAGAGCCTGTTTACAGTTCCCGGCATTAGCAATTAGTTAAGGGTTCGACTTCTCAGGGATCGCATGATAATGCCGAAGGCATCCCTTCGGGCTCTTCACAGTGTAGGCTATCCTCCCTCAAAACTACCCATTTCAGGTAGTGCAACCGGCTTCGGTTGATTATACCTTTGATGAAATACTTGTGGATCGATAAGTCACACTTTAAAAATGAATCAAATGAAAAAACAACTACTTAAAACGCTTTACGTTTTCATCATTATGATGATGTTTTCGCTAAGCACTGCAAATGCCCAATTTGTTTACACGGATGTTAATCCGGATGTAGCAGTAACTTGTACAGTTTCCACTCCTAATAGCTCCTGTAGTGCAATGGACAGTATTGATATAAACAATGATGGTGTGTTTGATTTAAAATTAAGTGTAAGTGGAAGTTCGTTTGGCACTAGATATGGTTCAACCGTAAGCGGATTTGTAAAAGCAACTCCGCTCAATGGTAGTGCAATCATCTCGAATACTTTAGGTTACCCGCTTCACCTGTATCGAAATGATAGTATTAAATCCAATAGCCATTGGAGCACTGCACCAAATCGGATTTTAGAATCTGTGTCACATGCCCCAAAGCAAATTGGCAATACTGTAGAGGGAAATTGGACTCCTCCAATAGATGGATTTTTGGGAATTAAAATAGTTTCAGGAGGTCAAACCAATTATGGCTGGATTCGATTGAATGTAACCATAAATGCTCCAACAGCTTCTTGTATGTACAAGGAATTTGCTTACAATTCTATTCCTAACCAACCCATCCGTGCCGGGCAAATAAGTAACCCAATAGTAATCGGACCCATCGTAAATATCCCTGACCCTGCATTTAAATCAACACTTGTAAATAATGCGGCTATAAACACCGACATTGATCGTGAAATACAAGTTACCGAAGCAACGGCATTTACAGGAGAACTTTTTATTTATGGTGCATTCATTTCTAATTTAACCGGCCTTGAAGCATTTACTGCTATTGATTCTCTGTACTTATATGGCACTGGAGTAACGAGTTTAGATGTTACTTCCAATACGGCTCTAATTTATTTGAACTGTAGCTACAATAAATTAACAAGCATAGATGTATCTGGCAATACAGCTCTTACCGAGCTATACTGTGAATACAATCAATTAACGAGCGTGGATCTTTCTGCCAATACGGCTCTTACAACGCTGAACTGTACCCACAATCAATTAACGAACCTAAATGTTTCTACCAATACGGCTCTTACAGCCATGTATTGTTACTATAATCAATTGACAAGTTTGGATGTTTCCTCCAATATGGATCTTTCAATATTGTACACTGGCAATAATCCATTAACGAGTTTGAATTTTTCCAACAACCTTGAATTTTTGGATTGTGAATACAATCAATTAACGAGTTTGGATGTTTCAGCCAATACAGCTCTTTGGTATTTGGTCTGTAATAACAATCAATTAACGAGCTTGAATGTGAAAAATGGAAACAATATCCATTTCTTCGCTTTTGATGCAACATTCAACCCCAACCTCACCTGCATACAGGTGGATAATGTAGCTTATTCAAATGCAAATTGGAGGGCTAATAAAGATGCCAATGCAAGTTTTCGTACTCTTTGTGGCACAACATCTGTTCCTGATAATGGAAACTTAGCTACTGTACAAATATTTCCCAATCCTGCCGTTAATCATCTCAACATCGATTTAGGTAGCCACAACCAAAAAGTTCAGATAACTATCCTGGACATTACCGGCAAAGTAATTTACACGACCAGAGCCGCAGATACACAAGAGATAGAAGTGGACACCAAAGATTTTGCAGAAGGAATTTATGTTGTACAAATTCAATCAGGAGATTTTATTGGAACGAAAAAACTTGTTGTTGAAAAATAAAGTTAGTGTGTAATTGAGCGACAAATCTTCGTTCTAACGGTCGGGTATTCGCATATCAGCAACTCTACGACCGAGCTACCTGACAACCATCAATGACAATAAAAAAATAGAAAATGACATTTCATACCAACAGATGACAAAGACAGAAATCAGAAATAACTTCCTGAAAAACCTGATGACTGGACTGCTTTACCCGGATAATTAACAAAAAAGACAACGTAGACAACAAAATAGCAACCTATTTGTTGAACGACTTTAATGTGTTAAACCCAACGAAGTGATTTCTTGCCTGATATCACGATCAGTTGATGGAGGCAATAAAGAGGAACAAGCTTTATCATCAATAAAAAAATTAAACAGGAAACGGATGAAGTTAATGATCAAATTTTGCATAGGCATGATTGTCGTATTCGTTTTATTTCAATCATTTAGCCCGATGTCAATAAATACTACTGAAGAACAGAAATATAAGGTCGTTCGTACGTATGAAGATTTTGAAATACGATTTTATCCCTCTACCGTCATTGCCACCTTTAAGTCGGATGCAAAGACCTACAATGATCTTTCGGGTCCGGGATTCCAAAAGCTTGCAGGCTATATTTTTGGTGGCAATGAGGCAAATATGAAAATTTCAATGACATCACCGGTGCATATGGATGTCAGTGATTCTGTTTCTACCATGAGCTTTGTCATGCCTTCCGAATATACAAAGAAGACCTTGCCAAAGCCGAACGACACGAGTGTCAACATCATAAATACTGAAGATGAATATGTGGCTGCCATTCGATTTAGCGGATTTGCCACTGATCAGGATCGAAAAGACTACACAAAAAAACTTCAGGATCTCTTAAAAGAAAATTCGATCAATTCGTTTGGGCATTATAGATTTTTAGGCTACGACCCACCCTATCAGATGAGGGACCGCAGAAATGAGATTGTGGTAACTGTTAAATGGAAAGAATGACAGCTTTTGGGGTATATTGGTTATCCGTTTACCATCACCAGTAACCCACCTACATAAAAATATGTTTCTAAAATTATTTGGCATCGCATTACCGGTTTTCTTTGTCATTGATATGATCTGGCTTGGATTGGTCGCTAAAAATTTTTATCGCGCCCAAATTGGGGCATTGATGAAACCCGACGTCAATTGGACCGCAGCCATTATTTTCTATTTAATTTTCATCGCTGGCATGGTGGTGTTTGTTATTACGCCTGCCATGGAAAAAGGATCGCGTGCGCATGCCCTTCTCTTTGGTGCATTATTTGGCTTTGTCTGTTATGCCACATATGATCTGACAAATTTGGCGGTGGCTAAAGATTGGCCGCTTCTCGTAACCATCGTTGACCTGATATGGGGCGCGGTGCTTGCGGCTTCGGTTTCGATCGTGACATATTTTATCGCCGATAAAATTGGGGTGTGAAGTATTATCTGATTCTCGCTTTACTATTGTTCGGATACATGAGCCTGTGGTTTGTCATTTCCCTGGTAAAAAAAAGAAATGATGTTGCCGATGTGGCGTGGGGCCTGGGATTTGTTCTTCTGGCGTGGGTATCATTTTATCTATCAGGTGCCAGCGGACAGAGGGAGCTGATGGTCTGCCTCCTCGTCAGTATTTGGGGCCTACGTCTGGCCTGGCATATTTACGGACGGAATAAAGGCAAAGCGGAAGATTATCGATATCAAAAGTGGCGCAAGGAATGGGGCAAGTCGTTTTATCTGCGTTCATACCTTCAAGTCTATCTTTTACAAGGCGCGCTACTCTTTATTATTCTCTTGCCGGTGCTTTTGATAAATAAAAATTCGGGGACGTCGCCTGGCCTAATCGATTATATTGGCCTTTCGGTTTGGCTTTTTGGATTTTATTTTGAGGCAGTGGGTGATGCCCAGCTCGCCAGGTTCACTAAAGATCCGGCGAATAAGGGCAAGCTAATGCAAAGTGGACTCTGGGCATATACGCGGCATCCGAATTATTTTGGTGAAGTCGCGCTATGGTGGGGCATTTGGCTTATCGCACTTGCTGTTCCAAACGGTGTATTTGCTGTTGTAGGCCCGCTCACAATCACCTTTTTGATCCTATACGTTTCAGGAATTCCGATGCTTGAAATAAAAATGGAAGAGAATCCAGGATTTGCGGAGTACAAAAGAAGAACAAGTAAGTTTCTTCCATGGCCTCCGCGCACTATTTCCACCAGGTAAATCTGGTTGATGGAAGCAGCCATCTGAATTATGCAAGGAATGGCATACAATCACCCTTTAACTCAATTAACCATTTCAGTGTTTTTTGCCAATTTGGAGATGCTAATCCAACTGAAAGAGATCATGTTCCGCCTAAAAATATTTTTCTTGAAACAAGACCTTCCAAGTTGACAGTTCCTCCGAATTGTGCATCCTGTCATGAAGGAACTTCTTTGAACGATGAATAACATCCTGAAATATATGCTGCCCATCAACAGATCGTAGAAAATATATTCGGCAATGTCTCGTCAACGTTTGACAAGGTTGTGCAGATTGGTCGCGAGTTTAAAATTAGGGTACCAAGAGGTAAAAAATGGAAGTTTAGCTAAATTAAAAAGCCCATACACAATGCATGGGCTTTTTAATTTTTTGCTGATGTGATTATTTATTTACGATGATTTCAGCACCTAATGCCTGCGCTCCACTTCCCCCAAGGAAACCTTTTGCGAACACGGTGTAGATTTTACCTGCTTCTAAAGTAATAGGAGGCAACACAAGTGCTACAGTTGAAGTCCCTGCTACACGTACATCTAAATTGTACGTGCCGGCATCCAGCGGCGTAAAGGCTGTGTACTCCTTAAACGCTTTGTTTCCAAATACTACAGCTCCGCTGCTTGCTACGGCTACATCCACTGCAGGTGCATTTGGAGATAAGTGTATAAAACGAACGTGTGCTTTGCCTGCTGCAGGTGCAGTAAGGTCATCTGTAAGCACAATTGCTGAAATTTTGGAAACTGAATCTACCGCGAAAACAGAGTAGTTCATATCCTTTGTAAGTGTGAGATCTGCCTCGATTACAGTAGTTGAAGTGCCCGTAACGTTGATTTTGATGTTGCGGGTACCGGCCTCCACCTTAAGGTATCCTGTATTATCAGGATGATTAAGAGCTGTTGAATTCTGTTTGGTGTTATCCACCAACAGGTCAACTCCCGGGGCATCGGGTGAGGCATGAGCGACTAAAACGTTTGCGCGAAATTGGTCAATTGCCGGATCATCTTTCTCGCAGGAAGAAAACAATACGACTGCAGCTACAAATAGTGCTGAGGTAAAAATTGAAAATCTTTTTGTCATGATGTTTAATTTTTGTTTTTTGTTATCGAATGGGAGTCAAACGTCATGCTTACTATTTTGGTTTACTATTTAACATTTAATTAAGTAGTCATTTATTTCTCCAAAACAACATTGAAACAACCGGTGACGGTATGAATGAACAGATACGGCTCTATTATTAATTTTATTTATGCCAACCCACAAAATATTTAATGCGATTTTATTCCAACGCACGAAACACATCAACATTATTTAGTTGACAAATGCGACCACTGCAGAAGGAAAATAAACTTGTGAATTCACCAGGTCAAAAATAGAATAAAAACAATCTCGAAAATCAGGACCGCTTCCGCTCGACATCGTAACTCTAATACTGCTCAAACCAATCAAACTTGTCTTTGATAATATTTGCTTTCTCTTTTTTTATATAGTTTAAAAAGGACAGGGCAACCGGAGAATGATTTTTTCCCTTTACCCAAATCAAATTCCAAACTGATTTGATCGGAAAACCTTTGACGGGAATAATTTGTAACTCTCCATTCTGCAATTCATTCTTAATGCCTATCAATGGCATGATGGAGCAACCCAGCCCGGCAATTACAGCTTGTTTAACGGCTTCATTCGAAGTAAGCTCCATTTTTTTCCGAACAGGCATATTGTTTTTCTTTATAAATATTTCCATGATTTGTCTTGTGCCTGAGCCCTGCTCTCTGTATATCAATGGTATCGTTTCAAAAATTGATTTATCATAAATCTTGTTTTTAAATTTTTGCCGGGTATTGCTGACCACATATAATTTGTTTTGCATCAATTCGATTTTCTCCATTTGTATCGTATCAGGCAATACGGACACTAATGAAAAATCAACTTCGTTCTTTTCCAGGCTCTCAATTACTCTTGTTTTGTTGGTTACATCAAGGAGCAGTTCAATGCCGTCATGATTTTTCAGGAAGTCGGTTAAAAAATAAGGCATTACATACTTGCCTGTGGACACGATGGAAAATTTTAAACGACCCGTCAACTGTCCTTTATACGCCTGTGTTTTAGTGTTGATAGCATTAACCTGATTTAATATATTTTCTGCTGCCAGGGCTATTTCTTTTCCAAAATCGGTTATAAATAGTTTTCGGCCAACGATTTCAGTTAGTGGTATGTCAAATTGGTCCTGGAAGTTTTTGAGTTGTATGGAAACAGCAGGCTGTGTCAGGTGCAGCTCTTCCGAGGCTTTAGTAACACTTTGTGTTTGCGTAATTTTTAGGAATATCCGAAGTTGATGGATTGTATAATTCATAAATAATATTTATGGTAAACATTGCAAATATAAATGATATTATATGAAAGGCGGTACTTAATTTTGCAGTGTTAATTAATATAAACCTCAAATTATAAACATCATGTTAAGCATAAAATTAATTTTTCTAGCGGTAATTTCTACTGTAGTTGTCACCACGTACGCTCAGGCACAAAGAACCCCAAACGCTGCCCTAAAATCAAACCCTAAAGTTGAAGCTGCGCATACGGCTATCCATACACCGGAGGATGCTTTAGCGGAATTGCGAGAAGGGAATCTTCGATTCCTGGACGGCAAGCCGATAAACACCGATTACCTCGATCAGATTGAACGCACTAAATCTGACCAGCATCCGCACTCCGTAATTCTCTCATGTCTTGACTCTCGCATACCACCCGAAATTATTTTTGACCAGGGTATTGGAAATATTTTTGTTGCAAGAGTTGCCGGTAACATAGAAGACCCGAATATTTTAGGTAGTATGGAGTTTGCCACAAAGGTCAAAGGCACAAAACTAATTGTAGTGATGGGACACAATAAATGCGGCGCGGTTAAAGGCGCAGTTGATAATGCCGAATTAGGAAATCTTACGCAACTCGTTGATCAACTAAAACCTGCAATTACCGGAGATAAATCAAACCCGGATTTGATGCTAACGGAATCTGCCAAAAAGAATGTTGAATTGACTATTGCAGATATTTTAAAAAGTAGTCCGGTAATAGCGGATTTGGTTAAAAATGATGAAGTAAAAATTGTAGGCGCGTTTTACGATTTGTCTTCAGGAAAGGTGATGTTCATGGAGTAGGACGCCAATTAAGAATTCATAAAAAAAAACCTGAAATAAGTGAGTAATAAAGTAGAATCTTCTTTAGAGAAAATAATTTTTGCAAGCCGATGGATACAATCACCACTTTATGTGGGATTAATCATCGGAGGAATCTTGTATGCCTATAAATTTATTCTCGAATTAATTCATCTGTGCACAACCATAAATGAAATATCAGAATCAGCATTGATGCTTGGCGTTCTCACCCTGGTGGATATTACGATGGTGGGCAATTTGCTTACGATGGTTATCATTGGAGGGTATTCCACTTTTGTAAGCCGACTTGATATTGATACGCATGAAGATAAACCGGAGTGGTTGCAGAAAATAGATGCCGGAACGTTGAAAGTAAAATTAGCTGGTTCACTTATTGGGGTTTCCGGTATTCATCTGCTGATCACGTTTATCAATATCAAGTCCTATGCGTCCGAGCATGTAATGTGGCAGGTCATTATTCATATGGTGTTTTTACTTTCGTCTGTTTTATTAGCGTGGTCTGAAAAAATACTTCACAATAAGCATTAATTGATTATTGACGATATATGATCTCCCGCTCATTGGGTAGCCATCCATGCCTCTGGATGCAATCGGCCGAGCCATCTCACGTTTCCAACTTCTTTTCAGGTTTAATCCACTTAACCGTGCGCTGGTTTCATGCTCCTGAATTTAACGTGTAATTTTTCACACATGAGAAAAATATCAATTACAGTAAACAAATAATTAAGATGAAACGATTTGTATTAACATTATTAATCCTTATTCCAATTGCCGGTTTTTCGCAAAAAAGTGATGTTGGTAATTGGTTCATTTACTTTGGCAACCAAAAAATAAACAACAAATGGAATTGGTGGAACGAGGTACAATACCGCAATTACAATTTTGCAGGCGATTTGCAACAACTTCTATTACGAACAGGCGTTGGTTATAATTTAACTGAAAACAATAATAATGTTTTGTTGGGATATGCTTTTATAAAATCGCAACGATATATTCCTAATTCTGATGACAAAGTAGGCACAAACGAACATCGGCTGTACCAGCAATTCATTACCCGACAAAATTTTGGAAGGGTTTTTATACAACATCGTTATAGAATTGAGGAACGATTTTTAGCCGACGATTTTAAAATGCGCTTTCGCTATTTTTTATCGTTAAATGTTCCTCTAAACAAAAAAACAATGGAGGCTAAGGCAATATATGCTTCGGCTTATAACGAAATATTTTTAAATTCAACGAATACCCTTTTTGATAGAAATCGCTTGTATGGTGCTTTAGGTTATGTATTTAGTAAAAATTTTCGAATGGAAGCAGGCTTTATGAATCAAACTTTGGAAAGTAGCTACCGCAATCAATTTCAGATAGTCTTATTCAACAATCTCTCTTTACAACAACAAAAATAATAGGAATAAGAATTTAATGATTAGACATTTTGCATAGCCATAGATCATTAAACATATCTTCGGTACCATAAAACGGCAATGGGGATATAACCATATACTACGCAAAGATCGCCTGAAAAACGATGGAGAGTTCGGGCTTATTTACCTTGTCTACAATTTTCGAAGAATATTGTATATTTTGGGAGTCAAGGGGATGAAAAAGTGGATCACGAGGTTGATTTTTTCAATTTCAGACTGTTATACCCTATTCGGAATGAAAATCAAAATTTAACAAATATTTTTTCGGCCGTACGGACATGAACCAAAGCCTTTAAGGAGGAATTAAAGAAAGGTTCTTGCACAAACTGTTGTTATTGGCAATTTTAGAGAACCGTGCACCGACTGAGAAATAGTGGTATCACTGGAAAAAGCAATACAGAAATATGAGGAGATTTCTCAAATACCCCATCGCAACCTTTATTTTGACCATTGGTTAACTTTGAAGTTAATGAGAGAAGGACATGGGGATATAATGGGGGAAGAGATTTATGGTTTAGGTAGTATGCTTTACATTGACATAAAAGGTAGAGTGGCGTACTCATAATGCCCCTACTACACCAAGCCCCGAAACGTTTGCTGCAAGCAAAATAAAAACTTTCAAAATGATTTGGAAATCTGAAATTAATTTGGACAGCCTGAATAAATATCCAGAATACTTAGGTAGTTTTTTGGGTATAAAGTTCACAGACTGGAGCGAGAATTCTCTTACTGCGACAATGCCCATAAACGAAAAGACTCGACAGCCATTCGGAATTTTACATGGCGGAGCATCTGTAGTACTTGCAGAGACAATAGGAACTTTTGCCAGCAGTTTAGTTATTGACACTAATGAGTTTGTCTGCGTTGGTTTAGAGATTAATGCAAATCACCTTAGACCAGTAAGTTCTGGAGAAGTCAGAGGAGTATGTAGTCCTATTCACTTAGGTAATAAGACTCATGTTTGGGATATTAGACTTTATAGCGACCAAGACAAAATTTTTTGCATTAGTCGATTTACAGTAGCAATCATTGATAAGCGATGATTTCCTGCAGCCAACATTGGGTTTTGTGCAAGTGTGACCGAACAAACAAACTTCAGCTAATTGCAAATCCAGGTTGTGGTTCGGGCTGGCAAAACAACTTTAGACTTTAGTTCTTAACTACAACTTCAGTTTACAATCAATAGCGGCTGTGGGCGGACGGAATACTAATGCCACACCTGCACAACGCCCTGTCCAGCCATGCCGCATCAAAAAGAATTTCCTGGATCAACATGACTTATTGCTTATCATTGACGTCAGCTACGTTGTACGGCTGTAAATGATCAATTCCTTCGCGGAAAGTGAAACAGAGGAAATCTGGCAAAATTTCTACTTTAGTTCTTCATTCGGCAGCCATCGCAAGGGCGAGGAATAGATAAAACCCTCGGCAGCACAAATGGCTAAACGTTATGTGCCATTTTAAAACTCCGATTTAACGATGCTGAAATGAAAGATGAATTAAAAACATATCTCAATAAAATTCACAAAATACCTGACAACTTATTAAATGAGTTCCATAATGCATGGTATCATAAAGCAGGTGCGCGAAAAGAGATAATAACCCACAAAGATTCTGTTGAACGCTATCTGTATTTTACCACCAAAGGAATACAAAAAGCTTACTACATAAAAGACGGTAAAGAATTTAACGTTGCTTTTACTTATCCGTTTGCATTTACCTGTATTCCCGAATCATTCCTCACACAGAAGCCTTCCAGGTATTCTTTTGAATGCCTTACAGAGAGTGAGTTTCTTCGTATTTCTTATGCCGACTTCATCGGTTTTGTGGAAAAGCATCATGAGTTTGAATCTTTGTTGAGAAAAACCTTGATTGGAACTCTTGGAGGTGTTGTAAATCGCTATCACAGAATTCTGACTTTATCCATAGAAGAACGGTTTAAAGATTTTATGAAAAACAGTCCACAGCTAATCAATCAAATTCCGCATAAAGAAATTGCCAATTACCTCAAAATAGACCCTACGAATTTTTCCAAACTTCTGAATACAGTCAGAATATAATCTTGGTTTATACCAAGAATTTATTATTTTATCAAGTCCATCTTTGCCGTAAAAATAAGTATGGACAAATTTCAACAATGGCTAATTAATTCATCGGAAGATTTTCAATTCATTTTATTCTTTGGATTATTATTTCTTCTTATTGCCCTGGAATACATAATAGCATTTAGAAAGGTAAAGAGAGGCAAAAGATGGCTAACCAACTTTGTAATGACTCTCATTTCAATTTTTGCAATGATGGCCATGCCAGTTTCATTTATAACAGCTGCAAGGTACGCTTCAGACAAAAAGTTTGGCTTGTTGAATTCAATTCCTTTAAATTGGTTTGCCTTGTTATTGTTTTCGTTGCTACTAAGAGGTTTCATTTCATTTTTTACTCATTACTTAGCTCATAAAATTCCATTGATATGGAGAGTACACAGGGTACATCATTTAGACACGGAAATGGATGTTTCCACCAATGTAAGATTTCACCCCTTTGAATTCATTTTTAACACATTAATTGGCATACCTATTATTTTAATTTTAGGACTACCTGTTTGGACATTAATGCTTTATGAACTATTGGATGTTACGGTGACTTTAATTTCTCATTCAAATATTTCACTTCCTAAAAGAATAGAAAATGTTTTACGGTATATTTTAGTAACGCCGGATTTGCACAGAATACATCACAGCAGTTATCAGCCTGAAACAGATACTAATTTTGGGGCTGTATTTCCTATATGGGATATTGTATTTAGGACTTTCAAAACAAATACAAAAACAGAACCCAAAGAAATGCAATTGGGCCTGGAAGAAGTACGAGACGAAAAGGTAAACAACATACTTTGGTTATTATTAAGTCCTTTCAAAAACTTTAAGAAAAATGATGAAAATAATTAGCCCGCCAACACTGTACAAAATATTTATTGTAGCGATGTTTTTTAGTGTGCTTTTACCTATACGAAAGCAAATCATCTTCCCATATAACCTATTAGGAATTATACCTTTTGCCTTTGGTTCATATATGGCTGTTAATGCTAAGAAGCATTTTAAACAAACGGCAACGCCAATGCATCCGTTTACTAACCCGACACAACTTCATCAAGACAGATTTTTTAAGTACACCAGAAATCCAATGTACCTTGGTATTGCAATTGGACTTTTAGGAATTGCTATATTAACCGGACATATTTTCAATCTTGCATTCGGTATTCTATACATTATCCTGTGCGATATTTTTTATGTGAGGCATGAAGAAAAGAAACTTCAAAAGAAATTTGGAATCAAGTTCAAAGAATACAAATTAAAGACGAGACGTTGGCTTTAATGAAAAAACGGCAGGGAATCGAATAGGCGGCCCTGCCTGTTGATTCAAACAGTGTGCACCCCTCATCCTTAGACTGGCTTGTCACATCCTTATACACACTTAGGACAGGCACCCTGTACGTGCGGGTCTCTTATACAGGCCACCAATGTAACTATCCGTCAGGCTTTGTTGAAACAATCGCAATCTACAAGACAATCAATCCATAGTTTTCAACTGTCTTTGGGTCCGTTGAAATCAAATGAACAGGTTAAGTTTTTCCAATAAAATAATAATTTTGTACAAAAGCAAAGCGAAATGTTTAACCTGCATACACAAATAAAAGGCGACCCGGCACATTTCAGGCAAATGAGTTGTGGTGAATCGCTTATTACAGTGTATGATTGTCCCCTTGAAAATAAGTTTGAAGATTTGTGGAGCCATTACAGTTACATTGTTTATGTTGTGGAGGGCAGAAAAATATGGCACACCACATATGGCTCTTTTGATTTGCAAGAAGGTAACTGTGTACTCATAAAAAAGGGAGCATGCATTGTTGAACAATTTTTTGAGACAAAATTTTGTCTTATACTTTTCTTTATTCCCGATAAATTTATTTGTGATGTACTTAAAACCAAATCAACTCCGTTAAAAAAGTTTAATAATACCTATCAGCCCGTTATTCCAATTGATAACAATGAAGCCGTTCAAAGCTTTTTTAATTCCATGCTCACCTATTTCAATTCGAAACAACAACCCGACAGCGCCATTCTGGATTTAAAATTTCGCGAACTTATCTTAACCATTGCCGATAATCCTGCAAATGCTGAATTGCTTTCCTACTTCTGTGCTTTGGTAAAAGAACCACAAACTGTTACACTGCAACAGGTGATGGAAGAAAATTTTTGCTACAACTTAAAGTTGGAAGGATTTGCAGAATTGTGTACAAGAAGTTTGTCGGCATTCAAACGCGATTTTCAAAACATTTACAATTCCACACCGGCAAAATGGCTATTGGAAAAAAGACTTGCGTATGCGCATCATCTTCTTTCTAATTTAGGAAAGACAGTTGCAGAGGCCTCTTTTGAAAGTGGATTTGAAAACAATTCCCATTTCAGCCGTGCTTTCAGTAAACGTTTTGGAGTTACACCTGCAAGTATAAAGAAGAAATAAACGGTCTGAACCATATAGCAAAATCATTGAACTTTTCAGCAATGTAGGTCCTGTTCTGTCAATCTATTTTTGTGCCCATAAACTAAAAACAAAATTATAATGAGTACAAAAACAATTCAGGGAAAATTGTGGAGCATTGCTCCTCACAAATGGGCTCAACATTTTGAGCCGTGGTTCATGCCAATGTATAAAGATGCATTGAAGCAATTAAATTTAAATAACCAACACATGGTGTTAGATGCCGGATGTGGTTCCGGTTTGTTTACCAACCTGGCTATAAAAACAGGTGCGCATTTAATTGGCATTGATGCGGCACCGGGCCTGCTTGAAGTTGCTCGCAAACGCAATCCAGGAAGCAACTTTCTGGAGGAAGATTTGGAAGCACTTCCATTTGCCGAAAATTATTTTGATGTGGTTACAGGATTTAATTCCCTTCAGTATGCCGGCAGTTTTGAAAAAGCGTTAGCAGAAGCAACACGTGTTTTAAAACCGCGCGGCAAACTCGTAATCGGCATTTGGGATAAACCCGAAAACAGTGAAGCCACTGAAGTATTGAAGGCAATCGGAAAATTATTGCCGCCACCACCCCCCGGTACACCAGGGCCATTTGCACTTTCGGAAGATGGAAGAATTGAAAGCAGTTGCAAAAATGCAGGATTAAAAGTTGTCTATAAAAACACTGTTGCATGTCCGTTTTTATATGCAAGCCTTAGTGATGGTATAAATAGTTTTATGGGAACAGGTCCGGCAGCAATGGCGCTTAACAGCAACGAAAAACAAGTTGTAGAAAATACTATTGCCAATGCTTTAAAGCCGTATGATGTGATGGATGGCATGTATTCATTACAAAATAATTTCCTGGTTTTTATTGCGGAGAAAAAGTGAATACATAAATTGAACTAAAACAGAAAGCGGTAGAAGAATAAACCGCTTTCTGTTTTTTTGATAAGCAATGCATCATCAAATGGAGTAGAGATTCACTCTGGAAGTCCTAAATCGTTTGTAGATGAAAGCATTAGGATGATACAACATCAGCTAACAAGGGGCGTGCATTTTTACCGGAAGAGTAGCAGGAACGGCTAACATAGACCAAAATCAAATGGCGTGGGAAGTCTTAAGTTTTATGTTTCTGTTTCGTCTTTTAGTTAAGTGTTTGCGGACAGTAAGCGTTTTCTAACGCGCCACGTCATTAGCCCGTCAAACCCCAGGTGTCATGTGAAGACAACCCAAAACCCTCGACTAAATACCCGACATTCTACCAGGGCAAAAAAATAATTGCAAATAAATTTGCGCAACTCAATAGTTGCATATATATTTGCAACCGATTTATTGCATAACTAAGCATTCATGACCATGAGACGGGATGTATTTCAGGCATTAGCCGACCCAACGCGAAGAGCCATTTTGCTATTGCTTGCCGCACAAGCCATGACACCAAACGCGATTGCAGAAGAATTTCACAGCAGCCGACAAGCTGTTTCAAAGCATATTCAGATGCTGACCGAATGCGAACTTGTAAAGCAAGAACAGAAAGGGAGAGAAATATATTATCACATCAACGCCAACAAAATGAAAGAAGTTGACAAATGGATTGAACAATTCAAAAAGATTTGGGAGACCCAGTTTAATCAACTTGACAATGTATTATCCACAATTAAAAAACAGAAAAAATGAACAACAGTTTGCTATTTGATTTTATCGTTGACAAAGCAGCGAAAACAGTATTCATCACCAGAGAATTTGATGCAGACCTTTCGCTGGTCTGGGATGCATTTACTAAACCAGAAATCCTTGATCAATGGTGGGCCCCTAAACCATTTGCCTCAAAAACAAAGTTTATGAATTTTGAAGTTGGCGGACGAAGATTTTTTGCTATGGTCAGCCCGGAAGGACAAGAGCGCTGGTTACTTCAGAAATTTACTTCCATTACACCAAAAACCAATTTCAAATACTTGAATGCCTTTGCAGACGCAGCTGAAAACCCTGAATTGCCGGGTTCGGAATGGGATTTGACTTTCAGCGAACAAAACGGAACGACAAAAGTGAGTGTTACTATTTATAATGAATCCCTTGCGCGCTTAGAGAAGATGATTGAAATGGGCTTTAAGGAAGGATATACGATGACATTGAATAATTTGGAAGAATTATTGGCCACTTTATCGAAATGATACTAAAAAGAAAATACACAATCACATACCGTAAAAATATAGTGTCCCGATAGCTATCGGGATGAAAAGACAAACCAGGCAACCTGTAATTATATATTTAGATGAACGTACAAGAACAAATCAAAGAGTACATTACCAGTCAATCTGAACTAAAACGTAGCGACATGCAAGCGTTGCACCGTATCATTCTTGACGTAATGCCAGCATGTAAACTATGGTTCCTGGATGGTAAAAACAGTGAAGGCAAAATTGTTTCTAATCCTAATATAGGCTATGGATCCTACACCATAAAATATGCTGATGGAACAACCAGGGAATTTTATCAAATAGGTATGAGTGCCAACACAACCGGAATCTCTGTCTATATCATGGGTATCGATGATAAGACCTACTTAGCCCAGACGTATGGAAAAACACTCGGCAAAGCGAGCGTAAGCGGATACTGCATTAAGTTCAAAACACTGAAAGATATAAATGTTGATATACTCCGAGCGGCAGTACGAGATAGAATTGAGGTTCAGAATAATAAGGGTGAGAAGATGAAATAATTAATCTTGTTCGTGTGCTAACAGTGGATTAAATAAAGTCATACTAATCCAAATTAAAAAAAATGAAAAAGTGTTTTCGCCACTGCTTTTTCTATCTTCGCTACAAGCTGTATAGCAGATAAATCATGACCATAGATATATTCAATCAGGAGTTTCAAAGTATTTCAGGGCAACTGAAATCATTCTTGATTTTCCTGCTTTGCCCCCGACTCCTGGCGTTTCTTGATTTTCCTGCTTTGCCCCCAACCCCTGCGTTTCTTGATTTTCCTGCTTTGCCCCCGACTCATGTGTTTCTTGATTTTCCTGCTTTGCCCCCGACCCCTGCGTTTCTACATTCGCAATAATTCTCATTTCAATTCGAAGGATTCATGATCTCATTCCGAAAACGCCGGGGCGAATGATTTCCAAGTAGAGAGTAATTACCACAAAAAACAGAAAAGAGAAAACGAAAATCATTTTCTATCTGAAAATCATTCGCCCCGGCGTTTCCGAGTTTAGGATGAGTGAAGAAGGAACGCAGGGGTCGGGGGCAAACCAGGAAAAGTAAAGATCATTTTCTATCTGAAAATCATTCGCCCCGGCGTTTCCGAGTTTAGGATGAGTGAAGGAGGAACGCAGGGGTCGGGGGCAAAGCAGGAAAAGTAAAGATCATTTTCTATTTGAAAATCATTCGCCCCGGCGTTTCCGAGTTTAGGATGAGTGAAGAAGGAACGCAGGGGTCGGGGGCAAAGCAGGAAAAGTAAAGATCATTTTCTATTTGAAAATCATTCGCCCCGGCGTTTCCGGGTTTAGGCTGAGCGAAGAAGGAACGCAGGGGTCGGGGGCAAAGCAGGAAAAGTAAAGATCATTTTCTATTTGAAAATCATTCGCCCCGGCGTTTCCGGGTTTAGGATGAGTGAAGGAGGAACGCAGGGGTCGGGGGCAAACCAGGAAAAGTAAAAATCCAGAATACGCATATTGTAAATTTGAAATAAACCCGTTATTTTTAACTACTCAAATTCACCTTTGAAAACCATGGCAAAAAAGAGAAAAAATATGCATTTAGGTGCAAAGCCGTCAACTTTCATTAATGCTTTCTTGCTTAGAAATAATCCAACAGAAGCAGAAATATTTCTCTGGGATCGATTAAAAGACAGGCAGGTTGAAGGAGCAAGATTCAGACGTCAGCATCCAATGAAAAATTTTGTGGTAGATAATTACTGCAATGAATTAAAGCTTTCAATTGAGCTCGATGGAAAATACCATAATGAAAGAAGTCAACAATTTTATGATGATGACAGAACAGAAATATTAACTGAAAATAAAGTAACCGTAATTCGTTTCACAAACGAGCAAATTTATCATTCAATGGATTCTGTCATTGAAGAAATAAGAAGGATAATTATTTCCATAAGAGAACAAAAAAAGAAAATGAAATGATCTAGGTTTAATGCGACCTCTGCTTTTTTGACCTTCCTGCTTTGCCCCCAACCCCTGCGTTTCTACATTCGAAATAATTCTCATTTTAATTCGAAGGATTCATGATCTCATTCCGAAAACGCCGGGGCGAATGATTTTCTGAAAGAGAATAACTTCCTTTCACAATTTCAAGTAACAGTATCACTGAATAAGGAGCATCATTTTCTATTTGATATCATTCGCCCCGGCGTTTCCGGGTTTAGGATGAGTGAAGGAGGAACGCAGGGGTCGGGGGCAAACCAGGAAAAGTAAAGTTCATTTTCTATTTGATATCATTCGCCCCGGCGTTTCCGAGTTTAGGATGAGTGAAGGAGGAACGCAGGGGTCGGGGGCAAAGCAGGAACAGTAAAGATCATTTTCTATCTGAAAATCATTCGCCCCGGCGTTTCCGGGTTTAGGATGAGTGAAGGAGGAACGCAGGGGTCGGGGGCAAAGCAGGAACAGTAAAGATCATTTTCTATTTGAAAATCATTCGCCCCGGCGTTTCCGAGTTTAGGATGAGTGAAGAAGGAACGCAGGGGTCGGGGGCAAAGCAGGAAAAGTAAAGATCATTTTCTATTTGAAAATCACTCGCCCCCCCCCCCCCCCCCCCCCCCCCCCCCCCCCCCCCCCCCCCCCCCCCCCCCCCCCCCCCCCCCCCCCCCCCCCCCCCCCCCCCCCCCCCTTCCCCGGCGTTTCCGGGTTTAGGCTGAGCAAAGAAGGAACGCAGGGGTCGGGGGCAAACAAAAGTAAAGTTAATTTTCTATTTAATATCATTCGCCCCGGCGTTTCCGGGTTTAGGATGAGTGAAGGAGGAACGCAGGGGTCGGGGGCAAACCAGGAAAAGTAAAGTTCATTTTCTATTTGATATCATTCGCCCCGGCGTTTCCGGGCTTAGGCTGAGTGAAGGAGGAACGCAGGGGTCGGGGGCAAAGCAGGAAAAGTAAAGATCATTTTCTATCTGAAAATCATTCGCCCCGGCGTTTCCGAGTTTAGGATGAGTGAAGAAGGAACGCAGGGGTCGGGGGCAAAGCAGGAAAAGTAAAGATCATTTTCTATTTGAAAATCACTCGCCCCGGCGTTTCCGGGTTTAGGCTGAGCGAAGAAGGAACGCAGGGGTCGGGGGCAAACCAGGAAAAGTAAAGATCATTTTCTATTTGAAAATCATTCGCCCCGGCGTTTCCGGGTTTAGGATGAGCGAAGAAGGAACGCAGGGGTCGGGGGCAAAGCAGGGAAAGTAAAAATCATTTTCTATTTGAAAATCATTCGCCCCGGCGTTTCCGGGTTTAGGATGAGCGAAGAAGGAACGCAGGGGTCGGGGGCAATTCACGAAAAGTAAAAAACCATTGATCATTGTGAATTTGAGTAAATCTCTCCCCTCTCTCCCTCTGATATTATTTCAATCAACGTGTACTTTAACAAGAGAGTGGCTGGGTGTGAGTTGCTTTAGTTGCGGCGCAGTGATGCTGTACTATCAACCCATCACTGGTGAGCAGTAATTACAAAGCAGAATTCTGTATTTTTGTCAGGGCCTGCACCTTTCCACTTCGATTTTAGCATGTCAAACAAATTATAAACCCACCCTGTAAATTAATATGGAAGACCAAAATAACCAAACAGACAATTCAACTTCTCCCGATAACAATCGGGATGACATAACACCAAAAGTGACCGGCATAGGTGGCATTTTCTTTTATTCAGATGATCTGAAGGAAATGAAAGAATGGTACACCCGAAATTTAGGGATTGAAATAAACGATTGGGGTTCATCGAGCTTTGAATCAAGAAATATTGACAGACCTGATGAGATCAACTCTCTTCAATGGTGTCCGTTCAAAAAGGGAGATGCCTATTTTTCTCCTTCCAAAAAAGATTTCATGATTAATTACCGGGTCCGGAATATTGAAGGACTTGTCAACAAGCTCAAAGAAAACGGAGTAACCATACTTGATGACATGGCGAGTTACGACTATGGAAAATTTATACATATCATGGATGCAGAAGGCAATAAGATTGAACTATGGGAGCCTAAGGACTAAATAGTAATGTATAATCTCATGACCACATAATCCATCATTATTTATCTTAAAAATAATTGTTGCAAGTTTAAAATTTGTTGGTACCTTTGTTGCGTATTTAACAATTACAGATGAACAGGACACAGGTTGACAAATCTTATGGCAGAATCCTGGGCGTAGCGTATACCTATGTTTTCAGACAACTGGCTAAACACATGAAGGAGAAGGATCTGCCCATAACTCCTGACCAGTTCAGAGTGCTTACGCATTTGTGGCAGCATGACGGCTGTTCGCAACAGGAATTAGCAGTAGGTTCACTTCGGGACAGGGCAAATGTCACCCGCATCATAGACATATTAGAGCGAGAAGGTATCGTAGAAAGAGCGGACCATGAAACCGACCGAAGAATATTCAAAATTCAACTTACCAAAAAAGGAAAGGCGATAGAAAAGGACGCCATGGCTTGTGGTCAGGCCGCTATAGATGATGCCCTGAAAGGTATCAGTAAAAGTGACATAGACATCTGTATGAAAGTGTTGAATAAAACCATTGAAAACTTAAAATAAAATTTTTTGTTACACCCGTTGCGTATTCAATCATTAAATATATAACATTAATATACTCATCAATTAACACATAAAAACAAAGATCATGTTTACCCTGGGCCTTGCTCCTGCTTTCCTTGAAGGTGCAAAAGGCACTGTAAAAGGCGAAGTGATTTGTCTTCATACCTGGGACGATGTACATAAATCAAGATAATAAAATTCCACTTCAAAATATAATCAAAATGAAAAACAAATTAAATTTCAAACAAGTGGTGATGGCAGGCCTCACAGCTGCTGCCGTTTCAGCAATTATCAATTCCATTCTGTTCTTTGCCTTTAAAGCTGTGGGGTCGATAACGGATGATGTTTTTATTCAGCCGGCTCAGCCATTGACCGTCGTCCCTGTTATCATTTCAAGTATTGTCCCTACATTAATAGCCTCACTTGTATTTTTCTTTCTTGAGAAATACACCCAAAATGGATTTAGAATATTCAGCATTATTACAATTATTCTAATGCTGCTTTCCGTAGCGCTGCCGTTTACAGCCATTCCGAATGCAACAACTCAATACTCTTTATCTCTTGTTCCCATGCATCTTGTTGTTCCGTTAGTGCTGTTGTATTTTATCAACAAGAGAAAAAATAGTGCTGCCTGATTTCCAATAGCATTCTACAACTATTCTATACATGAAATTTTTTTAAGAGGGAATGGCGACAGAATTCACAAGAGTTCACCAAAACCACCCTATCTTTGATGATTCGATCAGATAAGTCCCAAATCCTAAGAAAATCCAAGAATGAATATTGTAATGAAGAATATCCTGACTATTTATCTCAACAAATACAATACTCAATGAAAATAATCATCTCCCTATTGGTAATGTCTGTATTTATCAATACGTTGTCAGCACAAACGCAGCTCAATAATTTTGAACAATTAATGACAGCCCTCAAGGATGGAAAGTCTGTAAAGACTGTTATTTATTATGGAAAATGTAAACTGTTTTCTAATGGAAAAGAAGAACCCGAATCTCCCAATGCTATTGGTGGGATGAAACTGGACACTTATGAATATTTTGATTCGAGTGTGTTCAAAGGAAAAGTGCCATCATTTGTGACCAGTTCACAAAATCAGTTAATTAATCATCCCTCTTATGGCTATGTTTTTAATTATGTAAAAATTAAAATCAGAATAGATAATTCGGTTGAAATAACCGCCCGTTATCTTAAGCCAAAAAAGTTTTCATCAACGTATAAAGTTGTGATGGATGAAACATTTAAAGCCAACATGAATGACGGGAAAAACGACGGAGCCGTTTCATTTTTTGCTGAGTAAATTTTTGATTCAATAGCCGCCACTAAAAACAGCATGTAAAAGCAGGTGCAGGCTCATTGAAAAATATCGCAATTAGTAAACATACGAAATCAAAATATGACCGAAGCCATCATCCCTTTACTTTCCCTAATTGCGCTGGAAGTAATTCTTGGTATTGACAATATTATTTTCATCTCCATTTTGGCGGACAAGTTGCCTGACAACCAAAGAAACAAACTGAGATATTGGGGAATAGGCCTTGCGATGGTAATGAGGCTAGCCCTCTTAGCTTTTATAGCGTGGATTTTGAGACTAGACCAAACCCTTTTTACGCTTTTTGACACCGACTTTTCAGGTAAAGGCTTAATACTTATTTTCGGGGGACTTTTCCTAATCTATAAAAGCACAAAAGAAATTTATCATAAAACCGAAATTGCCAATGAAGACAAGCCAAATGTCCCAAGGAACAGCAGCTTTAAAAGATTACTTTCTGAAATAATAATATTGGATTTGGTTTTCTCTATTGACTCTATTATTACCGCAGTGGGTATGGTTCAGGAACTTTGGGTAATGTACACAGCCGTCATTGTGACGGTAGTGATTATGTTAATTGCCTCGAAGCCTATAAGCGAATTTATTCGAAAGCATCCATCCTTTAAAATATTGGCATTGTGCTTTTTGTTGTTGATAGGCGTATCTCTTCTAGCCGAAGGATTCCAGTTTAAAATACCTAAAGGATACATCTATTTCTCCATGGCATTTGCATTTTTAGTTGATGTGATACAAATGAAAACAATAAAACAAAAGTGAAATGGAAACGTACACAGCCTAATAAATCATAAAATTTTATTCACCTTCACCGGTGATTTACACCAGGCTGGGACAATGTAAAAAATGAACTCCTTCATCACCAATGACTAAAAGAAAATTAATAAAATATTCTTACGTCCTATTGGGTTTATCCTTCATCTGTTTTCAAGGACAGGCACAAGAAATATATGGTGTACATAACTATACCCAATATCATATTGGCACATTACCCATTATTATTTCTGTTCCCCATGGAGGGCTAGTTGCCCCGGCAAGCATACCTGATCGAACCTGCAACAATCCAACAACAGTGACCGACGGTAGAACAATTGAACTTGCCAGGCAAATAGATACTGCTCTTTTCAATTTAACCGGATGTCACCCCCATTTAATAATTTGTTATTTGAAGCGAACGAAGGTAGATTGCAATCGCAATTTAGCTGATGGAGCCTGCGGTAATAGTGAAGCAGAAACGGCCTGGACAGAATTTCAGCATTTTATTGATACCGCCCAGTTTATAGTTCAAAATCAATATTCGGATAAATCACTTTATATTGATTTGCACGGCCACGGTAAAATGCCACATCGGTTGGAATTAGGATATGGGCTGTCAGGAGCAGACTATAATAACACTGACAGTGTGCTAAACACACCTTCATACATTGCGGCAAGCTCCATTGCGAATCTGGTGAATACAAATGTTAGTGGCTCAACCCATGCAGAACTTCTAAGAGGGATTAATGCCTTAGGGACAATGCTCGCAAATGCCGGCTTCCCTTCTGTTCCAAGCCGGCAATCGCCAAATACGGGTGGCTTCCCTTATTTCAATGGTGGATACAATACCTTTAATCACACCAGTTTATCAGCAGGTAATACCGTCAATAGATTACAAATTGAATGTGACTCAACAGTACGATTTGGTTATTTAAATCGCAAAAAATTTGCTGACTCTACTGCGTCCATCCTGGTAAGATATTTGTTCATTCATGAAAATGTAAATCTGCTGATGAATTGTGGCTTAACCTCCAGCATCATATAAGATACGGATAAAGCAAATATTTCTGTTGATATTTTTCCAAATCCATTTTCAGATCAATTACAAATTTCAACTGAAAATAGTAAAGGTGATTATAAGGTAGTAATCATAAATGCGTTAGGTGAGGTTGTATATCAAGCAAATAATCAAAATAAATTGAGTGTTTCTCATTTACCTGGTGGACTTTATATTGTACACTTTTCTGACGAACAGCAACATACTTGTTGTAGAATAATGGTTAAACAATAGTGGGATACATGACGATAAAAGATGCCTGTCACCTCTTCAAAGAATTCCCTAACTTTAAGACATCCTCGTAAAATAATCAGACGGAATCGCGTCGCGCATAACTTGCAGGCTTATAGGAAAATTACCGGTCATGATTAGATGGAAAATAAATGCACCCATAAAGTATATCACCTACATTCGTTTTCAAATTTCAACCAACACCGCAAATGAATGAGCTGAACCCTTCCTTAAAGGACAGATGGATTATGTTTACAGTTAAAAGCGAGCGTTTTCTCGTGGCAATTTTTGTGTTCATCTTGCTGCTGTGTATGCAGGTTACACAGGCCCAGGGACCTCCGGGATATACACTATGTGCTGATGAAGGTGAAATGTTTACCCTTCCGGAAAGAAGTCACGTAGCCTATGGGGCTCAGGGGATGTTTAGCTATCTCTATAATCAAACCGGTACGATCACCTTCAATAATGCAACCTTTGGAGATCCTGCGCCTGGTATCCACAAATCAGGCTATTACCAGATTGCTGACGCCACTGAATCCATTGGCAGGCTGTCATGGGCCATGAAGGCGATAAAAGATCATCTCTCCGGTACATCCCCGTTGAGCAATGCACAGATCAATGCCATCGCTGATACCATCCAGGAAAACATATTCGTCGTCGGAGACACCGTGTCCTTAGTGCTCCAGGCATTCGATCTGGTGGATTATTATGAATCCAATAACGGACCCCTATTTCTCAATGCCGCCAGCAAGGGTGGATTCCCCAATACGTTTGGTGCAAGTGATGGGTATGAACTGGTCAGGGCCGTGTTTAGAGTACAACAAGGAATTCAGGATTATGTCTACACCTCCGGTAATGTGAAAAAGTATCTCTCCATCCTCGAAGGGAGAAAATTTCAGACAGCTGATTTTTTCCCGGGGGTATGCCCTGAACCGGATGATCCGGCTACCTCCTATACGGTTCAAATCAATGCTTCCATGCCTACTGAGTATGGCAAAAGGACGGCGTGGTCATCCACACCTGCGCGCAGGCCTACAGGGTACTACCTTGCGCCGGGGAGCGTAGGCAGTGTAAAAGTTCCGGCAGCTATGATCAATCAGGGTTTCATGATATTAGTCGGTGCGCATACCTATGATCACAAAGGCAGAAATAATGTCAAGAGATTTTTTAGGGTGACTAATTCCTTCCCCATCACGGATACCCTCACGCAGATAGTCAATCCATTTGGTGGCGGCATTTATATTCTCACGCCTTATGAGGCTGACCTTTGGATCGTTGAAGTCCAATTGACCAATGTAGTGCCTGCTCCGTTTTTTTCATTTAAGACTTTTAATAAGACGACTTTACAGGAATGGAAGGATGTGCAACGAAAAAACCCTGCACCGTGGGCGGATTTTGAATCGGATAAATATATGATGCAGGTACCGACCAGCTGGATTTACAATTATGATGACCCTGTCACTCTGATGCAGGATTGGGATAATCGTATGGATGTTGTCTCCACGTTGTTGGGTTATCCTTTGCTTAGAAATAATACGATCCTGTACTTACAGGTTGATTTAGATATTATGTATGGCTTTTATGGTATCGGCAATCCTCAGATCAACAATACGTATAATCCTATGGAAGCTGCAAACGGAAACAAGAATCACTGGTTTTTAAGGCCGGGCGTTACGTTCTGGGAAACGGAGTTTCATGAAATGGGACATGCCCAGTTGTTCAGCAAATTTCCCGGCGAAACGGAAGCGGCGGTCAATGTGCCGGCTGCAGCTATTTATAACAGGCTGTACGGCATGAATATCGATACAGCGCTGGGCAGGTCTTTTGGTAATAATCCGCAAATCACCCGTGACCAGGCCGCACTCAACTGGATGGTCACGCCCAATTTCAGGGCCGGTAATCCAATGGATATATCCAACACCACAAAAGATGAAGTGCGCTATCAACAGCGAGGCTATGCGAAATATATAGAAATGGCAGCACTGTTTGGCTGGGAATTGATTGATTCGTTTTATAAACAAGAGCAGTTGGATTTCATCAACCAGGTGCCGGGTGATGGACTTGACGAAGCAGACAGCAGGATTTTCCGGTTTTCAAAAATTGCCGGGGCAGATCTGCGTCCGCTCATTCATTTTTGGGGGTTGCACCCAAAAGACTCCACGGCATTACGACTGGCTATCAATGGAGAAGATCTCAAGCCGTCCAAATTGATATGTGACCGGCTGACCCATTATCAATCGATCATACCACGCAACAATGCGGAATTTGAAGTGCACGCAAAGGCGTTCTTTGGGGGTAGTGTCCCGGCAGGCGGTGATCCGGATTATGGATCCGGATGGTACAATGTGTGGCTGCCCTTATACAATGAGACGCATGGTACGATGGCTGTTGAAGCGATGCAGAATATCATCGACCTTTATTTTCCTGAAGGTTGCCCTACCGTTGCTCCGATTCCTGTAGTGACGGTCAACAGTGCAACTATTTGTTCAGGGGATTCTGTGACTCTGTTAGCCAGTGGTGCAGCGACCTACAAGTGGAGTAATGGCGCTACAGGAAGCAGCATCACAGTAAGTCCGACTGAGACCACAACGTATAGTGTCAATGGAAAGATGGCCGGATATGTTTCTGATACTGTGTACGCACAAGTCATAGTGAACCCACTTCCAATCGTAGAGGTAAATAATGTTACTATTTGCTCAGGTCAATCTGCTATACTGGCTGCAAGCGGAGCGGAGACTTATGCGTGGAGTAATGGGTCGACAGCAGAAAGTATCGAAGTCAATCCTCAGGAAAACACAGTCTACACCGTGACCGGGACTTCGCTCGGGTGCAGCACAACGGTTGAGTCTATCGTCACTGTAAACGATCTACCAGTGGTAAACTTAGGAGCTGATATAACACTGCAGGACGGTGAGGATGTAACACTGGATGCAACAGGCCCAGACCTAACATATATCTGGTCAACGGGAGCGATTACGCCTACCATCGTGATCAATTCAGCCGGAAGCTATACAGTCACTGTAACAAACAATGCAGGTTGTACAGCGATAGATTCGGTATTGGTTACTATCATCACCTCTTCCGACGATCCTGCTGAATCTTATACAATCATAGCATCACCAAATCCTACAAATGATTTTGTTGATATAATCTGTACAGGAAACTCCATATCGAGTGTTCAGCTGATGGCTATTCCGGGCATTGTGCTCCTGAGTGAAACTGGCATTGTCGATAACGGAACAGCTCATAGGATATGTTTGACAGACTTCCCTCCTGGCTTGTACTATATCAGAATTACAGGTAAGGATTTCACGAAAACTGTCCCGGTTGTAAAGTATTAAGAACCCATTATGGCAGCAGCAATAAATGCGGATACCATTTGCTACATGCGATCAATACTGAAAGTCTACCAGCTGAAAAGGCATCTTGATATACTTGTGAGCTGACCACAGATGGCTAGCGAAGGGGCTCCTGCAGAATTAACACTAGCAGACGCTACTGTCACAATAACAAGAGTGAGTATTGTCAATTACAAGCGAGCAGGAGAAGTCAATATAGGTTCTATTGAAGATTAAGGACAGCAAAGCAAGTCTATCAGAAACAAAAAAAACTGGATTTTTAAAAAAACTCCTTATCTTTGGCCCATTATAAAATAAAACATAAAATGTTTAATTTATTGCATCATCATCATTGTCATACTTGCACTCAAGCGAGCCGATAATGATATGATGTAAATCAAAAATATCTTAAAATCCCGTTTGAGTAAATCAAACGGGATTTTTTTTTGCGCTTTTCCCGGATTTAGATTTACTCAAACATTCTAAAAAAATCAAAATGAGTAAATTGAAAATCGCCCTGCAAAAAAGTGGCAGACTAAGTGAAAAATCCATTTCACTCCTGGGTGAATGTGGGATCAAATTTCCAAACGGAGGTGGAAAACTGATTTCCGAATCAAGTAATTTTCCCATTGAAATTCTTTTTCTTCGCGATGATGATATTCCACAATACGTGGAGCAGCAGGTTGTGGACATTGGTATCGTAGGTGAAAATGTATTTCTTGAAAGTCAGAAAAACATCAACATCATCGAAAAGCTGCTCTTTTCAGCTTGTCGGTTGAGTCTCGCAGTTCCGAAAGAAATAAGCTACACAGGTCCGGACTTTTTCAACAACAAAAGGGTGGCCACCTCCTACCCTAATATTCTTAAAGCTTATTTCCAAAAAAATAATATTCACGCGACCATTGAAGTCATTTCCGGAAGCGTGGAAATTGCTCCGGGTATCGGTCTGGCGGATGGTATTTGCGACATTGTAAGCAGTGGCAGCACCTTATTGTCAAATGGGTTAAAAGAGGTGGAAAAAATACTAAACAGTCAGGCTGTGATGGTAGCCACTCAGAATTTGGATGCAGACAAACAATTAATCTTAGATAAGTTGCTATTCCGGATCAGGTCCGTTCTAAAAGCAAAGGAGAATAAATATATCCTGCTCAATACCCCAAATAAACAGCTTGAAAAAATCATACGCATACTTCCCGGAATGAATAGCCCAACGATTCTTCCATTGGCAAAAGAAGGCTGGAGCAGTTTACATTCTGTAATCAGCGAGGACAAATTCTGGGACATCATAGATGAATTGAAAGAAGCAGGTGCTGAAGGGATATTAGTTGTTCCGATTGAAAAAATGATTCTTTAAAACGAAATAGTAAATAATGAATACCTTCTTCAATCCTCCATATTCAGAATGGGAAAACCTTTGCAAAAGGCCAATCCTTCCATCTGAAGATCTGGACGAAAAAATAGAAACCATCCTTCAGCGGGTACGTCTTGAAGGCGATAATGCAGTAAAAGAATTTACGTTGCGGTTTGATAAAGTAAGTCTTGAATGCTTAAAGGTGACCAATTCAGAAATTGAGTTTGCAAGATTGCACATCCCACAAGAACTAAAAGAGGCCATCGCCGTATCTGCCGAAAATATCCGCACTTTTCACAGTTCTCAAATACAGTCAGAATCGCCTGTAGAAACAATGCAGGGTATTATCTGTTGGCGAAAAACTGTAGCCATTGAAAATGTTGGCTTGTACATCCCAGGGGGATCAGCACCTTTATTTTCTACGCTTTTAATGCTGGCTGTACCAGCTTTGATTGCCGGATGTACCCGCATCGTATTATGTACGCCACCAGATAAAAACGGAAAAATAAATCCGGCCATTTTATATACTGCATCATTTCTGGGAATCACCGAAATATTCAAAGTGGGCGGTGCTCAGGCCATAGCCGCTTTGGCTTACGGCACAGGTAGTATTCCAAAAGTTGACAAAATTTTTGGTCCTGGAAATCAGTATGTAACCAAAGCCAAAGAACGCATTCAAAAAAATGGTATAGCTATTGATTTGCCAGCCGGCCCCAGTGAGGTGCTGGTGATTGCCAGTGGAAATGCGGATCCGGATTTTGTAGCCTCGGATCTACTCGCTCAGGCTGAGCATGGAGAAGACAGTCAGGTAGTCTTACTCACTGATAATCGTGACTTTGTTGAAAAAGTTAACATCGCTTTAGTAAAGCAACTTCGTCACTTGCCCAGAGCAGCGATAATTGAGAAGGCATTGAGAAACAGCTTTTCGGCTGTTTTCAATTCTATACATGAGTGCATTGATTTTAGTAATTTCTATGCGCCTGAACATTTAATCTTAGCTCTCGATAAGCCGGAAGATTATACAAACAGAATCAAACATGCCGGTTCTGTTTTCCTTGGAAATTACGCCTGCGAAAGTGTAGGCGATTATGCCAGCGGAACCAATCACACCTTGCCCACAAATGGTTATGCGCGAAGTTATAGTGGTGTTTCATTAGACAGCTTCGTAAAGAAAATAACCTTTCAGCATATCAGCAAAGAAGGACTCCAGAATATAGGTAAAACGGTCGAAGTAATGGCTGAAGCCGAACAATTAATCGCGCACAAAAATGCCGTTTCCATACGACTAAAAAAAATAAAAGATGGACAATAACATACAGCAGCTCGTCAGACATAATATACAGAATCTGGTTTCGTATTCAAGTGCCCGCGAAGAATATCCTGGGAGGAAAGGTGTTTTTTTGGATGCCAACGAAAATCCATACGGAATCTATAATCGCTATCCCGATCCCCATCAATCTGCACTGAAACAACAATTAGCTGAATTGAAGAAAGTCAAGTCCAATCAGATCTTTATTGGAAACGGGAGTGATGAAGTCATTGATTTAGCGTTTCGAATTTTTTGCGAACCGCACAAGGATAAAGCTTTAACTTTTTTTCCAACGTATGGAATGTATGAAGTATCGGCCAATATCAATGCAGTGGAATTAATAAAACAACCCCTGACCACCGAATTTCAAATAGACATAAATAATTTACATCCGTTTCTTTCTGACGAAAAGCTGAAACTCATTTTTATTTGTTCACCTAATAACCCTACCGGAAATTTGTTTCATACAGAGGATATTGAATATATTCTCAACCATTGCAAGGGCATAGTGTTGATCGATGAAGCGTACATTGATTTTTGTTCGCAGCCTTCTTTTATTGAAAAGATAAATACCTATCCCAATTTAATCGTTAGTCAGACCCTAAGCAAAGCCTGGGGGTTAGCAGGAATTCGTTTGGGATTGGCGTATATGAATGAGGATATCCTTTTTTACTATAACAAAGTAAAGTCTCCGTACAACATCAGCGCTATTAATCAGCAGGCAGGCCTGGATATAGTACGTAAGCCAGTAGAATACAATCAGAAAGTAAGCGAAATATTAATAGAAAAAGAGAAACTGAAACAAAAGCTTCAACAGATAAAATGTATTCAGAAAATATATCCTTCAGACGCGAATTTCTTTCTGGTAGCCGTTGATGATGCGAATCATCTATACAACCGACTTATTGAAAAACACATCATCATCAGGAATCGAAATTCGCTTGTAAATAACTGTGTACGAATTACAATTGGCACACCACAAGAAAACAAACAATTACTAAAAGCACTACGCGAAATCTCCAATGGCTAAAAAAGTATTATTTATCGACAGAGACGGGACTATCATTAAAGAACCTGCGGACTTCCAGATTGATCGTTTTGAAAAGCTGGAATTTCTTCCTTTTGCCATCAGTTGTCTTTCAAAAATGGCGAAAGAGCTGAATTACGAACTAGTCATGGTAAGTAATCAGGACGGATTAGGAACAGATTCTTTCCCTGAAGAAACATTCTATCCGGTTCAGGACTTCATTATTAAAACGCTCAAAAACGAAGGTGTAGAGTTCGCTGATATTTATATTGACCCTTCGTTTGAACATGAAAATAAACCCACTCGAAAACCCGGAACGGCGATGTTGGGTAAATACATTTACGGTGATTATGATTTGGAAAATTCCTTTGTCATCGGAGATAGAAAAACAGATTTACAATTGGCCGCCAATTTAGGATCAAAATCTATTCTTATCACTGCCGACAAAACAGCGAATGCCACACTAATCACTTCCGAATGGCACGAAATCTACACATACCTGAAAGCTATCCCCAGAATCGGAAAAATCCACAGGAAGACGCTTGAAACCGAGATCCATGTTGAAGTGAATTTGGACGGCAACGGACAATCCTCGATTGACACAGGTTTGCCTTTTTTTGATCACATGCTGCAACAAATTTCAAAACATGGAAATATCAATTTAGCAATACAGGTGAAAGGTGATTTACAAATCGATGAACACCACACAATAGAGGACACAGCCATTGCCCTGGGCGATGCTTTTTTACAAGCCCTGGAAAGCAAAAAAGGAATTGAACGTTATGGTTTTCTATTACCTATGGACGATTGCCTGGCGCAAGTTGCAGTTGACTTTGGTGGCCGTCCCTGGTTGGTTTGGGATGCCGAGTTTAAAAGAGAAAAAATCGGAGATGTGCCTACAGAATTATTCTTTCATTTTTTTAAATCTTTCAGTGATCAGGCCAGATGCAATTTAAACATCAAAGCCGAAGGAGAGAATGAACACCACAAAATAGAGTCAGTGTTTAAAGCCTTTGCCAAAGCGCTAAAAATGGCAGTGGCCAGGACAAATAACTATAGTATACCGAGTACAAAAGGAACTCTATGATAGCTATACTCAAATACAATGCAGGCAACTCCACGTCTGTAGAAAATGCGGTTAATCGACTAGGCTATGAGACGAGGATAACGGACGACATATCAGTGCTTCAAGCAGCCGACAAAGTTATTTTTCCCGGCGTTGGAGAAGCATCAACAGCTATGAATTACCTCAAAGCAAAAGGATTAGACGATGTCATAAAATCCTTAAAACAACCTGTTTTGGGTATCTGCCTGGGCATGCAATTACTTTGTCAATCTTCTGAGGAAGGCGATACAGAAGCATTAGGCATCTTTACGGCCAACGTATTGAAGTTCCCTCCGAAAAATCTGGTTCCACACATCGGATGGAATAACTTGATCGAAATAAAAGGCAAATTATTTAGTGGTGTTACGGCTCAAAACGATTTTTATTTTGTGCATAGCTACTATGCAGAAATCTGTGAAGAAACCATTGCAATAAACGATTATATTTTGCCTTTCAGCGCTGCCTTGCAGAAAGACAATTTTTATGCCACTCAATTTCATCCTGAAAAATCTGCACAACCCGGAATTCAGATTTTGAAAAACTTTTTGAATTTATGAGGATTATTCCGACCATAGATATACTAGATGGAAAATGTGTCCGCCTTACTAAGGGTGATTACAGCACTCAAATAATATACAATGAAAACCCTTTAGAAGTGGCCAAAATGTTTGAGGATGCAGGCATGAAATACCTTCACGTAGTTGATCTGGATGGAGCCAAAGCCAAACGAATGGTCAATTACAGAACGTTGGAAAAGTTAGTGTCCAATACAAATCTAAACATTGATATCGGTGGGGGTATTAAATCTGAAGAAGACGTAAAAATCGCATTTGAATGGGGCGCAAAGCAGATTACAGTGGGAAGTATTGCCGTCCAAAATCCGGTATTGATGTTGGAATGGATAAAAAAATACGGAGCCGATAAAATTATTTTGGGTGCCGACTGTAAAGAAAGAAAAATAGCTACTCATGGTTGGCAGGAAAACAGCAATATTGATGTTATTTCCTTTATTCAGGACTATGCCCGAAACGGCGCAAAGTACAGTATTGTTACAGACATTGATAAAGACGGAATGCTATCAGGGCCATCATTTAATCTTTACAAAGAGATTCTGTCAAAAACCACAATCACCCTGATTGCAAGCGGGGGAATTACTACAATTGAAGATGTGAAACAATTAAAAGAAATGAGATGTGAAGGAGCGATTATTGGAAAAGCGATTTACGAAGGAACCGTCAACCTTAAAGAATTAAGTGCCCTATGTTAAAGAAAAGAATTATCCCATGCCTGGATATAAAAGACGGAAGAACTGTAAAAGGAATCAACTTTGAAGATATCAAAGATGCGGGGGACCCCATAGAACTGGCACAACGATACGTTGAAGAGGGTGCAGATGAGCTGGTATTCCTTGACATTACAGCAACTCTTGAAAATAGAAAAACGCTTACACACTTAGTAACTCGAATAGCATCTGAAATCAATATACCCTTTACTGTTGGAGGTGGTATTAATAGTTTGGAAGATGCCAAAGCCATAATTGATTCCGGAGCGGATAAAATCACCATAAACTCTTCTGCTATTTTACGACCGGAATTGATATCAGAAATTGCCCGATATTATGGAAACCAATGTGTGGTATTAGCTATCGATGTCAAATTCATAAGTAATGAATGGATGGTCTTTAGAAACGGAGGAAAAGTGGCAACGGGCATTAGTGCTATAGAATGGGCCAAAAAAGGATTAGAAATGGGGAGTGGTGAGATATTACTGACATCAATGAACAATGACGGAACCCAAAACGGTTTTGCGCTAGCTATTACCAAACTTATTGCTGAATCAGTTTCCATACCTGTCATTGCTTCTGGTGGTGCAGGAAGCCAAAACCATTTTTCTGATGTTTTTACTCAAACCAAGGCCACGGGGGCTTTAGCTGCAAGTGTTTTTCACTTTGGTCAAATTCCGATATCTGAACTCAAATTTTTTCTGCAAACCAAAAATATACCCGTTAGATTATGAAGCCAAATTTTGAAAATTCAAGCGGGCTGGTGCCTGTAATAATCCAGGATATTGTGAGCCTTCAAGTATTGATGCTGGGCTATATGAATGAAGAGGCTTACGATAAAACGCTTGCGGAGAAAAAAGTAACATTCTTCAGTAGAAGTAAAAACCGTTTATGGACAAAAGGCGAAACATCCGGTCATTTTCTTTGGGTCTACGGTGTTAACGCGGATTGTGATAATGATACAGTATTGATCCTTGCAAAAGCAGACGGACCGACATGTCATACAGGTGCTGTTTCCTGTTTCCCTTTCGAAACATCTAAAGGGTTTTTATATCGTTTAGAACAAACCATTCGTGAGCGGATTGAAAATAATGATGAAAATTCTTATACAAACAAACTATATAAAAGTGGTCTTAATAAAGTAGCTCAAAAAGTAGGCGAAGAAACTGTTGAACTGATCATTGAAGCAAAGGATAATAATCCTGAACTATTTAAAAATGAGGCTGCCGATTTGTTATATCACCTTCTGATTTTGTTGAAATTAAAGGGATTCACGTTGGAAGACATAGAACAGGTTTTACGGGGACGGGAAAAGTAAATTCTCTTGTGCGCACAAGGATTTTGTGAAATGACACAAATAACACTGCGCATACAGCTCTTATTAAAAACGTCAGGGATAGAATTAATCTCAAGCTCTTCATCACAAAAAAATTTAGTTGCGATGGAATGACTCTTTACCATGAGCCTTCAAAAAAATGACTGATAGCCCGATTCAATTCCACTTTGGTTGAAGTGTAGTACATACGCGTAACCTAAACTTACATTCACATATTAAACCTTAAACATTCTGTCAGGAGTTGAACGTCAAAAAAAAACCCGTCAAAAATGACAGGTCCTTTTAATGCCGGTTAATCAAATTAGTGATTAAACGATTTTGACATTTATAGCATTTAAGCCCTTTTTTCCTTCTTCCACATCAAACGATACTTTGTCTCCTTCTCTCACGTCATCTGACAAACCATTCATATGGACAAAGACATCCTTACCCCCATCGTCAGGGGTGATAAATCCAAATCCCTTGGCATTATTAAAAAACTTTACGGTTCCTTTACTCATGATTAAATTATTAAATGAGCAGCAAAGATACGAATTATTCATGTCAAAACCGAAAGTCATTATCCTAATGATTTATGCATTAGCTACCGTATTATAGTGCTGGATCATTTCAGCAATATATACACGGGAAGGTGAATTTGAGGTTGTTCCTATTGCCCTTTCATAGGAAGGTCTCCTCGACCTGGAAGATTTGAAAAGGCAGATTGTCAATTATCAGGGGAAAGGAACATTAATCGGAAGTTTTTCGGCAGCATCAAATTTAACAGGGATCATAGCTCCTATTGATGAAATAACTTTTATGCTGCATCACTATGGCGCGCTTTCATTTAGGGATTACGCGGTCAATAACAATAGAAGTTACGCCCAATTTAATGTGAGAATTATGTAACTATTTTCGAAAATAGTATAACATCTCCGTTTTAGAAATGCTGAACTTTATAAAATAAAAATCTTCATATAAAAACCAATATATAATGGAAAATTTAGCAACTCCGGTCAAAACCGCAAAGCCATTAATATCTCCTACAAATGATAAGAATAACTCAACCATGAAAGCATTAGTATATCATGGTGCCGGAAAAAAAGCATGGGAAGACAAACCCAAACCAACGATAATCGAGCCTACGGATGCTATTGTAAAAATTCTGAAAACCACAATTTGCGGAACTGACCTTCATATCATGAAAGGCGATGTTCCGACTGTAACGGACGGAAGAATTATTGGACATGAAGGGGTCGGAATAATTGAGGAACTGGGAAGTGCTGTTACGAATTTCAAAAAGGGCGACCACGTTCTTATTTCTTGTATCACCTCATGTGGCAAATGCGCATTTTGCAAGAAGGCAATGTATTCACATTGTGAAAAAGGCGGATGGATATTGGGAAATTTAATCGATGGATGTCAGGCGGAGTTTGTAAGAATTCCTTATGCGGATACTAGTCTCTACCTTATTCCTGCAGGTGCAGATGAGGAAGCATTGGTAATGTTAAGCGATATTTTGCCAACCGGTTTTGAATGTGGTGTGCTGAACGGCAAAGTAAAACCCGGTGACACGATAGCTATAGTGGGAGCGGGACCTATTGGTTTGGCTACACTATTGACTGCTCAGTTTTATTCTCCTGCTGAAATTATCATGATCGACGTTGATGACAACCGCCTGGAGGTGGCAAAAACATTCGGTGCCACACATATCATAAACAGCAGTGATGGCAAAGCGGTTGAAAAAATCATGAAGCTGACAAACAACATGGGTGTAGATACAGCCATCGAAGCTGTTGGTGTAGCCCCAACATTTGAACTATGCGAGTCAATTGTTGCTGCCGGAGGGCATATTGCCAATATTGGAGTTCATGGTAAAAGTGTTACACTCCACCTTGAAACTCTTTGGTCACACAACGTCACCATCACTACCAGGCTAGTCGATACAGTTACTACTCCAATGCTTTTAAAAACTGTACAATCCAAAAAAATAAATCCAAACAAACTGATCACTCATCATTTCAAACTGGATCAAATCATGGAAGCGTATGAAACTTTCGGAAATGCAGGAAAAGAAAAGGCACTGAAAGTAATATTGACAAGTTAGCCAGAGATTGATTATTTAAACGTCGCATTGAAGCCTATTTCGCAACATTTTGTTGTTTCGTTGGTGTTGTTGTATTTCATTAACAAGAGAAAAAAAAAGGAAGGTCTGATTTTCTAAGACCTTAATCAATCATCATCGCCTCCTTCCCTACCTTTTTCCCGACTGCCCTCCCCACCTTCATTTTTCTTGGCGCTCTTGTGACAGGATACACAGTTGGTTAAATTGACGATACCTTCCTCCCTGTGTTCCTGAAGGATATTGCTCGCCGTATGTTCATGGCAACCATAACAAGTGTAGGTGCTATAATTATTGGTCACATGGCAGGTGGCGCACTTGGCATTGTGGTCACCATCCAGCACAAAATAAGCAGAGTGGTCAAAAGTAGAAGGGACCCATTTATCAGTGGTATGGCATTTCGTGCATTCACCTTTCACTGTGCTGTGAAATGTATCGGTAGGTGTTTCATGGCAGCCCACGCAATTTTTTCTATCGGCTGGCTGCACCATATCGTGGTTGAAAGCAAGTTCCGGTAACCATGCCTTTGTGGTATGGCATTTTGCGCAAGCATCCGTCAATTGATGGTGAAGTTTATCCTGTGGTTTTTGGTGGCAAGCGATGCAATCATTCACGATCGTTTCCGGTAGCATTTCATGCTCAAAACCTTTCAATGCAGATCCAGGGTTCAGGCCAGCGTGGTCGGTATGGCAGGTAGTACAGGCGTATTTATCAAGGTTTTTGTGAAACAGTACCTTTTCGCCCATGGCAATGCTACCGGTGCCGCCGCGGATCGAATCCTTTCCGATATCCGTCAAGGCATGACAAGCGATACACTTCTTGTTTTCGATTCCCCCGAAAGCTTGGTGGCATGAGAAACATTGCTGTTTAATGTCCTGGTGCCCCTGCGATACTTCGCCGGGACTGAGCAGACTATGCGGATACTGCACCATTAAAAAGATAAAAACGGCGGACGCTACGACTCCAGTGAAGATTAGGTTTTTCATTTGCTAAACATGAATACGGTGATGATATGAAGAATTGAAAACAAGCCGAATATAAAGGCTATCGGTAAGTGTATTGTCCGCCATTGCTTCATGGCATCCACCATTATAGAATCGAGAAAAAGCTTTTTATCCACAGCTTCTTTTTCCAGTCCCGTGTCCGTCAAGGCTTGCCGGCTTGATTTTAAACTTTCCAATGACCGCTTCAAGAGGAACTTGCCAACCAGGCCACTAGCCACGTTTATCAGCAGCATCGCTACGGCCAACCAAGGCAAAATGGCATTGAAATGGATTCCTGCATGAACGAGCAACAATATCGAACCGCTCCATGCCAGATACTCGTGCATCTTAAGCAATTTTTTGGGCGAGCCCATTTCTATTATTTTGCGCTTTCGCAATGAATAAACAAAGGAAAGGAGCACGAGGAAGGTGCCGACATAACCCAAATATCGACCTACACCAGCCAATTGGTAATGATGGAGCAGGTAATCAATACCGATGGTAATCAATATCATCAGCGCATACCATTGTATAAACGGAATGACATGTCTCAGCAGCAGTGAATGTTTCATAAATTACTGTAGTTTCTATTGATGTAGACCAAGGTCGGATTATAAACTTCCGAGCAAGGTTCACTTTTTATCCCAGGAGGAGCGGTGATATACATCATCGTGGCAGATGATTATTGAGTGGATGCAGGAAGGTAGTTGACATGGCCGAGGAGGTTTTTATTGAAAAACAGAGGTTGCTTGACCCACTTGATAAAATAACAATCATAAATCGAAGAAAAATCGAAAGACAGGACAGCCTACAACACCCTGACGAAAGACAATGACTCCTAAACATCGGCACTACGTCTTCACAGACGGTATTCCTCATGCTTAGTGACACAGCAAACTTTAATCTGATTGGAAAAACTAACTTTGACAAATAAAAAACGGGGACGCTGAAAACCTAAAAGAGTAAGCAAAAATAAAAGTACAGATTCAGTACTATAATCATTGAATTTAGAAAATGAAAATAAATTTACTTATCGTCATCGCATTTCTGCTACACAATAATCTTTTTGCACAACCATTTCAAATCGGGCATATTACAATCAACTTAATAGATACAAGTCGAAACAACCGCAATGTTCCTACTGAAGTATATTATCCGGCTGATGTGGCCGGAAATAATGTACCGGTTACAACAGCTAACAATGATAAATTTCCTGTTCTTAGTTTCGGACACGGGTTTGTAATGACATGGGACGCTTATCAGAATATATGGGAAGCTGTCGTACCTGAAGGATATTTTATTGCATTTCCTAAAACAGAAACAAGTTTAGCACCATCACATTCTGAATTTGGAAAAGATATAGCTTTTATAATTTCTGAATTAAGTGCGCTTGGCCAAAACAAGTCCTCTTTGTTTTATCATCGTATTGACTCGATGAATTGTGTTATGGGGCATAGCATGGGAGGCGGTTCTGCTTTTCTGGCCGCACAGTTTAGTCCTGCAGTAAAAACGATAGCAACTCTCGCGCCAGCCGAAACTAATCCATCGGCTATCCAGGCAGCGGCAAGTCTACATATCCCTTCATTGATCTTTGCCGGAGGAAATGATTGCATTACACCTGCTTCTGCTCATCAAATACCGATGTATGACTCTTTGCAAAGCAGTTGCAAAACTTTTGTAAGTATTAATGGCGGAAGCCATTGCCAGATGGCTGATAATAATTTCCTGTGCACTTTTGGCGAAGCAACATGCACTCCCCAGCCAACTATAACGCGTGCGGATCAACACATAGTTATTAACCGATATTTACTTCCCTGGTTAAACTATGAATTGAAAGGTGATTGCCTCTCAGGAGCTCTATTTGATTCGCTCATCACTATTGACACAAGTATTATCTATACTAAAACATGTGTTCTTTGCAATACTACTTCATATATTGAAGACCCCCCAAATTTCAATATTGAAGTGTTTCCGAATCCTTTTCACGATAAAATATACATTCAATTTAACCCATCTGAAAACGGCACAGGCAATCTCGACTTGTATTTAATGAATGGATGTAAAATATTTTCTCAAGGCTTTTCAAACGTTAAAGCAAATGAAAAACTCAAACTAGATTTGGATGAAAATTTGCCAACCGGAACTTATTTACTGAAAGTGACAGTTGCCGGACAACATGGTGTAAAGGAAATAATAAAGCAATGAAAAGAAATCGGAATCAAAATCATGAAAGTGAAAAACGTAATCGTAACAGGTGCAAATAGTGGTCTTGGCTTATGGACCACAAAATATCTTCTTGATTTAGATTACAGCGTTGTCATGGCTTGTCGAAATATTGAAAAAACGCAAAAAGCTATTGACGAATTTCCTGAATTTGACAAGAACAAAGAATTTATAATCAGGAAACTTGACCTGGCGGATTTTGAAAGCATACGAAATTTTGTGGACGGATTAGAGGATTTCGAAACTATCTATGCGCTTGACTGTAATGCCGGAATATCTTACGAAGGGCCATTCCGGTTTACAAAAAATGGTATTGAAGAAACTTTCGGAACCAATTATCTGGGACATTTTCTGCTCACCAATTTATTGCTTGAAAAGTATACCCTTGAAAGAATTGTAATGATTTCAAGCGAATTGCACAACCCCAAAAACAAATCACCATTTGCTAAAGCCGTATTCAAACCTGTACCTGAATTGGCCTATCCAAAAGTCGATGAAAATACAACTTTGCAGAAGCAAACGCAATCTTTTTATGCGACCTCCAAACTTTGTGATATATTATTTACTTATGAACTGGACCGAAGGTTTAAAGCCAAAGGGCTACCCATAAAAACATTAGTGAATGCCATTAATCCCGGGTTAATGCTTACCACAAATCTGGGCAGAAAGCATACGTCAGGCGAAAATTTATACCGAAAGTTTTTAGATATTATTTTCAAAATTATCGGTTTGTCAGACAATCCAAGAGCTTCCGCAAAATCTGTTGTGCGATTAATTGATGCGATTACCACAAGTGGGCTATACTATGATAAAGACAAGCTTGCTCAGTCATCTGCGGATAGCTACGACGAACAAAAAGCAAAAGCCCTTTGGGAAGGAAGCGAAGCCATAATTGGTTCAAAATTTCTTACAAAATGAAAAGCTGTTAAGGATTGGAAATCAGCTTCACGCCCGATGGTCGGCGAAGATAGCTAGTGAAACGGTTGATAATTTGTTACATTGGTATAACAAATTGAACACAAAACTATCCATATTAAATGCATATAAATCAGACAAGAAAATGAAGAAAATTGATTACGGAATAGATGCACCACACGTGATACGAAATCTGATTATTTTTAGTGTCATAGGCTTCCTGGGACCTATCTTTTTCCCAATAATCAAAATAGGACCCGTTATTATTGCCATATCGGGTTTTCTCTGGATGGGCATAGCATGCGGACTGATGGCTGTCTGGATGATATTGTATTCTGTCTATGGAAAACTTAAACACAGAGATCGTATTTTAAACATGATTGATTGGAATGGCAGCGAAATGGTATTGGATGTAGGGACAGGAAGAGGATTATTAGTAATAGGTGCAGCCAAAAGACTGACCACCGGGAAAGCAATTGGTATTGACATCTGGAATATGGAAGACCTGACAAAAAATAAAATGGAAAATACATTAGACAATGTTGTTCTTGAAGGCGTCAAAGAGAAGGTTGAGATCAAAAATGACAATGCTATACAAATGAGTTTTGCCAACAATACATTTGACATCGTCATCAGCAATTTATGTTTGCACAACATTTACAATAGCGAAGACAGAAAAAAAGCGTGTTCAGAAATATCGAGGGTTCTAAAAAATGGCGGAGTTGGGATCATTTCGGATTTCAAGCACATAAATGAATACAGAAATAACTTCGCTCAATCCGGTTTAAAAACAAAAATCTTACCTGCTTCTTATTTTACCACATTTCCGCCGTTAGCTATTTTGAAGATTAATAAACTATGAAATACGACATCGGTAAAATTATGGTCAAGCCATTTTGATAATTTCGATCAATCTCTCGCCTTCAGCATGCCCTAACGATGGTATCAATACAATGAATACGCAAACGATGACGAACACCGAAACCAAACATTGAGACAACTTTCGGACGAGTATAGCTGAACAGACATAACTGCTCCCCGGAATGATCCCATCTGAAATAATAGCGGCAAATTCTGCTGCTTATTACTTTGTAAACTCAATTACGTTTGCACTTACCGTCACTGTCCTTGTGTAATAAAACGGAGGCACTCCGCCAATATGTTCTTCCGTAACCATGTTGATCACTGCACGTGCGCTGCCATTCAGATTTGCTTTGTCCATCATGGCCGAATAGGCATTTTCAAACAGTTGCTTTTTGTTCATACCCCCAAACATAAGCACATAACTAACCTTGGCGCTACCGTTGATCTTGTCCACTACTTTAAAATTGTTGCTCGATAACTGCACCTCAGTTGCGTTTGAATTGAGATTAGAAATTACTCCGGCATTAATTCCGCAAGAAGACAAAAAAACAATTGCACAAAAGGCTACGAATACAAATAAGATATTTTTCATAAGATTTATTATCTAAGTTACCGGAGCAAAGTTCTGACAACCAGAAAAAATATTTATGATACCCATCAGCGGGTTACCTGATACTAATCATCCCGAAAATTCCAGATTAGCATTCAGGCTCAATGCAGGCAATTGCCAATCCTCAAATTGAACCAACTACCCTATCACACCGGACGGATGCTTAACCATTATTAACACTAAATAACGCTTAAATCAGTCTTTTGTACCCTACTTTTCCATCTCAAAATAAAATTGAGAACATGAAAATCCTATTTCTTCTATCCATTGCAGTTAGCCTGAAGGCCACCTGTTTACACAGCAACCAGGCATATAATCCAGAGAGCAGAACCAGTGGTTTAGAAATCAACAACGATACAAGTAAACTCATAGACCAATATCTTACAAATCTTGCTCTTGAAAAAAATTTCTCCGGCGGTCTTTTGATCGTAAAAGACGGCAAGAAAATATTTAGCAAAGGATATGGTTGGGCCGACAAGGACAAGCATATTCCATTCACACCAGGTACCTTAGCCTCTATCGGCAGCATTACCAAAGCCTTTACAGCCGCGGCCATTATGAAACTGGTAGAACAGCATAAACTATCTACCGAGGATAAACTAAAAAAATATTTTCCGACTATACCTGCTGACAAAGCAAACATCACCATCCATCAATTACTAACCCATTCATCAGGTTTTCATGAGTTCTTAACTCAGGATGGTGGAGACTATGAAAAAATAAGCACAGAAGATTTTTTAAAACGGGCTTTTGCAGAACCTTTAGCCTTCAATCCCGGCGACAAAGCCATTTACACCAATGTAGGTTACAGCATCTTAGGAATAATCATTGAACAGATAACTGGTCTTGATTATGAACAGTTTCTCAAAACAAGTTTGTTTGAACCCATAGGGATAAAAAATATCGGCTATCAATATCCAGTGGCATCAAATGATACTATCGCTATCGGCTACCAGGATGGGAAAATATGGGGAACACATCAACAACATTTTGACAAGGCAGGTGGCGGACCTTATTGGAACTTAAAAGCGAATGGAGGGCTTGAGGCAACGTTGGATGAAATGTACTTGTGGATAAACAGTTTTACAAACCATACCATCCTACGTCAACCAACCATAGAGAAAATGTTTACAAGTCAAATTCAGGAGGAAGGTTATAATGGAGAATCTTACTTTGGTTATGGATGCAACATATCAAAGAGCAGGCGAAACACTAAACTTATTGACAATGGAGGAAGCAACGGAATTTACTTTGCAAGAATGGTACGATTGCCCGTAGAAGGACTCGTGTTTTATATGGTCACGAATGAAAGTTCAATAAATACAAATATGGTCTTGCCAAATGTGACGCAACTTTATTTCAAGGGAAAAATAGAACAGGATGCTCTATCTATGCAACCAAGATTTGAAAATGAACAGTCCAAACAGATATACGATATACTGGACAAAACGGCAACAACTGACCTGGCGGATGCACTTGAAAAAGAGAATATAAAAGTCGAAGATGATATGATTTTACTGGAGGTTGGACAATCTCTTATGGAGGAAAAGAAAATTGAGCGGGCACTAGTTCTTTACGTATACTATACCAAAGCATTTCCAAACATCGTAGTCGCCTGGAATGATCTGGGGGATATTTATCTGGCCCAAAGCAAAAAAAACGAGGCAATGAATTGTTACCGACAAGCATTGAAAATAAGACCCGGAAACCCCAGAGCAAAAGAATCGCTGGATAAACTTGAAAAATGAAAATTAATGTTCCTAATGGTTTAGCATTAATTCAAGTTCATATCGGATTGAAATAATTGATGCATTCGCCTGCGTTACTGAATATTGGGTTTTCAAGAAAACCATTTCCACATTTCTAAATTTTATCCATTTCCCTTTATTGATGTTGAGAAAAAGTGGGATGACTACCCCCTTTTGATAAGAATCTATGCACAATTTTAAAATTACCAGGTGGATAATCAGGTCGACAAAAGAAGCCTGTCAACTTGCTTTGCATTGAGACTTATCTATTAAGTCAGAAAATTTGTTCATTTATATGCTACATTCACCCCCGAATAATTCGATTATGAAAATCCATTTATTATCCTCTGCCATCCTAATTTGTGCAATTCAGTTTTGTGCAGCTCAAAAAAATCCTTCGCCCACTGGCGCAAAGAATATTGCCCCACAAGAAACGTACAGCAAACAACTTTATTCCGGAATGAAATGGCGTAGCATCGGCCCATATCAGGGAGGAAGATCACTTACTTCGACTGGTGTTATCGGTGATCCTCTGACCTATTATCTGGGTGCAACAGGTGGCGGAGTTTGGAAAACAGTTGATGGCGCAATAACATGGTTCCCTGTTTCAGATTCTACTTTTCATTCTGCATCCGTTGGTGCTTTGGCGGTTGCTCCGGGTGATCCGAATGTTATCTATGTGGGCATGGGTGAAGCCGCCATTCGAAACACCGCCATCATGGGCGATGGAATTTACAAATCAATTGATGCAGGAAAAACATGGAAGCATGTCCTCACACTTGAAGCTTCCGCCACAGGGCGACTAATCATTCATCCTAAGAATGCAGATATCGCTTTTGCAGCTGTCGCCGGTAAAATGTTTGGTGAAAACAAAGAGCGAGGTATATACCGTACGACTGACGGTGGAAAAACTTGGAAGCAGGTCCTGTACAAGGATGAAAAAACAGGAGCCATTGATATTGATTTTGATCCTACCAATCCAAACATCATATATGCTTCGTTATGGCAGGTCAATCGAAAACCGTGGCTACTCACGAGCGGTGGCACAGGAAGTGGATTATATAAAAGTGTTGATGGTGGTGATACCTGGAATTTGCTTTCGGAAAATCCGGGAATGCCAAAAGGTATTTTAGGTAAAATTTGTATTGCTGTATCCGCTACAAATCCACAACGCGTGTATGCGATGATCGAGAACAAAGAGCATCCAGGTCTGTACCGCAGTGATAATGGAGGAAAAACATGGGGACTCATCTCTTCAAAAAATGATCTTTCACAACGACCCTGGTATTTCTCTGAAATATTCTGTGATCCAAACAATGAAAATGTTCTCTATGTCAGCAATGTTGAATTTTGGAAATCAATCGATGGTGGTGTTTCATTTTCAAAAATAGGACAGGAGCATGGCGACAATCATGATATGTGGATCAATCCGGACAACTCTGATAATTTTATCATAGCTGATGACGGTAGTGCTGCAGTGACTTACAATGGTGGAAGAACATGGACAGATGAAGACCTGCCGACATGCCAGTTCTATCACGTCAATCTCGACAATGATTTCCCGTATCACGCTTATGGCGGTCAACAGGATTGGGGACCAATAAGAATAGCTACAAGAACGTATGGCTCCGGTATTGGAAAAAAAGATTGGTATTATCCTGCGGGTGGTGAAGCCGGCTATATAGTGCCTGACCCTACTGATCCGACGATCTCCTTTGGTGGGGAGTATGATGGCATCATGAGTCGACATGACAAGAAGAATGAACAGTATCAAAGCATTTCTGTCTATCCACTCATCAATGATGGATGGGGTGCAAACTTTTTGAAAAATCGCTTTGCATGGACCTATCCGATTTCTTTCTCTCCATGGGACAACAAAGAAATGTATTGCACTTCTCAATATGTACATCAAACGAAAAACGGAGGGATGAGTTGGGAAACGATTTCACCGGACCTCACCCGTAACGATCCTTCAAAACAATTACAAAGCGGCGGGCCGATTACACCTGACAACACTGGTGCTGAAATCTATTGCACTGTTTATGCCTTCGCAGAATCACCGGCTAAGCAAGGTGAACTGTGGGCGGGAAGTGATGATGGACTTATTCACCTGAGTACTGATGATGGTAAAACATGGAGCGATGTCACTCCAAAAGATTTACAGCCATGGTCCACTGTGAGTATTATTGAACCATCGCATTTTGATGCAGGCACTTGTTTTTTTGCCGCACACCGGTATCGTCTCGATGACACACATCCGTACATATATCGTACGACAGATTATGGAAAGACATGGACCATGATTACAAATGGTTTGCCGGCGAATGTGTATTCCCGCTGTGTCCGTGAAGATCCGAATCGTAAAAATCTATTGTATGCAGGGACTGAAACAGGAGCCTATATTTCTTTTGACAATGGTGATCACTGGCAATCCATGCAATTAAATCTACCGGTCACACCTGTTCATGATATGCAGGTCAAGAAGGACCTAAAGGATCTTGTCATCGCTACACATGGCCGTGGATTTTGGGTGCTTGATGATTTGACACCATTTTATCAGATCAGTGATTCTGTGTCCCATGCTGATTATTGGCTGTATCAACCCAATGTCGCTATCCGAATGGATGGCAATCAGTCAGATCCTGAAAATGAAGCAACGATCAAACAACAAACCGGTACCAATGCTCCGAATGGTGTCATCGTTGATTACTATTTGAAACAAAAACCTTCAGGAGAAATCAAATTGGTTTTCTATACCTCAGCCGGCGATAGCATAATGGCATTTTCAAACAAAATAGATAAGTATGGAGAACCTATAAAAACCAAGGGTAATTTTTATGCAGATCAAAAACCCAAGGAGGATATGCTGCCGACTAATGTAGGTATGAATCGTTTTGTGTGGAATTTAGTTTATCCTGATGCAAAACATTTTGAAGAAGAATACTGGGCTGCCGGTTCATTAGCAGGTCCAAAAGCCCTTCCCGGAAATTATATCGTAAAATTGATGAAAGGAGATACATCGCTGATGCAACGCAATTTCACCATCATATTAAATCCGAAAGTAAAAACCTCACAGGAAGATTTGAAAATGCAGTTTGACTTAATGATGGAGGTACATAAAAAACAAAATGAGATCATCAGATCCATTCTTCAAATTCGGGGAGTAGAAAGCCAGGTGAATAATTTCGTCAACGGTTTCAGTGACAGTACCAAAATCATTTCGTTGAAAAAGATCGCCAAACCATTGCTTGATTCTTTGCACATCATCGGTGACACGCTCATCAATTCGAAGATTAAAGCCAATGAAGATGATCTGCGGTATCCCATGCAATTGTTTGAACGATACTGCTCGTTGCAGGATTTCATACGAGGTGCCGATGCCAGGCCAACAGAACAGGAAAGAACAGTTTTTGAAGAGCTGAATGCGAGATTAGCTCCTGAATTAATACGACTGACTAACGTTTTTTACTTACAGATTCCGGCGTTCAATAATGCGGTGAAGCAATTGGAGTTGGATGTGGTGGATCCGGGGAGAGTGTTGAAGAAGTGAGTAGGGAGTAGTGAATAGTGAGTAGTGAGTAGTTGATGGACTGGAAATTAATTTGACAACAATATCCATATCCACGAGTTATGGTTCCTTGGCTTTCTCAAAAAAGCTTCAATCCAATCCTGATCAAAAATTGACCGGGTCCTGGAATGAGTATAACTGGAAATACCAGGAAAAGGATATTACAAATTTGAAGGGCCTGAAAAATCTTGAAGGCAAGGATTATAATTTCTCTATCGGGCTACTAGAAGAATCGAAAAAGAGCGATAATCTTCTTCAAAGCCAGGGAAGATAAGCGGATTGAACCATCATATTGCTTAGTTTTGGAAAATGATGTTAATAAAAAAGTAACCGCATAATAATGGGAGCAGCATCCAATATAATTGCTTTTGATTTTGAAAAATTCAAAAATGTGATTATTCCTTCACTTAAAGAAGGTGAATCAAATTTATTAGTTAAGAATGAAATTGAATTCCATAATACGTTCAATGTTTATGGCATACCCGGTTTTACAAACCTTAATGCGGTCATGCAACTATTTAATGCTGATCTGACTACGTGCAAGTTTGACAAGAGATTTGCAGCGGATGAAAATGGAACTTATGAAACTGAACGGGTATTTTATCGACCTACCAAAAATTGTTGGGCCCATGAAGATCTGGCATATTTATTTGAATCACTGATAATGCGACATTGCTCAAAATATTTTTTAAGCGTTGGTAAAATATATACATTGGAACTGGCGATAAAATCAAGAGACATTGCAGCTCAAAAAATAATTGATAAATGGGGACAGGGAGGCAACATTTGGAACCATGGGTCAGGAGGGTTTGGGGAGGGTATTTTAGGATGGATTAATGATGCTGAAGTTGCGGAATTGAATCGATTAAGCTCTACCATTGAATTGAATGCAAGTTTTTGGAAATCAAATATTAATCTATTACAATCTATTAAAGCACTTATTGAGATAAGTGCTGCTGAAGGGTTAGGCCTGTTATATGGAAATGAATTGAGAAAATGCCTTGTAAATAATTTTCAATATTACATTATTCTAAAACTCACCGGATCTGATGAAGATATTTATAATGGATGGCCCGCTTTTACAACTGAAATGATAAAAGACTTTAGGTAACATTGATTGATGATAGCAATAAGTCGACCGTTTTGCAATCTCACCTCCAACTAAAAATGTCAATGTAAATGAAGCTGAAAAATACAACACTCCCAATATTCATAGTAATTATTGGATTTGTATCAACCTTACAGGGGATAAGGAAAATGTTACACCCTTCCCCTCTCTTACAAAATGCTGATACGAATATGTCCTCCTTAAAGACAGGGGTGTGTGATTCATACAGGTAGCTCATGACTCCCCTCTCTCACGGAGATTCTGTGTCATATCAAAGCGTACAGTAATAAGAGAGGGGTTGGGGGTGAGTTACCCGAAGATCTAAGAGAGAAGCCGGGGGTGAGTTACCCGAAAGTTACAGCCCTGTTCTTTTTTCCATCTCTTCCGGATAGCGATCGCCGACTACTTTTATTGCATCGAGAGCGATATTAATGTCGCTTAAATCTTCCGGTGTCAATGTAATCCTTGCAGCACCGATATTTTCTTCGAGGCGATTCAGTTTTGTTGTGCCCGGAATAGGGACGATCCACGGTTTCTGTGCGAGGATCCAGGCTAGTGCAATTTGTGCAGGTGTTGCACTTTTTTGTTTAGCTACACGATCAAGCATATCGATTAGTGACTGATTGGCCATGCGTGCCTCCTGAGTAAAACGCGGAAGCATATTCCGAAAGTCGGTGCTGTCGAATATCGTATCTGCATTCATTTGACCGGTCAGAAAACCTCTTCCAAGCGGACTGAATGGAACGAAACCAATACCGAGTTCTTCTAGTACAGGTAATATTTTTTCTTCCGGGCCACGTGTCCAGAGCGAATATTCACTTTGTAATGCAGTGACAGGTTGCACAGCATGTGCGAGACGGATAGTTGCTGGCCCTGCTTCAGAAAGACCAAAGTGCCTGACCTTTCCTTCCGTAATCAAATCTTTCACTGCACCTGCGACATCTTCAATGGGAACATCGGGATCAACGCGATGCTGATAGAATAAATCGATAACATCTGTCTTCAGCCTCATGAGCGAAGCTTCAGCTACTTCACGGATATGTTCAAGACGGCTGTTCACGCCTCCTGTCTTTCCATCCCGAAGATCGAATCCAAACTTTGTAGCGATGATCACTTTATCCCGCATCGATTGAAAAGCTTCGCCCAGCAATGATTCGTTGGTGAATGGGCCGTAGGCTTCAGCGGTGTCAAAAAAGTTGATCCCCATATCGACGGCTTTATGCAACAGGTAGATCATGTCGCTCTTGTCTGCTGCGGGTCCGTAGGCCATGCTCATGCCCATGCAGCCGAGACCGATGGCGGAGACTTCAAGATTACTATTGCCGAGTTTGCGTTTTTGCATATGAATTTCTATGATTGAATATTGTTCCTTAGAGACTTGATGGTTAAAAAACAAAAATAGAGAATTGTGTTGTCTTAAACACTGGCAGTCATGAAATCGACTTATCAAATACCTTTGGAAAATGGAATAATCTTCAAACTCAGAAAAGTCATCAAATTTATTAGAAAAGTTTTTACACGCTCGGCAGTAACCTGCTTTTACGCTGATCTTTCGCCGATTTGTTCATAAGATAGTTTAATGTACTACCGATATCATTCGCCGGCATATTAATTTTTATTTTGGGAGAAGTCACCCAATGAAAAAAATCACTTTTCGTTTGCTCATTCAGATCTTTCATGATCCTTATCCCTAACAATTCAAGAGCTGCAGCATTGCACTGCTGTTCGTATTGATCCATGATGGGAATGGAAAGCAATTTTTTATTCAGATACAATGCTTCTGAAGGTGTTTCAAATCCTCCCGCGGTCATGATGCCATGACAATGAATCAGGCTCTCATTGAAGTAGTCCTGACTGATGGGATAGAATGTAATATTGTCTTCTTTGTATACACTTGTTACTCCGGGCAAAAACCAATGTACCTCTACCGGACTGATTTCTTTCAATATATGTTCAATACAATGCTGACGATGTGCCGGCAGGTAAACGGTGATATGGCCATGATCTGCAGGCTGCGCATTTCGAATGGATTGTTTGATGACCGGAGGAAATATATAGTCATCATATGGTCTGAAATGTAACCCCACATAGTCAGATGCTTTTCCATAATGCTTTAAAATCATTTCGCCCAATACACTTCTATTTGAAGGGCGCGGTGTATGCTCAGATTGAAAGCTGGCCTGGTGTCCAAATTGAACAGATCGCAGATTTCTCTTCCAACATGCATACGCAGTAACAAAATCAAAATCATTGATGATCAGATCATACGTTTCCAATGGAAGTGATTTTGAATATTTTACAACGGACAAAAATTTTGCCTTGTGAAAAGTTTGCCTGTAATTCAAGCCACCGCAATTGGAGTAAAAAAGACTCAGGCCATTGCTTCTGTATTTAATCGGAAATTCAGGTTGCAACGTCGCATTGGATCCGCTCAACATAAAATCCACTGTGCCCAGTTCCTGCAAATAGGGATAAATCTCACGCGCACGACTGATGTGCCCGTTACCTGTAGCCTGCACGGCATAAAATATTTTCATGACATTAGAAATTGAGAACTGAATCGACTATGGATTTTCGGAGCTCCTTCTTCTCCACAATTTCCGCCTCTGCATCTACGATTTCGTGTCGATAGATAGACCATGCTCCGTGATTGTATTCCAGCGCAGTACAATTTTCTACCCAGTCTCCGCTATTCAGGTATTTGATAGGGCCTTTTTTTGTATGAATGATCCTGGATTGCGGCATATGAATGTGCCCGCAGATCACAGTAGAAAAACCATGATTGGCAGCCATCTCTGCGGCAGTCAATTCAAAATCGGAAATCCATTTGACAGCATTCTTAACAGATGATTTTATTTTCTTTGAAAAACTAACTGGTTCTTTATTGAAAAATTTAAGTGCCTGATTGATTATCCGATTATTCCAGATCAGGAAATCGTATCCTCTGCCACCTAATTTTGCGAGCATTTTCGCCCAGCCTTTGACAGAGTGATCAAACACATCTCCATGAAAAATCCACGTCTTCTCTCCATTGAGATCCAGAACTAATTTATCCTCCAGGATAATGCTGCCCATATTCGTCCCTGAATATTTTCGCAATGCATCATCATGGTTGCCCGTGATGTAATAGATCTTCGTTCCTCTCTCTCCCATTTTCAGAATTTGGCGTATGACATGGACATGTGTGTTTTTGAATTTCGAAAAATTCCACATGTCGATGATGTCCCCATTCAGGATTAGTGTATTGCACTCTATAGATTTCAGGTAAGAGAGCAGATATTCGGCATGGCTGGAATAGATGCCCAGGTGTGTATCGCTGATAACTACGATGTCTATCTGTCTTTTATGCATGTAAATAATTTAATATTTGAGTAAAGGTCTTGTATTTGTTTTCTAGCTTGGCATAATTGCAGTAAAGCTTTAGTAAAATAATTGCAACGTGACTTTGCTTTTACACTATCCTTTTGTGACAGCTACAGGTGATACCATGTCTATCGCATCTTTAAAAAACGGTTATCTCGTTTTGGATTTCTGGTATGCTTCGTGTGAGCCTTGCCTGCGCGCATTACCTGTTGCAAATCAATTAGCTGAAGACTATGCAGATAAAGAACTGCAGCTGATCGGCATCAATTGCTTCAACAAAGACATCAGAGAAAATGTGGTAAAAAGATTGCTTGATAAAAATATTACGATACCCTTATTCTTTGGCTCGAAGGACCTTACTGATGCTTTACACATCAACGGCTCTCCATCTTACATTCTGATCACTCCGAATCGTCACATTAACTTTATTGAAGGGGGCATTGATGAAGTGAAGAAAGTAATTGAGGAGATATATCACAAATAGATGTTTCTACTTAATTTAGTAAAAAGCATGGATTATGCGCAGAGTGTCAACGATAACGTTATTTCAGATATCCAATGACATTATCGCAGAAATCGTTTACCAGATATGCTGAATAAAATAATATTTCTAATAGCCATAAATTTATTCCCTCTTTTCATCTGGTCTCAATCATTTGAATGGGAAGGATATGGCAAGGGGCTTTCTTATTTAAAAATAAAAGATGGATATGTCAGTTTCAACGGATATAATGATGCAGATGGAGATGGCGGAAAATTGAAGGAAGTGAGTGACCAATGGATTATCTACAAACAAAATAATTCAGGGACAGGTGAGACCTATGATGCAAAGATCCAGGTTGTAAATAGTTCTTTTGATTCACTCCGTTTATTTATTCAGGACGTTCCGGTGAATTATTATAAACCTGAGTACCTGAAATATATTAACAACTACCTGTTTCAGGATGTCAGTCTGGAATATTTAGACAATAGGGGTGGCTTTAATTATAAGATCGAATTTAACCGATATGGGCGAATACGGTATTCAGACTTTGATAATAAAACACTCTTTGAAGGAACAGTGGATCAATCAAAAATAAACCAGTTCAAAGATTTAATAAAGTATATCGATATCAGGAATTTGAACATAAGTGTCGGCCGACAAAATGTGTGTGATAACAGAGAGTTTAGGTTTGTGTTCAGAGACATGTATTTTGATGAATACAGTTACAGAGCCATCTCAGTACCTATGCAGCTGATGCCGGTAAAAGAATTTTTGGAAGATATTCTAAAATCGAATGGCCATGTGGTAATATGGCCGCGGGGACAACATTAACATGATAATTGCAAGAAGAGTCAATTACAGAAACAATAAAGAAGATGTTTCTATTTCTGCTACTTCTACGTCTTCTGCCCTTTCTGCCCCTCCCTACCCCTTCGAAATTGCTTCAGCAATTTCTCTCCCCTGTGTGCTTCGCAACCCCGGGGTACATAGGCATTACTTATTATAGTACCCCGGGGTTTCCGAATCGAATTTTCTCACAGAGAAAACAGAGGAGGAACACAGGGGTGAGAATTTTTTCATAGAAAAAATTTGATGGGGCAGATAGCCGAAGAGAATCTACTTCTGCTTCTCCATCTTCCGCCATTCAGCTGTTGATCCCTGATTGGGATTGATGCTCGGATCATTGCTGCCGAGGATACGTCCTTGCTGGTCTATCCAGAAATATTGATACTGCGTAGTGAGTTCGAACGGCTTATTATTATCATAAGGATTGTTGTAAGATTGCACAGCACCCAGGTTTTCGCGAAATTCCTTTTGTTGATGATCCACAGAGGCATTACGGTCGTTGGTAACTTCTTGCCAATTGTGTTGAGACCACTCACGGTATTGTTTCGCTGCATCAGCATAGGCGCGTGAGTTATCGATATTCTGTTGCATCACGCCGCGCATACCGAAGGCGGCACCATCATGAGCAGAAATCTGATCCGCGATCAAAGGCAGCCAACTACTATATCCCAGCCACTGTGTTGCTTCAGAAAGTGCGGCTGTCATCACCATTGTCACACCGCCGTAGTAAGGAGCCGCATGGCATTTGGCAATACCCTGACATGGTACTCCCCCGATAGCATACGTAACCGGAAAAGTAAACGCATATTGAAATCCTGTGATCGGTGTAGAGGACTTGCCCTCTCCTATCCGAAGATTTTCAGGACGTAACGCCATCAGTTTATCATGGACATACTGACCAGGTGTCATCTCCGGTAATAAGCCTGCATTGCCCACCATCAGCGTTAATGCTTTTTGATCCGGCGCTATAATAGATAATGCATATTGGCCATCTTCTCCCAGTTTCCATCCTTCCGGTAATACATACGAAAAATAACTTCCTCGCATGATCCGTAGATTTTTAGCAGGCTCATTCTTTGGAACATCTGAAGTGGCAGCTGCTTTCGCTGGCGTGACGAGAAACATACCCGGAGGTATTTGATCAGTTTGCATTGGCTTTTGTGTATGATTTTCATTGTGACATGAAAATAAGGAAAGGATGATACCGAAAAATGCGATGCGCATAGATTGATTACAGGAAAATAAATGCATGATCTGTAAAGTTACGTCTGCTGAAGATAGATGTTTTACACAATTTACCGGAAAGAAGTACGTATGAGAAATATCCATCCTTTATTCCCTCACCCTTTTTTCTTAAACTTCCACCTACGAAGGATGATTGTTATCTTGAAGCAAAAAACAGTTTTGCCGACCACAAAATATCAGGTCTACGTCATTGAATTATCGAAACGCGTATTTACGGACAATGCTAAATTTCGTAATGCCAATCCTCAATTTAATGGTGTGCTCGAGTGTCTTTATGTCGGCATGACAAGTAAAGAACCTGCAGACCGATTCAAACAACATAAAACCGGTTATAAAAATAAAAAGGGACAAAACATTTCATCAAAGATTGTTTTCAACTACGGGACATTCCTTCGACCCAGTTTATATACACATATCAATGAAACCTTGATGACCCGACAGCAAGCACTGAAAATGGAAGAACATCTGGCTCTGGACTTAAGGAGAAAAGGATATGCGGTCTGGTTTAATTAAAAAAAAACTTGCGTAGCCAAATAACTACATATATATTTGTAGCCAAATAGCTACATAATGAATTTAAGACGAGATGTTTTCCAGGCCATAGCCGACCCGACCAGAAGAGCTATTCTTCTCTTAGTCGCCTCACAAACCATGACAGCCGGGGCTATCGCTTCAAACTTCGATACTGCCAGACCCACCATTTCAAAACACATTCAAATCCTAACCGAATGCGAATTGCTATATCAGGAGCAATCCGGCAGGGAAATCTATTATCATTTCAATCCTAACAAAATGAAAGAAGTAGCTGAGTGGCTAATGCCCTTTGCCAAAATGTGGGATGAACGGTTTAATAAACTGGAAAACATCATGAAAAAATATAAAGCAAAAAAATAGAACCCATGGAACTGAAAACAAAAATCAATGCAGAAGACGGGAAGCAGGAATTAACCATAACAAGGGAATTTGATTTGCCTTTGGAATTACTATTCAAGGCCTATGCAGATCCTGAGATTGTTGCACAATGGATGGGAACGAAAGTGGTAAAACTTGAAAATAAAAAACAAGGCGGCTATCAATTTGAAACTTCCGATCCAAAAGGAAACAAACATGTATTTAGTGGCGCCATCCATGACGTTATACCGAACAAAAAAATCACACGGACATTTGAAATGGAAAATACACCGTTTCCCGCCCAGCTTGAGTTCCTGGAATTCGAAAAAATCACTGATGCCATCAGCAAACTCACGATGCATGTGATATACAGGTCTGTGGAGCTTCGGGATCAAATACTCAAGATGCCTTTCGCAGCAGGTATCAACATGGCCCACAACCGATTGCAGGAAATCATTAGTAAACTAAAAAAAAACTTGTTAAAAACCAAAATTTTAAATCTAAATCTATAATCATGAAAACACTTCGAATTATTTTAATGCACTTCTGGTAATATATGGCCTAGGATCCCTGACCGGAGCCATATTCTCTTTGTTCAATCAAGCCAAACAAGCAGAATTGCAGAACTTGGGAGAACTGACAATCGGTGTGGAAAAATTACTTTTGTTAGCCGGAGCTATGCTTCTCGGCCAGGTATGGCTTTATTTTTCTGCTATTGCCTTGCTTGTAAGGAAAATGAAGGAAGGTTATATGTATGCCGTGACTTTAGGTTTCATCGAACTTATTCAAGCTATTGTCATTGTGATTGTCTTTAGTACACACCATTTCGGGAGTGCAACAGACTTTCTTGCCCTTTTGAAAGGCCTGTTATTACTTGCAGTGGCATTGGTGGCTTTTAAGAAAAGTCAAGTTTCCACCTCTCAATGAGAGCTCTGGTATCTCAACAGAATTTAAGATTCCAGATTTATAATTTAAGATTTGATTTTGGATTTAAGATTTTGGATTGCTGAATTCTCGTGCTTTTTTGATTTCCCTTAGCTGTGTTTATCGAAGCAACTATAATGGCTAAAAGTTCATTTCCCTCTTTTAACAATGGTTCAGCTTCACTGGTCCATTGCTTGTCGATAGAGACGAGATAATTCATCCAGAAAACTGACTCATCCAGCTCCTCCTCGACTATTTTGAGCTTATTGATAAAATCAGCTTTAGACTTGGCCCGGCAGGCAGCATGATAATTAGCTGACGAAGAGGAAGATGATTTAATGAGCTGGAAATTAATGTTTTGGTACACCGGCAAGTTTGGAAAACGGGTGCTCAATTTGTGGACACCAATTGCAAACCGGTTAAACCGATCCTTGAGTTCAGATTCAGTCATTGTTTCCAACTATTAGTGAATGCCTAAAATAAGGGCTTTCTCATTAAATTCCAAAATCTTTATTCCAATCTTGCATCCAAAATCTCCAATTCAATCTTAAATCCAAAATCTTAATTCAATCTTAAATTTGAAATCTTAAATCTTAAATTAACTTGTCAATAACAAGTTCCCTTCTCCACCAGCACTACATTGAGCACTGCAAATCTGGAACCCATGAAGAAAATCTACGCTCTCCTTTTATTAGTCTTCGCTATATCTAATTACGCTTGTGGCCAATCCAAAACGGATAAGCTCGATGCACTGATAAGTGCCTATGCTAAAGAGGGACAATTTAATGGCTCTGTTCTGGTCACGGAAAAAGGTGAAATTATTTACAAGAAAGGTTTTGGCCTGGCGAATATGGAATGGGAAATTCCAAATCAACCCGACACAAAATTTCGACTTGCCTCTGTCACCAAACAATTTACGGCTATGTTAATTGTGCAACTGGTTTCAGAAAACAAATTAAAATTAGATGTTCCCATATCTACATATCTACCGGATTACCCTAAAAAAAATGGGGACATCATCACGATTCATCAACTGCTAACGCACACTTCCGGCATTCCGAATTACACTTCTTTTCCGGGCTATAGAAACATGATGAGTACCACTTATCGTCCTGAGGAAATAGTCCGCCTTTTCGCTGACTCAACGCTTGACTTTACTCCGGGAGAAAGATTTCAGTACAGCAACTCAGGTTATGTTCTGTTAGGATACATCATTGAACAATTAACCGGCAAGTCCTACGAGCAGGTATTACAAGAGAAGATTTTTACGCCCCTTAAAATGATGAATTCGGGGTATGATCACAATGAAACCGTCATCAAAAACAGAGCTGCAGGTTATAACCAGGTGGGTAACACTTTTCAAAATGCGAATTACATTGATATGTCCGTCCCATTTTCAGCCGGTGGAATTTACTCCACAGTCGAAGATCTGTACTTATGGGACCAGGCTTTGTATAGTGAAAAACTTCTTCCAAAAAAATATCTGGACTTAATATTTACCAAACATATTCCTGCAGGCCAAAATTATTACGGCTATGGATGGCAAATTGGTAAAATGCCTGTTGGCAACTCTGAAGACCAGGTCGAAACCATCAGTCATAGTGGTTCCATAAATGGCTTTGGCACTCTGATAACACGAATTCCATCGGACAAGTCATTGATAGTGTTATTAAATAATACCGGAGGCACTCCTCTTTATGATATGACTATTGCTATTACCGGTATTCTTTACGGCAAATCCTATAGCCCTCCAAAAAAATCTATGGCGTATTCGTTGTTAAAGGCAATAGAAAAAGAGGATATCAACACTGCGCTTTTGTTTTATAAGAAAAATAAAGATTCCGGTGATTATGTGCTCAGTGAAAATGAAATGAATTTAGCAGGCTATCAATTGTTGCAATCAGGAAAAACAAAGGAAGCAGCATCCGTATTTAAGCTGAATGTTGAAGCATACCCTAATTCGTTTAATACATATGACAGTTACGGAGAAGCACTTTTGGTTTTGGGTGATTCGACTCAGGCTATTGAAAATTATAAGAAGTCGGTAAAGTTAAATCCGGGTAATGAAAACGGTGTGAAAATATTGAAAGCATTAGGTGTAAACACAGATACCTTGATAAAAAATGTGGCTATTGAAGATTTGAAATTATTGGAAGGCGAATACCTGGTCACCAATCCTGCTACAGATGGTGATAAATATTGGAAGATTGAGTTTGAAGTAGTAAATGGAGAATTGTTTGGCAACGACCGTGGCTACCGATACAAATTGGTTCCTCTTGGCAACAATCAGTTTATTAACCCGGATGATGGAGAATCATTAGTATTCGATACCAAAGACAAGAAGGCAATAACCCTCACGCTTTTCGGAAGGTTTAAATTTAAGAAGATGACACGGTAAAAAATCATCAGCCTCAAAGACGCTAAGAAATGTTACCAAAAAGCTTGTTTAAATTCCTGACTTAAGCTCAATATTTTTCACGTACCTAACGTTGGTTTAAGTCTCTGACTTAAATTCAATATTTTTCACGTCTCCTGACGTGAAAATTCTCCTTAATTTTCGGTACAAATACTTTTCTGATAGAAATTGATTTATTGGAGACTTACTGGACGGATGCAGGAAGAGTTGAATAGATCACGTCAGGAGACGTGAGGAATATTGAATTCAAGTCAGAGACTTGAACCAACGATCGTTCTTTTATACACGCCCGGCACAAAATCACCATTAGATGGTTTAAGTCACCCCAAAAAGCTGGTTTAAGTCTCTGACTTAAACTCAATATTCCTCACGTCTCCTGACGTGAAAATTCTCCTTAATTTTCGGTACAAATACTTCACCATGTCACGCTACAAAATCCTCGATCAGGAAGGACTCAACTTTATTACGTGCACTATTGTAGGCTGGATAGACATCTTTAGCCGGCAGTCCTACAGGGATTTATTGCTGGATTCTTTGAAATTTTGCAGGAAGGAAAAGGGACTCCTGATTTTTGCCTACGTTATCATGAGTAATCATATTCACCTTATTGTTCAAACAAATAAATCGGCAAGGCAAAATCTTTCTGAAATCATACGCGATTTTAAAAAATTTACCGCTAATGGTATTTTAGAAAAAATCAACACAGAACCAGAAAGTAGAAGAGAGTGGTTACTCCACATGTTCAGATATCACGCCCGATTCAACACAAACAACAGATATTTCCAAGTATGGCAACAGGATAACCATCCCATTCTACTCTATTCTCAACCGATCATTTGGCAAAAAGTTAATTACATCCATATGAATCCGGTTCGTGCGGGAATTGTAGACAATCCTTTGGACTATCTCTACAGCAGTGCCAGGAATTACGAACGGGAAAATCGGGATTGTCTAATGGAAATTGATTTATTGGAACCTTATTGGACGGATGCAGGAAGAGTTGAATAGTTCACGTCAGGAGACGTGAGGAATATTGGATTCAAGTCAGAGACTTGAACCAACGATCGTTCTTTTATACACGCCCGGCACAAAATCACCATAAGATGGTTTAAGTCAACCCAAAAGATGGTTTAAGTCTCTGACTTAAACTCAATATTTTTCACGTCTCCTGACGTGAATAAAAAGAATCTTCAATTTACTTTGAAATCTTCAACCAATTGCTGGTTTAAGTCTCTGACTTAAACTCAATATTTTTCACGTCTCCTGACGTGAATAAAAAGAATCTTAAATTCAATCTTAATTCTGCAATCTTAAACATTATATTGCTCCCACTTTCTAAATCCAACTAAAATGATTAAGCCTATTTATCCTTTTGCGCTTATTTTCTTATTGACACTGTTTATAACCTCTATGACAGTTGCTCAGGACACCCGATTATTGAGGAATCCTGCGATAAGTAACGACAAAATTTCATTTGTGTATGCCGGAGATATCTGGGTCGCAAACCTGGATGGTAGTAATGTAAAACGCATCACTGCATTTGAAGGTGTTGAAGCCGATCCTCAATTTTCGCCCAATGGTCAATCCATTGCATTTACAGGACAATACGATGGAAACACAGATGTATACGTGGTGTCAATCAACGGTGGAGAGCCCCTTCGATTGACATGGCATCCCACTGCAGACTTAGTAAGAGGTTGGTCACCTGATGGTACGGAGATTTATTTTGCATCTGGTCGTATCCGAGCACCCTATCCTGATCCCGATCAGTTGTGGAAAATCTCCGCGAAAGGTGGTAATCCGAAACCTTTTATTTTACCCAGAGCTGGTAATGGTAAATTTTCACCGGATGGAAAACAGTTTGTGTACGAAGAAGTTGTTCCGTGGGAGTCGGAGTTTAGAAATTACAGAGGTGGACAAAATACCCCGCTTCGGATTTTCGATATGCAAACTTATGCAGTCCAAAAACTTCCGTGGGAAAACAGCAGAGATATCAACCCAGTGTGGATCAACGATCATATCTACTTCCTCTCTGATCGAGATTTAGGAATGAATATCTGGTCCTATGATGTTCAATCAAAAAAACTACAACAATTGACATTCTTCAAGGAATTTGATTGTAAAAACCTTGAAGGAGATACGCACCAATTGATTTTCGAAAATGGTGGCTACTTGTATACCTATACGCCCGGCACAGACAAACCAGTAAAACTTTCTATTCATGTTGATGGAGATTTTCCCTGGATACGACCACACTGGACGTCCATTGAAAAATATATTGATTATTACGCTATCTCACCTAATGGTATGCGGGTGGCGATGGCTGCAAGAGGCGATATATTTACTATACCGGCCAAAAAAGGTGACGTAAGAAATATTACAAACAGCCAGGGCATAGCCGATAGAACAGTAGCCTGGTCACCGGATGGAAAAAGTATCAGCTGGTTCTCCGATGAAGGTGGTGAATATCAGTTAGTCATCGCTGATCAATATGGCAAAGAGAAAAAGAAGATTGCAATAGACCACCCAACATTTTATTATTATCCGACATGGTCCCCGGATTCAAAATATTTGAGCTTTTATAATGAGAACAGAACCTTGTGGATTGTAGATGTCAGCACAGGCCAGTTTACTGAAGTAGCGAATGAAGGATTTACGCATCCCGAACATGTCATTTATGGTGAGTGGGCTCCTGATTCAAAATGGCTGGCGTATACCAAACGATTGACCAATGAATATTCGGCTATATTCATTTATTCTTTAGAGCAGAAAAAGTCTTTCCAATTGACAGACGGCATGTCAAATTGCAAAATGCCGGCATGGGATAAGAGTGGTAAATACATTTATTTCCTGGCCAGTATAGATTACGGAATGAATGTAGGATGGCTTGACATGTCTTCTTTTGATCATCCGGTCACCAGTTCCATTTATGTAGCCGTACTTTCTAAAGATGAAGCTTCCCCACTGGCACCTGAAAGTGATGATGAGATCATAAAAAAAGATACTGTTGCTGAGCCGGTAATTACCAAATCTTCAAAGAAGAAAAAGGATACGCCAAAACCTGACAGTACGAAAATAGAAACCGTAAAAATAGATTTCGATGGACTGCAGGACAGAATACTGGCATTACCCATTCCTTCAAAAGTGTATACACAACTTGAATCGGCAAAAGAAGGTATTATCCTTTTTACAGAACAAGTGCCAAATAAAGAAGGCCTGACATTGCATCGCTTTACATTGGAAAAACGAAAAGTTGAAGAAGTGGTGGATGGCATCAACGGATTTCAGGTCGCAGCCGAAGGAGACAAATATCTCTATAGTACCAATGCAAATCAATATGTAATCTCTAAAGTGGCAGAAAAACCTGACCCGGCAGAAGAGAGTCTAAATGTGAAAGGCATTGAAATAAAAATCGATCCGGTGCTTGAGTGGAAGCAGATGTTCAGAGAAGCGTGGAGATATGAGCGTGATTATTTTTATGTAAAGAATGTTCATGGACTGGATATGGACTGGGCGTATAAAACATATTCTTCATGGATTGATGATGTGAAGCATCGGTCGGATCTTAATTATGTACTTGATATTTTTGGGGGCGAGACATCTATCTGCCATTCGTTTGTTTGGGGTGGCGATTACCCGGAAGTTAAAAGAGTTCCTATCGGCTTGCTTGGTGCAGATATCAATGTTGAAAATGGACATTACAGAATAAAAAAGATCTATAAAGGCGAAAGCTGGAATGCGACTGTACAAGCACCTTTAAAAGGACCTGGTATTAATGTCAATGCCGGGGATTATATTTTAGCGGTGAATGGCATTGCACTCGACACGGCTGTCAATCTGTATTCCTATTTCGATCATATGGCCGGGAAGCAGACCAGTATCACCATCAATACTAATCCGTCGCTAAAAGATGCTAAAGAGGTAACTGTAGTTCCTGTTGAAAGCGAAGATGATCTGCGTCAGGATGATTGGGTAGAAAGTAACAGAAGAAAAGTAGATTCACTTTCGAATGGTAAGCTGGCGTATGTATGGCTACCCAATACCGGTGGAGAAGGCTATGCGAATTTCAATCGATATTACTTTGCGCAAAAAAATAAAAAAGGTGCTGTTATCGATGAACGGTTTAATCATGGAGGTTCAATTGCGGATTACATTGTTGATTTACTTTCACGCAATCTGTTGGGATATTTCAACAATCCAATTGGTACAAAGCAACCGTTTACGGCACCGAATGCCGGTATCTGGGGACCCAAAGTGATGCTCATCAATGAAATGGCCGGTTCGGGTGGAGATATGTTGCCTTACATGTTTAAGGAGCGAAAAATTGGTCCTTTGGTGGGGACTAAAACGTGGGGTGGACTTGTAGGTATTTGGGATGTTCCGGGACTAATCGATGGAGGATATATGACAGCACCTCGTGGTGGATTTTACAATCTGGCCGGCGAATGGGATGTGGAGAATAAAGGAGTAACTCCTGATGTACTGGTAGAACAGGATGCAAAATCTGTCATAGAAGGCCATGATCCTCAATTGGAAAAAGCCGTTGAGGTTGGATTAGATTTACTAAAAACACAGGAAGTAAATCTTCTCCCTCAGCCTGCGGATCCTGTCAGGGTATTGAGACCAAAGAAATAAAGATTCCGGAATGAATTTAAGATTTAAGATTGCAGATTAGATTTTGGATTGCTGAATTTGCGAAATTTTTTGAATATTCTATACTGTGTATATTACCAGGCATCTAAATGATATAGATATAGCTCTAAGAAAAAAAAATGAATGACGAATGAATACAATTACTTTCCAGGTTTCAAAAACAAAAGAAATCGAACCCATTATATTACCGACCTCAACATCAACTACCCGGAAGCCAAAAAAATCCTAATTCCAAAATCTTCAATTAAATCTGCAATCTTAAATCTGCAGTCTTAAATAAAATCCAGAATTTCATGAAGAATAATAAAAAGAGCTTGTCTACAGAACAAGCCAAAGAATTGCTCACCACATTGAAAGCACGTTTTGAGAAAAACATGCCCCGCCATAAAGGTATTGATTGGGCAAAAGTGCAAGCAAAGCTTGAAGCTAATCCTACAAAACTGTGGTCTCTCAATGCCATGGAAAGTACCGGCGGCGAACCGGATGTAGTAGGCCATGACAAGAAGACAGATGAATACATCTTTTATGATTGTTCACCTGAAAGCCCTAAAGAACGCAGAAGTATATGTTACGATCATGAAGCACTCGAAGCAAGGAAAGAAAATAAACCGGATGACAGTGCTATGAATATGGCAGAAGAAATGGGCATTGAACTCTTGTCAGAGGAACAATATCGCGAATTGCAGAAACTTGGAAAATTCGATACAAAAACCTCGAGTTGGATACAAACACCCGCTGCTATCCGAAAACTTGGCGGTGCCATTTTTTGTGACCGTCGCTACGATACTGTATTTGTATATCACAACGGCGCAGAATCATACTATGCCGCCAGAGGATTTCGCGGATCGCTGAGGATCTGACATATAATCAGACCAAATTCATCGACAATTTATTTTTCATAGCCAATTGGAGCATCATGCAATAATCGATATATAGCCATAGTTAATAGAACAGCAGAAGATGTACACTAACAAAAACATCTGCCAGATTAAAAGTTATGCCGGAATGTTTACGAATGAATTTTGTTTAACAATCTAAATTTCAATCCATGAACAAGGCAATCTTAATCTTCTGCACTTTATTTGCAGGTCTACTGATGTTTACTTCCTGCGGAAAGGAAAGCGAGGGAGGAAGTACAGGAGGAGGTGAAGCAAAACTAAGCACCAATGGCAGTTCAGAAAGCCATAATATGGGACAAAACTGCATGAATTGTCACCAGAAAGGCGGTGAAGGTGAAGGCTGGTTTACCGTCGCTGGCACAATCTATAATCAATTGAACAATAGTCCTTCAGCTAACGGCCTGGTAGAATTGTACACCGGGCCAAATGGGACGGGGAAAGTAGCGTATACGATTCAGGTAGATGCCAGGGGGAATTTTTACACTACCGAAAACATCAACTTTGGAAATGGATTATATCCTGCATCAGTAGTAGGTCAAACGAGAAGGTATATGCCTGATGCAGTTACCTCAGGACAATGTAATAGTTGTCACGGAAGTTCAACACACCCTATCTATACAAACTAAGTAAGCCGATAAGCAAGATTAGGTATGTTTTGCACCTGACATGAAGCATACCTAATCTTGTATTAATTTTAGCAATATTCATTTGATCAGTACAGGCTTTAATTCTATGAATTCAGTTTCTCCTGTATCTGCAAATTTTAAAAGAATATTGATATACGACCATATTAAAATTCCATCTTTGCAGTTCGGTGAAGACAGAATTTCACATACTACCCGTTTCTCCCCCACTCAATCAATGGATACAGTTTGTATGGATCTCAAAAGGTGAGAATGATACGACGAAATCAAAGATATTACCCAATGGTGTGATAGAGTTGATCCTGAATTTTGGGAATAAACAGAAGACGCTCGATAAGGATACGCTGCTGACAGACAAGTATTTTAAAAACTACTGGGTGGCCGGCCTGCAAAATCACCCCATCATTATCCAGTCATTGACAGATACCAATCTGATCGGTATCCGTTTTTTACCCGGAGGCGCTTATCCGTTTTTCAAATTCCCTGTCAACAAGATTTCTGATGTGGTCGTTGAAGCGGATTGGATGAAAAAGGAATTAAAAGCACTACGAAATTCCATTTCAGATTTATCAGATCACACAGGGATCAGACATACGATTGAGAAATATCTATGGACAAAATTTGACGGTTCCTGCCTGACGAATGAATCGGTCATGTATGTCGCCAACAAAATTTTCTTTGCTGAAGAAGATATCTCCATCAGTGAATTGGTACGCAAAGCCGGTTATTCACATAAACATTTTCTCTCTTTATTTAAAAGCCAGGTGGGCACTTCGCCAAAAAACCTGCAACGGATCATGAGGTTGCAGAAAGTCATCCGTATAGCAAAAGAAAAACCCAATTTCAAGTGGACGGATATCCTGTATCAATTTCCATTCTATGATGCAGCTCACTTTGCGCATGATTTCAAAGAGCTCACCGGCATGACCCCGGATCTATATCTTTCACTCCGCACCTTTGATGAAAATCATTGCCTGATCAGGTAGCAGGTAAATTTTTTACAATGGGAGACTTTCCATTTAGAATAGTTTTGCCTTAGCAATTCGCTCCAAAACAAAAGCGGATAATCCTTATCCACTATTCTTTAATCAACTCAATAATCAGGATCATGATGAAAAGATTTTTTTTATTTACCATTCTTGCCTGTTTAGCCTTAGTGACGGTGAATGCACAGGTTAACAACAGTTCCTATGTGACACAATATGGAGAAAGAGTTTTACAACTTTCCATCATTATTCCAATGGACAAGAAAGAAGCATGGAAACTTTTCAGCACCGAAGAAGGCCTGAAGACATGGATCGCACCTGTAGTATCAATCACCATGAAAACAGGCGGACACATCAGAACAAATTACGACAAGACGAAGAGGGCTGACGATAGCTCATCCATCCAACTAGGCATAATCAATTACCTGGAGTATGAATTGCTGACATTAAAAGTAAATTTGAATAATGGATTTGCCGCAAATGTCAAAGAAAACGATCAAAACCTTCAGGAAATAATACAATTCACAGATGCCGGAAATGGAAACACTAAACTTGTATCTTCGATGGTGGGCTGGGGACAGGGAGAGGATTGGAACAAAGCTTATAGTTTTTTTGAAAGAGGTAATGAATGGACGTTTAAAGAAATCCTTAAACTCTTTGAAAAATAATAAACATTACACTACGATAGAAAATTAAACAATGAAACCTACCCTATCCGGAAAACTTAAAGACGGCGACCAATGCAAGGTAGTCGGGGGAACACATGCTGGCAAATCCGGCACAGTAAGAGATATAAACACCAGCAAAACTGGCCACATCACGATCACTGTTGAACAAAAAAACGGACCACTAAAAACTAAATTCTTGTTCGGCGTAGGCTGTGCCTACGTCGTGGCGTTTGCAAATTTCTGATTTGCATCTACTAAATCACCTCTTTAAAAAAAACCTTGTTCGGCGTAGGCTGTGCCTACGTCGTGGCGTTTGCAAATTTCTGATTTGCGCCTACGGAATCAACTTCTATATACCCGACAACTCTTTCAATTTCGTATCTTCCCGCATCGATGACGAAACATATTTACACAACTTTTGCATTTCTTACATTCATAGCCATTTCCATCCAGGCTCAAAAAGTCGGCTTCTGGTATCTACCTGCAAAAACCTCTTCTACCCCATCGTGGTTTTTACCTTTTTATAACGGAGAAAACGGCATCAGAGACATTGATGTTTTTAAATTGGATGAACAGGTTTCAGCATATGAGGAAGAAATAGAATCCGATTTTGAAAAAAAAGAAACGCAGAAAACTGAAACATTCTGCGAAGAAAATGAAGATCCATATGTTCTTTATTATCAACGATGGCGCATGAGTATAGATGCTTTTGTACAACCGGATGGACATGTTCTGCTACCTGAAAATCTTTCTTATCCAATCCATCAGCTTCATCAGAATAAACCGGATTCATCCGCTTATCCACACAATAGAAATTTAGCACCTTCTTCATCATGGACTTTAATAGGTCCTTCTGAAACATTCTGGAAGTTAGAAGACAACGCAGCACAACCTCCTGCACCGTGGCAGACAAATGTATATGCTATCGCTGTCGCACCTTCTGACCATAACATACTCTACGCATGCCCTGAAGACGGTGCCATTTTTAAATCCATTGATAAAGGACTCAACTGGTCATGTGTCACACTCAATTATTCAATAAGCACATGCACAGCCATAGCGGTTGATCCCACGAATCCTAACATCGTCTATGCCGGCACTACTAACCTATGGATGCAATCTACTAATGGTGGCACTACATGGACGATCACGCAGATGACATGGGGCAATGTCAACACCATCATCATCAAACCCTCCAATCCAAACACCATTTTCGTAGCCACACAATATGGTTTATTTAGAAAAAGTCCGGCAGGCAGTTCTATAAGCCAAAACACCGTCTTCAATCTAAATGAATTGACATCAACTTCTTCAACATGGAACAGAAATAATACCGGTGCTACCTGCACGGCAACTGCAGGTACAAATCAATATTATCATGTGTTTCCATTTACAGTATCAACTTCAGGAAGCTACACGTTTGCAATGTGTACGCCAGGTTCAGATTGGGATGCATTTGCTTCCATTTATCAAAATGGTTTTAATGGCCTTAATCCATGCGGTGTTCCGGCCAATCATCTCTACTCCGATGATGATGCCAATAGCGGTGGCAATTGTAACAATGATCCGCTGATCACGCTTACATTAAGCACCGGCACAACGTATTATTTCGTTTCTTCTTCCTGGTTTAATAACATCACCGGTGCATTTCAGTGGACATTCACCGGACCTGCAGGAGCTACACTTACAACAAGCCTGGAGTCATGGATACAAGTTCCAACGGTCAATACCCAATGTCCTGATGTCAGTTTCAAAACGGATAATGAGAATATTCTTTTCTGCCTGAAACAAGTATCAGGTATCACTGAATTCTGGCGATCCACTGATGGTGGAACTACATTTACTCAGAGCATGAGTGGTTGGAGCACAGGAATTACTGCTGATGGTTTGGGCAGAATGACCGTCACCGCAGTAGATCCAAATCGAATCTATATCGTCATCTTATCAAGTGCACCGATCACAAAACCTTTTATCCAGAAGAGTACCGATGCAGGTCTTACCTGGGTAACGACATGCACAGGTGAATCTTCCGGATTGACAGGCACATCAAATCTTCCACTCGGCATGAGTAATGGGCAAGGGTTTTATGATCTTGATATCATGGCCAATCCAAATAATGCAAATGATGTCATCGTCGCCACAACGACTGCATACAAATCAACCGATGGTGGATTGGTATTTAACCGAATAGGTGGTTATGGCGGCTCATTCAATATTCATCCGGATATTCAGGAGATGACGGCCACAGGAACGGATACATGGATTGCCACGGATGGAGGCATAAGTTATTCCACAGATTTTTTTACAAGTACATCCAATTATTTCTGCAGGATGAAAGGCATATTTAGTTCTGATATGTGGGGTTTTGCACAAGGATGGAATGAAAATATAATTGGCGGCGGCCGCTATCACAATGGCAATACGGTGATGAATGAAAATTTTGCCGCAGGCGAAGCAATTCGTTTAGGCGGAGGCGAAGCGGCAACAGGATATTATATGATAGGAAGACCACGGTATATTGCTTTTTCTGACATTACGCCTGTGATTACACCTGTAGTGAAGAATGGTCCTTCATCTACTTTTTCATTTACAAAGAGTCCCAATGAAGATGGATATGGAAGCGACTGGAGTGACATCGAGTTTCTTCCGTATTGTTACAACCATATTTTTGTTGGCAAAGACAGTGTGTTTTATAAATCCACGGATGGAGGTTTAAGTTGGGCTGTGGTACATGATTTTGGTCTTGAAAGAATCAAGCGATATGTGATCTCACGAAGTAATCCTGATGTGATCTATCTCTCAACATATCAAAGCTCCGGTTCAATATACCGATTCAGAAAATCTATAGATGGCGGAGCTTCATGGACAACGCTCACCTTCCCTGCCGGAGCAAGTGGATACCGCATGACCTTTGCGATATCTGCCACAGATGAAAATATCATCTGGATGACTTCACCATCGAATACATCTGGCAACAGAGTTTTTAAATCCATCACCGGTGGCTCGACCTGGATCAATCTTACTACAAATACAATCAATGGACAGAGTTATAAAACCATCGTTCATCAGTATGGTACAGATGGCGGTGTGTATCTCACCGGTGACAATGGAAAAATATTTTACAAAAACAATGTGATGTCTGACTGGGCGGCATTCAGCACCGGTCTTCCCGTCATATCAAACAACAAACATGTAAAGCCATTTTACAGAGATGGCAAATTGCGTTCAGCAGGTGATCATGGTGTATGGCAGGTCGATTTTTATGAAGATGCTCCGCCAGTGGCTCAACCCACAGTGGATAAGTTGACTACATCGTGTCCGAGGGATACATTTTATTTTGAAGATTATTCAGCATTCAAACAATCCGGTGGTACATGGCTGTGGAGTTTTCCGGGGGCAACTTATGTGAGTTCGACTTCTGCAAGAAATCCTAAGGTGCTTTATTCTGCAGTCGGTACTTATGATTTTGCGCTTACGGTTACGAACTCTATGGGTAGCAGTTCTAAAACAATCAGTCAGAAGATTCAGGTGACCGCTAATCAATGTCAGCCCGATACGATACCCGGAAAATTACTGACATTGTCCGCACCCGGTGATTATGCACAGCAATCGAAAGCGATTAATATTTCTACGAATACGATTACGTTGAGTTGTTGGATAAAACCAAATGGCATACAGGTTCCATTTGCAGGCATTCTCTTTTCTGCCAATGGTGGTGCTACCGGAATGAATTTCAGGAACAACAATCAGATCGGATATCATTGGGCTGACGGATCGGGTTCCTACAACTGGGCCGGAGGTCCTACGATACCTGCTGATGAATGGTCGCATCTTGCTCTTGTGGTGACAGGTAGTACGGCTACGGTTTATCTGAATGGTGTAGCGTACATACGCACTGCTGCGCACAATGCGGTCACCTTCGACAAAGTATTTCAATTTGGCATAGACCGAAGTAATACGGCGCGAAATTTCAAAGGGAAACTGGATGAGATTTGTATTTACAACAGAGCATTATCTCAAAATGAAGTAAGAGAATTGATGAATCTCACGAAGAATAATCCTAATCCCGGATCATTGCCTCCTGCTGACCCATCGTTGATCGCATATTATCAATTCAATGAAGGGCCAGGTATTCCTGCATATGATAAGGTAGGAACGAATCACGCATATCTCACCGGTGGAGCTATAAAAACAGATCTGTCATCCTCTCCGGTAGGTGGAGGAGTATTTCAGCGCATAGCTGTGACGAATGGGGGTGTAAAAGATTTTAATACACCCGGAGTAGAACTTACCTTTCCACCGGCAGGTACATATCCGAATGGTGATCTTGTCGTCTCGAGAATAAATGTACCCAGTGATCCACTATCTGCAGCTAATGTGTTACCGAATGCACCGGTATCTTATTATGTGATTAGAAATTACGGAACGAATACATCGTTTAGTTCATTGACTGGCATGAAGCTTAAAAACGTACAAGGCACTGCAGCACCGTTTACATTGGCACCCGGAACACTTCAATTATTCAAGCGCCCCTCTAATGCAGATGGGATGACATGGGGTACGTCGATAGACAATGCAGATGTAGTGACGGATAACAATAGCGTGGGAACGGTGGAATTCACTAGCGGATTAAATGTCACAAGTTTCAGCCAGTTTTCTATAGGCTTGGCTCCGGATTGTACCACATTATTTTGTTGGAATGGAAGTGTAAGTACAGCCTGGGAAAATCCATCTAACTGGGGATGTGCCGGTATTCCGCATGCGAATAGTACTGTGATCATAAATTCAGGACTCACTAATTATCCTGTTGTGTCATTGTCAACACAGATAAAATATTTGTTATTGCAAAAGGGAGCGACTGTGGATGTGGTGAATGGGGTGACGTTTGCGGTGATTGGGCAGTGATTGAGTTGTTATGGTTTCCCCTTTAGAGTCAATTGTATCTTTCGGATAGTGGCCTGAGATGAATTTGAATTTGCGTATTTTTCGAAGATATAAGAGATTATACGCAATAAACATGCGTATATTTAGATGTTGTACGCAAGCATAAACACAGTTTCTTCTAAAATAAAATGTCCCGACCAAACATAATATACTGTTTACTCTTTGCAGTAGTATTAAAGAGCTGCAACATCGCTGGAGATTGTAGCAACCGTATTTATAAAGAAGTATTCAACAGTAACCATGAATTCAAGGTTGTAAAATTTGATCGTGGTTGCGGTGCAACAACGGGAAATAGTATTCAATTATCTATTCTCAAGGCAGTTGATAGCTTACCAAATGAAGGAGGAAATTTATTCATTTGTAACTCAAAAGTTGGTGGTTATATCGAAAGAGACACAAGCGTTCAAATTACTTGGCTAACTAACAATGAAATTTTAGTAAAGTACGACAGAGACCAAACTGTGTTCAAGAAAGAGAGTTTAATAAAGAACTTTCAAATCACCTACCTTGTAAAATAGATTCTCAGGTTGCCTGCGTACAACATCGGCTCCTATGTAAAGCAGTTCCTTCAGCAGACTGCCAAAAGTAATATGTATTTCCTTTCTTTTGTTCTATTTCATAAATCAAAAATTTTATCATCATCAGGTTGTTGATAAGTGGGAAAACAAGCGCCGCTTTGTAGCCTGGTGTTTTTCCAATTATCAATAACCCAATCATTTTAGGTTGTTGAAATCGTGGGAAAACCAGCACGCTATTGCGGGCTGTTGTTTTTCCACATTTCAACGACCTAATCCATATTAGCTCAGGCTCCTATATGTGATACCCTCAATTTGAGCGTTCACCAGCATCTGTATGATGTAAAATATGGAAAAGAGGGCCACTCGCTATAAAAATGTGGTAGTAGAATTTTGACATCCTACTCCACCGCCGATGTTCTGTGGTCCCTCTATTCATTTGATCGTGAGCACTAATGGATCTTGTTTTTATTTTATGCAATCACCCCAATCTGATAGGGTGTTTCTGTTTTGATCACCGAATGTACGCGACTTAATAGCTTCCGTGCAACTTTTATCAATATCGATTTACTATCTCGCCCTGCATGTGTCCGGTAATATTTTTGCATCACAGGGTCAAATCGTAAAGCCTGCCACGCAGCTTCCACAAAGTAACTCCGCATGATGCTGTTGCCTCTTGGATTGATCCCGGATGATCTTGTGTTGTCGCCGCTTTGATGTAGAGCAGGCATTAATCCTACATATGCAGCCAGTTGCTTGAAATTTCCAAATCGTCTCAGATCTCCTAATTCACTCAGTATCCCGCAAGCAACAATCCCACCTATGCCCGGAATACTACGTAACAGTGTATAATCCTTCTTGTAATGCGTGCGACAATATTTCCGCAATTCATTACTCACCTCTCTAACACTTTTATCCAGGAATTCAAATTGAAGAAGTCTGCTCCTTATCGCTGATTTTGCTGTTTCATTTTCCATTGACAGCGATTCAATCCATTTCCGGAAAGAATGACTCCAATATGAATTGTCGTGTTCCTGTGGAATCCTAATGCCCATGAAGAGCAACTGACCTTTGATCTGTGATTTGATCTGACGAATATCTTTCACCAGATCATTGCGACGCCGAAACAAACATCGCAAATGTTCTCGTTCCACATCCGGAACAGTGATGCTCACCAACCGATTGTCCCGCAGTTCACGGCAGATCAGATCTGCGTCAATTCCATCCGTCTTTTGGAATTGACTTTTTCCTGTTCGTGCAATATCAGAAGGGTTAAATACAATACTCTGCCACCCGAATGATTCGAATGCACGATGCGCACTGTAACCACAACAACCAGCTTCATAAGCACACTGGATTTCGTGATCAGGATAATACTTCTCGATATATCGTTTTAGGTTTTCAGGATCAGATGGCATGGTCATCCTTTTCCCCTGGAACAGATCAGTGGCCATGCGGATACTCCAGCTGGTTTTGTGTATATCAATGCCAATGAATAACTTTGGACACGCAGTATTCTTTGTTTTCATATTCAGTTAGTTTAGTACACTACAAAGGAAACACTGAATACTGCTTTTACATAGATGCTATAGGCAATGGCGGATAACACTTTGTCGACAGTTTTGTATATTGAAACAGATTAAGGCTACTTGGTAGGTTCTCGTGTAGAGCCGCCACTGCCCATAGCCCTGGTCGTTATGTGCCATCTTATAAAACGCATCAAAATATAGAAAGGAGTAATAATTATGAATCAAAAAACAAAGAAACTATTCAGGTTTGGGGGAATTGCGTTTATCATTGCTGGTATTCTTTTCTTTGCCAGATATCTGTTTGTTTTTTCAATTCCCAATATGCCTGCATCCGATGTTGACTTTCTTAAATGGTTAGATGATTGGAAGTTTAATATAGCAATGTCAAATGAATTTTTCTTTTTTGCAACAATCTCTCTTGTTCCGGCGATATTTGTCTTATTTAAGATTCTTAACGAATCTGACAATATTAAAGCCATATTGGGATGTGGGATATTTGCTGTTGTCATCCCAGTATTTGCTTGTCTAGATATTATTCAAGGGCGATTAGTATATCCAGTATACAATATTGTGCTATCTGCAAATATCCAAAAACTAGTCCTCAGCATCTATCATGGAGGGATGCATGCGACTTTTATAATGATTGGTATTGCAACAATAATTTTAAGTTTTGGTATAAAAAATACTAGTATTGGCAAGCCAATTATGTATTTAGGATTTATAACTGGTGTATTTGATTTTCTAAATGCATATCCTTGGGTATTCGGATCAATTATTGTTTTTATTTCGGAACTTCTATTTGCATTATGGTTTGTATTTATTGGTGTAAAAATAATAATTGTCAATAAAGCTAATTAATAATATTTGTTATTGATTTATACAACCTTGGCTCTATTAATAATAATGAATGAATAAAGGCGGCAAATAACACGGTGTCATACGCCATAGGGGTTTTAGTGGTATACCAAGCGCATCGCTCGCTGGCAAGATTCTTACGGTTGATAAGAAATTACTCACGAAATCCCCTACGGCGCATACACCCAACGTTATAGCACATTTCAAATGATTTTCTTTGGACATTGAAAACCCTTATATTTGTGAACGCCAAAGATCATGACAACTAAACAGCTCATATCTGAAATAAACAAAGTACTGGATCAAGTACCTGATTCAGCTCTCAGCAACATTTTGTCTTACTTAAACAGTCTTAAAGGAAAGTCAGAAGAAGAAGTAAAACGAGCTTCCCACTTAAGCAAAATTCTTGAAGAGGATAAAAGATTGCTGGAAAGACTTGCCAAGTGATTTCGACTGATGAAGCCATTGGTATCCACAAACTTTTGATCGATACGTTTGGTGGATCAAAAGGAATCCGTGACAAAGATGCACTTCAATCTGCCCTTTTCAGACCTTATCAAACATTTGAAGAAAAAGAACTCTACCCTTCTCCAGAAAATAAAGCATCTGCAATGCTGGAAATCATAATTTCCAATCATCCGTATCTTGATGGAAACAAGCGAATCGGGTATGTACTTATGCGACTTATCCTGATCGAAAATGGAACGGATATAAAAGCTTCTGAAGAAGAAAAATTTGAATTCATTCTGGAGGTGGCTAAAGGGAAAGTCAAATTAGAACAGATAAAAGCTTGGATACAGTTACGCCTAATAAAAAACGTGCTATAACATCGGCTAGGCAATGGCGGATAACACTTTACCGACAGTTTTGTACATTGATACAGATTAAGGCTACTTGGCAGATTCTCCTGTAGAGCCGCCACTGCCCATAGCCCTGGTCGTTATAAGCGATGTATCATTAGAAAGCCTAACTTTACCCAAAAGTTTTTAAAATGAAAGAAATTAAGGAGTTAACTGCAATCATCGAGAAGGAAGGAGATGGATATGTAGCTCTTTGTCCCGAACTAGATGTAGCAAGTGAAGGTGACACGATTGAGGAAGCAAGAGCAAACCTTATCGAGGCCCTTGAACTCTTCTATGAAACTGCTTCAACAGAAGAAATCAAACAACGATTTCATGAAGAGGTATTGGTAACACGGGTTCAAGTGAATATTTGATGCGACCCTTGTCAGGGAAAGATGTCTGTGATATCCTGATGAAACATGGCTTTGTTCAGGTGCGCCAACGTGGCAGCCACATCATCATGCAAAAACAAATGAAAGATTCAACAACAACAGTTCCGGTACCGAATCACAAAGAACTAAAACTAGGAACTCTTCGATCCATAATTCGCCAAAGTAAACTGAGCAAAACAGATTTCGAGTAGATACACCGCTTATAACATCGGTTATAGGCAATGGCGGATAATACTTTGTCGACAGTTTTGTACATTGATACAGATTAAGGCTACTTGGCAGATTCTCCTGTAGAGCCGCCACCGCCCATAGCCCTGGTCGTTATAGCCAATGATACAACAGATAACAAGCATCAGAGATTTATGGGTTTATCGGAACTAAAAAAGGAACTAAAAAAACTTGACAAGGACAAGCTTATAGAATTGGTTGTTGAATTGTACAGAAAGAACAAATCAGTAAAGGAATATTTTGACTTCTATCTGAATCCGGATGACCGAGAACTTTTCTTTAAGTATAAGGACAAAATATTTTATTCATTTTATCCTGAACGAGGCAATACACTGAAACTCAAAGATGCTAAACAAGCTTTGAGTGATTTTAAGAAACTTGGATCTTCAAACGAATTAGTTGCCGACCTTATGCTTTTTTATGTTGAAACAGGGGTAAGCTTTACCAACGATTTTGGAGACGTAAATGAAGCATTCTATAATAGTTTAGCTTCAACATATCTTAATTCATTAACATTGATGAGGAAAGAAAACTATCTCGACAAGTTCCAAAAACGAGTTGAAAACATAGTAAGTGATACAAAGGATATTGGTTGGGGATTTCACGATTTTTTATTTCAAACCTGGATGGACTTTTATCCCAGTGAAGATGAGGATGAAGAGATAATCGATAAAGAAACAAAAGGAAAAATAATCAATCTCAACAGATAACGAAAACACTGGCTATAACATCGGCTCCTATGTAAAGCAGTTCCTTCAGCAGACTGCCAAAAGTAATATGTATTTCCTTTCTTTTGTTTTATTTCATAAATCAAAATTTATATCATCATCAGGTTGTTGATAAATGGGAAAACAAGCGCCGCGTTTTAGCCTGGCGTTTTTCCAATTATCAATAACCCAATCCTAAGCGGTTGTTGAAATCGTGGGAAAACCAGCACGCTTTTGCGGGCTGTTGTTTTTCCACATTTCAACGACCTAATCCATATTAGCTCAGGCTCCTATATGTGATACCCTCAATTTGAGCGTTCACCAGCATCTGTATGATGTAAAATATGGAAAAGAGGGCCACTCGCTATAAAAATGTGGTAGTAGAATTTTGACATCCTACTCCACCGCCGATGTTCTGTGGTCCCTCTATTCATTTGATCGTGAGCACTAATGGATCTTGTTTTTATTTTATGCAATCACCCCAATCTGATAGGGTGTTTCTGTTTTGATCACCGAATGTACGCGACTTAATAGCTTCCGTGCAACTTTTATCAATATCGATTTACTATCTCGCCCTGCATGTGTCCGGTAATATTTTTGCATCACCGGATCAAATCGTAATGCCTGCCAGGCTGCTTCCACAAAGTAACTCCGCATGATGCTGTTGCCTCTTGGATTGATCCCGGATGATCTTGTGTTGTCGCCGCTTTGATGTAGAGCGGGCATTAATCCTACGTAGGCTGCCAGCTGTTTGAAGTTGCCAAATCTTCTCAGGTCTCCAAGTTCACTGAGTATTCCACAGGCCACTATTCCTCCAATGCCCGGAATACTACGTAACAGTGTATAATCCTTCTTGTAATGCGTGCGACAATATTTCCGCAATTCATTACTCACCTCTCTAACACTTTTATCCAGGAATTCAAATTGAAGAAGTCTGCTCCTTATCGCTGATTTTGCTGTTTCATTTTCCAATGACAGCGATTCAATCCATTTCCGGAAAGAATGACTCCAATATGAATTGTCGTGTTCCTGTGGAATCCTAATGCCCATGAAGAGCAACTGACCTTTGATCTGTGATTTGATCTGACGAATATCTTTCACCAGATCATTGCGACGCCGAAACAAACATCGCAAATGTTCTCGTTCCACATCCGGAACAGTGATGCTCACCAACCGATTGTCCCGCAGTTCACGGCAGATCAGATCTGCGTCAATTCCATCCGTCTTTTGGAATTGACTTTTTCCTGTCCGTGCAATATCAGAAGGGTTAAATACAATACTCTGCCAACCGAATGATTCGAATGCACGGTGCGCACTGTAGCCACAACAACCCGCTTCATAAGCACACTGGATTTCGTGGTCAGGGTAAAACTTCTCGACATATCGTTTCAGATTTTCCGGATCAGATGGCATGGTCATCCTTTTCCCCTGGAACAGATCAGTAGCCATGCGGATACTCCAGCTGGTTTTGTGTATATCAATGCCAATGAATAACTTTGGACACGCAGTATTCTTTGTTTTCATATTCAGTTAGTTTAGTACACTACAAAGGAAACACTGAATACTGCTTTTACATAGATGCTATAGGCAATGGCGGATAACTCTTTGTCGACAGTTTTGTACATTGATACAGATTAAGGTTACTTGGCAGATTCTCCTGTAGAACCGCCACTGCCCATAGCCTTGGTCGTTATCGGTCATTGGAAATAAATACTCCACCAGAAAGAAAAGTATATTATTTTTATTCAACACATAACAATCAATCATGAAAAAATTATTAGCAATTTTAATTTTTTTATCTTTTACTTTAGCTGGTTTGGCTCAAAATGTAGGCATTGGCACCACCGCCCCCAGTGCCAAACTGGATGTAAATGGCACGTTTAAAGTAGCCGATGGTACACAGGGTGCCGGCAAGATACTCACCAGTGATGCCACAGGCCTCGCCAGTTGGCAGCCACCTCCGCCTCCTCCCGGCACGAATGATCCGAGTGTGAGTATCTGCTGCCAGCGCTGGATGACTAAAAACTTAGATGTGGCCACCTACAGGAATGGAGATGCTATACCAAAAGTTACCGATGATGCGGCATGGGCTGCCTTGACTACAGGGGCCTATTGTTATTATCTCAATGATAGTACGACCTATGCAGCCATATATGGAAAACTTTACAACTGGTATGCGGTCAATGATTCAAGAGCACTTGCTCCTGAAGGTTGGTATATTCCGACTGATTTTGAATGGACGACCCTAGGCAGTTGTCTTGGTGGAAATAATGGGGCCGGTGGACCTATGAAGGAAATGGGCACAACGCATTGGACTACCCCCAATACCGGGGCGACCAACCTTATTGGATTCACAGGCCTTCCGGGCGGTTACCGTTTCGCCAATGGAGCTTTCACCCTCCTCGTTGGTGACTCCGGCAACTGGTGGAGTTCTACAGAGGCCAATACAGACGATGCCTGGTTCCGATACCTGTTCTACAGCACTGACAACCTTAGCAGGAACCTCAACAATAAGCGTCTTGGGTATTCTGTCCGGTGTCTCAGGGATTGATAATTTTAAATTTAAATATTGCTCCGCCTATTGTTATGTCTGGGTTACAAAATTTCTCCTCCTATAGGATCGAGTTGTATTACTGCATGTTCGCGATCAATGAGTAAGCATCCAAGAAGAATCATTGAGAACAATATTGAAACAAGCGAACAAAACAATTGAAGAATTCCTAGCGAAGAATTTAAAAACGTCCGATAACATTGGATGTATGCAATGACGGATTTCGAAGTATTTGAATAATTTTACATAGACGGGGTTACGACTAACTGGAAGATAAAGACTTGAATCGCCACTCCTACATCCCTAGTCGTTACGCGTCACCCTTAATGACATCGGAACTTCAAACTCACTACAAGAAATAGCATGAAGATGACCCAGGAAAAGATTAAGGCCTTAGCCATACTTTTATGCGTTTGCTTTTTAAGTGTTTCATGCCGGCAAACATTAAAGCAAAATAAATTGAACGAAGAAACATACACTGAACATTTCATTCAAGGCCAAAACGTCAATTTGCACTATCTTGATTGGGGCGGAGCAGGTGACCCGCTTATTCTCATTCACGGTTTAGGGGATTCACCTTTTCTCTTTGAAGAATTAGCCGACACACTAAAAGAACATTTCAGAGTCATTGCCTATTCAAAAAGGGGACACTGCAAATCGGAAACTTCTGATTCAAACTACGATAATTCAACATTGGTTTCCGACTTAAAGCTTTTGCTCGACAGTTTGCAGATTCCAAAAGCAAGTCTTCTTGGTTGGTCAATGGGCGGTAATGAAATTACTGAATTTGCTATCCAGTATCCTGAGAGAACGAATAAGCTGATTTACTTAGAAGCAGGCTATGATTTATCCGAAGAGCCATTCAAAGCCCTGTTGCATTCAATATCAAAATCAGCTTTTGCCGACAGTTCTGATTTGGCTTCTCTGGATGCGTATAGGAAGTGGTATCATGGTTTTTGGTTTCCCGATGTTGAATGGAATTCAACGCTGGAAAAAAATCTTCAAGCATCCATACATATAAATCCCGACAGCAGCATTAGAGCAATTCCAAATGATGAAGTTTCACGAGTTACGTTGCAATCAGCAATGAGCTACCACCGCAATTATGCTAAAGTAATTGTCCCTGCTCTTATGCTTTATACGAATTCGTTTTTTCTTGCTGCCAAAAATGATTCACTTACAACTGCGATCTACGATAATCTGGAAAAAGAAATAATAAATCCATGGCGAATAAGCAGCATGAACCGAATTAAAAATGAAATGAAAAATGCGACAATAAAAATTATGCCTAAGGGTTCACATGTTTCATTTATTTTTCTGAGTAAAGATGAAATCGTCAAATCTATTATCAACTTCATGTCAGAACAAGTTCAAACCAATGCACTAGATATGAAAGTCACAACAGAAACTTTGAAACAAATCATCGAGGCATTCAATCGTCATGATCTTGATGCCATTATGGAATTCTTTTCCGATGATTGCTCATTTGATTTTCCAAAGGGACCTGAATCCTTTGGACAACGCTTTATCGGTAAAGCACAGGTGCGAGAAGCACTTGCAGGTCGCTTCAAAGGAATTCCTGATGTTCACTATGGTGAAGACCGTCATTGGATTTCAGCCGAAGGCGATAGAGGTGTTTCAGAATGGACACTGACAGGAACAACAACTTCAGAAGTTATTGTGAAAGTGCGAGGCTGTGACCTTTGGGAGTTTCGCAATGGCAAAGTCACCCGAAAGAATTCCTATTGGAAAATTGTTGAGCCGACAACGAAATGAACGGAGAACCATTAATAAATTTTTGTGCTGACTTCGCACGACACAACTTCGTGGCGAGAGTAGAACGATAGCCTGGTTGGCAATGCAAGTCTGGCTCTTAAAAAAGGAATAGCTGGCTATTTTGGTTATTCATACACTTTAATACCAGATGCAATTGCATAAATCACGGATATTTTCTCCTCCCTTTTAATTTTATTCTGATTTTTGTCTGATTATTCGTCCAATGAATGTGGAACCGGGTAAAATCTGGGATTTAATTATGCGCGGCATGGGACGGGATTGGGACATTATCTTACATTATGAATGAGTAACAAATCATAGCCAACTATAAAAACTGCACTTATATGAGAAAAATAATTTCTTTTATGCACATATCGCTTGACGGTTTTGTAGCAGGACCAAAAGGAGAAATGAACTGGATTAAAGTGGATCAGGAAATTTTTGATTTTGTCGGGAAGCGGATAAGCGAAGGTGACACTGCATTATATGGTCGGATTACATATCAGATGATGGAAAATTACTGGCCTACCGCAGGAGACAATCCGACAGCGACCAGGCACGAGATTGAACATTCTAAGTGGTATCACAACGTTCATAAAGTTGTATTATCAAAAACAATAAAGGAAGAGGGTCTGACAAATACAAAAATTATTAGGGACAACATTTCGGACAGTATAAATGCAATAAAACAACAGGCAGGCCCGGACATTCTGCTTTTTGGTAGCCCGACAGCAACACATTCACTTATTCAACTGAACTTAATAGACGGCTACTGGCTCTTTGTCAATCCCATTATTCTTGGACAAGGCATTCCATTATTTGTAGACATCAAAGAAAAAATAAAACTAAACCTATTGACTACTCATCAATTTACTTGCGGGGTAACTGAACTGAATTACACAGTGGAGAGACAATAAGAATGATTTATAGCCGATAGGACAACCGCAATCAAAGAGGATAAATTTTTGTAAAGGATAACAGATACAGAAACGATATAATCGATAATAATAAAATCCAAGCTAGTGTGAATACAAAACTTTTAATGACCTTGTGCGCAATAACCTTGGGAGCAGCAGGGATATCTTTGACTTTTATACCTGACACAATATTAAGTCAATTAAATATTGAGGCTAATAAATCGGCCTTGCTTCTAACTCAAATTCTGGGAGCACTTTATTTTGCTTTTGGAATGCTCAACTGGATGACGAAGACGAGTTTAATAGGCGGAATTTATAACCGCCCGATAGCCGTTGCTAATTTCACCCATTTTTTAATAGCTGGGCTTGCATTACTAAAAGTGATAATTTCAAATCCCAATTCATCTTACATTATCTGGACAGCAGCAGCTATATATTTTGTATTTGGCTTATGCTTTGGTGTACTATTGTTTCGTCACCCCATCAGTGAAGCGAAATAAGAAGAATAAGAAGTACACCAGCCGTTAATATGGAGTTGGTGAGAAGGGTGTATCATATTTCTTCTACGGAAAAGCATCCTGTAGTTTATTTGTTAGACGGAGAGTATCACTCCACATATAGAAAGCCGACTGAATATCGAGGGCTATCGTATAACTGAAATTTCTTTACCGCTTTGCCTTTCTGCTCATGGAATGGTGGTTTTAGACGCCCTGATCATTCACAGAAATACTGATAAATCACGATATTCGTTTACCTCTACTCTACTTACGTTTGAGGGCAAAGAAATACTATATTATTCACTTACATAATTTACAAAATCATGAAAACCATTTCGCTATTCTTCTGTGTGACATTCTTGATGTCTGGTTTGTTATTTCAAAGCTGCGCTCCGGTATTTTCTGAGCTTCAAAGCGCTCGCCTGGCGGGCAAAAAACGTATTGAACTTACGCCTTCCTATAGCACGGTTTCTTCCAGTTCGGATGGAGAGACAGATGGGCTTCAAAATGAATTAGGCTTACATGCGGCTTATGGGGTTACTCCAAAAATGGATTTCAGGGTGAGGTATCAATATGCCTGGGCGAAGGGTGATGACTTCAATAATGGGATTAGCATGATTGGATTCGGCCCGAAAATCAGCTTGCTGGAAAACAAGATCGCCCTTTCCCTTCTGGCCGGTACGGCTTTCGGAGAAGACATTACGGATGCATGGGAATTTCAACCCTCGATGCTGTTTACACTTCCGGCAGTAGAAAACAAAATTGACATCACGCTTGCCCCGAAATACATCTTTACATTCTGCGAAGACTGTGATGACTTCGTTGCTGTCAATTTAGGCCTCGCGATCAGCAGCGATCTTTCTTCCTGGGCGATCCGTCCGGAATATGGTCGCCTTTACGACTTTGGAGAAGCAGGGCATGTAGGACAATTCAGTATCGGGTTTTCGAAGACGTTTGGGAAGTAATTATCCAGGCGACTCTTTCGAATACGTCATGAGGTTCCGGTTGACTTTCCGCTGGCCCCTTCATTTGAACAAGAATTGGTGAAAAGCCTAAATTAATACAGCTTAAAAAGAAAAGTCAGAGTCATTCTGGCTTTTCTTTTTATCTGAAAGCATACTTGTATGGAGGCCATCATAAAGCATAGGAAAACACAAAAGAAATGTATTCAGATAATCTTTCTAAAATAACCGGCATCTGAAGATCAAGCCATGCTCAAAAAATGGTCATGAAATTAAAATACCATCCAGAAATGCTGCCAACATATGCAAATGAATTGCATCTTTGGAATGTAAAGGACTAATAAAAATCACTCGAAATGGGAAATGATAAACTACTATTGAGCACTGATTTGTTTTGTCCTCATTATTTATCTAAATGACTAAAAGTATGGAACAACGAAATCCGCTCCCTCCTTTTACAGAGGAAACAGCCACGCAAAAAATCCAAATGGCCGAAGATGCCTGGAACAGCAAAGACCCGGTAAGAGTATCTAAAGCGTACACCATCGACAGTGAATGGAGAAACAGAAATCAATTCATCAACGGAAGAGATGAGATCGTTTCATTCCTGACCAAAAAATGGGAAAGTGAACTCAACTATAAACTGAAAAAGGAATACTGGGCACATACAGGTAATCGCATTGCCGTCAGATTTGAGTATGAATACCAAAATGCTGCGGGACAATGGTTTCGTGCTTATGGTAATGAAAACTGGGAGTTTGATGAAAATGGATATATGGCCAAAAGATATGCCAGCATAAATGATCTTGCAATCGAAGACAAGGACAGAAAATTTAAATAAACAAGTTCAGAACGCATTGTCATTGAAGCGAAACGTGAATTGTATCTCACCAATAAAACGGTCAAGAAGATTGCATACGAATTAGGTTACGATGACGAATACTATTTCAGTCGTTTCTTTAAAACAAATGCCGATGTATCTCCACAGCTATACAGAGAAACCGTTGATTTTGCAAGGGGGGATGTTTGATTGGTGCGTTTTGCAGCCGCTCGGATTTTTTGAAACTACGCAATAATAGGACATTTACGAATTATCTATTGATGTGCAAATCTCCACTTCGTTTTGCAATCAAACTTCAACTAAACACTATCAACAAATTACAAAAAAAGAAAAAAGATCAGCTTTCCCATTTTTTTGGGTTATTAAGAATGTAAGCTGAAATTTTATGATAAGCTTTTTCAGTTCTTATGATCCTATCCCAATAATTGACTTGCCATATTTTATCACCTGGTGTCCCTCTAAATTTATTAATCTCGCTAGTCACTGCGCCCATAAATCCTCTCATAATAGCACCAATGGTTTGAGAAGTGGAGATTAGCTTTTTGGAACTTCCATCCGGTTCTAATAATTGAATAGATTTTACAGAAGGCTCCCGTTTTTCATTTATGATAATTATACCGTGAATGTGGTTAGGCATTATCACAAATGCACCCAATGTGATATTTGGTCTGATCGCTTCTGTTCTGTACCATTGTGTATATACAATCTGACCTAACGCATTCAGATTCATCTCTCCATTCACTACCTCTCCAAAAAGATGCTCTCCATTAATACAGTTCGCTGTGACAAAATAGGCTCCGGGTGATCCATAATCATGACCTTTAAATCGATATGAAGTACGGTGATGTCGCCGAGGATTGAATACCATAGCTGATGAAGTTGACTTGTTTTCATTGTTAATTTAAGGAAATTTTCATAATTGAATAACGAAAATGAAATGATTTTCTATTGCTTCCTTTTCTTTTCTCATGTCTGGGCGGTTGCAAAACGCCCCGACATGAGAAAAGAAAAAAGAACTTCTTTTTGAAGTATAAAAAATCGAAACGTCTGATTTCAAAGAAAAAACAAGCTGTTGCAAAATGTAGTGGCGTTTTGTTGCAATACATAAACAAAAAATCAGGTTCAAAAAGTCGGGGCGTTTTGCAACCGCCCCCCCGTTCGTTTTGCAACCGCCAGACTTTTGAACCTGCTTTCTGCACAGTCACCTTAGGAGGCTTCGCCTCTCCAATTTAGCTATACATGTCCGGCGTGCCGCAACCCCCCGTTTTGGAACCGCCCAGACTTTTTGTACCTGCTTTCTGCACATTTTTCAAAAATCCAATCCATTAGGAATAGCATCAGAAAAATTCAAGACCAATCTCCAAATAAATTACTAACGCTTCCTTTTCTTTTCTCATGTCTGGGCGGTTGCAAAACGCCCCGACATGAGAAAAGAAAAAAGAACTTCTTTTTGAAGTATAAAAAATCGAAACGTCTGATTTCAAAGAAAAAACAAGCTGTTGCAAAATGTAGTGGCGTTTTGTTGCAATACATAAACAAAAAATCAGGTTCAAAAAGTCGGGGCGTTTTGCAACCGCCCAGACTTTTTGAATCTGAACAGTACGAGGGCTTTCTCAATTTAGCTATACATGTGCAACCGCCCGCATTTTTTAAAACCTCAAGGGCTATTTAAACAATACTTTACGACGACACAGAAGTCCAACATAGTGATCAGCAATACGCATAATTGAAAATCAACGAAATTGTGTCCTCTCCGACCCATATAAAAAAAAAGTATTGCATAAAACCTTTAGCAAATTACCTTTGCCCCTCTCTTATACCCCTGTTCACAACTTTTTACATAAATGAGAGTTTCCTTTTCATATGAAATTAAGTCTAATTCTACTACAACTCAGTCTTGTCTTTCATCTTTTTGCCCAGCAAAGACTCACAAATGACCCCGCCCCTTCCTTTACTTCTGAAAATAATGCGCAGTGCATCGCCGCCAAAGGCGATTTCGTGCATGTAGTATGGACAGATTCACGTTTCGGTAACAACGAAGTTTTTTATAAACGTTCCACGTTCAAAGGACAGATTTGGGAAGATGATGTACAGTTAAGTCTGAGCTTTGTAGATGCTTCTTCGCCCAGCATAGCTATCAGTGGTAATGAGGTACATGTCGTATGGATGGATCATCGCAATACCTTCAGTCAAATTTATTACAAACGATCTTTAGATAACGGGGCTACATGGGGACCCGATATCCTGATCACTGATCAAATAGGCGACCATGTCTATCCCTCGCTTGCTGCATCCGGTCAGACACTACATCTAGTATGGCAAGCTGATGATCATAAGGCAAATGAAATATGGTACAAAAATCCAATGACGGCGGCACTACATGGCTACCTCAAATGAGATTGTCCAATGCGCTCTCAAATGCACTGAAGCCATCGGTTGCTGTTTCTGACACCTTCGTTCATGTTGTTTGGTCAAAAGCAGATGGCTCAGGTATTTATTATCGTCACTCTCTTGATGAAGGTAATGTATGGCTACCTCAATATGAACTTACAACGACAACTTCATACAGTGAACAATCCATGATCACAGTTTCTGACACGATGATTTTTGCATTCTGGTCCGATCGGAGAAATGGCAATGGTGACATCTATATGCGGAGGTCAGTAGACAACGGCAACACATGGGAAAATGATTTAAAACTTCCGGCCAATCACAATAGTGCTGTCAGGCCCCGTGCAGCTTCAAATGGAACATATGTATACCTGGTATGGAACGAAATAAATACCAGTGATTGGGCCACCTACGAAGCCATTTCAACAGATGCAGGATTAAGTTGGGATGGGCCGGATCTCTCATCGGTCAATAGTGGAATTTCAACACAGCCATTTATTGCACTGAATGAACGTGACGTGCACATCATCGCCACTGAAGAAAGTGATGGCAATCAGGAAATCTATTATTCACGTAACGAAAACGGCAATCCGTTTCTTGATCATAATGCTTATGAATGGGGACATGGTCTGGGTTCATCACACAATGATGTGGCCTATGCTATTGTAGCAGATTCCTTCGGGAATGTTTATGTATCAGGTTCGTTTGAAAATACACTTGATTTTGATCCGGGCCCTGGAATTGCTGAACGGGTATCAGCAGGAAGCACAGATATATTCATTGCAAAATATAATTCAACAGGTGCGCTTCTCTGGGCAAAAAGCGCAGGCGGACCAGAAGATGATGTTTCTTATGGTGTTGGACTTGATAAAGCAGGGCATGTGTATGCCACAGGTTATTTTAAAAATACAAGTGATTTTGATCCGGGTTCATCTGGTCATGAATTATCCTCATTGGGACAGGCGGATATTTTTATTTTAAAATTGGATACGGCAGGTCAATTTATATGGGTTCAGCAAATGGGCGGAAGTGGCCAGGACGAAGCCCGTTCTATTGCTATAGACAAGACGGGTAATCTGTTAACGACCGGTTCTTTCTCAGATATAAGTGATTTTGATCCATCCGCCGAAATAGAGAATCTTTCATCAAATGGATTAACTGATATTTTTATTTCGAAGATTGATTCCGATGGTCAATTTTTTTGGGCTCGTGAAGTGGGCGGTAATGATATTGATGTTGCCCATTCGATTACAACAGACGAAGAAGAATCCGTTGTACTCACAGGTTTTTATACAGATACAGTCGACTTTGATCCTGGTGCGGATATTCATTTACTGCATTCAAATGGTGTAAAAGATATTTTTATTTTAAAATTGGATCGTGATGGCGAATGGCAATGGGGAGATACATTTGGCGCAGATGAAGATGATGAGGGAAATTCAATCATATGTGATAAGAACGGAAATGTATATTCAACCGGCAGCTTCAGAAAACTTGTCGACTTCAATCCCGATCCTCCCGTCGCAAATATTCTTTCGCATGGCCTGACGAATGTATATATTTCCAAATTGGATCGTTATGGTCATTTTATCTGGGCGAAAAATTTCTCTGGCCAGGGAGACGAAGGAAAAAGCATCACACTTGATAATCTTGGAAATATTTACACCACAGGTTCATTTAGTGCAAGTACTGATTTCAACCCGGGGATACCTAAACTTTCTCTTTATACAAACAACCGGAATGTATTTATTTCAAAGTTGTCACCGGATGGCGCATTTGTATGGGTCAATCAATTGAGTGGTTCAACCGGAGCGCAGGGAAATGCCATTGCAACGCGTTCATCAGCGTATGTGTATTGCGCAGGAAATTATTTAGGCACTATCGATTTGAATCCTACCATCGGCATTGATCTGAAAGGAAATCATGGAGCAAATGAAGACTTTTTTATTCTTCAACTCAAACAATGCCAACCGCAGGCTGTCGACATCTTTGTGAATGCATGCGAGCCTTATCTCGCACCGGATGGAATCACTGTGTGGACGACTTCAGGAACATATCAAAGTATTATAGCGACCAGTCTTGGATGTGATAGTGTGATCACAGTTCACCTGACTATAGCTATACCTGTTGAAATAGATGTTACTGTCTCTTCATGCGATGAATACACATCACCTGATGGCAATACATGGACGACAAGCGGAACATACCCCGTCACGCTGACCAATATCGCAGGATGTGATAGTATTGTCAACTATCATGTTACAATTCTACAAGGAAGCTCAACAGAAATTGACGCTACTATCTGTAATGAATATTCTACTCCTGATGGATTACATACATGGACAGCATCAGGCATCTACCCTATCGTGTTTACCAATATCGCAGGATGCGATAGTATCATCAACTATAACATCACCATTCTGCAAGGAAGTGAATCTGACATCACTGTCACGGCATGTAACGAATATTCTACCCCTGACGGATCACACACCTGGACTGAATCGGGCATCTACCCTCTCCTCTTTACGACTACGGGCGGATGTGATAGTATTGTCAATTATCATGTCACCATAACACAAGAAAGCCAAACTGAAATTGTAGCTACTACCTGTAATCAATATTCAACACCTGATGGATTACATACATGGACCACATCAGGCATATATCCGTTGATGTTTTCAAATATAGCCGGATGTGATAGTATTGTTACATATAACATAACAATATTCAATGACAAGGATACGACACTCAACATTTCATCATGTGGACCGTACTCTACGCCCGATGGCCTGCATAGTTATGATACGTCAGGTGTTTATACATATACACAGACTGCGGTGACGGGATGTGATAGCATTGTCACAATCAACCTCATGGTCACATCAATAGACAATAGTGTCACATTAAATGGGATTATCTTGATTGCCAATCAATCCGGAGCCAACTATCAATGGATTGATTGTGATCAGGCTGGAGCTATAGTGCAAGGAGCAGTTTCTCAGTCATTTTCTCCGGAAGCCAATGGAAACTATGGTGTGATCATAACGTCAAATAATTGTTCTGATACATCGGCATGTTATTCTGTGACTGCCGTCAGCGTATATGATCCTGAATATAATCACGGCATAAAAATTTATCCAAATCCGGCAAATGACATTATACATATTGATCTAAAGCAGGTATATGCATCCACAGAAATTACCTGTATGGATGTGGACGGAAGAATCCTTCAAACCATTTCTTTCAGAGATCAAAGATTTATTCAGTTCACACCTGGATTGCCTACCGGACTTTATTTCATAGCCATTAAATACAATGGCAACAGGGTTGTTGCGAAGGTGATCATTCTTTGATCAGAAATAGCGAATGGTATTTCATATTTTAGCGGTCATGAAAATGTATCTGCTCCTCCTGGGAACTTCCCTCATGCTAATTTGCTGTCAGCCTTCAAAACCTGACACTCAAGTTAAAGAACCCGCAACTGAAAATGCCAATACCATGGAACCGAATAATCCTGTTACTGATTATCTGCATGTCCCGGGACCCATCTCTTTCAACCAAAAAGAATATCTCTTAAGCTGGAGCTCTCATCCTTCTGCTGAATACTTCAAACATGAGTATCTGCCGAAAGGGGAAAACCCGGATCATTATGATCAGATGATCATGCTTGAGGTGGCCCTGGGCAATATGGTCCCAATGGATATTGCTAAAGGCAAAGCAAATGGAATCGAAGGAAGAAAAAGTGCTGATGCCATGGCGGCATACACGATTTCTGAAAATCAAAAGACTGGCGAAGTCCTTCTTGATTTTATGTTAAGCGAAGGAACAGGAGACGCCATGATTGTGGAATGGAATAGTTATCGATACAAATCATACACCGGTGCATCAGGTCAAAAAGGAATCATGCTGTTTGCTCTGAGTAAACGCGGTTATGGAGCTCAAGGAAAAACATTCGCTTCGGATATAACTTCAAACCGGAAAAAGTATAGTGATGAATTTGAAGGCGTGGTCTATCCTGTGATTAAGCTATAGGGTCATTGTCATCACAGAAAAAAAACGCAACGCAGGTACCTTTTCACCTGCATTGCGCTTACTTGTATTCACATTAAAACCATACTTAGATACGGTGACTAAATCCAAGCTCCGTATAAAAAGGCAATAAAGGTGATGTCTTAAAGTCCTGTGTGATGGTCTTGCCAACTTTTAAAGACACATCATTACGCCTGAAAGAGAATCCGGATTGTACGCCGTAAAAGAAATTCCCCCCTGTTGGGATATACCATCCATCATGAATGCCGGGATAATATTCCTGCAGGTAATCACCATTCTTCACATGTGTGATCACAGCTTTGTCAAAACCAATCCCCCCCGCAACAAACCACGTTGATTTGTAATACCCTAAATCGATTGAAAATTCACCGCCCCAGTTACTCAACGCCGCTGCATCCGTTTTATATCGTCTGAAGATTCCATGAACATTAAGGGCAGTTGCAAAATGTCCTGCTTGTACCACCTGCACCTGTCCACCTATTTTCGTTTTGAAATCATCAAATAGATTTTTCCTGTTGGAAAAGAATATTCCATATTCAGCACAATGGGAACGAAGGCATTGAGTTTATAGCCATAACCTATACCGACTATAGTACCATAGTTCAAACCTACATTGAGTTGAAGTATATGTCTTTGATCTTCTGCCAGGCTACCCCAATTCGTTACCTGTGCTTTGCCGTATGTTGAAATAGTGAGGAATGCTCCGATGAGCACGATTGTGATTATATTATTTTTCATGATTATTATTTTAATTCGTTTAAATAAGTTAGAGCTACAGGATAAAAATTACTCCATCCGAAATGGATCATCTCATGCCCGGCACCTTTGATTTCTACCAATTGTACATTTGGATAAGCCGATGAAACTTTTTGTGCATGCGCCAATCCGTATGCTCTGTTGAGTTCGCTATAGGCAAATAATACTTTGACAGGATAATTATGAAGATTTGTTGTACAGTCGAAACCATCACGATCGCCTATCTCAAAAAGTGCGGTGGCTGTAATTGCTCCTCTGCGCCAGAATGGATATTGCCCTGGATTACCTAATACATTTCCCGGTGCATTCTCCGGAGCTGAAAGGAGGGCGAGCTTATAGTCCAATATGTCATGCTCATTTTCTCTGCCCGTAAAAAACTGGTCCTGATAAAAGAAATCATTTGACTGCTCATCGAAAAATTTTGTTTCAAGCGCTCGTCCTGTATAATCCTTCACATCCGCCCAGGTGAAGCCACCTGGCTCAGCCAGTATAGCACCATCGATAGCATCAGGATACGTATTGATGTAGGTCGTCGCCAGCATAGCTCCCCATGAATGCCCCAAAAGGAATACTTTCTGATCCGGCGAACTGCGATAGTGGGCGATGACAGCTGTGAGGTCATCCAGCATCAACTGGAGACTGTACACACTCTTGTCCTCCCTTTTTGAAAGGCCAGCACCCCGCTGGTCATAGAAGACAACAAAGTATCCTTCACCTGCAAATGCCTTACAATTGAGCAGGGAGCGATAATCCGAGCCTGGTCCGCCATGTAGCACGACGATCATCGGATCCGCCTGATTACCAAAGGTTTCGGCGTGTAATAACGTATTATTCACTGAAATAGATGGAAGGGAAGGATCCTGCTCAACTGTTTTCGGAACCAAATTTCCGGGTTCCGCTATATCCTGTGAAGTACAACCGGTAAATGCCAGTCCGGCCATTACCGTAAAAAACCAAAGAACTAATTTGAATTTCATTTTTATTTGTTTTAATGTTCGGTGCAAAAGTGGCCCTATGGAGACGTCTCAATCGACCTTCCTTGTAAGTTGGCACCAGCTTCTGCAGAATTTTTGAAATCCAGTTCCTGATTAGTATGTACCCCGGGAATCGAATCTTGATCCCAGGCAAACAAGCCCGCTATTCAGGTCATTGAAAATGAAGGAGATAAAGAAGATCAGAGGCTGGTTTTACATTCTCAGTTCAGAATGGCCTCTGAATCCTGGAGTTGAAAGTATTCAGATGGAGACTTTCCGGTCACCTTTTTAAAATGCCGGTTAAAGGAGGATTTTGAATTGAATCCACAATCATAGGCAAGGGCAAGGATCGTAAATTTCTGGTTTTCAGCGAGAGATTTGCGCTTTATAAATTCCTGCACCCGACCATTGTTGATATAATCGTAAAAGGTGGCACCCAATTCTTCATTTATAAATTGGGACAGGTAGTTGGCATGAATATCCAACCGATCAGCCAGGCTATCGAGAGAAAGATCCGGATCAAGGAATATCTTCTCCTCTGCCATCAGTGTTTTGAGCTGGTGTCTAAGCAATATTTTTCGCTCTACAGTCAGACCTGATTTCTCATACCTCAATTGTTCTTCAGAATCATCAACTTCTTCTTTACGCTCAATCTCCGGAACTACTTGCTTACTCAGGTGATGATGGGGCACAGCGATAGGATGTTTTGAAAATATCCCCACCTGTCTTATCCCAAAAAAACCAATCACCATCATGAAGACGATAGCCGCCAGAAATATGTGTACTTCCTGACCAAGCACAACAACCATCCAAATGATAAAGAGGCCATAAGACAAATACTTAAGCCATTGAAGGTTAATTTTATCAAGGTTTGAAAATTGCATCCTGATATTTTTCTGATGGCGTTGTATTAATATCAATGAGGCGATAATATATCCAAAACCCAGAATTAAAATCGCAAAGGATTTTATAAGCAGGAAGGCTTCATACCCTACCCCATTATGCATCATGACATAATGCTTTTGTTCGGCAGGCAACATCATAAACGGAATCATGTATGCAAAACACAGTGTAAACGGGAGGGTGTGAATGATGTAATCTTTTCTCCCCGGAGGCAAAGGCTTGACAAGGGCTGAAACATAAAGGAATAAAAGAGGCCCATGAATAAGCGGAAAAGGTAAAATGAGACCTTCTAAAAAAGAATACTGCTGATTGTATCCGGACATCTGCAGGTAATATAACAACTGATGGATACTGATCGCTCCGAACCATACAGCCAGTATCCAATCAGCCTGATTCTTCTGGTGTTTAAGCAGAATCAGAAAGAATAAGAAAAACGAAATAGTGATGCCTGAGATAAAGATCATGTGTGTCTAAAGATAAAAAATGCCCGGATCATAATTCCCCTGCGCTTTATATCAGGACAAAAATATAACTAAAGGCTATTCGTCTGACCCCTACATATCAATTCTCTCTCATAATCGTTACTTTTAAGCCTAATACTTACATTGATGTATAAGTTTATCTTTTTTATATCCATGTTCCTGCTCATAACCTTCATCACAAGTTGTGATGACCCCATTTCGCCTGCACCGATAAATGACCTGACATGTGAATCAAACCTGATCGACCTGGACACCATAAAGCTGGATCCGGCCTCAGTTGACTTTGTTTCCTATACCGGCACTGAAGTATTGGTTTTCAAAAATACACTAGGTGATGAAGCAAAATTTAAGCCCTTGTATGGACCACTCTCTCATGTATTTTATCCTATGCATTTCAAAATAGAATGTATGAGTGGAGATACTAACCATTACACATTCATACAGGAACAATACGCAGTGTCCAAAAAGTGTGACAAATTGAACCTTCAGTTTTATCTTAATTTATTAGCCCGGAATTCCTTTGTAGTTCCATTATTTAATGATGAATTTTCATTGATATTACATACGCCACCACTGGATCATTTCATTGATACTGCGGTCACCATACGGATTGTCACTAGTTTGAAAGGTAATCCTGATATGCCCGACCCGACACACATTTACCTGGCTTCATACAAATTCACTTCAGACACAACGTTGTTGAATGTCCCATTTCATGACGTGTATTATACATACAAAACATCACATGGACTCTTGCCTTCTTTATTCTACACAAAGGAACTCGGCATGGTAGCTTTCCAGGATCTGGATGATGTGATGTGGGTTTTTGATCGTTTCGAATAGGCTGTCTTAACTACAATTTGATTTTAATAACTCATTCTTCATGTCAAATATCGTACTTCACAAAGCAGAGACTCGTGGCGATGCTGATCACGGATGGTTACACAGCCGGCATACATTTAGTTTCGCAGACTATCACGATCCTTCTCGTATGCATTTTGGTTTATTGCGCGTGCTCAATGATGATCAGGTCGCTGCGGGAATGGGTTTTGGCACACATCGTCATGACAACATGGAGATCATCTCTATTCCCCTCGAAGGTGACCTCGAACATAAAGACAGCATAGGCAATACTACCGTCATCAGAAATGGCGATGTACAAGCGATGAGTGCCGGATCAGGCATCTCCCACAGTGAATACAACAAGAATAAAGACAAACTTGTAAAGTTTTTGCAGATCTGGGTATTCCCTAACAAACGAAATGTGACTCCTAGATATGATCAGATCACACTCAATACAGATGATCGTCACAATACACTGCAGCAGATCGTCTCCCCGAATGCAGATGATGCAGGTGTATGGATTCATCAGGATGCATGGTTCCATCTAGGGCGTTTTGACAAGGATTATTCAGTGGATTACACGATGAAGAAAAGCGGTAATGGAGTATATGCATTTATCTTGAAAGGCGATTTTACTATCGACGGAAATGAACTCAATGAAAGAGATGGAATAGGAATTTGGAATACATCTAAAATTTCATTGAAAGCAAATTCGCCGGATGCAGAGATTCTGTTGATGGAGGTGCCGATGAGTTAAACATAATAAGTCCATTATAATTGGGTCCATCCATTTGAAATTTGAATTGGATCAGGTATTTTTCGGGTGAAAACTGATGTACATAAACATACTAACTACATAGCTAAATCACCTCGAATAATAATGACAAATAAAATTCACCCCAATTGGTATCTCGTAACCGGTATTCTCACAATATCGGCATCCCACATGTCCTACAGTGTTGATTTAATAGCCTGGATTTCCAGCGTTCCATTTTTGCTCTATTTGAGTCAGACCAAAGGATGGAAATCGAAAGCGATTTTTATCATGGCATTAATTATAGCATGGTCATGTGTCGTATATAAGATTATCACGCCACCAATCCCGTTTGCGATGGTGTTTTTATTTTCAATTCCCATTAGTTTGTTTCATCTGCCGGCCTATTTGCTCTGGAACAGGTTCAAAGAAAAGAAATGGTCCGTTTTGCTATTTCCGGCTGTCATCACGACCATGGAATGGATACAATACACGTTTACGCCTTTTGCCAGCTGGGGCGTCGCGGCATACACGCAATCGCATTCGATTTCGCTCATGCAGTCGCTGTCAATATTTGGCATGCCCGGTTTAAGTTTCTTGATTTACTGGGTGAATAGCTCCATGGCTGAAATAGCCATTAAACAAAAAATAACACGCCTTACTTTTTATTTTCCATTGTCTGCTCTTATTGCACTTATTCTTTTTGGTTCATTGCGATATGAAATAAGTAAATCAAAAGGCATGGATATGATGACCGTTGCTGCTGTTGGGAGTGATTCAGAAGTTAGTGGATTACCTCTGCCCTCAAAGGAGAGTAGAGCTAAAATCCAATCGGATATGTTCAACAGAACAAGACAGGCCGCCAAAAGCGGAGCGAGATTAATTGTATGGAATGAAGCCTCAACATTTTGTCTTACGAGTGATGAACCTGCCTGGAAAGATTCATTGAGTGCCCTGGCGTCTTCACTCAATATTTATTTGGTGGCTTCTTATGTGATGCCGGTTTCTGAATCCCCATTTAAGTATGAGAACAAATATTTATTTATGGATTCAAAAGGCAGGATTGCATATACCTACCATAAACACCAACCTGTGCCCGGAGAGCCCGCCATCGCAGGACTAGAACCGCAAAAGGTATTCGATATAGACGGATCATTAACAGGAGGAGCGATTTGCTATGATTATGATTTCCCCTATCTGGCAAAAGGTTTTGGAAAATTAAATGCAGATATTGTCGGCATCCCTTCATCTGACTGGAGAGGAATTGATCCACTACATACACGGATGTCGGCATTCAGAGCTATTGAACAGGGTCATTCAATCTTGCGCTCTACAAGATTTGGACTTTCTGCTGCTATTACGCCTTATGGTGAAATGACCTCACAAATGAGTAGCTTTGATCATAATGATAAAATAATGATGGCCCACCTGCCTGTTCATGGAGTGACCACTGTCTATTCTGTCATTGGAGATTGTTTTTTATATCTCTGCATGGCCTTTATGGTACTTTTCTTTATTTCCGTTTTCCGATCAACAAATCAAAATAATGCAGCGAAGACAGATTAAAAATAATTAGCCCTGAATTGAAATCTTATTGAAAAGCCTTAGTTCCCTCTTAAGTACCTGATCATAATTTATAATTTGAAGTCTGGCAAATGGGTACTGATGGTCTTATCCAGCAATCTGACGGCAACTTTGATTCTAATGAATACAACCGCCAACTTAAAAACGGCCGGCAAGGTTGATCGATTGACTATTGTTAAGTATGAAAATAGTAGTCTGCTTAAATTAAAAGAAATAGCCCTTCAATAATATAGTTCCTCTTATTTTAGGACGTCGACTTAGAAAAATACTGAATGGATACAAACCGAAAAGTGATCCTATACATCGCTACAAGTCTTGATGGTTATATTGCAAAACCAAATGACGATTTGAGTTTCCTGAGCATTGTGCAGCAGGATGGGGAAGATTATGGCTATGGTACATTTATCAATTCGGTGGACACCGTCATCATCGGTAGAAAAACGTATGAATGGGTACTCACCCAGGTTGAAGAATTTCCACATGCGGATAAAACGACCTATGTCATCACACGAACTGAAAGGAAGAGCATCGGAACAACTCACTTCTATACGGGCAATCTTAAAGAACTTGTATTAAATCTAAAAAGAGAAAAGGGAAAAAATATATTCGTTGACGGAGGTGCCGGGATTGTAAATGCACTTTTGAAAGATTCGTTGATAGATGAATTCATCATCTCAATCATTCCGGTATTGTTAGGCAGTGGAACAAAACTGTTCAATGACGGGCGACCCGAACAAAGGCTTGAGCTTTTGACAACAACCCAATTTGAAAAAGGCCTGACACAGCTTCATTATATCATCAAGTAACTTAGCTATGCTCAGCCTTTCCCATCTACAATCCATCACAGATCGCATCCTCGATGCCGACGATACTGCATATGGAAAACTGTATGCAGCCTGTGATGAACTCTACGAGACATTAATTAAAGCAAGCCGTATTGATCCCAGGGAAGAGAAGAACAAAGAAAATCAATCCCTGGACAGTGGTGCGGCATTAGGAATTACATGGGCGGCAATGTGTATAAAAGATATCATGCGGACCAAAAGATTTATGAATGGGGTTTATGCAGCCGTCAGGGATATTCTGCTTGTTCATCCGGAAAAGACAATCCATATTCTTTATGCCGGAACAGGCCCTTTCGCAACTTTAGTTTTACCCCTTACAGCCCGCTTCAGTCCGGAACAAATACAATTGACTTTACTTGAAGTAAATGAAACAAGTTTTAATTCATTACAAAATCTGGTGAGCATACTTCATCTTGAAAAGTACATCCACCGGTTAGAAAAAGCTGATGCTACGAAATGGAAAAAACCTGTTAATGATCAAATTGATATTTTTATAGTTGAAGCCATGCAGCAGGGCCTGAAATCCGAACCCCATGTGGCCATCTGTATGAATATCGTCCCTCAATTACGGCCCGACACAATTATGATTCCGCAACAAATTACGCTGACGGCCGCTTTATTAAATGAACCAAAAAGAATGCAGGAAAAATTTGAATCCGGTAGCATCATCAGCTCTATTCATATCCTTGATCCGGTTTTTATTTTAAACAAAGAAACCATTTTATCCCGGGCCGAATCAGACGCACAAAGAGATGTATCTGATTTTACATTTCAAGGGAAAACGATTGTCATTGCGGCAGATGTAGTGGAAGACTATCCCAATCTATATCTCATAACCGATGTCCTGATTTACAAAGAAGATTGCCTTTTGCTTGACGAAAGCCCATTGAGCATGCCCCTGAAACTGGCTGATCTGAGGAAGGAGCTGCCGACAGAAATAAAATTTCAATATCACATTGGCAGTAATCCGGGCATACAATTCAATATGACAATGCTATAAATGCTATAAAAGAAATTGTAAAGTAAAAAAATGACGAGAAAATTAAATTCATTTTGGTTATTGATACCGGTATTCGGGACTTTACTTTTTGTAGTGTTATACATTATAGCGACTCTCTATTATCCTGGCGGTTCACAGGCAGATAAGAACTCAATAGGTTTCGATTGGGCAAATAATTACTGGTGCACCCTGCTTAATGATAACGCCATCAACGGACAACGCAACGGTGCGAAACCAATCGCAATGGCAGGAATGTTTATCCTTTGCGCCACGCTTACATTTTTTTGGATCCGGATCCCAAAATTTTTAGCACCTGGAAAATTAATCAGGCTTTCAACTCAAATCTCAGGAACACTGGCGATGTTTGTTGCCTTTTTTTTATTCACTACCATAGATCATGATCTGATCACAAACATTGCTTCATTTTTCGGGCTTATCGCTATCGCTGGCACATTAGCTGGTCTTTACAAAAACAAGTGGTATGGGCTACTCGCGTTGGGACTTGTCAATCTGATATTTGTTGGACTGAACAACTATGCATATCGTACCGAAGGGATGCTCATGTATTTACCTGTAGTCCAAAAGATAAGTTTTGCGTGTTTCTTAATATGGATTTGTGCCATTGATATTCATCTGTATCGGAATTATCCACTCACTTCTGATTTTCAATAATCAAAGCATCTTCTTACGGGCCTGTCTCTCCCGGGTGGGCAGGAAAATAGAAAGAACCTTAGTCACTATGCCACGCTTTAATAACTAAGACTTACCGTTTACTAAGTTTTGATAGATTAGGTAACCGGATCTGGAACATTAATCTACATTTGCATTGTAAGCCTTTTAAAAATAAAGTGGAGTCCGGAACCCACTTCAAACAAACGGGGAGACACCGAAAAGCCAGAAGAGTAGGAAATCATTATTTTAAAACAAAACCAGATTTTATGACACAAAAGATTATGCTCACATTTTTGATCTGTTTCGGAATCGGAATGATGGTCAATGCTCAAAAATTGGACAAATTTGGCGCAGAAATGGGCAAAAAGAGTTTAATGGGCAAAGATATCCGCGTCCCCTATACTGATCTCGTAAGCTACTTCGGATATGTGAAACCGGGTGCTGCTCCGGATGAAACACGTGATGGAAAAAAATATTATTACCTCTACATGTGGATTCCACTGGCTGCTCCTGAAGTCGGCATACGCATGGTATCACCCATCCCTTCATCCTTAAAGCCCGCTGAAACAGATTTTATAGGTCCTGAATACAAAGCCAATGAAGCGGAAACCACACTTTATTTTGATACGTGGATCACGCTTGAGAGAGCTTTTGATGTGACCTCTGCTGAGAATATCGCAAAAGGGAAGACATCAAAATGGGCATCCTATGGTACAAATGATGATTCAAGTGAATTGCCTGCTCAACCTTCCGGCAGCAAGTATAATTCGTTGATGCGTATCACCAGTGAAACAAGCAATCCTGCTAAAGCATTAGTGGCTGGTTTGTACCGCATCGGATTCACAACCTATAAGACCGGTGAAGTACAAGGTGGTTTTGTAGCGCAGGTTGGTGCACCTGTGAAATTACCTGGTGTTGCGATTGCTTCAAGCCTTGATGGATTGAGCAAATTGGTAAAGAAATAATCTTTATCAGGACAATAAAAAAACGGATTTCGAAAGGTTTCGAAATCCGTTTTTTTATGACGCAAAACAGAGTTTTGCGGACGCGAAAGCTTAGGCACAGCCTAAGCTTAACGATTCATTTTTTTAATGCCATTTTATAATTTTTTAATGCAAGTAAATCTTGCATTAAAAAATGCATAGATGTTAAGCTTAGGCTGTGCCTAAGCTTTCGCGTCAGCAAATTTCAGATTTGCGAAATGAATGCTTTATCGCGCCGCTTTGATATATCCCCACCCGTCGTGTTGCTTCTGAATGATTTCATAGATACCATCAGGTACGGTCTGTACTCCGGGTAAGAGTTGACTTTTATCTACGCCGTTATTTTTCATAGCTACTTCACAAACCCTGAAGGCAACATTTTTCATGGCCGCATACTTCTTCACATCTGTACTGACCACAGATTTACCATCAGTAATCATGTCGAGACCTTTAGCATAATATACAATTTCAATTTTTGCATCAGGCCTTGATGATGTGATCTCATTGATCCATCGGATCACCATCTGATGGACTAATGTGTCCTTGCTGGTGACATCAAATACAACGTTGTAAGGAGCCGCAGTTTGGGCCGAAGAGAAATTGCATGCCAGCAACACCCATAAAGTGCTAAATATGATTTGTTTCATAATGAATGTTATTTAGAAATTATCCGGCATAAATATATTTACATCCATGCTCCTGAGCACGACCTACGGCCCACACACCTGAAGGAACAATCTGAATGCCCGGAATTAATTCTGCTTTCCACTCATTCATGACATCCTCCGGTTTCATTCCCATCTTACCGGCCAACACAGTTGAAAATACAGTCATGGCAGCATTGCAAACACAAAACATCACGCCGCTTGCCTGAAGTTCTGTAATGCCGATCGGAACAGGTCCAAATCCGGGTATTGCAAAATCACCTGGCTTAGTCATGTAAAACGGGTTGCGGGTTTTTACTGCCGTTGCTGCATCAGCGGCCTGAAATGCAGGCCCTATGTTACCTGCCTCGAAGACTTCACCGAAATTATACTTTGCCCAGATTTTATCTTTAAACGCATAACAAATAGCATCGTGACGAAGAACAACCACGACTCCACAATCTGACTCAGGAGTACCTGTAGCCGCATTTGTAAGTAAAAACACTTTTGGCCATGCAAATGGAAAGATTTCATTGGGTCTGATAGCATCATACACGACACGATGGCTCCCTTTTACTTTGTCAAACCAGGCATCAGCCGGATCCTGGGTCGTGCCCAGGGCATTGAATTGATTAATTTTCTGCTCCTTTCCAACGAGTTTAAACGAAGAAGCGATTGCTGCAAGACCAAGTGCGGCTGCACCGGTTCCTACCTGACGGAGAAATCCCCTCCGTTCTGCTGGTTGTTTTAAAGTACTGTTTTTCATGTGAAAGAATTTTGGAGGTTAGAAGATTATTTATGATGATAATTTACGAGATTAATTCTAATCTGGATTACTTCTTTTCATTGACTTTGGCAGCAGCTACTATTTCCGTAAAGGGCCCGTATTTATGTTGCTCTTCTGTAAATTGATCTGCATAAGGACCAAACGGAAGATCAATTGGTTTTTTGGTGATATCAGGCCAGTCATTTTTAAATCGTTTTTCAGGACGGGGCATACTGCTTATATACGCGGCAATATCCCACGCCTGTTCATCAGTAAGTATCGGCTTATCATGACTGCTCAATTGATCAGGCATATTGGATTTAATAAATCCCGCAAGACGTGAAATCCGATACATCCCTGCCGCTGTGTTGTAACTGTTAGGTCCCCACAAGGGAGGATAGATATAGGTGATACCATCAGGATTCAATTTCCCCTGACCATTAGCTTCGTGACAGGTCGCACAGATATTGTTAAAAGATTTTTTACCCTTTTCAATATCCGCCGGACGATTAAGAAAAGGGACATCCACCACAGAAGCACCTTTAGGACTTACCCCTTTCTTCACATTCTTCCCTACCCAGTTGATGTAAGCAACCAAAGCCCGCATCTCATGACTTAGACTGTCAAGTTTTTTCCCATTCAGGCTTCGCTCCATGCAATCGTTAATCCGTCTTTCGAGATTTTCGACAGTGCCGGAACGTGCCCGAAACTTAGGATAGATGGAATAAACAGCGCAGTAACTATTGGCGTACAATTTTGTCCCGGCCTTCAGATGACAATTTTGGCAGTTCATACCATTGGCATTATGGTTCACCTTTCCTTTAGGACCAAAGTAGGCGCCGGTATTTGCTACAAGTGCTTTTCCATAACGAATCAGCGCACCAGACTCATCATATGGAATAGAAGATGTATCCGGTGCCATCCAGACATCATTGACAGAAGAAGTTGTCGTTGAATCCCCATCAACTATCAGGTACTCACGTAATGGCTTGGCTTTCGAACAGCTGACAAACATGCCAGCCCCCCATATGACACAAATGGCAATAAAACCGCGAAAGAGCATCAATTCAGACTTGAAAATCATTTGGTAAGGGAGTCAAATTAATTAGCTTATGATACCAGGACTAACCGTCCTCACAAATTTACTTTAACTACTGATAATTCTGCATCCCATAAATATGGGGCAGGTATGAAAGCAGGGAGGAAGGGAGGAGGGGAGGAAAGCGATACAGACATTCGAGTGTCTCTGACCTAGATACAGACATTCGAGTGTCTCTGACCTCGAACATACGTTAATCACCTTTAATTCAAATTTTTTAATCTGTTAAAAAATCAGAGAGTTAAACGATGTAAACCTAGTTCGAGGTCAGAGACACTAGAACGTAAGTATTTGTATTCGGATTATGCATCATCGCACAAGCGTAAAATCCCCCATAAACAATTCACTCGTCTCCTTTTCATTGAATAAAGAAGTCACTTTGATTTTGCAACCACATGCAGAGGGCATCAGCCTGTCGTCCGAAAATATTAAGTCCGATAAAGAATAGAAGAACTGAAAGCGAAAGGAACTTTTTCAGTTATGATTGTAACTGTTAACTATATTTAACTAACATAACTTTCACCATTCAGTCCATCTGGATTAACATTGCACTGTCAATTTTAAACATTTAAAGAACATTTTATGAGACCATACATACTATCCTTGTTTTTATCTATAACCACGTGTGCACATTGCTTCAGCCAACAATCCGTATTCAGACCGCCTTCATCATATGCATTGAGCTTTATCGGAAATGATTCGATCCCGCTATATTCCGTCAATTATAAATCGTTTAGAATATATTTTAAGGATAGCTCCTATACAGCTATGCATCTTGATAATATTGAAAGGGATCTGGACATGGCATATGACCGAATCCTGAACGTATTAAATATTTCTGATTACAATTATGGAATCTATTTACTTGCTGTCGACAGTAAGGAGGAAATGCAAAAAATAATGGGGTATAAAATCAAAGGCGGCGCTGCTCAGGGCCATGATCTTGTTTTCTTTGTCTATAATCCTGAGATCAGGCCACAATTCAAACACGAAATCTTTCATCTCATCTCTTTTGAAACATGGGGCCAAACAAAATACCGTCTGCTGGACGAAGGTGGCGCTACCTATACTGATAACTTTTGTTTTTATGACAATCCCATGTATTCGATCAATGCCTATTATTTACAACAAAAAAAACTATTTCCGCTCAGCAGCCTGATTCATGACTTTGATCAGAAGGCAAAAGAAAATGATATCATCGCTTATATTGAAAGCGCAGGCTTCTTTAAATATCTGTATGAAAAGTACGGCGAAGAAAAAATGAAATCATTGTGGATACAAGGTTTTGAGGCTTTCGATTCTATTTATGGTTTCCCTGTTGAACAACTGGAAACAGACTGGCTACATTTTATAAAAACGGTTCCGATACCTGTTGACTTTGATATTAATAAATTAAGTGAAGGTTGTGGATAACATGATCATTTCCTGTGAAACAAGCAATTGGCAATATGCAAAAAGTGAAAAGTGAAAAGTGAAAAGAATAATTAATATTTAGGAACTGAGCAAAATAAATTGAGTAATAATTATAATTTTCGATTTGACTCTAAAATAAATAAACATACACTTCAGCCTGTTATTCATTTACAAGGATTTCAGCTCGGTCAATCCGGAAAATAATTCTAATTTTTCTAAGAAATCTGTGTCCTCATTTTTTTTGCCTATTGCATATTGCACATTGCTCTTTGGCTAATTTTTCGTTTCTTTCATCAAACAAATACGATCACCTATGCGAACATTGATTTACATATTCTCTATACTTTTGTTATTACCGGTTAAATCTTCATTTTGTCAGTCCGGCCAGCCCGATCCTACTTTTGGCATAGATGGAATTGTCACTACGGATATTAATTCAGGCAGTACTGATTTCCTGCGTGCTATCGCCATACAGCCGGATCAAAAGATATTAGCGGCCGGATCAACTGGTTCAGGAGCAACATCAGATTTTTTGGTTGTCCGCTATTTGCCTGATGGATCACCTGATCCCGATTTTGGTATTGATGGAATAGTCAGGATTGATTTTAATGGTGTGTCAAGTTCTTGCTACGCTATTGCACTTCAATCGGATGGTCGGATTGTATTGGCCGGGCAAACCAGCATTAACAACGCCTCTGATTTTGCAGTGGCACAATTAAATACAGATGGAAGTCCCGATACGACTTTCAGTCATGATGGAAAGGTAATCACGGATCTGACCACCATGTATGAATTCGCCAATACGGTATTGATTCAGAAAGATGGAAAAATCATTGCTGCAGGAAGATTAGAATCCAAGACATATTCAGATTTCGCTGCAGTCAGATATCTGGCCAACGGGGATCTTGATCCGGACTTTGGTGTGCAGGGGATCGTAACCACTTCAATTCGCGATGAAGATGAAGCCAGATGTGGCGTGATCCAATCTGATGGCAAGATCATTTTAGCCGGATTTTCTTCCGTGAGTGCAAAAGGAGATTTTACAATGGTACGCTATCTCGAAGATGGCAGCATTGACAAATCTTTTGGAACAAGTGGGAAAGTACTCACTGATCTTCAGGGTACGGGTGGAAGTGATTTTGCAAGCAGCATCGTTGAGGATCCAAATGGTGATCTTGTTCTTACAGGAAGTGCAAATTTTAACAACTTGTTTCTTGAATCCGATATCGGAGTTGCCCGTTACGATGCAGATGGACACCTTGATCTGAATTTCGGAAATCAGGGTATTTATATTTTGCAACTTGGCGGCAATACACAAGCCTACGGTCTGGCCCGTCAATCAGATGGAAAATATATTATTGCCGGTAAATCTGATTATATCTTTTCACACAATCAATGGCTGCTGGCGCGCATCAATCATGATGGAGGCCTTGATTCCTTATTCGGTGATCATGGATTGACATTGACGGATCTGGCCGGAAATTCTGAGCAACCTTTTGGGGTGTTAGTGCAAAATGACAGCAGGATTGTAGCTGGCGGATTAGATGGAGATTTTCCAGCGCTTGATTTTGTTCTGGCCAGATATATCGCTGATTATACGATGACATATTTCATTGAATCTGAAAACCTTTGTTACGGTGAAGCAAATGCTTCGATAAGTGTTACTGTCACCTCTGGAGGTGTGCCTCCTTTACAGTATAGTATTGATGGAAATAATTTTCAATCCGGTTCATTCTTTGATGGACTTGCGGCAGGCACCTATACGGTGACTGTAAGAGATTCAGAAGTTCCTGCAGTTACCGGTACTATAGGTCCCATTACAGTAGCAGATGGACCTGTCCCGCCGGCTGTTGATTATGAAGTCATAGATAACAATATCACTATCATGATCCAGGACCCCGGCACATTTTTAGTCTCCATCGATGGTTCTAATTTCCAACCCGTATTTGAGTATCACTCACTTCCTGATGGCACATATCATATCGTCGTCATTGATCTTAATGGATGCATCATTTCCATGCAGGATGTCACGATCAATTTTACATCAGTGCATCAACCAGATCGGTTTCCGATATCACTTTCACCAAATCCCGCGAAGGACATTCTTTCCATAAGACCCGGAGAAAAATTAGCATCAGTAAATGCAAGCATCACTGATCTTTCAGGCCGACTGTTCAGCAGGGAGATTTTGAATACAGGTTCAGATGGAAGTTTATCGATAGATGTTAAAGCACTTACGAATGGCATGTATATTCTGACATTGAATGATGGTAATCATCAGGGTACAACAAAATTCATAGTGTCCCGATGATTTTTTACGGCTTGGATGGTCAAACGGTTGAAGTCAGGATTACGGGGTACCAGTTTTCAATTGAAAAGAATGACAATGTTGATGATGACTGGTTAAACATTTACATCAATGTAAAAAGCCACGTTGGGCACTGGCATACTGTTGATCCTTCGCTTACAACCTTGGAATTCCGGGAATTGACCGAATGGTTTTATTTGCTTTCCAAAAACGAAAAACCGGAATATGCTGACATGCGTTTTGTTGAACCCAATTTGTCATTTGAATTGCTCAATGAATATGATAATGAACAAAAAATGTTCAGAATAAAATTTGGGCTTGAATCCAGGCCTTTAAATGCAAAGGAAGGTGAAGAATATTTTGTTGACTTCATAGCGGATAATCATGAGTTATTGAGGATAGCAGAGGCTTTAAAAACAGAGCTGGAAAAATATCCGGAGAAGAGGTTAAATGCTTAATGATTTTTATAAGAGCTTACTTTATCCTATGCGAAAACTTATAGCTGCCATCAACATGATCATCGACGAATTGAACCAAAAAAAATAAATCATAGCTATTACTTTTTTTGTCATGACTGAAAAAACAAAACTCGTATTGGTCAAATCCATCCACTCGCTCATCTGGGTGTTTTTCAATGTGGTCATTTTTTACCTCCTCTATGCTGTGATCGCTGATAAAATCGACAGATGGGTCTGGATATGTATCGGCCTGATCGCTTTAGAAGGGCTGGTACTTCTTGTCTTCAAAAGTATTTGCCCTGTGACATTGATTGCCAGAAAATATTCAGATTCCACCAGGGCTAATTTTGATATCTATCTGCCCAACTGGCTGGCGAAGTACAACAAACTGATCTATACGATCATTGTGGGGATAGCCCTCGTTATTTTAATAATTCGAGTCATAGCAAAATGAGACTATTTGTATGGTTTACCCTGAATACCTGCACCATACTATCATTAGAATGTATACTTTTAACGATTCGTAAAATACAGAGTCGGACAACATATGTAATCACGGGAATACCCTACTGCAGACCACCAGATAATCATAAGCAAGGAAATCAATATTTTTCCTGATATTAAGTTCACATTGTTGAGAAATAAAACCAACAGGCATTAATACGCCTGATATTACTTTTTTTACTCTACTTGCATTCGTATTTTTTAACAAAACCAGATATATGAAACCAGTACTTGTACTTGTAATGTGCTTTCTATGTGCACATGTCTTCGGACAATGGAGCCTGACCGGAATGGTCACGGACCAAAATGGCAAACCGATCATCGGTGCCACACTTCAGGAAAAAGAAAATCTGACAAATGGCACGATCACAGATGCGGATGGCCGGTTTTCGCTGAGGCTTTCGGATCAATCAAATGCTGTGGTGATTACCTATACAGGTTTCACGACAAAAGAAGTTCCGGTATCAAAAGGAACAAAGGACATCACTATCGTTTTGGAAGAATCCACAGCGCTACTGAGCGAAGTGCTGGTGATCGGGTATGGAAGCACCAGCAGGAAAATGTCCACAGACAATGTTGCAAAACTCACTGCTGACGATGTGTCCAACATTGCCGTATCCAATTTCCAAAGCACCATGTCAGGGAAAGCCGCAGGTGTCCGCATCAACCAGGTCAGCGGAAAAGTGGATGGCGCTATCAATATACAAATCCGAGGCACCGCCAGTCTCAGCGCAGGCAAAGACCCTCTCTATGTATTGGACGGTATGCCCCTCATCAATGTCGATGAATCAAACAATGGCGCACCGATGAATCCTCTTCTTTCCCTGAGCCCTTCAGAAATTGAATCTATCGATATACTCAAGGATGCAAGTTCTGCAGCTATTTATGGCGCCAGAGGTGCCAATGGTGTTATCCTGATCACAACAAAAAAAGGAAAAGCAGGCCAGCCAAATATTTCATTGAACATGTCAACTGGTATAAGCTCACCAACACATTTACAATCATTTCTAAATGCGACCGAGTACAAAGAACTATTTACTGAAGCTGCGATCAATTCCTTCGGCCAGGACGATGGTATCGCCGAAATTGAAGCTGACTTTGATTTCCTGTCCAATGGCACAGATTGGCGCAACAATGCTGTGAATACAGACTGGAATAATCTGGCATTCCGTGACGGCCATCAGTCGGATCTGGATCTTTCTGTATCCGGCGGTGATCTCAAAACACAATATTATATCGGTGGCTCCCTAAACAAAACAAAAGGGATACTTCTGGGTAATCAGCTGGAACGCATGGGTGCCAGAATAAATCTGAACCATCAGCTTAGCTCCAGGATCAATGCCGGCATGAACCTCGGCATATCAAAAACGAAAATCGAAAGAGTAGATAACGATAATTCATTTACATCTCCATTAGAAACCATCGGTCAGTCTCCCCTCTCTCCAGCTTATAATGATGACGGATCTATAAACCCAAATACACTCTATCCAAATTTTCTTTTGGAAGATAAGTACGCCAATTATACGACCAGGGTACGTCGTGTGACCGGCAAGATATTCGCTCAATACAATTTTATCAATGACTTCAGATTTAATTCTGATCTCGGATATGACCTGAGTGATCAGACAGAAGATCAATACAGAGGCACACAAACCCCTTTCATGTCCACTAATGGGTATGCCTACAATTCACATGCTACATCAGAAAACTACATCTGGTCTAATTATGTGACCTACGAAAAGAGTTTTGCGCAGGCATCATCACTCAATGTCGTGGTCGGACAGGAGTTTAATAATTCAGACAGGGTATTCACAAGTGTGACAGGCACACAGTTCCCTTCCGATGATTTCCAAAGCATCTCCAGTGCAGCAGAAATTACCGCCGGCGAAGGATCAAAAGGCACCTATAATTTTCTGTCATATTTCGCCAGGGCGTCAGTCAATCTGAAAGGAAAATATTTTATAAAAGGAAGTGTACGAAGAGATGGTTCTTCACGCTTTGGTATTGACGAGCGTTATGGTATTTTCCCTGCTGTGTCATTGGGATGGATACTGAGCGAAGAATCATTCCTTAAGGACAATAGTACATTGTCATTTCTTAAGATACGAGGAAGTTATGGTCAACTGGGTAACTCTGAGATCGGCAACTTTGCATCAAAGACATTGTACAATGGCGTATCCTATAATAAAATCGCCGGAATAAAACTGGAACAACCCGGCAATAACAGCCTGACGTGGGAAAAAAGCAAACAATTAGATCTGGGTCTCGAATTTGGCCTATTCAATGATATCCTCTCTGGCGAATTGGATGTGTATACAAAAAACACAGACGGCCTTCTCTTTAATGTTCCATTACCGGGAAGTTCAGGACAATCTTCATTTAATAAAAACATAGGTTCACTGGAAAGCAAAGGCGTTGAGTTGGTTTTGGAAAGCAAAAATGTAAGTACAAAGAATATGACCTGGACAACAAGCTTTAACATCGCCAAAAACACGAATAAAATAAAATCACTTCCTAATGGTAATGCGGATATTATCAGTAGCGAGAATATCAACCGGATCGGCGAAACCGTGAACTCATTCTATCTTGTTGAATTTGCAGGTGCCGACCCTGCGAATGGAGATGCGTTGTACTACAAAGACGGCGTGGGATCAGAGACGACGAATAATTATGATGAAGCTAACCGGGTGATTGCCGGAAGTACGCAGCCTACGTTGATCTCCGGCCTGACTAATGAAGTTTCTTACAAAGGCATAGCACTCAGCTTTACGTTCGTGGGTGAATGGGGAGCCAGCATTTATAATGGCGCCGGAGTGTATCAATCCTCAAGTGCTGATTTCTTCGATAACCAAACCAGGGATCAATTAGACAGATGGCAGAATCCCGGTGACATCACACAGGTCCCGCAGGCCAGATTGTATGGACAAAATGGAAATGCACAATCCACACGATACCTGCAAAAAGCAGACTTCATCCGGTTGAGAAATGTCATGCTCAGCTATACCCTGCCCAAATCGATTACTCAAAAAGTAAACATCAGCAATGCCAGGATATTTATTTCAGGTGTCAACCTCCTGACATTTACTGAATACACCGGCTATGATCCCGAAGCCCGTGCAGATTTCGGCAACTACGCAACGGACCACGGATGGAGTTTTTATTCAGCTCCCCAGGCGAAGACAACTTCAGTAGGTATCAATGTCAATTTTTAATCTGCTAAAATGTTAATCATGAAAAATCGAATCATATATCAATCCCTTTTCTTCATTTCCATCTTCATGATGTCATGTGAGGATAAGTTGAATGTAGAACCGACATTATCTATTTCAGATGAAGCGGCGCTCACAAATGAAGCCAACATAAAAAAATTATTAATCGGAACTTACCAGACAGATGGCAATGCGTATTCGCATGGCGGATATGTCCAGATATTTTCTGACCTATTAGGTTTTGATCAGCAGGTATCCTGGAATGGCACATTTACAGAACCGAGAGAAGGGCTGACCAAAGATATGCTTGTCAATAACTTTCTGATTTCTGAAATGTGGAAGAACCTGTATAAAGGTGTCAACCAAAGTAATCTTGTCCTTGCGCATCTTGATGTGATCACAGATGAAACGGAACGGTCAAGGGTGGAAGGCGAAGCCCGGTTTCTTCGCGCGTTTGACTATTTCGAACTGGTCAGGCTTTTTGGAAATGCAACATTAGGCGTACCGCTGAGGTCGGAGCCCGTTACAGATTTTGGGGGTGACCTCAGTATTGACAGAGCATCTACTTCAGCAGTATATGCCTCGATCCTGGATGATCTTACGAAATCCACACAATTGCTTCCTGATGACAATGATGTCTATGCTGATAAATATGCAGCATTAGCGCTGACGGCAAGAGTCCGGTTATACCTCGGTCAGTTCACGGAAGCCAGAGATGCTGCAGATGACGTGATCACGAATAGCGGAAAAACTCTTTCGCCCACTTTTGCAGATGCCTTCAATCACGACGAAGATGGGGCAGAAGATATATTTGCCATGCAGGTGACTTCACAAGGCGGGGACAATCAGCTCATCGCCATGTATGCTTCTGAAGATAATGGTGGCCGCGGTGGCGATATTTCCATCAACCAGGAATACCTGGACATCTTTGATGATCCCAATGACGAAAGAAGTCTGTTCTTTTATATGAACCCCAAAGGAGATCGATTGTCAGGTAAATACACAAATCAATTTGGAAATGTTCCTATCCTGAGACTTGCAGAAATGATATTGATCAGAGCTGAATGTAATCTTCGACTGGGGACTACTACCGGAGCAATTCCTTTGGATGATATCAATGCGCTAAGACAGCGCAGCAGCGCAGCGGTTCTGGCCTCAGTCACAGTAGATGATATTTTACGGGAAAGACAACGCGAACTTGCATTTGAAGGCCTCGGGATATATGATATCAAACGCACACAATCAACAGTCGCAGGCATTCCTTATGATAGTCCAAAATTAGTCATGCCCATTCCTCAGACTGAAATAGATACGAATCCATTAATGGTGCAGAATGAAGGATACTAAGAATACAGGATCCAGAGACGCGATATATCGCGTCTCTTTTTTTAAACCAACCCCGGATGGGTTGCGATAAATCGCATCTATATGTCCAAAATAGAAAGAGCGCATCCCGGTGCGCTCTTCTTATTTTATCGATCTGATCCTAATCATGCTGATCATTGATTTTAATCATGAAGGGAACATCATACTATGCTGATATTCGCCTTGAATCTGCATAATTATTTTATCTGGAATGGATGTGGTATACACAAAAAGCCTTTACAAAATGACATCAAACTCCACCTTATTCCATTCATTATTGAACAAAGAGGCATATGCTTCAGGCCAGATTAAATCTTTTCCTGCAGGGACTGTCATTTTAGACATGAATGCTTATATCAGGTCAGTTCCAATCGTTCTTTCAGGCAGCATAAAAGTCATCAGGACGGATGAAGAAGGGAAAGAGATACTACTCTATTACATCAAACCCGGCGAAAGTTGCATAATGTCTTTTCTAGCCGGCATTCACAACGATACGAGTAAAATAAAAGCGATCATCGAAGAGGACGCAGAAATATTATTGATTCCCGTCAATAAAGCAAGCGAATGGATTAAAGAATTTCCGGAATGGTCAGATTTTATTTTCAGCCTCTATCAAAAACGCTTCGAAGAGCTACTTGAAGTCGTCAATGCTGTTGCTTTTCAGAAAATAGATGCACGTTTACTTCATCTCCTTACTCAAAAATCATCTTTGTTTCACTCCAAAGAAATCATGGTGACGCACCAGCAACTGGCAGATGAACTGGGTATCACCAGGGAAGCAGCCAGCAGAGTATTGAAACAAATGGAAAACGAAGGCCATATATCACTTTCCAGAAATAAAATTATCCTATTGTAACATTGATCACTGAACATAATGATGCATCCCTCTAATTTTACACCCGATAGCAGAGATGAAATGAAAACAGTTTAGGAACAATGGTGTTATAATGAAGGTGTTGCAGATATAAATCACTTTGTCATGCCATCACGCCTTATCTAAAAATCAAAATAAATGATTATGAAAAAGAACATCGGATCAGCAGACAAAATCATCAGAATACTCGTGGCTGTGATCATCGCAGGATTGTATTTTGCAAATCTCATCACCGGAACAACAGCTATCATTCTCCTTGTACTTGCAGTTGTTTTCGTACTGACAAGCCTCGTAGGTACATGTCCTATATATATGGCTCTTGGACTAAATTCCAATAAAAAAACAATAAACACACATGTTTGAATCCATTAAAAATTTACTTGGTTTTGAAACAGCCAAACAGGCTCCTCTTGATACTAAAGGTGCTGTCATACTAGATGTCCGCTCGAAGAATGAATACGCAGGTGGTCATATCAAAGGGTCAATAAATATTCCACTTGATCAGTTGAGCAATCACCTTGACAAACTGAAAGATAAAAGCAAGCCTATCATCACATGTTGTGCTTCAGGTGTACGTAGTGCTTCAGCGTTGCGCATTCTGAAAGCTAACGGTTATACGAATGTGCATAATGGTGGCGGATGGACTAGTTTAAAAAATAAAATCAAATAACATGGAACCTCATTTTTATAACGTAGATATCACCTGGAACGAAGATCGCAAAGGTGTCATGTGTTCACCGGAACTCAATCGGGAAGCCCTTAGCTGCATTGAAGTCGCTACACCTCCTGAATTTCCTAAAGGTATACCAGGTATCTGGTCACCCGAACATTTGTTTACGGCTGCTGTGAGCAGTTGTCTGATGACAACGTTTTTGGCTATTGCTGAAAATTCTAAATTGACGTTCTCAGAATTCAGTTGTAAGTCCAAAGGAAAACTGGAGCAGGTGGAAGGCAAATTTCTGATGACCGAAATTACCCTTGAGCCTACAGTTACGATCATGAATGAAAGCGATCGTGACAAGGCATTAAGAGTCATCCAGAAATCAGAAGCTGCCTGTCTGATTTCTAATTCGGTGAAATCAAAAATTATAATGGTACCAACGATTAAACTTGTTGAAGTTAGCGTTCCGGAATTATTATAACAGGGTTCTGTCTGATATCATACATTTAAAGACTATTTTAACTGGTGAGAAATTCTTTATTTTGGATGTCGGGATACGATTGATCGTCTCCCGACATTTTTGCTTTTTTATCCTGAATTTGAAATATTGCACTCAAGGACAGATAGAACATATTTTATCAGTATGCGGATGATTAATCGTTTCTTGCTAGTACTCATTGTTTTCATTAGTGGCCGCAATCTGCATGCGCAAATAGTTCATGCCGGAGTCTGGACCGGGTATCAGGATGGTATCACTGTCGGGAGTATAGCATTACGTAATTCAATTATGTATGTCAATACGTTTATCGGAACAGCAAGGGTTGATCCATTAACTCATGAATACACCTATCTGCACGATCTCGGAAATCCAGATTTACCGGATTTCATCGACCTCAACTTGTCCACCATTGACTCTTCCGGAAGGTTATGGATGTTTCAAAATCAACAGTTGGTCTACATCGATACGGATTTGTCTATTCATGTGGCAGGTCCCGAACCCAAATACCTGGTGACATCCTTAAAATCAGATCTCAATGGTGGAATATGGGCCGGCTTTTTTACACCGTATGTGGATCCAAAGACCGGGGAGGCTATCGCAAAATTTAACGGCTTAGATTGGGAATATATTGATGTTGGTGCCCTGGGTCTAAGCGTTGAAGACATTGCCTTTGATGGGCAAAATAATCCCTGGTTTACGGCCGGTTCACAAATGTATCGGTTCAATGGTTCTGCATTTGAAGTGGTGAAAGACAATGGAGCACCGGTTTTTGGCAGTAGTAACCTGGCGATATCAAATGATGGTCGTGTCGCTGGCGCTGGGGGATTCAATACGTCCATACTTCGTTATTTCAACAAGACATCGTGGAAAACAATACACACAATTGGTTTTTCCTATCCTGTTTTTGATGAAAATAATATCCTCTGGCTTTCCGACCGGTATGGAAGCTTATATCGCATGGATGAAAATGATATGGCTCCGCAACTAGTCATCAATAGCGCAATTAATTTTCGTACAGGCGATGAAGATTATGTGACCGGTATGGGGCTTGATCAGACCGGGCAATTGTGGATCGGTCGTTATAACGGACTTTTTGTTGCGCAAGACAAAACCATTAATCAATTTGATTTTGTGCCTTTGACGGATCTTTTAGTGCCTGCTCCTCATCCTTATGTAGCCGCCCATGGTGATACGACCTGGTTAGCCACCGGGGCTGGAATAACCCGGTTGATCAACGATCAATTTGAAAAAATAAATGTTCCACAAACGAATATTTCAGCGATCTTTTATGATGAAGCAAGAAAAGGATTGTGGGTAGGTTCAGCCGGCATGCTCGGATTTTATAAAGGAGATTCGCAGACATTGATCAATATCAATCCCCTGTTAAAGGACTCTATATTTTATAATAAAATCCATGAGATAAAAGGCGATGGTCTGGGGAACATCTGGTTTCGTCTTTATGAAGGATTGTTGCGTTATAATCCTTCGGGTGAATGGAAACCCTTTTTTATCGGAAGTGAATTACCTGTTTCCCCTAATGGAGCAGGATATTTTTCAATAAATAATAAAGACAATTCCGTCTGGATCCGAACCAACAGATATTCCATGGGTGGTTTTTTAATACCCCCGAGGCTATTGAAAATCACTGGCGATCTGGTGACCGATACGCATTTTGATGTAGATATTCTGACTGAATATGGTGCTTTTGCTGTCATATCAGATAGTGTAATGTGGTTTTCAGGATACCCTGATGTATTATTATACGATCATGGTGTGAAAACTGAATATATACCAGGCACACTTAACAACGAGGAATTTATCGTGTATAATGATAGTACGATTTTACTTTGCTCAAATTTTGGATTATATGTATTTAAAAGTGGTCAGTGGTTCAAACCTGTCATTCCATCTGACCGGATATTCAATGATGACGTCTATCCGGCATTTTTGACATCTGAAGGAAAACTGCTGATGGCCAATTATCCTCTTCTGGTGATAGGTGATTTAGACGACCTGCTTTCTACACTTACAACCGCAGTGCCTCAAATTGAAATTCCTGAATTGCATTATTTCCCCAATCCCGTCCATGATTTCCTCCACATTGATCCGGAATTCATCCAAAAATGTCCTGACTGCAGAGCCGGGCTTTTTGCACTCAATGGTGTTATGATCAAAAGTTATCCTGATCCATTACCTTCTGAGTTCGATTTAAGTTCCATTTCTGCAGGCCTCTATTTATTCCAAATCCGTTCAGGCGAAAAACTCACCAGAACGCTTAAGGTAATCAAGAATTAAAGTCGAATCGTTTTCGCTGTTAAGAAATTGAATCTTCAACGAATGACGGTGACATCACCTACAAACAATTCTGAGGTCTCCTTACCATTGAACATATATTTCAACTGGATTTTATAGACATAGACTCCGGGCATCACTTTCTCATTTCCAAACTTGCCATCCCAGGTAAAAGGAATCTCATAAGAAGAAAATACAAGATCTCCGAAATAAGCTTTGACATAAAATCCTGCGTATCCGTTCCCGGAATGGAGCATCCTGCTTACCAAAAGCATTATTAGGAACTCCTACAACATTAGCCGGAAAACCCAAAACTGCTGCACATGCATTGAAATAATCCGAGGTATCTGGTGTCGGAGCAATCCAGGGTATACATTCCAAAAGGTTACCATTATTGATATTGGTAGGACATGTCGTTATCGTTTCAAAGTCAGGATTAGGTACGAGATTTTGTGACTGTAATGGAATCAAAAACAAAAAGTATCCAACTATGAAAAGTTGAATCTTTGAAAAAAATGGATTTTGGGGTGCAATACAAGGCATGAAAAAAAAGAATGGTGACTAAAGTTATAAAATTCATCTCAGCAATTTCACTTTATGCGTAGAATACCTCCGGCAAAACATATCTTTCCTCTCCGAATCGTTATCATTGCTATAGACATTTCCCGGATGAAGAAATCGTTTATTCTCCTATTTATCGCCTTAATTATACTCAGACTACTTGATCTTTGGACAACTTACCGTTCAACCCCTACTCTTTCAGATGAGATCAATCCTCTATCGTCCATATTTGGGGGCGGGTGGCTTATGATCATCCTGACGAATTTCATACTGGTCGGTGGCATTCTCTATCTCCATTATTTCTACACATTTAAGTACACACCAAAAACAAATATCAGGGCCGATTCGTATTCGGCTTACCTTTCAATGGTCTATTTTAATGAACCGGGTAAGTTTTACCAGGTCTTGTATAGGATGCCTGTGGATAGAAGCGTCTTACTAGGCCATCTGGGTTTTGTCCTGATCAGGGCATTGATTTTTGGTAGCATACTGGCGGTACTGAACAATACATTTCATTATTATCAATACACTTTCTACATCGTATGGTGCGACTTTATCGCCCACCCTGCATTCTTTATATATAGCCTTATCCTTTTATTCTTTGTTCTTTGTTTTTATTATATAACCCACCGGGAATATAAAATCAATAAAGCAACATTTTAGGTATCGCCATCAACCATAATCATGAAAGCCCTCTGTTTTACGATTTTAATCATCTTCTTTATAAAATGTACGAACAGATACGTTGACGTGTCAAAATCCGGTGTAAAGGACATTAGTCAGACACATAGGATTCCTGATATTTTAGCAATTGATACCAAATACCCTTTATCGCTAAAGGAAATCAATCTTCATGACAGCAGTCATCTGGTGGCATTGAATGAAGGTATAACATCTCAAATACAACAAACAATCATAGACTACTACGTTAACGAATGTGCAGGTGACGATAGTGAGTCTAACTTTAAGCTCAAAGACACATACATAGCCACTATCCGTCTATTTGACAGCCAGGAGACGATCTTTATGGTGTTATTAAACCACATACCATCCGGTCAGTTAACCAGCAAAGTTTTGTTTTATGACAATATCACAAAAGCCTTTGAAGGCAAAACACTTGATTTTAATATCCATGCGCTATATAATCTCGAAAATGGCGAACTCAAACCATCAAATCTCAAAACTGTTCTTAACATTACAGCGCCGGAAATAGATCTTGTGGATTTAGACAAGACAGGCCATCACGCATATAAGTTTACAAGGCTTTATCACAATGGGACATCGAATATTCTTGAAACCACGATTGTAAGCATCTCGGATATGAAAATTGATACACTTGAATATAAAAATGAAATGATCAAGAGCGGAGAGTAGCGGGAAATGAAAAAATTGTTTTCTTAAAATAGATCTAGCCCAATTGATGATTGCAAAATCCATCTAACAAAATGAAGACTCATACATTTTTCCTGTCTCTAATCATTCTGACTACACTATCATGTCAGCGCTTCATTTATAAAAATTATAATGAAGCAAAAGCAAAGAATAAATATGACCTCAGCCTCGAAAAAACAAGCGATGTCTCAAAAGAGCGAATCGTCAACAACCTCTTGTCACCAACCCTGGATAGCAGTCAATTGACGTATAAAAATATCGGAGGGAAAAATTATATCCTTGTTGTGATGTGGAAAAAAGAGGGTGATCTTAAATATTACAAAAATGATTGCACCAGCGGTATTTACAACACACAAAGCCGTTACAATTTTGTAACCATAGTGCCTCAACTTAAAAACATATGTAGGAAAAAGAACTTCGGTATCAGCCAGGGTGTAAGCCTGAGACTTGAGGAATTGCTTGGTCTGCCACAGAAATCACAAAAGGATTATTTTGTTGAAGCCTGGGTACAACCGGAAGATCTGATCAGGCCATGCCGGGACAAAGAGATTACTGACCGCACCTGCGGCCTTGCTTTAGGTGACACGACGATGCAGGAATATAAAACATATCTGGGCTGGTTGTCCACCGGCAATGCAGGCTATCCATTCACCCAATTAGGATACACCTATGACTGGAAAAAACGTAATGGATCGCATGAAGGATTAAGTGAATTCCTGATCGATCAACAAAGCAATATTGTAATTAAGGACTATATTGAGACATGCGATTATTGTTACGTTTCAAAAGTCCGAAAGGAAAGAAATGCAAAGCACAATTAATAAAGATCCAATAAATGTACGGTCATCATGGACAATCAGAATACTACTGAAATCAAATCAAGTAAATGGAGGCTTGTCATTATGTTATTCGGATCCATCTTATTTGTAGGCCTGGGTGTATGGTTCGTCATCGATCCGGCTTCCATGAATGAAGGAGGACATCCCGCGTCAACTAAAGTATTTCTGATCGGTCTCGCCAGTCTTATTTTCTTCGGTAGCACAGGCATCTTGATCCTTCAACAATTATTGTCCAAAACACCGGGATTGATTATTTCAGATCTTGGTGTAACCGATAATACAGGCGTAATCAAAATCGGATTCATTCCATGGTCAGACATAGCCGGCATCACAGAATCCAAAATAAGGAGGGTCAAATTCATCCATCTCGTTTTAAAAAATCCACAGGTATATATTGACAGACAGGAAAATTCATTAAAAAGAAGAATGCTACAATTTAGCTTCAATTCTTCCGGCACGTTATCCAATATTTCCACCATGACATTGAAAATCAATCAACCAAAACTTAAAATGCTTCTTGAAAAACGACTCACAGCATACAGGACAAAACATAGCATACAATAATCAACCTTATAAAATAACTTTTCACCCATTATATTTATAAACCTATAAACCCATAAACGTATAAACCCTTCAACCTACAATGATTCTTTTATATCGAACCGATCCTTCGAATCCCGACTTTACTGAGCTCGTAAAACATCTCGATGCCGAGCTGGCTGTCAGGGATGGTGATGATCATGCATTTTATGCCCAGTTTAACACCATGGGATTTTTAAAATACTCCTTAGTTGCTTACGAAGACGGTATACCACTAGGTTGTGGTGCGCTTAAAGAAATATCACCTGATACGGTTGAGATAAAGAGAGTATATACAACTTCGCAGAGCAGGGGTAAAGGAATTGCCACAAAGGTGATGGCGGAGCTGGAGAAGTGGGCTGCTGAATTGTCTTTTAAAAAATGTATCCTCGAAACAGGTCAAAATCAACCTGAAGCTATCGGTCTGTATCATAAGTTAGGCTATCATCGCATTCCTAATTATGGACAGTATTCAGATGTATTTACCAGCCTTTGTTTTGCAAAAGAAATAGGATAGCATGCTGGAAACGAACAAGCTTCGAATCAAACCTTTGACATATCCTCAACTCGTCAAATATGCCAGGAATGATAACTCACTTGAAGAAGAATTTAAGATAAAGGCATCATCAAGGGTCATATCGCCTGAGCTTAAAGATGCACTTGAGCACACGATACTTCCTAATGTAAGTGATCCGACTAAAAATTATTTATATAACACGCTCTGGACTATCATATCAAAATCAGAAAATCAGATGGTAGGCGATATTTGTATCGTCGGTGAGCCGAATACTGAAGGAGAAATAGAAATTGGCTATGGTACTTATGAAGATTACAGAGGAAAAGGATACATGTCTGAAGCCGTAGGTGCGATGATTGAATGGGCTAAAAGTGAACCTGATGTTTTATTAATTGTTGCTGCTACAGATAAAAACAACATAGCTTCGTATAGGATACTCGAAAAACATAATTTCAGAAAATCTGATGAAACAGAATCTTTATTTCATTGGAGATTAAATCTGAAATCAAAACAAACCAGAATACACCTGGAGCCGATAATGGAACCGCGAATAGAAACACTTAAGACAAAGAAACTTATTGGCAAGCGTCTGACCATGACGATGGAGGAGAATAAGACCATTGAACTTTGGAGAAATTTTATGCCAAGACGTAAAGAAATCACCAATGCCTTGTCTTCGGATTTGATCTCGATGCAGGTATATGACAATTCCTTTGATTTTCTACACTTCAACATTCATCATGCTTTTGAAAAATGGGCAGCAGTCGAAGTCAGTGATTTTGACATTATCCCTGAAGGGATGGAGACCTATACCCTCCCCTCCGGTCTATATGCAGTATTTATCCATCAGGGTCCTGCCAGTGAAGGTGAGCGTACATTTCGTTACATTTTTGAGACATGGATACCTCAATCTCCTTTTATCATTGATGCCAGGCCACATTTTGAAATCCTGGGTGAAAAATACAAGCACGACGATCCTTCGTCTGAAGAGGAAGTATGGATACCTGTCCGATTAAAAAATTCCGTTCATTCGATTTAGCTTTGTTATCAAAAAAAAACAAATCTGAAGATGATCACTTCCCCCTTGTTTTTAAAATTTATTCGATCAGCCCCAGACGTCAAAGAGGAAGAAGTAACTATGATTCTTGATCACTTCACCATACTGCAGGTAAAAGCAAAAGATCATACGGTCAGGGAAGGCGAAATATGCAAACATATTGGATTTGTCAATAAAGGCTGTTTCAGTTATTATACACTTTCGGAGAGTGGCAGGAAAAGCATTATCCACTTTGCATTTGAAGATTGGTGGACAGGTGATTTGCAAAGTTTTCTCAAAAGACAACCGGCCACGACCTACTGGCAGGCTCTGGAAGAAGCTGAACTCATCACTATCAATCGAAGTGACTTTGAACATTTATGCAAAATCTCTCAGGCTTTCAAATATTTATTTGACCTGAAAACACAGACAGCCTACATAAAAATATTGAATAAATCAGCGAAAGATAAATCTGAAACCGCCGAAGAAAAATACCTGAGAATGCTTGAAGAATATCCCCAAATCATCCAGCGTGTCCCTCATTATGACGTAGCCTCCTACCTGGGCATCGCCCCGGAATCACTGAGCAGAATCCGCAATAAAATTTCTAAATAAAAACCACTTCTTAACAAATGTCAATGACTGCCGGGTATTGACTGTTTCATCTTTGTATAAAATAAATACAACATGAAACAAGCCATCTCACCGCAAATCTACAGCCGCATTGATAACGATATGTATCAATATGACGGTGATCAGTGGTGGACAGGTAACAATGTCTATCATCTGCTCAAAGGGTCAGTCAATCCATGTCGGTTTCCGTATTTTTTGAAGACCTACACGGATGTGTTAAAGCGCAACCCACACAACAAACAAGCTATTGAGGTAGGCTGTGGGGGTGGAATTCTCGCCGAAGAAATTGCTTCTGCAGGTTTTGCATTGACAGGCATCGACCCTGCCGAAAAATCACTTGATACCGCAAGAGCTCATGCCAGGATTTATAATCTGAATATAGATTACAGGTTAGGCACAGGGGAAGAAATTCCATTTCCCGATCATCATTTTGATGTTGTATTCTGTTGTGACGTACTGGAGCATGTCAGAGATCTGCCAAAATGTATTGCCGAATTCAGCAGAGTACTTAAACCGGGCGGCGTATTTTTCTTTGATACCTTCAACCGCAATCTTCTGAGCAAACTCATCGTCATCAAGCTCTGGCAGGAATGGAAAAGTACAGCCATGATGCCTCCAAAACTGCATGTTTACGAAATGCTGGTGAAACCATCAGAACTCCGGGAACTCATGCAGACCAATGATTTCGGCAAAATAGAATTCAAAGGGATGTCTCCCAATATCAACCCTCTGAAAATGGTCCATCTCCTACGTAAGAGAGCTAAAGGAAAAATTACGTACGAAGATCTTAGCGATCAAATGAAGTTGAAAGAAAGTAATGACACTAAGGTGGGGTATATGGGTTATGGAGTTAAGAAGGGTTAGAAAAATGCAACGTCCTGGGGAAGTGATATCCCTGCATCCATTGGGATCGCAAGGGAGTATTTTAAACATGTGAATCCCGGGAATTTTTTCAGAGTCTTTTCCCCCGTTTCACAAGTCCTTGCCTTGCTGGTTTTAATTCTATTTTGGAAAACATCCTCCTCTATTCGCCTTTTCCTTGGTATTGCCTTTGTCATCTATGTTCTCACTGATGTGATGACTTTTGCTTATTTCTACCCTCGAAACGACATCCTGTTTAAGACGGCCCAACTAACAGATGCTGAAACTATTCGGCGCGTGTGGAATGAATGGAATACAATGAATTGGATCCGTTCTTTCATCATCGTCATCGGTATTACATTTTCCTCTTTGGGCTTACACAAATTTTACATGCTAAAACAGACATCATGAAAGCAACAATTAAGTATGTTAAATCTGTGCAATCCCGCATCATCTAGCCAACAACATCAAATTGATTTTTGAATACCTTTGCCTTTAAGACACAAGAAGCAATACAGGCTCTCGTGACGGTGCTTAGTCAAACAGATTAATAAAGGTAATGGAGTCCATAAAAAAGAAACTGCAAGAAGCGGAGGTAAAGGCTAACCTGCTATTCAATGAAATCGAGATAAGGGGAATCATCACACCGGGCAAAACCGAAAAGGAAATCAACGAAGAAATATTCGGGCTCGCCAAAGAATTATTCGGCATTGAAAAATACTGGCATAAGCGTATCGTCAGAACCGGAGAAAATACATTACGGCCATATGATGACAATCCACCCGATCTCACCGTTCAGGAAGATGATATTTTATTTTTAGATTTTGGACCCATATTCGAAGATTGGGAAGCTGACTTTGGCAGAACATATGTGATCGGTAATGATCCTCATAAAATAAAGCTGAAGGATGACATTGAAAAAGCCTGGTACGAAACGAAAGCATGGTTTGAAAAACAAACCAGTCTCACAGGTGCTGAGTTTCACAAATACATTCTGGACGTTGCCAAAAATTATGGCTGGGAATATGGTGGACAGTTGGGAGGTCATCTCATAGGTCAATTTCCGCATGAACGTTTAGAACCTAAAAACTATGGGCTCTATGTCCATCCTGAGAATCCTAACGACATGTTTCTTCCCGATGCAGCAGGAAATAAAAGACATTGGATACTTGAAATTCATTTCGTGGACAGGGAAGAGAATATTGGAGGATTTTTTGAACAGCTTTTAACTTAGACGAAGCCAATTGGCAATAAGCAATTGGCAATGAGCAATAAGCAATTGGCAATAAGCAATTGGCAATAAGCAATGAGCAATTGGCAATGAGCAATAAACAATTGGCAATAAGCAATTGGCAATGAGCAATTGGCAATGAGCAATAAGCAAAATTTACTCGATTAACCATTTAATCGCTTTACCTTTTAATTCTTTCCGTTCGTTCATTTTGATCCACCGTTGAAAAACTTTTGCGGCGTTGTGTGATGATACTGATAGCACATTTGTCTTATTAATCAAAATAATAAGTCAAACAACTCATATCTATATTATTATGAAAAATCAAAATCTAACCGCATTGACTGTAATCCTGTCGTTGCTATTTATTTCGCTAAGTACAACTTCAACCTACGCACAAACCATTGAACGACAAGTAATGTCATCAGCAGGAGAGACTATGTCACGAGGTGATTTCAAACTTGATTTTACCATTGGCGAAACTGTAGCGCAGACTTTTACCAATGGAAATCAACTTTCACAGGGATTCCAACAAGTGTGGCTGATGACTACGGCAGTATCAGATCCCAAATCAGATTGGAACATAAGTCTTTATCCAAATCCAACTGTAGGTTTGCTGAATATTGAATCCGAAGATCCACTGAAAGCAAGAATTGTAGACGTCCTGGGAAAGGCTGTACTTGAAGCACATACAGAATCAGGTCATGGTCATCTTGATCTGACATCGCTTCCAACGGGTACATACTTTCTTATGCTGAATCATGAATCGAAAGCGGATGTAAAATCATACAGGATCGTAAAGATTGAATAATGCAACATTTAAAAATGCAACTTAGTCCTGGTCAATGCTAAATAAACATTAAAGGCCAGGACGATGCTCATTTTTTATCATTTTCATTTTTAGCATTATCATTTTTGTCTTTTTTCTGTCTTCGATCCTTTCATGGAATCAAAATCAATCGGCAAATCAATTGCTTCAGAAACTTAATCTGTATATTTGACATCTTGAAATACTGTCAAATTGATGACCATGAAAACTACTTTCTTTTCATTAGCGATAACTCTTCTCTCCTTTCATTTTGCAAATGCCAATTTCATTACTGCCAACCCCAACAACTATACAACATTCATCTCCGGTCTTGTACCCGGAGATACGTTGTTTCTTTCTGCAGGTAATTATACTCATCAGCTGAATCTGAACAATAAGAATGGTACTGCACTCAATCCGATCGTGATCATGGGTGATAACAACAACACTGTCTTACTGGCGAATGCATGCTGCAATACAGTAGACATAACTAACTGTTCGTATCTCGTCATCAAAAGTTTTAAAATCGATGGCCAGAACATCAATTATGTCGATGGTGTCAAAGCAGGTGGCGGCGGCAATGCTTTTGCTCATCATATCACACTTGAGAATCTCCTCATCGTCAATAATGGCGGAAACATCGAAGGTGATAATCAAACGGTAGGTATCAGTACAAAATGTGCTGCATGGAACTGGACTATTCGTACTTGTGTCATCATCGGCGCAGGCACAGGGATTTACCTTGGCAATTCAGATGGGACGAGCCCTTTTGTCAGTGGCCTTATTGAAAACAATCTTGTCATCAATACAAGAGGTTATAACATGGAAATCAAAGCACAGAATGACGGAGTACGGGATATATTCCCTGGCACGGCTGTGGATAATCAAAAGACAATCATCAGGTATAATGTATGGAGTAAGGATAGCGGTTCCACACCTATTGGTTTTGGCGATGGATCAAGGCCAAATGTGTTGATGGATCACCTGCCATCTACAGGAAATGGTTCTCATGACACCTATGAAGTGTATGGCAATTTCTTTTACAACAATCCGACAGAAGCACTGATGCAGGTCACCGGTAATACAACAGCCTACAATAATCTGTTTGTCAACAAAGTGGCACCTGCAGGATATGGCACCATTGTCATCAACAATCATGATGGATTTCCGCCAAGATCAATGAATATGTTTCACAATACAATTGTATCTAACTCTGCGGATGAAGGAATCGGTCTCTTCAGCAGAGATCAAAACTATAATCAATATTGCTATGCCAATGCAGTATTCACAAATGGAACTCCGATCACCGGGTTCAAATCATCATATGTCGTTGACAACATTACCGATACCTATTCCAATGCTGTTAATTATCTGAATGCACCATTGACCACACTTCCAGGCCTTGATCTTTTCCCCCTGGCAGGAAAGATGACAGGAAATTTTACACCTAATGCTTTATTTACAAGCTTTACAAATTATGATATTGATTTCAATGGCAATACGTATGACTGGACATATCGTGGAGCTTATACAGGTTCAGGAATCAACCATGGCTGGCCATTGCAATTAGATTTAATGCCTACACCTCATGGGACTATTACATCGATCGATGAACACAACGGAGTGAATGATTTTTTAGGAATAATTTATCCTAATCCGGCTTCAAATCTTATTCAATTAGATATTCAAATTGAAAAGTCTACTGATGTTCTGATTAAACTGGTTGATCTGGAGGGACGACCAGTCAAAAATTTGTACGAGGGATGGCTTCAACCAGGATCTAATACAATATCTGCTGTACTACCTGAAGGAGCTTCAGGGTTTTATCTGATTCAGATCAGAATGAATGATCAAATCGTCACCAGGAAAATACTTATTCAGAAATAAAAAAAGCTATGGCAAACTCTGCTGTTGTCACTGCTAAATTTAGCTGGCTAGACAAGACCGAATATCCATTCACTTCAAATTATTATACAGTCAATGGATCCAATCTGCATTATATAGACGAAGGACAAGGAGATACTATTCTATTTGTGCATGGAACACCTTCATGGAGTTTTGATTTCAGAAATGTAATTAAGACAATAAAATCTTCTTTTAGGTGTGTTGCCATAGATCACATTGGTTTCGGATTGTCTGACAAGCCGGAACACTATGATTACTCGACAATTGATCACAGCCGGACATTAGAAAAATTTATTCTTGACAAACAACTCCAAAACATAACGCTGGTAGTTCATGATTTCGGTGGTCCGATAGGTTTAAATGTTGCCATCCATCATCCTGACAGAATCAAAAACATCGTCATTCTTAATTCATGGATGTGGGACAGTAGCACAGATCCTGATTTTATTAAATTCAGTAAAGTCCTGAAAAGCCCGTTACTACCATTCCTCTATCGTTATCTCAATTTTTCTCCCCGATTTATTCTTCCAAAGTCCTTTGGAGACCACAAGATCTCATCTACTCTGCTGAAACAATATACCAAACCATTTGCTGACAAAACTCAGCGTAACGGAGCATTATCATTTGCTAAATCTTTGTTAACTGACCAACGTTGGTTCGGAGAATTATGGGCTAAACGACAATCCATTGCAGATAAACCAGTCTTATTTGTATGGGGTATGAAAGACCCGATTATTAAAAAACATTACCTCGAAAAGTTTGTTTCAGGTTTTACTAATTCGGGGACGTTGAAATTAGAATCCTGTGGACATTTTCCACAAGAAGAACAACCCGAAGCAGTCGCAAAAGCAATATCAGCTTTCCACCATAAACAATAAGCAATAGGCAATAAGCAATTCGAGCGCAACGAAGTTCCCGCCATTAAGAAGTAAATGTAGCGGAAAGGCAATAAGCAAAAATTAAGTGCCCTACCATTGCCTAATCCTTCTGACCTGACTCGCTGCCATACCCTTAACCCACTGAACCAACAAAATGATAGAATTAGGCTTATACACTTTTGCAGATATACAACCTGAATTCGTTTCGGGCAAGGCGATGAATACACATCAGCGTTACAAAAATCTGATGGAAGAAATTAAACTGGCTGATGAAGTTGGTCTCGATGTATTTGGTATAGGAGAGCATCATCGTCCTGATTATGCTGCATCAACTCCGGCGATGTTACTGGCTGCGGCGGCCATGGTCACAAAAAAGATTAAACTCACCAGTGCAGTCACAGTATTGAGTTCAGATGATCCGGTACGTGTGTATCAATCATTTGCGACGCTGGATCAAATCTCTGATGGCCGCGCTGAGATAATGGTGGGAAGGGGATCGTTTATTGAATCGTTTCCATTGTTCGGTTACGATCTGCGGGATTATGATATGCTCTTTACTGAGAAACTTGATCTTCTGCTTGAAATCAATAAAAAAGAAATCCTTTCATGGAGGGGTCATCATCGTCCCTCGTTTGAAAATCTGGGTATTTATCCGAGGTCTTTTCAATCATCACTTCCGATATGGATCGCTGCGGGAGGCACCCCTGCATCAGCTGTGCGAGCTGCCAAACTTGGACTTCCGCTTGCCCTGGCGATTATCGGCGGCATGCCTGAACAATTTGTGTCATTTATTGATTTGTATCGCAGTTCGGCACTCAAAGCAGGACAGGACATGAATACGCTCCAGGTGGGAATCAATTCACATGTCTATGTGGCCGAAGATTCAAAACAGGCAGGTGATGAATTCTTTCCGTCATATGCCTCTGTGATGAGTCGCATTGGGAAAGAAAGAGGATGGTCACCACTGACACGACAACAATTTGAATATTCAAGATCACCAAAAGGCGCGCTCATGGTAGGAAGTCCACAGGAAGTCATTGAGAAGATTTTGTATGAACATCAATTGTTTGGGAATACACGATTCCTTGCTCAAATGAGCCTGGGCACGATGCCTCATGACAAGATCATGCGATCGATTGAATTATTTGGAACGGTCGTCGCACCTGCGGTCCGAAATGAAATAAACAGAACATAACTAATAAATAATCTGATACATGAGTGAACAACTTAGCAGACAGGGACAGCCATTGCGCTTCCTTGTTTTTTCAGCTTCATTGCGAAAGGATTCCCTGAATACGCGACTTGCAAAACTGGCAGCGGGGGTCATTGAAAAAAATGGCGGTGTAGTGGATTTTGCCCACATGGATGAATTTGATTGCCCATCATACAATCAGGATATTGAAGTAGATGGAAATCTTCCCGCAGGTGCGAATGAATTCCGCAAACGGCTTTTAGCCAATGATGCATTTATCATAGCCTCTCCGGAATACAATGGTTCCATGCCGGGTTATCTTAAAAACGCGATTGACTGGGTTTCGCGTTTTCGTCCGCAACCTTTCAACGAAAGACAGTCACTGCTTCTATCGGCTTCACCATCCATGGCAGGAGGTAATCGCGGACTATGGTCATTGCGTATGCCCTTAGAACATTTGGGCGCACGAGTATATCCAAATATGTTTTCATTGGCGATGGCTCATAAAGCATTCAATGAAGAAGGCAATATTGCGGACCCTGTTTTAGCAAAAAGATTTGAAGACAACATGATTGCATTCATGAATCTTGCTGAAGCAGCAACTCATTATCCATGCATCAAAAAAGCATGGGTTGAATTTTTGGGTGAAAAACCTGATCCGGTGACAGAGCGCGTGGAATAAAATGCAATTCGAGCGCAGCGAAGATCCCGCCATTACGAAGTAAATGATGCGGGAAGGCAATTAGCAATGGGCAATTAGCAATAAGCAAAAAATAAAAAGCAATTAGCCATAGGTAATAAGATAAAATTAATTTGCGGTAATCTGCGAAATTTGCGGCATCATAAATTTCAGTGAACATCATGAAACGTAAAACATTCCTTCAAACGATATCCATTCTTCCACTAACAGGCATCGCTATGAAACTCAGTGACCTTTCGAAAATAACGGATCCTTTCAACAAGACAGAAAAAATGCCCGTGCTGTTTCTTGGACATGGCAGCCCGATGAATGCCATCACTGAAAATGAATTCACCAGAGGCTGGAGAGATGCAGGAAAATCAATTCAAAAACCTAATGCTATACTATGCATCTCGGCGCATTGGGAGACGAGAGGGACCTTTGTCACCGCAATGGAAAAACCAAAAACCATCCATGACTTTGGCGGATTTCCACAAGAGCTTTTTGATGTGGAATATCCTGCACCGGGCAGTCCCACATTGGCTAAGGAAACAAAAGATACAATTACGAAAACACTAGTTGGGCTGGATGATACATGGGGTCTTGATCATGGAGCGTGGAGTGTAATAAAACATCTTTATCCAAATGCTGATGTGCCTGTCATACAGATGAGCATAGATTATGGCCAGACACCTCAGTATCATTATGAACTTTCAAAGCAACTTGCATCACTTCGTCGTAAAGGCGTGCTCATCATCGGAAGCGGTAATATGGTACACAATCTCGGATTGGTAGCCTGGGACAAAATGAATACATCTGACTATGCCTATGACTGGGCTGCAGAAGCCAGCACAAAAATGAAAACGTTTATCACGGAAGGTGACTATCAGCCATTGATCAATTATAAATCTCAGGGCAAGCCATTTCAATTGGCCATACCCACACCTGAGCATTATCTGCCATTGCTATATGCATTAGCATTGAAAGAAGAAAACGAATCTGTTAGTTTGTTCAATGACAAAGCGGTAGCAGGTTCGCTGACGATGACATCAGTTAAAATCGGGTAATGGGTTATGGGCATGGCAGTGAGTTAGAGTATACACATCCGGTATTCATCGGAGTCGGATTGTCCATCTTTTCAGGCATGACTAAACGGATAAATTTGAAACTTACTGAATCTACTGTATTCAAATCCGGGGTGACCGCAAATATTTATCAACCTTCATAGGGTCAGATTACCAGGATATGATGTTGTTGTCAGGTTCCTTTCGGATCGTTTTTGAATTTATTTGAAGCTCGATTTTCAAATAGATTGGAGAGCAAAAAGGATTTCGACGAAATCCTTTATTAAGAAAGGCCGTAAAGCATAAAAGGATTTCGACGAAATCCTTTTTGCTAGTTATTTACCTGTTATTCAATACGTTACGAATTTATTTCCAATAATCTCATTAAACGTCCGCTATTTTAACAAACCTCATTTCTCTTCATTCTCTTTTTCACTGAAAGCTTAACTTTACCCCTGAAAGTTAATTTCCGGCGATCTCCTCCGGATCAGTTTTGAACCAGATATATGAAAGAATTCACCTTAGCTGTAATAGTTATAGCCTTTTTTGGCATCGCCTCAGGACAAACCAGGACCGAATGGCAACAAAAGGTAGCCCCTTCCCTTCTTACTAAATCATCAGATGGTGCATCATTTCCATTCCTTATCGTTTTGTCAAGCCAGGCAAACGTCAAGGATGCAAGCCAATTGAATACAAAGGAAGAGAAAGCTAGCTACGTCTTCAGTCAACTCAAATTCAAAGCCACACAGACACAAACAGGTATCCTTTCATTACTTGATGACATGAATGTCCCTCATCAAAGCCTGTTCATCGTCAATGCTATCAAAGCAACAGGAAACATTGATCTCATTCGCACATTGGCATCACGCCCGGATGTAAAGAAAATCCTTGATGATGCTGATCAAAAGTTTGCAGGTCCGGTAGAATGGTCACAAGAAAATGGATCAAGACAGACCATCGAATGGGGTATCGACATGATCAATGCAGATGAAGTATGGGCACTGGGCTATCGGGGTCAGGGTGTCGTCGTAGGCGGAGAGGACACAGGCTATCAATGGGATCACGAAGCCATCAAAAATCAATACCGCGGTTATGATGCAGACCGAGATACAGTCGATCACAATTACAACTGGCATGATGCGATTCATGAAATCAGTGTATTGAGTCCGGACAGTTTAAACTCATGCGGATTAAATCTTAAAGCACCTTGTGACGACTTCGGGCATGGCTCACACACGATGGGGACAATGGTAGGACATGATGGGGATAATGAAATAGGTGTTGCTCCCGATTCAAAATGGTGTGGATGTCGCAATATGGAAAGAGGCAACGGTTCTCCTTTCACGTATCTCGAGTGTTTTCAATGGTTTCTTGCACCAACAAATCTCAATGATGAAAATCCTGATCCTTCCAAATCACCTGCAGTCATCAACAACTCATGGGGCTGTCCGGAATCTGAAGGATGTGATCCGTCTAACTGGGAGATATTGAATCAAGCCGTAATCAATCTGAAACTTGGAGGAGTAGTGGTCGTTGTTTCTGCAGGAAATGATGGAAGCGGATGTAGCTCCGTCACCTCCCCTGCTGCGATATATGAAGCAAGTTTTTCAGTAGGTGCTACTGCAGAGAATGATACTATTGCAGGTTTTAGCAGCCGGGGACCTGTGGCTGTTGATAGCAGCTTTCGTACAAAACCAAATGTGTCAGCACCGGGTGTTCACGTCCGGTCTGTTAAGCTCGGTGGAGGATATGTGAGATCTTCAGGCACGAGCATGGCCGGTCCTCATGTCGTAGGTCTGGTAGCTTTGATGATTTCAGCAAACCCTTCACTTGCAGGCAAAGTTGATCTAATCGAAGATATCATCGAAAGTACTTGTGTACCGAAGACCACGGATCAAAACTGTGGCAACATTCCGGGTTCACAGGTACCTAACAATACCTATGGCTATGGACGAGTTGATGCACTTGCTGCAGTCCAGGCTGCGCTGGCTTTAATTCCTACCGCCACATCAAATCCGAATCCGTATGCAGATGTGAGCGTTTATCCCAACCCTGTAAAAGATGAATTCATCATTGATGCCGGAATCTCTAAAGGTGAAATGAGTTTTGATCTTTTTGATGCACAAGGCAGATTTGTGATGCATCATCAATGGAATACAAGCGGTCGTTCAATTGAGAAGATCAATCTGGAGGCAAATGAGCCTGGTATGTATTTCTATCGAATTATGAATGCCGGTGTAATGAAGCAAGGGCTGGTGGTGAAGCAGTAGGCAATTGGCAATTGGCAATAGGCAATTGGCAATTGGCAATTGGCAATTGGCAATTGGCAAAATTTAATTTGCGTTAATCTGAGAAATTTGCGGTAAGAAAAGCAATGAGCAAAAAGAAAAGCAATAGGCAATAGGCAATTAGCAATTAGCAATTAGTAATTAGCAATTAGCAATTAGCAATTAGCAATTAGCAATTAGCAAAAAAACAATTAATAGTTCATTCTAACTTTAGAATTCTTCCTTTTACTTCAATATTCAAAATTCAATGTTCAGAATTTCCTTTTGATGTTTGTCGATAAAATATAATGGTATCTTGCTTTTATTATATGAGCACTGAAATGGAAGAAAAGATATCAGGGCATTTAAATAATATCGAAGTTCGGCATGATATAAAAATTTTACTGGCTTGCGAAACAGGGTCCAGAGCCTGGGGCTTTCCTTCACCAGACAGTGATTTTGATGTCAGGTTGATTTATATGCATAAAAAGGACTGGTATCTTTCTTTAAACGAGAAAAAAGATACAATTGAATTGATGCTTGAAGACAATGAAATTGATATATCAGGTTGGGACATTCGCAAATCACTCCGATTATTATATAAATCAAATCCTCCACTCTTGGAAAGAATTCAATCCCCTATCATCTATAGATCAGATCCAGACTTCCTCCACGATATCAATGATTTAGCTAATCTATGCTATTCTAAAATCGCAACAATGCATCATTATTTAAGCATGTCAAAAAAAATACTTCCGGAAATTGAAGATCAAAAAAAATATAAACTGAAAAAATTTTTTTATGCTTTACGTTCATCACTTGCCTGTCGCTGGATCATCGAACGAAATGAAATACCACCGATTCAATTTGAAAAAATGGTAACTGAACTTAATGTAGAGTCAAATTTACAAAGCCGCATAAAGGAACTGATCGAATTAAAATCAGGTAAGGAAGAAGCTTATTTTCATACTGGCGAAAATGATCTCCTTGATTTTATTCGGTTAAATATTGATTTAGCAGAAAACAAGGGGCTTAGCTTACCCTCAGCAAAATCTAAACCGGCGCAACTTGATGTATTTTTTATAAATATCCTGAATGCCAAATGAACTTAGATCAGCTAAGAGAAAATAAATTGATCGTTTTGGAATGCATAAGCGGTAGCAAAGCTTATGGATTAGATACAATAACCTCCGATACGGACATCAAAGGGGTTTTTGTTTTGCCAAAACAAAATTTTTACGGCCTCCACCATATTCCTCAAATCAGTAATGCCACAAATGATGTGGTATTTTATGAATTGAAACGATTCATTGAATTATTATCAGTAAACAATCCTAATATCCTGGAATTGTTAAACACCCCGGATACAGCTATCATTTCTAAACATCCATTTCTAAACAAGGTGCAATCAGGACAAATTCTGTCTAAACTTTGCAAAGATACTTTCGGAAAATTTGCATTGTCACAAATAAAAAAGGCAAAAGGTCTTAATAAAAAAATTGTCAACCCTGTTTCGGAAGAACGAAAATCCATTCTTTCATTTTGCTATATCACTCATGAGTATGGCTCTCTTCCTTTAGAAAAATTCCTGCATGAAAACAACTGGAACCAGGAAGATTGTGGCCTGGTGAACGTTCCAAACATGAAACATATCTATGGATTATATTATGGCAAAAACCTGGATTATAATGGGATAATCAAAAGTGAAGATTCTAATGATATATCTCTTAGTTCAATTCCTAAAGGAGAATTCCAGATAGCATTGCTTTACTTCAATGTTGACCAATATTCATTGTATTGTAAAGAGTATAGAGAATATTGGGATTGGGTGGCCAACCGCAATCATGATCGTTACGAAACCACAATGAATCATGGTAAAAATTACGATGCCAAAAATATGATGCATACTTTTCGACTTCTTGACATGGCAATAGAAATTGCAAAAGAACAAAAAGTCAATGTGGTTCGACCCAACAGAGAATTTCTTCTTGAAGTTAAAAATGGAAGATTTGAATATGATGATCTGGTAAAGATGTCTGAAAAGAAAAGAATTGAAATGGAATCAGCTTTTGAAAACTCCTCTTTACCGGATACTCCGGATTTATTGTTTCTTGACAAATTAGCTTATGAATTACGGGATCAATTCTATTCTCTATAAATATAGCATTGCTTATTGTTTATTGTTTGTTGTCCTTAACTTCAAAAATCCAATCCTGCTTTATTTCAGCACCTTTTCCATCAACTCCCCTCACCACAATAACATACCTCCCTGGTGTATCCGGTGTACTAAACGAAAAATTTCCTTTCTCTTTGTCATCTAATGCAAATTCCGCATTCCAGTAAAGTGTATTTCGGGTGTCAGGCATATCTTTTATGGTCTTGTCACTTATCTTACATCTGCAGGTGTCAGAAAGGAAAAGATAATTGATAAAAATACCTGACGCAGGCAGATCAATACCGCCGAAATCACCTTTCTTCGAGATTATACTTACGATGCCACCATATGTAATATCGCCTTTTACATAGGGCACTTTGATAACCTCTATCCGATCGATTGAAGTCGGCGTGGCGGTCAGAATCTTATCAGGATTACTAATAGCTACATAGTCTACAAGTACAAGCGGATCATAATAACTCATCTCAGGCTGAGTGCCCAGTATCTTAAAATACTTATGGCCGTTCTTCTTTTTTACATTGACGGCTCCGGCCAATTCATTAAAGTATTCTTCAAGTGTAGGGAGTGCCACGTAATTGTCCAACCTGATGACATCCGATGGTGTGCCGTAAAATGCCCGCATATCATTTTCAAAAGGACGAGGGCACTGAAGTGTTTCTTTATCAAACTGATGCTGAATACGAACATTCAATGCCATTCGATACGCAGTCGCTCGTTCTTCAGAAGACAAATTGAATTGGGCAGCAGGTAAATGTACAGGTAACGAACAAAAATCATTATCCACCAGCAATTGTTTGAGCGTACTATCATCCTTAGCCGTACACAAAAATAAATCCCTTCGTCCTGTATACGCAGGCAATGAAAAGAAAAATCGCCCGGCCGTATCCGTTTGTGTCGCCATATAATCACGGCCTTCGCCTATGATGGAAAGATTGATACGATTGTCCGGCTTAGTTTTTCCGGATACGGTTTCCTTCAATTGGCCGGTCAGAGAAACACCTCTTGTTTCCGGATAATAGGTTATTGCACTCTTCAAATCAGATGCCTGCAATGAAAGCGTAAAATCTGAGAACGCAAACTCAGGTATGACGGAAATCGAAACTTTTGAAACTCTATCGACTGCAGCAGAACTCAATCTTAAATTTGTTATCCCGACATTCACACTCTCGCGGGGTGCATATTCATTTTTGTCAGTTGATATTTCAAATTTATCAGAGAAACTATGACCTTGCGTTGGTGATATAAAAACTGAATTGTCACTGCCATTCAGTACATCATCTGACAATGGATTCACAATTTTAACAGGAATGTATGCATACCCGGCCGGGCCAAAATTGCGCATGTATTTAGTATAAGCTCTCACGTAATAAACACCGGTGACGATATCTTCAGGAATTTCAAGACAACCACTTGCTTCTTTATTCAGGACAGACAATTTGCTTTTCGAAAATGATGTACCGGTAGAAGAAATAATTTCAGCATACAATACCTGACCAGGTTCAAACCGGTTAAAGTCATTTGAAACAAAAGCCGCAATGTGGATTTTTTCTCCTGCTATGTAAAGTGTACGATCAGTGATCAGACTAACCTTTTCTTCCGGCAAATTTGTTCCAATAGACTGACTTTCCCCCACAATCGCAGAGGCCAGAATTAAAAACAATATGTGGATTATCAATCTATTTTTCATGATCTCAAAATGGCCAGAAAGAAGGTTTCACATTTGATCCCCCTAACAATAAACAATTAATGCATTCAGGATTAAGCAATACCAATGCATAACCGAATTCAGTTCCAAGCAAATAACCCGGATAATCACTTGGATCTATTTCCCGCAACCCCCTTCTAAGCGCAAGTGGATTACAATACGTATCAAAATCCAAAGGAAGATCAGGTACATCTTTTATAAACATGCGCTGTGAGACTACAGATGTAGCGCCGAAGTAACCAAGTACGTCAAATTCCGGATGCGTCAGATTATGCATATTTCCTTTTACCGCAAGAGGCTGCTTCTCATAAAGTCCTCCCTCAGGATCACTATTCGCCCGAAGTTGCTCCCAATAATTGTATCCTTTCTCACTTAAGGAATATTGTTTGGTGAGAAGACTATACCCATAGGCAAGCCTTGAACTTTTATTTCCTACAAAATGCAAGGGAAACAAATCATACCTGTTAGCTTCCAGTGTGTTAGTGGACAGCGTAAATATATCCGGAAGCTTTCTTGTCGTCCAGCAAACTTTTCGTGAAAAATCGGGTGGAAATACGTGATGAACCGTGCCATCATAATACCATTCAAGCGGATAGTCTGCATGATATTCCCAAGTTTCAAATTCTTCCCACCGAAAATATCGACTGCTTGTCTCTGTACCTTTCAAGTCAACATAAAACTGAATACCCATAAGAAAATCACCCGGCTCACTTCGCTCAATGTCCTTCCGCTGATAATAAATCGAATCTATCGGTGGCACCTGCGTCAAGGAATCATAATCAGAAACAAGCATATCTCCGGCAGGCGTTTTTATCTCAACCTTGAAGGATACACCCGGGGCAAAGAAAACAGGATCAATGACTACAGTATAATCTCCTTTGCCGGCATCATTCAAAGAAAATTGATGCCCCTTGTCATCATAGATATTCACCTCGCAACCAGGTACAGGAATATATTCAGGCTCATTGATAGGTGAAGTCAGGGATACATTTACTCTCTGCAGCGAATCACCCGCAGCAACCTGACCTGTGACCACATATTTCTTCGCATCACTGGTCAGGATGTCCGGTTCGAAATTTTTGATGCAGGAAGTACTCAACACGACTATCCACATCATGTATAGAAAAATATCAATCCGCCGCATAATTGCCAAATTTAAAGTTCCATGATGCAGTGACAATAGGAATACCTATCACTGAATACAAATAGCCTCTTATTTTTCCACTTACTGTTTTAAAATAAACAGAGTATGGATTTTTACGACCCGTCACATTGTATACATTCAGACTGAATGAGCTATGCGCAAGTTTATATCTTTTCAAATTGCCTTCAAGCGTAATCGAAAGATCAGTACGGAAATAACCGGGTATCCTGTATGCATTTCGGTCGGAATAATCAAGTATCGGTACACCATCAACATAATAAACAGATACAGGGTATGTAATAGGCTTGCCGGTCTGGTAGACAACGATCGATGAAAATGTCATGCGTCTCGAAAGATGATAACTCACCACAAGATTCAATGAATGGGGAATATCAAAATTGGCAGGATACTCCGCGCCTTTGTTGATTTGTTCAAATAGTTGTTCGCCATCAATTTTCAATAAAGATTTTGAATACGTGTATGACAGCCATCCTTCCAGTTTACGGCTGCTCCGCTTTATAAAAAACTCCATTCCATAGGCCTTTTGCTTTCCCTGCAGTACTGCCGTCTCTACAAGGGGACTGCCCAGGAAATCAGCACCATCTTTGAATTCAGGATAATCTACAGTATGCTTATAATAAACCTCAAGAGAAGTTTCCAATCCGATCTTTCCCAGTGTGCGGAATACCCCAAGTGAGACCTGGTTACTCCGTGAAGGCTTCAGGTGGTAATCAGCCAATTTCCATTGTGCATTGGGGGCAATCGTAATCGTGTTGTTGAGCATGAAAAGATTCTGATGCATCTGGTTGAAAGCAAGCTTGATCGAACCGCTTCCATCTGTTTCAAGATTTACTGCGACACGTATATCAGGTTCTGAATACCATTTGATTGGTTTATTATTTCCAAACCGAAGCGTATCGTTGATATACCTGACATCACGTGGCGATCCCGGTGCATACGTGTAAACTGTTTTGGACCCCAACGGAGTAAACATAGCATATCTGAATCCTGCTGTCAGCGTCAACCATGTAAATACATCATACGAATCTGAAATATACAATGCACTCTCGAGTCCCTTCTCACCACCAAGAGCTACAAAATTGCGTGATGATTTTGAGCCATAAGGTTTCACATCACCACGATCCAGATTGTAAAGCACAAACCCTGCACCATAATCCAATACGTTTTTATCACTAAGGATATGCCTGAAATCAGCTTTCGCTTCAGAATGGTTCAAAGTGTATCCATGTTCATAGGCCCGGGCAGGCTCCTGTTTATCTGTTGTATTGAATTTGTAGGTTGACGTGATCAATGCATATTCACCATGCAATGAGTTACTGTACCGGTGATTGTATGTCAATGATGCACCATCGTTTGAATAGGTGTAATCATTGATATCTGATAAGCGGAAGTGATCATTGCTGTGATAAGCGAAAAGACTGATTTGCGTCTTTTGTACATCATAATTCAGTCCTCCTGAAAAATCGCTGAATTTCGCAGAGCTGGCTCTTATGTCCGGATCCTTTATATGTTTTAATATCCAATCGGAATACGATGTACGGGCGCTCACGATAAATGAAAATGTATCTTTTAGGATCGGACCCTCCACTACAATATTGCCGGTGATGGGACTAAGACCCCCATGCACGGTGAGATGCTTAAGATTTCCCTGCCGTGTGTTGATATCAAAAACCGATGAAAGGCGCCCACCAAATTGTGCAGGTATGTAACCTTTATAAATCGAAAAGTCTTTGATAATATCTGAATTGAAAGCAGGAAAGAAACCAAAAAGATGAGATGTATTGTAGATCGGAATTTTATTAAGATAAAATGCATTTTGATCCGATCCGCCTCCGCGCACATTCAGACCTGCTGAGCCTTCACCGGTATTGACGATACCCGGAAGAAGAGCCGAAAGATTTAGAATATTTCGCTCCCCCATCATCATCGGTACATTCTTGATCGTCTTCATCAATATCTTTTCTATCCCCGGATCTTTAGCCTGCATATTCATCTGGCGATCGCCATGGATCACCAGTTCTTTCATCTGGATCACAGCGCGTTTCATATTCAGTGTGAAACTGCCATCTGACAATATATCGAGCTGATATTTTTTTGATTCATAGCCAAGAAATTCAAAATTGGCATTGTATAATCCGGGCTTCAGGAAGATGGTAAAGAAGCCATTGATGTCCGCTACTGCTCCTGATTCAATTGAAGCAATATACATGTTGGCATAGGATACAGGTTCACCTGTTTCTTCATCGAGCAGACGACCTAGTACTTTAGCTTTTGTACCGTTTCTATTGCCTCCGGCTTTACCGATTCGGATGGTCTGTATGGCATCAGCTTTGCGACCCGTGATATATCGTTCTTCACTGGCTGTAAGAGCCGTCTCCCTTTGAACAGCACTATCGATGCTTATGCTTTTGTGCTCGAATGAAGGAAGAGTATTGATCAGTTTCTCTCCCCGCAGCAGGACAAGATTATTGTTCCAGACAGATACGTCCAAACCAGATCCTTGAATAGCTTGTGTGACGACGTCCAGAACAGAAATTTCATCTACATCAATATTGACAACCAGGCTCTTTGTCCATTCCTCACGATAATAAATGACAATACCTGACTGTTGTAAAATGTCGTTTGCGAAAGTTGAAAAGGAAGTATTGTGGAAATGACAACTAATGATTTTGTCTGGCCCCTGTGCATTGCCCTTTTGAACAAACAAAATCAATAGCAGGCAAAATAGTATTGATTTCATTTGAGTGGCGTATTCAGAAATGAAACTACATCTTCCATCACCGCATCCGGGGCTTTTTTCACATTTACATGGCTCTGGCTGAGATATTTCTTCACCCTGTTTTGGTTCTTTGCATCAAGGATTGAAACGAAAGATTTGTTGTTAAAATATTTGACTACATCTTTTCCAATGCTCAAATAGGCTCTTCTCATAGGTTTTGAGAAAAAGAAGCTTTTTGCCCCCGGACGCGTATCCAGCTTAAGCTCTTTACTCCATGCATAAAGTATATGCATTGGACCGGATCCGATCAATTGATAAATATGCTTGATGGAGTCCTGCCGTGTCACGACTTCAAAATGAGTATTTCCGAGATTAAAAGCTTCCAGCCAGGCATCTGAAATGATGATGTGTTTAATGCCCCCATTTTCAATCTTGTATTGAAGCACAAGTTGCTGATTGACGAGATCGTAATTCAATGCAAGGCCTGTGTAAATCAGCCCATGCAACTGCACAAAACCCGGAGCATAGTCAGGCATATAGAAGAAAGGCGATCCCTTAGTTTCCGACGAGGCGAAATATGTATAAAATTTCCCATTATACAGAAGTGGATCAAGCCCGTAACGAACATCGGCAAACGTAGATTGATCCTGGGCATACAAAGTGACCTCTGAGAAAAGTAAAAAGAATGCAAACCACTTTGGCAAAAGTTTTTTCATTCGGAATGGTAGTGAATTAATGTACTTAGCATCAAAGAGCCAATATCGTATGCAGGATGGCCTATTTAATGGTGTTGAGGTGCACGTACAAACCTAATAAAAAATGGTGGCACGTACAGCAAATCAATCATAATGAATTGATATTCTGTATGTTAAATACAAAAATAAAAATACTGACAAATGTCGTATTATTTATGACAAATAGCCGTATATTTGTATGGTTATGGCTTCTGATACTCCTTCTTATATACTTGATCCTGCAGTACCGTACGGTGCTATAGATGATAAAAATGGTTTAAATCTCATCGATATCATCCGCTCCGGTATTCAATTCAGGACCTTCTGGCGTTTTGCACATACGATCCCCTTCAGCCTTAATGAGTGGTCTTCATTTCTTCATGTCTCAGAGCGGACACTACAGCGATATCAATCGGAGCAAAAGACATTTGATCCCATGCTGTCAGAAAAGATTTTACAGATCGCTCTCCTGTTTAAAAGAGGCATTGAAGTGTGGGGAGATTCAGATAAGTTTCACACATGGCTTGATACCGATAGCATAGCCCTGGGAAATTTAAAGCCCAAGAGCCTCCTCGATAGTTCGATCGGCATCCAGATGCTCAATGATGAGCTAGGCAGGATTGAATATGGCATTCTTGCATGATTGTTTACAGGCTAAGCAAGTCCGTTCACGCGCTTGATTTGTCAGGAAAAGGTGCAGAGAAAAATGGCGGCCGATGGAACAGTAAAGGCACTGCATTAATCTATACATCAGAAACAAGAGCATTGTGCATGGCTGAGATAGCCGTACACACACCATTAGGAATCTTACCCCAGGACTACGAACTCATAGCGATTGAATTTCCTGAGCACACCAAAGTCCTGGAGCCAGATCTGAAGAGTTTTCCTGCTGACTGGCGCTCAATTCCACATGCCCACTCCACCCAGGAGATTGGCGATCAATTTGTGAAGGCCAATAAATATTTAGTCATGAAAGTTCCATCGGTGATTGTGCCGGGAGAATTTAATTATCTGATCAATCCGAATCATAAAGACATGAAAAGCGTAAAGATTAAATCAAAAGAACAATTCAATTTTGATGAACGATTATTCAGAAAATAAGTTTCAGATCCAAAAAAACAAGATGTAAAGAGTTTTGATCAATGATTACACACATACATTTGAAAAAAACATGAGCCCCATAGGGTGAAATATCTGTAGGAACAAAGTGGATAAAGATGTTTTGAGCTCCATCGGAGCGATATATTAAATCCCGCGTTTGCAGAGATTCCAGTATTTTTAAAATTGAATTTAACCGCTCCCAAATGGAATAAACATGAACCTTCTTCCCATCAAAAATTTGTCATACAGATCAGGTCTTAAATCCGGCGAAATCATAGAACGTTTATCTGCCGTCACAGAAGCTGAAAAAAATTTCACACTTTCGGGTGAATACTCCTTTTCCAATACTTCTGTTCTTTGAAGCTATAATCAATTATAGCTCTCTCGATGAAAATATTTCTTACACTCCTCTGTTTCGCCCTTACCGCTTGTAGCCTCTTCTCTCAGGATTGGGTTCGTCAGCATCCCTTCGTTGGTTTTGCACCTCTGCATGCGATCACCTTCGATAGTAATGGCAATGGTTGGGCCGCGGGTCAGCAAAGTCTGATCATGCATACATCTGACGGTGGGGACATATGGACCGTGCAGAAGAAAGGTCTTCCGGTCGATGCTACATTCGAAGCTATAGAAATTGTACCCTCCACAAATGCACAGATAGTACTTGTAGGAGGTCCAAATGTATTCATCTCTAAAGATGGCGGTGAGACATGGTCGTCAGCCGGTCTGCCTGAAGGTCTCGACGCCGTAAGTCGTATCCAGGCTTTCGACACGCAACACTGGATTGCAAGCGGTGTAGCAAGAGGCGCGAAGACATCTGATGGAGGCCAATCATGGACATACTTCGCTATGCCCGACAATAGTGCACGTGGCACATGGTTCAATGATATGAATACCGGATGGACAGGTAGCGGACCTTTCAATGCAAATCAAATATTTAGAACAACCAACGGCGGTGTAGATTGGGTGCTGGCAGATGACGACATCTATCCGATCATCACGGATATCGCGATGATAAATTCGCAAACCGGATTCATGTCTGCGCGTGATTTTATGTATAAGACCATAGATGGTGGTGCTACTTGGAATAAATTACATACTGATGTGCAGCCCAGTCTAACAAAAATGCACGTGGTATCAGAAGATATCATATGGTCAGGTCTGAATAATGGCTTTGTCTTTTTCACACTCAACGGCGGTATTGACTGGGAGCAGATCAATCCCAATCTCATCAACAGTAATCAGGTGTTCGATGTCTATGCATCTGATGATGGCCGTGCATGGATCCCGGGTAAGTATGCTTCAATGCAATACACTTCTGACAATGGCCAGACATGGAAAGATCAGACACCGGGCTCGAAGAATAGTTTGTTCGATGTTGAATTCAAAAATAATACGGGTGTTGCAGTGGGTTCTGATGGACTCATTCTATTTACTACTGACGGTGGTGCTATCTGGGAAAATATAGGATATGATCCACAATCGACATACCTGTCACTGTCATTGTACACAGCGCCCGGACAAGGGCATGTCTATCTCGGCAGCACGAATGGTCAAGTATTGCACAGATCATTGACAGATACGCAGTGGGAATCTATCGGAAATAACCTGGGGGATATCAATACGATCTATGCATTAAGTGATCAGGTAATCTTAGCAGGTACATTTGATCATATCATGCGCACGACTGATGCTGGATTGCATTGGGATGCTGTCGAATCAACATCTTACTTTGTCGGTGAATTTGTATTTCCAAATACACAGACAGGTTATGCAGCGATTGAAGACGGCAGAATAGTAAAGACACTTGATGGTGGTGCAACATGGAATACTGTTTTGCAAAAAGGATCAGCATATAAATTTACCGGTATTGATTTTCAGGATGTCATGAATGGATGGGCAATTGCTGAATTAAAAGATTCTGTCTTCACAACAAAAGATGGGGGTATCACATGGAAGGCGTACAAACTTCCATCCAATACATTCTGGCAAGATGTTGAGTTTATGGATAAGGATACCGGATATATCTCCGGTGGAAGTGCAGGCAGTGGAATAATCCTCAGAACTGTCAATGGCGGAGAGAAATGGACATTGAGTTTTAATGAATCTGAACGTCTCAACAAGATGTTTGTAAGACCAGGGGAAGATTATGTGTGGGTAGTTGGATTCGGTGGCAATATTCTTCACTACTCTCCATGCGCTGTGACTCCGGAAATCTCTGATCTGACAGGTGATTCTACTCCATGTGTAGGAAGTATCGCAACCTACGAGGTCAGTTCATCTGGAGCAACTTTGTTTTCATGGACAGTGCCTGCAGGATGGACCATTATCGGGAATGATAACAGTGCACGTGTTGAAGTTCTTGTAGGGCCTGGCAATGGGGTGATGACTATTCATGGCGCAAATACTTGCGGTACGCAGACAAATCAACTTTCGATCAATGTATCACCTCTTGTTGTCGGGCAGGTTTCCATTACAGAACTTTCGGGTTCACTCAGTACTACACTTGATGGCGTGACTTATCAATGGTTACAGGATGGAGAAGAAATAGCAGGAGCAACAAATTCGTCTTTCACACCAGTGAATTCAGGAACATTTTCTTTGATCGTCACTTTTCTAAATGGATGTACGGCGACTTCCAATGAGATCTTCGTGATGGTATCAGGTATACTTGAAACTGAGAAAAAATATATTCAAATTTATCCCAATCCGGTAACTGATTTTCTCAGCTTGCAAATGGAAAATATCTTGTCGATTCGAACAATCAAAATATATGGTAGCAATGGTTGTTTGGTATCGACGATTGAAAATGAATCGAAACAAATCGATGTAAGTGGCTTGGTATGTGGTGTATACTTTGTCCAGGTAAAAACGGATGCTGATGTCTTTGTGGGTAGGTTTGTCAAAAAGTGACCACAAAGTCATCCATTTAAATGTGGTTTTACACATAAAGTCGTACGTAAAAGTGTAGTTTTCTACATAAAGTCGTACGTAAAAGTGTACTTTTATGTCGCTATGAAGCGAAAGGAAGTCCTATATCTAACAGAATGGAAGTCAAAAAAAGACCGTAAACCATTGATTATCAGTGGTGCTAGACAAGTTGGAAAGACTTGGCTTCTCAAAGAATTTGGCAGCCTGGAATTTAAAAATTATGCTTATCTCAATTTTGAGTCAGATGAATCCTTAAAAACCATTTTTGAGGGAGGATTTGACTTGAATAGAATCCTTTCAGCCATTGAGATTATTACAGGTATAAAGGTAGAACCAGGTGTAACATTACTCGTCTTTGATGAAATACAAGAAGCGCCTAAAGCACTGCTTGCACTTAAATTTTTTTACGAACAGTTACCACAGCTTCATTTAGCATGTGCAGGTTCTCTCTTAGGAATTGCGCTGGGAAAAAAAACTTCATTCCCCGTAGGAAAGGTTGAGTTCCTCGATCTTTACCCTCTCAACTTTCCGGAATATCTGGAAGCTATTGGTCAGGGTGGACTTAAAGAAGCTATGGCCAATCAGGACTGGATACTCTTACAAACATTTAATCAGAAACTCATCTCATTACTTAGAGAATATTATTACATCGGCGGCATGCCTGAAGTTGTAGCTTCATTTATCAATGACCATGATTTCACAAAAGCAAGGAACATTCAGAATAATATACTTCGCACATATCAATTAGATTTTTCAAAACATGCCTCTTCTTCAATCGTACCGCGAATCCGGATGCTATGGAATTCTATCCCTGGTCAACTTTCGAAAGAGAACAAAAAATTTCTTTACAAAGCTGTGAAACCAGGTGCCCGTTCTAAAGATTATGAATTGGCTTTGTATTGGCTCATCGATGCAGGATTGGTATATCGTATCTCTAACCTTACAGCAGTTCAACTGCCTCTCAAAGCCTATGAAGATATCAACTCGTTCAAATTGTTTATTCTCGACATTGGCTTACTGGGTGCGATGGTAGATCTCGATGTGAAAGTCCTTTTGGACGAACATCAGATACTCAAAGAATACAAAGGATCGATGACTGAACAATACGTAGTACAACAATTGAAATCACAGCGTCAATCAGAATGCTATTATTTCTCTCCTTCAAATCAAAAGTCAGAGATTGATTTTGTCTTTGAAAACAATTCCCACATCTGGCCACTTGAAGTGAAGGCTGAGGAAAATCTTCAGGCCAAGAGTCTGAAGATATTTTATGACCTCTATCATCCGCTCACTTCCTTTCGCACTTCGATGTCCGGGTATAGAGAGCAGGATTGGCTGACGAATATTCCGCTTTATGCTATCAATGAGATTTTTGCAATTGCAGGAAAAAGATAACTTCGAAATAAAAAATTTTACACGACATCTTGCTATCCAGAATACAATAATCTGGAGTTTGACAAACCATCCCCCATTCAGAACTCTACTGTTAGCAGGTATTTTCCTATTGACTTTTACTCTTCAATGCAAAAACGACGATCACGTCAACGATCAAATTACTGACATCGGCAATAAACAGGGATTTGGCATACTCAGCAAGATCGACGACATAGTTATTACATGTTCGAGGTCAGAGACACTCGAACGTCAGATTTCATTATTCGTTTTCATTATTCGTTTTCTTTACTCATTTTCTTTACTCTTTGCATTCATCCTCTCAAATCGACAGGAATTATGTACTTTCAACCAAGGAGGATATACAATCGTTCCTTTGTTAAATGATATACCTTAATGAATAAAAATATCCTGCTACCTATTTCCTTCTGTCTCTTCCTTCTTCATAGTGCTTGCTCGTCTGATGATCCGATCAAATATCCTCCGGTAACAAATCCGGATCCCACTCAATATGGTGTACCCTTCAACGGCGTGCCTTCGCGACAGGATGCTATTATTTATCAGGTCAATATCCGGCCGTTCAGTGCAGCAGGCAATTTTGCAGGTGTCATTGAACGACTTGATTCCATACAAGCATTAGGTGTCAACGTAATTTACCTGATGCCTATATATCCTGTGGGCAGTGTGAATACAGTGAACTCACCATACTGTGTAAAAGATTACAAAACTGTAAATCCCGAATTTGGAACACTTACTGATCTTCGCTCACTTGTCGACGGCGCGCATAGCAGGCATATGAGTGTTATTCTGGATTGGGTGGCTAATCATACCGCGTGGGATAATGCATGGATCACGACACACAAAGATTGGTATCTGCAGGATGGCGGAGGAAATATAGTAAGTCCTCCCAATACGGGTTGGAACGATGTAGCGCAACTGAATTTCACAAATGCAGCCATGCGTTTGGAGATGATTAAAAGCATGAAGTTTTGGGTGTATACAGCCAACATAGATGGTTATCGTTGCGATTTTGCGGACGGACCTCCTTTAGACTTTTGGGCTCAGGCGATTGATACACTGCGAAATATTTCAACGCACAAATTGCTACTTCTGGCCGAAGGAAGCAGAAGCAATAATTTTATTGCAGGTTTTGATTACAACTTTGGTTTTAGTTTTTATGGTCAGCTTAAAGGAATTTATAAAAACCACAATGCTGCTACCGGAATTGACAATCTAAATAGTACTGAATATATCAATGCCTCCAGCGGACAATCCATCGTGCGCTATACGACCAATCATGATGTCAATAGTTCTGACGGAACACCATTGGACTTGTTCGGTGGAAGAAATGGTTCGATGAGTGCATTTGTGATTGCATCCTGCATGAAAAGCGTACCGATGATCTATGGAAGCCAGGAAGTAGGAACGTCTTTTAGAATTACATTTCCATTTACAGGTTCAAAAATCAATTGGTCCGTCAATCCTGATATCACTGCAGAATATAAAAAGATATTATCCTTCCGAGCCGGTAGCAAAGCCATCAAAGAAGGCACATTAACTTCGTACAGCAGCTCAGATGTGTGCGCATTTACAAAGGTGGTCAACGGCGAAAAAGCATTTGTGATCGTCAATACAAGAAATAGTGTAATCAACTATACCCTACCCGCATCGTTGGCAAACACAACATGGACAGATGCCATCACTGGCGGAATGATAACATTGACAGCTCAATTGACCCTGCAGCCTTATCGTTATTTTTTATTAAAGCAATGATTTAGTCTGCACAATATTATTCCGGCATTTTGTATTCTATAGGGTACAACCTATAGTATTTAAAATGAAAACGAAACTACCGCTTCTTTATTTTCTGTTGACGTTATCCCTATTACTGGCCATCTCCTGCCATCAGGGCACCTCTAAGGCAATACAGTATGACTTAGATAATAACGAAAATAATTTTGTCATGATCCAACTTAATCCACAGAAAAACAAAGAGGACAGCCTATCCAGTGAGCACCAGGTCAAAGATGTTGTTAAGCAGATAAAATCGATCAACACAAAACTTGGCTATGCTGATTTTGTAAAGAAAATTTCAAGCTTCCAACTAGACCAAATTAAAGGGAGCACATCCTATTTGGTCATCAGAAATTTTGATGATTTCCAGGCCGCCGAAGCTTATGCAAAAGCTATTGCTAAAGAATTACCTGACAATATTTATGGTGAAATCGGAGATCCTTTTCCGATATCACTGCATAATTATCAAAGCTGTGTTACTGCAAAAGATTTTAAACCTTACTTCAAATTTTATAGAAATAACCGGTAGTTATATTTACAGAACTATATGTGATCGAATGATATTGCTTTAGTTATTTTTGAGCAAATCCTTGCATTTTGCAGGCTGTAAAAATAAAATCCTACACTAATTATCTATGCCAACATCACACATCTATCCCGGAGCCCACACTCTCAATGCATATATTACGATCAAAGGTTGTGCAGAGGCTATTGAGTTTTACAAAAAAGCATTTGGCGCTACAGAACGGGCCCGATTGATCATGCCCAATGGTCTCATAGGACATGCGGAAATTGAAATCGAAGGTTCACTCCTGATGATGGCCGATGAAAATATCGAATGGGGAAACAAAAGTCCGGAAACGATCGGCGGAAATCCGATGTCATTTGGTCTCTATGTACGCGATGTAGATAGTTCATTTCAGAAAGCTATTGACGCCGGTGCTACTGTCGTCATGCCAGTTGATAATGCATTTTATGGAGATCGTGTCGGACAAGTGATGGATCCCTTTGGATATAAGTGGATGATCACTACACACAAGGAGGATGTTGATTTCAAAGAAATGCAGAGAAGGTCGGATGAGATGTTTGGGGCGCAGAGTTAGGTAACCAATACACCCCGGACTGAACGACTTCATTAGCATGCTAAACAATTTGAGAGTCTGGTCCTGTATTGGGACAACCTGGCTATTTTTTAATCAATCCTGAAATTTTAACACTTTAAACTTTAACACTTTTATTATATTCTTATTATAAAATGCTGACATACAGTTATTTACAAAATATTATCTTTCATATTTATTTCCTTTCTTGTGAACATGTTAACAAGCTCAAAACAATGGCCTTCGTTTGGGTCACGTTACTATCTTTACACAATTCAAATTTTCTTTTACAAAATTCTTAGATTTTAACTGCCTATGAAAAAAGTAACAGTATTCTCTCTACTGCTATCACTCAGTCCCGTAATCCTTAATTTCCTGTTTAATCTGGCTCCCTGGAATTCTCTATTTTCAGAATTTTCAGGCAGTGAAAGCAAACCTGAGAATTCAGTTACTTCTTCTGATTCGGTGTTCACGCTATCTGCTTTATCATTAAATAGTCTTCCACTTGCAGCTCCAGAAGAATCGGTTGGGCAATTGGAAAGTCTCCATAATGAAGAATTACAAAGCAAACTGGAGGCCATTCTTCATTCAAATCGACATTGGGTAGAGCTTTCAAAATCGAATTCACTGAGTATCGGTATTGTAGATATGCAGGACCCATTGCATTCCCGTTTTGCTTCCATCAATGAAAACAACATGGTCTACGCAGCCAGCTTACCTAAAATCGCTGTTTTGCTTGCTTCCGAAGATGCCATTGAACAAGGCAAACTTGTAGAAACATCCGCTGTAAAAGCTGATATGCGTCTGATGATCGCAAAAAGCAACAATGAAGCTGCCACGCGTATGATCGAGCGCGTAGGTATCAAGCAAATAGGACAAGTGCTCCAAAACCCTCGCTATAACCTATATGACCTGCAAAATGGCGGTGGCCTCTGGGTAGGTAAGGCGTACGGAAAAGGTAATGTCCGAATAGGTGATCCGATTAAGAACCTGAGTCATGCCGCTACAGTCATGGAAGTCTGCAAATACTATTATATGCTTGCTTTCGGACAGCTCGTCAGTCCGGAAAGATCTAAAGAAATGCTCGGATTTCTTGTAAACCCTGAGCTGCATCACAAGTTTGTATCCGTCCTTGACCGTGTGGCTCCTGATGCTAAAGTATATCGCAAGTCCGGAACATGGGCCAACTGGCATGCTGACTCTGCGCTCGTCTGGGATAAAAACCGCCGATATATCGTAGTCGCCCTTGCTGAAGATGCAAAGGGTGAAACAATGCTGCGCGAATTGATGCAAAAAATCGACAACGTACTCGTCTCAAAGGGCTAGATTAGCAGCCAGATATGTTTAAGGCGCTGCTTTTACAGTGGAAGGACACCCTTCTGCGAATTTTCGACATCCGTATGGGTGAGTTTAGGCGCGTTTTGCTCATGCTCATCAACATCTTTCTGATCATCCAATGTCTTTGGATCATCAAGCCTGTTGCCAACTCACAATTTCTTTCGAAAGTAGGCATTGATAAGTTGCCGCTTGTTTTCCTGCTTGTCGCTATTACGGCTCTTGCCTTTTCCAGTTCTTATTCGAGACTACTCAACCGGCTTCCGTTGCAAAAGATCATGACAAGGACTTATGTGATCTCTATTTTTTCCCTCCTCACGTTTGCGATGATGATGGAGATGCATGTACTCGAATACTGGATGAGTTATTTTTTTTACATAGGTGTAGCCTTATTTGGTCTGATCACAACATCTCAATTCTGGTTGCTGGCCAATCTGGTATTCAGCTCGCTTGAAGCGAAACGTCTTTTTGGTTTTATCGGTGCAGGGGCTATCGCGGGAGGGATCAGTGGAGGATATATTACTTCAATATTGACTCAATTTATGAATAGTCATATCCTTTTGTTTGTCGCTTCAGGTTTGCTCATCATCAGCCTCGTGCTTAATCAAAAGATTTTTTTGACCTTTTTACCTTCCTACAATACAACCGGGAAAAACAACCCGGCAAATACGCATCAGGAATATCCGCTTCGCCTGATCAGAAATTCTAAACATTTGTCATATCTCGCTTTGATCATAGGTATCAGTGTCGTCGTATCTAAATTAGTTGAGTTTCAGTTTAGTGCCATCGCATCCGCAAGGATAAAAGATCCGGATCAGTTGACTTCTTTTTTCGGTTTCTGGTTTTCTACGTCCAATGCAGTCGCTTTGGGTATACAATTACTCATCACACAGCGAGTCGTTGGAACACTTGGCGTAGGCCGAAGTTTATTTGTTTTGCCGGGTGCCTTATTTGCAGGAACTCTCGCAGTACTCAACACCCCCATTTTGTGGGCAGGCACAACCCTTAAGCTATTAGATATATCATTGAAACAATCAATCAATAAAGCAGCTACTGAATTACTCATATTACCTGTGCCGATGGCCATCAAAAGCCAGGCAAAAACGTATATTGATGTCTTCGTCGATACTACAGCTACAGGCATCGGCGGTATCATGCTGATCTTCCTGGTCAATGGTTTGAATTTGTCAATACGTGCAGTGTGTATCATGGTACTGGTATTGATCAGCCTGTGGATCTTTCTGGCAGTGCGTGTTCGACGCGAATATGTTCTCGCATTTCAGCAACGATTGGGCCTGTTACCACACATGCGAAACGAGAATGATCTGGTTCTTTCTAAAACATCAGTGGCCAGCGGAATGCGCACCACATTGCAATCAGGTTCAACCGAACAAATTCTTTTCGTTCTGCACACGATCGAAGAAAATAAAGATCTCCGTCTGATGAATGATGTGATTCCTTTACTTGCACATGAATCACCAAAAGTCCGCCATGCCGCACTCAATTGTCTTTATTATCACACAGATCATTCCATTACGAAATTGATTGAGCCCCTCCTTAAAGACCCTGATGACATCGTTCGGTCACGTGCATTTTCTTCTTTACTGGCCCATACAAGACAAAATCGAGAGAAATTTATCAACGATTATCTGAAAGATCCTGATCCGGCGATAAGTGGTGCAGCTCTTGTGGGACTTGCTACAGAGACGCGAGACAATATAGAAATGCAACGTGAGTTTTTACTTGAAGAACGGCTTCTCGAAAACATCTCCCGATCCGGAAATACAGGCCTGCCTGAAGACATGATTGCTTCAAAGCTCATCGTGACCAGGGCCATAGGATATGGTAAGATCACGTCATTCTATCCGATCCTGAACCAATATTTAAAGGATGAAAATCCAGCAGTGATGAAACAGGCTATTCTGGCTGCGGGCAATACACAAGATCCTGTTTATATAAGCGTGTTGCTTGGATTTCTGCCTGATAAAATATCCGAACAAACAGCAAAAAAAGCCTTAGCGAAATATAATCCTTCGGCCTTACTTCCTGTGCTTTATGAAGTGAGCAATGATAAAACCACGCCTTACGAAATTCTGATAAAGCTCCCTTCATTAGCTCAGACCATGGATACCCAACAAGCCGTTGATTTCCTTTTCAACCTGCTGGTGCATCCTCATCCTTCAACTCTAAAAATTGAAGTACTTGAAGTATTGCACAGCCTGAAAGAAAAATTTCCACATCTGACCATAAGCAATAAACGGATCATGTCTTTCCTGATGCAGGAAACAGGTCTTTACAAAGACACCCTTGCCCTGAGCTATGCTGCACAACAGTCCAGGAAAAATCTTAATGAAGCCCCGGACATCACATCTGCCCGAAATGAATTGATAGACTTGCTGGAACGAAAACTTGATCACAATCTGAAACGAATATTCTGGATCGTTGGTCTACATTACCCTCCCGGAATGATCCTTCCCTTGTATGAAGATCTCCGACATCAGGATCAGAATATACGTATCAGTACAGTGGAATTATTGGACAACATACTCGAACCTGCATACAAGAAAGTAGTGATATCGCTCGTAGAATCCGCCATGCAGAATAATTTATCCAGTCATGATCTGGAACGACTTGATCTGGATGTACCAACAGAATATTCGAGTTACGAATCCCTGCTAAAAGGGGAAGATGATAAAGTCAAGCTCGTCGTGCTGAAAATTATTGAATCACTTAAAGATCCGGTGCTTGATCCTTTGATTCACATGGCCGCAAATGATGAACATCAACAAGTCAAAGCTTATGCTGAGAAATTGGTCAACTCAATGCCCTCTCACAATCTTATCAATTGATGCCGCCAGCGCCATATGATCTGATGCACTATTCCTTCTTCTTACATTCGACATGAGCGCCACCATATAAGTAGTACCATCAGGATGCTCAACAATACAAACACTATTCATAAAATTATCAACATTGCCTTTGTACTTTTCACAGACGTACCCGGGCTCAGCTGCACATTTGTAGAGACTGCCTGATTTGAAATAGACGGCTGCATTCTTCAATGCCGGTGATCCAGCATACCGTATACGGCGATCCGTCATATACATCAATCTTTTCATTTCAAGACTAGTGCGTTGATCGACAACCAACCCCCGTTCAAGATGGATCAAAAATTTCATAAGCCCCAAAGGAGTGCCGATACTTCCTCCCTGACCCGGAATCCAGTCAGACCCTCCCTCTGTGAATAGCAAACCAAGTCGCCATTCATCCTTAGTGATGCCCATCGCGCGCAGTGGATCATTGACTACAGCAATGGCTATATCCGATAATTCAGATTTTGGTGTTGTTTTAAAATATTCCGTTGCTTCTTTTTCGGTGAGATCAGGATATCTTTTCCCAAAGACATGCATCAATATCGCTTCCCTCCAGCACACGGAAGCAGCACCATTGTTACTCACGGACATCATGTAATCCAGCCATTCGTACAATCGAAATACATCAGAAGCCACGACTTGTCGTCTCTTGAGAACGTCAGTCTCCATATCGAAAATAGAAACTGTATGCTCATCGCTTAACGCCCATGTACCTGCACGAACTTCTTTATTGCAAAGCAAATCCTGTCTCATGCTGAAAGAGTCCGGATAAATTTTTGCCAGCTCTGTAAAAAATCCTGTCAGCACCGCAAGCTTGCCCACACTTCCTGGTTGATAACCTGCAGTTTCTTTTCGACTGGCATAACGTGTCGGATGACCGGATGTGATATCAAGTACGGCGACACTATAATTTTCATTGAGCCTTGGAAACAACTTGTTGATAGCCGCCTGCAACCCCGCATCATGAATCGGTATTGAATCAAGACTATCTCCTTTGGTATTCGTCAGATTTAAATGAATATCATCCACGGATTTCATCGCGCCCGGGATCGGTTTTGTGCCTTTCAGTTTACCCTCTGCCACCTGATCCAGATAATACAGTCGCCTGATATTTGTATAAGGATATCCATCGATCGGGTATGTCGGTCCTTTAGTGATGAACGCACAGATCACCAGTAATGTGAGTATCGCCTTTCTGAATTCCATGCTCCTATGCATCAGTTAAAGTATTATAGTACGCTTTGCATCAAAATCAGGTGTGATGTTTTGCAGAAATTCAGATGTAGTCGCTTTTTTATTTTCATTAAAAGGCCTCACCTGGAAAAGCCATAATTTATTGTCCTTAAATCCAAGCTCCATATCAAAAGGTCCATTGGTAGTTATTCCGGGAGCTTTCGGTAATTCAAATTGTATTCGATCCGCTATCATCCTGAGTGCATCAAGGTTATCGCGTGTCAGAATTCGTTCTTCAAAAGTGGTTTGCTTTTTTACGCTTCCGCCTGTTGCAGGAATGGTTGTATAATTTGGTTCTCTCGCCGGTGCGATCAGGTGATCATGACAATCCATGTCCAGCAGCCAGGTCTCGGCAGCCTGTCCGTCAACTGCTCCACCAACACCATGGTTAAACGCAATCGTAAGGTCTCCGTTATTACCGGTAGTGATCCCTTTTGTAATCATCACTCCCGATTTATCACCATCTACACTCGGTATGATGACTATGGAAGGAAATACATTTTCCGGATTGTTGAGATACCGTTGCCTCCATCGGAAACTTCGTTCTGTATAAGGTGAAGCCCAAACATCACGAATACCCTGGAATATTTTTTCAGGATCAACGACATTGAATACAGTAAGATTAAGACCTGCACCGGTAAAATCTTTAAGGTCCTCCATGTTTGTATCGCTGCGTACAAATACCGGCACTTTACCCATGGGCTTTCCAAATACACTGTTGAATTGTTGCTCCAACTCTTCTCTGAATGCAGGAAGAAAAGGCATTGCTTTGATCAGCGCGCGAAGTGTATCCAATTGCTGGAGAAGAAATGTTTCAATTTCAGGCTCAGACACTCCGCTACATCTCAGGCATTCTCCTTTATCAAATATTCCGATCATTTTGGCCCAATAATTAGTCTCCTGTCCCGGAATTTTTTGATTCATATGCTGACGGAAAATAGCGAAAGGGACAACTAAACCATCGACGACATTTTCAGGAAACATTTGTTTTAACTGACCGAGGTTAGCAGCTTTCGGTCCACAGACTTTTCCTGAGTAGGAAGAATTTATAGTATTGAGGTTCAGGACATGTGGATTGTGTAGTTCAATCCTGGCTATGGGCACAGATATTTTTTCTTCGCTTCGCTTTTTCTTTTCAAAGAGCTTCTGTTCATATGGAGTCATCTCCGAAACAGGCTTCATGATGACAGTGCCTTTGTTGGAGACCGCATAGAAAATCATTTTTCCATTGAATGCTTTTAGCCGATCCATATTTTCCTGGGAAAGTACTGCATTAGGTATAGCCAGATTCCGAGCTAACAATTGAATATGAGACACTGTATTTCCTTCTGTCACTGTAGCTATTCCGGCTATTGGTTTCAGATTAGCCGGTGGATGATGAAAGACATATATTTTATCAGGAGAAAGCTCTACTGTTTCCGGAGAATCTGTCACGACTACTAATTCTCCAACTGTATACCCAGGATTGAGTCCATGAATGGAGGATTGATCAGGAATACTAAAAACCTGATTGGCAAAACCTGCTTTATGAGAAAATTCATCACCAAGCCAACTTACCACACGACCTAAAGGCAAAAGAACAGAAGAACGCACACGGTCATCATAAAAGCCTGCAGCGAGAGGTTCAAAATCGTGATATAAATTAATGACATCCATATACTGAGCCCGCACCATCCCAGCGCCCCACTCTGCTACATGACGACCACTTTCACTATAATCGCTCAACTGTGTCAATGTGATCGTATCTCCCACAGTGGCTGTCAGTGAAGGATTGATTTGATCCCATTCCCAAAGTTCAAGAAAACCAAATGCTGTAGCTGCTTCCGCAAGACAATGGACCTGGTCAAGGAGATCACTCAGATATGAAGGTTTCCACAACGTGATTTCTGTGTTGAGGAGGCTTTCAAGTTTATTGGATGCATCGATTAGGGCAAGTCTGTCATAACTCTTCATCGGTGTAAGCATTTCGCGTCGCAACAACAAAGCTGTCTGACTGATCAATTGACATTGCTCGGGCGGGCAATCCATCGTGCTGAACTTACGGGTAAAAGATTGTAATGCTACAGCCGCATTGCTTTCTGCAGGCAGAGCTTTCAGATAACTATCAAAATCGCTTACCTTAAATGGTCTGTACATAAGCGAGAGGCCGATGTTCAATTCATTAAACATGGAGTCAATGGCGGGTGTAATCTTGTTTTTGTTTTTCTCTTCAAAATCTCTCACACGTTTTCTGTCTCCCGCATCAGGGGTACCATGTAATTTTATCCTCAATTCCTGGAAAGAAGGAAGAGCTTCTGCTATCTCTGCCGAAAGAGCTCTCACGATCTGAGCGTCATTGTTATCACCGGCATGCGGAATATCCCTGGCACTTTGTCTGATCAGGTAATAATCAGACCGGAGAATATCGACATCATCAAGTAACCATTTATAAAATTCAGCACCCCAATTGCTTTCGTCTTCTGTCTGGGTAGCACCTCTGTAAAATTGAGCTCTGCGGTTGATCCATCCATCATCATTGTTGCGGAGATAGAGTTCAAGCTGGTATTGTTTGAGCCGGGAATGAGCGTTGGGAACGTCCCAGAAATCTACATCCTGAGTTGAGGCCAGAATCTGCCCAAGAAAGATATGATCCTTATCGGCCAGTGCAGTTACCTCATCTTTAAGACGGGCGTGTTGAGATCCCTTATGATCGGGACATGGATCATGTGGATCACGGGTTGTTCCATCTTTGCAAAACCAACGAATATCCCTGTAAGGGCCCCGTGGATCTGTTTTGTAACGCCCGATCATCGCTTTCACAGCTTCCGTATTACTGACCTGGGCCATTGAAAAGGAAAGGCTGGCAGATATGAATACAAGCACCAGGAAAAAGTAAAGTCTTGTTTTATTCACGCGCATGTATCGAATAATGAATTTGTAAAAATCTAAAAAAGAAATTCCACTATGATTTATCCTGACTATAGCTCTTAATCTTGTGCAAACTATATGAAAGTTAAGTAACAAACATCAGTGATGACCGTTTGTTCGTATTTATATCACTAAAAGAGGCTGATACAAAGATCACTCTTTATTCTGCAATCAGAAATAGTCAGCAGTTTTGCTTAAACCAAATCTTTTCTATCAGGGGAATCAACACGCACTCGCCTGATGTCAATATCAATGAATAACTTTGGACAAAAAGACTTCCATATTTTTTAAATAAATTTTGTCAAGTGGCGAGTAATTTCGAACGAATGATAAAGCTGGCAGAAGATGTCTTTGCCGCAAAAAATGATCCTGAGCAGATTGATGTTGACCAGGGCATGATACCTCGATTGCAACAGCTTCATCCAGCCACAGTGTCTGAATATGATGATGGACAAGGCCCTGTAGCCTGGATTTTGATTATACCTACAACTCAGGATTTGATGAGCCGATTTCTCAAACATGAAATTTCAGAAAAGCAGCTTTTCGAAATGACACAACCTGAGATATCGTATGACGCTCTTTACTTATGTTCGGCATTGGTACTTGAAGAATACCGGAGAAAAGGAATTGCACTGCGACTCACGCTGAATGCGATTGAAAACATACGTAAAGATCATCCCATAAAATCACTTTTTGTATGGTCGTTTACCGACGAAGGCGATATGACTGCTGATAAGATAGCACGCCTGGCATCTCTGCCGCTGCATAAACGGGTCTAAACAGGTTTTCATAGACCAACTTTTATGTTGAAAAGATGTGAAGCACAACAAATGAATACGTTATTGACGTGAAATCTTCAATTCTTAAGCTGATCTTAAGAAAAGTCTCATCATCTCTGAACGCGGAAGCATGGACATTTGTATAAAAAAAACACCATGCTTTCAGCCACTCATCTTCATGCCATGATCGTTCACTTTCCGATAGCCCTACTCATGGCCGGGTTTTTGTCGGAAGTCATATCGCTCTTCAGTAAAAATCAATTTTACAGGAATGCGGCTTTTTATCTCCTTGTAATGGGTTCACTAGGCTCGGCAGCAGCCTTTCTGAGTGGTAGCTATGCAGGGGAAGGCGTAGAAGAGGGACCACTGGAAGGGCCCATAGAACTGCATGAGAATGCCGCGCTGCTCACCCTTTGGCTTTCCGGTATTGTGAGTGTATTCTATATAGCGATCTTCCTGCTCAAATACAAAGCAGCCTGGACAAGAGTAACAGCGATACTTCTGTTTGCAGCATTGATCGGCTCACTGGCCAGAACAGGTTATCTGGGGGGCCATTTAGTTTACAATCACGGTGCAGGTGTTGAACTGACATTTCCTGATTCCAGTACCGATTCGGAAGACTAAGAGAATCAATCTCTATCTTTGAAAATAGTATAGCCAGAACTAAAAAAAATGCGTCTACTCGTTGTTGAAGATGAAACCTCCATTGCCAATTTTATCCGTGATGGATTGGAAGAAGAAGGATTTGCAGTAGATGTTGCTTCAAATGGAAAAAAAGGTCTTGAACTTGCCCTTGACAATATCAAAGAGTATGATGTGATCTTACTTGACTGGATGCTGCCCGGACTGAATGGAATCGAAATATGCCGTGAAATCCGAAAAGTCAACAAAGTCGTCCCGATCATATTCCTGACAGCAAAAGACACTGTCGATGATGCCATATTTGGTTTGGAAGCAGGAGCCAATGATTATATCCGCAAACCATTTTCATTTGAAGAAATGCTGGCCCGTATCCGTGTACTGATGCGCACAAGGGAAAATGAAGTAGTACTCTTCACCGCCGGAGATATTGAAATGAATATTGAAAAGCACACTGTCACTAAAAACAACAAAACAGTAGAGCTGACGCAAAAGGAATTTGCATTGCTTGAATATTTTCTACGGAACAAAGGCAAAGTATGCAGACGTACCCGTATCATCGAAAAGGTATGGGACATTCATTATGATCATGACAATTCGGTGATTGATGTCTACATCAATGCCCTGCGAAAAAAGCTGGATAGTCCCCATGAATCTTCATTTATCACTACAGTGAGAGGCGTTGGTTACAAAATAGAAACTGACGAATGAATCTCAAATTCAAAAACCGGATCGCCTTTTTCAATACACTTGCTGTGGCGGTTACTACGGCCCTGGTTTTTTGGGTTATCTATATTGTCGTCAGCAAAACAGCTTATGCGCATCTTGATAATGATATTCTACTTGAGAAAGAAGAAGTGTTCAGCAATCTTGACTGGAGAGGAGATACAATCATCATCAATAAAATGCCGGAATGGGATGAGGCTGAACACAGCAAAGTCGAAGTGAATCCCACCTTTCTTCAGATCGTAGACAATAATCGCAAAGTTATCTTTCATTCGACCAATATGTTGAAAGATCAATTCCTGTTTAACCCGCATAATGCACAAGAAACATTTTACAGCTCAGACATTAGCGGTCAGAAAATACGACTCGGCCAATTTCCTATAAAAAATGAAAAAGATAAAATCATCGGGCAGCTCACCATCGCCATCTCACAACAAGAATCTTATACTATTCTCAACAACCTAATCCTGTTATTACTTTTTTCATATCCATTTATGCTGATCATTCAATTCATTGCTTCCTCTGTGGCCGCCTCCAAAGCCATTGAGCCCGTACACCAACTAATCAAAACAGCTTCAGGTATCAGCGATTCTAACATCAGCACCAGATTACCCATTCCCGTACGTAAGGATGAATTGCATCAACTCACTACGACGATAAATGAGCTACTCAGCCGTATTGAAGCGAGCATGTTGCAGCAAAAACAATTCACAAGTGATGCATCACATGAAATCCGGACTCCTCTGGCCTCGATAAGAGGCACGCTTGAAGTGCTGATACGCAAACCACGGGAATCCGCCATTTATGAAGAAAAAATAACGGACATCATCAGGCAGGTGGATCGGCTGGACAGCCTTTTGGATCAACTACTTCAACTGGCAAGGATCGAGTCGGGTGTTGCGCTACTAAAAAAAGAGACAGTCGTACTATCGACCGTCATCTCTACCAGGCTAAAAAAATGGCAGGAAGCAGCTGACAATAAAAAAATAAGCCTGGATGTTCAGGTAGGAAACGATATCACTGTTCCCGGAGATAAATTTTATATCGAATTGATCCTCGACAACCTCATCAATAATGCCATCAAGTATGGGAAGGAAAACGGACATGTGATCATCTCCTGGAATCCTGTCACGAAAAGCCTGGACATCTCAGACGATGGAGAAGGAATAGCAAAAGAAAATCTACCCCATATCTTCAATCGATTCTATCGTACTGATGAATCAAGAAGTTCCGTGGTGAAAGGCAGTGGCCTAGGACTGTCAATCGCAAAAAAACTAGCCGATCTGCATCACATCGCACTTACAGTCGATAGTGAACTGGGTTCAGGCACTACTTTTTCAATGAAATTCCCCCATTGAATCCGGGCATCCCAATTTATTAAGCTGATTTTAAGAATTGTCAAAGGAAGTTAAAAGTTCCTCACCTGCATCTTTGCATCGTTCAATTAATTCAATTCAATTATAAATAATAATAAAATGAAACCATTAGCGATCCTATTAATTCTCGCGTCATCTCTTACTCTGGCCATGATGACATCATGCACAGGCACTTCGACTGCGAAAGACGAAATGCAAAAACCAGTCACTGAATCCATGAAGGCAGCAAATGAAAATGAAGCCGTCGAAAAAGACAATTCCGTAAATGAATCAGTTGAAAAAGCATCAACCCCTGTTAACGCTCAGGATGTAAACTCTATAAACTACCAAAATATGCAGGATGCATTCAAAGGCGAAACTACCGCAAGTGCCAAGTATGCCGCTTACAGTCAAAAAGCAGAAGCAGAAGGTTATCATGAAATTGCATTACTGTTCAAAGCTGCTTCTACATCAGAACACATTCATGCTAACAACCACAAAGCTGTACTGGAAGATGCAGGTCAGAAAGTACCGGTCATCACTCCTGAGTTTACAGTGAAGACCACCAATGAAAATCTGAAAGATGCCATAGCGGGTGAGACCTATGAGATCAATACCATGTATCCTGAATTTATCAAAAATGCCAATTCAGCTGGCAATCAATTGTCTCTTGTCAGTCTGAATTATGCCTATAAGACAGAGCAAAAACATAAACCATACTACGAAAAAGCGCTTGCTGCCTTGGAAAGTAATACTGTAAAATCATTGCCGACGACTTACTACATATGCTCCACATGCGGCAATACTTACGAGACGATAGCGCCAAAACGATGTGGGATCTCCATGACCAGTTCGGAGAAATTCCTCAAAGTAACGGACCTCAATTCGTAATGTGGCAAGATTTGTGGAGTAGTGAAGGCCCTGGAGCGATCCGGGGCTTTTTTATTTTAGTATTGCAATAAATAGATTCTTTTATTTTTATAACACTGTATTTATGCTGACAATCATGACCACCACTTATGCCCTCTAATCCAGTCGTCTCCAGTATCACTATCTATCCTGTAAAGTCGCTTGATGGCACCGTCTTGCAAAAAGCTATGGTCACAAAAGGAGGTTGTTTACAACATGACAGGGAATATGCGATCATCGATGAAAATGGAAATTTCGTCAACGGCAAATCAAATACCATGGTCCACACATTGAGATCGAATGTGGACTTTGAAAACGAAATCATTTCATTTCGGCCAATGCAAGAATCCATATGGAGACAATTTCACCTGGAAAAAGAAAAAGTCAAACTGGAAGAATATCTGAGCGACTATTTTGGCAAAAAAGTATTTTTCGAACAGGACAAAACAGGACGATTTATGGACATACCGGATATTGCGGGTGTCACTATACTTTCCTCTTCCACATTGAAAGAAGTTTCAACCTGGTTTCCAAACATGTCGCTGGAGGAAACCAGGAGAAGATTCAGGGCAACACTTGAAATCGATGGTGTCGATGCTTTTTGGGAAGACCATTTATTTTCTCACGAAGGAAGCGGAATTGAATTCACGGTGGGAGATGTGACGATCATCGGGATGAGTCCGCGTGCCCGATGTGTTGTGCCCACACGCGATTCGGAGACTGGAGAAGTTACACATGCATTTCCAAAGTCATTTGCCAGACATCGTGCCTCTACCCTACCCTCATGGTCCGTGCTGGAAGAATACGGCCACCATTATTATCTGACCGTCAATTGCTACATCCCCGCTACGGAAATCGGAAAATGGATTCATATGGGCGATGAAATTAGAATTGTAGGAGAAAAAGTTTTTTATTAACTTTCATAGAAAATTTAGAATTCGACATAAACATTATTACCAAATAGACTTCTATCAGATATGGAACAAAATGCAATCAAAAACGAATCAATAAAAGGAAACCATCCTCTCTGAATGACCTTTATAATCTAACACACACAGCTACTGATAAATTTAATGACCTGGAAGAAGAGTTTGAAGATGATAGACCTGGCCCCCCCCGGGGGTTTTTTTTTGGGTTTTTTTTTTTTTTTTTATTGTTTTTGTGTTTTTTGGGGGGGTGTAAAAATTTATCCCCACCAGAAATTGGTAATGTATCTTTTCATAAAATATAATACTATCGCTATGAAAGCAGTTCTTACACTTTATACGAAATTATTTTTATTCACCGGCATCCTTTTTGGACTACTTATGCTTCTTTCTTATCTTTTAGTAGGTGAAGGTTTTGATTTTAAACATGTGATCTTACGTGCTGCATACTTTGGCGTATTCATGTCTTTCGTATTGGGAACATTTCACATCGGTCGAATCGTAATGAAGGGTGCCGGAAAATTAACATCAGATAATTTAAGTGTCAGGCATAAGGAACAGATTCAATCCGGTCTCGATTTTCAGAAACTACTCAATGCAATTAAAACTGATCCGGTCTTAAATAAAATGGAAATACAGCAAGGCGAAAATATGGTTACGCTTAAATCCGGTCTGAATTGGTTTTCCTGGGGAGAAAGAATTTTAATCAATGTCAAAGCGGCACACAACTCCTTGACAACATATGAAATCAGCAGCGAACCAGTGCTTAAGACGACTCTCGTAGATTACGGGAAAAACTTAGAGAATATAAACAGGATAGAGAAGATTTTGAATACAAGATCATGAGCGCAGGTCCTAATTACGCGAGAAAAACATAAAACGAGAATGCATTGATATTCTCATTTTTCTCATAAAATAAACTGCAGAAATAATTCACAAGCAGATCTGAAGCCAAAACAAAGAAAATAAACAGACCCATTCAAAGTGCTGATAAAAGGGCTTTCATTTTGACTTCCCGAAGCGAAATTTTAAGACTGTAAATAATACGGGAATGGATGCTCCGATAAGAATGAAGAGCAAATCTATCACATCAAAAGTGCCTTTAATGCAATGCATTCCTTGCCCGATCTCAAAAAGTAAACCGACGCAAAATGCTCCGATGATCCACGGTAAGCTTCTACTATCAAGTTTAAAATCCCAGATCATCATGACACACAACATCAAAGCCAGCATCCACAACGCGCCCGGAAGTGAATAGATAATCCATTGCGGAATGTGGCTATGATCAAAGAATTCTCCAAAAAATATTTTTATAGAATGAGTAGTTCCAAAACGGTCCATGAATTGATTAAGGAATAATCTGTCCGTTCTTGTGCCTGAGTATATAAATAAGCCAAGTAGCAAAGAAAAAAAAATAATGATCCAGACCTTAGTATGATTTTTCATTAAGCGCTGCATACTCTTGAAAGACAGGCTATATTACAATTCTTTTATTATTTTACCAAGCCTGGGTTTCAAATCATTGATTTTTTGACCGGCACTGTTAATATTATACATGGTACAGGAATCTTATATACTATTTAAATCAAATCAATTGAATTAACTTAGCATTTCACCAGTAAATTCTTAACATGACATCCTCTATATTTAAGGTCAGGATCAGTTCTTTTTTCGTTTTCCTATTTTTTTCATATACAGCATTTAGCCAGGTTAATTCTATCCCCGGATACCTGATCAAGTTGAATGGCGACACCACACGGGGGTATATTGATTATCGAAACTGGAAAAAGAATCCATCAGAAATATCTTTTAAATCTTCAATGGATAAAGAATGGATCAGATTCAATCCACTTACGATAGCCGGATTTAGCGTCGCTGACGAAATCTACAGAAGTTCCATAATTGAGAAAGAAAGTATTCTCAATGAATCTGGTGACTCCAGGTATGATTCGAAATTAATTACGGAGACAGATACTGTTTTCTTACAAATGCTTATTTCGGGCAGCAAAAGCTTACTTTTCCTTGAAGACGATAACGGGACGGGTCAACTCTATGTGCCTGGCGGATCTGGTTATACTCTTTTGACCTATAAACGTTATTTAAAAATCCAGGATGGCAAACAAGGCTATATTGAAAACAGGACTTTTATAGGCCAGCTATATGAGTATCTTAAAGATTGTCAAGACATATCCCAAACCTTAAATCATCTTGAATACACAAGAGCAGATTTGATCAAATTATTCATCCATTATTTCGAATGTGCAGGATCACCAATCCAATTTAGAAAACATACGGAAAAAATCATCATAGAACTTGGAATAGAAGCAGGTGTAGTTCATTCGAAGATGGATGTAAAAAGTACAACGAATGCATTGAAAGACATTAATTTCAAATCTTCAGAGATGCCTTCAGGCGGCTTATTCTTCGATTTTGTTATACCACGCAGTCAGCGAAAATGGTCGAGTCACAATGAGATTATATACATGGGCTATAAAACCCATGGAGCCTACACCGACGATTTCAATGCATACGCGATAGATTTTGCATTTGACTATCTTAAGCTAAATCTGATGCTCCGTTATACTTATCCTATACAACGATCATTTGTATTTGCCGGTGTCGGAATGTCGAATGCTATCCTCATCCATAAAGTAAATGAAGCGCATGAATCATCAATCTTTCATCCGCCTTCTGTAAACCCGGCCTTCGAGGATATCAGAAAATATGAACAGGGTATTGTGTTCGAAGCAGGCACAAGAATCAAATCATTTTCACTAGCATTGCATTTCGAAGCAACAAATGGATTCTCGCCTTTTACAGCGACCAGCACACCCGTAAAGAACCTTTACTTATTTTTAGGCTATCGATTTAAATAAGCCATCTGAGTAGTATGGCCTTCGGTCGGAGATATTTCAACGCTTGTCCAATTCCGAAATTAGTATTCGAAAACAAACCAACGTTTACATAATTTTATAGGGCTATGCAAATGATCAAAACCATATATTTATACTCTCTTCTCCTTGCTTTCCTTTTCTGTGAAATATCAGTTTCTGCTCAATCCCCCATAGACACGGCTGGCATCATACGACAACTGAACGCTATATATGAAAGAGACCAGAAGACAAGAGCGAATGGCGACTCCATTGCCTATATCGACTATATTGACAGTTGCAATCTTGCACAGGTTGAACGTATAATAGCCCTTTATGGTTGGCCTGGGAAAAGCTTTATTAGCGCAACTGGAAACTATACTATTTTTCTGGTTATTCAACATGCTGATCTCGCTACCCAGGAAAAGTATTTTCCGTTGTTTCAAAAATCAGTTGATGACGGCGAGTCACGCGCCATGGACATGGCCTATCTGCAGGACAGAATCCTGATGCGACAGGGTAAAAAACAAGTTTACGGTTCTCAGGTAGTAGTCAATAAAGCGGGCAGTCTTGAATTCTATCCCATCGAAGATGAAAAGAATGTGAACCTCAGAAGAAAAAATGTCGGACTGGGGCCAATGGAAGAGTATGCAGAATATTTTGGCATAGACTATAAATTGCCCAATGATTGAACTATAATGTATTGCAAATGTTTTTTTCTCAACGCACGTAACGAATAAAATTCCAATCATGGAAAGCAGAAAAGAACATTGGGAAAAAGTATATGCTACGAAACAACCTCATGAAATAAGCTGGACGCAGCAATTGCCGAAAACTTCTTTGGATTTTGTACATAGCTTCAATCTTCCAAAGACAGCCAGCATTATAGATATAGGCGGAGGTGATAGTATGCTTGTGGATTTTCTGCTGGAAGAAGGATATGAAAATATTACCGTACTTGATATTTCGGAGATTGCCCTTGAAAAAGCAAAGCGACGACTTGGATCAAAAGCATCGAAAGTCAATTGGATCACTTCAGATGTCACCACCTTCCATCCATCAGGTTCATATGACTGCTGGCATGACAGAGCAACATTTCATTTTCTGACAAGCTCACAAGATGTCAATACATACCTGAATACCGCTAAACAAGCCGTCAGCGGATACATGATCATCGGCACATTTTCAGATAAGGGACCTGATAAGTGCAGCATGCTCGATGTGCATAAGTATACCGAATCAGAACTTCAGGAACAATTGGCAAATGGATTTGATAAGCTGAAATGCATAACAGAAGACCACACCACTCCCTTCAATACAGTCCAGAATTTTTTGTTTTGCAGTTTTAAAAGAAGCATACTGACCATTTAATCGATGTGATTGTTAACAAAAGGCAGTCATTAACAAAATTGGAAACGCGTTCCGCCATTTTCAACGTATTTTTGGAGTAAATCAGTAGCTATGAATCATCTTTCTTTCAAAATAGTCGTCATTGCTTTACTGCAGACATTTTCCACCATTCTTTCGGCGCATGTCAAACTGGACAATCCATTAGGTGGTGAAACATATACCACTGGAACAATGGTGAACATACAATGGCATGTCACTATTGCGCACAACACACTTAATTGGATATTGTACTATTCGCCGGATGGAGGAGGAAACTGGGAAACAATTGAGTCGAATATTCCACCAGGCCAGTTGAGTTATATGTGGCAGGTACCTACAGGTGTTACGACACAGGGAAGGATAAGGGTGTTTCAAAATAACAGCAGCACCGATTACCAGGATGAGAGTATGAATTTTACAATACAAGCCCCTGTGATACTCCCATCGATAAATCTACCTGCACATGATACGACTATAGAAAGTGATATACTGCATCAGAACGATGCTATACTGAACTGGCTTAATCATCATGGCGGAGCATCAGCCACTAATTTTTGTGGAAATATAAGCTGGTCAAATAATTTTGACGGGTTAAGCATTGAATGTGGTGCCACTGGAAGTTCGCTGGTGACGTTCACGGCCACTGACCAATGTGGAAGTACGACAACGAATGCAACAGTAACTGTTGTTGACACAGCTAATCCTGTCATTGACGCACAAGCTACAGACATGATTGTAGAATGTGATGGAAACGGCAATTCATCTCAACTCAATACCTGGCTACAAAGCCGGGGAGGTGCACATGCGCATGACGCCGGCGGGAATGTGACATGGCTACATAATTTTACAAATTTGAGCAATGGATGCGGGGCGAGCGGAAATACGTCTGTCATTTTTACAGCATCTGATGCATGTGGCAACAGCACATCGACTACAGCGACATTTACAATAAATGACTCTACTGCTCCAGGCATCATTGCAGTCGCACATGATACGACTATTGATTGCACCGGATCGAATACAGCTGCCATCCATCGTTGGCTGAACAATCATGGAGGAGCGATAGCAAATGATCTATGCGGGAATATACATTGGACACATAACTTTCCAGTCATAGCTGACACATGTGCTGCAGCAGGAAATCGTGTGATAACATTTACCGTCTCTGACGAATGTGGTAATACTCTAGCCATCAATGCAAATTTTACAATTCTCGGGCCTTCAGGAACATCTACAATTCTACCAGCAGATGCAGATATTAATGTGTATCCTAATCCTGTGCATGATGTGCTTAACATTGATCTGGACAAGAGCGAATCCCAAATAGTGAAACTGGTATTCTATGATGGTTTTGGAAAAGTGCTTTTGATTAATCATAATCATGCAAAGCAAATTTCAATTCCTGTCAGTAAATATTCTGCGGGTGTATATTTCATAGAAGTCAGGACAGATGCTGGAACTTATATGCGGAAAGTGGTGATTGAATGATCGTGTTCGCAATCCCGAAATCACATGAGCAAAGAATTGACTTGAGGCACTGAGCAATTGCAATTAACAACAAAAAACAACACTGACGTTCGAGTGTCTCCGACCTCGAACTCACCGAAATCATTTGAACAACAAAATCTGACGTTCGAATGTCCATACGAACACCAATCCCTACCTAATCCATTCTCATTATCTTGGAGCATGAAATTTTTTGTCCTCGCTCTATTCGCACTGTGCTGCGTCCATGTACATGCTCAAACACTCACCTTCACTTATTATCCTGTCACATCCTATCCTGACAGCACCTGGGAATACGCAAAGGACCCTTCCGTTCAGGGTTGGAACACAAAAAAACTTGAGGAGCTCAACGATTTCATCAGGGATAGTGCCAATACAACCGGTATGATGGTGATTCATCACGGAAAAGTGGTCTATACATTCGGTGATATTGAAGAATTGAGCTACATCGCCTCTTGCCGCAAAAGCGTCCTGGCCATTTTGTACGGACCATTTGTCGAAAACGGAAAAATCAATCTCAATGAAACTCTCGATGAATTAGGTATCGATGATGTCGACGGGCTTCTGCCAATAGAAAAAAAAGCAACAATTCAAAATTTACTGACAGCAAGATCCGGCGTATATCATCCCGCAAGTTATCCCGGTGATGAGCGGGCTATTGCTCCAAATCGCGGGACTGTCACACCAGGTTCATTATTCATCTACAATAACTGGGACTTTAATCTCGCCGGCTATGTCTTTGAAAAATTGTCAGGCCTCAATATTTATCATGCGGTTGATTCTATGATTGCCCGACCATTGCACATGCAGGATTGGGATATCAAAATGCAACATAAGGATGGAGATAGTACAAGATCCATGTATCCTGCTTATCCAATGTGGTTTTCGACAAGAGACATGGCCAGAATAGGATATTTGATGCTGCACAATGGCATGTGGAAAGATAAACAAATCATCAGCCCGACATGGGTACACACGATTACTACTCCATTTACATCCTTTAAAGATGCTGCAGAGTACAGAGGAACCAACTACAAGCGATTTGGATACGGATATCTATGGTGGCCGTGGGATACTCCGAATGATACAGGTGTTTTTAAAGGTGCATATTCTGCCCAGGGTGCTTACGGTCAATTCATCACGGTTATTCCTGTCCTTGATCTTGTGATCGCACACAAAACAAATAATATCTATGAGCGATCGACGGATAACTATTATGATATTCTTGATAAATTGCTCTTAGCCGATGATTCCATTGCAAAGATGAATTTTCCAGTTGTGCGATTAGATATGCCCGCCAACAAAACCATAAATGAAATTCCAAACAGTCATCAGCTGTCAGATGTTGCTTCGTTGGCGCAATATGCAGGTGAGTATACAAATGCTGAATTGCATGTCACCTTCAGGATTGAGGTAAAGGATCAAAAACTGAATGTTGTAAATGCACCCATCAATGATTCATTTCTACTCGATGAAACAGATAAAGATCTTTTTAAATCCAGGGGACAGAAATTTCTTTTTCAACGGTCATTGAAGAAAAAAGATATCATTGGTTTTTCTATTCAAACGAAAGGGTTGCCGGATAAGCCATTCGTGAAGATTAAATAATAGGCAATGAGCAATAGGCAATAGGCAATAGACAAAAAAAACTGACGTTCGAGTGTCTCCGACCTCTAACTCCCCGAAATCAAATGAATTTTAATCCTTTGTCCCCGCATTCATGTTCGAGGTCAGTGAGACTCGAACATCCGTAATTTTTCTATATGACTTTCTATGTTAACTATGTGCCTATGTGGTAAACATTCTTTTCTAAGTGTCTACTGAAGTGAACTTAAGGTCCTAAGTGGTAAAAAAAAGAGGACGCGGATTTAATAAGAAAAAATATGATTTGTTAGGATTTGAATTGCGTACCAAAATATAAAATCGAAAAATTAAAAGTGATAAAAATAACCTTGCTACTTATTACATTTGATGCGTATGAAATACACATTTATCATCCTTTTCGGCCTTAGCGTTCATCTTTGCTTTTCGCAAACTATAAAGCCTGCACAAATAGATTCGCTCATCGACGGGATCAAAAAGACTGTCCTGGAAAATTATGTACTAACCGATAAAGCAAATCTCATTTCATATTCACTCACCGCCCGTCATTATGCAGGCATAAGCTCTATTGACTCGCTGACAAAAAAACTGAATGACGATTTATTTAAACTTTCGGATGACAAACATCTATTTCTTCAATACCGTCCGGAAGTAGCAGAGAATTTGATCAAACAAAAAGACATCCACAAGGAACAGGATAAGAAAGAAAAGAAGGAACATTATGGCTTTGAACAAGCTGATGTCATCGGCAATAATATAGGCTACATCAAACTGAAATATTTTGCAGACGCGACACATGCTCAGAAAGCTGTTCTGAAATATACAAGTCGTCTCAAAAATACTTCCGCTATCATTTTTGATTTAAGAGAAAACTTTGGCGGTAGTGGAACCATGATCCAACTTCTCGCCGGCATTTTCCTTCCCACGGATCAGGAAGAAATTTTAAAAATTAATTACAAGACACAAGATGATGTAACCTTAAAGTCGACACAAATAGACCCAACCCAAAAAATCACACATCAACCCATCTACATTTTAGTCAGTAGCCAAACATTCAGTGCAGGAGAAGCCTTTACACTCATCATGAAAAACCGTGGCAGAGCAACCATCATCGGAGAGAGCACAGCAGGCGCAGGGAATGTGGCGGGCCCCTACCCTGTCACTTCACAATTCGTATTGACCGTTCCTGTGGGTATCATCGTTGATCCAAAGACGAATGTGGGATGGGAGCATACAGGCGTGACGCCGGATATCACTGTCAGTGCAGATCTTGCAATGGATAAGGCCATTGAATTGATCACTTCAGGAACTAAATAATAATCAGGAGTTGAACAATTGAATTTCGGCTTAATAGTCAACGCAAGGCACAGCATTGCTGACACCAGGATAAATCTGTTTTGTGATTTGGCTTTTTTTAATGATGATTTTTTATTGTAAAGTATTTACACCTAATAAAATTTAGTTGTTCAGCGTAGGTTATACCTACGTCGGGGTGTTTGCAAAACTCGGTTTTGCGACTTGGCTTTTTTTGATGATGATTTTCGCATCGCAAATCTGAAATTTGCAAACACCACGACGTAGGCACAGCCTACGCCGAACAAGTAGTTTATTTTGATTAAAAAGTAATTGTCTTAAATGCTTTCACTGACAGTCTTCACTCCGGTTTATTCTTAAACCCTATCGTGTGCTTCGTGAATCCATCGTCTTTGAGTTCAAATTCTTTCACATCATCGTAAATAACTGTAGAGAGCATTTCCTTTGTTCGTTCCTCTTTCTTCATCACCGCCAATCGTAGATTCTGATTCTTCACCGCTTCACTTACAACCTGCCTTACAGTCCTCGCATTACCAAAATGGTCATCTCTGCCCTGGTACAGGAAGGTGAAATAATCTTTCAGATGAGAAGCCGCTTCCACATCGGGCATCACATCTTCAGTGCGAAACATCGAAAGCGCGATGATGAACATCTCCTGTGGCGTATAATCCAGAAAGGTGAAATATTTATCAAACCTTGATTTCAGTCCCGGATTGGAATTGATGAAGGCTTGCATGTTATGTGTATAACCTGCGACAATCACACCGAACTTACCACGCATGTCTTCCATTCGTTTCAGAATGATCTGAATGGCTTCACCACCGAAATCATAAGGAGACCCTCTCTCTTGTGCCAGTGAGTATGCTTCATCAATAAAAAGGATACCACCCATAGCCTCGGTGATCTTTTCACCTGTCTTGATCGCCGTCTGACCTATGTATCCTGCGACTAAGCCTTCACGATCCACTTCAACAAGATGTCCCTTTGCCAGAATGCCAAGTCCTTTATAAATTTTTGAAAGTATACGCGCAACAGTCGTTTTACCCGTACCCGGATTACCAATGAATACAGTGTGAAGCGAAAATTTATTAAGTACATCCTTGCCTGTCTCCTGGTAAAAACGTACGAGCCTCACCATCTCATTCACTTCATTCTTGATATTGTCAAGACCTGTCAGCGCATTGAGTTCAGCGAGGCTTTCATTTAAGATAACTTCCAGCGAAGAGTCTGTCGGCGTGGTAGAAGATTGCTGGCCACCTTGTATGATCATCTTTGATACATCCGTGATCATCTCAACCGCCCCTTCTTCAGCACTTTCGCCCACCGTAAATGGAATGGTTGCGATGAGATTGTCCATGAATATAACTTCCAGGGTAAATGAATCACGCAACCATGTACCTGCTACATCACTACCCCAACTTGCATAGGCTGTATACACCTGGCCAATCGTATTCGGGGATACCCAGATCAGATATGGATGGCTTCCTTTAAGCTGACCATCACCGTTATAAAAATTGAATATGAATTCGGCGTAATAATCCTTCGCGTTCTTATTCTTAATATTGAATTCACCCCAGAGATAATGTGTTTCCGTCTCGCTAAATTTTTTCAGATACTTTTTCACCGGCAATGATGATGCCTTTGCATCGCCTTCAAACAAACGAGCGGAATCAATATCGAAGAAAAGATTCTCACCAGGTTGTGTAAACCCGACATCTTCAATATAAAATATGGCTTCACCGATTTTCACATCATCGATATAGGCTTCCCAGGTATAATTTCCTTTGCGCCAATAGTCACCTGCAGTTGCATTTCCCCATGAATGACGTATGAAGACAATATTTTCATCTTTCAGGATCTTGCGTTTCTCTTCAAAGTTGGACAGTTCATTTCGCTGACTGCCATTGACGAAATAACATTTTGTACGGATCGATGCATCCCAGTCTTCTTCATCAAATAACTTGTTGAAGAATGTCAGCTCAACGCGCATATAGGTCGTTTCAAACCGATCGAACACCCTGCGATACTTTTTCGTGCTGCCGGCCATCCATTCATCAGACGAATAGACTTTCATCTCCTTGAACTTGTACCTGGTGGGCATGATCTTCGGAGGTATGCCACCCGTCTGATTTTGCTGACCTGAATTTTGATTGTTGTCCTGGTTGACAGGGTCACTCATGGTATGGAATTTAGGTGGTCAAAGTAAGGAAAAACCTTTATTGAAATTAACTGAAAACCGGCTTGAGGAAGATAAAGATATCGCTCCTCCGGAGCTTTATTTTCATCACTATTTACTTTCACTTAAAATCCTTGGTTAATAAGAAATGAAAATTTTCTACAGCATATTGCGGTCGTTGTAATGTATCTAGCTCCGTAGGAGCGATATCTCTGTATAAACTGAGGTCGGATCACCCTTTTTTGAGCTCCGTAGGAGCGGCATCTCTGTATAAACACAAACCCTACTACCTTCTTAAGCTCCGTAGGAGCGACATCTACGAGTATTGAGAATCTGTATCCAATAAAAAAAGGTAGGGCTGGTGACCATTTCAATCCTATTCCATTCTCCGATACACCACATCCTTAATCTTCACCCCATCCGTTGATTTCAACCAGATCTTTGTCACCGGCTGTCGTGGAAAAAATATTCCAGTCATCTCTGTAAGCCCACCATCTGCAAACAATTCAACGGATGCCATGTCCGCTATCAATGTCAAATTGATGAGTCCGGATGCAAGGCGTGGTGCAAAACTTCGTTTTCCAAATCCGGTTTCGAAATCAATCTTTCCTGATTTGCTCCGATCGATATAATATTGATTTGATTTTTTATCATATCCGATCACCATTTCATCTCCGACTTCATTGTCCAGTACAATTGAAAAATCTTTTGCTTCGGCATCTGCCAGTTGCAATGAAAATGTCGCGGACCGGAAATCAATTTTAGGACTGAGGTCATATTCTTTTTTCACATTGACACTGCCGATTTGTTTTGGTTCTTTCATGCGGCCGGAGAGCTCGGCTATTGGATTGGAAGTGAGATATAATTTTCCATCTACATCCTTCAGATCGAGTTCACGTGGGATGGTCATGGCACTTCTCCAGGGATCTGTCGGCACCACCTGTGCATATTGCCAATTGCTCATCCAACCGATCAGAATTCTGCGATGTCCGGTATTTGAAAATGTAACACCTGCATAATGATCAGGACCATAATCCATAATTCGTGTCTCCGTATCAGATGGTTTAAATTCTTTGCCATCAAAATCACCAATAAAATATTGAGTCGTTGATCCACCATTAGGCGCTCCTGGATTAAAGCTCACCAGCAAGACCCAGACTTGCTTTCCATTATAATCGATCGGAAATAAATCAGGACATTCCCAGACGCCACCATGAGCGCCATTTGATTGTCCAAATTCACTTTCCTTCGACCAGTTCTTGAGATCACGGCTTGAATAAAATGTAACATGATCACCTGTTGCAAGTGCCATGACCCATTTTTTACCCAAGGGATACCACAGGACTTTCGGATCACGAAAATCTTTGATGCCTGGATTTTTGAGGACGGGATTACGCGCATATTTTGTCCATGTTTTTCCCTCATCATTGCTGTAGGCCATGCATTGATTTTGAAAATTATTCAGGCCTGCTTTTTCACCTTCATTATTGTGTTGAGTGAAGATGGCTACAAGCGGCGCTTTATGATTTTTTCCAAGTCCACATGTATTGAACTCATCAAATACTGCACTACCACTGAAGATATACCCCAGGCTATCCGGAGATAAAGCGATCTTTTGTTCTTCCCAATTGATCAGATCTTTGCTCGTGGCATGTCCCCAATGCATCGGACCCCAGACCCTTCCCTCAGGATAGTACTGGTAAAACATATGGTATACCCCATTATGAAACACCAGTCCATTAGGATCATTCATCCAGTGCGCCTTCGGTGTAAAATGGAATTTAGGGCGATAAGGCTCATTATTTTGTTCAGTTCCTGTCTGTGCAGATACTAAGGAGCATATGATAAAACACGCAAAAGCGAGCAACAGATTTTTCATTATTATTTCTTCATTTAGTGGTTAAAAGTAGGGATATAAACAAACAAAGCAACGTGATAAAAGAGTACGCGGATAAACTAAGAAAAATCAAGATTTATTAAGATTTACTCCGAGTAGTCGAGATTGATCATTATTTTTCTGAATAGATCCGCGTCCTCTTTTCTTTTCCAAATTCACTCTTTCAGGCATCTTTTTCCCAAAGTCCCGTATCTCTCCCTTTGACATTGACAATAAGGCCATCCTTAAACGCAATATATCAGGATCAATTATTGCACACTAGCCCTGATCCGGCAATTAGATTTTTAATTAAAATACACCAAAATGAGAGTCCTCTACCTCATTGTCTGCTTTTTCCTATGCCAGACAGCCATCATCGCACAGCCCTGGCTCAGCGAACCCTATTTCAAAATCAGGAGACAGGCCGACACCGCCAAGTACACCAACTTCTACGAGATCCAAAAAGCATTTCAGAAATATGAGAAAAAGGAAATGCGCGAAAGACGTAAAGATCAACAGGAATCTGAAGGAGAAGCCGAAGGCCCTTTCGCAGGATACGCCCAATACAAACGATGGGAAAATCACATGGAACCCCGCGTATATCCTTCCGGAGATATCACGCTACCCTCAACCAATTTCACCGAATTCAATAATTATCTTTCATCACCATACTACGAAGCCAGCAGAAATAATCGCTCCATTCCATCCGCGACATGGACAGCACTCGGCCCCACGGGTTCCATTACGAATTCATGGTTCGTAGGCGCCGCAAGAGTAAATTTCCTCCGACTCAATCCAACCAATAACAACATCATGTGGTGTGCCTCACCCCTGGGTGGATTATGGAAAAGTATTGATGGCGGCCTCAACTGGACTACCAATACTGATCAATTACCGATCGTCGGATGCTCTGACATAGCAATCAATCCGGTCAATCCACAGATCATGTACTTAGCTACAGGTGATGCCAATGGAACAGGTTCGCAATTGACATTGAGTTCAATCGGTATCCTCAAATCAACTGATGGTGGCGTCACATGGCCCGCATCAAGTAACACCATGAACTGGGCGGTAAGCCTCAACAGAGGTATCTATAAACTTCTGATCAATCCTGTACATCCGGATACTGTGCTGGCAGCAACATCAAATGGTGTATACCGAACACTAGATGCAGGCCTCCATTGGACACAAATGCAGGTAGGTGCATTTACAGATATTGAATTTAAGCCAGGCCATCCGGATGTGGTTTATGCTGTAGCCGGTGTTCAATCAGGAGGTACTTTTTATAAATCCATTGATGCCGGTGGGACTTTCACTCCTGTCACCAATGGACTTCCATTAAGTTCGGATGTAGCCCGAATGGAAATCGGTGTAACACCTGCAGATTCAAATTATGTGTATGTAGTCGTGGTGAAAAAAAATACATCAGATTTTTATGGCTTCTACCGATCTGTGGATGGAGGCAATCAATTTACGTTGCGCGCGACTACACCCAACATTTTATCCGGTAGCCCGCAATCCCAGGCCTGGTACAATCTGGCCATGGCTGTATCGCCTACACACAAGGATACTATTCTCGTAGGCGGCACAAATCTTTACAAAAGTCTTGATGGCGGAGTGACATGGGTCAAACATACAGCTGAGGTACCCGGCTTCATACCATATGTTCATCCGGACATCCATTCTATCAGTTATTTACCGGGTGTCTCAGATGCGACGTATATATCTGGCAGTGATGGTGGTCTTTTCAAAACAACCGATAATGGTGTCACATGGAATCCGATGAATGAAGGCATGCAGATATCTCAAATGTATAAATTCGGTGTTTCACCATTGAATGAGTATACGATTCTCACAGGGCACCAGGATATGGGGACGCAGACCTATAACGCCGGGACGTGGACGATGTTTACACCCAATACAGGTGATGGTATGGAATGTATCTATGAACACGATAATGATTCGATCCGCTATATGGAATCCTACAACGGTCGCATCATCGTCACCTTCAATAACTATCCGCTGTTCAATGTCGTGTGTACGACGACCGGTACTGGTGTCAATGCTGTAGGAAGCTGGATCACACCTTATGTCATGCATCCTGTTCATGATTCAACGTTGCTGGTAGGTAAGGCACAAGTCTGGCGCACGATGACCGGGGGTCCGCCATTTACACAAGTTGGAAATGTCACAGGTGGAAATACCAACCTGATATCTCTCGCCTATGCGGAGTCAAATCCGAATTATATCTATGCGCTTAAATCGAACAGGTTATTTGTAAGTACGGATGGTACCAACTTCACAGATAAAACAGGGATATTGCCTTTTGGGTCTGCTTCGATGGTTGCTGTAGCTGTGAGCAATACGAATTCAAAAAAAGTATGGGTGATATTCTCCGGATATTCCGCTGCGAATAAAGTCTGGTATTCACCTGATGCAGGAGATACATGGATAAATTATTCTACGGGTTTGCCAAATCTTCCTGTCAATTGTATTACTTATCAGCATGCAACCGATGATGGATTGTATGTTGGCACTGATGTAGGAGTTTATTACAGAGATAATTCTTTAAGCTCTTGGCAATCATTTTTCACAGGCTTGCCGAATGTTGATGTTGAAGAACTTGAAGTAGCTTATGGAAGCAGCAAGATCAGAGCGGCTACAAATGGAAGAGGTCTTTGGGAGTCCGGTCTTGCTGTGCCTGTACCAACAAGTCTTACCTGGGTCGGCAGTGTCTCATCAGACTGGAACAATCCGGCTAACTGGAATCCACATGCAGTGCCTACGATCATGCAGGATGTGACGATACCTGATGTGACACTTCCCAATTTTGATCCCATTGTCAATGTACCTGGTCTTGGTTGTAAGCATCTCACTTTACAGCCTGGTGCGAATATGAGTGTGACGGTAGGGAATACGTTTACGACAAAGGAGAATTAGCACAAAAAAGAGGACGCGGATTAATTATGAAAATTTAGGATCATCTTCGATTAGCAGAAGTCAATCTTAATAAATCATATATTTTCTTATTTTTTCTGCGTCCTTATTTTAAAACAAGGCATTAAAGGAGAACACGGAGTTTTCGATTTTAACTATTTCTCTATGTAATTTTCTTTGCGTCTTTGTGGCAAAATTTAATTTAGAAATTCACATTTTACACAGACTCTCATAACTGTATCGCAGGTTCTAGTAAAAATGACTACTTTAGTGGTAATGAATTATTCAGAATATATAAGCATTGATCCTAACATCCGTTTCGGTAAACCTTGCATTACGGGAACTCGCATCACAGTATATGACGTGCTTGGCTGGCTGGCTTCAGGCATGACTATTGAAGAAATCCTGCAAGATTATCCTGAACTTACAGATATTAAAATCAGGGCATGTCTTGCTTTTGCTGCAGACAGGGAGCATAAACTACGCGTGGCCTCATGAAACTGCTTTTTGACCAGAACATATCCTTTCGAATCATAAATAAAATAATAGATATTTTCCCCGAAGCAATATCAGTAAGAGAGCTTCAAAAAGAGAATCCGCATGATTTTGAAATATGGAAATATGCCAAAACAAATGAATATAGTATTGTGACTTTTGATTCTGATTTTATAGACCTTTCAAATCTAAAGGGATTTCCTCCTAAAATAATTTGGTTAAGAATAGGAAATACATCAACTAAAAATATTGCAGAAAGATTACGAATTGAAAAAGAAAACATAGCAAATTTCATAAAAAGTGAAAGTGCTTTTTTGGAAATAAATTGAGTGTATTGGACATTTTCATTTTATTGTTTGAATTTTAAAAAAATATATCCACTCTTACAATCTTTGATAAAAATGAAATCCATAAAAGTATATTTAAACACAAGCTTCTTATTTATTCTTCTGCATATTTTCAATCTGACTGCATCGCCCAACGAAAATTTGAATTAGGGATAAGATTAGATGCGTTGAATGTTCCGGTGAATATTAACACATACAAAGAGAGCGGACCGGGATACTACACTATAAATGCAAAAGGAAATATCACGCAGGCCGGATATATAGATTTTGCCTGGTGGCCAGCTAAGAATTGGGGATTATCTCTGGGATTAGGAAGGCATAATTTCAAATCGAATATTGAGTATAAGATACCTGATCCAATACACGAAGCGAATGGTGAACCACTTTATGAGAATTCCATACCGTATAGTGCCACTGGCTTAGGACCTGTTATTTCTGCACACTATAGAACTGAAAAGCTGAGGGCTACAATTGGAATCGGTGACTTTAGTCTTTCAAGACAAAAGTATACTTCGATTTCCCACATTTTTTCTTCTACAACTTTTGAATCATCAGAAATACTTGCCCACGTAGAACTGACAGAAGAAAGCTATTGGAATGACAATATTGTAGATATGGGGTTACTTCAATTTGCCTTTGAATATGCTATAGCTGATCATTTTTTCCTAAAACTTGGTTTTGAAAATTCAATACGAAGATTCCCTACTTATCCTTATACCCTTAAAATTATTGGCTTCACAGAAAATACACCAAAAGAAGATCAACTGCTAAATGACTTCAAAATGCAAAATACATTTTCGTCATTTTCAGTAGGCATCTCATATATATTTGGATTTGGGCGTTTCTACGTCGATAAGTAAATCGTAAAACTCCGCAGCCATATATCAGAAAAATAATTTTTCAGAACCATCGTTTGATTGTGACTATGTCAATATAAGTTCTAATATCTGCTTTTATTTTTACCATCAAAATTACTCTGAAATGAAAAATCTTATTACCCTTTTCCTGATTACTCTCTTTTTCGCTCATGAGGTCACAGCCCAGACCAGTATTGAAGCCCAGGCTGGTGGTGCAAATTTTTTGGGCATAACGATCAATTCAAGATTCAACATTCCATTGAGCCGCTCGAAGGAACATCGGTTGTCGCCTTCCTTTGGTATCGGTATGTTGGCTCCGGGTTGGGACCAACCTACTGTCATCATCAACACAGGACTGACCTACAATTATAAATCTTGGGGCATCGGTGCGGAAGTATCGGGCTTTACTTCCAGTCCTTTTGCAGCAAGCAGCAAGCCACGAGATTTCGTTGATATGATCGTTTATCCGAACCTCAATTACACACTCAATATCAAACCAAGCTTCTATTTGAGATTTTCAGCAGGATCTTATTTCGCTTTCTCCAAGAAGATTGATCCGGTGACAGAAATATCTAAATTTCAATTTGAACATGATGTCATACCGGGAGCAGGGATAAGTGTAGGTTATAAGTTTAAGTGATGAGCATTAAATATTCAAAATGTTCATCAAGGCTTTGCCTTGAGTAAGGTGTTCTGTAATCAAATAATTATTATTATTATTCAAGGCACAGCCTTGTGCTATGAAAGCAACAGTAGGTTATTTTTATTATTTTATTTTCAAGAAGAATAATTCTTTATATTAGAACCCTTATTCACTCCGGGACAGATATTTATTTGACAACCCCGGCTATATAGTTTAGTTGCATTATACCCATACTTTTTGTTTGTACCCTTTTGACAGGGAGATCAGCAGTTATGATTTGAAAAGAATCGAACCCTGGTATTAGACTATACCGGTCGAAGTATATTATTTATTTTTTTTAGAACACTAAATCGTTGACAAAATGGACTCCAATACTATGTATTTCGCCATGCTAATATTCAAAATCATTGCGATTCTTGTCATTTTTTATTTCGCTGCACGTATCATCATTAAATTCAGCAAGGATCCCCTGATTACGTTGATGCACAAGCTGCTGGCGTTCCTGCTGACCTCCATTTTCTTTGAGGCCGGACTCAGTGCCCTCATAAGCCTGGTCAGGACTTTTATCACAGGCCAGTTCTTCACTTCCCTTATTTCCGGCGGCGGCAATTCCATGACAGGGAATATGAAGTCAAAAGGCCTTGACCCCAACCTGATGTGGTACAATGCGATCCTGTTTATGATCCTGTTTATGATTTTTTCTTATGCCATAAAATTTATTTTTAACTATCAGTATGAATCAACTACAGAACCCAATGCGACAAAGGTCAAATCCAATGCAATACAAAACCTGATCGTAGTATTCATATTCGTACTTTCCATCTATTTCAGCATATCCGCTATCATCGCTGTGCCGATATTCAATTTTGAACCCAACTACGAATTGAACCTGGCAGATCAATTGAGAGGGGAAATTGATACACTGGCCGCGAATGATACACTCATCAAAAGTGATTATCTGCAGTTTATCTCCGGTGATGCTGCACAACGTAATGCCCATGTAGATTCCGTATTGGAGGACACGAGAGTATATGAGGACAATATACTTGAGGTCAATTCCATCTTCAGAGATATCGAAACATTAAAAAACAGGGCCGTCAATCGTATGCGCATCACCGACCTGTCTGATATCACCCCCAAATTGAAATTGAAAGATAAGAGTCAACTGATGACGTGGTACCTGACGAACAGAACTAATCTCTTAAATTATCTGTACGCTCAGCAGGCATTTATACACACATTTACGAATCAGCTGCAGTATCAAAACAATCTTGATCAGGCCTCAATAAGAAGTCTTCTACAAACGGAATTTGCTTTAACCAAGCCTTCCATCACTGATTTGAAAGAACGTCCCAGTCTTGGTTCTGATCTGGGTGTGTTTACATTTTTCACCGGTTGGTTATTGATGAGTGAATCGTATTCGCTTGTGATCATCATTGGTTTGATCGGCTTTGGATTGCTAGGTGCAGGTGGATCGACATTCATACGTGAGCAAACCATCAAGACAAATCAATCACTGCTCATCGAAGATCTTCCAGGTGTGATGATCAAAGGATTTACGGCGGCTATTGTTGTATTTCTTGGCGTGCAGGGAGGGCTCGCTGTACTCACGAATACGGAGACGGATGTCAATGCCTATGCTTTGTTTTTTGTCACGTTCGTTGCGGCGGTCTTCAGTGAAGATGCGTGGTCGTGGGCGAAAGGGAAGTTTGGGAGTACGTTTCCGGGGGAGAAGAATGGGAGTGGTGGAGGTGCGCCGGTGACGTAAATAGAGGTAAAAAATGAGAGATTAAATAAAAGGAAAAATGTATTAATTTAGGACATCCCTTATGTTGAAAACAGAACAAATACATCACCTCCTACAAAGGTTTGAAGATGCTTGCTACTTATACGAAGGCATAGAATGCTGGAGTGCGAGAGAGTTGCAGGAAATCTTCAATTACGCAGAATGGCGAAATTTTCTGAAGGTCATTGACAAGGCGAGGGAAGCCTGCATTCATTCAGGCGGGAGCATCCGGGATCATTTTGTTGACGTCAACAAAATGATCCATCTGGGGAAAAATGCCCAACGCAAGATTGAGGATATTGCACTAACTCGGTATGCATGTTACCTGATTGCTCAAAATGGAGATCCCGGCAAACCTGAAGTGGCATTTGCCCAAACTTATTTTGCTGTTCAAAGCCGTAAGCAGGAGCTTATTGAACAACGTCTTTTAGATGTTGAACGAGTTGCCGCGAGAGAAAAACTCAGTCAAACCGAAAAGAAACTCTCGGGTATAATTTTTGAGAGAGGTGTTAACGACCAGAGCTTTGCCATCATCCGGTCAAAGGGTGATGAAGCCTTATTTGGTGGAAGATCCACGCGCGAAATGAAAAATAAACTTCATACCCCTGCATCCAGGCCATTAGCTGATTTTCTGCCTACGCTAACCATTAAAGCCAAAGACTTTGCCACTGAATTGACAGGTCATAACGTTATAGATAAAGACCTCAAAGGTGAAAAACCCATAACTAAGGAACATATTGAGAATAATAAGGCTGTCCGTAAAATCCTGCTCGAACGCGGTGTCAAACCTGAAAATTTACCTCCTGATGAGGACGTTAAAAAAGTAGAACGCAGACTTGAAAAAGACAAGAAGAATGTCCTAAATATTTCAAAGTCCAACAAGAAGAAATAATAAACTTGTTGCATAAAATCATTTTAGATCGCTATAAAAATAACCAATCTGTCACGGGCATCAATACATAGAATGCTTCCGAGTTTGTCAAAGCCACCGAGAGTCACCACTGCAGGGAGGGCTCGCTGTGCTCACGAATACGGAGACGGATGTCAATGCCTATGCTTTGTTTTTTGTGACGTTTGTTGCAGATGTCTTCAGTGAAGATGCGTGGTCGTGGGCGAAGGGAAAGTTTGGAAGTACGTTTCCGGGGGATAAGAATGGGAATGGTGGGGGTGCAAGTGTGGGGTAGATTGGATTTAAAGCGCTAAAGTGGAAATACATAATGAGGATATGGGAAAAACGCAATATTAGACCCAATATCATCAGGATAAGCGTGTATATTAGTATTGGGGCCAACATCTAGTCGAAATGCAAAATTACCATGTTGTAAAATCTACCAAGAGTGTTGGAATTGGGATTCTACTTACACTTTTATTAGGCCCCATTGGATTGTTTTATTCTACAGTGTGGGGTGGAATTATCATGACATGCGGTCCTATATTAGTGGTAGGGATTTCCGTGCTGGGATTGTTTACTGATATTGAAATTATTCAAGCAGTTGGCCTGGTGACGCTCCTAACCTACTTTTTATTTTGGTGGTTGATTTGCATTATTTGGTCAGCAATTGCTGTTAAGCAGTACAATAAAAAAATAATGAATCAGTCAAACTACAATATTTCATATTATCCAGTTAACCCAACTACTGAATCACCATCATATTTGGAAAATCGTACGAAGCAATTGGCTTTCAGGGATAGTAACCAGTTACCTTTAAAAAACTTGAACAATGATGTCCCAAATATTCAAGATTGGTTAAAAGCAAATCCAAATAAAGGTGTAAATGATTACTATATAAAGTTTAGAAAATAACACTGCCGACGTAGCCTACCATGGAAACACATACGCTCAACGAAGCAAGGAAAAGATTAGAACCGCTCAGTACACAATGTGCATTTTGTTCGACCGGGACACATAGCTCAAACATGGAGGATAACCGCTTCTCCCCTGTTTACCGTATTCAGGATCGGACCAATCTGCTCGTCTATAGAAATGTAAAATTCAATGAAATACAAATTGGCATACCAAGATGTGAAAGATGTCGCAAGGTGCATTCGAATGTCAAATTAGCTTCCGATATCGCCATTTTCTTTGGAGTACTTCTTGTTTTCATCATTCCTGTAGCATTCGCCATCATATTTAACACTTCCACCTTCGGCATGATTGTAATGCTCATCGTTACAGTTGGCTTAGTGTACTTAGGGGTAAGGGCACTGGAAAAAGGCATACTCTCTGCATGTAAGGTGATAAGTGAAAAAGATGGAGCGCTGGAGGAACCCCTGGTACGCGAGTTTCTCAAAAATGGGTGGTCTTTAGATCGACCAAGGGCATAAGGTATTTGACATGAAATTTGCATTAGGAATTATTTTTCTCATATTTTCCAACTTTTGGATATTACATAGCCAAACATCACTTTTAAATACATCATTAAAACCATTTCAAATTGACTCCAGTATTCATAAAATACTTGACGAGCGGATTCAACTGATAAACGGCAAAACTAATGGCTTTGGAGATATAAAATTATTCGTGAACGATCCCTTTTTAGATGAACAACATCTTTCTGCCGAAGGAATTGATGTGCAGGTCAATGCTTACCTCACCGGAGATACAATAATGATTATAGGAGAGACGATGTTTGGATTTACCTTTACAATAAATTTATTGGAACAAAATGCCACCGTGCAGTTTATCACAGACTATGAAGAAAAAATATTTAAACTTGCACAAACCGACTCTTTATCCACTTCACTCACAATTTCTTGTTCCGACTTTAAATTGACACTAACAAGACTTCCTCAATTTGAGAAAGGTAAAATAGTCGAGGGAATTATTGAATTTTCCACCCCTGAATATCTTACAGTGGAAGAAGGAATAGAAGATAAAAATAAAATGAAAGTAAAAGTTTATTTTAGATCAACTATTAAATAGAAGTAAAAGACCAGAATTCAAATATGACAAATGCAATAAAAATTTGCAATTAACACCAGGAGAGTCATGACAAACTAGCCCAACTCACCAACGAAGCACTTAGCGTTTATAAAAAAGGAAATACTTCTGTTAAAAATTAGTAATGAAATCACTTACCATCCTCGGCTTATAATTTTCTTGCTTTTGCTAACACTGCATCCATATATTGTTTAGCCTCGCCTTTTGTTGAAATAGCTTCAAAAGTGGCAGGTATGGCAATCATTTCTTCTGTTATACCCAAGGACAATTCATGATCTACTTTATTTGCAATGGCTAAAAAGCCATAAATATTGCCTCTTTCAGGTAGTGGGGAAATGTTAAATGCTTCCAACGCTTCACCAGTTAAAGACTCTGTTAATACTTTCTCAAATTCCGGTGTGGCGGTTGCAGCAAGGGATGTTGGGCAATCTTGTCTTACACTTGCACAAGTAAGTAATGGAATCAAACTATTTGCCTGCTTGTCCCTGTTGGTTAAAGGAGGCAGGTTTAATATTTCCTCCACGGTCTTAAGCATTGAAGTATGATCAAACAAAGTATTACAGACAGTGTTTCGGGGAATAAACGGAGAAACTACAACAGCCGGAACACGTACGCCGTATTGCTCAAATATAAATCCGTTATTGCTGTATGGTCCCCCCAGGTGATCAAAGTCGCCTGGTGCCGTGGCAGCAGGAGGAGGGGCATAATTGTAGGCAGAATCGTAGAAACCACCATGTTCATCATAGGTTATGATCAATAAACTTTTTTCCCAGACTTCTTTCACTCCCCGAATAGCTTCATATACCTTTTTAATTAAATCTTCACCGGCTTTCATTCCATCCAGTGGGTGTTGTGAAGATCCCCCTTTAAAAGTCCCATTCGAAATTTTTCCATAATCCGGTTCAATCAATGTTAAAGGATAATGATAATTGTTATGTAAATCATTTTCAAAAACGCTTAAATCATGCATATCGCTATACCTTATTCCGCTTAAACCAAGTACGATTGGAAAAGATGTAAGTGACAAATTATGCTGGTACAATCTGCAGGATTGTCTTCCAACCAAATCGAAGAAAGAACCTTTAGGAAACTCAATTCCGCCGCCCGGCCCTTCCCATTTTATCATTTCAAACTTTGATGGAGAATCATCTAAACTACCAGAGGAGGCGGCATAAGCAAAAAAGCGATTCGGCCATGTAGGCCCAGGCATGGATGAAAACCAATTGTCGCAAACAGCAAACTCTGTGGCTAGCTCCCATATGGCCGGAAGCTTAATTTTGTTACCGAAACACTGCATAACATCGCCATATTGATCGGGGCCAGGATGAGGTGCTTCTCCTGTATCTTCTGTATGGGAGGTGGCGAAATCGGCGACAAATCCTGAATTATCAATAAGAGGATATGATTTGAACGGATTATATTTTCCGGCATTGGATCCACACAATTGTTGCAGGGTATCTGCAAACTCATGACCCGGGTCAGAAGACAACGCATCCGGCGCTTCAGCATTTACAGGATATGAAGTACCGGCATATGAGTTTTGACCAGTGGCAGGTTTAATTCCTTTTATTCCGGAGAATCCGAAAACATTATCGAATGAATGGTTTTCGAGCATCAGGATAAATACATGTTCGACTTTTTGATTTGTCATATTCTCATTTTTTAGTGATTTACAATTGTACCATAGGCATTACGAACAACCCGGCAAACAAATAATATCAGCAATTAAATTGTTTCGAAGCTATCTTAGAAGGCTGTGTCGCTCCATAAGATGGTTTTAATACCGGGTCTAAAACTCATGTATTCTACCCAATGCGTTCTGCGTATACTGGAAAAGATGGAAAGGTCATAATGATCACCACTGTAATCAATGAACCTTAAATAGCCCGCACCTGAAAACATTCCGGTTGGTCCCTTAGCATCAACATGTACCGTATAACTGTCAAGCAAATTGTAGGTTATCTGAATGGAGTAAACGCAACCGCCATTGTTCCAGACAATACAGTTATGTAAGTCCTGACTACCATTAATCGATATGATATAAGGAGGAAACATTTCACCGGGTGCTGAAGCCTGGCCCGGAGCAGGTTGAGAGTGTTCCCCGCAATTATTACAAGAAAAATCCAATATATACATGATTTTTAGTTTACTGATTTACACCTAATCTTTACAAATTTTAAGGCTTCCTTCTTTCTTTAGCCTGTAGTAATTTTAATATTTTATTGTATTAAGCAATTCATTATAGACTTTTATTGGGCTGTTATAAATAATACTCAAAGGGATATACAATTGAAACGAAAATGAGAAAATGGGTATACAATAAAACCGTGATTAATTTCGACAAACCCTTCAGGTAACAAGATAATAAAAACAGTCAATTTTACCTTATTTCTAAATTATTTAATTTTATAAATTAATAAGTATATTGGATAATCCGGGGAGCGAAACGATTTCAGAGTTCCTCCGGCAAATCACCTGGAAAAGCTAAACTGACTTTTTCCTCTCGATATTCCAAGTGGCTTTGGGTATTTCAATGATCGTCTTCAAATGATTTCCTGATCTTCTTTTCTCTTGTCCGGGCGGTTGCAAAACGCCCCAACAAGAGAATAAAAAGTAGTGTAAAACGTAGGGGCGTTTTGCAACCGCCCTTGCGTTTTGCAACCGCCCGGACTTAAGGAAACTGTACGTAGATTGTGTCTTCAAAATTTGGTGACTTATTCTGTATTTTTAAACCAAAGTTGATTGACCAGTAGATCATCTGGAAAAACTGAATAAGAAATTCAATAAATATGGTTAAGTCGTTTTGTTGTTTAATAGCATCCTTCGTTCTATCCATTCATTTTGGTTTTGCTCAATCGATTACAACAGTCCCTGTTGATTCATTTACGATCGACTCAAAAGTGCTGAATGAAGCTTGTAAGGTTTATGTATATCTGCCCGAAAATTATAATTCAGCCACAGAAAAGTACCCAGTAGTTTATTTGTTAGACGGAGAGTATTACTCGTCATATGCTGCAGATGTGTCTGCATTGCTTACCCAAAGTCAACTTGCTCCGGCATGCATCATCATCGGCATTACTTCCAACAACCGGCAACGTGATTTTTCTCCTGCCCTGGATGAAGATTCGGAACAAACCCAGGATACACAATTTGCCGGTGGGGCTGATCATTTTCTCTCGTATTTAAAAAATGAGTTGATACCTGATGTAGATGAAAAATACAGGACCATATCCTACCGACTACTTATTGGACATTCAACCGGTGGCTTGTTGGCTTATTATTCTCTATACAAAACTCCTGGTCTATTCCATGCAATACTTTCAATCGATGGAAGTACCTGGTGGAACAAAGGTAAAGTGGGCAAAGAGGTGATCGAATACCTTAGCAGTCACCCGGATTACAAAGGAAAAATATTTGAATGCAGAAAAGATATACACATACCTGTTCGTTATCCCCCCAACATGGAATTGCTTACTTTTTTGGATAAGAATAGACCTGTTGGTTTAGAATATTATTATTTAGAATTACCAAATGAGACGCATGGCACGATTGTAATACCAGGCATATATTATGGATTGAAAGGAATTTTTTCTACCTATTCAAAAGAACAGAATTAAACTTTTACTTCAACTCCACTGCCAGGTGCAATCGATTATAAATCCGCTATTCCCTTAATGCAAACACGACCATACCTTAAGCCGGAGTTATCAACATCAGACAAGATGATTGAAGCAGCCGGATGGCTTTGTTTGGTTTGTTTATGGATCATCAGCTTGGCAGGATATGATGATTTACCGGAGATCATCCCAACACATTTCAATGAATCAATGGAAGTCAATGACTATGGAAGCAAAATGACGATTCTTGTTTTACCGGTTATCGCTACCCTCGCCTTTTTAGGTTTGACTGAATTAAACAGGCATCCGCATATTTTTAACTTCCCGGTGAAGATTACATCTGAAAATGCTCTTTATCAGTATACGAATGCTACAAGGATGCTCAGATGTTTAAAGCTTATCATTGCTTTTGTATTTGGTTTGGCCGTTTTGATGATCTATCAGGCTGCTTCAGGAAAAACAGAAAAGATTGGGTTCTGGCTAATGCTGGTGGTTCTGGGTGTGATCATACTGCCAATGGGATATTTTATAATTAAGGCGGTGAAGGGGAAATAAATAAGAAGTGAGCAAAGGGTATTTAGAAAATAAATAAAAAAGGCTATGGTAAAAAACAAATTAATACGCATGGACAATGTCGGAATTGTGGTAGAGTCTCTCGATGAGGCCATTGCTTTTTTCACTGAGCTTGGCCTGAACCTTGAAGGGCGGGCTACAATAGAAGGAGAATGGGCCGGGCGCGTCACCGGTCTGGGAAATCAGCATGTCGAGATTGCCATGATGGTCACACCTGATGGCCACAGCCGGCTTGAGATATCACGATTTCTGACTCCGTCTGTTGTAGCGGACCATCGCAACGCCCCGGTAAACGCTCTGGGTTATTTACGCGCGATGTTCACTGTAGCGGACATCGATAAAACACTTGTCGGACTTCAAAAAATGGGTGCGCAGCTCGTCGGAGAAGTGGTGAAGTATGAGGAATTGTATCGACTTTGTTACATACGCGGTCCTGAAGGAATTCTTATCGGGTTGGCAGAACAACTCACCGAAAATAGAAGTCCATTATGAAAAGCCCGACTGAATAATTATAATCAATTCATTTGAATACAGTTATAATTCATAGCGATATTGGCCATACGCTGATTTACGTCCCATAGTGATCATTCCCAAATGATTTCCTGTTCCTTTTTTCTCTTGTCCGGGCAGTTGCAAAACGCCCCTACATAAGGAAACTGACTTTTAAACATCACTATTTCCTAAAACTACCTTGCTCCTAAAGGAGAATTATTATCTTTACCAAGTAATTATCAAATGATAAGTAATGACTACTGACAGACTTCGAGAACTCCTTAAAGAGAAAGGCTTAAAAGTGACCCCGCAGCGTATCGTCATTTTTGAAGCTGTCGTCAATCTGAAAAATCATCCTGCTGTTGAAAACATCATCGAGTACATCAAAATCAAACATCCCAATATTTCAATTGGAACCGTTTATAAAGTACTTGACTCGTTTGTGGAGAATGGTTTGTTGAAAAAAGTGAAAAGTGAAAATGACATCATGCGCTATGATGCCGTCTTGCATCATCATCATCATTTATACTGCGCGACAACAGACCGGATAGAGGATTTTGAAGATCCAAACCTGGACAAACTGATCAATGACTATTTCAGGAAAAAGAAAATAAAAAGTTTCAATATCAAAAACATCACCCTTCAGATCACCGGAGAATTCAATAACAAATAAATATACAATCTCATGGAAAATACTTTAAAAGGAAAATGCCCCGTAATGCATGGAGCTAATACGGAGACAAACAATTCGGTTATGGACTGGTGGCCAAAAGCACTTAATTTGGACATACTTCACCAACAAGACACCAAAACCAATCCACTTGGGCAAGACTTCAATTATAAAGAAGAATTTAAAAAACTTGATTTAGAAGCCTTAAAAAAAGATTTAAAATCATTGATGAAAGACAGTCAGGACTGGTGGCCTGCTGATTGGGGACATTATGGTGGTTTAATGATTCGTATGGCCTGGCACTCCGCCGGAACATATCGAGTTGCTGACGGTCGTGGAGGTAGCAATACCGGAAACCAACGCTTTGCGCCACTCAATAGCTGGCCTGATAATGCCAACTTAGATAAAGCGAGAAGATTACTATGGCCACTGAAAAAGAAATATGGCAACAAGATCTCGTGGGCAGATTTATTTATCCTTGCGGGTAACATGGCCTACGAGTCCATGGGGTTCAAAACATTTGGCTTTGCAGGTGGACGAGAAGATATTTGGCATCCTGAAAAAGACGTCAACTGGGGTTCAGAAAAAGAATGGCTCGGAAAATCAAGATACGCTGAGCATGGCGTCAGCGATTCACTTGAAAATCCTTTGGCCGCTGTTCAAATGGGATTGATATATGTAAATCCTGAAGGCGTAGATGGAATTCCAAACCCATTGAAAACGGCTCAAGATGTGAGAACCACATTTAAACGAATGGCCATGAATGATGAAGAAACTGTTGCATTGACGGCGGGTGGACATACAGTTGGTAAAACACATGGAAATGGAGATGCTTCAATATTAGGGGCTAACCCTGAAGGCGCTGATGTGCATGAACAAGGATTCGGATGGATGAATCCAACAAGAAAAGGAAATGCAGAGGATACCGTTACAAGCGGTCTTGAAGGTGCATGGACAACTACACCTGACAAATGGAATCACACTTATTTTCATTTATTGTTGAATCACGATTGGGAATCGAAAAAAAGTCCTGCCGGTGCATGGCTATACGAGCCTATAAACATTAAAGAGGAAGACAAACCATTTGATGCGCATATTCCGGGTGTGCGCCGAAATCCAATCATGACTGATGCTGATATGGGGATAAAAATGGATCCTGAATACAGAAAAATTGCAGAACGCTTTCACAAAGACCAAAAATATTTTGAAGACGTTTTCGCAAGAGCATGGTTTAAATTAACACATCGTGATTTAGGACCAAAAAGCCGGTATTTGGGTGCAGACGTTCCGAAAGAAGATTTAATCTGGCAAGACCCAATACCTGCTGTTGATTACACGCTGACAGATGCTGAAATTGAAAGATTAAAAGAAAAATTATTGAACAGTGGTTTGACACGAACTGAACTTATCAATACAGCATGGGATAGCGCAAGAACATTCAGGTGTTCAGACTACAGAGGTGGTGCTAATGGCTCAAGAATACGACTTGCACCTCAAAAAGATTGGGAAGGTAACGAACCGAAACGCCTGGAAAAAGTATTGAATACACTTGCAGAAATTCAGGCAGGTCTATCTACGAAAGTCAGTATTGCAGATTTAATTGTATTGGGCGGTAGTGCCGCAATTGAAAAGCAGCGCATGATGCAGGTGTAAATATCAAAGTACCTTTTCATGCAGGGCGTGGAGATGCAACAGCAGAAATGACGGATGTGGAATCGTTCGAAGGATTAGAACCCATACATGATGGCTATAGAAACTGGCTTAAAAAAGATTATGCCGTTAACTCCGAAGAACTTCTTTTAGACAGAACTCAACTTATGGGACTCACTGCGCCCGAAATGACTGTGTTGATCGGAGGCATGCGTGTGCTTGGAACAAATCAGGGAGGCAGCAAACACGGTGTATTGACAGACAGAGAAGGACTATTAACCAACGACTTCTTTGTAAACCTCACAGACATGAAATACGCATGGAAACCATCTGGCGAGAATCTGTATAACATAGTAGACAGAAAAACAGGACAAACAAAATGGACGGCTACACGTGTTGATTTGGTTCTTGGTTCAAATTCAATATTACGTGCGTATTCAGAAGTGTATGCACAGGACGACAATAGAGAGAAGTTTGTAAAAGACTTTGTGAACGCCTGGGTAAAAGTTATGAATGCAGACCGTTATGACTTGAAATAAATACGGAGGAAACAAAATAACTCGGCTGGTAAAATGGGTTTGGACTTCTTATGCTGGTTGGATGACGCATCATTTAATTTGCGCGTTCGAACAAGGTTGCCTGAAATGTTCATGACAGAGACAGTTTTCATGGAACTGTTGAATTCATTGTCCTGCAAGCCATCGGCAACTGTAAAGTTTTTAGTTGTTGCTGTTAATTCGAAATGCTTTTGCTAAGAGGGGAGATTGAAGCCCTCACTTAGCAAAAGCATTTCGAATTTCACCACTGACTCGTCCTAAAAAACTGATATAATTTATAGTAAATTTATCTTAATGCAGATATTAGCAGTAGAATTATATATTCAACGTATGACAACTTCTTCCGATTCCTTCTCCGGAGATTTGAGCATGAATACGGAATCTATTCGGTGTCCTAAGTGCAACGGCGAGATGGTGCAGGGGTTCATCTTCGACCGCGCGGACGGGGGCAATCGTCGTGTCAGTAATTGGGTTGAGGGAGCACCGGAAAAGGCTTTCTGGACTGTTACGAAAGTATCAAAGGAAAAGTGCGTTCCAGTGGGTACCTTCCGTTGTTCGGTGTGCGGCTTTCTGGAATCCTATGCGCGCCCGGAATTTGCTGCCAATTGACCAGGATTGCATAAGAGAGACCTCACCAACAATAACAGACATGAATATGACATTAAGCAAAATATTATTTTTAAGTTGTTTGACAATTTTTGCTTCCTGCAGCGTACAAGAAAAAACAAACACAACTAAAGACCCAAATACTTCCAAACCAAGCCCAACAGTAATTCGAAACTTTAAGGCAGTTGCATTGGCACCCGATTTTGACACTACATTGATCAGTCAATATATCCGAAGTATTTTTCAGGATTCGAAAGGGAATTTATGGTTCGGCACCATAGAAGAAGGCGTAGTGAGGTATGATGTAAAAACGTTGACCTACTTTTCCAATTCGGATGGTTTTAAGAGCAACTCAGTTTTGCCATTAATGAAGATAAAAATGGTAATCTCTGGTTTGGAACTGACCAGGGCGTATATAAATACGATGGAAAACATTTAGAAATTATAATCAAAAGGATGGACTAAATCATATTGAGACAAGTCGAAAAAGTATTCTTGTTGACAAATCCGGTACAATTTGGGTAGGCACACATGGCGGCATTTTCCGATATGACCCATCAGCAGATAGCATTGGGGAGCAATGCTTCTCGCTATTTCCATTACTCGCATCTATAAATGTTGCAGGCATTATGGAAGACAAAAATGGAAATATTTGGTTTGCTTCTTCTGATAAAGGTGTCTTTCGGTATGATGGAAAGACGATTGTAAACTTCAATGAAAAAGAAGGTTTGGGTGAGAACTATGCAGGTGGTATTGCACAAGACCAAATAGGCAATATGTGGTTTACAATGAAAAACGGTATTTGCAAATTTGACGGTAAACATTTTACAGAATACACTCCCAAAGACGGCTTAGGCGGAACAGACTTTTGGGGAATAATTATAGACCAGTCAGGTATTGTTTGGGTTACTGCCCGAGGCAGTACAACAAGATTTGACCCTTCCATTTCAAATTCAAAAGCATTTACCGTTTTTACAGAAAAGGACGGAATTAACTGTTGTGTTCAAAGTATGTATCAGGACAAGTCAGGAAATATATGGTGGGGTGCAAGTAGTGGACTCTTTCGATTTGATGGCAAACGATTTTACCAAGTTAAACAGAAGGGGCCTTGGTCGTAATTACAAAATTAGTCTGCTAACTCAAACTAAATTGGGTGGTTTCCAGCAACCGCTCTTTTTTGTGTCCGTATTTAATATTAATCGGATAATGCAAAAAAACATAAGTTTGAATCTTATGACTTCTATATCTACCGCAAAATTACAGCTGCTATTTAAAACAATTGTAAGTGTGTTTATGATTGTGTCATTTGCCGGGCCCGTAAGTGGTCAAGGTGTTTCAATAAATACTTCGGTACTCCCGCCAATCTTTCGTCCATGCTCGATGTGTCTTCAACCGACGAGTGTGCTCATACCACGCATGACGAGCGCCCAGAAGAACAGTATTGCCCACCGCCACCGGACTACTGATGTACCAAACAGATGCACCCTCAGGGTTTTACCTATATAATGGAACCACTGGTTGGCGTTGCTGGCAGATAGCTCTATAGCGGGTGGAGATCTTACTGGTAAACTTCCTAACCTTACCATCGCAGCAATTTCCACAGCCGGGAATCACGCTGTCGCTGCTATTAATGCCGGCTCATCTGTTATTAATCCCGCCAAACTGGGATCCGGAATACCATCTGCAGCTAAATTCCTTCGCGGCGATGGTACCTGGAATACAACAAATGCCCCTTATGCCATTTCTATGGGCAGTGGTAGTTCGCGGATCGGGCTTACGACTTCTGCTAGTGGAGTTAGCGATTCTGTTGCCTTAATCGGATTTCAGGCAGCTGTGAATAAGATGGTGAATATCAATGGTGGTTCATATATAGACCCCAGCGGTACCTTCCCTATGGTAGCAGTGCCAGTGCCGATAAATGGTACTGTAACTTCTTTTTCATTCTTCTTCCGCATTACCACACCGACCATCCAGTTCTTTTCTGGCACGCATACTTTCCACGCACAGCTTTATTACATCGCTCACCCCTTTATAACCTTATAGGCGCAGAACAATTTTTCCCTGTTACAGGTGCCACAGTAAGCATCAATCTGACCACCGCTACAGGAGGGATAGGTATAATGGGAAACATTAACCGCAAATATATCAGGGCTGTCTTTTCCACTTACGGCAGGCAGCAGGCTGGTCGTGCTGGTAAATTATGATGTGAATATCCCGCCATCGCCACTGCAGACACTAAGCGGTAATGTGACTGCAAGTGTGGGGATGCAATAAGAAAAATGAGACACATGGAACAGTTGTAATATCAGGAATATATGATGGATTGAAAGGGATTTTTTCTACCTATTCAAAAGAACAGAACTAAACTTTTACTCCACTGATATCTTCACTTCAAACGAACTCATATGCCACGCTTCAAAAATATCATTATGAAAAAAATATTTATTCTTGTTTCACTCACCCTGTTTCTTTCTATACACACGTATGCCCAGAATGATAATCCTAAAGCTACCGAAGTTTGGGAACCGGAACCAAAAGTGATTACCCCGGGCACAACTTCACAAGACCCTCCTTCTGATGCTGTTATTTTATTTAATGGGAAAGATCTTAGCAATTGGGTAGACACCAAACAAGATCCTGCTAAATGGAAAGTTGAAAATAATGCAATGACCGTAGAGAAAGGAACCGGGAATATTCAAACAAAACAGGCATTTGGCAGTTGTCAATTGCATGTTGAATGGCGCTCACCTGCAGAGGTTATGGGTAGTAGTCAAGACCGCGGAAACAGTGGTATTTTCCTTATGGGGCGTTATGAAGTGCAGGTATTGGATAGCTATAATAACAGGACGTATAGCAATGGCCAGGCAGGAAGCATCTATAAACAATACATTCCGCTTGTAAATGCCTGTAGACCGCCAGGCGAATGGCAGACTTACGATATCATTTTCACTTCTCCGAAGTTCGGTGCGGATAGTAATGTTGTATCACCTGCCCGACTTACTGTGTTTCAAAATGGAGTGCTCATTCAAAACAATGTGGAATTGAAAGGGCCAACAGTTTACATCGGACAGCCATTTTACAAAAAACATAATGACAAGGAATCTTTAGTATTACAAGATCACAATTGCTTAGTAAGTTATCGCAATATCTGGATCAGAGAATTGTAAACTGAATTTCAATATCTTCACTTCAAACCTACCCAAATGACTCGACTGCTCTCGATCCTGTTTTGTTGCATAATTGTTATTTCTCTTTCTATGCTCCACTTTGACAAAAAGGAAGTTGAAAAATGTGATGGAAATCGAGGCATCACCGGTAACTGATTTGACGATCAATTCTGCAATGACATTTTCCAATGTTCTTGTCAATTATTCTAACATTGGTATAGGCACTCAGGCCGGTGCGATCAACTGTCTTGTGGTCAGCCGGACTGATTCAAACCTGGTACTGGCCGGTGCACAAAATGGAGGCGTATGGATATCGCATAATGCCGCCCGCTCGTGGAAGCCGGTCAATGATACTGCACGATCACTGGGGTTACATCCATTGCTCAAAATTTCTTCAGGCCGAACGAATTCTATTACAGCACCGGGGTGATTATTAAGGAGCATGGTAAATTGCTTTTTGATATTTATCGTTCTGTTGATTATGGTCAGACATTTTCACTCGTCAATCCTATTGCATTTCAAGGTTTTGGAAAAGTGGAGAAAATCCTTCCCTCCCCCATCGATTCAAATACATTGTATGTATCGCATAACCAATTTTTATTTACTGGCGGCTACGTGTCGCACACTGCTGATGATTGTCATACGTTTGAATTGATATTTCAATCAGATGACGGCATTGCTGATATGATTTTACTTCCGGACGGCACTCTGGAAATCGGAACAAAACATTCTGTCTGGAGATCCGTCACAGGTGACCAGGCTCATTTGTGGAGACAACGGGAATTGACTCAACAGGATATGATACACACCTTGCCTACTGTGCATCACAACCTGACATTCAGTATTGTTCGGTTAATCATTATGGCAGTTATAACTACTATAAAAGTATCGACACCGGTCAGACATGGACCTACTTCTCTACCTTAAACCAAGGTCGTGTATTGTCCGTAAGCCGGATGATCCTGATTTTATCCTTGCAGGTACGACAACACCGAGAGCCAGTGTAGACGGTGGACTTACATGGGAGCAAATCATTGCAGGACATGACCTCCGCAGTTTCAATTATGATCCGCATCGTCCCGGAAAAGTTTATGTGACCAGTGATTTTGGCGTGGCGACTATTGAAGTGGCTCCTTTACTGCACTTTCGTTTAATAAAGAATATCGCCGTGATACTTTATTGTACTCGCAGGAAGAGTACTATGGAGATCATGGGGCTACCGGAATACAAACCTTTCAGGGTTACCAGGATCTTGGTTGTCGATACATCCGGAATCTGACGCAATCATATTCTGTGATATCAGGCGATGGAACCTACACATGGATCAGTAAACAAAATCCGGACCTGGGGTATTTCAGTGATAATGATGGTGACATCTATCGTATAGATCACCTGACCACAAATCAGGGCCGTACACAAATCTTAAATCAGCTTGACGCGGATCATAACGGTCATGTAGACGATCAGACGCAGTTCATTACTCCGTTTGTGATGAACAATGCAGATGATAAACAATTGTATTTTCTGACGCTTCATTGGTTGTGGCGATCAACAGACCGTGGTAACAACTGGATACAGGTTTCTCATCATACCGGAAATAAATTTGGTGATGGGACCATTGCCTGTACCCATAAACTGAATCCTATCGTTTATTGGACGAATAGTGATTCAATTTTTGCCTTTACCAATGCAGCTACAGCGGCCCCGTTGTCAGAGCTTAGCCGACCTGCTCCATTTGATGCGGGACGCAGCTATAATGATCCTGATCGTGATTCGGCCTTGTATTTAATCAATCGGTCTTTCCCATCGAAAATCAGTTATTGCGCAAATCTTTTGATCCCACTTCCATCTGGACAACGATCCCTGTGACCATGTTGCCAAACGTAACGATACAGTGTATGGCTGTATATCCGGGAAATGATCAGATCATTTGGTTGGATCAAAAGAAGGTGGTCTATATGTGACAATGGACAGAGGCTTGACATGGACAAAAGAAGCCGATATGCCCAATGTGCAGATCACGGAGATTAAGATCCGTGAATCAGATAAAAAAGTTTTCATATTCACGTTTGGAAGAGGAACATGGACTGCTGATTTTGAAACATCGACTTCCATTTCACCATCGCAATCATTTTCGGATGGCACAATTTATCCAAATCCCTTTCAAGATCAACTGACCATTGAATTTGACCATGAGGTCAATGGGGTTGTTGAAATCTGCGATATGCAGGGCAAGCTGTGTTTGAAAAACCTGTTTCAGGCAAACAAATAAAAGTCGGAACTGAGGATCTTATGCCTGGATTTTATTTGATTAGATTATTTGAAGGAATAAGGTTATTTACCGGGAAAGGGTATTCGAATTGCAACGTAATACCGACTGCTATCCCGTTTTTTGTGATTTCATTATGGCAACATCGGTATGGCCAGTTTGTAATGTTCAGCAACCAAGTGAATCAGGAGATTGATTTTTTGAATTTTACCCATTGCGACCAATACATAACCTGGATCAAATAATGTAAAATATTTTGAGGCAGAAACTGTATGAATCATTCAAATTAATAGGAAATTAAAAGTTGGTTGTTTCACGATCTGGCAGTATCAGCAACTTTTTGGCGACAGAGTTAACAACAACCGACAGTAGCATTTTAAACCTTCAACCAATTTACAAAAGTCAAAATGAACCCAGGTACAAAAAAATTCTCAAATGGACAGGGATTGTTTTTCGGTTCACTTGTTATCATTGCAGTTGCTTTCGGACTATACCAGACGAAAGTTCTTAATTTCAATATTAAATAAAACCAAGCCGTGGTTCGGGATTATGGTTATGAAAACTCACCAGTAGCAATACCCGAACGCAGGGGGTAGTGCTTTGACAATACCGCAATCGCCAACTATGCAACATGAAGATGTTAAATGAAAAGAATAATGAAAGTATAAAAATCAGCATATGTTAAAACAATTCTCTCAAGAAACTGAAAAAACCCGTTTTGAAACCTTTGTTGATGCCATCCTGGCCATCATTATGACTATACTGGTACTGGAATTTAGCGTACCCGAAGATGCCTTTTCTTCCGACGGCAATATCAAATCGTATTTGGTTCACCTTGTACCATCATTTGTAAGCTACTTCATCACCTTTTCCACCATCGTTGTATTATGGATGGATCATCACAATCTCTTCCGTCTTTTAAAAATGTGGATATACCCTTAGTGTTTTTGAATTTTCTATTCATTCTTTTCTTATCAGCCACACTTTTTACCACATCCCTTGCAGGAAGAAATTTTGAAAGTCCCTATGCCATAACTATTGTAGCTGTAAATTATGTATTGATGAACCTGGCCTTCTCTTCCATCTGGGTATATGTAATGAAAAATAAAATGATACCCGAAGAAATACTTCATCAACTGTCCACAAAACGAGAAAACATAATCATTTTTGCCGGCATATTGCTTCAATTGGCCAGCATACCCCTTGCCTATGTCAGTACGTATATCTCCTTTATCCTGTTCATTGTTGTCCTCATTCTTCATATCATAAGATTATGGCGTCATTAGTCGCGGCAATACACTTCTTACAACTCCTTATCGAAATCTTAAAACAACATTTGGCTTTACCGAAGTGATGCGAATGGACTTTCCATTTCCGTGGATACAAATTTCTGATGGGGCATTATTGATTATGCTCCGTAAAGACAATAAACCATATATCGCTCTGACTTACTATGCAAAAGATTTGGAGACCGTTGTAGCAAATTTAAAGCAAGAAGATATTTCAATAAAACCATTGCCAACGCCCGACAAACTGGTTCAGCGATTCCTTATTACAACCGACGAGGGATATAATATTTCTTTAGTCACATATTTTGATGGGTTTGCACAACCAGGCGGGACAACAATGCTGACAATGCAGCCAGAGGACTTTAAGAATCCAGCCAAATATGAAAACAAAATCTGTGGGATTTTTTAAAAAGGATTGTGCTGCATTTGAAATATCCAAAAGTAGCAGGAAAGTATAAAATATATTTGAACTTCTACCTTTGAGTACATATCTTGAAGAAATTTTCGGATTTACAATATTTGAATTTAGTAGTTGCAGCAAAAAATACTTACCCGTGAGGGTTTAAAATCGAACTTATTATCTTAATTCATACACCTAAACTTTAATCAATTCAAACCATTATGTTACTTAAAAACCAACTGTCGTACGCGACAAAATTTATTGTCCTTTGCCTGATTACCATGACAGGTGCATTACACGCCCAGACTCAAACCTGGTCAGAAGATATGACAGCTTCCCTGGCTGAGGTCGGCTGGATAGAGCAGGCGAATGACGGCATTATCATTGCCGCCGGAGCTAAAGGCCTCATGGGTCTTGATAATAACACCGGAAAGCAAGTCTGGATGGATAAAGAACTGAAAGGCGTCATCAAGGAGACCTATCAGAATATCGATGGCCTTCCACTATTCTATGCTGAATACAGCCCGATCGTAGGTAAGACCCGCGGAATTATCATTCATTCCAGCACAGGAGATGTACTCTATGATACGAAAGATGACAACTACCGTATCAAGACCTATCATCTGCTTCCGGATCAGGCGATGATTCTTTTTGAAATCACAAAGGATAACACTCAACTCCTGATGAGTTTCAGCCTTCATACAATGACCAAAACCTGGGTGACCGATCTGGGTGTGATAAAAGGATTGATATCCAAACTTGGAAATTCGACGAACAGAACAAGCTTTATCGATCAGGGACCTATGTTCAGTAAGAACGGTGACATTATCGTCGGTGTGAATGAGATGGCCTATGCCATTGATGCTAACAATGGTCAAATCAAATGGAAGTATGAAGCCGAAAAGAAACTACAGGCCCTCGTGTATTCACCTCAAAGCAATAGTCTGTATATGGGCGTGAAAAAGAGTAATAAACTTATCGTTTTAGATCCGGCGACCGGAAAGGATATTACACCGGGAAAACTAAAACTGAAAGGTAGTCTGCTTGATATCACTTCTGATGACAGAAACAATATCGTCCTTGTCGAAACAGAAGGCTTCAACCTTATCGATCCGAAGACAAGCGATTTCCTCTGGAACAAGAGTTATAAGATTGAATACCTTGATGAAGTCATTCCGTTTGAAAAAGGCTACATCGCTGTTGCAAAAGATGAGAAGGATGGGTCGATATCCTATGTGGATAGCAATGGAAAGAAGATATGGGATTCCAAAGTCAAGGGCTATACTTATTATGCGACTACTACACCAAAGGGCGTCCTTTATATTTCGACAGAACGTTCGAATATCCTGAGCTATAGCGATGGCAAGGATGTCTGGGACAAGGATGTCAAATTCAAGAGTATCCCTGCAGTGACATATGATGAAGCAGAAAAAAAGTCATCCTGTTTGAAAGTGGAACAGGCTATAAGTTCGACCTTGCTACCGGCGTGATGACCGTGTTCGCAGAGGATATCAAACTGGAGAACGTGACGAGAAAGACCCCACTCCAGGCAGAATACCGTCCCAGCGGATACTTGCTCTTTACGGATCAGCATATTTCGCTGCTTGATAAAAAGGGCAAACTGGTTCACTCTAAGGATTACCCTCAGCTTACGTCAACTAACCTTATGGGCCTGGCTCAATTTGGTGCCGACATAGCCGGAGTCAATATAGATATAGCAGGTTCAATGGAAAACATGAAACAACTCGACAGGCTATCGAAAGGAGCGTATCGAAATAGCAATGCTGCGAGTGAGGGAACATCAAAGACCCAGGTGCTGGCAGGTGCTTATTACGGAGGAACTCCGCTTTTCGAAGTGACAATGACACGTTATTCCAATTCAAGGAACGCTCGTGACCACAAGTTCATACTGACCAAGGATGGGGAGTCCAAACGCGCTATCATGATGGTCAATAAAGACACCGGAAAGGTGGATAAGAAGATCAATGTTGTGGATTTGACTCCGCAGTATATTGTTGATGAAGTAGATACAAGAGTTTTTCTATGTGAGCGAAATAAGACGATCACTTGCTATGATATGAAATAACAAGGATCTTGTAATAGTTGAATCGGCCTTCCTGCATATGAAGGCCGATTCTTTTTTAGATACGAAAGTGAGCATGAGTCTCTGACTTAAATTCGAAGTTGGTTTAAGTCTCTGACTTAAATCCTATATTTTTCACGTCTCCTGACGTGAAATTTCATTAACTTCCATTATAAATACTTTACTGATATAATTTCACCGAAGTTGGGACTTGAAACAAGGGTCGGTTACATGAAGGTTTTAATCGTTCACGTCAGGAGACGTGTAGAATATAGGATTCAAGTCAGAGACTTGAACCAACGATTGTTCATATGCGGACTTGAACCAACAATGGGAAGTGTGTTTTTGGCACAAAAAAAATCGAAGTTGGTTTAAGTCTCTGACTTAAATTCGAAGTTGGTTTAAGTCTCTGACTTAAACCTGATATTCTACACGTCTCCTGACGTGAAATTTCCTTAACTTCCATTATAAATACTTCACAAGTATAAACACTTCACCGAAGTTGGGACTTGAAACAAGGATCGGTTACATGAAGGTTTTAATCGTTCACGTCAGGAGACGTGTAGCATATAGGATTCAAGTCAGAGACTTGAACCAACGATTGTTCATATGCGGACTTGAACCAACAATGGGAAAGTTTTGGAAAAAAAAGGGTCGCGGGACACGCTGACTTGACCAACAATGGGAAATGTGTTATTGGCGAAAAAAAAAATCGCAGTTGGTTTAAGTCTCTGACTTAAACCTGATATTCTACACGTCTCCTGACGTGAAATTTCCTTAACTTCCATTATAAATACTTCACAGTAAACACTTCACCGAAGTTGGGACTTGAAACAAGGGTCGGACATGAAGGTTTTAATCGTTCCGTCAGGAGACGTGAAAAATATAGGATTCAAGTCAGAGACTTGAACCAACGATTGTTCATATGCGGACTTGAACCAACAATGGGAAGTGTGTTTTTGGCACAAAAAAAATCGAAGTTGGTTTAAGTCTCTGACTTAAATCCCATATTTTTCACGTCTCCGTTTATTATGTTTTTTACACCATTCTTCTATTTCTGATTGGCTCATCAGTTGATATCAATTTTTACTATCTTACTAAATAAAAAAGTATGAAAGCCCTTATTCTTATACCATTCCTGCTTTTTTGCTCAAATGCATTTTCCCAACCTGTTTTTGCAATAACTTCCGAAGGCGATTTGTTTTCACTTGATTTATCTAATTGCAACTCCCTCCTTGTCAGTTCAACGGGTCATACCTTTGTGGACATTGCCTTTACACCGGATGGACGTCTCTGGGGAGTAGAGGAAAGTGATCTTTATCAGATAGACACTGTCACCGGGGCTTCTATACTAATAGGCAATATAGGCTTGACATCCCCGTCCTCATCCTTAGTCGGGTTAAACGATACTATATTGTTGACAGAATCCGGACTAAAGCTTTATGGAATAAATATCTCTAATCCAACTGCTTTTTATATTGATACTATAGGGTTTGCAGCATCGGGTGATCTCACATGGTATGACGATGATCTTTATATGATGGCTCCTGGCCAACTAATAAAAATCACGTTGAATAATACCAATACTGCCATTCTTGATGTTACAGCTATCAACAATTTGAGTAATCCAATACCTGATTGTTTCGGAGCCGTCACAGCAGCATTTGCCGGTGAATACAATTCCATCATTGGTTTTTCCGGAACGGATGCCCTTAAGATTTGTCAACTAGATGGCACGTACAGAACAATTTGTCCATCATTGGTAGCAGATATAATTTATGGAGGTGCTTCATTACGTTTGCCCACACAACAACCACCGCCAACAACCTGTTCATCCCCATCTTCAGTGGCGAATGTCATTTCGAACAATACCGGAATCGAAATTATTCCGAACCCTGTCAGCAGATCCGGACAAGTCCATGTCAAAATAAATGGTATAATCTTAAGACCCTACACCATAAAGATTATAAGTATACAAGGTCAACTATTATACGCTACAAACGAGCGATCATCTACAAATGAATTTGATCTGGATTTGAATAAACTAAATCTGACAAATGCGTTATTCGTTTTGGAAGTAAGTAATTTTTCACAACAATTTCGTTCGTTGATCGTCATTGAATAAATATTGATGTATGTGGTCATGGATTGGTTTAGAACTTGCTTGTAATTTGACATTTCCTGAAAAAGAAATAATTAAATAAATTTGAATGTGCTAACAGAAAAATTACAATAAAATAGTATACTAAAAATGAAAAGGACAATCGTCAATCCCATCATTAAAGACATTGTAACATTCATTCAGACTGCTGAAGAATCCGGCGGAAAAATAACTGAAGCTGAAATCACGCTAATGCCGGGAGGAGGAAACCCATTGCATTACCACAAGACCTACTCCGAAACCTTTACGGCCATAGAAGGACAGCTAGGTTTAAAGTCAGGGAAGAAACAATCCAGGATATTAAACCCGGGAGAAACATTTACCGTTGAACCTATGTCAATGCATAGTTTTTTTAATCCAACAGACAAAGAAATTAAATTCAATGTCAAATTACAGCCAGGACATACCGGGTTTGAAAATGCATTGCGGATAATATATGGATTGGCAGCAGATGGCCTTACGGATAAAAAAACAATTCCAAAGAGCTTAAAACATACGGCCATCATCATCTGTATGAGTGATATGAATATGCCCGGATTATTAACATTCCTCTACCCTCTTTTAAATCGTATGGCAAAAAAAGCAAAAGCTAACGGGACAGAACAAAAACTGATTGACAAATATTGCATTTAACCCATAGGTCATTCCAGGACGATATCAATGACAAACCAACAATCAGACAAAAAGTAATATCATGTCAATAACAAATGAGTCCGAATTGATCGGCATGAAGAATGCCAGTGAAGCTGTTGCCTGCACATTGAAGGCAATGAGAAACTTTGCCCAACCTGGGATGACGACGAAGGAATTAGACAACTTCGGCGGACAAATGCTCAGGGACTTAGGCGCAAAATCAGCACCCTATTTGACATATCACTTTCCCGGTTGGACTTGTATAAGTGTCAACAATGAATTTTGTCATGGCATACCTTCTGATCAGAAAATACTTCGTGAAGGTGATTTAATCAATATTGATGTTTCAGCAGAACTTGATGGCTTCTGGTCGGACAATGGCGGTTCATTTGTACTTGGCGAAGATGTCAACCGACACCAAAAACTTATAGACGCTTCAAAGGAGATCTTGCATAAAGCCATCTACACTATTAAAGGCGGCGTTCGCATTTCTGATATTGGATGGTTGATTGAAACTGAAGCAAAGAAAAGAGGCTACAGAGTCATTAAAAATTTGACAGGTCACGGCATTGGAAGAAGTCTTCATGAAGAACCAAGCGCCATAGCAAATTTCAGAGATAAATTTAATCTGACAAGATTTAAGAAAAATTCAGTAGTGGCTATTGAAACATTCATTTCAACGAATTCCACTTACGCCCAAACATTGCAGGATGGCTGGACAATGGTTGGAAATAAAGGCGGATTTATTGCACAGCACGAACATACCATCGTAGTGACTGATGGTAAACCAATCGTATTGACAGAGATGAATGAAGTTTGGAATTAACAAAACCCGTTTTGAGCACCGATTGCTACCCGGAACTGACCACTATTTTGCAGATGTATTCCTTACAATGGATAGCTTATCATTCATGCACAAAATTATAAAGCCAAAATTTGCTATTCAGAATTCCCCATGATTTCATCCTGATCACTTTCTGTACCTGACTACCAATCTTTACAAAATAAATACCTGCCGGCCATGACGTCATTTCTACCGTCATTTCTTTTGTACCAGTTCCTTGTTTCAAAAAAGAAAATGGATAATGAGCTAATCGGTCAAAAGGTTAATAAAAGTCCATTTTAACAAGTTATTGTTCGTTGCAAATTGCCTATTGTCTATTATTCGATTATTATTATTTTGCCTTACAATTCAACATGATGCATAATCCAACTGCCCGACTTGAGACCTTTTGCGACGGCGTATTTGCTATTGCGATTACACTTCTTATTCTGGAAATAAAGGTGCCGACGCCCGATACGATAAACTCTGTCAATACATTATTTGAAGCCTTAAAAGCACAATGGCCTTCCTGGTTTGCTTTTCTATTGAGCTTCGGCACCATTCTGATCGCATGGTCCAATCATCATGGCGCATTCAGACTTGTCGACAAATCCTCTCCCCCGTTTAATTTCACCAATGGTTTTTTTCTTCTCACAATTGTAATATTACCTTATCCTACATCTATACTAGCTGAATATATCGATACGGATTCAGCAAAGACCGCTGTCATGCTCTATTGCTCTACCATCGTACTGCAGAATATCGCATGGACACTTTTATTTCAATCCATGTTGAAACCCAAAGATCTTTCCACAAACCTGTTGACACGAAAAATCATCCTGGAGACACGAGTCCGTTGTATCTATGGATTCATTGTTTATCTGATTATTAATACGATTGCGTATTGGTTTCCAATGATAGCGTTAGGTTTAATGGGTGTGTTATGGTGCGTCTGGATTTATGTAGGCGCTACAATAAATGAAATAGATACAGAATCGGATTGAAAAGATTTTCGAGGGTTCGAGGTCAGAGACACTCGAACGTCAGTGCTTCATGAGTTCGCATGGCGGGATCCTTATTCTGAGTGTATAAAGTTTGAGTATATAAGTCGTAGTATTCGCAGTGCTCGAATTGTATTTTTGCTTATTGCCTATTGCTTATTGCTTATTGCTTTTCCTTAAATTGCATCCATTCATCAAGAAAAACCAAAACATGAAATACGTTCTCCTCCTCCTTTTTCCTTTATTTACAGCCTGTCAGACAAAAACCGGTTACGATATCATCATTCGCAACGGATTAATTTATGATGGAAATGGAGGTGCACCAGTGAAAGGTGACATTGCTATCAATGCAGACACCATAGCCGCTATGGGAAATCTGGGCAATGCAACTGCAAAAGAAACCATTGACGCCAATGGAATGGCCATAGCGCCAGGCTTCATCAATATGCTGAGCTGGGCCAATGAATCGCTGATCGAAGATGGCCGGTCGCAAAGCGATATCCGGCAAGGCGTGACACTTGAAGTCATGGGTGAAGGCGAAAGCATGGGGCCGTTAACACCAAGTACAAAAGAACAAATGAAGCTTGGGGAAACGGATATCAAATATGCTATCGCGTGGAATACACTTGGTGAATATCTGACTTACCTTGAAAAGAAAGGTGTCTCCTGCAATGTCGCTTCATTTGTAGGTGCGACGACCCTTCGCATGAATGTCATCGGTGAAGATGATCGTGCAGCCACACCAGCCGAACTGGACAGCATGAGACTGCTCGTGAAACAAGCCATGGAAGAAGGTGCGATGGGTGTAGGTTCATCGTTGATTTATCCACCGGCATTTTTTGCGAATACAGCAGAGTTGATTGCTTTGTGCAAAGAAGCTTCTACTTATGGAGGTTCGTATATTTCACATATGCGCAGTGAAGGGAATAAATTGATGGAAGCTGTAGAAGAATTGATTACGATCGCAAAGGATGCAAATATCCATGCAGAGATCTATCATCTGAAAGCAGCGGGTCAGGGCAACTGGAATAAAGTAGACAGTGTCATCACAAGGGTAGAAAAAGCCAGAGCAGATGGTTTAAATATTACAGCTGATATGTACACCTATACCGCAGGTGCGACGGGGTTAACCGCTTGTCTGCCGCCTACATTGCAGGATGGAGGATTTGGCAAACTATGGCAGAGGCTGCATGATCCCACTATCCGGGCGACGATGAAAAAGGCGATGAATACAAATGCAACAGACTGGGAGAATTTCTATTATGCTGCCGGTGGACCGGACAATATCTTATTGATTGGCTTTAAGCAGGACTCTTTAAAAAAATATACAGGGAAGACACTCGCAGCAGTAGCGAAAATACGGGGCACTTCTCCTGAAGAAACTGCGATGGATCTGCTGGTGCAGGACAGTACCAGAATCAGTACAGCTTACTTCCTGATGAATGAAGAAAATGTAAAAAAACAAATCGCACTACCCTGGGTAAGCTTTGGTTCGGATGAAGGTTCTTATGCACCGGAAGGTGTATTTCTTTTATCCAATCCACATCCAAGAGCCTATGGAAATTTTGCACGCGTGATAGGAAAATATTCAAGAGATGAACATGTCATGCCGCTTGAAGAAGCCATTCGCAAATTATCAAAGCTTCCTGCAACGAATTTGAAATTGAAAAACAGAGGGGAATTGAAAGTGGGTTACTATGCTGATATCTTAGTCTTTGATCCGGCGAAAGTAAACGATCCTGCTACTTATGATAAGCCGGCACAATATGCAACGGGCATGATCGATGTATTTGTCAATGGAAAACAGGTATTGAAAGATGGAGAACATACCGGGGCTTTTCCGGGGAGATTTGTTAAAGGGCCGGGGTATAAAAAAGGGTGAAAGGGCAGAAGGGGCAGAAAAGGCAGAAAGGGCAGAAGGGGCAGAAGGGGCAGAAAGGGCAGAAGGGGCAGAAGGGGCAGAATAGGCGGAAAAGGCAGAAAAGGTTAAACGAATAAACGGTTATATGGATAAGATTGCATCCGTAAGATTTAAGTCCTGTTCACGACATATAATAAATTAACGCTCTACCCCAATGAGTTTCTCCGTATCATACTTAAATGAAATCACTAAATATCCTCTTCTTATTTCTGGCAATGAATCAGATGAATTATATGTATGCCCAGATCATCAATGCGGATTTTGATGACTGGGAAATCATCCAGACGATTGGTCAGCCCTATGAGAATCCTGTGGGATGGACGACGAATAATGAAACTGAATTTACAGGTCTTGCCACAACACCAGTGACAAAAGAAGCAGATTCACTTGGATATCACGCAAGAATAGAAAGCAACCTACATCTGATTGATGCTTCAGGTCCTGGAGAATTAAGCCAGACTATTCCCACGCAAGGATTGCTGAGGATTGATTATTCCTCACGATGCGATAGTATTTTTCAAAATGGAAAATGTGTGGTGAATATTTTCGGGCAGAACCCCGGTGATATTTTGTATACAGATAGCTCTGCAACAGAGGCGACAGAATTTCATACTTCCTCCATCGATATTCTGCCCGAGTGGAGACAGCAAAACTCGTCTCTCACTATTCAATTTGTGGCCAAAGGCAACCTGGATATGTGGGATGAAGAAGAAGATGGGTATTCTGTTTTCCTTGTTGATCATGTGGTATCGTACTACATCACGCGTACAAATGAAGCCACTCAAGATGATGATTTTGTTATGTATCCAAACCCAACTACAGGCATTGTCCATATTGCACTAAATAAATTATACCATCCAACACAAATCGAAATAATAACTTTGTTGGGAGAGCCAATCCTTAAAACATTATATTCTAATGAACTCAATTTGAACTGGATGATGGATGGAGCTTATATTATTAAAAGTTCAACTGATAAAGGCTCAACCAGCAAAATTTTGATTATTAAAAAGTAACTCTCATTGTTACCTTTCGTGCGTGCATATTTCAGATTTGCATTAACAAAAGTATCATTACGCAAAACGGAGTTTTGCAGACGCACAAGCGTAGGCTCAGCCTACGCTTAACTTTGTATTTCTTTTAGATCTTAATAATTGATGCGAACAACGTTTACATCAAAACCGCACTGTTAAGCTTAGGCTGTGCCTAAGCTTTCGTGTCAGCAAATTTCAGATTTGCGAAACGAAAGCACTGTCACGCAAAACGGAGTTTTGCAGACGCACAAGCGTAGGTGCAACCTACGCTTAACGTTTGATTTTTTTAAATGCCATTATATCGCATGGAAGTCTACCTGACAAATGAACTTAAAATTTTCTAAATGACATTCTCTGTGTTCTTAACTTCCTAAGTGGTAAACCCTTATATAATTATACTATATCTTTCATCATTCTGATTATCTTTCCATCTGACTTAAGAATTAATTTAATGATCACAGGAATAAAAATTCTAAAAACAGACATCCTCTCCGACAACTGGTATACACTCAAAAAAGTAACCTATGAATATGTCAAAAAAGATGGCAGTCTGCATGTTCAATCACGGGAAGCTTATGACAGAGGAAACGGAGCGACTATATTACTCTACAACAAAGAGCAACAAACCGTAATCCTGACGAGGCAATTTCGTCTACCTACATTTATCAATGGCAATGAATCAGGCATGCTCATCGAAGCCTGTGCCGGCTTACTTGACAAAGACAATCCGGAAGAATGCATCCGTCGCGAAACACAGGAAGAAACCGGTTATAAAATCACAGATGTGCGAAAAATATTTGAAGCCTACATGTCGCCAGGATCTGTAACAGAAATTCTGTATTTCTTCATCGCCGAATATCACAAATCCATGAAAGTCAACGAAGGTGGCGGCGCTGAACATGAAGAAGAAAATATCGAAGTCCTTGAAATGAATATCGACCAGGCTATGGACATGATCACAAGCGGAGAAATTAAAGATGGGAAAACAATCATGCTATTACAGCATGTTAGATTGCATAGTATATTGTAATCTGAATTTCCTACTTCTTAGCGACCATCGCTTAGTAAAAAGGACAAACACATAGTAACAAAGATCATAGAGTAGTCACATAGAAAGTTTCTAACAAACCTCTAATTAAACTTCATTTAGATTCCTTTAGGTTTTCTAAACCTTTACACATCAAACTCATTTAACTTTACCTTCATAAACCTATAATCCTATAACCCTATAAACTTTTAAATCATGTCAACTCAATTACCTACCAAATTAGCCGTGGATCAATGGCATTCAAAAATCAAGGATACCAATAATCTGTTAAGCAAAATAGCTGACGAACAACTCCTTCTGGAAGTGTCACCCGGACGTAATACGGGGACGTATATTCTGGGCCATCTCGTCGCAGTCCATGACAGGATGCTACCCCTCTTAAACCTGGGCGAACGCATTCATCCTGAACTCGATGAAATCTATCTTGAAAATCCCGATAAAGCGAAACCACAAACACTCACCGGCGCAGACCTACGTGACCTCTGGAATAAAATCAATGCAGAGTTAGCCACTCAGTTTATAACGCTGACGGAACAGGAGTGGCTACAACGACATACGGCTGTCTCCGAAGAGGCTTTTGAAAAAGAACCCCACCGCAATCGCCTGAATGTATTGCTGAACAGGACCAATCATCTTTCATACCATCAGGGACAATTAGCATTGCTGAAAATCTAAGTTTGCTTATTCCGTTTTTGTCGTGAAACCGATATCTTTTTACATCCAAAACTGAGATTTTTTGTTATTCAATGATTATCTTCAATCATGAGGATACCTTATTGATTAAATGACCCGTTCACACGAATGCCATGAAAAAAATTATATTACTCCATCTCCTGTTTTTGTCGATGGTTGCTCCATCTTTTTCTCAAAGCTGGAACCTTGCAGGGCCTATTCCTTTCGCCAACAGATATGATGATATCTATTTCATCAATGAGAATATCGGCTGGACTGTCAATAGTGAAGGCAATATATTCAAGACGATAGATGGTGGGTTGACATGGACGTGGCTCTATCAGAACAGTTATTATTTCCGTTCCGTTGAATTTCTTGATGCGATGACGGGATTTGCGGGTACATTGGATAGTGTCCTTTTGCGCACGACTGATGGCGGTGCTACATGGGAACATATTGAAGGGCAGATACCTCATCTTATCCAGGGTGTTTGCGGTCTTTCGCATATGGGTGACAATGTATATGGCGTCGGAATATGGTCATATCCTGCATACTTTATCAAATCTACCGACCGCGGGGATACATGGACGTATACAGATTTGTCAGCTTATGCCGATGGTCTCGTAGATTGTTATTTCCTTGATGAGAATATTGGTTTTGTCAGTGGCCTCAATGAAAATCTTGGAGGTGTGATTCTAAAGACGATTGACGGAGGCACTACATGGCAAATGGTTTACAATACAAATGATGGCTACGAATACATCTGGAAACTTGATTTTGTCAATAGCGATGTAGCTTATGGTTCTGTAGAATCTTTTGCCGGTTCTACAACTGTCGTGAAGACAATTGACGGTGGCGATACCTGGGAAGAACTTGTGGTCTCTTCTATCCCACTGGATATTCAGGGTATTGGTTTCGCAAATGAACTAACAGGATGGGTAGGGCCGCGTAATAACGATATGTGGGAGACCAATGACGGTGGACTTAGTTGGATACCTATAGGCAATTTTTCAAATGTCAACCGCATCTTCAGACTCCAGGAAGATCTGTTGTTTGCATCTTCCAACTACGTTTTAAAATATGACAACACTATCACCGGTACAAAAAATGAACAGGAAGCAAAATATGCACATGATATCGTAGCTGCAGTGCCAAATCCATTTTCAAATCAATTGGACATAACAATTCGTATCGACAAAGAAACCTATGCCAAACTGGATATCCTGAGTATCGATGGAAGGTATATAGCTCCTATAACAGCTGAGCGCCTTACCCCCGGAACGTATAATTTTCAGGTCAACAAAAAAACTGCTTCAAACCTGAAGAACGGAATTTATATTTTACTATTGAGAACGAATGAAGGATTTATGACTAAAAAAGTGGTGAAGGCGAATACTGATTAAGCCTAAATCATACTCCATTTAAGACGGATTCCCTACCCCATTTCGCCGGAATCACACTTCAATACTTATAAAGATTACTTCTATTTTTGTGAAGATCAAGTATGTAATATTCATAACTTTTTCATCCCCTAAATCATATAAACATGGGTAAAATAAATGTCTTCAATTTCATTACACTCAACGGTTTTTATAAAGGTCATGGCGGGGATATAAGCTGGCACAGGCATGGCGGAGAAGAAAATGAATTCTCTGAAGAAGGTGCCAATTCCGGAAGCATATTACTTTTTGGACGCGTCACTTATGAAATGATGGCCGGCTATTGGCCAAGCCCCATGGCTAAACAAAATTCTCCGGTAGTAGCAGAAGGAATGAATAAGGCGCAGAAAATAGTTATCTCTACAACCTTAAAAAAAGCAAACTGGGAGAACACAAGGATCATCAGCGAAAATGTAATTGAAGAAATTACCAGGTTGAAAAATTCTACAGATAGCATGATCACCATATTAGGAAGTGGCAGCATCATCACACTCCTGGCTGATCACTGTCTGATCGATACCTATCAATTTATGATTGACCCTGTAGCACTCGGCGAAGGAACACCTGTCTTTGATGGACTAAAAAAGAAACTTGATCTCGAGCTCACGGGTTCCAGGGTATTTAAGAGTGGTGTTGTATTGCTAAATTATCGACCTCTGAAATAAAAGAGGACGCGGATAAAACAGGAAAGGTTAAGATTAATTAAGATCAATTTCCCAATCGGCAATCATCTTCTAAAACTATTAATCTTAATTTTTCTTAATAAATCCGCGTCCTTATTTATTTTTTTTCCAAAACCATTTACTTGAATTACACGTATTATTTGTGTACTTTAACTACACCACATGAAATATCCCGGAACAACAGTTATACTGTTTCTCTTTAGCCTGCTGCTTCCTTTGGCATCATTGACGCAAAGATTACAGATTCAAAGTCCTGTCAGGTTTCTCGCCTTAGGAGATTCATATACCATCGGGCAAAGTGTCTCTCCTACTCTTCGATGGCCCGTTCAACTCAGTGATTCACTGATCGCCAGGGGATATGCATTAGATACACTCAAGATCATCGCCACTACTGGATGGCGAACAGACAATCTGATCAATGCGATCAAAAATCAACACCTTGAATTTCAAAACTATAATCTCGTGTCGTTACTCATCGGAGTGAATAATCAATACCAGGGTCGACCGTTCAGTCAGTATGTCGCAGAATTTCCGGCCTTGCTGGATTCTGCAATTCACTATGCGGGGGGTGATAAATCAAAAGTCTTTATAGTTTCGATTCCCGACTATGCATACACACCGTTTGGACAGCAAAGTTCGAATCCGGGCCAGATCAGTGCAGAGATAGATCAATACAATGCATTTGTTAAGCAAATCGCAGATAATCTTCAAATCGCTTTCTTCGATATTACGCCGATCTCAAGACTTGGACTTCAACATCCTAATTATGTAGCGAATGATGGCCTTCATCCAAGTGGTATCCAATACACCGAATGGGTAAAATTGATTTTAGAATACATCGATAATGAAATAACCGGTATCAAACATATTGAAGACACTCAACTTGAAGTCGACATCTCTCCTAATCCAACCTCTGATCATATAACAATTGATATCCCTGCGTCAACTCAAGATCAGAAATATGATCTGAGGATCTACAACCTTACAGGCAAACTGATGTCAGAACAATCTGTGAGAGGTACTTCATTTTCCATTTCATTAGAAAATATGCCTGATGGACTCTATTTCCTCAAAATAAATTCCGGGGATAGACAGACTGTGAAGAAGGTGCTTAAAAAGAACTGAAACAAAAGAGGACGCGGATCAATTAAGAAAAGTTAAGATTAATTAAGATTGTTTTCATAAACACAATTCATCGTTTAAGGAGATTGATCATAATTTTTCTTATTAAATCCGCGTCCTCATTTTTTGTTTAAATTGCTTCGTGATATATCTCTACCCTCATGGAGTCTCTTAAACTAAACAATACATTTCAGGAACAACTTTCCACAGAAGTAGCCATCGTCGGCGCTGGTACTTCAGGTCTTTACTCTGCATATAGATTGACTACACAGAATGGAAATCACCTTCCACTTCCGGCCAGCCAGGTCCAGATCTTTGAAATGAGTGATCGTATCGGCGGCAGACTACATTCTGTAAAACTCCCCGGCATGAATGTCATCGGCGAACTCGGCGGCATGCGCTACATGTCTTCGCATGAGATCGTAGCGACACTCATTGAGAAAATATTCAAAAATGAAATCACCCATATTGATTTCCCTATGGGCGATAGCGGCAACCTGATCGCCTATCTCCGTAAACAAAGATTAAAAATAAACGCATGGACTGAAGCCCAGCAAAAAGGCAAGAAACTAAAGACACGCTACATACTCAACAAAAAGGATCTTGGCTTCAGCGCCGATCAACTTTTCAATAGGATCGTTTATGAAGTTCTCGTCGCTGATCCATGGTTCACAAAAAATTATGGAGACAAGGTCACGAATCCATCGAAATACGAATACACATTTACACTGACGAGCAGAGATTGGGATATCGTCAAACCAAATCTTACATACCAATTCAGAGGTCCTTACTACGGGAAAAAAGTATACGAGATCGGTTTCTGGAATCTGATCAAAGACAGGATCTCACAGGAAGGCTATAATTTCCTCGCCGATGCAGGTGGATATTATTCGAATACGATCAACTGGAATGCCGCCGAAGCATTTCCATATATGGTCGGCGATTTTTCGAATGCCGGATCGCAATACAAAACGATCGAAGGAGGTTTTGATAAAATAGCTTATGCACTGGCTGATGCCTATTTGAAAAATGATGGGGCGAATATCTGGTCTGAAAATAAACTCATCACATTCGGCTATTCATCGCCGGAAAAGAAATACAGATATGAACTTACATTTATAAATCTTCCATCAAAAACAAAATGGAAAGTCAATGCGAATAAGATCATCCTGGCGATGCCATACAGGTCACTTGAATTGCTGGATCAGTACAATTTCTTTTTTGATCTCAATGCGCAATTGAAGCTTCAATCTATGATGGATGCCGTGATCATGGAACCATCTTATAAAATCCTGATGGGATTTGAGTATCCCTGGTGGCGTACACTTGGCGAAAAATATGGGCACTCCATCACTGATCTTCCGATGCGTCAGTGTTATTATTTCGGCACTGATCCTTCGAATGGACATTCGTTGATGCTCGGAAGTTATAATGATATGAGCACTGTCACATTTTGGGAAGGACTGGCAAAACATCCTCAACTATTCAAAGCAAAACAGACATCGATAGCCACACACGATGACCTGAATCAATATGCCGATGTACAGGCTACACAGATCATGGTCAATGAAGCGATGCATCAACTGAGAGAATTACATGGCTTGCGAAAAATACCGGATCCGTACATCACCTGGTTTAAAGACTGGACACTGGATCCCTTTGGAGGTGGCTATCATGCATGGAAAGCGGGGTATGTCGTGAAGGAGGTGATGGAATATATGCGTAAGCCGATGCCCACAGAGAACGTGTTCATTTGTGGTGAGGCTTATTCTGCGCAGCAAGGTTGGGTGGAAGGTGCGCTATGTGTAGCAGAGAGAATGTTACAGGATCATTTTAAATTGGCGTGGCCTGAGTGGCTTGATGCTGATTATTATTTAGGTTGGTGAAAGTGCATGGAGCAGGGGGCAGGGAGCAGGGAGCAAAGAGAATAGAACATAGAGTAAGTAGCAAATGAAATGTATTGGCAGCGGCTTGCCCCTGCCTTAGTTAAACATAAAAGGAGAGCAATGGCAGTAGCAGTAGCAGTGGCAACAGTTTTCCCTTTAGGACTGAGATTACGGAGTATTGGTTGGGGCAAAAACTGACATGGGGAATATCAAAGGCAGACACTTGCGTAATTCGTTTGAAATATTGAAATCATACGCAATAAGCAATCACATACAAGAGATTATACGCAATAAACATGGGTATATTAGAAGTTATCTGCAACTCTAATAAACGGCACCACAACCATTCATTCTAAAAAATCTTACACTCCAATTAAACCAATGAGCTTGAAAATCGTCTTACTCAAAACCAATTAATAAAAAATTGAAATGAAAATATTAATTACTCTAATTACACTAAGTTTGTCGGTAATTACTGTTTGCGATGCTCAAATGAATCCGCTGATTACTTCGTGGAAATTAAATACCACTGGAGCAACAGGTTACCTGGGTTACACCTCCAATGTAAAACAGGTTCTATATTCTACAACAAGTGTTTATGTAAAAACAAATGACCTTGCTGATTATATTCCGGTTAATGCAGGTTCCGGCATGGGGCAAGTTGACTGGTGGCCAAACAATCCTTGGTTTCCTGACAGTATGGGTTACACATTTCGGTTCAGATTAAATCCAACACAAAATACAGGAACTCCAAAAAAACCACCTTACGGTCATATCGGAGTTTGGGTAAATGGTGTTTCAATTTACAATCCACTTGACGCTAAAAGTTATAACAACGATGCAACATGGTTTCAAAATGCTTTTTACTGGGAACATTTATTAGCAGAAACTTTTGATAGCTGTTGGGGTCATCCTAATCAATCTCACGAATATCATACACATCAAAGTCCTTCCTGTGTTTATGACCAGACAGACAGTTTAAATCATTCTCCAATTATCGGTTTTGCCTTTGACGGATTTCCGGTTTATGGTTGCTATGCTTACACCAATACCAATGGAACAGGTGCTATTAAAAGAATGAAAAGCAGCTATCGGATGAGAACTATGGCTGACAGAACTACTTTGCCTAACGGAATAGTATTGGCGCCTGCGTTTTATGGACCTTCATTCGAAACAGTTCCTTTAGGTGGATATCAGGAAGACTTTGAATATGTAGCAGGGCTCGGTGACCTGGACGACCACAATGGCAGATTTTGCATTACACCTGAATATCCGTTGGGCATTTACGCATATTTTGTAACACTCGATTCTACTTTAACCCCTGTTTATCCCTATGCCATCGGGCAAACATTTTATGGTAAAATTATTCAAACGGATGGAAATATGGGCCCCAATTCAGGATTTGTAACCATCTCCGAACCCGTAACAAATTACATTCCATCTACAACTGGTGTAAATGAAATTGAAACAATAATGGATATTGTTGTTTTTCCCAATCCGGCTTCCGATGTTATTAATTTCGTTTTGAAATCCAATGATTTTACAAGTATTCTTAAAGGAGAAATTTTCAGTCAGTCAGGTGAATTAATTTATAGCAATGATGTAAATACGAACAGATACTATGCTTTTAGCACGAGTTCCCTATCATCTGGCATTTACTATTTAAAAATTACAAGTAACAACAGATCTTTCACTACTAAATTTATGGTAACAAAATGAAGGGACTGGCATTTTTTCTGGCAATTTTAGCAAGCGTTAATTTATTAGCTCAGTCAACCATAGGTGTAACCCAATATGACAATCTGAATACGGATGGTTATGTTTTGTTTTCGGGCATATCAAGCAATCAAACCTATCTGGTGGACAAATGCGGCAGAAAAATAAATCAATGGAGCAGCAATTATAAACCGGGGCTTTCGGTTTCATTATTACCCAATGGTGATTTGTTCAGAACCGGATTATCTGCATCATCTTCTTTTGGAATGGGCGGTGGAAAAGGAGGCATTTTGGAAAAGTATAGTTGGGGCGGAAGCTTACTCTGGTCGTATATCATTTCAGACATCAATCAATGTCAACACCACGATGCAATTGTATTGCCTAATGGAAATGTTCTGGCCATTGTATGGGAAAGAAAAATAAGTTCACAAGCTCTGCAGGCAGGAAAAAATCCTGCGGTAACCTCTTTGTTAAGCAATCAGGAAGTATGGAGTGAAAAAATAATTGAACTGCAACCCATCGGCACCAACTCAGCCAATATCATTTGGGAATGGAAAGCCTGGGATCACTTAGTTCAGGATTTTGATAATACGAAAGATAATTTCGGAGCAGTCAACCAACATCCCGAATTATTGAATGTAAATTATGTCTTGCAAGGACCTCCGACAAACTCAGATTGGCTGCATATTAACTCTATTGATTTTGATTCAGCAAATAACCGGATATTATTAAGTTCTCACAGCTTTGAAGAATTCTGGATCATTGACCATTCAACAACCACAGCAGAAGCTGCCAGTCACTCAGGAGGAAATGCAGGAAAGGGTGGTGACTTATTATACCGCTGGGGAAACCCAATCACTTATGGCAGAGGCGTTGCGGGAGACCATAAATTATTTAAACAGCATCACGCTTCATTTATAAAATCGGGCTTTCCAAATGCAGGAAAAGTTTTAGTCTTTAACAATGGCGTTAACCGACCTGGAGGTAATTATACGTCCATTGACATCGTGGATATTTCGCAGGCAGGCAATCCATTTACCATTGGAACCACAACTCCTTATTTGCCGGAGTCTGCTTTTGGACATATACTGCAACCCCTCCAACCTCATTTTATGCATCAAATATTGGAGGCGTTTATCCATTAACCAATGGTTCATTTATTATTACCAATGGACCGAAAGGTGAACTCTTCGAGATAGACAGCACATCAACAGTAAAATGGCGATATACAAACCCAGTCAACAATGCAGGGCCAATGACACAAGGAACAACGCCAACTTTAAATACCGTTTTTCGTTCTCCATTCTACGAACCCACATACTCTGCTTTTACATCTCAGACACTTACACCCGGCAATGAAATTGAATTAAACCCAACTGTTCCTTCATTGTGTTCTTTAGCTACAGGATTTCAAGAAATAAGCAATGAAATATTTTCTGTTTATCCCAATCCAATAGCTGGTTCAGGCACTTTAGAAATAGAATATTTTGCAAAAGAAAACTACACAGTAGAATTGTTTAATGCTTTTGGTCAAATTCTTTTTTCGAAAGAATTTTTTAAAAACACCAATAAAACAAGTATTGATCTGCCTGATTTGAAACAAGGAATCTATTTTCTGAAATGTAATGGTTTAATAAATAGTAGAAGTAGAATTATAATTGTGAACTAAATTATAACCCTATCTTTTGCAAATCGTTTTGAAATAATTGTGCGCATATTTCAATCGGACAACTTGGACGGGCAGAAGCGCTGCAGATAATCGAGTAGGCGGCCCCGCCTGTTGATACAAAATGGGGTGCGCCTCTCACACAACCGAGCGTGGACAAAATTATAATTGACTATCCATATCTTATTAAAATTTATCTGGCGTCTGACGACATTAATATTGCAATACCGATTGATATTATTGAAATCAAATCTCCAAGCGACAAAGCAGCATCTCTAATTTTAAAACATAAAAAGCAAATCGCAATTGTTGTAAACAATAAAGGTGACAGACAAGAAATACGGCTAAGAAAGCAGTTGCTAACAATGTGGAGAAGCCTTACCTTGGACTGTGCGGGAGGTTAATGTTTTCGAACAATTGATGAATATGGCCTATAGCATTGATGCCTGGAATAAAGTAAATTTGGAGAACAGCGCTTCGTACAAAGATTTGTGGATCAAATTCCTGACGGCCTGGAACCAGATCCATCAACTGCCACAAAATGAAAATGAATAAAATAGTACTTTCCATTTTTAATCTACTTCTGTTTCTGCCATGTTATTGCCAGGTTAGTTGGTTCCCCATTGGGGCTAAATGGCATTATCAGTTCAGCTCAATGATCGGAAGTGGCCTTACTACACTTGAAGTTTTAAGTGAGGATACGCTAATAGGCAATACCATCTACAAGAAGATTTTATCCACGACGTTGTTTGGCACAGCTCCAGGGTCTATAGATACTTTTAATGAGTTTTTATATGTCTTTGAAGAAAACCACGTTGTATTTGGATATGACAAATATTTGGGTGGTACATTATTGTATGATTTTAATGCGACTGTGGGGGACACACTGGAGATGTATTTCGGCGGATTAAGCCCCTACCCTTTCATTGTCGATTCAATAGGTGAGATCGAATTTAATGGATCTTCACTGGCTTTCCAGGATATTCGATTTCCAAGCCTATTTGAGGCTGGAGAGTTTGCTGAAATGAGGGTCATCGAAGGAATAGGCTCAATCAATTCGCATCTTTTTCATGACCATACTGTACTCCAGCCATTTGATTTTCCTTCCTATTATTTTCGCTGCTATGAAGATTCTAACATTGGCCTGATTAATTTAAGTTACAATCAGGTTGATTGCGATTATATCGAAGGCGTAACAGCCATAGATGAAGCACTTAATCCAAAACCTTCTATATTTCCCAATCCTTCTCCTGATTTCGTTAGCTTAAAAAGTGAAAACCCATTGCTTAAAAAAAGTATTGGTCGTTGATATCCTTGGGAAAGTTCGGATACAACAACAAGCATTTCAAGAACTCCAGAAAATCGATATCAGACATCTTGAAAACGGATTGTTTTTCATCCTGGGAGAAGATAAAAAAGGTGAAATCCTCTTCACAGAAAAATTAACGAAATACGGAAGCTAACATTAGTTTTAGTCATTGAAGAATATCTGTGTTTATTGTAGACTCAGCTAGTTCAGAAGTGGCAGTAGCACTAGCAGCAGAAAAGGTAAACGGAATACAAATGAAAAATTGACTACAAATCAAATCATTCCCTATGAAACTGTTATTCTTCATTCCAATTGTTTTAGCTGTCTTACTTTTCTTTGGAATCCGTCTTTTTAGGAATAAAAATCAAAGTGAAAGTTTCAAGATATCGATGCAGTTCATTGGATTGTTTTTTGTATCCTGTCCATGATAGCCGTTTTCATTTCGTATTCCTATTCCGGTGATACGAGGCAATTGTATAAACTCTCACTGCCGTTGATCATTGGAGTAATAGCCTTTGGGCAAATCAGGGGAAATAAGAAAATTGGCAAGAAATAATCCTCAAATCACAGAAATAATTTTAATGGTCTTGATTACTAAAAAAATGGAATACGCTAAAAGGTTAAATGACAAAAAGAAAATGAATCAAGCATTTATTGGGATCATCTGCACATTGCAATTGATAAATATCAGTCTATACGGACAAAAAATTTATTTTAAACCAGAATTAAAACCAAATAAAATTTATTGGACAACCATTGAAGATGAGACAACTACTAATGTTACTTATTCAGGAAATAAAGATTTTCTTGAAAAACTAAAGGAGCAAGGCATAACGACCCCAATCATCCTCAAAAAAAAATCGATGACCAAATCCAAAATGCAAACTTTCGATCTTCAGAAAAACAAACGTTTCAGAATGAAATCCGAAATCCTTGAAGTTACTTCAAGCACAGACTCGAGCGGAGTAAATCCGATGGAAGGAGTCATCATCTATGGGACGGGAACGAAAAACATCCAGATCATGATTGATTCGATCACAGGCACATCTAATGAGGAGTTGAAATCACTCCTGTCTAAAGGTATGGAACAATTAACCCAGCAAAATATTTTCCCTGATAAAAAGCTTAAACCAGGTGAAAGCTTTGAAAAAATGACGCCTGTAATTTTTCCAATCTCCAGCGACAAAAGTATATCAATGGAATTGATTAATACGTACAGACTGGATTCAATAACAAATGAATTGGCCTATTTCAACATAGATCAAAAAATAAGAATGGATCTCTCAATAAAAGATCAAGATTTAGAAGTCCACGGAACGGGCTCTGGAAAAATAGTGTATGATCTGGCCATAAAGAATAATCGGTTATATGAAACCAGATTAGAGTTTTCTTTTGTGATGAACATCAAAGACATATCTATCTCCTTCTCTTCTGTCACCTTTTCGAAAACAACTACTAAGGTTGAATAGTGATTTCGTTTCGCAAATCCGAAATTTGCTGACACGAAAGCTTAGGCACAGCCTAAGCTTAACGGTACGTGTTTTTTAATGCAATCGTTACTTGCATCAGTAAACCATAAAATGTTATTAAAAAAATGAATCGTTAATCGCCATACCAGTCCTCTTGAATAATCAGGCCTTTGACGCCTGATCGATTGGTCTATAGTCGAAAAACTGTCATATATCCCCGTTTTTAGATTTACATTAGCGCCCGCTATAAAAATCACCATTAACCCTGTTTTCATGAAAAAAGTCCTGATTTCCCTCATCGTCTGCATGCAGGCCATGATTTCTTTTGCCCAAACTGATAAATATCCAACGATCGATATTCCATACAAGAAATTTGTATTGGACAACGGCCTGACACTCCTGGTCAGTGAAGACCACAAAATACCAATGGTCGCTTTCAACATCTGGTACCATGTGGGCAGTAAAAATGAAAAACCTGGCAAAACAGGTTTCGCCCATTTATTCGAGCATATCATGTTCACCGGATCTGAACATTATGAAAATTTCGATGAAGTGATGCAGACCGTTGGCGGTGGCAGTAATAATGGTACAACCAATAATGACCGCACCAACTTTTTTGAAAACTTTACCTCAACAGGTCTTGATCGGGTGCTATGGGTTGAATCAGACCGCATGGGATTTCTATTGAACGGACTCGATAGCAATAAAGTGGAAATTCAACGTGGTGTCGTACAAAATGAAAAACGTCAAGGTGATAATCAGCCTTATGCTATCGCTGAAGATCTGACAATAAAGAGCACCTACCCTGTCGGCCATCCTTATTCATGGAGTGTCATCGGAAGCATGGAAGATCTGAGCGCCGCAAGTCTCGAAGATGTGAAGGAATGGTTCAGAACATACTATGGACCTAATAATGCCATCATGGTGATCGCAGGTGATGTCAATACAGATGAAGTACTTGAGAAAGTAAAAAAATATTTTGGCTCGATTCCCTCCAGCCCACCTATCGCGAGGCATAGCGAATGGATAGCAAAAATGACAGGCAAACATGTGCAGACCGCACAAGATCGCGTCCCACAAGCTCGTCTGCAGAAGACATGGAACGTAGCCGCCTGGGGAACTAAAGACATCACCTATCTCGATTTGTTGAGCAGTGTGCTGACCAATGGAGTATCATCAAGATTATACAAACGCCTGGTGTATGACGAACAATTATGTACAGACATCTGGAGCTATAACAATGGCGCTGAGATCGGTGAGCAATTCAATATCGGTGCAAATGCAAAACCCGGTGTTTCTTTAGGCAAAGTCGATACGATCATCAATGAGGAGCTGAATAAAATATTTACATCCGGTGTTACTTCTGCAGAACTTGAATTGGCAAAGACAGGATACTTCTCTTCGTTTATCAAAGGTATGGAACGCATCGGTGGATTTGGAGGCAAAAGTGATATCCTGGCGGAAAGTGAAACATATGGAGGCAGTCCGGATTATTATAAGAAAATACAATCATGGATAAAAAACGCTACACCGGCTGATCTTCAGAAAGCAGCAAAAGACTGGCTCACTGATGGGGAATATGTGCTCAACATCGTTCCTTATGGAGATTTTACGAGCAGTGAATCTTCTCTTGACAGAAAGGTGATGCCACCGGTTGGTGATACGCCACTCGCTACATTTCCTGCGATCACCTCATTCACACTGAGCAATGGATTGAAAGTATATCTCGCCGAACGACATGACGCACCACTCGTCAGTATGGCGGTGATGTTTGATGCAGGTTATGAAGCAGATCAGTTTTCGCAACCTGGGACAACAAGATTGATGAGCAGTATGATGACTGAAGGAACAACCACTAAAACAGCTGTGCAGATCAGTGACATGGCCAATGCACTCGGAGCAGATCTGGGTGTCAGTTCTTCTGCCATCAGTACAGCTGTCACGCTGAAGTCATTGAAATCTAATCTTGATCCATCGCTCGGACTGATGACAGATGTGATGTTGAATCCATCTTTTCCGCAATCTAATTTTGAACGCGTACAGAAAGAACAAATCATCGGCATCGGTCAGGAAAAAGCAAATCCGCAATCATTAAGTTCCCGTATTATTCCGGGCCTACTCTATGGAAAAGGAAGTCCATTGAGTAACCCGATGTCAGGTAGTGGATATGAAAATACAGTTTCGAAAATCAAACGTGAAGACCTTGTTAGTTGCCATGACACATGGATGGGTGTCAACAATGCGACCATGGTTGTGGCAGGAGATGTGACAGAAGCTGAACTAAAACCCATGCTTGAAAAATACCTGGCTTCATGGAAATCGCATGTTGTTCCAAAGAAAATTGTCACCAAGGCACCCACTTCTACTGTGCCTACAGTTTACCTGATCGACATGCCTGATGCAGATCAGACGATGATCAGTGCTGTAGAACTTAGCCCTGCTCCAAGTGCTCCGGGCAATGATGCGATGCGATTGATGAATACAATGCTCGGCGGATCATTTCTGTCCCGTATCAATCAAAATCTAAGAGAAGACAAACACTGGTCATATGGTGCAGGATCTTATTTCTTTGACACAAAAAATCAGGGCCTCTTCATAACCTTTGCACCTGTGCAAACTGACAAGACTAAAGAAAGTCTCGTCGAGTTGATGAAAGAACTGAAACAGGTGAATGGAGCAAAGCCGATCACTGAAGATGAATTCCGTAAAGAACAAAATGCCACGTTGCTTGGAAATACCGGGACGATGGGAAACGAATAGCAATATACGAGGTACAATCCAGGGCGCTCTTCTCTATGACAAAGGATTGGATTACCCGGAAAATATGCTTCGATCATTAAGAATCTTACCTTGAATGATATCAAAGCAGCAGCAGCAAGTCTCGTCAAACCAGAACATCTCACCTGGGTGGTCATCGGCGATCGAAAGAAAATCGAAGCCGGTGTGCGTGAACTTAAAATCGGAAATGTAAAAATCCTGGATGCGATGGAAAGGAGATCGTGAAACCGTGAAGACGAGTAACGAATAACGAGTAACGAATAACGAGTAACGAAAAAACGATAACGAATAACGAATAACGAATAACGAATAACGAATAACGAATAACGTACGTCGTCGGTTGTAGAGACGTCGATTTACTTAAGAACTTGAAGGCCTATCAAAAATACCTGGCGCCAAAAGAGAAGTAAGATATAAGGCTCAAGGTCTCTTTTTCAATATCAAAATCAAATGGAATACTCAAGAATTTGTGGACGAAGTCCACAAACAAAAAGAAATGTTGAGCGTAGGCTGTGCCTACGCTCGGGCGTCAGCAAAACTCCGTTTTGCATTTCGTGATTTCGTTTCGCAAATCTGAAATTTGCTGACACGAAAGCTTAGGCACAGCCTAAGCTTAACAGAATGCTTTTTAATGCAAGCGGTACTTGCTTTAAAAAATGATACAATATCAATAAAAATGTGTCTTTTCGCTTCGCCTCCCCTCAACCAGGAATCTTCAAATTGAGCGGAGCCAAAATTTAGTAGGTACTATATTGACGGTCACTGTACTTCGACTTGTTTAACTCAACCTCTTGCTACAGCTCAGCAACCGCGGAGTCGAAGTGAAACGTCGTAACAATCACTGTATTTCGACTTGCTGAACTTAACCTCATGCTGCAGATCAGCACCCGCGGAGTCGAAGTGAATCGTCCAGAAACATCGCCAAAAATCCAAAATCGAAAATCGAAAATCGAAAATCGAAAATTTTGTCTTTATTTATACCCATGAAACAATGTCTACTCCCTCCTTTTAGCGCTTTATTTATTTGTTTTCTTTTTTCAATATCAACACATCAAACTATTTTCGGTCAATGCTGCTCCTACACGCGCAGCATGCATGACATGTATGGCGATGGCTGGAATGGCGGCTTCCTTGAGATATTCAAAAATGGTACATCCCTGGGACATTTCAGTGCATCCGGTTTTGGCAGCACATCCACCATTTCAATGTGTGAGAACGATAGCCTGAGATTCGAATACACACAGGCCGATTACGAAAATGAAAATTCTTACGAACTCTATAGCCCCGGATGGCAACTGATCCTTAAAGATGGTCCAAATCCGCTACCGGGTACAGTTTTTAATATAGCAGGTCATTGCGATACGATCAATGTACAGGGCAACCATCCTTGCACCGCGATCCCAATCGATACTACACAATGTGCACTTGCAGATAATACCTTATCGGCGGCTTCCGGCATCAATCCTTTTTGCGCAGAGTATCATGATGGCGACGCGTGGTTTCTCCTGCATACGCCTCCTTCGGGCAATGTGAGCATTGCTACAGATAGCGGAAGTATCAATGATACCGGCTTAGCTGTATGGACAGGACCGGACTGCACTAGCCTTCGGGAACTTGGGTGTGATGATGATGCAGGAATAGATTCATATTCATTTATCACCCTTTACAATCTTGCACCAAATCAGGATCTCTACATACAGGTATGGGGATATGGCGGTGCGCGAGGTTCATTCAGATTGTGTGTGAAAGATCTGGGCGTTGTCACCCTCGATAGTTCAGAATTACCTATTGTTTCGATCAATAGTCTCGGGCAAAACATCATCAACGATACTAAAATCAATGCATTGATGCAGATCCGATACAATGGTCCCGGTATGATTACACACGTATCCGACATTGCAAATATTTATGACGGCAATATCGGTATTGAAATCAGAGGCGCATCCTCTTCCGGATACCCTCAGACACCCTATAACCTCGAGACCCGCACTGTGACAGGCGCAAACAATGATGTCTCCCTGCTCAGCATGCCTGTAGAAAGCGACTGGGTGCTCATCTCCAATTTTAATGACCGATCATTGATCCGCAATACGCTGAGTTCAAAACTTTTTCTGGACATGGGAGAATACGCTCCCCGAATGCGCTTGTGCGAAGTTTTGCTGGACAGTATGTACAAAGGCATTTATGTTTTTGGTGAAAAAATCAAACGCGATAAAAACCGGGTCGATATCGCCAAGCTGGATACATCTGACATAGCAGGTGACAAACTGACCGGCGGATATATATTGCAACAAAATTATTGGGACCCGTCGACAAGTTTTCAATCCAATTACTCTCCTATCGATCATCCGGGTTTTGATGTACATTTTGTATATGAATACCCCAAACCAAATGTCATCACAGAAGAGCAGAAAACATACATTGCTTCATATGTCGACAGTCTTGAAACAGCATTGTATAGTTCTGATTTTACAGATCCTGATATAGGGTATAGAAAATATCTTGATGAAAAATCTTTCATTGATTATTTTCTGCTCAATGAACTTGCGCGAAATAATGATGGATTTAAAAAGAGTGTGTTTTTCTTTAAAGACAGGAACTCCAAAGGTGGCAAATTGAAAGCAGGACCAATATGGGATTTTGATTGGGCCTGGAAAAATATGTACGGTTGTGACATCTTCAGCGCATTGGATGGATCAGGCTGGGCGCATCATATCAATGATTGCCCGACAGATAATTATTCATGTGGATGGTATGTTCGTTTGTTTGAGGATACGACTTTCCTTAATAATTTGAAATGTACTTATCAGGAATATCGAAAGACCATATTTGACACTACTTATATTTTCAATTATATCGACAGCATGGGTGTCAGTGTGCAAAATGCGGAGAAGAGACATTTTAAAAAATGGTCTATACTCGGCATCAGTGGTCCTGCTCCTGAAGTAGGTGCTGTGGCTACAACTTATCCTGCCGAATTGGATACATTGAAATCATGGATCACCAAACGAATAATTTGGCTAGATGCCAATATGCCCGGATTGTGTTCAACAACTGCTGTTATCAATCCAGCACAAAACAAGGAATGGTTACAATATTCTCCGAATCCAACAAATGGAATTGTACATTTTGAAGGGAATCTGAAGAATACTTTTCCTGCACAATTTATTCTCTATGATGCTGCAGGGCGGATGATCAGCAGACGTTTATTGACTTCTTCGAATATATCCTTTGATTATGAATTGACTGAACGGGGATTATACTATTTCATCATTTCTAATTCAAATGGTGAATCGCAACATGGGAAGGTGATCAGGTTGTAAAACTCACTTATTCTATTTTACCAAAAAAATTACTCTACAAATGAAATCAATATTAATATCACTCTTCCTGATCATGTCTTGTACATTGTTCGCCCAGACTCAAGCCGATATGAATGACGAAGCCGCACGGGGATTCAAGACAGCAGATTCGACACTGAATGTCTTGTATAAGAAAATCCAGAAAGCTTATGCTGATGATTCACTTTTCCTCAAAAACTTTAAAATAACTCAACGTATATGGATCACATTTCGTGATGCCGAATTGCAATTGAAATACCCGGCCTCTGCCGGATATGGAAGTATCCAACGGATGTGCTATGCTTTATATCAAACTGAACTTACTGAAGACCGGATAAAGACGTTACAAACCTGGTTAGATGGAGTTGAAGAAGGAGATGCATGTGCAGGGAGCATGAGAATAAAACCGTAGAGAAACGATGAAAGTCTTTCGGGGAACTCACCCCCTTCCCCTCTCTTACGAAATGATTATGCTTTCCATACATAAATTATCATAGAGAGAGGGGTGATAAGATTATCCTAAGCAAATCATAACTCCCCTCTCTCACATTGAAACAGTTTCTACTACTATGTGTACTGTAAAAAGAGAGGGGATGGGGGTGAGTTGCCAGGAATACAAAAAGCTATGGTGAGTTGCTACGAAGACAAAAGACCTAGGTAAGCAATAGTATTTATCAGGATGATTTGGGAAAATTAAAAGGGAATTCTGAATAAAGAATTTTGAAGTTGGAATTTCGAAGGAAAAGTGAGAAGGAAAAATTGGAAAGGAAAATCATGTTAGTTATGCTAAATAAAAAAGTCGCTAATACCTCAAATTTTCGCTAATTAATATCTCTATAGAGAATCAATCTCGCAAGTCAAAATTGATCTTAATTTTTCTTACTTAATCCGCGTCCTTATTTATCCTTTCCCCCTTTCTGCCTTTTCTGCCTTTTCTGCCTTTTCTGCCCCTTCTGCCTTTCTGCCCTTTCTGCCTTTTCTGCCCTTTCTGCCCTTTCTGCCCCTTCTGCCTTTCTAAGAGCCATACAACCCTTTCATCTTCTCCATAAATTCCTCCTTCTTTCTCCGACTCACTTCGAGAGTCTTATCATCTTCCATTACAACAGCACCGCCTTCCCCTTTCCGGTATTCTTTGATGTGATGAATGTTGACGATATACGAACGATGTATCCTGAAAAAATGATCCGGATCAAGCAATGCATCATACTCAGCCAATGTCCTGGAAGATACCAGACTGGGTTGTTTGCGAAAATGAATGATCGTGTAACAACTATCCGCTTCACAATACAGAATATCTGCAACACGTATAACCTTGAATCCTTTTGAATCCGGGATGCAGATCTTCATGTCCTCGCTGTTCCTGACTTTCTGAATATTGTAGAGAAGTGTTTCAAAATGATTGTTAGCATTTTTCTGCCGAATGCGTTCAATCGCTTTTTCCATGGCCCTTTGAAAATGCTCTTCATCAATAGGCTTTAATAAATAATCTACAGCACTATATTGAAAAGCTCGCAGTGCATAAGCATTGAACGCAGTTGCAAATATGACCTCCACCTGTGGATTATTCAAGGCCGACAATACATCAAATGCTGTAAGCTTCGGCATCTGTATATCCATGATGATCAGATCCGGCGTCAATTCATTTATCTTCTGTATGGCTATGTGGGGATCTGTACAGGCAGCCACAACTACGACTTGATCCGCATAAGCCGACGTCAGCAGTTGCAATACTTTCAAACCTCTCGGTTCATCATCAACCAGGACTACCTTAATCAGATTCATCATGCTTATGATTGAATGACAGCTTTACAATCGTTCCGTGTCCTTTATTCATTTCAGATTTATCAATGATACTCAATCTGTAATGAAGATCATGTTTCCGGTTGAGCAATTCAATACGTTTGGTTATATTTTCCAAAGCTGAAGATAAATGCATCCCTGATGTCTGCGTTGATTTGACAGCATTTATACCGACCCCATTATCCTCAACCTCACATACAAGGTCGTCACCACAGATATAAAAACGGAGACAAAGTTGATTGTCATCCAAGGCTTCTGACTGGCCATGCCAGATCGCATTCTCAACGATAGGCTGCAATAATAACGGAGCCATGACAATCGTATCCGTTTCAATTCCCTCCTGTACATCAATCGAATAACTGAAATGCGTAAACCGGAGTTTTTCCATTTCAAGATAATGCCGCAGATAATCAATCGTATTCGAAAGCGGTACAAACGAAAGCTTTGACTGATCGAGTGTTGAGCGCAGCAAGTAGGAAAATTTATTGAGATAGATATTCGCATTCTTGTTGTCTTTCGACATGATCATTTCTTTGATGCTGTTGAGACAGTTGAATACAAAATGTGGATTCATCTGCGCGTGCAGTGCTTTGAGCTCATATTCAATGACCTGCCTGTCAAGGTTGGAAATGAAACGCATTCGTTTCAGCCTGTATCGTATCAGAAGCCATATCCCCAATGCCAGTCCACTAATAGCCAGGACTATAAACCACCATTGCATGTAAAAAGGAAACTGTATGAACAATGGATATGATTTATATACAGGCGCCCACTCATTATTTTTTGAACTCACACTGATCTCCAGGTTATAATGTCCCGGTGGGATTTGGGTAAGATTTATTTCAGGCTGATCAATCGGAATCCAATTCGTTTGTTCAGTTTCCTTCAGCCGGTAAGCATATACCTGGTTAAACGGATCATCAAAATTGAGAGTAAGAAATTTCAACTGAAACGTGTTTTCATCAGACCCGAAGGTCAGATTTCCATCCGGATGATGCAATACTTTATTCCCGGGCAAATTGATTTCGGACACGAATGGTGTCTTGACCTGATGGGATGCCGGGAGCTCCGATGCAAAGCGATAGATGACATTGTCACCCGTAAAAATGAGGTAGTCGGAATCAGGGTCCTTAAAAAATCCATACGAATTGATTTTTTCCTGATCCCATCCATCGATAGCTGAGAGGATCCTGTATTTTCTGGTCAATGTATTTAACGCAATGATCTTACCCTGTCTTGAAATGAAATAGAGATCATCCCCGATTAATGTCTGATATTTATTGGGATCCGGATTTAATTTAGGATCATCGACAACGGACCAACCCTTCTCTTCTGTATATGTATGCCAGTTTTCACCGTTCGTACTAATCCACAATTCATTTTTCGAATTACTATGAAGGATAAATACTTTTCGTTGATTGTGTTGCAAAGGAAGTTTTTCGACAAGTGAATCCACGCGGTCTTCTTTGCGATTGTACCTGGCCATGGCATCTCCACAAAACCACACATTGCCCTGCGCATCCTCCCTGAACCTATAGATGAGATTTACTTTGAATTTTGGATTTGCGTCATTCAATTCCACGAGATGGATGTGATCACCTGTTTTGTCGATCCTGAACACACTGTTACTATTGTTACCGGACACCCATATATCACCGGACCGTTCACGGTATATCTCATGGATGACAACATTCTTTAAGTACTCAGGATGCTCTTTAAAAACCAATAATGAATGTTGCCTGGTGATGACATTGTAGTCCATGATCCCTTCACTGCAGCAGATCCAGAGGTGGTCCTTGTCATATCTCAGCATTTTTGAAAGCCGCACAGGGACATTATTTTCAGTAAATACCTCCTGATCCTTCAGATTAAAATGTTCATCAAACGTCAGTAGTCCATCCTGCAAAGCACTGGCATACCATGTACCATTTACGTTTTCCATCCATTTAATATTCACAAGATCAGTCTTCCCCGCTATTGAAAATGGAAATCGCTCAACGGGCAATGGATTATTTTCTTTGTACAACCCTGCATATGTACCTATCCACAACCGGCCATCATGATCGACATAAAATGTAGTGACTTCAATATCCGGAAGCTGAAGCTCAGGAAGAAAATCAAGCGTCTTTTGCGCTTTATCATACTTTATGATATACGCACCTTTCCTGCCATTGATTAAAAGTGTACTGTCATTGCGAACGACAATTTTTGAAAACCAACTCAGGTTCGCTGACACTTTATCAGGAAGAACATATTCCTTTTTTGTACCCGTGCTCAGATCCTGCAGATATATCTTTCTCTTCAGGGGAGAATAAAATACCAACGTCGCGGAATCAATAAAGTTGAGTTGCAATTCACCATCATGTGACATCAATGCAGTATCAAGCTGATATACGTCAGGATTCCTGAGGATCTTTTTCGAATCATCATCAAAAACATTATACCCCTCGATATTTTTCTGGAACAACTTTCCATCAGGTGTAAGTACAATATTCCTTCCATACAACATCCAGGCTGTTCCGATATCATCTACAGAATAAACATGCTTTGAAGCTACAGGCTGATAAAGGTCATCATAGATATAAAAACCGGTTTTCGTACTTACCCCATAGTATCCCCATCTATCTTTCTGCACATCGTACGTATTGTAAGTCCATGTAGTGAGCGCGGCATCGACATCATACTGGAGTGTATGGAACTGATAATCATACGTGTTCAGGACAAAAGCACCATAGGTAGTCGAAATGCCTAATTCATTTTTACCAAGTGTCGTCAGTTTCACTGTATAGATTTCCTGATCAGCATATAGAGGATTCAATGTCGTCAATGACACAAAAGAAGAACCATCAAAACGCATGGGGCCGTTTTCAGTACCTATCCAGATGAAACCGGTAGAATCCTGTGTGATAGAGGTCACATGATTGTGATTCAATCCATCAAGCGTGTTATACTTTGTAAACTTTGTAATATCCAATTGACCCAAAGTCATGCCTGCATACAGGATGCACATGAAAAAACATAGCGCTTTAGGGTATTTTGCCATCAATATATCAGACAGGAAGATCAGGCCTGCAATAGCCGGTTTCCTTTCCTGACAAATGTAGGCTGAATCTATTCACCCTCATACTTCAATATCCGCCATTCAAAGGATCATTTCCACCGCCCATGGGATATGCCACTTTTCACCCATGCATTGGATGGATATTTGATTCATTAAGGCCTTTAAAATTTCACAAGTATGAGACGAATTTTACCCGGGATGGTCCTGATGATCCATTTATGCCTGCCTGCATTTTCTCAAAACAACGTCGGTATAGGTACGCAAAAACCTGATCCAAGTGCTTTGCTTGATATACAAAGTTTGGATAAAGGTGTATTGGTGCCACGGATGACCACCGAACAAATGCAAGCGATCGTGATGCCTGTCTCAGGTCTATTGATTTACAATACATCCACATCATCCTTCTGGTATTATAAAAATGCAGTAGATACCTGGATGGAAATAAATCCTACTGAACGAAAAGGACGTCTCCTGACGAATACGTCCATTCAGGATACTGATGGAGATACATGGGTGGATGTCGAAAAATTTCCTAACGAAAACATAATTCGTTTTTCAGTTGCAGGTGATGAACTCATGACCATCAGTCATAATCCTAACGGGGTGCCATTGCTTAATATCGGCAATCAATCTAACAATGTGATGATCGGTAAGGATGCCGGATTTAACACAATACCTGTAGGTGATACAACCGGCACTGATAATGTTTTTATCGGTTATAGTGCAGGATTCGTCAATACATCAGGCCGTCAGAATGTAGGCATTGGTTTATTTGCATTAAACACCAATCTCAATGGCAGTCAGAATACTGCGCTCGGCGACTATGCACTGGTCACCAATATCAGTGGAAGACATAATGTCGGTCTGGGATTTAATGCTCTACATGGCAATACAGCCGGCAATTCAAATATTGGTATTGGTTATGAGACCCTTCATTCGAGTGATATTCAAAGCAAGCAGATCGCTATCGGTGACTCAAGTTTGTATAGTAACACTGATGGCGTTGAAAATATTGGCATCGGATACAAAACACTCAGCAGCAATATCGATGGATTTTATAATCTGGCGATAGGTAACCTGACGTTAACTGAAAATACTTCCGGGACATCCAATATCGCATTAGGGATAGGTGCGCTCAAAAAGAATACTGAAGGCTCAGACAATATTGGAATAGGTGGTGAGTCACTTTTTGAAAATACAACAGGGAGCAATAACATAGCAATAGGTTCTGCGGTGCTTGCAGCGAATACAACAGGCTCACACAATCTGGCCATGGGAGAAGGCAGTATGTTTACCAATACAACTGGTAATCGAAATATTGGTATTGGAGAATTTAGCCTTGGAGCAAATATTAGTGGTAACGGCAACGTCGCTGTAGGACGTGCGTCTATGTTTAATGACACGACAGGCAATTTTAATGTCGCCGTTGGAAACAATACTCTGTATTACGCAACTTCAGTCAGTAATCTTGTTGCCATCGGTGACTCTGCGCTGTACAAAACGGGTTTTGGCGCCACAGAAATTATTCACGGCCGTGGGAATACAGCCATTGGTAAATCAACATTAAAAGACAACACACTTGGTTTTGCCAATACAGCCGTTGGTCTGCGATCACTCACCAAAAATATAGATGGTGTTGGAAACACTGCAGTAGGTGGTTCCTCACTCGTCTCAAATCTTAATGGATCTGAAAATGTAGCCATCGGTGTATCCTCCATGTTTCACAACGAAGTAGGTTCTCATAATGTGGCTATCGGCAGTTTCTCACTTGCCAATAGCACAGAAGTCGATTATCTCGTGGCTATCGGTGACTCAGCATTGGTCAATAATGAAGGCGAAGCGAATGTCGCTGTAGGTGCCTTTGCACTAACCTACAATGATGTCGGTGAAGAAAATACAGCCGTTGGATTTGAGTGCTTAAGAGGCAACACAGAAGGAAATCTGAATACCGCCGTCGGTGCAAGGGCTTTGACAAGTAATAATAGTGGTATTGGCAATACCGCTATAGGTGCCAATACGTTGAAAAATAATACAGATGGCACAGGCAATGTGGCTGTAGGTGTAAATGCACTCACATCTAATGTAACCGGTATTTTAAATTGCGCCTTCGGCTCAAATGCATTGTACAGTAATATTGTCGGTGATACAAATACAGCGATCGGTCATAATGCATTACATAATAATTCTATCGGATTTAACAATACAGCACTAGGTGCCTACTCGCTTTATTCTAATTTGAGCGGAACAGAAAACAATGCTTTAGGTGTAAGTGCTTTGAGTGGGAATTTAGTGGGCTCATTCAACACCGCCATCGGATTCAATTCGATGTACAACAACACGGTCGGTAATCAAAATACTGCTGTTGGAAATCATTCCATGGAGTTCAATACAGTAGGTTTTGAAAATACAGCTATGGGTAATTATGCATTGTATCACAATACGATCGGCAATTTCAATACCGGTTTAGGAAAAGAAGCCCTGAAAGAAAATACAAGCGGGACAAATAATACCGCAGTCGGCATAGTAGCCTTAAAAAGTAATGTCTCCGGCAATTACAATGTCGCCGTTGGCTCAGGCGCACTACGAGAAAATACAACCGGATATAATAATGTCGCCACTGGTTATGCAGCGCTAGTCAATAATAAAACAGGATCTAACAACGTGGCGCTTGGATTCGAAACCCTGAAGACAAATACAACAGGCAAATACAATATGGCACTTGGCGCATCTGCTCTTAGTTCCAATAAATCGGGAAATTATAACATCGGCATTGGTTTCAATGCATTGTATGCTAACAGCAGAGGATACAGCAATACGGCCATTGCCGTTGAAGCATTGTATTCTAATACTACAGGTTTTGAAAATTTAGCCATAGGTGATGAAGCTTTATTCGAAAACACCACCGGATATGGAAACACAGCATTAGGTATTGTCTCATTACAAAATAATGTCTCAGGGATATACAATGTCGCGATAGGAGCCGGTGCTGCAGATGAATTGACCACCGGAAAAAGAAATACAGCGGTAGGGACGAATTCTTACGGATTTGCCACCTCGGGTGATTTCAATACGATCATAGGGTATGGTGCAGGTCCTAGTCTTATCACCGGCAATAATAATACACTCATCGGCGGAAGTGCCGATGCTCCATTAGCAGCCATCACAAATGCTACGGCCATTGGCTACTCTTCATCCGTAGCCCGAAGCAATTCAATGGTCTTTGGAAATACAAGTGTCAATCGCTGGTCTTTCGGTACACAGGTCTCTGAGACAAAAGCTATCGTTGTAGGTTCCTCAAGTTCTAATGGCAATGGCGCATTTCTGTCCTTAACCGGTACATGGACGAATGTCAGCGACATGCATAAAAAAGAAAATTTCACAACACTTGACGGCAAAGATCTTCTTGCAAAAGTGCGATCTCTTCCTGTTACAAAATGGAAGTACAAAGGTTCGGATGAATATCATATCGGTCCGATGGCACAGGATTTTTATAAGACATTTCAATTGGGTACAGACAATTTAAGTATCAGCACAGTAGATCCTGCAGGCATTGCATTGAGAGCCATCCAGGAATTAGACACTCAACTCCAGGAAAAAGATGCACAGATCTCAGCACTACAGGCGGAAGTAAACCAACTGAAAGCAATGACTTCGAAAGTTGAACAGCTTGAAGCAGCTTTGAAATCACTGACTGAAAAAGTAGCTGCCTCATCTTCCGCATTGACATCCGTTAAAAATTAATTGACACGACTTCAATGAGGATGCGCACCAGGTTCAATCGAAATGTCGGGATGCTTTTCATAGCAGTGGCACTTTTTTTTACTTCGAATAATACAGCCCAGGTATCCACGTATGGATTCACGCAAAGTATCGAGGGCTTCGCACAAACCACACAGGGAACAAAACTTGGCAATGCTTCAAATGCAGGACATCGAAGTTTTTTAGATCCGGTCGATTTAACCGGCAGTACAACTTCAACTTTCGGTGCCGGGATTCCTATAGGATTCAATTTTATTTACCAGGGTATTTCGTACGATAGGTTTGGTGTATTAAACAATGGATGGATTTGTCTTGGTCGCAGTCAATACGGAACACATGCCGTCGATATAGGACAATTTCAATATCAGCCTCTTGAAGGTGTTGGTCCGGTGAAGGACACTCTTCGCGCAAGGATTGTTGCATTTGATGCTAATCTTGTAGGCAATGGAACGACTTCATCACTCACCTATGAACTCATCGGCGATTCAACCGATCTGACCTTAATCGTAAAGTGGAAGAAATATAAAATATTTCAATTCATCGGCACAAACAATACAACAGTCAATTTTGAAATTCGATTGAATGCCATCGATGGTTCGATCGATATCCGGTACGGAGAAATGAAATCCACCGACTATAGTGGTATCACATCAAGCAATGTGGGTTTAGGCGGATTGCAACGTATTGATTTTAATAACCGTAAAACACCTATATCAAAAGACTGGAATCTGACCACGCCGGGAACAACATATGGTGATGACTGTATTTTTCAGACAACATCTATCATGCCGGAGCTTGGCTTGAATTTTCACTGGAGCCCATCATTGTGCCCTTCTATTCCTTATGTCAACAGGGACTATATTTCAGATCATTCTATTCAACTGTCATGGCATGCCTCGGAGGCGATTTCATCACCGGAGTATGAATATGCATTGACGACCATTGCCTCTCCTCCATCATCTGGCACTATAACCAACGAATCCTCACATCTCTTTACAGGACTAATGCCTAATACCCAATTCTATTTTCACATCCGCCTTCGGTGTTCAGTGAGCCTTCAGAGCAGCTGGACATCGCATGCGGTGAAGACAAGATGCAATGTACTATCCCCACCCTATTTTGAAAATTTTGAAGCGATAACACCCCCGTCCATTCCGGATTGTATGTCGATCATCAACAACAATCCGGAATCCCAGACATGGATCACTGCAGAAGAAATCGGTTTGTCCGGTCCGAATGCATTGACTATTCCATACGAACCATTTTTAATGAATGATGATTGGCTCTTCCTGCCCGGATTAAATCTTGAAGAAGACACCAATTACATTTTCTCTCTGGATTATGCTACATATAATTCGGACACCTTACAGATTTATACCGGACACTATCCTGATCCTGACAGCATGACCTTGCTTGCCAACTTCCATAATCCTGATGCAAGTGGCTATTTGCCGTATGATTTATTCTATACACCTCCGGCAGACGGGCAATATTTTTTCGCCCTAAGAAGCAAACATGCCGATATCCAGGTGGATAATATTTCGTTGAAAAAATATACCTGCTTTAAACCTTCCAATATACATGTCACTTCAAATCTATTGAATCATACCGTCCTGAAATGGAATGTTTCAACACCCGGTACATCCTATGAATATTCTGTCTCAACAAATGAATCTTATCCTCCTCCGGGTGTCCTATCTACTACGGCTGATTCTGTTCTATTCACTGACTTAACTCCGGCTACTACATATCATTTCTATCTGCGTGCTGATTGTGGTGCCGGAAATTTGTCACCATGGACACATTTTGTTTTCGAATCCAGGACAGATTATGATGATTGTGCATCTGCTATCATTTTGGTTCCTTCCCCCATTTCAGATTGTGATGCTGAATCCTATGGCAATACCGGCGCCACCTCTTCAGGTGTCATGGCATCAACATGTGCAGGATATCCGGATGATGATGTATGGTTCAAATTCACAGCTCTTTATCGCTCGCACAATATCAAGCTGATGAATTCATGCCTGGGAGGTGGCGGCGGTGGTACTTTTGCAGCAAGAGATATTGACACTTCAATTTGCCAGCCATTGATCATGGAATTGAGAAGTGGATCATGTGGGGCTACATTGCATTCATGCAAAGAAGTAAACTCAGGTTTAACCGGGTTTATTTACGCTACGGATCTTACTCCGGGCAGTGTTTATTATATCCGCGTTTTCGGCAAAGACACATTACGACAAGGGCAACATTTTGGTCTTTGTGTTGGGAGTTATCCTACTGAGCCCAACTCATCCTGTGCGACAGCGACATTACTGACAGTATCTACGTCATCGTGTCCTGCAGGTTTTCAAAATAATCTGGCGGGTGCACTTTCAGCAACCACTCCCATAAGCCCATGCGATGCCCCGCCTTATTTTGCTCTCTGGTACATATTTGTAACAACGGCAACAACCCAAATCATCGAAGCCAATTTCGAAACCGGCAATGGTGTACTCGATGTATTCAGCGGAACATGCGGTACTCTGGTAAATCTTGCCTGTGCCAACAACACCACAAGCGGTTCAGAGCAACTGACATTGACAGGATTGACAATAGGCCAGACATTGTACGTGAGAGTCTTTGATGCAGGTAATACAGGAGCTCAAATGAATGTTTCTGTTTGCATCAGAGTCCCTGCAGTGAATGATGAATGTGCCAATGCCATCAACATCCCTGTCGTCAGTGGCATCACATTTGCAAACCCCATCAATGCAAATTCATTTTCAGCATCCGGCACAGGTACATGCAGTACATATTTTGCAGATGATGATCTGTGGTTCAAATTCACAGCCACTAACGACACCCATCTGATCGTAACCATTCCGGTCAATCCTTCACCGTTGATGACAACGCCTGTGATTGAATGCTATTCAGGTAATTGCTCGGGCAGTTCAATCGGTTGTTCAGGTACAGGTGAATTTCTTTTATCTTCTCTTACCCCCGGCAATGAGTATTATTTCAAAATATACAGCGCACCCAATCTGACAGGCCGGGGAAATTTCAGAGTAGGGATCACCATTCCTCCGCCCAATATCTCTTGCAGTACAGCGACGCTCGTCCCTGTGAATGCTTCACAAACATGCACATTGAATACCGCAGCGACAATGGTCGGCACAGGTGTGAAAAACGAAATCTGGTTTTCATTCATTTCTACAACGTCTTCGATGACGATCCTTGTCACTGAAACATTGGGGTTAGATATAGCACTTTACGATGGATGCAATGGTAATTTTATCGTCGGCGAACAACAAGGCGGCAGTTTATATTATAGAAATTATGTTCCTGGCAATACTTACTATTTCAAAATCTATGCGCCTGTTTTTTCAAATCTCAATTATCAGTACTTCCAGGAGCAAGTCACTATTTGCATCATACCTGCACCCGCAAATGATGAATGTTCATCACCCATCATGCTATCGACGCAGGCATATTGTACGATTACTATTCCTGGCTCTACCGCAGGAGCTACACCTTCGATCACAAATGGATCATGCTATCCCGGAGAATATGACACCTGGTATAGTTTCGTGGCTACATCTGTATCGCATAAAATTTTAGTTGATCCGGACCCAGGATTTTTTTACGTGAAGGGTCAGGTCTTCAAAGGAAATTGTTCCGGCACACCGATAGCATGTTTCAGTGATGGCATAGGCATGGCCGATGGTGTGGCTATTCTTGATGATCTTGATATCGATAGCACTTATTTTATTCGTGTGGCGGTCTACAATCCATCAGTGAAAACAGGTGAATTCTCAATTTGTATCTCATCACCGCCGGCCAATGATCACTGCATGAATGCGACAGTGATGACGCCCAATTCAACAACTGCATGCGCCAATTCGATACCCGGCACTACGATCAACGCTACCTCTACATTAGGCCGACAGAATGTATGGTATATTTTCACCGCAGCATCAAAAAATGTCACTATCGTAGTCACACCATCAACACCCGGATTTGATCCCGGTATCAAACTCTGGAATCCGACTACCGGTATCTCACTCGACAATTGCGTCTTCGATATAAAAAGTTCAAACGATGAAGCCCATGTCAACTACGAGCCTGAGATACTATCTCTCTCCGATCTCACGATAGGAAACAGTTACTACATTGAAGTGTACACAAACACAGATAATCTTATCGCCGGTGACTTTGAAATCTGCTTGTATTCTCCTGAAGATAAGATGACGCTTCATTCAGCTGTTTCAGAATCCTATCCATTTGATACTATCGTCTCGGCAGGTACATTCAATCAACCTGTCACAAAAGTGACATTGCAATTGACCGGCCGACTTTTCAACAAAGTCATTCGTAAAATCAATTTTGATGCATCCGGCACAACAGACATGAATGATGTACTGAGTGCAAGTGTCTATATCGATACTAAATTCTGGGGATTTCACAATAATGCCATCCTTCCATACAAACCCTTTGGAAAAGTAGGTGAAGGCCTCAGTGAATATCCACCACCATTTCTTTTTGGCACTACCATCAATCATCCGGGTACTCAAATGGAATTCAATGGTGAATACATTATACCGGGTGAGCGCTATTCAAATAGCAGTCTAGGTTCGGACAATTATCCACGCCTATTTTATCTAGTCATGGAAATTGCATGCGATGCAGATCCCGGGCATGTCGTCAAAGCGATTTGCAATTCAATTACATTTGAAATCGATTCTATCACACCTATATTAGGGAATACAGATCCATTGTCTATAGTTCCTCTTGACAGCTATGATACACGTAGTGATGGTCAATGGAATGACGGAAGTACATGGGTTTGTGGAACCCCTCCGCCTCATGATCCATCTTCTCCTCCTGTCAACATCTATCATCGTGTGATGCTGACAGATACAGCTGATGTCGGTAGTATTAACATTTATTATCAACGCGCTTTAGAACTTACTGATGTAGCTCAACTCACTATGGGATCCTCATCAATGGGTGCTGCCACCGGAAACACTAACAAGCTTCTCTTTTGTCCTGAAGGATCACTTTTACTTGATCATGCCACATTAAACATCAATGGAGGTTTCACATTTGGCACTGCAGGTGGTGAAATGTATGGCGATGGCCTGTGTTGTAATAATGGCAATGGATCCTATAGTTTATCAGTAGGGAACAACCCCATCACACGAGACAGCAATTTTGTAAGTGTAGATTATTTTCCGTTTTGTGTTGCCGGTGGTCAGATTGTTTCAGCCAATTATCCGAATCCTCCAGCTGAGACACAGATAATTTCTGCGAATGAAAATAGCAGCACAATAGATTTGTTTAAAAAATCAAATTCACGTGACACGAAAGATATTCCGGGCGTAATAAAGAACTACACGATTTTAGATATTGATCCAGATAATTTAGAAAAAGTCCTGACCGGCCATCCGGAGAATCTGTCATTAACCATTCCATTAGAGCAACGGCAGAACCTGGAATTAGAATTGGAACTGTCAAATTCATTCCTCGCCAACACAATCATTCGCTCGGCTCCGGATATGAATGTGATTAATTTACCGAAAGGGGTACATTATCGTGGAAAAATCAAAGGCGATCCAAAAAGCGTTGTGGCCATTAGTTTCTTTGATGATGAAGTCATAGGAATTATCTCAGGTTCAACCGTCGGCAATATTAATTTGGGTAAAAAGAAAAACAGTAACCACTATATCGCCTATAATGACCACCAGGTCAAAGAATTCTTTGGCTTCACGTGCACTACATCTGACGATGGGGAACCTTACACTGATGAACAAATTCATTTCAAAACAAATCATCGATCGACCGGCGATTGCATTGGTATTTATGTCGAGGTTGATCATGATATTGTGGCCGATAAAGGAGGTCTTACACCTGCTGCTAACTATATCACAGCTATAATTAACCAGGTTGCCTTGTTATATGCAAATGAAAACATCTCCATTCAATTATCAGAGATGACATTGTGGACAAGTCCAAGTCCTTACAACCAAAATACCCTTGGTGAAGTATTCGAAAAATTCAAATCTATACGCACATCATTCAATGGCGATCTGGGCTTGCTGGTATCGTATAATTTTAGTGCTGGTTATGCGCAACTAAATGGATTGTGTCGCACCGAACAAAAATACTCCACAGGATATGTTGGCCTTTTTTCCACCTATCTCAATGTCCCTGTCTATTCGTGGTCAGTCGAAGTGATGGCACACGAACTAGGCCACCTCTTCAATTCGCGCCACACCCACGCCTGCGCCTGGAATGGTAATCAGACAGCCATCGATGGATGCTATACCGTCGAAGGAAATTGCAACAACATCAACACTCTTCCGGAAAATGGAGGAACTGTAATGTCCTACTGTCACCTGACCGATGCAGGAATCAATTTTGCAGAAGGATTTGGCATACAGCCAGGCAATGTGATGCGCTATGCTGTTGATCAATCTACCTGCACCCAGAGTTGTTCAAACCAGGCTTGTACAATGAATGATCTTAATCTCACCGTACGGACCGATTCAAGTCCGAATGAAACTAAATGGCACATTGAAGACGCGGCAGGAAACATCCTTTTCAATGGCGGACCCTATATCCAGTCAAACTTTACATACACGAAACATTTCTGTGTACCTGACGGATGCTACAGATTGATCATGACCGATGCCGTCAATACAAAACCGGGAGGCACATTCGTGGCCAAAGACAGCAAAATTATACTTGATGGAAATGACGGATTGAATCCGGCGACAAATAGTTATTTCAGAATACTGACTTCAAATAATTACACAGATCATCTCAATATCACGATCCTCGATCCTGGTAGCTTTCTGTACGGCACAGAACAATCCATGAATCAGACGTTGAATGGTACCCTTACATTTGGTGGCGGTGATGATACAGGAGCTTCCACAGGCTTTACATTGGGCATCGGTCCGGGAAATGGATTCGGTCTCCTGATTCTTGATTCATTGATTATCCAGGGTGGATACGCATCACAAAACCGACAAGTGTCATCCAGCAGCAACTTTGTCGGCTGTAAAAATATATGGATAAAACCAGGATCCGAATTTAAAGGTGGACTAGCCATCACACATGATTTCCGGAATGATGGATTATACACCGGTCGGTTAAATCGCAATCTTTCCTTTTGCGGTTCAATGAATATTGGACAACATTACCCAAATACAACTACAACTCAGCGGATGTACGGAACAGGTTTAGTCAGATCACTTGATACCGCACCTATACCCTCATCACCAGCGGATAATCAGATCAACATGTTGAGAGTGGACAATACATATGATGGCCTTTCGCTTGAGATGCCACTTGGTGTGTTGAACACAATACGATTGATGCATGGCGTGATCACGACCAGCGACACTACTCTACTCACCCTTGGCGATAGCATTTCAATTGGTTATCTGTCGACAGATCCGTCAAATACACAATGGTTTGCAGCGGATACTTTCATCGGAAATATGACAGCCTGGGATGGCGGTACGATCGAAGGTCCATTCAGAAGATGGTTTACCGGAAATACAACTGATGAACAATCTGTCTTCCCACTCGGTAAAGGAACTACAAAACGAACAGCAGGAATACATTTTCTGAATACAACTCCGGGATATCTTACAGGTACATTCAAAGCTATGCAACCCGGAATAAATGGATTGCCGCTGACGAACGAACAAAACACAAACATCGGATTTGTATCCCCTTCAGGATATTGGAACTTTGAATCAGCCGGCACATCAGGAACATACGCGATTGATGTCAGAGCAAATGGATTCACGACAGACGGAGTTATACCGATCTCATCTCTTCCTTCAGTCCGCCTCATCAAACGTCCATCGAATGGTTCATGGCAATTGTCCGGTTCAACAACCACTGCAGGCCCGCTTTCATTGAACCAGGTCACATCGGCAGGACTGAACAGCTTCTCTGATTTCGGCATAGGGCTCAATTGCGGTAATGTCGTGACAACAGGCAGTGACAACATCGTTGGTTCGCTGCGATATGTACTTGCCAATTGTATTTCATCAGGTGACACTGTGAAATTTGATACAAGCCTGTCACTACTCATCGTGACAACAGATACGATCATCCTTGACAAGAATGTCACCATCTATGCGACATCAGATGACAACATCAACATCGAAGGCTCCGGCGTACATAGCATCATGAAAATTCAGACCGGTAAAACAGTAAAACTTCAAAATCTGGAATTGACGACAGGAAATGCACTAGATGGAAAAGCAATTTACAACAAAGGAAATCTTACAATCAATCACATCACAATTCACGACATCGGAACCGGGAATAGTACCATACTTAATAAAGGTTCACTGATCGTGATTGGAAGCAATTCTGTACTGAAAGAATGAAAAGGAGCATCTATCTTCATTCATATATTAAAATAATATGACATTGTTAAGCGTAGGTTTACCTACGTTTGTGCGTTTTCAAGGCTGTGCCTTGCATATTTTCGCATCCAGATCGACAATGGATGGAGACGCGATAAATCGCGTCTCTACGGCCACTCAAATTTCATTCAATTATAATCCTTTTTGCGAGCACAGCAAGCAATAAAAAACGACACGGTTAAGCGTAGATTGCATCTACGCTTTCGCGTCAGCAAAACTCTGTTTTGCGTAACATTGTTTTCATTTCGCAAATCTGAAATTTGCTGACGCGAAAGCTTAGGCCCAGCCTAAGCTTAACGATGTCGCATTTAGATGCAAACTTCGTTTGCATCTATCTTCATGCATCTTTTAAAAAAAGTTCAGCTGAATGTGCAGTGCAAAAACTCATTAATTGCGAGCGCAGCGAGCAATTAAGATGATACCGTTTGGCGTTTTGCCCCTTCGATTTCTGCGAAATCTCTCCCCTGTGTGCTGCGCAACCCCGGGGCACCAATTAACAATATGCAAAATGCAATTGGCAAAATATTTTATCAGAAGTTAGGTAAGATTAATTGCGAGCGCAGCGAGCAATTAAGAAGATACCGTTTGGCGTAGGCTGTGCCTACGTCAGTGCGTTCGCAAAAATCCGTTTTGCGTAACAATGCTTTTCATTTCATACCTGCCCTTATCTCCCATGCCACAAGCTTATTCCCCGAAACAATTCCCATTATTTTTTATCTTTCCGCTACTAAAGTTTCCTCAGGCAAATACATCACTTTAGTTTTTTTGCACCCTACTATTGAATTTTTGAAATATCACCCCCAATGTCAAACCAACTCCTTCTACTGAAAAGAAGAAATTCTATATTTTTTTTACTGTGCATTTTTGCAATCCTGTCTGCCTTTGTCTTTTTCCGGCTTAACGATTCTTTACCAAAAAAATCAACTACCGAACCTACAGGTCTATTAACCTGCGCAGATCTTGATACAATCGAATCCGCTAAACTGGCATGGGCTGACCTTATCACACATCATCCGTACTATACACGACCTCCATCCACTGAAAAGCAATCTGATAAAGCAGAGAAAGCACGACAAACGGACAGCCCGGATCTGGCATTCGAATTGGACTTTATGAAGACTATGGATCCTGCACTTGGAGCCGTACCTTATGAAAGATTATTTAAAGCGAACTTGGATCTTCAGCGCGAATTAAAACAAAGAGCTCCCATCTCAGGTGTGAGTTGGAAAGAACGTGGGCCTTATAATCTCGGTGGCCGAACACGAGCGATGATGTTCGATCCGAATGATGCTACCAAAAAGAAAGTATGGGCCGGCGGTGTGGGAGGAGGTCTTTGGTACACAAATGATATCACTATTGCTAATCCTGTCTGGAACAAAGTCGATGACTTCTGGAGTAATATTGCGATTTCCTGCATCACTTACAATCCTGCCAATACCCAGGAATTCTATGTCGGCACAGGAGAGGGCTGGTATAACGGAGGCGCTCAGGAAGGCGGTGGTATATGGAAAAGTTCAAATGGAGGAAGTTCATGGGCAGTTTTAGGCAATACAGTCCCGGGAGCATGGAATAGTTCAAGTGATTTTCACGCCGTGCAAAAAATAGTTGTGAAAAGTAATGGTAATGTCTTTGCTGCCACGAGAGGATATTTTGGTGATCGGGGCGGCATCATGCGCTCAACTGACGGAGGGGCGAATTGGAGTTTAGTGAAAGATGTCTTCACAGGAGTTGGATCGCTATATGATTTTGCATGTGATATAGAAGTTGCTTCCAGCGGTGATCTCTATGCAGCCTTTGGTATGAATTCAGAAGGTAAAATATTCAAGAGCACAAATGCCAATAATGGAAATGCCGGAACCTGGACTGACCTTTCTTCAAGTGCCGGCGTGACTACTGCAACAAGACGTATTGAACTTGCCTGCGCTCCTTCAGAAGCAAATACAGTTTATGCTGTTGCCACAAATGGGGCTGCATCGAATGATATACAGTGGATTAAAAAAACTATAGATGGAGGCACCAACTGGACAATCTGTGCCATTCCGCCGATGCCCGAAAATGCAGCAGTACATTTTACAAGAGGTCAGGGTTGGTATGATCTTATTCTCCAGGTGCATCCAACCAATGCAGCCATCGTGTTTGTCGGGGGTGTTGATGTCCACAGATCATCCAATAGTGGTACAGCCTGGACACCCCTCTCCTCATGGACAGGTGCTTTAGGACTGCCATACGTACATGCAGATCAGCATGCAATTGCTTTCCGTCCGACCCTTCCCAACGAGTTGGTGTTTACGAATGATGGTGGTGTATATTATTCTCTTAATGCCGGCAACATAGCCGTTACTGCCGCATTTGATGATCAGAACGCAGGATATAATGTTGCCCAATTCTATTCCTGCGCAACCAGAAATGAAAACAACTCCAATTATTTTTTGGGGGGAACACAAGACAATGGAACACGTCAATTCAGAATCCCTCAGGCAGTTACAGCAGACGTGACAGGAGGTGATGGTGCATTTTCCTTTGTTGATCAGGCAGATGGTGATATTCAGCTCGCCGCCAGTATCTACAACAATTGGTACAGATCATTAGACAATGGGAATACTTTCAGTTATGTCGTATCTGAGACTACCGGATTTTTCACCAATCCTTCCGACTACGACCAGACGCGTAAAATACTTTATGCAGCATCAAAAAAAGATACCGTATTAAGAGTGTCAGGTATAAGTGGAGTACCCATCCCGACATCCACTAACCTGCTTGTTTCCTTAGGTTCATCGAAGGCATCAGCTCTTAAGACAAGTCCGTACAACGATGTTCTTTTTGTGGGAACTGCAGATGGCCGCGTTTATAAATTTACCTCTCCCAGTACAACACCTACAGTAACACGTATTGACAATGGTGCTACACCCATTACCACTACAGGATGGGTCAATTCCATTGATGTCGGCGAAGATGATAACCACCTACTCGTGACATATTCCAATTATGGTGTGATTTCTTTGTGGGAAACGTCTAATGGCGGTGCAACCTGGTTTAATAAAGAAGGCAATCTTCCCGACATACCTGTGCGATGGGCCATCTATAATCCCGACAACCGTAACCAGGTACTGGCGGCAACTGAGATTGGTGTATATACAACTGATAATTTTGCTCACAATACCGTGACAGCTCCTGTCTGGGGCACAAGCAACACAGGCCTTGCCAATACAAGATGTGATATGCTAAGGTATCGTGCAGCAGATAAGATGGTCGTTGTCGGTACGCATGGAAGAGGAATGTTCACTACAGATATTTTTACCGCAGGGCCGATTGCAGATTTTACGTCTGATGTGACGAGTGTATGTGGCAGCTCACTGACCGTACATTTTTTTGATGCAAGCTTCAAACCGGGAACAACCTGGGCATGGGATATCAACAATGATGGTACGACGGATTATACCACCCAAAATCCTATTCACACCTATAATACTGCCGGGACGTATTCTGTTAAACTTACTATCAACAATGGTCTTACATCCATTACAAAATATAACTACATCAATATTCTTGCGACAGGACCTCTCCCCAATACCAGTTGCACTTTCGGCCCTGGCAGCATCAACAATGGCAATAACGCGGGTATTGGGATTTTTCGCTTTGCAATGGGCACTATTGACAAATCAACACCGCACAATGATGGTGAATACCACGATTATACCTGTACGAATGCATCGCCTCTTGATATAAACACACTTACCAATGTGACCTTACAAACAAGCTACGCGAATGCTGAAGGTGCAAGGCTCTATATTGATTACAACAACAACGGAAATCTTGAAGACCAGGGATATGCTTTGGAATTCCCCGCTAATACAGAAGGTACACGCACACTTTCTTTCACCACACCATCAGTACCAACCGTAGTCACACATAAAAATCTGCGTGCCCGTATCGTTTCATATTACGGTGATGTCCCCTGGACACCATGTGATGTAGGCCAATATGGCCAGGCAGAAGATTACACCGTATATTTTAATTGTTCTCTCCTCGTCACACAGACATCCGGAAGTGATCCTGGTAGTATAAATGCAGCGATTGCTTGTGCAAATCCGGGCGACACCATCAAGATAAGTGCTGCACTGGCCAATCAAACTATCCTTTTCGGCGGATCAGTAGTTGCATTAAATAAAAATCTCACATTCATCGGTCTTGGTGCCAATACAAATCTTACCTGGTCAGGTGCGACAGGCTACTTTAATATTCTTGGAGGTACCAATATCGAATTTAAAGATCTCACCATCACTGCCGGAGCTAATGCTTCAACGGGTGCATTCTTCAATAGTGGAAATCTGAAACTCAATCACGCTACGATACATCGCGGCTCTGGTCCTGGTACTGCAATCCTTCTCAGAAACCAACCGGGAAGTACAGCTACAATGATCAATATGACTTCGGTGTGGAATTGAACCCCGTCGATTTCTGCGAAATCTCTCCCCTGTGTGCTGCGCAACCCCGGGGTATCAATTGGCAATTAGCAATTAATGCAAAGATTTAATAAAATAAAAATGAGCGCGATGCGCTCATTTTTATTTTACACAATGTTAAGCGTAGGATGTTCCTACGCTTTCGCGTCAGCAAAACTCTGTTTTGCGTATCATTGTTTTCATTTCGCAAATCTGAAATTTGCCGTTGCACAAGCTTAGGCTCAGCCTAAGCTTAACGGTGTTGCATATAGATGCAAACTTCGTTTACTTCTATATTTATACTTTTCTATAAAAATTAATATTGTTAAGCGTTGGATGTTCCTACTCGCTGTGCTGAGCGTTAGCCGAAGTATTCTTGCGTTTGCAAGACTTTGCCAAGCTTAATAATGTGCCTGATACAACTTCCAATAGAAGGCCATCTAAGCCTTATTAAGGGTATTTTCTTCACAACAAGACATTTACCTGTCAAACCCGGAAATATTCATTAACTTTAAGAAATCACTTTTGCTGCCTCAACCTTTTTTTGAGCCATTTAATTGAGGAGCCATGTTTAGCAGCAAAAGTAAACTTAGAAGATTTTTCTTTTTCGTTGTCAGCCTCTCCCTCGTTACTTTCCTTTCTTCATGGATTTTCTTCCAATTCCATGATCTCAATTCATCAATTCCGAAACTTCTCACAAATACCGACACACTCTCGTGCTGTGAACAAGACAAAATTGAAAGCACAAAACATGCCTGGGGAGATTTACTCTCATCACATCCCTATTACAACCGCCCTGTACGTTCAAAAAAAGAATGGAATAAAATACCCTCGCAGGATAGACCTGACCTGGCATTCGAATTAGATTTCCTCAAGACCATGGATCCTGCAACAGGTGAAGTTCCCTACGAAAGATTGTACAATGCAAACCTCGAACTTGAAAAATTAATAAAGAAAAGAGTAGCGATACCGGGGGTATCCTGGACAGAAAGAGGTCCAAACAATGTCGGAGGGCGCACACGTTGCATCATGTTTGATCCAAATGATATCACATTCAAAAAGGTATGGGCCGGTGGTGTCGGCGGCGGTCTTTGGTATACAAATGATATCACTGTTGTATCCCCCGTATGGAATAAAGTCAATGACTTTTGGAGCAACATTGCCATCACGACGATGGCCTACAATCCGAATAATAAACAGGAGTTGTATGTGGGTACGGGTGAAGGATGGTTCAACGTAGATGCACAGGAAGGAAGCGGCATATGGAAAAGTTCGAATGGTGGTGCTACATGGACCAACTTACCAGCTACTTTACCCGGTGCATATAACAGTAATAGCAACTTCCACTATATTCAGAAGATTGCCATTAAAAACAATGGATTCATATTCGCGGCCACTAGAGGTTATTTCATCAACGCAGGAGGTATCATGCGATCTATCGATGGCGGCACCACATGGACAAAAGTATTAAATGTCTATACTGGTGCACCATCTTTATATGATCGCGCATCCGATGTTGAAATTGCAGCCAATGGAGATCTATACGCAGCCTTTGGTATTGGATCTGCAGGTAAAATATTTAAATCACTCAATGCAGTTGATGGTGCCTTAGGCACATGGACAGATCTATCAACATTAGTAGGAATTGCAAACGGACAACGAATTGAATTAGCATGTGCACCATCAAATGCAAATGTAATCTATGCAGTAGCAGCCGGTGGAAGTGGCAGCAATGATGTAGAGTGGCTCAAGAGATCAATAAATGGTGGAACCACATGGACTGCGATTGCCATACCCAGGAATGTGGATGATGGCGTTACATATTTTACAAATGGTCAGGCATGGTACAATTTAATTTTAGCCGTTCATCCGACGAATTCGGATTATGTGATTGCCGGAGGCCTTGACTTACATCGCACAGTCAATGGAGGCACCAGTTGGTCGGGGATATCGCAGTGGTATGGAGGATTTTCACAACCTTTTGTTCATGCGGATCAACATGCCATCGTGTTTCGTCCGGGTGCAACGAATGAGGTGACCTTTGGAAATGATGGCGGACTATTTTATTCAGCCAATGCAGGTAATTCTGCTGCCACACCATCATTTGCAGTGAAAAACACCGGTTATAATGTTACACAGTTTTATGCATGTGCTACAAAAAATGAATTCAACAGCAATTATTTTTTAGCTGGTGCTCAGGACAATGGCACACAAAAATTTACGTTGCCTCTGGCAGGAAATACTACACAGGCCACTTCAGGTGATGGTGGCTTCTGTCATATCGATCAACTGAATTCCACATTTCAGATTACAAGTTATATCTACAACAATCTCTATAGATCCATCAATGCCGGTGGCACTTTTTCATCTATCATATCTCAGAATACAGGTTTCTTTATCAACCCCAGCGAATATGACAGCAATCGAAAAATATTGTACGCTTCGTCCAATAGTGATCTGATCAAAAGAGTGACAGGTATCAATGGTACAATCACCAATACTGACATCAGTATTTCAGTAGGCGTTTCGAAAATCTCCTCTTTGAAAGTTAGCCCATTCAATGATGTTGTGTTTTTAGGAATTGCCAATGGGCGTATTTACAAATACACAAATCCAAGTACAGCCTCCCCTATCCTTACACGAATAGACAACGGAGCTACGCCGATTTCGAATACAGGTTGGGTGTCAAGTATTGATGTCGGAGAAGATGATAATCATCTTTTGGTGACATATTCTAATTATGGAGTCATATCCGTTTGGCAAACGACAGATGCAGGAGCGCATTGGTACAATAAAGAAGGGAATCTGCCTGACATTCCGATACGGTGGGCGATTTATAATCCTGATGATCGGGAGCAGGTCATCGCGGCTACAGAAATTGGTGTGTGGACAACAGGTAATTTTGGGCACACTTCAGGTTCAATACCTGTATGGGGCATCGGTAATACGGGTCCTGCGAATACCCGATGTGACATGCTTAAATACCGACCTGCTGATAAAATGGTTGTCGTAGCGACCCATGGCAGAGGATTATTTACATCAGATATTTTCATCACTACGTCTATCGCAGATTTTACTGTTGATGTCAGTACTTCTTGTTCGGGAGCACTGACTGTACACTTTATGGACACAAGTCTGAAACCTAATGGCAGTTGGGCATGGGATATTGACAATAATGGTTCGATTGATTATACAATTCAAAACCCCACGCACACGTATACTTCACCAGGAATTTATTCAGTAAAACTTACCATCAATATTGGCGCCGCCACAATCACAAAAGAAAATCTAATCATTGTATTAAGTAGTGCACCTGTTACAAATACCGGATGCACCTTCAGTCCGAATAGTAATAGCGGAAATAATTTCGGTATCGGAATATTTCGTTTTGCTATTGGAAATATAGATTACACAACACCTAATAATGATGGATATTATCAAAACTATACATGTACCCAGGCAACTGTTCTTGATCAAAACACTTCATACAACGTCACCGTCCAGACAGGCACATTTAATAATGAAGGCGCAAGATTGTATATAGACTATAATAACAATGGCATATTTGAATCAGGTGAAGGCGTAGTTTCATTTCCTTCGAACATGGATGGAACAAGGACCTTGTCATTTACAACACCAAATGCAGGTATCGTAAAAAACAAAGGATTAAGATCCAGAATCATATCCAAGTATAGTGGTATACCTACGACTGCATGTGATGTCAGCACATATGGACAGGCGGAAGATTACACAGTCTATTTTAGTTGTTCATTGATTGTTACACAGACATCCGGAACCGCCGCAGGTAGCTTGCCTGCTGCTATAGCATGTGCAAATTCGGGTGATACGATCAGAATCAGTTCGTTGCTAGCCGGACAAACATTAAATATTGGTTCTTCAACCATCATCCTCAATAAAAACCTTGTCATCATAGGACAGGGATCTAATATCAACATCACAGATTCGGGTAATAGTGTTTTTGACATTACAGTCGGTACGACGATTGAGTTACAGAATCTGACGATCACGGCCGGCACATCTATGACTGCAGGTGCTATCAACAACAGTGGCATTCTGAAATTGAACAATATGAATATTTTCAGAAATCCCGTAATACTTGGTGCTATATTACTGAGAAATAATCCCGGTGGTCAAATTTTGTTTTTTGGGATGTGTTTTGTGCAATAGTATGCCCCCCAGGCATATAGCAGAAAAAATGCAAATAAAATTGGAAGATTAATTGCGATCGCAGCGAGCAATTTACCTGATGAAGTTAAGCTTAGGCTGTGCCTAAGCTTTCGCGTCAGCAAAACTCCGTTTTGCGTAACAGTGCTTTACCCCTTCGATTCCTACCTCATGCTCTGCTTGTATTCTTGGATTTTACGATCTTTAGCATAAAGACCGATAAACGCAAAAATGAAATTACCCACTATTCTCGCCCTACTCTTCTCTTCCTTGGCATATCTCCATGCACAGGAAGTCACATTGACTATTCATGTTCTTTACGATGGTGAAAAGCCCAAATCCGCGGGAAAATCAACGGTCTACTTTTCAGATGGTCAGATGGTCGCCACAAACGGAAAAGGTGTCTTATCCCGGAATACTTACCGATTCAATACAATTAGTAAAAATCGATAAGATCGTGATGAAGGATGTCGAAGCAAAAATTGTGAACTACCGACAACTGCAATATATCCTGCTGGCCAGAGGTGATGAACAAAAAGATATGACGGCATACATTCTTTCTGAACCAGATTGGACAGCGCGTAAAACTAAAATTCAACTGGCGGTAAATGCACAGTATGAAAAAATGCAATCCGGATATCTTTCCAATCCAGAGAAAAGGAATGCACAACTTAAGGAGGAAATGTGGCGTGGATATTTACATTATAAGCCTATTGTTGTCTCCAATATTGGTGCAACAATATATGCTGAACTTACGACGCCGGGTAAAGAAGCTTATAATCTTTTCCTCGAAGGGGCTGACAATCTGCCGCAGTCAATTTCAATATTAGAAAAAGAAATTGGGAATGGTAATAAGGAGAATATGCAGAACTTATTACTCCTTTCCCGCCTCTCCTTATTGTCATTTGAACGTTATGGCTCAGCCTTTTTCTTATACTATCAGATCATAGGAGATGCTTCGTTAGCGACTTTTATGGAGTTTAAAGAGGCCGCCATTTTCTTAAATCAATCTTATCAACTGGCCATCGGATTAATACACTTTCTGGAGATTGTGAAGGACCCTGAATTTCAAGCCATGAACCGAAATGACCTGGCTTCACTTTACCAGGATGCAGGTGATAATGAAGCAGCTGCAGCTCAAGCAGCTATCGCTCTGGAGAATTATCAATTACTGGAAAACAAAGATCCAAATCAATTCAGACTCAACACCACGGCGGTGATGTTCAATCTGGGTAATGCTTACATGAAACTTGAACGTTATGATGAATCACTTAAATTGTTCATGTCCGTATTGCAAAGGATATCTCAGGACAATCAAGAGGACAATCAGATTAAGAGTATGGGGTTTTATGCGCATAAGTTTATCGCTAACATTATACAGAAAACTCTGGGTCAGAAAGAAGCCTTTCCCTATTATGATACGGTATTTAATGCCTTCAAAAGATCACCTTCCATTGCATCCGGGCTTCCCCAGGATATGCTGTTTGGAGATTATCTCTGTTATTGTGAAGGCAAAGAACTGAATGGCGCCAATGCGGATCAAGTGGCGGACTGTTATGAAGAATCCATTAAATTCCTCGACAATGCATTCGATGCCGAACGCAAAACACTGGGTCGCACTATCGTATATCACAAATTGGGAGAGATCCTTGAATCAAGAGGAGAAAATCAAAAGGCATTGGAGTTTTATCAGCGGTCATTGTCAGAATTGGAACAAACCGAAACACCTACGACGAGAGAGTTGAGGATGGAGTTGTATTCCTGCATAGGTGGATTGCTTGATGATTATAGCAGGGACAAAGAAGCATTGGATTATTTCCATCGCTCAATTGCTCTTGCACAGGCGCCGGGTTATGAGCAAGATCCTAATTCTCTTTGGCAGATGGCTGTTGGGTGGTATAAGATCGGGCATTATTATTATAAAAGAGAAAATGCAGATAGTGCTTTTGTTGCTTTCAACAAAACTATGGAATATCTCAACAATAAAAATGCAGACACACTGAAAACTGCACCCTTCATAGCGAACACCTACAACATGATCGGAGCGACTCTATCTGAACTCAAAAAAGATAATAAGCAGGCCGAAGAAAATTACCAGAAAGCCGTTGACTTGTACACAGTTCTTGGTGCAGTGAATCCCGATTTACATATGATGGATTTTGCAACGGCAGCTCATAATTTGCTGGCTATGCAATCGAAGCATCCTGAGACAGCAGATAAAGAGGCAGACCTTGCTTTGATCGATTTGGTCATGAAAGGCTTTATGATGAATCCTGATCATTCAACCGAGGCTACTACCCTGATGTCAGACATGAACAGATTTATGCTTTTGTTTTCCGGTCATCTTACAGCTATTCAGAATGCAATGATGGAAGTGCAGTCACTGAGTGATCAGCGCCAGAAGATAACGGGCAATAAAGGGAAGAGTGATATTCAATCCCGTATCGTGGCCAGGCTCGAAGAAGCGTATAGATTAGCCGATACTCCCACAATGGGGAAATTAAAAGATATACTCTCCCAGGAATTAGGTAATCTCGCATGGTATGCCATCTTTGACCGAAAGTATGTTCTCGCCGAGGCCTCCGCTCGTCGTGCGCTTGAATTAAATCCCGGGCAAACCTGGGTCAATACAAATCTCGCCCATTCCCTCATCCTTCAGAACAAAGTAGTAGAAGGCAAAGCCATCTATGATCAATACAAGGATGTAGTACATACCGATGGTCAATTGATGCGTGTGATCTTCTTATCCGATATTGATGAAATGGAAAAAGCGGGGATTAAGCATCCGGCATGGGAGGATGTGAAGAAAATGTTGAAGAAGGAATAATAAAAAATTTAGCCACGAGGTCGCCTACCTACGACCATTTATTATTTCTGCAATGAGGATTTTTATTGCAAGAACAGCGAGCAATAAAAAAAGTCACGGTTGAGCGTAGATTCTATCTACGTTCGTGCGTCAGCAAAACTCGGTTTTGCGAAGCAGAAATTGTCGAGAAAGTATGAACGTAACTGGCTAAAAAAGCATATCACATATCGAGACTTGTGATACTGTGTTGAAATTCAATTCCATAAAGCTTTTCTAAATTATTTGGCCTTAGCCTTCGCCTCAGCCTCAGCCTCTCACTTCAAGCTTTTTACTCGCCAGTATCGTAACCATAGATGATGGTTGAACACTAAGACTTTTACATGCTAATCCAGTAACATTCACAATAGGAAAATGAGCGGGAGCTGTTACATTTGGTATGATGACATCCTGGTTGAAAATTGGAACTCCCTTAGGATTCCAATTTAGAGGATCGTTCCAATTCGAAGAGACACTTCCTACCCATGTCATCACAGGGGATATCTGCGTAGCGAGATCTGATTCCCACAATCCTCTTCCATATGTACCTGCTCTGATTTTCAATGCTGAATATTGGATGTCAAGACTATTGACGATCACATTTGGCAATCCATCATTGAAAGGCATCCAGTCTGCAGATAGACCATCACGGTAGAATACACCAAAGTCAGTTCCGATATATACACCATCATAACTGCCATCCATATATGTAATGCTATTGACCGGAACATTAGGCAATAAGTTGCCGGTTATGTTTGTCCAGTTGAGGCCACCATTCGCAGACATAAAAATTTTATTGGTGGCAGAGTAACCTGAAAAGGACACAAACACTTTTTTGGGATCCGTAGTGCTGGCACATATGTATGTAATCGCTGCATTGGCAACAGGAAGACCTGCTGTAATATCCGTCCAGTTTGTACCTCCATCTTCACTTCTGATCATCTGGTTGATTGAAGATGCGTAGATATAATTGGTGTCTGCTTTTGTGATATCCATCGCGATGATATTCGCGAGTACATTGCTGGACATATTGATATAGGTGCCTTGTATACCGCTTGCGATTGATTTCTTTACACCACCCACGCATCCTGCATACATTGTGTTGTGATTCAGCGGATTCATTTTGATCGGAGGATCCCACAGATATTGTCCGGGTGATGCAGAGAAAAAGGTTTCTCCGTTGTTGATCGATTTACGCAGATTGCCTATTTGGTAACTCGCAAAAAGTGTGTTCGTAATTGTAGGGTCCACCAGGGGTTGAAATCCATCCCCGCCTTCCAATACATGAAAAGAAGAATCGGCAGCGACCCACCGGTACGTCCCGATATCCTGCGCTCCGAAATAAAGTGTATCTGCATCATGCGTATCGTTTGCGATTTTATATATCTCTGCGATCTGAAGACCATCGCTGATATCTGTCCACGTAGTTCCGTTATCAAGACTGATTGAAACTCCTCCATCGTTAGGCACATACAATTTGCTACCGCTTCCGGGCTCGTATATTATTTTCTTATCGTCCGGGTGAACCCAGTTAGGCGCTGTTATATCCTGAAAGTCTGTAGCCGCGGTCCATGTGCTCCCACCATTAGATGACTTTGCAACGAGGATTCCGCCCACCATGACGTCCATGGCATTCGTGTTGGATACACCGATGGCCCTGTCGATATATCCATAAGGTTGTGCTATGTTGTCAGGATTCGTCATCGTGGTCAACGTATTTCCACCGTCCACTGATTTTTTAAATCCGGCAGTCGGGCCCCACACATATACATAGTTGGTATCAGCAGGTGTGACGGCAAGACTTACTCTTCCGCCAAGTGTATTTGGATATCCGCCTCCTTTGTATGTCCAGCTTACACCATTATTATTTGAACGATAAAGTCCAATGCCGTTTGTGGCATACACTACATTATGATTGAGTGGGTTAAACTCAATACTATAAAAAAAGCCGCCGTTATTGACCAGTGTCCAATTCGTACCATTATTAATAGTCCTCCAGATTCCCGTGTTCGAAGCAAGAAGCATAATGGATGGTGTCACAGGGTCAAGGATTAATTGTTGCGGAATAAATCCATCCGCTTGAGAATGAAGCAAACCGGCCAGGCTCCAGGTGAGGCCGCCATTATTTGATTTATAAATACCCGCGCTATAATGACCTTGTTTCAAAACCCCTGATAGCGGAAAGCCGGTGAAATTATCTCCCGTAGCAATGTAAATATTGTTTGTATTGACCGGATCAATGACGATACTTGTAATACTTAAAGAAGGAAGCTGGTCTGTGTTGAGTACATCCCATGTCATCCCTCCGTCAAGACTTTTCCAAACACCTCCGCAGGAAGCACCGGCAAAGAGAATCATGTTGTTGCCAGGCATAAACGTCAGGCAGTTGATGCGGCCTACTCCTGCAGTCATATGACCTGCAGGGGCTATTGGTGTATTTAGATTTTGCCAGGTGGCGGGAGTTGATCTTGGGCCTCTGTGGTTCTGTTTTAGTCGCTTTGTATCGCGCAGATATTTTTTATATGTTGCAAGTTCCGTTTCGACAAGAGGAAATTCTCCCGAAGGATATACCCTGGGTTGATTGAACCATTCCCAGCGTTTGAATAAATTGTATCCGGGAAATTTCCCTTCTTCAGCTTCTTCTGCCTCTACGTCTCGATTTCCTTCATTACGCAAAGAATCCATTTCATTTTCATAGGAGTTAAATGCTTTTTGGATATCATAAAAATTAGGGTATCCTGATCGATAATGGCTTTTGCTTAAGTAGGTCGAATCCATCCATGGCTGACCTATCGCATGGTGTGTGCAGAGAAGAAAGATGAGATAGAAACAAACTTTGTAAAGAGAAGACATGGTGTAAAGATACGGTGGTTGTGGATTGGCTGCCTGAAGTGAACGGGAATTGCGAGCGCAGCGAGCAATAAAAAAGGATACGGTTGAGGTAGATTGTTTCTACATTCGTGCGTCAGCAAAACTCCGTTTTGCGTAAATAAATTTACTCACAATCAATTTTTCTCTCAGCCTTTACCTTCGCCTTCATTTTTATTGAATTGAATAATAAGGGATCGTATAAGTTCATAATCCAATTTTCCTTTTCCCACTTCAAAGCCAGTCCGGTGGTAGGTATCCAAAAAAGTTGAATGTTCTTCCGTGATCCCAAAACAAAGAACTTGTTGAGCTTAGTGTCGAATACAAATGGCACCTGAAATATTGTGCCTTCATCTGAAGCGCAGCGCGCCAGACCTCCCAGTACACCAAACAGCATAGCCATGGCTGCAACTTGGCCATCACCAGAAGCATAATATGTTTCACCGTAATAATATCTGCCACGCTCCTGTATCCTGTGAAACCTGGATTTATTGGCAGAATTCTTTCCTCCAAAGCCATCCATAAGATATTGACGAATTGCTTTCTCCTGGAAATAGATCTCTCCCTTATTGACAATAGCAAAGACTTTGGTGATGGGATCGTTGTCTTTATCCAGGAACAATACATGATCCACGATCGTATCCTTAAAAGCTTTTGATTTAGGAACATCCAGGTTCAGTCGCCGGATTTTAGTGGGTATCTCAGGTGTGTGATTGTTAAGTCTTCCAGGGTATAATAAATGCCATTTGGAAAGGTGTCAGTAGTGAAAGATTGGCTTCTGAGTGAGACGGCGGATAGAAAAAACAATAAGTTGAAAAAGATTGAATTCATAATGTAGAATGATTGCAGATAATTTCCGGGATTTAAGGTAAGGAATAGTCCACATTTTGCATTCTGGCGTCAGCAAAACTCTGTTTTGCGATTATTAATTTTATTGAAAAAATAATTTGTAAAATTGTTTGTTTCTCCTTAATTTTCATTTGAAAACAAATTCCTTCACCCTTTAACTCACCAGTTGTCATGGGTATCACAATCTTTTATTCCGGCAGGCTCCGGTCTATGGAGCAATTACCTTCTCTCATCAAAGATGTTATTCACCAATGCACCCAGATGAAATGGGGTTATGAAAAAATCCTGCCATCGTTCGAAGTTCCGATTGAAGGCATAGCATTTGCACCCACCGGAAGTCAGCCGATATGGATGACATTCCTTGACAATCATCAGCTTGTCTCACCGGAAGATTATGAATTTTCCAGGCATATGGGGAAGCGGATAAAGAAAGATCACCTTATGGAGACGAAAACGCATTTTGCCGGTGCCACGATGCATATGCAGATCATCACCTACCTGCGTCATCTGAGCGATACCTATTTTTCAGCATTCAGCCTCGTCGATGAAAGCCAGTATTGGGAGACTAACGATAAGGTTTGTTGTGAAAATGAATTCCGTTTTATGGAAAAATGGGTAGGCCAGATGATCTGCAGACTTGACGCACTGGATGGACGGGTCGGAGAAATCGGAAGATCAGGGGAAATCATGGATGAACGCATCATGGATTTGCTAAGGCGCATGGATCCCATGGATGTGGTTGAGAATCTCCATACCCCACCACCAAAAAAAGAAATAGTCGGATTTTATTTGAATTGATTCTACCCCCACCCCCCTAAAAAAGGGGGGTGCAAGATTCAATGCAATTTTATCTCAACAATTTTTGCGAGCGCAGCGAGCAATAAACCAATACGGTTAAGCGTAGAGTATCTACGTTTGAGCGTCAGCAAAACTCGGTTTTGAGTAATAAGCATTTCCCTTCCCTCTCGCTGCCCCCTTCCCTGTGTTGCACCACGCTCATCCTGCACACGCAAACCCCGGCCCCACGAGTTCTCCATTTTTCTGGCGCGAGCAAAAACCCGAGCCTACGACCATTTTACGACGCTATAATTTTTATTGCGAGCGTAGTAGCAATAAATCTACACCGTTAGCTTGCTCTGCCTAAGCTTGGGCGTCAGCAAAACTCCGTTGCGATTAAGAAATTTTTGAAAAATAATTTAAAATTGTTTGTTTCTCCTTAATTTCCATTCGAAAACAATTTTATTCACCCTTTTAAATCACCAGTTGAAACATGGGACTTACCATTCATTATTCCGGCAAGCTCCGGAATCCATCAGATCTGCAATCACTTATTGACGAAGCCACGGACATTGCGATTAGTATGCAATGGCATTATCAACGATTGCCGGCAGTGGCTGACACGCCATTGGATGGCGTATTGATTTCACCAGAGGGCAGCGAACCCATCTGGCTTACATTTCACATCGATCATGGAATGCTGATCAATCCGATCTTGTATTCCTACATTCAGGAAACCACTGGTGAGGATATACCTGAAGAAGCTGTAGGCGGAGTCTTTACCAAAACGCAATATGCCGGTGTTGAAACGCACATTGCCATCATCAAATTTCTTCGTTACCTCTCAGAAAAATATTTCGCCCACTTTGACCTCTACGATGAAAGCAACTATTGGGAAAGCGGTGATGAAATACAATGCAGGAAGGTATTCGCGAGGTATGACAAAATCATGGACATGGTAGGTGATGCACTTGATTCAATGCATATTGATCAGGATGAAAGTAGGGACTCAGTTATAGAAAAATTGAACAGTTGCTTGAGGAGAAGTTTGGGATGAAGAGGAAGGAGTGATTTGCCCTGTCACTTCGCTGCTTCTCGACAAGTCTCGAAGGCTTCAGTTTCTCCCGGCTGTGTCTCCCCTTCGCTCATCCATCCTCCGCGCAAACCCCGGGGTACTTTGTAGTTCAATTTCTAATTTCTTAATTCAAGTTTCTATGTGGCTTCCTATGTTTTCTAAGTTTGTGGTAAAAGGGTTGTATACCTTATCTGTTTAGGCAGAATTTGATTTACAGTAAATGAATCCAAATTTCTATATAGTGGTAGCCAGTGGTAAACCTTCAGTGGTAGCAAATGGCTTACTTGCAGTCATTTATAGCAAAGGACCGGAAAAGGTAAAATAGTTAATTAAAAAAGTTTCGTTTAACGAAACTTACTAAATATCTTTAATGTTCAGATCATGAGGGTTATTGCGTTTAGAACGATCCGGAAATTTTACGATGATCATCCAATGACAAAGCGCAGTCTAAGCACTTGGTATACTATCTTAAAGAGCCAAAGCTGGAGTAAGCCACTGGATGCCGTAAAAACTTTCGGCTCGCGAAACGTTGATGTTTTGAAAAACAACAGATTATGCATCGATGTAAAAGGCAATGATCTGAGAATTATACTGAGTTTGAATTACGCAAAAATACTGCATTCATTAAATGGATCGGCTGGCACAAAGATTACGAACGGTTAGGTACATCCGTCCATACGATCAATTCCAAAAAATAGTAAAATGAACTGGACGATTATTAAAAACGAAAAGGATTACAATAAAGCGATAAAGCGTTTTGAAGAAATTTTTGATGCTGCTCCGGGATCACAGGATAGTGATGAATTTGATTTATTGGCTCTACTTATACATAAATATGAGGAAGAGAATTTCCCAATTGAAGATGCAGATCCTATTGAGGTGATCAAAATGAAAATGGAGTACATGGGTCTCCGTCAGCAGGACCTTATTCCCTATTTTGGTTCAAAATCAACAGCCAGTAAGATCTTATCCTATAAGTCTCCATTGACTTTAAAACACGTATGGTTACTAAGCGAAAAACTGAAATTGCCGGCAGGTCTTTTAGCGAGACCATATAAAGTGAATCAATGGAATATTATGGATAAATACGACAAGAACATTAAAGCGGGATTAAGGGCAAAATGAAACCAACGCAAATCCGGGATATCAATAAGCAATTGGCAAAAGCCAATAGACAATAGGCACTAGGCAATAGGCAGAATGTTATTTTTGAATTGAAGCGCGATTGATTGCGTTGGCAGCGAGAAATAAAACGATACCGTTATCGGAGACGCGATGGTTCGACTTGCTAAACTCAACCTCGTGCTACAGCTCACCAACCGTAAATCGTCGTCTCTACAACCCGTTTTAAATGCGACGCAATTATAATTTTTATTGCGAGCGCAGCGAGTAATAAAAAACGCAAAATGTTGGGCGTCGGTTGACCGACGTCCTTGCGTGTTCAAGGCTGTGCCTTGAGGAAGAAATTTTATTGCGGGCGTAGCGAGCAATAAAAACGATATGGTTAAGCGTAGATTGTATCTACGCTTGTGCGTCAGCAAAACTCGGTTTTGCGAAAAGATAATTGTCGGGAAAATAAACATGCAGTTTGCTAATTGAAAATATCGCAAATCGCGATTTGCGATACGGAGTAGGTCGCGAAACCTCCATATCTTTGCAATCAAAGCACATCCCCAAGGGCTAATCCCCTTGGGTCAACGCCTCCCCTAAGGAGGCGTTTCCTTTTCTGCCTTTCTGCCTTTTCTGCCTTTTCTGCCTTTTCTGCCCTTTCTGCTTTTTCTACCTTTTCCTCTCGCTGCCCCCTCCCCTGCGTTGCTCCAATCTCATCCTATACGCGCAAACGCCGGGGCGACCTCACGCGCAAGACTCCACCATTTTTCATACGTTTTTATTGCAAGCACAGCGAGCAATAAAAACAACACGTTTAAGCGTAGATTGTATCTACGCTTGTGCGTCAGCAAAACTCGGTTTTGCGCATTCGGAATCATTCATCTAAATCAATCTCTCCTCCAACAGATCTTTCCAAACAATAAATCCTTTTCTTTCTTCAGTATAGTCATGCATTACACGACTAAAATCCTTTGGCTGACCTTCAAGAAAATATTGCCGGCCATGGTTTTTAATCATGTTTAAGTCCTGATCAATAACTACCAATTTTTGGGATATTATCTGCATTATTTTTGTCTAGATGCCAGATATATGTAGCTTCTTCTGTGTCGAGTGTTTCAAGAACGATATGGTATTGTTCTTTTCCGGGCAAAAGGAATACAAATGAAAAGGGATTCAATACAAAACGGAGTTTCAAAGTCTCACCATCATGTTTTGAAGACAAATATCTTAACTGCCGATAATGCTTAACATGCTTGTTCTTTAAGAGATCGTTCAGTAGGTCTACCCCTGAACTAAACAATGTGCTCCCGGATCCACCGTTCTGCAATTGTCCTACCTCCAATAGGCTAGTACTATCATCCAGTGAATGCTTTTTGCCAAGAATAACTTTATCAATATACCTGAATTTTACTCTTTCAATAATTTCGGCATTTATCCTTTCCAAATCAGATGAAGTTGCTGTTTGTGCCACTAGCAAATCATTTTCAAACTCGGCAAAAATAACGGCTTCAATGTTCTGTGTTTTTAATACACGGGCAAAATAGGGTTTCAGGATATCAAATTCGGGTCGCACTTCATCATTTTCAATTTCAAACTCAAGATCGATTCCTTTTTCAATGGCTTTATATTTGAAAGCTATCGCTCCATAACGAAAGTCAAGGTCTTCAATATTGATTTTAACTTTTTTCTCAATTGTAAAAATATTTTTTGTTTCATTTTCAATAACTTCTTGCTCATCAAAAAGTGAAGCTTGTTTGTCAATATGCCTATAGTAGGTGTTTCTTTTCAAAAACATCCGATTCAGGTAGTCAATTTTAATATCGCGATAATCATATATTACAGGAGCTATTCCTGCGCTGAACCTTCCGATATATTGGATTTGTTTTCCTTTAAAAGAGAATGGATACACCAGGAATAAGACGGAGGCGTTTTGCAGATCACTTCCTTCTCCGAACATCTGTCCTGTTGTAATCAAAGCTTGGTAATCTCCTCCAACGAGTCGCTTCCATTTTATTTTCCGGTCTTTATCATTGTCTTCGCCTGTTAATAAAATGGTTTCAAAAGATGCTTTTAAAAATTGGTGTAAAGTATCAATATGCTCTTTCCTTTCTGTAATAATAATGACCTTTTTGCCTTTGTTAAGCTCATCTCCAATATCTCTTAATATGAGTTTGTTTCTGGCCGTATCATGGATTAAAACTTTTGATAAGGTTTCAAACAAATCTGTTTTAGGATTGAAAGGCATATCCAGAGTTGTATTTCTAATGACAATTTTCACTTGTTTATGTCCTTCGATCTCCTGAGGTTTGATTACCGAAATAATATCTCCGATATGAATAAATATTAATTTCCCATCATTTCCCTTACGAAAAGGTGTAGATGTCAATCCATAGAAATAATAAGTTGAAAGTTTTGAAATGGTATTCCTGAAGGTTTCGGCCGGTACATGATGACACTCATCAATAATAATAGTTCCGAACGATTGAGAAAATTCTGTGAGATCTGGTTTTTCCAGATACTTTTTCAAACTTTTGAATCATGGCTACAGTGATCGATTTACCGGTCTTGCCTTTCCTTGTCCTATACTACCAATTTCACTTTTCGGAATTCCGAGGAAGGATTGAATCCGTTCTATCCATTGATCCATAATCTGCTTTCGGTGCACAATGATTAAAGCCGGTTGTTGTTTCTCTTCAATAATTTTAAACCAATCACTGTTTTCCGGCACCTTGGTGGTGCTGAAATTACTCCAAAATCTTTTCGAAAAGTTGCTTCAATTGCGGAGTTCTGATGCGAACGAAGGTTTACATTAAATGTGAATGACTTGGGATTTAGTTTTTTCCTACAATCCTGAAATTCAAAATCTATCTTTTCCTGTTTACAAAACCGGAGAAGTGTACCAATAAAACCTCTTGGAACAATAACTTCGTGTTCGGTTTCCTCAATAAACCTGAAATATCTTTCAGTGCCCCATGTATTTCTTTCAGTTTTCTTTTTGATGAAATATTCCGAATTGACAAAATTGAGTTCCTCTTTCAGGAAATTAAGCAATGCTGTTGTTATTCCTGAGCGACTGAGATATACGGATTTATCCAGTAATACATTCAGCTTACCTGAATTTTTGAATATTGTATTTGCAGGTAAGGAATTACTATCTGGAAGACTTTGATAGATTGAATCAAGATGTGATACGGGCACTCTTTGATAGATGCTAAAATTTCCATTGATCTTCGAAAGGTTTTAAATGCTCATCTACAAAACAGCAATTTCCTTGTTCCATCGAAGATTTATGAAATGGTAAAGCAATAAGGTTTCCCAATCCTTTACCGGACAGGTAATCCTGATTCGGAAACAGGCGATCAAAACTTGAGCTTTTATCGAAGGCAGAAAAAAGATGAGATCCCTCAAGTAGATGAATAAATATTTTCCGACTTTTTAGTGCAGGATATGATTGATCGAAAAACACCCAAACATATCCACCCCTTCCGGAACGAGATCTTTCTATATATGCAGCTATGCCCTTTTCGTAACATTTATTTGTAAATGTCAGACATTCTTCGAACCATTTATCTTTATCGAAATCAGCGACAATAAACCAGGATGAATTGTCCTGTAGAAGAGGATAGATGCCAATTAACTGTTCTCCATTTAAATGTTTTTTGAGCTGGGTATCGGTGAAAGGAAGGTAGTTTTTATCGGGATACGTCTTTAATGAACCACCCTGCAGTTTATGGAGCCTGAATAAATAAGGATCATATTGATAAGAGGGCATATAGCCGTAATTCTTTCCTTTTTCCCAACGCACAGCAAACACATCTTCTCTGCCTTTAAAGAGAGATTTAAACAGATCGATTTGAATTGATTCCTCCTCAATCATTAATATTATGCATCTGTATCAGTACTGATTAATTTTTTAATGTCATCAATCAGTTGTTTAATTTTAGGAATTAAAGGACTTAATTCCTGATTGGAAATGTCAACAAAGTCTTCATAATCGATTTGCTGCCGTATTGAAAAGAGTTTGTTAAAAAGGAGACCTTCCGATTTATCAATTTTGCCTGCTTTGACTAACTCTTGATTGAAAGCTGATTTAAGGCCTGAATGGGTCGAAGACTTTATTCCTTTCAAAACCAAATATGCTGAGACGATATAGAAACAAGAATAATATAAACGGTTAGCAGCAGACAGCTTTTCTAAATCAATTCCTTTATTGGCCGATCCAAAGTGCGGTTTAGGAGAATAAGGAAATCCCAGTCAGAATCTTCCCGGAAGTCTCCTCTCGCTCTGGACCCAAATAGAATTACTTCAGCATTAGGGTCAATGCCTTTGATTTCATGTTTTACAAGTTGAAGCAGATCCATTTTTAAAAAATATAGTCAATTCTCTAATAAAGATAAGGGAATGATACCAAAAGGTAAAATGGTCTGATTGACGCATTTGAAAGGCTTATAGATGAAATGAAAGGTTACGCACATCCTGAATTCTGCATATCTTTAAACCAAAGCACATCCCCAAAGGCTAATCCTCGGGTCAACGCCTCCCCAAAGGAGGCGTTTTCTTTTCAGCCCCTTCCGCCTTTCTGCCTTTTCCTCACGCTGCCCCCCCTGCGTTGCTCCAATCTCATCCTATACGGGCAAACGCCGGGGCGACCTCACGCCCAAGACCCCACCATTTTTTCATACGTTTTTATTGCGAGCGCAGCGAGCAATAAAAAACCAAACGGTTTGGCGTAGGCTGTGCCTACGTCATGGCGTCAGCAAAACTCGGTTTTGCGAAATAGGTTGTAATCTGATGCCATTGTCATTCCATCATTTCTTCCATTTTTATATACCATGGTCTCAAAATATTAGTGTACATTGTTCCATCTTTTACTGAATAGATTAAAGTGTTTCAGTTTTTTTGAATTTAATAGATATAGTTTTTTGGGAAGATTTGTGGAGTAGGATTTTTTAATGCATTTCTTATCAAATTTTAATGAGCCAGCGTAAAATAGTTTTTACTTCATTTTTCTTCCTTGCATTTGGTCTTCTTCTTGCCCAGGATCCAGCCACCTTCCTATTCCGTCAACATAGCGGACTATTCAATCCGGCTTTAGCAGGTAGCGGTGGATCTCAATCCATAAGCCTCGCTTATCGCAATGAGTGGGTGACCAAAGGAAGCCCCGCTTATCAAACAGCTTTATTAAGTTATGAAGAAAGTCTCCCCTGCAGCATCCTCGATTATGGCATTAACGGACTCTGGGACCAGGAAGGTAATGGCTTGCTTACCACATATGAAATTTCACCACAAGTTTCTGCCAACCTGCCACTTGTCTCTAATAAAGACAACCAAATCAATATTCGTCTTGGGGCAGGCATAAGTTACGGTTGGCAGAAAATAGATTTTCTAAAACTTGTTTTTTCAGATCAACTGGATCCAAAGTATGGTATCATTTTCCCCACAAACTTTTCACCACCTGATGAGAATCTTACCAACGGTTACTTCCAACCAGGTTTAGGTGGTGTCATCCAGATGGTGCTGAATAAACAAAAGTATAATGCCATCATCATCAATGTGGGAGCCAGCATGCACAATGCCTATAGCCTCGGACAAAATAAAAATATCGGATACGGAAAATCCATCTTAGGTCTTTTTCCTCCGCAGTCACCTAAATTTTCTATCCATGCAGATTTTGAACTGATTCCAGGTGCTTCCTTCAATCAGTTTGTAAGTATCAAGCCACTTTTTTTATATGAGAAACAACAAGCCCTGCATTATATGCAATACGGAGTTGATTTTGGCATAGCAGATGCACTTCGAGTAGGAGCTTACTTACATCAACAATCACTAGGTGGTGGTCAAAAAAACACAAACTGGATTTCAACCACAGCATTATTTCGTCCTTATCTGGGTAAAAACAGAATTGATTTTTATTTAACATACTCATTCAATAGTTCAGGATTACGCAATACTGTCAGCCCACTCATAGAGATTGGGATAAAGAAACATTTTAGAAACAGCCCGGTATGTCGTATGATGGGCAAAGGTGATGATATAGATTATAGTGACAAACCTATATGCAGGTATTCAAGGATTTCGCCGGCGAAAAAGAAACTTTATGAGAATATTTGGTATAAAAATAATTAGTATATTATTTATTCAATTTTGTTTAAATTTAAATCTCACGTTTGCTCAAGAATGCAGTTGTGCTTCAAGTGGGTGTGGGCAAGTGAATGTAGGGTTTTCATCTTCAGGTGGTAATAATCCTTGCGAAGGAGAAGAATTTGTTCTTACCAATACAAGTCCAAATGTGTTTACCTATTATGTCATTTTCTGGGAACCAAATATTACGGATACTATCTGGGATCAATCTGCAGGTAGGCACCGCTATCATATCCCAGATTCGTTGCTGTGTTTGCCTAATCATTTTTATAATATATGTTTTAAAGGAGTTTTAGTTTGCGATACTTCAATCAGTTGTCATAGTGGGTCATATACATTAAATATCCGGCCAAGGCCAAAAGCAATTTTGAACTTACTTCCTCAATATTGTATTAGTTCTCCTGTCGCAATGAATGAGTCCTCATGTAATGCGACTGGATATTCCTGGACATTCGGGGACGGAAATACATCCACTCAATCCGATCCGCTTCATACTTATTCAACTCCGGGAATGTACAATATTAGATTAATTGTTACAAATGGATGCGGAGCCGATACTGCATTTGCCTCCATTGTCGTAGTGGGAAATCCAATAGCATCTGTAAACTGGACTCCCGCAGATGACACCGTCTGCGTAGACCAGGTATTTGCATTCAATGATGTTACATCCACATTCGGAGTGACCACATGGAACATAATACCAAATGATACTTCTAAATGGATGTTCACAGATACATTAATGAATTTCAATTCAAATAACATCCAGGTTAAATTCAAAGAGGTAGGAACGTACACCGTATCACTGAAGGCAGTCAATGCATGTGGAATGAATAACTGGACACAAGACATAGTAGTATTAGACGGCCCCACTCTAAATCTCAATCCAGGTCCAACATTATGCATCACAAATGCAACATATAACCCTATCATTAACTACACAGGTCAAAACCAAATCCAATCTTACCTATGGACTTTTTCAGGAGGCACTCCCGCAACTTCAACTCTACCCCATCCAACCAATATCACTTTTTCAACACCTGGAATTCATAATGTATCTCTGACCATACAAAGTGAATGCGGCCCATCAACTGTTTCAACAACTGTAACTGTAAATGCTCTTCCTATAATCACTCTACCAATAGTTCCATCCGTATACTGCAGCGGCTCAATGCCCGACACACTCCATGCTCTTCCACCCGGTGGGATGTGGACTGGTCCGGGAATAATTTCCGATAGCATTTTTAATCCAGGTGTAGTTTTACCAAACGCAACTTATACACTCACCTACTCAGCAATGAATGGGACTTGTACCGCATCATCAAATCTTTCCGTGACTGTCGTATCCTCAGTAATTGTCACAGTTCAGGATACTGCTTTATGCGAAGACTCATCTCCTGTCCTTCTTATTGCAAATCCCTCAGGTGGTATCTGGTCAGGCCCTGGCATTGTCAACAGCAACGGTCTGTTTAATCCGGACACTTCAGGAGTCGGTCTGTTTCATCCAACGTACGCATATATGGATGTCAACGGCTGCAATGTACTAACAGAAGCTAATGTAGATGTCCAGGCATTTCCTACACTTACACTATTAGACACCTCCCTTCTCTGCGACGTCAATGCAGTAAGCAATCTCTCAGACATACTTCAACTCTCAGTTTCGCCAACTGGAGGAAATTTAATCTGGACTGTAAATGGATTGCCTTCAAATGGCACGATAAACGGCATGGGTCTTTCAGGCTTTCAACACATCTATGTTACATATGAATCAGGTCCTTGTTCAGTATCCGATTCTGCTATCATCGAAATCATCGCCCCACCTGTTTTACAGATTTCAGGCGATACGATTTTATGTATTCAGGATTCAGTCTTTCAACTGCAAAGTAATCTGACAGGCAATTGGAGTGGACCCGGAGTAAATACAAATACAGGCCTGATTAATTTATATCAGGCAGGTGTCGGAGCACATATTTATAAATTTGTATTCCAACCAGGTACATCATGCGAACGAAAAGACTCTCTGCAAGTAACCATCAATGATCCAGGGATTAGTCTTAATGCTGGTCCGGATGTTTCATTGTGCCAGGGCCAATCTACAACGTATACATTTTCTGGATTTACGCCTGCCGGTGGTGTATGGACGGGCACAGCGCTTACAGATTCTATCACCGGAATTATTGATTTGCTGTCGCTTCAGCCGGACTCAACCTATACGTATTTCTATTGTGTAAAAGATATGACACCCGGTGCATGTCGTGCCTGTGATCGTGTGGAACTCATCATTCATTCTTTACCTGATGCCAGCATTTTTTTAAATGGCATTACATGCATCAATACATCATTTACATTATCTCCGGACACATGTGATGTCAATTCATCGTATGCATGGAATCTCGGTGATGGTAATTTGTTTTCAGACTGCATGGTATCTCATGCATTTTCGATGGGCGGTGATTTCGTAATTTCATTAAATGTGATATCACAATATGGTTGTGTGAATAGCGATAGTCTTCCCGTTCATGTTGCATCACCACCTATTGGTTCATTCGATCTGGTTACAGATGAGGGATGCGCTCCCTTTCCAATCAATATCATCAACACAAGTTCGGGAGAGATTGTCAACCAATTGTGGTTGATTGCCGGAGATTCCATTTCCGGTCCTGATCCCGGATTGCTTACACTCGGCGGATTTCCGGATGACTCACTGGTTATCATAGAGCTGCAGGTTTCAAATGGTTGTGCAGTGGTTTCGGATTTTGATACTGCTTTAATTCATCCTTATCCTATTGTTGATTTTGGAATTAATGTGGATGAAGGCTGTTCACCCGTGATTATTGATTTTGGAAATGCCACTGTTGGCAATCCTGACACTTGGCAATGGGATCTGGGTGACGGAACTTTTTCTACAGATTCAGTTCCTCCGTCACATACGTACACTTCTCCTCACGATAGCACTTCGCTGTTCACTATTCAACTTTTAGCTTCAAATGTTTGTGGCATGGACACACAATCTCAGGTGCTCACCGTATATCCGCCTGACGTCACTGCATTTATACAGATAGATACCACCACCGGATGCCAACCACTTACCGTTACAGCTCACTCGATTTCAACTCCAGGCGCAACAATAGGTTGGCAGGTGATAAATCCGGATGGACAGGTTACAGGAAGCACTGCTAGTGATCCGGTATTTATTCTCGATACTCCAGGTCTGCACACGATCATCCTCACTGCATCTCGATGTGGATCTGACTTTGATACGGCATACATAAATGTTCTTCCAGCTCCCTATGTCAATTTTACTGTCGATCCTGTTTTGTGTCAGGATGCGGTTATTACATTTCAAAATTTGTCAACAGATGTCACAGGTGTCATTTGGGATTTTGGTGATGGCAACCAAAGCACATTATTTAGTCCTGTACATTCTTATGATACACCTGGCAATTACCTTGTATCCCTTTCAGCAAGTTCATTGATCAATGGCTGTCCATTTACGTTCACACAAAATCTTGATATTCATCCCAAGCCGATAGTAGTCATAGATAATAATCCTTTCAATGGATGTCCTCCATACGCTGTTTCATTTATCAATACAGGTCCTCAGAATCTGACCTATGTGTGGAATTTTCATGATGGTACTCCTGTGGATAATAATTATTCGCCACAGCACACGTTTACACAAAGTGGAAATTTTCAGGTGGAGGCTTTTGCTTTTAGTCCATTCGGATGCTATAGTGAAACGACTGTTATTTCTGTTACAACATTTCCGGTCCCGGTAAGTGATTTTATGATCGTCGATCAACTCTATTGCGAACGATATGACACTATTTCTCCGGCTAATTTATCAAGTGGAGCGAATTCATTTTACTGGACTGTCAATGGTTCAATTTTTGCGATTGATACTCTCCGATATCTTCCGGATACTTCAGGGACTTATCAAATCTCACTTGTCGCAGAAAATAATTTCGGATGTAGGGATACGTTCATGAATACAATCAACGTCTCAGCATCTCCTGTATCAATCTTTATGGCCGATCAGACTTCCGGATGTGCCCCACTGTCAGTTGACTTCAACAATCTATCAACAGCAAGCACTCAATATCTATGGGATTTTGGAGATGGCAATACATCATTAGATCCTTTACCTTCGCACATCTTTCCTGACAGTGGCACTTTCAATATCACCCTGACTGCGATTAATATTGATGGTTGTCCTGATGATACGTCCAACTCTATCATTCAGGTCTATCCACTTCCGGTTGCGTCTTTCGACATTACAAAATCAAATGATTGTGGTGTCCCTGTTGATGTCACTTTCAATAATACATCTGCAGGTGGTGTTGATTACAGTTGGCAGTTTGGTGATGGTAATAATTCAGATTTAAATAATCCGACTAATACATATGTGTCAGCAGGAGATTATGTGACTACATTGATTGTAAATACCATTCATTTTTGTAAAGACACTTCGAATCTTCCTGTTTCCATCTACGAACAACCCCTGGCTGATTTTACACTTAACGAACAATTATATTGCCAGGACCAGCCTATTGAAATCATCAATCAATCGCTCCATACCAATGAATACAATTGGTTTCTAAATGACCAGTTTTTTTCAAAAGACCCTGATCCGGTTATACATATAAGTGATCCGGGTATTTATGCGTTGACTCTGATCGCCATCTACAATGACTATTGCCAGGACACCCTAACTCTTGATCCGGGTATTTATGTCTATCAATTACCTACTGCAGATTTCACTTATATAGCTAATCAGGATCCAGGCATACTGGGCGATATCCAGTTTCAGAATCTATCTACCCTTTTTGACCGTGATTTCTGGGACTTTGGAGATAGTACATCATCTCTTGAGTTGGATCCTCTCCATGAATATGACATCAATCGTCCGGTTCAGGTTATTCTGTATGCATTCAATGACAATGGAGGAGCATTTACTTGTATCGATACTTCGATTCAGGATGTCAGCCCGGAGTGGCTTACTACATTTTTCGCACCAAATGCTTTCAGCCCTGATCATGGCGAAGGACTTGTCCGTGTCTTCAAGCCGGTAGGTATCGGCTTAGCATCATATGACATATCGGTCTATTCTCCCTGGGGTCAGCGGGTATGGCATAGTACGGCCATTGAAGAGCAGCATCCTTCTGAGAGCTGGAATGGAAGGCTCGACAATACTGGTGAAGATCTACCTCAGGGAGCTTTTACCTGGCTGGCGAAGGTTGTTTTTGTGAATGGGGATAGCAGGGTTTATAGGGGGGAGGTGACGGTGTTGAGGTAAATACGAATAAAAACTATTTACCAATCTAAATATGATAATAAGTCATGAATAAATCAATCTGCGCCTATAATCATCCCGGATACCCTAGAGGTTTAAGTTTTAATACTTTAGGCCAGTAGAGATGGAATTATAGGTAAGTGGGGTTATCGGTGTAACCTCTGAAGAGGGTTTTGGAGGGGGCATGATTTAAAGTATGGAGAATCGACAATCTAAGAATTTTTATGTCTTAATAAATATTTTTTGATTTAAGTTTGCATTTATAAAATGGAATATTAACTTTACAATAAACTGAAAATAAAAGTTAAGACGGAGATCCGATAATAAATATCAATTACTCTATAAAAATGATAATAAATAATATTATCAATAAATCAAATCTTTGGTTGTAAAATTAAATATCAATTGTACTTATTACTACTTTTAAAACAATAGAAACCTTTAAATATAATTTTTCCCAATTGTTTTTTTTGGACTCATATCAAGTTACTAATTCTATATTATTCTATAATAAATAAAACCAACTCTAATGGCAACTTTTTCTATCATTGGCAATTCCCTCATAAATCCTGAGGAATTATTTAACAAAACTATTAGTGGCGAAATGGCTTCTTATGGGGTAATTAAAGACTTGAAAACCTCAAATAAGATGATGACATTCACGGACAGGGAAATTGCCGTGAATACCCTTCCAGACTTACAAAAGAGTTTAAGAAAAGATTTTGAACCAATAGGCATTGGAAAACCATTAAGTATCGAAATCGCAACTGTTTACACAGGAGATTATAAGAAATTCTTAGGTGGGAAAAAGGATATGATAGTTGTGAGTGGAATAAAGAATTCTTTAACTTTTACAGGCACTTCACGAGCGATAAATGTTAAAGCTAAAAATGTTAACCAAAATGATTTTAAACAATTTGAGGCATTTTCGGATGGAACACCTTTGGTTTATTATTCTCCGGCGATGGATGCGGATAGTTCAGTTGTTTCTTTTGAAATTATGTTTGATAATTTTAATGGTGGATTATTTGATACTATAGGAAACCTACTTACATCAGCTGCAGGAATACCAGTTTTTATACCTGCAGCACCTTACTTATTAGGCGGAGGTCAATTGGTTAAATTGGTGCTAAATTAGGGAGAGGCACTTTTCTCAGGTCAGCCTAATTTATCAGGATCAATACCTATTACATTCAACTCTCCAATAATACCTTCCACCGAACCAAAAGAGTTTATTATTTATAATGAAAAAGATAAAAATGAATTTTCAGAACTTGAATTGGGTTTATTCGAAGATCAAGCACCTCAACTTAGATTGGTTAACAAGAATGATAAGACAGAATATAAAGGATATGCTCCTTATTTAATTGTAATATTAAATGGTGCGAAAAGAGAGAATCTTGAAGCATTTTCACCAACAATAGCATCTGCATCATATAAAACAGTTCTATGGAGGTGATAAGCAAACGGAAATCACAAGCGTACTTCAAGATGCAATGAAACTTATAATGATTCTAATTATAAATTAAAAAGGAGAAAAGGTAAAAAACAAATGGATGCTTTACCAAAGGAGTCCGAAGAGTACAAAAACTTAAAAATCTTTATGATGCGTATTCTGCAAATATTCAAACTGATGATTTCAAACTTTCTCCTATTACATAAGGAGAATATATGAGCGATTTATTGCTTATTTTTTTAATATAATATCGGGAATTTTGTAAATGTTCATTGTATAAATCGAATCACGTAAATGTTAATTTCAATTATTAATAATCTGAACAAACCCATCTTTTATGACAGTCTCACAACTCATTGAACAATTGCGACAATTTGATCCAAATTTGCCGGTAGTAGCTTACTTGTATGACCCTAATGGGACTACTGAAAGACCAGAACAGATAGTAGGCGTACAACAAGGCAAGAGCCCATATAAAGGATATTCAAAATATGTAGCCGTGATGGTGGAATTAAATTAGTTCACTTATCAGTCAGAAATAAGTAATAATACCTTTGATGTAGCTTGTGTCTATAATTACTGGTTTACATAAAAGTGCAATCTCTCTGGGTAACAATACTTAAGAAAGTGGAGAATTAACAAGATTAGGAATCAGCATTTAGCACCCAATATTTATGAACATTAAGAGATAGTGCATAGTCAAATATCTAGGTAATGTATTGTTTTTAACAAAATTAATTATGATTACTAAATATTACTTATTTGATACAAATTCAAATAAATAATTATATTGTCAATTTATTTAAGCTAACAAAATAATTAACAACCAAATTTGCCCATGGCTACCTTACTTTTAATCAGAGAAAGTGTAAATACACATAACACAAAAGGAAAACTTGAACTCTTTAATAACAATGGAAATAAAATTTATGAATGCTTAACACTTGAACTACCATTCAAAGATAATCAAAGATATATCAGTTCAATTCCTGCTAAAGAATATGAAGTAGAGAAGCATGAATCAGAAAAATTAGGACCTGTTCTCCACATATTAGATGTTGAAAACCGGAGCCAAATTTATTTTCATATAGGAAATCATGTTGACGGTGAAGGAGGAAAAAATCAGGTAGAAGGATGCATATTAGTAGGTGATCGCTATATTGATATATATCCATATGACGGAATTGAAGATATCGTCAATAGCGGAGAAACTATGAAAAAGATTCTTAACCTACTTGATGATAGTGTACATAATCTAATTATTACTGAAGATTATCAATTATAAATTATTTGTTTAAGATTAAGCAGATCTGAATTTAGTAACCTTTTATCATTTAGGTTTTTAATAAAATAATCTTTTAATTTGTCGAAAATATTCCAAAAGAATGCTCTGTCTTCTAATGAAGTGTATCTTTTATCATGTTTAAACCTTATTTTGCTTAAAATCTGAAATAAATGCATCCAAATTCCCAAGTTCTATATCTTCGACATTCCATCGTTTAAAAGTGATTCCACATTTTAAATCCAATATATCCACCTCTATTATTATGTCTTTAATATCCTTATTCAAATTTGTTATAATTTGTTTTAAATAATCTTCTGTTGCGAATAACGCTTTTAATTTAATCTCTTTTCGAATAGCTTCTTCAGACAATTCTTCAACACATTCAATTTTTACTTCCCTTATTTCAGAAAAATCAAATTTTTTAGTTCCACTAAATAATTCATATCCAGGGATTTTATTTGGTACAAACCAAGGATTTATTGAACTTTCAAAAATAACCGGGCTTAGATTTTTAATAAATATGATTGAATTAATATTAGTGTCTTTAATAATTAAATTTTCCAAATTAAT